>WLWY01000001.1 GCA_012103325.1 Alphaproteobacteria bacterium
ACGGTGAAGGAGTTTCTGAAACGCGTTCCGGCGGAGCGAATGGCGCCCGGCGATGTGTGGTTCCTGAACCTGCCGGAAGTGGGCGGCAATCATCTGCCGGACGTGAAGGCGATCCGGCCGATCTTCATTGAGGGATCGCTGCAGGCTTTCGCCGTCAGCCTGGCGCATTGGGCCGATATCGGTGGTGCTGTTCCCGGCAGCTACGTCGCGTACGCGACGGACGCCTGGCAGGAAGGGTTGCGTATCCCTCCGGTGCGCTTGTTCACCGCCGACGGCCCCGACCGCGAGAAGCTCGATTTCGTGCTGGCCAATGTACGCGGTGCGCCGGAACGCGAAGGCGACATTTTGGCGCAGATGGCCGCGACCCGGTCTGCCGATTTGCGATTGCAGGACCTCTACGAGCGGCATGGGCTGGAAACGGTCAACCGCACCATCACGGCGCTGCACGACCGGGCCGAGGCGCAGATGCGGGCCGCCATCGCGGATCTGCCGCCGGGCGAATATCACGGCGAAGACTGGCTCGACGATGACGGTATCGACGACCGGCGCATCGCCGTGCGTGTCCGCATCGTGTTGGAAAAAGACAAGGCGCTCTTCGATTTCTCCGCCTCCGACGATGCGACGCGCGGTCCGATCAATTCGACGCCCTTCATTGCCTCCGCCGCCGCCTTCTATGCGATGAAAGTGCTTACCGGCCCCGAGATACAACCGAACGGCGGGTGTTATCGACCGCTCACGGTCATCACTCGGCCCGGATCGATCCTCGAACCCGGCATCGATCTGCCGGTCGTCGGCGGCAATCACGAAACCTCGCAGCGGGTTGCCGACGCAATCTTCCGCGCGCTGGAACCGGTTATCCCGGAGCGGGTTAGCGCCGGTGGTGCGACGACGTCCGGGCTGCTCCTGTTCGGCGGCAAGCGGGCCGACGGTGCCTGGACAACGCTGTACGAAACCCATGGCGGTGGCGAAGGCGCGCGGATCGACCGCGACGGCGCGCCGGTTATCCGGGTGCATTTGTCCAATGTGATGAACACGCCAGCGGAAATCATCGAGGCCGAATATCCGATCCGCATCGAATGCCAGCGGCTGCGGCAGGGTTCCGGCGGCGCCGGCGCGCATCAAGGCGGCGAGGGACTGCATCGCGAATATCACGTGCTGGCGGACGAGATGTCATTGACGACGATGTTCGAGCGGCGGATCATTCCGCCCTACGGTTTGCAAGGCGGCAAAGACGGCGCACCATTTCGCGTCGATGTGATCGGCGCGGACGGTTCGCGCCGCGAGTTGCCGGGCAAGACGAACGTCCGTTTGGGACGCGGCGACACGGTCGTGATGGAAAGCAGCGGCGGCGGCGGGTACGGCAAGCCCGCCGGCGACGAAACGTAAAACAGGGGGAAAGACCATGAGACTCGAAAACAAGATCGCCATTATCACCGGCGCCGCGAAGGGCATGGGTAGCGCGATCACCCGGACCCTGGGGCGCGAAGGGGCAGACATGATGCTCGCCGCACGCGACGTGGCACCCCTCGAAGAGGTTGCCGAGGAAGTCCGAGCGATGGGCCGGCGAGTGGAAACGATATCCGCCGATGTGACGGACCCAAAGCAGGTCGAGGCGATGGTCGCCCGCACCAAGGAAGCGTTCGGCGGCCGCATCGATATCCTGGCCAATGTCGCGGGCACCACGGGGCCAATCGAAACGCCAGTTCAGGACATCGACCCGGACGATTTTCTGGAGGTGCTCGACATTAACGTGCGCGGCACCTTTCTGCCGATCAAATACACGCTGCCGACCATGATCGCGCAGAAATACGGCAAGATCGTCAATATTGGCGGCTCGTCCGGGTTGCGCGGCTACAAATACCGCACCGCCTACAGCTCATCAAAATGGGCCCTGCGCGGCCTGACCCGCACCATCGCGCTCGAAGCGGGGCCGCACAATGTGAACGTTAATATCGTCATGCCGGGCATCGTCCACACGCCGCGCATGAACAAGCTATGCGAGGAAAAAGCCAAGGTGCGCGGCTGGACCTTCGAGCAGGTTTATCAGGAATATGTCGAGGAAATGTGTCTCGGCCGCGTGACCGAGCCTGAAGACGTTGCGGACGCGGTGCTATATTGCGCGAGCGACGAAAGCAAGAACATGACGGGCCAGAAGATATCCGTCGACGGCGGCTGGGACGTATAGAGGACACGGGGAGGGAGCGCGATGCTGCGCGAATTTGAACTGGACATGCCGGGCAACCTGCAGGAGACGCTGGCCAGACTGCCCGGCGGGACGCTGCTTGCCGGCGGCACCAACCTGCTGGTCGACCTTCGTGCACGCCGCGAAGACGCTGAGCGGCTCATCTGGCTTGGCAACATCGACGGCTTCCGCGATATAAAGATCGAAGATGGCCGCGTAATCATCGGCGGCGGCACGACGATTGGCGATCTCCTCCGCAACCCCGCAATGGCCGAAGCGGCACCGTCGCTGGTCGCCGCCGCCCGCGTGTTCGGCGGCCAGATGGTGCGCAATCAGGCGACGGTCGCGGGCAATGTCTGTTCCGGATCGCCCGCCGCCGACACGGTACCGCCGCTGCTCTCTCTCGATGCGGAAGTCCATCTGACCTGCAGCACCGGCTCTCGCACCGTGCCGCTCAACGACTTCTACACAGGCTTCAAGACAAACCAGCGCAAACATGACGAGTTGGTCACCGGCCTGTCCTGGGCGGCGCCCGGACCGCACACCGCCAACCTGTTCTACAAGCTGGCGCGCCGCAAGGGCGATGCGATCACGGTCGTCGGCGTCGCCGTAACCGTGACGCGGGACGGCGACCGTTGCACAGAAGCACGCATCGCGCTGGGCGCGGTCGGCCCGACCGTATTCCGCGCGAAGGATGCCGAGGCAATGCTTACCGGTGAACCGCTAGCAGATGATCTAATCGACTCTGCCGCCCGCAAGGCGATGGAAGAGTCCAGTCCGATCGACGATTTGCGAGCCTCGGCCGATTATCGACGCCATTGCATTCATGTCCTGACACGGCGATTGCTGAAGCAAGCCTGGGAGGACGCGGCATGAGCCTCGAGAAAGCGATTACGGTCGAAATCAACGGCGTCGCCCGCGAATTGAGCGCGCCGGCCAACGAAACGCTGCTCGATTGTCTGCGCCGGCATGGTCAGTTCGAGGTCAAGAGCGGCTGCGAGAAAGGCGATTGCGGTGCCTGCGCGGTGCAGATCGATGGCGAAGCCGTGGATAGCTGTCTGACCCTCGCCTGGATGGTTGAAGGCAAGAAGGTCACGACCCTCGAAGGACTCAACGATGCGGATAGCCCGCACCCTTTGATCGCGGCGTTCCTCGAACATGGCGCCGTGCAATGCGGCTACTGCACACCGGGGATCATGATCGCCGCCGAAGCGATGCTGCGCGACATACCGGACCCGACAGACGACGACATCGCGCTCGCCTTGAGCGGTAATCTGTGCCGCTGCACCGGCTACACGAAAATCTTCACGGCCATCAAACAGGCCGCGGAAGTCTTGCGTGCGGGAGGTGGCGATGACTGATCAAGAAATCCCGTATCGTCAGGCCGAGGCCAATGTCGTCCTGCGGCAGGTCGGCAAGCCGCTGGAACGGACCGATGCCGAGGGCAAGGCGACTGGGCGCACCCGCTACGCCGGCGACTACACAATGCCCGGCATGCTGCACGCCAAGGTTCTGCGCAGCGACATCGCCAGCGGCCGCTTGAAACACCTCGACGCTTCGAAGGCGCGGGCACTGCCCGGCGTCGTCTGTGTTTTGACAGCGCAAGACCTGCCCGACCGCCTCGCAGCCACGGACATGCCGGGACAGACGGGGCAGAAGCGCGCGTCGACGGATCGGCAAATCCTGGTGCGCGAGATCATCCGCCATCATGGCGAGCCGCTGGCCTTGATCGCGGCGGAAACACCGGCGATTGCCGACAAAGCCTATGATCTGATCGAGTATGAGATCGAGCCTATGCCGGGCGTATACGACACCGAAGCGGCGCTCGATCCCGGCGCGCCCATCGTGACCGAACCGGACAACATCGTCGGCGAACACAAGATCCGCAAAGGCGACACCGAGAAAGGCTTCGCCGAAGCCGACCACATTATCGAGAACACCTTCCACACCCAGTTCATCGAGCACGCCTTCCTGGAACCCGAAGTCGGCCTCGCCTGGGTGGACGAAAACGGCGTCGTCAACATCCGCATGTCGACGCAGGTCATCGAACATTTCCGCTTTATCGCCGACGCGCTGGGCGTGCCGCACAACAAGGTACGTATATTGGGCGCGATGGTCGGCGGCGGCTTCGGCGGTAAGGAAGACATCACGGTCGAACTTTATCTGGCCCTGCTGGCGCAGGCGACGCGGCGGCCGGTGCGGCTCGCCTATACCCGCGAGGACTCGTTCGTCGGCCATGGCAAGCGCCACCCCTTTTCGGTCTCGCACAAGACCGGCGTCACCAAGGACGGCAAGATCACCGCGCTGGAAGTCAAAATCAGCGCGGATTCCGGCGCCTACGTGTTCCTCAGCCCCTACGTGCTGCTGTATTGCGCCGTCGCGGCACCCGGCCCCTACCGGATCGACAACGTCAAGATCGACTCCGCTGCGATTGCCACCAACAACATGTACACCAGCGCCTTCCGAGGCTTCGGCGCGGCGCAGGCCTGCGTCGCCTACGAAGCGCAGATGGACGAAATCGCGAAGACCCTCGGCATCGACCGATTTGAATTGCGGCGGCGCAATTTCATGCGGACGGGCGACAAGACAGCCACGGGACAAACCGTCGAAAGCGCCATCTGGGCCGACGAATGCATGACACAAGCGCTCGAAGCCCTGGGTGAAAAAACGGCCGCCAGCGGCCCGATCAAGATTGGCCGCGGCGTCGCGACCTATCAGCAAAGTTACGGCCGCATTACCTGGTTCCATGACACCTCGGAAGCCTGGGTCGGCATCGAAGTCGACGGCACCGTGATTGTCCGTTCCGGCGTCACCGATATCGGCGCGGGCCAGGCCTCGGCGCTTGGTCAGATCGCCGCCGAGCTGCTCGGCGTCGGGCTCGACGACGTGGTCATCTACAACAGCGATTCCGCCGTCACACCGCTTGCAGGGACGACAACCGCAACGCGGGCGCTTTATATGACCGGACGTGCCGTGCACACTGCGAGCTCGAACCTGCGCGAGCGTCTCGTTGCGTTTGCCGCACAGGAGCTGGATGCACGGCCCGACGAGGTCGATCTGGCGAACGGGCAGGCTTTCGTCCCGGACGACCCCTCGAAATCGATGTCGCTGAAGGATCTCGCGGCGCGCGGCGCGTCGGAAGGGCTGGAGCGATCCGAACTCGCCATGTTCCGCGCGCCCTTCACCGACCCCATCGATCAAGAGACGGGACAAGGCCCGGTCTTCCCCGACTTCACCTATGGCTGCCATGCGGTCGAAGTTGCCGTCGATACGGAAACCGGCGAAGTCACGGTTCTGAAAAGCGTCGGCGCTCACGACATCGGTCAGGCAATCAACCCACAAGCAGTCGAAGGCCAGATCGAGGGCGGTGCCCTGATGGGCCAGGGCTACGCGCTCAGCGAAGAGCTGATCTATCAGGAGGGCAAGCTGGTCAGCCCGAGCTTCAGCGAATACCTGATCCCGACTTCGATGGATATGCCGGAGATCAAATGCATCATCCTGGAATCCCGCAGCGGCCTCGGCCCGTTCGGCGCCAAGGGCATCGGCGAACCCAGCCTGACCCCGGTCGCGCCGGCCATCGCCAACGCCGTCGCCGACGCCATCGGCACCCGCGTCTTCGATCTGCCGATCACACCGGAGAAAATCGTACGGGCGCTGCGGGAGTAACCGCCGTGCAGAAACCGCTTGCTAAGAGGAAACAAAAGTAGAACAATCGGTCGATGGATCAGAAGCTAACACCTGAACAATCCAATGCGATCGAACGCCTTATCGAGGCTGGTGTTTTCGCCTCCAGGGATGAAGCGATCGCTCAAAGTTTCGAGTGGTTGAAAGACGAAGCCGACAAGCTCGACGCTATCCGCAAGAAAATCGAAACCAGCCTGAGACAGTCTGCCCGAGGAGAATCCCTTACTCTGGATGCCGACGAGATTTGGCAGCAAGTTCGTGAGCGTTTGAATAAAGAGGCGGCACAGCCCTCCGTAACATGAGCCGGGCGCTCATAACGCCCGAGGCAGCAGCCGATTTAACCGACATTGCTTATTTCATCGCGCAGGACAATCCCGATCGCGCAAAATCGTTCACTCGGGAGATTGTCGCGCATTGCCACCGGCTGGCGAACACACCGCATGCCGGCCGCGCCCGGCCGGAACTCGGTCCCGGCGTTCGCAGCATCCCACACGGCCAATATGTGATCTTCTATCGCCTCATCGAGGCCGGTACAGAGATACTGCATATTAAGCGGGGACTTAAACCGGCATTTCTAAAAATTGTCCCGCGCGAAGGTATGAGACCGTAATACAAGACAGGCACCTGCTTCTTCGATTGGCGGTCTGTACCGGAAACAATTTGCAGACACTATGGAAAACTCGTCTCGATCACAAATGGCGGAGCGGATCTTGACGTTCGTGCAAGATCCGCATGATCTCAATTCTGTCATCTCGAACGCGATAATAGATCGAATGACGAGCATGGATATGCCGTCGGTACCCCGGCCTGATGTGACCATGGTCGCGTCCCATCAGCGGATTTTCCGCGAGCGAGGAGAATAGCTTCGTTAGGTCGTCTCGATAACGCCTCGCCTGATCGAGGCCGAAGCTTGTTATCGTATAGTCGGCAATCTGATTAATATCTCTTTCCGCCGCTTTCGAAAGCAGATATCTAGCCATTCTTCGCCAAATGCCGCGCCTCGGCCTCGGTCCAAATCTGATCGATGGACTTTTCGCTTAAACCGCTCGCTTCTGCCTCGTCTAGTATCGAGCGCAACTTGGTCTCGACAGCGTGACGTTCCTGATCGTGGCGGATCAGATCGCGGAAATACTCGCTATCGTTGGCATAACGTCCCATCGCAATCTGTGCCTTTACCCAGCTTTCCATTGCGCTTGGAATGGTGATCGTTTTTCGGGTCATCTTCATGCTTCGATCTCCTTAGTCGAAGCATATCATATGCTGAAAATATGATCAAAATCATACTAACAGCGTATAGACCACACATTAAGAACCATATTTCCCAATTAAATCCCGCGCCCGCGCCGCCGCGTCTTCCGGGATCGTATGGCGGGCCGGGAAATCGCCGGCGGGTTTGGTCGCATCGATGATCATCTTGGCGGTCAACCCGTCATGGTTGGACGGGTCGAGGATCGCGCCCATGCAGTTCTTCAGGATGTCCACGTCCGTGTCCGCCTGCATCCGGGTACAGATTGCCCACATCACGTCCTGATCGCTGGCGATGTCGACATCGCTGTCGACGACGACCGCCAATTTTAGGCTAAGATCTTCGCCAAGTGCGGTCGCGGCGGCGTTCTTCGCTTGACCCGGCGCCGGGTTGTTCATCGCGATATAGACATGCATCCGGCAAGTGCCGGATTTCGGCATCGCCACGCCGGTGACGTTGGGATAGTTCTGCCGCAGCACCTTGAGCAGCCGCGCCTCCATCGGCACCGCCAGCAGCCCGGTATGTTCGGCGGAGATGCCGGAGACGATGTCCTGATAGATCGCGTCCTTGCGGTGCAGGATCGCGGTGACGTCGATGACGTGCTGCGTGGAACGCGCGGAAGCATACCCCGTGAATTCGGCGAATGGCCCTTCGCCAATCTGTTCGCCCGGCACGATGTGGCCCTCGATGACGAACTCCGCATAAGCCGGCGCCTCGACGGGCACCGTCACGCCCGGGACCAATTCCAGCGCCTGGCCCATGAACCCGCCGGCGACCGCGTATTCGTCCGCATCGATCGCGCCTTTCCAGAGCCCACTGCCGAAGGCAAAGCGCGGGTGCCCGCCGATCACGATGGAAACCGGAATCGGTTCGTCGCGTTCCGCCGCCCGCTGCGCGTAGTTCCAGAGGTGCCGGCGGCTGTGCAGGCTGGTGCCGAAGCGGGTCTTGCCCATCACCTGCAGCCGGTGATAGCTGGCGTTGCGGACACCTGTGTCCGGGTCCTTGGCAACAACGATCCCGTTGGTCACGTAGCGGCCGCCATCCTCGGCAAAGTGGTTCAGGATCGGCAAATAGTCGAGATCGACGTCATCGCCGGTCAGCACCACGTCGAGGACCGGGCCGGTATCACGGACCACCGGTTCGATCGTTTCCTCGCCCAACCCGGCCCAGGTCTCGATCAGATCCTCTTCTGCCACACCGAGTGCCTGGGCATAGCGCCGCCGGTCGCCGAACAGGTTGGTCACGACGGGAAACGGCGAGTCGCCGACCTTCTCGAACCAGATCACCGGCGCGCGGCCTAGCCTTTCCAGCTCCATCGCCACTGCCGTCACGTCGAAATCGATCCCGACCGGCTCGGGGATGCGCATGATGCTGCCCGGATCGATTTCCTCGAGCTCGTCGAGAAAACTTCGCAGATCCATAATCTTTTCGTTCGAGCGCATGGCGACCTTCTCCGGCTTTTCTTTTAAAGCTCACCGGCCTCGGCGGTTTCGGCTTTACGGATCCGGCGATTGACGATGAACTTCAAGAACGGGTCGGGCGGCAGGAGCGCCGCCTTCGGCAAGGCGAGCATATCCTGCAGCAATGCGCTGTCGACACCACAGATCTGTTCGGCCAGCAATTTGCCGGCCGTTGCGCCTCGAGTCAGCGGTGCGGCATCCGTCGTCATCACCGCATGCAGGCCCGGCGCCATCTCGCCGAACACGACGCCGCCATTGCGCGTAAATCCCAAAGTTCCGCCCCAGGTCCCGTCCAGTTCGATATCAGCAAGATCCGGCCAACGGCGCTTTATGCCTTCGCGATGATTGGCGAGTGCTTCGCTCAATTGCGCCTCGTCGAAACGTTTCGCGCGGCCATAGACCAAGGTGTTGCGCATCAGGATGCGGCCGTCCCGAGTGAGGCGCACCGTGCTGCCGTTCGGGCTCGCCGGCAACAATCCGAACTCCCCACCGCCGCCCGCGAGCGCTAGTTCGTCTTTCGTCAATGGGCGGGTCAGGCTGGCGAAGAGCGCGACCGGCACGACGCGACTCCGCGCAACACCGAGTTCTTCGGCAAAGATATGGTTCGCCAGAACGACCTGCCGCGCGGCGATTTCACCCTCGGGACAGATCAGCCGGAACCCGTCGTCTGAGTGGATTTCCGAAACAGGGCTTTCTTCATATAAGGAAACGTTTTCCGGAAGGGTCGAACCGAGCCCTCGCATCAACGCCGCCGGCTGCACCAGTGCCGTACCGTCGGCGCGGATACCTTGTGAATAAAATCGGGTCCCGGTAACCGCCTCCATCGCGTCCTGATCGACTGCGGAATAGGCCGTGCCGATGCCATCGAGCCCATCCGCCAGATGCTTCAGATGGGTTTCGCCCGGCCCGCCAGCGGCGACATAGATACGGCCCCAATCGCTCCAGTCGCACTGGATCTGATGCCGCATGACGATGTCGCGCAAATGCTCCAGCCCCGCGGCGCACAGCCGGTCGTTACGCCGCCCAAGCTCGAGGTCCTTCTCGCCACCGTGGCTGTGGCCCTTCAGGAGAAAGCCCGCATTGCGGCCCGAAGTGCCATAGCCAACCCGCTCTGCATCGATCAGCGCAGCCGTATCAGTGGGGCGCAATTCGCCGAGCCGGCGCGCCACGGTCAAACCGACGATGCCCGCGCCGACAACCGCGTAGTCGACCGTAACCGCCCCCTCGGCGCGTTGTGCCGGCGGCGGCGGGGGCAGGGTTTCGTACCAGCCGTTCCTGGCGCCGTCGTCGGGTAGTTTTTGCGCTTTTCGGGTCGCCATGATGTTCACTCACCGGCCGGTAGCGGCAACTCCCTGACATTGTCCACTATCTCGGCCTCGGTATCGATGACATCGGCCATTTCGGTGTCGACGACCTGGTAGGTCGGCAGGGGTTTCGGCAAGCCTTTGGTTGGCGGCTCAATGCCGAGGTCGAGCAGCTTCCGGGCCCGCGGTAGGACACGCCTGTTGATGGAACGCGATAGTTCGTCATAGCTCTTCACCGCCGATTTAAGGCCGCGGCCAAGGCTTCCGGTACGCGAAAGAACGACCGCTACACTCTCGATCAACTCATGAACCGCATCGACAATCTTTTCGTGGTTTTCGGCCTGGCGGTTGATATTGATCCGCGACCCGGCAACCCCGACAGCCGTCCATAAACCGGTCGGCCCCACCACGAAAATACCGTTCTCGGACGCCTTACGTTGAAAATCGGGATCGGCGCGCAGGACCTTCTCAACGGCGGCATCGTTTGGCAACCACATGAGGCTTATGAGCTGGCGAACCTCGCCGCCCTTGCCAGCCTCGCGGTAGTCCGATTGCACGGCGTTCCGGTAATTCTTGCCGGCGAGCGACTTGAGGTGCTGGTTCATCGTCACGGCCAACCGGCCGTACAACGCTTCCTCGGCGGCCTCGTCTTCCACTCTTGCCAGTTCGAGCAGGAATTTCGACGCTTTGCTGTCGATAACCAACACGGAATCCGCCGGCATGAAAACGATGGCATCCGGCCGGAGTGCTCTCCCCTCATCCGATTCGAACGTCTTTTGCAGAACAAAATCCGTGCCGACCGAAAGGCCAAACGACTTCAGCGTATTCTCCAAAACGGTCTCGGCGGCAAAGCCCGCGCCGGCGGGATTGGACAGCGCCCGCTCGATCACATCGACCGCATCGCGGTTCGTGCTGACCTGATCGTTCAGGGACGAAACCGTCTTCGACAGGGTCTCGAACTGGGTCAGCAGCTTGCCGCTTGCCTCTTGCACCCGCTTCTCGCCGTCTTCCTTGGCAGTCTTCGCTTCGCGCTTGTGGTCTTCGAGCAGCTTGTTGGAAAGGTCGGTCGCGGTCGAAAGCATCGCGGACCGCGCGGCAACCATCGCCTCGTCCTTGGTCTTTTCCCAATCCTCCATACGCGTCCGCATGGCCTCGATTTCCTGCCGCACCAACGCCGTGTCTTTCTCTGCTTCGCGGCGCGCCTCCTTTGCCACCTCCAGTTCCGCGACCAGCCTGTCGCGCGCTTCGTTGCTGTCGGCAAGTTGCGCGCCGATGGCGCCGATCCGCGTTTCCGCCTCGGCCGCCCGCAATCCGGCTTCCGTGGCGGACGCTTCCGCTGCTGCAGTGGCCGCGCGCTCGACCGTAAGCTCATCCCGCAGCAAACCAGTCTGCTCGTTAAGGCCCCGCGTCCGCGCATAGGCGAAAAATGCCGCGAGCGCCAACGCCACGCCGACGGCAAGACCAGGAATCAGTAAATCCATGCCCGTTTCTCCAAACTCAATTGGCGCTATCATAGCATCGATTCGCGCGCCTGCCTTGACGGGACGACCGTTCGACAATAGGTAGATGCGGCAGGAACGTATGAGAAACGCATGGCCACACTACCCATCATCATCGCGCCCGATCCGCGCCTCAAAATGAAATGCAAACCTGTCGGCCAGGTCGACGAGGCCATTGCCACGCTGATGACGGATATGCTGGAGACAATGTATCTGGCACCCGGCATTGGACTGGCCGCACCGCAGGTCGGCGTGACGAAACGCGTGATCGTCGTCGACGCAACCGGCAAGGACGAAGAGCGCAATCCCATAAAAATGGCCAATCCGGAATTGCTTTTTACGTCCGAAGAAATCTGGACCTACGAGGAAGGTTGCCTCTCGCTGCCGGACCATTATGCGGAAGTCGCCCGGCCGACGAAGGTTCGTGTGGGATATCTCGACGAAAACAACAAACGGTGCGAGCTCGAAGCCGATGAACTGCTCGCCACCTGCATACAGCACGAAATGGACCATCTGGACGGCATGCTCTTCGTCGACCATATCTCGGCGCTGAAACGCAACATGATCCTGCGCAAGCTCGTCAAGACGAAGAAGCTGAAGGCGCAGGACGCCGCTGCCGAATGATCCGGTGGCCGTAACGCGAACGCCCCTGCGCCTGATCTATATGGGAACGCCCGGCTTCGCGGTGCCGGCGCTGAAAACGCTGATCGCCGCTGGGCACGATATCGTCTGCGTTTACAGCCAGCCGCCACGGCGCGCCGGACGCGGCCAGAAAGCGCGGCCATCGCCGGTGCAGGCGTTTGCGGATGACAAGGGAATCCCGGTCCGAACGCCCAAATCACTGCGCGATCCGGAAGAACAAGCCGCCTTCGCAGCACTCGATGCGGACGCGGCGGTGGTCGCCGCCTACGGCTTGATCCTGCCGCCAGCAATCCTCGAAGCGCCTCGGTTCGGATGCCTTAATATCCACGCCTCGCTGCTGCCGCGTTGGCGCGGCGCGGCGCCGATACAGCGGGCTATTCTGGCCGGAGATACGCAATCCGGTGTCACGATCATGCAAATGGATGAGGGCCTCGATACCGGTGGCGTTCTGCTGTCCGAGGCCGTTCCAATTACGATGGAAACGACAGCAAGCAACCTGCACGATGCGCTGGCCGCGCGCGGCGGGCCGCTTGTCGTCGAGGCGCTGGACGGTCTCGCCGCCGGCACCCTGAAGGCAACGCCGCAGCCGGAGACTGGCGTCACCTATGCGGAAAAACTGAGCCGCGATGAAGGGCGGCTGGATTGGACCCGTCCCGCCCCCTATCTGGCACGCGCCGTGCGCGCCTTTACGCCCTGGCCCGGCGCCTGGTTCGAGCATGACGGCGCGCGTATCAAGATATTGGAGGCTTGCGTAGAATCGGGATCGGCAACGCCCGGCACCATCATCGATGACCGGCTGACCATTGCCTGCAGCGAAGGGGCTCTGCGGCTTCTCACGGTGCAACGCAGCGGCCGGGCGGCGGTCGACGCCGAATCCTTTCTGCGCGGCTACGATCTGCCAGCGGGCACGGTACTGCCATGATGCGCTGGAAAATCACCATCGAGTATGACGGCAGCGAGTTCGTCGGCTGGCAGCGACAAGCAAACGGTTTCTCGGTGCAGGAAGCTTTGGAGTCCGCCATCGCTGGCTTCTCTGGCGAGGAAATTACGCTGCACGGCGCGGGACGCACCGATTCCGGCGTGCACGCGCTGGCGCAAATCGCGCATTTCGACCTGGCGAAAGAAACCGACGCCGATACGGTACGCGACGCTCTCAACCATCATCTGCAGACAAAGGCCGCGACCGTCCTGCAAGCCGAAGCGGTTTCCGAGGACTTCAACGCCCGCTTTTCCGCCACCGGCCGCGAGTATCTGTACCGCATCCTGAACCGCCGCGCGCCTACCGCGCTGGAACGCGGGCGGGTTTGGCACGTGGCCCGTCCCCTGGATGCGGCAGCGATGCATACGGCAGCGCAGCACCTGGTCGGCCACCATGATTTCAGCACCTTCCGCGCCCTTCGATGCCAGGCGAAGTCGCCGGTCAAGACGCTGGATGAATTGGCGGTGTCGCGCGTCGGCGATGAAATCCATATAGCGGCCAAGGCACGCTCCTTCCTGCACAATCAGGTACGTATTCTGGCCGGAACCTTGAAGCTCGTCGGCGAAGGCGCCTGGTCGGAAGCGCAGGTCAGCGCGGCGCTAGAGGCAAAGGACAGGAGCGCCGGAGGTCCAACCGCGCCACCCGAAGGGCTGTATCTGACCCGGGTGCGCTATTGACTGTTATTCATCGTCCGGCTCGTTACGCACCTGACGCAGCGTGATCAGCACAATGTAAGCCACGAAGCACACCGCAGCGCCGACAAAGGCGGCGGTCATTCCAAACCACTGCTCGACCATCACCAGCACGACCAACCCGATGGCGGTAAGTATAATATTTTTTAAAAAACTCACCATCCGACCGGCTGCAGCGCTATTGCAGCATGCTTTGCCCGATGGCGTGAATGATCTGCCCCAGCACGAACTCTCCCGCCACGATTCCGGCAGCACCGACGCCGGACACTTCCAACCCGACGCGTGCCACATACCATTGATAGGACAGAATAATGACGGTCGCGACAAATCCGAGCGTCACGAGAAAGCCGTCCGATGCCGTGCCGGTGAATTTGACCACGAGCACGATCATGTAGATGGCGATCTGGATACCGGCCGACCAATTGTAGGCGACTATATAGCGGATATAGTATTCGTCGCGATCGATCGTCGGCGCGAGATAGGCCATCAACAGTGGCCACGCCGTCCATTGAATGACGTAGGTAATGCCCTCGACGGTGACGATCCGAAAGAAGCCCGCATCACCAGTGCCGCTGCTGGCAAAGGCGATCCACAAGATATAGCCCGGCAGTACGATAACGGCGCAGAAAAAGGACTTCCAGAAACCTTCGATCGAGGTGTCGAGCCATTCGAGGCCGCGAGGATCGCGCAGGAACAACCGCCAGGCCCCGTACAGCGACAGCAGGACCTCGTGGCGGGCGATCATTGGAAGTATCCGCGTAGAACCGCTTCGTAAATTTCCGATAGTTTGCGTATGTCCTCGACGGCGGTGCGTTCGTCGACCTTGTGCATGGTCTGGCTAATCAGTCCGAACTCCGCCACCGGGCAATAATCCTTGATGAAGCGGGCATCGGACGTGCCGCCGGTGGTGCTCAGCTCAGGCCGCTGGCCCAGCACCTTTTCGCAAGCGTCGGACACCAGGTCGCTGAGCTGACCCGGGGGCGTCAGGAAGGATTCGCCACTGACCACGATGTCGAGCTCGTAACGCCCGCCCTCGCCGATCGCCGCATCGAAAGTCTTATGCAGCCAGTCGGTGAGACTCGCCGAACTGTGCAGATCGTTGAAGCGGATATTGAACGTCGCGCGCGCCTCGCCCGGAATGACATTCGTTGTCGGGTTGCCGATGTCGATCGTCGAGATCTGCAAGGTCGAGGGCTGGAAGAATTCCGATCCTTCATCTATCGGCGCCGCCGTGATCGCCCGCAGCAGGTCGACGATGCGGTGCGCGGCATTGTCCGCCAGATGCGGGTAGGCCGTATGTCCTTGCTCGCCCTTGATCGTGAGCCAGCCATTGAGGCTGCCGCGGCGGCCGATCTTCATCATCTCGCCGAGTGCCATTGGATTGGTTGGCTCGCCGACGATGCAGACATCCATGGCCTCGCCGTTTTCGACCATCCATTGCAGCATCTTCTTCGTGCCGTTGACCGATGGTCCCTCTTCGTCGCCCGTGATCAGCAGGCTGATCGAGCCGGGAGGCGGCCCGTCTTCGGTAAAACGCTTTATGGCTGCGGCGAAGGCCGCAATGGCGCCCTTCATGTCGCTGGCGCCTCGGCCGAACAGGATACCGTCCTGGATTTCCGCCGCGAACGGATCGACCGACCAGGCGTCGCGCGCGCCGACCGGGACGACATCGGTGTGCCCGGCGAAACAGAAGTTCGGCGCGGACTCGCCCAGCCGGGCATAGAGGTTGTCGACGTCGGGCGTTCCCTCTTCGGCGAACACAAGACGCTGGCATTTGAAACCCATGCCCTCCAGCGTCGTCTGCAAGAGGTTGAGCGCACCGCCTTCTTCCGGCGTCACGCTCGGGCAGCGGATCAGATCTCGCGCAAGCGTGACCGGGTCGATCACGACTAGTCCCTTAAGAGATCGTTGATCGAGGTCTTCGAACGGGTCTGGGCATCCACGGTCTTGACGATCACGACGCAGGCGAGGCTCGGGGTCGGCGCGCCTTCGGGGCTCTGCGGACCGGGCAAGGCACCCGGCACGACTACCGAGTATGCCGGCACGCGACCGCGATGAATCTCACCGGTCTGGCGATCGACGATCTTGGTCGAGCCACTGATGAAACAGCCCATAGCGAGTACGGCGCCTTCTTCAACGATGACGCCCTCCACCACTTCGGAGCGCGCACCGACGAAGCAGTTGTCTTCAATGATCACCGGATCGGCCTGGAGCGGTTCCAAGACGCCCCCGATCCCAACCCCGCCGGACAGATGACAGTTCTTGCCGATCTGCGCGCAGGACCCAACCGTTGCCCATGTATCGACCATCGTACCCTCGTCGACATAGGCGCCGAGATTGACGAAGCTCGGCATCAAAATCACGTTCGGCGCGATATAGGCGGAATGGCGCACGATGCAGTTCGGCACGGCGCGGAAACCGGCTTCGCCGAACTCGGACGCGGTCCAGCCTTCAAACTTCGAGGGCACCTTGTCCCACCATGTCGTATTCGCACCAGGACCGCCCGCGATCGTGGTCATATCGTTGAGCCGGAAGGACAGCAGAACCGCCTTCTTGAGCCACTGATTGACATGCCATTCGCCGCCGATTTTCTCCGCGACCCGGCCCGTGCCGGAATCCATCATGTTCAGCGCAGTGTCGACGGCGTCGCGCACCGCCCCCGTCGTATCGCTCGAGACCGTATCGCGGTCCTCCCAAGCTTGATCGATCGTCTTTTGCAGGTCGGCGTGGCTCATTTGCGGCGTAACCTTTCACGCGTTGGATGTCCGGAAAGCGCGAATGTGGTCGAGATGCGGAGGCGAGTCAACCCGACCTCCCAAAGCCGCATGCGACGCGTTACGGCGTTGTTTACGGCGCGTTATCGCCGTCCAGAATTCCCTGCAGCCAGTCCAGCAAATCGTCGGCGACATGATGGATATGATCGTCCTCTTCCGGCGAACCGTCATATCGCGCCGTGCGGATCAGCACCGTACTCATTCCCATCGCATGGGCCGGCTCCAAATTGCGCGCGATATCCTCGACCATAACCGCGCGCTGCGGTTGGACATCGAATTTTTGTACGAAATCCCGGTAGGGTTCGGGGTCTGGCTTCGGGCGATATCCGGCTGCGATGATATCGTAAATCCCGTCGAACAAATCCGTAATGCCGAGACGGTCCATGACGTTCTCCGCATGCTTGACCGATCCGTTCGTATAGACGAGCCGCTGACCCGGCAATTGTCTCAAGGCATCGCGCAAATCGGGGCTCGGCGGAATCGGCGTTACGTCGATATCATGCACGAAATCGAGGAATACATCGGGATGGATGCCGTCGTTCGCCATGAGGCCCGCGAGCGTCGTGCCGTGCTCATGATAATAGCGTTTCTGCAACTTCCTCGCATCGATGCGGTCGATGCCCAAATGCTGCGATATGAACGCACCCATCTTCACATCGATCTGGCTGAACAGGTCGCAAGCTGCTGGATACAGGGTGTTATCCAGATCGAAGACCCAGTAGTCGGTTTCATGAAAAGGCGGTTGCGGTGTAAATTTATTCGTCATGGCACGGAGAGTGCGTGAACGGGAACCGGGACGCAAGCAATGTTGCGCCCGGATCCCCTAAATTCTAACGATTGGTTAACAGTTTGTAACTAAGCTGCTCCGGATCGTCGCAACTGTCGCAGGGCCGCTTCGCGCACCGTCACCGGAACTCGAATGAAACCACTTTCTACAGTCCGCACGCTGGGCGACGGTGCCATCGACGGGAATTCGGGACCGAACGCAGCGGCCTGCAAAAATGCAACGGTTGCCGTAGACGGCCAAGCAGCCTCTTTGGCGCACCTGCCGGGCCCTGTTTTGCATATAAATTCCGACGGCGCGATCGTGGGTCTCAATGAAGAGGGCACCTATTTGGCGCATTCGCTCCATGAAGGCGATGCCGCGCAATGCCTGGCGCAACTTCGCGCCTTGGCGAGCACCGCAGCCGAGACCTCGATCCAATCGGTTTCTTGGTCTGAAGAGAGCCAAACGCGTTGGATGGAGGCGACCGTCATTCCCACCGACGATGGTGGTGCATTCATCGTCGGGCGAGACTCGACTCTCGAAATCAATATGCGCCTGGCGCTCGTGGATTCGCGGCAGCGATTCAAGGATTTGGTCGACGTTTCGAGCGACTTCGCCTGGGAAACCGACACCGCCGGCACGTTCGTCTTTGTGTCACCGCGGGGCGCGCTGGGGTATTCCGCGGACGCGATGGTCGGCACCGTCGCTCGCGATCTGCTCTATCGTATCTCGGATCCGCCAAGTCGCTTTGCGTTCGAAGCCCAGGACATCATCGAGGAAACGGAGCTATGGCTCAAAAACGCCGACGGCAATGCGGCGTGCGTCCTCGCCAGCGCAAAGCCCGTTTGGAATAAGCTGGGCGAACGTACGGGCGCGCGTGGCGTCTGCCGCGACATTACCGCCGAACGGCTACGCGAAAACGACATCGCGCGCATGAAGGTGCGGGAACAGGTAATTGCCTATGTCGTCGACGCCGTACGCGATGAGGCACGTCCAACCGATATGCTAAGCACGGCGGTTACTTCGATCGGCAAGGCGATGACCGACACGGCATGCGCTGTCTATCAAAGAGAGAGCCGAGATAGCTTGAACCTGGTTGCGCATTACGGCTCGCTGCCGGAAAGCAGGGAACTGGCCGAGGCGATCGACCGCGTGTGCACCGATTTTGCCGCGCATGAAGATTTCGTCGGCGGACACCGTACCCTGATGACGGCGACTCATTATCGAAACGACATGAATGGCGCCATCCTGCTCAGCCGGGAGTCGGAAACCGAGTGGAACGCGCACGATCGATCGCTTATCGACGCGGTCGCGGGCCAGCTTGGCATCGCGCTTCAGCAGGTCTCGGACCAGAAGGAACTCGAGCGTCTGTCCCGCACTGACGCGCTGACGGGACTGTTCAACCGCCGAGCCTTCACCGAGGAGCTGGAACGGGCGATACACCGGTCGCGGCGCAATGGGTTTCAGAGTGCGGTCTTTTTTGTCGACTTGAATAACTTCAAAGCCGTGAACGATACGCACGGGCACGACGTAGGCGACCGTGTCTTGACGCGGCTGAGCGACATCCTGCGCGCCGCCGCCCGCAGTTACGACTTCGTGGCCCGTTTGGGCGGCGACGAGTTTGCGCTCTGGTTCGAGAATATCGACAAGCAGGCGGCACGTCGTCGTGCCGGAGAAATCATCCGCAACTGTAAATCCCTCGACCAATTCAGCGGCGCCCCGGACAAGCGGCTCGGGCTGTCAATCGGCATCGCGATGGATCAACCTAATTCCGTCGAAACGTCCGATGGGCTGTTGAAACGCGCGGACGCCGCGATGTATCGCGCAAAACACTCCCGCAAACACAGTATTTCGATGGCTCGCGACAAAACTTCGCCCCAATGAGATGAGCGAAATTCGACAAAACACCTCGATCGAAGAGATCGATTATCAGGGCGCCAAACGGATCGCCCGTAACGGCGACACCGAGGCGCGCTGCGCGCTGGCATCCCGCGAAGACACGCAGCCCGAAATTCTCTATTTCCTGGCGGAAGACCCTGACATCGAAGTACGGCGGCGCATTGCTGAAAACGCGGAAACACCAGGCCAGGCGGACTTGCTGCTTGCCCGGGACGAGTGTGAGGAGGTGCGGTGCGTCCTCGCGACGAAGATCAGCCGGCTCTTTCCCGAAGTTTCGGCGACGGAACGCAGTATCATGCGCCGTACCGTTCTCGACATTCTAGAAGTTCTGGCCGCCGACCAGACCAAACAGGTCCGCGAGTTCGTCAGCGATGCGCTAAAGGATGCCCCCGACGTCCCGCAACAGGTCATTCGTCAGCTGGCGGCGGACCCGCATTTGACGGTCTGTGGGCCTATATTGGAGTTCTCTCCCGTTTTAACGGAAGAGGACCTTCTCGAACTCATTGCCAGTCAGCCGGTTCAAGGTGCGCTTGGCGCCATCTCCCGGCGGTCTGCCGTGGATGAGACGGTATCCGATGCAATTGTGGCGAGCCACGATACCAACGCGATCGCCGATCTGCTTTCGAACCCGAGCGCGCAGATACGCGAAGAAACGCTGGATAGCTTGATCGATAGCGCTCCGGCCATCGACGCCTGGCATGCGCCGCTCATCGGCCGGCAGCAGCTTCCCGCAAACGCGGCACGGCGCATTGCCGGGTTCGTTGCGAAGTCCCTGCTCGACACGCTCCGCCAGCGGACGGATTTGGATAAAAATACCCTGGACGCCGTCTCCGAAGCCGTGAACGATCGGCTGCAGGACAAGCCGGCGGATCCGTCGAAAAATCGCTGGATTCATGATTCGGATGATGCCGCGCCGGCAAACACCGGAACCCCACGGCAGCAAGTCTTGACGTTGCATCGTGAAGGCAGACTCAACGAGAAAGTTATCGGCGACGCCGCAGCTGCGGGCGATACGGCCTTCGTCGTCATCGCACTTTCCCAACGTTCCGGCGTGGAGGAACGCGCGGCACATCGTATTTTCGAGATGCGCAGTCCAAAAGGCATTGTTGCGATATGCTGGAAAGCAAACCTGAGCATGGAATTGGCGGTACGCCTGCAACATAACATCGGCAGCATCGCGCCGGGTGCGACGCTCAAATCGGAAAACAGCCCCGACTATCCGCTCTCGGAAGCGGAAATGCTTTGGCAGATTGAGTTTTTTGAGTCCGACTTCTGACGGCTTAGCGTCCCTCGCGGATCATCGTGCCTGACCCGTGCGCGGTAAAGATCTCGAGCAGCGTCGCATGCAACGCGCGGCCGTCGACGATCACGGCGGCGCCGACGCCGCCTTCGATCGCCTGAACACAGGTTTCCACCTTGGGGATCATACCGCCGCTAAGAGTACCGTCCGCCATCCGCGCTTGTGCATCGGCAATGCTCATTTCCTTGATCAACTGACCATTCTTGTCGAGCACCCCTTCGATATCGGTCAGCAGCAACAGCCGCGTCGCCCCCGTCGCGACAGCAATCGCGCCGGCAACGGTGTCCGCATTGATATTGTATGTCTGACCGTCCGCGCCCAAACCGATGGGAGCGATGACGGGAATGAAGTCGGACTGCGTAAAAATTTCCAGGACGCGGGGGTCGATCCGTGTCGGTTCGCCGACAAATCCCAAATCGAGGACGCGCTCGATATTGGAATCGCTGTCCGGACGGGTCCGGGTCAATTTGCGTGCTTCGATAAGACCGCCATCCTTGCCGGACAATCCCACTGCACGCCCACCGGCTGCCGTAATCGCGGCAACGATCTCCTTGTTGATCTTGCCGGACAGGACCATCTCGACGATTTCCACCGTCGCCGCGTCGGTCACCCGCAAGCCGTCGACGAATTCGCTTTCGATCGCCAAACGCTTCAGCATGGCGCCAATCTGCGGCCCGCCACCATGTACGACAACAGGATTCAGACCAACCTGTTTCAGTAGAACGACATCACGGGCGAAGGCTTCGGAGAGTGCTGATTCCCCCATCGCATGACCGCCGTATTTTACGACAATCACCTTGCCGGCATGCTTGCGCATATACGGCAACGCTTCGGTCAGGATATCGGCTTTGGCCAGCCATTCCGCGCGCTGGTCGTGCGTATTCTTGCTCATCTCGCTGTCCTTGTCCGGCGGGCGCGGAACTTTAGTGTGATGATACTGAAGTTCGCCGCATTGAATGCGACGAATTTTAGGATCTGAATCACACTAAACTCAAATAGTTAGTGTGCTGATTCACGCGAAATTCAATCCTTTGAATTTCACGATCAGGACACTAGCTCAAAGGTCGGGGTGCTGCCAGTGTAAGCAGCGTCGCGCGCAATTCGGGGATACCGCGTCCCTTGCGGGCACTGGTGACGATGATTTCGGGGATGGCAGCAGCACGTGTCTTCAGAACTTTATCCAACCCGGAAATACAGTCGTCGAGCGCCGCCGTCTTGGTCTTATCCGCCTTGGTCAGCACGATTTGATAGGATACCGCCGCCTTGTCCAGAACATCCATGGTTTCCAGATCGTTGCGGGTGGCGCCCCGACGGCTATCCAGAAGCAGACAGATCCGGCGCAGACCGACACGGCCTCTGAGATAATCCCGGACCAGCGCGGACCACGTGTTGACATCCTTCTTCGAAGCGCGGGCATAGCCATAACCCGGCAAATCGACCAGCACGATACGGCCGCCGAGATCGAAGAAATTGAGCTGTTGAGTGCGCCCCGGCGTATGGCTGGTCCGGGCCAGAGTCTTGCGCCCGGTCAGGGCGTTGACGAGACTCGATTTGCCGACATTGGACCGTCCGGCGAATGCGATCTCTGGCAAATTGTCAGGCGGCAATCCGGCGAGGTCAGCCACGCCCATAAAGAACGTGCATTCCTGGGCGAAGAGATGGCGCCCCGCTTCGATCTCTTCGGGCGTGAATTCCAACGTCAGGTCGACTTGCCTCCGCTTGATCCCGCTACCGGTCCACCGCCCACGCTGACGCCTTGACGGCGCATGATGACCCATTGCTGCGAGATCGACAGCACGTTGTTCCATGCCCAATAGATCACCAAACCGGCAGGGAAACTGCCCAGCAGGAAGGTGAAAATCAGTGGCATGAACATGAATACCTTGGCTTGAATCGGATCGGTCGGCGCCGGGTTCAGTTTCTGCTGCAGATACATGGTGAAACCCATGATAATCGGCCAGATGCCGATATTCGCGATCGCGAAGGTAGTGGGCACGTCCCAGGGGACAAGACCAAAGGCCGTCATAAAGCCCAGCGGGTCCGGCGCGGAAAGGTCGTGAATCCATCCGTAGAACGGCGCCTGCCGCATCTCGATGTTCACAAACAACACCTTATAGAGCGCGAAGAAAACCGGGATCTGGACGAGGATCGGCAGGCAGCCTGCTGCGGGGTTGGCGCCCTCCTTCTTATACAGCGCCATCATTTCCTGATTGAGACGCTGCTTGTCCTCGCCATACTTGTCCCGCAATTCGACGAGCTTCGGCTGCAGCAGCTTCATCTTGCTCATCGACTTATAGGACTTGTTCGCCAACGGGAAGAAAACCAGCTTGATGCCGACCGTCAGCGCGAGAATCGCCAGGCCGAAATTGCCGAGATACTCGTTCAGCCAGTGGATCGCATAAAAAATCGGTTTGGTTAGCCAATAAAAGATACCGAAATCGACCGCCTTGTCGAAAAGCGGCACACCGAGTTCTGCTTCATACTTGTCTAGAAGTTTCACTTCTTTCGCGCCGGCGAAGAGGTGCGTCGAATAGACGCCCGTCCCACCGGTCGGCACGCTCCTCGGCTGGGCGAGATAATCGGCCTGATAGAGGTCGAGGGGCCCCCGCTTACCAGCGATGAAACGCGCCCGGAACTTTTCCTTCTGATCGGGGATCAGCGTTGCCAGCCAGTATTTGTCCGTGATGCCGAGCCAGCCGCCGGTTGTCTCGACTTCCTCCTTGTCGCCCTCGCGCACATCATCATAGTCGGTTTCCTTCAGCGTATCGTTGAACACGCCGATCAGTCCCTCATGAAGAATGTAGAAGCCGGAGATCTCCGGCGTACCGGTCCGCGACAGCAATCCGTACGGTGTGACGGTTATCGGCGCGCCCGTCGTATTCTTCACCCGCTGCGTCAGCGCGATCATGTAGTTTTCATCTAATGAATAGGTCTGCTCGAAAACCAAACCTTCGCCGTTGTCCCAAGACAGCGTCACCGGCTTTTCCGGCGAGAGTGTCGTGCCGTTAGCATTCCAACGAGTGTCCGCGTGAGGCAGTTTCAAGCCTTTCCCGACCCAACCGAATTCAGCGTAATAGGGCCGTTCGACCTGAGTCGGGTGGAGCAGGACGATATTTGGGCTTTCAGGGCCTAGTTCTTCGCGATAGTCCCGCAGGATCAGATCGTCGACCCGCCCGCCAATCAACGCAATCGACCCGTCCAACCGATCCGAACGGATTTGCACACGCGGTGTTTTCGACAGCGCCGCTTCTCGCGTCTCCGCCGCCGTCGCACCTGCGCTTAATCCAGCGGCGCCCAAATTCGGGCCGAGCCCAGAATCAAGGCCCGGCGCCGTTCCGGGCGCCGCCGCCTGTCCCGGGACTGCGGGCTGTACGCCCGCCGCCTTCTGCCGCGCTTCTTCTTCCAGGCGCTGCTGCTCGACCAGTGCCTGCTGCTTTTCGATCCGCGGCGCCTCGATAAAATACTGCCACCCAAACAGAATGACGATGGAAATGACGATGGCGACCATCACGTTCTTTTGTTCGATCATACGCCCTGTTCCATTCTGTCTGTCGCCACCGCGTCGTTGTTTTCGATCGCTTTTCCGCAACACTTTTCGGGAACCGGGTCATAGCCGGACCCGCCCCACGGATGGCAGCGCGCGATCCGCCGAACGCCAAGCCAGCCGCCTGCAATTGCCCCATGTTTCCGGACCGCCTGATGGGCATAAGCCGAACAAGTGGGCCAATAACGGCAATGCGCCGGGAGCAGTGGCGAAACAACGATCTGGTATCCGCGGATCAATGCCCGCAACGCGACTGACGCCGGTGTCATGGGAGCAAACGCACGATTAATCATCCCGCCATACGTTGAGCCGCTTCATAGCGGTTTCAAGGTCCTCGACAAGCGCTGAAAACGGCCGGTCTGCCGTTCCCACGCGCGCGATCATGACGTAGTCATGACCGTGCTTGGCATGCAGAGGGATAACCTTCTCCGCCAGCGCACGCAAGCGCCGACGTGCCCGATTACGCCGTACAGCATTTCCGACACGGCGGCTAGCGGTCAAACCGACACGCGCCTCGCCTTCGCCATCAGGCCGCCGCAGCGCCTGCAAGACGAGGCCCGGCCTGGCTGAACTGCGCCGCGCCCGCGTGAGACGGCGGAATTCCGCCCGCCGGGTCAGGCGTTCGAACGCCGTACGCATCAATGAAGCAGTTTAGGCTGACAGCCGCTTGCGGCCTCGTGCACGGCGGCGGGCAAGCACCCTGCGGCCGGCCTTCGTCGCCATGCGGCTACGGAACCCGTGGCGCCGTTTCCTGACGATACGGCTGGGCTGAAATGTACGTTTCACGGCGGCTCTCCGAATACGAACTTTATAGTGGTGGCGCTGTATAAAAGCTGTACTGCGCCAAGTCAATCGGCGCGCGCGCATACCCTGTCCGGCGGATTTCGTGCGCTTCCGTTGGATTCTCTCCCCAATGTCACGCTAAGGTAACTGGCACCCGCGGCTGTCCTGTAATAGATCGCACGATAAGCGCCGTCGGCAGCACCCTGATCGACCAATTTCAAGCGAGGATCGCGTGGGCGAAGAGCAATCTGGACAAGTGGCAGGCACGGACCAGCCCTTCAGCCTCAAGCGCTTATGGCCTCTCGCAGTGCTCGTCGCCGGATTCGCCCTGTTTTTCCTCCTGGGACTCGATCACTATTTCAGTTTCGAGGTCTTGCGCGAACATCGCGACTGGCTGCTGACTCAGGTCGAAAACCATGCCGCAACCGCCGCGCTGGCCTATGTCGCCATCTACGCGGTTTCGACGGCATTCTCCCTGCCGGTCGGCCTCGTCCTGACGGTCGTGGGCGGGTTCCTTTTCGGCCAGCTTCTCGGCGTCGTCTATGTCGTTTTCGCCGCGACCACCGGTGCGACGGCGTTGTTTCTCGTCGCCAAAACGACAATTGGCGACGCGCTGGAAGCGCGCATGGGGCCGTGGATGAAGAAGATGGAAAAAGGCTTCCAGGACAACGCGTTAAGCTATCTTCTGATCATGCGTCTGGTCCCAGTCTTTCCGTTCTTTGCCGTCAATCTGGCGCCGGCCTTCCTTGGAGTCCGATTGAAGACCTATTTCTTCGCTACGCTTTTCGGGATCATTCCCGGATCCGCGGTATACGTCCAAGTCGGCGTCGGTCTGAGCAGCATTCTCGAAAGCGGTGAAGAGTTCACACCCGCCAGCGCCCTAACGCCCGATGTTATGATCGCACTTGCCGGCTTGGTCATTCTGTCGATGGTTCCTATCGTGTATAAGAAGATCAAGAAAAACCGGAATACGTGATACCAATGGCGCTGAAACGCACAGCCCGGGAGACGGGATATGTCGCCGCAAGAATTCCGCCTTCCGCCTGAGCGACGGCTGCCGCAACCGCGGTAACGGGATGATGCATAGCCTCTCGGCACGCCTGCTGATATTTACCATCTTCTTCGTCATGCTTGCCGAAGTCCTCATCTTCGTGCCGTCCGTCGCCCGGTTCCGACTCTCCTGGTTGAACGAGAAACTGAGCGCCGGGCACCTCGCCGTCCTCACCTTGGATATGGCGCCGCAAGACATGGTCAGCGATCATTTGCGAGAGGAACTGCTTGCCCATGTGGGCACCTACGGCATCAATGTCAGGCGCGGCGGCGCAAAGCTTGTCCTCTCGCGGGACACGCCGCCGCCGGTTCAGGAAACCATCGATCTTGGCAGCCGGCCTCTGTCGCTGCTCATTATGGAAGCGATGGCAGTCCTGCTGCGAACCGAAGACAGAGTCTTGCGGGTTATCGGACCGTCACCGAAGGACCCTAACATCGTCATCGAAGTCATTATCGAAGAACGGCCGCTGCGGGCAGCCGTCGTCGATTTCGCCTGGCGAATTTTCGTCCTGTCTCTGGTCATCTCGCTTATCACCGCCACGCTGGTTTACCTGACCTTGCAATGGATGCTGGTCCGCCCGATGCGGCGGATCACAGAAAGTATGACATCGTTCCGCGAGGACCCGGAGGATGCGAAGCGCATCTTCACACCATCGGAGCGCGTCGACGAAATCGGCGTGGCTCAGCGCGAGCTTGCCAACATGCAGGGAGCGCTGCGCGCCGCGTTGCGGCAAAAGGCCCGTTTGGCGGCGCTCGGCACTGCTGTGGCGAAGATCAATCATGATCTGCGCGGTATCCTGTCGTCCGCCCTGGTGGTTTCCGATCGCCTCGAGGGCAGTGACGACCCGGACGTGCGACGTGTCACGCCGACCCTGGTTTCTGCGATCGACCGTGCCGTTGGACTGTGCAGCGACACGCTGGCTTATGTCCGCCACGAAGAATCGGCGCTGAAACGAGACCAATTCGCCCTTTCCCCCCTGGTCACCGATATCGCCGAGGCCGTGGAGACAAACGAGGCCACCCGGACGGAGGTCCGCAACCAGGTCCAGAACGGGTTGGAAGTCAATGTCGACCGCGATCAGCTGTTCCGCCTGTTAACCAACCTGACGCGCAATGCGGCGGAAGCCGGTGCCGACCAAGTCTGCATCAGTGCCGAGAAACGGGGCGCCGTTGTCGAGATCGCGATACGCGATGACGGGCCCGGCCTCCCGCCGCGCGCGCGCGAAAAGCTGTTCCGCCCCTTCGAAGGATCCGTCCGCGCCGGCGGCACCGGCCTGGGTCTGGCCATTGCCCGCGAGCTGGCGCGCAATCATGGCGGCGACCTCTCGCTTGTCGAGTCCGGGGAGAACGGCACCGAATTCCGGCTCACGCTGCCTGCCGCTTGAACGAACGTACACACCTGTTCACATCGGGGTGAAAAACCCGCTGTCCCCGCGCAGCACGCACTACATTAGTTACACCCCCCGAACGGCCGCGGACGGTCGCCGGTGATTGGAATTTATTCCGAAAACCGGCGGCCGTCCGCACCGTTTAGAGTACCCCTTAATCCAGCTGCAAAGTCAGCGACTTCAGATACGCTGTCTCGGGCAATCCGGGATGCACCGGATGGTCGGGGGCTGCACCGGCGGCGCGCAGGATACGGCCCGAGCGATGGGCGTCCGACAGCCCCTTTTGCACAAGGTCGCCGAACAGCCCCGGCGCAACATTGTGCGAGCATGACGCAACGAACAGGATACCGCCCGGCGCGACGAGCCGGGCTGCGAGCCGCACCATCTTGCGATACGCCCGGCTGCCCCGATGCAAATCCTTCTTCGATTTCACGAACGCCGGCGGGTCCGCGATCACAATGCCGTAACGCATATCGTCGGCGGCGCGGCGCTCCATCTCCTCGAAGGCATCCGCCTTGACCAACTGGCAACGCGCCGCCACGCCGTTGCGCACCGCCGACTCCGCCGCGCTTTCCAGGGCCGCGGCAGATCGGTCCACCAACACCGCTTCGGCTGCGCCTGCGACAAGCGCCTGGACCCCGAAACCGCCGCCATAGGCGTAGAAATCGATCACACCCGCGTCCCGCGCAAGCGAGGCGATGAAAGCCCGGTTTTCACGCTGATCGAAAAACCAGCCAGTCTTCTGGCCCTGCGCCAGGCTTGCAGCAAACGTTGCGCCGTTCTCACGAACCGGCACGGCAGCGTCAGCCGCACCTCGCGCCGCCGAGACTTCCAGAGACAGTTCCTCACGCAACCGGCTTGGGCTGTCGTTGCGAAGCACGATCGTATTCAGCGGTACGAGCGCATCCAACGCATCGATAATCATATCGCGGCGCACATCCATGCCGGCGGCGTTCAGCTGCAATACAGCCGCATCGCCATACCGGTCGATCACCAATCCTGGCAGCCCGTCCGCCTCCGCATGCACGAGGCGGTAAAAGGGCTCGCCGAACAAGCGGTTGCGCAGCGCAAGCGCCCGGCCAAGACGATCAGCAAAGAACGCCCCATCCACGGCGACGTCCGTTTTGCGATCCACCAGTCGGCCGGCAACGAGCGAATACGGATTGAACAGCGCGGTACCATAGGTCTCGCCATTGTCGCCGACGACCGTTACCGCGGTCCCGGCGTCGATCTCCATCGCCGTATCGCGCTCGGCGATCTCGTTGGAAAAAATCCAGGGATGCCCGGCTTTGGCACGCTTATGCCGTCCGGGCAGAAGTTTGACGATCTGATGCATGACGGGCCTTATACCAAGGATCGATGATAGTGACCCCTAGAGATCGCGAATGCGGTCCGTCGGGTAGGAGGGGCGGCGCAGTCGATGCGGGGCATCGTCAAGCCGTTCCGACGCCCTCCGACGGACCGCATTCGCGACCCGAAGGGCGGGTTATCACGGCTTTCGGACAGCGTCGCGCCCGGCTTCCGATACCCCGCATCGCCGCGCCGTGCGCTCCTTGCCGAAAACCTGGATAACCCGTCTCTATGCGTCATGATCAGCGCTCCTTGGTATAATACCAAGGAGCGCTGATCATGACTGCTAATTGCACCCAAAATCGCGGCTTATTGTGCCCTGCAGCATTTCCGCCTATTGTGGCCGCCGCTTGCGAGGGAAGGCCCAATATCTACCTCATGGCGCTGCCGAAAAC
This sequence comes from Alphaproteobacteria bacterium, assembly GCA_012103325.1. Classification (GTDB taxonomy): domain Bacteria; phylum Pseudomonadota; class Alphaproteobacteria; order UBA8366. Next base: position 28,938 of record WLWY01000001.1, read on the forward strand.
ATGGATGAAAGCCATGCAAACCGTCAGAAACCGGAAGTCGAAGAAACTGAATACCAAGCATATTGAGATCGTCCGAGACGTCTCAACGCTGCGGGCGAAAGTCCGGGAATGGCGCCAGAACGGTGAAACGATCGGCTTGATTCCGACGATGGGGGCCCTGCATGACGGCCATCTGGCGCTGGTCAAGGCGGCCCAACGGACTTGCGACCGGACGGTTACGTCGATCTTCGTGAACCCGACCCAATTCGCGCCAAGCGAGGATTTCGAATCCTACCCGCGCGATGAGGCGGACGATATCGCAAAACTTGATTCCCTGTCGGCGGATATCGCCTTCATGCCAGGTGTCGCCGACATGTACGCGGACGGCTTCTCGACCAGGGTTGCCGTTTCAGGCTTGAGCGAAGGTCTTTGCGGCGCCAGCCGTCCGCACTTCTTTGGCGGCGTTGCCACAGTTGTTACCAAGCTGCTGCTCCAGGCGCTCCCCGACCGGGCGTATTTCGGCGAAAAAGACTATCAGCAGCTCCAGGTCGTCAGCCGCATGGTCCGCGACCTCGATATTCCCTCGACGATCGTCGGTGTTCCCACGGTGCGCGAATCCGACGGCCTCGCCATGTCGTCCCGCAATTGGTATTTGTCGCCGCAGGAACGCACCGTCGCGCCGACGCTACACAACGTCCTTCGCGACGTCGCGGCACGGGTCGCTGGAGGCGAAGACTGCGCCAGCGCGATCGCCGCAGGACGCGCCGTGCTGGAAACCGCCGGCTTCGGACCGGTCGACTATATCGCCGTGTGTCACGCCGAATCGCTGGAACCGCTCGACCGGGTGGACGGACCCGCACGCGTTCTGGCCGCGGCGCATCTTGGCCGGACCCGCCTGATCGACAACGTCCCAGTTAAATAACGATCAGCCCCTTCCGCCGGAAATCGGCGCGGCATAGGCGAGTTCGACGTCCCAGGGAAACAGGATCCATGTATCCTGGCTGACTTCCGTCACATAGGTATCGACCAGCGGCCGGCCCGCCGGCTTGGCGTAGACGGTTGCGAAATGCGCTTGCGGCAGCATTTTCCGGACGATGCGCGCCGTGCGGCCCGTATCGACCAAATCGTCCACGATGAGCCAGCCCGCGCCACTTCCTTCAACCGTTTTGAGGATTTTTGCGTCGCCGTGGTCCTTGTGCTCGTAGGACGCGATGCACACCGTATCCACGAGCCGGACATCGAGCTCGCGGGCCACGATCGCGGCTGGCACGAGCCCGCCCCGGGTAACCGCAACGACCCCGTCGAAGGGCCCGAGTTCGAGCAGGCGCCATGCGAGCGCCCGCGCGTTGCGGTGCAGTTCTTCCCAGGAAACCGGGAAATCCTTCGGCGCGCTCATGCCGATCCTCCATTCGGGCGAACCAGGACACAGCCGGCGATGCGCCATGACCCATCCGACTGGCGCGCCATCATGTACAAGCCCACCACCTGTCCGCCATCCGGCCCGGTGAACAGAACGCGTTGTACCAATTGCTGGTCTCGCTCCACTAGATCGAGATAGGTGACAGCACGCGGCCGATAGACCGGTGCATAGGACGCTGCCACCATGCACAGGAAATTCTCCGGAGAACCGAACATTGCCTGAATGTCCGGGCTGGCGATAGCGAACGCCGCCGCCGCGTCATCGCGCTGAAAGGCATCAAGCTGCGCGCCGATAACCGACAGAATGCCGGCGCGACGCGCGTCCTCCGCAACAACCGGCAGGCTCGATAGAAGAAAAACCAAAAGGGCGGCAAATACTCTAACCCGCATCAACCGCTCTCCTGTTAGGCGGAAAGACTAAGCCGTTACCGGACGTATATTTGAACCTCGTTCGATTCCACGTCCTGGCTAGAGCGCGACGACAGCTTCACGCGGTTCGCGGGAAGCCCCATATCGGCCAGGGTCCGCAGCACGCTCTCGGCGTTCCGCTTGCTCTGCGTGCTGTTCAAGGCGGCCTGTGCCGGACTGCCGCGTTTCGGGCTGACCGCCACGAGATCGAACGACGCATTGGGCTTGCGCTCCAGCGCCCGGCTGACCGCGTTGTACAGAGCCTGCTGAAACTGAATGTTGGGCCGGTCAAAGCGGATCACCACAAGCGGCCGTTCGCCCACGACCGGGCCGGCCGACTGCGCCGCAGCGCTCGCCAGTGCTTGGCTTTGCGCAAAGGCGCGGTTGACCAGACTGGTGCCGTACAATTCACCATTCTTCACCGCAAGCGACATGGTCGTAAGGTTGCGGCGCTCATTGCCGACATAGGTCGTCTGCCGCGACACGTCCTCGCTCAACTCGTTCAGCAGCCGGTCGATCAGCACGACGGTGCGGTTGACTTCGTCTTCCAGGACGCGGAGTTGGCGGTGATCCTCGTCGACCGCGCCGCTCAGCGCGTAGGTCGCCCGCACGCTGTCGAGCAGCCACGCAGCGAGCCCGGCTTCGCCGGCAGCGTCGTTGGACAGCTTGTCCATGCGGCCAAGGCTTTCGCCGATCTGCTCCAGCTTCTGCTGTGCCTCGTTCCACTGCTTGACCAGAACCGGATTGCCCGGCGTCGTGCCAACCTGGAGCTTGGCGTTCATCGCCGCCACCACTTCATGGTAGCGCCGGGACGAACCGATATTCTGCGCCGTGAGCTGCGTCATACGTTTGTTCAGATCGCCGACCGAACGCTGCAACTTGCCAAGGTCGGTGCGCATCTGCGCCACCTTACGGCCGACGAAGGTGCCCGACGGCTGGCCGGCAGCCTGTGCCGCCGCCGCTGCCTGCGCGCTTTGCTGGGGCGGCGTGAAGGTCGGTTCCTTCGGCGCGGGGATATCGATCCGCGTCGGCGGCGACGCGGTCGTTGCCGTGCCCGACGCCGCGGAAGCCGGCGGTGTAGCGCCGGCGGGATCGGATCCGGAAAGCGATGGCCACAGGGTCTCATCAGCAGTGCCGCACCCTGCAAGCAATGCCGCCCCGAATAGAACGGTGGAATATTGGCGAAATTTCATTCGAATACTTTGCCCCGAAAACGCTGTCATTCTACCAATAAAGTGCAAAAGTCCAAAAGTCGACCGTTTGCATTTACCAAAACAAGGACTTTACGCTTTTTATTTCGGCGATATTAAAGGAGGGTCTTGCAGCCGACAAGCTGCATTTCCAGCCTCACATGCAAGCACCGGGCAACGGCGTTACATAGGGTCTTGCGATGCCGACCGCCATTGAGTAGGTTCCCTCGCCGCCGGGCTCGCCCGGCATCGCGCCCGTAGCTCAATTGGATAGAGCGTCTGACTACGGATCAGGAGGTTGGGGGTTCGAGTCCTCCCGGGCGCGCCAGCATTTTCCATAGCACGCCGTTTGCTGCAGGCTGTCGGCCTGCACGGTACGGTATTTCACGGTGCTGTCAGGCTAACGCCACAAACCGCGAAATTTGGGCGAAAGTTTGCGTTGAGCGTGAAGATTTCATCCACGTCTGCTTTCAACCCAAACAAGTCCGATGTGCCCGTAAACTCAGACATCGTTGGCGTGGTGGTCAAAGGCCGAGTCTGACCCTGAGCGGAAGTGAGCATGGTTGTTCTGAAGGTTCGCTTTATCCTCCGAAGCAGACGAAAAGCATCCCTCGGACCCTGACAGGATTGGCGTATGCCACTAGATCAGATCATGGTTAGTTGGAATCGCCTTTGGCGACCCAATAACTATGTGAATCTGATCTAACTTATTGATAGCAAGCGGATTCACAAAAATATCCGAACTCATAAAATGAGTTCGTCTAAACTTGATACGCTCCAGGAGAAGTCACCGTGCGTTTGGATGATAAAGTATTATCCTCTAGCAAAGGGACAATCCTGACGAGGTTATTATGTGTGGCTTTGTCTGCCTCTGGAATATTGACGACCAAGCGCTTGCCCGCCGGATGATCGGCAAGATCGCCCATCGCGGGCCGGACGAGGTGCGCGTGCGTCAAGCGGCCAACGTGCCCGCCATCATGGCCCACTGCCGGCTGTCGATCATCGGCCCCGAAAACGGCAGCCAGCCATTTTACAGCGCCGAGGACATCCTCGTCGCCAATGGCGAGGTGTATAATTACGCAGATCTGCGCGCGATCCTCGGTGAAAGCGCTTTCGAGACCGAAAGCGACAGCGAGACCATCTTGCACCTGTTCCGCGCGGGCGAATTACGTTGGATCGCCAAGCTGGATGGGATGTTCGCTTTCGTTCTGGCCACCCCGGAGCGGATTATCGCCGCGCGTGATCCGCTTGGCATCAAGCCTCTGTTCATGGCCCGTATCGGCAACGGCCTGGCCTTCGCATCGGAGTTGAAGGCTTACGACGGACTGGGTCTGAGCGAAGTTGAGTCCATCGACCCAGGCGCGATGTTCGACAGCATCGACGGCTTTCGTGAATGGTATCGCATGCCACAGGGCGCGGCCGAACTGGAATCGGGAGAAGATGCCGAACCGATCTGGCGCGAGTTGCGTCTGGTGTTGGAAGCGGCGGTACGCAAATGGATGGTTGCCGATGTCGAAGTCGGCGCGTTTTTGTCCGGTGGGCTGGATTCTTCGCTGATTGCGGCTCTTGCGGCAGGCGCCATTGACCGCCCCCTCAAGACCTTCTCGGTCGGCACGGCGGCAAGTCCCGATCTTGCCGCCGCACGCCGCGTGGCGGAACATATCGGCTCTGATCACCACGAGTTGGTGTTCTCGGCGGCCGACTTGGCGGAGATACTGCCGCATGTGATTTACCACCTTGAAAGCGCCGACGTCGATCTTGTGCGTAGCGCCTTGCCGACCCATTTTGCGGCGATCCTTGCCCGTCGTCACGTCAAGGCGGTGCTGACGGGCGAAGGCGCGGACGAGCTGTTCGCTGGCTATGCCTATCACCATGCCTACGCCAGGAAACCCAGAGCCCTGGCGGATGAACTCACCCGTTCGCTTGGCACGATGCACAATATCAACTTGCAACGGGTCGATCGGATTACCATGGCTCAGGGCTTGGAAGCGCGGACGCCGTTTCTCGACCGTGATCTAATCGACTTTGCGCAGTCCATCCCGGCTTCCTTGAAGATGAAGATTGCCGATGGGGCGACGCAAGAAACGACGGAAAAATGGATTTTGCGCAAAGCGTGCGAGGAACTGTTGCCCGCTGATCTGGTTTGGCGGAAAAAGGCTCAGTTCGACGAAGGCAGCGGAACCGTTGACGTGCTCAACGAGGCGCTGTCGCAACGGCTCGATGTGACGCCGCCGGTGAACCGCGAGAGCGAAGGCGGGCTTTATGAGCGGATTTTGCGGGACCAATACGAGGACCCGGACCTTATTCTGGAAAACGCGGGCATGTGGACCGCTGGTCGTGTCACGGTCTGATCCTCTGAACTACGATCTAATCCTCTGAACTACGATCTCGACTTTTTCATTGGCATGCGGGTCGGGGGCGTGACGCCGGTTGCGCGTACCGCATTCAAACAAGAACCAGCTGGTCGATCGGCGCTGCGGTCGCTTCACGCATCGGCCGAGAAAGATAGAACTCGGCCAATAGATGTCCCTCGGCCTCCTTGCCCGCCGGGTCGATACCTCGCTCATGTAGCCGTTCGAGAACCTGTCCCTGTTCGTCAAGCGCGGCGAACTGGCGCTGAACGAAGATGATCCAAAGCAGTCATAGTGGACCGTGCCAATTAGGCTGCGAGCAGATGCTCGATGGGTGTCGCCTCTACTTCATTTGCCGGGCGTGACAGGTAAAATTCGGCCAGAAGCTGGCCTTCGCTTTCCTTGCCGGCAGGATCGATGCCGCGCTTGTGTAGTTGCTCGAGCACCTGTTCCTGTTCTTCATCCGAAACGAAGTCGCGTTGGACGAAAGTTTGGCCTTCGAGCTTCTCCGTTATGTATCCCCATTCGGTCAGCGTGTCCTCGATAGCGTCGAATGGAAACATTCGCAGTACAAAATTGCCAATCCATGGCGATCGTCCTTTCGTCAAAGCGGGTAACAGGCGCTCGAAGCTCTTTTCTGTCAGATAACCGACGCACCCGGTCGAGGTCACCAAGTCGACCTGTGCTAAATTCTCCGTCGCCTCGCCGGGCAACGGAGCCGTTTCCAGATTGATGGCAAGACCCTCGTCCAATAAACCGGATTCCTCGGCGAATGAAATGGCAGAATCGGCCTGGTCGAGACCCGTCACCGTGATATCAGCCTGTTCGTCAAGATTGCTGAAATAGCGCCGGTCGGACGCAATAAGCTCTTCAGACACAATTCCGGCAATATCTTCCTCGCTCCAATGGTCATAGAGGTCTGGCATAGACAAATCGTGCTTCAGCAGCGCCGCATTGACGCCGTATGAGCAACCCAGGTCGAGTACATGTACCGTGTCGTTCCGCTGATGCCGCAGGCGGGAGATCAGCTTCTGGAAAATCGGTTTGGCGGCACCGGGAATGGCATAGCCGAGTTTTCGAAGTTCGTGAAAATAAGCTCTTGGGTCAGGCTGATCGTAAATGTGATCCATATTTGCCTTAGCCTCATTGATATCGTCTGAGGCGGTATCGCCTGACATAATCCATCTCCCTGGTTAACTTGCAGACACGCGAAATGCCAAACCTGCAGGCCGTGACGCACCCGTCCCGCACGTTAAAATTTCTGTTTGTCAGCTTGTTCTGCGCAGTCTAACACGGCGGTCCCGTTATTTAAAACCGACCTGGGCAGTGAAGGAGAGGATACAAACGTGCCATGACCGCAATTTCATTGCGAGATTCCTCCCAAATCGCGCTCCACTCAGCGAATGTCTCGAACAGGCGGTTCGAACTTTCTCCTCTAGGGCGCGCCAGTTTTTTCCATATAAGACCGTTCGCCGCAGGCAGGTTGCCCGGACGTTACGGTAATTGATCTTGCGGCAGTTTTAGCGTCTTAAAATGTCTAGAGTGGGCGAAGGATCGCCGACTTAGAGGCACCTAACGATACGCTGAGAAAGCGGTGAGCGTATCGTTAGGGATCATTTCCCCTACCGTTTCGCAAACATCGTCCGCAAAATCGACTCTTGCGGATTTAGTTGAATTGCAAAACTAAAACGCCGCGTCGCGACCAGCGGCCTTTGCGATTTCGCGGGCGTTTGGATTGACCGACTGCCGGAACGGCATCTCGACGATTTCCGCATCGACCGGTTGACCAGGCATGTCGGCATATTGGTCTGGCAACCAGACCTTTAGCTTGTTGCCCAGGTCGCGCATTTCCCACGGCACATGGCCCATGGCGATATTGGTTTCCAGTTCAGGCGAGTACCAAGGCGACGTGACATATCCGATGGGCTCGCCACCGTCGGGCCCCGAAATAAGCCAGAAATCCGGGGCATATTCATCGATCGGCTTGCCCTGAATGGTCATGCCGACGAGAGTGGTTTTGAATGGCGGGGTACCGGCGACGATCAACTCACGTGCACGCTCCAGCGCCTCTTTGCCGATATAATCCGCCGTCTTTTTGCGGGGCACCTGGTAACCGAGGTTGCACTGGAACGGCATGGTTTCGAAATCCATGTCCTGACCCCAGGACAGGATACCGGCCGCGATGCGGCGGTGATGCGCCGGGGCAATGACCATGAGGCTGTGCTTCTTGCCGGCTTCCAGCACCGCGTTCCACATATCGTCGGCATACAGCGTGGCATCGCGAAGATAAATTTCGAAGCCTTTCTCGCCGCTAAATCCGGTTTGAGAAATAATGCAGTCCCGGCCACCGACGACAGCTTCCATCAAGCCGTAGGAGGGCAGCTCACGGACCGCGTCGCCGACCAGATCGGCCATCAGGTCGGCCGATTTCGGGCCCTGGATCTGGACGGGGCAAACGTCGATTTCATTGATTTCAACATTGAATTGGCAGCCCACATTGACGCCCTGCAACCACAACATGATGTCCGAGTCCGACAGGCTGAACCAGAATTCGTTCTGCGACAGACGCAGCAGAATCGGGTCGTTCAGGACGCCACCCTTTTCGTTGCACAGGATGACGTATTTGCCCTTCATCGGCTCGATGCGTGTCGCATCGCGAGTGATCACATAATTCACGAAGGCTTCCGCATCCGGCCCGATAACTTGGATTTGCCGTTCAACGGCAACGTTCCACATGGTGACGTGATTGACCAACGCGTCATATTCGACCATCGCACCGCCATCTTCCGGCCGCACATAACCGCGCGGATGGTAGATGCGGTTATAGACCGTGGCGCGCCAGCAGCCCGCCTCCATGGATAGGTGCCAATACGGCGACTTCCGCACCCGGGTCGAAATCAGCATCTCGACGGGGGTCGACCCGCTCTGTCGTAAATTATAGGGAACCTTGCGATCGCTTTGATCAACGCTTGTGGCATGTTTGGTCATGGCAAAGATCTCCTGCTGGCGCGCAGCGCGCGCGAATTCCGATATCCTCCTTTTTCATCTTTCGCTTCGCCGCGATAATTCCCGGGCGAACAGTTTTGTTCAAAACGCGACATCTGGGCGGAAATTGGTCCCAAAAAACGTTGAATTTCCTAGTAACGGCAGTGCGGTAATACCGTGTACAATATCAAGTGGCCCGTGACCTGCGCCCGCGAATGGAGTGTTTGTTTGCGATGTTCAGTGGCAACCAAAGACAGCTTCCGGAATGCATCGGCTTTTTGGTTATTCCGGACTTTTCGATGATCGCATTCACCGCGGCGATCGAGCCGTTGCGGTTGGCAAACCGGACGTCTGGCCGGGAGCTTTATGCGTGGCGGGTCATGTCGCACGATGGCGCACCGGTCAGCGCAAGCAATGGGGTTTCGATCAGCCCAGACTCCGCGCTGACGTCAAAAATGGATGGGGACGGGCCGTTATTCTCAGCGGTCGTCCTATGCAGCGGGGTCGGTGCGGAAACCTATCGGAACGCCGATGTCTTTTCGTATCTGCATCGCATCGAGCGGCTCGGTGTCGATCTTGGGGCGGTATGCACAGGAACCCACGTGCTGGCGAACGCAGGACTTATCGGCGGCTATAAATGTGCGATCCATTGGGAAAACTTGCCAGCCTTTACGGAGCGTTTCCCGAATATCGATGTCGATACGCACCTTTTTGAAATCGACCGCAACCGGTTTACCTGCTCGGGCGGTACGGCGGCTCTCGACATGATGGTCCATTTGATTGCGATGGAGCATGGCGAAGAACTCGCGCTAAAGGTATCGGAGCAATGCCAGGTCGACCAAATCCGTCCTGCTGACGTTGTTCAGCGCATGGCTCTGCGAACGAGGATCGGCGGAAATCATCCCAAGCTGATCGCCGCGATCGAAAGAATGGAAGAAAATTTGGAGGACCCGTTGTCGCCGGAAGATATTGCGGCGTTTATCGGGCTGTCCCGCCGCCAACTGGAACGCCTTTTCCGGCAACATGTCGGCCGCGCGCCGACGCAATTTTATCTCGAGCTGCGATTGCAGCGCGCGCGGATGCTGCTGATACAAACGGATATGCCGGTCGTCGATATCGCGGTGGCCTGCGGTTTCGTTTCCGCCTCGCATTTTTCGAAGAGTTACCGCCAGCAGTTCCAGCACGCGCCCCGCGACGAGCGACGCCATATCGCGGCGGCGGCGGCGCCGCTAGTGTGATATATCGAAACCGCTCGCGTCGTCGTTTATCGAAAAATCTCCCGCCGCAACGCTATTCAGCCAGCGTGCTGTACGCTCAAGACCGCCGAAGGGAAAGAAATGCGGCCGGCGGAACCGGCAGGCGGGATCGACCAGCATTTGACGGGCAACAGCGGTTAGGATTTTGTCCGGATAAGAAATGGTGCTGAGGCGAATAAGTTTTTTCGTGCTTCGCGCCAAAACACGCCGAGAGGCACCGACACCGCAAAGCTTCGCAAATTTTAACAGAGATTTTAACGTCGTCGCACCGGCAAGTCCGATATCGACCGGCAGGGTGTTGCCGTCGTGCCGAATTGCGCGTTCCCAGGAAATAATCGGCGCCGCATCGAGGCAGAACTGCGTGGCAAGGGACATCTCTACGCCGTTGTGTGCGGCGAAAGCGGTCTTGGCGGCCAAGGCCTCACGCAGTGTCGAGGCGTCGATCTCGGGGCTGCCCTCAGGATGCCCGGCAATGCCGATCCGCGATATGCCATACTGCGCCAGTAAACCGCTTTCCAGCAACGCCATCGAATCGCGATAAGGGCCGAGCGGGTTCGAAAGGTCGCCCGCAATAACCAATATATCGGTCACCGCGGCGGCCTCGCGAAGTCGATGCAAGGTCTCCCGCAATGTCGATTCCGATGCAAACGCCCGCGCCGGAAGATGCGGAACAGGGCTAAAACCTTCTTTACGCAATCGGCCGGACGTCTCGATTGTATCCCTAAAGTTCGCGCCAGGAAGGAACGCGATGTTTACGAACACTCCGGGCGGCAAAAAATCTCGGTAAGACCCTACGCTTTCGGATTCACGTGGTGTGGTTTCAATCGAATAGTCTCGAACCAATGCGATAATTTGATTTTTGAGTGTCGCGATATCCGAGGTATCTCGGCTCACACTTTCCGCAAGCGGTAAATCCATTTTCGTCGCCTCTCTGCGCGCTGAGATCCCTTTGAATGGCGGCCAGAACCGTAAAGAGGAACCCGCAATAAACTCGTTCGCACGCGACATTTCATGGTTCAATCGCGACATGTCGGAGAATTCGTCAACCGTGTCGGAACCAGAATGATCGGCGTCGCAGTCCGGCCAGCCCCTGGAAGCGACAACTCGCAAATTCTCCGATAGTTTTGCTCGGCAAACGACCAGCACAGGAAGGAACCGAAGCCATGCAGTCTCATGCCCGCGTGGTCGTCATTGGTGGCGGCGTTGTTGGTGTCAGCGTGCTTTATCACCTGACAAAGAAGGGCTGGTCCGATGTCGCGCTGCTCGAAAGAACCGAGCTGACCGCTGGATCGACATGGCATGCCGCGGGGCTATTGCCATTGTTCAATATGAGCTACGCGGTCGGCCAGATACATAAATACAGCGTCGATCTCTACAAATCTCTGGAGGAAGAGACCGGGCAGAATGTCAGCTTTCATGTCACCGGTAATCTGCGGCTGGCGACCAACCGCGAGCGAATGGACGAGTATCATAAGTATTGCGGGACGGCGAACACCATCGGGGTGCCGTTCGAGATCATTACGCCCGCGGAAGTGAAAGAGCTTTGGCCGCTTTGCGACGTGGAAGGACTGGTCGGTGCCCTTTACCACCCGGACGACGGACACATTGCGCCTGCCGACGTGACGCAGGCGATGGCCATCGGCGCCCGTAACGGCGGCGCGACCATCCACCGCAACACCGAAGTCACCGCGATCGAGCGGACGCCGGGCGGCGAGTGGCGCGTCCAGACGAACAAAGGAGACATCGTTTGCGAACATGTCGTGAGCTGCACGGGGAACTATGCACGCCAGACGCTGGCGATGGTCGGGCTTGATATCCCGGTCATCCCCGTCCAGCACCAATACATCGTCACCAACGAAGTTCCGGAGCTGGTCGAACGCCGGAAGGCCGGGTTGCCGGAAATGGCGGTCCTTCGTGAGTCCGACGCGTCTTACTATCTGCGCGAGGAGCGGCAAGGTTACATTTTGGGGCCATACGAAAAGGGTGCACCGGCGGTGTTCCTCGATGGCGTGCCGGACACGTTTGGCCGCGATCTCTTTCCGGGCGACCTCGACCGGTTACTGCCCCATGTCGAGGCGGCGATCAGCCGCGTACCGAGCTTCGAACATGCCGGCATCAAGGACATCATCAATGGGCCCATTGCCTACACACCCGATGGGAGCCCGCTGGTAGGCCCCGCATGGGGGTTGAAGAATTTCTGGCTTTCGGAAGGGCATAGCTTCGGCATAACGGCAGCCGGGGGATCGGGTTGGCAACTGGCCGAATGGATCGTCGAGGGAGAGCCCGGCATCGATTTGCTGGATGTCGATCCGCGCCGCTTCGGTCCCTACGCGAACAAGGCCTACACCAAAGCGAAGAATGAAGAAGCCTATGAACATGTCTTCGTCATTCACTACCCGGACGAAGAGCGTCCCGCCGCGAGGCCAGCGAAAACCAGCCCCTGTCATGACCGCCTCGCGGCGCGCGGTGCGGTGTGGGGCCAGCGCTACGGATGGGAGCGGCCGAACTGGTTCGCACCGGAAGGTGTTGCGCGCGAGGACGTCTGGAGTTTCCGCAGATCGAACTATTTCGAACATGTCGGTAACGAGTGCCGTGCGGTGCGCGAGCGTGCCGGCTTGATCGACATCACGAGCTTCTCGAAGTTCGCCGTCTCCGGCCCCGATGCCGAAGCCGCGCTCGACCGGCTCGTCGCCAACAGTCTGCCGAAAAAGATTGGCGGTATCGGCCTTTGCCATGCCCTGACGCCTTCGGGCGGCGTGCGGTCCGAGTTCACGATTACGCGCGATGCGCCGGACCGCTTTTATCTCGTCAGCTCCGGCGCGGCGGAGCGCTACGATTATGATTTCCTGCTCAAGAACCTTTCCGGCGCAGACGTTCAGCTCGAAAATCAAACGTTGGCGCATGGCGTGCTCGTGCTGGCTGGGCCGCGCGCCCGGGATATTCTTGCCGCCGTCACGGATGCCGACCTTTCCAACGAGGCGTTTCCCTGGTTGAGCACCCGCAATATCACCATCGGCATGGCACCCGTCCGCGCGATGCGGGTCAATTTTGTTGGCGATCTGGGGTGGGAGCTGCACCATCCCATTGCGTATCAGAACCACATCTTCGACGCGCTCGTCGCCGCGGGCGAAGCCTATGGCTTGGGGATGTGCGGTATGCGGGCAATGGATTCGCTGCGCATGGAAAAATCCTACCGCATGTGGGGTCAGGACCTGACCCGCGAATACACACCGTTCGAAGCCGGCCTCGGCCGCTTCGTCAAACTCGACAAGGGTGATTTCGTTGGCCGCGATGCGCTGATACGACAGAAGGAGACCGGTGTCCCGCAGGAATTCGTGACGCTCGAGGTGCATGGGGCGAACGACGCGGATCCTCTTGGCAACGAGCCGCTCTATCGAGAGGGCAAAATGATCGGCCGCGCGACGGCCGGTGCCTATGGGCACCATGTCGGCAAAAGCCTCGCCATCGGTTATGTCGAGACAGGATCAGCGGACAGCAGCCTGGAAATCGAAATCCTCGGCGCCCGCTATGCGGCGTCCGTTATCGGCGAGTCGCCTTACGACCCGGAGAACAAAAGCCTGCGCGGTTAGCCCGGCTAGCTCCACGGGAACGGGCTGTTCGAAACCGGATGCTGCTTGCCTTCAGCGTAGCGCGAGAAGCGGAACGGTTCCATCAAGGCTGATGGACCGTTGACGATCTCCTCGGCGGCCAGCTTACCGACGCCCAGCATCTTAAAGCCGTGGTTCGAGTCCGCGATGATGTAGCAGTTCTCGCAGAACACATCGAAGACCGGAAAGCTGTCCGGCGTAAAGCAACCAATCCCGCCTGACGGTTCCTTTTTATATTTGACGATTTGCCCTTCGAACCGCTTCTGGCAATGCGCCAGAGCCGAGCACCACATAAGGGCGAAATCATCGCCGACGACAAAATCGGGCGAGTCCACGCCATACGGATCGACGGCGACGGCATCGGGGGCCGTCTCGACCACATAGGGCATGGCTCCGCCCTGAACGCCGCCGAAATGGAAGTCGGGCTTGTAGTAAATTCCCCATGGCTCTTCCGAAATGACCGCGCCATCGACATCCGACAAGAGCGCAGCGTCGGTATCGACATGGATCACGGGTGGCATTTTACCGTCCGCGGTCTTCTGAAAATCGGGATCGACGCCGAGCGTGCCTTCCTGCAAAGACCAATAGGTCCACATCGGAATATCGTTGTGCATCTGACCATCGCCGCCTTTGATGGCAATCGTTCCCGGAAGATCCAGCATTTCCCATATCGACCGCACCCAGGGACCGACACCGGCCACAACGTAATCGGTTTTTATGTCGCCACGATCGGTTTCGACCGCGGTGACCGAGCCACCTTCGATCCGTAACCCTCTAACGGCAACGCCCGTCAGGATACGGACACCTTCGGCTTCGGCCTTGCCAGCGAGGCCGTACATGGCCTTCGTATTGTTGGCGTAGCCGCCCTTTTTCTCGTGCAGCACCGACGTGATGCCTTGCGCCTGCCAATCCGGGAAGAGGGTCTTCATATAGGTGGTGCTCTCATCGCCGCCTTCGAAGAATGTGGACGGATAACCGATGGCGTTTTGCTGTTCGTGGATCGTGGCGATGTCCGCACGCATGCCTTCGTGGCTGATCTGCATATAGCCGACGGGATGATAGCTGTAGGCTTCCGGATCGCTCTCCCAGACCGCAACCGAATGCGCCATAAGCTCGCGCATGGCGGGCTGGAAATAGTTATTGCGCACGACCCCGCAGGCGATGCCGGACGCGCCCGCGGCGATCGACGTTTTGTCGATAACAAGAATGTCGTCCCCTGAGCCCTTGCCTTTCGCCTTCAGTTCAAGGGCCAGATGATAGGCTGTGCTCAGGCCATGAATACCGGCGCCAATGACGATGAATTTGCTGTGCGACGGAAATGCCATCGGTCGATCCAATCCTGGTTTCGTATTCTCGCGCGGCTATTCCGCCGCCGCGCGGTTCTCATTACGTCCGCCCAGCATTGCGTTCGCGACCCAGACGTGAAACGCATGCGTCGGCGGGTCCATGGCAGGCGAGAATACACCGCCATCGAACCCAGGCGAATGGCGGCCGCGCTGCATACCTTCCACGGCATCCCGATCCTCCGCAAAGACGGATTTCCATAACGCGCGGTTGTCTGCTCTGGCGGCGGCGAATTGCTCTGTTCGGACGGCTTCATCGAAATAGAAAATCTCGAATCGCTCGACGGTTCGGCTTGGCCCATCCGGCTGGATCAGCGCCGCATAAAAATGATCGCGGTGAAGCCCCAGCAATACGTTTGGAAAGAGCGAGATATACTCCGCACCTGTCTCCCAAAAGGATGGCAGGTCTGGTGCGTTTGGAAAACCCGGAGAGGTTTCTGAAAGATTCGGCGCATAGCAGGTGCTTTGCTGCCCGGAATAGCGCGCTGACACGATATTGCGATGCTGCTCCAGCGGCGAATAGCGGTTCAAGCCAGGATGAACCCAAGGGAGATGGTAGGCCTCGCAATAGTTCTCGACGGCGAGTTTCCAATTGCAGTCCAGTGCAAATTCGATCGTACAGTCCGCGCCGGTATGGACAAGCGGTACGTCATTGAAGGGTCGCCAGCGATCTGCAATGGGCGAAATATAGGCCTCAAAATCCTCCGCTGCCTCTGAAAGATCAACGAAGACCAACCCAAACCATTCGGCGCTTCGCACCTCGCGAAGCCGCACATTTTCTTTGTCGAAACCGGGGCAGCTATGCGCACCCGGTCCGCCAATATGGGGCGTCCCCGTCAAATCCCCGTCAAGGCTGTAAGTCCAGCGGTGATAGGGACAGGCGATCGCTTTTTTTACCGTGCCGGGCGCGTCTACAAGGATGCGGCCACGATGCCGGCACACATTATGAAAGACCCGAACGATGCTGTCACCGCCGCGGACCATGAGCAGAGGCATGCCTGCGAATTCAAAGGGAAAGAGGCCGCCCGGTTCTGGAACATCTTTGGCGAATCCGGCACAGACCCAGCCTTGGGTAAAAATGCGCTCGCGCTCATGGGCGAATGCGCTCTGGCCGACGTAACATTCATTGGGAAGGCCATGCGCATGTTCGATCGCCGCCGCAACATTGGTCAGCGCGGCTTTATTAAATTCAAGTTCATCCTTGAGGTTTGAAACTCGTTGCATAATCAGCGCTCTCAGATTTCAAGAATCACAGAAAATGACAAAATTTAGTCACTTCAGCTTGTCCTAGAGATAAAACCGATGTCCTTCAAGCCGACAAAAATTCACCAGTCACATAATTTAATGTAAACTGTATTCATGCGACGAGACCTTCCTTCCCCGACAGCCTTGCTCGCCTTCGAAGCTTGTGCGCGGCTGCTAAGCTTTAAAAGTGCATCCGAGGAATTGAACGTCTCGCCCGCTGCCGTAAGCCGGCAAATCCGCAACCTAGAAACCTACATAGGGCAACCGCTTTTCAACCGCCTGCATCGCGGCGTTGAATTGTCCGTCGCCGGGGCGCGGCTATTCGACCCCGTCAATCAGGGTTTCGCCGGCATGGCCACGGCCATCGCTTCTCTAAAAACCGTAGAGGGCGATCACCAGGTGACGATCGGCACGACAATGGGTTTCGCCTTCTACTGGTTGATGCCGCGATTGGCGCGGTTCTCCGAGGCGTGGCCGGAGGTCACGCTCAATCAGGTGGTCACCGATGAGCCCGTCGATTTTTCGGACGGTCACGTTCATCTCGCCGTGCGTTACGGCGCCGGGCAATGGACCGGTCAGGAGTGCCGCTATCTGTTCGGTGATCGCATTTACCCCGTATGCAGCCCGTCTTTTCTAAAAGCGTCAGGTACGCCGTCGACAGTTGCCGACCTTGCAGACAAGCCGTTGATCGAGTCCCATGGCATTCCAGGCGATCATTGGCTCGATTGGACAACCTGGTTCCATTATGTCGGTCATCGCGCTGCAGGAATTCGTACGCGTTACTTGAACTATTTGATCGGCGTTCAAATGGCCTTGAATGGGCAAGGCTATGCGCTTGGTTGGCATAGCTTCGTCGCTGATCTGGTAGCGAGTGGACAGTTGGTCAAACCGCTCGATGTCGAGATTCGCTCACCGGGCGCTTTTTTTATGACGTCTCCCGTCGGTCGCCCGCTTGGGTCTCACGCCGACAAATTTGCCGACTGGTTGCTCGGGGAAGCCTCTGGTTGACCCTTGTACCGTTAGTCAAAATTTACAGTCATGCGTCGCAATCAGGATAGCAAATGGCGTAGATCAGCCATTGAGTATTCCATGACAAGGTCTACAGTGGCGCTGTGAGGCGAATCGCAAGTTCGCTCTGACCACGCAATTCGCTCGCAAACAAGCGATGCCAAACCAATTGGCGCGGTAACTGCTGCAAGCGGGAGGGAATGGGCGATGGCAGACGGAACGCATGAGGATGTGCCGCATCCGATCGACACAGACTACAACACTGGACGAGACAATATTACGCCGTTCGGGCTCGATATCCACAATCCAGTATTTTTGATTTCAGGCCTTTCGATCATCGCGTTCGTTCTTGTGACGTTGATGTTTCAGGAAGACGCGACAAAGTTCTTTGGCTGGTTGCGGCCATTCCTAACGTCGACATTCGATTGGTTCTTCCTGAGCGCTGCAAACATCTTTGTATTATTTTGCGTTTTTCTAATGGTCACGCCGATGGGCAAGGTCAGGCTCGGCGGTCCGGACGCAAAACCGGACTACAGCTATATGGGCTGGTTCGCGATGTTGTTCGCAGCCGGCATGGGCATCGGCCTGATGTTCTTCGGTGTCGCGGAACCGATGTCGCACTTCGGCTCGTCGATGGGCGGAACGGCGATGGAAAACGGTGCGCGGACCGATTGGGCGCCACTCGGGGCCGCTAAGGGAAGTGTTGAGGCTGCACGCGATCTCGCGATGGCCGCGACGATCTTTCACTGGGCGCTGCATCCCTGGGCAATTTATGCGGTGCTCGCGCTAGCGCTGGCGTTCTTCACCTACAATCGGGGCCTGCCGCTGACATTGCGCTCCGCTTTCTACCCAATTTTGGGCGAAAGGGTTTGGGGCTGGTGGGGCCACATCATCGATACGCTTGCGGTTTTCGCCACCTTGTTTGGCCTCGCCACGTCGCTGGGCTTCGGCACCGAACAGGCGCTCGCCGGTTTGAATTACCTGTTTGGCTGGGGTACCGGCAACGGCGCCAAAGTGTTGCTGATCGCCGTTATCACTGCGCTCGCTTTGATTTCGGTCGTTCGCGGCCTCGACGGCGGCGTAAAGGTCCTGTCGGAAGTCAATATTGTCTTGGCCGCCCTGCTGCTGCTGTTCGTGATTTTCGTCGGTCCAACGGCCGAGATTTTCACCGCGATATTCTCTGGCGGTCTCGCCTATGTAAAAGAAATCGTGCCGTTGTCGATGCCCGTGGGCCGCGAGGACGCAAACTTCTCGCAAGGCTGGACGTCGTTCTATTGGGCCTGGTGGATTTCCTGGTCGCCCTTCGTGGGCATGTTCATCGCGCGCGTCTCAAGGGGCCGCTCTGTCCGTGAGTTCGTGTTCTGCGTGATGATCATCCCGACATTGGTCTCCATCTTATGGATGGGTGCGTTCGGCGGCACCGCAATCGCGCAGGTCGTCGCGGACGCTGCCGCGCCGGTGAAGGGTGCAGCCCTCGAACTGAAGCTGTTCGAAATGTTGAAACCGCTTCCGATGGCGACCATAACGTCGATCCTCGGCATCATTCTGGTGCTGGTATTTTTCGTCACCTCGTCGGACTCCGGTTCACTGGTGATCGATACGATCACCGCCGGCGGCAAGACCGACGCTCCGGTGTCTCAGCGCATATTCTGGTGTACCTTCGAAGGCATCGTTGCCGCGACATTGCTGCTGGTTGGCGGCGCAGGTGCACTCACCGCCCTGCAGGCAATGGCGGTATCAACGGGCTTCCCGTTCACCATTGTGTTGCTGGCCATGTGCGTGAGCCTCTATATGGGGCTGCGGCAAGCCATGAAGGAGGGCTGACCGAGCCGGCGAGAATCCGCGCAACGTTGCCGAAGCGGGTGCGTATAGGATTGGTGCGGGCAAGCTGGTGAAACCATGCCGCTATGCGCAGCATCGTTTCCCGCATGCGATTACGGGGCGGCACATCGAGACCCTAACCCCGCCTATCACGTCGAAGTCGGTGTTGTGGCTGAGTCCAGAGATAGCACATCGTTTTGGTACCCGCGTTAGTGTTGCTCAGTGATGTGTTTCATTCGGCAAGAACTTCGAACAAGGGGTTCGAAGTTTGTCCTGTGAGGCGCGCCACTTTCCCTGACATAACCATGCAATATTGCAACAAGTCGGTTCCAAGCGTCCGCTGGAACCTTTGTGTCATCGATTGTTTCGGCGACTTGCCAACCATCGGATCTCCGAACTAGGTTCACTAAAAGCGGACAAATGCGCACGAGAAATTCAAACCGGCGGCATAGCAGTAAAAACAGTTATACGAATCTCGGCAGTTCCAAAGAAATGGGCACGGATTGATGGAAAATCGAAGCGACGCCATCGATATCGCCGCACTGGTGAATGTGATTGTCGAAATTGAACGGCGGCTGGCGGCCAACCGTATCGACGATGGCAAGGCGTTGATGCGGCCTTTTTTACCGGACGGTACCGCCGGCACGCTATTTTCAGCGTATGGCGGTTTGGCGTTTCTGTATGACAGTCTTGCCGCGGGGAACCGCGCGCCGCAGTTTCAGCAAAAGAGATTGGAATACGGGCAAAGCGCGTTGCTCTTGAACCCGACGGACGCACTTGCGCATGCGGTTTTGTCCGAGAACGAATGTCTGCTCGTCGCGGAAAATTTGCTCCGCCATCAGCAATTGCCGATGGCAACGCAACTGTTGACGTATTTGCAGGATCATTCGGAATCGGACTCGGCGGGTTTTCGCCTCGACTTGATCGCTTACTTCGAGCGCGAACGGCGACAAATTCTGGAGTGTGCACCAGCAGCCGTATCCGACCCTCGTCCGTTACTGATCAACGTCAATGTCTGGGGCACAGCATACGTTCAGACCCTTTTTCAGTATGGATTTGCAAGCCTGCTCGCCCCGGAAAACCTTCCGAAGCGGGCGCTTGAACGGAAAATCTTTATCGACATCTACACCACGCGGGAAGACAAGCAACGCATCACGGACCATCCGATGACCGGCACCCTCAGCGAGTTGGCCGAAATTCGCTACCGTCTTCTGCCTGAGACGTCTCTGACGGCGCCGGTCAGGCAAGTGCTCCCCGAAGTCGATTTATGGTGCCTGGCCGGCGCGCAACAATCCGGCGCGCTGCGGGCCCGGCGTCTGGGGGCCGATCTAATTTATTGCGGCCCGGCGTTCGTCTACAGTGCGAATGCTCTGAATGCCTTATCCCGCTATCTGGCTGACGGTCACAAAGCGGTACTGTCCATCATCCCTCGAACCAGGGAAAGTACGGCGCACGCTCAACTGCGAACATACGGTGAGGTTGAGGCGCATAAAATCGATATTGGAGAAGACGCGCTTGCCAAATTTGTCGCCGAGAATCTGCACGAGCAGAGCATTAATTGCTTCCTTGGCTCGGATGAAAAGCTTGTCGAGCAAAATCCCGTTACGCTGTTTTTCCCGATCGATGAGGGCTTCGCCTGCCGGTCCTATCAGCCGTTTCCCGTTATCGTTTCAAACGAGTTGCTGCCGGATGACTTCACGTTCGACACATTTCCGGCGGATGCCCGTTTCCTGGCGCAGGCCATACAGGAACGGGAGCCCGGAGCGGCTGTAAAATTTGTCACCGATCCGGCGCAAGAAATCGTCGTGACAGATGTTGATTGCGACGCGGGCAGCGGTATGAAGACCTATGGCGCAATCGCTGCGACTGCCGAAAACTGCGTTTCCGGCGCGCTGCATACATCGATCTTGGAGACGGATCTGGATTATTATCGATGGTCGCTTCGGCAGCGTGTCGAATACAAGGTAGGCGACCCCAGCCTTCTCCCAACGGCCGATGAGTCGGAAGCGAGCGTCATGCAGCGCATTGACGCGTTGTTCGAGGCTGGCTCGGCAGGCGCGCTGGACCGCTTACGGTTTTTTCGAAGGCTTACCGCGAAGACATCGTGACAATCGCGCGGTAGGGCCAATTGCGTTGTGGTTTTACCGTTGAAGAGTGGCCCGGCCATTGATGGTATTACACTGGCGTATCAACAACGAATCTGATTCATTGCCTCGAGCAATAATGAAAGCAGCAACGCTGCGGCGTTGAAAGAGGCAAAGAGGATGAAGTCTTACGTGCTGCTCGGCGGGGCCGGAATTTTTGCGGTCCACACGGCGCGTTATCTGCTGGAGCAAGACCATGTGGAGCGCGTCATTTGCGTTGGCCGCAATCCGCCCAATTCCTCCGCCTTCACACTCGATGTCGGCAAGGGCGACCCGCGCTACCGCTATGAGCAAATCCATATCGTGTTCGAACAGGACCGCCTGTTCGAACTGATGGACGAAGAGCGGCCGGACGTGGTCATCAACTACGCGGCGCTGGCTTATGCCACCTCGTGGGGAAAATCGTTCCGCTACTACGAAACCAATGTCGTCGCGGTCGCGAAAATTTGCGAAGCGCTGATGCAGCGCGACTATCTGAAGCGCTTCCTTCAGATCGGCACGTCGGAACTCTATGGCTCCAATGACGAGCCGGTGCCGGAAAGCTGGCCGCTGGATCCGACGAGCCCCTATGCCGTCTCCAAACTCGCCGCCGATTTGCATCTGGAGACGCTTTGGGCGGTGAAACAGTTTCCGATGAACATCATTCGCCCGTCCAACGCTTATGGACCAGGGCAGTATCTCTATCGCATTTTGCCCAAGGCGGTGTTGTACGGACTGACCGGGCACAAGTTCCCGCTGCAAGGCGGCGGCGTGGTGCGCAAATCTTTCATTCACGCGCGCGACCTGGCGCGGGCGATCTATCTGATTTGCGAAAACGCGCCGTTCGGCAAGACCTACAACGCCGGTGCAAAGGAGCCGGCGTCGATGCGTCATCTGGTCGAACTGGTGGCCGAGGAGCTCGGCATCCCCTTCGAGGATTTTGCCGAAATCACGCCCGGCCGGGTCGGAGAGGACGCACAATACTGGCTGGATTCATCGCTTATTAAGGAAGATTTAAGCTGGGAGCCCGAAATAGATCTACGTGAGGGCGTGCGCGACATGGTCGAATGGGGACGAACCTATCTGCCGGAGATTCAAAAAGCCGCGACCGAATTCACGCTCCGCGCCTGATTGCGCGATGCACAGCTGAAAGGATCCGGGCCGGATATGGATGATCACGCAAGTGTGGCGTCGGAGATCGAGCCGGCGCAACTGCTCCGTCTGCACCGGCAGATGCTGTTCCTGCGCATGGTCGAAGAGGCCATCGCCGTGCGCTATGCCGAACAGGAAATGCGGTGCCCCGTGCATTTGTCGGTCGGGCAGGAAGCAGCCGCCGTTGGCGTGTGCGAGGCGCTGCTGAAAACCGATCACGCGTTCACAACACATCGATGCCACGCTCATTATCTTATGAAAGGTGGCGATCTTGTTCGCATGCTGGCGGAAATATTCGGTAAGGCGGACGGCTGTGTTGGGGGGCGCGGCGGATCGATGCATTTGATGGACCGCGATTGTGGGCTGGAAGCCAGCGTACCCATTGTCGGGGCATCGATCCCGTTGGCTGTTGGCGCGGCGCTAGCGGATCGGCTGGACAAGAAGGATCATATCTCGGTCGCATTTTTAGGCGACGCCGCGCTGGAAGAAGGGGCCTTCTATGAAGCCGCCAACTTCGCCAGTCTGCGCAAACTGCCCGTCCTCTTCGCCTGCGAGAACAATCTGTACTCCTGCTATACGCATCTGGATCAGCGGCAGCCGAGCCGCAATCTGACGGCACTGCCAAAGGCACACGGTATTCGTGCCTGGGAGGTCGACGGCAACGATGTCGGTGCCGTCCACGAGGCAGCACATGAAGCCGTGACGCACGTCCGCAGCGGACAGGGACCGGCCTTTCTTCTGATGCATACCTATCGGTGGCTGGAACATTGCGGCCCGGATAACGACGATCACCTGCAATACCGGCCCGAAGAAGAATACGGTCTGTGGCGCGAACGTTGTCCACTCGTCGTCAGCGCTGCCAGCTTACGTGAGCGCGGCGTGCTGGACGATGCGGTGGAAGACGCGATGCGGGCAGAGTTCGTCACTCGAATTGACGAGGCCTTCGCCGCCGCCAAACAGGCCCCACTCCCCGAACCCGCCGCTGCCGCGGGACATGTTTATGCCTGAACGGATTATAAATTTGGCCGAGGCGTTACGGGAGTGCTTGGCCGAGTCCGCCGCCCGCGACAGCAACGTGCTGGTTCTGGCCGAAGGCGCCGAGGATCCGGTACCCATGTTCGGCACCCTTCGCGACGTCGGCGAACGGGCGACGGCCGAGCAGGTGATCGAAATGCCGGTGGCCGAGAATGGCCTCGTCGGCGTCGCGATCGGGGCGGCAATGATGGGCAAACGCCCGGTTGTCAGTTTTCAGCGCGTCGAGTTCGCGCTGCTGGCCTTCGAGCAGATCGTGAACAATGCGGCCAAGGCGCATTACATCAGCAACGGCGAACACAAGGTGCCGTTGGTCGTTCGGCTGGTCGTGGGGCGCGGTTGGGGCCAGGGACCGGAACATTCGCAGAGCTTGGAGTCGGTCTTTGCGGCGTTCCCGGGACTAAAGGTTATCATGCCGGCCTTTCCCGCCGATGGGAAAGGCATGCTGGCCGCTGCTATCGAGGACGACAACCCGGTGATCGTCATCGAACACCGGTGGTGCCACTACACCACCGGCGACGTGCCGGCAGGCTACTACACCGAATCGTTGGACGGTCCGCGGCGCATTCGCGAAGGCAGCGACGTTACCATTGTCGCCACGTCTTACATGGTGCTGGAGGCGATGCGCGCCGCCGATGCGCTGGCCGCGGCCGGTGTGCAGGCGGAGGTATATGATTTGCGCGTCGTGCGGCCCTTGAACCTGTCCGCCATAGAAGAGTCGGTAGCGCGAACCGGACGGCTCCTCACCGTCGACACGGGACATCATATGTTCGGCGTCGGTGCGGAGATCGTCGCGCAAATCGCGCAACGCCGCTTCGGCGACCTCACTGCACCGCCGCGTAGGCTCGGCCTGCCCGACCACCCCACACCCAGTTCGCGCGGTCTGGTGCCGGGGTTCTACCCGGACGCGGCGCGGATTGCCGAAGAGGTCGGCGACATGCTGGCAATCCCGGTGGACAAGGTAGCCGGCGTCGTCGACGATCTTCGCCGCTTGCGTGGCGACCTGCCGATCGATGTACCGGATCCCTTTTTCAAGGGCCCGTTCTGATGCATGTCCGTTACTCGCCGCTGCCGGAACAATACGCCGACCCAGAAGAGATTTTCGACGAACTTCGAGCGCTGGTGAAGACCGGCGACTTCACCCTGGGCAAGGTGGTTTCCGAGTTCGAGGCGGATTTCGCTGCCATGCTGGGCGTGAAGCATGCGATCGGCGTCGGGTCCGGCACCGACGCGCTGAAGATTCCCCTGAAGGCCCTGGAACCTGAACCCGGCGACGAGGTCATCACCACCGCGAATACATTCTGGGCGACCGTCGGCGCGATTTGCGAGACCGGTGCGAAGCCTGTGTTCATCGATTGCGACGACAGTTTCTGCATGGATGTGAACCAGCTCGCATCTGCGATCACGCCACGGACCAAGGCGATCATGCCCGTCCACCTGACGGGCGACATATCGGACATGGCGTCCATTACGGAAATCGCCGACCGCCATGGTGTGCCGGTCATCGAAGATGCCTGCCAGAGCCTGTACGCCGAGGTGGACGGCCAGTACGCGGGCTCGTTCGGCGTCGCCGGAGCGTTTTCCATGCACCCCCTCAAGATCATCAA
Source organism: Alphaproteobacteria bacterium (assembly GCA_012103325.1). Classification (GTDB taxonomy): domain Bacteria; phylum Pseudomonadota; class Alphaproteobacteria; order UBA8366. The sequence goes on from WLWY01000001.1 coordinate 53,465, forward strand.
TGTTTGGGGCGATGCCGGCGTTATCGTGACGAACGATGACGAGTTGAACCGCAAATACCGCCTGCTGCGCAATCACGGTCTGCGGAACCGCGATGAGATGGAGATCCTCGGCTACAATTCCAGACTCGATTCAGTGCAGGCGGTGGTCGGGAAGTGGATTCTCCGGCAACTTCCAGACATCGTGAACAAGCGGGCGCAAAACGCCGCCTACTACGATGCGGGTCTTGATGGGATTCCGGGTATCCGGTTGCCGGCGCGCAATCCCGGTGTGAAACATGTCTATCTTTTCTATCCGTTCCTGGCGGAGCGGCGGGAGGAGTTGTACCGACACTGCATCGATGCCGGCATCGAGGCGAAGATCCATTATCCGCTGCCGCTTTATTTGCAGGATGCGCTGAGGTTTTTGGGCCACAAGGCGGGCGACTTCCCGGTCACCGACCGGCACGCCAACAGCATCATCTCCCTGCCGGTCGATCAGCACATGACGCGCGAGGCGATGGATTTCGTCATCGACACGATCAAAAGCTTCTACGGCGGGAACTGAAAATGAGCAACATGCAGATCCCGTTCGTCGATCTCAAGCTCCGTTTCGAGGACGAAAAGGCGGAGCTTCTGGCCTGCGTCGAGCGCGTGCTTTCGAAAGGTCATCTCGTGATGACACCTGAAGTCGCGGAGCTGGAGCGTGCGGTCGAGGACTATACCGGCGCGCGTCATTGCATTGGCCTGAATTCCGGCACCGACGGGTTGTTGATGGCGCTCTGGGCGGCCGGCATCCGCAAAGAGGACGAAGTCATCACGACACCGGTTTCCTTTGTCGCAACCGTCGGCGCCATCGTTCATGTCGGCGCCACACCGGTTTTTGCCGATGTGCGCCGGGACCAGAACATCGACCCCGCTGAGATCGAAAAGAAGATCACACCCCGGACCAAGGCGATCATGCCGGTGCATTGGACCGGGCGCATGGCCGATATGGATGCCATTCTTAATATCGCCGAGCGTCATGGGCTGATGGTCGTCGAGGATTCGGCGCAATCCATGGGCTCCCGAGCGGACGGCAAGCATGGCGGCACCTTCGGGTTTGCCGGCGCCATCTCCTGTCATCCGCTGAAGAACCTCAACGCGGTCGGCGACGGCGGCATGATGCTGACGGACAACGATGAGGCCGCGGAGAAAGTCCGGCTCTATCGCAATCACGGGCTTGAAAGCCGCGATAGCGTGGCGATCTTCGGGATTAACAGCCGGCTCGATGTGCTCAACGCCGAGGTTTTGAAGTTTCGTCTCACCAAGCTCGACGATATCATCGCGCGCCGACGGCACAATGCGAATCTATATCGCGAACTGATCGAGGCGCCGGAGGTATTCATTCCGGAGGAAAAGGACGGCGCGAGCGATTCCTACGTGATGTTCATCGTTCAGGCCGAACGCCGCGATGCGTTGAAGGCGCATTTAGCCGGGAACGGCATAGAATCGCTGATCTACTACGGAACGCCCTTGCATCTGCATAAGGCGGCACAGCGCTTCGGCTACAAAAAGGGCGATATGCCGGAGGCCGAACGTCAGTGCGATTTAGTTCTGGCACTACCGCATCATCAACATCTGACCGAAGATCAGGTCATCTATGTTGCAGAGCACGTGAATGGGTTCTACGGAGCAGCTTGAACGGATGTGGACATTGGTGACCGGCGCCGGCGGGTTCGTCGGAGGGCATGTGACGCGGCATCTGTTCGAGTGTGGCATTCCCGTCGTCGCGCTTCAACGCACGCCACGCGGGATCGACGGCGTTCCGGATGAAGATGGCGCGAATTTTCGCCGCCTGATTGGCGATCTGACCGCACCTATCGCACTCGACGTCCCGATTGAAAATATCGTCCATCTGGCTGCCCGGATAAAGACGGCCAATTCCACATCTGAAGCATTCGAAGCCGGCAATGTAGCGACCGCCTCCGGCGTGGTTCGATTGGCGAAGGCGACAAACAGCACCCGCGTCATCGCGCTATCGACGATCTCGGTATATGGCCGTCCCGCGGGCGCGACTGTGTTGACCGAAAAAACACCGATCACCGAAACCGATGCCTACGGTATGAGTAAGCATCGTGCCGAGCTGACGTTAAAGGAACTGACTGATCAGGCGCAGGTGACGACCCTGCGCATGCCGGGCATCCTCGGCCGTCACGCCAACCCGAATCTGGTCGTCGGGATGTGCGAGAAGGCGGCGCGTAATGAAGCCATCCGCATCACTAATCCTGATGCCCTGTTTAATTCCACGGTCCATGTTTCCGACGTCTGTCGCTTGATCGAGCGATTGCTGGTGGCGCAGCCTGCGCGCGGTTACAACGTTGTGAACGTCTCTTCCGCGAAACCGCTTTCCATCCGCGCGCTTGCCGAGAACATCATCAACGGTCTTGGCAGTGCGTCCAAGATCACCGTCGATGCCGGCGGCGAACCGCCTTGTCTTATCGATGCAGAGCGGCTTCGTGACCGCTTTGGATACGAAGCAATGAGCGTGTCGAAAGCGATTGCGTTGTATGCATCGGAATACCGTCCGAAGTAGCGGGCCGCAGCGTTAGAGGTTCAATTGGCTAAGCGGAACCATCTTCTTGACGGGGCATACCCGGCAATCCTCGGTTAGAGTGCCATTGCGGAAATCCGCGTTGAACTTGGCGATTGTCGGACCTTGATAGATATCCCTGACGCTTTGGTCCGGAAAACTCCCGACGAAATCCTTCATTGTGGTGACGCAGCAGGGGCGCGTTTCGCCGTTGGGCTTAAAATAAAGGGCATTGTGCAGGAACTGACAATCCAGCACTTTCTGCTGGGAAGTCGATGATCCGCTGATTAAATCTCTGTCTTTCGGCGTTAGCGTGGCGAAACGTTCGTTGAAACTTTCCACAAGGGGCGTGCCAAGCGCATGCGTTTCTTCGGCAGCGTGACGCTCCATCGTTTCGTCGAATTCGGAGTGGCGTTCGATTGCGGCGAATAGCGCATCCTCCGCCATGACCTCTGCCTCTGCAAGAATCTGCTGCTCATCGACCATGTCGGCAAAGACGGGTAAGTCGTCGTCGGTGAGCGGTCCAAGGTCCTTGACGAACAGCCCGCCATTTGAAGGGCCAGCGTCGGGGTCGGGTGCAACGCCCGGCTCCGCGTCCAGACATTCCAGCTTCAGACCGCATGCCTTTGCACGGGATACCGCCTGTTCGCGGTAATAGGCAAAATAGGCTGGGTAGCGGTCGTACGCTTCCTCCTGATACTCGTCCATCCGATGGGCTTCGTTCATGAAGAATTCCATCTTGTAGAATATCAGACTCGCGGCACCGATATAGTTGGCAAGTTCGACCATGAACGGCATTTCACGCATCGTGCTAGCGCACAGCAGGGAGTTAATTCCGAATTCCAGTCTCAGCTGGGGCGGCAACATACTGTTCGCGGTACTAATGACGCGCGCCGCGTGCAGCATCTTGGTATAGCTGGCTCCTTTACGGATGATCTCGAACGTCGCCGGCAAAGCGCCGTCGATAGAAAGCTGTAGCTCCGTAATTCCGAAAAGTTTGGGTACGTTTTTCGTTCCTAACGTCGTGGTGTTGCTATTGACGAACAACCGAACGCCGTAACGCCGCGCGCTCTGGATAATGGCGTCGATGTCCCTGTGCAGCAAACCTTCGCCCAGTCCCGACGTGGAGCACTGGATGGCGTACGGGAACGCCTCGGTTGCGATACGGTCGATCGTCTCGCGGCTCATCGTAAAGGTCTTGCTCTGGTACTTGGCGTGGTCGGCATCCCTGCCGTGAGTGGCGCACATGGGGCAGCGCAGATTGCAGAACCCGATATTGTCGATTTGGACATACATCGGCATGGTGAGGAAATGGTTGCGGCCCAGTATTTTATTAAAGGAGGACGCCTTCCGGTTAATGTCCTTCAGCGTGGAATACGCGTTGCCGACGCTTGAAAAATCGGACCCCATTGGACTGTCGCCGTTCGAATAGGCGCGTTGAATTGCATTATATTTTCTCGTCAAATGCGTGACGAGTTGCGGTATCGGGTGCTGAGCTGAAAACCCCTCCATCGGTTCAGTATCTGCTGTAAGGGCTGCGCAGCCAGGGATAGTGCGGTTGCCTGGCATTGCTGCCACCAAACGTCGGTTGGAGACCAAATTTTGGCGACGGTACGATTGTGAATTCGGCCGTATAGCGGGCGACCCCTGCGTCCAGCGGACGGACACCGCGGTGCAGAATTTCCGACGATTTGAACAGCAGCCAAGTCGGACCATCCCGTTCGACCGAAAGCGTTTGCTGATCGGGAAATTGGATTTCGGTCGTCCCGATTTCGGGACCAACCGCCTGCGGGAAAATCATGAGTTTGGCGAGCGGCGACGGCAGACCGTCGACATGCCACTCATTGGGTCCCGTCGTGCCGGATTGCGAGGTCATCTTCCACGCGCGAGCGCACAAAATGCGCCAAGGAGAGCCGATGAACTGTGCGATCTGTTCGGCCAGAGATTCGGCAATATCCGTCAAGCACCATAGGGACTCTTCGGACGGCCGGTAGAATTCCGTTCCCTCATCGATACCCGCAAAAAAATCATCCGGCATCTCGGTGCCTTCGAATTGCGGATTTACGCTGTCTCTCCGATAGGGTTCCGGTGCGGACTCGGCGAGTGCGACTTTCAGCCTTGCGGCGAGGTCATCTGAAAACCCGCCGAACACAGCGCCGAACTGGGCGTATGTCTCGTACCTGTCCGCCCAGACGTCGTAGCGGTCCTGATAGCCGGCGCGAAGCGCTTCATGGAGGAAGTCGCCATACGTTTCCCACGCCCGTCTGCGGCCAAGCGCAACATTCACGTTTTTTGCGGGTTTGGAATCTTTCATTGGCGCTACCGGGGAACCGCAAAACAGTACAGGCTCATATGGTCCATATCCTCGATCAGGGGAATCCAGTGATATCGCTTGATGATTTTGGCCCGATCGAACGACAGGACCTCAAATCCGCACGCCGTGAGGACCTTGTCGAATTCGTCCCGGCTCCAGGCGTTTTGATGATTGAAGTGATAGCTCGGTTCGTTATCGACGATGTGCTGACGCAAGGTTTGGGCGATCTGATAGGGGGTGGACCGCTCTGCGAGATCGCGCAACTCTTCGGATGGCATCCTCGGCGGTCCGACATAGGCGCCATCTGCATGCTTTCCGTTGCCCGAAAACAAACCGTTTTCGTCGCCGTACTCGTCGTTCCAGAAGCCGGAAAAAATGAACGCCGCGCGGGTATCTAGCGTATCCGCAACGCCATGCGCCTCCCACGTCGGCTGTAATGCTTCGACGCCCCAGACAGGCGCGCAGATCAGGCCCGGCTCCCGCTTGCGCCAATCGTCGAGGGCGTAATCGAAATCGGGAATTTTCACCAGTAATGCGCCATCCGGACGCAAGATTCTGTGCGCTTCGACGAGCGCCCGCGCCACTGTGGGATCATCCAAATGTTCCAGGCAGTGCGACGTATAGACCAGCTCGACGGACGAACCCTCGAGAGGAAAGTCGCATTCCGGTGAAAACCGGATCGGATCGGGGTTGCTCTCGCTGCAAACCGATTCAAGGTTGCGCCAATGTAAAAAATTGAAATTCGGTCCGCCGCCGATATTCACGTATCGGGTCGTGTTCTCCGGTTGCGCGCCCATCGAACCAAGGATTTGCGCGAACACCTTGGCGACGTCGTTGTACGCGGTCAGAAGTTGTTGCCACAGCAAACTGACTTCCTGGCTCAACCCAGGCGTTTCGCCGCGGGCTTTGAGCATCAGAATTTTTCCGCATATCGCCAACAGGAACCTTCGGTCCAAGTCGATGGCCGTATCGAATGCGAAGAGCGACTTTTCGACATCGCCCGCTTTCGCGAGCGCCAAGCCCCATACCGTAAAGGCGTAGGCTGAATCCGGTTCCAGCGAAAGCGCCTGGAGTGCCAGTTCCGAAGCGTTGGACGACACCACATTTTTGAGATTGGCAATTGCAACGTCGAGCCGTGTTGCAGCGGTTGGATTTGCGACAAAGTTTGCGACAGGAATGTGCCCGGCCATTTCGATCAAGAGGGTAAGGCAATTCTCAAAGAATTCTTGCCCACCTTCTGTAACCTTGCCGTCAACCATTTGCGAATACCTGGCGTTCACTTTTGAACAAGCTTCATACTATTACCATTATACTTGAAATAATGGAATCTTTGTATTCCCACTACATTGCCGAATTTACCGAGCCGGATGGCACCGGATAAATCGGCGGCCTTCAAACGAAGAACTTCGCAGCCCTAGTTCTTCGCAAGATATAGTTAATGATGTGTTTAAGTGCGCCGGGCTATATGCCGTCGCGGAAGTATCGGATCTGTCTCGTCTGACCGGGCTTTGCCGCAGCGAACCGTTCGCAAAACTCCGCCACAGCGTCAGCTTCGGTAACGGCGCTATTCGGCAAACCGGCGGAATCGCAACGAAACTCGAATCGCTGCTGAAAGGCCCATTCGAAATAAGGAAAATCGCTTTCCCGGCTACACCAGGTTACCGCTGATTTTGCGCACTGTTCCACGGTAACCGGAAAAGCCCCAAAAACACGTTCCGTGCCGTCGGACGCAGAGTCCAGGTCGACCATGAAAAGGGTCGCGGCCGCATTGTCGATAACCTTGTAAATTTGACGAGGATCTTCGCCCTGCGAACACTCTGCCAAGAGGCGGGCATCATAGGTGTGGCCATCGAAGTTCAAATCCGCCGGGATAATTTCATGGCTGATGAGGGCGGGATAAATTTGAAAGGAGTGGCCTGCAAAACCGTTTGCTGTTTTGAAGTAGAGAGCGACAACGTCCTGACCGATCGGCTGATCGCCTGAGCCGATAAACATATCCCGCGTCTGGGGATTGAGGTTTTTCGCGGTGTAGTCCACGAGGTGTTCCGCGTCGAGCGCGATGGCGTGATCGGTTACCGCGTCGTGCATATCCAGATACGCTGCGAGCCCGTCGTCCCGCGCCCGCAGGGAGCTCATCAGCACGGCCTTGTAGCCATCGCGCAAGTAGGTCTTGGATTCGCTGAAAAATCGGTCGCTATAGAGCGACTCAGTGCCGACGAAGGTCACGTCCGCGGCGAGTGCCTTCGCTTTCACCGCCGACAGGTAGTTCGAACCGCTAAAGTACAACCGGTCCGGCGCTTGCGTGGCGGGCGTCTTTTTGAAACCGATGAATTCTGCGGGAATAACCTCATAGTCAATGCGGGCTATTTCGCTTAGCGCGCAGATACCAGGGGAGGCGGCGAGGCGCGCCTGGTCCGCCTCAGTCGTATAGATATCGAAGATGACGGTATCGTCCGCCGCCAGGGCCGGCACGTTTCCAGGCGCCATGAGACTGGGTAGCGAGGTCCGCAAAAATTTGTCGACATAGGTTTCGCCCCAAATGGCAAGATTGAACAATGTCGGTCGGCCGCCCAATGGCGCTAATGAGCGGGCCTTTTGTGCACCCGCCTCATAATGCCGCACCAGCTGCAGATAAAACGCTGTTTCATCCGCGGCGGCCGGTGCCGTGCCCTGAATGACCTCCAGCAAATCGATAGCCTTTTGCCCCTGATGGGAATGGATGAATTGCCGCGCCAAGGAAACTCGGTCGACAAGGGATGCGATGGCGTGAGCCAGCAAGTCGGTGGGGGCAAGCATCAACGCAATCTTCGCGACACGTTCAGCCTCATCCCGTTTGTCCAGGTTGAGATACCCGAGCGCGATACCGGAAAATATATTTACGTTATCAGGGTCTTGTTCGTAGTCGATGTCCGCGCTGATAAGAGGCCACAAGTTGGCAAACAATTTCCGCGCATCGGCCATTCGTTCCGCGAGAGCCAGGGTCGTGATCGTTTCCAACGCCTGCTGGATTGTTTCGTTTTGTGTTTGATCGGGTGTCTTATCGGTCAAAAGGTCCGCTCTACGAAGTAGAAGCTCACAATCGAGAATGCTGACAACTTCAAGATTCCTCGATGAAGGAAGTCGGTGCCGGCCAAAATCAGTTGGTAACATGAGGTCGCAACGAGTGTCACGAGATGTTCGAACCGCAGCCTCAATTCAGACGGTCAGATCGGCGGCCTTGCGCATTTCCGGCACGGTCATCCGATGCATCAATAGTGCAGCCGCTTCGTTGGAAGCGCCTCCGGCGATCCAACAAACACTTAAATCCGATCTAAACCTAATCTGTTCTAGTGTGATTCACGCGAAATTCAATCCTTTGAATTTCACGATCAGGACACTAGAAAAACACATAGGATCGGACCACGATGTTCTTGCGGCAGGGCGCGTCCTCGGGGACGGTAGGGTCCATGCAGGCCGTATGGAAGGACCAGCGCGAGACGGAGCCGTCGGTGATCGAGTCGTAGCATTTCAGCATCGAGACCTCGGTCGGCTTCTGCTGGGGAATCCAGTACCATTCGTGTTCGGGGCGGTGGGTGAAGCGGGTCGTCTCGCCAACGCGGTCGTCGTAGATCCGGTAGTTGGTAATGTAGGGCTGGTCGGCGAAAGACGGCCACGCGCAGAGCACGAAGGGATATTGCTGCACGGTCTCCATCGGCTTGGCGAGGTTGATCGACATGAACCGCCGCGACATCTTCGCGTCGGCTTCCGCCTCCGTGTAGTGCTGTTCGCGTCCGAAATTCCGCAGGTTCTTCGTCAGCAACTCGCGGCAGCGCACCCGGCCGCTATTGTCGTTCAGATCATTGTGCACGAGGTTGGCGTAGTTGGCGTTCACACCCGGGTTCTTGTTGTCCTGGTCTTCCGTGCGGTCGCCCTCGTAATCCTTGTCGAAGACGTCGTGGTTGTAGACAAGCGCATCCGTCGCGCCCGGGAAAAAGTCCAAGAGGAGCTTCTCGATTTCTGGATAGAAGACGCGCTCCACTTCAGCGGAATCGTAGAAGTTCTCGCACTGGGACTCGAGATGCGCCAGCGAGACGCCGAGCTTGTCCATGCTTTCGGGGCTGTTGGGGGAGAGGCCGGGGTGGTATTCCCCGATCCGCCGCGCGTCGCGCATCACCTGCGGGAAAAAGAGGTTGCGCCGTTTGTTGTCCTCTTCGTTCTTACGCAGGATCTCCGCCTCGGCCGCACGCGCCGGGTCTCCCCAAATCTCGTTGGACGATACGATGGAATAGGTCGGCTGTTCATAAACGGTGTAGGGCAAAGGCAGCGCCAGGCCGCCTTCCGGAGCTTCTATGTTGTTCTCGCGAATATAGTCCACGCACTCCGCGTACTTCCGAAACCCAACACCCCACTTGGTCTCGATCGGTCCGGGAGGCGCGTTGTCGATCATGTCGATAACCCGCTGCCCTTCGCCCTCGGCGATCTGGGCAAGCGCGGTCTCCATCGCCGCCACCGTGCCCGCATCGCCGTCCCGGTCGAACGACATATAGGATAAGCCGCCGTTTGCCGCGATAGGGGTGGGCTGCCCTTCCGTGAGCTGGAGGGAGGGTACATAGGCCGACGAACCCGTCTCCGTATCCGCCGCAACCTGGTTCTCGCTGACCTTAAGCCCGTCGTCCATAGCATGCCCTCATCGCCGATTAAAAACCGCCTTATCGTGGCATATGGGGCTTGTCGTTGCTAGGGCTTGTCATTTCGGGTCGCAGAAACTGATGCCGCGTTCTTTTCCATCCGCTCCGACACGATGCGCTCCGCCAATTGCGAATGGCGCGAACAGGCGCCGTTTGGTTCGTCATACGACGCAGGCCTCGCGGAATGACCGAGTTTGGCCCTAAACCGAACCATCGACCACCATGCCAGCGATACCCTATGGAAAATCATGGCGCGCCTCATAGGGCAAACTTCGAACCCTTTGTTCGGAACATTGAGCGAATGGAACGGCACCCTTGAGAGGTCTTGCTCAATCATATCGCCAGCGTCCTGACCGTGGAAAAGAGAAAATGTGGAAATCAGCGGTGACCGTTCTCAGTGCGGCGGATGGAAAATGAGCGCGTACTGCACTCGCAAGGTGAGACAGGCTTCAACGCATAGCAAGCCAGATAGCCGCTAACGCGACGGCGATGACGCCAGCGGCGATACATATATAGGTTCTGGAAAATCTGTCCGCGACAATTCCGGTTTCTGCGTTGGCTGTTTCTTCCGATATGAACGCCGATGCAGACTCTTGGTTTGCAGATTCTACGAGCGTTGCGAATTTTTCGAAGAATTCGCCGGACAGCTTCTTGGCCACGCTTTCGATCAGACGGGCGCCGAGCGAGGCGAGCTTACCGCCGACATCGACTTTGACATTGTACTGCAAAATGGTCGATGGACCGTCTTCGATCAAACAAACGTCCGCACCGCCCTTGGCAAAACCAGCGCCACCACCGCTACCTTCGCCAGTGATGGAATAGCCTTCGGGCGGGTTGAGATTGTTGAGTGTCACCGACCCGTTGAACTTCGCCTTGATCGGACCGACTTTCATCGACACCGTCGCATCCATCTCGTGATCCGAGCGCTTGGTCAGCGTTTCGCAGCCGGGGATGCATTGGCGCAGGATTTCCGGATCGTTCAATGCTTCGAAGACCCGATGCCGGGACGCCGCGATGCTTTGTTGGTCCTGTAATTCCATTCTCGCGCTCCAATATAGGGAGGTGTTACTCAGCAGCACTTCGGATAAATGTCGATCGCCGTCGATCCGTTATCCGCGGCTTGCACAAGTTTCGCCGCGGCGCTGAACAGTTTTTCTTTGGCGGTGACGGGCGCCTTGGTGGTTTGCCGGCGGATGCTGACGATTTCCGCCAGGATCGACAGCGCAATCTCTTCCGGGCCGATAGCGTTGATGTCGAGACCGGCGGGCGCTGACAGCTTCGCCAATTGATCCGCTGTCAATGCCTGTTCACGGAGATGCGCGAGCAAGGTTTCGGATTTACGCCGGCTGCCGACGAACGCGACGTACCGCGCTGTGCTGCCGAGCGCGGCAGCCAACGCTTCGCGGTCGCGTTTCCCTTGAGTCGACACGACGATGTAGGCGTTTTCATCGACGCCGAGCGTTGAGAGATCGAATCCGGCATGCTTTCGGTCCGCATCGGTGAACCGCGGCAATTCCTCTTCTAAAGCGGCGGCGGTGACGCGGTACCCCATTGCCGAGCCGAGTGCGGCCAAGGCCACGGCGACGGGAGACGCGCCGCAGATCAGCAAATGCGGAGCCAATAGCATCGGTTCGACGAACAATTCGACGGTGCCGCCGCTGGGACAACTGCTCTTGTGCAGTTCGACTCCGTCGATATCGAGTTGCTCGACGACCTGGTCTTTCGGTTTAACGCGAATCAACCGTGGAGCGCCTTCCGCCAACACGGCTCCGGCCGCCTGCTTGACCGCGCCTTGCACGCAACTGCCGCCGAGAAATCCTTCGATTTCGCCACCCCGCGTGATAACTGCCTTGGCCCCGGCTTTAGCGGAGGTTGCGTGTTCCGTACGCACAACTGTTGCGACACAAAACTCATCTCCTTGGTCTCGTAGTTCTGCAATCCGGCGCATGACCTGTTCCGCATCGTATTTCATGACCTCATGTCTCCCGTCTCAAAGCCGTGCCAACTCGGGTTCCAGCGCCGCCAGACTCTCCAAGCTGTTCGCGGCTCGAAACAGATCGATGTGGGGCAGCGCTTCAGCCATACCCCTCGCGACAGGTTCGTAGTTGTCCCAACCGGCGAGTGGATTGAGCCAGATGAGCCGCCGCGCGCGTTTTTTTAGTCTGGCCAGTTGCTTCGCGACGGACATTGGGTCGTCCGTATCGTAGCCGTCACTCATGACAATCACCGCCGAGCGCGTGTTGAGGCATTCCTTGGCGTACTGTTCGTTGAAAACCTGCAGACAGTGACCAATCCTAGTGCCGCCGCCGAAGCCTTCCGCCACCAGCGTCATGCGATCCATGGCCCGGCCATAATCGCGATCCCTCAGCGCATCGGTAATGCGGACCAGCCGGGTATGGAAGAGAAACGCATCCGTCTTCAGCCATGGCCCCAACAGGCCGCGCAGGAACGCCAGAAACAACCGGCTATACTGTTGCATCGAACCGGAAACGTCGAGCAGGACGATCAGATTGACGGGTCGCTCCGGGCGTTTGCGGCGGACAAGAAAAAACGGGTCGCCACCCTTCGACAGATTGCGCCGGATTGTCCGGCGGATATCGATTTCACGCCCCTTTGTCGATGGCTTCCGCCGCCGGCTCAACCGGTCGCGCATCGCCTTCGCCAGTTTCTCGGCGGTTTCCTCCACGGCTGCGACGTCGTCCGGCGAAACGATGTGCCTGAGATCGGTACGGGCCAAGACGTCGCGCGTGCTCGCGCGGATATTTTGTGTTGTTTGTCCGTCCGCGTCGCCGGTCGCATCGTCCGCCAGCTTCCCGCGCGCCGGCAACACACCCGGCGGCAGAATACTGTCCCAAAGGTCTGGCCGTTTAGCCGTGTCGCGCCGGCGGCTCCGCTGCGCTTCATCCTGGAGCACCAATGTTTTGACACCGCGTCCGAACCAGTAGGCGTCAAAGAGTTCGTCGAATTTTTCCCAATTGGCTTTATCCGCGCACAGCATGGACTTAAAGGCAAGTCGGGTGTCATGTACCTGCGGCCAATGAACCAGATTGAGTAGCGCGAGCGCGTCCATGGTTTCAGCGGGCCCGACGGGAAAACCGTTATGGCGCAAATGCGTAATGAAGCCACCGATACGCTCCGAGGGCGGCAAAGCAGGCAACGAGGGTGAACCTGCAACCACGGTCAGGCCACCTTGCCGATCAGACGCGCAGTCACTTCCGGCGTGACCGATTTCAGGTCTGCCTCCGTTTTGAGCAGGCAGACAAGGCTGGCGCAGATGACGTCGGGATGGTCGGTCAGCGAACCGACCGCAAGTCCCGTCAGTGCCGTCGCCCAATCGAGCGACTCGGCAATGCCCGGCGTCTTCTCCAGCTCCTCCTTGCGCAACGATTGCACGAAGCCGACGATCTGCCGTACCAGCGTGTCGTCAATAGCCGGCATATGCGTCTTGACGATGCGAAGTTCTTTTTCCGGATCGGGGTAATCCACATAGCTGTACAGACAGCGGCGGCGCAGCGCATCGGACAATTCGCGCGTGCTGTTCGACGTCAGGATGACGTGCGGTACGGTGCGCGCTGATATCGTGCCGAGTTCCGGTACGCTGACTTGAAAATCCGACAGGACTTCCAGCAGAAACGCCTCGAACTCCTCATCGGCCCGGTCGATTTCATCGATCAGCAGAACCGGCGCTTTGTCCTGGGAGATCGCCTCCAACAAGGGCCGCCGCAGCAGGAACGGTTCGGAGAATATGTGGGTCTCGACTTCGTCGGGCGACATTTCCGCCTGCTCGCGAACCTTGATCGCCAGCAGTTGGCGTTGATAGTTCCATTCGTAAATCGCCGCGTTGGCATCGAGCCCTTCGTAACATTGCAGACGGATCAGATCGGTATTCTCCACCTTTGCCAGGACCTTGGCGATTTCGGTCTTCCCGACGCCGGCCTCGCCCTCGAGCAGGAGGGACCGCCCGAGGGTCATCGCCAGCGAGAGGGCCATGGCCAAACCCTCGTCGGCGATATAACCGGCATCGGCGAGTCTTGATTGCAGGTCTTGGTGTTTCACGCGGCGTTGCCCCGTATTACCCAACCCTAGCCGGTTAGCCCCAACCGTTCGGCTGTTTTCCATACCCGCCAGTGATCGTGCGGCATCTGCGTGTGGGTCAGGCCGAAATGGGCGAAGGCGTCGTTAACGGCGTTGGATATCGCCGAAACGCCACCGACATTCGGCGACTCTCCGACACCCTTGGCGCCGATCGGATGATGCGGCGAGGGCACTTCGGTAAAATCGGTCTCCCACACCGGAGTCTCCACTGCCGTCGGCAGGAAATAATCCAGCAGGCTGCCGCCTTTGATGTTGCCGATCTCGTCGTAGTCGATCTCTTGGCCCAGGGCGATGCCAAGCGCCTCGGTCAGGCCGCCATGAACCTGGCCGTCGATGATCATCGGGTTGATCCGGGTGCCGCAGTCATCGAGCGCGTAAAAGCGCCGGATGTCGGTGACGCCGGTGTCGACGTCGATATCGGCAACGCAGACATACGCGCCATAGGGATAGGTCATGTTGGGCGGGTCGTAATAGCTCACCGCCTCCAGTCCCGGTTCCATGCCCGGCGGCACGCTGTTGTAGGCGGCAAAAGCGATCTCGGCCATGGTCTTCGCGCGTTCCGGCGCGCCCTTGACAACGAAGCGGTCGACGTCCCATTCGAGATCGTCGTCATGCACTTCCAACAGGTAGGCGGCGATCATTTGCGCCTTGGCGCGGATTTTCCGGCCGGCCATTGCGGTCGCAGCGCCGGCGACCGGCGTCGAACGCGATCCATAGGTGCCGAGGCCATAGGGCGCGGTATCGGTATCGCCTTCCTCTACGGTGATGTTGTCCGCCGGCAGTCCGATTTCCGTAGCGAGGATTTGAGCAAAGGTGGTGGCGTGGCCCTGGCCCTGGCTGATCGTACCGAGGCGGGCGATCGCGCTGCCGGTTGGGTGAATACGGATCTCGCAGGAGTCGAACATGCCAAGGCCCAGGATGTCGCAGTTCTTGATCGGTCCGGCGCCGACGATCTCAGTGAAGAAGGCAACGCCGACGCCCATCAGGCTGCGGGTTTCACCGTTGGCAAAGGCTTCCCGGTTGGCGGCCTGTTCGGCCCGGAGCGCGGGGTAGTCGACTGTCTGCAAAGCCTTGTCCATGGCGGTATGATAGTCGCCGCTGTCATACTCCCAGCCGAGTGCCGACTGGTAGGGGAACTGCTCTTTCTTGATGAAGTTTCTGATCCTGAGCTCGGCCGGATCAATTTCAAGCTTGCGCGCCAACACATCGATCATCCGCTCAATCAGGTACGACGCTTCGGTAACCCGGAAGGAACAGCGGTAAGCGACACCCCCCGGCGCCTTGTTGGTGTAAACGCCGTCGACGGAGAGGTACGCGACTGGAATGTCGTAGGAACCGGTGACGATGTTGAAGAACCCGGCCGGATACTGGGTCGGGTCCGCACAGGCATCGAAGGCGCCCTGGTTGGCAATGACGTGGCAGCGCAGGCCGGTGATCCGGCCGTCCTTCGTCGCCGCCAGTTCACCGGTCATGTGGTAGTCGCGGGCGAAGGCAGTAGAGGAAAGGTTTTCCATCCGGCTTTCGATCCATTTGACCGGTACGCCCAATACGATCGACGCGACAATGGAACAGACGTAACCCGGATAGACGCCGACCTTGTTGCCGAAGCCGCCGCCGATGTCCGGCGAGACGATACGGATCTTGTGTTCGGGAATATTGGAGATCAGCGATGCCACGGTACGAACGGCGTGTGGTGCCTGGAACGTGCCCCAGACGGTCAGCTTGCCGTTGATCGCATCCATCGACGCAACGCAGCCGCACGTCTCCAGCGGACAGGGATGGACGCGCTGATAGGAGATGAACTCCTCGACAGTTACGTCGGCGGCATCGAACGCCGCCTCGACGTTGGCCTTGTCGCCCACATCCCATGTGAATACGTGGTTGGGGTGCCGGCGCGGACCATGGCCGCCGACCTCTTCCTGATCCTTAATGTCTTCCCGCAAAATGACCGCGTCGGGGTCCATGGCCTTAAAGGGATCGACCAGAACAGGCAGCTCCTCGTACTCGACCTCAACCAATTGGGCGGCGTCGGAGGCGATATAGCGGTCTTCCGCAACAACGAAGGCGACTTCCTGGAACTGAAAAAGTACTTTCTCATCGGCCAGCACGGCCTGCACGTCGCCGGCCAAGGTCGGCATCCAATGCAAGTTGAGGGGTTTCAAATCCTCGGCGGTCAGCACCGCCTTGACACCCGGCACGGCCAGGGCGGCTGACGTGTCGATCGATTTGACCCGGGCATGGGCATAGGGCGAACGGACGAACTCACCGAATAGCATACCGGGCAGTTTCATATCGTCGACGTAATTACCCTTGCCTTGGGTGAAGCGGACGTCTTCGACCCGCTTACGTGCGGTGCCGAGACCCTGGAGTTTCTGAGTGCGTACTTCCGCGCTTGGCGTTGCCTCGTTCATTCCGCAGCCTCCTTCGCAGCATTGAGCTGATCCGCGGCGGCGCGGATCGCGACGACGATATTCTGATAGCCGGTGCAGCGGCAGAGGTTACCGGAGATCCCAAAACGGATTTCTTCGTCGCTCGGGTTCGGATTTTCCTGCAGCAGGCGATAGGCCCTGGTGATCATGCCGGGGGTGCAGAAGCCGCACTGCAGACCGTGATATTCGCGGAACATTTCCTGCAGGACGTGCAAAGTGCCGTCTGGCTGGGCCATACCCTCAATTGTGCGAATTTCGGCGCCGTCGGCCTGGGCCACGAACATCGTGCAGGATTTGACCGACTTGCCGTCCAGGTCGACCGTGCAGGCGCCGCAATGGCTGGTATCGCAACCGATATGTGGGCCGGTCAGGTTAAGCTGCTCGCGCAGGAAGTGGATCAGCAACATACGCGGTTCGGCTAAAGCCTCGATTTCACGGCCGTTGACGGTCAGTTGGACATGAAGTTTGCTCATATTTTCCTCCTCGGCGCTTACGCGGCGCGTTCAAGCGCGCGGGCGATGGCGCGGCGCACCATGACGCCGGCGAGTTTCGTGCGAAAATCCACTGGCCCGCGAGCGTCCGCGGCGGGGCTGGCGATGCCCTCGGCAAGCGCTACGGCGCGGTCGATCGCCGCCGCATCGACGGCAGTCCCGATCAAGGCTGCCGCGGCGTCTTCGGCGTAAAGGGGCGTATCGCCGACATTGGTCAACGCAATCGCGGCCGTGGCACAACGACCGCCAGACATTGTCAGCAGCACGGCAGCCGCGGCGGTGGCATAGTCGCCGATCTTGCGTTTTTGCTTCTCATAAGCATGGCCGTGCCCGTCCGGAGGTGTCGGAATGCGGACCGCGGTGATGATCTCGTTGTCTTGCAGCGCGGTAAAGAAGACCGCTTCGTAAAACACTCGCGCAGCGATTTCCCGCGTCCCGTTGGGCCCTTGCGCGATATAGGTGGCATCGAGTGCCTGCATCAATGCCGGCATGTCGTTGCCGGGATCGCCGTTGGCGACATTGCCACCGATGGTGCCGCAATAGCGGACCTGCGGATCGGCAATTTGCAATGCAGTCTCCGCCATAATCGGGCATTTGGCTGCCAGAGTCGGATCGGCGATCAATTCGCTCTGGGTGGTCATGGCGCCAATCAGCAGATTGCCACCTTCTTCGCGGACGCCTTTCAGGCCGTCGATCGCCTGCAAATCGATCAAATGATCCAGCATCGCCATGCGCAGCTTCATCATCGGAATGAGGCTATGGCCGCCAGCGACCACGCGGGCGTCATCGCCATGCTGGTCCAGCAGACCGACCGCCTCATCCAAGGATTTCGGCCGGTGATATTCGAACGAACCAGAAATCATCCTTTGGCCTCCCGTACCCCGTTGCATCAAAGCCGTGTTTTTCTTTCCGAAGCCTGGCGCAAAACAACCGCAGGCCGCGAATTGTCGCTGCTTAGTCGGATTGCCGGCAGAGCGACAGGGGCAGTGAGCCAATTGCGTCTATTTCGCACGAGTGACGAAATGCGCGCACGAGCGGCACGGGTGTAAACTTGTTTTTGGTCGGGGCGTTGGCGCGCCAACGCCGAAATAGTGGAAAATTAGAAGCCGAGCGCCTTGCGTACTTGAGCAACGTTAGAGCGGCTGACGGGAACGACGGTTTCCGGCAAACCCGGCAAGACCAGGAATCCTTTGTCTTTTTCTTTTTGGAATGCGTTGGCGTGCCGAAGATTGACGATATGGCTGCGGTGGGTACGTAAAAAAATTTTGCCCTTCCAACGCAGTTTCAATGCGCGATATGGGCCAGGGGCAGAAATGGCTGTCCTGCCCGTCAAACAATACCGAGTAATGACCTTCGGCCTTGATCGAATAGATCTTGTCGACGTCCATGAAGTACGTCGTTTTATTCAATTCATACGGTAAGCGGTTCGTCTGCTGAACCGAGCCGTTCGTTTCCTCGATCTCGGCCTCTTCAATGGCATGGCCGGAAGAAGACAGTCGCCCCTCCAGAGCCCAGATATCTTCCAGCGGGAACGCGGTGATCAGGAACAGACCGCAAATCAGGAAGGCGGCGACGGCGACGAAGAGCGCGAGGTAACCGTCGGAAATCAGCGGCGCGGCGACCTCAATCAAATCCTGGACCGGCATGAAACGAGTGTAGATCATCGCCGAGTAGTGCATGCCGGAGATCGTCACACCGAGCACGACTCCGCCAAGTACCAGCTGCAACAGCGTTCGTTTGCGGTAGGCCAGGGTAAAGGCACCGATCGATGACAGGACTGAAATCGCCGTCGACAGGACGATGCCGGTCGGGGAATAGGTAACGATGCAATTGCCCTTGATCGCCGCCATGCCGACATAGTGCATGGAGACGATGCCGAGCCCCGTCAGCACACCAGCACCGATGATGCGTACGTAGTTCCGCACCCCAAAGTGAATCAAATAGAAGCTTAATCCGGTGAACAGGATCGCGATCAGCACCGAGCCAAGGGTGTAGAGCGCGTCGTAATTTATGCTCACCGGCAACTGCACGGCCAACATGCCGACGAAGTGCATCGACCAAATGCCGCCACCGAGCGCGATCGCCGCCTTGACGATTTGACTCTTGCGTCGCGGCGTATCCAGGTAGCGCAATCCGCTAGCCAGTCGCAGGCCGGTAAACGATGCCAGAATGGCCACGAGAACCGACGCGGTCACCATCAGAGGATCGTAAGTGACTAGCATGGACAAATTCGCAGTTTGTTTACCGCATAAACGCCATTTTTCCGGAATTCCAACTCTCGATGTTACACGAACCCTATAGGAATCCAAAGGCCGCTCACATCACGTCATCGTTTCTGGGGTATGGCGCCCTATCCACACCGCGAAACATCGGCTGCCAAGTTCACCAATTTGCGGAAGAGTCCGGATATAACTGGAAATTTGGACAGGGCTCTAATCTATACAGAGGCGTACTCTGCTCGAAAGCTCAGGATAAAAACCCAAAGTTCCGAGAGGTCAGGGTTCCAGGACCACGTTCGAACCGCCGCTATCTCGCTTCCAGCAGCCGTTTCAGAACAGTTGGGGGAAAGTGGCGCGCCTCACAGGACAAACTTCGAACCCCTTGTTCGAAGTTCTGGCCGAATGGAACGCAACTTTGGGAGTACCACGCGGCGAAATCATGTTGTCGCTTACGGTGTAGCCATAAGAAACAGTGCCGCTATGGGCACCGAACGGTCGTTGTCGCCAGCAATCTACTCTTTCGAATCTAGCCGAAAGCAGATCTTTGGCTACCACAGCCACATTTAGAAGTACCCGCGCAATAGCGGGATTGGTTTCGTCTTGATCTGGATCAAAGCTCCATAAGGCCATCAAGATTATTTTTTGTCATACAAAAGAAGTATTTTGTTTACTTCTTTTGTTAAAGCGCAAGAACGGCAGATGGAATATGAGCCGGGACAGGGAATCAGGGGGGCGGCGCGGCGGAATTCGGTTTGCAATCGGATTGATGCTTTTCGTTGCGAGCCACATAGCGCCAACAAGCATTTCGCCAGTGGCGGCCAGGGTCGATAAGGGCCCTGTTCTGAGTCGCTTCATGGCTGAAACGCCCGCGGCCCAGATGGTCGCCGGCGCGGATTCCTATGGGTCGATTCTCGACACAATCCCGGTTGCGCCCATTCTCAAGAACGGAGAGAGAATTGGGTTTGCCTATGTGACCTCCGATTTTGTCGGGACGACGGGATATTCCGGAAAGCCGATCCACGTCATGGTCGCGATCGCACCCGACGGGAAACTCATTGCCGCCAGACTGGTGAAACATTCGGAGCCAATCGTTCTTATCGGCATACCGGACAAAAAAATCAAAGCATTGACCGCGCGTTATGCTGGCCTCGACCTGGTTGCCGAGGCCGCTGCGGGCGGTTCCGGCCACGACCTCGACATCATATCCGGGGCGACCGTCACGGTTATGGTGATCGACGATTCGATCGTTCGTTCGGGTCTGAAGGTCGCCCGTGCGTTGGGGCTCGGCGGGCTCGCGCCGGAAGCGGCCAAATCCGGCCCGCGCCGCGAAATCGATCCGGCGGTCGGCGCCATGCGGGATTGGTCCGAATTGTCTGGCGACGGATCGATGCGGCGGCTGTCGCTCGATGTCGGCCAAATCAACGCCGCCTTCACGGCGTCAGGCGACACACTGGCCATGGAACGCCCGGAACCGGGGAATCCTGCCGACGCGTTTATCGATTTGCAGGCCGCGCTGGTCAGCGTTCCGGCGATTGGTAAAAGCCTGCTCGGCGACGCCGAGTACAAGAACCTGACCGATTGGCTGAAACCGGGCGAACACGCGATCCTCGTCGCGGGGCGCGGCCGCTACTCCTTCAAAGGATCCGGTTACGTCCGGGGCGGCATCTTCGACCGCATCCAGCTTATTCAGGGCGACCGCTCCGTGCGGTTCAGGGACAAGGGCCACAGACGGCTCGGCGCCATCGCGGCTGCCGGAGCGCCGACCTTTACCGAATTGGATCTATTCAAGATATCTGCCGATACGGAATTCGAACCAACGGAATCCTGGAGATTGCAACTGTTGGTCCATCGCGCGGTGGGACCCATAAAGAAGAGTTTCCAGACGTTCGATCTCAGCTACCGGCTGCCCGCCACCTATACCCGCGACCGTGCGGCACCGGCGACACCGCAACTGTCGGCAGAGCAGACCGAGAGGGAGGCCAAACAAGCGCTGTGGCAGCGCGTTTGGCGCGAGAAAGCTTACGAGATCGTCGGCCTGGCCGTCATGCTGGGACTGCTGACGTTGGCGTTTTTTGGACAAATGTTCCTTACCGTCAGCGAGCGCGCGACGTTCTGGTTCCGGATCTCCTTCCTGACACTGACGCTTTTCTTCATTGGCTGGTATGCGAACGCACAGCTTTCGGTCGTCAACTTGCTGGCGCTCGGCAGTGCCCTGGCAACCGACTTTTCCTGGGACGCTTTCCTGCTGGACCCACTGGTTTTCTTGCTGTGGTTCTCGGTCGCAGCATCGCTGATTTTCTGGGGACGTGGTGCCTATTGCGGTTGGCTTTGCCCGTTTGGCGCCCTGCAGGAGCTCACCAACCGGATCGCAAAGGTGTTCAAGGTTCCGCAGGTGATCGTTCCCTGGGGACTTCACGAGCGGCTGTGGCCTCTCAAATATATGATCTTTCTTGGTCTGTTCGGCGTCTCTCTCGTTTCGCTTCCGCTCGCCGAACAGTTTGCCGAAATCGAGCCTTTCAAAACTGCGATTGTCCTCAAATTCCAGCGTGCTTGGCCCTTCGTCGCCTTTGTCGTGGCCTTGTTGCTGGTAGGTCTGTTTATCGAACGGTTTTATTGCCGCTACCTCTGCCCGCTCGGCGCCGCGCTGGCGATCCCTGGCCGATTGCGCATGTTCGAATGGCTCAAGCGGTATCACCAGTGCGGAAACCCCTGCCAGACCTGCAGCAACGAGTGCATGGTTCAGGCGATCCATCCGCTCGGCGAGATCAATCCCAACGAATGCCTGTACTGCCTGCACTGTCAGGTTCGCTATCAGGACGAAAAAATTTGCCCCGTGTGTATCAAGCGGTCGCGCCGACGCGCCCGATTGCGGGGCGAGGATCCCGGACCGGATCCAACTGTGCCGGAAGCGGCAGGTCGACTTTAAACGAAGGTAACAGCCACAGGAGCTAGACCATGGCAGATAGATCGAAGGACAAGGAGCAGATTTCAAGGCGGGACATGTTTTCCGTTCCAGCAAAGGGAGCGTTGCTCGCCGGTGCGATGGCGACGGCAGGCGGCGGAGCGGCAGCACTGCTCGGTTCGACGTCACCAGCGGCCGCGGCGGGCGCTCATGCGCTCAAGCCCGGCGAGTTGGACGAATATTACGGCTTCTGGTCTTCAGGCCAATGCGGCGAACTCCGCATTCTCGGCGTTCCGTCCATGCGGGAATTGATGCGCGTACCCGTATTCAATCGGTGTTCGGCGACCGGCTGGGGGCAGACCAATGAGTCGAAGAAGGTTCTGACCGAGGGTCTGCTGCCGGAGACAAAAGCGTATCTCGCCACTCAGGGTATGGAGACCTATCACAACGGCGATCTGCATCACCCGCATATGTCGTTCACCGACGGCACCTATGACGGTCGCTACCTCTTCATGAACGATAAGGCGAATACCCGGGTCGCCCGGATCCGCTGCGACGTGATGAAATGCGACAAGATCATCGAGATTCCAAACGCGTCGGATATCCACGGCTTGCGGCCACAGAAGTTCCCGCGGACGGGATATGTCTTCGCCAATGGCGAGCACCGAATCCCGCTGCCCAACGACGGCAAAATTCTCGACGATCCGAAAAAGTACGTCTCGATTTTTTCGGCGATTGATGGGGACAAGATGGAGGTCGCCTGGCAAGTCATCGTCAGCGGCAATCTCGACAATTGCGATGCCGATTATCAGGGAAAATACGCATTCTCGACCTCCTACAATTCCGAAGAAGGCGTGACGCTCGCTGAGATGACGGAGTCGGAAACCGACCACGTGGTGATCTTCAACATCGCCCGGATCGAGGCTGCCGTGAAGGCGGGCAATTATGAAACCCACAATGGCGTTCCGGTTGTGGACGGCCGCAAAGGCTCCAAGCTCACCGCCTACGTGTCGATACCGAACAGTCCGCATGGCTGCAATACGGCCCCGGACGGGAAGCACGTGGTGATCAACGGCAAGCTTTCGCCGACGGTCTCCGTCATCGACGTCAACAAGGTGGATGCTGTGTTCAACGGCGCCGACCCCCGGTCTTGTATCGTTGCCGAACCGGAACTGGGCCTTGGCCCGCTACATACAGCATTCGACGGCAAGGGCAATTGCTACACGACGCTCTTCCTCGATAGCCAGATGTGCAAGTGGAACATGGAGAAGGCGATTCGTCAGTTCAAAGGCGAGAAAATCGACCCGATTCTCGCGAAGACGGACGTCCATTATCAGCCGGGACACAATCACTCATCGATGGGCGAGACCAAGGAAGCGGATGGGAAATGGCTCGTCTCGCTGAACAAGTTCTCGAAAGACCGGTACATCAATGTTGGACCGCTAAAGCCGGAAAATGAACAGCTGATCAATATTGCTGACGGCAACCCTGTAGTCGTGCATGACAGCCCAACCTTCGCGGAACCGCATGACTGTATCATGGTGCATCGTTCCAAGGTCAATCCGGATAGCATCTGGAAACGTACAGATCCAACTTGGGAGGAAGCGCGAAAACAAGCGAAGGCGGACGGTGTCGACCTTGAGGAAGGTGCCGAGAAACCGATCCGGGACGGCAATAAGGTCCGCGTCTATATGACATCGGTCGCTCCCAGTTTCTCGCTCGAGACATTCACCGTGAAACAGGGTGACGAGGTAACGATCTATATCACGAACCTGGATGACGTCGACGACCTGACGCATGGCTTCACCCTGGGCAACCACGGTATCGCCTTCGAAGTGGGCCCTCAGGCCACAGCCTCGGTCACCTTCAAGGCCGATCGGCCAGGTGTGCATTGGTATTATTGCCAATGGTTCTGCCACGCGCTGCATATGGAAATGCGCGGCAGAATGTTCGTCGAGCCCAGGAACGCCTGATGCTCGGGCGCCCCGGAATCCTGTGCCGCTGTCTGCTGTTCCTCCTGGGGCTGGCGGCGGCGGACGCCGGTGCGGCGGAAATCGCCGTGCCGGCGCGGGCCGGGGCGTTGGCAAATGCGATCGGAGAGGCACAGCTTGGCGACAGGCTGCGCCTCCTTCCGGGCGACCATCAAGGCCCGGTCCGTATCGACAAGCCTTTGGAATTGATCGGCGGCGGAAAAGCGCACGTCGTGGGTAATGATCTCGGTTCGGTAATTACGGTTGCGTCTGCCGATGTCGTACTGCGAGGCCTTGTCATTTCGGGATCGGGGTCGTCGGCAGAGCATCGCGACTCGGCGATTGTCTTGATGAAAAGCGCCGAGGGCGCCCTGGTCGAGGGAAATCGTCTGGTTGGAAATCTCATCGGTGTCGACGTTCACGGCGCACGCAATGCCCGGGTTGTCGGCAACGAAATCGTCGGACGCCGCGGTCATAGAATGAATAGCCGAGGTAATGGCGTTTATGTCTGGAATGCGCCGGGCACCCAGGTCGTCGGTAACGATATCCGCTGGGGGCGTGATGGCATTTTCGTCAACACCTCTCGCAACAATACCTTTATTGGCAACCGCTTCCGCGAATTGCGCTTTGCCATTCATTACATGTATGCGCACGACAGTGTCGTTTCGGACAATTTGTCCATCGGCAACCATCTTGGCTACGCCTTGATGTTTTCGAAAAATCTGACGGTCCGCGGCAATCGCTCCATTGGGGACCGTGACTACGGTATCATGCTGAACTACACCAACAGCAGCCTTGTCGAAGGCAATCTGGTCGAGAATGTGGGCGACCGCTGTGTCTTCATCTACAACGCCCACAAGAATCGAATCGAGGGGAACCGTTTCGAGCGCTGCGGCATCGGCGTGCATTTTACCGCCGGA
This sequence comes from Alphaproteobacteria bacterium, assembly GCA_012103325.1. Taxonomy (GTDB): domain Bacteria; phylum Pseudomonadota; class Alphaproteobacteria; order UBA8366. Next base: position 78,020 of record WLWY01000001.1, read on the forward strand.
TCGGAGCGCAACCGCTTCACCGGCAACGCCTTCATTGGCAATCGAACGCAAGTGAAATATGTCGGTTCGCGCTGGCTCGATTGGAGTACCGGCGGGCGCGGGAACTTCTGGTCCGATCATGCCGCTTACGATCTGGATGGCGACGGTCTCGCCGATTCGAACTTCCGTCCTAATGACAAGATGGACCGCATTCTCTGGACTCAGCCGGCCGCGAAGCTGCTGCTGGGGTCCCCGGCCGTACAGTTGATCCGCTGGTCGCTCTCGGCATTTCCGTCGCTCAACCCAGGCGGCGTCGTCGATAGCCGTCCGCTGATGCAGCCGATCCCGCAGCGCTTCACATCCTGGCAGGTGGCGCGATGAAAGCGTTGGAGATTAAGGGCGCTCTCAAGCGGCGCGGCGAACGCGTGACCGTCGCAGAGGTCGACCTCTGCATCGAAGCGGGCGAACGCGTCGCCCTGCTGGGACACAACGGTGCCGGCAAAACGACGCTGATGCGCATGATTCTGGGCCTCACGACAATCGATGCCGGCACCATTTCCGTTTTTGGGGAGGCGCCGGGGACGCAAGCGGCGCGGCGCATGGCGGCCTATCTGCCCGAAAGCGTTGCGTTCCACCCAGCACTCAGCGGCCGCGAGCAGCTATGCCACTTTGCCCGCTTGCGCGGCGAGCCGTCTTCTCGCGCAGACGACCTGCTGACCCGTGTCGGGCTCGACCAGGATGCCGACCGCCGCATCCGGACCTACTCCAAGGGCATGTGTCAGAGGCTGGGCCTTGCCCAGGCGCTGTTGGGCCGGCCCCGCCTTGCCCTGTTGGACGAGCCGACATCGGGTCTCGACCCGGTCGCCCGCTGGCAATTCTATGAATTGGTCGACGAGCTCGCCGATGCCGGCGGTGCGGTGCTGTTGTCGTCGCATGCCCTGACCGAAATGGAGGCGAAGACCGACCGCATCGCAATTTTGCGGGCCGGACAGTTGGTCGCCAACGATAATATCGAGACGCTGCGCCGTGCGGCCGGCCTGCCCGTCCGATTGCGTATCACCAGCCAGCCGGAGCATGTCGAGAACCTGATAAGCAATCTCGGCGGTCGCCGGCTCAATGGCCGCGCCATCGAATTGCAATGCAGCGAAGCAGATAAGGTCGACAGCCTTGCAGCCGTCAGTTCGGTCCGGGAGTTCGTCGAGGACATCGACATCATTCCGGCCGGGTTGGACGAACTCTATCGGCATTTCAGCGTCGAAGAAGGGGACATCACATGAGCGGCGTTTTGAACATCGCCCGGTTCGAGCTTTTAGTCGCGCGCCGAAATCTATGGGTTGCCATCGCCGTCGGTCTCATGTCGCTCTTTGCGATCGTTCTGACCCTGGCCGGGTCGGCGCCGGCCGGTGCGCTGGGTGTCGATCGCCTGACCGTGACGGTGGCCAATCTGACGACATTGTCCGTCTATCTGGTGCCGTTGATTGCCTTGCTGTTGTCGTTCGACGCCATTGCGGGCGAACTGGAGCGCGGCACGCTGGCTCTCGCGCTGTCTTATCCGATTTCCAAGGCGGCCTTTCTGATCGGCAAGTTTGCCGCCCATCTGGCGACCTTGACCGCTGCTCTGTCGATCGGATTCGGGATCGCTGCGACAATGTCCGTTGTCCTCGGCGGCGCATCGGCGTCGGGCCTAACCGCCCTGCTGGTGCTGTTCGTCACCGCCATTCTGCTCGGCGCAGCCTTTCTTGGCTGCGGTTACGCGATCTCCGGCATTGTACGACAGCCCGGCGCTGCTGCCGGGCTGGTGATCGGCGTGTGGCTGGTCGGCACCGTTCTTTACGATTTGGGGCTGCTCGGTGCGCTGGTCGCCGATGAGGGCGGGCTGTTTACGTCGAAGGTTTTCCCGTGGCTGCTGGTCGCGAATCCGGCGGACGCCTTCCGTATCGTCAATCTAGCGGGTTCGGAGGCAGCATCTCTCGCCTCGGGCTTCTCGATGTCGGGCGGTACTCTATCACCACTTGTGCCGCAACTCGCCCTCGCACTGTGGCCGCCGGCCACGCTGACGCTCGCCTGGTATCTATTCAGGAGGTTGGAGCCATGAGATACCTATTGATCTTTGCCGTTTTGCTTCTCGCCGCATGCAACGACGAAGCGCGCGACGTACCACCGCCCCTGGCCATGAGCGAAGACGCCCTGGGGCACTATTGCCAGATGCATATCCTGGAGCATACCGGCCCGAAGGGTCAGGTCCATCTCGCCGGATATGCCATGCCAATCTGGTTCAGCCAGGTCCGGGACGGCCTCGCCTATATCAAGCTCGGCGAGCGCATTGCCGATGTAACGGCGTTCTATGTCAACGATATGGGCAAGGCGACGGACTGGGGGCAACCGGGAGACAACAACTGGCTTGCTGCCGAATCTGCATATTATGTCGTGGGTTCCGATGCGGTGGGCGGCATGGGCGCGCCCGAACTGGTACCGTTCGGAACACAGGAGGATGCCGTGTCCTTCGCCCGCGAGCGGGGCGGCATGGTCAAACGATTTGCTGAAATCGTCCAGAGCGACGTCCTGGCGCCAGTCGAAATTGGCAGCCTGCCAGCCGGTGCGAAATGATCGGCCGGCGGCGGTTCATTTCGATCATTGCCGGTGCAGGCCTCGGACTGGCCATGGGGCCAGCGGCAGCTGCCGGAAGGGCTTACCGATGGAAGGGAACGGCGCTCGGCGCGGCAGCGCAAATCGTGCTGCCGCGTGAGAATGCGCCCGACTTGGTGGCAACGGCGCTGGCCGAAGTTGCGCGGCTGGAACGGATATTCAGTCTATACCGGCGCGACAGCGCCCTATCCCGACTGAACGCGGCCGGCCAGCTATCCGACCCGCCCCCCGAACTGTTGGAGTTGTTGGGTATCTGCCGCGCTGTCCATCGGATGACCGGCGGGGCTTTCGACCCGACCATCCAGCCGCTTTGGCGATTATATGCCGAAGCCTATTCGTCCGGCCGCAAACCTTCGCAAGGGGAAATCGATAACGCATTGCAATCGACTGGCTGGGATTTGCTTCACTTCTCACCCAAAGAAATCGGATTCCGCGCCGCTGGGTGCGCCCTATCGCTCAACGGTATCGCACAGGGATATATCACGGACAGGGTGGCGCAATTGTTGCGGGCGGAGGGGCTGTCGAACGTATTGGTCGATATGGGCGAGATTGTCGCGCTTGGCCGTCGTCCCGACGGTAGGCCATGGCAGGTTGCGGTAGATGACCATATTGGGCAACGGGTTCTGCCAGTATCGCACGGCGCCATTGCAACCTCATCGTCGCTCGGGACGGCATTTGACCCAGCCGGGACAGTCGGGCACATCCTGGACCCGCGGACGGGGAAATCAACGTCAGCCTGGCACCATGTAACAGTCACAGGTCCGAAGGCAGCGCTGGCGGATGGGATATCGACCGGACTATGCATAATGTGTGAGAGTGAATGCCGAAGCATTCCGCTGGATTATACGATAAGGCGCATTTGAAAAAATGGTCTCGTTTATTTCAATTCGAGAATTTAGTTTTGGAAACGGCCAAATCCTCCCCGTTTAAAAATAGCACGAGAGCGCAATGTCACATTCGGTCGTATCGCGCCGGATTTATCGATTCGCTCACTCGCAACATACTGTCGCACTAAACCGATTGTACTACTAATCGGCGTGGCGTCAGGTCAAACTGACCTGGGAGAATCATGCATTATGAAATTTGGCGCGCCCGGCAGGACTCGAACCTGCGACCCCTTGATTAGGAATCAAGTGCTCTATCCGGCTGAGCTACGGGCGCGAATGGCTGCCTTATAGCATAGCGCCGCAGTATGGTGACAAGTTGTCGATCCTGGCGCCGCTCCAGAAAATCGATTAGACCAAACCCAAGAAGAACTGCCGGAATTGCGTGAGCGATGGACTTCCGTTTCTTGCCATTTGAACCTCCACCGGAACTCAAATCCTATCTGCGGCGGAGTTTCTTTGCCCAAGGCCGGATTGGGTACCGTTCGGATAAGATCCTGCCCAACGGCCTCGCCGTCGTAATCTTCAATCTTGGCGTGCCGCATCACGTCGGCAAATCAGAAGATCCGCTCGAAAACCCATCGTTCGACCATAGCTGGCTTCAGGGCATGCAAACAACGCCGACCTTCAACACGCCGGGTGGGGAAACCCATGTCGTTGGCCTGCTCTTCGAGCCGATCGGCTTTCATGCGCTATTCGGTATCGATATGCGAGCGTTGACGGACCAAACAATGGATGCACGCGACATCCTGCCCGGCCATTTCATCAGTACCGTCGAAGGGTTGGCGGCAGACGCCGAAACCGAACAAGCCCACGCAGCGATCCATGCAGCCCTGTCGACCTTGCCCAAACGGGGAATCAAGCCATGGCTCAGCACATTTTATGACCATATTCGGGATCGCCAGGGCCAGATCACCCTGTTGGAGGCGTACCGTATGGCCGATCGCAGCCCGCGCCATGTGAACGCTACCTTCAAGACCGCCATTGGCGTCAATCCGAAAACGCTGTGCCGCATCTATCGCCTGCAAGCATTGCTCGAAGCGATTGCCCCCGCTGCACCGGTGAACTGGTCCGATCTGGCCGCCGGGTTCGGTTTTTACGATCAGGCCCATTTCAATCGCGAATTTCGCCGCTTCTCCGGCCTTCACCCAACGCAATACCTGGCGCAACGCCGACAAGATTTGCCCGAACTGGGAAAAGGCGAAAGCGTCCACTTCGCGCCACAACGGTAGGTCATTTTTTTACAAGACAGGAACACCGAACGGTTCGTACTACTCCGGCGCATGACCAGCCGGAACAAGGAAACACATATGATCTTTTCGGTAGAGGAAACCATCGAGGCTCCCGTGGGCGTCGTCTGGCGCCATCTCACGGACCCGGCGATAATGACGGCCTGGATGTCGGGGATCGAGGATATGCGCCTGCGTGATGGCGGCGTATTGGCTCTGGGGTCGGAGTTGGTCTTCACGGCACGCGGCGCGAAACGAAGCACGAAAGTCGTTGAATTTATCCCCGAACAATCGATTTCGCTGCAATCCGTTCAAGGGCCGGTTACCGCGACCTACCGCTATACAGTCGCACCGGAAGGCACCGCAACGCGCGTCACCTTGCAGGCGGACTGCGCAGCCCGCGGGTTGGCAAAGCTGTTTATGCCCTTGCTCCGCCCTCTGATCCGCAGAACAGACGGCGGGCAGCTAAAAGCCCTGAACACAGCCATCACGGTGCGAATACGTTAACCATTCCTACGATACAAAGGCTGGATTTCCCGACTCGGATCGATTAGAAGGCGGCCAACGCGGCGTCGCCGCTCCTCCGACAATCGTGCAAAGGGCCCACCGTGGACATCCGCAATATCGCCATCATCGCCCATGTCGACCATGGCAAGACGACACTCGTCGACGCGCTGCTGCAGCAAAGCGGGCTGTACCGTGCCAATCAGCAAGTCGTTGAACGCGTCATGGACAGCAACGATCAGGAGCGCGAACGGGGTATTACGATCCTGTCGAAATGCGCTTCGGTCAATTGGCAGGGGACCCGCATCAACATCGTCGACACACCGGGCCATGCCGATTTCGGCGGCGAGGTGGAACGCATCCTGGGCATGGTCGACGGCGTTTTGCTGCTGGTCGACGCCTCGGAAGGGCCGATGCCGCAGACCAAGTTCGTGACAGCCAAGGCGCTGAAGCTGGGGCTCAAGCCAATCGTCGTCGTCAACAAGGTCGACAAGCCCGACGCGCGGCCCGACGAAGTGCACGATGAGGTCTTCGACCTGTTCGTCATGCTTGAGGCAAACGAAGAACAACTCGACTTCCCCGTTCTGTTTTCGTCTGCCAAACAGGGGAAAGCGTCGGCCGATTCAGGCCAACTGGACGACGACATGTCGGTTCTGTTCGACACGGTCGTCCGGCATGTCCCCGCGCCAACAGTTACCGGAGAGGGGCCACTCCGCATGTTGGCCACGACCCTTGAAAGCGACCCATATCTTGGACGCGTGATTACCGGGCGCATCGAATCCGGCACGGTCCGGGCAAATATGACGGCCAAGGCGCTCGACCTTAACGGCAATAAAGTGGATCAGACCCGGATCACAAAGGTACTGGTCTTCGATGGAGTTTCGCGCACACCCGTTGATGAGGCACATGCCGGCGACATCGTCGCCATAGCGGGGTTCGGCGACGCGACAGTGTCCAACACGCTGTGTGATCTGGCAGTTACGGAAAGCTTGCCCGCCGAACCGGTCGATCCGCCGACACTGGCGATGATCTTTTCGGTCAACGATTCGCCGCTCGCCGGGCAATCGGGCAAGAAAGTCACCTCGCGTTTGATCCGCGCCCGGCTGCTGGCGGAGGCGGAAGGCAATGTCGCGATCCGCGTGACGGAGACCGAGGATGGCGATGCGTTCGAAGTCGCCGGGCGCGGCGAACTGCAATTGGGCGTGCTTATCGAAACCATGCGCCGAGAAGGTTTCGAGCTCTCGATCAGCCGCCCCCGGGTGCTGACGCGCAAGGACCCAGAAACCGGCGCCATGCAAGAACCTTATGAAGACGTGGTCATCGACGTCGACGAAGAATTCTCGGGCACGGTCATGGAATCGATTGCCAAACGCCGCGGCAAGGTGGCGGAGATGCGCCCGTCCGGCGGCGGCAAACTGCGGCTGCATATCGTAGCACCCTCACGTGGCCTGATCGGTTATCACGGCGACTTCCTAACCGAGACACGCGGCACCGGGGTCATGAACCGGGTTTACCGCGAGTACGGGCCCTATGCCGGCGTGGTCGAGGGGCGGCGCAGCGGCGTTCTGATCTCGACCAATTCCGGCAAGAGCGTTGCATATGGATTAATGGGGCTGGAAGAGCGCGCAACGCTGTTCATCGGTTCTGGCATACCGGTGTACACCGGCATGATCATTGGCGAAAACAGCCGCACCAACGATCTTGAAGTCAATCCGCTAAAGTCCAAGCAGCTCACCAATGTCCGCGCCTCCGGTACCGACGAGGCGGTGCGTCTGACCCCACCGCGGCGGCTGTCTCTCGAACAGTCAATTGCCTATGTTCAGGATGACGAGCTGGTAGAGGTGACCCCGGACAGCATCCGTTTGCGTAAGCGTTTCCTCGATCCCCACGAGCGCAAGAAGGCATCCCGGCTCAAGGAAAGCGCCTAAACGGAAAATTTGCAGCGCGCACCGTTGGAGATGATGCGCCCAGCCACCGGTGCTGGGAAATGCGCCGCCAAAATCTGCGTCGCCGTATCCGCATAGCGCTCGAGGTAAGACTGACGCGTCGCCCGCGAGCGGTCCGGGTCGAAACAATAGCGGCTGTTCCATTCCGGATACGCGATCTGTACCGGGTGATGCATCATGTCCCCGGTGAAGAGCCCATGGCTCCCGCCTCCTTCGAGATGCAGGCAGACGTGACCCGGCGTATGACCGGGTGACGCTTCGAGGAACAGCCCGTCCTCGATTCCATGATCGCCGTCGACGAAGTCGGCCAGTCCAGCCGCCACCACCGGCAGGACACTGTCCTCGAAGCTGCCTTCGGTCGTGCCGGACCCGACATGGGGCATCTCGTTGGTCTCCCAATGCGCGTACTCGTCCTTATGGAATAGGTATCGGGCATTGGGAAAGGTCGGGACCCAGCGACCGTCCACTAGCCTTGTGTTCCAGCCGACGTGATCGACATGCAGATGCGTGCACAGCACGAAATCTACCGATTCAGGAGGCACACCCATTGCCCGCAAATCGTCCAGCCAGGCGGAGTCGCGGCGATGCCAGGGTGGCGTCGAAGGACGTTCCTTGTCGTTGCCGACACAGGTGTCGACCAGAATTGTGTGATGCTTGGTGCGAATAATATAGCTGTGCAGGCTCATCAGCAGCCGGCCGCTTTCCGCATCCAGGAAATGCGGCAGGAGCCAGTCTCGTTCGCCCGCGAGCGCCTCTTGCGTGGCTTCGGGGAATATAAAGCCAGGATGGAAGCTCGGCCCTTCCGATTCGACGACCCGGTCGACTGTGATTCCGCCGAAATCTAGTGTCTGCATGGCTCGCTTCTATGTCGCGGCACGCGCCATGTCCAGGCACGTATCCCATTACAAAAACTTTACATTTTAGCATCTTGTGTCCGCAATCCGACACGCCAGATAATTCCCAACGTCTGGCCGCGGGGTTTTCAGCCAACGGAATAAGTATAGGAGGCGATATTGCATAAATTTCTTAGCCGGACGGGCCTGCCGGTCCTGGGTCTTGTCTTCGCGATTCCCTTCGGCGCCAGCGCCATGGCCGCCGAGCCCACGGTGATCGAGCTGACTCAGGTTGCCTGTCAGTTCATCGAATCCGAAAACAATGTCGACCACAAATACACATCGCAACAGAAAGCCGATTGCGAAGCCATCAACGCCAAGAGCGGCGCCGAACGGCTGACCAAGGCGGAACCGCTCAAGCTGAAACCAGGCAAGTACATCTTCCGGGTGACCAACAAGAACGTGTCCTATCCGCTTGGCTTCTGGGTCCGCGACAAGGATTACGACTGGCGCAATCCGGTCCATAAGCTGACCAAGACCAGCGTATCGGGCGGCGGCCTCACAACGGGCACCACCCTCGACTACGAAGTTGAGCTCAAACCCGGCGAGTATGTCTATTCCTGCCCGCTCAATACCACGCCGGATTATCGCCTGATCGTGAGCGGGTAACCCGTTTCCCCGTCTTCCCGATGCGGTATGATCGGTGGATCGACGCATCGGGAGACAGGCGGCAATGGAAAATCTGAAAATCGACGGCGCCCGGCTTTGGGGCAGCCTGATGGAAATGGCGCAGATCGGCGCAACCGAAAAGGGCGGCGTCAATCGCCTGGCGCTGACCGATCTCGATCGCGACAGCCGGGATCTGTTTACGCGCTGGTGCGAAGCGGCAGGCTGCACGGTGAGTTTCGACGCCGTCGGCAACATGTTCGCGCGAAGGCCGGGCCGCAACAATGATCTGCCGCCGGTCATGACCGGCAGCCATCTCGACAGCCAGCCAACCGGCGGCAAGTTCGACGGCGCCTATGGCGTCCTCGCGGGGCTGGAAGTGGTCCGCTCTCTGAACGATGCAGATTTCGAGACCGAAGCACCGGTCGAAGTCGTCGTTTGGACAAATGAGGAAGGCAGCCGTTTCGCGCCGGCGATGGTCGGCTCCGGTGTATTCGCGGGCGAATTCGAACTCGAAGATGCGTGGGCGAAAACGGATGGCGATGGGCTGACCTTTGGAGCCGAGCTGGAACGCATCGGCTACAAAGGAGAAGGCTGCGGCGATCGCCCGGCGACGGCCTATTTCGAAGCGCATATCGAACAAGGCCCGATCCTCGAAGACGAGGAAAAGACGATCGGCATCGTCAGCGGCGCGCAAGGACAGCGTTGGTACGAGATCACTCTGATCGGCCGCGAAAGCCATGCCGGCCCCACACCGATGGCGGTCCGGCGGGACGCGCTGGTCGGCGCGGCGTCGATTGTCACCGCGGTCAACCGCATTGGGCATGACTTCCAGCCCGGCGCCTGTGCTACCGTCGGCATGCTGGAATCGAAACCGAACAGCCGCAACGTCATCCCCGGCGAGGTGTTCCTGACCGTCGACTTCCGGCACCCGAGCGACGCGACGCTGGCGGAAATGAATGATGCGTTGCGCGCCGCATCGGAAGAAGCCGCCAAGGCGAATACATTGGAACTGGGTTTCAATCAGATATGGTCTTGCCCCGCGACCGTCTTCAACCCGGATTGCGTCAATGCGGTGCGCAAGGGGGCGGAGATCGGCGGCTACACCCATATGGACATTGTCAGCGGTGCCGGCCACGACGCGATCTACATGGCGAAGGTCTCGCCGACGGGCATGATCTTCGTGCCGTGCGAAGACGGCATCAGTCACAACGAGATCGAGAACGCGACGCCGGAAGATATTGCCGCCGGATGTCAGGTTCTCCTGCACGCGATCCTGGACCGCGCCGGCGGAAACTGACGCGCGCATGCGCCGAAAATGCCTGTTCGTCGTCCTTAAGGCCGGCGTTTCCGCGGCACTGCTCGCCTGGCTTTGGTCGCGTTTCGATCTTTCCGCCGCTTTTGCTCGTATCCCCGACCTGGAGATAGCCCCAGTTGCAGCCGCCTTTCTGGTTCTGCTCCTGCATGGTGTCCTGAGCGCCTGGCGCTGGCGCACGATCATACGCCTACAAGACGGTAAATTGCCCTGGGGCGACGCCCTGCGCCTGTTCTTCATCGCGATGTTCTTTAACCAGACTCTGTCCACGACCGTGGGCGGCGACGCAGCCCGGGTCTGGATGCTACGGGCGGACGGCACAAAACTCGGCACCGCGACCGCGGGTATCGTTCTGGAACGCATCGCCGGGTTCCTGGCGCTAACACCACTGATCCTGACCGGACTCATGCTTCTGCCAGGGGCGGGTCAGTCGGCTTTGCTGGCGTTGCTCGCCGTGAGCGTGGGGCTCGCCCTGGTAATTCTGATCGGCGAGCGTTTCGCCAAAATTCGATGGCGATGGCTTGCCTGGGTCGGCGATGCCGCACAGACCGCGCGCCGGATTCTGTTGTCGGCCGAAGGGCTGCTCGTTCTCAGCCAATCGTTGCTTATCCATCTCGGTGCGGGTGCGGCGGTCTATCTTCTGGCGCTGGCCGCAAACGCCTCACCGGGATTGCTCGTCTGTTTGGCCCTTACCCCGCCTGTCCTGCTGCTAGCAACGTTTCCCATAACCTTCGGCGGTTGGGGATTGCGCGAGGCTGCGCTGATGTGGTTGTTCGCCTTCTTCGGGATCGCCACCGCGCCGGCGCTGACGGTATCGGTGACGCTCGGCATCTTGGTCATGGCCGCGGGCCTGCCGGGGGCCGTCCTCTGGATTATCCGCGGCCGGACAGCGCGTGCACTGTCCACACCGCCAAGGCAAACAACGTCGCCGCACCGGCCTGATGCAGCACCGCGAGCGGCAGCGGCACCACCATCAGCAGGGTCGCCACGCCAAGAATGACCTGAACCAGCGCCATTGCGGCCAGCGCGCCAGCGGCAAGCCGGGCAAGCGGCGATGTATGCGCCCAGCGCACACCGAGCCACAGCCACAGGATGCTGCCGAGGCTGATATAGGCGAGCATGCGATGATCGAACTGGATAGTCGCGATGTTCTCAAATCCGTTCAGCCACCAGGGCGACAGATCGAAGATGCCCTCGGGCACGATAGCCCCGTCCATCAACGGCCACGTATTATAGGTCAGACCGGCGTGCGATCCCGCGACAAGGCCGCCGGCCAAAACGGTCGCGGAAAGGACACCGAGAGTGAGCCATCCCCGCCGGCGCAACCCGTCCGACGCCGGCGAGCCGCGCGGGGCGACGATATCGAGCGCGAGCCACAGCAAATAACCGAGAATCCCGAAGGCGATGCCGAGATGAACCGTCAGCCGATACTGGCTGACATCGATGCGGTCGACGAAGCCGCTTTTGACCATCCACCAACCGATCAGGCCTTGGAGCCCACCCAGTACGAACAGCGCAACCAGGTGCGGGGTCATTGATCGAGGTATCTTTTTCAGGATCAAAAAAGCCACGAAGGGCATCGCAAACACGACGCCGATCAAACGTCCCCAAAGCCGATGAATGAATTCCCACCAAAAGATCGTCTTGAATTCCGCCAGTGCCATGCCGGCATTGGCAAGCTGGTATTCCGAAGTCTGGCGATATAAGTCGAAGACACGCTGCCATTCCGCCTCGCTGGTCGGCGGCCAGGCGCCGATCAGCGGCCGCCACTCGACCATCGACAGGCCGGATTCCGTAAGGCGGGTAATGGCGCCGATCATCATCATCGCCATTACCATCCCCGCACAAACGAACAGCCAAACCGCCACCGAGAATGGGGCGCCTTCGCGTTGCAGTGCTGCTGCGCGCAGCTCGTAGGCCATCAACAGGTCCGGTTTTCCAGCGGCAGATCAGGCAACCTACAGGGATTCGCCAGATTCTCGCCACGCGCTATTTCGACGCGCTCTTATCACGGCCTCATGATTTATTTTCCGCAGAATTATGTTGATTAATTATTTAATACACTAATATAGTGTTTTATAATATTAAACACACAAATATAGCCTCCAAGGTCGCAGCTTCATGGACCCTCTTAAGCTCATAAACAACAACGGCATCGTCCATATCGTAGGCGCAGGCCCCGGCGATCCCGACTTACTGACAGTGCGCGCTTTGCGGCTCATCCAGCAAGCGGACGTGATCGTCTATGACCGCCTGATCGGGCCGGAAATACTCGACTACGCTCGGCCCGACAGCCGTAAAATTTTCGTCGGCAAAAAGAAGGACGCGCATGCGGTACCACAAACGGGAATCAATGCGCTACTCGTCCGTGAGGCGCAGCTGGGCCGAACGGTCGTACGGCTGAAAGGCGGCGACCCCTTCATCTTCGGACGCGGCGGCGAGGAACTGGAATATCTCCAGCGGGCGGGTATCCGCACAACGGTGGTTCCCGGCATTACGGCCGCCACCGGATGCGCGGCGGCAAGCGGCATTCCGCTCACCCACCGCGACCATGCCGGCGCCGTTACCTTCGTTACCGGGCATGCCGCGGCCGGCAACGACGGACCGGATTGGACCGCACTCGCGCAGTCCCGGCAGACACTCGTGTTCTACATGGCGGTCAGCACAGCGGGCGTCACGGCAGACCGCCTTATCAAGAACGGGCTCGATCCCGCAACACCCGCGGCGATTATCGAAAACGGCACGTTGCCCAGCCAAAGAACGGTAACCGGATCGCTGTCGGAGCTGGAAGCGATGATCCGGAACAACGGCATAACCGGACCGGCGCTCGCCGTTATTGGCTCAGTCGCGGCGCTCGCCGACGCACGCCCCCTCACCCGCGAAGCGATCGCGGTCTGAAAAACAAACACACCGTGGAGAATGACATGACACAGCAAGCCGTGACTGCGAACCTACTTGGCGATGGCCGCGTGGCGTTCCTGACTTGGGATGGCGACTGGTCCGATAACGTCGCGGACAGCCATATCGCGACCAGCGATGAAGAAAGCGAATGGCTTCTTGAAACCGCGCAACGCGCGGTGGCAGCGCAAGTCGCTGTCGACCCCTACCTGATCGAGATCGATGCTTCGAGCGGATCGGCTTGGCCGGTGCAGCGGCGCGAGCAAATCCGCGCGGCAGGCCCGACAGGCACAATCAACACGCTGTCAGATGCTTCAGTCGACGGCCTGAAGCGGGTCGCCTGACCATGTATCGCTACGATGCCTACGACAGCCAGCTGGTTGGCGAGCGGGTCGCGCAGTTTCGCGATCAGGTTCAACGGCGGCTCGACGGTGCGCTGAGCGAGGATGAATTCAGGCCGCTGCGGCTGCTCAACGGCCTGTATCTGCAGCTGCACGCCTACATGCTTCGCGTCGCGATTCCCTACGGCACACTGTCGTCTGAACAAATGCGCATGCTCGCCCACATCGCGCGCCGGTACGATAAGGGTTATGGCCACTTCACGACCCGCCAGAATATCCAGTTCAACTGGACGAAACTGGAAGAAGCACCGGATATCCTGACCGATCTAGCAAAGGTCGAGATGCATGCGATCCAGACCAGCGGCAACACGATCCGCAACACCACCGCCGATCCGTTCGCCGGCGTCGCGGCCGATGAGATCGAGGACCCCCGCATCACTTGCGAGATCATCCGGCAGTGGTCGACGCTCCACCCGGAGTTCTCGTTCCTGCCGCGCAAGTTCAAAATCGCCGTCACCGGCGCCTACGAAGACAGAGCGGCCGTGCGGGTACACGATATCGGCCTCGCCATGCAGCGCAATGAAGCAGGCGAGGTGGGGTTCGAAGTAATGGTCGGCGGCGGCCAGGGCCGCACGCCGATGATCGCCAAGACTATCCGGGATTTCCTCCCCAAGGACCAATTGCTGTCCTATCTGGAGGCCATCCTGCGGGTCTACAACCTCGCCGGCCGGCGCGACAACAAATACAAGGCGCGGATCAAGATCCTGGTCCATGAGTTGGGCACCGAGGTCTTCCGCGATCAGGTCGAAGCGGAGTGGGAACAGCTTCGCGACGCAGGGCCGAATCTTGATTCTGCAGAAGTGGAACGAATCGCCGCGTTCTTCGATCCACCGTCCTACGAACCGGCCGAGACGAGTGGTTACAACGCAAAACTATTCGAAGATCACGCATTCTCGGATTGGGCCCGAACGAATGTGGCCCGCCATAAACAAAGCGGTTACGCGATCGTCTCGGTTTCCTTGAAGCCCGAAGGCGAAGCGCCCGGAGACGCAACGGCCGAGCAGATGGACGCGATGGCCGAATTCGCCGAACGCTACAGCCTCGGCGAGATCCGTGTCACGCATGAGCAGAACCTGGTCCTGCCGTATGTCCGCCAATCGGACCTGTACGCGCTGTGGCAGGGGCTGCGCACGCAGGGGCTGTCAACGGCAAATATCGGACTGATTAGCGATATCATCGCCTGCCCCGGCCTCGACTATTGCGGGCTTGCGACGACGCGCTCGATCCCCGTGGCACAGCGGATCAGCCGGCTTTTCGCCAATCTCGACCGGCAACACGACATTGGAGAACTGCGGCTCAAGATATCGGGATGCATTAATGCGTGCGGCCATCATCACGTCGGGCACATCGGTATTCTCGGCGTCGACCGGAAGGGCGAGGAGTACTACCAGATCACGCTCGGCGGCCGCGCGGACGAAAACGCCGCCATCGGCAAGATCATCGGGCCCGCCTTCTCCAGCGACAATGTCGTGGACGCGATCGAAACACTCGTAAACATCTATCTCGAGCAGCGATACGACGGCGAGCGCTTCGTCGACACCTATGAACGCATCGGCCAATCCCCGTTCAAGGAGGCGCTTTATGACGCTCGTTAAGAATGGTGCGGTCGTCGAAAACGAGTGGGTTACCGTCGATGACGATACGATTGTGCCCATAGATCAACCGGCAATCGTCTCCGCCAATCGTTGGCGGAACGAAAAAGAGCGCTTGCGGCAACGCAACGTCCCCATCGGCCTGCGTCTATCGAGCGACGCAGTCGTCGATGACATCGCCGATGCTCTGGACACCATCGAATTGATCGCCCTGGAATTCCCGGCTTTTACGGACGGGCGATCTTACTCAACCGCGCGGCTATTGCGTGAACGATTTGGATTCGAAGGAGAAATCCGCGCCGTTGGGCAAATCCTGCGAGATCAGGCGCAGTTCATGCTGCGCTGTGGTTTCGATGCGTTCGAACTGGCACCGGGCGCCAATGTCGATGAGTGGATCGACGGTCTTTCGGAGATCGCCATCCATTACCAACCGGCCGCCGACACACGCACATCCACCGCGGTGTTACGTCACCGGTAAATCCCCAGCGCACGCAACTTCGCCATCGCCTGATTGAGCTGGCTCATGCGGCGCGTGTCGCCATAGGCGCTGTCGGGGTGATGGATCGATGCCAGCATTCGGAAGCGCGACTTCACGAGGTCCGGCCCAAGCTTGGCGTTCAGCGGAAACCCCAGCACATACATGGCGTCGCCGCGTGTCTTCACACCTTGCGGCAACGGCTTGAAGGACAACGCGCCGACGATCCCTCGTAAGCGGTCGACTTCCTTCTCCACTTCACCGAGTTTTTCTTCCGCATCCGGCGTCCCGTTCAACTCGACTCGAATGTTACGCTCCCCGGCGGCCATCGCCAGCGCAAGGTTCAAGGCCTTGCGGAGTTCCTTGACACTATGCCCGTGCGGCAACCGGACCTGTAGACGGGGTTTGCGACGCCATGGTTTGCCCGCGCTGGGACCGGACTTCAAAACGACCGTCTCCCGGTCATCGGCCGCCGGTTCACCCGGATCGTCCATGCCTTCTATGGCGCCGGGCGGGACGACCAGCATTACAGACCGCGCCAAATCACCGACATTGACGCCGCGCTGTGCCGCAAGCGATTGAACATGGTCGCGGAATTCGCTCGCACAAGGTATGGCGTAAGACTTTTTTGAAGCGGGCATGGCTATGGGCTTATTGAAAGATCGCTCGCAGACTCGCTGAGTCGCGCGACTCCGTCAACTTCTATCGTAGTTAAAATTTACTTAATTGCGCGCCAACGTCAGCCGCGAAGAACGCCGCCGGTTTGTTTTTCCACATTCGCAACGATTTTCACCGCAATCGCGTCAATTTCGGCATCGGTCATCGTCGCCTGCAACGGCCGCAACGTTACCGCGAGCGCGACCGATTTCTTGTCCTCACCGATCGATTTTCCCATGAACACGTCAAAGACGCTGACATCGGCGACGAGTTTCTTGTCCGCATTCCGAATAGCGCCAATCAGTTTCGCCGCCGGAACGTCCTGATCGACGACAAAGGCAAAGTCGCGATTGACGGGCTGGAACGTGGACACCTTGAGCAACGGGCGGGCCTTGGCCGGTTTGCCTTTTGGCTGCGGAATAACGTCGAGAAACACCTCAAACGCAGCGATCGGTCCCTTCACGTCCAGCGCATTCAGAACCTTGGGGTGGATTTCCCCGAACCAGGCCAGCACTGTCGGCCCCAGACGCAGCGCACCAGAGCGGCCCGGATGATACCAGCCGGGCGCATCCGCAGTTGCCTGCGCCTTGTCCACGGGAGCACCGCAAGCGCCGAGTACGGCCAGCGCATCGGCCTTCGCATCGAACACATCGCCAGCACGAGGCGGCGCAGACCAGTGACGCGGACCGCTCATGCCGGCGCGGACACCGGCGGCAACCGTCCGTTGCCCCTTCGCATCGTCGCTTTGCCACGCCGCACCCACTTCGAACAGGGCCGCATCGCCATTCCCCCGATCCGCGTTGCGGCCGGCCGCCGCGATCAAGTTCGGCAGAATCGAGGGCCGCATGACGTCGAGGTCGGCGCTAATGGGATTGGCGAGGCGCAATGTCTCTTCACCGCCGTCGAACAATTGGGCCTCCGTATCGCGCATGAAGGACCACGTCACCGCCTCCAGCATGCCGCGTCCCGCCAGCACCTTCTTCGCAAATGCGACCCGGCGTTGCGGCAGCGATATCGCAGGGCGAGACAGCGGCGTTTCCCGCTCCAGCGGCACGGCCGGAATTTTATCGAACCCCTGGACCCGCAGCACTTCCTCGACGAGGCAGGCCTCGCTTTCCACATCGGGCCGCCAGCTCGGAATCAGGGCTTCGATTTTGTCTCCCTGCTTCTGCGTCTTAAAGCCAAGCCCTTCGAGGATCCGCCGCGCTTCCTCCGAGGGAACGGCGACTCCACCCAGCGTTTCGACGCGGTTGGGATCAAACAGGATCGGTGCCCGAGGCGCCGGTATCTCGCCCGCAACAGTTACGGCACTGACTTCGCCACCACAGAGCTCTTGAATAAGCTTCGCCGCCACGTCGGCACCCCAAAGCGCAGATTCCGCATCGAGACCGCGTTCGAAGCGATAACGGGCATCCGACTCAATCGCGAGTTTCCGGCCTGTCGCCGCCGTCCGCACCGGATCGAACAATGCGGCTTCCATAAACACATTTGTCGTCTCTTCGGTGCAGCCGGTGACCTCACCGCCCATGACGCCGCCAATCGCCTGCGGCCCTTTGGCATCGCCGATCACGACCATCGTATCGTCGAGCGTATAGCTGCGACCGTCCAGCGCTTCGATCTCTTCGTCGTTCTTCGCGAAGCGCATTGTCAACGCGTCGCCGGACAGCTTATCCATGTCGAAGACGTGCAGCGGGCGGCACAGGTCGAACGTCACATAGTTGGTGATATCGACCAGCGCCGAAATCGGCCGCAACCCGATCGCGCGCAGCCGGTCCTGCAGCCATTCCGGGCTGGGCCCGTTCTTGACACCCCGGAACGCGCGGCCGACCACCATCGGACACGCCTTGCCCTCGTCGCCCAGGTCGCGCTTCCAAACGATGGGGCTGTCGAAGCTCCCCTTGACTTCTTCATAAGGCCATGGCTTGAGCGTCCCAACGCCGGCGGCAGCCAAATCGCGCGCGATGCCGCGCACGCCGGCGCAATCCGACCGGTCCGGCGTGAGCGCGATTTCGATCACCGGATCGTCGAGTCCCATATAGGACACATAGCTTTCGCCAACCGGCGCATCGGCCGGCAGATCGATGATGCCGTCATGATCGTCCGACAGGCCCATCTCGCGCTCCGAACACAGCATACCGCTGGAATCCACGCCGCGAATTTTCGCTTCCTTCAAATCGAGGCCGGTTCCAGGGATGTGCGTTCCCGACGGGGCGAAGACACCTTTCATGCCGGCCCGCGCGTTCGGCGCCCCGCACACGACTTGAATCTTGGTACCGCCGGTATCGACAACGCAAACTCGTAACCGGTCGGCATCTGGATGCGGTTCGCAGGACACGACCTCACCGACGACGAACGATTCATAATCGGCCGCCCTGTCGTGCAGCTCCTCGAGCTCCAGTCCCAGCGAGGTCAGCCGGTCTGTGATCTCGTCGAGCGGCGCGTCTGTATCGAGATGATCCTTCAGCCAGCCCAGGGTGAACTTCATGGGGTCAGCCCCCGAAGCAGGGTTGGCACTTCCAGCGGCACGAACCCGTAATGGCGCAGCCAGCGCAGATCGGCGTCGAAGAAGGTGCGCAGATCGGGAATGCCGTATTTCAGCATCGCGATGCGCTCGATCCCCATGCCGAAGGCGAAGCCTTGATATTTATCCGGATCGATCCCGCAGGCCGCAAGGACTTTCGGGTGCACCATGCCGCAGCCGAGGATTTCCAGCCAGTCGTCGCCTTCTCCGATCTTCAACTCACCACCCTTGCGGCTGCAGCCTATGTCGACTTCCGCCGACGGTTCGGTGAAAGGGAAGTAGCTCGGCCGGAACCGCACCGGGACGTCGTCCACTTCGAAATAGGCGCGGCAGAATTCAATCAGGCAGCCCTTCAGGTGCCCCATATGCGTCGTTTCGTCGACGATCAGCCCTTCGACCTGATGGAACATCGGCGTATGCGTCATGTCGGAGTCGCAGCGATAGGTACGGCCCGGGGCGATGATGCGCAGCGGCGGCGGCGTCTCCTGCATGGTGCGGATCTGCACCGGCGAGGTATGGGTCCGCAGTACCAGCCGCTCCCCGTCCGGCTTCTCCGGCAGATAGAACGTGTCGTGCATTTGCCGCGCCGGGTGCTCGGGCGGGATGTTCAGCGCGGTGAAATTGTGGAAATCGTCCTCGATATCCGGACCTTCGGCGACCGAAAACCCCATCTCGCCAAAGATTGCAATGATCTCGTCGAAAGTCTGGCTGATCGGATGTAAACGTCCTTCGCTCTCGGGCCGGGCCGGGAGAGTGATATCGACCCGATCGGCGGCCAGTTCCGCATCCAAAGCTGCTTCGGCCAGCCCACTATGGCGCGCGTCAATCGCATCCGAGACAGCGGTCTTAACGGCATTCAGCGCTTGTCCCGCTTCACGGCGTTGCTCGGGATCGAGCGCGCCCAACCCCTTCATCATCTCCGTGACGCGGCCCTTCCGGCCAAGCTCGGACACACGGATCGAGTCGAGCGCATCGAGACTGTCCGCCGCCGCAACCGACGCCAGCAGTTCTTCCCGCAGTTGGTCGAGGTTTTCCATCGCCAAACCGGCCAGGCCGTTACTTGGCGAGCGCTGCCTGCGCCTGCTCAACCAATGACTGGAAAGCGCCCGGCTCGCGAATGGCGAGATCCGACAGCACTTTTCGGTCGAGGTCGATGCCGGCGATCTTCAACCCGTTGATAAATTTCGCATAGGGCAGCCCATGCTGACGGGAGGCGGCATTGATGCGCTGAATCCACAACCGGCGAAAATCACGCTTGCGCGTGCGCCGGTCGCGGTAGGCGTATTGCAGGTCCTTTTCGACCCGCTGTATTGCCGCGCGAAAAGTGTTTTTAGACCGGCCGCGCGATCCCTTGGCGGCCTTGATGACTTTGCGGTGACGAGCATGTGTCGTCACGCCGCGTTTTACCCGAGACATATCGTGGCTCCGTTATGCTAACTGTTTGGCAAATAGTATTTTTTGACGATCTTGGCATCCGCATCGGACATGATCTGCGTCCCGCGGTTGGTGCGCTTCATCTTCTGCGAGCGCCGCCGCAACATGTGCGACAGTCCCGCGCTGTTGAACCGTACCTTGCCTTTGCCAGTCAAACGGAACCGCTTCTTGGCACTGGATTTTGTCTTCATTTTGGGCATTTCGATTTCCTCGTTACCGTTTCATGCACGCTATGGCGCATATCTTTGTTCGGACGTCAGGGCATACCCAGGGCCTCAGCCGTCCTTCTTAGCGCGCGCCTTATAACGCCGGAAGACCCACGATGCAAGGCCTGGCGCCCGATCAACTTTCCGCGAAAAGGGTACGTTTCGGCCTGCCCATACCCTAAATAGTCCCCCGAGCGGCGTGTTCGAATACCCACCCCCTGCCTTCGTTCGGAGCGACAGCCATGCCCCACCGATCCTTCCGTCTCGCGTTCGTCCTCGGATTGCTGTTGTCAGCTCTGTCCGCGACGGCCTTCGCACAGGCGGGAACTAGCGAAAAAGACCTGAAAACTGCCATTTTCGCCGGCGGATGCTTCTGGTGCGTGGAATCGGACTTCGACAATGTGCCCGGCGTCGTGCGCACCATATCCGGCTATACGGGGGGCATCACGCCGAATCCGACCTACAAACAAGTGTCTGCCGACAATACGGGCCATCGCGAAGCCGTGCAGATCACCTACGACCCGAAAAAAGTCTCTTGCGCGGCTCTCGTCGATATCCTGTTTCACAGCGTCGACCCGACCGACGGCGGCGGTCAATTCTGCGACCGGGGCGAAAGTTACAAGACAGCGATCTTCGCAACCTCCGCGGAACAGAAGCGCATCGCACAAGAAACGAAGCATACGCTTCAGGAGTCGAAGATCCTAAAAGATCCGATCGTCACGACGATAGAAGATGCCGGCCCCTTCTTCCCGGCTGAGGATTATCACCAGGACTATTACAAAAAGAATCCCGTCCGCTACCGCTTCTACCGACACCGCTGCGGCCGCGACGGGCGCGTCGAAGCGCTATGGGGCAAGGACGCCCATCGGGGGATTGCCAAACATTAGGCGAAACAGGCCCACCCTCGGTAGTCAGGCGAGCCAGCGTTTGCGGCGGCGGTAGTGCTTCACGTCGCGGAAGCTTTTGCGGTCCTCGCCGGACATGCCTAGATAGAATTCCTTGATGTCGGCATTGTCGCGCAACTGGGACGCCTGTCCTTCGAGCACGATGGCGCCATTCTCCATGACATAACCGGCATCGGCGATTTCCAGCGCCAGTTTGGCGTTCTGCTCGACGAGCAGAAACGACACATTCTGCTCATCACGCAGCCGCTGGATCCTGCCGAAGATCTCCTGCACGATCATCGGCGCAAGGCCGAGCGACGGCTCGTCCAGCAACACGTAGTTCGGCTCTGACATCAGGGCCCGTCCGACGGCCAGCATCTGCTGCTCACCGCCGGACAGATAACCGGCCTGAATATCGCGTCGTTCGGAGAGTCTTGGGAAATACTCGTAGACGAGTTCCATATTCTGTTTGAGCTTGGCTGCAGACGGTAGAATATGACCTCCGGCGATGAGGTTCTCTTCAGCGGTTAGATGCTCGAAAACCCGGCGCCCTTCGAACACCTGGACGATGCCGTTCCGGACGATCTGGTGCGGCAACATTCGGTCGATCCGCTCACCGTTGAATTCGATTGAGCCTCGCGACACGTCACCACGCTCGGGACGCAACAGTCCCGAAATCGCCTTCAGCATCGTCGTCTTGCCGGCGCCATTCGCGCCAAGGACGGTGGTGATTGCCCCCTCCGGCGCCTCAATCGAGACGCCGCGCAGCACCAGAATGACGTTGTCGTAAATGACTTCGATATTGTTGAGCTGCAGCACGATCCGCTCTCACACTTGTAAAAATTAAGAAAGCCGGACCGGCCCCGACTCAGGACCGGTCCGATAAAATGCTAGTGGTCTTTGACCATCTGCATGACGGTGTCACGATAGCCGTGCATCCAATCGGTCACGGGTACGAAACCCTGTCCCTTGACTTCGAAGATGCGGACCCAGCCGCCACCTTCATGATCCTCTGGCGTGATCTTCATCGGCGGCAGGATACCGCCGAGTGTGAAGTCGGAAATGCTCTCGAATCCGCTCTTCACGTCCGCGCCGGAGATCTTATGGCTGCCGCCCTTCGCCTTAACGGCGTTCTCGATGGCCTTCAAATGCACTGCCGCTGCCATCAGACCGCGGTTGTAATAGACGGTCGACTCCATCTCCTTCGGTGCGGATTTGCCCTCGGACTTGTACAACGCCTTGATGTCGTCGAGCACCTTGTAGTCGGAGCCAGCGCCTGCGAACTGCATGACATAGTAGCCCTGGGCCTTATCCCAGCCCCCGGCGCCCATAATGTTGGACTCACCCGCGGCCCAGACGAATCCGACCATCTTGTTCAGCGGATAGCCGTTCCGCGTGAACTCGTTAATCGAGACCGATGGCGCCTTGCCGAAGGTGTGGTTGATGACGAAGTCCGCCCGATAGCGGCGCGCGATGTCCTGCACCTGGACTTTCATCTCGACACCGGGCGGCGGAATCGCGAATTCTTTCAGCTCGAAATCTTCCATCTTCGCCAGTTTGTGGAGAATCGGCAGAGGTTCGCGGCCGGCCGGGTTGTCGTAGTAGATGAACGCGATCTTCTTGCCCTTGAGCACACCGCCGAGCTTGGTCTTGGCAAAGGCGACTGCCGCCGCGCCCTGTGACCAATATGTCGCCGCGATGGGGAACAGGTAGGGGTACTTTGTACCATTGGCGGCGGCCGCGGTACCGAAGCCGGGACTCGTACCCGGAATCTTGTCCTCATGGAGGAGCGGCGTCAGCGCCTGAGTGTGCGGCGTTCCGTAAATCGCCACGACGACCGCGCCCTCCTTCTTGAAGCGCTGATACGCTTCCATACCGGGCGGCACTTTATATTCGTGGTCGATCTCCAGCACGCGCACGGTATGGCCACCGATACCACCTCGCGAATTCACCAGCTTTACGTAGTCGTGATAGCCGGGGCAGAGGAAGGTACCAACCGTCTGTGTCGGCCCTGTCCGGTCGCACTGCATCCCGACGACGATCTCGCCGGCGGACGCCGTACTGGCCTGAAATGTCGCGGCCGCCAAAGCGGACACCGCGAGCAGGCCCATTTTCATATGTCTCATACGTTTTCTCCCTGGTAGTTCATTTCCATGCTGCTTTTCTTATTATCCTTTTCTCTCCCGGATCACCCGGCTGGGGCCGTGCCGCCTCAATACGAGAACGGCCAAATCCGGAAGTAATTCCGTATATTCTGCCACAGTTTGTTGAGCCCGTCCGGTTCGACGACGAGGAACAGGATGATCAGCCCGCCGAACAGGATGAGGCGCATCTGGGCGATCACCTGCGCCAGATAGACGCCGTCGACGAAGAAGACCCCAACATTCTCCATGAAAATGCGGATTGCGATCGGCAGCAATGTCACGAAGACAGCGCCGAAGATCGAGCCAAGCACCGAACCGAGGCCGCCGATGATGCACATCGCGAGGTAGTCGATTGAGATCGGCAGCTGGAAGGCTTCGTAATTCGCGATCCCGAAATAGTAGGTGTACATCACGCCGCAGACACCGGCGTAAAAGGACGAAATGGCGAACGCCAACAGCTTGTAGCGGTAGACGTTGATGCCGATGATCTCGGCGGCGATGTCCTGGTCGCGAATGGCGATGAAGGCACGGCCGATCCGGCTGCGGACGAGATTGAGCGTGGCGACAATTGCGAGTACGCAAACCGGCAAAATGAAGAAGTAGAGTTCGGCCTGTGTCTCCAGAGTCCGGCCAAAGAAAACCGGCCGTGGCATCTCGATCGACGCCTGAATGCCGCCCGAGATCGCCGGTGTGTGGTTCAGCACCCATTCTATGATGAACTGCGCCGCCAGGGTCGCAATCGCGAGATACAGTCCCTTTACTCGGAGCGATGGCATGCCAACGATGGTGCCGATCAGCGCCGCCATGCAGCCACCCGCCGGCACCGTCAACCAGAACGGCCAGCCGAAAGATACCGCCATGTTAGCCGCCGTATAGGCACCGACCGACATGAACGCGGCATGGCCGATTGAGATCTGCCCGGTATAGCCGAGCAGGATATTGAGGCCGAGCGCACCGATCACCGCGATGGCCGCGATATTGATGATCGAGAGGTAGTACTCGTCGAATATCATCGGGCAGATGATGAAGAAGATAACGGCGATCGCGCCGACGGCAACCTTGCCGATCGGCAACCGGAACAGTGCCATGTCGGCTTTGTAGGTCGTCTTGTAGTAGCCGCTTTCGCGATGGAACATACGTTCGTCCTCCGCCGATCAGATTCGCTCAATGATCGGCTTGCCGAACATTCCGTATGGACGGATCATCAGGACCAGGATCATGAGAACATAAGGGGTGAAATCTTTCGTCCCGCCGCCGACGATGGGATCGAGGTAGCCCGCCGCGATGGCCTCGCAGACGCCGACGATCAGGCCGCCCACGATACAGCCGATGATCGAGTCGAGGCCGCCGAGGATGACGACGGGAAATACTTTCAAGCCGAGCTGTGCGAGTTGCGTATCGACACCAATGGCGTTGCCCCAAACTATCCCGCCGAGGAGTGCCACCAGACCGGCGAGCATCCAGGCCAGCGCAAAATAGCGCTCCACGTTGATCCCCATGGCCATCGAGACCTGATGGCTGTCGGCCACCGCACGCATTGCAACGCCCTTGCGGCTCTTAAGAAAGAACCAGCCGAAGACGGCGAGAAAGAGCACGCTGATGGCGGCACCGAGGATGTCGATCTGCGACATGAAGAACGGGCCCCAGATAACCGGAGCCTGCTCGATCGGCAAATTGATCGGCCGTGTTTCCGCGCCGAAGACGAGCGGTCCAAGTCCCCGGAACATCAGCGCCAGTCCGATCGTCGCCATAATGATAGCGACCACCGGCCGGCCAATCATCGGACGCAGCACGAATCGTTCCAGTCCCAGATTGAAGCCCAACATGAAGATTAGCGATATCCCGACCGCGGCCCAGAGCGGGAAGCCGTAAAGGGTCATGGTCGAGGCGACGATGATGGCCGCGATCATGCAAAACTCGCCTTGGGCAAAATTGATCGCGTCGGTCGATTTGTAAATCAACACGAATCCGACAGCGACCAGGGAGTACATCAACCCAGTGAGAAAGCCGTTCGATACCAACTCGACGAAGAACTGCGTTTCACCGCTCATAATGCCACTCGCTTTCTAAAAAACTATGCCGCTTCCTCGATGACTAGATGCGAATCGATCTGCGAACGGCTGCCGTCCTCGAAGGTTACGTCAAGCTTCAGCTCGACAGCTGTACCCCCTCCGTAAAATGCGTTCAGCACCGGCGCATATTTCTCCATGATATAGGCGCGGCGCAATTTTCGCGTCCGCGTTACCTCGTTGTCGTCCGCATCGAGGTCCTTCGTTAGCAGCAGGAACCGCTTAATCCGCTGCACTTCAGGCAAACCTAGATTGATCTGACGAATTTCTTCCGCGATCAGTGCCCGCACCTCCGATTTTTGGGCCAGGTCCATGTAGTTGGTGTACGGCAGTCGGCCCTTTTCGGCCCATTTGCCGACCGCTTCGAGGTCGATGGCAATCATCGTCGAAACGAAGGCCTGTCCGTCGCCAAAGGCAACAGCCTCATTAATGTAAGGGCTGTACTTCAATTTGAGTTCGATAAATTGCGGCGCGAAGACCGTACCATCGCTTAGCTTGCCAACATCTTTGGCTCGGTCGACGATGACCAGATGGCCGCGCTCGTCAATCATGCCGGCATCACCGGTGTGAAACCATCCTTCGGCGTCGATCGCCTCACGCGTTTTATCGTCCTGCTTATAGTATCCTTTGAAGATGCCTTTCGACCGGATCAGGACCTCGCTGCGCTCCTTCGCAATCGAGACATCAATGCCCTGACAAGGTTCGCCGACGGTATCGGGATTGGCCGTTTCGCTAGTCTGCAGCGAAACGAGCCCCGTACTTTCGGTCATCCCGTAAACCTGTTTCAGATTAATACCAAACCCGCGAAAGAACCGGAACGTGTCGGGCCCAAGCGGCGCGCCGCCGGTATAGCACCAGCGCGCCCGGCGCAGACCAAGCTGATCGCGAACCGGGCCATAGACCATGAATTCGCCAATCTGCTGCTTTATCTTGAGGAAAAGCGGCAGCGGTTTTCCTTCCAGCTTCGTCTGCTCAACCGCGTCAGCGACACCACGGAAATAGTTGAAAGCCAATTTCTTCAAAGGTGTCGAGTCCTCCGCCCGAACCTGAAGCGACGACAGAATTCCTTCCCAAACGCGCGGCGCGGCAACAATCCCCGTTGGCCCCAGTTCACGCAGATCGCGTTGAATCGTCTCAGGCTCTTCCGGACAATTGCACGACGCGCCGACCATTATGCTGACGCAAAGGCCGTAGAGTGCATCACCAACCCAAGCCATTGGGAGGTAGGATAGAAAATCGTCTGTCTTCCGTACGTCTTCGGCAGCAATAAATATTCGAGCCGTCTCAATCAGGTTCTCGTGGCTCAGAATGACGCCCTTGGGTTGCCCCGTCGTCCCGGAGGTGTAGGCAATAAGCGCGAAGCTGTCGGCACTGATTTTGGCGATCTCGTTCTCGAGATAATTGGGGTTTCCCTCGGCGAACGCGCGGCCAAGCGTTTGTACTTCTTCGTACGATTTCAAGATGTCGACATCGTACGATGCAAGACCCCTGGAATAATCGTAAATTAGCCATTTCAAGTTTGGCAGTTCATCGCGGATGGAAAGGACTTTGTCGACTTGTTCCTGATCTTCCACGACAATCACCGACGCCTCGGAATGCGCCAGGACATAGGAAAGCTCCGACGCGATCGCGTCCTGATAAACGGGCACGGATTGGCCACCAAGGCACATGGCCGAAAGCTGCGCCCAATAAAGCCGCGGCCGGTTGTTGCCGATCACTGCCAGCTTGTCGTCGGCCGCGAACCCGAGGTCGGCGAGACCGAGCGAAAACGACCGAACGTTCTCGACATAGCTCTGCCAGTCGTAGGTTTCCCAGATGCCGAAACTTTTTTCACGCATTGCAGGCTGATCGGAAAAATTGGGATCCGCTGCATTTCTCAGCAGATAGCCTGGAATTGTCGAAGGTTCTGCCATGGGTCCTCCGTCTCCTATTCGTGATCGGCGCCAAGATAGGCTTCGATGACCGTCGGATCGGCGCGCACCGCGTCAGGCACGCCCTCCGCGATCTTCTCTCCCTGATCGAGCACCGCGACATAGTCCGATATGTCCATGACCACGCCCATGTCATGCTCGATCAAAACGATAGTGGTGCCGAATTCCTCATTCACGTCGAGGACATAGCGTACCATTTCTTCTTTCTCTTCCTGGTTCATGCCGGCCATCGGTTCGTCGAGCAGCAGCAATGTCGGATCGACCGCAAGCGCCCGGCCGAGTTCGACGCGTTTGCGCAATCCGTAAGCCAGCTCGCCGGCCGGTTGTTGGCGCAGGTCGGCGAGTTTCAGAAAGTCGATGATTTCCTCGACACGGCGGCGGTGCACGACTTCCTCGCGCTGCGCCGGTCCCCAATAAAGAAAAGACGCGAGGACGCCGGACGTCATGTGCACATGACGTCCCAGCATAAGATTTTCGAGCACCGACAAGCCTTGGAACAAAGCGATGTTCTGGAAGGTGCGCGCGATGCCGAGCCTCGCACGCTCGTTCGGCTTTCGCCGCGTTACGTCCTGGCTGTCGAGCAGGATCGATCCCTCGTCGGGATGATAAAAGCCGCTGACCATGTTCAGCAGCGTCGTCTTACCGGCACCGTTCGGGCCGATGATGGAAAAAATCGTTCCTTCGGGAACGTCCAGACTCACCTGCGTAACGGCTTTTACGCCGCCAAAATTCTTGGAGACCTGGTCGATCTTCAGCTTGGTCCTGGCAGACTCTTCGCTCTGCGCCGACATAGAGCCGGTTTCCCCCCGTTCATCCCGACTGACTTAAGGAATCAGAAGGGTAACCTTTTATCTGTTTTTCAAGTGAGACTATATGGCGGGTTGTTCCTCACTGGCAAGTTCAGTTATTGCATGCGTGAATTTGCTCGTTTCTCCGTACAAACCGATCCGGCAAACGCGTCCGGCAGAACCGAGCGCCCGCGAGCACGGTTTCATCCATTGCCGCGCCGGTAAAGTTGGCGTCTGTGAGATCGGCGCCAGATAGATCCGCTTTCCACAAGTTCGCGCGCGACAAATCCGCGCCGCGCAGATTGGCGTCCGTGAGATCGGCACCGGTGAGTTGAGCGCCCATAAGACGCGCCGCGCCGAGGTCGGCACCTTTCAACACGGCCTTGTTCAAATTGGCCTCTGTCAGATTGGCTCCCGTCAGCACGGCGCGGGACAGGTTGGCCTGAACGAGGCTTGCCCGAGTCATATCGGCACCGTCGAGTCGCGCGCCGGAAAGGTCGGCGAGATAAAAGTTCGCATCCTGCATCCGCGCACCACGGAAGTCCGTTTGCTGCAAGATCGACTGGCGCAAATCCGCCCAGGTCAGGTCTGCCGCGCGCAGATCGGACCGGTCGAGAACGACGCCGACCAGGTCAGCGTTTTTCAGAATGGCGCCCCGCAGCGTGCTGTCGACGATCGCCGCGCGGCCGATCCGGGCACCGGTGAGATCAGCACCCGTAAGATCGATGCGGTCGAGCGTCGCCCACCAGAGGCTGGCCGAGCGCAGATCAGTGTGCGAAAGATTAGAGCCGGTAAGGTCGGCCCACCACAGACGGGCACCCTCCAAGTTTGCATCGGAAAGATCGACCTCGCGCAAATCGGCCCACCACAGACGGATATAGGCAAGATCGCATCCAGGACAGGCCCGCGTATCGACAACTCGTGCTGCCAGCGGGTCGCTAAACCGCTCGACATAGATCGCAATTCCGGCGGCGGCGAACGCGACCAGAAGGGCGACGGCAAAGGCAAGAAAAAGCCGGCGACGGGTGCTTCGAGCGAGACGCATGGGGCAAAACCAGAATGCTGCTACGGACGGAAAATTCGCGCCCATCGGAGCATGCGCGTTCCCAGCGACAGGACAAGGCTTTTATGTGCTCAGAACTTGCTTAGCGTTACGGTAGAGCAGTGGAGTGGATGCAAGTCGCGCCAATCAGGACGCGTTGTCGTTATCTGCCAGTGGCATCGTGTAAGTCGTCGCAGTGCCAAAAACGCAGTCATCGCCGTCGGCATTGCGGACAACCGTGTCGAGTTTGCAAATTGGTTTGTCGTCCCGCACAGACTGGACGGTGACCGTTGCGGTGATGGTTTCACCGACTTTCACGGCCTTGACGAACTTCCAGTTCGTTTCGAGAAAGACGCTGCCAGGGCCCGGCAAATCTTCCGCGACCACCGCGTTGAGCAGTCCGGTGGTGACACCGCCTTGCACAATAAGGCCGCCAAACGGCAAGACCGCAGCAAGGTCCGCGTCGTAATGGATCGGATTTTTGTCGCCGGTCATTTCGGTGAACATTTCAACGTCGCGCATATTTGTTGTGCGAGTTTTGCTCGCAGCCGAACCTGGTACTGGTTTACCGGCAATGGTGCGCGCCCACAGAGAATCGGTTGCGATCATGATCCTGTCTCCTATGCTGCTAAAACAGTGGGCGGCGAAAACTTGGCAACACGGTCCGCTTCGACTTTCATGGCAGCGCTGAGCCGGCCGTGAAGATCCTTGATTTCGTCAATATCCCAGTTGAAGGACGCCACCGCGTCGGTCACATCGAACAAGTCTCTGGAAAGCGCATCCCGTTCGTCCTGATACCGCACGAACGCTCGTGCCCGCCCGTTGAGAACCGCGTTCGAGAGCAGTTCCGCATCCCGCAAGGCATCCGTAATGCCATGCGCGGTCAGGGGATCCTTGAAATATCCTGCATCGCCAACCAGTGCCCAGCCCGGACCGTAGGATTGTCGGAGAAAGCCGGGACTCCCAGCGAAACCGCGCAGGCGGCCGACAAGACGGGCCCTGCCGATCGCATCTCGGAGCACCGGCGAGTTCGCTGCTGCGGTGCGCTGAAACCCGCCATCCAGGTCTTTGCGGAATGTCTCGGCGAAGCGATATCGCGGCACGCCGACAAACAAGCAATGTTGGTTTTCGTTCGTGGGGATCACACCGGCGGCGACGTCTTTCTCGAAATACCAGTGAAATCCGTCATTCGGAACGCCATTGTAGTAGCCATAAACGTAGCCAGACGCTCCCGCACCCTTGGCATAGATCTGCGCACCGGCCAGCCGGGCAACCATGGACTGGCGGCCGTCCGCGCCGATTACGATATCGGACGTAACGGAGACTTCCTTGCCGGTCGCGTCCTTCAGATACGCGCCGGTCACACGGCCATCCGAACCGAACTGCAAATCCGTAAGCGACACGCGGTGATGAACAACGGCTCCGGCTTCCCGCGCCGCCTCTACGAGCAGGTGATCCAATACGGTCCGGCGCGGCGCGCAAAGGTAATCGACGCCATGTTCCCGCTTGATATCGATGCCAATTGTCTCCTCTCCATAATGGAAAGTGGTTCGCGTCACCCGCGGCGTTCCGGCGGCCATGAGGTTGGGCAGAAGCTCCCAACGCTTAAGCTGCAGGACGCCGGCCCGCATCAACGCGTGGGTCGACACCGTATCGCTGCCACATTTTTGACGATCGACCAGCAAGATCTTCGCGCCGGCGCGGGCCAGCAACAATGCAGTGGCAGCCCCAGCGCAGCGGGCGCCGACGATCACGGCATCGTATTGAGTTTCACAAGGTTTGGCGTATGGCATGACATTCACCTCCATCAGGCGGCAGGCCGGTGCAAGCTGGCCCCTAGATGCGCAGCAAGATCGCGGGCATCGTCACCGGCACCGTCGATGAACGACGATTTCCGGCGGCGCAGGAACGGCAGCCCCATCACATACAGGCCGGGCGCATCGACCACGCCGCCGTCGTGGCGGATGCGGCCCTTGCGGTCGAACACCGGCACGTCGAGCCAGGAATAGTCCGGACGGTAACCGGTCGCCCAGACGACCGTTTTGACACCGCCATCGGCCAAATCCATGCCGAGCCGTGGTGCGGTGGCAACCTGTGTCGGTTCGAAGCGATGCGGCGGTTCGAATTCATCATTCCTAGCGTTAGCGGAAACCCATTCGTCGATGGTATCGAGCAGCCGGTTCATCTTGAGGTCCGCCAGGGTGCATTGATTGCCGAGCGAACCGGAGAACATTGCCTCTCCGTCCCGCAATCCCGCCAGGCGTCCCACAATCTCAACGCCCGAGTCGCGAAGCGTATTAATGTCCAGAGTCGCCCGTTCCGGTGTGCCGACCAGTTGCAGGGACGGTACGCGCCGGGCGCGCCTGATGTCATCGACCTCGTGGTAATGCATGTCCATCACGCCGGTCACATCCATCCACCATTTGATGTCGCGTCCACGATAGAGGCGGGGTAAACGAACATGTTCACCGACGGACAGGATGACCTGACGGCCCGAGGCCTGAATTTCTTGGGCAAGCTGAACGCCAGTCGCAGACGCCCCGACAACCAGTACGGTGCCTGTATCCAGTTCGCGCGGATTGCGGTACTGCAGTGGCGTCATGCTTCTGACCGACGGCGGCAGGCCGTCCGCAACCTTCGGCACGGCCGCCACACCGCAGGCCCCGTTTGCCAGGACAAGCGTCGGGCACCGCCAATCGCCGCGATTCGTGCCGACATTGTATCCACCGTCGGTTTGACGAACGGATGTAACGGTTGTCCCGGTCTGAACGGGAGCCGAAATCGTGTCGGCATAACTTTGGAGGAACCCGGTCACCTCCGGCATCGCCATATAGCCGTCCGGATCATCGCCGCTATAGGCGTAGCCGGGAAGCCGGCTTTGCCAGTTCGGCGTCAGCAGGCGAAGCGAGTCCCAGCGTTCGGTGCGCCAGGCATTGGCGACCTCGCCGCGCTCGAGCAACACATGGTCGATCGAGCGGTCGGCGAGGTGCTTGCTCATGGCGAGCCCGGACTGTCCGGCGCCGATGATGACGGTCGTAACGGTTTTCACGACACTCGCCCTTTTACGCGTTTCGGCTTAATCGTTGACGGTGACGAAAACGTTCGTCGGGTTCGTCACGATGTCGAATACGGCGGACCGTTTCTGCGACTGTGCGACCAGCGCCTTGATGTCTTCGTCGCTGGCGTCCGCCTTGATGTCGAAATTCACGCGTATGGTGCCGAAGCCGTTGCGCACGTCCTCGTCGATGCCGAGGATGCCCTGGATGTCCATGTCACCCTCGATCGTCGCCGTGACCGAATGCAGCTGAATGCCCCGATGTTGGGCGACGGCGGCAACGCCGGCTGTCAGACAGCTTGCCAAGCCAGACAGCACGATTTCGACCGGAGTCGGCGCGTTGTCTTCGGCCGCGAACACTTCGGGATGGTCGGCCTCCACGGTAAAGAACTTACCACGCGACTGTTCCTGGCCGAGGCCGAAGAAACCGCCGATGGTGGACCGGCTATGCGTGCCGTTTACCCACTCGCAGGTCGTGCGCCACTTGAACTGTGCCGCCTCCGGGGCCGCATCCAACGCTTCGCGTGCACCAAGCAATGCTTCGACATTAACGCCGTTGTTTACGGTCGTGTCGGTGGTCTGTGCAGTGGTCTGAGTCATCTTTTCTTCCTTTCGGAGATGTCTGTTCCAATGCAGATCACGCTAAGGGGCCTCTGCATCACTTTGATTTCCGTCACGGGCGAAATTGGTTTCAATTGTTTCGGCAGCCTCGCACGCTGCCCGCCGCTTGACGCCCTTGTGCCGACCGCGCGACATTGCCTGCCATTCAACGGAGGCCTTACATGGAATTAAATCTTGCCGGAAAAACGGCGCTTATTACCGGTGGCTCGAAGGGCATTGGCCGTGCCGTGGCGGAACGGTTGGCGGAGGAAGGCTGTAGCCTGCATCTCTCAGCGCGGACCGAGGCAACCCTCGTCGAAGCGCGCGATGCGCTGAACGACACCTTTGGCGCGCAGGTCACGATTCATACTGCCGATCTTTCCGATGGCAACCGCATGCGGCAGCTGGCAGCCGACACCGCGGGTATCGATATTCTCGTCAACAATGCGGGTGCGATTCCGTTCGGGCCGGTTGATGCTGTCGATGAGGAAAC
This sequence comes from Alphaproteobacteria bacterium, assembly GCA_012103325.1. GTDB lineage: Bacteria > Pseudomonadota > Alphaproteobacteria > UBA8366. The sequence goes on from WLWY01000001.1 coordinate 111,212, forward strand.
CTGGCGTCGGGCCTGGGACCTGAAGGTGTTCGGCTATATAAATTTAATCCGGGAGGTGTATCCAGCGATGTGCGCCCGCGGCGCCATCGTCAACGTTATCGGTACGGCGGGCGAAAGCCCGGTCCCGAACTACCTTGCCGGTTCGATGGGCAATGCCAGCATCATGGCGATGACTCGGGCGCTCGGTGGCGAAAGCATCGACAAAGGCGTGCGCGTGAACGCAGTCAACCCCGGACTGATCGAGACCGAACGGCTGGTCACCATCTACGAAGGACAGGCCGAGGAACAATTCGGCGACAAGAGCCGCTGGCCCGAGCTCTTGTCCAACCTACCGCTCGGGCGGGCCGGCAAGCCAGACGAGGTCGCCGACCTTGTGGCGTATCTCGCCAGTCCGCGGGCCTCTTGGGTCAGCGGCGCCGTCGTCACCATCGATGGCGGTGTGACGCAGCGGGCCAGCCTGTAAGCATCAAAAGAAAAAGGGGAAACAGTATGGCGCGTGTTGCCGTCGATATCGAAAACCGTGAAGAAGGCCGTCTCGCGACGGTCACGATCGAAAATGCCGCGAAGGCGAATTGCCTCACCAGCGAACTGGTCGCCGAATTGGAACGTGTCTTCCGCGACCTCGCGGCCGACGACGACCTCCGTCTCGCGGTCCTGACCGGTGAAGGCCCACGGTCCTTTATCGCCGGCGCGAACCTGCAAGAACTGCGCAGTTTCGATGCCAAAAGCGGCCGCGCCTACATCACCGGCCTGCAAAACGCCAACCAGGCGATCCGGGAATTGCCGGTACCGGTCATCGCACGCGTCAATGGTGCCTGCATGGGGGCCGGCCTGGAAGTCGCGGCGAGTTGCGACATTCGCATCGCCAGCGACAACGCGCGGTTCGCCATGCCGGAAGTGCTGTTCGACCTGCCGTCCGTCGTCGAGGCGGCGCTGTTTCCCCGCTTGATCGGCTGGGGCCGGACATGCTGGCTGATCTATCGTGGCGATGCAATCGATGCGGCAACCGCCCTGGACTGGGGGCTCGTCGAAAACGTCGCGCCTGCAGCAGAGCTCGACACGGCGGTCGCGGAAACCGTGAACCTGATCATGGCCAACGGCCCAGTCGGCATTCGCCTGCAAAAGAAACTGATGCGCGATTGGGAGCGTTTATCGCTTGATGATGGCGTGCATGCCGGGATTCAATCGCTATCGGACGCCTTCCGCGACGGCGAGCCGGGGCCGCGCATGTCTGCGTTTCTCGACAGCGACACTTAATAAACCGGCGGCGTTCCCCATCGGAGCGCCGCCGAGTTCCCCAATCTCTCGACCTTGTTTGTTTCGACTAACGAGGTGCCAGAACCATGATCATCTGCCGCCCTTCCATCAGCGGCATCTGCTCGACTTTCGCGGGCCCGTCTAAATCGACACGCACGCGTTCCAGCACTTTGCGGCCCAAATCCTGGTGCGCCATTTCGCGGCCGCGAAACCGCAGCGTTACTTTGACCTTGTCGCCTTCGTCCAGGAACTTGACCATCGCGCGCATCTTCACATCGTAATCATGGTTATCGATGTTCGGGCGCATTTTGATTTCTTTGACGTCGATCGTCTTTTGCTTTTTGCGCGTCTCGTTAGCTTTTTTCTGCGCAATGTATTTGAACTTGCCATAGTCAAGAATTTTGCAGACCGGTGGGTCAGCATTTGGAGAGACTTCGACCAGATCAAGTCCCGCAATGTCGGCCCGGTTCAACCCTTCGGCCAGCGGAACGACCCCGATCATTTCTCCATCTTCATCGACAAGTCGAATCTTGTCGGATTCGATATCCCTATTGATGCGCGGACCATGTTTGACCGGCGCAGCGTTATATGGTGGACGAGCTATAGATTCCTCCTGTTGCTATTAATGTTCGCATGAACCGTCACGCTGACTTTCGGTTCGCGCTACGATCCAATTTCCACGGCCCCGTCACGCTGGCGGCGCCGCTTCAGATGTTAGTGTATTGAGCGCATCTTCAAGTGCAACAATTTCTTGTTTTTTTCCACCGAGCCGCCGCAGCGCGACCGCGCGGTCTTCCGCCTCGCGTTTCCCGACAACGACGATGACTGGGACTTTCGCGAGCGAATGTTCTCGCACCTTATAGTTAATTTTTTCATTACGCAGATCTGTTTCCACACGCATTCCGGCGTCGGAAAGAGCCTTGGCAACTTCTCGCGCATAATCGTCTGCGTCCGATGTGATCGTCGAAACGACGGCTTGAACCGGCGCCAACCATAGCGGCAGGCGACCCGCGAACTGTTCTATCAACACGCCGAGGAAGCGCTCGAAGGACCCCAGGATCGCACGATGCAGCATAACGGGACGATGCTTTTCGCCATCTTCGCCGATATAGGAAGCGTCGAGCCGTTCCGGCAGCACAAAATCGACCTGGAACGTACCGCACTGCCATTCGCGGCCAATCGTATCGGTAAGAACGAATTCCAGTTTTGGGCCGTAGAACGCTCCCTCGCCGGGGTTTAGCGTATACGGCAGCCCCGCCGCTTCCGTCGCCTCAACTAGCGCCTTCTCCGCACGGTCCCAAACAGCATCTTCGCCGGCGCGCACTTCGGGCCGGTCGGAAAACTTCACCGCCACGTCCGCGAAGCCAAAATCGCGGTAGATCGAGAGCAACAATTCGCAAAACCGCTCGGTTTCGGAAACGATCTGGTCTTCCGTGCAGAAAATATGCGCGTCGTCCTGCGTAAAGGCACGGACTCGCATCAGGCCGTGCAGCGCACCGGACGGCTCGTTGCGATGACAGGATCCGAACTCGGCCAAACGGATCGGCAAATCCCGATAGCTGGTAATGCCTTGACGGAAGATTTGAACATGGCCTGGGCAATTCATCGGTTTCAGCGCGAGCACCCGGTCGTGCTCGTCGTCGACCGTAAACATGTGTTCCCGAAACTTTTCCCAGTGACCGGAACGTTCCCATAACGTCCGGTCGACAAGCTGCGGCGTTTTGATCTCGTCGTATCCTGCGGCATCCAGGCGGCGGCGCATATATTCCTCTGCGGTCCGGTACAGGGTCCAACCTTTGGGGTGCCAGAACACGCTGCCGACCGCTTCTTCCTGGATATGGAACAGATCCATCTCCCGGCCAAGCCGGCGGTGGTCGCGTTTTTCCGCTTCTTCCAAGCGGACCAAATAGGCGCGAAGCTCCTTGTCCGTACGCCAGCACGTACCATACATACGCTGCAGCTGAGGGTTCTTCGGATCACCGCGCCAATTGGTGCCGGCCAGCTTCATCAGTTTGAAGGATTTGCCGAGCCGGCCCGTCGACGGCAGATGCGGTCCGGTGCAAAGGTCGATCCAATCCCCTTGACGGTACATCGAAATATCCACGTCGTCGGGCAATCCTGCGACATGTTCCGCCTTAAACGTCTCCCCGGCTTCCTCGAAGAACCGCACCGCATCCTCGCGCGACCAAACCTCGCGCGTAATTGTCTCATCGCGGTCGACAATGTCGGCCATCCGCTTTTCGATTGCTTCGAAATCGTCCGGCGTAAACGCTTCCTTGCGATGGAAGTCGTAGTAGAAGCCGTCCTCGATTGCGGGCCCGAACGTGATTTGCGTGCCCGGAAACAGTTCCTGCACCGCTTCGGCCAGCACATGCGCGCAGTCGTGCCGCAGCAAATACAGCCCTTCATCGGTGTCACGGGTGATGATTTGGACCGCGGCGTCGGCTTCGATTACATGCGTCAAGTCGCGCTCGACGCCGTCCACCTTGACGATGACCGCCGCCTTCGCGAGCCCAGGGCCGATCGACGCCGCGATTTCGGCGCCGCTCACCGCACCGTCATAATCCCGAACACTACCGTCGGGGAGGGTGATCGCAACCATTGTTCCGTTCCGTTTCAAGCTACCGCATCGCGCGGCGCACCGGTTTACCGCAAGCGGATTGCCGCTTCAACCTCGTCCGCTTGAAGATCGGCAAGATTGTCGCGCCGTAGGATCGTCACCGAAGGGCCGCGCTGCGCGCAAAGCGCCGGATCGGAGGCCGACGAATAGACCACGACGCTTGGGCATCCGGTTGCCGCAATCAGATGCATAGGACCGTTATCGTTGCCGACGGCCGCTTTCGCGGCGCGGGCAAGGCACACGATGTCCGATATTGACGTCTTGCCGGTCAGGTCGATGGTTTCGGGCCAAGCGCGCGCGATTTCGGCATTCCGTTCCGCCTCATCATCCGCACCGAGTAACGCGGACTTAAGCCCCTTGGACGCCAAACGCTCCGCAAGAGAAATATAACAGGCCGCCGGCCAACGCTTTGCGGGACGGCCCGCCGAGCCACCCGGCAGTAGCAGGATGAATTCAGCCGGCAGTCCGAATTGTTCGATTCCGCCATCGATCCAATCAAAACTTGGCGGTGGCACGTCCTCGATACCGGCGATTGCCAGTTGCTCACGCTGACGCTCAACGGTGTGCATGAAATCACGCTGTGGATTGTCGTGCGGCAGCGAGCAGCCAGGAGCGATCCCACTCCAATCCGGCTTCGGTCGGCCCATCAGTCGAAAATACATCGTGGACCTGTCCGAGGTCTGAAGATCGTAAACCCGGCTGAACGCACCGCCGTCAAGCTTTCGCTTCAGTGCCATCCAGGCGCCCGCCTGCCACCAGCGCGGCCGGTCATCCGTCCAGATTTCGTCGAAGTAACTGCTCGCCGCCGCAAACGCGGCGTAAGGCGCGGTCGTCAGCAGGGTAATGCGGGCGTCGGCATGGGTGCGGCGGATCGCGGCACACGGGCCCATCGCTTGGACAAAATCTCCCAACGCACTCAGCTTGATAACGAGTATGTTCCGAACGGCGGCGGTCACGCGGCCACGTCGCCGTCGGCCTGCGCTTCCGCAAGCACTTCGCGATAAACATCCATCGTCGCGGCGCACATTGTCTGCTTTGTAAAATGATCCCGGACATGCTTGATGGCACGGGATGCCAAATCTTCTCGATCATCGGTGTCGAGGGCAAGTACCGTTTTCAGGGCCGTTGCCAAGGCATCCGGAGCGTTGGGCGGTACCAGCCATCCCGTCTGTTCAGGCAGAACAAGCTCCCGGCTGGCGCCATGATCGGCCGCTACGATCGGCCGCCCCATCGCTTGTGCCTCGACGATGACGCGGCCAAATCCTTCGGGGTCTGTCGAAGCGTGTACGACCGCATCGGCCAGCATCAGCGCCGCCGGCATATCGTTGCAGTCACCGACAAGATGAACGACGCCTTCGAGCCGGCGCTTGGCGATCAGCGCTTCCAATTCGCGCCGATAGCCGGTGCGGCCCTGATCGCTGCCGACGATTAGACAACGGATGTCATCGCGGCCGAGCTTGGCAATCGCCTCGATAAGGACGCTTTGCCCCTTCCATCGGGTTAGACGTCCCGGCAGCATGATAACCGGCACGCCATCCGCCAGCCGCCAATCGGTGGAAAGCTTGATCAGGCGCTCCGCGCTGGTTCGCGCCGGATCGAAATGATCGACATCGATGCCACGATGGATGACGCGAATGCGCTCCGGCTCGGCGCGATAGGTTTCGACCGCGTGGCGCGCGATAAAGGCGCTGATGGCGATGACCCTGTCGCCATCGGCCATGACGGAATTATAGAGGCGCTTCAGGGGCAGACCGAGATTGTAAGGCGCGTGAATCGTGGTCACAAAACGGGCATCGGTATTGCGGGCCGCCCGGCGCGCGCTCCATGCCGGCGCACGGCTGCGGGCATGTACGATATCAACGCCGTGCTCGCGAATCAACGCAATGAGCCTTTCGGTATTCGAACGCATGACCATGGGATTTTTAGACTGGACCGGCAGTTCGATATGCTCCGCGCCGGCACGGAGAAACTCGCGCGTCATGGGGCCACCGGAAGATACGACGAGCGACCGCCAGCCGGCTTCGGCGAGCGCCACCGCCATGTCCACGGTGCCGCGCTCGACACCGCCGGTCACCAAGGACGGCACGACCTGCATCACGACGGGAGCCCTGCTGGCCAAGCCGCGATCTGAAATGGTAGGGTCGCCCAGGTCAGTCATTCAATGATCAGTTCCTTATAAAATCAGTGCAATTCAGACGAACCGACGTGGAACCGCAAGGACCTTCAATATTAACACGCGCGGGCGGCGCGACAATCGCCTACCACCACAATTCTGGCACGACGCCCGGCGTGATATTCTGCGGCGGCTTCAAATCCGACATGACCGGCATCAAGGCAACCATGCTGGAAGCCTTCTGCCAAGCGCGTAATCAGCAGTTTACCCGTTTCGACTATCAGGGGCATGGCACATCTTCCGGCGCCTTCGATGAAGGCACGATCGGCCTGTGGCGCGACGACGCACTCACGGTATTCGAAGGTGTTACTGAAGGCCCGCAAATTGTTGTTGGATCGTCGATGGGTGCATGGATAGCGCTTTTGCTGGCACAGCAACGGCGCAGCCGGATCGCGGGGCTGCTTCTGTTGGCGCCAGCCGCCGACTTCACGACGGAATTGCTTTGGAAAAACCTGACGCCGGACGCACGAGAACAAATTAAACGGGACGGCGTATGGATGCGGCCCTCGATCTATGACGACGGTCCCTACCCAATCACGCGCAACCTCATCGAGGAGTCGCGCGCGCATCTTGTTTTGGGCAATCCAATCCCCTTCGACGGGCCCGTTCGCATCCTGCTCGGGCTGCAGGATGACGTCATTCCGGTCGATCACATTCTGCGGACCACGGACGCCCTTACGTCCGATGATGTCGAAATCACACTGATAAAGAATGGCGATCACCGGCTTTCAACACCGGACGATCTCGACAAGATCCGCGCCGCGGTCGACGCGCTTAGCAAAAGCGCGTGAATTAGTCTGCGAACACCTGCCGAAGGTAGGCTTTCACCCGCATAATCGCCCTCTCCCGTGCCTCGGCGTTCGTGCCGACATGGACCGTGCGCTGACCGCTTTTGTAGGCGCTGTGCCTAGTGGTTATGGTCCGCTCGCGTGAACTGGGGTTGTCGAAGGCGTGATAGGCGCCGTCATAGGCATCGTACGCCATTGTCGCCCCGCCGCGACCATTCGCCTCGTCGACCAGGGCCATGCAAGGCTTCGGCTTCGTCCAGTCGTCCGCCAGACCGATTTGCAGCAGAACGGGCAATGCCGCCCTATAGTACTCGACCTCGCGCCTGATGGTTATGCAGCCGGGATAAAATCCGATCGCCGCGCGGAAATCGCGTTCGAGGCCCGCTGGCCGCTGCGGCGCATCGCGGCGTACCGTCCACAGCATCGACATCGCACCGTTCGACCAGCCCATCAACACGACCCTGTCGGGCCGGACAAAGGGCTGCGCCTGGAGCCATTGCAACGCGCCATACGCATCGTGCGGACGTTCCCGCCCGGGACTGACCGGCCGGTTTCGGAGCCGGCAGATACTGCCAAATCCTCGGTCAGTAAAGCTGTCGGCGAGCAGTATCGCGTAGCCTTCGCCGCGCAAAATATCGAGCCAGGCCCGCTCGCGCGCTTTCATGCTGCCGTCCTTGTTCAGCATGCCGGCGCAGCCATGCATCATCAGCACGGTGTTGAAGGGGCGGGTGCCCGCCGGCTTGTACAGGTAACCGGTCAGCTTCGTGCCATCGCCACTGGTAAAAGAGACCGCATGTGCTTTCAGGACGTTCGACGGCGCCCGTGCCGGCGAAGAACCCGTCGTCTGGCAGCCTGCCAGAAGCAGCAGCCCAGCAATAAAACCAATCACGCGTATCATGCGATCATTCCCCGCAGACCTTCGCGATAATTTGGCCATTTCAGGATGACGCCGAGTTCGTCCTTGATCCGCTTGTTCGAAACGCGCTTGTTGTCGCGGTAGAAGCTCTTCGCCATGTCGCTCAACTCGGCCTCATCAAATGCGATTTCCGGCGGCGGTTCCACGCCGAGCAAATCGCAGGCATAGGCGATCACCTCCTGTGGTGGCGCGGCTTCGTCATCGCAAACATTGTAGGCCGCGCCCGGATGCGGCTTCGCCATCGAGGCACGCAGTATCTGGGCGATATCGTCGACATGGGTGCGGCTGAAGACCTGCCCCGGCTTGACGATGCGACGCGCCCGGCTGCTGCGCACGGTGTCGAGTGCGCTGCGGCCCGGCCCGTAAATCCCCGCGAGCCGGAATGCATGAACCGGTGCACCCGTTTTCAGGCTCAGCCATCCTACCTCCGCGTCGACCCGGCGATTGCCGCGCGCGCCGGTCGGCTCCAGCGACGACGTTTCGTCGACCCAACCGCCCTGCCGGTCTCCGTAAACACCCGTGGTCGAGAGATAGCCAATCCAGGCAAGCCCCTGAATCGTGGCAATATCGTCAGCGTGGTGCGCGAGGACGGGATCGCCGTTCGGTCCGGGCGGCACGGACGACAGAAGGTGCGTCGTTCCCTTCAAGGCTGCCGCGGCATTCGGCATCGGCGCCGTACCGTCGAAGCGATGCATCTCATACCCCAACGCCTCGAATGCGCCAGCGTCGGAATCGGGACGGCAGGTGCCCGCGACCTGCCATCCTTCGTCGTGCAGTATCGCCGCAAGCACGCTCGCCGAATAGCCGAGACCGAAACAGAACAGACGCGGGTTCATCGTTGGAGCCATAAAGTCCTTCCCACAAGAAAGGAAACGCCGACAGCGTTAAATTTTTGTATAACACGCGCGACCTAATAACAGAGATCATTGATAGTGCCGTGCGAAAAAGATTGCCGCTGATCGCGCTCCTCGGGATCTTCCTACCGGCAACCGCGGGTGCCGCACCGACGCGCATCGATAGCGACGACAGAACCTATGAAAACTGCATGCGCCTTTCCCGCACCGACCCGGATGCGGCGCTGGAGGCCGCGCTTGCATGGCAGGATATGGGCGGTGGCGGTGCCGCCCGGCACTGCGTCGCAGCAACTTATTTCAGCCTCGGTCAATACGAACAGGCGGCGACCCGGTTCGAGAAATTGGCCGGCGAAATGAACGACGCCCCAGAACCGCAACGCGCCGCGATACTGGCACAGGCAGGCACCGCATGGTTTCGCGCCGAGGAGATGGAACGTGCGTTCGCGGCGCAGAGCGCAGCGCTGGAACTGGCACCTGACGATACGGAGATATTGATCGACCGCGCGATGACCTTGGCCGGTGCGAAAAACTATTGGGAGGCAATCGACGATTTGAATCAGGTCGTCGCGCGCAATCCAGATCGGATCGAAGCCCTCGTCCTGCGCGCCAGCGCCTATCGCTTCGTCGATGCGATCCCACTCGCGCGGGAGGACGCGGAGGCGGCATTCCGGCTGGCACCGGAGCGGCCGGAAGTGCTGCTCGAATACGGCATCCTGCAACGCCTTGCAAACGATCGCGATGGCGCGAGGCAAAGCTGGTTGAAACTAATTCGCCTGCACGAAGGCACGCCGGCCGCGGATGCGGCGCAACGCAATCTCGAACTCTTGGATGTAAAAGTTCGCTGAGCCTGCTTAGAGCGGATCAGGATTGACCGAACCCAATTACTTGGGTTCGGTCGGTTCTGTGAATCCGCTCTATCTTATTAATAGTTTAGAACAGATTCACACGATTATTGGATCGCCGCAGGCGATTCCAATCAATCCTGATCTGTTCTAGAAATCCAGATCGGCATAGTGCTTGGGTGGCGGCGCGCCGGGAATGTGGTCTCCCAGCAGAGAGCGAAAACTGGGGCGCGACTTGATCCGCGCGTACCATTCCCGGGCCGCAACATGTTCGTCCCAGGGCACGTCGCCTAGATAATCGACGCAGGACAGATGCGCCGCGGCCGCGATGTCGGCCAAGGTCAGCTCGTCCCCCGCGATCCAGCGGCGCTGTTCCGTCAGATAGCCGATATAGTCCAGATGGAAATGTATATTCTGGTTTCCAGCGCGAATCGCCGCCGAGTCCGGCTCGCCAAGACCCAGAAAACGCTTCATGATCTTCTCGTTTACGAGGTTCGCCGTGACTTCCTGATGAAATTTCAGATCGAACCATGCGACGAGCCGACGCGTCTCCGCCCGCATCGCCGGCGACCGCCCGATAAGCGGTGGATCGGGGTGGGTTTCGTCCAGATATTCGACGATCGCCGCCGATTCGGAGAGCACCATGCCGTCGTCCTGAACAAGCACCGGCACTTCGCCCGTCGGGTTGAGCGTCAGAAACTCCTCGCGGCGTTCCCACACCTTCTCGACCTTAAGGCTGACATCGAGCCCTTTTTCGCCCAACACGATACGGACTTTACGGCTGAACGGTGACAGCCAGAGATGATAGAGCAGCGGCATGGCGCCCATATTAGGGACTGCGTCAAAAATGGAAAGAGTGCGCCACTCAATATGGCCTGCGAAATATGCCCGATGCAGCATACAGCGGGCCTGTGAAAATCATTTGTGATCCCATTGTGGTACTAAATTATTCTGTCCTCAGCATGGGCAAGTTGCGTATAACGACATCCACATCTACGCGGGGACAGCGTGGCGCTATACCATATTTTGATTTTGGCCGTTGTTCAGGGGATCACCGAGTTCCTCCCGATCAGTTCGTCCGGACACCTGATATTAACGTCGCAGGTGCTCGGGTGGCCGGATCAAGGGATGATGATCGATATTGCGGTTCACGTCGGAACCTTGTTTGCCGTCATGCTGTATTTCTGGCGCGATATGTGGCTGATAGCCGTCGGCGTTGTCCGACTGGCTGCCGGCCGTAGCAATCCGGGCGCGCGATTGGCGCTCTACATTGCGATCGGCACAGTTCCGATCGTCATTGTTGGATTTCTAGGCAAAGATTTCATCGCAACGCATTTCCGCAGTGCCGAAATCATTGCCTGGGCGACCTTGGGTTTCGGCATCATCTTGTGGATCGCCGACCGGGTCGGCATGACCCTGCGCAAGATCGAACACCTGTCCTGGGGCAGTGTGCTATTCATCGGCTTGATGCAGGTCCTCGCCCTTATACCCGGCACCAGCCGCTCCGGCATCACGATGACTGCGGCACGGGTACTCGGCATGGAGCGGCAGGAAGCGGCGCGTTTTTCCATGCTGTTGTCGATTCCGACGATCCTCGGCGCGGGAATTATCAGCAGCTACGACCTTTACGAGTCGGGCGACATGGCGCTCGGTCTGGATGCGCTTATTGCCGCGGCCATCGCCTTCCTGACGGCCATGATCGCCATCTGGGGCCTCATGCGGTGGCTGCGCAACGCCAGCTTCACCCCGTTTGTGCTCTACCGGATTATCCTCGCGGCAGGCCTTCTTTACTGGGTCTACGCTTAGGGAATTTGCTTCACTGTTTGAAATACCATAGGCGACAAGGCTTCCGCGTCGCGCCCCGCCCAATCCAATTCGGGAACCCGTTCCATCGAGCGCTGCTGTGCCGCCTCCAACGCGTCGGAGGCCGCCGAAAGATCGATATTAAGCGGCCGGCCCTCTTTCACAACACACACCCCATCGACGTAGACATCGCGCACCGCCCGGTCCGCTGCGACAAAAATCAGACTCCGGAGCGGCTCCCGCAGCGGCATCATCGACGGGTCCTTGATATCGACCAGCACGAAATCCGCCTTGCAGCCGGATGCGAGCCGTCCGATATCCGTCCGTCCCAACGCACGAGCGCCACCGGTCGTCGCGGCCTCGAACACGTCACGCGTCTCCAAATCGTCGACCGTACCCATCGCGATCCGCGCAAAATTGCCGGCGCCACGCATCTCTTCGAGAAAGTTGTGCGGATAGGTGTCCGTACCGATCCCGAGATTGATACCCGCGCGGCGGTATTCGCCGAAGCTTTGCAGCGTTATGCCGCGGCGCATGAAAACCGTCGGGCAATGGGCCACCGTCGTTTCGGTATCGCGCAGGATTGCCAGATCGTTTCGCGACGTCCAGTGCAGCCACGGGTGATGGTCGAGGAAGATCGCGTGTCCGATGATCGCATGCGGACCGAGACCACCGATATCCTTGAGCCATTGGATCGGCGTCACGCCATGGCGCCGGATCATCTCGTGAAACTCGTTCACGCTCTGCGCCGCATGGATCTGGAACGGCATATTGCGTTCTTTGGCGTAGTCGTGCGCGTCGCGGATCAAGTCGGGCGTACAGGTGTCGATCTGCGCCGGGCACACCATCCCACTCAAACGGCCCGATGGATGTTGCCGCGCTAGCTCGATAACCCGTTGTGCTTCCGCGAACGCTTCGCGCCCCGCCTGCTCATCCCAGTCATATTCGATGCGCCGCCCCTCTGCGACGCGCCATCGCGCATCGCGGAACATCGGCGCGGCCACCGCACGGATGCCGCTTTCCGCCAGCGTATCGAGCCAGCCGTCGAACGGAATCGACAAGTCAGCAACGGTCGTGACGCCGCTCATCAGCAGCTCTGCCATCGCCACACGAATCCCAGCAATGGCACCTTCCCGGTCACCGGCGAAGACCGGCAGGAATTCGTAGAGCGAACTATGCCAGAAGTTCGGGCTGCGGGTCTCGTCGGTCAATCCCTTGCGCAGGGGTTCGCTCGACGGGTGCGTATGGATGTTGATCAGCCCCGGAAGGATCAACCGCGCGCGGCCGTCGATCTCCTGAGCGGCGGGCCCGTCGTAATGGCCGCCGACCTGGACGATTTCCGTTCCCTGAAACGCGACGTCGGCGTCGCGCAGATAGACGTGCTGTTCGTTCGCATCGTCCCACGCGACGATCCAAGCCGCGTTTCGGACAACCGTCACATTCGTCGACATGGTCACGCCTTATGCCGGTTGGGCGCCATGAAACCGTCCGCCCCGCCGGAACCGGTCGAGATAGGTCGGTAGGATGACCTCTGCCGCCGTCGGCGTTACGTCGAGAGATTCCAGCGTCGGTAATTCTCCCGTAACGATGTTATCGCTTTTCAGCAATGTCACCTGGTCCCGCGTCAGTGGCGGCGTCGGCAGCAATTCGAGGAACAGCGCCTGGAAGGAGGCAACCCAAAACGGAACCGGCATCAGCAAGCATTTCCGGTCGGTCACCTGCAGCACCAGATCCATCAGCGCCTTGAAGCTGTATACGGCCGGGCCGCCGAGTTCGTATGTCTTGCCAACGGCGTCGCGGCGTTGGAAACACGTCACCATGGCATCCGCGACGTCGCCGACATAGACGGGCTGAAATTTCGTTCCACCATCGCCATAGATATCGATCGCGCCATCGTGAAACGACGGCATCGGACAACCGAACACCGGCAAGGCTGGCAACAGACGGGCCAACGCCGCGAAGCGGTTGAAGAAATCGTCGTCCGGACCGAACACGACGCTCGGGCGGACGATTGTCGCGCCCTCGAACGCCTCGCGCACCGCCTCTTCTCCCGCCGCCTTCGACCACGCATAGCGGGACGGCGAGCGCAGAGACGCGCCGAGCGCCGACATATGCAGCAAGCGCTCAACGCCGGCCTCTTTCGATTTTCGAGCGATACGCGCCGCGCCGTCGCGATGGATCGCTTCGAAGCCCTGACGGCCCCGGCTGAACAGGATGCCGACGAGGTTGACGACCGCATCGACGCCGTCGACTGCCGCCGCGACATCATCGTTGTTGGTGATGTTGGCGCGAACCGGCGTGATCTGACCGACATCGCCCATGGGCCGCAGAAAGCCCGCGCCCGCCGCATCGCGCACCGCCACGCGGACCGCAATACCCTGCGCCGCCAGCCGTGCGACCAGATGTCGGCCGATAAAACCCGCCCCCCCAAAAACCGTGACCTGTTTCATTGCCGCCTGCCTTTCCGCCAATCTGCGCTCCCGCAGTGAATATCGCGCATAGTATCGCCCGACTCCATCCTAAACAGACGATGTGTAGGATCGCTTAACACATTTCTTGTATAGACATGTCGAACCCTGACGCTGATCCGGACCGGAACAATGTTTTCGACGAATTCGGCGTGCAGGTTGACAACATTCACGGCTCAGCCTATCACGCGGCATCAATCTGAACCGGCGCCCAGGTGGCGGAATTGGTAGACGCGCAGGTTTCAGGTACCTGTGGGGGCAACCCCGTGGAAGTTCGAGTCTTCTCCTGGGCACCAACTAAGCCCCTCGATGTCGAGGGGAAAGGATTTTGATTGTCGATTCAATTGCATCAGGGCGACTTGCCCGACGGCGTCGACTTCGGCGAATCCGTCGCAATCGACACAGAGACCATGGGACTGAATCCGCACCGCGATCGGTTGTGCCTGGTCCAGCTCTCAGCCGGTGATGGCAACTGCCACTTGGTGCAAATCCCCGCGGAGGGGCGCGAGGCGCCGAATCTCAAACGTCTTTTGATCGATACGAACGTACTGAAGCTGTTTCATTTTGCGAGATTCGATATCGCTGCGCTGCGCAATGGGCTGGGCGTCGACTGTACCCCGGTTTACTGCACCAAGATCGCCTCTCGGCTGGCGCGGACATATACCGACAGGCACGGGCTGAAGGATATCTGCCGCGAACTCTTGGACGTCGATTTGTCGAAACAGCAGCAATCCTCTGACTGGGGCGCGACCGACCTATCGGATGCGCAGAAAGCCTATGCGGCAAGCGATGTCCTGCACCTGCACGCCTTGAAGAAACGACTCGATACCATGCTGCTGCGCGAGGGTCGCATGCACCTTGCCGAGGCCGCATTCCGATTCCTTCCGACCCGGGCCGAGCTCGATCTTCGCGGCTGGGATGAGGACGATATCTTCTCGCACAGTTAAAACGCGGCTAAGGCCAACTGGCTTCTTTATTTTTTTCAATTGTATCAGTATGATTCAACGCGTCGAGGGTCGTGGGATTCTTCGGTGAATCCAAAGAGGATACCGACGAGGAAAAAAAGGGCGCACGTTCTGACTTCTTCAGCAATCAAGAAACCGGCTATCGTATCGAACACCGACCTCGAATCGGCCTCGCGAGTGTTGTCGCTCGAAGCGGAAGGCATCAGAGCGCTTGCCGAGTCACTGGACAACACATTCACCGACGCGCTCGACATTCTGTCGGCCGTAACCGGCCGTGTCATCGTCTCCGGAATGGGGAAAAGCGGCCACATCGCCCGGAAGCTCGCCGCCACCTTGGCATCCACGGGAACCCCGGCCTATTTCGTTCACCCCGGCGAGGCGAGCCATGGCGACCTCGGCATGATCGCCCCTGACGACGCAGTCATCGCCCTTTCGAACTCTGGAAACACGCAGGAACTAAACGACCTACTGGAATTTTCCAGGCGCTTCTCCATCCCGCTCATCGCAATCACCGCGCGTGCGGACAGCACGATCGTGGAACTGGCAGACATTGCGTTGATATTGCCGCCGATTCCGGAAGGTTGCCCGATGGGGCTCGCGCCAACAACCTCGACAACGATGCAATTGGCGCTCGGCGATGCGATCGCGGTAGCACTACTCGAACGACGCGGATTCTCCAGCAAGGACTTTCACGTCTTCCATCCCGGGGGACAGATCGGCTCCAGCCTGCAACGGGTCACGGACCTTATGCATCGCGGTGGCGAAATTCCCGTCGTGTCCGAAGACGTTCGGATGAGCGATGCGGTTCTGGCAATGACGACGAAGCATTTCGGTTGCGTCGGTGTAATGGACGGCGATGGGCGGCTCAAGGGTGTGATCACAGACGGTGATCTGCGCCGCCATATGGGCGACTCCCTGCTGGCGCTGACAGCCAACGACGTGATGACCGTGGATCCACAGACCATTCGCGAAACAGCTTTGGCAGTGGAAGCTCTAGCTTTAATGAACGACCGTGCGATCACCAGCCTCTTCGTCGTGGAAGACGGCCGGCCCATCGGCATTCTACATATCCATGACTGTCTCCGCGCCGGGATCCGATAGCGTACCGCCGGAGGCGGCCGCGGAACGGGGTGACCGAACCTTTGTGCAGCTCTCGTTTCGGCGCGAGCGGCCACGTTACAGCCCTCTCTATGGACGGTTTGTCGGCCTCGCCAAAATCCTGCTTCCAACCGTTGCGACAGCGCTAATCGCAATCGTCGTTGTGTGGCCTGAATTGAGCGAACAAGAAAACCGTTTTCGGCTTGGTCCGGCCAAGATTGACAGATCGGAGGCAGAAAAGTTGCGCATGATCAACGCGCGCTTTACCGGTGTCGACGCCAGCAAACGCCCCTTTACCGTAACCGCGGACTCGGCGGATCAAGCCAACGCGAAATCGAGCGACATCGTCCTGGCGTCCCCCAAGGCAGACATCCTGCTTGCCAATGGTGTCTGGATCGCACTGACCGCAACCGACGGAAACTTCAATCGGGACCAGCAAATTCTTGAACTCACCGGCAACGTCAACCTGTTTCATGACAGCGGCTACGAGTTTCGCACTGAAAGCGCGGTGCTCGACCTAACTGCCGGCGACGCGACAGGAACCGAACCGATCGAAGGTCAAGGACCCTTTGGGCATCTCCAGGCGGAAGGATTCCGCATCTACAATCGCGGTGAGCGCGTGAAATTCACCGGCAAGGCCAAATTGACGATTTCCCCGAAGACTGGAAGTGGCAAACAATGACACGCATCGGCATAGCCTTGCTGATCATCGCGTTCGCCGGCCTCGCCCAAGCCCAGAGCCTGGTCGGCAAGGGGAAGGGAGAACCCGTCGAAATCAATGCCGAGGACGGAATCGAATGGCAACGTGACGCCAAGGCCTATGTGGCCCGCGGCAATGCCCGCGCGGCGCGCAGCGGCGTCGAAGTGTATGCAGACACGTTAACCGCCTTCTATCGCGACGGGAAAGACGGTGCGGGGCAGGAGATCTTCCGCATCGACGCCGATGGCAGCGTTCGCATCGTGTCGAAATCCGAAAAAGCATTCGGCGACAAGGGCGTCTATCACGTAGATGATGCCGTTTTCGTCCTGGTCGGCGCTAACCTGCGCCTTGAAACGCAAAGCGCTCTGATTACGGCGCGCGACACGCTGGAATACTGGGATCTTCGGCAGCTTGCCGTCGCCCGCGGCGACGCGATCGTCGTCGGCTCGGACGGGCGCCTGCGCGCCGACATTCTGACCGCCCATATCACACAGGACGCAAAGCGTGATATCGATCAAATCGACGCCTTCGGCAACGTTCTAGTATCAACTGGCACGGAAATCGCACGGGGCGACGAAGGCGTGTATAATCCCAAGACTGAAATAGCGACCCTTTGCGGCAATGTAAAAATTACGCGAGGGAAAAATCAATTGAACGGTGCCTGTGCCGAGGTAAATCTCAAGACCGGGAACAGTCGCCTTATTAGCGGGGGCAAGCGGGTAGAAGGCCTCATAAATCCAGGCAACTAGGAAGCGCACGTACGGTGGAAGACGGAACAAAAGATAGCACGGGCGATGGTAGAGCCATGAACTGGCCGGGCGATAGCTTGGTTGCGAACCCGGAAACAGCGGCAGGCGAAGAGACGGCTGCCGGCCCACAACTCATCGCCGAAACACAAGGCCTCGTCGTCAGCAATATCGGCAAGAGTTTTAAAAAACGGCCGGTCCTCCGAGATGTCAGCGTCGAACTCCGCCGCGGCGAAATAATCGGGCTTCTCGGTCCGAACGGCGCCGGCAAAACCACCTGTTTCTACATCATTACCGGGCTTATCGTTCCGGATTACGGCACCATATCGCTCGACGGCGCCGACATTACTCATCTACCCATGTATCGCCGTTCCCGGTTGGGGATTGGCTATTTGCCACAGGAAGCGTCTATTTTCCGGGGCCTTACGGTCGAGAATAACATTCGCGCCGTACTCGAGGTTGTCGAATCCGACCGCGATCAGCGTGAGTCCATGCTGGACGCACTATTGGCCGAATTTTCGATTTCGCACCTCCGCCGCACGCCGGCCATCGCCTTATCCGGTGGCGAACGGCGGCGAGTCGAAATCGCACGGGCTCTGGCCTCGCAGCCGGCCTTCATGCTCCTCGACGAGCCGTTCGCAGGTATTGATCCCATTGCGGTGCACGATATTCGCGACCTCGTTTATCATTTGAAGGACCGGGGTATCGGCGTTCTCATCACGGATCACAATGTCCGCGAGACCCTGGATCTGGTCGAACGCGCCTACATTCTTCATGACGGGATGGTGCTGATGCAAGGCGCGCCGGACGAGATTGTCGGCCATGCCGAAGTTAGGCGTGTGTATCTCGGCGAGCGATTCAGTCTTTAGTAGTCATTAGCGACGAATATTTAGAACAGAATGGCAATTACTCCGCGTCTCGAGCTCAAGCTCTCCCAAACACTGGTGATGACACCGCAATTGCAACAGGCGATAAAGCTGTTGCAATTGTCCAGTCTCGAGCTGGCGTCTTACGTGGAGACCGAACTTGAGCAAAATCCACTGCTCGAACTGGACGAACGCGAAAACGACAACCAGCGCGAAGCGGACCGGGAGCAGGCGACACCCACGGATGCCGCCGAAGGCGGCGAACAGGGTGACATCCCCGACGGGCCGGACACCGCGGAACTGACAGGCGCCGAAACGATGCCGTCGGACGGCGAATCGCCGCTCGACGCCGATTACGGGAACGTCTACGAACAGGATGGTGTCGTCGACGTTTCCGGCGAGGCACCGGCCGCCTTTGCGGATGTCGGCGGCAATCGTGGCCGGGGGGGGAACGCTTTTGACGACGAGCGCGATTTCGAGTCGGCGCTCACAAAAGAAATTACCCTGCGCGATTATTTGACCGAGCAGTTGAATGTCGATATCGAGGATCCGGTCGAACGCATGATAGGCGTGCATCTGATCGATCTGCTCGACGAATCGGGCTGGTTGTCCGGCGACGTCGAAACCATCGCGGAAACGTTGAACTGCGAGTTGTCGCGTGTCGAATCTGTCCTGGACCTTATGCAGCATTTCGACCCGCCGGGTATCTTTGCCCGGGACTTACGCGAATGCCTAGCGCTGCAGCTTCGTGAAAAGGACCGCCTAGACCCTGCAATGGCGGCTTTGCTGGATAATCTCGAACTTCTGGCCCGGCAGGATATCAAAAGCATCCTGAAAGTGTGCGGTGTCGATGCTGACGATCTAGCCGATATGGTCAATGAGATCCGCGCGCTCAATCCGAAGCCGGCGCAGACTTTCGATCATGAAGTGGCCCAGACCATTATCCCGGATATCCTCATGCGCGCCAACCCGGACGGCGGTTGGATCGTCGAGCTCAATCCGGACACGCTGCCCCGCGTGCTGGTCAATACGACCTACTACGCCGAAGTTAACCAGACCGCACAGTCCAAACAGGACAAGGAATATCTTGCAGAGCGCTTTCAGTCAGCGAGTTGGCTCGTCAAATCTCTCGATCAGCGCGCGAATACGATCCTCAAGGTTGCCAGCGAACTCGTGCGCCAGCAGCATTCCTTCTTCGTGCGCGGCGTGGAACATCTGCGTCCGCTGGTGCTGCGCGATATCGCCGAAGTCATCGAGATGCACGAAAGCACGGTCAGCCGGGTAACGACAAACAAGTACATGTCGACGCCGCGCGGCCTGTTCGAACTCAAATATTTCTTCACCTCCTCTATTGCGAGCGCCTCGGGCGGCGATGCGCATTCGGCGGAGTCGGTACGCCATCGCATAAAGGCTCTCATCGATGAAGAAACGCTCGACAGCGTCTTTTCGGATGACAGAATCGTCGAAATCCTTCGAGACAGCGGCATAGACATTGCCAGACGTACGGTCGCGAAATACCGGGAAACGTTGAAGATTCCTTCTTCGATCCAGCGCAAACGGCAAAAGGCACAGGCCCTCTAATCTCGCATCGCCCCGGTATCGTTAACGATAAATTCATGCGACGCGGGTTATGTTGACTCTCTGAGACGCCGTCACTATGGTGCCGCACCTTGGCGGTCAGGGACGCGAAATCGCGCCGCAAAGCCAAATTAAGACAAGACAATAGACCGGTTCATCAATGCAGCTTTCCGTACACGGCAAGCAGATCGATGTTGGCGACGCGCTTCGCAGCCACATTGAAGAAAGCTTGCCGACGATTGTAACCAAATACTTTGATAACCCGACGGATGCGCATGTGACCTTGACCCGCGAGGGGAAAGGTTTCAAAGCCGATATCTCCGTGCATGTCGGCAAGGGGATCATTGTCCAAAGTCATGCGGCGTCGGAAGATGCCTATGCGGCATTCGATACAGCAACGGTTCATATCGCCAAGCGGCTGCGCCGCTATAAGCGTCGGCTGCGGGATCATCATCGCGGCCGTGACGAAGGGTCGAAAAGCATCGAGGCCCAGCAGTATGTTCTGGAACCTTCGCTCGAAACGCATGAAGAACCGTCAGCGGACGATCAACCGCTTATCGTCGCGGAGATGTCGACCAACATCGAACGGTTGACGGTCAGCGAAGCGGTCATGCGCATGGATCTATCCGGACAACCCGCACTTCTATTCCATAATAGCGCCAATGGCGCGATCAACCTTGTTTACCTCCGCAGCGATGGCAATATCGGCTGGATCGATACCAACGCTGACGGCGCAGTATCCTGATTGGGTATCGACTCATGGAACTCCAACAGCTTATCGACACCGATTGCGTTATTCCCAAGCTCGCCGCCAAATCGAAGAAGCAGGCATTGCATGAGCTTTCCGTGTGCGCCGCTGAACATACCGGTCAGGCGCAACGGGAAATCTTCGACGCCCTTCTCGAACGCGAACGCCTCGGCACCACCGGGGTTGGTGGCGGCGTCGCGATCCCACATGGGAAACTAGCCGGTCTGGAGCAGCTCTACGGACTCTTCGCACGGCTGGAGGCGCCAATCGACTTCGAATCCATCGACGAGCAGCCCGTCGATCTGATTTTCCTGCTGTTGGCTCCTGAGTCGGCGGGCGCGGACCATCTTAAAACGCTGTCCCGCGTATCCCGGCTCCTGCGCGACAAGGCGGTATGCGAGAAATTGCGCGGCTGTGATTCCTGCGAAAATCTGCTGTCGTTGATCACCGACCGTACAACGACATTTGCCAGTTGAAATTGTCGGTTAATTTAGCCGGACAACAGTAAGGTCGCGTTCATAGGCTGCCGCCAGCGCTGCCTCATAGCTTCCTGCCACGACGAGCTCTTGTCCCTGTGCCGACATGAGAACGAAGTATCGAACATTCTCGACTTCGACAGGCCTGATATAGGCGAAATTTTCGGCGCCGAGATGAGCGAAAGCCCCCTCGGACATCGGCCATAGATTATGTTCGTCAATCATTACCCTAAGCTCCTTACTCCGGTCCGGCAGTTGGACCAATATCCATCCTACCCGCGCGGGAATTCCGCTTCCTGATCTTGATTTTCTGTACCCGGGGTTCGGGATCGGGCCGCATCAATTCAATATGAAGCAGCCCGTTATCGAGCTCAGCGCCAACAATCTCTATACCTTCGGCAAGGACAAAGCTGCGCTGGAACTGCCGCGCGGCGATACCTCGGTGCAGATAAACCCGGTCTGAATCGTCCGTCTGCCGGCCCCGAATAAGCAACTGATTGTCTTCGAGCTCGATCGAAAGGTCCGCATCGGTGAACCCCGCCACAGCGAGCGTAATACGCAGACTGTTCGTATCGACTTGCTCGATATTATATGGCGGATAGCCCTCCGCTGACATCTTCGAGATTCGGTCGAGCGTTTGCTCGAACTGCTCGAATCCCAGCAAAAACGGGCTGTTGAATAGGGAAACGCGTGGCATGGCGCTGTTGTCTCCTCCTTTACCTGAGCGAGCGGCGCATCGGTCCAAAACCCTAAAGCGGCATTCCAGACTATCCGTATTTGGGGGCTCCGAGCGGCAAATTCAAGCGCTGGCGCACGTTTCGGAAGGCGTCGCGACCAGCAAGAAGGCAGCACAAAGAACCACCATCCTTGCCACGCATCCAGCCCAGCGGCTAGGTTTTCCAGCAATCAATCGATTAAAGTGGGAAGGGAAACCAATGGCGACAATTCAGGCCAACGGCATCGACATCAATTACCGTCTCGACGGGCCACAGGAAGCACCGATGGTTTCGCTCAGCAACAGCCTGATGTCGAATTACAGCATGTGGGACGCGCAAATGCCGGCGCTGACGGAAAAATACCGCGTACTGCGCTACGACATGCGGGGCCATGGCGCCACGGAAGTTACGCCGGGACCATACAGCATCGAACTGTTAGTCGACGACGTCCATGCACTGCACCAGGCGCTCGACATTCCGAGAACCCATTTCGTGGGCCTTTCGATGGGCGGCATGATCGGCCAACTTCTGGCGGTAAAATATCCCGACCTACCGCTCAGCATCACGTTATGCGATACCACCAGCAACATGCCGCATAAGTCGATGTGGGACGACCGCATCAGTGCGGCACGGGCCGATGGCATGGGCGCGCTGGTCGAAGGCACGCTGGAGCGTTGGTTCACCGCCGCCATGCATCAGCGCGAGCCCGATGA
This sequence comes from Alphaproteobacteria bacterium, assembly GCA_012103325.1. GTDB lineage: Bacteria > Pseudomonadota > Alphaproteobacteria > UBA8366. The sequence continues at coordinate 133,539 of WLWY01000001.1, forward strand.
AATTGCCCGCATCCGCGAGATGATCCTGGGGACTTCAGTCGAAGGGTTTTGCGCCAGTTGCCACGCCATCAAGGAGATGGACCAGACGGGTATTCTGTCCAAAGTCACGATTCCGACAATGATTGTCGTGGGCGCGGATGATCCCGCCACGACGCCGGAAATGTCGCGCGTTATTCAAGCGGAAATTTCGGGCTCGGAACTCGTTATCCTGCCGGAAGCCGCGCATCTGTCGAACATCGAGCAAGCGGAAGCCTTTAACAGCGTTCTGCTCGACTTTCTCGCGCGCGCTTGAACGGGGATTATACCTGCTTGAACGCGATAATGCCGCCATTCGCTTCCACTGCCGGAACCCATACTGTGCCATCGGCGGAAAGTGTTGGCGTGATTCCGGCATTCGACAGGCACGCCCGCGTCGTCGCAAGATCGGCAACGGCGACAACCGCGGCGGCGGCGCAGGGAGATACAGGTGTGGCAGCGCCTTCGAACCGGTCCAGAAACGCGGCCCAGGGATTATGCCGCGCCGGATCGGTTATGCCGATCAGTTCGAGATACCCGCGTGCGAACATGACGCAATGGTTCGACGAAGCCCACGGCGCCATCACGGCACCGTCGGGCGTCGCCCCCATCTGCGGACTGCGCGGCGCGAGCTGAAAGCCAAGCTTCCGCCACCGCGCTTCGCCCGCATCCAGGTCGCGCACCATAAAACCTACGTGATCGAGAGAAAGTCCACTTTCGGTCATGGCCCGCTTTCGATTGCAATAGAAGACCGGAGCCTACAATGCGGTGGCTTCCCACACCACCGGCACCGTAATCCGAAACCGCGTAACCTCAGCGACGTTTAATGGAGTGTCATCGGGCCGTGCAGCAAATCGTCGACCAGTTGAAAGACGACGAGCGCGGCTTCATTGCGCAGGACGTCCGGATGACGCAGCCGATAGGCTGCTACCGCCGCGATGAACGCTGTATGGTCCACCGTGCCGGCGTCTTTCTGTTCCTTAAATGCGCTTGCGATAGCCCGCAAATCTGCATCATGTGTTCTTAAATTCGGCATCGTTCCTCACACCCTCAAAGATGATTTTTTATGAGGACATAAAGTCGCAATAGAGGGAATTTCGCGTCACCCATTCGGGTTATCGGAAAAAATTAACCAAAACAATCCCCAAAAATTATGACTTTCGGGGATTACACGCCCGCTTTCGGGACGCAGCGTACGTGAAATACGCTATGTGATCGACCATAGTTGGAGATATAGCCAATCGACAACGAGCGGTATCATGATATGATCATTGGCGATAACGATATAAATCCCTGGAGCTTCGCCATTTGCGGCGACTGTTGAAATAGCGCGAGGGGTTGGCCATCGATCCCCTGGCTAGAACAGCGCATCCATAATCCATTGTAATACAGTCTAAATTTCGTTATAGGGAAGCAGATCCTATCTGCCGTTTGCCGGTGAACCAACTGTCAAGAGTTTTGACGGAATATGCGTATGCACTGCCTCCAGCCCCCTTCGTATCGAGACTAACCATCACCCATGGCTGACCCAATTTTGAGCGATCCGGAAATATGGACATCGCCCGCCGCCGCCGCCATCGCCGCGGGAATCACGGCGGCTGCGATGCTATTGTGGATTGCCATCATGCGGCGGCGTTCGACCCGCGTGCGTCTTCGCCAATCCGACCGGCAGGACAAAGTTGTCACGCGGTTTAAATCTGCGTCACCGCTGCATGAAGCGACCGAACAACTCTCCGACCGCGGGAACCTGGAAGTCCGGGTCGCGGCGGTCGAGATACTGAAGCAATTGGCGCGCCAGTCTCCGCGAAACTACTGGGCGGTGATGGAGGTTCTCACCAAACATCTGCGGCGGTATGCGCGCGCGCCCATCAAGCGTGGACAGCCATTACCGTCGAAGGAAACCGGCGCAGATATAGCACCCGATATCCAGGCAATCCTCTCGCTTTTCTTGCACCGCGATCCGCAGCATGAGAACCGCAACCAGGTCCTGGACCTGCGCAACACCGATTTGAGCCGGACAGATTTGCGCGGTATTTTTCTTCGTTATGCTGACCTTAGCGGGTCCGCACTTATCGGAACGGCCCTGCGCAATGCCAATCTTCGCGACGCCAACTTGGAGGCAGCACGGCTTGACGGTGCCAGTTTGCGCGGCGCCGATTTACGCGGCGCCGATTTCAGCAAAGCCTCGCTGCGAAGCGCTGACCTGCGTTATTCGGACATGCGCGGCGTGATCCTCAATAACATGACCGACCTTATCCACGCCGATCTGAGCAACGCCGATCTGCGCGGCGCCAGCCTTGAGGATGCGGTGCTGTGCGAAGCAACGCTGAGTCAGGCAAGTCTGCGCGGTGCGATCTTTATACACGCCGATCTGAGGGGCGCCGCGCTTGACGAGGCCTATTTGCGCGATGCGAACCTGAACGAGGCAGATTTGCGCCATGCCCGCATGAGGAAAGCGGACCTCCGTGGCGCCAATCTCTCGATGGCCAACTTTCAACGCGCCGATTTACGCGGCGTAAAGTTTGCCGGAGCGGTCCTGGATGGCGCCGATCTGTCGTTCGCCAATTTACGCGGCGCAGACCTTCGCGACGCCGATATTAATGGGGCGAAATTTCGCGGCGCCGATCTGAACGGGGCGCTGTTCTCGGAAGAAAAACCTGAAATCGCCGTCGCACGCGGCGGCAAGTAAGCGCGGACTCATACAGCGAGCCGGAACGCATCCCCATCCCGCAAGATATGACCGGCGGTTGGCGACGCGAAATGGGTGCCGATGACGAGAACCGGTCCGTCCGCATATTTGTTCAGCAACGCATGCCGGGTCTTGCGCGCCATGTCCTGATCGGAGTCGGCGCCGCTGCACATGTCCGGCATCGCGATCTGACAAGGGTGATGCATACAGTCGCCCGTAATCAGCGCTTCCTCGCCGCGTGACGAGATACGTACGCTCACATGCCCCGGCGTATGGCCTGGCGTCGACTCAAGCCAGACCTCGTCGCATATCTTGTGATCGGTCGGCACCAAATCGACAAGACCGGCATCGAACACCGGACGCACGGAATCGCTGATGATGTCGTCTCCACGGCGATGCTCGATATCCTCCGAGCCCCAATGCGCCCACTCCTTTTCGCCAATCAGATAACGCGCCTTGTCGAAGGTCGGAACCCATTTGTCGTCAACCAGCATCGTGTTCCAGCCGACATGATCGACATGCAGGTGAGTACAAAGCACCGTGTCGATCGAGTCGCGCGGGTAACCGACGGCCGCGATATCCTCCAAAAACGGCCCATGCCGCATGTTCCAGCCCGGAATGGCACGCACCTTGTCGTTACCAAGGCAGGTATCGACCATGATCCGCCGGTCCTTCGTTTCGATGATCAGGGCGTGAATGCTCATGATCAGGCGCCCGTCGGGGTCGGCGAAGTGTGGAGAGAGCCATTCTATGGTCTGGATCAGCTCACGCGTGGCGTCGGGCAGGATGAAGCGGCTGCCGCCGGTCGCTTCCAGCTCGATGACCTGGGTGATCTTGACGTCGCCCACCTGCCATTTGTTCATTCTGCCCTCCCTGCGCCAAAGTTACGCAGGTTATTGAACACGCTGGCCCCCGCTGGTTCAATGGACAGCGCAATTATGAGGTAGAACATGGCTTACGAAACCATCGAAGTACGCCCCATCGCCGGTGCCCTCGGCGCCGAAGTGTCCGGCGTCGATTTGACCGATCTCGGCAATCAGGCGTTCAGCGAAATCCATCGGGCCTTTCTCGACCATCAGGTGCTTTATTTTCAGGACCAACCGCTCGACGACGACCAGCTCGAGGAACTCACGTTGCGGTTCGGCCCCTTCGGCGACACGCCATTCGTCGAAGGCATGCCCGGCCATCCCAACATCATCGAAGTGCGCAAGGATGCCGACGAAGTCGGTGCGATAAATTTCGGTGGCCGCTGGCATTCCGATTTCAGCTTCCAGGAAGCCCCGCCCAGCATGACGCTGCTCCATTCCCGCGTCACGCCACCTGCTGGCGGCGACACGCTGTATACGGACATGTACGGCGCATACGAGGCGCTGTCACCGGGTATGAAGGAAATGCTAAAAGAGTGCTCCGCCGTGCATAGTGCACGGCGCTCCTACGGGACAGGCGGTCGCTTTAGCAAGAACCCGAACGCCACACGTATGACCGTCCACCCCAGCGCGGAGGGCGACAAGGAAATGGCCCACCCCATCGTGCGCACCCATCCGGAGACCGGCCGCAAGGCGCTTTTCGTGAATGCCGTCTACACAGTGCGCCTCGAGGACATGACCGAGGCGGAAAGCGCGCCGATCCTGGATTATCTCTACGAGCATTCGACGCGACCGGAATTCACCTGCCGGATCCGCTGGTCGGAGAACGCGCTGGCGATCTGGGACAACCGCTGCACCCAGCACTACGCGATCAACGACTATCACGGCCACGCGCGCCTGATGCACCGCACGACCTGCGCCGGGGACCGGCCAGTTTAGAACGACGCTGTCATCCCACCGTCGACGGTGAGGATCTGTCCGTTGATGTAGGACGCCGCGGGTGACGCCAGGAATACCGCCGCACCTGCTATTTCCGATGGCTGGCCCCACCGCTGCAGCGGCACCCTGCCCTTCAGGAACTCGTTCACTGCGGGGCTGTCGACCATCGCGCGGTTTGTCTCGGTGGCGAAGTAGCCCGGTGCGATTCCGTTGCAGCGCACTCCTTTCGGCCCGAGTTCGACCGCAAGCGCACGTGTTAGCGCTTCCAGCCCGCCTTTTGCCGCGGTATAGGCGATGTCGCCCGCCCTGGCGAAGGGTCCGGCGATCGACGTCACGTTGATAATCGCACCGACTCCATCAGCCATTTGCGGTGCGATCTTGCGTGATAGCCCGTACGCCGCCGTCAGATTGACATCGAGCATCCGGGAAAATTCCTCGGGCGGGCAGTCCTCCATCGGCTTGCGGTGACGCATGCCAACATTGTTGACCAGGATATCGACCCGTTGCGCGTACGCGTCAATCCAGGCGTCGCTCGCCGCGCGGTCCGCAACATCGAACGTCGCCGCCGTCGCCAAGAGCCCTTCTGTCTTGAGCTCACCCACGCGGCCTTCAAGCGTTTCGCTATCGCGCCCATTGAGCAGCACATCGGCACCGGCTTGCGCCATGGCCCGGGCGATCTCCCAGCCAAGACCGCGCGCCGCGCCGGTTACAAGCGCGGTGCGACCGGCGAGGCTGAACCTGTCTTGATGTGGATCGCTGGTCAGGACGCTTTCTTCGCTTCCGGAACAAAGGCCTGGCTCGCGAAATGCTCATCGTCGCCGGATGCGAACTTCAGACCGGCGGCGAGCACCGCATCGTCCGAGACCTTGTCGAGTGGCACGTAGTAGCGGTCGTCGTCCTTGGTGATCGTGTCGTTGCTGACCGCGTTGTAGCAAACGAGCAACGTCCAGCGCCGGTTCGGCGACCGGTTCTGATCCGACCGATGCAGCGTGTTGCTGTGGAAGACCAGCACGTCACCCGGATCCAGCTCACAATGCACGACCTCATGTTGCGCAACGATATGCTCCAGCCGCGCGGGGTCCGCCGAATTCTGTTTTTCGCTGACCTGCAGATGATCGATCCGACCCAGCTTGTGCGAGCCCTTGATGACCTGCAGACACCCGTTGTCACGGTCGGAACGGTCCAGCGCGATCATCATGCTCAGCATGTCCGGCCGCAGGCAGCCATTGTAGTACCAGTAGCCGTAATCCTGATGCCATTCCCAGGCGCCACCGCCGAACGGGTCCTTGGCCGTCAGCTTCGATTGGAAATGATAGACCGGCTCGCCGATCAGTTGCTCCGCGGTATCGACGATCCGCGCGCATCGGGCAGCCATGCCGTAAACGCTATCGCCGGCGCGGTTCCAGAGCGAAATCCGGGTGCCGCCACCTTCCGTATCGGGTCGGATCAGCGAATGCGCCGCGACCTTGGGGTCTTCCTCCATCGCGCGGCACAACAGGTCGGTTTCCTCGGCGGAGAACACGTTGCGGGCAATCGTAAACCCGTCCTCGTGATAGGCGCGTACCTGCTCGGCGGATAAGACAGACGGCATGACTTGCTCCTTCTTCTCAACACAGCCCGTAACGGTTGTTTAGATTACCGGGGACCTCAATCGACGTCCACACCATAGGTTTTCGCGGCAGATTCCCTACTGATATAGCCATCCGCAACGTCGTCGCGAACCGCGGCAGGGTCGCGTTCCGCCGGGTCGCCATAGCCACCGGCCCCGGCCAGCCGGTAGCTCACGACATCGCCTTGCCGAATTTCGCGCATTTCCTTCGACCCCAGAGCTTCCGCCGCCCCGTCGGGATTGAGGATGGTTTCGGCCAATTGGCCCGGCTGTCCGCCAAACACGCCGTAAGGCTGGAAGCGATGCCGGTCGCTCAGCAGGGACAAAGTAGCGGTGCTGTTCAGTAGCTCGACATCCTTGCGCACGCCGCAGCCGCCGCGATATTTCCCCGCACCCGCGGAATCCTGGATCATTTCGAAACGGTGGATGCGGATCGGGTTTTGCGTTTCCTGCACCTCGATCGGGATGTTGGCGCAGTTCATCACCGGGCTCAGCGCCTCGACACCGTCGCAATGCGCCCGCCCGCCATAGCCGCCGAAAATCAGATCATAGACGACGAAAGACTGACCAGTCTCGTCATCGAGGCCGCCGAGGTTCGGGTTGCACCAGTGTGAGAACGCGCCCATCGCGCGGTCGGGCAGCACCTTGGCGAACGCGCCATTGATCGCATCGAACATCCGAATCTGAAGCGCCGCCCGCCCGCCGCTCGGCGCCGGAAAGGCGGGATTGAAGAAGCTGCCTTCGCGGGCCTGTGTCTTGATCGGCCGAATACCGCCCTCGTTCTGCGGCAGCATCGGATCGAGAAACACCTTCACGGCAAACAGCGTATAGGCGCGCGTATAGTTGATGTAGGAGTTGATTGCGGCGGGCACCTGATCGCTGCTGCGCGAATAATCGACCGTGATCTCGTCATCGTCGACGATGACATCGACGGCGATCTTGATGGGCGGCGTATCCGCGCCGTAATCGTCCATATGGTCTTCGAAGCTGTAGGTGCCGTTGGGCACCTCGCGCAGCACGTCGCGAATCCGTTCTTCGGAACGGTCGAGGATGGCCTCGAAGGCCCGGTCCAATTGCGCTTGACCATAGGTCTGGAAAAAGGCGGCGAAGCGCTCGGCACCAGTCGTATTGGCATTCAGCTGCGCACGGAAGTCGCCGCGCACCTTGTCCGGCATACGGATATTGCCGAGGATCAGGCGCAACATATCCGGGTCGAACTCGCCATCGCGCACCACGCGTACCGGCAGGATACGCAAGCCCTCCTGAAAGCTTTCGGTCACGCCGAGCACTTTCTGCGAGCCCGGTGCGGCACCGCCGACATCGATCTGATGGGCGATATTCACGATATAGCCGATGAGCTCGCCCTCGAGAAACGCCGGGGTGATCAGAAAGCAGTCGGGGAAATGCCCGGAGCCGAGCAGGGAATCGTTGACCAGGATGCCGTCGCCGGGTTTCAGCCCTTCCGGCGGATGATATTCAAGCGCGCTTTTCACCACGTAGGGCATGGAGCCGAGATGGCCGGGCGAAAAATTGCCCTGCGCGATCAGCCGGGCATGCCGATCAAAGATGCCGGTCGAGAAATCCTGCGCTTCGCGCACCGCTTCGGAGAAGGCAGTACAGCGCAGCGTGCTGCCGACCTCCTCCGCGATGGACAGCAACCCGTTCCAGATCACCGACAGCGCAATCGGATCGATCGGATCGTTCTTGCCTCTTGCTAGGTCAGTCATCCTCTTTGCCTCCGATATCGATCACGAGATGTCCTCGCGGACTGATCGCCGCACGGTCGCCGGGGAGAACCACAGTCGTCGAGTCGGTCTCTTCGATCAGCGCGGGCCCTGTAGTTGCATCCCCAATCCGCATGCCCATCCGGTCGAGAACCGGCACTTCGACATAGCCGTTCGTCTCCGGGAAATAGGCCTGGCGGCTAGCCGGCGGTCTCGCGCCATCGGGCTGTTCTTCGAAACCGCTCCCAGCCTCGCCATGGGTCACCGGCAAGCTTGCCACAAGGTACCAGTCGACTGCCTCTATGGCCGCGCCCGCATCGCGGTAACGGTATTGCCGCTCATAGGCGTTGTGAAACATTTCCGCAGCCTTCGCCGCGTAATCGCCGTCGATCGCACCGCCGGGTAGGTCGGTTCGAACCTCATAGCCCTGTCCGGCATAGCGCATATACGCGAAGCGCGACCAGTGGGGCGTACCGGCCGTGCCCAACCGCGCCAGATCGCCCCGCGCCTGCTCTTCGAGTTCACCGTAAATCCTGGCGATTGCCGGCGTGGCATCGCTATCGAGTGGGAGGACACGGGTCAGGGAGACGTCAATACGTGGCTCCGCCTGCAACAGTCCGAATGCCGAGCCGACCCCGGCACCGTGCGGAATGATGATGCGCGGAATACCCAGCGCGCGCGCCAGCCGCGCCGCGTGCAATGGTCCCGCGCCACCGAAGGCGACCAGCGCATAGCGCCGCGGATCGCGGCCCCGCTCCAGCGACACGATGCGCATCGCGCGTTCCATATTGCTGTTGGCGACCGTGTGGATTCCCCAGGCTGCGGCCCCTGCATCCAGGCTTAAGGGACCGCCAATCGCCTCCGCAATCCCGGCCTCCGCGGCGGGGCGGTCGAGCCGCATGGCGCCGCCATTGAAGTAATCCGGATTGAGGTAGCCAAGCACAAGATTGGCATCGGTCACCGTCGGCCGCACCCCGCCATTTCCGTAGCAGATTGGTCCCGGATCGGCCCCGGCGCTTTCCGGTCCGACTTGGATGATGCCCATTTCGGTGCGTGCGATACTGCCGCCGCCCGCGCCGATTTCGAGCAGTTCCACCGCCGGCAGACTGATCGGCAGGCCGCTGCCCGCCTTGTAATGGATCGGGTCGACTTCGAAGCTAGGCATGATCGCCGGTGCGCCATCGTCGATGGCGCCCAGCTTGGCCGTCGTGCCGCCCATGTCGAAGGTGATGACCTGATCCGCCCCCTCCTCCGCCGCGACATCGCCGCACATCAGCACGCCGGCGGCGGGTCCGGACTCGACGATCCGGATCGGGTACTCGCGGGCGAAATCGGGGGATACCAGCCCGCCGTTCGACTGCATGATGAACAGGTCGTTGCGGAAGCCGCGCGCGGCCAGCGCTTCCTGCAGGTGCGCAATGTAGCGGGTGACAACCGGCTTGATGTAGCTGTTGGCGACAGTCGTGCTGGTGCGCTCATATTCACGAAACTTCGGCGACACGTCGGACGACAGCGAAATCAGCACGTTCGGCACCCGCGCCACCAGACGGTCGCGCACGGCCTGCTCATGCGCCGGGTTCGCGTAGGCGTGCAGTAATGCGACCGCGACGGCCTCATACTTGCCGGCAACGATCCGCTCGGCGACAGCGTCGAGCGCCGAGTCCTGGAGCGGCTGGAGCACTGCACCGTCGAACGCCATCCGTTCGTCGAGCTCGAAAATGTCGCGGCGGCGGACGAGCGGCGGCGGCTTGTTCATGTAGAGATCGTAAGTCTCGTAGCGCTTCTGCCGGCCGATCAGCAGCACGTCGCGAAAACCGCGCGTGGTAATAAGCGCCGTCGCCGCGCCTTTGCGTTCGATGATCGCGTTGGTGGCCACCGTCGTGCCGTGCAACACACCGTCGACCGAAGCCGCGGCCACACCCGCATCCGTCATCAGCCGCTGGAAGCCAGCCAAGACCGCTTCCGCTGGATCGGCCTGCGAGGTCGGCACCTTAAGCGTCAGGGTGCCCGCATCGCCCTGTAGCACGAAATCTGTAAAGGTTCCGCCTATGTCGAATGCCGCGCGCACGGTCTGCCCTCCCGTCGAAATCAGGCGGTCATGATAGGCGCTTGCGACCAACCCGCGCTAGTCGGCGGTGTCGGCGTCCTTGTTTCTCAGTCGGCACGGCGGCACACGGCCGGCGTCGAGTTCCTGAATAAATCGCTCGAAATCCGCATGATTCCGCGGTTCGCGTGGCGGCGGATCGGCATAGCGCGTGACTTGCTTCGCGATGGCCCTGTCCTTTCAAAACGGCGAAAAGTACAGGGATTGCACCAGAGTCCGAAGCCTGAAAAACCACCCATTTGGATGACAAATCCAATTTTATTTAAATTTGCGCGGAATTTGCACTATCAGGCGGCAAGCGTAGGCACATGCTTACGGAGGAAGGGCAGGAACTGCGGGAACACCTCGTCGGCCACGCGCTCGCCCATGAACGGGTCCTGATGCCCATACCCCTCAAGGATCAGGAGTTCGTGGTTGTTGACCGCGGAGAGCGATTCCAGCCGTTTGAAGCACATGATGTTGGAGTCGGCGAAGACCCGATTGTCGCGCCCAGTCAGAAACAGCACCGGCGTCGATATGTCCTTCGCGTACCGCAGATAATTGTCCGGCAGCGCCGCGTGCTCGGGCTTACGCGGATACATGCGAACGGCGGTCTTGTCGTTACTGATCATCTTGATGACATGCCGGTGATAGTTGAGGCTTGTGCCGCCATATAGGTCGCCGCCCCGTCGGTGCGTGATTTCCGCCAGGTTCTTGTGCTCGTAAAGCGCCGGCCAGCCCGTGCCCCACATCAGGCTTAGCATGTGGCAGGCCGGGACGTCGCACTCCTGGTGAAACAGGGAAACGGTCTTGCCGAGCAAACGGCCGAGCGACCAGGGCGGATAGTCGGACCAGTTCGGGCTGACATAGGGCAGATTGAAGATGCGTTCGATCGTGAACGGGAAAACATAGCCTTTGATCACCGACCAGGTCGGCGGGTTCGGCGTCAGCGCCACCGAGTTGGCGATAACGCTGGTCACGCCTTCCGCCTTTTTGGCGAACAGACTCATGACGAAGGACATGGAGCCTAGGCAATGGCAGATGACATGGATGCGCTTGCCCGCACCGGCAACCTCGCGGATTTTTTCAAGCGCCAGCGGATGATCGAACAGGGCACAGTCGTCCATGCTGTAGCGATGAGGTTCGAGGTTGTAGATGTGCCGGTTGCTCATCCGGAAATCGAACGTAAACACATCGGTCAGCCCCTGTTCATGCAGCCACATCACCAGGTTTTTGTGCTCGGGCATGATGAACATATCGGAGGACGTGGTCAGGCCATGAATGATCATCACCACGTCGTCGCAATCGGCTTTCCAGAACCGCAGCATATCGAGCGTCAGCCCATCCTCGGTGAACATGGGATGGTTCGTAACACGCGCTTCCGGGACACCATCGGTCGTGTATAGGGGAACTTCTCGCGTCATGTTTCGACTCCCTGTGTGCCGTGGATCATCCCTTGCGCGATGTGCTCGGCAAGCGCGGCAATCGTGCGGGACGGATTGAGGCCGATCGCCTTTGGGAAAACAGCGCCGTCGGCGACATACAGCCCGTCGTAACCGTAGACTCGCCCGTTGCCATCGACGACGCCCGTCGCAGGATCGTCGCTCATCGCACAGCCGCCCAATGGATGCGGCGTGATGAGGTCGCGCATCCATCGCCAGTAGAGCGGTTCGACCGGCGTCCCGCCCGTGGCAGCAGAGAGCTCCTTGTGCATATCGACCATCGCATTGATGACCGCTTCGGAATCGCGGATATCCCAGTCGAGCTTGATCTTCTTGCTGCCGAACGGATTCCACCAGTCCTTCCCCAAATAGAGCCGTCCGTCGGAAGCGTCGATGGATTGACCGAACCAGGGCATGATCGCGTCCAGAGGGTCGCGGTTTCGCGCCGACTTTGCGATCCGCGCGAACAGCTTGCCGATTATCCCGCCGCCGGACAGTTTCCGGGAGACCTCTTCTACCGTGCCGCCCAGAACATCGGGGAACCCACCATCTTCGACGAAGAACCGGTTGCCGTTTTTGCTGCCGTCCAGAAAATCGATGGCGCAGGTGATAGTCGGGCCAACCGTCGGCGATATTCTCCGGTCCCAGTAAATCGCCGGCGTCAGGAAGTCGCCGTTGGAGCTCCAGCCATATCCCAGCTTGTTCGATATGCCGGGCAAGGTGCGGTAAATATCCCGGCAGCGCAGCAGCAATTCCGTCGATCCCAGCGATCCCGCCGCCAGGACGACCTGATCCGCGGTCACGCTATCCGGGATGAGGCGGCCATCCTCGATCCGTTCAAATCGAACGCGGTAGCCTCCGCTGTCAATCGTTTCGAGCGACCGGACAATATGGTTCGCTCGGACTTCCGCACCGGCATTCCGCGCCGCCGCCAGATAGTTCAAATCGAGCGTATTCTTGGCTTGAACCCGGCAACCGATATCGCAATAGCCGCAATGAATGCAGGTCCCTTGCGTGACCCCGTGTTCATTGGTCCACGATTTCGAGTTGGCCTCGTTATGAGGGTCTGGCCCGTCTCCCTGAAAATCTTTGTTGAAGGTCACCGCCAAGGGAAGCTTGCGGAAGCGGTCGCCGTGCCCGGTCTTCTGTGCCCCCTCGCGCATCAGTTTGAAGCGTTCGGTCAGCTGATTGTCCGGGGTTTTCTCAACGCCCAGCATCTTGCCCGCGGTTTCGTAATGGGGCTTCAGCGCCTTGTAGTTGATCGCCGCAGGCCAACCCGTTTCGAAAACGAACGGCTCCGCCTCGACGGACACATTGGCGTAGATCAGGGAACCGCCGCCAACCGCTGCCCCCTGAACGACCGTCATATCCCCGAAATAGCGGAGGTCGATCCAGCCATTCTGCCTTTCGGGTTCGTCGTCATCCCAGATCCAGGCATCGTCCGGGCCACGGGGATAGCTATCCGGCGTCCACTCCCGTCCCCGCTCTAGGACCAGGACCTTGCGGCCGGCCTGCGCCAGCCGGCAGGCAGTGACCGCCCCTCCAAACCCCGACCCGACGACAATGACGTCGAAACTGTTCGCCATGATCCGCCTTACCCCACGATCTTTTGCATCGGTTTATGTTAAAATTCGGGGCCGTAGATGTCCCACAATTCTCCCATGAAGAAGGATCCGAACTTAGCCACGGCAGCGGCTTGCGCCGCCTTGGATTTCGTCCCCGTCACTTTGATCGTCGACATCAGCCGCAGGAAGTCCCCCATATCGAGGCGCAAGACACCGGCGCCGGCAACCGAGCCACTGGCATCCTTACCTTTGTGCAAGGTGGTGTAGAGGGTCGTCGTATCCGACCACAGATCGAAACCGAAATCGTCGCGGACATGCTTCTTCCCCGCTAGATAATAAGGCTCCTTACCCGCCATGAAGGCAAGTTCGTAGACCATGTATTTGAGGTTCGGTTCGCCCGACGGGGAAAACAGGTTGAAAATGCCGCTTTTCGCTTTCATTCCTTCGCCGAGCGGCGGGAAGTCGATCGACCCTGTGAGGCTACCCTGATGCTTGGGCTGAGCAATGAATTTATCCAAATCCGCGATCTTGACCGACGCATTCATGGTCAACGCGGTGCCGTGGGCTTCGCCCGCGTCCGCGCCCTTTTCGGGGTCGGTCTGTCCAAGTGCGAAAGCGCCCGCCATGGTCTCGTCGAAGGTAATACCGATAGGCATGGTTCAGCTCCTTACCACCCGGGTGCAAGTTGGAAGTCGGCAGTGATTGGCTTACCAACGGCCTGGCCCAGCCAATTCTTTTTGCGGATAACTTCACCCTCGCTGTTCATCGCCGTCACCGTCAACTTATGCGTCGCCTTGTCCACATCGAGGCGGCAGAAATTATCCTCCTGCGTAAAATTCCAGGCACGGTAGTCCATCGTGTGATTGGCATCGATCTGGAAGGTGTCGGCTTGATCCTTCGCCTTCGAATCGTGGACGTAATTGGACGGCTCCCCGTCGGCAAAGAAGAATGGCCAATAAAACGCCGATGAGGTGACAGAGAACGCTTTTATCCCACGCGCCTTGTCGGAGCCGGCGAACTCCATCGCCGCGACGTTGGAGCAATGAATGTCACCCGCCAGGAACACCACATTCTGGATCCCATTTTTGATAATACAGCTCAAGATCGCCCGGCGCGTTTCCGGGAAAGCCGGCCAGGAATCGCTCTTCTCTTTCCATTTGGCCTTCTTCTCGTCCGACGTATCTCGGTCTCCGCGCCCTTCCCGCGCGCCCATCGGATTCGGCGCGAAGACGCTGGGAGTTACCACAAATTTTGGCGCATTGCCGCGTTTCTGCTGTTGCAAGACCAGCCAGCGCAAGAGGCGATCCAACTGCGAGGGCTCCTCACCGCCTATCGTCGGGCGGCCCAGCAGATGGTTGTCGCCAAGGTTATCGCGAGTGTCCTCCATGAATTGCTGCGTGCGGGTGTCGAGAACGAAAAACGGATAGCCGTTGCACTCGAAGAAATAGTAAAGGCGCTGCTGGAATGTCCTCGGCGAATGGCTCCACTGATAACTCATGTAAGCGCCAATTGCGAAGTTGAACAGGCGGCGCTTTTCCTGAGTGGCGATGCGATCCTGGGTCCAGTTGTCTTCGATTTCGTGGTCGTCGAGGACCATATAGGTGGGCACCTGGCGCAAGAGCCGGCGCATGTTTCGGGAACCGAAGGCCTCGAGATAACGTTCCTGGAATTCCTCGAACGTATCGGCCAAACCGATCGGAACGAAACGGTTCAAAAGGTCGGCGTAAATTTGATCGCCCACCATCAGAACGAAATCCGCGGGCCGCGCCGATCCGGCGGCGCCGTTGCCGTCCGCCTCCTGCTTGAGCGGACCGAATATTTCATCCGCTTCCTTGATCTTGCCCAGCAAGCCGGGATAACGGCATGAGCCGAGAATAAAATTCAAGTCGCCCGGTCCGTCGCTCGCCGTTGCGAAGGTGCGAAACGTCGCGACCGACCGGCTATCGCGGAGCTCCATCAAATCGTCAAGCCATACGCTCGCTTCCGGAAGCCTGTCCGAGAGTACGCCGCTTTCGACGTTCTGGTCGTCGGCGAATGGGTCATCGATACTAAGCGTTCCGACACGGGCGGTATAAACCGTGCTTGGCTTCAGCTTCTGCGAGGTACGCCCGGGCTTGATGCAATCGCCTTCGCCCAAGGAGAACGTGCCCGTCCTGTCATACTTCCGGTGTAGCCGGAAATAATAGACCTCGGGCTTGGCAATGGGCTTGCCGTCAGCTTCGATCAACGCAACGATCCCGACGGTGCGCCGGTTGGAGTGCAGATAGGCGCCCTTATCGTCGGGGTCTGCCCCTCTGATCCAGATGCGGCACGATGTATCTGTCGTATGCCCGACGATGGGCCCGAGACCCGGCTCTCTGAGTGAAGTCATTGAACACCCCCTTTATCCGATGCGACCGAATGCGATTTGCGGGCGCTGACTTTCTGACAGCAATGCATTTTCGGATCACTCTAAACCCATTCGCAAAGCAACTCATAGCGCCAATTTCTCGCCGTTTGATTGAAGTTCTGTCACCAATCCCGCAATGATATTTTGAATAACTATAAGGCAACAATGAGGCGAAACTATTCGTCATATCCGCCACGTCGAAGTGCGGAACGACGTCGACGAAGGTTTCAATTCGATGGGTATTTCTCCATAGTTTTAGAAATGACAGAACGAAAAATTCAAAGAAAGGGTGGTTCTATGGACGAAGGCACGTTCCGAGAGGCGTTAAAGCGCGACGGGTTTGGCACGGTCGACGTTGTTGAATGGGAAGCCGGAAGAATCTCCAAGAGCCATGCCCATGATTTCGACGTGTCCGGCATGTTGCTTGAAGGTGCGATGACCGTGACGACGGATTCCGCCGCGATGGCATGTCAGCCGGGCGATACGTTCACGGTCGCGGCGGACACACCGCATACCGAAGCGGTCGGTCCGAACGGCGCACGCGTCCTGATCGGTCGAAAGGCGACAACGACTTGAACGACATAAACCAAAAGAGCCCCACCGTGAGCGAAGCGCCGCCGCCCCCGCTGGAAGGCTATACGATCTATGACCCGATCGATCCGTTCGAGAACGTCGCGGGGCCGTTTTTCTGGAAAGAGCGCCCGGGCGGCGGCCATCACTTCGTCCTCCAGACGGAGGCGCGGCACTGCAATCGGCACGGCATCGTGCATGGCGGGCTGATGATGACGATGATCGATCTCACCATGGTGGTGACCGCGAAGGCGCATGAGACGGAACAGCTGGTCACGGTATCGCTCAATTCCGAATTCATCGCCGCCGGCCAGACAGGCGAAATCGTCGAGGCCGAGGGAGAAATCGTGCGCCGTACGCGTAGCCTCGCCTTCGTGCGCGGCCGGGTCTTCGTCGGCGACCGGACCTTGCTGACCGCCAGCGCCGTACTGAAGCCGCTGAAACCGAGATAACAGGAGGAAACGACCATAGCCTTGAAAAACAACACGGTTTTGGTGACGGGCGCGGGCAACGGCATCGGCGCAGCCATCGCGAATGCCATGGCGGAGGCAGGGGCCGATGTGATCGCGGCCGATATCGACGAGACCTCGGCCAAGGCCAGCGCCGAGGCGGCCGCCACGCATGGCGGAAGGACCCTGGCGCTGCAAGCGGATTGCGGCGACGTGGCCAGTATCGACGCCATGGTCGACAGCGCCGTCGCGACATTCGGCAAGCTGGATGTCATCGTCAACAATGCGGGCGTGACCCGGGCCGCTTACATCATGGATTTGACCGAGGAAGACTGGGACCGCATGCACCGGGTCAACGCCAAGGGCGTGTTCTTCTGCCTGCAGCGCGCGGCGCGGCAGATGATCGACCAAGGGGGCGGACGCATTGTCAATATCGCCTCGATTGCCGGACGCGGCTTCAAGGGCACCTCGAATGCGGCCTATGCGGCCAGCAAGGGCGCGGTGATCGCGCTTACGAAGACCGCGGCGCAGCAACTCGGTCCGCACAACATCAATGTGAACGCGGTCTGTCCCGGCGTCACCCTGACGCCGCTCGTCGACAAGATGCTGATCGACCGCGCCGAGCAGGAAAACACGACCGTCGAGGATGTGCTCGCGGACCTGTCCCGCCCGATTCCCATTGGACGCCCCAATACGCCGGAAGATATCGCCGCACTGGCCGTCTTCCTCGCCGGACCCGGCGCGCGGAACATCACGGGGCAGGCGTATAATGTGGATGGCGGATTGATAACGAGCTAAATAGCCAACCGTACAATTGTTACCAAGGAGCAGACCGTGATCGATCCCCGCCTCATCGACGAACTCATCGTCCCGTTTTTGCGCGAAGATATCGGCTTCGTCGACTTGACCTCGACAATCATGATCGATGCGGATGCGACCGCCGCCTTCGATGTCAACGCGCGCGAAGACCTCGTGGTCGCCGGCCTCGACGTCGCAATTGCCGTCTTTCAGCGCTGCGAACCCGGTTGCGAGATCGACGCCCGGGTCGTGGATGGCGACCACGTGCAGTCCGGCACCGTTCTGGCCCGGGTGAGCGGCAAGGCGCGCGGCATTCTGACGGCCGAGCGGACGGCGCTCAACATTCTGCAGCACCTGTCCGGCGTCGCGTCGCTAACGGCGCAATATGTCGAGGAGATCGAAGGTACGGGCGCGCAGTTGATCGATACCCGCAAAACGACCCCGGGCTTGCGCGCGCTGGAAAAGCACGCGGTGCGATGCGGCGGCGGGCGCAACCACCGACTTGGGTTGGATAGCGGCGTGCTGATCAAGGACAATCATATCGCAGTCACCGGAGGGCTGACCGCGGCCATCGCGCGCGCCAAGGCCGAGGTTCCGACCCTGACCAAGGTCCAGGTCGAATGCGACACGCTGGATCAAGTCCGGGAGGCCGCGGATGCCGGCGCCGACTCCCTACTGCTCGACAACATGGAGCCGGACATGATGCGGCAGGCGGTTACCATCGTCGCCGGCCGCATCCCGCTCGAAGCGTCCGGCGGCATCACGCTGGAGAGCATTCGCGCCAAGGCGGAAAGCGGCGTCGATTTCATCTCCACCGGCAAGATCACTCAGTCGGCACCCGCCGTAGATATCGGTCTCGACGAAGTGCCGGGCGCCTAGTGTGATTCAAATAGTTGGTGTGCTGATTCACGCGAAATTCAATCCTTTGAATTTCACGATCAGGACACTAGGCCAACTTCACAGGATTAGGCGGTTTTCGGATCGCCAAAGGCGATTCCGACAAACCCCGATCCGGTCTAGAATTCGTATGTATAGGCTACGATGGCGCCAAGCGTGCGCGTTTCCACATCCGCCTCGTCTGCAATTCTCCAGCCGACATCGAACGTCAAGCCGAAATCGAACGCGTAGCCGGCCGACACCTGAAACTGATAATCGTCCTGATCTGCCGCCGCGTCGGTGCGACGGCCGGTCCAGGCGACGGCAAGATTGAAACCGTTCCATTCTGCCTGCGCAGCAAGAGTCAGGAAATCGATATCCCGGTCGGCAACGCCGGCCGCATCCTCCTGGTGCACATATTCCACAAGCGGCGAGACCGTAATGCCGCCGGCAACCGCAGCGCTGGTATAGAGCGCCAGGGCCACTGCGCTCTCGTCGGCGGTATCGCCGACCCCCGAGGCCTGATGCAAGTAGGCGGCATGGTAGGCGAGATTGCCCAGCTTGGGTATTTTGCCGCCATCTACCGCCACGACGAAGGAACTGAAATCCTCGGTATTGCTGACACCGCCGTCGCGTTTGCGCGTGTCGCCGCGCCCCCGCAAGGTCGATTGGCTGAGGATCGTCGTATCCAGGAAGAACGATCCCACCGACACACGGTGTTCGCCCGCCTGCTCGGACGCGAACGTATAGTTGCCTATAACGCCGATCCGTTCGGAAATCTCGTAACCGTCCTCCCCGAAATCGGTACCGAACACGCCAGGCGCAATGTCCCATGCCACGCCGAACCCGACATTCAACTTGCCTGCTTTGGCGCCGAACGCGCCATCCGCGTATTCGACGAACAAATCCTCCACGTAAAGGCCGTTGTCCTCAAAATAGCGGTTTTCGAACTGCTCGGGATCCCGGACCGGCTCGAGCACAGCGTGCGCATAAATCGACCAGGACGACGACAGCTGAAGCGTCAATGCCGGCTCGATCGTTAGGAAAAGATCGTTGTTCTGATTCGCCCGGTCATCGGAGTCGTACGTCCAATCGTTCTCGACCTCGAACACAACCTCACCGGAAATCTGGGGATAGCTTTGATCCTGCGCCCATGCGGCGGCATGTTGCGCGGCCAGCGCAATTGCGGCAATGACGACTGGCCTGATAAGCATGGCGTGTATTTCCTGTTTGTTTGCGAGGTAGGGCGATGGCTTGCGATACGACAGGTCTCTTCGTGCAGAGTATAAGGGGAACGTAAAAGAATGGAGAAGAATGTGCTGCGGATGTTGATATGCGCGATCTAGAAAACAAAACCGCCATCGTGACCGGCGCCAGCCGCGGTATCGGTGCGGCGACGGCGCGGGAACTGGCGGCGCGGGGCGCGGCGGTGCTTCTGCTCGCGCGCAGCAGTAGCGAGATCCAAACGATCGCGGCGGAAATCCGCGAAGCCGGCGGACAGGCGGAGGCCATGCGCTGCGATGTCACCGCCTACGCGGACGTCGAGGCCGCCGTCACGCACTGCCGGGCCGCCTTCGGGCGCGTCGATATTCTGATCAACAATGCGGGCCTGATCGAGCCCATCGCCCGGCTGGCGGAGTCGGACCCGGTAGCCTGGGTCACCGCGGCGGACGTCAATTACAAGGGCGTCTATCACGGCCTGCGCGCCGTATTCCCGGCGATGCTCGAACAGGGATCAGGCGTCGTCGTCAATATCAGTTCGGGCGCGGCGACCGGCACCTTGGAAGGCTGGAGCCACTATAATTCATCGAAGGCCGCGGCCCTCTCGCTCACCCGATGCGCGGACGCCGAGTACCGGGGCAAAGGCATCCGGGTGGTCGGTTTCAGCCCCGGCACGGTAGCCACCGGCATGCAGGTTGCGATCAAGGCGTCGGGCCTCAACCCTGTGAGCCAGCTCGACCCATCGGCGCATAGCGACCCCATGGTACCGGCCCGGCTCATTGCCTGGCTGTGCACGGACGAAGCGTCGGACTATGCCGGGACCGATGTCTCGATTCAGGATGAGATGGTGCGGCAACGGTCGGGATTGGATGCAGCGGAAGCAGTAACGAGGACGACATCTTGAGAAAACTCTCTGTCTTGACCTTCGTGACACTCGACGGCGTCATGCAGGGCCCAAGCTCAATAGAAGAAGACCGGTCCGGTGAATTTACGCGAGGCGGCTGGGCCGCCGACTACTGGGAAGAAGTCATGACCCAGGTGATGCACGAGGCCATGTCCGAACCCTATGACATACTCTTCGGTCGAAGAACTTATGAGTTATTCGCCGCCCACTGGCCGAATCTCGGCAATGATAATCCGGTAGCAAAACGGATTAACGAGGCAACGAAATACGTCGCCACAAATACGTTAATCAATCTCGATTGGAAGAACTCGGTTCTGATTAG
Organism: Alphaproteobacteria bacterium; assembly: GCA_012103325.1. Lineage (GTDB taxonomy): Bacteria > Pseudomonadota > Alphaproteobacteria > UBA8366. The sequence goes on from WLWY01000001.1 coordinate 154,000, forward strand.
CGGAGATATTGTTTCCAAGATCGCCCGCCTCAAAGAAAAAAATGGTCCCCTGATTCAGGTACATGGGAGCCAAGAATTGATCCAGGCCCTTATGACCGCAAAGCTGATCGACGAGTTTCGTTTGTGGACTTTCCCAATCGTTGTCGGTTCCGGGAAGCGGCTGTTTGGTCCCGGAGCGACACCCGACAAATTGTTTCTTAAGAAAACCGCACCGTGCCCGAATGGCGCAACAATGAGTATTTACACACGCGAACAACATTCCGAACTGTAAGCTGCTTCGGGTAAAATCCGAACACTACCAGGGTAAAAGCGGGCACCCAGGGTACAGCCCGGCGGCCGGTTCTTCCATTTCTGCACCATATCTTCCTCCCCTGTCAGGACCAGTCCGGCTTGCGCTTCTCGAGGAAGGCGTCGAGGCCTTCCTGCGCGTCCTCGGTGTCGATGATATGGCAGATCGTGTCGACGACATACTCGATGGTGCGGCGGTATTCATTGTCGTTCGCGCGCATGAAGGAATCGCGGCCGATGCGCATCACCACCGGCGATTTCGACGCCATGTCGAGAGCCAGTTCGCGCGCCTTCGCCATCACCTGATCGCGCGGCACCGCATAGTTCAGCAAGCCCCGCGCCTCGGCGTCCTTGGCCGTAATCGGCTTGCCGGAGAACAGCAGTTCGAACGCCTTATGCCGGCCGATCTGGCGCGGCAGATGGACGTAGTGCATCGCCGGAATGACGCCGACATCGATTTCCGGATAGCTGAGATCGATGTCGTCGGCGGCAACGATCATGTCGCAGGACACCGCCAGCGTCACCCCCGCCGCCCGCGCCGGCCCGGTCACCGCGGCGATGCTCGGCTTGCCGAGCCGGTACTGCGCATCATGCATGCCGAAATACAGCACCTCGAGGAAGTTCCGCAGATCGAGCCCGGTCTTGCCGCGAATCATCTTCAAATCCATGCCGGCACTGAACGCCGCCTTGCAGTCGCTCGTCAGGATCACGGCGCGCACCCCCGGGTCCTCGTGCACCCGCCGGTAAGCATCGACGACTTCCTGCGCCAGCTGCATGTCGATCGCATTGACCGGCTCGCGGATCATGGTGATCTCCGCGACCCGGTCGCGCACCTCGTAACGGATTCGGTTGTAGTTAGGCATGGCGGGCTCCCTGACGCTTGCGACCGCGCGAAGGTTGGCGCGTCCGGGCGTCGGAGTCTATCCGGAAAGCACGCTCACAACGATCCGGAGGGCGGGACCTGTGACAGAACCGGGCGGAGCCCATAAGATAACCACCAGAACGACACCAATCATCGGATGGCTGCCATGCAGGACAGGAACACGACGCCGGCCGGCAACTTGGTCGACGCCGAAAACGGGATCGTCAGCCGAGAAATTTTCGTCGACCGCGATATCTTTGCGCGCGAGCAGGAGCAGATCTTCGCGCGCGCCTGGCTGATGATCGGGCATGAGAGTCTGATCCCGGAGCCAGACGATTATTTCGTGTCGCGGATGGGCACGGATTCGGTGATCCTGACGCGCAACAAGCAGGGTGAGATCTTCGTCTTCCTGAACAGCTGCATGCACCGCGGCATGAAGCTGTGCCGCTACGACCAGGGCAGTGCGCCGGTCTTCACCTGCCCCTATCATGGCTGGAGCTACTCCACCGACCGCAAGCGGGTGGATAGGCCCGGCGCGCTGGTCGGCGTGCCGCGCTATCAGGAATGCTACGAGGGTGTGCTAGACCGTTCGGAATGGGGTCTCGTCCGCTGTCCCAAGGTGGTGAACTACAAAGGGACGATCTGGGCCAGCTGGGACCCGGACGCGCCCAGCCTGGAGGATTATCTGGGCGACATGCGGCTGTATCTCGACGCGGCGCTCGACCACCGCGACGGGCGCGAGGGCGGCTCCATCGTCCTCGGCACGGTTCAGAAGTGGCGCGTGAAGTGCAATTGGAAGTTCGCGCCGGAGAATTTCATCGGCGATCTGTATCACGACATCAGCCACCGGTCGGCCGACCTGTCCGGCATCGGGCCGAGCGGTGGAAAGGGACGCCGGGATGCGCAACGGCCGCGCCTGGCGATCGGCTTCACGGACCTGGGACACGGCGTGCTGGGCGATCTGCCGCATACCGCCGAGCCGGAACTCCTGCCGACCCACCAGGACGATCCGGAGCTTGTCGCGTATCACCAGCAGATGCACGACGACCGCAGCCGCAATCTCGGCAACCGGAAACGGGTGACGATGTCTGTCGGCACGATCTTCCCGAACATGTCCTTCCACGCACGGCAGCCCCGCACCATCGCCGTCGCCCATCCGATCAGCGCGACGGAAATGGAGATGTGGCGTTATTACTTGATCGACGCGGACGCGCCGCCGAAGGTCAAGGACGCGGCGATGCGCTATTATCTGCGCTATTCCGGGCCGGCGGGCATGACGGAATCGGACGATATGGAAAACTGGACCTATGCCTCGGAAGCGACCGCCGGGCATATCTCCCGGCGGCATCATTACAACTACCAGCTTTCGCTGGGCCAAGAGCGGCCGGTCGAGGGGCTGCGCGGCGCGGTCGAGAGCGGCAGCTACTCCGAAGGCAATGCGCGGATCTTCTATCGCCGCTGGGGGCAGTTCATGGATGCGGCGGGCTGGGCGGACATGACGCCGGAAGCCGCCACGCCGGAGCGCGTCGATGCCGACTGACGCCGCGCTACAGGCGCTGCTGCTGCACCACGAGATCGAGGGTTTCCTACTGGCCGAGGCGGATCTGCTGGACGACCGCAAATACCGCGACTGGCTCAACCTCTTCACCGACGATCTCGTCTACTGGATGCCGATTTCCCGCAACGTGCCGCCGCCGGACCGGGACCGCGCGCGCAGCGATGAAAGCCTGGATGCAAGCTGGTTCAACGAAGGGCTCGACACGCTGACGCAGCGGGTCAACCAGATCGAAACCGACATCCATTGGTCGGAGGAGCCGCCGACGCGCACCACCCATATGGTCAGCAATGTGCGCATTTTAGACGTCGGCGATGGAGATGAGATCCGCACGAAATGCCGCTTCCTCGTTTATTGCAACCGGCTGCAGGATGAGGTCGATTTGTTCGTCGGCAAGCGCTTCGACACGTTGCGGCGCGCCAGCGGGGGCTGGAAAATTTCCCGCCGCGAGATCCATCTCGACCAGAGCGTGCTGCTGGCGAAGAGCCTGACGACGTTTTTTTAACCACCGGTTTTCTACCGGGTAAAATTCGCCGACGGGTGAAGATTTTGCTTGAACTTTCGCCGTATCCTGTTATTTAACTACTACATTAATTAACAGGATACGAAATGAACCTACATGCCCCAGATTCCCTGAGCCCCGCCTTCGGCGCGCTCGCCGACCCGACCCGCCGCGCGATCCTCGAACGGCTGTGGAACGGCGAGATTTCGGTCGGCGATCTGGCCGCCCCCTTCGCCATCTCAGCGCCCGCCGTTTCCCGGCATTTGAAAGTGCTGGAAGAGGCCGGCCTGATCGCCCGCCGCATCGACAAACAGCGCCGCATGATCCGCATCGACCCCGCCCGGCTGCACGAGGTTTCGGACTGGGTGAACAACTACCGGAAATTCTGGGAAGGCCAGCTCGACTCGCTCGGCGCCTACCTGGAAAAACAGAAAGGAAAACCATGACCGCTCTCACCGACGTGGAAGACCTGTTGCAGGTCCACATCACCCGCGTGTTCGACGCAACGCCGGAGGAAATCTTCGCCGCCTTCACCGAACCGGAACAGCTCGTCCAATGGTGGGGACCCGCAGGGTTTTTCTCCGACAAGGTCGAGGCAGATCCGACCGCCGGTGGCGCGTTCAGCGTGAATATGCGGGCCGAAGACGGATCCTATGAAGGCGTCATGTCCGGCCGCTTTATCGAAATCGCCGCGCCGACACGGCTCGTCCTCGAAATCACGAAACACTGCAACGGCGCCGCACACCTGTTCGACGCGACCAAGATGCCGCCAACGACGATTACCGTCGAACTGCGGGCGCTGGCGGACGGGCGCACGGAACTGACGCTGACCCAGACCGGGTTCACCGACCCCGTTGCGGCGGATGCGCATCGCGGCGGCTGGAGCGGCAGCCTCGAAAAACTATCCACCTCTGTCGAAACCAACTGAAACCGATAATTAAGGAAGACCCCAACAATGCCAAACGTTGAACTCTACGGCTCACCCAACAGCACCTTCGTGCGCACGACGCGCCTCGCCTGCGAGGAGAAGGGCGTGCCCTACGACATGATGCAAGTGGGCGAAAACACGTTCTCGGACCTCAAAAAACCGGAACACCTCAAACGCCACCCGTTCGGGAAAATCCCGGCGATGCAGCATGGCGATAATACCGTGTTCGAAAGCATCGCGATCTGCCGCTATATCGACGAAGCGTTCGACGGTCCAGCACTACAGCCCGCTGATGCGTTGGAACGGGCCCGCATGACCCAGTGGACCAGTGCGATCAACGACAACCTCGTCCCGACTATGCTGCGGGGATACATCGCCGCGATCTTCGCGCCGCCGGGCCTCGATATCGAAACGGACGAGGATAAACTCAACGCCTTCCGCGAGACGATCCACCAGCATTGCCGAATTCTCGACGAGGCGCTGGCCGGCCGGACCTATCTCGCCGGCGACAGAATTTCGATCGCCGACCTGCTGCTGACGCCGATCCTGCACTATCTCGGCAACACGCTGGACGGGCTGAGCTTCTTCGAAGGCCGCGACAATATCGGCCGCTGGTGGCACGCCGTCAGCAAGCGGCCCAGCTTCAAGAATACGGTGCCGCCATTCTTGGCCAAGGAGACGGAAGCCGCCTAACCTTTCGCCTCCGCCGCCCGATACCTCTCCGGCGCGCGCTGGACCAACGGGCGGCGGCGGCCATCGGGAGAGCCAAACACGTAATCCGCATCCTTCTCGCCTAATACCAAGGAGCGTCGATAGCGAGCCTTGGAGATCGCGACGGTGCCCGACGGATAGGAGGGACGGCGAGGGCGCTTATAGAACTGGCGGGCGGTTTCGAATCGTTTGTTAACGGGGCACGTCGAAAACGATGATGACTAATCATTCTCAACGCCGGTTCGGCCTATTGGTGTTTCAGTTTGATAGCAAGCGCCCTAAATTTATTAGCGTCAGCATGATCAGGGTTCAGATTGATGGCTTCGTCAAAATTGACGATAGCGTGGTCGTATTGGCCCTTCTTGGCATACGCTGCACCCCGGCTGCTGTAGAAGTCGGCATCATCGGGCCTGAGAGCGATCGCCTGGTCGTAATCCTGGATAGCGCGGTCGAACTGGCCCTTCCAAAAATACGCGTTGCCCCGGTTGCTGTAGAAGTCGGCCTTATCGGACTTGAGAGCGATGGCTTGGTCAAAATCGTGGATAGCGCGGTCGAACTGGCCCTTCTCGAAATGCGCGTTGCCTCGGTTGCTGTAGACGCTGGCATCATCGGGCTTGAGAGCGATGGCCTGGTCAAAATCGTGGATAGCGCGGTCGAACTGGCCCTTCATGGCATACGCATAACCCCGGCTGCTGTAGAAGTCAGCATCATCGGGCTTGAGAGCGATCGCCTGGTCGTAATCCTGGATAGCGCGGTCGAACTGGCCCTTCCCGAAATACGCATAGGCCCGGTTGCTGTAGGCGATGGCCAGATTGCTTTCCGCCAACCGGCCCGTTTCCATAAGCCAAGTGCAAGCGCTGATCTGCAAATCAGTATCGGCGGTGTTTCCTTGGCACAATCGTGCTTTGAACTCGAGTTCTTGCGCCTGCACGCCAGCCGCGAACCCGGCCAGAAGAAAAAACACCCATATCGCGCGCATTAACGCCTCCCTAGACGAAAACCCGAAATCAAACCCAAAATTTACACGCATTCAGATATCTTTACAGCAGATTTGGGGTCAGGTTGAGCTAGCCCGGGTTTGATGTGATGCGCGCGACGTAATCGGTTACGTCGTAGCGGATGTTTTCGTATTCCATAGCTGTGCCTCTTTTATTCGGACGGATTTTCCAGCGTGCAGAACCAGGTTAGACAGCTTTCGGGACGAGTAGTAATCTGTCGCTGACATGACGCTAGGCGCTGCTTAATTAGCCCGGGAAACCGCGCCGGTGATCCCTTAAGCGAGTATAAGCACAGATGGCCGAACCACATCTTTCTTCGCCGACATTTGCAGGGTTTTCATTCGCGAGCCCCGAGCGTCTAGGGTCGGGCGATCTGGCCGTATTCGGCGTACCGCTTCATTCGGCACCACCACGCCGGCAAGGCTGTGCCGATGGCCCCTTAGCTGTCCGCGACACATCACACGCGCTCATTCAGGGTTATCTGGATTCGCCGTCGCATACCGTTATGGACATGGACACAGGGCGCGCCAGACGATTGCGCGACCTGCAGGGATGCGTCGATCTTGGCGATCTTGACTGCAGTGGCCAGATCACGGGCACGGACATTGACCGGATCTCCGACCTTGTCGAAGCGATTGCAGCCGCGAAGGCGTGCCCGGTTCTGCTTGGCGGCGATAGCCGGTCGGTAGAAGGCCTCATACGGGGTCTCACGGCGGGTGGCTGTGAGGTCGGGCTGCTGGTCATTTCCAACAACCTCATGCTCCCTGCGGTCAGCGGTGGCGAGCCCGTGGCACTGGCCGATCTCTTGGGAAGCCCCCCGCACGGGTCGGCCTGCCCCCTGCTCTGCGCCGGCACGAATGGCTTGCAGTCCGGGACAGCATGGTCGCGTTTGAAGGACGCCGGAGGCCGGATCGTGGCGGCGGACGAGATTCACGATGCGTTTCCGGACGCCCTCGCGCGCATCAATACATTTTTGGCCGCGCATCAATCGATCGTCGTCTGCCTCGATCTCGAGGTCCTCGATTCCGGCCATGCCGCCGGCTCGCCCGCCGTCAATGTCGGCGGGCTCTCCCCGGAACAACTCATCGCGTTGCTCTCGACAATCGAATTTTCAGGCTCGCTCGCGGGCGCTGCGGTCACAAATGTGGCGCCGATGCGAGACCCAAGGGGTCTTACCGAAGTGGCCGCGGCGGAATCTCTGCTGACGCTCCTCGGCAAACGTCTTTTCGTCGAGGTCGAGGCGTGACTCAAAACGCAAAAGCCGGCCAAGAAGGCGCGCTTCCGTTGCGTCCCGCCGCGACCTTCTTTGGCGCCCCCACCGGGGACATAGAAGATCTGGGCGACGGCAAAGTCGCTGTTGCCGGTGTCTACTGCGATCATTTTTCGGCAGGCGCCCCGGGCGGCAGATATGCCGCACGTCAAATCCGTTATACGAGTGCACCGGCCGCTCAAGCCGTACCGTCATCGATAGACGATGTCATCGACCTTGGCGATTTCAACGTTTTCCCGCTGGAACCGGCGCGGACCGAAGCCGTCTTGGCCGAGCAATGCGAAAAAGTCATGGCGTCGGGGGCGCGTCTTTTATCGCTCGGCGGCGATTACAGCGTTTCACCGGCTCTCCTGAAGGGTATCGCGGCGGCGCGTGACGGTTCCATCGGATTGATCCGAATATCCAGCCGCTTGGATTTATCGCAACAAGATGCCGCGGAAACCGAGGGGCCAACGCGTCCCGCAACGACAGCGCGGATGGCAAATATCGTGGCAGGCGGTCTTTCGAATATCGCGTTTCTCGGTACACGCGGCCCGTCGACCATCGAAGAAGTCCGGCGCACTTCGGCCTCGAAGGTGATACCCGCGGCAGGATTGGCGCACGAGATAACGCAATCCATGTCCGAGCTTCGCGCTTGGATGTCCCGCGCGGAGACGTTCTATCTCAGTCTCGATGCCGACGTGCTTGCGGCGCGATATGGGTCGACGGCCCTGCGCGGTGCCAGTGGGGGGCTTACCAAGGACCAAATTTTGAATGTGCTGGCGGCGCTCGAAGGAATGCCCTTCGTCGCCGCGGAATTGACCGGGCATCTTCCGAACCTCGACGTCGCGGGCCGTGCGACAACATCCGCCTTTGCGGAGATCGCTTTCAAGCTGGTCGAGCTCCTCCGCGCGGGTAATGCGTCATGCCATTGAGATCAGCACCTCTGCCGAGAATGGCTGGCGACCTGACCTTTATGCGAACCCGCCGCGCGACGATCAATGATTTACATCCAGATAATATCGCTGTCCTGGGCGCGCCGATCGAAGGCAATGTCGGCTTGAAAAGCGGTTGCCGCTTTGGGCCAGACGCACTCCGCGAAACCTCGGCCTATTTCGGCTGGCACGCCAACCCGCAGTTTTCCCGCCCGGTCGAGATCGATGCGCGTACGGCGGTCGATACCTCGTCGATCAACGATCGGGTTGTCGACATCGGCGATGTTCCGCTGACGGGCGTGCCGAAGGCAGCGGCAATGACGGCCATCCGCGCCACCGTTCAAGACGTTCGGAGGCGCGGCGCATCGATAATTTTGCTCGGCGGCGATGACGACATCGTCTTGCCTGCCGTGGCTGGCGGGGCAGTCGAGGAACCGTCGGCCTTTATACAGATTGGTGGGCGATTGCCCGGCAACATGGCTTCTGAATCGGAACCAACCAGTGCGTTGGAACCGCCGATCAAGCAATTGCTGGCCGCCGGAATTATTACACCGGGCGCGAGTATGGTAATTGCCGGAGCGCAAAACCCGGGTATCGAGTTTGCGCAACACTTTACCGCGTCGGGGGGCAAGATCCTGGGCCGCCGTGATGTATCGGAAATGACCGCCGCCGAGATGGCCGAGCTCGCGACGGATATCGCGCGCCGGGCGCCAACCTTGCAGGTCCATTTCGATCTCTCCGCTGTCAAACCCTCCTTACACGGTATGACCGAAACCCCCAGCTTCGGGGGCCTCGCCGTGCCGACCATACGAACGCTTCTTGGTGCCATCGGGCAGGCACCGGTGTCCAATTTAGTCGTCACGGGTCTCAATCCCACCTTGAGCGGATTGAGCGTGGTCAAGACGGGCCAGCGGCTGCTGGTCACCACATTGCTCAGCTTCCTATACGGTAGGCTTGGACTGCAGGAGGCAGACGGATGAGACCACCGGCACCAACACTTTTCAACGCGCCGGCGGCTTCGGTCGAGGATCTGTCTCCCGGGACCGTTGGTGTGGTTGGCATGCCGATGGATTGGACTCATTCGAGCCGGATCGGCGCCCGCCACGGTCCCCGCGCACTCCGGCAGGCGACAACGGAACTGTCCAATAATCTCTTCAATGGGTCCGATGAGCGTTTCTACGACCCGGCGGATCAAGGATCGTGGCAGCGGCGGCCGGACGACAATCTCCTGGATTGCGGCGATGCTCCGATTGATCCGGCGTCCGTCGAACGGACAACCGAATCCATTGCCGTCATGACGGAAGCGGTTCGCACGCGCGATGCGATCCCACTGGCGCTCGGTGGCGACCACTACAACGCGTTTCCCGCTTGCCTGGGATATTCGCGCGGGTTGGCAACGCGTCACCCCAACAGAAAATTTGGGTACATCCAAATTGACGGACATCTCGATTTTGCGGACCGCCTCGGCGCTTGGGGCACCCACAACCATGCGACAAATGGAAGGCGGATATCCGAACTACCTAATATCGAGCAAGCCAATATGGTCTGGATCGGCATCACCGCGTGGGTCGATGGCAGCGAACTCGAGACGATCGAAAAGATGGGCGGCAAGGTTTTCTCGTCGACCGACGTCCACAATCTGGGCGCCGGAGACGTTGCGGATCGTGCCGTGCGCCATGCGACGCGCGGCTGCGAACATTTGTACCTTTCCTTGGATGTAGACGCGATGGATGCGGGATTTCTGCCTGGGACGGGTTCGGTTGTGCCCAGCGGCATTACACCGCGCCAGTATTGCCAAATGCTGGATGTCATCGCCGAAAAGGCACCGGTCGATGGCATTGATATAGCGGAGGTCGCGCCCTCTTTGGACCCGTCGGGACGGACCGAGCGCATCGCGGCGCATTTACTGTTCAGAGTGCTGCGGAACCGAATACTCGAACGCGAGGATTCTTAACAGATCAAGGTTGGAGTCCGGTCACGCCTGCCTGTACCAGCCGTTCGAATTCGCGCGCGTCCATGTAGTAACGCAAGACCTGGCCACAATTTTGGTTTCCTCTGAGAGACAGGCCAAACGGGACTTGTCGAACGGGACCGCCACCCACCCCCACCTTGATCCTGAAATGCCTGTGATGGACATTTCAGCCCCGCAAGGGGGAGGAGAAGTTTAAGCTCGATCCGCAAAATATCTTATCCCTTCCCCCTCGAGGGGGGAAGGTTAGGTAGGGGGTGGACGCGGAGGCATATAAAATAGGAAGCGCCGACAGATCTACGGCAATTGCTGAGCGACCCCGGTCACGCCCGCCTTTACCAGCCGTTCGTATTCAGGCCCGTCCATGCCGAGCAGCCGCTCGAAGACTTCGGCGGAATGGGCGCCTTTGATCGGCGCGGCCCCGGTTACCACGGCCGGCGTTTTCGACAAGTGAAATGGAATGGCCGGTTGCGGCCAGATGCCGGCTTCCGGGTGGTCGACCATGGCGATGCTGCCCCGGTCGCGATAAACGGAGTCGTGAGCAACCTCCAACCCATCGAGCACCGGTGCGGCGATCACCCCGGCCGCCGCCAGTTCGCCCGCCAAGGCATCGCGGTCCTTATCTGCGGTCCAGGCCGCAATCGCCTCATCCAGCGCATCCTCGTTGGCTTGCCGGTCGCCGGCGAACCTTTCGCGCCATTGCGGCTTTTTCGACACCCGGCACAACGCTTTCCATTGATCGTCTGTCGGCGCGGAAATCGCGATCCATCGATCCGCGCCGGCACAGGGATAGATGCCGTGCGGCGCGTAGGCCGCGTGGCGGTTGCCCATCGGGCCCGGGACCTTGCCGGTCAGCGCGTATTCCAGCCAGCGTTCGCCGATGAAGGTAAAGTTCGCCTCCTGCATCGACATGTCGATGAATTGTCCTTCGCCGGTTCGGTCGCGGTGATAGAGCGCCAGCGCCAGGGCGGCGAACCCGTACAAGCCGGCGACGGCGTCGGGATACATCTGCCCCGAATTCATCGGCGTGCCGCCTTCGTAGCCGAGCAGCGCCGACATGCCCGATGCCGGTTCGATCGTGCCGCCGATGGCCGGCAGCGGCGACCAGGGGCCGGTCTGCCCGAAGCCGGAAATGGAACAGAGGATGATGTCGTTCTTCACCGCGCGCAGATCGTCATAGGCGATGCCCAGCTTGCCCATGACGCGCGGCGAGAAGTTCTCGGCGACGAAGTCGGCCTCCGCCACCAGACGTTTGAAGGTCTCCACGCCTCCCGGTTCGGACAGTTCCAAGGTCACCGACTGCTTGTTCAGATTGACCGAGTTGAACAGCGCGTTGCAGTTCCACGGATGCTTCGCCGTTTCGCGATCCCGCAACGCCGAGGCAATCGGCGTTGTCGGCACGCCGCGCCACGAGTCCAGCCGCGTCCGCGATTCGACCAGAATGATTTCCGCGCCCATCAAACCCAAAAGCTCGGTCGCCAGCGACCCGGCCCAGGCCTGCGTCAGCACAACCCCGCGATAGCCCGCAAGTGGGCCGGCGTTGGAGCGCTTTGCCGGACCACTCGTTTTCGGCGGGCTGACTTCCGGTGGGTCGAGCATAGCTTTGGGACTCAAGCGCAATGGTGTCCGAGACATCTTGAACGGCGGCCCGGGATATTTGGCGCCGTCATAGTCGACGAAAAACTCCCGCGCTTCGAACTGCGGATTCCGCGCCAGCTCATCCATCGTATAGGCGGGCCCGGCGACGGCGGGAATCTTCGACAGGGCGGCGAACAGATCGTCTTTAGTCCAATCCTGCATCGCCGCCTCGACCCGCTCGACGAACAGTTTCTTATTCGCCGCGTCGGCACGCGCGTGGTTGGTCTGCAGCCGCGGATCGTCGGCCAGATCGTCAAGGCCGAGCAAGCGCATCGCGCCCGCCCAGAAATGCGGCCGGGTCAGGGTCATGGCGAAATAACCGTCCTTGACCGGCACCGGGCCGGTTACGAAATCGACCGTGTCGCGCCGCGGCCAGGGCCGCTCTTCGTACAGGCTGCGCAGAATGCCCGGCGCCAGCGTCATCGCCAACACCTCGTCCATCGCAATGTCGATGCGCTGCCCGCCACCGCCCGCGTGGCGATGGATCAAAGCGCACAGCACCGCACCAAACGCCATCGTGCCGGCTTGGTAGGCAGACTGATAGCCGCTCGACTTCAACGGCGACCGATCCGCCAACCCGTTAACCGATGCCCAACCCGACAGGGCGTCCGCGGTGAGTTCGTTGCCGGGCCAGTTCGCCCGCGCACCCGTCAGCCCGTGCGGTGTAATGGTGACGTGGATGGCCGCATCGTTACCGGCGGCATCGCGCATGTCGTCGATCCACTGACGATCCGCCGTGCCGGCAATCGCGGACTCGATGATGATATCCACGTTCAAAAACAGCGCACGCCAATGCGGATCGTCTGGTTCATATTTGATCGATTGCCGATTGGCCAAAACGTAACGCGCCGGGATCGATTGACCATCGCTGTCGAAAGGCACCAGGGCGCGCAACGGGTGCGGGTCGCGCATCACGACATCCGCCCCCGCATCCGCCAGCAGGCGCGCGCACCAGGCTCCTGCAGAACTCGTCGAAAGATCGAGGACCCTCAGGCCCGCCAACGCTGTCGGAATATCGTCCTCCAAAACCGCGCTCGGTTCAGACGACCGTCATGCCGCCATCGACCACCAGTTCGGCACCGGTGACATGGCGGGCTTCGTCCGACGCCAGGAACAAAATGCAGTTGGCCACGTCGACCGCCTGCCCGGGCTCGCCCATGGGGACAAGGTCCAGCCGGGCCTTCCAGTTGGCTTCCACGTCGCCATTGCCCATACCCATCACCTGATTGCCCATGTTGGTTACGATGACACCGGGATGGACCGAATTGCAGCGGATGCCCAGGCCCCGGCGGGCGCAATCGATGGCAACGGATTTGGTCATTTGCCGCACCGCGCCTTTCGACGCGCCATAGGCCACGAGATGCGCCGTGGCGATCAGACCGGCGATGGACGACATGTTGACGATCGCGCCGCCGCCATCACCGCCCTTGGCCCGGCCACCATTCGCGGTCATCGCCGCAACACCGTATTTACAGCCCAGGAACACGCCTTCCACATTTACCGCCTGCACCGCGCGCCATTGTTCCAGATCGGTTACCGCAAGGTGCTGGTTGTTTTCGGTCGCCAGGATACCGGCATTGTTAATCAGGATATCCGGCCGGCCATGGCGGGCAGCCACGCTTTCCATCAAGCCCTGCCAACTCGCCTCGTCGCGCACATCGTGCTGCACGAAGACTGCCTCACCGCCCAATTCGCCGGCCACCTTCTCGCCGGCCTCTGCATCGAACTCGGCAATCGTTACCCGCGCACCTTCTTCGGCTAATCTTGTCGCTGCGGCCCGGCCAATGCCCGTCCCGGCGCCTGTAACGATGGCAACCTTTCCTTCCACACGACCCATGATCATTCTCCCTTTTCCGCTCAAGCCAGATTATCCGATGGCGTCCGTACCCAATTATGCTTCTGGAATCACAAAGATGCACCATCTCCGCCGATTCAAACAGCAGCGACCGATACAATCGCATAGGATGGTTCGAAGGTTCTGTTCGGTCGATTGGAAGGGGAGAAACTCATGGCGTTTGAATATCCGGTGCTGATGACGGGCGGATCGTCCGGGGTTGGCGAGGCGACCGCGGCGCTTTTACGGGCGCGCGGTCATACGGTCGTGTCGCTGGACATCAAACCGTCCGGCAACCCGGACGTGACCCATCATCATTGCGACCTGAGCGATCCCGCGAGCATCGACGCGGCTGTCGAGAAGCTGGAGGGACCCTATGGGTCGCTGCTGAACGTCGCCGGTGTGCCGAATAGCGAGGGCACCGATTTGACGATGCGGGTCAATTATTTCGGCCTGCGCCATTTCACCCAAAAGGTCTGGGACCGCATCACCGATGGCGGCACGGTCGTCAATGTCGCCTCGATCGCCGGGAACAATTGGCGCAAGCGGCGGGCCTACCTGAACGAGCTGATGACGATCGACGATTTCCACAAAGGCGTCGCCTGGTGGGCCGAGAATGCGGAGGCCGTGGACATCGATCCCTACACCTTCTCCAAGGAAGCGGTCGTGCTCTACACCATGGTGCTGGCCGGCAAAGGCCTCGCAAGAGGTATCCGCGTCAACGATGTCGGCCCCGGCCCGGTCGACACGCCGATCTTTCCCGATTTCACGCAAGATGTCGGTGAAGACGTCATGCAATCCATGGTCGACATGGTCGGCCGCCCGGGCAAACCGCAGGACATCGCCGAGGCATTGGTGACCCTCGCCGAGGGGCAAATGAGCTGGCTAAACGGACAGCACATCATTGTCGATGGCGGCTTAATGGCGGGGCTGTCGAGCGGCTGGAAGAGTTAGGGTCGCATAAGGGCGTGTGGTTGCTCTTTAGTCTCCCGCACCGAGAGAAGAGCTCTGCGAAATAGTGTTACCGACACCGTTTCACCCTCCATCCTAACCTTCCCCCACAAGGGGGGAGGACCAAGGTGGGGGTGGACGGCGGCCACACTATTTGATTTCGCGCAAGCCCTCGATAGGCAGAGCGTTTATGTGCTCGCCCTAAAGCGACGTCGCCGCCCGTGCCGCCTGATCATACAGCCCCGACAGCGCGCGCAGTACCGATGCAGCCCGGCCGACCTCCTCGTTCTCGATCGAACCCAGCGCAGAAACCGTTTCAGTGAGGCACGCTTCGCGCACCTCGCGGTACCGCTGACACAGCGCGCGGCCTTCGTCGCTAGCGTCGTAATGCGCTTCCTTGCCCTGTTTCGTGGCCACCACGAACCCCGCCTTGACCAGCTTCTTGAGCGCGTAGTTGACCAGGTGGGTGTCCTCGACATTCAGGGTGAAGCAGATGTCAGCCAGCCGCTTGGCGCGGGTGCGGTGGTTCACCGTGTGCATGACCATGACGTCGAGGGCGCTGAGTTCCGGCGCACCGGCAGCGGCCATGCATCTTGTCATCCAGCGGTTGAAGGCGCTGGCCGACACCATCAGTCCGTACTCGAACTCCGACAGTTCGGCGGCGTCCTCCGCGACGAGATGCGCGGAGGAAACGATCTTCTTGCGCGGTGCGTTCATTCCGCCGCCTCCGGCACCGGCTCGATCCGCGCCGCCGCCGGTCCGTATCCGCCGCCGGTCGGCGTCTGCAGTACGAAGACATCGCCCGGACCGACATGGGTGCCGTCCTGACCGGTCAGTTTCGTCACCGTGCCGTCGGCGCGCTCGACCCAGTTCTTGCCGCACTGCCCCTGCTCGCCGCCGGCCATGCCGTAGGGCGGCACGATGCGGTGGTTCGACAGGATGACCAGGTCCATTTCTTCCAGGAACCGGATGCGGCGGTCCGAACCGGAGCCGCCGACATGCTTGCCCTTGCCGCCGGAGCCATGCCGCACAGAGAAGGTGTCGAGCATGACCGGGTAGCGCCATTCCAGCACTTCCGGATCGGTCAGGCGGGTATTGGTCATGTGCGTGTGTACCGCAGACGTCCCGTCGAAATCCGGCCCCGCCCCGGACCCGCCGCAGACCGTTTCGTAATACTGGTAGCTGTCGTTGCCGAAGATGACGTTGTTCATCGTCCCCTGGCTCGCCGCCAATACACCAAGCGCGCCGTACAGCGTATCGGTCACGACCTGACTGGTTTCGGTATTCCCGGCCACGACGGCGGCGGGATATTCCGGCGCCAGCATCGAGCCTTTCGGGATGATGATGTTGATCGGCTTCAGGCAGCCCTCGTTCAACGGGATCTGATCGTCGATCAAGGTGCGGAAGACATAGAGGACCGCCGACCGGCAGACCGCCGACGGCGCGTTGAAATTGGTCGGCCGCTGCGGGCTCGTACCCGTGAAGTCGACGGTCGCCTCGCGCTTGTCCTTGTCGAAGCTGATCTTGACCTTAACCACGCCGCCTTCGTCCAGCGGGTATTCGAACTGGCCGTCCTTCATCACTTCAATGACACGCCGAACCTGCTCTTCCGCATTGTCCTGCACGTGCCGCATGTAGGCGTGCACCACGTCGAGACCGAACTGGTCGATCATCTTGTGGACTTCGCGCACGCCCTTTTCGCCGGCGGCGATCTGCGCCTTGAGGTCGGCGACATTGTGATCCGGCTGACGGGCGGGATAGCGGCCCGACGCCAGATGCGCCCGCAACTTCTCTTCCAGGAATTCACCCGCATCGACCATCTTGAAGTTGTCGAAGAGAATGCCTTCTTCCTCCACCGTCGTACTGTCCGGCGGCGTCGAGCCCGGCGTGCGCCCGCCGATATCGGCATGGTGCCCCCGGCTGGCCACAAAGAAGAGAATGTCTTTGCCCGGCTGATCGAAGATCGGCGTGATCACTGTGACATCCGGCAAATGCGTGCCGCCGTTATACGGTGCGTTCACCACATAGACGTCGCCCGGTTTCATCTTGCCCGCGTTCTCGGTCAGAACGGTCCGGATGGATTCGCTCATCGAGCCAAGATGGATCGGGATATGCGGCGCGTTGGCCACCAGCATCCCTTCGGGGTTGAAGATCGCGCAGGAGAAGTCGAGCCGTTCCTTGATGTTGACCGAGTAGGCCGTGTTCTCCAGCGTCACGCCCATCTGTTCGGCAATCGTCATGAACAGATTGTTGAAGACTTCGAGCATGACCGGGTCGCACTCGGTGCCGATGGCAAAGGTCCGTTGCATCGCGACAACGCGGTCCACAATGAGATGACCCTTCGGTGTCAGTTCCGCCTGCCAGCCCGGCTCGACGACGGTCGTTGCCGTCTGCTCGCGAATGATGGCCGGGCCCGCGACCGTGTTGCCGGGTTGCAATGTATCCCGATCGACGACCGGCGTGTCCCGCTCCTCACCGTCCATATAGGCTTTCACGACGGCCAGTTTCTCGACCGCGCCGGGCGCACCGGCATCGTCGCGATCGGGCTCCGCCGCTTCCGCCATCAGGCCGATGCCTTCGACGGCCGCGGCTTCGACGATCAGCCCTTTCTCCGGCATGATGAAGCCGTAATGCTGATGATGCGCCGCCTCGAAGCGCGCCGTCATTTCCTCCGGCGTGCCAAATTCGATGGCGTGTGGCGTATCGCTGCCGTCGTAGCGCAGATGCGCGCGGCGGACGACCTCGATCCGCTGGTCGGGAATGTCCTGTTCGCGCAGCTCCGCTTCGACCTCGCCAGCGAGCCCATCGAGGGTTGCGGCAAGGGATGGCATGACGGAATCGTCGAGGGTGACTTCGACGGCCTTTTCGCGCAGCGCCCGAATGTCGGCGAGCCCCATGCCATAGGCGGACAGAACGCCCGCGAAGGGATGAACCAGAACCTTGGTCATCCCGAGCGCATCGGCGACGAGGCATGCGTGCTGTCCGCCCGCGCCACCGAAACAGTTGAGCGTGTACCCGGTCACGTCGTAGCCGCGCTGGACGGAGATCTTCTTGATCGCGTTGGCCATGTTCTCGACCGCGATCTTCAGATAGCCGTCCGCGACCGCCGCCGGCGTGCGTTCGTCGCCAGTCGCTGCGTGGATTTCCGCCGCCAGGGCCGTGAACTTTTCGCGCACGACATCGGCGTCGAGCGGCGCGTCCTGATTGGGTCCGAAGACTTGCGGAAAGAAATTCGGCTGCAGCTTGCCCAGCATGACGTTGCAGTCGGTGACGCTGAGCGGCCCGCCTCGCCGATAGCAGGCCGGCCCCAGGTTGGCGCCTGCCGACTCCGGTCCGACCCGGTAGCGCGAGCCGTCGAAGAAGCAGATCGAGCCACCGCCGGCCGCCACGGTATGGATCAGCATCATCGGCGCGCGCATGCGCACGCCGGCGACCTGGGTTTCGAAGGCGCGCTCGTACTCGCCGTCATAGTGCGCCACGTCGGTCGAGGTGCCGCCCATATCGAAGGAGATGATCTTGTCGAACCCGGCCTGCCCGGCGGTTTCCACCGCGCCGACGATACCGCCGGCGGGGCCGCTGAGGATCGCGTCCTTGCCCTGAAACAGGTTCGCATCGGTCAAGCCACCGCTCGACTGCATGAACATCAGGCGCGTGCCGCCGAGTTCCGAGGCGACCTGATCGACATAGCGGCGCAGCAAGGGCGAGAGATAGGCGTCGACGACCGTGGTGTCGCCACGGCTGACGAGTTTCATCAAGGGACTGGTTTCGTGGCTCGTTGAAATCTGCGTGAAGCCGATTTCACGCGCCAGCACCGCTGCCGCCGCTTCATGTTCGGTAAAGCGGTAGCCATGCATGAACACGATTGCGACCGACCGGATGCCATCGTCGTATGCCGCTTGCAGCAGCGGCCGTGAGGCCTCGGCATCGAACGCGCGCAACACCTTCCCGTCCGCCATCACGCGTTCGTCGATTTCCACGACTTGCTCGTACAGCATTTCCGGCAGCACGATTTCGCGGTCGAACAGGCGCGGCCGGGTCTGGTAGCCGATGCGCAGCGCGTCGCGGAACCCGTCCGTCGTCACCAGCAATGTCCGGTCGCCCTGTCGTTCGAGCAGCGCGTTGGTCGCGACCGTCGTGCCCATCTTGACGACTTCGATCTCCGAACCGGGAATGGGCGTGCCGGCCGCGACACCCATGAGGTCGCGGATACCTTGCACCGCCGCGTCGCGATAGTTCTCCGGATTCTCAGACAGCAGCTTGTGCGTCACCAGCGCGCCGTCGGGCCGCTGCGCCACGATATCGGTGAACGTTCCCCCCCGGTCGATCCAGAACTGCCAGCGCGCGTCGGTCTCAGCCATGGTGGAACACTCCCCAATTGAATTTTTCAATTAGAAATTTATAGGCATTTTATCGATAAATTATTAACGTTATTTTTGCGTCACGATTCCTGATACTCTTCGAGACGATCAAAATGGAGGTGCGCATGCCCCGGGTCCCTGAAGTCAACCTGAGTCAATTGCCGAGCGTTACGGGCGACGATCAACGCGGCAAGCTTGGCGACCCGACCTGGGAACGCGTCGCCGCCCACTGCCCCCAACAGCTGGTCCAGATCGACGCGCTGATGCGGAGCTTCGCCGAGCACGGCACGATCCCGCGCCGCTATATCGAGATCGCGGTCGTCACCGTGTCACGCCTCAACGAATGCCGCCACTGCGTCGGGCGCCATTCCGTACGGCTGCACGACACCGGCTTATCGCACGACACTATCAAGCGGATTCTCGATGAAGATTGCCCTGGGCTGGACGAAAAAGACCGCCTCGTCCGCAACTACGCCCGTCAGGTCAGCGAAAACTCTGCCACGATGCGCGACGCCATATTCGAGGCGCTGTACGCCCATTTCGACAACGCACAGATCGTCGAACTAACCATGCGCATCGGCCTCGCCGGCTTCTTCAACCGCTTTAACAACGCACTGCAGGTCGAACTGGACGAGGGGCATTTGACAAAATTTGTATCGCAAAACGGACATGCTAACACCCTACCGGCAAGGTCCGGTTGAGAAGTAAGCCTAGTGCGAATACCCTGAGAACAATTCTATCCAAGGGTTAAGCAAGAGGACATGTCTGCACTCGTCGTCATCGCCCGGTACTACGATAATCCGTCCGCGGAAGTCGCCTGCAGCGTGCTCAACGATGCGGGTATTCCCTGCTGGGTGTTTGACCGTCAATTCGCGCATCAGCACGTATCGCGCCTGTTCGCGATCGGTGGCATCCGCCTGATGATACCGGCTGCGCATGTCGATGAGGCCAGGGAAATTCTCAATGTTCCGGACGATCTAAGTGCAAATCATGACGCAGAAGATTGTCCGGCCTGCGGTGCCGGCGGTTCGTTTCGGCCTGCGTCTCTGATGTTAGGGGTCTTGGGCTTTTTCTGGAGCGAGTTGGTTCTGTACCGAAGAAGCCGCCGCATATGCCGCAGTTGCGGCCATCGATGGCGCCAAACTTGTACGCGTACGTTGGAAGTTGAGAACCCAGACTGACCCGCTGACCCGCAAGCCCACAAAGAGTTGAGTGTTCCGTCGTTGCAGCAGCCACGCAGAACCACTATTTATGGCCGATGCGATGGTTCAAGCGAACGGTCCTGTTGATCTTCGGTCTTCTGGCAGGGCCGGCTCTGGTTATGGTCGGAGGCGATGTTTTGGGCAGCGACTGGCGTACGGCGAGCAGAGAACCGGCGCATATCGCGCCTGACCCGCTAACGACTCAAGAAGCCATTGTCCATGTGTACGCCGCCCGCACCTTTAGCTGGCGCGGCGCCTTCGGCGTGCATACCTGGATATCGGTCAAGCCCACGGGCGCGCCGACCTATACGATCTACGAGGTGATCGGCTGGCGCCAGTATGGCGGCAACAGCGTGCTTGCCATTCACAACGGGGTTCCTGACCGCTACTGGTTCGGGAAACGACCGCATCTGATCGCCGAAATGCGTGGCGATGGTGTCGACGGCATCATAAAAAAGATCGATCAGGCGGCTCGGCGCTATCCCTATCAGCACGCGTACACCGTTTATCCCGGGCCGAACAGCAATACGTTCACCGCCTGGGTCGGCCGCCACGTGCCGGAGCTGCGGCTCGACTTGCCGCCGACGGCAATCGGCAAGGACTATCTCGGCGGTTCCGTCGTCTCTGGAGCGCCGAGCGGCACCGGGTACCAGTTCAACATCAAGGGCCTGTTCGGTGTGTTGGCGGCTATCGAGGAAGGGATCGAGGTCAATATCGCCGGCCTGACGTTCGGTATCGATCCGATGAATTTGGCCATAAAGCTGCCGGGTGTCGGCAGATTCGGCCTTATTCCGCAGGTCGCGGCAACCGAGAAGAACCGCGACTGATCGCGCACTGGCAAATCCGAAGCGACGCCATTAGAATCGGTACGACCGTGGCCGAACGGAATCATTCACGATGAGCATTTGGGGAAAGATATTGGGCGGCGCAGCAGGCTTCGCCCTCGGCGGACCGCTCGGCGCGATAATCGGTACCGTCGCCGGCCATGCCGTGGACCGGTACCGCGCCACGCAGGTGGAAGAAGGCGGCGGCGGGGATCCGACCCGTTCGATCGCCTTCACGATCGGCGTCATCGTCCTCAGCGCGAAGATGGCGAAGGCGGACGGTGTCGTCACGCGGGACGAGATCGACGCCTTCAAGCAGGTGTTCCGCGTGCCCGCCAACGAGACGGCCAACGTCGCCAAGGTTTTCAACCAGGCGCGGCGCGGCAGTGCCGGCTTCGAACCCTACGCGAACCAGCTTGCGGGCATGTTCCGCGAGAACCCGGTGGTGCTCGAGGAATTGCTGAACTGCCTCGCCTATATCGCGCACGCCGACGGCGCACTGCACCCGGAAGAAAGCAAGTTCCTGCACGAGGTTTCGGCGATATTCGGTCTCGACCGTGCGGCGTTCGAGCGTGCGACATCGATCAACCTCAACCCGGATGAGGCCGACCCCTATCAGCTGATCGGTGTATCGCGCAAAGCGACGAACGATGAAATCAAGTCGGCTTACCGCGAGCTGGTGAAGGAGAACCATCCCGACCGGTTGATGGCGCAAGGCGTACCAGAAGAATTTATCGAGGTCGCGAACAAGAAACTCGCGGCGATCAACGCCGCCTACGAAAACATTCAGCGGGAACGCGGGTTTACCTGATGGCGTCCCCACCGTTACTCGCGCTTCGCGGCGCGCGCGCCGGCTTCGGCGGCGACCCGCTATTTACCGATGTCGATGTCGCCGTCGGCCGCGGCGAGCGGATCTGCCTCGTCGGCCGCAACGGCAGCGGAAAATCGACCCTGCTGAAAGCCTTTGCCGGTCAGATCGATCTGGAAGCCGGCGAACGCTTTCAGCAACCGGGATCGGTGGTGGCCTACCTGCCGCAGGAAACTGCCTTCAAAGCCGACGAGACCGTCGCCGAGCATGTCGCAGGCGGCGGCGCGGAACCGCACCGGGCCGCCGCCTTGATCGACCGCCTGAACCTCGACCCGGAGGCTAAGGCAACCGACCTTTCCGGCGGTGAAAGCCGCCGGGTCGCCCTGGCCCGGGCCTTGGCGACCGATCCGGATATCCTGCTGCTCGACGAACCGACCAACCATCTCGACCTGCCGACGATCGAGTGGCTCGAAGACGAACTGTCGCTGTTCAAGGGCGGCTTTCTGGTCATCAGTCACGACCGGACCTTTCTTGCCAGGCTGACGCGGGTAACCCTGTGGTTCGACCGCGGCAAACTGCACCGTCTCGAAGATGGTTACAGTGCCTTCGAAGCATGGTCCGACCAGGTGCTCGCCGACGAGGAAAGAGAAAGAAATCGCGTCGAGCAGCATTTGAAGGCGGAAGCGCGCTATCTGCACCGCGGTGTCACCGCGCGCCGCAGACGCAATCAGCGCCGCCTGCGCAAGCTCGACAGTTTGCGCAAGGCACGGGCCGCGCTCGTCCGGCCGGACAAGAAGGCAGCCCTCTCAGCGGCCAACGCGCCCGAGAGCGGCCGCATCATCATCGACGCCGACGGCATTTCGAAGGTTTTCGACGGCAAAGCTATTATTCGCGATTTCTCGACACGTATTCTGCGCGGCGACCGCATCGGCATCATCGGACGCAACGGTGCCGGAAAAACAACGCTGCTGCGCATGCTCATCGGCGAGCTTGCGCCGGACAGCGGCACGATAAAGTTCGGCACGCGGCTGGAATTGATGCACGCCGATCAACGCCGCGCCACCCTGGATCCCAGCAAATCGCTATGGGATACGCTCTGCCCGGAAGGGGGAGACAGCCTGATCGTGCAAGGCAGGCAGCGCCATGTGGTTGCCTATCTGAAAGATTTCCTGTTCGACGAATCGCAGGCGCGAAGCCCGGTCTCGACCCTGTCCGGCGGCGAGCGCAACCGCCTCGCGCTGGCCATGAATTTGGCCAAGCCATGCAATCTCATGGTGCTGGACGAACCGACAAACGATCTCGATTTGGACACGCTCGATCTGCTTGAGGATATGCTGAGCGACTATGACGGCACGCTCCTTCTGGTCAGCCACGACCGCGATTTTCTCGACCGGCTGGTGAGCGGGGTCATCGCGGTGGAAGGCGATGGAGAGGTTGGCGAATATGTCGGCGGCTACGAGGATTATCGCAGTCAGAGGCCACGCACCGCTGAGTCTTCTGCCCCCATCAAATCGGCAAAACCTGTCGCCGCGAAAAACCCCAACAAAGCGACACGGCTGAGCTATCGGGAGAAGACCGAACTCGAGGAACTGCCGTCCCGCATCGCGGCGCTGACGCGGGAGATTGAGGATCTTGAGACAAGTCTGGCCGATCCCTCCTTTGTCCAGCGCGACCGAAAGGGGTTTGAAGCCGCGGCCGCGGAACTCGAGCGCGCGCAACGCGAAAAGGGGGACGCCGAGGAACGCTGGCTCGAAATCGAAATAAAGCGCGAAGCATTGGCAAGCTGAACAAAGGGCATTTGCAAACCATGCCGCCAACCACCGACCATCTCTCGCCCAACCACGGACCGCGTGCAACCGATGCGGTGATCGATATGCTGGTGCTGCATTACACCGGCATGGTCGACGCGGACGCAGCGCTACAACGCATGACGGACTCAGCATCCGAAGTCAGCGCGCATTACATGATCGACGAAGACGGCAAGGTTTTTCGGCTCGTAGACGAAGAACGCCGCGCGTGGCACGCGGGCGTCGCCCAATGGCGCGGCCACGACGATATCAACGGCCGTTCGATCGGCATCGAACTGGTCAATCCCGGTCATGAATTCGGCTACCGTGCCTTTCCGGAACCGCAGATGGCAGCACTCATCAGCCTCGCAACCGCCATCGTCGGACACCACTCGATCCCACCGCGCAATGTCGTCGGCCATTCGGACGTCGCCCCGTCCCGCAAAGAGGACCCCGGCGAGCTGTTCGACTGGAAGCGCCTCGCGACAGCGGGCCTCGGTCTCTGGCCGGCAGAGGCAAGCGGCGAACCGGACGATGTTCCGGCCATGCTGGCGTCTTACGGCTACGATATCAGCGATATCGACGCAGCCGTTACGGCGTTCCAGCGGCATTTCCGCACCGAACGGATCGATGGCGTGGCCGACGAAACATGCGCGCGGCGGCTTGCCGGACTGTTGTCGTTGATTGACTAATTCGCCCGCCCGTTTATGAAAGGTGGGCCAGACGGTCGGATGGCCGCCTTTCGGCGCAGGCAACTGCTTCGGGGGGAGGAAAGTCCGGGCTCCACGGAAGCACGGTGCCGGATAACGTCCGGCGGGGGCGACCCTAGGGAAAGTGCAACAGAAAGCATACCGCCCGCCATCGCTTCGGCAACGGCAGGTAAGGGTGAAAAGGTGCGGTAAGAGCGCACCGCGCTCCCGGCAACGGGAGCGGCATTGTAAACCCCACCGGGAGCAAGACCAGATAGGGGCGGCGTTCCGGGGCTTCGGCTTCGGAAGGCACGTTTTCGGGCTGCCGCCCGGGTAGGTCGCGCGAGGCGTCCGGTAACGGGCGTCCCAGATGAATGGCCATCGAACGCCCTAGCGGGCGGGAACAGAACCCGGCTTACAGACCGTCTGGCACTTATACCGAGGGAGGCGTCTGCGAAATTTGTAGATCGGTACCGCCGTCCACCCCCCATCCTAGCCTTCCCCCGCAAGGGGGGGAAGGGATTATTTAGGCAGATCAACAGGTTAATCTCCTCCCCCTTGAGGGGGGAGGATCAAGGTGGGGGTGGACGGCGGCTCCATTTACAGTTCCACAGAGGTCTCCCAAGAAGTGCTGATAGTGACTCATAGAGATCACCAACCATTGCGTGATTTATTTCGATCCCCGCAAATCTGCGATTATACTGTATTGCCTACCGGGCGACGCCCCATACCGAGGATTCATGACCGTGCACCCGCCCGGAGCTTTCAAAGGAAATATCCGCCCCATTCACGGTAGAGTGCTGGCACTAATTCTATGGGTTTCCGTCGGGCTTGCCTGCATCGCCGGACCGACCGATGCGCGCGCCGACGCACGGAAGGATATCGAATCCATCCTTTCAGGGCAGGACTACCAGCGCGCAATGCCGCAGCCGAAAGCGCCGGTCACCGTGCGCAAGAGAATTCCCTTCAAGCTCGGACCGGTGGCGAACTTTCTGATGTGGGTGGTCGTCGCGGTCGGTGCTGTGTTGCTTGTGGTTTACCTGATCAAGCATGTACCGAATATGCGCTGGCGCGCCACCTCCGAACCGAAAGAAAGCCAGGCGGCGGAAATCGGCACAGCGACGAACACGCCAATCGCGGAAACCGCGGAATCGCTTTTCGACCGGATTGAGCGGTTGGCGCGCGAAGGGGCGTTCGGGGATGCCGTTCATCTGCTTCTACTGCATTGCTTCGCGGATCTGCGGCAAGCATCCCCGCTTCCACGCGACCCTGCCTTGACGAGCCGAGAAGTACTCGCGCGCCTGGCCTTGCCCGTGAAAACGATGGAGAGCCTCGCCTTCATCATCTCCGCCGTGGAGGTCGGCTATTTCGGCCACCGTAAAATCAACAGATCCGTTTACGAGCGCTGCCTCGACGAATACCGCGCTATCGTCAAAGCCACCGCACAATGACCAGGCCGGAGACCGCCTTTTCGCCGCAAACGGTCGTCCTGCTGATTACCGTGGGCCTGCTCGCCTTCGCGGGCGCCGCCTATTTCATGGTCTTCGGCGACAGTGGCCGGTCGAGCGGTGCGAACAGCCTGTCGAAATCGGCGATCGGCCATATGGCCTTTGTCGAGCTACTGCGGCGGCAGGATGTTTCCGTCATTGTCAGCCGCAACGACTCCGCTGCGAAAGCCAGCCCCGGCTCGCTTCTCGTTGTCGCCGAGCCGCTCGCACGTGAGATCGAAACCGCCGGTGGCATATTGCGGGCGGCGCGGACGCTGATCGTACTACCGAAATGGCGGGGTTCGCCGGATCCCAATCATCCCGGCTGGATCGGCCAGGCTGCAATGCTGCAAACGAAAGCGGTGGAAAAGATTTTGCGGGACGTGCTGCCCGACGGCGCGGTAAGGCGTCCGTCGCTTCACGTCACTTGGCTTAAAGCCTCATCATCGGCGATGAACGTCTTTCGGCCCGGGCGGCGGGGAAACGATTTGCTCTGGCGCCGCATGCTATCGCGCGCCGCGCCGGCAATCGACAAGCCGCAACTGATAGTATCTCCCACGCTCACACCCATTATCGCCAGCCCCGATGGCATTCTGGTCGGGGGATTGAAACTGTCCGACGGCTGGGTCTTTTTGATCTCCGACCCAGACCTGCTATCGAACCACGGTATCGGCCGCGATGACAATGCGGCGCTGTTTCTCGATGCGATGGCGTTCTTCCAGCCTGATGGTGGCCCCGTCATCATCGACGAGACAATGCACGGCTTTCACAGCAATCCGAATTTCTGGCGCAAGCTTTTCGAACTCCCCTTCCTCGTGCCCACGATCCTGGCCTTGATTGCCTTGGGAATACTGGTCTGGACGTCGACAAGCCGTTCGGCGCACCGCTGCCACAAGCGCAGCAAAGCCGAAAAAGCGAGCTCGGCCTCATCGAAAACGCCGTAGACTTGCTGCATCAGGCCGGTCATGGAACGGAAGTCGCGCGGCGTTATCCGGCGGTACTGTTCCGCGACGTGTCGCAGCGTCTCCACGTACCGCGCCGATTGACCGAGCCGGAACGGCTCGCCTGGATTGACAGGGTCGGCGCCGCCCGCGGTATCGAGACGCCCTATGAAACAATGAAGACCGAAATCGAAGCGGCGGCATCGGACCGTCACGGCGCGAATGATCGTGTGCTGCGTGCGATTAAGCGCTTATACGAATGGAAACAGGAGATGCTCGATGGACCTGGACGCCATACAAGCGGTTAGCCGGAACCTTCGCGAACAGGTTCGTCATGTCGTCGTCGGACAGGACGCCGCGTTGGATTTGATGCTGGTGAGCCTGCTTTCCGACGGCCATATTTTGCTCGAAGGGGTTCCCGGAACGGCCAAGACCCTTCTCGCCCGGTCCTTTGCGCATAGCCTCTCGTTGGATTTTGGACGCATTCAGTTCACGCCCGACCTGATGCCGGGCGATGTGCTCGGCACGAACCTTTTCAATTTCCAAACCAACACCTTCTCGCTGACCAAAGGGCCAATCTTTACGCAATTGCTGCTGGCGGACGAGATAAATCGGACACCGCCCAAAACGCAGGCGGCGCTGCTTCAAGCCATGCATGAACGCGCCGTAACGATCGACGGCGAAACCCACGATCTGGGCACCGGGTTCATGGTCATCGCGACGCAGAACCCGATCGAGCAGCAAGGCACCTATCCGCTGCCCGAGGCACAACTCGACCGTTTTCTGTTCAAGCACATCCTCGACTATCCGTCGCGCGACGAAGAGCGCGCCATCGTCGAACGGCACGGGCATCGCACAACGATGCCGAAGCTGGAAGAGTTCGGCATCGCGCCCGTCGCGACATTGGACGATCTTGGGGAAATCCGCCGGTTCGTCGCGGGTATCAGGCTGGCCAGCGACCTTGCCGATTACATCGTCGACATCATCAGGGCCTCCCGGGAACACCCCTCATTGCAGTTTGGCGGATCGCCGCGCGCGGCGACGATGCTGGCGTCGTCGGCGCGGGCCTACGCGGCGTTGCAAGGGCGCGATTTCGTCATCCCCGATGACGTGAAAGCGCTGGCCGCGCCGGCCTTACGGCACCGAGTACTGCTCGCTCCTGGCGCCGAGATCGAAGGATCGGATTGCGATCAGGTCATCACCCAGATCCTCGAACAAGTTCCGGCGCCGCGTTGATGCGTCCGACGTTCCGCGCCTTTGTATTGTTCGCGGCCGGGATACCACTTTCCTTCGTCTTCATTCTGATCGACGAAACCCTTTGGCCGCTCGGCTTGGGCTACCTCGCCTTTATCATGACCGTTGTCGGGATCGATGCGATACGCACACCGCCATTTCGCGCCTTAACGTTCACGACCGATATCCCTCAGACTCTCTATATTGGCGAAACGGGGTCCTTGAATGCGACATTATCCAGCAATCGGGATTATCCGCCAATCGGCGTCGAAACGGTTTGCGATGCCGGCCCGAACCTGAAACCGCCACCGCGCCTGAACGGAATATTGCGCGCCGGCGAACGCATCGATTTCGACCTGCCGCTGGTTCCGAGACGGCGGGGTCTGGCCGAGCTGCACCGTATCTGGCTGCGCTGGTACGGCCCGATGCAATTGATCGAGCGGGTCCACATCGAATCTCTGGATCGCACAATCCCGGTCGTGCCGAACATCCGCGCCGTCCAGAGTGCCGCGCTGAAATTTTCCGCCTGGGACGCCTTTTTCGGGGTCAAGGTCCAACGGCAACAGGGGGATGGAACGGAATTCGACGCGCTGCGCGAGTACATGGCGGGCCTCGATCACCGCTCCATCGATTGGAAGCATTCCGCACGCCACCACAAGCTGGTGTGCAAGGAATTCCGCACCGAACGCAATCATCAAATCGTCCTGGCGTTCGATACCGGTCATCTGATGAGCGGCACCCTGGCCGGCATTCCGAAGCTCGATCACGCTATCAACGCAGCTTTGCTGCTTGGTTACACCTCGCTGCGGGTCGGCGACCGCGTCGGTGTGTTCGGATTCGATTCAGAGGTCCGGCTGCGCGCGGAGCCGTTCGGCGGTATTCAAGGATTCCCGCGCCTGCAGCGTCTGACGTCGGAAATCGAATACCGTCAGGATGAAACGAACTTCACGCTCGGGTTGGTCGAGCTCCTCGGGCGGCTCAAGCGGCGTTCGCTGATCGTCCTGCAAACCGATTTCGTCGATACGATCACCGCGGAATTGATGGTCGAAAACGTACAGCGTCTGGCGGCCCGGCACGTGGTGATTTTCGTGACGATGCGGGATCCGGAGCTCCACACCGCGGTCGACGCCAGGCCGGCCTCGATACGAGATGTAAACCGCTCCGTCATCGCCGATAGTTTCGTCCGCGACCGTTTGGTGGTCTTTGAGCGGCTGCGCCGCCTGGGCGTGCATTGCGTCGACGCGCCAAGCAACCGGATCGGCGCCGATCTGCTCAACCGCTATATGACGATCAAGCGGCAGGAGCTCATTTGAGATGGTGGAAACCACCCTGAAAAGTTACGACTTCCGACGCGAACGGGAACAGACGTGGCGCGAACTCGATGTCCTGGTCGGGCGCGCAAACAAAGGCGGGCTTACCGCATTGTCGCCGGAGGAATTGCTGCGCCTGCCGGCCCTCTATCGCGCCACCTTGTCCGCGCTGTCGGTCGCGCGCGGGATATCGCTCGACCAGAACGTACTGGCCTATCTCGAAAGCCTGGCAATGCGCGCCTATTTTTGCGTCTATGGCGCGCGCGAAGGGTTGTTCGCCGGGTTATGGCGGTTCTTCGCACATGATTTCCCCGCCGCCGTCCGCGTGGCCGCATGGCCGCTTCTCCTGGCCACCGCGATCCTCATCCTCGGGATCATCGTCGGTCACATCCTGACGGTCGGAAACCCAGACTGGTACTACAGCTTCGTTTCCGAAGGACTTGCCGGCGGTCGCGCGCCGACCAGCACAACGGCGGAGTTGCGCAGCGTGCTCTATAGCGGGTCGGACGAAATCCTCGAGTCGCTCAATCTCTTCGCCAGCTTTCTATTCACGCACAACGCCAAAATCGGCATGCTTTGCTTCGCGTTGGGGTTCGCCTTTGGCGTTCCAACAGCGATTTTTCTGTTCCAGACGGGATTGATGATCGGCGGGTTCTCCGGACTTTATGCGACGCGAGACATGGCCATCGAATTGTGGGCTTGGCTGCTGATCCACGGCACGACCGAACTGTTGGCGATCATACTCTGCGGCGGCTCCGGCTTCGTACTCGCCTCGGCGCTCATCTTCCCGACGCAGCACAGCCGGATGCACAATTTGACGCTGTACGGCCGCAGAGCCGCCCGGATCGTAATTGGCGCGGTCGCGTTGTTTTTTGTCGCTGCCTTGCTCGAAGGGTTTGGTCGCCAGATCATCACCGATATCACCCTGCGCTATCTGATCGGCAGCGGCATGCTGCTGTGGTGGCTGCTGTACTTCCTGCAGGCGGGAAAGCGAGCACACCATGACCGTAACTGAAACCGGCGGCACGCCCCGGGCGGACCAGCAGCAGCGCGAAATCATCACGCCCGAAGGCGTTCCCTTGCGTCTGCGGCTGGCCGAGCGCGGCGACCGCCTGGCCGCCGTTCTGATCGACCTCTCGATCATCGTGGGCGTTCTCGCCGTGACCGCGATCACGGCCGTCGCGATCCTCCCCGGTGCGGCGTTCAGCTGGGGGATCGCGGTTGGATTGCTGTTTTCGTTCGCTTTGCGCAGTTTCTATTTCATCTATTTCGAGCTGCGCTGGCAGGGCATGACTCCGGGGAAACGGGCGCTCGGCCTGCGGGTCATCGACCGCGCCGGTGGGCGGCTCAAACCGGAAGCGGTCTTTGCGCGAAACTTGATGCGGGAAGTCGAACTGTTCCTGCCCATCTCCCTTTTGATGTCGGCCGGCGGCGCCGGTGGTGGCGGCGCGACTACGCTGACCCTGTTGTGGATCGGATTGCTCGTCGCCCTGCCCTACTTCAACAAGGACCGTTTGCGGGCCGGCGATATCGTCGCCGGGACCTGGGTCGTCGAAGCGCCGAAAGGCGCGCTGCTGCCGGACATGGCCGCGCAGCGCGACGTCATACCCGGCCGAAACGCGATTCCCTTCACGGAAAAACAGCTCTCGATTTACGGGATATACGAATTGCAGACGCTGGAGAACGTGCTGCGCCGGACCGACGTGAATGCACACGAAACGCGGCAATCCGTCGCCCAGCGTATCCAGCAGAAAATCGTCTGGCACTCCCCTGACGAAGCGGTCAGCGCGGAGCGATTTCTGGAAGCCTTCTACACCGCCCTGCGCGGCCACCTGGAACGCCGCGCGCTGCTCGGCAAACGGCGCGAGAACAAGTTCGATACCGATTAAGGCGTCAATCGATTAGTCGAAGACAGTGGCGACGGACTCGGCACGTGGGCCGTCCTTAATATTCCGTAATTTCGAATAAATGACTACCGAGACAACAGCAGCAAATAGCGCAAAAATGGATAGTTCAACTAGGTTGGCGAACGATTGGCCTGCAGTCATCAAAAACCCATCCATAAGCGACAGCTTTATCGATATAAAAAGGTACTCGATACCTGAAATGATCAGAATAACAACCAGCCAAATCGCGAAAATTTGCCAGCGAAAGCCATCCGTCAGATAGATACTTCGTCTCAGGCAATCGAATAGGCCGCATTCCTCGACCATCAAAGTGGGTATCGCAACCGAAAAGAAAGTAGCGACACAAAGCCACAGCCCCAATTCGACCAAAGAAACGGCCAAAAGGCCTGACGTACCGAAATCACCAAACGAAGTAGGCAGAAGGAAAAGCCAACATTCCAACAAGAGGACGATGACTATTGCAGAAAGAATCCGAGGCTTTGCCCATGCAATTGACAGTCTTAAACTGACGACATGCTCGTTTAATGCTTGCAAAATGGCGTATACCAACAGAATTTCGACTAAAGCTGGAGAAATAACTCCGATAGCCGCGGCCCCACTCAACATCAACGTATCTAGGAGAATATGGTCCGCCGAGAACAAATCTTGGGACAGTGCCAACCGATAGAGCGCCTGTGGAACCATGACAGCAAGCGCAACTGGGAAGAACCGAAATACATTCCGCCAAATGATCAAGGCTGCCAGCTTCAACACATTATCGACACGAAGCGACGTCTGTTCTGACATCATCGCCAATACACTTCGCTTATGAGCCCGACGTTGGAAAATCTTCCGCGTATTTGTGCGTTTCCCAACTTAATCAAAGACGGCGGCGATCTGTTCGACGCTGGCGCCTTCCTTGGCGATCCGTAGATCGTGATACGCAACGGCGCTGGCGACGGCGAGAAGCGCGCCGGTAAAGGCCTGCACGATCACGTTGATGACCACAGTCCAGGCAAACGATAATTCGCCGACCGCAAAGTAAGCACCGAAGCCGACCGCACCGCCGAACAGCGCGCCGACAATCCAACTCAAGATGGCGAGTATGAGGATCAACCCAAACAGGTGCCAGCGATACCCCTTGGTGAGTTCGAGGCTGCGAGACAGGGTTGCCTTCAACCCGGGCCGCTCGACGACGGCAACCGGGATCGCCACCCAAAGCATCACAAAGGCGATCATGCCGGGGATTATGAGGAGGAGCGAGAAAAACATAACGATAAGACTGACCACAATGCCGACGCCGAGAACCGGAAACAGCAATCCGAAGCCGCGCGACATACATTCGAAAATTCCGGCGCGGCCACCGCGCAACTCCTGAACCGTTCCGTATACAAGCGTAGCCGATAGAAGAAAGCCGAGCACGACGTTACCCAGGATCACGACGACAAACAGCGGCCAGTTGACGTCACCTGCGGCAATGTCGGTTTCGGTGAACTGGAAGGCGACCAGTTGCATCGGTAGATTGAAAGCAATCGCCAATAGGCCGAACGGCACAATATTCCGAAACAAGGTCGTAAAGCTGCGGCCCAGCGCGGCGCCAACGCGAAATTTCGGCGGTTCCGCCGTGTCCGATTCCAATGTCATTCGTTCCCCCTTATTGCCCGCTAATCGATTTTGACGTTAAAGAGACCCGCCCTGTCCGAATCCGAGAATACTGGCATAGTTTTTCCATTCGTTCCAAAGGAACCTGACGCCAACCGCCGATGCGTTTTATTTGCGGCCCAACAAACCACCCTTATCGCGGACCCTCCGGCAGCGGCGATCGCCTCTTCGGCGGCGTAACAGACTCAAATTCCATGAAATCCCGGATCGCCCACACAAAAAGAAATTATCATAAAAGGAACATAATTAGAACAAAAATTGAACCCGATTCGCGAACATCATAAACTTAGCGTGAAATACACAAGTTCTAGTGGCTCTCATTTCTATCGTCACTAAACATGGATTACTGAAAAGAACAGAATAGATGCATCTATTCTCGCAGTATTCTTGAGCATTGCTTGACTTCCCATTTTAGCCCATGATATTCCATGAAATCCCATTTTGGGGCATGCGCGACCCAATAGCGTTGCATGCGATCAACCTGCACCGGCAAGGATCCGCACGCACCATTTCCAGTCGGGAGAAAGCGGTAATCGGGAACAACGGTTGCGATGGCGTTATTCATCGGCACACACGAGAACAAGATCGACCGTAAGGGACGGGTTTCCTTGCCGGCGGACTATCGCGCCGAACTGCCGACCGAAGACGACCGCGCCATTTTTATCTTTCCCTCACTCTATATCCCGGCACTCGAGGCTTGCGACAAGGCCCAACTGGAACTGCACTCGCAACGGATCAATGCGCTCGACCAGTTCTCCCAGGAAGAAGCCTATTTTTCCGCGCAGATTCTGGCCGAAGCACGGAAAATCTCCATCGATGGCGATGGCCGTATCGTATTGCCGGCGGAGTTCATGACGCGGGCGAATATCGACGGCAAGGCCTTGTTCGTGGGCGGCGGCCCGAAATTCCATATCTGGCAGCCAGGCGCGTACGCTGAACATCGCGAGATCACGCAGAAGGCGCTTACCGGCCGCACCCTGCCATCCCTAACGGGGCCGACGTCGTGAGCGCCCTCCACATCCCCGTCATGCCGGCAGAGATGCTGGACGCGCTCGACCCGCGCGACGGTGGCGCCTACCTTGACGGGACCTTCGGCCTCGGCGGTTATTCGCAGGCGATCCTGGATGCGGCCGATTGCACCGTCTGGGCGCTGGATTGCGATCCCGAAGCGATTGCGCGCGGCCGCGCCCTCCTTGACACGTATGCCGGCCGACTGACCCTGCTCGAGGGCCGCTTTGGCGCGATGATCGCGCTGCTGCAAAGCGTCGGTGTGGATCGTCTGGACGGCGTCGTGCTCGACCTCGGCGTGTCTTCGCCACAGCTGGACAACGCGGCGCGCGGTTTCTCCTTCCGCGGCGACGGCCCGCTCGACATGCGTATGACGCGCGAAGGGCCGACGGCGGCCGACATCGTGAATACCCTCGACGAAAAACCCTTAGCCGACCTGATCCGGCAATTGGGCGAGGAACGCTACGCCCGGCGCGTGGCCCGCGCCATCGTAGCCGCCCGCGCAGAGAAACCGATCGGCAGCACCTTGCAGCTGGCGAAACTCGTCCGTGACGCACTCCCCCGCGCCAAAGACGGCATCGATCCCGCGACCCGGACTTTCATGGCGCTGCGCATTCACGTTAATGACGAGCTCGGCGAACTGGAACGGGGTCTGGCCGCCGCCGAGAGAATTCTCCGTCCCGGCGGCCGGCTTGTGGTGGTCTGTTTCCATTCGCTGGAGGACCGCCGGGTCAAAAACTTCCTCCGGACACGCGGTGGCCAGGCGCCGCGTGCCTCGCGTCATATGCCGGACACCGGCGAAGAACGCCCGGCGTCGTTCCAAGTCGTCCATCGCCGCGGCGTTGTACCCAGCGCGAAAGAGGTCGCCACCAATCCGCGCGCCCGCTCGGCCCGGTTGCGCACCGCTATCCGCACCGATGCACCGTCATGGCCCTTGGAGGACGCGGCATGAAAGGCTTTTCGTTGATCGTCTGGGTCGGGATTGCAGGGTTGGCCAGCGTCGCGCTGTTCAACATCACCTTCAAGGTTGAACAGATCCAGGATGAATTGAACGTCCTGAACAAACAGATCCTTCAGGAACAAAAGGCCGTGCACGTCCTGCAGGCGGAGTGGAGCTATCTAAGCCGCCCGGAACGGATCGAAGCGCTGTCTCAGCGCCTGCTACCACACCTGCAGCCGCCAACCGCACAACAGGTGGGCAACATGGAGAGTCTGACAGCAGCCGTCACGGCGGCCAGGGTGACAAGCAATCCTGCACCGACACGGGTTCAGCCGGCCGCAGTGAGAGGTACGCGATGATTTTCGCTCGTTCCAAACGAAACCGGCAAACGCGCCTGCCCAAAGCGACGCCGCGGCAGCCGACCCGCCCGTGCGCGCCGCGCCCAATGGACGATCGGATTCAAGTCGCGCTCGACGTCAGTTACACCCGGCTCCTGATGACCGGTGCGATGCTGCTCTTTGCGTTCGGCGCTATTGCCGTGCGGCTTGTCGATGTGTCCCTCTTGCAAGCGGCAAGCGAACCACGGGCCGCCTTTGCGCCGCGCGGGCAGGAAATGCGCATGGACCGCGCAGACGTCGTCGACCGAAACGGCAACCTGTTGGCCACCAACCTGTCGACCGCTTCGCTGTTCGCCAATCCGCGCAAGGTGATGGATCCAGACGATACGGCGCGGCAACTGGCTCGTGTCCTGCCGACCTTGCGTGAAGCCGAAGTCGCCCGCCAACTGAAGACCAACCGTTCCTTCGTCTGGCTGCAACGGAACCTGACACCGCGCCAGCAGTGGCAGGTCATATCCCTGGGTCTGCCGGGCATCGATTTCCAGAGCGCCCAGACGCGCGTCTACCCCAACGGCGCCCTTGCGGCACATATCATGGGGTATGTCGGCGTCGACAATCAGGGGCTCGCCGGTGTCGAGGAAAGGTTCGATGCAACGCTGCGCGACAATGCGGCGCCATTGCAACTGACCATCGACATCCGCTTGCAGCATATCCTGCGCGGCGAGTTGCTGCGGGCAAAGACGGAATTCAACGCACTCGGCGCGACCGGAGTCATAATGGATGCGCGAAACGGCGACGTATTGGCGATGACGTCGCTGCCGGACTTCGATCCCAACGATGGCAGCAACGCGCGGGATAACCAGAAGTTCAACCGCGCGACCTTGGGCGTCTACGAACTGGGTTCGACCTTCAAGATCTTCACCGCGGCCATGGCCCTGGATTACGGCATCGTGACGATGCGGGATGGTTACGACGCAACCGACCCAATCCGGATATCCCGTTTCACCATCCGCGACTATCACGCCAAGCGCCGCTGGCTGTCGGTGCCGGAAATCTTCATGTATTCGTCCAACATCGGCGCCGCCAAGATGGCGGAAGATGTCGGTGGCGAAGCGCAGCGGGAATTCCTCGGCCGTCTCGGCATGCTGCGCCCGGCATCGATCGAACTCCCGGAAGTCGGCACCCCCATGGTGCCGTCGCCTTGGCGTCCCATCAAAACGATGACGATCAGTTTCGGTCACGGTCTCGCCGTGAGCCCCCTGCAACTCGCTTCTGGCGTGTCGGCTATGGTCAATGGCGGCACGGTTCACCGTTCGACCCTGATCCGTAGAGAGACCGCCGAACCGCCGCAGGGCCAGCGGATTATATCCGAGCGCACGTCGCGCGACGTGCGCCGGCTGATGCGGCTGGTCGTGGCAAACGGCACCGGCCGAAAGGCATCCGCGGCAGGATATGTCGTCGGCGGGAAAACCGGCACCGCAGACAAACCGAAACGGGGCGGCTATTCGCGGCGCGCCTTGTTGTCATCCTTTGTCGGCGCGTTTCCCATGACGGACCCCCGCTACGTCGTGCTTGCGACCCTGGACGAACCACAAGGCAACAAAAGCACGCATGGCTACGCCACGGGAGGCTGGGTCGCCGCACCAGTCGTGCGCCGCGTGATCGAACGCGCAGCGCCCCTGCTCGGCGTGCAACCCGTCGACGAGCAATCGCCGACCGTGAAGAAGAAGCTTTTTATCAAATTCAAACGGGAGGGACGCCAGCTTGCGTCTTTCTGAGCTCATCGAAGGAGGCGGCGCGACCGCACACAACATCGTGCCCGATATCGATATCACCGGCCTGACGGCCGACAGCCGGGACGTCCGTCCCGGTTTCCTGTTCGCGGCCCTGCCCGGCGCCGCGCGGGACGGGCGCGACTATATCGGCCAGGCCATCGAAAAAGGCGCCACGGCAGTTCTGGCGCCACCGACGGTGCAACCAAACGACATTAAGGGCGGCGCCCAGCTTATCCGCGACCCCACGCCCCGCCGGCAGCTGTCCCTCATGGCGGCCCGCTTTTACCAGGCGCAGCCAGATACCGTCGCCGCCGTAACCGGGACAAACGGCAAGACATCGGTGACAAATTTCGTCCATCAGCTTTG
This sequence comes from Alphaproteobacteria bacterium, assembly GCA_012103325.1. Classification (GTDB taxonomy): domain Bacteria; phylum Pseudomonadota; class Alphaproteobacteria; order UBA8366. Next base: position 191,034 of record WLWY01000001.1, read on the forward strand.
GACGTTGCTAGGACACCGCAGCGCAGCCTTGGGCACGCTCGGCATTACCGCACCGGGCCGAGAGGCCGGCGGCGGCCTGACCACGCCGGACCCGGTCCGATTGCACGAGTCGCTGGCGGCGCTAAAGCGCGACGGATTTAATCACCTGGCCATCGAAGCCTCGAGCCATGGCCTCGACCAGTACCGTCTCGACGGCGTCCGGATTGCCGCGGCGGCTTTCACCAACCTGTCCCGCGACCATCTCGATTACCACGAGACGATGGACGCCTATTTGGATAGCAAACTTCGGCTGTTCACCGAGCTCTTACGCGACGGCGGTACCGCGGTCGTGGATGCGGACTCACCGCAATATGACCGGATCGCCGACATCGTCCGTCACCGTCGGCTGCATCTGCTAACGTACGGCCGGAACGATGGCGATATCCGTTGCCGGAACGCCACAAACCACGAAGGCGCTTGGTCACTTTCAATCAACGCACTCGGCAAACGCTATAAGGTCGACTTTGCGCTGCCCGGCGCGTTTCAGATCGACAATGCGTTGTGCGCGCTCGCGCTTGTTATCGGCTGCGGCGCAGCGCCACAGACCGTCGTACCGCTCCTATCGCGCCTTGTCGGCGTACCGGGCCGGATGCAGGTTGCGGGACGGCGCTCGAACGGCGCAACCGTGATCGTCGATTACGCGCATACGCCGGATGCGCTGGCGACCGTCCTGCAGGCGGCAAGGCCCTATGCCGCCAATCGGCTTATCGTGATTTTCGGCTGTGGCGGCGACCGCGATCCGGGGAAGCGTGCGGAAATGGGCGCGGCAGCCGCCAAACTTGCCGATGCGGCAATCGTCACCGACGACAATCCCCGAGGCGAGGATCCGGCAGCCATCCGCCAGCAGGCGCTCTCCGCCTGCCCGAAGGCCCAGGAAATCGGCGATCGACGCGAAGCCATCCACACCGGCATAGCGATGCTAGAGGCAGGCGACATTCTGGTTGTTGCGGGAAAGGGCCACGAACAAGGTCAAACGGCCGGAGGGAAAACATTGCCTTTCGACGATGTCACCGTGGCACGCGAGGCCATCGACGAATTGGGTGGGGGCGCCGCATGAGCGCGCTCTGGACATCGGACGAGGCCGCCGCGGCAACAGGGGGTCGTAATACGGCCCCTTGGATGGCGCAAGGCGTGTCCATCGACAGCCGGTCGCTACAGCCCGACGATTTGTTCATTGCGATCGTAGGGCCCAATAGCGATGGCCATGATCATATCGCGGGCGCTTTCGAAAACGGCGCGGCGGCGGCAATGTCCGCACGCACGACTGACAGCGCAACCGGGCCGGCACTCATCGTCGAAGACACGATGACCGGCATGCAATCGCTCGCCCGGCATGCGCGTCGCCGCGGCGGCGCAAAAATCATCGCTGTAACAGGCAGTGTTGGGAAAACCGGCACCAAGGATACATTGAACCTAGCCCTTGGCCAGCAAGCGCCAACGCATGCCACCGCAGGCAACCTGAACAATCATTGGGGACTACCGCTCAGCCTCGCGCGAATGCCACGCGATACGAAGTTCGGCATCCTGGAAATGGGGATGAACAGTCCCGGTGAAATCGCACCGCTGTCGAAGCTTGCGCAACCGGACATCGCGATCATCACGAACGTATCCGCCGTTCATATCGAATTTTTCGATAGTGAAGAGGATATCGCCGACGCCAAGGCGGAAATCTTCGCCGGCATGGACAGTAACGGCACGGCAGTACTGAACCGCGACAATCGTCATTACGAGCGCCTGACAAACCATGCGAAACAGGCTGGCATCGGTCGGATTCGCAGCTTCGGCGCTCATAAAGACGCGGACATCCGTTTGATAGACACATCTCCGCAAACCGGCGGGACTCATGTGACTGCCGAAATCGACGGCAAACCGATTTCCTATGTCATGGGCGCAGCCGGCACGCATTGGGTCGTCAACAGCCTTGGCGTCCTTGCCGTCGTCGACGCGCTCGGCGCGGATATCACCGATGCGGCGAGCGTCATGGCAAAGGTGGCTCCTGCCACCGGCCGAGGCGCTCAGACAGAAATCCGGATGGACGGCGGCACCTTCCTGCTTATCGACGAGAGCTACAACGCCAGCCCGGCGTCTACTCGTGCTGCGCTCGACGTGTTGGGCGGATGCGCCGGACGAAAAATCGCCGTACTCGGAGACATGCTGGAGTTGGGAACACAATCAGCCGAACTGCATGCGGCACTCGCCGACGATGTGACGCGGAACGATATCGATATCCTGTTCCTGGCAGGGAAAGGAATGCGCGCGCTTGCCGACGCGATGGCGGGAAACCGTGTTGCCGGAACCGGAGCCTCGAGCGAGGCGATCCTGCCTCAAGTGATCGACGTTATCAGGCCGGGCGACGCCGTCATGGTGAAGGGGTCGCTTGGCAGCCGTATGGCGCCGATCGTCACGGCACTCAAGGCGCTCGAAATTTCTCACAACGGCGCTGCAACGCAGCGCGCGGCGAACGGCAGGTAGAAAAGCGATGCTCTTCAACCTGCTTTCCCCACTCGCCGACGACCTTCAGGTCTTCAATCTGTTTCGATACATTACGTTTCGAACAGGCGGCGCAATCATGACCGCGCTGCTCATGAGCTTTGTCTTTGGCCCCACGATCATCAATTGGTTGAAAAGCCGACAAGGCTCCGCCAGCAATATCCGGGAAGACGTTCCGGAAACGCATTTCAAGAAGGCCGGCACACCGACGATGGGCGGGTTCCTGATCCTGCTGTCGATCAGCGTGAGCACTCTTCTGTGGGCCGACCTCAGCAACAGATATGTCTGGGTGGTCCTGCTGGTAACGGTCGGTTTCGGTGCGGTTGGCTTCGCAGACGATTACCTCAAACTATCGCGGGCCAATTCCAAGGGTCTTAGTGGCCGTCGGAAATTATTTTTCCAGCTCATCATCGCGGTCGGGGCCGCGATCTGGGTGAGCGATCTCACGCCTGCGCCTCTAAGCACTGCGCTTGTACTGCCATTCTTCAAGAATCTGTTCATTGATCTGCAATGGTTCTTCGTTCCCTTCGCCGCCTTTGTGATGATCGGAACGTCGAACGCCGTGAACCTGACAGACGGTCTCGACGGGCTGGCAATCGTTCCTGTCATGATTGCCGCCGCCTGTTTCGGCATTATCGCCTACCTTGTCGGCAGCACCGTGTACGCCAACTATCTGCAAATTCACTACGTGCCCGGCACGGGGGAATTGGCGGTGTTCGCCGGTGCGATGGTCGGCGCGAGTCTCGGTTTTCTTTGGTTCAACGCACCGCCCGCGATGGTATTTATGGGCGACACCGGATCGCTCGCAATGGGCGGTGCCCTCGGCGCGACCAGCATCGTGACGAAACACGAACTGGTGCTGGCCATTGTCGGCGGTCTTTTCGTCCTGGAAACGGTATCGGTGATCGTGCAGGTCGCATCGTTCAAGCTCACCGGGCGACGCGTCTTCGCCATGGCGCCCCTGCACCATCATTTCGAAAAGAAGGGGTGGGCGGAACCGACGATCGTCATTCGTTTCTGGATCATCGCGATGATCCTTGCCCTTATCGGCCTATCCACATTGAAGTTGAGGTAGGGCCGCGATGATTCCGATGAAGAGCACAAAAGGAAAAACGGTCGCGGTAATGGGATTGGGTCTCTCAGGCCTATGCACCGCGCGTGCCCTCATGGCGGGCGGCGCAAAAGTGTGTGCGTGGGACGATAGTGCAGAGCGACGCGCCACAGCAGAAGCAGAAGGCGTGCCCGTTGTCGCGCTGACCAATGGCGTTTGGAGAGATATCGACTCGCTGATCCTCAGCCCCGGCATCCCACATACGCACCCGACCACCCACCCCGTCGCGGCATTGGCTCGCCAGCATGGTACGGAAATCATCGGCGACATAGAGTTGCTGAAACGGGCCGCCCCGGATGCATCATTCATTGGCATCACCGGCACGAACGGTAAATCGACGACGACCGCATTGATCGGCCACATTCTAAAATCAGCGGATGTTCCCGTCGAAATCGGCGGCAATCTTGGCCGGCCAGCGCTCGACTTTGCCCTGCTTGGAAGCGACGGCCGTTATGTGCTCGAACTCTCATCTTTTCAGTTGGAACTGACACCAAGCGCGGGATTCGACATCGCCATCCTGCTGAACATTACACCCGATCATCTGGACAGGCACGGCGGCATGGCGGGGTATATCGCAGCCAAGCGCCACATTTTTGATGACTGCACGGGAACCGCAATAATCGGGATCGACGATCCGATGTCCGCGGCAATTTGCGCTGACTTGCGCAAAGACGGCACGGCTACGGTCGTGCCAATTTCCGGCTCGTCGCCGGCGCCGGGCGGCGTTTACGTGGAACGTGGCAAGCTTGTCGATGATATGGACGGCAACCGCATCGAAGTCGCCATGATCGACGATATCGTCACCCTGCCGGGTTCCCACAATGCGCAGAACGCCGCCGCAGCCTACGCCGCCGCGCGGAAAGCGGGACTGCCCAGAAAGAATATCGTCGACGGCCTTCGCAGCTACCCCGGCCTAGCGCATCGGCAGCAGTTGATCGCGGTTATCGATGGCGTGCGCTACGTGAACGACAGCAAGGCAACCAATCCCGAAGCTGCCGCTCGTGCCTTATCAAGCTACGACTGCATCTACTGGATCGCCGGCGGCCGCGCGAAGGATGGTGGTCTCGACAGTATCGAGCCGTATTTGTCACACATCCGCCATGCCTTCCTGATCGGCGAAGCAACGGAGCCGTTTGCCACAGAGCTTGGCAATAAGGTCGACATCCAGAAATCCGGAACGCTTGAAACCGCGACCCGCGATGCACACGAATTGATCCGGCAGGAAAAGGAGGATGATGCTGTCCTGCTGCTCTCCCCCGCCTGCGCATCGTACGATCAATACCCCAATTTCGAAGAGCGCGGACGCGACTTCGAGCGTTGCGTCAAAGCGCTCCCGGGCACCGACCGGAAGTTCTTCGCAGCCGCGGAGGCGATGTCATGACGCCGATCGCGCGCGACGATACATCCATCCTGGGCCGATGGTGGTGGACGGTAGACCGCTGGACGCTGCTGTGCCTGTTCATGTTAACGGCATTCGGCATGATGCTGACCGCCGCGGCGAGTCCGCCGGTTGCCGAACGCATCGGCCTCGACTCGCTATATTTCGTGCGCCGCCACGCTATTCTCATCGTCCCGGCCATCGCGCTGCTGATTTCGATTTCCCTGCTCGAAGTCCGGTCGGTCCGGCGTCTGGCGACGGTCGCCTTTATCGGCGGGATTGGTCTGCTCGCCGCAACATTGGTCATCGGACCGGAAATCAAAGGATCGCAGCGCTGGCTAACGCTCGGCGGACTGTCGCTGCAGCCGTCGGAGTTCATCAAACCGGCTTTCGCCGTCGTGGCCGCCTGGATGTTCTCGGCACGCCGCCTCGGAGAAGACATTCCGGGCTATCAGATTTCGGGCGCGCTTTACCTCCTCGTCATGGGTCTGCTTCTGGCGCAGCCGGATGTCGGGCAAGCCATCGTCGTCTCCGCGATCTGGTTTACGCAATGGTTCCTGGCAGGGCTATCCGCAACCTGGGTCGGGCTGCTGATCGTGCTCGGCCTGACCGCCATGATTGGCGCCTATTTCACGTTCCCCCATGTTGCGAGCCGGATCGACCGATTTCTCGACCCGGCATCCGGCGACAGTTATCAGGTCGACCGGGCGATGGAGGCCTTCATGAATGGCGGGCTTTTCGGCCGGGGGCCGGGCGAGGGAACGGCGAAAGCTTATCTGCCGGACGCGCATTCCGACTTCATCCTCGCAGTCGCCGGCGAAGAATTCGGTCTATTGGCGTGCCTGATCCTCGTCGTCCTGTTCGCCTTCATCGTACTGCGCGGCCTGACGCGTGTGCTGGAGGACAAGAACCTTTTCATCGTGCTGGCTGCCGCCGGCTTGCTCGTTCAATTCGCACTCCAGGCGATCATCAATATGGCGTCGACCGTCAATCTGATGCCGACCAAGGGCATGACCCTGCCGTTTATTTCCTATGGCGGATCGTCGCTGCTGGCGCTGGCATTCGGCATGGGCATGCTGCTCGCCCTGACCCGCCGACGGGCGGGAGGCGCTGAATGAGCCGGCAAGACTCCCTGATCATTCTGTCTAGCGGCGGCACCGGCGGGCACGTCTTTCCCGCGCAAGCGCTTGCCGAAACATTGTTGGCCCGTGGCTATCGCCTGGCCTTCGTCACCGACCGCCGCGGCGACGCCTACAGCGGACCGCTGCAAACGATCGATACCTACGCAATTCATGCCGCCGGTGTCAGCGGCCGCGGCCCGATCGCAAAGGTTGCGGCCCTCGGCCGCCTTGCGGCCGGTTACCTGCAAGCGCGCCGTCTGCTCCGCGAGTTGGCACCGGACGTCGTCGTCGGCTTCGGCGGCTATGCAACGATCCCAACCTTGCTTGCGGCCTCCCATCTCGGCATCAAGACGGCGATCCACGAACAAAACGCCGTGCTCGGCCGCGCGAATAGGGTCCTGGCGCCGCGGGCGACACGGGTCGCAACCGCGTTCAAAACCACTTCGTTCCTGCGCGATGCCGACCGCGCCAAAGCAGTCTGGACCGGCAATCCGGTACGGCCGGAAATCGTCGATGTCCGCGATGCCGGGTTCCCTGCACTCGGCACCGATTCGGCAATCCGGCTGCTCATTACCGGGGGAAGCCAGGGTGCATCGATTTTCAGCACGGTCGTACCTGCCGCGCTGTCGAGGTTGCCGGATGCCTTGCGGGGCCGGCTTCACATCACCCAGCAATGCCGCAAGGAAGATCTGGAGCAGGTCCGCAAAACCTATGCAGAGGCGGGCATCGATGCCGAACTGTCGTCATTCTTCGACGACATTCCGCAGCGGCTTGCAGCGGCGCACATGCTGATCTGCCGCGCCGGCGCCTCGACGATCGCCGAGCTGACCACCGCGGGACGGCCGGCGATCCTGGTTCCCTATCCACACGCGATCGATGACCATCAAACCGCGAACGCCGCCCGGCTCTGCGATTCCGGCGGCGCCTGGTTGATGCCGGACGCTGACTTCACCGCCGAAACGCTGTCGGTGCGTCTGGCTTCGCTGTTCTCGATGGATACGACATTGATGATGGCCGCGCGCTGCGCCACCCAGATTGGCATGCCGGAAGCCACGGAGCGGCTGGCAGACGTCGTCGCCGGCGTCCTCAGCACCAACGGCAATGGTCAGGATGCCCCCGACCCGTTGCGGGAGGCCGCCGCATGAGGACCATGCCACTGACCATCGGGCGCATTCATTTTGTCGGAATCGGCGGGATCGGCATGTCCGGCATTGCCGAAGTTCTGCACAATTTAGGGTATCAGGTTCAAGGCAGCGACGTGTCGGAGAGCGCGAACGTCCAGCGGCTCCGCAAGCTCGGCATCGACGTCGCCATCGGCCACAGCGCCGAGAACGTGGCGGCCGCGCAAGTCGTCGTCGTCTCATCCGCGATCAAAGCCGACAACCCGGAGATCGTGGCCGCACAAATGCGCATGATACCGGTCGTGCGCCGGGCCGAGATGCTGGGCGAGCTAATGCGCCTGAAATGGGCGATTGCGGTCGGCGGCACACATGGGAAGACAACGACGACATCGATGGTCGCCGCGCTGATCGACGCCGCCGGGCTCGACCCGACGGTGATCAACGGCGGCATCATCAACGCCTATGGCACCAATGCGCGGCTTGGCGAAGGCGAGTGGATGGTCGTCGAGGCGGACGAGTCGGACGGTACCTTCGTCAAGCTGCCGGCAACGATCGCCATCGTCACCAATTTGGATCCGGAGCATCTGGATTTTTACGGCACGTTCGATGCGGAAAAGGAAGCCTTCCGGACCTTCGTTCAAAACATTCCCTTCTACGGCTTCGCGGCGCTTTGCATCGATCACCCCGAGGTTCAGGCGATGATCGGGCAAGTGAACGACCGGCGGCTGATCACCTACGGCATGAGCCCGCAGGCGGAAGTGCGCGCGGAAAATCTGCAGAACCGCCCCGGCGGTGTCGAGTTCGACGTCACGATCAAATCGCGGGGAGAATCGCCACGCGTGATCAAATCGCTGCTGCTGCCGATGTTCGGCGCGCACAATGTGCAGAACGCGCTCGCGGCGATCGCCATCGCCAACGAAATGAACATCGACGACGAAACCATCGCACGCGGTCTGAAGGCGTTTTCAGGCGTAAAACGGCGCTTTACCAAAACCGGCGAAACAAACGGCATCACCGTCATCGACGATTACGGACATCATCCGGTCGAAATTTCCGCCGTGCTTCAGGCGGCACGGGCTGTGTCGCGCGGCAAGGTTATCGCTGTCGTGCAACCGCACCGTTACACGCGCCTGCGCGACCTGTTCGAGGAATTTTGTACCTGCTTCAACGATGCGGACGTGGTGATCGTGTCCGACGTTCACGCCGCGGGCGAAGCGCCGATGGAAGGCATCGACCGAGACGCGCTGATCCAAGGGTTGCGGACGCGCGGACACCGCCGCGTCATGCCGCTCGGCGATCCGTCGGACCTCGCCGGCATCGTGCGCGACATCGCCGAAGCGGGAGACCTCGTGATCTGTCTCGGGGCAGGGTCGATTACCAACTGGGCGCAGGACCTTCCTTCGGCGCTGAAGGCGTTGGGCGCTCACCGAGCGGGGCGGAAAGCATGAACGCGATCGCCCTGAAAGGTCGCCTGATCGACCGCCTGCCGGAAGTGCGGGGCGTCTATACCGAGCAGTTCGATCTCGCCCGGCTGATGTGGTTCAAGGTCGGCGGCCCAGCGGAAGTCGCGTTCGAACCCGCGGATATCGACGATTTGCGTTATTTCATGGCGGAATGTCCGCGTGGCGTGCCGCTTACGGTAATCGGCATCGGGTCCAACCTGCTTGTCCGCGATGGCGGTATCCCCGGAGTCGTCATTCGGCTCGGGCAGGGGTTCGGCGATATTGTGATCGAGGACGGAACGGTCTCCGCCGGTGCCTCCGCGCCCGCCATCACCGTTGCACGGGCCGCACAGCGCAGCGGGCTTGCAGGGCTCGAGTTCTTGTCCGGCATCCCGGGTTCGATCGGCGGCGCGCTGCGCATGAATGCCGGCGCCTACGAACGGGAAATGAAAGATGTCGTACTGCGCGCGCGCGCCATCGATCCGGCGGGCGTTCTGAACGTGCTGCAAATTGAAGCTCTCGGATACAGCTACCGTCATTCCGACGTGCCGGAAGACTGGATCTTCGTCGGCGCTGACCTTCGGGCGGCGCCAGGCGACGCACAACGGATCGCCGAGAAAATGTCGGAAATCGGCGCGGCGCGAACGGATACGCAGCCGGTCCGCACGCAAACTGGCGGCTCGACATTCAAGAACCCGCCCGGCCAAAAGGCTTGGGAGTTGATCGACAGCGCGGGATGCCGGGCACTCCGGCACGGCGGCGCGCAGGTATCGGAACAGCATTGCAACTTCCTGATCAACACCGGATCGGCGACCGCGGCGGACATCGAACAGCTGGGCGAAACCGTGCGCCAAAGAGTACGGGACGCGTGCGGTGTCGAACTCGAATGGGAAATTAGACGGATCGGCACGCCGGCGGCAGGAGGGACGGTATGAGCAAGTCCGTCACCGTGCTGATGGGCGGCTGGTCGGCCGAACGGGAGGTGTCGCTGGCCAGTGGCGCTGCGTGCGCCGATGCGCTTGCCGATGCCGGCTACACCGTCAAACGCGTCGACGTAAAACGGGATTTACACGGCTTGATGGATGCGCTGACACCGGCACCGGACGTCGTCTTCAACGCGCTGCACGGCCGCTACGGCGAAGATGGTAGGATTCAAAGCCTGCTGGACATTCTCGGCCTGCCCTATACCCACTCCGGTGTGCTCGCATCAGCCCTGGCAATGGATAAACAGACTGCGAAGGCGCTATTCGCGACCTGCGGCATTCCTTGCCCGGAAGGCCAGATCGTCTCCCTGTCGGATTCTTCCGACGCACTGCCGCTCGACCCACCTTTCGTTGTCAAACCGAACAGCGAAGGATCCAGTGTCGGCGTGAAAATCGTCCGCCCCGGCGACAACCGGCCGACATTCGATGATTGGCCCTATGGCGACGAAGCCCTGGTCGAGCAATATATCGCGGGACGGGAGCTGACTGTTGCGGTGATCGGCGACCGGGCATTGGGAGTGACCGAACTGCGCCCGCTTGCCGGTTTCTACGATTACGAGGCGAAATACACCGATGGGAAAACCACACATTTGTGCCCCGCGCCAGTTCCCGATCAAGTCGCCCAGCAAGCGATGGATTACGCCGTCGCCGCGCATCAGGCGCTAGGATGCCGCGGCGTCAGCCGGTCTGATTTCCGCTATGACGATACAGAAAGCGACCTGGGCCGCCTTTATATGCTGGAGGTAAATACGCAACCCGGTATGACGCCGTTGTCCCTGGTTCCGGAGCAGGCTGCGGCGGCAGGAATGGGATTGAGCGACCTTGTCGCCTGGATGGTGGAGAACGCGACATGCGACGCCTGATCCCGACATGGCTCAGCGGCGGCGCCACAAAGGCAAAGCCGAAGCGCCGGACGAAACGGCGGTCGGTTTGGGTCCGGCGGTTGCGTCCTGCCCTATACCTAACGGCATCATTTGCAATTATCACAGGCGCTGCGGGCGCAGGTTACTGGGCCTGGTCAACAAGCGCCCTTACCCGTCTGACAATAGCAGCGGAAACGGCGCTTATCGACACCACCGTCCGGGCCGGCCTCGTGGTCGACGACGTCCTTGTCGAAGGCCGCGTGGAAACGACTCGCGAGCAGTTGCTCCGCATGATCGGAGTCCGTCGTGGCGATCCGATCCTCGCCATCGACACCCACGCCGTCCGGGAGCGGCTCATCCAGCTTGGCTGGGTTGCCGACGCGACTGTGCAACGGCGGTTTCCCGGCACCGTTTTTGTTCGCCTGCAAGAGCGTAAGGCAATGGCGATTTGGCAGCGCAAGGGTACCTTCGTCCTGGTTGACGGAGACGGCGTGGATATCGGGAACCAGGGTCTCACCCGTTATACGCATCTGAAGGTAATTGTTGGCAACGACGCCCCACGCCATGCGCCGGCGCTGCTCGATATGTTGGCGACGGCACCGCCGCTCATGAAACGGGTACAGGCAGCGGTTTGGGTGGGCGGCCGCCGTTGGAACCTACGGCTGGACGACGGTATCGACATCCGGTTGCCCGAAGAAAATCCGCAAGCGGCCTGGACGCGCCTCGCGACGCTGGAGCGCGACAAACGACTGTTAAGCCAAGACATAATCGCTGTCGACCTGCGCATTCGCGACCGGCTAATCGTTCGGCGACGAGGCGAATCAGCACCCAACGGTGGGAACAGCACATGATCAATCGAAACTGACGCAACAACACGGGAACGAGGGGAAATTCGGTTTTGGCCCGCAGTGATTTGATAACGGCACTCGACATCGGCTCGACGAAGATCTGTTGCTTTATCGCAGAGCTTGGTGAGAACGGCCGCGCGCGTGTTATCGGCATCGCGCACCATGCCAGCCAGGGAATCAAATCCGGCGCCATCGTCAACATGGAAGATGCGCAACTCGCGGTCATCGGTGCAGTAAATGCCGCGGAACAGATGGCCGGCGCAACCATACGCGATGCCTACGTCAATGTGAGCTGCGGCGCTCCGGAAAACAGCGCCATCAATCTGGATACGGCCATCGGCAGCGGCACAATCGGCGACGGCGAAATGCGCAAGCTTTTCGGCGAAGCCAAGTTTCGCGACGAATCGCCCGAGCGAACGATGATCCATTCGATTCCGGTTGGTTACAAGATCGACGGGGTTAACGGCGTACGTAATCCGCGCGGCATGACAGGCCAGACGCTGGGCGTTCGCATCCGCACCGTGTCGGTTGCCGCCAATGCGATCCGAAACCTCGATACCTGCGTCGGCCACTGCCACCTCGACATCAACGGCCATGTCGTCAGCCCTTATGCGTCCGGTCTCGCCTGTCTGGTCGAGGACGAAACCGACCTCGGCGTGACCGTTATCGACATGGGTGGCGGCACAACGTCCTTCGCGGTCTTCTTCGACGGTTCCCTGGCTTTCACGGACAGCATTCCCGTCGGCGGCACGCATGTAACCAACGACATCGCGCGCGGCCTTTCGACCCCGATCAACCATGCGGAGCGCCTAAAGACCCTGCATGGCAGCGTACTAGCGTCACCGACGGACGAGCGCGACATTATCGATGCGCCGCAAATCGGCGAAGAGGAAGACGGCACGGTCAACCGGGTTCCGAAATCGTTTATCGTCAGCATTATTGCCCCGAGGCTCGAAGAGACGTTCGAGCTCGTGCGAGCAAAGCTTGACGCGAGCGGCGTCGAAAAGGTCGCCGGACGGCGCGTCGTGCTAACCGGCGGCGCCAGCCAATTGACCGGCGTTCGTGAACTCGCCGGCCAAATTCTCGACAAACAAGTCCGCCTCGGGCGGCCGATACGGGTGTCCGGCCTCGCCGAAGCAACCTGTGGACCGGCCTTCGCGACCGGGGCCGGCCTCTTATCCTACGCCGCGGACAACCGCGGCGAGGTGCGGCCCATCCAGGCCAGCGCCTTAAAAGCATCGAACGGCCCTTTCGGCCGCATCGGAGGATGGTTTCGTGAACATTTTTAGAACGCCATCCCACAAAGAGATTCCACGTTCCATGGTTGGAGCTGGAATAGGTCGGCACGAGCCGGCAAACCCTGATATTGTAACGGTATTCTGGAGGCAAAAATGACGATTAACCTCAGCATGCCAAAGTCGCAATCCGAATTGAGGCCGAGCATTCTTGTCGTGGGTGTCGGCGGCGCCGGAGGAAACGCCGTCAACAACATGATTCGCTCGAACCTCGAAGGGGTCGACTTTGTCGTCTGTAACACCGACGCGCAGTCCCTGGAGCAGTCTCTTTCCGAACGAAAAATTCAGTTAGGGCTCGGCACAACCGAAGGATTAGGCGCCGGATCACGGCCCGAAATCGGTGCCGCCGCGGCAGAGGAGGCGCTGGACGAGATACAGCATCATCTGAACGGCACACATATGGTCTTTATCGCAGCCGGAATGGGCGGCGGTACGGGCACTGGCGGTGCCCCGATTATCGCCCGAGCCGCACGCGAGCAGGGCATCCTTACGGTCGGTGTCGTCACCAAGCCATTCCAGTTCGAAGGCGGCCGGCGGATGAAGATCGCCGAAGAGGGGATCGAAGAGCTACAGCAATATGTCGACACGCTGATCATCATCCCCAATCAGAACCTGTTCCGTATCGCGAACGAAAAAACGACGTTCGCCGATGCGTTCAAGATGGCGGATGACGTGTTGTATTCCGGCGTTCGCGGCGTCACCGACCTGATGGTCATGCCAGGCCTCATCAATCTCGACTTTGCGGATATCCGCACCGTCATGAGCGAAATGGGCAAGGCGATGATGGGCACCGGCGAGGCGGATGGCGACAAACGTGCCGTCGAAGCCGCCGAGCGGGCAATTTCGAACCCGCTGCTCGACGATGTCACGATGCAGGGCGCCAAGGGTGTGCTGATCAACATCACCGGCGGCCCCGACATGACCTTGTTCGAAGTCGACGAAGCCGCCAATCGCATCCGCGAAGAAGTCGATCAGGAAGCCAACATCATCTTTGGATCAACCTTCGAAGAAGTACTGGAGGGCTCTATCCGGGTATCGGTGGTGGCGACAGGTATCGAAGCGATCGCCAACACGGAACAGCGCCCGATGCCCATCGGCCTGACGACCGTTGTGTCGAATAGAGCAGCAGCCCCGGTACAGGACGAGCCGGAAATCGAGGCAGTCCCCGAAGTTGCAGAAGCTGCTTTGCCAATCGAAGAGCCGGTGGCTACCGATGCAGACGAGACCGAAACCGCAGAGGCAGAATTAGCCGATACGGAAGCGTCCGAAGAGGAATCGGTAGCCGAGGCGGCAGAACCGAAACCCACGGTTCCGCAGCGGCCTGCCTTCATTCCACCGCGCCCGGTCCGGCCCGGTGACATGCGAAGGGAGACCAAACCGGCAGAACCTTTCGCGGCAGCCGCAATGGAAAATGCCCGTAGCGAGCCGGCAGCGCCACGGCGCAAGGCGCTCACTCTGTTCGAGCGGATGACCGGAACAGGACGCGCTCGACCGCAAAGCGAGCCCACTCCGCCGCAAAAACCTGTGGAACCAACACAGAAGGCGGAAATGCCGACACCGGTGCGCCGTCAACCTCCGGCAGCAGAACCGGAGCAGGTGGGACAACCGCAGCTTGGCGGGCTTGAATCGACGGATCGGTCGTCGCAAACGCCGGCAGAAGAGGAAATGCTTGAAATTCCTGCATTCCTGCGCCGTCAGGCCAACTAAGCTGGCATAATATGCAAGCAATATCAGGATGTTACGCGGACGCGCCAAAGGCGCGTCCGCGTAACAATTCGTAACAAAGAGTGATTTGAGCTAAATCACTGAGATTGTTACATCTACGTCATAAATATGATGAATAAAAAAAGTGTAATTCTATCAACTCGATATTGCGTTAAACGTCAGATCAAAAGTAGAGGGCTTCCGGGGGATGGAGGAATTGGGCAAACTCACCGCGTCATCGTGGCAGCGCACGCTGAGCAGTAGCATTCGTTGTACGGGCGTTGGGCTTCATACGGGTGACAAGGTGACGATGGAGCTGCATCCAGCGGCTGCGGATACCGGCATTTTGTTCCGGCGAATCGATATTGCCAACGCAAACCGCGATGTCCCTGCCCGCTACGACTGTGTCGGCAGCACCAATCTTTGCACCACGTTGGTCAATGACGACGGCGTCAGTGTCGCGACGGTGGAACATCTGATGGCGGCGTTGGCCGGCTGTGAAGTCGACAATGTGGTCGTCACGCTTAACGGTCCCGAAGTTCCGATTATGGATGGCAGCGCCGAGCCGTTTGTCTTCCTGATCGAATGTGCCGGGACAATCGAACAAGACGAACCCCGGCGCGCTATCCAGGTGCTGCATCCGGTTACGGTTCGGGATGGTGACAGCGTTGCCACGCTGGAACCCGCCGACGGATTTTCGATCGATTTCGGTATAGATTTTGAAAGTGCCGCCATCGGTCGGCAAAACTTCCTTCTCGATTTGTCTCCGGACGCCTTCAAGACGGATATCTCGCGCGCGCGGACTTTCGGTTTCCTGCATGAGGTCGAAGCGCTTCGGAATGCCGGTCTGGGCCGAGGCGGATCGCTGGAAAACGTCGTCGTGGTCGACGGCGACGAAGTTATGAATGTCGATGGCCTGCGCTTCGATAACGAGTTCGTCCGCCACAAAGTCCTGGATTGCGTTGGCGATATGTATCTCGCGGGCGGGCCGTTGTTCGGCCGGTTCAGCGGCGTTCGGGCTGGACATGCGCTGCATCACAAGCTTTTGCATGCGTTGTTTAAGGAAGAAGCGGCCTGGACAACGATTTCCATGGATCGGCGCGTGCCGGTGACGGCATCCGACTGGCAGCCGGAAGCGCTCGCCGCGACGGCGTAACATCCTGTAATCTCAGCGACGGTTCCGGTGGGAAATACCCATCGACGATGATATATTGAAGAATATGCTATCGTTTACCGACAAGGTTTCCTTGCTGTAACGCTGATATAGTCGCTGTCAATGAATCACGACCTTTGCAGAAAAATACCAACCGCGGTCATGCGTATTGTTGCGCTAGGCCTTTTACTGCTTCTGGCCGCCTGCTCGGAAGACAATGGCGAAGCGTATCGCGCCCGAACGGTCGAGCGATTGTATAATTTGGGCGTCGACGCGTTGCAGCGCGAAGATTTCAAGGGCGCAGTTCTGTCTTTCGACGAAGTCGAGCGGCAACACCCCTATTCCGTCTGGGCGACCAAAGCCCAGCTTATGTCTGCCTATGCGTCCTATAAACGCGACGATTACGACGAAGCCATTGTCGGGCTCGACCGCTTTATCGAGCTGCATCCCGGCAACCCCGACGTCGCCTATGCCTATTATTTGAAAGGCGTATCCTATTACGAGCAAATTTCCGATGTCGGCCGCGATCAGAAAATGACGGAGCTGGCCCGGGAGGGTTTGCAGGATGTCATCCGGCGTTATCCAAACAACAAATATGGGCGCGATGCCCGTGCGAAACTCGATCTGGTCGACGATCATCTTGCGGGCAAGGAGATGGCGGTCGGCCGCTACTATCAGCAGCGCCAGGAGTTTCTTGCGGCGATCAACCGTTTTCGCAGTGTTCTGCAGAACTATCAGCGAACAACCCATGCTCCCGAAGCCCTGCTGCGCCTGACGGAATCCTACCTGTCGCTCGGTATCACCGACGAGGCACAAATGGCAGCGGCGGTGCTCGGCCATAACTTTCCGGGCAGCAAGTGGTACGAAGATAGCTACGCATTGCTCGAGCAGCGCAATCTCGCACCGTCGCAGAAGGAAGGCTCCTGGCTGAGCTGGATGTGGGACTGGGCCTATTAGGAGCCCGTCGGAGCAATGCTGACGGCGCTGAGCATTCGAAACATCATTCTGATCGAAAAACTCGACCTTTCGTTCAAATCAGGCCTGTGTGTCCTTACCGGAGAAACCGGTGCGGGAAAATCGATACTGCTCGATGCCCTTGGCCTCGCATTGGGCGCTAGGCTGGAAACAGGGTTGTTACGGCAAGGCAGCGAAAGTGCAACAGTCACCGCAAGCTTCGAAATTCCCGCCGAGCATCCCACCAATCGGATGATCGTGGAGCACGGCATCGAAACAGAAGACGTTCTGATGCTCCGGCGCACCTTGAATCAGGCGGGCCGGACGCGCGCGTTCATCAACGATCAACCGACCAGCGTGGGGCTATTGAAGCAGGTTGGCGAATCCTTGATCGAGATCCAGGGCCAATTCGAACAACACGGCTTACTGGATACAGCAACCCATCTTTCGATGCTGGACGCATACGGCAACCACCATTGTAAGGCGCGACAGGTCCGCGACGCCTACCGCATATGGCGCGAAGCCCGGGACGCTCATGAACATGCGGCGCATGAAGCGGAAAAGGCGCGAGAAGACGAAAGCTATCTGCGCCACGCGCTGGAGGAAATCGATACGCTGGACCCGCAGGAAGGCGAAGACGCCGAGCTGACCGAAGCGCGCCGGTTCCTCATGCAGGCGGAGCAAATCGTCGAAGCGATACAAGCGGCGCAATCCGATTTCGATTCGAAAAAACCGGTGAGCGACTCCTTGCGTGCGGCATTACGCAAACTCGAGCGTCTATCGGAAACGTCAGCCGGCAGGCTCGACGCAGCGATAGCATCCCTCGACCGAGCCTTGGAGGAAGTGGAAACGGCGTCCGACGCATTGAGCAGCGCGGCGAATTCGATCGATATGGATGAAAATAGATTGAATCAAATCGAAGAACGCCTCTTCACCTTGCGCGAACTTGCACGCAAACACCGCGTCGATGTCGAAACGCTGCCCGCCTTGCATCAAAGTTTTCGGGATCGGCTGGCGCTCATCGACGATCAATCCGACAGACTTGAGAAGCTCAAAGCGGCTGTGGCAAAGGCGCGCGAGGACTATTCACAACATGCGACAATCCTCAGTACCGCGCGGGCCAAGGCCGCAAAAAGCCTCGACGCGGCAGTCAATGCCGAACTGCCGCCCCTGAAGCTTGAAAAGGCCGCCTTCACGACAGAACTCCGCCAGGTGCCGGAAGACGAGTGGAGCGAAAACGGAGTCGACCGCACGCGCTTCATGGTCGCAACCAATCCCGGCGAGCCCGTCGGACCGATCGGGCGCATCGCATCGGGAGGCGAACTGTCCCGCTTCATGCTCGCGCTTAAACTCGTTCTGTCGTCATCGGGCGATCAGCCGTCGCTCGTCTTCGATGAAGTGGATAGCGGCGTCGGCGGGGCGACGGCGCATGCTGTGGGGGAGCGGCTGGGTCGCCTGGCGGACAGCACCCAGCTGCTCGTAATCACGCATTCGCCTCAGGTCGCCGCCCGGGGATCGGACCATCTTCGCGTGCTGAAAGCAGGTTCCGGAAAACGTGTCGTGACCGATGTCGAGCGGCTCGGCGGCGATGACCGACTGGAGGAAGTCGCCCGAATGATATCCGGCGCCGCGATTACCGAGGAGGCGCGCGCAGCAGCCGGCAGACTGATCGAGGGAGGTGCGCCGTGACCGCGCAAGTGAAGAACGTGGATGCGCTAACCCGCGAGGAAGCCGCACAAACCCTCGCGGAACTCGCGGAACAGATCGCGCGCCACGATCAGCTCTACCACCAGCAGGACGCGCCGGAAATCAGCGACGCCGAATATGACGAACTCCGGCGGCTTAACTCGGCAATAGAAGAACGGTTCCCCGATCTCGCTCTCACCGACGGGCCAAGCGGCCGTGTCGGTGCCGCGCCCGCCTCCGGCTTTTCCAAAGTGGCCCACGCCCAACCCATGCTGTCATTGTCGAACGCGTTCGAAGCGAATGACGTCGTTGAATTCATTGCCAGGGTGCGGCGGTTTTTGGGTCTGGAAGAGGCGGAGACTGTCGAGATCGTTGCCGAGCCAAAAATAGACGGCCTGTCCGCCTCGCTACGGTATGAGGGCGGCGTCTTTCTGCTTGGCGCGACCAGAGGCGATGGCACGACCGGCGAAAACATCACCGCCAACCTCAAGACCATCGCCGATATCCCCGAAACCCTGCCGCCCGATGCGCCGGCAATATTCGAAGTCCGCGGCGAGGTGTATATGAGCCGCGAGGATTTTTTTGCCCTGAACGAGCGGCAAACCGCCGCGGAAAGCAAAACATTCGCCAACCCGCGCAATGCCGCCGCCGGCAGCTTGCGGCAGCTCGACTCGTCGATCACTGCCGCCCGCCCGCTACGCTTTTTCGCCTATTCGACCGGGGAAACCAGCGAACCGGTTGCGGACACCCATTGGAATTTTCTATCGCATCTGAAGGATTGGGGATTTTCCGTCAATCCTCTCTCCCGGCTCTGCGCCGATAGCACGGAAGCACTGGCGCTCTACGAGGAAATCGACGCCGCCCGGTCTTCCTTGCCCTACGATATCGACGGCATCGTCTATAAGATCAACCGTCTCGATTGGCAGAGCCGGCTCGGCATGGTCAGCCGCGCGCCCCGCTGGGCCATCGCGCACAAATTCGCGGCCGAACAGGCGGAAACCGTCTTGCACAATATTTCGATCCAGGTTGGCCGCACCGGCGCCCTCACACCGGTCGCCGAGCTGGAACCGATCACCGTCGGCGGTGTCGTCGTCAGCCGCGCGACCCTGCACAATGCCGACGAAATCGAGCGCAAGGATGTGCGCGCCGGGGACAGCGTCATCGTGCAGCGCGCGGGCGACGTTATCCCGCAAGTCGTTCGGGCCATTGCCGAGAAACGGCCCAAGGACTCCAAACCCTTCATCTTCCCCGATCACTGCCCGGAGTGCGGCAGCGTTGTCATGCAGGAAGAGGGCGAAGTGGTCCGCCGATGCACCGGCGGCCTGATCTGTCCGGCACAGGCGCTCGAGCGGCTGAAGCATTTCGTCAGCCGAAACGCCTTTGATATCGAAGGGTTCGGCGGCAAGCATATCGAAGCCTTCCGCACGGACGGCCTGATAAAAACGCCGGCCGATATCTTCCGTCTCGCCAGCCATACCGAAGAGATTTCGACGCGCGACGGGTGGGGCGAACAGTCGACGGATAATCTGCTGGCGGCTATCGAGGCGCGCCGTCACATCCCGCTCGAGCGGTTCATCTATGCGCTCGGCGTGCGGCAGGTCGGGCAGTCCAATGGGCGCCTCCTCGCCCGCCATTACGGTACCTTCGAAGCGTTGTCGGAGGCCATGGCCGCCGCGCAGGACCCGGAATCGGAGGCCTTTTCGGCGTTGATCGCTATCGACGGTATCGGTCCCTCGGTTGCCGCGGATCTCATCGCGTTCTTCGCCGAGGACCACAATCAGACCGTGCTCAACGAGCTCGCCGAATTGCTCGACATCGAGCCCTTCATTCAAGCCGAAACGGACTCGCCCATCGCCGGCCGCACGGTCGTCTTTACCGGTACGCTCGAGGAGATGACGCGGGGTGAAGCGAAAGCGCGCGCCGAAACGCTGGGTGCGAAGGTATCCGGCTCAGTGTCGAAGAAGACCGACTTCGTCGTCGCCGGACCGGGCGCGGGATCGAAAGCCAAGAAAGCCGCGGAGCTCGGCGTCACAGTTCTGAGTGAACAGCAATGGTTAGAAATGCTGAACGGTGAGGCAACTCCATGATCAGTCTCCGCATAGCAGTTTTGGCTGCGCTGTTTCTGGCGCAGATAGTGGCTCCCGCGACAGTGGAGGCCCAATCGAACACGCGTATTTTGAAATATAACGACAAAGGCGAGGTTACCGGGGTCATCGAAGAGAAGGGCAAATCTCGGAAACGCGAGGATCCAGATCGCAAAAGCGGCAGCGCTCCCGCAAAAAGTGAAGATAGGACCGTAAATATTCCGGAAGAAGAGCTGGTCGAGCCGGGAGAAGTCGTCGTGATCAATCCGCCGGCCAATTTTATTCGTACCATACGCGGCGAAGGCTACACCGTTATCGAGCGCCTTAACCTCGAAACGCTCGGCCTTGCAATTGTCCGGCTGCGCACACCATCCGACATGAACGCCATCGAGGGGGTGCGTGCGATCAAGGCGCGATACCCGGCCGTCACCGTCGATGTCAATCAGCGCTTCAATCCCAACCGCGGGCCCCAGGGCGATTATGGACGTGCCGTGATCGGATGGGGCGAAGTCCCCGCGAGTTGCGGCGATGGCGTCCGACTCGGCATGATCGACACAATGGTCGATATCGCGCACCCGGCAATCCAGGGCCAACGGGTCGCACGGCGTTCTTTCATACCCAAAGGGAAAAAGCCCGGCGTGTCCGATCACGGCACCGCCGTCGCCGCCCTGCTTATCGGCAAGACCGACGATGGCGACTGGAAGGGGCTGTTGCCCGGCGCTTCTCTCTATGCCGCGAACATCTTTTCGGCGCGAGCTGACGGCGGATTGCGCGCCAATCTGGCATCGATGATGAAAGCACTCGAATGGCTCGCCGAGAAGAAGGTCGACGTTATCAATTTCAGCCTGGCGGGATCGGCCAACAAAGTGCTGACGAAACTGATGGAGCGCGCCAGCGCCCGCGGTCTGGCGCTTGTCGCAGCAGCCGGCAACGGTGGTGCCAAGGCACGGCCCGCCTATCCGGCCGCCCATCCGATGGTGCTCGCCGTCACCGCTGTCGACAAATCCCTGGCGCCGTACGGCCACGCTAATCATGGCGATTATATCGACTTCGCAGCGCCCGGAGTTCGCCTTTGGACCGCGCGCACGGGCGGCGGCGGGTTACAAAGCGGCACATCTTTCGCCGCACCTTACATCACAGCAGCGGTGGCCTTGAACCTGGCGAACGGGGTTAAAGCTGATTCACGCACGCTGCGAAAAACACTCCGCCGTTTCACCAAAGACCTTGGCCCCCCGGGCCGCGATGCTATCTTCGGTTGGGGGTTGGTCCGCATCCGCCCGAACTGTTAGAGCATCTTCCGGAAATTTGATCGTAGAGGAGGCCGTCGCATGGCCGTGAAAGAAGAGATTGCCGCCGTCCAGGACGAAATTCGCGGCTGGCGCCGGGATATCCACGCCCATCCCGAAACCGCCTTCGAAGAGTTCCGGACGTCGGATATCGTCGCCGAGAAGCTGGAATCGTTCGGAATACCGGTACATCGCGGACTGGCCAAGACCGGCGTCGTCGGCACGCTGAAGGTCGGCGAGTCGAACCGGGCGATCGGACTGCGCGCGGATATGGACGCGCTCGACGTTCTCGAGGAAAACGATTTCGAGCATGTCTCGACAATTCCTGGAAAGATGCACGCCTGCGGTCATGACGGGCACACCGCGATGCTGCTCGGCGCCGCGCGTTACCTTTCCGAAACGCGGCGCTTCAATGGCACCGCGCAGTTCATCTTCCAGCCGGCCGAGGAGAATGTGGCCGGCGGCCGCGTTATGGTCGAGGACGGGTTGTTCGAACTGTTCCCCGTAGAAGCGGTCTACGGCATGCACAATCAACCTGGCCTACCGCTTGGCAAGTTCGGCATAACCTTGGGGCCGGCGATGGCGTCAGCCGACATGTTCGATATCACGATCACCGGTAAGGGCTCCCATGCGGCACACCCGCATCACGGCGCCGACCCGATCGTCACCGGGGCCGAAGTCGTCCAGGCGTTGCAACGCATCGCCAGCCGGACGATCAGCCCGATGGACGCGGTTGTGGTCAGCGTCACCCAGTTTCATGCCGGCACCACCATGAACGTCATCCCCGAGGCGGCGTCCATCAAAGGCACCTGCCGGACGCTCAGGCCGTCGGTGCAGGATGTCGTCGAAGCCCGCATCGAACAGGTCGTAAAGGGCATCACGGAAGCGCATGGTCTGTCCTACACGCTCGATTTCGACCGGCGCTACCCGGTCCTGATCAACACGGAAGAGGAGACACAGGCGGCAACGGCGGCCGCGATCAAGGTCGTCGGCGCGGAGAATGTCGTCACGACCCATCCGCCGACCATGGGATCGGAAGATTTCGCCTGGATGCTGCAAGACCATCCCGGCTGCTATCTTAGGGTCGGAAACGGCGAAGGGATGGATGGCGGCTGCGTCGTGCACAATCCGGGCTACGACTTCAACGACAATGCCACGATCTACGGCGCGAGCTACTGGGCAACTCTGGTCGAACAGGAACTGTCGACGGGCTGAGACGTCCGTTATAAATCCGGCGCGCTCAAGACAGCGCAATCGGGCGAATAAAGAAGCGGCGCAGCGGTCCGTTCCTGAAGCGCGTCGCGGGACAGGTCCTTCAGAATTTCGTGGACCAGGAACCCGTCCGGCGTCACCTCGACGACCGCGAGATCGGTATAGATGCGGTCGACGACACCAACACCGGTAAGCGGATAGGTACAAGTTTCGACAAGCCGGGGCGCACCGTCTCGCGTGGTGTGCGCCATCGCAACCCAGACCGACTTCGCGCCCACCGCTAAATCCATCGCGCCGCCGACCAGCGGCCCCTTGTTCGGCACTTCCGCATCCCAGTTCGCCAAATCGCCCGTGACCGAGACCTGAAAACCGCCCAGGATTGTGACGTCGATATGACCGCCGCGAATCATCGCGAAGGCCATCGCCGAATCGGCCAATGCCGCACCGGGCCGCAGCGTCACTTTCTGGCTGCCCGCATCGACGAGATCGGGATCCTCTTCGTTCTCGCCGGCTACCGGGCCGACGCCGACGATCCCGTTCTCCGTATGAAACATGAACTCCCGGTCTTCCGGCGCGTAATTCGCCGCAAGCACCGGCATGCCAAGCCCTAGATTGACATATCCGCCCTCGGGCAGATCCTGCGCGGCGCGCCATGCGATTTGATTTCTGTTGAGCGGCGTCATCGTTTCGGCTCTACCTATCGTTCGTCCGGCACCGCAATGATGCGCTGCGTGAAAATGCCTGGGATGTCGATCGCGTTCGGCGGCAACGGTTCGTCCAAGACCCGCTCGACTTCAACCACCGCGACACGGGACGCCATGGCCATGGCGGGACCGAAATTGGCCTGCGTACCGCGAAATGACACGTTTCCCCAGCGGTCCGCAACATCGGCCCGCATCAAGGCAAAGTCGGCGGTAAGCGCGGTTTCGAGAACGCATTGCCGGCCATTGAATTCGCGGGTTTCCTTGCCTTCCGTCAGTTTGGTTCCGAATCCGGTCGGCGTGTAGAAGGCAGGGATTCCGGCACCACCCGCGCGCATCCGCTCCGCAAAGGTGCCTTGCGGCACCAATTCGAGCTCAAGGGTGCCTTGCTCTAGCTGCAACTCATACTCCGAGGATTCCTTGCCACGTCCCCGTGCGGCCGAACTGACCGTCTTGCGCACACGCTTGTCGGCGAAGAGGCCTGGCGCATAAGTCTCGATGAAACGAAGACTGTTCAGGATCAGTGTAAGGTTATCAACGGATGCTGCCTCCAGCGCCCGGATCAGGACCACGGGCAAGCCTGCCCCGCCGAAGCCACTAATCATGACCGACGCGCCGTCGGTAATGCCGTCCAATGCTGCCGCAATATTCTCGATCCGCTTATCGATCATCCGTCTTGTACCGCCCCATTCCTTTTGAAGACGGCGCATGTTAGTGGACCGGACAGGGAACACCAAACCATCGCGGCGCGAAAAAAAAACGGCCGCAACGTGCGGCCGGGAAGTGCGGAGAGTGCGCCCTGGCCGGATCGCGGCACGGCCAGGGCGAAGGGTTATGCGCCTACGGCTTGAAAACGCGGCGTAGCGACTTCAACAGAAAGTCCATCTGCTGCCTGCGGCTGTGCGCTGCGAGCCGCCGTAATTCGGCCTCTGTCGGCAGAGCCCCGGAGGGTAACGGCGCGAACGAATGAATTTCATTATTGTAAGTCATGTGCTTTCTCCTTTTTACGGGTGCCAGCAGCGCTACCTTAGTTAAGAAAAATTAACATTATGTTTTTCTTAACCAGATCTCGTTTTCTGTATACCCCTATAAATCTGCGTTGTTGAGGTATATAAAGTAGGTATCGCCAGTTCACAAACGATGAATTCTCACATATAAAGTTAGTTTTTCTAAAGTTACTATCTTTCGGAGCTTACTATGCCAGCACCGCTGCCACCTTTAAATGCCTTGCGCGCTTTCGAAGCGTCTGCCCGGCATCGCAGCTTTAGCCGCGCGGCGGAAGAGCTGAATGTTACGCCGGCGGCAATAAGCCACCAGATCAAAGGGCTGGAAGAGTTCCTGGCCGCCAAGCTGTTTCGTCGCGCGAAACGCACCTTGATGCTGACCCAAGCCGGGCAAACATTGTTGCCTGGTATCCGCAAGGGGTTCACGGCGTTCGGCGAAGCCATGGAGGAGTTCGGCCTGTATGACGAAACCGGCATGCTGACGGTCGCCGTCACACCATCCTTTGCCGCAAAATGGCTGGTGCACCGCATCGAGCATTTCAATCGTGCCCATCCCGATGTCGACATTCGCATGACCACGAGCATGGGCCTTATGGATTATGACCGCGACGGCATCGAAATTGGTGTGCGCTACGGAAAAGGCGACTACGAGGACATGATCACAGAGCATTTGCTGTCGACCGAAATCATTCCTGTCTGCAGCCCTCGCTTGCTGAATGGCGAGAACTCGTTGCGGGCACCGCGCGACCTGGAACATTTCACCCTTCTGCATGACGACAGCCACCGACACGAGGAGATGTATCCCGATTGGGCGATGTGGCTGCGTGCCGCCGGCGCGAGCAATGTCGACTCGTCGCACGGCCTGCGATTCGATACCGCAGGCGAAACGCAAAACGCGGCCGTCGAAGGTGTCGGCGTCGCCCTAGGACGGACGACCCTCGTTTCGGACGACATTGCCGCGGGCCGGCTGGTCCGGATTTTCGACCTCGTTCTACCGTCGGATTTCGCCTATTGGATTGTCTATACCGAATCCAGCATCAAGCGGCCGAAAGTGAAGATATTCCGCGACTGGCTAAAATCGGAAGGCGCCGAATACGAGGCGGCGCAAACCACCTCAAAAGTTAGCGGATCAAGCTAGGTATTCGCCGGTCCTGCAAGCGCGTCGCGCAGCAGCTCGTCGGGAATATCGTCGAAAGAGGCGTAGTTCAACGCATAGAGCCTCGCATAAAGGCCATTCTTGGCGACAAGAGCATCATGAGTTCCCGTCTCGACGATGCGGCCCTGCTGCAGAACGATGATGCGATCAGCCCCGCGTATGGTCGCGAGCCGATGCGCAATAACGATCCCGGTGCGGCCTTTGAGAAGCCGCGACAAGGCGGTCTGGATCTGGCGCTCCGTATAACTGTCGATATTCGCGGTCGCCTCATCGAGGACCAGGATTTTCGCATCGGCGACGAGCGCACGGGCGAAACTCAGGAGCTGCCGCTGGCCCAGCGATAGATTGCGGCCCTGCTGTTCCAGTACGGTCTCGTAGCCGTCCCGAAGCCTCATGATGAAGTCATGGGCGCCAACCACCTTCGCCGCACGCTCGACATCCTCGCGCGTTGCGCCGGCGGTCCGATAGCAGATGTTCTCGAAGATCGTACCCGTAAACAAAAACGGATCCTGCAGCACCATGGCGATATGATGTCCCAGCGATACCTTGGCGTAGTCGCGGACATCGCGCCCATCGATCGAAACCGAACCGTCCCAAACGTCATAGAATCGGTGCAGGAGTGCGGTAATACTGGTCTTGCCGGAACCGGTCGGACCGACCAGGGCAACCGTTTCGCCATGATTTACGGAAAAGCTGACATTCTTCAGAATTGGCTGATTCTTGGTATAGCCAAACGTGACGTCGCGGAACGTGATATCGCCGTCGATATGATCCGGTTCAACGGCGTCCGGCTTGTCGGAAATCGCCAACGGCACTTCCAGCACTTCGAAAATCCGCTGACCGGAGGCCATCGCCCGCTGCATGACACTGTATTGGATCGTCAGCGAGCGGATCGGATCGAAAAACCGCTGCACATAGAACAAAAAGGCGATCATCACGCCGATATCGAGCGCGCTGTCGAGGACGAGCGTGCCGCCAACGATGACCACGACGCCCATCGCCGCCCCTGTCAATGTATCGACGACCGGAACCATGGCCTGGGCATACTTTGCCGACCGCAAATGAGCCGCCAAATTCTCGCTTGCCTTGTCATCGTACAGTTCGAAGTTGACACGCTCCCGTCCCATGCCTTGCACCGTGCGGACCGCATGAATGCCCTCCGCCAACGCACCGTTGGTAATCGAGTTGGTCTCCCGTGCCCGGCGAAACGCGACGCGCGCACGCGGCAGCCAGATCAGCCGCACGATAAGCAACGTCGGAACGACGGATAGGGTCAGCAGGCCAAGCTCGAAATTAAGCGTCAGCATGATCACGATGATCCCAACGAGAAGAACGAGATCACCGATTGCCGTAATCGAATTCTCGAGGAACTCCTGCAAGGCGTTCACGTCGCCTTGCAGCCGCGACATCATGCGGCCGATTTCCGTCTTGTCCATGAAGGAAAGCGCGACGTGCTGCAAATGGGCGAACATCGCACGGCGGAGATCGAAGATCACCTGCTCTCCAACCAGGCCGACGACACGGTCCTGTATGTAATTGGCGGCGTAGTTGACGGTGATGACGGCAGCGAAGACGGCAATGGCGATCATCAGCAACGCTTCGCTCGCGCGGTCGGAAACGATCGCCTCGTCGATCGCGTAACGGATAATCAACGGTATCGTAAGCTGAGCGCCGGTGAAGACGAGAACCGCCGCAAGTGCCACATAGATGCGGCCGCGATAGGGACGGACATAGGACAGGAAACGGCTGATGACCCGCCCATCAAACGCCGCACCGAACATTTCCTCGTCCATGCTGATTTGGGAACCAACGACGGCGCGAGGTGGCCTTTGCGTTTTGCCGTCGGGCTGATTGGCGCCGGACAAGGTGGTCATTCCGCCGCTCCCTTCGCCGGCGACTCCTCATCGTTGCCTCGGCTTTGCAGCGCAAACAGCGCCGCATAGCGTCCCCCTTCGGCGATTAACACGTCATGGCTGCCCCGCTCTACGATACGGCCGGCCTCAAGAAAGACGATCTCATCGGCGTGGCGAAGCGCGCCCAGCCGGTGCGAGATAATGATGGTTGCGGCATCCTCCATATGCGCCTTCAGCGATTCACGGATACGCTGCTCGGTTTCCGCGTCGATCGCCGCGGTGGAGTCGTCGAAAATCAAGACGGCCGAACGCAGCATCGTTGCGCGCGCAATTGCCACACGTTGCTTTTGTCCACCGGAAAGCGAGACGCCGCGTTCCCCAACCAACGTGCCGTAGCCATCCGGCAACAGGTCGACAAAACCGTCGATCTGCGCGACCGACGCGGCATCCTGGATCATCCCATAGTCGGCCCAGGGGTCGCCGTAGGCGATGTTGTTCTCCAGCGATGCCGTGAACAGAAATGGATCCTGCTGCACCACGCGAACTGCCTGGCGCAATGACGCGACCGTCACTTCACGAATATCCTGCCCGTCGATCGTGATGCGCCCGCCCGACGGGTCGTAATAACGCGGCAGCAGGTTCGCGATGGTCGACTTGCCGCTGCCTGGCGGACCGACGATGCCCAAACTCTTGCCGCGATGCACTTCGAAAGACACATCATGCAGCACCGGCGGCGCGCCTTCGCCGGCATAAGCAAAGGAAACGTTCTCGAAGCGCACGGCACCATCCGTCAGATCGAGCGGGCCCGCGCTATCGTGGTCATCGATCGCGGGCTGCAGGTCGAGCACGGCGAACAAACGCGAGCCGCAAGTCGACGCCCGCGCGATCGCGTTGACCAACAAACCAAGCTGCCGGACCGGAGCCTGCAGGATCGTGATGAAGGTCAGGAACACCGTAAGTGTGCCAACCGTCATCGTCCCTTCCAGAACACGCAACCCGCCGACCCAAAGAACCAGCCCCATGGCGACGAAATAGGCGTAGGTCATGATTGTCGTCGACGAAACGCGGGTCTTGATGCGTTCACGGGCAATCGTCATCGCCTCGTCCGCCGCGGCGTCATATTTTTCGATCTCATAGGGCTCGGCGCCAAAGGCACGGACAACGCGTATACCGGTCAGATTTTCATCCATGATCTGACCCAGACCGGCCATCTTTTGCTGCAGTGCAAGCCACAAGGTGCGGAGCCGAAGGCGGGCCGTCGACGAGCGCCAAGCCACAAAGGGCACGAAGCTCAAACTCAACAGCCCGAGTATCAGATCGGTTGAAAGTAGCAAATATGCGCCGATGCCAATGAGATTGGCCAGAAGAACGAGCCGCAGCAGCCCGGTGTTCACGAACATCCGGACGCCATCGAGGTCCAACATGCCCCGGGTGATCAGTTCTCCGGTATGCACACGGTCATGAAAGGAAAAGCTCAGGCTTTGCAGCTTGTCGTAGAACGCCAGGCGGAGATCATAGGCAAGCAGATGGCCAATGGCTTCACCATTGTAGTTGTGGATCAACGTGAACGCGCCACGCAATATCGACGCCCCAAGCAAGAGGAGCGCGGCCTGGATCAATGCCGCACGCGCGTCGGTCGCGCCAACTGAACCGTCCCGCAACAAGCCCAGCGCATTGTCGACCGCCGCACCCAGCAGCGGCGGTATCATCAATTGAAAGAATGCCGCCGCAACGGTCGCAGCAACAGCCAAAGCAACCCGTACGCGATACCGCAAGGCGAGGCGAATAATGCGCAGCAATACAGCCGTATCGGCGCTGTGCCGCTGATCCGCTGCGGTCGATCGTCCTAGATAGACGTCGAGATGCGAAGCGAGGCCGGCTGTATTCGGTCCCTCTTTCGCTGTTGCGTTACTCCGGGCCATCAACCCGTATCATCCTTATGGAGCTTCCTATCGGCCTACCCATCGCGCGACGATGCAACCAATTGGTCGAAGATGTCGTGCTTTGGAGCCAATCTCACACAAGATAAACGAAGCGGCCATCAACAACAAACATCCTGTCAGCCCGGAACGGAAAAAGCCGGCAGCCGCTGAAATCATCGCGAGTCAAACCGGCTCCGTGAGTACGGCTTCGATTTTTTGCGCCAGCTCGGCCTTGCGAAAAGGCTTTTGCAGAAGCTGATAATCGTTGCCGATTTGCCCCTGTTGCGTCATGGCATCCTGTGTATAACCCGACATGTAGAGCACCTTGATATCGTCCTGCCGCTTCACCGCCGCCTCGGCGATCGCCGGACCATTCATGCCGCCGGGCAACACGACATCGGTAAGCAGCAGGTCCACATGTTTCGCACGGCCCATTGCTGTCAGCGCCGAGCGGCCATCCTTCGCCGCCAGAACCTTGTAGCCCAAACTGTCCAGCATCGTTTCCGCAAGCAACCGCAGATCGGGATCGTCCTCTACCACCAGTACCGTCCCGCTTGAAGGGTTGGGTATTTCAACCGTTTCATCTTCGAGCTGGGCGGGCCGTCGAGAGCGAGGCAGGTAGAGCGTCACGGCAGTTCCCACCCCTTCCTCACTTTGCACGGTCACATGTCCGCCGGATTGCTTGGCAAAACCAAAAATCATCGAGAGGCCGAGGCCGGACCCTTCGCCAACGGCCTTCGTCGTGAAAAAAGGTTCAAAAACGTGCTCCACGACACTGGGCGCCATGCCCCGTCCCGTGTCGGTCACCGTCAACCGCACATAGGCGCCGGGTGTCACTTCCGCCTGCGTCGCCGCATAGTCGTCGTCGAGTCGCACATTCGCCGTTTCGATTGTCAGCGTCCCGCCGCTCGGCATCGCATCGCGCGCGTTGATTGCCAGATTGAGCAATGCGGTTTCCACTTGCGCCGGGTCGACATCGCAGGACCATAGCGTATCGTTCTGGATCGCTTCTAAGGTGATCGTCTCCCCCAGAGTCCGTCGCAACACCGCCAGCATGCCTGACACGTGTGCGTTCAGGTCGAGGACTTTCGGCGCGAGCGGTTGCGTGCGGGAGAAGGCGAGCAACCGCTTGTTCAACTCCGCGCCACCAACTGCAGCTTTCGTTGCCGTCTTCACATAGCCGCCTAAGTCTTTATCCTCCTCCAACGCCTCGCCGAGGAAGTCGAGATTGCCGATGATGACGCCAAGCAGATTGTTGAAGTCATGCGCCAGTCCACCGGTGAGCTGACCGACGGCTTCCATTTTTTGCGACTGCCGAAGCTGGTCTTCCAACGCCCGCCATTCGGCGATATTGGTCATCACACCGAGGATTTGGAAATCGCCGTCGCTTTCGATCTTCGCACCGGAAAACAGCAGCGGAATCGCCGTCCCGTCTTTGGCGTGATATTCGATCTCGTAGTTTCGAACGAACTTGTCCCGATCGAGCAATGCGACCAGCTTGTCACGCTGCCGCTTGTCCTTCCAAATGCCGAGCTCCAGGCTCGTTCTGCCGAGCATTTCATCCAGCCTATAACCGAGGGTCGACAATGCCGCCGCATTGACTTCCAGGAATTGGCCAGTCGCGTAGTCGCACACGATGATCATTGCCGGACTGGCATCGAAAATCTCCGCAAGCCGGCGTTCCGATCGCCGTTGCGCTTCTTCGGCCCTCTTTCGTTCGGTGATGTCGGTGTTGAAGCTGCCGATGGCCGCGATATTTCCATCATGATCGTAGATTGGAAATTTCTGCGTCAAGGTGACCCGCATCATACCATCGGGGAACGGCGTATTGAGTTCCACCTCCATCGCGCTGCCGAATTGTAGAATATCGCGATCCAGTTCCGAGACTTCGTCGGAGTGGTCCTGAGGGTAGAAGTCGAAGGCGGTCTTACCCTTGATCTCCTTGCCCTCTGGATTGAACCAATCATGCCAACGCCGGTTGGCCGTGACATATCGACCTTCGGTATCCTTAATCAAAATCGTCACGGGCGAGTTATCGAACAAGGCCCGGAAGCGCTCCTCGCTCTCCCGCAGCGCGATCTCCCGTTGCTTCAATCCCGTGATGTCAGTGCGGACGAGAACGGTATTGCCGTTCGATGTCTCATGTTCTTGCGCCAACAACCAGCGCCCATCGGACAATTGTTGTTCATTGAGTTCTTGATCCAGGATGGGCGGTCTTTGACGCCGAAGCTTCCATTTCTCAAGTTCCTGCCCCGCGTTTCGCACGTCGGCACTCTCAAAGATCGCCCGCGCAACGGTCTCCCGCTCGACACCAAGTTTCAGTGCGGCTTTGGCCGAGGGATAGAAGTCTACATATTTGTCATTGCTTAGAATGTATCTTTCGTCGGCATCATAAAGGATCACACTGTCGTCGAGCCCCTCGATCGCGTCGCGCAGCAAGTTTTCGGCGCGCTCGACACGCGCGCGTGCTTCCATGAATGCGGTGACATCGCTCGCCGTGCCGCGGTAACCTAGGAACACACCGTTCTCGTCCGATATCGGTTTACCGCTCACGCGCAGCCATTTCGGCTCAACCCCGAAGCCTTCCCGGCGATAAACGAAATCGCGGAAGGGCGAGTGCGCGCGCAAGGTTTGCAGATGATCATCCCAAGAATCCCGGTCGTAATCGGGACCAAGCAAATCTTCCCGCGTCTTGCCATAATGCCATTCAGGCGGTACGCCAACGACCTGTTCGACATTCGGCGACATATAGGTGAATCGAAGGGTCTCATCCATTTCCCAGAACCAGTCGGCTGACGATTCAGCGAAGTCGCGAAACCGCGCCTCGCTGCGCTCAAGCGCCAGTTCCGCCTGACGACGCTCGGTGACATCGACTGCGAAGGTACCGGCGCTTTCAATCGATCCGTCCGGTGACCTGATCGGAAACTTGGTCACGATATGGTGGAAATTTCTGCCATCCGGGTTTTGCACGCGAATTTCGACGTTCTTGACCATGCCGGTATTAAGTACCGTCTCCTCCGCCTCGGCGAGCGTATTCACAAGCGGCGCGTCATCGAGAACCTCTTCCGTGGTCTTGCCGATAATCTCCGCTGAGCTTCGGCCAAGCCAGACCTCTTGTGGCTTGTTGACCAGCAAAAACCGACCATCTCGGTCTTTGAGGTTCATGCTGATGGGCACATTGTCGAATACGGCGCGAAACAGCCGGTCACGATCATCGACCGCAACGATCAGCGTGCGAACACTCCAGCTCGCGACAGCAACTCCAACAGCGATAATGCCCGTGCTGAGCAACACTATTGTCTCATGGTGACTTGATATGAAACTTTCGAGGCCGCCCGCAGAAACGAACGAGGATTGCAACACAGGCACGATAAGCATGGCCAAGAGCGTCAGGAGATGCAGCAACCCGACCCCTGCCAGCGCGCCAAAAAAAAGACCGAAGCCGTAGCCTCGGACACTCGAGGTAAGGCGGTCACGGTTCAGGAAAAGCCGCGTCGCCGCATAGAGGATCGCTGCAACGATCAAAAAATGCAGGCCGGATGTCAGTAAATCCGAATCCCATATCATTTTGCGTAGTCCCCGCTCCCCGCGGCCGAGGCAAAACAGCCCCCATACTCTGTGAAGGTTCTAAGCCGATATGGTTAACCGAAACTAAAGGAAGCAGGCGATCCGGCCCACAAGACGGCGCGCTCTGTATCAGGCGGCCGCGCGCCTTGATCGCGGGAACCAAACGCGTACGGTCGTGCCCTCACCATCGCGGCTCCCTATATCCAGGTCCCCGCCATGGAGTTTGGCCAATGACCGTACGATCGCGAGTCCCAGGCCGGTTCCCTCCGGACGGATATGCGGATTGCCTTTCTTCGACGTAAGCGGGTTGTTGTTTCCCGTCTCGAAAGGCTGCGTCACTTTCGGCAGCTCTTCAGGCGGAATGCCAATGCCGGTATCCGACACAATGATGGCGAACGTGTCCTCTGTCGTCGTCGCACCAATCGAAACGCGCCCGCCTGGCGGCGTAAACTTGATCGCATTCGAGAGCAGATTCAGCAATATTTGCCGCACGGCCCGATGATCGGCATGGACCGTCATTTGCTCCGCCGACGGTTCCGCCGTCAATGTAACTTCCGCCTTTCGTGCCTGTTCGCGAACAAAACGGGTGCACTCGTCGAACAAATCGTTCACGTCGAGCTCAACCGGCGATAACGTCATCTCGCCTGCTTCAATCGTCGAAATATCGAGAATGTCGTTCACGAGATCCAGCAGATGCTGCGCGCTGGCATGGATATCGGACACATACTCACCGTATCGAATATTGCCGACCGGACCGAACACCTCTTGTTCCATGATATCGGCAAACCCGATGATGGCATTCAGCGGCGTACGGATTTCATGGCTCATGTTCGCCAGAAATTCCGACTTTGCGCGGTTGGCCAGCTCCGCCCGCGTTCTTTCCCGAAGCAGGCCTTCCTCGGCGCGTTTTTGCTCGGTAATGTCTTGATTGACACCGAAGAAAGAAACGAGCCGCCCCAATTCATCGAATTCGGGCCTTCCCTCGCCCCGCAGGACACGCTCTTCGCCGTCCGGGCGCACGATTCTGAACTCGCATGTATAGGCAATTTTGCGATCGCCAGCGTCTGCACGCAGCGCACTCATCCGCTCGCGGTCTTCTGGATGAACCGCAGTCGTAATCGCCGCATAACTCGCCACCATGCGGTCCGGGTCCCAGCCATAGATCTGATAGAAGGCCTCCGAGCACTCGAACCTGTGACGGTCGGGAAAGTAACGCCAATGACCAATCCCGCCGATCCGCTGTGCCTCTGAAAGTTGCTGTTCGCTTATGCGAAGCGCATTCTCGATCCGCATTCTTTCCGTAATGTCAGTGTAGGTTGTTACAAACCCACCGCCCGGTATTGGATTACGGCGGATATCGATTGTCGAACCGTCCGGTTTATGCCTTACGAAATGGCGTGCCTTGAACTGTTTGGCGGCATCCATGTATTTTCGGACATATTCCTCTACATCATCGGAGTTGAATTCGCGGCCCTTCGCAATCGCCCAGACGAATTTTTCAAGGGGTACACCAACCTGGTTTGGCTCGGGAGGCAACCCAAGAAGTTCAACAAAGCGATCATTGAACGCTGCTGAATTAAGGTTCGCATCAAACAGGCTGATGCCCTGATCCATATTATCGAGGACCGTGCGCAAAACTGCCGTTTGCTGCGTGAGACGGCGGTTAAGCCGCGCAACCGAATGATATCGCCACCCGAAGCTGGCGATCAGCCCAACAACCGCCAGTCCGCCGGTAACCCACGCCACGCGGGATACGGTCCAAAACGATGTGGCTTTCTTTTCCTGCAAAGCATGAACCGGCAGGTACGGGCCGATACCCCAACTCGGAATTTTCGGAATAGAATGCAATACGACAAGCTGGCGCCGTAGTGAGGGGTCATGGCGTTCGCCCTCTACCTCCTCCTCAAGCGCCCCTTCATCCGACGCCTGCACACTTGGCATCGCGCCGAATACGAGCATGCCAGCCAATGCAAGCCACAAGAAGCCACAACAGCGGCGAGGGCCGACCCTGCCGGTCATTTCGGTCTCCGAATTGCCCAATTTCCACCCGAACCGATTATCGGATAGCGGTATTAGGAGACCATTAACACTAAAATTGGATTAACCCGGCGCACCGATTCCCATTCTAAGGAACCTCGCCAAACCCTCGTGGCATGAGCCGTATATCGAGTTTCCGGATCCTCGCACTTCCACTCGCGGACGACGGGCCGCTTACCGCTGAAGCACCCGCGTCGCCGCTTCGAGCCACTCTTTTTCTTCATCGTTCATTCGAGGAGAAAGCTCGCTAAATACCCGCGCATGATAGACATCGATCCAGTCAATTTCGGCGCCGCTCAAAAGCGATAGATCCATCAGGCTGCGGTCGATCGGCGCAAATGTAAGGGTCTCGAACGCGAACATTTTACGCTCTGCACCTTCGAGGGCAGCACAGGGAACGACCGTCACGAGGTTCTCGATACGGATGCCATAGGCGTCGGTCTTGTAGTAACCGGGCTCATTGGAAACGATCATCCCTTCGCGCAAAGCCACCGTGCTCGGCGCTTTGGAGATTCGATGCGGGCCCTCATGAACGCTGAGATAGCTGCCCACACCGTGCCCCGTACCGTGATCGAAATCCAACCCGGCATCCCAGAGCGCATGCCGCGCCAGGATATCGAGTTGCGCGCCCGAGGTCCCTTCGGGAAAGCGGGCCGTCGCAATCGCAATATGTCCCTTGAGAACCCTGGTGAAGCGGTCCCGCATCTCCGCCGTTGGGGTACCAATGGCAATCGTTCGCGTCACATCGGTCGTGCCGTCCAAATACTGAGCGCCCGAGTCGACCAGATAGAGCTCGCCCGGTTCCATGCGCCGGTCGGTATCCTCGGATACTTTGTAATGCACAATCGCGCCGTTCGAACCCGATCCGGAAATCGTGTCGAAGCTCAGGTCGCGGATTAGCTCGCCCTCATTGCGGAACGCGGCGAGTTTATCGGCCGCCTCGATCTCCGTAACCGCACCGGATGGCGCTGTTTCCTCCAACCAGGCGAGAAAGCGCGAAACCGCCACACCGTCGCGCTTGTGCGCCGACTGGGCACCGGATATTTCGACCTCGTTTTTGCAGGCTTTCGGCAAGGCGCACGGGTCTTCCCCCGGCGCGATGTTCGCGCCACCGGCCTTCAGTCTATCGAACACCAAAGCCGCCGCGCTTGAGGGATCAGCGCGCACCGTGCGATCGGCAAGCGCCTCGAGCGCCTCGGGAAACGCATGTACGCTTTCGACGGAAACGCCATTACCAAGATGTTCACCCAACCCAGGTGACAGTTTCCGTGTATCGACGAACCAGTCGACCGCACCTGTCTTGTGAACGATGGCAAAAGAAAGCGGCATGGGAGCACGCGGCACATCGCCGCCGCGCACATTAAGCAGCCAGGCTATGGAATCGGGTGCGGTCAAGACGGCCGCGTCGCAACCATCCTTTTCGAGCCCAACGCCAATTTCCGCGCGCTTTTCCGCAGCCGGCTTCCCGGCATACTCCAGTGCATGCGGGACAATCGGCGAAATCGGCGCGGCGGGCTGTCCTTCCCAAATGGCATCGATCGGATTATCCGGCTGAGGAACCAGCGCACCGCCGACCTTCTCGGCGGCCTTGCGCAGCGTCGTGACAGCGTTCTCCGCATGCAGCCATGGATCGTAGCCAAGCTTGCCGCCGGAGGAGAGGTTGTCGGCGATCCATTGCGCAGGTGGTGTTTCAATCAGATGTTTCGGGTCGAAGGAACCGGTATCGACCTGTGTCCGCACCTGCAGCGTATAGCGGCCATCGACAAATATCGCCGCGCGATCCTTGAGCACGATCGCCATGCCGGCGGAACCGGAAAATCCCGTTAACCAGCGAAGCCGGTCGGCGCAGGGCGGGACATATTCGCCCTGATGTTCGTCGGTCCGCGGCACCACAAAACCGGCCAACCCGCGACGGTCGAGTTCTCTACGCAGCGCCGATAGCCGATCCGCAGACGGCGTGCCCTCGGCACTGTCCTCTTCAACGGAAATTTTCAACGCCAAAAGCTGATCGCGCAGCGGGGCCGGCGCGTCAGGCACGACCAAATCGATCCAGGCATCGGGTTGCGACCCCTCGGGCGCACCAGCGACACCGGCGACAAGCGATCGCACGGCATCGATGCCAAGCGTCGCACCCATCGCTTTCAAATGCCGGGCGAGCGCCTCATCCCCTTCATAGGAAGATGTTCCAATTGCCATGCAATGCCTCCGCTTAATCCGTTGCCTACAGATAAGCTCTTAACACAACAACAGAACTGGAACAGCGGTTTTGCAGTAACGAGCGGCCATGAGCCAAAAAACGTCCATGCGTCAGACACATTGCTGCACCGCAATAATCGCAGCGGTTGTTTACGTTTTGCAAACACATATACCGTAGAAGCAGCGGGCCGTTGGCTTGCAACAGTTTGTTAATAATAAAGAAAAAGGAGCGATCTTATGACCGCTATTTCCGCACCGAGCGGCGCAAAACGCGCCCCGACCGGGTTTTTACACACAATTGGACATGCGATCGCCGAAGTGTTTCACCATTACCGGCAGCGCCAAACTCTGCATGAATTGTCGGCTCTCGACGATCATCTCCTCGAAGATATTGGACTCCGCCGTACGGAACTGTCCGCAGCGTCGATGTCCGATGAGGCAAAAATCGAGCGCGATCTGCATCTGCCACGTCATCTGGCTGGCTGACGTCTTCGATCCGCGCACAAAGGGCCACAATTAACCATAGGGAAGCCGGTTCGCTGCAGCGAGCCGGCTTTTCTGTGCAATCGTATTCATACCAAGGAGCGCTGATAGTAACTCATTGAGATCGCGTATGCGGTCCATCGGGTAGGAGGGGCGGCGCCGGCGATGCGGGGCATCGTCAAGCCGTTCCAACGCCCTCCGACGGACCGCATACGCGACCGGAACGGCAGCTTAGCGCGGCTTTCGGACAGCGTCGCGCCCAGCTTCCGATGCCCCCGCATCGCCACGCCGCACGCTTCTTGCCGAAAACCGCGCTAAGCTGTCTCTATGGGTTACTATCAGCGCTCCTTGGTATTACGCGCCATAACAAGCGTATGCCAGCCGTCGACGGCAAACCGACGAACAAGGGCCAGCCCTTGACGCCGGTAGGCATTCCGTACGCCATTCTCCTGGTCCGCCAGTAACCCGGATAGGATCGTCACACCGCCGGGCATGAGGCAATGGCTTAAGGGTCGCGACATCGCCACAAGCGGCCTGGCAAGAATGTTTGCCGTAATCAAATCATAGGGTGCGGAGCGGAGAATTGTCCGGTCCGATAATCCGTCGCCGCGCCGCATGATGGTATAGGCAGCGAGACCGTTCCCGAACGCGTTCTCTCGCGCCACCGCAACCGCCTGCGGATCGATATCGGAGGCGACGACTTTACATCGCCATGTTGCCGCCACAGCAAGCGCCAAAATTCCCGATCCGCAACCAAGATCGAGCGGGCATGCGAAACGGCGACGGCGCGCAAGCCAGTCCAAGGCCAGCAAGCAGCTTTTGGTCGTCGCATGTTCCCCCGTGCCGAACGCGGCCCCGGCATCGAGCGTGAGCGCGATAGCGCCATGCGGTGCCGGTCCTTCGTGATGCGACGGTCGAATAAAATAACGGCCGGCGTGCAGAGGTTGAAACGAGCGTTGGTTCTCCGTGACCCAGTCGACGATGGGCAATGGCACGCAAGTGAATTCCGGTTCCGGAATACCCGCCCGTGCCGCGGCAATCGCCATGGCAGCCGCCGACTCGGCATGGGCCGGCATGTCCGACGCGTATCCTTCGATCCGCCACAATTGACTTTGCGGGATTTCGAACGACACGACGGCTTCGCACAATGACCCTACGGCTTCCGCGAACGGATCGACCGCCGACGCAGGAACAATCACCTCGAGTTTCCAACCCATGGGCCGTATAGAAGGCTAGGGCTTCGAGACGAAGGCGGCGATGACCCGCTTTTCGCCCGCTTTGTCGAAATCGATCGTCAGCTTGTCGCCATCGACGGTGCGTACCCGGCCCATGCCGAATTTCTGGTGAAAACAGCGGTCGCCCGGCGCGAAGGCCGCTTTTGAGTCGGATAGAGGTTCAGCCGTCGCTTCGATAAACTTCACGCCCGGTCCGCGCTCCTGATATCGGCGCCATCCAGGTCCACCGTCCGACCGCCGTGAAGCGCCGTCGAACGCGAATGCGGACCGCCCTTCCGAAAGGCCGCCCGAGCCGCCACCAAACACCCCCGGATCGGTCGTCACCTCGATACTGTCCTCCGGCAACTCGCCAATGAAGCGGGAGGGTATCGCACTGACCCATTGATTGTAGATTCGCCGGCTGGCGGCGTGCGAGATCGTCACATGCCGGCGCGCCCGCGTGATCCCGACATAGGCCAGCCGCCGCTCCTCTTCCAGTCCCGCCATCCCGCTCTGATCGATCGCCCGCTGATGCGGAAAGAGTTCTTCCTCCCATCCCGGCAGGAATACCGTGTCGAATTCAAGGCCCTTAGCGCTATGCAGGGTCATCAGATTGACCATGTCCTGACCGGCCGCTTCCGTGTTCTCCATGACGAGGCTGACATGTTCGAGGAACCCGCCGAGGCTCTCGAACTCCGCCATCGCCGGAATCAGTTCCTTGAGGTTCTCCAGCTTGCCGGGCGCTTCCGGCTTCTTGCTCAACATCCACATTTCGGTATAGCCGGACTCATCGAGCACCGTCTCCGCCAACTCCGTATGCGGCAAACCGTCCGCCATCTGCTGCCAGCGTTGAAAGTCCGCCAGTATGTCGCCTAACTTGCGCTTCGCCTGCGGTCGCAACTCATCGGTCTCGACGATCCGCAGCCCGGCAACGAACAGCGAACATCCTTCGATTCTTGCCAGGCCATGCAACGCCTGCAGCGTCGTCTTGCCGACGCCGCGCGCCGGCTTGTTGATGATGCGCTCGAACGCAAGGTCGTCTTCCGGCTGATTAATGAGGCGGAAATAGGCCAGCGCGTCGCGAATTTCTTCGCGCTCGTAGAACCGCGGGCCGCCGATAACCCGGTACGGCACGCCCAGCGTTATGAAGCGCTCTTCGAACTCCCGGGTCTGAAAACCGGCCCGAACAAGTATCGCGATTTCGTCGAGCGTGTGCTTCTTGCGATGCAGCGCTTCGATTTCCTCGCCGACGAAACGGGCTTCCTCCTCGCCATCCCACACGCCGCGCACGATGACGCGGTCGCCCTCGTTGGTGTCGGTCCACAAGGTTTTGCCGAAGCGACCCTCATTATGTGCGATAAGCCCCGAAGCCGCCGCAAGGATATGCGGTGTCGAACGGTAATTGCGTTCAAGCCGAATAACCTTCGCGCCCGGAAAGTCCTTCTCGAAGCGCAGAATGTTGCCGACTTCTGCGCCGCGCCAACCATAGATCGACTGGTCGTCGTCGCCAACGCAGCAGATATTGCGATGATGCTGCGCCAGCAACCGCAGCCAGAGATACTGTGCAACGTTGGCGTCCTGATACTCGTCGACCAGGATATAGCGGAACAGGTGCTGGAAATTGGCGAGCACGTCGGCGTTTTCCGTAAACAAGGTCAGGCAATGCAGCAACAAATCGCCAAAATCGGCGGCGTTCAGCGCCTTCAGGCGCTCCTGATACTGTGCGTACAATGCTTTGGCTCGCCCGTTGGCGAACTCACCGGCATCGTCCGCAGTCACCTTGTCCGGCGTCAGTCCGCGATCTTTCCAGCGTTGAATGATTCCGGATAGCACCCGCGCCGGCCAGCGCTTCTCGTCAATATGTTCCGCCTCGAGAAGCTGTTTCAACAAGCGGACCTGATCGTCCGTATCGAGGATGGTGAAGTTCGATTTCAAACCGATCAGTTCGGCATGGCGCCGCAGGATACGGACACCGAGCGAATGAAACGTGCCGAGCCACAGACCCTCGGTCGCCGGCCCGACGAAATTCGCCACCCGGTCGCGCATTTCGTGCGCCGCGCGGTTGGTGAAGGTCACGGATAGAATCTGATATGGCTTCGCCCGGCCGGTATAGAGCAGCTGTGCCAGCCGTGTCGTCAGAACCCGCGTCTTCCCGGTTCCCGCACCAGCCAACACCAGCACCGGCCCATCCAACGCATCCACCGCCTCGCGCTGCGCCTCGTTCAACGCGTCCATCCACGGCGCCGGCTGTGCAACAGACGGTGGCGGTGGTTCGTAGTCCAGCGGATCGCTGGCGAAAGGATCGGTCATGGCTTGATCATCGCATCGGGGCGGTGTTCCTGAATATAGGGGAGACCGGGCGAACAGGAAATGATTACCCTGCGCCTGTCTGCGCGGGAGCAATGCCTATCGTTGGGGATAGGCATTGGAATGTGATAGACTTTCTATCGGGGGAAGATGAGCCACATTCGAATGGATGGTGCATGGATATGCGCTCGATACGAAATCGCGTTTCCCACAATGCTGCCGCCTTCGCGGTAACCTGCTTCGCCTTTTGGCTTCTTTCCAGCCACGCAAACGCTCAAAGAACCGTCGACGACATTCTGAGCGCCGTTGTCCGGGTGCAGACGGAAATCAATCCGTCCGCACGGACCGCGGGGACGCTTGGAGCGGAACGGGATGGCCACGGCGTCGTCATCGATTCGAGCGGGCTCGTCTTGACGATCGGTTATCTGATCCTGGAGTCGTCGTCCGTTCTGGTCACCGGGCCGGACGGCGTCGCCCTACCCGCAAGCGTCGTTGCCTACGATAGCGAGACGGGTTTCGGCCTGGTCCGGACTCAGCAGCCGGTCCCCGTGCGCCCGATGCGCCTTGGCGATTCGGCGCAACTGAA
Source organism: Alphaproteobacteria bacterium (assembly GCA_012103325.1). Taxonomy (GTDB): domain Bacteria; phylum Pseudomonadota; class Alphaproteobacteria; order UBA8366. The sequence continues at coordinate 232,830 of WLWY01000001.1, forward strand.
TGAAGGGGCCGGTGTCATCGTGGCCGGGTTCGGCGGCAGAGGGAATACGATCCGGGCGACGGTCGTCGCACGGCGCGAATTCGCCGGCTATTGGGAATATCTCCTGCCGAACGCCATCTTCACCCAGCCCCCCTTTCGGGTGTTCGGCGGCGCGGCGCTGATCAATCAGGACGGCCGGCTCGTGGGAATCGGCTCCTTGGTTGTCGGTGATGCCAAGCAGGGAAACGCCTTGAGTCCGGGCAATATGTTCATCCCGATCAATGCGCTGAAACCGATACTGGGCGCCTTGATCGAAGGCGGTCGGTCGGAACGGCCGGCGCGGCCCTGGATCGGCGTCTATACCGAGGAAATTCGCCAGCGCGTCTTTGTCACGCGGCTGGCGTCCGACGGACCGGGCGTCGCGGCGGGGGTCGAGACCGGCGATATCATCGTTTCGATCGGCGGCAAACCGGTGACCGGCATGACCGACTTCTATCGGAAACTTTGGGCGCTTGGGGCGCCGGGCGTCGAAGTCCCGCTAACCGTACTACGGCAGACCGGGGGCCTCGAAACGCTAACCCTGCGCTCGCGCGACCGCTACGATTGGTACCGCTTCGGAACGGGAAACTGACCGAAGCGCATCACTCCGCCCCGTACTCGTCTCGTTCGAACTCCGCGACCGGCAGCGACAGGATACGCGCGACATGCGTATCCGCGTCCGCGCGCACAAGATCGCGGCATAGCGCGCGCACCAGCCTCGGGACACCATGGCGTATGCTGGTCGTTTCCGACGACCCGCGGCCATTGCTCACCGAGCCGGCCCAATTGTAAAGATGAATGTCGGCAAGGTGAGGCGCCGCTCCTGGTACTCTTTCGATCAACTGGAACTCGCTGCCAAGATAGGGAAACGCTCCGGCGGCTTCGCTTTCCATACCGGCGGGCGGCGCGTAGCGATCCCGCCACAGCGCAATCTGATCGGCGAAACCGGCGAGTTCCGGACGCGCGGCGGGATTCATTTCGAACCCCGCACCGATGATCGCGAAATCCGCCGTGTGGCGTCCCATTTCCGTTTCGATATGGATTTCATCACCTGAAAACGTCACAGCCTTCCAGGCTGCATTCAGATGTATTGAAAAATTTTCGTACCGCGTGGACCGCTGTAGCGTTTCGCGAATGATCGACACCGAGCGTTTCATCAGTTCGGCCATGATCCTCCATTTGTCGGCATCATCCAGGTCGACATAATGGTGCAGCACGCCCGGATAGTTGATCTGCTTGAAGCGGTTGTATCGGTAGAGCTCGGCGCTGCGACAGAACAGGTCGACCTTCCCGGCGCCGGCTTCCAGGGCCGCCCCCGCATAGTCGAACGCCGACGACGCCGCGCCCAGCACGGCGACACGCTTGCCCGCCAGCGCCTCAAAATCGACCGGTTCAGCGCAATGCGCATAGCGGTCCGGCGGCAGCCCCTCGCGGATCATGTCGGGAATAAACGCACGCCCAAAGCCGTCCATTCCGGTCGCGAGAACCAGCTTGCGCGCCGTCAAGGTGCCGGGCGTGCCGGACCGGTCGAGATGCAATCGAAACCCTCCGTCGCAGGGCTCTACCCGCGTCACCCGGACATCGTTTTCAATCGGCAGATCAACTTGGTCGCGGTACCACAGCAGGTAGTCCATCCAAGCACCGGTGGGGATTTTGTATATCGCATGATAGGCAGCGTCACCGTAGGCGGCTTCGTACCAGGCGCGGAATGTCAGGTCCGCGATCCCGAGTTCCGGCCCCGGAATATCTTTCGGCGAACGCAATGTTTCCATCCGCGCATATGTCCGCCACGGCCCTTCCTGACCTTTGGGTGCGGCGTCCAACAGTTCGATGTTGGTGACCCCGTCCCGCTTCAGCGCAAAGCCGATCGCGAGGCCCGCCTGTCCCGCACCGACGATCACCACGTCGCGGTCGATCCCATCGCGCGGCGGCACCCAATTGGCCGGCCTGTCGCCGAGATAATCCAGCGCCTGCGAGACGCGGGCTTCCAACGCCGCGAGTCGTTCCGGGGCGTCCGGCAATAGCTGATCGGACATGATGTGAGTTCCGCTCGTTCCTATAGACGCGGCGGTTGGTAGGAACCGTCGCTATCCGGCCAATAGCATCTCGACGACCCAGCGGTCCACGGCATTCACGCCCCATTCGCGACGGGCGAGCCGCCCGGACCGTGCGAGCGGCGAAGTCAGGCCCGCCTGTTGCTGCTCGCAGATGCGGTTGTCTTCGTCGTGGCTCATGTCCCAGCGCCGGTAGTAGCGCTCGACGACCGCGTCGAAATCGTCGCGCGCCACGGTTTCTTTCGGGAATCCGGACCCGACGACGAGCTCGATCCGGTCCGGGCCGCGCGGCCGGATTTCCATCCACCAGAAGCAGTCCGTTGTCGCCACGAGGTAGATGTTGGGATACAGGCCGATGAAGTGGCTGCCCTTGCGCTCGACCTCCGTCAGCGACGCGATCGGCGGGAACGGCGTGGTCTCGTCCTTCAGGATCCCTGCGGTCTGCGCGACCCCGATCAGCGAGCCCGACCACGCGCCTTCCGACTCCAGCGGCGCCGCGATCTGATCGCCGAGCGATTCCCGGTGCACGGTCGGGATGTGATAGGATTCGCGCTGGTTTTCGAGATAGATTTTCCAGTTGCAGGCGACGTCCCAGACCTTGCGGCGGGTGGTGACCTGATTGGAGAAATCGTAGGCCGCGAGGTGGTCGGGGAGGGTGCCGAGAAAGGCCGGTAAACTACCGGTATCGGGCGAGAAGGCGACGAACAGAAAATCGGCCCAGCTGTCCAGCCGAATCTCTATCAACCCATTGTTTTCTTTATCGAAACCAATCGTCTGTTCCATCCCGGCGGCGCTGACCAGCCTGCCGTCCAAATCGAAGGCCCAACTGTGATAGGGGCAGACGATGGCGCGGCAATTGCCCTCGCCGGTGAGCAGCTGCGTGCCGCGGTGGCGGCAGCTGTTGGCGAAGGCGCGGACCGCGCCGTCCATGCCGCGCAACACGATCACCGGAATGCCCGCCACGTCGGTCGCCAGATAATCGCCCGGGTTCGCCACCAGATCGGCGCGGCCGACGAGGTTCCAGCTCTTCATGAAAATCCGCTCGATTTCGAGCCGATGGAACGCCGCGTCCGTATAGCACCAGGGCGGCAGGTTCTCCGCTTCGAGCGGCGGCTTCAGCACGTTGGCGAAGTGTACGGGATCGAGCATCTGGTCGGCTGTAAGCATGTCTCAATCGCCTATCGTAATGTGTGCCTCGGTCGGCACACCGTCGGTCCCGTTGATCGGCAGCAGATCCATCGGGCAGGCCGAGAAGACGGCGATGCAGTCGAGTTCCGCGCGCAGGCTGATCGCATCGCCGGGCTTGCTGACCGGCGGCCGCCAGTCGAGCCGCCCTTCCTCGAGGATCGCAATGTTCATGAACAAGTTGAGCGGGCACGGCGTCTCCGGCGCCACAACGTCGAGCGTTGCCAGCGCCGCATGCAAATTCTCCGTACAGTTCTCGTGATACCCCACATGACCGAGCTGCTCGTAGCGGAACGGGTCGCACGCCGCGATCAGCGTATCGTGCACGCCGCCGCTGGTGTCCGCCGTAATCGTCAGGATCGGCCGCCGCCGGTTGGTCACGAAGGCATCGCCGACGTCGGGAATCGCCTTGCGGAAGGACGCGCGGCTGTGCTCCATCGACATGAACTCGCCCAGGTCCGTGGCGGCAAACGCCCAGGTATCGACGACCTGCTGGCCATGGGTGTTGATCACCTGCACGGTCTGGCCGCGCCGCACGCGCACGGCGAGACTGCCGCGCGCCGGGATCGTCTGCCGTTCCGCCTCCGCCATGACCGTTCCCTCCCGCTTTGCGTCAGGCCGCCGCCTCGTCCGCTACCGCTTCGCCCGTAAACACGTCGGTGACGACACGCGTGGCGTGCATCAGACGGACGTGATTGACGTCGTCATAGGGCTGCGCGAAATGCATCGTCGCCCGGTTGTCCCAGAACATCAGGTCGCCGACCCGCCAGCGATGCCGGTAGATCAAATCGTCCCGTGTCGCGTAGGCGTTGAGTTCGTCCAGCAGTGTCTGGCTCTCTTCGACGGACATGCCGACGAACTGCTTGATGATCTGCTCGCTGACATAAAGCACCTTGCGCCCCGTCGCGGGATGCACGCGCACCACCGGATGCACCCGGTCCGGCACCCGCGCCAACTGTTCGGCGGTCAGCGGCGGCCGGTCCGGGTATTTGTTGGCGTAGACGTATTTGTAGCTGTGCACCGCTTCGAGATTTTCGATGCGGGCCTTCAGATCGTCCGGCAGCCGGTCATAGGCCGTGGTCAGGCTGGTGAACAGCGTGTCGCCGCCCTCCGGCGGTATCTCGCGCGCATAGAGCTGCGAGCCCAGGCTCGCGCGCGGCATGTAGGTATTGTCGATATGCCAGTGCCAGCCCGTCTTGTGCGCGCCGACCGGCTTGCCGTCCTCGTTCTTGTTGGTGAGGACGAACACCTCCGGATGCGCCGGCAGGGTGAATTGGGTCAGCAAATGGTGCTCCAGCACGCCCCACCGTTCGCCGAACGCGACCTGCTGCGCCGGGGTGAGGATCTGGCCGCGGAACAGCAGCAGCGAGCGGGTGTCGAACGCGGTGGCGATCTCAGCGAATTGGTCGTCGGAGATCGGCGCGGCGAGGTCGACCCCCTGCACCTCAAGGCCGAAATGATCGGTCAGATTCCGCGTTTTCAAACTCGCCTCCCCGTCGGTTGGCCGCCAGAGGCGAGGCCTCCAGCATCGAATTTGGTAGCACAGGGGCAGGCGAACGCCAAATGGCGGGCGCCAGCCGCGCGCCCGATCCTGCGCCATCGCGAAGCAGGGTTGTTGTTTAATCACCCGTGAAATTGTATAAAACGCCTATCAGCAAGATCTGCGCCCGCCCGGAAAACGCCGCGGCGGGCTTTTTCGTGCGCATGCCGAAGCGCCGCCGTTGCCTGTGCGTACGGCCAATATCCTACCCCTCATTCGTCATCCTTGGCTTGACCGAGGATCCATGTCGATGCCAAACGCGGCGTTGTCCCGGTTCCCGGATCGACGGCGCGAGCCCCCAATAATTCTCCCCCTCACCCTCCTGCCCTCTCCCTAAGGAGCCCTCCGCGAAATGGAGTGACGCCGGCGTTTCCACCCCCACCTTAATCCTCCCCCCTCAAGGGGGAGGAGAGTAACTTTTGACCTGCCTTAGTTATCCCTTCCCCCTCGAGGGGGGAAGGCTAGGAAGGGGGTGGAAACGCTAGCAACACAATTTCGCGGAGGGCTCCTTAGGGAGAGGGCCGGGGTGAGGGAAACCGTATCAACCAAACGTTCCAACCTTCAAAGGAGCCCCACCCATGCCCCGACTGCCCGGCGTGCGAGACGTCACGCGCGTATCCACCAACGGCCTGCGCCTGCCGGCCCTGAACGCCCCCGCTCCCGACCCCACGGGGGCGGCGCTGCAGGAGGTCGGGCGGTCGCTGGGCGACTTCGGCGAGGCGCTCGACGATTTCGCCCGCAAGCGCAAACGGCTCAAGGAGGCGGACGAAAGACTCAAGGCGCAGAAATTCGATGCCGACCTGGCCAAGGGGCGCGCCGTTTCGCCGCCGGACGGTTTCTTCTTCGAAGACGCGGACGAGGATGGCGAGGGTGAGACGCGCATCAGCGACGCGGCCACCCCAAGCGCGGACAATCCGCCCCTGCTCTCCTTCGAGGAAGCGGGCGACGCTCACATAAAGCGAATTCAAAACCCCGAGCAGCAGGCGCGTCACCAAAAGATCTTCGATGGCCACAAGAAGTTCCGCCTTATCGACCGCGGCGTCGAAGACCAGAACATCGGCGCCGCCAATCTCGTGTTCCGCGTCGACGGCATCCTCGACCGGCACCGCGAAACCGTGTCCGCCAAACCGGACATGATCAAACTGTCGCTGGAGAAAGGACGCGGCGTCCTGCGCCAGAACAAAGACGATCTGGGCTGGTCCGACGAGACCCTGCGCGAGAAGGAGGCGGCCTTCGAGCGCAGCCTCGACGTGGCGCTGTTGCGCGGCCGCATCGCCCGCGGCGAGGCCGTACCGGTACTCGACTTTCTCAAAGGCCCCGACGCCAGGACCTTGCTGGACGAAGACAGCATCGTCGACTTGACCCGGGAGGCGGCGGCGCGCGAAGCGAGCGAGGTAACGGCGATCCTGAGCGATATGGATATCCATGGCGCGGCGATCGAGCGGGCCGGGACCGGCCTCGAAGGCCTGCCGGAGCGCGCGGCCGCGATCCTGCCGCCGGAGTAGTTCGATGACTTCGAGCTGGCCCAGCGCCGGGCGCGGACGCTGTTCGACTTTGGACAGCAGCATGGCGCGTCCTCGCAATCGGAAATCGAGGCAGCCGTGAAAGCACTACGGCCAGCCGAAGGCACGGGCACGGAGGACCAGAAGACGTTCGAGGCCGTCACGGATAAGGCACAGCGCATAATCGCCGAGCGTCACGCCGACCCCGGCGCAGACGCAGAACGCGACCCCCTGGTGGCCGCCGCGAAGGCGAGCGGCGATGCGGAGCGGGCGGTCACGCGGAGCCTGGCAGTACAGGAAAAGCGCGAGGTGCCAGAAGCGCTGCGCAAGGTCCTGCCGAAGGAAGAAGCGCGCACCATGGCGGCCGAATTGGATGGCCTGCCGGCACTGGCCCGTGCGCCGGAGATTCTGAACCAGAAGGAAAAATATGGCAGGCATTTCGACGCCGTACTGGGCGAGATGCAGACGGAGGGGCTGGACCCGGAAACGATCGCCATCGCCGCCGTCGCCGACAACCCCAAGAAGCTTCAGGCGCTGCTGCCGGCCATGGGCGTACCCTATGCGCAACTCACCGAAGGCAAAACCCCGGACCAGATCGCCGATGTACAATCGGCCGTCGAAACGCTGCGGGACGCAATGGTGCAGCAAGGCCGCCTCGATCCCGCCATCGAACCCTTCGTCCTCCAGAAAGCCGCTCTGCACGAGCTCACGCAAACCGGCGACCCGCAGCGCGCCGCAAAACGCGCCATGGAAACCCTCGCCAAACCGGATGTTGTAGCAATAGACGACAACACCCTGATCGGCGGCGCGGGTCGTGACGAATTCCTATCGCCCCTGGGAAGGCGGAAAGGCACAAAGACGCCCGGCGAGGTAAACAGCTTCTTCGAAGATAGGTGGGACAAGGACGATGAGACGTTCGCGGCCGAAGCGGCAAAGTTCGGCCTCAACCCGGACCGTGCGCTTCTGCTGCGGGACATTTTGAAGGCGGGCAAAATGGGATCACGGCGGAAGAAAAAGCCGCCTTGCTGGAACGGACGGAAGGGCGGCCTATCGATTTTCGGCGCTTGATCAACAGCTTCAACGTCGGTGAAAAATCTGACAGAGCGCAGAAAATTGCCGGCGTTATTTCGTTCAAGGATCTTGCGGAAGAAGACAGAGCCCGATCAGCTGCCGAAGTTGGGCGAGAGTTCCTTGAAAACTTGCCCGGTAAATCAAGGAAGCTCCCCAGAAACCCCGGAGCAACTCAAGGCGGTTCGTCTTCAAGAAACAAAAAACGAGAAAACCCCGAAGACGAGTTCAATGTTAAGCTGCCCAATAAATCGGCAACGAAAAATCCGATGACCAAAGCGGAGTTCGACGCTCTAAAGGATAGCGGTGAAATTGATCCGAACCGTATCCGCCCTATGCAGAATACAATAAAACGAGACTTTCAGGATGGCCGCTCTCTCGAGCAGATGGTGAGAGAGCTATTAGATGGCACAGGCAAGCCAATAGAGAAGATAAGGATCGCAGCTATCGGAGAGCATGTGTTTACTCTCGATCACAGGCGACTCATTGCGCATCGTCTAGCCGGGAAAAATATACAATATAGGAAAGCTACGCCTGAAGAGATCGCGAAAGCGACCGGAGGAAGAAAACCTAAAATGAGTACTAAGAATTCTGGTATCTCTATAGAAATTTTAAAGAGGAAATGACGATGGAAGAAGATGAAAAAAACTACAACGAAAAAATGGATCGGCAGGTCAACGAAGTCAACTCAAGAGAAGACCTCTTTGAATTTGTCAGGCTACTAGCTCATGGATATCAACAAGGCTTCGAGGAAGAGCAATCCGTGGCGGATTACTTAGATGGTTATGCAGCTTTGGTCGAAGCATTGGATAGCTGGTACAGAAATCAATCACTCGAAATGCCGGAACATCCCAATTGGAACATGATGGCACGTTTGTTGGCAGCTGCTTTCAGCCATAGCTGACCCTTCCCTGGAGAATCACAAGGAACGATTTCAGGTTGAGCATAATGCCAGAAGGTCAGGGTCAGGTCTTGCAGTCCTACATTAAGACCTTATCGCAACAAGACGCACGCGAATTGCGATCTAATAAGTAAATGTAGGAATGCAAGACCTGATCCCAAATTCTGTGTTTAAAGGGAAAGTTTACACGTTAGATCACCGGCGTCTTGTTGCGTATCGTGTTGCAAAAAGGGATATCCCTTACGTTATGGCGACAGCGGAAGAAATTGATGACGAGCTAGAAGAAAAACTTTCTACAAAAGATGACGGTATGTCGATTGAACTCAGAAAAGGAAAAAGAAAATGAACGAAGAAAAGCAGATGTTTAAAGAAAAAATACGGCAACTCCGTGACGCTGTTTCCACTCGTGAGGAATTATCCGAATACGCTGATTTTCTAGCGGAAGGATACCAAAAAGGTTTCTTTGAAGAACAGCCAGTATCGGAGTACGTCGGTGGTGTTGCCGGAGTGGTTCACGGGTTAGAAGGTTTTTATAAGAACCAATCATTGGAAATGCCTGAAAAACCAACGTGGAATATGATGGCGCGTATTTTGACAGCCGCTTTCTTCCATAGTTGAGAGAAAATTCAGACTAGAAGACAAGCGTTGTTGCCGACAGTCCTCAAGACGCGGAAGGTCGAGAAGGTCGGGGTCAGGTCTTGCAGTCCTACATTAGGACCTTATCGCGACAAGACGCACGCGAATTGCGATCTAATAAGTAAATGTGTGAATGCAAGACCTGACCCTCACTCTTCGGCCTATTTTGCGGCCCGGGCGCTCCTGTATGTTCCGGCATCGGCGTTATAGTTGGCGGAATTCTAGGCGGCTTAGGCGTTGAAGTTGGTATTGAGTTTTTGGAAGACTTATCTAGTAGTTCGGAAGAACAAAACGAAGGTTCATAGGCACCGCTGGGCCAGTTTTGACGCCAAAATCAATCCTTAATGAGAGTCGTATCGATAATGCGATTCGATATAACGAAATATGATTTCCATAAGCGCACCCGCTTCACATAGCCCGGCATACCAAATAAGGGAAAATAAAAACACGGCGCTTGCAGAACCCTTAAGGTCCAATGTCTGCCAAGAGACTGAAACACGAAACTACTCTTCGATTCAGCCGATAAATCTTCCAGCGTTGCGCTAGCATACAATGAACTTATGGTAAGTTTATCAAGAACGACCATCGCGGAGTCGATAAGATAGATGTACAGGCTTTCTTCGAGCATCACCTGGTCTTCTATAAACAAAAGGCAGCGATCGCCAACGGCATACTGACCACAAAGATAAACACCGTCGACGACGAGGCCGGTATCTTCTTCTGAGCGATACAGCACACTCTCATATGCGTCATACTCGTCCGAATGCGATGGTAGCGCCCTTAAAGAAAAAGGACCGGAAGCACGCACCAAATCGCTATCGGAATTCGACTCCATAGTGACAACCTTTGTGAGAAACGTTTAAGTCACATATCGGATTGGCTCAGATCTCGCAATAATATAGTCACTTCACCGATTCACAAAGAAGTGCGTGGTCAGGTTGAGCTAACCCCAAGAAGTGCGGGGTCAGGTCTTGCAATCCTACATTAGGACCTTATCGCGACAAGACGCTCGCGAATTACGATCTAAGGAAGCGAGGGTCAGGTCTTGCATTCATACATTCATTTTTCTAGGATCGTAGCATGGCCCGACCATTGCGGATCGAATTTGCTGGCGCGCTCTATCACCTGACCGCGCGCTTCCGTTGGCGCACGCACGCCTACTGCCTGATGGACAACCATTATCATCTGCTGGTGGAGACGCCCGCGCCGAACCTGAGCCGCGGCATGCGCCAGCTGAACGGCGTCTACACCCAGCGTTTCAACCGCCGGCACGGCCGGGTCGGTCACCTCTTCCAAGGCCGCTTCACGGCGATCCTGGTGGAGCGCGACGCCTATCTTCTGGCGCTGGTGCGCTATGTGGTACTGAACCCGGTGCGGGCCGGCATGGTGCGCCGCGCGCAGGACTGGCGCTGGAGCAGTTATCGGGCGAGCGCCGGGCTCGCGGCAGCGCCGGCCTGGCTGGAGACCGGCTGGCTTCTGCGCCAGTTCGCCCGGACGAAGGCCGCGGCACGGACGCGCTATCGGCGCTTCGTCGCGGAAGGCCGCAACGCCCCGCCGGTGTGGGAAGGCTTGCGCGACCAGATCTATCTAGGCGGCGAAGCCTTTGCCGACGCCCTGAAGGCCCGCGCGGCGGGCGAAGAGATGGCCGAAATACCGCGGGCGCAGCGCACGGCGCCACCGCCCTTGGCCGCGTTTGCCGCCGAGAGCGGCAGCCGGCAAGAGGCGATGGCGCGGGCTTATCTTTCGGGCGGCTACACGATGAAGGCTATCGCCGCCCATTTCGGCGTACACTACGCCACCGTCAGCCGCGCCGTACGCGCCTACGAAGCGACGGCAATATAAAAATGTGTGATTGCAAGACCTGACCCTAATGGCGGGTCAGCCACACAACGCCCCATCGGTGTGGGAAGGCTTACGCGACCAGATCTATCTTGGCGGCGAAGGTTTTGCCGACGCCTTGAAGGCCCGCGCGGCGGGCGAAGAGATGGCCGAAATACCGCGGGCGCAGCGCACGGCGCCACCGCCCTTGGCCACGTTTGCCGCCGAGAGCGGCAGCCGGCAAGAGGCGATGGCGCGGGCTTATCTTTCGGGCGGCTACACGATGAAGGCTATCGCCGCCCATTTCGGCGTACACTACGCCACCGTCAGCCGCGCCGTACGCGCCTACGAAGCGACGACAACATAGAAATGTGTGATTGCAAGACCTGACCCCAATGGCGTGACCCCAATGGCGTGACCATATAGGCAGACTCAGATCAGAAGCGCACCTTGCGCTACGGCGACCGCGCTGAAACCCTACAGCCGCGGCGCCTCGCAGAGGTCGTTCAGGAAGCAGGCCGCGCATTTCGGCGCACGCGACGTGCAGGTCCGTTTCCCGAACTCGAGCAGCCACATATGACCGTCCATCATCGCCCATTGCGGCGCGCGCGGTTCCAGCGCGGCCGCGGTCTGCGCTTCCGTCTTGCCGCGCGCCAGTCCGGTCCGGTTGGAGACGCGGTGCACGTGCGTATCGACGGCGATGGCCGGCTCGCCGAACGAAAACAGCAGCATGATGTCGGCACATTTGCGGCCGATCCCCGGCAGTTCCATCAGGCTGGGGCGGTCCTTCGGCACGATGCCGTCGTATTCGTCGAGCAGCGCCCGGCAGAGCGCCTTCACGCGGCGGGTCTTGATGTTGTAGAGGCCGGCGGGCTTGATCGCGGCGGCGATGTCCGCATCGGGCAGCATGAGGATGCCTTCGGGCGTATCGGCAAGCCGGAACAACGCGTTCTTCGCCTTGGCCGTATTCGCGTCCCGGCTCTGCGCCGACAGCAGGCAGGAGACGAGCGCCCGGAAGTGATCCGGGTCCTCTTTGACGTGCGGCTCGGCGGACCGTTTGGGCATACGGTCCTGGAGACGCCGGAAAAACTCCTCAACCTCATTGTCCGTCAGCATCGCAATACCCTCATACGGTCTCAGGGCGCGATCCAGAACGCAGCTACTCCGCGACCCCATAAGTACCCCAGGCCCAGCCTGCTCGCGTGGTCATATATACGCTACGCCAGCATACTATAAATCGGATGAGAGATCGCGTGACGCCCAACGCTTGCCAACCGTCCCGCAACCGGCGATGGTACGCGAAACACGCTCAAAGTTCGGGACGTCTTCTTCGACATGGGCAAACGCAATCTGAGCTGAGGGAAGCAACATGAAGATCCTTTACAAGGGTGGCGCGCTTTTCGATGGCGACAACGCGCCGGTTTCCGACCATGGCGTACTGGTAGACGGCGACACGGTCGCGCAGGTCGCGCCGGTTGCGAGCTTCGATGGCTTCGACGGGACGGTGGTCGACACGGCCGGCGGCACCTTGATGCCGGGGCTGATCGACTGCCACGTGCATCTGTGTCTCGGCGCGGAAGGCGATCCGGGGACGGCGGCGGAAAAGCTGCTGCCGGGCCAGACCGTCATGAAGGCGCTGGCGCGGGCGCAGACGACCCTGGCGGGCGGCGTCACGGGAATCCGCGATTGCGGCGGCCGCGACTATTTGGAATTCGCGGTGCGCGATTCCTGCAATGCGGGCGATCTGATGGGGCCGTCGATCCGCGCGTCCGGCAAGATGATCTGCATGACCGGCGGACACGGCAACCGGCACGGCCGCGTCGCCGACGGCATCGACGAGGTGGTCAAGGCGGTGCGCGAGCAGGTTCATGCCGGCAGCGATCTGGTCAAGATCATGGCCACCGGCGGCGTCATGACGCCGGGCGTCAATCCGGAGGACGCGCATTATTCGGCGGAGGAAATGGCCGCCGGCATTCACGAGGCGAACCGCTTCCACAAACGGACCGCCAGCCACGCGCAAGGCACGGAAGGCATTCTGAATGCGGTGCGCGGCGGCATCACCTCGATCGAGCACGGCATCTTCATGACCGAGAAAACCGTGCAGGAAATGATGGAGCACGGCACCTGGCTCGTGCCGACCCTGGCCGCGCTGCACAATATCGTCAGCATGAAGGATAGCGGCATCCCGGATTACGTGATGGAAAAGGCGGAGCGCATTGCCGAGCATCACGTCGCCTCGATCAAGATGTTCTATGACGCCGGCGGTAGAATCGCGATGGGCACCGACGCCGGCACGCCATTCAACAAGCATGGCGCCAATTCGGACGAGCTGGCGCTCATGGTCGGTATCGGCGTCGCGCCGATTGACGCGCTGAAGATCGCTACAAGCTCGGCCGCGGATCTGGTCGACCTGCCGGGCGAAGGCCGCATCGCCAAGGGCAGTTTCGCCGACTTCCTCATCGTCGAGGGCGATCCGGCAACAGATATCGACAGCGCGGCAAAACGCGAGAACCACCGCATGGTGGTGAAACGCGGTGCGGCGATCACCGGCGCGGCAATGAAGATGGGCGCGGCCGCGTTCCAGCCGTTGGCGGCGTTCTGAGGTATAGGCGCAAATACGCGGACATCCCCCAACGCGTCATCCCGGACAAGGCGCATTGCGCCGCCGAGCCGGGATCCATGGTGCAACCGCGTCCGGCATGAGCATGGATCCCCGATCTGCGCGGCTACGCCGCTTGTCAGGGATGACGGAAAAGGGTTTTCTACGGCTGTGGAATTGAACGCCCGTTCCGCGTTTTAGAGTAGAGTTTTAACATGCTCCGCCTCAGACAAATATGCCTTGTCGCGAGTGACCTCGAACCAGCCGTCGCCGATCTGGAGGCTGTGTTCGGCATCGCGACCTGCTTTCACGACCTCGGCGTCGAGAAATTCGGCCTCGTCAATGCGCTACTGCCTGTCGGCAACAACTTCCTCGAAGTCGTGGCGCCGTTTCGCGACGGGACGGCGGCGCAGCGTTATATCGAACGGCGCAAGGGCGACGGCGGCTATATCGTCATCCTGCAATGCGACGATATCGCCGAACGGCAGGCGCGCTGCGAGAGGCTCGGCATCCGTATCGTCAATCACATGGAATACGGCGATTACGAAGGGCTGCAGCTGCACCCGCGCGATACCGGCGGCTCGATGCTGGAAACGAGCTGGAGCGCCGGCGACGGTGCGCCGGACGGCCCCTGGCATCCGGCCGGCAAGACCTGGAAAGACGCCGTCAGAACCGACCGCGTCTCCACGATGACGGCAGCCGAACTGCAAAGCCCTGATCCCGACGCGCTGGCGGCCCGATGGGGCGAGATCCTCGCGGTGACGCCGCAGCCGATCACCGACGGCGTCACGCTTCTGCCGCTGGAGAACGGCGTGCTGCGTTTCGTGCTGGCGACGGACGGACGGGGCGAGGGGTTGGGCGAAGTCGATCTGCATGTGTCGGACCGCGACGCTATTATCACCGCAGCGAAAACACGCAACTGCCCGGTCGAGGGTGATATGGTCACCGTCTGCGGCACGCGATTTAGGTTGATCTCATGAGCGAAGAACTGACGGTCGCGCGCGATGGCGCGGTGACACATTTGACTCTGAACCGGCCCGACATCGCCAACGCGCTGGGGCCGGTCCTGACCGAATCCCTGCTCGACGCGGTGCATACGGCGGCGCAGGACGGCACGCGTCTACTGGTCATGGAAGGGACGGGCAAATCCTTCTGTTCCGGCTTCGATCTGTCCGGATTCGACGATCTGAGCGACGGCGATCTGGTGCTGCGGCTGCTGCGCATCGAGACCCTGCTCCAAGCGGTCTATCACGCCCCTTTCCCGACCCTGGCGATGGGCCACGGCCGCATCTTCGGCGCCGGGGCGGATCTGTTCAGCGCCTGCAGCCAGCGGGTCGCAGCACCCGGTACCCAGTTCCGCATGCCGGGGCTGGCCTTTGGGATCGTCCTGGGAACGCGGCGTTTGGTGGCCCGGATCGGGCAGGACGCGGCCCGCAACATCCAGAACGAAACCCGCACATTCGACGCGGCGGAGGCAAAAGGCTACAATTTTGCCAGTGATATCGCCGATCCTTCCGAATGGCCCGGGATCGTTGAGGCGGCAGCGCAAGCGGCCCAGACATTGAGCGTCGAGGCCAGCGCGGCGTTGTTCACCGTGACCGCGCCCGATATGCGGGCGCAGGACATGGCGGATCTGGTCAAATCGGCCAGCATTCCCGGGCTAAAGGACCGGATCGGCAAATACCGGGACGATATGCGCCGCGCGGCGGGCAAGGCCTGAGAGACCGGCGGCGAAGGAAGGCAGTGTAGGACCATGGCAACAAGCGCATCCCCCGTCGCCGTCGAACGGACCCAACTGGACAATTATCTCGACCGCGTGCGGGATCTGGGTCCGCTGATCGACGACTCCGCGGACGAAATCGAACAAGGCCGACGCCTGCCTCTCAAACTGCGGCAGGGGCTCTATGATGCCGGCCTGTTCCGCCTGCTGCTCGAAAAACGCTTCAACGGCGCCGAAGTCTGTCCGCACGACTTCTCCCGCATCATCGAGGAAGTCGCCAAGCACGATGCCAGCACCGCCTGGTGCCTGTGTCAGGCGAATGGCTGCGCGATGACGGCCTCGTTCCTGGACACCCCCGTCGCCAACAAGATCTGGGGCGACGATCCGCAAGGCGTACTCGCCTGGGGACCCGGCAAGTCGATCGCCAAGCGCGAGGGCGACGGCTTCCGCGTCAATGCCGATTGCGCCTTCGCCAGCGGCGGCCGGCACGCGACCTGGATCGGCACGCACTCGACGGTCGTCGACGAGAACGACGAGCCCGTGCTTAACGAAAAAGGCGGCAAGACCATCCGCACCATGCTGATCCCCGCCAGCGAGATCGAGTGGGAGGATATCTGGAACGTCGTCGGGCTGCGCGGCACGGCGAGCGACGGCTACCACATCAAGGATCTGTACGTCCCCTACGAACATACGGTGCACCGCGATGATGCTAAGGAATGCCGCACCGACTCGCCGCTTTATCTGTTCCGGCAGACGAACCTGTATGCCAGCGGCTTCTCCGGTGTCGCCATCGGCATCGCGCAATCGATGCTCGACGCGTTCGCCGAGCTGACTCTCAAGAAAACGCCGAGGATGCAGAAAAGCACCCTGAGCCAGAACGCGGTGGTGCAATCGGAATTCGCCCGCGCGTCGATTCGGCTCGACGCCGCGCGGTGTTTCCTGCGCGCCGAACTCGACGATATCTGGGCCGCGGTGCTGAGCACCGGCGAGCTGACCGTCGAGCAGCGCATGCGCATCCGCCTCGCCACGACACACGGCATTCACGAGGCGAAGGGCGCGGCCGACACGATCTACGACGCGGCCGGCGCCACGGCGATCTTCGCCAGCGGCCCTTATGAGCGCCGCTTCCGCGACCTGCATACCGTCACGCAACAGATGCAGGGCCGCCGCGCGCATTACGAAACGGTCGGCGCCTTCATGCTCGGCAACCCGCCGGACCTGTCCTCGGTGTGACCACGTTTCCATACGTCACGGTCGACGTCTTCACCGCGCAGCGCTTCGGCGGCAATCCGCTCGGCATCGTTCTGGATGCGCGCGGCATGACCGGCGAACAAATGCAGCAGGTCGCCGCCGAATTCAACTACGCGGAATCGACCTTCATCCTTCCCCCACAAAATCCTGAGAACACCGCACAGGTGCGCATCTTCACCCGCGCGCAGGAAGTGCCCTTCGCCGGCCATCCCAATGTCGGCACCGGGTTCGTCCTGGCGCAGCAGCCGGAGATTTTCGGCAAGATCCCAGGCGACGCCCTGCGCTTCGAGGAGAAGGCCGGGCTCGTCGAAATCGACGTCGTGCGCGATGGCGATGCCGTCATCGGCGCGCGGATCAAGGCGCCGCAGCCCCTGGAAACCGGCCAGACGATGGACCCGGCGGTCTACGCCGCCTGCGTTTCGCTGCCCACCGATGCGATCATCACCGAGCGGCACAAGCCGACACTGGCCTCCGTCGGGCTGCCCTTCTTCGTCGCCGAGACCGATATGGACTCGCTGGCTACGGCGCACGCCAATCTCGATGCGTTCCGCGCGGCGGCCGAGAGGTACGGTCTTGCCGATCTGAGCGGACGCTTCTCCGTCTTCGTCTATGCGCGCAGGGGCGAGGGCATCGACGCGTTGCGGGCGCGCATGTTCGCGCCATTGAGCAACAATTGGGAAGACCCGGCGACCGGCAGCGCCTCCGCCGCGCTGGGCGCTTTTCTGGTTTCGCTGGAGCCGCAAGCGGATAGGGCGGCGCGCATCGTCATCGAACAGGGTGTCGAGATGGGCCGCCCAAGCGAAATCGTCGTCAATGCGCGCAAGTCGAGCGGGAAAGTCGACAGCGTCACCATCGAAGGACGCTGTGTCCCCGTCATGCAGGGTACGCTCACGCTTTAACGGAAAACGGCGGCCCGGGAGCCGCCGCAAACCGATGCGTTCTATTGGAAAGACGCTATGCCGCGGCGCTTTAGCCGCCGCGCCGCGCCGCGCCGAGGCCGAGCAGGCCGAGGCCGAACAGGGCCAGCGTGCCGGGTTCGGGAACGCCGTGGGTCGCTTCGAAATCAATCGTGAACAGCGACCGAGTTGGTAGGGAAGAGCCGGAAATTGTGATCGAAATAAAATCGTCGCCGAATTCTACCGAGGTCCCCGTATCATTGAAGTCGGTGATGGAAGCGAGCTCGGCATTCGACACAAAACCCGATTCGCCGATCCAGTCAAGATCGGAGAAGGTGAAGGTCGCGCCTTGAAAAAAAACGGCTACACCTAGAAACAGCTGGATCGTGGACTCTTCGATATCGATGAACTCATCAAAGGCCAGTCCAAAAACGTCGTTGACCTCATTCGAGATTTCGACCGATCCGTCCTGAACCGTCACATCGACCGTTTGGTTTCCGACGCCGCCGCCTGACGAACTCACGGTGATCTGGTCGCCGATGATCGTCGCGTTCGTCCCGGTTGACAGCATCATCGCCGTGCTCAGCACAGCGGCCACGACAAAAGCACCAAGGCGCGTTTTAGCTAAGAGTCCAAACATTGTTCTCTCTCCCCAGCGCGTCATATCCTGCACGCGCCCAAAACATCGCGTTATGCCGGAGAATTAAGCAAATTTTGGGCCATTGCGCAACAATTCAACAAAATCAATAAATTATGGAATGTCTGCGCGCACAAAGGGACGCAAATCCGTAAAGAACCCCGACACTTTCCGGACCCCAAACCGCTCGCTCAGCCGAAAATTTGTTTATTCCCAAAAGGTTGTGTGAAAACTCCGGAATTCTCCCAACTGTAAGATATTCCGACATCCCACAGGATGGTAGTGCGCTGTCAATCGAAGGCCGGTCCCAGCGCTTTCTCGGGGTCGGGCGGGCCGACGCCGGTCGCCACGGCGATATCGGACACGAAGGGATTGTCCTCGCGCTCCTGGCCGAAGGTGGACAGACGGCCATGGCCGGGCAGGAACATCACCTCGTCGCCGAGCGGCCAGAGCCTTTCGGTGATCGAACGGACCAATTGGGAAGACCCGGCGACGGGCAGCGCGGCTGCCGCGCTGGGGGCGTTCCTGGTTTCATTGGAGAGCAATGCGGACGGGGCCGCGCGCATCCACATCGAACAGGGTGTCGAAATGGGCCGGCCAAGCGAGATCATCGTCAACGCGGGCAAATCCGGCGGGCAGATCGAACGCGTGACCATCGCAGGACGCTGCGTCCCCGTGATGCAGGGCGTGATCGCGCTTTAACGGAAAACGGCGGCCCGAGAGCCGCCGCAAACCGATTAGTTCTATAGGAAAGACGCTACGTCGCGCGCTTCAGCCGCCGCGCTGCGCCCAGGCCGAGCAGGCCGAGGCCGAACAGGGCCAGCGTGCCGGGTTCGGGAACCGCGGTCGAGCGGAATTCGCCGAAAATCCGCCACGAGATCAACTCGTCATCTTCGTTCGGGGACCCAGCATCGTTGAAGCGAAGCACCCAATCGCCGGCCAGGTTTTGAGTGTCGAACGCGGACAGCGCCTGCTCCGGAATATAGGAGCCATCGACGAAGGATGTCGCATCCGCCAGCGCCGCGGCGGCCTCGTCGTCATAGGTCGCATCCCACGAGTTGTTTGGTACATCGTGGGTCGTAAAACTGGCGGATTTCAAGACGACCGTCGTCGCGCCATGAATCAGGGAAACGCTCCAGTCTTCGGGATGGATGGTGCCACCAGTCGGATCTTCTACGAGAAATTGGATATTCAGATCCGTGATCACCCCCGCCGGCAGCGCCGTCAGAGTCACGTCGACACCGCCAGCATCGTCGATCCCGGTCTGCGCCGGGCCAGCAATATCGAACGGAATCGCGTTCGCCGCGGACGCCGCGCAAAGCATGGCCCCGCCTGCAATGAAAGCGCCGAAGCGCGTTTTAGCTGATTTGCCGATCATCATTTTTTGCCCTCCCTAACGAGTTGCAGCGTCCTCCAAAGCCGGGAACTACCACAACTGTCAATTATTTCAAGAATACAAGCAATTATTGTGCCAACCACTTGCAATTACACTATTTCAGCAGGTTATGCGAAATGTGCAGGGGTCAAACATCGCCAAACGGTAAAGAATTCCGACACCATTCGGTGGCCGAATCCGGCGTTATTCAAAATTACTCTTTCTTCGCAATAAGTTGTGGCGGAGTTTCAGAGAACGCCCAACCGTAAACTATTCCGACACCTGGAAAGACATCGACAGATGTTCAGTCGAAGGCCGGCCCCAGCGCCTTTTCGGGGTCGGGCGGGCCGACGCCCGTGGCCACCGCGAGGTCGGACACGAAGGGGTTGTCCTCGCGCTCCTGGCCGAAGGTCGACAGGCGGCCGTGGCCGGGCAGGAACATCACCTCGTCGCCGAGCGGCCAGAGCTGTTCGGTGATCGAGCGCACCAGCTGTTCGTGGTCGCCGCGCGGCAAATCGGTGCGGCCGACGGTACGCCGGAACAGCACGTCACCGACGATCGCGAGCTGCGACGGCGCGTGGAAATAGATCACGTGCCCCGGCGTATGGCCCGGGCAGTGCCGCACGTCGAGCGTCTGTTCGCCGACGCTCACCGTATCGTTGTTTTCCAGCCAGCGGTCCGGCGTGAAGACACGCGGCGTGTCGAAGCCTGGCTTCTCCTTCGCATCGGCCAGCTTGTCGATCCAGAACTGATCGTCACGGTGCGGCCCTTCGATGGGGATGCCCTGCGCTTCCGAGAAATCCGCCGCCGCCCCGGCATGGTCGCGATGCGCATGGGTGATGAGGATCTTCTCCAGCGTGATGCCGGCGCGGTCGACCGCCGTCATGATCCGGTCCAGATGCCCGCCCGGATCGATCACGGCGCCCTTCATCGTCTTGGTGCACCACAGGACCGTGGCGTTCTGCTGGAACGGCGTGACGGGGACGATGGCGGTTTCAAGCGGCTTGTCGAACATCGCGGGAGTCCGGGTTGTGAGGGTTGGAGAATTTTAAGCTGGTCGGGGTTTAAAGGGCAAATGCCATCGCGCTCCTTGCTGAGGAGGACATCGCATATAACGCGACGCCGCCTCTACAAACCAAAACCGTCTCTACCAACCAATACCGTCATCCTCAACTTGATTGAGGATCCAGGCAACGGTGCTGTCTTAAAGCCGTTCATGAAGATGCGATGCATTACGAAGCGCAATTTTATACGTCAGCAGCAAACCTCAGCCGAACGGTGGCAAACCTCGCGGCGGACTGGATCCTTGTCTGTTGTGTTTGTGTCAGAATGAGAACGGGCGGGAGACCGTTGGATCCTCGGTCTTGAAGACCGTGATTGGGCCTGGCTCCCCGCCCGCGTTTGCTTACTCATCCTGAACAGTTGCCAGGGGCTGCCCCAAGCAGATCCCGCATGACAAGGACAGGAACCATGACGATATACCAAGATCACATCGGAATCGACGTTTCCAAGGACCAGCTCGACCTGTTCAGCATCGCCCGCGACAAGGCCTGGCGTATCGCCAATGAGCGTGATGCCATCCGGGTGCTGCTGCGCGAGTTGCCCCCTGACGCGCTCGTCGTCTTCGAAGCCACGAGCGTCTATGACAAAACCCTGCGCCGTGTGCTGTCTCGCGCCGGTCGGCCCTTCGCCAGGGTCAATCCGAGGCGGGCCCGTGAGTTCGCCCGCGCCACCGGCCTCCTCGCCAAGACCGACCGCGTCGATGCTCGCATGCTTGCCTGGCTCGGCGCCCGTCTCGACCCAACGCCGACCTGCGAGCCTTCGCCCGAACGGCAGCACCTGGCCGAGTTGCTGCAGCGGCGCAACCAGCTCGTCGAGATGCGCAAACAGGAAAAGACCCGCCTCAAACAGGTCGACCCCGGTCCTCTCCGGCGCGATATCAAAAGCCTCATCGAAGTCCTGTCGCGCCACATTGCTACCTTCGAGCGCGCCATCAAAAACCTTATCGAAACGAACACGGAGTTCGACCGTCTCGTACACACCCTGCAGACCGCGCCCGGTGTCGGACCGGTCATCGCCGCGACCCTGATCGCCGAAATGCCGGAACTCGGAAACCTCGACCGCCGGGCCGTCGCCCTGCTGGCCGGTCTCGCACCCATCGCCGACGACTCAGGAAAACGCAAAGGCTATCGAAAAATCAGCGGCGGCAGGCCACGCCTTAGACGCGCCCTTTATCTCGCGGCTCTCACCGCAAAGCGTAACCCGGCCTTTCAGCCCTTCTATGACAGGCTCCGCGATAACGGAAAACAGCCCAAAACCGCCATTATCGCTGTCGCCCGAAAACTTATCGTCACACTCAACGCAATGATCCGAAACAACGAAACCTTCAAACAACAAACCGCATGACAAACACAGTTGCCCAATCAAGTTGAGGATGACGGGTGGGGTGTTGAGTATGACGGTTTTAGTGTTGGGGATAACCAGGTGGCGTATTGGATGACGGCCTTTGTTGATAGCGCCGCTGCGCACCCCTACCCATACGAAATATCCAACACCTCGATCTCCACTTCCCCCTTCGGCGTGCGCATCGTCACGACGTCACCCAACTCCGCCTTCAGCAGCGCGCGCGCCATAGGCGACACCCAGCTGATTTCACCTGCCTCGGGCCGCGACTCGTCGATGCCGACGATGCGCACCGTGTGCTCGCGGTCTTCCTCGTCGCAATAGGTCACGGTCGCGCCGAAAAACACTTGATCCGTACTCGTCTGCAGCGCGGGGTCGACGATTTCCGCGATTTCCATCCGCTTCAACAGGAAGCGCATGCGGCGGTCGATCTCGCGCAGCCTCTTCTTGCCGTAGATGTAGTCGCCGTTCTCCGACCGGTCGCCATTGCCCGCCGCCCAGGACACGACATCGACGACTTTCGGCCGCTCGACCGTACGCAGCTGTTTCAACTCGTCGCGCAACCGCGCCATACCGTCCGGCGTGATGTAGTTCTTCACGCCCGGCGGCAGATCCGGCGCGTCGTCTGGCTCCAACTCTTCCGGTTCGGTTTCTTTGGTGAAGGCCTTGCTCACCGGCGGCTCCGTTCATCTTTTCCGACACCAAGGCTAGCCCAGCATTGTTCTCCGAACAACGACGGCTTGCAGCACCGCATCCTCCTGTCGCACAATTACGCGGCGTAACGAATAGTGCCGCACAGAGCCGGCCACATTTTGGGAAGGGTCACATGAAAAACAAATACGACCGCAGCGCGGAAGATCTCGCCAATGTCGTCGGCCTCGAGCACATGAATGTGACGGTGCCCGATCAACGAATTGCGACGCTGTTCTACATCGTCGGCATGGGCTTCACCCGCGACCCCTACCTTGTCACCGGGGTCGTGAACATGTGGGTGAATATCGGCCGCAGCCAGTTCCATCTCCCGGTCGGCAAGCCGCAGGTCATCCGCGGCCGCACCGGTTTGGTCGTGCCGGACCTGAAGGCGCTTGCCGCAAGTCTGAAATCGGTGCGCAAGGACCTGAAGGGAACGAAGTTCACCTTCAAGGCTGGACCGGGTTACATCGACGTCTCCTGCCCGTGGGGCAACAAATTCCGCTGCCACAAGCCGAGTGCCAAATTCGGCCCCACCTTGCTCGGCATGCCCTACGTGATGCTCGACGTGCCGAGCGGCACCGCCAAGGGGATCGCAGCATTTTATCGCGACATCATGGAAACCGATGCCAAGGTCAGGCCGTTCGAGAAGGCCCCCGCCGCGCATGTCCTGGTGGGACAGGATCAAACGCTCATCTTCCGTGAAAAGAAAGGGAAGCTACCCAAGTACGACAAGCATCATCTGGCGCTCTATGTCGCCAACTTTTCCCGGCCGCATGCCAAACTAGCGGAGCGCGGCTTGATCTCGCAGGAAAGCAATCAGCACCAATACCGGTTCGTCGACCTCATCGATCCGGAAAGCGGCAAAAAACTGTACCAGATCGAGCACGAAATCCGCTCGATGACCCATCCGCTCTTCGGCCGCGAGATGATCAACCGCAACCCGGCGCAGACCAACAACGCCTTCGCGCCAGGCTACGACGACCGCCCCTGGGCGGCGCCGTATTCGGCGTAAGGGATCGTCCGCGAACTGGAATAGCACCGCCGCCGTCCACCCCCACCTTAATCCTCCCCCCTCAAGGGGGAGGAGAGTAACCCGTTGATCCGCCTTGTTTATCCCTTCCCCCTTGAGGGGGGAAGGTTAGGAAGGGGGTGGAAACGGCCACGCTATTCCAATTCCCAGAAGTTTCCTTAAGGCGTAACCGGCGTCGGCGTCGGGAGCGCCATCCCCTGCTTCGCCATGACAGCACGCAGCCGGTCGGGATAGTCGGAAATGATTCCATCGACGCCGAGATCGAGCAACGCATCCATGCGTGCCGCATCGTTCACCGTCCACACGACGACCTTGAGGCCAAGCGCGTGCGCCTCGCGCAGTTGGTCCGCATCGATTTCCTTGTGATAGGGCGACCAGACGCTGCCGCCGGCGGCCTTCACCAGCTTCGGCACGCTGCCTTCATGTTCGTCTATATCAAATCCGGCAGTCCACGGTGAAGATCCTGAATGCGCACGCTGAATGTTGTTGAGCCAGCGCTGCTGCGCACTGAGATAGACCGTCGGCACGTTTGGCGCGAGGCGTTGGACCACTTGCAAAGTCCGCCAATCGAACGACTGAATTGTAACCCGCGATTCCATCTTTTCGCGCCGAATAACGTCGAGAACCGCCTTTGCAAAATCTTCCGGGGGCGGTGTCAAATTCAGTTTCGCGGGGTTCAGTTTTGTTTCGATATTGAAGCGAACGGTCTCATTACCCGCCCGGCGCACGAGGTCGAACACCGCCGCCAAGGTCGGTATGCGCGTGCCGTCGACCGGTGTCTGAGTGGGAAACCGGCGGGCGTATTTCTTGTTCGGATTGATGCGGCCGACATCGTAGGTCTGGATCTTATCGTAGGTCAGGCTGAAGAGCGCCGCACCGTGGCCGTGCAGCCACACGCCGCTGGGCCGGCGCGTCAGCGCACCGTTCAGCGTCGGGTCGTGGCTGACAACCACAATGCCATCCGCGGTAACACCCACATCGAGTTCAAGCGTCGTCACGCCGATCGTCAGCGCCCGCGCGAAGGCCGGCAGTGTGTTTTCCGGCATCAGTCCGCGCGCGCCGCGATGGCCTTGCAAATCGACCTGAGCGATTGCCGGAAAGGCGGCGATACATAGCGCAACGAAGGTAAGGATTACTTTAGCCAAGGCGTTTCCCCGTTTCCCGGTCGAAGACATGGATATGCTCGGATGGGACCGTCAGCGACAGCTTTTCGCCGGGTGCAATCGTCACGACGCCGCGCATCCGGATCGTCACGTCAAATTCGTCTGCGCCCAACGCGCCATGAACAATGGTATCGGCGCCGAGCTGTTCGACGAGCGTCACTGTAAGTGTAATCGCGCCGCTATCGTCCACTTCGAAATGCTCCGGACGGACGCCGAGCGTCACCGGACGGCCGGGTTCGCCGTTTTGTGCGCCGAAGGCAAGTGTAAAGGCCACCCCGCCGGGCAGCGCCACGGACGCACCGTCAACACCGATTGCGGCCGGCATCAAATTCATCGCCGGCGACCCGATGAAACCCGCGACGAATGTGCTGGCTGGCCTCTCGTACAGTGTGATCGGCGTGCCGAGCTGTTCCACGTTGCCGGCGTTGAGCACCAACAGGCGGTGACCCAGGGTCATCGCCTCAACCTGATCGTGCGTCACATAGACGCTGGTGATGCCGAGCGTCTCCTGCAACTTCTTGATCTCGATGCGCATCTGCACGCGCAGCTTGGCGTCCAGATTGGACAGCGGTTCGTCGAACAGGAAGACGCTGGGCTCGCGCACGATGGCGCGGCCCATGGCGACCCGCTGGCGCTGTCCGCCGCTCAGTTGCCGCGGCTTGCGGCGCAGCATGTCGTCGTCGAGTTCCAGAATGGCGGCGGCCTTGCGCACCCGCGTGTCGATTTCCGCTTTGGGTATCTTCCGGATTTTCAATCCGTAGGCCATGTTGTCGAAGACCGTCATATGTGGATACAGCGCATAATTCTGGAACACCATGGCGATATCGCGTTCGGCTGGTTCCAACTCGTTGACCACCCGGTCGCCGATCGAAACTTCGCCGCCGGTGATCACCTCGAGCCCGGCGATCATGCGCAGCAAGGTCGACTTGCCACAGCCGCTCGGCCCGACGACCACCAGAAACTCGCCGTCGGCAATCGCGCAGTCGACGCCATGGATCACGGCCGTGTCGCCGTAGGATTTCCGTACGTCGCGAAGGCTTACCTCCGCCATCGCCCCACTCCTATTTCTCGGTTTCGATCAAGCCTTTAACGAACTGACGCTGCATCACGACGACCACTACGACCGGCGGCAGCAGCGCCAATATCGCCGTCGCCATGGTGAGGTTCCATTCCGGCACCGCATCGGCGACAAACAGCATACGCTGAATGCCCATCACGATGGTCGTCATGTCGGTATCGGTGGTGATCAGCAGCGGCCAGAGATACTGGTTCCAGCCATAGATGAACAGGATCACGAACAGCGCCGCCAGATTGGTGCGCGACAGGGGCAGCAGGATATCGATGAAGAAGCGGATCGGCCCCGCCCCGTCGACCCGCGCCGCCTCCGCCAGTTCCTCGGGCACGGTGAGGAAGAATTGCCGGAACAGGAACGTCGCCGTCGCTGATGCGATCAGCGGCAGAGTGAGGCCCGCATAGGAATCCAGCAGGCCGAGATCGGCCACCACCTTGTAGGTCGGCAGGATGCGCACTTCGACCGGCAGCATCAGCGTCAGGAAGATGATCCAGAAGAAGAACATCCGGAAGCGGAAGCGGAAATAGACGATGGCGTAGGCCGAGATGATGGAGATCGCGATTTTCCCCACCGTGATGCCGAGCGCCATGATCGTGCTGTTCCACATCATGATGGACACCGGCACGCCGCCCGCATTCTCCTTGCCCGACTGCAGCACGGTCCCGTAATTCTCGATCAGCTGATCGCCGAACCAGGGCTGCACGGAACTGATCACGTCCTCGGTCAAATGCGTCGACGCGACGAAGGCGACATAGATCGGGAACAAAACGATCAGCAGACCCGCCACCATGATCAGATGGGTCAGGACGGTCAGATAAGGGCGGTTTTCAACCATCAGTATTCCACCCTGCGCTCGATATAGCGGAACTGAAATATGGTCAGCGCGATAACGATCGCCATCAATACGACCGACTGGGCCGAGGACCCGCCGAGATCCAGACCGACGAACCCGTCCGAATAGACCTTGTAGACGAGGATTTCCGTCGACTGATAGGGGCCGCCGCCGGTTACCGCATGAATGATCCCGAACGTGTCGAAGAAGGCGTAGACCACGTTCACCACCAGCAGAAAGAAGGTGGTCGGCGTCAGCAGCGGGAAGATAATCGTCCAGAACCGTTTCGCCGGACCGGCGCCATCGATTGCCGCCGCCTCGATCAGTGATTTCGGGATCGCCTGCAGGCCGGCGAGGAAGAACAGGAAGTTATAGGCGACCTGTTTCCACGCCGCCGCGATAACGACGAGCAGCATCGCCTCGCCGCCGTTCAGGATGTGGTTCCAGTCGTAGCCGAGCCCTTTGAGGGTCAGTGCCAGAATCCCGTTCGCCGGGTTGAACATGAACAGCCACAGAACGCCGGCCACCGCGGGCGCCACGGCGTAGGGCAACAGCAGCGCCATCTTGTACGCCGATGCGCCCTTGATCACGCGGTCGGCCATGACCGCCAACAGCAGGGCCGTCGACAAGCTGAGCGCCGTCGTGGCGATACTGAACACCGCCGTTGTCTGCAGCGATGCAAGATAGGACGGATCTCCGAACACATCGGCGAAATTGTCGAACCAGACGAATTCACTGGACAGCCCAAACGCGTCTTCGATCAGGACCGATTGAAACAGCGCCTGGCTCGCCGGCCAGATGAAGAAGACCAGGGTAATAATGATCTGCGGCCCCACCAGCAGATAGGGCAGCCAGCTATTGCGAAACGTGACGCGCTTGAGCATGACGGCGAACGGCGCACCGACCGGGAGTCACACCCCGGCCGATGCGTCCACCCAACCTATTTGTTGGCTTTTTCGAACTTGCGCAGCAACTTGTTGCCACGGTTCGCGGCATCGTCGAGACCTTTCTTCGCGGTCTTCTTGCCGGCCCAGATCGCTTCCAGCTCCTGATTGATGATGTCGCGGATCTGCACGAAATTGCCGAGGCGAAGGCCTTTGGAGTTCGCTGTCGGCGTGCCGCTCATCTGTTCGATGGCGACATCGCGGCCTTCGTTCCGGTCGTAATAGCCGATCCGTTTGGTGAGCTTGTAGGCATCGCTGGTAATGGGAACATAGCCGGTGTTCTGATGCCAGAACGCCTGCACGAAGGTGTCGGACATGTAGCTCATGAATTGGGCGACGCCGACATAGTCTTCCTTGTGCTGGCCCTTCAGCACCCAAAGCGTCGCACCGCCGATGATGCTGTTGCGCGGCGCGCCTTTCACGTCCGACCAGTAGGGCAGCTTGGCAGTGCCGAAATCGAACTTGGAACTCTTCTTCAAGCCGCTGTAATAGGCCGACGAATTGATCAGCATGGCGCATTTGCCCTCGGCGAAGAGCGGGTTGCCGTCGCCGCGCCGCCCGCCATAGGTAAAGACCTTTTCCTTCTGCCAATCGGCAAGCTGTTTGATCGTCTTGACGTGCAGCGGACTGTTGAACGCGAATTCCGTATCGAGGCCCGCAAACCCGTTTTCCTTCGTCGCGAAGGGCACGTCATGCCAGGCGCTGAAATTCTCCAGCATCGACCAGCTTTGCCAGCCGATCGTGAAGCCGCAGGACGCACCGCCCGACGCGATGATCTTCTTCGACGCCTCGCCCATTTCTTCCCAGGTCTTGGGCGCCGCCGTAAGCCCGGCCTTTTTGAACGCTGCCTTGTTCCAAAAGACGACCGGCGTGGAGCTGTTGAACGGCATCGACAGCAGCTTGCCGTCGGTCGAGGTGTAGTAGCCGATCACCGAAGACAGGTAGCGGGATTGATCGAAGGGCGTGCCGGCATCCTTCATCAATTCATGAACCGGATAGATCGCACCCTTTGCGGCCATCATCGTTGCGGTGCCAACCTCGAACACCTGCATGATATGCGGCCCCTTGCCGGACCGGAACGCGGCGATGCCCGCGGTCATGGTCTCGGTGTAGTTGCCCTTGTAGACCGGTTTTACGACATAGTGCGACTGGCTGCGGTTGAACCCCGCCGCGATATCGTTGACGGTCTCGCCAAGCGCCCCGCCCATGGCGTGCCACCATTGAATTTCCGTCGCCGCCCACGCGGAACCAACCGTGCCGCCGACCGCCAAAGCGACCGAAGCCGCCAGCAATTTCCTGAATCGCGCCATCCCACATCTCCCTAGTTGCCGGGCGCATCGTGCAATGCCGCCCCTACCTCATGAACTTTGAAACGAGTAGGGTCGAATGTCTAATGGAAAAGCGTTACATCACGAAGACATGACGCTTGGGAAGGGACACAGTCCCCGTTAACGCGGCAAGTTCCGCCGCAACTCGTCTTCGTCCCAATGCACGAAGTCGGGACCGAGCTGATCGAGCGCCGTGCAGCCGATTTGCGCCATGACCAGATCGATCTCGTTGCGCAGAATGCCGACCGCTTTGGTCGCGCCCGAGACGCCACCGGCGACGACGCCATACAAGGTCGGGCGGCCGAGAAAGATGAACTTCGCGCCCATGCACAGCGCGATCAGCACATCGGAACCGCGCCGCACACCACCGTCGAGCATCAGGGTCATACGGTCGCCGACAGCGGCGTTGATCGATGGCAGCACCGTCGAGCGGCGACGGCGCCCGGTCGAGCTGCCGCGCGCCATGGTTCGACACCATCAAGCCGTCGACGCCGATTTCCGCCGCACGAATGGCGTCATCGGTGCGCATGACGCCCTTCAACACCATCTTGCGCGGCCAGAGCTTGCGGAAGTCCTCAATATCGGCCCAACTCAGCGATCCGCGGATCTGGCTGGAGACGAAGTCGCCCAGCCCGTTCGCGTCCACGCCGGCAGGCGCATAGGGCTCCCAGTTGGGCAGCTTGGCGATGCCGTGCGTCATATAATCCTTGAACCAGAAAGGCCGACGCAGCGCATCCAGCTTGGAGGCGAGCGACAGTTTCAACGGCCGCCCGAAACCGTTGCGCCGGTTGCGCTCGCGGTTCGAACCGGTGGGCACGTCGACCGTGACGACAAGCGTCGACAGGCCGAGATCGGCCGCCTTGCGGATCATATCTTCGGAAATCGCCCGGTCCTGTGCCACATAGAGCTGATACCAGCCATGGTCGGGCGCGACTTTCGCCAGATCTTCCATCGACGCCGTCGCCGCGCCGGACATGATGAAGGGGATATTCGCATCGCGCGCCGCTTCGGCCAGCATCAGGTCGCCGCCCCAGCGATAGTTGCTGATGCCGCCGGTCGGCGCGATGCCGAAGGGGCTGGAATATTGGCGGCCAAACAGCGGCTGGGACTGGTCGCGCGTGGTGATATCGACCATGTAGCGCGGCATCAGCGGGCGCCGTCGGAAAGCGTCCTCATTGCGGTCGAGGCCATCTTCGTCGTCCACGCCGCCTTCTATGAAATCATAGATGATCTTCGGCAGGCGCTTCTTCGCCAGCTTGCGCAGATCGTCGAAATTTATGGCGTCGTCGACCGTCATGGGATGCTCCGCTATTCCGCCGCCACCGCTTGCGCACTTTCATGTTCGGCGATGAACTTCTCCGCCTCGAGCGCCGCCATGCAACCCATGCCCGCGGCCGTCACGGCCTGCCGGTATATCTTGTCGACCACGTCGCCCGCCGCGAAAACGCCGGGGATGTTGGTGGCCGTGCTGTTCGGCGCGGTGAGGATATAATTCTCGTCATCCATATCGACATGGCCTTTGAAGACTCCGGTCGCCGGATCGTGGCCGATCGCGATGAACACGCCGGTGACGTCGAGGTCCGTGGCGTCGCCGGACTTCACATTACGGATCCGGGCGCCGGTCACGCCCGGCGGATTGGAATCGCCCATCACCTCGTCCAGCACATGGTCCCACTTGACCTCGACCTTTGGATTGTTGAACAGCCGGTCCTGCATGATCTTTTCCGCCCGGAAGGCGTCGCGGCGGTGGATGACCGTCACCTTGCTAGCGTGGTTGGTGAGGTACAGCGCTTCCTCGACCGCCGTATTGCCGCCGCCGACAAGGGCGATCTCCTGATCGCGGAAGAAGAAGCCGTCGCACGTCGCGCAGGCCGACACGCCGAAGCCCATGAATTTTTGCTCCGACTCCAGGCCGAGCCAGCGCGCCTGTGCACCCGTGGCGATAATCACCGAGTCGGCGGTATAGGTATCGCCGCTATCGCCCAGGCAGGTAAACGGCCGCGACGTAAAATCGACGCTGTTGATGATGTCATGCACCATCTTGGTGCCGACATGCTCGGCCTGCTTCTGCATCTGTTCCATCAGCCAAGGGCCCTGGATGACATCGGCGAAGCCCGGATAGTTTTCGACATCCGTCGTGATCGTCATCTGACCGCCCGGCTGCAGGCCGGCAACCAAGGTCGGCTGCATATTGGCACGCGCGGTGTAGATCGCTGCCGTATATCCCGCCGGGCCGGAGCCGATAATGAGTACTTTACTGTGATGTCGTTCCGCCATGGGACGCGCACCCTTTCGTCTTATGTGATTTCGCCTGATTGACGCGGTTGGACGTAGTCTGCCGGAAAGGCCAATTCAAGTAAATTGGCCGATAGAGCTAGGACGGGCACAATAGGTGATCACTTAAGAGCCAAGTTTCACTGCCGTCCACCCCCTCCTTAATCCTCCCCCTTGAGGAGACCTCTGCGAAACGGGTTCAGGATCGGAGATAATCGTTGGGTTTGGAGGTTGGTGCATAGGTTTGGCGGTTTTTCGCGTTGGGTTTTGGGACGCTCTTGACGAGATCGGCAAGGGACGGCGTCAGGGCATAAGAGTTTCGGCACGTCTCAGGTTCATGGCGATGCACAGGAGATGAAGGTGGGACTGGTTCTTCTGCATCCCCCTGTATCGGGCCCGGCGGTATCGGTAAGACCGCTTCAGAGTTCCGAACAGGCGCTCGACATTAGCGCGGATCGGGGAGATCAGGCGGTTGCGGACCTGTTGCCAGTGCGGCAGCGCCGGTTGGTTCTTATGGCTGCGGTGCATGATCCGGTCCTTGATGCCCCTCGCCTTGAGGCGCCGGCGGCGCTCCTTGTGCTCATAGGCTTTGTCAGCATAGACCGCCCGCTCGTCGCCCTGGATCAGCGCGTCGGCCACTTCGCTCTCATAGGTTTTGGCCGACGTCATCATCGCATCGCGGATCAATTCGGAGCCCTGATCGACGGCGATATGCGCCTTGTACCCGAAATAGGCCGTGCGCCCGCGCCGCGTCCAATCGGCATCCGGATCGAGCGCCGAACGCCCGCCGGAAACACCGGACGGCCGGCTGACCGAAGCCTCGATCAGGGTGGCATCGATCAGTGTGCCCGTCTTCAGCATCAGCCCGTGACGCTCCAACTGCCGGTTCGTTTCCGCCAGAAGCTTCGCCGTCAGTTTCCTCTCTGCCAGCGCCGCCCGGAAGCGCACGAACGTCGTCTCGTCCGGTGTCTCGTCGCTCAACGAGAACCCGCAGAACCGTCGGAACGACAGACGATCCCCCAACGCCTCCTCCAGGTCCGGGTCGGAAAGACCATACCATTGCTGCAGCAAAACCGCCTTGTACATCGACAGCGCCGGATACCCTCTGCGCCCCTTCTTCGAGCGAACCGACTTCAGGAGCTTCTCGAAGCGAGACCAGTCGAAAAGACCTTCGATACGCTCCAGACGTTTATTCGAACCCGCACCCGGCGCCACAAACGCATCCGCAAAGCCACCCTCACCAACCCGCTTCTCACCCATCAAGACCTCCGTCATAGCGATCACTCTAAAGAATCACCGTTTCGACAAAGTTGCTACCCATTTCGCAGAGGTCTCCTTGAGGGGGGAGGATTAAGGAGGGGGGTCTGCGCTATGGTTCATTAAGCAGTCTGTCCCCGAATAGAAAGTACCCGCATTCTTCAGCCTCCACTCGGCTCCACGTCGAGACACACTACGATATCCTGCAGCTCGGCGGAGGGCGCCGGATAGCGCTCTCGGACCAGCGGATCGTGCCCTGGAATGATGTGCTTGGGCGAATCCGCCAGCAGCGCCATCGTCCGGTAGCCGTCGATCATATCGCCCACATTGTAGACCAGCGGGAAGGGGTTCGGCGCTTCCATGTTCTCGTAATAATGCGCCGCATCCGCCGCGAGCACGACCCAGCCGCGCTTCGTCCACACCCGGACGACCTGCAGGCCGTCGGTGTGGCCACCGACATGATGCACCGAAATCCCCGGCGCAACTTCTTCCATGCCATCCACGAACACCACCCGGTTGTCGTAAACCTTGCGCAGCACGTCGATGACATACTCGATGGCAAAGGCTTGGTTGAAGGTCTCATGCCGCATATTGCGGCCTGTTGCGAAGGCCATCTCGCGATCCTGCAGATAGAACTGCGCCTTCGGAAAATCCGACACGGTCCCGGCATGATCGTAATGCAGGTGGGAGATAATGACGTCCTCGACCTCCGCCGCATCGATGCCGATCAGCTTCAGCCCTTCGGCCGGCGTCCGTAGCAAGGTCCGGCCGCGCTTGCGCGCCTCTTCCGCCTCGAAACCAAGGTCGACGACGAAGGTCCGGCCGTTGCCGACAATCGCCCAGACGAAATAATCCATCGGCATCGGCCCGTCATGCGGGTCTTGATGCAGCAGGTGCTGGTTCCGGGTGCCGATGCGCTCGGCATAACGAACGGCATAGACTTCATAGGGGTCAGGCATATGCTATCTCCAAAATTTGCTTGAGGGTCCGCCGAAACGCGGCCAGCATGCGAACGCTCATCAGGATTGCATAGCAGAAACGCAGGGAGAGGCGAATATGTCGGACATCAAGAAAATCGGATTCATCGGGACGGGCGTCATGGGCGGGCGGATGTGCCGCAACTTGGCAACCAAGGGCGATGTCCCCGTGATCGCCTTCGATCTGGATCCGGACAAGGTCGCAGCCCTGGACAATGCCGGCGTCGAAGCCGCGCCCTCGATCGAAGCGCTTGTCGCTGTGTCCGATCTCATCATCACCTGCGTCCCGGGCCAACCGCAGGTGCGCGCGGTAATGTTCGAACCGGGCGGTGTGCTGGAACATGTGCGGGCCGGCCAGACCGTCGTCGACATGACCACGGCAACCGCCGATGTAGCGCGGGAAGCCGCCGAAAAATTTGCGGCCAAGTCGGTCGATTTCGCCGACGCGCCCATCGCGCGCGGGGTTTCTTCGGCCGAAGACGGTACCTTGAGCATCATGGTCGGTGGGTCGGCGGAAGTCTTCGAGCGCATCAACTCGGCAATGTCCTGCATGGGCACGGAAGTCACTCATTGCGGCGGTGTAGGGACCGGCATGGTCATGAAATTGATGAACAATTTCATCGTCTTCCTGAATACCTCCGCCCTTGCCGAAGCTTTGTTGATCGGCACCCGTGCCGGCGTCGACGGCGAGTTGCTGTTCGAGACCCTGTCCCGTGGTTCCGCCGACAGCTTCGTCCTGCGCAAGCACGGCATGCAGTACATGGCGAAAGGCGACTTCCCCGACGACGTGTTTCCCGTGACCTACTCGTTGAAGGATCTGAGCTACGCGCTAAAGCTGGCGGAAGCGACCGGCGTCAATGCGGAGAGCGGCAAACTCGTAGAGAAGCGCTTCAAGGACGCCATCGACGCCGGATATGGCGACCTGTATGGACCCGTGGTCTATAAGGTTCTCGAAGAACAGAATTAGGCGCACTGATGCAGTCCAATCGCGTGGCGTCGCTGGCGCTGATTGCGCTCTGCGAGGTCGCGGCGATGGCGGTGTGGTTTTCCGCCTCCGCCGTCGTGCCCGCCCTGACGGCGGAAGTCGCGCTGCCGGCCCTCAATGCATCGCTGTTTACCAGCGCCGTGCAGGCCGGCTTCGTTGTCGGCACGCTGGTCAGCGCCATACTGGGCCTCGCCGACCGGTTCGACGCGCGGCGGTTGTTCTTCGTGTCGTGCCTGGTCGCCGCCGCCGCGAACGGCTTGATCCTGCTGCTCGACCCTGCCTCAGCCGCTGTCATCGTGATGCGCTTCGTGACCGGCGCCTGCATGGCCGGCGTCTACCCCGTGGGCATGAAGCTCGTTTCGACATGGGCCAAGGGCGATATGGGGCTGATGATCGGCATCCTGGCCGGGGCGCTCACGTTGGGGTCCGCCAGCCCGCATCTGTTCAACGCGCTCGGCGGCATCGATTGGCGCTTCACGCTCGGCATGACCTCGGTCTCCGCACTTGTCGCGGGACTGCTTATTCTCTTCGCTGGAATCGGTCCCAATATCGGTACGGCGCCGCCGTTCAATCCGCGTCTCGCGCTACGCGCCTGGACGGTAAAACCGGTCCGCCTCGCCAATTTCGGCTATCTCGGCCACATGTGGGAACTCTACGCGATGTGGGCCTGGGTCGGCGTCTTCCTGTATGCCAGCTTCACGCTGGTCATGACGCCCGAAACCGCAGCGGTGAGCGCGGCGCTCGCAACCTTCGCCACGATCGCCGCGGGCGGTGTCGGCTGTGTTGTCGGCGGCCTGATCGCCGACCGAATGGGCCGCACGACCCTGGCAATCGGCATGATGGCGATCAGCGGAACTTGCGCGCTCTTCGTGGGATTCCTGTTCGGCAGCGCCCCGGCGCTGCTCGTCATCGTCTGTCTGATCTGGGGGTTCTCGATCGTCGCCGACTCGGCGCAATTCTCCGCCAGCACCGCGGAGCTTTCCGAACCCTCCCTGATCGGCACGATGCTGACCGTGCAGACCAGCCTTGGTTTCCTGCTGACACTCGCCACAATTCACCTCGTGCCGGCGCTGGTCGAGGCAGTGGGCTGGCGCTATGCCTTCGCCTTCCTGGCGCCGGGCCCGGCACTCGGCATCTTGGCGATGATCCGGCTTCGCGCCCATCCAGATGCGGCAAAGCTGGCCGGCGGAAAACGTTAAGAAAATTTAACGATTTGATAACTACGACCGCCGATACTGTCTCGAACGCCTCCGAACCACACGGGAACCCGGTTTGTCCGACTACAGTATTATCGCAGATAACGATCCGGCGGTTACCCGCAAGCCTCTGATACAACACGAACTTGACGAAATCATCGAACGGCATGGCCGTTTCCTGCGGCAGGAGAAGGGCGGGATCTGGGCCAGCTTCAAGCTGATGGATTTGTCCTATCTCGACCTGTCGAACCGGGATCTGCGCACCGCCGATTTTACCGGCGCGGATTTGTGCAACGCACGGTTGATCGCCTCCGACCTCAGCGAAACGATCATGTTCGCCGTCGATCTGCGCGAGGCTGACCTGACGCGCGCGATCCTCGACAAGACCGACCTGCGCGGCTCCAGCCTGCGGCGCGCCAACCTCACGCAGGCGAGCCTGGTCGAAGCGGATTTGCGCGCCGGCCGCCTATACAACCGCGACAATCATGGCGAACTCCGCACGGTGCGGGACAAGCGCTCGCTGACCGATCTCGCCGCCGCAACCCTGACCGGCTCGGATCTCACCCATGCGAAATTGGGCGACGCCCTGATCATCGAGACCGACCTGACCGACGCCAATCTCTCCGAGGTCAATCTGGAGCGGGCGGACATGACGTCCTCGATCCTGACCGGCGCCAACATGGCCGGCTGCAATTTGAGCGACACCAACATGACCGACGTCATTCTGCATGGCGCGGTTTTGACCGGTGCGCGCCTGGACCACACGAACCTGACCGGCGCGGATCTGGTTTGTGCGATCCTCGACGGCGTCGATTTCTCGCGGACCGACATCACCGGCGCGACGGTTCCGAAGGGCATCGAGGAAATCGAAGGCGATCTCGCGACGATCTTCGAAGAACACCATATCTGGGTGACCCATAAGGGCTCGAAGGGCGCGCGGGCCGAACTGCCCCGCTATATCCTTTCCGATCAAAACTTCGCCTCGGTGAACCTGTCGATGGCGAATCTGGCCTACAGCAAGTTCCGTAACTCGAACTTCTCCCGCGCCCACCTCATCATGGCCGACCTTAGTTTCTGCGACCTGCGCGGCGCGGACCTTAGCTATTGCGACCTGCGCGGCGCAGGACTGACGCGCGCGAACCTGACGGGCGCCAATCTGACAGGCGCCCTGCTCGGTCCCGTTCCGATGGATGGTACGGTCAATCGAGAATGGACCACCAACCTGCAGCACACGCGGCTGAACCAGGCCAAATTGCGTGGCACCGACCTGGAGGCGGCCAACTTCGAAGGCGCAGATCTGACCGACGCGGCGCTCAACGACAGCGACCTGCGGCGCGCCATCTTCGTCGATGCGATTATGAAGGGTGCCGATCTGCGCGGCGCCGACCTGACGGACGCCGATCTGCGCGGCGCCGTCGGCGTGCGACGCGACTAGAATTATCTCTCATCAACATTTCCATGTGCGACCCAGCCGGTGGCTGGTAGCGTTGTTTCAAAGCCCTGCCGACGCCCGGCAGCGGCGGGAAACAACGGATGGGGATCGGCATGAACCGGGTAGACGGAAAGGTAGCGCTCGTCACGGGTGGCGCGCGCGGCATCGGCGGTGAGACGGCAAGGCAGCTGGTGGCGGCAGGCGCGAAGGTCGTAATGACAGACCTGCTACAGGCGGAGGGCGAGGCATTGGCCGCCGAACTGAACGAGGCCGGCGCCAACGCGCTGTTCCTCACGCATGACGTCACGAGCGAATCCGACTGGGAACGAGCGGTCGCCGAAACGACGCGGCAATTCGGACCGCTCGACATCCTGGTCAACAACGCCGGCGTCTGGTCGCGCGGCATCATTGAGGAAACATTGGTCGATGAGTTCGACAAGCTCTGCGCCGTGAATTTGAAGGGTGTGTTCCTCGGCACCAAATACGCGATCGGCGCCATGAAGAGCCGTCCCGCCGATGCGGACAGCGCCTCCATCGTCAACCTGTCGTCGACCGCAGGGCTCGTCGGATCGGCCACCTCCGCCGTCTACAGCATGACCAAGGGCGGTGTGCGGTTGTTTACGAAGTCCACCGCCATTGAGGTCCGTGCGCGCGGCTATAACATCCGTTGCAACTCGGTGCATCCCGGTGCGACGGAATCGCCGATGCAGGACGACATTCTTGCCACCAGCAATATGAGCCCCGACGAGATCAAGGCGTTCAAGCAGACCCGCAATCTGCTTGGCCGGTACGGGGAACCGATCGACATCGCCAAGGCCATCCTGTTCCTCGCATCGAACGATTCCGCGTTCATGACCGGGTCGGAAATGGTCGTCGACGGCGGCTATACGGCGCGGTAGGCGCGCGGTTCTTTAGACGCCGAGATAGCGCGCGCGCAGCTCCGGGGCGGCCGCAAGGGCCGTACTGTCGCCGGACCAGACGATCCGACCCTTTTCCATGATGTAGTGCCAGTCGGCGAGGCGCATCAGCGCGTCCAGATTCTTGTCGATCACCAGGATGGCGAGGCCTTCCTCCTTCAGGCCGGCAAGGCAGCGCCAGATGTCGTCGCGGATCATCGGCGCCAGACCCTCCGTCGCCTCGTCCAGGATCAGCAGTTCCGGATTGGTCAGTAAGGCGCGGCCGATTGCCAGCATCTGCTGCTCACCACCGGACAATGCATTACCCATATTATCGGCACGTTCGGCCAGGCTGGGGAACATTGCGAAGATGCGCTCGACCGTCCAGGGCGACCCGACGCCGCGCCGGTTGGCCGCTGTCGCAACGAGATTTTCCCGCAGCGTCAAATTGGGAAAAATGCGCCTGCCTTCCGGCACCAGTGCCAGCCCGGCACGCGCGATGGCATGGCTCGGTTGCCCGTGGATCGGCTGATCTTTGAACTGCACGGTGCCGGCGCGCGGCGGATTCAGCCCCATCACCGAGCTGACCGTCGTCGTCTTGCCCATTCCGTTGCGGCCCAGCAGGGCGACAACTTGCCCCTCGCGAACTTCGAGACTGACGCCGAACAGCGCCTGGCTGACGCCATAGAAGGTTTCGATGGACTCGACCGCGAGCATCAGCCGTCCTCGCCGAGATAGGCCCGCCGGACCTGATCGTCGTCGCGGATTTCCTGCGGCGATCCGGTGGCAATCGCCTGGCCCCGGACCAGCACCGTGATCCGATCCGCGAGCGCGAAGACCGCGTCCATGTCATGTTCGACGAGAAGGATCGCGGCGCTGCCCTTGAGCTCCTGCAGCAGGGCGACCATGCGCTCCGACTCCTCCGCCCCCATACCGGCCATCGGCTCGTCCAGCAGCAGCATGGCGGGCTCCGTGGCAATCGCCATCGCCAGTTCCAGCTGCCGCTGCTCGCCATGCGCCAACTCGCCCGCGACAACGTCTCGGCGGTCGCCGAGCCCAACCCGGTCCAACGCCGCGCGCGCCGGGTCGCGCAAGGACGGATCGGCCTTGGCGGCGCGCCAGAAGCGGAAGCTGTGCCCATCATGCGCCTGCACCGCCAGGGCCACATTGTCCTCCGCCGTCACGTCGCGGAAGATGCTGGTGATCTGGAAGGAGCGCGCAAGCCCACGCTGCGCGCGCTTTGGCGTCGCCAGCCTCGTGATGTCGGCACCGGCGAAGCGGATCGTGCCGCTATCGGGCCGCAAATCGCCAGAGATCTGGGCGATGAAGGTCGTCTTGCCGGCACCGTTCGGACCGATTACCGCGTGTACTTCATCGGACGTAACGTCGAGGCTCACGCTGTCGATCGCCACCAGCCCGCCAAAGGACTTGATCAGTCCGGTCACCTCGAGCAGCGGTTCAGCCATCGGAGCGGCTCCCCAGCAGGCTGTTGATGCCGCCGCGCAGAAACAGCACGGCGAGGATCAGGAACGGGCCGAAGATGATCTGCCAGTGAATCGTGAAATCGGACAGAATTTCCTCCAGCAGCAGGAACGCAAACGCGCCTAGCACCGGACCGAACAGGCTGCCGAGCCCACCGAGCACGACCATGAAGATCAGCTCGCCGGAGCGCGTCCAATGCATCATGTCTGGATTGACGAAATTCGTGAAGTTGCCAAGCAACAACCCCGCGAGACCGCAGATCACGCCGGCGATAACGAATCCCATCAGCTTGTAGCGATATACCGGAAAGCCCAGTGCCAGCAGCCGCGCCTCGTTCGATTTTGCGCCACGCAAAACGATGCCGAAGCGCGAGTGCACCAGCTTATGCACGATGAAGATGGTGAGCAGCAGGAAGAAGAAGATCACGTAGTAGAGCGCGATCCCTTCCTCCAGGTCGATCAACCCGGCGAATTCGCTGCGCACGTCGATGACCAGCCCATCATCCGCGCCATATTCGTCGACGCTGACGCCGAGGAAGTAGAGCATCTGGGCCAACGCCAAGGTGATCATGATGAAATAGACGCCCTTGGTCCGCAGGGAAATCGCACCGAACAGCAGCGCCACCAGGGCGGAAACCGCCAACCCGACAGGCCATTGGATGAAGCCATCATAGATTTCGTAGTAGGCGAAGATCCCGACCGAATAGGCGCCGATGCCGATATAGACCGCGTGCCCAAAGCTGATCATGTTGCCGTAACCGAGCAGCAGGTTCAGGCTGATCGCAGCAATCGATAGGATCATCGCGCGCGAGAGCAGCCCGACATAGAAGGGCTGATCCGCAAGCGCGACTGGCAGCAGCGCCAGCCCGGCCAAAAAGAGCGCTATAAAGATCGTGCGTCGTGAAAAGGTCATCGGTATCAGCCGCTACGCGGCGCGAACAGACCTTGCGGCCGGAAAAACAGCACCGTGGCCATCAGAATGTAAACCAGCATTGCCGACAGGGCCGGCGCCGCGGTTTCCGCCGCGTTGCCCGAAATCAGCGTCTTCAGCAACAGGTCGAGGAACGACCGGCCCATCGTATCGATCAGCCCAACGATCAATGCGGCGACGAACGCGCCGCGGATCGACCCAATTCCGCCAATCACGATCACCACGAAGGCGAGGATGAGGATCTCCTCGCCCATGCCGATATTCACCTCGATGATCGGCCCCGCCATCAT
Organism: Alphaproteobacteria bacterium; assembly: GCA_012103325.1. Lineage (GTDB taxonomy): Bacteria > Pseudomonadota > Alphaproteobacteria > UBA8366. The sequence goes on from WLWY01000001.1 coordinate 273,214, forward strand.
GCCGGCCAGCCCGGCGAGCGCCGCGCCCAGCCCGAAGATCAACGTGAACAGCATCTTCACGTTCACGCCCAGCACGCCAACCATATCGCGGTCCGACGCGCCGGCGCGGATCAGCATGCCGATGCGCGTCTTGGCGACCAGCACGTAAAGCCCCAGCGCCACCAATAGTCCGACGGCGATGATCAGGATGCGGAAGGTCGGGTAGAACACGTCGGCCATGATCTCGATATTGCCGTCGAGCCAGCCGGGCAGCGGAATGACCAGCCCTTCCGGTCCCCAGACGATGCGGGCCAGTTCGTTGAAGAACAGAATGATGCCGAAGGTGGCGAGCACCTGATCGAGATGGTCGCGCGCATACAGGGTCCGCAGCGCGATCATCTCGACGACGATGCCAAGAAGCAACGTCGCCGGCAGCGCCAGCAGCACGCCGAGGATGAAGGAATCCGTCCAGTCCGTGAAGGTGGCGCAGAAAAATGCGCCCGCCATATACAGCGAGCCGTGCGCCAGATTGACCAGATCCATGATGCCGAAGACCAGAGTCAGTCCGGCGGCCAGAAGGAACAGCAGCACACCAAGCTGAAAACCGTTCAGCGTCTGCTCGAGGAGGAGAGCCCAGGTCATATCATGCGTCTGGATATCAATGATGTTCGGGTATTATTCGACCGACCCGCCGTCCACCCCCTTCCCAACCCTGGACGCCTTTGATGGACGTCCAGCCCCGCAAGGGGGAAGGGGCTGCCATACAGTACCAATAAAACCTCCTCCTCCCTTGCGGGGGAGGATTGAGGTGGGGGGAGAAACACTGCCGTCTTAGACAGCAAACTGCTACATCTTGCAGTCCTTGGCGTACGTGTCGACATGGTCCTTCAGCACGACCTTGCGGGCCGCCGTCGTCCACACGCCATCGGCGTCCTTCACCACTTCGCGCAGATAGAAGTTCTGCACCGGGAAGTGATTCTTGCCGTACTTGAACGGGCCGCGCACCGACGGGAAGGTTGCCTTGGCCATCGCCGCGCGCATGCCGTCCATGTTCTTCAGGTCGCCATTGACCGCTTCCACCGCGCTCTTGATGAGGAACACCGTGTCGTAAGTCTGCGCGGCGTAGAAGGACGGATAGCGGCCATATTTCTTCTTGAAGCCGGAAACGAACTTCTTGCTCTGCGGCGTATCCAGATCGGGCGCCCAGAACTGCGTCATGAAGCTGCCCATCACGCCGCTGAGATTGACCTTCTGGAACTTCGGCAGGCTGATCGAATCGACGGTGAAGACGGAGTAGAGCGGAATCTGCCCGCTGAGCCCGGCCTGCTGATACTGCTTCATGAAGGCGCCGCCGGCCTTGCCCGGGTAGAAAATGAAGACGCCGTCCGGCTTCGCCGCGCGCGCCTTGGCTAGTTCGGCGGAGAAGTCGAGCTGCCCCGGCCACTTGGTCATGTCCTTGCCAACGATCTTGCCCTTGAAGGTGCGCTGCACGCCCGCGACCATGTTCTTGCCGGCCGCGTAGTTCGGCGCGATGACATACAATGATTTCACACCGCGCTGATTCAATACCTCGCCCATCGCCATCGGCGTCTGGTCGTTCTGCCAGGAGGTCGAGAAGAAGTTCTGATGGCATAGCTTGCCGGCCAGCTGCGAGGGCCCCGCGTTCGAGCTGATCAGGAACTTGCCCGCGCCGAGCACGGACTTGCGCGACGCCAGCAGCACGTGCGACCAGATATAGCCGGCGACGAAATCGACATCGTCCTTCTGCACCAGCTTGTCGGTCTTCTGCTTGCCGATCTCCGGCTTGAAGCCGTCGTCTTCGTAGATCACGTTGACGTCGAGACCACCCATCTTGCGCCCAATATCCTCGAGCCCGAGTTCGAACGCATCCTTCATGTCGCGGCCGATCACGCCCGCCGGCGTCGTTAGGGTCGTCACGAAGCCGATCTTTACTTCGGCCGCTTGCGCCGCCGCCGTTGCCAACGCAACCGCCGCAACTAACCCGGCACCGATTGTTCTTAGAAACATGAAATTCCTCCCTATCATGACACCGCGCATTTCCGCCCGCGGCCTTATAATTCCTATGGGGGTTTTACGCCCGTTTTCTTGAACAATGTCAAGGCGGAAGCATGGCATAGACGGGTGCGCTTCGACGTGAATCGTCATGTTCCGACAGATCCATGGCCATTCCTAACCGAAAATTAGAGATTTCGGCGATATAGGAACAGTAATCAAAAGTTCGTCATAACCGCGATTGACCGCCCTGTCATGAGACGACGATGCAAGATATTCGGACGCAACGGGATTTAGAGCGATTGCCGCAGCCGCGGCTGATTTTTACGGCGAAGCCCTGGGTGCGCCGCGGCGCTACCGGATTCCTCACGTTGGGCGCTCTGGGATGCGCTGCCATTGCCTTCGACGTTAGCGGACCCGCCGCGCATTATTATGCCTTTGGCGCCACGATCGCCGCCATCGTCTGTCTCGCCGTGATCGTATTTGCGAGGCCTTACGACTGGCGCGCATGGGTCAACGTGGCGGCCACACTCGATGGCCTGTATATCACGGCTGCTGGCACGCGGCTTATCTTCGTGCCCTGGCAAAACGTCATCGACATCGGGACCGAGCGCATGTTCATGGTCAAGGGCGGGCCACGGAATTTTCCGAGGCTCAAGCTTCGGCTGTCGGAAGCGGATTGGTCGCTTTTCGGCAACCTGTCCAGCATCAAAGGCACCGGTCCGGTGCGCAGCTACATATTTTCACCAGTCAGCGGTTCCGCCGAACTGGCGGTGGAGCAGCTCAAGGCCTTCCGCGGCAGTAACAAACCAGCCAAAACGGACGCCTGACTATTCGTTCCGCGCGCGCAGCAAATTCTTGCGCACCTTGCCAACCGCCGTTTTCGGCAGTTCGGCCACGAACCGGACGGTCCGGGGCACCTTGTACCGCGCAAGACGAGCCTCGCAATGGTCGATCAATTCCTGCACGTCTGCCGTCCCCTCGCCCGCGCGCACGATATATGCCACCGGCACTTCGCCGAGCCGGGCATCGGGAACGCCAATCACAGCGCATTCCGCCACGCCCGGATGGCCGAACAGCACATTTTCGATCTCCACCGGATAGATGTTCTCGCCGCCGCGGATGATCATGTCGCGCAACCGCTCGACCAGGAAATAGAACCCGTCTTCATCGCAGTAAGCCGCATCGCCGGTCGCGACCCATCCGCCGCCATACTTGTAAAGCGCTTCGGTCGCGTCCGGGTCGCCATCGTAACACAGCAGCGCGTTCGGTCCCCTGCAGCACAGCTCGCCGACGTCGCCTATCGCGACGGGTGCGCCGTCGGGACCGAGAACCGCCAGCTCGACGCCCTCGATGGCCCGCCCAATGCTGCCCGCTTTCTCCGGCAAATCCGCGCCGCGCCGCACGGTCAGCGCGCCGAGTTCCGACTGGCCGTAGTTCTCGATGAACTCGACCCAGGGCAGTGTCGCCATCAACTCGTCCAGCACCGGCCCCGGCATCGGCGCGCCCGCGTAAACGACCCGGCACAGCGTAGCCAGCCGCTCGGGCCAGAAATCCGGATGCGCCAGCAGATCAATCAACTGCGTTGGCACCATAACCGTTGCGGTGACGCTATGCGCCTCGGCCTTGTCAAGAAACGCGCCAGCCTCCCATTTCTCCAGCAGCACGCAGGTCGCCCCCACGGCAATGGCCGGCTGAAAACACACGAACAGCCCCGCGACATGCGCCATCGGCGTCGACACGCACACCACGTCGTCGCGGGTGATCCCGAACGCTTTCGCGATAGCGTGCGCCTGCCCCGCCCGCGCCCGGTGGCTGACCAAAACACCGCGCGGCTGTCCGGTCGTGCCACCGGTGTGGGTGACGCAAAACGGATCGTCGGGAGATAGGGCGATATCGTCTATCGCGTCACCGCTGCTCGTGGCGATATCCTGGTCGAAGCGGATCATCGGAATATCGATCTCGATATCCGCACCATCGTGAAAGAGCAGCCGCGCACCGGACCGTTCGAGAATATTGCGAACTTCGTCTGCGGTGCTACGGAGCGATAGATTCACCAGCACCGTCCCCGCCCGCGCCGAACCGAAATACAAGGCGGCATAGTCGGCACTGTTGCGGCTCAACACCGCGACTCTCTCGCCTTGCGTTACTTCAGCGTCTCGGATAACCCGAGCCACCGCATTCGCCGCCACGCCCAATTCCGTGTAGGTGCGTTGCCCCTTCGCGCAGACGACCGCCGGCCGGTCCCCCGAACGGCTTACGCTATGTTCTAGAATATCCCCCGCAAGAATGGCCGCTGTTTCCCTTATCGCCCGACCGCATAGCCTTGCATGCCGCGCGGATTGGCGCCTGCCTTGAGGATACCGTCCTCCTGCGCGGCGGCACACATGCGGCCTTCGGACCAGTCTTCGCCGACTTCGACGTCATGGCCGCGGCGGCGGAGTTCGTCGACGGTCGTTTTTGGGAAGCGGCCTTCGACGACGAGGCGGCCCGGTTTTGCCGCGCGCGGGTAGAAGGAACTCGGGAAATGTTCGCTGTGCCAGGACGGCGCATCGATCGATTCCTGCAGATTCATGCCGAAATGCACATGACGCAGGAAGAAGTTGGCCTGCCATTGATCCTGCTGATCGCCGCCCGGCGTACCGAACGCCATGTAGGGCTTGCCGTCCTTCAGCGTCATCGAAGGCGATAAGGTGGTGCGCGGCCGCTTGCCCGGCTCCAGGGTGGCGGGGCGGCCTTCTTCGAGCCAGAACATCTGCGCCCGGCTGTTCAGGCAGAAGCCGATTTCCGGAATGACCGGGGAGCTTTGCAGCCAGCCGCCGCTCGGCATGCAGGCGACCATGTTGCCATCCTTGTCGATGACGTCGACATGGCAGGTATCGCCCGCGACCATGCCCTGCTTGCTGACCGTGGGTTCGCCGACGCCGGCGGCGAGCGCCATCTCGCCCGCCGCAACATGCGCCGCGTAATCGACCACGCCGCCGAAGCCCTCGACCGAGCCCGGCCGGAAATCCATCGAGGCCGCGTTCATGTCGATCAGCTTGCGGCGCTCCGCATTATAGGCGTCGCTCAACAGCGTATCCATCGGCACTTCGACGAAGTTGGGATCGCCATAGAAGGCTTCCCGGTCGGCGAAGGCGAGTTTCGATGCCTCGACGACGACATGCACGAAATCCGGTCCAACGGGGTCCATCGCCGAAATACCATACCCTTGCAACAGCGCCAGCATCTGCAACTGCGCCGGCCCCTGCCCCCACGGACCCGTCTTCATCGCCGTGTAGTCGCCGTACTGATAGGTCTGGGGTGCGTCGTAGCTCGCCCGCCACGCCGCCATATCGGCACCACTGAGCACGCCGTAGTGACGCTCGCCGGTGACGTCCATCATCGCGTTTTCACGGCAGAATTTGTCGATCGCCTCGGCGACGAAGCCGTCGTAGAAAGCGTTGCGCGCGGCGTCGATCTGCGCGACCCGGTCGCCGCCCGCCGCCTTGCCTTCGGCGATTAAGCGCTGCCAGGTCTCCGCCAGTTTCGGATTGCCAAGCAGGCTGCCAGGTGCGGGGAGCTTGCCGTTCGGCAGATAGACCGCGGCCGAGGTGGGCCATTCGGTCTCGAACATCTCGCGCACGGTGGAGATCGTCTCGCTGACGCGGGAAACCATGGGGGCGCCGTTGATCGCGTAACCGATGGCGGGCGCAAAGACCTCTTCAATCGTCATCGTGCCATGATCGCGCAGCATCAGCATCCAGGCATCGAACGCACCCGGCACGACGGTCGCCAGCAGCCCGGTCCCCGGCACGAGATCGAGGCCGAGACCTTTGTAATGGGCGATGGTCGCGCCGCCCGGCGCGGTGCCCTGGCCGCAGATCACCTGGCTTTCGCCCGTATCCGCGCGGTGGATCAGCGCCGGCATGTCGCCGCCCGCACCGTTCAGATGGGGTTCCGCGATCTGCAGGGTCATGCCCGCCGCGACCGCCGCATCGAAGGCGTTACCGCCCGCTTCCAGCATCGCCATGCCGGCGGCGGAGGCGAGCCAATGGGTCGAAGAGACGACCCCAAAGGTGCCGAGGAGTTCCGGGCGGGTGGTGAACATCAAGCGATTCCTTTACGAAATTTTAGGCGCGATAATTTATCCGAAGGGCTCAATCTACCCGCGCGGCGCGCCGGCAACAACCAATCCTCACCGAATGGTGTGGCGGGACCGTGGGCTTGACGAAACCTTGGTCGCACCACATGTTCGCTGCCGTCTTTTAAAAATCGAGGTTGCCCATGCCGATGCCCGTCCCCTTCGTCAAAGATATCGAATTCGAATATGGCAAGGTCCAGCAGGTGAGCCCGTTGATCCGCCGGGTCATCGCGCACAACCCGGGACCGTTTACCTATATGGGCACAGGCACCTATATCGTCGGGCAGGGCAATGTCGGCATCATCGACCCGGGACCGCTGGACGACGATCATATCGCGGCCCTGCTGGCGGTGCTGGACGGCGAGACGATCACGCACCAGATCATCACCCACACCCACCGCGACCATTCCCCTGCCGCGGCACCGATGAAAGAGAAGACGGCGGCGCCGACCTACGGCTACGGTCCGCATCACGGCAACATGAAGGCGCCAAAGGTCGAAGAAGGCGGCGACTGGGACTTCCGGCCCGATCACATCGTGCAGGACGGCGACGTCATCGAAGGCAGGGGCTGGACCCTGGAAGCGGTGCACACGCCGGGCCACACCTCGAACCACCTTTGTTTCACGCTCAAGGAAGAAAACGCGCTGTTTTCCGGCGATCATGTGATGGGCTGGTCGACGTCGGTCATCTCGCCACCAGATGGTGACATGGCGCACTATCTGCATTCGCTGCGCAAAGTCATGGACCGCGACGATTCGGTATTCTGGCCGACGCACGGGCCGCCGATCCGCGATCCGAAACCCTTCGTGCAGTCGTTCCTGGATCACCGCGCGCGGCGCGAGGATCAGATCCGGCAATGCATTGCCGAAGGCCAGAACACCATCGGGGCCATGGTTCCGATCATCTATGTCAATGCTGATAAGCGGCTGTTTCCCGCCGCCGGCCGGTCCGTGCTGTCGCACCTGATCCAGATGCAGGACGAAGGCCGGGTGCGCTGCGAGGGCGAAGCCAACATCGACTCGGTCTACGAACTCACCGACTAATGCCCGTAGCGCCGAGCCCCATCCATCTAAAGGACTATCGGCCGGCCGACTACCGCATCGATACCGTCGATCTGCGCTTCGAGCTCGACCCGGCGCGCACTGTCGTCCGTTCCATCATGGCGGTGCGGCGTACGGACGGCGTCGACGGCGCCCCGCCGCTGGTGCTGAGCGGGCAGGATATCGAACTGCTGGCAATCCGGCTCGACGGGCAAGACCTCAAGCCGGGCGATTATTCGGTCGGCGCGGACCGGTTGGCGATCGAAGCGCCTCCTGCGTCGTTCACCCTGGAGATCGACACCGCCTGCGCGCCGAGCGAGAACACGGCGCTGGAGGGGCTGTATCAGTCCGGGGGCAGCAACTTCGTCACGCAGTGCGAAGCGGAAGGCTTCCGCAAGATTACCTATTTCCTCGACCGGCCGGACAATCAGTCCATCTACAAAACCGAAATCATCGCCGATAAAGCAAGCAATCCCGTGCTTCTGTCGAACGGCAATCTGATCGAAAGCGGCGATCTGCCGGGCGGCAAGCATCGCGCGGTGTGGTCCGACCCGTTCCCGAAACCGTCCTACCTGTTCGCGCTGGTAGCGGGGAATTTCGTTTGCGTCGAGGATTTCTTCACGACCGCCTCCGGGCGCGAGGTCACCCTGCGCATCTATGTCGAACCCGGCAACGAAGACCGTTGCGACTTCGCCATGGAATCGCTGAAGAAGGCGATGCGCTGGGACGAGGAGAAATTCGGGCTCGAATACGACCTCGACATCTTCATGATCGTCGCCGCCAGCGACTTCAACATGGGCGCGATGGAGAACAAAGGACTGAACGTCTTCAACGCCAAATACGTGCTGGCCCGCCCCGAAACGGCCACCGATGCCGACTACGCCAATATCGAGGCGATCATCGCGCACGAATATCTGCACAACTGGACCGGCAATCGGGTAACCTGCCGCGACTGGTTCCAACTCAGCCTCAAAGAAGGGCTGACGGTGTTTCGCGACCAGGAGTTTTCCGCCGACATGCGCTCGCCGGCGGTGAAGCGCATCGGCGACGTGCGCATGCTCCGAGCGCGTCAGTTCCCTGAGGATTCAGGACCGCTCGCGCATCCGGTTCAGCCGAAATCATACATAGAAATCAATAATTTCTATACCGCCACCGTGTACGAAAAGGGTGCCGAGATCATCCGCATGATCCACACCCTGATCGGCGCGGAATCCTTTCGCAATGGCATCGATCTGTATATCGAACGGCATGACGGCGAGGCCGCCACGATCGAGGACTTCGTCGCCGCGATGACCGACGCCAGTGGCCGCGATCTCGGCACGTTCCGCCGCTGGTACGATCAGGCGGGCACGCCCCGCGTGAGCGTCGACAGCAACTACGACGCGGACGCGAAGACCTACACGATGACGGTCTCGCAGTCCTCTCCCCCGACACCGGGCGACTCCGACAGGCAGCCATTCGTCATTCCGATGGCGGTCGGATTGCTCGACCGTACCGGCAACGACCTGCCGCTTCGACTTGCCGGCGCGGAAAGCGACGGCGCGGCAACGACTCAGGTGCTCGAGGTCGGCAAGGCGACGCAGCGCTTCACCTTTACCGACGTGCCGGAGCCCCCGATACCGTCCCTGTTGCGCGGATTTTCTGCCCCCGTCATCGTCGACCCTCCCCTCGACCGGGAGGCGCACGCCTTCCTGATGGCGCATGACAGCGACCCGTTCAACCGTTGGGAGTCGGGACAGCAGTTGGCCGTCGACCTGCTGCTCGATATGGTGGCCGCGATCCAAAGCGGAGAGATCCCGGAGACCGACGAGAGTTTTATCGCGGCGATGCGGAACATCCTGACCGGCGATGCGGCGGACAAAGCCTTGCTGGCGCAGATGTTGACGCTGCCGGGCGAGGAGTATCTCGGCAATCAAATGCGGGAAGTCGATGTCGACGCGGTGCATGCGGCACGCGAAACGCTGCGCCGGTCAATCGCCACTCATCTGCGGGAACCGCTGACCGCGCTGTATCATGGCAATGCGGGCAACCTGCCCTATTCGCCGGATGCCGCGGAAGCCGGCCGGCGGCGGTTGCGCAATACCGCGTTGGGCTATCTCGCCGCACTCGAGGAGCCGGAGATGACGGCACTCTGCGCCGTGCAATATGCCAACGCGGACAATATGACCGACCGGATCGCAGCACTCGACATCCTGGCCGATTTGGACAGTCCGGAGCGGACCGCCGCGCTCGCTGATTTCTACCAGACCTGGAAGGACGACCCGATCGTCACCGATAAATGGCTGTCGATCCAGGCCATGTCGGCACGGCCGCAGACTCTAGACGATGTCATGCATCTGCTCGATCACGGCGCCTTCTCGATCCGCAACCCGAACCGGGTGCGCGCTTTGATCGGGGCGTTCTGCAACAGCAATCAGTTCCGCTTCCACGCGACCGACGGCAGCGGCTACGCGTTTCTCGCCGACCAGATCCTGCGGCTCGACCCGCTCAATCCACAAGTTGCGGCCCGGCTGCTGGCGCCGCTCGGCCCGTGGCGCCGCTTCGACGCCGCACGTCAAAAGCTAATGAAGGCGCAGCTGCAGCGCATCCTGGATATCGGCAACCGCCTGTCCATGGACGTCTACGAAATCGCGTCGAAGAGCCTCGCTTAACGCGCCTCTCACGAAAGGTTCATTTCGATCTGATCGACGAAATCACCAGCGTATGACTACCTTTGTGTGATGGAGATGCGCCGATGGCGGAAACAATAACAGTCGATATTTGCGTGATCGGTGCGGGATCCGGCGGATTGAGCGTGGCTGCGGGCGCGTCGCAGATGGGCGCGGATGTCGCCCTGATCGAGCGCGACAAAATGGGTGGCGACTGCCTGAACTATGGCTGCGTGCCCTCCAAGGCGCTGATTGCCGCCGGTCACACCGCCCATATCATGCGGCACGCCGACCGGTTCGGCGTGCAAAGCGTTGTACCCGCGGTCGATTACGGGAAGGTCCGCGACCATGTGCGAAGTGTCATCGCCGCGATCGAGCCGAACGATTCGGTAGAACGGTATAACGGTCTCGGCGTCAATGTGATCAAAGGGGAAGCACGGTTCGTCGGCCCCGGTGAAGCCGAAGCGGACGGACGCCGGATCAAGGCAAAGCGTTTCGTCATCGCGACCGGCTCCGCCGCCATGGTGCCGCCGATTCCGGGCCTCGATATGGTGCCCTACCTTACCAACGAAACCGTCTTCGACCTGGATACGGCCCCTAAGCATCTAATCGTCATCGGCGGCGGCCCGATCGGTGCCGAACTGGCACAGGCCCATCGGCGACTCGGCGCGGCCGTCACGGTTGTGGAGATGTTCGATTTCCTCGGCAAGGACGACCCGGAGTTGACCGAAGTCGTGCGCCACCAGTTTGCCGCCGACGGCGTGGACATCCGCGCGCAAACCGCGGTGACCGCGATCGAACGGGACGGCGACAGCGTCGTCGTCGTCACGGAAAAGGATGGGCAGACAGAGCGCATTTCGGGCTCGCATCTGCTGATCGCCGCCGGCCGGCAGCCGAACCTGGACGAGCTGAACCTGGAGGCGGCCGGTGTCGCCTATGACCGCAAGGGCATTGAGGTCGATGCGCGGCTGCGAACCACGAACAGGAAGATCTTCGCCATCGGCGATGTCGCCGGGCCCTATCAGTTCACCCACATGGCCGGCTATCACGCGGGAATCGTGATCCGCAACGCGCTGTTCAAACTGCCGGCCAAGGTCGACTATCGCGCGGTACCGTGGGTCACCTACACCGACCCTGAACTGGCCCATGTCGGCATGACCGAAGCCCAGGTGAAAGAGTCTCAGCCCGGCGACTTCAACATCCTGCGCTGGCCGTTCCACGAGAACGACCGCGCCCAGGCGGAACGCGAGACCGAAGGCCTGATCAAGGTTGTCACCGGCAAGAAGGGCCGCGTTCTGGGAGCTACCATCGTCGGCCCGCATGCCGGTGAGCTGCTCTCGCCTTGGATCATGGCGGTCTCGGGCAAGCAGAAGATCGGCACCATGGCCGGCCTCATCGCGCCCTACCCGACGCTCGGCGAAGTCGGCAAACGCGCCGCCGGCAGCTACTACACACCTTCGCTGTTCAGCGAGCGCACCAGGAAGATCGTGCGTTTCCTGCTGAAATTCTGAGGCGCTTATTTTTTCCCGGCGCGCACCGTGATCATCGTGCCGATGAAGATGACCAGAGCGCCGATCCCCAGCCAGATATCCACGGTCTCGTCATAGAGAAGCCAGCCGAGCCAGGCGATCAGCGGCACCCGGAGATAATGCAACGGGATCACCAGCCCCGCATCAGCGAGTGTCAGGCTACGCGCCGTGCAGTAATGCGCGGCGATACCTGTCAGCCCGACCGCTGCGACCCAGGGCCACATGGCCGCCGGCGGCACGAAAATCGTCGGTACGGCGAACACCGCGCTCGCCGCCAACTGCAGCAGAAACATCCAGAACAATATGGTCAGCGGGCCTTCGGTCCTGGTCAGCGCCTTGGTCGCGACATTCGCCGACGCAAATCCGAAAGCCCCGACCAGCACGATAAGCGCCGCCGGATCGATGATCTCCAGACCCGGCCGCAGGATGATCAGAATGCCGGCGAAACCGAGCGCCACAGCGGCGCCGCGCGCCAGGGTAAAACGCTCGCCCAAAAACGGTATGGCCAGCAGCACGACCCAGATCGGCAGAGTGGATTCGAGAACGAATACCTCCGCCAAGGGTAACAGGGCGATACCGTAGAACCAGCTGCCCACACCGATGATATGCACGAAGTTGCGCAGCGCATGCATGCCGACCCGCTGAGTCCGCACGATCCCAACACCCTGGCGCAGCATGATCAGCAGGATGACCATGAAGCCGACCATGTTACGCACGAACAGGATCTGGGCCGTGTCGTAAACCGCCGAGAGCTCCCGCGCCGACAGCCCCATGAGCGACAGCGAAATCAGTGTGCCGAGCATCCACAGCACGGCCCGGAGGTGTTGCGGCATTACCGGGCGATCAAGAAAAGAGTGCCCGGACGGTAGTCAAATATTCTTCCGAAAAATCGAACACGGTGACGATGGCGTCGTCGAACCCAATTTCCGCCAAGAGGTTGAGCCGGGCCTTGGCTTCTTCCGGACCGCAGCGCAGATCCAGGTGATCGTCGTCCGTCAGCGACTTGCTCTCGGCATTAAGGTCGACGGGAATGTTGGACGCCACCGTGCGCCCGCCGCCTTCGCCTTTGAACCGTTTATAGCCTTCCTTCAAGGTCGCGATGTTGGTGAAGTGGGCGGACGAGATCCAGCCGTCATACTCCTTCGCCGCGATGGGAATCCAGCGGCTGCCGGCCCAACTGCCAATCAGGACCGGCGGACCGCTTTCTGCCGAGTCCAGCGGTGTCAGGTTGGCCTCGCCCACACTCTCGCCGCGCCACAGACTCCGCATGACGGGCAGCGCCGCCGCGAGGTCCTTGAACCGTCCCGTGTAGTCGTTGCCGGTGGCCTTGAAGTCGGCCTCCGTCGAGCCCGCTCCAACGCCGAGACGAATCCGGCCGCCCGACAGATAGTGCGCGCTCAAAATTCGGTGCGCGAGTTCGACGGGGCGGCGCAGGGGGACTTGCAGGATGCAGGTACCGAGTTCGATCCGTTCGGTAACGGAGGCCGCCGCTGACATGGCGCTCACCGGGTCCGGCCGAAAAGTGCCACGGCCGACCGAGTCGAAGAACCACAAGCCGTCGAACCCGGTCTGCTCCGCCGTGCGCATTCCGTCGGTGTAGGATTTCCCGCTGGCGATTTGCTCGCCCTGGATATTCAGACTGACACCAAGCCTCATCGTATTCCCTCCCCTTGTCCGCAAAACCATCACATGCGCGGCTTCATCGGAATCGGTGCAGTACCCCCCATCCTAACCTTCCCCCGCAAGGGGGGAAGGGATAATTTAGACAGATCAACGGGTTATTCTCCTCCCCTTGAGGGGGGAGGACTAAGGTGGGGGTGGACGGCGGTTACCTAACATGTCTTGAAACATACAGACGCTCGCGCCCTTCTACCCAAGATACGATGTCAGGCAGTGCCCTCATAGAGGCCGTTTCGCGCGACGATGCGCCCGCCATGCACGACGAGCGACCTTTGCGGATACCGCACCACCGCTTCCGCGACGGTTTCCGTGGGGATCGTGAAGAAGTCGGCGCGGTTACCGACTTCGAGCCCGTAATCGGAAATACCGATCAGATCGGCGCCGCCTTGCGATGCAAAGTGATGCGCGAGCTCCAGATCCGGATCGGTGCGGAAATTTGAGCGCCAGCCGATCAGCATCGCGCGCTCCAGCATGTCGCCGTCGCCATAGGGGCACCAGCTGTCGCGGATGCCGTCATTGCCGGCGGCAATTGCGACGCCAGCCTCGTGCATCTTTTTGACCGGCGGGATCGACGAGCCGCCGGGCGCGTGGGTCACGTTCGTGACACCGGTTTCAGCCATCGCCGCAATCAGGCGGTCGGCGTCGCATTCCGCGATATCGCCGAGACAGAAACCGTGGCTGATGGCGACCCGGCCTTGCATGCCATGCGCCTTGGTGCGTTCGACGATGGCCGCAACTTCCGTCGCGCCGGTCTCACCGCCATCGTGCAGATGGATATCGATGCCAACGTCGTGTTTTTCGGCCAACGTGAAAATTAGATCGAGCTGCCCGTCGATATCGCCGTCTATCCCGGCCGGATCGATGCCGCCCAACAAATCAGCCCCCGCGCCCAGCGCTGCTTCCATGACCTCGATCGTTCCGGGGCAGGCGAGAACGCCGCTTTGCGGAAAGGCGACGATCTGTACCGTCACCGCATCGCGATAACGCTCGCGCGCTTCGAGGACGCCTTCGATGCTGGAGAGCCCCAGCTCCGGGTCGACATCGACATGGGTGCGGCAGTGTCCGGTCCCGTGCACCACCAGCCGCTCGATAAGGTTGCCGGCACGTGTCGCGACGGAGAGCGGCAGGTTATCGCGAATCCTCTTTTCCGTCTCGATCCGGCTGGTCCGGTCGGGACCGGCGGCGTGCGGATGCCAAGGCAACCCCACCATCGACTTGTCGAGATGCAGATGGCTGTCGACCAGCGCCGGCAGCACCAGATCATCGTTACCATCAATCCGGGTCGCGCCGGCCCCATCGGCATCGGTGCCGAGCGCCGCGATGCGGCCAGCTTTCACGACAATTTCCGTCCGCGCACCATCCGCCGTGCGTACGTTGGCGAGATGCAAATCGCCGCCCGGCATCACGCTGCTCCGTCGGATTGCCGTGCCTGCCGCGCATTCTCGACGACGGATTGGGGAACCTTGACGGTCACCGAGAGCGCAAGAAAGGACAGGCTCTTGCCGTGACCATCGAGATTGAGGCTGCCATTCACGCCACCCTGCAGCACATCGTCGAGCACGAAGTTGAACGCGCCCAGGACCGGGAGGTCGTAGCGCACGACCTTGCTCGCACCGCGGTGACCAAACGCCGCCCTCATCCGCCCTTCGGTGACCTGTTCCTCGATGTACGCGTATGCATCCGGTACGTATGGGATGATGCTGACGTTGGAACGGTCGCCCTTGTCGCCGGTTCGGCCATGGGCAATCTCACGCAATGGAACCTCGACCAACCCGTCAGTCATCGCCGGCCTCCACCAAACGGACCCGTGGCTGGATGGATTCGCGCGGAATTAGGCATGATGCCGTTTTTATTCTAGGCGTGACGTTTAACCGAACCCCGGCACCACCCGCCGGACCCGCGCAATACAGCGTTTCCACTTCTCGGGCCGCGCGGGACGCGGTCTCTTCGTCCTCGGCGTTTACCGCGAGACGCACGCGTACGTCCTGCCATTCCGTTTCGGACTGCGCGTCAGCCAAGCCGCCGCCATCGCCATCCAGAACGCTGACCAGCCCCAAGACATCCGTGCGTATGTCTATTCCCGGAAACTCGCGCTCGACCCGCTGTTTCGCCGTGTCCGCCGCGAGCCGCGCCCGCGCCGAAGCACCGGGACCGGCATAGGAGATTTCGCCTTCGCCGAGCCAACCGCCGGCGAAACTGATCGTAACCTTCAGCGTTTCCGGCGCCGGCCGGCCCCGCGCACCGCTGACCTTCACGCGATCCGGGCCGACCTGCTCGGCGCGGACATCCATCAGATCTAGGGTCACGTCCGGCGTCAGGTAATTGGCCGGGTCATGTATTTCGTAGAGGATTTGTTCTTTCACGGTGCGCTCGTCGACCCTGCCGCCGGTTCCCGCGGGCTTGGTCAGCACGATATCGCCGTCGTCGGTCACTTCGGCAATCGGATAGCCGATATCGGCCATGTTTGGCACGTCCTTATAACCGGGGTCGGCGAAATAACCACCGGTCGCCTGCGCGCCACACTCCAGCAGGTGCCCCGTCAGCACGCCGGATGCAATGCGGTCCCAATCGGCGCCGTCCCAGCCGAAATGATGCAGCAGCGGTGCCAGCGCCAGCGCAGAATCGGTCACCCGGCCCGTCACGACGACATCCGCGCCCAACGCCAACGCATCGGCGATGGGACGCGCGCCGAGGTAGGCATTCGCGGCGACGATATCGTTGCGGCCGACATCGAACAGCGGTTCCTCTTCCCAGGCCTGCACCTGCATCGAAGGCAGTCCTTCGCGAACATCGTCCCCTTCGACAACGGCGACCTTGATACCTTCGATGCCAAGTTCTTTCGCCAGCCGGTGGATCGCCTTCGCCGCCCCGGCCGGGTTCGCCGCGCCGAAGTTCCCCAGAATCGGAATGCCATGCGTCACGCAGTCGGCCAGCACGGGCGCCAAAAACCGTTCCAGATCCGGCGTATACCCCTTTTCTGGATCACGCAGCCGGTTACGCTGCGCATAGGCCAAGGTACGCTCCGCCAAGGTTTCGTAAAACAGCGCCGCCGGGGCGCCGGACTCGATCAGAGCCTTGACGACGGGCGCACCCGCATCGACCCGGTCGGTCGCGAAACCGGCCGCGTTGCCGACATGAAACACGGAGTCTGCCATGCGGGTACTCCTTCTATCTACAAGGGGTCGACGCGCCAGGCGTCGGCGTCGGGTTCGAACATCATCGGATGCGCATTTTTTGCGCGGCCGGCATAATCCCCTCCGGCCAGGTGTTGGTGCAGAATTCGGAACACGCCGGCATGGGCGACCAAAAGCGCGGTCGGCGGCGCGGCAATCTTCTCGAGGCTGGCAACGACCCGTTGCCGGAACGACTGCACGGACTCGCCGCCGTCCGGTGTTACATCGCGCTCATAGACCGATACCGGTTGCCCTTCCCAGACGCCGAGATTGCGTTCCCGCAGATCGTCGTAGACTTCTATCGTGACACCACCCATAGCCTCGGCAACCATCTGCGCCGTATCGAAGGCTCGGCTCAGCGGGCTGGAATAGATCGCCGTGATCGCATGCCCAAGCAGCCTTTCACCCGCCGCGCGTGCCTGTTCGCGCCCGGCTTCAGTCAACGCATAATCGGTCGCGCCGCCGATTAAACCATCCACATTGGATTCAGACTGGCCGTGGCGCAGAAATAGAAAACCGGATTCGATAAGGGGACGGACGCCATGCATGATGACATAATCTTACACCTGAAGCCCGACCGTGAAAGGGAACAATGTTGCCAACACAGAGTCCAACCGGTGCCGAGGGTATCGGCGCACCCCTTCCACGGACGGAAGACCAGCGGCTGCTTACCGGCAAGGGACAGTATGCGGGCGATTTTTCCCCGGATGGCCTCTGCCACGCTGCATTGGTGCGCTCGCCGCACGCGCATGCGAGGATCCGCGCGATCGACATCTCCGGCGCGATGGCACAACCGGGCGTGCTCGCGGTTCTGACCGGCGCGGATGCCATGGCAGGTGGGTTGGGACCCATACCGCACAATCCGGACTGGATGGGCCCGCCGGATGCCGAACTTCTCCTGCCACCGGGCTTCAAGGTCTACACGACGGAGAACCTGCCTCTGCCCGTCGATACGGTGCGCTATGTCGGCGAAGCCGTCGCTCTGGTCATCGCCGAGACGGTCGCCGCGGCGGCCGATGCTATCGACCATGTGCATATCGACTACGAGCCCCTGCCTGCGGTCGTGCACGCGCGCGACGCGCGGGCGGAAAACGCGCCGCGCCTCTGGCCGGATTGTCCCGGCAATCTGTCGCTCACCTGCGAGGTCGGCGACAAAAATGTCACCGACCGCGCCTTCGGCGAAGCAACACATATCGTCAAGCTGGACAGCTGGGTGCACCGCGTCACCGGCACCCCGATGGAACCGCGTTCGGTGCTCGGCGAATACGATCCGGCGAAAGACTTCTACACCCTGCGCGCGGCGTCCGGGCGGGGGGCGGTGCAGACACGCGAGCGGCTGTCGCTGATTCTGGGCGTTCCAAAAGAGAACTGCCGCGCCGTCTTTGGCGACATGGGCGGGAATTTCGGCACACGTAACGGGTTCTCGCCGGAATTCGCTTTGATGCCCTGGGCCGCGAAACGTGTCGGACGACCGGTCAAATGGACCGCGACGCGGCAGGAATGCTTTCTCAGCGACTATCAAGCCCGCGACCTCACTTCGACCGCCGAACTGGCGCTCGATACGGAGGGGAATTTTCTCGGCCTGCGTGGTGTCAACACGCTGAATTTGGGCGCCTATACGGTCTATTTCTGGCCACTGCGCAAGGGGCTCTCGATGATGCAGAGCGTCTATCGCATCCCGAGCGTCCATTTCGAAGGGCATGCGGTGCTGACCAACACTGCGCCGACCGCCGTCTACCGCAGTGCCGGCCGGCCCGAGGCAATCTACATGATCGAGCGGCTGATCGAACTCGCCGCCGAGCAGTATGGCTTCGACCGGGTTGACCTACGCCGGCGCAATCTGATTGCCAGCGAGGCAATGCCCTTCACCAACGGCGTCGGGGTCACCTATGACAGCGGCGACTACACCGCCTGCATGGACGAGGCACTGCGCGAAGCCGACTGGGACGGTTATGAGGCCCGCCGGGCCGGATCCGCCGCGCGCGGGCTGCGCCGCGGCATTGCCGTAGCGAATTATATCGAGGTGACCAGCGGCATTCCGCGCGAACGCGCCGAGGTGACGGTATGCGAGGACGGTTGCGTCGAGTTGGTCGTCGGCACCATGAGCAGCGGCCAGGGCCACGAAACCAGCTTTCCCCAACTGATCAGCGAATGGCTGCAGATCCCGTTCCGCAAGGTGCGGTTCGTCGCCAACGACACGGACCGGGTGTCGGTCGGCGGCGGCTCTCATTCGGGCCGCTCGATGCGGTTGGTCAGTATCGCCGCCGGAGAAGCGGTCGAAACGCTGCTCGCCAAAGGTAGATCCATTGCAGCACACGTTCTGCAAGCGCCCGAATCGGACATCGTCTTTGCCGATGGCGCCTTCACCACGCCGGGCGGGGGCAGCATCGATCTTTGGGAAGCGGCGCGGGCCGCCGCAACGCTCGATACCCTGCCGGACGATCTGCGCGGCGAGCTCGAGGGCATCGGCGACATTACCAACCGCGCGGGCGGCTATCCCTACGGCGCGCATGTCTGCGAAGTGGAGGTCGATCCGGACACGGGACACGTGGCCATCGTTGCCTGGACCGCCGTCGACGATGTCGGACTGGCGGTCAATCCGCTCATCCTGCACGGCCAGGCGCATGGCGCGGTGGCGCAGGGGCTCGGCCAGGCCCTTTTCGAGGAGATCCGCTACGACCCGGACAGCGCGCAACTTCTGACGGGGTCCTTCATGGATTACGCGATGCCGCGCGCGGACACCCTACCGCCGATCAAAACCATCATCACGGAAGTCCCCGCCAGCTCCCACCCACACGGTATCCGCCCCGGCGGCGAAGGCGGCACGACCCCCGCGCTCGGCGTCGTCATCAACGCCATCGTCAACGCGCTGTCGGATTTCGGCGTGACCCATATCGAAATGCCGGCAACGCCGCAGCGCGTATGGCAGGCGATCGAGGCTGCTAAGCGGCGTTGATTGGACGTACGGCGTTACCGTTTTGACCGCCGCCAGCCGGCGGCCTTCGCTTGCGCCTCCGAACAGAACCAACGCTCGCCCTTGAGCCGATTGATCTTTGTACGATTGTAATATCGTCCATTGGGCATGTGATAGATCCGCACGCCCTTCTCGCCGATATTGCCTTTGATCTGGCAGGGCTTGTCCGTCGGCATGTTGGACGCCAGCCTCACACCGCGACGCCAGTCCCAGGGCTTGGTGAATTCCCCCCGCCACAAGCCCTTCTTGGCTTGCTTGGCGGCGTCTTCCTGCGTCACGTATTCCTCGGAGACCGTCCGGTAGGCGAGCGCCATGCCCTCGGCGACCATATGGGCGTTCAGAACCATGCCCTTCGGCCCCCCGGCCCGGCAGACCGCGACCGTGCGCCCATCCTTGGTCGCTTCCTTCTTATCGCATTCGACCCATGTCCGGCCGATCGCGTTGGCAAGGGCAGACGTTGCATGCTCGCCACACGGCCAGGAATGGCCGTCCGCCTTGCACACCTGCTTGGATTCCGGCGCATCGATGCCGTGAAGGATTATCCGCTGGCCGTCTATTTCTATCGTATTGCCGTCAACAACAATGGGCTCGCCGGCGATGTCGGCAGCGAATGCCGGCAGGGCAAAGAGCCCGATCAGAAGCGCGGCGACAGACCTCATAAGCGATTCGACTCCCCTTCTAGCGGCGTCTACCCCATTGCCTCGCGCATCGCATCACCGACGGATGACGGCGTATCTAACACAACCACACCCGCCGCTTCGAGCGCCTTGCGCTTCGACTGGTAGGTGCCGCGGTCGCCCATGACGATGGCGCCGGCATGGCCCATGCGTTTGCCGGGCGGGGACGCCGCGCCGGCAATAAAGGCGACGATGGGCTTGTCCATCTTGGCCGCGTACTCGGCTGCGTCCTCTTCCATTTCGCCGCCGATCTCACCAATCAGGACGACGCCTTTCGTGCGCTCATCCGAATCGAGCGCTTCCAGCGCATCGCGCGTCGTGGAGCCGATGATCGGGTCGCCGCCGATGCCGATGAAGGTCGAAGTGCCGTATCCGGCTTCGACCATCTTCATGCAGACCAACGTACCGAGGCTGCCGCTGCGCGAGATGATGCCGATGTCGCCGGGGCGAAAGACGCGTTCGTTGAAGACCGGCATGAAGCCAACGAAGCTTTCGCCCGCCGTCACGACACCGGTCGTGTTCGGCCCGATGACCCAGGTCCCGGCCTCGCGCGCGGCGGCGAGGAAATACATCACGTCCTGCACCGGGATATGTTCGGTCAGGCAGACGATGCCCTTCGCGCCCGCCTCGATCGCATCCAGCGCGGCGGCCTTGGCCAGCATCGGCGGGATGAACATCGCCGCGATCTCAAACCCGCCATCCTGCGCCGCATCGACCGCGGAGGCATAGACCGGCACGTCGCAAACCGTCGTGCCCGCCTTACGCGGATTGACGCCGCCCATGACTTTGGTGCCGTACGCCTGCATGCGTTCGGTCCAGAACGCGCCCTGCTTACCGGTTATGCCCTGCACCAGCACGCGCTCGTTTTTCTGCACGATCATTACGACGCCTCCTTCGCGGCGGCGACCGCCGCCTTCACCGCATCGTCCATCAGATCGTAAGGCTCCATGCCGAGCCGGTCGCGCACCAGGGCAACAGCTTCTTCTTCATTGGTGCCGTGGATCGTGAAGAACACCGGCAGAGTCGGCTTCAATTCCGCCCAGGCGTTGACGATGCCCTCCGTCATCACGTCGGTGCGCGCGAACGCCCCACAGAAATTGACCAACAGGCACTTCACGTTCGGGTTCGACAACACCAGCTCCAGCGCCGGCTTGCCCAGCGTATAAGCCTCGCCGCCGATCTCCAGGAAATTAGAGGGTTCGCCGCCGTAATGGCGGATCACATCCATCGTCGTCATGGTCAGGCCCGCCCCGTTCGCCAGCACGCCGACATCGCCATCGAGTTCGATGTAGCGCAGGCCCAGGTCCTGGCCGCGCGTTTCCAGCTCCGTCAGCTTCTCCGGCGCACCCGTCGCGGCCAATTCCTGACGCCGATTGGCCCCGGAATCTTCCAGCGAAAACTTGCAATCCAGCGCCACGACATCGCCCGCGCCGGTCACGATCAGCGGATTGATTTCGACTAGATCGGCGTCGTTGCCGACATAAACGCTGTAGAGCCGTTCCAGGGCCGACGCGACCTGGAATACGCGATCGCCAAGATCCAGCGATTCCAACGCGCTTTGAATCGCCGCCCGGTCGGTTCCGTTTCGGATATCGATCGGCAAGCGGACGATTTTGTCCGGGTCCGCGTCGGCAACTTCTTCGATATCCATACCGCCCTCGGTCGAGAACAGCATTAGCGGCCCTTTCGACGCCGCGTCCGTCAGGACACAGGCATAGTACTCCGCCGCGATGTCCGCCTGCGCTTCGACCAGCACCTGCGCAACCGTATTCCCCGCAATGTCCATGCCGAGGATGTCCGACGCCGCCTGCTCGGCTTCGGCCGGAGTCGCAGCGAGCTTGATGCCGCCCGCCTTGCCACGCTTGCCCGTCGGCACCTGCGCCTTGACGACGCACGGGCCGATATCCGCTGCGGCAGCGGCGGCATCCGCCGGCGTGGCCGCAAGCTTGCTTTTCGGCACGGCAATACCGGCCGCGGCGAGTAGGGGTTTCGCCGCGTGTTCCTCGAAATTCATGACCCTACTTTCCGTATTTCTGCCAATGACCGCCGAACAGCGCGTCTTCGCTCGGCTTGTCCTCGGGAATCTCGGTGACGAGGTGGGTGATATTGACGAAATGCCGCCAATTCAAATTCTCCGAAATCGAGTTTCCGGCCCAGGTGCCACAGCCCATCGACAAGGTGAATTCCAAGCCGTTGGTGAACGACCCACCATTGCCGAAAGTGTGCGCCTGATTAACCAGCACCCGCACCACCTTGAGGTCTTCCGCCAGCTCGCGGTAGTGCGCCGGGTCGGCGGTATGGATGCCGACCGAATGGCCAGCACCCTGATAGTCCATCACGTCCTGGACCTGCCGCTTGGCCGCCGCAAAGTCTGCCGCGCGGTAGATGGTCAACGCCAGGGACAGCTTCTCGCCCGAGAACGGCTTGTCCGGCCCAGCACCCGTATCCTCGACCATGAAGAACTTGGCCGATTTCGCCGCCTCCGGCAGACCGCACGCCTCGGCGAAAATCGCCGGGTCCTTGGCAATGATATGCCGGTTGAGCTTGCCGTTCTTCCACAGCGTGTCTTTTACCGACCGCACTTCTTCCGGCGAGCAGAGATAGCCGCCCGCCGCTTCCAACGCCTTGATCGCATCGTCATAGACCGCGTCGACGATGGTCACGGAATTCTCCGACGAGCAGGATGTCGCGTTATCGAAAATCTTCGAGGCGCAAATCTTCTCCGCCGCATCCGTGAGGTCGGCGCTCGCATCGATGATCACCGGCACGTTGCCCGCGCCGACGCCGATGGCCGGCGTGCCGCTGGAATAGGCCGAGCGGACGTTGTTCTGGCTGCCGGTCACGACGACCAGATCGACCGCCTTCATCAGCGCCTGGGTCAGCTCCTTGGTCACCGGGCTGGGCAGGATCTGCACCAGATCTTCCGGCGCGCCGACCTTCGTCAGTTCCGCGCGCATCAATTCGACCGTCATGTTGGTCGTGTTCCAGCCTGACGGCGACGGCGCGATGATCACCGCATTGCCGCCCTTGACCGCCATCATCGCCTTATTCACCGGCGTCGCGGCCGGGTTGGTCGAGGGCGTCACCGCACCGACGACGCCGACCGGCTTGGCGTATTTGATCAGCCCCTTCTCGGGAATTTCCTCGATCACACCGACGGTCTTGACTCGCATCAGGTCGCGCAGCGCGCCGAAGGTCTTGCGGGTATTCTTGATGACCTTGTCCGGCACGTTGCCGAGGCCGGTATCCTCGACCGCCAGGACCGCCAGCCGTTCCGCATTCTCCGGCTTGTAGATCGACCAAGCCAGCGCCGTCACCGCTTCGTCGATGCGCGCCTGATCGGCATCGGCAAACGTCGCCATCGCACCCCGCGCCCGGCCCATCAGCCCATCCAGCACCGCACCCACATCCATCACATCCGGCGCCTGCGCCGCCGCAACCTGGCTCATCTGGTCTCTCCCGCTGATTTCCGCGA
Source organism: Alphaproteobacteria bacterium (assembly GCA_012103325.1). Lineage (GTDB taxonomy): Bacteria > Pseudomonadota > Alphaproteobacteria > UBA8366. Next base: position 296,525 of record WLWY01000001.1, read on the forward strand.
TTCGATGCGCAATGCACACCGAAGCTTCAACTTGAATCAATTAAATGAAACGTTGCGTTCCATTTTCCGCAATTTTGCACGTCTGTCAATCTGCAAACGGCGCAATTGCATCTGTTTTCTGCCGATTTTGCCTACAGTAAAAGATCATGAAGTAAGGCATACTGCCATAAATTATGTGGATTTGGTCTCAATGAAACCCATCGCCACGTTTTTGATCCTTCTCCTCCCCACCCTCGCGCTGGCCGCCGATATTACTGGCAAGGCGGACATCGTCGATGGCGGGACGATCGAGATCGCCGGACAGCGCATCCTCCTCGACGGCATCGACGCGCCCAAATTCGGGGAAACTTGCGGCGCGGGAGGCACGCCGTGGCGCTGCGGGCAGGAGGCAGCGTTCGCGCTGGCCGATGCGGTCGGGCGGACCTGGGTGGAGTGCGATGTGCGGGATGCCGGCACGCTGAAGCTGGCCATCGCGGTATGCAGGGTCGGCGGGCCGAAGGGGCGGGATTTGGGCGCCTGGATGGTGACGGAAGGCTGGGCGCGCGCGCAACGCGGTACCGCCTACGTCGCCCTCGAAACAGCGGCGAAAGCGGCGAGGAAAGGTCTGTGGCGTTCCCGTTGACTACGGTTTCTTGGGACGCCACCGCTCCAACCGCCGGGTTGCCGCCGCAATTGCCGCGGCGCTCATCTCCCGCGCCACTGCATCGCGACGGTTGGTGGCCCAGACGCTGTCTTGCCGGGCGGCGAGGCTGAGCCAGAGCCACGCGGTTTCGAGATCGCGGGGTACGCCGAGACCGCTTGCGTAGTAGTCGCCGAGATTGAGCTGCCCCACCATGTCCCCCTGGTCCGCCGCGCGGCGGAACCACCGGGCGGCGGCAGCATAATCCCGGGGCACCCCGGCGCCTTGAGCGTACAGGCCGGCGAGCGCGGTTTGTGCTGCCGAATCGCCCTGTTCCGCGAGCGGCAACCATGCCGTCCGCGCCGCGGCGTAGTCGCCGGCGTCATAGGCCGCGAGCCCCTCGCCGAAATCCGCCCGGGCCGGCAGCGCGGCTAAAAGCAGCACAAGGATTGCGTATCGCCACATCTCGGAGCCTTTCGAATTCCGTATCCAATGTAGCAGCGGAACGACGGACGGCTCGCGCGTTTCACCTTCTCTTGAAGATCGCGTGGCATTCCTTTAAGCCCTAATACCAAGGAGCGATGATAGTGACTGCGCACGCCGCCGCACCGCAGAGATAGAGGATTTTTTCATCATTTCCGCGTTCTGTTTGCCGGTTCCCCTCCCGTCCGACTGCTGGATTCACAAAAAGGCACCGTAATGGCCGTTCATAATGTTTGCCTCGTCGGCGCCGGAAACATCGCCAACACCCATGCCGCTGCCCTGTCGGCGATGAGTTCCGTGCGGGTCAGCGCGGTCGTCGATCCGAACCTGGACTTGGCGACGGCCATGGCGCAATCGTTCGGCGGGGCAAAGGCGTTCGGCAGCCTGGAGGACGCGCTGGCGGCGCGCGATTTCGACCGGGCGCATATTCTGGTGCCGCCGCCGCTGCACGACTCTATCGCCACGACCCTGTTAGACGCCGGCGTGTCCGTCCTGTGCGAAAAGCCGCTGACGGAGAGCTTCGAATCGTCGCAGAAGCTCATCGCCCTGGCAGCCGAGAAGAACGCCATCCTCGGCACCAACCAGAACTTTCTGTTCAACCCCGCCTTCCGCGCCCTGCGCGAGCGGATCGACTCCAAGTCCGTCGGCCGTCTGCGACATGTGCATTGCGTCTACAATATGCCGCTGCGGCAGCTGGCCGCGAAGCAGATGTCGCATTGGATGTTCGACAAGCCGCTCAACATCCTGCTGGAGCAGGCGGTGCACCCGCTGTCGCTGATTCGCGCGCTGATCGGCGAGGTATCGGATATTTCCACGCAGGCGCCGCCGCCACTCGAATTCTCGCCGGGACTGCAGCTCTACCGATCCTGCAACATTGCGCTGCAAGGCACCGAAGCAGACGCGCAGGTCCATTTCGCGGTCGGCCGCGACTACCCGTTCTGGCAGGTGAGCGCGGTATGCGACGATGGGGTCGTCGTGGCCGATATCATTACCAACCGCACCCACACCCATGGCCGGACCCGGTTTCCAGAATTCGCCGACGCGTTCTTCACCGGCCGGTCGGCGGCGCGTGAGATCGCATCGCAAAGCTGGGGCAACGCCGCGGACTATCTGCTGTCGCTGTTCCGGTTGAAAGACCGCAGCGATCCCTTCTATCGCAGCATGGCGGGCAGCATCGCCGCCTTTCACGAGGCTGTGGACGCCGGCATTTCCCCAGAATCAGATGGCGCGTTCGGCGCGGACCTGGTGCGGCTGTGCGAGGAAATCGCCGCCTCCGCCTTTACCACACCGCCGGCCGCAGCGGTCCCGGTGACGCGTGAGCCCGCGGCCAAGAGCGACGTAGTGCTGCTCGGCGGCACCGGCTTCATCGGTGCTCACACCGTTCGGCATATCCTCGATTCCGGCCGCACCGTGACGGTTATGGCGCGCAACCTGAAGAACCTGGCCCCGGTCTTCTTCGTAGACGGTGTCAGCCTGCTGCGCGGCGACGTGACCAGCGAAGCGGACGTCAAGGCCGCTGTGAGCCGCGCACCGCTCGTGGTCAATCTGGCGCATGGCGGCGGCGGTGACAGTTGGGAAGCGATCGAACGCAGCATGGTCGGCAGCGCACGGCTCGTCGGGCAGGCCTGCCTCGACGCCAAGACGGAGCGGCTGATCCAAATCGGCTCCATCGCCGGGCTGTATCTCGGCGACGAGAGGGAGACGATCATCGGCGCGACACCGCCTGACCCGCAGCCCGACGAACGCGCCGATTACGCGCGCGGCAAGGCGGCGAGCGATCTCGCCCTGCTCGACATGCATCGCAAGGACGGTCTGCCCGTTTGCATTCTGCGGCCCGGCGTCGTCGTCGGCGACGGGACGAGCCCGTTTCATAGCGGCCTCGGCTTCTACAACACCGAACAGTTCTGCCTGGGCTGGAATGCGGGCGAGAATCCGCTGCCCTTCGTGCTAGCCGGTGACGTCGCCAGCGCCATCGTCGGCAGCCTGACGACGAAGGGTATCGAGGGCAAAAGCTACAACCTGGTCGGCGACGTCACCCTGTCGGCCCGCGCCTTTATCGCCGCACTGGCCGAAGCCTCCGGCCGGCCGCTGCAATTCTATCCGCAATCGGCCTACAAGCTGCAGGGCGTCGATATCGGCAAATGGCTGATCAAACGCGCGATCGGCCGCAAGGCGCCATTCCCCAGCCTGCGGGACACCAAGTCGCGCGGCCTGAACGCCCGGTTCGACTGCGCCGACGCCAAGGCGGACCTCAACTGGAAACCGGTCACGGACCGCGCAACCTTCGTCGATCAGGCGATCCGCGTCGTCGTTCGGTCGTAAATGGTTGGGCGAGCGGAACCATGACAGCCGGCACCGCCCCGCCCCGCACGCTTCTCCACGTTTTTTCCACCCTCAATGTGGGCGGACCGCAGGTCCGGTTCGCAACGATTGCGAACAAACTCGGCGGCGGATTCCGGCATCTGCTGTTTGCGATGGACCATGGCTACGAGGCGACCAAGCTGCTCGCACCGGATGCGCTCTGCGAAATCCATGACATCGCCTATCGGAAGGGCCGCGCGGCCCGCAGTTTCTTCACCTTCCGGCGCGCCCTCAACACTCTGCGGCCGGATGTTCTGGTGACGTATAATTGGGGCGCGATCGAATGGGCGCTGGCGAATTTCGGCCGCGCCTGCCCGCATATCCATATCGTCGACGGGTTCGGTCCGGAAGAAGCGGACCGGCAATTGCCGCGGCGGGTGCAGTTCCGCCGGCTGGTCCTGCGGCGAAACACGACCGTGATGGTGCCGTCCCATACGCTGGAGGATATCGTCACCGGGGTCTGGCGGCTCGATCCCGCCGCCGTCACCTATATTCCCAACGGCATCGACTACGCGCGCTTTTCGATCCCACGCGACGAGGCGCTGGCCCGGCGCTACGGCATCGATCCGGACATGACGGTGATCGGCACCGTCGCGGCGTTGCGCCCGGAGAAGAACCTGGAGCGCTTGCTTCTGGCCTTCCGTGCGATGCCGGAGAGCGACAAGTTGCGGCTGATTATCGTCGGCGATGGGCCGGAGCGGGCGCCACTGGAAGCGAGCGCGGCGCAACACGGCCTTTCGGACCGTGTAATTTTTACCGGATACCAGTCCGACCCTGCCGCAATTTTAAGCCTGTTCGATATATTCACGTTGTCGTCGGATACGGAGCAAATGCCGATCAGCGTTCTGGAAGCGATGGCCGCCGGTCTTCCCATTGCGGGAGTGGATGTCGGCGATGTCCGGCATATCGTCGCGCCGGGCAACAAACCGCAAATCGTCGCACGGGATGCGGAGCGCCTCGGACAAGTGTTATCGGAATTCGCGGCAGACCCGGATCTGCGTCATCGCATCGGTGCGGAGAATCGCCAGCATGTCAAAGACGTGTACGACGAAGCGACCATGGTAAGCGCCTACGCGCAATTGTTCTCGATCTAGAAGCCTTCGGCGATCGTCTCCAGCGCCTCGATATCCGGCAGGGCGATATTGCCGCCCTCTTCAATGCGGATCGACTGATCGCGCTTCAACGACGAGAAGGTTCGGCTGACGGTTTCGGTCGTGAGCCCCAGATAGTCGGCGATATCCGACCGGCTCATCGGTAAGGCGACCGGCGTCAGCGCGCCGCCATTCACTTCCTGCCGACGCGACAGCGCCAGAAGAAACGAGACAACCTTTTCCTTGGCCGTCTTACGCCCCAGCAGGACCATTTGATCCTGCGCTTGCGCCAATTCGTTGGAGGCCAGGCCGAGCAGCCGCTTTTCGAGGTGCGGAAATTCGTCCAGCAAGCTTTCCAGTTTGCGGCGCGGAAACCGGCAGACCATGACAGGGTCGACCGCTTCGGCGCTGTAGGCGTAGCTTTCGTTCAGCGCGATGCCAAGGAAATCGCCGCTGCTCAGAAAACCGGTAATCTGACGCCGGCCGTCCGGCAGCAATTTGTAGAGACGGACCGTGCCCCCGGTGATGTTGAACAGAAACTCTGCCGGCTCCCCTTCATCGATGATCGGATCCTGTGCCGAAAACCGCATATTGTAGGCGATGGCGGCCATTTTCTGCAGCTCTGTCTCGTCCAAAACACCGCAAATCGACAGGTCACGGACTGAGCACGCCGCGCACGGGCTCAAACTCGGATCCGGATTTGATACCGGCGGTTGGTTAAATTTAATGACAGCCATAATGCATACCCAATGCGTTCGCCTCTGCCGCAACCAACTGTAATACGTTAGGTTTCCAATTGCACGAGCGCATTTTGACGCGTCCACGGAATCGCATTTGGCGGCAATGACCTATGTCATTTGGCGCAGCGCGGTGGGGCGGTAGCCTCTATATCTCTCAGGAAGCCGGAATGCCGATGCCGCGCGATTATCATATAAGGCCGCTCTCGCCAGAAAACGCCGCCCGCGCCTATCCTCTGATCCAAGCCGCGCGGCCCGACGTTTCGCTGGACGCGTGGATCGAATATGCCGAGAGGATCAACCACCCGGATCCCGAGTTGACGAAAGCAGCCGGAATCGTCGCCGCGGAAAGCAAACGCGGTTACATCCACGGCCTGTTCAGCTACTCTGTGCGGATCGTGCTGAACCATAACGCTGTGCTTACGGTTGAAAACTTTATCGCGCTGGATATGGGCGACCGCGCCGCGGCCATCAAAACCCTAATCGATGTCATGGAGCGACTGGCGCGAAATCTGGATTGTTCCGCCATTCACACGCACATTCCCGACGACTGGGTTACATCCACGCCTAGCGGCGGCGTACTGAATCATCTGCGCGACGCCGGACACAACGTGGAATTCGTGAAATTCTGCAAGACGATCAGCGCGAATTAGCGAAAGACATGGCGGAACGTCAGAGCGACGATACCAGGCCTGCGTTAAAGCGCAGCCTGTCGATGCCGATGATCACGCTGTATGGCCTGGGCACGACGATTGGCGCAGGAATCTACGTGCTCATCGGAAAAGTCGCAGGCAGCGCTGGCATGTATGCGCCGGTTTCGTTCTTGCTCGCCTCGCTGCTCGCCGGCCTGACCGTCTTTTCCTTCGCGGAGTTTGCCTCGCGCCTGCCCAAGAGTGCGGGCGAAGCGGTCTTCGTCCATGCCGCTTTTCCGGTAAAATTGCTCGCCCTGTTCGTCGGCCTGTGCGTCATGTTCGCCGGCCTGACTTCCAGCGCAGCGATCTCTCGCGGTTTCGTCGGCTATCTGCACGAATTCGTTGCCATGCCCGACTGGCTCGCGATCGTGCTGCTGGTTTGCACCCTTGGCGTGGTCGCCGCATGGGGCATTACCGAATCAGTCATGATCGCGGTTATCGCGACAATCATTGAAATCGGCGGGCTGCTGATCGCGATTTGGGCCGGGTATGAGAATTTTGCCGAACTCCCCGCACGGCTGCCCGAGCTCATTCCGCCGCTCGACGGGTCGGCCTGGAGCGGCATTCTGGCGGGATCGGTCCTGGCGTTCTACGCCTTCATCGGTTTCGAGGACATGGTCAACGTCGCCGAAGAGGTAAAGGATGTTCGGCGCAACCTGCCCCGCGCCATCATTCTGACACTTGTTATATCGACGGTTTTTTACATCGCGCTCGCGCTGGTCGCCGTGTTGAGCCTGCCGCTCGACGAACTGGCGGCGAGCGAGGCGCCACTGGCAACGCTCATCGAGCGAAAAGCCAGCGGGTTGTCCAGCATGATCAGTCTGGTCGCCATTATTGCGATCCTGAATGGCGCCTTGATTCAAACGGTGATGGCCGCCCGTGTCCTGTATGGGATGAGCAATCAAGGGTGGCTACCGTCGGCACTGGCCGCGATACATCCGGTTACAAGGACGCCTGTTCTGGCGACCGCGGTCGTGGCCGGCATCGTTCTCGTCTTCGCCCTTTGGCTGCCCTTGGTTCAGCTCGCCGAAATCACATCTTTTCTGATGCTCTTCGTCTTCGCGCTGGTCAACCTGGCCCTATGGCGCGTCAAACGCCGCGGACGGCCACCGTCGGAGGCCTTCGTTATACCGTTATGGGTGCCGGTCGTCGGTTTCCTTGCCAGCGCAGGCGTTGTCGTCCTGCGGCTGGCAAGCTTGATCAGCACCTGAGGCGCAGCGCGCCTATTTGTTCAGCAAATTCTTCAGCGTACCGCCAACCGAATCCTTGCCCTTCTCGATCACGCCCTTGCCCTTTTCCATGGCGTCCTTAGCAGCACCCCCAAGCACCTTATCCAGGTTCAAGGTTCCCACCGCTTTCGTTGCCCCATTGCTGACCGCTTTGATCACTTGGTCGGCCACCTCGCCCGGGGTCGCGCCGTCGGATTTTTTGCCGATGTCCTTGAGATGAATGGTCGGCAGCGGTGCGCCGAGCGACTTACCGCCAAGCGCCGTTGCGCTGACATTCACCTTGCCGTCGCGAACATAGAGGTTTTCGATAATCAGCTTGGTCTCGCCTTCTTTTTCGCCGCCACTCGAACCGCCGCCAGATCCACCGACATAGCTTTCGACATTTTTGCGGATCGCGTCGATGTTGCTGCCATTGGCACCGATCTCGTACGTCACGGCGGGCGCGCCGATGACGACTTCCTTGATCACAATGGTGTCGCTACCGAGCGACCCGGTATCGATCGAAACGCTGACCTCTCCCAGGCTGAAAGCGTTGTCGCTCTTGAAACCGCTAGGGTTCCCCATGACGAGCCCGCGCAGGCTGCCCGCACCCGATGTCGGTGAAATCTCCACCTCATCGAGGGTCACTTCGGCCTTCGTGATCTCCGACCCGTACGTCTCAACCGCCGTTTTGATCAACGAATCGAGATTGGACGCGAACCAATAGACGCCAACGGCTATAACGACGATGAGAACGCCGCCACCGATAAGAAGTCCCTTTTTCACGGCATATCCTTTCTAACGAGTAAGACAACGTTCCCGGCGGTTTCGCCAGATTCAACAGCTTTTACGATTGGATCCCAGTTTAAATCAGAGCGGCACTCAGACAAGTAAGGAAAGATACGTACCCTAATTTGCCCGCTCGATTGATATCGATTCGCCGCCACGACGTTGTTTTCGGCTGATTTTGCTTGACCTGACGCCGGTAAAGGCCCAGTTGATCCTTAGCACTCCCAAGACTCGAGTGCCAACAAGGCGAAAAAATCAATTCCAAGAAAAAAATGGAGAGTGAGCAATGAAATTCAGGCCGTTGCATGAACGCGTATTGGTGCGCCGGATCGAAGAAGAAGAAAAGTCAGCCGGCGGCATCATCATTCCCGACACGGCCAAAGAAAAGCCGATGCAGGGCAAGATCGTCTCGGTTGGCCCGGGCGGCCGTAACGAGCAGGGCGCCATCACGCCGCTCGACGTCAAAAAGGGCGACACGGTTCTGTTCGGCAAATGGTCGGGCACCGAGATTAAGCTGGACGGTGAAGAACTGCTGATCATGAACGAATCCGACATCATGGGTGTTTTGTCGTAAACCCAAGCGACGAACTTCAGAAACATCACACGAAATTGAGACGATAAAAAGGAACGAATAATGGCTGCGAAAGAAGTCAAGTTTTCAACCGACGCCCGCGACAGGATGTTGCACGGCGTCGATATTCTAAACGATGCCGTCAAGGTAACGCTCGGTCCGAAAGGACGTAATGTCGTTATCGATAAAGCATTTGGCGCACCGCGGATCACTAAGGATGGTGTCACGGTTGCGAAGGAAATCGAACTGGGCGACAAGTTCGAAAACATGGGCGCCCAGATGGTGCGCGAAGTGGCGTCGAAGACCAACGACCTGGCCGGAGACGGCACCACGACGGCAACCATTCTCGCTGCGTCCATCGTCCGTGAAGGCACGCGCGCGGTTGCGGCCGGCATGAACCCGATGGATCTGCGCCGTGGCGTCGATGCTGCCGTCGAGGCGGTTGTCGCCGATATCGCCAAGCGTTCGAAAAAAATCACGACCAACAGCGAAATCGCGCAGGTCGGTTCGATTTCGGCCAATGGCGATACGGAAATCGGTGACATGCTTGCTAAAGCCATGGCCACAGTCGGCAATGCCGGCGTGATCACGGTCGAGGAAGCCAAGTCGCTGGATACCGACCTGCAGGTCGTCGAAGGCATGCAGTTCGACCGCGGCTATCTCTCGCCGTATTTCGTCACCAACGCCGAGAAGATGAAAGCCGAACTCGATGATCCGTACATTCTGATCCACGAGTCGAAGCTTTCCGGCCTACAGACGATGCTGCCGCTTCTCGAAGCGGTCGTTCAGTCCGGCAAGCCCCTGCTCATCCTCGCTGAGGATGTCGAGGGCGAGGCGCTGGCAACGTTGGTTGTCAACCGCCTGCGTGGCGGCCTCAAAGTTGCAGCCGTCAAGGCACCGGGCTTCGGCGATCGCCGCAAGGCGATGCTGGCCGATATCGCGGTTCTCACCGGCGGTCAGGTCATTTCCGAGGATCTCGGCATCAAGCTCGAGAACGTTACTTTGGACATGCTGGGCCGTGCAAAGCGCGTCGAAATCGACAAGGACAACACCACGATCGTCGATGGCGTTGGCAAGAAGAAAGAAATCAAGGCACGGTGCGATCAAATCAGCGCACAGGTCGAGGAAACCTCGTCCGACTACGACAAGGAGAAGCTGCAGGAACGTCTCGCCAAGCTTTCGGGCGGCGTTGCGATCATTAGTGTCGGCGGTGCGACCGAAGTCGAAGTGAAAGAGCGTAAGGACCGTGTTGAGGACGCCATGAACGCGACCCGCGCCGCGGTTGAAGAAGGCGTCGTCGCCGGTGGCGGTGTTGCGCTTCTGCGTTCGATCAAGGCGCTCGACAAGCTGAATCCGACCAACGAAGACCAAAAGGTCGGCGTCAACATCGTGCGCAAGGCACTGCAGGCTCCGGCCCGTCAGATTGCCGAGAACGCTGGTGAAGACGGTGCGGTGATCGCCGGTAAGCTCCTTGAGCACAAGGACGCAAACTGGGGCTTCAATGCGCAATCGGAGAAGTATTGCGACATGGTCAAGAGCGGCATCATCGATCCCGCGAAGGTCGTGCGGGTTGCGATTCAGGACGCGGCATCGGTAGCCGGCCTGCTGATCACAACCGAAGCCATGGTTGCCGACAAGCCGGAACCGGCCGGCAGCGGTGGCGGCGGAATGCCAGGCGGCATGCCGGACATGGGTGGCATGGGCGGCATGGGTGGCATGGGCATGTAAGGCAGCGCCCATAACTGCTGCGAGAGGCCGCATCTTCGGGTGCGGCCTCTTTCGTTACGCCATCCAGCACGTCGTTGCATTCGGCGAGGCGATCGTACCCAAACCCTTCACACCCATGAGGACGGCGTGTATGACTGCCGGACCATATGTCCCGCTATTGCCGTGAATGAGGTTGTCGCATGTCGAAACTCGTACCGCCCCATGGCGGCGGCCCGCTCAAGCCGCTCCTTGTCGAGCCCACCGCGAGACAGGACGCCCTGGCACGCGCGGAAACGCTCACGCGGGTTCCTCTGTCCAGCCGTGAGCTGTCCGATCTCTTCATGTTCGGCATGGGCGCCTATACGCCGCTCGACGGCTTCATGGATCAGGCCGACTGGCGCGGCGCGTGCGTCGACATGCGGCTCGCAAACGGTCTGTTCTGGCCCATTCCGATCACGCTTTCCTGCGGCCACGGCACCGCCGAAACCATCGCGGAGGGCGATGAAGTCGCGCTGATGGACGAAGACGGCGCCGTCGTCGGCATCCTTCGTGTGGCGGAAAAATACACAATCGACCGAGCGCTCGAATGCGAAAAGGTTTACGGCACGACGGATGAAAAACATCCGGGCGTGCAGAAGGTCATGGAACAGGGCGATGTCAATCTCGCCGGGCCAGTCGCGGTGCTGTCCGAAGGGCACTACCCAGAGACCTATAAGGGGCTGTACTTCCGCCCGGCAGAGACCCGCGTTATGTTCGAAGAGCGTGGCTGGTCAAAGGTCGCCGCTTTCCAGACCCGCAACCCAATGCACCGCAGTCACGAGCATCTCGCCAAGATCGCCATCGAAATCGGCGATGGCGTCTTGATCCATCAGGTGCTCGGCGCGCTCAAACCCGGCGACATTCCCGCCGACGTGCGGGTCAAGGCGATCGACGTGCTGGTTGAGAACTACTTCGTCGAGGGAACCGCGGTCCAGGCCGGCTATCCCATCGAGATGCGCTATGCGGGGCCGCGCGAGGCGCTGCTGCATGCGCTGTTCCGGCAGAATTTCGGTTGCTCGCATCTCGTCGTGGGGCGCGATCATGCCGGCGTTGGCGACTATTACGGGCCCTTCGACGCGCACCACATCTTCGACACGCTGGAAGAAGGCAGTCTGGTCACTCAACCGCTGAAGATCGACATCACCTTCTACTGCCGCAAATGCGACGGCATGGCGACGGGGAAGACCTGCCCGCATGGCGAGGAAGACCGGCTCAATATTTCCGGCACGAGGCTGCGCGAGATGTTCGCCAACCACGAAACCGTGCCGGCCGAGTTCAGCCGCCCCGAGGTAGTCGAGGTGCTGCAGGCCTACTACGACAGCATCGGGTAAGGACGCAGATTTCAGTCTTCCTGAATGCGGTCCAGGAGAAACTGCCGGACCGGCGCCGTTTGACTAAGATCCGCCGCCTTTTTGAAGTAAGCCTTCGCCAGCTTTGAGCGCCCAGCCCGCTGATGGTAATCCGCCATCAGAGCTGGCAAGAGATGATAGCGCGCCAGGGCGCCTTCGCGTTCTAATGACTCGAGAATGGCAATCCCCGCATCCGGCCCCTTCACCATCACCAAGGGAACGGACCGGTTCAGTACGACGATCGGCGACGGCGATATCGTCATCAGATCGTCGTAAAACGACAAAATCTGGCACCAATCGGTTTGTTCGTAGGACGGTGCGGCCGCATAGCACGCGGCAATCGCCGCTTCGAGATGATATTTCGAGGTCTCGTTCGACCGCATCGAGCGATCCAGGCAATGAAAGCCTCGGGCAATCTTGCCACCATCCCACAAGCTGCGGTCTTGCTCAGCGAGGCGGAGCAGGCGGCCGTCCTTATCGGCACGCGCCTGCAGACGGGATGCCTGAAACGACATCAGTGCCGCCAAAGCCCACACATCGCCCCGATCGGAAACGTGGCTGTCGAGGAGCAATTTGATCAGACGCTCCGCCTCGGCGCACAGCTCAGGGCTTACCAGCCGCACACCAATGCTGGACGCGTATCCTTCGTTGAACAGCAGGTAGACGATCCGGAGCACGCGATCCAGCCGTGCCGAGTGCTCCGCGCGCGGGGGATGCTCGAAGGGGATACTGGTATCGCGGATCTTCGCTTTGGTCCGTGTGAGAATTTTGCGAACGGCTTCGTCCTTGGCAAAGACTGCGGCGCCGATTTCATGGATGCCGAGGCCGCACACCAGCCGCAACGTGATAACGACACTTTCCCGCGCCCGCAGCTGCGGGTGGCAGCAGACCAGGATCATACTGAGGACATCGTCTTCCAGAGGCCCGGCCCAGAAATCAGGCCCCGCGCCGTCGGAATAGAGCGCTTCCTCTACCGTGTTCGCGTGCCCTGCCCGCACCGCCGACTGTCTAAATTTGTCGATCAGCTCGTTCTTCGCCGCCGTGAAGATCCAGCCGCCCGGATTGGACGGCACGCCTGACAGCGTCCATCGGTCGAGCGCCTTGAGCATCGCGGATTGCACAGCGTTCTCGACCTCCTCGAGATGCTGCGTCCCGAAACGGCGGGTCAGAATAACAATCGTTTCGCGCCATTTCTGCCTGAAGAAATGGTCGACAAACAGGCGCGCCGGTTCGTCTGCGGACATGCCCGATGCTATTCGCCGGGCATGGTAATCACCAACTCGCGAACCTCGACCGATCCGCCGTAGGTCAGAACCGGGCATCCCTTGGCGAACTCTTCTGCAGCCTCACGGCTTTCGGCACGAACACAGTAATATCCCGCGATCGCTTCCTTGGCGTCGCAGAACGGACCGTCGACGACGAAGCCGCTGTCATCGTGGCGCACCGTGGATCCGAGATCGCTCGATAGTTTGCCTGCGCCCCCGAACCCGTTCGCCGCTCTCATTTCAGCATTCCAGGCATTGAATCTTTCGATGACCTGTTGCTGCTCCTGAGGTGAAAACCGATCCCAGCGCTGTTCATGGTCTCGCAACAGCAGCAGATATTCCTTCATACTTTTCCTCCAATGCTCTGGCTGTCATGCGGGCAGCTTATGCGGATTACGGTTCGGACAGGATTTATCACTGCATCGGTTCGGGATCGTCTTGGTTCCCTCGACCATCAGCGCCCGGCATTGCCGCCCGTCTTTCCGAACATAGTCGCATATTTCGCCAATCGGGCGCGTTTCCAAAAAGTTCTTGCACGCCGATTTATTGGTGCACTTGTAAATCAAACCGTACCGCCCGCGTGCCGGCTCCAACGTTCCCGCCTTGCAGGACGGGCATGATATGCCCGTGGGGGCAACGTCATGGCAGTGGACGCTCGGTGCGTTCGCGTCGGCCATCGCAATCTCCCTCTTGCCTTGGTCCATATCGGGGGGCAGATGCACCCTACATGCTGTGCAGCGCGACGCGGTTGCCTTCCGTATCGACAAACTGTGCGATGTGCCCGTAGGGACCGATCGAGGTTTTCGGTACGGCGACGGTTCCGCCTGCGCCCGTCACCTGCCCGAGCGTGGCGTCGATATCGTCGCTGTGGAAGTAAACCAGGGAGCCGGTCGCCGACGGCTTGTTGTGCGGGTTCTCGACCAACGCGCCGACTGGCATTTCCCCGTTCTGGAAAGCCTTCATTTTCCCTTCAGGCACCTCCATCGGCACCAGATCCGCATCCAGCACCGCGCTATAGAAGTTGGATGCCCTTTCAAGATCGCCGACCGGAATCTCGAACCAATCTACCGTCACAAGATTTTTCGCCATGATTCACCTCGCCTACGTTACAAAAAAAGTTGCTGCTATTCGTTAGACGGGTGGTCGTCAGTCGACCGGGACAAATTGGTCAGATTTTTTTAGGACCTTGTTGGATATCGGCCCAATTGCCTAAGTCGTTCGCCGTTTCAGCCTAGATTCGGATATCTCTTGTGGCGGATTTGACAGCCCTTGGGCCCTCCATTACTAACTCGTGACAGAGTGTCGTATGTGATATCCGGCTGAAAACGCGCAGCGTTCGAATGGAACGGCTGAACGAAGAACGCGCTGGATATTGGGGGGAGCACAACGCACCAACGCCATGGCCCATAGGTTCGGGACCGAGGTGTACCTGTCCTTAAAATAGAGGACGGGCGGTGCTTGCGGGAAGGCAAGTGGCAAGTCATGATCCACAGCGAATTTTTCGAACCGATCGTCACCGAGTCGGCGAAGACGGCGATCTGCGGCGGCGCAACCCACGGGCCGCATGCGATGCGCGAGAGCTTTTTTTCCGAGGCTGCGAGGCCGTTGTCCCTCGCGCTGATAACAACTGGCTAACATTGGGGTAATTTGATGTTCACCACCAATCCCTTCGCTGAGCTTTCGGCGTCCATACCACCCTCCATGATGCAGACCTACATCGTCATCATGGTCATCCTGGTCGCGGGTGGCACGCTGTTCGACGTCATCCACAAGAAAAGCGCCAAGTACTTCTTCGACAATTGGCGGAAGGAAAGAGGCAAAGGGGCACAGCAGGTCGGCGGCGGGGACATGGTATCCTTGGCGGTGCAAACCGCGGTGATCGATGTCGCGACTTCCGGTGAATTCTGCAACGCACGGCGCAGAATTGCCCACCTCCTGACCATGTACGGCTTCCTGGCCTATGTGATCACCACCGTCATCATGGTGTTCGGGTACCCGACAACCGCCACGCCGACGCCGGCCATCCTGCCGCAGCTGTGGACCATCGGCGGCCTCCTGGTCTGCCTCGGCGGTTATTGGTTCTGGTTCTTCATTCGGGTCGATGTCGCGGCCGAGGGTAATTCGCCGTTCCGCATCGTCCGCGCCGACCTGTTCATCCTCTCGTTGCTCGCGAGTACGACATTCGGGCTGATCTGGGCTTATCTGCAGGCGGCTGGCAATTCATGGTCAACCGTGTTCCTCGGTTTATACCTGTTTGCCACCACAGTGCTTTTTGGGTCGATCCCGTGGTCGAAATTCTCACATATGTTCTTCAAGCCAGCAGCAGCTCTTCAGAAACGAGTCGCGGAAGCGGACGGTTCGAGGAGCAACCTGCCGGCTCCCGCCGATAAACCAGAAGTATTCGGTAGCATCCCCCGGCTGCCCCGAAACTATTAATCAGCCAATCAGCTCATCATTGGTCTTCGATACAGGAGATAACGGAATATCATGCCAACATTTGTTTATATGACTCGTTGCGACGGCTGCGGACACTGTGTCGACATCTGTCCGTCCGACATCATGCACATCGATAAGACCTACCGCCGTGCCTACAACATCGAACCCAACATGTGCTGGGAATGCTACTCCTGTGTGAAGGCCTGTCCGCAAAACGCGATCGACTGCCGCGGTTATGCCGATTTCGCCCCCTTGGGCCACAGCGTCCGCGTCCTTCGGGAAGAGGAAAAGGGAACGGTTTCCTGGAAGATCAAGTTCCGGGACGGTCGCGAGAAGAATTTCGAATCGCCGATCCGGACCACGCCCTGGGGAACGATCAAGTCGCCGCAGGACTACAGTGCGCCGTCGGATGCCGATTACAAATCGCAAGAGCTGGCGCATGAACCGGACGCGCTGAATATTGAAGGTGGCCTACCAGTAGCGGACCCGAACAAGTTCAAGCAGGGAGCCGTCTGATGGGTCTGTTCGGAGGCAGGAAAACGATTCGCGTCGATTCCGACGTGCTCGTCGTCGGCGGCGGCATGGCCGGTTGCGGGGCGGCGTACGAATCCCGCTTTTGGGGACGCGATAAGAAGGTCGTTGTCGTCGAGAAGGCGAATATCGAGCGTAGCGGCGCGGTCGCACAGGGCCTGTACGCGATCAACTGCTACATGGGCATGCAGTGGAACGAGAATCAGCCCGAAGACTTCGTCAAATACGCCAGCAATGACCTGATGGGTCTCGTCCGCGAGGATCTCGCCTACGACATCGGAAGGCATGTCGATTCGACCGTGCATAAGTTCGAGGAATGGGGCCTACCGATCATGAAGGACCCGGACACCGGGCGTTATCTGCGCGAAGGCAAGTGGCAGATCATGATCCATGGCGAGAGCTATAAGCCGATCGTCGCGGAAGCGGCCCGCAAGGCGGCCACCGAGGTCTACAACCGGATCATGGTGACCCATCTCTTGATGGATAAGAGGGACCCCAAACGCGTTGCCGGTGCCGCCGGCTTCAACGTCCGCACGGGCGATTACTACGTGTTCAAGGCGAAGGCGGTGATCGTCGCTGCCGGCGGCGCATCGCACATCTTCAAACCGCGCTCCGTCGGCGAAGGCATGGGCCGGACCTGGTACGCGCCCTGGAGCAGCGCTTCGGCCTATGGCCTGCCGATTCAGATCGGCGCCAAGATGACCCAAATGGAGAACCGGATCGTTCTCACCCGCTTCAAGGACGGCTATGGCCCGGTTGGCGCCTATTTCTTGCACCTCAAGACCTATACGCAGAACGCCTATGGCGAAGAGTACGAATCCAAATGGTATGAGAACACCAAGGAGTTGGTTGGTGACTATATCGACCGCCATCCGGTTCCGACCTGCTTGCGCAACCACGCATTTCTGAAGGAAGTCGCCAATGGTGGCGGCCCCATTCGCATGGTGACCAAGGAGGCCTTCCAGGATCCGCATAAGGAACAGGTCGGCTGGGAGAACTTCCTCGGCATGACCATCGGTCAAGCCGTCGTCTGGGCATCGCAGAACATCGACCCGAAGGAAACCAACCCCGAGCTGACCACGTCCGAGCCTTACGTCATGGGCTCGCACGCCACCTGTTCGGGTGCATGGGCGAGCGGTCCGGAAGACTATGCGCCATCAGAGTACAAGTGGGGCTACAACCGCATGATGACGGTCAATGGACTGTTTGGCGCCGGCGACGCCAGCGGCGGTACCCCGCATAAATTCTCGTCCGGGTCCTTCACAGAAGGACGGATCGCTGGCAAGGCGGCGATCAATTACATGGACGACATGGACGATACGCAACTCGACGAGGCGGAAATCCAACGTTTGGAAGAAGAAATATTCCAACCGATGGAAAACTACGACGTCGGCCGTAACGAAATCGTCGCCGGCACGGTATCGCCGAGCTACATCCTGCCAATCCATGCACTGCAACGCCTCGAGAAGCTCATGGATGAGTACTGTGGCGGCATCTCCGCGAACTATATGACGAACGAGCCGACACTCAACCGCGGCCTCGAATTGATGGATATGTTGAAGGAAGATTCCGATCACATTGGCGCTGAGGATCTTCATCGGCTGCAACGGGCGTGGGAATTCAAACACCGGCGGCTGGCGTCCGAAAGCGTCATGCAACACACGCTTTTCCGGAAAGAAACGCGCTGGCCGGGATACTACTACCGGGGCGACCACATGAACCTGAACGACGACGATTGGCACTGCTTCACATTGTCCCAATACGACGCCGAATCCGGCAAGTGGGCCATGGAGAAGGCGCCGGTCTATCACATCGTCGATTAAACAGAATTCTTCGACGCCGACACCTGTGCCGGAGGCTGGAAACGGCCTCCGGCATCTGTGTCTGTGTGCTACATACATCCCATGCTGATCGCACAAATTTCCGATACGCATATTCTGGCCGAAGATTCGGACCTTCCCGAAGCCCAACCGAGGGCCGAGGATTTGCGCCGCTGCATCGTCGATATCAACGGGTTGGACCCGTTGCCCGATGTCGTGATCCATTCCGGCGATACGGTGCAGACGGGCGCAATCGCGGATTACAACCACCTCACGGCCTTGCTGGCGCCACTGCGTCCACCGCTCTACCTGACACCTGGCAACCGCGACCACCACGACACCTTTAGAGCCATGTTTGACAATGGCAGCGGCGAACAGCCCTTCCTGCATTTCGTCATCGATGATTTTCCTGTTCGCCTCATCGCACTCGACTCGATCGACCCGGGGGAGCGGAAGGGTGTTTTCTGTGCCGAACGGCTCGCCTGGCTCGACGAGGCGTTAAGTGCCGCGCCGAACCGTCCGACGATCCTGTTCATGCACCATCCCCCCTTCGATGTGGGACCGCGCTTTATAGACGGATATCGAAATCTGGCAGACCGGGACGCGCTGGCCGCGCTCGTCGCGCGACACCCACAGGTGCGGCGCTTGATGTGCGGTCATTGCCACCGCTCCTCACTGCGCGCCTGGGCCGGCACAGAGGCTTCGACGATGGCCAGTGTCGCGCGCGACGTTCGCGAGGGTGTCGATGTTGTACGCTTTGCCGAAACGCCGATGTATCAACTCCACGCCGTATCGGAAGACGGCGCTGTCACGACGCAGACACGGCTCGTATCTGACTCTTAGCACCGTCGATATTATTCTACCGCAAAGACAGTACCATCATACGCTGCAGGTAATAGGGTGCGTCAGGACATCGTTCCTGGTCACACGCGCGCACGACTTTGTGCTGTCATGTGATCTTGCATTTGCTTTCGCGTGCCATGAATAAAGTTCAGAATCAATATGTTCCGTTGGTGGCTTTTCACTGACGCGACGCTAGGTCGATCGGGGACCATCGACCACTGCTTGAAAAAGCAATGCAGAGAAAAGGAAATACCATGCAGATCCTTCGAAAAAATCTGACATTTATAGTTGTCCTCGTAGCGGCAGTATTTGCGCTGGGCGCCTGTCAAATGACGGCCATCGGACCGCAAGACGGAAAGCTGTTCCAGGATTATCAGCAATAGACTTTAGAGCGGACTAATACCAAGGGACGCCGATAGTGACCCATAGAGATCGCGTAAGCGGTCCGTCGGGTAGAAGGGGCGGCGCAGGCGATGTGGTGCATCGTCAAGCCGTTCCGACGCTCTCCGACGGGCCGCATGCGCGACCCGAAGGGCGGGTGCACAATTTGCGCCCGGCCTGCTGGGGTACGGGTTTCCGGCATGTGGCTAATTCAGTACCGCAACAATCGATATGTCGCCGCGCATGACGTTTACGAGTTGCGGCAAACATTCGAGCCGGGAAGTATGCAGAAAGCGTCCAAACGCCGGTTGCTCGTCGCCATGGATCGTCCGAAACCGCCAGGACACGTAGGCAGCATCGTCGTCTCTTTGCCGCGGCTCGGCAATAAACACAGCGCCGCCGACACCTAATTTAACGCCGATGGCGACACCGAGCAAAAGCGGTGAGCAGAAAATCAATGCGAATGCGCCGATACCTCGATTGAGTGCCTTTTTGGGATCCAAAAAGACATTGGCAAACTTGCCTTCAATAACCATGCGATATCCCCCGATATCGGACGCCCCTTTACAATGGTCCCAACTTTGCACCGCTACAGTAAATAAACCGTTAGGATTACAGCGTCGCGTCACCCAAATGGGTAAGGCAGCGAGGTTACCGCAAGATTTCGTCTAAATTTAGGCGAGATCACTCGCTTTACGCGGGAACTCAGTGAGTATTGTCGTGCCGCGTCACATAACACCCGTTTTCGATGCCGGAGAATAGCTCGCTGATCTGCGGATGCGATACGGGCTCGCAAGTCTCGTCGGTCAGCAAGTTCTGTTCCGAGACATAGGCGATATAGGTCGTTTCCGAGTTTTCGGCCAATAGATGATAGTAAGGCTGCTCCTTCGCCGGCCGCGAGTTCTCCGGGATAGACTCCCACCACTCTTCCGTATTGGAGAATACGGGGTCCACGTCGAAGATAACGCCGCGGAAGGGATGCACGCGATGACGAACGATCTCGCCGATCCCGAATTTAGCATTTCTTATTGTCATTCCGGTTTTTCCTGCTGCCGGCTGAAACACGCTATTATACACGACAAGGGCGCATTCAGGCCACACTCGTGTGATGACTGACGCCCCGCACTCGAAGGCGGCGGATCATACAATACCAAGGAACGGTGATAATGACCCATAGAGATCTCGTATGCGGTCCGTCGGGTAGAAGGGACGGCGCCGGCGATGCGAGGCATCGCCGCGCCGTGCGCTCCTTGCCGAAAACCTGAATAACCCGCCTCTAGGGGTCATTATCACCGCTCCTTAGTATTAGTGTCCGATACCATTCGGCAATAGCCGCGCCAATCTCGTCCGGCGAATCCTCCTGAACGAAATGGACGCCGGGGACGGTCACCTCGCGCTGATTCTTCCAACCGCGGCAGAACTCCCGTTGCCCGCCAATCAGGATCGCAGCCGGCTCCGCGTTCACGAATAGCTTCGGGATATCGTTGCCCGCCATCCAGTCGGCATAGTCCTGGACGATCGCAACGACATCCGCCGGCTCGCCGCCAAGCGGGATCTCGCGCGGCCAGGTCAATGTCGGCCGCCGGCCCTCACCGGGTTCCGCAAAAGGCCGCCGGTAGATCGCCATCTCCGCCTCGCTCATCTTCCGCAAAACGGAGCCCGGCAAGACCCGCTCGACGAAGACGTTCTTGTCCAGCACCATCGCCTCGCCGGCGGGCGACCGAAACCCTTCGAAAACGGGGCGTGCGTCCCGACTGAACTCGTCCCATGTCATCGGGCGCACGACCGCCTCCATATAGGCAATCCCGCGGACCGCGTTCGGGTTCCGCCGCGCCCAATCGAAACCGAGCGCCGACCCCCAGTCATGGATGACCAGCGTCACGTTTTCGGAAAGGCCCAAGGCCTCGAAGAAGCCATCGAGATACTCCCGGTGTTCGACGAAGCGGTACCGGTCCGGGCCGCTGTCCGGCAGCTTGTCCGAATCCCCCATACCGATCAGGTCCGGGGCAATACATCGGGCCAACGGCGATACGTGCGGCATGATGTTGCGCCATAAGTACGAAGAAGTCGGGTTGCCATGCAGGAACACAACCGGGTCGCCTTCGCCCATCTCGACATAGGCCATGGTCCGGCCGTTTACCTGGACCGTTTTCTTGGGGTGTTCCTTCGCCGAAATCATATCGGGCACTCCTATTCTCCGGTGAAATCGGCTTTGCGTTTGTTAACGAAGGCGTCGATCCCTTCCTTGCCGTCGCGCGACGTCGCCATCGCGGAAATCATCCGCGCCTCTATTTCCATCTGAGTCTCGAGCGGGTTGGTGAAGGTTTCCGTCAGCATCGTCTTGACCGCGCCAAACGCACGCGTTGGGCCATTGGCAAGGTCGCGGGCCAGCTTTTCGGCTTCTTCCGCCAGATCCTCGTCATCGACGACACGGTTGATCAAGCCCCATTCCACCGCTTCCTCGGCGCTGAGACGCCGGTTGGTGAGCATCAGTTCCTGGGCGCGGCGCAGACCGATCAAACGCGGCACGAAATAGGTCGAGCTGCCGTCCGGCGACAGGCCCGCCGCGGTATAGGCGCTGGTGAACATAGCGGACCGCGCCGCCAGCACAAGATCACCCGACACGGCGATGCTCAAGCCTGCCCCCGCAGCAATGCCGTTAACGGCAACAACCAACGGTGGGTCCATACGCGCGAAGCGAGAGATCGCCCCGTGCAGATAGAGCGTAATTTCCTTGAGCCGCGCGCCCGTATCCGCGCCGAACGTGTGAAACGTCTTCAGATCGCCGCCGGCGCAGAACATCTTGCCGGTCCCGGTCAGCAGGACGGCGCGGATATCCGGATCCTCATCGCAGCGGATCGACGCCATCATCAGGTCCTGCGCCATCTCGCCATTCAGACTGTTGGCCGCGCCGGGCCGGTTCAAGGTGATCTTGGCCAGACCATCGCTCACGTCGAACAAAAGGGTTTCGTAGGTCATGATTTTCTATTCCGCATCGATTTCAGCGAAGACCTGCTTGGCGATCCGCGTAGAGTCGATCGCCGCAGGCGCGCCACAATAAGCCAGAACATGCAGGAAGACTTCCTGAATTTCCTCGCGTGTCAGCCCATTGTTCAGCGCACCGCGGATATGGACCGCGAGCTCGTGCGGGCGGTTCAGTGCCGACAGCATGGCCAGGTTCATGAAACTGCGCGTACGCCGATCGATTCCTTCCCGGGTCCAGATCTGGCCCCAGGCGAACTCGGTCGTGATCTCCATCAGCGGACGGGCGAAATCCTCTGGGTCTTTCATTGTCTCGTCGACACGCTTGTCGCCCAGCACGGCGCGCCGCATTTTTTCCCCGGCTTTATAATTCTCGCTGGTCATCTCAGGCTCCCATTGATTTACGTAGATCGATATTAACGATTGCCACTAGGACAGCAATTCGGCGACGGTCGCGCGAAAGGTCGCAGCGGCCGCCTCTTCCTCAGCGTGGTGGCCATCAAGAACCCGCCAAGCGCCACCAACCATCACGTCCCGGACGACGCAATCGTTACCGGCGAAGATAAAGCCGTCCAGGATATCGTCGTCCTGCCGATCGGCTATGTTGACATGATTACCATCGAGTACGATCAGATCGGCCCGCGCCCCCGAAGACAAAGAACCCGCGGGCCGCGCCAACGCCTGCGCCCCGCCGGATGCCGCAGCCTTCCACAACGCCGCACCTACGGAAGGTTTGTCGGCGGATGCCGCGATATTGCGCCGGCCGCTCACAAGCCGCTGCCCATATTCCAGCCAGCGCAACTCCTCTATCGGACTGACCGAGACGTGACTGTCCGATCCGATTGCGAAAATGCCGCCCGCGGCGGCAAACCCGTCGAACGGGAACAGCCCGTCGCCGAGATTGGCCTCCGTCGTCGGACAAATACCAGCCACGGCACCGCTATCCAGGATGCGTTGGCGCTCCGGGGGCGATATGTTAGTCGCGTGGATCAGGCACCAGCGCCGGTCGGGCCGCATGTGGTCGTAGAGCCAATCGACCGGGCGCGCTCGGCTCCACGCCAGGCAATCGGCAACTTCCTTCTCCTGCTCCGCCACATGAATATGCACCGGCGCGCCGGGGTCGGCGTCGTGCAAACCGGACACGGCAGCCTCCAACGTTTCCGCCGTCACCGCGCGCAGCGAATGCGGCGCAAGGCCGATCCGCACATCAGGGGCCGCGCGATGGCGCTCGCACAGCACTTCGACGATCCGCAACAATGAATCCGGACCGTTGTGGAACCGCCGCTGAGCCTCGGCAACCGGCGCCCCACCGAACCCGCCATAACCATACAAGACGGGCATGTGCGTGATGGCGATACCCGTCCGCTTCGCCGCGGCGATCGCCCGGCCGGACATTTCCGCGATATCGTCGTAGGGCGTGCCATCCGGGCCATGATGCAGATAGTGAAACTCACCGACGGCTGTATAGCCCTGCTTCAACATCTCGATATAGAGCTGTGCCGCTATGGCCTCGAGATGATCCGGCGTAAGCCGTGTCACAAAACGGTACATGGCGTCGCGCCAAGTCCAGAACGAGTCTTCGCCCCGCCCCGCCCGCTCCGTACGTCCGGCGAGCGCCCGTTGGAATGCATGAGAATGCACATTGATCATGCCCGGCAAAATTGGGCCGGCCGCAACGGGTGCCCCGTTCGCCGCCGCGCCGGCTTTTACCTCGGCGATATCGCCATCATCGCCGATATCGAACAGGACATCCTGCGCCCACCCATCGGCCAGCAAGGCCTGTCGCGCAAACAGCCGTTGTTCGGGCACGATACAGGAACCCCTGCTATCAGACTCCGCCCAGTGCCTTCCAGAAGGCCCGGTTCGTTTCGGTCTGGATCACCTCATGCCGGTATTGCAGGCAATCGCGCATATTGTAGCGCTCGGCCGTCGACTCGAGGATCATCTCGCAGCTTTGAACAATCCGGCTGAAACGGGACCGGGCGCCCGCCCGCGCGGTTTTGCCGACCGCGCTCCCCACCGTGCTGCTATAAGCGAGTTCACGATCGCTCTTGGCCAGACGCCCTTGCTGCGGCAGCCCGTTGATCATCCGTGTCACCATCGCGACGGTCTCCGCCTTTGCTCCGGCTTTGTCGAAGAAGCCTTGGCCCACTTTACGGTAGGCACCCGTCGCCACGGCCAATTCGTCCGGGCTGTGCAATTCCACATCGCCTGGAACCGGTACCGGCACCAGCGACGCTAGCGTTCCGACATGAATGCCGACGCGGACAGGCGACAGGTCGGCGAGACGCGTCATCGGCACCCGCGCCAGTATCGAGGTGAAGTCGAGGCGGGTGCGGAAGGAGAAATAGTCGCGGCCAGGAAGACGGAGCGTACGGCCGTCGCGCGTTTCGACAACCAGCGTAATCTCGCTATCCTGAGCGGGCGTGTAGGCTGTCCGGCTGCTCGGCGGATTGCGTTCCTCTTCCAGGCAAAATGAGCTCAAAAAAACGACGCAGGAGTCGCCGTCGCATTTCAACGGCATCGCCTCCCCCGTCGCGACCAGACCGAGCGCCTGAGGTGCGGCTCGCACCGCCTCCGGCGTCAGAAAAAAGATCGCAGCAAGCGCAACCGCACTTATTATCCGTAGCGGTAAAACGAAGATCGAACTGGTGGTCATAACGGCGACTCCTCTTCGAAAAACGAGACGGGATATTCCTATTTGCAGTATACCAGTCAATGCGGCTGAGCGCATGTTTTCAGGCGCACGATATCGCGACGACCGGCCGAAGAAATTTTCCTTGCAAATCGCATATGAAGATTCCATATCGGGCCGCCAAATTTCACGATTAGTTTGCTTGATGGATCACGTTATGTCCGACGGAAATGCCCCTCGTTACGATAAGGAACCGCATCTCAGCGTGATCGCCGATGCGCAGAGCGACACCGCTCCAGCACCGCTCAACGATTATTTTGTCGAATGCGATGGCGCCCGGTTCGCCGGGCTGCATCTGATTATCGATTTTTGGGGTGCGAAACGGCTCGATGATTTGAAATTCATCGAGGCTACGCTGCGAGAGGCGGTGGATGCCGCCGGCGCGACCCTTCTTCATATCCATCTGCATCATTTCACTGAGAACAACGGCGTTTCCGGTGTCGCGGTTCTGGCGGAATCGCATATCAGCATCCATAGCTGGCCGGAACATGACTACGCGGCATTGGATATCTTCATGTGTGGCGAGACCGAACCGCAACGGGCCGTCGACGTGCTGCGTCAGGCCTTTGATCCCGATCGCGTCGAAATCGGCGAGCACCATCGGGGCCGCTTGTGACGGCGGACTGGTTCGACGAAACGCTGCATCCCAGCCTGCGCGCGCGTCTGCGCATCGACAAACTGATCTATGAAGGCAAGAGCGAACACCAGCATCTGGTACTCTTCGAGAATGAGACGTTCGGCCGCGTGCTGGCCCTGAACGGCGTCATCCAGACGACCGAGCGGGACGAGTTCATCTATCATGAAATGCTTGCCCATGTGCCGCTCCTGGCGCACGGACATGTGCGCAACGTCTTGATTATCGGCGGCGGCGACGGCGGCATGCTGGAAGAAGTGTTGAAACACAAAACGGTATCGCAGGCGACCCTGGTCGAAATCGACGCCGGCGTCATCGAATTCAGCAAGAAATATCTACGCTCGATTTGCGGCAATGCCTTCGAAGACCCGCGCGCGCACATCGTCATCGCGGATGGCGTCGACCATGTCGAGACGACCGATCAGCGCTACGACGTCATTATCGTCGATTCGACCGACCCGGTCGGTCCCGGCGAGGCCTTGTTCACGGACCGTTTCTACACCGCCTGTAAGGGGTGCCTTGCGCCAGGCGGCATCCTGGTCACGCAGAATGGCGTGCCGTTCCTGCAGGCCGATGAACTGCGCAGCACGCTCGCTGTACTCACGCGGCTGTTCTCCAAGGCGACCTGTTATACAGCGACAGTGCCGGGCTATGTCGGCGGCTGCATGGCGTTCGGCTGGGCCAGCGACGACGCTGAATTGCGCGCCACACCGTTGGACGTTCTGGAACAGCGTTTCGCCGACTCGGCGCTCGATACGCGGTATTACACGCCAGCTGTGCACCAGGCCGCTTTTGCTCTGCCGGGCTATATCGGGAGCCTGACGGCGTAGCCGCTACTGACCGTTACGCATAAGGGCGACACCCATAATTAGGAGGAAAGGGTCAGCACCGTCCCTTTCCCTTGTCCATCACTTACGACCAGTTCACCTGTCACCAAAGGCATAGCCAGTTTGCACAGTCGCCGCGTTTCGCGACGGCATGATACTTTCGCGGGAATTCAGTAGGATAGCTTGGTGCATCGCGGTTGTAGCCGCTGGGATCGCCGTGGCGCCAGGCGCAGCCGACGGTGACGCTATGCTACAACTGATCGCTAATTTTCTTCTCTACGCACTGGGAACAGGCGCGCTGCTGACCAGCTATCTCGCGTTTTCGCCGATGACCCGGGACCTTGTCGTATTCCTGTCCCGCGATCAGCAGATCACGATTTTCAAGTACCGCCGGCTGCTATGGGCGGTTGGCATCGCCTGTCTGGCGGCGCTGCTGCTGCGCGCCCTGCTTCCACTGTTCGACGGCCCGACGTTTCTCGGCGTGGCACATTGGGCCTGGCTGATTATCACTGTGCCTACGGTTCTCCTCCTGTCGCTCGCGTTTTGGGCGATGTATGTGCCGGTCGTCATGGCGGCGCCGAAGCGGCACATCGTCGCCGGCATCGCCGAGGCGGACGGGTTCCTACAGCCCGACTCCATCATCCTTGGGCTCGCGATGGGCGACAAGGTGCGGGCTTACCCCCGCGACCTGATCGCCCGGCCACATTGGTTCAACGACGAGGTCGGCGGCCGGCCGGTCATGATCTCCTACTGCATCCTGTGCAACAGCGGGCAGGCCTTCATCCCCGTTCTGAAGAACGGCGCGCGGCTCGACCTGCGCAACATGACGGCGTTCGACAACAACACGATCTACCACTGCAACAACACCGGCAACTTCATCCAACAGCTCGACGCCCGCGTCATCAGCGGCCCCGACGAAGGCGAAACGCTGGAGTCCTTCCCTGTCATCATGGCGCGGTGGGACGAATGGAAGCGGCTGCATCCGGAGACCGACGTCTTCTACGCTCCGCCGGAAACGCTGCGCGACCGCATCGTCCAGAAGATGCTGATGACCATGATCCCGCTCAGCCGGTTAGCGGCGCGGGACGAGCCCTGGCATCTCGTGCGCAAGGAAATCGACACGCGGCTGCCCGCCATGTCGTTCGTCTTCGGCGTCCAGATCGCAGGCGATGCCTGTGCCTATCCGGTCACCGCCCTCGCCGACAATCCCGTCGTCAACGATACGGTGGGCGGCGAACCCGTCGCCGTCTTTTACGACGCCGCGCACGATATCGGTCAGGTCTTCTCGCGCCGCGCCGGAGACCGCACCCTGACCTTTACCGCGACTGACAGCGCCATTGCCCGCGATGAGGAAACCGGGTCCACCTGGTCTGTTAGCGGCAAGGCGCTCGGCGGCGAATTGGCAGGAACGCAACTCGACGCGGCGCCACACTGGAACCAGCTGTTCTGGTTCAGTTGGGCCGCCTTTAAGCCCGGCACAAAGATCAACACCGGCGACCCGTCGGCACAGGCCGCGGCTTAAGCTGCCTTCATTCCCTCGGCCTCGCCGAGATCCCAATACAGGCCGGTCATGATCCGCAGCCCCTCGCGGGTGATGTGGTGCAGGATATGCTCGTTCGGGCCGTGCTGGCAGCTTCCCGTATAGGAATGCGGAATCCATAAGGTCGGCACGCCGAGATTGCGCGCGAAGATATCGCTCGGCAGGCCGCCGGCGGAGTTCGGCACCACGATCGGGCGCTGGCCCTGCGTCTTGGTGATCGACTCGGCCGCGAAGGGGACCCATGGATTCTCCGGATCGGTCCGCGAGGCCGGAAAGAACCCGTCCGGCAATTCCTTGATCTTGACCTGCGGGAAGCCCTGTTCGTCGAGATGTTTGCGCAACGCCGGCACGAAATTGGTCGGATCGACATCGGCGGAGAAGCGCAGCTGACAGCGCGCCCGAGCATCGGGCTGCACGCCATTCACCGGGTTTTCCGGCCGGCCGGTGATGAAGGCGAGGATGATGAAGCTGGTCCAGGCGAACATCTTTTCTTCGCGGCTCAAGCCCGGCTCGCCCCATTCCGGATCGATTTCCGGAAAATCGTTGCCGGGATCGACCTGGCAGTCCTTCAGCGCCGTGCGGATCGACGGCGGGATCTCGTCCGGCGCCCAGCCCGGCACCAGGATCTGGCCTTTCTTGGTCACGATGCAGGCCAATGCGTGCGCCAAGGTCACGCCGGGGTCTTCCAGCACGCCGCCCCAATGGCCGGAATGGCGGCTGCCGACGCGCAAATCGATCTCCAGGTCGAAGGCGAGCATACCGCGGTTGCCGAGCTTGATATCCGGCCGGGCCGGGTTCATGCGCGGCCCGTCGGAGGCCATCAATACGTCCGCGGCGAGCAAATCTTTGTGCGAGGAACAGAACTCTTCCAGCCCTGGCGAGCCGATCTCCTCGCTGGTTTCCAGCAGGACCTTGGTGTTGAAGCCGTGGCTGCCGCGTTCCGCTAGAACGGCGGCCAGCGCCGCCATGACGATGGTGTGCTGAACCTTGTTGTCGGCGGTACCGCGCCCGTAATAGCGGTCACCTTCCTGCTTCAGGATCCACGGATCGAGCCCCTCGCGCCATTGTTCGGGAATACCGCGCACGACATCACCATGGCCATAGGCCAGCAAGGTCGGAAGCGAAGGGTCCTCGACCCGGGACGCGACGAGAAACGGACCGCCATTCTCGACCACGTTGTCGAAGATCTCGCAATCGTATCCGAGCGGCTTCAGATAGGGGCCGATATTGTCGCTCAGATAGCGGTACAGGTCCGGCATCCGCTCCGGCTCCTGGCTTTCGGTGGGAATCGCGATCCGGTCCGCCAGCATGGCAATGAAGTCGCCACTGTCATACTCCGTCTCGATCCGCGCAATCGCGCCGTCTCGCGTTCCGACCATAACTCTCTCCCTGTGTTTTCAATTGCGGGACGCGGTCCGTTGCGGCCGCGCCGAATCTCTACCATCGATAATCAGGCGTCGATGGTTTCACGCAATTTACGAGCGAGCTCGGATTTTCGGAAGGGTTTTTCCAGCAGCGTAACGCCATCATCCAGGCGGCCGTGATGCGCAATCGCGTCGCGCGGGTAGCCAGACATGTAGAGGACCTTGACGGAAGGAAACTGCGCCCGCACCGCTGCGGCGACCTGCGAGCCGTCCATACCCCCGGGGAGTACGACATCGGTGAACAGCGCATCCACGCGTGTCGCAGAAGACAGGACGGCGAGTGCGGCCGTGCCCTCGCACGCTTCCAGCACCGCGTATCCCAGCTTCTGCAGCAATGCCACCGCGAGCGTTTTCATTTCTGAGTCATCCTCGACAACGAGCACGGTCTCGCCCTGCGCCAGCGGCAGACTATCCTCCTCCTCTATTTGATCGGCGACCGCATCCGGCGACCGCGGCAGAAAAAGCCGTACCGTCGTACCGATGCCATCGCTACTTTCAATCGAGACGTGTCCCTTCGATTGCTTGACGAAGCCGAACACCATGCTGAGGCCCAATCCCGAACCTTGCCCAACCTCCTTGGTCGTGAAGAAAGGTTCGAACACGTGCTCCAACGCCTTAAGAGGAATACCGGTTCCCGTGTCACGTACCGCCAGCATTACATAGGAACCCGCGCGCAATTCCGTCTGATCGGCAACATCCGCGGTACCGAGTTCCTGGTTCGCCAGCTCAATGGTCAACCGGCCGCCGAGCGGCATCGCATCCCGTGCATTAATCGCCAAATTGAGCAGTGCCGCTTCAACCTGAGCCGGATCTGCCTCGCACGACCAAAGCGTAGTATCCGAAACCACCTCGACCTCGATCGTCTCGCCCAGCGTCCGCCGCAGCAAATCGACCATGCCGGCAATTTGTTCGTTCAAATCGATCGCCCTTGGTGCAAGCGGCTGACGCCGCGAAAACGCCAACAGCTGGCCGTTCAGCTTGGCGCCCTTCTCCGCCGCCCGCATCGCAGTCAAAACCAGTTTGCGAAAATCCGTATTACTGCCCGGACCCTGGTTTTCCGCCAGCTGCTCGTCAAGAATATCGAGGTTACCAAGAATGACACCGAGCAAATTATTGAAATCGTGGGCAACGCCACCGGTCAGCTGCCCCACCGCTTCCATTTTCTGCGATTGGCGGAGTTGCTCCTCAAGCTTCTTGCGCTCCGTTATGTCAAAACCGATTCCGACCGTTCCCGAACGCTGGCCGTCGCTTCCTCTAATAGGAACGATATTGACGAGGAACACCCGCTCGCTCTCATCAGCCGCATGATGTTCGTGATTCAGCATCGGCCTGCCGGTCCGCGCAACCAGCGACGTCAAAGCGTCCGTTGCCGCACCGCCGCTGTTGGCAAACACCTCCGCGGCGGTCTTTCCGACAAAGGCCTGCGCCGGCAGACCTATGGACTTTGCCAAATGCCGGTTCGCGAACCGATAGCGATTATCGTTGTCGCGCAGAGCGATGTTCACCGGCATCGCATCGAGTACGGTTTGTAACAGCGATGATTTCTCGACCGCCTCCCGCTGCACGCGCATGAAGTGGGTGATGTCCGTATTGATGAATCCCGTACCGACAAGTGTCGTGTCGTCGAGGAAAACCGGGAACCTGACGGACCGCACCGTTCGTGTCTGCCCGTCCGGATATGGGATGTCGATGTGACGCACAACGGCCGTGTGCGTGCTGATCGCCTCCGCATCGCGCTCCCGAAATTCCTCCGCTTTTTCGGATGACCAGAGATCATTGACGTTCTTTCCGACAATCTCGTCTCGAGACACGCCGTACCAATCCTCAAAGGTCTTATTGACCATCAGGTAGTTGCCGTCCGGGTCGCGCAGACCGGTCAGGTCCGGAAAGTTATCCAATATCGCCTCGAGCATCGCCTGGCTGGTGCGCAGTTTCCGTTGCGCCGCTTCACGCTGTGCGTTTTCCTGCCGCAGTTCAGCATTTGCTCTGTGCAACGCAATTGTGCGCTTCTCGACACGTTGTTCGAGGTCGTCATAGGCAGACTGAAGTTCCACCTCTATTTGTTTCCGTTCAGTTATGTCCGTACCGATTCGAACAATGCTTCCATCGGGCAACTTTTGGCCGTGAACGAGAAGCCATCGACCGTTCTTCCGCTGGACCTCCAGCGGTTCGGTTGGATTATGGTGTGTGTGCAGAACTTCCGCTAACCACGCATCGTCCCTCCCTTCCGCGTTGGGATAGAGTCCTTTGGCAAGCCCCGCGCGAAAGTAATCCTCAATCCGCACGCCCGGTTTAACGACGTCCGCGATTTCCTCATTCAGCTTCCGAAACATTTCGTTGCACAGAACCAATCGACCGGCCGCATCCCACAGGACAAAGTATTCGCTGAGGCTTTCGACGGCGCTCGCCAGCAACGGCTCGGCTTGCCGCGCTTGACGCTCGACAGCGGCCTGTTCGGTAATATTTCGCCCCGTGCCGCGGTAGCCGAGAAAGGCTCCCTGTTCATCGAACACGGCTTTCCCACTAGTCGATAAAACAACCTCCCGGCCATCGCTTAATATTCGAGTCTGGCGAAAGTCACGGAAAGACCGGTGCGCGGCGAAGATTTCCAGATGCTCCGACCAGTCCTCTAGATCCACACCAGTGGCGACACCGAATCCTTCACGTGTCTTGCCCAGTAGCGCATCTGATGGAATGCCCGTTACCGCTTCGCAACTGTCGGACAAATAGGAGAAACGGCAGTCCGCATCCATTTCCCAGAACCAGTCCGATGACGCTTCAAGGTAGCCGCGAAGTCTATTTTCGCATGCGTCTGAGTCATGCTCGCGAGACAGCCGACCGCGGGCCGTCAGTACATCCCTGAGCTTCTGATTCTCTCGGCGCAACGCCGTCAGTTCTTCCTGGAGCCCGGCCATCGCCTCCCACTTCCCCGTTTGGTGCCACGACGAGTTTGCAGCCGTGAAACCAGGGTTACGGCTGACGTTCTCTTCGATTTTCGCTTGATCGTCCCTTCGGGTCGAACACCGTTCATTCACAGCGCGTCAGCGTAGGAGGGCAATGGTAAAAATATGGTGAATGAAAGGTAAATTGGCACTCGGATTTCGCGTTATTCGCCCCGCGCTATGCCTTCGCGGCGCGGGTCAGCCGCACCGGTCAGCGTCCCATTCTTGATCAGAATGACATGCAGACCGCTGTTCATGTCACGCGTTGCTATCGTATGCCCTTTGGCCCCTAACATATCGGCGAAGGCCGTCGCGGCGGTGCCGCTTTCCAGCTCCAGCGCCTTGCCGTTGCGGTGTGCGAAATGGCCAATCTCAAGCGCATCCTGCGGATCCATTCCCCAATCGAGGATCGCAAGGATGGATTTGGCGACATAGTTGATAATGCGGCTACCACCCGGAGACCCGATCAGCAGATAGGGTGCGCCATCCTTAAATACGATCGTCGGCGACATCGAACTGCGCGGCCGCTTGCCCCCTTCGACACGGTTCGCGACGAGACGGCCGTCCCGCTTCGGCTGACGGTCGAAATCGGTTAGTTCGTTGTTGAGCAAGAACCCGCGCACCATGACGCGGCTGCCAAACCCGGATTCGATTGTCGTCGTCATCGACAGCGCGTTGCCATACGAGTCGCGGATGACGATGTGACTCGTCCCCGGCCGATCCGGGTTATTGCTGGGCGCCAACCTCAATGTCTGTTTTTTCGGCGGGTCGCCGGGTTTCGCCTTACCCATGGACCGGTTCCGGTCGATCCGTTCTGTACGCGACTTCAGATACTCTGGATCAAGGAGACCACGCACCGGCACCTCAACAAAATCGCTGTCGGCCATATAGAGCCCGCGGTCGGCGTAGGCCAATTTCGCGGTCTCGGCAAACAGGTGCACGAATTCCGCATTCCATCCCATCTCGCGCAGATCGTAATGGGCGAGCATGCCAAGTATCTGCCCCACCGTCAGACCGCCCGATGTCGGCGGCCCCATACCACAGACCTGGTAGTTTCGATAGCCGGTACAGACAGGCGGGCGGCCCTTTGCCCGATAGTTCCTCAGATCAGCCAACGTAATATTGTTGGTCAACAAGGAGGTCGCGGCGACCGCCACAACGATATCTCGGGCGATATCCCCGCTATAGAAAACGTCCGCACCCTCTGCAGCGATCGTGCGCAAGGTCGCGGCGAACGCCACATTCTTGAGCACATACCCGACCGGCCGCGGAGCGCCGGCCGCGTCGAAGAAATAGTCGCGGGTCGCAGAAAACTTGTCCAAGCCGCGCCGCCGCGCATTCGCAATGGACGCCGACAAACGAGGCGACACGCGAAACCCTTTCTCCGCCAACGTAATCGCCGGTTCGAACAGCGACGGCCAAGGCGTCTTTCCAAACCGCTTGTGGGCATGTTCCAACAATCGCAGCGTGCCAGGCACACCAACCGACTGGCCGCCAACGACCGCCTTCGAGAATTTCATCTTCGTGCCGTCCGGTTCCAGGAACCGTTCCGGTGTCGCAGCGGCAGGTGCCGTTTCCCGGCCGTCGATGGTATGCAACTGCTTATTCACAGCGTCCCAATACAGCAGGAACGCGCCACCGCCGATACCCGAGGATTGCGGTTCGACCAGATTGAGCACCATCTGCACGGCGACCGCCGCGTCCAGCGCTGTGCCGCCCCGCTTCAGAACATCGTACCCGGCGCGTACCGCGTGCGGGTTCGCCGCGGCAACCATGAACCGGCTTCCCGTGACTGATTGCTTGTCTTCCCAGCCGGAACCGCTTTCCGGCTGCGGGTCTTGTGCTTGCGCCTGAAACGCAAAGACGGCGGTGAGCAGAATCAGAATTCCGCCCAGCCGCCGTCCCGCTTTCATGACCGTCCGCCCCTTATCAGACCGGCTTGAACACCGGCACCTTTTGGCCGTTCTCGGTATCGAAGAACGCCAGTTCGACCGCCTGTCCGATGGCCAGGGAATCGAAGTCGCAATCGACGATGTTGGTCATCATCGTCACACCTTCCTCCAGCGTCACATAGGCGATCGCATAATTCGGATCGGCGCGGCGCGGCGCATGATCAAGTAGGTGTAGATCGTGCCCTTACCCGACGCCGCGACCCATTCCACGTTGTCGCTCAACGTATAAGGGCTGATATTGCGCGGATACCAGAAGAACTTACCCGTATCCTTGCAGCGCGGGACCATCAGCTGGCCTTCGTTCGCCGCCGCCCAGAAGGCTACGTTCTCAACGCTCTTCGACGGCGACGGAATTTGTCTTTGCTGGCTCATGCGTCCGCCCTCCCCAGGATAACGGTTGAACTGCCCATGCGGGTGCCGAGCGAGCCGCCCGTGCCATGGGCAAGTGCGATCTGGCAATCTTTTACCTGCACCGCCGGATGCGCTTCGTCGCGGAGCTGACGCACCGCTTCCAGGACCTTGGTCAGGCCGCCCCGGTTGATCGGGTGATTGCTGCACAGCCCGCCGCCATCGGTGTTGAACGGCAGCTTGCCCTGGCCCGAGATCAGATTGCCGTCGGAGACGAACCTGCCGCCCTGGCCGACCTCGCAGAAACCGAGATCCTCCAGCGTCTCCAGAACAGTGATCGTGAAGGAATCGTAAATCGACGCGTAGTCGATATCGCCCGGCGTCACGCCGGCTTCCTCGAACGCAATCGGTCCCGACCAGCGGGCACCCGTGAAGGTCAGATCGACATTGCCCGCATTCAGGTTCTTCGGCGCTTCGCCATGGCCGATGACCTTCACGCAATCCCGGTTCAGGTTTTTCGCGACTTCCGGGCTGACGACGATGAAGGCGCCGCCGCCATCCGAGATGACGCAACAATCGAGCCGGTGCAGCGGGTCGGAGATCATCGGCGAACTGACCACATCCTCGACGGTAACGACGTCCCGCAGCATGGCGTGCGGATTGTGCTGCGCGTGATGCGAGGCCGCGACCTTGATCCAGGCGAGCTGTTCGCTGGTCGTGCCGAATTCATGCATGTGCCGGTTCGCGGCCATGGCGTACATGTTCACGACGGTCGGGCCGTAGATGAATTCGAACGGCACGTCCGGCGCAGCGCCATAGTCGCGCGGCTTGGTGCCTGTTTCCATGCCTTCCGCCCTTGGCCGGCCGGCCAAGGTCACCAGCGCGATGTTGCACTTGCCCATCGCGATCGCCGCCGCGGCATGGCCGATATGCAGCACGTAAGACGATCCGCCGACATCGGTCGCGTCCATATGGCGGACATTCTGCAGCCCCATATATTCGATCATCGACAGCGGCCCGAGGCCCGGCGCGTCGCCGGCGCAGAAATAGCCGTCGACATCGTCCTTGCTGATCCCCGCATCCGCCAGTGCGCCCGCCGCCACTTCGGCGTGCAGTTGCGCGACAGACTTGTCCTCGGCCTTGCGGGTCGGATGCTCGTAGATCCCCGCGATATACGCTTTCCCCTTGATGCTCATTGGTTGGTTCCAGTTCCTCTATGAGTTTCACCGCCGACCATAGGCAACGGCTTCGGCGCCAGCAAGCGGGGTGGATTTAGGGCCGGTTTTCTACCGGTATATGGAGGGAGGTAGAGGCGATTATAAAATAATTATTGACATCAAATATGCATGTATATATATTGTCATTATTAATTCTTGAACGAACCGAACAATCTCGAACAGGAGGCCACGATGTCGAAGCATTCAATGGTAGGAAAATCGAAAATCATGCGGGCCGTCGCGGCCAGCGCCTTTGCCGTGACGCTGTTGTCGGCGCCGTTCATCTCGACCGCACAGGCGGGTTCCGACGGCCACCGCGGCCACAAGCACGGTTATGAGGTCAAAAAGCAGAAGCATTGGGGTCACGACCGCGGCCGGCATCATTACGGACACAAGCATTACCGCAAGAAGCACGCGCGCAAGCACCGCCGGCTGCACCGCCAGCACGCACACCGCTACGACCATCACCGCGGTCACAAGCGGGTCCGCAAGGTCGTGCATGTGCACAAATATCCCCGGCACGAGCGCCGCTATGAGCGGCATCAACGGGAGCTGATCGGCAGCATCGTCGAAGCCCTGCTCCGCGGGCAGGCGGGACACTACCGCTAACCCCTCCACTCTGGCCCGCTGCATCACCCCTTCGTGGCGGGCCACTTTTTAACCCCGAAAACGGCCCGAAGCGCCGCCCG
Organism: Alphaproteobacteria bacterium; assembly: GCA_012103325.1. Taxonomy (GTDB): domain Bacteria; phylum Pseudomonadota; class Alphaproteobacteria; order UBA8366. Next base: position 332,697 of record WLWY01000001.1, read on the forward strand.
GTTGCGGTCGCCGGCATAACATCCCTCCGAATTGTGATCCGCGCCCTCTCCCGATAGACTTTCTATCTCAGGCATCGCGACGGAGAAGAGATCTCATGCCGGCACCTTATGCGCCCCGGACGTTCGGCTCCCTGCCCGCCGACATGGCGGAACGCTTCGGCACCCGCGAAGCGCTGGTCTTCGAAGACCGCCGCCTCTCCTTCGCCGACATCGATGCGGCGGTCGACCGCGCCGCCAAGGGCCTGATCGCGCTCGGCGTGCAACCCGGCGACAAGGTCGGGCTCTGGCTGCTCAACCAGCCGGAATGGATGGACCTGATGTTCGCCATCACCAAGATCGGCGCGGTGCTGGTGCCGATCAACACGCGCTTCCGCACGCACGATCTGGAATATGTGCTGACGCAATCCGACTGCGCCTACCTGATCACGCACGACAAATCCGGCCCGATCGACTATCTGGCGATGGTGCGCGAAACCGTCACCCTGCCGGACGAGGGCACGACCATCGACGATCCGCGGCGCCCCCACCTGCGCGGTATCGTCACCGTCTCCGAAATACACCATGCGGGCACGACAGCCTGGGCCGACCTGCTGGCGAACGGCGACGCCGTCAGCGACAGTGCGCTGGCCGCCCGGGCCGCAACCGTCGACCCGGCAGACCCGGCCTTCTTCATGTACACCTCGGGCACAACCGGCTTTCCCAAGGGCGTCGTCCACACCCACAACCTGCTGCGGCTGATCGTGTTTCGCGTCGGCGTCATGGAAATCGACGAGACCGACATCATCCTGAACTACCTGCCGCTGTTCCACCTGTTCGGCTTTTCCGAAGGCGCGCTGATGTCGATGGTCACCGGCGCAAAGCAAATCCTCACCGCCGCCTTCGACCCCGACGACTGCATCCGCCTCGCGGAAAGCGAAGGGGCGACGATCATGCACGGCTTCGAAACGCATCTGAAAGGACTGGTCGAGGCGCAGCTGCGCCAGAAATGCGACCTGTCGAAGCTGCGCACCGGCATCTTCGCCGCCGGCATGCAAAGCGCCGTGCCGATCTTCAAATGGGCGCTGGAGACCTTCCCCACGATGCGCACGGTGTCCGGCTTCGGCATGAGCGAGGTCGGCGTCGGCGTTACCTTCGGCGCGCTGGACGACGACCTGCCCCGCCGCCTGGAAAGCTCCGGCGGCCCGTGCGACGGCCACGAGGTGCGCATCGTCGACCCCGACACCGGCGAGGACCAGCCGGTCGACGTGCCGGGTGAGCTGCTGGTCAAGGGCTACGGCATCATGCAGGGCTACTACAAAAAGCCCGAGGAAACCGCCAATTGCTACGACGCCGACGGCTGGTTCCACACCGGCGACACCGCGAGCTGGCGCACCGACGGCTATATCCGTTTCCTCGGCCGCTACAAGGACATGCTCAAGGTCGGCGGCGAAAACGTCGACCCGATGGAGACCGAGGGCCTACTCCTCGAACACCCCGCGGTTCACCAGGTCGCCGTGGTGAGCCTGCCCGACCCGCAACTAGCCGAAGTCCCGGTCGCCTTCATCCAGCGCGAACCGAATGCCGAGATTACGGAAGCGGCGGTCATCGATTATTGCCGCGGCAAGGTGGCGAGCTTCAAGATTCCGCGCCACGTGCATTTCGTCGACGACTACCCAATGACCGCGTCGGGCAAGATCCGCAAGGTCGAACTGCGCGAGACCGCGAAGGAATTGTTCCCATAGGCGTCGAGCCCGGCACCACCTCCGCCGATTGCAGCAACCACCCGCGCAATTCCCGAAAGCGACGTCCCCCCTTTTGTCCTCTTTCGCCGTCAGTCCAGGACGCCATCCACGTCCGAAATGAGTAATAACCGGACGTCCGAAATTTGAGGTCTGAAGTTCGGTGAATACCGGTCGTCGTCGACGCATAAAAATAGCCAAGAGAAGAAGTCGAGCCTACGCACAATTCCTATGCTTTGGAGGTCTCAGTTAGATCTCTTTAGCAAGTGCGCCCCTTCGCTAGAGTAATCGCATGCCCGAGGGAACGCAGCATAGACTTGCAGCCGTCGTTGTCGCAGACGTGGTCGACTAACGGACATTCACCGCTGATGTCTGGTTTCGGGAGGAACCTCGCCGTCAGGAGGAAGTGGCGGCGACCGCCTCGATCTCAATCAACCAGCTCGGCTGGAGGAGGGCCTTGACGATCACAGTTGCAGAACCTGGCCGGGCGTCGCCGAAGTATTTCGCCCGGGCTGCCCCGGCCGCCGCGGCGTCCTCAAAGTTGATTAGAAACGTTGTGATTTTCACGAGATCGCCGATGCCCATTCCTGCATCTTCGAGTATGGCGATGAGGTTCTTCCAAAGAGCTTCAGCTTGTGCTTCGATTCCTTCAGGCACCACACCGTCTGGCTGCACCCCAATCTCGCCGGAGATATACAACAGGCGTGAGCCGCCCGGAACCTCGACGGCATGGCTGTACGGACCGTAGGGTGCGGCAACCGTATCCGGGGTATGGGAAATGTTCACGGCGTCTCTCCTCGTTCTGTTGTGTATATGTTTAGAATGGCAGCATAAACATTCGGCGATCTGGGCGTCATTGGAAGGTGTTCATATGTCTCGAACGGGTAAAAATTGCTCTTCTGACGACTGCATCAAGCACGTCCGGAATCGTAGAGAAATCGGAAGTTCGTTGGCCGAGGTCTGGAAGCGAGGGTTATGCTGAACCAGATTCTGTTGCGTCCAGGAACCCTTGGCATTCTCTGTGTGCTCGCCGCAGGCGTAACCTTCTCCACCTCCGATATGCTGATCAAGACGTTAAGCGGCGACTATCCGCTTCACCAGATCGTGCTCATTCGAGCCGTCGTCGCACTCGTGATCATCCTCGGCGTCTTCATGCCGCTGGAGGGGGGACACAAAAATCTCCGCTCCAGGCGTTGGCGATTGCATATGTTCCGTGGGCTGTGCGTCGTCGTCGCCAACATGGCTTTTTTCGTCGGAATCGCCGCTATGCCTCTTGGGGAGGCGACGGCGATCTTCTTTGTCGCGCCACTTTTTATAACAGCGCTGTCGGTGCCGTTTTTGGGAGAGCGGGTTGGTGTTCGGCGCTGGTTATCAGTCGCGGCCGGTTTGATTGGCGTAGTCATCATCATGCGCCCGGGAACCGAGGCGTTCCGCTACGTCGCATTAGCTCCCGTCTTGGCAGCCTTTGCCTACGCCTCTATGCAAATCACGGCGCGAAAGCTTGGTATGACGGAAAGGGCGTCGACCATGGCCTTCTACGTCCAAGTCACGTTCCTGTTGATTTGCACGGCCAGCGGTCTGGTTGTCGGTGATGGACGTTTCACCGAGGGGACCGATAACCCCACGCTGCTTTTTCTACTGCGAGCCTGGATCACACCCACCCAAACCGACGGTGCGGTGTTGATCGGTGTCGGCGTCCTCAGCGCCTTCGGGGCCTATCTGATTTCGCAGGGTTACCGGTTGGCGGAGGCGACGACAGTCGCGCCATTCGAATATATCGCTCTTCCGCTGGCTATGTTATGGGGCGTCATCGTCTTTGACGAATGGCCGGACGCCATCGCCCTCATCGGGATAGCCTTGATTTTTGGCAGTGGCCTCTATGCGTTTTGGCGCGAGAACGTGCGTGGAGCCAACATCGCCGTGGATCATCCGGTCCCGCGTAACCGGTAGCTAAATTTATAAATCGCAAAGGTTTGTATTTGTTCCTCCCATAACATTGGCGCTCAAAGCCCGCTTGTAGCCGAGAGTGTTGGTGCGATACGTGGCTTGTAAGGATTGCGTGCACGTTGATGCCGAGTGCTCGGTTACGTGCGTACCGCGGCAGCACGTTGGGTCCTCGGGTAGGAGCCCAAGGACGACAAAAGAGAGGTACGGCATCGAATAAATTGTCACCCTTGGGCTTGTCCCACTGTTGTCCGGTTTAATTTCTCTAACATATGAAGGCCAACTGATTTTGGCATTGAGGTGTGTTTGGTTCAGGTTCGAGCAGACGGTCAATGCGCTTTCGATGCATGAGGTTTGTTCGGACGAGGCGAGCGAATGCGAGCGGGGATTTGACGGTTTTCTGATCGGCTTTTGCGAGGTGAAGCAAGAGATAGGCGATCAGGGCAACGGTGATCTGAATGCGCACGGCATTCTCGGACCGGCCGAGGAAGTGCCGGATTTTGAGGTTCTGTTTGACCCAGCGAAAGAACAGCTCGATCGCCCAGCGGCGCTTATAGAGGTCGGCGATTTGCCGGGCCGAGGCGTCCAGATCGTTGGACAGGATCCGGAGGGTCTTGCCGGTATCGATCCGCACCGTGACTTCGCGCACGGGCTTGGAGAAGGGGTTTTTGCGGCTCATCCTTTGCCGTTTGGGCAGCAGGCCGACCCGGTCGGACAAGATGTCTTCGCCCTCGGGCACCGCCCGATCGGTGGCCTCTGTTAGCGGCGTGTGCGACTTGAAACGGGTGACAATGCGGCAACCCGCGGCGTCGAGCTTCGCCCACCAGGCGTAATCGTAGTAAGCCAGATCAAAGACATAGGTCGCGCCCGCCTCGATCGGCATCTCCTGCGCCACCTTGATATCGGCGGTCTTTGCCGGCGTCACCGCCGCGTAGACCGGGTGTTCGGCGCCCGCATCGTAAACCACATGCAGTTTCGCGCCACAGGCCCTGGCCGAAAAATACGCCCACTGCGATCCCCGGCCACTCAAGGCAAGCGGACTGGCATCGATCAGGTAGGTCGCCTCGCCAAGCGTCCGCCGCAACCCGCGCCCGGCGCGCCCAACCAACGCCGTGAACAGCTCCGAGAACACCGCGCTCGGCCGCGTCGCGTTCGCATCGGCCAGCGTCGAACGCGTCACAAGGCGACCGCCGACATGATAGAGCCGGGCACGATGGCTCTGTAGACCGCCGACGATCTCGCGCAAGCTCACCGCACCGGAAAGCTGAGCATATAGCAGGGCGATGAACTGGTCCTTCGTGCTCAGGCGGCGAACGTGTTTGTCGGCTTCATGCCGTTCCACCAAAGCCGCAAAACGATCCCAAGGAACACGCTTCATCAGATCATGAAATACGCTATTCTCATGCCGCATGGTGTTGATCCTTTCCCGTGTCCAAAACGTCGCCAAACGATTGGTCACCAGTAGAATCAATGCCATGCAAACCGTCCACTGAATTAAACCGGACAACAGTGGGCTTGTCCCGAGGGTCCATATTGGTGCGATACGCGGCTTGTGAGGATTGCGTGCGCGTTGATGCCAAGTGCTTGGTTACGTGCGTATCGAAGCGGCACCTTGGGTCCTCGGGTCGGGGCCCAAGGACAACAAAAGACAGGACGGCATCTTATTATTGCAATCCTATGCGATGCTGAGAAATGGATACTCGGATCAAGTCCGAGTATGACGTGGGGTGTTGCGGCGGCGGTTGACACTGTCCCATATCGATAGCGTGCGTTCCCTATCGTGATAGGCTTTAGTAACCTGTCATCGCTTTAAGTATTTCGAGACGGTGGAGGTTTGAAACGCCATGCGGCATGACGTTACAGTCGACTACAATATCGACGCCAGCATGCGGGACGGCGTCGTTCTGCGGTCTGACATTTACAGGCCCACAACCGACGGATCATTCCCGGCTCTGCTGTGCCGGACCCCTTATGGCAAGACGCGCCGGCCGTTGCACAAGAAGATCGGCAATGAAATGGCCGCGCGCGGTTATATCGTCGTCTTCCAGGACATACGGGGGCGTTACGACTCGGATGGCGAAGCGCGGCTGCATATGGGGAGCGATCCGCAGAACCCCTGCATCAATGACGGTTACGATACGGTCGAGTGGTGCGCCGCGCTGCCGGGCTCGACGGGCAAGATCGGCACGTTCGGGAATTCCTATTGCGGCATGACGCAATGGGAGATGGCGCCGACCCGGCCGCCGCATCTGGTTTGCATGTTTGCCCAGGGTGTCGTCGCCAATCATCTCGATCGCCATATGAGCGGCGTGATCCGGCTGGGCCGCCGCATGACCTGGGCCATCAACAATATCAGCCCGGATTTCGCCCGGCGTCTCCAAGCGAAGGGCGCACCGAAGACGACGGAGGAAGCCGACGCCCTGTGGGAGGCCCGCGACCGCAGCAAATGGCTCTGGTTTCTGCCGATCTCCGAAATTCCCGAACAGGTGATGCCGGGCATGCGGGAATACTGGCTCCGCCTGTTGCACGAAACGGTCAAGGATCACTTCCATCACCATGAGCGCCATAAGGAGGTGGACGTTCCGGTGCTCAGCGCGACCGGCTGGTACGACCAGCAGGTCGGCACCATCAAGCATTTCACCGGCATGACGCAGAACGCGATGACGGAACAGGCGCGCGAGAACCAGCGGCTGATCGTCGGGCCGTGGGGCCACACCACGTTGGCGCTCGACCGCGAGTTGGGCGAGATGGATTTCGGGGCGCAGGCGGCGCGCGATTATTTTGAGATGGCGGACGCCTGGTTCGGCAAATGGCTCAAGGGTGAGGAAACCGATGTCGACACCTGGCCGCGAGCGCAGATATTCGTCATGGGCCGCAACGAATGGTGCAACGAAGAAACCTGGCCGCCGCAAGGCATGGCGCCAACGCCGTGGTATTTTCACAGTGGCGGGCACGCCAATGGCAATGACGGCGACGGGGCCTTGTCTCCCGAGCCGCCCGGCGCGGAGCCGGCCGACACGTACGACTACGATCCCCGCGACCCGGTGATGACGATCTACACCATGGAAGGCCAGCAGGTCCCGATGGACCAGCGGCGGCTCGACGGGCGGCAGGATATCTTGAGCTACACCTCCGCCGCCGTCGATGTGCCGGTCGAGGTGGTCGGCCCGGTAGAGGTGCGGCTCTTCGCGTCGTCTTCCGCCCCGGATACCGACTTCATCGCCAAGCTCCTGGATATTCACCCCGACGGCTTCGCACAGGAACTGTGCTACGGCTTGGTCCGCGCGCGCTATCGAAACGGCACCGACAGTACGGAACTGATCGAGCCCGGCAACATCTACAACTATACGATTACGCTGAACCCGACCGGGAATCGCTTTCTCAAAGGCCACAGGATACGCGTCGATATTCAGAGCAGCGATTTCCCGAATTTCGACCGCAACCACAATACCGGCGGCGACGACTACTTCGATCCAACATTGGCGGTCGCGCACCAGACCGTTTTTCACGATGCCGAACATGCGTCGCATATCGTGCTGCCGGTGATGCCGCTTTGATTATGCGGGTGCGGTGAGGGCGGACGTAGCCCCTTATCGCTGCCAAAAATTCCACCCCGTCATCCTCGACTTGATCGAGGATCCAGTCCGTCACCCGAAAGGCCACCGTCCCGCTTGAGGCTCGCTCCAAACATATGAAGCCGCCCTTCGTGACGCATCGTGTCAGGACGGTTAGGCTGAGTACGCGCGGCAACCCGGCGGGGCGGACTTCTATAGTCCACCGTACCGGATCAGCGTTGCCTGGATCCTCGATCAGGTCGAGGATGACTGCTTTTATAGATAGAGACGGAGTCGCCTCATGACCCCCGAAGACCTCCACCGCGACGCCATCGTCATCGACGCGACCTGTCCGCTGGCACGGGCGACTGAATACATCGACTGGTGGCGCGAGGGCGGGGCGACGGCGATTGCGCCGACCGTGACGGGGATGCGCGGCAATGCGCGCACCGGGTTCGAGCAGATCGGCGGCTGGCACCGCTATGCGCGCGAACGCGGCGACACGCTCATCGTGCGCAGCGCCGCCGACATCGAGCGCGCCAAGGCGGAAGGCAAGCTCGGCCTCATCCTGCACTGCCAGGGCACGGCTTTGATCGAGGACGAGATCGATCTCGTCGACAGCTATTACGAGGCGGGGCTGCGCATCGTGCAGCTTTGCTACAACACCAAGAACCTGGTCGGCGACGGCTCCGGCGAGCGCACCGATGCCGGGCTCAGCCATTTCGGCGTGCGGCTGATCGAGCGGCTCAACGCGCTCGGCATGATCGTCGACTGCGCCCATACCGGCGAGCGCACCAGCCTGGAAGCGGTCGAGCATTCCAGCGCCCCGGTCATCATCAGCCACGCCAACGCCTATGCGGTGCAGGACAACAACCGCAATGTCAGCGACGAGCTGATCCGCGCGGTGGCGGCAAGCGGTGGCGTGGTCGGCACCGTCGGCTTCCCCGCCTTCCTCACCTGGGACGGTCAGCCGGGCCTCGACCGGTTCATCGACGACATCGCCTACAAGGCGGACCTGGTCGGCATCGACCATACGGGCATCGGCATCGACTACTACCAGGGCCAGCACCCGGTCGAGGACGACACGGCGGCGCAAGCGCGCTACGACACCCTGGTCCGCGGCGGCCACTGGCGCCCGGCGGAATACCCGCCGCCGCCCTACAAGTTTCCCGAAGGCATCGAGACGCCGCGGACGCTGCAGCGGCTGACCGAACGGCTGGCGGCACGCCAGTTCAGCGAGGCGGACATCCGCAAGGTGCTGGGGCTGAACTGGATGCGGGTGTATCGGGCGGTGTGGGGTGGGTGAGCGTCGCTTTCCAGTAACGCAGAGTACCGGCCTCTCGATCTCGTCGCCTCCAACCTCACGCCCCAGTCATCCCGGACTTGATCCGGGATCCAGACAACGGTCTTCATGCGGAAGGCGGCTTACCAATTTAGGCAGTCATAAACCGTGCCCGGAAAATCCATCGCCGCTGCTACGTAGCTGAATTTCATATTGTGTCGCCAGAACAAGGGAAACAATTTCGATTTTTCATTATCTAAATAATTCTGAGGTCTTGGGAGATTGCGATAATTGCAGAAGTTACTGGGACAGATATAACTTGGTCTAATGCAGACCTTTTGGGAACTGAGAGTCAAAATTTATAGTTGAAATTTTGGCTAATGGTGCTTCGCTGTTTTTGAGTTAGGTACTATGTTTAGTACATTCTCGAAATGGGTGGTCCAATGAGAAAATTGCTTGTCTTTTATCTTCTTCCCTACCTTTTTTTGGTTGCCTGTGGCGACGAAGGAAATGACGATGGAATCCCTTATCCACGTGTAGATGCACAAATCGTCATCGACGGTTTTACCCGTGGTTCACAATGGTGTTCCGAACCCAAAAATGACGAATGTAAAGCAGTCGAAACGCTAGATCACATTACTAAAAATGGAATTTCTCTCAACCTAATTATGGGAGAACTGTATTCCTACAAAGTGAAGACTAAGATCGATATTTTTCTACGGAACAACATGATTTGTGCCGATCTCGAGAATATCACAGAAAAAATATTCGCTTACAACACGTCCGACAAGGAGGGCCGAATTGGACGATTCGACAAGTTAGTAAAATTCGAAAAACTCCAGAATTTTCGCACGTTGGTCGGAGGTGCTTTAAAAGCAGAAGGAGAAAAATGCTATGCTTACTACTCGATGAGCGAAAAAAACGGACAAATCGAAAAATTCTTTGTTGTTGAATATATCGACGGTATTCGACAGTTAACCGACAAAAAAACAGGAACTGGAAAATTCTTTACAAGAAAGTCCCTTCTGTCATTGCATAACGAAATAAAATAGCTCTTAGCTTAATGCAATTACACAGTAACATGCATCTGGGGCAAGGTCTTTCGGTAATGCATTTCACGGATCACTCGGCCCAAAGCTCCTTCAACACATCAGCATCCGGCGCCACACCCAACCCCGCCCCCTCCGTCAACACCGGTAGCCCGCCCGTCAGCAATTCGCGGATCGGGTTCGGGTTGGCGTCGACTTCCAGGATGCCGGTGCCCCCGGCAGCCGCAAGGCAGTGGGCGGCGGCGAGGATTCCGATGGGGCCGGCGAGGAAGTGCGGGCAGTAGGTTTGGCCCGCCGCGACGATGCGGCGCGCGAGTGGCAGGGTCTTGGTGAAGCCGCCCCATTTGCACATGTCCGGCTGCATGACCCCACGCCCGCCACATATTGACCGGGGTCGGCGGGATGACGATGCTTGGGCGCAAGAGAAAACTCTCGCCTCGAACAAGGGACGCGCCACATGACATCGCTCAGCGCGGAACAGGTTGCCAAATTCAAACATGACGGCTTTCTGTCGCCCTTCCCGCTTCTGAGCGAAGCGGAGCGGCAGGACTGTCTGCAGGGGCTGGCGCGGCTCGAAGCCTGGCTCGGCGCGCCGGTCAATGCGACGAAAGAGCTGAAATGGCGGACCATGCCCTATATCACGATGCCCTGGGCGCTTCGCCTGGCGACCGATTCGCGGATTCTCGACAAGGTCGAGGATCTGTTGGGGCCGGATCTGCTGCTCTATACGGGAACGTTCTTCATCAAGGAGGCCAACACCGCAATATGGGCCGACTGGCATCAGGATTCGGCCTATCACGGCTATGAGCCGATGGAGCAGGTCGGAGCCTGGATCGCGCTTAGCGACGCGGCCGAGGATGCAGGCTGTATGGAGGTCATGCCCTGGGGCGGCGCGCCCCGCCTGATGCATCACGAGGCGCATGTCGTCGAAAACAGCGTCAATCGCGCAGGGCAGCGGATCACTGAGCCCCTCGATGCCAGCAAGGCCGTCGCCATGCCGCTGAAGGCGGGCGAATTTTCGTTTCACCACGGGCTGTGCCCGCACCGGTCCGGCCCGAACACCACCGGTTACCGCCGCATCGGCCTCGCCTTCAATTACATACCCGCCTCCGTGAAGCCAACCGGCAGCTTCGCGATGCGGATGATGCTGGTGCGCGGCGAAGACCGCTGGAAGCATTTCGGCGCCATAGAGCGGCCCGCCGAAGAGCTGAGCCCAGCCGCGATCGAAGAACACGAACAGGCGGTGACCCTGTACCGCGAGACCTACTACGAACAGGAGCCGCGGCACGGCAAACGGTTTGGATAAGTGACGGGACGCGGTGCCTGGTTGGCGGGTATTAGGGCACGATGAAACGAGGGTCGTTCGCGATTTTTCCCCTCACCCCAAAGAGACTTCTGCAAAACTGCAACTGGAACCGTCGTCCACCCCCACCTCAATCCTCCCCCCTCAAGGAGACCTCTGCGAAATGGGTAGCAACTTTGTCGAAACGGTGATTCTTTAGAGTGATCGCTATGACGGAGGTCTTGATGGGTGAGAAGCGGGTTGGTGAGGGTGGCTTTGCGGATGCGTTTGTGGCGCCGGGTGCGGGTTCGAATAAACGTCTGGAGCGTATCGAAGGTCTTTTCGACTGGTCTCGCTTCGAGAAGCTCCTGAAGTCGGTTCGCTCGAAGAAGGGGCGCAGAGGGTATCCGGCGCTGTCGATGTACAAGGCGGTTTTGCTGCAGCAATGGTATGGTCTTTCCGACCCGGACCTGGAGGAGGCGTTGGGGGATCGTCTGTCGTTCCGACGGTTCTGCGGGTTCTCGTTGAGCGACGAGACACCGGACGAGACGACGTTCGTGCGCTTCCGGGCGGCGCTGGCAGAGAGGAAACTGACGGCGAAGCTTCTGGCGGAAACGAACCGGCAGTTGGAGCGTCACGGGCTGATGCTGAAGACGGGCACACTGATCGATGCCACCCTGATCGAGGCTTCGGTCAGCCGGCCGTCCGGTGTTTCCGGCGAGCGTTCGGCGCTCGATCCGGATGCCGATTGGACGCGGCGCGGGCGCACGGCCTATTTCGGGTACAAGGCGCATATCGCCGTCGATCAGGGCTCCGAATTGATCCGCGATGCGATGATGACGTCGGCCAAAACCTATGAGAGCGAAGTGGCCGACGCGCTGATCCAGGGCGACGAGCGGGCGGTCTATGCTGACAAAGCCTATGAGCACAAGGAGCGCCGCCGGCGCCTCAAGGCGAGGGGCATCAAGGACCGGATCATGCACCGCAGCCATAAGAACCAACCGGCGCTGCCGCACTGGCAACAGGTCCGCAACCGCCTGATCTCCCCGATCCGCGCTAATGTCGAGCGCCTGTTCGGAACTCTGAAGCGGTCTTACCGATACCGCCGGGCCCGATACAGGGGGATGCAGAAGAACCAGTCCCACCTTCATCTCCTGTGCATCGCCATGAACCTGAGACGTGCCGAAACTCTTATGCCCTGACACCGTCCCTTGCCGATCTCGTCAAGAGCGTCCCAAAACCCAACGCGAAAAACCGCCAAACCTATGCACCAACCTCCAAACCCAACGATTATCTCCGATCCTGAACCCGTTTCGCAGAGGTCTCCTCAAGGGGGAGGAGAGCAACTCGCTGATCCGCCAGAGTTATCCCTTCCCCCTTGAGGGGCTGAAATGTCCATCATAGGCATTTCAGGCTAGGAAGGGGGTGGAAACGGTGTCGGCGGCACTATTTCGCAGAGGCCTCTCTGGCGAGAGGGAGGCCCCCGCGCAGCGGGAGGGCGAGGGAGGGCGGCCTTGGGTTTAAGACCTGCCTACCCCCACCGCCCCCTCAGATGACGTTATCCGCGCGCATCTTCTCGACCTCTTCCGCCGAGAGGCCGAGCCAGTCGCCGTAGATTTCCTCGTTGTTGCCGCCATGGATGGGGGCGGTGCGCAGCGGGACCTTGCTGTCGGACATCATGATCGGGGTGCCCGGCACGATCATTTCACCGCGCACGGGGTGGTCGATTTTGGCCATGATGCCGCGCTTTTGCAGATCCTCGTCCTCGAGCTGTTCCTTCATGTTGAAGACCGCACCGCAAGGCACCTTGGCGCGGGCGATGGTTTCCATCACCTCCTGCTTGGTGTGCTGCATCGTCCATTCGGAAATCGCCGCGTCGACGACGTCCTTGTGTTCGAAGCGCATGCCGCCATCCTGCAGGCGCGGATCGTCGAGCAGATCCTCGCGGCCGATGGCCTTGACCAGCCGGCGCCAGTGTTCCTCGTTGCCGCGCGAGGCGAAGATATAGGCCCAGTCGTCGAGCCCGCCCGGCTTGCAGGGAAACAGCCCGCCGGGCGCGGTGCCGATGACGTCGTTGCCGCCACGCGGCAGCAGCGAGCCGTCCTCGCGCTGGGCCTGGCGGCTCATCGGGGTGCGGCTATAATTGACCATCGCGTCGCGCATGGCGATCTGGACGTGCTGGCCCTTGCCCGTGGTGACGCGCTGGAACAGGGCGGCGAGAATGCCCATCGCGGCCATCATGCCGGTGCCGGTGTCGCCCATCGTGGCACCCGGGCGGACCGGCGGCTGGTCGGGGAATCCGTTGATGGCGAAGGTGCCGCCGGCGGCCTGCGCGATCATGTCGAAGGCGAGATAGTCGGCCTGCGGACCCTCGGGCGAGAAGCCCTTGACCTGCGCGAAGATGACCCGCGGGTTGATCTCGCTCAGCCGTTCATAGTCGAAGCCGAGCCTGGCGAAGGTGCCGGGCGCCATGTTTTCGATGACGACGTCGACTTCCTTGACCATCTTCTCGATCAGCGCCTTGCCTTCCGGCGATTTCAGATTGCAGGTGATGCTCTTCTTGTTGGTGTTGTAGAAGATGAAATAGTGGGCGTCCGCGTCGGGGCGGTCGCTGAAGCCCCAGCGGCCCGGTTCGCCGCGTTTCGGTTCTTCGACCTTGACGACTTCCGCGCCCATCCAGGCCAGCGCCTGGGTGCAGGACGGCCCGGCCTCGAACTGGGTGAAGTCGAGAACCTTGATGCCGTCGAGCGCGGTGGCGCTGGTTGCGTTGATTCCGTCCATGAAACTATTCCTCCGTCTTTAGTGTCCGACCCAAGCCTGCGGTTTATTGCTGTGCTCAGTCTAGACCATGGCGGCCGTCTGACGAAATTCGCTCCGTTCGGCCCCGCGCCCGTTTGGCTTCTTCCCCCGCGGGCAATACCATATCGTCGTACGAACAACGCTAAAGGGAGGTCCCATGTCGATTCTCGTCATCGGCGGCGCCGGGTTCATCGGCCGCCGGCTTATCCCGTTGCTGGTCGCCGAGAAACAGGCGGTGACCTGCATGGACATCGATGTCGGCGGCGCGCGGGCCGCCTTCGGTGAATTCGGCGATGCCGTCAAGATCGTGCGCGGCGACGTGACCGCGTTCGACGACGTCATCGGTGCGATGATGGAGGCGCAGGCGGAGCGGGTCATCAACCTGTCCTATTTCATCGGCGAGCTGGCGCCGCATACCGCCTTCAAGCTGGACATCCAGGGCATGGACAACTGCTTCGAAGCGGCGCGGCGCACGGGCGTCAAGCACACGGTGTTCGCCAGTTCGGTCGCGGTGAGCGGTTCGCAAACGCATTTCGGCGAGCGGCTGGTGAACGAGGACGACGCGCGCAACGGCGACACGCAGTATGCCGTGAACAAGATCATCAACGAATGGCAGGCGCACGACTACCGCCGGCAATACGGCATGACGATTACCTGCATCCGCCCCGCGAACGTCACCGGGCCGGACAAGAAATTCGGCTCGATCGACCACGTGAACTGCATGTGCCAGCCGGCGCGGGGAAATCCGGTGACCTTCCCGCACCGCGATACGATGCGCAACGTCATTCATGTCGAGGACATGGCGGCCGTGTTCGCCCGCGTGGCGCTCACCGACAGCCCGAAGCACGAGACCTATAATTCGGGCGGCACGACGGTCAGTATCGGCGAGCTTGCGGCGCTGGTGACGGAGTTCCTGCCGGAGGCGGATATCCGCTTCGAGGCGGAAGAGGGCGGCCGGGCCACATCCGGCAATTTCCTGATCGACAATAGCCGCGTCGTGGAGGAGTTCGGCGTACAGTACGCACCGTTGCGCCAGCGGGTGAAGGAAGTGATCAACGACATTCGCCGGGGCGAGGGCCTGCCGCTCGTCAAGTGATCCTTCGGAACCGAAATTGACGTCGCCCCCGGGTGGCGTATGATTTGCCAATGAACGCCGCTTCCGCTGACCGCATTCCGTTGATCGATCTGGCACCCCTGGCCGCGGGCGGCTTGTCGGGTGCGCGGGAGATTGCGCCGGCACTGCGGTCTGCGCTTGAGGACATCGGCTTTCTCATCATCACCAACCACGGCGTGCCGCAAGACCTGATCGACCGCACCTTCGCCGAAGCCAAACGGTTTCACGACCAAAGCCTGGAGGCCAAGCTGGCGGTGCGGATGAATGCGCACAATAACGGCTACATGGCCATGGCGCGCTACAACGTCCGCACCTCACGGGTCAGCGAAGCGGCCCTGCCGGACATGAACGAAGCGTTCTTCATCAAGCGCGAGCGGCCGGCGGACGACCCCTTGGCCCTCGCCGGACGCCGCTTCGCCGGGCCGAACGAGTGGCCGGAAGATCTGCCCGGTTTTAGGGAGACACTGCTGGCCTATACGGACTTGGTCGATGCGCTGGGCCGCCGGATGCTGCCCGCCATCGCGATCGCCTTGGATATGCCGGCCGATACTTTCGACGCCGCCTTTGCCGAAAGCCAGTTTTCGTTCCGCCTCAGCCATTACCCGCCGATCCAGCGGCAGCCGGATCAGTACGGCATCGCGCCCCATACCGACGCCAATTTCATGACTTTCCTGGCCCAGTCGGAGGTGCCCGGCCTGCAGATCCAGATCGCCGGCGACGAATGGTGCGACGTGCCTTATGTGCCAGGCTCCTTCGTGGTGAATACGGGCGATATGCTGCACCGCTGGACCAATGGGCGGTTCCGCTCGACGGCGCACCGGGCGCTGCCGCCGCAAGAGGGCCACCGCTATGCCATCCCCTATTTCCTCGGCCCCCATATGGATACGCTGATATCCTGCCTGCCCAGCTGTTGCGGCAAAGGCAATCCACCGCAGTATCCGCCGATCACCTATGACGATTATGTCAGTTGGTGGTACGACGCGAACTACAACATTGCAGATCAGGAAGACGTCCGGGCGGAGACGTGAGGCGTAGACAGCAGAAACGCTGGTCACCCACAACTCTATTCCCCGTCATCCTCGACTTGATCGAGGATGACGGGGTGGTGTGTCGGGGATGATGCGACGGTGTGGCGTCGGGCTCCGTTTACAAAGCCGCGCCGCACTCTTAGCGGAGTCGCCCCTCAGCCCGCAATTCCCATCAGCCGCGCCGCGGTGCCGCCGAGGATGGCGATGCGGTCGTCGTCGCTTAGGTCCGGCGTGTTCAGCACGAGGTCGATTTCGGTGCTGGTCCAGGGGAACGGATAGTCGGTGCCGATCATGATCTGGCCGGGGCCGGTTTCGGCGATCAGGTGACGCAGCGCTTCCGGCGTGAAGACGATGGTGTCGAAAAACAGCTGGCCGTCCTTCAGGTAGGCCGTCGGCGCTTTCTTCGGCAATGGCCCCACCCGGTTCGGGAAAGTGCGGCACACCGCGTCGGAGCGGTTGGCGTAGGACGGCAGGAAGCCGCCGCCATGCGCGGCGCAGATCTTCAGCCCAGGGAAGCGGTCCAAGGTGCCTTCGAAGATGAGGTGCGACAGCGCGATCGTCGTCTCCAACGGGTTGCCGATTGTGTTCGTCAGCAGGCCGCTGCCGCCGAGCCGCCCGCTCGGTTCCAACGCCGTCGTGCCCGTCGGGTGGAGGAAGATCAACAGGTCGAGCTCCTCGCACTTGGCCCAGATGGGATGGAATTTCGGGTCGGCGAGTTCCAGGCCTTCGACGCTGCCGCCGACGCTCACGCCTTTGAGGCCGAGAATCTTGGCAGCATGTTCGATCTGCTCGACGGCGAGGTCGGGGTGCTGCAGCGCCGCAGTTGCGAAGGCGGTGAACCGGTCGGGCGTAGCGGCGCAGATTTCGACCAGCGCCTCGTTCTGTATGCGGATCAGCTCGGCGGCGGCATCGCGTTCGGCATGGTACCAGTAGGGATTAATGCTGAGCGCCGACACGTCGATGCCCTGCGCGTCCATCGCCGCGATCCGCGTTGCAGTATCGTCCATCAGCAATTCGGCGTTACCGACCTGCTTATCGAGCACCGCCATGGCGTCGGGCACCGCGCAATGAGCATGGATGTCCACCGTCTTCACGCGTGTGCCGTTGACGACGACCTCGCGGCGATGCGCGTGCGGCGCGGCGCCTTGCGGACCATCGGCCGGACTACGCAGCGCGCATCCGACGAAACCTATTCCTGCTGGCCCCTTGTTCATCTGCTCTTGCTCCCTGTCGCCGTAACCTCTTTTGCACCGGCATTATTATAGACCGGCCGTTCGCCGGCGGCATAATTCACCTCGCCGGTCAGTTCAGCGCCGCCCGCAGTGACCGCAAGGCGTTATCCAACGCCACCGGCTCATAAGGACGCGTCGTGTGGGCCCCCCAGATTGGGCTGGGCCACGCGTCGTCGGTACGGAAGCGAGCGACGACGTGGATGTGGAGCTGCGGCACCATGTTGCCGAGGGCAGCGACATTGATCTTATCCGGCGCATGCAAACCCGTCAGCGCACGGGAAGCCCGGTCGATTTCCGTCATGAGAACGGCCTGATCCCCCGGGTCGAGGTCATGCATGTCGCGCATGTTTGCCCGGGCCGGAACAAGGATCAGCCATGGGTAACGGCAATCGTTCATCAGCAGGACGCGGCAAAGCGGCCAACGCACGGCTTCCACCGTATCGGTGGCCAGGGTCTCATGCAGTTCGAAATTCGGCATATGGCGCGAAGCCTAATCCGACACCGGCTCGATCCGGAACTGGCCGTTCGCCGGCGGTATGACGGCGCGTTCTTTCGGCGGGTCTAGCTGGGGCACCCAGTCGTAGGGGTAGCGGTAACCTCGGAAGACGTCGGCGAAGAACAAGCCTTCGCGTTCCGCCAGATTGTGCGGGCTGATATATTCCCAGACGATTTCGCAGTCGCGCGTGACCTCGAAGATGCGCCCGCAATGCGACTCCGTGATCAGGGTGTTGCCGTTCGGCAGGCGCTGGGCCGCACTCTTGTACCGGCTGTAGAATTTGCTGAGATCGTTGCCTTCGCTCGGATAGCCCGCCGTCTGCGCGGTGAATTCCCAGACCAGTTCGAGCGTCACCGGGTCGATCTCCAATACCCGCGAACAATCCCGCAACGCGTTCCAGGTGCCGTCCGGCGCGCCAGGATTCGGGTCGCCGTACCCGCCGGCCCCGCCATTGTCGAAGACCAGGACGTTGCCTTCGCCCGGCAGGCCCTTGGGGATGATGTGGGCATGGTGCGGCCCGATGATGCAGCCGAGTTTTTTCAGGGCGGGATCCATCGAATAGTCGGGGCCCACCTTCCAGACGATCTCGCCGGTCTGTTTCGAGATGATGTACAGCATGGTGCCGCGGTCGTCGGAGATGATGTTCTCGGGATCGAAGCGCGCGTCCCCGCCATCGAACCATTTGTTCGGTCCGACATAGGAGCAGGTGTTCTGGAAGACGGCGTGTTGATTGCGGCAATGGCGCATGATGGCGTTCTTCGCCGCCTCGCTGTGCCCGAATTGCTCGAAATTCTCCGCCGGCATCCAGTCCCAGTCGATGTTGCCGTCCCACGTCACCTCGATCATGCGGGTCGCGCGCGGCAGGTAGTCCCGCGTGACGTCCGGCCAATGGCCGCTGCGGTAGCTCAGCATCAGAGTCCGGCCGCCTTCCGCCTTCGGCTCCATGCCGGGCACGTAATATCCGACCGGACAGCCTTCGCGGACGATGTCGTGGTTCTGCCGCGCCGACCAGCCGCTCGCGCCATCGACGTTAAGCTCATCCGCCTTGCCGAATTTCCATTCGACATTGCCATCCCAATCCTCCTGCACGACATCGTCGGCGCCATGATTGTGATTGTAGACTTTGGTCACCCGGCCGGTCTGGCCGCCCAGGATAGTGCCGCCGGGAAGCAGGTTGATCATGAAGCTGTCGAACTGCGGCCAGGTGCGCACCGCATTGCCGTTCATGTCGACGAGCACCGCGCCGACGCCAACGGTTTTCGAGGGATACAGCGTATAGCCGTTGAAACATTTTTCAGGCTTGTAGATCGTCGTGCCGGTCGGGAATACCGTGTACATGTGTCTCGCTTTCGCAATGAGGACGTTTCGCAATTCCGATGATGACAGCTTAACCCAATAATTCGAAATTGCGCCATGAACAGGTGGCGCAGCGAGGCAATCTCATACGCGGTTCGCCATTATCGGATACGCCACCTCGTCATCCTCGACCTGATCGAGGATCCAGTCCGCCACCCGAAAGGCCACCGCCCCAGTTGAGGTTCGCGCTAGACATGTGCAGCCGCACTTGATGACGCTCTCGGCAATCCGGACAGGGGGATTTCTACGAAAGACTGTGCCGGATCAGCGTTGCCTGGTTCCTCAATCAAGTTGAGGATGACGGCCTTTGTTTTTAGAGACGAAGGCGAACCACACTCATCGGCCTCCAACAAAAGGTGAGGCTTCCGGTACGTTCCAAGCGATTGCGCTGGCGGGCGCAGTCGAACGCTTGGCGTTGGACCGCAGGTTGTGTCAGTCTTGGCGCCAGATAAACCGTTCCGTCACGCGAGCCGGAGGAGACACGACCGATGCCCGACACAACCCAGTTGTCCGATAATCTGACCGACTTCACCTTCCTGCAGGGCGTCAAGGTCATCGACTTCACCCAGTTCGAGGCCGGGCCGACCTGCACCGAAGCCCTCGCCTGGATGGGGGCGGAGGTCGTAAAGATCGAAAACCCGAACCGGGGCGATCCCGGGCGCCGGCTGCGGCCCGGCAAGCCGGACAACGATCCGTATTATTTTCACATTCTGAACGCCAACAAGAAGTCGGCCACGGTCAATCTGAAATCGCCGGAGGGACTCGGTCTGGTCAAGGATCTAATCGCCAAGGCGGACGTCATGATCGAGAACTTCGCGCCGGGCGCGATCGAGCGGCTCGGCCTCGGTTACGATACGGTAAAAGAAATCAACCCCGGCCTTATCTATGCTCAGATCAAGGGGTTCGGCGAAGGCAGTCCGTTCGAAAAAAACCTGTCCTTCGATATGATCGCGCAGGCCTGTGGCGGGACCTTCAGCGTCACCGGCGATGCGGATGGCCCGCCGACCCGGCCCGGCATCTCGATCGGCGATACGGGCACCGGCATGGTCATGGCGATCACCATCCTGGGCGCGCTCTACAAGAAGCAGCAAACCGGCGAGGGCCATCGGCTGCAGGTCGCGATGCAGGACGCGATCCTGCACTACATGCGCATTCCGTTTTCCACCCAAGGCCTGACCGGCAAGGCGGCGGAACGCGGCGGCAGCAAGGTGCCGGGCATCGTCAACGCGCCGATGGGGCTGTATCCCTGCGCGCCCGGCGGCCAGAACGACTACGTTTACATCATGACAAGCCGGGCCAACCCGGACCATTGGGACCGCTTGCTAACCATCGTCGGGCGGGAAGATCTGATCGGCGACGAACGCTACCTGACCCCCGACGACCGCACGGCGCGGGAACCGGAAGTGGACGAGATCATCGCCGCCTGGACTTGCGGCCAGACCAAATACGACGCGATGCGGATTCTCGGCGAAGCCGGCATCCCCGCCGGCGCCGTACTGGACACCGAGGAGTTGAACAACGACACCACGTTCGACGAACGCGGCGTCATGCAGACCATGGTCCACCCGGTGCATCGCCCCTTCAAGATGCCGGCCTGGCCGGTCCGCGTCGACGGCAAGGCCACCCGCCTCAAATCCTCCCCCATGCTGGGCGAGCACACCGAGGAAGTGATCAGCGACTGGCTCGGGCTGAACGAGGCGGCGGTCGCCGAATTGAAGACAGCGAAGGCGGTCGGCGGGTAGGTGGTGGGTCATATGAACGGCAAAGGTGCTTTCAGGCGTCTAGGCTGAAGGTGTGCCTAGCGTCGTCTCTCGTTACGCGGCGGCCCAATCGCCACCGAGTGGCACGCATATTTACGTCGACAGCATCACCGGCTTTAATTTCGTCATTCAAGCGGAAACTAGGACCTGTGCTTGTTTAGCATGCACTTATTTTCAGCTTTATGACAACTCACAACGTCCTTTATGCATCGCTAAAGGCTGGCACAATCAGAGAGGGAATGATAGAGTTTGCACGCGTTAATAGGGAAGAGACGATGCAAATTTATTGGTTGTATAAGTTACCGTTTTTACTCTCTATACTGGCGTTAGTCGCATTTGTGGCATGGTCGGCTATTCAGCGAGGGCTTTGCCAGTGTCGCCTCATCGAATAATGATCCAAATTCCCACCAAAGAACCTTGGAACGAGCAGGCGAGCTCCCGAATTGGGAGCATTTTTTCTTGATCCCAAATGGGGAACATGCTATATAATGCGTGTGACTGGAACTCAGATAATCCAAGGAGCAATCAATGCAGCTCCGAACACTACAAGGGCGCGCGACTTGCAAGCCTGGTTAACCATGGCTCGGGTAGTTAACCTGCTCGGTCCTGCTGACGTTCGTTTACGATTTCCAGGTGCTCGCAGCCAAGATAACATCACCTGGACATTCCCCTTGCAAGCGTCTGGTGCCTCTATAGAGGCGATCGTTGGGTTCCGGGGAAAAGGCCAAATAATAGTGAAACGGGTGACATAAAATGACTGTTGTGCGTGTCATACAGAATGAAGTCGATCATGCGAGTTCTCTGGAGCGGTTGGAGCAGCTTATACTTGCTGATCGCGAGGAAGATGTGCCCGTAATTGATGCTCTGGCTCTGCTAATCGAAGACTATGAGAAGAAGGCCTTTCCCATCGCAGCTATAGACCCTATCCAGGCGGTCTTATTTCGAATGGAACAACACCATCTGACACGCGCTGAGCTGGCTCGAAAAACTCACATTGGCCGGGGTCATATCTCAGAGATTCTCCAAGGGACTAGGAGGATGAGCTTGAGCGTCATCAGAGCCTTCCACACTGAGTTACAAATTCCTCTCGAGGTGCTGTTTCGAGTGGAAGCAGGGGAGCAGAATGATGAAGAGCACCAATCTGTCGGACAGAACTGATTTTGAGGCGGCGACTGGCTCTCCATGCAGCCTCAATTTCAGAGGGGTAAACCTTTCTAATTCTACCGCGCCGCTAGACACAATTTTCATAAAATGTGATTTTTCGGGTGCTGACCTTTCTAAGACAGATCTGTCTGGGCTGACCTTCAGAGAGTGTCTATTACAACAAACAGATTTTACTGATTGTATCCTTATAGGAACAAAATTTACTGATAAATCGGACCTTACGAGCGCGATATTGCATAGAGTCGACGCAAAAAAATCAGTATTTAGCAACTCTAATCTGTCCAAGGTAGAAGCAACTGATGGTGAATTTAACGGGGCAGATTTTTTTGAATCAAAGTTGGAACAATCACGGTTTTATCGTTCAGATTTAACGGATGTAGAAAATTTTTCTCCAGATAGAACCTATATATCTGAGGCGGTAATTTCTGGAAAAACTGTTGATAAGTGGACCGTTCTTCGTACTGAATACACCGGGCTAAACCTTATAATATCCATGTTTCCTGCTGCAATATTCGTAGTGAGCCTGTTAGTCAAGACTTATGCCAGCATTGCTTTGAGCGTGAGCGTCCGGTAAAGCAGCCCTGCCTATGATGACGTTGGACTGTTACGCTCAGGTTTGAGCGTAACGCCAGGGGAGCAGTTCGTCGATCCGATTGATTTTATGGTCGGCGATACAGGCTAGCGTGTCGGTTAGCCAGGCCTGCGGATCGACGCCATTGAGTTTTGCTGTCTCGATCAGCGTATAGGCGATGGCGGCTGATTTGCCGCCGGCCTCGGACCCCATGAAGAGATAATTCTTCCGCCCCAGGGCGATGGGCCGCATGGATCGCTCTGCGGTATTGTTGTCGAGTTCAAGAAAGCCGTGATCTAGATATGGTCGCAGCTTCTTCATGCGGGTCAGGGCGTAGCGAATAGCACCGGCTAAGGGTGATTTGCCGGATATCCGGGTCAATTGGGCATGCAGCCATGATTCCAGGTCGTCGAAGATTGGTTTTGATTGGCGCTGCCTGATCTTCACCCGTTGATCCGGCGATTGGCCCCGAACCTCCTTCTCGACGCCATAGAGTGTGGCGATACGTTTTATGGCTTCCTCGGCAATCGCCGATCCCTGAGCTTTGTGGATATCGACGAACTTGCGTCGGATATGGGCCATGCAGGCCACTTCCGTCACCTTGCCCGTGCGGTACAGGTCATTGAACCCCGCATAGCCATCGGCATGCATGAAGCCCGTGAAGTCCGCTAGATGTTCGCGCGGGCGAACGCCCTTCCTGTCGGACGAGAACTGATACCATGCGGCAGGATGCGCCTCTCCGGCCCAGGGTCGTTCATCGCGGACATAGGCCCAAAGCCGCGCGGTCCTGGTTTTACCGGAGCCTGGGGTCAGCATTTTTACCGGCGTATCATCGGCGAAGAGGGCCTGTCCCTTTAAAACATGGCGCGCGACGGCGTCCGCCAAAGGTTCCAACAGAGCCGTGGATTTGCCAACCCAATCGGCCAGGGTGGAGCGGTCCAGATCGATCCCCTCGCGCTGGAATATCTGACTTTGCCGGTACAAAGGCGAATGATCGGCGTACTTGTTGACCAGCACATGGGCCAGTAGGCCAGGACCGGGCCGCCCGTGCTCAATCGGCCGCGACGGCAGGGCTGCCTGATGGAACGTCTCACAGCAGGTGCAGGCCATGCGCGGGCGAACAATCCGGTTCACGACAAAACGTCCGGGGACATATTCCAGTTCCTCGGTGACATCGTCGCCAAGCGTTTTGAGCGCACCGCCGCATTCCCCACAGGCATCGCCCGGCGACAGTGTTGTCTCGTTGCGTGGGAGATGACCGGGCAGCGGTTTACGTTTGGGCTTGTCTTTTGGCGCTGCAGATTGATCTGCATTTGCATCGTCTGACGCGGGCTCCTGCGCGGACGCCGCAATCTCTTCGTCTTCCAGCGTCAACGCCAGTTGATCCAGAGCCTCCGAGCGCGACCCGAAGCGATGCTGGCGCATCCCGGCCAATTGGTGTTGGAGCTTCTCGATCAACACCGCCTGTGACTTCACTTCCGACGCCAGCGATGCCACCAGACCTTTTAATGCGGCAGGTTCTCAGCGTCGTCGAGCATGCCGGCAATCTATCAGCCGCCACCCCGCATGGGAATCCCCGGAAATTGACAACCCTTTGCTGTGAAACGACTTTACCCAGCCGTCAGGGGACGCCACGTTCGTTGTGGTATGCGCCAATCAATCCCTTCCAGCAGCATCGCCAATTGAGCCGGGGTCAGCGCAACCTTGCCCGCTTTCGCAGACGGCCAGACAAACCGTCCCTTCTCCAGACGCTTCGAGAACAGACATGCCCCTTGCCCGTCCCACCAGATCACCTTGATCAGATCGCCACGGCGACCCCGGAAGACGAACAGATGACCGCAATACGGCGCCGCCTTTAGAACCTTCTCTGTTTGCGCTGACAGCCCATTGAACCCCTTACGCATGTCCGTCACGCCGGCCGCAAGCCAAACCTTCGTGTTCGTGGGAACCGGGATCATCCCGACAAGCACCGGAGCAGACGTACGAGCGCTTCGGGATCGTAAGGGCCGCTAATGCTCAAGCGATGACCTCCGGCAAGCGTGACCTCGATCTTGCCTTCGTCACCAACAGGGCGCTCGGCTTCGTGCTCGACGTGACGCGCAATCTCAACCGGCAGGAAACAGGCGGCGTCATCGACCGTGTCACTTCCCGCAAACCGGGGATCTTTCAGCCAGTTGAAAACCTGATTGGCGTTCACATTGTAGCGCCGTGCAACCTGTGAAACCGAAACGCCCGCAAACCGCGTCTGTGCGCAAATCATCCGCTTCTCGTCTGCACTCCAGCGCCGACGCTTGCCCCGCTTCGCCACATCCTGATCCCCGTTAGTGTCCACCTAAACAAGTGGACACTAAACCTCACTTCTTCTGCACGGCAGAGCGGTCAGGCCGGACGCTTACTTCCGAAACGGGTTTCGCGAAGTTCTTCCGAGAATCAGAAACGCCGCCAACTCATTGAGTTAGCGGCGTTATTTCGTAAGCGTCCGGCCTGGCTAACCGACACGCTAGCCTGTATCGCCGACCATAAAATCAATCGGATCGACGAACTGCTCCCCTGGCGTTACGCTCAAACCTGAGCGTAACAGTCCAACGTCATCATAGGCAGGGCTGCTTTACCGGACGCTCACGTTATTTCTGGTTGCGGGGGTAGGATTTGAACCTACGACCTTCAGGTTATGAGTTTGATTTCCTACTGATATCAGGAATTATTCTAAGTTAGTTTTACGTATTATCTGTCTATTTTTCATAGACATTTTCTCCCACCCTGTTATCTTAGCGTATCTCAATTGGGCTGTGAATGCCTTCCGAAAAATTCCGAATGAATTCCGAAATTGACGATCCATGCCACACCTGACCAAACGCCACATCGATGCCCTGCCCGTCAGGGAAAGGGAGTATTTCGCCTGGGACGACCAGGTAAAGGGGTTCGGCGTCCGAGTGTACCCGAACGGCGGGAAGCGATACGTGGCGCAGACTTTCCGTTCGGGGAAGACTACCCGTGTGCAGATCGGCCGCCACGGCGCCCTTCCCTTCGAAGAGGCCCGAAAACGGGCGCGGCGGATCATCTCCGACATCGACGACGGAAAGAACCCGAACGAGGACAAGAAGAACGAGCGAGGTTCCCCGACCATACGGCAACTTGCCGAACGGTTCCTCGAGGAATACGTCCCCTCGCATTGCAAGCCGCGCACCCAAGTCGAATACGAGCACGCGCTGAACGCCTACATCCTGCCGGCGCTCGGTTCGATCAAGACCATGAAGCTCACGCGAGAGGATGCCGCGGGTCTGCACCACGCCATGCGCAGGACGCCTTACCAGGCCAACCGAACGCTTGGCGTACTCTCGAAGATGATGAACCAGGCCGAAGCCTGGGGCCATCGACCGGACCGCTCCAATCCCTGTTACCACATCAAGAAGTACAAGGAGCAGAAGCGCGAACGCTACCTCACGCCCGAAGAGCTACTCTGCCTGCGCAAGGTTCTGGATGAAGAAGAGAAAACGGCGCCTTCGGCCGCCGCGGCGTTTCGGCTTCTGATCTTCACCGGCGCCCGGCTGTCGGAAATCCAGACCTTGAAATGGAGCTACATCCAAGGCGACCGCGTTCAACTGCCGGATTCCAAGACCGGCGCCAAGGTTCTGCATCTCGGCAAAGCTGCCCTGAACGTCCTAGGCGGCATCAAGCGTGTGCCTGACAACCCTTACGTCATCACCGGCAAACAGGATGGTGAGCATCTGACGGATTTGCAAAAGCCCTGGCGGCGCATTCGAAAGAGGGCGACCGTCATCTACTGGCGGGATTACGGGGACGCGGCGATAGCCGATCTTGTCCGCGAGCTGGCGGACAAGTCCGGCGACCTTCCCTCGTGGCAGGCCTGCCGCGACAAAGTCGAGGAGGCCAAACAGGGACTGCCGACAGGGCTGACCGACGTGCGCATTCATGATCTGCGCCACACCTTCGCCTCCGGCGCCGTGATGATGGGTGAAAGCCTACCCATGATCGGCAAGCTGCTCGGCCACACCCAGACCCAGACCACGGCCCGCTACGCCCATCTCGCCGACGACCCTCTCCGTTCCGCGGTGCAGAGGATCGATGCCATGCTGGAAGACGCGATGATGGGCAACGAAGCCGCGCACGAACAAAGCTCCTGACTTCGACAAAACCCGACCCGCCCTAGGTCGCCAACGGCGGTCCTGTTCATGGAGGGAGGACACCGGGGCGGTCTGGGCACCGCCCGTGGGCTGCCACGCTTCAGTCTTTGGAGGGAGGGTCGTTTTTGCGATCTCGAAAATCACCCTCTCCAGACCCGCACTTCATCGCTTGGATTGCCTCGACCGATATGGAGGCACAAGCAATGAGCCAGACAGATCCCTGCTATCTCAACACCAGGCAAGCCGCCGAAGTCGTCGGCCTGAGCCCGGCCACGCTCAATCGCATGCGGGTTACCGGCGACGGGCCACTTTATATCAAGGCGGGACGCCGGGTGCTGTACGACCGGGCCGACCTCATCGCCTGGCTCAACGACCGCAAGCGCCGCTTCACCGCCGAGACCGAGAACTGAAGCGCCGGATATCATCGGCGGAGCGGCAGCAACTCGATCTGTTTTCCTGCATCCCGGAACCGTCCGGCATCCGGGACCACCAGGACCTGATGGCGTTCCCGTTCTTCTCGCTCGCCAAGAGCCGGCGAACCAAGCCGTTGCTGTACGACCGCGATGGGGTACGGGTCCGCGTCGAGGCGGTGCCGGAATACGGCATGGCGACGATATGGGACGCCGACGTGCTGATTTGGGCGGCCAGCCAGATCATGGACGCCCGCAACCGGGGCGCGCCGACATCGCGCCTGCTTCGGTTCATGCCGCATCAGTTCCT
The DNA here is from genome assembly GCA_012103325.1 of Alphaproteobacteria bacterium. Taxonomy (GTDB): domain Bacteria; phylum Pseudomonadota; class Alphaproteobacteria; order UBA8366. The sequence continues at coordinate 359,911 of WLWY01000001.1, forward strand.
GCGTTTCGCGGGCCGCCCAACCGGCAAGCTGGGATACGAGCGGTTCCGCGCCGCGCTCGACCGGCTGCAATCGACCACGGTGCTGACCAATCTCCGCAACGATGGCTCCAGTGGTAACGTGTCACGTAATACGAGGCGCCTGCACCGGTTCAGTTGGATCAACGAGTGGAGCGAGTTGACCATTGCTGGAGGCGCGAGCCGCGGCATGGAAATCGTCTTGCCCGACTGGTTCTACCAGAGCATCGTCAACGAATGCCTTGTGCTCTCCATCGACCCGGCCTATTTCGCGTTGACCGGCGGCATCGAGCGCTGGCTCTATCGCCTCGCCCGCAAGCATGGCGGCCGCGCCAGGAACGGCTGGGGCTTCAGCTTCAAAGCCCTGCATGAGAAAAGCGGCAGCCTGGCGCGTTTTTCAGACTTCGCACTCGACTTGCGGCGCCTAGTGAAAAACCAGAGTCTACCGGGTTACTGGCTGTCCCTGTCCATCGACCCAAAGGGCAAAGAGTGCATTCAAGTACAGAGTCAGGAGGCCAGGGAGTCCTGAACCACCCTTGAGAAGCGTTTCAGGTTTTCAGTCCAAACGACGATGTTGACGGCCGACCCGAGCAGGCAAGTGCGGGACAATGACCGGGGACAACCGAGGGTCGGCAAGTGCCGAACAAACCATGGCAGGTTCGGTTGATTGGCCCTGAAGCTCAGTTGCGGATTAGAAAGCGACTGTTCGAGGGCCACAGCGTGGACGGTGAAAAGCAGCAAGAAGCCACCGTTCAATCGGAACGTGGCGGCAGTTCTCGGCCAGGAGCAGTCATTGATTTTCAAACGTGCAATGACCGTGACCTGAGCTCACCTGAGACGTTCGCCGCAGTGCAGTAGACGACTGAAACGGGCGGAAAGCGGACTTTCGCTGCAGAAGCAAAACGTAAGTGACATTCAGTCAATAGCCAACATCTGCGTCGTTCCGAAATTTGAAGGTGAGGTCGACGGTTGGATCAAGATCAGCGGCAGCTGTCGCGCGCTCTCCGAATGGGGATGCAATGGCGCCGGTCTCGATGCCCTCGCCGATGACTTCAAACACTTCAAGTGGTTTACAGCGGACGGTCCTGGTCGCAAAAGATATGCACAGGAATCGTATTCTATTTGGGACGAGAGAAGCTCACTTTCAGCGATAGGCACAACGCTCTTCCAATCAATACCCTGTGGACCGCAATAGACCTTTGAAAATTAACAGCTCACCGAGAGTTCAGGGTTGTGGAGCGAATGGTCAAGTGCGTTACTATGCATTGCATGAATACTTGTTACGTTCTCGGAAGGTTCCTCTCCTCCCATGCTGTTTCACGACGTAAGCCCCTCGCGAGAAGAAAGCCTTGGCCGGATTTCGGCTGCTCTGCAAGACGAGAAAGGGCGCGTCTACCTCGATGCCAATGTTCTGATCCACTGCTTTGAAATGAGTGCTCGCGCTAGCGATGACCTTCTCTCTGCTCTCAGCCGATATGGGAGCCGCGTTGGGGTTCCGATTTGGGCAGCCAATGAGACCTGGGAGCATCTAAAAGATCGCGTCCCTCGAAGACCTTTGCAGGCCGTCGCTGGCAGGGTTCAGAAACAATTCGCCTCGCTGAGGACGGAAGCCTCTCGCTACGTCGACGACAATACCATCGACGGGATGTCGCGTGATGAGTTTCAGACTGAGTTGGGGGATGCGGTCGGACGAGTTGAGGAGCTCGTCAAGAAGATCAGGCATCACGAGCCAAGTATTAATGATACAACGGATCGTTTGCTGCCGTTCATTGACGATCGTCGCCTGAATTCAGCACTCCCTCAGATCCTCTCAGAGGTTCAGGAAACAGCAAGCTGGCGGACCGCCCATCGTGTACCTCCCGGCTATGCCGATGCAGACCCCGCGGCGGAGCAAACCGATAAAGCCACTGGCGGCGCGGCAGCCAAAGGCAAGCAAATCAACCCAAACGGCGACCTCATCATCTGGCTTGAAATCCTGGAAGACTGCTTTCGCCACGAAGCTGAGCATCTCGTCGTCGTTACGCGCGACATCAAGAAAGGAGACTGGGCCTATCGACCTGAGCGAGTGCGAGACAAGAACGGGAGGCCACAGCAAAACAAGACCGGATTGACGTTGGCTTCACCCCTCTTAATCTATGAAGCACAACAACGATGCCCTTCGCTGAAAGGCGTCCATGTTGTCACCGTAGAGATGTTGGCTCAAATCTGGACGCAGCAGCGCGTCGACGTCAAGGACCTGGCGGCAGCTCTTCAAGCCGAAGAGACTCCTGTCGAAGATACGACCGAAGCAAACACGAAAACGCCTCCGTCCGTAAATCCTGACGATGGATACAGTGCCGCTTTCAGCTCGGAAGATATGAGCTTTGATCCGGACCCGGACAAACCACTTGATACCATCATTAGCGATCTGGTGACGGAAGGCTGGAAGGCGCAAAACCAAGCTGTGCGCGACATTGAACCTCAACTGTCAAACCTCGACCGGTCGCGGCGCCTTCAAGTTGGGCGCGGTCTTGTCTCGGCTGCAAACCTGGGTGCTTTGGAGCCGGCTGAAATGCTGGCGAGAGTGCTGAACTCGTCAGAATTCGCGCGCCCACTAAGATCTGATCTGATCATCGGTGCGCTTGCTGAAGTTTACTTGAGCACTTCTGGAGAGCCGAAGAAACCGACGGCCAAGCCGAGCGTCATCGATGAGCTATTCGAACACAACTCGACGACCGACCTAACGGATGCGTATGAGGCAGTGTTAGCGAGACTGAAACCTGTCAAGCGCGAGTACTTGGCCTTGCCCAACGAGCCCAAGCGTATCATCAGCACCGAAGTCGTCTTGAATGGCAATATCTTGGTGAATGTACTGGTTGATGGAAACTCACTACTCGAGGAAGACGCACCTAAATCCCGAACTCTTCATAGTTCGGGAAATGACATAGAACTCCATGTTGATGAGGTGTTTGAGCTTATAGCCGAAGAGTTCGTGGTGCCGGCGAGCTGGTTAAAGCATGATCTCGAGGGCAATTCCCAAATAGTGGTACCCGACCTACTCGGTTTTATCAGTTGGGGTCCCAGAACAGGAGTCTCTTTGCGATGAACGCAAGCAGCCCCACAAACCAATCGAGTCCAGATGCATTGGAAATCGAAGTCGGGTCGTTCTTTCTGGAAACCCTGACGACAGGAATGTATGAAAATCCGTTTAATAGCATCCGGGAATATGTCCAAAACGCCTTCGATGCCATTCAAGACGCTATTAGAGCGGATATTTTAGCGGAAGGCGATGGACACATATTAATTTCCGTCGAGGGAACACAGCGGATGCCCTCACTCTCCATCCGAGACAACGGCACCGGCCTTGCGGAGAGCAAGGCCGTCACCACTTTGGTATCACTTGGCGCGAGCCGAAAAACCCCTTTACGCCATGCCGGATTTCGGGGAATTGGGCGGCTCGCAGGTATCGCCTATTGCACTACACTGCGGTTCACTACGTCGGCGCGCGGTGACGCTACGGCAACAATTGTCGAATTCGACTGTGGCATGATCCGCAGTTACTTCTCCCCGGGCGCGGAACCAGTAGACATTCGCGACGTCATCAGTTCTTCGACAAAAACATACACTACAGCAGCGAAGGATGATGACCATTTCACTCAGGTTGAAATGGTAGGATTGGTGAACCTAGGTGTTGAGTTTGCCGACCTTCAGGTTCTCGAGCCTTACCTCCGAGAGGTTTGTCCGGTCGAGTATTTGGACAGTTTCGATTATGCCGATCGTATTCGTGGATTTGCAGAAAGCTTTGGCGACGAGTTATCGACCGTGCATATTGAAACGAAGCAAAAGCGAGAGCGACGCGCAATACATAAACTCTACAAAAACCATTACCCAGCCGGAAAGCGGGTTTCCAAGCTTCATGACATCGAACCCGTGTCCTCCAAGGAAAATGGCTGGTATGGTTGGATTGGTGTGTCGAATTTCCCCGGCGAAATATCGGACAATAGGGTTGCCGGCGTTCGCTTTCGTTCCAGAAATATTCAGATTGGAGGCATGTCGATCATTCAGCAATTGGCTGAGGAGACCACAGCCAGTGGATCCGATCGGCGGCTCATGACGAACGCTGTGGGCGAAATATTCGTGACCAATCCCCTAGTCGTTCCAAATGCGAGACGCGACGGTTTCGAAGACAGTGAGGCCTGGCGATCAATTAGAATGGAAATCAAGGCCGTCGTCGTGAAACGCATTGTGAGGCTCGTTCGAGCTGCCTCCAGCACGCGCTCAGCCATCAGGAAGATAAGCGATGCAATCACGGAACTGTCTCTCCAGGCTGATAGAGAAGAACTCGCCGAGGACGAGAAGGTTGAAATTGAAGCAGCGATCAGGGTCCGACTTAAGGAGCTAGCCTCTCCGACAAAGTTGGTTGGTGCCGACCCGAAAGAAGTTAGCCGGCTGGTGTCCAAGTTGAAGGAACTTGCTGAGACTGTCGCAAACAAGCCTGTTGCAGCTAGCGATGACCCATCGGATGAGAATGGGAGTACCGAGGGAGAGTCGGGTTCATCCGATGATGGCGAAACTGAAAGCACCGACGGGACCGACGGTGACGGCGAGGACACACGCTCCGACGTCGGGAACGACAACGAGAGATCTTCTCAGTACCAGATCGTTTTTGGAATTCTGAGCGAAGAGCTGCCCAACGAGCAGGCGGAGAAACTTGCAACAAGGATCATAGAGGCATTGGAGGCACAGCAGACCTGATACGGCCAATTGCGCTGACCCGAAAGCCTTGTCGATCAAGCTTTAAGCCTTTGTTCGAACAGAATTGCTGGCTCGTCCCTGGAAAAGCGGAAGACTGGCTCTTTTCGAGCTCCCTGCGAAAGCTGTGATGCCGTGTGTTGATCCCACAAGATAAGGGTCGCGCGGTCGATCATTTTTGTGTAGGCTGCGGAAAATAGAGTCGGGGCAGTGTATGGCCAACAAAAACATCCTTCTTGTCGAACCGGGATACAGGAATAAGTACCCTCCCCTCGGGTTGATGAAGATTGCGCAGTATCACGGGCCGAACGGCAAGAAGGATCATGTTCGCTTCGTGAAGGGGGAGGACCCGTCGGCCTACCACACGGCCTGGGACCGCGTTTACATCACCACCCTGTTTTCCTTCGAGTGGGACCGCTCAGCACGCAGCATTGACTATGCCCTGGATTTAGTGGGTGGTCAGGCTCATCGCGTTTTCGTTGGTGGCATTGCCGCATCGTTGATGCATGAAAAATTCATCGAAGAGCCTCGCTGGCGAGGCGTTCGATTCATCAAAGGGTTGCTCGGTGAAGCACCAGCCGTCTCTCTTGGCCTCGACCCGTTCGATGAAGAGCTCTACGCCGATGATGTAGACGGCAAACCCATCGAAGATCTTGTTCCGGATTACTCCATCCTCGAGCACATCGGCTACGAGTATCCAGTCAACGACGCGTATTTCACATACGCCTCGCGGGGTTGCGTTCGAAAATGCGCCTTTTGCGGAGTTCCGAAACTTGAGGGCGGGCAGCGGGATACGAATTCCTTAAGCGAAGTCGTTGAAGGGGTCAGCAAGCTCTATGGCGAGAAGCGAGATCTGATCCTGATGGATAATAACGTGGTCGCCTCCGCCAATTTCAAAGAGATCATCGCCGAGATCATTGATTTAGGATTCGAGCGCGGTGCGAAGCTTAGGCGTGGTCGATACGAGCTTCAGCGTAGGGTGGATTTCAATCAAGGCGTGGACGCGCGCATACTTTGCAAGGATCCGATGTACTTGCAGCAACTCTCTCGCATTGCCCTCAAGCCGCTCCGCATTGCCTTCGACCACCTGGGTGTCAAGAAACCTTATGCCCAGGCCATTCGCTATTCAGCCGATGCCGGTTTAACTGAGCTGTCAAATTACATGCTCTACAACTTCCACGATACGCCCGCGGATTTGTTTGAGCGTATGCGGCTAAATGTAACGCTCAATGAAGAGCTTGACATTCGCATCTTCTCCTTCCCGATGCGCTATCAGCCTGTGACTCGGCCTGACCGTGGCCATGTCGGAAAGAACTGGAATGCTTACTACCTTCGCTCGATGCAGGTGATCCTTCAGGCAACGCATGGCATCGTTAGCGGCGCCCCTGATTTCTTCCGCACGGCCTTCGGCGATACCTTTGAAGAGTTCGAGAGTATCTTGCTGCGCCCGCACCACTACATCTTCAACCGCTATTGGTACGAGCAATATGACGGGCGACCGGAATTTGACGATTTCCAGGCAGTGATGGCGTCGCTCACTGCAGATGAGCGCGCCGAGCTTCTTGAGTATTTATGCACACGGGATAAGAACGACTACGCGCAAGATCTGAACGAGCTGGCAATCAGCAGACTTCGTGATGCCGCAGCCTTCTTCGTCCCAATGTCGAAGGCGGATGAAGCGAAGATATGGGAGGCCCAGAAGCGCCGGCGCGTTGGAGATATCAACGCTTATCTGATGCCAGAGGATGAGCGTGTCGAAGATGCCGGACTAACGGACGAGGATGTGCAACCGGCAGGGCATATGAAGAACCGGAAAAAGAATATCACGCGAGCCTACGCGTGAAGCAAGAAACAGGGGGAATATGGCATATGGCAGAAGCGGCAAAGGCGAACGAAGACAGATTGGAGGAGCCCGAGATCTTTGTAGGCAAGGACGTGCTGGAGCTCTTGAGCAGTTCAATGTACGTCAATCCACTCTCGATCTTCCGCGAGTATGTCCAAAACGCGACCGACGCAATTGACGACGCTGTAGCGGCCGGTCTTCTGCCCTCTATCGATGCTGGCCTTATTGAGATCAATCTTGATCATATTGACCGCCGCATTGTGATCCGCGATAACGGTAAGGGCTTGTCCAATAAAGATTTTTCGGCGAGGATGCTTTCGTTTGGCGCGAGTGAAAAGCGTGGCACAGATGCACGCGGATTTCGCGGCGTAGGTCGTCTTTCCGGCCTTGGCTATGTCCAGCAGCTTATCTTTCGGTCACGCGCAAAGGGCGACACCAGGGTTCTCGAAGCCAGATGGGACGGCCGTGTCGTCAAGCGGATGCTGGCAACCAACGACAGCGATACAGACTTGCGCAGTGTTGTATGCGAAGCAGTAGAGCTCAAGAGGATAGACCCCCAGGATTATCCAGCGCACTTCTTTGAGGTTCAATTGATCAAGCCGCGGCGGATCGCCAATGACCGGCTCCTGAATGAAATCGAAATCGAGGCCTTTGTCAGCCAGGCTTGTCCCTGTCCTTTCGCTCCTGAGTTCTCCTACAGAGGAGAAATCGAAGCGCTACTCAAACAACATGGTCGTGCCGGAAAGTCCTATCAGATCCGTATCAACGGTGCAGAAGAGCCTGTTTACCGACCATATCGCGACCATGTTGAATACTCGGACACGAAAAAAGCATCACTTCGAAACCTCAAGACTTTTGAAATTGAGAGCATTGATGGCGAGCCGTCGGCCGTCGGCTGGCTCATCCATCATGACTACCATGGTGCAATCCCTACTTCGCAAGGTGTGCGCGGATTGCGCGCCCGCGTGGGGAACATACAGATCGGCCATGATCGCCTGTTTTTTGATGTCTTTCCGGAAGACCGATTCTGCTCATGGACCATCGGCGAGGTACATGTCCTAGATGGCCGGGTGGTTCCGAATGGTCGGCGGGATGAGTTCGAGAGCAACGTGCATCTGGACAACATCATTGCGCATTTGCGGCCCTTCGGTGCCGAGGTTGCTCGCGAATGCCGCCTTTCCTCACAAAAGCGGAACCGGCTCAAAACGTTCGAGCTTGCCGCTGACAAGATTTATGAAAGGCTTGATGTCCTGAAGCAAGGCGCTGTCTCTGAGCGTTTGGCGAAATCGCTTAAGGCGGAGACCGGCACGCTTCTTGCCGAGATGCGGAAGGTCGTGGATTTTGATCTCTTCGAAGAGGGCGACCGCCGCGCCATGCGGGCGCGACTTGCCAAGGTCGAGAAGGCGGCCGATTCACAGACGACCAGAGCAGACGGTGATTTCTTTGAGAGTTTGCCAACGCGGAAGCGCGCAACATACAAAGAAGTCTTCGACCTCATATATGATTGTTCGGTCAATCAGGTAGCAGCGAAGAGCCTCGTTGATCGCATGATTGATCGTCTGTCGCGCAAATAACCGGTCCTTTTTCGCAAACGCCGTCGATTTTTGTACGAAGAGAAATGTCTATCGCAAGGGTTTTTGCAAAATGGATGATTTCACTCAATTCCAATTGAAAGAGTACGAAAATATTTCCCAAGCGCATTTCAAAACTAATGAAGTACTTGCCACGTTTTACAGGTACTTCCTACTAATTACAGCGATTCCGATCACAACCATTGGCCTTGCGCTAATGAATATATCTGATGATGGAATAAGCGAAGAGGGGCGAATTCTTGCGCACCTAATCTTTGGCGTCTCCGCGCTTGTTCTGAGTTTGGTCGGTGCAGCGGTCATCTCCTATATCGAAGGGCTGCGGCTCGATGCGATCCTTTATGAGAGAGTAGTTAACTCCATTCGTGACTATTTCTTCAAAATGCCAAGCAGTGAGAAATTTGGCACCTCAGTTCTTCCGACGCAAAAGGATAAACCGTCTTACGGCGGATTTGGCGCCAGTTTTGTCATGTACTTCGCGTATGCCGGTATGAATTCTGCCTACTTCGCTGCCGGTGTATTGGCATTATCCATTGATCGGTCGGTCCCGTTGGCATCACTTGAGGTGACCAAAGGCCATTGGATTGGTGCGCTAGTAGTCTTTGTGCTGATGACTTTCCTCCAAGCGATCGTTCGGCACCGGCTGGTAACAGACAAGTCGAAAAAGGGATTTTGAAGAATTTAGCCATTCGCTGCCTTGGTGTTCCGAACGATGCAGGTGACGATAATCTTGGGTTATCGTTGCCGAATTCCCGAAAGAAGCTTTTGCGTATCACGATTCATCTGGCGCGTAGCGATCAATGTCCGCTTTGGGGAAGCTGCGCTGCAGAAACATCCAAAGTCTTCAATGGCAGGAATGGGCCGAAAGCGACAGCCACAGCGCGCCAATCCGATGGCCGCATGCTGCACCTCATCAGGCAGCTCTGAACCCTTCCGAGACATTCGTCAGGTTTCAGCCAATGGCCGGTATTGAGGCGGAGACGGCCCAACAGATACGACAGCGGTTGCCAAGGGTACACGGCGGTCAGTCTGTTGACGCAACCATTGGCTCGTCCTCACAATACAGAATCCACCGTCACTAACAGGATCACAACAGTGAGAAAACGCAACAAAGGAGTTGCATCATGACTGACGCGGACAACGACAAGATCGTGAAAGTAGTCGAGCTAAACGCGCCGATCTCGCGGGTTTGGAATGCTCTCACGGATCATGAAGAATTTGGGCAATGGTTTCGTGTCAGCCTTGATCAACCTTTTGAGGCTGGCGTCAAATCTACGGGTCAAATGACATACCCGGGCCACGAAGATGTTGCTTGGGTCGCGTACATCGAACGTATGGAGCCCGAGCGCCTCTTCTCATTTCGATGGTACGATTCCGATGAGGGATCGACGGAGCAATCAGAGGGTCAGCCCGGCCTTCTTGTCGAGTTCCGGCTGGAAGAGGTCCCAGACGGAATGCGTCTGACGATAACCGAGTCCGGGTTTTCCGCACTGCCCGATCCTCGACGGATCGAGGCTATGCGCAGCAACGAAGAGGGTTGGAACATACAGGCAGACAACCTTACCGAACATCTCTCAGCATAGGGACTCAGGACCGGCTTCCAATAACAAACATGAATGCCTGCTTTGCGGCTTGTGCGGCGCAATTCCGACTGCACGAGCGAACGACAGCTAATGGGATGTACCGGCTGCTTCCCCCAGCAGGTTAGATTGAGCCTATTTCACCTGTAGAGAGGAGAAGTAGCATGGCGAAGAACCAGATTGATGAGCTGATGTCCGTCGGCGTCGATATCGGCAAAGACACGTTTCATTTGGTTGGCTTTGACCGAGAAGGTCAGCTCGTGTTGCGCAAGAAGTTCAAGCGGTTGGCGTTGGTAGCGACCTTTAAGAAGTTGCCGCGATGGAGGCTTGTCTGAGTGCCCATTTTGTCAGTCGTACGTTGCGCGGCCTTGGTTTTGAGCCACGGATCATCCCTGCGATCTACGTGAAGCCCTTCATCAAGGGCCAGAAGAATGATTACAACGATGCTGAGGCGATCGCCGAAGCAGCCTTACGGCCAAATCTGCCGACAGTTCCGGAGAAAAGCCAGGACCAACTCGACTTGCAGGCGCTGCACCGGGTTCGATCTCGATTGGTTTCGCGTCGAACCGCATCAATAAATCAGATTCGTGCCTTCCTGATCGAACAGGGGATCACTGTTCGCAAAGGGCTGCGCGCGTTGAAGAATTCATTCGAGATTATCCTGGAAGAACGAAGGGCCGAAATATCACCACGCATGCGGATGATCTTAATTGGTCTCTATGGCGATTGGCTCTGGCTCGACGATCGGATTGACACTGTGTCGAAGGAGATCGAAGAGATCAGTCGGACGGAAGAGAACTGCGTGAATGTCATGACCGTTCCCGGCATTGGTCCGATGATCTCGACGGCGATGGTGGCAGCAATTGGCACTGGCGAAGCATTTGACCGCGGCCGCGACTTCGCTGCCTGGGTCGGGCTCGTGCCACGACAATACAGCACCGGAGGCCGTACCATTCTGGGTCGGATATCGAAACGCGGCAGCCGATATTTGAGAATGCTCTTTGTACAAGCTGCGAAGGTCATCATGATGCGCGCCAGTCGATGGCCAGACTTCAGTTTTGGTGAGTGGCTGATCCGGGCATCAGAACGCATGCACCGCAACAAGCTGGCCGTTGCTCTGGCAAACAAGCTGGCGCGTGTGGCCTGGAGTGTATTGAGGCACAAAACCGCGTTTGACGTGCCAAGAGATGAGGTCGCTGTCGGCATCTAAAGCACCGACGCGCCCCAAAGGAGTTCGCGAAAGATCTAAAGCATGGAACGGAAAAATTACGCCCCCAGAGTCTGACGGCCCATTCGGTCATAATCGACCTTGCCGCTAATGAGATCACGGTGCGTGCGTAACCCCAATAAGGCCACGGCCCGCGTGTCGATCAACAGGCCGGATACATATGAGCGACTTCCGAGAACATGCTAAAAATCATTTGCGAACAGCAGCCGGTACATACATATGGGCCGATTTTATTGAAAAACTCCGTTGCGAGGACCTCGAGTCGGATTTGGCGCAGCAATGAGTCGCTGAGAAAGCCGGTTACCGATGATCGTTGAGCAGGAGTCTTACGTTCGATTCGAAAGTTGCGAGCTAAAGTAGCCTGTGGAGTTTTTCAACAAAATTGGCAAATTCGGTCGTTCATCGCGCGGGTTGCTCCGTGGCTGCAAGCGCCGCTGCTGCCGCGAGCTTGTGTCTGGCCTGCCAAGGCGGCCCGATCGATCGACCCATCGCCAAAAGTAAGGCGTTGATGTCGTCGCAGCCGAGTACCGTTGCCGCGTCGCGAAACACGCGCTCGCGCTCGTACCAGTAAACGGACCAGCCGCGCGCTTCGGCTGCCGTCGCGAGGGCCTCGCGATACATGACCGAGTCGGCAACGGCCTGCGCGTGATTGTCGGCGATGCGTTCCTCGGTTGTCGGCGGAAGCTTGGGGCATACGCGGACCGCGATGCTCGCAATCGGCAGAGGCATCTCTACGGACAGCGCTTCGAGGCTCTCGCGCGCACCGTGCGAAGCCGAGACCCGCACGCGCTCGACAAGCTCGATTGCCTCGGCGAGCGAAATCTCCCGTGCCCACGGGCTGTTTTTGTAACGACCCACCGCCCACGACCCTTCATGGTGATGCGGGTGCGTTGGCAGTTCGCTATCTGTTAGGTCTATGCGCCGCCGGTCAAGGAGCGCGCCGTCGGACGCGACCGTAACCAGCACCGCCGAGTTACCGTGCTCGGTGACGCCAACGGTCGCAGTTCGCCGGGTTCGTCCTCCCACCACGCCTTCCTCCCTCTTGGGACTTGCCAGATTTCCACTTTGGGTCGCGGTCTGTCAGACTACAAGTTTGAAAAGAGGGTTCCGGTCGGGCGACGCGAGCCTACGGTACCAAGGATGACGCGCTTAAGAAGCTGAGGAAAGATGTTGGCCCTGGCAGCGGCTCTGTACGCATTCGAAAGGTCAATAACCCGATCCAGAAAGAAAGGGCCTATCCACGCCCCAAAGGCCCAAAGAAAAGCCTAGGCTAACAGCAGCCCCATCGGCCGAGGCGGCAGTTGTGTAGCGAAAGGTCTGCCCGACCCGGAAATCCAAATGTTGGTTTCCAGTTCGATCGTGAGATAGCGATCTAACTTCGCAATTTCGCCCTGGTGGCAAGATCCGCATAGATGTCGAATGCCCACTGCGACAACGGTTCCATGATCTTCAGCACGCAACGCATACAGCAATGCGGGAAGGTAAAATTAGGCACTCAGGTTCTGTCCGAGTAGCGGTCAAATGCAGTGACCTTTGTGATGTCTAAGTCGACCTTTCTTTTGTAGATTTCTTGCCAGAGGTAATCGAGCTCCGCGTCCTTCCGATCGTCCGGAATGTCCACATACCATGCCCTCGGGCGGCCATTGTCTTCCCCGTTCCAGCGATATCCTCGCGCTTTCAAAAGATCCTTGAATTCGAAGGGCGAGTTCGCCGCCCATATCCGCCACGTCGTCTGACGTGCACGCGCAAGAAGACTGGCAAGGCCGCTGACCCCGGATCGCGGCAGCGTTCGAGATAGGAGTTCGACAGCTGCCAAACAGTCGTTTGCTGCACGGTGCCTGTCGTAGAAGAATCCGTTGTCCGCGGCCAGGTACGCGAGCTTCGTCCCCTCGAAGCCCTCCGCAGCCCAATCGATCTCCGCCATCGAACAGGCCCATGGCTTCGCACAGAAGTCCGGACAAAGGCGCTCAAGAAAGCGCCGGTCGAAGGCAGCATTATGTGCAACCACCAAGTCTGCGGGGCCCGCGAACTCTAGTACCTCGTCGAGATCGATCTTCTGGCCCGCCACCATTTCGTCCGTGATGCCGGTCAACGCCGTCACGGCCGGTGGAATCGGTGTCAACGGCTGCCGCAGGTGATCGAACGGGTCCAACACCGCGATCACCGCTCCCTCGAGCGAATACCGGAAGGGGAGCATAGCAAGTTCGATGATTTCGTCCTTCTCCGGATCAAGGCCGGTCGTTTCAACATCCACAAAAAGACCAAGCCGGCTTTCGTCGCCAGTGGGGCGATTGGCCACGGCCTGCGGCTTGAGGCGGCGGAGAACCCTGTAGTCCCCGCTTTCTTCGAGGATCGCCGCGAGCTTCTCGAGTTCAGCCGGATCGGTCATTGCTGCTGGCCACCGCCCATTCCGTTATTGTCGGTTGCCCCCGCAATCTGTACCTGCAGCGCCTGTCTCACTTGTTCCGCGCCGTCGGGCCACTCGCATTCCCCAGTGTCTCCCTCAACGCCCCGGATGAAATTGAATGCGCTCTTCGGTGTCCCTTCCCCTGCCGTGTCCGTCATCCCCCTCCCAATTCCATTTATTCCGTGAGCCGGCCGATCTCGCATCTGATCAACCGCTCCCGTTTCAGCAGACATCAACGCTGTCACCACGAGATCCCGAACCTTTCCTTCACTGCCGGCGTCCTTGCCCAAGGTTCGCCGGGCAGTCGGTCGACAAGGGCCGTGAACACGCGGCGAAACGACTCCGCCGTCGACTGTTCCGTCAGGGCTTCCACCTGGGCGGCCGGCAGCAAAGGGCGCATGTCGAGTAGAAAACGCGGGTTGGCCAGCTTGGCGAACATGCGTTCCTGGGCCTGTGCCCGCGAAATCACTTGGCCGGAAAGGTCGAGATAGCGTTCGAACATCTCGACGATACGGTCGGCATAGAGCCCCTCAAGAACGTTGAGGCCATGTGCCAGATCATAGAGATCACGCCCCTTGTCGCGCTGCAGCAGCGCACGCAGCTTGGTCGCCAACATCTCCTCGCGGGAGAACGTCGGAATCGCCGCCTCACCGGAAAACCAGGGATTCGCAATCTTTAGCGTCAGGGCCGCCGGCGCGTCGAACGCCTCGATCTCGCGGGTGTTGATCTCTATCTTCAGACGGATCGGCACGCCGCTGCCATCCTCGGCATCGACCCGAAAGCGAAACTTCGGCGCCACGGGACTCTGATCGAATTGCGCCCGACCGAGCCACGGTTCCAGAACGAGGCGCAGTTGATCGAGGATCGGGCCAATCGGGCCTGCGGCCGTGCGGACCAGATCGATATCCTCCGAGTAGCGCAGCGGCGCCGGGAAGTGCAGCTTGTTGAGCGCCGTCCCGCCACGAAACCGCAGCGCGTCGCACAACATCTCATCCGAGAATATCTCGACCAGGGCGCGGCTGATAATGAGATCTTGCTCAACCTGCCGCTGGTCGGCCCAAGGAGCGATGTTGCCCCAGGCGACGATGTTTTGTACCGGGATCAATCGTCAAGCTCCGGCACGCGGCGCACGATGACGCGCCAGCGGGAATCGCGCTCCCGCGGTTCGGGCGCGAAGTCCGGGTCCCGTGCTTCCTGCCGGTCAAGCTCGATCCAGGACACCGATCCTCGCGCCTGTAACGCACCCCGCATAGACCCCGTCAGGGCGTCGTGGCCGAGGCTGTCTAGCAGATATCCGAGACGCTGCACGACCGGCCGCTCCACCGTCACAGACAGGGCGGCGAGTTGCTCGGGATCGATCTGCTGCCCGAGATCGGAAAGCACGGTGGCGACATTGTCCATGCCGCCAGATGCCTGCGGATAGCGCAGCAGATCGAGTGCCGTCAGTGCGGCCGACGAGATCTTCATCGTACCGGTATCGGTTTTGCGGTCCTCGGTCCCTGCAGCCACCGCTTCCATATCCTTGCGGAAATAGAAGACGATCAGGCTACGGCCGGCGCGTATCTTTGGAAGGCGCTTGGCCGAGATGACCTGAAATTCCATGACCGCCTGATGCGTCGCGCCATGCAGCTCCGCCGCCTTGAGCAGCCCGACATAATAGGCCTGCCTCTCGTGGCGCATGAGCGCGTCGATGTACCAAGCCGGCGGTGGCGCACCCCATGACGCATATTGCGGTGGGACGACGACGTAGAATCCCTGCCGCGGACTTAGCAACGCCTTGCGGCGTTGGAGCCGTTCGGCCGCGTCCAAGAACGCACCGCGCCCGACATCGAGGGTCTGCTCGGCTTCTGCGGCCGTGAAGACCGTTCGGCCCGCTGACAGCAGGCCGCTGATGTAGCTCGACAGGGCGGATCGCCGGTCATAGATCATGCTTTTTTATCCGCCTTTAGTGCGGATATTTCAACATAAATATCTAATTCAGATGAATTCACTTCGAGAAATCCGTGTAAAACACGGATATTTCGACATGATTCCCTATGTCCATCTACCCCCCGAAATAACGAGCCGCTCCAGCCGCGCGCGCGAGGCCCCCCTTAACCATCGGCATGTGGCAAATCGGCGATCCGATTCGCGCGCGCTTTGTCCGCTTTGCATCATCCTTTGTTTCCGCTCTTGCGTGAATTGGCGTGCCGCTCGATGTCGCGGCAGCGCTGCAAGAGCACTTCGAAGGGTTCCGCCTCATCCAGTAGCAGGCCGTCCTCGATCATCCGCCGGTAGTCCTCGGCCAAAAGATCCCGCGCCGCGCCCTCGGGCACGAGGCGCAAGCCGCCGGCCACCGCCGCTTCGTAGTCGATGGGCTGCCCCTCGGCATCCTTTTCCGAGAAGAACACCGCCTTATGCCGCGCCACTGCCTGCGCGACCTCCAGGTCGGCGAGGGCGCGCGCCGCATGTCCGGTCTCGCTCAAGCGGGCGACATCGTGCCAATGGCGCGCGAACCGGTCCACGCCCCGGAAGCGCCCCTGGATGCAGAAGACATGGATGGCGGTCGCCTTCTCCCAAAATGTGCGTTCAATACGCATGACCCGTGGCGTTGCGCTGGGGAACGCGAGCTGCGGTAGATGCGCGGTGGCGTCGCAGACAACCGGCAGCGCCTCCCAGGGCTCGCCGGTCGAGCGCGCCCCGAACTCCAGCATCACCGCTGGACGCACATAGCCCGTTCCCTCCGTCAGCGGCTCGTACTCGATATGAATCTTGTCCGCATCGGCACGGGCGCCAGCCTTCAAACCGGCGGCGGCCAGCGCGGCTCCGATCACCGGCAGGGCATCCGCCTCGACCCACTGCGCCAGGCGGCCGCGGATCTCCTTCGACCACTTCTTCTCTTGGCTCCGCGTTGGGGGCAGGGCATCGGCGCTGTCCGATACCAGGTCGGGCGCAATGGCTCGGATGTTATAGGTGATATCGACGTCTTCGGAGAACCGGCGAATGGAGCCATAGGCCTTCGAGAGCGATGTGCCGCCCTTGAACACGAGCTTCGGCCCGAACCGTGAGGCGAACAGCATCTCCAGGGCCCAAACAACCCAGACATCTTTCTCCAGAAGGTGGGGTGGACGCCCCGAGGCGGCGCTGGCGACCGCCAGCGCATCCCGCCGATCCGTTGTCGAAAGCTGGAGGAAGCTGTCAGGCATTCACGACCAGCCTGCTCACCTGCTGGGCGAGCCAGGTCGGCAACCGGGGCCGCGCGCTCGCCACTTCTTCGAGCGCGCTGGCCGGCAGCCGCAGCCGCAATGCGCGGATGGCTTCTCCGGCATGCGCTTCTCCGAGCCAGGCGAGCGCCCGGATCGCCTCGCCGGCCGGCCGGCCGGCCATTGCCAACTGCCACCCCGGCGCATGCCGCAGTTCGATGGTCTGTTCACCCAACTTGAGCCGGCGGCTCGGACCCGATGTCAGATAGACCGCGCGCACGGGTACTTGGGTCGTCAGGCCAAGCGCATTCGCCGCCGCCGCGCCGTGCGACGCAATGGTCTCGCCCTTCGAGCCGGCGAATGCCTGCACCATTTGTTCGGCCGACGGCGGGCGTTTGCCGAAGCGGGTCTCGACCGGCCGCACATAGAGGCCGCGGCCGGCGCGCATGAGCTGCCCCCGCCGGGCGAGCCGTGAGAGCGCTTGATCCACGGCCGCGCGGGAACCCAGATGGAGCAGCCCCTTTGCGGACACCGGAACGCCCTCCGGCAATCCCGCCATCTCCTCCAGGATTTTCGTCGCGAGTCTTTGCATGTCCATCTCCTACTGTCAGAAACATATGATATTTTCTGACAGAAATCAAGATTTGATCGCGTCCTCCCTCCAAACCCGCTCTGTGGATAACCATGCCGGCTTCTGTGGATAACCTTGTGAGTAACCGTGTTTTCGGATTCGTACTATCAGGCGCAGGGATTCGTACTATCGGGCGCAAACGTTCGTACTATCGGGCGCAAAAATTCCGGCAAGCCATTGTTCTGAAACGGCGATTCGGCCCTAAACTTATAAAAACTCATAAAAACTTCTTTTGTTGTTGGCCAGCGCCCTCTTCCCGTTCCGGCGCCGCACCGGCGTAAAAAAAATTCACCCATGGCTGGAGATATCCGGGCTTGGCCAGGCTTGTCCGGGTTTGTAGGGAGTTATCTTAAGTTGCTGTTTTCATTGATTTATTTCGTTTTACAAGGCGAGCTTTCTTCTCTTTCCTTCCGGCCCATCGTTGCCCAGGGAAGGAGAGCGAAGGTGTCCACGTCCCAGATCCGTCATCCGCAAAAGGCCACGTCCGGCCACGCCGCCGCCGTGGCGGCCGGCCTCGTCCTGGCCGTGGCCCTGACCGCGGCGCCGGACGCGATGGCGGGGACCGGCGGCACCGAGTTCGACGCCGTCAACACCCGCATCACCGACATGATCGAGGGCGGCGGCGGCAAGCTGGCCGCCGGGCTCGGGCTGGTGGCGGCGCTGGCGGCCTCGGTGGTGCGCTTCAACATCTGGGCGGTGATCGGCGCCTTCGGCATCGGCGCGCTGGCCGGCTACGGCCTGCCGATCGTCACCTCCTCGATCTCGGCGCTGATCTGATGGCGGCGGGAACGATGGAAGCCTACATGATCCCGAGACGCCTCGACGAGCCGGAACGCTGGATGTTCTGGACCGTCGACGAGGCGCTGATCATGCTGGCGCCGTCGGTCTTCGGCATGATGGCCGGCTTCCTGGCGATCGGCGCCGGCATCGGGCTCGCCGGCTTCCTGGCGCTGCGCCGGGCCAAGGGCAACGGCCAGGCCAACCTCGGCCTCTACGCGCTCTACTGGTTCTTCCCCAACATCTTCGGCTTCAAGGCGACGCCGTCTTCCTGCGTCAGGCGGTATGTCTGATGGACCGGGCCGGCCACAATGCCCAGCTGCACGGCGCCATCGTCTGGCGCAACCTGCTGCTGGCCGGCATGGGCCTGAGCCTGACCGGCAACCTGCTGCTCGGCCTCGCCGTCCTCTCCGGACGCGAGACCGTGGTCCTGGTCCCGTCGCCCGCCGGGCGCGTCTACACCGCCGGCGACAGCGTCAACGCGGCCTACCTGGAAGACATGGCCCGCGACGTGGTGCTGACGCTGTTCAACGTCCATGCGGGAACCACCGACTACGTGCGCGACGCGGTGCTCAAGATGGCCCACCCGGCGTTCTACGGCCAGTTCAAGCTCCGCTTCGACGGCTGGATGGCCGAGGTCAGGCAGCGCAAGCTGGCGACCGCCTTCTATCCCACCACCATCGCCGCCGACACCGCCACGCTCAGCGTGCGGGTGACCGGCGTGCTCCGGAGCTTCATCGGCGAGGCCCAGGTGGACGCCGAGACCGTGGCCTACCGGATCGTTTTCGACAACGCCGCCGGCCGGCTGACCCTGAGCCTGATCGAAGAGGAGACGCCGCAATGAAGCGCACGGCCCTGGCGGCGCTGCTCGCCCTCGCGCCGCTCGTCTGGACAACGTCGGCCGCGGCCCTGCAGATCAAGCAGGCCACCGGCGACGGCCAGGTGACGGCGACGATCTCGGCCAAGGAAATCAGCCGGATCGGCCTGGCCGGGGACCGGGTGCGGATGGTCAACGGCGACCCGGACGTCGACATCAGCCACGACGAGGTCACCGGCGACATCTACCTGAAGCCCGCCCCGGCGCCGCTTTCCAAGCCGCTCAACCTGTTCGTCACCTCGGAGAAGGGCTTCACCTATCAGCTGCTGCTGCTGCCCGAGGCGGTGCCGTCGGAACAGATCCTGATCCGCAACGAGGACGCCCTCGGCGGCCCCGCCCGGGCCGGCGCCTGGGAGCAAAGAACGCCCTTCCACGCGGCCGTGGTCGAGGTGATGCGGGCGGCCGCCGGCGCCGCCGCTCTGCCCGCCGGCTATGTCCGCGAGAGCGTCACCGACGCGAACGTCACGGACGCGGACGTCATGGACGCGGGCACGCGCCGGCGCGGGCTGCTGATCCGGCGCCGCTTCCAGATCACCGGCTCGGCCCTGCAAGGCATCGCGCTCAAGGTCCGCAACACCGGCACCGAGCCGGTTTCGCTCTCGGAGCGCGATCTCTTCGCGCCCGGCCAGGCCGCGGTCTACCTGCCGGTCCGGACCGTCGCACCCGGCGCCAGCGTCACCGCCTTCGTGGTCCGGCGGCGGACCGGAGGCAGCCAATGAGAACCCGCGCCAACGCCTTGCTGCACCGCACCTCGACCCGCCAGAGGGCGCTGCTGGCGGCCTGCCTGACGGTCGCCGTCGCCGACCTGACCCGCGGCGCACGGGCGGAACGGTCATGGCTGGACATCTCGGAGGACCGCTTCGGTGCGATGGAGAAAAGACTCGGGCGGCTGGAATCGGAACGCGAACAGCTGGCGCGGGACAACGCGGACCTGGCGCGGCGCAACACCGACATGGCGGCGGACGCCGGCCGGGCGATCGATGCGCAGGCCGGGGAGATCGAACGGCTGCGCGCGCAGATCGCGGCGATCGAAACGGCGAAGCAAGGGCAAGGGCCGCCGCAAGCGGCGACGCCGGCCGAACGGCGCGGCCTGCCCACGGCGGTTCTGGAGAATCCCTTCGAGCGCGCCCGCAACGGCCTGGCGCCGGAGGTCCGCCGGCGCACGGACCCCGCCGGGCCGGCCGGCCCCGCCGCCACGGGCGGCCTGATCCACTTCACCCTGGCCGGACGCGAGGGCGGCAGCAGGGACCTGGCGCGCTACATCCCGGCCGGCGCCTATGCTCCCGCCGAGGTCATCAGCGGCGTCGACGCCGGCGTCGGCATCGCCACCCAGGCCGATCCACGCCCGGTCCTGTTCCGCATCACCGGCCCGGCGGTGACCGCGGCCTTCGGGTCAGCGGCCTTCGGGTCCGCCAGGCAGACCGCCGACATCGCCGGCTGCACCGTGACCGGCGCCGCGATCGGCGACCTCTCCTCGGAGAAGGTCTATGTCCGGCTGCAGACCATGACCTGCTCGCGGGCGCCGGGCAAGGTCTTCGAGACCGAGGTGCAAGGCTACATGGCCGGCGCCGGCAAGGCGGGCGTGCGCGGCGTGGTGGTCAGCCGCGAGGGCGCCCTGGTCACGCAATCCTTCCTGGCCGGCGCGGTCGGCGGCATCGGCGGCGCCGCGGCGCAGTCGCTGCAACCCGAGACGATCACCACCGGCACGGCGATCGCCACCGGTCCGCGGGCGCTCCAGGACATCGTCAAGGGCGGCCTCGGCCAGGGCCTCGACAATGCCGGCGACAAGGCCGCCGACTACTTGATCAGGCGCGCCGAGCAGTACCAGCCGATCATCGTCATGCAGGCCGGCACCCGGGTCGAGCTGGTCTTCATCGCCGGCGTCTCCCTCAAGCCCGACATGACCGTCGCACCGCAACCAAGA
The DNA here is from genome assembly GCA_012103325.1 of Alphaproteobacteria bacterium. Taxonomy (GTDB): domain Bacteria; phylum Pseudomonadota; class Alphaproteobacteria; order UBA8366. The sequence continues at coordinate 380,695 of WLWY01000001.1, forward strand.
GGAACCAACGAATGACCGCTTCACGGACGATTGCCTCGAAATCCATGGTGGGGTTCGCCCTGGCGGCAACGCTGCTCTGCACCGCGGGTCCCGGCCTGGCCGCCAACCCCGACGGCAAGCTGGACAAGCTGCGCGCGGCCCTGGAGACGCGCCTGCCCAACACCGAGATCGCCTCGCTGCGGGCAAGCCCGGTCCCCGGCCTCTACGAGATGGTGACCGGACAAAACCTGTTCTACGTCGATCCTAGCGGCCGTTACATGGTGATCGGATCGCTCTACGACCTGGCCGGCCACGAGGACCTGACCGCCCGGCGGCTGGCCGAGCTGGGCCATGCGCCGGAAAGCGAGACCGCCGTCGAGGTCCCGTCCCAGTCGATCCCCTGGGACGGGCTGCCGAAAGATGCCGCCATCGTCGAGAACGCCGGCGCGAAGTACAAGCTCGCGGTCTTCACCGACGTCAACTGCCCCTATTGCCGCCAGCTCGCCACGATCCTCAAGGCCCTGCCCGAGATCGAGGTCCACACCTATCTGATCGCGCTCTGGGAGCGCTCCGTGGCGCCGACGAGGGCGGTGCTCTGCGCCAAGGACAAGGCCGCCGCCCTGCGCCGCGCCTACGGCAACACCATGGACCTGGCGTCGGCCGAGACCTGTGACACGGATGACTTGGAGCGCACGTCCGCCTTCGCCGCGCGGCACGGCATCTCGGGAACGCCGTTCCTGATCCGGAGCGACGGCGCGACCTCCGCCGGCCTGCGCGGCAAGGACTTCCTGCTCGGCTGGCTGAAGGAGACGAAGCAGGAGACGGAACGATGACGCGCGCATGGCCCGCTCTCCCGATCCTTCTCCTTTCCGGCTGTGTCGCCGGCAACGCCAACGTCAGCAGCGAATGGGACTGTCCCGCCCAGGAGGGAAAGGCATGCACCAGCATCGAGGATGCCGACGCGGAGATATCAGCCGCGGGTCCTCCGATCTCCCTCCTGCCCCCGGCCGCCGTCCCGGCCGAGGTTGCTTCTCTCCTTCCGGAAGCAGCCCGGTCCGGGGCGGCGGCCAACCCCGCGGGGACGGATGCGCCCATCAAGGCGGACCCGGCGGGTTACGACCCGCGCCGGGTGCGTGCGCGCGAGGTCCTGGCCCGGGTCTGGTTCTATCCCTTCGTCGACGGCGGCGGCCACTATCACGAGGGCGGCTTCGTTCACGTCGTCATGCGTCCCGCCGGCTGGCAGACGGCGCCTGAGCACATGTTCCCGGCTGCCTCGGCCCCGATGGAGAAAGCGGCGCCGGCACCGCGAACCGACGAGGCGGCGCCATGACGCCCCGGCCTTGGCTCGACGGCCTCCACCGCGGCATCAGCGGCCTGTTCAGCGACGAACGCTTCCTGGAGCCCGGCGGCCCGCCGCCGGCCGACGAGCCGATCGTCGGGCTGCTGCCCTACCGCAGCTACGACCGGGAGAGCGGCCTCTTCGTCAACCGGGCCTCCTGCGGCTTCATGCTGGAGGTCTCGCCGCTCACCGGCGCCACCGACGAGACCGTCAACCTGCTGACCGCGGCCTTCTCCGACAACATGCCGGACCACGCGTCCCTGCAGATCATGTGCTGGGCCTCGCCGCATGTCGGCGCCATCCTCGACGGCTGGCGCGCAGCGCGCGCGGACGCACCGGAGGTCTACCGCATGCTGGCGGCACGGCGCGCGGCCTATTTCGAGGGCGGCGGCTGGAGCGCGCCGATCGCCGGCACGGCCCACCTGCTGCGCGACTTCCGGGTCTTCGCGGCCGGCTCGATGCCGGGGCCGCTGGCGCGCAACCGGGAGACCCTGGCCACCGCCCGGCGCAACCTGCTGACCGCCCTGGGCAGCCTCGGCGCCACCGCCAGGGCGCTGGAGCCGGACGCGTTCCTCGCCATCCTCGACGAATGGCTCTATCCGGTGATGGCCGACCGCCGCGACCCGCCCGCCTGGGACGCGCTCGATCCGCTGCACCACCTGCTCGCCCGCGGCGAGAACGCCATCACCGTCCACCCCTCGCGGCTGATCTTCGCCGGCACCCACGACGTGCGCTGCCTCTCGGTCCAGACCTGGCCCGAGGTCTGGGCCCAGTGGCAGGGCGGCAACCTGATCGGCTCGCCCTACAGCGACGCCCAGCGCGTCCCCTGCCCCTTCCTGGTGTCGCTCTCTTTCACGGTCGGCACCGATTCGGCCGACAGCACCCGGGCCAACCTCAAGGCGGCCCGCGCCACCCAGCAGGCCGAGACCGACCTCGCCCGCTTCCTGCCGATGATCCGCGAGCAGGCGCGCGAATGGACCTACGTCGCCCAGAAGGTGCGCGAGGGCCACAAGCTGGCGCGCTGCGCCTACCAGGCCATCGCCTACGCCCCGCTGGGCCTCGGCGACGAGGCCGAGCAGGCGGTCCGCAACATCTACAAGGCCAATGGCTGGCGGCTGGCGCGCGACCGCTACGTGCAGCTCCAGTCCTTCCTCAACGCGCTGCCCTTCCTGCCGGCCGAGGGCATGGCCGGCGAGCTGCGGCGCCTCGGCCGGGCCAAGACCCTGGTCACCTGGACCTGCGCCAACATCGCGCCGCTGCAAGGCGAGTGGAAGGGCATGCGCTCGCCCTGCATGCTGCTGGTCGGGCGGCGCGGCCAGCCCTTCTACTGGGACCCCTTCGGCAACGACGAAGGCAACTACAACGTCGCGGTGATCGGCAAGTCGGGCTCCGGCAAGTCGGTCTTCATGCAGGAGCTGGTCGCCTCGATCGCCGGCGCCGGCGGCCAGGTGATCGTCATCGACGACGGCTATTCCTTCATGAACTCCTGTCTCTTGCAGGGCGGCGACTTCGTCGAATTCTCCGGCGAGACGGAGATCTGCCTCAATCCCTTCTCCATCGTCGACCCGGCCGCCTTCGAGGCCGACCCGGAATACCGCGAGGGCGCGCTCAGCATGATCGCCGGCCTGGTGCAGCAGATGTGCCGCAGCAAGACCGACACCGACGATTTCGAGAACGCCCACATCGAGGCCGCCCACATCGAGGCCGCCGTCGCCGAGGTCTGGCGCGCCAAGGGCGCCGCGGGCGAGATCGACGACGTCGGCCGCGCCCTGCAGGCCAGCCGGGACAAGCGGGTCCGCGACCTCGGCGACATGCTGCGGCCCTGCATGCGCGGCGGCGTCTACGAGCGCTACTGGAACGGCCGCTGCACCCTGGAGATCGGCAGCCACCTGACTGTCTTCGAGCTGTCCGGCATCAAGGCCCGCAAGGACCTGCAGGGCCTGGTCATGATGACCATGATGTTCCTCGCCTCGGAGGCGATGTATCACGGCGACCGGCGGCGCCGGGGCGCGGTCGTCATCGACGAGGCCTGGGACCTGCTGCACGGGCCGGCCTCGAAGGTCTTCATCGAGAGCCTGGCCCGGCGCGCGCGCAAGTACAACGGCGCCCTGGTCACCGGCACCCAGACGGTGAACGACTACTACAAGAACGACGCCGCGCTGGCCTCCTACGAGAACACCGACTGGATCTGCTTCCTGGCGCAGAAGGCCGACAGCATCAACTTCCTGAAGAACGCCGGGCGCATCGCCATCGACGACGCCATGGAGCGGGACATGAAGTCGCTCCGGCGGGCCGGCAGCCAGTACTCCGAGGTCATGATCCTCGGCCCCGGCGGCTACGGCGTCGGCCGCCTGATGCTCGATCCCTTCTCGGTCAAGCTCTATTCGTCCACGGCGGAGGACTTCGAGACCATCCGCCGGCTGCATGCCGGGGGCATGAGCCTGGAAGAGGCCGTCGAGCAATCCGTCAAAGACCCCGACCTCGAAGGAGCGAACAGATGAGCGATTCGAAACCCCGCATCGTCCTGCAAACCCTGGTCCGCGGCTTCCTCATCGCCATGCTGCTGGTCGGCGCCAACGTCGCGGCGGTCACGCTCTGGCAGATCTACAACCCCGCGCCGCGCATCGTCTCGCTCGACCTGAACGGCATCGTGCGCGCCTTCATCGCGGAGACCGCCGAGAGCGATCTCCCGGACGCCGACAAGCGCGCCCGCACGGAAGCCTTCGCCAGGGACCTCGAGACCGCCCTGCGGGGCCTGGCCGCCCGCCAGCACAGCATCATCCTCGCCGCGCCCGCCGTCATCGCCGGCGCGCCGGACATCACCGAGGCCGTCAGGAAAGGACTGGCGGAATGAACCCCGGCCGAACCCTGTCCGGCCACCGGCGCCGGAGCTACCGCCGTCGGGGGCGCGGCAACCTGCTCGCGGCACGGAGATGCCGGGACGGGAGCTGGAAGGTGCGCAATGGCCCCAAATGGGGTGTCATCGCCGCCGCCGCCGTGCTCCTGGCCTTGGCCGGCGCAGGCGTGCACTGGCTGCGCGGGCACGTCCAACTGGCCTGGAACGAAACCGACAGCCTGCCGCAGGCGCTGTTCCTGGTGCGCCTGGGAGAGCTTCCGGCAAAGGGCGACTACGTGCTGTTCGATCCGCCCGCGGCGGTCGGCAGCCGCCATGCCTTCATCAAGCGGGTCGCGGGTGTCGCCGGCGACAGGGTCGCGGTGGAAGACCGCACCGTGACCGTCGGCGGCGTCACCATCGGCGCGGCCAAGACGCTGTCGCGCAACGGCGCGCCGCTCGACCCGATCGCACCGGTGGCGATCCCGCCGGGTTTCTACTTCGTGCATGCGGACCATGGGGACAGCTATGACAGCCGTTACCAAAATATCGGCCTTGTGCCTGACAGTCGTATTCTTGGCCGCGCCGTTCCTCTGTTCTGAGGCGCCGGCCAGGGACCTGGGCGTGCGCGGGCAGGTCTGGGAGATCCGCGAGACCGATCTGCTGGCCCATCTCCGGGCCAAGGCGGCGGCCTGGGGCGCGGCCGGCGCCGGGAGCGCGGCCGGCGGCCTGGCGGCCTACCGGCGGGACGCCGAACGCCGGGTGCGCGCCTATGCGGAGAGCCCGCCGGCGGTCGCCGGCATCGCCCGCGCGACCCGCGCGCGCAGCCGCCTGTTCGATCCCTCGATCACCGTGCGCAACGACATCCTCGACCATGAGGGCCGCGTCATCGCGCACGCCGGCACCACGGTCAACCCGCTCGACTACCTGCCGCTCGAGACCGTGCTGCTGTTCATCGACGGGACCGACGACGCGCAGGTCGCCTGGGCGCTGGCCCGGCCGGGCCGGACCAAGATCGTGCTCACCAAAGGCCCGGTCCTGGCCCTCATGCGCGCCCACGGCAAACCGTTCTATTTCGACCAGAAGGGCCTGCTGACCGGCCGCTTCGCGATCGCCTCGGTCCCGGCAACGGTGACCCGGGAAGGCCGGGCGCTGCGCATCCGCGAGTTCCCCCTGAGCGGGGAGACAAAACAATGAAACGCCTGCCCGGCCTCCCTCTTCTTATCGGCCCACCCGCACCCGGCAGCCATAGGCGCGGTCCCGCGATGAAACGGCTGCTCCGCCTCCTTCTCCTTACCGGCCTGCTCGCCCTGGGCGCCGCGAAGCCCGCCGAGGCCGGCCTCTGCACCGGCGACTTCGTCAATCCGATCACGGATATCTGCTGGGACTGCATCTTTCCCATTTCCATCGGCTCGATCCGCATCTTCGACGAGCGCCCCGACCCGCCCAACCCGGACAACATCCTCTGCACCTGCCCGATCCCCGTGCCGCCCTACGTCCGGATCGGCATCGCCATCGGCTTCTGGGAGCCGGCGCGCCTGGTCGACGTGACCAAGCGGCCCTACTGCTTCGTCAACCTCGGCGGGCTCGAACTCGACGCCGGCTTCGGCGCCGGCCAGACCAAGGCGGTCAGCGGCGGCGGCCAGACCCACAACGCCAACTGGCACCTGCATTGGTACGTCTATCCGGTCTATGCCCTGCTGGAGCTGTTCGTGGATTCGGTCTGCGTGTCCGACTCCAGCTTCGACATCGCCTACATGACGGAACTCGACCCGCTCTGGCTGGACGACGAGCTGACCTTCCTGCTGAACCCCGAGGCGGTGCTCTTCGCCAACCCGGCGGCGCAGGCGGCCTGCGCCGCGGACTGCGTGGCCGCCTCGGCGCACCTGCCGCTGAACGCGCTCTTCTGGTGCGGCGGCTGCCAGGGCTCGATGTATCCGCTCGGCGGCAACGTCGGAGCCCATGTCGGATCGATCCAGTCGGCGCTGCTGGCGGCCGAGCGCCTGGCCTACAAGCTAGGCCGCCAGTTCGTGCTGCGGGGCACGTCCGGCCCGGAAGCGCTCTGCCAAAAGGTGCCCCGCCCGGTGCTCAAGAAGACCGAATGGCGGATGCAGCAGACCAATCCGGTCGCCGCCACCGCCGGCCCCTTCGCCGGCACGCCGCTCGGCCGCACCTCGGTGCCCTACGAAAGCGGCCGCGAGATCCCGCTCACCGGCGAGGACTTCGGCTTTCTGATCTGGAGGAAACGAAATTGCTGCGCCTACTGACCGTGCGCCTACTGACCGTGATGACGTGCCTGGCCTTCGGCGGCCCGGCACTCGCCCAGGACAATCCCGGCACCCGGCCCGATGCCTGGCTCCAGGAGCTGCTCGACAAGGCCGCCCGCCAGGCCGAGACCCTGCGCCGCGAAGGCTGGGAGGGCCGCGCCGCCGGCGCCGCGCCCGTCCGCCCACGGGAAACACCGCCGGTCCTGGCCTTAGTCTCCTTCTCCATGCCGGAAAAAGTCCTCCTGGCCGTCCTGGAGCAGACCGCCCGGGCCGGCGGCGTCACGGTACTGCGCGGCCTGGTCAACGACAGCTTCCGGGATACGGCCGAAGCGGTCGCCGCCATCGCCCGGGAGCACGGCCCCGGCTTCAGCGTCGACCCCCGGCTGTTCGCCGAATACGGCATCGAGGCGGTGCCCAGCTTCGTGGTCCCGGGACCGGTCTCCGCCGACAAGGTCGCCGGCAACCTGAGCCTCGCCGCCGCCCTGGAGGCCATGGCCCGCGACGGCGACAACAGGGAGACCGCCAAGCGCCTGCTCGCCAGACTGAGGAAGAGGGAATGACAATGCGCCTGCTGCTGCTCTCCCTTCCCGTCCCGGCCACGATTTTGCTCCTGGTGGCCGCCCTGTTCTCGTTGCCGCTGTCCGGCAACGGCGCCCTCGCCGAACCCCTGGCCGATCCGGCGACCGTGCCCGGATACCGGGGCGCCGATCCGCCGGAGACCGGCTACCGCGACGGCCGCATGTACGACGACGCCGAGAGCCGCGCGCTCCGCGGACAGGGTCCGGACGGCGAGGCCGCCCGTACGGTGATCGAGAGCTTCACCGGCCGGCCGGACCTCGGCGTCGACGGCCGCGAGGCCTGGTACGGCAACGCCCGGCGCGGCGAGGACCGGCCGCAGGACTTCTTCTCGATCATGAAGGAGCACTACGGCAACTGCACCGGCGGGACCGTCACGCCGGGCGCGCCCGGCGAGGCCTACGTCCATGCCTGCCAGGCCCCGGCCACCAAGAGCCGTCATGCCTGCCGCGCGGTGCTGGCGCCGGTCTGCGCTGATGTCAACCGGAGCTGCATGACGCTGGTGCGCACCAACACCGGCATCATGCCGTTCCGCTACGACGGCACGCGCTACATGTATATCGGCAAGCGGGCGCGGGATTCCATTCCGGACCGGGGCATTCCGACCCGCGAGCACAACTATACCGCCGAGCTTCAGTTCGACGTCAGCCTGAAGGACGTCAGCCGCTTCGTGCTCGACCGGCTCGAATACGAGGACTTCGTCGAGGTCACCTTCAACGGCGTTCCCGTCTTCACCGACCTCGACCGGCGGCAGTACCGCAAGCCCCACGCCTGCGGCGGCTGCCACGTCATCAACCGCCCGGTCTCGCGCAGCCTCGGCTTCGACCTGCTGCCCTATCTGCGCGAAGGGCTGAACAGCTTCCGCGTGCGTCTCAACGCCGTGGCCCACGGCAATTTGTGGCTCAGGCTCGATACCGACAGCCGCTGCTGCAAGGACTGGCGGGACCGCTGGCGGGAGACCTGCCGATGAGACCGCTCGCGGCCCTGCTTGCCTTCCTTGCCGTCCACGGCGGGCCGCTCTGGATTGCGCCGGCGCAGGCGGCGCCGGCCGGCTGCGTGCCGGTCTCCGAACTCTGCACCGTCGGCGCCGCGAAACGCACCATCCAGGGCTTCGAGATCGAGCGCGATTGCTGGGAGCGGCGGGTCGTCTATGCCTGTCCGGACGCCCGGCCGGGCGGCGTCTGCGCCGTGCTGTCGGACGCGCCGGACTGCACCCGAACCGGGGCGGAATGCAGCGAACGCGGCGCCGACGGCGTCTGTCTGGAAGAGACGAATACCTTCCGCTGCGCCCGACGGATGAGCGGCGCCGGGATTTCGCTGGAGGGGGTCGCCGCCGGGCCGGCCGGTCACGCGGCGCGCTCGCCGCTGCAATGCGGCAGCACGCTCTATTGCCCGGACGGGCTGTGCCAGGGGCTGGGCGAATCGGAGGCCTCCGGGGACTTCGGCAAGGCCGCCGCCTGGATGGGGCTGCTGACCCAAATGGGCAAGGAGAAGGACCCGGACGCGGTCACCCTGTTCCGCGGCCAGGGCCGCAAATGCTCGCGCTGGACCCTGGGCGCCAAGGACTGCTGCTCCGACGACGGTTGGCTACTCGACACGTTCGGCTGCTCGGAGAGTGAGAAGATCCTCGCCGAGACCCGCGCCGCCCGGCAGACCCACTCCGTCGGCAGCTACTGCTCGAAGAGGTCCCCGTTCGGCTGCCTGGTCCGCAAGAAGTCCTATTGCAGCTTCCGCTCGCTCTTCGCCCGGGTGTTCCAGGAGCAGGCCCGGGCCCAGCTCGGCATCGGCTGGGGCAGCGCCAAGCGGCCGGACTGCCGGCCGCTCTCGATCGAGGAGATCCAGCGGGTGGATTTTGCCCGCGTCGACCTATCGGAGATATACGACGACATGCTGGGCAATGCTCAGGTGCCAAGCCAGGGCAGCGTCAGCCGCGAGATCCGGCGGCGGATCGAGACCTATTACAGGCGGCAGGAATGAGACGCGTTCCCTTGGCCATAACCGTCCTCGCCCTGCTTGCGGCCACCGCCGTGACGGCCACATCCGCCGGTGCCGACCCCGCCGGGGCCGGATCGCCGGACCTTTGCGTAGCCCGCAAGCTCGGCTGGCATTTCTATTGCGACCCGGAGAAGGCGGAAGCGGTCCTGGAAGATCCCGCTCCCACGCCGTCGCCACCGCCCGACCCGCGCCAGCGCATCGCGGCGATCCGCGACAAGCTCGATGTCCTGAAGGCAACCGCGATCCTCGACCCGACGCCGGACAATCTCGTCGCCTATATCCGCTTCCAGCGCGAGCAGCTCGACCGCGCGTCGCTGTTCTCCGACCAGTGGCGGCGCACCGTCTGGCGGAACCCCGAGCTGGACTACGACCTGGTCCGTCCCACCGGCACGCTCGCCAAGCGCGCCTGGTCCGACGCCCGCCGGCGCGACGCGGCGGCCGCGCTCGCCGCCCTGCCGGAGCGTTACGGCGTCTTCTACTTCTTCAAGGCCGGCTGCCCGCAATGCCGCGCCTTCGAGACCGCGCTCAGGCCCTTCGTCGAAACCCATGGCCTGCACCTCATGGCCGTGTCGCTCGACGGTAGCCCGTCGCCCGCCTTCCCGTACGCCGTGGCCGATTCCGGCCAGGCCGCGCGGCTCGGCGTCACCGGCGAGCACCTGCCCGCGCTGGCGCTCTTCGACAGCGGACGCAACCGGGTGATCCCGGTCGGCTTCGGGGCGTTGGCGGCGGACGAGCTGGAGCGGCGCATCTACGTGCTGACGCAGTTGGAGGTGGGCGATGATTATTAGGATTTTGCGGGCTTTGCCCGCGCCCACCAAAGGCCTTGGGCCTTTGGGAACCATTTGTTTGGCGCTGTGTCTGATGGCGGCGCCGGTTCGGGCGGAGGACGGGTATGGGCTGATCTTCGTTTACCGGACGGACTGTGCGGCGAGCGGGGCGTTGTCGCGCTCGCTCAAGGCGGTGGCGGACCGCTATGCCATGGCGGTCCTGCCGGTCAGCCTGGACGGCGCGCGGTTCGCCGAATGGCCGGGCACGATCCCCGACCGCGGCCAGGCGCACGGCCTCGGCATCGCCCGCGTGCCCTTCCTCGCACTCTACGACGCCCGCACCGCCACGCTCACCCCGATCGCCGCCGGCCACCTCCCCCCGGCCCAGCTGGAGGCCCGCATCGCCGCAACCCTGAAAGCATCGCCATGACCAAAAACCGGTTTCCAAAGGTCCGCGGCCTTTGGCGGGCATGGGCAGCGCCCATAGCCATCGCCTCGGCGATCCTCGCCACCCCCGCGCAGGCCGACGTCGCCGAGTCCATGTCCGACTTCTGGAACGGTATCGGGCTCTCCAACGCGACCGGCCCCTCGGCCTATGCCGGCCAGTCGGCGGGCTACTACACCGGCGGCAACCTGTTCATGCGCACGCCGCAGCGCAACAGCGCGGTCGCCACGGTGAACCTGCCGTCCCACCGGGCCGGCTGCGGCGGTATCGACTTCTTCGCCGGCGGCTTCTCCTTCATCAACTCCGACGAGCTGGTCGCCCTCATGAAGTCCATCGGCTCCAACGCCGTGGCCTATTCCTTCAACCTGGCGCTGGAGACCATCTCGCCGATGATCGCCGAGCAGATCGGCACGCTGCAGGACTGGATACAGCGGATCAATCAGTTCAACATCAACTCCTGCGAGGCGGCCAAGGGCATCGTCGGCGGCCTGTGGCCGCGCAACGAGACCGCCAGCCGGGTGATCTGCGAGGACCTCGGCAACTCCAGCGGTGTCTTCACCGACCGCGCCGCCGCGCGCCATGGCTGCGGCTCCCAGGGCCGGCGCCAGAGCACGCTGAACCGCGCCGGCGGCGCGATGCGCGACCAGATCCCGGCCGACATCAACATCGCCTGGGAAGCGGCCAAGAAGAACCCGCTGTTCGCCAACGACCGCGACCTGGCCGAGTTGATGATGAATCTCGCGGGCACCGTGGTGGTGCTGGCGCCGGCCAACGACGACGCGCCGCCGCGGTTCCGGTACTACGGCCCGAAAGCCGGCGCCGACCAGCTCATCGCCGCCCTGCTCGGGGGCGGCAGCGCCACCGTCAACCACTGCAACGACCCGGAGAAGTGCCTGTCCATCAATACCTCGGGCAGCCTCACCGTTCCCGCCGCCGGCGCCTTCGCCGAGCGGGTGCGGCTCGTCCTGCAAGGCATCCAGGACAAGATCGATACCGACACGCCGCTCTCCGCGGCCGAGCAGGCGCTGCTGAACACGACCAACATCCCGATCTACAAGATCGTCAATGTCATGACCGGCTACCGGGGTGGCCTCTCGTCCCTGTCGCTGCCGCAGTACGCGGAACTGATCGCGCTCGACGTGCTCTACCGCTACGCCAGCGACCTCATGAACGAAGGCGAAAAGGGCGGCTCGGCCCTGGCGCTGGCCGACGACCAGATCCTCAAGGACTGGCGCGACGGCTTGCAGACGGCACGGCGGGCGCTGCGCCGCAAGATGGCCGCGGTCTCCGGCAACTTCGCCCGGACCGTCAGCATCGTCGAGTCGGTGCGCGTGCTCGAACAGCATCTGGTCGGCAACATGTCAGCCCACATGCGCGCCAACATCGGCTGGGTCAACGGCAGTGAGTAACGGCTGGAGCCACGGCCAGCAGGGCTCCGCGCACGGCGGCCGAGAAGCCCGGCCCCCATCCGCCCATGCTTTGAAACGGCATGACGGTTAGAAGGACGGGAGGCATCCACCATGTATGAAGTCTTCACACAGGGCGGCGGCACCTATCTGGTCGATATCTTCAACGCCGTGGCGGCGCTCTCGGGCTCGAGCGCCTTCGCCAACCTGATCCGGATCGCCGCGGCCTTCTCGCTGTTGTGGCTGCTGTTCCAGACCGCTCTCGGCGGCTCCTGGATGGCCAACGTCAAGTGGTACGCGGCCTTCCTGGCGATCTATCTCGTGCTGTTCACGCCGCAGGTCACGGTCCGCGTCATCGACCGGCTGAACCCCGCGCTGTCCAACGCCACCATCGACAACGTGCCGTACGGTCTTGCCGGCTTCGCTTCCATGACCAGCGAGATCGGCGACGGCCTGACGCGCCTGAGCGAGGCCGCCTTCAGCCTGCCGACCGACCTGCGCTATCAGGAGACCGGCATGCTGTTCGGCGCGCGCCTGATGAAGGAAGCGACCAAGTGGCAGATCACCGACAGCCGCTTCTCCGGCAACATGACGCGCTTCGCCCGGCAATGCGTGTTCTACGGCATCTTGCTCGGCCACATCGATCTCGATGAGCTGAAGACCACGGATAGTCTCTGGCGGTACGTCGAGGCCACCGCCGCGTCGCCGCTCAGGCACTTCGAGTACCGCAGCCCCCGCGCCAGCGGCGGGGAAGAGCGCGGCATCGTCTCCTGCCAGGACGGCATCGGGCTCCTGCAAGGCGAATGGCCCAGGGAGCTGGACCGGGCCGGGTCGGTCTTTGGGGTCCGGCTGTTCCCCGGCGTGCCGGCGGCCACCGCCAGGGCCGAGCTGCTGTCGCGCCTGCCCATCGCCCACCAATACCTGATCGGCGCCTCGCGGGACGCCGGCGCCATCATGCAACAGCAGATGCTGATCAACGCCTTCGACAACGCGATCAAAGGCTGGGCCGAGGAACTCGGCAACGCCGCCGCCCTGGAGGGCTACATGCGCGCCCGCGCCGACCTCCAGACCGAGGCGGTCTACAAGACCACCGGACTGCAAGCCGAGAAATGGGTGCCGATCCTCAAGATCGTCTTCGAGGCGCTCTACTACGGCGCCTTCCCGATCGCGCTGATCATGATGCTGACACCGATCGGCCTCACCGTGCTGCGGGGCTACTTCTCGGGTTTCGTCTGGCTCCAGAGTTGGGGGCCGCTCTACGCCATCCTGCACCGCATCATGATGGGCGAGGTCGCCGACCGGGCGTCCTCGATGGCCGGCGGCGAGGGTATCGCCATGGTCGCGCAGCTCGGCGTCAGGGCCGTGGTCCAGGACACCTCCGCCATGGCCGGCTACCTCTCCATGTCGGTGCCCTTCCTGGCGCTCGGCCTGATGTTCGGGGCCAACCGCTTCGCCCACCTGGCGACCTCGATGCTGGCCCCGAGCCAGCGCGCCGCCGGCACCGCCGCCGAGGAAGGCACCTCCGGCAACATCTCCCTCGCCAACACCAGCCTCGACAACCATAGCTTCCACACCATGCGCGGCCACAGCCTGATGACCAACGCGCTGATCGACAGCGGCATGACCGGTCGGCGCATGGAAGACGGGGCCATGAACTACCGGGCCGCCGACGGCGGAGAGAGCGTGTTCAAGGAGCGGGCGATCTCCGATCCCGGCTTCAACGTCGCCTGGGGCTCGCGGGTGACCCAGGGCCTGCAGAACCGGATATCGGAGACGCGCTCCCATGCCACGAGCGAGGCGGAACGGGCCTCGGACCAGATGAGCGCATCCCTCGGCCAGTCGGTGGCCTTCGGCAACGCGCTCCAGAACAGCACCGGCTTCACCCAAGGCCGGGGCCTGGAGCAGCGCCAGTCGATCGCCGACGCCACCTCGCGGATCGAGCAGGCCGCGCAGCGCCTGAGCGAGACCGAGGGATGGAGCCAGTCCCAGGCGATCAGCGTGCTGGGACGTGCCGCCGGACGTGTCGGCACGCCGTTCCAGAGTCTTTCTCCGCTCAGCTTCAGCGCCGAGGGCAGCGGGGAGTGGCGGGCGCAAGGCGTCTCCCAGGAGGATTGGGCCAAGGCCAAGAGCGTCGCCGAGGAATACGGCGTGCGCGAGAGCTTCGAGAGGCTGCAATCCGCCTCGGAAACCTTGAGTTTCAGCGAGGGCCAGAGCAACCTGCGGGACCTCCGCGACGACATGTCGGCGAGCCACAACGAAAGCCGGTCGGCCGAGCGCAGCGTGAGCGAAAGCCTGAACCGGGCCGAGTCCTACGAACGGGCGCTTGCCGCCTACAAGGAGGACAGCGGCAGCTTCAACGCCAATCTCAACCAGCAGGCGCTCGAGATCGGGGCGGAACGCCACGGCGGCAACATGGCCGACGCTTACCGGGCCGCCAGGGAGGACCCGCGCCTTGCCCAGGAGTGGGCCGACGAGGCCGTCGATCGCTATCTCAACCGCCTGCCGGTCTCCGACACCACGCCCGGACAGCTCCAGGGCGATCTGTTCGAAAGCCGGGCGGCCGCCACCCGCGCCCGGCACGGCGGGAACGCCGGGAGCGTGAGAAGCGCCGGCGAGGCGGACGACGTCATCGCGGCGCGGAGAGCGGAGGTCGAGAGCGGCTCAACCCGCCTCACCGGGCAGATGTCCAACGCCGGGGCGCTATTGGGCGGCGAGGTGGCCAGGGCCAGGCAGGAAACCGGGGAGCGGGCCGAGGACAAAGCCGGTCAGTCGGCGGTCGAGGGGGCAGGTCGCGCCTTCGTGGGAACGCCGGGTGATGCCATCGACACGGTCAAGGGATGGTTCAGTGACGACGAAGAATCAACGGAACCGTCACCCCGGAACCGGCCGAGGGGAAACCCGAGAGGAAACTCGCGGGGGCGTCAATGAGTCGCGTCGTCCTTTTCGAGTACCACCCGGATGCCCGCATCGTCGTCGATGAAGGGAACCGGGCCGAAGATCTTTATGCTCCACCAGACGGCCGCCAGGAGCGTCGCGATGATGACGAAGATTACTGGAGGTCCGATGAAAGGAGCGAGCACAAGAAACTCCAACAGCAACGCGACGACCAGCCCCAGGGCCAGCAACCGCATCTTCTTTCGGATGTTCCTGTGGCGGCCGGTTCTGTGCACGGCAAGATATCCGCCCTCTACCTCGATGCGTGCTTCATCGTCGATGAAGGGGATCGGGCCGTGGATCTTTATGCTCCACCAGATGGCAATCAGGAAGGTCACGACCATGAGAAGCATGACCGGAGGTCCGATGAAGGGAGCGAGCACAAGGAACTCCACCAACAACGCAGCAACAAGTACCAGGGCCAGCAACCGCATCTTCTTTCGGATGCTCCTGGGGCGGGTACTTCCCAGCGCGGCAACGACGGCAGCCTCGGCGCCCTCGACGTTTTCGACACCTTTGACTTTCTTACCGGTACTCATGGCGACTTCCCTTCTCTTGCGAATACTATACCACTCCTTCCCTCTTCCGCCTCTTACTTTCCGGGGCGTCCATGAGGAACAGCCCCCTGATCCGCGGCGGCCAGACCACGCTTCACGAGTACCGCATGGCCATGCAGGTGGCCAAGACGCTGGTCTGGATCGCGCTCGGCGTCGCGGCGCTGTTCCTGGCCGGCAGGCTGGCCCTCAACGTCACCCTGCACGAGGTCTACCAGTGGTTCATCTGGCGCTGGGCCCAGTTCCTCTATGTCGCCTCGTTCCGCCGCGACCAGGAAATCACCCTCTACGGCTACGATTGGCAGCCCTACGTCACCCATACCGGGGCCATCGTGGCGCATCCCGGGATGATCGCCACCAGGGATAAGGTGGAGACCCTGATCGTCGCGGGCACGGGACTGGGTCTCGCCCTCGGCCTGGCGGTGACCGCCGTTATCGCCGGCTTTTTCCTGTGGCGCGGCAAGCGCCTGCAGAAGGTCAAGCACCTGCGCGGCTCGGAGCTGCTCGACGCGGCGGAGCTGAGGCGCCGGGTCAAGGCCTTCAACAGGCCGCGGCGCGGCGGCGCGCCCTATGCCATCGCCGGCGTTCCCTATCCCGCCGGCGCGACCTCGACCCACACCCTGATCTGCGGCACCACGGGCGCGGGCAAGACCACGCTCTTCGCCGACCTGATCGAACAGATCCGCGCCAACGGCGACCGGGCCATCGTCTACGACAAGATGGGGACCTTCGCGAGCGCCTTCTACGATGCCAGGCGCGACGTGATCTGCAACCCCTTCGATGCCCGCGCGCCGCAATGGAGCGTGTTCTCCGAAGGACGCAAGGCGAGCGACTTCGAGATGATGGCCAAGGCCCTGATCCCCGAGCAGAAGGGCATGGTCGATCCCTTCTGGGTGCTGGCGGCGCGCATCCTCTTCGCCAAGATCGCCGAGGGCCTGCGCGCCGAGGGCCGCCCAACCAACGCCCAGCTGATCTCCCAGCTGCTCAAGATCGACCTCAGCGACATGGCGGCCCTGCTCAAGAACACCGCCGCCCAGGCGATCATCGACGAGAAGAGCCCCAAGACCGCGCTCTCGGTGCGCGCGGTGATGACGGCCTATCTCTCATGCCTGGAGCACCTGCCCGACGAACCGGGCGCGGCGCCCTTCTCGATCCGCGACTGGATCGAGGACGACACGCGCGACGGCTTCATGTTCCTGACCTCGCGCGGCGACATGCACGAGAGCATCAAGGGCCTGACCACCTGCTGGCTGGAGATCGCGGTCAACAGCCTGCTGTCGCTGGAGCAGAGCCGGGCGCGCAAGATCTGGATCGTGCTCGACGAGGCGCCGTCGCTCTACAACATCCCGAGCCTGCAGCCGGGCATGGCCGAGAGCCGCCAGTTCGGCGGCTGCTTCGTGATCGGCTTGCAGGTCTGGTCGGCCATGCGCGACATCTACGGGACCAACGGCGCCGAGACCCTGAGCGGCCTGGCGCGCACGCGCCTGGTGCTGTCGACGCCGGACAAGGCGACCGCCGACTGGTGCAGCCAGGCGCTGGGCAACGCCGAGAAGACCGAGATGCACGAGACCCTGTCCTACGGCGCGCACGACATGCGCGACGGGGTATCGCTGGCCGCACGCAACGAGCTGCGCCCCATCGTGCTGCCGACCGAGATCATGAGCCTGCCCGACCTCGCCGGCTACCTGCGCCTGCCCCAGGGCTTCCCGGTCACCCGTTTCACCATCGAACCGGTCACGCGGCCGCGGACCGCACGGGCCTTCGTCGAGCGGCCGCCGGAGCGGCAGGCCGAAACCGCCGCGCCGGACACGGCGCCGGAGCGCCAACTGGCGCTGGCGTTGCGGCAGGCAGCGGCGCTGGCCGCCAAACCGGCGCGCGGGCCGAGAGGAGCGCAAGCCGGGCCGGCGGCCAAACGGCCGCCGGCGGAAGAAACGGGGAGGGCAACGCCGAAGCCGGCGGCGGCTCGGGACAAGCCCGCCATGGCCGCGGCGCCGAAAGAGACACCGGCGCCAACGGCGTCCAAGGCCAAACCGAAGGAACGCCCGCGTCCGGCGACCGCGGCCGGGGACAAGCCCGCCGTGGCCGCGGCGCCGAAGGACAAACCCGCCCCGGCACCCGGCGGCAAGGAAGGCCTGATCTTCTGATGCTCTCGATCTTCGCCATCAATACGCCGGAGGGCATGGCCACCTACTACGATTCCGACGGCTACTACGCCAAGGGCGATCCGGAGGCCCAGGCGGCGAGCCAGTGGCACGGCAAGGGCGCCGCGGCGGCCGGACTGGAAGGCTTCGTCACGCCCGAGGTCTTCCAGCGCGTCCTCGATGGCAACACGCCGGACGGCCGGTGGCTGGGCCGCATGGTGGACGGCGAGTGGAAACACCGGGCCGGCATAGACCTCACCTTCTCGGCGCCCAAGAGCGTCTCCGTGATGGCGCTGGTCGCCGGCGACGACCGGCTGATCGCGGCCCACGATCAGGCGGTGCGCGCCGTGCTCGACCATATCGAGGCCCGGGTCCTGGAGACCCGCGTCTGGGACCCGAAGCTGGGCGCCCAGGTCAAGGAACGCGATCTCGACATGGTGGCGGCCCTGTTCCGCCATGAGGTCAACCGCAACAAGGACCCGCACCTGCACAGCCACGGAGTCGTCGCCAACATGGTGCGGCCCGGCGACGGCAAGTGGCGCTCCATCGAGGGCGAAAGCCTGTTCGACCACAAGATGGAGATGGGCGCCCGGTACCGCACCGAACTCGCCATGAACGTACGCGAGCTGGGCTACGAGATCGAGCGTACGCACCTCGACGGCCGCTTCGATGTGACGGGCGTGCCCAAGTCCATCCTGGACGCCTTCTCGACCCGCTCGCAGGAAATCCGCGAGGCGCTCGAGGGCTACGAGGTCCAAACCGCCAAGACCGCCGCGCTGGCGACCCTGATGACGCGCAACCACAAGTCCGTGGTCGACCGCGACAGCCTGCACCGCGAGTGGCGCGAGCGCGGCGACCGGCTCGGCCTGAACACCCCGATCCCGGCGCCCGAGCCGGTCGTCGGGGACCCGGTCGCCGGGGATGCGGCAAAACAAGCCCGTCTCACCACCGAGGTGGTCGCCGCCGAGGCGGTCGACTACGCCATCCGCCACCTCTCGGAGCGCTCCAGCACCTTCAGCCTGTCGGAGCTGCGCACCGTGGCCAACGGCTACGGCGTCGGACATTTTCGGCCGCGCGCGCTGGACCGGGCCGTCGACGCCGACAAACGCCTGATCCCCTCGCGCCATCCCGAGCAGGCGGGGCTCGACTTCGTCACCACGGCCGACGCCGTGGCCACCGAGCGCGAGACCATCCAGGCCATGCGGGAGGCCCAGGACGGCGTGCGCCCCTTCATGGCGTTCGCCGAGATCAACCGCGGCCTCGAGGGCATGAGCGCCGATGGCGGCGCCCTCAACGACGGCCAGAAGAACGCCGTGCGGGCCCTGCTTTCGGGCCGCGACCGGATCATCGGCGTGCAGGGCTATGCCGGGGTCGGCAAGACCACCCTGCTGAAGGCGGCCCGGGAGCTGGCCGAAAGCCGCGGCTACGAGGTCCTGGGCCTGGCGCCCTCGGCCAGCGCCGCCAAGACGCTGGGCGACGAGGCCGGCATCGAGGCCCAGACCCTGCAGAAGTTCCTCGGCCGCTTCGCCGGCTACGCCCAGGGACGCGGCACCGAGGAAGGCCGCAAGCGGGTCCGAGAAACCTTCAAGAATACGCTGATCGTGCTCGACGAAAGCTCGCTCGCGGGCGCCGCGCAGATGCGCGACCTGTTCCGCATCGCCGGCGAGATCCTGCCGGCCCGGCTGGTGCTGGTCGGCGATGCCAAGCAGCTCGACGCGGTGGAGGCGGGTAAGCCCTTCGCCCAGTTGCAGGCGCACGGCATGAAGACGGTCAAGGTCGGCGAGATCGTCCGCCAGAGGAATCCGGAGCTGAAGGCCGCCGTGCACGCCGCCATCGCCGGCGACATCCGGGCCGCCTTCGCCAGAATCGACGGCAACATCCTGGAAGCCGACGCACCCGACGAGCCGGACACCGGAGCGGTGAGCAGGGCGGAGGGCGAGCCCAGCCCCCGCGACCTCGCGCTCGCGGGGAAGGCCTTCGAGGCCTGGAACGACCTGCCCCGGGAAACCCGCGAGACCGCCGGCATCGCCGCGCCGACCCACGCCATCCGCCAGGCGGTCAACGAGCTGGTGCGCGAGCAGTTGGACCGCGAGGGCCGGCTGACCGGCCCCGCGCTGGCGGTCGACGCGCTCAGGTCGGCCGGCTACACCGACGCCGAGAAAGGCCGGGCCAGGAACTACTTCGACGACAACAAGGTGATCTTCAACCGCGACTGGAAGGACTTCAGCCAGGGCGAGGTGCTGGACGTCGCCGGGCGCGACGAGCAGGCCAATACCGTCGCGCTCAGGAAGGACGGCGCTGGCGAAATCACGGTCCTCGACCTCGCCAACCGGCGCACCGCCCAGGCGGTTGACGTGCTGCACAAGGGCCCCCTCACACTGCGCCGGGGCGACCGCATCCGCTTCACGCGCAACGACGAGAGCCTCGGCCTGGTCAACAGCGCCATGGCCGACGTGGCCGCCATCGACCGGCACGGCCGCGTCACGCTGGAGAAAGAGGATGGCGGCCGCCTGAATCTGGACCCGGACTCGACGGCTCTGCGCTTCATCGACCATGCCTGGGCCTCGACGGTCCACGCGTTCCAGGGACGCACGGTGGACACCATCATCGGCGTCATGCACGCGGAGCATCCGCACCTGACCCACCAGAAGGCGTTCTACGTCGAGATCTCCCGGGCCCGCCAGGACGCATTCCTGGTCACCGACGACCGGCAGAAACTGGGCCGGAAGCTCACGCAGGAGACCGGCGAGCGCATCGCCGGCCTGGAAGCCGTGGGCAAGGACCAACAACGGCCATCCCCGCAAGCGGCGCCCGTCAAGACGGTAGAAGCGGAGATCGGCGGATGACGGACAGCAGCCGCATGCTCGGCCTGCGCGCCGGGACCGGGGACGCCCGCCTGTTCGAGCAAGCCGCCGAACAGAAGGACCTGACCCTCAGCGCCTGGATGCGCGAGGCCTTGCGCGAGGCGGCCCTCAAGCAGGTCTACGGCACCGGCGATACCTTCCCCGCCAGCCCCGGCGAGACGGCGCTGTTGCGCGCCGTCCTGGTGATCCTGCAGATCGTCAACCGCGACATCCCCGAGGCCGATCAGCACCGCTTCGCCGAAAAGGCCGCCAGCGAGATCGAGAGAATCAAAGCCGGAGAATAGCCGGTGGCGAACCGCGGCCCTGGCCCCGCTTGGGGACCGTGCCTAGCCCCTAGCTAGCCGATACCTGTCCCGTGTCACCGATAAGGAGGCTCATATGCCCGTCATAGCGTTCGCCAATTCCAAGGGCGGTGTTGGAAAGTCCACCACCGCGCTTGCGCTGGCCCAGGCCGTCGCCCACAAGGGCGCCGCCGTCACCCTGATCGACGCCGACCCCAACCAGCCGCTCGCCCGCTGGGCCGGGAAGGACCCGGAGCGGATCCCCGCCAACCTCTCCGTCCTGCCCGGCGTCACCGAGGAAAGCATCGTCGAGGCGATCGACAGCGCCGCCGCCCGCGATCCCTTCGTACTGGTGGATCTGGAAGGCTCAGCCAATCTCGCCGTCTCCTACGCCATCGGCCGCGCCGACCTGGTCGTGGTGCCGATGCGCGGCAGCCAGCTCGACGCCGACCAGGCCGCCCGCGTCATCGCGCTGATCGGGCGCGAGGCCCGCGCCTACCGCCGCGCCATCCCCTATGTCGTCGTCTATACCTGCACCTCGCCCGCCTTGCGCGGCCGGGATTTCCAGCACATCGGCCGGCTGCTGGGCGAGAACGGGGTCCCGGTCCTGGCGGTGGAGATGATCGAGCGCGCCGCCTTCCGCGCCATGATCCAGCTCGGCGGCACGCTCTACGACCTGAAGGACACGGAAGTCCACAACCCCCAAGCCGCCATCGACAACGCCGAGGCCCTGGCAAGCGCCATCGTGGCCTTCATGACGGACGGCGCCGCGGCGCCCGAGGGCGTGCCGGCATGACGGACGACCGGCGGGGCCGGGGCGGGCTCGACATCGGTGATGCTCAAGGCTCCGCGGCGGATGGCGCCGCGTCCGATCTCTCCGGGTTCAAGCCGCGGCGCGAACCGCCGCGCGAGTCCCTCGAACCGGCGCGGCGCACCGCCGGCCAGAGCGGCTTTACCGCCCGCCACGCACCGCCGGCGCCGGCCGGGGGGACCACGGAGGCCCGGATCGATGGCCGCAGCCTGCGCGCCACCGACCGCACCGCACAGCTCAACATCGCCGTACACCCGGCAACCAGGGACCGCTTCTGGACCCTCGCCCGGGCCGCCGGTGTCCGGACCGGGGAGGACTTCCTCAAAAGGTTGATGGACGGTTTCCTCGGCCGGGAAGAGGCGTGAGGGTAAGACGAATAGCCGGGGACAGGTGCGGGGACTTATCGGGTGTTCATCACGGGCCGGCCGCTTGCCGAGGCGATGACGGAGGGTATCGCCACCTGGGGAGCTGCGTCCGATGACGCCGAAGAGAACCGTGCCGGCCGGGATCGAAGCAAGGATCGGACATTGAAAGAAAACAACCCGTGGCGGCTGGCATCCCCCGCACCGCGGGGGGCCACCGGGTGCTCAGGCGGCGCCTTCGGCCTCGTCCCGGTCCGTCTCAATAGGCGTTGCACCGATCTTCTTCAGCTCGTCGGGGCCGATAAGGGAAGCGACGATCGGGTGAACGCGCAGGTCGTCTCCCTTGATCACCTGCCGAAAGCCGGTGGTGACGGCGGTCACAAGCCACTGGTTCGGTGCGATCACATCCAGCAGCCAGTTGACCGGCCCACTCGTCCAATCCTCGGGCTTCAAGCGGACCGGGAAGACGCCGGCCCTGATCTGTTCGCGGATCTTCGCATCGACGTCCTCGGACACGCTCGCCCAGATGGCGAAGCCGGTCAGCGTGTCGGCGCCCTCGTTTTCCTTCGGCTTGGCCGTGGCGATCGCCACCCTGTCGCGCAGAAGCGGTTCGAGCAGGACGTGATGGAGGTCGCTCACCGACAGATGGCGGTAGCGCGGCGTGACCATCATGACCAGCACCGCCCGGCCGAAGGTCGTGTGGGCCTCCCTGCGCGCCGCCTCGATCCGCTCGGCCGCCTCCGGGCCGGACCCGGGCGCCCCGGCGTCCTCAACGGCTTTAGCACCGTCTGTTTTTGCGGCGCCGCTTCCCCGATTTGATTTACCGTCTTTCCGGTTCGCCATTATCGACACCGTCCTTCGCCATGGTTCTTAAAATAGCCCGCCCCGGCGGATGGGATTTTCCGCCCCTTGAAATCCGCTGCCCGCCCGATCCCGATCGGGCTGCTATCGAGAGGCCTCATGTCTGAACGCTGTCGACGGTGACATCGGCGTCGACCAGCAGGCGGGCATGGCCGTTGTCGAACTGGGCGAAGGACTGGCCGTCGATCTCCACCGTTTCCGCGGCCCGGGTCCAGCCGCTGTCGGCCGTCGTCACGCTGTCGCCGGCATCGCCGAGCACCGTCAGCGTGGTTATGCCGCCGGCGGTGTCGTCGGACAGGTCCAGCACATCGCGGATATCCAGGGTGAGACTGTTGTCCCCCGTCCCCGTCAGGTCGATGCGCTCGATGCTGTCGACCGTCGACGGCAGGATATTGGTGAAGTCCAGCGTAATGCCGGACTCGTCGAGGCGCAGCGTGTCCTCGCCCGTACCGCCGTCGATCCGCGCGAAGTTCGTGTCGGAGATCCCCAGCACGTCGTCGCCGGCGCCCGCGCGAAAGACGTCCGCACCGCCCCGCCCCGTCAGCACGTCGTCGCCCCGCCCGCCGAGCAGAACCTCGCGGGCCGTATTACCGGCCGTGCCCGTCGTCGTCACCGGCGCGGTGCCGGCGCCGAACGCTCCGCCGAACACCACATAGGCCTCCCCGGCATCCCCGCCGCCGTCGTCGCCCCGCGGCGCGCCGATGATCAGGTCGTCGTAGCCGTCGCCGTTCACATCCCCCGCGGCTGACACGCTCCGCCCGGCCCGATCACCCGTCGCGGCGCCCCGGACAAAGAAGCCCTCCTCCGACGACAGGCTGGCTAAATCGATGGTCCCGAACCCCGAGGCCTTGCCGAACACCACATAGGCCGCGCCGGCGTCGATGCCGCCGTCGTCGCCGAACGGCGCGCCGACGATCAGGTCGTCGAAACCATCCCCGTTCACGTCCCCCGCCGCGGATACGCTCCAGCCGGCATAGTCCCACCCCGCGTCGCCCTGGATGACGAAGCCCTCGGCCGCCGGCAGGTTGGTCAAATCGATGGTTCCGTAGCCGGACAGCTTGCCGAACACCACATAAGCTTCGCCGGCATACCGGCCGCCGTCGTCGCCGAACGGCGCCCCAACGATCAGGTCGTCGAAACCGTCGCCGTTCACGTCGCCCGCCGACGACACGCTCGCGCCGGCCTGGTCGCCCCGAGGATCGCCGCCTTCGTCGCCCTGGATGATGAAGCCTTGTCCAGCGGACAGATCGGTCAGGTCGACGGTTCCGAAGCCCGACGCCTTGCCGAACACCACGTAGGCCTCACCGGCAGAAAGGCCGCCGTCGTCGCCCCCCGGCGCGCCGACGATCAGGTCGCCGAAACCATCCCCGTTCACGTCGCCCGCCGACGACACGCTGAACCCGGCCCAGTCGCCCAACCTGTCGCCCTGGATCACGAAGCCGTCGTCCGCCGACAGGCCGGTCAAATCGATGGTTCCGAAGCCCGACGCCTTGCCGAACACGACATAAGCCTCCCCGGCAAGGCCGCCGCCGTCGTCGCCCCGGGGCGCGCTGACGATAATGTCGGCGAAGCCGTCGCCGTTCACGTCCCCCGCCGAAGACACGCTGAACCCGGCCTGGTCGCCCCCCGCGTCGCCCCGGATCACGAAGCCTTGTTCCGCGGACAGCATGCCCAGGTCGATCATCCGCGAGACCGCCACGTCGGTGTCGACCAGCAGGCGGGCATGACCGTTGTTGTATTGGGCAAACTCCACGCCGTCGAGCGTCACCGTGCCCGCGACCCTGGTCCAGCCGCCGTCGGCCATCGTCACCCTGTCGCCGGCATAGCCGAGCACCGTCAGCGTGGTGATGCTGCCGACGGCATCGTCGGACAGGCTCAGCACGTCGAGCGACGTCAGCACCAGTGCGTTCCCATGGGCCCATCCGTTAAGGTCGATGCGTTCGATGCTCTCCACCACCGACGGACGGATGCCGGTGAAGTCCAGCGTGACGCTGGGCCCAGAGTCCAGGCGCAGCGTGTCCTCGCCGGCGCCGCCGTGAATGCGGACGAAGTCCATGTCCCAGAGGCTCACCAGATCGTCGCCGGCCCCCGCGCGGAAGACGTCCGCACCGCCGCGGCCGGTCAGCGTATCGTCGCCCCGTCCGCCGTGCAGCACTTCCCTGGCGCTGTTGCCGACCATCCCCATCAGGGTCACCGGATCCGTCCCGGCGCCGAATGTGCCGCCGAACACCACATAGGCCTCACCGGCATCCCGGCCGCCATCGTCGCCGTAGGGCTCGCCGACGATCAGGTCGTCGAAGCCGTCGCCGTTCACGTCGCCCGCGGCCGACACGCTCCGCCCCGCCCGGTCACCGCCGGCATCGCCCCGGATCACGAAACCCCGGGATGTATTGTCCCACGTCGACCACAGCCCGGTCAGGTCGAACACCTGCCGGCCGCCGGCCTCCTCCCCGAAGCTCCCCGCCGTGCCGAACACCACATAGGCCGCGCCGGCGCTGGCGTTGCTGAGCGGCGCGCCGACGATCAGGTCGTCGAAGCCGTCGCCGTTCACGTCGCCCGCCGATGACACGCTGAACCCGGCCCAGTCGCCCGCCGCGTCGCCCTGGATCACGAAGCCCTCGGCCGGCGACATATGCTTCAGGTTGAACATCATCCGGCCCTCGTGCCGGGTCCCGAAATCCCCTGCTTCGCCGAAGATCACATAGGCCCTATTGTCGCCGCCGCCGTCGTTGCCCAGCGGCGCGCCGACGATCAGGTCGTCGAAGCCGTCGCCGTTCACGTCGCCCGCCGATGACACGCTCCGCCCGGCCCTGTCGCCCAACCTGTCGCCCCAGATCACGAAGCCCTCGTCCGGAGACAGCGTGCCCAGATCAATGGTCCCGAAGCCCGACGCCTTGCCGAACACCACATAGGCCTCACCGGCATCCTTGCCGGCGTCGTCGCCCTCCGGCGCGCCGACGATCAGGTCGTCGAAGCCGTCGCCGTTCACGTCGCCCGCCGATGACACGCTGAAGCCGGCTTTATCGCCTCTCGCGTCGCCCCGGATGACGAAGCCCTCGCCCTCCGGCAGCGTCTTCAGGTCGAGCACCCGCCGGCCCGCCAGATTCTCGGAATCCTCGGGCGACCCGAAGCCCCCCGCCCTGCCGAATACCACATAGGCCGCGCCGGCATTGGCGGCGCCATCGTTGCCCCCTGGCGCGCCGACGATCAGGTCGTCGTAGCCGTCGCCGTTCACGTCGCCCGCAGACGACACGCTCCAGCCGGCACGGTCATCCACCGCGTCGCCTCGGATGACGAAGCCTTCGCGCGCGTTCAGGTGCTCCAGGTTGAAAAACTGCCGGCCCTCGTGCCGGGTTCCGAAAGCCCCGCCCCTGCCGAAGATCACATAGGCCTCGCCGGCGTCGGTGCCGCCGTCGTTGCCAAAGGGCGCGCCGACGATCAGGTCGGCGAAGCCGTCGCCGTTCACGTCGCCCGCAGACGACACGCTATAGCCGACATAGTCCCACCCCGTGTCGCCCCGGATGACGAAGCCGTCACCCGGCGACAGCGTCGCGAGGTCGACGAACCGCTCGTTGTCGGGGTCATCGGGGTCATCGGGAGCGCCGAAGCCCCCCGCCTTGCCGAACACCACATAGGCCTCGCCGGAATTCCACTGGCCGCCGTCGTCACCCCACGGCGCGCCGATGATCAGGTCGTCGAAGCCGTCGCCGTTCACGTCGCCCGCCGACGAAACGCTCCAGCCGGCTTGGTCATACCATCCGTCGCCCTTGACGATGAAGCCCACGTCCCCCGGCAGGTGGTCCAGCTCGACCACCCTGTTCACGGGGGTGTTGGGCTCCTCGCGGTCGGTTACCCTCACCATGACCGTCTGCTGCGTCGTGTTGAGCCCGTCGGAAACCGCGACCACGATCTCATAGACGTTGTCGCCGTTCGCGTCTTCGGGGTTCTCGAAGTTCGCGAAAGACTGGAAGACCAGAACCCCATAGAGAGGATCTGTGATACTGAATTTCCAGCTGTCCGGGCCGCCGACGATCGAATAGCTGAGCTGGTCGCCGTCCGGGTCCGTCGCGGTCAGCACGCCGATCGGCGAGATGGTGTCAAACTCCATTTGGGAAAACTGTGTCGGCGAGGTGAACGTCGGCGCCTCGTTCACGTCGGTAACACCGATGGTGAAGATTTGCACATGGGTCCGGCCGTCGGCGTCGGCGACCAGCACCGTCACTTCGTGCGAGGTCGAGTTCTCGAAGTCCAGCCCGCCGCCGTCAGCCACGACCAGCCTGTTGCCGTCGATCCGGAACCGGCCCTCGGCATCGTCCATCAGGCCGTAGATCAGAGTCTCCGTTGCCGTCGGAGACGGTGTATCGGCATCCTCCGCCAGGCCAAAGCCCGAATTCACCCCGGCAGCCGGGCCGGTCGTGCCGAAAGTGCCCACCACCGTGCCCCGGGGGACGGACTCCGCAACCGTCCCGCCGTCCAGCGAAAAGCCCGGCGGCCCCTCGTCCACGTCCCTCACCGTCACCGTGATCGTCTGGCGTACCGACTTGCTTCCGTCGGAAACCCGGACCACCACCTCGTAGACGTTGCTGTCGGCCGCACTGCCGGGCGTCTCGTAATCCGGCGCCTTCCGGAAGCGCAGCACGCCATTATCATCGATCGTGAAAAGTGACTCGTCCGCGCCGCCGGCAGTAAAATAGCTGAGGTTGGTGCCCGCGTCCGCGTCCTCAGCCGTCACCGCCATCACGAACGTCGCGTTCTCATCGACGCTCGCCGCTTCCAACGAGGTGATCTCCGGCGCGTTGTCGTTCACGTCCCTCACCGTCACCGTGATCGTCTCGCGTACCGATTTGCTTCCGTCGGAAACCCGGACCACCACCTCGTAGACGTTGCTGTCGGCCGCACTGCCGGGCGTCTCGTAGTCCGGCGCTTCGACGAAGAGCAGCCGCCCGGTCTCGCGATGGATCGAGAAAAGACCCCGGTCCGCGCCGCCGGCAATAAAATAGCTGAGGCTGGTGCCCGCATCCGCGTCCTCAGCCGTCACCGCCATCACGAACGTCGCGTTCTCATCGACGCTCGCCGCTTCCGATGAGGTGATCTCCGGCGCGTTGTCGTTCACGTCGGTCACCGTCACCGTGATCGCCTGGCGCACCGTATTGGTCCCGTCGGAAACCTCGACCACCACCTCGTAGACGTTGCTGCCGGCCGCACTGCCGGGCGCCTCGTAGTCCGGCACCTCGACGAAGAGCAGCCGCCCGGTCTCGCGATGGATCGAGAAAAGTGACCCGTCCGCGACGTCCACGATCGAGTAGTCGAGGCTGTCCCCGTCCGCGTCCTCCGCCGTCACCGTCGTCACATAGGTCGTGTTCTCCGCAACGCTCGCCGTAGCCGATGGGGGGAGCGTCGGCGCATGGTCGTTGACGACAGCCGCCGCCGGCGTCGCGACACTGGAGGACGGCGCCCGCACGCCCGCAACAGGGGCGGGACCGCCGCCGTCCGGCGCGGCGCTCTTCTCCACGGCGGGCGTCGGGGAAACTCTTCCCTCAAGGCCCGCGCCGGAGCCGCGGGATCCGGACGATGCCGGCAGGGACGAGACAAAACCCGAAAGCCCCGACGGCGAAAGGCCGGAGACATGTATATCCCCGCCCTCATGCAGCAGAACCACCGCGTCGTCACCCAGCTCGTAGCCGACAATGCCGGCCCCGCCCAGAAGCCGCACCATCTCGTCCGCGCTAAAATCAGCCCTGGCCCCGGGCGCCAACGTCTCCGTCCGCTCAACTCCATCCGGATCCGTTACACCAAGCTTAAGGCTCATTTTTTGAATTCTTCCCCGATTGGCTTCCGCTGGCGCCTGTTCAAGCCAGGCAGCGCGACCGGCCCTCCGACCGTCACACCGGCCGCAGCCAGACCCGCGCCCGCGCTTATGTAAAAGAGAGCGGACCGCATTCCGACGCAACGCCAGGGACCAACGCCGTCACCGCCAGATCCTCTCCCCAATTACCTGCCCCTTGGGAACACCGGAGAGATCCTCGGTAACTTGGCCCGCAGTCTGTTCGTCCACGCAAGAACGCGGTGGATCATAATTAATACTATTCGACTCTGCAACGATATGAATAGAATGCCTGGAGCACGAAAACAAAGGCTGGTGGACCGAAACGGGACGCCGCCGATCCTCCGGCCAGGCTCGCCGGGGGACGGGGCTGCTTCGGGCTCTATCCGGCGATACTGGCCGGTGATACTGGCCGGCGATACGGCCTGTGGCGCGGCGGAGATGCCGGGCTAGCTGGTCTACAAGCATGGAACCGAGCCGCACGTCCCGGTGTTCGACAAGTCCAGGCGCGACGGCGGCGGCATCGTAAGCAGCGGGTGGACGCTTCCTCCTATGCCGCCAATTCAAATCACGCACAATTTGGCACAGCAATGCCGCCGAGGGGCGTCCACCTCATTGCTCACTGTCAACCACGTTCGTCCGCGAAACGTGACCGGGAGTTACGCGGCGGACTGGACGGTCGAGCAGTTGCGCGGACCGGCGCAGGCGGTCGCCGACCGGATCGATGAATTGATGGCCGGGAAGCCATGACTTTAGGTCTCTTGGCTTTCCGGGGTCTATTCGCGAATGATTGTTAGATTTATCAGAATGGGGCTTGGGCGACTTCGCATCTTCCAATCTTCGGCTCGAAGTCGCCGGCGGCGGTCAACGGGCCGGCCCGGACAACCACACGTTTGGAGTTGGCGGCAGGTCGGTCCACAACGGCCTGGAGGGCCGCTTCGGCCTGCTTTATGCCTTGGCGGGCGTCTATTACGACATTCGACCTTCACTGTTTGGCATCGAGGGACTGGATCGGCTGGCAGTCATTGTCGGCGCCACTGTATTGGCCGTTGCTCTGCCGCCGAATATTGAGTTCACCGGCGATCGTTGGCTCCACATCCTCTACGCCGGCGCGTCGCCTTGAATCGCCGTGGCATAGACGGCGATATCAGCCGCGCTCATGCCCATCTGGCGAGCGGTGTTCCGCCAGCCTTTCAGGGCGGCGGTGACTTCGCCGATAATGGCTTCGGCCTGGGCGCCCTTCAGCGCGAAAAACGGCGCCGCCCTACGGGCGATATCAAGGTCCGCTGCCGGCCCTTCTTCGGATATCCAGGTTGTTAATTCGCGCGCCTTCTCCGCCAGCGGCACCGGGTTCAAATCGTAGGCGGGTGACAGCCGCCATTTGTCGTTCCGGTCATACAGGAATCCATGGTTGCGCAGATGGTCATCGAGATTGCCGATCGACACGCCAAAGACGATCCGCCGCCAGAGCTCGTGCAGATCCTCGGTCGGTGCGCTTGAATGCATGCGTATGCTTTCGGCAATGTCCGTATAGGCCGCATCGTCTCCATCATTGAGGCCCAACAGGCTCATGGCCGACAAAAAGGGAATGCGTTGGCCGTCCCGCCGGTCGAAGCGCGTAATCAAGGCCACCGGCCGGCCGGCCACGTCCTGCAGCCTGGCCGCGGCAACGTTCACGCCGGCCTTGGCGGCCAGTATCATTGCCAGCACCTCGCCGTGCGGGATGCTGCGATCGTCATCCGGTTTCGGAAACTTGGCGATCGCCAGCGTGCCATCATTGTCCGTCACGGCCGATTTCGGGCGGGCGCCGCCAAGCGGCGAGCCTTCATTCAAAAGCAGCTTCAGGTCTTCGGCCGTTTCCGTGTTGGTCTGGACCGCATCGGCTGCATTGATGAGCGCCGGCAGTTGAATCAGCGGTGGGATACGATAATGGCCGATGTCGTGATCGAACGTGTCTTCGCTTTCGCGCTTGTAGCGCAACGCTCCAATGCGGGTTTGATCCGTGATCGCCAACAGGTAGTCGATTTCCGACAGGGCCCGCTCTTCGCCGGCTTTGCGAAAGGCGCGTTTGATCAGTTGCTGGCCCCAGCGGTCGGGTGCGGTGTCCCGCAGCGCCCCCGGCAGCGCCGACTTGTCCGACGTGGTGTAAATCTGCCTGTCCTCCAGGGGCAGATTTGCCGGGTCGAGCGCGAAGGCGCCCGGGTAGTCGAGCCATTCATCCGCATATTCAAAGACCGAGCTTTGACCACGGCGTTTTGCGACATACCGGCAGCGGCCGGCCAGGCGCGTCTCGCCGGCATGGTCGATGTAGATTTCAATGGTGTCGGTCATGATCGCGCGCTCTTGCGACGACGCGGTTGTACTTTTTTGGGCAGTCGATCTTCTTCGATATCCAGTCCCAGGGAATCGGTACGGCGGTCGGCCGCTTGCCCGAGGCCTTCGATCAGACCCAAGATGGAAAGCACCGTCGCGTAGATGCCCATGGAGACCGACGGGTTGCCTTTTTCGACCTTGTAGAGCGTGCCGCGGCTGATGAAGGCGCGTTCGGCCATCGAGACCGTCGAGATACGGCGTTTCTTGCGCGCAACAGCAATGTCCCCGCCAAGTTTGACGAGGGCTTGCCGGGCTGCTCTTGGTAGCGTATCTGTTGCCTGCGTTTTCATGAACTGTCTTATATTTTGACTATTAGAGGCTATAATTGTTCATTATATAAGACACAATGAGTTAAAAATCCATAAATTTTCAGAATCCTGATTACGGGCCGGGGCAACAGCATCGGCCTTATCTCCTTGTGGACATGCCTATGCCGAGGTCGTCACCGGACCTTTGGCCTCATGCGGCGCCTTCGGCTCCGCCCCAGTCCGTCTCAATAGGCGCCGCGCCCATCTTCTTCAGCTCGTCGGGGCCGATAAGGGAAGCGACGATCGGGTGAACGCGCAGGTCGTCTCCCTTGATCACCTGCCGAAAGCCGGTGGTGACGGCGGTCACAAGCCACTGGTTCGGTGCGATCACATCCAGCAGCCAGTTGACCGGCCCACTCGTCCAATCCTCGGGCTTCAAGCGGACCGGGAAGACGCCGGCCCTGATCTGTTCGCGGATCTTCGCATCGACGTCCTCGGACACGCTCGCCCAGATGGCGAAGCCGGTCAGCGTGTCGGCGCCCTCGTTTTCCTTCGGCTTGGCCGTGGCGATCGCCACCCTGTCGCGCAGAAGCGGTTCGAGCAGGACGTGATGGAGGTCGCTCACCGACAGATGGCGGTAGCGCGGCGTGACCATCATGACCAGCACCGCCCGGCCGAAGGTCGTGTGGGCCTCCCTGCGCGCCGCCTCGATCCGCTCGGCCGTCTCCGGGTCGGACCCGGGCGCTCCGGCTTCCTCAACGGCTTTAGCGCCGTCTGTTTCCGCGGCGCCGTTTCCCCGCTTTGATTTACCGTCTTTCCGGTTCGCCATTATCGACACTGTCCTTCGCCATGGTTCTTAAAATAGCCCGCTCAGTTGGGCAGTTCCCCGACCGACACCAGCCTTGCAAGCTCCGGGCTCATGGGCCCATAGGCGATGGGGAACTTCCTGCCCGGTATCACCGCGACGTCATAAAGCTCGGACACGACGCCCTCGATCGTGATGGAATGGGCAACGTCACCCGTTGCCAGATCGACAAAATACAGCCCGCAGCGCGGCTCGATCTTGCGCTCTTCCAGGCGGGCCTCCAGTGCGAGCCCGGAAAAGGTCTTGTTGCCGCGCGGCAGGGACAGCCCCATGACGGCGTAGTTGCCGACGAAGGAGAGGCCGCGCAGGTAGCCGGGACAGAAGCAGACCGCCTCGAAGGCGCCGCTCTTGGCGTCCAGATAGCCGAACTCACCGGTCCCCGAATTGAGCAGCCAGAGCTTGCCGTCGTGCCAGCCATCGAAGGTATCGCTCTCGGACACCGCCGTGACATAGGCCGCCTTGCCCTCCACCAGGGCCAGGCCGTTCAGGTGACAGCGGTCTTCCGCCGCCAACCGCGATATGAACCCGGGGCGCCACAGCGGGATGAAGCTATGGGTGCTGCTGACCGTCGCCAGGCAGTTGAAGAGCGTGTTGACGAAGACCAGCCGGCCGTCCGCCTCGACCGCCAGGTCGTGAATGTCCAGATCCCCGGTGTAGTGGGCCGTTTGCGGCACATAGACCGCGTCATGACCTTCCGTCGTTTCCGCATTGTCCTCCAGCGCGTTTTCCAGCCTGAAGATCTGGTTGTCGCCGGTCACCCAAAGGCCGCCGCCGGCGACGGCAAGACCCAGGCAACGGCCGATGTTGCGGTTGAATATCCACAGCTTGCCATCGGGCTTGATCCCCAGCAGGAACAACTTGCCGACCTGGTAGGTCGTGACCGCCAAGGAGACGTCCAACTGCCCAAACCAGTCCTCGAAGCCCCGCGAGGCATTCATCTCAAACGGGGCATCCCGGCCCGGTCCGGTTGTGTCGGCTTCGTTCATCCTGTTCCTCTTTCCCCTTTCAGGCCGCGCCAGGCGGCGGGTGGCACATGAAGCTGTCGCCGGCTGCCTAGCGCTCCGTCCAGGCACGCTCCTTCAGCTTGTAGACCGGCTTCAACAGATAATCGAGAATGCTCCGGCTGCCCGTGACGATGCTGACATCGGCGACCATGCCCGGCATGATGGGCAGGTGCTCCTGCGCCGGAAGCCGGGCATCGTCGACACGAATGGTGACGGGGTAGAAACTCTCCTCGTCACGGGTGACGGTCGTATCCGCGCCGACGCGTTCGACCCGCCCGGGCAGCGCGCCGTAGACCGAAAAGTCGTAGGCCGTCACCCGCACCTGGGCCTCCTGGCCCGGCCGGATGAAGGCGATGTCGCGCGGGTCGATGCGGGCCTCGATCAACAGGGCATCCTCCAGGGGCACGATCTCCATGATCGGATCGCCCGGCTTCAGCACCGCGCCGGCGGTCGTCACGGAGAGCGTTTTGATCACGCCCTTCACCGGGGAGCGCACGTTGCTGCGGGTGACCCGGTCGCGGTGCGCCACCAGCTTTTCCTTCAAGGCGGACCGTTTGAGCCTGATCTGGTTCAGGTCCTCGAGGGCGGCGCTGACGAACGCCGACCGCTTCTCCGCGATCTTCGCTGCCGCTTCTTCCCCGCGCGCCTCGGCCGCGGCGGCCTCGCCGCGGGCGATCGTCCTCTGCTCCTCGATCTCGGCGATCCGGCCCTCCAGCTTCAGCGCCTCGACCTTGGAGACCAGACCCGCCGCTACCTGATGTACGACAATGTCGAGCTCTTCCTTCACAGCCTTCAAACGATGCTCAAGATGCGTGCCGCGCGACCGCGCGCTGGCCGCGGCTTTCCTCGCGCCCGCCGCCTCCTGCGCCAGCACGTAAACGGCGTCATGAAGGCTCTGCCTGCGGCTCTCGAACAGCGCCTCTTCCGCCGCGACGAGAGCCCCGCCTTCGGGAGAACCCGTCACTTCTTCATCGAACGCCAGCGGCTTCCCGGCCGCCTCCGCCCCCAGACGCGCCGCGGTCGCCGACAGCCTCAGGTAGGTCGAGCGGTCTTCCCGCAAGGACGATGCCAGGCCGGTGTCGTCGATCCGCGCCACGACCTGGCTCGCCTCGACCCGGTCGCCTTCACGCACCAGGACCTCGGCAACGATACCGCCTTCCAGGTTCTGCACCGTCTGTACCTGGCTGGACGGAATGACCCGCCCGATCCCCGCGGCCGATATATCGAGCTCGACCGTCCGCGCCCAAGCCGTCAGGCCGCCGACGAACACGACGATCAGCAACAACAGGAGCGGCACGACGCGGCGCGGGCCGCGCATGGGATCGCGGCTCGGCGGCTGGATCGTCATTTCGGCACGGGTCAAGGCCCGGCTCCCATGGCGCCCGGTTCCGCCGGCTCGCTCCGCGAGGGCATCACCTTGGCGCCGCCGGACAGGGCCGCGACAACCTCGTCCCGCGGGCCGTCGAGCACCAGCTTGCCACGCTCGAACACCAGGGCCCGGCTCGCCAGCTGCAGGACGCTCGGCTTATGGGTCACGATCATCGTGGTCAGGCCGCGGCGGGACCGCGCCAGAGCCTCCAGAAACCGGCCTTCGGCGGTGTGGTCCATCATACTGGTCGGCTCGTCGAGCAGCAGGACGGCCGGCCGCGTCACCAGCGCGCGCGCCAGGGCGACGGCCTGGCGCTGGCCGCCGGACAGAAGCTGGCCGCGTTCGCCCACCGGGGTGCCGAGGCCGCCGGCCGACTGGGCCATCATCCCGTCCAGGCCCACCACGCAGGCCGCTTCCACGATGTCCTCGTCGCTGGGACTGGCCGCGCCCAGCGCGATGTTGTCGCGTATCGATCCGTGGAACAGCACCGCGTCCTGGCCGGCATAGCCGATCTGGCCGCGCAGTTCGGCGGGGTGGATCTGGCGTACCTCCACCCCGTCCACCTTCACGTGGCCACTGTCCGCGCCATAGAGGTTGACCAGCAGCTTCAGCAGCGTGCTCTTGCCCGAGCCGATACGGCCCAGCACCGCGACGGTCTCACCGGCGGGAATTCCGAAGGAGACCTTGGCGAGCGCCGGTTCCGGCACCGCGCCGGTCATCGTCGTTGCCGGATAGGTGAACGCGACCTCGCTCAATTCGATCTCGCCCTTGATCTGGAAGCGCTGCAATTGATCGCCGGCCTGATCCTCCTCGGTCTCCGCCACCATGATCTTGTCGAGGGCGGAGATCGCCATGCGCGTCTGCTGCCATCTGGCCATCAGGTTGGCGATCTGGCCGAACGGCGCCATCGCCCGGCCCGCCAGGATGGTGGCCGCGATCACCGCGCCCGTGGTGATCTCGCCGGCGGCGATCAGCAGGGCGCCGACCGCGACCGTGCCGATCGTCACCAGCATGCTCGCCGTCGCCGTGATGGTCAGCGACAGATGCGAGACCTGACGGCTCCTGAGGCTCGTATCGGCGTTCTGCACGATATAGCCTTCCCACTGCCGCCGTGCCCAGGCCTGGGCGTTCGCCGCCTTGATGGTATCGACACCGATCGCTACTTCATGCAGGAAGGCCGACTTCTGCGATCCCTCCCGGAAGCCGCGCGCCACCAGCCGGGACAGGGGCCATTGCAGCAGCAGGCCGGCGCCGATCACCACCGGGATGGCGATCAGGATGACGTAGACCACCGCCCCGGCGACCCACCAGATCACGAAGACGTAGAGCGCCACGAAAGGCAGGTCCCCCAGTGTGACCAGGGTCGCGGAGGTGAAGAACTCGCGGACGGTCTCGAATTCGCGCACGACATTGGCCAGCGCGCCGGACGATTGCGGCCGCCCGCGCGGGCGCATGCTCAGGACCCGTGCGAACAGGCGGGCGCCCACTGTCAGGTCGAAGCGCCGCCCCCCGGCATCGACCAGGTACCCGCGGATCGCCTTCATGCCGAAATCCATGGCGATGACCATCAGGATGCCGATCAGCAGCGCCGTCAGGGAGTGCAGGGCGTTGTTGGGAACCACCCTGTCGTAGACCGTCATGACGAAGATCGACACCGATATCGATGCCAGATTGGTAAACAGGCCGGCCAGCATGGCGAAGCCATAGAGGGAGCGATTGGCGAACAGCGGCCCGGCGAACCAGCGCTTGTGCGCCTTGAGGTCGAACAGCAGGCTGCGGTGATCGAAGAAGAACGCCGGCCGGATGCACCAGACCGGGCCGGTCAGCGCCTCCGCCTCCGCGCGCTCCATCCGGCCCGGCGGCGCCGCGCCGGCCTGCATCACGAAGCCGTCCCCGTCTTGGCGCAGCAAGGCGACGGCTTCGCCGTCCTCGCGTTGGACCAGGGCCGGCAGCTCGGTCTTCGAGAGCTTATGAGGGGGCTTGTCCAGAGCGGCGACGTGCAGTTCGGCCCGGGCGGCCGCCTCGGAGAGATGCCCGGCATCGAGGATGCCGTCGGTCAGCGGCAGGCCGCGCAGTAGGCTGTCCGGCGCCATCCCCCGGCCATGGAACCGCGCCACCGACATCAGAGCGGGTAAGAAATCAGGTCGCTCGGGAAGAACCGATGTGTCCTCACTCACGCTGTTGTCGAACGGTATCATGCCTGAATCCCATCGACCGTGACGTCGGAGTCGATCAGTAGGCGGGCGTTGCCGTTGTCGAATTGGGCGAAGAACTGGCCGTCGATCTCCACCTCGTCCGCGGCCCGGGTCCAGCCGCTGTCGGCCGTCGTCACCCTGTCGCCGGCATCGCCGAACACCCTCAGGATGGTCACGCCGCCCTCGGTGTCGTCGGACAGGTCCAGCAAGTCGCGGATGTCCAGGGTGAGGCTGTTGTCGCCCGTCCCCGTCAGGTCGATGCGCCCGATGCTGTCGACCTTCGATGGCAGGATGGCGGTGAAGTCCAGCGTAATGCCGGACCCGTCCAAGCGCAGCGTGTCCTCGCCCGTGCCGCCGTCGATGCGGGCGAAGTTCGTGTCGGAGATCCCCAGCACGTCGTCGCCGGCGCCCGCGCGCAAGATGTCCCGCCCGCCATGGCCGACAAGCGTATCGTCGCCCGCGCCGCCGAGCAGCATGTCGCTACGCCGGCTCCTGCCCTCCATCTCCACCGGCGACCCGCTGGCGTTGAATGCTCCGCCGAACACCACATAGGCCTCGCCGGCGTCGATGCCGTCGTCGCCCCTTGGCGCACCGACGATCAGGTCGTCGAAGCCGTCGCCGTTCACGTCGCCCGCCGACGACACACTCCAGCCGGCTCGGTCGGACGGCGCGGCGCCATGGAGGGTGATGCCCTCGCCCGGCGACAGGCCATCGAGATCAAGTACCTGCCGGCCATCGGCCCTGCGCCCGAAGTTCTCCGCCTGGCCGAACACCACATAGGCCTTGCCGGTATCGGCGTCGTCGCCGTCACTGCCGAAGGGCGCACCGACGATCAGGTCGTCGAAGCCGTCGCCGTTCACGTCGCCCGCCGACGACACGCTCCAGCCGGCACGGTCGGCCGCCGCATCGCCCTGGATGATGAAGCCGTCGGCCACCGGCAGGGTCGTCAGGTCGATCACCTGCCGGCCACCGATATCGGTCCCGAAGCCCGACGCCTTGCCGAACACAACATAGGCCTCCCCGGCATCCGGGCCGCCGTCGTCGCCTTTCGGCGCGCCGACGATCAGGTCGTCGAAGCCGTCGCCGTTCACGTCGCCCGCCGAAGACACGCTCCACCCGGCCCGGTCGGCCCCCGCGTCGCCCTGGATGATGAAGCCATCGGCCGCCGGCAGGGTCGTCAGGTCGATCACCCGCCGGGACACCGCATCCGCTCCGGTCCCGGTGGTGACCTCGGTCCCGAAGCCCGAGGCCGTGCCGAACACAACATAGGCTTCCCCGGCGCCGTCGGCGCCGTAGGGCGCGCCGACGATCAGGTCGTCGAAGCCGTCGCCGTTCACGTCGCCCGCCGAAGACACGCTCCAGCCGGTCCGGTCATGCGCCGCATCGCCTCTGATAATGAAGCCGTCGTCCGCGGTCAGATTGCCCAGGTCGATGGCGCCCGAGCCCGACGCCTTGCCGAACACCACATAGGCCGCGCCGGCGTCGGTGAGGTCGCCCTTGGCGGTGCGGGGCGCACCGACGATCAGATCGTCGAGGCCGTCGCCGTTCACGTCGCCTGCCGATGACACGCTCCACCCGGCCCGGTCATGCGCCGCATCGCCCCGGATGATGAAGCCGTCGTCCGCGGTCAGATTGCCCAGGTCGATGGCGCCCGAGCCCGACGCCTTGCCGAACACCACATAGGCCGCGCCGGCATCGGTGAAGTCGCCCTTGTCGCCCCGCGGTGCGCCGACGATCAGATCGTCGAGGCCGTCGCCGTTCACGTCGCCCGCCGACGAGACGCTCCACCCGGCCTGGTCATGCGCCGCATCGCCCCGGATGATGAAGCCGTCGTCCGCGGTCAGATTGCCCAGGTCGATGGCGCCCGAGCCCGACGCCTTGCCGAACACCACATAGGCCGCGCCGGCGTCGGTGAGGTCGCCCTTGGCGGTGCGGGGCGCACCGACGATCAGGTCGTCGACGCCGTCGCCGTTCACGTCGCCCGCCGACGACACGCTCCACCCGGCCCGGTCATCCAACGCCCCGCCATGGATCGTAAAGCCCTGATCCGCCGACAGATTGCCCAGGTCGATCGTCGGAGCGTAGGTTTTCACATCGGCATCGACCAGCAGACGGGCGTTGCCGTTCTCGTAGCGGGTAAAGGATTCGCCATCGATCGTCGTGCCGCCGACGGCCCGCCAACCGAAGTCGGCCAGCCTCACCACGTCGCCGGCATTGCCAAGCACCGTCAGCGTGGTCACGCCCCCGGACGTATCATCGGACAGGTCCAGCAGATCGCGCAGGGTGAGCCGCAGCGTGTTGCCGCCCGTCCCCGTCAGGTCGATGCGCTCGATGCTCTCCACGATCGACGGAGGAATGGAGGTGAAGTCCAGCACCATGCCCGACCCGTCCAGGCGCAGCGTGTCCCGGCCCGTGCCGCCGTCGATGCGGACGAAGGCCGTGTCCGAGACCCCCAGCACATCGTCGCCCGCGCCCGCGCGGAAGACGTCCGCCCCGCCGAGGCCGGTCAGCGTATCGTCGCCCGCCCCGCCGCGCAGCATCTCCCTGGTCTCATTGCCGGCCGTGCCCGTCATCGTTATCGGATCCGTGCTGCCCCAGAAGGCCCCACCGAACATCACATAGGCCGCGCCGGCATTCGGGCCGCCGTCGTCGCCGTTTGGCGCACCCACCATCAGGTCGTCATAGCCGTCGCCGTTCACGTCGCCGGCAGCCGACACGCTCCGCCCCGCCCGGTCGCCCGCGGCATCGCCCCAGATGATGAAGCCATCGGGTAGCGGCGTGCTTTTTTCCAACGGCAACCGATATAGCTCGTTCAGGTCGAGCGCCTGGAAGCCCGAGGCCTTGCCGAACACCACATAGGCCGCGCCGGCATCCTCGCCGCCGCTGTCGCTCCGGGGCGCGCCGACGATCAGGTCGTCGAAGCCGTCGCCGTTCACGTCGCCCGCCGACGACACGCTCCAGCCGGCCTGGTCATCCAACGCCCCGCCATGGATCGTAAAGCCCTGATCCGCCGACAGATTGCCCAGGTCGATTACCTGTCTGCCTCCGACCGCGGTCCCGAAGCCCACAGCCTTGCCGAAGATCACATAGGCCGCGCCGGCATCCTCGCCGCCGTCGTCGGCGTGGCGTGCGCCGACGATCAGATCGTCGAAACCGTCGCCGTTCACGTCGCCCGCCGACGACACACTCCACCCGGTATTGTCATACGCCCAACCACCCTGGATAACGAAGCCTTGAGTGGCTGACAACAAGCCGTCAAGGTCCAGGATCTGCCGGCCGGTTGGGGCTTCCGGGTCCTCGGGGATCCCGAAACCCGAGGCCGTGCCGAACACCACATAGGCCGCGCCGGCATCGACGACCTGGTTGTCGTCCCTTGGCGCGCCGATGATCAGGTCGTCGTAGCCGTCGCCGTTCACATCGCCCGCCGACGAAACGCTCCACCCGGCATTGTCATACGCCCGGCCGCCCTGGATGATGAAGCCCTCGCTGGCGGACAGTTCGCTCAGGTCGAGGACCTGCCGCCCGTCGGCCGCGCTCCCGAATCCCACAGCCGTGCCGAACACCACATAAGCGGTGCCGGACCCATCATTGGGCGCGCCGACGATCAGGTCGTCGAAGCCGTCGCCGTTCACGTCGCCCGCCGACGACACGCTCCACCCGGCCTGTCCTCCCACCCGGTCGCCCCGGATGATGAAGCCCGTCTCGGCGGACAGTTCGCCAAGGTCGATCACGCGCCGGCCGGCTGGATTCTCGGGATCCTCGGGCGCACCGAAGCCGGACGTCGTGCCGAACACCACATAGGCCTCGCCGGAATCGGCATTCAGATTGCCTGGGTCCCTGTCGTCGCCCAAGGGCGCGCCGACGATCAGGTCGTCGTAGCCGTCGCCGTTCACGTCGCCCGCCGAAGACACGCTCCACCCGGCACGGTCATAGGCCGCATCGCCCAGGATGACGAAGCCCGTATCGGCGGACAGGCCGTCCAGATCGAGCACCCGGCGGCCGGTTTCATCGGCGCTCCCGAAGCCCGCCGCCGTGCCGAACACCACGTAGGCCGCACCGGTATCGGTATCGGCGCCGGCATTGGCCACCGCCGCGCCGACGATCATGTCGTCGAAGCCGTCGCCGTTCACGTCGCCCGCCGACGACACGCTCCACCCGGCACGGTCGCCCAGCGCGGCGCCCCGGATCACGAAACCTTCGTCCGGCGACACGTTGCTCAGATCGCGTCTCGTCATGTCGGCATCGACCAGCAGACGGCCGTTGCCCTTGCGGTACTCGGCGAATTCCGCCCCGTCGACCGTCGTCAGGCCGGCATAGGCCCAGCCGGTATCGCCCGTCTTCACCGTGTCGCCGAAATCGCCGAGCACGGTCAGCGTGGTCACGCCCCCGGCGGTATCGTCGGACAGGTCCAGCAGGTCCGCCAGGGTGAGCCGCAGCGTGTTGGCGCCCGCCCCCCTCATGTCGATGCGCTCGATGCTCTGCACGACCGACGGAAGAATCCCGGTGAAGTCCAGCGTCATGCCCCGGCCGTCGAGTCGCAGCGTGTCCATGCCGTGGCCGCCGTCGATGCGCGCGAAGCCGGCATCCGAGACCCCCAGCACGTCGTCGCCGGCCCCGCCGCGCAGCACTTCCCTGGTTGTATTGCCGGCCGTGCCCTTTATCTCCACCGGATAGCCACCGCCCAGGGATGGGCCGCCGAACACCACATAGGCCTCCCCGGCGCTGGTGCCACCGTCGTCGCCATAGGGCGCGCCGACGATCAGGTCGTCGTAGCCGTCGCCGTTCACGTCACCCGCCGACGACACGCTCCAGCCGGCCAGGTCATGCGCCGCATCGCCCCTGATCACGAAGCCCTCGCGCGCGTTCATGTGGCTCAGGTTGAACATCATCCGGCCCTCGTGCAGGGTCCCGAAAGCTCCCGTCCCGCCGAAAATCACGTAGGCCTCGCCAGCGTCGGTGCCACCGTCGTTGCCCCATGGCGCGCCGACGATCAGATCGTCGAAGCCGTCGCCATTCACGTCGCCCGCCGACGACACGCTCCAGCCGGCATAATCGCCCGCCGCATCGCCCCGGATCACGAAGCCCTCGCGCGGCGACATGTACTTCAGGTTGAACATCATCCGGCCCTCGTGCAGGGTCCCGAAAGCCCCCGTCCCGCCGAAGATCACGTAGGCCTCGCCGGCCTTGTCGCCGCCGTCGTCGCCATAGGGCGCGCCGACGATCAGGTCGTCGAAGCCGTCGCCGTTCACGTCCCCCGCCGAAGATACGCTATAGCCGGCCAGGTCATGCGCTGCATCGCCCCTGATCACGAAGCCCTCGCGCGCGTTCATGTGGCTCAGGTTGAACATCATCCGGCCCTCGTGCAGGGTCCCGAACGCCCCTGCCTCGCCGAAGATCACATAGGCTTCGCCGGCATCAGTGCCGCCACCGTTGTCATAGGGCGCGCCGACGATCAGGTCGTCGAAGCCGTCGCCGTTCACGTCGCCCGCCGAAGATACACTCCGGCCGGCCATGTCCCATCGCCCCGGACGACGAAGCCCTCGGCCGGCGACATGTGCCTCAGGTTGAATAGCTGCCGGCCAGTGTTCGTGTCTAACGTCCCGAACGCTCCTCCCCGGCCAAAGATCACATAGGCCTCGTCGCCGGCTGCGGCGTCGTCCCAGACAATACCATCGTCCCCATCGGGGGCGTAGGGCGCGCCGACAATCAGGTCGTCGAAGCCGTCGCCGTTCACGTCGCCCGCCGACGACACGCTCCAGCCGGCATGGTCCCACGCCCCTGCATCATCGTCGGAATTGTGGCCTAGGATTCTGAAGCCCTCGGCCGGCGACATGTGCCTCAGGTTGAACATCATCCGGCCCTCGTGCAGGGTCCCGAACGCCCTCGTCCCGCCGAAGATCACATAGGCCTCGCCGGCATCAGTGCCGCCATCGTTGTCAAAGGGCGCCCCGACAATCAGGTCGTCGACGCCGTCGCCGTTCACGTCGCCCGCCGACGACACACTCCAGCCGAGAAAGTCCGAAGCGTCGTCGCCTCGGATCACGAAGCCCTCGCGCGGCGACATGTGCTCCAGGTTGAACACCTGCCGGCCGTCGGACCACGTTGTCCCGAAAGCCCCGCCCCGGCCGAAGATCACATAGGCCTCGCCGGCGTCGGTGCCGGCATCGTTGCCCCGGGGCGCGCCGACGATCATGTCTTCGAAGCCGTCGCCGTTCACGTCCCCCGCCGACGACACGCTCCAACCGGCATAGTCGCCCGCCGCGTCGCCCCGGACGACGAAGCCCTCGCGCGGCGACAGATGGGTCAGGTCGATCGCCCGCGCGGGGTCGCCGGCTTCATCGACGTTCGTCACCCGCACCATGAACGTCTGCGTCGTCGTGTGGTTCCCGTCCGAGACCGCGACCTCCACCTCGTAGACGTTGTCTTCGTTATTATCTCCCGGGCTCTCGAAGTCCGGCGGAGACCGGAAGACCAGCAGCCCGGAGAACCGTGGACTCATTTCGAAAAAAGCCCCTTGGTCCGAACCGCCGACGATCGAATAGGTGAGCGGGGTGTCTCCATCCGCGTCCGCCGCGGTCAACCGGACCGACGGGGACGCCAATGAAACGCCCTCCGGGACGCTATGCCATACCGGCGCGGTGAACTCCGGCGCATGCTCGTTGTTGACATAAGCCGTAATGTCGGAAGCAACCAGCAGACGGGCATTGCCGTTCTCGTAGCGGGTAAAGGATTCGCCATCGATCTCCGTCGTGCCGTTGACCGCCCAGCCATCCTCGGTCATCCGCACGATGTCGCCGCTGTCGCCGAGCACGGTCAGCGTGGTCACGCCGCCGGCGGTGTCGTCGGACAGGTCCAGCAGGTCCAGCAAGGTGAGCCGCAGCGTGTTGTCGCCCGACCCCGTCAGGTCGATGCGCTCGATGCTCTCCACGATCGACGGCGGAATGGAGGTGAAGTCCAGCACCATGCCCGACCCGTCCAGCCGCAGCGTGTCCCGGCCCGCGCCGCCGTCGATGCGCGCGAAGCCGGCATCCGAGACCCCCAGCACATCGTCGCCCGCGCCCGCGCGGATGACGTCCCGCCCGCCGCCGCCCGCAAGCCGGTCGTCGCCCGCCCCGCCGCGCAGGATCTCGTCGTTCTCCGTCCCCGCCGTCGTCACCGGAGCCGTGCCGGCGCCGAAGGCCCCGCCGAACACCACATGGCCCCCGCCGGCAGTGCCGCCGCCATAGGGCGCGCCGACCATCAGGTCGTCGAAGCCGTCGCCGTTCACGTCACCAGCAGACGACACGCTGAAGCCGGCACGGTCGCCCGCCGCGGCGCCCCGGATCACGAAGCCCTCGTCCGGCGACAGGACGCTCAGGTCAAAAACCCGGCGGCCGCCGGGGTTGCCGGGATCCTCGGCAATCCCGAAGCCCGAGGCCCCGCCGAACACGACGTAGGCCATGC
The DNA here is from genome assembly GCA_012103325.1 of Alphaproteobacteria bacterium. Taxonomy (GTDB): domain Bacteria; phylum Pseudomonadota; class Alphaproteobacteria; order UBA8366. The sequence goes on from WLWY01000001.1 coordinate 424,431, forward strand.
CGGTACCGCTGCCCCTTGGCGCACCGACGATCAGGTCGTCGAAGCCGTCCCCGTTCACGTCGCCGGCCGAAGACACGCTCCAGCCGGTCTGGTCGCCCGCCGCGGCGCCCTGGATCACGAAACCCTCATCCGCCGACAGCTTGGTCAGGTCGACGATCCGGCGGCCGGCAACCGAGACCCCGATGCCCGAGGCCTTGCCGAACACCACATAGGCCTCGCCGCCATCGTCCCGCGCCGCCCCGACGATCAGGTCGTCGAAACCGTCGCCGTTCACGTCGCCCGCCGACGACACGCTCAAGCCGACCCTGTCGGCCTCGGGATCGTCCCGGATGGCAAAACCGTCGAACCGGCGGCTCAGATCGACGACCCGCCGGCCGGCCGGGTCGCCGGGATCCTCGGCGCTCCCGAAGCCCGAGGCCCCGCCGAACACCACATAGGCATAGGCCCGCCCCCCCTCGTGGTGCGACGCGACCATCAGGTCGTCGTAGCCGTCGCCGTTCACATCCCCCGCCGACGACACGCTCCAGCCGGCATGGTCGTCCAGCGCCTCGCCACGGATGACGAAGCCCCGCGCCACCGACAGATCGTCCAGGTCGAACACCTGACGGCCATCGACCGCGCGCCCGAAGCCTCCCGCCGTGCCGAACACCACATAGGCCGCGCCACCGTCGCCGGCGTCGGGCGCGCCGACGATCAGGTCGTCGAAGCCGTCCCCGTTCACGTCGCCCGCCGACGATACGCTCAAGCCGGCGCGGTCGCCCGACCCGCCGCCCCGAATCACAAAGCCGCCCTCGGCGGACAGGGTGGTCAGGTCGATGGTCCCGAAGCCCGAGGCCTTGCCGAACACCACATAGGCCTCGCCGCCATCGCTGCCGCCGTCGTTGCTCCGCGGCGCGCCGACCATCAGGTCGTCGAAACCGTCGCCGTTCACGTCGCCCGCCGACGACACGCTCCAGCCGGCAAGGTCATACGCCACATCGCCCCGGATGACGAAGCCTTCCTCGGCGGACAGGTCGCTCAGGCCAAGCACCTGACGGCCATCGACCGCGCGCCCGAAGCCCCCCGCCGTGCCGAACACCACATAGGCCGCGCCGGCATCTTCTCCGCTATCGTCGTCCCGCGGCACGCCGACGATCAGGTCGTCGAAGCCGTCCCCGTTCACGTCGCCCGCCGACGATACGCTCCAGCCCGCACGGCCGTCCGCCGCAGCGCCCCGGATGATAAAACCGGCACCGCGGTCCGTCACCGTCACGGTGATCGTCTGGCGATCGTGGCGGAGCCCATCGGAGACCTGGACCATCACCGAATAGACGTTGTCGCCGTCCGTGTCCCGCGGGTTCTCGAAGTCCGGCGTCTCGATAAAGGCCAGCGCCCCGGTGTTCTCGTCGATCGTGAAACGCAGCCGGTCCGCGCCGCCCTCGATCGAATAGGTCAAGGTGGTGCCCGCATCCGCGTCCGTCGCCGTCACCTCCATCACAAACGTCGCCGACTCCTCCCCGACGCTCACCGCATCCGCAGAGTTGATCACCGGCCTGTTGTCGTTCACGTCCGTCACCGTCACCGTGATCGTCTGCGGCACCGTGTGCGCCCCGTCGGAAACCTGGACTTGGACATCGTAGACGTTGTCGCCGTCAGAACTCCCCGGCATCTCGAAGTCCGGCGCCTCGATAAAGTCCAGCACCCCGGTATCCTCGTCGATCGTAAAACGTGATCCGTCCGCGCCCCCCACAATCGAGTAAACAAGCGTGGTGCCCGCGTCCGCGTCCGTCGCCCTTACCCGAATCACCCCCGTCGTGCCCTCCGCCACTTCCACCGCCGGATTCGAGATGATCTCCGGCGCATGGTCGTTGGGCGCATGGTCGTTGACGACAGCCCCCGCCGGCACCGCGGCACTCGAGGACGGCGCCGCCGATGCGGCGGCAACAGGGGCGGGACCGCCGCCGTCCGGCGCGGCGCTCTGCGCCACGGCCGGCGCGGTGATAACGCTTCCTTCAAGGCCTGTGCCGGAGCCGCGGGACCCGGAGGCCGGCGGCAGATCCGAGGCAAAGGCCTTCACCGCCGAACGCGAAAGGCCGGACAGCACGATCTCGCCATTGTCGTACAGCAAAACCGCCGCGTCGTTCCGCAGCTCATGGCCAAGAACGCCGCCGACACTCAGAAGGCTCTCCCGTTCGCCCGCCGCAAAACCCACTTTGTCGCCGGGCGCCAGCGTCCCGGTCCGCTCCACACCATCCAAATCCGTTACACGATGCTTAATACTCATCCTTCGACTCCATTAAGCCGCCTGACCGGCTTCCCTCCATCCGGCCGCCCCAGGCATCGCGCTATCCCGGGAGCGCGATCCATCGCCACCACCATCACGCCGCCTGAGCCCCATCAACCGCCACATCGGTGTCGACCAGCAGGCGGGCATGGCCGTTGTCGAATTGGGCAAAGGATTGGCCGTCGATCTCTACCTCGCCCGCGGCCCGGGTCCAGCCGTCGTCGGCCACCGTCACTTTGTCGCCGGCATCGCCGAGCACCGTCAGTGTGGTGATGCCGCCAGCGGTGTCGTCGGACAGGTCCAGCACATCGCGGATGTCCAGGTTGAGGCTGTTGTCGCCCGTCCCCGTCAGGTCGATGCGCTCGATGCTGTCCACCTTCGCTGGCAGGATGGCGGCGAAATCCAGTGTGATATTCGACCCGTCGAGCCGCAGTGTGTCCTCGCCCGTGCCGCCGTCGATCCGCGCGAAGGCCGTATCGGAGATGCCTAGAGTGTCGTCGCCGGCGCCCGCGCGGAAGATGTCCCGCCCGCCATGGCCGACAAGCGTATCGTCGCCCGCGCCGCCGAGCAGCACCTCTGTCTCTGCATTACCTGCCGTGCCCAAAACCGTCATCGGCGCCGCGACGGCACTGTAACCGTCCGCCGTGCCCGGCGTCGTGCGAGAAGACGCCGACGCCCCGTCGGTTACCCTCACCGTAATCGTCTGCGGCGTCGAGAACTCCCCGTCGGAAACCTGGACATCCAGCACATAGTCGTTGTCCCTGTCCTGGTCCCTCGGGTCGTCGTAGTCCGGCTCGTGCTCGAATTCCAGAACCCCGGTTACCGAACTGATTAGGAAAAGCCCGCTGTCGTCGTCCGCGTTCTCGATGATCGAGTAGCGCAAGGTGGTGTCCGCATCCGCATCCGCGTCCGTCGCCGTCAGCGTCGTCACGAACGTCGTGTTTTCCACGACGCTCAGCAACGCTGGCGTGGTGAATACGGGCGCGTGCTCGTTGACGTTGGTCACCGTCACCGTGATCGTCTGCGGCACCGTGTGCGCCCCGTCGGAGACCTGGACCTCGACCTCGTAGACGTTGTCGCCGTCAGAACTCCCCGGCATCTCGAAGTCCGGCGCCGCCCGGAAGCGCAGCGCATTGCTGTTCTCGTCGAACTCAAAAAGCGACCCGTCCGCGCCCCCCACAATCGAGTAAACAAGCGTGGTGCCCGCGTCCGCGTCCGTCGCCCTTACCCGCATCACGAACGTCGCGTTCTCCGCGATGCTCAGCGATGCTGGCGTGTCGAATGAGGGCACGTTGTCGTTGACGTCCGTCACCCTCACATGGATCGTCTGACGCACCGTGTTGGTCCCATCGGTGATTTGGACTTCGACCTCGTAGACGTTGTCGCCGTCTTGGTCCCCCGGTGCCTCGTAGTCCGGGGCAGGATCAAAGGTCAGGTACCCTTCGGTTCGATCGATCGTGAAGAACCCCCCGTCCGCCACGCCCCGCACAATTTCGTACTCTTCGTTCACCATCCCCTGCGGCGGCGTCACCGTCGTTATTATCTCCGTCGTGCTCTCCGGAACGGCGATCACCGGGATCACGGTGATGGTGCTGGTCGCTACGTTGCTGTCGCTGCCGCCGTCGTTCACCGTCACCTCGATGGTGCGGTCCCCGGTGGCGGCATTGTTCGAGCCGTTGACGAAGAGGATCGCCCGCAGGGCCGCCTGGTAGGCGGCCAGCGAAGCCGGGTCGCTTAGCGTCACGGTGATCGTTCTGTTGCCATCGGTGTCCGTGGCCTCCGCCGTGCTCACGGCAATGCTCTCGCCGCCGCCCAGCGCCGCCGCGATCCTGCCCGTATCCAGGCTATCGCCGTCCTCGGCATTGGTCAGCACGATCGTCGCGCTCTCGATCCGCGTGTTGTCGGCATCGGCGATGGTGGCGGCGGTGATCGCGATCCCGCTGCCTCCCGCAAAGAAGTCAGCCGCATAGCCCGTGCCGTCAGCGGCGCCGTCGAGATCCAACACCGGCGCGTCGTTCACCAAATCGACGGTGACGATGCTGGTCGCAACGTCGCTGCCGCCGTCGCCGTCGTTCACCGTCACCTCGATGGTGCGGTCCCCGGTGACGGCATTGTTCGAGTCGTTGACGAAGCGGATCGCCGCCAGAGCCGTCTGGTAGGCGGCCAGCGACGCGCTGCCGCTCAGCGTCACGGTGATCGTTCTGATACCCTCCGTCGTGGCGGACGTCGTCGTGGCGGTGATGCTTTCACCACCTCCCAGTTCCTCTAACGCCGCCGCGATCCCGCCCGTATCCAGGCTATCGCCGTCCTGGGCATCGGTGAGCGTAATCGTCGCGCTCGCCAACTCCGTGTCGTCGGCATCGGCGACGGTGGCGGTGGCGGCGGCGATCGCGACCCCGCTGCCTCCCACAGTGAACGTCGCCTCATAGCCCGTGCCGTCAGCGGCGCCGCCCAGATCCAGTACCGGCGCTTGGTTGATGGTGACGATGCTGGTCGCTCCGTCGCTGTCGCTGCGGCCGTCGTTCACCGTCATCTGGATGGTGCGATCCCTGACATCCGGGCTCTCCGAGCCGTTGTCGAAGCGGATCACCCGCAGGGCCGCCTGGTAGGTGGCCAGCGACGCGCTGCCGCTCAGCGTCACGGTGATCGTTCTGATGCCATCGGTGTCCGTGACGTCCGCCGTGCTCACGGCAATGCTCTCGCCGCCGCCCAGCGCCGCAATCCCGGCCGTATCCAGGCTATCGCCGTCCTGGGCATTGGTCAGCACGATCGTCGCGCTCTCGATCCGCGTGTTGTCGGCATCGGTGATGGTGGCGGTGGCGATCGCGACGCCGCCACCGCCCACAGTGAACGTCGCCTCATGGCCCGTGCCGTCAGCGGCGCCGTTGAGATCCAACACCGGAGCGTCGTTCACCAAATCGACGGTGACAATGCTGGTCGCTACGTCGCTACCGTCGTCGCCGTCGTTCACCGTCACCTGGATGGTGCGAGGCGTATCGGCGGGGTTCTCCGAGCCGTTGACGAATCGGACCGCCGCCAGAGCCGCCTGGTAGGCGGCCAGCGACGCGCTACCGCTCAGCGTCACGGTGATCGTTCTGATGACCTCCGTCGTGGCGTCCGCCGTATTCACGGCGATGCTCTCGCCCAGCGCCTCTAACGCCGCCGCAACCCCGGACGTATCCAGGCTATCGCCGTCCTGGGCATTGGTCAGCACGATCGTCGCGCTCGCCAACTCCGTGTTGTCGGCATCGGTGATGGTGGTGACGCCAGCGGCGATCGCGGCACCGTCACCGCCCACGGTGAACGTCGTCTCATAGCCCGTGCCGTCAGAGGCGCCGTTGAGATCCAACACCGGCGCCTCGTTCACCGTCACATCGATGCCGACCAGCAGGCGGGCATGACCGTTGTTGTATTGGGCAAACTCCACGCCGTCGAGCGTCACCGTGCCCGCGACCCTGGTCCAGCCGCCGTCGGCCATCGTCACCCTGTCGCCGGCATAGCCGAGCACCGTCAGCGTGGTGATGCTGCCGACGGCATCGTCGGACAGGCTCAGCACGTCGAGCGACGTCAGCACCAGTGCGTTCCCATGGGCCCATCCGTTAAGGTCGATGCGTTCGATGCTCTCCACCACCGACGGACGGATGCCGGTGAAGTCCAGCGTGACGCTGGGCCCAGAGTCCAGGCGCAGCGTGTCCTCGCCGGCGCCGCCGTGAATGCGGACGAAGTCCATGTCCCAGAGGCTCACCAGATCGTCGCCGGCCCCCGCGCGGAAGACGTCCGCACCGCCGCGGCCGGTCAGCGTATCGTCGCCCCGTCCGCCGTGCAGCACTTCCCTGGCGCTGTTGCCGACCATCCCCATCAGGGTCACCGGATCCGTCCCGGCGCCGAATGTGCCGCCGAACACCACATAGGCCTCACCGGCATCCCGGCCGCCATCGTCGCCGTAGGGCTCGCCGACGATCAGGTCGTCGAAGCCGTCGCCGTTCACGTCGCCCGCGGCCGACACGCTCCGCCCCGCCCGGTCACCGCCGGCATCGCCCCGGATCACGAAACCCCGGGATGTATTGTCCCACGTCGACCACAGCCCGGTCAGGTCGAACACCTGCCGGCCGCCGGCCTCCTCCCCGAAGCTCCCCGCCGTGCCGAACACCACATAGGCCGCGCCGGCGCTGGCGTTGCTGAGCGGCGCGCCGACGATCAGGTCGTCGAAGCCGTCGCCGTTCACGTCGCCCGCCGATGACACGCTCCGCCCGGCCCTGTCGCCCAACCTGTCGCCCCAGATCACGAAGCCCTCGTCCGGAGACAGCGTGCCCAGATCAATGGTCCCGAAGCCCGACGCCTTGCCGAACACCACATAGGCCTCACCGGCATCCTTGCCGGCGTCGTCGCCCTCCGGCGCGCCGACGATCAGGTCGTCGAAGCCGTCGCCGTTCACGTCGCCCGCCGATGACACGCTGAAGCCGGCTTTATCGCCTCTCGCGTCGCCCCGGATGACGAAGCCCTCGCCCTCCGGCAGCGTCTTCAGGTCGAGCACCCGCCGGCCCGCCAGATTCTCGGAATCCTCGGGCGACCCGAAGCCCCCCGCCCTGCCGAATACCACATAGGCCGCGCCGGCATTGGCGGCGCCATCGTTGCCCCCTGGCGCGCCGACGATCAGGTCGTCGTAGCCGTCGCCGTTCACGTCGCCCGCAGACGACACGCTCCAGCCGGCCCAGTCGTGCGCCGCGGCGCCCCGGATAATAAACCCGTCGTCCGCCGGCAGGTTGTCCAGGTCGATAGCGCCCAAGCCGAACGCCTTGCCGAACACCACATAGGCCGCGCCGGCATTGGCGCCGCCATCGTTGCCCCCTGGCGCGCCGACGATCAGGTCGTCGTAGCCGTCGCCGTTCACGTCGCCCGCAGACGACACGCTGAAGCCGGCATTATCGCCTGCCGCGTCGCCCCGGATGATGAAGCCCTGTTCCGCGGACAGACCGCCCAGGTCGATGGTGGCACCCAAGTCCCCCGCCGTCCCGAACACCACATAGGCCGCGCCGGCATCGCCCCACGGCGCGCCGACGATCAGGTCGGCGAAGCCGTCGCCGTTCACGTCGCCCGCGGACGACACGCTGAAGCCGGCCTCGTCGCCCTCCGCGTCGCCCCGGATGATGAAGCCCTGTTCCGCGGACAGACCGTCCAGGCCGACCCCTATCATGTCCGCCTCCACCAGCAGACGGCCGCCGCCCTTGCGGTACTCGGCGAACTCCACCCCGCCGGCCGTCGTCAGGCCGGTATAGGCCCAGCCGGTGTCGCCCGTCCTCACCGTGTCGCCGAGATCGCCGAGCACGGTCAGGGTGGTCACGCCCCCGGCGGTGTCGTCGGACAGGTCCAGCAGGTCGAGCAGGGTGAGCCGCAGCGTGTTGTCGCCCGACCCCCTCATGTCGATGCGCTCGATGCTCTGCACGATCGACGGAAGAATCCCGGTGAAGTCCAGCGTCATGCCCGAGCCGTCGAGGCGCAGCGTGTCCATGCCGTGGCCGCCGTCGATGCGCGCGAAGCCGGCATCCGAAACCCCCAGCACGTCGTCGCCGGCCCCGGACCGGAAAACGTCCGCACCGCCGAGGCCCGTCAGCACGTCGTCGCCGGCCCTGCCACGCAGCACTTCCCTGGCGCTGTTGCCCGCCGTCCCCGTCAGGATCATCGGCGCCGTGCCGCTCGCCGTGCCGAAGATCACATAGGCCTCGCCGGCATTCCGGCCGCCGTAGTCGCCCCTCGGCGCGCCGACCATCAGGTCGTCGAAGCCGTCGCCGTTCACGTCGCCCGCCGACGACACGCTCCAGCCGGCACGGGTCTTGTCCCCCCAGTTATGCCGTTGGCCCTGGAGGATAAAGCCCTCGTTCACCGACAGGTTCTCCAGGTCGATCACCCGCCGCCACACCGGCGCCGCGTCGGTGCCGCTGTTGACCAGGGTTCCGAAGCCCGACGCCTTGCCGAACACCACATAGGCATTGCCGGTCTCTAAACCACCTTTTCTGGAGTGCGGCGCGCCGACGATCAGGTCGTCGAAGCCGTCGCCGTTCACGTCGCCCGCCGATGACACGCTCCGCCCGGCCCTGTCGCCCAACCTGTCGCCCCAGATCACGAAGCCCTCGTCCGGAGACAGCGTGCCCAGATCAATGGTCCCGAAGCCCGACGCCTTGCCGAATACGACATAAGCCTCCCCGGCATCCTTGCCGGCGTCGGCGCCCCCCGGGGCGACGACGGGGGCCGGGATGCCGGGGAGGCTTATGTCGTATTCGGCAAGGCGTTGGGCTTCGGGTCCCCCGAGGATTCCGGGGACGCCGACAGCCGGCAGGTGATCGACCTGGCCACCCTGCCGGCGGCCGACGGCTTCATCATCCAGGGCGACTTGGGGGGCGACGAAGGCGGTGATTCTCGAGGCGACCAGGCCGGCTGGAGCGTCTCGTCGGCGGGCGACGTGAACGGCGACGGCTTCGACGACCTGATCGTCGGCGCCAAATTCGGCGACGACGGCGGCCGGGATGCCGGGGAGGCCTATGTCGTGTTCGGCAAGGCGTTGGGCTTCGGGACCGAGGTCACCATCGACGATGTGCCCCGGCAAGTGCTCGACCTGAGCAACCTGTTGGAGAGCGAGGGCTTCATCATCCAGGGCGACGCGGCGGGCGACCAGGCCGGGTTCAGCGTGTCTTCGGCGGGCGACGTGAACGGCGACGGCTACGACGACCTGATCGTCGGCGCGCCCTACGGCGACGACGACGGCGGCAGCGCCGGGGAAGCCTATGTTGTTTTCGGCGGAGCGTTCGGGGCGGATGGGGCGCCGGTGACGACGACGGGCACGGCCGGCAACACGGCCCGCGAGGTGCTGCGCGGCGGGCGGGGCGACGACGTGCTGACCGGGAACGGCGGGCTGGACGTCTTCCGCTCGGGCGCCGGCGACGACACGCTGGGCATCTCCGACACGGCCTTCGCGCGCATCGACGGCGGTCACGGCATGGACACGCTGCGGCTCGACGGGTCGGGTATCGCGCTGGACTTCACCGCCATCCTGCCATCGAAGGTCGACAGCATCGAGCGCATCGACCTGACGGGGACGGGCGACAACACGCTACGGCTCACTCTGCTGGATCTTCTTGACCTCTCCGACGACACCGCGGGCGGCATCACCACGCTGACGGTGCTCGGCGATGCCGGCGACCGCGTGACGGTGACCGATGCCGGCTGGACCCGGGCCGCGGACACGGTGGAGATCGACGGCCAATCCTTCGCCCGGTTCGACAACGGCAATGCCCGCCTGCTGGTCGACACCGATGTCACGGTGGCGATTGTGTTTGACCTGACCACCCTGTCGGCGGCCGACGGCTTCGTCATCCAGGGCGACGCGGGGGGCGACCAGGCCGGCTGGAGCGTGTCCTCGGCGGGCGACGTGAACGGCGACGGCTTCGACGACCTGATCGTCGGCGCGCCCCGGGGCGACGATGGCGACGGGGATGCCGGCGAGGCCTATGTCGTGTTCGGCACGGCCTCGGGCTTCGGAACCGTGGTCACCACCGGCACCGGAGACACCGCGGTGTCCCGGCGGGTGCTCGACCTGACCGCCCTGCCGGCGGACGACGGCTTCATCATCCAGGGCGATGCTGGGGGCGACCAGGCCGGGTTCAGCGTCTCGTCGGCGGGGGACGTGAACGGCGACGGCTACGACGACCTGATCGTCGGCGCGCCCTACGGCGGCGGCATCGATGCCGGCGAGGCCTATGTGGTGTTCGGCAGGGCCTCGGGCTTCGGGACCATCGATTTGACCACCCTGTCGGCGGCCGACGGCTTCGTGATCCAGGGCGACGCGGGTGGCGACAGGGCCGGCCGGAGCGTGTCTTCGGCTGGTGACGTGAACGGCGACGGCTTCGACGACCTGATCGTCGGCGCGCCCTATGGCAGCGACGGCGGCCCGGATGCCGGGGAGGCCTATGTGGTGTTCGGCAAGGCCTCGGGCTTCGGGACCATCGATTTGACCACCCTGTCGGCGGCCGACGGCTTCATCATCCAGGGCGACGCGGCGGGCGGCTGGGCCGGGTTCAGCGTGTCTTCGGTGGGCGACGTGAACGGCGACGGCTACGACGACCTGATCGTCGGCGCGCCCTATGGCGACGACGGCGGCGAGGCCTATGTAGTGTTCGGCAAGGCCTCGGGCTTCGGGACCATCGACCTGACCACCCTGTCGCAGACCGACGGCTTCATCATCCAGGGCGACGTGGGGGGCGACGAGGCCGGGTTCAGCGTGTCATCGGCGGGCGACGTGAACGGCGACGGCTTCGACGACCTGATCGTCGGCGCGCCCTACGGCGACGACGGCGGCGACAATGCCGGGGAGGCCTATGTGGTGTTCGGCAAGGCTTCGGACTTCGGGACCATCGACCTGACCACCCTGTCGGCGGACCAGGGCTTCATCATCCAGGGCGACGCGGCGGGCCGCTGGGCTGGGTTCAGCGTGTCTTCGGCGGGCGACGTGAACGGCGACGGCTTCGACGACCTGATCGTCGGCGCGCCCTTCGGCTACGACGGCGGCGCCTTTGCCGGGGAGGCCTATGTCGTGTTCGGCAAGGCTTCGGGCTTCGGGACCATCGATTTGAGCCACCTGCCGGCCGACGACGGCTTCATCATCCAGGGCGACGCGGGGAGCGACCAGGCCGGGCGGAGCGTGTCGTCCGCGGGGGACGTGAACCACGACGGCTACGACGACCTGATCGTCGGCGCGCCCTTCGGCGACGACGGCGACGCCAGCGCCGGCGAGGCCTATGTGGTGTTCGGCGGAGCGTTTGGGACGGACGGGGCGCCGGTGACAACGACAGGCACGGCCAATAACACAACCAGGGAAGTGCTGCGCGGCGGGCGGGGCGACGACGTGCTGACCGGCGGCGGCGGGCTGGACATCTTCCGCTCGGGCGCCGGCGACGACGTGCTGGGCATCTCCGATACGGCCTTCGCGCGCATCGACGGCGGTACGGGCGAAGACACGCTGCGCCTGGACGGGTCCGGCATTACGCTGGACTTCACCGCCATCCTGCCAGCGAAGGTCGACAGCATCGAGCGCATCGACCTGACGGGGACGGGCGACAACAGCCTCACCCTCGACATCCGCGACCTGCTGGACCTGTCCGACGACACCGCCGGCGGCGTGACCACCCTGACGGTGCTCGGCGATGCCGGCGACAGGGTGACGACGGCGGATGCCGGCTGGACCCGGGCCGCGGAGACGGTGGAGATCGATGGCCAGTCCTTCGTCCAATTCGACAACGGCAACGCCCGCCTGCTGGTCGACGCCAATGTGACGGTCGATGGTGTTCAGGTGTGAGGCCTGTGGGCAGGGATGTGACAAGGCCCACGCGACAGCACCAGGATTCGCTTTCGACCACTCCCTGCCCGCCTTCCGCCATGCCGGCACGCCAACCCATTTGAGTACCCGCCATATCTGAGCCGGATGGTTCGGTCGGGGAACGACCCAATTGAGCGTTTGCAAGAGCGCATTTTCCCGCCGCCGGGCTGTTAACGTTTGTTAAACACCTGGTTCCGGCTGTTAACATTTGTCAAACACCGGAGTCCAACCGATTGAAAGACAAGGGTTTTTTTCTGTTAACATTTGTTGAACACCCAAAGCGGCCCTGTTAACACACCTCAAGCCATTGGAATGGCTGGGTTTTCCGCCTCTGCTACTCTTGTAGCGACAGGTGTGGGCGAACTGGCGTCGTATGACGTAGGAGACCGGCGGGAAGGCCGAACATTTCTGAGCTATACCGGAGATTTGGGGGGTAAAACAGGTTTCGGTCCCCGTTGGGGACTGGCAGGGGGATGGTCATTCAGACGCGGTCCAGGGCCGAAACCGGGCCGCCGCGGTGGGCGCGGGCGGACCGGCCGGGACCGCATGAGCGGTCCCGGCGCTCGACAGGCGATCAGAAAAAAGGCCCCGCCGGATGTCTCCAGCGGGGCCTCGTGTCTCAGTAGCCGTGTTCGGCGAGCAAGGTCTCGATCTCGGGATCGGTATCGGGCTCGACGTCGTCGGAAAGCTCGGCCCGGTCCCATTCGGCGATCTGTCGCTCGATCTCGTCCCAGCGGTCTTCCTCGGCCCTTGCGCGGATGATGTGAAGTTCTTCGGTCATCGTCTTCTCCGTTGGTTGATTTCCTCGAAAACGGGAGACGGTTTGGGGCGCGGCGGAGGGTCCGTCAGGGACGCGACCGAAGGGAGCGCCGCCTTGGCGGGCGGCGGGGGTGCCGATTTTTCGTGGAATGGAGCGCAGCGGAATGGAGGGAAAAATTGGGGGGACCGCCGATCCTTGATGGAGCCTCCGCCGCGCCCTAAACTGGGACGACCAGAGAGGATGCCTTCCACCCTCACCGGAAGGGGCGCCGGTTGGTTGCAATGCGGCGGGCGGGCAGAAAAATGGCCCCGCCGGACGTTTCCAGCGGGGCCTTTTCGCGTGCCTAAACGACGTACTTGAGATGTTCGTCCCACCACAGCTTCAGCTTGAGGTGTTTGTCCCAATACGGCTTGCGTTTTGCGCGCCGCTCGAGTTGCGCCGAGTGTTTTTCCCACTCGGCCTTGCCGTGGTTTTCCCACTCCATCTCGCGCTCATAGACCAGGTCTGAGGCCCGGCGGTACTCTTCATCGAAATCCAACGCCTCCGGATCCATTTCGCGGAAGACGGGGATTATCTCGTTCTCGACGTATACGTTGTATATGTATTCGTCCTCGGTTTCGTATGGGTCTTTCGGTCGCATAACTTCCTCCGTTTGTTGCAGTTCATCGATAACGGGAGGCGGTTTAGGGTGCGGCGGAGGTTCCGTCAGGGACGCGACCGAAGGGAGCGCCGCCTTGGCGGGCGGCGGGGGTGCCGATTTTTCGTGGAGCGCAGCGGAGGGAAAAATTGGGGGGACCGCCAGATCCTTGATGGAGCCTCCGCCGCGCCCTAAACTGGGACGACCAGAGAGGATGCCTTCCACCCTCACCGGAAGGGGCGCCGGTTGGTTGCAGCGCGGCGGGCGGGCAGAAAAAAGGCCCCACCGGACGATGCCGGCGGGGCCAGGGGGCTCAGGCGTATTGCTTGGTCGGGATACCGAAGCCGCGGGCCTTGTCGGCCAGGTTCTCGGTGACGCCGGTGCCGGGCCAGGTCAGGACGCCGATCGGCATCAGGTCCAGCATGCGGTCGTTGCGCACGAAGCCCGCGCGTTTCTTGCCGTAACGCTTCCAGTCCGGCTTGAAGACCACCTGGGCGACGCCGCGGCTGTCGGCCCATTTGGCTGCGATGAGGTCGAGGCCCTTGGGCGCGCCGCCGTGCATCAGCACCATGTCCTGATGTTTGGCGCGGACCTTGTCGAGCACGTCCCAGACCAGGTTGAGATCGAGGTAGTCCATGCCGCCAGCGACGACGACCTTCGGCCCCTCGGGGACCAGCGAGAGGGTCTTCTTGCGCTCGCTGGCGGCCAGGAAGTCGCGGCTGTCGACGACCGCGGCGGTCAGGCCCGCGCGGCTGACCTTGGAGCCACGGCCGGGCATCCAGGGCCGCCCGGTGGCGGTGGCGTAGAGGCCGGCGGCGTGGTCGCGCAGGATCTCGAAGTAGTCGCGGGCCCGGGAGGTGGCCCTGGCCCGAATTTCCAGCTTCTCCAGTTCGACCGACTTGATCTCGGTGCCGTCCTGCTCGCGGATGGCGCGGCGGATCTCGAAGCCGAGCTGGTCGAAGCCCTTGTCCAGGCGGTCCAGCTTACGCTGGAAGACGTTGACCGTGTTCCAGAGGATGTCGCCGGCTTCGCTCTCCAGGCAGGTGTCCTCGAAGACGCCGCTCAGGGTCTCGAACACGGTGTCCAGGGCGGCGAAGCTGTCGTCCTGCTCGGGCAGGTCCCGGTGGTCTTCCTCGTCGGCCGGCGGCATGGCGCCGTACAGTTCCATGCGGCTCATGATTTCGGCGGTGGCGGACTGGGCGGCCTGGCCGTCGAAGACGTCTGGCGTTTCTGAATACATCGTCGGTTCCTTATCTCGGTGGCGAGCGGCGGTGCCGCTCATGGGGAGGTGTCAACGGATTAGGGGGGCGGAGATCAATGGTGTCCGGAGGGCTTTTTTGCCTCGCGAGGAATGGGCGCTTGCGCCCAGGGGAAAAAAGCCGGACGGCGCCGTTGAACTGCGTCCACCAATCCGTCACCGTCCCCGCATGAGTGGCATCACTGCTTGCCGCTGAACCGAGGAGGCGATGGGCTCCGAAGCACCCGGACCGTCGCGTGGGCAGGCTCCGAAGCCGTCAGGCAATCGTGCCGCCTGGTGTGCGGGCTCGTGTCGTGGTGGACGGGCGGCCCTGGCCCCAGCCGGGCGGGAGGATCTTCCGTGCGGCCTGGGACGTTCGATGCGGCGGCGTCGCCGGGGCCCCGGCGGAGTCGAGGTCCGGCGGACCGCTGACCCGGCGCGGTGTCTTCCAGCGCTTGCTGGACCGGGGACAGATCCGGATCGGTCCGGCCACGCCATCCGTGAGCGCGACGGGTCCCGGGCGGTGGCGGTGAAGCCGGACAGCCGGGGTTTGCCGGGGCGCCCGCCTCGCGGTCTCCTTGTGCGGCGCTAGCGCGCCGCTAGGCGATGCCTAGGCGCGGGACAGGCGGTGCCTGCACGGTGTCCTCACGGGAGCGGCGGGCGGGGGCTCATGCTGGAGCCCCCGCCGCGTTCACTGTCAGACCCAAGCACTCAGAAGGGAATCTCGTCGTCGAGATAGCCGTCACCGCCGTCGCCGCCGTTGCCGTTCGACGCATACCCGTTCGCGCCGCCGTTCGGCTGCTCGCGGTCACCGGACCGGGTCTCGCCGCCCGTGCGGCCGGCGATGCGCGCGTCTAGCGGTTCCAGGAAATTCACCTGGCCGCCGGGCGTGATGATGATCTCGGTCGAGAAGCGGTCGGACTCCTCGCCATTCTTGCGCCAGCGCCGGGTCTGGAGCTTGCCGGCGACGCTGGTCATGCGGCCTTTCACCGCGTGTTTCTCCAGCACGCCGATCAGACCTTCCTGGAAGGTCACGATCCGGTGCCACTCGGCCCGGTCGACCCACTCGCCGGTGTTCTTGTTGCGATAGCCTTCGTCGGTGGCCAGGCTCATGGTCGCGACCTTGCCACCGCTCGTCGTGTGACGGATCTCGACATCGCCGCCCAAACGGCCTTCGAGTATTACCATGTTCATTCCGGGCATCATCTCTCTCCTTATCTCGACGTGAAAAAACACCCTTTCCCCTCCCTCCTTTCACTCTTCGGCGGGGTCTCTCGGCGAGGCGCGATCCGCGGAAGTCATGGCGCGACCGGGGCGGCCGGGCCGGATCAACGGGTGGGCGGAAACCAGTCCCAGACGGGTACGCTAAGCCTGAAGTCGACGCCGCCGCCAGCGCGCGGGAAATCCCGCCAGCGCCAGAACTTTTGCTCGCGTATGGAATCCGTGGGCCGCAGTTCGCAGAGCGGCGTGACGACGGTGCCGGGACCGCCGCCGCAGGAGCATCGCCGGCCATCGAAAAACGCCCGCGCGTTGAAGGTGATGTTGGAGCCGTCGCTTGCGAGGCAGGTTTCGATCACGTCGACGCTGCCGACCGGCAGGCTGCCGCGCGGGACGTCGCCCCAGGCCCACGGCGCGGCGAGGCGGGCGAGGTCGCCGGGCATGGGCCGGGCGATCGCGCGGCCATCCGGGCCGTAGCGCCAGGCGACGGCCGCGCCGTCGACCGGCGTCATCCAGGACGAGCGAACGTGGCAGGTCTCGCCGAGGCGATAGACGATGCTCACGGTCCGGTTGTTGTGCGCCCATTTAGCCGCAAGTGCCCGGGCGGTGATTTCGGAGGGCTGGTCGAACCGCATTGTTTCAGTCCTCCCCTCTTGCCCGCGCGATCTGCGGCCCGAGGGGGGCGGCCATGGCCGTCCAGGGCAGAAGGTGGCGTTGGGCATGGAGCGTGTGGCCGGGGTCGGCCATGCAGCGGGCCGCCTCGTGGAAGCGCTCGACTTCGTCCAGCAGTTCGGGCGCCGCGTCGATGAGCGCACGGCGGCGTTGCTCGACGAGGCGGTCTTCCAGCCGGTCGCCGACGGGATGGATGGCGGCGACGATGCTGCCGTCGCGGTCGTAAGTGTAGTAGCCGCGTCCGCCGTTGGCGTGGAAGCAGGACGCGGTAACGGGGCGGCTGTGCCATTGCGGCATGATCGGGTCTCCTCGATGGTTGGGCGTTGAACGGGTGGCGCGGTCTCTCTCCGGCCGCCCGCGGCTCACTCCCACCGGCCCGCCTCCGGCTCCGCCGGACGTCCGGCACGCCGGGACCATCAGCCGGCCGGTGGCCGGAAGCGTTGCAACACGAAGAGGTCTTCCGGCCGGCCGCCGACCGGATCCAGGCGGCGAAGGCGTCGGGACAGAGCTGGTTGTTCGGAACGGAATTCGGTTGTCGTCGTCTCCGTGAGCTGCGAGCGCCAACAGGAGGATTATCGGCGAGCGGGGACGGTTCGCCAGCGGTAGCAGGACATTGCCGTGGCAGAGATTCGGCCAGCACCAGCACATCTGATCGCGGTCTCGCAGTTCGTCCAGGGCCGCCATGAGATCGGGCCGGGTGGGCAGCCAGTGCTTGTATTTCACGACCACCGCGAGCCTTGAACCGTCACGCCCGACCGCGAAGGGATTGCCCCACTTCGTGGAGCGGTCGATCGGCATGGCGCCCGCCGGGCAGCAGGAGCCGCGCTTGTTCAGGATGCGGGGCAATGCCGGCGCGTCGGGACCGGCGTATATGGACGTAAGGGCCGCATGGGCGATATCGGCGGCGGGCGAAGCACGGCGGGACGGCTGACGCGGTCCCGCCGCACGTCACGCGCGGCTACGCCGGGCTTTCGCCGGGCGCGTCCAGGTTGAAGTAGAGATTCGCCGTCGCCCGGTCGAAGCCGGGCGGTTTACGGGGCGACAGGCATCTCACCGACGCACTGCAGGGCGCGCCGTGCCCGGCGGCCAGGGACCCGACCCGAGCCACCATATCGGCAACGCCGGCCGCTTCGAATGTGTGCTTCGGATAGGACTTGGTCATCTCGAAGCTGATGACGATGAAGCCGTCATCCCTGTGGGCGGGATGGAAGGTGACCTGATATTGGCGTATCTGCGCCATGAGAGTTACTCCTCGATGGTTGGGCGTTGAACGGGTGGCGCGGTCTCTCTCCGGCCGCCCGCGGCTCACTCCCACCGGCCCGCCTCCAACTCTGTCAGCCGGCCAGAGGCCGGCGGCGGTTCAGTTCGTCCGCCAGCAGCGCCTGGATCCGGGCGGCAAAGGCGTCGTGGCCGAGGGCCTGGAGATCGGCGTTGAAGTCGTCGTCGCCGTGCGGCGTGAGGTCGAAGACGGCGACGCCCTGTTTCTCGGCCCGTTGGCGCAAGCGCGTGGCGGCGATGCGGCCGGCCGCGCCGGCATCGCCGGCGATCCACAGGCGCTCCAGCGCATCGGGCAGCGTCATCGCGGCCATGTGCGGTCCCGAAGTCCCGGCCGCCATCGGCAGCCCGGGGCAGGCTGATATCAGCGACAGGACGGTCTCGATGCCCTCGCCGGCAACGAGGACGTCGCGCGCCCCGCCGAAGCGGACCGCCGAGCCGAGGAACGGCGCCATGGTGCGCTTCGGCTCGTCGATCGGCGCGACCCGGAGCGCGGCGGTATCGAGCCAGGTGCGGTGAACGCTGACGATGCGGCCGTCGAGACCGGTGATCGCCGCCAGCATGGCCGGCAGGCGCCGGAGCGGCGCGCCGTCATGGGCGCGGTAGTAAACGTGCGGGTGGTAGCGCAGCACGGCGAAGCGGGTCCGTGTAATGCCCCGGGCGCGCAGATAGGCTTCGGCGGGGGTGCCGGCGATCGGGCGTCCGGCCCGGAACAGCCGGCGCGCGCTTTCGGTACGCTGACCGGGGTTCGGTTCCGGCCGTTGCCGGGATGCCGGCGCGGGGTTCGGCACGGAAGGTGCTTCGCCGAGGAAGCGCCTGGCCTCAGCGAGGGTCTCGGCCAGGCCGCGGCAGGACCGGTTGAGGGCAATGAGATCGAGCAGGTCGCCGTACCGGCCATCCGCGCCATCCTGCCATTTACCGGGTTGCCCCGGTGGCGCGAGGCGCACCCAAAGCGAGCGCCCCGGCGTCCCGTAGACATCGCCGACCGACCAGTAACGGCCCTTTTTGCGGCCGTTGGAAAGATAGTGGCGGCAGACCGCCTCGGCGTTCTCGGCCAGGCGCCGCGCCAGCGCGGCGGCGGGGCTATCCATGGGCCCCTCCCGCCGCCGCCGCGGCCGGTATGATCTTCGTCACCGGATGGTCGGCGACCAACCGGGCCACGAGGCCGGGCGCCCGGTCGGTGTCGGGCACGAAGAGGCGCAGGCGGTACTGGATGATCTCTCCGATCAGGCCCTGCGCCTTCATCCGTCCGACCTCTCCCGGTGGGACGTCGCAAAACTCGCAACGGTAGGCGCCCATCACCATGCTGCGCCGGAGGCTCCGGCCGCCGGCCAACTCCAGGCGGGCGCCGCGCTCCATGATCGCCGTCCAGGCTTCGCCGGCGCCGAGCGTCGGGGCGTCATCGGCCAGGCCGAGATTGGCATAGACCGCCTGCAATTCTTCGGCGCTGGCGACGCGGCCGATGAGCCGCTGGCCGTCGTCGGTCTGCAAGCGGTAGACCCGCATGTTTTCAGCCGGCAGGCGGTCCCAGATCGGCAACAGCAGGCCGGAGATCAGGTAGAGGGTGCTGGTGGTAAAGGCAGGTATGCCTGCGAGTTCGGCGTTCCAGGCGGCCGAGAAAACCGCTGTCTCGGCCTCGCGCCAGTGCGACGCCTCGAGGTCGGCTTCGCCGATACCGTCCCCGGTCAGCGGGCGGATGAGCCGGACACGCGGCTCGACCCGGCCATCCTCCTCGATGAAGGCGCGCGCCGGGACCGCGACGGCCGCCCGCCCGGACTTGCGGTTGACCAGGCGCCGGCCCTCGATGGCGAGCGCGTCGTCCAGGCAGCGCGGTCGGTTGCGGTCCTTCTTCTCGATGCGGCAGACCTCGGTGACGGCGCCGGATTCGTGGGTGTAGAGCGTGCGGCGCTCCTGCACGACAAGGCTTTCGGCGGCGAGGGTCTCGACGCCGCGCTCGTAGGCGCCAGAGGCAATCGCGGCCTCGATCTCGGCGCCGAGGCGCTCCTCGAAGACGCCGAACAGCTGGTTCTGCAGCGTGATCGGCAGCGCCAGCAGCCGGTTGAGAAATCGCGTGATCGGCGGCAGTTCCTGCTTCAGGCCGCCGTCGCCGTCGGTCAGGCGCAGCCCGGTGTGCTCGATGAAGGCCGCATAGGAGCACGCCTCGATCTTGCCGTCGAAGACCAGGCGGTAGAACTTGCGGAGCGCCATCCTGGCATAGAGGCCTTCGAGATTGTCGGTCGCGCGGAAAAGCCCCTGGCCGCCGGTCTGGCGCTGTCCCCGGGTGATCGCGCCGAGCGTGTCGAGGCGCCGCGCAATGGTGGAGATGAAGCGCTTCTCGCCCTTGACGTTGGTCGTCAGGAGCCGGTAGAGCGGCTTGCAGCGCTGATTGGTGCGGTTCGAGCGGCCCAGCCCTTGGATCGCGACGTCGGCCTTCCAGCCTGGTTCCAGCAGGTAGTGGATGCGGCGGCGCTGGTTCTTGGCGCCGCGGTCCGCGTGGTAGCTGCGGCCGGTCCCGCCGGCCTCGGAAAACGCCAGGATCCGCTTGTCGTCGTCCATGAAGGCCTGGGTCTCGGCGATGTTGGCGGAGCCCGGTCGTTTTTGCAGCCGGTAGCGGTCGCCTTCGCGGCCGCGGGTCAGGACAACGCGTTTGGTGCGCCCGGTCACTTCGGCCACGGCCTCGGTACCGAAGCGATGCAACAGCTGATCCAGGGCCGCGGGCACCGGCGGTTGGGCGGCGAGGTGCTCGATCATTTCGTCGCGCCGCGCTTCCGCTTCGCGCGAGCGCACCGGATTGCCGGCATCGTCATAGACGGGCCGGGAATGCAGATTGCCCTCGTCGTCCGTATAGGGCTCGAAGAGCTGGGTCGGAAAGGCGCTGACGAGATAATCCAGAACGGCCTCCCTAGGCGTAATGTCGACGGTCAGGTCGTTCCATTCGGATGCCGGGATCTCGGCGAGGCGCCGGTCGAGCAGAGCCTCGCCTGTCGAGACGATCTGGACCACGGCGGCGTCGCCCCGGGCCAGGTCCCGCTCGATCGCCTTGAGCAGCGTCGGGCACTTCATGGCGGTCAGCAGATAGTTGAAGAAGCGCTGCTTGGCGGATTCGAAGGCCGACAGCGCCGCCGCCTTGGCCTGGCGATTCAGCGTGCCCCCGCCGGCGCGCGTCACGTTCATCGCCTCGAGGGCGGCATCGAGGTTCTTGTGGATCACGCGGAAGGCGTCGGCATAGGTGTCGTAGATAGCGCGCTGCGCGCTGGTGAGGCGATGCTCGACCAACTCGTATTCGACGCCGTCGAAGGACAGCGAGCGGGCCGCGTAGAGGCCGAGGGCCTTGAGATCGCGCGCCAGCACCTCCATGGCCGCGACGCCGCCCGCCTCCACCTGGGCGATGAAGTCGGTGCGGGTGGTGAAGGGGAAGTCGCCGGTGCGCCAGAGCCCGAGGCGCGGCGCGTAGGCGAGATTGCGGACCGAGGTGGCACCGGTGGCCGAGACGTAGACCACCCGGGCGCCGGGCAGCGCGTTCTGCAGACGCACTCCGGCCTGTCCCTGCTGCGACGGCTTCTTGTCGCACAGCCCGGAAGTATCGCCGCCGGCATTGGCCATGGCGTGGGCCTCGTCGAAGAGGATCAAGCCATCAAAGCTATTTGCTGTCCCTGTCGCGGCTTCGCCGCTCTCCGCCTCTTGGCCCAGCCAATCGACGATCTGCTGCACGCGCGAGGATTTTTCTTCGCGGGCCTGCGTCCGCAGTGTCGCGAAGCTGGTAAACAGGATGCCTTCGGGCAGGCCGATCGGGGCGCCCTGCTTGAATTTCCATTGCGGCACGATCTGGCCGGCGAGACCGCCCACGGCCGTCCAGTCGCGTACCGCGTCTTCCAGCAGGGTGGTCGATTTGGAGATCCAGACCGCGCGGCGGCGGCCCTTCAGCCAATTATCCAGCAGGATGCCGGTGACTTCACGGCCCTTGCCCGCGCCGGTGCCGTCGCCGATGAAATAGCCGCGCCGGAAGCGGACAGCGCCGGCGGTCCCGGGGGCCGCCGCCTCGACGGTGTCGAAGGTCTCGTCGACGGTCCACCAGCCGCCGAGATGGCCGGCGTGCGCCTCGCCGGCATAGATCACCTGTTCGAGCTGCGCGTCGGAAAGCGTGCCGTCCGTGACCAGGCGGGGAAAGAATTGCGGGCGGTAGCTCGGCTTGGGCGGCGCCACCGCGGCCATGGCCGCCGACTGGACCAGCGGGCTCGGGTGCGGCCGGGCGCCGGGGATCGCGATGGACTGGACCGCATAAGGCTCGTAAAGCGCTTCGGTGATGTCCGTGCGGGCGGCCGGGCGGTCGCGGTGCCGGTAGCCCAGTTCGGCCGCGCGGGTGGCGTCGAGGCCAGCAAGGGAGGACTGGACGCCGGGCGTGGCGTCCAGTCGGCTGGCGTGGGCTGACTGCGGGGGATGGACGGCCGCGGATAGGATCGCGGAACGGCGGCTTCGGCGGCGGGCGGATTAAGGCGCGGCGGCAGGTGGGCTTCGACCAAGTCGAGCAGGGCCTCGGCGCTGTCGGCCGGGCCGCGATTCTCGGGGAAGCGGTCCGCCGCGTCCGCCGGGGTGCCGTCGATCACGGTGAGCCGGGTTTCCATGGAAGTGCCGTGCCGGGCATAGACACGTCCGGCGATCGGCGCCGTGAAGACGACCCGGGCCCGGGCCTGCAACGTGACGAAGACCTCGCGCCAGGCCGGAGCGTGGGGCGAAAAGCCGGCGCCGGTGATCGCCACCAGTCGGCCACCGGGTGCGAGACGCGCCAGGGCCGAGGCGAGATGCGCGTGGGTGGCGCCGCGGAACCGGCCCGCGACCGCGGGCGATACCGAGAACGGCGGGTTGATCAGGACGGCGGTCGGCCGGATCGCGGGCTCCAGGTAATCGTGGATCTGCTCGCCGTTGTGGCGCGTGACGCGATCGCCGCCGAAGAGATGCGCCAGCAAGCCCGCCCTAGTCTCCGCGATCTCGTTGAGGTGGAGCCGGGCGCCGGCGATTTCGGCGCAGACGGCAAGCAGCCCGGTGCCGGCGGACGGTTCAAGCACCAGGTCGCCCGGCCCGAGGCCGGCCGCCCGGGCGGCAACAAGGGCGAGCGGCAGGGGCGTGGAGAACTGTTGCAGTGCTTGTGATTCCTCGCTGCGGCGGGTCTCGGAGGGCGCGAGGGCGGCGATCCGCTGGATCATTGCCAGGAGCACCGGGGCGTCGGCGGCCTGCGCGGCCATGGCCGGGCCGAACTTTTGCAGGAACAAGACCTGGGCGGCCTCGGCCGCCTCGTAGGCGTCCTTCCAGATCCAGGCGCCGGCCGCGTCACTGCCGCCGAAGGCGAGCGTCATGGTCTCCTTGATCGTGGAAGGGTCGAGCTTGCGGCCTTTTTCCAGCCTGCGGGCGAGGATCCGGGCGGCGCGGTAGAGGCCGGTGGGCTTGTCGGGGGCCTGTTCGGCCAAGAGGGGAAGCGAGGCCGCGAGGGCCCCGGATGAAGCATTCGCCATGGAGAACTCCTGGACGGGATGGGGGAGTGGCGCGCCGGCAATCTCTCCCGCCAAACCGCGCCACCGCCCCTACTCAGCGGCCCTCTGCCTCTGGCGGTTGGGGAGTAAGGGATGCGCCGGACGGGCCGGGCTCATGGCCGTCGGCCGTCCGGGCGGCCTGTCCGGCATACCGGCAAAAAAATAGGCGGGCGCCGGAGAGGCACCCGCCCGAGGTGGGAAGGAGATCTGTGTCAGGCGTCCGGCAGATGGACGATGTTCCTGAAGGGCGCGGCCGGTGGAAAACCGTCAATCGATCTCATCGCCGGTCTCGATATCACACTGCGAATAGAATGCTCTGTCGGCTTGTATGCACCGGACGCAGATGTCCAACGTGACGGTCCCCCGCGCCACGTCGATCAGCAAGTTGCCATAGCCGCCTTCGTTGTTGTACCAATCGACACTCGTCTCCTCGAGATAGTCGTCGGTCAGGTCGTGAACCGCATCGGCTATGGAGACCCGGTGCAGTTCCCGCGTTGAGACCCATTGGCCGTCCTCGAAACGTCTGACGGCCTGCACGATCTCGACATGAACGCCGCGAGGGTCGATGGTGGCGCCATCGCAGCGGATGTCGTCGATCGCGCCTTCATCGCCGGACCCGTCGAAGGAGACGGTGATCCCCTCGACGCCATGCTGACGCAAGACCGGCAACAAGCGTTGCAGGGTGTCCAGGTAGGTGAACCGTTGGGTGCCATCGGTGACCTGTTTCTCGACGGGAGGCGCAAGCGCGACGCCCAGCATCTCGTGGATGCGACTGCATATCTCTTTCGACGGTTGTTCGTTGAACCGGGTCTTGATCTGCCCGATGCGCAGCGGGTACTCGGGGTTGCCGGTCGCGAACAGCTGCACGGTCCAGCGCCGCTTGCCGACGAGCAGGCTGGCGATCGCGCAGCGCCCGGTTCGCAGTTGAGTGTCGTAGCTTGCCACGCAGTGGCGCTGACGCAGCCCCTCCATTCCCAGCCGCCGGCTGCTTCGGATGAGATAGCCGTCAAAGGCGGCCGGCAGCAGCGCCTCGAATTCGGCGACGTCGTAGCGCGCGTTCTCCGCGGTGAGGCGGTCGAGGGCTTCGGCGCGCGACAGGCGGTCGTGTTCCAGCTGCCAGCGCCTGGCGCTCCAGTCGAGGTTGATACGCCGGCGCCGGGCCTTGGCCATGCGAATGACGTCATGCACCGGGACGCCCTGCGAACGCAGGTGCAGAAAGGCGACCGTGAAACCGAGCAATCTGTGACGCTCGCCGGCGAGGCCGCCGGCATCCAACACGGTGGCCAGCAGAGCCTCGGCCATGTGCCCCGCCGCCAGGAGCTGGCGAAACGGCGCGGCGGTTTTCGGCGGCAGGGCGTCGAGCCGTTGATCGAGGGTCGGCGCGCTGATCATGGCTGCGCCCTCCGCGTGCCGTGACCGGTCCGGGTGGCGCGCGCCATCCAGGGCTCCGGTTGGATCTTGGAGAGCCAGTCGGCCAGGGACGGCACGCGGCCGCCGCAGTCCTCCAACACATGCTGTTCGCCGATATAGCGTACCGGCACCTCCTTGCCGGCACTGTTGAGGATGGTGGTGCCGAACACCCGTTCGCACTCGAAGATGCCCTCGGCATGGTGGCGCAGCGCACGGTGGCGAAAATCGCAGAAGCTCTCCTTTGTCGCGTCGAACCAATTGTGGATCGGGAGATAGTCATCCGGCTCGCCGCCGAAGACGCGCGCGGAGGATTTCGCATGGTAGTAGGTGTGTGTCATGGTCGCCTTCCTTCGGATCGGGTCCCCGCGGCCGGGCCGATCGATAACGGCGGCCGTGCGGGGACATCAGCGGTTTCGGTCGGCGGGCCGGATGGAGACCTCTCCGCTCCGCGCAACCCGCCAACCGACCTCCGCCCGCCTCTTCCTCGTCTGTTGGTGCGCGGCTGCGGCGGAGGCCGTGCGTTTCGTCAGCGGACTTTGCCGGTTCGAAAAGGCAGCCAGGATGGCCTTGCCGGAGATGAAGTGGAGCGGGTCCGGAAGCCCGGTGATCCAGCAGTTGTTCTATTTTTTGTTCGCGCTCTAATATCGAGGCATGAGGGGTGACGAGCAGCGAAAATTCAGCCTGTGTTTCGCCGCGTGGAAGGCGGCCCGGCTGCTGCCGAAAGGCAAGCGCCGTGGCGAGGGGGTCGAGGCCTACGGCGTTTTTTTGCGGGCGTTCGAGGCCCAGCTTGGCTTGTCGGGTTATCGGGTTATCGGATCGTGAAAGACGACCGGTCGTTGGCGCCGCCGCCCTCATGTGGCGATTGACGATCCCGCGAACCGGTCGTATCCAGGCGCTGCCTGCACGGACGCTGGATCATTCGGTGCGGCGCACAGAGGCGGCGCGGCCCGACCGGGCCAGGCGCACGAAGAGGTCTCGGATTTGGCGGAACAGGGCCGGCGGCAACATGCCGTAGGCGGCGGAGCCCGGCGTTGCCGGTGCCGGAGAAGGATCGACGCCCGGCCAGATGAAGCGGTTGACCTCGTTCACGATCACCCAGGAACGGTCGTCGTCGAGCTGCAGGCGCTGTTTGACGCGGAGCGGAATCTCGACAGCGATGTCCGGGGCGGGCGGCGGTGTATGGGTGATGGGCGCGACGTAGACTTCGATGTCGCCGTTCTCGTTCCCGCCGCGTCCGGCGGCCAGGACGATAACCGCGGGTCGGACCTTGCGGCCCTCTTCGCGGCCTTGTTCGTGCTCGTGCCGCCAGAGATAGGCGTAGGAAATGACAAGGCCCGGTACCGGCTCCGGCAGCGGCATTGCCTAGCTGTCCAGTTCGGCGTCGAGGTGCTCGTGGCCCGGCGGCACTTCCGCCTTTTCGATGGCGGTCACGACGTCCTCGGGCACTTCCCAGGCGTAGAGCGGCTGCCGGTCGAGACGCTTGAGCCGCTCATACTCCCGGGCCGACAGGATGACCACGTGGTCGCGGCCGTGCTTGGTGATCTCGACCGGCTCGGCGATCGCCAGGTCCTGGTAATAGCCGACATTCTGCTGGAACTCGCGCGATGAGACCTTCGACATTTCGACCTCCATGGAGATTTGCAGATATTGTAACATTTATACTGATTATATCTACAATTAGTTATCGTCCTCGATGCCGCGAAAGGGGCTGCGGCGGATAACCGGCATGCCGGCAAAAAAATGGGCGGGCGCCAAAGAAGCACCCGCCCGAGGTGGGAGGAAATCTATATCAGGTGCCCGAAAGGCGGACGATGTCGCCGAAGGGCGCCGGTTGCTCGCTGGTCGCGGCCCAGATCAAGGGATAGGCGGGCGCCGCCGCTGGGAAGCGGGTCGAACAGAGGTCCGTCAGGTAGATCATGCAGGCCGGGTCGAGGTCCTGCCGCGCCACCCACTCGAAGGGCGGCCGGAAGTCGGTGCCGCCGCCGCCTTTCGGGTCGAGCCGGAGCGGCAGGTCGTCGGGCGCAAGCGTCTCGCTGCCGGCGATCTCCCTGTCGCAGTAGAGGACGTGGACGGCTTCCGGCCGGCAGTCTTCCAGGATCGCCGAGATCTCGGCCGAGAAGGCGGCGACAACGTCATCGGAGATACTGCCGGAGGTATCGACGGCGATCACCACCGGCCCCATCTCCTCCGAGCGGAGCGACGGCAAGTAGAGACCCATGGCGACGTAGCGCCGGTTCGGCGGGAACCAGGCATAGTCGTTGCGAGCGGTGGTCCGGACCAGGCGGCGCAGCACCTCGCGCCAGTCGACCGAGGGCTTACGCAGGCCCTCGATCATCCGCGCCATGGCGCCCGGCAGCTTGCCGGCGGCCGTGGCGATCTGAGCCGCCTGCAAGGTCGCGACCTTCCAGTCCCGTTCGGCCTGGGCCAGTTCGTCCGGAGAAGCCGTGCCGCCGTCTTCGCCCGGCGCGTCGCGGATACCGCCGCAGCCGCCGGGGTCGGCCGAGGAGGGCGCATCGGGTTTGTCGAGCGCACCACCACCGCCGCTTCCGTCGCCACCTCCGTCTTCTTGCGGCAGCCGGGCATAGATGTCCTCGGCGGAGAGGCCGTCGAAGGCCGGGTCGCGCGAATGTCCCTCCGGCAGCACGAACCCGGCCTCCAACAACAGGCCGTTGATGGCGTGGTCGCAGGCCATGTTCCAGCGCCGAAGGTCGCGTTCGCCCCTGCGGGCATGATGGCCGCAGGCGAGATGCATGACCTCGTGGGCGATGACACCGGTGAGCTGGTCGAACGAGAGCCGGTCGACGAAGTCCGGATTGACGAAGAGCGAGCGGCCGTCCGTGTCCATGGTCTCGATGGCGGGATCGGCGAGCGGGCGGAGGCGCAGCGCCAGGCTGGCGAAAAAGGGCTGCGACAGCACCAGCGCCGCCCGCGCCTTGGTGATCTTCTCCATGTCCGCCTCCCTTATTCCGCCGCCGCGGCCGGCGCGGCGTAGCCGGCCATGTCGGCGAGGATGTCGCCGGCCGTCCTGGCGGTCTGCTCGCGCAGGGCGTCGTCGTCGCGCAGGTCCTGGGCATCGTGGACGCAGAGCGACTCGGCCAGGCGGTGGCGCATGGCGTCGAGCGCCGCATCGCCGGTGACGTTGAGCCTCGGCAGCAGTTCCGCGAGGTCGCGCAGGTTGCCGACCAGGGTGTCGCGGAAGGGGTGCTGCACCTTGCCGGAGACCGGATGGACCTCGTAGCGGTCGAGCCGGTCGCGCATGTGCGAGACGGCGTCGTAGACCCGGTCCCAGAGGTCGCGCATGGCGGCCTGGGTGGCATCGCCCAGGCGCTGCTCGATATCGGCGCGGATGCGGGCCTCCTCGACCTCGCCGAGCGAGACACGGAAGTCGTCGGCCGTGGGCAGCGGCGTGAAGGCGTTCTCGTAGTGGAACCTGGTGGCCAGGTCCGCCGGGTCGGGATAGTCGTCCGCCCGGAACAGCGTGTTCAGCCGTGTCCGGGCCTCCGCCACGTAGTGCGGATAGCTCTCGCGGAACCGCGCGGCGGCGCCCTGGAAGCGCTCCTTGAAGGCGCGTTGCTCGCGGGTGTAGTCCCAGTAGTTGGCGGCGGGCAGGATGCGGGTGCCGTTATCCGCCCAGGGCAAGGTGTTGGTGTAGTGATGGCCCCTTGCCTCGCCGGCGATCGAGCCGATCTCCTTCAGCGCCTCGCCGGCGATCAGGGTCTTGTTGTAGCGCCCGGCATTGGCGCCGGCGTCGTGGTCGCGGGCGACCTGGTCGGAGACGCGCTTGTCGTGCTTGCGCGCGCTCCACTGGGTGATGGTGAGGCCGGCCAGCATCGCGCGGTCGGTGAGACGGGTCATGGCGGAATCCTTTCGGGAAGGGAAAGCGGGTCGGCCGGGTGAAAAGGGCCGGGATAAGTTCAGGTGAGGACGGCGCCGTTGTCGGTGGCCCAGGCGATGAAGCCCTGGCTGTGCTGGCAATCCGGCGTCAGGGTGACGGCGTCCTTGACCAGCAGCACGCCGAACTCGGCCGATAGCCGCCTGGCGTAGGCGGCGATCCGGTCGAAGTTCGCCGGCGACGCCTTGCGGGCGAGCGCGCCGCAGAGCGCGTAGACGGTGGCGGGATCGTCTGGCACCGGCGCCGTGTCAGGCGTCATGAGCACGGCATCGGGGCTCGGCAGCTGGCGGAACACCTTCAGGAAGGCGAGCAGTTCGGCCGCTTCGCCCTCGCCCACGGCGCCGGCCAGCAGGTCGTATTCGATCGCCGCGTCGGCCTGAATGGCAACGATGTCGGAGGCGAACGCCCAGGACCGGGGCGATGAAAAGGCCTTGCGGTCCGGATCGAAGGCATGCAGCAGGTTCGGCCGGAAGCGCAGGAAGGCGACGACCTCGACCTGCTTGCCCGCTTGCAGCGCCCACTGGCACCAGTCGTCGAGATCGGGTTCGAAGTCGAGATGGATGAAACGGTTGGCGAGCGCCGAGGGCATGCGCGACGTGACCGCGCGGTCGGTCTCGCGGTTTCCGGCGGCGAGCACGGCCCAGCCGTCCGGCAGCGTGTACTCGCCGAGCTTGCGGTCGAGCACCAGCTGATAGCAGGCGGCCTGGACCAGCGGCGGGGCGGCGTTGAGTTCGTCGAGGAAGAGGATGCCCTCGCCGTCACGCGGCAGGAACGCAGGGGTCGCCCAGTGGGCCCGGCCGTCGCCGTTGACATGGGGCAGGCCGCGCAGGTCGACGGGGTCGAGCAGCACGGCGCGGATATCGATCAGCTGCCGCCCAAGCTCGGCGGCAACCTGAGCGACGATGTTGGACTTGCCGACGCCGGGCGCGCCCCAGACGAAGGCGGGCCTGTTGATGGCGATCAATGTACGCAAGGCTTGTGAGACGTGTGAAGGCTTCATGGCGTGATCTCCTGGAAGCTGAGACACGCCCTGGCGGCGGCCGGCCGGTCGCTCGACCGCCGCAGGGCTCGCCATGACTCCCGCCAGCCTCTTCCTCTCAACACGCCGTGCCGGTGAACCGGCCGTCGGGAGGCCGGGTCCGGGCCGCGTTGCGGCCGTGGTCAGGTCAAGCGGGTATCTGTTCGATTCGGATGTCGCCATCGGTCACGGTGATCACCGTCTTTGCCGCCGGTGGGATAAGCCACAGCAGATCGTTGCGGATGGCCCTCTCCAGCAGCGCGACGTTGGCGTCGTGTTCGGACAGGAGAAAGCCGGTGGCGATGTGCTGCGCCTCGTCCAGGAAGGCCCGCAGCTGAGTGTCGGCGCTGTCCGCCTCGGCATCGTCCGATACCCAGAAATAGCTTGCGCACAGTAGGTCGGTAAGGCCGCCCGGATCGATGTCGCTGTCCTTGGCTGCAAAGATCCCGACGTCGCAAAGGCCTATGACCCATGGGTCGCCGACAAGGAGAAGGTCGGTGTCGAGCCGGAGCGGCTGCTTGTCGCCGTCGGGCTGGCGGATGGTCGCCTCGATCTCGATCTTGTCGACACGGCGGCGGTCGCCGGCTTCTTCGGCGACCAGGACCTCGGCGCATTCGCCATCGTCGGAGATGAAGTGACGCAGACCGGTGATGCGCGGCAGCCGGTCGTACCATTCGTAGCCTTCGTAGGCGGAACAGGGCTCGAATAGTACAAAGTCGAGGCTGCTGTTGCGGAAGGCACGCCAGAAGCACTGCTGCTCCTGCGCCTCGCCGTCGAAGTCGACCAGGCAGGCATTACCGGGCACCTCGGCGGGCGGTTGAACGCAGCGGTTGTAGGTATCGGCGATGTCGGGCGTGTAGGGCCTGAGTTCGGCCGCCGCTTCAGGCAGATCGACGCCGAGAGCGCCGGCTTTCCGCCAGTTGTCGAACGAGAGCGTGTGGCCGGACTGACGCGCGATTGCGCGATACATCGCCCGCGTGCAGGCCGTTTTGAGCGCGTCGAAGAAGGCGTCCCGGACCACCTCCTTGCGGGCCGGCAGGACCAGCTTCAGGTCGGGACAGTCGACGATGTCGACGCGCACCGAATAGCAGTACCGGTCCAGGACGGACGAGATGTCCGGCAACGCCGTCTGGGCGGAGACGATCGTCAATCCGTGGAAGTTGATGACAGGCTGGTCATGCCAGTTCGAGCGCTGGACAACGCCGATACGGACACCGTTCCAGGTTTCAATATGGATGGCATCGG
This sequence comes from Alphaproteobacteria bacterium, assembly GCA_012103325.1. Lineage (GTDB taxonomy): Bacteria > Pseudomonadota > Alphaproteobacteria > UBA8366. The sequence goes on from WLWY01000001.1 coordinate 454,950, forward strand.
CCAGGAAGTCCTGCTGATCCAGGCGCTCGCCCTCGAAATAGACCGGCACCGGGCAATAGCGCGCGGCGGCTTCGAGCCGGCCGAGCACGAATTCACTATGCTTGCAGGTGAAGATGATCTCCGTGCCCGGCTCCATGGCATGGGGCGCGGCGGTCGCCGGCGCCTTGCCGGTGAACTGGTCCGGCGTGAGCGTCATGGACCAGCCGGTCCCGGCATCGCGGGTTCGCGAGCGGATGGTGGAGTATCCGTGGGACAAGGCGAAGAAGCCCATTCCGGCGGCAGATTCTCGGCCGGCGATGGCGGCGTCCCAATCGCTGTCGCCCAGGGCCAGCAGCGTGCGCGGATCGGCGACGCCGCGGCCATCGTCGCGGAAGACGGCGGCCGGCCCGAGATCGCTCTCGATGCGGTGCACGTCGATGCGGGTTGCGCCGGCGCGCCGGCTATTCTGGACCAGTTCGTTGAGGGTGTCGGACGGCGAGGCATTGAAGAGCTGCGTGACCTTGTCGAGGGTCTTCTCGCTGACGGTCGCGTAGAAGGTCTGGGTGGCGGTCATGGGTTTGCTCCGGGTTCGGTTGTCTGAAAACGAGCGTCGCGGCCGGCTACTCTCTCGCCCGCCACAACGCTCGCCACCGCTCCCGCCGGCCTCTTCCTCTGGAGACGCCGTGCCGGTGAACAGGCCGTCAGAAAGCCTTCCCCGGGGCGTCTTGCGCGCCGTCGGGCTCGATCTCGATGCGGAGGTCGCCGCGGTCCGGACCGATCCGGATGGTCGCGACCCGGCCGGCGGGCGCGCGCCAGACGAGGTCCCGCCGCACGGCGTAGTCCAGCCATGCGATGGCGGCCGCGTCGCCGGAGGCCAGGATCCCGATCGCCCGGTCAAAGGCCTGGTCGTCGAAGCGCTCGCGCTGGGTTTCGGCGCTGTGGTCGAGGTCCGGGTAGGGACAGCAATAGGCGTCCGCAAGCAGCTGCCGCAAATCGTGGAGTTCAAGGTCGGCGTCCTTGACGATCAGCGGCGTGATTTCGTCGAGAAAAGTGCCGGGCTCGCCGGTCAGCAGAACGTCGGTCGGAAGCGTGAGGACCTGTTCGTCGCCGGTCCGGCTGGCCACGGTGACCTCGGCTTCGATCGCGTCCGGCCGGACCGGTTCGGCGGCGGTGTCGAGATCCTCGACTTCCCGCCGCTCGCCGTCGATGGTGACGAACCAACGGACCTCGTCGACAGAGGGGATGGCGTCGTACCAGCCATAGCCGAGATAGGCTTCGTTGCCGGCGCGCAGCTCGAAGGGACAGCCGGCCCTGGCGAAGGCGCGGGCCAGGCAGCGGTCGGCGGGCGCATGGACCTCGCCGGTGGCCAGGATGGGTTTGCCGGGGAGCGGCTTCGGCGGATCGCGGCGTGGCGGCCTGTCGTCCGCGAACATCGGCTCGTAGAGCGGCAGTTCGGCGGACGCGAGGTCCAGTTGCACACCGAGACCGGAAGCGCGTTTCCAGGCCGCGAAGGGGAGCCGGTGCTCGGGCAGCGTCGCCACCGCCCTATAGATCGTCCGCTCGACGTTGGTTTTCAGGTCTTCGAGTGCGGCGTCATCGACCAAGTGGCCGCGGGCGCCGGAGGTGAAGCGGAGGTGCGGCGCATCGACGATGTCGAGGCGGGCATGGTACCGGATCTGGTCGTACTCGGAGTCGACGCATGGCAGATCCGCGGAGAGCGGCCGGCCGAGGAAGTTGATCTCGGGGGCGGCGCCGTGAGGCTGGTGAGGCTGCATCAGACGGCTGAGATAGGACGGTATGGCGGTCCGGAAGACGCCGATGCGCACGCCCTGGCATTCCACTAGATGGAAGGCGCCGTCCATCGGATCGGCCTGAAACACCCGCTCGCCGTTCAGATAGATCGGCAAGGGAAAGTAGCGGGCGGCGGCTTGGAGGACATATTCCGGCCGCTCGCTGTCCAGCCGAAAGTCGAAACAGACCTGCGTTCCAGGGATTGTCCCCTCTTGCTCGACCGGCACATCGTCGCGCCCGGCGAAATGTGCGGGGCTTATATCGGTCCTCCAGCCATGCTCAGTGGCTCCGGTCCGCGAGGTGATGGTGGCGCCGCGCCGGGAGAGCACGGCCAGACGGACATCGGCCGCGGCCGGGCGGCGGGCGCAGGGCTCGCTATCGGCCGGGCGGTTCAGAAGCGTCTCCGGATCGGCGAAGCCGCAACCTTCGTCGGTCACACAGACACGGCCCCAGCCCGGGCCGGTCCAGACGTAGACATCGACGCGGCTGGCGCCGGCAGCAAGCGCGTTCAAGAGAAGCTCGGCGAAGATACCGTCGAGCCGGTCCTGGCCGCCGTTCATGTATGGGCCGGGACACACGCGGAAGCGCCGTGATTCGTTCATCGGATTTCTCCTTCAAGCTGATTGAGGATTCAGATTCGTTCGACCGTCCCGCGGCAGGTCGCTCTTTCGCTCGCCACCGCTCCCGCCGGCCTCTTCCTCTCGCAACGTGGCGCGGCAAACGCGCCGTCAGGAAGCCGGGCCCGGGCCGTAGGGCGCGCCGCCGGCTTCCGTCTCGGCAAAAAAGCAGTCGTTCAGGTCGCGGGCGCGCTTCTCGGCGTCGGTGCGGCGGCGATACCAGCCGGTCTCCGGCGGCAGGCGTCTCGGTTCAGGCCAGTAGATCCAGCCGATGCCCTCGACATCGTCGCCGATGCTCTCGCGGTGGGCCGCGTCGAGCAGCGTGAAGCCGCGCCGGCGTGGATGCCGGGCGACGGCGTAGCGTGGCCGGTTCGCCTTGCGCAGCGCCGCCAGACTGGCGTGGAAGCGCCGGCTGGATGCGACGACGCGCGGGTCGTTGACGTTCATGGTTGTCTCTTGTCGCAGAAGGTGGGTGTGAGGCTCTTTCTCGCGGGGTGTGGGCCGCTGGAGTGCGGACGCCCTATGCGATGTCCGAGAACCATCGGTCGGGGTTGGCGACGATCCAGGCGTGGTCGTAGCCTTCGCGCCATTCCTCCCAGCATCCCGGCTCGCAGAGAGAGAACGGGTTGCTGTCGCGGCGCGCGCCGGCTTCGCAGGCGGCGATGCCAAGCCGCTCGGCCGGGGTCCAGCCGTCGGCGTCGCGCCATCCCCTGCCATGCCGGAGCACCGGGTTGAATCTCTGCCAGCGCCATCTCGGATCGGGACGATGGGCGCTCCGCCGTGGCCGGCCGGGCGTGTTCCATGACCGCGCCGGAAAGGGCCTGTCGATCAGGACATGGCGATGGAGCCGGGCGTCTTCGTCCCACTCGAGCCGGCTGTCCAGCCCATGGCGGTCCCGCCGCCATCCGGCGGCCCGCAGGCTGGCGCCGCTCTCGTCCGTCCTGGTGTAGGTGATCAGCCGCAGCATACCGGTCCGCCAGGCCTCGCGGGCGGCCGCCCCGAGCAGAGCCGAACAGGCGTGGCGCGCCGACGGCCCTAACGCGACGGCCGTCCGGCTGACTTCGAGGGTGAGTTGGTCGTCCAGATGCCGCGCCACGGGGCGGCCGACGACGATGGCGCCGACCAGAGGCCATGGCCGGTCTTCGACGCGCAGACGGCAGCCGATGCTGAAGACATGGGCGACGGCAGGTGGATGATGGCGGTGCCACCGGGCGACATGGCGGTTGGCCCTCTCGAGGCCGATGCGCGTCAAGTCGAACCGCTTGCTCATGGGGCCGCGGTCGGTCGATCGCCGCCGGCCATGGGAAGCGTCATTTCCGCGCCGCGGGTGCTGGCCGGCAGGTCCAGCCCGAGGCGGGTCAGCCTGGCGATGCGCGCGGGCGATGGCGTGCGCTGCGCGCGCCGGTCCGGCTCGGCGACAACGTTGCCCGGCGCGAACAGGCTGGGTAGCACGCGCATGGGCAGAGCGGCCAAATAGATCAGGCGTCCGGCTTGAATGGCGGTCACGGCGTCAAGGATCAGGACGCCCTTGAGGGTTCTGGGCACGATCGTTTTCATCGTGGGCTCCGGGCGGTTGGCGGTCGGGACGGGCGGCACCAGCGGCATGCCGCGGTGCGGGGAGGACGGTCTTCGTGGCGGGCCGCCGACAGCCCGGCAACGCGAACCGGCGAACGCCCCATCGAGCGCCCGCCGGCCGTCGTTCAGGCTGTAAGCCGTTCGCGCTCTACGCGGCGGCCTCGACGGTGTCCTCGGCCGCCGTTTCGCCGGTGAGGAACTCGGGGAGGTCCTCATCCGCGTCGGCCGCTTCCGGTGCGGACCCGCTCACGGGACCGGAGACCGGTTGCGCGTCGACGCTATCCGGCGAAGCCTCGGTCTCGGCCGCCCGCGGTTCGTAGGCAAAGCCTTCCGGGACCCATTTTGCGGCCTCGCCACGCGCTTTGGCCGTCACGGAGCCCGGCACGTCTCCGTTGCCGGAGAAAGCCTCGGCCAAGGCCTTGGCAAGCTGCGCTTTCTTGGCCTTGGCGTAATTCCGGAGCCAGGGGCCGCCCAGGATCTCCCCGCCGATGGCGCGGGCATGATCCATTTTGATCCGCGACCAGTAGGCCTCGGCGGTCGGACGGAAGAACTTGGCGACTGGAATCTTCAGCCGCTCGCCGACCTTCTCGACGACAGGACTGGCCTGGTCCTCGAAGGAGAGCTGTCCATGCAGCGACTGAGCGACGCACCACGCGAAGAGGGCCTGCTTGTCCTTCGCCGGCAGGGCGCTCATGGCGTCGAAGGCCTCGTCGGCAGGCAGGTTGAGCCAGGCCAGCGACAGACCGTCCCGGCGCGCCTTCAGCATTTGGTCGGCGGCGGTGTCCTTCAGGTCGTCGAGGGAACTGGTCATGCGAGTTTCCAGCAACCGCAGATCAAGCGGCAAGCCGCGGGCGTAGGTCTGGAGGACGCTCATGCACATGCTGAACAGGGCCACGTCGAAAGCGGTGCGATAGTCCTTGGCCAGGTGCGCCTTGGTGATCTGGAGACGGTGCGCCGTCAGATCGTCGATATGGACCTGGCTGAGGCCGCAATCCTTGCGAACCTTCTGCTCGCCGGTCGGCTCCGGATCGGCGGTGCTGGGCGTGCCGGCGATGCCGACGTTGCCGGCCGTGACACCCTCGCCGGTCGCCACCGCCTTGACGCCGCCTTTGGCGCCCGCGGTTTCGTCGCGGGGGATCAGACCGCCATGGACCTCGACCGCGCCATCGCGGCCGATGGTGACGACACAACCGGCCTTGGCCATGTCTTCATCGGCGTATTTGGCATACCCCTCGATCTCGGCGTTCAGCTGCACCTGGCGGTCGGCCAGGGTTTCGCTCTCGTCGGCCAGTTCGTCGGTCCAGTCCTCGTCGGCCGTCGCCTCGATCTCTTCGTAGCGGGCATTGACCTTGGCCAGTTCCTTGGTGAGCTTGGCCGGCGGATCGACGGGGGTGGGATAGACCCGGTCGAAGTCCGCGGCAAATCCGTAGTCCGGCTCGATCATGGGCTTGGCCCATTTCCAGCCGGCCTGCTCCAGCCGTTCCGCCTCGGCGGCAAGCTTTTGCTGGGCGAGCTCACGGACGATCTTGGGATCGTCCATGTAGCCGTCGCTTTCGTCGGTGAAGAGATCGTGCGAGACCGCGCCACCGGCCTGCTCGTAGGCCTCGATACCGACGAAGCGGCCGAGCGGCGAGGCCGCCGACACGGTGTTTTCCGTCAGCAGGCGCTTCACGCTGTACGGACTGACCTGGTAGTGGCCCTTGACCTCCTTCCAGGCCGCGCGCTGGCGATCCGGGTCGCCGGAGACGGTAAAGGCCATGAGCACATCCAGGCTCATCTCTTCATCGCGGTAGGCTTGCAGCAGTTCGGGTGCGACCTTGCCGAGCTTCAGGCGCTGGCGGATGTGGACCTCGGTATAGCCAAAACGCTGTGCCACGTCGGCGACCGATTGACCGGCATCGATCATTTGGGCAAAGGCCTCGAACTCGTCGGCCGGATGCATGGCGACGCGCTGTACATTCTCGGCGACGGACATTTCCTTGGGATCGTCGGTACGGACGACGCACGGCGCCTTGTAAGTCTTCGGGAGTTTGCCCGCCTTCTGCAGCGTCTTCAGGGCGTCCAGCCGGCGCCCGCCGGCGATCACTTCGAACTTGCCGCGGGCGGCGGAACGCACGAGCAGGTTCTGCAAGAGGCCGCGTGCGGCGATGTCGGCCTTGAGTTCGTCTTGCTGTTGCCGGGTGGGCGGCGTCTTGCGCGCGTTCTCGGCCGACTTCACGAGCTTGCCGAGAGGGATCATTTGGGTGGGATTCTGTTGAGACATCAGGTTCTCCAAAGTGGCGGGCCGGCAAGAGACGCTCTCTCGCCCACGAACCCGCCACTAACCTCCCGCCCGCCTCCACCTCTTTGGATTGGGAGGACAGGGAGCCGGACCGAAGCCGGGATTCGCATCAAGACCCGGCTTCGCCGATGTCGAGAACCGAGTAAGCCGCGTCCGGATCGCGCTGCACCTGCCAGACGGTGTAGCGATCGACCCGGCCGTCGAGGTAACGGACGCGCTGCTCTTCCGGAATGAACTCGACCCCCAATTCGTGGGCGAGAAGCGGCCGCAATAGAGCGGCGATATCGCGCCAGTCGCCTTGTCGGCACATCTCGAAAATCTTCGAGGCGGCCGGGTCGGACTGGCCCGGCAGGTCGGCATCCTCGGCGTAGCCTCCCACCACCGCGATGCGGTCGCCCGCCCAACGGCCGATGAGGACATCCGCATCCGCGCGCTCTTCGAGGTCACCGCCGCCGCGCCCGTTCGAGCACAGAAGAAGTGCGGCTAGTGCCTGGGCGGGCCCGACGGCGCTGGAGATCAACTCGCAGGCCTGCAGGCCTTCGCCAAGCTCACGGGGGTCGAGGAACTCGCGCTTATCCAGATTGACGATCAGATGATACTGGCTCATTCGAGGGTCTCCCGACGGCCGGTGGGCAAGAGCCTTTCCCTTGCCGCCGTAACCGGCTCGCCGGACTCCCGCCCGCCTCTGCCTCGCTGGAGGGGATGGACCGTGGGGCTTTGGGTGGCGGAGGATAGACCTGACTGAAGATCTTGCCGGCCGGGGGCTCGACCAACTCAAGTGAGGCGCTCGCTTTGAAGCAAGGCCTCCCACTCCTCGACGGACAGCCGGCGGCCTCGGTAGGTGGCGGCGAACAGCCTGGCGCCCCGGGCCCAGGCATCCCGGGACCACATGCCGGGCGGCGCCGGTCCCCGGCCATCGGCGCCGCGGCGCGGACGGCCCGCCGCGAGCCAGGCCCGATGCTTGCGACCGGAGGCCGCGCGGAAGTTGGCCTCGATCCGCCTGGCCAGTGCCCAGGCCTCGGGGTGATCGTGATAGAGCGCCTCGATCTCATGCGCTTTCATGAAGGGACAGAAGACGCAACTGGACTTGCGGACATCGATGCGCCAGCCCAGCTCTTCGAGAACTCGCCGGCAGCCCGCGCGGTCAAGTCCCAAGGCGATCAGCGGGTAGTGAAAGTGCTGCCGGCCGCCCCGGGCCGGCGTGAAGCGGGCGACCCGGTAATCCTCCGTGGCCTCGATGCCGACGGACCATTGGATCGGCGCCGCCGGTCCGTAGGTCCGCCTGGCCCAGGCCTGCATCACCTCGCCCTTGAACTTCAGGCTGCACACATGCGGGCCGCCCGGCATGACCGGCACATTGCCGTTGCGCAGCAGCCAGTCGACGATGGTTTCGTTCTCTTTCGCCACGACGTCGAACCGCAGCCCGGCGGCGGCCGCGCGGCGGGCCGCGTGCTCGACGTTTCGGTAGGTGGCCGGAAACTCGGCGCCGGGATCGGCGAACACGACCGCGTCGAGCGGCGGAAAGGCGTCGTCCAGACGCCATGCGGGAATCCGGAGCGCGGCACGGGCCGCACGGCGGTCGAGGTCGATGGCCAGCAACGCGGTGCTGTCGACGCCGCCGCCGAAGGCGAGGATATGGACGGGCGGTACGGTCATGCCGCGACCCCGCCGGCAACCGGGATGCCGGTGGCTTCCTCCAGGGTGCGGCCGTTCTGCAAGGTGAAGTCCAGCCGCCGCTCGGTCTCGACGTAGCGCCGGTAGAGCCTCGGGCGCAGGCGCGCGGCGATGCACAGATCGGCTTTGCTGGAGAAGATGCAGAAAACGCAGCTCAGACGCGACATGCCGGCCGCATAGGCCCAATGCGGCTGCTGCCCGGCGGCGGCGATCGCCTCGAACACCTCCTCGGTGCTGAACTCCTGGATCGGCAGCCATTGCAGCACCCTGCGGGTGCGGATCGACAACCGGCCGTCGAGCTTGACGGCGGGCTTGCGTGCCCGGTCCGTGGACTCCTCGGCACGCAGGCCCAGGCAGTCCACCACGAGACCGATGCCGCGCTCGCGGCACAGGCGCCGGAGCCATGTGTGGATCGGGTCGCGTTTCAGGTCCGACGTGCATTGCCGGTATTGCGCCGAGGGCCACATCTGGCGGCGGTCGACCATCTCGAAGAACGACTTGCCGGCTTCGACGCGGTGGAACTCGAGCCCGGCGGCGGTGGCGCGCGCATGGTCCTCGGCATCGGGCCAGTCGACTTCGCGCAGATGGGCATGCACGACGATGAGCTGCCCGGCCGGCACCAACTCGCGCAGCAGGACCGTCATCGCCTGGCTGTCCTTGCCGCCGCTGTGATTGAGGACGAACAGGGCGCCGGCATCGCACGCACGGCGGATCTCCGGCGGCATGACGATGGATCTTGTCATGGGAAGGCTCCCGGCCGGGCCGGCGGGAGCCTCTCTCCCACCTCTTCGACCCGGCGCGAAAGCGCCGCCAGCCTCTGACTCCGGCGGCCGCGCAGTCGTGCTGGGACCGGTTACCGGAGGGACAGGGGGTATCGGCCGTGCAACGGCAGATGCAACGGCATCACCGAAGAGCCGTCTGCCGTCGCTCGATCAGGCCATGGTCATTGAAGAGGCGGCATGGCGGCCGGCGATCAAGCTTGGCTTGGGCCGCTTCATCTTGCCGCAGCCGGCTCTGTACAAACGAACGCTTCTGCCTGTTTCATGCATAACGATCCTAAAAAGCCCTCTATATGATTGATTAAGATCAATAACGATCCGTTTGGAACAAAAATTTCTTGAAAGTAAAAGAAACGTGTGCAAGTAACCCACGAAGCAAGCACCGGTTTTAACAAAACTAGTTTCTCTACCTGAAAGGTTGGCGAGCACGTTTCTTGTGAAGGGGGTGTGGGAATGAAGTGTCGATTTGCGGGAGAGCGGTTCACCGGGATACCGCGTGAAGGGAATCCGGCCTGATGCGCGCCAATCGCTCGCGACGTCCCTGCGATGACGCCACGCCGCCGCCCGAACCGATCCCGCCCCCGTTCCGCTGAAAATCGATTGTCGTCACGGCAACGACAGCGCCGCGCTCGGTCTAATCCTCTTGCAGCGATCCCCTCGAAGCTGGCCCGGCACCCGGGCGGGCGCAGGACCGTTACGGGCACATGACGGTGACGCCGGACTTTTACGCCACCCTGGTATGTAGAGCAGGAAATCGTTGTGATCATCGAACCTTTACCGGTGTTTCTTCAAGCTTGGGAGTTTTTGCGCAGAAACCCGCAGTACCGATCCGAATGGGGCCGCCTGCCAACACGGTCGAAACATGCATCCGAAGATCCGGGATTTCCGGTGCGCAGGCAGACGCAAGCCGATCTGCGGGCCGGCAGATGGGGCCTTCTTGCCTACCGGGACCCCGGCGACGCCAGCCGCCGCGGCGCGCCGTTCTGGTCTAAGGGACCGGCCCTCGAAGCCGTCATCTCCGAAGACGGCGATACGCCCCTGCTCCCCTTGCTTCGGGAATCCGGGGCGCGGGTATCCGGGCTGAGGCTCCTGGACGGCGGTTTGCTGTTGCAGATCGAGCGGAACGAATTATGGGTGCGGCTACGGTTTCGCGACGGCGGCCTGCCCGACGAATCCGATTGCATCGAGCTTCGTCTTCCCTTCAGTCTTCCGCTGGCGATCCTGCCGTCGCGCGCGCAGGATCTCTGGACCCTGGCCGGCGCTGAAAATCCTACAAGAGCCGAAGCCGCGACGCGAAGAACGTCGAGGAGCTTCTTGTCGCGCTCGACGGCAAGATCGCCGGGAAGTCCCAACGCCAAATCGCCATCGACCTTTTCGGCGCGGAAGTGGTCGAGGCGGAATGGCATGCCGACAGCTGGATCCGCAGCCGTGTCCGCTGGAACATACGAAAAGCCCTTCAGCTTATGGAGGGCGGATACCGGGACCTTCTTGGCGACGGCCGGCATCGGCACGGTGGACATCGATCAACCTGACGGCCGAAGGCGAGCGTCGTGAGACGGCCGGCGGCGAAGCCGGGCACGGCGTCATGCCGCGCGGCGAGCTGCGGTTCCAGCGCCTCTCCGACGCGACGGCGGGCCGAGGCGCCGTCGGCTTTGTTCATCGGAATACACATCGAAGCAGTCCACCTCAGGAAAGGATCAATGAGATGACCAATTGCTTGACCGCCGGCACGGGACGCGGCCCGGTGCTTGCCGCCATTCTCGCCGCCGGCCTCTGCGCGGCTACCGCCGCGCAGAGGAATGACGGGGAGCGGATTGACCACTACGCGGCACGAGAGGCAGCGAACTTGAAAGAGGCCGTGACGAACTTTTCCGCGTTTAACGATAAAGTAGCGGAGATTCTGGCGCGCCCCGAACTCGGCCCCAACGACCTTGAGGAGGTGCATGAGCTGACCTACACCCTGGAGAGCGCCCTGGCCGAGATCCGCACGGAGCTGAGCGGTCTCGCCGACACGCTGGAGGCCCTGCACTTGGCCTCCGAGGCGCATAAGGCGGAGGCGACCAGGACCCACGGCGCCGCCTATCTGGAGACCGCGCGCGCTCTGGTCCCCTGAGCCGCGCGCCCGTTCTTGAGAAGCCCGAGCGTTCGACGGCTTGAATTTGCCCGTTGCGGGTGATCAGGTGTTGTCCTGAATTGGCGCCCGATAAATTCCGATTGAATTCCGAAAGTGAGCGTCCGGTAAAGCAGCCCTGCCTATGATGACGTTGGACTGTTACGCTCAGGTTTGAGCGTAACGCCAGGGGAGCAGTTCGTCGATCCGATTGATTTTATGGTCGGCGATACAGGCTAGCGTGTCGGTTAGCCAGGCCTGCGGATCGACGCCATTGAGTTTTGCTGTCTCGATCAGCGTATAGGCGATGGCGGCTGATTTGCCGCCGGCCTCGGACCCCATGAAGAGATAATTCTTCCGCCCCAGGGCGATGGGCCGCATGGATCGCTCTGCGGTATTGTTGTCGAGTTCAAGAAAGCCGTGATCTAGATATGGTCGCAGCTTCTTCATGCGGGTCAGGGCGTAGCGAATAGCACCGGCTAAGGGTGATTTGCCGGATATCCGGGTCAATTGGGCATGCAGCCATGATTCCAGGTCGTCGAAGATTGGTTTTGATTGGCGCTGCCTGATCTTCACACGTTGATCCGGCGATTGGCCCCGAACCTCCTTCTCGACGCCATAGAGTGTGGCGATACGTTTTATGGCTTCCTCGGCAATCGCCGATCCCTGAGCTTTGTGGATATCGACGAACTTGCGTCGGATATGGGCCATGCAGGCCACTTCCGTCACCTTGCCCGTGCGGTACAGGTCATTGAACCCCGCATAGCCATCGGCATGCATGAAGCCCGTGAAGTCCGCTAGATGTTCGCGCGGGCGAACGCCCTTCCTGTCGGACGAGAACTGATACCATGCGGCAGGATGCGCCTCTCCGGCCCAGGGTCGTTCATCGCGGACATAGGCCCAAAGCCGCGCGGTCCTGGTTTTACCGGAGCCTGGGGTCAGCATTTTTACCGGCGTATCATCGGCGAAGAGGGCCTGTCCCTTTAAAACATGGCGCGCGACGGCGTCCGCCAAAGGTTCCAACAGAGCCGTGGATTTGCCAACCCAATCGGCCAGGGTGGAGCGGTCCAGATCGATCCCCTCGCGCTGGAATATCTGACTTTGCCGGTACAAAGGCGAATGATCGGCGTACTTGTTGACCAGCACATGGGCCAGTAGGCCAGGACCGGGCCGCCCGTGCTCAATCGGCCGCGACGGCAGGGCTGCCTGATGGAACGTCTCACAGCAGGTGCAGGCCATGCGCGGGCGAACAATCCGGTTCACGACAAAACGTCCGGGGACATATTCCAGTTCCTCGGTGACATCGTCGCCAAGCGTTTTGAGCGCACCGCCGCATTCCCCACAGGCATCGCCCGGCGACAGTGTTGTCTCGTTGCGTGGGAGATGACCGGGCAGCGGTTTACGTTTGGGCTTGTCTTTTGGCGCTGCAGATTGATCTGCATTTGCATCGTCTGACGCGGGCTCCTGCGCGGACGCCGCAATCTCTTCGTCTTCCAGCGTCAACGCCAGTTGATCCAGAGCCTCCGAGCGCGACCCGAAGCGATGCTGGCGCATCCCGGCCAATTGGTGTTGGAGCTTCTCGATCAACACCGCCTGTGACTTCACTTCCGACGCCAGCGATGCCACCAGACCTTTTAATGCGGCAGGTTCATTCGGGAGGTTCTCAGCGTCGTCGAGCATGCCGGCAATCTATCAGCCGCCACCCCGCATGGGAATCCCCGGAAATTGACAACCCTTTGCTGTGAAACGACTTTACCCAGCCGTCAGGGGACGCCACGTTCGTTGTGGTATGCGCCAATCAATCCCTTCCAGCAGCATCGCCAATTGAGCCGGGGTCAGCGCAACCTTGCCCGCTTTCGCAGACGGCCAGACAAACCGTCCCTTCTCCAGACGCTTCGAGAACAGACATGCCCCTTGCCCGTCCCACCAGATCACCTTGATCAGATCGCCACGGCGACCCCGGAAGACGAACAGATGACCGCAATACGGCGCCGCCTTTAGAACCTTCTCTGTTTGCGCTGACAGCCCATTGAACCCCTTACGCATGTCCGTCACGCCGGCCGCAAGCCAAACCTTCGTGTTCGTGGGAACCGGGATCATCCCGACAAGCACCGGAGCAGACGTACGAGCGCTTCGGGATCGTAAGGGCCGCTAATGCTCAAGCGATGACCTCCGGCAAGCGTGACCTCGATCTTGCCTTCGTCACCAACAGGGCGCTCGGCTTCGTGCTCGACGTGACGCGCAATCTCAACCGGCAGGAAACAGGCGGCGTCATCGACCGTGTCACTTCCCGCAAACCGGGGATCTTTCAGCCAGTTGAAAACCTGATTGGCGTTCACATTGTAGCGCCGTGCAACCTGTGAAACCGAAACGCCCGCAAACCGCGTCTGTGCGCAAATCATCCGCTTCTCGTCTGCACTCCAGCGCCGACGCTTGCCCCGCTTCGCCACATCCTGATCCCCGTTAGTGTCCACCTAAACAAGTGGACACTAAACCTCACTTCTTCTGCACGGCAGAGCGGTCAGGCCGGACGCTTACCTTTGAGCGCCTATATAATAAATAGTGGCAAGAGTACCGCGTGCGGTGCCAATGGAGAATTGTGTGAAGAATGGCAATTATGGGAAATAATTATTGGTATCAAGGAAGGCCAGTTAGCAACGATATTTGTTATCTTTTCGATATTTTATAATGTCGTGCGGTTTTTTTTAACTGCTCGTGTTGAGAAATTATCTAATGCCGAAGATAGAATAAAGACAACACCTCCTATATCTGGATCTGGAGGATATCTTATACTTCATAAGGTATCGAATTTTGTCCGCATTGGGAAGTATATCATGCTGGCCCTTTTTGTAATCAATATGTACAGCATGCTCATAAAAATTGTATTGCTGCCAGCCTAATGTGATATTCGTATTTGTGTCAAAGATAATTGGAGATATGTCTCTGGCATTAAGGGTTGCTCCCGCTGGCGCGTTTGAATATGGAATTCACCCGACATTATGAAATTAAAAGGGACACAATACTTAACCACCTACCCCGTCAGGCAAATTCAGATCACAACGGCACCCTCTTCCTGGTTTACCGCGCCGACCTCAACCAGTTTTCGCAAGGCAGTTCGTGAACACGGGCAAATTCGCGCTCGTTATCGGTGACGATGGTGCAGCCGAGTGCGATGCATTGAGCGGCGATGAGCAAGTCGTTGCCGCCGATGGGTTGGCCGGACCGTTCCAGTCGATCGCGCAGTTTGCCATAGGTTTCGTCAGCCGGCGCGTCGAAGGGCATGATTTCGAGCGCGCCAAGTACCGATTCAACCTGCGCCGTTAGTCTCGGCGCGTTGCGTTTCGTTGCGCCGTAGCGGAGTTCGGCGGCGACGATAATGCTTGTGCAGACGGCCTGTTCGCCGACATCGTGGATGCGGTCCGTTATAACGCCCTGCGGATTGCGGATAAGATCGGAAACGATGTTGGTGTCGAGCAGATACCGCATCAAAGCGAAACAGGATCGGTTTCCAGTTCCTCAATCGCGGGAAACTTTTCGTCGAGCGGCTCCAATGTTGCCAAGACCGCGAGCAGCGATTCCGGGGGAGCGGGCTCAATGATCAGACGCTCGCCTTCCTTGCGCATGATCGCGTCGTTTCCGGCAAGTTCGAACTCGCGCGGTATTCTGACGGCCTGGTTACGACCGTTTCTGAACAGTTTGACATGTCGCTCGACACTCATAGCATTTCCTTTGGCATATGCCTAAGTATATGCCAATTTATGCACCTTGTCTATACGAACCTAGCGCTGAGTTGCACCGGCGGGACGCAAGAGGCATCCTCTTCAAAAAAGACAGAGCCTCAGGGGGAAATCCATGGAATTCGATTACATCATTGTCGGCGGCGGGTCTGCCGGCTGCGTGCTGGCCAACCGTCTGACCGCGCGCGGGACCAACACGGTGTTGGTCTGCGAAGCGGGAGAGGACACGGCGCCGGGGAAGGTGCCGTCGGAAATTTTGGATTCCTATCCCGGCACGGCCTACCTGAACGACCGATTTATTTGGTCGAGCCTGAAGGTCACGACGGAAGTCATCCCGCATAACGACCGCGACGCACCGAAGCCGCGACTGCGCAAATATGAGCAGGCCCGCATTTTGGGCGGCGGTTCCTCGATCAACGGGCAGATGGCGAACCGGGGCGCACCGACGGACTACAATGAATGGGAGGAACGCGGCGCCGCCGGCTGGAACTGGGACAGCGTGTTTCCGTATTTCAAGAAGCTGGAAACCGATCTGGATTTCGACGACGAATGGCACGGCAAGGACGGCCCGATCCCCGTGCGCCGCGTGCCCGAAGAACACTGGTCCGGTCATTCCAAGGCGCTTGTCGAAGCGTTCAAGCGGGCAAACTACAAGTTCCTGCCGGATCAGAACGGTTTCTTCGAGGACGGCTTCTTCCCCGTCACCATCTCCAATGCCGAGGAGGAGCGCCGGTCCGCCGCGATGGGCTACCTCAATGCCGACGTGCGCAATCGGGAGAATCTGCACATCTCCACCCATACGTCGGTGACGGAACTGCTCTTCGAGGGTCTGCGCTGCGTCGGCGTCAAGGCGCTGGTGGGCGGCAAGCCGACGGAATTCCGGGGGCAGGAAATCATTCTCTCCTCGGGCGCCATTCATTCGCCCGCCCATCTGATGCGCGCCGGCATCGGCCCGGCCAATCACCTGAGCGATCTCGGCATCACCGTGCGCCATGCGTCCTACGGCGTCGGGCAGCGCCTGATGGATCACCCGTCGATTGCCATCGCCTCGTTCCTCAAGCCGCAGGCCCGCATGAGCAATACCGGCACACGCCGGCACATGAACATCGCCATGCGCTACACCTCGGATATCGGCGGCGCACCACCGGGCGACATGTTCGTCGTCTGCACGTCGAAGAATTCCTGGCACAAGGTCGGCGAACAGATCGGGGCGTTCCTGGTTTTCGTCAACAAGACGTTTTCGGAGACCGGCGAGGTCAAGCTGCAAAGTTCCAACTGGGCGGACGAGCCGTCGGTCGACTTCAACCTGCTGTCCGACCGGCGCGATCTGGAACGCATCGCCGACGCCATCCGCCGGTTGGCGCCGCTCTATAGCGACCCCGCCGTAAAGGCCGTGGCGAGCAATCCGTTTCCCGCCGCCTATTCCGACAAGGTGCGTCAGGTTGGCGCGATCAATACTAAGAACAAGATCCTCACCGGCATTATGGCCGGGCTGCTCGACGGCCCCGGGTTCTTCCGCAATTACCTGATCAAGAATTTCATCATGGAGGATTTCACGCTGGAAGGCGTCTGCAACGACGAGGACGAAGCGGAAGCCTTCATCCGCAAGGCCGCCGTCGGGGTGTGGCATGCGTCCTGTACCTGCCGCATGGGGGCGGACGACGATCCCATGGCCGTCACGAACAATGCGGGCCGGGTACGGGGCGTCGATGGCCTGCGCGTCGTGGACGCCTCGCTTTTTCCCGTCGTCCCTTGCGCCAACACCAACTTCCCGACCATCATGACGGCGGAGAAGATTTCCGACGCCATCCTGGCGGGACAGTGAGCCCGCGCGACGGCAGTTAGCTGGTACAGGCGCGGTATCGGATCAACCGGGATTTCGTCGCCGACGCCTAACCGAGAAAGGGAGAAACGCCATGCCGATTTATGAAAACGGATCCGTGCAAATCCACTACGAAGAGGCCGGTTCCGGCTTTCCGCTTCTGGTCATCCCGGGCGGCGGACTGAACGCGACGATTGCGGGCCTCGCCAACCACGCCTTCAACCCGCTGAAGGAGTTCAGCGACAATCATCGGGTCGCCGCGCTGGACTTGCGCAACGCCAATGGTGGCGAGAGCGAAGGGCCGCTCGACATCGAACGCACATGGGACGCTTTCACAGACGACCAGCTCGCGCTGGCGGACCATCTCGGCTTCGATCGGTTCATGGTGATGGGGTTTTGCATCGGCGGTCCGATGATCTGGAACTTGCTGAAGCGCGCGGGCGACCGCGTCGCCGGCGCCGTGCTGGTGCATCCCAGCGGCTACACCTCCAGCCATCCCAACATCTTCTACAACAACAATATCGAAGGCTGGGCGCCCGAATTCTGCAAGCGGCGGCCCGAGATCACCATGGATATGGTCTCGGAGTTCCTCCACAACATGTACACCAAGCGGGCCGATTTCGTCCTCACCGTCGACCGCGACTTCGTGCGGGGCTGCGAGACGCCGGTGCTGGTCCTGCCGGACGACATCCCGGCGCATCCCTATGCGACGGCGATGGAGACGGCGCTGCTGGCGCCGAACGCCCAGGTCAGCCTCTATCCCTGGAAGGAGAACGACCGGAAGATCCGGCTCGCGGTGAAGCACATCCGCACCTTCCTGCGGGCCAATCGCCCGGCGTAGGGATAGCGCTCAGCGAGACTTGTTTCATCAATCGGGCGGTAGTCGTTTCCGCCCCCTCCCTAGCCTTCCCCCCTCAAGGAGACCTCTGCGAAACGGGTTCAGGATCGGAGATAATCGTTGGGTTTGGAGGTTGGTGCATAGGTTTGGCGGTTTTTCGCGTTGGGTTTTGGGACGCTCTTGACGAGATCGGCAAGGGACGGTGTCAGGGCATAAGAGTTTCGGCACGTCTCAGGTTCATGGCGATGCACAGGAGATGAAGGTGGGACTGGTTCTTCTGCATCCCCCTGTATCGGGCCCGGCGGTATCGGTAAGACCGCTTCAGAGTTCCGAACAGGCGCTCGACATTAGCGCGGATCGGGGAGATCAGGCGGTTGCGGACCTGTTGCCAGTGCGGCAGCGCCGGTTGGTTCTTATGGCTGCGGTGCATGATCCGGTCCTTGATGCCCCTCGCCTTGAGGCGCCGGCGGCGCTCCTTGTGCTCATAGGCTTTGTCAGCATAGACCGCCCGCTCGTCGCCCTGGATCAGCGCGTCGGCCACTTCGCTCTCATAGGTTTTGGCCGACGTCATCATCGCATCGCGGATCAATTCGGAGCCCTGATCGACGGCGATATGCGCCTTGTACCCGAA
Organism: Alphaproteobacteria bacterium; assembly: GCA_012103325.1. Taxonomy (GTDB): domain Bacteria; phylum Pseudomonadota; class Alphaproteobacteria; order UBA8366. Next base: position 472,784 of record WLWY01000001.1, read on the forward strand.
ATAGGCCGTGCGCCCGCGCCGCGTCCAATCGGCATCCGGATCGAGCGCCGAACGCCCGCCGGAAACACCGGACGGCCGGCTGACCGAAGCCTCGATCAGGGTGGCATCGATCAGTGTGCCCGTCTTCAGCATCAGCCCGTGACGCTCCAACTGCCGGTTCGTTTCCGCCAGAAGCTTCGCCGTCAGTTTCCTCTCTGCCAGCGCCGCCCGGAAGCGCACGAACGTCGTCTCGTCCGGTGTCTCGTCGCTCAACGAGAACCCGCAGAACCGTCGGAACGACAGACGATCCCCCAACGCCTCCTCCAGGTCCGGGTCGGAAAGACCATACCATTGCTGCAGCAAAACCGCCTTGTACATCGACAGCGCCGGATACCCTCTGCGCCCCTTCTTCGAGCGAACCGACTTCAGGAGCTTCTCGAAGCGAGACCAGTCGAAAAGACCTTCGATACGCTCCAGACGTTTATTCGAACCCGCACCCGGCGCCACAAACGCATCCGCAAAGCCACCCTCACCAACCCGCTTCTCACCCATCAAGACCTCCGTCATAGCGATCACTCTAAAGAATCACCGTTTCGACAAAGTTGCTACCCATTTCGCAGAGGTCTCCATCAAGAGGGAGGGGAATCGTCATTTGTCTTGTATATTTTTTGTCCCTTCCCCCCTTGAGGGGGAAGGTTAGGATGGGGGGTGCGCCGCTTCAACTAGCGGCAACCCTTATAGGCTTTACCGCGGCGTCAGCGGCCGCGCGTCCGGTGGCGCGGGGTGATCCATCACGCGCAGAATATTTGCGTTCATCATGTAGACGCTCATCAGGGCCGTCAGTTCCATGAGACCCTTCTCCCCGTAACGCGCGCGCACGGTCTCGTAGATCTCGTCGCTGACCTTGGGCGCTTCCAAAAGCTCGCGCCCGAACTGAATGATCATCGCCTCGTCCGCCGTCAGACCGTCGAGCGGCCCATAGGTATCGACGGCGTGCAGCGCTTCTTCGCGCGTACCGGCTTTCAGGCCCAGCTTGGTATGCGCGTTCCAGATGTAAGGGGCGTTGGCCGCCCGGTTCGCGACGCAGATCGCCAGCTCCGACTCCGCCCCGGTCAGCGACGTGTGATAGCGCAGATGCTCGACGAGATCAGAAAGCCGCGCACCCGCCTGCCCCGCATAGGTGAGGTAGCTGCTCGGCGGCGGCATGCTGCCGCGCGTTTCCTGGATGTGGCGGACGGCGGCGCGGGTCTCTTCGCTGAATGCGTCCGTATCGGAGGGGATCGGTAATCGTGGCATCGGTTTGCTCCTTTATACGGTCAGATCTTGTCGCGGACTTCCTGGGCGAAGCGTTCCATCGTGTCGAGCGCGACCGGCAGGGTCTCGGTCATGATGTCGAAGCAGAACTCGGTCGCGCCCGCGTCGCGGAAGCGTCGCAGCGTGTCGACGATGTCCTGCGGCCGGCCTTCGCTCGGGGCCTGACCGGCGCTGGCCGGGCCGTCCTGGAAGGTGAGCGCGATTTTCGGCGCGATGGGAAAGCCGTCAGAAGATCGGCCCGCTTCGCGCAACGCCGCTTCGAGCACCGGACGCGTTTCCGCCAGGCCTTCCGGCGTGATCTTGAAGGGATGCCAGGCGTCGGCGAAGCGCGCGGTGCGGCGCATCGCGGCCGGCGAGTTGCCGCCGATATAGATCGGTAGGTGCGGTCGCTGCACCGGCTTCGGCCCCAACTCCGTGTCCGTGAAACTGAAATACGGACTGTCATGAGACGCCTTCGCCTCGGTCCAGAGCTTCTTGACGATGGCGAGGCCATCGTCGGTCCGCTTGCCGCGGTCCTTGAAGGGGTAGCCCAGCGCGGCGAATTCCTCCGAATACCAGCCGACGCCGACACCGAAATTGGCCCGGCCGCCGCTGAGCCGATCGAGCTCCGCCATCTGGGCCGCGACCTCCAGCGGGTTGCGCATCGGCAGGATGAGGACGCTGGTGCCGAGCCGCACCTTGGTCGTGCGCGCGGCAAGATAGTTGAGCACGCTAAAGGGCTGATAGTAGGTCCGCTTCCAGTCGTCGGGCAGCTGGCCGTCGGCACGGCCCGGATAGCTGGAGGTGATGAAGGGCGGCATGACCAGATGATCGCTCGACCAGAGCGCGTCAATACCGAGCGCCTCTGCCCGTTCGGCCATGGCATCAAAGGTCGCCGGCGACGCGGCGTCACCGCGCACGATGATGGAAAATCCGTATTGCATGATTGCCCTCCCTTTCAGCGCACATTCTCCAACCCCGGCCGAGCTAGAGCAAGGTCAGGCCGCGCGGGTTAGCCAAGCAGCTTCATCGGAGAGCCGACATCGACGACACCCATGGCGCGATGAGCCTTGTAGCCGAGCAGTTCCTGGACGCGCACCGGCATGGACCGGACCGCCTCGAGAGGCACCGAGAGAAAGCTGTTTTCCTCGGTCCGCAGCCAGCCCAGGACATAGCCGAGGAACATGCCCCGGCGGCGCTCGTTGTCCGTTCGGTTCGCGCCGCCGCCATGCAGCACCGACCCGAGATAGAACAGCGCCGAGCCCGCTTTCATCTCCGCCTGGACGATCTCTGCCGGTTCGGCCTCACGGTCCGATGGCCAGAGGTGGCTGCCTGGCGCCACCTGCGTCGCCCCGTTTGCGGCGGTGAAGTCGGACAGGGCGAACATCGCCTCGATCTCGACATGCGGTTTTGGGGCGGGCAGATGCCGCCATACGTCCTCGTCCCGGTGCAGCCGCTGCGCGGTCTCGCCCGGGCCGATTTCGATGAGCTGACCGGTGTTGAAGAGATAGTCGTGGCAATGCGGTAACAGAAAGTGGTCCGCCACGCCGCACAGCAGAGGCGAGAGCATCACCTCCGTAAACGTCTCGGACTTGGCGGGCAGTCCGTCGATCCGGATCGTCGACTGCCCGAAGAACGCGACCATGTCGTCTTCCGTCGGATGCGCGACGCCGGGCGGTGTAACCGCGATGATCCGGTCCAGATCACCATTAAGGCCCTTCAACTGAGTCGGTGTCAGCGCGTCTTCCACCACGACCGCCCCATCGCGACTCAGTACCTCGCAAAGCGTGGCGCAATCAGCCGTTCCGTCCAGACGTGCAAGGCTCGGTGCCATTGGGACCTCCCATCGACGATAGTATCGAGTGTAAATGCTATGATTGTGACGAACCAGAGGGGAGGCAAGGAATGGCCGAAGGAATCAAGACACCGCAGGTCGTGAGCGAAGCCGACGTGAAGATGGTCGGCCCCGGCTACGACGAGTCGCACTACATCACCGTGCCCATCAAGCAGTTCTTCAGCCTTGAGAATGTCGGCAATATCGGCGTGTGCCATATGCAGCCCGGCGACGAGACCTGCGTGTTCGCACTCGAAGCGGAAGACGACGGCACCACGCCGCATCAATACGGCCCGTGCGACGAGTTCTACTACATCATGGAAGGCGAGTTCACCGTGTGGTGGGGCAAGGACGCAGCGGCGCTGGACAATTCCTACGTGTTGAAGAAGGGCGACTGCACCTACTATCCCACCGGCTGGAAATACAAGGTCAGGAACACGGGTGATGGGCCAGGCAAGTTCTTCTATTTCCTGACATCGCCGCCCGGAATCCAACGCCGGTTCGATTGACCGGACGCTGGCGCACAAACGCAAAGGATGTGACCGTGAAAGAAAGTGACCCATGCGAAATAGTGTCACCGACAACGTTTCACCCCCCATCCTAACCTTCCCCCACAAGGGGGGAAGGGATAATTTAGGCAGGTCAACGGGTTGTTCTCCTCCCCCTTGAGGAGACCTCTGCGAAATGGGTAGCAACTTTGTCGAAACGGTGATTCTTTAGAGTGATCGCTATGACGGAGGTCTTGATGGGTGAGAAGCGGGTTGGTGAGGGTGGCTTTGCGGATGCGTTTGTGGCGCCGGGTGCGGGTTCGAATAAACGTCTGGAGCGTATCGAAGGTCTTTTCGACTGGTCTCGCTTCGAGAAGCTCCTGAAGTCGGTTCGCTCGAAGAAGGGGCGCAGAGGGTATCCGGCGCTGTCGATGTACAAGGCGGTTTTGCTGCAGCAATGGTATGGTCTTTCCGACCCGGACCTGGAGGAGGCGTTGGGGGATCGTCTGTCGTTCCGACGGTTCTGCGGGTTCTCGTTGAGCGACGAGACACCGGACGAGACGACGTTCGTGCGCTTCCGGGCGGCGCTGGCAGAGAGGAAACTGACGGCGAAGCTTCTGGCGGAAACGAACCGGCAGTTGGAGCGTCACGGGCTGATGCTGAAGACGGGCACACTGATCGATGCCACCCTGATCGAGGCTTCGGTCAGCCGGCCGTCCGGTGTTTCCGGCGGGCGTTCGGCGCTCGATCCGGATGCCGATTGGACGCGGCGCGGGCGCACGGCCTATTTCGGGTACAAGGCGCATATCGCCGTCGATCAGGGCTCCGAATTGATCCGCGATGCGATGATGACGTCGGCCAAAACCTATGAGAGCGAAGTGGCCGACGCGCTGATCCAGGGCGACGAGCGGGCGGTCTATGCTGACAAAGCCTATGAGCACAAGGAGCGCCGCCGGCGCCTCAAGGCGAGGGGCATCAAGGACCGGATCATGCACCGCAGCCATAAGAACCAACCGGCGCTGCCGCACTGGCAACAGGTCCGCAACCGCCTGATCTCCCCGATCCGCGCTAATGTCGAGCGCCTGTTCGGAACTCTGAAGCGGTCTTACCGATACCGCCGGGCCCGATACAGGGGGATGCAGAAGAACCAGTCCCACCTTCATCTCCTGTGCATCGCCATGAACCTGAGACGTGCCGAAACTCTTATGCCCTGACACCGTCCCTTGCCGATCTCGTCAAGAGCGTCCCTTGCCGATCTCGTCAAGAGCGTCCCAAAACCCAACGCGAAAAACCGCCAAACCTATGCACCAACCTCCAAACCCAACGATTATCTCCGATCCTGAACCCGTTTCGCAGAGGTCTCCTTGTGGGGGGAGGATTAAGGTGGGGGTGAACGGCGGCTCCATTCACAATTTTCGCAGAGATCTAATAAGGGAGAAAAGCAATGGCAAAAGGATACATGGTGGTCCATCTGGAGGTCACCGATCCGAAAAAGTTTGAGGAGTACAGAGGTAAGGTGCCGGCCACCATCGCGCAGTATGGCGGCAAATATCTCGTGCGCGGCGGCGACATGGAAACAATGGAAGGCGCCCCCCTGCCGGCGCGCACCGTAATTCTCGAATTTCCCAATGTCGAACAGGCCAAGATCTGGTACCACTCGCCGGAGTACCAAGCGATCATCGGTTTACGGCTGGGCGCATCGACGGGCAATGCGCAGATCGTCGAAGGCTTGGACTGAAACAAAAATGGACGCCACCGAACTGCATCGCGATGCGATCGTCATCGACGCGACCTGCCCGCTGGCGCGCATCCACAAATATGTCGACTGGTACCGGGAAGGCGGCGCAACCGCCATCGCGCCGACCATCACCGGGGCGGCGGGCAGCGCACGGACCGGCTTCGCGCAAATCGGCGGATGGCACCGCTATGTGCGGGAACGCGACGACACGATCATCGTACGGCAAGCGGCGGACATCGAACGGGCGAAGGCGGATCTGGTCGGCATCGACCATACGGGCATCGGCATCGACTATTACGAGGGGCAGCACCCCATCGAAGACGATGCCGCCGCACGCGCCCGCTACGAAAACCGGCTCGCAACAGGCCAATGGCGGGCCGAAGACTACCCGCCGCCGCCCTACAAATTCCCCAAAGGCATCGAGACACCCCGCACCCTGCCGCGGCTCACCGAACGTCTGCTCGAACGCGGCTTCTCGGAAGAGGATATCCGCAAAATCTGGGGTGGCAACTGGATTCGGGCTTATCGCGCAGTGTGGGGTGGCTGAACCAGTGAGCACGAAAACACGAGGCAGCAGTATTCTCCCCCATCATCATTGTAATTCCTCGCAGAAGTCTCACTCGTGATCCCGATTTCGAACTGGTTCAGACTGATCCTCGGCTTCCTCGTGGCGCCGATATCCCCAGGACTGCTGATCGTAATTCCGGCGATAGTTTTCGGTTTCGGAAACATGGGTGAGGGGATTTGGCTCATTACGCTTGCTGGGATGCTCGGTTATCCAATCGCAATTATTTTAGGAATATCTCTGTTCATCTTATTTAGGTCGCGAGGGTGGAACGGCTTACTGATTTACGTAATGTCAGGCGCTTTTCTCGGTCTTATAATTTATGTCATATCCCTACCCTTCGGCGGTTACTCGTCGAGCGATATGCTGCGATTGTTCGAAAGGTTTTCGAATACGGCGCATGTCCACGCCCCGCTAGGAATGATCTGCGGCGCTATAGCTGCCCTGCTCTTTTGGCTAATCGCGCGCCCTGACCGCAGCGGCTATAAAAGGAATGCCGGAAACTAGATTCGTCGTCGATCTCCGAATTTCGGAGACACGGCCGAGCAACTCTGGACAACCAGCACGCTGATCCTTACGGCAGCCCCGCGCCGGGCACCTCGACACGGCAATATTCGATCCGGCCTTTCGGCGCCTCTGCTGCGCCGGGGCCGGAGCCGGGTGCGGTACAGATGAAAAGCGTTTTGCGATCCTCGCCGCCCAGCATGCAGGCGAAAGACCCAAGGTCGCCGGTCGAGATCCGGTGCGTGACCTCGCCGCCTTCCCGCACGCGGATCGTTTCCTTGAGACGGGGGTCGGCGACCCAGATGGCGCCCTCTTCGTCGAGGCAGATGCCGTCGGGAAAGTTCGGCCCGAGATCGGCCCAGACCCGCCGGTTCGATAGTGCACCGTCCGGCCCGATGTCCCATGCGGTCAACCGGTTGCCGCGCGTCTCGCCAACGATCAGGGTCTTGCCGTCGGGCGTGATGACGCTGCCGTTCGGAAATTTGAGGTCTGTCGCGGCGCAATGCACCGACCCGTCGGGATCGACCCGGGCCAACTTGGCCGTTTTCTCTTCCGGCTCGGTGTAGTGGTCATATCCGAAATTGCCGACATAGGCGCGTCCCTCGGCGCCGACGACCATATCGTTGCAATGGAAGCCCGCGACGGAGGACAGGCCGGCAAATTCGATGGGGCCCTTGTCCGTCAGTTTCATCAGCTTGCGGTCTTTCATGGAGACGATCAGCATCGTCCCGTCCGGCAACCAGCCGAGACCCGACGGTTGTTGGGGGACATGCGCGACCCGTTCGCGGTTGCCATCGAGGTCGACCTTCAGCACCTCATGCGCATAGAAATCGGACAGGTATAAATGTCCGTCCCGCCAGCGCGGTCCTTCGCCGAAATACAGGCCGTCGAGCAATGTGGTCAGGTCGGTCATTTCATCATCCCCTCTCGGACGCAGGTAGCGCGCGAAAGCATAGCCACCCGCAAAACTTCATGCCATTCTGCGCCTTTCTTTTACAAACGATAGCTGCGCGAAGGAACGGAAGGAACAACCATGGCGATTCCAGCACAGAACCCAGCGCCAGCGGACGCGGCGGCCCGGCGGGCGGTAGAGCCGGTGACGGTCTACACCTTGGACAAGCTGCCCCCTTACGACCAGAATTTCTACGAGACCGTCCGGCGCAATATGACCCTTGTGGACACGTTGATCGTGCCAACCCGCGACGCGAAGGCGTTCGAAGTGCCGGCCGGTCATCTGTTCCGCATCGTTAACACCGAAGGGCCGCAGGTCGGCGATCTGAACCTGTGGAATACCAACGATTTGACGGAACGGTTCTACAGCGGCAAGACCCGTGCCCTGCATGCCACCCATGTCAGCACGGGCGACCGGTTATGGAGCAACTTTCCGCGCTTCCGCCCGATGGCGACCGTCACGTACGACACGCTGGACTGGTACGGGTTCGACGAATACGGCGCCGGCGTCCATGATGTCATCGGCACCCGCTGCGATCCCTACACTCAGCATATGCTGAGCGGGCAGGACTATAACTATTGCTGCCACTCCACCCTCACCCGCGCGCTGGCAGCAGCGAAAGGCCTGTCGCTAGACGAGGCGGAAACGCATGTCCATGACGTCGTGAACGTCTTCATGTGCACGGGCTACACGCGCGACACGAACGAATATTTCATGAAGGCGAGCCCAGCGCGGCCCGGCGATTTCATCGAGCTCTTCGCCGAGATCGATCTTCTGGCGGGGCTGTCCACCTGTCCCGGCGGCGATTGCGGCGCGGGCCATTCCAGCGATACCGCGCCGTGCTGGCCGATAACGGTCGAAATCTACCGGCCGCAGGAAGAAAGTCTAGCGGGCTGGCAGCCGGCGCCGAGCAACGGGTACGGCGGCGGCAACGCGGTGGGTTAATCGCGGCGGGCGCCTTTGCTTACCGGCCGACGAATTCCGGCTTGCGTTTCTCCATGAAGGCCTTGCGGCCTTCCTCGATGTCCTGGCTCGCGGCACAGGCGTCGACGAGTTGGTGGCACAGCGCGATATCCTGTTCGCTCTCTTCCTTGAGCAGTTCGTTGACGATGAGGTTCGTCGTCTTGAGCGATAGGGGCGCATTGCCGGCCATGGTTTCCACATAGCCGCCGACATAGGTGTCGAGTTCCGCCTTGGGCAGGATGTTGTTCACCAACCCCATTTTCTGCGCTTCCTCGGCGCTAAAGCGCCGGCCGGTGTAGAAGATTTCCTTCGTATAGGACGGGCCAACCAGGTCCATCAGCACCTTGGTGTTCTCATGGCCGTAGCCGACGCCGAGCTTGGCGGCGGGAATGCAGAAGCTGGAATTTTCCGAGCAAAACCTGAGGTCCGTGCACACGGCGATGCCCATACCGCCGCCATAGCAATAGCCGTCGATCTTGGCGATGGTCGGCTTGAGGGCATGCTGCACCGAACCGTAGGCGCGGTTGACCGACGCACCGTACTCCTTGATGCGATCGACATTGGCGCGCTCGTTCTCGAACTTGGAGATGTCGGCGCCGGAAACGAACGCCTTGTCTCCCGCGCCTTCAAGGACGATGACCCGAACCTCGTCGTCGGCATCGAACGCCTGCATCGTGTCGGCCAGCCCATCCCACATCACCTTGGACATCGCGTTGTGCTTGGCGACGTTGTCGAATATCACGCGGCCCAGATGGCCCTGTTTCTCTGCGACGATCTTGCCTTCGGACATGTTCGGTTTCTCCAATTTTTCTAAAAACGGTAGGATTTGTGCCTATGGTACCGCTCCGGCGCCGTTTAGTCTGCCCCGGACCTGCACGGCCGCGTCATACAAACACCCGCCGTTAAGAAGAAACCGTACGCCGCAGTCTCTTGTAGAGGCTGATCGCGCGCTGGTAGGTTTATAGAAACAAGACCCATACTGAGGACTCGCATGCACAGAATCTCCGACCGCTTCGACCCCGACTCCGTCGAGTGGCGGCGCGTGGTCGATTCCGACAGTGAAGATTTCAAGATCGACTTCGAATACAGCCTGCTGGGCTACGATCTGCCGAGCGGCCGGCTGGATATGCTGCTTCGATTCGCCGGGAACGGCGGTCATTGCAGACGGCACCGGCACGTCGCCTCGACGGTGACCTTGGTCCTGGAAGGCGAACAGCATGTCGATGAATTGCAGCGGGACGGCACGATCAAGTCAATCGTCCGAAAGGCGGGCGACTACGCCCTCGCCGGCATCGATGCCTTGCCCCATCTGGAGCGCGGCGGCCCCGAGGGCGGGACCGTCTTGCTGTCGCTACAGGCGCCGGACGGAGTCCTCTTCGAGTATTTCGACAAGAACATGAAAAATCGGCGGTCGCTGACGATAGAGCAGTACGTGGATAGCTGGGATAGAGGAATCGTGCCGGGCGGCCGCAAGGCGGAGGCGGCTCAGCCGAGCGTTTGGGGCGGGTTTAGCCGGATTCCAAGTTAGCGAGCACAACACGGACAGCGTTGAGGTAATTTTACGTCATGGAAACAGCACTGACCCCTATCGAATTCGCGCGGCGTGCACGCCGGCTCTACGCCGAACGGGAAGCGGTCGTCGACGGCGACCTGCGGTTCACCTATGCACAGTTCCTGGAACGCTGCGACCGCTGGTCGTCGGCGCTTCAGGCCCTCGGCGTCGGCCAAGGCGACCGGGTCGCCTACATCGCGCCGAACACCCATGCGCATCTGGAAGCGTATTACGCGGTCCCGCAGATCGGTGCGGTGTTGGTGCCGATCAACTACCGGCTGCTGCCGGAGGATTTCGAGTACATCATCAACCATTGCGGGGCGACGGTCGTCTGCGCGCACGAAGATTATCTGGAAGCGGTCGACGGCATTCGCGACAAACTGACAAAGGTCGAGCATTTCGTGGCGCTGGAAGGATCCGGCGATAACTGGATCGACTACGAAACAACATTGGCGTCGCATTCACCAGACTTCGCCGCGGTCGACATCGACGAGACCGATCTGCTTACCATCAACTACACCAGCGGCACGACGGCGCGGCCCAAGGGCGTGATGATTACCCACCGCAACACCTACATGAATGTCATGGGCTCCCTGGTGCACCACCACCTGACGCCCGCCGACCGGTATCTGTGGACCCTACCGATGTTCCACGCAAACGGCTGGACCTTCACCTGGATCAATACCGCGCGCGGCATGGCGCATGTCTGCCTGCGGCGGGTGGAGCCGCCGCTGATCTTCAAGCTGATCAAGGAAGAGAACATCACGATGTTCTGCGCCGCGCCGACGGTGCTCATCGGCATCGCCAATGCGCCGGAGGAAATCCGGGCAGACGCGCCGCGCGGTGTGCGCCTGTTCACCGCCGGCGCCCCACCCGCCGCGGCGACCATCGAAGTGGTCGAGCGGGATCTCGGTTGGGAACTGACGCATGTCTACGGACTGACCGAGACGGCGCCGCTCATCACGGTTTGCGAGGCGCTGCCGGAACACCGGAACCTGCCGGTCGAAGAGCTTGCCGAGATCAAGTCGCGCCAGGGTGTCGAGCTGGTGAGCTCCGGCGAACTTCGCATCGTGGACGAAGACGGCAACGAGGTTCCACACGATGGAGAGACCCTCGGCGAGATCACGGTGCGCGGCAACGTGGTGATGAAGGGCTACTACAACGATCCCGAAGCCACCAACGCGGCGATCAAGGATGGCTGGTTCCATTCGGGCGATGCCGCGGTCGTGCATCCCGACGGTTTCGCGGAAATCCGCGACCGCTTCAAGGACGTCATCATCAGCGGCGGCGAGAACATCTCGTCGGTCGAGGTCGAAGGCTGCCTGCTGCGGCACCCCGCCGTCTTGGAGTCCGCCGTCGTCGGCATGCCGCACGAGAAATGGGGCGAATCCCCGCATGCCTTCGTCATTCTGCAGGACGGGGCCGAGGCGACCGAAGACGAACTCAAACATCACGTGCGGGACAATCTGGCCCACTTCAAGACGCCGAGTTGGGTCAGCTTCGTCGACGAGCTGCCCAAGACGGCGACGGGCAAAGTGCAGAAGTTCGTGTTGCGCGGCGGCAAGGCGGGCATCGCGCGGCAATAGCCCGCCAAGCGAAAGCCGTTCCGGCTTTTAAAAGATCCCCGCGTCTAGCCCAGCTGCCATCAGCATGCAGAGTTCCTCGCACTGGCCGACGAACGCCTCGTCCCAGTCGCCGCGGCAGATTAGCGGGTCCTGCACCGCCTTCCAGCGCAGCCCGGTGATAATTGTCTCGACCCCGCGGCGCGTGCCGGTGCCGTCATGCCCCGCGCGGATGATCAGCAAATAGGCAAGCCCCTGCTTCTCCTCCAGCACCTGATAATAGGTGCGGTCGAAGAAGTCCTTCAGCGCGCCGCTCATATAGCCGAGATTCTCGGTCGTGAAGAGGATCACGGCGTTGGCCGCCATCACGTCGTCCGGACCGGCCTCGAACGGCGAGCGGACCAGCACCTCGACATCGTCGCTTTCCGCCGCCGCGACGCCCGCCGCGATCGCATCGCGCAGCCGCTCCGTATTCGGCGACGGCGCGTGAGCGACGATCAAAAGGCGTTTGGTCATTCCGGCGGCCTGACTTTCCCCCAAGGGCGAGCCCCGTAAAATAGGCCGCAATCCCGCATAAGTCGAAGGCCAACGACCTTCCGGTGTTCCTGCGGGACACATCAGTCGAATTGAGGCGTCACCGGTCTAGAACGGCTTATCCCCGCAGACCGCGACGCGGTAGCCGTGGCGGGTTTCCGGGTAATAGTCCCAGAGAGCGCGGTGTTGCGTACAGCGGTTGTCCCAAAAGGCGACGGAGTTTTCGCGCCAGCGGAACCGGCAACTGAACTCCGGCGTGGCGATATGGTCGTAGAGCATGTTCAGGATCGCATCGCTCTCATTCTTCTTCAGACCCTCGATATGGGTCGTAAAGACAGTATTCACGAAGAGCGCTTTTTTCCCCGTGACCGGATGCGTACGGACAATCGGCTGCAGCGCCTTCGGATAGGTGTCCACACCGTCCCGCAGTTCCCCGCGGTGACCGTAACGCGCTTTGTGCCGCTTTTCCGATGAATGCCAGGCTTTGAGTCCCGACAGGAGCGACTTCATCTCGTCAGAGAGCGCCTCATAGGCCGCGTACATGCTGGCGAACAGGGTATCCCCGCCCGGCTCCGGCACCTGATGCAGATGCAGGATGCTGCCCATCGGTGGCGCCACATCGGCGCTCACATCGGTGTGCCATTGCTGACCGCCGGAGACCTCGGTCGAATTCTCGTCGGCGTGGATGGTGACGACTTCGGGATGCCCTTCCGGGGCGGGTGCGGCCGGGTGTATGTGCAATTCGCCAAAGCGGCGGCCGAAGGCTTTGTGCTGCTCAAGGGTCATTGTCTGATCGCGGAAAAAGATCACCTGATGCGTGATCAGCGCATCGTGTATCTCCTGAAACATCTGATTGCCGAGGGGTTGCGCCAGATCCACACCCTCTACCTCCGCGCCAATGACCGGGCTGAGCGGTGTCACCGCAATTCGTTCGTACGACATGGATCGTTTCTCCGCATGTGTAACTTTGGCTAACGCTTACGCAGAGCCAGTCTAAATGCATTTCTGCATTTGCTATACGTTCCCGGCGGAAAACCGTGGCGCGCCGGAGAGTAAAAAGTTCGAACCGCTTGTTCCAGATATTCGCTGAGTGGAGTGCGATTTTGGGCGAATTTTCCGATGAAATTACGGTCTTACCATCGCCGTAAGCGGTAATTTTGCTTTGAGACCCTAATTGGACATCGTTAACTCGGAATATTTCTTTCTTGTCTAGCCGACATCAGCATGCAGGCTGCAGACACTGAGTTTCGGATGAATCTTTTAATGTGACGACATAATGCGCCCACACCGCCGACCTAAACATTAGATCACCGTATCGCTACTTTAAATAGCGCTAGCTTGAAGGTCCTAGCGACAGGGCAGATCAGAGTGATATCCTATCGATAAACGGTAGCTAAACATTGGCTGAATTCAGCCGAAAATCGTTGCGACTACAACGGGGGGCTCAAATGGAAGGCTACCGGTCGACGTTCACGATAAGACGCCTCTGGATCATTCTCGGGAGCAGCCTGCTTCTCATGTTCGGCGTCCTGCTGTTTCTTGGCCGCGAAATTTACCAGGTCGCCCCTCCCATCCCGAACCGTGTCGAAACGACATCCGGGCGCGTGCTGTTCACAAAGGAGGACATTCAACGCGGGCAGAACGTCTGGCAGTCGACCGGTGGGATGCAGCAGGGATCTATTTGGGGACATGGCGGTTATCTCGCGCCCGACTGGTCAGCAGATTGGCTACACCGGGAAGCGTTGGCGTTGCTCACGACAATAGCAGCCGGCTCTCCTCTCCCGCAGTTGAGCGAAGATGTGGCCCGAGAGGCCCATCTCGCGGCGCTGCGCAAAGAAATGAGGAAGAACACTTTCGATAGCGCGACCGGTGTCATCACGGTCGGAGAAAATCGCGCCGCGGCCGTGGCAAAGGTTGCGGAGCACTATTCCCGGCTCTTCATGGGCAGCGGAGAGGCGTACCTGAAGCTGCGATCAGATTATGCCATGCCGTTGAAGGCAACTCTCGATGCAAAGGACGCACGTGCCTTGGGTGCGTTCTTCTTCTGGACCTCTTGGAGTGCCACGACGAACCGTCCGGGCGATGACATTACCTACACAAGTAACTGGCCTCACGAGCCGCTCGTCGGAAACGTTCCGCCGCCGGCGCTCTTCATGTGGAGCATGGTTTCCATTGTGCTGTTGCTTGCCGGCATTGGAGCGCTCGTATGGTACTACGCCAGGCAATACGACATCTGGCGAGGTTCGCTCGAGCCGGAGGGTGGTATCGCGGCCGCCGATCTCATCGACACTGCTACTATTACGCCGTCCATGCGCGCGACAGCGAAGTATTTTTGGCTCGTAACGGCCCTTTTCGCCGTGCAAGTCCTGTTGGGGATGCTCACGGCACACTATGCCGTCGAAGGTCAGGGATTTTATGGACTGCCTTTGGTCGAATATTTGCCATATGCCGTGTCCCGGACCTGGCACACGCAACTCGCCATTTACTGGATTGCAACGGCCTGGCTTGCAACAGGCCTGTATGTCGCGCCGCTCATCGCAGGAAGAGATCCGAAGTATCAGGTGCTCGGCGTAAACTTCATCTTTGTGAGTCTTCTGCTGATCGTCGTAGGGTCGTTTATCGGCGAATGGGCCGCGGTACACCGGTTTTTCGACGATCTCTCAGCGAACTTCTGGTTCGGTCACCAAGGCTACGAGTACATCGATCTCGGACGTTTTTGGCAAATCTATTTGACGATCGGGCTTCTTCTCTGGGTCGCGCTCGTTCTGAGGGCACTGTACCCAGCTCTTGGGGGCATCTCGAACAAACTGCAAACCCTGACGTCGAACACCAACAATTCGTTGTTGTACCTGCTCGTGATTGCCACGGCCTCGATCGGCATCCTATATGGCGCCGGGCTGATGTGGGGGCAACACACGAATATCGCGATCATGAACTACTGGCGTTGGTGGGTGGTTCATCTCTGGGTCGAGGGTGTCTTTGAAGTGTTCGCGGCGACGATAATCTCGGTGCTCTTCGTCCACATGGGTTTGCTCCGCGTTAGAACCGCTATTGTTATGGTGTTGTTCGCGACGATCGTGTTTCTCCTGGGTGGCGTGCTCGGAACGTTCCATCATCTCTATTTCAGTGGGACACCGATTTCGGTCATCGCGCTGGGCGCCACATTCTCCGCTCTCGAGGTCGTGCCTTTGGCGGTCATCGGTTTCGAAGCGTACAATCACGCCAAGATCGAACGGCAAGTACTGTGGGAAAAGAACTATCACTGGCCGTTCATGTTCTCCGGGGCCGTCCTCTTCTGGAATCTCGTCGGAGCCGGTTTGTTTGGTTTCCTCATCAATCCGCCTATCGCTCTCTACTACATGCAGGGCTTGAACTTGACTGCCAATCATGGCCACGCTGCCCTGTTCGGCGTTTACGGAATGCTCGGTCTCGGGTTGACCCTCTATTGCATGCGGGGCCTGACGGACCTGCGGCATTGGAACCATTCGCTGTTGAAGGTTAGCTTCTGGTCCCTCAATCTCGGTCTGGCCATGATGACCTTCCTGTCATTGCTTCCCCAAGGTATCTGGCAGACCTATGCAAGCGTCAGCGAAGGGTACGCGTATGCGCGATCTGCCGAGGTCATTCACTCTTCGGTTATGGAGGGGCTTGTCTGGATGCGCGTGCCCGGAGACGTGGTGTTTGGAATCGGGGTCTTCGCGTTCGCCGCTTTCGTCTACCAAGCATTTAGTGGGAAGAAACAGAAGCAGCGGCAACCCAGTCACGCCGATGCAGACTGACGATCGGGTATGAAAGGGAATAACAGGCGTACGACCCTTACCCCACCGAACGCTCAACGGAAACGTCGAGCAGGGTCGGGCCACCGCTGGCGATGGCCGCGTCGAGTGCGGGGCGCACGGCTGCGGGGTCGGTGATCCGTTCCGCGTTCATGCCGAGCGAGCGGGCCAGCCCGGTGAAATCGATCTCCGGGTCTTCGAAATCCATGCCGATGAAATTGTCGTTGCCGTGGAAGCTGAGCAATCGCTGCTTGATGATGCGGTAGCCCTTGTTGTTGGCAATGACATAGGTAATCGGCAGCTTCAGATGCGCCGCCGTCCATAGCGCCTGCACCGAATACATGGCACTGCCGTCGCCTATGACCGACACCAGCGGCCGGTCCGGCTGGGCCAACGAGATGCCGACCGAGGCCGCAATCGCCCAGCCGATGCCACCGCTGGCTAGCGCGTGATAGCTGTAGCGGTCGCGGTAGGGCAGCAGATCGAGCAGCTTGCCGGCCGTCGTGAGCCCTTCGTTCACGACCATCGCATTGTCGGGCAGCGCGTCGACGACCTGCATCATCAGCCAATCGCCGGCGATGGGTGTCGTGTCGGCCTGTGCAGCGATCTTCTCGCGCAGCACCGCGTTCCTGGCGCTCCAGTTCCGATCTTCGATCGCTTTTAATCGCGCTTCAGCTCTTTCACTGTGTTCGGAACCGCCTCGTTTCTTCAGTGTTGGGATCAGCACACGCAGCGTTTCCTTCACGTCGGCACGCACAGCCGTCTCGGTCGGATAGTTCTTTCCCAACTCCCAGTCGTTCAGGCAGATCTGCATAATCGGCATATCCTGCGGCAGAGCATCGACCGGGTCCCAAACCGACATGCGCAGCACATCCGCCCCGACGAACACCAGAAGATCGTACGGCTCAAGCGTCTTGCGGACCTGTTTCTGATCGCGGCCCAACGCCCCCATATAGGCGCGGTGTTCCGATGGGTAGTGCGAGCCGTACGGGATCGTCTGCTGATAGGCGGGCGCGCCGAGCGCATCCGCGAATTCCGCGATTTCCTGAAACGCGTCGGACGTGACGATTTCCGGTCCGGCGACGATGGCTGGATTTTTAGCCTCCAGCAATCGCTGCGCCATCCGGTCGAGAGTTTCGTCGGTCGGGCGCATCGCGGTTTCGACCCGCGTGCTGTGGCCCATCTCGATACCCGCTTCCTCATTGAGGATATCGCCGGGCAGCGAAATGAACACCGGGCCGGTCGGTGCGGTTGTCGCCACCTTGGCCGCGCGATGGATGATGCGCGGCAGATCCTCGAGCCGGGCCACCTCGACGGCCCATTTGACCAAAGGCGCGGCCATCGGTACCAGCGAGTCGTAAAGCAGCGGTTCCATCAGGCCATGGCCCTGCTCCTGCTGACCCGCGGTCAGGATCATCGGCGTACCCGTGAACTTCGCATTAAACAGCGACCCCAGCGCGTTGCCGAGCCCCGGCGCGACATGAACGTTGCAGGCGACTAGCTCCCCCGACGCGCGCGAATACCCATCCGCCATCGCGACCACCAGCGACTCCTGTAAGGCCAGAACGAACTTCAAATCCGGATGATCCGTCAAAGCATGCATGATCGGCAGTTCCGTGGTGCCCGGATTGCCGAACAGATGGGTGATGCCTTCATCCTTGAGGAGCGCCAGAAAGGCCGAGCGGCCGGTGATACGGTTCAGAGAACTCATGATTTGTCCTTGGCAAAAGATCGAGAGTATGGGCGGATTTGCGCGAACGTCGCCCCAGGGGGGCTATAATCAATATCGCCGCAGGCCTGCAGTGTCGAGTAGAGGGCAAGAATTGAAAATCTGCATGCGGGGCGCGGAGAAAGAGGGAGACGATGCGCAACGGAAACGACGCGGAACGGGTCTATAAGGATCTTTGGGAGCACATCGAAGCGCTGGACCGGGCCGGCCTGTTGTATCGGATCGACAAACCGGTCAACAAGGACACGGAAATGCATCCGCTGGTGCGTTGGCAATTCCGCGGCGGTATTCCGGAGGCGGAACGCAAGGCGTTTCTTTTCACCAACATCACCGACAGCAAGGGCCGCACCTATGACATGCCGATCTTGATCGGCGGGCTGGCCGCCAACCCCGAAATCTACCGCATCGGGATGGGCGCGGACTCGCTCGACGAGATTGGACCGCTTTGGGACAGGGCGCTGAGCCAGCCTGTCGAGACGGTTATCGTCGACGAGGCCCCCTGCCAGGACATCGTGATGACCGGCGCGGAGATCCAGGGCCCTGGAAAGGGGCTGGACGCGCTGCCGATTCCGATTTCGACTCCCGGTTACGATACGGGGCCGTATTTCACGGCCGCCACCTGGATCACCAAGGATATCGACAGCAGCGTCCAGAATATGGGCGTCTATCGTGGCAACCTGAAGGCTGCGGACCGGCTGGCGGTAATGATGCAGATATCGAGTTCCGCCGGCGGCTATCATCACTGGAAGGGCTATCAGGCGCGCGGCGAGAAGATGCCGGTCTGCATCATCCTCGGCTGCCCGCCGGTGGTGGAATATACCGGGCCGCAAAAAGTGCAGCTCGGCGTCGACGAACTCACCGTGGCGGGCGGGCTCGCCGGTGGGCCGATCAATATCGTGAAAGCGAAGACCGTCGATCTCTACGTTCCGGCCGAAGCGCAGGTCGTGGTCGAAGGGTTCATCGATCCGCAATATCTGGAACCGGAAGGACCCTTCGGGGAATCGCATGGTTACGTAGCGCTCGAGGAATACAATTTCACGATGGATGTCACGGCCATCACGCAGCAGAAGAAACCGGTCGTCAGCTCGATCATCAGCCAGGTGACGCCCAGCGAATCGAGCGTCATCAAACGCGTCGCCTTCGAGCCCATGTTTCTGTCTCACTTGCGCGATACGCTCGGCATCCGTTGCGTGAAAAAGGTCTCGCTGCACGAACCCTTGACCAATCTGCGCCGGTTCGTGAGCGTGACGGTGGATCGCGATGCGAAGAAAACCGAGATCTGGCGCGCGCTGATGGGGGTTTCCGCCTATCAGCCGGCGATCGGGAAATACTGCATCGCGATCAACGACGATATCGATCCGGACAATGCGGATGCTCTGTTGTGGGCGATGTGCTACCGCGCCAATCCGGTGAAGGACATTCAGATCGTCGACTACAGGGGCCGGGGGCACGGTCCCGTATTGAAGGATGCCGATAACGAGTCGACCATGCTGATCGACGCGACCCTGAAATACGACCTGCCGCCCATCGCCTTGCCGAAGAAGGAGTATATGGAACGGGCCAAGGAATTGTGGGAGGAGCTTGGCCTCCCACCCCTGACGCCCGAGACTCCGTGGCACGGCTATTCGCTCGGCGACTGGAACGACAAATGGGACGCCATGGCCAAACGGGCAACCGACGGCGACTATCTGGTGAACGGCGAACGCACGGCACAGCTCAAGCAGAAGCTGGAAGACCCGCAGGTCTCGATCCGAGACGTTCTCGGCAACAACATCGTCGAAGACGAATAACGGTAGGCGTTCCGCTCTAGCCCGCGGCTGGGGGCAACGGCTGGTTGCCGCGGATCAAGTCGGCCGCACGTTCCGCTATGGCGATGACGGGGGCGTTGATATTGCCACCCGGCATATCCGGCATGACCGAGGCATCGACCACGCGAAGGTTCTCCGCGCCGCGGACCCGCAAGGTCGGATCGACGACGGCGCTGTCGTCATCGGCCGCACCCATCTTGCAGGTCCCCAGCGGGTGATGAACCGTCCAGGCGGTCCGGCGGATATAGGCGTCGATGTCTTCGCGGGACGTGCAGTCCGGACCGGGCGCGATCTCGGGCCCTCGGAACGGGTCGAGCGGCGTGCGGCTGACCACATCCCGGACGATCTCGATGCCCGTCCGGAACGTTTGCCAATCATTGTCAGTGCTCAGGAAGTTCTGATGAATAGCGACGGGCGTGCGCGGGTCGGTCGAGCGCAGTTCGACATGGCCCCGGCTTTCCGGATGCAGAAGCACCGGCCGGAACATGAACGCGTCCCTCGGCCGCGGCCGCAAACCCGGAAACCAGGGCTGTGTTTCGGGCGGCACGAACCGCGTCAGAAGCTGGATATCGGGTTGCGCCAATGCCGGATCGCTTTTGAGGAACGCCATCACCGGCCCCGGCATCGCGGTCGCAAACCCCGTCCCGAAGATATAGGCGCGGGCCATTTCCAGGAGAAGCCGGTCGTAGCGGAGCGTATTCACGAAAGGGCCATCGCCCTTGCGTTCATACTCGATGCCGACCGACATGTGGTCTTGCAGGTTCTTGCCCACGCCCGGCAACGCGATCTTACAGCCGATCCCGTGTTCTGCTAGCGCGTCCGGCGCGCCGACGCCGGACAGCATGAGAAGATGGGGCGAATTGATCACACCGCCGCAAAGGATGATTTCGCGATCCGCACGGGCCGTGACGGTCCGGCTGCCCCGTGCATAGCGGACACCGGAGGCACGAGTGCCTTCAAGAATAATTTCCGACACCAGGGATTTGGCGGAAAGCGTCAAATTCGCCCGGCGCAAGGCGGGGCGGAGATAGGCCACGGCGGCGCTGCAGCGCAGTCCTCGGCGAACGGTCGACTGCATCGTGCAGAAACCGTCCGGCTCGGCGCCATTATAGTCAGGGGTGATCGAATATCCCGCCGCCGCGCCGGCCGCGAACAGCGCGCCGACAAGAGTGTCGGGATAGCGGTTTTGTGTCGTCGTCAGCGGACCGCCAGCGCCGCGATAGGCATCCGCACCACCCTCCCAATCCTCCTGACGCTGGAAGTAGGGCAGCAGATCGGCGAACGACCAGCCGGTACAGCCTTGGCCCGCCCAGCGGTCGAAATCCAGCGGATGGCAGCGGACATAGGCCATTGCGTTGGTCGAGGAACAGCCGCCGAGCACCTTGCCCCGGGAGCATTCGATTTGGCGGTTGTCGAGATGCGGTTCGGGCTCGGTGAAATAGCCCCAATCATGCAGCCGTTTCTGCAGAATCCGGCCCCAACCGATCGGCACGCGGATCATCGGGTCCCTGTCAGAACCACCGGCTTCCAGCAGGAGCACTCGCACCGCGGGATCTTCACTCAGGCGACTGGCAATCGTACAGCCGGCCGACCCAGCGCCGATCACGATATAATCGTAGGTCTGTTCTGGCACCATGTAGCCTCCCGGTCGAGACCAAGCGAAAAGCGCCCGCGCCTACAACGCAATCGCCGGCAAAGGGGATTGTCCCCGGATCATGTCGGACGCCTTCTCAGCGATCATCAGGGTCGAGGCGTTGGTGTTGGCGGAGGGCATCGTCGGCATGATCGAGGCATCGGCGACGCGCAACCCTTCGATCCCGTGCACCTTCAACTCGTCGTCGACCACCGTCGACGGATCGCTCGCAGGTCCCATGCGGCACGTGCCCATGACATGGAACGCCGTCGTACCGATACCACGGGCGAAATCCATCAGCTCGTCGTCGCTCTGCACATCGGGGCCGGGCAGCGCCTCGCCGTCATTGTAGACCGCCAGTTCCGGAGTCCGGAGGAAGCTGCGGGCCAGCTTCATGCCGCCGAGCAGGACCTGCCGGTCGATCTCGTGATCGAGATAGTTCGGCTGGATGTCCGGCTTTTCGCCCGCGTCAGCGGAGCGTGCCCGGACATAGCCGAGGCTTTCCGGCCGTTGCTGCCAGGCCGCGACGGTCATGCCGGGCACGGTGTCGAGTTCGCCCTGCCAGCCTTCCCGATAGCTCGCCGGCGTGAAGGTCATTTGCAAGTCGCCGCTGTCCAGCGCCGCGTTGGATTTCCAGAAAATATGCACCAGGGTCGGCGACAAGGTGAGCACGCCCTTGCGGCGCAGCGCGTAGTTCGCCACCTCCATGGCAAGTTTCCAGCCGCGTACACGCTCGTTGACGGTATCGGTGCCCTTGACCCGGGCGACCATGCGGACCGGGTAGTGGTCGCGCAAATTTTCGCCGACCGCGGGCAGCTCGTGCACGACCGGCACGCCGATATCGTTCAGCAGCGCCGTCGGACCGACACCGGAAATCTGCAGCAGCTGCGGCGAGTTGATCGTCCCCCCACACAGGATGATCTCGCGGCGCACCCGAACGACAACGTCCTTGCCACCGCGGCGATAGCGGATACCAACGGCCCTTTTGCCGTCGAACAGAATACGCGCCACATGCGCATTGGTGCAGACATCCAGGTTCTTGCGGTGTTTGGCCGGATGCAGGAACGCGCGGGCGGCACTGACCCGCCGGCCGTTATACAGTGCGCGCTGAAAGTATCCGACGCCTTCCTGCTTCGCTCCGTTATAGTCAGGGTTGCGCGGAATGCCGAGCCCGGCAACACCATCGATGAAGGCCTCGCAGAGCGGATGCTTCCAGTCGATATCCGTAACGGTGAGGCCGCCGTCGCGGCCGCGGAACTGATCGTCGCCATCACCCACACGCCGCTCGGTACGTTTGAAGTAAGGCAGGATATCCGCATAACCCCAGCCGCGATTGCCGCGCTGCGCCCAACCATCGAAATCCATGCGCTGGCCGCGATTGTAGATATGGCCGTTGATCGAACTGGATCCGCCGAGAGTCTTGCCGCGCGGTGTCGGAATTTTACGGCCGGCCGTCCCCTGGCCCGGCACCGTCTCGTAAAGCCAGTTCACGGACGGATTGACCAAGGTCTTCATGAATCCGGCCGGGATGTGAATGAACGGGTTGAGGTCGCGCGGTCCCGCTTCGAGCACGCACACGGTAACATCACTGTCCGCCGACAAGCGATTGGCAAGGACCGAACCTGCCGAGCCCGCACCGATAATAATATAGTCGAACGTGTCGCTCACACCTCGCGCCTTTCCGTTTCTTGTTCTTTACGCAGCCGCTTTGTTTTCCCCGGCCGCGGCTTCAGCCGCCCGTAGTCCCGTGATGACGGCCTTCGCCAGCCCACCGAGATAGGCGGCATTCGCCCCGCCTTCCATACCGCCGGATGCGGAGCCGGCCGCAAACAATCCCGGGATCACGCCGTCATCGCGATGCTGCACCCGGCTATCGCCGTCAATGGCAACGCCCCCCATCGTATAAGTGATCCCGGCACAGATCGGAATGGCGCGGAACGGCGGTGTTGCAATGGGCTGCGGCTTGAACCGGTTCGTCGTCCGTGATGGCGACCACCCGCCCCCGGACCCTTCGATGGCCGCGTTGTGATCCGCGACTGTCTTTGCGAGTCCCTCAGCGGATAGTCCCGCCGCCTGCGCGAGTGAAGCAAGGTCGCCAGCCTCCAGAACCGTGCCGCCCGCCTTGACGAAGACCGGGTTCATGCACGGCGGATACCGGTTGTCGGCGGCCAGCCCGTTCCAGACGGCATCATCGAAAATAACGGTGGCGGTCAGCGGATCGTCGAGCTTGGCCACCTCGTTCGCCATGTGGACGCCGCCCATGCCTTCGTCGAGGAACCGCTGCCCCGCTTCGTTCACGACGATGGACGAGGCGGCGATCGGATCGATGATGGGATAAGGCCATAGCTTGTCGTTTTGGAACGCTTCCCGGCCCAATAGGTGGCCATAGAACCGGCCCATGCCGACCAGTTTCGCCCCCGCCGCTTCCGCCATCAGAAGCCCGTCGCCCCGGCCTGTTGCCGCGCCGCGCTGCAACAGGCGCTCCGGCTGCGGCGAGATGAACCGGCGCATCAAATCCATATTGGCCTGAAAGCCGCCATCGGCGATCACGACCGCGCCGGCGTCGATGCGCGTGTCGTCGACGATAATTCCTGCGATGCGCCCGTCCTCGACGATCAGTTCCCGCGCGCGGCTGTTGAGCCGCACCGTCGTGCCGCGTTCGGCGAGGTTCGCGGTGAGCTTGCGCAGCAGGACATCCGGACCGCGGCCCTTCCAATCGAGACCCGCACCGCGCGGCCGCGGCGGAGCCAACACCCAACGCATGAATTCCAGCGAACCGCCCTTGATGAAGCGCGCGCCTTCCGCACGCAGCCAGGCCAGCGCCCGGCCGCCTTCCCGTCCCATAACCGCGCCATTCATTGTCGCTGCGTCGCCGTCGATTGCCGCTTCCACCGCCGCGACGATATCGTCCGGAGACGCCGTCATGTCCTTAAACGCAACATGCAAAAGCCCGCCGGCAAAGCGCGAGTTACAGAAATATTGCGGGTCGCCGCCCTGTTCCAGAACGATGGGATTGAGACCCAATTCGGCGGCCCGGTTCGCCGCCGTCAGGCCCGCGAGGCCGCCCCCGATAATGACGATATCACCCGACATACCCGGACCTCTCTATTGCGGCAACAACATGTCGGCGATGATCTGCGTGAGTTCCGCGAACGTCCGGAACGCGAATCCCACGACGACCCCCGCAACCAGCGCCGCAATGCCCCAGACCCAATGCCATTCCGCCGCAACGATGCCGATAAGAACGAGAACGGGCAGCGCCAAGCCGACAAGGATCGCCAGATTGCGACCGTGCTTTACCATGAACTGAACTGCCGGATACTGCTCCATTGGCGATTCTCCTTCCCCGACGTATCAAAAACCGCGGCGATCTTACTTGGCGGCGCACGCGTTTCAAAATATCGCCGACTACTCTAGATTACAGCTTGCCCGGCACGCGCCAGACAGGACATCCATAATGACCGACCCGGCCACCGCCGAGGCCCCCAGCGGCTATTTGAGATTCGCCCGCGAGAATGCCCGGTTCCTGAGTTTCGGCGTCCTTATGGCCTTTGCCTCCAGTTTCGGGCAGACGTTTTTCATCGGCGTCTTCGGACCGGAAGTACAGGCCGAGTTCGATCTGTCCCATGCCGAGTGGGGCACGGTCTATATGCTGGGCACCTTGTTGTCGGCGCTCGTTTTGCCGTTCACGGGCCGATGGATCGACCGGATGCCGCTGATCCGATACGCGGCACTTGTCAGTGTCGGATTGGCGATCGCCTGTCTCGGTGCCGCGCTTTGTCCGGCCGCAGGATTTCTGGTCGCGGCCATCTTCATGCTGCGGCAGATGGGCCAAGGCCTCGCCAGCCACACCTCGATCACGGCAACCGTAAAATATTTCCGCTTCAGCCGCGGTAAGGCGGTCGCTGTCGTTTCGCTCGGATACCCCGCCGGACGGGCCATCCTACCGGTCGTCGCCGTGGCCCTGATCGCACTTGTCGGTTGGCGCGAGACATACGCCATCGCTGGTTTCCTTGCCATCGCGCTGCTTCTGCCCGCGGTGATCTGGCTCTTGCGCGGCAATCGTCAGACATCGGCGGCGGCACCGATGCGAAGACGGCCAACCGAATCCGTACAGGAGCCGGTCGAGCAGAGTCTGACTGTATCGGAGGTGTTTCGGCATCCGTTCTTCTACGCGATCCTGCCGGGGATCCTGGCGCCGTCGATCATCGAAACAGCGCTGTTCTTTCATCAGCTTTCCGTCGCCTCGATGAAAGGCTGGTCGGCCGAATGGGTCACCGCCGGCTACGCGGTCTTCGCCGTGATGACGACCCTATTTTCAATGGTAGCGGGCCCGATCGTCGACCGTGCTGGCGCGACGCGCCTGCTGCCGCTCGTGCTGATGCCCTACGTCTTCGGCATCTTGATTCTTGGCTTTCTCGACGATGCGATCTGGGCGTGGGTCTATCTCGCCCTGTCCGGCGCCACCTCGGGACTCCGCCAGACTATTGCGCCGGTCATGTGGACGGAATTCGGCGGCACTCGGCATATCGGCGCCATCCGTAGCATGGCGGCGACAATAAGCGTCTTCGCCTCCGCACTGGGACCGCCTGCGATGGGCTGGATGATGGATGCGGGCATCCGTCTGGAATCGATGGCGATCGGGACGGTGATCTTCCTCGTGGCGGCGACGGGGTTGATCTGGATCGCCTGCCGCGCACAATTGCGAGGACAAAACAACAATCCATAAAGAGGGAGGGAAACAACATGGCTGGATTTTTGGACGGTCGCACCGCACTCATCACCGGTTCCACGAGTGGGTTAGGTCTTGGTTTCGCGCGGGCGCTTGCTGCGGAAGGCTGCGCGATCATGTTGAACGGTTTCGGCGACACCGCAGAGATCGAAACAACCCGCTCCGGCCTGGAAAGCGAATTCGGCGTGACGGTCCGCTATAACGGCGCCGACATGCGTGAGCCCGAGCAGGTCGTCGGCATGGTGGAGGACGCCACCGCGCAGCTGGGGAAAGTCGACATCCTGATCAACAACGCAGGCATGCAGCACCGCGACCCTACCGAGGGCTTTCCCGTCGACAAGTGGGACGACATGCTGGCGATCAATCTGTCCGCCCCGTTTCACGCGACCCGAGCGGTGCTACCGCAGATGAAGGCGCGCGACTGGGGCCGGATTATCAATACGGCGTCGACGAACGCGCTCGTCGCCTCGCCGAACGTGGTCGCCTACACCGCGACCAAACACGGTATCCTGGGCATGACGAAGGTCGTCGCACTGGAAACAATCGAGACCGGCGTCACCTGCAACGCGATATGCCCGGGAACCGTCCGCACCAATCTCAGCGAACATCGTATCGACACGTTCGCCGAAGAAGTAGGGCTTCCAAAGGAAGAAGCGCTGGCGGATTATCTGGCCCAAAAGCAGCCTTACCATCAGCCGATGGGGCGCTTCATCACCGTTGAGGAGATCGCCGCGGCGGCGGTTTATCTGTGCAGCGATGCCGGTGCCGCGATGCGCGGCGCCGCGTTCACAATAGACGGTGGTTGGACGGCCAGGTAACAATCAACCACGAGTGACTTGGCACGCGATGGATGATTGCGCATAATCCGTGCGGTAAATAATAAAAATTTCGCGCAAAACGAATAAATTCACTGTTTAGGAGGCAGGGATTCATGAAACCGACCTTGAAAATGCTGACGGTAGCCGCTTCGCTGGCAGCGATTACCCTTGGCGCACAGACCGCCATGGCTCAAAAAGCCGGCGGTATTCTGAAAGCGTATCACCGCGGAACGCCGCCAAGCGGATCGATCCACGAGGAAGCGACGAACTCGACACTGACGCCATATATGCCGGTTATGAACAATCTGGTCATGTACGATCAGCTAAAGGCGACCAACAGTCTGGATACGATCGTACCGGATCTGGCGGAGAGCTGGTCGTGGAACGGCGACAAAACCAAACTGACCTTCAAGCTGCGCCAGGGCGTGAAGTGGCATGACGGCAAGCCCTTTACCTCCGCGGACGTAAAGTGCACCTGGTGGGATTTGTTGCTGGGTAATGGCGGCAGCAAGTACAAGCTGCGCAAGAACCCGCGGAAAGCCTGGTATAAGAACCTCAAAGGCGTTTCCACGAATGGCGATCATGAAGTCACGTTCGAACTCGGACGTCCGCAACCGGCGATTTTGACACTGCTGGCATCAGGCTATTCGCCGGTTTATCCGTGTCACGTGTCGCCGAAGAAAATGCGCACAAAACCGATTGGTACAGGGCCGTTCAAGTTCGTTTCGCTGAAACAGAACGAAAGCGTGAAGTTCACGAAGAACAAGGACTACTGGAAAAAGGGCCAGCCCTATCTCGACGGTATCGAATGGACGATCATCAAGAGCCGTTCGACGCGTGTCCTGGCCTTTATCGCCGGCAAGTTCGACATGGCCTTCAATGGCGATGTGACTGTTCCGTTGCAGCGTGACATCGCGGCCCAGGCACCGTCTGCGGTTTGCGAGCGCGTGATGGGCGCGAGCATCAATCTGATCGTCAATCAGGCGAAGCCACCGTTCGATAACCCGAAAATTCGCCGGGCCATGGTCCTAACGCTGGACCGCAAGTCGGCAATCGACATCCTCAGCAAGGGCGAGAACCGCCAAGGCGGTGCCATGTCGCCGCCGCCGCAGGGTGTTTGGGGCTTCACGCCTGAATTCATCACGTCAGTCGCGGGCTACAATCCGGACGTCCAGGCAAACCGGGCCGAAGCACGCAAGATCATGGAAGGCCTCGGTTATGGTCCGAACAACCGTCTGAAGGTCGAAGTTTCGACGCGGAACATCGCAGGGTATCGCGATCCCGCCGTGCTGCTGATCGATTACCTCAAGGAAATCTACGTCGACGGTACGCTCAAGACGATCGAGACCAGCAACTGGCACGCCACGGTAGCCCGCAAGGACTACATGGTTGGCCTGAACGCAACAGCGGTTGGTGTTGATGATCCGGATGCGAACTTCTTCGAGAACTACTCTTGCGGTTCGCAGCGGAACTACACCGGTTATTGCAACCAGGACATGGAGAAACTGTTCGTCAAGCAGTCGATGATGACTGACCAGGCGGCGCGCAGGAAGCTTGTTCTAAGAATTGACAAGCAGCTCCAGGAGGACGCCGCACGGCCGATCCTCTATCACAACCAGAACTACACTTGTAAGCAGGCCCACGTGAAGGGCTACGTCGCGCATGTGAACAGCCTCTACAATGGCTGGCGCATGGAAGACGTCTGGTTGGACAAGTAATCAAAATAAAATCCAGGGATCGTAGGGAACTATTCTCTACGATCCCATTTTTTTCGTTTTGAAGATTTTCCATCGTTAATGCCGCTCCGATTCATTTAAATCGGATGTCTATCACGCGGGAGGAAGGGTTTTGGCAACCTACCTAGTTAAGCGCTTTTTCCTGATGCTGCTGACGCTCATCGGAATGTCGATCATCATCTTCGTGCTGTTGCGCCTGATGCCCGGCAACATCGTCGATATCATGTTCGATTCGGCGGGCTTCGTTGACCCGGCCGAGAAGGCTGAAATCGAGAAAGAACTCGGCCTCGACCGGTCCATCCCGGTGCAATATTTCGATTGGATCTGGGGCCTCTTGCATTGGGATCTCGGCTTTTCATACGTCTCCGAAATGCCGGCGGTGGACGAGCTCGGACCGCGTATTCCGATTACCGCAAAACTCGCAGCCATGGCACTTGGGTTTTCGGTTCTGTTCGGTGTTCCGCTCGGTGTTATCAGCGCCGTCAAACAGGATACCAGCCTCGATTACACGTTGCGTATCATAAGCTTGAGCGGTTTATCGCTGCCCTCGTTCTGGCTCGCCTTGCTGATCCTGATGGCCTCGCTCGCGCTTTTCGGCGACATACCGATATACACCGATCCGCCCGACAATCTTTGGGACGAGTTACTGCTTTATCTGATCCCGTCGGCGGCGGTCGGCTTTCGAAGTTCGGCGTTGATCATGCGGCTGACGCGATCGTCCATGCTTGAAGTGCTCCGGCAGGATTATATCCGCACGGCGCGGTCAAAGGGCGCATCGGAAAACGCGGTGAACTATTCCCACGCACTGAAAAACGCCTTCCTGCCGGTCACGACAATCATCGGCATTGAAGCCGCTTTCCTGATTGGTGGACTGATCATCACGGAAACGGTGTTCAACATCCCGGGTGTCGCGCACTTCCTGGTAGAAGCTATTTTGATGCGCGACTATCCAATCGTGCAAAACCTCGTGATGCTCATCGCGCTGATCGTTGTGACAGTGAACTTCATCGTCGATTTGACCTACGGGGCGCTAGACCCGCGCATCAAATATGGCGACTGATTCAGGGTGGGAGGCTTAGGTTGTGACCCATATCGTTGACCAACAAGCGGAACTCGCCAAGGCCGGCGCGAATATTGAGGGACGGTGGGACGCTGTCGTCCACTTCGCCAAGAATTACCCGCTCGCCGTAACCGGAATTCTCATCGTTATCGGCTTCGTGCTGATGGCGATTTTCGCCGACGTGATCGCTTCGCATGATCCAGTGCAAACGAATTCAACGCTGTCGCTGTCTCCGCCGACAACGGACAATGTCATGGGCGCTGACTTTATGGGCCGCGATATGTTTGCGCGCATTGTACATGGCTCGCGGATATCACTCATCGTCGGCGTCTCGTCGACATTGCTCGGCGGCATTATCGGTGTCTTCGTCGGGCTGATGTCAGGCTATTTGCTGGGATGGTTCGATCTGATCATGCAGCGGATCATCGACATCATGCAGGCGCTGCCGTTGCTGGTGTTGGCGCTCGTCATGGCGGCTTCGCTCGGACCGTCGCTCGAAAATACGATCATCGCAATTTCCATCCCGCTGGTGCCACGCGTCGCCCGCGTGGTCCGATCGAGTACGCTGGCGCTGCGAGAAATGCCGTTCGTGGAAGCGGCGCGCGCCGCTGGCATGATCGAGCTGCGTGTCGCTATCCGCCATGTGTTGCCAAACACGTTGGCGCCGCTGATTGTGCTGGCCACAGCGCAGCTGGGCTCCGCAATCCTGGTGGAAGCGTCCTTGTCGTTCCTCGGCCTCGGCGTTCCGGAGCCGCACCCCTCCTGGGGCCGCATGCTGTCCGAGAATGCCGCAGAATATGCCCGTGTCGCGCCTTGGCTGGTAATCTTCCCCGGCCTGGCAATCAGCCTCGTCGTCTTCGGCACCAACCTGCTGGGCGATGCGTTGCGCGATATTCTCGATCCGAGGCAGCGCAGTTAATCTCCGGAACATTTTTCGAATGAACATCCAAATTTTTCGAGTAGGTGAATGGTCGATATAGCTAGCGACGAAACGAAAGCGCCGGTCGCACCGCAAGACGCCGAGTTGGCAATGGAGGTGGACGGTCTTAAGACCTATTTCTTCACGCGGGGTGGCACCGTGAAAGCGGTGGACGACGTATCCTTCTATCTGAAGAAAGGCGAAACGCTCGGCATCGTGGGCGAGTCCGGCTGTGGCAAGAGCATTACGGCACTGTCCGTCATGCGTCTCGTACCGGACCCGCCCGGCAAGACCGTCGGCGGCACCGTGAAACTCGATGGCCGGAACCTGCTGGAACTCTCCGAAGCGGAAATGCGGGACGTCCGTGGCAACGAGATGTCGATGATTTTTCAGGAACCGATGACCTCGCTCAACCCTGTATTCAACATTGGCCATCAGATCAGCGAGGCGCTCATCCTGCACCAGGGTATGAACAAGGCGCAGGCGCTAGCGCGGTCCATTGAAATGCTGGATATCGTGAAAATTCCAGAGGCGGTGCAACGCGTGAAGGAGTATCCGCACCAGTTGTCGGGTGGCATGCGCCAACGGGTCATGATCGCCATGGCGCTGGCCTGTAATCCAAAGGTTCTCATCGCGGACGAGCCTACGACGGCACTGGACGTAACCATTCAGGCGCAGATTCTAGACTTGATCTTGCAACTGCAGGAAAAGCTCGGCACGGCGGTCATCCTCATCACTCACGATCTTGGCGTGATTGCGGAGACGGCGCGGCGGGTCGTTGTCATGTATGCCGGCAAGAAGGTCGAGGAAGCGAGCGTAGAAGATTTGTTCGCCCAACCGCTGCATCCTTACACACACGGGCTGCTGGCGTCGGTCCCGCATCTGGACATCATGAAAGGCGAAGAAGCGAAGGTCGAACGGCTGGCGGAAATTCCTGGCATCGTTCCGCTGCTGAACAATCTTCCGGACGGCTGCACCTTCGCGCCCCGCTGCAAGTATGCGGACGAAAAATGCACATCGGCTTACCCCCCTTACGTGGAAGGGAAACCAGATCATTGGGTCGCCTGCTGGCACTCGGACAGATTGTATGGAGAAGACAATGGCTGAGGTAGCCACCGGCGGCACAAGCAACACACCGGTCCTTAAAGTCCAAGGTCTGAAGAAGCATTTTCCGATCAAAAAGGGCATTCTGTCGCGCACGGCCGGCCATGTTTACGCCGTCGATGGCGTCAGCTTCAGCATCAACGAAGGCGAAACCCTGGGTCTGGTCGGCGAGAGCGGGTGCGGAAAATCGACCGTCGGACGAACCGTGCTGCGACTCCTGGAGCCGACCGAGGGTTCCATAGAAATCGACGGGACCGACATTACGACGCTGAACAAGCCAGATCTTCGAAGCTTTCGGCGGGAAATGCAGATCATTTTTCAGGACCCGTATTCCTCGCTGAATCCACGCATGTCAGCCGGTGATATCGTCGGCGAATTGCTGAAGGTTCATGGCATTGCCGAGGGCAAGGAAAAGGACGAGCGCGTCGCCGAACTGTTCGACAAGGTCGGTTTGCGCAAAGGGCAGATGGACAGTTTTCCGCACGAGTTCTCGGGCGGCCAGCGTCAGCGTATCGGCATCGCGCGCGCGCTCGCCCTGAACCCGCGTTTGATTATCGGCGACGAGCCGGTATCGGCGCTCGACGTGTCAATCCAGGCGCAGGTGATCAATCTGCTGAAGGACTTGCAGGAGGAGTTCAAACTTTCCTACCTGTTCATCGCGCACGATTTGGCGGTCGTCGAGCACATCAGCGATTATATCGCCGTGATGTATCTCGGCCGGATCGTCGAATACACCGACAAGAAAACGCTCTTCACCAGCCCGCAGCACCCCTACACCGAAGCGTTGCTGTCGGCGGTGCCGATTCCGGATCCAACGATCAAGCGCAAGAAGATCATCCTTCAGGGCGACGTGCCGAGCCCGATCAAGCCACCGTCAGGGTGCCATTTCCACACGCGCTGCCCCTATGCGGAAGAACGGTGCAGGGTCGAAGTCCCAACATTGAAGGAAGTCGCACCGGGGCAGCATGTTTCCTGCCATCTGCGCTAAGGGTCTGTATTTTCATGATCGGGCCGGCCCACAATTAATCCGCAATGATCGGGCGCAACAGCAAGGCAACTGACGTTTCAAGTCAGTCGGTTCGGGATGCCCAAATACGCTTCCTGCACCAGGTCCCGCTGCGCATTCTCGTCAACGCCATCAACGCGGTAATCGTCGCGGCTGTCTTGTGGAACAGCATTTCCCACACTCTCCTTTTGTCGTGGGTGGTGGCGACATCCGCGATCGCCGCCATCCGATACGGTCTCAGCAAACACTACAACCGGAACCCGCCTTCAAGTGACGTTGATAAGGCCGCACGGCGCTATGCGGCGGGATCGATGGCGAGCGGTCTGCTTTGGGGGATGGCAGCCGCGGTAATGTGGCTGACTCCCGATATGTTTCTCCAGGTTTTCGTCGCGTTCGTGGTGGGAGGCATGTGCGCCGCGATCGCCGCGACCAATTCCTACCATCTTCCAACGGTTCACACGTTTAGCCTCACAGCAAGTGCGCCGTGGATTGTCGGTCTGATCATCAAAGGTGAGCACAGCTACATCGCGCTCGCGGCGATGTGGATTATTTTCCTCCTTTTTCTCACCGTCTATGCTCGGGTGGCGAATACCATCCTTCTAAAATCCCTCCGCCTTCAGGAGGAAAATTCCGCTTTGGTCGACGATCTCTCCCGCTCTCACGAGACGCTTGAAGAGCGGGTCCGGGAACGAACGAGCGAGCTGGAGTCCATCAATCTGGCGCTGCAGGAGGAAATGCAAGCACACGCGGAGACCGAGCGCCATCTTCGTCAGGCGCAGAAAATGGAAGCAATCGGCCAGTTGACGGGCGGCATCGCGCATGACTTCAACAATCTGCTCGCCATCATCCAAGGCAATGCCGAACTCCTCACCGACGAGGCGTATGCGAACAAGCCCATGGCGCAAGCTATTTTGCGTGCAACGGACCGCGGCGCGGAACTAACGCAGCGGCTGCTCGCTTTTTCCCGCCTTCAGCCCTTGCAACCGCAACCGATCGATATGTCCGAACTGATCGAAGAAATGTCGGATCTGCTCACGCGGGCCCTAGGGGAAACAATCGAGATCGAATTCGATTCGGCGCCAGATCTATGGACAGCGCTCGCCGATCGGGGCCAGGTCGAAAATGCGCTTTTGAATTTGGCGATCAATGCGCGGGACGCCATGCCGAACGGTGGCAAATTGGCCGTCGGGTGCGCCAACGTAAACATTGATACGACGGACATTGCAGCAAGCCCGGAAGCCGCGGCCGGCGATTACATCGTTCTTACGGTCACGGACACGGGACATGGAATTTCCGAAGAAGTCCTGGAGCATGTCTTCGAGCCCTTTTTTACGACCAAGGATGTCGGGAAGGGCAGCGGTTTAGGCTTATCGATGGTTCATGGGTTCGCAAAGCAATCGGGAGGCCATGTCGAAATTCGCAGTACGGTCGGCGTCGGCACGACGGTCGCCCTTTACCTGCCGCGCAGCGGGTCCGCGGTACGGAAGAGGGGCAGTGAAAGCGAGACTTCAGCGCCATCCGGCAGCAATGAGACCGTTTTAGTGGTCGAAGACGATCCCGAGGTCCGCAAAATGACCGTCAGGATGCTTACCGATCTGGGATACCGGGTACTGGGTACCGGCGATGCAGCGGGTGCTCGGAAAATCCTCGACCGAGAAACTAGGATCGATCTCCTGCTGTCCGATGTCGTATTACCGGGAGGCCAAAGCGGCCCAGATTTTGCCATAGAGGCCGCCAATCGAATTTCGGACCTTAAGGTCGTCCTCATGTCTGGTTATCCTTCAACGCTGGACGGCAGCGCCCTGAGCACAGAACAGGTGCTACTGAAAAAGCCATTCCGCAAACGGCAACTTGCCGAAGCAATCCACGACACGCTTCGGCAGGGAAAATGATCCCGGTATGCGATTTTAGTTTGCGAGCTAATAATTAGCCCCCTAACATAATTCCCGAATTGGCGAATGAGGCTGACATGAACACGCCGTCGGACGAGTTGATCGTCGGTTTCGCTAGGCGCCTGGCTGAAACCAACCACAAATGGCGCAACGAGTTGGATTTGCGGCTTGGGCCGCTTGGCTTGAGCCAGGCGCGCGGCGTGATCTTGCATTACCTGTCGATTCACGGCGACGGCTTGCAGCAAAACGAACTGGCAGACATTGTTGGCATCCGCGGCTCTACGCTGGTACGGCAGTTGGATCGGCTCGAGGCGGATGGGTGGGTCGAACGCCGCAACGATCCCGACGACCGACGCGCCAAGACCATCCATCTTTCCAGCAAGGCGGGGCCGATGGTCCTCGAAATACAGAAAATCATCGAAGACCTACGGCACGAATTTCTATCCGGCCTGTCGGATGCCCAGCTTGCGACCTGTTTTACCGTTTTTGATCA
The DNA here is from genome assembly GCA_012103325.1 of Alphaproteobacteria bacterium. Taxonomy (GTDB): domain Bacteria; phylum Pseudomonadota; class Alphaproteobacteria; order UBA8366. The sequence continues at coordinate 507,454 of WLWY01000001.1, forward strand.
TATCCAGGAACGGATCGACCAGAGCGCGGGCGCAGCGGACCACGCCAGGGCCACAGGCAACGATTAATGCGAAGTCACAAGGAAAGTGAAGTATGAAAAACGAACTCGAATATGTCGGCCTCGGACTGTGTTGGAACGACCTTACCGTCGGTCAGAAATTCCGCACCATTAACCGGACGGTGACCGAAACAGATCTCGTCAATTTCATCAATGCCACTGGAATGGTCGAGGTGATGTTCACCGACGCGACGTTCGGTGACGCTCATGGTGCGGTCAAGGGGCGTCCCGTGCCCGGCGCACTTTGCTATACCTTTATCGAAGGGCTTCTGGTGCAGTCGACCATGCAGCACACCGGTCTTGCCATGCTCGAAACAACATTGAAAATTAAGGCGCCCACATTCGTCAACGACACGATCCACGGCGAAATCGAAGTCACTGCGGTGCGGCAGACCAGCAAAGCAAACCGAGGCATCGTCAGCACCACCAACAACATCGTGAACCAACACGGCGAAACCGTGGCCACCTATGACGTGACGCGGATGATGGCGGGTCGCGACTAAACGCCCGTCGCCGACAGACAAGGAGAGAAAACATGAATTTAGACGGAAAAAGCTTCGTCGTATCGGGCGGCGCCTCGGGTATCGGACGCGCCACGGTCGGCACCCTGTGCGCGGCTGATGCGCGCGTCTTCTTCGGCGACATCAACGAAGAAGGCGGCGCTGAAACGGCCACCCAGGTCGGCAGCGGCGCAACCTTCGTGCCGCTCAACATCACCAGCGACGAATCGATTGCAAATTTTGCAAAGGTAGCGCTGGACGCGGGTCACATCGACGGTGTCATCAATGTCGCGGGATGGGACATCATCCAGCCCTTCATCGAACAGACCCCGGAATTTTGGGAGAAGGTCGTCAAGATCAACCTAATGGGCCCGGTCAAGCTGACCCGCGCCTTCCTCGACCCGATGATCGAACGCAACGCGGGGAAGATCGTCAGTGTCTCCAGCGACGCCGGCCGGGTCGGCAGCATGGGCGAAACCATGTATGCCGGTGCCAAGGGCGGCATCATCGCGTTCTCGAAATCGCTCGCCCGAGAAGTCGCGCGCTACCGCATCAACGTCAATTGCGTGTGCCCTGGCCCGACCAACACACCCCTGTTCAATGCGCAGCCGGAACGCATGCGGGAAGCCCTGACTCGGGCGATCCCTTTCCGACGCGTGGCCGAACCACAGGAAATCGCCGATGCGATCCTATTCTTCGCCAGCGGTCGCTCGGACTATCTGACAGGGCAGGTAATGAGCGTCAGTGGCGGCCTGACCATGGTCGACTAAGGCAACACCAATAAACCAGAACAATTCCAATTCGATGGGAGCAAACCATGACCGACCGTTACGCGAAATACACCAGCTTCGAATTCGACCGGCCCGCCGACCGCGTGCTGCGCATCACCCTTAATAATCCGAAGACATACAATTCTCTCGATGCCGTCGGGCATAACCAGTTCACCTATATCTGGCGCGACATCGATGAGGATGAAGATATCAGCGCCGTCATCCTAACGGGCAAGGGCAAGGCCTTCTCCTCCGGCGGCGATTTCGGCATGATCGAAGCCAACATGAACGAGGAGAAAGCCCGCCTGCAGGCGTGGAAAGAAGCGCGCGACCTCGTCTACAACATCATCAACTGCAACAAGCCGATCGTCTCCGCGATCAATGGCGTGGCGGTCGGCGCCGGCCTCGTCGCGGCCCTGCTGGCGGACATTTCCATCGCCGGCAAGGCCGCCAAGATCGTCGACGGACACACCCGCCTTGGCGTTGCCGCCGGCGACTGCGCGGTTATCAATTGGCCGCTGTTGTGCGGCATGGCGAAAGCGAAGTACCTGCTGATGCTGTGCGAGCCGGTCAATGGCGAGGATGCGGAGAAATACGGCCTCGTCTCGCTTTGCGTCGAGGATGAGGAATTGCAGGACAAAGCGATCGAAGTTGCCTCGAAACTCGCCGCCGGCGCGCCGAGCGCGATCCGCTGGACGAAATACGCGCTGAACAACTGGTACCGCATGATGGGCCCGGCCTTCGACGCCTCGACCGCGCTGGAGATGCTCGGCTTCGCGGGATCGGAAGTGAAGGAAGGTTTGGCGTCTCACCTTGAGAAACGGAAACCAGTGTTCGATCCGGAGTCGCCAATTTAGGCACTGCCACGGACGGCGACGGAGTACCGATCATGGATGAGCGTTTTGATCTGAACCGGCCCGAGGTCATTCAGAGCCCTTATCCCCTGTTCGAGAAGATGCGCCGCGATGCGCCGGTGCATTGGAATCCTTCGGTCAAAGGATGGTTCCTGACCCGGTACTTCGATGTCCGCATGGCGTTGCGAGACCCGCGCTTTTCGGTCGAGAAAATGTCTCCCTTCGCCGACCGCATGGGCGGAACCAAGCAGGAGAAAATCGCGTTCCTGGCGGAAATCCTCGGCGGCTGGATGGTCTTCAAGGATCCGCCGGAACACACCAAACTGCGCCAGGTACTACAGGGCGCGTTCATGCCCAAGCCTCTCGCCGCAATGCGGCCGAACGTGGAGGCCATCGCGCGCGAAATCCTGGACGGTCTCGGCGACCGAACCGACATCGATCTGATCCAGGACTTTGGCGTGCCGCTGCCCGCCACGGTCATCGGCGATCTTTGCGGTGTGCCGCGGGATAAGACATATAAACTGCGGCTATGGGCCGACGATATTGCCAAGTTCGTGCTGCAAGGGCGTTCGACCCCCGATAAGTATGACGTGTCCTATAAAGCACTGAAGGAATGCGTCGCCTTCTACCGCGAACTGGTCGCCGACCACCGCGCCAATCCAAAGGACGATCTGATCAGTTTGATGATCGACGGCGGTGAGGTCGGCAAGCCGATGACCGACGACGAGATCGTATCGACCTTGGTCCTGATCCTGTTTGCCGGACACGAGACAACGACCAATCTGATCGCCAGCGGCATGTTCGCACTGCTGCAGAATCCCGACCAAATGGCCAAACTGGAAGCCGACCGGTCTTTGATACCGTCCGCCGTCGAGGAATTTCTGCGCTTTGAGGGCCCTGTATCGACGCTGGTTCGTATTGCATTGGAAGATGTCGAGATCGGTGGTCAACGCATCAAGAAAGGCGACCGTGTCTTCGCATCTCTGTACGCGGCTGGGCATGATCCGGAAATTTTCGAAGACGCAAAAGACGTCGACGTCACACGCCGGCGCAATCGGCATATGGCCTTCGGCAAAGGCATTCACCTCTGTCTCGGCGCGCCGCTCGCCCGCCTTGAAGGACAGGTCGCCTTCGAAGCGCTGTTGGAACGATATACCGACTTCAAGCTGCGCGGCGATTCACTGGAATGGCGAGACGAACTGATCACGCGCGGCTTGCATGCGCTGCCTATCTCAATGCGGCCCAGATTTTAGCGGTTTCGGGGCATCTGATGAGCGACATCTCCGGGGCATATGTCGAGCAATCGGCTCTCTTGACCGTCGGGGATCTGCTTCTCGAGCAAGCACGACACCGCCCGCAAGCGATTGCGATAGAGGATGGCGTGCGGCAGTGGACCTTCGCGCAGTTCAATGCGCGGGTGAACCGGCTCGCGAACAGCCTTTCTCAAGTGGGTATCGAGCGCGGTGACCGCATCGCCGTCCTCTCGGAAAACCGGGTTGAATACCTTGAAGTCACGTTTGCCGCCGCCAAATTGGGCGCGATTTTTTGCGCTCTGAACTGGCGTTTGGCTGCGGCGGAGCTGGAGCACTGCGTTCGCCTGGCAACACCGAAACTGGCATTCGTCTCCGAGCGATTTTCAGAGAACTTCGACGCCCTCGACTCCGATGTCGAGGAGAAAATTAGATTCGGCGATCCCTACGAGAGTCTGCTTGCGGACGCCTGCACAAATGAACCAACGGTCGCCGTCGATCCAGAAGACGGTCTCGTCATTATCTATACGAGCGGAACCACAGGCTTGCCCAAAGGGGCGCTGATCAGCCACCGGGCCGAGATTGCCCGCATGCAATCGAGCTGCATCGATTTTGGCTTGGCCCAAGGCGACGCCTTTGTCGCCTGGCCGCCGATGTTTCACATGGCGTCCACGGATCAATCGATCAGCGCCTTGTGTCTTGGAAGCAAGGTCGTTGTCGTCGATGGTTTCGATGTCGAACGCCTCGTGGACATCGTCGCAGCGGAGAAAATCTGGTGGCTTATTCTGATGCCGGGGATGATCGAGCCCTTCGCCAAAGCCCTGAAGCGACGCAACGCGAAACCGCACGGGATCACGTTGATTGGCGCGATGGCCGACCTGGTACCGCGGCATCAGATCGCCGAGATTACAACGCTCCTACAAGCGCCATACGCCAACACATTCGGCTCAACGGAAACCGGCCTGCCGCCGGCATCCGCGGCCCTCATCCCGATCGGCGTCACTCCCAATTCGCTCTCCAAAGTGCAGAGCGCGATGTGCCTCTGCCGGCTTGTCGACCCCCACGACAACGACGTGCCGGACGGCCATGTCGGTGAAATGGCGGTGCGCGGCCCGACGCTGTTCAGCGGCTACTGGAATGCGCCGAAGGCAAACGAAGAGGATTTCCGCGGCGGCTGGTTTCATATGGGCGACGCCTTTCGGCGCAACGCGGACGGCACGCTCGACTTCGTCGACCGGGTCAAATATTTGATAAAGTCCGGCGGTGAAAACATCTACCCGGCGGAAATCGAGCAAATCCTCCTGCGCGAACCGCGCGTCGACGACGCGGTCGTGGTCCGCGCACCGGACGAAAAATGGGGCGAGGTGCCCGTCGCCTTCGTCGCGGCGAACGATCCTTCCTTGACGGCGGCGCACCTCGCCGGGCTGTGTCGCGAGGCGCTCGCGGGCTACAAACAGCCGAAGCAGATCCGCTTCATCGCACTGGACGACCTACCCCGCAGCACCACGGGCAAAATCCAGCGCCACGAGGTCGAGAAGTGGCTCACCGCGGAAAGCAAGGCACCATGACCCCGGATATCGCGATTGTCGGTATCGGAGAAACCGCACCGGTCCGGCGCTCCCCCAAAGACCTCCGCTCGCTTGTCATGGAAGCCGTTTACGACGCGCTCGATGACGCAGGCATCGCGCCCGGCGAAGTCGATGGCGTGGTGACGGATAGTGTCGTCATGCCGACCACTGTCCCGCATGACTACGTTATGGCGCAATTGGGTGCGACCAGCCGATTCGATGGGTCGATATCCTATGGCGGCGCGGGTATTGCCTGTTCACCGCTCCAAGCCGCCTTGGCCATCAACGCCGGTTTGGCGAATGTTGTCATTTCCTATTTCGGTGTCGATTGGGGCACGCGTCCGTCGGGACCGTACGGTTTCCACGATCTGTATCCCGCCAAGCAGACCTTCGAGAAACCTTACGGCTTCAACGCGCAGCCGATCTATTTCGGGCTTTGGACGCGGCGCTACATGAAGGAGTACGGGCTGACGCCGGAACAGCTGGGATCGGTCGCCGTACAGCAACGCCAGCATGCCCTGCTGCGCGGTGGTGGACAAATCAGCAAGCCGCTGACCATAGAGGATTATTTGACCGCCCCACGGATCGCCGAACCGTTGGGCGTTCCCGACTGTTGTCTGATTACCGACGGCGCAGGCGCTTTCGTGATGACATCGAACGAGCGCGCACGCGACTGCCGGAAGCCACCGGTTCATGTTGCTGGAACGGGCTTCGCCTCCATCCCTGTATCCGGTGATTCCGTGTTCACCCAGGATCCAAACGTTTTGACAACACCTGGCGCGCACCCCGCCACGGAACAGGCATTGGCAATGGCTGGTATCGAACGACGCGATATCGATTTCGTCGAACTATACGATTGCTTCACGATATCCGTGCTGATGCAGCTGGAAGATATGGGCTTTTGCGAAAAGGGCGAAGCCGGCGCCTTCTTCGAAGAAGGCCGCGCGGCCATCGGCAGCGACCTGCCGATCAACACCCATGGCGGTTTCCTGTCCTACAGCTACCGCCTGGGCATCGAGCATGTTGTCGAGGCCGTACGGCAGCTGCGCGGCGAAGCCGGAACCAATCAAGTCGCGAATACGCGGTTCGGCGCGGTTGGCGGTTTCTCCCTGCCGGATTACGGCGTGCTCGTCTTGAGCGCGGACGGTTGACCGTATGACAGAGACAGCCGGGGATGAATTTCAACCGTTCTGGGACGCCGCTGCGGCCGGCGAGCTTCGCTTTCCCTTTTGCCGGTCTTGTCAGAAGTTCCACTGGTACCCGATGATACGGTGCCCTCATTGCAATACAGCCGATATTTCCTGGCGCGCCATCGATCCCACGGGCTCCCTTTACAGCTGGACCGTTGTGCAGCGCCCCTTCGACGCCGCGTTCAACGACCGGACGCCCTATGTCGTCGGACTGCTGGAATTCCCCGATGCGCCGGGCGTTCGCCTGATTACCAATCTTGTCGACATCGAAACGGATGCGATCGAATTCGGCATGGCTGCCGCACCCGCCTTCGACTTGTACGACACGGCGGAATCGCGCCTAATGTTCAGACCGAATGTGAAACCGGCAAGATCTCTCGAATGAGTTTCCATATCCAAACGCCGCCCGAGCGCGTGGCGTATTTCCTCAAGAGCGGACTGTGGCCGAACCGGCTGCTAACCGAGTATCTCGACGAAGCGGTCGCGACCAATCCGCAACGCGCCGCCGTCGTCGGCTATGACAGCCGCACCGGCAAGCGGACCGTCCATAGCTATGAAGAATTCAACAGGATCGTCGACAGGATCGCGCTTGGCCTCGTTTCATATGGAATTGGGCCGGGTGACGTCGTTTCCATGCAGCTGCCGAATTACTGGCAATTCAACGCACTGTTTTTAGCGTGCTTGCGTATTGGCGCGATCACCAACCCGTTGATGCCGATCTTCCGGCACCGTGAACTGAGCTTCATGCTGTCCTTCGGGCAGGCAAAGGCGATCTTTGTATCGCAGGATTATCGAGGTTTCGACTACCCCGGGATGATCGCGGAACTGCGCGGCGACCTGCCGGCGCTCGAGCATGTCTTTGTCGTCGGCGGGACGGGGGCCGACTCCTTCGATAGCTGCTTCATCGATCGTAGGTGGGAATCGGAACTGGACCGCGATGCGGTCTTCGCCGAACGCCAACCATCGCCCAACGATGTATCGCTGCTGATGTACACCAGCGGCACGACGGGCCAGCCGAAGGGTGTGATGCATACGCAGAACACCCTGATCGGCAACATCGTCAAGTTTGCCGAACGCGTTGGGCTGGACTCGTCTGACACCGTTCTGATGGCATCGCCGCTCGCACACCTTACCGGATTCCTGTACGGCTTAATGATGCCGGTCGCCCTCGGCGGGCCAAGTGTGCTCATGGATATATGGGACCCGGCGGAAGCGGCACGGATCGTCGAGGCCGAACAGGTCACCTTCACCATGGCCTCGACGCCGTTCCTGTCGGATCTTACGAACACCCCGGCCGTCGACAACCATAATCTCGACTCGCTGCTTACGTTCCTGACCGCCGGCGCGCCGATTCCCCGCGTGCTCGCCGAACGCGCTGCCGAACGGCTTAACGTCATGGTCAACGCCGCCTGGGGCATGACGGAGAATGGCGGGGTCACGACGACCCGGCCCGGCGATCCAGCGGACCGCATTTTCGGCTCCGACGGTGCGCCCATCGAAGGCATGGAAGTCCGTGTCGTCGGCGAGGATGGCAAACCGTTGCCCACCGGCACGGAGGGACGATTGCAGGCGCGCGGCATGGCGAACTTCGTCGGCTATCTGAAGAAACCCGAACTGTTCGCAACCGATGCGGAGGGCTGGTTCGAGACCGGCGACCTCGCCCGCATGCGCGACGACGGCTATATCCGGATCAGCGGCCGCAGCAAGGACGTCATCATTCGCGGCGGCGAGAACATCCCGATTGTCGAGGTCGAGGAACTGCTGTACCGGCATCCCGCCATCCAGGACGCCGCGATCGTCGCCATGCCGGACGAGCGGCTGGGCGAGCGCGGCTGCGTCTTCATAACCCTGCAGCAGGATCAGACTCTGACCTTTGACGGTATGATCCGTTATCTGACCGAGCAGAAAATGGCCAAGCAGTACTTTCCGGAACGGCTGGAAGTTATCGAAGAGATGCCGCGCACGCCGAGCGGCAAGATTCAGAAGTTTCGGCTTCGCGAAATCGCTGAGGGATTATCGGTTTGACCGCATATCCATTTGCACCGAACGGCCGTGAATCTTTACTTTCCCACGGCCTGGATACAAGCTCCTAACCATGCTGACCACGACAGACGTAAAGACCTATCGGGAACAGGGCTTTCTACCGGGCAGCCCACACCTGTCGGCGGAGGAAGCGGCGGCCATGCGGGAGGCGTGCATTCGGACCTGCGGCGTCGAACTGAAGGATCCGTCGCGGCGGCAGGCGAGCAACCGGGTCAAGCCTTACCTGCTGTTCCGTTGGGCCGCCGACCTTGTGCGGCACCCCACCATTCTCGACAGCGTCGAAGCGCTGATCGGCCCTGATATCCTGGTCTTCCATACCACCGTCTGGTTCAAGGAACCCAACACGGCGAAATCGGTGCCGTGGCATCAGGACGCGACCTATTTCGGCCTCGCCCCGTTCGAGCACGTGACCGCCTGGGTCGCGCTGACACCTTCCACGGAAGAGATGGGCTGCGTGCACATCCTGCCGGGATCGCAGGAGAACGGGCAGCTGCTGCACGCCGACAAGCCGGACCCGAACCTAATGCTGTCGCGCGGGCAAACCGTGGCGAAGGATATCGACGACAGTAACGCTGTCAGCCTGACCATGACGCCGGGCGACGTCTCGTTCCATCACACGCTTGCCCTGCACCGATCCGGTCCCAACACGACCGACGAACCGCGTATCGGTATCGGCATCAGCTACATCCCGGCCCATGTCCGCCATGTTGGCGAAACGCGACTGTCCGCGACCGTCGCCCGGGGCGCCAACCGTCACGACCATTTCGATCCGGAACCCACACCGGATGGCGATGCGACGGAAGCAGCAATCGCGGCACATTACGATTCGATTTCACGGTTTTGGCAGGCGTCAGAATCGATCCCGGGTATGGGGTTAGTCCACTAAAACGGAGTCAGCTCATGCGCCTCGACGGTAAGACGATCCTCATCACGGGCGCCGCCTCCGGTATCGGGCAGGCGAGCGCCATCAAGGCGCTGGCCGAAGGCGCCCGCGTGATCGGTGTTGACCAGCTTCCGAACGGCATACCCGACGGCGTCGAGCCGATCGTCGGCGACGTCACCGACGAGGATACGATTGCGCGCGCCATCGCTGCCGCAGACCGGATCGATGGGCTGGCGACGATCGCCGGCATCAGTTCGTCCGGGACGGCAATCGACGCCATCGGTTTCGATCAGTGGGACCGTGTCTTCGCAGTCAATGTTAAAGCGACCTGGCGCTGGATGATTGCTGCCCTGCCGGCAATGCGCGCGCACGGCGGTGGCTCGATTGTCGCCATCGCCTCGCAACTCGCGTTCGGTGGTGGACGCCGCAACGCCGCCTATATCGCCTCCAAGGGCGCGATCGTCAGCTTGGTAAAAACGGCGGCCTTTGAACTGGCACCCGACGGCATTCGGGTCAACGCCGTCGCACCCGGCGCCATCGACACACCAATGCTGAACCGCAGCATGTCGCGCGCCGAAGACCCGGCCGCAGCGCGCGAATATTCGCAGAACCGCCATGCCCTGAAACGGTTCGGCCGTGCCGAGGAAATCGCAAACGGTGTCGTCTACCTGCTGTCCGACGAAGCCAAGTTTCAACACCGGCTCCGTCGTGACCATCGATGGCGGCTGGCGCGCCGCCTAGGGCGGACTTTCCCTAAGTCCCCGCGCCAACGGCTTTCCAGTAGTGGCCGTTCAGATAATCGACGAACTTGTCGTGATGCTGTTGCAGGCATCCCTTGATTTCGCCGATGCCGCGCCGTTCGACCGCGAACTGGCACAATTCCAGCGCACCGCGCGCCATCCGTGTTGCGGCCTTCGACGTCGGCGATTTCTCGCCAACGGCTCTCACCCATAAGCTTTGCGTAACGTCCGTCTGCGGCAGTGCGTTAGCGTCGAGATCGTTGATCAACCGGCTCGTCAGCCGGGCAGCGGCCATGCGGTTTTCGTTGGTGTCGACGATGCGGCTGCCGACCGCGCGCAGCGGCCCTGCGGCTGCGGCCAGACCAGCTTCGTCCTGCGGGTTCTCGTCGCCTAAAACTGCCACGGGCGCCAGCGTCACGTTCTCGCCGATGGCAACCGTAACCGCCGTCAAACCATGCTGCCGCACGGTGGCTTCGGTCACCGCGATATGAACCGCGACGTGCGTGCGGAGGGAATGGAATCTGAGATCCGTTGCGGGGTTCAGCGTTATTGTTTTTCCGTCACGCGCCGTGCCGGTAACCGTCACCGCGCTGTCGGCGGTGAGGCGATAGGGCGTTCCACGCACAGGCGAACTACGGTCCTGTTGCAGACAAAAGGCCGAGAACTCGGCGCTGCATTTCCCACCCTCACAAATAAGCGTGGTATCGCCCTCGGTCGCAACCAGCGCCAGGGCTTGCGGTGCGGCGGCTCCGATGGACGGTGCTGCCAGCGCTCCGGCCACGACCGTCATAACGGCGAGACCGAATCGGCGGATGATCCTCTGCTGCATTACGTGTCTCCTTATGTCTTGCGTTAGGTGAACGGTCCCCCTCGTTTCAATGGCGCCGTTTTGGGCAAGATCTAAAAAGGCCACCTCATATGCGTCTACCGGGTTATAAGCGGCTGGTGAGCAGCTTGACGCCTGCGAAGCAGAAGAACAGCCCGAGCGCTCCTTGAATTAACCGGCGGGCTTTAGAATACACGCGAATCATGCGGTTCGTCGAGAACGCCAGCGCATATAACACATGAATAACGACCGAAAGCGCGGCGGTTCCGGCAACGATCGAAGTACCGACCCACAGCGGCGCATCGGCCTGCAGTCCGAGCGAAATGATGGCGATCCAAGCCAGAGCTGCTTTTGGGTTCGTCATTTGAACCGTGAAACCGCGCAGGAAGTATCCAAAATGGCTGCGCGTCGGGCCGGCGAGCGAACCCGCTTCAATCTCGTGTGCTGCCGCAGCCGAGCGGAGCGATTTGTATCCCAGCCAGAGAAGATAGAGACCGCCGGCGACCTTAATGGCCGTGAGCGCTACGGCATACGACGCCAACAAGGCGGACAAACCGACGACGGTCAGCATCGCCCAGCAAAACGACCCCGCGGCAACGCCGAACGCCAATGCGAGACCGGACGGACGGCCGACGCTCATCGACGTTCCGATAATCGCCAGAATATTCGGACCCGGGCTCATGATCGACAGCAGAAACGCCGTATAGGCGAGTGCGATCCCCGGCAGATAGAGAGAAAGCTGTTCCATTTCCGATCCCCCATGTTTTGTGGGCCGATCAATACCACAACCGTCCTGACATATTCTGTCAGTAGTGAACGCATCAACTGTCGAAACCCTTTGCCGACCGCACCCACGCCCAAGCGGCCGTGCCGGCGCAGATGGCCGCGACCATCAAGAACGTGCGCGGCACGCCAAGCGCGTCGACCGACGCCCCGAACAAGGGGGCGCCAATCAAAGAACTGCCGAGGATGCCAATGCTGTAGACGGCCATCACGCGGCCGCGCATGTCGTCGCGCGCGCTGAGCTGCAGGGTGCTGGCCACGGTAATGCTGAAGAAACCACAGGCGACGCCCAGCAGAAACATGCCGGCAAAGACGAAATAGGTCCCGAACGGCAGCGCCAGCCAAACGTAAACGATGGCCAGCAACGCGCACCACATGACGATCATTCGCAAGCCGGGTTTCACCCAGGCGGCAATCACCAGGGAGCCAACCACGGCGCCGAAACCGAGGGCCGACATCAGCGCACCGAACTGTTCGCTCGACCCGCCCAGCACGCGGACCGTCACGAGAGGCACCAGAACCTGCAGATTGTAGGCTGCGATAAAGATGACCGACATGGCGATCACAGTCGGCGCCAGGACACGGTCGCGCCGGATATAGGACAAGCCTTCGCGGACCTGCCCGGGCCGCCGTTCCGCTTTGTCCGTCGTGTGGAGATGGGAAGCGTTGAGCATCAACAAGACGAGGACGACCAAACCGAACGAAACCGTATTGAAGAAGAAACTCGGCGCCATCCCGAAGCCCGCGATCAGGAATCCACTAATCACCGGGCCGATCATCCGGCCGGCGGATATCACCACATTATTCAGCGCGATCGCATTCGGCAGATCCCCTTCGCCGACGAGATCCTTGATGAAACCGTGCAGCGCCGGTTTGTCGATGGCCGTGACCAGACCGAAGGCAAACGCGATGGCCCAGATCATCCACAGCTCGACCCGGCCAACTACAATCAGGACGCCCATCGCCAGGGCCAGCAGAGCCTGAACGCTTTGCGTCACGATCAACAAGCGGCGGCGGTCAAACCGGTCGGCGAGAACCCCGCCGTAAAGGCCGAACAGCACAAGCGGCCCAAACTGCAGCGCATTCGTGATACCGAGCGCCAGCCCGGAATCCGTTAGCGTCAGGACCAGCCAATTCTCGGCGGTGATCTGGATCCAGGTCCCGATATTCGATGCAATCTGCGCCGCGAAATAGAGACGAAAACTCGTGTTTCGCAAACTGGCAAATGTCGCACGAATTCCGCGCGGCACGTAATCGTCGCACTGTTGTTTCGAACGTTCCAACCCGCTGCCGGTCGCCATCGCGAATTTCGCCCTGAACTTCCAAGGAATGCCCGTTGGAGTGTAATCGGACATCCCTGACATCTTTTGTCAGGAGTCAGCCTGCAGTCTCGGGATGTCGGAGCGCCTTGCAAATGTTCGCTTCAGAAACGAAATCCGAGTGACCCGGTCGGTTCTGAAAGTGCGGTAGTCCTTTCGCAACTCGCACCACGCGTGAACCAAAGTCACTTCGATGTAGTACGATATTCCGACAGGCTGCACGGTTCTCAGCGTCTTCGTCTCATTCTCGTCGATATAGTCGATCCGTAATTTTCGACAGTCTCGAATTGCCCGACGCAGCTTCGCCATATCCACGACCGAGGGGTCAGGCGCGCCATAACCCGACACGTAGAAGGAGTCTTCGACGCTCCAATCCGCACCATGGCCGGGTGACATCGCCTTGATTTTCTCGATCACACCTCGAGCGGCGGCGCGAAGACCGCGATCGCCCGTCCGTCGCAAAAGTTGCGCGCCGATCAGCATGGCTTCCATTTCATCCGGTGTCAGGACCAACGGCGGAAATTCGAAACCGGGCCGCAAAATGTAACCAATGCCCGGCGCGCCATCGACAGGAACACGGCGCGCCTTCAAAGATGCGATATCGCGATAAATCGTCCGTGGGTCGACTTCGAGCTGACTGGCGAGATCAGCCGCGCGCACGGGGCCGCCAGCATTCCTGAGTATCTGAACCAGATCGAACAAACGCGCGGCACGGGACATAGAGCCTTACTCCGGCACGGTTGGGGTGCGGGCGGATTGTCATGATAACAGATCACCACTGACATTCTCTGTCAGTAATAATCCTCTCAAACAACCGAGACCTGTCATCGGTAACATCTCGGCGGTAATCTGGGCGCGAGACGCACCCCATTCGAGTTCAGGCAAATCCAGCATGACGGAAACCTTAAAACTGGCCGTGGTCACTGACATTCATCACGGGCCCGACCGCTATACGAAGAAAGGTGCAGCGGCGTTACCGCTGCTGAGAGCGTTCAGCGATCGTGTCGCGGCCGGAGCGTTCGATCTTGTCGTCGATCTCGGAGACCGTATCTCCAATGTCGATCGCGATACCGACCTGCAGTTCATGGCGGAGGTCGCGTCCGTTTTCGAGGAGATCGGCATCCCCCGCGAACACTTACTGGGCAATCACGACCTGCACTACATTTCCGCCGGAGAAAACGAAGCGATTATGGGCCGGTCGCTTGGAAGCCACAGCATCGATCTCAAGGGCCAGCACTTGGTCTTCTGGCAGCACGACCTATCCGGCTCGTTTTCCGAAGAACCGGTACCATCATCATCGGACCTTGAATGGTTGCGCGCCGATCTGGAAAGCACGAACCTTCCGGCCATCATCTTCACGCATGTGCCGCTGAACGATGCGGCAATGACCGGCAACTTCTATTTCCAGAACAACGCCGCGTCCGCAACGCTTCGGCAAACGGCCCAGGCGCGTGAGGTTATCGAAGCGGCCGGCAATGTCGTCCTGTGCGTCGCCGGGCATGTGCATTGGAACGACTGCACCACCATCGACGGCGTCCGCTACCTGACACTGCAATCCCTGACGGAGAGCTACACGACGCAGAATGAGGCGTCGGCCGCCTGGGCGGAAATCGAAGTCGACGGTCAGGTTCGCTGGCGGGCGCATGGCGGCGACCCGATGGTTTTCGAGGCGCCGTTGCGCGGCCGAAACATGCGCTGGGTGCCGCCGTTGCCAGCATTTCAGGTCCTTCGGCAGCAGGAACTGGCCGATAGGATCAACGATCCGGTGCACGGAGTCATTCTCGATATGGACGGTGTTTTGTTTCGCGGCGAGCAATCCATCGAAGGGTCGGCAGAGGCCGTGCGCGATCTGCAAGCGCACGGTATCGGCATCGTCTGTCTGACAAACAATGCCCGCCGCACTCCCGAAGACTACGAAAAGAAACTCCGAAAGCTCGGCATCCTCGTTAACGCGACGAATATTCTCACATCCGGCTTGGCCGTTGCCCGCTTCCTGACAACGCAAGACTCGGCGCCGAAAGTTCATGTCGTGGGCAGTGACGTCCTGCGCCACACGCTTCTGGATGCCGGCGCCGTCGAAAGCGAGAACCCAGACTATGTCGTGGCCAGTATCGATCTGGACCTAAAAATCGCGGACCTGACGCCGGCGATCCGTCACCTAAGCAACGGTGCCAAACTGATCGCGAGCAACGCCGACGCCGTGATCCCGACGCCAAACGGCCCGGAACCGGAAGCCGGGCCGGTCGCCGCCTTCCTTGAAGCTGCAAGCGGGCAAACCGCGATCATGCTGGGCAAACCGCAATCAGCCATCTTCGAGCTAGCCCTCGAACGGCTTGGACTGGCAAGCGAGGCCGTGGTCATGGTCGGCGACACACCATCGACGGACATTGCCGGCGCAACCGCATCAGGGCTTCGGTCGATTCTAGTGGCGTCTGGTAACACCGCGTCAGATACAGCAAGTGAGCATGAGCCGACGGCACGCTTTCCTGATTTGCGCGCCGCCGTCGACTTCCTGGTCAAACAATCGGCCTGACGGGCGTTACTCCGCCGCCATCGCCAAAGGCGTTGGCATCGGAACATCGTTGATTTCCGCCAGCGGTTTCCCGAAATGCTTCTCGATCGCCGGAACCACCTTCGTGGCGAACTGTTCCATCGAATTCATTACGGCGCTGTGCGGCACGTCGCCAACGGCGAAATAGATATTCATGTGCCGGGGCCGGTACAGCTCAATTTCCTGACAAATCCGTTCCGCCACGTCATCCGCATTGCCGACGAGAAGGTTCTTCGTAATCTGTTCGAACGATTCTTCATTTTCGCCTGGTACTTCGTCGACCATGTAATCATCGACCAACGTCTCTTTCCTGCTTCGCAGAGAGTTGGCGAGACGTTTCTGGAACCGCGCGCCATCGACATAGCGGTCGATGACCGATTGGTCGTCGCTAATGCAAGCGAAGCGCAACACGCCGAGCGGTATCGTCGCTGGGTCCTTGCCTTCGTCGATATAGCATTGCTCGACGTGGTCGCGCTGCAGCTTGAGCGCCTCCGGGCCACCGATCCCACCGGAAATGAACGGGATGTAGCCATCACGCGCGCAACGCCGCTGGCTGTTCGGATCTTTGCCCGCGACCCAGATCGGCGGGCGAGGCGATTGGACCGGGCGCATATTGATCGCCGTCTTCGGCTGCTTATAGAATTCGCCGTCGTAACTGAAATTCGGCTCGCGCAAACCCATCTCAATCATGTCCAGCATTTCGTTGAACATGACTTTGTTCTGCGTCAAGTCGGCGCCCAACCGCTCGAACTCGTAGTTCTGATAGCCGCTGCCGACACCGACATCGAGCCGGCCGCCGGACATCGCATCGACCAGCGCAATTTCGCCTATAACGCGGGCCGGCGCATGGAGCGGCAGAATCAGCACGGCGCAGCCGACGCGGATCTTCTTTGTCGTTGCCGCTACCTGATTGCAAAGGAGCAGTGGAGACGGACACAAGCTGTAGTTGGAGAAATGGTGCTCTGCGAACCAGGCCCGGCTGAACCCAAGTTCCTCGGCCAGCTGGGTGTGTTCCAGGGCCTCAGCGAGGATTTGATGCGGTGACCGGGAGTGGTCCCGGTGTTGCAGCAGGTTAAAGGCGCCAAAATCCATATCAACTCTCCAGGTGAATTATCCGATCAATAGGACCGCGGTAGGCCCAGCACGCGTTCCGAAATATAGTTCAGGATCATCTCGCGGCTGACCGGCGCAATGCGCGCGATCATCATTTCGCGCAGATAACGTTCTACATGAAATTCCTTGGCATAGCCCATGCCGCCATGCGTCATGATCGCGCGTTCGCAGGCGGTGAACCCCGCTTCGCCCGCGAGGTACTTGGCGGCATTCGACTCCGCACCGCATTCCTCACCCTTGTCGTACAATTCGGCGGCCCGGTAGGCCATGAGATTGGCCGCCTCGAGCTCCGCCCAACTGCGCGCCAGCGGGTGCTGGATCGCCTGATTTTGTCCGATGGCGCGGCCGAAAACTTCGCGCTCACCGGCATACTGCACAGCCTTGCGGAGCGCAGCGCGACCCAACCCGACCGCTTCGGTGGCAACCATGATCCGCTCCGGGTTCAAGCCATGGATCAGGTAGTAGAACCCCTTGCCTTCCTCGCCGATCAGATCGTCTTGCGGAATCGGCAACCCATCGATGAAGACAGCGTTCGAGTCGACCGCCTTGCGGCCCATCTTCTCGATCTCGCGGACCTCGATATAGTCCCGATCGAAGTCGGTGTAGAACAGGCTCAGCCCTTCCGCCCGCTTTCCGCTCTCGTCCCTCGGTGCCGTCCGCGCCAGCAGCAGGATCTTGTTGGCCGTCTGCCCCGTCGACGTCCACATCTTGCGGCCATGCACGACATAGCCGTTGTTGGTCTTTTCAGCCTTGGTCTGGAGGTTGGTGGTGTCGAGCCCGGCATTGGGCTCCGTCACCCCAAAGCAGGCCCGCTCCTCGCCGCGGATCAGCGGCGGCAGCATTCTTTGCTTCTGTTCGTCGGTGCCGAAAACCACGACCGGATTCAGTCCGAAAATGTTCAGATGGATCGCCGACGCGCCGCTGAATCCGGCGCCAGACTCGGAAATCGTCTGCATCATGAGCGACGCTTCGGTGATGCCGAGATTGGAGCCGCCATATTCTTCCGGCATCGCGATACCGAGCCAGCCGCCATCGGCAAACTCCTTAAGGAAATCCTCGGGGAATTTTCCGGTTCGGTCTGTTTCCAGCCAATAATCGTCGCCGTAATTGCTGCAAATCTTGGCAATCGCATCCTGAATGGCGATTTGGTCTTCGGTAAACATCTATTCCGTCGTCCCTCTAATTATGCGGGGTTTTCATGAAATCGAACACCTGCTGACGATGTTCGTCGAGCCGCGGTGCGTGATTGTCGGACGCAGGCCGCACACCATCGAGGCGCAGGGGTAGCCCGACGAATTGCTGGTTCGCGTCCTCACCGGGGCGAAGCAAATTCAGTGCCGCCGTCTGCGGGTGAGCAACAACTTCCTCCACCGTCTGCACCGGCGCATTGGGGATGCCCGCCGCGTTCAGCCGTTCGGACCACGACGCCCGTGTGTCCGTCGCAATGATCTCACCAACAATCTGGCTCAATGCCGGCTCGTTCGCCAGCCGGTCGGTGCTTTTTGCAAACCGCGGATCGTCAGCCAACTCCGAACAGTTCAACGCGTCGCAAAAGCGGCGGAACTGCCCGTCCGTGCCGACGACGATCACCTGGATCCCGTCGGACGCCTGATAGCCTCTGTTGGGCGCGACGATTGGGCCCTGCAGGCCGCTGCGCTTCGGCGCCTTGCCGGACACCGCCAGCTCCGCCACTGGCAAGGTGATCCAGCCGACGCTGGTCTCGAACAGCGACGTATCAACGACCCCGCCCTGCCCCGTGACCTGACGGCGATACAGCGCGCTGATGATGCCAATGGTGGACCACATGCCAGTGTCGAGATCGATCAGCGACACGCCGACGCGCGACGGCGGCCGGTCCGCCTCGCCCGTCAGGTCCGTGATCCCGCTGAACGCCTGCATCAACGGGTCGTAGCCGGGCAGGTCGCCCAGCGGCCCGTCTCCGAACGCACCGGCATTGCAATAGATCAGGCGCGGGTTGTCTTTGCGCAGCGTTGCCGCATCGATCGCAAACCGTTCGACGGCGCCGGGGCGCAGATTTTGTAGAACGACATCCGCCTTTTCGGCGATTAGCGCTTTTAGCCGCGCTAATTCTCCATCGTCGGTCATATCGATCGTTACAGAGTGCTTGCCCATATTGACGGACTGATAGCTCGCTGAGTTCCCGTCCGGCATCGTCGGATACCACCGCCGCGCGGGATCGCCACCATCGGGATTTTCGACCTTGATCACCTGAGCGCCCAGCTCGGTCAAGATCTTGCCCGCGAACGGCGCGGCGACACTCGTGCCAAGCTCGACAACCGTGACCCCTTCAAACGGCAATGTCATTCCGTGCTCCAACATCGTTGCTCGCGCGTCGCCCATACAACAGCCAGCAGCGCGCCATTATTAGACCCGATAAATTTCGAAGTAGCGAGATTTGAGCGGTTGCTTTTTATGATAGGAGGCTAATAATTAGGGGGCAAACAAAAATTCCCGCCCGCTTCGCCGGGCCATTGCTTTGTTATGGTGTGTTTCGCACGGGAAGTTGGCCTCCATCAATCTCCCCGGATGCGACGAATGACGAATAAGCAATCCTCGAAGAACGACCAGCCCGTCACCCCGGTCGATGCCGCCACTGTCCTGCTGATCCGCGACTCGGCGGACGGTATCGAGGTGTTCATGGTCGTACGTCACCGCAATATCGAATTCGCCGGTGGGGCTTTGGTCTTTCCGGGGGGACGGGTAGACCCGGAGGATGGCGATCAGAGTCTCGAAGGGCGCAGGGGGATGAAAGGCACCTTGCCGGCTCGCCTGATGGCGCTGCGCGTTGCCGCGATCCGGGAAACCTTCGAGGAAGCCAGCGTAATGTTGGCGCGAGAGCGCGGCAGCGCCGCGCTGATCGGTCCCGACCGCCAAGACCGAATCGTCGAACAGTACCGGGATCCGCTCTACGCGGGCGACGTCACCATGGCCGATATCGTCGCTGCTGAAGATCTGGAACTGGCCTGCGACCTACTGGTGCCTTTTTCGCACTGGATCACACCGGTCACGCAGCCCAAGCGGTTCGACACACATTTCTTCCTGGCACCTGTGCCGGCAGAGATGACGGCATTGCATGACGGCACGGAATCGGTCGAATCGATCTGGATTCGGCCCGCCGACGGCATTGCCGATGCGGAAGCAGGACAACGCTCGGTCATGTTCCCAACACGCATGAATCTCAACGTGCTGGGCCGTTCGAGCACGACCGCCGAAGCCCTTCGAGCCGCAAGTGAAACGCCGGTTGTCACGGTTACGCCCCAAGTCGAGAAAGTCGAGGGCGGCCGCGTCATGCATATTCCGGCGGAAGCCGGTTACGGCGTCTCCGAGGTATTCGTGGATTATGCCGGCGCCATGCCCTCGCGATAGATGCCGGACACCGTCAAATATTTCCACCAAAACAGCGCCTTTGCCAGCGGCGAGACGGTTGCCCACTTGAATTACTTGCGCCGGCGTGGCTCGATAACACGAACGGATGGTGACGGCGGCGTTTTCCGGTACAGCCGCACCTGAGAGATAACGGATAGCGAGAGGGAGTCCCTTCATGAGCGATACAAACAAACCGAGCGGACCGCTGACCGGCGTGAAGGTCGTCGAACTGGCCGGCATCGGACCCGCACCGCTGTGCTGCGCGCTGCTGTCCGACATGGGCGCCGACATTCTGAGGATCGACCGCAACACCGATCCGGGACTGGGCATCGGCGGGCCGGCTAAGGCCGAGGTTACCCGGCGCGGCCGCAAATCCGTGTCGGTCGATTTGAAACATCCGGAAGGCATCGCGACCGTGAAGCGCCTGATCGAGCAGGCTGACGCGCTGATCGACCCGTTCCGGCCCGGCGTCACCGAGAAGCTCGGTCTCGGCCCGGAAGATTGCGCCGCCATCAACAAGAAGCTCGTCTATGCGCGGATGACCGGCTGGGGACAAAGCGGCTCGCTGTCCCAGGCGGCTGGGCACGACCTCAACTATCTGGCGCTGACCGGCGTACTGAACGCCATCGGTACGAAGGAAACGCCGGTGCCGCCCTTGAACGTCGTCGCCGACATGGGCGGCGGCGCCATGTTCCTCGCGGTTGGCATTCTGGCGGGCGTGCTGAACGCCCGGGCGACCGGCGAAGGGCAAGTCGTGGATGCAGCGATGACGGAAGGCTCCGCCTTCCTCGGCATGGGGATGTTCGGCATGGTGGCCGCCGACACCTGGGTCGATGAGAGGGTGTCGAACTTCCTCGACGGCGGTGCGCACTTCTACCGCTGCTACAAAACGAAGGACGATTTGTTCGTTTCGATCGCCTCCATCGAGGCGAAGTTCTACGCGATCCTGCTAGACAAGCTCGGGCTCGATCCGAGCGAGGTTCCGCCGCAAATGGACCGGGACACTTGGTCGGACATGGCCAAGAAATTCGAGGATTTGTTCGCGCAGAAAACCCGCGACGAGTGGTGCGAGGTCATGGAAGGCACGGATATTTGCTTCGCACCGGTGCTGAGCTTCGCGGAGGCGCCAAGCCATCCGCACAACAAAGGGCGCGACAGTTTTGTCGATGTCGATGGCGTGCTGCAGCCAGGACCCGCACCGCGCTTCAGCCGCACACCGTCCCGGGTGCAATGTGCGCCACCAACGATCGGTGCCAATACCAAGGAAGGCCTCGCCGGCTGGGGTTTCAGCGAGGATGACGTCGAAACATTGCAGGCAACGGGCGCTATCGGCTGGCGCGGCTAGGCCCTTCATGGCGGACGCCGTTCAGTACGCGCTGAGCGAAGAACAGCGCCTTTTGCAGGACACCATCCGGGCCTTCGCCCGCGATAAGGTGGCACCCCGCGCGGCGGATATCGATGCCAAGGCGGAATATCCGCAGGACATGTTCGAGGCGCTGAAGGAACTCGGCATGTTCGCCCTGCCCTTCCCCGAGCGCTATGGCGGCGCCAACAGCATGCTGTCCGCCTGCATCGCAATCGAGGAGCTCGGGCGGATATGCTACAACACCGCCTATCTGCTGATCGTGCAATGGACGCCGTTCTGCGCGATCCTCTATGGCGGGACCGAGGAGCAGAAAGACCGCTTCCTGCCGGGGCTCGGGTCAGGTGCCCTGCGGGCCGCGATTTCCGTTACCGAACCGTCCGCTGGATCCGACGTCGCCGGCATCAAGACCCGCGCCGAGCCGCGGCCGGGCGGCTATGCCCTCACCGGCTCGAAGATCTTTTGCACCAATTCCGCTATCGCAGATTTCGTCATCGTCGCAGCCAAGACGGACCCGGATAAACGGCATGGCGGCGTCTGCCTGTTCCTCGTGGAGAAAGCCACAAAAGGCTTCGAAGTCGGCCGCAGTGAAAGCAAGCTTGGCTCACGCGGCGTGCCGTCGTCCGCCCTACATCTCGACAATGTCTTCGTGCCAGAGGAAAACCGGCTGGGCAGCGAGGAAGGCGGCTTCAAGCTGGTCATGGAGGCCTTTAACAAGGCCCGGCCGTCGATCGGCGCGCGCGGCGTCGGGCTGGCGCAGGGCGCCATCGATCACGCCGTCGCTTATGTCCGGGAGCGCGAAGCATTCGGCCAGCCGGTGTCCGATTTCCAGGGCGTACAGTGGATGCTGGCGGATATGGCTACGCAGACCGAAGCGGCCCGTCAACTGGTCTACAAGGCCGCCGCGATGGTCGACGCGGGGGAGACCGGCTTCGCTTTGGCGCCTATCGCCTCAATGGCCAAATGCTTCGCCACCGACGTCGCGATGAAGGTCGCCACCGACGCAGTGCAGCTCTTCGGTTCCGCCGGGATCTCGACCGACAATCCTATCGAGCGCTATTTTCGCGACGCGAAGGTGCTGCAGATCGTCGAAGGCACCAACCAGATCCAGCGCAACATCATCGGCAAGCACGTCGTCCGCACGATGTGATCTCCTACCTTACGCGGACCTTGGGCAGCCGGCTCGGACGGACGGACGCCAGGCGCCGCTCGCGATAGAGGATGAACAGGCCACTGGCGACGACGAGCGCGATACCGGCAAAAACCTCAACGTCCGGAATATCGCTCCAGATCAGGTAGCCCAACAGCAGCGCCCACGCCATCGACATGTACTCCAACGGCGCGATGGCGGCCGCTTCAGCGTAACGGAACGCCTGGGTCAGGCAGTATTGACCGACTCCGCCAATGATCCCCACGCCGCCCAGCAGCGCCCAATCGACCAGCGACGGCGGTACCCAACCGAAAGCGGCGACCATTCCCGTACCTGCGGCAGCGCCGGTCAGCGTGAAGTAGAAGGTTATGGATGCAGCGCTATCCGTCGCGCTCAGATGGCGCACGGTAATGACGGCAAGCGCATAAAGAACCGCGCCGCCAATCGCGGCCAGCGCCCCGATCTGCACCATATCGCCGCCCGGCTGTACGATAACCATCACACCGAGGAACCCGACCAGGACCGCGGACCAGCGGAAGACACCGACCTTCTCCCCCAGTAGGGGGATCGACAGGACGGTCATGAACAGCGGTGCGGAAAACAGGATTGCCTTGGCGTCCGCCAGATCCATCAGAGCAAAGGCATAGAAGTAGCAGCCCATCGCCGCGAGGCCGATGACGCCACGAACGGCATGGACCAGCGGCCGTTTCGTACGCAGGGTTGCCAGGCCCCCGGACCGGGCAATGAAATAAAGACACGGCAGCAGTGCGAACACCGTCCGGAAGAAGACGATCTGATGCACGGGATAGTCGGCGACTAGCCACTTGACCATCGCATCCATGATCGAAAACAGAAACACGCCAGCAAGCATATGGGTAGCGCCGCGCGCGTTTTGCGCGCCAGTCGCGGAAAGTGTCGCAGCCATGACGGCATTCCTTCTGAAACAGTGTTAGAGCGAACCGCGGCGGTGTTCTCGCTCTAATGCGTTACAAATGTGTGAAGGAATGCGCCTGTTCGATCCCGCTGACCAATGCAATTTTTGCAATGCAGGAAAGTGATTTAGGTATTCGGGAACGGTCCGCGAAAATTCAATAAATCGTTAACTGTAAATGGCTTTTTTATTCCGCGGCTGCGTTTTCGATTGTCCGCAGGCAGTCGTCGTCGAGGTTTTCAAGCGGCGTGAAATCCCGATGCGCCACCCATTCCGGCCGCTTGAAACGGCGGATGTGATTGTCGATGTGGCAGAGGCTCAGATAGACGATCGTCCGGTCGAAAGGCGACATGTTGGACGGGCTGCCATGGACCAGATTGCTGTGGAACAGCACGACCGATCCGGCCTTGCCTTTCGGGGCGATAATGCCGCCCTCATCCACCAGCCGCGTGATCGTATCGTCGTCGATCGTCCAGAGCGGATAGCTCGTCGTCTTGAGATCGTGACCGGCATTGATCACGCCACCCTTGTGGCTGCGCGGGATGAACATCAACGCGCCGTTGAACTCGGTAACGTCATCGACGAACAGGGCGATATTCATGGCCCGCGGCTCGGGCATTTGATCGTCGCGCGACCAGGTGCCGTAATCCTGGTGCCATTGCCAGACATCGCCATTGAACGCGGCCTTCGCGTTAACCTTGAATTGATGCATATAGACATCGCCGTCGAGAAGCTGCCGCACCGGGTCCAGCAGGCGGGGATGGCGCCCGAGACGACGGAAGGTTTCATTGTAGTTCTGTGCCGCAAACGCGGTCCGCGCAGTCTTGCCGTCCTTCTCGCGAAAAACTTCCTCGCGGTCCATCGCGAAGATGCGGTGCGCCTCGCGATTGAGCAGATCTACTTCTTCCGCTTCGAACAAATCCGGCAGAAACAGATAGCCTTCGCGGTCGAATTGCTCCAGCTGCGCCTCGTTAAGCTGCATGGCTGTCTCCTTAAGCCCTTCGGTCTTCAATTACCGCAGATTAAATCACTATGCGGCCCCGCCGTCACGGCCCATACAACCAATTCCTTATGACAGGCCGCCATCCTCCAACCATGCAACATCCGCCGAGGCCAATAGATCCCGAACCCGCGTATCATAGAGCGCCAGATCTTCCGCACTCAGCACACCGTCCCACTGATTGCCAGACCCCTTGTTGAAGAACCGGCCTTCGTCCTTCCAGCGCCCCTGCCCGGCGCCGGGCACGAATTGGCTGGCGTTCTTTTTCATATTCTCGAAACCCGCCGCCTCCGTCAGCGCATCCATCGTTTCGGCAGGGTGCACGATATCCAGAAAATCCCCAATCAAAGCCATCATCGCACCCAGATCGTGCTTCATATCAGCGAAGTGCATCAATTCGACGTTCGGCAAATGCTCGAACCGCTTAAAGGTCTCGTAGTGATGGACCAATGCGGCGAGCGAAAAATTGTCCTCGTCGCCGGCGGCGTAAGGCCGCTGCACCCACTGCCGGAACCCTTCGCCGATATCTTTCGTCGCCCGGTGCGCATTCACGCCATTGGCCTGATTGGTTGCGTGATTGCGCATCGAAAAATGAACGTCCCGCGGGTCGCGGTAAACGGCGAGATAGATGCATTGCGGATAGTATGGAATGCCGTCCAACGGCGTGTGAGTCTTGATGAAACGCCGATGCGTCTGCGCTTCCAACATGGCCAGCATTTCGTCCATCGGCTGATGTTTGGCATCCAGCCAGGGCGAAATGACGCCAGGCTTCACATCGGAATCCGCATGCCCAAAAATCAATAGCGCACAGATCGCCTGCGTCCAGGTCGTGCCGCATTTGGGCGGTGTGCAGATGAAGATGTCATCGTCCCGGGGGGCGAAACGGTCCCATCGTGCGGTATCGATGACATGGGAAGTATAGGAAACGGTCTGTTGGGGAAGATCAGTGCTCATAGGTTCATTATTTTCTTAACGAAAGCGCTCTGCACGAAAAAAAGGGCCGCTTCGGCGACCCCTTTTTCTGCCGTTTGCGTACCGGCGTCGGTCAGACCTGACGTTCGACCAGCAATTTCTTGATCTCGGCGATCGCCTGAGCCGGATTGAGGCCCTTCGGACAAGTTTTCGAGCAGTTCATGATCGTGTGGCAGCGATAGAGCCGGAACGGATCCTCGAGGTCGTCGAGGCGTTCGCCGGTATGCTCGTCGCGGCTGTCCACGATCCAGCGATAGGCCTGCAACAGGATTGCCGGGCCGAGATAGCGTTCCGAGTTCCACCAATAACTGGGGCAGCTGGTCGCACAGGAGAAGCAGAGAATGCACTCATACAGCCCATCCAGCTTCTTGCGTTCCTCCGGCGACTGCAAGCGCTCGCGGTCCGGCGGCGGCGGCGACTCGGTCTTCATCCACGGCTCGACCGAGGCAAGCTGCGCATAGGCGTTGTTGAGATCGGGCACCAGATCCTTCACCACCGACATATGCGGCAACGGATAGATCTTCACATCACCCTTGGCGTCGTCGATGTATTTGGTACAGGCCAGTGTGTTGGTGCCGTCGATATTCATCGCGCAGGAACCGCAAATGCCTTCGCGGCAGGAGCGCCGGAATGTCAGCGTCTGATCGACCTCGTTCTTGATCTTGATCAGCGCGTCGAGAACCATTGGCCCGCAATCGTCCATATCGACGACATAGGTATCGACCTGTGGGTTTTCCCCATCGTCCGGATTCCAGCGATAGATCTTGAACGTCTTCGTATTGCTGGCGCCTTGCGGTGCGGGCCAGGATTTTCCCGTGCCGACGCGCGAATTTTTGGGGAGTGTGAATTCGGCCATGATTGCCCCTTTTTATTCCTCTGTCGTAACCGACAATGCGTTCGAGACGATTCTGACTAGTACACCCGAGCCTTGGGCGGGAAGGGCTGAATCTCGTTGGTCAGCGTCTCCATATGAACCGGGCGGTAATCGATCTTGACGTTATAGTTTTCGTCAATCCACGCGATCGTGTGCTTCATCCAGTTCTCGTCGTCGCGATCCGGGACATCGTCGCGGGCGTGCGCGCCGCGCGATTCGTTTCGGTTCGCCGCCGAACTCATCGTAACCGCAGCCTGCTCGACCAGATTCTCGAACTCCAGCGTTTCCACCAGATCGGAATTCCATACCATCGACCGGTCGCTGACCTTGATGTTGGCCACACCGTCGGTGACGTCCTTCATTTTGGCGACGCCTTCGTCCATGACTTCCTGGGTACGGAACACGGCGCAGTTGTTCTGCATAACGTGCTGCATCTGCAGGCGCAGCTCCGCCGTCGGCGTATCGCCATCGGCGTGGCGCAGCTTGTCGAACCGGTCCAACGCATACTCGCCGGCATCCGCAGGCAGCGGACGATGCGACTCGTTGGGGTCAACAGTATCGCCGCAATGATTCGCCGCCGCACGGCCAAACACCACCAGATCGAGCAGCGAGTTGGAGCCAAGCCGGTTCGCACCGTGCACGGAAACGCAGGCCGCCTCACCGACCGCCATCAGGCCCGGCACCGGGGTGTCGGGATTGCCGTCCTTCAAGGTCAGCGCCTGGCCGCGATAGTTCGTGGGAATACCGCCCATGTTGTAGTGACAGGTCGGAATCACGGGAATCGGTTCCGTCGTCACATCGACACCGGCGAATATTTGCGCCGTTTCCGCGATGCCTGGCAGGCGTTCCTCGATCAATGCCGAATCGAGATGCTCCAGATGCAGATAGATGTGATCTTTCTTTTCGCCGACGCCACGGCCTTCGCGAATTTCCATCGTCATCGACCGGCTGACCACGTCGCGGCTCGCCAGATCTTTGGCCGACGGGGCGTAGCGTTCCATAAACCGCTCGCCTTCACTGTTCGTGAGGTATCCGCCTTCGCCGCGTGACCCTTCGGTAATCAGGCAACCTGAGCCATAGATCCCGGTTGGGTGAAATTGCACGAATTCCATATCCTGCATCGGAAGACCGGCGCGGAAGACCATGCCGGCGCCATCACCCGTGCAAGTATGTGCGGAGGTTGCGGAGAAATAGATCCGGCCGCCACCGCCCGTCGCCATAATGACCTGCTTGGCGCGGAACCTGTGGATCGTCCCATCGTCGAGATTCCATGCCATGACGCCACGGCATGCACCATCCTCCATGATCAGGTCGAGCGCAAAGTATTCGATATAGAACTCGGCTTCGTGTTTCAGTGACTGCTGATACAGCGTGTGCAGCATCGCGTGGCCGGTCCGGTCAGCGGCGGCACAGGTCCGTTGTGCCTGAACCCCTTCCCCGAATTCCGTCGTCATGCCGCCGAACGCACGTTGGTAGATCTTACCGTCCGGCGTCCGGCTGAACGGCACGCCATAATGCTCAAGCTCGACGATGGCCGGCACCGCTTCGCGGCACATATATTCGATCGCATCCTGGTCGCCGAGCCAGTCGGAGCCCTTGACGGTGTCGTACATATGCCAGCGCCAGTCGTCCGGCCCCATATTGCCGAGTGCCGCGGAAACGCCACCCTGCGCCGCAACGGTATGGCTGCGGGTCGGAAAAACCTTGGTAATGCACGCTGTCTTCAGCCCGCGCTCGGCCAAGCCAAAGGTGGCGCGCAACCCGGCGCCGCCGGCGCCGACGACGACGACATCATATGTATGATCGATAATCGGATATGCCTGACCCATTGCGCCTTACCCTCCGAACGCGACTTTTAGTACGGCGAACGCCGCGGCGACCGCGAGCAAAAGACTCGCACCCTTCATCACCATCAGCGACGCGATCTTCACCCCTTCGCCATGGACGTAATCTTCGATCACGACCTGGAGGCCAAGCTGCATATGGTGAAATGTGGCCGCGATCATAACAATCATCAGCACCGCGGTTGTCGGTGCCTGCAACCACGCCGTCGCCGTCGCATGATCTTCGCCCGCGAGCGCAATTACGGAGTATACGAACCAGAGCGTCAAAGGGATCAATGCAACGGCAGTAACCCGCTGCATCCAGAAATGTTCGGTCCCGCTCTTCGCGGAGCCAAGGCCGCGAACGCGGCCAAGAGGCGATCTGAGGCTCATCACATTCCTCCCATCGCGGAATAACCGGCAATCCAGGCCAGCACCGTAAACACCACCGACGCCGCGAAAACCAGATATCCGGAATTTCGCGCCGTATCGAGCTCAAAACCCCGGCCGGTGTCCCAAACGAGATGCCGGATGCCGTTGCACAAATGATAAAATAAGGCCCAGGTCCAGCCCAGCAAACACAGTTTGCCGAACCAATGCGCGATGACGGTTTGCACCACATCGAACGCAGATGCGCCATTCGCGAGCGCCATAAGCCACCAGACCATGATAACCGTGCCGACTGCAAGACCGACGCCGGAGGCGCGGTGCAGAATCGACAGCGCCATCGTCCATTGCCAAGCGTAAATTTGCAGATGCGGCGAAAGCGGTCTGTCGCCGTTGCTCATAGCCACCCCCCTCTCAACGACCCCGATGCGTCCCGTATCGATCGATTTTGATCAATAGAGTCATTACTTTGACTTACGCTGCTTTAGAAGCCAAGTCAACGATACCAACAATATAGCATAGTACCCGTCGGATAAAGTTTCGTAAATTTCTATCATTTGCATTAAACCAACTTGCGAAATACAAACGTCGATAGAGTATATCTAAGAGTTTGCAAAATATTGGAAATGCAACGCTTGTGGATAACATGGTGGAAAATTGGCGGGGTGCTTGTGCGAGGACTTGCCTCTTATACACAACATTTTCGGGCACAGTCCGGAATTCGGATGGACTCCCGCGCAAGAAGCTTCGAACATTGGAGACGGCACGCGTTAGCGTCGGAACTTGAGTGGGGCACTCGGTAAAGTCGTTTCCAAGCATTTTGGAGGGGGTGGCGTTGGGGGCAGTACGGAGAGTTTCGAGGGTGGGTTGGGTCTATTGGCTAAATCCATTCGGCTCTGGTGGCGTCTGGTCCGCTTTTTAGGAATAGACCCCACCCGCGGAAAAATGCGTTTCGCTGGTGAACATCGGTTTGCGGAGGGGGACGGCTCGCCAATCAGTTGGTCCAATTAGGCTGATAGCCGCCGTCGCGGCGCCAGCGCCAAGGAAAATGGCTCCCTGTGATTTTCCTGCAGCGCCAAGGCGCCCGGTGCAACATACCGGACCCACGGAAACCGAAGGATGCAGCGTCGGATAGTCTCCGGGACGAGAAAGCCGTTTCCCGACGGTCGACCGTACCCCGCCGCTGGGATGTTGCTCCCGCTCGGCCAAGGAGCGCCGCGATGCGTCTTGTCCAAGCCCTTTGCGGGGTTTGCGCCACGTTGCACCGTCAGGTGGAGCGGGCAACTTGGTCAGCGTCTGGTCCGGAGGCGCTGACCGGTTCGGCAAAGGATCCTGTGCGACGCAAATTTCTCGGGCCGCCCCTTGCGGTCTACGAGCGATGCATTTTTCGCGTCGACACAGCCCACCTCGGGGGGCTGTGGGCAAAGTGGGACGATGGGTTTGTTTGCCAGGAAACCTATAATCCCGCGATGCCGGGAAGCGCCGCGCTTCGCGCGCCCGGAGCGATTGCTCCAACGGCGTCGGAAATGCCTTCTGCACTGGCGTTTCCGACGCCTTCTTTTTTCGCCAGCACTTGCGTCCCCGAATTCCGGCAGCGTATGAAACCCTCATGGCGATCTTGTCCATTCAGTCCCGGGTAACCAGCGGCTATGTCGGGAACGCCGCCGCAGTGCCGATCCTGCAGCGTCTCGGCCATACCGTATGGCCAATCGATACCGTCGCGTTCTCCAACCATCCCGCACACGGCGCCTACAGGGGCGACAAGCGGCGCGCCGAAGAAATCTCATCGCTTGTCCAAGGGCTGGACGAACGCAACCTGCTGCCGCAGTGCGATGCGCTGCTGACCGGCTATCTCGGTTCGGCCGCGGCCGGCCCCACTGTTCTCGATGCCGCCATGCGGGCTCGCCTCGCAAACCCGGATGCGATTTGGTGCTGCGATCCGGTCATGGGCGACAATGGTGCGTTTTATGTCGAAGACGGCATTCCGGCATTCTTCCAAAACGTCGCACTGCCGGCCGCCGACATGATCCTGCCCAACGCCTTCGAGGCCGCCTACCTGTCGGGTCTCCCCATCGACACAATCGACGATGCCATACGTTCAGCGAACGCGCTGTTGGATAAGGGACCCAAGACCGTGGTGCTCACGGGGCTGCAGAACGAAGGGTCGGTGGGGGCGCTCGTTGCACAGGCCGGGGATGTCTGGCGCTGTATGGCAACGCCCATCGACGTTACCGCCCACGGCGCAGGCGACGTATTCGCCGCACTCTTTGTCGGCCGCTATGTCCGATCGCACAATGCCGCCGACGCTCTGGGTTTTGCCACAGCCGGCGTTCGTTCGATATTACAGATGACCGCAGACAGGCACGCCGTCGACTTGCGTCTGATCGATGCGCTTCCGGCGCTCGATGGTCTGTCTGCACTGCCCGTCGAAAAGGTAGGCTGAACGAATCCTAACAGCCCTGCTTTTCCTGCGCGACGCGTTGCGCAAGCGCCTTGCAAAGCTGTTCCACTACATCGTCCCAGTGCCGTGGACGCGTTTGGCGAAACAATCGCATGGACGGATACCAGGGCGTGTCTTCACGGTTCGTAAGCCAGCGCCAATCCGGCGCGAATGGCAGCAATGTCCAAACCGGCACTCCGAGAGCTCCCGCCAGATGCGCGGGTGCGGTATCCGCGCTGATCATGAGGTCGAGCGACGAGATCAAACCCGCACTGTCGGCAAAATCGCGGATGCCGGGCCGCAAATCGGCAACCAAGGCGGAAAAGCCGAGCGGCGCAATCGTATCGGCGGGGTCGCCCAATTGCAGACTGTAAAAGTCGGCCCCGGCCGTTTCGAACAACGGCGCCAGCGCGGAAAGCGGCAGCGAGCGGTTGCGGTCGTTTCGGTGGCTCGGTTTGCCGGCCCAGACAATGCCGACGCGCAGGCCATCGCCCCGCTTCATCACCCGGGACGTGTCCGCCGGCGGCGTGAGATACGGTATTTCCGCCGGGACCGACTCCATGTCGGTTTTGAGAAAATGCGCCACGCTCAGCAAGGCGACATGCGCATCGTATTCCGGTAGCGCATCCACGTCGCGTGCCACGACCGTTACGTCCCGGCATACCGGGCTGTCCCGGAACAAGCGCGCCAGGGGCTCCTGGCATTCGAAGACAATGCGCTCAGCACGGTCGGCAAGAAGCGGCAGATACCGCACGAACTGGATCGTGTCGCCAAACCCCTGCTCGGCATAAACCTGCAGTGTTTTGCCGTCGAGCCGCTCACCATTCCAGGCGAGGCCTGAGAAGTCCCGCGGCTTGGCGTCCGGAATCTGCCAGCGCCATTCATATTCCGCGAAGCCACGAGGCAAATCTCCCCGCAGGAGAAGCGCAAGCGCCCGGTCCCACTTCAGTTCCGCTGGCTGATAGCCTTTACCCTCAGCGGCATCGAATTGCGCGATCGCATCGTCAAGATCACCGAGATCCCGCAGGACGAGACCAAGATTGTAGGTGAACGAGCCCCCGGATGGGTCGAGTTCGATGGCGGCGAGATGGCTGTCCCGGGCCTCATCGAGGCGCCCCGCCGCCCGCAAGGCATTCCCGAGATTAGACAGTGCGGCAGCATCGCCTGGCTTCAGAGTAACGCCGCGCTGCAAACAAGCGACGCCAGCTTCGATCCGACCCAACGTCCGCAGCGCGACACCCAGATTGATCCACGCCGGCGCATATGCCGGATCGGCCGCGAGAATCTGCTGATAAATGCGCACGGCCTCGGTGTTCGAACCCGCCTGCTGGTGCTGCACGGCCATACGGAACGCGGTCTCGCGATCGACCATGCGCGGCAGTGCGCTATCCGACTCGTCGTTCATGCGTGCAAGAGTAGGGGCGAGGCGGACAGGCTGTCCACCACGACAACGCTTTCTCAGGCCGCCTTGTCGAGATAGCCCGCGACGAGCGCTTCGGCGATCTGGATCGCGTTCAGCGCTGCACCCTTGCGCAGATTGTCAGAAACGACCCACATATTCAGCGCGTTCTCGGCGCTGATATCCTCGCGGATACGGCTTACATAGACCGCGTCCTCGCCGACGCATTCGACCGGCGTCACATAGCCTTCATCCGCCCGGTGATCGACCACGACGACGCCCGGCGTCGCCGCGAGGGCCTCACGCGCTTCCTCCGCCGAGACCGGCCGGTCGAAGGTCATGTTCACCGATTCCGCATGGCCGATGAACACTGGCACGCGTACGCAGGTCGCCGAAACCTTGATCTTGGGGTCCAGGATCTTCTTGGTCTCGACCACCATTTTCCATTCCTCCTTGGTCGATCCGTCATCCATGAAGACATCGATATGAGGAATGGCGTTGAAGGCAATTTGCTTGGTGAATTCCTGCCGATCCAGCGGATCGTTCACGAAAACCGCGCGGGTCTGATTGAACAGCTCATCCATCCCCGCGCGCCCAGCGCCGGACACCGACTGATAGGTGCTGACGACAACACGCTGGAGGCCGGCGAGGTCATGCAGCGGTTTCAGGGCAACGACCATCTGGATCGTCGAACAGTTCGGGTTGGCGATGATATTGCGTTTCCCATAGCCGGCAATCGCATGGCCGTTCACTTCCGGCACGACCAGCGGCACATCCGGATCCAGCCGGAAATGCGAGGTATTGTCGATAACGACTGCACCCGCTTTCGCCGCCCGCGGCGCAAATTCGGCGGATATCTTCCCACCGGCGGAGGACAGCACGATATCGGTGCCCTTGAAATCGAACGATGACAGGCTCTGCACATTCAGCTCCTTATCTTCGCCGAACGACACTACCTTGCCGGCCGAGTTTTCCGAGGCCAGCGCCGTTATGCTGTCGATCGGGAAAGCCCGCTCGTCCAGTGTTGTCAAAAGTTCGCGGCCGACATTGCCCGTCGCGCCGACTATCGCAACCCGATAACCCATTTTTCGATCCTATTTGCTTGTGTGCTCTTGCGCCGCCATGCGGCACATACAAGAAGGGCGAGGAGTACGCCCCTCGCCCGAATTCAATTCCGTTGTTGGGGAAGGCTTGTTAGCTGCCCTTTTCCGTTTTTGTCACTTTCACGGTCTGCGCGAGCGACTTTTTCGTCGGAATGGTGGTCTGCGGCAACGGTTTCACGCTGTCCGCGGTCGCGACTGGTTTCGAGGTTGAAGCAACCGTGTGCCCCCACCCGCAATCACCGTCTGCTTGCGCCGTCGCGGCGAATCCCATAGCCGCAATCGCGGCGATCGATGAAACAACGACTTTACGCATGACAAAACCTCCTTAAGGCCTAGCCCTTAGATTAAACCGCTCTTCGGCAGCAATCAAGCACTCAGACGCCAGCCGGCGGCGTGGGCTTCGTATCGGCGATGATGTATTCGTCCGCGCCTTCGGCGCAATCATGCCCAACATCCGCGGCCCATGCTGGGAACACGGACGCCGCGAGCCAAAACACGGCAATCAGAATGATTTTCATCATGATTCGATCCTGTTTATGGACGATTGCAACGAAAGTACCGCGGCTTTTACAAACCTACAAGCCGATTAAACTACGCTGCCTGCTTGTCGAGCTCCCGCAAGATCGCGTCGCCCATCACAGTCGTCGAAACGCGCGCCGCGCCGGGGCCCATGATATCGGACGTCCGGACACCGGTTTTCAAAACGCTACGCACGGCGTTCTCGATGAGCGACGCGTCCTCATCAAGCTCGAAGGAAAACCGCAGAAGCATCGCGAAGCTCAGCAGACAGGCCAGCGGGTTGGCCATGTCCTTGCCGGCAATGTCCGGCGCACTGCCGTGGACCGGTTCGTAAAGCGCGCGGCGGCGGCCGCTGTCGTCCGGCGCACCGAGCGTGGCCGAGGGCAGCATGCCAAGCGAACCGGTCAGCATCGCGGCACAGTCGGACAAGATATCGCCGAACAGATTGTCGGAGACGATGACGTCGAACTGGGTCGGCTCCCGGACGAGCTGCATAGCGCAATTGTCGGCGTACATGTGGCCGAGCTCGACATCCACGTATCCGCCGTCCCGATGCAGCTTGGTGACTTCCTCGCGCCACAACACACCGCTTTCCATGACGTTGGCTTTCTCAACCGAGGTGACCTTGCCACGGCGCTGGCGGGCAAGGTCGAACGCGACGGCTGCAACGCGGCGAATTTCACTATCGGTATAGGTCTGGGTATCGAAACCGCGCCTTCCGCCATCCGGCAAGGTTTCAATGCCGCGCGGCGTCCCGAAATAGACACCGCCCGTCGACTCACGAACGATCAGAAGATCGAGGCCCCGGACCACATCTTCCTTCAACGTGGAGGCGTCGAGCAAAGCGTCGAAGGTGATAGCCGGCCGAAGATTCGCGAACAGATCGAGTTCCTTACGCAGCCGCAACAGCCCCATTTCCGGGCGCAAATCGCGCGGCGCATCGTCATATTTTGGCCCGCCGACGGACCCAAACAGCACCGCATCGGTTGCCATCGCTTCGGCGAGAGTCTCGTCCGTCAGCGGTGTGCCATGCGCGTCGTACGCGGCACCGCCGACGAGATCTTCCTTCACGTCGAACGTCACCTCACGGCGCTGATCGAACCATTCGATGACGCGTCGCACTTGGACCATGACCTCGGGGCCGATCCCGTCGCCGGGAAGAATGAGCAGTGATTTGTTGGCAGCCATGAAGAGTATTCCCGTTCTCAGTTATGTTGTCGTTATAGGGCGCGCACGTCGATAAAGTGACCCGTCACCGCCGCCGCCGCGACCATGGCCGGGCTGGCGAGATGGGTCCGGCCGTCGCGGCCTTGCCGGCCTTCGAAATTCCGGTTGGAGGTCGACGCACAGCGCTGTCCCGGCTGAATGTAGTCCCCGTTCATAGCGATGCACATCGAGCAGCCCGGCTCACGCCAGTCGAAGCCTGCCTCGATAAAGACCTTGTCCAAACCGCGGGCTTCCGCCTCCCGTTTCACAAGGCCGGAGCCCGGCACGACCATCGCCTCGACACCATCCGCGACACGCCTGCCGCGCGCAATCTCGGCAGCGGCCTCCAAATCTTCGATTCGGCTGTTGGTGCAGGAGCCGATGAACGCCCGGTCGATTGCAATATCCGCCATCGCCGTTCCGGGCTTCAGTCCCATATAGTCGAGCGAACGCTGGATCATGCGGCGGCGATCCTCGTTCGGCGCGTCTTTAGGGTCTGGAACCGCCCCGGTAATCGGTGCAACTTCTTCCGGGTTCGTGCCCCAGGTCACCTGCGGCGCGATCTCAGCCGCGCTCATTTTGAATTCGCGGTCGAACGCGGCGCCCGGATCTGTGGGTAGCGTTTTCCAATACGCAACCGCCTTGTCCCAGTCCGCTCCTTTGGGCGCACGTGGCCGGCCTTCCAAATACGCAAACGTCTTTTCATCCGGCGCAATCATGCCAGCCCGCGCGCCTGCTTCAACGGTCATATTGGTGACCGTCATGCGGCCTTCCATCGACAGGTTCCGGATTGTTGAGCCGGCATATTCAATGACATGTCCCGTGCCACCAGCCGTACCAATTTTCCCGATGATCGCCAGGATGATGTCTTTGCCGGTACATCCCGTCGGCAATTCACCATTCACCGTTACACGCATCGACTTTGGCCGCGCAATATAAACGGTCTGCGTTGCCAGAATATGTTCAACTTCCGACGTTCCAACCGCCATGGCAAAGGCGCCAAGTGCGCCATGAGTCGCGGTATGGCTGTCGCCGCAAAACAGCGTGACGCCGGGCAACGTGAAACCCTGCTCCGGCCCGATCACATGGACGATGCCTTGCCGCTCATCGAGAAGATCCAGCAACTCGACACCAAATTCCTGGTAATCGACATAGGACTGCTCAACCATCATGCGGGCAACGGGGTCGGTGATTTCGGCGTCCCGCGGTCCTGTCGGCACCACATGGTCCATAACACCAAGGTTCTTCCCAGGCTGACGGACCTTCAAGCCCGCGCGCCGCAACCCGTCAAAGGCCTGCGGCTGCATCTCCATGAGCAGATGCCGGTCAGCGTAGATCAGGCTGAGCCCATCGTCACTCACATCGACGACATGTGCATCCCAAATCTTGTCGAACAGGGTTCGCGGCGCGGTCATTTCGATTCCGCCGGCCCTAGAGCCACGGCTGGCTTTGCTGCTGCCCCGCCTCGAAGCTATCGATCTTGTCACCCTTCTGCATGGTGAGGCCGATATCGTCGAGCCCGTCGAGCAAGCATTCGCGGCGGAAGGCATCCAGCTCGAACGGCACGGTCACGCCGTTGGGCCGGCGAATCTCCATGTTGACCAGATCGACCGTGAGCTCCGGGTTCTCCGTGTCTTTGGCGTCCGCCATCAGCGCGTCCAGCTGCTCCTTGGTGACCCGGATCGGGAGGATGCCGTTCTTGAAGCAGTTGTTGTAAAAGATGTCGGCGAAGCTGGTCGAGATGACACAGCGGATGCCGAAATCGAGCAGCGCCCAGGGTGCGTGCTCACGCGACGAACCGCAGCCGAAATTATTGCCCGCCACAATGATCTTGGCGTCGCGGTAAGGCTGTTTGTTGAGGATGAAGTCCGGCTTCTCCGACCCGTCCGGCTCGAAGCGCATCTCTTCAAACAGTACCTTGCCGAGGCCCGTGCGCTTGATGGTACGGAGGTGCAGCTTGGGGATGATCTTGTCGGTGTCGATATTGATCATGTCCATCGGCGCCGCGACACCGTTCAGTGTATTGAATTTATCCATCGCTCTTTCCCTCCCCTCAACCGTTCAACAGGTCGCGTACATCGGTCAGCTTGCCGGTGACCGCGGCCGCAGCCGCCATCGCCGGGCTGACCAAATGGGTTCGCCCGCCTCGGCCTTGCCGGCCCTCGAAGTTCCGGTTCGACGTCGACGCGCAGCGCTCGCCCGGCTGCAACTGATCGACATTCATGGCGAGACACATCGAGCATCCCGGCTCGCGCCAGTCAAAGCCGGCGTCAATCAAGATCTGTGCAAGCCCCTCTTCCTCGGCTTGATGCTTGACGAGACCCGAGCCCGGAACGATCAGGGTTCGGATTCCTTCCTTTACCTTCCGTCCCTTGGCGATTTCCGCCATCGCACGGATATCCTCGATGCGCCCATTGGTGCAGGCGCCGACGAAGATCGTGTCGATCTCGACATCGGTCATCTTGGTGCCTGGCTTCAGTCCCATATACTCGCATGAGCGCTGGACCGCCGCTGCCTTGTCGGGATTCGACTCGTCTTTCGGGTCGGGCACAACGCCGGTGATCGGCACCACGTCTTCGGGGCTGGTCCCCCAGGTAACTTGCGGCGCGATATCGCTGACATCGAGCGTCGCTTCCTTGTCGTACGTTGCCCCCGCATCCGACGGCAACGTTTTCCAATAGGAAACAGCGGCTTCCCAGGCGGCGCCTTTCGGTGAGTAAGGCCGCCCCATGAGATAATCGTAGGTCTTCTGATCCGGCGCGATCAGGCCGGCGCGGGCACCGGCTTCGATCGTCATGTTCGAGACCGTCATCCGACCTTCCATCGACAACGCCTCTATGGCGGGACCGGTATATTCGATGACGTGGCCGGTGCCGCCGGCGGTGCCGATCTTGCCGATCAACGCCAGGATCAGATCCTTCGCAGTACAGCCGAAAGGCAATTCGCCGTTCACCGTGATCCGCATGCTCTTGACCGGCGCCTGCAGCAGGGTCTGGCTCGCCATGACATGTTCGACCTCGGACGTGCCGATGCCGAAGGCAAGCGCGCCGAAGGCCCCATGCGTCGCAGTATGGCTGTCGCCGCAGACCAAGGTCACACCCGGCAGCGTGAAGCCTTGCTCCGGCCCGATGATATGGACAATGCCATTGCGCGGGTCGTCGACCTCGAACAAGGTGACACCGAACGCCTCGCAATTGCGCCGCAGCGTATCGATCTGAAGCTGAGAATCTTCCGGGATCGCCTCCGAGCGGTCGGTCGCAATGTTGTGGTCGATCACCGCCAAGGTACGGTCGGGGCGGCGCAGCTTCCGGCCCGCGAGCGTCAGCCCTTCGAAGGGCTGCGGGCTGGTGACCTCGTGAATGATATGACGGTCGATATAGAGCAGACAGGTACCATCTTCCTGCGTATCGACGACGTGGCTATCCCAAATCTTCTCGAATAGCGTACGGGGTTTGGACATGTCGCTCCCTCATCCTACCTGGTTATCGCCCTCTTCAGTAGACCCGTCACAAATGTGAGCGGTCCTCATACTGGCAACTATCGGCTACCCGATCAAAGCCTGCATGTGTCAGCGGGTCTACGAGCGATTTACCTTCTCAACGGCGTTCTGGCAAAAGAGTATAATTCATAACGCCTTGAGCCATATTCACAGACCGGAGCCGCGCCTCAGCTGTCGCCGTTTTCCTGGGGTTCCGAAGCCGCTTCGGCGGGCGCCTCTTCGCTGCGGCGGACCGTCGCCCGCTCGGCGATACGCGCCGATTTTCCGCGGCGTTCACGCAGGTAATACAGCTTGGCGCGCCGGACTGAGCCGTGGCGAACGACCTCGATCCGCTCGATCCGCGGGCTGTAAAGCGGAAACACACGCTCCACGCCTTCGCCATAGCTGATCTTGCGTACGGTAAAGGCGCTGTTGACGCCACTGTTCTTGCGCGCGATGCACACGCCCTCGAACACCTGAACCCGCTCGCGCGATCCCTCGACGACCTTGACGTGCACGCGCAAGGAATCGCCGGCTTGAAATTCCGGAATGGGCCGCTCAGTGGTGAGTTTGGAGAGCTGCTCTTTTTCGAGTTGTTCGATAATATTCATGACAATGTCCTCACTTGCTTGGGCCGCGCGACGTACCGTTCCCAAAGATCCGGCCGCCGTTCGCGGGTAATGCGTTCCGCCTGGGCCAATCGCCAGGCGTCGATTTTTTTGTGATGGCCGGAGAGCAAAACCTCCGGCACCGTAAGGCCGCCCCAATTCGCCGGCCGCGTATATTGCGGATATTCCAATAGTCCCTGGGCAAAGCTTTCTTCGGTCAGAGAGCTTTCATCCCCCACGACACCCGGCAGCAACCGCACGCAGACATCGATCAATGTCATCGCCGCGAGTTCACCGCCGGAAAGCACGAAATCTCCAACGCTGATTTCCTCGAAACCGCGCGCTTCGATGATACGCTCGTCGATGCCTTCGAAACGGCCGCAGAGCAAGGTCGCCCCCTCTGCCGCCGCCAATGACGCTGCCCGTCCCTGATCGAAAGGCCGCCCGCGTGGAGTCAAATACACAACCGGCCCCGGCGCGGCGCTGAGCGACTCGAGCGCGGCATCGAGCACATCAGCCCGCATTACCATGCCCGGGCCACCACCGAACGGCGCATCATCGACGGTGCCGTGCTTGTCCGCCGCAAAATCGCGGATATCAACCGTCTTTAAATCCCAAAGGCCGTCCGCCAGTGCGCGGCCCGCCAGCGAATGGCCGAGCGGTCCCGGAAACATATCCGGAAAAATCGTCAGGACTTGGGCGGTCCAAACGCTCATGTACCGTCCTCCGATGCACTATCTTCACGCGCTTCGGTTTCCGTCGGCGGCGCGATAACGATCCGCCCGCCATCAACATCGACGACCGGCACGACGGCGCGCGTAAACGGCAACACCGAAACACCGCCATCTTCAAGAAGGATTTCGATCATGTCGCCGGCACCGAATTCATGCAGGGCCCGCACCGTTCCATAGGAACTCCCATCGGCCAGAACCGCGGGAAGACCGATAAGGTCCGCATGGTAAAACTCTTCTTCCGCCGGTGCCGGAAGCGCGTCGCGCGCGACGTAAAACTCTACGCCTCGCAACGCTTCCGCCGCTTCCCGGTCGCGAATGCCATCAATGCGAGCCAGCAACACGCCTTTTGCCGAGCCGGTGATTTCGAGCTCAAAATGGCGGCGGCCTTCGGCATCGCTAAGCTGTCCGTAAGCGGCGATGTCAGACGGCTCTTCGGTGAAGCTCTTCACGCGCACGAGTCCGCGCACGCCATGCGCGCCCGCAACGACTCCGACGCATATTCGAGACTCCACCATAACTGCCGCCTGTCCGACCACCATCTGCGTCCTTACTCGGCCTTCTCTTCCGCTGCCGCTTCGGCAGGGGCTTCTTCGGCTGGCGCAGCTTCTTCCGCCGCGGCCTCTTCAGCAGGTGCCTCTTCTTCCGCAGGCGCCTCTTCAGCCGGGGCTGCCGCAGCTTCTGCAGCGGCTTCCTTCGCCGCCTGTGCCGCTTCTTCGGCTTCTTTCAGGCGCTCTTGCGCTTTCGCCTTGGGCAAATGCTGTTTGGTTTGTTCCGGAATAGCCGGCATGGGCATGATTTCGGCACGGCCCAGGAACCGCGCGACGCGGTCGGACGGTTTCGCACCGACCGACATCCAGTGGCGAATGCGGTCTTCGACAAGCTCCACCCGTTTCGGGTCGTCCTTGGACAACATCGGGTTGTAGACACCAACGCGTTCGATGTAGCGGCCGTCACGGGGCATCCGCGAGTCGGCGATGACGATGCGGTAGTACGGGCGCTTTTTCGCACCGCCGCGGGCCAATCTGATTTTCAGCGCCATATGTTCTCTTCTCCTCGAGTTGATCGTTGTTCGGAAATTCGGTTTCGCATTACATGCCGGGCATCAGGCCTTTTAGGCCGTGCCGCATCAGGCCTTTCTCGCCCATCTTGTTCATTCGCTTCATCATCTTGCGCATCGTCTGATACTGCTTGAGCAACTTGTTCACCTCTTGAATGGAGGTTCCCGAGCCGCTCGCTATACGGCGTTTACGCGACGCGTGGATGAGCTTCGGCTTCAGCCGCTCGGCCCGCGTCATCGACGAAATGATCGCTTCTTGATGAAGCAGTGCGGACTCATCGATATTCGCCTGAGCCATCTGCTGCTTGGCCTTGCCCACGCCGGGCAGCAATTCCATCATTCCCGACAGTCCGCCCATCTTGCGCATTTGCCCAAGCTGCTTGGCCATATCGCCGAGATCGAATTCGCCCTTCTGGATCTTCTTGGCGAGCGCTTCAGCCTCTTCCTCATCAATCGTTTCCTGCGCTTTTTCAACCAGGCTGACGACATCGCCCATACCCAGTATGCGGCCCGCGATCCGTTCGGGATGGAAATCCTCTAGCGCATCGAGCTTTTCGCCAATGCCGATCAGCTTGATCGGGCAGCCGGTCACGGCGCGCATCGACAAAGCCGCGCCGCCGCGCGCATCGCCGTCTACCCGGGTCAGCACGATGCCGCTGAGCGGTAGTCGCTCATTGAAGCCCTCGGCGACATTGACTGCATCCTGACCGGTCATCGCATCGGCAACCAGGAGGATCTCGTAAGGATTTACCGCCTCGCGAACCGCAACTGCTTCAGCCATCAGGGCCTCGTCGATCTGCAACCGACCGGCCGTGTCGAGCATAATCACATCGAAACCGCCGAGCCGGGCCGCATCCTGAGCGCGGCGTGCGATATCCACCGGTTGCTGACCGGCGACAACCGGCAGGGTCGCGACGCCGGCCTGCTCGCCCAGCACCTTCAACTGCTCCTGGGCGGCCGGGCGCTGCGTATCCAGCGACGCCATCATGACTTTCTTGTTGTCGCGGCTCTGCAGGCGGGCCGCGATCTTGGCCGTCGTCGTCGTCTTGCCCGAGCCCTGCAAGCCAACCAGCATGACGCCGACCGGCGCGGGAGCCAGGAGATCCAGCCCTTCGGTCTCCGCGCCGAGCATCGAGACCAATTCGTCATGGACGATTTTGACCACCATCTGGCCCGGCGTGACGGAGCGCAGCACCTCTTGCCCGACCGACTGTTTCTTCACGCGATCGATGAAGTCCCGCACCACGGGTAAGGCTACATCGGCTTCAAGCAAGGCCACACGGACATCCCGCATCGCGGCGGACACGTCGGATTCGTTAAGCGACCCCCGCCGCTTCAGCTTCTCGAAGACATCGGCCAACCGGCCGGATAGCGATTCGAACATGCGCGCCTCGCCTCAAAAAGACCAACCGAAGAGCAAACGCAAAACGCGCCAGTGCGCGAAACTCGCGGACTGGCGTAGCCCCTCGGGACTGGAAACTGACCGTTTCCCGATTGAGAACCGGCTTGTACGCCCGGAAATGCGGCAAGTCAAGCGACCGCGGCGGGCAACAGCGCTCTGATTTAAAGCGGATTTCTATCAGAATTCGATTAGGCAGCGATGAACGGATCTAGCCCCCAGGAGAACAGTGGGCGTCCGCCGCTCGCTGTTACGACAACGACTTCCTCCAGCCAGATTCGCTCGCATTCACCACCCGGGTAGAGCAAATGCAAGGGAACCACCATATTTTCCGCCAGTGCCCAGTCGCCGTTCGGGTGCCCGTCAGCGGTCGTCATTTCCAGATCCATGTGGGAAAGACCGAGTCCATGAAAGAAGATAAGTGCGCCGTCCGGCTCCGGCGCACCGCACTTACGGTAAACCTCACGGCCCAGCGTCTGCAGTTCGCTGATCCGCACACCAGGACGCATTGCATCAATCAGGGTTTGAGCGACTTCTTTGACGACCGTAGCGTGGCTTTTCGCCTGCGTGTTGGGTTCACCACCGACGACCCAGCTCTTACCTCCGTCCCAGCAATAGAGGTCGAGCGTGCCGTGACAATCGAACAAGATGTGAGTGCCGGGCTCGACTTCGAAATCCTCAAGACCGGTCTGCAGGGTCACTATCGGGTCCGCGCCTCTCGGATGGCCCCAGACCATAGCCCCCGGGTCGTGGATGAATCCACCGAGCTCGGTTGTCGCCTGATGATAGGCCTGATTGATGTCGCGCCAGGAAGCGCCCTTGTCCCAAGAAGCAACGGTGCGTTCGATGGCGCGCTGATTGAGCGCGGTGGCACGCTCGATCAAAGCGAGTTCGGCACCAGTCTTGATCGCCCGCGCGGCCATCATCGCGTCGTAGCCGTCACGGACCTCGGCATCCTCGAGCCCAAGACGGAAACCAAACGCCATGTCGTCGAAGGCAACCGTGCCGCGCGTTAATCCGAGCGCCTTAAGGGCGCCTTGGACATTGCTTGTCATATCGAAGGTATAGTTGCTGCGCGCTCGAGCAAGCCAATCAGGGTTCGTACCGGCGGCGGGCATGAAACGGTCGATGTCCTCCGGTTTAGGCGTCAAATCAAGGCCCATCATGACGGCGCGAAATGGCCGAATATCCTCAATCCAGGTCGGCTGAATCAAAAACGTCGACAGGTAGTAATCGGCGATGACCAAGATCGGGTGCTCGGGCGCGTGTCGCG
The DNA here is from genome assembly GCA_012103325.1 of Alphaproteobacteria bacterium. GTDB lineage: Bacteria > Pseudomonadota > Alphaproteobacteria > UBA8366. Next base: position 551,004 of record WLWY01000001.1, read on the forward strand.
AGATGATGACCGCGTAAGGCCGCGGCTCATCCGACTTGTGCCCGATGCCGTTGAAGCCAGAGAGATAGAAGACGTTCAGCGGGGTCGTAGCGACGATACCGTCGAGCCCACGAGCCTCCATGGCATCCAGCAGCCGCTCCAGATTGCAAAATTGTGAGGGTAGCGGGTGGCGTGGGAAGGCGATGTCCTTCCCGGTTGCGGGATCACTCATGTCGGTATCTCCCTTTTCTCCATCGATCCCATCAATCCAGCACCGGCAATTCAACGAACGAAGGTGTCGTTTCGTCATGGTACACGGTGTTGGCGGCGACCCGGATATCGGCGTCGCTATCGTTCGCCAGAACGGGATTGCCGCTGTTCGTATTGCGCGCCCGACGCGGAAAGTTGCTGCTGGTGATATCCACCTGAACGCAGCTGCCGGCCCGGAACATGTGATGGATATGGGCGAGATCGATCGCAAACGAATAGATTTCGCCTGGCTCCAGTCGTTGCGGCTCCGTTACCGCGGGGTCGCGGTACATCGACCGCACAACGCCGTCCATGAGCAGCATAGTCCGCCCATCGGGCAGCACTTCGATCAACTTGGCGATGAAGTCGGTGTCGGGGCAATCCGAAGAGGCGCGCATGGTCACGCGGACAACGCCGGCAATCGTGAGATCTTCCTCCAATGGCGCGCTGCGATACATCAGTCCGTAATTGGGTCGCGCCTGAGCCGGCCTTTGATCGCGCGGCCCGGCGTCGATCAACATATTGCGGCCGCCCAGCGTCGGAACAGGCTGCCCTGGATCATAGGTATAGCCACGTGGCGCGCCGGCCGGCCCTGCCTCGGTCAAGCTGCCGTCACCACGAAGGTAGTAGCGATGCAGCTCAATGTCTGATGGAGGCCATTGGTCCGCATGCTGCCAATCGTCCGCGACGTACCCTGCGGCGTCCTCTACCCAGGCGTTTGGCGCATAGTAAACGGGTGGCTGCTCCATAATGCCGGTAGGCTCGTCTTTCAGCCAATGGCCGAACCATTCGAAATAGGGGTCGCGTGGCCAGAAGTTGGTTTCATATATGAAATAGTGGTCGTTGGGGCCGATCCACAGCAGCTGATTGCCGACACGAGACTGGATGTCGGTGAACGCGGCAATCATGCTGTGCTGGAAGATGTCGTACCAGTTGGTGACATGAAATCCGGGAATATCGATAGCTCGGCGAAAATCATGCTGCCACCGAAACTCGTCAGGCGTCGGATGCGTAATAATCTCGTCCAGGAACGGCTGCCAGGTCGAAAAGTCCGGATAACCAGTCAGTGGCAGCCGCATCCAATCGGCGGAGTCGACAAACGGTGGGTCTGCCCGGCACGCGGCGTCGAGCCGTTCGTAGCGCGCCGCAGCGCCCTTCGCGGCTGCGTCCAATTCGCCCTCGGTCAGGCCAAACCGCTGCAGCATGGCGTCGCGGTGCGACTTCGACAGTCCGGGTATATTCCGCGACACCCAAAGCCACAGCCGCTCCATCTCGATCGATCCGCCCTCGTAAACGATATCGTCGTAGATACTGGCTCCGCCGACCTGGGCGAAGAACGCGCGCAGTGTGGGGTGACACGCACTTGCAGCGGCTAGCGCTGTGGTCGCGCCGGCGGACGAACCGGAGATACCGACCCTCTGATTGCTCCATGACTGTTGCGAAATCCACTCCAGCGTATCGAAGCCGTCGGCCGCATCGTCCGCGTAAACACGGTCAATTCCCTCGGAGCCATAGCGGCCGCGCGTATCCTGATAAACCGCAGCGTAGCCGTGTTGCGCAATAGCTTTCCATCCCCGCAGAATCGATCCATGCATCTCCTCGCCCGGGTTCGGCAGCCAGCCCTTCGTAGGATCGAAGATCGCTTCTCCCTGGGGCGCCGTGATGCCATAGGGCGTACGCTGTAGGATGACCGGGAATTCCGGACCCGCCGTGTCGGGCAGAAATACGAAGGTATTCAGCTTCACGCCGTCGCGCATCTCGACGAACGTCTGAAAGGATTTGACGTCGTTCGCGTCGTCGGCGGCAGTCATTGGCGCATTCTCTCAAAACCCCGGCGATTAGATGGTCAGCCAACTCTATCTGGCACGATGCGGACTTGCGAGTCCGTGCCCCTATCCAAATCCGGTGGACAGGTTCGCTCGGATACCCCTATAACGCGGCGAAAGCGGGTAATGCGGATGATACCGTTCACGAAAATGCATGGCATTGGCAACGACTGCGTCGTCATCGACGCAAGGGTCGAGCCGTATGCGCTGCACGAAGATCAGATCCGGCTGATCGCCGACCGGCGGCGCGGCGTCGGCTGCGACCAGCTCGTTCTGATCGAGCCGCCTCGGGATGGTCGGGCTGTCGGATTCTTGCGCTTCTACAATTCGGATGGCAGCGAGGCGGAAGCCTGCGGGAACGCGACGCGCTGCATCGTTGCGCGGCTGATGCAGGAGAACAATACGGACGAAATCGCGGTCGAAACAAGAGCCGGTTTTCTACCGGCACATATCGACCGGCGCGGATTGGTCGCGGTCGATATGGGGCCGGCGCAAACCGGCTGGCGGGACATTCCGCTGAGCCGCGAAATGGACACCTTGCACCTCGATCTCGCGAGCGGCCCGTATCGCGATCCAGTTGCAATTGGAATTGGAAACCCGCACTGCGTGTTTTTCGTCGACGATGCCGAGGATGCCGACCCCTCGGCGTATGGCCCGGCGGTCGAGCATCACCCGTTGTTCCCGGAGCGCACGAATGTCGAGTTCGTCGGCATCCAGGCGAGCGACCGGATCCGCATGCGGGTCTGGGAGCGTGGAGCCGGCGTCACGCAAGCCTGCGGCTCGGGCGCCTGTGCCGCCGCAGTGGCCGCAGCACGGCGTGAATTGACCGGACGTCAGGTCGAAGTCGTGCTCGATGGTGGGTCCCTCTACATCGACTGGCGTGCCGACAATCATGTCGTCATGAGCGGGCCGGTCGCGGTGTCATTCACTGGCGTACTCGACGACGCTGTGGGGTCGGCATGAAGACCGGACCGGACATCGTCACCTTCGGCTGCCGGCTCAACGCCTTCGAATCCGAGGTGATGCGCGAGAAGGCGGCAGGACTGGACGACTCTATTATCTTCAACACCTGCGCCGTCACCAAGGAAGCCGAGCGCCAGGCACGCCAAGCGATCCGCCGTGCGCGGCGCGACAACCCGTGTGCGCAAATCATCGTCACCGGCTGCGCCGCCCAGATCGACGCGGACGCCTTCGCCGCGATGCCGGAAGTCGACCGCGTGATCGGCAACGCCGAAAAACTGACCGAAGCCGCATACGGTACCGATGCCCCGGTCCTGGTCGGCGATATCACGGCGGTGCGGGAAACGGCGGGGCACTTGATCGAGGGCTTTGAGGGCCGCGCCCGCGCGTTCGTGCAGGTCCAGCAGGGCTGCGACCATCGCTGCACCTTCTGCATCATTCCGCTCGGCCGCGGCGCCAGCCGTTCCGTCCCAGTCGGCGATATCGTGACCCAGACCCGTACCCTGGTCGAGAATGGCTATGCGGAGATCGTCCTGACCGGGGTCGACATCACGTCGTACGGCACAGATCTTCCGGGGCAGCCAACCTTGGGCCAGATGGCGCGGCGCCTGCTCGCCCACGTGCCGGAACTGCCACGCCTGCGCATTTCCTCGATCGACTGTATCGAAATCGATCCCGACCTGATGCGGCTGATCGAATCCGAGCCGCGCCTGATGCCGCACCTGCACCTGTCGCTGCAAGCCGGCGACGACATGATCCTGAAGCGCATGAAGCGGCGGCACAGCCGCGCCGACGCGATCGCCATCTGCGACCGGCTGCGCCGCGCACGGCCGGACATCGCGCTTGGCGCCGACCTGATCGCGGGCTTCCCGACCGAGACCGACGGCATGTTCCAGCGCTCGCTCGACCTGGTCGAGGAATGCGGGCTGGTCTGGCTGCACGTCTTTCCCTATTCGGCCCGTCCCGGCACCCCGGCGGCACGCATGCCGCAGGTGCCCGGACCCGTCCGCCGAGACCGCGCGGCGCGGCTGCGCCAGGCCGGCATGCGAGCGGCAACGCGCTTTCTCGACAGCCGAATCGGCACCGACGCCACCGTCCTTGTGGAAGCCGGCGGCATCGGACGCACCGAGCATTATGCGCCGATCCATGCCGACGGGGCCCTGCCGGATGGTCAGATTGCCACGCTTCGCGTAACGGGCCGCGATGGCGATGCCCTGACCGGACGGCAGGCCGCATGAGCAAACCAGGTTGGCTCGACCGCCTGAAGTCAGGGCTTTCGAAATCGACATCGAAGTTGACGGACGGCATCGCCGGGATCTTCCGCAAGCGCAAACTCGACGACGACGCGCTCGAGGAACTCGAAGAACTGCTTATCACCGCCGATCTTGGGCCGGTCACCGCCGCGAAGCTGACCGCCAACCTGGCAGCGACCCGGTTCGACAAGGAGGTCAGCGAGGAAGAGGTGCGGTCTGCCCTGGCAACGGATATCGCGGCGATCCTCGGCCCCGTCGCGACGCCACTTGCAATCGACCCGGCGCGCAAGCCGCACGTCGTTCTCGTCGTCGGTGTCAACGGCAGCGGCAAGACCACGACCATCGGCAAGCTGGCGCAGCATTACCGCGAACAGGGGCTGCAGGTCATGCTCGCGGCAGGCGACACGTTCCGCGCCGCAGCCGTGGAGCAGCTCAAGATCTGGGGCGAGCGGGCGGGCTGCCCGGTGATCGCCGGAAAGCCGGGCGGCGACGCCGCAGGCCTCGCCTACGACGCGCTGGAAACCGCGCGTGCACAGGGGGCCGACCTGCTGTTGATCGATACCGCCGGCCGCCTGCAGAACAAGGCCGACCTGATGGCCGGGCTGGAAAAAATCAGCCGGGTCCTAAAGAAGCTGGACGAGACGGCGCCGCACGATTGCATCCTGGTGCTTGACGCGACCGTCGGCCAGAACGCCCACAGCCAGGTCGAAATCTTCCGCGATATCGTCGCCGTCAGCGGGCTCGTCGTGACCAAGCTGGACGGTTCGGCGAAAGGCGGGGTGCTGGTCGCGCTGGCGGAAAAATTCGCCCTGCCGGTACATGCCATCGGTGTCGGCGAAGCGGCGGAGGATCTGCGGCCGTTCGACGCCGAAATCTACGCCCGCGATCTCATGGGGTTAAACGACTGAGAATTTACCAAACCTGCTCCGTCTGGGGTTCGCTTTGCCCCTGCGATTGCGCGGCCAACAACCAATCGTCCGTCTGCATATAGCGCGGCGCCAGGAACCGGTAGGTCTCGCGCAGCAGATCCGGGATCGTCGCCGTATATTGTCCCGACTCCTGCTCCCAGCCGCGTAGCAAGCCATCCCACGCTACCAGACGCCGGTACACGGAGTTGCGCGTGCCGCGGATAAATTCCTTCTGTGCCGTGATGTTCTTCAGCACGGCAATGATTTCGCCGGTCTGCCCGTCCGCCATATCAAATTCCTCGCCGAACTCCTTCACGGCGATGGAAATCAGTTTGGCAACCGACGTCGCGGAGTCGAGGATGCTGCGATGTTTCGCCGCCACATTGCGCAGGCGCTTGATCTTCTGCTCCATGGAGACCACGCCGCGAAACTGTTCGCGCAAGGTCTCAATGTAGGCGAGCTCTTCGGCCAGTTCCTCGATCAAGTCTACGATCTTGTTTCCTTCGCCGGCTTCGAGCCCAATCGCCTTCGCGGCTTCGTCGAACGCGCTGTTGACCTTTTCCTTCACGGCTGGGTCGTCGGCAATCTGAAGCAGTTGCTGCGGGTCGGTAATCAGATTCTCATCGCCCGACACCCACGACACGAGCTGCATGCTGAGGCGTTGTTGCGCGATCTTGCGATGTTCGTCGGAAACATCCCATGATGCCTCGCCGGTCAGCAATTCCTTAGGCAGATCGTCGCCCGGCATCAGCACCTTGACGTAGTCGAGACCGCTCGCCACAAGTCCCAACATAACATCGTCGGAGGAATCCTCCTCAATATCAAACTCGCGGCGGATGCCCGGAAACGGCAGCATGACCTCTTCGCCGCCCAGATTGAGGACGAAGACGGGCTCCTCCGTTTCGTGCGATTTGCGGAAGTAGGACCCTTCCACAGCCGTAAAGAACTTCTGGCTGAAATTTACGGTCGATTCGTCTTGTGAACCCATAAGCGCAACTCGTTCTCCGGCTGACGTCGTGCGGTCCGGCGGCAAAATTCCCAAAGCAAGGGCGAGGTCCCGTGCAACACCGGACCGGAACCGAGTTTAGGAAAAATGATTTAATTAGAATTTAACGGCGGCATCGATTTCGCGCCGCGAACGGCAGAAAACGGGGTCTTAGACCAGTATATTGAGATAAAACCCGCGCGGAACGTTAAAGCGCGGCGTTTCCGCATCCAACGCGAGCAATTGCGCAAGTCGGGCGATCGCGCCTTCCAGATCGAACGGGTCCAAAGCCGGCCGTGGCAGCCGTTTCGGCTTCTCAACCAAGGCCAGCGGCCGATCGGGCGACGGCCGCGACGCTGGAACGCCGACACCGCCGGGCGGCGTCGAAGGAAGTCCGGGTTCATCAATGGCCATGGCCGGATTCTACGGATCGACCGCAGCTAAGGCAATGCTGGTGAAATTGCCGTTAGGCAAAATTTAACCATAATCCAAAGCATTCACGTACCCCTACCCAATCGCGGCGCTGATGGCGATTTCGATCAGGAGCTCTTCCGGCGGGTTGCGGGGTTCGAAGGTGGCGCCGACGCAGACGCGGGCGCAGGGGTTGTCGCGGTCGGCCCAAGCGACCCAGACATCGTTCATTTCAGACTTCCGCGCCATGTCGGAGAGATAAATCGTTGCCGTGACAAGCCTGGATTTGTCGGTCCCGGCCTCGGCCAGCAGGGCGTCGACGCCGTCAAGACATCGCTGTGTCTGGCCCGCCATCGATCCGGTCCCGTCCGGCGCGCTCATGACCACATGGACCAGCCCGTTATATTCGACCCGCCGGGTCCGGCCGGGGAAGCTCTCCGGTCCTCGCTTGATCTCCATCGCTTACTCTCCCTCCGTTACTGCCGCACGCCAGCTATGCCCCACTCTCCGCTGCATCCTGGAAACGGCCGATGCGGAACGGGTGTACCGGCAGATTGGTGCCGCCGGTGGTGACCAGGTCCGCCATCATACTGCCGACGATCGGGCCGAGCTGGAAGCCGTGGCCGCAATAGCCGAAGGCGTGATAGGCGTCTTCCGCGGCGCTGGGACCGATGACGGGGATGCCGTCCGGCATGAAGGCTTCAAGGCCGGCCCAGCAGCGCACGATGCTGGCGGTCGCCATGACCGGGAATAGGATACTGGCGGTCTTGGCGCTGATCGCGAGGCCGCCGAAATCGATCGTCGTTCGGTTCTCGTCCCGGTAAGCGCCGCCGCGATGACCACCGCCGATGATGACGGTGCCGTTCGCTGCCTGCTTGAAGGAAAGCTTACGGCCTTGTGAGCCGACGACCGGCTCGATGAAACGTGGCATCGGCGCGGTGACCATCAGCATCGCCGCCAAGACCGTCAGCGGCACGGTTTCGCCCAGCGCGGCGGCGATGCGGTCGGCCCAGGCGCCCGCACAGTTGATCAGCACCGGTCCCTCAAACGTGCCGTCGTTCGTCGAGACGCGCCAGACGCCGTCTGTGCGTTCGACGCCGGTCGCGGTAACACCTTCGAAAAAGCGCACACCAAGCGATTCGCCCTTGCGCCGGAACGCGGCCGTCGTGCGCGCCGGATCGGCGTAGCCGTCGCCCGCGACATACATGCCGCCGACGCAATGCGGGGCGACGGCCGGCAGCAAATCCCGCAGCGTTGCCTGATCGACAATCTCCTCGTGATCGAAGCCGAGTTCGCGGACCTGCGCTGCGCGGGCACGCAGCGCCGCGAGCTCTTCCTCTGTTTCCGCGATCTTAACCTGACCCGTTGCGTGAAAGCCGCAATCGTCGTCGACCAGATCCTCGATATCGTTCCACAACTCAATCGACGCGGCGGACAACGGCACTTCCGCCAAATCCCGGCCGAGACGCCGGACGCCGCCGGCGTTCACGCTCGAGGCGTGGCGGCCGACATGGTCCTTCTCGATAACGAGCGCCGTCACGCCGCGGCGGGCAAGATGCAGGGCGGCGGAACAGCCATGAAGGCCGCCCCCGACAATCACCACATCCGCCGTTTCAGACATTACGCTGGTCTTTCTAATCCTTACACAGCGGCGGCGTACCGAGCCGCTGCCGCCCGGTGCCGAGTACGCCTTCGAACGCGAGGGCGACGGCAAGCGCGCGCTCATCCTCATCAAGCGGCGCCATGATCTGAAAGCCGACCGGCATGCCGGCTTTGTCCAGAGCGACGGGAATCGTCACCGCCGACAGGGCCAGCATGTTCGCGGTCCGCGTATTGCGCAGCGCGCCCATATTGTGCGTCCGGTATCCTTCCAGATCGGCGACCGCATCAACCACCGGCGGCGTGATCGGTACCGTCGGGCCGACCACGACATCGACATCGGCCATCCGGTCTTCCAGTGACGCAGACAATTGCTGCAGCCGGTCACGCCGAATCAGGTAATCGACCGCCGGGATCGCCTCCATACTGTCGAACCGTGCCGCGACGTTCGGGTCCAGGGTCGCCTTGCGGTCCAGCATCTCGCCATTGATGAAGGCGGCGAATTCGGGCGCCGCGAGGCCGCCGCGCAGGAAAATCTCATCCGCCTCCGCCGCTTCCGGCAAATCGATCGACGAGACGCGCGCACCGGCCTTGGCCAATTCGTCGATGGCCGCCTTGATTCCTTCGGCGACACCGGGGTCGCAATCCTCGAAGAAATGATCGCAGACGCCGATATGGATGTCCGCCGGCCCGACATCGCCGAATCCCGCCAGCAGGGCCGCGCCCGGCAGATCGGTCAGCGGGTCGATGGCGGCGAAGGCGAGTATGGCGTCGGACACAGTGCGGGCCAACACGCCCGCGGTATCGAGGCTCGGGCTGAGCGGCACGATCCCGTCCACCGACCAGCGGCCGAAACTGGTTTTCACGCCGACATTGCCGGTGAAACTGGCCGGCACGCGGACCGATCCCGCGGTGTCGCTGCCCAGCGCGAGCAAGGCCGATCCTTCGCACAGGCTGACCCCGGCACCGGCGCTGGAGCCGCCCGGCACGCGGTGCGCCTTGGCGTCCCACGGGTTGCGCGGCGTGCCCCAGTGGGCGTTCGTGCCCAGCCCGCCAAAGGCAAATTCGACCGTATGCGTCTTGCCGAATATGGGTGCGAGGGCGCGCCGAAAGGTCTCGACGACCGGCCCTTCCATCTCCCACTTTTCCGACAGGGCGGCGGGGGTTCCGGCAAACGTTTGATAGCCGGCAACGCCATATAGGTCCTTCACCGAGACCGGAATGCCCTGCAGCGGGCCGAAGTCGATCCCGGCCGCGAGGACCGCATCCGCCGCCTGCGCCTCGGCCCGGAACTGGTTTGCGTCGCGACTTTTGTACGCGTCCAGCGCACCGCCGCGCCGATCATGGTTGGCCACTGCCTCCTTGGCAAGCGCGACACTGGTCGTTTTGCCGTCGCGCAGCGCCTGGCCGATCGTCCCGATCGACTCTTTCAACATATCCGACATGAGGGCTCCCCTTGTCTCCCGCCAAGCATGTTACAGCAAGGTGGGAGGGACTCGCCACCGCGTAAGCGCGTGTCGCCGGCACACAGTTTCACAATCGCTTACAAAATGATAACCCCGTCACAATATTCTGGAAACAATGCGAGATCAGTGTCCGTTAGTGTTCTTGCTGACAAACGCGTTGGAGGAAACAGCGAGCAGTGCCGACCGATTTCGAAAAAATAGTGAAATTTCGCGTCTCGCGCCGAGTCGTTTTAGGCGGTAGTGCCGCGTTCAGTGCGGTCGCATTTATGACTGCCGCGACACCAGTCGCCACGCGCACCGCAGATCGGTTCAATTTTATGCCTGTCGCCGCAAACGGGTTGGACACCGTCACGGTGCCAACGGGATATAGCTGGCACGTCGTCGCAAAATGGGGCGACCCATTGTGGTCGAACGGCGTTCCTTTCGATCACGAAACGCGCGGCACCAGAGAAAGCCAGGAGCGCGCGGTCGGCGACAACAACGACGGCATGGCGCTGTTTACCCATGGCGAGAAGAATATACTGGCGGTCAATAATGAGTATGTGAACAGGGAAATCTTCTTCGGGAACCGCGTTTCCAACCGGCCCGAAGGTGCCGACGACGTGCGCAAATCTAAAGCGGCTGTCGGCGTTTCGATCTTTGAAATCGGTTTCCAGGGCGGCGAATGGTCGATCGTGATGGACTCGGCGCTCAATCGTCGGATCACCGCGGACACCCCGATGGAGCTCACCGGCCCCGCACGCGGGCACGATCTTGTGCGGACCGAAGAGGATCCGGAGGGAACCAGTGTCAAGGGCACATGGGCGAATTGCGGCATCGGGCGCACGCCTTGGGAGACTTACCTTACCTGCGAGGAGAACTTCGACGGTTACTTCACGAGCAATGACCGAGGGTTCGAACCCAGCCCGGAGTTGAAACGCTACAGCGTCGGGCTTAAGGATTGGGGTAACGATTGGGCCACCACCGATGAACGGTTCGATTTCTCCAAACATCCCAACGAGCCGAACCGCGTCGGGTACGTCGTCGAGATAGATCCGCTCGATCCAACATCGACGCCCAAGAAACGCACAGCGCTGGGCCGCTTCAAACACGAGAACGCTGAACTGGTCGTGACGGATACCGGCCGCATCGTCGTCTATATGGGCGACGACGAGCGCGACGAATTTCTCTACAAGTTCGTTAGCGACGGCCGTTATATCGAAGGCGGTAATAACGAGAGCCTGCTGGAGAAAGGCACTCTTTTCGCCGCAAAGTTCGAAGGCAACTTGCGCGGTAGATGGCTCGCTTTGACTCCGGCCACGACCGGGATGAGTTCGCAGGCTGAAATCTGTATCCATACCAGACAGGCGGCGTCGGTTGTCGGCGCGACGACGATGGATCGGCCGGAATGGGTTGCAGCCCATCCGAAGAAAGCCGAAATCTATTGCGCCCTGACCAACAACAAGCACCGCGGCAAGAAATCGAACAAGGGCGACAACGCGACGCCAATCGGCGGCCCGAATCCACGCGAAAGCAACAAGTATGGTCAGATCGTCCGCTGGACGCCGGACGGCGGCGATCACGAAAGCACCGGCTTCAGCTGGAGCCTGTTCGTCATGGCCGGCAATCCGACCGTCCATTCCGACGCCGATGCGGGATCCAAGAACATCAACACCGGCAACATGTTCAACTCGCCGGACGGCATTGCCTTCGATACGAACGGTCTGCTCTGGATCCAGACCGACGGCGATTACACGGACAAAGGCGATTTTGCCGGTATGGGCAATAATCAAATGCTCGTTGGCAATCCTGAAACCGGCGAAATTCGCCGTTTCCTGGTCGGCCCGAAAGGGTGTGAAGTCACGGGCCTCACCTGGGCCGCGGATCGCAGGACTCTGTTCGTCGGTATTCAGCATCCGGGCGAAAAAGGCAGCAAGAGCAACTTCCCGGATGGCGGCGATGCTGTGCCGCGCTCCAGCATCGTCGCCATCACCAAGGACGATGGCGGCTTCATCGGCTGAGGCGGGAGGGAGCCCTAAAAGATCCGGCCCTGCGCAACCTCGTGGCTGAGGTCGAGCAACCCTTCGGCGAGCGTGCCGAATTCCATGAAACGTGGATCGCCGGCGCCGCCTTCGCGGTAGCGCCGGTGCAGCTGCATGAAGATTACCGCAACCCGGAAGCTGGTCAGCACCCGGTACCATTGGAAGCCCGACAGGTCGCGGCCGGTGCGCGCTGCGTAATCGGCTGCCACCGCCTCGCGAGTCGGAAACCCATACCCGCCGGTCGGCATCTGGCGGAGCTGCTGCATCGCCTCCGGGTCTCCGGCCTCGGTCCAGTAGCCCAGCATGACGCCCAGATCGACGAGCGGGTCGCCGCGCGTGCCAAGATCCCAGTCGAGCACCGCCACCGGATCGAGGCTGTCCGGATCGAGCACCACATTGTCGAGCTTAAAATCGTTATGCAGGAAGGATGTCGTTTGCTCGGGCAGCGATCTTGCCGCGCCGAGCCAGGCCTCCAACTCGTCGACCACCGGCGGCGGTTCGCCGTCCCAGGCGAGCCGCGCCCGTTTAATCCAGCCCGCCGCGGTGCGCTCGCGGAACCCTTCCGGCCGGCCGAGATCGCCGAGCCCGACCACTTCCGGGTCGACCCGGTGCAGATCGCGCAGCACGGTCACGAGCATGGCGCCCAGCTTCTCGCCCGGCGCACCGCGCGCCGCCACTTCGGGCGGCATCTCGCCACCGATCACCAGGCCAGGCTTGTATTCCATGATGAAGAACGGTGCGCCCAAAACCGAAATGTCGTCGCAGAACAGAATACTTTTCGGCGCCAGGGGGAACTCGCGCCACAGGCCGTTCAGGATTTTGTTTTCCCGCCCCATATCGTTGGCGCCGGGCGGCACCGGCCCGGTCGGCGGTCGTCGCAGGACGAACGGCGCGCCGTCTATTTCGAGCAGATAGTTGAGGTTCCCGAATCCCGACGCGAATTGCCGCGGCGGCTCGCTCCCACTCAGCACCAGCCCTTGGGTTTTAAGATGCCGGTCGAGCGCGGCCCAGTCTTGCGCCGTTTCGTCCTGGCGCGTCTTAAAAGTGGGTTCGGTCAATAGGTCATGCCGCGAGCGGAGGCCGTCGCTCGGTCCAGTTCGTCGCCTGCTCATACGCATGCGCGACCTGATAGATCGCCGCTTCGTCGAAGGGTTTGCCGACGATCTGCATCGACAGCGGCAGTCCGGATTCCGAGAAACCAGTCGGCACCGCCAAGGCCGGCGAACCGGTCAAGTTGAACGGCGCACGCGCCTGGCGTCCGTAGGTGCGTTCGGACGCTTCCTCGTCTTCGATCTCGCAGGCCGGATCCATGCTCGATGCGGTGATCGCGACATCGAAGCCGCGCATCGCCTCGTCGAACTCATGCACAAGCCGCGCCTTGACCCGGGTCGCGTTGACGTAGTCCGCCGCCCGAATGAACGCGCCGCCCATGATGCGCCGCCGCGACAGCTCGCCGTAATCTTCCGGACGTTCCTGAAACCATTTTTCGTGAATCGCGAAGGCCTCCGACAGCAGGATAACCCGATTGGTAGCCGCATAGGTATCGAGTGGCGCCACGGTCATGTCGGACACTTCCGCGCCGAGCCCGCGCAGGACATCGACCGCATGGTTGATGCTCTTCGCCATCTCCGGATCGGCCTGCATGTCGGTCTCGAAAAAGTGCCGAATCACGCCGATGCGCATGCCCTTGATGTCGCGGCCGATGCGCCCGGTAAAATCCGGTTTCTCCGTCGGCGCGCTGCCCGGGTCCTGCGCGTCGTGCCCCGCGATGACGTTGAGCAGGATTGCATTGTCTTCGACCGTGCGCGTCATCGGCCCGACATGATCGAGCGTGAAGGACAGCGGGAAAACGCCGCGCCGGCTGACGCGGCCATAGGTCGCCTTCATGCCGACAAGGCCACACAGGGATGCGGGATTGCGCACCGACCCTCCCGTGTCGGTGCCGAGTGCGGCGGGCACGAAACCGGCGGCGAGTGCCGCACCGGAACCGCTCGACGACCCGCCGGTGAAATGCGCCGGGTTCCACGGGTTGCGCGCCGGCGGCCAGGGCAGATCGAAGGACGGACCGCCGATCGCGAACTCGTGCGTTGCCGTTTTGCCGACCAGAACTGCGCCCGCGGCGCGGAACTGCGCGGTCACATGCGCATCGGTGTCGGGAACGCTATTCCTCGCCATGACTTTCGAGTGGCAGGTCGTCGGTTCGCCCGCCGCATCGATGATGTCCTTCAGCGCATAGGGGACACCATGCAGCGGCCCGCGCCAGTCGCCGGCCATGATCTCCGCTTCCGCCGTCTTGGCGGCGTCGAGCGCATGGTCGCCGGACACATGCAGAAACGAATGCAGCGGCCCGTCATGCGCCGCGATACGGTCGAGCAGCGCTTGCGTGTATTCGACGGGCGAAATTTTACGGTTGTACAGAAGCTGCGACGCTTCGGTGATCGTCAGGTAGGCGAAATCGGTCATTGTTCCTTGTCCCCCGCCCGGTAGACATGCGCCGGCTCGTCGGCCGGGGCGATATCACGCGGCATGCGTTCGGCCAGCGATTTGGCGAATTCGAACGCCCGCGCCACATCGTCGGGGAACTGTTCCGTCATCTTTGCAAGGCCGGCGTTGCGCGCGGCTTCCTGCGCTTCGCTATTGATCTTTGCGTTCATCTGCCCCTCGATCCCGACAATGTCCGATCCCCGATGAAGCCACCCGGGGTCGGCGCTTGTCAAGAAAGGGCCTTGCCGAAACTCGCCGCATAGGCGCCCGCGATGATCGGCGACCGGTGCGCCAATCCGGCTTTGGATTGCGGCGCAGCTCGATACGGCAGCGCCGTTACCGATTCCAGGCGCAGGCCGGACCGGGACGCGACACGCGCCAGATGCCGCGGTGTCATATGGCGAAACGGTGCGCCCTGTCTGGCGCTTGGCGACCAGCGCGCGCGGAAAACGCCGAGGTTCCAAGGGTGCGGCATGATGACGACCAACCGGCCCTCGCGATCAAGCAGCCGCACCGCGGCATCAAGCTGGGCGGCGGGGTCCGGCGCATGTTCGAGGGAGCCGACGAACAGAATCAGCTCAAATGGCCCCACGGTATCCGGCAGCGCCGACGCGATGTCGCCGACCCGGAAATCGAACGTCGTATCGGAGTCCAGAGCAGCAGCATTCTGCCGCGCCCGTGCGATCATGCCGGGCGACAGATCGATACCCGTTCCCCGGTCGATCGACCCCGCGAGATCGAGCAGCTGCCAACCGGTGCCGCAGCCCAAATCGAGAACGCGCGGCCGGCCGAGCCTGTCGCACAGCGCACGCAGATAGTCGGCCCGCATGCGAAACTCGGACGCGCGCGGCGAGTCGGGCCCGTGTCCGGCATCCCAATTGTCGGCTTCGCGATCGAATATGGCGGCGACATCCGGCATCGATGACGCGGCGGCGGACCGGATCAGTCCGGGCTAACGGGGGCCGGGCCGCTTAGCAGCAACCGGATCAGTCCGGACTGCCGCTCGGTCGTGGTCTTGGAGAAGATCCGCTTCACATGGGTTCGAACCGTATGCTGGCTCACCGAGAGCTCGTCGGCCGCATCGGCGAGGCTCAAATCCTGAGCGAGCAACGCCGCCAGCCGGGCTTCCGCTCGTGTCAGCCCGTACAGTTTGCTAAGCCGGTCCTCGTCGAAATCCGGATGGGTTTCCGGATCGCCGACGAAAATCAGCGCGGCGGGCCTGTCCTTGTCGAAATAATGCGATTCCGTACGCAACGACGTCACGACAACCGAAAGCGGCCTTTCGCCGGACGGCCGCTCCAGAGAGATCGCGCCCGTATCGTCCTTTTTCTTGCCTTTCCCGGCGCGCCCTGTCCGCCAGATAATGTCCTTCAGTTTCACCAGCTGGCCATCATAGGTGCCCTGCAGCCCATCGCGCCGACCGAAAGCCCGTCATCGGCGTCGACGATAGCCGCGGCGGCGCGGTTCATTCGTATGGGTCGGCTGAACGAATCCGCGACGATCACCCCGAGCGGCAAGCGGTTGAGCGCATCGTCGAGCGCCAAATTCTCCATCTGCAGTTTGGCCATCAGGCAATTGTCGCTCGACAGCACGAGGAAAACCGCATTGCGTATACGGCTCGGCATATCGGTGAAAAGTTCCGGATCGGCACGCGATTCCAAATGCGTCCGATAGACCCGCCGTGCCGTTTCATCCTCGATGACCCACAACAGACGATCGATGCCGCCATCTTGCGCGGGAATTGGAGAAATGGATTCGGCTGCCCAGAACAGGGCGCCATCCTTGCGGCGATAATGGGTCTCGCCAACCCATTCATTGCCTTCGCGGATGTGCTCCAGCTTCTTTTCCCGTTTGTCCTTCGGCATATCGACAAGATTCCAGGGCGAAATCCGCTTCAGTTCGTCGAGGCTGTAACCTGTCGCTTCCTGGAATTTTTCGTTGGCGTATTCGATCTCGCCTTCCGAATTGGCGATCATGACAAGAACGAGACTCTGTTCGAGGGACTCGAACAGTTTTTCGAACTCCTCATCCGCCTTGGGATGGCGTGTGACGTCTTCGGCGATGCCCTGCATGCCGCGGAACTCGCCGGTATCCTGGTCGTAAACGGGGAGACCACTGATCAAGAACAGGCGTTTCTGGCCTTCGCGGTTGGGAACTTCGAAAAAGACGTCGCGGAACGTCGACTGGCTTTCGCCGCCGGCGGGGAAATCTTCCAACGTAACGAACGATCCGATCTCGCCCAGGCGGCGGCCGGCCAGTTCCTGCGGGTGCAGCCCCAGCATGTCGAAGACGCGATAGGAAACGTCGGTCAACCGAAACGCCGCATCGGTTTCCCATGTCCAGGCCGAAACGAGCCGCGACAGGTTGTAGAGCCGGTGTTCTGCAGCGGCCGCCTTGCCAATCGCGGCGGCCGCGATTTCTTTGTCGTCGGGCATCGAATTTAACTCGCCTGTCTGACGTTTTGCTTCTGCCATTTCAAATGTCTGTGCCTAGCGCTAGCGATCCATCGAATTCATTGCGGCATTGTTGGCTTGCCAGCGCCGAACCGTTTCCATCGCTTTCTCTCGAGTCGTTTTGTTAAAAACAGCAAGGCATTGACGCGTTTCCTTGCGAATGTCTTCTTCGTCCGCGTTTTGCTTGTTGCGCGTCAGCGCAAAAATAGAAGCGAAGACGGCCTTGCCGATACCGGCGGCCTTGCATGTAATCGCGAGCGCATTGCCACCGTGTTCGAACAGCATCCGCCGGACGAAAATCTCGTCGAGCGCAGTAAATTTGGTGAACATGGCGATGAAGAGCGCCACTTCGCCTTCCTTCAGAACGCCCAGCATCGTTTCCGGTGTCATCTTGCCAATAGATTCGAGGTTCTCGGTCAACTGCTGAGTTTTGGACAGCTCGCGCGCGTCATATGCGGCGGACTGCACCTCGCGCGCCGTCGCCCGTTCCAAGAGGCTGTCGACGGTCGCCGCGTCGAAATCCCAATCGTCGACAATCAATTGCCGCAACACAGTCGACACCCAGGTGAACATCTTCTTGACAAGCTCGGGGTCGAGATCGCGCCTTTGCAGGATCGGTTCCTGGAACGAATCGACCCGTTTCGATTGCTCGACCAGGTACTCCATAGTGCTGCGGGCAATTTTCGCGTCCGTGTTCTTCAGCAACGACCGAATTACGTTTTCGTTGCCGGTTTCGACCAGTGCTTCCGATACGCTCTCGTTGATGTTTTGCCGAATGGTGACCGCTAGCTGATGTTCCTGCGTGCGGTGACGGATCACTTCGATCAGATCGTCATCCTGCAAGACACCGCTGTTGGTCAAAACGGGATAGGCGATTTCGATATCGTCGTTGGCCAGCAAGCGAATTAGATCCCGTGGCGCATCCGGTAATTCGGCGAGGCATGCGCTCACCGTCCGGCGCACGGACATTTCCGTTTCATGAACGAGATGCCCGAGGATATCGAACATCAAACCCCGTTCACGTTCGGTCAGCTGTGAGCCTTCGTTGAGCGACAGGGATCCGATCGCCTCGACCAACGCACGACGCCCGTCCGGCGATTTGTCGCGCGCTAGCGCAAACAGCGCGGCGCCGTCCAAATCGGTCATTTCCAGCCCTTCCAACTACCAATCCCCACAAGTGGCCTGGCCGCGTGAGCGGCAAAACGTGTCGAGCCACACACAATACTATAGCATATAGTTAACAAAACGTTTGAATTCCTTGAATGCACTAGGGCGTTACGACAACAACTGCAATCGTTACAAAGTAATTCCAGGCCTTGTATATGGATCCAGACTTGCTCGCCAAAATATTTACGTTCATATCAGAGCCAATCATAAGCAGGAGGGTACAGTGGACGATCCGGTACAACGACATCCGACGCGGGCGGAACAACTCGATATCCTAGCAACGCTGGTCGCGGATGCCGTGCCGGACGGTGGAGCGGTTCTCGATCTCGGGTGCGGAGTCGGCTACGTCGCCCACCTCATTCTCAAAAAGCGTGAGGCCATATCGATCGTCGGGGTCGACCGCAATGCCGACGCCCTACGAAAGGCCGAAGAGAACCTTGCGAGCTATTCCGGCGAATTTTCCGGAATCACGGGCGATCTCGAAAATATCGCGCAATGTGCCATTCCCGCCCAGCCCTACCAGGCGATATACACGGCGCTGACCTTTCATGACCTGCCGGATACGGCAAAGCAGCAAGTCATCGGATATGCGGCGGCAAACCTCACATCCGGCGGTTTCTTCCTTCTCTATGACCGGATACGGCTTACCGACACCGCCCTGTTTCCGCTGCAACAAACGATCTGGTCACGGATAGAGCGCGTTCACGGCGCGGCAATGCGCACTGCCGACTCCTACGAAGGCTATATCGAAGACCTTGGCACCGATAACCGGCCTGCGAGCCTTGCGGATTATCTGACATGGTTCCCGGCCGCCGGGCTGACCCCCCAGGTGCTTCATCTGCATGGCAATGTCGCGTTGATCGGCGGCGCTAAAGGGCTAGTGTGATGATTCTGAAGTTCGCCGCATTGAATGCGGCGAATTTTAGGATCTGAATCACACGAATCTCGAATAGTTAGTGTGCTGATTCACGCGAAATTCAATCCTTTGAATTTCACGATCAGGACACTAGAGGTATTTATAAGAACCTTGCGCCGTGGAATAAATTTTCCCCGTCGCGGCATCAACGACCCGGCAGTCGCAAAAGAACATCGATTTGCCTTTTTTGACCACCCGGCCTTCTGCATGCACGGTCTCACCCATGGCCGTAGACAGGAAGTTGCAGCTCAGATTGACCGTCACCGCCTTTCGGGTTTCCCCGCTGCCGCGGCTGCCGGCCATGATACCGGCGATGTCCATGAGCGACATCAGCACGCCGCCGTGGATGTAGTCTTGCCGGTTGCGATGGCAGTCGAATCCCGCCATTTCGAGCCGGACAAAGCCATCGCCGGCTTCGGCAACCTTGTAGTCCAGAAATTTGTGATAATTGTCGGCATCCAGATCGAGAGCGCTGGTCATTGACGTTCCATTTTGCTGTGCAGCGCCTCTTTTAACGATCGAACGCTGTGACGCAAGAGCCGGCCTCGGCGCGAAACACTTGTGCGGGCCGCACACGCTTGTCAAAGTTGCGAATTGCGGGACAGGTTCAGGAGATAGGCTATGGCGGCATTCGATCTGGTTATTCGCGGCGGCGAGGTCATTACGGCAACGGACCGGACACTCTGCGATGTCGGCGTCCGTGACGGCAAGATTATCGCGCTGGGCAAAGGGCTTGACGCCGGCGACCGGGAGATCGATGCGTCGGGCAAGCTGGTGCTGCCCGGCGGAATCGACAGCCATTGCCATATCGAACAGGTATCGGGCATGGGCGTCATGTGCGCCGACGATTTTCACAGCGGCACCGTTGCCGCAGCGTTCGGCGGCACGACGACCATCATCCCGTTTGCCGCCCAGCACCGCGGCCAGTCGGCAAGCGCCGTCGTCAAGGATTACCGCGAACGCGGCGATGCAAAGGCGGTGATCGACTACGCCGTGCATTTGATCATCACCGACCCGACAGAACAGGTGCTGGGCCAGGAGCTGCCGGCGCTGATCCGCGACGGCTATACCTCCTTTAAGGTCTACATGACCTATGACGGCACCAAGCTCGACGACTACCAGATGCTCGAAGTGCTTTCGACCGCCCGGCGCGAAGGCGCGCTGACCATGATCCACGCCGAGAACTGGGACATGATCCGCTGGCTGGCGGGACGGCTGATCGACGGCGGCAACCGCGCACCGGTCTATCACGGCGTCAGCCACGCCGAAGTCGCCGAGGGCGAAGCGACGCACCGCGCGATCTCGCTCGGCCGGCTGCTCGACACGCCGCTGCTGATCGTTCACGTGTCGGCGGAAGAAGCCATGGAGGAAATCCGAATGGCCCAGGCGAAAGGCCTCAAGGTCTACGGCGAAACCTGCCCACAGTATCTCTTCCTCACACTGGACGATTTGGACCGTGAGGGCATGGAGGGCGCGATGTTCTGCTGCAGCCCGCCGCCGCGCGACAAGGCGGGGCAGGAAGCGATCTGGCACGGCATTCAGACCGGCGTCTTCCAAGTTGTGTCCTCCGACCACGCGCCCTATCGCTTCGATGAGACCGGCAAGCTGAAGGCCGGCCCCAACCCCTCCTTCAAGGAAATCGCCAACGGCGTACCGGGAATCGAGCTGCGCATGCCGATGCTGTTTTCCGAAGGCGTCGGCAAAGGACGGATCGATATCCACCGCTTCGTCGACATCACGTCGACCGCCCACGCCAAGATTTACGGCCTGTATCCGCGCAAAGGCACCATCGCGGTCGGCGCCGACGCGGACATGGGGATCTGGGATCCGGACAAAGAGGTCACGGTGACCGCTGACATGCTGCACGACAACACGGGCTATACGCCCTATGCCGGCATGGAGCTGAAGGGCTGGCCGGTGAAGGTCATCAGCCGCGGCCGCGTCGTGGTGGACGACGGCGAACTGAACGCCGAACAGGGCAGCGGTGTCTTCCAGCCCTGCGATAAACCGGACAGCGCCAAACCGCTCGGCCGGATGCAGCGCGAACTCGACCCGAAGCGCAATTTCGGCGCCCAGATCCTATTTTAGATGCGCGTTCCCGTCACCGTCATTCCGCCGCGCGGTGAGCCCACGCCCGTCGTCTTCGACTCACCGCATAGCGGCTCGCACTACCCGGACGATTTCGACTACGTCGTCCCGCTCTCGATGCTGCGCCGCGGCGAAGACCCGCATGTCGAGGAACTCTTCGCAGCAGCACCCGACCATGGCGCACCGCTGATCGCGGCCGAATTCAGCCGCATGTATATCGACCCCAACCGGTCGGCGGCGGATATCGATCCGGACATGCTCGACGGCGACTGGCCGCACCGGTTGGAGGTGAGCCACAAGACCAAATCCGGCATGGGGCTCATCCGCACCCAATCGGGACGGCAACGCTCCGCAATTTACGAGCGCAAGCTGAGCATCGCCGAAGTGCGGAACCGGATCGAGAAATATTGGCAGCCCTATCACGACACCCTGCGCGAAACGCTCGACGAGACCCATGAAAAGTTCGGCGCCGCCTGGCACATCAACTGCCACTCCATGCCATCGAAATGGGCGACCGGATTCGAGAAAGCAGGCGAGCCGAACGAAAACGATTATGTGCTGGGCAACCGTGACGGCACGACGGCAGGGGCAGAGTTCACCGAGTTGGTCCGCGAAACGCTCGCCGGGTTCGGCTTCAACGTCGGCGTCAACGATGGCCAGAAGGGCGTCGAGTTGGTCCGCGCCTACAGCGATCCAAACAACAACAGGCACAGTCTGCAGATCGAAATCAACCGCCGCCTCTATTGGGACGAACGCAACATGAAAAAGCGCGACGGGCATTTCGACGAACAACGCCAGGTCATGACGAAACTGGTCGAAACGGTCTGCGATTACGCCCGTATCAAGATCAGCTGACCTCAGCCGCAGCGCAAGCGTCCCAACGCCATAACGACGGCGGACTGGGTTGGTTCGACAACAGGGATCGATAGCGCGTCGGACACGCGGTCACGGTAGCGGGCCATACCGGCGCAGCCGAGGATCAGCACGTCGGCGCCGTCTTCGTCCCGCAAGGCGCGGCCGGTTTCGATCATGCGGTCGAGTACTTTGTCTTCCTGACTGAGTTCGACGACGCCGAGACCGATGGCGCGATCGCCGGCGCTGCGGGCTTCGATGCCGATCTGCCGGACATAACGGCCATGCCGCTTTACTGACGGTTCGAGGATCGAGATGACGCCGAACTTTTCACCCTGAGTCATCGCCGTCATATAGGCGGATTCCGCAATACCCAGCACGGGATGGTCCGTCGTCTCGCGCGCCGCATGCAGGCCCGGATCGCTGAAACAGGCGATCACGAACGCCCCCGCGTCATTGTCCCGGCCGCGCATGTAATCGCACAGCGGCACGATGATGCTGTCGGAATCGTGCTGGCTCTCCACGCCCGGCGGTCCTTCAGTCATGGTCACGCACTCAATATCCGGCCCGCCGGTCATGCGCAGCGGGTCCATTGCGTTGTCGATCGCGTCGGTACATGCCGTCGTCGAATTCGGATTGATGACGATGATGGATTCGGCCATTGTCTTATTCCTCCGGCGGCGGTGTTACGCCGACCTGGTCGGTGATGATCTTGTAGTGTTCGGGACGCCGGTGCGCTTCGAAATTGAAGATCGTTGTCTTGTTGAAGGTGCATTCGTCGAGGTCGCATTCCGCCACGATCAGCTCGTCGCCCAAGGTATGGGCCTGCGCCACGATCTCGCCCGAGGGCGCCACAATCACGCTGCCACCCATCAAATCGCAGCCTTCCTCCGGCCCCGCTTTGGCAACACCGACAACCCAGGTGCCGTTTTGATAGGCGCCCGCCTGCATGGTGATGTGATTGTGCATCATGCGCACATGGAACGGTTCCGGCCCGACCGCGTTCGCCGCCGGCGTATTGTAGCCGAGCATCACCATCTCGACGCCTTTCATGCCCATGACGCGAAACGTCTCCGGCCAGCGCCGGTCGTTGCACAGGCACATGCCCATGACCCCGCCCATTGTCCGCCACACCGGGAAGCCGAGGTCGCCGACTTCGAAATAGCCCTTCTCGAGATGCTGCCAGGGCCGCTCGGGTTCGTGCTCGTAATGACCCGGCAGATGCACCTTTCGGTATCGCCCGACGATGTTGGAGTCCGGGTCGACCAGGATCGAGGTGTTGTAGCGGTGGGTCTCGCCATCCTCGACGGTCTTTTCCGCGTAGCCGAGATAGAAGCCAATGCCATGCTCCCGCGCCCGGTCGAACAAAGGCTGCGTGTCGGGTCCCGGCATCTCGCTCTCGAAGAAAGAATCGATCTCGTTCTGGCTTTCCATCCACCAGCGCGGGAAGAAGGTGGTCAGCGCCAGTTCGGGGAACACCACCAGGTCGCAGCCGCGCGCATGGGCCTTGTCGAGCAACACCAGCATGCGGCCAATGACCGCAGCGCGGCTTTCCGCGCGCGCGATCGGTCCCATCTGCGCACCGCCCACGGTAACCCCTCTCGACATTGTTATTTCTCCTATTCGGATTGCAATTCGTATCTAAAACCAACGGGAATAGCCGCGCAACAGATGCTTCGCTCTCATGCAAGGCGCAAGCTCCGTCGCCGCCATATTGATCCAAGTGCACAGATGTGTATGATTCATGACATTGAGATTTAACGCGCTTTGCCGCTGCCTGTCGCTTTCGAGGCAACGTGAACCAAGTTTTGTTAGGCGGTCGCACGTCACATACTCTGGAAACCGGCAACAGGACGCACTTGCGACCGGCAAAAGGTCGCGTCCTGAATTACGGTTTGGCGGAAAGAGCGACAGGCGTATGAGACCCGTTCATTAGGGGAAACAAGCGCGCTGTATTTGTAGGAGGAAGCACGAGTGTCCGATACCGACGATGCAAAATCGGAAACAGCCGGCACGGATAAGAAAGTCATGGACTCCGTTCCACCGCCGCGCCGCAACCGCAGCTGGATCCGCTACATTGTTCTTCTTCTGGTATTGGGTGTCGGCGGTTACTGGGGCTTTCAGGAAGTCCGCAGCCGGTTCACCCATGTCTATGAATACGACGCCCGCATCGCCGGGAGCCTGATCACGGTCAGCAGCCGCGTCGCGGGCTGGGTGACCGAAATGGGGATCAGCGAAGGGGACGACATCAGCAAAGGCCAGGTGATCGTACAGATCGATTCACGCGAGTCGGAGCTGCTGTCGCAACAGCTCGTCGCGCGTGTACAAGGCGTCGAGGCGGAACGCCAGCGTTTGATCGCCGAAAAGGGCCTGGTCGACGTTCAGACCAAAAGCCGTTACCGGACCCAGAAGTCGGTTCTCGGAACCGCGCAAGCCGAAGTCTCCTCGCTCAATCCGCAATTGCAGTTGGCGCGCACGGAATTCAAACGAACGAAGTCGCTCTTCGATAAGAAAATTATCTCGCGCAAGCAATATGACGAGTCGCAGGCACGCGAACAGCAACTGTCCGGCGAGCACCGCATGGCGGTCGCCGAGGTGCAGGCCGCGCGCGACAAGCTCCTGGAAGCGGAAGCCGACCGCGCCCGCCTGAACGTGCTGGACAGCGAAATCGCGAAGCTGAAATACGAAGAAGGCTGGCTGCGCGCGCAGTTGCAGCAACAGAAACTCGACCTCGCCGACCGCAGCATCCGCGCACCCGTGAATGGCGTGGTCGACAAGACCTTTGTTGAAATCGGCGAGTATGTGACGCCGGGACAACGCCTTGCCCTGGTGCACAATCCGGACACTGTCTGGATCGAGGCCAACGTCAAGGAAACCGAAGTCCGCAAGCTGCGCGTCGGGCAGGAGGTCGACGTCGCCGTCGACGCCTATCCGGGCGAAGGTTCCTTCGACCGCCTGCTGAGCATGGTGGGGATCGAATCGCATGACAATGGCCATGCGGAACAGGACTTCATCGGGCACATCATCGCCATCGGCAATTCGACCACCGCCGAGTTCGCCTTGCTGCCGAGCCCGAACCCCAGCGGCAACTTCACCAAGATCACGCAGCGACTGCCGGTCCGCATCGCCATCAATCAAAAAGACCGCAAGCTTCGTCCGGGGATGATGGTCGAAATCAACATCGATATCCGCGAGCGTTGATTGCCGAACTTGGCGTCGATCTTTTGGCGCTAACCAGCCGCTGAATGGCGTCGTCCCCCACGATCGAAGACCGCTTCGCGCAGTTCGGACCGAATTACCGATATTACGTCGCCTTTGCCGGCATGCTGGGCGTCATGTCGATGGTCCTGTCCGTGACCATCGTGAACGTTGCCGTGCCCAGCGTGATGGGCGCCTACGGGATCGGACAGGACCTCGCACAATGGATGGCGACCGCGTTTATCGCGACCATGACCTTGAGCCAGCTGCTCAACAACTGGCTGGTGGAAGCCTTCGGGCAGCGCCTGACCTTCCTCATCGTAATCGTCGTGTTTTTTCTGGGTACCGCGATCGCGGCAACGAGCCCAACCTACGACTTCATCATCCTGGGCCGCATCCTGCAGGGCTTTTCCGCCGGCGTCAGCCAGCCGCTCGTGATGGTCATGCTGTTCCAGGTCTTTCCGGAAAACCGGCGCGGCCTCGCCATGGGTCTGTATGGCATGGCAATCATGCTGGCGCCCGGAATTGGCCCCTTCATCGGCGGCCTTGCCATCGATACGTTTTCATGGCGCTACATCTTTTACATTCCGCTGCCGTTCAGCGCCGCCGCTTTCATCCTTGGCGCGTTTCTGATGCCGGGGCCGATCGAACGGCGCCGGCTGCCGCCCTTCGACTGGTCGGGCATCATCGTGTTGAGCATTGCGCTGATAACGCTGCTGTCGGCGATGGCGGATGGCCAGCGCTTCGGCTGGACGTCGAACGTGATCCTCGCCCGCGCGGCGATTTCGATCTGCGCGATAGGCCTGTTCGTCGTACTGCAGTTGCGGTCGAAGGCGCCACTGCTGGACATGAGCCTGTTCCTCAATCCCGGCTTCACCGCCGCCGTCCTGGTCGCCACCGTCTTCGGGTTCGGGAACATGGCGTCGAGCTATGCGATACCGGTTTTCGTGCAGACGGTCGGCGGCTACTCTGCCACCGAGGCGGGGCTGGTGCTGATTCCGGCCGGTCTCGTCCTCATGGCGCTGTTTCCGGTATCCGGACGCTTCGCCGACCGCGTGCCAGCGCATTACCCGATCATGATTGGGTTGCTGTGTTTCGCGCTGGGCGCGGCACTAATGACGGCGACGGATACCAATACCGGTTTCTGGACGGTGGCGATATTCACCATGGTCGGCCGTTTCGGCATGGGCCTGATCATGCCGCCGCTGGTATCCAGCGCGATGCGCAGCCTCAAACCCGATCAGCTCAACCGCGGCTCAGGCACGCTGAACTTCATGCGTCAGCTTGGCGGGTCGGTTGGAATCAACTCGCTTGTCGTCCTCATGGCGCAGCGCACACAGTTTCATAGCGACGCACTGACCGCGACCCAGACGCCGGCCAATCCGGTCAGCCGCGAATTCCTGGACGCCATCGTCAATCTACTGGATGAAAGCGGCGTCCCCTTGGCGCTCCACCAATCGGGCGCCCTGCATTACCTCGGCCGCGTCATCGAAGCGCAGGCCGCGACGCTCGGATTCCAGGACGGCTTCATGTTCATCAGCATCGTTTTTGTTTGCGCGCTAGTCCCGGTTTGGATATTGAAACGGGTAGGGCAGGGAAAAAATGTATAAAAAGATACTACTTGCGTACGATGGCAGTCCGGAATACCGCGCCGCGCTGCGCCAGGGTGCCGAGCTTGCGGAGTTTTGCAAGGCAGAAGTGCATCTGCTTGCGGTCATCACATCGTCCACGACTATGCCCATCGCGGGCGGCGTCAATCCGTCCGACCTTGTCAACGAGGAACAGCGGGAAATTCGTAGCTATCTGGAAGAAGGCGTGGAGCGTCTGCGACAACGCGGCATCAAGGCGGAAGGCCGGTTGGGCTACCGCGACCCGGTCGATGAAATCAACGCGACGGCCCGGGAAATCGGCGCCGACCTGATCGTCGTCGGCCATCGCCGGCGCAACACGATCGAACGCTGGTGGCGCAAATCGACGTCGAAAAGCCTACTTATGGTCGCGCCCTGCGACGTACTCGTCTCGTCATTACCGCCCGACTTCAAGGACTAAATAGCCTCAACGCTCACTCGCGTGCGATTGCAGCACGGCAAGACTCTCCGCATGCGAAAGCAGGGCAGTCAGCCCGAAATGGGCCGGTTCCGGCCACTCGCCAAAGCGAAACCAAGCAAAGGCCTGAGTCTCCCAATTGATTTCCGGTTCGAACTCGGCTTCCACCGTAATCAGGAAATTGTGGTAGCGAAAACCCGACTCATGCCGAAAGACGAACAGCGGGATTGCGTCAACCGGCGTGGCGAAACCCGCTTCCTCGGCGAGCTCGCGCAAAACCGCCTCCTCCGGCGACTCGCCCTCGTCTATCGCACCGCCCCAGGTGCCCCAGGTATTCGGCTGCTGACAATGTTCGGACCGGTGCGGAATCAGGATTCGGCCGCTATCCCGCGCGAGGATAAGGCAGCCCGCCGCCGCCCGGCCCCAAAATCCGGTTTCCCGCAGCGCCTGCATATGGGCGTTTCGATCCGTCACTGCACCACCAGTTCTCTCTGTCGCTCCGTTGCAAAACTATCGCAGCCGTAGGCGCGACCGCAACCGTAGCGGCGATCCGCCTTCTGCGTCAGAATGCGGCGCTCGACAATCAAGGATGT
This sequence comes from Alphaproteobacteria bacterium, assembly GCA_012103325.1. Lineage (GTDB taxonomy): Bacteria > Pseudomonadota > Alphaproteobacteria > UBA8366. Next base: position 578,458 of record WLWY01000001.1, read on the forward strand.
TTTTCATGGCCACCGGCACCCATGCTTACGAAGAAGACCCCCGCAACCAGACCGTTCTCATATACGTCAACGGCGAACTGACACCGCGCCCGGAGGCGAAGGTCTCCGTGTTCGACAGCGGGTTTCTGCTCGGCGACGGCATGTGGGAGGGCATGCGGTTGCATCACGGCAAACTCGCGTTTCTCGACAAGCATCTATCGCGGCTTTACGAGAACCTGAAGGCCGTCGATATCGATATCGGCATGACACCCGATCAGCTCGCGAAGGAAATCCAGCGCACCTGCGACGCGAACGGCATGACGGACGGCGTTCATATACGGCTGGTCGTGAGCCGCGGCCTTAAGCGCACACCCTATCAGCACCCCAATGCCAATGTCGGCGGCCCGACCATCGTCATCATTCCAGAATACAAGATCGCGCGCGACGTCGCGCCACTGAGCTTATTTACCGTGCACGTTCATCGCGGCGCACCGGATACGCAGGATCCGAAATGGAACAGCCTGTCGAAACTGAACTGTATCGCAGCCTGCATACAAGCGGACAAGGCGGGCGCGGATGAGGCGCTGATGCTGGATCCTCAGGGGTTCGTCGCAACCTGCAACTCCACCCACTTCTTCATCGTCCGCAACGGCGAGGTCTGGACGTCGACGGGACAGTACTGCCTGCCGGGGATCACCCGCGCCAACGTTATCGCGCTGTGCCGTGAAAACGGGATACCCGTGTTCGAGAAGGATTTTTCGCTCACCGAAGTTTACGGCGCCGAGGAATCCTTCGTCACCGGCACTTTCGGCGGTCTTACCCCGGTGGCATCCATCGATGGGCGCATTGTGGGTGACGGGAAACTCGGCCCGATGACGACGCGGCTCCGCGAACTTTATCGCGGTCTCATCGAACGCGAGTGCCCATCGTCATGACCGAGCCCTTGCGTATCGCCATGTGGTCGGGACCGCGCAACATATCGACCGCGATGCTGCGCGCCTTCGGCAACCGGCCCGACACTGCGGTAACCGATGAGCCACTCTATGGCTATTATCTGCGGCAGACGAGACTGGACCATCCTGGACGCGAAGAAGTCATCGCCGCGCAACCGGACGACTGGCCGACCGTTGCCAACCGTCTCTGCGGCCCCGTACCCGACGGGAAACCGGTTTGGTATCAGAAACACATGTCGCATCATCTGCTGCCGGAAATCGAACGCGGCTGGCTCGACAGGCTGATCAACTGCTTTCTGATTCGCGACCCAAGGGAGGTGTTGGCGTCCTATACGCGCGTACGCGAAACTGTGACGCTCGCCGACACAGGCTTGCCGCAACAGGCAGCACTCTTCGAGCAGGTTCTCGAGCGCACGGGTACGCCACCACCGGTCCTAGACTCGAAAGACGTGCTTTGCGATCCGGAAAGATTGCTCACGCTGTTCTGCACTGCGGTCGGCATCGAATTTTCACCGACCATGCTGTCCTGGACGCCCGGCCCGCGCCCGACGGACGGTATTTGGAGCAAATACTGGTATGATTCCGTCACCGGCTCGACCGGCTTTGTCGAATACCGCCCAAAACAGGTCACCCTAACGGAAACCCTGGAAGCCCTCGCCGAAGAATGCGCCCCGTTCTACCGCATGCTTTATGCGCACCGGTTAGGGCAGTAACGGCCGTTCCGCCGTCAGTAGACGGCGGCGGCGCGAAAATCCCCGAAATCCGCGATCAGAAACAGATAGCCTTCGCCGCGACGGCCGACCCGTCCGCCAAGGCCGCCGATTTTTGCGGGGTGCCCCAGCAACCGATGTAATAGTCGAGTGTCTTCCCAGTCGCGACGATTTCACTCGCTTGCGCAGAAATGTTCTCGTGCTCACCCAGCCATTCGACCAATTCGGCGCGTTGTTCGTCACTCAGCACACCGATCCTCCCCCACCCTCAATACGGCGACGATACCCTGTCCTGAGCCCGCTTGCACGTGGTAGAAATCCGCATGTTTAAAACACTCGACGATATCGATACCGCCGGCCGCCGCGTGATTGTCCGTGGCGACCTCAACGTCCCCATGCAGGAGGGGCGGGTAACCGACGCTACCCGCCTCGACCGGCTCGCACCGACCATCAATGAACTGGCCGAGGGCGGCGCGCGCGTCGTCGTCGTTTCCCATTTCGGACGGCCAAAAGGGACTATCGTCCCGGAAATGTCACTTCGGCCTGTCGCCAGCGCGCTGCAAAAAGCGTTGGGCGGCCGGTCTGTTGCTTTCGCCGCAGATTGCATCGGTGACGAAACGGCAGCGGCCATAGACACCCTTCCCGAAGGCGGCGTGATCCTGCTGGAGAACCTTCGTTTTTACCCGGGCGAGGAGGCGAACGACCCCAATTTCGCCGCCGCGCTTGCCGCGCTGGGCGATGCCTATGTCAATGACGCCTTTTCCGCAGCACACCGCGCGCATGCTTCAACGGAGGCCATCGCCCGCCGTCTTCCGTCCGCCGCCGGCCGCAATATGGAAGCCGAACTGAAAGCGTTGACGGCCGCGCTCGAAGATCCGAAGCGGCCGCTCGCCGCCATCGTCGGCGGCGCGAAAGTGTCCAGCAAACTGGATGTGCTCGGGCACCTTGTGGATAAGGTCGACCTGCTGATTATCGGCGGCGGCATGGCGAATACCTTCCTGTTCGCACAAGGTATCGGCGTCGGTGCCAGCCTGTGCGAGAAGGATCTCGCCGATACGGCCCGAGACATCCTGGCACGCGCGGAAGCAAAGAAATGTCATATCCTGCTGCCGACGGATGCTGTTATCGCTGCAGCGTTCGAAGCGGGAGCGGCATCGCAGACCGTCCCGGCAAATGCCGTGCCTGCGGACCAAATGATCCTGGATTTCGGACCGCAAAGCGTTGCCGAGATCGAAGATCAGCTGGCAAACTGCCAAACCCTTGTCTGGAACGGTCCTCTCGGCGCCTTCGAAGTACCGCCCTTCGACACAGCGACCGTAGCGGTCGCGCGCAAGGCAGCAGCGCTAACCAAGGCCGGCGGACTGACGACCGTTGCCGGCGGCGGCGATACGGTCGCAGCCCTTGCACATGCGGGCGTAGCGGACCGGTTCAGCTATGTTTCCACGGCGGGCGGTGCATTCCTGGAATGGTTGGAAGGCCGGGAACTGCCCGGCGTCGCGGCACTGAACCAGGGCTAATTGTTCTAATGATGTAGCTGGAAGAAGTTGCGGATGCGGTGCAGCATCTGCTCGGCGTAACTTGAGTCGACCGTCTGGCTGTCCAGGGCGTCTCCGTGTTCTCCCTCTGCAAGCGCCTTGGTTGCTTCCTGACGGAGGCTCAGCAGAGAAACCAGCGATTCGGCGATCAGCGGCCGGGCCTTCAAGATCGGCTCCAGATGGACCTTTTCGATTTTGTAGATCACCACATCCGTAAGCGTGATGACCGTGGCGCTGCGCGGCGCCCCCGTCAGCAAGGACATTTCGCCAAAGAAATCGCCGGGCCCGACCTGCGCGACCTTGCGTTCCGGCCCTTCGTCATCGAACTTTACGCGCACTTCCAGGAGACCCTCGGCAATCACGAATAACGACGATCCTTCCTTGCCCTGCTCGACGATGCGCTGTCCCGACCGGACGTGTTTCTGATCAAGCTTCGACGCCAGCTCTTCTTTCTCCTCCATTTCCAGCGACGCGAACAGATCGACCCGTTCGAGCAACTCGCTGACCGCCAGCGACGCCGTTTCGTCGCGCTCCTTTTCTTCGAAAATATGGATATCGCGCTGCGGGAATGCCGCGGTGATGCCGGCCCAGCGCATATGCTCCCAAATACTCGTCATCAGCTGATCGACATGGTCGGGATGCTCAGCAAAATCGGAAACCCAAACCTTCATGTCGTACATGATGAAGGATTCCTCGAAGCTCAGAATGCGCGGGATCGGACCAGGGTGCTTCTTCACCCGCTCGCAAGCGAGCGCGGCGGCCTTCAACGTCGATTTCACGCGCGCCGGCGGCACCCTGTAGTCGACACGGACCTGTATGTTGAACGCGTACCCGCGGTCCGGGTAATGAAAATTCACGATCCGGGCGGTTGCCATACCGGAGTTCGGTTGCACGATTTCCGTATCTTCGCGGCTGCGCAAATGCGTCGCCCGCCAGTTGATTTCGACGACCTCGCCTTCGAAACCGGTATCGAGACGGATCCAGTCCCCCTGCCGGTACGGGTGTTCCATATTCAGCGCGATACCGGAGAACACGTCGCTCAGCGTATTCTGCAGCGCAAAACCGAGCACGACGGCAACGACACCGGACGTCGCCAGCAAGCCGGTAACCGGCTGCTCGAAGACGAAAGCGACAATCGCAAACAGCGCGACGATATAGTAGACCGCGCCCAGCACGTCCTTGAGCAGTTTCGGAACGGTCTGCCCGCCGAACAAGCCGCGCCACAGCAACACGTCGGACGCCCGTATCGCCATGCTGGCAAGCGCGAACCACCACAAGACGTGCGCGATCTGGACCGACAGCAGGAAAATCGAATCCTTGGGATGAATGTCGACCCATTGCGGGATATAGGTAACCGCGAGGACCAGTGCGCTGACGAAAACGAACAGGATTCCTGACGCAAGCAGGCGCCGTACGGGACGGCTGTGCGTATACCGATACCCCGCCAAAAGCGCCGCAAGCGCGATCGCAAATAGGCCGAGCAATGCTATGGGCAAGCCTTGCAGCGCCATTTTCGTTTCCGTTCCGGACTCCCCTTATACCAAGGGCTCACAATCAACGATCCTTGGTATTACCGACAATTTATACAGCAGGAATTAATTTTTGACGACATTTCAAGGGGTTTACGCCGTCTGCCACGCTTTCGAAGGCGCCCGGCGCCATTCGGCAACGACCGAGCGCGCCGCCATGTCATCGAGATTTCGATAATAGGCGAGGATCCGCTTGAGCTCCTCGGACTCGTCCGCATGCTCACCAGCTAGGGTTTTCGCGAGCAAGAGATAAAGCTGCTCGAATTCGCCAGCCTCGACACCACATGCCTTGCAGGCGATCGCAAACGGCTCGCCGCCCGGATCGTAAACGATGACCGGCATCGCCACGGTATCGATCCCCGTGAGGCGCGCAAACAGGGCCTCGAACAGTTCGATATTCTCGTCGCGAAGCGTTTGAATCAGTGTCGCGGCAGTGATCCCGCCGGCCCTTTCGATTTCCGCAAGCTGCGTCGCCAGGTCCGGTTGCGCCGTGTCGCCGGCCGCGATGTCCCGGACGGCTTCGTCTATTTCCAGTTCGATCCTGTCGTATTCGGCCGGGTAATTTTCGGTGATGTACTCTTTTAAGGCCTCGCCGACCCAGCTCGACATTTGCCAGGCGAGTTCCGGGCTCAGATCGTGCCGCTGGAGCAACGGCCGGCGCAGCGGCGGCGTTTCGCGGGACAGTTCCACCAGACGCTGCATCGTCGGCGGTGCCAGCTCCGCGGACGGATTGCGCATCAGCGAATCGATAACGTCGAGATTGTTGGTTTCGACAAGGGCTTCCGAGACAATCGGGCTCACCCGTTCGCGCAGGGTGATGGCGATCTGGTGGGTTGCCCGCTGCGCCCGGGTGATATCGATCAAATCGGCGTCTTCCAGGACCTCGCTTTCGACAAGAACCGGATAGGCGACATCGATTTGATCGTTGGCCAAGGTCACGATCAGGTCGCGCGGCACATCGCGGCGCGGCGCCAGACGCTGCGCGAGATCGCGGCGGACGCGCATTTCCACGGTGTGGATTAGTGTATGGAGGATGTCGAAGACGAGCTCGATTTCGCGCCCGCTCAGGGCCGTGCTTTCTTCCAGACAGATATCCGCCACCGACCGCGCCAGCGCATTGCGCCCCGAGGACGATTTGTCGAGCGCCATTCTTAACAGCGCCTCGATTTCGTTACGTGTCTGTTCCTGTGACACCGGTTTCCCTTACTCGAAGGCGCCATGATAGCGAAAATTCGCCCTCCGGTCGCGTCACGCTTCAAATGGCTGTTGCAGTCAAACGTTCCGCGCCACACATAGTGCTAAACGTGCAGCGTTAAGAAATTCTCACGGAGCGGCCGATGATGCGATTCGCGGGTTTGATTTTAGCGATTTTGGTGTTCACACCGGCCTGGGCGCAGCCGCCAGCCGACAAACCGGGACAACGATTCCACGTCCGTCCCGGCGAGTTGCCGGCGCCGTTCATCACCCCAAGCGCCTCCAACGGCGCCAAGGTTATTGCGCGCCAGCCCGGCCAGACGCCCGTCGCACCCGAGGGATATACGGTGTCGGTGTTCGCGGAGGGCCTGGATCACGCGCGCTGGATGGCGGTCGCGCCGACCGGCGAAGTATTTTTGGCGCAGCCGCGTATCGACGAGGTAACGCTGCTCGTCGACAATGACGGCGACGGACGGGCTGATGAGATCGTGCCCTTTGCCGACGGTTTCGATGCGCCGCACGGTCTGCGCTGCACGACGGCTACCTCTACATCGCCGACCTTCGCGGCGCGTGGCGCGTCCCCTTCGTGCCCGGTCAGCAGCGCGCCGTGGCCGCGCCGGAACGCATCACGCCCCCAGACGCCTTCGGCGAACCCGGCGGCCACTGGACCCGCAATATCGTATTCAGCCCCGACGGCCAACATTTCTATGTCGCCATCGGCAGCGAGGGAAATATCGCCGAGGAGCCCCTGCCCCGCGCATCGATCAAACGGTTCAATGCCGACGGCTCCGGCGGCGCGGTATTCGCGCACGGTCTGCGAAATCCGGTCGGAATCGCCTTTCATCCCCGCACAGGCGCGCTGTTCACGGTCGTCAACGAGCGCGACGGGATGGGCGACGGTCTGGTGCCCGACTATCTAACGCAAGTCCGCGAAGACGGCTTCTATGGCTGGCCGTATGCCTATATCGGACCGAATCCGATGCCGAGGTACGCCAAACGGCGCCCCGATCTGGTCAAGCGCACCATTGTTCCCGATGTCCTGTTCGAATCGCATTCCGCACCGATCGGCATGGCCTTCGCCGATAGCCCCCAATTTCCGCGCGAATGGCGCGACGATGCCTTTGTTGCGTTGCAAGGGTCCTGGAATTCCGCGGTTCCAACCGGCTACAAGGTTGTCCGCGTGCCCTTCAAAAACGGCGAGCCGCTGGGCTGGTACGAAAATTTCGTAACCGGCTTCTGGGTCGACACGGAAAAGGGCTGGACCGGCTCGTCCCGGGCCCAGGTCATTGGCCGTCCGGCCGGTCTCGCGCTGTGGAACGATGGCAGCCTGCTGATCGCGGACGCCGCATCGAACACAGTGTGGCGCGTAAGTCGTTCAAAATAAACCATAATTTATCGAAATTTTGCAATGTTAAGACTTTGTTAGCACGTCGCTTCTATGGTCCTTGCAATTCAGTCCCCAAAGTCCGCCAGACGGAGTAGTAAATGGCTATCAGCGAAATTGCAGGTTCCGCGACATCCGCCACCCTAAGCGCCTCCCAGGCGAGCGGCGCCCAGCGCGCAGCTCAACAGACGCAGGACGCTGCGGGTAAGACCGACAATCAAAGCAGCACAACCACCTCCGTCACGAGCACAAGCAGCAGCGAAGGTTCTTCCAGTACCGATTCCGCGCGCGGCACGAAGCTAGATATCACCGTTTAGATCAAATCAGGATTGATCTAGCGCCGAACGCTCCCTAACATCCGCCAGTAAGACTTGTCTGGATCGCGCGAGCGGTCCAGATTACTGGCATGTCCGATCCGGAAAGCAATCCCTCCAAAGCCCCGTCAGGCCCGATTTCGGGCATCGGTCCGCGCGTCCGTGAAATACCGGACGGCGACAACCGGCCACGCCTGGTTTGTCCCGAATGCGCCTTCATCAAATACGACAATCCTCTGGTCGTCGTCGGTGCGGTCGTTACCTGGGAGGACCGCATTCTGCTGTGCCGGCGGGCGATCGAACCGCGCAGCGGCTTCTGGACCATCCCTGCCGGCTATCTTGAGCTAAACGAATCCCCCGAGGAAGGCGCGGTCCGCGAAACGAAGGAGGAAGCTTGCGCCGATATCGAGATCGACTCGCTGCTCGCAGTCTACAACATTACCCGGATCAGCCAGGTGCAGCTCATCTATCGAGCCACCCTACGCAGTCCCGCGGTCGCGCCGGGCGAAGAAAGCGAGGAAGTCGGTCTCTATGAATGGGATTCTATTCCCTGGGACGATATCGCGTTTCCGTCGGTTCACTGGGCGTTGAATCATCATCGCAACGTCAGGGACCAACCCGTCTTCGCCGCGCATACCAATCCGCCAGCCTAAACGGCCCACCGCTTAGGTGTCCGGCTTCGGTTCCTCGGGGTCGATCTGGCTGCGCATGATCAGCGGCGCCTGGCTGGCGGTAAAAGCGAAGGTCAGCGCGAGCGCCCCGAAAATCTTGTAATTGACCCAGAAGTCCGTGCTCTGCGTACGCCAGACGATTTCATTCGCTACCGCCATGACCGCGAAGAACAGCCCGAACCGGAGCGTCAAGAGTTGCCAGCCGCGTTCGGTCAATTGCCACGCCGCGCTCAGCAACGGCTTCAGCAAGGGCTTCCCGAGCATGAGCCCGCCGAGCAACACAATGGCAAACAGCGCCTGCACGATCGTCGGCTTCATTTTAATGAACCGCTCGTCATCCAGCAGCAATGTCAGCCCGCCGAAAACCAGAACGACAACCGCCGTCACGACGAGAACCATCGGGACGCGCCGCTCCATTATGTAGGACACGGCGAGGGCGACGGCCGTCGCCGCCATGAGCGCGCCCGTCGCGGCGAACAGATCGAATTTCAGATAGGCAATGAAGAATACGCCAAGCGGGCCGTACTCCACAGCCGGTCGCAACCATGCGGGGGATTTGGTCTTCATGGGGGTCAATATAGGGAGCCCGCGCAGCCGTCGAAAGAGCGGTCTTCAGACAACCGTCACGGAAGTCGCCGCGTCAGGCCGCCGCAGAGCCAATTGGTCGCAGAACAATGTCCAAATTCCGTCCTATACTTTCGATTGAACCGCACCCCTCCAGAAGGGAGACTGGCATCATGTTTTATCAGTGGACCGAGTCGATGAGCGTCGGCGTCCCCTTGATCGATAACGATCACAAGGCGCTCATCCATCTGATCAATCGGTTGCATGAGAGCGTCAGCGCGGGCGACACCTATGACGTGCTCGACGAGCTTATGAGCCGTCTGGTCGATTACATCGATATCCACTTCGTGCGCGAAGAGCGGGTCATGGAAGCGTGCGCTTACCCGGAAACCCCGGGACACAAAAGGGAGCACGGTGAATTCGTCGCCTACATCCGCGGCTTACGAGAGCGGTTCTCGGCGGAAACGGCAGCGGACCTCGCGGGCGACCTTGCCAGCTATCTCAAGGATTGGCTGAACCACCATATCCTGATTCAGGACATGGCATACCGGCCCTATGCCGAAGGTAACGGTCCGGCGGCGAAAGCCGCCGAGGCGTTCGGTCCCGGTCTCTTCGATAAAATGCGCACATCATCGGCCGAATCACGTTAAGGTTAATCTGCATTCGATTGGAGCGCCGCTACGGCACGCGGTTTGCAATGATATTCGAATGGATCGCGACGATTGGGAGGTTCGAGCGATGACGCGGAACGCCATTATTGGCATGCTATTACGTGAGATGACGGAAGAAATGCCCTTTGTGTTGCGGGCACTGCCGGACGATCGGCTGTGGTCGGCTATGGTTGCCGGCCTCGTCGCCGACGAGGATGTCGACGCGCTTGCGGCAAAAATTGCCGGAATGCGGGTCAGGGCAACCAGCGCACCTGATTGGCGCGAAGTCTACGGTGCGCTTCGCGAAATGGTTAACGAAACGGCTGTGCAGTATCACGCACCGGCGCAAACGCTCGAAGCGGCAAACGCCTAGCTGATCGATCCGATACCGTAGGCGCCCGTGAGCAAGCGGCCCGCTGCGAAGCGGTCGAGTCCGTAGCCGCTGATGTCGACGTCGGTCGCCTGTCCCAGCACGGTTTGCGCCTGCACCTTGCCGATCGCCGGTGCGAGCTTGAATCCGTGGCCGGAGAAACCGAAATTCACCATCAGTCCGCCGACATCCGGCACGAATCCCAACACCGGGTTCCAGTCCGGTGTTATGTCGTAAGCGCCAACCCAGCTGGCGGTCAGCGCCGCGTCGGCGAAGCTCGGCATGCGGCGCGCGACCTGCCCGCCTTGATGGAGCACGAAATCGTCGCCGATATTCTCGTCCATCGCATCCGGATCGGTAATCGGATCGCCGTGATCGCCGGTTCCGACCAGAACGACACCACCGCTCGCAGGCCGGAAGTACATCTTGTTCTCCGTCGACAGATCCTTGACGATCGGCAGCTTGCGGTCATACGCCGCGCCCGCGCGCAAGGTCAGCACCGTATGGCGGGAAACGTCGAGCGGAATGTCGATGCCCGCCGGATCCGTTAGCGTCCGCGACCAGGGACCAATCGCCACAACGACCGTATCCGCGTACAGCATGCCGTCCGCGGTTTCGACGCCTTTCACCTGTCCGCCTTCAATGATTAGCGAATTCGCCGCACAATCGGTCTTGATCGTTACTCCTTTGCGCCGCGCCGCGTTGATGAAACTGGATGTCGTCAGATAGGGATCCGCATAACCGGAATCGGGTTCGTAGCCGATTGTCTTCGCATCGTCGAGCGCCAGCAGAGGATGGCGCTCCAACGCCTCTTCCCTGGAGATTTGAAACGTGTCGGCCCCAACGCCGGCCTGCATCGCCAAATTGTCGGCCAACTTGTCCGCGAAATCGCCTTCCGGCGCGACGATAATGTAGCCGGAATTGACGAACCCCGACTCCGCCTCGTCATCCTCCAGCCAATCCTTGAAATGCCCAAACATCTCGATGCTCTTCACGGTCAGTTCCGTGTTCGTCGACACCGAATAATGGCTGCGCACGATGGCGCAGGACTTCGCCGTACCGCCGGCGCAGACAGCGCCACGCTCGACGACGCAGACCTTCAGTCCGCCCAGCTTGGCCAGATGGAATGCCGTCGAGGCGCCGATTACGCCCGCACCAACAACGATGGCATCATAAGTCTCGGTCATATGTGATTTCCTTGCCGTTTCGCCGGACGATAGACCTGCGCCCGACAGGGTGACAAGGGGTTAGGTGCGCGGTTTGCCGCCCACCGCTATATTATCGTAGACACCGACGCCCTGAACGATGAGGAACTTGAAAGGACCGTCATTCAAGCCGTGGACGTAGTGCGCGACCTTTGGCGGCACCTCGCAGCGTTCGCCCGGGTCCAACACATACTCCGCGCGTGGCGCGCGGGTCTCGACCACCATCGGCCCTTCGAGGCATACGAAGGAGTCGGTGATCTCGCTGTGATAATGCCAGGGGATACATTCCTTCTCGGCCAATGTGAGGACCCTCACACGCATGTCAGAGCCCTCCATGATCGTCTCGCGGCCCGCGATCTTCGCGGCCTCGTAAGGACGTGCTTCCATATCGGCCTCCCATTAATGGCGATCAGAGGATATCCGCGTAGGAACCCCAATCACCGCCCAGGGTGACAGCATCGCCTTTGCTGATCTTACCGGGAACGATAACGTCCGCATAGAGACCGAATTGCAGCTCATTCTCCTGCGCGATGGTTCTGAGAATTTCCGGTGCGCGGCGAAGTCCGTTTTGTGCAAACGTCACCATGCCGCACCGTTCCGTTTCTTCCTGGATCTTGAGAGTCACGTCGCCGATCATCACAAACTTCCCGAGCCATTCCCGCTCGCGTACCTGATCACCCTGAGTTTCGATCACGATGTTCGGACGAAAGCGCCGTTCGTCAATTGAAGAGTCCGGCAATCTGTCCTTCAACCAGGCCAAGGCGCCGGATGTCAGAAGATGGACCGGTCCCGCATCGAAATGAGGAACGGCGGCTTCGCGCGCGAGTGTCACCGACTGACCCAGCGCATTGGTCAATGCGGTGTCGATAGCCTCATCGTCACCCCGCCTTACGGTGCCGTCAGGAAAGGTCAGCATGGGGACGGCGTTCACGTATGACGCGGTGAAATCGAACAAACCGTCGATTTTCCGAAATCGTCTTGTGTTTTTGCCGCTGCCAAATCTTCCCTCGGCATTACGGATCGCATACAAGCGATCGCCTTTGACGCCGCGCGCGTCCAGTTCCAGCGTCTCGCAGCGTTCCCCCAGCATCGACTTGACTGGGTATCGCCAAAGCCCCGTCACGAGCATGTTCGAATACTCACAATCGGGTACGGCCGCGCAACCGGTCGCCCTTGGGGTCATAGGGCGCGCGAAAGCTTGCCGTTGTCGCGAAACGCTCTGAAGCGATTTCGATTTCGAAGCCACCGGCAGTAACCATGTCGTCGACGTTTACCGCCCCCGCAGTGACCATCCCAAGCGCAACCGTGCGGCCCACCGTGTGGCCATAAGCGGCACTGCTCACCTGGCCAACATATTGGCCATCCCAGACGATGGGCTCTCCACCGATGGCCAACGCCTGCGGATCGTCGAGCGTAAGTACGACGAGCCGTCTGCGCAGGCCGTCGTCTCGCTGCCGCTTCAACGCGTCCTGTCCGATGAATGGCGTCTCGGCGTCGATCTTCACCGCAAATCCAAGTCCCGCTTCAAGCGGCGTCACCTCCGGTGTCAATTCATGCCCCCAGGCGCGATAGGCTTTTTCGAGCCGCAATCCGGTCATCGCAATTGTGCCCGCGTGCCGTAACCCAAAATCTATTTCCTCACCTGATTGCGTCCAGCTGAGATCTTTTCCTGCATCTGATAGGGATTGAAAAATAGCGCGAGCATGTCGTGTCTCCACGCAGAACTCCCAACCGAGTTCCCCCGCGTAGGATAGGCGCGCCACACGCACGGGGCAGTAGCCGTTCAACTCCAACTCTTTCCACCGCATGTAGGGGAAGTCGGCATCGGAGAAACTTTCCTTGAACACCGCGGACAAAAGATCGCGTGAATTCGGCCCCGCAAGCGCCACAATCGAATAGGCCCCTGTCATATCGCTGAGATGCACATCTTCGCCATCTGCCATATTCTGCCGAATCCAGTTGGCATCCCGCACCGGCTGCGCGGCACCGGTAATGATCAGATAATCGTCTTCGCCTTGCCGAAACACGGTGCAGTCACTCTCGTACCCACCGCGCGAATTCAACATCCCTGTGTAAACAACGCGGCCTGGCGGGACCGCCACATCGTTCGCGCAAAGCCGCTGCAAGAGCGCCTCCGCATCCTTACCGTAAACGCGCAACTTTCCGTAACTCGTTTGATCGAACAGCGCCACGGTTTCGCGCGCTGCCTTATGCTCCGCCGCAACGAGGTCGAAAAACGCTGGTCGCCCAAAGGTCGGCGCCATATCCAAAGGTTCGCCGCCGGGATTGAAGAAGCTCGGCCGTTCCCACCCCATGCGCTCACTGAAATGAGCACCCTTCTTCGCCTGTTCGCTATGTAACGGGCCAAGCCATATATTGCGCGCCGTTGCAAATTCCCGATGCGGCGCTTCGGTCACGTAATGCGTGGCGAGCACTTCCGGCGCACGTTCGCGAAGTAGCTTCATTTTGTTATGGAAAGGGGCGAAACGGCGGATGTCGACCGGCCAAAGATCGAGCGTCGGCTCGCCGGCCAGAATCCATTCCGCCAGCCAGCGGCCAGCCCCGCCACTGCTCGCCATACCAGCGGAATTCATGCCGCAACCGAGAAAGAAGCCGCGCAGCTCCGGCGATTCCCCCAACAGGAATCGGCCATCGGGCGTGAAACTCTCCGGGCCGTTCAGTAGCATGCGCGCTTCCGCCTTCTCCAAGGCTGGAATTCGGTGAATGCCGTTCATCAGCATCGGTTCGAAATGATCCCAGTCTTCCGTCAAGAGATCGAAGGCGAAATCCTTCGGCAGTTTGTCGAGGCCGATGGCCCGCGCATTCGGCTCGAAACTACCGACCAACAGACCGCCGACATCGTCGCGGAGATAGAGATGCGCGTCATGATCGCCGAGGGTCGGCAGGTGTCCCGTCACCTCTTCCATCGGCTGGGTCAGCAGATAGAAATGTTCGCAGGCATGCAGCGGCGCGGCGACTCCGGCAAGGGCCGCGACCGAATGGCTCCATAGCCCCGCGCACAAAGCGACCGCTTCGCAAGCGACCGAGCCGCGCTCGGTTTCAACGCCTGTTACACGGCCGTTGCGCACTGCAAAGCCAGTCACCGGCGCATCCTCGACGACCGTTGCCCCATTTGCGCGTGCGCCTTTGACCAGCGCCGCGCAGAGATCGCTTGGATTGACCCGGCCGTCCTCCGGCGACCAGACCGCGCCAACCAAATCGCCGGTCCGGATCATCGGCCACAACCGGCCCGCTTCCTCCGGCGACACGACTTCGGCTTCGATGCCGAACAGGCGCGCCAGCGACGCCTGGCGTTTGATATTGGTAAATCGCTCTTCATTAGTCGCGAGGCTGAGGCTCCCTGTCTTGAGCCAGCCTGTGGATTGCCCGGTTTCCGCCTCAAGGCTTGAATACAGCTCGGCGCTGTACTGGATCATCCGCGTCAGGTTCTCGCTCGACCGCAGCGCCCGAACCTGTGCCGCCGAATGCCAACTCGTCCCGCTGGTCAGCTGCTTGCGCTCCAGCAGCAGCACATCGCGGCAACCAGCCTTGGCGAGATGATAGGCGGTACTGCATCCCATGACCCCGCCGCCAATAACGACAACGCGTGCACTGTCGGGAAAACGATCGGTCATTGACTGGATATCCTATTCAAGTGCCGCCAACGCATCGCGCAATTGCTCCAAACCCATACGCAACAGCCGGGTTGTGGCTTCCGGCGAGACCCAGGCTGCGTGCGGCGTCAATGTCACATTGTCGAGGTCGCGGAACGGACTATCTGCCGGTAGCGGTTCGGTGCCATAGACATCCAGCGCCGCGTGCCCGATTTGGCCCGCTTGCAGCAATTCAGCCAACGCCGCCTCATCGACCAGCGCACCGCGGGCCGTATTGACCAGGACAGCATGCGGCCGCATCAGCTCGAGCCGACGCCGGTCGATGATGCCCCGCGTCTCCGCCACCAGGTCGACATGCAGGGAAACGACATCCGATTCGGCCATGACCGTGTCGATATCCACGGCTTCGCAAGCAACACCGTCGGGAACACCGCTGCGGTTCCAGGCGATAACCCGCATTCCGAGTGCCGCACCAAACGCGGCCATGGTCCGTCCGACACCGCCCAAGCCGACGATACCCAGCGTCTTGCCTTCCAGTTCGAAGCCGCCATCGGGCTGCCATTTCCCAGCACGCAAATCTCGATCGAGACATGTCAGCTTGCGCACACCTGCAAGCATGAGCATCAGAGCATGCTCGGCAATTGTCCGGTTGCCATAGCCGGCGATCCGATGCACAGCGATACCGCGCGCCGCCGCCGCATCCATATCGACATAGCTCGCCACGCCAGTACCGAGAAAGACGATCACCCGCAAGTCGGAGCACACCGTCATCAAACCTTCGGACATCTTGGTATGGCCGTTCAGAACGCCCGTGCAGCCGCCCAACAACTCCAATAGCTCCGCCTCCGACGGCTCGCCAATATGGAGTTCCAGTTCCGGAACGATATCGGACAGCCCTTCCGCCTCCGCATAAAGCTTGGCGATATCTTCGCTGCAGTCGAAATAAAGTACGCGCTTCATACCGCGGGCCGCTCCCCAGAACTTGCAAATTCACGACTGTGACCATGCCAACCCGCGTTGGCAGTGTCGATAGGGAAACGGGTTGTCCGGCTGTTGCGACGTACAGCATTCAATGCAAGCCCGGAGACATGCTATGCCCAGCGCTTATCCTATCGTCGATATCGATGTGAAGGCGCCGACTCGCAGCCTGTCAAGATTTCCCACCGACTACGCTCACCAGCAGATCTTCGAATTCAGCCATCACCGCATCCAATGAGAAACGTTCGGGCAGCAGGCTCGCCGCCGGCGCTTCGACTGATCGAGGCCTTGTCCGACGCATGGCTTTGGCAAACGCCTCGTTGCTGTCGACGATAGTAACGGCTCCATCGGTCGCGGCGATCTCCCCAATACCACCCGCTTCCGACCGAGCGATAACGGGAGTCCCCACAGCAAGCGCCTCCAGTACCGCGTTCGGCATGCCTTCCCAACGAGACGGCAATAAGAATGCGTCCGCACCGGCAAAATGGCCCCATGGGTTTTCCGTGAATCCAGGAAACGAAATTCGATTCTCAACCTCGCATTTCACCGCACGTTGGCGTAATGCATCGAGCTGATCGCCGTCACCAAGCAGAGTAAGGTGCGTGTCTTCGGGAAGCGCTGGCAACAGGTCAACCAGACGGTCAAGCCCTTTTTGCCGTGTCATCCGGCCAGCACCAACGAAACGCAAACCGGCACCGGGTGTCCGCTGGGGTTTCGCAGCAACGCGACGAACAGTCTCGACATCGACCGGATGCGGCATCACGGAGAACTTGCCCGGCGCAATGCCGAAGTCACCGGCAAACTCAGCGGCAACCCGTTGCGACGGACACAAGATCGCGTCCGCGCGCGGGATGTAGCGACGGTAGAGCCACCGAAACAGACCGGGCCAACGCGTCGAGGCGAGACTTGCCGACGGCGTATTCGACTCTCGGGCAACAATGCGTGTCGCGGGACCAAGACGCCGTCGCAACATCAGAACGGCAAGATTGATGTGACTGATGGTCGACACGACAACATCGCTATTCCTTTCGCGCAAAGCCGCCGCGAGAGGCCGCCAGGCATGCCGCAAGCGGGGCCGGTTCAGATCGGTCACAGGAACATCCTCGGAAACCAGGTTTTTCAGAGGGCCGCGACCGTCGAGCACTACGAGACCGGGCTGGAACTTTTCCCGGCTCAAGTTGCGCGCCAACGTCAAAACAACGCGCTCCGCGCCACCGCCTGCAAAGGACGGCAGAACGAACGTGACACGGATTTTCGGCGTGGCGTCCTGCGCCATTTTCTTCCTCGAAATTCAAGTGCTTGCCGATGATAGCCACGGCGTCTCAAAGGGCAATCACACCTTTACCGGAGACGCCTTCCGGCCGACCCGCCAATTGAAGTCTTTATACCCAAAAGCAGAGTGGTTGCGGTGGACCCACCAGTCTCCTCTTGATACAACCATCGGACACCGTCAACAGTACCAATCCTGAATTGGGATACGCGGTCCTGTGCTATTGGTCACTGATGCGGTTTAAAATTGCCGCTTCAGGTATGAACGAAGCGTAAGGTTTCCGGTACATATGTCGCTAAAGGGTATCCATTCCGGACACGTTCTGGGCACAGCCGCTTTGCTTGCGCCGATTGCAGGCGTCTTCGCCCCCCTCCTGATCGCCCCCATCACGATAATAGCAATCCTCGGTCTGCTTGCGAACCACGCCTTGCACCACGGCGCCAGGTTTCACTCGGACCGGCCGCTTATTGCCGCCGTCGGGATTCTTTTGAGCTGGGCCGTTATCTCCTTGTTCTGGACGATCGATACGCAGGATGCGGTCGCAAAAAGTGCGGTTGTGGTTGGCGTCGGAGTGATCTCCTGTGCGGCTCTCGTCCTTGGGCCGAGTTTGATCGAGCACGAACGGCATGCGCTGCGGCGGTATGTACTTGCCGGCGTTGCGGGCGGCTTTCTACTTCTTTTCTTTGAGTTGGCGACCTCAGGCACGATCAGCCAGGATGTCTTGGGGAAAGCTCCCATCAAATACTCGCCCATCAACATGTTCAATCGCACGCCCAGCGTCCTGCTTCTGTTCGTCTGGCCGGCGGTCGCGATCCTGTGGCGGTCCTGGCCGCTTCTTGCTATAGGATTGATCGGGCTCGGATTTATCAGCGCCTATTTGCTTCCGAGCACTTCCGCTTCGATCGCCTATACCGTCGGGTCCGTGTTTTTCTTCATCGCGCTTTCGGCACCACGTGGAGCGAGCCTGTTTCTCGCACTCGCAATTGCATTCGGAATTCTTACAGCGCCTTTTTTGCCGCGCGTCGCGCCGGTATTGGATCCAGCGACAATCCGGGAGAATACCAGCAGCCAAAATGCGTCACTCATACATCGGCTGGACATCTGGGCCTTCACGATCAAGAAAATTGAAGAGCGCCCGCTCATTGGCTGGGGCTTAAACGCATCGCGAGCCATCCCCGGGGGCGACGAGCGCTATAATCTATACGGTCGTGACGGTAGGGTAATTGGCCAGGGCGATAGGCTTCCTCTGCACCCCCATAACGGCGCCTTGCAAATTTGGCTCGAATTGGGGCTTCCCGGTGCCATCTGTTTCGCGGCCTTGTTCGGGCTGGCCGCGCTCCGCACGGTGAGGCAAACAGAGCGGGCGGGCGCTGCCGCGGCACTTGCAGCAATTGCGACGGCCGCACCAATCTGGCTTCTTAGTTTCGGCATCTGGCAGACGTGGTGGCTTGCGATGCTGGTTCTGACAGCCATGCTGACGACGGCATTGGTCGCACCAAACCGGTCATGAATCGTTATGTCATTATTACGCTTAGCCTGCTCGCCATCGTTCTCGCCTTGGGCGGCGGTGGCTATTACCTGACGCATTATGTCGATTGGGTTCGTGTCTACTATAAGCGTTTCAAGGCACCGAGCGCTTACGTCTTCGACGAAATCCGGCCGAGCTTCAAAAAGACCGACCCAGCAAAACTGATCCGCATTCGGTCCCGCGGATCCGCAGACCAAATCCGGCGGGCACTCATACAAACCATCTGGGGGCCCGGCGGACTGCCAGCGCAGACAATGCCCGAACCTTACGATGGCAAAGTTCCGGAACGTCTGACGCCCCTACCCGGCGTGGCGTCGAGCCAGCAGCTGCGTATCCCGGTCGATCTCGGCTATGCCGCCTACATCTTCATCTTGAAACCGGAGACACCAAACGGCCGATTGGTCATTTATCAGCACGGTTATGCGGGAACCGTGGATGCGATGACGCCGCTGCTCACAGCTCTGATCGAGGAGGGATATACGGTCGCCGCTTCCAACTATCCGGAATACGGTCCCAACCAGTTCCCGCGCGTGAATCTGGAGCGGTTCGGCTTGTATTCCCTCAGCCACGACCGCATCGTCAGCGTACATCCGCGACCCATACGTTTCTACGTCGAGCCCGTCATCGTTGCGATAAACGCCCTGAGCCGCGACGGCGCTTACAGCCGCATCGACATGCTGGGTTTTTCCGCGGGCGGGTGGATCGCAACGCTTGCCGCGGCCGTGGACCCCCGGATTCAAGGGACATTCACTGTCGCCGGCGGCTACCCTCTCTATCTGCGCCTGGACAATTTCGAAAAAAGCGCACCACCGCCGCAACTGTTTCAGCCCTTACTACAGGCCGCGAATTATCTGGAAATGTATGTGCTTGCCGCCGAAGGGCCGGCGCGGCAACTGACGCAGATTTTCAACCGCTACGACCGCTGCTGCTATCGCAATACGATAGGCAAGCTTTACGAGCCTGCGGTCCGCGATGTCGTCGGCACGCTGGGCACGGGCCAATTCCGTGTTCTAATCGATGAAACGCATGCCGACCACAAGGTGTCGGATTGGGCTATCGCGCGAATTATCGAAGGTCTTGCGGCGGCGGCTCGACCGGTGCGCGAATAACCGGATTCTGGCGTCCCGTGAGAAACCAGACGGCTCCGCCAGGAAGCAGTAACCGCTTTCGTCGAGAAAAGGACACCTAATTTGAGCGGTAATTGAGATGATCGAACATCGTAGGAAAATCCATCAGCAACAATCGGAACGGATTTGAACCTTAGAAACGAAATTAAATTAGCGTAAGCCTAAGGTCTATTTTCGAAGCAGACCTGCGTTCATCAAGCGCTCGAGGTTCTGCAACATGAGATCAAGCGGCAGTCCGGCATGGGCAACGATTTCAGATAGCCAAGTATCGCCATCGCACTGATTGAGCAGCCAAAGGATCGACTTCATTTCGTCGCTCGGGCCCTCTGTCCGACCAAGATCGGGATACAATCCTCGTGGCCCCAGACGAGGCTCGCCGCGGCCGTCGATACGTTCATAGATGCCTTCGACGTTAGCGAGCCACACGAATTTCTCCAGCAAATCGATCGTTTCCAGAATGGCATCCAGATTCGCCCGCTCCAGGTTGTCGTGTGAGCTGTGGTATTCCGGGAAGTATGTTTCCCCACGTGAAAGGGCGAGAACCGGTAAGTCAAGTCCGGGCGAGTTATATTGCCGTTCCTCGCCGCCCCAGGGCTTGAACACATTCAGCTTCACTTGATGCGGCGCTACCGCAGCAAGTGCTCGCGCCATCCTATCTGCCGCTGTCTCACCCTGCCGAGTCAGCTTGAACGTGAAAGGTTCCGGTCGAGCGATATTGCTCAGGGCAACCCCGGCGAACACGTTCCGGCGCAACAATGCTTCGCGCTCCGCAAGATAGCAGATCGTGCCAATGGTCTCCGCGCAGAAAACGATACGTACCGCTATGTTAGACGGCGGCCTTTCCATCAACCTCCGACCCAACAAAGCGAGCGCAACAGGTGCCGCTAGCTCGTCGTGGATCATACCGGGGTGGCAGGTATATGCGCTAAACAGCATCTCGCACGGCCCCGATCCGATAACGATCTCGGAGAGTGTCAAGGCGCCGTCGGCAAGTGTCGTATCCACGACGATGTCGAAGGGACCTTCAGGAAGATTGTCACGCTCCTGTGCCGTGCAACAGAATCCCCAGCGCGGCTTGTAATAGCTCGTAACATAGGGGATTGCATCTGGACGGTCGGCATGCACGTGCAGATGCTCAAGCAACTCGTCGCGCGAAACCCTGCCTCTAAACTGAACTGCATAGTTGATCAAGCGGAGGGGTGTTTCCGCCGCGTCGAAATAGCGATGGCCGTCGGTGTCCGCTACGTAGGCCTCGTGCAGCGTCCATTCCTGCGGCACTATCCAGTCGAACGCCTGCGCACCGGTTTTCACCTCCAGCCGGTCGAGAGGGATCAGTTCGCTAAGTATGTCGTGCGTCTCACGGACGCCCGGTCCGGCGATGCTGCGCGGTATGTAGAGCAGACGCTCCAGCGTGTCCTGCAGCGTCGCCTTGTCGCTCTCCCGGTCTACCCTGCCGTCAGCTTCGCGTCTGTATTGCATTTACCACAGCCTTTGTCAGAGTATCGAGCGTCTTGGCGGCTTCGATCGTGGCCGAGGTGAGGTGGACCTCGAAATGTTGCTCCAGCTCCATTACCAGCGTAATTTGCCGGAATGAATCCCATCCCGGAGTTGCGCCCATTGCGACCCCGGTCGGATCAGATCCCGGCGGTAGGTTGAGGAGCTCCAGAATTTTCGCGCGAATGGGATCATTTACACTGTCCGCCCGGCTCGCCTTTGTAACTGTAAGTTCCCCTTGTGCTGTAACGCCGACGTACTCCTCAACATCGCTAGTGGTGGGCTTGCCGACATATGACGGAAGGTCGCCAGCGCGCAGGACCACGAGCCCGGTCGCCGAATTACCGCCATTCCCCGCCAGCCAGTTGGCGGCCACATCCGCAACCTCTTCCGGCTGCAGCAGCCGGATACCGGTACGGTCCAGCCCTTCCGAATAGGGCGTATCGATCATGCCGGCGGCAAGTGTCGCCGTTCTAATGCCGAACAAGCCATTTTGAACGTGTAGCCCGTCCAGGAAACTCGTAGCCGCCACTTTTCCGGCAACGTAATCCGCCATGCCCGCGACATGTTCGATCTGCGCCGCAGAACCAAGTAGCAACAGTCTCGCGTTCTGGTGCAGTAGCGCCGACCTGCGTAAACGGTGCCACAGCCCCCGAAGCGGCAGATAGGCTACCCGGAAATGGTCCTCCGCCGAGGCATCTAGCGGTGGCGCAGCGCAATGAAATACTACCGGCGGACCCGATGTTCGCTGGAACGCCGCAAAAATCTCGTCCTGGCAGCTTTCAGCCGTGATGTCACCGATCACGATACGCGCTTCGGCGCCGAGCTTTTCAGCCCGCTTCCGTAACAGTGCCACGCGCTCGCCCTTCTGCCGGGTCTGCAGGATCAAGTCGTGGCCCGCTTCGGCCAAGCGCAGTGCCGTGATACTAGCCGTGGTACCCGAAGCTCCGGTGACGATGACCGAGCATTTGGCCGGGGGTGGCTCGACGTTCCAGAGCCTATCGGGCCAGTTTCCGCTGGCATCGAGATCTATCTCTGTGCGCACGCGAACAGCCAATTTTCCGTCAAGAACGACGACATCATCCTGGATGGCCAGCGCGGAGAGCTCAAGACTCTCTGTTGCTGGTGACGTTGAGATCACCTTTACCGAATAGGTCACGGGCCGGTCGAACAGGACCGGGCGACGCGCATTCAACTGGTGGCCGAGATAGAGCGCGCGGCGGCCCGGCAGCGCCATCCCGACCGCGGCAGAAAGCGGAGAGGCGGCGAGGTGCAGCGGGACGATCGGTTCCGCATAGCCCGCCGCGCGCGCATAGTCCGCATCGGCATGCAGTGGGGAGGCATCCCCAGAAAGCTCCTGGAACGTCTCGAAATCGCGAGCGGCAAACTGACGCTCCCAAACCATGCGGGTGCCGACCTGTGGCATGACGTCCTCCGACATTAGAGCGTTTCCCCTCGAATGATCGACATTCAGCGGTCTCCCTTTTGGGGGCTCTTGCTCACTGCGGCCGGAGCCCGCACCGTGATCCAGTCAGGGATTTCTGGCTCTCCCATGCTTTCGGTGTATTCCCAGCGGTTTCGGTTTTCCAGCCGTTGGAAACCGCTGCGCTGAAAGATGTCTCGGCAAGGCGTGTTCCGTGGTGTCTCCAGGATATCGCCTGTCACTCGAGCGGCTCCCCGCGCCAATGCCTGGCGCACGACCCATGCCACGATGACTGGCTCCACACCACGTCCAAGCACGCGGCAGGACAGTACGAAGCTCTCGACTACGGTCTCCTCCGCTGTATGGCGCAGGATCAGGACACCAAGAATTTCATATGGGTTGAACGTATCCTCGACGCCGACGGCGAGAACCTGACCGTCGCCGACATGCAAGGTCTGGAGTTCCTGGCGTGACGGGCGAATCGTCGTTGTGTTAAATTGATTAGTCTTTTGGACCAGCTGAGAGATACGCATCGCGTTGCCCTCGTTGAGCGGCTTGAGCGTGACGACCGGTCTCAGCTGGCGGTAAAAGTCGTTCTCATCCTTTGCTGTCGAGCGTACTGCCATGAGGCGCGAGCGGGCCCGGTAGCTTTCGGTCCGCTTGACGTCCTCCCCGGTCAGAGCAAGCGTCGCTAGGAGTGGACAGCCCTCGATGGCGGCGACGAACTCCGCCGGATCGTCGGGCAATTCCAGAACATGAACATCCGGCATTTGGAGACGCATCTGCTCTCGCTCAGTCGGATTATCGTCGATGAAGAGTGCGCTACGTGGGCCGAGCGACAGCTCCTCCAGAATATCTTGGAGGTTGCGCCACTTCGGGTCCCAGTTGATGCGATAGGCGACAATGTCCGACAGGCCAAGCACCATCTCCGGCCGAGTTTCGATGGCCGCGCGCGCGTACTTTTCGTCGTTCTTGCTGAGAATGGCGATCGCCATCCCCCGCTCGCTGAGCGATTTCAGTCGCCGCTGGAAGGAACGGAAGGCGTTTCCGGGATAGTCACCACCGATAGCGAGCCCTTCGATGCCGTCATCTCCAAGGATGCCTCCCCACAACGTATTGTCGAGGTCAACGGCGACTATCCGCACCGTTAGCCCTTGGGCGGCCAGCACGTAACCCGCCATCCTCCGCGAGTAGGCTTGCGCAAACTCACTGGAAAACGGCAGCCGCCCTAACACCCAGAGCCTGTCGTCCCGCATTTTCACGCCGGTCGTGGCGGCAATGGTTTCGGGCGAAACCAGGAGGCACTCCTCAAGGTCGGCGACAGTGCGACGCAATGTGTCGTTGAGCCCGCCTAGTAGCGTGCGCGCCCGATCGCCCACCAACTCGTCCCTGGAGGTATTCGGGAATTCTGAGACGACCATCCACCCCCGCCGCGCCTTCCGGTATGCCGCCAGAGCTTCGCAATAGCGCAAGACCGCATCTTCCAACCGCTCCGCGTCCTCGGGGTAGAACCGCGCCTCGCCGATAAGATCCTCGGCAAAATCGACAAAGAGGCTGACACCCGCGTCGAAGCTATGCAGAGCGCTGCCTGGATTACGGATGTCGCCGATCAATTGACCGTATTCTGGCCGAAACGTCTCGACCCGTCGATCCTCGATGAAAGTATCCAGCTCCGTCCGCAGTTGCTCGACAAACCCTTCAAGGGTCGCATGGCCACAGACCGCGACCTTGACCGGCGGCTGTACTTCGCGGTCTAGCCTATTGCGCACCTTGGCCTCGACCTGGCGTGCCGGTGTGGTCAGTACATAGGGGTCCGCGCCGAGCAGCGACATCGTGGCACGTCGCAGCGCAGCGCAGTCGATGCCGATGATCTCGCCACCCCACAGCTGTGTGCGAGTCAGCGCGCCAGATCGCGTCAACATCTCCTCGACCTTTGTGAAATCATTCTGCGCGTCGACTTCGAGATCCCGCGCGAACATGTCGACGGCGGCTGCTACCGGGCCGGAACCGTAGTCGGCCGTCCCTTCGAACCGCTTCATCAACCGGTAAGGGACCTTGGCGTCGGCTTCGTAGCGATGGAATTGAGTGCAGGATCGTAATCCGCAGCCGACCAGCAGTATACGGGCGCTGCACGTGTCGAACTTGTCGAAGATGGATCCCGCTCCGAACACCTCCGTGTTCTGATCTGGCTTTATCTCCGAAGACGCCGGGCCGGCGACCGCAAAAGAATAGACCGGGTTTTCCGTCCGCTCGAATTCCAGTAGCTGGCGAGCCGCCTCGCTGAGAACGCCGGTTTCCGACGCTGTGGTCCAGACGTATTCCCCAGCGCGGAGAAAATGGAAAGTAAAGGTCGGCAGAGCTAACGTGCGGCCTTCTTGGAGCAGTGCACGCAAGGCCTGTGTCAGCATCTCCTGACTCAGTGGCAAGGTCGGCTTCAAGGAAGGCAGAGATGCGTAGATCACTAGCGGCCGCCCGCCCGATCCGGCGGCGATTCTCAGCGCATCTACAAACTCGACGGCAGCAGACGCCGCAGCTGGTTTCGACACATTTGGAGTAAGGCTCGACACGATGAACTTCGTTCAATAGCAGCTCATTGAATGCCCCCGAAATACCACGGACCCGAATCGGAGACCACCCGTAAAATCACATAAGTGGTCACCGTCGCGTTTGATGGTGGCCAACAATACATAGATTGTGTTAGTTCGTCTGGTCGGCGGGAGTTAGCGGGATAAAATGCCGCCCTCCGACAGCGCCGAAACTCAGGGGTGCATTGTGGCCGTCAGTTGCCGTCTAGAGCGTGTCGCGTCTAATCGGCTTCATAGCCTGCGGCGTTGAAGTAGTTTTCGCATTCTAGGCTGGTATATAGATCGCAGATGGCGCCGGTTACGAGGCTAATTAAATGCGATACGCTCTAGACCCGAGGCGAGGATGCCGGTCAGATACGCAATCCGCCCCGGTAGATGACCGTCCCGTGCAATTCAAGGTAGATAGGGGTGTGGTAGCGCCGTGAAACCGGCACGACAGGTAGCTCATCATCTTGCGGCTTACGACAAGATTTGTGTCTGGGGCGCCGGTGATCTTGGGCGCGCCGCTCTGGCCGATTGGTTTCGCGATGTAAATATTGCCTATGTCGTCGATTCGACCGACGCCAAGCAAGGCACGGAAATTCACGGCCATATTGTCTCATCGCCGGAAAGCCTAACCGACACCTCTCCAGACTGCATCGTCATCTGTAGCACGGCTTATCTTGCAATCTTGGAGCAAATCGACGGGTTGGGCCTCGGCTGCCCGCGCTTCTATATCTACCAGCTTTTGCTGCCGACGCAGGATAGCATGTCCGAACTTGATATGCTTTCGATCGACCTCGTTGCCAACCGTTTCACCTGGCGATCCTGCCTACCAATGAAGCGGCCGCAGGTCCTCGTAAATATCACGTACCGGCTGGCCCGACATTTCCGCGCCCGGAAATCGGCTTGGCCAATCTACTCCGCTTTCGCCTTCTTGCATTACCTGGCGTGTTGGAGCACATCGATCGAATTGCCCCTGGAGACCGAGATCGGGCCGGGACTTATTTTCGTTCACCCGGGAACGATCGTGTTTTCTGCACGCGCCAGGCTCGGCGCCTTTGTCTCAATTTACCATTGCTGCACAGTCGGCACCACGACAAGTGGCCTCGACCCTGAAATCGGCGATTTCTGCACTATCTATACGGGCTCCCATGTCCTCGGTGGCTGTAAGCTTGGTAATCATACGATGGTCGGCGCGATGTCGCTGGCGCTCGACGTGAAAACCGCGGGCTATTGCACTCTTATGGGCATTCCGGCTCAGGAAGGCCGACGCTACGCGTCCCACCTAACTCCTATCCCCCAAGAGCATGGCTGTCTGACGTCAGCGCCCGTGGGACATATTGAGAGGGTTTCATAAGGGGGATTTCTGGCTCATCGCAGTGACCGAAGGGAACGAAGATGAGGTAGAAATCAATGAGCAAGAAAGGCCCGGCCGAGAAAGCGATCCGGGATATCCGTCGCAAGACGCACCGGCACTATTCGTCGGAAGAGAAAATACGTATCGTGCTTGAAAGTCTGCGCGGCGAGGAAAGCATTGCTACGCTGTGCCGTCGCGAGGGCACCCAACCTATCTCGAAGATATTGCCCGTCGTTGGCAAAAGGATTCCCCAAAGGCGGCATTTGCGCCACGACAAGCGCGCCAAATGCAACCGTAAGTGTTCGCAGGAATTTTCGTGTCTCAAGCATTTTGAGCACATGCAGCATTGACTGACGAATTTTGCAATCCGCGATCATGGAATTTCAGCTTGAATATTCCGATTCTCGCAATTCGCAAACATCCGATCGAAGGCGCAACATGCCCGATGGCGGTACCGCCGCATTCAGCGGAAACAGCCAACCTGATTACCTTCTCGCCAACTCCAAGCGTTGGCGTATCCAGGAAATTGAAACACATAAAGCGGCGGCTGCGAGGATCATCCAGACAGGCTCAATCGGAAGGCGGTATTTGGGTGCGGCGATTGGGCCGTTAAGCGCAAGAAAGCCGGCAACCCAAGCCAGCAGGAACAGCGTCATAAGTGCATGTACCCGCGAGGCGACGACCGTGCCGAATATCAACGCCGCCAGGAAGATCGCGACACCCGCGGCGGATATCGACATAACGGTGACAAAGGCGGTGTTTTTCGGTTCGGTCAGGAAGGCATGGATTTTGTCGACGATATTTTCACCTGGGGTCTCGTAGAAACTTTCATGCTGCAGGGATCGCAAGATCGGCGCGTCCGCCGCGGCCGGGATGGTGAGGTTGAGCATCGCGCCGGCGCTCCATGCCTGAAATACCGGCAAGAGGCCCTTTTCCCATAGCATTTCCCATCCGAGTTGCTTGGCTGTTCTTTCTGCATCGGGGCTTGTATCCGGCTGGGCTAGACGGCGATTGAGTTCATTCCTGGCCGACGTCTGAGTCACGTTTACCGGTGTCCCTTCTGCGAAGTTCCGCACGAGAGGTACAACCCAGTAAAGTAAATGAACGCCACCCTGGTTGGTGATTGCGATGGTGCCGTTATCAGCAACGTTTCTTATTACCGCCGGGGATAAAACGACCGCGAATATGCAGGTGGCGGCGATGAGATGCGCTAAGCGCCTGGGCCATAGAGTTTGTTTGTCCATGAGCCAGAAGAGCAACACAAGAAAACAGGGCGCCAACGGGACGATTGCCGATCGCGTTAAGCCTGCAAGGCCGAGTGCGGCCCCCAAACCGAGGGCTGTCCCCCAGCCTGGCTGGCGAATAAGCCGGAGGCCCGCGAAAAGCGCGACGCTGGCAAAGAATAGGAAAATGGAGTCGGCCAGATAAAGCAGGGCGATAGAAACCTGGGTGGCATTGGCTGCCGCGAGCATGCCGGCCCATAAGCCCCAGCCTCGCCGAATGGTGTCCGCAGCCGCCGCAATCACGACGCAAGTCATCGCGTCCATTATACATTGTAGAACGATGTATCCCAGTGCGGGCGTTCCCTCCGGCAGGCCCGCAGTGATGCTCATGAGCCATGCGGCAAGCGGCATCAAGCCCTTGTCGTATGACTGGTCCGGATCGAAACCGAGAATTGCGGTCAAACCGGGACGCAGCAATGCGCGGTTTAGGAATTCTCCGGAATCCGGCGACATGAAAGCCTCGCCGCCGCCGAAGTGAAAGGCGCAGGCCAATGCGATGAGGCGAATCAGGAGGGCAAACGCGAAAACCAGCAAGAGCGCACGCGCCGTTAAGCGGCTGGCGTCACTTGGAGCATATTCGACGCGGGCTGTTCCCTCCATAAGATGGGTATTCTCGCTACTGGCCCATAATTTCAAGACTTCGCATAGCTCTTCCAAGCTCTCCAATCAATATCCGGGCGTACAAATGGATTGACATGGATGGTGATATTGATTTATCTCCAATCTGCTGGCTGAAGCGTTTCACCCGGCCTGCGGTAGCTTGCGTGAAATTTGAACGCGTTTTTTAGATCTCCCGATACTCGTTGAGGAGATGAGCATGCCGCAATTCACTTCTTCTATTCTAACTAATCTCACCCGACTTATCGCTGCCGCGCGCGCTTGTTCGCATTCGGCTCGTTGTGCTTCGCATAAACCAACGAATTGGCAATCATGAACGACTCTCTCTACCACCCCCAGATCGATTTCAACGGAGCATCGGTTCTCATTACGGGGGGGACGGGATCTTTTGGCAAGGTTTTCGTACGGACGTTATTTGAACGCTATAC
Source organism: Alphaproteobacteria bacterium (assembly GCA_012103325.1). Lineage (GTDB taxonomy): Bacteria > Pseudomonadota > Alphaproteobacteria > UBA8366. The sequence continues at coordinate 607,203 of WLWY01000001.1, forward strand.
GCCTGACCGAGTCGTTGTGCTGTCGCGTGACGAAATGAAACACGAGGAGATGCAGCGCCTGTATCCACGAGAGCAGTATCCCGCGATGCGCTTTTTTCTCGGCGACGTGCGGGATGCGGATCGGCTGACGATGGCGATGGCGGACATCGAGTACGTCGTTCACGCGGCGGCGCAAAAAATTGTTCCTTTGGCCGAATATAATTCGTTCGAATGCGTTCACACGAACGTCTTGGGAATGGAGAATGTCGTCCGGGCCGCTTTGCGCAATGGCGTTAAGCGTGTCATCGCATTGTCTACCGACAAGGCGGCAAGTCCTGTCAATCTTTACGGCGCGACCAAACTCGCTTCGGATAAGATCTGCGTGGCTGCAAACCACCTGCGCGGAAAGTCAGGTCCGATTTTCTCCGTTGTCCGCTACGGCAATGTGCTCAATTCCCGTGGCAGCGTTGTGCCGCTGTTCAGGCGCCTCTTGGAGGAGTCGCCAGAAAGTGACTTGCCGGTTACCGACGCGCAGATGACGCGGTTCTGGATTACCCTGCCGCAGGCGGTCGACTTTGTGTTGTCCTGCTTTGAAGTCATGCGCGGCGGCGAAGTCTTCGTTCCAAAGATTCCCAGTATGCGTCTGCTTGATCTGGTTGAAGCCATCGCACCAGGGAAAAGCTACAATATCGTGGGCATTCGGCCAGGCGAAAAACTGCACGAAGCAATGATTACATTGGATGAAGCCCGTCACACGGTGGACTTTAGTGACCGGTATATTATCGAGCCAAATATTGCGTTGTATCAACGTCAGTCATTTCTCGATGACGGCGCCACTGCTGTGGAGCCTGACTTCAGTTACACGAGTAACGGAAACGATGTCTGGCTTTCTGTTGATGAACTGCGCGGCCTGATACAGGATTAGGAAGCCGTGGCGGAGAAGGTGAAAACAGTGCTTCTGGTCGGTGCGACCGGATCGCTTGGTCGGGTTCTGGGGCCAATTATCGGAGCCGACTGGTCGATGGTAGCCGTGTCACGGACCTCGGCACATACTAGCGGCGTTGAGGCCGATATGGCCGACCCGGATTTGGCAAGGCGCGTACTGGATGCGCATGCGCCTGACATTATTGTCAACTTGGCAGCCCTAACCGATGTGGATGATTGCGAATCCGATGAATCATTCGCGCGGCACCTGAACGTCACGCTGTGTAAGAACCTGGCGGACTGGGCGCTGAAGCGTTCAGCCGCAACCCGTATCGTCCATATCTCGACCGACCAGGTCTACAGTGGCCCCGGTCCCCATATGGAAGAGCATCCGCAACCGATCAACGTCTATGCCCGGACCAAGCTCGCCGGCGAATGCGAAGTTCTTCGTGCACCGAGCAGCGTTGTGTTGCGGACGAATTTCTTCAATGCCGGTCCCGGCGTGACCCGAGGGTTGGCAGCATGGTTGCTCAATTCTCTAGCGGATGGCACGAAGATTCGATTGTTCGAAGATATCCTATTCAATCCCCTCTATGCGCCGGATCTGGCGCGCATTGTTACCCGGTTCATGCAAAATGACGCAACGGGCGTCTTCAACGTTGGGGCCACTGACGGCTTGTCGAAGGCTGAATTCGCTCGACTGCTTGCGGACCGGTTTGGCCTCAGCTTGGCCAATGCGGTGCCCGCGATTTCGACCGATGAGAATCTTTCGGCACCACGGCCCAAGGATATGCGGATGGATACGGCCCGCCTGACGAAACTGATAGGCAAAACGATGCCGACAGTTGGGGACGGTGTGGATGCCCTGCGGCGGGATACTGTGGCCCTGAATTGGCAACCGTTGGCGTTGGCGAATGTTCGATAAGAAAAGCCGTCTGCTCATATGTTCCGCGCATCCGGACGATGAGACAATCGGGATGGGTGGCACGATCGCGCGGGCGCGTATGGCGGGGGCCCAGGTCCGGATTGTGTTTTTTGGCGAAGGCGTCACAGCGCGCTATTTGCCGCCGCAGTTCGGTAGCGAGAAAGTTCAGGCCGAAATCGCCGAGCGTACGGCGAATGCTGTAAAGGCTTGCACGATATTGGGTGTCGATCCGGCGGAATTGGTATTCGAAGACCGGACCTGCTGCCGCTTCGATGATGCCGGGGCGCATATCGACCTGATCAAGGCGGTAGAAGTCCACCTGGACTCATTCCAGCCGACTCAGGTTTTTACCCACGCGGCGGCGGATACGAATATTGACCATCGGATAATGCATCAGGCGGTACTGACTGCGGTCCGCGCCATCCGATATCCCGAGATCGAACTGATTGCGCTGTTTGAGGTAATGTCCAGCACGGAAGCCAATCCTTTGGCACCGTTTGCACCCGACCTCTTTATTGATATCTCCGAAACCTTTTCGCGCAAGGTCGACGCGCTGCTGGCCTACGGGAAAGAAGCCGGCCGGCCGCCCCATCCGCGATCGCCAGAAGCCCTGGAAGGATTGGCGCGATATCGCGGCGCCCAGGCAGCGATGATTTATGCAGAGGCGTTTAAGACTGTTCGTCGGAGTGTCCGATGATGTCGGCCGGGGGCGCTGTCGTGTTTCGCTGCGACGCAGGGGCGGAGGATGGCCTCGGGCACTTGCGGCGGTGCATGTCGCTTGCCGATGCATTGCGGAAGCGAACCCGAACGGCGCGCTTCATTGCCGCGAATGGCGAGGGACAACTAGGACCGCAGCTTCTGTCACAGGCTGAAATCCCATACCGAAATGCTGCCGGTCCGGTCGGTACGTCAGCCGATCTTGAAGATCTTATGGCGGCTGAGGATGTCGCGGCCAGTTCCGTGTTGGTAATCGATAGCAAACGCGCCGATGGCGATTATTTTCATATGCTCCGAAAGAAGCATTGCCTGGCGGTGATCGACGACGATGCGGCACAGGCAATCAGCGCGGATCTTGTGCTCAATGCCCGATTGGATGCTGCACCGGATCTCTATGGTGCGAAATCCTGTGTCGGAGCCTACGCCCTCGGGGGCCGGTTTAATCTTGTCCCCGAAAGCCTGTTTTCGCTGCCGGCCCCCGATCCGCAGGCACCGATTATGGTGACAATGGGCGGAGAGGATCCAGAGAACAGAACAAGCTGGATCGTTGAAACCCTGACGGCAAGGCGGCCTGACGTGGCGTTGCGCGTGGTTATCGGTCCGGCGCATCCGCACCCGGAAAGTGCGCTTGCGGCAGTGTCCGCACATCCGAATGCACAGGCCGTGGTTGCACCGGATGGACTGGCCTCGGAAATTCATGCCTGCCGAGCCGCCATTTCCGCTGGCGGGACGAGTTGTTACGAGTTGTGTGCTGCACGCCGTCCGTTTGCCGTGGTGTTGCTGGAAGAACACCAGCGCCTTTTGGCAGGTCCGTTTTTCGATGCGGGTGCCGCATATCTGGCCAATGAAGTGACGGATTGGTCGCCGGATCGGTTGATTGATGCGGTTTCGCGGCTTGACGACCCGCAAGCCGTTGCCGCGATGGTGTCAGTGCAAGGTACCCTGCTGCGGGAAAGCGGTGTCGATGCGGCTATCGACGCCCTTCTGTCCTTGGAAAGAAGCTAGGAACCAATCTTGATGAAGACACCCCAGATGCAGACGTGGTCGGGTGAGTTCGGCAAGACCTACACCGAGCGCAATCGTTTTGCGAGCTATGAGGAATACGACCGCTTGTATGTCGAGCGGTTTGGCATGCACCGCAGTGAAATGAGTGCCCTTCACCTAGACCAATTGCCCCGCGACAGCCGAATTCTGGAGGTTGGCTGCAATATTGGAAATCAGCTTTTCGGTTTGGGCCATGACGGATTCGAGTCGCTTTACGGGGTAGAACTGCAACACGACGCCGTCGTTGCCGTACACCAGGAACGGCCTGAACTGAATGTCATCCAGGGATCCGCTTTCGATATACCGTTCAAGGATGGATTCTTTGATCTGGTGTTCACCAACAATGTGCTGATTCACATCGCGCCCAATGATTTGCCGAATGTCATGGACGAAATGGTCCGGGTCAGTCGGGATTATATTTGGGGCAGCGAATATTTCGCGCCGGAAATCACCGAAGTTCCTTATCGCGGGCACAGCAGCCTTTTGTGGAAGGCCGATTATGGCCAGCTGTTCTTGGACCGCTTTCCGGAACTCGAACTCGTGAACTGGCGCGAACTCGAATACCAGGATGGCAGCGGGTTGGTGGACAAAATGTATCTTTTGCGAAAGCGCAAGAGCTAGCCGGCGCTTGCTGTCCGAGGATTGTCAGGAATGATCGGCTATATCCCGGCGCGCGGCGGTTCCAAGCGGATCCCCGGGAAAAATATCAGGGAACTGGGTGGCAAGCCGATACTGGCTTATGCCATCGCAGCGCTTGCCGTGACCGATGGTGTGCGGGAGGTTTTCGTGTCCAGTGATGACGCGGAAATCGGATCGATTGCCGAGCGTTATGGAGCGAAATGGCTGGGACCGCGCCCGGCCGAGCTTAGCGACGACAAGTCCGGGTTTATCGACTTGATGCATCACGACGTGCCCCGGCATTGCGACGCGGCGGACGGTGCAGAGACAGTAATATTTGCGCTTGCTACGGCGGCGCTGTTGACGCCTGAACTACTGAACCGCGCCGTCGATACGTGGCGTAGGTCGCAGGTGGATATCCTGATGAGCGTGCTGGAGATCGGCAAGTCATGTTATTGGGCGCTACTCCCGCGCGGGGATGGGATGCTCGAACCGATGTTCCCCGAGATGGTTCGGGTTAATTCGCAGGATCTGCCCAAAGCCTATACGGATGCCGGTCAATTCTACATTTTTAAGCCGGATGTGATGCAGCGATTTTCATCGCACAAGGACGTCGACCGGCTGCTGCCATTCGAAATTCCGGCGGAGTCCGCCGTGGACATCGATACCGATCGGGACTGGGATCTGTTGGAGTTTCAATTCGCCCGTAACGCGGCGAAACGGTAACGGAAGCGTTCACGCCGTTTCATGGAATTCGATTCGCTTCCGTTTATTTTCGTGTTCCTGCCCGTGGCGCTTATTGGCTTTGTTGCTGCCGCTCTTCGGGACGAACTCGATTTAATTTTTCCGCGAACTACAGCAATTGTCGCAACTGCACCAACATCAGATCAATGCAAATATTGTTTTTAAATATTCAGACGACGGGAAGCGATAGCACTTGGTTGAGTGCTGCTTCATATGGAAGTTCCAGCACGTTCGGCGTTTTATTGTGGCCAGACGTAGTAGTGCTTACTTCAATTCTATATGTGGTGCGATCCCGAGAGCAGGAAGAAAGCAAGGTGTTCTGAAATGGGGCGTGTGATTTTACATGTTGGAACCCATAAGACGGGAACGACATATCTTCAGCAGAACGTGTTCCCAAAACTTCCGGGAATAAAGGATGCGACAGGTCATTTTCCGGAATTGTGGCGCATGCTCGGGCTGCTCTCCGACGAAAATCCAATATTCCTCGATGTCGGCCGGATCGCAGATTTGTGCCGAACAATTGTTCAACCTTATCCTATTTTTTTGATTAGCTGGGAACGATTTTCTGGGGATCCGTACCGTTGTTTTTTTAATAATGGAACAACAGCGGAAAACCTTGGAGCAATTTTTCCAGAAGCAGATCTAATTTTTGTCTTTCGGAGACAGGACAATTGGGCGGAATCATTGTATCGGCATACTATACGGCGAGGATTTAGTGTTTCGCCTAAGAAATTTATTGGCTATAGGCCGGATGGTACGTTTGATCGAAACCTTATCAGTAGAAATTATACTGTCCCAACTTTAGATGTTGCGTCTTTAGATTGGTCGACTTATGTCGAAAATTATGAGCGTGTTTTTAACCGGTGCCTTTTTCTACCATATGAAGATTTTGCGATGGAAAAGGAAGGGTTTGTCAAGAAAATTACAGATTTTCTTGATGTGACCGCAGCTGAGTCGCTACGAGATGTTCGGTCTAATGAAGGATATTCAGATGTGTCTTTATTTTTTGCGCGGATAATTAATCTATTGAATTTGGGAAGAGTAAGCGATTCCCTGGCGGGCCGAGTGCTTAAACGTTTAAACAGAGTTGTGTCGCGGGATCGATTTCTTACTGGCGTCGTTAATCGGGCTTTTCCTGCCAGGTCAGCTTCCTTACCCGAAGACGCGATGCGTAGAATACTTGACATGCATCGGGAAGGTAATCGGAGGCTTGATGAGCGTCTTGGGCTTGGATTGGAACGGCACGGTTATTATTGAATTTATCCCTAAAATAAAATTGAGCAATCTACAGTATTTCTATGCCGCCAAATTATGTGCGCACAACTATAATATCAGTGAAGTGAAAACGATGACGGCGAGTGTGTATAAAATCGTGTAAGAGAAATTTTCGATCCTTCCAAAATGCTTTCTCATTTTAAGTGCCGCTTGGTTCAGTTTGTTATAGCGAGTGCCAGTGTTACATTTTCATTAGATTAGCAATGCGGAAAAAATCTCTCGATTCGGCGATAAGTTTGATCAAGTATGTCCATCTCTTTTGCGTTAACTGATGTAGACATTAGAAATTAATACCCTGTTCTCGACGAGAATAGGGAACGGTATTGTGCGAAGCCTTTTCTGCCTCCTGAGGCGCACAGGTAGGGAAGGTGGCTGGACAATTGACGAATTTTTGGTCGCCGCAATTTAAGGATGATAGCGCGATGAACAGGTTTCAAATCGGCGACATTTGGATTGGCGACGGCGAGCCGGCTTTCATCATTGCAGAGGCGGGGGCGAATCATAATGGTGATTTGTCGATAGCCAAGAAACTGTGCGACGAAGCGCTGCGCATCGACTGTGACTGCGTCAAATTCCAGACCTTCACTGCCGAAGAATTTTGCGCCGATCCCGATCAGCCCTTCACCTATCGCAGCCGCGGCGAAGAAGTGACTGAGCCGATGATCGACCTGTTTAAGCGGCTTGAATTCACGCCGGCGGAATGGGAAGAGCTGATGGCCTACTGCGAAAAGATAGGCATCCTTTTTATGACGACGGTTCAGGATCCGCCGAACCTTGAACTGATGCTGAAGCTGGGCCTGAAGGGGATTAAGGTTGGCTCCGATGATTTCGACCACCTGATCAATATCAAGCGTTATGCCCGCACGGGTCTGCCCCTGATCGTTTCCAAGGGAATGGCCTCTCTGGGTGAGGTAGATCGAGTTGTGCGCGAAGTTCGGGCGATTAACGATAAGCTGGTGGTGTTGCATTGTGTTTCGCTTTATCCGACGGAACCGGAGCATCTCAACATTCGCCAGGTCCCAACATTGAAGGCGCTCTATCCCGATGTGGTTTGGGGGTTTTCCGATCATAGCCAGGGACCGCTTGCATCGACATTGGCGGTCGCGCTTGGGGCGAAGGTGATTGAGAAGCATTTGACGCTGGACCATGACATGCCTGGACCCGATCACTGGTTCTCCATGGACGTGGCGGAGATGGCCGAGATGGTTCGCAACATCCGTTTTGCGGAAAAAGCGCTCGGCGATGGCGAAGTTCGTCCCGCGGCCGCGGAGGAAGACTACAAACAGGTCGCGCGCCGCCGAATAGTTGCCGCCCGCAACCTGCAACCGGGTGACCTGCTGGATGAAGGCACGGTGGCATTCAAACGCGCTGGTGCTGGGGCCTTTATCGATAACTGGCCTCTTTTGCAGGGTCGGAAATTACGCCACGTCCGCACCATGAACGCGGGCATCGGGCTCGAGGATGTCGACTTCGACTGACCGGCCATGTCAAAAGAAAAGTACGAATATTGAATACGATTGCCGAATTGAAGGCGTGCTGTCGGCGTGCAGGTGATCCCCTTGACGATGGTGGCGACGCCGCATTGATTGCCACCTGTTTGCGCTGGCGGGTGGCGGCAGAAGAATTTTCGAGCCGCTTCGAGGTCACATGCGAGAGAACGAGGCGCTGACTTTCAGAACAAGTACTGAAACTCGATGACCGGATACTGTTGCTGGTATTGGACCGCGCCGACAGCCAATACCCCGTTGGAACGCCGGGATATTGGAGGACGAAAGGATTGGGTGCCGACCTAACGTCCGCAAATGGCGGATCGTTTGTTCCTGAAAATGGAAAGACGCCCCAACGTCTGAGATTCCGTAACATGAACTGTACGTACGTGCGGTAACCGCCGTATTACACATAACAAGCTCTCATTCTTCCTACTTTATTTATGCAGAACATTACGCAACTGACTAACCTGACAGCCGCTTGGACGATGTTCCGGAGCTATGCGGAACGGCGCCCGTGGCAGACGACGCTGATCGTAGCAATGATATTGCTTGCCGGTATGGCGGAAAGCTTTGGCCTGTTGAGTCTTCTGCCACTGTTGGCCGCGTTCTCCCAGGATGGTGCCAGAACCCTGCCCAGTGACTTGGAGGAGCAAAGCGACGCACTTGAAATGATGGTGGATGCATTCGCCTTGATCGGATTGAATCCGACGTTCGACGCTGCGCTTTTCGTTCTCGTTTGCGCCATGATGGTTAAGGTGTTCCTCGTCGCCGGAGCCGATATCTTCGTTGCGCATTCGGCTGTCGGACTGATTTTAGAACGGCGGACGAACTTGTTGGTGTCCATAGGTCAAGCCCAATGGGCTTACTTCGTAGAGCACCCGATTGGGCGGCTGACGAACATTGTCAGCCGCGAGATAGACAAAGCGGCCAGCGGGATTGTGCGTAGCCTCCAAATGCTGTCCCTGCTGGTTCAAGTATTGGTATTGCTTCTAGCTTCGTTCCTGGTGTCTTGGGAATTTACGCTATTCGCCGGCATGGTCGCCGGGGTCGTGGCGCTGCTTTTAAATCGCTTTGTCAATCGTGCACGTGCGGCCGGCAAGCAGAGGACCATCGTTACGACGAAGATGATGGACAGCCTGGTGGACGGTTTTCAAGGGTTTAAAGCGCTGAAATCGATGGCTCGTGAGCGCGCACTAATCCGTCTTCTTACTCATGATGCCACCCTGCTAAAGACCGCGGATGTAAGGCAGCGGATGGCGAAAATTTTTTTAGACCGCCTGTTGGAAGCGATTGTCGTGTTAATGGTCGGCGTGTTTGTGTATGCGGCGATTTCCTTTGGTGGAGTTGGGTTATCCGAAGTTTTGGTAACCGCTGCCATGGGATATCGCGCTGTCAATCGCATCGGCGACATTCAGAAAATTCTGCAGAAGATCGTAGCCAACTATCAGGCGTTTCAACTAATAGAAAAAACTCAGGAACAGGCCGCAGCGCTGAAGGAAGAGTTGAACGGGACCAGAGTGCCGGTTTTCGAGCGGGAAATTCTCTTTGATACCGTCTCCTTTGCCTACTATGACACGCCAGTGCTCGACGCTATCGATTTGGTCGTACCGTCAAAGGGGCTGACAGCATTAATCGGGCCATCCGGAGCTGGTAAGTCGACGATCGTCGATCTGATGCTGGGGTTGCGACACACCCCCAAGGGGCGAATTCTCATTGACGGTGTGCCTATTCAGGACATCAGCATTCAGGCTTGGCGTTCGATGATTGGATACGTGCCGCAAGACGTCCGGCTATTTGACCGTAGCATTTTTAAGAATGTGGCGCTGGACGAGCCGTCGTTGGGCCGCGAGGACGTGGAACGTGCGCTGCGCCAAGCTGGCGCCTGGGAATGGGTTTCCTCTTTGCCGGATGGCATTGACAGCCCGCTGGGGCAGGGAGGCCAGCTCGTTTCCGGTGGTCAGCGTCAACGTATTGCTCTGGCACGTGCCTTGGCCCATCGTCCGAAACTGTTGCTGCTGGACGAAGCGACCAGCGCGCTGGATCCGGAGACAGAGGCGCGCATTTGCGAGACGTTGCGAAAAATTGCTACGGAGACTTCGGTCCTGGCAATCTCACACCAGACTGGTATCCAGAAAATCGCCGACACCGTTTATCGCATCGAGGCGGGCCGTATTCAGATGATCGACAGATCCGTTGTCGAGCCCATTGCCGCCCCACGATAGCAATGAAAAGAGCTTCTTGATGACTATACGTGAGCGGTCCCATCTCCAGGACATCGTGCGGATAGATTCCGCCGATATCCGAGGCGATTTCATCCGGCTGGATCGGAACGAGAGAGTATTGCCGATCGGAGACGAGGAGTTTTCACGGGTAATGGCTGTGATTGGCCCCGAAGTCTTATCCAGCTATCCCGACCCGAAGCCGTTGAATCAGGCGTTTGCCCGTAGTTGCGGGTTACCGGAGAGTCATGTTGTCGCTACCAATGGATCGGATGCGGCAATACGCCGGGCGTTTCATGCGTTCCTGGAGCCCGGTGAGCGGGTCATCCACAGCGACCCCAGCTATGCGATGTATTCGGTTTATGCGGATGTCTTCGAGGCGGAATCAGTGGCGGTGCCATATGCCGCCGACTTGAAGGTGCCCGTGGCCGGGTATCGGGCGGCGCTGGAACAGGGCGCCAGACTGGTTAGTATCGTCAATCCGGATCAGCCGACCGGAGCGACTTGGGATTTGGGAGAACTCCGCTCTCTGATCGAAGACGCAAGGGCACGGAATACGGTTTGTCTGGTGGACGAGACTTATTTTCCGTGCCATCCGGAAACGATCATTTCTTGGGTTCAGGAATACGATAATCTGATCATCACGCGGAGCCTGTCCAAGGCTTACGGGCTTGGGGGACTGCGCATCGGTTTCGCTGTCGCGCAACCGCAACTGATCGAGGCGATGGGAAAAGTTCGCGGCCTGCACGAAGTCAATTCCATGGCTATCGCGCTGGGCTGTTATTATCTGGAGCATCCGGAGCTGATCGAGCGCTATCTGGACACGCTTCGGGAGGGTCGAAAGGTCCTCGTCGACTTTGCGCGCCAACACAACTTCGCGGCCCCTGAATGTCCGACCAATTTCCAGCTTCTTGATCTGGACGAGCAATATGATCCTGGCGAAATCATCTCCGCATTGAAAGGGCGTGGGTTCCTGATTAAGGGAGCCTACAAGGCGCCGGCTATCCGGAATTGCCTGCGCGTTACACTGGACGGGCCTGATTTAATGCAGCAATTCGTGACGGCGTTCGAACGGGTCCTTGCGTCTGCAGAGCCCGCCGAAAGAACGTCATAGAGGACTTAGTAATGGAAAGGCGACATTTTCTAGTCGGTCAGCGTATCTCCCTGTCCAATCTATCCGAGGAAGATCTCAGTGACGACGCGCCCTATTTCCAATGGATGAACGATCTGGATTTAGACGTCTTTACCGAACGGGGACGGTTTCCCAATCATCCGGCACGCCACCGCAGCTATTTCGACCGCTCAGCGGACCGCGGCTCCATCGTGCTACTGGGTATTTTCGACAACGCTACAGAGCGGCATATAGGCAATGTCAGTTACAAGGATATCAATTGGCATAGCCGTCGGGGATTCCTCGGTTATGTCGTTGGCGAGGCCGATTTCGTGGGAAAGGGAATTGCGACCGAAGCTGTCGGCATGTTTTTGCTTTACGGCTTCCAGAAACTGAATTTCCACCGGGTCCATACGACGGTCGCTCTGGACAATGTTGCATCGATCAAGGTGTTGGAACGCAATGGCTTGGTCCGCGAAGGTGTCATGCCGGAGCATATCATCAGCGGTGACCGTAAACTCGATGTTGCTGTTTATGGGACGCTAGCCGAAAACTGGATGCCAGCGCATGCCGACCGTGTGCGAAAAAACTATCAATCCGCTCCATTCTGAACCGTTCTGCGTTTTCGCGACCGGGCGACCTAATAAGAGGCAATAAATGAGTACTGCGCAGACCGACTTTATGAATCATCGTAAATCGCAGGAGCAGGCGGTAATCGATGCGGTCAACGATAAAACGAATCCGTTGGCGAGCGTGATGACAGTCGAAGTCAACACGACCGAGTTGTGCAATCGCACATGCGTTTTTTGCCCCAGGATAGATCCGGAAATATACCCGAACCGGAACCTTCACCTGAGTGCGGAACTCGCCGGTAAGATTGCATCTGATTTGGCGAGCTTTGACTACAAAGGACGCGTTTCCTTTTCGGGCTTCGGAGAGCCGGTGCTGAACAAGCAGTTTCCCGCTGTGATCCGCGCGGTACGGGAACATTTGCCAACTAACCAACTTGACACCAATACGAACGGTGACAAGCTGACTCCCGAATTGGTCAACGCCCTGTTCGACGCCGGACTGACGTACATCTACGCAAATATGTACGATGGACCGGAGCAGCGCCCCCTGTATGAAGTCATCTTCGAAAAGGCCGGAATTTCAAAAGAGCGCTTTAAACTGCGCCCGCATTGGGAGGGAGCTGAGGAAGATTACGGTCTGTTCCTGAATAATCGCTCCGGCATGGTCACTGATCCTGATCTGGGACTTCCCGTGATCGCCGAACCGATTACGCATCCCTGTTACTACCCCTTTTCGCGCGCGATGGTGGATTGGAACGGCGATGTTCTTATTTGCTCTAACGATTGGGGGCGCGCTGCCGTGGTCGGTAATGTGATGAATGCGAGTTTCGCTGATATCTGGTTGTCTCCAGCCATGATGGAAATTCGCAAGAAGCTGATGGCAGGCGATCGCTCTGACAAACCCTGCGCAACCTGCAATGTGAATGGCACGCTTTCGGGGCGTTTCGGGTTTGACACTCTCGTCGAATATTACAAACGCGAGGGCCATATCAAAAAGGATTATGCCCCGATGGAACCGGTGGAAGCCTGAAGGGCGCACCATCGCAATGACGAAGAAAATATGTATCTTTACCGGCAAGCGCGGGGGCTTCGGCGCCATGCTGGGTATCATGCAGCGCATTCAGGATGATCCGGATCTTGAGCTCCAGATCGTTGCCTCGGATATGCATCTGAGCGAGACTTTCGGATCGACGCTGAACGAGATGGAAAATCGGATAAGCGTCGATGCCGTGGTCGATATGGGAGACTACGGCAGCGCTGTAGTCGATCGAACCCAGGCGCTCGGTCGGTGCATTTCGGGGTTTTCCGAAGTGCTCGACAGGCTGAAGCCCGATATTGTCCTGCTGTTGGGGGATCGCGGCGAAACATTGGCCGCTGCGTTTTGCGCGGTGGAGATGGGCATCGTGGTCGCTCATATTCAAGCCGGCGATATCTCCGGCGGGTTGGACGATATCCACCGGCATAGCATTACGAAACTTTGTCATCTGCATTTTTCGCAGAATGAGCGCCAACGCGAACGTGTCATTCGCCTCGGTGAAAGTCCGGATCGGGTCTGGAATTCAGGGGCTCCCTATATCGACAACATCCTGCAGGCGCGGTATCCAAAACCCGCTGAGGCGTTGACCAATATCGGCGTGCCGACAGACAGGCCCTACTTTCTCGTGCTTCAGCATTCGGATACGTACCGTCCCGAACTGGCCTATGACCATACGCGGGCCATCCTGGATGCCATGGCGGAAAAACCAGAAACAAAGATCGTCATTTATCCCTGTTCGGACCCCGGCTATGCGCGCGTTATTGAAGCATTGAAGGAATTTGAAGGCCGCGACGGGTTCCATATGTTCAAGAGCATCGAGGCGCTGACCTTTCTAGGGTTGATGTCCGGTGCGAAAGCCCTGGTCGGCAATTCCAGTGGCGGCATCATCGAAGCGCCTTATTTCAAACTACCGTTCATTTTGGTCGGGGATCGTCAGGATGGCCGGGATATGGCGAATAACGTTATTAAGGTATCGAAACCGACACAGGATACGATCGATCAGGCTATCCTGCGGTCGGAGGATCCTGTCTTCCGTGCCGCGATGGATGACGATGCCCAACCCTTCGGCGACGGCCAGGCTTGTCCCCGTATCTATAATGTCCTGAAACAGACGAACGTGACTCCGTCCCTGTTTCGCAAGCGAATCAGCTATTGAGTACGGTCATGAATAGCTATTCCCTGCAACAACGTTTTCCAATTGGCGATCGCATGGTAGGCGATGGACGTTGCCTGGTGATTGCGGAAATCGGCCCGAACCACAATGGCGATTCCGACCTTGCTCATCGGTTGATCGATGCGGCGGCTGACGCCGGTTGTGACGGGGTCAAATTTCAGCACAGGCGGGCGAGCGATGAGCTTTTTGATCGGCAGACCCGGTCCTACTATTACGATGAGCCGCGCTTTAAATTTATCGAACGGGTGCAGGAGTTTTCCGAGGAAACGCATCGCGCTTTCCTGGAGCATGCGCATAAGCGTGGCATGCTGCATATTTGCTCCGCGATGTGCGAAGAGGCCGTCGGCCGTATCGCCGCTTTAGGTTGCGATGCCCTGAAAATTCCATCCGGTGAAGTGGGCAATCCGTGGCTTCTTGAGCGCGCGGGACACAGTGGCTTGCCGATCATCGCCTCCAGCGGAATGAGTCCTCTCGATGAGATCGATGAAATGATGCGTTGCCTTGCCGAAGCGTCCGACCGGCTTGTCCTGCTGCATTGTGTTTCCGAATATCCGACGGCGCTAGAAGACATGAACCTCCGACTGCTGCCCTTCTATGCGAAGCGCTATAATTGTCCGGTCGGGCTGTCGGATCACAGTCGGAACCTGGATGAAGTCGCCGCGTCCGTAGCGCTTGGCGCCGCAATGATCGAGGTTCACTTCACCTTTGACAGGGACGCTGTCGGTCCGGACCATCATATCTCCTTGTTACCGGAAGAAATGGCGGCACTATGCCGACATGTCAGGGAGCTGGAAGTAGCACTTGGTGTTCCGGAGAAAGTGCTGGGTGCTCATGCGGACAACATGCGGGGCACGTTCACCAACAGTATCGTGACCCGTGTCGCGCTGCCTGCTGGCAGCCGATTGAGTCGAGAGACACTGGCGCTCAAAAAGCCCGGTAGCGGCATGCCGCCGACAAGGCTACTGGATGTGTTGGGAAAACAGCTTTCGCGGGATGTCCCCGCAGATCATCCGATATCCGAGGGTGATCTGGCCGAATGAGCGGGCTGGTCCTGTCTATTCACCAGCCGGCTTATCTGCCTTGGATTGGCTATCTGGATCGGATTGCTCGGTCTGACCTGTTTGTATTTCTGGACACGGTACAGTTTCAGAAGAACAGCTTCCAGAACCGGAACCGCGTCCGCACGGCGCAAGGTGACACATGGCTCACTGTACCGGTAAAAAGCCGCGATCATATCCAGGGATCGCTTCTCGATATCGAAATTAGTGCCGCCGTCCGTTGGCAAGTGAAACACTTGCGAACGCTTGAGCAAGCCTACAGCAAAGCGCCGCATTTCGGGCGCGTGATGGAGTGGTTACGACCTTTCTACGAGCAAAGCTGGAGCAGGTTATCGGAACTTTGTTGGGCAATGCTGGAAGAGCACCTGAATGCTGCTGGCATAAAAACCAAGCTTCTTCGTGCGTCTGAATTGGATGGCATCGATGGACGGAAAAGCGAACTGATTCTCAGTATTGCCCGCCGTGTGGAAGCAGACACTTACCTCTCCGGCCCGCTTGGTCTGGACTATCTGGATCGCGATTCATTTGTTCAGGCAGGCATCGAACTGGATGTTCATAAGTTCGAGCACCCCAACTACCGTCAACTTCGAGAGCCCTTCATCGCGCATATGGCCGCCGTTGACCGGATGATGTGTGAAGGGAAGTCGATTGAGTGGCGCTAAACAGCCGAATGCCGCTATATCGGCTATTCCGCAAGTAGCACGAATGTGAAACGTATAGCAGTCGTATATGATCGTGCCGATGCGAAAGCGCTGGGTGATGCGGGACCGGTCGATTCTATCCTGGCAATGACGCCAGACGCGCGCGGCTCTATTCCTGACGCGTCGGACCGTGTGTTGACCAGCGCAGATCTGTTCGGGAAGTTTGGCCACGCTCGGGCACTGGTCTGGCGTCGGCGCCTGCATCGGATTGTCGGTGCAAAGCAAAATGAATTCGGCCGCTATACGAATATCCTGTCAAATTACGTTCTGGGCATGCTGGATCAAAATCTATCCTTTGCGGCTCGGACGCATGAGACATTTAGGAATCTGACTGCGGACGTACTCTTGTTGGTACGAGCAAGGGACGGCCAGTGGCATGAATTTGATGAGCGCGCTGCGGCGGCAGATGCATTTGTCGAGAAGCTTGCCGGGATGTCCGTCTCGGAACCCGAACGAACATCTCCCGTCTTTCCGTGGCTTTACCAATTCCTCGCCGAGATCGTTATACGGATTATTGCGAAAAAGGGGCCATGGTGTGTTTGCACGCGAACAGGACTTCCCTTTGGCCTCGACCAGGCTCTTTATGACAGTCCAAAACGGCTACGTCGGCTCGTGCTCAATTTATCGGTAGACAACAAAAGTTATGGCCGCTTGTTTCGGGAGATGGTTCGCTTCCTACGTACGCCGACCCCGTTGTTTCAGATAGACATCCCGATGGTACCGGATCGCTCGGCCGAAGCGATTGTTGGCGCCAGTCTGACGACGATGAATGGGACAATCCCGCCGGTCGTTCTAAAAGTCTGTCAGGAACCCGTGTGTCGTACTTCCGGAAGTATCGTAGGCTCGGTCGCCGCTTTGAAACGCATTCTCTCGATCCTTAAGCCGAAAGCATCTGTCTCATATCAGACCAGCAGTACTGCGGAACACGTTCTGTCCGCCGCTGCCGCGGAAGCGGGGATTGATCGAGTTGTTTTGAATTATAATTCCCACACGCGCTCGACGGGGGCTTGCAGCGTCTTTTCCAATCATGGCCACTACCGGCTGAAAGTCTGGAACGCGTTGGCCGACAGAGTGCTGACATGGTCGCCCAATGGGGCGGAGTTGATCGAAAGCCTGCGACAACCATCCGATGACAGAGAAGTGACGGCCGTCCGACCGATGCCTCCAATTGCCTATGACGTGGCGCGTGAGGGTCTCACGATGAGTGAGACGCCGATTGTGTTGCACGCCGGCAGCTTTCTATCCTGGGACCGCACGCTGCTCTGGTGCCTAGAGACTAGCGATGAGTACGCCGATAGCATCCTTTCCTTTGCGAAAGTTGCAACGAAGGTCGAGAGCATTCACGCCGTGGCGCGATGCAAGAAGAAAGGAGAAGCAGGAGGAGAGGCGATTGCCCGCCTGTGGCCGCCGAATAGCCCTGTATCCCTTCAGGGACTGGAGCGCCCGTTTAAGGAAGTGCTGCTTGAAACGACACTGTTGGTCAGCTTTATGTCAACGGTAATCGAGGAAGCGCTTGCCGCGCGGACACCGGTCCTGCTCTGGGGACCTACCGATCGATACCTGCATTTATCGCCGCGGTGGGAGCCTCCCACTGGTCCTGGAGACCGGGCAGCGGTTTACGCAGCATCGGACGAACCGGCATTGGCAGAGATGCTGCGCTCGATTGTCGCTGCGCATAAGGGGTCGCCGCTTACTGACGCAGAGATTGCACCCTATATCTTTGACGAGAATGTTCCGGGCCTCGAAGCGATACCCGACTGGATAGACGAGGGAAACTTCCCGGATTGGCATGGCGTAGAGGCGAAGGCCTGTGGTTGAAAGTGGTATCAATCTGGCGCTGATACCAGCCCGCGGTGGGTCCAAGCGAATTCCAGGAAAGAACATCGCAGACTGCGCCGGGCGGCCTCTGATTGAATGGACCATCATGGCCGCTTTAGGGGCAGCATCCATTCACCGGGTTATCGTTTCAACAGACAGTTCCGACATTGCCGAAATCGCTTCCGCGGCGGGAGCTGAGGTCCCCTTCCTGCGCCCGCTCGACCTATCCGGAGACACGGTGGAAATGATCGACGTGATGCGCCACATTCTGGATTGGGTACGAGACAGTGAACGGGTAGCTGTCGAATCCTTGGTGTTGCTGCAGCCGACGAGCCCGCTGCGAACCGCACGACACGTCGATGAAGCGTTGCAGCAGATGCGCGAATGCAATGCCGATACGATCGTCAGTGTGGCGCAACTTTCCCATATCGAGCATCCAGCCGTTGCGCATCGGCTGGAGAATGGAATTCTGTCTTCCTACGTACCAGGGTTGGCCGATCAAACAGAATTGCCGTCGGCTTTTATGCGTAATGGACCGGCAATTCTGGCGAACCGGCCGCACGTCATTGATGCGGGTCAGAAATTTGGGGAACGGCTGGCAGGGTATGTTATGCCGCGGGCAGACTCCGTGGATATAGATGAAGCGTTCGATTTGAAACTCGCCTCTCTACTGCTTGAAGAGCGGATGTCAAACGACGCCGAGGCAATGCAATGAATCTGCTTGTAACCGGCGGCTGTGGCTTCGTCGGCCTGAATCTGTTGGGTGCGTTGACGAACCGGCCCATCAAGGAAGTACGGATCGTTGACAATTTGACCAATAGTTCCCGTGGAAATCTGGAAACTGTGCTCAGCTATATTTCGGGTGACCGGGTCCAGCGCGTTGCTGCCGACCAGTGGGTTCTTCCTGGTACGGAGGGCGAGTGGACGGTCAAGTTGATCGAAGCGGACATCCGAGACGCCGAAGCGATGCGCACGTTGAGCGACGGTATCGATGCGACGATCAACCTGGCCGCACAATCGGGTGTGCCGGCCTCTTTGGACGATCCACGCTTCGACCTAGAGCAGAATGTCATCGGGACGTTCAACTTACTTGAGGCCTGTCGTGCCCACAGTGTTGGAACTTTCATAACGGCATCATCTGCGGCAGTGCTGGGCGACGCGGCGCCGCCGCAGAAGGAGGATCAGCGCATATTGCCGCTGTCTCCTTATGGTGCGAGCAAGGCGGCGACGGAGATTTACTGTTCGGCATATAACGCTTCGTTTGGGTTGAATACGTTGGCCTTTCGATTTTCGAATGTTTATGGCCCGTTCTCCTGGCGCAAAGGCAGCGTCGTGGCGCTGTTCATAAAGAAGCTGTTGTCTGGCGAGGCGATTTGTATAAACGGGGACGGCTCCCAACGGCGCGACTTTCTTTATGTTTCCGACCTCGCGGAAGTCGTCGCGGACGCCGCTTTAGGACGGCTGCAAGGACCTATTCCCTGGGGCGAGGCTGTTAATATTTCCACGGGGATTCAGACATCGGTCTCGCATTTGGCCGAATGTATTCAGCGGGAAGCGGAGCGCGTCGGCGTTCCCTGCCCGATAGAACACGCGCCTGCGCGCACGGGCGATGTGTCGGCCAGTGCGCCGTCCCCGCAGAGATTGGAAACCTTGCAGCCAACGCTGAAAATGCGGCGGCTCGAAGAAGGTCTGCCGCAGACGGTGGACTGGTTCATTCAGAATTGGCGAACGTAAGGTGCGCCGCATCCAGTCGGTTTGCGGAAACGACGATAAAAATCTAACGAGTAGAGGCTAGTACCGTGAAAATTATGATCCTGGGTGGCGATGGGTATTTGGGGTGGCCGACGGCCATGCACTTTTCGAAGCAGGGGCACGAGGTAATCGTCACCGATAACTTCCTGAAGCGTCGCCTTGAGATGGAGGAGGGGCTCTCGTCCTTATGGCCGGTTCCCCATCTGCATCGGCGCTCGAAAGTATGGAAGGAGGTCACAGGCAACGACATTATCGTCGAACCGAACGATCTTCGAAATAGCCGTGCAGTTTACAAAATAATGGAGACCTACAAACCCGATGCAATCGTGCACTACGCCGAGCAGCCGTCGGCTCCGTATTCGATGCAGGGGTTGGAGCGCGCATCACTGACCCAGCACAATAACGTTATCGGTACGCTGAACCTGCTCTTCGCCATGCAGGCACATTGCCCCGAAGCGCATCTTGTGAAGCTGGGCACGATGGGGGAATACGGGACACCCAATATCGATATCGAGGAAGGTTACATCACGATCGACCACAATGGCCGATCGGACACCCTTCCCTTTCCCAAGCAGCCTTTCAGTTTCTACCACTTATCGAAAGTGCACGACTCCAACAATATTATGTTCTGCTGCAAGAATTGGGGACTTCGATCAACGGACCTCAACCAAGGTGTCGTATATGGTGTTCATACGGATGACACGAAGCTTCATCCTGAATTGGGGACAAGTTTCCACTATGACGATATTTTCGGTACCGTCCTGAACCGCTTCTGCGTACAGGCGGTCGTCGACCATCCGTTAACCGTATACGGTAAAGGCGGGCAAACCCGTACCTTCCTGAATATTCGCGACACACTGAAATGTGTCGAACTGGCTGTGACAAACCCGGCGGATGAGGGTGAGTTCCGGGTATTCAACCAGTTTACGGAGACCTTTTCGGTGCTTCAGTTGGCGGAGATAGTCAAGGACGCGTGCAGCGGTCATGGGATCGACGTGAAGGTCGACCATATACCTAACCCGAGAATTGAAAAAGAAGAACATTACTACAATCCGAAGAACGATAAGTTGCTGGCTCTGGGGCTTTACCCATTATTGCTATCTGACGTGTTGATCAATGAAATGGTGAGTGAAATCGGAACAGCGAAAGATCAGGTTGATCATGGCGTGATGTTGCCACGCGTAAAGTGGCGGCATCACTGAAAACAGACGTCCGGCAGATAACAAATATATTGACACGAATAGTGCGTACCTTCTTCCGTAAAGTAGCGTTCCGGATCTTTCGTTGCATCGTCCGCGTCGCACAGAACTTGCCTTTCGGGGCGGATCGCTTTCCCGCTGCGCTGGCTGCTTGGCGGATCGCTTCGCGGACGCGCGTAATCGTCGAGGTGCCGGGGGCGTCACGTGTCGCCGTGTTCGACGCTTTCCGGTTTCGCCACGATGTCGATCTGATAGGCGCCGAAAGACGGCTAACGCTGCTCGAACTTCCCGTTGCCGACCTTCAGGCCGTCAGCGCTCTTTTTTCGACGCGTCCACCTTTGGAAACACACGAAGCCTATTACTATTTTCTCGAAACAGATGAGCGCTGTTGGGCTGAACGTGAAAAGCTTGCGGACTTCGTCCAAAAGGTTTGCCGTTCTTTGGCGCACCGCCTTTCGCTGGATGCCGCAATCTCCCCTGGCGTCTTTTATGAATACGAAATTCCCTGGTCGGCGGGTTTCAGGGATATCGGAAAGCAGTTTGTGGCGGTCCATAAGGAATTTACCGTCATGGGCCCCGAAAATATGCAAGAACGCATCAAACGCTTCGCTCAACAACGTCGCAAGTTTCACGGCACGGGGGTTTATGTCGTCAACGAGTTAGCGGCCCGATTGTTTACCGAAAGTGGTATTGCGCAAACCGACCAGGTTAAAGTCGTCGGGTTGCCAAGAATGGATGCACTCTTCCAGCGGTTTGATACGCGGAATCCTGACTGTCAGCCAGTTAGTGAGAAAAAAGAGGGCAAACAGATCACACTGTTTTCCTTTGCGCATTATGGCGGAGACCTCGAGCCAGGTGAACGGCGCTCGAAGCTGTTCAGCAAATACGACCACGAAGGCTTTGTTCGTCTGTTCAACGAAGTTCATGGAATGATGGGTCGCCTTGCCCTTAATTTTCCGGATGCTAAATTTGTTATTAAACCGAAAAACGTTGTCGATTGGTGGACGACAGAGATTGATGCCGCAATCGTTGCGGCAACCGGCCGGCATGTTGGCGAGATCCCGAATCTGTCGGTTGAAGATCGCCCGCCACATGATTTGTTAGCCGAATCGGATGCCGTTATTGGCTTCAACTCGACCGTTCTTCTTGAATCGAAGATCGCGAGAAAAACGACAATTCTACCGCTCTTCGCTGAGGCGACCGACCGGTATCCTGATAATGTTTACCTAAAAGAGAATGCGGATATCTTTATCTGTCCCAATTCGGCTGAGGCAATGGAATCTGTTTTACGGCAGGTTCTGCTTGGCGAGGCGGTGGCTGAGCCGGCATCGCAGAAAAGAGTGTCGGAGGTGCTGAATTTCTATTTGGGTTACTCTGATGGAAATTGTACGCGCCGTTTCATAGATGAATTTTGTGCGGCAATAGGCTGATAGATCTCAGCGAATGGCCACTAAAACCGTGCTGCGTGAGTGCGCAAAAATCAACGCCTCCGACAGGAAACAAACTGTTCTTTTCATGCCCAGTTCCGCGACTTCATGGTCGCGAATGCGCCCGCAGTTATTGATGTTGCATAGCACGGCCTCATTCGAACCTTATGTGCTGTTCGCTACTTCGGCTGTGCTTGAGTTTACCGAAGAGTGTCGCCAATTGGGTGTTCCCCACCGGGTTTTGGGGCCTGTAGACCGGCATGACCGAGATCATTTTCCCAAATTAATGCGGTGCGTTTCCAAAGTGCTGGGCGATGGAGACATCGCACGTCATGTATCTCGATTTTTCGAATGCGACCGGATTTCCAGTAGCTTGCCTGTCGGGTTGCTGCGGTCGTTAGCGGTGCGTAAACGGTTGCGTGCTGAGTACAGGCTGATGATGGACCTGATTGCCGAACTGAGGTCAGCCGCTATCTTCGTCCAGGGTGACAGAGAGTTGGGTCCGATTCCTTCAATCATAAAGGCCGGCAAGGACCAAGGCGTTCCTATTGTTATCGCTGCTCCCGGAATTCCCTCACAAACAGCCATGGGATCTGTGCGCCGCGGCCAGCCGCGTTTCCTCACCAAGCTGCGTGAATTCGCCCCTGTGTTGAATATCGTGGCCGCGAGAAAGCTGCCCGGGCAAGTTGCCGAAACACCGCATGGGCGCACGCTGTTTTCGCCGGGCTGGTTGACGCTGACGATGCATAAGGAGGGTATGCTGTCGGCCAATCCCTGGTGCCAAGGCGGGGGAAACAGCGACCTGGTGCTTCTCGACGGTGCACGTAAGGCCCGCAAATTTATCGCGCAGGGCGTCCCAAAGAATAAGCTGCGGATTATCGGTGATCTCGATATGGATCCGCTGTTTCGTGCATTGCAAAACCGGACAGCGCTACGTCGGGAGCTCATTGAGAGCAACAGTTTAGACCCTGACAAGCCACTCTATATCTATGCTGTTCCCAGTTATGCCGAGCAGGATGTGATGTCCATGGAAACGCATCTCGGCGCGATCGAAGAAATTCTTAAACAGCTTGAACACGCACAAGCGAATGTCGTGCTTTCGCTTCACCCAAAGTCGTCGCCTGATCTTTATCGCCCGTTGGCAGAGCGCCATGGCATGGTCATTCTTGAACGGCGGCTTTTTGAAATACTGCCAGCGGCGGATCTCTTTTTATGTGGTGGCTCGACAACCATGGAGTGGGCCGTGTTGTGTGAGGTGCCGACGATCGATATCGATTATGCAGGAATATGCGATACGGAACTCGATGAATTTAGGGGTGTCGTACACACGACTGAAATAGCTGATGTATCGAATCTTATTTCGCGTTTCGAGACGGACACAGAATGGCGAAAAGAGCTTGCACGCGACCTTGCGGTGCAAAAGAACGATATCGCGATGTTCGACGGTCTGGCCGCAGAACGGTTTGTGGGATTAGTGAAAGAGTTATCTGAGATGTCCAAATACGATGCGGTCCGGACATGAGCCGAAACGCGGAGCGATTGGCCCAGGCTGTTCTGGATGCGGTTCGGACAGTGATCCCGGATGAGCGACCCGTTCCACTGCACGCGCCAGAGATTGGTGAGGCGGAGCGCGAATGCGTTCTGAAAACCTTGGATTCGCAGTGGATATCTTCTTCGGCCGGGACCGTGGACGATTTCGAATCAATGTTGGCGGACTACACAGGTGCGCAGTTTGTCGTTAGCACGGTCAATGGTACTGCGGCGCTGCATCTTGCGCTGTTAACGCTTGGCATCGGTCCAGGAGATGAAGTGATCGTGCCGGCACTCACATTCGTTGCGACGGCCAATGCCGTCGCACATTGCGGGGCGGTACCCCACTTTGCTGATAGCGAGCCGGATTCCCTGGGGCTGGACCCGGATGCGCTGGAGGCATACTTGCGAAGCATCATCATCCGCGATGGAGGGCACTGCATCAATCGGCATACCGGCAGGCCGATACGGGCGATTGTGTGCACACATATTTTTGGGCGACCGGCACATATCCACGCACTGTCACAGGTCGCTGAAGCATTCGAACTTCCGCTTGTGGAAGACGCGGCGGAAGCACTGGGCTCTCGGGTTTCCGGGACGCATATGGGCCGGTTCGGAAAGCTCGGAGCATTAAGCTTCAACGGCAACAAGATCGTGACGGCCGGCGGTGGCGGCGCCGTGATGACGGATGACCCGGAACTGGCTGCGAAAATGCGCCATATTGGAACAACCGCGCGGGTTGCGCATCGCTGGCGCCTGCGTCACGACGCGATTGCCTATAACTATCGGATGCCCAGCTTGAATGCGGCTATGGGGTTGGCACAGATGGCCCGCCTTGAGGGGTTTCTCTCGAATAAGAACCGTCTTCTGGCACGATATGTAGAAGCGTTTTCCGCAGTCGAAGGCGTCAGCGTCATGGCGCCCGCATCTACAGGAGTGGGGAATAACTGGCTAATAGCAGCAGTTCTTGACGAACCGTCCTTGGCGCAGAGGGATGCAATTCTGGACGCGCTTGTTGACGATGGTATTCATGCGCGCCCGGTATGGGACCTTCTGCATGGATTGCCGATGTATGCCCAGGCGCCGCGTATGGCATTGCCCGTGGCGGAACGAATGGAGGCTGCACTGATCTGTCTGCCAAGCAGTCCGATCCTTGGAGAGGCGGCATGAGCGAACGAATGCACCAATGCCTCCTATCTCCGGATGCGAGCATCCAGGAAGCGATCGAGAAGCTGGAAGTCGACGAGACGAAGATTGTGCTCGTCGTCGATGCCGGTAGTCGGTTGCTCGGCACGGTCACGGATGGCGATATCCGCCGGGGCATTCTGAGACGCGTACCGTTAGATGCGCCGGTCTCCGAAGTGATCAACGTGGATCCAGTCGTCGCGCAGCACGGGGAGACAGCAGAGAGTTTGCTTAGCCTGATGAAGGCGCGGCATGTGCGCCAAATACCTCTGATCGATCAGGATCTCCGGGTTGTGGGGTTGGAAACCATTGCGCATCTCGAGAAATCGAAAAAGCGTGAAAACATGGTGCTACTGATGGCCGGCGGGTTTGGGCGACGTCTTTTGCCGCTCACGGAAAATGCTCCCAAACCGATGGTCGAAGTGGGCAGCCAGCCAATTCTTCAGACGATCATCAAAACCTTGTCAGGAGACGGCTTCGAGAATATTTGTATCGCCGTTCACTATCGTGCTCAGGACATCATGCGACATTTCGGCGATGGCTCTGAATGGGGTGTCAGGATTAGCTATATTGAGGAGACGACGGCGTTGGGTACGGCTGGCGCGTTAGGCCTGTTGCCGGAACGGCCGAGTCTACCGTTCATCGTCATGAACGGCGATATACTCACCGATGTCAATTTTGACCAATTGCTGGATTTCCACGCCGATCACATGGCTAAAGGCACGATCTGCGTACGGGATTACGATTTTCAGGTTCCCTACGGTATCGTTCAGGCGGAGGAACACCGCTTTTCGGGGATTGTTGAAAAGCCGGTCCACAAGTTTCTGGTGAACGCGGGCATTTATGTACTGGATCCGTCCGTACTCGACGCGCTTCCAGAAGGGGGCTCGTTCGACATGCCGAGCCTGTTCCAGACGCTTCGGGACAAGGATGAAAATCTGGTCGTTTTTCCGATCCGGGAATATTGGGCCGATATCGGACGGATGGAAGATTTGGAACGCGCGCGGGTGGAATTTGATAGTGTCTTCAAAAAATAAGCGCTGTCGTATCGCAACAATCTGCGCGCGTGGAGGCTCAAAAGGGTTGGTCAGCAAGAACAGCCGTTCGCTTCTCGGCCGCCCGCTTCTGGCCTGGTCGGTGGACCAGGCAAAGCGCAGTACGTTGTTCGATTCCGTGGTTGTCACCAGCGATGACGATGCCCTGCTTGAAGCGGGCAAGGAAGCCGGTGCCGACATTCTGGTCAAACGTCCCCAAGAGCTGTCGCATGACAAGATCAGCAAGCTTCCTGGCATCGTGCATGCGGTAAAAGAGGTTGAGGGGCGTACCGGACTGACTTTCGATACGATTGTCGACCTTGATGCGACCGCTCCGCTGCGCCTAATGGAAGATATCGCGGGGGCGGTTGACCTGCTGGAAAGCCGGAATGTGAAGAGTGTCATCACTGGAGCGCCCGCGCGCCGGTCTCCATACTACAATATGGTCGAGTTAGCGCCCGACGGATCAATCCGGATTTGCAAGACCCACGACACTCCCGTGCGGTTCCGCCAGGATGCACCATCTTGTTATGATATGAACGCCTCGATCTATGTCTGGCAACGTGAACCGTTCCTATCGACGCCTCGGGAAATATACGAGGAAACGGCGCTATATGTGATGCCACCGGAACGTTCGCATGACATCGACAGCCAGCTGGATTTCGAGATTGTTGAGGTCATGATGAAGCGCCTGTTATCTGACGCCAAGTTATCCGCATCGGAATGAGCGATCTTACTGGTCAGCTTGCGGTCGTTATCGGGTACGGATCGATTGGCCAACGTCACACCCGGGTTCTGGAAGAACTCGGACTGGCTGTCTGTGTTGTTAGTCGACGCAATATAGAGCGTCCGGGAAGCTATTCGCGGATCAAGGACGCTCTTGCCGAGGCCCCGGACTATGTCGTCGTTGCCAACGAAACCTCTCGCCATGGCGAGGCGCTTCGTGCGCTGTCCTCGCACGGCTGGGCTGGCGTCACGCTGGTGGAAAAGCCGCTGGTTGCAGATGTCACGGAACTATCGGACCCTTTTGGGATGGAACGGCTGCATGTGGGCTACAATATGCGCTTCCTTCCATTGCTTAAGGCGCTGCGCGAAGCTATCGGAAACGCCCGGCTTCTAAGCGTCGAAGCGCGCTGTGGCCATTGGCTCCCAGACTGGCGGCCGAACCGTGACTACCGGCAGACCTACTCGGCTCGCCAGGAGGACGGCGGCGGCGTGCTGCGCGATCTGAGTCATGAATTAGACTACGTACAATGGATAGCGGGACCATGGCGGCGCGTGTTCGCCCAAGGCGGCCGGTTAAGCAGCCTCGAAACCGACGTTGAGGACATGGTGGCTATGTTCATCGAAAGCGAAAGCTGTCCCGTTGTCACTGTGACGCTGAACTATCTTGACCGGACTGCCGAGCGCCGCCTCATGGTCAATACGACGGCTGGTACTGTCCGCGCCGATTTCGTTGCGGGGACTCTCAGCGTCGATGGCCAAGTCCGGTTTGAGGCTAGTCCGGGCGATATGGACTCAAGCTATGTGGAAATGCATCGCGACGTATTGTCTGGAAATCCGGTCTTTGCTTGTAGCTCGGACGCAGCAAGCGATGTGGTCCGTTTAATCGGCGCTACCGAGCTCTCGATGAAGACGCAAGAGGTGGTTGGCCGTGACAGGTTTTGATTCGATTACCTCCACGAACCTTGCCTCTAACTCGCGCAAGGTCCTAGTCCAAGCTGCACTCCACTACGCCACTCAGAAGGAATAGCGTATGACTGTGCGTCGTGCGCCGGTGCGCATCTTGATTTCTGCAAGAGATGTTGGAGCGGCAAATCACTTATCGCCGATCGCCAAGGCTGCATTAGAGACAACTTCTCTCGACACGACCATTGTGGCGCAGCCGCCGGGTAATCGAATTTTGATGGAACACGGGCTGCCTGTGCGAACCGTCAATTTGCCGGCCGCACCTGACTCGATGGCGCCCGAAGCGGGCCAACTCATCCGTGAAGCGGAAACGCTACTGGACGATATTGCGCCGGATTTGCTGCTGACTGGGTTATCCGGGCCAGATCTCGGAATCGATGAGGCGCTGTTGAAAGTGGCACGAACACCCCATACCTACACGCTTCAGGATTATGAAGGCTGGGTTGTGTCTGGCTTTGATCGGCCGGCCCGAACCTATCTTGTCTCTGACAATTCGAGTGCCGAAATCACCCGGCGCAAGGGTGTCGAGCATACTCAGGTTGTCGGGTGGCTGGCTTATACGCGGTTTCACACTCTGGATGTTGCCGGTCTTCGCAAAGCGGGGCATGCGGCGATCCAAACAGATGCCCCGACCCTCGCAGTCTTCGGTCAAACGATTGAGGTGCCAGGTTACAGGGAGGCGCTGGCCGGGTTGGGCCACGCGGTGCGAAATTTGGATCGACCGTTGCACGTAATATACAGACCGCATCCGCGCCAGACGGTGGCGCAGGCCGATGACGACAAAGCCATCCTGGGGCACACGGTGTGCGGCGAAATAGCCAATTGTCCTGATATAGATGTTCTTACCCTGATAGCCGCATGCGATGTCGTTGCGTCCTGCTTCTCATCCGTCGGAATGGACTTTGCGGCAATGAATGCGGTATCGCCGAAACCGTTGGGTACTCCGCTGTTCCTGATGACCCAATCAGATCTTCGCGCTCTGCACCAGCGAGACTCGGGCTTCGAAATTCCCTGGGCGGCACGGCAGGGTGCGGCGCTTGCCGCTCAGAACGAAGAGGAATTACCCGGAATCTTGGCCAGTGCGCTCGATGAGACAACCTCGCGTAACCTCTGGTCAACCGCACAGCAAGTGATCCACATCCCGCACGCTGGGGGCAATGCTGTAATCTCGTCCATGCTTGAAGACGTTGCCTGATGAATTCCGACAAGAGCCTCCGCCGTGTCTGTGTGGTAACAGGCAGCCGTGCCGAATACGGTATTTTGCGGCCGCTGCTATTGGCAATTCGTGAAGCCTCTGACTTGGCTCTTCAGTTATGCGTGACAGGTGCTCATCTTGACCCGGCTTTTGGCGAGACCTGGCATCAAATCGTCGCCGATGGTTTCACGATCGATGAAAAGGTGGCCCTCGAATTGGAAGGGGATAGCGGCGTCGCAACCGCCGTCGCACTCGGGGTAGGAACGGCAGGTTTTGCTCAGGCTTTATCCAGGCTTGCCCCTGATCTCGTGGTTATTCTAGGAGACAGGTATGAAATCCTGGCCGTG
This sequence comes from Alphaproteobacteria bacterium, assembly GCA_012103325.1. Classification (GTDB taxonomy): domain Bacteria; phylum Pseudomonadota; class Alphaproteobacteria; order UBA8366. Next base: position 635,966 of record WLWY01000001.1, read on the forward strand.
GCGTCGGCTGCCCTATTGTTGCGGGTACCGGTACTGCATATCCATGGTGGTGAGAAAACCGAAGGCGCGATAGACGAATCCATTCGTCACGCGGTGACGAAATTATGCGCAATCCATTGCGTGGCCGCAGAGGAATTCGCCCGTCGTGTGCGACAATTGGGCGAGCAGCCCGAGTGTGTCCATACGGTAGGGACCTTGGCGTTGGACGCCATCGCGTCCGCCACGCTCCTAGACCGAAAAGAGCTGCAGAAAGAATTGGGATTCGAGCTCAAGCCCCCGATTTTGGTGGTTACCTACCACCCCGAAACCGCAGACAGGAAGGGTTCGGGTGTTGCTCATTTGCTCGAAGCGCTCGGTCGTTTACGCGATACGAGAATCGTCATAACCTTGCCGAATGCGGACCCAGGGCATCTAGCCTTGCGCTCAGACCTTCAAAAGTGGGCCGACGATCGGCCGGATCACGTCCGGGCGTTCGGTTCGTTGGGAAGCGTGCGGTATTGGAGCGTACTGCAATATGCACAGGCGGTAGTGGGCAATTCCTCAAGCGGTCTGATCGAAGCGCCTTTCTTGGGTATCCCAACCGTAAATATCGGTACGCGGCAACAAGGTCGGCCGCGAGCGCAATCGGTGTTGGACTGCCCTATGGATGCCGATTGTATCGTCGCTATGATCGAACGGGCACAATTGCCCAAGATGAAGGCAATTGCCGCGCGTCGACAGAGCCCGTACGGATTGCCCGGGGCTGCGGAACGGATTGTCGAGATTATTAAAGGTGCGGATCTTGATAGTCTGCGAATAAAAGAATTTCGAGATTTAAACTTCGATGACTAACGCTCCAGCAATTGATTCGGGCGGCACGGGATCGCGAATATTTGTCATCGCGGAAGCGGGGGTTAATCATAATGGTGATCCCGATTTGGCACATAGCCTCGTTGAAGTGGCTAAGCGGGCGGGCGCGGATGCGGTCAAGTTTCAGACCTTTTCGGCTGACCGCGTTGTCGCAAAGAATGCACTGAAAGCAGCCTATCAACTGGAAACGACGGATAAGTCAGAATCCCAGTATGAGATGTTGAAGCGACTAGAACTTTCCGAGGCGATGCATTTGGCGCTGGCGCAACACGCACGGGAATTGGGTCTGGAGTTCATGTCGACCCCTTTCGATGAAGCCGCAGCCAGTTTTCTTGCCGAACGACTGGGCGTCGTGAGACTTAAGATACCTTCTGGCGAGATTACCAATGGGCCGTTCTTACTCCATATTGCACGGTTAGGTCTGCCGATGGTTCTGTCCACCGGAGCCAGTACAATTTCCGAAGTCGGTGAAGCGCTGGGCGTTATCGGTTTTGGCTTGATGGAACCGCGAGACGCCGTGCCCAAGAGAGCACGGCTCGACGAATACCGTCTCGAAGCCCAAGCTCTCTTGGAGGAAAGGGTTACGCTGCTCCATTGTACAACGGAGTATCCTGCTCCCGTTCACGATGCGAATTTGAATGCGATAACGACGTTGCGGGAGACGTTTTCCCTGAATTCCGGGCTGTCGGACCACAGCGCGGGGATTGCTCTGGCGATCGCCAGTGTGGCGCTTGGTGCTCAAGTAATCGAGAAACATTTTACTCTGGACCGGTCGCTTTCCGGCCCGGACCACCGGGCGTCGCTCGAACCCGATGAATTGGCCCAGATGATCGACGGTATCCGAATGGTATCCGTTGCGCTGGGCGATGGTGTTAAGCGCCCGGCTCCTTCTGAAATGGCGAACCTTGAGATCGTGCGCCGCTCTCTAGTCGCTAAATCAGACATTGCGGCAGGATCACTCTTCGATTGGGATAATCTGGAAGCGCGGCGACCCGGTTCGGGTGTCAGCCCAATGACCGCCTGGCAGATGATCGGACACCGAGCATCTCGATCATATCGGCGCGGCGATTTGATTGATGACTGACAGACCGGTCATCGTCCTAGGGGTAGGAGGGCATGCGGCTGTCGTGTTCGATCTACTGCATATAGTGGGGAAAACGGTGAAGGGGGCTCTCGTTCGTATTGGGGCTGGGCTGGAATCGCCGCTATCTAATCTTGCGGTCCTGGGTGACGACAGCGCTTTATCCGAATACATGCCGGTTGACGTGAACATCGCGAACGGCATCGGAGCAACGCGTAATACAGAGGCTAGAAGATCGGCTTTCTCGAATGCGCAGGCTCTTGGCTTCGATTTTCCAGCGCTAGTTCACCCATCGGCGATTGTCGCGGAGAATGTTGAGTTGGGTCCAGGCGTTCAGGTGATGGCGGGTGCAATAATTCAGACAGGCGCCCGGATCAAGGCCAACACGATTGTGAATACTGGTGCCCAGATCGATCATGATTGCTTGGTCGGCCCGCATTGCCATATCTCACCCGGCGCCGTTCTTTCCGGTGCGATCGTAATAGAAGCCAATGTGATTATCGGGACGGGCGCGCGCCTCATTCAAGAGGTGAAGGTTGGGGCTGACTCACATGTTGGAGCTGGCGCCACTGTCACGGGGCACATTCCCAAGTGTTCGGTTGTACGGGCACCTCAATCGACGGTCAGGCCAGCGTCTGAGCGCTCGAAGTAGAAGGCCTCTTAGGGAAAATACGGCAGTGACAAGGCAACAGATGATACGGGATGGTGGAAAGCCAAGTTACTTGTGTACGGTTTGCGCTCGAGGCGGCAGTAAGGGTGTTCCGGGCAAGAACATTCGTATGATCGCCGGTAGGCCGCTTTTTGCATGGACCTTGGACTGCGCCAAAGCCGTTGGACTTTTCGATCGGATCGTCGTTTCTAGCGACGACCCCGACATACTCAGCCTTGGCGATCGTCTTGGCGCAGATTTATGCTTGCGGCGTCGTGATGAATTGGCGTCGGATCGTGCTGGTAAAGTTCCGGTCATCGTTGATGCTGTGGAACGGGCACAGGTGCATTTCACGCATGAATTCGATGTTATTGTCGATTTGGATGTTACGTCTCCCCTGCGACATGAGAGTGATATTTTGGGAGCGGTGGATATGATGCGCTCCACCGGAGCCACCAACGTTATTACTGGGACTCCGTCAAGACGATCACCCTATTTCAACATGGTCGAAAGAGACGAGGACGGCTCAATTCGGCTGGTAAAAACGGGCCTGCGCGATACGTTGAGGCGTCAGGATGCCCCTGTTTGCTATGACATGAACGCTTCGGTATACGTCTGGGATCGAGAACGATTCCTAAACAATCCAAAGGTCTTTTACGAGGATACGGTGCTCTACGAGATGCCTGAAGAAAGATCGATTGATATCGATACCGAGCTTGATTTCTTCCTTGTTGAAGCCCTCCTTTCTCGAAGCGTCACCTGATGGCGAAGGATCATTACCGATCGATGTTTTCGCTCGACGATCGTGTTGCCGTGGTTACCGGAGCATGCGGCCTTCTCGGCAAGCGTTTCACGGCAGCCTTGGCGGAATTCGGTGCTCGTGTGGTATGTGTCGATTTGGATGCAGTTGCAGTCGGCGAATGGTCGGAGGAACTGGCTGACCGTTATGAGTGCGCGACACTCGGAGTGCCATGTGACATTTCCGATCCATTGGCGGTCCGCAGGATGTTGGGCGATATCTCGGCGTTTGGTCCTCCGCGCATCCTCGTGAATAACGCTGCGACAAAAACCGACGACCTGAGTGCATTCCTCGCACCGGTTGAAGCCTATGACATTGAGGTTTGGCGTCGGGTTAACGCCGTCAATCTTGATGGCGCCTTCCTAGTCGCCCAGGCGATTGGGCAGGCGATGGCGAATCATGGACTCGGCGGAAGCATCGTTCAAATTGCTTCGATATATGGGGTCATGGGGCCGGATAATCGGATCTATGCCGGGTCGTCCTACAACGGCCAACCGATCTCCACTCCGCCGGTATATGCGGCATCGAAGGCAGGACTAATTGGCCTGTCGCGGTATCTTGCGACGACCTGGGCGGAAAAGGGTATCAGAGTAAATACGCTTATCCCCGGCGGCATAGAGAGTGGGCAGAATCGTGATTTTGTTGACCTTTATAGTGCACGCGTTCCGCTTCAAAGAATGGCAAAACCCGATGAAATGGCGGGGGCGTTGCTGTTTCTCGCAAGCGATGCATCTTCCTATGTCACGGGCCAAGACCTTGCCGTCGATGGTGGCCTGTCAGCATGGTAACGGCGACAGATAGTTAGTTTCCCGAGGAAAAAATTGAAAAAAATTCCCTATCCGCAATCTGTGAACTTGTCGAAGTTTGAAACCGGCTCGAAAAATTCGAATGCCTTTTATGGTCTTCCGAGCGATATCGGCTTTTGTCAATCTTGCGTAATTTCGAACCAGCGTCCGAATTCCGCTGTTGAATTCAAACATACCCGAGAGAGCAAGAAGAAAACGATTAACTTCGATGACGAGGGCGTGTGTGACGCCTGCCGATTAGGAGAGAAGAAGAAAAGTGAGATCGATTGGGCGACTCGCGAGAAAGAACTCAGAGCGCTTTGCGACGCACACCGTCGCGACGACGGCCACTATGATTGTTTGGTTCCCGGATCGGGTGGCAAGGATAGTTTCTTTGCTGCCCATAAACTCAAATACGAATACGGAATGCACCCCCTTACGGTGACTTGGGCCCCCCATCTCTATACCGAATGGGGTTGGCGAAACCAGCAGGCATGGATTCATGCAGGTTTCGACAACGTCTTGGTAACACCGAACGGTATGGTTCACCGCCTATTGACCCGGCTCGCAGTGGAGAATCTTTTTCATCCGTTTCAACCGTTCATTCTCGGTCAAAAGAATTTGGCGCCGAAGATGGCTTTGCGCTTCGATATCCCTCTCGTTTTCTTTGGTGAGAACGAAGCCGAGTATGGCAACCCGATCGACGATTCGGCAGGTGCCCAGCGGGGCACTGAGTATTTTACCGGGACGGATGACGCGGATGCGATGTTTCTTGGGGGCGTATCGTTGCGTAATTTAGTCGATGATTTTGGCGTCGAGAAATATGACCTGAACTTTTATATTCCCGAAGATCCGGTAAAGTTGGAGGAGAAGAAACTTGAGGTTCACTATCTAGGGTACTACCTGAACTGGCATCCGCAATCATGCTACTATTACGCTGTCGAGCACGGAAACTTTGAGGCTTCGCCGGAGCGCACCCCGGGAACGTATAGTAAATACAATAGCATAGACGATAAGATTGACGATCTTCACTATTATACGACGTTCATCAAGTTTGGAATCGGGCGCGCCACATATGATGCCGCGCAGGAAATACGGTCGGCTGATATTGATCGTGACGAAGGCGTGGCGTTGGTCAAACGCTTCGATGGTGAATTCCCGGAACGCTTCATCGATGAACTCTTCTCCTACCTAAGCATTTCAGCGGACAAGTTTCCGATCGCTAGCCAGCGGTTTGAACAGCCTGTCATGGACCGGGCCTATTTTGATGCGCTGACCGACCAATTCCGGTCACCGCATCTTTGGCAATGGAATGGAACTGACTGGTCGTTACGTCACACCGTTTGGCAAGGGGCGTAGGAGCAGCGCGCTTATGTCTCCGGTACGGATTATCGCGCGCCTCGATGTCAAAGGCCCAAATCTCATAAAGGGCGTCCGTCTCGAAGGGCTTCGGAAGGTGGGTGATCCTAACGTCCACGCGTTGCGCTACTATCGGCAAGGCATTGACGAACTGATCTACATGGACATCGTCGCCAGCCTTTATGGCCGCAACCACTTGGCCGAAATTATCAGTAGTGCCAGCGAAAATGTATTTGTACCGATGACTGCTGGCGGCGGTGTGCGCTCTGTTGCCGATGTCACCTCACTTCTGGAAGCCGGCGCCGACAAAGTCGCGATTAATACGCAGGCTGTTCAAAGACCGGAGTTGATCACCGAAGTCTCTCAGCGCTTCGGTTCGCAATGCATGGTGCTATCCATCGAAGCGAAGCTCAGGAACGACGGATCATGGGAAGCTTTCACGGACAACGGCCGGGAACACACCGGTCTCGATGTTGTGGATTGGGCGAAGCGCGGCGCCGCACTGGGCGCAGGTGAAATTTTGTTAACGTCAGTCGATCAAGAAGGTACCCGTAAAGGGATGGAGGTTGCGCTATGTCGAGCGGTTTCCGAAGTCGTCGACATCCCTGTCATTTTGAGCGGAGGCGCAGGGTCGCCAGAAGACACCTTAAAAGCCGTAAAAGAAGGTAAGGCGGATGGGGTAGCGCTCGCAGATATACTCCATTACGAGCGTTATTCCGTGGCCGAAGTGCGTGCCTGTTTGCAAGACGGAGGCATTCGTGTGCGCGATTGGCACGGCGTAGAAAAAGACATTGCTCTGATGCCGGAAACGCCATCTGCCGGATAGGAATTAGCCATGGCAGAGAAGATTAAAATAGGCAGAACGACCGTCGGAGAGGGGTGCCCGCCTCTTTTTTTGCCCGATATTGACGTTTTTTTTGATCAGGACATGCAGCGTGCCGAAGCCATGGTCACCAAACTGGTGGGAGACGGAGTCCACACCATTAAAGCCGCGGTCGTGCACGACGAAGAATTTGCCCTTGATGATGATACTCAGGAGAAGTGGTACAGCGAGAATTCCGTCATCGTATCGGAACGCTACCGTGAACTGATCGCCCGCAAGGTTAACAGCCTGAATTTTTATGATCGTCTCTTCGCCCGGATACTCGAACTTGGCTGCGATCTCGTACTGTCGGTTTATGATGTCGCTGGGGCGTCATTCGCGAAGCAGGCCGGCGCGCACGCCTTGAAAATTCCATCCTCCAACATCACTCATGAGGTATGTATCCGCTATGCGGCCGGTCTTGGTCTGCCGCTTCTTATTGATACCGGCAAGTCGACGCTCGAAGAAATTGCGCGTGCGGTACAATGGGCGAGAGATGAGGGATTGAAGGACTTGATTATTGAACACAGTCCCGAAGCACCACCTTCGAATTTATCCAATCATCATCTTCGTATGATCCCGAGCCTCGCAAGCCTTTTCAACTGTCCGGTTGGGTTGTCCGATCATCATGCTGGCGATGAAATGTTGTATGCCGCGACGGCATTGGGCGCCAGCGTGCTGGAGATGGGCGTTTGTCCCGACGACGCGCCACCGGATCAGGATGTGTATCACGCCCTCCGTATAAGCGATGTCGCCCCCGCGATGCGGAAATGTAACAATATTTGGCAGGCGCTCGGCGAGCCCATGCGCTATCTACGCCGCGACCGTTCCCCTCCGACCGCTCGGCCTGGGTTGGTTGCGAAGACGATGCTCCCGGCTGGTACGCTGCTTGACGAAAATTCGGTCGATTTTGCTTTTCCGGCTCACGGTGTCGGCGCGGAGCATTGGTCTCTCGTGGCCGGTTGGAGATTGCGCCGGGACCTCAATCCCAGAGACATCATTCATTGGCATGACATTGAAGCCGTGGCTCCCTAGGGTCGCCGCAAATGCTGGGCTAGTCCCCCGGCAAACCGTTCCCCAGCCGGTAGACCCGGCTCAGGCCAAAGCTCTACTGGACATGCTTGGTGCCTCTGGGGTTGTGAAGCGGTTGCTTGCAGGGGCTTCCAACGCAACCGAATATTTTCTCGTTGAGCAACCCGGCGACCTTCCTAACCTGTTTGTAAAAATTGTCGAGGGGCACCATGCAGAGCGCCAAATTGCAGCTGATGCGATCGCACGATTCGTAACAACCGGTGGCGTTGGCGTCTCTCATCTCGAAGATGGGTTTCCGCGACAGTTAGACGACGGCCGGAACGTGTTGGCATACAATTTCGTCGACGGGCGCTTGGTTGCCGATGCGAAGGACGCCGCTTTCGCGTCGGATATGGCCTGTCTGGGAGAAGCGATTGGACGGCTGCATGTTCGTCTGTCCGAATGGCCGGACGCCTCTTCCGTACGCCGCCAAAGCGAGCAGCGGCGTCACCGGCTAGATAAACAGCTCCGAAGGGTTCTGGATGGCGAACCTATTCCTGGACCAGTCCCGGGTCTGGTTAAAAGGCTAGTCGAGAGATATCCCGATGCCTTTTCTCAATGTGCCATCGATGCGCAGACAATCCACGGCGATTTGAATCCAGGGAATGTCCTGTTCGATTCTCTGGATAAGCCCATTCTGCTGGACTTTGAGGAGGCTGTCAGCGCGTGGTACGCGCCGCTTGTCGAATTAACCTACGTGTTGGAACGGTTTGTCTGGGCGCGGGTTGAGAATGATGACCTTGCACTGGAAGTGGCAGGAAAGTTCGTTGCGTCATATGTCGCTGCAACAGGTGCCAGCCTGGCAGTTCGCACTGGCGCACTGCAAGAAACAGTGGAGTGGCTCGCGTTACGCTCCTGTATTCTGATGATCGAAAGCCATGAGCATGGGACCGTTTGGCCCGACACGGAATGGCAGAAATTCGAAGCCCTGGTCTCGTTAGCACAAACCCGCCGCCCATTATTGGAGGCGATCGAAGGCGTCTTTACAATGAATGGTCTGGACTAATACTCGATGAAAGTCACGGTTCTCGATTACGGCGTTGGCAATCTGTTGTCGGTCCGGCGGGCTTTGGAAGCAAGCGGCGCCGACGTTGTTTGCAGCGGTGCCCCGGAAGATGTGCTGCGTGCTGAGCGCCTCGTTGTTCCGGGTGTCGGTGCGTTTGGATCATGCATGCAGGCGCTGGAGTACCGGAGTTTACTGGAACCTTTGAAAACCTATCTTGAAACTGAACGGCCACTTCTTGGCATCTGTGTCGGGATGCAAATGTTGATGGAGAGCAGTTCTGAATTTGGTGACCATCCCGGCCTCGGTGTGATGCCCGGTTTGGTCGATCGGATTCCGGAGACGGGATCGAATGACAAGCGACACAAAGTACCGCATATCGGATGGGCTCCTATTCGACCGCGCGACAACGATGCGTCGGCGTGGCATGGGACGTTCCTCGCGGATACGGCGCCGGGCCAGTACGTCTACTTTGTGCATTCCTTTGCCGCCAAACCGGACAGTCCAGACCATTTGCTGGCATGTACTGATTATAACGGCCGTGCCCTTGCCGCCGTGATCGGTCAGGACGCTGTCGTCGGGTGCCAGTTCCATCCAGAAAAAAGCGGGCCGATGGGCCTGAAGATTCTTTCCGGTTTCTTGTCGATCTGACGATACGACGCATTGCATGTCGTTTTGGCACACGTTCTGAAAAAACGAGATTGATTTGACGCGGCCCAAGATCCCCATGACACTTGAGGCTGCGTTCGACGGCGAATCTTATGCGGCCGTCTCACGTTGGCCCGTATCTTATGGCATGTTGCGCCAACGGCAGAACGCTTTGACTGAAGAACTGGTCTCCGGGATTTCTCAGCTTAATGCGCCGGAATTGCGGGATATTCTAACACTTGTTGTCGTACAAGTTGGCTGGCTTTCCAGAGTCCTCGCGAATATCGCTGACCATGCAACGGCCGCTCAAGCCGGGGGTGAGGTCGTTGACGACGGATTCGGTTGTGCTGATTATTTACTGAGTGGCGATGGAACCTCGTCAATTCCGTTGGCCATACTGCCGGCATCAATTCGCCCGATTAGTCATGCTTGGGCGCGGACATTCGTCCGGACGGCGATGATGAATTCTTCACCGACGACTCTTATCCGCGCCTTGGCGCGGCCTGGCGCGGTCGCGGTAAGTCACAATCCGCTGATGATCGACTACGCACGGCTCGGAACAAGCGCCGTGCGCTTTCGGCATGCTGACAGTTTTCTGATGCAGGCGCGCGACCGGGCCGGATCGTCCACAGCACCTCGCCCGGATCTCGTAGAACAAGTACTCGCGTTTTTCGAGGAACGGCTGGCTCGTTGCTTCGATCTGCCGGAGGCCGTGTTTGCGCGGCTCATCGCCATGTTCCGTGCGGCGGCTCAGCCCGTCGTCGAAGCCGCCGCGCATGACCTTGAAGCGCTTCAGTCCTTGCCCTGGCTTCCCGAAACATTGTGGAGCGGGTCGGCCGGCGCCTACGCGACTCGATCCCTTGCCATCGCGGTCCGGCGGCGCGGCGGAATATCGGTGGGTTTCGATCATGGCGGTACGGCAAGTCTTGTCGATGATCGGCCATTCATGACGTTGTTCGAATTCGGGCTGAGGCAGCGCTATGTGATGCCGACGGTGCAGGCGGTAAATATACAGGAGCACGTGCACAAGCCAGATCCCGATCTGGGTTTCGGTGGCGTCCACTTCGAAAGTAGTCGGGGAGATCCTACTTTCAGGAGAGTGGCCGCGTTACCACAGCGGCCGAAGGGCAGCCGGGCGCGAATTCTCTATGTGGTGACCACATATGGAGGGCTATGGCACAGACTCCCGCCATTATTGCCGGACCTGTTGGCTGTCGGAATTCAGCGGCAAGTATTGGAAATTTTGCGTGGGCTGGATGCAGAAATTCAGGTCCGGCCGCATCCGGAGACGAAACTGAACGGTCGTCCTCATCCACTTGCCAATGATGCCAATTTTGCCAACGGACCCTTCCGGGAGGCCCTAGCGGCGGCCGATATATTGGTCTTCGATTACCCTCAAACGACGACCCTTTGGGAGACCGCCTGTACCGACCGGCCGATCATTTTGATCGATTCGGGTATTGCGAATTTTAATGCGCTTGCGCGCGACATGATTGATCGTCGCATTCGCCGGATTTCGGTCCAATGGGAAGAGAATGGCCTCCCAACGGTGCCGAAGGATGCTTTCCATGACGCAATCGAGTCGGCGCTCCCAGAACGTGCAGACCCATCAGAATTTTTATCGTTGCTGGCCGGTATTGAGGCCGCTTGATGCCGGCAGCGTCCGTTCTGGCAAAAGAGCAATATGGCTGGGATTGCCTGAAATCGAATGGTTCCGTTTTTTGGTTTAAGGGGTATTTATATGGAACAGAGCCTTCCGCTCTGTTCCAGAAATTGAATGAGGCGCTTGCAGCCTGGCAGCCGGATAGGCTGCGAGACGAACTTCGCGCAATCCACGGTCATTTTGCCCTGATCCTGCAGACAGCGGAGCGGACACTTGCAGCCGTCGATCAGGTTCGAAGTATTCCACTATTTATCTGTAACAGGTGCGGCGACAGGGATGCGGGTGTTGCGTCGCATGCCCCCAGTCTCGCGCGAGAAATGCATCAGGCACCGCTGGATGAAGACGCGGCGCGCGAACTGGCCATGGCGGGTTATACGATCGGCAATGCCACGCTGGTACAGGGGCTGCGTCAACTGGGCCCTGGCGAATTCGGTGTTTCAGATAATGGCACCGACTGGGTCGAGGACCGGTACCAACGCTACGAGCCCTGGCGTGTCGTAAATAAAGACGAAGCAGAGTTGGAGGACAAACTCGGCGACGTCACGCTTTCGATCATTCGAAAAATGGCGGACTCTGCCAACGGGCGGATGATCGTGATCCCGCTCAGTGCAGGCCTCGACTCGCGTTTGATTGCGTCCGCGCTCCGGCATATCGGATATGACAATGTGCGTTGTTTTTCGTATGGCATCGCCGGCAACTACGAAACCCAGGCCAGTCAACAAATCGCGGATGCCCTGGGGTTTCGATGGAAGTATTGGCGCTACTGGCCGCGCGAGCAGGCTGCTTTTTTCAAAGGCGACCTTCACGCCCGCTATCTCGACTATTGCGACAGTCTCTGTTCCGTCCCGTTCATCCAGGACCTGGCCGCGATTGATGGTCTGAAACGCGACGGGTTCATCCCTGACGATGCGGTCCTCGTCAACGGCAACAGCGGCGATTTTATCTCCGGCAATCATATCCCAGCGTATTTACGCGGCGTACGCCGTGAGCCCGGCAGCGAGTCATCGCGACGGCCCGAAATATTGCGGGCACTGGTCACGAAACACTTTCGGTTATGGCAGGCGTTGGGCACGACCGAAAACGATGCAGCCGTCAGCGCAAGTTTTGGCCGTTTGATGGACGTTCAGGCCCTCACGCTTGGCGCGCCGGAAACGGACCATGGCATTTACGAGTTTCTAGAGTTCTATACCCGACAAACCCGTTACGTGATCACCGGCGAACGGATCTATGAATTTCTAGGACATGATTGGCGGCTGCCGCTGTGGGACAATGAATATCTCGATTTCTGGCAGGGTATCTCGGTGTCGATGAAGGCGGGACAGAAGCTTTATCGGCAAATGCTGGAGCAGCGCAATTGGGGTGGCGTCTGGGGCGCGAATTGGCGCTTCCGGCACCGGGTCAACCCTGCCTGGATGCGATGGCTGGTTCGGCCGCCGCTAAAGGCACTTCACGCACCGCTTGGTGCGGAGCGCTGGCACCGCTTCGAAAAACGCTATCTGAACTACTGGATGGATCTTTGGGCTGCTGTTTCCGTCGTCTCTCCGATGACCACCTTGCGCGACGGTCGCGGGGCGCGCAGCTTCGTATCCTGGCATACCGAAGCCTACCTCGCGTCGAAAGGCCTTGGCTATGATGGCCGGCCGGCTTCGGATGCTTTTGTGCCGTGAAGATCCTGGTTGTCAGCCGCCTGTTTTCGGGTTTTGCGAAACCTCTGCGGGAAGGACAATGGCCGCCTGCGGGCGCGCCGGCGATTTACAAGTTACTCGAGGGCCTGGCGGACGACCCTGAAGTCGAGTTGAGTGTCATTTTTACCGCCAAGGATGCTGAGACGAGTGAGCGTCTGGGCACAGAGCGGCGCAAGATCGCGGTCCCGCGTCTTGGCATTGAGGCGTACGTATTGGACTATCGTCAATCGTCGGCCTTGCGAGAGGGGTGGCATACCGCCGTCATCTTGTCGCACATCCTGCGAGCGAAACCCGATCTCGTTTATTTCACTAACGCAAACCTGGTGGTCGCGTCGATTGCGGCGCGGTTGCGTCTGGCGAAAACCGTACTCCGGTTCATGGGACTCTTTCCGCACGAGAAGCGCGTCGCCGACGGCGGCGGGCGTGCGCTTGTAAGGTGGCTCTATCGTGCACCCTTCAGCTTAGCTCTTTGCACCGAGGAGGGCAGCGGTGGGGCTGTGTATCTGCCCCGCCTGCTTCGTTCGGGTGTGCCGCTGGAAGTGATTCTGAATGGTGTCGATAAGCCTGAGCGGAAGACGACGCGCGCCGAGCTCTTAGCCCGTTATGACCTTCCGGAGGCTCGGCCTGTGGTGCTTTTTGTGGGCAGGCTTGAATTTTACAAGGGCGCCCGTGAATTTGCCGACGGCATGCTGGACTTATTACGCAAGACGCCGGATGCATGCACCGCTGTGGTCGTGGGGGAAGGAACCTTTCGGACCGATTTGGAACAGATCTCCAGCCTGATCGAAGCCGATGGCGGGATATTTCGCCTGATCGGCGGCATACCGCACGACGAGGTCCTCGACTGGTACCGGTTCAGTGACATCTACGTCTCGCTCAACATGCACGGAAATCTATCGAATGCGAATCTGGAGGCGATAGCCTGTGGCGTTTGCCTGATTCTGCCGGAAAGCGATCCCAAATCCAGCACGGATGTTATCACCGACAGCCTGATTCCCGACGATGCAGCGATCCGCCTGCCCAGGAACGATCTGCCTGCGGCCCTCAGCCGCGCATTGCGTGAGCTTCTGTCCTCTAAAGCGCGGCAAGAGGCATTGCGAAGTGCGTTGCGGCAAGCGGCGCCAGCTATTATCAGAACCTGGAACGCGCGAATTGGTTATGAAATCGGCCGCCTCAAGGAATTGTCGTCTGGTGCTTGAACACCGGTCATGCCTTGACTTTAACGGTGCGAAAGATTCGTTTGCGTGTCGGGAAAAACTAAATCTGATTGTTCGCTGTAGAACTCTTCGTGAAAGAATATTGAATGTATGTAATCGGCATTAGTTCGGGACTGAAACACGGTCACCACGATGGCGGCGCCGTTCTAATGCAGGATGGCCGTATCATTGCCGCCAGCGAAGAGGAACGCTTTACGCTGGCCAAGCACGCGCGCGGTGATCTGCCACGCGGCGCGATAAGATACTGCCTGCGTGAAGCGGGTATTCGAATCGAAGATGTCGACTTTGTCTGCTCGCCGTTGAAGTCCTATGACAATTATGAACGGCGGCTTGCCGATTATTTTAGCTACAATTTCGGCCATGCGCCGAAAGTGACGCTGTACGATCACCATATGTGTCACGCCGCCAGTGCTTATTATCCCAGCGGGTTCGACGAAGCGACGGTCGTATGTGTCGACAATTCCGGTGACTCCAATTCCGGCGGCGTTTTCCGTGGAAAGGGAACGACTCTCGAGCGGGTTACGAATTTCGACCGCCACAACAGCCTCGGTCTTTACTACGGCATGATGACCCAGTTTCTGGGTTATCAAATGACAAACGATGAATACAAGGTCATGGGGCTGGCGTCATACGGTACACCGCGGTTCGAGGAGTTGTTTGACGATATTCTCGCGCCGGCACAGGTCGGATTCCGCTTCAATCGGGATCTCGACAAGCGCCTGCGGGATGCGGAAATCTATACAACCGATTTTTCAACGCGCCAGGAACGGATTTTCACCGAGCAGTTGGAAGAAATACTCGGTCCGCGGCGTCTCCCTGGTGCGCCTGTTGATGATCGAATTCGCGATATCGCCGCCAGCGCACAAGCGCGCCTGGAACGCGTAATGTTGAAACTTGTTGCCGATGCGGTCGCGGAAACCGGCGTCCGGCAGGTGTGCCTCGCCGGTGGTGTCGCGCTGAATTGCAAAGCCAATATGGAAGTAAAGCGCGGCGGTTCGGTAGACCGGATGTATGTGCCTTCGGTACCGCACGACGCCGGTGTCGCCTTGGGGGCTGCCATCCTCAAATGCGTTGAGGGCGGGCATGAGATAGCACAGATCAGCCATGCCTATTGGGGCCCGGAATTTGCGCCGGCCACGGTTCACGAAACGCTGGAGCGGGTTGGCGCCAATTATGAGGAATGCCACGACGAAGTTGAACGTTGTGTGGTCGATTTGCATGAAGGCCGCACGGTCGGCTGGCATCAGGGGCGAATGGAATTCGGGCCGCGTGCGCTGGGAAACAGGTCGATCCTGGCGCATCCCGGATTGCAGGGGATGAAGGATAAAATTAACAGCACGATAAAATACCGGGAAGAATACCGCCCTTTCTGCCCTTCGGTTACGGCGGAGCGTCAGAACGAATATTTCGACGATACCGATCTGCTGCCTTTTATGAACGTGACGACCGGCGTGCAGCCCGGGCGGACGGACGCGATCAACTCCGTTGTACATGTTGATCAGACGGCCCGGATTCAAACGGTATGCGAGACGGTCAATCCGCTCTACCACCGGCTGATCGATAGTTTTGCAAAGGCTGGCGGACCAGCGGTCCTCCTGAATACGTCGTTGAACATCAATGAGCAGCCGACGGTGAATGCGCCATTGGAAGCACTGCATACTTTTTTCTGTAGTGGTATGGATGTGCTTTACCTCGGGCCTTTCAGGGTTCGTAAGGCGGCGTAGCACCGTTAGGCCAGACACGAGGGCGGCAGGAAAACGGAATGTCCTGGAAAGATGTGATGCAGGCCTTTAAGCAGCTGCAGAAAGGCCGCGCCAGCGGTGAGGATATTGATGTACGCTGGAACAGCTTCCGTGACGCCGTCCAACAATGCCGCGAAGAGCCGCCCTACCATCTGATCAGTGCCCTTGACGCGCTCAATGAGTTCGACAAGCCGATTGAAGACATTGCGATTCTCGACCATGGCTGTGGCACGGGCATTACCGTGCTTTTTCTTCTCGCCCTCGGTTATAGAAACATTTTCGGTGTTGATATCGGCTCGGGCTCTACCAATTGGAACAAGTATCTTCCGCGCTTCGGAGGCCCTTCGGAACCCAGGTTTTTTGCTTATGATGGCGCACGGTTAGAAATCGAGAGCAATAGCATCGACCTGCTTGTTAGCCAGCAGGTGGCGGAGCATGTTTCCCCAGATGTCTTCGACGCTTATTATCAAGAGGCTGGCCGTGTTTTGCGGCCCGGCGGAATTGCGATTCATCAGGTGCCGCATCGTTTGACCCCTTATGACTCGCATACCCGTTGCTGGGGCGTACATATGCTGCCGCGGCCGATTTCACTCCTGGTTTATTCGGCGCTCGGTCGTAATCGGGAATTCGTGGAAAAACGGCTCTTTCTACGCATGCCGTGGGTTCATACCCGGATGGTGCGTCGCCATATCGGACCGTTGGTCAATTTAACGCCCGCGCGTGTCGCGCATCCCATAGCACATGCTTATTATGACGGACCGAGGGGGTTACGATCGTTCATCAGTGCTGCCGGACGTCTTCCCGTGATTGGTTGCGTCATTTGTGGCTTTATCGCGCCTTTTCTGATGCTCGAAACAAAAGCAAAACGGGCGGCTCTGTTTCAAGACTAGGCGCCGGCAAAGCGCATGGTGTTTTACTTCTTTAGATCAACGGCGTTGTGCATTACGGATGTGACGCGCTGAACAGGATGAGGTGAGAGAATGTTGGACGTTTTCATCGGTTGGGATCCCCGCGAAGCAGAAGTCGCTGATGTGGCCCGATTTTCCATAGAACGGCGGGCACCGACCGGCTCAGTCCGGGTTTCCAACTTGAAGATGTCGGAAATGCGTGATCGTGACCTTTACTGGCGTCCAACAGAGCGACGCAATGGTGTGTTATGGGACGTCATTTCAGAGGCACCCATGAGTACTGAATTTGCGATTACGAGATTCCTAAGTCCTCTCCTGGGTGAAAGTGATTGGGTTGTTTTCTGCGATTGTGACTTCCTTTGGCGTGTCGATATCAACGAGCTTCTCGCCATGGCCGACTCACAATATGCCGTTATGTGTGTCCAACATTCCCATGTGCCCGCAGAAAAAGTAAAAATGGATAATCAGATTCAACTTCGTTACCAGCGCAAGAACTGGTCCAGCATGATGCTCTGCAACCGCAAGCATCCGGCAAATCAAAAGCTAACGGTTGATCTTGTAAACACCTTGCCGGGGCGGGACCTTCACCGCTTTTGCTGGCTTGAGGACAAGGAAATTGGCGCGTTGCCGACGACATGGAACTGGCTCGAAGGTACGAGTGACCCTTCAATCGATCCCAACGTCGTTCACTACACCCGTGGTGGCCCCTGGTTCGATGAGTGGAAGGATGTCGCGCATGCCGATCTTTGGCTTGAAGAGCGCGATCAAATGGTGTCCGCCAAGGCGGTCGCATAATGAATTTGAGGTGATTTCGACGCCGGACGACCTCACGCCGTAGCGTTGCGCTGCGACGCACCGTAACGCTATCTTTGGTCAAGAGATCGTTAAAGATAGCCAAACACGTTCACGAGTAAGGGGCCTTCGACATCAAGCGAAGCGATACGGTCGGGTCACTGTGCTGGACGGCGCTGCTGGCATCTGCACTCGTATTCTATATCGTGCCGGTACCAGGGACTGATTATCTCGTCAACATGTCCCTTTTCGACCCGGTCGCCCTACTTGTGATCGCCGCAGTCGCATGGACAGGCGGATTTCATCGCCCTCCGATAGGATTTGTCGTCACCGCAGTGCTGGTTCTCGCCGCCGTGACAGGCCACAGTCTCTTGATGATGTTGCAGCACGACCCAGGACCTAACCTGGCATGGTTGCTGCGCGGAACGGGGAGACTTGGCGCAATCATCGTTTTGTTTGCCGTTTTGGTACTCACGTTCCAAAGCAAACGGCTTGGCGATCCGCCTATTTTCATTCAAAGAGCCCTTTTCGCTACGTGTATCCTTATCGGCCTAACATGGAATTTTTTTGATTTCGAATTAACACCAAATACGTTGTTGGCGGCGAACAACTGGATTTTTTATTTCCTGTTCCTTCAGGGACAAGAATGGCCGTTTTCGGCGCGGCGTCTGAGCATTAATCTGTGTATCGTAGCCGCGTTATCGGTGGTTTGGCTTATCCTGTTAAGCAAGATAGGCGCAATTATCGGCGGGCTGATATTCGTTTCCCTCGTCGTGTCATATCTTCGCGAAGAAAGGAAATCCGGCATACTCCTCGCGGCGCTAGGCTTCAGCGCTATCAGCGTCGCGATCGTATTTCTCTTATTAGATCATACCGATTATTTGCATCGGCTACATAGCGTGACGCACTCGGTGGACGTTAGGTTGTCACTATGGTCCGTGGCATGGGACGGTATAATAGAAACGTTCCCTCTTGGCATTGGGCTTGAACAATTCGTGACGCTTGTTGAGCAAGATGCCGCCCTTTATGCGGAACAACATAAATTTCCACATTCGCTACCGCTGGGACTAACTCTAGAGCTGGGATTGCTCGGCGTCGGGCTGATCGGACTCATATCGACGCTGCTCTGGCGCGCGACTAAAGGCTATGCGGTTTATTTGCGTCCGGTATTTCTTTCTATTCTGCTCCCACTCGTCTTCCTTCACGATATTCAGGGTTCGAGACTGATCCTTCTTATCGTGGCATACGGCTATGCGAAATGGTCGGTCTCGCCACAGCCTGTGTATAGAGGGTAAGTGAGGCCAAACGACCCGACTTCACCGGCTACGTCGTGACGCGACGCCGGCGGTCCGGGCACTTCAGCGGCGAACATTCTTTCTGAAAATAAAAAACGCCGCCCTCGCCAATAGGCGGGAGCGGCGTTTCTGAAACGACACCATGCCGTCACGGCCACATTGGTTGCGACTAGTTGGAGCGGTATTCCTCCGGCAGCAACATCATCGAATCCTGATCTTCAGCCACCGACATGTGGCATTCGTAGCAGAAGTTCAGCGCACTCGAGTTCTTGCCGTTGGTGGCGCCCATAACCGCGCCGGTCGGCATGACCATGCTGTACTTCCAGTCGTCGGACTTTTTATTGAAGCCGCCAGACATCTTCTCCATCAGGAAAAGCGGACCGACCCCGACGCGACCGTTCGGGGTAACCGTAAAGCTGTCTTTGGCGAGAATTGATCCGACGGGCATCCTACCGGCCTTTTCGAACGCGCCGTAAGCCCGCCCCGTATCGTTGGCGTAGTTCTGCACAAAGCGGTTACCGTGGGTGCCCGACACGTAGGCGACCTTGCTGTAGCGCCGCCAATTCGGATAGGCCTTCGCACTCGGATCGCCCGACTTCGTGTACGCGGCCTGCATCTCGTTGAGGATGCAGTCGTACACTTTCGCCGCCTCGGCGTTGGTGAGTTCGACTTCAGCAGCCGCGCCACAGGGGTTGCAGGGGTTTGCACCGCACGGATTGCAGCCTTTCGCCGCGCACGGATTCTTTGCCGCACAGGGATTACAGCCACGTTTGGCGGCGCAAGGATTACACCCGCGCTTCGCTGCACACGGATTGCACGCCTTTGCCGCACAGGGATTACAGCCACGCTTTGCCGCGCAAGGATTACATCCACGTTTCGCTGCGCAGGGGTTGCACGCTTTTGCCGCACACGGGTTACAGCCACGCTTAGCGGCACATGGATTACACGCTTTCGCCGCACAGGGGTTGCAGCCGCGCTTGGCGGCGCAAGGGTTACAGCCTTTGGCCGCGCAAGGATTGCAGCCGCGCTTCGCCGCACACGGGTTGCACGCGGCAGCGACCTTGAGGCGCGGAACGACGCATTGCGAGCTGAACGATTGAGCGCCGGCGCCGCAGGGGTTACACGGATTACAAGGGTTCGCCGCACAAGGATTGCAGCCTCGTTTCGCTGCGCACGGATTACACCCTTTGGCCGCACAGGGATTGCAGCCGCGCTTCGCCGCGCAAGGATTGCAGCTCTTTGCAGCGCAGGGGTTTTTCGCCGCGCAAGGATTCTTAGCAGCGCAAGGGTTCTTGGCCGCACACGGATTTTTCGCCGCACAGGGGTTGCAACCCTTTTTCGCGGCGACCGCGGTGCTAATCCAAACGTCTGTTGTCGCTGCAGTCGTCGCAACGCCGACTCCGACGATGACGACGAACGGCATGACCGTCGACGACAACAGCTTCGTTTTAAACGATTTCATTAGGGTCTCCCTATTCTTGAGTCTCTGCTTAACGATTCAAACACCCGAATACCGTAGGCAGTGTAATTCGAAGAACCGCCCCGCGAACATCAATTGTGGTCACGCGGTTGTGAACCGCGGCGCGTGAGCGAAGAAAGCGAATTGCACTGTTCTCGCCGTAATTTGATATGTCGTGAGAAGCCTGAAAGACGCTTCATCCTTACATATCGTGCATCGATGGCTCAAAACTGCTGCCACCAAGAACAGGGAATCCAATACAATGAAGTCAAGAAAGCTACTTCTGCCGATGATGGCCGTTGCCGTCCTGCTTGCAAACGGACCAGCGCTGGCAGCAGGCGATCCGGCAAAGGGCAAGCGTATCTTTAACAAGTGCAAAGCCTGCCACCATCTCGATAAGAACAAACACAAGGTCGGGCCGACCCTGGCGGGCTTGATCGGGCGGACCGCGGGGACAGCGACGGACGGAAAATCAAAACTGTTCCGCTATTCCAAAGCGATGAAAAAGGCCGGTGCGAACGGTATCGTCTGGAACGCGGAAAATTTGGATAAGTATTTGACCAAACCCAAAGCGTTCATTCCGAAAAACAAGATGACATTCCCCGGACTAAAGAAACTGACGGACCGTGCGAATGTCATCGCCTATATCGAATCGCAGGAGAAGTAACGCCGCTCCCGCCTATCGCTCTCGGATAGAGCTGCATGGTAAGGTCTTTCTCAAAGACCTAACGCCAAAACATGCGAGGGAGCGACGATATGGGCAAATTGGACGGGAAGGCGACGATTGTCACCGGCGCCAGCCGGGGAATCGGGCAAGCCATAGCGGAGTTGTTTGCGTCCGAGGGGGCGAAGGTCGTTTGTGCCGCCCGGACGTTGAGCGAGGGCGATCATCCGCTCGAAGGATCATTGGCTCGCACCGTGGCGAACATCAAGGACGCCGGCGGCGAAGCGACCGCTGTGGCGGCGAATATCTCCGAAGAGCAGGAATGTCTTTCGCTGGTCGAACAGGCGCGCGCGGTGTACGGGCCGGTCGATATTCTCGTCAATAACGCGGCGCTGAACTATTACATTCCGACCGTCGACTACCCGACCAACCGCTGGGTCCGGTCCTTTTCGATCAACGTGCATGCGCCCTTCATTCTGTCGAAGGCCGTCCTGACGGACATGACCGCGGGGCGCGGCGGCGCGATCGTCAATATCAGCTCGGGCGCGGCGATCGGCCCGGGCCGGGGGCCATACGAGGACCAGCACGCGCGCGGCGGCGTGATGTACGGCGCCAGCAAGGCGGCTCTGGAGCGCATGACGCAGGGACTGGCCCAGGAGTTGTCGCAACATGGCAACATCGCGGTGACCGCGGTCTCCCCGTCGCGCGTCGTGCCGACGCCGGGTACGGTGTTTCACAATCTGGTCGACGGCATGGACGACCCGCGCGGCGAGCCGCCCTCGATGATGGCGCAAGCGGCATTGCTGCTGGCGTCCGAGCCGGTGGAGAAAGTCAACGGGCGGGTGACCTATAGCCAGCAGATCCTCAAGGAATTCGGCTGGATTGACGAGGCGGTCGGGCGCGGTGTCGATACCGACGGCTCCGGCTACGCGCAAATCTAATGCCGGATTACTACCGGCCCGATCTGGGCACCAACCCGGACGACCCGTTCGCGCGGGACTCCGAAGGCAAGCTGGTGCGCCGCAGCTACTGGCTTGATATGATGGACCAATCCCTCGTCATGTTGTTCACCCAGGGGATTGGCGTACACCTTACTAATGATCAGAAGCGGGCCCATTTGGCCGATATAAAGCGGGAGCATCTGATCGATGCAGTGTGCCCGATCGATATCCTGCCGCCGGAAGATTGAAACGGCTTCCAATTTCGGAAAAATCCGGACATTACAGGATCGCGTTTGTATGTTTGCGGTTGGCTGTGCCAGTGTATGGTCTTTCGCACGAACCGAATTCGAACTGACTAACAGGGAGGTTGTCCCATGAACAAAAAAATATCCCGCCGCGGCTTTACAGGCGTACTCGCCGCATCCGCGCTGGCGCTGGGCGTCGCAATCGCACCGGCGGCGCAAGCCGTCGATTTTTCCGGCAAGAAGGTCCGCATCATCGTTCCTTTCAACGAAGGCGGCGGCACCGATAGCCTGACCCGCGCCCTTGTCCCCTTCATGGAGAAATATCTTCCGGGAAACCCGAAGATTCTGGTGATCAACAAGCCGGGCGCCGGCGGTATCGTTGGCGGTAACTTCTTCGAGTCGCGCGGCGAGAAAGACGGCACCTGGGTGATGGCGCTGTCCACCTCGACGGTGATGAACTACATCCTCGGCGACCCCAGGGTGAAATTCGACATCAAGGGATGGGAGCCGATCATCCTGCTGCCGCGCGGCAATATGGTCTACGCCCGCAAGGAACTTGGCCTCAAGGGCCTGGACCCGAAAGCGTTCGTGGCGAAACTGCGCTCGCACCCGAAGGACAAGCTGGTCTTCGGCGGCAAGACACCCACGTCTTCGGCCATCAACAAACGGATGGCGCTGTCCTTGCTCGGCGTCGAGGTGAAGGACGTCTGGGGCATGAAGGGCAACGGCCCAATGGCGCAGGCCTTCGAGCGCGGCGAGTTCACGATCAATTTCGACAACTCGCTATCGTATCTCAATAACCGCAAGGGGTTCCGGGATTCGGGCATTGCCACGGAAATGTATACGCATGGCGCACCGGACGCCGAGGGCAATTGGACGGACGCGAACGGCAAGTATTACCGTGACCCAACCTGGCCAAATATCCCGACCATCTATGAATTATATGAGGAAGGCGCCGGTGGAAAATTTGATAGCCCCGGAGCCAAGGCCACGCTTGCGCTGATCCGCGTCGGCACCGCGGCCAATAAATCATTCCACCTTCCCAAGGGCGCCGACAAAGACGCCTTGGCAGCGTGGCGGAACGCCCTCACGAAAACCATGAGCGATCCGGATTTCGCGAAAAAGAAAGCGAAAGTCCTCGGAAAATTCCACGTGACCATCGGCGAGGCCGCGCGCAAGGCGCTGCACGCCGCGATCAGCCTATCGGCCGCCGAAAAGGCCTACGTCAAAGAATATGTGAAGGTCCGTTATAATCTCGACCTGAGCATGTAAGCACAATCGCGCCAATCCGGCGCAACCGCGGCGCCCGGCTATAAACTGCCGGGCGCCGTTTTTTTGTGTCGTTACTGCGGCCCACCGAGATAGAACGGCATCTTGAAGCCCAGATATTCAGCTGTAAACCACTGCAGCAGGCCCGGCGGATATTCCAGCGTCAGGAAGTAGGAAAGCAGACCGAGGAACACCGCTGCCGACAGGCCCAGCAATCCGTTTCGCAGGTGATTGATTTCAACCCTGGACGAAACGAAATGGAAAATGAACACTGCCGCGGCAATCGGAAAACCGACGAGACCAATGAACCCGAGCATGCCCGCAATCCACGCCAGATAGTAAAATTCGGAATGGGTCGTCTCGCCATGCAGCTCCTTGTCCATGAGCACCGCGCATGGTTTTTTCGCGAAGAATTGCTGGAACAGCACCGGAAGGACAAAGGCGAAGCCGAGCAGGCCGACCGCAAACGGGAAGATGCGTCCCAGCGTTTCGTAACGGAACCCGTCCGTAAACGCGACGACCACGACGACCAGCATGAACAGCGTAAATCCGATCTGCGGCCATTTGCGGCGGGTCGAGGCTTCGCTGTCTTCCGTAAAGATCTTCCCGGCGTTCGGGTTGTAGCGCAGCGCGCCGTAGATCGAGAGAACGGTCAGAATAAGCAGGACGATCACGATCGGCCGCTCGAAGAAACTATAGCCGTAGACCTGGATCGACTGGTACAGCGACGTTTCGATGCGCCCCGAGAGGAAGAACCCGATCAACAGCGCCGGACGCGACCAGCCGTAGCGTTTCATGAACGTGCCCAAGGTGCCAAAGATGAATAGCGCGATCAGGTCGCTCCAGTCCCGCGTCGCCTGAAAGGCAGCGAAGAAAATCAGCACCAGCATGAAGGGCGCCAGAAACCCGTAGCGGATCGTGGTGAGCTTGGCGATCTGCGAAGACAGCAGCAAACAGGCGCCGGCACCGAAGACATTGGCGAGCGCCAGGGACCAGATCATCGTATAGGTGAGATCGAGATTTTTGGTAATCATCTCGGTGCCGGGCTCGATGCCGATCAGGATGAAACCGCTCAGCAAAATCGCATAGCTGCCGGAGCCCGGAATGCCGAACAGGATGGTGGGGATCATCGCCCCGCCTTCCTTCGCGTTATTGGCCGACTCAGGCGCGAGGACGCCTCTGATGTCTCCCGTGCCGAACTTGCTCTTGTCCTTGGAGGTCTGGATGACATGGCCATAGGCGATCCAGTCGACGACCGAGCCGCCGAGGCCAGGTAGCGCGCCGATAATGCAGCCGATGGAGGAACACCGGACGACAATCCACCAATTTTTCGCCGCGTCCTTGAATCCCTGCACCCAGCCGGCGCCCAACACGCCATCTTGGGAAATGGTTTTATGGCGGCGCACGAGATCGACGATCTCCGGCATCGCGAACATACCAAGCCCGATGATCACGATCTTGATCCCATCGCTGAGATAGGCCGATTCGAAGACACCGGGGACGCCGGTCAGCCGGAAGGCGCCATGCGGTTCGTAGCCGACCATGCCGACGATCAACCCGATGACGCAGGTGGCCAGCCCCTTGAAGGCATGGTTGCCGGTCAGCATGCCGATCATGCTCAACGCCAACATGATCAGCATCATCTGTTCGCCGAAGCCCATGGCCAGGATGATTGGCCGGGCGGCGAAAATGGCGCCGGTCAGCACGAACGCGCCGAACAGGCCGCCGAACAGGGACGCGGTGAACGCAGCACCGAGGGCACGAGCGCCTTCGCCTCGTTTGGCCAGTGGAAACCCATCCACCACCGTTGCCTGTGACGCGGATGTCCCCGGTATGCCCATCAGCACCGAGGGAAATGTATCGGACGTGGTCGTCGGCGCGAGCAGGCCGATCATCATGGCCAGGGCGTGCGACGCTTCCATGTCGTAGACAAACGGCAACAGCAACGACAGGCCGGCAACGCCGCCGAGACCCGGCAGAACGCCGATAAGCAGACCCAAAGCGGTCCCCAGGAGCAGGAACGCCAAATGCGTCGGATCGAACAGCTGCGTAAAGGCATCGATGAAGATCTGCAGTTCCATGTGTCTCCCCGTGTTCAATTTCCTTTTTTTTGTGACTTAGCGTTTTTTCAGCGTTCAAGAAACGTTTTTGATCTGGATCACACAAGATTCAAATAGTTAGTGTGCTGACTTACCTGAAATTCAATTCTTTGAATTTCACGATCGGGACACTACGCCATGATCGGCGCTTGCTTGCCGAGTTGGGTGCGATGCATGACGCGCCGATGGGTGCCCGCATGCGCGTCGCGATAATGCATGACGCAGCGATTGTCCCACAGCACCATATCGCCCACGCGCCAGGGGCCGTGAGTCCATTTGAACCGATCCTGCGTGGCGTGCGTCCAGAGGAAATCGAGCAGTGCTTCGCTCTCCGACCTTTCCCAGCCCATCACGTATTGCGACGGAAAAACACGCCGCCGGCCGAGATAAAGCGCCTTGCGTCCCGTTACCGGATGGACGCGCACGAGCGGGTGGTTGGGACCGGGGACATCTTCCAGCGTTTCCGGTTTTTTGACTCCTTGCCGCAGGACTCCCGCCGAGTTGCGGCTGGAATCCTGCTTCGTATGGAGGCCCTGAATTCGATCCTTCACATCGTCTGGCAGCGTGTCGTAAGCCATGTATTGATTGTTGAACGACGTGTTGCCGCCTTCCGGCGGCACTTCCAACGCCCGTAGAAAACTGCCGGCGGGCGGCGTTTCGACATAGGAATTGTCGCTGTGCCAAACCACCTCGCCGCTGCCCAGCCCTTCGTTCTTCATCACCGGTTCGCCGTTCGCATCCAGGTTGGAGATCACGGTGATCTCAGGCTGGTCGGCGACCGCATCGGTGGGCAGTCGTCCTTGCGCTTCGTAGTAAGCGCGGTTCGCGCCTGCTGATGGTTCACCAAAGAGTGCGGAGGCGACGACATGATCCGCGGCGGAAATATTCTGGCTCCGGAACAGCAGCACCGAATGCGCGGCCCAGGCTTCGTTGAGCGCGGCGGCGGTTTCATCGTCAACCGGCTGCGCGAAATTGATCCCGCGGATTTCCGCACCCAGCGGGCCGCCCGTCGGAACGACTTCAAGTTTGTCGGCAGTATTGCTCATGCGATGTGCGGGATCACGTCGCGGCCGAACCGTTCGATCGCCTGCATGATGTCCTTGTGGGGCGGCCCGCCGGAATGGGCGTGGCGGAGGCGCAACAGGAAGTAGTCCGTACCGATCGCCTCGCTCCAGCGGCGGAACTCGTCAACGCACTGCTCCGGCGCACCTGTAATCATCCGGTCCTTCCACATATTCTCGAATTCAAAGGCCGCTTCCGATTCGATGTCTTGAAAGGCGGTCGCGCCATTACGCCAGTAGTATTTGTACGCTTCCATGACCTCTGGTCCATAGACCCGCGCTGCGTCTTCCAGACTATCGGCAACCCAGGCATCGCGCATCAATACGATCTGCGGTTCCCGGCCCGCCGCCGCAGCCGCGTGACGATACCGCGCCGCCAGTTCCTGGTTCTCCGCCAGCGGCATGCTCGGCCCCAGAACGATCGCATCGCCGAGACGCCCCGCCCGCTCCACCGCCGCGGGAACCCAACCACCGATCCACAGCGGTAGTCCCGGCTGCTGGATCGGGCGCGGCAGGACGCGGACATCGTCGATATCGAAATGCTTGCCCTTGTAGGAGAACGCGTTGCCGGTCCAGGCCTTGCGAAGGACATCGATCCCTTCTTCAAACAGGCCGACCCGATGCTTCTTCTCGACGCCGAAGGCGCGAAAGTCAGCGTCCTGATAACCAAGACCAACCCCGAGCGCGAGGCGGCCACCGGACACGATGTCCAATGTAACGGCATCTTCCGCGACACGTAGCGGATGATGCAAGGGGAGAAGCAGCACCGACGTGCCAATCTGAATGGTTTTCGTCCGCGCCGCGACAGCCGCGCAAACGATCAGCGGCGATGGCAGAAAGCCATCCTTGTCCTGATGATGTTCCCCGAAGAAGAACCCGTGGAACCCACACGCCTCGGCAAGCTCCGCTTCCGCCACGGTTTCCGCGACACAGCGGTCGAGATCGTCGCCGCGCGGCGGATTGGCGATGGAACTGTACAGACCGAGCTTGATCATGGTGGTTCCCCTCAACAACGGCGGATTGACACCGCGCAAGTGTTATCCGCGAGGCCAGCCGGGACAAGGGGGAAAAAAGATGGTGCCGCCTGCGTGACTCGAACACGCGACCCCCGCATTACGAATAATATCCGTTGGGTCAAACTCGCCATCGACGCTACGGGCGTCGGACGCGCGTTCTCGGATTTCTTGGCTGAGAAGCAGATAGAACACGCGGCGGTGACGATCACGGCGGGCGCTGCGACGAACCGAAAGGGCCGTTACCACAACGTCGCGAAAAACGTCTTGCTCGGCGATCTCGCGAACGGGCTCGAAACCAAGAAAGTTATCGTTGCCCATGACCTGCCACTACGCGACCGCTTCATGCAGGAGTTGGAAACATTCGAGGTCAAGACGACAGCAGCCGGCAACACTGTGCTCGAGGTGCGGGCCACCGAACACCATGCCGACTTAGCTGTTGCAGCGGCGATTGCGCTCTACCACTCGAACGTCGGTGCGGGGTTCACGGGCGAGGGACGGTTGGCGGGGTATTGGGGATAGCGCCGTAATATGGCCGAATAAAATTCTGAATAACTAATTACTTGCTGATGATATTCACTGAAATTCCAGATGTTGTGTGAGCGTCCGGTAAAGCAGCCCTGCCTATGATGACGTTGGACTGTTACGCTCAGGTTTGAGCGTAACGCCAGGGGAGCAGTTCGTCGATCCGATTGATTTTATGGTCGGCGATACAGGCTAGCGTGTCGGTTAGCCAGGCCTGCGGATCGACGCCATTGAGTTTTGCTGTCTCGATCAGCGTATAGGCGATGGCGGCTGATTTGCCGCCGGCCTCGGACCCCATGAAGAGATAATTCTTCCGCCCCAGGGCGATGGGCCGCATGGATCGCTCTGCGGTATTGTTGTCGAGTTCAAGAAAGCCGTGATCTAGATATGGTCGCAGCTTCTTCATGCGGGTCAGGGCGTAGCGAATAGCACCGGCTAAGGGTGATTTGCCGGATATCCGGGTCAATTGGGCATGCAGCCATGATTCCAGGTCGTCGAAGATTGGTTTTGATTGGCGCTGCCTGATCTTCACCCGTTGATCCGGCGATTGGCCCCGAACCTCCTTCTCGACGCCATAGAGTGTGGCGATACGTTTTATGGCTTCCTCGGCAATCGCCGATCCCTGAGCTTTGTGGATATCGACGAACTTGCGTCGGATATGGGCCATGCAGGCCACTTCCGTCACCTTGCCCGTGCGGTACAGGTCATTGAACCCCGCATAGCCATCGGCATGCATGAAGCCCGTGAAGTCCGCTAGATGTTCGCGCGGGCGAACGCCCTTCCTGTCGGACGAGAACTGATACCATGCGGCAGGATGCGCCTCTCCGGCCCAGGGTCGTTCATCGCGGACATAGGCCCAAAGCCGCGCGGTCCTGGTTTTACCGGAGCCTGGGGTCAGCATTTTTACCGGCGTATCATCGGCGAAGAGGGCCTGTCCCTTTAAAACATGGCGCGCGACGGCGTCCGCCAAAGGTTCCAACAGAGCCGTGGATTTGCCAACCCAATCGGCCAGGGTGGAGCGGTCCAGATCGATCCCCTCGCGCTGGAATATCTGACTTTGCCGGTACAAAGGCGAATGATCGGCGTACTTGTTGACCAGCACATGGGCCAGTAGGCCAGGACCGGGCCGCCCGTGCTCAATCGGCCGCGACGGCAGGGCTGCCTGATGGAACGTCTCACAGCAGGTGCAGGCCATGCGCGGGCGAACAATCCGGTTCACGACAAAACGTCCGGGGACATATTCCAGTTCCTCGGTGACATCGTCGCCAAGCGTTTTGAGCGCACCGCCGCATTCCCCACAGGCATCGCCCGGCGACAGTGTTGTCTCGTTGCGTGGGAGATGACCGGGCAGCGGGTTACGTTTGGGCTTGTCTTTTGGCGCTGCAGATTGATCTGCATTTGCATCGTCTGACGCGGGCTCCTGCGCGGACGCCGCAATCTCTTCGTCTTCCAGCGTCAACGCCAGTTGATCCAGAGCCTCCGAGCGCGACCCGAAGCGATGCTGGCGCATCCCGGCCAATTGGTGTTGGAGCTTCTCGATCAACACCGCCTGTGACTTCACTTCCGACGCCAGCGATGCCACCAGACCTTTTAATGCGGCAGGTTCATTCGGGAGGTTCTCAGCGTCGTCGAGCATGCCGGCAATCTATCAGCCGCCACCCCGCATGGGAATCCCCGGAAATTGACAACCCTTTGCTGTGAAACGACTTTACCCAGCCGTCAGGGGACGCCACGTTCGTTGTGGTATGCGCCAATCAATCCCTTCCAGCAGCATCGCCAATTGAGCCGGGGTCAGCGCAACCTTGCCCGCTTTCGCAGACGGCCAGACAAACCGTCCCTTCTCCAGACGCTTCGAGAACAGACATGCCCCTTGCCCGTCCCACCAGATCACCTTGATCAGATCGCCACGGCGACCCCGGAAGACGAACAGATGACCGCAATACGGCGCCGCCTTTAGAACCTTCTCTGTTTGCGCTGACAGCCCATTGAACCCCTTACGCATGTCCGTCACGCCGGCCGCAAGCCAAACCTTCGTGTTCGTGGGAACCGGGATCATCCCGACAAGCACCGGAGCAGACGTACGAGCGCTTCGGGATCGTAAGGGCCGCTAATGCTCAAGCGATGACCTCCGGCAAGCGTGACCTCGATCTTGCCTTCGTCACCAACAGGGCGCTCGGCTTCGTGCTCGACGTGACGCGCAATCTCAACCGGCAGGAAACAGGCGGCGTCATCGACCGTGTCACTTCCCGCAAACCGGGGATCTTTCAGCCAGTTGAAAACCTGATTGGCGTTCACATTGTAGCGCCGTGCAACCTGTGAAACCGAAACGCCCGCAAACCGCGTCTGTGCGCAAATCATCCGCTTCTCGTCTGCACTCCAGCGCCGACGCTTGCCCCGCTTCGCCACATCCTGATCCCCGTTAGTGTCCACCTAAACAAGTGGACACTAAACCTCACTTCTTCTGCACGGCAGAGCGGTCAGGCCGGACGCTTACGATGTTGTTGCAATTAACAAAGGAATAAATACCATTACAACTACAAATTTAACAAAAGTATTAAGTTTCACTGGCCATTCTTGAATGGTTTGTAGATCAATGATTCTTTTACGGTAAAAATCAAATTCTGTGAATAAATCTATATCAAAATTAATTTGATTCTGCTCTGCTAAATTGTTTGCGTGTAAGCAGAATTCTCTAGAATGAAAATCTTTAAAGTTTTTAATTTTTTCTCTTATAACATAGATCGGTACAAAAAATGTTAATACTGTAAAAATGAAATAACAGATCAGCAGAAAAAATGGAAAATGGTATTTATCGTGATAACCTAATGCAAAAAGTAGTGGGGCAAAAGCCCAGCCGCTGAAAAATAAAACTGACGTTTGACGAGAAAACTCTCCGACAAAGGAAAATCCAAGCATTTGATCTCGATGATAAAATCTCGGTAGAATCGATGTAGTAGCGACGATTTTGGTTAAATACAAAGTTTTGTACGCGAGGCAAAATCCAAGTGAAGTGTAATATGAAAACCTCCAAACACCGACTAATATGGCCCACCATAACCAGTCGAAAATACCATAAATTCCCAAACCATTTAGAAAATTTTCGCTAACTCCTAAAAAGCTCAGCATCACTATTGCACGCCAAACCCATTCAAAGGTTTTGGCATAAGGAAGAGTAGAAACAGGAGAAAAAACAACACTTTTCAGGTGTTGATATTGGAGCCCATGAGGTATTAACCTTCTACAATTTTTGTGAAACCGTGGTAAGGTATATCGTTCATAAAACCATATCT
Source organism: Alphaproteobacteria bacterium (assembly GCA_012103325.1). Taxonomy (GTDB): domain Bacteria; phylum Pseudomonadota; class Alphaproteobacteria; order UBA8366. The sequence goes on from WLWY01000001.1 coordinate 666,940, forward strand.
GAGATGGCCCCATCCACCCCCAAGTTACCGCAAGCAACAAGGCGCCAATTTCGAGGGCACCGTGCGTGATTAGATCTTTTTTGATCCAAAATAAAACAATCACCGCGATCAGCACAGGGATGAAATACAGCAACCCTCCCCAAATTATTTTACGGCTTTTGGGGATAGATAACATGTCTATAGCGCGAGAAACGCCACTCAAGTAGCTTGGAATTTTATGTTCACGGCCAATTAGCCGATAATATAGGCTTAGGATCAGGTCCAATATTTACCTCGTCTTTCCTAACTTCTTTATTTTGTATCTCGCCTAAATATCTTCCTTGCTAATTTTTTTATTCCCCTCCATGCCTGAATCAAAAATAAACGGTATAAGGCGTTGTATTCGTGTTTTCCGGCAAGAATATCTAGGTAGCCCCGTTGTAACGTCCCCGCATCTGCGAAAGCCCAAGAAAATGATTTTCTGATAATCTGTGGGAATATAAATAAGCGCCAAAATTTAGCTTGTTTAATTAAATTAGATATTTTTAGATAGTCTTCTTTATAGAGCGCGAGGGCGGCGTCACGACCTGAACTGTTGATTGACATGCAAATTGAGCGCGCAGCAATGTGCCCATTTTCCATCGCATAAGCAATTCCTTCACCCGTTATCGGATCAACTAACCCGGCAGCGTCTCCGCAGAGAAGAACATTTCCGCGACCAGGAGACTTGCGGTAGTCGCCAAAGGGGATAAATTGGCCTTTAACTTTGTAATTATCTACATTGAGGCCTTTTAGCGATAGGTAATAAGCCAGTCGTGATTTTAGGTCGGGATTGATTCTATGGATTCCTCCGACTCCGATCGTATAGCTATCTTTTTTCGGAAAAACCCAGCCATATCCCCACACAGCAATGCCAAAATCGATTTCAACTTTTTCAGACTGGCTTGGCAAATCAGTTCGCGGAACTTCGACCTCGAGGCCAAATCCTATTGTCTTTTTGTTGAATGAAGAACCAAATAATAGTTTAGCTACGGTACTGTTAACTCCGTCGGCTCCCACAAGAGAATCGTACTCAATTTGAGCACCATCGGCCAATTTCACTAGATTTTGACTGAAGTCGATTTCATCAACACTTTTACCAAGTATCAATTGGCTGCCAGCTTCTCTTGCCAGCTCCAAAAGATAATGATCGAAATCTATTCGCATAGAAAAGTATAAACGCGAATATCCGTTTAATTCGCTAAGTAATTTTCCCTCCGAATAAAAAGAAACCTCATTGGAATAGTTTATTATTTGCGGATCCCAGTTTTTCTCAAATACTTTTTCAAAAATTGACTTGCTGCGTTGGGTGATCAAGCCGCCACAAAGCTTATTTCGGGGAAAAATTTGCTTGTCTATTAAACAAACGCGGAGAGAATTTTTTGCGGCGGTGATTGCTGCAGCGCTTCCTGCCGGCCCTCCTCCAATGACAACGAGATCATATTTGTCGCGGGAGTCATCAGCCATGTGTAATCATTCAACTTGGTTGGGCGGGGGAGGGACTAAATCGCTAAATTCTGAAACCTGTTGGGATGCATATCAATCCTAAATGACTTGGGTCAACACCAACTTAGTTTCGCGCACCTACCTTCAGTACAACCGCTAGCACAAATACTGGAGGTTTTAGTGCGCCGTAGCAACACGAATGTCTGTTCTGAGGCAAACCTCAAGCAAACTTGACGCTTAGCTCCACACATGACCCTATCGTTCCTATACTAACTATGCATCCGCCGCCGGCTTCGATCCAGGTTTCCGTTTCAACAGAGGGCGGTTCAGGCGTTTTTTCAGCCGGTTCGTGGACCGGTCCGAGCCCAGTGGGTAGTTGATAGAAGAGGGGAAAATTTCGAAGCGGCACCAGTCCCCCTACGCCGAGGCTACGGAGGACACACCTTCTTCTAACAGCTTTCGGATAACGCTCGAAGAGCGAAGAGTGGTGCCGCCTGCGTGACTCGAACACGCGACCCCCGCATTACGAATGCGATGCTCTACCAACTGAGCTAAGGCGGCACGACGGCGCGCAAAATAGGCCCAGTCGGTCGACAAGGCAAGACCGCGCATTTCGCCCGTCGTTCGCTTGGCGGAGCCGCACGGCACTCGGCCCGGGGATATTGTCCAAGCCCATTCGAGTTAGACAGCGGTTTGAGGACCAGTTCTCGTTCCTAAAACGGAAGGCAACACTGCCGCGCCGTCATAAAATCGAATAAAGTTAGTTAGTATAATAATACCATTAAGTAAAATGATACCTCTCATATAATAATACTAACATTATTATTATACCTTTTTTATGTGATTTTGTTTCTTTATTGCAACTACTTTGCAGTTAATTAACTTTGATCTTTTGTTTTATTGGAGTTCCGCCCATACCGCCAATACCGTTCTTCTGGAGCCGCTGGCCGGTTGTGTGCGGGAACGCTTGTTAATGAATCATGTTCGAACTCCATGCTGATCATGTTCAAAACCTGGGAAGTGCAAGCCGAACTACATAGCCATCCATTTCGTGAGCCGGCGGCTCTTAACAACACTTTGAAAACAGTCTGATCGTTATGGAGGTTTAAGGAATGCAATCCTCAGTAAAGCTGCTTAGCAGCACAGCACTTGCGGTGGCGGCCATGGTCATGGCTGTACCGACCGCGTTCGCAGACGGCCATGCTTCGCTCGAGAAGCGCGTAAAAGCGCTTGAGAAGGCGGGCGGCGGACAAACCGTCACGCGTAGTAAGAAGACCATGAAGCTCGTCGTTTCGGGTCACATCAACCGTTTGGTCCAATTCGTCGACAACGGCACGACAAGCGGCTTCGAGCACACAACCAGCATCGAGTCGCGTTCACGCGTCCGCTGGGTCGGCACCGGCAAGATCAACGACGATCTTACCGTCGGCACCTATATCGAGCTCGGCAACCGCTCATCTTCGAGTACGGGACAGAACCTCAACGACAACGGCGACGACAATGGTTCCGATAGCCAGAATCCGCTCGACGAACGTCATATCGACATGACCTTGACCAGTAAGACACTGGGCAAGCTGTGGATCGGCCAAGGCCGGACCGGCTCGGAAAGCACGTCGGAAGTTGACCTTTCCGGTACGGGCCTTTTGAGCTTGAACGCTGACGAATTCCTCGTCGCGGGCGGCGAGGTGTTCCAACGCGGTGGCGCCAACGTTGTAAAAGCGAATGGCGATCCGCTTAACCTTGGAAGCGTCCAGAACAACCTCGATGGTCACGGCCGACGCGATCGTATCCGCTATGACACGCCGAAATTTGCTGGCTTTCAGGTCACAACATCGCATGAAAATGCCGACTCCTGGTCGACAGCACTGCGGTACGGCGGTTCGTTCGGTGGCGTCAAGGTCGCAGCCGCGATTGCTTATAGCGACGACTCGACCCGCAACGGGCGTGAAACTGTGAACGGGTCGGCATCCATACTGTTGCCGTTCGGGCTTAGCTTCACCATCGCCGGTGGCGAGCAGGACGACGACCGGTTCAACGGCGTCCGTGACAATGCCGAAATGAGATACGCCAAGGTCGGCTACAAGTTTAAGGCGCTTGAAATCGGTCAGACGCGTCTGTTCGCATCCTACGGCGAATTTGATGACATCAACGCAGCGGATGAGGAATCGACCACGATCGCCTTCGGCGTCATTCAGATCCTTGAGCCGCTCGGTATCGAGTTGCAAGCGGGTTACGCGAACTTCTCGCTTGAACAGCCCGGCGTTGCAGACCCCGACGACATCGACGTTGTTACACTCGGCGCCCGCGTGAAGTTCTAACGCAGGCGAACCGATACCGTAGGAGACGATTTCGCCGTGATAAAACTTAGCTGGATAGTGATGATCGCTGCGGCGATAGCTGTGGCGGGGTGTCAGAAAATTGCATACAAGCCCTACCTCCCAGAGGAGTATAGGGGCGATCCGCAAGATCCCTCGCCAACCCAGCCTGGTATCTTCACGGGCAGAAAAGGTGAATACGTCATCTACGGAAGATAAAAAGTACACGGTAATTAGACCGGCTTCGGGAAACCGAGGCCGGTTTTTTTATGCCATTGTGACCGGGATCACTGATACAGCGCGAAACGAGGTATACCTTGTGATCATCCTGTTACGGATAATCGTTCCTTCCTCCCAAATTCCTATTGGCCGGCAATAATATTGCCGGCCTTTTTTTCTCTGGCGTCAGACGTTCCGCACGGGAGCTCAATCTAAGCTGCTGTTTCCGGCAGCGTCAGCAGGGGCGCTCCATCGAGAGCGGCGGTACCTGGCGGCAAGCGCCAATCCAGTGCTGCAAACGCACCACAGGTCGGACAACAGGCCTGCCAGGCGTCGGCGACGGATCCGCAATCGCTGCAATACCAGGCCTGTTCAGGCGCCGCCGAGGCGGCTTCGTCGAGCCACCGCCGCGCCGCTTTATAATCACCGGCTTCCTGCTCTTCCAGATCCGCCATGAGACGGAAAAACCGGGCAGATCGCTGTTCCGCCGGAACCGAGTCGAGATGGCGGCGCGCCTCGCCCCAGAGCTGCGCGGCGAACGATGCCTCCGCCAAAGCGAAATGACTCTCAGGATGATCCGGGTGAAACGTCGCGAGACACTGGAACCGCTTAACGCGGTTGAGCGGCACCTCGTCCTCGCCGGCAAGCGTGGCATAGACAGCCGCCAGATCAGGATGCGGCGCCCGGCCCCATACCGCCTCGAGCGTCTTCACCGCCCGGCGGGTCTTTCCGCTTTCGCTTAAGCACTTGACGAAAGCGACAGAAGCCGGAACCAGCCCGGGATCGAGATCATAGGCCGCCCGCGCCCGTTTGGTCGCAGCGGCGTTATCGCCTCGCGCCGACGCTTCCCAACTCGCTTCCACCGCCAGGGCCGCGCGGCGGCGGCGGCCTGCTTGCGCATCGACGACTCCTACCTTTACGGCCTGGCGCAGGGTCTGGTCCGCGGCATCCCATTGCCGTGCGTCCACCTGCAGGTCGAGCAGATGTTTCAGCACCCAGGGCGTATTCGGCCGCAACGTCTGTGCCTTACCGGCCAGGCGCAATGCCTCTTGATTGTCGTCGCGGCGGACCGCCTGCATCAGCAGTCCGCGCACACCGAGAAACGCCATGTCCGGCTCGGCAAGCATCGCTTCGAAATAACCGCGCGCCGCATCTTCGTTGCCGTCCAGCTGCGCTGCCTGGGCCGACAGAAGCATCGTCAGCGGCGGCTCCTTCAAAAGCGAATCCGCCTTGCGCGCAAATCGCATGGCCTCGCGCGAATCTCCCGCGGCGACAGCGACCATGCCCTGGGTCAGTGCCTGATAGCCGCGTTGCCGGCGGCTGGTACCGCGATGCTCGACAAGACGGCGCGGCGCACGGCGCAATGAACGCCAAGCGCGATACAGCACCGCAACGGCAATGGACAACACAACAATGGCAACGATCAGAACCCCGACCGTCGTCTCGACCCGGTACCCCATCGCTTCGATCTCGACGCGCCCCGGGTGATCGGCAAACCAGACGGCGGACCAAACGGCAACGCCGATCAGGACAAAAAGGAGAACAATACGGATCATCGCGCAGATGTCCCCGCCGGCGGACGAAGCCGCTCGATCGCCCGTAAGCGCAACGCGGCAAATGCGCGATCGGCCGCTATCCGGTGGCGCGCGTCGCGGACCCACGCTGCGGCGGGGGCCGTCGCACCGTCCAGCGCGGCTATCGCGTCAGACAAGCTGCCGGTCGCGGCGGCGCGTTTCACACGGCGCGACTGCGCCCCGCCATCCGCCGCCTCATCGATCCGCCGCACGACGATGACTTTATCGATTTTCTGCAGAACCTTGTCCGTCCAGCTTTCCGTCTCCGCCGACCAAACTGGCGTTCCGCGCGACTCCGCCAATTCAGAAAGGCGATGCATCAATTGCCCGCGCGTCGGAATACCCGCTGCAGCACCCGGTTCTAAAACCGCGATTTGTTCGGCAAGCGCTGTGTCGTCGGCGGGCGCCAGCCCGGCAACCGCGTCAAGCGCACCGCCATACGGCAGGCCGTCGCTCAAGGCGATCTCCAGGGCCCCAACGGCAAGAATGAGAGCGGATCCCTGCACATTTGCTGCCGCCGTATCGAGGGCGGCCTGTTCGACCTTGGCGGTCAATGCATCGAAGGCCTCGCGCAACGCGGCGACATCGGCGGCACGGATATCTGTCGCGCTTCGTCCTTCCGTCCGCGCGGTTTCCAGCGCCCGCGAAAGATCGTCAAGGCGAGACGAGAGTCCGCTCACCTGAGGCGTCAAGTCCGGTGCCGCTGCAATAGGCGCACGGGCACGCAGTTCTGCCAATGCCTGTTCCAACGTCGCGACGCGTCGCGACACATCAGGCGCTGCCGGCCGTCGTTCCAGCGCGATGATCCGCGGCTCCAGCGTATTCTGCGACGCCACCGGCGTTTCGCCAAAAACAAGCGGTGCCCATTCCGGTTGCGTCGCAACAGCAACACCGGCGAGCCCAGCGACAGTCAGCGCAAGCCACGCGACACCGTTGCTTTGCCGAGCGGGCGGCGGTGGGGCCGCAACCGAAGGCGCATCGTCCGTCGCTGCCTCGACTGCGTCGTCCGGTGCGGCGACAGGTGCCGAGAGGTCGATACCGTCGGCGGCAATCGCCTCGGAGACCATCTGCCGCCGGTTCTGTGGAATATTGCCGCGGCTTTTCCAGCCTTGAATCGTCGTCGCAGCCACACCGAGCCGTGCCGCCATCGGCCGAATCCCACCGAAAGCGGCAACGACCCGTTCGGCATCATCCAATGCCGAGTCTGCCGCCGTTGTTTCTTCGGGCGGTTCCGATGTCTCCGCACCGTCATTTTTATCTTCCGTCATCGATTGCCTAATCTTTCGTCTAGCGTCGCAAGAAGAGCCGCCTGCGTCGGCTCGGGCGCAACCATCACACGCCGCCACATAATCGGATCCGCCGCGGCCGCAACCGCATCGCTAAGGCATAGCGCCTCAAGGTTTTCACATGCTGTTTCAAGCTCGGCTTTCCTGGCGAGGATAACGAAGATCGCGGCGGAGCGGGGTGAGAAGAACAGTACCAGATCGATTTCCCGGTCCTGCAAGGCCATCCGGATTTCGCCGCTGAACCCGGCCGCCGGCCGCGCTTCGTAGATGACCGCACGCCGCACCACGTAACCCGCATTGCTCAACTGCCCTGAGAGATCTCCGGCCACCGCAGTACCGGCCGGATGCAGTAATACACCGTCGGTCGGCTTGCAGCTCCGCATCACGAGGGCCGCCAGCATATCCACATTGCCGCCGGCGCTTTCGACATTCACGAAGCGCTCCTCTTCCGCCGCCGACGCCGTGCGGTCGCCGACCGCGTACACGGCCAGATCGCGCCGCGACGTCAGAGCCGCGAAAGCATGCACGCCGTTGGCTGACGTGAAGAGGACCCCCTGGACGCCGTCCAGATTGAGCATCGCATCCGGCAGGACGGCAATATTCAACATCGGACTGACGAACGACTCGACCCCGCGCTGCTTGAGCGCGGCGACCAGTGGCATCGAATCCTGTGCCGGTCTTGTAACGAGCGCGCGAATTTGTCCCTCCCAAAGGTTCCGCCTTACCAGTCACGAACCTTATTGGCCTGAATGAAGGCCAGAGGCGACCCGCGCATACCGATATTAAGCGACTCTTTCATCACCCTTCTGTACCCGGTTCGACCGGCTGCCGAAAGAGGTTTTCCGAAGGGCAACAACCGGCCCGCGACAGAACGCGGCGATCATGCTAAGAAGCCGCGAAATTCATTGATATTGGACGGTATCCGGCATGGTGATCACCATCGCCATCATCACAATCCTGTTCGCGGCGTGCGCGGTGTATGCGTACAAGGCGAAAGCGGATTTCCCCACCTTTACCGACGAGCAGCTTCTCAACCAGCATCGGCGTTTTCTGAGTGAGCTGGAATCGTCGCGGAGCTATATTGGCGCAACCTACTTCCACGCGGTCGAGAAGGGGTCACCGGCTCAGGCCGAACTGATGCTGCGCGGCTACGATATCGACAAGCTGCTGCGCGAGCGCGTGTCCGCGGAGCAAGAAGACCGACCCCTGAACTGGAATGCATGCCGACTTGGTACAAGCTTGCAACCGCCCGGAAAGAGCGCATCATGATCGTGCTCGGCATCGAAACGTCCTGCGACGAAACCGCCGCCGCCGTCGTCTCCGATAACCGGGACATTCTGTCCAACATTGTCTTTTCGCAACTCGACGAGCACCGCCCCTATGGTGGCGTCGTTCCCGAGATCGCGGCGCGCAGCCATCTCGACCATATCGACGGCATCGTCGACCGGGCCATGCGCGAGGCGGACGTGGATTACCGCAGCCTGGACGGCGTTGCCGCGACAGGCGGTCCCGGCCTGATCGGCGGCGTACTGGTCGGCATGATGACCGCGAAGGCCGTGGCCCTGGTGCACAAATTACCTCTCATCGCGGTCAACCATCTGGAAGGCCACGCGCTGACCGCGCGCCTGACGGACGACATAGATTTCCCCTATCTGTTGTTGCTGGTCTCGGGCGGGCATTGTCAGCTGCTGTCGATTACTGGACCGGGCGCCTATACGCGATACGGCTCCACGCTGGACGACGCGGTCGGCGAAGCGTTCGACAAGACGGCGAAGGTGCTGGGTCTGCCTTATCCCGGCGGTCCCGCGGTCGAGAGCGCAGCTCGTTTGGGTAACGCTGGCCGGTTCGCTTTTCCGCGCCCAATGCGGGGCCGCGCTGGATGCGAATTTTCCTTCTCCGGGCTCAAGACCGCCGTCGCGCGGCGGGTGCAAGTGGCCGAACTTTCACCGGCCTTCATCGCCGACGCCGCGGCCTCCTTCCAAGCTGCGGTGGGCGAGGTGCTGGCGGACCGGACGCTGAATGCGATCCGGCGTTTCCAATCTGAAGAAACGGCGCCCGGCACACTGGTTGTGGCCGGCGGGGTCGCCGCGAACGAACATCTGCGGTCGGTTCTCGGCACCCTGGCCGCGGCTGAGGGCTTCCAGTTCATCGCACCGCCGCCCACCCTATGCACCGACAACGCGGCGATGATCGCCTGGGCGGGGCTCGAGCGGCTTCGGCTTGGCCTGGTCGACGGCCTCGATTTCGCGCCGCGTCCGCGCTGGCCGCTGGACGAATTGCGAGCGGCATCGTGACGCGGGTCACCGTCATCGGCGGCGGCGCCTGGGGTACGGCATTGGCCTGCGTCGCGCGGCGCGGCGGCAACGAGACCACCCTTTGGGCGCGCGATGCCGACGTCGTCGAAGCGATCAATGCGGGCCGTGGCAACCCGAGCTACCTGGACGGCGTCACGCTCGAAACCGGTATTACCGCAACGGCCGATCTGGCGGCCGCCACACGCGACAGCGACATCATTCTCATGGTCGTGCCGGCACAGTTCGTGCGCGACATCTCAACGGCAATGGCACCCAACCTGCAGCCCAGTACGCCGGTCGCGATTTGCGCCAAGGGTGTGGAGCAAAAGAGCGGCGCACTGATGACGGAAGTTCTGGCGGAAACGATGCCAGGTGCCGCAGCTGCGGTTCTATCAGGCCCCACCTTCGCACAGGAAGTCGCACGCGACCTGCCCACCGCTGTGACATTGGCCGCATCGGACAAGGCTACGAACGAGCGCCTCGCGGCCGCCATCGGCGTACCGCATTTCCGACCCTACCTGTCCGAAGATCCCATCGGTGCGGAGATTGGCGGAGCCGTCAAGAACGTCATGGCCATCGCGTGCGGCATCGTCGCTGGCCGGCAGATGGGCGACAACGCACGCGCCGCGCTGATTACGCGGGGTTTGGCGGAGATCGTGCGGCTCGGCGTCGCGAAAGGTGCCCGCGCAGAAACGCTGATGGGCCTTTCCGGGCTGGGCGACCTGACATTGACGTGTAACGCTATGCAATCGCGAAACTTTTCGCTTGGCGTCGCCCTGGGGGAGGGCCGCACTCTTGCCGATATTTTGAAGGAACGCCGTGCCGTCACAGAAGGTGTCTATTCCGCCGGATCCGTCGTTGCACTTTCAGAACGCATCGGCGTCGAGATGCCGATTTGCCAAGCGGTCGACCGGATCGTGAACGGCGGCGACAATATGGATCGCGTTATCGCAGAGCTTCTATCACGGCCTTTTGCACACGAGTACAACCGCGCCGATTGACGAGATACATATCGCTCGCCGACAATAGATGCTTAAGCTGACAGGGAGTCCATCATGCTTTACGCCGTTTATTGTGTCGACAAACCGAATGCCGCCGCGTTGCGCGCCGAACTGCGGCCGCCGCACCAGGATTATCTCAAAACACAAGAAGGCATCATCGTCGTCGCCGGCGCGACACAAACTGACGACGGCGAAACGGCAACCGGCAGTATGTTCATCGTCAATGTCGACAGCCGGGCGGAAGCCGAAGCCTTCGCCAAGGGCGACCCGTTCAACAGCGGCGGCCTATTCGAAAATGTCGTCGTTACGCGCATGCGCAAAGGCCATTGGCATCCGGAAAACGGCGACAGCGCGTAGCACCATTGTGTGGTTTCTCATCCACAATATCGGCGCGTCCGATGCCGCGGCAAAACGGCCCGCTTATGTCGAAGCGCATTGGGATTATCTGCGCGCGGCGCAGGACCGCATGATCACCGCGGGACCCTATTTCAGCGCCGACGGAGAAACCCGCATGGGATCCATGTTTATCGTTGATTTTCCGGATCTTGCGGCGGCCAAAGCGTGGATCACAGACGAACCTTTCACCCGGCACGGCGTTTACGCCAGCCATTCGATCCATGTATACGATCACCGATGGCCAAAAAGCACCGGCTCCGGGAACACTGACTAGTGTGATGATTCTGAAGTTTCTCGCATTTATTGCGAGAAAATTTAGTATCTGAATCACACGAGTCTCAAATAGGTAGTGTGCTGATTCACGCGAAATTCAATCTTTTGAATTTCACGATCAGGACACGAGGACGCAGGGGAAGTAAGATGAAATACTGGCTGGTGAAATCGGAACCCAACGCATGGTCATGGGACGATCACGTAAAGGCGGGCACGGCGGAATGGGATGGCGTCCGCAGCCATCAAGCCTGCGGCAACATGAATGCCATGAAGATCGGCGACCTTGCGTATTTTTATCATTCGGTCAAAGAGAAGCAGGTCGTCGGCATTCTGGAAGTCGCCAAAGAGTATTATCCCGACCCGACCGACAAGAGCGAAAAGTTCGGCATGGTCGACTTCAAGGCGATCAAGCCGGTCGAAAAACCAGTTACCCTCGCCGACATCAAGGCCACGCCCGAGCTTGAGAACATGGCGCTGGTACGGCAGTCGCGCCTTTCAGTCGTGCCGATGACGGCGAAAGAATGGCGACTCATTCTAAAAATGTCGGGCACGAAGCTCTGAGCGAAACGCCGCTCTGCCACCTGAACGATATTCCCGACGGCGAGGGCAAAGGCTTCGTGCTTCCGGGCCGGAATGCCGAACTCGACATATTCCTGATCCGCAAGGGTGCGCAGGTTTTCGGCTACGTCAATTCCTGCCCGCATGCCTGGACGCCGCTCGACTGGTCGCCAGACCGCTTCACGAATATGGAAAAGACTCATATTCTCTGCGGGACTCACGGCGCCGTCTTCGACATAGAAAGCGGCCTCTGTACCGCGGGGCCGTGCAATGGCGACCGGCTGACCCCCTTCCCGGTAGTCGTTGTCGACGGGGTCGTCTATCCAGAAAACGACGGCTCCTAACCTTGTGATTCACCCATTTCTGCGATTTTGCGCTAAAACCATCGTAGAAATGGTCGTGTATGCTAGATTTTTCCGCTTTGAAACGAATCATGGCCTTGCGAGGTCTTTATGCGCCTAGTCTTCCAGATCGTTTGGCTCTTGGCGATTGCCGCTACCGTGGCCGGTGGCTGGTGGTGGTTCGCCGAGCGGGAAGGCGCGGCTGCGCGGGATAAGGTAAAAGCGCGCCGGTCGGCGGCCACGCTTGTCTTGGTCGAACCCGTCATCTTGTCCACAGACAGACGAGTTGTTCGCGCCATCGGGACAGGCCGCGCACTGCAATCCGCAGCACTTTATCCTTCCGTCTCCGGCGAAGTAATCAAGGTTGCCTTCGAAGCGGAGCAGAAGGTCAAGACCGGGCAGCCTCTGATCCGCCTCGACGATGAGGATCAGAGGCTTGCCGTGCGTCTCGCAAAGGTCGCGGTCAACGAGGCGGATCGCCAAGCCCGGCGTCTGAAGAAACTGGCGCCATCGGGAAACGTCGCGCAGGCGACACTGGATACGGCCACCGCAGAGCTTGAAAGCGCGCAACTCCGGCTGGCGCAGGCTAAAGCCGATCTGAAAGACCGCACGGTCTTCGCGCCGTTCGATGGTATCATCGGGCTGACCGACGTCGATAAGGGCGATCGGGTTACGCCAGACACCTTGATTGCAACGCTCGACGACCGTTCCTCGCTATTCGTCGAGTTCAATGTTTCGGAGGATGCGGCGGCCTATATTCGGCCTGGCGTTCTCGTTTCAATGACGGCATGGACGCTACCGGATCGCACCTTTACCGGTATCGTATCGGCGATGGGTAGCCGAATCGATCCGATTACACGGTCGTTGAAAATCCGCGCCCAAATTGCCAACCGGGAAGATGCGGTCAGGCCTGGCACGTCGTTTGCCGTCAATGTCGAAATTTCAGGTTCGACATATCCGACAGTTCGCGAAGTCGCGGTGCTGTGGAGCCGCGATGGCGCCTATATCTGGCGCGTAACGGATGGCAAGGTGGAAAAGGTATTTGTGAAAGTCATCCGCCGCGAAAGCGGCCGTGTCCTTATCGAAGGCGATTTACATAAAGGGGATGTGATCGTCGTCGAAGGCGTGCAAGGCCTGCGGCCAGGCCGAAAGGTGAAAGCGACGCCGCGCGAACAGAATAGCGCAACGAAAACGGACGCATCGTAATGCCTAATTTCAGTGGCCTGCCCGCCCTCGCCGTCCGACGGCCGACTTTGATTGTCGTGATGAACCTGCTGATTATGATCGCCGGGCTGGCCGCAATCATGGGCGTCGAAGTCCGCGAACTGCCCGATGTCGATCGCCCGATTGTCATGGTCCGGGCGTTCTTCGACGGCGCCTCGCCGGAAACCATGGATGCGGAAGTCACCAGCGTCATCGAAGGCGCGGTCGCACGGGTCAATGGCGTCAAGACGATCAACGCCGCCAGTGAAGAAAACAACATGCGGGTGCGCGCCGAGTTCGCCACCAATATCGATCTGGATGTGGCCGCGAACGACATTCGGGAAGCCGTCGCGGGCATCGAGCGCCGCCTGCCGGAGGGCGTCGAAGACGTCACCGTGACCAAGGCGGACGTGGACGCCCGGCCGATCATCCGGCTTGCCCTGGTCAGCGATCAGTTGGCGCAAGATGCCCTGACCCGCCTTGCCGAGGACGACGTGGCGAGCGAACTGTCCGGCATCCCGGGTGTCGCCACGGTCAACCTGTTCGGCAGCCAGGAGGAGGTGCTGCGTATCGTGGTCGATCCGATGCGGCTGGCCCGGTACAGCCTGACTATCGATGACGTGGCCGGCGTTCTGCGCGGGGCCAGTCTCGATATCCCGGCCGGTAGCTTCAAATCGGACGACCACATGCTCTTGGTCCGCGCGGATGCGTCGGTCTGGAAGCCCGGCGAAGTCGAAGCGCTGGCACTTCGCGGCGACACCCGGCTGGGCCATGTCGCACAGGCGTTCTACGGGCCAGCGGACCCGCTCAACAACAGCCTGCTGAACGGACGGAAGGTCGTCGGCCTCGGGATCATACGCCGTGCCAAATCCAACACGATTGAAATTTCCGACGCGGTCGATGCCGCCGTCACCCGGTTGAACCGGCGGCTGAAAGACGCCGAGCTGGTCAAGATTTCGGACGATGCCCGCTTCATCCGCAGTTCCGTGCGCGAAGTGGTGACCACGCTGACGATCGCCGTTGCCGTGGTCGTCGCGGTAATCTTCGTGTTCATGGGCGCCCTGCGGCCGACCCTGCTGCCAGCCGCAACGATTCCCGTCGCCTTGGTCGGCACAATCGCCGCGATCTATCTGCTGGGATTCTCGATCAACATCCTGACCTTGCTCGCCATTGTGCTCGCCACTGGCATGATCGTCGACGACGCCATCGTCGTGACCGAGAACATACAGCGCCAGCGCAATCTCGGTTTGAAGCCCCTGGCCGCCGCCGTCGTCGGCACGCGCCAGGTCTTCTTCGCCGTGCTGGCAACGACCGCAACACTGATTTCAGTCTTCCTGCCAATCGCCTTTCTGCCCAGCATGGCGGGGCGTCTTTTCACCGAGTTCGGCTTCGTGCTGGCCATCGCCGTCGGTATTTCCTCCTTCGTCGCTCTAACGTTATGTCCGATGTTGGCATCGCGCCTGCCCGAGGGCGAAACCAAACTGCCTCGGGTTTTGGCCTGGTTGGGCGGCATACTGAGCGCCGCGTATCGCCGGCTGCTGGAATTTACCCTGTCGGCACGATTGCTCGTCCTGGGCGGCATGGTGCTCGTTGCTCTGACCGCCATCGATATTTTCCAGACGATCGACGAAGAGCTTCTACCGAAGGAAGACCGTGGCGCCATCATCATCATGATGCAGGGGCCGGACGGCGTTGGGCTGGACTATATGGACCGGCAGGCAGTGCAGGCCGAGGCGCTGCTGGAGCCGCTGCGCGAAAGCGGCGAGGTCGAGAACATCTTCTCCATCGTCGGGCGTTGGGATCTGAACCGGAATTACATTATCGCGCCGCTGACAGAGTGGGGCACACGCCGCGGCCAGGCGGAGATCGCCAAGACGTTGCGCAAGCCTCTGAAAGCCATTCCCGGCGCCACCGCGCGTATCCGCACGCCGAATAGTCTGAACCTTCGCCGCGCCGGCGGCAGTCTCGAATTCGCCCTTACCGGCGCCAACTATGCCGACATCGCGGCAGCGGCCGACACGTTTCTGGCGGCCATGAGCGAGCGGATCCCAGGGCTTGAAGATCCCGAGATCGAGTACCAGCAGACGCAACCGCAGCTCACCGTCCGGGTCAACCGCCGCAAAGCAGAAGACCTTAACGTCTCGGTCGAAGCGATTTCGGCCACCTTGCGCGCCATGGTCGAGAAGCTGGAAGTGACCGAGCTCAACGTAAACGACCAGTCGATCCCAATCCTGCTGGAGTCGGCCAGCGGCGCAATCGACGACCCGCGCGATTTGCACAATTTGTTCGTACGTGCCGGTAACGGCGAACTGCTGCCGCTTTCAGCCTTCGTGACCCTGGAGGAAGCCGGCATCGCCGCTGAGCTCGACCGCACGGGGCAGAAGCGCGCGATTGAAATCGACTCCGGACTGGCGCCCGGCTATTCGCTGCGCGAAGGGATGTCGGAAATCGAGACATTGGCGGCCGAAATTCTGCCGCCTGGGATTGGATTACGATTCATCAACGAGGCCGCGACCCTGGACGACACATCAAACGAAGTCGCCATCACCTTCGGATTTGCCGTTCTGGTCGTGCTGCTGGTACTGGCGGCGCAGTTCGAGAGCGTGCTGAGCGCACTGGTCATCGTGCTAACCGTCCCGTTCGGTCTTGCCGCCGCGGTCTTTTCGCTGAAGCTGACCGGCACGACGCTCAATATCTACAGCCAGATCGGCCTCGTGATGCTGGTCGGGCTGATGGCCAAGAACGGCATCCTGGTCGTGGAGTTTGCCGATCAGCTGCGCGACCGCGGAAAGTCGGTTGCCGAGGCGATCCGCGAAGCCGCAATGGTGCGCCTGCGGCCGGTCATCATGACCATGCTGTCGACCGTACTCGGCGCCCTGCCGCTCGTTCTCGCCAGCGGCGCCGGCGCCGAAGCGCGCCAGGCCATCGGCTGGGTCGTGTTCGGCGGCCTTGGAATCGCGACAATCTTCACGCTGCTGCTGATCCCCGTGATCTACAGCCTGCTGGCGCCGCTCGCCCGACCCCGCGCCCATGCAGGCGTGCGCCTCGACCGGGAGTTGCGCGCCATAGAGACGGCACCGGAAGCCGCGGAATAAGAACGTCAGGTCTTCAAATCGGCCGGCGAAATCAGAACGCTGAACTCTTCACACCAGATGACGACGCTCTCAAACTTGTTGAGACCGAGGCCTGCGGGAATCGTATATTTCTGGCTTCCCTTGAATGCACGTAGGCGGCCCAAATCGACGAACATGGTTTGTTTGACGTCACCGGATTCCCGAACGTTCGCCTTCGGTACCAGATAGACGTGATACTTCGGTCCGGGACCGACTTCGAAATCGCTCTCCAGAAAAACCGTGTTCTCGTAAACGGTGACGCCGCCCTTGCCGTAATGGATCGGGTCCGACGGGTTGGCATGGATGAAGGTGCCCTTCGCAACGACCTTCGTGCGCTCGTCTTCGGCCAGCGTCTCCGCCGCCTCGGGCGGCGGGAAGACATAGGGGAAAGCGAAGAAGCCCAGCGCGACTCCGAATCCGGTCCCCATCACGCCGCCAATCAGAAAAATTGCGATTCCGCGCCACATATCCTCAATTCCCCTTACTGCTCCACATCAGTCATCAACATGGTTCAATTTCCGTCGCCGTCCACCGTGGACTGTCTGTGCGCGGCGGATCGTGCCGGACGGGAACGCTATTGGCGAGACTGAAACCCATATCGAGCCGGGCATGGGTTTTTATCGCGCGGTATACGCCGCCATGCCCGACGATCAGCACCGGCCCCGGATGCTGCAGCGCCTCGTTGATGCCGCCGAGCGCGCGTTCAATGAAATCCGCGTAGGGCTCCGCGCCTTCCAGATATCCGCCATCGCGCCAGGTGTGATACCACGCACCCTGCACCTGCCCTTCGCCGACACCCCAATTGCATTCGATCAAGTCATCGATTTTGACAATCGAAACCCCGAGGCGCCGGTTGACGATCTCCGCCGTTTCGCGCGCCCGGCGCAAGGGGCTGCAACAGATCGTTGCGATGCCGCACGACGCCAGCGGTTCGGCGGCAGTCCGCGCCTGCGCGCGACCGGTTTCATTCAACGATATGTCGCTCCGGCCCTGCGAGCAGCCGCTACGGTTCCAGTCTGTTTCGCCATGCCGCAGATAATAGAAGGCGCGGGTCTCAAGCATGGACCGAAGACACGATCAGGAGGCACCACACGGACACTCCTATCCCCTCTGGTGAGCACAACCAAATATATGACAATATGAAGCATAGATGACCGATAAACGGGACGATATGATCGTCACGAAAGAATTAAACAGGCAAGGGAGGGCGCTCGAACCATGTCACATCACGAATTATTCCCCGTACCCGACGATTTTGCCGCCGGCGCACATGTCGATAACGACAAATATCTCGAGATGTACAAGCGCTCAGTCGAGGATCCTGAAGGATTCTGGGCGGAGCAGGGCAAGCGGATCGACTGGTTTACGCCCTACACGAAGATCAAGGACGTCTCCTTTGATGAGTCGAACCTGCATGTGAAGTGGTATTACGACGGCACGCTGAATGCCGCGCATAACTGCCTCGACCGCCACTTGGAAACGCGCGGCGACCAGACCGCGATCATCTGGGAAGGCGACGACCCGGCAGAGGACGCGTCCTTCACCTACCGCGAATTGCATGAATCGGTGTGCCGCTTTGCCAACGGGCTGAAGTCGATCGGCGCCAAGAAGGGCGACCGCATTACGCTCTATATGCCGATGATCCCGGAAGCCGCCGTCGCCATGCTGGCCTGCGTGCGGATTGGCGCGATCCACTCCATCGTGTTCGGCGGATTCTCGCCCGACGCGCTCGCCGGCCGCATTCACGATTGCGACTCGAACATTATCATCACCGCGGACGAGGGGCTGCGCGGCGGGCGGCCGATCCCGCTCAAGGCCAATACCGACGCGGCGCTCGAATCCTCGCCGTCGATTCAGAAATGCGTCGTCGTGCGCCGCACCGGCGCTGACGTCGGCTGGAAGGACGGCCGCGACGTCTGGTATCACGACCTCGTCGAGGCGGCATCGCCGGACTGCCCTGCGGAAGTCATGGACGCCGAAGATCCGATGTTCATCCTTTACACATCCGGCTCGACCGGCAAGCCGAAGGGCGTGATGCACACGACCGGCGGCTACATGGTCTATGCCTCGATGACCCATCAATACGTCTTCGACTATCACGACGGGGACATCTACTGGTGCACCGCCGATGTCGGCTGGGTCACGGGCCACAGCTATATCATCTACGGACCGCTGGCGAATGGTGCCACGACCTTGATGTTCGAAGGTGTGCCGAACTACCCCGACGCAAGCCGCCACTGGCAGGTCTGTGACAAGCACCAGGTCAATATCTACTACACCGCACCGACCGCGATCCGCGCGCTGATGCGTGAGGGCGACGAGCCGGTGAAGAAAACCGACCGCAGCTCGATCCGCCTGCTCGGCTCGGTCGGCGAGCCGATCAATCCGGAAGCCTGGCTGTGGTACTACAACGTGGTCGGCGACGGGCGCTGCCCGATCGTCGATACCTGGTGGCAGACCGAAACCGGCGGCATCATGATCACGCCATTGCCGGGCGCGACCGCCTTGAAGCCGGGCTCCGCGACACGGCCATTCTTCGGTATTCAGCCCGCGTTGGTCGATGCCGACGGCAAGCTGCTGGAAGGCGAAGCGGAGGGCAATCTCTGCATCCTCAACAGCTGGCCCGGCCAAATGCGCACCGTCTACGGCGATCATGAACGGTTCGTCGAAACCTACTTCAAGACCTATCCCGGCAAGTATTTCGCGGGCGACGGCTGCCGGCGCGACGCGGACGGCTATTACTGGATCACGGGGCGCGTCGACGACGTCATCAATGTGTCCGGCCACCGCATGGGAACCGCCGAAGTCGAGTCGGCGCTGGTCGAACATACCAGCGTCGCAGAAGCGGCCGTGGTCGGCTACCCGCACGACATCAAAGGCCAGGGCATCTACGCTTATGTGACGCTGAATCTGGGGATCGAACCGACCGAGGAGTTGCGCAAGGAGTTGGTGCAATGGGTCCGCAAAGAAATCGGCCCCATCGCCTCGCCGGACCTGATCCAGTGGGCGCCCGGTCTGCCGAAAACCCGTTCCGGCAAGATCATGCGTCGTATCCCGCGAAAGATCGCCGAGGACGATTTCGGCAATCTCGGCGACACCTCGACCTTGGCGGAGCCGGCGGTCGTCGAAGATCTGATCGACAGCCGGATGAACAAATAGACCATCCGGAGACGTGCGGCACCTATTCGAGGCGAATCTGCGCGTCTCCGGATTGGTTAAATTTCCTTAACGTTTTCCAAAGAAATTCGTGGTTCTCTCGCACCATCGAAGCCGTTTTGCGGAAAGTAGAGAGACGCGGACATGGAAGACCAGGATCTCAAGATCGGCCACGTCGAATCGATATCGGGCGCGCTGATTTCCGGAATTATCGAGGACGACCGCACCAGCGACGCGGTTCAGTTCGGCGCCCTGGTCAAGGTGCCGGCTGCCGGCGCGGAAGTCTTTGGGCTGATCAATAACCTACGCACCGACTCAGGAGCCGACGGACGCGAACGCCGGCTCTTCGATATCGAACTGCTCGGTGAAACGGTCAAGGACAGCATGTTCGAACGCGGGGTATCGATTTATCCGACGCTTGGCGCGCCCGTCTACGTCGCGGTCGGCGATGACCTCGCTAAGGTCTACGCGCGCCCCGACGTGGAAACGGTCCGGTTCGGCACAATTCATCAGGACCGCACCCTGCCCGCATTCGCCATGACCGACCGGCTTCTGGGACACCATTTCGCCATCCTCGGCACGACGGGTTCGGGAAAATCCTGTGCCGCCGCGCTGATCCTCCATGCCATTCTGAAGGATCACCATAACGGCCACGTCATCTTCCTCGATCCGCACAACGAATATGCGCAGAGCTTCGGCGATGCGGCGGAACTGATCGATCTGACCAACCTGCGCCTGCCCTACTGGCTGCTGAATTTCGAGGAAGCCGTAGAAGTCCTGGTCAGCCGCGAGGGCCCTTACCGAGACAGCGAGATCGCCATTCTGAAATCGACGATCCTCGACGCCAAACGTCTCTACGCCGCCAAGTCCGGAACCGTCGACCATATTACGGTCGACACGCCAGTCCCCTATCATCTCGGCAGCCTGGTCCGTTGTATCGAAGATCAGATGTCGAAACTGGACCGGCCGGACAACACGATCCCCTACCTGCGCCTGCAATCCCGCATCGAAACGCTGAAGGACGACGCGCGTTTTTCCTTCATGTTCTCCGGCCTCGATGTCCGGGACAACATGAGCCAGATCCTGTCCCGCCTGATGCGCGTGCCGGTCGACGGCAAGCCGATGACGATCATCGACCTTTCCGGCGTACCGTCGGAAATCGTCGACGTGGTCGTCTCGATGTTGTGCCGGACCGTGTTCGACTTTGCGTTATGGAACACCAACCAGCCGGCGCTTCCCGTCCTGCTCGTCTGCGAGGAAGCACACCGCTACATCAGCGCCGATAACACTGGCTTCGGGCCGACCAAGCAGGTCATGGCGCGCATCGCCAAGGAGGGCCGGAAATACGGCGTCTCCCTCTGTCTTGTCAGCCAACGGCCATCGGAGCTGTCGCTCGGCATCCTGTCGCAATGCAACACGCTGTTCGTGCTGCGGATGAGCAACGGCCCCGATCAGGACTTCGTGCGCGATGCAGTGCCCGAAAGCGGCCTCGGCCTGCTGAACTCACTACCCGCCTTGCGGATGCAGGAAGCGATTGTCGTCGGCGAAGGCGTCACGGTGCCGATGCGCATCCGCTTCGACGACCTCGCCCCGGAACAGCAACCCCGCAGCGGCGCAGTCTCGTTCGCGCGGGCCTGGCGCGAAGATCTCACGGAGGATGGCTTCGTCGCAGAGACGATTGACCGCTGGCGGCACCAGGCGCGTTAGTCTCAATCTCCCAGATAGCTCACATGGGCCGCGACGATGCGCCAGCCTTCCGGCATGCGGACCAAGGCCTGACTCTGCCTGCCATGTTTCCCGTCGCGGGAAAACTCGCGACAGGTCGTCGCACAGTCGCGCCCGAAGGTGGTGATCACCGTACGGCCGACATCGCGCGCGGTCCCAACCGACGGTCGGCCCTGACGAAAGGCGGAAATCGCCTCATGCCCATAATAATGCTCGCGGGTGAACGCGTAGCGTACCGTTAGCGGGTTGTTCCAAAACAATTCATCCAAGGTATCGGCATCGTTCGCTTGCAACGCCGTTTCGTAACGCTCGAAGACTTCTGTCACCTCTGCGACGACTTCGGGAATGTTGACGTCTTGCAAATCTCTCTCCTTCGTTTCGCACCGCGTTGACAAGCCTTTCGTCAAAACAGTACATCGGGCCTATATGTCGGCTTCCAATTTCTTTCCTGAGCTAGCGCGTTGAGCGCCGTCGAGCACGATGGTCCCGTCGCCGGACGCGGACCGCTGTTCGTTATCGCTGGGTCGCACGGTTCTCTGCATTGGGCCGTGCAAACCTTCTATCTATTGCTCCCCTTCATCAAGGAAGAATTCGGCCTCGACTACACGCAAACGGGCTTCCTGGTCACGATCGTTCATTTGAGCTCCTTCGCGGCCAACATACCGAGCGGCGTCGTGGTCGACGTCACCGGGCGGCGTACGGCCTGCCAACTCTTTTCATTGCTGGTTTGCGCCATTGGGTTGGCGGGGCTCGGCTGGGCGCGGGACTACTGGGTGCTTGCCACGTTCGTCGCGCTGATTTCGATGATGAATACGCTGTGGCATCCGGCCGCGATTGCGTTCCTTTCGGAAACCTATGCCAAACGTCGCGGTCTCGCTCTGTCCTTCCATACCATCGGTGCCAGCCTTGGCGATGCAGCCGCACCTGCCGCTGCCGGTGTTTTGATCACGGCGATCGGTTGGCATGAGACGGCGATGCTGGGCGCATTGGTTCCGTTGGCCGCTGCGATCCTGCTTTTCTTCTTCACGAAGGCCAGCCCAGCGATGCCAAGCAGGGCCGCAGGAAGCGGCGGGTTCCGATCCTATATGACGGGCCTGCAACAGCTCGTCCGCAATATGGAAGTTTGGAAAGTCTGCGTGATGGCGGGGTTCAGAGGCACGAGCCAAACCGGGTTACGGACTTTTCTGCCGCTTTACCTCGCCGCTGCCTTTGCGGCGAACCCCTTCTGGATCGGCGTCACTCTTACGGTGCTGCAGTTGAGCGGCGCCGTCGCAACGCCCTTCGCCGGCGGCATTTCCGACCGGGTGGGTCGCCGTCCGGTGCTGTTTGCGGGCTTTGCCATGTCGATGGTTATCATCTTCGTCATGCCCTTAACAGACTCGCTGACGTTTTTCATCATCCTGGTCGGCTTCGCCGGCGTTTCCACCTTCGCCGTCCGACCGGTGATTCAAAGCTGGGCGCTGGAGAAAGCGCCGCCGCAGCTTGGCGGATCCATGGTCAGCCTTCTGTTCGGTACGCAATCCGCCTTCGCCATGGCGGTGCCGGTGATCGGCGGCCTCATCGCCGACATCTGGGGTATCGGGTTTGTGTTCTACGCACTCGCCGCGACGATCGTCGTCGCGATGATTGTCGCCGCGACGATTTCCGAGAAGCACTGACCGCCATGCAGATTTTCATCGCCCAGACCATTGACGGATACATCGCCGGCCCGGACGATTCTCTCGATCATCTGACCCCGTTCAACGACCCAGATTTCGGCTATGACGCATTCATCGCAACGGTCGATTCCGTCGTCTTGGGCCGCAAGACCTTCGACGTCATTTATCCGGACCATGGCTGGACTTATCCCAGTCATCTGCCCGGCTGCGTTCTCACCTCGCGGCCCTTGCCAGACGACGTGCCGGACAATGTGATCGGAACGGCGGATATCGATCGCGTGGCGGCGGAATACAGCAACGCCTTCGTCGATGGCGGCGCTCAGGTCATCCGCACCTTCTGCGACCGAAATCTGATCCGGGAAGCGCGTATCTTCACGCTGCCAATTCTGCTTGGCGACGGCACACAGCTATTCGCCTCCGGAGCCGCGACGCAGCAGTCCTGGACGCTGATCGACACGCGCCGCTTTCCCTGCGGCACCGTACTGACCCACTACAAAATTTAATTAGGCCGTCGGTCCGTCTCCGGCAACGGTGGTGCGGTGCATGACCCGGCGATAACGTGCTTTGTCCCACGACTGGCCGCGATGCAGAACGCAGCGGTTGTCCCAAATGACAAGATCCTTGGCCTGCCATTTGTGGGAATAGGTGAATTCGGGTCGCGTGGCGCGCGCCACCAGATCCTTCAGCAATGCGCGGCCTTCCTCGACCGGCCAATCGACGATGTGCGACGCATGCGATCCCGTATAGAAGCCCTTCTTGCCGTTCACCGGATTTACGCGCACCACCGCTTGCCGCACCGGTGGCGTTTCGTTCTTATGCTCGTCATCCAGCAACTCCGGATCGACCAAGCCACGGGAATAGGAAAAGTCGTGCACGGCGACCAACCCTTCGAGACGCTCCTGCTCCGCCGAGGTCAGCGAAGCGTAAGCCGCGCGCATGCTGCCGAATTCGGTTTCCGCGCCTTCCGGCGGCACCTCCCGTCCGGACAAGAGCGACGCCAGCGCCGGCACCGGTTTGAAGGAACTGTCGGTGTGCCACATCTCATTGCCGGAGTTGTAAACAATCCGCCAGCTGTCGACCGGCAGGATCTCGTCGGTTTCCGGGTCGACATTGGAAATATCGGCAATATAGGTGCCGCCGCCGATATTGCTCTTCACCGTCGTCTCCAGCGCGCCAAAGTGTTGGCTGAAGGCGACCTGCTGATCATCGGTGAAGTCCTGATCGTGGAACACCAGCACCGAATATTCGTTAAAGGCGTCGAAAATTGGCGCGAAGGCCGCATCGTCGATCGGTTGGGTAATGTCGATGCCGGTAATCTCGGCGCCAATATTCTCCGTCAGTTTCCGAATCGTGATCGACATTATTTTTGCCTCTTTCATCAAACCCAACACACCTATTCAAGCAGCAACACAGCCACCGAAACAAGAGGCGGCGCGCTTGACGCTAAAAACAGCGCCCGTACTATTGATCTCTCTAGACGCGAATCCTTCACTGCATCGACTTTAAAGAACCTGTCCCGCTCCCCAGAGGCGCGGTACGCAACGAATGAGAATTCTTTCCTATGCCGAACCCACTGAACTTATTTCTCGCCGGGCGTATGTCCGCGCCGCGGGCCGAGTGGCTTGCGGAACGCCTGATCACGGACTGGAATATTTCGTCCTGGACGGAGGACGAGCCCTTCGACCGGTTCGTTGAACTGGCGCCGCAAGCCGACGCCTTCGTCGGCGGCCGCATCCATGGCGACTGGCCGGCAATCCCGAACCTCAAACTCTACCAAATTCCCTTCACCGGGCACGATTGGATTGGCCCGGCACAAGTACCGGCGGGCTGCTGTGTCTGCAACACCTACGAGCACGAGATCGCTATCGCGGAGTATGTGTTCGGCGCGATGCTGGAGTGGGAGATCGGCATCGCCAAATCCGACCGGCAGTTCCGGTCCCATGGTTGGGAGGGGCGCACGCCGGGCATCGGTCCGAGCCATGGGGAATTGTTCGGCAAGACGATCGGCATCGTCGGTTATGGTCACATCGGACGAGAGGTCGCTCGGCGCGCGCAAGCCTTCGGGATGCGCTGCGTCGCTGCCACGCGCACGCTTCGCTCGACCGAAGAACCGCTCGACTGGATCGACACGATGGATGCCCTGGAACGGCTGCTCGGCGAGAGCGACTACATCCTGGTCGCCTTGCCGCTGTCCGATGAGACGAGAGGCCTGTTCGACACCGTACGCTTGGCGCAAATGAAGCCGGACGGCGTTATCATCAATGTCGGGCGCGGCCATATCCTCGAAGAGGAAGCGCTATATACGGCGCTCCATGAGAAGCGCATCGGTGGCGCGATCATCGATGTCTGGTACGCCTACCCGACCGATGCCGAACCGGAGCGGCCACCATCGCAATTCCCGTTCCAGAACCTCGACAACATCATTATGACGCCGCACAACAGCGCGCGCAGTGCTGCAATGCGGGAGCGCCGCTGGGAGTTCATCGTCCGCAATCTGGACTGCCTCGCCCGCGGCGAACCGCTGGAGAATATCTGCTTCGAAGGGACCGGTTAGGATTTCACGATGAGCAAATATATCGAAACCTACCGGAACATCGTAAGCCCTGCCGAACTCGACCATCTGGGCCATATGAATGCGCAGTATTATTTCGCGGCCATCGGCGGCGGCATCACGTCTTTTCAGATTGCGCTTGGCCTAACGCCGAGCGATATGCGCGAGGGCCGTCGACTAGCATTCGTCGTGGTTCACGGCGACACGGATTTCAGGGCCGAGCTCAAGGCTGGAGATGTCATTCGGCTTGAAACAGGCGTCACCGAAATTGCCAATAAAACGGCGACATTCCATCACCGTCTGCTGAAGGTGGAAACCGAGACACTGTCATTCGAAGCCTATTTCAAATGCGTGCTATTGAATCTGGACACGCGCCGCGCCGTCGAAATCCCCGAGGATATCCGCAAAAAACTAGAGGCCTATCTGGTCTAAAACGCCGTAACGTCGGCGATCGGCCGGGACAGATCCCGCTTCGAGGCAAACAGGGTCTCCAGGGACTGACAGACACCGAGCAAAAACGCATCGCCCCGATAGGGTCCAACGACCTGGATCCCGAACGGGAGACCTCCCGGATCCTTGCCGACCGGCATGGTCACCGCCGGATGGCCCATCATGGTGATTGGCGCATTGATGTTGCCGCGACCGGCCCACATGTCGTTCGTGCCCGCTGCCTCTTCCTCCGCAAGTCGCGCGTTGGCGGCATCGATCTCATCCAGCGTGAAAAAGGGCAATGTACGGCCCGGTGTAATTAGAATGTCGATGTCCTGGAAGAAAGCCTGAAAGCGGCGATAGATTTCTGTGTGCTCGGCAATCGCCTCCGCCGCATCGCGCGCCGTCATCTCGGCACCCCGCCGCAAATCGGTCCGTGATTGCGGCGTCAGGCCAGATGGGTCCGCCTGATGTTCGGGCTCGTAACGGGTCATGTGCACAAGCGACCGCAGCTTCAGATACACTTCATGGATACCTGACATATTCGGCGCCGACCACTCGCAGGAACCGAACGCGCCGGAGAACTGCGCCACTTTCGATTTGAAGGTCGCCCGCGCGGAGTCGGTCGCGTCGGCGACGCCGAGATCGTCCGAAACCGCCACACGCAATCCACCGAGATCGACCGTTTCGCCTGCCGTGAACAGGGCGGGATCAATGGGGCCGCTCAACGGATCGCGGCAATCGTCGGCCATCATGCCTTGCAGAAACAGCCGCGTATCGGCGACGCTGCGCGCCATCGGACCGAGCGTCGTCATGACGCTCCAACCTTGCGGCCGTTCTTCCGACGGCACCAGACCCGGCGAGGGCCGCAAGCCGACAATCCCGCTCACGGAGGCTGGCCCGCGGATGCTGCCACCAGTGTCGGACCCGGTGGCGAGCGGCACCATCCGCGCCGCCAGCGCCACACCGGCACCGCCCGACGACCCCGCGCAAGTCCGTTCCAGATCGAACGCATTGCGGGTCAGGCCATAGATCGGGTTGTCCGTCGTCAAGCCGTTGGTCAATGTCGGCACATTGGTCTTGCCGACGACGATGCCGCCTGCTTCGCGGATCGACGCCACCATCCGGCAATCCGCTTGGGCGACGACGTCGGCATAGATCGGCGACCCCTTGGTCGTCCGGAGGCCAGCGACATGTTCGGCCTCCTTGATCGCAACGGGCAATCCATGCAGCGGACCCAGCACAGCGCCGGCACCGACAGCTTGTTCTGCCTGCTTCGCCGCGTCGCGGGCTTCATCGAGACACAGTTCGACCATCGCGTTCAGAACCGGATTGGTCGCCTCAATCCGTGCGATACAGCTGTCCAGCACCTCCACCGGAGACGCCTGCCGTGCGCCGATCAAACCGCGCAACACAGTCGCATCCAAATCGCAAAGCTCTGTCATCTTACTCTCCCTTGTCTTCGATGATCGACCCGTCAGCCGTCCACAGATTATAACCCATCCTGCACGTTGCGGCTTTCCGCACCAACGTGCAGGATGGTAAATGACGTCGGGAACCACGCTGGCAGGAGCGCGATATGAGCGACACGGATAGCGGATCATCGGCGAGTCCGGCCGCAGACGACGGATCGGCAAACGAACGGGTGTTTCTCGTGGTCGTCGACGACAGCGAGGAAATGAAAGTCGCCCTGCATTTCGCCTGCCGCCGGTCCAAGACGTCCGGAGGCCGGATTGCACTGCTTTACGTGCAGGAACCGGCCGACTTCCAGCACTGGATGGCCGTAGAAGAAATCATGCGCGAAGAAAAGCGCGAAGAGGCTGAGGAGCTGTTGCAAGTTCTTTCCGCTGAAGTGCATGAGTGGTCCGGCAAGATGCCGTCCTTCTATCTGCGCGAGGGCGACCGCCGCGAGGAGCTGGTCAAGCTGCTCGACGAGGAACCGTCGATATCCATCCTGGTGCTCGGCGCTGGTGTTGGCCGCGGCGGGCCGGGACCGCTGATCGACCACGTGCTGAGCCGAGGTGCAAGCCAGTTGCGCGTTCCGATCACGCTTGTCCCGGGATCCCTGACCGACGAGGATATCATCGCCATCACCTGACGGCGCGAACGCGCAAGGGTCTGGTGCGGCTTACTTCTGATTGAGGAGGGTTTAGCCGCGATTTGGTTAAAATACACGACTCTGAGTCAAATTAGCCGGTCGACTAGGCTGGATTAACCAGAATTTTAGCTGGTATTTTATTGAAAATTTTCAGGTTTTTTCGAGAGCTGCAATCGATTGAAAAGACGCGTCTTTTATAGTTAACAATCCCCTAAAAACGGACGCTGACAGGGCCCCCTGCCGCGCTTTAAGCTTGATAATCGACTCGATTTCGACCATCTCTTAGCCGAACGAAGCCATGCCTTTTTAAGGAGCGCATACGTGTTCATTCAAACGGAACAGACGCCGAATCCGGCAACGTTGAAGTTCCTGCCGGGCCAGACGGTTCTCGAAACGGGCACGGCCGACTTCACCGATCCGGCGGAAGCGGGCACGCGCTCGCCTCTCGCGGAAAGCCTGTTTGCCGTAGACGGCGTTGCGGCGGTCTTTTTCGGGCATGATTTCATCACCATCACAAAAGGCGCCGATCAGGATTGGTATGTGATGAAGCCGGCGCTGCTCGGCGCGATCATGGAGCACTTCACGGCCGGAAAGCCGGTCATGAACGAGGCGGCGCTTTCCGCCACGCCTGAAAACAACGAAGCCGACGACGAAGTCGTGACGCAAATCAAGGAACTGCTGGAAACGCGGGTTCGCCCGGCGGTCGCCCAGGACGGTGGCGATATCACCTTCCACGGATTCGACCAGGGCGTCGTCTATCTGGAAATGCGCGGTGCATGCGCCGGCTGCCCGAGTTCGACGGCGACGTTGAAAATGGGCATCGAGAATATGCTGCGGCACTACATTCCGGAAGTCGTGGAAGTCCGCGCCACAATCTAAGGCTAAAGCGAATAACAACAACGGCGAAACGCCGGGTTAATCGCATTACGGGTGGACAATTCGGGGCGTTGAAAGGGTCACAGGGGATGAGATCCTTAGAGCGTTTTTCTTCAATACTATCTGGGCTTCGATCGAACAGCGGTCGGATCGCGGCGACGTCGGTTGCGGTACTCGCGGTTGCCGGGACCGTCGTCCTGATGGACGACCTTCTGGCACGCTGGGACACAGCCGAACAGGCTCCCAAGGTCGACCAGCGTGCGGAAACCGACACGCCGAAGGTAGCCAATCTCGCCAAGCCCGATACGGTGCGTATCCTGGCCTCCGTCGCGAAAGTGAAGGACGCCTTCTCGAGTGCGGGCTATAATTTGGATGCCGTGCGCCGCGGCCAGGTGGCCGTGCCTCGCGTCCTTCATGCATCGCTGCCCCACGACCTTTCGCAAATCCAGCACCCGCAGGATCGCAAAGCCGTTTTCCTGCGTTACATGCTGCCCTACATACTGGAAGCGAATAACCGGGTCCGCGCGCAACGCGAGTGCATGCTGACATTGCGGGAAAAGAGCGAAAAGGGACAACACCTCACGACGGACGAATCCCTGTGGTTGAAGGCATTATCCGAGGAATACCGCGTAAAACTGGGTGATTTCACCGCTCTCTCGGCCCGCGTGGATACTACAGTTCCAGCCTCGCTTGCGCTGGCGCAGGCCGCCATTGAAAGCGGGTGGGGGACCTCTCGCTTCGCACAGGAGGGCAATGCACCGTTCGGACAATGGACCTCGAAGAACAATGCGGGCATGGTCCCGCTGAAGCGAGAAGATGGTATGACCCACAAAGTTCGGTCATTCGAGAGTCTGAGAAAGTCGGTCGACTCCTATCTGCGGAACCTCAATACCCACCGTGCCTATCGGGCATTGCGCAAGGTGCGATCCGCAGCGCGCACCATCGATACACCGACTGACAGCCTTAAGCTGGCCGAAACGCTGCTCAGCTATTCGGAAAAAGGTTCGGGGTATGTCACGCTGCTGCGGCGCATCATCGAAGGCAACGATTTGCGGTCGCTCGACGATGCACGGCTAAGTAACGCCGTCGTCGTATTCCACCCAGACGCCTAAGACAGCGCGCTATTTCGCCACGTAGAATTGGCGTCCAAACCAGCGCCAACGAGAATCCGGGGCTGGCAACGTGCAATTCAGGCGCGTCCGGCCCCGCTTGAACCGGTCGGCGAAGCGGATTTCGACACGCCGTTCGCCAAGCCGCGTTACTTCCACCTTACCGAACTGCGAATGGTAGCAGGCCAACTGGTTGAGACGGGTCATCGAAGCATCGACGCTGAACCCGAAGGCCGGCGGGTTCGAGGCAACAAGGGGGTCAACCGGCGTAATTTCCTGAACCGGTAGCGGCATCGCATTAATTGATCTCCGAAACCGGTCGAGGTCGCCATAGCGCTGATTGAAAGCGAAGCGCGGTAGAAAGAAAAAGTCGTCCGTGCCGTGCGCAACGCCGGAATGCTGTCCAAAGGCGGCCGCGAATCCTTCGGCGATGACAAGCTCCCGGACAGCGCTGCTCATTTCACCATAGGGATAGGCGAAGAGCCGAGGCGATACGGCGAGCTCCTTCTTCAAGCGCTCCCGCGCATGGTCTATTTCCGCACGGTTGCGGTCTTCCGATGCCGCGGCCATGTGAAGATGCGTGCGTGTATGGTTGCCGATGGTAACCCCGGCAGCCGTCATCTCCCGCAGTTGATCCCAGGACATAAAGCGCTCGGCGCCACTGTCGACCGATTTCGTCGATACGAACAGAGTGAACGGAAAACCGGCCCTCCGCAGCCGCGGCCATGCTTCCTCATAAACGGACAAATACGCATCGTCGAACGTAATGGCGACTGTCCGGTCCGGAACCTTTTGTCCCGATTTGAGGGCATCGACGATCTTTTCGAGCGGCCACACGGTATAGGGTCCGCTTTCCAGAAGTGCGATATGCGCTTCGAATTGCGCTTTCGAGACGCTGGTGGACGGAAAGTCGCCCTCTTCGCCGACACGGTGATACATCGCGATAACCGCGCCATCTGCCACGGCCAACTCCGGCACGAAAATCGCCAGCGAGAATGCCAGCGGCAGAAAACGTCGCGCCGCGCGGTTGAGTTTTGCGCGGAAATCATGCAAGCACATAGACACGTCGGTACTCTAACGCCGTTAGGGTTCAGCCCTCAAGGCGGTATTATTCCGCGAATTTCTAAAGGCCAGGTAAACGAATTGGCGATAATGGAGCCCACTATGACCGAAAGAGTAATCCTCGATGACGCCTCTTGCGATTTGTTATTTCGCGAGGCGCGCTCGCACAATGGCTGGCTGGACAAACCTGTCGACGACGTAACCCTTAAAGCAGCCTTTGACATCGCCAAGATGGGACCGACAAGCGCCAATTGTTCGCCGATGCGGATCGTCTTCGTCCGGTCGCCCGAGGAAAAGGAAAAGCTCCGGCCTTGCGTTAGCAACGGCAATCTCGAAAAGACGATGACGGCACCGGTCACGGCGATTATCGCGAACGATTTCGAATTCTACGAGCATTTTTCCTTTTTGTTTCCGCATGATGACGCGCGGGCCTGGTTCACGGGCAATCAAAACCTGATCGATACGACGGCCATGCGCAACGGCAGCCTTCAGGGTGCCTATTTCATGCTGGCCTGCCGCGCGGTCGGCCTCGATTGCGGCCCGATGTCCGGATTCGAGAACGGCATGGTGGACGAACTCTTCTTCGCGGGAACGCAGATTCGGTCGAATTTTCTCTGCAATCTCGGTTACGGCGATCCTTCAGTTCTATTTCCGCGCAGCCCGCGTTTTGCCTTCGAGGAGGCGTGCACCCTGCTGTGACAACGGGAATAACCGTATTGGGGCTCGATTCGGCGACCGATGCCTGTTCCGCCGCGGTGCTATGCGACGGCACGCTGGTCGCCCATCGATTCGAGTGCATGCGGCGGGGTCATGCGGAAGTACTGATGGCTCTTGTTCAAGACGTTATGCAACGTGCAGGCTTGACGTTTGACGCCCTCGATCTTATCGCGACAACGGTGGGCCCCGGCGGTTTCACCGGCCTGCGTATCGGCTTGGCCAGCGCTCGCGGCCTGGCGCTCGCCGGGCAGACGCCCATCGTGGGGGTGACGACACTGGAAGCGGTTGCACGAGCACAACCGATCGTCGGAATGCCCACCCTCATCGCCTTGGACTCGAAACGGGACGATATCTACGTTCAGACCTTTGATTCCGGCCGCTTTCCGCTTTGCGAACCCAAAGCCGCGCTGCCAGCGGAAATCGAAACGATGCTGCCAGCCGGAGATATTGCGGTCGGTGGCAACGCATCCGACATCATTTTGCAGGCCATGGCGGACCGGATACCACCGCTGCATAAGCATGACGGTCCCGTACTTCCGGACGCGGCAGTCGTAGCGACGATTGGAGCAGAGCGGATGCCCGCACACGCTTCGTCCCGCACGGCACCCCCGAGCCCTCTCTATCTCCGTCCGCCCGACGCGATGCTGCCCAGCGGGCGGCGCAAATGACGGAAACCAGCGGGATCACGGTACGGTTTGCCGAGCGCGACGACCTCGATGCGCTCGCGGCAATTTATGCGGAAAGTTTCGACGATATGCAGCCTCGGCTGGCGGTGGAGCAATATCTGCGCCCGCCGGGAACCTGGGCGTTGATAGCGCTGGTCCATGAACCGCCCCATGAAATGCCCGCCGGCTTCATTCTGACGCGAAACGCCGCCGACGAAGCCGAAATCTTCAGCATTGGTGTCGCGCGGGCATTCCGCCGCCGCGGTGTCGGCCTCGCACTTCTGGACGCAATGGATGGCGTTGCCGGCGTTCGCGGCGCCCGGACGATCTATCTTGAAGTGGGCGTAGACAATCGCGCCGCGCGCGCGCTTTACAGCAAAGCCGGATATGAAATCATTGGCGAAAGGCCCGATTACTACCGAAATCCGGGTGGAAACCGGGTAACGGCCCTGGTTTTGCGCCGTCACTTAGAAAACATCGAGAATCGAGACTCTAGTTGAAACTAATTAATACAAAAATAGAGTCTTGAGTGCGTTATTGATATGCCTCAGCCCCTAAATTTACTTGACATTTAGTCGAGTAGAAGCAATGTATTACAAACATAAAGATAAGTAGGCGAAAAATAAGTAAAACTTCGCTGCTTCTATTGTTCAGAGATGCCGAGAACATCGGCACGCACTAATAATTTCCGGTCGCAAGGGTGCATATACGATGTCCGATGCCAGTGACGTAGACATTAAGACAAGTGAGGTACTTGGGCTAACAACTGAAATTGTGTCGGCTCATGTCTCGAACAATACGGTTGCAATGTCTGACCTCCCGAATTTGATCGAGCAGGTATATCGGACCCTTTCAAATGTCGGAAAAGGCGCAGAAACGCAAAACGAGCGACCAACTCCGGCCGTTGCGCTGCGAAAATCCGTCACGCCCGAATACATTATCTGCCTTGAAGACGGTAAGAAGCTCAAGATGCTCAAGCGGCATCTCAAAACAGCCTATAACATGACGCCCGACGAATACCGGGAACGGTGGGGACTAGCCAGCGATTATCCGATGGTTGCGCCAAACTACGCCAAGCAACGCAGCAAACTCGCGAAAGCCATCGGTCTCGGCACACGCCCGCGTCAAAGCGACAAAAGCTGACAGGTTTAATGCGGTAATTTCTCCAGCAAGAGCATGGCCGTAAGGCCGCGCGCCTATTATATTGATCCGGAGACATTTTGACATCATCGGTTGGCATGATGAGTGCGAGGACGTGCGGTGCCCGATCGAATTATAAAATTATGTCATGATAAGGGGCTGAAGATTACCGGTCAGCGCCGCGTCATTGCGCGTGTTCTGGGTGAATCGAACGACCATCCTGACGTCGAGCTTGTCCACAAGCGCGCGGTTGCGATCGATCCGAAAATCAGTATCGCGACCGTCTACCGTACGGTCCGCCTGTTCGAAGAGAACGATATTCTGGATCGGCACGATTTTGGCGACGGCCGTGCGCGCTACGAAGAAGTTTCCGAAGCGCATCACGACCACCTGATCGATATTGAGAGCGGTGAGGTAATCGAGTTCGAGAACGCAGAAATCGAGGCATTGCAGCGCGCCGTGGCGGAAAAACTCGGTTACCGTCTCGTCGATCACCGGCTGGAACTTTACGGTGTCCAATCGAAGAAAAAGTAGGCTTAATACCAAGGAGCGCGTCCGATCTCCCGAATCCACACCGGCGCCGGATTTCACAAACATCCGCTCCGGACCGCTAACCGCGCGAATCGCTCATTGCGCCGAAGACATAGAAGCCGCACAAAACCTTCGGTACCGGGTCTTCTAGTGAGCGTCCGGTAAAGCAGCCCTGCCTATGATGACGTTGGACTGTTACGCTCAGGTTTGAGCGTAACGCCAGGGGAGCAGTTCGTCGATCCGATTGATTTTATGGTCGGCGATACAGGCTAGCGTGTCGGTTAGCCAGGCCTGCGGATCGACGCCATTGAGTTTTGCTGTCTCGATCAGCGTATAGGCGATGGCGGCTGATTTGCCGCCGGCCTCGGACCCCATGAAGAGATAATTCTTCCGCCCCAGGGCGATGGGCCGCATGGATCGCTCTGCGGTATTGTTGTCGAGTTCAAGAAAGCCGTGATCTAGATATGGTCGCAGCTTCTTCATGCGGGTCAGGGCGTAGCGAATAGCACCGGCTAAGGGTGATTTGCCGGATATCCGGGTCAATTGGGCATGCAGCCATGATTCCAGGTCGTCGAAGATTGGTTTTGATTGGCGCTGCCTGATCTTCACCCGTTGATCCGGCGATTGGCCCCGAACCTCCTTCTCGACGCCATAGAGTGTGGCGATACGTTTTATGGCTTCCTCGGCAATCGCCGATCCCTGAGCTTTGTGGATATCGACGAACTTGCGTCGGATATGGGCCATGCAGGCCACTTCCGTCACCTTGCCCGTGCGGTACAGGTCATTGAACCCCGCATAGCCATCGGCATGCATGAAGCCCGTGAAGTCCGCTAGATGTTCGCGCGGGCGAACGCCCTTCCTGTCGGACGAGAACTGATACCATGCGGCAGGATGCGCCTCTCCGGCCCAGGGTCGTTCATCGCGGACATAGGCCCAAAGCCGCGCGGTCCTGGTTTTACCGGAGCCTGGGGTCAGCATTTTTACCGGCGTATCATCGGCGAAGAGGGCCTGTCCCTTTAAAACATGGCGCGCGACGGCGTCCGCCAAAGGTTCCAACAGAGCCGTGGATTTGCCAACCCAATCGGCCAGGGTGGAGCGGTCCAGATCGATCCCCTCGCGCTGGAATATCTGACTTTGCCGGTACAAAGGCGAATGATCGGCGTACTTGTTGACCAGCACATGGGCCAGTAGGCCAGGACCGGGCCGCCCGTGCTCAATCGGCCGCGACGGCAGGGCTGCCTGATGGAACGTCTCACAGCAGGTGCAGGCCATGCGCGGGCGAACAATCCGGTTCACGACAAAACGTCCGGGGACATATTCCAGT
The DNA here is from genome assembly GCA_012103325.1 of Alphaproteobacteria bacterium. Lineage (GTDB taxonomy): Bacteria > Pseudomonadota > Alphaproteobacteria > UBA8366. Next base: position 702,018 of record WLWY01000001.1, read on the forward strand.
TCCTCGGTGACATCGTCGCCAAGCGTTTTGAGCGCACCGCCGCATTCCCCACAGGCATCGCCCGGCGACAGTGTTGTCTCGTTGCGTGGGAGATGACCGGGCAGCGGTTTACGTTTGGGCTTGTCTTTTGGCGCTGCAGATTGATCTGCATTTGCATCGTCTGACGCGGGCTCCTGCGCGGACGCCGCAATCTCTTCGTCTTCCAGCGTCAACGCCAGTTGATCCAGAGCCTCCGAGCGCGACCCGAAGCGATGCTGGCGCATCCCGGCCAATTGGTGTTGGAGCTTCTCGATCAACACCGCCTGTGACTTCACTTCCGACGCCAGCGATGCCACCAGACCTTTTAATGCGGCAGGTTCATTCGGGAGGTTCTCAGCGTCGTCGAGCATGCCGGCAATCTATCAGCCGCCACCCCGCATGGGAATCCCCGGAAATTGACAACCCTTTGCTGTGAAACGACTTTACCCAGCCGTCAGGGGACGCCACGTTCGTTGTGGTATGCGCCAATCAATCCCTTCCAGCAGCATCGCCAATTGAGCCGGGGTCAGCGCAACCTTGCCCGCTTTCGCAGACGGCCAGACAAACCGTCCCTTCTCCAGACGCTTCGAGAACAGACATGCCCCTTGCCCGTCCCACCAGATCACCTTGATCAGATCGCCACGGCGACCCCGGAAGACGAACAGATGACCGCAATACGGCGCCGCCTTTAGAACCTTCTCTGTTTGCGCTGACAGCCCATTGAACCCCTTACGCATGTCCGTCACGCCGGCCGCAAGCCAAACCTTCGTGTTCGTGGGAACCGGGATCATCCCGACAAGCACCGGAGCAGACGTACGAGCGCTTCGGGATCGTAAGGGCCGCTAATGCTCAAGCGATGACCTCCGGCAAGCGTGACCTCGATCTTGCCTTCGTCACCAACAGGGCGCTCGGCTTCGTGCTCGACGTGACGCGCAATCTCAACCGGCAGGAAACAGGCGGCGTCATCGACCGTGTCACTTCCCGCAAACCGGGGATCTTTCAGCCAGTTGAAAACCTGATTGGCGTTCACATTGTAGCGCCGTGCAACCTGTGAAACCGAAACGCCCGCAAACCGCGTCTGTGCGCAAATCATCCGCTTCTCGTCTGCACTCCAGCGCCGACGCTTGCCCCGCTTCGCCACATCCTGATCCCCGTTAGTGTCCACCTAAACAAGTGGACACTAAACCTCACTTCTTCTGCACGGCAGAGCGGTCAGGCCGGACGCTTACGTCTTCTACGAAGAGATGGACGGACAATCCAGCGAGCGCATGAGGCGCCTACACCGCGATTTCGACCGCTTTGATTCCTGCGCCGATCATTTGCTCATTTCCGACACCTCACATGGCCGGGAAGACATCATCGGCACATACCGTTTGCTGCGCCAGAAAGACGCGATACGCGCCGGAGGCTTTTACAGCGCGGACGAGTTCGACATCGGCGCCCTACTGGCGCAGACCGACGGGATACTCGAACTCGGGCGATCCTGTATTGCTGCGCCGTACCGCAGCGGCCGTGCCATACGGCTATTGTGGCAGGCGATCGCCGCTTATGTCTTTCACTACGACATTGCCTTCATGTTCGGTTGCGCCAGCCTGCCTGGCACCGATCCCGATGCATTGAGCGCCCCACTGGCCTATCTGCATCATTTCCACCGTGCGCCGACCGCCGTACGCCCCCGAGCGCTCTCCCATCGATATGTCGAAATGAACCGGCTCGCGAAGGATCTCGTCGATACCCCAACAGCGATACGCGGTTTGCCACCTCTGTTGAAGGGCTATCTGCGCCTCGGCGGCTTTGTCGGCGATGGTGCGGTCGTCGACGCGCACTTCAATGCGACCGACGTTTGCATCGTCGTAAAAACCGACCAAATAACGCGGAAATACCACCGTCATTTCATGCAGCGGTTTGAGCCATCCGACTCGCGGCACTCGGGTGGGAACTCGAGTTGACGTCCCATCTTCTCGCAGCACAACGCCTTGTCGGCCTCTTCTTCTGGACGGTAGGCGCAATAGGTGTGCATTTCCTTTTCAGGCTTTTCCGGCATCGCGACCCACTGATCGTGCCGCGTGTCTGGCATCGCGGCTGCTGCGTTCTTGTGGGAATCGAACGGCGTGTTACCGGAACGGCCGATGAAAAGCGTCCTTTATTGTTCGTCTCCAATCACGTGTCCTACCTCGATATTCTGGTGCTCGGATCGGTTTTAAAAGGCAGCTTCATCGCCAAGGCGGAGGTCGCCCGCTGGCCGATTATCGGCGCTTTGTCACGCCTACATCGAACCGCCTTCATCGAACGCAAGGCGCTCCGTGCGGCAGCACAGCGCGACGCGTTGGAAAACCGTCTCGCGGCGGGGGATAGCCTGATCCTGTTTCCTGAAGGAACAAGCGGTTGCGGAACACATATACGTCCCTTCAAATCATCGCTTTTTAGCGTCGCCGGAAGCCTCCGCAGCGACATAATCACGACAGTGCAGCCGGTTTCCATCGCCTACACGCGCATTAACGGCGTACCGACCGGCAGATCGTTTGGCCCTTTCTGCGCCTGGTACGGCGATATGACACTCGCCCCTCATTTCTGGCGTTTCTTGGGGTTGGGCCGAACGGTGGTCGAGGTCATCCTGCACCCCGCCGTATCGCTTGACGATTTCGGGTCGCGCAAGGCGCTTGCAACATATTGCGAAAAGACCATCGCGCAAACTGTCGCCGGCGCGCGCGCCGGACGGTTGCCCGAAGATGGGGTCAGCTGAATTTCCGGCTCGATTGACGGCCGCTTGTCATGGCGCCTAAACCGGTGGTAATGTGGATCGTGGAAAATTTTCAACCAGTTACGGTTGCGCTGTTGATAAGGTTGTCACGCTCTCCCACCCCGCTGGGGTCGGCGGGAAAAGTACCGCGGTGAAACGGCTCTATATCAAAACCTACGGCTGCCAAATGAACGTTTATGACTCCGCCCGAATGGCGGATGTTTTGGCGCCGCATGGCTATGTGCCGGTGGATTCCCCTGACGGGGCCGATATGGTTATCCTGAACACCTGCCATATCCGCGAGAAAGCCGCCGAGAAAGTCTACTCGGAAATCGGTCGGCTGCGACCTTTGAAAGAGGACAAGGCGGCGCGCGGTGAACGCATGATCCTCGCCGTCGGCGGTTGCGTCGGACAAGCGGAGGGTGAAGAAATTATCGTGCGGGCCGATTGCGTCGATATGGTCTTCGGGCCGCAAACCTACCATCGACTGCCCGAACTGATCGTCCGTGCCACGCGCGCTACCGGCGAAAAGGTTGTCGATACGGAATTTCCAACCGAAGACAAGTTCGATCATCTGCCGGAGGAAGCGCGCCCTCAGGGTGCCTCCGCCTTCCTGTCCGTACAGGAAGGCTGCGACAAATTTTGCACCTTCTGCGTCGTCCCCTATACGCGCGGTGCGGAACAATCGCGGCCGGTTGCCGCCGTCACTGAGGAAGCGACGCGTCTGGTGGCCGCCGGAAGCTCCGAAATCACACTACTGGGGCAAAACGTCAACGCCTATCACGGCGTTGGAACAGACACGGCCGAATGGGGGTTGGGGCGCCTGCTTCACCATCTCGCCGAAAACGTCCCCGGCCTCAAGAGACTGCGCTATACGACCAGCCATCCACGGGACATGGACGATGCCCTCATCGCGGCCCACCGCGATATTCCCCAGCTCATGCCCTATCTTCACCTCCCCGTGCAATCGGGGTCGGACCGTATCCTGACCGCAATGAACCGCAGGCACGACGCGGACACCTATCGGCGTACCATCGACCGGTTGCGAGAGGCGCTTCCGGAAATTGCGCTGTCCTCCGATTTCATTGTCGGCTTTCCGGGCGAAACGGATCGCGAATTCGCCGAAACAATCCGGCTAGTGACCGATATCGGTTATGCGCAAGCCTATTCGTTCAAATACAGTCCCCGTCCCGGCACGCCGGCTGCGGTCGAATCCCAAGTTGGGGAAACCGTGAAGGACGAACGTCTTGCAACGTTGCAGCAATTGCTGCGTGCGCAGCAGACGGCCTTCAACCGATCAAAAGAAGGTGCGGTGATGCCGGTTTTGTTCGACAGGCCGGGCCGTTACGAAGGACAAATTGTTGGCCGCTCGCCCTATATGCAATCCGTGCATGTCACGGCGCCGGAGCGGATTATCGGCAGCGTTGTCGATTGCCGCATCATTGGTGTCCACAACAACAGCCTGAGAGGCGAAATCTTGACGGCCACCACCGAAAGCGGCGAGAACGCCGCCACCGTTGAAAGGGCGTGTGCTTGAATACGGTCAGCCGCGCCGACGACAATGCGTCGATTCATATCCAGTTCGATGACAATAGCCTGTTGCCGCTGCTGTTCGGCGCCCATGACAAGCATCTGGCCAGGATCGAACAGCTGCTCGGTGTGTCGCTGGCGAGCCGGGGCAATCATGTGGTTATTGCAGGAGCCACCGAATCGGTGGACACAGCCTGCACGGCGCTCCGCAACCTCTATAAACAGCTACAGAATGGAGAAGCCGTGAACGACAGTGTGGTCGATGCAGCCGTGCGGATGGCGCGTGGCGGTGAGAGCGCCACTGGCGGCTCTCATATCCAGATCCACAGAAAGCGGATTTCGCCGCGCTCCCAGGCGCAGAGCCAGTACATCCGCGCCATGCAGGATCACGACCTCGTTTTCGGAATAGGTCCTGCCGGAACGGGCAAGACCTATCTCGCGGTTTGCGCTGCAGTCGAGATGTTCAGCGCCGGGAAAGTCGACCGGATCATCCTGTCCCGGCCGGCCGTCGAAGCAGGCGAACGGCTGGGCTTTCTGCCGGGGGACATGCAAGAGAAAATCGACCCCTACTTGCGCCCGCTGTTCGACGCGTTGCACGACATGCTTCCCGGAGACCAGGTAGTCCGTCGCATCGCCAGCGGCGAATTCGAAGTCGCACCGCTCGCCTTTATGCGCGGACGGACCTTGGCAAATGCATTCATCATTCTCGACGAAGCGCAGAACACAACAACGACTCAGATGAAAATGTTTCTGACCCGGCTCGGCGAGAACAGCCGCATGGTCGTTACCGGCGATTTGAGCCAGGTCGATTTACCGTCCGGTATGCGGCCGGGCCTACGCGATGCCGTGGAAACACTCGACGGTGTATCGGGCGTACGATTTGTCCGGTTTACCGATGCCGATGTCGTCCGCCCTCCCCTGGTGGCTCGGATCATCAAAGCCTATGAAGCATCCGAGGCCAAGCCAAAGGACACCTCGTGAACGCCTCCCTTTGCACCGATATAGCGATCGACTCGCCGCATTGGACGGCCGCGCTGGCGGATGCGGAGGCTTTGGCGGCGGCCGCTGTGGACGCCGTATGGCGGCGCGCGGGCGATAACGCGGGCGATGCGGAGGTCAGTATCGTCCTCGGCGACGATGCGATGATCCGCCAACTGAACAGCCGCTTTCGCGACCGCGACCAAGCCACCAACGTGCTCTCCTTTCCCGCCGATGACGACGGCTCTTGCGACATGCCGCATCTTCTAGGTGACATTATTCTCGCCTATGAGACGATCGCCCGCGAAGCGCAGGAGCAAAAAAAGCCAATCGAAGACCATTTCCAGCATCTTTGCGTTCACGGCATGCTCCACTTGCTCGGCCACGATCACGAGACCGATACTGAGGCAATGAAGATGGAGCAGCTGGAAGTCGCGATTTTGGCGACCCTGAACATTGGCGATCCGTACGTGATCGAAGCTGCCGCAGTGAAGAGACAGGCATGAGCGAGGACACGCAATCACTATCGCCGCCTTCGGAAAACGGGACGGCAAAAAACGGCGAGCAGCAACGCCCCACAGGCCTGCTCGGTTGGGTGCGGTCGCTCATAGGATCGAAGAACGGCGACTCGGCGCTGCGCGATACGTTCGAAGAATTGATCGAGGAACACGAGGAACGCGTCGACTCCATCGATCCCGGCGAGCGCGCGCTCATTGAGAATATTCTCAATCTCGGCGGATTGACCGCCGAGGACGTCATGATCCCACGCGCCGATATCGGCGCGGTCGAGGTCAACACGTCGCTCGAAGATCTCGTCAGCCAGATCAACACCGAAGCCCATTCGCGCCTGCCGGTTTACCGGGAAACTCTCGATGATGTTATCGGCATGGTCCATATCAAGGATGTGCTGACCGAAATGGGCCAGGATACCGGCTTCAGTCTGCGCCGAATCCTGCGCAAAATTTTATTCGTCGCGCCAACCATGCCCGTACTCGACCTGCTGCTGCAGATGCAAATGACCCAGCTGCATATGGCCTTGGTCGTCGACGAGTATGGCGGTATCGACGGCTTGATCACGATCGAGGACTTGGTCGAGCAAATCGTCGGCGAAATCAAGGATGAGCACGACGCCGATCAAGGGCCGCAACTGGTCCGCGGGCCGCAAGGATCGGTCATCGTCGACGCGCGGTTACCGCTCGAACAGTTCGAAGAAGAAGTCGGCGCCATCCTGACGGCAGAAGAACGCGCGGAAGACATCGATACGATGGGCGGGTTGTTGTTCACCTTGACTGGACGTGTACCAACGCGAGGCGAGCTGGTTGTGCATGAACCATCTGGGGTCGAGTTCGAGATCCTCGACGCGGACCCGCGGCGAATCAAGCGGCTGCGCGTCCGCAAACTACCGGCATCCCGCGCAGCCGATGCGTGACCGCCTTCATCGGTGACCCGGTTCGCGACACGGATTGCAGCGCTGTCCGGCTGGCGGCGCTACGGCCTGGCCTTTGCGTTGGGCGCGACGGTCACGCTAACCCTGCCACCACTCTACCTATTCCCACTTAACTTTCTCATCTTTCCGCTCCTCATTTGGCTGGTGAGCGGTGCGACACGGCGGCGCACAGCATTCGCCATCGGCTGGTGGTTCGGGTTCGGGTTCTTCGGCTTCGGGCTCTATTGGATCGGCAATGCCCTGCTTGTCTTTTCGGCTAAATTCGCGTGGCTTTTACCGTTCGCCAGCACCGGGCTGCCCGCCTTTCTCGCGATATTTTGCGGCGGTGCGACAATTGCAGCTTGGTACGGAAAGACGCCGCTGCAGCGGGCCCTGCTGCTCGCATTGGGCTGGACGACAAGCGAGTGGCTTCGCGGCCACATCCTTACGGGATTCCCGTGGAACCTGCTCGGCTATTCCTGGACTGGATCGGAAGCCATGGTCCAGTCGACAGCGCTCTTCGGCATTTACGGGCTCAGCCTCGCCGTCGTGATTTCCGCCTGTCTTCCCGCGGCGCTCGCCGGCCCCGCCGTGCGCCGGCGCTATGCCGTAATATCCCTGGCCATACCGCTAATTGTCTGGACGGGCGGTGCGGTCAGGCTCGGCATCGCATCGCCAGTCGAATTTGTCGACAAGGTCGGGCTAAGGATCGTGCAATCCAACATCCCGCAGCGCGAAAAATGGGCCCGAGAATTCCAACAACGCAATCTGCGGCTGTTTCTCGACCTGACCGTCAAGGACCGGCCGGACTGGATTACGCATGTCATCTGGCCGGAAACGGCGGCGACGTTTTTCGTCGCGCAGAACGATGGCATGCGCCGCATCCTGGCCGGCGCCGTTCCACAGGGCGGTTTGCTGCTGACCGGCGCGCCGCGGCGCGGTGCGGACACCGGGCGTCTGACGAACGCCATGATCGCGATCAACGACACCGGGCGCGTCGTGGGGACCTACGACAAGTTTCACCTGGTCCCGTTCGGGGAATATGTGCCGTTTGCGGACTATTTGCCGATCGACAAACTTACGCATGGAAGTACCGGTTTTCTACCGGGTCCGGGACCGCAGTCGCTGAGCCTTCCGGGGCTGCCGATTGTCAGCCCATTGGTGTGTTATGAAGTTATTTTCCCCGGAAATGTCGTGTCGGCGGGAGAACGTCCCGGGTGGTTGCTGAATCTGACCAACGATGCCTGGTACGGACTATCCGCCGGGCCGCACCAGCATCTCGCCCAGGCGCGGGTGCGGGCGGTCGAAGAGGGGCTGCCGCTGATTCGAGCGGCCTATACGGGAATTTCAGCCGTGGTCGACCCCTATGGGAGAGTCCTGCAGCAGCGCGCGCTGAACGATGCCGGGGTCATCGATAGCAAACTGCCGCAACCGCTTGCCACCCCGCCACCCTACGCAAACTGGGGCGATTTTGCATTTGCCGCAATGTTTGTGCTTGTTATTGTAATTTTATTACCCTTGATGCGCAATAATCTACAACCAAAAGAACAATGAAAGCTCGCATTCACCATCTTGACCGTTTATTTTGCTCTGTCATATTGCAGATATTGCATATATCGAAAGCGGGATATCACTATGGTTGCAAGCAAATCAGCTTTGAAGACGGGATACGGTACCGGGCGGCCCAATCCGATCGACGTTCATGTCGGCAGCCGCGTCCGGTTGCGCCGGACATTGCTGGGTATGAGCCAGGAACGGCTGGGTGACGCAATCGGGTTGACCTTCCAGCAGGTCCAGAAGTACGAGCGCGGCGCAAACCGGATCGGATCCAGCCGATTGTTCGACCTTTCGCGCGTTCTGGATGTCCCGGTTTCCTTCTTTTTCGATGATATGCCCGCGGAAATCGCCGAGCATAGGCCCGGCCAGGAGGCGGGGCTTTCCGATACGTCGACCGAATCCTATGCCGCCGACCCGCTTGCAAAGCGCGAAACGTTGGAACTCGTCCGGGCCTATTATCAAATCGACGAACCATCTGTACGGAAACGCCTTTTCGACCTCGCCAAGGCACTCGCGAGCACCAGCGAAAAACAAGCCTAGGGGCCTTCGCGGCCAAATTCGCCCATTGCGCCAAACCCCTTGACGCCTTGCATGAATCTGCGGATAGTCCGGCCCGCCGTACAGCGCCCGGGTGAGTTGCGGCGCGCTCGGGTTCGCTTTCATGCAATCCAAAAGGGGGACTCGTGGCAAAAGGCGACTTTCTATTTACGAGCGAATCCGTTTCCGAGGGCCATCCTGACAAGGTCAGCGACCGCATCTCCGATGAAGTCGTCGATGCGTTTCTCGATGCCGACCCGCTGTCCCGGGTTGGGTGCGAAACGCTCTGCACGACAAACCGCGTCATTCTTGCCGGAGAGGTTCGCGGTCCCACCAGCCTGATCGACGGCTCGGGCCGCGTCGACGCGGACAAGATGGAAGCGCTCGCCCGCGCCGCCGTCCGCGAGATTGGCTACGAACAGGATGGCTTTCATTGGAAGGATCTGGATTTCCAATGTTACCTGCACGGCCAGTCCGTCGACATTGCGCAGGGCGTTGACGCCGCGGGCAATAAAGATGAAGGCGCAGGCGACCAAGGCCTGATGTTCGGTTTTGCCTGCCAGGAAACCCCGGCACTGATGCCGGCGGCAATCCATTTCAGCCATGAAATTCTGCGTAAGATGGCCGAGGCCCGGCATTCCGGTGCGATTTCGGGGCTGGGGCCGGATTCCAAAAGCCAGGTCACATTGCTCTACGAAAACGGACAGCCAATCCGCGCGACTTCGGTCGTGGTATCGACACAGCATGACGAAGCGCTGGAGCAGGACAAGGTCCGCGAGATCGTCCGCCCCTTCGTACTCGACGTGCTGCCGGACGGCTGGATGTGCGAAGAGGACGAGTTCTACGTCAATCCGACGGGCCGGTTCGTCATCGGCGGCCCGGACAGCGATGCGGGTCTGACCGGACGGAAAATCATTGTCGACACCTATGGCGGCGCCGCGCCGCACGGCGGTGGCGCCTTTTCCGGCAAGGATCCCTCTAAAGTCGACCGGTCTGCCGCCTACGCCGCGCGGTACGTCGCAAAGAACGTCGTCGCGGCGGGCCTTGCGGACAATTGCGAAATTCAGGTCGCCTATGCGATCGGCGTTTCCAAGCCGTTATCCTTCTACGTCCATACGAGGGGCAGCGGAACGGTGTCCGACGACAAGCTTGCCAGCGCGATACAGGAGGTCATGGACCTTAGCCCGCGCAATATCCGCGAGCATCTCAAGCTGAGCAAACCGATCTACGCGCCGACAGCGGCCTACGGGCATTTCGGCCGGGAACCGACAGCGGACGGCGGCTTCTCATGGGAACGCACCGACCTCGTCGACGATTTGAAAGCCGCACTTACCTGACCGGACATTGTCTTCCGACGCCGACCAGCAAAGGCGCCTTTTCCGCGGCCGCCGTCATGGCCGCCGGCTAAGGACCACACAAAAGCGCTTGCTTACGGCGATGTTGCCGGCGCTTTCGGTTGAGATCGACGGCGGCGTTCTGCAGCCGCACAGGCTTTTCATGGCACAACCCGACGCGGTGTGGCTTGAAATCGGCTTTGGCGGCGGCGAACATCTCGCAGCGCAAGCGCAGGCGCATCCCGAGGTCGGTTTTATCGGATGCGAGCCCTTCATAAACGGTGTCGCACAGCTGTTACAAGCGGTCGAGCGTAACAGCCTGGAGAATATCCGCATATTTCCCGATGACGCACGGCTGCTGCTCGACGCTCTGCCCGAGGCCTCCGTCGACCGGTGTTTCGTGCTTTTTCCGGACCCTTGGCCAAAACGCCGCCACCAGCGCCGCCGCATCATCTCGCCCGACACGCTCGACGCACTCGCCCGCGTTCTCCGCGACGACGCCGTGTTACGCCTAGCGAGCGACCATAAGGAATACATCCGCTGGATGCTGTTCCACACCATCGGTCACGGCGCCTTCGACTGGCAGGCGCGCGGCGCGGCGGACTGGCGGGAGCGCCCTCCGGACTGGCCTGCAACGCGCTATGAAGAAAAGGCGGCCACGCGCGGCGTGGACAGCATCTATCTAGCATTTCGAAGACGGCCACGGGGGTGATGGCTTTTGTTGGCAACGCCTCAAACGCGTCACATGCAATTGCCCTGCCCTGATGAGGTCGGAATTGCGATAAATTGCTTGAGAAGCACGGGATTTTGTCCTACATAGCGGTGTAATCCCATAAACCGTTAGTTCGGTTAGCGTCGTGGGTGGGCCCGGTGGCCCGCCCTTTTTTAATTCCGTTCGGGAGCGGAGATTTGGACCCAGCGAAGCGCGTCGAAACGATCATAACGCCCACTCTGAACGAGATGGGCTTTGACGTGGTGCGCGTGCATCTTTCCGGCGCGCAGCGCCAGACGCTACAGATCATGGCGGAGCGGCAGGACAATGCCGATATGACAGTTGAACATTGCGCCGCGATCAGCCGGGCGATTTCCGCGCTCATGGAGGTCGAAGACCCAATAAAGGGCAGCTACACCCTTGAGGTCAGCTCGCCCGGGCTGGACCGGCCGCTCACGCGGCCAAAGGATTTTCAGCGGTTTGCCGGGCTAGAGGCGAGAGTGGAATTGAGTCGCCCGATCGAGGGAAGAAAGCGATTTCGCGGCCTTATCGTCGGACTATCCGACGATATTGTCCAACTGAACATGGAAGGACAAGCCGTCGATATTCCGTTCGCGGATATCGACCGGGCCAAGCTTATCATGACCGACGAGTTGCTGGCACTTGGCGGCGCAACAAGACATTAAGAACACGATACTAAGAACCCGTGCGAGAGGCGGATAGGAATATGGATACCATTGCGCACTTAACAATGGAAATTTTGCAGGTCGCCGATACGGTTGCCCGCGACAAGGGCATCGATCGCGAACAAGTGCTCGAAGCCATGGAGCAGGCAATCCAAAAGGCGGGCCGGACGAAATATGGCCTGGAGCACGATATTCGTGCGACGATCGACCGTAAGACAGGCGCGATACAGCTCGCCCGCTATCTGGAAGTCGTCGACGAAGTGGAAAACGAGGCCACTCAGCTGACGCCGGATCAGGCCAAGCAAAGAAAACCCGATGCGGTGGCCGGTGAGTTCCTGGTCGATCCCCTGCCGCCAATCGACTTCGGACGGATCGCCGCGCAAACCGCAAAACAGGTCATCGTTCAACGGGTCCGCGAGGCGGAGCGCGAGCGGCAGTTTGAAGAGTACAAGGACCGCGTCGGAGAAATCGTCAACGGTCTCGTCAAGCGCGTCGAGTTTGGCAATGTGACGGTCGACCTTGGGCGCGCGGAAGGCGTGTTGCGGCGTGATGAATTTCTGCCGCGCGAACACTTTCGGCGTAACGAGCGGGTACGCGCCTATATCTATGACGTGCGTCAGGAACCGCGGGGGCCACAGATTTTCCTGTCACGGACTCATCCGCAGTTCATGGCCAAGCTGTTCGCCCAGGAAGTCCCTGAAATATATGATGGAATCATCGAGATCGATGCCGTCGCCCGCGACGCAGGAAGCCGCGCGAAAATTGCCGTGCATTCCAACGACAGCAGTATCGACCCCGTCGGGGCCTGCGTCGGCATGCGGGGCAGCCGCGTTCAGGCCGTCGTATCGGAGCTTCAGGGCGAGAAGATCGATATTATTCCCTGGTCGCCGGATCCGGCGACCTTCGTCGTCAATGCCCTTGCGCCGGCCGAAGTCGCGAAGATCGTTCTCGATGAAGACCAGAACAAGATTGAGGTCGTCGTCCCCGACGATCAGCTTAGCCTGGCAATTGGCCGGCGCGGACAGAACGTACGTCTGGCATCGATGCTGACCGGCTGGGACATCGATATTTTGACGGAAGAGGAAGAATCGGAACGGCGCCAGAAGGAGTTCCTGTCACGCAGCGAACGCTTTATCCAGGCGCTCGACGTCGATGAAGTAATCGCCCATCTGCTGGTGACGGAGGGTTTCTCGTCCGTCGAGGAAGTCGCCTATGTACCGGTCGAGGATGTATCTTCGATCGAAGGGTTCGATGGGGACCTCGCGGGCGAACTGCAGCAGCGCGCGCGCAACTTCCTGGAGGCGGAAAGCGACCGCCTGGCGGAGGAGCGCCGTAACCTCGGCGTGACCGACGAGCTAGCCGCGTTGCCGGGCCTGAAAGGTACCATGCTTGTGCGACTGGGCGAGGGAGAAATCAAAACGCTAGAGGATTTCGCCGATCTTGCGTCCGACGAACTGATCGATTCGCAAGAAGGAATTCTCGCATCGTTCGAGATCCGAGAATCCGAAGCGAACGAATTGATTATGAAGGCGCGAGTCGCCGCAGGCTGGTTTACCGAGGAAGAGCTGCGAGCAGCCGAACTCGAGAAACTGGCGGAAGAAGAGCGCGCGGCTGCGGAAGCCGAGAGCGCCGCCGAGCTTGCAATGCAGGGAGGATCGTAAGGCGGAACCTTCAACCAATACTGCAAGCGACACGACCAAACCTCGCAAGACGGGGCAGGACCGGGAGGATCGTAAACCATCCCGGCGATGTATCGTGTCGAACCGATGCCTACCCTCATTCGAGATGGTGCGTTTTGTCGTCGGACCGGATAATATGGTCGTGCCGGACATCGCTGGCCGTTTGCCCGGACGAGGAATTTGGTTGAGCGCCGACCGGAATACCATTAAGACGGCGTGTGCACGGCATCTTTTTGCCCGCGCGGCGAAAAAGTCGGTTGAGGTCGATGACCGGTTGGCCGAACAGGTCGAGGCTTTGCTGGCGCGCCGCTGCACGGAGTTGCTCGGCTTGGCGCGGCGGGCAGGTCAGGCGGTCGCGGGATTTGCGAAGGTGCAAGGCTGGTTGCGGGGCGGACAGGCTACGCTCCTTCTTGGCGCGTCCGACGGGTCGATGGATGGCCGGGACAAACTGCGGCGCATCGCTCGCGATCTGCCGGTGGTTAGCCTTCTGAGCGCAGCCGAGCTTGGCGCTGTGTTCGGCCGAGATCAGACCGTTCACGTCGCCGTGGCTCCCGGCGGCTTGGCGGATAGTATTGTTGAGACCGCGGCGCGGTTGTCCGGTTTCCGTTGCATACCGGAATACAGGAAAAGCGATGAGTGAAAGTAAGACGCAAGAAAGCAAGCTAAGCCTGAACAAGCCAGGCCGGCTGGAGCTTAAGAAAACCGTCGAGACCGGACAGGTTCGGCAGAGCTTTAGCCATGGCCGCACCAAAGCGGTCACGGTGGAGGTAAAGCGGAAGCGGACTTTCGAGCGCGGCACAACCGGCGGCATGCAGGAAGTAAAGGCGAATGCGGAAGCGCAGGCCTTTAAAGACGGTGGCGCCGGTGGTGGTGCCCAAGCGAGCCTGACAGAGGACGAGCGCGCAACGCGATTGCGCGCGGTCCACGGCGCCGCGGAAGACGCTGAAAAGCGCAAACTGGAAGACGCCGAACGGCAGCGCCAGGAAGAAGAAGCAAAAAAGCAGAAAGCCGAGGAAGAAGCCCGCCGGGCGGAAGAGGAAGCGCGGCGCAAAGCCGACGAGGAAACCCGCCGGCAAACCGAGGCCGAGGAAACGCCGGCGGCCGCCAAAGATCCGGCGGAGGTCGAAGCCGCCCTCGAGCGCACGCGGAGTGCGCCGGCGCGTAAAGCAGCGACACCGAGCGACGAAGAGGAAGCTGTCCGTGGGCGCCGCAGCGTCGGCAAGGCCGACCCCAAACGGACCCAAACATTGCGGGCACGCCAAGAACCGCGGCGGCGTTCCAGCAAATTGACGATCACGCAAGCGTTGGAATCCGAAGACGGTACGCTGGAACGGGCACGCAGCATCGCATCGCTGAAACGCGCGCGGGAGCGTGAAAAGCAGCGGGCGCGGCAGCTTGCCGGTGAATTGGATTCGGCGAACATCGTGCGCGATGTCGTCATTCCGGAAACGATCACCGTTGCTGACTTGGCGAACCGCATGGCGGTACGCGGAACGGACGTTATCAAAACACTGATGAAGTCCGGCGTTATGGCAACGACCAACCAGATTATCGATGCCGACACGGCGGAGCTCGTTGTGGCCGAGTTTGGCCATCGCGTCCGGCGTGTTTCGGAGTCCGATGTCGAAATCGGCCTGGACGGCACTCCTGACCAGGAAGAATCTCTGGTCTCTCGCGCCCCGATCGTAACGGTCATGGGTCATGTCGATCACGGCAAGACCTCGCTGCTTGACGCTTTGCGGAAAACCGATGTTGCAGCGGGTGAAGCAGGCGGCATTACGCAACATATCGGCGCCTATCAGGTGCGGCTGTCGAGCGGTGCGGAAATCACGTTCCTCGACACCCCAGGCCACGAGGCGTTCACGTCGATGCGGGCCCGCGGCGCCAGCGTCACCGATTTGGTTGTGTTGGTGATTGCGGCAGAAGACAGCGTGCAGCCGCAGACGGCCGAGGCGATAAGTCATGCCAAGGCCGCGGAAGTGCCGATCATCGTCGCCATCAACAAGATCGACCGGCCGGATGCAGATCCGAACCGCATCCGCAACGAATTGTTGTCGCATGAGATTGTCGTCGAAAGTCTTGGCGGCGATGTCCAGGATGTGGAAATCTCCGCGACCGAGGGGACCAATCTCGACAAGCTCGAAGAAGCCATCATCCTGCAAGCGGAACTGATGGAGTTGAGCGCAAATCCCGATCGCCCCGGACAAGGCGCGGTCGTCGAAGCGCGTTTGGAGCGGGGCCGTGGCGCCGTCGCAACATTGCTGGTGCAGCGGGGGACGCTGAAGATCGGCGACATTTTCGTCGCCGGCGCCGAATGGGGCCGCGTCCGCGCGTTGATCAACGATCGCGGCGAAAATATCAAGGAAGCGGGGCCGTCAATCCCGGTAGAAATTCTCGGACTCCAGGGCGCGCCTGGTGCAGGCGATGACTTCGCCGTCGTTGAAGACGAAGCGCGCGCGCGGGAAATCGCCGAATACCGCAAACGCAAGGCACGCAATACGCAGATCGCCGCCGGCGCACGTGGCACCCTTGAACAGTTATTCGACCAGATCAAGGAAGGCGAAGCGGCAACGGCAACGGTCCTGCTTAAGGGCGACGTCCAAGGTTCGGTCGAAGCGATCAATGCCGCGTTGCAGAAGATGGGGACCGACGAAGTCGAATTCTCGATCCTGCATTCCGGGGTCGGCGGCATTACCGAATCCGATATCGGGCTTGCCGCTGCCTCTCAAGCAGTCATTCTCGGCTTCAATGTCCGCGCCAACCCGCAGGCCCGCGAGATGGCCAAGCGTGAGGGTGTCGATATTCGCTACTACTCGATCATCTACGACTTGATCGACGATATGAAGCAATTGCTGGGCGGCCTTCTGGCGCCGGAAATCAGACAGAACTTCATTGGCTACGCCGATGTCCGCGAGGTGTTCAACATCACAAAGGTCGGCAAGGTCGCCGGCTGCTACGTCACGGAAGGTGTCATTCGCCGCGGCACAAAATGCCGGCTGTTGCGTGACCAGGTCGTGGTGTTTGACGGCAATCTGAAAACCTTGCGCCGTTTCAAGGATGATGTCCGCGAAGTGCAGAATAACTTCGAGTGTGGCATAGCGTTCGAAAACTATCATGACATCAGACAAGGCGATGTCATCGAATGCTATGAAGTCCAAGAGGTGAAGCGGGAGCTCTGATCCGTCGTTTTTCGCACCGCGGCTGGTTGTGCAGCCCCGTACGGACGGGTCCCTTAGATCATGGCTAAAAACAAGACACGGACACAGCGGCAATTGCGCGTGGGAGAAGCGCTGCGGCACGCACTCGCAGGCGTATTCGAGCGCGGCGCCCTGCGGGATCCCGCGCTGCGTAATGTTTCGATTACCGTAACCGAAGTCCGCGCCAGCCCAGATTTGACCAACGCCACCGTATTCGTGATGCCGCTCGGCGGCGACGCCGCCGACGACATTGTGGAGGCCCTAAGCCGCGCCGCGCCGTTCCTGCGCAGCACGGTCGGAAAGGAGGTCGAGCTGCGGCACGTACCCCGGCTGACGTTCGAGATCGACCGCAGCTTCGGTCAGGCCGACCAAATCGATACGCTGCTGCGGAATCCTCGCGTCGCGCGCGACCTCAGCGGGGATCAGAATGAGCCGTAAGCGGCGCGGCAGGCCCGTGAATGGCTGGCTCGTCATCGACAAGCCTGGCGGCATGACATCGACGGCCGTCGTCAACAAAGTGAAATGGCTGTACGACGCCCGCAAAGCGGGGCATGGCGGCACACTCGACCCCATGGCGACCGGGCTGCTGCCGATTGCCTTCGGAGAAGCGACGAAAACCGTGGCCCACGTCATGGACAGCCCAAAATCCTATTGCTTCACGCTGCGCTGGGGCATCGAAACCGATACCGACGATGCGGAAGGCGATCCCATTGAAGAAAGCGCATCCCGGCCCCGCCGTGCGGCGGTGGAGGAGGCTCTGAGCCGTTTTACTGGCAGAATCGAACAGATTCCCCCGAAATACTCAGCGATCAAGATCGACGGCGCCCGTGCCTACGATCTTGCCCGCGCCGATAAGCCAGTGGACCTTAAAGCGCGGGAGATCGATATCTACGATATTCGTGTCCTTGCGGCACCCGATCCGGACCATATGGAGTTTTCTGTCCGGAGCGGAAAAGGCGCCTATATGCGGGCGCTGGCCCGAGATATTGCGCGCGCTGTCGGTACTTTTGGGCACATTTCGGCGCTTCGGCGCACAACAGTCGGTCCATTTGACGCAGCGGACGCGATTTCGCTGGACGAATTGGAGTCAATTGGTCAAATTGCGGCCCGTGAGCAGAAATTGCTGCCGATCGAGACCGCGCTGGACGACATCCCGGCGCTGGCCGTGACCGACAGCGAAGCGGCGCGTCTGAGAAATGGTCAGGCGGTATCGCTGCTGCGAAGAGTTGATCTTCAACGTATTGCCGCGTTTGAAAGCGGCGATACCGTTCTCGCGAAATCGAGGACCAAGCCCGTGGCGCTTGTGCGTTACGCGGCCGGCGAAGTGAAGCCGTTTCGCGTCTTAAATCTTTAATTCAAGGAGTATCCGATGTCGATTACTGCAGAAAGAAAACAGGAGCTCATCGGTGAGTACGCGATAAAATCCGGCGACACGGGGTCCCCGGAAGTTCAGGTCGCGGTTCTTACCGAACGGATCAAGAATCTGACCGAGCACCTGAAGACGCACAAAAAGGATTTCCATTCCCGCCGCGGCCTTTTGATTATGGTCGGACAAAGGCGTCGCCTGCTCGATTACACCAGGCGGAAGAGTCAGGAACGGTACGAAACGCTTATCAAAAGATTGGATCTGCGGCGCTAACGGCGCCGGCGTATCGGGACAGGCACAATGCGAGGCAATGACCCGCGCCATGTCCCGAAAAAATATGGAAACTAAAAAGGGAGCCAGGTTGAGTTCCGTCCGCCACAGGGCGCGGCGGCAACAACATATGCGGGCACGGGTCCGCCTATGTGGCTTTCCGAACGATCGTATGTGAAGGAATATAAATGTTCGAAATTACGAAAAAAGAAATCACCTGGGGCGGCCGCCCTCTCACCCTCGAAACCGGGCGCATTGCGCGCCAGGCGGACGGTGCGGTGCTGGTCACCTATGGCGGCACTCAGGTCCTGTGCACGGCCGTTGCCCAGAAGCAACCCCGCGTCGGTATCGATTTCTTCCCGCTTACCATCAACTATCAGGAAAAGACCTTTGCGACGGGGAAGATCCCCGGTGGCTTCTTCAAGCGCGAAGGCCGGCCGAACGAGAAGGAAACCTTGACGTCGCGGCTAATCGATCGGCCGATCCGGCCGCTCTTCGCGAAAGGGTTCCGCAACGAAACGCAGGTTATCTGTACCGTTCTGGCCCATGACCTCGAGAACAATCCCGATATCGTCTCCTTGATTGGCGCCTCAGCGGCGCTGACGATTTCCGGCATTCCGTTCATGGGACCGCTGGGTGGCTGCCGCGTCGGCTACATCGACGGCGAATACGTCCTCAACCCGCAGGCCGATGAGATGACCTCCAGCAGCCTCGACCTTATCGTTGCTGGTACGCAGGAAGGCGTGCTGATGGTCGAATCGGAGGCGAGCGAACTTGACGAAGAAGTCATGCTCGGCGCCGTCATGTTCGGGCATCGCGAATCTCAGAAGATCATCGATGTCATCATCGATCTGGCCGAGGCCTGTGCGAAGGAACCCTGGGAGGTTCCGGAACCGCCGGCAAACGAAGCCACGGTCGCCGCCCGCCTCAGCGAGACGGCAGCGACCTCGATTCGCGACGCTTACGCGATCACCGTCAAGCAGGACCGGGTCGAGGCCCTGTCCAAGGCCAAGGAAGCGGCCATGACGGCGCTTGCTGATGAGCAAGGCGACGACTTCGATGCCCAGCTTACAGGCGGGCTCATGAAGAACCTGGAGAAGGACGTCGTCCGCGGCAATATCCTCAAAACCGGCATGCGGATCGACGGACGCGACACCAGTACGGTGCGCCCGATCGTCGCCGAAGTCGGGGTCCTGGACCGTGCGCACGGCTCCTCCCTGTTCACCCGGGGCGAAACCCAGGCGCTCGTCGTCACCACCTTGGGCACCGGGCAGGACGAGCAGATCATCGATGCGCTCGAGGGCGAGTACCGCGAGCACTTCATGCTGCATTACAATTTCCCGCCCTACTCGGTCGGCGAAGCCTCGTTCCTGCGCTCGCCCGGCCGCCGGGAAATCGGACACGGTAAGCTCGCCTGGCGGGCGATCCGGCCGCTGCTGCCGACCAAGGAGGACTTTCCCTATACGATCCGCATCGTTTCGGAAATTACCGAGTCGAACGGCTCGTCCTCGATGGCAACGGTCTGCGGCTCCTCGATGTCGCTGATGGATTCGGGCGTCCCGATGGCGCGGCCTTGTGCCGGTATCGCCATGGGGCTGATCAAGGAGGGCGACGACTTCGCCGTCCTGTCCGATATTCTGGGCGACGAAGACCATCTCGGCGATATGGACTTCAAGGTCGCTGGCACCGAGAGCGGCATTACAGCCCTGCAGATGGACATCAAGATCACCTCGATCACCGAGGAGATCATGAAGGTCGCCCTGGCGCAGGCCAAGGACGGCCGTATCCATATCCTGAAGGAGATGGAAGCGGGTATCACTCAGGTCCGTCAGGAAGTGTCGGAGCATGCGCCAAGGATCACCACCATGACCGTGCCGCGCGACAAGATCCGCGACGTCATCGGCCCGGGCGGGAAAATGATCCGCGAAATCTGCGAAGTCACCGGCGCGAAGATCGACATCGAAGATGACGGCACCGTGAAGGTCGCCGCCGTCGATCAAGACGCCAGCGACAAGGCCGTGAACTGGATCCGCTCGATTACGGCGGAACCCGAGGTCGGCGTGATCTACGAAGGCAAGGTCGTCAAGATCATGGATTTCGGCGCATTCGTGAATTTCTTCGGCGCGCGCGATGGTCTCGTCCATATCTCCGAACTTGCCAAAGAGCGGGTCGGGTCGGTCTCCGATATCGTAAAAGAGGGCGAGACCGTGAAGGTCAAGGTTCTCGCCATCGACGACCGCGGCAAGGTGAAATTGTCGATGCGCGTTGTCGATCAGGAGTCCGGCGAAGATCTCGGCGACGTTCCCCGTGAGGGAGGCCGCCGCCAAGCCAGCGGCGACTAACACACTTTCGCTTTAAAAACGAAACGGGCGGCCAACAGTTTGGCCGCCCGATTTTGTTTACGGGACCAGGTTCAGCCGGGCGTCGCCATACCGACGACGTTATAGCCCGAATCGACATGGATGATTTCGCCGGTCGTGCCCGACCCGAGGTCGGAGAGCAAGAACAGCGCCGCGCCGCCAATCTCGTCGAGCGTCACGCAGCGGCCGAGCGGCGCATTGTCCGACTGCCATTTCAAGACGAACCGCGCGCCACCAATCGCCGCACCGGCCAGCGTCCGCATCGGTCCCGCCGATATGGCGTTGACCCGGATTTTATCGGGGCCAAGATCGGCAGCCAGACAGCGCGTGCTCGCCTCGAGTGCCGCCTTGGCAACCCCCATTACATTGTAATTCGGCATGACCCGGCGGGACCCGGCATAGGTCAGTGTCAAGAGACTGCCGCCCTCGGTCATCAAGGGAGCCGCTCGCTTCGCCACCGCGGTAAACGAGAAACACGAAATGTCCAGGCTGCGGGTAAAATTCTCCCGCGTCGTTTCCAGATACCGGCCCTTAAGTTCCGCCTTGTCGGAGAATGCAATGGCGTGCACGACAAAATCCAGACTGCCCCATTCTCGTCCAATGGCATCGAAAGTCGCATCGATGCTGCCTTCATCAGAGACGTCGCACGGCACCACAATCGATGAGTCGACGGTCTCAGCCAGGGGGCGGACCCGTTTTTCAAAGTTTGTATCCTGATAGGTGAAGGCCAATTCAGCGCCATGCGCGGCCAGAACGCTGGCGATACCCCAGGCGATAGAATGATCGTTCGCGACCCCCATGATAAGGCCGCGCTTGCCTTCCATAAGGCTGGACTCTCTCGTCATTCAATCCTTTCGCCGATCGCTGAGTGTACGAAACGGCGTCCTTTTTACCGTCAGTCTATTCGAGCGTATCGGATAGAGATAACCGCTATCCGTCGTATCGTCTGAATACCAGCGTCGCGTTTGTGCCGCCGAACCCGAAGCTGTTGGATATGACACAGTCGAGGGCAACATCGTCCTGACGCTCGCGGATAATTGGAAATTCCGCGGCTTCGGGATCGATCTCGTCGATATGCGCCGAAGCGGCAAGGAACCGATGTTCCATCATCAGCAACGAGTAAATCGATTCCTGCGCACCCGCGGCGCCAAGCGAATGCCCCGTCAGCGATTTTGTCGAGCTGATCGGCGGCACATCGTCGCCAAACACCTCACGCAGCGCTTCCAATTCCTTCACATCACCGATTGGCGTCGATGTCCCGTGCGCATTCACGTATCCGACCGGATCGTTCAATCCGGCGAGGGCTTGCTTCATGCACCGCACCGCACCTTCGCCAGAAGGCTGGACCATGTCGTGTCCGTCGGAGGTCGCGCCATATCCAACGACTTCGCCATAAATCTTGGCGCCACGCGCCTTTGCGTGTTCGAGCTCTTCGAGCACCAAAACGCCAGCGCCGCCGGCGATGACAAAACCGTCCCGGTTTTTGTCGAAGGCCCGGCTGGCAATTTCCGGTGTCGCATTGAAATTCGAGGACAGGGCCGGCATGGCGTCGAACAGCAGCGTAAACGACCAATGCAGTTCCTCGCCACCACCAGCGAACATAATATCCTGCTTGCCCCACTGAATAAGCTCGGTGGCGTTGCCGATGCAGTGCGCGCTGGTCGAGCACGCCGAGCTGATCGAATAATTGACGCCATGAATATGGTACGGGGTCGCCAAAGTCGCCGAATTCGTGCTCGACATGACCTTGGGCACGACAAAGGGACCGACTCGCTTGGCATTCTTTTCACGCAAGGTATCGACCGCGCCGACCATGCTTTTCATCGACGGCCCGCCGGAACCCATGATCAGTCCCGTTCGCTCGTTCGTAACGTCGCTCTCCTCAAGCCCCGAATCCGCGATCGCCTCTGCCATGGCGATATAGTTGTAGGCCGCGCCGTCGCCCATGAAGCGGCGTTCCTTGCGATCAAGGCGTTCCTCAATGTCGAGTTTTACGGAACCATGCACATGGCTGCGGAAGCCAAGCTCCTCATATTCTTCACAATAGACGATGCCGGAACGGCCGACCTTGAGAGAATCGAGAACCTCGTCCTTGTTGTTTCCGATACTGGAGACGATCCCAATACCGGTGACCACGACGCGTCGCATTGCAGGAACCTCGCTATTGGCCTTCGGCAGCGGTGAATAGGCCAACCCGTATATCATTCGCCTCGAAAATCGGTTCGCCATCAACTTGCAGCACGCCGTCGGCGACGCCAAGCACCAGCCTGCGCATGACGACGTGCTTCAAGTTGATGATGTATGTCACTTTGTGGGCAGTTTCCAGAACCTGGCCGGAAAACTTTACGTTGCCCACGCCAATCGCCCGGCCGCGTCCGATACCGCCGAGCCAGCCAAGAAAGAAGCCGACAAGCTGCCACATGGCATCGAGGCCCAGACAACCGGGCATAACCGGATCATTTTCGAAATGGCATGGAAAGAACCAGAGATCCGGTTTGATATCCAGCTCGGCCACGATCTGCCCTTTGCCGTGCGGACCGCCATCCTCCGTGATCGACGTAATGCGGTCCAGCATCAACATCGGCGGCAAGGGCAGTTGCGCATTGCCCGGCCCGAATAGCTTGCCATGCGCACATTCGAGTAAATCTTCGTAGGAAAAACTGTTTTTCGTCAGCTTCACGCTTCAACCTCGTCGAACGGTCTCGGGTCCCGCAGTCTCCATCGGATCAATAGCACGCGGCGGCGCGTATATGTAGCCGTTCAAGCCGTTTCCTTCAACTGACCGCTGGTCATCACTAAACGTCAAGATTGGCTACCTTGAGAGCGTTTGCCTGAATGAAATCCCGGCGCGGTTCGACGATATCGCCCATCAACGTCGAAAACAGTGCTGCTGCCTCTTCCGCATGGGCGACCCTTACCTGAAGAAGCGTTCGCGCGTTCGGATCGAGCGTCGTCTCCCAGAGCTGATCCGGGTTCATCTCGCCAAGGCCTTTGTAACGTTGAATGGAGACCCCCTTGCGGCCAAGAGCCATGATCCGGTCGAATAAATCGATCGGCCCGGGGATGCGCATTTTTTCCTCTTTCACATGCAACAGCGCATGCTTCGCGCCGTAGCGGCTTTGCAGTTCCGATGCCAGTTGATCGAGGCGGCGCGCCTCGGCACTGCGAATCAAGTCGCCATCGATCAAGTAGCGTTGCGTAACCCCGCGCACCGTGCGCTGAAACGCGAGCCCGCCATCGTCTTGCGGTTGCCCCTGCCAGCCTTGCTCGGTCGCATCGGACAGCAAATCGAGACGCCGCGCGATATATGCCGCCGCCTCACTGGCCCGTTCGGCGTCAGCGAGAACATCGGGATTGAGAACCCCCGCAATCGCCGATTGTTCGATAACATTCCGGTTGCCAACCTTATGGATTAGTGGGTCCATAAGCTGCGCAGCGTGACGCGCCTGCTCTACGGTTTCCCGTAGATCTTCGCCCGCAACCTCGGAATCGTCGGCCAGAGTCAAAGTAACGCCGGTTGCGCCGTCGCGGATAAGGAAATCCTCAAGCTCGCGATCGTCCCGGAGATAGACACCAGAATTGCCCTTCTTGGCCCGATAGAGCGGTGGCTGCGCAATATACAGATAACCGCGTTCTACCAGCGCCGGCATCTGGCGAAAAAAGAAGGTGAGCAACAATGTCCGGATATGGCTGCCGTCGACATCCGCATCCGTCATGATGATGATCCGGTGATAACGGCATTTTTCAATGTCGAAATCTTCCGGACCGATGCCCGTCCCTAACGCGGTAATCAGTGTACCGATTTCCGACGAACCCAGCATCTTGTCGAAGCGTGCGCGTTCCACGTTCAGGATCTTGCCGCGCAGCGGAAGAATCGCCTGATTGCTGCGCTCCCGTCCCTGCTTGGCGGAACCACCGGCGGAATCGCCCTCGACGATGAATATTTCCGACAACGCCGGATCGCGCTCCTGGCAGTCCGCCAGCTTACCCGGCAGCCCGCCCATTTCGAGCGCACCTTTGCGCCGGGTAAGCTCCCGCGCCTTGCGCGCCGCCTCCCGCGCAGCGGCTGCCTCGACAACTTTCTGAACGACCTGTTTGGCTTCTGCCGGATGTTCTTCGAACCATTGGCCAAGCTTTTCGTTAACAACGGTCTCGACCACATTGCGGACTTCGGATGAAACCAGCTTATCCTTCGTCTGGCTCGAGAATTTGGGATCCGGCACTTTGACCGACAAGACACAGGTCAGACCTTCACGGGAGTCATCGCCGACAATCGATACTTTTTCCCGTTTCGCCAGCCCGCTTTCCGTCGCATAGTTATTGATCTGCCGCGTCAGCGCGGCGCGGAAACCGGCAAGGTGCGTACCGCCGTCGCGTTGCGGAATATTGTTGGTGAAACACAGCATGGTCTCGTGATAGCTGTCGTTCCATTGCATCGAGACCTCGACACCCACGCCATCCCTCTCGCCCATCATCTGGACCGGCTCGGTATGCAACGCCGTCCGCGCGCGGTTGAGGTACCGCACAAATGCGTCTAGGCCGCCTTCATAGTGCAGGTTGCTGACTTTCGGCTCCGGTAGCCGTGCGTCCGTCAAAACGATATCGACACCGGAGTTAAGGAACGCCAATTCCCGAAGTCTGTGTTCCAACGTCTCGAACACGAACTCGATTTCCTTGAATACTTCCGCCGACGGCCAAAAGACGACCTGCGTTCCAGTCTCATCACCGCAATCGCCGATGATCTCCAAATCCTTGCCGTCCACGGGCTCGCCATCAGCGAAACGCATGAAATGAATGTGGCCGCTACGCCGGACCGTCAGGTCGAGCTGCGCCGACAGCCCATTGACGACGGAAACGCCAACCCCATGCAGTCCGCCGGAAATTTTATAGGAGTTCTGATCGAATTTCCCGCCGGCATGAAGCTGCGTCATGATCACTTGCGCCGCCGAAATACCTTCCTCGGAATGGATATCCACCGGAATGCCACGGCCATTGTCGCACACCGTAACCGACCCGTCCCCGTTGAGCGTTACCGTAACCCTATCGGCATGGCCCGCCATCGCCTCATCGATGGAATTATCGACGACCTCATAGACCATATGATGAAGACCTGTCCCGTCTTCGGTATCGCCGATATACATCCCCGGACGCTTGCGCACCGCCTCCAGGCCGCGAAGCACCTTGATCGAGTCAGCATCGTAATCTTCGTTGGAATCGTTGACCTGGTCAGCTAAGTCACTCATATATATTCCGTTTGTTTGTTACGCCGCGCGATGCAACGTGGCGTCCGACACGGTAAAAAATTGCGCATCGCTATCCAGCCCCTCAAACAGCAAGCGGTCGGTTCCAGTCAGCCATGCCTGGACACCGAGCGTCCGCACCTCTTCGAACAAGGCGCGACGCTTCCCGCTGTCGAGGTGCGCCGCGATCTCATCCAGCAAGAGCACAGGGGCAACGTTTCGCTCCGCGGCTTGAAGCCGCACATCGGCCAGCACGACGGCAATCAACAGCGCTTTCTGCTCGCCAGTCGAACACTGCTCGGCCGGCATATCTTTCTCCAGATGGCGTACCGCGAAATCGCTGCGGTGCGGGCCAACCGTGGTGCGTCCGGAATCGGCATCTTCGTCACGGCATTCGGCGAGGCGCTGGCGCATACGATCCTCCGCGGCAAGCGCAGGCCCCTCACCGAGCCAGTCTTCCACATGACCGGTCGCGGCGATCCCCGCCCGAGGGAAAGGGCCCGAACCTTCGGCACATGCCCGGGCAAGCCGCCCTGCGAATTCGCGCCGCGCCGCGGCAATCGCGATACCGCGGCCGGCCATTGTTTCTTCTAGCGCCGCCAGCCAGGTGTCATCGCGGCGGCCCCGCTTCAAGAGACGGGCCCGTTCCCGCATTGCATGTTCGTAGGCGCTGACGCGAACCGAATGTTCCGCGTCGAACCCAAATATCAGCCGGTCGAGAAACCTACGGCGGGCCGACGCGCCATCCAAAAACAACCGATCCATCTGCGGTGTCAGCCACACCACGCTGACATAATCCGCCAATCCGCTCTGCCCCGCCACCGGCGCACCATTGATGCGCACGGCCCGGCGCGGCGTCGCAGGGTCCCGCCCGGTGCCGATTTCGATATTGCCGCCAGGGCCGGAAACCGTCGCAGCGACAGCCCAGCTCGCCGCACTATCGCGGCGGTCGACATCATTCAAACGTGCCTGCCGTAGCCCCCGGCCCGGCGCGAGATATGAAACCGCTTCGAGCATGTTCGTTTTTCCCGCACCATTCGGGCCCGTCAAAACGACCGGCCGCTCATCGCCATCGAACGCCGCCGTTGTATAGGAACGAAAATTCGACAGCCGCAGCCTCGTAACCGCCAAGCGGACGGCAGTACCGAACGTATCGTTCGCGGCGAGGGCGGCCTCCCTCATACGCGCATCGGCATCAGCACGTACAAGGCGCTGCTATCGGCGCTGTCACGGACGATGGTCGGCGACGCTCCATCGGCAAGCAAAACCTGAGCGACATCGCCTTCGACCTGCTGGGCAATGTCCAGCAGGTATTTCGAGTTGAACCCGATTTCGAGCGCCTCCTTGCCGTAGGAAACCTCTATTTCCTCCGTTGCCGAGCCGGCATCCGGACTGCTTGCCGATAACGTCAGGCTATTGTCCGAAATCTCCAGCTTGACCGAACGCGAGCGCTCGGTGGAAATCGTCGCAACCCGGTCCACCGCCTCCGCGAATTGACGGCAATCGACCTCGAGCAGCTTGTCGTTGTTGACCGGAATGACTTTCTCATAATCCGGAAACGTGCCATCGATCAGCTTCGATGTCAGGACCGTGCCGTCGAATCCAAATCGGATCTTCGTATCGGAGAGCGAAACCTGAACGTCGTTCTCACACTCGTCGATCAGCTTGCGCAGCTCATTGACCGTCTTGCGGGGAATGATGATCCCGGGCATGCCGGCCGCACCGTCGGGCATCGGCATCTCAACCCGAGCGAGCCGATGGCCATCCGTCGCCACCGCGCGCAAGACCGGGACGCCTTCCATTTCGACCGCATGCAAATAGATACCATTCAGATAGTAGCGCGTTTCTTCCGTCGAAATCGCGAACCGCGTACGGTCGACGAGGGCGCGCAGCGCATCGGCCGGTACCGAGAAGGCATGCGGCAAATCGCCGGCGCTCATTGCCGGGAAATCCGCCGTCGGCAGCGTCGCGAGCGTAAAACGCGAGCGGCCGGCACTCAGCACCAGACGATCCGTGTCGCCGTCCGTATCGAGTTCAATCTGCGATCCGTCCGGCAGCTTGCGCACGATGTCGTAAAGGGTGTGTGCCGGCGCCGTTGTCGAGCCGGGTGTCGATGCTGTCGACTCCGCCGATTCGACAATCGATATATCCATATCGGTCGCCGTCAGATTCACCCCATTATCATTGGCTTCCACCAACACGTTGGCGAGAATCGGTATCGTATTGCGCCGCTCGACAACGCTCTGAATATGGTTCAAGGACCGTAAGAGCGCCGCCCGTTCTATCGTCAGTTTCATGGTTTCTCTTTTGCCAAAGACGTCATCAAATCAGACCATTGCCAGCGTTTGGCGACAGCCCGCCCGGTGCGTCGGACCTCGCGACAAACATGCGCGCGCGGACGGGGCGTAAATATAGCATAGCGGGCATGAATCCGCATTTTTTTTAACGCCTTAAGCGTCAGAAATAGCGGTTTTTTGGCGGCGAACAGTACCGCCGGGCCAGATCAGCTTTCGAGCATCCGGCGAAGCAGCTCCACATCCTCGGAAAACGCACTGTCGAGGGCACACAGCTCATCGATTTTTCGTACCGCGTGCATGACCGTGGTGTGATCGCGGCCACCGAATTTTTTGCCGATTTCCGGCAACGACCGGGCCGTAAGCTGCTTTGCCAGATACATCGCCACCTGGCGGGGCCGGGCGATCGCACGCGAACGGCGGGCCGAGTGCATCTCACCGAGCCGGATGTTGTAATGTTCGGCAACCCGCTTCTGGATCTCCTCAATCGTAACCCGGCGATCGTTCGCCCGCAGAATGTCGTGCAGCACTTCCTGCGTGTTGTCGAGGGTGATCGGACGGCCGACCAAATTCGCATAGGCGACGAGCCGGTTCAGCGCACCCTCCAGCTCCCGAACGTTGGAGGTGATCTTGTGCGCGAGAAATTCCATCACCTTCAGCGGAATATCGACCGCCATGCGTTCCGCCTTGGATTGCAATATGCCAAGACGCAGTTCGTATATCGTGGGGTGAATATCCGCGACCAAGCCCCAGCCGAGGCGCGATTTCATCCGCTCCTCCATGCCTTCCAGGTCGTTGGGCGACTTATCCGCGGAAATGACGATTTGCCGGTTCTGGTCGACGAGCGCATTGAAAGTATGGAAGAACTCTTCCTGCGTATTGTCTTTACCGCTGAAGAATTGGACATCGTCGATCATCAGAACATCGACGGAGCGGAACTGCTCCTTGAACGCCATGGTATCCTTGTACCGCATCGCCCGGATGAACTGGTACATGAACTTTTCCGCGGAGAGGTAGATCACCCGCCGCTCCGGGTTCGTCTTCCGAATATGCCACGCGATGGCGTGCATCAGGTGCGTTTTGCCCAATCCCACGCCGCCGTAAAGAAACAGCGGATTGAACGGTACCGACTGTGCCTCTCCGACACGGCGCGCCGCGGCGAACGCCAGCTCATTCGGCTTGCCGACGACAAAATTCTCAAAGCGAAAGCGCGGATCGAGGAGGGCGCCGACATCGTCGCCGTTTTTTTCCGTCTCGACACGTGGGACCGCCGGCACCGCGGCAGCCGGCTCGATCTCGGTGCCGACATGGACGATTTCCAACTGACGGACTTCCGGGTTTTCCTCCGACCACAACCGCTTCAAACGCTCGCCATACTGCGTTTCGATCCAGTCCCGCATGAATCGCGTCGGCGCCAGAATGCGCACCGTCTCGGCGTCGACCACCTCGAAAGACGCCGGTTTCAGCCAGCTGCGATACGCGGCTTCACCGAATTCCGCCCGCAATCTCGAGCGAATGCGGCTCCATTGCGAAGCAAGTCCAGTCTCGGAACGCTTTTCATCCGTCACAGTTACCGCTACCCCTTCCACGATGTCCGCCGCCTCCATCGGAGCACAGCGAACGTCAGACCCCGTATACGCCACAGGCGATCATTGGAACCGGATGCCGCACAGTCACACTGCATCATAAATCCGGAGCGACCTCTGAAAAGCAAGTTAACTGCGATTAGCTACTTAAGGACAACAGGATCCCATCTCCCAAAAGAACTGTTTCTTTCAGAAGTCCAAAGAAAATCAAATATAAGGACTAAAACAAAAACCGAAATGACTATCAGGTCCTGTTTTTTTTATCCCTGCATTCGTCGATTGGACGTTTTGCCGCCGCTTTTTACTATCGTTAACTTGACTACAAACTGGTCGATATGTCCGCCACAGATCTAATCTACCCACGCTTTTTTAACCATGCAACAAGACCGAATGGGGAACATTTAAAAAAACCGCGGTCCAAAATTGCTGCTTTCGGCTAACCCGTTGAATCTTCGTTAGGATAAATTTGGAGTCGATCATTAATAAAAAAACAGCCGCATTCGATGAATGCGGCTGCCGTCGGCGGACGTTGGTTCGCGTGAACTCAGAGCGACTTGATTCGCTTCGTCAAACGCGAAATTTTGCGCGCGGCCGTATTCCTGTGAAGGATTCCGCGCAGCACGCCGCGATGCAGTTCCGGCATGGCGCCTTGCATCGCCAGCTCGGCCGAAGCCTTGTCACCGCTCGCAATCGCTTCCTCGACCTTGCGCACAAACGTGCGGATGCGTCCGCGGCGCGTGCCGTTAATTTCCGTGCGCCGGCCCGTGCGCCGAATGCGCTTCTTGGCGGATAAGTGATTCGCCATCGTTCAACCTGCTGTCGTTGTAATTCGTTCAAGCCTGCGGCTTATATCGGCGGACCTGCGACACGTCAACCTCGATTCGGACCGCGGCCGACTTAGCGATTCTTGAAGGCCGGCTTGCGCTTGTCGATGAAGGCGCTCATGCCCTCCTTCTGATCCTCCGTCGCGAATACGGAGTGGAAGACGCGGCGTTCGAACAGAATGCCTTCGGCCAAGGTCGTCTCGTAGGAACGGTCCACCGACTCCTTTACCATCATGGCGACCGGCAGCGACATCGACGCAATCTTGGCCGCGGCCTTGACCGCCTCATCGATCAGATCGGCCGCGGGAACGATGCGACTGACGAGACCCGATCGTTCCGCCTCGTCGGCGTCCATCATGCGGCCGGTCAGGCACATATCCATCGCCTTCGCCTTGCCGACGAACCGGGTCAGGCGCTGCGTGCCGCCCGCACCCGGTATCGCGCCCAAGGTGATTTCCGGCTGCCCGAAGCGCGCGGTCTCCGCGGCGATTATGAAGTCGCACATCATGGCCATCTCGCAACCACCGCCGAGCGCATAGCCGGCGACCGCCGCAATCACCGGCTTCCGGCATTGCGAAACCCGTTCCCATCCTTCGGTGATGAAGTCGGAGAGGTAGACATCCATATAGGAGCGGCCCGCCATTTCCTTGATGTCGGCCCCGGCGGCGAAGGCCTTGTCCGAGCCGGTCAGGACGATCGCGCCGATCGCTTCGTCCGCTTCCATGCCGTCGAGCACGTCGGCCAATTCGCTGATCAGCGCCGTACACAGCGCGTTCAGCGCCTGCGGCCGGTTCAATGTGATCAGGCCGACCGCATCGCGCTTTTCGACCAGAATATGTTCGTAGGTCATCTCTTTCAGTCTCCCTCGGTCATCATTTTGCGGATTCTTTCGACACTGGCGCGAGCTCGAAGCGTACGGTGACGGGCGCGCTTTCCCCCAGCAGCTCGATCGTCAGCTTCTCGCCGTCGCGGCTGAAAATCAGCACGCCGGTCCGGACCCAGCCAAGCTGCGGCAACGCGGTCTGATAATAGTCGCGCACCGCCTTGCGCGTGACGTCACCCGCGGCGTACGCCTCGACGATGCGGCCTGCCGGCGAATCGAACGCAGCACCCGCGTCGCCAACCACCTCGATGCCGGGCATGATGGGCACGTCTTCGAGGCCGGCCAGAAAGGCATCGGCGCGGCATATCGTCGTCAGGAACAATATCGGCGCGGCAATGAGAAAAAAGAGGCGCATGCGACGGTGCTATATCACTATCGCTGGTGCGTTGCACAATAGAAAGTCGACCGCCCGCTCTGCACGATCCGGCGCACGGTGCCGGAGCAGCCGGACCGCCGGCATGCTTCGCCTTCGCGGCCATAGACCTGCCAGTTGTGCTGGAAATAGCCGAGGTCGCCGGACGCCTGGACGTAATCCCGCAGCGACGAGCCGCCGGCGTCGATCGCCTCCCGCAGGACGGCGCGAATTTCAAGCGTCAGCCGCTCGGCCCGCTGACCGGGCACCGTATACGCACTGCGCCGCGGCGAAATGCCGGCGCGGTGCAGCGCTTCGCAGATATAGATATTGCCGAGCCCGGCGACGACCTTTTGATCCAGCAGCGCCGCCTTGATCGGCGTCTTTTTGCCCGCGAGCGCCTGGCTCAGCGACTCGGCGTTGAAGGCGTTGCCGAGCGGTTCCGGTCCCAAATGTTCAATCATCCGGTGCGAACCCAGCGCCGCCGTTGTCGTCAGATCCATCATCCCAAACCGGCGTGGGTCGCAATAGCGGATGAGCGCGCCCTGGTCCGTCTCGAACTCGACATGGTCGTGCGGGCCGGGCGGCGGGGCTGTGGCAGCGTCGAGGATGGTCATGCGCCCCGACATGCCGAGATGGGCGATGAGGACGGTATCGTCATCGAGCGTGATCAGGATGAACTTCGCCCGCCGCTCGACACGCAACACAGTCCGCCCGGTCAGGCGCTCGGGAAACCGCTCGGGGATCGGAAACCGCAAATTCGGACGGCGCTGCTCAACGCGCACTAGACGCCGCCCTTCGAGCGGACCGCGCAGGCCGCGGCAAACGGTTTCGACTTCGGGTAGTTCAGGCATGACCACCGGTTATAGATCAAATCAGGATCGATAGGAATCGCCTTTGGCGATCCAGCAGCCCTGATCCGATCTGGAAGTGCGGAGAGGCATCTGGCAAACCCGTATCCGCTGGGTTATCGTCGCGCCGATGACGGACCACAACACCGAAAACGCCGAAGCCACAACGCATTTCGGCTACCGCGAGGTCGCGCAGGGCGAAAGGGCGCGGCTGGTACGCGGCGTCTTCGACACCGTCGCCCAGCGCTACGACCTGATGAACGACCTGATGTCCTGGGGCGTACACCGGTTGTGGAAGGCGGCGCTCATCGATTGCCTGAAGCCCCGGCCGGGCATGCAGCTCCTCGACGTCGCGGGCGGCACGGGCGACATCGCACTACGCCATCTGGACGCGGGTGGCGACGACGTCACCGTTTGCGACGTGAACGCGGAAATGCTGTCCGTCGGCCGCGACCGCGCGCTCGACCGCGGCGTCGTCGACGGTATCCGGTGGGCCGTCGGTGATGCCGAAGCGCTGCCCTTTCCCGACCGTACGATGGACGCGTACACCATCGCGTTCGGCCTTCGCAACGTCACCGATATCGACCGCGCCCTCCGCGAAGCCCGGCGAGTTCTGAAGCCCGGCGGCCGGTTCCTGTGTCTCGAATTCAGCCGCGTCGTGCTTCCTCTGTTGTCAGACTTCTACGACCGCTACTCCTTTTCAGTCGTCCCGGTGTTGGGCGACAAGGTTGCCGGCGATGCGGAATCATACCGCTATCTTGTCGAAAGCATCCGCCGGTTCCCCGATCAGGACGCGTTGCGCACGCGCCTCGGCGCAGCAGGGCTCGACCGCGTGACGGTACAAAATCTATCGGGCGGCATCGCCGCCATCCACGCCGCATGGCGAATCTGACCGACCGGCGATGATCGGATCGATCACCAGCATCGCGCGCCTGATCGGCATCGCCCGGACCTTCGCGCGGCACGACGCGTTGTTCCCGCTCGAACGCATGGGCGTCACCCCTGTCATCGTCTCCGTCGCCAAGCTCGTCTCACGCCGCGCTGCGCCTGGCAGGCCCGGCGAGCGCCTTGCCGCGGCCTTGGAGGAACTGGGAC
This sequence comes from Alphaproteobacteria bacterium, assembly GCA_012103325.1. Taxonomy (GTDB): domain Bacteria; phylum Pseudomonadota; class Alphaproteobacteria; order UBA8366. The sequence continues at coordinate 735,533 of WLWY01000001.1, forward strand.
CGACTTTCATCAAGCTTGGCCAGGCACTTTCCGTGCGCCCCGATCTGGTTGGCGACGCCATCGCGGACGATCTGTCCGCTTTACAGGACCGCCTGCCGCCTTTCCCCGGCGCGACCGCTCGCGAGATTATCGAACAGGAGCTTGAGACGCCGGTCGGCGAGTTGTACCGCCATTTCGACGAAACGCCGGTCGCCGCCGCCTCCATCGCCCAGGTCCACTTTGCCGAAACGCCCGACGGCGACATGGTCGCGGTCAAAATCCTCCGCCCTGGGATCGAGGCGCGGTTCCGCCAGGACATCGACCTTTTCCTCTGGCTCTCACGGCTGCTGGAGCGCACCCGGCCGGCATTGCGCCGGCTGCGGCCTCTCGAAGTCGTGCGCACCTTCGAAGCTTCGGTCAATATTGAGATGGACCTTCGTCTCGAAGCCGCCGCCGCGTCGGAGCTCGGTGAAAACTCCGAACACGATAATGGCTTTCGCGTGCCGAAAATCGACTGGGTGCGAACAGGCCGTCGCGTTATGACCTTGGAGCGTATAGAGGGCGTTCGCATCGACGATTTGGCAGCGCTGGCGGAAGCAGGCTTCGAGCCCCGCGATATTCTACGCCGTTCCGCGGAATCGTTTTTCAATCAGGTTTTCCGCGACGGATTTTTCCACGCCGATATCCACCCTGGAAACATGTTCGTAGCGCCGGACGGTACGCTTTGCCCCGTTGATTTCGGCATCATGGGACGCCTCGACCGCAAGACCCGGAACTATCTCGCCGACATGCTGATCGGCTTCCTCGACCGCGACTATAAGCGGGTCGCGGAAGTCCATTTCGAAGCCGGTTACGTACCGGCACGAAAGTCGGTCGGCGCCTTTACCCAAGCGGTCCGCTCTATCGGAGAGCCGATCTTGGGCAAGCCGCTGCATGAAATTTCGCTGGCCCGCCTGCTGGCACAGCTGTTTCAGGTCACCGAGACCTTCGAAATGGAAACGCAACCGCAGCTCCTACTGTTGCAGAAGACCATGCTGGTCGCCGAAGGCGTTGGCCGAACTCTGGATCCGTCGATCAATATGTGGATGCTTGCCCGGCCCTTGATCGAGGAATGGGTCATCGCCAACCGCGGTCCCGAGGCGCGGCTGCGCGACATGGTCGGCGACACGGTCTCGAAACTGGAACGGCTCCCCCAATTGCTGGGCCGCGCGGAAGCCGTCGCGGAAGCATTAAGCGGTAACGAGCGGCTTAGCTCCGGCTATCGGCATGAGAGCGAAAGCAGTCCAGGCTTCTTCGGTTCGAACAGCATCCTCTATGTCCTGATCGCCGTCATAGCCGTTCTCCTGATTGCAAATCTTTAGAGCGGAGCGCTCGGCGTTCTTGCCTGCGAGGTTGGAGGCCGACCGGATAGCATGACGAAATTGAATAGTGAAATTTAACAACTCTTCGCGGTATAATAGATTATGGGCGAGACCAAAACACAGTCAGACGATATCCGGGATTTCCTACAGCCTTGCGATCCTTCACAAGATCCTGAGTACTTGGCGTGGAAAGAAGCTAAGCTTCGCCGCGCATTAGCAGCTGATCTTGCAGCCCCTGAAGCCGCCGTGCCGCAACACGAGGTCTGGAAGAAGTTCGGCCTTGAATATTAAGTTTTCGCTTCAGGCCACAGAAGACCTCAGCTCAATCCACGAATTCATCGCACAAGCCAAGACACGCGCAGCCGATAACGTTGTTCAGCGCATTCTGCAATCGATCGAGAACTTCCCGTTGCTCGGACGCGAGGGCGTGGTGGACGGCACCCGGGAACTCTCCATTCCCAACCTGCCGTATTTTACGATCTACCGCATCGTCGATTAACCACAGCTCAGAATCATCTCGATCATGCACACCGCCTGGCAATACCCGCAGGAGGGATGAAAGTGATTATAGAAAATTAGTTCTTATGGCGGCTATCCGCCGAATCGGCGACACTTCTGCGTGCCTCAACTTAGATTAAATGAACCTGAAAGTGCTGACCTTGGATTGCTGCTGCTGCATGCTCTTCCTTTCGATGGTTCAATGTGGTCCGGTCAGATGGACTTGCTTCCCGGATCTACATATGCGCCGACGCTCTACGATTTCGGCAACACGGTTGAACTATGGGCAATTGAGGCCCTGCGTTTAGCGACAAACAGTCGATTGATCGTCGTTGGTTGCTCGGTTGGTGGATCGTGCGCACTTGAAGTGGCCGTAGCCGCGCCGGAACGAGTTGTGGCTTTAGTCCTTATTGGCACCAAGGTTAAGCACCACCCTGACCCAGCACTTCATGCGTCAGCTCTTGATTTCATTGACAAAGAGGGACTCAATCAAGCTTGGGCGAGGTATTGGGCTCCATTGTTTTCTAGTTCTACCAATCATAGAATGCTGGAGGCCGCGAAAAATTCTGCCCTCCGTCAGTCCCCCAAAGATGTTGCTCGTGGCGTGACAGCATTCCACCGCCGACGAAGCCGCGACCAGTTCGTTTCAAAATGCCAGTGCCCCGTTACCGTGATTTCCGGCGAGGATGACGTTGCGCCCGGGCCAAAATCGAGCGCCGAGCTTGCAGCCTCTGCGCCGCAAGGCAGTCTTCACGTCGTTCCTTCGTGCGGCCACTACGTACCATTCGAGCAACCGAAGGTCCTTAGATCGATCCTGAGTGACATAATAAACGCGCAATGAACCGCATCGGGATTGCCGGAGGCTCACGTTCAAATAGCCCATTCGACCCGATCTACGATTTCCGATGCAATTTCAATAGGAAACCTTGCATCTGTGGTGACCTTAAAATCGAACGGGCCGTTTTTCTCCAGAGATTCTGCCAGCTCTAGAGTTCGTTTTTCGTGCCAATCTAAGAGCGATCCCACTTCACGCTTTTGCACTCTTTTAAGCAACGTTTCAGCGTTCGCGTTCATTTGGCATAGCGTTGAGGCGCACTCTGGAACAACGCTTGTAATTCGTTCAAGTGCGCCGCGGTCTTCAACGACACGCGACACAAACAGGTTTCGCGACCCGGTGGCCTTGCAGTTAGCCCAAACATCACCAAGATTCAAACAGGCCAAACGGTCTCCGTACGGGTCGTCCGGAGGCCGGGGGAATGATTGCGTTAACGCATCTAGGTCTATGAATGTGTTGGCAATTTTCTTTTTGGTGAGTAGTACACCTATCTCATCTCCAATTGTTGTTTTGCCGACACCAATCGGTCCGCTAATTATGAGAAGTTGGTACTTTGCAGCCATGATACGACGATACCACAAGCTGATCTGCGCTGCCCAACATCCCGCGATATGCGACTAGGCGCCGTCAGCAATTCGGACAAGTCCCGCTCTGGCCTATATTACCTTCACGCCCGGTTGAATCTTGCGCGGGCAGCCGCGCGACACTACATTAAATACAGCTTTAAAAATGTAATATTGCTGAGGACAACATGGTCCTTCAGGACAAACGCATCCTTTTAATCATCTCGGGCGGTATCGCGGCATTCAAGTCGCTGGATCTGATCCGCCGGCTGCGCGAAAGAGGCGCATCCGTGCGCTGTGTGCTGACCGCGGGCGGCGCCCAATTCGTCACGCCGCTGACGGTAGCCGCCTTGAGCGAGGACAAAGTCTATCAGGATATTTTCTCGCTGACGGACGAAGCGGAGATGGGCCATATCCGCCTGTCGCGCGAATCCGATCTTATCGTTGTCGCGCCGGCAAGTGCGGATATCTTGGCGCGTATGGCCAACGGCCTGGCGAACGATCTTGCAACGACCGCGCTTTTGGCGACCGACAAGCCTGTGATGGTCGTGCCGGCGATGAATGTCCGCATGTGGGAGCATGCGGCGACACAGGCAAATATCGCCACGCTGCACTCGCGCGGCGTCGAAGCAATCGGCCCTGTCGAAGGCGATATGGCCTGCGGGGAATACGGGTTTGGCCGCATGAGCGAGGTCGAGGATATCGTGGCAGCAATCACGGAACGGTTGGCGCGCGCCGATGGACCGCTCGCGGGGCGCCGCGCGATCGTCACGAGCGGACCGACGCATGAAGCGATCGATCCAGTGCGCTACATCGCGAACCGGTCTTCCGGCAAACAGGGCCACGCGATCGCGGCCGCACTAGCACGGCAGGGCGCGGATACGATCCTGGTCAGCGGGCCAACGGCGCTGCCCGATCCGGTTGGCGTGACCATGGTCAAGGTAGAGTCGGCACGCGATATGCTGGCCGCGTGCGAAGCGGCGCTACCGGCAGAAATCGCCGTCTGCGTTGCCGCTGTCTCGGATTGGCGCGTTGCCGCCGCGGCCGATCAGAAGATGAAGAAGAACGGCGGCGGCCCACCACAACTTGAACTGGCCGAAAACCCGGACATACTGAGAGCGCTCGCCAAGGCCGGAAACAAGCGCCCCCGCCTCGTGATCGGGTTTGCTGCGGAGACAGAGAATGTGGTGAAAAACGCTCAGGCGAAGTGCGCGGCGAAGAATACCGACTGGATCCTGGCCAATGACGTTTCACCCGCAACCGGAACGTTCGGCGGCGATGCCAACACGATTCATCTTGTCGACGGCGCGGACACGGTCGAAGCCTGGTCGACAATGACCAAGCATCAGGTTGCGGAGCGATTGGTCGCACGGATCGGCACCTATTTCGGCGGGGACACATGACGGGCGTCACCGTCGTGGTACGGCGGCTTCCCCATGGAGCGGATTTGCCGCTTCCCGAATACGCGACCGCCGATAGCGCCGGCCTGGACCTTTTAGCCGCCGTCGCAGACACACAAGTTCTCGCGCCCGGCGAGCGCCACCTCATTCCCACCGGCCTTTCCATTGCCCTGCCGGCGGGCCATGAGGCACAGGTTCGGCCCCGTTCGGGATTGGCGTTAAAAAACGGTGTCACGGTGCTGAACAGCCCCGGCACAATCGATGCCGATTATCGCGGTGAAATCGGCGTCGTGCTGATCAATCTGGGGTCCGATCCGTTCGAGGTTTCGCGCGGCATGCGCATTGCCCAGATGATCGTGGCGCCCGTAACGCGGCTGGCGTGGGACGAAACGGACACCTTACCGGACACTGCGCGCGGCGCGGGCGGATACGGTTCGACAGGAACGGGAGGCGTTTGAAGTCGATGCTGCGACTGACGAAGAAGCTCATTTTTGCGATCGATGCCGTCGTCGATATTGCATACAACGCTGCCGAAACGCCCGTTCAGAGCAAGGAAATTGCGCAGCGGCAAGGCATCCCGCGGCGCTATCTGGAACAGGTGCTGCAAAATCTGGTGAAGGCGGAAATCCTGCGCGGCGTCCGAGGCCCCCGCGGCGGCTATCGGCTGGCCCGGGAGCGGCGGCGCATTTCGCTCGGCGAAATCACGCGGATCGTCGATCAGATGGAAGGGACGTCGGATCCGCTGGAAGAACCGGGCGGTTCCGAACTTGGCCGCGCCGTCCTCTATCCGCTGTGGCTCGAATTGCAGGAAGCCGCAATGAAACGGTTGGACGAAGTCAGCATCGAAGACCTCTGTACCCGTGCGCGTGCGGCTGGCGTACAGTGTTCGGCATCGGACATGTTCGACTTCATGATCTAGACGCATAGGGCAGGAAATCCGTTGAGCGATAAGAATGGTGCATGCGGAGAATTTCGCGGGCGCATTTACGACAGCGTTCTCGATACGATCGGCGCAACGCCGATCGTACGGTTGTCGCGGCTGGCAGCGCATCATGGCATAGCGGCGGAATTGCTGGCCAAGCTCGAATTTTTCAATCCCATGGGGTCGGTCAAGGACCGGATCGGCCTGGCTATGATCGAAGCGCTGGAGGCGGAAGGGAAAATCGGCCCCGAGACCGTGGTCGTCGAACCGACCTCCGGCAACACCGGCATCGCCTTGGCCTTCGCCTGCGCCGTCAAAGGCTATCGGCTCGTCCTGACAATGCCCGAATCCATGTCCATCGAACGCCGCAAGATGCTGCTTATCCTGGGTGCGGAAATCGATCTGACACCGGCCCGGCTTGGCATGCGCGGTGCGATGGCGCGCGCCGACGCCATCGTTGCGGAGATTGGGGATGCCGTCATCCCACAGCAGTTCAGCAATGTCGCGAACCCGGCCGTTCATCGCGCAACGACGGCGGAGGAAATCTGGCGCGACACGGATGGCAAGCTCGATGTCATGATTGCAGGTGTCGGCACGGGAGGGACGGTGACCGGCTGTGCCGGCCTCCTGAAGGAACGCAATCCGGATTTCCGGATGATCGTGGTCGAGCCGGAAGACAGTGCCGTTCTGTCATGCGGTTCGCCGGGTGCGCATCGAATCGAAGGCATTGGCGCGGGATTCGTGCCGGACAACTTGGATACCTCGCTCATCGACGAAGTGGTTTCGATCGCCAATGAAACCGCGTTCCGGACCGCACGCGAGATGGCGCGGATCGAGGGCATTCCCGTCGGAATCTCCTCGGGCGCTTCCGTTGCGGCTGCCCTTGAGGTTTCCGAACGAGCCGACATGGCGGAAAAGCGTATTCTAATCGTCGTGCCGTCTTTCGCGGAACGCTATCTGTCTACACCGCTGTTCGATGGAGTCTGACATGCCGCTGCATCAGGAGATCACGGACGATCAGTTACTGCGCTACGCGCGGCACATCATTCTCGATGAAGTCGGCGAAGAAGGTCAGCTCGAGCTGCTCAACGCCAAGGTGCTGGTTGTCGGCGCGGGCGGGCTCGGCTCGCCATTGCTGCTCTATCTGGCCGCCGCCGGTGTCGGAACATTGGGCGTCATCGACTTCGACACCGTCGACATCAGCAACCTGCAGCGTCAGATCCTGCACGCGACCGACCGGGTCGGTATCTCCAAGGTCGACAGTGCCGTCGCGGCGATCCGTGCCATCAATCCGGAAGTTGTCGTGCGTGAGCACAAGACCCGCCTTACGGCGGAAAATGCGGTCGACCTCATTGCGGAATACGATCTTGTCGCCGATGGCAGCGATAATTTCACGACCCGTTATCTGGTCAACGATGCCTGCCATCTCGCCCAGCGGCCCCTCGTCGCCGGCGCGCTGCAGCGGTTCGAGGGACAGCTTTCGACCTTCAAATCGCATCTCGGCGGCGCCAACCCCTGCTATCGGTGCCTGTTTCCCAACCCGCCGCCGCCCAGCATGACGGCGAGCTGCGAAACCGCCGGCATCTTCGGGTCGATCGCCGGGGTGATCGGCACGACCCAGGCGACCGAGATCCTGAAGGAGCTGTTAGGTCTGGGCGAAAGCCTATCGGGCAGCCTGCTGTTGTTCGATGCGCTGAACACGACATTCCGCAAGATAAAGATTCCGCCCGATCCCGCCTGCCCGCTCTGCGGCAGCCAGCCGACGATAACGTCACTGCGCGAAATTGAGACGGCGGAAAACTAGACCGGATCGGGGTTTGTCGGAATCGCCTTTGGCGATCCAACAGCAGCGTGAATCCGGCCTACCAACTTGATAATAAAGCAAATTCATAGGATTAGACGGAACCGAAAACGGTTCCGTCTAATCCTGATTTGCTCTAGCGTCGCGCAACCAACCAGAAGCGGATCGACAGCAGCGTGACGGAAACGACGCTGGCAACGATGATGCCCGCGACCAATCCGAGCGCGCCGTAGCCCATCGGAAATGCAAAAATCCAGCAGGCGGGCATCATGACGCACACATAGGAAACCACATGCATCGCCGTCGGCATCCAGGTTTCGCCAGCACCCCGCAATGCGCTCGCCACCACCATCTGACCGCCATCGGCGATCAGCGCGTAGGCAGACAATGCGATTAGCGGGGCTGTCGCCGCGATCAACGACGGTTCCGAGGTAAAGATTGCGGCGATCGCCTCAGGCCATCCCAGAAGCACAGCGCCGCAGGCACCAAGCAACACCGCGACCAGCCCAAGGCCCGTCCATCCCGCCAGCGCCCGGTCCGCCCAGTCCCCGCGGCCGTGGGCGATACCGACCCGCACGCTCGTCGCCGACGCAATGCCGAGCGCAACCATGAAGATCATCGCGAAAACAATGTGCTGCAACGTATAGGACGCCAGAGCCAGCGCACCCAGTATCCCGGCGTAGAAGCTGATCGCGCCGAACGCGACCGACTCGATACCGTAGCTCGCGCCGGCGGCAAAACCGATGCGGCGGTGACGGGCGCCGGTGCGCCACCAGCCACGGCCAAGCGATGGGCGGACGGCATAGCGGTCGCGATCCCGCATCCACCAGACGTAGGCGATCAACGCCGCCGCCATCGCCGTGCGGACAATTGTCGTCGACAGCGCCGCTCCATCCGCCCCCAACGCGGGAAGCCCCGCTTCACCGAAAATCAGCACCCAGTTGAGCAGAACATTCACCCCGTTCGCCGCAATCATGATAATCATCGCCGGCAGCGGGCGGCGCAGCCCTTCGAGGAAGAAGGCCGTCGTGTTGAACAGCAGCGTACCCGGCGCACCTAACCCGAGAATGGCGATGACACTGCCGGCGCCCGTGGCGATTTCAGGAGACTGCCCGGTGAGCTGGAAAAACGGTGTCCCGAAGAGACAAAAGACCAATGCGATGAGGCCCAGCAGCAGTGCGTAGGGCAGGGAGCGCCGCCAGACCGGACCGCATTCCGAATATTGCTCGCGGCCAACGGCGTGGCTCGTCATCACGACCGTTCCGAACAGCAAACCGATGCCGGTGACCGTGATGACGACAAAGGGTGCGACGCCAAGCCCATGAAAGGCCACCTGATCGACGGTCGTCCGGCCGAGCATCGCCGCGTCCACGGCGGCCATGGTCAGGATGCCGGCGCGGGTTACCACGACCGGTGCGGCAAGGCGGGCCAGCTCCGTCAAATGACGGCGCAGGCGCGCGGCCAGCCAGCGGGGTTCCACGGGCATCGCTGGTTACTCCAGCGCGCGCAACAGCGCGCCTAAAACATGGTTTCGATAATTCTGTCGGGCGGGTTATGGCCGTCGACGAAGGTCTTGATATTGATGATGACCTTTTCACCCATGTCGATCCGGCCTTCGATCGTCGCCGATCCCATATGCGGCTGCAGAACGACATTGTCGAGAGCGAGCAGTTTCGGGCTGACCGCCGGTTCGTTCTCGTATACGTCCAGCCCCGCGCCTGCGATGGCACCCTCGGTCAAAAGCTGGGTCAGCGCCGTTTCATCGATAACTTCGCCCCGACTGGTATTGACCAGATAGGCGTCATTCTTGAGCAATTGCAGGCGACGCCGCGATAAGAGGTGATATGTCGCAGGGGTATGCGGGCAATTGACCGAGACGATATCCATGCGGGCCAGCATCTGGTCCAGGCTTTCCCAATAGGTCGCTTCCAGTTCTCGCTCGATTTCCGCGTGCACGCGGCGGCGGTTGTGGTAATGCACCGACAGCCCGAAGCCGCGCGCACGACGCGCGACCGCTTGCCCGATCCGGCCCATGCCGATGATACCCAGGCGTTTGCCCCAGATGCGGTGACCGAGCATGAAGGTTGGCGTCCAGCCGCCCCATTCGCCGGACCGGATCAGCCGCTCGCCCTCGGCGAGACGCCGGGGCGCGGCGAGGATCAGCGCCATCGTCATGTCCGCCGTGTCTTCCGTCAGAACGCCGGGCGTGTTCGTGACCATGATCGAGCGCTTGTTGGCAGCGTCGAGATCGATGTTGTCGACACCGGTCCCGAAGGAGGCGATCAATTTCAGGCGCTCGCCCGCTTCGGCGATCAGCTCATTGTCGATACGGTCCGTCACCGTCGGCACCAGCACGTCCGCTTCCTGCATCGCGCTGGCGAGATCCACGCGCGACATCGGCGTATCGTCCAGATTAAGGCGCACGTCGAACAGCTCCATCATCCGCGTTTCAATCGCGTCGGGAAGCTTGCGCGTTACAATGACGAATGGCTTTGTCGTGGTCATGACCGACCTTCATACCAAGGAACGATGATAGCCTGCAATTGTACAAGGTCGCGTAACCGATGTCGCGTCTTGACCAAACGCACACGCAAACGTTTATTGGAGGTTGACGATTCTTAGATGCGAGATGCGATGATCCGCACTTTTATTTTTACGCTTGTAGCGATTGCTTTTGCCGCCTCGGGGCCGGACCTCGCCATCGGCCAGGACAATAAAGCCAAACAGGCCGATCTGATCCGCTACGCCTCGTTACGGGCGAACGAGGTCAACGTCCGCGCGGGCCCCGGCGTCCGGTATCCCGTGAAATGGGTCTTCGTCCGCAAACGATTGCCCGTGGCCATCACCGCAGAGTTCGAGAGCTGGCGCAAGATCCGCGATTCGGAAGGCTCGGTGGGCTGGGTCCATCGCGCGATGCTATCGGCAAAACGCAGTATCGTCGTGACGGGGAAAACACGAACCCTCCGCCGGCGCGCGAGCGATACGGCACCCGCGGTCGCGCAACTGACATCGGGAATGGTGGCCCAGATCGACAACTGCAATGGCAAATGGTGTGAGGTTTCCGTCGGCGCCTATTCCGGCTGGCTACCGCAAGCCGGGCTGTGGGGCCTGCGCGTCAAAGAAGTCATCGAATAGGGGCCGAGCCCTTAATCCTCGAAATCGCTCGCCAGTGCCGCGTGGGTCTCTTCCGACATGACCGCCATATGGCCATACGCCTGATGTCCAAATCCGATCACGATCTGCGTGTTGGGTTTTCGAAATGCGGCGATCTGCGCATCGTTGAACGGAAAATGAAGGAACTGGACCGAGGACGCCTTGCCGTCCTCCGTCGTTCGGTCGAGGTCGACTTCCGGAACGCCGCGAACTTCCAGATCGCCGAAGCGCAGGAACATGGTTTCCTCCACGCCACCCAATCGCGCCAAAAAATTACGGCGCCGTATCTCATCGTCGATCTCGAACATGACCGTGCAGACGAGTTCCTTGCCATTGGGAATCAACGGATTGTAAGCCGTAAGCTCATCGGCGATCTGCTCCTCGCCGCCCTTTTCGATGAACAGCATTTCATGGATTTGCCACCACATCGTGTCGTAGGACTCGAAATAGCACGTCGCCACCGGGCCGACTTCGACCCGGCGATAGCGTTTCAGGGCGACGATTTCCTTGCGCTTGTCAGCACGGATTTTCGCGAAATCCTGCAGCGACATCACGTCTTCGCGCGATACTTTTCTTCTTCGCATTACGCTCTCCTCAGACTGCAACGCCATAAGCGCGCGCGAACAACACCACCGGATGGGCCGCGCTCTCGGGCGGCGCGCTGTCGAGACGCTCGACGCCTTGCGCGATATGCATGCCAGCGAGCGGACATTCGGACACGACATATTTCGGTGCGTCTTTCTTGACCTGCCTCGCGACCGGCTTGCCGACTTTTAGGGCGACTTCGAAGTTTTCCTTCATCACGCCCCATGAACCGCCGTGGCCGGAACAGCGTTCGATCACCTGAACCTCGGAATCGGGCACCAGCCGCATCAGTTCCGCCGCCTTCGCCCCCATATTCTGCGCCCGGGCGTGGCAGGCCAAATGGACGGCGACCTTGCCGCCCAGCGGCGATAGGCCCTCGGCCAGGCCCTCATTCTTCGCGATGTCGACAATGTATTCCGACACGTCTCGCGTCGCCTTGCTCAGCCGCTCGATCGCCGGGTCGTCCGGCAGGATCAGCGGCCACTCGAATTTCAGCATCAGGGCGCAGGACGGCATCAGCGCAATGATGTCGTAACCCTTGTCGATCCATGGCGCGAATTCGGCGGCAACCTTGCGCGCGTTTTCCGCAACGGCACCGATATTGCCCTGTTCAAGCAACGGCATCCCACAACAGGACGGATGGACGACCTCGGTCTCCACCCCGTTACGCGCCAGAACGGCACGCGTGGCGTGGCCGATTTCCGGGTTGTTGAAATTGCCGTAACAGGTGGCGTAAAGCACCGCCTTGCGGCCAAACCCCGGCGCGTCCCGGTTGACCTCCGGCGCCGACTGGCCCGCCTCGCTCTCGAGGGTTCGGCTGTTGAACTTCGGCAGGGCGGCTTCCTTGTGTACGCCCGCGACCGATTCCATCACCGTCCGGGTCAGGCCGTTCTTTTCATCCAGCGCCCAGTTCGCCAGGGGTGCCACATAACGCGCGAGCTTGCCGTTGCGGTCCGTCTGCGCCATCTGCTGCGACGGCCAGCCAACCGCGCCCTTGCGGTATTCGATCGCCCGGTAGCGCAGCATCAGATGCGGAAAGTCGAGATTGAATTCATGCGGCGGCACATAGGGGCACTTGGTCATGAAGCACATGTCGCACAGCGTGCAGGCATCCACGACCGGCTTGAAATCCTCGGACGCGACGGTATCCAGCTCGCCGCTCTTCGATTCGTCGATGAGGTCGAACAGGCGCGGGAAGCTGTCGCAGAGATTGAAGCAGCGCCGGCATCCGTGACAGATATCGAAGACGCGCCGCAGCTCAGCGTCCAGTTCCGCTTCGTCGTAAAAGGCGTCGTCCTGCCATGCGATCACATGGCGTACGGGCGCGCCCAGACCACCTTCCGTCATATCGTATTCCCAGAAAGGAGACCGCCCGCGCCGTAATCTCGCAGGACGTCGCGGGCGGCGGTGTCTTGCTACTGTTTAGTCGTCCAGCGTATCGAGCGCGCGCTGGAAGCGGCCGGCATGGCTCTTCTCAGCCTTCGCCAAAGTCTCGAACCATTCGGCAATTTCTTCGAAGTTTTCTTCGCGTGCGGTCCGCGCCATGCCCGGATACATGTCCGTGTATTCGTGCGTTTCACCGGCGATCGCGGCGCCGAGATTGGCCGCAGTACCACCGATCGGCAAACCTGTCGCGGGGTCGCCGGTTTCCTCGAGAAACTCGAGATGGCCGTGCGCATGGCCCGTTTCGCCCTCGGCGGTCGAACGGAACACGGTGGCGACATCGTTGTAGCCTTCGACGTCCGCCTTCTGCGCGAAATACAGATAGCGGCGGTTGGCCTGGCTCTCACCGGCGAATGCGGCTTTTAGATTTTCTTCGGTCTTGCTGTCCTTCAGCGACATAGATCCCTCCTCGATTAAGTATCTGTCCAAACCCTGCAATGACGAAAAGCCCGAGCTTCAGGGCCAGCCCCGGCCAAAATTGCGACGGCGCGCGCATCGGCCCGCCCTCTTTCGCCTCTGATCCTTAACCATTTATATGACCGGCGAATTGTCCGAGTCAATTAATTAGAATGATTTTAAAAAATAAAATATCCCTATGTATAAATGAGAATAATTCTCACTTATTTCGGATATGAACGATAACGTCGACGCCGTCGATTACCGTGTTTTCCGGTGCCGCCGGCAAGGCGGACAGAACGACTGAATCGCCGGGGATATCCTGCAATTCGCCCGTATCATCATTGAAAAAATGATGATGCTGCGTCGTATTCGTATCGAAATAGGACCGTCCCGCTTCCACCGCGACTTCGCGCAGCAGGCCGGCAATCGTGAACTGGTTCAACGAGTTATAGACAGTCGCCAGGGATACCTTGACCCCGGCCTCGGTCGCTTCACGATGGAGCTGTTCGGCGGAAATATGCCGGTCCCCATCTTCGAACAGAAGCCGCGCCAAGGCCACACGTTGACGGGTCGGGCGCAGCCCGGCGTCACTCAGCCGGTCAATGGCGCGGGTAAACGGTCGAATCGTTTTCATGGCCCTTCATATGACGATTGAATTTATTCCGCAAACCCTTTTTTTACAGGACTGTAGAGAATTGTTTGGAAACGGTCGAATGTTCAAGTACCACGCGACGCGGGGACCCTTGCTACCCGTACCGGAACAGCCGGTCGCCGTTTTTTCGCAGCCAGTCCCGCCCCGTTCGAGCATGCGAGGTAAGCCGGTCGACGGTTCTCCAAAACGCGGGCGAGTGGTTGTGCACGGCCATATGGCCCACTTCGTGTGCGACGACGTAGTCGAGGACATCCTCCGGCGCGAGAATGAGACGCCAGTTGAAGGACAAGCTTCCCGTCGACGAACAGCTGCCCCATCGGCTTTTCTGATCGCGAATGGTGATTCCGGCCGGCCGCTTGCCCAGGAGCGCGGCCTTGGCATAAACGCGCGGCGCAATATCGGTACGCGCTTCGCGGCGCAGCCAATCGTGCAGACGCCGGGGTAAGTATTCGGCGCGCCCGGATACGACAATGCGCCCCTCCTCCGCCCAAACACCGCGACGGGCCGTAGGATCATGCGCGATATGATGGGGAATGCCGCGCAGGGGAAGCATCTCGCCCTCGCAAAACGGCACGTGGGGCGGCATCGCCTCGAGCCGGGATAAGAGCCAGGACCCGCGGCTGCGCAGGAAATCGAGTCCTTCGGATTCGCTGCCCCGCAATGGCAGTACCAACTCCGCACCGCCCTTGGCGGGATCGATCCGGATCGCGATCCGCCGCGCACGGGCACTGCGCCGCACAGCGACATCGATCTCGTGCCCGTCGAGTGACAAGGATACGGTGCGACTCTCCCTTGGCATCAGGACCGGCCCCGCTTGTGCCGCGCCGGATGGGAGGCACCGAACGGGGTGGCGCCGTCATTGATCCAGTCGACCACATGCTTTTCCAAATCGGCGACATCGTCCTCCGACACCGCCTTGCCACGCGCCGAGATTCCAGCCTCATGCACCGTTTCGGTGTCGCCCGACACCAACGGGTGCCACCACGCCAAATCCTGGCCGGCGGCAACCAGACGGTAGGCGCATGATTCCGGCAACCAGCGCAACTGCGTCGCCTTTCCCGGCGTGAGTTGCACGCAATCCGGCACGTTCTTTTGCCGGTTGGCGTAGTCGCTGCACTGGCATCCCTGCAGTTCGAGATACCGGCAGGCAACATTGGTCAGCGCAATCTCGCCGGTATCGTCGTCTTCCAACTTGTGCAGGCAGCATTGTCCGCAGCCATCGCACAGCGACTCCCACTCCTGCGGCGTCATCTGGCGCAAGGTCTTGGTCTTCCAGAATGGGGCGTCGTCGGCACTCATGACGCACAATCTATCAGATGAATGAAGGAACCCGCGACCGTTCCGGAGACCAGACCGCAAGAGATGGTGTTTTCGCCCCGCGCATCCTCCGACCGGAACAGCGGGTCTCCAAGCCCTTCGTGCACGACTGTCGCGTAGTGGAATTCATGCCCCGTAAACTGTGCGCCCACATCGCCGAGGCAGGAGTTGGACAGCGTCCGCAGACGGCGATAGCCGAGATGCAGGCGACGGTCGGCAAACGATGTTTCAAGCGGCAAAAGGCCGGTCATTTCATGCCGCCCGCCATTCGCATCGACCAACCCCTGCCCCAGCACCATATAACCGCCGCATTCGCCAAAGAGGGCCGTACCGCCCCCCGCCGCATCCCGCAGGCCGCGACGGAAGGTGTCGTTCGCGGCGAGCCGGCCGGCATGCAGCTCGGGATAGCCGCCCGGAAGATAGACCGCATCGGCATCCGCGGCCGGTGGCTCATCCGCAAGCGGTGAGAAAAACGAAATCGCCGCACCCGCGTCATGCCAGCCATCGAAAACCGCCGGGTAGGTGAACGCGAAGGCGCCGTCGTGTGCAACCGCGATGCGCTGACCCAAAGGGGGCAGCGGCCGCACGCACTTCGCATCGCACGACGATACCGTCGCGCAGGCCCGCAGACGATCTAGGTCGAGATGCGCCGACACGTGCGCAGCAGCGCCTTCGAGAAAAGCGTCGAGCGCATCGTGTTCCGATGCCTGGACGAGACCAAGATGCCGTTCCGGCAATTGCAAACCGGGATCGCGGGGCAGAAACCCGATGAGCGGTGGTGCAACGTCCGAAGCAGCGAAGGCATCCCTCAGCATGCGCTCATGCCCTGGCCCGCCCACCCGGTTGCAAATTGCCCCCACGACATCGACGTCATCGCGGTGCCGCACGAATCCTTCGGCAACCGCCACGGCCGATACGGCCTGACCGGAAACGTCCATCACCAGCAAAACGGGCCATCCCGTCCGCACGGCGAGATCGGCGGTGGATCCGCCGCCGCCTGCCGCGCCGTCGAACAGTCCCATGACCCCTTCGCATAGAACAAGGTCGGCCCCGATGCCGAGAGAACCCGCGAGCCCGGTGAGCGTCTCGTCCCGCATCCCCCAGCCATCTAGATTGATGCAGCGCTGGCCGGACGCCGCAGCGTGGTATCCCGGGTCGATATAGTCCGGGCCCGCCTTCGCCGATGCGACACGGACGCCGGCGTTGCGGAACGCCCGCAACAGCGCCAATGTGACGGTGGTCTTGCCGCTACCGCTGGACGGCGCGGCGATGATGAGGCCGGGCGCAGCACCCATCGGTCAGGCTGCGAGACGCACCAGCGTCCCCGTCACGACCAACCACTGAACCAGATGGATCAGAACGCTGGCCCGATGCAAGGCGCTCGCGCGCTTTTCGCGTCCGGCCTCCCGGCTACGGTTCAGGACCGGCAGCAGGATGCCGCGCTGTGCAAAGAACAAGAGCGAAACCGCGAGCATTGCCAGAGCTTCCGGCCGGTAGCTCGCAATCGTGAGCAGTACGAGCGCGGGGATCAGCGAAACGAACGCTAACGCCAAAAAATATGTTGGAAACAGCGACCGCATGAAGACCGCCGCATCCTCACGCGGCAGAAATCGGAAGACAGATGGTGCGAATACGGCCATGAAAAAGATCATGCCGCCAAACGCGGCGGCAACCAGCACCAGCGACACGACGTGCAGGGTAAGCCAATCCGGCATGCTTGCCTAAATCCCGCTTTCCAACGCGTAAAATACCAAGCCGGTTTGACACGTCCCGCCCGGCGATGCAATTGGTAAGCGGTGCCGGCCGGCACGCATATCTCAAGGGAGCAAAGAAATGAACGGTGCGGAAAGTCTTGTGCGGACGATGGTCAATGGCGGCGTGGATGTCTGTTTCACCAATCCGGGCACGTCGGAGATGCATTTCGTCGCCGCCCTCGACAAGGTCGACGGGATGAACTGCTTTCTGTGCCTGTTCGAAGGCGTCGCATCGGGCGCTGCCGACGGCTATGCCCGCATGACCGGCACACCCGCCTCGACCCTGCTGCATCTCGGCCCCGGTTTGGGCAACGCTGTCGCCAATTTGCACAACGCCAAGAAGGCCAATTCGCCGATGGTCAATATCGTCGGCGAGCATGCGACCTACCACGTCGAATATGACGCGCCGCTGACCGCCGATATCGAGGGGATTGCCCGGCCGGTATCGCATTGGGTGAAGACCTCTCCTAGCGCGAAGACCGTAGCCGCGGACGGGGCGGCAGCGATTACCGCCGCGATGATGCCGCCTGGCCAAATCTCGACATTAATCCTGCCGGCGAACACCACCTGGGACGAGTCGGACGGTCCAGCGGAAACCGAAGCGGCACCGGGCCGCGCCAAGGTCGACGAGCACGCCATCGAAAACGCCGCGTCGGTATTGCGCTCCGGCGAGCCAACGCTGCTGATGCTGACCGGTCAATCGCTCTACCAGCACGGGCTCGATCTCGCCGGCCGGGTCGCGGCGACGACTGGCGCGAAACTAATGGCGCAGGGCTCCAATCAGCGCCTGCAGCGTGGTGCGGGGATCGTGCCGCTCAACCGGGTGCCCTACCCGGTCGACCAGGCGCTCGACGTGCTGTCGCCTTATCAGAACATCATCCTGATCGGGGCCAAGCCGCCGATTGCCTTCTTCGCCTATCCCAACAAACCGAGCGAACTGCAACGGGAAGGCTGCAAGATCCACCGGCTGGCGGAGCTGGAGGAAGATCAGATCGACGCGCTGGAACGGCTCGCCGATGCGGTCGGCGCGAAGGCGGGCAGCGCCGAACCGCAGGCCGCGTTCAAGCCGGACATGCCGTCCGGCGCCTTGGACCCCGAAACGATCGCCGCCGTGTTGGGAAATTTGCTGCCGGAAGGCGCGATCATCTCCGACGAATCCGTAACGACGGGCCGCGGCTTCTATCCACTGACCGCCGGCGCGCCGCCGCATGACTGGATGAACAATATGGGCGGCTCGATCGGCCTTGGTATGCCGCTGGCGACCGGCGCCGCCGTGGCCTGTCCGGACCGTAAGGTGATCTGCCTGGAAGGCGATGGCAGCGGCATGTACACCCTGCAGTCCCTGTGGACCCAGGCGCGTTACAATTTGGACGTCACCACCCTCGTCTTCGCCAACCGCGCCTATCGCATCCTGCAGGGCGAGCTGACCAATGTCGGCGCGGAGAATCCGGGCCGCAAGGCGCTCGACATGCTGGATTTGTCGCGGCCCGATTTGGACTGGGTGAAGATGGCGAACGGCATGGGCGTCGAAGCTAGCAAGGTAACGGACTGTGAAGGCCTGCAACGCGCGCTGGCCGCGGGGCTCGCCTCGACCGGCCCCTACCTCATCGAGGTCGTCCTGTAATGAAGGTCCTTACGACACTGACCTCTCCCTACGGCCGTATCGTGCGTGCCTTTATCATCGAAAAAGGCTTCGAGGACCGTACCGAAATCGTACCGACCGTGACGCGGACGCCGGACACACCGGTGCTGGACGTCAACCCCTCGGGCCGCGTGCCGACCCTGATCGCCGATGACGGCACGATGTTCGAAGAGTCTGCGCTGATCTGCGCCTACCTCGATTCGCTGGAGGATCCGCAGGTCCTAGCGCCCGACGATTGGAACGTACGCATCCTAGAAGCGCGTGCGCGCAGCATGCTGGACGGCTTTGCCGTCTGGGTCCGTGAAGTGCGCCGGCCCGAGAACGAGCAATCGCCGTCCATTGTCGCGCATGAAAAAAGCCGGGCGCATCGTTTAGCAGGGGTGTTCGACAAGCTGGTCGCCGACGGTGCCTTCGACGGACAGCTCGATCTGGCGCAACTCACGCTCGGCTGCACCCTGCACGGCCGCGACGGAAAACCCGACGGCTTCGACTGGCGCGGAAGCAACCCGAATCTCGCGGCCTGGGTCGACAGGTTCGGTTCCCGCAAGTCGATGCAGGAAACCCTGCCGCCGGGCTAATCCGTATCCGGCTTCAGGTCGAGCGACACCGAGTTCATGCAATAGCGCTGCCCTGTCGGCGCAGGCCCATCGGGGAAGACGTGACCGAGATGGGAATCGCAGCGCGCGCACATCACTTCGGTGCGGCGCATGAAGAAGCTGTTGTCTTCTTCCTCGGCTACCGACTCGGGATTGATCGGTGCGTAGAAGCTCGGCCAGCCGGTGCCGGAATCGAATTTGGTTTCCGACGAGAACAGCGGGGTGCCACAGCACTGGCACACATAGGTGCCCGCATCCTTGCAGCTGTCATATTTACCGGTAAAAGCGCGCTCCGTACCGTGATTTCGGCACACCTCATATTGTTCCGGTGTCAGGATTTCGCGCCATTCCGCATCGGTCTTTACGATTTTCTTGCCGTCGTCCGCCATTTTCCATTCTCCCATCGTCCCTGGGGCGGATCGCTGCAATAGGCGCGCGCCCGCTTCAGGATATCGTGCATCGGTCCGTCGCCGATGCCAAGTTCGTCGAGATGCGCGACCGTGTTCTCCAGATACTCCATGCTGCTGCCCATCCGCCCCGTCGCGGTTGCGAGATGGGCGGCCTGAACGTCGCGCGGCACCTTGCCGGCGTAACGGATATAGTCCCGGTTGATGACGAATGTAAGGGCGTGCACCGGTCCCTCTTGCGTTTTGACCGGAACCCAGCGCGCCTCGTACGCTTGGCCTATCATCTCCCGGGACCAGATGATGTCGAGTTCTTCGTGAACCTGTTCCGGCGCGATGCGAAACGCCATGCCGCGGCAGGCGCCGCCATGATCGAGCGCGAGCATGAGCCCCGGCAGCTCCGGCGTTCCCCGTCCGCCCGGCGACCACATGCAGTAGCTGCGATGATATCCGTGAATCATACCGGATCGTTTTTCGGCGTAGTGGAAAGCCGGGTTCCACATCAGTGACCCGTAACCAAAGACCCAAACCGCAGCACCGGCCTCCCGCGCCGCCAACGCCGCTTCGAGCAACTCACGCCGTTCGTCCTCGGGCCTGGGCTCCATGAAGCCAGCGGCCTGCGACTCGCGTATCATTTCATCGATGACGCCCCGCTTGATTGCGTCGCGGTCCAGCTTCAACTGTCGGGGACTCCTGCATTTGGAAGGGTCGGGCCGAATGGCGACCGCATTTTAACGCAGCCACACCCCGTCAATAAAGAGCGGAACCCGATTATCCCTTTGCGGTAACGGCTGCCGTCCTGTGGCTTGGCCGCGTCACGAGGTAGATCAGCACGGCCACCATGATCGCACCGACCGCAGCGGACAGTATCCAGTCATGCACTACAACCGCAAGAATGACGAGACTGATCGCCATCGAGATCGCCGCGAAGCACTTTGCGCGCAGCGGAACGACGCGGTGGCGGTCCCAGTCACGCAGCGCAGCGCCAAATCGAGGGTGAAGGAATAGCCAGCGTTGCAGACGCGGCGAACTGCGCGTAAAGGCCCATAGCGCAATGATGAGAAAAATCGTCGTCGGCACGCCCGGCAGCACCGCCCCGATCATGGCAAGCGTCACATTGCACCACCCGCAGATGAGCAAGGCCGCGCGCCGTGCGCCGCTTTCGATGGGGACATAATTGTCGGGGATTTCCGTCATGTGCCGTGTCTCCTTCACGGCCGCATGATGACGCAGGGCGCTTAACTTCCCGTAAACAGGCGTCTATTTAGATCCGACCGTCATACGCTGTGCGGTCGATATGGGCCGCGACAACGGTGTAGGTGTCGGCCGTTAACCCTTCTTGGACCGCCTTTTCCAGGGCTTCCCGGTTATCGACGTCGACGCCAATGCCACCCATGGCACGCGCGACTCCGGCAAAATCCGTGCGGTCGAAATCGACGCCGAGATTGGCCATGCCGTTCGCGCGCTGCTTCATCTCAATCAAGGCGAGAGAAGCATCGACGAAAACCACGACCACGACGGGAAGTTTGCGGTCACGCAACGTGGCCAGCTCGCCCAGCACCATCTCCAACCCCGCATCGCCCGAAAAAGCCACCACGGGGCGTTCCGGATCGGCCAGCTTGGCGCCCATGGCAAGCGGCAGGGCGCAGCCCATCGTGCAAAGCGCCGACGACTGAACCAGCGTGTGCGGCTGCTTCGCCTGCCAGACACTCGAGAGAAGGATACGGTGCGCCCCGGTATCGACCGAGACCATCGCATCGTCTGGCAAGAGCCTGTTAACCACGTCGCAGATCGCCGCCGGCCCCCAGGTCTCGTCCGTCGGGAAGGCTGCCGCCAAGGCGTTTCTGGTTTCCCGCGGCGCGCCATTCGACCAGACGGGTTGCGGCGATACGCCGTCACGCAGGGTTTCAACACCAGCGCGGACATTACCGACGAACGACAGTGTCGCCTGGTGCACATAATGGGTGTTGGGCGTGCCGGAGAATTCGATCACGTCTTTTTCGTTCGCATCCCAAGGCCGGGTCCAGCTCGCCCGCATTTCGATCGGATCGTAGCCGACCAGCAGAAGCAGGTCGCTGGTTTCAATCAGCGGCAACAGATGCGTGTCGCCCAGCGGCGACAGTCCCCAACCGCCGAGCGCCAACTCATGATCTTCTGACAAAATGCCCTTGGCCTTGTAAGTCGTGATGACCGGGATCGAGAAATCCCGGGCCAGCGCCGCGACACTGTCTGCCGCGTCATGTTCCAGCGCCTCGACGCCAGCGATCAGAATCGGCCGTTCCGCGTTCGCCAGCATCGACCGCGCGCGGTCGAGATCGGGTCCCGGGGCCGGCGCCGCCGGTGCGGGGGCTGTGCGGCGCGTCGGGGTTTCGTCTCCCTGCTCGCGGCCCGCCAACGCGGTCGAAATATCGATATGGACCGGACCGGGGCGACCATCCATCGCGACCGACACCGCTTTATCGATGATCGTATCGACCGCACCATCGACCAGGGTGAAGCTCGCCTTGGCGACGCTGCCGATCAACGCGGCATGATCGAAGACTTGATGGTTGTAGGTCTGGGCCTCGGCCGGGTCGACACAGCCGGTCAGGAAGATCAGCGGAACCCGGTCCTGTTCCGCATTGACGATGGCGTTGACCGCGTTCGCAACGCCGGGCCCGACCGTCGCCAGCAACACGCCCGGCGCACCGGTCACGTGGAACGTCCCTTCGGCCATGAAGCCGCCGGAATTTTCGTGTTTGACGAGAACGAACTCCAGGCCCGCTTCCTGGAGCGCCTCCATCACTGTCAGCACTTCGCCGCCCGGGATGCCGAACGCGTGGCGGCACCCTGCTTCGTAGAGGCGGCGCGCGACGAGTTGCGCGGCCGTCGCCATTAGGAGCCTATCCGAACAATGCTTGCGGGCTGTATCGACCGGAGCGGCGCACCTGTTAGGAGCGGGTGCGCCGGCGATGCAGGAAGCATCGTCAAGCGCATGTGACGCGACAGGAGCGTCGCTCCGGTCGATACAGCCCGCAAGCATTGTTCGGGTAGGCTCCTATGCCCGTGAGCCGGCGCGCGGCAGGTTCATGTAGCCGTCCCGGGTCTGCGGCAGCTTGGTCTTGAGAATGCGTGAGGCGACGACAGTGCGCAGGATCTGTGCCGTGCCGCCGCCGATGGTGAACATGCGCGCGTCGCGCACCATGCGTTCCAGCGGATTGTTGCGCGAATAGCCGGCGGCGCCGAAGACCTGCAGCGCATCGTTGGTCACCTTGATCGCCATCTCCGAGGTGAAGATCTTGGCCTGCGCCGCCTCGTTCGCGTCCGGGAACCCGTCGCCCGCATTGCCCGCCGCCTTGTAGCAAAGCGCCTCGGCGGCAGCAACCTGGATCGACATGTCGGCCAGCATCCACTGCAAGCCCTGAAATTCATGGATCGGCCGGCCGAATTGCTCGCGCTCATGGCTATAGGCGAGCGCCTTGTCATACGCGCCATGCGCCAAGCCGAGCGCTACAGCCGCCGCGCCGACACGTTGGCTGTTGTACGCGTTCATCAGTCCTGCGAAGCCGCGCCGCAGCCCTTCCGGCGGGACGATCATCATCGAGGCCGGGACTTCCAAATCTTCGAAGATCACTTCTGCTTCCGGAATACCACGCAAGCCCATGGTCGGCTCGCGCTTGCCGATAACGAGGCCCTTCGGCGTGCCGGCGT
Organism: Alphaproteobacteria bacterium; assembly: GCA_012103325.1. GTDB lineage: Bacteria > Pseudomonadota > Alphaproteobacteria > UBA8366. The sequence continues at coordinate 758,527 of WLWY01000001.1, forward strand.
CCGGATCGCGCACGGTGAGGAACCCACCGATGCCCTGCTCGAACCCGTCCTCGAACACCCGCGCGAAGATCAGGTGAAGCCGGGAAACACCGCCACCAGTGATCCAGTGCTTCTTGCCATTAACGATGTACTTGTCGCCCTGCTTGTCGGCGCGGGTCGTCATTTCCGTGGCGGCGCTGCCGGCATTCGGCTCGGTGATGCAGATCGCCGGCTTGTCGCCGGACAACACCACATCAGCTGCCATCTTGCGCTGTTCGTCATTGCCGTACTGCATGACCGCGCTGACCGCGCCCATATTGCATTCCACCGCAATCCGCCCGGTGACGCCGCACACCTTGGCCATCTCGACGATCAGCAGAACTGCGTCGAGAAACGACCGTCCCTGCCCGCCAAATTCCTTGGGGATCGTCATGCCGACAAAGCCCGCGTCCCGCAGCGAGGCCACGTTCTCCCAGGGATATTGTTCGCTGCGGTCGACCTCCGCCGCGCGCGGCGCGATCACCGTCTCGGCGAGATCCCGGGCACGGGCCTGAAATTCACGTTGTTCATCGGTCAAAGAGAACATGGCTTATTTGTCCTTAAACAATGGGCGTCGGCGATATTTCGATTGGCATAACGCGCCGCTGCGTTCCCGTCCAGCCTTCCGAGACCGTGAAAGCCTTTCGAGGCAGCACGCGCGGCAAAAATATTTCCACCCGCAGGGAATAAATACACCATTCCGGTGTTTATAGGGTTGAGCGCTTGGCTGTTCCCCTGTCCCCAGCGGTGAGGAGGCCGCGCCACGACGGTGGTGCCGCTAAATCATTAAACGGCCAAGCGCTCCATATGTACCGGAAAGGTCGGAATTTTCAATCAAACAGGGAGTTTAAATAAATGCGCAAACTGACTTACATGACGGTTGCAGTCTTGATACTGGCTGTCGGTTCCCTTGCGAGCGACCCCGCCGCCGCGGACGGGATGGCTACGATCGACAAACGGAAAGCCTTCATGAAAACCGACATCCTGAAGCCCTTCCTGGTGATCAAGAAATTCGTCAAGGACGGCGCAGGGACCGCATCGGACGTGGCCGCCAGCGCGCGCAAGATCAACGCGGTCGCAGGACAGATTCCGGCACTATTTCCGAAAGGGACAAGCCGGGGCGAATTCGACGAGAAGGTAACCCGCGCATTGCCAAAGATCTGGGAAGACTGGAAGGGCTTCGAAACCGCAACGGCCGCGCTGGTCACGGAAAGTGCAGCACTCGCCAAGATCGCAGACGGCGGCGACTCGGCCGCGATTGGCGCACAGTTCGGCAAGATGGGGAAGCTCGGTTGCGGCGGATGCCACAAACCGTTCCGCGGCGCCAAGGTCAAGTAAGCGCATGTAGGACGCCGGAACCGGGGCCACCGGCTTTGCGGGCGGTTTCGCACCGGCAAGGCCTGGCTTGGCAGGATTCGGCGTTCATTGACCATCGCGCGAAAATATTTTGCAGTTTCCCAGCAATCCTGAGCATCATGTTCCGATGTATCGGGCCGGTCCCTCCCAAGCATGGGCCAATGCCCGCTCGTGAAAGCAGCACAGAGCCAGCATGGGATCGGCCTTGGGATGACCGACAAAGAAGACCAGATCGTCAAACAGATCCCGCATCTGCGGCGTTACGCAGCAGCTTTGCTGCGCGACCGCGATGCGGCCGACGATCTGGTGCAAGACTGTCTCGCCCGCGCCTTCGACCGGCTGCATCTGTGGCATCCAAGCGGAACGATGCGGACTTGGCTATTCACGATTCTGCACAATCTTCATGTCAACCAAACCCGCAAGCGCGGACGGGAACCGGTTATCCGATCCGATACGGAAAATTTGGAACGCCAGCCGACGCCGTCCGATCAGGACACAGGCCTGGTTGCGCGTGACCTTGTGAACGCATTGGAGCAATTGCCGGACGAACAGCGCAGCGTCATCTTGTTAGTCGGGCTTGAGGGCCTTTCCTATGCCGATGCCGCCGAAGTCACCGGTGCGCCTGTTGGCACGGTCATGTCCCGGCTTTCGAGAGGGCGCGAACGGCTGCGGCAAATCATGGACTCGCAACCCGAGACACCGCTGAGGAGGATCAAATGAGCCCTCCGATAACGGAAGCCGAATTGCAGGCCTATGTGGACGATGCACTCGATGCCGACGCACGCGCACGCGTGGAGGATTGGCTCGCGGAACATCCCGATGACGCGCAGCGAGTCGCCGATTATGCGGATCAGGTTCAATCCCTTCGCCAAGCCTACGATCCGGTTCTCGACGAGCCTATCCCATCCCGCATGACCGCAAATACCGGGCAGCGGCGCACCTCACGCCTGCTTCCCTCATGGCGGCAACTTGCAGCGGCGGTGGTACTCCTCGCGGTTGGCGGCGCAGGGGGCTGGGTGCTACGCGATGTTTGGACAGGTTTCGGGAAAGACGGGTTAAACGTTGCACAAATTGCAATCAGCGCGCATTCGATCTATGTCGCCGAGAAACGGCACGCCGTCGAAGTCGAGGCAAAACAAGAAAAGCATTTGGTAGCCTGGCTATCGAAACGGCTTGGCCAGCCAATCAAGGCGCCGAGCTTGCTTACGCTGGGATACCGGCTGGTCGGCGGCAGGCTGTTGCCGGACGACGGCAAGCCCGCAGCCCATTTCATGTATGAGGACGAACAAGGTAAACGGCTTACCGTCTATGTCCGCCGTAACATTCAGAGCCGGGAAACGGCATTCCAGTTCGTTAGCGACAAAGGCGTCTCCGCCTTCTACTGGATTGACGAAGATTTCGCTTACGCCCTCGTTGGAACCCTAAACCGCGACGGGCTTCACGAAGCGGCCAAGATCATACACCGGGACCTGGCCTCCAAACGGTAGACCAGGTTCATGCGGTTGGTTCGTTCCGGGACCGGCCTAATCCTCTGTCGGCTTCAAAATGCCGTCCAATCGCTCAAGGCCCTTCAGGTTCACATCACGCTGCGGGAACGGGATTACGATGCCTTCCTTGCGGAAGGCGCGGTCGATGGCAAAGCGGAGCTCGCTCGCGCCGCGGATCGTATCGAAGACGTTCTGGCAGTAACACCGCAGTTCGAAGTCGAGCGACGAATCACCAAAGTTGTTGAATAGGACGAACGGTTCGGGCCATGACGCGACCTTTGGGTTTCCCTTGGCCGCATCTAGCAAGAGCTGCTCGACCTTGGCCGTGTCGCTGCCATAGGCGACACCGACCGGCACCTCGATACGGCCGAAACTGTCCTTGTGGGTCCTATTGATGACCGGTTCCTGCAGGAACGCAGAATTCGGCACGATGACGGACGTGCGCTGAAAGGTCTCGATCTCCGTCGCGCGAACCTGGATACGCTTGACGATGCCCTCCTAATCGCCAACCACAACCCAATCGCCGACCTTGATCGGCCGCTCGACCAGCAAGGTCAGGCCGGAGACGAAATTGTTGACGATGTTCTGCAGGCCAAAACCGATACCGACGGAAAGCGCACCGGCGATCAGCGCGATGTTGGTCAGATCCAGGCCGATCGCTGAAACGGCCAGCATGGCCGCGATGACGAAGCCGATATACCCAAACCCGGCTGAAAGCGAATGCTGGAGACCGGTATCGATTTGGGTTTCCGGCAGAATACGCTCGGTCAGCCCGCGCTGCCCGGCGCGGGTCAAAACGATAACGGCAACGAAAATAAACAGGGCGATGAAAAAATCGAGCAGCGAGATCGTCACGTTCCCAACGGTAAAGCCCTGGAACAGTTGGCTCGCCCACAGCGATAAATCCTCCGACGCAACGCCCCACGCGGGCGCAATCATGAACACCGCGCTAATGAAGATCACGATGTCGAGCAGAGCGCGCAGCCAGAACTTCGCCAGACGTCTGGTGCGATATTGAACCGCCAGCTTCTGACTGATCAATGCAGACCGCAGGACGACCGCCACGGTTTCGCGGAGCAGACCGCGGAGCAGATAGAGGCCGCCGCCGATTAACCCGGTTATAATAAGACTCTGAATTAAATAGCCGCCGAGCTGACCATAGCCAATCGCGCTGGCGACGAACGCCGCGACTGCAAAGAGTGCGAACAATCCATGGATGGCAGCCCAAAACCGGCTACGAGACGATGGCAGGTCGGTATTGGCGTCGTCTTCCTCACCCCGCTTTCGCGCAGCTTCCGCATCGATCCGCCACAGCCTCGGCTGCAGCATGGCAAGCAGACCTGCGGCGATGGTCGTGTGGAAGAAGAAGCGGTACAGCGCCTCCGCTTCTTGACCAAATTGCTGTCCCAGCGCGAGCGCTTCCATCGCGCCGTCGAAAAACATATTGGTCGATACAATCGCAGCCAAAATCGTGATGCGTTGGCTCAGCGATCGCGCGCCCTCGGGCGTCAGCACGGTCAGACGCCAGCTTGGCAAATCCGGTGCAAGCGCGGCACGCGGCAAGGCCCATGCCAGAACGAACAGAATCAATGCCTGACAAAGTGAGGCAAGCATCGTCGCGAAAGGACCGGTTATTAGCGCGTCATCGCTCGTCATTCGGACCAGGACAACCGATAGAACCGCGGCCGGGAAAATGCCCCGCGACACGCCCTCGGCAATCGCACCCACCAGTCGCCGGGCGTAGGTCGGTTCCTCGATCTCAGGACGGCGGCCAAGATACTTGACCGTCAGATACCGAATCCCCCATCCGACGAGAAACGCCACGACGAGAAAGAGCGGCAATCGCAGAAATAGCATCGACGACCGCATATCCGAGGAAAGCGAGGCCCACCAATAGACCGGTGTTTTGAGCAGCGCTTCGGCGACCCGGAAGAGGTCGGGTATCGCCTTCGCGATGGTCCGCGGCGCAAATGGCACCGGATTCACTCTTACGAGATCCGTCAGCAATTCCGCACGAGACAGGTCGGACAAGACCGCCGACAGAGTGCCCGCCCGGGCCAGCGCGACTTCCGCCTGAGCGACACGCGCGCGGTAGAACACGATGTTTTCTTCATATTTTGCGCGCTGTTCGGCAATTGCCGGACCTTCCGGTGGCGCACCGCCCTTCGGTGCCTCGCCCAGCGCATCGAGAAGCTTTTGCTGCTGCGCGATTTCCGCCAACGCGACTTCCGCCGCCGCCTGCGCCGCAGTGCGTATCTTCCCCAGCTGTGTCCGATACTCTCGATTTCTTTCCTCGAAATGGACGGGCTCATCGACATAGCGCTCGGCATTGTCGAGTGTGCGGTTCCAATCGGCGACAATTTTACTGAACGGGCGCGACGTCTCCTGCGCCCGCACGAGGTCAGGCCCGCTAAACAGCGTGACGGCGAGGACAATCAGGAGAAACGCACGAGCGATCACGGGTGAGCCTTGCTGAAATCAGGCCGGCGGCGGCTGAAGTCTAGCACAGAGATATACGGAGGTGCGCCTGGATTAAAATCAAACCCGCGGCAGATCGGCCAGCAAAATTTCGCTGTCCCGTGTCGCGGTCAATACTAGGGTCTCGACGTCGCAGATCTCCGCTCCGGCCCGAGCTTCGATCACGACATCGTTCGCTGAGACAGAGCCAATCGCCGGCACGAGGTAGGCTTGACGATCCTTCGCGAGCCGATGGGTTACCGTCTGGCCCGCCAACAAGGTTGCACCGAATAGCGTAGCGTCGGCGTGAATCGGTAGCGCGCCCTCGATGTCGCGTTGCCCGGACGCCAGCGCAATTAGCGCTCCGGCGCGATCGGCCTTTGGGAAGGCGCGCGCATCCCAACGCGGCGCATGGCCGTGACGGTCGGGCATGATCCAGATCTGGAAAAGGTCGGTCGGTTCCTGCTCCCTGTTGTATTCCGCATGAACGATCCCGGTCCCCGCCGACATGACCTGTACGTCGCCGGCCTCCGTGCGGCCCTCGTTCCCCAGGCTATCGCGGTGGGTGACCGCGCCACGACGGACATAGGTGATGATCTCCATATCGCGATGCGGATGGGGATCGAACCCGGTTCCCGGCGCAATGCGGTCGTCATTCCAGACGCGCAACGGACCGACCCCCATGCGCGCCGGGTCGTGATAATCCGCAAAGCTGAAATGGTAGCGGGTATTCAGCCAGTCATTGTCGAAGCGGCCCAGCCGCTCGAACGGTGTGACATCTATTGTCATCGCAAGCCTCAAAACGGCAAAGGGCTATTTCAGGAGAATGTTGGCAATTTCCTTCAGCTGCGTACGGCCGCGCAGCAGATAGAATCCCTGCGCCGCGAGATGACTTGGCAGCAACTGACCGTCCGGGGCGCCATTGACAATGACCAAAGGGTCCATCTCTGCGGCGTGCCGCATGGAGGCGAGCATCTGATCCCAAGCCTTGCCCAGTTCACGTTCGTTGATCACCTGCTTGAAATCGTCGCGGAACCCGACAAGGATCAGGTAGTACGCGTAAATGCGGCCCTTGGTTTGATAGAAAATATCATCGGCATCGAAATCTATGAGGAAACCGCCTTCGGCGATGTGGTGATCGATCACCGCGGAAGACGACCCCAAATCGGCGGACATGCGCTCCAGGGTCGCCTGCAGATTGTCGGCGCGGCGTTCGAAAGTGGCCTCACCTTTCGCCAAACGTTGATTGTAGCTAATCAGCGCGCGGCGCGCTTCGCGGTATTGCTGTTCCGATGTCGCGGTCGGCGCCAGAGAGGTCGAAAAATCGAAGAACCAGATCGTGCCGGGATATTTGAGCCGGCCCGCCGCGCTGTCCAGATCGTCATCGACCTGGCTGGAACCGCGCACGCGACCGATCTGATCGCTCATTTCAATCGCGAACCGCGACAAGGCATAGATGATGCCTTGCTGGAAGTTGGGCATATTGTCGAGAGCGGCCGCCGGCAGGAAGAACGGATCGTTCGCCGTCCAGCGATTCTGATCGGTTTCCCGCTCGATGAGCGCTGCCGCGAGCGCCACCGCCCGGCTCTCGCCTTCGCTCGTTTCAACCGCGAAGTCCGGATCGTCATCAAGCGAATGGACCCACACCATCCCGGCCGGATAATAGAGCAACAGCAGAGCCACGACGATTCCACCGACGCGTAGTGCCCAGCCGCGTGCCTTCTCGCCTCGACCGGCAAGGCGCGGCTGCGCCGTCTGGTCGGTCCCGATCACATTATCGTCATGCATACTCATTCAATTGTGCACGATTTAGCGACGGTGCAAGGGGTACTGCCTGACACGGCCTAGGTCCGTACGAAGCCTACGGTCTCGAAGACTTCCGCCATGACCGGTTCGGAAAGCGCCCGCGCCCGCACCGCGCCATCCGCCAGAACACCATCGATATAGGCGGGATCGGCAACCAGCCGCTGCATCTCCGCACCAATCGGCCCCAGCTTAGCGACCGCGATCTCGGTCAGCGCATTTTTGAAATCAGAGAACAGCGACCCGCCATGCTCGCGCAGCACCTCTTCAACTGAGCTGTCGGCAAGCGCCGCGAAGATCCCGACCAGATTGGCCGCCTCGGGACGACCGTCCAATCCATCAGGCTCGCTCGGCAGCGGTTCCGGATCGGTGCGCGCGCGGCGGAGCTTCTGGGCGATTGCATCCGCGTCATCGGTCAGGTTGATGCGGCTGTTATCCGATGGATCCGACTTGGACATTTTCGACGACCCGTCGCGCAGCGACATCACCCGTGTCGCCGGCCCCAGGATCAGCGGCTCCACGATGGGAAACAGATCGACGCCGAAGTCGTTGTTGAACTTCTGGGCGATGTCGCGGCACAGCTCGAGATGTTGCTTCTGGTCTTCGCCGACCGGTACATGCGTCGCTTTGTAGGCCAAGATGTCGGCGGCCATCAGATTGGGATAGGCGTACAGCCCGACCGACGCGTTCTCCCGGTTCTTGCCCGCCTTCTCCTTGAACTGGGTCATCCGGTTCAGCCAACCGAGCCGCGCCACGCAGTTGAAGATCCAGGCGAGCTCCGCATGATGGGAGTTCTGCGACTGGTTCATGATCACGTTCTTGGTCGGGTCGAGCCCCGCCGCGATGAAGGCTGCCGTCAGCTCGCGGATATTATGCCGCAGCTCTTTCGGATCCTGCCATACGGTGATGGCATGCATATCGACGACGCAGTAAATGCATTCGTACTGCTCCTGTAAGCGCACGAAATTGCGGATCGCGCCGAGATAATTGCCGAGATGCAGATTGCCCGATGGCTGAACGCCCGAGAAAATGCGGTCCATAACGCCCTCGATGTGGACTGTTTCACGAAGGCGCGAGTTATCGCGGCTCGACCGCCGCGGGTCAAGGGGCGGCGGTAGCCTTGGCTTTTTCCGCCTGCGCGCGTGGCACTAGCGACCGAGCGGCCATATAGCGTAGCGCCTCGTCTTCGTGCGTCGCGAGCGTTTTGGACAGTGTGAATATAAGCCGGCCCAGCGCGGTTTCCTGCCACAGCCAATCCGCCATATCGGCGCTCGACGCACCGGGACGCGCCGCTGCGGCTTCGGCGTAGAACGCCTTCAAATCCTCCAGCGCGCCCTTCAGACGGACGACCGCCGCCATGCCCGTTTCCGGGGGCGTATCGAGGAATAGCGTGGCATGCGCGGCGGCTTCTTCAACGGAGAAGGCCTGGCCGCTGACGCTGGTGCGGCCCAGCGCGCGGCGGGATTCCTCGTACCAGGGGGCGAGCTGGCCGATTTCGGCGGCGACCGCGGCACCCAAATCGTTCGGATCGATGGGCGGCGGCGGAAAGGCGATCGGGCAAGCCCAGCCTCCGGTCTCCACGGCCAGCGCCTTGACCGGGGCATCGTCGGGAAAATCGACCAGGACCGGCCGCGGTCCTGCCTCGAACAGGGCGAGCGTCGCCGCCAGTACGCGATGCTGAAACGCCGCGTCGTCCGGCGCGCCGAACGGCCGACCGAGTTCGAACGGCACCCATAGGGAACGCGGCGGTTCCATCCGTTCGGTGTGCTCGCGCACCAGGCTGATCCCCGCCGTCGCCAGCCCCTCGCTTTCCAGGAAATGGCTTAGCGCGCTCACGGCGCGCGTGCAGTTCGGTCAGACGGGCACCATCAGCACCGCATCAACATTGTCGCCCTTCAGCAGCGCCGCGACCTCGCGCGCCTTATCTTCGTAGCCCGCCGGTTCCATGTAGGCGCCGTTGAAGGCGTAGTGATAATTGGCCAGCGATCCGATCGACCCGTCCGACTCCAGTTCGCGCAGCCGGTCGATGGGGAAGACGACGTTTGTGTCGCTCTGAAAGCCGGTCCGATCAAAGTTCACGGAGGTGTGGCTCATCACCAGATCCTTGCCTTCGATAGAGCCGGGTATCACCCGGTACTCGGCGGTGCGGAAATCGAAGGCGGCGTCGCTGCGGACCTGCAGGCCGGCGGTGGTGACGATAGCGATTCGGCGCTCCGCAAGTGGCGGGCCCTCGACCCAAGGATCGCCGTCAAAACGCGGACAAGGTCTTGATAATAAATGATTCCTGTCGTCTTCCATCATATCGGTCAGTCGGACCATCGATGTTTCCTCTCCTCAGCCGCGCCGCGACAGCGCGGCGCGCAAATCCTTCAGCCGAACCGCCCCGGTGACCAGCGAAAGGAGTACAAACAGCCCACCGCCGCCGGCGACCAGTACAGTTAGCGCCCCGATCCGCCGCGCCTCGTCTCCGGCGAGCGGCCCGGCGAGCAGACCGGTCCCCCACCAGACCGCGCCCGCCATCGCCGCCGACGCGAACAGCAGCCGCGGCACGCAGCGCCGCAAGCGGTCGTCGAACGCCAAATGGCCGCGGCGCACCAGAACAACGCCCAGCGCCAGCGCGTTGAACCAGGCCGACAGCGCCGTCGCCAGCGCGATGCCGACATGGGCCAGCACCTGCATCAACGCCAGCGCCAGCGCCACATTCGCGATCATGGCGACGACCGCGATCTTGACCGGCGTCTTGGTATCCTCCCGGGCGAAATAGCTCGGGGTCAACGCCTTAATCAGCACATAGGCCGGAAGACCTATCGCGAACGCCGCGAGCGCCCCGGCGGTCGCCTCGGCCGCCGCCACGTCGAAGGCGCCTCGCTGAAACAGCACGGTCACGATCGCCCCCGGCATGGCGATCAGCGCCGCCGCCGCCGGCAGGGTCAGTGTGAGCGCGAATTCGATCGCCCGGTTCTGGCTATTCCGCGCGGCGTCCAGATCGCCCGAATTCAGCTGCCGGGTCAGCAGCGGCAGCAGGGTGATCCCGACCGCGACGCCGACAACACCAAGCGGCAGCTGGTTGACCCGGTCAGCGTAATACAGAAACGACACCGACCCTTCGCTCAGGGTCGAAGCGAGGATGACGTCGATCACCACATTGACCTGCACCACCCCAGCACCGAGCAGGGCCGGCGCCATCAGCACCAGCAGCCGGCGCACACCCGGCGTCAAGCGCGGCCGCGGCGGCACAAACGATATACCAGCCCGCTTGCAGGCAAGCGCGATCCACAGGAACTGCACCAGCCCTGCCGCCGCCACGCCCCAGGCTATCGCGTGGCCCGGGTCCGGCAGGACGCCCCCCCGCACCCCGAGCAACACCGAAATCAGCACGATGTTGAGCATGATCGGCGCCGCCGCCGTCGCCGCGAAACGCTGCAGCGAATTCAGCATGCCGCCCATCAGCGCAATCATCGCCATGAAGAACAGGTAGGGGAACGTCACCCGCGTCAGGTCGACGGTGAGGTCGAACTTGACCGGCTGGTCGACGAAACCTGGCGCGATCGCCACCATCAGCCACGGCATGGTCAGGATCGCGGCCACCGTGAACATCAGCATCGCGCTGCCAAGAACCGCCGCGACCTCGGCCGCGAACTTGACCGCCGCTTCACGCCCATCACGGGTCAGGCGGCCGGCGAACAGCGGCACGAAGGCGGCATTGAACGCACCCTCGGCAAACAGGCGGCGGAAGAAATTGGGGAACTTGAAGGCGACGAAGAACGCATCCGCGATCAGCCCCGCGCCAATGACGTTGGCGAGCAGCATGTCGCGCGCGAAACCCAGAATGCGGCTGACCATAGTCCAGCCGCCGACCGTCGCGATGGATCGGAAAAGCGCCATGCTCAGAGTCTACGCGTGATTCGCGGCGCGATTAAGGCTGGAGATTGGGTGGGATCGATCAAAGGGAGAGGGGCAGTCGCATGCGATGTAGCCGCATCCATATCCGCAAACCGTCATCCCGGACAAGGCGCATCGCGCCGCCGATCCGGGATCCATGGTGCAACCGCGCCCGGCATAAAGATGGATCCCCGATCTGCGCGGCTGCGCCGCTTGTCAGGGATGACGGGGTGGGGAAATTGGAATGGGAGAGCACCCCCACTCATTCGGCAACCGCAACAGCGCTTTCCGCTGCCGCCTCAACCGCTTTCTCCGCCGGGTCGCGGAGCGCTTCGAGCAGCGTTTTTTCGATCTGCCGCATTTTTTCCGGATGGTCGACTTTCGTGCCGAAGACGTTCTTCACGTAGAAGACGTCGACGACGCGCTCGCCATAGGTCGAGATTTTCGCCGAGCTGATCTGCAGAGCGAGTTCGTGCAATGCGCCGGTGAGGTCGTAAAGCAAGCCTGGCCGGTCGCGGCCGTTGACCTCGATCAGCGTATAGGTGTTGCTGGCCTTGTTGTCGATCAGCACCCGCGGCGGCACGGTGAAGACCTCGGTGCGGCTCGGCAGCGTCCGGCGCTTCGCCAGTTCGTCGGCGACGCGCAGCTGGCCGGACAGCGACTGCTCGATGCGCTTCGACAGGCGCGACAAGCCGGCCGTGCTGTTGACGGTATCGCCGGTCGCATCCTGGATCCAGAACGTATCCAGCGCCATGCCCGTCGTGAAGGTGTTGATCCGCGCGTCGACGATCGTCATGCCGCTAACCGCAATTGCGGCGGCGATCTTGTTGAACAAGCCCGGATGGTCGGCGGCGTAGATTGTCAGTTCCGTCACCGCGCGCTCCGGATTGATGCGCGTGTCGATGGCGAGCAGCTTGTCCTGCGCCGTCGCCTCACGCACGAGATTGGCGTGCCGGGCCAGCGTTTCGATATCGTAGAACAGCCAGTAGGACGCCTGGCCGCGCTTGAAATGGGCTTCCCGTTCTTCCTCGGTCCAGCCCGCCAGCTGTTCGCTCATCGCCTCGCGGATGCCGGCCGCGCGGTCGTCCAGATGGTCGGTCGCGAAGCCACCGGACATCACCGCTTCCGAGCGGTAGTAGATTTCGCGCAACAGGGTCGCCTTCCAATTGTTCCAGCGGCCGGGTCCGACGGCGCGGATATCGACCGCGGTCAGGCAGAGCAGCAGGCGCAGCCGTTCCGGCGACTGCACCCGTTCGACGAAGTCGAGGATCGTCTTGGGATCGTCGAGATCGCGCTTGAAGGCGACGTTGCTCATATCGAGATGGTGCCGCACCAGCCAGGCGACGGTTTCGGTCTGCGCCTCGGTAAAGCCGAAGCGCGGGCACAGATGTTCGGCGACCTCCGCGCCAAGCACCGAATGGTCGCCGCCGCGCCCTTTGGCGATATCGTGCAGCAGCACGGCCATATACAGGACTTCGCGCGACAGCACCTTGTGGATGATCTCGCTGGAGACCGGCAGCTCGTCCTTCAGCTCGCCGCGTTCGACTTCGCTCAGCATGCCGATGGCGCGGATCGTGTGCTCGTCCGTGGTGTAGACGTGATACATGTCGTACTGCATCTGCGCCACGACGCGGGCGAAATCCGGGATGAACTTGCCGAACACGCCGGCCTCGTTCATCCGCCGCAAGGCGATCTCCGCCCCCTTCTCCGACGTCAGGATGTTCAGGAAGATGCGGTTCGCTTCCGGATCCTCCCGCACCCGCTTGTTGATCCGCCGCAAGCTGCGGGTGATCGTCTGCAGCGCGTCGGGATGAATGTCGAGCCCGCTCTGCTGCGCCACCTCGAAAATGCGCAGCATATCGACCGGGTGCTGATTGAAATGCCGCGGCGAAGACACGTTGAGCCTACCGCTCGCCACGGGGAAGCCGTCGATGTCCCGGTTCCACAGCCCGAACAGCGGCGCCAGGAACTGGCGCTGGCGCTGCTGGCGGACTTCCAGCGCGGCACAGAAGATCCGCGTCAGATCGCCGACATCCTTGGCGACCAGGAAATAGTGCCGCATGAACCGCTCGACGCCGCGGGTGCGGCCACGGTCGGTATAGCCCATGACCTCCGCCAGCTGCGGCTGCACGTCGAAGGTCAGCCGCTCTTCCGCCCGGCCGGTCAGATAATGCAGGTGGCAGCGCACCGTCCAGAGATGGATTTGCGCCTTGTCGAACAGCGCCACCTCTTCCGCGGTAAACACGCCTTTTTCGACCAGCTGGCCGACATCGTCGACCTGATAGAGATACTTGGCGATCCAGAACAGGGTCTGCAAATCACGGATGCCGCCCTTGCCTTCCTTGATGTTCGGTTCGAGTACGTAGCGGGAATCGCCCATCCGCTTGTGCCGCTCGTCGCGTTCGTGCAGCTTGGCCTCGACGAACTCGCTTTCGCTGCCTTCGGCCACTTCGCGCCAGAACCGCTCGCGCAGCTCCAGATACAGTTTCTGCTCGCCCCAGATATAGCGGGATTCCAGCAGCCCGGTGCGGATCGTGATGTCGGACTTGGCCTGGCGGATGCATTCGTCGAGCGAGCGCGTCGCATGACCGACCTTGAGCCCCAGATCCCACAGCATGTAGAGCATGTGTTCGATGATCTGTTCGGAGCGCGGAGTCTGCTTGTAGGGCAGGACGAACAGCAGGTCGACGTCCGACTTCGGCGCCAATTCGGCGCGGCCGTAGCCGCCATAGGCGACGATGCAGACCTGCTCGCCCGAGGTCGGGTTGGCGGCGGGATAGATATAGCCGGCGGCGATTTCATAGATCGTGCGGATCAGCTGGTCGATCAGGTGGCAGTTGCCCTGCACCGCCAGCGCGCCATCATGATCCGCCTCGAACCGCCGCCGGACTTCCGCAAAGCCGGCGTCGAGCGCTTCACGGTAACAACCAAGCAACGCCGCCGGCCGCTCGGACTCGCCGAGATCGAGCAGTTCGACCGCCGCCTCGGTCACGGCGAGACGATCGACGATCTTGCGTTTCTGGCGTAGCGCCTTCATGCCGCGAATCTGTCGCCGCGGGCGGGGAAAAGCAACAAGTGAATGACGTTGCTGCGATATTCGTCAGAAGACAAGGTTGAGGTTAACGATAGAGCCAAACTCAAACACCGCAAAAGGAAATGGCCGGTAAAAATACCGGCCATCCGTCTTCCCAGAAACGCGTTTTTGACGATCAGTCAGTCGCTAGGCTGCCTTACGCCGCCGGCGCATCAAGCCCAGCCCCGCGAGTCCAATGCCGAGCAGGGCGAGTGTGCCAGGCTCAGAGACACCGGTGCCCGGCCCTTGGACGCCGAAAAAGTGGATATGCGAGTTGCCGTTCTCTTTGCCGATATCGTTCCCGAAGGAAGCGAAATCGGAAAACGTAATTTCGTCTCCGTTAATTTCGCCGTCGCCCACGACCCAAAATCCGTGTCCGGGCAAGTCGGGTGCGCCTTCGCCGCCGGTGTTGCCGATCTTCATGGCAATCTTAACAAGCTCCCAATCGGACAGCGGAATGCCGCCGACGAGGCTCTCGGCGGTCGGATCGAACTCGAAGGTGAAGCTATGACAGGGATCTTCAGCGTCGGTACAGGTAAACGATACCAGCGCATCGGAGCCAAACACGCCGTCGTCCCATACGCCGCCTACATTGAACTTGCCAATCTCCTGAATGCTGCCCGGCGGAAGGCCGAGATCGGCTTCATTCTGCGCCAAAACGGCCGCAAGATTGTCGAACGTGCCTTCTATAGGTAGGGTGCCCGGTGGGCCTGGCGGCGTGAAATCCGTAAACCCTTCGTAGGAAAAACTAACCGCATTCGCTGACGGAACGGAAAGCATCGAAAACGCAATTGCCGTTGCAAATGTGATCCCAATAAGCCTAACGAATTTCATTCTACAATCCTTACTTAATCGAGAGATACCGCCGTTTCGTGATTAATATGCAAGAACAGGGCCAATAAAATAACGGTTTTATATCAATGCGTTATATGGGCGCTATATTTAATGTTCACTAAACTGTAAAGTTTTTCGACACTATTTCCCATATTAGACTATGCAAATCCCGCTGAATTCAAAAATACCTCTGTAAATTCAATAAGATACCCCGTTACAGAGGATTGTAAAAAGTTGTAAAGAATACCGTCGCAGACTCACAATTGCGAAACACGTACCTGCTTACACCGAATGCGGTCTTGGGAACGGCAAAATCTATTTCACCAAAGAAACTGTATTCCGTGGCGACCATTGGTTGATTTCCTGCCGCCAAATTCGGAAACTATTCCCGATAGGACGGGTCGATCTTGTCCATCTTGCGCATCATCGCGGCGAATTCCAGCGACCCGGCGGGTGGGCGGTCCGAGTGCATGGCGGCACCACCACCCAATCCCGCGGCGGAGGCCTGCGCCACATTGTCGGACAGCAGGTTGAGCGTGCCCGCGGCTGCAGCGTCGACCTGAATCTGGCAGGCGCGTTCCAGGCGGTAGAGGCGCTGGAATGCCTCGGGCACGGTGCGGCCGGTGGTGAGGATGCCGTGGTTGCGCAGCATCATCGCGCTGTTCTCGCCAAGATCGGCGAGCAGCCCTTCGCGCTCCTCGGTGTCGAGACTGACGCCTTCGTAGTCGTGGTACGACAGGCGTTTGTAGTATCCCGTCGAGGCCATGGAGATCGGCTGCAGCCCCTCCTTTATCGCGGCAATCGCCATGCCAGCGCGGGTGTGGGTGTGCATGACGCATTTATGCTCATCTGAATTCGCCAAATGAACGGCGGAGTGGATCACGAAACCGGCGCGGTTGATAGGGTAGTCGCTGGGCGCGACGATGTTGCCGTCGCAATCGATCTTGACCAGATTCGAGGCCGTCACCTCGTCATAATTCAGGCCGAACGGGTTGATCAGGAAAAGCGCCTCCGGCCCCGGCACGCGCGCCGTCAGATGGCCGTAGATCTGCTCCGTCCAGCCGTAATAGTCGACCATGCGGTAGGCCGCCGCGAGCTGCACCCGCAGGCCGCGCTCCGCCTCTTCAGGCGGCAGGGCATAGAGATCGGCTTGGGCAATTGATCCGTCCATTATTCGGTCCTCATATTCACGCTAGGCGCTCTGAAATAAATCCTGCTGAATATCCGGTCGGTGGGCGTCCGGGTTCTCGAATTCCAGCAATGTCTGCTTCGTCTCCAGCCCGCCGCCGAAGCCGGTCAGCGACCGGTCGGAGCCGATGACGCGATGGCAGGGCACGACGATCGGCAGAGGATTGGCATGGTTGGCGGCACCCACGGCGCGGCTCGCCTTCGGCCGGCCAATCCGTTCCGCGAGTTCGCCATAGCCGACCGTTTCCCCAAAGGGCACGGCGCGCAGCGCGGTCCAAACTTCCTTTTGGAAATCGGTCCCGTCCATTTCGATCGGCATCGTGAAGTCCGTGCGCGCGCCGGCAAAATACTCGGTTAGCTGCACCTTAGCTTCGGCAAACATCGCATCGTCCCGGACCCAGTCCGGCCTTGGCTGCTGCGCCTGGCTGCCGGTCGGGAAGTTGATCAGCATCACCACCTCGCCCGCGCCCGCGATGAGCAGTGGTCCCACCGGGCTTTCCTGGTAGGTGTAGTGGGTGATCGCCGAAGATACCCGTTTGGTGTTGCGTTTGAGCGGGGGCTCATCCATGCCGCAATTGTAGCGTGCGGAGGCGCGGGACGCCATTGTCTGGTGCGGGCTGTGCTCTCACATCTCTCTGTGGCACACGTAATACAACCTTCAAATCGCCTAAAAGGACTTTGTAAAAAAAGGGCGGCACCGCCGTCCACCCCCACCTTGATCCTCCCCCCTCAAGGAGACCTCTGCGAAATGGGTAGCAACTTTGTCGAAACGGTGATTCTTTAGAGTGATCGCTATGACGGAGGTCTTGATGGGTGAGAAGCGGGTTGGTGAGGGTGGCTTTGCGGATGCGTTTGTGGCGCCGGGTGCGGGTTCGAATAAACGTCTGGAGCGTATCGAAGGTCTTTTCGACTGGTCTCGCTTCGAGAAGCTCCTGAAGTCGGTTCGCTCGAAGAAGGGGCGCAGAGGGTATCCGGCGCTGTCGATGTACAAGGCGGTTTTGCTGCAGCAATGGTATGGTCTTTCCGACCCGGACCTGGAGGAGGCGTTGGGGGATCGTCTGTCGTTCCGACGGTTCTGCGGGTTCTCGTTGAGCGACGAGACACCGGACGAGACGACGTTCGTGCGCTTCCGGGCGGCGCTGGCAGAGAGGAAACTGACGGCGAAGCTTCTGGCGGAAACGAACCGGCAGTTGGAGCGTCACGGGCTGATGCTGAAGACGGGCACACTGATCGATGCCACCCTGATCGAGGCTTCGGTCAGCCGGCCGTCCGGTGTTTCCGGCGAGCGTTCGGCGCTCGATCCGGATGCCGATTGGACGCGGCGCGGGCGCACGGCCTATTTCGGGTACAAGGCGCATATCGCCGTCGATCAGGGCTCCGAATTGATCCGCGATGCGATGATGACGTCGGCCAAAACCTATGAGAGCGAAGTGGCCGACGCGCTGATCCAGGGCGACGAGCGGGCGGTCTATGCTGACAAAGCCTATGAGCACAAGGAGCGCCGCCGGCGCCTCAAGGCGAGGGGCATCAAGGACCGGATCATGCACCGCAGCCATAAGAACCAACCGGCGCTGCCGCACTGGCAACAGGTCCGCAACCGCCTGATCTCCCCGATCCGCGCTAATGTCGAGCGCCTGTTCGGAACTCTGAAGCGGTCTTACCGATACCGCCGGGCCCGATACAGGGGGATGCAGAAGAACCAGTCCCACCTTCATCTCCTGTGCATCGCCATGAACCTGAGACGTGCCGAAACTCTTATGCCCTGACACCGTCCCTTGCCGATCTCGTCAAGAGCGTCCCAAAACCCAACGCGAAAAACCGCCAAACCTATGCACCAACCTCCAAACCCAACGATTATCTCCGATCCTGAACCCGTTTCGCAGAGGTCTCCTCAAGGGGGAGGAGAATAACATGTTGATATATCTAAATTATCCCTTCCCCCCTTGTGGGGGAAGGTTAGGATGGGGGGTAGGCGACGGCGGCACCCCTACCCCGCCAACGCCTGAAAGCGGTCCATGAAAGCGAGCACCGTCGCCTCATCTTCCGTCGGCACGCGCAAGATGACCCGGTCGGCGCCGCAGGCGAGCGCCTCGCGCACCGTATCCTCATTCGTTTCCACCGGTAGGAATAGGATCGAGGTGGTGAGTTGCGACGGGTCGCGGCCGTTTTCCTCCATGCGTTTGCGCACGTCCGCCATGCTGAACTGAGTCCGCGCCAGATCGAAGGAGATCGGAATCCAGCCCTGGGCATGGCGCGCCACGCGGGCGCGGCCGACTTTTGAGTCGAAAACGCCGAGCAGAATCGGCGGATGCGGCTGCTGGATCGGTTTGGGATACGACCAGGCGCGCTCGAACTGCACATACTTGCCCTGATAGGTCGCTTCCTCCTCGGTCCAGAGCGCCTGCATCGCTTCCAGGTTTTCCCACAGGCGCGGCCAGCGGTCCTCGAACTCGACGCCGTGATCGTTCATCTCCTCCACATTCCAGCCCGCACCGACGCCGAACAGGAACCGGCCGTTGGAAATCCAGTCGATCGTGGCGACTTCCTTGGCCAAGGTGATCGGGTCGTGCTGATTGATCAGGCTGATCGCGGTGCCGATCTTGATCCGCTCGGTCACCGCCGCGGCCGCCGCGCTGGACGCGAACGGGTCCGACATGTGCGCGTACTCCCGCGGCATCTTGTCGAGACCGGGAAACGGCGTCGTGCGGGCGGCGGGAATATGGGTGTGTTCGGGAAACCAGATCGACTCGTATCCCCGCTCTTCGGCGGCTTTGGCCAGAACATCGGGCCGGATGCTGTATTCGGTGTTGAAGCTAAACAGGCCAAGCGCCATGAATTCCCCCTATTGCGTGCGGAAGCCCGCCGGATTTGCGTCCAGTTTTTTCTCGATGCCCTTGTACTGGTCGCGGATATAGGCGCTTGCCGGGCGCGGCGTGAAAAACTTCAACCACAGCCGCACGACGTGGCGCTTCTTGTCCGGGTCGGGATCGTCGGTGAAGGCGGTGCGGCCGTGCAGCACCGTGTAGTTGTTCACGAACTGAATGTCGCCCGGCATGAGTTCCATTTCATAGACCAGCGCCGGATCGTTCATGATTTCGTCGATGCACGCCAGCGCCGCCGCCTTCAGCGGCGGCAAGGTGACGCCGGGCGAATCTATCGCTTTCTGGATGGTGCCGCGGCGGAACGAACAGCTCAGCACAGTGTCGGTCACGCCGAAGACCGGACCGTTCCACGTTTTCATCTCTCCGGCGGCCTCGGTATAGATGTAGGGCAACCCCTCATAAAGCGGCGGCAGATATTCAGGATGCCGCGCCAGGATCGCGTTGTGCACCGCCATCGAACTGACGATACGGCTGATCCCGCCGGCGCGGCCCTGGCGCAGGCACAGCAGCGAGGTCATGTCGGCGCGGGCGACATGGAAATCCAGCCCAGCGCTGGTCTGATAGCCACGCGTCCGCGTTGCCGTCGGATCGGCGGCGCCGTGATCGAAGACATGCCCCAGCACGTCGCCATAAGTATTCTGCGAAATGGCGCGGCCGAGATGGGTGCCGATGCCCCACTTCAGGACGAACAGCTCGTCGTCGCTGTAGCGCTCGACCGGGATGCCGCGCAGCAGGAAGAAGCCGCGGCCGGTCCGGACGTCCTGTTCCAGGCCGACGAGCACAGGCCCCAGGACGGGCAGGGGGAAGTCGGCCCGGGTGATGTCGGCCAATTTCACGCTGGGCCGATGCACGGCCCGCAGCGCGCGGTCTAGATCGGCGATTTCCGCGTCGCTCAAGACGTGGATCCAATCGTCGCTGGCGGCGATATCGTCTCGCGTCCAGGCGCTGGCATTCGTGATCGGTTGGCTATGGACTTCAGTCGCAGTCATTCAGAAGGCCCTTTCGCGCGGTGTCTCCAGGGCGCGCTCGACGGTGTTGCGCACCAGATGAACCAGGGCAGCGCAGGAGTCCGCGGGGATGCCGTCGCAGGCCGCGATCGCCCCGCCCCCACCGCCATCGATCAGGCCAAGCCCGACACCGACATAATGCAGATCCCGCTCCGTATCCGGGTCGTGGCACAACGCGGCGTCCTCGCGCAACAGCGCTAGGCCGGCGACAACGCCGGTACATCCGAGATTGGAGCTGTTGGCGACGACGAGCGCATCGCAGTCCGTCGCGCACAGAATGCCGCCGCCGCACGGCGTGCGATCCGCCAGATTGAGGCCCGGGAGTTCGCGAATCAGTTCATCTCGGATCTTGCCGTTGCCGAGTTCGTTACCGCCGTCGGTCACCGATATCGTCGGCTTGCCCGCCGCCCGCATCAGCCGGAAACAGTCGTCGAAGGCATGGTGGTATTCGGTCAGCGGGAAACCGTTCATGCTGTAAATGTTACCCTCGCCGTTCTGGCCCAGCCGCTCGACCGCGACCATGGCGTCGTAGTCGCGTGCAATGGCTTCGTTGACGGCGGAGTCGCCGCGGACCACGGCTTCGACCGCGACGTCGAGACCGAGATGGCGGGCCAGGAAATCGATCGGCGGCGTCGCCTCGGGGTCGGAGTAGATCGTCACATCATGGCCGATTCGCGCCAAAGCCTGCGCCAGCACGACGGTGCCGTACGGCCCGTCGCTTTCGCCGACCGGCATCTGGTCCGGCACCCAGGCGCCGGTGACCATGGCGATGCGCATCGGATCGCCGGCCAGCGGACGCGCCGCTGCAAGGCACAGCGGTTCGTCATGCGCCGCGCGGGCGATCTCGAAGATGCGCCACTTGAACCCGCGCGGAATGCCGCGCCGACGCATTTCCACGGCAAGCAACCTGTCGATATTCTCGGCGGCGATCTGCATGGCGGCCTCCTTATCGCGCAATCATGCATGATCCACACGGCATCGCGCTAGCATCTTGCTATCAATAGTCGTCAAACGGAATCGACCACGCTATGCTCCGGGTCATGGTGTGGGGCACTCGATTAAACCGTCTATCGTGGGTGGTGGGCGCGCTTGGGCTACTCAGCGCGTGCACGCTTAACGAAACGGCGTTGCCGGCGACGGAACGGCCGGCCGGCGCGAATGTCGCGCTCGATTCCCGGCCCGTGACCGACATCCCGATCCCCGAAGACGCCACGCTCGACAATGAACGCTCGCTGATTCTGAGCAGCCGCGACCAGTGGACCGGGCGCATCGTCATGAAGGTCGGCCAGTCGCCGAGCAAGGCCTTCGCCTTCTATCAGCGCGAGATGCCGGCCTTCCGCTGGACGCCGATAATGAGCGTGCAATCGGAGATCAGCGTGCTGACCTTCACCCGCGAGGACCGGGCGGCCACGGTGCAAGTCCAGTCCCGGACCATCAGCGGCGCGATCGTCATCGTCACCATCGCCCCGCGCCAGGTCGGTCAGCCCGCGACAGTGCAGGCGGTACCGCTGGGACGTTAGTCGCCACCGCATATTGCCTCGCGGTCGCCGCGGGCCTACAGTTTTGTATCAACACATTCTTCTTCGCACGTAACGCGAAGCGCATCGATAAGGAGGGCCGCATCATGGCGCAACCGAAAGGGCCGCTCGACGGGGTCAAAGTCGTCTCCTGCTCGACCGCGCAGGCGGGCACGGTCCCTTATATGCTAATGGCGGATCTGGGGGCGGAGGTCGTCAAGATCGAAGCGCCGGGAATCGGCGACCCGTCGCGTACCGCGGGGCAGGTGCCGGGTTATCCCAGTTCCTATTTCGAAACCAACAACCGCGGCGTCAAGAGCCTGACCTTGAACCTGAAGGAGCCGCGCGGGCGGGAAGTGCTCTACAAGCTGGTCGCGGACGCCGATGTGTTCGGTCAGAATTTCCGGCCCGGCGCGGCAGAGCGCAACGGTTTCGGTTATGAGGATCTGAAGAAGATCAATCCGAAGTTGGTCTACGCCTCCGTCTCGGGCTACGGACCGGACGGCCCGCATGCGGCGCTGCCGGGCACCGACGCGATGGGCCAGGCGCTCGGCGGCATAGCGGAAGCCTTCTCGACGCCGGGCCAGCCGATGCGCACCGGCATCGTGTCGGTCGCCGACGAGACCTGCGCGATTCTCACCTTCGGCGGCATCCTGGCGGCGCTCACCCATGCGCGGTCGACGGGTGTCGGGCAGAAGGTCGACACATCGCTGCTCGGCGGACAGCTCCGCCTGATGGGCTGGACCCTGACCACAACGATGTGGCGCGACCAGAACCCGGTGACGGGGCAGGCGCGGATCAACGGCACCGCCGAACATCCCGGCATGAGCGCCAGCTTCGAGGATAGCGACGGCAAGCCGTTTGTCTTCCAGCTTCGAGGCCAGGTTTGGAAGAAAGCAATGACGGCGCTTGGCTTCTACGAAGAGCTGGAAGCGATCGGGCTGCGCGATCTCGGTGTCGCCGTGACCTCCGATGAGAAGCGGGAGGCAATGCTCGCCAAGCTCGACGAATGCTTCGCGCGGGACGGCCGCGACCGTTGGGTGGACATCCTGCGCGCCGCCGATATCGTCGCCGCGCCGATCAATACGCTGCTGGAAGCGACCAACGATCCCGACGTGCTGGCCAACGGTTACGTTTCAGAGGCCGACTATCCGGAATACGGCAAGACGGCCAAGGTGCATGGGTCGCCGTGGAAATTTTCCGAAACCCCGGCGCAGATCGGTGTCGCGCCGAAGCTGGGCGAGCATACCGATGCCCTACTAGCGGGCGTCGGCTATACCAAAGCGGAAATTAAGGCGCTGCACGATGACGGTGTCGTCTGAGCGGCCCCGTGCGCTATATCTACCAACGGAACACACTAACTGAGGGGAAATAACATGGCCTTCGTCGAAACCGAGCGCCACGGGCAGATCATGATCGTCCAGCTGAACCGGCCGGAACGGATGAATGCCATGGGATCCGAACTGCGGCGGGGGATGGCTGAGGCCTTCTCCGAATTCCGCACCGACGACGATCTGGAAGTCGCGATCTTCACCGGCACCGGCCGCGCCTTCTGCGCCGGCGAGGACATGAAGGAATCGCTGGAGAAGGGCATCGTCGGCAGCCCGGACCCGGACCTCGAGGACCCGTTCATGAAGGGCACGCTGGAGAAACCGGTCATCGCTGCGGTCAACGGCTTCGCCATGGGCGGCGGCTTCATGATGGTGGAACGCACCGATCTGCGCGTTTCGGTGCCGGACGCGGTCTTCGAGATGTCGGAGGCGAAACGCTGGCTGCTCGGCGGTTACAATCACGGCCATGTCGCCGGCCTGCCGCATCCGGTCGCGACAGAGATGGCGCTTGGCTTCCGCTTCACCGCCAAGCGGCTACACGAGGTCGGCTTCATCAACCGCCTGGCCGAGCCGGACGATCTGATCCCGACCGCCATGGAGATGGCGGAGCACATGCTGACCCTGCCGCCGGCGGCGCGGGTCAACACGATCTACATGATGCGCCAGATGCGGCCACAAGTGGCCCCCGACCTGGCCGCCCTGTCCGACGCGCTGCACGAGCATGGCGACAAGTCGGACCGCGTCGAATCCCGCGCCGCCTTCGCCGAGAAGCGCAAGCCGAACTGGAAGGGCTGGCTCAAGCCGGAAGACCGCTACAACATGCCGACCCTGGAGTCGATCAAGAAGGATGCCGCCGACTAATCCGTGTAGAGGTGGCAGGCGACGCGATGGCTGGGCGCGTTTTCGCGCAGCGGCGGCGACGTGACCCGACATTCGTCCATCGCGAAAGGACACCGCGTATGGAACCGGCAGCCGCTGGGGGGATCGAGCGGCGACGGCACCTCGCCGGTCAGCACGATCTCGTCGTTCTGGGCATCGGGATGATCCGGCAGCACGGCGGAAAACAGCGCCTTCGTGTAGGGGTGCAGGACCTTGTCGAACAGATCTTCGGTCGGCGCATATTCGACGATCTCGCCCAGATACATGACGGCGGTGTGGTGCGCCATCTGCCGCACCGTCGCCAGATCGTGCGCAACCAGCAGATAGGCGACGTTGTCGCGTTCCTGGATTTCCTTCAGCAGGTTCATCATTTGCGCCCGGATCGACACGTCGAGTGCCGAGACCGGCTCGTCCAGCACGATCAGTTTTGGGTTTAGCGCCAAGGCGCTGGCCAAGGCGACACGCTGGCGCTGACCGCCGCTGAACTCGTGCGGGAATTGCTGCGCGTGCTCGGGGCGCAAGCCGACCTGACGCAAGAGATCGGCAACCCTATCGTCGATCTCTTGGCGCGTGCCCCACTTGGTCACGACCAGCGGCTCGGCGATGATCTTGCCAACCCGCATGCGGGGATTGAGGGAGGACCACGGATCCTGGAACACGGCCTGCACGGTAGAGCGAAATTCGCGCAGCGCCTCGCCTTCCAAATCCTGAACCGGTTCGCCGTTCAGGAGCACGCGGCCGCTGGTCGGCTGCTCAAGCTGCAAGACCAGGCGCGACGTGGTCGTCTTGCCGCACCCGGACTCGCCGACCAGCCCCAGCGTCTCGCCGGCAGCGATGGTAAAATCGATATCGTCGACCGCCTTGACCTGCCCCAAGGTCTTCGAGAACAGGATGCCTTTGGTGTAGGGGAAATACTTGCGCAGCTTTTCGACGCGGAGCAGCGGTTCAGTCATCCGCTAACCTCCAGCAAGACGCCGAATGTTCCTCTCCCGCGTGGAACGTGTCCGGATAAGCGGCCTGACAACGCGCTTCGGCGAATTCGCAGCGTGGCGCGAAGCGACAGCCTTCCGGCAAATCGGAAAGCGCCGGCGGCTGGCCTTCGATCGTGTGCAGGAGGCCGACCTCCTGACGCATCTTCGGCACCGACGCGATCAGCGCCTGGGTGTAAGGGTGCGCCGGGTTGTCGAACACCTCGCGCACCGGACCGCTTTCGACGATGCGCCCGGCATACATTACGGCGACGCGGTCGCACATTTTCGCCACCACGCCGAAATCGTGGGTGATGAACAGCATCGCCATATCTGTGCTGGCCTGCAGCTCCTTTAGCAACTGCAGATACTGCAACTGGATCGTTACGTCGAGCGCCGTCGTCGGTTCGTCCGCGATCATCACTTGCGGTTCGCAGCTGATCGCAATGGCCCCGACGACGCGCTGCTTCATGCCGCCGCTGAGCTGATGCGGATATTGCCGGATCCGCTGTTCCGGCGCGGCCAGCTTGACCCGGCGCAGCACATCAACAACACGCTGCATCACCGAACCGCGGCCGGCTCCATTCTGCCGCGCGACGGCTTCCTGCAGCTGATCGCCGATGGTGAAGACCGGATTCAAGGAAGTCTGCGGATCCTGCAGGATCATGGCAATCTTTTGCCCGCGGATCTGGCGCATTTCCCGGTCGGACTTGTCGAGCAGGTTTTCGCCATCCAGCACGACTTCGCCTCGCACCGTGCGCGCCGCGTCCTTCGGCAGCAGACGCAGCAGCGACAGCGCGGTCACGCTCTTGCCGCAACCGGACTCGCCAACCAGCCCCAGCACCTCGCCGCGGCGCAGCGAGAAGCTGACGCCGTCGACCGCCTGCACCACACCGCGGCGCAGGAAGAAATGGGTGTGCAGGTCGCGGACTTCGAGGACGGTCTCGCCGGTCATAGCTGACGCAACTTCGGATCGAGACGGTCGCGCAACCAGTCTCCGAACAGATTGAAGGCGAGCACGACCATGGTAATCGCAATGCCCGGGATCAGGGACAGCCACCAGGCGCTGGTGATCTTGCCGCGGCCTTCCGCGACCATCAGACCCCAGGACGGCGTGGGCGGCGGAATGCCCGCGCCAAGGAAACTGAGCGACGCCTCAGCGACGATGACCACGCCGATGTTCAAGGTGACCAGCACCATGAAGGTGTTGAGCACGTTCGGCAGGATGTGGGTCGCCATGATCCGCGCCGGCGAACAGCCATGCACTTTGGCCAGTGCCACAAAATCGCGCTCCTTCAGGGCCAGCACCTCGCCCCGCACGACGCGGGCGAAGCCGGCCCAGAGCAGTATGCTGATCGCAATCACCAGGGTTTTCATGCCCTGCCCCATGGTCACCGCCAGCAGCAGCGCGAACAGGATGGCAGGAAAGGCGAAGGCCGCGTCGACCAAGCGCATCAGGAAGCTGTCCAGCCGCCCACCGACATAACCGGAGACGATCCCGATCAGCAAGCCCACCCCGCCGCCGACGCTCAGCGCCAGCGCGGTCACGATCAGGCTGACCCGTGCGCCATAGAACATCCGGGTGAGGACGTCGCGGCCGAAAATATCCGTGCCGAGCAAATACTTTGTCGAACCGCCTTCCTCCCAGAAGGGCGGTTTGAGCTTGTCCGACAAGGTTTGATCGGTCGGGGAATGCGGCGTCAGCACCGGTGCAAACACCGCCATGAAGATCATGGCACCGATGATGATGAGCGAGGTCCAGGGCAGCCGACGCATGACCGTCACGTATAACGGATGCGCGGATCGA
This sequence comes from Alphaproteobacteria bacterium, assembly GCA_012103325.1. Taxonomy (GTDB): domain Bacteria; phylum Pseudomonadota; class Alphaproteobacteria; order UBA8366. Next base: position 785,016 of record WLWY01000001.1, read on the forward strand.
CATAGGCATACAGAATGTCGACCAGCAGATTGATGAAAAGAATAAGGATGGCGTCCATAATGATAACCGCCTGCAGCAGCGGGAAGTCCCGGAAGATCACCGCCTCATAGGTGAGCCGCCCGACACCGGGCCAAGCGAATACCGTTTCCGTTACGATGGCCCCCGTCACCAGGCCGCCCATGAACACACCCCACAGGGAAAGCACGGGAATCAGCGCGTTGCGCAGACAGTGTTTCCAGATGACTTTGAATTCGCTGAGACCTTTGATGCGGGCGAGCTTGACGAATTCGCTATCGAGAATTTCCAGCATGCTGGAGCGGATCAACCGCATGAACCCGGCAACGAGAAAAGTCCCCAGGGTGATCGTCGGCAGGATGTAGTGCGTGAAGCCGCCCATCCGGGCCGACGGCAGCCAGCCGAGCTGAACGCTGAATAGGTAAATCAACAGAATGCCAAGCCAGAAATTCGGCGTCGCAATGCCCAGTACCGCGATCGCGCCGGAAAACCGGTCGGTAACACTGCCGCGCCGCAGCGCTGACAGGATGCCGAGCGGTATGGCCAACACTAGTGCGACAATCATCGTCGCCGGCACGATCTTCATCGTGTTCGGCAAACGCGAGAAGAAGACCTCGGCGGCGGGCTGGCGATAGCGGATCGAAAGGCCGAGATCCCCCTGAAGCGCATTCCCCATGAAGATGAAAAACTGCGTGTGCACCGGGCCATCCAGCCCCAGCGTCTCGATCATCTCCTGCCGGTCTTCCTCGCTCGCGTCCTCCGGCAACACCATGTCCGCCGGATTACCGGTAAGGCGGCCGAGGAAGAAGACGATTGTGGTGACGATGAGGACGAGGAACACGCCCTGCAACAACCGTTGCACAATATAACGCCGCATTCAGCCTCATCCCCGCGTTACACCAAGGAACGTTGATAGTGACCCGCCGCGGAGTCCGCGGCGGGCACACAATACTTCCTACGGCCAGGCTTTTTGGCCCGGCAGCGGCATGCGCTCGAACACATCGCCAAACTCATGACGTCCGGGGATCGGCTTGAAGTGGCCGACTTTCTTGGGATTGACTGCCCAATAGCCTTTGCCTTCAATGATCGGCACCGCCATCCAGCTGTCGGCGACCATCTCCAACATCTTGTCGGTCTTTTGCGCCCGCTTGGCGTCGTCCTGCTCTGCTACGAGGCTGAGATGGAGGTTGTCGAAGTCTTGGCACCGCTGTGGGCAGTCGGTCTTGGAACCGAAAAGGTGGTGACCGCCCTTGCTGTGGAACCCACCGTAATACCGCGCCGCGGCCACCGGCCGGCCGGCTGTACGGAACATCGAAGTGTGGCCTGCAAGCTTCTTCTGATCGCCGCGATAGAGCAGCCGGAACGCCCCCCATTCGTAGTGCTTGATCTTTACCTTAACACCGATCTTGTTCCAGAAATCCGCGACCGCGACACCAATCTGCGTCATGTAGGGCGTACCCGGCAAAGCGGTGTTGGCGAAGTTCAAGTCGAACCCGTTCGGATAACCCGCTTCGGAGAGCAGTTGTTTCGCCCGTGCCGGATCGTAGCGCAGCGCCTTCTTGCCCCACGCCTGCCAACGCGCCGTGTCGATATCGGAACTGTATCCGAAGGTCGCGAACGGCATCGGCCAACTCGCCTGGCCGTACATAACATGATCGATGATCGACTGCCGATCGATCGCCAGCGAAAGTGCCTCGCGCACGCGTTTATCGGCGATTGGCGATTTCGCGAATTCGGAGCGGTAGGCGCCCCAGAACTGATAGACCGCCTGCATCGTCGATGGAACGGAGACGACTTTAAGCTTCGCGACCTCGACTTCCTGCAGCGATTCCGGACTGATACTGGCGATTGCCGCCTCGCCGGTGCGGACCATTGCAACGCGGGTGCTTTCTTCCGGCACCAACAGGATGACCAGCTTCTTGAAGTTTGGCTTGCCGCGCCAGTGCGGGTGGTCGACGGCCTCATATTCGATACGGTCGCCCTGAACGCTGCGCACGAACTTCCACGGACCACTTCCGACCGGGTTCTTGCGGAACTCCTTCACGCCGACCTTTTCGATATACTTCTTGGGCATGAGCTGCCCTTCCTGGAACACGGCACGGCTCATGCTCGCCGGGAAATGCACCTGAACGCCGTTGGTGAAGATCTGTACGGTGTGATCGTCGATCACCTCGATCTTCTTGACGTTCCGCCGCAGCGCCGAAGCGCGGGACGCGAGCGACTCTTTGGTCATCGTCCGCTCGAGACTGAACTTGACGTCGTGCGCGGTGAGTGAATCGCCGTTGTGCCATTTCAGGCCCTTCTGCAGATAGAAGGTCCAGCTTTGGCCATCGTCTGCAAGTTCCCAGCGTTCCGCGACACCGGGACCGATGCCACCCTTTTCGAAATTGAAGCCGACCAGCGCGTCGAACACGGGGGCCTGGTAGTGCGCATGCGGCGCGCGGCCCTCCAAGATCGGATCCATGGTCTGCCCGCCCAACGTGTCGAGCGCAATGACCAGGGTTCCCTCCTGATCCGCCGCCGATGGCAACGGAACCCAAATGAACACAGTTAAAAGAAGCGAAAACAGCCAACCGAAGAACGGCCCTCGATGGGTCATGACCTACCTCCCTGTTTTAATAAACCATGTTTTTGCGGATTGATTTACGCGTTCTTGTCTGCGGTCCTCATACTCATTGAATGCGCGATTTGATATCGATGATGCACCCTGAATTAGACGCGGTCAACGGCACCTCCAACCGGGCCGGGAAATGCAAACAGACGTGCGCGCGTATAGCGCGGTAGATAAATACGTACTGGCTTAACGCGGAGCGTTACCGGATCAATGGCTCATCGACTCGCCGGAACCGCCATCGACAGCGATCGAGTGGCCTGTGACGATGTTGGCTTCATCAACCGCCTGGCCGAGCCGGACGATCTGATCCCCACCGCGATGGAGATGGCGGAGCACATGCTGACCCTGCCGCCGGCAGCACGGGTCAACACAATCTACATGATGCGCCAAATGCGTCCGCAGGTGGCGCCCGACCTGGCCGCCCTGTCCGACGCGCTGCACGAGCACGGCGACAAGTCGGACCGGGTCGAGTCCCGCGCCGCCTTCGCCGAGAAGCGCAAGCCGAACTGGAAGGGCTGGCTCGACCCGCAGGACCGCTACAACATGCCGACGCTGGACTCGGTTCGGGCCGGTATGGAGGGGGACGACTAGGCCGTCGGCCCCGCCCCGCGAAGATGCGTTGGCCGTAGACCGCCGCACCTTGCCGCCGCAGCGTTTGCCCGGCGTACCTTGACAATCTGCTGATAGGCTTCCTCTTCGCAGACTTCGAGGAAGCGCTCTCTTAGTGGCCCTTCCATGCGTTCAAGTTCAATTAGGGACAAATCAACGTACCAAGCGTTCCGGTCTCTTGCCGTCACATCGACAAAGCCCGCTTCGCACATAACAGCTTCGGCCTGCGCCATGGTTTGCATGGCAAAGTCATGCGGCGACATCTCGATCCAATCTATGAATTCCGGCAATTCTCCAGAATCTTCGCTCGCCAGCCAGTCGCTTGCCGCGAAAGTGCCGTCTGGCTTCAGGACACGAACAATCTCATTGTAGAATGCCGGTTTGTCTTCGATGTGAATTAGGGCATCCTTGCTGAAAACGATATCGAAACTCGCGTCGGCGAAGGGCAAAGGACCCGGTTCGACAAGCTTAAGGTCGACCCGGTTTTGTAACCCCGCCTCGGAAACGTTTCGCGCCGCGCGCGCTATGACCTGAGGCTCGATGTCGATTCCAACGACATTTTTCGCGCCCAAATCGCGGGCGATCACGATTGCCGGCCCCGCGATGCCGCATCCGATGTCCAAAACCGACTTGTTCTGGATTCGGACATTTCGCAAAATTTCGCGAACCTCTTCCCGCCCGCCGGGAGATAGGAATCCGACGCCCCAAAAAACCTCGAGGCGGTCGATGAGACCCTCCGGGTAACTAAGTCCTTTCCCCATGGCTCCGATCTTGTGTTCGCGGCGCGAAGGGCCAGACAGGATCATCATAAGGCGAAGATTTAACGACCGGTAATTTCTGATTGGCCCCCAATGGCCAAGCTATTTCCAGACCTGCTCTGCCACGCGTCTGAAGTTGCCGCCGAGCACATTTCGAATGACATCCTCTCGATGGTTTCGCCGGAGCAACGCCTCGGCAATCTCATGAAATTGCGATGGCGTGGCACAACGAACTCTTCCGCTGGGATACTGCGATTTTGGCCAATAGCGCTCATTTTTCGCCATGGTCTCGTCGAAGCCCGGCGCGGTATCCGCATCCTGGAAATAGTCGAGTCCAATGCCCACATGTTCTGCGCCGATCAAGTCCAAGTAGTACTCGATGTGATCCGTGACCGCCGAAGTGCTGATCTCATCGTCGCCGACGAAAAGGCCAATTCCATTGACGCCGACGACGCCGCCCGTCGCTGCACAACGGACCGCTTGATCGTCCCGGATATTTCGTTCGTGATCCCGCAACGCGCGCGCATTCGAATGAGAGAAGACAACCGGATCGCTGGAGCAGTCCATCGCCTCCATCGTCGTTCGATGGCCGCAGTGCGAGCAATCGACGAGCATGCCGATCGCGTTCATCTCAGCCATGACGGCGCGGCCGAAATCGGTCAAACCGCTATCCTCGTCATGGCATCCGCCGCCGGCGAGGTTATTGATGTTGTAGGCGAATAGCATCTGGCGGACGCCAAGATCGTAGTAGAAACGCACCATGTCGAGGGATCCGTCGAGCGCGTTCATACCTTCGATATCGAAGGCCACGGCCATCTCGCCTTCCGCGATAGCCAGGTCAATTTCACGCACAGTGCCGGCCAGCCGGTAGCCATCCGTCCGGCGCAGCCAATCACGGGCCAAGGATAGCGCCTTGACGGTGTCCTGCCACGTATTGACGTCGTATCCGACGTTAATCGAGAGGAAGTTTACGCCCGAGTCCTTCCAGGTGGAAAGCGTCGCGAGATCGTCGACGCGTCTCAACTCGAATCCGGCATGCGCGTCCCAGATCAACATTTTACCAAGGCGTGTCGGTACCAAAGCCATAACTGAGGCAGGCTCCTAGGACCGGATTGCTACGACGACCCATCCCGGACGCTCGATCGTCTGCATGTAGTTCGACTTCTCCGTGAGCAACACGCGCCAGACTCCGTCTGCTTCGAGCGATCTGAAATGTGAGGGATAGTCGTCTTGCCCGTAGGGGATGCCGTTGATGTAGAAAATCAGGAGTCCGCCGGACTGCACACAACCAATCACGCCACGAAGGTGCTCCGGGCCGATATGACCCCCACCAAAGCATCCGACGCCGATTGCGGCGCCATAATTCCGCCCGCCGAGGTCAATCGGCTGGGTCATATCGCCGATCAGAAGGTTTCCGTAAATTTGCTTGCGGTGCGCTTCGTCCAACATTCTTGGCGAGATATCCAGCCCGTCAAGATGATGAAAGCCGTGCGCGGCAAGTGCCTCGCCGACCAATCCGGTCCCGCAGCCGAGATCCAGAATTTGTGTGCTCGTATCGGTGCAATGGGCGGCGAACGCCTCAACGGCAATGCGAGGCGCAATGTATCCGTAGTCTTGTTGCAAGTTCCGTTCGTAGGTTGGCGCCCAATCCTCGTAAACGTCACGCGAGTCGCCAGAGCCACCGCCCAGCGCGGTCAATTTGGCGACAAAGCCTTCCATTTCTTTCGTCATAACGCGCTATCTTTCAGGGGCCTCACAGCTTTCCAAGTCGTTTGACACCCTAGAGCAAATCAGGATTAGACGGAACCGTTTCCGGTTCCGTCTAATCCTGTGAATTTGCCCTATTATCAAATTGGTAGACCGGATTCACGCGGTTTTTGGATCGCCAAAGGCGATTCCGACAAACCCCGATCGCGGTCGTGGATGACACCCTCAGCTGACGGCGAAAAGCGCTACTCGGCGTCCAGCGGCACATTTGGTTTCACGCCTGTCCCGATCATGCCATCGGGCCGCGTATTGTTGCCGGCCGTGCCAAACCGCTCGTAATGCTCCGACGGCAATGGCCAGGCGTTGTCGGCAGCAAGCCATAGCCGCAACAGATGGCGCTTTCGGCCGGCATCGGGGTGGTCCTCGAAGGCGGTCCGGCTGTGCAGCGTGGTCAGATTATTCACGAATTGCATGTCGCCCGCCGCCAGCGCCATGTCCAGGCGAAGGTGGGGGTCGTTCGCGAGGGTTTCGAAAAGCTCCAGCGCCTCGACCAATTGCGCCGTGAGTGGCGGCACACCCTCATGGCGGGGCGCGGAATCGATGAACCGGCGCACGAAGGTCGTGGTCATGTAGCCTTCGTGATAGCAAAAGACCGGTGCCTGGTAGTAAGGCGCCTTGCCTTCCGGGATTTCGCCGCGACGATCGCGGTAGATCGCCGCGGCCAGCGTTTCGACCAAATCGGGGTTGCGCGCCAGCATTGCGTTGTGGATGGCGTGGGCGCTCACCAGGCTGCTCAGTCCACCGGCCTTGGCCGTTTGCAGGCATAACAGGCCGACAATATCTGCGCCGAGATCGGTGTGATAGGGGAGCCGCGCCCGCGATTGATAGCCGCCGCGGCTGTTGACGTCGTGAAAATCCCCGCCGGTGTCTTTGACATGGCCGAGCATATGGCCCGCCATGTTTTGCGACACCGGGCGGCCCAGATGAAGGCCAATCCCCCAAAAGGCGAGAGCAGCCTCTCGGCGAGACATCTCCGCGACCGGCAGACCACGGATCAACACGAAGCCGCGGCCATTTACGATTTCATCCTTCAGGCGTTTCAGGACCGGGCCGAGGCTAGGCAGCGGAAAATCGTGCCGCTTCAGGTCGACCATATCCGGTTGAACGGAACCTGCCTCGGCAATGGCGACCCGGAGCTCGGTAAGCTCGGCGGCGGACAAGGTATGGCGCCAATCGCCGCTGCCCTGGAAGTCGCTGCCGCGCCAGATCGTGCGGCCGACAATCGGATGGAGCGGTTCAACCGTTCCCGGTCCGCTGGTGCGTGAAATCTCGCGACCTCCCGTCAGTGCCACCGAAATTTCCCCGATAATCCCCAAACCCACGGTAAGAGTATCTTCATTCTGCCGCCGGGAAATGCAAGCCGCCGACTTGGCCTAGCGTCCCGGTCGCTCGAAGTTCTCACGTGCACGCTCGACCTTTGTACGGGTCACGCAGTCTTCGACATGATCATTAAACAAGCCCATGGACTGCATGAAGGCAAAGACCGTGGTCGGCCCGAGAAATTTCCAGCCGCGTTTTTTGAGGTCTTTCGACAGCGCAATCGATTCGGCGGAGGTCGTTGCCGTTTGCGGCGTCGGGAGTTGCTTTGGATCGGGCTCATAACGCCAGATATAGGCGGCCAGGGATCCTTCCCGCTCAATGAGTTCTTCTGCCCGTTGGGCATTGTTGATGACGGATTCAATTTTTCCGCGATGGCGAACAATGCCCTTGTCCTGCAGCAACCGTCCCACGTCGCTCTCGGTGAAGCGCGCCATTTTTTCGATTTCGAAGTTGTCGAAGGCGGCGCGGAAGTTTTCACGTTTGGTGAGAATCGTGCGCCAGCTCAGGCCGGACTGAAAACTCTCCAAGCATAGTTTCTCGAACAAGTGACGATCATCGCCAACGGGAAAGCCCCATTCGGTGTCGTGATAATCAAGATACTCCGGCGTGGCGCCGCACCAATGGCAGCGCAGATTCCCGTCCGGGGCTATGATTGTTTTACTCAAAATCTTATCCTTTAGATTAGTTTTGGGCGTGGCGTTTTCAGGCACTCAGAAACGCCAGCCGCGCGTCGGTTCTGGCGGGTGCGATCTCAAGAATTTCCGCGCTGACGACATTTTCCGCGACGAACGGGTCGCCGTTCACCCGCTCTTCCAGATCCGGCAACGTCGTGTTGTGGGCCGCAATCCCGCCACCCAATCCGGGCTGCAGACTCCCCGCCAGCAAAAAAACACCGTCGTCGAAACCGCGTTTAATCCAGTTTTTGTGACCTTCCACAAACTGACCGGCCTGAGCTTTGTTAGCCGAAAATTTGAGCAGCACGATGTACATCGGATTGATCCTTACTTGATAATTACAGCGCGCTCGAGGCGCCCTCCAAACAGGAGTCCAGCCAGTCGCACATTTGCTGCACTTCCTGCTTAATGAATTTCTCGCTGCGAAACGCGTTGGCCAGCGTGGCGACACCCTGGCTGCGGGCGAGAAGGTGCATCGCCAGCACATCGGCCTCGGCCTTGTGACCGAGCAACGCGAACTGTTTGCGCAACCAGATCCGGAACAGCGTGAACAGCGCCTTGGCCTCGCCTTGCGCGTCGTGGTTCAGCTTCGCAAGCTCGGAACTGAGCGTGCCGAGAGGGCAGCCGTACCGCTTTATGTCGGTCCGGTTCACGATCAGAATATGGATAAAACTCCGGATGCGGTCGGCGGGGTGTTCCGATTCAGTTTCCCACTGTTTCAGCATCCCCTTGGTGGTGGTCAGGCGCGCCGCGATCACGGCATCGAGAATTTCATCTTTGGTCTTGAAGTGATAGTAGAAGTTGCCGCGCGAGATTCGCACGGCGTCTGCGATGTCCGCGAAAGACGTATGGTCGAAACCGTATCGATAGAACAGCATGTCAGCCGCTTCAACGATACGGTCACGAGTCATCGGATCGCTCACCACAGAAGTTCCTTTATCAGGTTCAATTGCAATAGGACGTGTGTCCTATTTTATAGTTAGGACAATCGTCCTACATCGTCAAGAGCGATGTTTGAACCTTGGGCTGTTATGGAAACAGAGTGATCCGCCAGCAGAGAGTTACGCCGCGGTTGCCTGCCGCGACCGTGCGTCTTCCTTCAGCATCGCCGCGCCTTTTTCGGCGATCATGATGGTCGGTGCGTTGGTGTTGGTCGACGTTACCGCCGGCATGACCGAGGCATCGATGACGCGCAGCCCCTCCATCCCGTGCACACGCAGCCGGTCGTCCACCACGGACATCGGGTCGGGGCCCATTCGGCACGAACAGGTCGCATGGAATACCGTCGTCCCGAACTCGCGCGCGTAGTGCAGCAGTTCGTCGTCGCTTTGGACACCCGGACCCGGAACGTTCTCGGCGACCACATAGCGCTTCAGGGCCGGCGAATTGAACCAGTCCCGCGCCAACCGGATGGCGGCGATGACGGTGCGCCGATCCCGGTCCTCCGCCAGGTAGTTCGGGTTGATCGACGGCTGCTCGCGCGGGTCGGCGGAGCGGGCCTCAACGGAGCCCCGGCTTTCCGGACGCATCTGCCACAACCCGGTCGTCATGCCAGGCTTCGTGTCGAGCTTCCGCTTCGGGCCGGGAGCGAAGCTCCCCGACGAAAACAGCGCCTGCACGTCTGGTGTCGCGGATTCGGGCAACGCCTTCACCGAGGCCGCCACCAGCGACGCAGCGTAGGTCAGCATGCCGCGCCCCTGCACGGCGTATTTCATCAGCTCGCCCGCGAACCGGATGCCGCGGGACCGTTCGTTCAGGGTCGCGATGTCCTTCACGTCGGCGGTCACCCGGACGATAAAATGATCCTGGAAGTTCTTACCGACGCCGGGCAACGCGTGCTGCACGCCAACGCCGATGCCGCCGAGATGGTCGGGATCGCCGACGCCCGATAGTTGCAAGAGATGCGGAGAGCCAATGGCGCCGCTCGAAAGAATCACCTCCGCCGCCGCGTCGGCGCGTTCCGTGGCCCCGCCACCGCGTGAGAACTCGACCCCAACCGCACGCTTGCCGTCCAGTATCAGCCGGTGCGCCAGGGCATTGGTGACGACCTGCAGGTTCGGCCGGCCCATCGCCGGGCGCAGATAAGACCGCGCGGTACTGGCGCGGAACCGCCCGCCGCGGGTCTGCTGCACCCAGCCGATATGATCGCCGAGACCGTGCGGCAGATTGTTCAGATCTTCACGATAGTCCCAGCCCATTTCCCGGCCCGCCTCGACCGCGGCCTCGCACAGTGCCGGCTGGTCTCGGGTCAGGGAGGTGTAGAGCGGCCCACCCTTGGCATGCACATCATCGGCCGGGCCCTCCCAATTTTCAGCCTTGCGGAAGAAGGGAAAGACATCATTCGCCCCCCAACCACGATTGCCAAGCTGGGCCCAATGATCGTAATCCTCCGGCTGAGAGCGGATATAGATCATGCCGTTGATCGAGCTCGACCCGCCCAGCACCCGGCCGCGCGGATAGGGAATTTCGCGGCCGTTCAGGCCCGACTCCTTATCGGCCTTGAAACCCCAGGTAATCGTGGGGTGGTCCAGCAGTTTGATGTAACCGGCCGGAATGTGGATATACGGATTCCAGTCCTTGCCGCCGGCTTCCAACAGGATCACGCGCGTATCGGGATCTTCCGTCAGCCGGTTGGCGAGCACACAGCCGGCCGAACCGGCTCCCACGATGACATAATCCGCTTGCATGATGATTTCCCTCCCGCCGATTTCCAGCGGCCCCGGCCGGTTCATGCCGAACATCGACCCAGATCTGGATGCAGCATTTCAAATAAGTGTGTTTATAGTTTCTTCGAACGTTGGAAATTTTACACACAGCCCAGAACAAAATGCCAAACGATAAAATCGTTGAGGTCAACGACAAGATGCAATCCGGTTATCGCTACCGGCTTGACGCCCCTATAGGCGAAAATTTTTCCGCCGATTTTCGGCCCCATCTCACGCCTGAGGAGATGCTCGAAATGGGGGTGTTTGAAGGAAAATACTGCAACGACTGTACCGCTGAATTTCCTGCACGATGGTTTGACAACGCCAAGATCAGCGACACACCAGATCCCGCGCTTAACTATTTTGGAATTAAAAGCCGTCAGCCATTGTCTGTATGGAGACAAAAGGGATGGATATTCGGGCCTGATCCAAGAGGCTGGTTTCAGTGGTATTGCCGATATTTCCTGGGCAGGCGCCTGGCGGAAATCGACACCCTTCAGATTAAACGGTGGAGAGCGTTCTCTCGGCACGCGGGCCAAATTCGCGCCAACTGTGAACCTGGGGACATTTTCTGTCGCCGCCGTCAACGACAGGCACTACTTCAATGGGCGCATGATCCACTTATTTAGGAAGGATATTCCGTTTTCTCGATGCGGCTGGAAATGCATGTCGCGGCCTTGACCGAAGCGCGCCCGACGATCCCTTCGCTCTCGCTTTCGCTCTAGTAAGGCACCGACTCGCCAGAGCCGCCGTCGACGGCGATGGATTGGCCGGTCACGATGTCGGCAAGCGGCGAGCAGAAGAACAGCGCCGCGTTGGCGAGGTCCCGCGACTCGATCAAACGGCCCATCGGGATCGCCACGATGGTCTCGGCTGCAATGTCGTCGCGGCTCACCCCGGCATCGCGCGCCCGGCGATCAAAGTTCGCCATCATCCGTTCCGTCGCGGTGAAACCGGGATGCACGCAATTGACGGTGATGTTCTGCGGGCCGACCTGACCTGAGAGCGATTTCGTGAAATTTGAAACGCCCGCATTGACGATCCCGTTGGTCACGCGCAGCGGCGCGGAAATCCGCGCGGTCATGCCGCCGATATTGACGATGCGGCCCCACTTCTTCTCGCGCATAAACGGCAGCACTTCGCGCGCGCAGCGGATATAGGCCATCAGCTTGACGTTGATGTGATATTGCCAGTCCTCGTCGGTCTGCTCGTCGAAGGGGGCAGGAATCGAGGTCACCGCATTGTTGATCAGGATGTCGGCGCCGGTCCCTGCCGTGGCAGCCGCGTCGCTCACGAAGCGCTGGATGTCTTCCAGCCGGCTGACATCGGCCTCATAGGCCCAGGCCCGAACCCCAAGGGCTTCGATTTCCGCAACGGCTTCGTCGAGGGTTTCTCGCGTGCGGCCGCAGATCGCCACATCAACGCCGCGTTCCGCCAGCGCCATGGCCGTCGCCTTGCCAATGCCCCGGCTGCCGCCGGTGACGAAGGCGGTTTTTCCGTTCAATCCGAAATCCATTGGTTCCTCTTTCCTTTTAGTCGTCGTCGAGCATGCCACGCAGTTTGTAGAGCAACTCCAGCGCGCCGCGCGGCGTCAGCCCATCCGGGTCCGCTTCGGCAAGCGCCGCCTCTACCGCCGACTCTTCCGGTACGGTGGCGGCGGGCAATGGCTTGGCGGTCGCGGCAAACAACGGCAAATCGTCGGAGAGCTGCGCAATCGCGCCCGACTGTTCGGACTGCTCCAGCGTCGCCAGCACTTCCTCGGCCCGCCCGACGACGGCGGGCGGCAGGCCGGCCAGCTTGGCAACGTGAATGCCGTAGGACCGGTCGGCGGTACCGGGTGCGACTTCGTGCAGGAACACCACATCGCCGTCCCATTCCTTGATCCGCATCGTGTGCGGCGACAGCGCCGCTAGCCGCGCGTTAAGTCCGGTCAGCTCGTGATAGTGCGTCGCGAACAAGGCGCGGCACTGATTAACGTCGTGCAGATGTTCGACCGACGCCCAAGCAATCGATAGCCCGTCGAAGGTCGCGGTGCCGCGCCCGATCTCGTCCAGGATCACCAGCGCGCGCGGCCCGGCCTGATTGAGGATCGCAGCCGTTTCGACCATTTCCACCATGAAGGTGGAACGGCCGCGCGCCAGATCGTCCGCCGCCCCAACGCGGCTGAACAGCCGGTCGACGACGCCGATGGTGGCCGCTTCCGCCGGGACGAAGGCGCCCATCTGCGTCATCACCGCGATCAACGCGTTCTGCCGCAGGAAGGTGCTCTTGCCCGCCATGTTCGGGCCGGTGACAAGCCACAGGCGCTGGTCGCCGTCCAGGTCGCAATCGTTCGGCACAAAGGCGGCCCCGCCCGCTTCCAGCGAATCCTCGACCACGGGATGCCGGCCCTTGGTAATGACGAAGCTCAGCCCGTCCTCGACCCGGGGCCGGCAGTAGTGCCGCGCGCCCGCGAGTTCCGCCAGAGCCGACGCAACATCGAGCGTCGCTAGCCCCTCGCCCGCCGCGGCAATAACGTCGGCGCGGGCCGTGACCTCATCCACCAGATCGTCGAAAAGGCGCAGCTCGACGGCCAGCGCCTTTTCCGCCGCTTCGGAAATATCGCGCGCCAGATCGGCCAGATCGGCCGTCGTGTAGCGCATGGCGCTGGCCAGGGTCTGGCGATGGATGAACGCCTCGCCCATCTTGTCGGCATGGCGCGGCGTCACTTCGATGAAGTAGCCGAGCACATTGTTGTGGCGGATCTTCAGCGCGTCGACACCGGTCTCGCCACGATAGCGGGTCTGCAAATCGGCGATCAGGCGGCGGCCGTCATTGCGCAGCTTCAGGAGTTCGTCCAGCTCCGGCGCATAGCCGTCTCGGACGAATCCGCCATCGCGCGCCATCAAGGGCAGCTCGTCGGCCAGCGCGCGCGCCAGGCGGTCGCGCAGGACGTCGTGGTTGTCGAGTGCCGCGCGTGCCACCGCCGTCTCGTCCAATGCTGCAAGTTCGACCGTGCCCAGCAGGGTGTGGATTTCGGCGGAAACGGCCAGCCCATCGCGAACCGCCGCCAGATCGCGCGGCCCGCCGCGGCCGACCGACAGGCGGCTCAGGGCGCGGATCATATCCGGGCAGCGGCGGAGATGGGCGATCAGATCGCCGCGCACCGTGCCGTTTTCGAGAAACAGCTGGACCGCATCAAGCCGCCGTCCGATGGCGGCCGGATCGGTCAGCGGCGCCGATAGTCGCGCCGCCAGCATGCGCGCGCCGGGCCCGGTGACCGTGCGGTCGATCGCGGCGAGCAGCGTGCCCTTACGGCCGCCGCCGAGACTTCGCGTCAGCTCCAGGTTGGCCCGCGTCGCCGCGTCGATTTCCATCACCATGCCGGCAGCCAACCGTTTCGGCGGGGCGAGACGCGGCATGGTGTCGACCTGGGTCAGCGCGACATAGTCGATCAGCGCGCCGGCGGCGGCCAGCTCCGGCCGCTCGAAACTGCCGAACGCATCGAGCGCCGCAACGCCGTACTGCGCCTCCAGCCGGCGGCGCGCATTCTCTGAATCGAAACGGCTGTTCGGCAGCGGCGACAGCACGGCGTTCCATTGCGCGAAGACGTCGAACAGCGCGGGGCGCTGCAGCAGCCGTTCCGGCGCCAGCAACTCGCCCGGCGAAACCCGCGACAGCGCCGCCCCCAACCCAGCCTCGTCAACCTGCTGCACGGTGAATTCGCCGGTCGAAATATCGAGCCACGCGAAGCCGATCTGGCCGCCCGCATCGGCCAACGCCGCCAGATGATTATGCGACCGCGCATCGAGCAACGAGTCCTCGGTCAGGGTGCCTTTCGTGACGAGCCGGACCACCGCGCGGTTGACGACCGATTTTGGGCCACGCTTCTTGGCCTCCGCCGGGTCTTCGGTCTGTTCGCACACCGCAACCTTGAAGCCCTCGCGGATCAAGCGCGAGAGGTAGCCATCCGCCGAATGCACCGGCACGCCGCACATCGGAATGTCCGCGCCCTTGTGGCTGCCGCGTTTGGTCAGCGCGATGTCGAGCGCCGCGGACGCCTTGACCGCGTCGTCGAAAAATAGCTCGTAGAAGTCGCCCATACGATAGAACAGCAGACAGTCGTCATGCTGCTCCTTGATTGCCAGATACTGCACCATCATCGGGGTGGCGGCGGGCTTGCGGGTTGTTACACTCATGGGGCGCAAGTCATACCATGGTTACCCGGCGCTCCCAATGCGCGCGGCCCGGTAGGGAGAGAAAATACGATGAGCGAACCAGCAGCAACGGCGTCCTTCGAAAGCACGAATGCTTGCCTCAAATCGATTGAACAATTCAACGATACCGTCAACGCGATGATCACCGTAACCGCGGATGCGGCGCGGGATCAGGCGCGGGCTGCCGACGAAGCAGCACGCGAAGGCCGCTGGCTCGGGCTGCTGCACGGCATGCCGATGGCGATCAAGGACAACATCGCCACGGCCGGTGTGCGCACGACGGCCGGCTCCAGCTTCTTCGCCGATCATGTGCCGAACGAAAACGCAGCAGTCACGCAACGGCTGATCGATGCCGGCGCGGTCATCGTCGGCAAGGCGACGATGCACGAATTCGCCTTTGGCATTCGCTCCGACAATCCAGTTTCGGGACAATGCCACAACCCGTGGGACACCAGCCGCATTCCCGGCGGATCGAGCGGCGGGTCCGGGGCGGCCATCGCGGCAGGCATGTGCGTCGGTGCCCTGGGATCCGACACCGGCGGATCGGTGCGGCTGCCGGCTTCGATCAACGGGGTCAGCGGCTTGCGCCCAACCCATGGCCGCGTGCCGAACCACGGTTCGACGCCGGTCAGTCCAACAATGGATACGATTGGGCCAATGGCGCGCAGCGTTAGCGACGTGGCGCGGATCTTCGCCGTCATCGCCGGGCACGATGCGCGCGATCCAATGTCCGCCGACCGTCCGCTGGAAAATTTTCTGCCGCGCCTTGCCGATCCGATCGAAGGCGTGCGGATCGGCATACCCCGTTCCTTCTATCTGGACGACACGCATCCGGAGATCGAAGCGGCGGTCCGTGCGGCCGCGGATGTTCTCACGGAAGCTGGGGCGGAACTGGTCGACATCGACGTGCCGGGCGCAGCCGACATGCAGCGCTGGGCGACGATCCTCATTTTCTCGGATGCTTGTGCCGTCAATGCCGCGCGCCTACAGCAAAATCCGGAGATGTTTTCCAAGCCCGTCTATGACCGCATGATGGAGGGGTTGAAGTTCACTGCGGTCGATTACGCAAATACGATGCGCGCCCGCGAAGCCTGGCAAGCGCAACTGAAAGACCTTTTCCAGGATATCGATATTCTGCTGTCCCCGACATTGCCGACCCTGGCACCGCCGATCGAGGAAGACAAATCGCTGCTCGAAGCGACGAAGCATGCAACGCGCAACACTTATGCTGGCGCCTTCGGTAAATTGCCCGGCCTGTCGGTCCCTTGCGGTTTCTCGTCGGACGGGTTGCCAATCGGGCTACAACTCGAGGCGGCCTGGTGGCAGGACCCGTTGCTGCTGCAAGTCGGCCACGCCTACCAGCAACGCACCGACTGGCATTTGCGCAGACCCCCAATTTAGAACAGCCGCAGAAGAGCAAATCGGGATTATTGGAATCGCCTCTGGCGATCCCACAAACGCGTGAATTTGCTCGTAAATTATTGAAAACGAGCAGATTCACAAAATCGTTCGAACCCAAATAATGGGTTCGACCAATCTTGATCTGCTCTAAAGCCTTGCATCGCAACCCAGTTTCGCGGTTAGGATGACGGAACGGTTGTGAGCGGCGCAATGCGCCGGCGTTCAAAATGAAACAAGGGGCGGGCATGGCAGATAAACGAATTAATGAAGAGGCCGCCTTACGGTTTCATGCACGTGGCCGGCCCGGCAAGTTGGAGGTCAGCCCGACCAAACCGCTGAACACGCAATACGATCTGTCGCTCGCCTATTCGCCGGGGGTCGCCTTCCCTTGCCTGCGGATCGAAGAAAACCCCGATCTGGCCTACGACTATACCAACCGGGGCAACGTTGTCGCCGTCATCACCAACGGCACGGCAGTCCTCGGCCTCGGCAATATCGGCGCGATGGCGAGCAAGCCGGTCATGGAGGGCAAGGCGGTCCTATTCAAACGCTTCGCCGACGTCGATGGCATCGATTTGGAAGTCGACACCATGGATGTGGACGAGTTCGTCAACAGCGTGCGCTTCCTCGGCAAGTCCTTCGGCGGCATCAACCTGGAAGACATCAAAGCGCCGGAATGCTTCATCATCGAGCAGCGTCTGCGCGAAATCATGGACATTCCCGTGTTTCACGACGACCAACACGGCACCGCGATCATCGCCACCGCCGGACTGATCAACGGGCTGCACCTGACCGGGCGCGATCTGGCGACCACCCGCCTGGTGGTGAACGGCGCCGGCGCGGCATCGATAGCCTGCGTCGAGCTGATCAAGGCGATGGGCATGCCGCACGACAACGTCATCATCTGCGACAGCCGCGGCGTCGTATACGCGGGCCGCCAGGACGGCATGAACCAGTGGAAGTCGGCGCACGCGGTGGAGACCGACCTACGCACCCTCGGCGACGCCTTAAAGGGCGCCGACGTGTTCTTCGGTCTGTCGGTCAAGGATGCGGTTACGCCGGCGATGGTGAAATCGATGGCCGACAAGCCGTTGATCTTCGCGATGGCCAATCCCGACCCGGAAATCACGCCGGAAGCCGCGCGGAAAGCGCGCAAGGACGCGATCATTGCGACAGGCCGCTCCGATTATCCCAATCAGATCAACAATGTACTGGGCTTTCCCTATATCTTCCGCGGCGCCCTCGATGTGCGCGCGTCGGAAATCAACGACGCGATGAAGATCGCGGCGGCGAATGCGCTGGCCGAACTGGCGCGCGAGGATGTGCCGGACGAGGTCGACGCCGCCTATGGCGGGCGGCACCTGACCTACGGACCGGACTATCTGATCCCAACCCCGTTCGATCCGCGCCTCATCACAGCGGTACCGGCGGCCGTCGCCCAGGCCGCGATGGACAGCGGCGTCGCGCAGAAGCCTATTGTCGATCTGGAGCAGTACCGGCACCAGTTGACCGCCCGGCTCGATCCGCTGGCGCCGACGATGAACTTCATCTTCGAGCAGCTGCGCGCCAACCCGCGCCGCGCCGTCTTCGCGGAAGGCGAGGAGGACCGTGTGATCCGCGCCGCACTCGCCTATCGCGACCGGGGTTACGGCACGCCGGTTCTGATCGGCCGCGACGAAGAGGTCTCGGAAAAGATCGAAGCACTTGGCATCGGCGATTCCGGCGGGCTGGAAATCCACAATGCCCGTCACTCGACGCACAACAAGAAATACACCGACTTTCTATACGGCCGTCTGCAACGGCAGGGCCTGCTGTACCGCGACTGCCAGCGGATGGTGAATCAGGACCGCAATGTCTTCGCCGCCTGCATGGTCGCCTGCGGCGACGCAGACGCGATGGTGACCGGTGCGACCCGCAGCTTCGCGGTCGCGTTCGAAGATATCACACATGTCTTCGGCCCCCAGCCTGGCAGCCGCGTCATCGGTCTGCAGATCGTTATCGCGCGGGGCCAGACGATCTTCATCGCCGACACCCGCGTGCACGAAGTGCCCGACGCGGAAACATTGGCGGACATTGCCGTACAAAGCGCCGCCTACGCCCGCCATTTCGGTCACGAACCAAGGGTGGCACTGCTGTCCTATTCCAATTTTGGGCAACCGATGACGGAAAATGCACAGCGCATCCGCGATGCCGTGAAGATCCTCGACACCCGCAAGGTCGACTTCCCATATGACGGCGAAATGGCGGCGGACACCGCACTCAACCCGGAACTGCGGACGCAGCACTATCCGTTCAGTCGCCTGTCCGGCCCAGCCAACGTGCTGGTCATGCCGGCGCTGCACAGTGCGAGCATCGCGGCGAAACTGCTCAAGGAGATCGGTGGCGGGTCTGTGCTCGGCCCGATGCTGCTGGGGGTCGAGAAGCCGGTGCAGATCGTTCAGATGGGCGCGACCGCGCAGGACTTGCTGACCGCGGCGGCGATGGCCGCACACGATGCGATCAAATAGCTAGCGGTATCCGGTAAGCGCGTCAGTGTAGGCCGCGGTAACGTCAGCACCGAAACAGCAGAAGATCACCGTTTCGAAGTCGGGATTGGCGCGCAGTATCTCGGCCACTGTCTCAACCGCGATTTTCGTCGCGCGCAGGATCGGGAACCGATAGACACCGGTCGATATTGCCGGAAAGGCGATCGTCCGCAGGGCCGAATCGGCAGCAAGCGCCATCGAATTTCTGTAGCAGTCTCGCAACAAATCGTCCTCACCCGCTGTACCGCCATCCCAGATCGGACCGACTGTATGGATCACGTGGCGCGCCGTCAGATTATGGCCGGCGGTGATCTTGGCTCCGCCGGTCGGGCAGCCGCCGAGCGCACGGCATTCGTCGAGCAGGCCCGGTCCGGCGGCGCGGTGAATGGCACCGTCTACCCCGCCACCGCCGAGCAGGGATTCGTTGGCGGCGTTGACGATCGCATCGACGTCGAGCGCCGTTATGTCCGTTTCCAGCAGGGTCATACGATGCGGCATTGCCGGCCCTCCCTATCGTGACTCCGTCTCGGGATAGCGTTTCATCATCCACCATAACAGTAACAGACCCGGCGCCGCCGCAGCTGTGGAAATCAGGAAGAAGGCGATCCAGTCGACCTGCTCCGCGACCCAACCGCCGCCAGACGCAAAGAAAGTCCTTGTCGCCGCCATCATGGACGACAGCAGTGCATATTGGGTCGCCGTGTAGGCCCGGTTACAGAGACTCGACAGGTAGGCGACGAACGCCGTCGTCCCCATGCCGCCGGTCAGGTTCTCGACGCCAATCGTGGCGACTAGCATCGGCACGGAATAGCCGACCCAAGCCTGGGCCACGAACACCAGGTTGGACGCGGCCTGCAGCAAGCCCGCGAACAGCAGCGCCCGCACGATTCCGTAGCGCGCGACCAGAACGCCGCCGAGCGCCGCACCGGCCAAGGTCATGGCGAGGCCGAATCCTTTGCTGACAACGCCGATCTCCGCCAGCGAGAAACCTGTCTTGAGATAGAACGGCGTCGCCATCACGCCGAGCAGCGCATCGCCATACTTGTACAGCGCAACGAACAGCAACACGGCAATCCAGCCGGGTCGCGTCATGAATTCCGCAAACGGTCCGACCACGGCGTCCCGAATCCACGCCCAGGCCTGCGGCAATCCAGTAGAAGATTGTGCGGTGGCCGCCGCCCTTGTTTCCGGAGCACGCGGCTCGGGGTTGATTAGCACCGCGGCAACACCGACCCCCATCAGCACCGCCATGCTGCCATAGGCCCAATCCCAGCCCATCGTCCCGGCAAGGATCAACGCGCCGCCGCCGGACGTCACCATCGCCACCCGGTAGCCGAACACCAGAACCGCCGCGCCGGCACCCAGCTGATCGTCTTCGAGGATTTCGGTGCGGTAAGCGTCGATCGCGATGTCTTGTGTCGCTGACGCGAAGGCAACGACCGCGGCCCAGAACACAGTCCAGCCCCGCAGACCGACCGGGTCCGCCAGCGCCAATCCGACCAGTGCGCCAATCAGCGCAATCTGCGATAGCAGCAGCCAAGCGCGCCGTCTGCCTAGTATCCTGGTAAGCAACGGCAGCGGCAGCCGGTCCACCAGCGGCGACCACAGGAATTTGAGCGCATAGGCGAGACCGACGAGGCTGACCAGCCCGATTTCCGTCAGCGAGGCCCCCGCTTCGGTAAACCATGCGGCCAGCGTCGCGCCAGTCAGCGCCAGCGGCAGCCCGCTGGAAAAGCCGAAGAAAAACAGCGAGGCGACACGGCGGTCGCTGTAAACCCATGCCGCATCAAGCCATCCGCGCATGGTTAAAATGCTAGCAAAGAAATGTGCGTCGGGCCGCCGTCCACCCCCACCCTAGCCCTCCCCCGTCGAGGAGACCTCTGCGAAATGGGTAGCAACTTTGTCGAAACGGTGATTCTTTAGAGTGATCGCTATGACGGAGGTCTTGATGGGTGAGAAGCGGGTTGGTGAGGGTGGCTTTGCGGATGCGTTTGTGGCGCCGGGTGCGGGTTCGAATAAACGTCTGGAGCGTATCGAAGGTCTTTTCGACTGGTCTCGCTTCGAGAAGCTCCTGAAGTCGGTTCGCTCGAAGAAGGGGCGCAGAGGGTATCCGGCGCTGTCGATGTACAAGGCGGTTTTGCTGCAGCAATGGTATGGTCTTTCCGACCCGGACCTGGAGGAGGCGTTGGGGGATCGTCTGTCGTTCCGACGGTTCTGCGGGTTCTCGTTGAGCGACGAGACACCGGACGAGACGACGTTCGTGCGCTTCCGGGCGGCGCTGGCAGAGAGGAAACTGACGGCGAAGCTTCTGGCGGAAACGAACCGGCAGTTGGAGCGTCACGGGCTGATGCTGAAGACGGGCACACTGATCGATGCCACCCTGATCGAGGCTTCGGTCAGCCGGCCGTCCGGTGTTTCCGGCGGGCGTTCGGCGCTCGATCCGGATGCCGATTGGACGCGGCGCGGGCGCACGGCCTATTTCGGGTACAAGGCGCATATCGCCGTCGATCAGGGCTCCGAATTGATCCGCGATGCGATGATGACGTCGGCCAAAACCTATGAGAGCGAAGTGGCCGACGCGCTGATCCAGGGCGACGAGCGGGCGGTCTATGCTGACAAAGCCTATGAGCACAAGGAGCGCCGCCGGCGCCTCAAGGCGAGGGGCATCAAGGACCGGATCATGCACCGCAGCCATAAGAACCAACCGGCGCTGCCGCACTGGCAACAGGTCCGCAACCGCCTGATCTCCCCGATCCGCGCTAATGTCGAGCGCCTGTTCGGAACTCTGAAGCGGTCTTACCGATACCGCCGGGCCCGATACAGGGGGATGCAGAAGAACCAGTCCCACCTTCATCTCCTGTGCATCGCCATGAACCTGAGACGTGCCGAAACTCTTATGCCCTGACACCGTCCCTTGCCGATCTCGTCAAGAGCGTCCCAAAACCCAACGCGAAAAACCGCCAAACCTATGCACCAACCTCCAAACCCAACGATTATCTCCGATCCTGAACCCGTTTCGCAGAGGTCTCCTCAAGGGGGAGGGAAATAAATTCGGGCTTTGTCTATTTCGCTATTCCTTCCCCCCTTGCGGGGGAAGGTTAGGATGGGGGGTGGGACCAAAGCCATCGCGGCGTTCAGCCGCCCGGCAACAGCGAGCTCAATTCCACCTCCGGCCGGGCGCCGTAATGGGCGATCACCTCGGCTGCCGCGATGCCGCCGAGCTTACCGGACTCGGCAAGGCTGCGGCCCTGTGTGTAGCCGTACAGGAACCCGGCAGCGAACTGATCGCCGGCGCCGGTCGTATCGATGACCTGCGTCGTCGGTTCGGCATCGACCACATGCACCTCGTCGCCGGACATGATGACCGAGCCTTTTTCGCTGCGCGTCAGGCAGGCGACCTCGCACCGCCCGCGCACCGCCTGCAGCGCATCGTCGAAATTGTCGACCTGATAGAGCGACATGATTTCATCTTCGTTCGCGAACAGGATGTCGATGTGGGAATCGACCAGATGCACGAACGAGTCGCGGTGCCGGTCGACGCAGAAACTGTCCGACAGGGTGATCGCGACCTTGCGGCCGGCCGCATGCGCCATTTCAGCGGCACGTACGAAGGCCGCCTTGGCTTCGGGCGGATCGAACAGATAGCCTTCCAGATAAGTGACCGCCGCCGCCTTGATCAGGTCGCCGTCGATATCGTCCGCCTGCAGTTCCGTCGCCGCACCCAGATAGGTGCACATCGTGCGCTGCGCATCCGGGGTCACCAGGACGAGGCACCGCCCCGTCGACGTGCCATCACCCGCCGGCGTCCGAAAAGTCACGCCAATCGCGTTCATGTCGTGCCGGAAAACCTTACCGAAATCGTCGTCCCGCACCTTGCCGATATAGGCACCGCAGCCGCCGAACGACGCGAAGCCCGCCATCGTATTGCCGCAGGAACCGCCGGAACTCTCTGTCGCCGGGCCCATTTTCGAGTAGAGAAAGTCCGCGCGGTCGGGATCGATCAGCATCATGCCGCCCTTGTCGAGATCGTGCTCGGCGAGAAAGCCATCGTCGGCCTGCACCACGACATCGACCAGCGCATTGCCGATGCCGACGAGATCGAATTCGGTCATACAAAGAGTCCTTTGAATTTTTGAGAGAAGGCGCGAGCGAGTATAGCGATGCCGTTGCCGCCGACAACCGCAAGACCGTCTCGATTATTCCATGCCTATTCGTTTAACGGCAGCGCTTTCCAAACCATCTTTGGCGGGTAACCCGCTTCGGCGAACAGGCGGCCGACCGGACAACGGTCTTCGGATAGTGCCTTCAGCCGTTCAAGCTTCGCTTCCGGTTCGTTCGTTTCGATATCAATGAAGAGTTCGGCTTCGTTGAAATGCATGACGCCATCGCGGTTGCCCTCGATTCCGTCGATCAGATTGGTCGTCGCCGTCGCCCGAATATTGATCGCACCATGCTTGAAGCGCATCGCTTGAGCGACCTTTACGATCTGAACCGTCTGGCAGGCGGCCAGCGCGGCGGTGAAATGATATAGCGGCGGCGCGCCTTCGCCGTTGCCGCCACGGTCTTTCGCTTCGTCAGTGACAATCGTATGGTCCCCGGCAGTCACATCGCACCGCGTACCCGCCACGCAGGTCGATTCGACGATGCGCGTCCTGCGTCCGAGTTGTTCTTTCTGTCTGACGACCGCCATTGTCGTTCCTCCCTGAAATCACCTGTGTGCCGCTTGCGACACTGTTCCGCCTATCTATATACGATTGTATCGACTAAATGGGCGGCTGCTTGCACCACGAAGGCCTGCGCGTTAAGTGAGCTCAGCGAAAAACGAACCTCGGACGCAGTATCATGGGAATCATCGACAGTTTTACCAAGGCTGTGGCGCAATTGCCGGACCCGCGGCTACGCCGCGTCCTGCTGATCGGCATCGCCGGATCGCTCATGGTGTTCGCCGTGCTCTGGATGGCGCTGTGGTGGGGAATGGGCGCGATCGCCTGGACCGAGATTTGGGGTATCGGCTGGATTATCGACTGGTTCGGCGATTTCGCCGGATGGGTCGGCAGCGTGGTCTTCTTTTCATCGATCCTGGTCGCCACCTTTGTGCTGTTCCCCGCCATCATTACGATCATTGTCGGTTTCTTCCTCGAAGAGGTCGTCAACGCGGTCGAAGCACGGCACTATCCCAACGAGCCGACACCGCGCCCCCAGCCATTATCGGAGGTGCTGGCGATCACCACGAAGTTCGCCCTGATCGTGGCGGCGCTGAATCTCGCCTTTTTGCCGATCTATCTGATCCTGTTCCTGCTGCCGCCGCTCAATCTTGTTCTGTATTATTTGTTGAACGGTTATCTGGTCAGCCGCGAGTACTACGAATTGGTGGCGTTACGTCGGTTCGACCCGCGTACCGCCAGGCGCCTGCGCCGGTCCCATCGTGGCCGCATGCTGCTGGCGGGGGTCATCCTGGTCTTCTTCATGACCATCCCCATCGTCAATTTCGTCACGCCCGTGCTGGCCACCGCCTTCATGGTGCATGTCTTTCAAGGGCTGCCTCGCCGCCGCGAATTCGCCCCGGAGAACAGCGGCCCGCCGTCAAATATTGCTTAGTTTCCGGAACGCGGCGTGATAATCAATACGTGTGGTCCGATTCGTACAGACGAAAATCGCCTGAACCAAGGAGATCCCATGGCGGAGGAAACAAAATTGGCGCCTGAAAATCGACCGGAAGCGGCACGCCGCATCCTGGACATTCCCGGCGCACGGCGCACGGAATCGATCGGCGATGCGCAAGGCAAAAAGCTTATCGTTGGCCGCGAAATCTGCCTTACCGGTGAAATTTCAGCCTGCGATACGCTGGTCGTCGAAGGCCGGGTCGAGGCCGCGCTGAGTGACAGCCGCACCATCGAGATTACCGAAACCGGCGTGTTCAAGGGCGAAATAGAAATCAACGTTGCGGATATCAGTGGACAGTTCGAAGGCGCGCTCATCGCACGGAATCGCTTGGTCATCCACAGCAAAGGCAGCGTCAAAGGCAAGATCCGCTACGCCGAAATCGAAATCGAACGCGGCGGGCGCATCGAAGGTGACATCCAGGTCATTTCAGAATCGGACGCAACGGATTTATCCGCGAGTGCATCGGGCGACGATTAAAGTTCTGTGTCGCGCGCGTCTGGTTCGGCTTTCGGTCTTCCTCGTTTTATCAGGCTGCACCGCGCCGCCGCCGCCCGTGCCGGAACCCTCTGCAGCGACCGATTCCGATGTCGTCGAAACGCGAGCGCTCGAAGCCCCCGCGCCACCGGCCGCCCCGGTTTCCAAGCCGGTACCGCAAACAGCCGCCGTTCCAAAACCGGACAAGCAGATCAACGACGATCCGAAGCAGCTCTTTGGAATGGACGGTCACAGGGTTGCAGCGTTGCTCGGCCCTGCCAGTTTCGTGCGGCGCGATGGGCCGGCCGAGGTATGGCAATACCGCGCCAAAGCCTGCGTCTTGGACGTCTATCTCTATAAGGACGCCGGCGCACTCTCCGTCGCGCATGTCGATTTGCGCAAGCGCAGCAAAGCGACGCAAGCGCCCCGGCGTTGCTTCGTGGCGCTGATCGAGCGCCAAGAATAGGCTGCCTCAATGCTCAAACCTAAAGCGTCTTGCCCTTGAACTTGCAAAGGTCGCTGACGATACAGGCCGGGCAATCCGGCTTGCGCGCCTTGCAGACATAGCGGCCATGCAGGATCAACCAGTGATGCGCATGCAGCTTGAATTCGTCCGGCACGACTTTCTCCAGCTTCTTTTCAACAAGGAGCACCGTCTTGCCGGGCGCCATTCCCGTGCGGTTGCCGACCCGAAAGATATGTGTGTCGACCGCGATCGTCGGCTCACCGAACGCGATATTGGCCACGACGCTCGCTGTCTTACGGCCGACACCGGCAAGCTTCTCCATCGCCGCCCGGTCGCGCGGCACATTGCCGTCATGCTCGTCGAGCAGTTGGCGGCTCAGCTTGATGACGTTCTTTGCCTTGTTGTTGAACAGGCCTATTGTCTTGATGTAATCGCGCACCGTGGCTTCGCCGAGCTCGAGCATTTTTTTCGGCGTATCGGCAACTTCGAAAAGCGGCTTCGTCGCCTTGTTCACACCGACATCGGTTGCCTGCGCCGACAACACGACGGCGACCAGCAGCGTATAGGGGTTCTTGTAGTTAAGTTCACCGCGCGGTTCGGGGTCGCCCGCCTCCAGACGCGTGAAGAATTCGTGGATATCGGCTTTTTTCATGAGCAGGACCTAATATTCCAACGGATGTAGCGACGATAGACACGGCAAGGCGGTACTTCTATCTTAAATCCGTCATGAGCACGGAATCCACGCCAAAGACCTATGCTGAAACCGTTTATTTCGATGTCGAGCTGCGGCCGCACCGCAGCCTCGGACCCGTAGGATTCACGATTGTAATGGCCGTTGCCACCGCATTCGGAATCACTATTGGTGTCGCGTTCATGTTGGTCGGCGCGTGGCCGGTCTTCGGCTTTTGCGGCTTGGAGATTTTGCTGCTGTATGCGGCCTTTCGCCTCAACTACCGCAGCGGCCAACGCTACGAACGCATTCGGCTCACCAGCAACAGCCTGCAGGTCCGCCGCTACGGACCGAAAGGCGAGACCGGGCGCTGGGACATCGAGCCGAACTGGCTGCGCATCGAGGTCGACGAACCCGCACGGCGGAACGGCCGGCTCACGCTTTCCAGCCATGGCCGTTCCGTCACGGTCGGTGGCTTTCTGCCACCGAAAGAACGGGTCGAAGTCGCCGACGCCCTGCGAGATGCGATCGAGCGCTATCGGATTGCAGCGCCCGCTCGCTGACCCCACTTAAAAGCCCAGACCAATTTCGCGTCCTATTCCCGCCACAAAGCCGTCCACAATCGGTTTGAGACGGCGGATACCAACGGCAAAGGAAACCCGATCATGACCAAACCGCTTTTACTTCTCGTGGGACTCGCGGCCGGCGCCGCCCTGGCCCTGCCCTTCGGCCTCGTCGCGCAAGATGTGCGGCCGCTGGGGCCTGGCACTTACAAGATTGCAGTCGGCGAGAGCGCTGCGTTCGCGTGGCGGATCAACACCGCGAACGGCACCGTGTCGGTATGCGCCGCACCCGACGATCCCGCCAGCAACACAGCGCCGCTTTGCTCACCCTGGGGCGCCGGTATTATTTCCAATCCAAAGCGCTAGAGCCCACAACCGCGCCTAGTCTGCAAAGCCGAGCACGCTCTTCATCGAATACAGACCCGCGGCGCGGCCTTTCGTCCAGAGAGCCGCGCGGACCGCGCCGGCAGCAAAGACCTTGCGGTCGCCGGCCTTGTGGGTCAGCACGACCTGCTCGCCCTCGCCGGCATAAACCACTGAATGCTCACCAACGACATCACCGCCGCGCAGCACAGCAAAACCGATCTCCCCTTGCGGCCGTGCGCCGGTATGGCCGTCCCGCGCCGCCTTGTACACGGTATCCAGCGCAACGCCGCGACCAGCCGCCGCAGCATGGCCCAACCCCAACGCGGTTCCCGAGGGCGCATCGATTTTGTGCTTGTGGTGCATTTCGACGATTTCTATGTCGTAATCCTCCGGCCCCAATATGCCAGCGACCTGTTCAGTCAGCGCCAGCAACAGTGTGACCCCAACACTCATGTTCGGCGCCCAGACAATCGGCACGTGCCGCGCTGCCGCCTCGATCACGCCGGCCTGTTCCTTATCCAGCCCCGTCGTGCCGATAACCATTGCCGCACCGGCCTGCGCCGCGAGACGTGCGTGCTCGATCGTCGCGGCGGGTATAGTGAAATCGACCACCACATCGACAGCGGCGATCATCGCCGCCGCGTCTTCGCCAATTTCGACACCGAGCGCATCGATCCCCGCGGTGACGCCAATATCCTTGCCGACCAAGGGGTGGCCGGGCTGTTCCACGCCGCCCGAGACGACGCAGCCGGGCGTCTCCATGACCTGGGCGACAACCATCTGACCCATCCGGCCGCTGCCGCCAACCACACCGACCTTCAACGCATCCGCCATCGTTTATTCTCCCTATTTTCGAGGCTGAGCCGTTGTTTCCAACCGCTGAACCTTCCGTTCCTTCTGAGGCCGCCACACCGCGGCCCGGCGCTCGATGGCCGCGGCCTCGCCATCTCCAACTTTGGCGCGCAAGGAAACAAGACGCAGGCTCGCTTTCTTATGTCCCGCCTTTGCCGCGACAGCGTACCAGAAATAGGCGTTCTGCTCGTCGGACAATTCGGTGCTGTGCTCGTAAAGAACACCTAAATTGAAATAGGCTTCGAGGGCGCCCTGGTTGGCCGCCCGGCTATACCATTTTAATGCGGCGCGGTCGTCCCGCGCCACACCGCGTCCCTGCGCATAAAGCGAGCCGAGGTTGATCTGCGCCACGACTGCATTCTGTTCAGCCGCCTGCGCGTACCAATGCGCCGCCTTTGTTTCGTCGCGCGACAGTCCGGCCCCAGTTTCGTAAATCGTTGCAAGATTTACCTGTGCGCTTAGATGCCCCTGTTCCGCCGCCCGTTCGAACCAGCGCGCCGCGGCAACCGAGTCGCGAACCAGATCCTTTCCTGCAGCGTAGGCCAGCGCCAGCCGGAACTGCGCTTCGGCGTTGCCGCTTTCGCCGGACCGCTGCAGCCAATACATCCCCGCCGACCGGTTAACCGAGTCCCCTTTGAGCAACAAGTCGGCAAGCCGAAATTGCGCCCGAGCACGTGCCTCCTCGAAGCCATCGTCAATCTGCGTTACCTTGGCCGCACGCCGATACCATCGCAGCGCCGCCGCCTTGTCGACAGAAACGCCGATTCCCTGCTCGTAAATCAGTCCAAGATTAAATTGCGCCGTCGTGTGACCGCCGACGGCGGCCCGCTCGAACCAGCCGACCGCTTGGCGATTGTCCGCCGTTACGCCCAAACCACGCCGATACAGGATGCCGATATTGAACTGTGCGACCGGGTTGCCCGATTCTGCCAAGGGCTGCCAGGCCGCCCGCGCGGCCTCGTAGTCACCGCGCCGAAAGGCCTCGAGCCCGGCTGCAACATCTGCCGCCGCGGGCATGGCGACGACACCGAGCAACAGCAACGCAATCAGGGCTCGATTCACACGAATACCTCCAATTGGCCGGAATTATAGCCAATTCGCACCCGTTACCATACCGACATTGCGGCCTCGGCGTTGTTCGACGAGACTGCTGGCTAGGGTACGAGACGATATCCGCCTGGCTCGGTCACCAGGATTTCGGCATTTGATGGATCGCTTTCGATTTTCTGGCGCAATCTGTAAACATGGGTTTCCAGCGTATGCGTCGTGACGCCCGCATTGTAGCCCCAAACTTCCCCCAACAAGGTGTCCCGATCGACCGCTTTGGCGCCCGACCGATACAGATATTTCAGGATTGACGTTTCCTTTTCCGTCAGCCTGATCTTGCGCTCATCGGCTTCATCGACAAGCAGCTTGCCGCTCGGCTGGAAGGTGTATGGCCCGATCGTGAAAACGGCATCCTCGCTTTGCTCATGCTGACGCAGCTGAGCCCGCAAGCGGGCAAGCAGCACACCGAGACGGAACGGTTTGGTGATATAATCATTGGCGCCCGCATCCAGGCCAAGAATGGTATCGGCATCCGTGTCCGCACCGGTCAGCATGATGATCGGCACTTTCACGCCACTGCGCCGCATGAGCCGGCACGCTTCGCGGCCATCCATATCCGGCAACCCGACATCCAGCAGCACGGCGTCGAAGTAATCCTTCTTTACGAGTTCGAGCGCATCGTGCGCCGTTTCAGCAAGTGCCGTTGCAAATTCCTCATGGAGTTGCAACTGCTCCGAAAGCGAGTCCCGCAGTGCGGAGTCGTCATCGACAATAAGTATTTTCTTTCCGGTGAGGCTACCGCCAGCGGGCGCGCGCTCAGTCCCTGTCGCCGTCATGTCCAATTACCATCCTTGTATTGCCGCATAAGCCCCCCGAAACGCGCGATTCCCACGTTATTAAGAGATTTACCCCGACCTTCCGGCAAGTCAACAGAATAGCGTGTCCCGTTGCATTCGCACCTAATCAAGCAAGGCTAGTAAGTCAATGTGACCCACTTCGAGGCTCAAATCGTTCATCGCAATCGAATGGTGGCGCCGCGCGCGCCATCCTTCGACCTCCGGCCTGCCGTCCAGATCGCGTGTGGCATCGGCGATGAGATCGACAAGAATAGTCAGAATGGCGGAATCGCCGGCACCGAGCCGCCAAGAACTCTGTGCGGGCCGAATAAGATATCCCTCTTCGGATAATAGCGCCGCCATAAGTCGTGGAGCGTCCGCGCCCATTGCGGGACCAAACCCTTTGTCGCGCCGCATATCCGCTTCGAACCGCGCCATAATCATGACATCCGCCGAATCCGAAGGCCGCCAGCGAAATTCGCCATCCGCCGTCAACGCGAACAGCAAAGGCACGCCGCCAACTGTTCTGAGGAACCGCTCGAACCAGTCCACCGACACCAGGTCGAACAAGGCCGACGCGCTGACGGCATCGGCCTGTGACAGGTCGAGCAGCGCTGGGTCCGGCGCGAAATCGACGATCTGCTGATCGGTTTGCGCCCGCATTTGCGACGCTTCCTTGAGTAGGATCGGATCGCGATCGACCAAACGCCAGCAAATATCGCCGCTGCCTAAACCATCCAGGAACCGTGCATTCGCACCACGGCCGGCACCCAAGTCGAGAATGCAGGGCCGTGCCGGCAAGGCCTCCAGAAACGCCGCAGCGAGACGCTTCGACCGCGCAGCCGCATCGTAGGGCTCGCGAAGCGCCAGCCAATCGGAGCTGAATTCGTTCGTCATAACGCCATGGCGCGGTCCAGCACTTGCACGAATTCGCGGCCGGCCGTGGGCCAATCCGGCAAACCACGCGCCACCGCGCGGGCGCCTGCGGCGAACCGTGCACGCAGCGCGCCGTCCCCGATCATGCGCGACAGCGCATCGACGAGCGCCGCATGAGCGCCAACCGGAACAATCAAACCGGCCGTGCCAGGAACCGTATCGCGAACCGCACCGGCTCCGCTCCCGACAATCGGCAGACCCCGCGCCAACGCTTCCGCGAACGCCATGCCATACCCTTCTAATGCCGACGCGAGGACGAAAACATCGGCGGCACCATACGCCGCCGCTAGCGTGGCCTCGTCGGCTTCGCCCCCAAATATTACCTTGTCCGAAAGCTCGAGTCGGTCGACATGCGCCGCTATCGCCTCGGACTCCGTTCGGTCGCGTACCTGCGATCCCAAGCAAAGCAGCCGCCACGACGGGTCTGCGCATTCAGCCAAGGCGTCGATCAACGCCCTATGTCCTTTTCTGGGGATCAGAGCGGCGACGCATAAAAGCTGAAGCGGCCCGCCACTTGAGCCCCGAGTTGGCGGCGCTCTATCGGTTCCCGGTGGCACGGCCGATATCCTATGTTCGGCAATGCCATCGGCCTCAAGCAATCGCGCGGTTGCCAGGCTTGTCGTCACAATGTGATCGACCTGCTGCAGCAACGCGAATTCCAGCGTTGACAGCGACTTGGAATCGGAAGCTGCCAGACCTGTTTCCAGGGCTAGTGGATGGTGCACCAGTGCAATGACAAAGCCTCCGCCGGCATTCTCCTCCAACACTTCTTCGAACGCGGGCAGCGCCAAACCATCGATAACCATCGTCGAGCCCTCCGGTACAGCCGATAACGCGCGCGCAGCTGCACTTTTGGCGATCTCATCGCAGTTTGGGAATATGCCCTCCAACTCGACGACACGCACGTCTCGGCCATATGTCCGCAGCTCGGAAATTATCCGCCTGTCGTAGCCATACCCGCCCGTTCGCTGCTCAATCGAGCCGGGAACGACAAATTGGATTGGCGGCGAACGCTCAGCCATTAAGCGGAGCGTCGTAGCTCGCCCATGCATCGGGTTTTTCACGAATTCTAACCTGCAGGGTTTCGATATTTTCCGCAGTGTCGCCACCGAGCCGCTCTTCGCGAATGCCCTTGGCGTAGGCATGGAAAATGGCCTCCGCCACAACCTCGGTTGTCGAATTCTTCCCGGTAAAATCCGGTAGCTCGTCCAAATTTCTATACGCGTACGGCTCCAAAATTTCGCTGAGGAGCGCGGTAGCGCGCCCGATATCGGCAACGATACCGTACGCGTCGAGCGCGCGCCGGCGTATCGTCACTTCGACGGTATAGGTTGCCCCATGGAGCCGCTGTGCTGGGCCGAAGACGTCGCCCTTCAAGGAATGCGCGATCATCACGCTGTCGCTAACGGTGATGCTGAACATCGGCGCCAAACTCCTTAATTGTACAGCACGACATGACACAGGGTTTCGCCCGGATCGGCCGCCAGGCGCTTCATCGTACTCGGTAAATCTTCAAAACGGGATTCACCATTGACGACGCAATCGAATATCGGGTTCCGCAACAGGTCCAGCGCCAGAGTCATCCGGTCGCGATGACTGCGCCGCGCCCGCCGGCTCGTCGCCACAGCACCGACCTGGCTGGACCGCAGGGTAAGCCGCCGGGAATGGAACGCCTCACCCAGTGGCGCAGGGACTAACGTG
The DNA here is from genome assembly GCA_012103325.1 of Alphaproteobacteria bacterium. Lineage (GTDB taxonomy): Bacteria > Pseudomonadota > Alphaproteobacteria > UBA8366. The sequence continues at coordinate 817,175 of WLWY01000001.1, forward strand.
TTTCCATACCAGCTCAGCTCCAAAACCAGAGCTTCGAATCCGGCGAGATCGAGCGCCGTCGCGAGACCGGCGGAGACGCCGCTGGCGTGGACGACGATGTCAGCGTCTCGCGCTGCCGTGTCCGGCGACGCAAAACCGACGCCAAGACGCCGCGCAATAGCGGCGCGCGCTGGGTTGATATCGACGAGTTCTACCCGGGTACCCGGAATTTGGCCGGCCAACGCCGCGAAAAGGCACCCCACGACACCGCCGCCGACAACCGCGATGCGATCGCCGACGCGAGGCCCTGCATCCCATAGAGCGTTGACCGCGGTTTCCATATTCGCCGCCAGCACAGCACGCCGGTCGGGCACGTCATCGGGTACCGGCACCGTCGCATCGGCGGGTACCCGGTATCGATCCTGGTGGGGATGCAGGCAGAATACGCGGACGTCGTCGTCCCGCACACCGACCGACGCATAGCCATATTTCACCGGTCCCGGGAACGCGCCATCCTGAAACGGACAGCGCATTTCCTCATACTGGCTTTGTGGGACCCGGCCCTGGAACACCAACGCTTCCGTCCCCCGACTGATACCGCTGGCGAGGGTGCATACGACAACATCACCAGCACTTGGCGGCCGTGGCGGCATGGTCCGGATTTCGCCCTGTCCCGGCGCGACGACCCAGAACGCGCGCTCATCCATCGAACAGGCACTCGAACATGACATCGTCACCGAAGTCGAACCGGCGGGTCTCCGGCCGCAGCCCTTCGGCCAGCGTCGCCACTTCGGGAAGCGTGATCGCAGCACGACCCGAACCGATGATCATCGGCGATACCGTAACCTGAAAACGGTCGAGAGACTTTGCTTCCAGAAACCGGGAAACCGTGATGCCCCCGCCTTCTACGAAGAGCCGTTCGCAACCGCATGCAGCCAGTACCGCGCATAGGTTTTCTGGCGCCAACCCCACTGCACAGCGCGGCAGGCCCATCACTTCCGCGACACCATGGCGTTCGGTGCCATTCGCTTTATCTTCCGCACAAATCAGGATCGTTCTCGCAGCCTCGTCCTGGAACACACGATAATTTTCTGCCAGGCGCCGTTCGGTATCGATCACGACACGGACGGGATTATCACCGCGGCAATGCCGGACAGTAAGCTGCGGATCGTCATGCATAACAGTTCCGGAACCGACGATAACGGCGTCGAACAAAGCGCGCATGCGATGATTGTGCTGAATATCCAACGAGCCGGTCACATAGTGTGACGCCCCATTGACCGTCGCAATTTTGCCGTCGAGGCTTTGGCCCAGATGGCCAACAACAAACTTGCCGGGCGCGGCGCAAAGCGGCAGATAAAGCCGGAACATCGCGGCGATACTTTCCGGAATGCCAGTGCTAATGGCGACGGCACCGCCACGATCGACATTAGCGAGCATGTCACCTGCGGCAACGTGCTCGATGTCGGCCACATTCACGCCATCCCTACCCTGAACGAGCGCCCAGCCCGGTGCATCCGGGGTCGCATAGAATTTCCGGCGGACTCCCAGAACACTGCGCCACGCGTCTATTTCGCTGAGTTGTCCGGGCATTAAGCCCATCGCCGCACTCCGAGTCCGCGCCGCAGATCTCGTCGCGGCTCGATTATTTTGGTTACAGTTTTGTGCATGCCCACCATATATCAAGGATGTAATTACATGAACGACCGGAAAGGCTGGAATGACAGACCGCACACAGCCGGCCTATGACGGATCCCCGAAGCGGTATTTATCGATGCGGAACGGCATCGGCGACGCGCGCATCATCGCCGCTTTAGCCTGCGTTTGTGTCTTTGTGATGGCAGGTGCGGCGCTGCCTTCAATGACTGCCGCGGCGACCGCTCTTTTCGTCTATGGTGTTTTTGCAGCTGTTTTGTTGTTTTACGCCACCCGTGCCGAGGTTTTGCATCGGTTTGGTTGGGCTAATGTCATTACCAATGTTCGCCTCGCTTTAGCCGCCATCCTAGCCGGGGCAATTGTCGACGCGCCCATTGTCATTGGCTCTTGGTGGCTTGGCGGCTTGGCGGCAGCAGCTTTGCTGTCGGATGGACTCGATGGTTTGGTCGCGCGGCGCCGAGCTTCAGTCAGCTCCTTTGGTGCTCATTTTGATCGAGAAGTCGACGCTGGTCTGGTCCTGATTTTGGGCCTGCTGCTGTGGTTTTCAGGCAAGATCGGCATATGGATCGTTGCCGCGGGCCTTATGCGCTATCTTCTCCTTGTCGCCGGTCTCGCTTGGCCACGATTGGCCATGCCATTGCCGGAAAGCCGATTTCGCAGCGCGGTTTGCGGCATTTTGGTTGCGGCTCTCGTAATTTGTTTGCTGCCCGTCGTCGATAGTGTCCAGGCCAGCGTCATCGGCGCGGCCGCGCTTTCTGCCTTGACCCTGTCCTTTGGCAAGGACCTAATATGGCTACTCACCAAAGCGCCAAAAAGAAACATTTCATGAACATGGTATCAGATACGCCCATCGCGCCGCAGCCCAATGCCCAGGACGCAAGCCTTACCGCGGTAGGCCGTGTCATAGGCGATCTTCGGCGGGGAATGGCGATTGTGTTGCGCGACGGCACAGAAGCCCTGCTCGTCACAGCCGCGGAGTCCTGTGTCGATCCGAGAGCTCTGACCTTGCTGACCGACACCGACGTGTCATGTTTGGTGACGGCTGCGCGGGCCGAAGCGCTCGGCGTCGATCCGATCGATGCCGCCGTTGTCGCGATCGACACGGAATCCGGGATCGACCGTGACGCCATCGCGACGATTATCGGCGAAGCGACGGAAGACTCGACACTCAAAGCACCGTTCGCCGAAGCCGCAAACGGCCTGCAGCAGGCCGCGGTCGAAGTCGTGAAACTAGCTCGGCTTCTGCCCGCCGCACTGACCGCCCCCATTCAAGAAGACGCAACCGCATTTGCGCAGCAGCACAATCTGCTTGCGCTCGATATCGCCAATATCGCGCGTTACCGCGGCGCGGCGGGTGAGCTGATGGATTATGCGGTCACTGGTTCGGTGCCGTTGGAAGGCGCAGAGGACACCAAACTCATCGCCTTCCGCCCGGCCGACGGTGGCAAGGCGCATGTGGCGGTGATTATCGGCGATCCTGATCCCAAAACGACGATCCTGACCCGGCTGCACTCGGAGTGCTTTACTGGCGATCTGCTGGGCAGTTTACGCTGCGACTGTGGCGATCAGCTGCGCGGAGCCGTCGAGGCAATCGCTGCGGCGGGTGGCGGCGTTCTGCTGTATTTGGCGCAGGAGGGCCGTGGAATCGGACTGGTCAACAAGCTGCGGGCCTACCGGCTGCAGGATAACGGCTTCGATACGATTGATGCCAATGAACAGCTCGGCTTCGACGCCGACGAACGCGTTTACGCACCGGCAGCAACGATGTTGCAGCGCCTCGGATATAACCGGGTTCGGCTAATGACGAACAACCCGACGAAGGTGGCGGCGCTGGAATCACATGGCATCCAGGTCGTCGACCGCGTACCGCACGCCTTTCCCGCCAATGGCCATAACGAACAGTACTTGCAAACCAAGGCAGCCCGGGCGGGGCATCTGTTCTGAGCGACTGCCGCGAGCGACGGCTCCTGAGCTGGAATGCCGTGACTACGAGAGGGCCATAACCCGATCGGCAGGTTCCGATATGGGAAGGGCGCGCAGCGCCGGAAAACGGATGATCACGGTCGTTCCCTTGCCGATCTCGCTGTCGATATCGAGCGATCCGCCATGCAGTTCCATGAACTTCAGGCAGATATGCAGGCCGAGACCGGTCCCCTCGTACTTCCTGGTTTTGCTACTGTCCGCCTGACTGAACGGTTCAAGCACTTCCTTGATATCGCTCTCAGCCATGCCGATACCTTGATCGGCAAACTCAATTTCGATCTTGCCGTCCGGAACCTGGCGCGCGGAGATGGAAACCTGCCCACCCTCATGCGAAAATTTCACCGCATTGGAGAGCAGGTTGTTGACGATTTGTATGAGGCTTCGCTCATCGCATCGCAGATCGGGAAGGTCGTCCGGAAGAACGACATTCAGCCGCACCCCATTTTGTCGTGCCTGAATGGTCGCCAGCTCGGATGAGCTTTTCAGAAAGGCTGCCAGTGCGACATCCGAGTCTTTCAATTCGTAGCGGCCGGCTTCGATTTTGGAGAGGTCGAGAATATCGTTGATCAAGCCAAGCAATATATTCCCGCTCTTTTGGATATCGCTGAGGTAGTCCTCATAGCGGGCATCCCCCAGTGGACCGAAAATCTTGTTCCGCATCGCGTCGGAAAACCCGATGATCGCATTCAAAGGCGTGCGGAGATCGTGGCTCATGATCGCCAGAAATTCAGATTTTGCCCGATTGGCGAAGTCCGCCTGCACGACAGCCTCCGACAGATCGCGGTTGGTTTTGGCAATTTCATCGGCCATGCCGTTGAATGCCAGCCCAAGCTCGGCGATTTCCTTGGGCTTAAAGACGGTTCCCATGCCGACCCGGGCGTCATAATCGCCAGCCGCCATGCGCTGCGAGGTGTCGGCGATCAGCGACAGCGAGCGAGTCAGATAGCCCGACAGGAACCAGCTTAACAGGGCTGCGGCCACGATACCCGCCGCGCTGATACCGATCGCCGAATTTTGAATCAACGTCGCCGCCGACCGAATTTCGGCCACAGGCTGCGGAATCATCACACCCCAACCCGTTGTCGGGACAAAAGTGAAACCCGTGACCATATCGGCCTTCAACGCTGGCGAGTAAAAGACCGCAGTCCCCGTTTCACGGTTCATCATCCGCCGTACTGGTGCAACCTTGGAAATATTCTTTATCGCCTTCCGCCATGCGGGTAGCGGGTGCGCGATCACCTGACCGGTCTGATCGACGATCGCCGCATGGCCTTTCTCACCGAACGATACCGCCTGACCCTGCTTGACGATGTACTTGGTCGATACGGCACCAACGATGAGGTTCTCACCAGAGGTCCGCAACAAGTAAAACACCGGATGACCGTGCGGGCTCTGCATGACTGGCGAAAAGACGATGCGGTCATCTTCCAGCAGATCGACGAACACGCGAAACCGTTTTTCCGGTATCCGCTTGGGGCACGGCAAACTGATTGGCGCAACCGAACCAACGACCGCACCGGTTTTCAGGCTGGCGATGCAGAGATGGTCGAACTCTAGGCTTTTCATGAATTGCGATACGGCCTTCGTATGCTGATCCTGCCGCGGCAGGTTGGCAACCAGCTCGAAGCCGTTTTTAAGGTCGATCGAGTAGCGTTCGAGGGCCTTGCCGACATTCTTGGCGATGACCAGGTGCTTATCCTGGACGCTTTCAATTTCCCGATCGAGCGCATCGACAAAAATCCACGCCGCAAGCGCGATCACGGGCAGCACCGCGATACCGGACAAGGTCATGAAAAAAAGGAAACGCAGGCGCATTCGCGACACCCTAATTGTTGGTTCGCTTCCGCGTTCTGGGCTTCTCATTTACATTCCAGGCCCATAAACCGCTTCGACTATCGCGCCGATTGGTTAAGAAGCTGATAATGCCCCGCTGAGAATGCGCTGTTTCCTTGGCTCTGACGCATCAACTCGTTCCAAGCGCAAGGCAGAGTTGACCGGTGCAAACGGCAAATCTTTCCCGACGCCGTCAATTATCTCACATCGCTTTCTTTTAACCTGTTGAAATATCGCAAACATTACTCTGGCATCGCCTTTGCAGCACGAGCGGCGGAGGGATTTGGTATGGTCGAAACGACATTATCTGGTGCAAGCCCGCTACCGCACCGCGTCACGCCGGCGGCGGCCGTGGCGCCTACGCATCGCGTAGAGCCGACCAATCCCGATGGCTCTGCAATTCCCGATATCATTGCCAACCATCACCGGCCGGAAGACCTCGGCGATCATTCCAATCAGGACGTCTCCAATGACGGAGGTCGCGGCGATGCGCTCTTCGGCGATGACGGCCTGACTTTCGGCGACATTCTCGACGTTATCAATCCGCTGCAGCATATCCCGGTCGTTTCGACGATTTACCGCGCGGTTACTGGCGATGAAATTTCGCCGGGCGCCCGGGTTGCCGGAGGCGCCCTTTTCGGCGGGCCCATCGGATTTGCCGTCGCCGCCGCGAATGCCGTTGTCGAAGCGGCGACTGGCGATGACATCGGCGAGACGATTGTCGCCATGGTTACCGGAGATCCCGCTGAGTCTACGGTCAAAGGCCCCGGCCGCGAAACGCCATCCGGACGGGCGATATCGATTGCGGAAGCCGATCCCGCCATCGTCCGGGCGGGGACGTTGCCGATCAGCCTGCTCCCGACGTCAACGTCTTTGCCGTCGACCGCAGCAAGCTTTTCGCCTGCTCGCCCACACCCTCAAAAGGTGGCGAAACTTCCTTTCGGCGGGCTTGGCGCGCTACCCTTCACAAACGTGCAACCCTCAGCGAACGATCCCGTATCCGCGCTCCTACAGGCGCGCGCCGCAGTACCGTCGGCGGGACCGATTCCAAATCTTGGAAACCGCGGCGTCTCGGCGAGCAATCCTGCGGCGGCTATGCCAACAATCGACACGCGTCTGGCAGACAAACTTTCCGCGCTCGCAGTGCAAAACCCAGCAATAAAATCACCCACCCGAGCTGGCCAAAAAGAAGACCAGCGCCATTCCGGCACCGTACCAACACCACTCGTTCCGCAACGGATGACGGATACGCTCGACCGATACGAACACATGAAGAAAGCGGAGCCGCCCGCCCGTTAGAGCGAAAATTTATTCCGTGTTAGATTCACCTTATGGATATTGACGTCTCAGCGGATGGGTACCTGGTTTTTGACGGCAAATCGGTCCGTTGCGCAATTGGACGTGGCGGAATCAGTGCCCGCAAAACCGAAGGCGACGGTGTAACGCCGGTCGGCTGCTTCCCGCTGCGGCATGTCCTCTACCGACCGGACAGGATCGCCAAGCTCAACACACGCTTGCCGGTACAGCCTATCCAGACAGCCGATGGCTGGTGCGACGATCCAGGCGATGTGAATTACAATAAGCCGGTAACATTGCCCTACCCCGCCAGCGCCGAAAATTTGTGGCGGGAGGATGGCCTCTATGATGTCATAGTTGTGCTCGGCCACAACGATGCACCGGTGGTGCCAGCCGCCGGCAGCGCCATTTTTTTGCACGTCGCCCGGCCCGACTTCGGACCGACCGAAGGATGCGTCGCGGTGGCTCTGCCCGATTTATGCGATCTGCTAACGCGATGCGCGCCGACTGATCGGATTTGCATCACCGCGCCGGACGCGCACCAAAGATAGCCGTGCCAACCCGCACATGGGTTGCGCCGAAGGCGATCGCAACGGGATAGTCCGCCGACATCCCCATGCTGAGCCAGGACAGGTCGTGGCGGCGGGCAATTTCACGAAGCAACGCGAAATGCAGCGATGGTTCTTCATCGACCGGCGGAATGCACATCAGGCCTCGCACCGGAAGGCCGAATTCGCCGCGGCACCGGTCGATAAAGTTATCCGCCGATTCCGGAAGAATCCCGGCCTTTTGGCTCTCGTTTCCCGTATTTACCTGAATCAGGCAATCGGGACGATGGCCTGTACGGTCCATCTCCTTCGCGAGCGCCGCTGCAAGCTTCGGCCGGTCGACGGTTTCGATAACATCGAACAATGCCAATGTGTGGCGTACCTTATTGGTTTGTAGCGGACCGATAAGATGCAATTGGGCGTCGGGAAAGGACTCTTTGAGCGCGGGCCACTTCGCCTCGGCTTCCTGAACCCGGTTCTCGCCAAAAACCCGATGCCCCGCTTCGAGCACAGCGCGCGACCGCGCCGCTGGATGTGCCTTACCCACGGCGACGAGTGTTATGGATTGGGGATCACGTCCGGCGTCGCGGGCCGCAGCGGCAATTTCGTTTTCCACGCGGCGAAGATTGGCGGTGATATCGGGGGCGTCGTCGAGGGATTTGGTCGCTTCAATTTCAGGCATCGGACACGTTCCTTCATCAACTCGATACCGACAAGTCGTAACAAAGCGACTCGGTCGGTGCAATCGCTCCGACGTACACGCTCACACCCTCTCATATCCGATACGACATTGTTGTGGAACTCCCTGGCTGTTTTCGGGCATAAAGCGTTCATGTTCACAAAAGTTCCCCGGATAGGATTGGCTGTTGCTTTCGCGCTGTTGCTGAATGGTTGCGAAAGCTTGGGTGTTGTGCCGGACCCGCCACCGCCAACGGAAGATCGAACGGCGAGTTCCAGCGACAATGGCGGGCTGATCGAAACGCTGTTCGGCGGCGACTCCAATACCGGCGGCGCGCAGAGCGGCATCGCGGTCAACAGTTTCCTCTGGCGGGCATCGCTCGACACGATCTCGTTCATGCCACTCAACTCGGCAGACCCCTTCGGCGGCGTCATTATCACCGATTGGTACTCGCCACCGGAAACGCCGCGCGAACGTGTCAAACTGAACATCTATATTCTGGGCCGGGAACTCCGTGCCGACGGTATCCGCGTATCCGTCTTTCGCCAGACCAGCGCCAATCGGCCTTGGCAGGAAGCGAAAGTCGATCCCAAGACTGTACGGGATATCGAAAACGCGATACTGAAACGCGCGCGCGAACTGCGCATCGCCAATTTTAGCGCGCAGTAAATCGCTGTTCGCTAGGCATACCCCATTACCGTAAGGACCATCCATCCGATCATGACCCGTTACAACGCCAAGGAAACCGAAGCCAAATGGCAGCGGATCTGGTCCGAACACTGTGTCTTCGAAGTGACCGAGGATACGAGCAAACCGAAATACTATGTTCTTGAAATGTTCCCGTACCCTTCGGGGCGCATCCACATGGGGCATGTGCGGAACTATACGATGGGCGACGTCGTCGCACGGTTCAAGCGGGCGCAGGGTTTTAATGTCCTGCATCCGATGGGTTGGGATTCCTTCGGGCTACCGGCGGAAAACGCCGCTTTCGAAAACAAGGTGCATCCGGCGAAGTGGACACGCGAGAACGTTGCCGTCATGCGCGGCCAACTGAAATCGATGGGTCTGTCGATTGACTGGAGCCGCGAACTCTCAACCTGTGAGCCGGATTACTACAAGCATCAGCAAAAGATGTTTCTCGATTTTCTCGACGCGGATTTGGCCTATCGTGGGGAATCTTGGGTCAACTGGGATCCGGTTGAGAACACGGTGCTCGCCAACGAGCAGGTCATCGACGGCCGCGGCTGGCGATCAGGGGCAGAGGTCGAGAAGAAACTTCTGCATCAATGGTTTTTCCGCATCACGAAATACGCCGACGAGCTGCTGGTCGCCATAGAAGCGCTGGACAGGTGGCCCGACAAGGTCCGACTGATGCAGACCAACTGGATCAACCGATCCGAGGGCGCGCGGGTGCTGTTCGACATCGTTGGCCGGAAAGACCGCCTCGAAGTCTTTACGACACGTCCCGATACGTTGTTCGGCGCTTCGTTCTGCGCGCTGTCGCCCAATCATCCGCTGTCATTGGAGTTGGCGGAAAACGATCCTGGCCTGGCGGCGTTCCTGGTCGAATGCGCCAAGCTGGGAACCAGTGAATCGGCCTTGGAGAAGGCGGAAAAGCAGGGATATGATACGCGGCTGACAGTCGCGCATCCGTTCCAGGACGGCCAAGAGTTGCCAATCTATGTCGCGAACTTCGTGCTGATGGAATACGGGGCCGGCGCGATTTTCGGGTGCCCCGCACATGATGCGCGTGACCTTGAATTCGCACACAAATATGGCCTGGGTGTATTTCCTGTCGTGTGTCCGCCGGATGCCGATCCCAAAACCTTCGAAATCGGCGACGAAGCCTATGTCGGGGACGGTACGTTGATCAATTCCGAGTTCCTCGACGGGCTCGACGTGCCGACGGGAATACGGCGCGCGACGGAGAAGCTCGTAACTATCGGCGCGGGCGAAGGAACGGTTAACTACCGCCTGCGCGACTGGGGAGCATCGCGACAGCGCTATTGGGGTTGCCCGGTTCCCGTCATTCATTGCGCAGCTTGCGGTATCGTTCCGGTGCCGGAGAAAGACCTGCCGGTGAGTTTGCCGGAAGATGTCACATTCGATAAGCCCGGCAATCCGTTGGATCATCACCCGAGCTGGAAACATGTCGACTGCCCGTCTTGCGGCGCTCCCGCGATGCGTGAGACCGATACGCTGGATACCTTCGTCGACTCGTCTTGGTATTTTGCACGATTTTGTTCGCTGGCGCCGGACACAGCACTCGACCGCAGCGCGGTGGATTACTGGATGCCGGTCGACCAGTATATTGGTGGTGTCGAACATGCGGTATTGCATCTGCTCTATGCACGTTTCTTTACGCGTGCGCTACGGGATTGCGGCTATCTTGGCGTCGACGAACCGTTCGCCGGGCTTTTCACGCAAGGCATGGTCTGTCACGAAACCTATCGAGACGAGAACGGTGGTTGGGTCTTTCCCGATCAGGTCGTAATCGGCGGCGACGGCACGAAAACCGACCGGGAAAGCGGCCGCTCGGTGCAAGCCGGCCGCTCCGAGAAAATGAGCAAGTCGCGCCGCAACGTTGTAGATCCTGAGCTGATCCTGGATACCTATGGGGCCGACGCGGGCCGTCTGTTCATGATGTCGGATAGCCCGCCGGAGCGGGATCTGGAATGGACCGAAGCCGGGATCGAGGGCGCATGGCGCTACGTCAACAGGCTTTGGCGCATGATCGCTTCACCGAGCGCACCGATCGCCGAACGAACCGCCGAAGCGCCTGCGGCAAGCGACTCCGAGCGCGAATCCATGTTGCGTGTCCTACACCAGACCGTTGCCGCCGTGACGGCAGATTTGGAACAGTTCCGCTTTAACCGGGCGGTTGCGCATGTTCGCGAGCTGACCAATCATCTTGCCGAATACAATGCCAGTGGGCCTGCCCATGACCACGCGCGCCGCATTGCGGTCGAAACGGTTGTCCAACTGATTGGACCGATGATGCCGCATATCGCCGAAGAATTTTGGCAAATGCTCGGCCATGACGAATTGCTGGCGGACGCACCCTGGCCGACCGCCAGCCCGGCGTACCTGGTCGACGATACGGTGACTATTGCCGTCCAAATCAAGGGGAAGCTGCGCGGTACGATTGAAATGCCGCGAGACGCAGACAAAGCGAGTGTGGAAAAAACCGCACTGGCCTTGGATTCGGTACAGCGCGCAACGAACGGGCAGACGCCGAAACGGGTAATCGTCGTGCCCAACAAAGTCGTCAATGTCGTGGTCTAAGCTCATTGCGGCGCTCGCTGCCGCATCATTGCTGTATGGATGCGGCTTCCGACCACTCTATGGTAATGTCGGTGCCGATACCGATGTGACGCGCGAGTTGGCTCAGGTTAAGATCCAAACCATCCCCGACCGTCTTGGACAGAAGCTCCGCAACTTCCTGCTCGACCGGATCAATCCGAAGGGACAACCGTCACGGCCGCTTTATTCCTTACGGGTCAAAACGTCGTTTTCGCGCACAGATCTTGGCATTCAACGCGACGAAACCGCGACGCGAGCCCTTCTTATTCTCACGGTGGAATACAGTTTGCTCGATTCTGCCGATCAAACTGTCCTTGTAAACGGGTCGACACGGTCGACGAACAGCTTCAACATTGTCGATTCGGATTTTGCGACTCTCAGCGGTGAGACCGATGCGCTCGACCGCGCTGCGCGCGAGGTGAGTGACGACATCAAGACTCGCCTTGGGCTATATTTTAGCCAGAAACCCGAGGGCAACCGGTGAAAATTGCGGCAAATCGCGCCGATGCCTTCAGCCGCGACCCGGATTCCGCCATTCGCGCAGTTCTGGTCTATGGTCCGGACGACGGCCTGACCCGCGAACGCCTGGACGCGATGACGAAAGCCGTCGCGGAAGACCTCAACAATCCATTCCGCGTCACCGAGATCGCGGCTGCTGCGTTGCGTGACGACCCTGCGTTGCTGGCCGACGAAGCCGCCGCAATTGCGCTGACCGGCGGCCGGCGCGTTGTACGCGTACGCGATGCAACCGACACAACCGTCACGCCAATCGAGGCGTTTCTCGAGGATTCCCCGGGCGACGCGCTGGTCGTCGTTCAAGCCGGCACGCTCGGCGCCCGGTCAAAGCTGCGCAAGCTATTCGAAGACACGAAAAACGCGGCGGCGATCGCCTGTTACGCCGACGACGAACGCATGCTGGATCAGGTGATCCGGGATACATTGGGTGCTGAAAATATTACGGTTTCAACAGAGGCTATGGATTACCTGACCGCCAATTTGGGCGCGGACAGGGGGCTGAGCCGTGCAGAACTGGAAAAACTGGCGCTTTATGTTGGTCCCGGCGGTAACGTCGGCTTCGATGACGCGGTCGCATCAATTGGCAATTCCAGCGCGTTATCGATCGACGATGTCGTCTTTTCCGCCGCCGCCGGAAACGGGTTGGCAGCGGACAGAGCGCTGAATCGGAGTTATCAGGAAGGCGTCAATCCGGTCACCATCCTTCGGGCGTTGAGCCGCCACCTCATGCGGCTGCATTTGGCGCGGGTGAAAATCGATGGCGGCGCAGCCGTGGACGCCGCGATGAAGGCACTGCGACCGCCGGTTTTTTTTAAACTGTCCGCAAGTTTCCGGCAGCAATTGAGAATTTGGTCCGGCCCAAAGCTCACGCGCGCGCTAGCCCTGGTTCTCGAAGCCGAACAGCAATGCAAAAGAACCGGCGCCCCCGCGCCTGCATTGTGCGGACGCACCGTCCTGCAAATTGCACAGCTCGGTAACGCCAGACCAAATTAGTTCGTTTCGAAATCAAAACTAATTTTATTGGCCCCGCCTATTCGCCGTGCGGATATTTTTCGCCATGGGTCAACCGATGCAGGACATCGTCGAGCTGCTCGAGCGTTTCATAGGCGATATCGAGCGTCCCGCCTTCGCCCCGCGTCTTGATCGTCACTTTCAAGCCGAGCAATTGGCCAAGATCGTTCTCCAGCGCGACGATATTCGGATCGCGAGCAATCGGTTCGCGAACTGGTGCATCGCCTTGTTGTTTGACGAGTTTTTCGGTCTGGCGGACGTTGAGGCCGCGACGCACGACAGCGCGCGCCAGTTCGTCCGGCGCATCGGTATTGATCAGGGCACGCGCATGCCCTGCCGAGAGCGTACCTTCGTTCACTAGTTGCTTGACGGAGTCCGGTAATGTTAACAGTCTCAGTAGGTTAGCAATATGGCTGCGGCTTTTGCCTATGGCTTGCGCGAGCGCTTCCTGCGTATGATCGAACTCATCCATCAACCGCCGATAGCCCTCGGCTTCCTCGATCGGCGTTAAATCCTCCCGCTGCACGTTCTCGATGAGCGCGATTTCCAGCGCTTCGCTATCATCGAGTTCCTTGATGACCACGGGAACTTCGCGCAGCCCCGCGCGCTGCGAAGCGCGCCACCGGCGCTCGCCGGCGACGATCTCGTAGGCATTGGTGTGCTCGGCATGGCGGCGGACGAGCAACGGCTGCAGAACGCCTTTCTCCCGGATCGACTCGACGAGCGCGGAAATCGATTCGTCATCGAAATGTTTTCGGGGCTGCACCCCGCCGGGCCGCAAAAACTCTATCGGCACCATTTTCGATAACCGCAACCGGTCCAGCGAGGCGTAATCCTCAGCCTCGTCCCCAAGAAGCGCAGACAGGCCGCGCCCGAGACCACGCCGCTTCGTATCGTCGGCGGGCGTCAAGCGTTCACCTTCCTTTCGCGGCGCAGGATCTCGCTCGCCAAATGAATGTAGGCCTGGCTGCCGGCACAGCGCCAGTCATAGACAAGCACAGGTTTGCCATGCGACGGCGCTTCGGAAACCCGCACGTTTCTTGGAATCACGGTTCGATAAACCTTATCGCCAAAATGCTCGCGGACATCCGCCGCGACCATATCCGACAGATTGTTACGCCGATCGTACATTGTAAGAACGACACCTTGAATTTCCAGATCCGTGTTGAACGCCCGTTTCACCCGATCGATGGTCCGAACCAGATGGCTTAATCCTTCAAGAGCGTAATACTCGCATTGCAATGGCACCAGCACCGCATCGGCAGCGCACAGCGCATTCAGGGTGAGCAGGCCCAAGGCTGGTGGGCAGTCGATAAGAACGTAATCAAAGCCCAGACCGGCCCGGCGCACCGCCTTCGCGAGGCGATATTCGCGCTCCTCGAGATCGATCAGTTCCAATTCGGCCCCCGAAAGATCGACGGACGATGGAACGACCGAAAGACCCGGCACGATCGTCGGTTGGATCGCTTCCTCAATCGGCGCATCGCTGAGCAACAAATCATACGTCGTCAACTGCCGGGCCGAGCGCTCGATCCCGAGCCCTGTGCTGGCATTGCCCTGCGGATCGAGATCGATGATCAGAACCTTCTTATGCGTCGCCGCCATCGCTGTGGCGAGATTGACGGTCGTCGTCGTTTTTCCGACACCGCCCTTTTGGTTGGCCACCGCCAGCACGCGGGGCCGGGTGTCTATATCGGCAACTAATATGGGCCGGTCGAGAGCGTCCGTTTCAGCGAGCGGGGTCATGGGACAGCGCCTCCAAGCGCAGGATAAATCCTTCTGTATCGGTTACACTCCGATACCTATTCTCCCTAATATTCCATATTTTACGTAATTCGGTCAATTCCTCTTCTACACCGCGTCCTTTCAGGAACAAACATATTGAGTTGGGTCCTAAATAGGATTGGGCATACTCGAAAAGGAGCGGCATCGGTGCGAGCGCCCGGGCGGTAACCACGTCGGCCTTCAGCGGAGGAGGCGCTTCGATGCGCACATTGTGTATCGTAACAGGAGCGCCGGTCAGCCGGGCAACCTCACGCAGGAACGCACATTTCTTCGCATTCGATTCGATTAAATGAACATCGGGGACACCCATGATCGCCAGAACCATTCCCGGAAAGCCGGCGCCGCTGCCGAGGTCAACAAGGTTTTGGGAGGCTGCGGGGATATGAGTTAGAAGCTGCGCCGAATCGAGCATGTGCCGGCGCCATACATCATCAAGCGTCGATTTTCCAACGAGATTGACCCGCTGCGCCCACTTGCGTAGGAGGCCTGAATAGAGTGTCAGGCGTTCGAGTGTTTCACGTGAAACATTGGCGGCGTCCGCAAACGCATCCGGGGTAAGGGGGTCAGGCACGGGCCTCTGACGGACCCCGGCGAACATAGCGTAGAAGCGCGACCGTCGCAGCAGGCGTCACCCCGGATATGCGCGCTGCTGCGCCCAACGTTCGTGGCCGCGCCGCATCCAACTTTTGCCGAATTTCCGCCGAAAGGCTACCGACGGCGTTGTAATCGATGTCCGACGGAAGCAACAGTTGATCGTCCCTCCGGTAGGCTTCGATATCAGCATCCTGCCGGCCCATGTAACCCTGATACAGGCCATCGATAGCGAGTTGTTCCGCAATCTCGGGTGACAGTGTCGCAAGCTCGGGCCACATGCTGGCCAGCTTCCGGATATCAATCTCGGGGAAGGCGAGGAGATCGATCACATCCCGCACGACGCCATCCGCCTTGATCTTGAAACCTTGGCGATTCAGTACCGAAGGACTTGCCCGCAGAGACCGTGCCATCGCGCGTCCTTCGGCGAGGGCGCGCTCCTTTGCTGTCCACACCGCCCGGCGGGTCGGCGACAACAAGCCCACCCTTTCTCCAATCGGGCTGAGCCGTTGATCGGCGTTGTCGGCGCGTAGCCGCAGACGATATTCGGCGCGCGAAGTGAACATGCGATAGGGTTCGTTGGTCCCCTTTGTCACCAGATCGTCAATAAGGACGCCGATATAGCCATCCGCTCGATCCAGGATCAGCGGCTCTTGGCCAGCGACTGCCAAAGCGGCATTCAAGCCCGCCATAAGGCCTTGCGCCGCAGCTTCTTCATATCCGGTCGTGCCATTGATCTGACCGGCGAAATACAGGCTTGGGATTTTCCGGGTCTCCAGCGATGACATCAGCGCGCGCGGATCGACGAAATCATATTCGATCGCATATCCCGGCCGGATCATGCGGGCGTTTTCGAGTCCCGGGATCGTCTCGAGCAGCGCTTGCTGTACATCGCGGGGCAGGGAGGTCGAGATACCGTTCGGATAAACCGTATCATCGTCGAGCCCTTCCGGCTCGAGATAGATCTGATGGCTGGCCTTGTCGGCAAACCGCACCACCTTGTCCTCGATCGACGGACAATAACGCGGCCCGGTGCCATCGATCTGCCCTGAATAGATCGGGGCGCGATCCAGGTTGGCGCGAATGATGTTATGACCCGCAGTACCGGTGTGGGTCATGTGGCAGACGATTTGCGGCGTGGTAATCCGTTCCGTCAAATACGAAAACGGCGTCGGAACCGGATCGCCTGGCTGAACCTCGAGACCAGACCAGTCAATCGTTTTGCCGTCCAGCCGCGGTGGCGTTCCGGTCTTAAGGCGGCCCAGCGCGAAACCGAACTGTGCCAAGGTCCGCGACAGGCCGTAAGACGCGTCGTCCCCGACCCGTCCGGCCGGGATCTTTTCTTCGCCGATATGGATCATGCCGCCGAGGAACGTTCCGGTGGTCAGAACCACCGATGCGGCCTTCAAGATCTCGCCCGACGCGGTGACGACGCCTTGGACACGTCCCTCGTCGTCCAGCGCGATGTCTTCGACCGCCGCGGCGCGAATTTCGAGGTTCTCCTGCGCCGCCAGGGTCATTTGCATGGCCTCGCGGTATAGCCGGCGATCCGCCTGCGCACGCGGCCCCCGCACCGCCGGACCCTTGCTGCGGTTCAACACCCGGAACTGTATGCCGGCCCGATCGGCGACCCGCGCCATCAGCCCGTCCAGTGCATCGATCTCCCGTACGAGATGCCCCTTGCCGAGGCCGCCGATCGCTGGATTGCAGGACATCTCCCCGATCGTCGAAACCTTGTGGGTCACCAGAAGCGTCTTGGCCCCCACGCGCGCGGCCGCGGCGGCCGCCTCACAGCCCGCGTGTCCCCCACCAACGACAATGACATCCCAGTGCATCATGGCCGCCAATCTAGTGTTATGACTTTCCTAAGTAAAGCAGCGGACTGCGCGCGGTTCGCGGCAATGTTTCACGTGAAACATTACTTCCCGATACAAAAATCGCGGAAGATCACGTCGAGCAAATCCTCCACGTCGACGGATCCGGTGATCCTGCCGAGCGCGCGAACCGCAAGCCGCAGATCTTCGGCCGCCAGCTCAGATTCTGATGCGGCAGCCGCGCGGGCCAGCGCATCGTGACACGATTGCAGTGCGGTCCGATGCCGGACCCGTGTGATCACCGGCGTATCCGTCAGACCCGTTCGATCGGCTACGGCATCGGTCAAGACCTGCAGAAACCCATCCACGCCCGCGCCGGTTTTCACGGATATCGGGCAAGCCGGGGCGGCGGCAATGCTGTCGATGGACGGGGAGGGCGCAACACGTTCCGCCAGGTCACTTTTGTTGAAGACCACAATCGTTTCGGAATCGATTAGATCCATCGTCGTTGAATCCAACAGCTTCGAAAGGTCGAAGACAGCGATCTTCAAATCCGCGCTTTCCGCGCGGGCGAGGGCGCGGCGCACCCCTTCCGCCTCAATATCATCACCGCTCTCCCGCAAACCAGCAGTGTCCGCCACCGTCACCGGATACCCCTTCAAATCGAGCCGGACTTCGACCACGTCCCGTGTGGTGCCGGCCGTGGCGGAAACAATCGCCGCATCCCGCTGCGACAACAGGTTCAGCAGACTTGATTTGCCAACATTTGGCGCCCCTAAAATAGCGATATGCACGCCTTCCCGCAGGCGTTCTCCCCGCCGATTGTCATCCAGATGTTGTGCTATTTCCTCAGCAATACACAATATACCGTCCCGAACCTGAGACTCCAGCGCCTCTGGGATCGGCTCGTCGACGAAATCGATCGACGCCTCGAAATGGGCCAGCAGCCCGACAAGACGCGTGCGCCAGCCATCGTAGAGCCGGCCAAGCGCGCCCTCTGCTTGGCGCAACGCCTGACGCCGCTGGGCGTCGGTTTCAGCGTCGATCAGATCGATTACCCCTTCGGCCTCGGTCAGATCGATCTTGCCGGATAGAAAGGCGCGACGGGTGAATTCACCTGGTTCCGCCATCCGCAGACCGGGCCAGCGACCGAGCGCCTCAAGCAGGGCAGCAACCACCGCAACGCCGCCATGCACATGCAACTCAACGACATCTTCGCCGGTGTAACTGCCGGGGCCGGGAAACCAGAGCGCCATGCCGTCATCGAGGGCGTCACCGCTTTTCGGATCCAGCAAGCAGGTTCGCGTCGCCCGCCGAGGTGGCGGGAGCGGCCGATCTGAGAACGCCTGCAAGGTATTGCCGGCCGCCGGCCCAGAAAGACGGATCACCGCGAGGCCGGCACGGCCAGCCGCACTCGAAAGGGCGAAAATTGTCTCGCTCATTGCGATATGTTCAAGGTAGCGCCGCCGGTCCGGCTACTTCTTGTCCGTTCCGCCACCGAACTGGGCCCAGAATGCCTTCTGCATCTGCTCCATCCCCTCCATGCCCGCCGGCAGCCAGCTCTTCAGCATAGTATCGGGGTCCATACCCTTCAGCGCCGAAGCCATCTGAGATTCGACCTGCTTCATCAAAGAGTCCTGCATCGCGGCGACATCGGGCAGTCCGAGAAATTTGCGCGCCTCTTCCGGGGTACAGTCGATTTCGACGTTGATTTTCATAGCGGATATCTCCGGCTTCCTCTAAAGACGTCTTGCGCCCGTTGACCCTGTCGCGGGGCGCACAAGATTACTATCATCGATTTCCGCTAAAATCATTACAGACCCGCAGCGAGTGACCCGATCATGACCCGCAATCGCCTCGCCGAAGAAACGAGTCCCTATCTGCTGCAGCACCAGGACAATCCGGTCCACTGGCAGCCTTGGGACGACGAGGCGTTCGAAACCGCCCGGACAACCGGCAAGCCGATCCTGCTGTCGATTGGCTACGCGGCCTGTCACTGGTGCCATGTGATGGCCCATGAAAGCTTCGAAACAGCTGAGATCGCAGCGGTGATGAACGAGTTGTTCGTCAACATCAAGGTCGACCGAGAAGAGCGGCCGGATATAGATGCGATCTATCAGGCTTCCCTACAGATGTTGGGAGAGCAAGGCGGCTGGCCGCTCACCATGTTTCTCAACCAGGACGCCGAGCCGTTCTGGGGCGGGACCTATTTTCCACCGACGCCGCGGTTTGGGCGGCCCGGATTTCCCCAGGTTCTGCGCGGGATTGCCGACGTTTACCGCGACGAGCCTGACCGCGTGAAAAACAATACGGAAGCCATGCGGGAAGGCCTGCAACAACTCTCCCGAGCCGAACCGGGCGGCGATGTTTCCGTCGAAACGATGAACGCTGCGGCGGAGCGCCTGGTCAAGGAAGTCGATCCGGTCCATGGCGGCGTCGGCGGCGCACCGAAGTTTCCCCAACCCTCTTTTTTCGACCAGCTTTGGCGCGCCTGGAAACGCACGCAAAAAACCGCCCATCGCGATGCGGTCCTGACCACGCTGACCCAGATGTGTCAGGGCGGTATCTACGATCATCTGCGCGGCGGCTTCGCCCGTTACTCGGTCGATAACCGCTGGTTGGCGCCACATTTCGAAAAGATGCTCTACGACAATGCCCAGTTGATCGATCTGCTAACACTGGTTTGGCAAGATACGCGCGATCCGCTTTATGGCGAACGGATCGCCGAGACGATCGATTGGGTCCTGAACGACATGACCGATCCAGAAGGCGGCTTTGTCAGTTCCCTCGATGCCGACAGCGAGGGCGAGGAAGGCAAGTTCTGCGTCTGGAGCGAAACTGAGATCGATGCCGCGCTTGGCGGTGACGCGGCACTGTTTAAGGAAATCTACGACGTTTCCGCGAGCGGTAATTGGGAAAACACGAACATTCTCAATCGTCTCAACGCGCTTCGGCCTGGCCCGCCCGCCCGGGAAGCGACCCTGGCGAAATGCCGCGCCATCCTGCTCGATATACGGCGTGCACGCATCCAGCCCGGCAAGGACGACAAGGTGCTGGCTGATTGGAACGGTTTGATGATCGCCGCCTTGGTCAATGCCGGGCTGGCCTTTGAAGAACCAAGCTGGATCACCGCGGCGATACGCGCCTTCACGTTCGTGCGTGAGTCGATGACCATCGACGGCCGGCTGCGGCACAGCTGGCGGGCCGGCAAACTAAATCATCCGGCAACTCTGGACGACTACGCCAATATGAGCCGTGCCGCGTTAGCGCTTTACGAAGCGACCGGAGAACAAACCTATCTCGACGCCGCCACCGACTGGACGAAAACGGCCGACCGGCACTATTGGGACGACACTGGCGGCGGTTATTTCCTCGCCGCCGACGATACGCCCAACCTCATCGCGCAGAGCAAGTCCGTTGTCGATAACGCCGTTCCTGCCGGCAACGGAACCTTGGTCGGTGTCTCCGCACGGCTCTATTATTCGACCGGAGACCTTGCTCATCTCGAGCGCGCCCGGCGGATCCTCTTCGCGTTTTCGGGCGAGCTGAGTCGCAACATCTTCGCGCTCGCAACCTTGCTGAATGGCAACGATCTCATGCTGCATGCGTTGCAGATTGTCATCGTCGGCAAACGCGGCGAGCGAAAAACCGATGCACTGCTGCGCGCAATCTACGACACCAGCCTGCCGAACCGTATCGTCAGCGTCATCGCACCCGATGAGATACTGCCAGACTCCCACCCCGCGTCCGGCAAGGGCCAGATCGACGACGCACCGACGGCCTATGTTTGCGAAGGTCCGGTCTGCTCGCCACCGCTTGCTGATCCGGAAGCGTTGCGCGCAGATCTTGTAACCCGCTGACGCGCGCACGATGGCCATCCTCACCATACACAGCCCCATCGGCCCGTTGTACGCCATCGACGACAACGACAAGATTTCGCGTTTTGGCTTCGGTGCCGCACAGGTACCCGACGATCCGTCACCGCTGCTCCGACAACTGGCCGAGATGATCGATTCTTATTTTGCAGGGCAGGCCGATCCATTCGACCTGCCGTTGGCGCCAGCGGAGACACCATTTCAAAGCAAAGTCCGCGCCGCCATGCTGGCAATCCCGTTCGGTGAAACCCGCACCTATGGCGAGATCGCACACGATGTCGCGGGCAATCCCCGTGCCGTCGGCCAGGCCTGCGGCCGTAATCCGATCCCTATTATCGTGCCGTGCCATCGGGTCCTGGGGTCCGGCGGCTGGATCGGCGGATTCTCCGGCGGCGACGGCGTACCGACCAAGCACCGCCTGCTCGCGCACGAGGCCAGTACGACCTTTGCGTTGACATCTTGATGACAACGCCACGAGACCGCGATATCTTTTCGCGAGTTTCAAAAAACATACGACAGGGAGAATCACCATGCCCGACATTACGGTATCAGGCGGCGACGGCGATTTTTCGGCCTACCTCGCAACGCCGGCATCCGGAAGCGGTCCGGGAATTCTCGTCATTCAGGAGATTTTTGGCGTCAACGCGGACATGCGTGCGCACTGCGACAGTTTCGCGGCGCAGGGCTATTTCGCGCTTTCACCCGATATTTTTTGGCGACAGGAACCCGGCATCCAGCTCACCGACAAAACGGAAGCGGAATGGCAACGGGCCTTCGAGCTCTACCAAGGTTTCGACGTTGCGAAGGGAATGGAAGATCTCATCGCCTCGCTTTCCCATCTGCGCGGCATCGAGGGATGCAGCGGCAAGACCGGGACCGTCGGATACTGCCTTGGCGGATTGCTTGCCTATTTGATGGCCTGCCAGTCCGACGCCGAGTGCAATGTCAGCTATTACGGTGTCGGTATCGATGAGCGTCTGGATCAGGCGACCAACATCACAGCGCCAACCTTGCTGCATATCGCCGAAGAGGATGAATATGTGAACAAGGACGCGCAGGAGAAAATCAAAAGCGGGCTTGCCGGTCACAGCAGCGTCACGGTCTATAGCTATCCCGGCGTCAATCACGCCTTCACCCGCAACGACGGTATTCATTACGATGCCGGGGCGGCAGCCTCGGCGCACGGCCGCACCGCGGACGCTTTTTCCGCAGCGTTGCGCTAATCAACAATATTTAGGGGCAGGAAAACAACATGACTCATGCAATTGTAATTCAGAAACAAGGCGGCCCGGAAGAAATGCGCTGGACGGAAGTCGATGTCAGCGCGCCCGGCCCCGGTCAGGTCCGCCTGCGGCAAACCGCGGTCGGTCTCAACTATATCGACTGCTATCACCGCAGCGGCCTGTATCCACTCGAGATGCCGGCGGGGATCGGCATGGAAGCCGCCGGTATCGTCGAGGCGATGGGTGATGGCGTGTCGGACCTTGCGGTTGGCGATCGCGTCGCCTATGCCAGCGGCCCGCCGGGCTCCTATGCGGAAGAACGCAACATGGCTGCCAATCGCGTGGTCAAGCTCCCCGACTCTATCAGTGACGAGACCGCGGCGGCGATGATGCTGCAAGGCATGACGACGCAATATCTCATCCGGTCGACCTACCGGGTAAAGGCCGGTGAAACGATTCTGTTCCACGCCGCGGCCGGTGGTGTTGGCCTGATTGCCTGCCAGTGGCTGAAACAGCTGGGCGCGACGGTCATCGGTACGGTCGGATCGGATGAAAAAGCCGAATTGGCGAAGGCACATGGCTGCGATCATGCAATCGTTTACACACGCGAAAACTTCGTGGATCGTGTGAAAGAAATTACCGACGGTGCCGGCGTCCCGGTCGTATACGACTCCGTCGGTGCGGATACTTATCCAGGATCGCTGGACTGCCTTGCCCCACTGGGGATGATGGTGTCCTTCGGTAACGCCTCCGGCCCGATCAAGAATTTCGATCCTGGGCTGCTGGCCGCGAAGGGCTCCCTGTATTTCACGCGACCGACATTGATGACCTATACGGAAAAGCGCGAAGACCTTGTTGCCAGCGCGAACGATCTGTTTGCCGCCGTTGAAAAGGGCGTGAAGATCGAAATCAATCAGCGTTACGCCTTAAAGGATGCCGAGCAAGCCCATCGGGATCTCGAAGGCCGAAAGACGACCGGTTCGACAATCTTTCTGCCGTAAAACGACTCATTTGCTAAATAACTAGGGGTGATATCTAGTATGTCACCCCTGGTTTCAAACAACAGCTACTCGGTGCGGCGTTCAACACCGCCGTCACTTCGGCGATACCGTGATCTCGCCATGCGGTCTGAAAACTAATTTTTCAGGATGAAAAAGATTAACTACGAACGAAGTTTGTTAACCTTAATATTCGAACATATTGTAGAGTTCAAGAAAACCAGCACCAAACTTAGAAGTTATCCCTAATCCAAACGGGAAAATATTAACCAACGCCCGCGATTACTGGTTCATCGAATCGAAGAATTCGTCGTTGTTCTTGGTCCGCTTCAGCTTCTCCAGCAAGAATTCCATCCCATCGGATACGCCCATCGGATTGAGGATCCGCCGCAGCATCCACATCTTGCCCAACGCCGCCTTGTCGACGATAAGCTCTTCCTTGCGCGTGCCGGACTTGGTGATGTCGATGGACGGGAAGACGCGCTTGTCGGAAAGCTTGCGGTCGAGCACGATTTCCGAGTTGCCGGTGCCTTTGAACTCTTCGAAGATGACTTCGTCCATGCGACTGCCCGTGTCGATGAGCGCGGTCGCGATGATGGTCAGCGAGCCGCCTTCTTCGATATTACGGGCCGCACCGAAGAACCGCTTCGGCCGCTGCAGTGCATTAGCGTCGACACCGCCGGTGAGAACCTTGCCAGAGCTCGGCACGACCGTGTTGTAGGCGCGCGCGAGCCGCGTGATCGAATCCAGCAGAATAACAACATCGCGCTTATGCTCGACGAGCCGCTTGGCCTTCTGGATAACCATTTCTGCGACCTGTACGTGCCGGCTGGCCGGTTCGTCAAAGGTAGAACTGACGACCTCGCCATCGACCGAGCGCTGCATGTCGGTGACTTCTTCGGGCCGTTCATCGATCAGCAGAACGAT
This sequence comes from Alphaproteobacteria bacterium, assembly GCA_012103325.1. Lineage (GTDB taxonomy): Bacteria > Pseudomonadota > Alphaproteobacteria > UBA8366. The sequence goes on from WLWY01000001.1 coordinate 841,192, forward strand.
AAGATAAACTTCCTTATTGTTCGTCGTAATCGAGTGGGCAACGCTCTGCAGCATTACCGTCTTGCCGGTCCGGGGCTGGGCGACGATCAAGGCTCGCTGCCCTTTGCCCAAGGGCGCGATCAATTCGATGACGCGCGGCGCCATGTCCTTGTTTTCCGGATCGTCAAGTTCGAGCTGCAGCTTCTCTTCGGGATAGAGCGGCGTCAGATTATCGAAATTGATCCGATGTCTAACGACGTCCGGATCGTCGAAGTTGATCTTATTGACCTTGAGGAGCGCGAAGTAGCGTTCGCCATCCTTCGGCGCCCGGATCTCGCCTTCGACCGTATCGCCGGTCCGCAAACCGAAGCGCCGAACCTGACTAGGACTGACATAGATGTCATCCGGCCCTGGCAAATAATTTGATTCCGGGGATCGAAGGAACCCGAACCCGTCGGAAAGCACTTCGAGTACGCCGTCTCCGAATATCGAGACTTCATTCGTCGCGAGTTGTTTCAGTATCGCAAACATCATGTCCTGCTTGCGCAGTGTGCTTGCATTTTCGATTTCGAGCTCTTCAGCGAATGCCAAGAGGTCGGCAGGTGTTCTCTTTTTTAATTCTTGGAGTTGCATAATGCCGCCGCAGCTAAAAGGATGGGTAAATATGCCCGCAGAACGCGTTCTGGAAACGCCACGGCCTCATAGGCTGGGCCGATTTATTGCGGAATGCAGAGCTGGGACAAAGCGCCAATCGATACTGGCGTAGATTACGTTCAAATAGCGAATGCCGTCTCACAAGTCAACGGTTGTCTTACCTAATATTATTTCAAACTCCTTATGTTTAATTAAGACAAGTTCGCAGTTCCGCTTAAAAGGGCCGAACTACGACCAAAATAACGATGAAGATCATGGTCAAGGTCGGTACTTCGTTGGCAATGCGGAAGAATTTTTCGCTCTTCACATTCCGTCCTTCTTCAAACGCTTTGCGCCATCGGCCAAACGCATGGTGCGCTACGGTCATGATCAGGACCAAAACAAACTTCAGCCAAAACCAGGGCTCGTCCCACAACCCACCCATGTAGACCAGCGCAGGGCCTGTAATCCAAACAACGATCATCGCCGGGTTCATGATGGCGCGCAGAAGCCGTCGCTCCATAATCTCAAACGTTTGCGCTTTATCGGAGTCCGGTTCCGCGCTGCAGTGATAAACGAACAATCGCGGCAGATAGAGCATGCCCGCCATCCAGGAAATAACGGCAACGATATGCAGCGCTTTGACCCACAGATAAGGATCGGACATTGCGTACCTTTCTCTTCGATCTAACGCATACGGAACATGCAGCGGGTATGCATTTCCGGGCACCGGCATCCCGACTCATCGCTCGTTAACGGCTCCGACTGCGCCACCGCATGCTTCACAATAGATGCAAGCCCATCGATAAAATTACCATCTGCACCGACCGTATCAACGCGGCGGTAACTCGGCACGCCCGCCTTATCTGCGAGTTCCCGATATTCGATATCCAACTCAACAAGCGTTTCGGAATGTTCAGACGTGAAACCAATTGGCACAACGATAACCGGAACGCCATCGGCCCCGGCCCTCTCCAAAACATCCGACGTATAAGGCTGGATCCATTCCAAGGGACCTACCCGGCTTTGATAGCAGGTAATCCAATCAAGACCGGTTCTGTCGATTGCGGTAACGATTGCCGCAGCCGTCTGCTCGATTTGCCATTGATATGGATCGCCCGCGGCGACGATCTTTTTCGGCAAACCATGCGCGGTAAACAATACCCGTGGCCGTATTTCAGAAAACTCGTCCAACATGTGCCGAACGCGAGCGGCGATAGCGTCGACGAACGCAGTGTTGTCGAAGTAGCAACAGATTGTCTTGGTTGGAACCTCCAGCCCGGCGGCTTTTGCGGCACGCATCCAGTCCTTAATCGACGATCCGGTTGTCGTTGTTGAGAACTGAGGATACAGCGGCAGTAGAACAACCCGGTCTGGCGCAAAAGCTTTGACCTCCGCAGCCGTTTCGTCAGCAAAAGGATGCCAATATCGCATCGCAATGAAACAACGGACCTCGCCACCAAGAGATGCCTGCAGCGCATCCGCTTGTGCTTGCGTGTTTGCGAGGAGAGGTGATCCACCGCCAAGATGTTCGTAAATTTCCTGCGCGACCGGTGCACGCCGCCGGGATATCAATGTAGCAATTAGCCATCGAATAGGCGTTGGCACGCCAATAATGGCCGGATCGTTGAACAGGTTGAACAGAAATGGCTGAACCGCATTTGGCTCATCCGGTCCGCCTAAATTAAACAGGACAACAGCTGTTTTCCCCGCCCCCGTCAAACGCTGCCCCCTCGTACAAGCGAAACTAGTGTTTCAACGTGATCCGGCGGCGTCTCCTTAACGATCCCATGTCCCAGATTGAAGATGAATGGACCGCCGGACAACCCCTCCATAACGCCTCGCACACCTATCTCAAGCGCGTCGCCACCGACGAGCAATGCCAAAGGATCAAGGTTGCCCTGAACCGGCATTTTGGTTTGCAGATTTTTCGCCGCCCAACCCGTTGGCACGGTCGTATCCAGGCTCACCGCTGTTACGCCGGTTTGTGCCACATATTCGGAATACATAATGCCAGCGCCGCGGGGAAATCCGATAATCGGCACGTTTGGAAACTGCTCTCGGATGCGCGCCACCAGCGCCTTATTCGGCTCGATAATCCAACGCTGAAAAGCAGTTTCGGAGAAGACGCCGGCCCAACTGTCAAAGATTTGAACGACTTCCGCGCCATGTCGAATTTGCGCGCAAAGATGACGGGCCGTTGCGTCAACGAGAATATTCATCAGCGTACCGAATCCCTCCGGATCCCGATACGCCCAGCTTTTCGCCGTTGCAAAATCACGGCTGCTGCCGCCTTCCACCATATAGGACGCGACAGTCCAAGGAGCACCGGCAAAACCGATCAGCGTCGTTTCGCGCGGCAGCGTTGAGGCTAGGATGCCGACCGTCTCGTATACCGGGGCCAAACGATCGATCAACTTGTTCGGGTCAAGAGACCCTAACGCCTCGGCCGTCTGGATGGCTGCGAGTTTCGGGCCTTCATTCTCCACGAACCATACGTCCTGCCCTAAGCCGTGTGGGACGACGAGGATGTCGGAAAATAGAATGGCAGCATCGAAACCATATCGATGGATTGGCTGCATTGTTACTTCAGCCGCCAGCTTCGGAGCATAACAAAGATCGAGAAACGAGCCTGCCTCGGCGCGTATCTTGCGGTATTCCGGCAGATACCGTCCCGCCTGCCGCATGAGCCAAATTGGTGGCGATGTCACGGCCTCGCCCTTAAGAACCCGTAACAGTTTTTTCTCGGTCATATCGTGTGAACTCTATTGCTATGCGGTTTTGGCACCGGATCACTAACACTTAAGTATTTTTTTTAAAATAAGGATGTTGTTGAGGTTGTGCTGTGTATAGCGGGGATTAAGAGTTATCCCGGTTTTATGCATGGTTGTCTTATGGAAGGGTGTTTTTGTGTATAGCCAGCATTAAACCGTGTATATGGCTAAAACCCTACGTGCCGGAACGGTGTGAATAATGAGGATAACAGGCTGCCCTGAAGACCTGCCCCGGCAATTAACTCCGTTTTTGTCGGTTTTCCTAGATTGTGTAAGACCTGAATGAATATTCAGATTGGTGGCATGGATTTCGGAAAATCTTCGATGCCGTAAGTTATCCCCCACTCCTCTGTTTTTATCCCTGGTACTTTGACAACCGAATTTCGCGTGAATCCGTACGCCAATCTTAGTATCCTCAAGCAATTCAGGTCTCATATTCCGTCGTATCCAATGCGGCGTGCTTCAGAGTTGCCGTGCTAGCCAAGGAGTCGGGTCGATCCGCGTACATCTCCATCTCGTTTCCGATGCGACAGGCGAAACCATTCATAGTGTTGCCCGCGCCTGCCTTGCTCAGTTCGAGGGTGTCGAGGCGGAAGAACATAACTGGACGTTGGTTCGAACCCCGGGCCAGGTCGAGAAAATCCTGACCAATATTTCGGAAAACCCCGGAATCGTTATGTTTACGCTAGTCAGCGATACGTTGCGGCGCACGTTGCAAGACGGCTGCCGCGATCTGCAGATACCCTGTATTCCAGTTCTCGATCCCGTTTTGGCAGCATTGGGCAGCCATCTTGGCGTAAAAAGCCGGGGGCAACCGGGTCGCCAGCATGAACTGGACGCCGAATACTTCGACCGCATCGACGCCATGACATTTGCGTTGAACCACGACGATGGTCAGGCCGTTTGGGATCTGCACAATGCGGACGTTATCCTGCTGGGCGTGTCCCGAACGTCGAAAACGCCAACATGCATATATCTGGCGAACCGTGGCGTGAAAGCAGGCAACATTCCCATCGTTCCCAGCGTGCCGCTGCCGCAGGACATTTACGATCTCGAGAAACCGGGGCCCTTGATCGTAGGGTTGACGAAGGAAGTCGAAAGTCTGGTGCAGATTCGAAGAAACCGGCTCCGGTTGCTCAGCGAAGATCACGAAACAGATTATATCGATCCCGAAACGGTTCGAGCGGAAGTTGCGATGGCACGTCGCCTGTGCACTGAAAACGACTGGCCTATCATCGACGTCACGCGCCGGTCGATCGAAGAGTCAGCGGCAGCGATCATGCAAATGATGGAAAAACGAGCTCAGGTGACCGGCTCTTGATTCTCGAATAAGCTATTGAAATGAAAGCATCTGTCATATTGGCGTCTGCCAGTCCCTCACGCGCTGCGGTTCTGCGCAATGCCGGCGTTTCAATCGAAAGCGATCCCGCATCCATCGACGAAGATGCGGTCAAGGATTCGTTCCGGAAAGACAACGGTTCGGCGGCACAAGTTGCAGAGGCATTGGCGGAACTGAAAGCGCAACGGGTTTCGCAACGCCATGACGATGCGCTGGTCATCGGCGCGGACCAAATGCTTCAGTGTGGCGGAATATGGTTCGACAAGCCGGTAGACCTGGATCAAGCACGGGGACATCTGGTCGCGCTCCGGGGCAAAACGCATGAGCTCCTCGCCGCGGTGTGTGTTGTACGTAACGGCCAATGCATTTGGCGGCATCTGGAGAGCGCCCGGTTGACCATGCGGTCGTTCAGCGATGCGTTTCTCGATGAATATCTCGATACGGTTGGCGAAGCCGCGTGCCTTTCTGTTGGGGCATATCAGCTGGAAGGTCGCGGCGCGCAGCTTTTCAGTCAGATCGAAGGCGATTATTTTACTATACTGGGGCTTCCTTTGTTGCCTCTTTTGGGCTTTCTCGTGAACCAAGGTGTCGTAACGGCATGATCCTCTCCGGTAAGGCAAAGATCGCTGGCGTTATGGGGTGGCCGGTGGGTCATTCCCGGTCGCCGCGTCTGCATGGCTATTGGCTGAACCAATACGGGATTGACGGTGCCTATATCCCGCTGCCGGTTTCGCCAGACCGATTTTCAGCGGCGCTGGCCGGCCTGGCCGCTGCCGGGTTCCGTGGCGTCAATGTAACCGTACCACACAAAGAACAAGCCTACGCGGCCTGCACAGTGCTCGACGATCACGCAAAACGTATCGGCGCGGTCAATACGATCACATTTGACGAGGGCGGCGGTATCCTTGGCAGCAATACGGATGCGTTTGGGTTCATCGAAAATATTCGGCAGGATGCCGAATGGGATGGGGGCATATCTGTTGTTTTAGGCGCCGGTGGTGCCGCACGGGCAATTTGCGTTGCATTAATAGATGCAGGATCGGCCGAAATAAGAATTGTGAATAGAACGATAGGCCGGGCAGAAAAGTTAGCGCGAGAGTTTGGGCCTTTAATTAGGGTCATTGACTGGGATAATAGGTCTGACGCCTTGTCAGAGGCATCAATTTTGGTAAACTCTACAAGTTTGGGCATGACCGGACAGGCACCGTTAGACCTCGATCTTGGCGCATTGCCAAGAGAAGCCATCGTCAACGATATTGTCTATGCGCCGTTGGAAACGGATTTACTGGCTGCGGCGCGCGCGCGGGGGAACCCGGTTGTAGATGGATTGGGGATGTTGCTGCATCAGGCGCGTCCCGGGTTCGAAGCCTGGTTCGGCGAGCGGCCGGACGTGACGCAGGATCTGCGGCAGTTTGTTTTGAATTCGTAATGAATACGACAAAAGAGGTTTACCGGAATTATGCGTGAAATCGTCCTGGATACGGAAACAACGGGTCTCGATCCAAATTCCGGTGATCGGGTCATCGAAATCGGCTGTATTGAACTCATCAATCATATGCCGACCGGTGAGACCTATCAGCAATACATCAATCCAGAGCGGGATATGCCGGCTGAATCGTTCCGTATTCATGGATTATCGGAAGCATTTTTGGCTGATTACCCGGTGTTTCCTGAAATTGTCGACGGGTTTCTCGATTTTATCGCTGACGACAAGCTGGTCATTCATAACGCCGCGTTCGATATCAAGTTCCTGAACGCGGAGCTGGAGCGGCTCGGGTTTACCCCGCTGCCGATGACCCGTGCCATCGATACGGTGCAGATCGCGCGGACCCGGTATCCTGGCGCGAGCGCAAGTCTTGACGATCTGTGCCGTCGCTTCGGCGTCGACAATACATCCCGAGCCCTGCACGGCGCGCTGCTTGACTCCGATCTTTTGGCGTCGGTTTACATCGACTTGATCGGTGCGCGAGAGCCGGGCTTCGATTTGTCCGCGCGGGATGATGCGACTGTCGTGAACATTGCCGACAGACGAGAGCGTGTGGCGCGCCCGGCGCGGCCGCACGCACCCAGTGCCGCGGAACTCGAAGCGCATGAAACGCTCGTATCGCGTATCGACGAGCCGATCTGGGTGAAGGAATAGCGCCTGTTAGGCGATGTCGGTTTTCGCGACGGACGCCTTTTGGTGTTCCTGGTAAAGCTTGCTGAAATCGATGGGACTTAGCAGGAGCGGCGGGAACCCACCGTCGCGGATCGCGTCTGCGATGACGGCTCGAGCGAACGGAAAGAGTTGCCGCGGCACCTCGATCATGAGGGCCTGCCGCATCACGTCCGGAGTGGCACCCTTGACCTGGCAAATTCCGGCGTAGGACAGCTCCGCCACGAAGACCGGTTCGCTCTCGATATCGGCATTGATTTCGATCGTCAGAACGACCTCGTGTAAATCTTCGCCAACCTCCGTCGCCGCAACATTGAAATTGGCATTTACGTTGGGCTGCTTCATCTGGCTCATGAAGATTTTCGGCGATCCCGGGCTCTCGAAGGAGAGGTCCTTTACGTATTGCTGTGCAATCCCCAGCGATGCCGTCCCTGGTGCTGCGGCACCATCGCTGTTGCTCGTGTCGGACATGCCCTCAATCCTTTCGAAAATAACCAAAAATGACAAAAACGAATAGTGACCGGCTGGCTAACATACATCCGTATCCGAAACAACTGTGCCGCCGCCGGGATGTTCGGCCGCCGGATCGAAACGCAGAATTGAGCAGTTTCCGACCCGATGACCGGTCAGGGTTCGGATGAACCCCCAATGCGTGATCGCGACTGTTCCGCGCCAGTCGTCCTGCGCATTCATTCGGGTGCGAAAGGCGCGACCGCGAACGTCAAGCGCCTGTTCGCTTTCCTCATGTTCCGGCCACCATGTCTCCTCGACATGTTCGAACTGCAAATGTGGCCAGTCCTTTTCTAAGATCGAGCGCGGCGTACCGATATCGCAAGTGAACGCGGCGCGCTCGCCGATAAACGGGTCGATAACGATATCGAGACCCAATGTTTCGGCGATAATCTCGGCGGTTTGAATGGCGCGTCGATAAGGGCTCGCGATGAGTCTGTGAACGTTTTGCCCTTTTATCGTCTGAGCTGCTGCTGCGGCTTGCCGGCGGCCCAGTTCGGTGAGTTCGGGGTCTCGAATACCCGGATCGATCCGTGTCTTGGCGTACACGACGTTAAACTCGGATTGGCCATGCCGGACGAGGATCATGAATCTTTACGCCACGGGCTATCGTCGTTCGGCTCGTCAGATGTCGGCCCCAAGGTGCCGGGTGGTGCGGCGGGCGGTTCAGCCGCCGTGAACTCGCCGTCGATAACATCGCTACGCGTGTCCATCGGTTGACCGTTAACCCATACTTTTGGACCTTTACCGCGCTGCATTGCATGCTGCATCAAGCGGGCGAGCAAGGAACGGATAGGGGGAACAAACAGGGCAAACCCTATAGCATCCGTTAAGAATCCTGGGGTCAGCAGCAATGCGCCGGCCGCCACAAGACAAAGGCCGGTGAAGACCTCCGTCATGGGAAAGTGGCCGCGCTGCAGGCTTTGTGTCGCTCGTGCCCAGGTCGTCAGGCCCTGCCAACGAAGCAATGCGGTGCCGATTATCGCCGTCAACACCACCGCCGACAGAGTCGGCCAAAGGCCGAACCGTTCGCCGGCTTCGATGAAGATGGCGATTTCGATGATCGGCGTCGCGATAAAGGCGATGAGAAGAAGAAGCCCCATGCTTGCTCTTTTGTGGGAGAAGGCCTATCTAAACCTTGGATGCGCGGCTTTCCAGACGTACGATATATATTCCTTAAGGATATCGCAGCGTCCTTTGTGTTAAGGTAAGGTTCCTGACCTCTCCAGGCAACCGCGAGCGTGTCGGCCAGCCGGAAATCAGGCGTGATACGTAAAAGACGGAGCTGATTAATTCATGGGCGGCGGATTCGGTATATTTGATATCATCCTATTCGCGATGTTGGCGGCGTTCCTCGTCTATAGATTGAGGAGCGTTCTCGGCAAACGGACAGGGCATGAACAGCGGCGTTCCGATCCTTTCGCGTCGCCGGATAAGGCTGCCGAGACTGGAAACGACAATGTGATCTCGCTTCCCGACCGGACGCCGGAAGAGGCCGCGGCGGATGTCGCGCCCGACTCACCGCTTTCGGCCGGCATTACGCAGATAAAGATTGCCGACCCTTCGTTCGAAGTCGGCTCGTTTCTCACGGGCGCACAATCCGCGTTCGAGATGGTTGTCAACGCGTATGCGACGGGTGACGGCAAGACGCTGAACATGCTGTTGTCGCCGGAAGTATATGAAAACTTCGCCGGCGCGATCCGCTCGCGTGAGCTGGCCAACCATACGCAGGAGTCGACGCTCGTCGGTATTGACAGCACGGATCTGCTCGAAGCTGAGATGCAGGACAGAATTGCCGTCGTCACAGTCAAGTTTGTCAGCGAACAGATCAATGCGACGATCGATGAAAACGGTGACGTCGTCGAGGGGGACCGCAACGCGGTCGTGAAGGTCACCGATATCTGGACTTTTGCTCGTGACACGGGTTCGTCGAATCCGAACTGGAAGCTGACCGCGACCCGCAGCCCCTCCTGATAAAACGCTATGAATTCGGTGACGATAGGACGTCGATGTATCGCCGTCGCGGCAGTAGCCGTCGCGGTGTGGGGCTGCACGCCGCCGCCGAAAACACCGCAGCTCATTCTGGCACCCACCGCATTTGAAGATTTGCCCGGCTGGCGGGGCGATGCACAGGGTGCTGCGTTGCAGGCGTTTGTGCGGTCTTGCGAAAAGCCCATCGCGTCTGCGCAACCAGTTGCAATTGCGGCGGCGGAATGGACGGCGCCCTGCAATGCGGCCCGCGATGTCCCACCAGATGACGATGCGGCAGCCCGGCGCTTTTTCGAAGCCTGGTTCCGGCCGTTCAGCGCTTCGGATAACAGCCGGGAAGACGGTCTCTTCACCGGCTACTTCGAAGCCGAGCTGCGCGGCGCGCGGCAACCGGAGGGCCGTTACCGGGTTCCGATATACCGTCTGCCCGACGACCATGTCGCGGTCGATCTGTCGAAATTTAGCCCAAAGCTGGCCGGCAAGCATATCGTTGGGCGGGTCGAGGCGGGAAAGCTCCAGCCCTATCACGAACGCGGCTCTATCGACCAAGGCGCGCTCGCCCAGCGCGGTTTGGAACTGCTATGGGTCGACGATGAAATCGACGCGTTCGTGCTGCACGTACAGGGATCGGGCCGCGTCATTCTGCCGGATGGCGCGGTCGTCCGTATCGGGTTTGCCGGCCATAACGGGTTGGGCTACCGGTCGATCGGACGCCGGCTGATCGAGCGTGGCGCGCTGCAGCCCGGCAAGGCGTCCTGGGACGATATCCGAAACTGGATCGAAACCCATCCGGACGAAGCGGCCGCTTTGCTGGCCGTCAACAAGCGCTTTATTTTCTTTCGGGAACTTACCGGTGACGGTCCGATCGGTGCGGCGGGTGTGGCTTTGACGCCAGGACGCAGCCTTGCCGTCGATAGGCGCTATGTGCCGTACGGCGTTCCGGTCTGGCTTGAAACGACATGGCCCAACGAGACGGAACGGCCGCTGCGCCGCTTGATGATCGCCCAGGATACGGGGGCGGCGATCCGTGGTCCGGTGCGTGGCGATTTCTTCTGGGGCTATGGACCAAAAGCGCTTGCGTTCGCGGGAAAAATGAAAAGCCGCGGACGGTACTTCCTGTTGTTGCCACGCGGCGCGGCGGACCGTCTAACAGGCTCTTAGCAATGCAATCCCGCCATTGCCTTTCGCTGCCGCTGTCATCATTCTAAGACCCGCATTCATGTCGTTTTGAGGAGTCGCGATGTCGACGACGCGCCCCGAGGTCGCTCTGTTCGTTACTTGCCTCGTCGATTTGTTCCGCCCGGTTGTCGGCTTTGCCGCGGTTGAGCTGTTGGAGCAGGCCGGCTGTACGGTCAGCGTGCCGGAAGCGCAGACATGCTGCGGCCAACCCGCGTTCAACAGTGGCGACAGGGTCGATGCGAAGACCGTTGCGGCACAGGTCATTGATGCCTTCGAAGGGTTTGACTATATCGTGGTACCGTCAGGGTCGTGCGCGGGAATGCTGAGCAAGCACTATCCGGAGCTTTTTGAAGACGATCCGGCGATGGCGGATCGCGCCCGCGATTTCGCCAGACGGACCTATGAGCTGATGGCGTTTCTCGTCGACGTTCGCGGGATGACCGGCCTTGATGCGGCCTATAACGGCAACGTCACCTATCACGACTCGTGTTCGGGTCTGCGCGAGCTTGGGGTTAAGCAGCAACCGCGGCAACTGCTCGCCTCGGTCGAAGGGCTTACGCTCATCGAATTGCCGGGCGCTGAGCGTTGCTGCGGCTTTGGCGGCACGTTCTGCGTCAAATATCCGGATATCTCGAACAATATGGTCGGAGACAAGACGACTGATATTGAGAAGACCGGCGCGGATACGGTGCTCGCCGGCGATCTCGGCTGTTTGATGAATATGGCGGGCAAGCTGACGCGGACCGGCTCGAGCATCCGGGCGCGCCATGTTGCGGAGGTGCTTGCGGGTATGACCGATGATCCGGCGATCGGCGAGGGACAGCCCGAATGAAGACGACGACGCGGCAATTCAAGGACAACGCGCGGACGGCGCTGGCCGATACCGGACTGCAGTCCGCGCTCGACAAGATGGAAACGGGTTTCGTCGTCAATCGCGCCAATGCGGCCGCCCGTCTGCCGGAGTTCGAAGCGCTGCGTGATCAGGGCCGCGACATCAAGAACCACACCCTGGAACATCTCGACTTCTACCTGGAGACATTCGAGGCCAATGTCCAAAAGGCGGGCGGCCATGTGCACTGGGCCGCGACACCCGAAGATGCGCGGCAAATCATTCTCGATATCTGCAGGTCGGTCGACGCTAAGACCGTGACCAAGGGCAAATCGATGATTGCCGAGGAAATTGGGCTCAACGAATTCCTCGAAGAAAACGATATCGCGCCGATCGAAACTGATCTCGGCGAATACATCATTCAGCTTCGCAACGAGCCGCCCAGCCACATCATCGCGCCGGCGATCCACGTGCTGAAGGAACAGGTGGCCGATGCCTTTCATGAGGCGCATACCGATCTCGATCCGGGCCGCTCATTGGAGGAACCGCAGGCGTTGCTCGACGAGGCTCGGGCGATCCTGCGGCAAAAATATCTCGATGCCGATGTCGGGATCACTGGGGCGAACTTCCTGATTGCCGAGACGGGGTCTAGCGTCATCGTGACGAACGAGGGCAATGGTGATCTCACGCAGACCCTACCGAAAATCCATATCGCCGTCGCCAGCCTGGAAAAGGTCGTGCCGACCCTTGAGGATGCCTCGGCACTATTGCGGCTTCTGGCGCGTTCCGCGACCGGGCAGGAATTCTCCAGCTATACGACCTTCTCGACCGGCCCACGGCGCCCCGAGGACCCGGACGGACCGGAGCAGTACCATGTCGTTTTGCTCGACAATGGACGTGCCGACCTGCTGGGGACCGAAGTGCGCGAGGTGTTGCGGTGTATCCGCTGCGGCGCCTGTATGAACCATTGCCCCGTCTACGGTGCGGTGGGAGGGCATGCGTATGGCTGGGTCTACCCCGGTCCGATCGGTTCGGTGCTGACCCCGACTCTCATCGGTGTCGAAGAGGCGCGTCATCTGCCGAACGCGTCGACGTTCTGCGGACGTTGCGAGGCGGTCTGTCCGATGCGCATACCGCTGCCGAAGCTCATGCGGCACTATCGGGAAAAGGCCCACGAGGAAAAATTGACGCCGGCGGCGGAACGGGCCGGACTGGGGCTGTGGGCCTTTGCCGCGCGCAGGCCTGGCCTGTATCGCTGGGCGGCTGGACTGGTGATCAGGGTGCTGGGCGCGCTAGGCCGGCGGCGCGGCCGCTTCGCTTCGCTGCCCTTTGCGTCAGGCTGGACCCGGTATCGCGACCTGCCGGCGCCGCAAGGCCAGACCTTTCAGCAGCAATGGGCGGCCCGCAATGGCCGCCGCGGGAGAGGCGCATGAGCAGCGGCCGCGACGCCATCCTGGCCCGGGTACGGAAATCGCTCGCGCGTGGCCCGGTGGACGACGGCACACGCGCCGAATTGCAGGCGCGGCTGAGCGGGCATCCGCGGGGCATCATCCCGGCGCGGTCGAATCGTGACCATGGCGCACAGGTCGATCTGTTCGTGGAAATGGCTGAAGCCGTCGCCGCGACGGTTGACCGTGTCGCATCGCCCGATGGCGTGCCCGATGCGGTTGGCGACTATCTCGCACAGCACAATCTCGGTGCGGATATCCGCATGGCGCCGGACGATTGGCTCGAAAGCATCGATTGGACGCAGCGGCCGACGCTTGCGGTAACAAAGGGGCCGAGCGCGGGCAAGGACGAAGTTAGCGTCACTGCGGCTTTCTCCGCGGTCGCAGAAACCGGGACGTTGCTGCTGCACTCTGGACCGTCCAGCCCGACAACGCTCAATTTTCTGCCCGACAATCATGTCGTTGTCCTCCGCAGCAGTCAGGTTGTCGGCGCCTATGAGGATGCTTGGGACCAGCTGCGCGCCGCGGGAGCGATGCCGCGCGCGGTCAACTTCATCACCGGCCCGTCGCGGACCGGCGATATCGAGCAGACGATCATGCTCGGCGCACACGGTCCCCGCCGATTGCATATTATTCTCGTCGACGACGGTTGATGTGGCCCGGAAGCCGGAAAACGACGATGCGGTATGGCGGTCGGTTACCGCCGATGTCACGCCGCTGGCAAAGCGAAGTAAAAGTAAAACGGTCGTGCCGAGTGCGCCGAAAACAACGTCGCCGCGAACGGGTAAGGCAACCGCATCCACAACGACGCCGGCACCGCAGCCGCGCAAGGCATCGCCACCTCTCAAGCTGGGCAGTGCGCCAGGTGTCGACCGCCGGACAGCCGAGCGGCTCCGGCGCGGCCAGCTGCCCATTGAGGCGCGGCTCGATTTGCATGGCCATACACGCGAGAGCGCGCATCGTGCGCTGAGCGGGTTCCTTGCGGCCGCGTGGGAGTCGGGGCGGCGCGTCGTCATCATTGTCACTGGCAAGGGCCAAGGTATCCTGAAGGACGCGGTACCGCGCTGGCTCAACGAGAGCCCGAACCGGGGCCGCATTCTGCTCGTCTCGCAGGCGCAGCCGAAGGATGGCGGCGGCGGCGCGCTTTACGTCCTGTTGCGGCGGCGGCGATGACGCCGCTGGGTCTGAAAATTCGCGAGTTGCGGACACGCAAGGGCGTGACCTTGAAGGAAATGGCCGACGCGCTGGACGTTTCGTCGGCCTATTTGTCGGCGTTGGAGCATGGAAAGCGGGGCCGTCCGAACCGCATGCAGGTGCAACGCATCTGCGAGTATTTCAACATTATCTGGGACGACGCGGAGGAGCTCGAACGCTTGGCCGCACTGAGCCATCCGCGCGTTACGGTCGACACAGCGGGCCTCGGCGCGGAAGCCACGGAACTGGCCAACCGGTTGGCGCAAACGATCCGCAAACTGCCGCAGGCGAAAATCGACCGGCTTCTAGCGGAGCTGCGGGACCCGTAAGGTAAATTGAAATTAACCTTATGTTAGAACATATTAAGAGTTTCTATACAGATTTGTGGTTGTATGAAGGTCGACATCGAAACTTGGAGCGAAGTCGCCGATATGCTGCTGACAAAGTCATGCGAATCCGCTGTCGATCTCCTGAAAAATCGCCGTGACGACCTTTCGAACTGGCTCACGAAAAGCGCTCTCAACGAAGCAGACGAAAAAGAAAAGCGCGCCGAAGCCAAGCCTGACGGGGCATACTACATGATGGGTTACGTGGCGGCGATGAACGACGTGCTCGCCCTGTTCGGCCGATCCGGTCAGCCGAAGCGCTAACGCGATTAAAGAATAAACTTACTGAGATCGGCGTTTTTGGCGAGCTCTTCGACGCGTTCACGCACGATTTCATCCGTGATGCGGATTGATTCGCCGGCACGGTCTGTCGCTGTGAAGCTGATTTCTTCCAGCAAACGTTCAAGCACCGTGTGTAGCCGCCGCGCGCCGATATTCTCCACATTCTGATTGATTTGCGCCGCCAGCGCCGCCAGCGTATCGATGGCGCTTTCGTCGAACTCGAGCGTGACGTCTTCTGTCGCCATCAGGGCGATGTATTGCCGGATCAGGCTGTTTTCCGGTTCGCGCAGAATGCGCCCGAAATCGTCCTGAGTGAGGGCCTGTAGTTCGACCCGGATCGGCAGCCGGCCTTGCAGCTCGGGTAGCAAGTCAGACGGTTTCGCCTGGTGAAAGGCGCCCGAGGCGACGAACAACACGAAGTCGGTTTTCACCGGGCCGTGTTTTGTCGACACGGTCGTGCCCTCGATCAGGGGCAGCAGGTCGCGTTGCACGCCTTCGCGGCTCACGTCGGCGCCGCGCCGGTCAGATTGGGCGCAGATCTTGTCGATCTCGTCGAGGAAGACGATACCGTTCTGCTCCACGGCCTCGATCGATTCTTTAACAATCGCCTCTTCGTCGAGGAGCTTGTCGCTTTCATCGCCGATCAGCACTTCGTAGGATTCGGACACCGTCATCTTTCGTGGCTTGGTGCGTTGGCCGAATGCCTTGCCGAGCATATCGTTGAGATTGAGCATGCTCATCTGCGCGCCGGGCATGCCGGGAATGTCGAAACTTGGCATACCGCCGCCATGGTCGACGACGTCCAGTTCGATTTCGCGGTCGTCCAGCTCGCCTTCGCGCAGTTTCTTGCGGAAGGTCTGCCGCGTGCTGTCGCTTGCGTTTTCGCCGACCAGTGCATCGAGCACCCGCTCCTCGGCAGCCAGCTCCGCCTTGGCGACGACGCTTTTACGCTGCCGCTCCCGGGCCATGTGGATGGCCGTTTCGACCAGATCGCGGACGATTTGCTCGACATCGCGGCCGACATAACCGACTTCCGTGAATTTGGTGGCTTCGACTTTGATGAACGGGGCGTTCGCAAGCCGCGCCAGGCGTCGGGCGATTTCGGTCTTGCCGACGCCGGTCGGACCGATCATCAGGATATTCTTTGGCAGAACCTCGTCGCGCATGTCGTCGTCGAGCTGCTGGCGCCGCCAGCGGTTGCGCAGCGCGATTGCGACGGCTCGTTTGGCGTCGTCCTGGCCGACAATGAAACGGTCCAGTTCTGAAACGATTTCTCGGGGGCTGAAGGATGTCATAGCGTTTCGATGGTTACGTTTTCGTTGGTATAGACGCAGATGCCGGCGGCAATGCGCATCGCGGTTTCCGCAATGTCGCGGGCTGTCCGTCCGTCGTCGTCGATCAGGGCGCGGGCCGCGGCCAGCGCATAGGACCCGCCGGAGCCGATGCCGATCAGCCCGTCTTCCGGTTCCAGCACGTCGCCGGTACCCGAAAGTACGAGGCTAACCGATTTATCAGCCACGGCCATCATCGCTTCCAGCCGCCGCAAATATCGGTCGGTCCGCCAATCCTTGGCCAGCTCGACACAGGCGCGCGTCAGCTGGTTGGGATACTGTTCGAGTTTCCCTTCCAGCCGTTCGAAGAGGGTAAAGGCATCCGCCGTCGCGCCCGCGAAGCCGGCAATGACGGCGCCGTCGGCCAACCGCCGGACCTTGCGCGCGTTCGCCTTGATGACGGTCTGACCGAGGCTGACTTGTCCGTCGCCTGCGACGACCACGTCGTCGCCTTTGCGTACGGCCAAAATCGTTGTCCCATGCCAGGTAGTGGATTCGCTCATGATTAGGTTGCCCGGTGATTCTGCCCCAACGGTTTTGCCGTCAGCCCCATCCATGTGGCGAAAGAACCTGTTAGGTCAAGAGGGAAAGGAGATAGCCTCCCCGGCACAGGCAAAAACAGGAATCGATGCCGATGATATTACGCCTTTGCGTTGGATGTAAGCGGTTCGACTAAATTGAAGGGCGAGTAGATCGCTGCTGGCCCTTTTTAACCTGTGCTGTTAAAACCCCCGCGTCTTCGCCATTGAGGGTATGACATGCGCACGGCGACCGTAAGCCGAAACACAAAGGAAACCCAAATTTCCGCGAGCATTACGCTCGACGGGACCGGCACCTATGACGTTCAGACCGGAATCGGCTTTCTCGATCATATGCTTGAGCAGCTGAGCCGCCATAGCTTGATGGACCTGACGTTGCGGGCTTCCGGCGATCTGCATATCGACTTTCATCACACGACCGAAGACACCGGCTATGCGGTGGGCGAGGCCGTATCTCAGGCGCTTGGCGACCGGGCAGGCATTCGTCGCTATGGTGCGGCCTATATCCCGATGGACGAAACCCTGACGCGGGTGGCGCTCGACTGCTCGAACCGGCCCTATCTGGTCTGGAAGGTCGGATTCTCGCGGCCAAAGCTGGGCGAAATGGATACCGAGCTGTTCAAGGAATGGTTCCAGGCCTTCGCGCAGTCGGCGGGTTTGACGCTGCATGTCGAGAATTTGTACGGCGAAAACAACCACCATATTGTTGAATCCTGCTTCAAGGGGCTTGCTCGGGCCCTGCGTCAGGCGATCGAGATCGATCCGCGGCAGGCCAATGCGGTTCCTTCGACCAAGGGCGTTCTCGGCGGTTCGCTGTAACCCGACGCGCCTCGGAAAAATTGATTAGACAGGCGGTTTTATGACGGTCGCCATTATCGACTATGGATCTGGAAATTTGCGTTCTGCCGCAAAGGCGTTCGCACATGTCGGAACCGCGGCGGTCACAGTCACATCGGACCCAGATGTGGTTGCGCGGGCGGCGCGTATCGTACTGCCAGGAGTCGGCGCCTTTGCCGACTGCCGTCACGGCCTGCTGGCCTTGGACGGCATGATGGAAGCCCTCGAAGAGGCCGTTGTGCGGCAGGCGCGCCCGTTCCTCGGCATCTGTGTTGGCATGCAGCTGATGGCGACACGGGGGCTGGAACACGGGGTTCATGCGGGGTTCGATTGGATCGGGGGCGCTGTGGAAGCGATCTCACCGGATGATCCTGCACTGAAGATTCCGCACATGGGCTGGAACGATCTGGCGTTCTGCCGCGATCATCCTCTCCTGGAAGGATTGGGGTCGAGCCCTCATATGTATTTCGTTCACAGCTACCATATGGCGGCAAACAGGGAGGAAGACGTCTTGGCAACCGTCGATTATGGCGGTGCGATTACCGCTGTCGTCGGACGCGACAATATGGTTGGCACGCAATTTCATCCTGAGAAGAGCCAGGCGCTCGGACTGCGCCTGATTGAAAATTTTATTAGTTGGAAACCGTAAATGGCAAAACGGGCAAAGAAGACCAAGAAACCGACAATTGACGTAAGCCGGGTATCGGAAATCGTTGGATCCGATCTGAACGACCTCTGCGATGCGGCAGAGTCGGCGATTGAGGAAGGCGGTGGCTTTGGCTGGCTGAAACCGCCGCCTCGGCAGACTCTGGAGAACTTTTGGCGCGGTGCGTTGATGGTGCCGGAACGGGCGGTATTCATTGGCCGTTTGGATGGTATCATCGTCGGTTCCGCGCAGCTCGTCCGACCGACGAAGAACAATGAAGCACAGGCTCTCTCGGCGACCCTGACGACCAACTTCGTGGCGCCATGGGCACGCGGACATGGATTGGCGCGTGGCTTGACCGCGATGGTCGAAGACGTGGCCCGGCGCGATGGGTTTTTGGTTCTTAACCTGGACGTTCGTGAGACTCAGGAAGCGGCGATATCGCTGTATGAAAATGCCGGTTACGTTCGCTACGCCGAGCATCCGCACTACGCCCGGGTCAACGATGCCTGGGTCGCAGGCTACTATTATTACAAGGACCTTCAGGAAGCGGGATGATTCTCTACCCGGCAATCGATCTGAAAGACGGGGCGTGCGTGCGGTTGCGGCGCGGCGCGATGGAGGACGCGACGGTGTTCAACGACGACCCCGGCGCGCAGGCGCGGCAGTTTGCCGATGCCGGCTGCGAATGGATCCATGTCGTTGATCTGAATGGTGCATTCCAAGGAAAACCGGTCAATGCCGCGGTGGTCGATGCCATTCTCGCGGCGGTCGATATCCCGGTTCAGCTCGGTGGCGGCATCCGTTCGCTGGAGGTGGCGGAGAACTGGCTATCGCGCGGGGTGCGGCGCATCGTTCTCGGCACCGCAGCGGTCAAGGATCCGGATATGGTGATCGAGGCATGCCGGTGTTGGCCGGACCGGGTCGCTGTCGGCATCGATGCGCGCGGCGGATTCGTTGCGGTCGAGGGCTGGGCCGAACAGTCCACACTTACGGTCTACGATCTCGCGGCACGGTTCGAGGACGCCGGCGTCGCGGCGATCGTCTACACCGATATCGATCGCGACGGGATGATGAAGGGTGTCAATGTCGACGCGACCGCCGATCTCGCGCAAGCAACCTCGATTCCGGTGATTGCCAGCGGCGGCATCGCGTCGCTGGAGGATTTGAGCGCGCTGCAGGCCCGCGGCGGCATCGCCGGTGCGATTAGCGGCAGGGCATTGTATGACGGCCGGCTCGACCTCGCCGATGCCATTGTGGCGTTGAAGGGCGCATAACCATGCTGAAGGCGCGCGTCATTCCCTGCCTTGATGTGAAAGACGGCCGCGTCGTGAAGGGCGTCAACTTCGTCGATCTGCGCGATGCCGGCGATCCGGTCGAGCAGGCGCGGGTTTACGATGCGGCGGGTGCCGACGAGCTGTGTTTCCTCGATATCACCGCGAGTCATGAAAATCGCGATACGATCTATGACGTGGTGTCCGGCACGGCGGAACAATGTTTCATGCCGCTCACGGTCGGCGGCGGGGTTCGCGTCACCGACGATATCCGTAAGCTGCTCCTGGCGGGGGCTGACAAGGTGTCGATCAACACGGCGGCCGTGCATCGCCCGGAATTCGTCACCGAAGCGTCGGAGCGCTTTGGTGCGCAATGCATCGTCGTTGCCATCGATGCCAAAAATGTTGGGGATGGCCGCTGGGAAATCTTCACCCATGGTGGGCGGGAACCGACCGGCATTGACGCTGTCGAATGGGCCAAGCGCATGGTTGGCAACGGCGCCGGTGAGATCCTGCTGACCTCGATGGACCGAGACGGTACGCGGCAAGGTTTCGACGTCGCACTGACCCGAGCGATTGCGGACGCCATTACAGTGCCGGTGATCGCCAG
Source organism: Alphaproteobacteria bacterium (assembly GCA_012103325.1). Taxonomy (GTDB): domain Bacteria; phylum Pseudomonadota; class Alphaproteobacteria; order UBA8366. The sequence continues at coordinate 861,126 of WLWY01000001.1, forward strand.
TGGCGGCGTCGGCACGCTGGATCATCTGGTCGACGGTATCCGAGAGGGGCATGCGACGGCGGTGCTGGCAGCCTCGATTTTCCATTTCGGCGAGTTTTCCATCGGCGAGGCCAAGGCGCATATGACGGCGGCAGGCGTGCCGGTGCGTGCCTGACAGGCGCGGCGAAATCTGCTAACCAGACCATTATGGCTGACACACAGGACAATGCGCTCGTTCTCGAGCGCCTCTTCAAGGTGATCGAAAGTCGTCGTGGGGCGGACGCGGATTCGTCCTATACGGCGCGGCTCTTCGACAAGGGAACGGCGAAAATCGCCCAGAAAGTGGGCGAGGAAGCGGTCGAAACCGTGATCGCGGCACTGGGTGAAGATCGCGATGCTCTCGCCGCGGAATCGGCCGATCTGCTGTATCATTTGCTGGTGCTGTGGGCGGCGCGGGGGCTGGATCCGGCGGACGTGTGGTCCGCTTTGGCAAAGCGCGAAGGCGTTTCCGGTCTTGAGGAAAAAGCATCTCGCGACGGGAGTTGAGGGTTAATGGCGTACGACGACGACAATATTTTCGCGAAGATCCTGCGCGACGAGATCCCGTGCGACAAAGTGCATGAGACCGAGCATGCGCTCGCCTTTCGCGATATCAACCCGCAGACGCCCGTACATGTCCTCGTTATCCCTAGGGGCCGCTATGAGTCGATGGACGATTTTTCGACCGGTGCGTCGGACGCGGAGATCGCCGATTTCATCCGGGCCGTGGGCGAGGTGGCGCGGATGATGGGTGTGGTCGATGACGGTTACCGCATCCTCGCCAACCATGGCCGCGATGGCCATCAGGAAGTGCCGCATTTGCATATCCATATTTTCGGCGGCAAGAATCTCGGCCGTATGATCAAACCGGTGGATAAATGATATGACCCGATCTCTTACAATCGGTGCGGCGCAACTCGGCCCGATCGCCCGCGGCGAAGGCCGCGAAGCTGTCGTCGAACGCCTGCTGGCCCTCTTGCGCCAGGCTGCGGCACGCGACTGCAAGCTCGTTGTCTTTCCCGAACTAGCGCTTACGACGTTCTTTCCGCGTTACTTCATGGAGGATCAGGCGGAAGTCGACACCTGGTTCGAGGCGGAGATGCCGAACAACTCGACGCAAGTGCTGTTCGACGAAGCGCGGCGGCTGGGTATCGGCTTTTATCTCGGCTATGCGGAGCTTTGCGTCGAAAACGGCCAGACGCGTCACTTCAACACCGCGATCCTGGTCGACGAGGCCGGGAATTTGGTCGGCAAATACCGGAAGGTTCATTTGCCGGGCCATGCCGAAAACGAGCCGGAGCGCCCTTTCCAGCATCTCGAAAAACGCTATTTCGAGCCTGGAAACCTTGGCTTTCCCGTCTTCCAGGCATTCGACGGGATCGTCGGCATGTGTATCTGCAACGACCGCCGCTGGCCGGAGACCTACCGCGTCATGGGTATGCAGGGCGTCGAGCTGATTATGCTCGGCTACAACACGCCGCGCTACTTTGCCCCAGCGCCCGACCTGAACCGCATGGCCGATTTTCACAATCATCTGGTTCTGCAGGCGGGCGCATATCAGAACGGCTCCTGGGTCGTCGCCGTCGCCAAGGCGGGCGAAGAGGAGGGCTGCGATCTGATCGGCGAGAGCTGCATCGTCGCCCCGACCGGCGAAATCGTTACGCAGTGTCAGACGCTGGGCGACGAGCTTATCGTCGCCAGTTGCGACCTTGATCTCTGTACGATGCTGCACACCAAACGCTGGGACTTCGCTGGTAACCGCGAGCCGGAACATTACGGTCTGATCACGGGATCGAAAGGCGTTGTGTCGCCGTTCGATCAATCGTAAAGGATTACCGTACTGGCGCGATGCGGCGGTAGGACAAGGCCTCGGCGATGTGGAGGCGGCGCACGCTAGGCTCAGCTTCCATGTCGGCGAGCGTTCGGGCGACGCGAAGAACCCGGTGATAGCCGCGGGCGGAAAGCTTGAGGTTGAGTTGGTGGAACTGGGGATTGATTATCCGCCATCGGAGCCAACTTCCACGTGAGCGTCCGGTAAAGCAGCCCTGCCTATGATGACGTTGGACTGTTACGCTCAGGTTTGAGCGTAACGCCAGGGGAGCAGTTCGTCGATCCGATTGATTTTATGGTCGGCGATACAGGCTAGCGTGTCGGTTAGCCAGGCCTGCGGATCGACGCCATTGAGTTTTGCTGTCTCGATCAGCGTATAGGCGATGGCGGCTGATTTGCCGCCGGCCTCGGACCCCATGAAGAGATAATTCTTCCGCCCCAGGGCGATGGGCCGCATGGATCGCTCTGCGGTATTGTTGTCGAGTTCAAGAAAGCCGTGATCTAGATATGGTCGCAGCTTCTTCATGCGGGTCAGGGCGTAGCGAATAGCACCGGCTAAGGGTGATTTGCCGGATATCCGGGTCAATTGGGCATGCAGCCATGATTCCAGGTCGTCGAAGATTGGTTTTGATTGGCGCTGCCTGATCTTCACCCGTTGATCCGGCGATTGGCCCCGAACCTCCTTCTCGACGCCATAGAGTGTGGCGATACGTTTTATGGCTTCCTCGGCAATCGCCGATCCCTGAGCTTTGTGGATATCGACGAACTTGCGTCGGATATGGGCCATGCAGGCCACTTCCGTCACCTTGCCCGTGCGGTACAGGTCATTGAACCCCGCATAGCCATCGGCATGCATGAAGCCCGTGAAGTCCGCTAGATGTTCGCGCGGGCGAACGCCCTTCCTGTCGGACGAGAACTGATACCATGCGGCAGGATGCGCCTCTCCGGCCCAGGGTCGTTCATCGCGGACATAGGCCCAAAGCCGCGCGGTCCTGGTTTTACCGGAGCCTGGGGTCAGCATTTTTACCGGCGTATCATCGGCGAAGAGGGCCTGTCCCTTTAAAACATGGCGCGCGACGGCGTCCGCCAAAGGTTCCAACAGAGCCGTGGATTTGCCAACCCAATCGGCCAGGGTGGAGCGGTCCAGATCGATCCCCTCGCGCTGGAATATCTGACTTTGCCGGTACAAAGGCGAATGATCGGCGTACTTGTTGACCAGCACATGGGCCAGTAGGCCAGGACCGGGCCGCCCGTGCTCAATCGGCCGCGACGGCAGGGCTGCCTGATGGAACGTCTCACAGCAGGTGCAGGCCATGCGCGGGCGAACAATCCGGTTCACGACAAAACGTCCGGGGACATATTCCAGTTCCTCGGTGACATCGTCGCCAAGCGTTTTGAGCGCACCGCCGCATTCCCCACAGGCATCGCCCGGCGACAGTGTTGTCTCGTTGCGTGGGAGATGACCGGGCAGCGGTTTACGTTTGGGCTTGTCTTTTGGCGCTGCAGATTGATCTGCATTTGCATCGTCTGACGCGGGCTCCTGCGCGGACGCCGCAATCTCTTCGTCTTCCAGCGTCAACGCCAGTTGATCCAGAGCCTCCGAGCGCGACCCGAAGCGATGCTGGCGCATCCCGGCCAATTGGTGTTGGAGCTTCTCGATCAACACCGCCTGTGACTTCACTTCCGACGCCAGCGATGCCACCAGACCTTTTAATGCGGCAGGTTCATTCGGGAGGTTCTCAGCGTCGTCGAGCATGCCGGCAATCTATCAGCCGCCACCCCGCATGGGAATCCCCGGAAATTGACAACCCTTTGCTGTGAAACGACTTTACCCAGCCGTCAGGGGACGCCACGTTCGTTGTGGTATGCGCCAATCAATCCCTTCCAGCAGCATCGCCAATTGAGCCGGGGTCAGCGCAACCTTGCCCGCTTTCGCAGACGGCCAGACAAACCGTCCCTTCTCCAGACGCTTCGAGAACAGACATGCCCCTTGCCCGTCCCACCAGATCACCTTGATCAGATCGCCACGGCGACCCCGGAAGACGAACAGATGACCGCAATACGGCGCCGCCTTTAGAACCTTCTCTGTTTGCGCTGACAGCCCATTGAACCCCTTACGCATGTCCGTCACGCCGGCCGCAAGCCAAACCTTCGTGTTCGTGGGAACCGGGATCATCCCGACAAGCACCGGAGCAGACGTACGAGCGCTTCGGGATCGTAAGGGCCGCTAATGCTCAAGCGATGACCTCCGGCAAGCGTGACCTCGATCTTGCCTTCGTCACCAACAGGGCGCTCGGCTTCGTGCTCGACGTGACGCGCAATCTCAACCGGCAGGAAACAGGCGGCGTCATCGACCGTGTCACTTCCCGCAAACCGGGGATCTTTCAGCCAGTTGAAAACCTGATTGGCGTTCACATTGTAGCGCCGTGCAACCTGTGAAACCGAAACGCCCGCAAACCGCGTCTGTGCGCAAATCATCCGCTTCTCGTCTGCACTCCAGCGCCGACGCTTGCCCCGCTTCGCCACATCCTGATCCCCGTTAGTGTCCACCTAAACAAGTGGACACTAAACCTCACTTCTTCTGCACGGCAGAGCGGTCAGGCCGGACGCTTACGCGTTCTGCGCAGCAAATCGAGACTCTTCGAAATTGAGTCGGGTGTTGGATATAGGCGACGAATATATTTTTCGAGGTGCATCACCGTATCGTCGTCTGGAAAAATATCGGAACGTTCCGCTTCCCGAACTGCATATTGAAGAATTGTCTCACATTCGGTGTCATCAAGGCGCCCATCGCTTCGCGCTAACGCGGTCAGCACGCGCAATTCATGCCGCAACTGCTGACGTATAATCTTGTCGTCAGCGGGTGGCTCGAAGTCATTCGTCTTTGGATTTTCTTGAAGGTTGAATTCAGCAAAAAATTCTTGCGGGGCAATTACGACACCATCATCGTCAAAGACAGACTGAACTCTATCCAAATTGAAAACACGGTATGCTTTTCGCAGGTGGCAATATGCACAAAGTTGAGAGGACCCATCGGCGGCGCTCTTTACGCTACGGATGGAGATGAGACGCAAAGAACGCTCGTTTGAAGCGCTGAGATATTCAATGCCAAAGGCCTGACCAACGATATCAGGAGCGTCGTTATGTTCCTCGTCGCTGTGGATAGCGACCATTTCATCATCGTCTTGCCCATTCGGTGCTTGATCAACAAATGGGTGAGACAATTTCGGCGATTGGCGACTTAGAAAAGAGAAGAAGTCGAGAACAGACATTCTGAGGCTCCCCATTCATTGAATGAACAGGATAGCTCACAATGTTAGCGGGAGTCGATTCTGAGCGAAGGCCCAGGCGAAAATGGGTTGAAGTCAGTTAAGCCTGTTTATTTGTTATGACAGCCAATCCACGCTTGCGACGGCCGCGCCGCGCTGACATGCCTACAACTCCCGCAACCGCGGCAACACTTCCCGGCTAAACAGCGTCAAATTCGCGACCGTGTCGTCGTGGCTGAGGTGGCCGCCCTGGCCCATCATCAGCAGGTGGCCGATACCGCCGACATGGTCGTTGAAGTCCTTGATCTGTTCGAACACCGTGTCGGGGGTGCCGGCGAAGGCGATACCGGCGTTGACGAACTCGTCGACGCTGCCGGTCTGCATCGTGAATTCGCCGCCGTCGCGCAGCGGGATTTTGAGCGGGCCGGGGTTTTGCAGACGCTGCGCCGTCACCTCGTTCGCGGTGTAGCCGGGCGGGAACCAGAATTGCGCGGCGGCGCGCGGCGTGGTGCGGCTGTAGTCGAGGATCTGGTGCGCGCGGCGGCGGCCTTCTTCTTCCGTCTCGCCGACGCCAACCAGGGCGAGGTAGCCGAAGCGGTCCTTTGTCGGTTTGTGCCCGCCGGCTTCAGCGCCCTTGCGGTAGGCGTCGAAGATCGTGGGCGTGCGCGCGTAGCCGGTGTTGAGCGAGGCGATCACATAGCCCTTTTTGCCCACCGCCTCGGCCGAGCCCGGGCTGGCGACGGTCATCCACACCGGCGGGTGCGGCGTCTGATAGGGGCGCGGCCACACATTCACCTGGCGGTACTGGAAGTGCTCGCCTTCCCAGTTGAACGGACCGTCATGGGTGGTCAGCGCCTTGAGGATCAGATCGTGCGCCTCCCAGAAACGCTCCATCAGGGTGGCGGGGTTGCTGTTCGCGGGGGAGACTTCGAACGGCGCGCCCTTGACGAACCCCATCTCCACCCGGCCGCGCGAGATGACGTCGAGCATCGCGTATTCCTCCGCGACGCGGACCGCGTCCATCCGGTTGGCGATCGGCATGCCGAGGCAGAGCAGGCGCACCTTCTTGGTCTCGCGCGCGAGGATCGCCATCGGGATCGTGCAGACCGAGGTCGCACAGGTCGCCGTGGTGTGATGCTCGTTGACCATGATGTTGATGCCGAGCTCGTCGCACAGCGCCCACTCGTCGAGATAGCGGTGGTAGAGGTCGGCGCCCACCACCGGATCGTAGACCCGGCTGGGCACCACGTTGCGCAGCGAATTGCCGAGCTCCTCCCAGGCCGGGTGATAGGCCATCTCGCTGAAATGCCATACCTGCATCGGGTTAGTCTCCTGAGTTCGGGGCGACGGTGGCGCAGGGGCCGGCGGCGAGGGCGGCCAGCGTGTCGTCCGGGCGTTCGATCTGCGGGTAGTGGCCAGCGCCCGGCAGGATTTCCAACCGCGCAGCGGGCATTCGTTCGGCCAGCGCCCCACCCAGTGCCGGGTCGGCATAGCCGTCCTGCGCGCCCCACAGCAGATGCACGGGGGCTGCCACCCGGTGCAGCCAGCGCGCCAGCGCCGGATTGTGCAGATAGGGCTTCCAGGCGTAATAGGCCAGATACTGCCGGTCGCGCGCGACGGCAATCATTTCGGCGTCGCTGAAGATGGCGTGATCCGGCGTCGGCCCGGCGAACAAGCAATGTGCCGCGTCGGCTTCCGGCAGGGCGGACAGGTCGGTGAAGCCGCGGGCGCTCCGCCCGCCGAATTTCACCCCGAGCGGCGCGATCAGGCCGAGCGCCTTCAGGCGTGCGCTACTGCGGACCGCCATCTCCAGCGCAATCCAGCCGCCGAAGGACGCGCCGAGCAGTGCGACTGATTCCAGTCCGAGATGGTCGAGCAGGTCGAGATAGAGGTAGGCGAGGTCGTCCACGCGGCGGAAGTCGGATGGCGGCGTGCGCCCGTCGAATCCCGGATGGCGCGGCGCGTAGAGGGTCCAACGTTCCGCCAACCGGTCTACAAAGGGCGCGTGCAAATGCGCGTAATGTTCAGGATGCAGATAGAGCATCGGCGGGCCGCTGCCCTGGACGTCCAAATCGAGTTGGACCCCCGCCAGGTCGATCGTTTCCATCGGCACACTCCCCTGCCCCATCCGCGCGCCATCAGCTTGCCGCCTCACACGGGATGACTCAAGACGGGGCGGCGGATTGTTCAGAGCAATCGCTTGAAATGTATGGGAAGCCCCAGACCCTGATAGCGATATACGAATATAATTCGATTTCGCCCCTATCAACAAAAAGCCGTCATCCTCACCACACCACCCGTCATCCTCAACTTGATTGAGGATCCAGGAAACGCTGAACTGGCACAATGATCCGTGAAGGCCCTCCCTTCCGGGCTCCCGCGCGCACTCAGGTTAGCCGTTCCGGCGCGATGCGGCATGAAGACCGGCCTTAAATGTTCGGAGCAACCCTCAACCGGGTGGGGACCTTTCGGATGGCGGACTGGATCCTTGTCTGTTGTGTTTGTGTCAGAATGAGAACGGGCGGGAGACCGTTGGATCCTCGGTCTTGAAGACCGTGATTGGGCCTGGCTCCCCGCCCGCGTTTGCTTACTCATCCTGAACAGTTGCCAGGGGCTGCCCCAAGCAGATCCCGCATGACAAGGACAGGAACCATGACGATATACCAAGATCACATCGGAATCGACGTTTCCAAGGACCAGCTCGACCTGTTCAGCATCGCCCGCGACAAGGCCTGGCGTATCGCCAATGAGCGTGATGCCATCCGGGTGCTGCTGCGCGAGTTGCCCCCTGACGCGCTCGTCGTCTTCGAAGCCACGAGCGTCTATGACAAAACCCTGCGCCGTGTGCTGTCTCGCGCCGGTCGGCCCTTCGCCAGGGTCAATCCGAGGCGGGCCCGTGAGTTCGCCCGCGCCACCGGCCTCCTCGCCAAGACCGACCGCGTCGATGCTCGCATGCTTGCCTGGCTCGGCGCCCGTCTCGACCCAACGCCGACCTGCGAGCCTTCGCCCGAACGGCAGCACCTGGCCGAGTTGCTGCAGCGGCGCAACCAGCTCGTCGAGATGCGCAAACAGGAAAAGACCCGCCTCAAACAGGTCGACCCCGGTCCTCTCCGGCGCGATATCAAAAGCCTCATCGAAGTCCTGTCGCGCCACATTGCTACCTTCGAGCGCGCCATCAAAAACCTTATCGAAACGAACACGGAGTTCGACCGTCTCGTACACACCCTGCAGACCGCGCCCGGTGTCGGACCGGTCATCGCCGCGACCCTGATCGCCGAAATGCCGGAACTCGGAAACCTCGACCGCCGGGCCGTCGCCCTGCTGGCCGGTCTCGCACCCATCGCCGACGACTCAGGAAAACGCAAAGGCTATCGAAAAATCAGCGGCGGCAGGCCACGCCTTAGACGCGCCCTTTATCTCGCGGCTCTCACCGCAAAGCGTAACCCGGCCTTTCAGCCCTTCTATGACAGGCTCCGCGATAACGGAAAACAGCCCAAAACCGCCATTATCGCTGTCGCCCGAAAACTTATCGTCACACTCAACGCAATGATCCGAAACAACGAAACCTTCAAACAACAAACCGCATGACAAACACAGTTGCCCAATCAAGTTGAGGATGACGGGCAGAGTGTTGAGGATGGCAGGGTGGTGTGTTGGGGAGGACGGTGAGCTACCTACGATAAAATTCCATAATCTTGATTGTTTTGTTTCATTTTTTAAAAATATGCGCATTATAGGAGTCATCACGGTTAACGCTTTTTAGCGCGCGCATACCGCCCGGCCAGGGAGATGGCGGCCCATGCGTCTTGGACCGACGGGCAAACAAAAAACAATCCAACGGGTTAGAGGAGGAAGCATCAGATGACCAAGATGACGACAGAAGAGGCGTTCGTAAAAGTCCTGCAGATGCACGGCATCGAGCATGCGTTCGGGATCATCGGTTCGGCGATGATGCCGGTTTCGGATCTGTTTCCCAAGGCGGGGATCACCTTCTGGGACTGCGCGCATGAGTGCAATGCCGGCATGATGTCGGACGGCTACACCCGCGCATCGGGCAAGATTTCCATGTGCATCGCGCAGAACGGCCCGGGCATCACCAACTTTGTGACGCCGGTCAAGACCGCGTACTGGAACCACACGCCGCTGCTGCTGGTCACGCCACAGGCCGCGAACAAAACGATGGGTCAGGGCGGCTTCCAGGAAGTGCCGCAGATGAGCATCTTCGAAGAGATGGTCTGCTATCAGGAGGAAGTGCGCGATCCGTCCCGCATGGCGGAAGTGCTGAACCGGGTGATCGAGCAGGCCCGCCGCGGGTCCGCCCCGGCGCAGATCAACGTGCCGCGCGATTACTGGACACAGGTCATCGACATCGCCATGCCGCAGGTCGTGAAGATCGAGCGGCCCTCGGGCGGGCAGGCGAGCATCGCCGCCGCTGCAGAGCTGCTGTCGAACGCCAAATTCCCGGTCATTCTGAACGGCGCCGGGGTGGTTCTGTCGGACGGGATCGACGCGGCGAAGGCGCTGGCCGAGAAACTCTCCTCGCCGGTCTGCTGCGGCTATCAGCACAACGACGCCTTCCCCGGCTCGCATCCGTTGTTCGCCGGGCCGCTCGGCTATAACGGGTCGAAGGCGGGCATGGAGCTGATCAAGCAGGCCGACGTGGTACTGGCGCTGGGCACGCGGCTGAACCCGTTCTCGACCCTGCCCGGCTATGGCATGGATTACTGGCCGACCGACGCGAAGGTCATCCAGGTCGATATCAACGCCGACCGGATCGGCCTCACCAAGAAGGTCGATGTCGCCATTCAGGGCGATGCCAAGATGGTCGCCGAACAGCTGCTCGGCATGCTGTCCTCGGCGGCGGGCGATACCAACCGCCAGGAACGCGAGGGCATCATCGCGACGACGAAATCGCGCTGGCTGCAGGAACTCTCCAGCATGGATCACGAGGACGACGATCCGGGCACGACCTGGAACGAGCGCGCCCGCACCGCCAAGCCGGACCATATGAGCCCGCGTCAGGCATGGCGCGCGATCCAGGCGTCCCTGCCGGGCGATGCGATTATCTCCTCCGACATCGGCAACAACTGCGCCATCGGCAACGCCTACCCCACCTTCGAAGAGGGCCGTAAGTACCTCGCACCGGGGCTGTTCGGGCCGTGCGGTTACGGCTTCCCGGCGATCCTGGGCGCGAAGATCGGCTGCCCCGACGTGCCGGTTGTCGGCTTCGCGGGCGACGGCGCCTTCGGCATTTCGATGAACGAGATGACGGCCTGCGGGCGCGGCGAGTGGCCGGCGATCACCATGATCATCTTCCGCAACTACCAATGGGGCGCGGAGAAACGCAACACGACCCTGTGGTACGACGACAACTTTGTCGGCACGGAACTCGCTCTCGACGTGCAATACGCCAAGATCGCGGAGGCCTGTGGGCTCAAGGGCGTGCAGGTCACCTCAACGGCGCAACTGACCGAAGCGCTCGCCGCCGCGGTGAAGGACCAGATGGAGAACGGCGTGACGACGTTCCTCGAAGTGGTGCTGAACCAGGAACTCGGCGAACCCTTCCGCCGCGACGCGATGACCGCCCCGGTTCCGGCCGCCGGCATCGATCTGAACGACATGGTGCCGCAGTAATCCGCGTCACCGTTTAGCGTACGATCCAATCAGGCGCCGCCATCCCAACCGGGGTGGCGGCGTTTTCGGTTATTCAGGACGGCCATTCGTTGCGGACCGGATCGCCGCCGTCCCAACCCACCGCGGCGGCGCGCACCGCGTCGAAGATGCCCTCCCGCTCCGGCGTCATATGCGCCATCTCGATGACGGTGCCGGGGTGGCCTTCGTTCCATAAATAGACGAAGCGGCCGCGCGCGCTATCGCCCGACTGGCCGACCTCGTAGCCGTTCGCAAGTGCGTACTCGAGCCGGGCGTCGTAATCGGTGGGCCAGCTCGACCAGTGCTGCATGCCTTCATGCCCGGCGGCCAGGAAGTCGCGGTACATGCTGGGCGTCTCGCAGCGCTGCTGGATCAGCTCGAGCTGCACGTCGCCGGAATTGGCCAGCGCGATCGAGAGGTGGACGTCGTCATGGCGCGCGCCGCGGTAGGTGAAAGCGGTAACCGGCAGCTTGTCCGCATAGAACCAGGGGCCGACGCCGCAGACCTCCACCCAGTGCTTCATCGCCGCGTCGATGTCGCGCACGACGATCCCGATCTGGCGCATCTCGCCGAACAGACGGCTCATGGGGGGGCTCCTTTCGGGTTGGTGGTTCACCCCCCATCCTAACCTTCCCCCACAAGGGGGGAAGGGATAATTTAGGCAGGTCAACGGGTTGTTCTCCTCCCCCTTGAGGAGACCTCTGCGAAATGGGTAGCAACTTTGTCGAAACGGTGATTCTTTAGAGTGATCGCTATGACGGAGGTCTTGATGGGTGAGAAGCGGGTTGGTGAGGGTGGCTTTGCGGATGCGTTTGTGGCGCCGGGTGCGGGTTCGAATAAACGTCTGGAGCGTATCGAAGGTCTTTTCGACTGGTCTCGCTTCGAGAAGCTCCTGAAGTCGGTTCGCTCGAAGAAGGGGCGCAGAGGGTATCCGGCGCTGTCGATGTACAAGGCGGTTTTGCTGCAGCAATGGTATGGTCTTTCCGACCCGGACCTGGAGGAGGCGTTGGGGGATCGTCTGTCGTTCCGACGGTTCTGCGGGTTCTCGTTGAGCGACGAGACACCGGACGAGACGACGTTCGTGCGCTTCCGGGCGGCGCTGGCAGAGAGGAAACTGACGGCGAAGCTTCTGGCGGAAACGAACCGGCAGTTGGAGCGTCACGGGCTGATGCTGAAGACGGGCACACTGATCGATGCCACCCTGATCGAGGCTTCGGTCAGCCGGCCGTCCGGTGTTTCCGGCGAGCGTTCGGCGCTCGATCCGGATGCCGATTGGACGCGGCGCGGGCGCACGGCCTATTTCGGGTACAAGGCGCATATCGCCGTCGATCAGGGCTCCGAATTGATCCGCGATGCGATGATGACGTCGGCCAAAACCTATGAGAGCGAAGTGGCCGACGCGCTGATCCAGGGCGACGAGCGGGCGGTCTATGCTGACAAAGCCTATGAGCACAAGGAGCGCCGCCGGCGCCTCAAGGCGAGGGGCATCAAGGACCGGATCATGCACCGCAGCCATAAGAACCAACCGGCGCTGCCGCACTGGCAACAGGTCCGCAACCGCCTGATCTCCCCGATCCGCGCTAATGTCGAGCGCCTGTTCGGAACTCTGAAGCGGTCTTACCGATACCGCCGGGCCCGATACAGGGGGATGCAGAAGAACCAGTCCCACCTTCATCTCCTGTGCATCGCCATGAACCTGAGACGTGCCGAAACTCTTATGCCCTGACACCGTCCCTTGCCGATCTCGTCAAGAGCGTCCCAAAACCCAACGCGAAAAACCGCCAAACCTATGCACCAACCTCCAAACCCAACGATTATCTCCGATCCTGAACCCGTTTCGCAGAGGTCTCCTCAAGGGGGAGGGCTAGGGTGGGGGTGGACGGCGGTCACGCTCCGCAAGTTCGCGCAGCATTGCGTTAACCATTATATGTTAGGGTCGCCGCCGAATTGCCGCTTCACCACGGGAACCGCACCACCATGACCGCACCGCGCGATCTGCGCGCCTTGCCGAAGGCGCATCTGCATATTCATCTGGAAGGCGCGATGCGGTGGGACACCTTGGGCGATCTTTGCGACCGCTACGGCATCGACCGGCCGGCGGATATTCGCGGGCAGCGGTTTGAGAATTTCGCCGGCTTCAATGAGATGTACCGAGCGGCCACGCAGTGCATCCGCACGCCGGACGATCTGGCGCAACTCATCCGGGAGGTGGCGGAGGATGCGGCGGCGGAGGGGGTGTGGTGGATCGAGCCCGCCTTCGACGCCGACCGGTTCAGCACCGCGCGCGCCGACGCCCGCGCCCATCGCCTGTTCGAGAGGCAGGAAGAAGGCTGGCACTTCGCGCTCGACGCGGCGGAGACGGCGAGCAGGGCGACGGGTGTCGGGATCGGTTTCGTGTCGGCGATCGACCGCAGCAAGCCGCTCGACCAGGGGCTCACGCGGGCGCAGGTCACCGCCGATCTGGTGCGCGGCAACGAACACATGATCGAAAACGGCATGAACGGATTCAATGGGCGGCACCCCGGCATCGTCGGGCTGGGGCTGCATGGTCCTGAGGAGGGCTTTCCACCGGAGCCGTTCGCGGCTGCATTCCGAGTCGGCGCGGCGGAGGCCGGGCTGCTCTCCGCCCCCCATGCCGGCGAGATCGCGCCCGTGCCCGGCGGCGGTGCGGCGTCGGTCGAGGGCGCGCTCGATCACCTGAGCGCAGACCGGGTGGCGCATGGCGTGCTGGCGGCGGCGGACCCGGCGCTGGTCGACCGGCTGGCACGCGAGCAAATCTGCCTCGACATCTGCCCCAGCTCCAACCTGCAGCTCAGCGTCGTGCCATCGCTCGACGACCATCCGCTGCCGCAACTGCTCGACGCGGGCGTACCCTGCGATATCGGCAGCGACGACCCGCTGCTGTTCGGCCCGGATCTGGTTGACGAATTCACCCTGTGCCGCGAGGAGATGGGCCTCGACGATACGCAGATCGCCACCCTCGCCCGCACTTCGTTCGAATTCAGCGGCGCTCCGAAAGACGTGAAGACAGCGGGCATCGCCGCTGTGGAGGCTTGGCTCGACGCGGTTTGAATAAGACCGGCCCGAACCTTATCCTATAGCCTTTCCCCGCGCGTTGACGATGGAGGGCACCCCTTATGAAGGTCGGTTTCGGCATTCCCAACAATCACGGCGTCGAGGACCCGAACGAGCTCGTCGCCCTCGCGGTCACGGCGGAGCGGCTGGGGTACAACAGCGTGTGGGTGCGCGAGCATCTGTTTCATTCGACCTACGTGGCGGAGCGGCTCGGCGACCGGCCCTATCACGACGCGCTGACGGTGTTGATCGCCATCGGCACGGCGACGAAGACGGTGCGGCTCGGCACCTCCGTGCTGGTGCTGCCGTGGCACGATCCGGCACGGCTCGGCAAGATGATCGCGACCCTGGACCAACTCTCGCACGGGCGGGTGGATTTCGGCATCGGCGTCGCCACCACGCGCGACGAGTTTGAAAATCTCGGCGTCGAGTTCACCACGCGCGGCAAGCGCACCGACGAAATGCTGGATGCGCTGCAGGCTCTGTGGACGCAGGATACGCCGGAACATGACGGCACGTTCTACCGCTATAGCGGGCTGAAATTCTCACCGAAACCGTTTCAGAAACCCTACCCACCGATCCTGGTGGGCGGGTCGAGCCCCGCCGCCCATCGCCGCGTGGCGCGGATCGGCAACGGTTGGCATACTTTGCGACAGACCCCGGCGCAATTCGCGGAAGGCCGTGAGAAGATCATCGCGTTGACCAAGAAAGCGGGGCGCGATCCGTCCACGCTGCACTATTCGATCACCGTGCCAATGAAATTTACCGGCAAGCCGCCGAGCGCTCTAGTGCAGGACCGCACCGCCCTGACAGGCACGGACGACGATATCGCCGACACGATGCGGGCCTACCGCGACGCCGGGCTGGACGAAATCATCGTCAGCGTCAGCACCGGCGATCTGGGCGAGAACAATCACGCCCTACGCCACTTTATGGAAAACATCTGGCTGAAGCTGTAACCCGCAACCCGGAGAGAGCCGCATGCTGCCGTCGCATTTGTCCCGCAACGAGGCTGAGCTCGAGATCATCAAGGCGATCGCGGCCGGCGGTGGCGACCGCCCCGTACTGATGCTCAATCTCAACCGCTACAAACCGGACACGGGCTTCCCGGGCGGCGGGCTGCATCACGACTACATCGCCGGGCTGGAGGCGTTCCTGCCGGCGGTCGGCGGCGCGATCCTGTGGCGGCATCCGGTGTTCGGGCAGGCGGTCGGCGAACAGCCGCTCGACGAGATACTGGCCGCCTGGTACCCGAGCCACCAGGCCTTCCTCGACCTCGCCGGAGCGCCGGGGGCGGAAAAGAACTACCGGCTGCGCACGGAATGTGTGGCCTATGCGGTGATCCACCGCTGTCCGGGCGATCAGGCGCCGTTCCGCCCCTGAACCCGAAGGCAGCAGCGCACGTTAGGTTAGGACGCACCGCTCAGCAGATAGGGAAACACGCGTTCCAACATCGTGCAGCGCTGCAATATTTTAGGTTATTGCCGATCGGGACAGGTTTGGTCCGTCACGCCATACCATAAGGAAGGTTTGGCGATGGAATAGTAACAAGTTCCGAAAACTGTTCAGGTCTGCGACGCAATTTCTGGGTAGGAAAAGGCGTTCATATTGCGAAAAATAGACCGGTCCGGAAGATTGGCTTCGCGCAAAATTTTACATCGCTTAGCCCGATTTAATCGCCGTAATAGATTTTAATACGCTGTTTATATTTGGAAAAACAGAATTCTGTCGAACCGTTTTGGCATTTCCCGAATTAAATGATGCCGCTTTCATTTGAAAGCAGGTCCAAAAACATTGACAATTGCCGTATTTAATTTAGTTAATCAATGTACGTGTTGCATTTGTTGTGTGTTAATTGAAGATCCGGTTCGCCGTTTGGCTTGGTTATCTCCTGACAATGTGAGCGTGAATTCAACCGCGTCCACACGTATTCGCGGACGCAATATCGATACACTTGTTAGAGGAACTAACGATGACGACTGGTACAGTGAAATGGTTTAACCCGGCCAAAGGTTATGGGTTTATCGAGCCGGAAGATGGCTCCAACGACGCTTTTGTCCACATTTCCGCCGTCGAGCGCGCCGGATTGACGTCGCTCCGCGAAGGACAGAAGGTCACTTTTGACATTCAAGCCGGCCAGAACGGCAAATCATCTGCCGAGAATCTGACCGTCCTCGACTGACGCTAAGAGCTGACGCCTCCAACCATCGTTGGAGGCGGACGCGCCTTGGCAGTACAAACCGCAGCAGAGGATTGTTGCCATGGCCAAGTCTGCACGATCGAGGGCCGAAAAGTTGTTCGCCGCAAGCGAAGCGGAAGCGGACAAGGCCTTGAAGATGCGAGAGAAGGCACGGCAGGACGGCATCGCGAAAGTGTCGCGGCTACGGGCACTCCGGCTGGCCAAGGAAGCTGAAGACAAGGAAGCCGCCGCCGCAGCGGAAGCCGAGAAAGTAGCCAAAAAGGCCGCGAAGGCAAAATAGGCGCCACGGCGCTTTTCATCACCATCATCGAAGACTCCCACCGATTGCGAGGCGTCTAGCCGCGCCTTAGACTAGGTGCGGGTACACAGCAGCGGCTGGGGAGTCACATTATGAGCAACGGGCAACCGCGTGTCGCGGTGATCGGCACCGGCGGAACGATTTCGTCGGTCGGGCGGAACAGCCTCGACATCATGCGCTATTCCGAGAACAACAAAATCTATCAGGTCGACGAACTGCTCGGCGCCTTCCCGGAGACGAAGGAACAGGCGGACGTCGTGCCGGTGCGGCTGCGCGCGATGCCAAGCACCGCGATCGGCCCAGCGGAATGGCTGGAGATCAACGCCAAGATCAACGCGCTGGTGGCGGACGATCCTTCGCTCGCCGGCATTGTCGTCACCCACGGCACCGCGACGCTGGAGGAGACCGCCTATTTCCTCAACCTGTCGCTCAAGATCGACATCCCCGTCGTGCTGGTAGGCGCACAACGGCCGGCCTCGGGACTCAGCACCGACGCCGGCATGAACCTGGTCAACGCGATCCGGGTTGCCAAGGACCCGGCGTCGCGCGGGCGCGGCGTGCTGGCGATGCTCAACGACGAGGTCCATGCCGCGCGCGAGGTGACCAAGACATCGACCCAGCGTTTGCAGACCTTCCGGAGCCCCGACTTCGGCCTGCTCGGCCACGCCGATTTCGACAAGATCGCCTACTACCGCATGCCCGAACGCCGCCGCATGCCGAACACGGAATTCGACGTGCGCGATATGACGGCACTGCCGCGCGTCGATATCTCGATGACCTATGCGGGCGCCGACGGCACCATCATCGAAGCGCTGGCCGCGGCCGGCGCAAAAGGCATCGTCGTCGGCGCGATGGCGCCCGGCTACACCACGCCGGCGGAGTTCGAGGCTCTGTGCAATGCGGATGCGAACGGCGTCACCATCGTGCAAAGCACGCGCGCCGGCAGCGGCCGCGTCGGCGACGTCCCTTCAAGGCGCGCACCGGGCGCGGTACTGGCCGACAATCTGCCGCCGCAGAAGGCGCGCATATTGCTGATGCTGGCGCTGACCAAGACTGACGATCCCGCGGAACTGCAGCGCATGTTCGACGAATACTGAGTCTTATACGGGCCGCCGCTCAGAAACATCTCAGAAAACACTCCGAAATATCCCAGAAACCTTTTGCTCCACCGCACGGCGTAGAACCGATTTCGAAAGTTCGGAATAGGGTTTGGCAGCGGGGAGAGGAATCATGGGCACGGAGCAGAGCAATCGACCGGAGCAAACGGATCGGCCACAAGCACGCAACCGTTTGACGGGAGTCGCAGCAACGGTGGCGTTGTTACTGGCGTCCGCGCCGCTCGAAGCCGCAATCATCAGTTTTGGCGACACCGACCCCGATCCCGTGATTTCGAACATTCTCGGTGACCTCACCGTCGGCATTACCAGTTCCGGGTCGCTCGACATCAACAGCAACTTCAACGATCCCAACAACACCGACAACAGTGTCAGCAACGTCAACGGAATCATTGGCGATACCGCGAGCGGAAACGGCTTCGTAACAGTGAGGGACTTCGGCTCAGCGTGGAACAATTCCGGCAGCCTCATCATCGGCAATTTCGGGGACGGCACGCTTCACGCGGATTTTGGTAGCGAGATCAACAGCAGCAACGGCGTCATCGGCGCCGAGGCGGGATCGAACGGATCCGCCATATTCTCGCGAGCGGAATGGGCCAATACCGGCAGTCTGATCGTTGGCGACAGCGGCCAAGGAGAGCTCGACGCGAGCGAGAGCAGCCGGCTGAGCAGCACCGAGGGCGTTATCGGCCGCGGCGCAAGCGGCAATGGGACCGCGAGAATCAGCGGTGCGAGCACCTGGACCAACGCCGGCCTGCTGACCATCGGCGAGTCGGGGACCGGCACGCTAAATGTCGACAACGGTAACGTCAGCAGCACCGGTGGGATCATCGGCGCCAACGACGGTGCCGACGGCACGGCGACGGTTCAAGGCAGCAACACATTCTGGAACGCAAACGGGGGCGACATGGTCGTCGGCGCTGCCGGCACGGGTGCGCTCAACGTTGAATTCAGCGCAAGGGTCGACAACAACGCTGGGGTCATCGGCCGCGACGCCACCGGGAACGGCACGGCAACGGTGCGCGGATTCGGCGCGAACTGGCGAAGTAATGGACTCCTGACGGTTGGAGATGCGGGCACGGGCGCGCTGATTGCGGAAGATGGCGGAACGGTCACAAGCAATGGCGGCGTGATCGGCGCCCAGGCCGGCTCGAACGGCGCGGCGACTTTGCGCAGCTCCGGCAGCACCTGGGAAGCGTTCGGCCTGGTTGTCGGCGGGGCGGGCACCGGCAGTTTGCTGATCGAATCCGGCGCGGGTATCGACAATTCCGGCAACGAGATCATCGGTCGCGATGCCAGCGGCAACGGCAGCGCGACGGTACGCGGCTCTGGGTCAAGATGGGAAGCGTTCGGTATCGAAGTCGGGCGTGCCGGTACCGGCACGTTGCTGGTGGAAGAGCGCGGGCTTGTCGAAACCAACTTCGGCGCAATCGGGTCGGCGGTTGGCGGCAACGGCACGGCGACAGTGCGGGGAGAATTCTCGCGCTGGAACAATTCCTCCGACCTGACCGTGGGCAGTGTCGGCACCGGTGCGCTGTTCGTCGAAAGTGGCGGTCGGGTCGAAAGCTCGCAAGGCATCATCGGCGGTGGAACCGGGTCCATCGGCACCGCGACCGTAACCGGGTCCGGCTCGGTCTGGGCCAATCCCTTCGGACTGGTGGTCGGCGACCGTGGCAACGGCACCCTGTCGGTCGAGGCGGGCGGCCGCGTCGAAGGCCGTGGTGTCATCGGCGACACTGCCAGCGGCAACGGCACGGCGACGGTCACGGGGCCGAATTCGATCTGGGCAAGCAACGACAATCTTATCGTCGGCAATTCGGGCACCGGTGCGCTGCGCGTTGAAAATGGCGGCACCGTACAGAACCAAGACGGCTTCATCGGCTTGAGGGCCGGATCAACCGGCACGGCGACGGTCACGGGGACCGGATCGGTCTGGACCAACGGAGGCGAGCTCACCATTGGCAGTTCCGGCGAAGGCAATCTCGCCGTCGGGGATGGCGGCGTCGTCACGAACACCATCGGCGTCATCGGCCAAAGCACCGGGTCCACCGGCAATGCGACGGTGACCGGCGCCGGCTCGCGCTGGACCAATTCGGAAACGCTCACCGTGGGCGATGCCGGCAACGGTACGCTGCGAGTCGAGAATAGCGGCTTGGTTGAGAACACCAACGGTATGATCGGCGCCAGTGCCGGGGGCAACGCCGCCGCGACGGTAACGGGGCCGGGCTCGCTCTGGAACAATGCAGGAACCCTGACGGTCGGCGGCGCCGGCGACGGGTCGCTGCGCGTCGAGAACGGCGGCACCGTACAGCATGTCAACGGCGTCATCGGCCAAAATACTGGCGTCTCCGGCGAGGCAATCGTCACCGGTGCCGGCTCGCTTTGGGAATCCACAGGCGGCAACCTTATCGTCGGCGAGTCCGGCACCGGCGCACTGACGATCGAGAACGGCGGCGCGGTGCATCTCAACCGGTTCCCCGCCGCCAGCCTCACCGGTAGCGTCTCGGTCGGCGAGAACGCCGGCGCGACCGGCATGGTGACGGTCAGGGGACCGGGTTCGGCCTTCAATGTCGACCTGTTCGTGACGGCCGGCAATTTCGGCAACGGCACGGTGCTGGTCGAGGATGGCGGCGTGCTCGAAAGCGGCGGCGGCAGCATCGGCGCGCGGGTCGGCTCAAACGGATTGGTCACGGTGACCGGGCCGGGCTCGCGCTGGGGCAATGGCCCCCTCAATGTTGGCGCCGCCGGCACCGGCGAGCTGCGCGTCGAGGACGGCGGCAGCGTGACCATCCAGAGCACCGCCGTTATCGGCAACTCCCCGAGCGGCGTCGGCAGGGCGACCGTGTCAGGGGCGGGCTCCGATTTAAGTATTGGTTTGAATGGAATCCTCGTCGGCGGGTTCGGCACCGGCACGCTCGCCATTGAAAACGGCGGCCGGATCCAGGTCAGCGGACCCGCGACGATTGGGAGTTTTAACGGCTCGAAGGGGACGTTGCGCTTCGGTATCGGCGACGACGGCAACGGCACGATAGCGGCGGGCCGGCTCGACGTGGTTGGGAATGGCTTCAGCCCGGGCAGCGGCGCTTTGCAGTTAGGCGGAAATCCAGTCTTGGACCCCAACGGTATCGCGGGCGAAGGCGACGCGTTCTTCGAGCTGTATGCAGACAATCCGGCCGTTGTGCCATTCGGCACGGCCTTCACGCTGATCGATTACGACACGCGCGATCCGTCCGAGCTGTTTCAGGTGGTCGAGGGGAACGGGGCCGGTGTCCAGTTCTTGCAGGACGACACCCAGACCTTGTTCTCCGACGGCCAGCAGGGCCTGGTGTCGGCGACGGTCGACTACAACGACGCCAGCGACGGCGGAGACGGCACGCGACTGACCGCGACTATCGCCGGAATGGCGGGCGTGACCGGCGACCTGGTGGTCCGTGAAACAAACGGGCTTTTCGTATCGAACGATCTCGCCGATCTGACGGCATCCCGCGATTTGTTCGTCGGCGAGACAACGGAGAGCAGTCTTTCGGTTTTCGGCGCGATGGACGTGCGCGCGAACATTGTAATCCTCGGTGACGGACCCAACGGCAACGGCACAGCGACGATTTCGGGCCCGGCGGCAGTATTGGCGGCGACCGGCGACATCATCATCGGCAACGAAGGCGTTGGCCGCCTATCCGTCACCGACGGCGGCAATGTCAGCAGTGCTTTTGGTATTATCGGCGACGAGTTCGACTCCTTCGGTGCAGTGACGGTCGCCGGCGCAGGATCGCGATGGGACATTGCCGACGGTCTCCTCGTCGGCGCCGAGGGCGACGGCGCGCTCACGATTGCCAATGGCGGAATCGTCGCGGTCAACGATAGAATGCTCCTCGCGGCGGCGGACAGCGCGAACGCGCTGCTCGGCTTCGGTATCGGCGACGACGGTGCCGGCAATGTCCTGTCCGGACTGCTCGACGTGGCGGGCGAACTCGCTATAGGCGCCGGCGATGTCGTATTCGACTTGATGGTCGACGCCGGCGTTTCGCTTTTGCTCGGCGATACCTTCACCCTGGTCGATTACGGCACGCTCGGAGCCGGCTTCAGTTTCCTTAATTTGACCGATGGGGGACTCTTCGCCACCAATCTGTACGAGTTCGAGATCGACTTCGACTTCGATCTCGGCGGCGGCGATTTCGGGCTGGTTGCGATGCTGGTGGCAATATTGGACGATCCGGAGAACCGCGATGATCCCGGCACGAGCACCGGGCCAGGCAGCGGTACGAGCGTACCCGAGCCGGGAAGCCTCGCCTTGCTGGCCACCGGTCTCGTTTGTTTCGGCTGGGCCCGGCGGCGGCGCAAAGCGGTAGTCCGATAAAGTTCTTTTCGAACCCCTCGGCAAATCTGCAGCGTATGTTCGACGAGTATTGAGGTGGGGTGAGAACGGTCGGCCCTAAAACGCGGGCGGGGGCTTGTCCTTCTCGATGGGTTTGAGCGGCGGCACGATGTCCTCGGGGTCGAGTCCAAGCGCGTGCAGGGCGATGTTGTGCAGGCAGAAATCCGCCTGCGGCGCCATGATCGGGGCCAGCGCGCCATCGCGGAACAGCTGCTCGATACGCGAGCCTTTGAAAATCGTATGGGCGCCACCGAGCTGCAGCGCCATGCGGGTGATCCGGCTGCACATCTCGCCGACGCTGTATTTCGCCCGGAACATCGCGGCCAGACTGTCCGGTGTCGGGCCCTGGCTGTCGACGAGCCAGGCCGACTGATAAGTGATTAGCCGCGCCGCCTCCAGATCGACGGTCATCTCCGCAACCTTGCGCCGCGCATCGGGATGATAGGCGAGCGACTGCGTGTAGCCCGGCGGCTGGCGGCCTTTCAGCACCGATACGACCTCGTCCAGCGCGGCCGCTGCCACGCCGAGATAGACCGGCGTATAGGACGCCCAGAACCAGTGCGCCTGGTCGTTGCGGAACGGCTGGATATTATCGGTTTCGTACAGCCCGTTGCGTGCCGGCACCCAGCAATCTTCCAGGACGAGGGAATCGCTGCGGGTCGCGCGCATGCCGAGCGTGTCCCAGTTCTCGATAACGCTGCGCCCCTCGGTCTCGGTCGGTATCAGGACGAACAGCCCGGCCCGTGGATCGGTTGCGCCTTCGGGGTAGGTCAGCACGGCGCAATAATCTGCCGCCTGCAGCATCGAGGCGAACATCTTGCGCCCGGTGATCCGCCAACCACCGTCGGCGCGCCGTGCCTTGGTGCCGAGATGGCGCTCGCCGATCAGCGAGGTGCTGGTCGCCTCGGAGAAATTGCCGGCGATCATCTTGCCCTCGTCGACCGCGAGTTGGGCGATAAACGCCTTGCTTTCCTTTGGCACGAAATCGCTTTCCGTCAGCGGTCCGACCATCGAGGCATGCATATTGAAGGCGAGCGCAGTTGCGGGACAGCCCTTGCCCAGCGCCTCGAAGGCGAGCGTGTGATCGAACAGGCCGACCCCCGCACCGCCCCATTCCTTGGCGATGTTGAGCGCCAGAAAGCCCTCGGCCCGCAGCCGGTCGTAATTCTCGTGCGGGTGGCTCGCGTCGCGGTCATGATCGCTCGCCCGCGAGGCGAAGTCCGTCGCCATCGCCTCGCAGCGTTCCAGCAGGTTTTTCTGTTCATCGCTTAGATCGAAAAACACTGCCTGGTTTCCCTCGCTACTTCGTCCGCGCTCAGGCCCGGGCAAGGGCGTAGACCAGCCGTCCCTCGGGCAGCGGCGGGTGGGCCTGCCAGCTTTCACCGGCATCACTGCTGGAGAACACTTCACCGCCGTTGGTCGCGCAGGACATCCGCTCCGGGCGCCGGTCGTCGAAGGCCAGCTTGAACATCGTGTTGGCGGGCTTGTGCCCCATCTCGACACGGTCCCAACTGTCGCCGCCATCGCGGCTGTACAGCAGCACGCCGGTATCGCTTTGGAAGTCGGCGCCGGCCGAGACCCACAGCTTGCGCGGATTGCCCGGTACTTCGCGGATGTCGCGGCAATAGATCTGACCTTTGGCATTGAGCGGTTCCAGAGGTACATGGCTCCAGTGATCGCCCGCATCGTCGCTGCGGAACATCCCCGCGCGGCCGATACTGAACGTAACGCTGGGGCGCCAGCGGCTCGCCAGCACGCCATGCATATCGACGGTGTCGTCGTTCACATAATGTCCGTGGCTGAGATTTTCCCACGTTTCGCCGCCGTCTTCCGAGCGGATGATGCCGCCGACCTCGATTGCGCCAAACAACAGATCGGGGTCGCTCTCGCTGGCCGCCATCATAAGCACCCGCTTGACCGGGTTGGCGCCCGGCGCGGTCGTGATATCGGGGAAGTGCACGCTCACCGGCATCCGCTCCCAATGCGCGCCGCCATCGATGCTGCGGTAGATTTCGCAATTCTCGTATCCGACATAGATCACGTCGGGATCGTGCGGGTGGAACAGGAACGACCACACCGGCTGACCGCGGTCCGGCACGTTCACCTTTTCCCAACTGTCACCATGATCGTCGCTACGGTAGGGGCCGTTCTGGGTACCGGCATAAATGATGTTGGGCTGGCTCGGATGCACCGTCAGCGCACGGATCGCCGGCGCCTCGGGCAGGCCTTCCGTCAGAAATGCCCAGCTTTCGCTTCCCTCGCCAAGCCGGTACAGCCCGGTATCGACGGGCCTTCCCGGCGCTGTTTCCCCGCCCATACCGACATAGACATAGGATGTGTTCGATGTGCCTGATGCCATGAGACTTCCCTCCCATCGTCGCACCGTGACCGAGCCATGCCGCCCCGCTGTGCTCCGGGTTTCTCGCATGACGCCTCCGCTTCACCAGAAATGCTAGCACAAGGAACGACCGACCACGAATCCAGCATTAGCGCCGCAACGCAATTTCGCACCAGCTATTCTCACACCTGCCCCGAGCGGCTAGCATCCGACCGCGGATCATTAACCAGGGGAGAGGCGCATTGGCCAATGCACAGCGCGACGTCGCGATAGTCGGCGTTGCTGAATCGGATTTGGGTCGCGTGCCTGACAAGAGCAAGTTCCAGCTTTCTGCCGAAGCAAGCAGGGCAGCGCTGGACGAGGCCGGGCTGACGGTCAAGGACGTCGACGGGCTGCTGACCACCATCATCACCGAGGGCGGCCAGTTCTCCACCATGCTGATGGCCGAGTATATGGGCATCACGCCGCGCTTCACCGACTCGACCTCGATCGGCGGGTCGTCCTTCGTCGCCTATGTGGAACATGCCGCCATGGCGATCGCCACCGGGTTGTGTGAGGTGGCGCTGATCTGCCATGGCAGCACCAACATCTCCGACCGCGGCGGCAAGGGCGGGCCGGTATCGCAAACGACCGACGTGTTCGGGCCGAGCCAGTTCGAAGAGCCTTACGGCGTGTCGACCGTCGGCAGTTACGCACTGGCGGCACAACGCCACATGCATCAATACGGCACGACCAGCGAGCAGTTGGCGGAGATCGCGGTGGCGACGCGGCACTGGGCCTCGATGAATCCGAAGGCCTATATGCGCGACCGCATCACCATCGACGACGTGATGAACTCGCGGCTGATCGCCTCGCCGCTGCATCTGCTGGATTGCTGTCTGGTCACCGACGCGGGTGGCGCCGTCGTGCTGACCTCGCTGGAACGCGCGCGGGATCTGAAATCCAAACCAGTGCGCGTGCTGGGAACCGGCGAGGCGCACACCCACCGCATGATCAGCCAGATGCCGGACCTGACCCAAACCGCGGCAGCGATTTCCGGCAAGCTGGCGTTCGAGCGCGCCGGGCTGACCCACACCGATATCGATGTGGCGGAAATTTACGACAGCTTCACCATCACCGTGCTGCTGACCCTGGAGAGTCTGGGTTTCTGCAAGCCAGGCGAAGGCGGCGCCTTCGTATCGAACCAGCGTACCGCGCCGGGCGGCGACTTCCCGATGAACACCCAGGGCGGCGCGCTCAGCTATACCCATCCTGGCATGTTCGGTATCTTCACCGTCATCGAAGGCACGCGTCAGGTGCGCGGCGACTGCGGCCCACGCCAGGTACCGGACGCGAAGATCGCGCTGTGCAATGGGACCGGTGGCGTGCTGTCTTCCACCGGAACGATCATTTTGGGGAGGGACTGATCATGGCCTTGCCACCACTGCCAAGACCCTATCAGGACACGGCTCCCTATTGGAAGGCCGCGCGCGAACATCGTTTCGTCATTCAACACTGCACGGAATGCGGCGAACACCAGTTCTATCCGCGCGGCGTGTGCAGCCATTGCCTGTCGAGCGATCTGGAATGGCAAGACGCGTCAGGCAAGGGCGAAGTGTATTCCTTCTCGGTCAACCACCGCGCGCCGCATCCGGGTTTCGCCGACAAGCTGCCCTTCGTGCTGGCGATCGTCGAACTGGCGGAAGGACCGCGCATGATGACCAACATCGTCGAATGCCATCCGGAGTCGGTCACGATCGGCATGACTGTCGAAGTGGTGTTCGACGACGTCACTGAAGAGGTGACGTTGCCAAAATTCCGGCCTGCCTGAAGAGAAAGGCTGCATCGGATTCAGCGGTCGCGTGATCCGGCCATCCTGCGGCACAAACGTTTCTTCAGCCGGTATATGTTGCTATGGTGGGACCCGCGTGATAGCGCTACGGCAGTCTGGGTACGAGCGACGTCGGACACCCGCCCCGCCAAATATACGTCAAATGGCAATCCTTCCCGGCCTTACGGTGCCGTCTTGTGGTGCAGTTTCGGGGCGAGCTTGGTTTCGACATATTTTCCATGGGAAGGATAGTGAAGTGAACAAGCAATCGATAAAACGATTCTTGGAAGGGGCCGTGGTCGGCGGCATCGTGCTTTCGGTACTGATGTTTGCGACCGGTTGGGCGGTGAAGAGCAGCACGGCGGAAATGACCGCGCGGGAGCAGACGCGCGACGCGGTGGCCGAGAGCCTGGCGTCGATTTGTGTCGCGCAGTTCGACGCCTCGACGGACAAGGCCGCGAAGCTGACCGAGATGACCGCGCTCCAATCCTGGACACGCGGCGAGTTCGTTGCCAAGCAAGGATGGGCGACCATGCCCGGCAGCGACTCGGCAGAGAGCCGAGTCGCCGATGCATGTGCCGTGCAATTGACGAATCGGAAAAGCTAGTGCGATGGTTCTGAAGGCCGTCGCATTACATGCGATGGAATTTAGAATCTGAATCACACTAGATTCAAATAGTTGGTGTGCTGATTCACGCGAAATTCAATCCTTTGAATTTCACGATCAGGACACTAGAGCGGACTCGCGCCCTACTGCGCCAGAAAGCCGCCATCCACGGGCATCTCGATGCCGGTGATGTAGGAGGAGTCGTCGCTCGCGAGGAATAGATTCGCGTGTGCGACTTCTTCGATACCGCCTTCGCGGCCCATGGGAACGGCCGAGATCATCTTACGGCGCACTTCCGGATCGGCGCTCATCATCGAGGTGCGCATCGCCGGCATGAGCCCCGGATGCACGGAGTTGACGCGGATGCCATCGCGCGCGAATTGCACCGCGGCCGCCTTGGTCGCTAGACGCACCGCGCCCTTGGCGGCGTTGTAGCCCATATGCACGAAGCGCTGCCCGGTGATGCCGGAAATCGACGAGATATTGACGATCGACCCGCCACCGGTCTTCTGCATTGCAGGGATGATCGCGCGCATGCCCAGAAACACCCCGCGGGCGTTAACGTTCATCTGCTCGTCCCAGGTGGCGGTGTTGAGGATGTCGGGATGGCTGCCGCTGACCCCGGCATTGTTCACCAGCACGTCGATTTTACCTTCAGCCGCGAGCGTGTCGGTTACGAGGGCATCCCAATCCGCCTCGCTTGTCACGTCGAGTTTCTGGAAGCGGGCGGCGTTGCCGATATTCGCCGCAAGCGCCGCACCTTCATCCGCCAGGATATCTGTCAGGACGACCTTCGCACCTTCCGCCGCGAACAGTTTCGCCGTCGCGGCACCCATGCCCGACGACGCCCCCGTCACGATCGCAACCTTATCCTTCAACCGCATGATTTCTCTCCTCTGTTATGTCTACCGGTCTACACCACGCCGTTCGGCGATAGCGAGCAACCGCTTCGCCCGCTTGACGATGGCGGCGTTGATCATGCGCCCATCGAGCCGGGCGCTGCCCACGCTATCCGCCGCCGCGGCCTCGAGGATACGCTTCGCCTCGGCGACGGCGTCCGCTTCCGGCGTGAAGGCGGCGTGAATATGTGGTATCTGGCCCGCGTGATAGGATGCCTTGCCGGAGAAACCCATGGCCGCGGCGCGCGTCAGTTCCGCGATCAAGCCTGCCTCGTCGTCCGGGTCGTAAAAGGCACCGTCCATCGCTTCTATGCTAGCGTCGCCAGCCGCAGCCGCCACCCGGCCGCGCGCATAGGCCAGTGCCTCCCAGGAACGGTCGGAGCCGAGTGAGCCGGAAAGATCGTCGCTGCCAAGTAGCAGCATGACGATCTGTGGTGCAGCGTTGGCGATCTCATAGACGTTTTCCAGCCCGCTTGGCGACTCGATGATCGGCACGAGCTCAATATCCGGATGCACGGCGCAGAGCGTCGCGGCGATCTGGCGCACCTCGTCGGCCGACTCGATCTTTGGCAGCAGCAGTCCGTCCGGCGGCGACTGCCACTCGATGACGGCAATCGAATCGCGCAGCCCGTCCACCGAGTGCGGATGGTTGATACGGAGATATTGAAGGAACGGCCCTTCGCGTTCGAAGACGGGCGCGACCGTCTCCCGCGCTTCGGCTTTGCGGCCGGGTGCCGTACCGTCTTCCAGGTCGAAGACCGCGATGTCCGTACCGGCGTTGGCCGCGTCGTCGAACTTTTCCGGCAGCAGCGCGGAAAAGACCATCGCGCTGCGCCGGTTCACCTGCCGCGTGCGCATCGCTCAGCCCGCCGCATGCATTTCAATTGCCTGACCGCGCACGGTCGTGCGGATGAAGCGGCGGCGCTCGTCGCGCGGATAGTCGAGCCGGCCGCAATGCATCACGCCGCCGCGGTTCTCCCACATCAGTGTGTCGCCGAACCGCCACTCGTGCTCCCAACGATATTCCGGCCGGTCGATGCAATCGAACAGTTCGTTGAGAATCTCTTCGCTCTCGGCCTCGGACACATCCAGGACGCGCACCGTAATCAGCGGGTTCACATAAATCGCCGGCCGCCGGCTCATCGGATGCACGCAGACGACGGGCTGGACGACCGTCGTACTGTCGCGGCCCTCTTTGTCCAGGCTATTGGCCACCAGGCTCGTCGTCTTGTTGCGCGTGTTGCCGCCATAGGAAAACTCGGCCTTGAGACCGGCGATGCGGCGTTTGGTCCGGTCCGGCAAATCCGCAAAGGCCACATGTGTGTCGGTGAAACAGGTGTTGCCGCCGCGGCTCGGGATCTCCTGCGAATGCAGCAGCGTGGCCTTGGCCGGGATCGGGTCATAGGACAAATCGGAATGCCAGCCGTCGCGCAGCCGCTCCAGCGCGCCGCGCGACGCGGCAGCCAGGTCGAACTTACCCGCATCGTCATAGTTCCGCATCACGACGACGTTGGAATCTTCGGGATGCTGGAACTTGCGCTGCACATGCGGCTGCAGATTGCCGAAATGCGCGGAGAACGCCGCCAGTTCGGGCACCATCAGCGATTGCCCGCGAAAGCGCAGGACGCGATGGTCAAGAAACGCCCGTTCGATTGCGGCGACTTCTTCCGCGGCGAGCGGACGCTTCATATCGACACCCGAGATTTCGGCGGCGAGCCCTTCGCCGAGCGGTGTGACAGTGAAGGCCATCGCAGTCTCTCCTACCTGATGGACATTCTTTCTCGCCAAGTTTGGCGAAGCTGCCGCCATCGCGCAATGGCCGTGTACAGAACGAAATTCGGAGAGATTATTCTACAAGGACGGCTTCCAGAACGCTGCGGATGACATGCAGGAATGTGACGATCCTGCACCCGTTGACGTCCGCGATACGCGGCGGCGGTTACCCCGCCCTGCGCCGCCGCCTTGTCCAAATGAGACCGATAAGGCCGACACCCAGGAGGGCTACCGCTCCCGGCTCAGGAACCGCAGTCGCCGCTTCCGCGACGATCAGGCGGTCGATCAAGAAGTCTTCGCTGTCGCCGTCAACCGTCAGGTTTCTAATCGCGTCGCCGTGGTTCAGTTCGAAGTCGTCGCGCGGTGCGTCGAAGACGAACCCGATGAAGGGGATGACACCTTCGGTGAGCGTATCCACAACATCTGTGGGGGGCGCCGGCGTACAAAGGGAAAGAACTTCGCAGGCAAGGAATTCGAATCCAGGCACGCC
Source organism: Alphaproteobacteria bacterium (assembly GCA_012103325.1). GTDB lineage: Bacteria > Pseudomonadota > Alphaproteobacteria > UBA8366. The sequence goes on from WLWY01000001.1 coordinate 890,872, forward strand.
GCCAGTGCCGAAATCGAAGCCGATTTCCTCCAGGTCCAGTGTTAAATTCGTCCCGCCCTCGTCTTGCAGCCCCAGAAATGCAACGCCGAGCATATTCGGGCGGTTGAACTGAAGTTCCAGCCCATCCGAGGTTTCCTGATCGTCGCTATCAAGCTCGACCAAAAAGAAGCCGGTGCCGGTAAGACCGGGGTTGTCAGGAGGGCCTTCGCCATTGCCTTCCAGATCGACGGTCACCGGGCCGAGTGGATTGCCGGTGGAGTTGCTGGCGAACGAACTGGCCGGCCCATCGAAATCCTCCGTCAGGAAAGCCGCACCCGCAAGCGCCGCCTCCCAGTCCGCCTGATTGGTAAAAGTCGACACGATGGCGTGGGCGTTGCCATGCATAAACAATGCGGTGCCCATCGCCAACAAGCCTACACAGAAACGATTCAAAAGCTTCTTTGATGAAGTACTGGTCACGCTCTCTCCCCTTTTCTCCAAGGCGGACACCCCTTGTCCAGCCACCCTACAAACTTGCAAAAAGAATGCAAAACTTCGTTGCATAGCGCGCAAGCAGCTAAAACTATTGTATATTTGAGCAAAAATCGTACCAATCTAAACTTTCGTTGGTTTATGAAAGGCTTGCGCAATTTGCTGCGGAGAAAACTGACCAAAAGTGTAAGGAATTCCGACACCACTTTCTTGAAAAATCTACACCGTAGTAAAATTACTTCATCTTTATCAACGGCTTATGATAAAATTTTTGCGTGGAGAAGAGTTGTAAAATTTTCCGACACTGACAGTTGGCCATAGCGGCGCTTCGTTGGGAATTCCAAAACACGCGAACATGACGGTTTCCCAGCTTGCGGCAAGGCTATGCGTGTGCCGATGTGGTCAGAGTTGCATTTCAATCGCCTGACCGGTCACAGTCGTGCGGATGAAGCGGCGGCGTTCATCTCGTGGGTAATCGAGCCGGCCGCAATGCATCACACCGCCGCGGTTTTCCCACATCAGCGTGTCGCCGCCGCGGCTCGGAATTTCCTGCGCATGCAGCAAGGTGGCCTTGGCCGGGACCGGGTCGTAGGACAGATCGGAATGCCAGCCGTCGCGCAGCCGCTCCAGCGCGCCGCGCGAGGCGGTGGCCAGGTCGAATTTTCCGTCGTCGCCATAATTCCGCATCACCACGACATTGGGGTCTTCGGGATGCTGGAACTTGCGCTGCACATGCGGCTGCAGATCGCCGAACTGTCCGGAGAACACCGCCAGTTCGGGCACCGTCAGCGATTGCCCGCGAAAGCGCAGGACGCGACGGTCGAGAAACGCCCGCTCGATCCCCGCGAGATCCTCCGCACCGAGTGGCTCCGTCATATCGATGCCCGAGACTTCGGCGGCGAGGTCCTCGCCGAGCGGCGTGACAGTAACAGCCATTGCTGTCCTCTTCTGCTGCCAATTCCAATGGGCATAATCTTACACATGGTACCTCTTGCGACTCCATACCCGCCTGGAAGCGTTGTATAATCGCATTGCATGAAGCGCTTTGGCACGAAAAGGGATTCCTTGCGGCCCGCTTTCGCCGGACTGATCTTCGGTGGTGCCGCTCTCCTGTTGAGCGGGTGCCTGACGACACAGACGGCGGATCCGGCGGCCGAAACGCCGCTCGCCGCCTATAAACGGGGCCTCCAGTACGGGGCCGGCGCAGGCGTGCCGCGCGACTACGAGACCGCGGCCCAACACATTCGCGACGCCGCCGACCGCGGGCTGGCGCAGGCACAAGCCACGCTCGGCCTGATGTATGAGCGCGGCAAGGGCGTGGCGCAGGATGTCGACGCCGCGCGGCGCTACTATCAGCTGGCCGCCGATCAGGGAGATGCGAAAGGCCAGCAGCGGCTGGGCCGGCTCTATCTGCTTGGCAAGGGCGTCGAGAAGGACGCGGCGCAAGCCAAACTGTGGGTCGAGCGCGCGGCACTGCAGGGCGATGCCGCCGCCGAGTCGCTGTTCGGCCAAATGTACCTCAAGGGCACCGGCGTACCGCGCGATACCGAACAGGCGCTGAAATGGCTCTACCGCGCCGTCGCGCAGGATTACAGCCCGGCGCAGGTCGCCCTCGGCCTGATGCACACGCGCGGCCACGCGATACCGCGCGACGACGCGAAGGCGCTGGCGCTGTTCCGGGCCGCCGCTGACGCGAAATATGCGCGCGGACAATATTATCTCGGCCTGATGTATGAGCTCGGCCGCGGTGTCGCCGCGGATGCGGCGGAAGCGGAACGGTTGTACCGACTTGCGGCGGCAAAAGGTCACAAGACGGCGAAGCGGAAGCTCGCGATCCTGGCGAAGAGTAAGACGGAGGACGGCTTCGCCTTTTCCGGCGAGGCGGACCCGAAGACGCCCGATATTTTCGACGCCCTACGCGATGCGACCGACCCGCGCCTGGGCGCCATGGTTGCCGAGGCGCTGCGGACAAGGGCTGAAACGGGTAACGCGAACGCCGCGCTGCTACTGGGTCTGCTCTACATGCAGGGCGAGGGCGGGGTCGAGAAAGACAGCGCGACGGCAGGACGCTGGTTCCAGAAAGCCGCGGAGGCGGGCAGTGCCAAGGCGCAGGTCGTCGTCGGCCTGATGCACCTGCAAGGGGAATTCGGTGCGGCCCAAAATACGGCGGACGCGGTGCGCTGGATCGAACGGGCCGCCGCGCAGGATGATCGCTTGGGGCACTTCTATCTCGCCCAACTGTACATCAACGGTCAGGGCGTGCCGATGGACCTCGCAAAGGCGGTCGATGCGCTGAAAAAGTCGGCGGTACAGGACTATGCCAAGGCGCAAGTCCTGCTCGCATCAATGCTGCACACCGGCAAAGGCGCGCCCCGCGACCGGAAACGGGCGCTGGCCTGGGCGCGCCGCGCGGCGGAGCAGGGCGAGACGAAAGGGGCGGCCCTCTACGGCCTATTGCTAGCCAAACAGAAAAAGTTCGCTGAAGCGGCGGACTGGCTCCGCCGGGCGTCCGACAAGGGCGACTCGGCTGCGACCGGGATGCTGGGATGGTTCTACCTGTCGGGCAATGGGGTGGAAAAGAACCTTGTCGAAGCAGAAAGGCTAATCCGCCGTTCCGCAGAGGCCAACATCTCGACCGCACAATTCCTGCTCGGCGTCATGTATATCCAGGGCCGGGGCGTCCCGCAGGACTGCGACAAGGCGCGGCACTGGCTCGAACGCAGCGCCAAACGGAACAATGACCGGGCCGCGACTATGCTGACGGCGCTCGACCTCGGCACGGGACCTTGCGGCGGCACGGTTTGATGGCAGGCTCGCGCATTTCCAAACCGAATCCGATGCTGTATGAACGCGGCCTTACGATCCCACAGAGCAGGCGGAACATGGACCAATCTGCGACAAGCGAAACGCTCAGCGAGATGCAAGACATCATCGAGCGCGAAATTCAGGCAATCCGGAACATTCCGCTCGACGAGAATTTGTTAAAGGCGACCGCACTGATCTTTGAGCGCGTGCACCAGCAGAGCGGCAAGCTCGTCGTCACTGGCGTGGGGAAGGCCGGCGAAATTGGACAGAATATCGCGACGACCTTTTCCTCTACGGGAACACCGTCGGTCTTTCTGCACCCGCTGGAGGCGGTGCACGGTAATATCGGGATGATCCAGGACCAGGACATCGTTCTGGCCTTATCGAACTCGGGCCAGACACGGGAGTTGCTGGAACTGCTGCCGATTGCCAAGCGGCTGATCCCCGGCCTGCCGATCCTCAGCATCACGGGCTTTGAGGATTCGCCGCTCGTGGAGCTGTCGGACGTAGCCTTGTCTACGGGTCGGCCAACGGAGATCTGCCCGCTGGGCATGACGCCGACGACCTCGACCACGGTCATGACCGTATTGGGCGACATCCTGGTCTATCTCATGATGAAGAAGATCGGCTTCTCCCGCGAGGAATACGGCAAACGGCACCATGGCGGCTATCTCGGCTCGCTCGCCCGCGGCACTGATTACTGACCCATCAGTGACCCGTCAGCTCTCGTCCCAGGGCTGGCGCCGCTCTTCATACACCTTGCTACCGATAGAGAACTGCGCCGGGTCGTCCAACGATCCCGCGAAGAAAAAGATCAATTCGGGCGCGTGCGCCGTCGTCTTGTAGACCGGCGATCCGCATTCGCCGCAAAACCCGAATTCCACCGCGTTGCCCGCATCGGAGGTAATCTGGTGGGTCTTCAGCGGCCCGGACTTGGTCACACTGTTACGTTTGACCGCGAACTGCGGCGCATGCCCGCCGCCGGACATATGCTGACAGTCGCGGCAATAGCATTGAATCGAAAACACCGGGTCTTCCGTCGCCTGATAGCGAACCTTGCCGCACAGGCAACCGCCGCTTCGAATCGATGACATGGCGATCCTCCTAAATCATGTACCCAGGAACCAACCCAAAATCCGCGGGTTCTCGTCGCGGGGGTAGGTGTGGGCGAGGTCGGAAATTTCGCGGAAGGTGATGTCAGCGCCCATGCTACCCAGAATCTGGTTCGCGAGGTGGGCGACTTCAACGTCGAACATCCAGTCGTGCGTGCCGTGAGTGAGATAGATCGGCCGGCCGGCGATTTTGGGGTTGTCGATCAACTCCGGCATCATCGGATGGAAGCTCGCGGCAATCGGCGCCAGGTGGCTGAAGGGCGAGGCGGCGCGCAAGCCGCTAACATAGGTGAAGGTGCCGCCGTCGCTCATGCCGGTCAGGAGCATTCGCTCCTCGTTAATAGACCAGCGGGCGCGTACGTCCTCCAGGATCGCCTCGAGATTTTCGCTGTCGATGTCCGGCCCCATCAAGGCCCAGGTGTCGCCGCGCGCGGTCGGGCTGATCAGGATGATGCCGCGGCTGCGCGCTTCCTTGAGCCAGGTCCACAGGAAGCCGCGGCCATGTCCCGCGCCGCCATGCAGCGCCACGACGACTGGGTAGGTTTCAGCCGGATCATAATATTCCGGCACGTAGAACGAATAGCCGCCCTTGCTGCCGCGCTCGTTCTCGACATGAAAAACGCCGGTGTTGGGCTGGGGGGCCGCCAGCCGTTCCGCGAACGCCGCGTCGCCTTGACGGGCTTCTTCCAGGAAGAAGTCACTGACCGCAGGCGACTCGGACGCGGCGGGATACAGCGTCTCCATGGCGTAGGGCGCGTAGCGCAGCGCGCGGTAGGCCTGGAAAATTCCTTCCGGATCTTGCGGCACTTCGCGGAACGCGGACAGCGCCTTCAGGGTCAGGTCCATGGACGTCCGCACGCCGTCGTCGACGGGCGAACCGGATTCCGGAAATGCGTCGAAGACGGCCTGCAGCGGCGCTTCGGCGTCACCCACAGTGAGCTTGAGCTGTTCCAAATGAATCGGGTGGAGATGGCGCTGCGCCGCCAACATTCGGGTCAAAGCATCCAGCAAAGGGGCGACGGCGCCGTCGAGGCTCATGCGGCGATGTCTTCCTGGCCAACCCCGACGGGTGGGTCGCCCTTGATCGTGATCCGATGCATTACGCGGCGATAGTCAGGGTAGTCGTCGAGCGCCTGATGCATCAGGCAGCGGTTGTCCCAGATCGCCAGGGTGCCGACCTGCCAGCGGATGCGGCAGGTGAATTCCGGTCGCGTCGCGTGGCGCAGGAGATACTCAATCAGTGGCCGGCTTTCGTCCACCGTCATGCCGTCGAAACGCCGCGTCGTCTGCATCTCGTTGATGTAAAGCCCGCGCCGCCCGGTTTCCGGATGCACGCGGACCAGCGGATGGACCGCCGGTTCGGCCGGTTTGTCCTGATCGGGGATCTTGGCGCTCATCCGGCGCGAGCGCGGCGCCTGCTTGTCGTACAGATTGTAGGTGCGCAGCCGGCAGGCCAGTTCCTTCATGCCGTCCGACAGCGCGCCATAGGCATGGCTCAAGCTGGCGAACATCGTGTCGCCGCCGACCGGCGGCACCTCCTTGGCGTAGAGCATGGTCGCCATGGCCGGGGACGAGGTGAAGATCTGATCGGTGTGCCAGTGGTCGCCGAAGCGGTTGCGCTCGCCGGCTTCCTTCACGATCTCGATGATCTCCGGCCGGTTGGGCAGCCCGTCGAGGTAGGGATGCAGATGAATGTCGCCCCAGCGCGCCGCGAAGGCGAGCTGCTGGTCCGGCGTCAGATTCTGGTCGCGAAAGCAGATGACGCCATGATCCAACAGGGCGCGATGAATATCCGTGAAACCCGCGTCGTCCAGCCGGGTCAGATCGACGCCCTTGATTTCGGCGCCGATCGAGCCGGACAGCGAAACCGTTTGTAATGCCATTGTCGATACCCTCTTGTAGTAAAACGTCCCGATGACAACTGAACTGACTTTCGTTGCGACCAACTGCGTCCTAATTTCACACAACAAACCACAGCTAACTGGGCGCAGTTACGATCACTCACGATGAAAGAAATTTATAATTTGGTAGCGCTATACCACGTTCTTGAAACGTCGAAACAGAATTTGACATACAATTTTTAGTCATTAAACTTTGAGAAACGCACTTAAACCTTAAACTAGTTAGTGAACCCGACCTTAAGTTTGTGCAAATTTGATTTTTTTGAGTTCAGAATGTGAAATATGGATAAACAATCTTGACAGAAATTTGAATTTTAATTTGGTGCCGCAGCATTGACCTGGGAAAATACGATAATTCTCTGCACATTCTTTGCGAGTGCCGGTATTTTGACGGACCGCCTCCTGCTGAACACTCATAAGAGCACATTGCAGCTTGCACTAATACGCTGGTGGTATGATCTTGAACAGACTGAAGTCCCCGACATTGCAAGAGTAGTTGCTGGCTGGTTCTTGGAAGGTATAAAATTCCTTTTAGGCACAAAAAACAATGCCGTTAAAGGAATACTTTGGACTGCTCTCGTGAGCCTGTCCTTAACCTCTGCGGCGATACTATCTGGTCGCATGATTGTATTTGGATGGGAAACTGGAATAAGTGATTTCTTCACCCTCTTTCTCTCTAACGAAAAAATTGTTATAAGCGCATATCTTCCCAATCTTATCTTTGACTTGATAACTATAGCAATTACTGTTGCAGTTGTTCGAAAGATACACGTCGTGGGTGTAATCAGGGCAGTTGGCTGGATCAGTATAGATATTCTTGTAGCTGGAGTTTTAGCGATCATATGCGTGACTAGCTGTGTCGCTATGATCGACATACTGTATCTAGAACAGTTTCCAGAATTTAAAACAAATTTTTGGTCTTGGTGGGGTGGTGTTTTGCATATCTTCAATCCATCTCATCCTGATTCTAGTCGTATAACTGTTTCAAATGCATTGTATTCTTTTACAACCTTTATACCTACTTTTATCTTTCTTTTATTGCTTGTAAGTTTTAATTTCTTAAAATTAGCATCTCATGCAGGAATTAAACTGTCAAAATATGTTTTGGAAACAGCCACTGAAGGTGATTCGGAGAAATTGTTGGTATTCACAATGTTTGGCGGCATGTTTGCGGTACTCGGGTTACTAATTAAAGCTGTTATCCATATCAGCTCATAAATTTCGGTTAGGTATGAGTTCTTGTTTGAAGGCATAGTGAATCCCCAACTTGCAGCAAAGGCGAACTGCTGGTCCGGCGTCAAGTCCTGATCGCGGAAGAAAATGACGCCAAGATCAGCAGAGCACAGTGAATAACCGCTAAGCCCGTACCATCCAGCCGGGGCAGATCGGCACTCTGGATCTCGGCGCCGACCGGGCCGGACAGTGGAACCGTTTCTAATGCCGTTGCCGCATACCTAATCCGTTCAAATCGGTCGGATGATGATAGAAAATCGGAACGGTTCGCTCTAGAACGGCCTGTCGCCAGCGATCTGGATGCGGCGCATGACGCGACGCGCGGCGCGGACGTCGTCGACGGCGATGTGCTTGGTGCAGCGGTTGTCCCAGAACGCCACCGACCCTTTGCGCCAGCGGAACCGGCACGTGAATTCGGGCCGGTGCCCCCATTCCATCAGCCAGTCGAGCAGCGGCTTGCTCTCCGCCTCGGTCATGCCGTCGAGCCCGACAGTGTAGGAATGGTTGACGTAGAGGCATTTCCGGCCGGTCTCGGGATGGGTGCGGACAACGGGGTGCGCATTGACCGTTTCACACCAGTCCGGCCCGGTGCGAGTCCTATTCGACCGATTGCCGATGCGCTCGACCGCGCCGGGTCCGGCAACCAGCCGGTCCGAATGGACCGCCTTAAGATCCGCCAGCATGGCCTTCATGCCATCGGAGAGCGCCTCATAGGCGAGATACTGGTTGGCGAAGCAGGTGTCGCCGCCATAGTCGGGCACCTCCAGCGCGATCAGGATGGCACCCATCGGCGGCTCCGACACCATCGCCGTATCGCTGTGCCAGTCCTCGCCGACGATACGGGTGTCGCCGGGCTCGCGCACGATGGTCACGACGTCCGGGTCGTCGGAGATGAGGAAGGGGTGGTTGAAGATATCGCCGAAACGTCGCGCCAGCTGTTTGTGGGCGGCGGTGTCGAAATCCTGGTCGTAGAAGAAGATGACACCGTAATCGAGCAGCGCCTGTCGGACCGTCTGCACCTCCGCATCGCTCAGGTCGCCGTCAAGATTGACGCCGGCCACTTCAGCGCCAAGCGCACCGGCAATCGGCGTCACGGTAATCGGGGCATTGTCGTCGGTCATCCTGTCTCCTCGCACGTTAGGCATTCTGACTTTCGCCGGGCCCGCGATCAACATGGATACTCGGATCAAGTCCGAGTATGACAAAGGAGGGGAGAAGGGGGAGGATCATAGTGTCGGCGAATTGGGTTTACGGTCTGGCGATCGCCACGATTGTCGCGTTCTGTTTCTGGAAACCGGATTTCCCGAAACGGCTCGCGAATAAAGCCGGTATCCGCGGCGAGCGCGGCATGCGGATTTTCCTCGTCGCCTATTGGATCATGATCCCGGTCGTCATCCACCGGCTGATGTCGATGGTCCGCCTGGAGTGACACGGCGCCGGCTGACATAGCCAACGAGGCAACTATGCAACACCTTACCTTGAAGGAGCATACACATCGTGCAGCGTCATAACCCAACCACGATCTGGCCCGTACCATCTGCATTCCAACATATTTATAGCCACGCCGCAGAAATCAGCGGACCGGCAAGGCTGTTGTTTGTTTCGGGTCAGATCGGGATCGATCCTAAAGGTGACTTATCGGACCACTTTGCGGAACAGTGCAATCAAGCCATGGCCAATGTCGAAGCAATCCTGGAATCCGCCGGCCTCTCGCAGAACGATCTTCTCCGTGTGACCTATTACCTGACTAACAAGGATCATCTCGCCGAGCTCAACAAAATTCGGGAAAAGCGGTGGGCAACGTCGGATCCGCCAGCCGTAACGACTCTCGTGGTAGAGGCCTTGGCAAATGACGACCTGCTTGTTGAGATCGAAGTTATCGCTGGGAGACAATCAGACGGCTGAGTGTGCCCTCATTGGTGAGTGCGCCAAGTGCGAGGACTCCGACAGTCCTACTTTCCGTCGGTAACCTGTCGATTTATCCGTCGCTCATCCGCCAGCGGTCGCCCGAGCCTCGGGAAAAAAGGGCCCCATGATCGTCACGTCGCCGGCGACCGTCGTGCGACGCAGAACGCGCCGGTAGCGGCTAACGTCGTACTCGATCGCGCGGTGCAGCAACACCCGGTTGTCCCACATCACCAGATCGTTTTGACGCCAACGGTGGAAGTAGCAGAATTCCGGCCGGCTCGCATAATCGACGAGCCAACCGTGCAGCGCCTTACCGTCCTCCAATGTCATGCCGCCGATTTCGAGGCTGGTGTTGGAGGTGAAATAGAGCGAGCGCTGATAGTTCCGGTCGGGATGCACCCGGATCACCGGGTGGGTGACCGGCGGAAGCGCGTCGCGCTCCTCGACCGACATCGGCGGAATGCCCGGCTCCAGGCGCCTGATATCAGCGTAGGAATGGACCTGATGCAGCGGTTCGAGCTTCGCCTTCATATCATCGGGCAGGGCCGCATAAGCGGCCAACATGTTCGAGAACCCGGTCTCCCCGCCTTCCGCACCGTCGGGCAGCACCTCGATGCCATACAGGATCGAGGCGAGCGACGGGGTGTAGCGATAGGAGCTGTCGGTGTGCCAGCGCCCGTTGTTGCGCTGATAGATCACCGCCGGGTCTTCTTCCGCCAGCTGCTCGCCGTCCAGCGAGACGTTGGCGACATGATAGACCTCGACCTTGTCCCTGGTGTGGTCCTTCTCCGGAAACACTTCGAGCGGGCCGAACTGCGTTGAGAACGCGACCAGCTGATCATCCGCGAGGGTCTGGTCGCGGAAACACAGCATGTGGTGTTCCTGAAACGCGTCGCGGATTACCGCCAGGGTTTCGGGGTCGAGCGGCTGGGACACATCGAGTCCGACGACTTCCGCGCCAAGCGCGTCGGAGACAGGCGTGATAGCAAACTCAGCGGACTGTTCGGCAAGCGACATGGCGTTCTCCAATCCCCATCCTCCCCTAGAACGGCGTATCGCCGGCAATCGTGATGCGGTGCATGCGACGGCGTTCGTTGTAATCCGGCACGGCGTAGTGCTGTACGGAGCGGTTATCCCAGATCGTCAGCGTACCAAGCTCCCAGCGGACGCGGCAGGTAAATTCAGGGCGCACCGAATGGCTGCGCAGGAAGCCCATCAGCGCCTCGACCTCGGCCGGCTCGAAACCGTGCAAGGTCTGCGCATGACCGCCAATATACAGCGCCTTGCGCCCGGTCTCCGGATGGGTGCGGAACAGCGGGTGCGCCGACTCGGTCTGCAAATTGCCAGGGTCACGTACCTTCGAGGCCATCTTCGTATTGCCGGCATAGCGTTCCTGACGCGCCGAGCCACCCGAAGCCTTGAACCGATCGCCGACGCACCAGGTCTTCACGTCCGCCAGCATTTCCTTCATGCCGTCGGACAGCGCGTCATAGGCGTCATGCATATTGGCGAAGATCGTATCGCCGCCGGCACGTGGCGCTTCCTTGGCGTGCAGCATCGTCGCCTTGGCCGGCTGCGGGTTGAACATCTGATCGGTATGCCAGCTGGCGCCGAAGGTATAGTTGTCGCCAGGCTCCTTGACGATTTCGAGGATTTCCGGATGGTCGTCCATCCCCTGCATGTAGGGATGGAAATGAATCTCGCCGAAGCGCAGCGCGAAGGCCAGCTGCTGATCGGGCGTGATATCCTGATCGCGCAGCACGACGACCTGATGGCGAAGCCAGGCATCGTACAGCTCGCCAAAGACCGCATCATCGAGCTGGGCCAGATCGACACCGCCAATTTCCGCGCCCATCGTGCCCGCGATCGGTTTTACCGTGATATGCTTGTACGCCGTGGTCGAACCGTCCATCGCCTGTTTCCTTCGGTGTCGATTGTCCGGACAATTTTAAGGCCTTGGGAGCGTCATCGCAAAGGGGGATAATCCGGCCTCTTGCGCGAAACCCGCTGAAAGTGCGGCTCGATGAATACCTATCGGTTTCTCATTTGCTTCGCACTCGGCCTTAGCGCCACCGTGGCGGTCGGACTGGCCCGGTTCGCTTATGCTCTGATCCTTCCGGCAATGCGGGAAAGCTTCGCCTGGAGCTACGTCGAAGCAGGCGCCCTCAACGCGGTTAATGCGGCCGGTTACCTTGTCGGCGCGTTGGTGGCGTCGCGGATCATCGCCAAATTCGGAACCGTTCCGACTTTCATCGCCGGCACGGCAATTACGTCGCTGACGGTCCTGCTGACCGCGAGCGCGGACCTATACGCGGCGTTGTTGGTTCTGCGGCTGCTTCCGGGGATTTTCGGCGCAATCGCGTTTATCGCCGGCGGTGTCCTGGCGACGCATGTCGCCTCGCATCTCGGTCCTCGCGCGTCGCTGGCGATCGGTTTTTTCTATGCCGGGCCGGGCGTTGGAATCGTCATCTCGGGCGCCGTCGTACCGCCGCTGCTGATGGGGGCACCCGCTAATTGGCCGCTGGCCTGGATCGGCCTCGGCGCGGCGTCGCTCGTCCTTACCGGCATCGCCGCGCTTGCGGTTCGGTACGCCGGCGAGCCCGGGGCAGAAACGACGGACAGTGGAACAGATCGGAACGTGTCCCTCACCCCCGCGCTGATCTCCTACACACTCTACGCCGCCGGCTATATCGGCTACATGACATTCATCATCGTGTCGGTCCGGGAAAGCGGTGGAACCACCCTGCAGGCAAGCCTCTGGTGGGTGATTCTCGGCATCGCCTCGGTGGTTTCCTTTTTTCTGTGGCAGCGCGTCCTCGCGGCGGGCAATGGGCGGTCGCTAGGCCTACTGACCGGAGCAACGGGAATCGCGGCGTTGCTGCCCGTAATCGACAACAGCCCTCTTCTGCTGTTGCTGTCATTCGCGCTTTTCGGGGCGACCTTCCTTGTCGTCGTAGCCGCGACGACGAACCTCGTCCGGCTCGCCCGGGCACCGGACCGGTGGCCGCAATGGATCGGCTATTTCACGATCGCCTTCGGCCTGGGGCAAACGGTCGGCCCGATTGTCGGCGGGCTGGCGGCGGACATTCTCGACAACAGCGATGGCGTGTTATGGGTTTCGGCCGCGCTACTGATCGCAGGTGGCTTCGCGGCGCTGCTGCAGCGGAACGTTAAAGCTTGAAAGTCGAGCGATCATGCACATCACCGCTTGACGCGAGGCAGCGCCGCACGTTTTTCGGCTTCTGCTTTTTGGTTTCAATCTTGCACTAACAAGTACCTCGACCGTAGCGAAAGCAGTATAAATGTCTCCTGAGACCGGTGGTCCCGGACTTAATCAAAATTCAAGAACTGCCCCTAAACATGTCGGTGTCGGCCGCGACGCCGGTTCATTCAGCACCCGGAGAGGCCAAATGAACAAAACTCTTCTATTGAGCGCCGCGATGGTAGCACTGGCCGGATGCGGCACGGCGACGCACGCCGCCGGTAAGGCAAAATGGTCCTATTCCGGCGATGCCGGGCCTGAGCACTGGGGCAGCCTCCACGCGTCGTATACCGCCTGCTCCGCCGGCAAGAACCAATCGCCTATCAATCTGACCCGTTTCGTCGACAGCGCATTGAAGCCGATCGGATTTTCATACAAGTCGGGTGGCCGGGAAATCCTGAATAACGGCCATACGATCCAGGTGAACTACGCCCCCGGCAGCAAGATCAGAGTCGACGGCAAATCGTTCGAATTGAAACAATTTCATTTCCATGCGCCGAGCGAAAACACCATCGAAGGACATTCCTATCCGCTCGAAGGGCATTTCGTCCATGCCGACGCGAAAGGCAACCTCGCCGTCGTCGCGGTGATGTACAAAGTCGAATCACCCCTCGCGGAGCTGGATAAGGCCTGGCGGCACATGCCCGGGCGTGCCGGCGAGAAGAAGACACTTCCGATACCGGTTCACGCCGATGCGCTGATGCCAAAGCGGCGCGGTTACTACCGGTTCAACGGGTCGCTTACCACACCGCCCTGCACCGAGGGCGTGCGTTGGCTGGTCCTGAACACCTACAAGGAAATTTCCGCCGCGCAGGTGAAGGCCTTTACCAAGGTTATGCATCACCCGAACAACCGGCCGCTGCAGCCCCTGAATGCCCGGACCGTCCTGGAATAGGCACAGCAAGGCGGCATTCGCTTTAGGAGCCCATATCGCGTAAGGCTACCTTATGCGTTTGCTCCGCCTAGTTGCGTTATTGTTGCTTTGGAGCGCCCCGTTGGCAGATGCTGCGGCCAGGACGGTAACGTTACCGCCGCCCGCCGATTGTGGACCAACAGACGGGATTGAGGCTGCGGCGCGCGCACTGCAGCCGGGGGACGAACTGATCCTCGGCCCAGGCGCTTTCTGCCAGACAGGCCGCCGCCTGATCGCCGTATCCGGCACCGCGGAGAAGCCGATCCTCATTCGCGGGTCAGGCGTAGGCCGAACAGTCCTCACGCGGCCCGGCAAACCAACCGAACGGCATGCTTTTGACGGCACGGAATTTCGCGGCGCGCATTTGATCATCCGCGGCATCCATTTCCGCGGCGGCAAGCGCGGCCTCGTCTTTCACGGCGGCGCGCATCACGTCACGCTGGAAGACTCGGAGGTTTCGCACACCGCGAACAACGGCGTCACACTCAATAACGGCGATACGCGCCATTTCGTCATCCGCCGCAACCATATCCATCACACCGGCAACCTCGACCGTGCGTTGGGCCGAACCGAGGGCGAAGGCCTTTATATCGGCTGCAACGACGCCAAATGCATTGCCCATGACCATGTGATCGAGGACAACCGCATCCATCATTTAAAGGCAAACGGTCGCGGCGGGAACGACGGGATCGAGATCAAATACGGGTCGTACGGCAACACCGTCCGGAACAACGTCATCCACACCATCGCGCCCGCTTTCGGCAATACGAAGTATCCCTGCATCTTCGCCTACGGGACGCTGGACCGGCATCAGGACCGCCCGAACATCATCGAAGGCAACCGGATGTGGGGATGCGGCGAGGCGATCCAAATCGTGTCCGACGCCGTCGTACGCAACAACACCATCCTCGACTCACAGCGCGGACTGGCGACCTACTACCACAAGCAGGTTCCCGTGCAGCGCAATCTGCGCATCGAGAAGAACACATTCTTCGGCACGCGCGTCGATCTGCAGTTCGGGCGGCAGAGCAGGAAGCCGGGCAGAGTATGGAAACCGCCGCCGCAAAATATCGTCTTCGCGGACAACGTGATCCATGGCAAAGGATTGAAACCGCTCGTCACGGTCGATTTGCCCAAAGGCGGCGGCATAACCATCGTCGACAACGCGATCGACGATCCGTCGCCGGCCGGTTTGGTGATAAAAGCCGATCCGGACGGTGCCATCGATGCAAAGGCGTTTGTCGAGGCGGGGCTACCGAACTGATCCTGACTCGCCGCCAGAGCCAGATCCGCCTGAAACGTCGGAATCCTTTACACTATTCTGTTACCGGGGAAATTCATCGTATCCCTTTGGAATCACGTTAAAAATACCATGAATCCTGCCGTGCTTTCTGGTTTCTCCACAATCCAGGTGTCGGTATTTCTTACGAATTCGCGCGTTCTCTCGATGGAGAAAATCGGTAACTTATTGATATCAATTCAAAAAAGATAATTGGCATAGAAATTGCTGCGTTTTACGCAGTGCTGCTCTTGCAGAGGGAGTGTATTATGAAGAAAGTTATTGCAAGCATTGCTGGCATGGTTCTGTTCTCCGCGCCGGCATTTGCAACAACCATCGCCGTCCCGGTGCCGGAACCGTCGACGTTGGGACTTCTCGCCATTGGCGTGGCCGGAGTCGTGATTGCGACCCGGCTTCGGAACCGGAAATAACGAATCGCACTTGCTAAGTTTTAGCGGGGAGTCGACAAACGCGGACGATGTTCCGCGTTTGGCTGCTCCCTGGCTGCCGCGGTAGGCTGAGGTGGAAACATTTCTGCTCGAAAACGATCGTGAGATCTACACGGTCGCCTTCTTTGGAACGATTGCCATCGTTGCGTTTTGGGAAGGTGTATTGCCGCGCCGTCAATCGACGCAGCCGCTAAGAACGCGGTGGTTCAGCAATAGCGCCATTGCGCTCGCCAATTTGGGGGCGATTTCGCTCGTTTTTCCGATCGCAGCGTTGGCGTTTTCAATAATAATTGCGGAACATGGCATAGGCCTGTTCCAGATGCTCGACGTGCCGACTTGGCTGGCTATTCTCCTCGGGATCCTGTCGATCGATTGTGGGCGATGGCTCCATCACTACCTGATGCATCGGGTGCCGTTCCTGTGGCGCCTGCACCGGGTGCATCACGCCGATCACGACTACGATTTTACAGTTGGCCTCCGCTTTCACCCCTTTGAGGGATTGTTCACGACCGGCTTTGTTTTTCCGATAATCCTGCTGCTCGGTCCGCCGCCCGTCGCCGTTCTCGTTGCGGAGTTTTTAGTCGGTGTCTCGGGCATAATCGTCCATGCGAATGGCCGGATAGCGTACTGGCTGGATCGCTATGTCCGTCTGATTTTCGTAACCCCGGACATGCATCGCGTGCATCATTCGATCGTCCGGGGAGAGCACGACAGCAACTATGCAGCGGTGTTCTCGTTCTGGGACCGGCTGTTCGGCACCTACGTCGCCGCCCCGGCCGCCGGTCACACCGGCATGACGATAGGTCTTCCGGAGTTACGCGATTCGCGATGCCTGAAATTGGGCTGGATGCTGCTATCGCCCTTTCAGCCAATGCCGAAAAGCTTGCCGAAAGACCCTATCAAGCCCAACTGAGACGTCGCCAGGATTCCTCACTCCGCCGCTTCGGCCTGATCCACGACGGCGACGGCGCCCTGATCGCGCAGTCCGTCGACCTCGCCGTCGCTGTAGCCGAGTCCCGTTAAAACCTCGCGGCTGTGCTCGCCGAGATGCGGGACGTGGGCGCGGGCCTCGCCGGGGCGTAACGGGGCATGACCGGGCAGGCTCGGAATCGGAATGCGGCCGATGCCGCTTTGCTCGATCCACGATAACGCACCGACTTCCTGGACATGGGGATCCTTGAAATAGTCGCCGTAATCGTTAACCGGACCGTTCAGCACGTCCGCTTCATTCAAGGCGGTGTTCAGTGCGACGACGGTGTAGTCCTTGACCACCTCACGCAGCATCGGCATCAGCTCCGCCTCGTTTTCGAAACGCGCGGCCACCGTTGCGAAGCGCGCATCGGCGGCCCAATCATCCTTGCCAATAAACTTGCACAGCGCGGCAAAATGGGCGTCGCGGCGGCCATTGATATTGATGAAGCCGTCTTTCGCCTTGAAGGTGCCGACCGGCACGCCGGGCGACTGCACTTCGGCGCCTTCGAGCTCGAATTCGATCATCTTCGCCGCCTGGAAAGCGCCAACGGACTCCATGAGGCTCGTCGTGATGTGCTTGCCTTTGCCCTGCATGGCACGGCGGTAGATCGCCGGCGCGACCGCCTGGAAGGCATACAGGCCAGTGGACACATCGATGGCTAGCATGCCGACGCGCATCGGCATGCCGTTCGATTCCCTGTTTACCGACATCAGACCGGAGAAGGCCTGCATGACGGAATCGGTCGCTGGAAGCTTGGCCTTCGGGCCGGTCTGCCCGAACCCGGTGATCGACAGATAGACGACGGAAGGGTTGTCTTGCGTGACCGAGGGGTAGTCGAGCCCGAACTTCTTCAGTACACCCGGCCGATAGTTCTCCAGGATCACGTCGGCTTCCTTCGCCAGGCGCTTGGCGATGGCGAGGCCTTCCGGATCCTTCAAATTGAGCGCCAAACTGCGCTTGCCGCGGTTGAAGGCGACACCGTAGGCGCAATTGTCACCGTGCTCCTTACCGATCCGACGGCCCCAATCGCCGTCTAGCGGCTCTAGCTTCACAACGTCGGCGCCGTGTTGCGCCAACAGCATGCCGCAATGCGGCCCCGCCACGCCTTGCGAGAAGTCGAGTACCTTCAGCCCGCTAAACGCCAGATCGTCATCCATTTCCGTCATCTCCGTTTCGTCGTGCCGCTACTCGGCTGCCTTGGGCTGATGGCCGACGGAGTCGGCGTATTTGGCAAGCGCGTCTTCACCGAGAAACTCGCGTTCCCATTCCATGACCTGATCGAAGCCGGCGAAGGTGTGAAAATCGCCGATCGGGTGGTTCTGGAACTGTTCATTGAACCGTTTCTCCGCGTCCGGGCCATCTGCCTTCATTTCCATCGCCATGTCGTAGACCGTCTGCATCGTCGCGCGCAGGGTGGCGCCCGGCGCAATGGTGACCGCGATGCCAAGCTCCTGCAATTCGTCCTGAGAGAAACGCGGCGAGATGCCGGTCTGATTGTAGAGGATCGGCCCCTTGACCTCGGCGCAGATCCGCTTGACCTCTCCTACATCCGTCGGCCCTTCGACGAACGCCATGTCGGCGCCCGACTCGAGATAGGCGTTCGCCCGCATGATCGCGTCGTCCAGAGTTCCGCCATGGGCGCCGCGCGCATCCGTCCGCGCGATAAGCACGAAATCCTCGTCGATCTCCTTGCGCGCATAATCGGCGGCACGGTACTTGCCGCAGGCCTCTTCGACCGGGATCACCATCCGCCCCGCGACATGGCCGCAGCGCTTGGGAATGATCTGATCCTCGATATGGATCGCCGCCACGCCGGTCTGAATATATTCCCGCACCGTTCGGATGACGTTGATCGCGTTGCCATAACCATTGTCGGAATCGGCAATCACCGGGGAACTCGTCACATTGGCGATATTGCGGGCATTGAGGTGCATCTCGGTCATCGTCGCCAGACCGGCATCGGGCATGCCGAGCAACGACAGCGATGTGCCATAGCCGGTCATATAGATCGCCGGGAACCCAACCTGATCGAGGATCTTCGCGCTCAGCGCGTTGTAGCAGCCGGGCACGAAGAGGGATTTTCCCTCTTTCAGTAACTGGCGCAGCTTCGTCGTTTTTTTCATCTCGTTTCCTCCATCAAAACGCGGGGTGGCGGTGGCGCAAGCTCACGGTATTGATTGCAATGATGCGCATCGCAAGATGGCCGCGCAAGCCCACCCCCCATCCTAACCCTGAAATGCCTGTGATGGACATTTCAGCCCACAAGGGGGGGGAAGGGACTAACGAAGCAGATGCAAGTTAGCTCTTCCCCTCCCCTTTGATGGGGGAGGGCTAGGGTGGGGGTGCACGCAAAGCGTGGCTAATTTAAAAATCTAAAGCGTCGCCTCCGCCCCCAGCAGCACCGTGCACTGGCTGGACAAGACACCGCCATTGCCATGCGCCAGCGCGACCTCGGCGCCATCGACCTGGCGTGGGCCGCAGACGCCTTGAATCTGACGCGCCGCCTCGATCAGGACCAGCAGTCCATACATGCCGGGATGACAATAGGACAAGCCACCGCCGTTGGTGTTGACCGGGAAACGGCCGCCCGGTGCGATACCGCCATCGGCAACAAACGCGCCGCCTTCGCCTTTTTCGCAGAAGCCAAGATCTTCCAGGAACAGCAAGGTGCAGATCGTAAAGGCGTCGTACAAGGTCGCGACATTGACGTCCGACGGCTTCAGCCCTGCTCTTTCATAAGCGATCTTGCCCGACTGAATAGCACCGGTGTGCGTGAAGTCCGGCATGCTGGAAATGTTCTGATGGGTGATGTACTCGCCGGTGCCCAACACGTAAGCCGGTTTCTGCTTCAGGTTCTTGGCCCGCTCCGCCGTCGTCATGATGATGGCCCCGCCGCCATCGGTGACGAGGCAGCAATCGCGCACCGTCAGCGGATGGCTGATCATACGCGCATTCAGCACATCCTCGACGCTGAGTGGTTCCTTTTCCCAGGCGACCGGGTTCATCAGCGCCCATTGCCGCGCCGCGACCGCGATCTCCGCCAGATGTTCGCATGTCGTGCCGAATTCATGCATGTGCCGCGACGCCGCCAGGGCATAGGCGCTCGGCGGCATCATCGGCCGGTACGGGTCCTCGTAGGGATTCAACTCACGGGCCGAGGCAGCCGCCCGGCTGACCGAACGCTGCGTGCTGCCATAGGTGATCAGCGCGACCTCGCACAGCCCGGCATGGATCGCCGCCTGCGCATGCGTGATGTGTGCCATGAAGGACGAGCCGCCGATCTGAGTCGAATCGAAATAGCGCGGCCGCAGACCGAGATATTCGCAGACACCCATCGCCACCATGCGCGACTGGCTGGTGGAAATGAACAGCCCGTCGATATCGGACAGTTCCAGGCCGCAATTTTCCAGCGCGCGATGCGTCGCCTGTCCGATCAGATCGGAGATTGTGGTGTCCGGCGCGACCAGGCCGAGATCGGATTCCGCGGTTGCGACGATTGCCGTCTTGCCTCGTAAGTCTGCCATGATCAGCCCTCCACCGGATCGAAGACCGGATAGATTGGGTCTTTCTCAGTCGCCGGGGTCATGCGGACCTTCACGCGCATGCCGATCTTGACCTCCATCGGATCGACGGATTCGACGCGGCTCATCATGCGGAAGCCTTCGTCAAGTTCGATCATCGAAATATCGTAAGGATCCTCGCCCCGGCGATGCATGGTCGTCGTCGCATAGACGGTGCCGACGCCCTTGCTGACCCGCCATTCCAGATTCGGCTTTGCCGTGCCCGGCGCCACCGCGCGGGGATAGAAGACGGCCGCGCCATCGGCCGGATTGATCTGATAGGCGAGTTCGCCCTTCTCGCAATATTCATGGAATGTCGCCAGCGGCGACTTCGGCTGATCGGCCATCGTCTCGCGTCCCTTTTCCTGAGTCCCAAACTGGCGGACAGACTGGCGCGCCACACCGGCGCACGCAAGGGCATGCAGCGTTAAGGCAGCACCGCTTCACCGGAGGGGGATAGCGACAAGGCAGAAGCAGCAGTGACGAGCGCCGTCCCGAGCTGCGCGATGCGGTCGGCATCCAGTTGCGCGCCCAGGCCAACGGCGACCAGGGCATGCGAAATCCGCTCGCCGGACCGGAAGACCGGTGCTGCGACCAGACTGACGCCCCGGATATATTGCCCCTCATCGATCCCGTACCCGGTCTGCCGGGTCGCCGCCACGGACTCCATCCAGCTCTCGAAGGTCGGCGGTTCGTCCCAGTCCAAACGCTCGAATTCAGTTCGGAGTTCGGCTTCCGGGTAGCCACCGAATGCCGCACAGCAGTACCCGCTGGCGGTAATCAGACCCGGGAACCGGCTGCCGACATCGACCTGCAGCTGGAACAGCACATCGGCGCGGGACAGGGCGAGAACTACCTGGTGGCGCAACCCGATGATCCGGACGGCGACGCAGGTTGTCCCGAACTGCGCGGCGATACGGTCCAGATCGGGGCCGACATGCTGGCTGAAATTGTCTTGATGGAGCACGCGGCTGGCGAGCGACAGCAAGCCGGCGTCGAGCGAATAGAGCTTCTTCGCCGGATCGACCGCAACCAGCGATTCCGCCACGAGCGCACGCAGGATATGCAAACAGCTGCTGGGGACGAGTCCCAAGGCCCGCGCGATGGCGTTGACGCCCAGAGGCTCGTTACTGTCGCCAAGCAGGCGCAGGATTGCCACAGCCCGGGTCACCGCAGGGGCGCCATCGGGGCGGGGCGATGGTGGCTGTGTTTCCCTGTCGTTCGATTTCGGCATGCCGTTCCGCATCGCGATTATTGTTTCGTATATAAAATGATCATTGCATATATTTAATAATTGATCTATTACAATCGCGTGCAGGGTGCGCAATACTGATTGCGGCACACATCTTTACGGTTCTGCTGAGGGGAAAGACTCGATGGAAAAAACCGTCCAGATCGAGAACGCCAACAAAATCATTTCGTACCTGGAGTCCGAGTCGACGGCGATGTCCGACTCGCTGTATCGCAACCCGGTCTCGCAATACACCTGCTCCGACCGGCTGGCGCGCGAGAAGGGTTTGTTGTTCGGCGGCTACCCGCTGCACCTCGCCTTCAGCTGCGAAATTCCCGAACCCGGCGACTTCAGGACCGACGATTTCTCCGGCGTGCCGATCCTGCTGGTCCGCGGCGCGGACGGCAAGGCGAATGCCTTCCTGAATGTCTGTCGGCACCGCGGCGCGCCCGTCGCGGAAGGCTGCGGCAAGGGGCAGCGCGGATTCACCTGCCCCTACCACGCCTGGACTTACGGAACGGACGGGGCGCTGCAGTACATTCCCGGAGAAGACGGCTTCGAAGCGCTCGACAAGGCGGCGCACGGTCTGCGCCGGCTACCCGTGCAGGAGAAGTACGGCATGATCTGGGCCAAGACTATGCCCGGCGAAGATTTCGAAATCGACGACACGCTGCAGGGCGCGGAACAGGACCTGGCCTCGTACGGCTTCGTGGGTTACCACCATTTCGAGACCGGCGTGCTGCGTCCGAAAATGAACTGGAAGCTGGTCATCGACACCTTCCTGGAGAGCTACCACATCAAGGTGCTGCACCATAAATCCATCGCGCCACTGATCGAATCCAACGTCGCGACGTTCGAAGCCTTCGGGATCAACCACCGTGGCATTTACGTGCGCAAAAATTTCGATGCGTTGCGGGCGCAGCCGGAAAGCGACTGGAACATCCTGCCCTATACGACGATGGTCTATGTCCTGTTTCCGAATACGGTCCTCGTCGTGCAGCAGGAGCAGATCGAGACCTGGCGCGTCTATCCGGACGGCGACGACCCGAACGCGGCGAAGATGCACGTCTCGCTCTATACGCCGGAGCGGCCGGTGACCGAAAGCGCAACGCGGCACTGGCGGAACAATATGGACCTGCTGATGAAAGTCGTGAACGAAGAGGACTTTCCTCTCGGCGAGAAAATGCAGTTCGGCTTTCGCTCCCCGGCGCAGGAGCACCTGACCTTCGGCCGGAACGAACCGGCGCTGGCGCACTTCCATGGCACGCTCGATCGCATGCTGGATATGGCCGCCGAATAATCGATCCCGCGCGACCTCAGACTTGCTGCGCTAAAAATTCCTTCATCAAACCGATGGCGCGGTCGGTATCGGGGCCGGGATTTTGCGCAAAGGCGTGCGGCATATCGGGGAAATAAGTGATGTCGACCGTACCGCCCTTCGCGCAGTAGATCTCAACGAAACGCTCCGGGATGGTGAGCGGGATATTGTCGTCCTTCTTCCCTTGTAGGATCAGCATCGGCGGCAGCACGCGATAGTCGCCACGTTCCACCGATTGCTGCGGGCTGCCTTCCTGCATCGCCGCCTCGTCCGGAAAATAGGTTTCCGACGGCTCCATCAGCCGCGCGATGCCGGCCTCCTTCGCATACATGTAGCGGGCATGGGAATCGAGCACCGGCCAGCCGGTCATCACGTAGCGGAAGGACGCGTCCTTGTCCTCGCCGCCCGGCACGGCCTCGGCGGCATAGCGCGGATCGTCGTAGCGCAGCGCACTCAGCATGATCGAATGGCCGCCGCTGGAGGTGCCGAGTCCGCCGACATTGTCCGGATCGCCGTTGAATTCGGCCGCGTGGGACTTCGCCCAGCGCGTCCCATAATTCACGTCCTGCACCTGCGCCGGATAGACATGTTTCGGCGACTGCCGAAACTCCAGCGCCATCACCAGCATGCCCGCCGCCGCCAGCGCCTGGTCGATATTCTCGTTGTTGAGATAAGTGCCGCGTGTCCACGCACCGCCATGCACGTCGACCAGAGCCGGGAACGGCCCGTCGCCTTGCGGCTGGTAAATGCGGACCGGCCAGTCTTCGCCCTCGCCGCTGCGGTAGATGCGGTCGAAGGCTTCAACCTCGAAGGTGGCTGTGGGATCGAAACATTTTGTCGTCACGGTCATGATGGTGTCCTTGCCACGCCGGTTACGGTTCCGTCGTGCGCGCAGCCCAGGGTTCTCGGTCGAAGATCTGTCGCACCATCGGCTCGAATGCCGAGAGCGGCATGCTGTCATAATTCGGATCGAACGACGCCTGATCCCAGTCTTCGCAAAACGCAACGGTCTTCTCGAACGCCGGATGACCACGATATTTCTCGCGCGCATCGCGGTCCTTGCCGACATGGTGAAAATAGTAATACCCCTGAAAGAGGCCATGATGCCGGACCATCCAATAGGTATCCCAGCCAACATAGGGGCGAAGAATCTCCGCCGCGAATTGGTCGTGATTGGCCGGCGCAAAAGGCACGCCAATATCGTGCAACAGCGCTGCGACGACGGTCTCTTCGTCGGCCTCGTCGCGAAACGCCCGAGTTGCCGTCTGTAACGAGTGCTCCCTTGTATCCACATGTTCACCGGGAACGCCCGCGAGAACCGTGTCGAGATAAGTGAGCACCCGGTCCGGCGTGTTTCGCGTAAACACCGACGCATTCTCCATCATGAGCGCGTAGTCCGCCTGGGTCCCGTCCTTCATGCGCCTGTAGCTGACTTTTTGGGTTTGCGCGCGCTGATCCGACATGATCGTTCTCCCCTAAATCACCGAGCGCCAAGTCCGCCGACAAGGGCCGGATCGCCGCCACCGATACGCTAACTTCTTTGGTGCGCTCGCGAAAGCTCCGGGTCAATACCAGCGTTCCCAAAACGTGCAACGAGCGTACGACAGGCTTTATGCCCGGCTCCTTCACGTCCATAGGGATGAAAAAGCGAACCTATATCGTATAAAAATTGACACCTAGGATAACCCTGTCGCTTACGCCGGTATACGACGCCGAATGCTCCGTGCCGCTGGGAAAAAGGATAATGTCTCCTTCTTCTGGACAAAACGAATATTCAGGATCGTAAAGCTCCAGAACGCCCGGTTGCTCGGCCGTTTCGTCGCCAGGGTCGATATAGTAAACGAGGCTGAACTTCTGCGAAGCGACTCCCAACGTATCGTCCAGTTCCTCGATATGATTGTGCCGCACGGCTTTTGAACCGGCCCGATAGATATTAAAAAAGGAATCGGTGACAAAAATACGCGCGTCCATCAACGATGACAGTGAATCGACAAGATCGTCTTTGAATTTCATGATTACCGAATTGTCTAATTCGAAAAGTTTGAAATCTGCGCTGAAACGCATGTTTCCCAGACGAATGCCGACACTCAATTTATCTTTTATGTCGCTCGAGTTTGCCTCCTCCTCGGGACTCATCGCTGCCAGGCGGTACAGAGTTTCGCGCAACGCTTTTTCCACCGGGCGGTTCCAAATATGCACGCCACGCGGTGCGGTTTGATTATCCGCGGCACCTTCGTTGCGTTCGCTTGTTGGGGTCGGCAATTCCTTAAGGTCGATAAGAACTCTTCTGAGACCGACCGAGGCAATATCCGGTTTCGGATCAAGGGCGATGCCTGCCCTGTATGCGTGTTTCGCTTCCACGAGCAAGCCTTGACGGTGGAGAGCCATGCCAAGCCCTTTATGCGCATTGGCATAATTCTCGTCGATCGCCAACGCGCTGTGGAAACAGTCTATGGCCTCCTCCAGCTTGCCCTGTTTTTGGAGCGCAACACCAAGGTTGCCATGTGCTTTCACATATGAGGAATTGATAGCCAGAACTTTGCGATAACAACCGATCTCTTCATCCAGCTCGTCCAGTTGTTTGAACGCAAGACCAAGGCTGTAATGTGCTTCAACAAAATCGGGCTCAATCGCCAGCGCCTTACGATAACTCGCGACGGCCTCATCCAGCTTACCCTGTGCTTGCAGCGCACGACCAAGGCTGCTGTGGGCTTTGACGTAATCGGGCTTAATAGCCAGAGCTGCACGATAACTTGTTACCGCCTCCTCCAACTGCTCCTGTTCCCTCAGCCCATTGCCGAGGTTGTAGTGCGCCTCGGTAAAATCGGGATTGATAGCCAGCGCCTTGTGATAACAGGTAACAGCCTCGTCTATTCGTCCTAATTCTTTAAGCGCAAGGCCAAGGTTGTTGTGGCCCCCAACGTAATTGGGATCAATCGCCAGCGCCTTGCGATAGCTATCAACGGCTTCATCCAAACATCCCAGGTCTTGGAGCGTGAGGCCGAGGCTGCTGTGCGCCTCAACGTAATCGGGTTCGATATCCAAGGCCTTGCGATAACTCGCGACAGCCTCATCCAATCGCCCTAGTTCTTGGAGCATATTGCCAAGGTTGCTATGCGCTTCCACGTAATCCGGTGCGCAGGCAATCGCCTTCATGACGAGTTTGACGGCATCGTCGGTCTTTCCCAATTGATGGGTCAATACACCGAGCAGGTGGGTCGCGACGGGCTGATCTGGGATGGCTTTTAATATCTGTCGATAGATATCCTCGGCCTCGGACAAGCGGCCCGCGCTGTGGTGCTGTACGGCGAGTTCCAGGGCTTGCTCAATCGTGAACGTCTGCTGCCCGGTTTGGCTCTCCGCCTTACCCATAGTCACGCTCGTTCCCGTCAGGCCTCAATCTGATCTCGTGAAGCCGCGGCAACCGCTCCCTAGTGTGATGGTTCCAAAATCCGTCGCATTAATTGCAACGGATTTTAGGATCTGAATCACACGAGATTCAAATAGTTTGTGGGCTGATTCACACGAAATTCAATCCTTTGAATTTCACGATCAGGACACTAGTAGTCGAGGAAGCTCCGGAGCTTGCGGCTGCGGCTCGGGTGTTTGAGCTTGCGCAGGGCCTTGGCTTCAATCTGCCGGATGCGTTCGCGGGTGACCGAGAATTGCTGGCCGACCTCTTCCAAGGTGTGGTCCGTATTCATGCCGATGCCGAAGCGCATGCGCAGCACACGCTCCTCGCGCGCCGTCAGGCTGGCCAGCACGCGAGTCGTGGTTTCGCGCAGATTGGCCTGAATCGCGGCGTCGGAGGGCAGGATCGCGTTCTTGTCCTCGATGAAATCGCCAAGATGGCTGTCTTCCTCGTCGCCGATCGGCGTTTCGAGGCTGATCGGCTCCTTGGCGATCTTGAGAACCTTGCGGACTTTTTCGAGCGGCATGCCGAGCTTGACCGCCAATTCCTCCGGCGTCGGCTCGCGACCGATTTCGTGCAGCATCTGGCGCGAGGTGCGGACCAGCTTGTTGATCGTTTCGATCATGTGCACGGGAATGCGGATGGTGCGCGCCTGGTCGGCGATCGAACGGGTGATCGCCTGACGGATCCACCAGGTGGCGTAGGTCGAGAACTTGTAGCCGCGGCGGTATTCGAACTTATCAACCGCCTTCATCAGACCGATATTGCCTTCCTGAATGAGGTCGAGGAATTGCAGGCCGCGGTTGGTGTATTTCTTGGCGATGGAGATGACGAGACGCAGATTGGCCTCGACCATTTCCTTCTTCGCACGGCCGGCTTCGCGCTCGCCCTGCTGGACGGTCTGCACGATGCGGCGGAACTCGCTCATCGGCATCCGCGCTTCTGTGGCGATGTTGGCTACTTCGCCGCGCAGATCCTTGATCTCGTCCTTGTGCTTCTTGGCGAATTCCTTCCAGCCCTTCGCCTTGACCCGCGCCACGGCGTTCAGCCAGTGCGGATCGAGCTCGTGACCGAAATAGCGGTTGAGGAAATCCTCGCGCTTCACGCCGCAATTGACCGACAGACGCATCAGCCGGCCCTCAAGCCCCGTCAGCTTCTTGCTGTAGGCATAGAGCTGGTGGACGAGCTGCTCGATCTTCGCGTTGTTTAAACGGACCTCTTCCATCGATTCGAGCAGTTCCTTGCGGTGGCGCTCATATGTCCGCTCGGTGGATTTGGAGACCGCTTCGCCTTTCTGCAACGCCGCCAGGCGCTTGTCCTGCGAGCGGTGCAGCTTGATGTAGGTCGACGAAATCTTTTCAAACTTTTCGAGGATTTCCGGCTTCAGCGCCTGCTCCATGGCAGCAAGAGAGAGCGACGCTTCTTCTTCATCGTCCTCGTCGTCCTCATCTTCCTCCTCAGAGTCTTCGCCCTTAAGTTTCTCTTCCTCGTCTTCCTCGTCGTCTGTGGCAATTCCCCGCGGTGCCGCGGCGGCAGCCCCCTCCGGCGTCCCGCCATATGTCGCGTCGAGATCGATGACATCGCGCAGCAGCAGCCGGCCTTCGACCAGCGCGTCATGCCAATGCGTGATCGCCTGCATGGTAAGCGGGCTTTCGCACAGCGAACCGATCATTTTCTCCCGGCCGGCTTCGATACGCTTGGCAATGGCGATTTCGCCTTCGCGCGACAGCAACTCGACGCTGCCCATTTCGCGCAGATACATCCGGACCGGATCGTCGGTACGGCCAATATCCTCGTCAGCCAGATTACCAGCCGCCGAGGGCGCCTCTTCATTCGGCCGCTCGGGCGCGTCCTCAGTCTCTTCGCCATCGATGACATTGATGCCCATCTCGGACAACATCGTCATCGTGTCTTCGATCTGTTCCGAGGAAACCTGGTCCTGCGGCAGGATCGCGTTCAGCTCATCGATCGTGATGTAGCCGCGCTCCTTACCCTTGGCGAGCAGCTTTTTGACTTCCTGAGCAAGCCCATCCATCAAGGGGCCGTCGGGAGTCGCTTCTGCTGTTTCAGGTGTTTGGACTTTTGCAGCCGCTGCTTTAGTAGCCATTCAGTTTCGTCTCCGGTGTTCTCCGACGCGCAACCGCCCCATGAGGCCGTACGTTAACGCTAATATTCTTTAAAAACGGTAACTATACTATTCGTCAATATCCGCAAGTTGTCGATCACTCTCTATCGCGTCCTGCTTCGCCGCCAGTGCCTTTGCCAGGCCCGCCTCGTCCGCCGAAGCCGCCGCCGACCGGCCAAGCTCCGTCACTTCGTGCCGCAAACGCTCATGAACGCGCCGGCCAATCAAATGCCCAAGCCCGCGCCGTGCCTCCTCGACATCCGCCCGCGGACTGGCGAAAGGCGCCATGACATAGACCTGTTTGTCGAGCACGCCGTCTAACAGCGACGTTACGTCACCTCTGGTGAAGTGGGCCCGAATGGCCTCAAGATCAAGATCTGCGCTCCCCGCAAACAGGTTTTGGAGTTGCTGGCGCAAATTGTCAAGGTCGGGCTCAAACGTAACCGCTTCAAGCGCTTCGTCGAATTCGTCGCGCAAAAGCGGATGATTGATCAGCGCGGCAAGGATCGCCTGCTGCGCGCGCCTATTCTGCCCGCGCAGCTGGTTGCGAAGATGTGCGGCCGGATTGCCCTGCGCCGGCGCCGCCCCTCGCCGCTTGCCTCCCCCGGACCGAAACGACGCCCACAACCGGTCGCGGACCGCGCTGCGATAATACTCGCGCACGGTCGCGTCGCCGATTTCACCAACGCGCTTTTCCAGCCGCGCCTGCAGATCGGCACGGCGCTCCGGTGTATCAACCGGACCCGCACCGGCTTCCAGACGCCAGATCACTTCGGATAGCGGCTGCGCTGCCTCCAGAATCTGGCGCATCGCGGCGGCACCCTGCCGGGTAACTAGACTGTCCGGGTCCTCGCCCGGTGGCAGCAAGGCGAAGCGCAGCGATTTTCCGGGTTCGAGCAGCGGCAAAACCCGCTCGGCCGCGCGGCCGACCGCACGCTGGCCCGCCGTATCGCCGTCGAAACACAACACCGGTTCCGCCGCAAGGCGCCACACCGCCTTGATCTGATCCTCCGTCATTGCGGTGCCGAGCGGCGCCACCGCTGCCTGGATCCCGGCCTGGGACAGCGCGATGACATCCATGTAGCCTTCCGTCACGACAAGCGTCCCGGACTCGAAACTCGCCTGCCGGGCGGGGCCGAAATTGTACAAATTCCGGCCCTTGTCGAAGAGCGGCGTATCCGGCGAATTGACATACTTTGCCGCCTTCGCCTCACCCATCAGCCTGCCGCCGAAGGCAATCACCCGGTCACGGCGGTCGGCAATCGGGAACATGACCCGGTCACGAAAGAAAGGATAGGGCGCGCGGCCGTCATCGGGCCGGCGGAGCAACCCGGCCTCGATCAGCTGCGCTTCTTCGATACCTTTCGCTTTCAGCGCCACCGCCAGGCCGGCGCCATCGGGCGCGTAACCCAGGCGAAACCGTTTGATCGTCTCCGGCTGTAATCCGCGGCCCTGCAGGTAATCGAGCGCCTGACGGCTCGTGGGTGCATGAAGCTGCGCTTCGAACCAGGCACAGGCGGCTTCGACGACATCGTAAAGATCGCCGCGGCGCTTGGCCTCTGCGCGCGCTTCCGGTGTCTCGACCGGAACCTCAAGGCCCGCTTCGCCGGCCAGACGTTCGACGGTTTCCGGAAACGACAGTCCTTCGGTATTCATTACGAAGGAAATGACGTCGCCATGCGCGCCGCAGCCAAAGCAGTGGTAGAAGCCCTTGTCTTCGCTGACCGTAAACGACGGCGTCTTTTCGTTATGGAAGGGGCACAGACCGGAATGCTCGCGGCCCTTGCGGGTCAACTTGACTCTTTTGCCAACGATATCCGCCAGCGCGACCCGGGCGCGGATATCTTCGAGAAGCCTGTTCGGAAACGCCATAAACTCAGGTCCGCCTTACCGCGTATATTATGCCCGCTAACGACTACGTCTGTCTCTAGTGTGATGATCCTAAAGTTTGTCGCATCGAATGCGTCGGATTTTAGGGTCTGAATCACACTAGACTCTAATAGTTAGTGTGCTGATTCACGCGAAATTCAATCCTTCGAATTTCACGATCAGGACACTAGGATAGCCGTTGTTTCGCAATCGCGCCCGCTTTGCCAAAATCCATCTGGCCGGCATAGCGTTCCCGCAGCGCCGCCATCACCTTGCCCATTTGCTTTAGACTGTCCGCACCGGCCGCGTCGATCGCTGCGCCAACCGCCGCCTCGACTTCGCTATCGTTGAGCTGTTTGGGCAGAAAGCGCTCGATAATCTCGATTTCGTCCTGTTCCTGCTCGGCCAGTTCGGGCCGCTCGCCCTGTTCGTACATCTTTATGCTTTCGCGACGTTGCTTGACCATCGTCTCCAGCATCGAAAGCACTTCGGTATCGTCGACTTCCGTTTTTTTGCCGTCGGCGCGCGCCGCGATATCGCGATCCTTGAGCGCGGCCAGAACCAGCCTCAACGTCGCGGTCGCGCATTTGTCCTTCGCGCGCATGGCCTCCTTCAGCGACTCGCTCAATACATTGCGAAGCATTCCGGCCTCCGGTGTTAAACCCGTGTCCACTAGTATGTATATGCCCCTCGAATCCGCCGCGTCCCGCGCGACGGATTCAGGATCCATCGCGGGCGTGTACGGACTCAGGCGAAACGGTACCTGATCCATACGGCGATAGCAACTTTCAGGGATTTTCCAACGCGTTGAAAATAAACGAAAAAAATAGATAAAATCGCTTGACCCTGGCACATGATTTGCTTAGAACACCGGCAATTCACCGATGCACGACTGTGGCTCATGCGCACGGTTCGCCGATTTATGTCGACGAATCAGCGATATGCGCCCCGACACCGCCCGAGAGTGCGATCCTCGCATGCCGAATCCGACGACGACGTCCGCCACGCCGCCCGATGGGTGCACAGCGGCGCTGATTCTTGCCGACGGCAGCGTATTCTGGGGACGCGGCGTCGGCGCGACCGGCAATGCAGTCGGCGAAGTCTGTTTCAACACTTCGATCACCGGGTATCAGGAAATCCTGACCGACCCGTCCTATGCCGGACAGATCATCACCTTCACCTTTCCGCATATCGGCAATGTCGGCGCCAATACCGAAGATATCGAAACGATTACGCCGGCCGCGCGCGGCTGCGTCCTGCGCGCGGATATCACGCAGCCGTCGAACTTTCGCTCGGTTCAGCATCTCGACGGGTGGCTAAAAGGCCATAACCTTGTCGGCGTCGCGGGAGTCGACACGCGCCGACTGACCCGGCGCATCCGCGATCTGGGCGCGCCGCACGGCATCGTGATCCACGATCCGACGGGCACTTTCGATATTGCCGCCCGGCAGGAAGAAGCATCGGCGTGGCCGGGGCTCGAAGGCATGGATCTGGCCAAGACGGTAAGCTGCACGCAATCCTACGAATGGACGGAAACGGCCTGGGCGCTGGGTAACGGATACGGTCAGCTCGACAGGCCCCGGTTCCGTGTCGTTGCGGTGGATTACGGCGCCAAGCGCAATATCCTGCGCTGCCTCGCCGATCTGGGCTGCGCAGTCACCGTGGTACCGGCGACGGCAACGGCCGACGACATCCTGCGCCATAAACCGGACGGCGTTTTCCTATCCAACGGCCCGGGCGACCCGGCGGCAACGGGCGTGCACGCAATTCCAACGGTAAAGGCGGTCATCGGTGCCGGCATCCCGACCTTCGGCATCTGCCTCGGCTATCAGATCCTGGCGCTGGCGCTCGGCGCGCAAACCGGGAAGATGCATCACGGCCACCGCGGCGCGAACCATCCGGTTAAGGATCTGGAGACCGGCAAGGTGGAAATCACCAGCCAGAACCACGGATTCGTCGTCGACCCAGAGTCACTGCCGGACAATGTCGTCCTGACGCACCAATCGCTGTTCGACGGGACGCCCGAGGGCCTGCGCGTCACCGACCATCCGGTCTTCGGCGTGCAGCACCACCCCGAGGCCTCGCCCGGCCCGCAAGACAGCCACTACCTGTTCAAGCGTTTCGTCGCGCTGATGGAAAAGCATGCCTAAACGCACCGATATCGAATCAATCCTTATTATTGGGGCGGGGCCGATTGTGATCGGGCAGGCGTGCGAGTTCGACTATTCGGGCACGCAGGCTTGCAAGGTGCTGAAGGAAGAAGGCTACCGGATCATCCTCGCCAACTCGAACCCGGCGACGATCATGACAGATCCCGGTCTGGCCGACGCGACCTATGTCGAACCGGTGACGCCGGACACGGTGCGCAAGATTATCGAACGGGAGCGCCCCGACGCCGTCCTGCCGACCATGGGTGGGCAGACCGGGCTCAATACCGCACTCGAGCTCGACCGGCAGGGCGTGCTGGCGGAACTCGGCGTCGAAATGATCGCCGCCAAGGGCGAAGTGATCGAGAAAGCGGAAGATCGCCTGAAATTCCGTGAAGCGATGGAAGCGATCGGGCTGGAGTGCCCAAGATCGCGCCTGGTGCGCGACATGAACGAGGCCTTCGAGGCGCTGGAGATTGTCGGGCTGCCGGCCATCATCCGGCCATCCTTCACGCTGGGCGGCACCGGTGGCGGCATCGCCTACAACCGGGAAGAATTTGCGCAACTGGTCGAGGGTGGCTTGCGGGCCTCGCCAACGACCGAAGTCCTGGTCGAGGAATCGGTGCTCGGCTGGAAAGAGTTCGAGATGGAGGTCGTGCGCGACCGCGCCGACAACTGCATCATCGTGTGCTCCATCGAGAACATCGATCCGATGGGCATCCATACCGGCGACTCGATTACCGTGGCACCGGCGCTGACCCTGACCGACAAGGAATACCAGATCATGCGCAACGCCTCGATCGCGTGCCTGCGCGAGATCGGGGTCGACACCGGCGGATCGAACGTGCAGTTCGCGGTCAACCCCGCGGACGGACGGCTCGTCGTGATCGAGATGAACCCGCGGGTCTCCCGTTCCTCAGCGCTAGCCTCCAAAGCAACCGGGTTTCCCATCGCGAAAGTGGCGGCATTGCTGGCGGTCGGCTACACGCTCGATGAAATCGACAACGACATCACCAAAATCACGCCGGCCAGCTTCGAGCCGACGATCGACTACGTCGTCACCAAAGTACCGCGCTTTACGTTCGAAAAATTCGCCGGCGCGGAGGCGACCCTGACGACCTCGATGAAATCGGTCGGGGAAGGCATGGCGATCGGCCGCACGTTTGCGGAAAGCGTACAGAAAGCGCTGCGTTCGATGGAAACCGATCTGACCGGGTTCAACGAGGTCGCCATCGAAGACGCCGCCGACGGCGACCGGGATGCCGTACGGGCTGCCTTGGCGCGGCCGGTACCGGACCGCCTTCTGATCGTGGCACAGGCCTTCCGGCACGGGCTGTCGGTCGAAGAAATTCACAGCGCCTGCAAGATCGATCCCTGGTTCCTGGAACAGATCGCCGAAATCGTACGCGTCGAAGAAACGGTGCGCGAGGATGGTCTGCCGGAGAACCATCTCGGCCTGCTTCGCCTGAAGTCGATGGGTTTTTCCGATGCCCGGCTCGGCGAGTTGACAGGCCTGACGGAGGAGGCAGTCGCCACGCGGCGGCTCGATCTGAAAGTGACACCCGCGTTCAAGCGCATCGACACCTGTGCGGCCGAATTCCCATCCCTGACGCCATACATGTACGCGACCTATGAAGGCGACGGCAGCGGTCCCTCCGAATGCGAGGCAGATGTCTCCGACCGTAAGAAAGTCGTCATCCTGGGCGGCGGGCCGAACCGGATCGGCCAGGGGATCGAGTTCGATTATTGCTGTGTCCATGCGGTGTTCGCCCTCGCGGAGGCCGGTTACGAAACCATCATGGTCAACTGCAATCCGGAAACGGTCTCGACCGACTACGACACCTCCGACCGGCTTTATTTCGAGCCGCTAACCACGGAAGACGTGCTGTCGCTGCTCCGCACCGAACAGGAAAAAGGCACGCTGCACGGCGTCGTCGTACAGTTCGGCGGACAGACGCCGCTGAAGCTCGCCGCCGGGTTGGCCGACGCCGGCATCCCGATTCTCGGCACCGCGCCCGATGCGATCGATCACGCGGAAGACCGGGAACGGTTTCAGCAACTGCTGAAAGATCTGAACCTGCGCCAACCGCCGAACGGCATCGCGTTTTCGGTAGAGCAAGCGGAAAAAATCGCCGAGGACGTCGGCTATCCCGTCCTGATCCGGCCGTCCTACGTGCTGGGCGGACGCGCCATGGAACGCGTACATGACGTACACGCGTTGCAACGCTATATGGCGACGGCCGTGCAGGTTTCCGGCGCCCATCCCGTTCTGATCGACCGATTCCTGCGCGATGCGATCGAAATCGATGTCGACGCGATATGCGACGGCGAGCAGGTCCATGTCGCCGGCATCATGGAGCATATCGAAGAGGCGGGTATTCATTCAGGCGACAGCGCTTGCTCGCTGCCCCCTTATTCGCTTTCCGATGACATCATCGCGGAAATCCGCCGGCAGACCGAAGCGCTTGCGCACGGATTGAGCGTCGTCGGGTTGATGAACGTCCAGTACGCCGTCAAGGATGGCGACGTCTACATTATCGAGGTGAACCCGCGCGCGAGCCGGACCGTGCCTTTCGTCGCCAAGGCGACCGGTGTGCCGATCGCCAAGATCGCGGCGCGGGTCATGGCCGGAGAGAAGCTGACGGACTTCGAGCTCGACGGCAACGCGGTCGGCGATCATGTCGCGGTCAAAGAAGCTGTATTTCCCTTCGCGCGGTTTCCTGGCGTCGATGTGATGCTCGGCCCGGAAATGAAATCGACCGGCGAGGTCATGGGGCTGGACCGCGATTTCGCCCGTGCCTTCGCCAAAGCCCAGCTCGGCAGCGGAACCGTGCTGCCGCAAAAAGGCACCGTCTTCATTTCCGTGCGCGACGAGGACAAGGAAGCCATGGCGCCGTTGGCGCAAGAGCTGGTGGAAATGGGCTTCGATATCGTCGCAACCCGCGGAACCGCACGGTTTTTCGAAGGGCGCGGCTTGGAAGTACGATACATTAACAAGGTGCTGGAAGGGTCGCCGCATATTGTGGACGCCATGATCGACGGTGAAATCGACCTAATCTTCAATACGACGGAGGGTCGGAAGGCCATGGAAGACAGCTTCAGCCTGCGCCGCACCGCGCTCATGCGGTCGCTTCCCTATTACACGACGGTTTCCGGTGCCCGAGCTGCGACACAAGCGATTCAAGCTTTAAAAGCCGACTCCCTTGATGTTGCGCCCTTGCAATCCTATTTTAAGAGCGCCTACTAGGTATCGGTTCGTTTGCGGGTTTTTAACTATTCCCTAACATGTTGACGGAAGACCGAATCGCGCGGACGATGCGCCAGACGGCGTTCTTGTGACACGACACTTGTTTATCGAACGTTGAGTGAATGCGATGCAGAAAGTTCCCATGACGACAGGCGGTTTCGACAACCTCCAGTCTGAGCTAAAAGAGCTGAAATCGAACGACCGTCCCGCGGTTATCAAGGCAATTGCCGAAGCCCGCGAACATGGCGATCTGTCGGAAAACGCCGAATATCATGCGGCGCGAGACCGGCAGAGCTTCATTGAAGGGCGAATCGCGGAGATCGAGGATAAGATCAGCCGAGCGGATGTCATCGACGTTTCGAAGCTGAGCGGCAAGAAAGTCCAGTTCGGCGCGACCGTGACCATCGCGGACGAAGAAACCGACGAGAAAACCACCTATCAGATCGTCGGCGAGCACGAGGCGGATATCGCGGATGGGCGGCTTTCCGTTGCCGCGCCGATCGCGCGTGCATTGATCGGCAAGTCAGTCGGTGAATCCGTCGAAGTCGTCACGCCGCGTGGCCAGAAGGACTATGAGATCGTCAAGGTCCGCTTCAAATAGGCGGGACGGGCGCTCGTCCGGGCATAATCAGCTATTCGCTCTAGATCAGATCAGGGTTTCTTGGAATCGCCTTTGGCGATCCAAAAACCGTGTGAATCTGATCTAACTTATTGAGAACGGTCGGATTCACAAGAAGTGACGAACCCATAAAATGGGTTCGTCTAAACTTGATCCGATCTAGTATTCCGCGCCATCGGCGTCGATGGGCACGCCGTATTTCTGTTTCGACAGGCGAATCGCGAGCGCGGATTTGACGTGGCTCACATTTGGGGCAGCCGTCAGCTGAGATGTGAGAAACCGGTTATAGTTATCCCAATCGTGCGCCACGATCTTGAGCAGAAAATCCGTCTCGCCCGCCAACATGTGGCATTCGCGCACTTCCGGCCAGCCCGTCACCAGCGTTTCAAACGCAACGAGATCCGATTCCGCCTGGCTTGTCAGCCCGACCTGCGCAAAGACCATCACGCCGAAGCCGAGCAGTTCCGGATCGACGTCCGCATGATAGCCGCGGATAAACCCGGCCTCCTCCAGCGCGCGGACACGGCGCAGGCAGGGCGGTGCGGAAATTCCCGCGCGGCGAGCCAACTCGACATTCGTTATGCGACCGTCATCCTGCAGGTCCCGCAGAATACGGCGGTCGATTCGGTCGAGTTTCACACGGCGCATAAGCGATCCCATCAAGTTTGGCGGAGTAATAATATTACAAGGTTGCGGATTCCGCGCAAGGGCGGGTATTCACCTTGTCCCACTATCAACGATCCTTAGTATAAACCCTTCATGACCGAGAAATTCGCCTGGGTCCTCACCGAAGGCATGGCCGGCATGGTCACGCAGGCCGTTGGGCTGGCCGAGGCGGTCGGCCTGCCGTTCGAAGAGAAAGTCATCAAACTGAGCCTCCCTTGGCGGTGGCTGCTGCCACGCTTTTGGCCGCGCGGCGTTGCGGGACTTGCCGGAACGAGCGATCCTCTGACGCCGCCATGGCCGGATCTCGTGATTTCCTGTGGCCGAAAATCAGTCGGTCCCGCCCTGTCGGTCAAGCACCAAAGCGGCGACCGGACCTTCGCCGTGCATATCCAGAACCCACATTTATCATCGGGCGCATTCGACCTGATTGTAGCGGCGACTCACGACCGGTTGACCGGCGAAAACGTTGTCGTGACCAAAGGCGCGCTGCACCGGACGACTGCGGCGCGGCTCGATGCCGCCGGTGCCGGATACCGCGACGCCTTGGCCGCTGTGCCGCGCCCCCTGACCGCCGTCTTGGTCGGCGGGCCCAACCGGGTCTACCGGATGACGCCGGACGTCATGAAGATCTTCGCATCGAAGCTCAAGGCCTTTACCGAAGCAACCGGTGGCAGTCTTGCGGTTACCCCGTCGCGGCGAACCGGCGCTGAAAATGTCGCCGCGCTGAGAGCCGGCCTGAAAGACACTGCAGCCGTCATCTGGGACGGTACGGGCGACAATCCGTATTTCGGTTATCTGGCGCTCGCCGACCAGATTGTCGTGACCTGCGATTCGGTCAGCATGGTGTCCGAAGCCTGCGCCACGGGGAAACCGGTCTATGTTGTCGACCTGCCGGGCGGCGGCGACAAGTTCCGACAGTTTCACGACGACCTGCGCAAGGACGGCATCACCCGCCCCTTCACCGGCGTTCCGGAAGACTGGCACTACGAGCCGTTCGACGACACGGCTCGCGTCGCGGCAGAGATCCAACGGCGGATGGGACACGCGTAGAGCAGATCGTGACTGCATGGAATCGCCTTTGGCGATCCAGCAGCCGCGTGAATCTGCTCTCCGTCATTAATATCGAGCGCATTCACGAGACAAGTCGGACCCACAACTTGGGTTCGACTTGTCTCGATGCGCTCTTGCGCCACACCCCAAGGAACAGGATCGCGATTGCCAAGAATCCGGCGAGTCCCTATACCTTTTTGGCCCAACATGCGGATCAGCCGCCACTCCGGGCCGGTACGCCAGGTGACATCATGGCTCTCGACATAGACACTTTCAGCAACGTGTCCGGCGGTTTCAGCTTTTTTAAAGCGGTCGGACACCCCCTTGCCGCGCCGCGCATCCGTGCGCTGCTGGACGGGCTTGCACAGCCTGTCGCGGTGTACGACCCGACAGGCCATGGGGCCGCCTTCGCGTCGTTGCACGATATGACGGACCTGAATTGCGCCGGTGTCTTTGTCCAGGACCTCGAGGCGATCGGCGCTTCCGCGCTGGGACAGACCGCGCAGCCGATAACGGCATTGCCCGAAAGCGGCGCGCGCAGCGTTCTCGTGCTGGCCTTCGACGCCGACCGCCTGGTCGAGCATATCCAGCACTTGCTGCCCGACGATGCCGCTGTCGTCAGCCTCAATGCGGCCCGGCTGGATGCGTCGATGCTGACCAATCCGCGCCGCTATCTCGACCCAATCAATTTCGCGACAAACTTCGCCTTCTTCCGCGACACGGACACAGACCACACAAGGTTGGTCACCGCGAATTACTGGTCCGGCTATGGCGCGCAGGATACCCGTATCTGGTTTCGCCTGTTCGATGATGCCGGCGAAACACTCGCTGAATGGACACAGGAACTTTCGCCGACAGTCGCCACCATCACGATCGACAGCCGCGAGGTGCGAGATCGGTTCGGCCTACCCGCGTTCACGGGCCAGCTCTTCCTGCATGTCGTCAACGGCGCCGGCCACGACGTGGTGAAATACGCGCTCGACACTTACGGCGACACCGACTCCGTGCTGTCCTGCACCCATGACGCCAACGCCTGGCCCGCCGACCTGTATGCTGGGCTGCCGGCGCCGAACGATGGCGAGCAGGTTCTGCTCTGGGTACAGAACAGCCATCCCTGCGCGATACCGGCCGGCGCGATCGCTCTCAACCCCATGGGCCAGAATGACGGTGCTGCGCTGGACCGGGACATCCCGCCTTTCGGTTCCTTCGCACTCGACGTGTCGGATTTGCTGCCGGACCTGCGCTGGCCAGCACAGGTCGAGATTCACGCCGGCAAACATTTCGTGCGGCCCCGCTATGAGGTTACGACGAAGGCGGGACGGCGGCGTATCTCGCACCCTAATGTGCAACGCACCGACCTCAAGCCCGACCCGGGCGTTCCCGAAATCGCGAACCTGTTGGGCAAGGGCTACGTGCTGCCCGCGCCGATCCTGCCCGTCTCCCGTTTCCGGACCGAGGTTCTGCCGACTCCGATGTCGACCGCGCAGAACTCATTGCCCGTTGCAGCGGCGGCCTATGGTTCCGATGGTACGAAAATCGCGGAACACCGTTTCGGGAACCTGCCCCGCGACCATCGCAGTGCACTCGATATCGACACCCTGCTGAACGAATCGGCACGGGCCGCACTGTCCGGCGGTTATGGCCATGTCGAATTGTTGTACGATTTCGCAGACGGCGGGACGGCGGATGGCTGGCTGCATGGCCTGTTCCGGTACGAGGACCGCGCGAGCGGCCATGGAGCGGATACCAGCTTCGGCGCACACATCTTCAACACCGTGCTGACCTATCGCAACGAGCCGCAATCCTATTCGGGACCCGCCCCGGGACTCAGTACGCGGCTGTTCTTGCGCCTCGGCAAGGCACCGCTGGATACGATGTGCCATTTGATCTACCCGGCATCGACACCCTGGCACGAGCGTTCCGACACCCATCTGCTGCTGTTCGACGGCGACGGGACGGAAATCGCTGACCATAAAGTAGAAATACCTTGTGGAGGCTCGCAATATTGGTGTTATGGTCAAACGTTTGATGAGGCGGAGCGTTGCGCGGCGGGCGATGATGCTTATGTGATCATTCGGGATCAAACCTGCCGGTTGTTCGGGTATCATGGGCTTCTGCATGGCACTGAGAGCTTCAGCCTCGATCATATGTTCGGTTTTTAGGGAACCGAACGGCCCGTACGCGACTTGGCTTGGGTCAAACCTTATATTGGGTCGTTATGGACTGGGACAGATTACGCATATTTCACGATGTCGCGGACGCCGGCAGCTTCACCCATGCCGGCGCGACGCTGAATCTGAGCCAGTCCGCGGTCAGCCGGCAGGTCAGCGCGCTCGAAGACAGCCTCAGCGTCAAACTGTTCCATCGTCACGCCCGCGGCCTGATTTTGACCGAACAGGGCGAGCTGCTGTACCAGACCGTCAAGGATGTCTTCCACAAGCTGGCGATCGTCGAGTCGCAGTTGAGCGAAACGCGGGAGAACCCGACCGGGCCGCTCAAGGTGACGACGACCGTTTCCTTCGGCTCCACCTGGCTGACGCCGCGCATCAAGGAATTCATCGAGATGTATCCGGAGGTCGACTTCAGTCTGATTTTGACCGACACGGAACTCGACCTCGGCATGCGGCAGGCCGATATCGGCATTCGGCTGACACCGCCCCGGCAACCCGACTTAATCCAGCGGCACCTGCTGGCGTTGAGCACGCATATCTATGGCGCGAAGCAATATCTGGACGAGCACGGCGTTCCGAAGACGGCGAAGGATCTCGACGACCATAATCTGATCGTCTACGGCCATGACGTGCCGCCGCCGGTGCCGTCGGTCAATTGGTTGCTTGACGCCGGTGCAACCGCGCCGCGCCGCCCTGCATTACGCGTCAACAACATCTATGGAATCTACCGCGCGGCGCGCAGCGGACTCGGTCTCGCCAGCCTGCCGGACTACATGATCCCCGATGACGTGAATTTGGTGAAGGTATTACCAGACCTAGCAGGTCCGTCGATTCAAGCCTATTTTGTGTACCCGGAAGAGTTGCGTCATTCGAAGCGGATCGCTGTGTTTCGCGACTTCCTTCTGCAAAAGATCGCAGAATCAAGAAGTTAGAAGATATTCTGGAACCAATCTTGGTTATGCAAAATCTGCATGGCTGAATTGACAAAATCCCAATAGCGTATCCGGGTGCGAAACCTTATCTATTGTTCACCTCGTTGTTGCGATGCAACAACACACGCTTCTGCTTCCAGGCAATAGCTTGGACTCAAGAATCGCAAGATTCTTCGTCTCCCAGACGTGAAGCCTCCCTGTTCAAACTGCCGGCAACTTTCGAGTTGCCGGCATTTTTTCTTTCCACGGCGACGATCCTCAGCGCAAAATCTGGATCGTTTTCGCTTCGATCATGTCGAAATCGATCTTCGCGCCCAGCCCCGGTTCCATCGGCGCGTGCACCAAACCGTCGCGGCCAACTTCGATATCTTCGACCAGACCGTATTTCTGCGCGCCATCGGGCAGCAGAACTTCGAAGAACTCGCAGTTCGCGATCGCCAACGAGACATGCAAATTCGCAAC
Source organism: Alphaproteobacteria bacterium (assembly GCA_012103325.1). Classification (GTDB taxonomy): domain Bacteria; phylum Pseudomonadota; class Alphaproteobacteria; order UBA8366. The sequence goes on from WLWY01000001.1 coordinate 931,987, forward strand.
ATTGTTCAGCGAATTGCCGCCATGGTGGATCTCGAAGTTCATGCCGAACGCCTCGGCGAGATGCGCGGCTTTCACGCATGCCGTGATGCCGCCCTTCACCGCGACGTCGCCACGCAGATAGTCGGTCGCCTGCTGCATAATCCACGGCGCGTAACCAAGGAACCCGCCCGGCGAATATTCCGTGGCCAGGATCGGGATATGGAGCAGGTTGCGTAGCTTCACGTAGTTGTAGAGGTCCTGCTCGGCGAGCGGATCCTCGTACCAGTAATAACCCAGCGCCTCGATGGCGCGGCCGACCCGGATCGCCTGCGGGAAATCGTACGCCCAGGTCGAGTCGAGCATAAGCGTGTAGTCGTCGCCGACGGCTTCTCGCACCGCCTGGCACACGGCGATGTCTGTCTTCCACTGCGTCGGCGGATGAATCTTGTATGCGGCCCAACCCGCCGCCTTGAACTCGAGTGCTTGTTCCACATAGGCCTCGGTCGACGACAAGGTTGGGGAGCTGGCATAGGCTGGCAGTTCGGCCCGCGCGCTGCCGAGCAGTTGGTGGATCGGCAGGCCGGCGATCTTGCCGCCGATGTCCCACAACGCAATGTCCATCGCCCCGATTGCCCGCAAGGTGGTGGCGCGGGACCGTTTGTGCATTTCCCGATTCAGCCGTTCCCGGTCGAGCGGATCCTGCCCCATCAGCAGCGGCTTGAGATGATCGACAAGCGAGTGCGCATCGAGATGACCGCCCCGGCTCGACGCACCGAGAAAGGCGTGCCCGTCGACGCCATCGTCTGTCTTGATGGACAACAGGCCAAGCTGGCTTTGCCCCGAGAACTTGCCCGTATGCTGACCATATTGGGTCGCGGGAATACCATCCCACGCGAACAGGGTCAGCGTAATGTCGTCGATTTTCATGTCGTTGTCCCTCCACCAGCATGACTCAAGCCGGTAACGTCGCGCCGGCCGCGACAGGCCTTGCCGTCCGTTATCGGTATTAGAAAAACACAATCGGTCGCCGCGGTCCAACTGGTCAAAACGGCATGCGGCGGGTTTGGGTGACGGTCACGATGCCGTGATTGTCCCCGCCTCCCGACGCTGGTATAGAGGCGTCGCGGGCCCGTAGTTCAGTTGGTTAGAACGAACCGCTCATAACGGTTATGTCGCAGGTTCGAGTCCTGCCGGGCCCACCATCCTTCGCTCTCCGCTTTTCGGTGGGAATCGATCGTCAAACACTATAAAACGCGGTGGATTTTTCGGAGGAACGTTTCTTGTCCGCAATGATCGAACTCGATCACCTGACCAAGGCGTTCGGTGCGCTTGTCGCCGTCGACGACATCTCCATGACCGTCGCTCGTGGCGAGGTGCTTGGGTTTCTCGGCCCGAACGGTGCGGGCAAATCGACGACAATGAAGATCGTCTCCGGCTTCCTCGAACCCACCTTCGGCACTGCCACCGTATGCGGCCATAACGTCGTCGCGGAACCGGTCGCGGTCAAACGGCGGATTGGCTATCTGCCGGAGGGTGCCCCGACCTATGGCGACATGACACCAATGTCCTATCTCGGCTTCATCGCAGAAATCCGCGGTTACGACGGCGTGGAAAAACGCCGCCGCGTGGAGGCCGCGGTCGAGAAGCTGGGGCTTGAACGGGTCCTGCGTCAGCCGATCGAAACCCTGTCCAAGGGCTACAAGCGGCGCGTCGGATTCGCGCAGGCGATCCTGCACGATCCCGAAGTCCTGATCATGGACGAACCGACCGACGGCCTCGACCCGAACCAAAAACGTCTGGTGCGCACCCTGATCCACGACATGGCGGCGGATAAGGCCATCGTCATTTCGACCCACATCCTGGAAGAGGTCGATGCCGTCTGCAACCGCGTCGTGATGATCGCGGGCGGGCGGCTGCTGGCTGACGGTACGCCCGACTCGCTGCGCGCCCGCGCGCGCGACCACAATGCCTTGCTGCTGCGCGTCGCGCCGGACCGGGTCGAGGCCGCGCGTCAAAAGATCGGCACGCTGGACGGTATCGAAACGGTGGAAACGGTCACGCGGCGCGATGGTGCACTGATGCTACGCGTTCCACCCGGCCCGCAAGCAAACGCCGCAACGGTTGTCGCTGCTCTGAACGCAGAAAATATCGCCGTCGAGGAGGTGGTGAACGAGGTCGGGCTGCTGGACGACGTGTTCTACGACATCACCGCCCACGCCGCGCATCGGGAGAATCCCTATGCGTAATGTGTGGATCATCATCAAACGGGAAATCGGCAGCTACTTCGCGACACCGCTCGCCTACGTGTTCATCGTCATATTTCTCGCGCTCAGCGGTGCATTGGCGTTTTTCATCGGCCGCTTCATGTCGCGTGAGCAAGCCGATCTGATCCCGTTCTTTGACTATCACCCATGGCTCTACCTGCTTCTTATCCCCGCCATCGCGATGCGGCTTTGGGCGGAAGAACGCAAGACCGGCACGATCGAGAACCTGATGACCTTGCCGGTGTCCACCGTCGAAGCGGTCATCGGCAAGTTCCTCGCCGCTTGGGCATTCGCCGGGCTGGCCTTGGCACTGACCTTCCCGATATGGATATCGGTCAACATTCTGGGCGATCCGGATAACGGCGTGATTCTCGCCAGCTATATCGGCAGCCTATTCATGGCCGGCGCGTTCCTGGCCATCGGGTCGTGCATCTCGGCGCTGACAAAAAACCAGGTCATCGCCTTCATTATCAGCGCTACCGTTTGCTTCCTGTTCACGATGGCGGGGCTGGAGCTGGTGCTCAACTTCTTCCGGCTCTGGGCGCCCGACCTTCTCGTCGATACCATCGCGTCATTGAGCTTCTTGACGCATTTCAACGCCGTTACGAAAGGCGTTATCGAGTTGCGTGATATCATCTACTTCATCTCGATGATCGCCGTCTGGCTGCTGGCCAATGTCGTCGCCGTCGACGTCCGAAAGGCGGCATAACGATGCTGAGCCGCCTGCGAAATCTCGATCGCTCCGGCCGCGCGCTGATCGGTCTCGCCTTTGCCGTGATCTTGTTCTTCGCCGTGAACATTTTCTCGAACACTGTCTTCAAGTCGATGCAGGTCGATCTGACGCAAGACCAGCTGTTCACGCTATCGGAAGGGACCAAGCGGGTATTGGCCTTGCTGGACGAGCCGGTCGACATTCGTCTGTTCTTCTCCCGCGCCATGGGCGAGCGCAGCCCCGAGAACGCCCGGCATCACAACCGTGTGCGCGAATTGTTGCTGCAATATGCGGAGATCGCCAACGGCAAGATCCGTCTGACCTTCGAAAATCCCGAACCGTTTTCCAGCAGCGAGGACCGTGCCGTCGCGTTTGGGCTGGAAGGGATCCCGGTGAACGAAGCCGGCGATCAGGGGTTCTTCGGCCTGGCAGCGACAAACAGCACGGACGATCAGGTCGTTATTCCGTTCTTCTCGACCGAGCGGGAAACCTTCCTCGAATACGATCTGACGAAAATGGTACAGCGTCTGGTCAATCCCACGCAGAAAACCGTCGGCTTGCTGAGCACAATACCGATTAGTGGCGGTTACGTGCCGGAATTCGGCACGACACAGCGCTGGCCCATCGTCGAGCGGGTGATGGAATTTTTCCTGATCATGCCCCTGCCGACCGACATCCGGGAAGTGCCGGAGGATGTCGATATTCTGATGCTGGTGCATCCCGTCGGGCTCAATCCGCACACGCTTTACGCCATCGATCAGTTCATGCTGAGGGGCGGCAAGGCGCTTGCCTTCCTCGACCCGGTCGCGGAAGCGGAAGCCGCGAGCTCCCGCAAGCAGGGTTTCCGGCCACGCAGTTCGGACTTCAACCAAGTACTCGAGCGTTGGGGACTGCACATGGCGACGGGCAAGGTCGCCGCCGATCTCGATTCCGCGCGCCGGGTCAATGTCAGGCAAGGTGCGCAAATGAAAGTGGCGGACTATGTCGCCTGGCTGTCGCTGACCGAGTCGAACTTTGCCGCCGCCGATGTCGTCACCGGCGATATGAGCTTGCTGAACGTCGCCTCGGCGGGCGTTCTCGAACCGACTTCGAGCAAAGACATCAGCGTGACTCCGCTGGTCAAATCGGGGACGCGATCGATGCGGATCGAAGCCTCGAAAATACGCAACGGCGCCGACGTGCTCGCGCTGTTTCGCGACTTTAAATCGGAAGACAGGGAACTGATCGTCGCCGCCCGCGTTACCGGTAAAGCGACAAGCGCCTTCCCCGACGGCCCGCCGCGAGACAAAGCCGCCCTGGGGCCGAGGGCAGCGGCCGCGGGGAAAGCAGCCGCGCATCTCGACCGGGCTTCAAACCCGTTTACTGCTATCGTCGTGGCGGATATCGACATGCTGCATCAGCGGTTCTGGCTCGAGGTCAATGAAACGATGGGGCAGCGGGTCATGGTGCCCAATGCCAATAACGGCGACTTCGTCGTCAACGCGCTTGACTACCTGACCGGCAGCGATGCACTCACCGGGTTGCGCGCGCGTGGCAAATCGAGCCGCCCCTTCACCCTGGTGCAGGCAATCCGCAGGGATGCCGAACAGCGCTTCAGCGACAAGGAACAGCAGCTCCGCGACAAGCTGACCGGCGCGCAGGAACGGCTGAACGAGTTGATGAGCCGCGAGGCGGATAAAACAGACGCCATCCTGCGGACCGAGCAAAAACGGGCGCTAGACGAGTCGCGTAGTGAGATTGTGGCCATCCGCACCGAGTTGCGCGACGTGCAACACGAATTGCGCAAGGATATCGAAAGCCTCGAGATCTGGATGAAGTTCTTCAACATTGCAGCCGTACCGCTTCTGCTCGGACTGGCCACGCTTCTTGTGACAATCGTGACGCGTATGCGGCGGCGCGCCCGCGTTCGTGCGACCACCCTGGCGTCGGAAAGCACGGCGCGATGAGCCGGAAAACGATAGCTATCCTTGCGATCCTGGCGATCTGCATGACGGTCGCCGCGGGTGTCGCACTGACCCTGGATCGTGGCGCCCGGCTGGATCCGCGAATCGGCACACCAGTCTTTCCCGCCCTAACGGAACGCGCGAACGACGTTGCCGCAATCACGGTCGAAAGCAACCTCGGCAAACTGTCGCTCGACCGCGGCGCGTCGGGATGGACCCTACAGGAAAGCGACAACTATCCGGTCCTGGCAGTGAAGGCAAACGGCGCCGTTCTCGACCTCGCGTCCTTACGCTTCCATGAAGCGAAAACGAAGCGGCCGGAAAAGTACGGCAAGCTCAATTTGCGCGATTTCAATGCGCCGGGATCGGGATCAAGCCGCGTTACGGTCAGGGCCAAGGATGGGACCATGCTCGCCGATGTCACCGTCGGCAACGGCAAGTTCAACCTGCCTGGCACGAAGGCCGGCGGTGTCTATATCCGTCTGCCCGGCGACTCGCAAACATGGCTTGCGCAAGGCGGCGTGGGGTTCAGCGGCGTCGCCTCGGATTGGCTGGAACCGAAAGTCTTCCATATCGATGGCGCCCAGATAAAACGAGTCGCAATACAGCACCAAAATGGCAAACCGGTCGTCGTAACCAAGCGAAACGCAAAGACACTTGCCTACACCCTCGAAGGCGTGCCGCCCGGCTTCAAGATCAAATATGCCGAGGAGCCAAAGCTCATTGCCACGAACCTGGAAGATTTCGAGCTCGAGGACGCACGAGCCGCAGGCGCGATTCCGTTTCCCGCCGCGAACAAAATCCGAACCACGTTCGAAACCTTCAGCGGCATGCAGATCACGGCCGAAACGACGAAACAAGGCGGTAAGAACTGGGTACGTTTTAGCATCGCACCCGTACCGCGCAGCAGTGACACCGCCGCCGCGAAAGCGCGCGAGCTTTCCGACCGCACGAAGGGGTGGGTCTATCGCATCGCCGACTACCGCGCGGCCCGCTTCACGAAAACCATCGCCGAACTGATCGAGCCTATTCGCTGAGCCGGCGGCGCACCCGGCTTATTCGATGACTTGATAGCTCGTTATCGTCATGTCCGAACCGGCATCGCGAAGTGGAATCAGCGGACGATACGCGTCCGAGGCATACCATTGATCGATCTTTTCCAGGCTGGGAAATTCGACGATCACAACCATGCCGTGATCCGCCGTCTCGCCGGTTAGTACCTTGTCAGCCATGCCGCGCAATAGAAGCTTTGCGCCATAGGGAGCAGCGACCTTCTGCGTTTCGGCAAGATAGGTCTGGAATTTCGCCGGGTCCTTGACCGTTATCGTAGCAATCATAAACGCACTCATATTTCTTTCCTTTCGATGGAACCGTATGGAGGGTTTGAAGGCGCGGTTACGCGACTTGCTTGTGGGGGAGGTCGTTGGACAGTAGGTCGAGCTGTTGGCGCTCGGCCGCCGCGCGCCATGCCGGGTTGTCGACAGCCAGTTCCGGGTTTCCTAGCAGTGGATATCCACGGTCCCGCTCCCAGGCATCCAATTTGGCCGGACGCGTACTCATTACTTTCAGCAGAAGCCCGAGCGCCTGCAGTTTCGATCCGGTTCCGAGTCCCGGATAGATCAGCGCCGGATCGCGAACGTAGCGCCGGACGGTCGACTCTAAATCTTCCGGTGCGGTACCGGTGACTTCTTCGACGTGGTCCGTCGGCGCGCCAAGCGCGAACGCTCCGTTCCGCAATTCCGCTGCGTAATGCCGAACGTGCGCGATATCGGACAACGGGAACCCTTGCGCCATCGCCGCCTTGACAAACATTTTTGTCGGCACATCCCGATACGCGACCTTGCGGTCCAGGACGGTAGCGAGGATTCCAGCAACGTCTTGCGGGGCGACGAGCTTGGGGCCGGTCGGCCGGTAGCTCTTGCCGATATGCGGCCTCGGGTCCGCCAACACACCGGTCACGACCCGCGCAATGTCTTCGTTCGCTGGCGGCGCGTTCAAACCCTCGCCGAATGGGGCCATAAACATGCCGAAATGTGCGATTGCGGGTAGGCCCAGCAGATAGGTGAAGGCGAACAAGCCCGGATTGATATGAACGACATCGACCGACGGCATCCAGCGATAAATCTGGTTGGCGATCCAATGCTCCCGCGACACGACGGAGGGATGGGACGCCGATGCATTCCACTGGCTCATCAAGGCGACGACTTCGAGCCTGGCTTCCTCCGCAGCGATGGCGAACAGCATCGTGTTGTGCAGTAGGTTGGGCGCGAACGGCGGACAATGATAGGCACGCTGGACGCCAATCATCGCTTCCCGGAGATCCCGGAAATCGAACAGGTCGCCAACGAAAATCTCCGCGCCGGCACCTTCCAATGCCGCTGCACCAGAACCTTTGCGCCGAACGAACGCCCGCACAGGGAAACCCTTCTCAAGCAATTGAAGGACGGTCGCGGCGCCCGTCCGGCCGCCGGCGCCGGTGACGAGGATTTTGGGTTTGGTCATGATGGTTCTCCGTATTTAATTAATCTGTATATGCAGATAAATTGCCAAAATTTTAGGGCTGCCGATCGCAGGCTGATTCGATGGTGCGCAGGTTCGAACGCATATCAGCCCATTGCCCTGCCTCCAGGGTTGCGAGAATTTCGTCCTGTGCCGCGCGCCAGAAGGGGAGCGATTTCGCGAACAGTTTCCGGCCCGCCCCGGTCAACCGGACTTGGCGCACGCGGCCATCGTCAGCCGGAATATCCTCGACCAGGTCACGGCGCACCAGGACGGCAAGGTTGCGGTTGAGCGTGGTGGCGTCCGTCGCCAGCTCGTCGGACAGCGCGCCGATACTGATGTCGCCCAGGTGATCGAGCGCCCCAAGCAAGGTGAACTGCGTGTTACGCAAACCCACCGGGCGCAGCGCCTTGTCGAAATGCGCGGCCGCCTTGCGCGCCGCCCGGCGTAGCCGATAGCTGACACAATCCCCGGGCTCAAAGGCATCGAATGTTTGGGTCATCGAAATTGTCTCGTATGGCCGCAAAACTATTTAATCTGCATACACAGATAAATAGTTTTGCGGCCAGATCAAGCGATTTCTTTAGCGGGAATTCCCAAAGCTCCCAAAGACACCACCTACAGCGCGCTAGTGTCTCCGCCTTTAAGCGGGACTCGTTACGGCAGGGCCGACGGCGTATTCGATACCGAGCTCGCCGATCAGCGTCACCTGCTCGTCGGATTGCACATCCATGGCAACCAGGCGGACCTGCGCACCGCGCCAGACTTCCAGCAACTGAGAGACGAGTCTGAAACCATCAGCACTGCCGCACAGACGTTGCAGATAGGCTGCCGTAACTTCGATATACGCGCCGTCGAGCGTGGAGTCCGTCACTGCGGCGGTAAATCGCGTCAGCCAGACAGGATGCCCGCGTTCCAGCAAACCCAACAGGCCGCGAAAGTTCGGTGTCGACTGCTTCGTGAGATCCAGCGCCAAGGTGCGAAACCCAATCGCCGCTGACTCCACGTCAAACTCGGACAGTAAGGTCGCAACATTGGATGCAAATTCAGGCTCGCCCAGCGACGAGGCATTGACGTCGATGACGATGGGATCGATCGGCGCACCGGCGGCGCGCGCGACGCTGATTTGCCGGACCGCCTCGCGCGCCATTGCCGTGTCGTGGTGCAAGGTCAGGCCGGGGAAGTCGCCCATGATCAGTTTACGGCTCGCCTGTACTGCAACGCCCTCGATCAGTAATCGACCATGAACCAGATGGAGCGCCGCCTCGCCTGTCGTGATCGCAACAACCGGATAGCGCCGCAGTTCCAGGTCGCCGGCGTCGAGCGCCGTGACGATCCGCTCTTTGCTGATCTCGATATCCTCGATGACGCCACTCAGACTCAAAGGACCATCGCCGCCGATCAACGAGTCTTCGTCATCATCATCGTCTTCCAGAAACGACCGGCGGATGTGCGACAAGGCGCCCTGCATCTGCGCGCTATCGGCTGTCCCCTTATCCAAGATCACCGTTTGCGCCCGGGCGCCAAGCTCTTCCAATTCGACACCGTGTTCCTGGGTTACCCTACCGACATCGACGACGATCTCATCGACTTCCGTATCGGCATCGCAGACGATCGTATAGCTGTTGTCGTCAAGTCGGCCCACCTGGCCGTTCAACGACCGGTCGTTCAATGTCGACTCGATTGCCGCGCGTACATCTTCGACACCATCGGCACCCAGCCTTTCGGAAAGACCTGGATCGTTTAACGCCTCGAAGCTCAGCATCATGAGCTCGATGGGTTTGTCGTCGGGCGCCTGGTCGATCAGATAGCTTACCGAATCGAAGAAATCGACCCAGATGACCGTAGGCTCCCGCACCGGTTCCCCCTGCCCGGGAAGTGCGGTATCCGAGCCGACAAAATGGAACCACCAGAGCGCTACGCCCTCCGGCTTGACCGTCATGTGGAACAGCCGGGTTTCCCCGGACGATGTCATAACGGCAATATCGCTGATGCGGCCTTCGGTATTGCTCGACACGCTGTCGAGAATCTTGCTGATAAGGTTGTAGCCGTCTTCAGGGATCAGGTCGTAGATGGCGCCGTTTTTGATATCTTCCGGCAGCTGCGTGCGGACGACGGCAATCTCCCCCTCGACCCGGAATACCTTACCGGTTTTGTCGATGAGTATTGAGAACTCATAGCCCATCTACCCACGCCTCGACCGAACGCCCACCCCAAGATGAGTATGCACGGTCGCGCAGGTTTTTGCCAATAGAAGCAATTACATAAACAGATTCTCTTCCTTCATGTCCTTATAGAGGTCCGCCACGAATTCGCCGTACCCATTGTATAGTAGTGTTGGTACGCGATCGTTCGTGCCGAGGACGCGCTCCGTCGCCTGACTCCATCGGGGATGGTCTACCTTGGGATTCACATTCGCCCAAAACCCGTATTCCTGTGCCTGGATCCGCTCCCAGAAGCTGATCGGGCGGCCTTCGGTAAAGCGGAAACGGACGATCGATTTGATGGACTTGAAGCCATATTTCCACGGCACCGCAAGCCGCATCGGGGCACCGTTCTGCTTCGGCATCGGTTTGCCATATAACCCGGTCGCCAGAAACGCCAACTCGTTGGTCGCCTCGGCCAAGGTAAGCCCTTCGGTGTAGGGCCAGGGATACCAAGTCTGATTGAGACCGGGCATTGTTTCCTTGTCCGCCTGCGTTTCCATCAGAACATATTTCGCCGACCCCAAGGGCCGCGCAAAATCGACCAGGGCCTTGAACGCAAACCCGCTCCACGGCACCGCCATCGACCACGCTTCCACGCAACGGTGCCGATACACACGTTCCTCCAGCGGCATCTGGCGGATCAAATCGTCGAAACCGATCGTCATTTCCTTCTCGACGAGCCCGTCGATCCGCACCTCCCAGGGCCGAAGCTTCATGGCCTGCGACGCTTCGGCGATTCCTTTGTGGCTACCGAATTCGTAAAAGTTATTGTATGTCGTTGCGTGCTTCTTTTCCGTTTCGGGCCGGTCGAGCCGGTAGCGCAGGTTGCGCGTCGCCGGGTACAAATCTGCCGTCGGATCGGTTGCCGCTGCCGCAAGCGCCGGTACACCGCCACCGGCCATAATCAGCGGCCCGATGCCAAGCGCCTTCAACAGGGTCCGTCTGTTGCGGTAGACGGACTCGTCGGTTGCAGCGGACTCGGGCAGCGCCCACGGCTTTCTGCGGATCACGGGCATCGCGGTTCCTTTCGATGTATTACAAGCGTGACACAGTCATAGAGATGCCGCAGCGCGACACGAAATCAACTTGCGTTGATCCGTGCTACGCCGTGAAAGAGACTTCTACCTGGCCGAGAGATCCAAAATCGGCGATGGCGGCGCTGCCGGCGGGAACCGGATAAATCCCCATCGTGCTGCCGGTCGTCACCCACTCGCCCGCCTTCAGGCTCTTGCCTCGGGCAGACAGGAAGTTTGCGACCCACACAAGGGAGTTCCGTGGGTCGCCGAGAACCTCGCTGCCGACGCCGGTCACAGCTTCTTCGCCGTCGACCGTCAGCCGAACCGTGTGCGCCGCGAGATCGAGATCGCGCCAATCCGCCTTGCCATGACCATAGACCAATGCAGCATTCGCGCAGTGATCGGCGATGATCGCAACGGCGCCATGCGCCATCCCTTCCTTGACCCGTGAATCCACTACCTCGATCGCAGGATGCAAGGACGCAACCGCTGCAAACACCTCGTCGGCCGAATACGGGTCTTGCCGCGACGGCAGGTTGCCGCCCATGCGAAACGCGAACTCGCATTCCAGGCCGCGCATGGATTCATCCGGCATGTTCAGAAGTTTCGGTGCCGCCATGATGTAGGGCTGGAACAACGGACCGCAAGCCGGCGAATCCGTCCCCATCTTCTGCATGATCGCATCGTTGGTCAGCGCCGCCTTCCAACCGCCAATGGGAACACCCATCTGCGCCGCGATGCTGTCGAGAACGGCATACGCTTCGCCGATGTCGGCGGGAAAGGTTCCGCCGGGAAACGTATCGAGGACGGTATAGCCGAGCCGTGCCTCAATAAGCGCGGCAGCAGCAACTTCAGGGTCGATCATCCGGCTTCCTTGCGTGCTTCGATGACCATATCCGCCTCCCGGCCCGACAGCTCATTAAGGTGATCGAAGGTCCACTCGAAGGTGCCGACGCCCTGCGACAGCGACCGCAGTTCAATAATCAGATCGTGCAGCTCGGATTGCGGCATGTAGGCACCCACCTCGTCCCAGCCGTCCCAGCCGTCCTTCGGATTAAATCCGAGGATCTGGCCGCGCCGCTTGGTGATCACGCCTTGCGCGTTGGCCGTGAACTCGCTCGGCACGGACAAAGTGACCTTGCAGACAGGTTCCAGCAAAACCGGCGCACATTGCGGCAGCCCGTCCTTCATAGCCAGAATGCCCGCACGCCGAAACGCCATATCGGAGCTGTCGACCGCGTGATGCTGTCCGTCATAAAGATTGACAGCCAGGTCGACGACCGGAAACCCGAGCGGCCCCTCGGTGAGATATTCCTTCACACCCGCTTCGACCGCGGGAATGTAGTTGCGCGGAACGGAGCCGCCGTGAATCGACTCGGCGAACTGGAAGCCGGTACCGCGCGGCAGCGGTTTGATTTCGATATGAACGTCGCCAAACTCGCCATGACCACCGCTTTGTTTCTTGTGGCGGGCATGCTGTTTGACCGGCTTGCGGATCGTTTCCTTGTAGGGGACCTCGGGCCGCTCGGCCAATACCGCAACGTTATACCGCTCTCGAAGTTTATCCGCCGCAACTTGGAGATGAATATCGCCTTGCCCCCAAATCAGCAACTGACGTGTGTCGTCGTCGTGCTGGAATTTGAGGGACTCATCCTCGTCAACCAGTTTGGAAATCGCCGAGGAAAGCTTGACTTCATCTTCGCGCTTTTCAGACCGAATCGCCGCCGAATATAGCGGCTTCATCGTTTCCGGCCATGGCATGGCCTTTGCCGTCACGCCATTCGGCGTCAGCACATCGCCCGTCTTGATCTCGTCCATCCGGCCCAACGCCACCACATCACCGGCGATCGCATTGTCCATTTTTTGCTGATCGTACCCCATAAGCCGATAGAGGCCACTGACACGATGGTCGCCAAAACTCATGCCATCCTTGACCGTACCGCGCCAAATACGCGCGACGGACAGCTTGCCCGAACGCGGGATGTGATAGGTTTTGAACACCTCGACGAGCGGATCGCCCTTCGGTCCGGCGAGCCGTTCCAACGTCGCCGATGGTTCGGGCGTCTCATGACGCAGCGCCTTCATCAAACGCAGAACACCAGCACTCTGCTCAGCGGCGCCGATGAACACCGGGACGACCGTATTGTCCTGCAAATCCTTGGTTAAATAGCCGTAGATATCCTCCTTCGGCGGCACCGCATCCTCGAGCAGCATTTCGAGCAGCGGATCGTCATAATTGGACAGTTCTTCCAACATCTCCTGACGCGCCGAGTCATTGGTATCCTGCATATCTTCTGGAATTTCGATCAGCGAAGAGTGCTCGCCTGGCTTGTAGGCGTAGGCCCGCTCGGAGACCAGGTCGACATAGCCTTCAATCGAGTCGTCTTTGCGGACCGGGATATGGCGAAGCACCAGAGACTGGCTCGAAATCGTTTGCAGCGCCTCCATAACATCCGCTACCGGCACATGCGGATGGTCGACCTTGTTGATGAAGATCATGTGCGGAATATTGTGCTCTTTTAGGAAGTGTAGCGTCGGACCAACAACGAGCGCCTTCTGAGGTTCCGGATCGACGACGACGATGGCGACATCGGCTACCATCAAGGCATCGCGCGCATCCTGGAGAAACTCAATCGATCCCGGACAATCAAGAAAATGCCAAGGCTCGCCAAGAAACTCGCCTGACGCGACGGAAAGTTCGGTGCTCATATTGCGCTTGCGCGCCTCCGGCGACGCATCGCCAACCGTATTGCCCTCTTTCGCGGTGCCACGGCGGTGGATGGCGCCGCACGTGCTCAGCAACGCTTCGAGCAACGTGGTCTTGCCACTCAGATAAGGTCCGACGAGGGCGACACAGCGGGGGGCGGAAACCGACTTTGCAGGCATAGTGGACTCCTTATACGAATTATCGTAATCCGGCGCCCCGACACCGCGCGGCGCCGCTCCCTGTAATTACCAATATGAATTTTTGAGAGCTATGCGCCGCGACGCAAGCAAAATCGACGGATCGACCTTCAAGTGCCGGTTATATGCGGCTTTAGCGCACCGTAGGCGAATGCCTGAGTCGGTGTCGGAACCCCCGCCGCCTCGCCCAAACGGACAACCGCACCGCCAAGGCGTTCCAGTTCCAGCGGCTTTCCGGAACTCAAATCATGCAACATCGAGGCGACCATTTCCGCCGGCAGCCCGTCCAGTTTCGCAACCGTTTGTTGTATCGCGTCTGCCGGCAGGGCCACGTCTTGAGCGCGGCCAACCGCAACCGCTTCCGCAACGCACGCTTCGAGCATCGCGCGCGTCTCCGGCGTCTCGCGCAACAGGCCAGCCGGTAGCCGCGTCAATGCCGTCATATTGCTGAACGCCGAAAGCAACACGAATTTCATCCAGATATCGACGTCGACATCGTCCGAAAGCGTCGCATTGATGCCAGCGGCATTGCAAGCGGCTTCGAGTGCCAGCCCGCGCTTGGAACGGGACCCGTCCTGCTCCCCGAAGGTCATGTAGTTGAACAATCCGGTCTGCGTGATAACGCCCGGTTCCGTGATGACCGTGGCGACGCCGACAGTGCCGCCCATGACGCGGTCACGCCCGAAGACCCCGGACAGTATATCGACGGCCTCGACACCGTTCTGCAGCGAAACAACGGCCGTATCGGGACCAACGATCGGCCGGCAGGCCTCCGCCACCGCTTCGGTGTCGAACAGTTTGACCGCGAACAGCAGAAAATCGGGCGGATACACAGTAACTACATTGTCTGTCGCCTGGGCCGGGTGAATCCGAATTTCGCCTTCGGCGTTTCGGATACACAGCCCCTTCGTTCGAATCGCGTCGAGATGGGCGCCGCGCGCAATAAAGGTGACGTCGACACCCGACTTGGCCAACAGCCCGCCGAAAAATCCACCGACACCGCCGGCACCGAACGCAACGATCCGCATCGGTTTTGCCTTATGTCAGCGACGCGCAGGCGCGCTGAATACGCTGGCAGGCGTCTTCTAGAACGTCCGTCGATAGCGCGTAAGAGATCCGGAAGAACGGCGACAGGCCGAACGCCTCGCCATGCACCGCAGCAACGCCTTCGGTTTCCAGCATATAGACCACGAAATCCTCATCCGTTTCGATCACCTTGCCGTCCGGTGTCTTCTTGCCGATCACACCGGCGCAGGACGGATAGACGTAGAACGCGCCGACCGGTGTATTGCAGGTCAACCCATTGGCCTGGTTCAGCATCGAGACGACGAGGTCGCGGCGTTCCTTGAAGACGTCGTTGTTGCGCGCGATGTGGCTCTGGTCGCCGTTCAGCGCTTCCACCGCCGCCCACTGGCTGATCGTCGAGGTACTGGTGATGCTCTGCGATTGCAGCATGTTCATCGCCTTGATCAGCTCCACCGGCCCACCCGCATAACCAACCCGCCAGCCGGTCATGCAGAAGGATTTCGACATCCCGTTCAGGGTCAGCGTACGGTCGTACATCGCCGGTTCAACCTGGGCCAGGGTGGCAAATTCGGCATCGTCATACAGCAGGTGCTCATAGATATCGTCACTCAGCACCCAGACATTGGGGTGGCGCACCAGGACCGCCGCCAGCGCCTTCAACTCGGCAGGCGAATAGGCCGATCCAGTCGGATTGCTTGGGCTGTTAAGCACCAGCCATTTCGTCTTGGGCGTAATCGCAGCTTCAAGCTGGTCCGGCGTCATCTTAAAATCGGCCTCGGCCGAGCACTCGATGTAAACCGGCGTGCCGCCGTTCAACAAGGCCAGATCCGGGTAGGTCACCCAATAGGGCGCCGGCACGATTACCTCGTCGCCCTCGTCGACCGATGCCGTGAAGGCGTTGTAGATGATCTGCTTGCCGCCGGCGCAGACCGCGATCTGATCAAGCCCGTAATCCAGCCCGTTTTCTCGCTTGAACTTGTCGCTAATCGCCTGGCGCAGCTCCGGAATACCGGCCGGCGCGGCGTAGCGGGTCTTGCCTTCGCGCATCGCCTTGATCGCCGCTTCCTGGATATGGTCCGGCGTATCGAAATCAGGCTCACCGACGGCAAGGCCGATGATATCTTTCCCCGCCGCTTTCATCTCCTGCGACTTGGTGTTGATGGAAACGGTCGGAGAAGGGCCGATCCGGGATAAACGCGAGGCAAGGAACGCCATAATACTGACTTTCGGTTGGTGAACAGGCGACGGTTCTGTAACCGCCAAATCCGCGCAGGACATTACGCCGAAGCCGGGTTCGGTTCAACGGTCACAAACCATTCTTTCCAAGCCGGCAAGCAGGAGATAACGACATATCCTGCCCTTTCCTGAAACGGCCGCCAACCCTGATTTCTTAACGTTTGTGCGCTATGAATCACAGCTGTGATGGTGGCAATACTGGAGACGTTCATGTGGTTTCGATCGGCGGGGGACCTCAGGCAGGAGGGTCGGTTATTCGGCCAACCGGGAAATAGGTTCTGGCGATGTATCATCGTTCCGCTGGCGGTCCTGACACTATCCAGCACGCTTCACGCAGGCGAAATCCCTCTTATTGACGCCCACAGCCAAATCGACCGGCATATCGATCCCGCGGACGTCGTGCAGTTTCTGGACGATGCGGGTATCGCGCATGTGATCCTGTCGGCTCGTGGCAAGACGAAAGCCCGGACGATCGCCACACTGGCCCGCAATCATCCCAAGCGCATCACCGCGGCGGTGCGGACCAAGGGCGGCTTTTATCAGAAGAACACACCGAAATACCACCGTGTCCTCGACGCTCAGCTCGCCATGCCAGAGTTCTCGGCGATGGCCGAAGTAATCCTTTGGCATGCGGAAAAACCAAGCCGCGCCGGGACCATCAAGGCGGCCAAAGTGATCGTGCCGCCGACTGACGGCCGGGTCCAGGCCGCGTTGAAGGCAACCATCGAACGGGGCTGGCCTTTCATCTTCCATATCGAGTTCGCTGCCGCCGAATCGGACGCCCGCCATTTCATGGCGGCGATGGAAGCCACGCTTGCCGCGCACCCCAGCCACCCCTTCGCACTGATACATATGGGGCAGCTCGGCCCCGAGATCGTGCAGCGCCTCATCGACCGGCACCCGAACATTCACTTCATCACCGCCCATACCACGCCAATCACGACGGAACGGTCCCGGCAACCCTGGGTGAATATGTTCGACGGCGCGCACCTATCGAAGGAGTGGGCCAACCTGGTCCTGCGCCATCCGAACCGTTTCGTGCTTGGTTTCGACAATGTATGGGCGGACCACTGGGGCAGCCGCTATGTCGAAACGGCGGCATTCTGGCGCCGGGCGTTGAAGCAACTGCCCGAAGACGTCGCCCGGGCGATAGCCCATCGCAACGCCGAACGGCTCTGGCGTCTGCCGCCATTGCCATGACGGCGGCAGGCAGCCCCGCCGGCGCTTGACCGGGCCGGGCGAGCGCACCGATAATCGCGCCATGGTAAACTACCTATCAGACGCCGCCCGGCGGCAATACCAAGATGACGGCTATTATTTCCCGGCCCGCGCAATAAACCCGGAAGAAGCCGCCAGATATCGCGGCAAACTGGAAGCCTTCGAAGCCAGCCAGGGCGGGAAGATCGCCGGCCGCATGCGGCAGAAGCTGCATTTGCTGCTGACCTGGATGGATGAACTGGTGCGCCATCCCGCGATTCTTGATGCGGTCGAAAGTGTACTCGGCCCCGACATCCTGTGTTGGCAGACCAGCTTCTTCATCAAGGACGCCAAGGATGCCGGTTTCGTCACCTGGCATCAGGATTCGACCTATTGGGGGCTAAGCAAGCCGGATGTCGCGACCGCCTGGCTGGCGTTGTCGCGGTCGTCCCTGGAAAGCGGCGCCATGCGCGTTCTGCCCGGCACACACAAATGGGACCAGCTCGCCCATACCGACAGCTTCGATAAGAAGAACCTGCTGACGCGCGGGCAACAAGTCGACGCGGATATCGACGACAGCAAGGCCGTCGATCTGATCCTCCAGCCTGGCGAGTTCTCCTTGCATCACGTACGGCTGGTGCACGCTTCGGAGCCGAACCAGTCTGAAGACCGTCGCATCGGTCTCGCGATCCGCTATGTCGCCCCACATGTCCATCAGGCAACTAGCGTTCCGGACAGCGCGCTGCTGGTGCGCGGTGAAGATGCCTACGGTCACTTTGAAGCGGAACGCTCGCCGGCCGCGGATATGCACCCGGACGCGGTGGCACAGCATGCCCTCATCACCGAGCGGCGCGAAGGCTTTCTTTACGCCGGCACCGACAAACGATCAGCGAACTAGACGCTGCGAGAGGAACAATCATGGACAGGCCACCCGGCGTCGAATTCCATACCTTTACGATTATCGGCCGCTGCGAACGCACCGGCATGTTCGGCATCGGCACGGCAACGCGCTCGCTTGCCGTCGGTGCCAGGGTGCCGCATGTACGGTCGCAAACCGGCGCGGTCGCGATCATGGCCATTGCCGATCCGCGCCTCGGCACCGCCGCGCTGCAATTCCTGGAGCAGGGATATAAGGCCCCCAAGGTCATCGAGGCGCTCGTTGCCATGGACCCGTACGCGGAATACCGGCAGCTCGGCGTAATCGACGATGACGGCTTCGCCGCCGCGCGCACCGGCAAGATGAACCGCGACTATGCCGGCCATCATGTCGGCGACAGTCATATCGCGCTCGGCAACGTCCTGGTCGGCGAACATGTCCTCGGTGCCATCGAGGAAGCATTCCTCGCCGACCCGAACGAGGATCTCGAAGAGCGGCTGATGCGCGCCGTGGAAGCGGGACGCGACGCCGGCGGTCAGCACGGTGGACAGCAATCGGCAGCGCTGCTGGTCTATGACCGCAAACCGTTCGCCCGCGTTGATCTGCGCGTCGACGTGCATGAAGAACCAATCGGTGAGCTGCGCAAGGTATTCGACGTTTTCCGTCCGGCGATCCCCTACTACAATCTGCGCCTGGTCGATGCTCGCGTGCCACCGCTCGACAAATGGCTGGAAGAGCCGGAGAACCAATAGCCTAATGCGGCGCAGGCGGCTCCGACGACGCGCGGCGGCGATACAGCAGGAACGGCGCCTTCGTGAGTTCCCACAGAACCCAGCCGAGAACGATGCCCGCGCCGCCGAAAATGAGACTCTGCAGATCGATAGGCAGTGCCGGATGGAAAGCCTGCGCGGTGGCAAGTGCGATGTCTTGGTCGACGTGGCGGAAAAATACGAACGGCCGCGCGAAGACGCCGGCCTGCTCGATAGCCCGATAGGCACTCTCCAGCCGGTCGACCCGCGCCTGTGTTAGCACGGCGATCTGCGCGCGCAGCGCCTCATCGTTGATCGCCGACGCCACCTGATCGTTGAGCACGCCCTGACGTGCCTCGTCGAGATGCCCGCCGAGCCGCTGCAGATAGGCATTGATGAACGCCAGCATTTGCGATGCCAGAAGGCCGGCAATCGCCGCGACGATTGTGCCGAATAACGAGTCGATTTTGTGCAACGCCCAACGCATTTCGCTTTTACATAGGCGCAGTCGGTCGCGAACGCCAGAGAATGACCGCTATTTGGGCCAGCGCGGCCGAGACTCCACCCACCAGGCGCGCCATTGGTCCGTATTGTAGGCAAATCTTTTGCCTGTTAGTGCGGTGAGCACACCGATCACCTGCGCGCGCAGCCATAACGGATCGCCCTCGGCGTCGAGTCTGGCGATCAGCGCGTCGAGCGTCGCCACATCGTTCTGGCCTGCCGCGGCAACCGCCCAGATGGCGGCAAGCTGAGGGTCGAAATACTTCTCGAACGAATTGGCGGGCGCCGTCCAGGGGCGACCAATCATGGCGACAGGCACGCCCAGCTGTTTCGACAGACCCATGCCCCAGAACAGTATCGTTCGGCCAATATCGGCTGCCTTGACGGTGAGACCGCCACCGAAAGACTGAACCGTGCCCTCTGGCAACTGCACTTCTAAGCGCTGCGCGAAGAACCCGGGCGGCGCGCCTTGCTTGACCGCGTCGAAGACCAGCGCGCGCAATCGGCCGCGGCCATGATTTTCATAGGACGAGAAGTCGCTCAACACATCGTCAAGCTCGGTGCCGATTTGTTGCCAGTCAGTTTCTCCGCCCGGCCTAGAAACCGGTATCGGCAGGGGCGAAGGGTCGTCCGATGGCGGCATGTCATGACCCGGCGGGCCCCAAAGAATGCCGCGCCCATCGTCGCCCGCCCCAGCGACATAAGTCTTATCGGCAATGACATGGAGCGACAGCGGCTGGCCGCCGGAGAACCGAGCATGTTTGGTCCACGCGCCACCATCCAGACTCGACCACAGCCGGCCGCCATGATCCTCGCGCGAAACCGCCCAGAGCCGCGTTCCGTCGTTCGCAAGATCGACGATGCGTAATCCCGCCAGTTGATCGCTGATTTGCTCGGACGTCTGGCCGTCGGTTCGCCAGATCTGGGACAGATCGTTGTCCCGCACCACGGCCATAATCTGTCCTTGATGCCGTGTGAGTGCGAAGAAGTGTTTGTTCTCCGGCCAACCGGGCACGGCCACAAACGCATCACCTGTAAATCTCACCAGGCGGATTCCATCGGGATCCTCCAAATAGCCATACAGGTCGTCGTGCAAAACACGCGGTTCGTAAAAGCGGCTGAGGCGCCGCTTCGGCGTTGAATGATCGTAGAGCGGCGTCCAGTCCCGACCGCCGTTTCCCGAAATCTGCAATCCGGTTCGCCAGGCCGACGTGACCGCGAGCAGCCGATTGCGCCAGGCAACCAGCGAATTCGTGTGGAAAATCTGCGCGGTCGGGATCAGCTGTGGCTGCCAGCGCTGGCCGTCGGTGACCTGGACCATACCCCACCCCAACGAAAACCGGCTGTCTTCGAACGGCCAGTAGAGCAAGCCGCGGTGCACCAGCGGGATGCCCGCATCCTGGCTATAAAGATGGCGCTCGTAGCGCACCTTCCCCGTAACCGGGTCGAGGCTCCACAGATCGGCGGAATTGTGATTGCGGCCCTTGACCGAGTTGGCGAACCAGATCCGCCCGCGATAGCCAATCAGCCGCGAGATAACCGGCCAGGGCCCAATGCGCGCGCGAACCTCCAAAATCGGCTCGGCGAGCGCTTGGGAAATAGCTGCGCCCGATACCGTCAGGAGTGCGGCTAGTAAGATAAGAAAATAAAGACGATACATTTCGGATTTTTTCAATGCCCCGTGCATCGCAGAAACGTGTGTTGTGCCAAGGTTATTTTCGACGGAAACCTTAAGTCCATCGAATCACGGTTCCGCGACCAGGTTTATCATGTCATTTGCACTCAGAGTTCTCGCTGTTTTCCCTCTCATTCTTTTTGCCAGCTTTCCTTCTGTCGCGCAGACGTTCGATCTTGTCGCCATTCCAGCAGGAATGGCGAAACTTGGCGACCCAAACGGCGACGACAACGAGATTGTAAAAACCGTCCCGATCGCCGCCTTTCGGATGATGCGGCGCGAAGTGACCAACCGGCAATTCGAACGCTTTGTCCGCGAGAGCGATTACCAAACGACAGTCGACACACGCGACGAAGGTCACGTTTGGGGACCCCGTTGGCGGCGGGTCAAAGGGACAGGCTGGCGCCATCCGCAGGGCCCACTGAGCGACCTCGACGGCCTCGCGGATCATCCCGTCGTTCAGGTTTCGGCAATCGACGCCGACGCCTTTTGCCGCTTTTACGGGATGCGCCTGCCGCGTGAGGACGAATGGGAATACGCAGCCCGCGGCCCGCAAGGGTTTCGCTATCCTTGGGGCGACACGCTCACCCCGGCGTCGCTCGCAGAGCAGGCCAACGCCGGCACCTATGATTGCTGTGCAGCTTCGAAAGCGGACGGGTTTGAACGCACAGCTCCGGTCGGATCTTTCCCGCGTGGCCGCTCGCCCTTGGGTCTCGACGATATGGCCGGCAATGTCTGGGAGTGGACATCTACTCTGTTTCCCGGCGCGCCCGGCGACCGCGTCATCCGCGGCGGCGGATGGGGCAATAACCCCTACTGCCTCCGAACCGCCTACCGGCACGGCAACCCGCCGACCATCGGACTTGACATGGTCGGGTTCCGGTGCGCGGCGGACTAGGTCATGACGCGCGCAACAAGCGCCTATTCACGCGCGTCTCTGGGTTGCCGGAGGAACTGCGAGCGCCAAACCGAGAAGAATCCAAAGGTGGCGCTGGTACAAAAACTCCCCCGTCATGGACATCGTCATAAATGCGGCGGAAACGGTGATCATACTCAAGAGGAATGGATCATCCCGACCACGGTAACAAAAATAAACGGAGATAAGCAGGAAGCCAGTCAAGCTGACTGTACCGATCAACCCGGTCTCCAAAAGCAACCACAAAAAGCTGTTATGGATCGCGATGCCCACCGTCTCGACAAAATAACCAAGACCTTGCCCGAAATATGGCACGTCCATGAACAATCCAATTGCCGTTCTGTTCTGAGCCTCCCGGTCTTTGAACGAAGCGCCTTCCGGATCAAGCCGTTCCATGGACAAAAGGCCAATTGGCGCGTTTCCCCTTTTCGCTTTCGCAAAACTACCCGGCTGGACTGTGATCGACACTAGTGTCACCGCAGCAATCGCAACGATCGTAGTCGCTAACGCCTTCGGTTCCCGCTTCGAGATGCGGCGCGTAAGGAAAAAGTGAAACACCATACCAACGATGACCGCAAACAATGCACACGTGACGCCGTGAACCAGAGTGCCGTCAAAATTGGCGGCAGATACAGGTGGGTCTGCTTTTGGGTTGCTAATGCGAGAAGCGCCGCGACAGCCAACAGGAACCCAAAAGCGTTAGCATTTTGCAGCCCACCCGTTGCTCTACTGAACTCAATGCCAAGCGGTAGCGAATAATGCGGAAGCAGCCAGGGCATCGCGAGGGAATTAACGAGGCCAATAATGGCAGCAGCAATGAGAAAGACTCGAAGAAACTCGTCGCGAAGCGCCATTCCGCCAGCCTGCACGAAGACACCGCCAATTATGAAGTAGGAAGCTAGTGCAAACCAGCCAGCCCATTTATTAAAGAGCGCCCATGACGACCATTGGCCTGATGCTTCGTAGCCAACGCCCAGCGATACAGACATCGCCAAAGAGATGCCGAGCAATCACCACCAAACGCCCGGCATGCGCCACTGAAGCCGCGTGGGGGAGGTGAAGAACCAATGGCCGACATAAATAAGGGCGATGGGTAAAAATAAATCCGATACAGCGATCCGAACGCCAGAGGCGCCAAGCGGCAAGGTCGCTTGTACCTGCAGCGCCACCGCGATCATGGCGACAAGCACCCGTATCTCGAAAGCTATTATGCTAGGACCTCTATTGGATGAGCGTAATGGCACTGACGCTCCCTTTTATAGCGGGTATTGCCGCGCCTGTGCCGATAAAGGTTTACATTACATATTCCCGCGGGCGGCGATTCTCTCGGCCCGAGCGATCAGCCGTTGAGCGCGGATGACGATAGGGATGTCGATCATCTTACCGTCCATCTCGAACGAGCCGCGCCCTTCCGCCGCCATAGCCTTGTCCGCTTCGATCACTTTCTGTGCATAGGCAATATCCTCGGCCGGTGGGGTGAACTCCTCGTTCAAAACCGGCACGTTGACCGGATGGATGCAGGATGCGCCCTCGAATCCGAATTTCGCGGAATGCTTCACGACCGCGCGATATGCGTCAGCGTCGCTGAAATCCGCGACGGTTCCGATCAGCCCCATTGGCGTCAGGCCCGCCGCACGGGCCGCGAAAATCGATTGCTGTTTCGGGTACTGATAGACTTCAGGATCCGGCGCGAAACCGCAATCGAGCGCAAAATCCTCACCGCCCAGCAACACCGTGTAAACACGCGGATGCGCCTTGGCGATTTCGTCGATGGAGAAGAACGCATCCGCCGTCTCGACCATCGGCAATAGCCAAGTCGACCCCACGGTCATGCCACGCGCGGCTTCCAGATCACCGACCAGTTCCGCAATTAGACGCACGTGGCTGGCGCTTTCGATCTTCGGCAGCTTCAAGGCGCAGATACGTGGCGAGACCGCCGCTTCGATATCGCGGATCGCCATCTCGATCGGCCGATTGATACGCACCAGAACGTCCGCGCCATTCTGCGACACCTTCTCGGCCGCGGCATCGATCAGGGTGCGGGCATGCGCTTTTTCCGACGGTGGCACGCTGTCCTCGAGATCGAGAATGATCCCGTCTGCGCCGCGCGTGTGTGCCTTGTCGACAAACTTGTCGACATTTACCGGCACGTACAACAAGGACCGCCAGACCGGCTTATCGGTTGCCGCGTTGCTCATGATTCCCTCCCATCAAATGACATTGTTCTTTTTCAGCGTTTCCAATTCCTCGCCGTCCACACCGATACGCGCGAGGATCTCCGCATTGTGCTGGCCCAGCGACGGCGCCGGCCGCGTGAATCCGCCGGGCGTGCCGGAGAGCCGCGGCACGATATTGTGCATCGGCACCGTACCCATATCCGCGTCCGGCAGATCGACGATGATTTCGCGTTCGCGGAAATGCGGGTCTTCCATGATCTGGGCGATGTTGTAAACGGGGGCAACCGTCACGCTCTCGCGGTCAAAGACTTCCATACATTCGTCCAACGTGCGCGCACCTATCCAACCGCCAACAATTTCGTCAACCTCGTGCCGGTTCGCGACGCGGTCCGCATTGGTTTTGAACTTGGGGTCGTCATTCATGTCGGCGCGGCCGATAACGCGGAAAATCCGTTCCGCCATCGATTGCATCGAACCGGACATGGCGAGCCACTTGCCGTCCTTCGTCGCGTAGACATTGCGCGGAGAGGCGGTGTTCGAACCGCTACCGACACGCTCGCGCACCTTGCCGGTGACCTTGTGCCACGCTGCTTCGGCGCCGAGGATCGAATAGATCGGTTCGAGCAACGAGAGGTCGATAACCTGACCGTCGCCGCCCCGCACTTCGCGCTCGCGCAACGCAATCAGCACCGACATCGCACCGGACAAGCCCGCGATCATGTCCGCCATCGCCAACGGCGGCAGTACCGGCTCCCGATCCGCGAACCCATTGCGGTCGGCAAAGCCTGACATCGCTTCGACCAGCGTGCCAAAGCCGGGACGATGCCGGTATGGCCCGGTCTGTCCGAACCCCGAGACCCGGACCAGTGTCAGTTTCGGGTTCCGGGCGTGCAGCACGTCCGGGCCCAATCCCATTTCCTCCAACGTACCGGGGCGGTAGTTCTCGATCATGACGTCCGCCTGTGCCACGAGCCGCAGCAGGATGTCCTTGGCCGAGTCCTGACGGAGATCGAGGGAGACGCTCTTCTTGTTGCGGCCGTAAACCTTCCAGCTCACGGGAATATCGTCGGTTAGCCAGTGGCGCAGCGGATCGCCTTTCGCGGCCGGCTCGATTTTGATGACTTCCGCGCCGTAATCGGCGAGCTGCAGACTGACCATATTGCCTGCAACAAGCCGTGAGAGATCGAGCACGGTCACCCCGTCGAGCGGTCCCTTAAAACTTTCGTCGAACTGCGGCACGTCACCCCCTTGCTTGCCCCTACGTCTTATCAAGGCGTCCCACCGCTGGAGCCGCAAGAATAAAATCCCGGAACAGGCGGACTTTCTGCAGCCGGCCCTTCGCCTTGGGCCAGGCAAGATGATAGCGCCGGCCGCTCGACACGCTGATCGGAAAGGGGGCGAGCAGACGGCCGGACTCGATGTCGGTCTCAACCGCATGTGCCGGCGCGATCGCAATACCTTGTCCCTGAATAGCCGCTTCGATCGCTAAAGCAACATCGTCGAACACCGGGCCGGCGAAACCATAAGCCCCTTTGAATTCAGCCGCGGCAAACCAATTGGCCCACGCGTCGGGATAAGCAGTTAGATGAAGCAAGGTTCCTTCGGCCAGCGCGTCGTGTGTTTGAGGAACATCCGTCGCCGGGCTGCACACCGGTATCAACCGTTCGCGCAGGATCTCAAGCGACTCGAGACTCGGCTCGCGCGCCGCCTCACTCAGAACTGCGATATCGATACCGTGCAATTCGGCTGTCGATGTTACATCCCGCAAATGTACTGAAAGCGCACGATGGGCACGCTGAAATTCGGCGAGGCGTCCTATCAGCCAGCGGCTCGCAATCGCCGTGGCGCCGACAATCAGAACCGACTCGTCGGGACGGCGCATGATCCGCGCCGACGCCGATTCCAATATAGCGAGCGCATCCCGGACTTCCGCCGCATACCGTTCGCCCGCAAACGTCAGGGCAATCCCGCGCCCGATCCGGCGAAACAGGGGCTGGCCGATATAGGATTCAAGGGTCGCGATCTGCCGGCTCACCGCACCTTGCGTAACGCCCAACTCCTCTGCCGCGCGGGTATAACTCAACAGACGGGCCGCGCACTCGAAGGCGCGGACGGCGTTAAGAGGCGTGCGGAATGGTCGGTCGGGCTGAGCCATTTACAATTCATGAGATTTTCTCATATTATAACCGCCTATTCATCGTTTGTCGATTTCAGTCTCCGTCTGACAGACTGGCATCGGATCAAACAGGAGGATTGCCATGAGCCAACGCGACCAAGCCCAGAGCGCCAACGTCGAGCGCCTCGCCACAGGAATCGGCGCGGGCCGCATCGCGTTCGTGCAAGCGAACTGGCACAAGGAAATCGTCGATCAGGGACGGGAATCCTTCCTCGAAAGTTTCGAAACACAAGGCGGCGCGCGGGACAGCGTCGATGTCTTCGACGTACCGGGCAGCTACGAAATTCCGTTGCAGGCCAAGCTGCTGGCGAAATCCGGCGATTATGCCGCTATCGTTGCAGCCGGCTTCGTCGTCGATGGCGGCATCTACCGTCACGAGTTCGTGGCGCGTGCGGTCCTGAACGGATTGATGAAGGTACAGCTCGAGACCGAGATCCCGATCCTCTCGATGGTCCTGACACCGCAACAATTCCATGGCCATAGTGAGCATGTCCGCTTCTTCCAAGAGCACTTCAAGATCAAGGGCGCGGAGGCAGCGAATGCTTTGGTGAACGTGCTGAAGGACCCCGTCCGCGCCAAAGCGAACGGCTAAACCTCCAAGGCATCACTGTGCCGTCGCCTTAGTTTCGCCCCACAAACGACCCTGGATTGTCCTAGCCCTGCCGCTTTCGCACGGCTTTCTTTCAATCGGCAAGAAATGCGGATTGGGAGAATGTCATGGTACGGATCGCGACACTCGTCGTTATCGCAACAGTCTTCGCGGCACCTGCCGCATGGAGTGCGCCAACACAGCCGGAGCGACGCAAACCGCCGGAAGCGGGCATAACATTCCGCAGCAATCAGCCGAATGCGCCCATGCAAACTGCACCGGCGTTGCACACCGATGTCGACATCGACGTTACCGGGATCATTGCCAAAACCCGCATTCGACAGACGTTCAAGAACCCGGAAGATGCCTGGGTCGAAGGTGTTTATGTCTTTCCCTTGCCGGAGAAAGCCGCCGTCGACGAGTTACGCATGCGCATCGGCGAGCGAATTATCGAAGGCGAGATCCGCGAACGTAAAAAAGCAAAGGCGGCGTACGACGAAGCACGCCGCGCCGGAAAACAGACAAGTTTGATCGAACAGGAACGCGCGAACATCTTCACCGCTTCGATCGCCAATATCCCGCCGAAAGGCAATATCACAGTGGAGATCGGTTACCAGCAGCGCTTGCACTTTGCCGACGGGACGGTTTCGCTGCGCTTCCCCGCCGTCGTCGGACCCCGCTTCATTCCCGGCAACAGGGCCATCGCCGGCATCGGCGGTACGGGGTCGGCCGTTAATTCGGACCTCGTTCCCGATGCCGAACGGATTACGCCACCGGTTCGCCACCCGAGCCTCGGTCCCGCGAGCCCGCTCGCGATAACGGTTCGCCTCAATCCCGGCATGCCGATCGCCATGCTGCGCAGCCCCAGCCATGCCATCGCTGCCGCCGCAAGGGAAGACAACCGGTACGACATCACGCTCAAAGGTGGCGATACGCCAGCCAATCGCGACTTCGTTCTCGATTGGCGCCCGGACACAGGCGATGCACCGTTCGCAGCATTGTTCAGCGAGGTCAAGAATGGCGAGACCTATCTGATGGCCATCGTGGCGCCGCCGGCCGGTAACATCCAGGATCAACCCCGCATCCCGCGCGAGATTATCTTCATTATCGATACCTCGGGATCGATGCACGGGGCGTCGATTGTCCAGGCCCGCGCGGCACTGAAGTTTGCGTTGGATCGCATGCATCCGGACGACCGGTTCAATATCGTACGGTTTTCCAGCGCCGCCGATACGCTGTTCACCAATGCTAAGCCCGCCAGTTCAAGCCATATCCATCGGGCCAAGCGTTTTGTGCAAAACCTCAATGCGAACGGTGGCACCAATATCGCGTCCGCTCTGGACCTGGCACTCGACGGACGGATCGGCGGCGAGAGGTTGCGGCAGGTCGTCCTGATCACCGACGGCTCTGTTGGCAACGAGGCGGCCTTGTTCCGTCGTATACGCCGCGACATCGGTGACAGCCGTTTGTTCACCATTGGCATCGGCAGTGCTCCGAATAGCCATTTCATGCGCCGTTCCGCCGCGTTCGGCCGCGGCACCTTCACCCATATCGGCAGTACACGGGATGTATCGCAGACCATGACAGCGCTGTTCGAGAAACTCGAACGCCCCGCCATGACGCAAATCGCCGCGACGTCCGACGGCACACCGCTCAGCGATCAGTGGCCGGCCATGCTTCCCGACCTGTACCATGGCGAACCGCTTGTCTTGACGGCGCGGCTTTCGAAGCCGGTGGACAACATCGCGCTCACCGGCAGCCGTGGCGGACAAGTCTGGTCGCGCTCCATTTATGCCAGTTCGGCACACCAGGGCAAAGGCATCGCCAAAATGTGGGCGCGCGACGGAATCGCTTCGGCTATGGACGAGCTGGTGCTTGGCGCTAACCTGGATGCCGTACGCGAGGCTGTGCTCGAACTCGCGCTCACCTATGGGCTGCTGAGCAAGTATACGAGCCTGATCAGCATCGACAAAACGCCGGTCCGACTGGACAGTGCAGCCTTGGAACGCCGCGCGGTGCCCGTCGAACTACCTGCTGGTTGGAATTACGCCGCGGTCTTCGGCGGACGAACGGCGACACCGGCCGGTATCCACATTCTTACCGGCATCGCAGCACTGCTCTTAGGGGGGCTGCTGTTGCTGGCACGTCGGCGGCGTATGACATGAAGCGCCAAACCGTATTTACCAGCTGTGCCGTTGTGCTTCTCACGCTTGGCGTCTGGCAAATCGGCGCCGGCAGTTGGATCCACGCAAAGGCAGCACTGGCACAAGGTCTGCTCACCACGGCCTGGATCCGGATACAACAAGGGGCGGACTCCGCCCGCCCCTGGCCCTGGGCCGACACCTGGCCGGTGGCGCGCCTTCAGGTTCCGAGAGTCGAGGCGGACATGCTGGTCCTCGCGGGCGGAAGCGGGCGAACCCTGGCATTCGGACCCGGGCACATCGATGGCTCCGCCATGCCGGGCGGGGAGGGGATGTCCGTCGTCATCGGCCATCGCGACACGCATTTCCGCTTCCTGCGCGACCTGCTGCCGGGTGACCAAATTCGCATGACCGACCACGCCAGTAACATTCACGAGTTCATAGTGCGGGAACGACACATCGTGCATATGAGCGACAATCGGCTGGCGATGGACGTGCCCGGCCTGGCGCTAGTGACCTGTTATCCATTCGATGCTGTCGATACAGGCGGCCCTCTGCGTTATGTCGTACTGGCGGAACCGGTATCGGACGATCCGCCGCTCAACACGATACCCGTGATCACGGCCGCGGCGCCTGCCAAATGAAAAAGATGCAAGGTTTCGCCGAGAAAGAATACCGATAGTCCTGCGGCGAAGACCGGCAGCATGTGCGCTGTAAGCGCGGCTCTGCTGGGGCCGATAAGTTCGATACCCCGATTGTAGCAAATATAGGCAATGATCGATGCGAACAGAGCGACATAGCCGACCGTCCAGATGGCGGTGGCGTTCAGCGGCATTGCGCGGACTGTGATCGTCTCCCAGGCGTAAAACGGCGCGGTCATCACGATGCCGATCCCCATCATGCCAGCCAGCATCGCGTTGGGATGCAGATCCGGCGGCCGCCGCTTGACCAGCACCGAATAGAGACTCCACGCGACGACAGCCGCGATCATCCAAAGGTCGCCTGTCGTAAATTCGAGCTCGCCGATAACGGAAATATCGGCGCGCGTGACGATGATCGCGATGCCAATCATCGACAAGACGATGCCGAGGCTCTGTCGAAATTGCAGCCGATCTCCCAAGATCGGAAGTGCCAATAGCGGCACCAAGGCCGGCGTTGCCGCATAGATCAGCGCCGCATTGATCGCCGTCGTCGTGTTCACCGCGATATACAGGAAGGTATGGAATATGAACACGCCGAGCAGACCGAGGAGCGCCAGCAGCCGCCATTCCCGCCGCATCACAGGCCATTGGCGCCGAACCAGTGGAAACACAAACGGGAGGAAAATCGCGAAGGCGACGGTCCAGCGCCAGAACGACAAGCCAACGGGTGGCACCGCGGCACTCGCCGCACGCCCAAGCACGATGTTGCCGGCCCAGATAAGTGCAGCCACCGCCATCAGCAGATAGGCGATCAGGTTTGGTGTGGTCGGACGCATGGTCGCGCACGTTAGAGCAAATAACACAAACGCGCGCGACCGAAATGGAGAAGCGCTTTACTCCGCAGCAACGAGGTCGAGCGCCTGCCAAGCCGTGCGTGCCGCGTTTTTGCGTTTCAATGGCGTGTGCAGGAATCGATTGACAGCCGCCAGCGCGTCGCTGCGCCAAGGCGCGTCGGGCCGCGCCACTGCGAGTTCATCGGCAAGCGCCGTCAACACTTTCACCAGATGGCAGGAAACGATGTGTTCGGGCTGCGCATGATCGAACAGCGCGCGCTGCTGTTGCGCCAAGAACGCCGTACCGTCGCCGACCCGCCAACCGCCGACATCCTGATCGGGATCGACAAATCCTGCATTACGGCCGACGAAACAGCCCATCTGCAACAAACCGGCCGGCCATAAGTCGGGGAATTTCGTGCATTGGACACGCACCGCATTTGCGAACGTAAGCCCGTGGGTAAAGTCGAGCCAATTGACGTTGTCCGCGACTGCACCCTTGATGCGGTCTTGTTGCGGCAGATCGAAATACAGCATGTTCCAGCAATTTGCACCGAGTAGCGCATCGTAAAGGGCAAGCGGGTCGGCTGATGACTCAAGCGTCCGCGCCAGTACCTGGCGCACCGATTTTCCAATGAAATCTTGATGCGACACCGGCTTCGCACCGGCATCGTCCCAGGCGAGGCGTGCATCGCCATAGTGTCGAAACTCCGGTATCAAATCCTCGCGTCGGGCGAAGACCAGCATGCGGAGGAGGGCGAGCAACACCGGCTCCTGCACCGCCTCGCCGAGTCGTGCGATCAACTGCCCCGCCTTCAGAACATAGATCAGGGCGTGGCCGAAGGCCGCGTAGTGGGCCAGTGCAGCCCGCGTCAAAGCCTGCTCGAAATCCGCGTAACCGAGCCCATCGGCGAGACCGCCACGCAACAAGGCCATCGCCTTCGCCTCGTCCTCGGCTTCGATGGCAGCGACGAGACCGACCGCGTCGTAAGCCGCGACATCGTCGGAGAAGCGATATTCCGGCTCGCGCATCGTATCCCAACCGATATGAGCGACGGGTTCGACGGCCGCGACGAGCCGTTCGGCATCATCGCCCGCTCTTGTTTCGCGCAGTTGCAGCCAATCGGGCGCTGCGGCGAAGGCATGGGTCATGCCGAATTCCATGCGGTTGAAACCGTGCCACACGGCCTCGCGCACCGCGTCGAGCGGATCGCCACCCGCCTGTTCCACACGGGCGACAAGCCGCGCCAACCTGTCGTACTGATCCTTGTCCATTGCGTCGCGGATTTCGCCGAGCGCCGCGGCAATCCGTTCGGCGCCCGGCGGATCGGTGAAGTCGAGCAACACGTCGTCACCGTCGATCGTCACCGGGTAGCGCCGCAACATATCGCCGCCGACCATGGTTTCGCCGGACTCGAGATCGAATTTCCAATTGTGCCAGTTACAGGTCAGTACGCAGCCTTCCGTCAGCGTGCCCTGGCTCAGCGGATAACCTTCATGCGGGCAGCGATTGTTGCAGGCGAAAACGCCCTTCGGCCCATGGAATAGAGCCACTTGTTTGTCACCGTGCTTGATCAGCAGCCGGCCCTTGGATTGTAGTTCGGAAAGCGAGGCGACGCAGTGTGACTGGGAAGTTTGGGTCATCGGTCCATCCTCTATTACTAAAGTATTTACTTTATAAAGTGATATCGGTGGCACTTGATAATGTAAAGTGTTTTCTTTAGAAAGATCGCATGAGCAAAATCGCACCGCGGCGGCGGCATAGCGCGACCCGCCGCACAATCCAGCATCTCCTCAAGCAGCACGGCCCTCAGGACGCGGGCGCGCTCGCCAGCGAATTGGGTATCTCCGCAATGGCCGTGCGCCAGCACCTTTATGCCTTGCGCGAGGAAGGGCTTATCGATTTCGATGAGGAATCGCGCCCAGTCGGCCGCCCGGCGAAACTGTGGCGTCTGACAGCAGCGGCGAACGCGCTGTTTCCGAACGGCCACGCTGACCTCATCGTTGAGCTTATCCAATCGACAAAGACGGCCTTTGGACCGGACGGCATGGACCGGCTGATCGAAGTCCGGGCAGAGCACCAGATTACCGCTTACCGTCAGCAGGTCGATAACACGAAAACGCTACGGAACCGCTTGCAGCGTCTCGCCAAAATCCGCACAGAAGAAGGCTATATGGCGACCGTGGAGAAAGACGACAACGGCGCGTACATGCTGATCGAAAATCACTGCCCGATCTGCACGGCGGCGGCGGCATGCACCGGCATCTGCGCCGCCGAACTCTCCGTCTTTCAGGCGGTGCTTGGTCCGGACGTCACGGTCGAGCGAACCGATCACATCCTCGCCGGCGCAAGACGGTGCGCATACAGAATCGTCGCGCCGTGAATCGCATTTCGGCAACGACTTCCTATATAATGACCTATGCCTAATTCAACCGGACTCGCCGAAGCCTCGCCCGCCTTTCTCGCCGAACTGGAGTCGCGGCGCGAATTCGAACGCCCCCTCTCCGAAGGCGGGATCCGCTTCGTGCTGAATTCCGACTACCAGCCCGCGGGCGATCAGCCACAGGCGATCGAACAACTCTCAGGCGGACTCGTTGCCAACGAGCGGGACCAGGTGCTGCTCGGCGTTACCGGGTCGGGCAAGACTTTCACGATCGCCCAGGTGATTCAAAATCTGCAGCGACCGACGCTGGTCCTGGCCCCGAACAAAACATTGGCAGCGCAGCTCTATGGCGAAATGAAGGGGTTCTTCCCCGACAACGCCGTTGAGTATTTCGTCTCCTATTACGACTACTATCAGCCTGAGGCCTACGTGCCGCGCACGGACACCTATGTCGAGAAGGAATCCTCGGTCAACGAGCAGATCGACCGGATGCGGCACTCCGCGACGCGCGCGCTGCTCGAACGGGATGATGTCGTTATTGTCGCCTCGGTGTCCTGCATTTACGGCATCGGCGCGGTGGAGACCTATTCGCGCATGACGACGACGATAAAAGCCGGCACGCAGATCGATGCGCGCAAGCTGATGCAGCAGCTCGTCGAATTGCAATACCGGCGTAACGACACCAGCTTCCAGCGCGGGGCGTTCCGCGTCAGGGGCGACACCATCGAGATCTTCCCTGCCCACTACGAAGACCGCGCCTGGCGCGTGTCGATGTTCGGCGACGAAGTGGAGGCGATCCACGAATTCGACCCGCTGACGGGCGAGAAGATGACGTCGCTCGAATCGATCCGGATCTATGCGAACAGTCACTACGTCACGCCGCGCCCAACGTTGATACAGGCGATCGCCGGTATCAAGGAAGAACTGAAATCGCACCTAAAGCTGCTCAACGAAAACGGCAAGCTGCTGGAGGCGCAGCGGCTGGAACAGCGCACGGTCTTCGATCTGGAAATGATCGAAGCCGCGGGGTCCTGCGCCGGCATCGAGAACTATTCGCGCTATCTATCGGGCCGTAATGCAGGCGAGCCGCCGCCGACCCTGTTCGAGTATCTGCCGGACAATGCGTTACTCATCGTAGATGAAAGTCATGTCACGGTGCCCCAACTCGGCGGAATGTACAAAGGTGACTTCGCGCGCAAATCGACCTTGGCGGAACACGGATTCCGACTGCCCTCCTGCATGGACAACCGCCCGCTCAAATTCGAGGAGTGGGAGGCAATGCGGCCGCAGACGATTTACGTTTCGGCCACGCCCAGCGCTTGGGAGCTGGAGCGCACCGGCGGCGTCTTCACTGAACAGGTTGTGCGGCCGACCGGCCTGATCGATCCCGTCTGCATCATCCGGCCGACGGAACATCAGGTCGACGATCTACTGGCCGAGTGCAAGAATTGCGTCGAGCTGGACCAGCGCGTCCTCGTCACCACGCTGACCAAGCGCATGGCCGAGGATTTGACCGACTATATGGTCGAGGCGGGGCTGAAGGTCCGCTATATCCATTCCGATGTGGAAACCCTGGAACGGATCGAGATTATTCGCGACCTACGGCTGGGCGTCTTCGACGTTCTCATCGGGATCAACCTGTTGCGTGAAGGGCTCGATATTCCGGAATGCGCACTGGTCGCAATTCTCGACGCCGACAAGGAGGGCTATCTGCGCTCCCGCACCTCGCTGGTCCAGACGATTGGGCGCGCCGCGCGGAACATCGACGGGCGCGTTTTGCTCTATGCCGACAGGATGACGGACTCCCTCGAATACGCCATCGGGGAAACCAACCGGCGGCGCGAACGCCAACAGGCCTACAACGCCGCTAACGGCATCACGCCGGAATCGATCCGCAAGCAGATTTCCGACATTCTCGATTCCGTGTACGAACGGGACCACGTCACGGTCGATACCGGCGATGCAAAGCTCAAGCATCTCGTCGGCATGGACATCAAGACCTATATCAGCGCACTCGAAGCCCGCATGCGGGCCGCCGCCGCCGATCTGGAATTCGAGGAAGCCGCGGCCTTGCGCGACGAAATCAAGCGTGTGGAGGCATGCGATCTCGACATGCCAGTCGATACCGCGCCAATCAATCCGAAGATCGCAGCAAGCATCCAGTCGGTCCCAAGCGGCATTCTTCCGAAGGGCCGCGGCAAGCGTAAAGGTAAACGGCGCAGCGCGCGCCGGGGCATTTAATTCAAGCGGTCAATCGCGGGCTTGATCCCGCTATCGGCCTCCCCCTATCCTGCCGTTATGGCGATACCCAAAAACGTACTCGTTACCGGGGCCGCACGGCGCATCGGGCGCGCAATTGCCCGCGACCTCGCCGCGTGGGGCTGGTCGGTGGTCGTGCACTACAACCGGTCCACTGAAGATGCCGAAACGGTCGTCTCCGAAATTGAGTCCGCGGGCGGTCGCGCGATCGCGCTACAGGCTGACCTCGCGCAGGAAGACGAGACGCGCCGCCTGATTGCCCAGTCCATCGACCGGTTCGGACCGATCGGTTGCCTGGTGAATAACGCCTCGCGATTCGAGCGTGACGAAATCGACACCGCGACACGGGCAAGTTGGGATGCACATATCGAACCCAATTTGCGCGCGCCGTTCGTCTTGTCGCAGGCGATGGCGGAAGCGCTCCCCGACGATCAGGACGGTGTCATCGTCAATATTCTCGATCAACGGGTCTGGAACCTTACACCGCACTTCCTGTCCTACACGCTGAGCAAGACCGGCCTGTGGACCTTGACGCGAACGCTGGCGCTGGCGCTGGCGCCGCGCATCCGGGTCAACGGCATCGGTCCCGGACCCACCTTGCGTAACGTTCGCCAGACAGAAGCGCAGTTCCGCCGGCAACAGGCGTCAGTGCCGCTGCGCCGTGGCGCATCTTCCGAAGAAGTGGCGCGGGCGGTGCGCTTCATCATCGAATCGCCTTCGATGACGGGACAGATGATCGCCCTCGACGGCGGGCAGCATCTTGGCTGGGCGCAGCCGCTTCCCGATGTCGAACCGGAGGAGTAGCCTCGCGCGCCTCAATATTTCGCGCAAAAAGTGTCCGCCAACTCCCTGAATGAAAAGAACTTCTTTGGATGCCCGAATGTTGGAGTTTTGCACAACCGAAGACTAGTAACGGGACCACTTATCATCGTGCTGAAATTGTCTTGATTTTACAATTCGGTAATACTTGACTTCTTCTTAATCATTGTTTTTCAATGTGTTATCAGTATGCCTAATTTTTAGGCAATGAGAGCAAGGTCCTGCATTTGTTGATGGTTAAGATGCGAGAAAGTCTTTATCAACAATATTATCCACAGAAGCCGTGGATATCGCAATTGAGTGCAATTCGCACCATTTTATGATGCAGGTGCGAGTGCGGGCATCTGATGCCTTCGCATATGGAGCCGATCGAGAGAGGAAATCGTGGCCGCGATGACGGAACGAGCGAGAACCGGCGGCGAGTCGGTCCCGGGAAGCCGCGAGACGCATCGCGGCCTGAAATCCGGCGCTGCGGTCGTCCAGACCTATTTGCAAACTCTGCCGAGCGCACCTGGCGTCTATCGAATGCTCAACCAGCGGGCCGACGTCCTCTACGTCGGCAAGGCGCACCAACTCCGCAAACGGGTCGCGACCTATGCCAGCCCGTCGAAGCTGCCGATCCGGCTGCAGCGGATGGTGGCCGAGACCCAATCCATGGAATTCGTGACGACGCACACGGAAGTCGAAGCGCTGCTGCTCGAATCGAATCTGATCAAGAAATTGCGGCCGCGCTACAACGTGCTGCTGCGCGACGACAAAACATTTCCGCATATCCTGATTACCGGCGACCACGACTTCGCTCAGCTGGTCAAACATCGCGGCGCACACAAGCGCGACGGCCGCTATTTCGGCCCCTTCGCCTCCGCCGGTGCCGTCAATCGGACCATCGCCGCGTTGCAACGCGCCTTTCTGCTGCGCAACTGCTCCGACAATATCTTCCGCAATCGTACACGGCCCTGCTTGCAGTACCATATTAAGCGCTGCAGCGCGCCCTGCGTCGGCCGAATCGATCAAGCGGAATACGCTGCGCTGGTCGGCGAAGCGCAAGAATTTCTAACCGGGCATAGCGGCAAGGTGCAGGCGCGGCTGGCCAAGCGCATGGAAGAAGCCAGCGAGGCGCTGGAATTCGAAGTCGCCGCCCGGGTCCGCGACCGGATCCGCGCGTTGACTCAAGTCCAGGCGCATCAGGATATCAACGTCTCGGGACTGGAGGACGCCGATATCATCGCCTTGTATCAGGAAGGCGGGCAATCTTGCGTTCAGGTGTTCTTCTTCCGTGGCGGCCGCAACTACGGCAACCGCGCCTACTTCCCCAGCCACGACCGCCATCTCGAACCGCAGGACGTTCTCAGCGCCTTTGTCGGCCAGTTTTACGACAACAAACCGCCACCGCGCGCGATATTGCTGAGTCACGACCTGCCCGAGCGCGACCTGATCGCCGAAGCATTTTCGTCGCGTGCGGAGCACAAAGTCCGGCTGCTGACCCCGCGGCGCGGGGCGAAGCGGAAACCCGTCGATCACGCGCTAACGAACGCCCGCGAAGCATTGGGACGGCGGCTCGCGGAAAGCACGACACATCGCCACGCGCTGGACGCGCTGGCCTCCCGGCTCGATCTCGATGCGCCGCCGGCACGGATCGAGGTTTACGACAACAGCCACATTCAGGGCACGAACGCGATTGGGGCGATGATCGTGAGCGGCCCGGAAGGCTTGATGAAGAATGCGTACCGGAAATTCAATATCAAGACAGTCGGCGGTGACGACGAAGCCGAAGCGGGCGACGATTATGCAATGATGCGCGAAGTGCTGACACGCCGCTTTACGCGCGCGCTGAAAGAGGACCCCGACCGGTCGGAAGGCAACTGGCCGGACCTCGTGATCGTCGACGGCGGACGCGGGCAATTGGGAATCGCGGAGGACGTCTTCGCCGAATTTGGCATCGACGACGTCAATTTGCTGGGGGTCGCCAAGGGACCCGACCGCAACGCCGGACGCGAGCGGTTCTATCAGCCGGGGGGCAAAGGCTTCACACTAGCACCACGCGATCCACTGCTCTATTTCATTCAACGGTTGCGGGACGAAGCGCACCGGTTCGCGATTACAACGCACCGCGCGAAACGATCGCGGGAAATTTCCGCCTCCCCGCTCGATGAAATCGACGGCATCGGCGCGAAGCGAAAGAAGGCGTTGCTGCTGCATTTCGGATCGGCGCGCAATGTCGCCCGGGCCGGTCTCGCCGACCTGGAAGCCGTGGGTGGGATCAGCAAAGCGGTCGCGGAGAAAATTTATGGTCATTTCCACACCGATCAGTAGAATGGCTCCAAAGTGGTGATCCGTCTGAAAAGACGTTATCGCCCAAGGAGATAACCGAATGATCACCAGCCTGCCGAACCTCCTGACGCTGTCGCGGATCGGGGTGATTCCGGCAATCGTTGCGCTGTTCTGGGTCGACGGGAATGCCATCCGCTGGGTGATGCTTGGACTGTACACCTTTGCCTGCCTGACCGATTTTTTCGACGGTTATGCTGCGCGGTCGATGGGCACGATCTCGAATTTCGGAAAATTTCTCGATCCGGTCGCGGATAAACTGCTCGTCGCAGCGGTCATCATGATGCTGATCGCGTTTGATCGCGTGACGGGGTTGTCCATCCTGGCGGGGCTGGTAATCCTGTGCCGCGAAATGCTTGTCTCCGGGTTACGCGAATTTCTGGCTGACATCAAAGTTGGGGTTCCCGTTAGCCGGCTGGCGAAATGGAAGACCACGATCCAGATGCTGACACTGGGTTTCCTGATTGTCGGCAACGCGGCGCCGGCGATGATTCCGGCGACGCTGATCGGCGAAATCGGACTGTGGATCGCCGCCGGGCTGACGATCGTTACCGGATACGATTATTTGAAAACCGGCCTGAAATACCTCACGGTAAACGAACCGCCACCCACCGACGAAAGCGCGTCGGCGCCGGCCGCAAAGAACGGCATCCGATGATCTGGCGTGGAGAAACCTACGTATGAAGATCTTCGGCCTGGCAGGATGGAGCGGCAGCGGCAAAACCACCCTCGTTATGAGCCTGCTGCCGGAGCTGATCGGACGCGGCTACACCGTCTCGACCGTGAAACACGCGCATCATAATTTCGACATCGACAAACCCGGCAAGGATTCCTACGAGCATCGCCGCGCCGGGGCAACCGAAGTGATGGTCAGCTCTGCCAACCGCTGGGCGCTCATGCATGAGAATCGCGGCGCGACGGAGCCGGACCTCGATGCCCTGGTCGCACGAATGACGCCGGTCGATTTGTTGCTAGTCGAAGGATTTAAACGCTACGGACACACCAAGATGGAAGTCCATCGTCCGACGACGGGCAAGGAATTGCTTTGCGTCAACGACGCGCGCATCGTCGCCGTTGCGAGCGACGCCTCCCTGCCGCAAGCCGGTGTACCTGTACTGGATTTGAACGACGTGCCGGCTATCGCCGACTTCATCATCGCGCATGTCGGCCTCAAAGAAAGTGTTTCCCATGGCGCAGCTTAGCGACGACTGCTTCGCCTTCGGTGAGGCGCTGACGCCGCTCGACGAGGCGCTGAATGCGTTGCACGAGCGTACCGAGCCGATCGCCGATATGTGCGATGTGCCCGTCTCGGGTGCCGTCGGCCGCATTTTGGCCGAGGACATCGCCGCCACGTTCAATGTGCCGCCGCACGACAACTCGGCCGTCGACGGCTATGCGGTCTATTACGACGATCTCGATCCGAAGATCGAGACCCGCTTGCCGGTCACGGGACGCGCCGCCGCCGGCCACCCTTTGGGAAGATCTACGCAGCGCGGCGAAGTCATCCGCATCTTCACCGGCGCCCCGATGCCGATGGGCGATGCTGGCCCCGACACCGTCATGATGCAGGAGGACTGCCGGGTCGACGGCGACCATGTCGTCATCGCGCCGGGTATCAAGCGTGGCGCAAACCGGCGCACAGCCGGCGAAGATATCCGCGAGAACGAGATTGTTCTGCATGCCGGTCAGGTGCTGCGACCGCAGGACATCGGTGTTGCGGCCTCGCTCGGCCGGACACGGCTACGCGTCTTCGAACCGCTGCGGGTCGCGGTATTTTCCAGCGGCGACGAGCTACGCGAACCCGGCAACACACTCGATCCAGGCGCGATTTTCGATGCCAATAGATTTGCGCTGGCAGCGGCACTGTCGCAACTCGGTTGCGCTGTCACCGACCTGGGCATCATTCGCGACGACGAAACCGTCATTCGGACCGCGCTGGCTGAAGCGGCGGCAACGCACGACCTGCTCGTCACCTCTGGTGGGATGTCGACCGGTGAGGAGGATCATATCAAAGCAACCGTCGAGGCTCTGGGCTCTCTCCATTTCTGGCGCCTGGCGATCAAACCGGGACGGCCTGTCGCGCTCGGCCAGATCGACACGCCGCGCGGTCCGATTCCGTTCGCCGGCCTGCCAGGCAATCCGGTCGCGGCAATAGTTACGTTCCTGGTCATTGCACGCCCCCTCATCCTGCGGCTGTCGGGGGCGACTGACGTCGCGCCAATCAGCTACCGTGTCCGGGCCGGCTTCGATCACCGCAAAAAGATCAGCCGCCGCGAATTCGTCCGCGCCAAAATTGTCGCCGATACGGATGGGTGGCCGAAGGCGGAAAAGCACGGCCGCAGCGGCGCCGGGGTCTTGTCCTCTCTGGTCGGTGCCGACGGCTTGGTCGAACTGCCGGAAGACATGACCTTTCTCAAAGCCGGAAGCATGGTAGACTTTCTGCCGTTCACCGAGGTCATGCCATGAAGATTCTCTATTTTGCCTGGCTGCGCCAGCGCACAGGAATTGGCGAAGAGGATGTCACCCCGCCAGCGGCTGTCCGCGATGTCGCATCGCTGATCGAATGGCTAAAGGAACGCGGGCCCGACTTCGCCGAGGCGCTGCAGGACACGACAGCCATCCGAATCGCGGTCGATCAGGAATTCGCCACGCTCGATACCGTGCTGACCGGGAACGAGGAAGTCGCACTGTTCCCGCCCATGACGGGAGGCTGAATTGGCTGTCCGGGTACAACGCGAGGACTTCGATGTCGGCGCCGAAATTGCCGCGCTCACGGACGGCAATGCACAGATCGGCGGGGTAACGAGCTTCGTCGGCTTGGTCCGAGATATGGCGGATGGGGAGCGGACCAGCGCCATGACGTTGGAACATTATCCCGGCATGACCGAAAAAATGCTGGCCGAGATCGATGCCGAGGCGCATGATCGGTGGCCGTTGGAAGCGAGTCTTATCGTTCATCGTTACGGTCGGCTCGAAGCGGGCGATCGTATCGTCCTGGTCATTGCGGCCAGCCCACATCGTGACGCCGCATTCGAAGCATGCCGTTTCCTGATCGACTGGCTGAAGACGCGCGCGCCTTTCTGGAAGCTGGAGGAGACAGCGGACGGCGCCACCCGCTGGGTCGAAGCGAAAGACTCCGATGACGACGCGGCGGCACGCTGGGAAACGAACGAAGGAAAGAAAAGAGCGGGTTAGCCATGGCGGAAATTATCAATCTGCGTGAATTTCGAAAGAGCAGAGACCGCAAAGCGAAGTCCACGAACGCAGCGCGAAACCGCGCCGTGTCGGGACGCACCAAAGCCGAAGCCGCGCGCGACGAGGACGCAGCAAAACGCGCGAAGGCTGAAATCGACAGCAACAAAATCGATCGGACAGAGCCGGACACCGAACAGTCGAGCGATTCGGAATAACCGATGCAGCAACAGGGCGTCTTCCAGTATACGGCCATCGACCGGGTCCGATATGGATCGCCATTCGACGAAGCCGTTGCGGCAGAAGCGGCACAGCTCAATGCCAACCGCGTCTTTGTCCTGGCAAGCGGCACGCTGGTCCAGGAGACCGACAGCGTCGATCGGCTGAAAGAGGCGCTCGGCCCTAAATACGCCGGCCTGTACGATCAGGTCGGCGCGCACACACCGCGGACCGCCGTTGTGGAAGCGGCCAACATGGCGCGCACAGCAAACGCGGACCTGATCGTGACTCTGGGCGGTGGCTCCGTCACCGACGGCGGCAAAATGGTCGTTCTGTGCCTCGCCAACGATGTGAGCGACCCCACAGATCTCGACCGCTTTTACACGCGGGTCGCCGACGACGGCGCATCCGTGCAACCCGACATCGCCGCGCCCGACATCCGCATGGTTGCCGTCCCG
This sequence comes from Alphaproteobacteria bacterium, assembly GCA_012103325.1. GTDB lineage: Bacteria > Pseudomonadota > Alphaproteobacteria > UBA8366. Next base: position 973,904 of record WLWY01000001.1, read on the forward strand.
ACGACACTTTCGGGCGGCGAGTTCAATTTTACGGCGGGCTGCACCGACACAGAGCGGCGCATGAAGCAGCTGTATCGCCACCACCTTCTGGCGCCACAAACAGTGATTCTCGATCCGGCGGTCACGGTGCACACGCCGGAGTGGCTATGGCTTTCGACCGGCATCCGCGCCGTCGATCATGCGGTCGAAAACCTATGTTCGACCAACCCGTTGAGCTATGTCGATGGCACCTCAGCGCACGCGCTAAAACTGCTCGGCCGCGGTCTGTCGCGCGTAAAAGCAGATCCAACGGATCTCGACGCGCGGCTCGATTGTCTAAACGGTGCCTGGCTGTCGATGACGGGCGCGATGGCGGGTGTCATGAAGGGTGCCAGCCATGGCATCGGACACGTCCTCGGCGGCACGGCGAATGTACCGCACGGACATACATCCTGCGTCATGCTGCCGAACGTCCTGCGCTACAACAAGTCCGTGAACGCCGAGCAACAGGCAACGGTCAGCGCGGCGTTCGACCAACCCGGCGAAGACGCCGCCGATGTCGTGCGCGACCTCGTCGCGCGCCTCGACCAGCCGGGAACCTTGCGGGACGTTGGCTTGAAACAGGATCAACTCGACGATATTGCTAGGAAGTCGATGCACGACCGCTACATCCATACAAACCCTCGGCCGATCACGTCACCAAAACAGGTCCGGGAAATACTGGACATGGCCTGGTAACGGAATAGCGCTACCGCACGCGGCGTACCCGCCGCAACGGTATAGTGCACCATACCAACATCACGACGATAGCAGCCTGCGCTGTCAAGACCGCCGGCCAGATACTCGCGAATGCTGGGTCGAAATACTTCTGTGGCCCAAACGACAACAGACCGATGAAGGCGAACAGCGCAGTGACGCCGTAGCCCAATTGCGCATCCTGCCGGACAAGGTGGAATGCAGCCACGCCAATCGCCAGAGATGCGCCCAAAAACGGACCCAGCGCAAAGAGCGGCGTTTCGAGCGGTGGGTGCGGCGGCGTGCGCGTAAACAGTGCCAGCAACATGACACCGGTAAGGACGAGGTTGGTGAGAATGGCCGCCATTACGAGATCGGCAGTGCAGACCGACTTTGGCATGGTGCGTTCCTTCTTTCTAACCGTACTCATTGGTACGCTTGTATTATCCGTACCAATGAGTACGGTTAGAGTCAACAGCCCCTTTCTCGGAAACTGGACATGAATGACCCTCAGCGGATTAGTCGCCGCAATGAGATTTTGGACATCGCGACGGGAACCCTGTCGGAGAAAGGTTATCGCGGTACGTCGATGCTCGAAGTCGCCAGACGCGCGTCGGCGTCGAAGGAAACGCTCTATGCGTGGTTCGGCGACAAGCAAGGGCTTTTCGAAGCGGTTATCCGGCGCAATGCCCAATCGGTCCAGACTGTATTCGCAGCACAACTCGAAAACGAGGCGGCAATTGAGCCGACGCTAGTCGCTTTTGGTAGTGCGCTCCTCGAGCTGTTGCTTGACGATCACGCCATCGCAATAAACCGTGCAGCAATTTCGGAGGTAAACATGGGATCCGGCCTGGCACAAATACTGTCTGCTGCTGGTCGCGAGGAAACCTTGCCACACTTTATTCTGTTTCTCGAACGACACCAGCAGTCTGGAAAGCTGCGCCCTGCAGACCCAGCACAGGCCGCAGAAGAATATCTTGGGTTACTGATGGGAGATCTTCAGATAAGGCGTCTTCTCGGTCTCATCCCTATGCCGAAGAAAAAGGAAATCAGGCAACGAGCGAAGCGTGCGTCAGCGCGCTTCCTGCACCTCCACGGGTCCGCATAAAAAATGCACCGGCCGGCCCACGCTGTTGTCGCGAAAGCCGGCCGGCAAAAACGTTTTACGCAGCATTCAGTGTCGCGGGGACCTCGCGCCGTACTTCGGCGTCGTAATCCTCCATGAGCGTTCTGGTCACCGCGCCCGGCGTAAAGCTGTATTCGCCAATTTCGCGAACCGGGGTCACCTCGACCGCCGTGCCGGTCAGGAACACTTCCTTCGCGCCGGCAAGCTCTTCGGGTTTGATGTGCCGCTGCACGATGTCGTACCCCCGCGCCTTGGCGAGCGCCATGACCGTCCGTTTGGTAATACCGTCGAGGAAGCAGTCCGGCTCCGGCGTATGCAGCTTGCCGTCCTCCAGGAGCATGAAGATGTTCGCGCCCGTCGCCTCGGCGATATAGCCTCGGTAATCGAGCATTAGCGCATCGGCAAAGCCTTCCTTCTCAGCGTCGTGCTTAGACAGGGTGCAGATCATGTAGAGACCGCCCGCTTTCGTCTTGCACGGGATCGTCGCCGGATCGGGGCGGCGCCATTTCGCCCATTTCATGCGGATGCCGGTCATGCGGTCCGCGAAATAGTCCGGCCATTCCCACGCCGCAACCGCGACATGAATTTGCGCCGTCTGCGCGGATACGCCCATCATTTCCGAACCGCGCCAGACGATCGGCCGGACGTAGCCATCCTTGATACCCTGAGTCTGGACGACCAAATTACACGCCGCATCGACCTCCTCGACCGTATACGGCATTTCCATATCCATCGACTCAGCGCCTTCGAACAGGCGTTCGGTATGCTGCCTCAGCTTGAAGATGCGGCCGTCATAAGCGCGCTCGCCTTCGAAAACGCAGGACGCGTAATGCAGCGCGTGCGACAATATATGGGCATTCGCCTCTTTCCAGGGCACCAGTTCGCCGTCATACCAGATTTGTCCCGGCCGATCGTCGTAGCTCATCTCCATGACTTTTCTCCTTTGACGCCCCGCCTAAACCTGTTCCTGTTAATAACCATAGCCGGGCACGACACAATCATTCTACCTTGCGCGGATGTTGAAAATTTACCGCCGCCCATCGAAAACGTAACATACCGTCACAAACTCGACGCAAGTTGTAACATTCTAACTAATTTATGTCAATAATGCTGACGTATATTTTCTCACTTGAATTTATGGAGTGCGTCCAATCGTGAACACGCCGGCAAAAATCAGCGCCAATCCGCTGTTCCTGCGCGACGAAGAACTCCGCCAGGGGATCGAGATGCTTTTCTACGCTTATCGCGATTTCATCGCAGAGCCGGACGCGATCCTTCGCCGATCCGGGTTTGGGCGCGCCCATCACCGTGTGATCTATTTCGTCGGTCGCTATCCCGATACGACGGTGTCCGCACTGCTCGATATCCTGCAGATCACCAAACAGAGCTTGAGCCGTGTGCTTGGGCAGCTCGTCCAGGAAGGCTACATCGACCAGAACAAAGGCCAGCAAGATCGCCGACAGCGCCTGCTGAGCCTGACGAAAAAAGGGCGCGAGCTCGAACGGCAATTGACGGCAGATCAACGAGCGCGCTTCGCCCGCGCCTATCGCGACGCAGGCGCCGAGGCGGTCGAGGGATTCCGCAAAGTCATGTTGGGCATAATCTCCAGCGACGAAGACCGCGACCGGTTCAAAAACACAACCGGCATACCGCGCTGAAACGCAGCGATGCATTCTTGCCCTACCGTCGATATACTCCAGCCATGAACCCGGATATGTCTCATATCCTGGTCGTCGACGACGATAGGCGGCTCCGGGACCTGCTTCAGAAATATCTGATGGACAACGGTTTCCGAGTCACCGTCGCCACGGATGCCGAGGATGCGCGCCAGCGTCTGCGCGGCATGGAATTCGACCTTATCGTCATGGACCGAATGATGCCCGGAGAAGATGGGCTTGCCTTCACCCGCTCGATCCGCACCACCAACAGCGTGCCAATTCTCATGCTGACTGCCATGGGCGAAACCGAAGCGCGAATCGACGGTCTCGAAGGGGGAGTCGACGATTATCTTTCGAAACCGTTCGAACCGCGTGAGCTGGTTCTCCGAATCAGCATGATCCTGCGCCGCGCACAACAAATGAAGTTCGATCGGGAAGTGCGCCTCGGCGACTTCGTCTTCGATATGGAGCGGGAAATACTAAGCGACGGCGATGGCGCCCTCAGACTAACGACCACGGAGACGAGCCTACTGCGAGTTCTGGCGGAAAATGCAGGCCAGATATTGAGCCGCGAAGCGCTGACCCGTCTGTGCGCGATAGACGGCACCGACCGGATGATCGATGTGCAAGTCACCCGGCTGCGGCGCAAGATCGAACCGGATTCCAGGGCGCCACGATACCTGCAGACCGTGCGCGGCCAGGGATACGTCCTGCGGCCGGACTAAAGCAATGAATCCCGCTCTCCTGATCAAACGATTTCTGCCGCAAACCCTGTTTGGCCGTTCGCTGTTGATTATCGTCTCACCCCTGATTCTGCTGCAAATTATCTCGACTCATATTTTCTACGACCGCCACTGGGATACGATCACGAGGCGGCTTTCGAGTTCCATCGCCGGCGATATTTCGATGGTCCTCAATACACTGCGCGACAATCCGGCCCCAGAAAGCCACGCCGAGATCTTTGAGAGAGCGCGAACGACGTTCGGTTTCCTGATCTCTCTCGAACCGGGCGTCATCCTGCCCAACAAAGAAACGCCGACGAACGAGCGGATCGATCGGTTTCTCAGCGATGCCTTGCAGCAACGGATCAGCCGCCCCTTTCAGATCGATACATCTTCTTTCAAAGAACGCGTGATCATCGACGTGCAGTTGGCGGAAGCGGTACTGCGTATCGTTGCGCCCGGCGACCGTTTGTTCAGCTCGACGACCTATATCTTCATCATGTGGATGGTCGGGTCGTCCTTGATCCTGTTCGCGGTGGCATCGATCTTCATGCGCAATCAAATTCGCCCGATCCGTCGTCTCGCCCGCGCTGTCGACAGTTTCGGCAAAGGCCGCCCCGTGGAAGAGGATTTTCGTTCCGGCGGCGCACAGGAAGTCCGACAGGCAGCCACGGCCTTCACCTTGATGCGCGAGCGCATCCATCGTCAGATTCGGCAGCGCACGGACATGCTTTCTGGCGTAAGCCATGACCTGCGCACGCCGCTAACCCGCATGAAACTGCAACTAGCGATGCTCACCGGATCACCCGAGATCGAAGAATTGAAAGCCGATGTCGCGGAGATGGAAAAGATGATCGAAGGCTACCTGACCTTTGCCCGCGGCGAAGGCGACGAGGAAGCCCTGGAAACCGACTTGAGCGCCGTTGTGGAGGAAGTCGTCACGCAGTGGAAACGCAATGGTGCTGTCATCGACGCCCACGTCGAGGGCCGGCTTGAGGCTTGGTGCCGGCCTAATGCGATTAAGCGCTGCGTGGACAACTTAATCGCCAACGCCAATCGTTACGGCACCCATATCTGGCTGCGCGCGGGCAAACGGAGTGACTTCACGGAAATCGCCATCGACGACGACGGGCCCGGAATTGCCGAGGAATCACGCGAAGAAGTGTTCCGTCCTTTCTTTCGGCTCGATCAATCCCGCAATCCGGAAACCGGCGGCACGGGGTTGGGACTAGCGATTGCCCGGGACATCGCGCGGGCGCACGGCGGCGACATCGTCATGGAAACGTCGCCGCATGGCGGCCTGCGCGCGCTGGTTCGACTACCTTTATAACCAACCCAGGGACCGTTTATCCTCGTGTAATAGAATGCGGAATCATCCCTTGGTTAATCAATAGTTAAGGGAATTTGGCGCAACATGCAGTCATCCGTTTCATTTCTTACACCAAACGCAACCCGGACGATGACTGACCAAAGCAAAAGCATAACCGCAAACGACCGAGCACTAGATCCGTCGATCTTGAAGATTCTGAACCGTCACGAATTGTGGTTGCGGGACAAGAACGGGGGACAGCAGGCGGACCTGTCCCGCCAGAACCTGCTGCATAAAGATTTCTCGCGTAAATCTCTGGAACGCGCGACCTTGGTGGGTGCCAATTTGCGGTCAGCGAAATTCAATCGTGCCAATTTGATCGAGGCCGATTTATTCGGAGCGGACCTGTCAGGCGTTGATCTGCGCGGCGCCGATTTGACAAAAGCGGTGCTAAAAGGCGCGACGCTGCGGGGATCAAATCTGGAGGACGCCGACCTCACCGAGGCGGATTTGCGCGGCGGCATCATTCTCGAAGCCGACGGCAGCGGTTCGCTGGGGCGCGACAGCACCAGCCTGTCGGACTGTTTCATGAACTATGCCACCATGCGCCGGGCGCGCATGTCCGGGGTCGATTTGCGAGGCTCCCGTCTTGTCGGTGCAAAGCTAGAAGGGGCGTTCCTGTTCGGTGCAGATTTGTCCGGAACCGATCTCAGTAACGCAGACCTACGCGGCGCCGACCTTTCAGATGCCAGATTGTCGGAAACCCGCTTCGAGCGTGCCGATTTGCGTGGCACGCAATTGCGGAACGCGATTTTTGAGGAAACGGATTTGCGCGGCGCCCTGCTCGATGAGGAACAGCGCACCGAAATCGACCCGAACCGCTGTGCGCTCGGTGAATCGGAAACCTGGATCGCGTTCGACAATTTTCCATCACGCCTTCGCGCAGCCCTGAATGCCCACATCGCGTGGCTCGACAGCGGTGGCGGCAAGGGGAAACCGGGACTGCTGTCTGGCGAAAGCTTCGAACGTTTCAACCTTACGAAGCGCAATCTGAGCGGCATGAAGTTGATGGGCGCCCGGCTTCGCGGCGCCAATTTGCAAGACTGCACATTAACGCTTTGCGACCTGCGCGGCGCCGACCTGCGCGGCGCCAATCTGGAAAACGCGGAGCTGACCGGGGTCATTATGACGGACGCTGACCTCACAGGCGCGAGGTTGCGCGGCGCACGCGTCGGATCGATACCCATCATTTCGAAGGACGGTCAGCCGACAGGGCAAGTTCGCCAAGCCTCGCTTGAGAACGCCATTCTGACCGATGCCGACCTGAGCGGTATCGATCTATCGGAATGCAACATGACGGGCGTCAAGCAACACTAAGTCACTGCCCAGCGGGGCCGTTCCGGTCAAAAACGACAAAGTCGAAACCAGGCGCTTCGCCCTGCGGTTCGTATGACTGGCGCGCGCTTTCGCGCCAGCAAGCCCGACCGAACGCCGGGAACCGCACATCACCGACCACATCGCTCTGCACTTCGGTCAGATAGAGACGGTCGGTCAGCGGCAAAGCAAGCGCATAAATCTCTGCGCCGCCGATGACCATAATCTCATCGACACCGTCCTCCAGCGCAATTTCTTGCGCGGTTCGGCACGCAGCCTCCAAATCATGCGCAACGACGATACCATCGGCGCGAAAGCCGGTACTGCGCGTAACCACGATATTGGTCCGTCCCGGCAGCGGCCGGCCGATCGATGCGAACGTCTTACGGCCCATGATCATAGGCTTGCCCATCGTCAGTGCTTTGAACTGCCGTAGATCAGCCGGAATATGCCAGGGCAGCCCACCGTCACGGCCGATAACCCGGTTGCGCGCCATCGCAACCACGAGACACAGGCGCGCCGTCAAACGGCCACCTTGCCGGCGAGATGCGGGTGTGTCTGATAATCCTCCAAAGCGAAATCCTCGTAGCGAAACGCAAACAAATCGTCCACATCGGGATTAAGACGCATCGAGGGCAGCGCATAAGGCGTCCGTTGGAGTTGGATATCCACCTGTTCCAGATGGTTGGTGTAGATATGCGCATCGCCAAAACTATGGACGAATTCGCCGGGCTCAAGGCCGGTTGCTTGCGCCATCATCAGAGTAAGCAATGCGTAGGACGCGATATTGAAGGGCACGCCCAGAAAGATATCGGCACTGCGTTGGTAAAGCTGGCAGGAAAGCCGCCCCTCGGCGACATAGAACTGGAACAGGCAATGGCAGGGCGGTAACGCCATATCCTCGACCAGCGCAACATTCCACGCACAGACGATGTGACGGCGGGAGTTCGGGCTTAATTTGATCTGTTCAACGAGATTACCGACCTGATCGATGTAACCGCCATCCGGCGCCGGCCAGGAACGCCATTGCGCGCCATAAACAGGTCCAAGGTCGCCGTTCTCATCAGCCCATTCATCCCAGATCCGCACGCCGTTTTCGCGCAGATAGGCGACATTCGTGTCGCCCGCGAGAAACCACAGCAATTCGTGAACAATCGACCTCAGATGCAGTTTCTTGGTCGTCAGCATGGGAAAACCATCGGCCAAATCGAACCGCATCTGGTGCCCAAAGACGCTGTAGGTCCCGACACCGGTCCGGTCTTCCTTATATGTGCCGGTTTCGCGTACCCGGTGCATGAGATCAAGGTATTGTTCCATGGTAAGGCCGATCTTATCCGATTCGCGCAACTGCAATATCAGTTTTCAAGCGCATCAGTTGAATACCATAAAATCGCACCAAACAGGATCGAGCCTTTTTTTATTGGTCGAGAGCACCTATATTTCAACCGTCGGGAGACCGACTATGGCGTTACAGGGCCTTATGAAATAAGCGTTGCGGACCCGGGGGCGGTACCCGGCGCCTCCACCAAACTCCGAAATTGATCGGATTCCCGTTTGGGGGCGAAATAGGATCGACGCGCGTGGTAAAGATTTGGTTTGCGCCCGGCATGGTACCGCCGTTATCGGGCCGATTCGCTAATTGCGAACGATAACTTTACGGGCGAAGCCCGTCTCGCTGCTTAGTCTGACTAAGTAAGCGCGGCCCGGGGGGCGCCGGGCAACAGAAGCCCCCCACTGAATTCCGGCGCAGAAGCGCGTCCTGGAGCAGGCGGTGTTGCTGAGGAAGCATGACGGAAGACATGATGCGATACGACCTGATGGTCGAAGACGCGTTACGCGCAGTGGTGAAGGAGGCAATGGTGCGAGTCGCAGCGGAAGGCCTGCCCGGCGAACACCATCTTTATATCACCTTTCGCACTCGCGAGCCGGACGTGCAAATCCCGGACTATCTTGCCGAGAGATATGCGGACGAAATGACGATCGTCCTTCAGCATCAGTTCGAACACCTGATCGTTCGCGACGACGGGTTCGCCGTTTCGCTGAACTTCAACAATGTTCAGGAGCAGTTGAACATTCCGTTCGATGCCATTACCGCCTTTGCCGACCCGTCGGCCAACTTTGGCTTGCAGTTCAAATTCGACGAAGCCGAAGAGGCAGCTTCAGGCCAATTCGTCACATCGGATGTCGATTCGAAGGCCGAAGGCCAAAACAACGCCGCCCCGTCGGAGGCCGACGAAATTTCGGAAGGCGAGGGCAGCTCGGACGGCAATGTCGTAACGCTCGATACGTTTCGAAAAAAATAGATATTACAATAAGTTAGACAGGTGACATTGTTTCCCGTTTGGGTGACACCCCGACAACGGGTAAAGGCGTAATGGAACCGCACGAAAAAGAGCGGAACCACCACTTAAATCCCCTGCCCCTGACTGGCCAATGTGGCGCGCCAGTGATGAGCGCGGTAAACTAGTTCTCCAAGCGAGTACCGTTGCAGAGGGGTATAGCCATGTCTGTCACCGACCATCCCACCATGTTCCCGCTGGGCGCGGACGAGACACCGTATCGGAAAATTACCGGCGATCATGTCAGCACAGTTTCGGTTGACGGTGAAACAGTTCTCAAGGTCGCGCCGGAAGCTCTGTCGCTGTTGGCCGCAGAAGCGTTTCGTGACATCAACCACTATTTGCGGCCCGGTCATCTGGCCCAGCTTCGCAAAATTCTCGACGACCCTGAAGCGTCGGACAACGACCGCTTCGTCGCTTTCGATCTGTTGAAAAATGCCAACATTGCGGCAGGCGGCGTTTTACCGATGTGCCAGGACACGGGCACGGCGATCGTCATGGGCAAGAAGGGTGAGCGTGTTTGGACCGGCGGCAACGATGAATCGGCGCTGGCAGAAGGCGTGACCCGGACCTACACGCAGAGCAATCTCCGCTACAGCCAGGTTTCGCCCCTGTCGATGTACGAGGAAACCAATACCAAGACGAATCTGCCCGGACAGATCGAAATCTACGCCGAACCTGGCAACGCTTATAAATTTCTATTCGTAGCCAAAGGCGGCGGCTCCGCGAACAAGACCTATCTGTTCCAGGAAACGCCGGCCATGCTGAATCCGGAAAAACTGCTGCCTTTCCTCGACGAGAAGATCAAGTCGCTTGGGACGGCGGCCTGTCCCCCTTATCACTTGGCCGTTGTAATCGGCGGCACATCTGCGGAGTTCAATCTTAAAACCGTGAAGCTGGCGAGCTGCCGCTATCTCGATGCGCTCCCGACTGAGGGCGGAGACAAAGGCCAGGCCTTTCGCGACCTCGAAATGGAAGAGACGGTATTTAAGATGTCCCAGGGCATGGGGATCGGCGCCCAGTTCGGCGGCAAGTATTTCTGTCACGACGTTCGGGTCATCCGCCTTCCGCGTCATGGCGCAAGCCTGCCGATCGGTATAGGCGTATCTTGTTCAGCGGACCGTCAGGCAGCCGGAAAAATTACCGCCGACGGCATCTATCTCGAACAGCTTGAGACCAATCCGGCACAATTCCTACCCGAGATGGAATCGGAAGACCTTGGCGGCGAGGTCGTCAACATCGATCTCAACAAGCCGATGTCGGAAATACTCGGCACCCTGACGAAATATCCGATCAAGACGCGTCTCTCGCTCAGTGGTCCGATTATCGTTGCCCGCGACCTGGCCCATGCGCGGCTCAAAGCGCTGCTGGACGACGGCAAGGCGCTGCCGCAATACATGAAGGATCATCCGGTCTACTACGCCGGGCCGGCGAAGACCCCTGAGGGCTATGCGTCGGGCTCCTTCGGCCCGACAACCGCGGGGCGCATGGACTCCTATGTCGATCAGTTCCAGGCCGCAGCAGGCAGCATGATCATGCTCGCCAAAGGAAACCGCTCGGATATGGTGCGCCAAGCATGCCAAGCGCATGGCGGGTTCTATCTCGGATCGATCGGCGGCCCCGCCGCACGGCTCGCGCTCGACTGCATCAAGAAGGTCGAAGTAATCGAGTACGAAGATCTGGGCATGGAGGCGATCTGGCGGATCGAGGTTGAGAATTTCCCAGCCTTTATCGTCATCGACGACAAAGGCAACGACTTCTTCAAGGCCTTATAGGGAACTCCAAAGCAGGTTCACGCGGTTGTTGGATCGCTGAGACGATTCCAACAAACCCCTATCTGGTTTACAGGTTCAGAACGTCGTCATGAGTGCTGGCGGCTATGGTCATCACTTCCTGGATCAGATCGGCCGGCACATCGAGATCTTTGAGTGTCGACTGCAGATGACCCGCGACGGCGGCAAAATGGGCCTCGCCCAAGCCTTTTTCTTCGACCAACTTTTTGTGCGCTTCGCGCAGAGACCGTCCGGTATAGGCCTGCGGTCCACCGAAAGCGCCGGTCAGGAATATCCGTTGCATAAAGGACTGACGATCGAGGTCGACACCTTCGAAGAACGGTTTCAGCGTCTCGTCTGCCATGATTTTCGAATAGAAGATATCGACGGCAGCTTCGACGGCTTCATCCCCGCCAATCCGCTCAAAAACACTGCCACCCGAAGGCGATGGCGCCGGCTCGTTTTCTTCTGTTGCCTCTGCTTCGGTTACAGGCTCCGGCTCATGGAGTTTGACGACGTTCTCGGTGTCCTGTTTTTGCTCGGTGTCCTGTTTTTGCGCTGGTTTTGCGCTTGCCTCTGTCGTCTCGTCAGGTTTTTCCTCGAGAGCCTCGGTTTCGGAGGCTGGCGCCGTAGTCGCGGGCTTCACCTTCGCCTTCACCGTCTCGTCAACCTTGGGTAACCGCCGTTTCAGCGCCACCGGGGGAGTCTGCATCAAGATTTCAGTATCGAGCACACGATCTATGTCCAACACGACGAGAAGGTCTTCGGGCAAACGAAAGATCCCCGTGCTGAGACGGCGAAGCTTTTCGTCCAATGTTGCCGGCGGCTTTTCGAAATCCCGCCGTGGCAGGTCGCGAACATCGCCGATCGAATCGACAAGCAATGTGTAAAGATCGCCGCGATACTCCACGGTAATGCCCATGCCGCGGTTGTTTTCAAGGTTTTCCCCGACACCCAGGCAGCGGCGCAAATTGATGACGGTAACGATCCGGCCGCGCAGGTTCATCACACCCGCAATTGCCGAAGGCGCGAGCGGAACCGGTGTTATCAATCGCGATTCCACGATATCCTGTACCATAAGAATGGGTACGCCGAACATCTGGTCCTCGATCACCATTGTAACAAGCTGTTCCTTGTCGATAGCGACCTGATCAAAATTATCGGCGACGTGATCGGCGTCTTCTACGACGGCTAACTCACTCATGGGGATACTCCTCGCACACAGGTCCGCTGGCCGGCGCTAAGTCAGGCAAGCGCAGGCGGTTGTTATCTGAGAGCGACGATAGCGTTATTCCGTTAACGGAGCCTTTACGGGCAAAAGGCAGGTCTTCTGCCTGGAAACAGCTATCTCAACGTTCCGGTATCTCAACCGGCAGCCCTTCCCGGTTGCCCCACTCGTTCCACGAACCGAGATAGTTTCGTACCCGGCGATAGCCGAGGAGCCGCAGCGCCAGATAGGCATGAGCGGATCGATAGCCTGTCTGGCAGAAAGCAATGACTTCCTTGTCGGGCGTTATCCCACATGTCGCAAACAAAGCACCCAGATCGACAGCGGATTTCATTTCACCGCTTGGGGTCAGATGGTTAATCCATTCTAAATGAACCGCTCCCGGTACGGTGCCGCCCCGTTCCGCGCGACGGTCCTCGCCGGTCCATTCTGTGCGGCCGCGCGTATCCAGAATGATCCGGTCCGATGCCCCAATAGCACCATTTACATCGCGATGGGTAGCCAGGCGCGCGCGGTCGGCCTGGTAGCGGAAAACCGACGGTGTCGGCAACTCAGCATCACGCGTAACCGGCAATCCCGCAGCCTCCCATCCCGAATAACCGCCATCAAGCACATGCGCGTTCCTGTGCCCAAGATATTCCAGAAACCAGAAGCCTCTGGCTGCCGTCATCCCGGTGATTTCACCGCAAAACACGATCGTATCTTCGAACGCAACGCCACGGCGGGCGAGCAGGAAGGCCCACATACGGGTAAAGGATTCAAGCGGGGCATCGTCCGTATCGTCGCAATTCACGGCATAAATATCGAAATGCCGGGCGCCAGGAATGTGGCCCATGGCAAACCGCTCCCCGGGGCGCACATCGATCAATCGTAGCGACGGATCTTTCAGGCGTTCCTGCAACGTTTCCCGCGACCACAGTAAATCCGGATTCTCGTAACCGGCCATTTCTGTCGTTGTCATCGATATATTCCCTGGGGCTACCCGTCAGGCACGGTAGTCGCGCCAGCGGTAATACAAAACCAGAATTCGGCTGAGCGGTACGATCAAATCGTGCAGCGGCAGACTTTGAACCGGCGCCTTGGGGATCGGCAAATCGGTGCCGCCCTGCCCCAGCGCGCGTTCGGCGAGAAACTTGCCCATGGCGGTACCGATCGCAATGCCGCGACCGCTATACCCCAGGCCTGCATACAATCCTGCCGCCAACTCATGATAGCGGGGCAATCGGTCGACGGTCATCGCAACCTTGCATTCCCAGATATAGCGGAAATCTGTTTCGGCGATCTGAGGAAAGGCCTGACGAAGCCGCTTCACCGTCGAGCGCCGCAACGCATCCCGCACACCGAAGGTCGTGAAGGGCATGCAGGTCGTGACAAGGCGGCCCTCCCGGTCAGGCCGAAAGGCCCACAACGCCTGCCGCGTATCGGAAAGCCCTTGGCCGCCGGGCAGAATCGACGCAGCGACATTCGCACCAAGCGTCTCGGTTGCAATATGAAACGAGCGCACCGGAACAAAGCTGCGCGCTAAACCAGGCCAAAGCTGATCGGTATAGGCGTTCGTCGCCAATAGCACCGTTTCGGCGTGAACCGCGCCGCCCGGCGTCACAACGCGCCAGGCATTGCCATCCCGCCGCAACTCCAACGCCGGGGTTTCACAATGTATCGCCGCGCCGGCGTCAATCGCCGCGCGAGCCAGACCGCGGGCAAAGCTCAACGGCTGAATATGCCCGCCACTCCGGTGCATCCAGCCGCCATGGTAGATCGGGCTGCCGGTCAGCTTTGCAATTCCGGCACGGTCGATTATTTCGACCGGAGCACCACGCGCAGCCCACTGATCATGCTTCGCACGGACCATCGCCATCCGGCTTTCGGCATGCGCCGGTTGCAGCCAGCCATTCTGAACAGCATCGCAATCGATGTCGTGGTCACGGATCAACGAAAAAACGAGGTCAGCCGAACCGGCGACCCATTCGTTCAGCCGCTCGCCCTGTTCGACGCCGAACTCACGTACCACATCGTCCGGATTGTGCCTTGTGTAGGCAGGAATGACCTGCCCGTTATTGCGACCGGATGCGCCGAACCCGGCCGTTGCCGCTTCAAGCAACACGACATCCGCGCCGGCCTCCGCTAGATGCAACGCCGCCGACAGGCCCGTATAGCCGCCACCGATCACAACCGCATCGGCACGGCGTTCACCGATCAAAGATGACGTGGGCGGAGCCTCGATCGCCGTGTCGGTCCATAAGCTCGATTGAATGTCCGCTGTGTGCATTACTCGATACTATTCCTCATACGAGACAGCCGTACCTTGCAAGCACAGCACGGGAAAGTGAAGCCTCCAATCGCCCGGTTCCTTGCAATTCGGGCCGGTTCGTCTCATTTTCAGAGCATTGCGATGTTTAAATTTTTCCAAACTCTGCTTCGCCCCGACCAAGAGGACGCGAATCCCGAAAGCGCGGAAATCGCGCAGGCTGCGAATATTCTACAGATTGGGGAGTTTCAACTTCTCCAGCTTGCCTATAAGGATTGGCACGGGAAAGAGCTGCCCGAAGCGCTGACGGACCGCTTGTTTGCCGATTACATGCTACGCAAGCAGGTTCCGCATTGGGCGCGCCACTATGCGCGCCGCATTCTCGATTGGGATAAGAGAGGGCTGCTGAACGCGGGCGATAGCACGTATCATCGTTATGATCGCGGGTACAGCATGCAGGCGCCGGGCGGTGTTCGCCGCTTTGTCATTGCCAGTGTGGTTTTGCTGGTCTTCGTCGGCGGCAGTCTCTGGGTCAGCCACATAGCGACCGGCGGAAAATCGACCTCTATCCTGCCGCCATATTTCGATGCCAAGGAGCTTCGAACGCCACCAAAACCAGACGGTGTGGGTCCCGGCTCCTAGAGCGAGCAAATGATCGAACCCATTTCATGGGATCGAATAGCTTTGTGACTTTGCCCAATATCAATAAGATAGATCTCCAAGACACGAGCTCTAGGGAGTGCCGATGTTCGAGTTCGGGGGCGAGTACGAACCGCTTATCAACATCGTCTTTCTGATCGTCACTGCCGGTGTCGCGTGGCACGGCATCCGGTTTCGCGACGCCGAAGGCAACACGGACTTCGTCCGCTTGCTGTTTGGCTGCATCGCCGCCGTATTTTTTTTCATGGTGCTGTTTCAGGACGTCCTGGGAATCGCATCATTCGGGTAACCGCTTAGGGCTTGCGCATGCGTTGCTGATCATCGATTTCGGGCACGCGCATCAGCCGCTTATCCGGCGGAAGCTTGAGTTGTTCCTGTAAGTAGATGGCGCGATTGCGCACCGATGACGGGTTTGGAATGCCATAAAGAACCTTGTGGATCAGCCCCGGCTCGTCGACCGCCCCTTCATCCGTTCGCAGCGCGGCAACGTAGTCGGCAAACGCTTTTTCGTATTTGCCTATACGGTCGTGAACGATCCCCCGGTTGGCGAATGCGGCCGCCAATACGCCACGGCCGGTCGCATCCTCCGGCGTCAATGTCCGGTTCGAAAAATCGATCAGGTAGGTCAGTTCGGCGACCGCATCGTCATAGCGCTCGGTTTGAATGAACACCAAGGCGCGGCCCATCAAGGCGCCCCTGTGATCAGGCTGTTCGGCGAGTGCCTTGGCAAAATAATCCAGAGCCAGCTCGTGCTGTCCATCCTCGAAACGCTGAACGCCGAGTTCGGTATTAAGGTCGCCTGGTGCGCGGGCGGTAAAAGATTCGAAGGCCTGCGTTCCCAAGACCACGACAACGATCAGCGCGATCATCAGAAGAATGAACCGGCGAAGTACCGCAGTGGTCACATCGGCACCTTGAACAGGGTCGCGGTATAAAGAAAGGCGAAGACGAAGCAGAGAAGCGTTGCGGTAACGCCGGCACGCCTCAGCAAGCGCTGCCGTTCCGCCTCGTCCGTTTCCGCTGTGCGCTCCGCACGCCGGATCATCAAAACCCAAATCAGGCGGCGGACCGGCAGAAACAGGGCAAACGCCAGAATCGCTGTCCACAGATATTGATATTCGGCGCTAAAAATATCCGCCATACGCCGTCACATTGCCTCTCATCACGTCGAAATGAAACTCTATCAAATGTTAGACCAGATCGGGATTTGTTGGAATCGTCTTCGGCGATCCAACAACCGCGTGAATCTGGCCTAAAACTATTCATGACGAGCGGATTCACAAGAGTATTCGAACCATAATTATGGGTTCGCCCAAACTTGATCCGCTCTTCGCGAAAGGCCCAAAAAAACGGGGGAAAGCATTGCCTTCCCCCGCGTTGTTTTACAATCGGAACCGCTTAGTCTGCGGTGCCGCTGGCAACTTCGTCGCCGATATCGTCGACCAGTGCCTCGACCTCCGTGTCGGGAACCGTCGACATTTCCATTTTGTAGGCCAAGAACCACATCATGAAGACACCGAGCAGCCAGAACAGGATCTGCCATGCCCAGATCGACGGGATACCGAAGGTCCAGCCATCGACGCCGGCATTCGGCGCACCGAAGATATCGTTGCCGATAACCGCACCCGGGCCGATCCCGAAGAACATCCACGCCAGGGTGATAATCCAGGCGATCGGGATAAGCCCCTTCTTCTCCGCGGGCAGCGACGCATGCTGACGCAGGAAGTTATGGTACTTCATCCTGTGTTCGCGCGCTGCCGAATCCTGCGTCATAGCCGAGACCGGGATGCAGACCAGGAGATTGAAGAACATCCCCCAACCAGCGCTGTGGATGGTCCATGGCCAGCGGCCCCAAGCCAGGTCGCCATATTTGCCGTCACCGTTGTAGAAAAGCGTATCGATGATCGACAAGCCAAAGTTTTCGGTAAAGATCACGCCGAGGAGACCAACGGCAAGGCCAAGAGTCGCACCTTGACGCGTGATCCAAGGGAACCAGGTCACCGCCGCCAATGATGGCCACATCTGGAACCCGAACGCGACCGCGAGCCCGCCCAAAAGGACCAGCGCGTCGCGGCTGTAGGTTGCGACGAGCAGTGCCGCGAACACAATAAACGCGACCCCGATCCGCCCGAACAATTTCTGCGTCCCGTGATCCGCTGCCGGGTTCAGATAGCGCTTATATAAATCGCGGGTGAGCATCGCACCGGCGGTCGACATATAGGCGGCACCCGTCGACTGCATTGCCGCGAGTGCACAAACCGCCAAGAGGCCGACGAGCCATGGTGTCGAGTCGCCGATCGAGTTGAAGTAATGCGGTACAAGCCCCCCCTGCTTGTTCGCAGTAAGGTCGGGAATAACCGCAGCCAAGGCAAGCCCGGCATCGGTCACCGCCTGATTGCCCCCCAAAAGGTGCCCCCCCATGCCCTGGAAGGCCGTGAAGAAGAACAGGATCAAGCCGATGCAGAACGACGACGCGATAACCTGCTGGGGTGCGAACGGCGACGGATCCGCGTTGGCGAACGACCACATCGAAAACGCCGGCGCGGATTGAATGCCCATCAGCGCGAACATGTAGGTCAGGCACATGATCCCGGTCCACAATCCGCCGACCGGCGTTTCAACGCCAAGGCCGGCCGTGAACTGGATCACACCCGGGATGGCAAAGTAGGCGTTATAGTCACCGCCGCCCATGCCTTTCGTCGTGCCCCATTTGCCGATATCCGATGCCGCGAGCTTCGCGAAGCCCGCATTCAACGAATCCCAACCACCAGCCGCATTCAGTGCGATGATGCCGGTAATGATGATACCAATAGCGAGCAGAATGCACTGCAGCGTATCCACATAAGCCACGGCGCGCAGACCGCCCGACGCCACGTAGATGAACACGACGAGCGACAGCACCCACATGCCGGTATTGACCGTGATCATATCATCGGTCAGCACATTGAACAGGAACCCCGAAGCGCCAAGTTGCACGCCCAGATACGGGATCGAGAAGAGCAGCGCGACGATAACCGTTAGGATACGGATCGCATCGCCCTGGAAATAGTCCGAGAGCATTTCGCCCGGCGTCACATAGCCGAAACGCTTACCCAGCATCCATTGCCGTTTCAAAAACAGCACGCCGGTGAACGGTATCGTAATCGTGTAAAACGACGCATAGGCATATTGGAAACCGTCCCGGTACACCAACCCAGGGTGCCCCATGAACGTCCAGCCGGAGAACGACGTTGCCGTCGCGGCGAGAATAAAAACAATCATCGATAAGCGGCGGCCGGCAATGAAATAGTCCGACGCCGTTTTCGCCGTCATCGCCCCGCGGATACCCCAATAAATGCAGTATGCCCAGTAAAGCGCGACGAAAGCGAAAAGCCACATCACTTTTGCAGACAAGGCTAGCTCCTCCCATTTGACCGCGGCGCCGACGACCCAAACGTCCGAGAAGCCGGTTGCCGCTTTTGCGCAACGAGCCCTTCCCCATCATTCGGCAGCCGTCTCTTGCCCGTCAAACTACGGCTTTAATCGCCGAGTGAAGCAAAGAACCCAATTCTCCCAATATGCGTGGTTATCAAAGTTTGGTTAACTTTGCAAGCAGAACGCCACGCGATATGGCGATGTCACAGATATCGGGAAATAAGGGTGAAGTAATTCCGTCTTGTATCGCATAAAATATCTATGAATCAGATATATGACGCGTAATTAAACTGTGTGTATTTTATGATTACGATTGTAGTGGTGGTTATTTGTTGCGTTGCAGCATTATTGTTGTATCCGCCAAGGGCACCAAAACCGCAAGTACAGCGAATCAACAAATACAGCTATCCACATTGCAACGGGAGAGCGTTCGCGATTGAATGAAGATATCGTGCCACGCAGGACGGGCGCCAAGAATGGGCAACGGCCAGACGGCGATATTCACAAGGCGGGTTCGCGACCATATGCGCGTCGCACCGATCGTGGTGGCCCCGGCAACGCCGGTTCGGGAAGCCGTCGCCTTGATGACCGATGCACGCGCAACAGCAATATTGATCGCGCCGCCGAACGGGCGCATCGAAGGCATCCTGACAGAGCAGGATATCGTGCGGCGCGTTACCTTCCGCGCCCCGTCGGGAACACAGGTATGCGAGGTCATGTCGCGCCCGGTCAGGGTCGTCGCCGAAGAGGATTTTCTTTATCACGCCATTGCCCACATGCGGCGGCGGCGATTGCGGCATCTTCCGGTGATCGATGGGTTGGGTGCCGTTACAGGCATGGTTCATCTTGATGATGCTGTTGCCACGGCGACGGAAAGCCGGCTTGAGCAGATCGATCGGCTGACGCAGGAACAGTCCCTCGATGGTCTGCGTGAGGTGAAAGCGGCGCAAATCGATCTCGCCGACGAGCTTTTCCGGGAAAACCTGCCCGTGCCCGAAATTCAGTCGGTCCTAACCCACGTCAACAACGATTTGTATCGGCGCGTCGTCGAGCGGAGTCTGAACGAATTGGCGGCAGCAGGGTGGGGCGAACCACCCGTGCCGTTCTGCGTCATCGTCATGGGGTCCGGCGGGCGCGGGGAGAGTTATCTGTATCCCGATCAAGATAACGGTTTCATTCTCGACGATTATCCCGACTCTCAGCACACGAAAATCGACAGATTTTTCGTCGAGCTTGCGACCCGCATGACACGAGACCTCGACACAATCGGAATCCCGCTTTGCAAAGGCCACGTCATGGCGACAAATCCGGTCTGGCGCAAAACGGCCACGCAGTGGCACGATCAAATCGCCCAGTGGTGCCGCAGGCGCAGCCTTGTCGCTCTGCGCTTTTCCGATATCTTTTTCGACTTTAAATCGGTCTATGGCGAAGTCGATCTCGCCGCTACGCTGCGCGAGAATATTACCGGGATCGTGAAGGCCAATCCGGCATTCCTGCGCGCCATGTACGACGACGATATCGAACATGGCGTCGCGCTCGGTTGGTTTGGTCGTTTCCTCACGGAGAAAGAGAACGCGGATCACCTCGGCGCTATCAATCTAAAACACACCGGCACATTGCCACTGGTGGAGTCGCTCCGATTGCTCGCGCTGCGCGAGGGTATATCGCAAACAGGCACCCTCGAGCGCCTCGCCGCGTTAGGCGAGAAATCACTGTTGGACGCCGACGACATGGATTACCTGACAGGCGCTTACCATCATATTACGCGCCTGCTGCTGCGCCAGCAGATCGCCGATTTCAGAGCTGGTAAACCGGTGAGCAACTATGTTCACCCGGACGATTTATCCCAGCGCGATCGCGATATCCTGGTCGACTCCTTCAAGGCAATCAGCCGGCTCCGCGACCGGGTACGAAGCGATTTCACCGGCGACGTCTTCTAAACGCATGTCATCATGCCGACACGCTCCGTCCTTCTGATCCTGACCGCAGCCGCTGTCGCGGGGCTGCTGATCGCAGGCGCAGCGCTGGGCGCGGCAGGCCTGAGCTCTCAAGCGTCTCCTATAATACAATGGATTGCCGGGCTCGGCGGTGCGATTGCCTTCGGTGCGGTCATCGATATCACGCGACGCCTGCACCGTCATTTCATTGCGTTGCAAAACCTGCGCGATGGTGTCGTCATGCTACTTACTGAAGGCGCCGCCGCACTTCCCACCAGCGCGGCTACCGAGCGCGAGATAGGACATCTGCAAGATGCCATCGGGACCCTCGTAACCCGCAGGCTGGATCGGCAAGGCGCGCCCGATCTACGCCTCGCCGCAGTCCTGGGGTCTATCGCAGAAGCCATTGTCGTCACCACGACAACGGGGCAGGTCAGCCTGGTGAACGACTCCGCCCGAGCCCTGTTGGGTGTGGAACGCGTTGCTGTGGGGACAAGCCTCTACGCCGCGCTCAGTCGCAGTGCTGTCGAACAGGCAACCGAAGCGGCGCAGGCGTCAGGCCATCCAGTCGAAGCCGACTTGAGAACGGTCGACGGCGAAACCATCGCAGCGAAGGTCGCCGATCTCGGCGAGTATGGCGGCGCGGTCCTGACCTTTTCGCCCATGTCCCTGGCAGACCACGCCCGGGTCGAACATGACTTGGCGCTGCATGACTCCCCACCACCCGCAATGCCCATCACGAGGGAGACGCCGTTGGCGGACCTGCCCGTGCTGGTTTTCGATTGCGAAACAACGGGTCTTGATGTGACCCGGGACGCGATTGTCGCACTTGGCGGCGTACGCATGCACGGTGCGCGGATCTACCGCAGCGAAACGATCGACCGGCTTGTCGATCCGGGTCGGAAGATCCCCCGGCGATCCACGGCCATCCACGGCATTACCGACGTCATGGTGGCGGACGTCGGCCCTTTCGAGCACCACTGGCCCATTCTCGATACGCTGATGCGGGGATCCGTTCTCGTTGGCCATAATATTCTCTTCGATATCGCGCAGCTGCGCGCGGCCACACAGCGCAGCGGGATCGACTGGGCATCTCCGCTTTCGCTCGATACGCTGCTTCTGGTCGCCGCCCTGGAGCCGCACGCGCCGGGATTCGATCTCGAGGCGATTGCAGAGCGGTTCGGTGTCAGCGTTCATGGGCGGCACACGGCGCTCGGCGACAGCCTGGTAACGGCTGAAATCTATGCGCGCCTGATACCGCGCCTTGCGGAACGGAATGTCACGACCTTGGGCGATGCCATGGAATTCGCGCAGCGTGCTAAGGTATTCGTGAAGCGCCAGCGCCAAGCGGGCTGGACCCATTGATCGCATCTCCAGGTTTCGCTACAACCGCCTCCCAATCCTGAAAGGACGGCAGTTATCAAATGGCGAGCTATCAATACATCTACACGATGCAATCCCTGAGCAAGACCTATCCGGGCGGACGCGAGGTCTTGAAGGATATCACGCTGGCGTTTCTGCCGGGCGCCAAGATCGGCGTGCTTGGTTACAACGGTGCGGGCAAATCGACCTTGCTGCGTATCATGGCCGGATTGGAGACCGAATTTGTCGGCGAGGCGCGGGCGGCGGAGGGGGCTTCGGTCGGGTATCTGCCGCAGGAACCGGAGCTGGATGGCGACAAGACGGTTTACGAAAACGTCCTGGAAGGCCTGGCGGCGCAAAAAGCGGTCGTTGACCGATTCGAAGAGGTCAGCATAAAGCTCGGCGAGGTAACGGACCCTGACGAGATGACGGCGCTGATCGAGGAACAGGCGGAACTGCAAGAACAGATCGATGCAGCGGATGCCTGGGATCTGTCCCGGACCGTCGAGATCGCCATGGACGCGTTGCGTTGCCCGGACGGCGAAGGCGACGTGAAAAAGCTATCGGGTGGCGAGCGCCGCCGTATCGCACTGTGCCGGCTGCTGTTGCAAAAACCATCCTTGCTGCTTCTCGACGAACCGACCAACCATCTCGACGCCGAGTCCGTCGCCTGGCTCGAACGGCATCTCAGGGAATACGAAGGCACAGTCGTCATGGTCACGCACGACCGCTACTTCCTCGACAATGTCACGGGTTGGATTCTCGAGCTCGACCGCGGCCGCGGCATCCCCTATGAGGGCAACTACTCCGCCTGGGTTGGCCAGAAACAGAAACGCCTTGAGCATGAGGACCGGGTCGATCAGGCGAGGCTTCGCACCTTGGCCAACGAACAGGAATGGATCGCGGCGAGCCCCCGGGCGCGGCAAGCGAAATCCAAGGCGCGTATCACTGCCTATGACAAACTCCTGGCCGAAAGCCGCGATAAGGGCCCCGGCAACGCACAGATCATTATTCCATCGGGTCCCCGCCTCGGCGACGTGGTGATCAAAGCCACAACCCTGCGCAAGGGGTTTGGCAACGTTCTGTTGATCGAAGATCTTGATTTCACCATACCGCCGGGCGCCATCGTCGGCGTGATCGGTCCGAACGGTGCCGGCAAAACCACACTGTTTCGCATGATCACGGGCAACGAAACGCCGGACTCCGGTGAGCTGCGGGTCGGCGATACCGTAGAACTCGGCTATGTCGATCAGTCCCGCGATACGCTGGCCGATGATAAAACGGTCTGGGAGGAAATCAGCCAGGGAGAGGAGGAAATCTTCCTCGGCGACCGCCGGACACAGAGCCGCGCTTATGTAGGCTCGTTCAATTTCCGCGGGCCGGATCAGCAAAAGAAAGTCGGTCAGCTTTCCGGCGGCGAACGCAACCGGGTGCATCTGGCGAAAATGTTGCGAACCGCTGCGAACGTACTGCTGCTCGACGAACCGACCAACGATCTCGACGTGGACACGCTGCGTGCGCTGGAAACCGCTCTTGCCGACTTTGCCGGATGCGCCGTCATCATCAGCCACGACCGCTGGTTCCTCGATCGCATCTGCACCCACATGCTGGCCTTCGAAGGCGATAGCCAAGTGATGTGGTTCGAGGGGAACTACCAGGATTATGAAGCGGATCGGCGGCAACGTCTTGGCGCTATCGCAGATCAACCGCATCGCATAAAATACAAACCTTTGACCCGCTAGTGTCCTGATCGTGAAATTCAGAGGATTGAATTTCTCGTGAATCTGCACACAACTATATGAATCACACTAGGTGGTTACTGCCCGCGATGGGTTCCTTTTCGCCGGCACGACAAGCGAAGCTACGATTGCAAGAGCTGCGCAACCTGGCAAGGTGACAAGAGCGACGTCGAAAGCGGCGAGCGAGTAGAGGCGCGCGCCATCCTGCATCACACCGTCCCAGCTCAAATCCAGTAACAGCCCTATGCCAGGCTGGAGCAGAGCCCCCGATCCTACCATCGCCATATTGATAAACCCGGTGGTCGCGCCGCTAACAGCCGCAGGTGCGCGTTCGCGCGCGGCAGCGATGCAAATCACCATGGCGCCACTCACCGTTCCGATTAAGAACAACAGAATCTGATCCATTGTCAGCGACAGTCCTGGCGTATACAGCAGAATCAGCCAGCCCAACAGCGTCAGCGCGGCAGCCGCGGTCATCGGTAGGCGACGGCGGCCAAGCCGGTCCGAGATCCAGCCGCCGGCCGGCGCACCAACAGCCCAACCAACCAGCATCAGTGAGTTCGATCCGGCCGCTGCGACCCGATCGAGATCGTACAACCGCATTTGATGGGTCACACCCCACAACCCGGCGTAGGCGAGGAACGGCGCCGTCATCGCGCCGCCATACAGCGCGATGATCCAATTTTGCCGGCCCGCCAGAACCCGGGCAAAACTGCCGCCGAGAGAGACTTGACCGGCGTCGCCTTGATTTGCGGAGACCTGACCAGGCGGTCGGTCGCGGACAACAAGCCAGGTCGCCACGGCGAGAACGACTGCAAATCCGGCAGCGCCAAGCATTGACACACGCCAACCGACGGCGCCGACCAACGCAGCGAGCGGCGCTTGCCCGGCAATTGCGCCGAGCATCGCAACGAACATGGTCATGCCGGAAACGAAGGCAAACCTGTTTGCAGGAAACCAATGAGTCGCTAGCTTCAACGCACCGACGAAACCAACCGCGCATCCGACGCCGACCATCAATCGGCCGACATAGGCGAGGCCGATGCCTTCCACGGTCGCGAACAACGCGCTACCCGTCGCAGCAACAACGGCTGCCGCTGTAAGCATCCGCCGTGGCCCCCAGCGGTCGAGGGCCACGCCGATGGGCATTTGCAATCCCGCATAAGCGTAAAAATAAATAGCCGACAGGTTGCCGAGGACCGCGGCGCCAACGGCGAATTCCCGCATCAGGTCGTTGACCATGACGCTTGGCGCGACACGCTGAAAAAAGGCATAGCTAAACGAAAGGGCGCCGAGGCCCCAGACCCACCATGCGCGAGAGGCGATGCTCACGCCGCCAACCACTTTATGGTCTGGCGGTCATGCAGAAGTCAGTTACTCGATTGCTTCGACTTGAGGGTTTCGGTCTTCTTGCGGAGAATTGCGATCAGCGCATCCACCTTGCCACCGTTTTGGCGAATTACGGCGGTAAATTCTTCGCGTTGAGTGACACTCATGCTCACACCCTCTACGCGGACATCGACGATTTTGAAGGGGTCGCTATCGCCACGTACCTGCCAGTCGATTCGTATCGATGGACCGCCATCGCTCGGACGAATTTCGCTCATCACAATCGAGTCGCCCTTTTTCTTTGGCCTGGCGACTCGCTTGATTACGAACTCCTGGCCTGTGTATTCCGCAAACCGGGCGGCGTATGTCGCGACGATCAAATCTTCGAAGAGACCATGATATTCGTCAATTGCATCCTTGTTGACGCCGCGCGCATATCTCCCGAGGACGAATCGGCCGATTCGCTTAACGTCGAATCCCTGCCGAAGCAATGCGCGAAACCGATCCTCACGCTCCGCTTCCGAAATATCTTTTACGGTCAAAACGCGGATCGCATGATTACCTAAGGATTTGACGAATTCCCCGGCATCGGTTTGCGCGGCGACCGCTATTTGAGCGGCGATAAGGTTAACGAAGAGAGCCGCGCAAAACGGAAGAGTGCATTTAATCATGCGCATGACGCTACCGAATAAGCTGTGCCCGAGGGCCAGTGAGAATGGTATCTTCATCCAAGGAAATGCTTGGCGACGGTATCGAATCGCCGGTATCGCCATTGCGAATGGCGTCGTTTCGGATCTGCCGATAGAGGCTGCGAATGGTCGCATAGAAATCGAGAGAAGATTTCTCGAGATCTTCCAATGTCTTAATGTTACGGGCCCGCCGGTCGATGCCTCGCACGACGGTTCGTACAACTGGTATTGCGTCCCGGTCCGTATTATTGGCCCACATGTTAATCGGGTCGATCAACGTGTCGACAACAATGCCGACCACGTCGCGCGGATTGGACGGACCGAACAACGGTAACATCAGGTATGGGCCCTCGCCCATCCCCCAGACCGCCAGAGTCTGTCCGAAATCTTCGTCCCGGTATTCAACACCCAGGTCACCCGCAGGATCGCCGAAACCGCCGAAGCCAACGATGGTATTGACCGTAAATCGTGCAATCGTCTCACCGGCACCATCAATATCGCCTTGCAGCAAGTTATTGGCAAGGAGAACCGGGCTGCGCAGATTGTTCAGAAAGTTGCGAATACCATCTTGTAACGTTCGCGGCAAAATTTCCCGATAGATCGTCGCCAAAGGTTTCAGGATGACGGCGTCAAGGCCTTGATTAAACCGAAAGATCGCCCGATTCACCGGTTCAATCGCGTCGTTCGTTTCGTAATATGCTTCGCGATCGGCGGGATCTGACGGTACGCCAGCACAACCGCCCAGGAGGAGCACCGACACAAGCAGCATCGAGAGTGCAAACTTAATCCCGCGAAGCGCTTCAATTGTTCTGGAAATCACGCCACAGCCTCAAACGTTGCTCCAACACCGACGCCAGGGACATCGGCAATGCGCCTACAAAACCGCCAATAAGCCACCACCTGGCAACGATTTGGCAATCCTGACATTTTAAGCCCCAATCCCTCAAGCATTTGAGCGAGACTTAAAAAAAGTCTTAATAATCGGGCGCTTCCGCGCCAGTTAATCTAGCCCATCAGCAAGCTGCCGCAGAACAGGCAGCCTTGGATGAGGTATCACAAGCGAACGAATAACACCATATAGGAACGACATAATCTGTGTGCTTGATCACATCACTGTTGCAAAAATGTCGCTTGCCGACCGGCATCGACATGCCTGCAGGATTTCACTTGCAAACATAACAATATCTTTATATATTTATAAATCTAGAATGAAATCGATTCGCATCGAAACGGCACCGAAACAGGACACGCATACGGTATGGAAACGCTCTTACAGGGTATGCGCGCCGTGGCAGAACCGACCCGGTTACGGCTTCTTGCGCTGTGCGCCCATGCCGAATTGACCGTTACGGAACTGACGCAAATTCTGGGACAAAGCCAACCGCGCGTTTCTCGCCATCTCAAGCTTCTCGTCGACGCCGGATTGCTAGACCGGTTCCGCGAAGGAACTTGGGCGTTCTATCGGATGGCTGAAAATCAGGCCTGCGCAACGCTGGGCCGCACTGTTGTAGACCTGATTCCGGACGACGATCCTGCGCTTTCACTGGACCTGGAGCGGCTTGAGGCTGTCAAAACGAGCCGGGCGGAACAAGCCGCCGATTACTTCCGCTTGAACGCGGCGCGATGGGATCAGATGCGCTCGCTTTATGTGGATGAATCGGAAATCGAAAGCGCGATGCTCGCGCTATTGGATCCAAACGACGTCGGAGACCTGCTCGACATCGGCACCGGTACAGGGCGTATGTTGGTTGTTTACGGCGAATCGGCGACACGCGCCGTCGGAATCGACCAGTCCCGCGAAATGCTCTCCGTCGCTCGCGTAAACCTGGAAAAAGCGGGCCTGCGAAACTGCCAGGTTCGGCTCGGCGATATGTACCAGCTTCCAATCGCCAGTGAATCGTTCGACTCTGTCACAATTCATCAGGTCTTGCACTATGCGGACGCTCCCGCCGACGTCATCGCGGAAGCGGCGCGCGCGCTGCGCCCGGGCGGCCGCCTCGTTGTGGCGGATTTCGCCCCCCATCGCGAGGAATCGCTGCGCGAGGAGCACGCGCATCGGCGCTTGGGATTTTCCAGCGACGAGCTTGCTAATTGGTTACGCCGCGCCAACCTCATTCCGGAGGATACCACTTATCTTCGCGGCGACCCCTTGACGGTCGGGTTATGGGCTGCACGGCGCCCCGCGAATGACGAAGAACAGCCCAAGCGGCGCGTGAGCGCCTAACGGAGTTTAAAGTTTTACAAAATAAGGTCGGAGCGAGCGCTCCGAACGAGAGGACCCATGGCAAGCACCACACCTTCAGTCAGTTTTGAATTTTTCCCGCCGCATGACGACGCCGGCGAAACGTGTCTTTGGCATGTGATGGCACGCCTTGCCCCACTCCAGCCGTCGTTCGTTTCGGTGACCTATGGCGCCGGTGGGTCGACCCGTAAACGTACCGACCGCGTCGTGCGCCGTATTCACGACGAAACCCGCATGCCGGTCGCGGCCCATTTGACTTGTGTCGGGGCCAGCCGCGACGACGTCAACGCCGTCGTCACCGGGTGGCGGGATGCCGGCATCAAGCACATCGTGGCTTTGCGGGGAGATATGCCCGATGCCGATGCGCCCTATGCTCCGCATCCAGAGGGCTATAACAATGCCGCGGATCTGGTCAGCGGATTACGCAAGATCGCCGACTTCGATATTTCCGTCGCCGCCTATCCAGAAACACATCCCGATTCGCCGACCTTGGAAGCGGATCTGGACAACCTAAAGCGCAAGGTGGACGCGGGCGCGATGCAGGCCATTACACAATATTTCTTCAACGCCGATGACTTTCTGAAGTTCCGCGACCGGATCGACGCGGCCGGTATCGATGTTCCGATTATACCCGGTATTCTGCCGGTAACGAATTTCGCCAAAGTCGTGGAATTCAGCGAACGCTGCGGCGCGGCCGTGCCAGATTGGATGGCCAGCCTGTTCGATGGGCTCGATGACGATCCGGATACCCGCAAGCTCGTCGCCGTTTCGGTTGCCGTCGATCAATGCCGCGCCTTGCAGGCGGAGGGCGTGCAACAGTTTCATTTCTATACGCTCAACCGGGCGGAGCTCACCTATGCGATTTGTTGGCGACTCGGGCTGCGCCCGCTCGACGCGGCGGCTTAATCGATGAGCCGTTTTCTTGAAGCGCTCCAGGAGCGCGTGTTGCTCTGCGACGGCGGCATGGGCAGCCGCGTGCAGGCGATCGACCTTGATATAGAAACCGATTATCGCGGCGCCGAAAACTGCACGGAAGTGCTGAACCTGTCGCGACCGGACCTCGTTCTGGATATCCACAAGGGATATATCGCGGCGGGTTCTGACATCATTCAAACCAACAGCTTCGGCGGCTCGCCGATCACTCTTGACGAATTCGATCTGGGCGATCAGGCACATGAGATCAATCGACTTGCCGGAGAAATTGCGCGCAAGGCAATCGATGCTACGGCCGGGGACGGCCGGGAACGTTTCGTCCTTGGATCGATCGGTCCCGGCACCCGACTGCCGAGCCTCGGTCATATCGACTATGACAGCCTGGAAGACGCCTATCATACGCAAGCCGCAGGACTCATTGCGGGCGACGTGGATGCGCTGCTGGTCGAAACCTGCCAGGACACATTGCAGATCAAAGCCGCCGTCAACGGCGCGAAGCGCGCGAGGGCCGACGCCGGCATCGAACTGCCGATCATGGTGCAGGTGACGGTCGAAACGACCGGCACGCTGCTGGTCGGCGCCGATATCGCCGCCGCCGCGACGGTCGTCGAAGCACTCGGCGTCGATATGCTCGGACTGAATTGCGCAACGGGTCCGCAGGAAATGGCGGAGCACGTCAAATGGCTCGGGGAAAATTGGCCCAAGCCGATTTCACTGCAGCCGAATGCTGGCTTGCCGGAACTGGTAGACGGTGCGCCATATTATCCGCTCGGCGCATCTGAAATGGCCGACTGGCTACGCCGCTTCGTCAGCGAGGACGGGGTCAATCTCATCGGCGGCTGCTGCGGCACCGACATCCCTCACATCGAAGCGCTCGACGCCATGCTCCGCGAGGCGGCCGAGGACGGATACAGGCCCGCCCCGTTAAGCCGAACCGTCGAGTGGACTCCCGCCCTCGCCTCGGCCTATGGCGCAGTTTCCTACCGCCAGGAAAACGCGATCCTGTCAATCGGCGAACGCTGCAACGCCAACGGCAGCAAGAAGTTCCGCGAACTACAGGAAGCGGAAAACTGGGATGCCTGTGTGGAAATGGGCCGCGACCAGGTGCGCGAAGGCAGCCACGCCATCGACGTGTGCACCGCCCTCGTCGGCCGCGATGAAATTTCGGAGATGAACGAAGTCGTCAGGCGCATGCGCGGGTCGGTCAACGCGCCGCTGGTGATCGACTCGACGGAATTCCCGGTGCTCGAGTCCGCCATGCGCCTGTATGGCGGCAAGCCGCTGATCAATTCGATCAATTTCGAAGACGGTGAGGAAGCCGCGGATATGCGCCTCCGCCTGGCGCGGACCTTCGGGGCAGGCGTGATCGCGCTAACGATCGACGAAGACGGCATGGCGAAGACGGCGGATGAGAAGCTGCGAATCGCCAAGCGCCTCTACGACTTCGCGGTCGGAACGCATGGGCTGCCGCCATCAGACCTGCTGTTCGATCCGCTGACCTTCACGATTTGCACCGGTAATGCCGACGACCGGCTGCTGGGCGTGCACACGCTCGATGCGATCGAGATGATCGCCAAGGAAATGCCCGAGTGCCAAATTATTCTCGGCCTTTCGAACATTTCTTTCGGCCTGAACGCCGCCGCGCGGCATGTCCTGAACTCGGTTTTCCTCGATCACGCGGTACGCCGCGGCATGACGGGCGCGATTCTGCATGTCAGTAAGATCATGCCCTTGCACGCGATCCCCGAACGCGAACGCGAGGTCGCAGAGGATCTGATCTTCGACCGCAGCCGCGACGGATACGATCCGCTTACCGAGTTCCTGGGCTTATTCGAGGGGCGAACGGCGACGAAAGACGTCGAAAAAGAGCGCCCCGAAAATGTCGAAGAGCGACTTTCGCAGCGGATCATCGACGGCGACAAGCAAGGGCTGGAAGACGATTTGTCGGAAGCAATGGAGTCGCATCCGCCGCTCGACATCATCAACACCTTCCTGCTCGACGGCATGAAAGTGGTTGGCGAACTATTCGGCGCCGGCAAGATGCAGCTTCCCTTCGTCCTGAAGTCGGCGGAGACGATGAAGGCGGCCGTCGCCTTCCTCGAGCCGCACATGGAACGCGTCGAGGGCCAGCACAAAGGGACCATCGTACTTGCCACCGTCAAAGGCGACGTGCACGACATCGGCAAGAATTTGGTCGACATCATCCTGACCAACAACGGCTACAATGTCGTCAATCTGGGCATCAAGCAGCCGATCAACGAAATCCTCTCGGCTGCGGAAGAACACGCCGCGCAGGCGATTGGCCTCTCCGGTCTGCTCGTCAAATCGACCGTCGTCATGCGGGAGAATCTGAACGAGATGACCCGGGCTGGCCTGAAGATCCCGGTCATTCTGGGCGGCGCCGCCTTGACCCGGGCCTATGTCGAGGAAGATTGCGTGCAAGCCTACGCTTGCGGCCGCGTCGCCTACGCGCGCGACGCCTTCGACGGGCTTGGGCTGATGGACAAGGTCGTCAACGACAAGTTCGACACCCATCTGCAAGCGGTTTCCGAAAAGAGGTCGAACCGGCCGACGAACCGGAAGAAGGCGCTCGGCCGCGCGAAAACGACCGTCGCACCGGATCCAGTCGTATCTGCCGAAAAACGGCGGGCGCTGGTGACGGAAGACGCACCGCCGACGCCACCGTTCTGGGGACCGCGCATTATTGCCCGAGTGCCGGTACCGGCATTGCTGCCCTATCTGAACGAACGCATGCTGTATCAATTTCAATGGGGATATCGGAAGGATGGCCGCAGCCTCACCGAATATATGGAGTGGGCAAAAGGCGAATTGCGGCCCATCCTGAAACGCATGACCGATGTCGCAATACAGCAGGACATCCTCATCCCGCAGGCGGCCTACGGTTACTGGAAAGCTGCGGGTGACGGCGACGATCTGGTCCTGTTCGACGAAGGTGGCGCCACCGAAGTCGCGCGGTTTCCGCTGCCCCGGCAGGCGGAAGGCGACGGCAAATGCATCGCGGATTATGTCCTCGACGCGTCGCACGGACCGGACCGGCGGGATGTCGTCGCGCTGCAGGTCGTGACCATGGGTCAACATGCGTCCGATACGGCGCGCGAGTGGTTCGGCGAGGACCGCTATCAGGACTACCTTTATTTACACGGTCTCGGCGTCGAAATGGCGGAAGCGATGGCCGAGTACACGCATAAACGGATTCGGGCGGAACTCGGGTTCACCGCTGAGGAATCGCGCGACTTCGAAAAGCTGCTGCAGCAGGAATACCGCGGCAGCCGATACTCGTTCGGCTATCCGGCCTGTCCGAAAGTGGAGGATCAATCGATGATCTTGGATCTTCTTGGCGCGGACCGCATTGGGATCGAACTCTCCGACGAATTCCAGCTGCATCCAGAACAATCGACCAGCGCCATCGTCATCCTGCATCCGAAGGCGAAATACTTCTCCGTATAGGCAGATTTTCTATCGGGCTCTGCATGACTTGCCATCCCAATAACGCGGAACTAGGTTCCACGCCATGATGGATGACGGCGCCTTGCAACTGCACGAAGACATCGTGCGGCCCGAGTGGATCGATTACAACGGCCACATGAACGTGGCCTACTACGTTCTGGCATTCGATTTCGCGACCGACGCGTTTCTGGATCATGTCGGCCTCGACCACAACTATAAGAACGAAGCCAACTGCACGACCTTCGTGGTGGATATGAATGTCTGCTATCTCGGCGAAGTTCTCGAAGGCGACCGGCTGCGCTTTACGACGCAGATCCTCAATTCGGATGAGAAGCGTTTGCATTACTTCCATCGCATGTATCATGCTGAAAAGGGCTACCTCGCCGCGACAAACGAACTCATGACGGTGCATATCAGCCTCGAAAGCCGACGGGTCGCTTCCATGCCGGAGGCACTGCTGAAACGCATTACCGCCATCCGCAACGAGCATGCTGCACTGCCTTTGCCAGAACAGGCTGGCCGGATAATCGCGATTAGATCGAAAAGCGCCGCTTCTTAACGGATTTAAGAGAATCGTGTGCAATAATCTGGTTGAAGCGCGAATTCTGTCTGTTAACCTTTTGGTACATTCACATTTCGGCGTCTAATTTACACGGTTTCAAATATGGAACATGTCGACGGTCCTGCTCAGGCAAAAGAATACGCTGACACGGCGCTTGGTTTGATGCAGCAACATGAAGTGCCAGTGACTCCGATTAACTTCGAAGTCTGGTACACCTATGCCAGCGGCAGGGATCCGGAATTGAACGAGGCAATCGATCTCCTCGTTTCGAACGGCCAGCCCTTCACCCAAGAACAGAACGGGGCGATTGCACAACAATTTGTCAGGGCCGCGGACACCAGCGAGGCGGTGCACGAAGCCAGCCTGAAAATCGAAGAATCGGTCAACACGGTTCTGGGCTTCTTGAGCGAAGCCAACGATGGCGCAACCAGCTACGGTGAAGCGCTGGAATCCAATCTTGGTGAGATGGCCAACGCCGAAAACCTGGAAAGCCTGCGTCGCGCGGTTGAAACGCTTGTGTCCGATACAAAGGGAATGGCAGCGCAGAATTCCCTTCTGCAAGGGCGGCTCGAAGAATCGTCAAACGAAATTCACACGCTTCGCGTGCATCTCGAAAGCGTGCAGAAGGAAGCGATGACAGATGCGTTGACCGGCATCGCGAACCGGAAGTTCTTCGATACCTCTCTGCGTCAGGAAGCGATGGCCGCTATCGAAGGAAATGGCGAGTTGTGCCTGCTGCTCGGCGACATCGACCATTTTAAACGCTTCAACGACACTTACGGACACCAGGTCGGCGACCAGGTGCTCAAGCTGGTCGGTATGATTCTGAAAGAATGCGCGACAGGTAGTGCGACAGCGGCTCGTTACGGCGGTGAAGAATTTGCCATTGTTCTTCCGCAATCCGACCTGATAGAGGCGGAAAGCCTGGCGGAAACAGTACGCACCACAGTTGCGTCGAAGCGAATCCGCAAAAGATCCACGGGTGAGGATTTTGGCAATATTACGATGTCGATCGGTATCGCGCTGTTCAGGCGCGGCGAACCGGTCACCGATCTGATTCAGCGGGCCGACCAGAGCCTCTACCATGCCAAGAACGCAGGCCGGAACCGGGTAGCAACGGAACGGGAATTGGAATCCACCCCGGCAGCGTAAAGGCTCTTGCCCGAAATCGCAGACTCCAATCTGGAAGGAACACACGCGATTGTTGGACCGTCTATGACGATTCCAATTAACCGCGAAATGCTCTAGTGTCCGGCCACATGTCCTAATCGCAATCTCTCCGGCGCGACTGTGCGTTTCCGAGCCCACGAACAACTCCTGAGACGGCTTGGCCGGTTGGTCAAGAACGAACAGGTCATCCTGACGATTCTCGCCGCGCTGGTCGGCTTGCTGGGCGGTGCCTGCGCCATCGCATTCCGCGAAGCGATTGCCCTGGTTCAAACCGGGACCCTCGGTTTTGGGTCCGAATCGGTCTATTCGCTTGCGGCGACATTGCCGTGGTGGCGTATTCTCCTATCGACCGTCGGTGGCGGGTTGTTGGTCGGTCTACTCGTCCAATTCCTCATGCCAACACGGCGCCTGCACAGCGTCGCCGAAGTGATCGAAGCTTCAACCTTGAAGGAGGGCAGGATCAACCTCCGCGCCGGGCTCGTCTCGGCTGCCGCGAGCGCCGTTTCCCTCGGTGCGGGCGCATCGACGGGGCGGGAAGGGCCCGTGGTTCATTTCGGCGCCACCTTGAGTGCGCTGGTCGCCGAAAAACTCCGGCTCGGCCGCTCCCTGACCCGCACACTGCTCGGTTGCGGCGTCGCGGCCGCTGTAGCGGCGTCGTTCAATGCCCCGATCGCCGGCGTCTTCTTCGCACTGGAAGTGGTGATCGGCCATTATGCACTGAAAGCGTTTGCACCGATCGTCATCGCCTCGGTTACCGGCACCATCGTCAGCCGGGTTCATTTCGGCGACTTCCCCGCGTTCGTCCTGCCACCGAACCAGATAGTTTCCTTTCTGGAGTTTCCGGCCTTCGCTCTGCTTGGTCTCGCCAGCGCCGTGATGGCAATCGTTTTTATGCATGCCATCGCCTTCACACAACAAACCGTGCAGCGCACGCGCATCCCGCTTTGGGCACAACCGGCCTGTGGCGGCTTGCTGGTCGGCATCATTGCGCTGGTTTTCCCGCAAGTGCTTGGCGTCGGCTACGAAGCGACCAACGACGCTCTCCACGAACAGTTCGAACTATGGCTGCTGATATCGCTGCTGGTCGCCAAAACGGCGGCGACGGTCATCAGCCTCGGCTTCGGGTTCGGCGCCGGTGTGTTCTCGCCGAGTCTGTTTCTCGGCGCCATGCTCGGCGGCACTTTCGGAATTATTGCGACGCACGCCTTTCCGGCGCTCTCCTCCGGCTACGACGCCTACACGATCGTCGGTATGGGTGCCGTTGCCGGCGCTGTCCTGGGCGCGCCAATTTCAACGATCCTCGTCGTCTTCGAACTGACCGGCGACTACTCAATCACCGTTGCCGTGATGATCGCAACCGTCATTGCTTCATCGGTGACTCAGCAAATCTTTGGCCATTCCTTCTTCTCCTGGCAATTATCGCGCCGCGGCCTGGATTTGAAGGGCGGTCGATCGCAAAATCTGTTGCGGTCGATCCGGGTCGAAACGGTCATGAAACTCGATTACGACGCGGTCTCCCCGTCCGCCCTGATGATCGAAGTGCGCGACGCGCTGCAGAAATCGCATTACGGCGAAATTTTCGTAGTCGATGAAACCGGCCGCCTGCACGGCACCATCACACTCGCGGATTTGTCGGACACTGCCTTCGATACCGAACTGGACGCGATTATCAATGCCGAGGACGTCGCCCGCCGAAACCCGCCTGTGCTGACGCCGGAAGACACGCTGGACCAGGCCATGTCCGTTATGGACGCCGTCGACGAAGAGCACATCGCCGTCGTCCACAAAGCGGACGATATGATCGTCGCCGGCTTCGTCCATCAGCTCGATGTCGTGACCGCGTATAATCAGGCCGTTATGGAAGCCCGTGCAGAAGAGCAGGGCGAAACCTGACTGGTAGCCTGTGCTGCGCCCCGCGCAATCAATCCGGGCGCAGCATCTCGAAAGTGCTGTCGACCGCCGTGTAATCCATGTAGCCGAGACGGGCCAAAGGGTGATAGGCGGCTGTGTCCACCATCCCATCGTCGATGATCGCATCGTCGATATGAATGCCGACAACCTGGCCAATAACCATATTGTTCTCGATCTTGGGGTTGGTGCTTGGCAGGCGAAGCCGCGTCACGAACCGGCATTCCAGGCTCGCCGGCGCTTCTTTCACACGCGGCGTTTTTACGTGAACCGAGGGGGCGGGCGTCAGTCCGGCGAGCTCGAACTCATCGACTTCCGGATCGACATGCGCCGAACTTTTGTTCATCGCGTCGCGAAGTTCCCAACTGCACAAATTGACGACGAACTCATTGGTTTTTTCGATATTCGCAAGCGTGTCCTTCGCACCGCCACCGGGCCGCGGGCCGTTCGGCGCGAAGACGATGGTCGGCGGCTGGTCGGCAACCGCATTGAAGAAGCTGTAGGGCGCCAGGTTCAGAACCCCGTCGAGATCCATACTGCTGACCCAGGCGATCGGGCGCGGCGCGACAAGCGCCTTGAAGGGATTGTGCTTCAGATTGTGTTTCTTCGGATCGTCATAAAACATATCGGGCTCGGCTCCTGATCTTGCGTGTTTCGAATGTCGTGTTTTTCGGTTCAGCCGAGCACGTCGCCGACGGCCGAAAGCGCGTTGAGCGCGCGCGGGAATCCAGTATACGGCCCAGTCTGCATGATCGTCTCGATTATCTGCTCCCGGGTCAGCCCGGTGTTCAGCGCCGATTGCGAGAATTTGACGACCTGCGGCAAATGATCGATCGAGGTGAACGCCGCTACGGCGCAGACCATGCGCTGGCGGTGATCGAGATCCGGGCGATCCCAGATATCGCCATAACCGTAAGCAATGGCCGTCGGATACATCGCCGTTGTCGTCGTGTTCCCCGGCGCCGCGTAGCCGTTTTCTGCCCTGTCGCCGTGCAGCTTGTGCTTCGTTTCCTGCCCCAGCGCCATCAGCGCGGCAGCATCCAGATCCGGCATCGACGTATCCGGGACCTCAATTCCCTTTTCCGCAAATACCTCGTTGGCGAGCGCGACAGAATTCAGAATGGTCGGAAACCCCGAATACAGACCGCAATGGATGAGCACTTCCTGGATCGTCCGCGGCGAAAGACCGATATGCAATGCCGCACCGATATAACGCCGAAGCTGCGGCAATCGCTGCTGCGAGGTCAATGCCGACAAAGTCGCAAGCATGCGGTCCTCCAGCGCCAATCCGGGCCGGGCCCAGATCGAACCCCAAACGGCTTCTTCCGCCAAACGGTCGAGTCCGGGGGCAAGTTCCGTTTCGGGGCGGTTCGCCGGGAATCCGAGCTTTTCACGCATCGCCGCACCGGTTCTCCGCAATTCATCGCGCGTCGTCATGGCCCGTCGCTCCTGTGTCAATTCATCGCCGCAAACGATTTTGCACAATTCACACACCGGTGATAGAGGTTAGGCGAAATTACAAACCGTCAGGCAGGAGTGACAATTTGATGGCGGCAGCACAGTCAGGGATCTTTTCCGAAGGAACGGTCGCACACTACGCGCTTGAATTTGACGTCGCCCCGGGTGCGGAGAGCGGCAGCCTTTCGAATGCCATTAAACAGGCGCGTACCGGCGCCGCCGCGGCATCGGGCATAAATGTCGTCACGGCGTTCTCCGGCCCGGCTTGGGAACGGCTCGGCGGAACAGCACCCGACGGTTTGCGTCCGTTTGAAAAAATCGGCGATGCGCCGGGACCCGTGGCGGCGGCGACGCAACGCGACGTTCTGTTCTGGTTGCACGGCGCGGCACATGACGACGTGTTCGATGCCGCGCTCGCCGTCGGCGGCGCGATGGCGCCGGTCGCAAAACCGGCACTGGATCAGCGCGGATTCGTTTATCATGACAGCCGCGACCTCACCGGTTTCGTCGACGGCTCGGCCAACCCGAAAGGGGACGCCCGCCAGGACGCGGCACTAATCGCCGATGGACCGGGCACTGGCGGTGCCTTTGTCCTGACCCAGCAATGGATGCACGACCTGGAATCATTCAACGCGATGGACGTATCCGAGCAGGAAGGCGTGATCGGCCGTACTAAAGCCGACTCGATCGAATTGGAAGGCGACGCGATGCCGCCCGACTCCCATGTTTCGCGCACCGACGTGAAAATCGACGGCGTTGCGATGAAGATCTACCGGCGCAGCTTTCCCTATGGCTCGGTCGGCGCGAAGGGTCTCTATTTCCTGTCCTTCGCCTGCGATATCGCGCGGTTCGACGTGCAGCTGCAGCGCATGTTCGGCGTCAGCAGCGACGGCCTGCATGATCGATTGACCGAATTCAGCACGGCGGTGACGGGATCGTACTGGTTCGCGCCTTCGGAAGGCGACCTCGCGGCGGTACTGAAATAGACGAGGGGACGTAACATGGATCTCGGATTGAAAGGCAAGAAGGCAATCGTCACCGGCGGCAGCAAGGGCATCGGTCTCGCGATCGCCAAAACGCTCGCCGGCGAAGGCTGCGATATTGCGATTTGCGCCCGTGACGGCGCGCTCGTCGAACAAACCGTTGCAGCTCTTTCTGCAAAAGGCGTTCAGGCCTATGGCGCCTCCGCGGACGTGACCAACGGCGATGCGTTCCGCCAATGGATCGGCAACGCGGCGGACGAACTCGGCGGGCTCGACATCCTGGTCGCGAATGTCAGCGCACTCGCCGGCACACCGGACGAGGACGCATGGCGCGCCGGCCTCGAAACCGACGTACTGGGTACGGTTCGGGCGGTCGAATCAGCACTGCCCTTCCTTGAAGCATCGGACAATGGATCGATCATCGCGATCGCCAGCACCGCGGCCTTGGAGAACTTTTTCGGCGTGCGCGCCTACAACGCGATCAAGGCATCCGTGATTGCCTATATGTCGGCGCTCAGCAGTACGGTCGCGGCGCAGGGCATCCGCGCCAACACGGTTTCGCCCGGCACGATCTTCTTCGAAGGCGGTGTCTGGGACAAACGCAAGGCCGAGATGCCGCAGGTTTACGAGGCCGCACTTGCCAAGAACCCAACCGGCCATATGGGCACGCCGCAAGATGTCGCCAACGCGGTGGCCTTTCTGGCCAGCCCCGCCGCAAGCTTCATTACCGGCGCGAACCTGGTCGTCGACGGCGCGCTGACCCAGCGCGTCCAGTTCTGACCATGGCCGGACTTACCGTCAAACCGCTGCATCCGTCTATCGGTGCCGAAATCTCGGGGCTCGATCTGCACAAGCCGGTCGATGCGGCAACGAAGGCGGAACTGGGTGCTGCCCTGTCCGAACATCTGGTGCTGGTGGTTCGCGATCAGCATTTTACGCCGGCAGAATATTTGACCATGGCGGACGCGTTCGGAACACCGATGCGGCAACACTACTCGCAGCACAACATGCCCGACTATCCGGACATCGGCATCATCCTGCATCGCGACGGACAAAAGCCCGCCGCCATGTGGCACACCGATCACACCAACCGGGAACGTCCGCCGAAGGCCACCATGCTGTACGGGCTGGAAGTGCCCAAGTCCGGCGGCGAGACCAGCATCGCCAATATGCGGGCCGCCTTCGGCGCGTTACCGGAATTGGAGCAGCGCCGCCTGGAAACGCTGACGACTCTCAACAGTATCGATACGCACCGCACCGACGTACTGCCGGAAGACCGCGAGAAATACGGCAAGCCCGTCTCCCATCCGATGGCGCGCACCCATCCGGAGCACGGATCGAAGGCGGTCTATTTCCACATCACCAAGGCGTTCCAGATCGAAGGCATGACGCCTGAGGCGAGCCAGGAGTACATGTCTGGCCTGCTCGACCGCATGATCCGGCCGGAGATCGTCTACACTCACACATGGCGCAAGGGCGACCTGCTGGTCATGGACAATCGCGCCACGATGCACCGCGCCCATGGTGATTACGACCGCAGCCAGGACCGCGTGCTGTGGCGCCTCATCATCGAAGGCGATCGGCCGCATTAAGGAACAGCGCAACAATGAACAATGCCGACATACTGGCCGCCTGCCTGACCGACGCGGAGTTTGCCGAACTGCCGAACTTCCAGCGCGGCAAGGTGCGCGATTCCTACGACCTGCCGGACGGGCGGCGGATCATGGTGGCGACCGACCGGCAGTCCGCCTTCGATCTCGTGCTGGCGGCGGTGCCCTATAAAGGACAGGTATTGAACCAGACCGCGCGGTTCTGGTTCGAACAGACCGCTGATCTATGCCCGAACCATGTACTCGACTATCCGGACCCGAACGTCATCGTTGGCCGCCGGCTGACCATGCTGCCGGTGGAGATGGTCGTCCGCTCCTACATGACGGGGTCGACGAGCACGAGCATCTGGCCGATGTACGAACGTGGTGAACGGCAACTATACGGTCACAGCTTCCCCGACGGTCTGGTCAAGAACCAGAAGCTTCCAGCGACGATCATCACGCCCACGACAAAGGCCACCGCCGACGCGCATGACGAACCGACGACCGCCGAGGATCTGATCTCTACCGGAGCGATCAGCCAGGAGCAATGGGACTCACTGGCGCAAACGAGCCTCGCGCTGTTCGCCCGCGGTCAGGAGATCGCCACCCGGAACGGCCTGATCCTCGTCGATACGAAGTACGAGTTCGGCACCGATGAAAGCGGCACCATCACGCTTGCCGACGAAGTCCACACGCCGGACTCGAGCCGCTACTGGATAGCCGAAAGCTACGAAAACCGGCTGGCGGCCGGCCAGGAACCGGACAGCCTGGACAAGGAGTTCCTGCGGCTATGGATTAACGCGCGGTGCGACCCTTACAAGGACCTGCTGCCCGATATCCCTCCGGAGACGCTGCTGGAATTCAGCGGCAAATACATCCAGCTGTACGAACAGGTGACCGGCCAGCGCTTCGAGAAACCGACGCCGGGCCGGTCGGTGCGCAACCGAGTGGAAGCCAATCTACGCCGCGCCTTCCCGGACTATTTCGCTAGATAATCGAACCGCCCGAAAAAACGTTACCCTGCAATAGTATAACTTTAACTTTCTGTGTTAGACGGGCGTTATGAGTGGCCATTGTCATCATCACGACGCGCCCACCACGGCGCGTCTGCGCCGTGTCCTGATCGTCGTCCTGATCATCAATGCCGGGATGTTCGCGGTCGAAATCACTGCCGGTTTGGCCGCGAAATCCGTCTCCTTGCAGGCCGACGCGCTC
Organism: Alphaproteobacteria bacterium; assembly: GCA_012103325.1. Classification (GTDB taxonomy): domain Bacteria; phylum Pseudomonadota; class Alphaproteobacteria; order UBA8366. Next base: position 1,015,055 of record WLWY01000001.1, read on the forward strand.
GATTTCCTCGGCGATGCGGCGACCTATGCCATCACCCTGTTCGTTCTGACGATGTCGCTGCGCTGGCGTGCTGGTGCTGCCTTGCTGAAAGGCATCTCCATGGGCCTGTTCGGCCTGTTCGTGATCGCCGCGGCGGTCTGGCAGGCGATCACCGGCACACTGCCTGGGTTCGAGATCATGGGCACGATCGGTTTTGCGGCGCTTACGGCGAACGTCGTTTGCGCACTGCTGCTGATCCGTTTTCGTGAGGGCGATAGCAACATGCGGTCGGTCTGGCTGTGCAGCCGCAACGACGCGATCAGCAATGTCGCGGTGATGATTGCCGCCGCCGGGGTCTTCGCAACCGACACCGGATGGCCGGACATTGCCGTCGCAGCCGTCATGGCGACCTTGGCGCTGACCGCATCCTGGCAGGTCGTCCGCCACGCGCTCGAAGAACTACGCGGCGGCGATACCGTAACGGTCAGCCCAGGCGCGTAAGACAGGCGGACGCCGCGGCGTCGAGTATCGAGTCTTCGTCAATACCCACCGCACGGTACAGATCGTCGATATCGGCAGACTGGCCGAACCGGTCGACGCCGAGCGCAGTCACCTTCTGACTGCCAACCGCGCCGAGCCACGACAACGTCGTCGGATGCCCGTCGATCACGGTGATCAGAACCGCGTCCGGCGCGAGTTGCCCCAGCATCGTTTCGATTTGCGCCCGCGCCGCACGGTCGCCCGCCCGGCGTCGGCGCTTGGCGTCGAGCCAATCGGCATGCAGCCGGTCCGGCGAGGTCACCGCAAGCAAGCCCGCCCCGGGAATGTCGTCGAGCAGTGCCGAATGCGCCGCAATCGCTTCCGGTGCGACCGGCCCGGCATAGACGATCGCCAGTTCCGCATCCGCCGCCGGCGGTGCCAGCCAATATGCCCCCGTCGTGATCGCGACCTTATCGGCAGCCGCCAGGTCGCGGTCGGGCTGCGCGATCGTCCGTGTCGACAGACGCAGATAGACCGACCCGCCGTCGGGCGCCTGCATATGCTCGAAACCCCATTTCATGATTTCTGCCAGCTCATCCGTATAGGCCGGTTCGAAATAGGCGAGGCCTGGCATCGACATGCCGACCAACGGCGTGTTGACCGACTGATGCGCGCCGCCTTCAGGTGCCAAGGTCACGCCGGCCGGTGTGCCGACCACCATGAAGCGCGCGTCCTGATAGCAGGCGTAGTTGAGCGCATCGAGTCCGCGGTTGACGAACGGATCGTACAGGGTGCCGACCGGCAGCAACCGCGCGCCGAACAGCGGTTCGGACAGGCCCAGCGCCCCAAGCATCAGGAACAGATTATTCTCCGCGATGCCAAGTTCGAAATGCTGACCAGATTGCGCACGCACCCATTTCTGGATCGACGCCACGTTCTCTTCGCGGAATACATCCGGGCGCTCATGCCGGTTGAACAGACCGCGCTGATTGACCCACCCGCCAAGATTCGTCGACACGGTCACATCCGGCGACGTCGTAACCAACGCCGCCGCGAGCTCGTCCTTACCTTTGCCGAGCTCGTGCAGAATCTGACCGAACGCCTGCTGTGTCGATGCCTTCTCGGCGCGCGGTAAGGTCAAGTCCGGAACGGAAACGGTCGGTGCGGTGTGCCGCCGCGACGATCCCTGTGCGAACGGCACGTCGTCGAGAAATGCCTGCAGCGTATCGGCATCGATATCGAGCCCCGCAAAACGGTCCCATTCGGCACCCTCCGGAACGCTCATCATCTGGCGGAAACCGTCCATTTGTTCCGCATTCATCATCCCGGCGTGATTGTCCTTATGCCCCGCGAGCGGCGTGCCATACCCCTTGATCGTGTAGGCGACGAAGCAGCAGGGCGTGTCACCTTCGACACCATGGAAGGCCTCCAGGATCGACGTCATGTCGTGACCGGCGAGGTTGGTCATCAAACTGTGCAGCGAATCGTTGTCATGACTGTCGAGGAACGTGACAAGCCCGGAAGTGCCGCCAAGATCGATCTTGAGCCGCTCGCGCCAGGAATCTGCCCCCTTGAAGGTCAACGCCGAATACAGATCGTTCGGACACTCGTCGATCCACTGCAGCACCGCTTCGCCCGCCGGACCATGCCGTGCGGCTTCGAGCTTCTTGCCGTATTTCAAGGTGACGACGTTCCAGTCGACCGTGCCGAAGAACGATTGAATCTTCTGGAACAGCATGTGGTTGATGACGCCGTCGAGGCTCTGGCGGTTATAGTCGATAATCCACCAGAGATTACCGACATCGTACTTCCAGCCCTCGAGCAATGCTTCGAACACATTGCCTTCGTCGAGCTCGGCGTCGCCCATCAGCGCCACCATGCGGCCCGGCTTCACGCCCTCGCCCATGCGTCCGTTGAGGCGCGCATAATCCTGTACCAGCGCTGCGAACAGCGTTTCGGCAACACCGAGACCAACCGAACCGGTCGAGAAATCGACATCGTCCCCATCCTTGGTCCGCGACGGATAGGATTGCGCGCCGCCGAGCTTGCGGAAATCCTGCAGCGTCGCGAGATCCTGCCGGCCGAGCATATGCATCATCGCGTGATAGACCGGACTGGCGTGCGGCTTGACCGCGATACGGTCTTCCGGACGCAGCACATCCATATACAGCGCTGTCAGGACCGTCGCGGCGGACGCGCAAGACGCTTGATGGCCACCGACCTTCAAACCGTCGCGGCTCGGCCGGATATAGTTGGCGTTATGGATCATCCATGACGACAGCCACAGGATCTTCCGCTCCAGGGCCGCGAGACAGGCGAGCCGTTCGGCGGATACGATTCCGGCATCGTCCTTTTCGACGACACGCAAAGAAGCGCGCTGGGTCATCCTTAATGTCCTTACGCTGAATGGGAGATGCGCAATTATACGCCGCTACGGCATGATGATCCTTTCGAATTTTGCTCGTTTCTGATATTTTTAAGCAATAATCATCCTTTATTCTGTAAAATTGGAATAATCATGCCGGAAAAGGCCCTAGACGAGATAGATCACCGCATCCTCGCCGTACTGCAGGAGAACGCGCGCATCGCCAATGTCGATCTTGCAAACCGGGTCGGCGTGTCTGCGTCGCCCTGCTGGCGGCGGGTCCGAGATCTGGAAGAGTCCGGTGTTATCGCCCGATATGTGACCCTGGTCGAACCGGTAGCGCTCGGGCTTCAGGTCAGCGTCTTCGTGCAGGTCACGCTCGAAAAACAGATCGAAACAGCCCTTGGGCAGTTCGAAAGCGCCGTGCTGGCGCGCCCCGAAGTGATGGAATGCTATCTGATGACCGGCGACGCTGATTATCATTTGCGCATCGTCGTCGCCGATTTGCCGGCCTATGAGCGGTTCCTGATGGACCACCTGACGCGGGTCCCTGGGATCGCCAACATCCGGTCGAGCTTCGCCCTGAAGCAGGTGAAATATACGACCGCGCTGCCGCTTGAGGCATCGAATTAGCCGTGCCGGTCACTCCCTGAATCTGGATAGAATCCAGAAAACGGTTGTTTTCCCGCAACATTTAACCCATTTTCAGCGCACAAATCGTTGCAACAGAAAAGGATTATCCGTGGCAAAAGAAGAACTGATGGAGTTTGACGGCACCGTGACAGAGGTGCTTCCCAACGCGATGTTCCGCGTAAAATTGGAAAATGACCATGAAGTCCTGGCGCACACCGCCGGGAAGATGCGCCGCTTCCGCATCCGCGTCCTGGCCGGCGACAAAGTTACTGTCGAGATGACGCCCTACGATCTGTCAAAAGGTCGGATTACCTACCGCTTCAAATAACCGCCACGCGGCGCATCGGCATTGCATCGTCCTGCACGACGAAGGTCAGTGCGGATTCGATAACCTCGACACCCGCACCAGGACGGTATGCATTTTCGCTGATAAAGCGACGCCACTGGCGCGCGCCGCGCAAGCCGTTAAACAAGCCCAGGATATGACGCGTCATCGCGTGTAGCGGGACACCCTCGGCCAAACGCGCCCGTACATATGGCAGATACCCGACGACCGCGTCCTCGCGTAACGCCTTCGGATCGGGCTCCCCGAACAGGCGCCGGTCCGCATCCGCCAACAGCCAGGGATCGCGATAGGCCGCGCGCCCGATCATCACCCCGTCGACCCGATCCAAATAGGACATCGCCGCATCCAGCGATGGCACGCCACCGTTCAGTACCACAGTCAAGTCGGGAAATTCCTGTTTGATGCGAAAGACGAAATCGTAGTGGAGCGGCGGAATTTCTCGGTTCTGCTTGGGGCTCAAACCGCTTAGCAACGCCTTGCGTGCATGGATTACGAACGTTTCGCAACCGCCATCCGCCACGCAGGCGATGAAGTCTCGAAGGTCGTCGTATGAATCCCGGTCGTCGACACCGATGCGCGATTTTACGGTCACGGGTTTCGCCGTCGCTTCCCGCATCGCGGCGACGGCATCGCGTACCAAGGTTGGTTCCGCCATCAGACAGGCGCCGAACCGCGCCGCCTGCACACGGTCGCTCGGGCAGCCGACATTCAGATTGATTTCGTCATAGCCCCAGACGTCGCCCATCGCGGCGCATTCCGCCAACGCCACCGGATCGGCCCCGCCGAGCTGCAGCGCGACGGGATGCTCCGCTGCATCAAACTGAAGATGCCGCGCCGCGTCGCCATGTAGCAACGCACCGGTCGTTACCATTTCCGTATAGAGCAGAGTCCGGCGGCTCAGCAGGCGCAGAAAATAGCGCTCATGCCGGTCCGTCCATTCCATCATCGGCGCGACGGAAAGTCTGCAATCCAATCCCGACATCAAAATGCCGCTCCAAAAACTCTGACTGCGCAACGCGAATGGGAAAGATTTCTCACGAAACGATCCGCAAAACCAGCCTTTCTGGAAACCCGCGCGCTGCAATTCGCCGCACGATTTGCGTTCGGCGATTGAACTCGCGCAAAACTATCGATATCTTGTGGCTTGGGAGAACACTTATACAATATCTTCGATCTTTCCCGGGTCACCCGTCACAAAGGTGGGGCTGTCATGCGACATTGTGCAATCCGATTTTTCGCCTTCGGTCTGGCGATTGCGGCGTCGGGGTGCTCCTCTTTCGACAGCTACATGGCGGAAACGGCCTTCCAGGCGAAGGAGCCGGCCGTGGCCGCATCCGCGCCAACCTATCGCGTCGGCGACCGGTTCCGTTACCGCGTCGGCAGTGACTTTGTGACCGAAACCGTGGTGCGGATCGACGCCGAAGGCGTGTGGTGGCGCAGCAGCGACGACCGCCGCTGGGTCGGCGGCGACAGGGCACTGATCCCGATCCATATGGTCGCTGAGACGGATGGCAAAACGAAGGTCGTAAAAACCAAAATCGAGTCAACAGGCGACCTGTTCCCCCTGACACTGGGCCAGACGGTCGCGTTCCGGTCGGCGCAGCCGAAAGGCGGGAAGATGACTCACAACCGCTCCTGCACCGTCAAGGAATTCGGCATGGTAATGACGGCGGCCGGCCCGTTCGATGCCTATCGGTTGCACTGCAGTTACGATGGCGCCGCACGCGTCAACTACTACGCCCCGGAACTGGGAAGGGTCGTCCTGCAGACGGCCAACTCGGGATCAAAGCCTATCGAACGCGAACTCGTCGGCTTCATCCGCAGCATTGATACGCCGATGCAGATGGCTGCGGACTCGAAAAAAGCGGCAGGACCGAAAATGCAAAAAGCGTCGGCTGCCAAGACCGCAAACACCGCACCGCGCTACGGCGTCCAGCTTGCCGCCTACCGGTCGCCGACGCGGATCAAACGCACATGGACGTGGATCAAGCGCCGCGGCGGACCCTTGCTGGCTAAATCCAAACCGAATATCGAGCGGCATGAAAAAAACGGCAAAGCGATGTACCGCCTTATCGTCGGCGACTTCAAAACGCAAAAAGCGGCAAGTCGCCACTGCCGCGCCTTGAAGCGCCGCAATGTCGATTGCTGGGCACGCGCCCACGGCCCCGATGCCGATCCCCAGTTGAGAACGGCTTCCGGCCCAGCGTTAAACCACTCAGTCGCGCATCGGCAATTCGACAACACCGGTGCCATGGATGGAGAGTTCGCCATCCTGATTTACGGCTTGGTGCTTGATCTCGACTAAACCTTTGCCGTCCTGCACTGACGTGCCGGTCACCTCGCCATCGAAGAACAAGGTGTCGCCTTCCGGATTGTGACGGCGGATTTGCGATTTCGATTCCCGCAGGAAGCCGTCATCACCCATCCAGTTGGTCATATGGTGCGTCATCCAGGAGCATCGCTCCGGTCCGTAATCATAGGCTCCCGGCGCGCCGACCATCGTCGCGAAATCGTTCTCCCAATGCACCCGCTCCGGACAATCCGGAATCCCGAACTTGTTCTTGATGCCGAGCCCCGGGTGGCGATGGTGCTGCTTCCAGGCGAGCTTGTTGGCACGGATATAGAGCCCACCCCAGCCCTGCGCATAAGCAATAAAGCCGGTCACGGTCATGGGCCCTTTGACCATGGTTGGCAGCTTCTCGCCGACGGCGACATCCTCGAAACAGCGGGTGTTCGCGCCGCGCACTTCTTCCTCCGCATAGCGGGCATAGATGTCCGCCAGCTCATTGTCGTCATATTGATGGATCGGCTTTTGCTTCAGTTCGTCATATTTCGTGCCGGACTCGCGCGCGAGGTCGCGGTCGGTACGGAAGCACCAGCTGTCGGCGTCCGCTATCTTGTCGCCGCCCTGATTGAAGAAATCGACATGATAGATCTGCTGTACGGCACGACCTGAGAACCGCGTGTCATGCAGGATGAGATCCTTGAGACTCGCTTCCGTCGTGATTTGGTCGTTGCGGCGGATCGGCTTGTGCCAGGTCCAGTCCGCCCCGGCCCACATCGCATGCACCCCCGGCAGTCCGCCGACATATCCCGACACGATGCGGTCGCAGGCAAACAGGAACGAAGGCGGCGCGACAATGCCGCCATACTTCGTCGCTGCCGCATAGTCCGGGTCGCACCACAGCGGATTGTCGTCGCCGATGCCGTGCGCGTAATGGCGAATATTGTCGCGCGTCGCTTCATGACACCAGGGCTCGAGCGAGTTTTCGATACGCACCCCAATGCGCTCCCGAAGCTGGTCGAGGCCACGCTCAGTGATCTTGGCAAAACGGCGGTCTATATCTTCGCTCATGTTTCGTCCTTCTCGTTTCGCGCCGACTCGGCGTCGCGCAATGTTTTTCGGTTCACCTTTCCTGCCGGCGTTTTCGGCAAGGCGTCGACAAAATCGATCCGGCGGGGATATTCGTGGCGGCTCAACCGGCTCGCGGTAAATTCCTGCAGTTCTTCGCGAAATGCATCGCCACCACCGCGATTCGACACGATAAACGCCTTCACGACCTGGCCGCGCGTCTCGTCAGCCACACCGATCACCGCCGCCTCTTCGACATCCGGATGTTTCAGCAACACGTCCTCGATCTCGACTGCGCTCATCGTGTAGCCCGCCGAGATAATGACGTCGTCCGCGCGGCCGGCATGAAAATAGTAGCCATCCGCATCGATCCGCCCGAGATCCTTGGTTGGAAACCAGCCGTCCCGCCGCCGCATGACGATCTCACCGATGACGTCAGGTGGACAAGGTTTACCGTCCCGGTCGTGTACAGCTAGCTCGACGCCGGGCACCGGCCGGCCCAGGGAACCGGGCTTCACGACATGATCGGCAGCGCCAGGATAGTCGGTCAGAATGACGCCAATCTCGGTCGTGCCATAGATACTACACACCGGCACGCCGAAGGTTTCTTCCGTCCAGGCGGCGGTATCGGAATCGATCGGTTCCCCGGTGAACGACAGCTTCTCGACCGCAAACCGGTACTTCGGCGCCTCGCCGGAATTCTTCATCATCCGGTAGTGGGTCGCGGCGGCCGAGATGTTGGTGATGCCGTAATCCTGGATTGCCTTCATCAAACGGCCGGGATCGAATTTGCCGGCATAACTCGCGACCGGTACGCCGAGGGCCAGCGGTGCCACGGTGCCATGCCACAACCCATGCCCCCAGGCCGGCGAGGCTGGGCACAGGAAGCGGTCACCGGGCCGGATACCGGTTCCGTAAAGGGCGGCAATCATGACCGTGACAACGGCGCGGTGGCGATGCTTCACCGCCTCTGGCAAAGCCCGGGTCGTACCTGACGTGTATTGGTACATCGCCATATCGTCACCCGATGTGGCCGGTTCGAAGGCGGGGCTTTCCGTTTCGAGTTCGGCCAAAAACGACGCGTCGGCGATGACGGTTTCAAGCCCCGAAATGCCAGCCGCAAGCGGCGCAAGGTCCGCGGTCGTCACGAGTAGCTTCGGCGCGCAGTCGTCGACCCGCAAGCGCAACCCGTCCGGCCCGAATAGCGTAAACAACGGCACGGCAACGCAGCCCGCCTTCATGGCCCCGAACTGCGTCAGGTAAAACGGTAGCGACGGCTCCAGCATGATGGCCGCACGCTCGCCCGGTGCGACGCCTCGCCGCCGCAGATAGTTGGCGAACCGGTTCGAGCCGTCAGCAAGCTCCCCGAACGTAAAGGCCTCGTCGCGGCCGTCGGCGTGAGCGATGCGAACCGCCGTCACATCGCGGTCGTGTCGGTCGAGACACTCATGGCCGATATTCAGCTGCGTCCGGTCGCCATCGAACAACGCCCACAGCGCGTCCTTCGTGAAGTGGGCATGTGCATCGGCGTAATCTGTAAAATCGGTCAGGCGGGGCACGGCAGCGTCTTTGATGTTGCGGAAGTCGTGACGATAAGTTTTTGCTTCGAAATTGTCTATATGCAATATTATTGCCAATTGACAATAAAAGGTCAGCGATGCTTCCGCCAAAACCGACCCTTAAGAAACCGGTCACCGCGGTCAGCCGTGCCGCGCATATTCTGCGCTATCTCGGCAAGCGCGACACGCCGGCCGGGGTCAATGCGATCGCCAAAGACTTGGATATCGTTCCCAGCACGTGCCTTCATATTCTGCGCACGCTGTCGCATGAAAACCTGACTGTGTTCGATCCCGCGACGAAGCGGTACCGGCTCGGCCCGGCCGTGCTGAGCCTGTCGCGCGACGCCCTGGCAAACAGCGATTTCGTTCGCGAGGCGCGGCCACGGCTCGACGGGCTGGCCGAACGCCACGGCGTCACAGTCACCGCAACCGAACTAGACAATGCCGAACATATGGTTGTCGTCGCGATCGCCCGGGCGCGGCAAAATCTAAGCATTCATGTGAATGTCGGCAGCCGGTTCCCCGCCCTGATAAGCGCCAGCGGGCGCTGCTACGCGGCGCTGAGCGATTGGTCAAAGGAGGAGCTGCGAGAACGTTTCAGCGCGTTGCAATGGCAAAACCCGCCGCGCTTCAACGATTGGCTCAAAGAAGTCGAGACGGCGCGGGGCGACGGCTACGCGATCGACCGCAGTACCTACCTGCGCGGTATCGTGATCGCTGCGGCCCCAGTTCTCGATGGCGAAGGGCGCGCAACCCGCGCCCTCGCGGCGATAGGCTTTGCCGATCAACTGGCCGGCAAGGCAGCGCTTAAACTGGCGCGGGACGTAAAACGGGCGGGGGACTTTCTCTCGGAATAGCGACGCGCTATTTCTTCAACACATCCGGATTGACGACATTCGCCGGGCTTCCCGCAGCGTATGCTGTTACCTGGTCGAAAATATCGCTGAACTGCAGCTCGTACTCTTCGCGCGTGACATAGCCGATGTGCGGCGTGCAGATCACATTATCCATCGACAATAACGGATGCTCGGTATCCCGCACAGGTTCGGATTCATAAACGTCAACGGCCGCCATGCCAGGGCATCCGGCGCGCAACGCTTCGACCAGCGCACCGGGCTCAACGAGCGGCGCGCGGCTCGTATTGACTAGCAGCGCCGTCGGCTTCATGCGCATAAGATCCGCTGCTGTGACGATCCCGCGCGTCGCATCGTAGAGGCGCATATGCAGCGATAGCACATCGCTGCGTTCGAAGAACGCTTCCTTGCTCGCAGCGACTTCGTAGCCATCCGCCGCCGCGCGGGCACGCGATTCTTCCCGCGCCCAGACCAGCACCTTCATACCAAATGCGGTACCGTATCCGGCGACGACCTTGCCGATACGGCCATAGCCATAGATGCCCAGGGTGCGTCCACCGACCGTGTTGCCGACACCGATTTGCCAGCCGCCGGATTTAAGCGACGCCATCTGCTGCGGGATCTGCCGCATCGCGGCGAGCACCAGACCCCAGGTCAACTCCGCCGTCGCGTAGGAAGGCGTGTCCGCATGCATATGCGACGAAACGATCACACCGAGCCGGGTGCAGTCCTCAATGTCGATATGCGGAAAGACGCTGCGCTGACTGATCAGGCGTAGCTTCGGCAGGCGATCCAACAGCGCCGCGCGGATATGGGTCCGCTCGCGGATCAGGACCAGCGCTTCGGTGTCTGCCAGCCAGCCGGCCAGCGCATCGACGTCCTGCACATGGTCGTTCCAGATCGTCACGTCGTGACCATCCAGCTTGGCGAAACAGCCCAAGGTCCGCACCGTGTCGTGATAGTCGTCGAGGATGGTGATGTTCATGGTCCGCGCTCCCTCCTATTCGCCAACGGTGCCAGCCTCGATCAGCGCGTCGATTTCCGCATCGGAATAGCCCGCTTCCGTCAGAACCGCGCGCGTATGCTCGCCCAGCCCCGGCGGCGGTGTCCGCACTGTGCGGCCTTCGAAGGCGTCCATGCGCAGCGGATTTGACAGCTGCTTGATGCGGCCGAGTTTGGGATGGTCGATCTCCTCCACCATGTTCTGATGCACGACCTGCGGGTCGGCGAACACCTCGTCGATCGAGTAGACCGGGCCCGCGGGAATGCCGGCGGCGATGAGCTTGTGGGTCCAGGCAATCGCCGTATCGGTCCGGAACTCCCGGTTCAGCAATTCGCACAGCGCATCGCGGTTTTCCATCCGCTTTGCGTTGTCGATGTAATCGGGGTGCTCGATCAATTCATCCAGGTCGAGGAGCTTGCACAGCTTCACCCACATATCCTGCGTCGCGGCACCGACATTCAGCTGACCATCGCTCGCCTCACAAGTGCCATAGGGATAGGCCGCCATGTGATAGTTGCCGATGCGCCCCGCGACATCGTTCGCCGACAAATAGCGCTGCCCCTGGACATTGAGCATGCCGATGAGAGACGCGAGCAAAGAGGTTTCGACCCGCTGCCCCTTCCCAGTAACGTGGCGCTGCGCGACGGCGGCGCAGATCCCCATGGCAGCCCACATGCCGGCGCCGACATCGCCGAACGGCACGCCCGCCCTGGTCGGTTCGCCATCGGGATAGCCGGTAAGGCTCATGACGCCCGACATGCCCTGGGCGATCTGGTCGAAACCCGGCCAATTGCCATACGGCCCATCGCGTCCAAAGCCGGTGATGCTGGCATAGATGAGTTTAGGGTTCGCTTCCTTCAGATCGTCATACCCTAGGTCCATCTCGTCGGCCCGGCCCGGCTTGAAGTTCTCGACTACGACATCGACCTCGAGCGCCAACCGCCGCAATATCTTCAAGGCCTCCGGATCCCGGAAATTGACCGCGAGATCGCGCTTGTTGCGGTTGATCGACAGATAGTAGGCGGCGATTCCCTGATCGTAGGGGCCCCAGCCACGAGTCATATCGCCTTTCGGCAGGGACTCGATCTTGATCACATCGGCGCCGAAATCGGCGAGACACATGGTGCAGAACGGCCCGGCGAGCGCACGGGTGAGGTCGAGGACGCGGATGGAATCGAGCGGAAGGGACATGCGGACGATAAAGCCTCTGTTGGGAATTGTGGAACGGACCCTAGCAACCGCGGCAACGACCTGTACAGCGCATCGCGATAGGCGCTGCGCCTTGCCGTCGTTATGATGCCGGCGATGAGCCAAGAAAGCCGCCTTCTGCTTCCCGAGTCGCCGACGCTGGTGGTCAGTCTTGCCGCCGCGACCTGGTTGAGCGTGGATGGCGAGATTGAAGAAATCACTCTGAAGGAAGCGGCGCAGCGCACCGGTGACGAGCGCCCGCTCCTGTGCCATGCGCCCGCCGTCGCCCGGCGGCTCGATATAGCGCGGTTTCCCTGTTTCGACGTGCTTGAGCTGTTTGCGTTCGTGCGGCCGGCGACATTCTGCGTACCGACAATCCCGGGGTTGGCCGACGCGCTCCAGCTCACGGCACCAGGCGATGCCACTGAACAAGGCACCACCCTGCGCACCGCCGCCATGGCCCTGCTGCGCGAGTTGGCGCTGCAACCGCGCGCGCGCGACGATCTGCCGGTCGCCTGGGCCATGGCGCGCGGCGGTTGGAGCTGGGGCGTTTCCGTTCTGGCCGCGCTGGGCGAGGAAGCCGGCGAACGCGAACGGGCGCCAGCGGCAGGCCTGGATGTCTGGCGGAACCTGCCGGAGTGGCAGGAACACGCCCCGCCACCGCCGCCCGGCAACCTGTCCGTCGATCCGGCGGAGAGCCGCGCGCGGCTCGCGGAACTGCTTGGCGAGGATGCGGAATCGCGCCCCAGCCAATCGGATTACGCTTCCGCCGTATCGGCGGTATTCACGCCACGCATCGAAGAAGACATGCCGAACCTGGTCTTGGCCGAAGCCGGCACTGGGGTCGGCAAGACGTTGGGCTATATCGCGCCGGCCAGCGTCTGGTCGGAACGCAACGAGGCGCCGGTGTGGATTTCGACCTATACCCGCAATTTGCAGCACCAGATCGATCAGGAGCTGGACCGGCTATACCCCGACCGGGAGAAGAAGCGAAACAGGGTGGTCGTCCGCAAGGGCCGCGAAAACTATTTGTGCCTGTTGAACTATGAAGAGGCGGTGCGCGGCGTTGCTGTGCGCCGCGGCGATGCCGTGCCGCTCGGCCTGACCGCGCGTTGGGCGGCACGGACCCGGGACGGCGATACGACCGGCGGCGATTTCCCCTCCTGGCTGAGCGATATTCTCGGCGCCGGCGCAACAACCGGCCTGACCGACCGGCGCGGCGAATGCATCTATTCGGCCTGCGCCCATTACACCAAATGCTATATCGAGCGCGGCATCCGCAGGGCGCGGCGGGCGAATCTGGTCGTCGCCAATCATGCGCTGGTCATGATCCACGCCGCCCACGGAATGCCGGAGCAGGGTGGCCGTCCGACGCGATTCGTATTCGACGAAGGGCACCATGTGTTCGACGCCGCCGACAGCGCCTTCTCAGCACACCTCACTGGGATGGAAGGCGCCGAGCTGCGCCGTTGGTTGCGCGGGGCCGAGGGGCGACGGCGCAGCCGCTCGCGGGGCCTCAAGACACGGGCGGGCGACCTCATCGGTAACGACACGGAAGCGGAGCAGGCGCTCGAAGCGGTGATCGCCGCCGCCGCCATTCTGCCATCTGAGGGGTGGCGGCAACGCAGCGCCGATGGTCAGCCGCAAGGGCCGGCGGAAACATTCCTCACCGCGGTCCGCGGTACCGTCTATGCCCGGGTGGACAATGTCGAGAGCCCCTTCAACCTGGACGTCAGTGTCGAAGAGCCGACGGCCGAACTGCTTAGCGCGGCGGCGCGCCTGCATGAAGCGCTGGGCAGACTGTCCTATCCGTTGCGGCAGCTTCGCGAGCGGCTGATGGCGCGGCTGGACACCGAAGCCGACAATCTCGACAGCACGACGCGGAACCGCATCGAGGCCATCGCCCGGTCGCTCAAGCATCGCGGTGAAGACATGGTCGAAGCGTGGCGGTTCATGCTCTCCAATCTCCCCGAAGGAACGCCCCCCGAACATGTCGACTGGTATTCCGTCGAGCGCATCGACGGCCGCGATATCGATGTCGGCATGCACCGCCATTGGACCGACCCGACGCTGCCGTTTTCGGAAGTCGTCCTCAACCAGGCGCAGGGCGTACTCGTTACATCGGCCACGCTGACAGATGGCTCAGGCGATGTCGATACGGACTGGCGCGCGGCGGAAACCCGCACCGGCGCCAGCCATCTGCCGGCCCCGGCGATCCGGTCCGCCGTGCCGTCGCCTTTCGACTACGCAACGCAGACCAGAGTCTTCGTCGCTACCGACCTGCGCAAGAACGATCTGGAGCAGGTTGCCGCGGCTTATCGCGTGCTTTTTCTCGCTGCCGGCGGTGGCGGGCTTGGCCTGTTTACCGCCATCGGACGGTTGCGCGCAGCACATCGCCGCCTGCTCGAACCGCTCGATCAGGCCAACATCCCGCTCTACGCCCAGCATGTCGACGCGCTAAATCTGGCAACGCTTGTCGACATATTCCGGGCTGAGGAAGATTCCTGCCTGTTGGGAACGGATGCCGTGCGGGACGGCGTCGACGTGCCTGGCCGGGCCTTGCGGCTCATTGTATTCGACCGTGTGCCATGGCCGCGCCCAACGATTTTGCACCGAGCCCGGCGCAAGGCCTTCGGCGCACGGGCCTATGACGACATGATCACACGGCTGCGGCTGAAGCAGGCCTATGGACGGCTGATCCGGCGCGGCGGCGACCGCGGCGTCTTCGTCCTGCTCGACTCGATGATGCCATCCCGGCTCGCCGGGGCTTTCCCGGAAGGGGTCGAGATAGAACGTGTCGGGTTGGCCGAAGCGACGGCAGAGACACAACGGTTTCTCACACGCGAGACCTGATTGTGCGGCACGATGCCCGTTTTGCTGCACCTGCGAAAAGAGGCCTTGACGGATGCCGGTCGCGGTATGATCTATAATTCCGTCTACGTAGAGGGGCGCCGCCAGCGGGCGCAATATTTGCAGAGGGATAGAAATGATCAGCACCGAAGCCGCGTTGATTTACACCATGGTCATCGTATCGGCCGCCGACAACAACATGACCGATTCCGAATTGTCGGCCATCGGCGACATCGTGCGCCAGCTGCCGGTGTTCGACGAATACGATCCGAACATGCTGCCGGAAACGGCGCGGTCCTGCGCGGACATCCTGAGCGAAGAGGATGGCATGGCGACGGTGCTGGGCATCATCAAGGAATCGATTCCCCCAGCATTACACGAAACGGCCTACGCGCTGGCGATCGAAATCGCCGCGGCGGACGGTAATGCGAGCCAAGAGGAACTGCGGCTGCTTGAACTGATTCGCTACGATTTGGGGATCGACCGGTTGATCGCCGCCGGTATCGAGCGGGGCGCCCGCGCACGTTTCGCGAGCCTATAAGTACTCGGCCTACTCGGTCACCGCCTTCACGCGGCGGCGCGGCCGCACACCGGACAAAAGCCGAAGCGCATCGCCGAACAGCTCTTTTTCGCCGCCAAGGGGATCGTGAAAAAGCGCGTCGGCTTCAAGGATATCCCCCTCCGCACGCGACAGAAGTTCGGCCCCGGCGCCGGTGAGCGCAATTGCGAACGCCCTACCGTCGCCGGCATGCGGCTGGCGGGCGATCAGTCCCGCCTTTTCCAGTACCCGCAATACCTGCGACGTCATCATCGGATCGGTTTGGCAGTGACGCGCCAAAGCTGCCTGATTCGTGGAACCCCCATCCGCCGCGCCGACATCCCGCAAGCCAGCCAGCAGAAGATATTGCACCGGCGTGACATCATAGGGCGCGAGCACAGCCCGTATTCGTTTTTGCCAGAGATTTGCCGCCCGCCACAGCAAATATCCAGGGATGCCAACATCGTCCGACATATCAGTCGATTTCCTTCAATGGTCTCTGAAAATCATTTTAGTATGTGCGCATATTTAATCAAGTTTGCGACCGATATTGCCGGTCTATGGCGGAAAATTTTTCTGATTACCAAATCGTTAAAAATATAACTATTTGATTTCATTAATTATTCTGGTTGGCATGAAAGCTGCGAGTCAATCAGCAAACGTTCAACTTGTTAACGAGCAGCCCAATGAAAGTTGCAGAACTAGTCGCCGCGTTTCAACGATTCACGGCGACGCAAAACAATTCTAGCGCCGCGGCACAAGGCGCATTGCCATTGGAATCGACACTCCGGGTGCGTGACGACGGCGCCCAGGAGCAAACGGCAATCGATACCGACGATCAGATTTCGGTCAGCCCGGAAGCTGTATTCACCTTCGCAGCATCGCTTCACGATCCGCAACGGATCTCCAGAAACGACGCCGGCGTGCTTGCCGACACGCTTCGCGACGGCGGCGCGATATCGCTACGGGACCATGCCATACTAACGTCCCAACCCAACGGCCGGGATCAAACGGCCGTTTTCGAACGCGACCCGAACGCGCCAACGAACCTGGTGACCGAGTTTCAAGGACGTCTGTCCTTCGACCTGTCGCATTCCAATATTGGTGCTGTGGAAGAGGATACGCGGGCACTTTCCATCCTTGGCAGGCTCACCAGTATCCGCGCGGAGCTGTCGTAACGGCCAAAGAAAAAGAGCCGCGCCCTGTGACGGACGCGGCTCCCTTTTGGTTTGCGGGTGAACGTGGGATCAGAAGCCCATGCCACCCATCCCGCCCATATCCGGAGCGCCGCCGGGCATGGCGGCAGGTTTGTCTTCCGGCGTATCGGCGATCATTGCCTCCGTCGTGATGAGCAGACCGGCAACCGAAGCCGCATCCTGCAACGCCGTGCGAACGACTTTGGCCGGATCGATAATGCCGGCCTTTACCAGGTCGGTATATTTGTCGATCTGAGCGTCGTAGCTGAACGAGGAGTTCTTCGACTCGAGCACCTTGCCGACAACGACAGCGCCTTCGGCGCCGGTGTTTTCCGCAATCTGGCGTGTCGGAGCCGATAGGGCGCGGCGCACGATATCGACGCCGACCCGCTGGTCCGCATTCGTCGGCGATACGCCTTTCAAAGCGCGCGTCGCGTGCAGCAGTGCGACACCGCCACCCGGGACAACACCCTCCTCAACCGCGGCGCGGGTCGCGTGCATAGCGTCCTCGACACGATCCTTGCGCTCTTTCACCTCGACTTCCGTGGCACCACCGACTTTGATCAGCGCAACGTCGGCAGCAAGTTTTGCAAGCCGTTCCTGAAGCTTCTCGCGGTCGTAGTCGGACGATGTTTCTTCGACCTGGGCACGGATCTGCGCACAGCGCGCCTCACCAGAAAATTTTACGTCTTTAAGCAGCCGTTGCCTCACTACTCCTCTATGCGGCTTTCTTTTTGGATTTCGGTGAAGTCTTCTCGATCACGCACATGATGTCCGACTCCTTCATGATCAGAAGCTCCTCGCCATCGAGTTTGACCTCCGTTCCGGACCATTTACCGAACAGAACCCGGTCCCCAGCTTTCACATCAAGCGGCGTTACCGTTCCGTTTTCGGAACGAGTCCCATCGCCAACCGCGACGATTTCGCCTTCCATGGGTTTTTCCTGCGCGGTATCCGGAATAATGATCCCGCCCGCGCTTTTTTCTTCGCTTCCTACCCGCCGTACCAGCACGCGGTCATGCAGTGGCCTGAATTTCATCCCTGTTCCTCCATATGAACGTTAAATTCTTGATAGAAGCCCCAAAGCCTAACCCCCAACAGGATTTTGGCACTCCCTTGTCTCGAGTGCCAAGGCATCTATGAAATTGAGACAAGGGAGTCAAGCATTCCGGGGGCAGAAGCACCTTCACGGATTGTCTTCGGGCTGGCAGCACTCTCCCCAACAGGCTGCCAACTTATTGATTTTGCTGTTCATTCATTGTTCGTTCATAATTTTCCCTATACGCTAACCGTTGGAGCTTTTTTGCCAGCCAGACCCCGAGGAGCCTTTCCGCTGTAAACGATAAAAAGGTACCGACATGAGCTTGCAGTCTCGAGTTTACGAACCGAAAGATTTTCAGCTGACAACGGCCGAGATTCTCTACCGGCTTCCGGACTACCCGGACATTCTGCAGAGCTTTGTCTGGCAAAAACTCGACACTGCACCCGAATTTCCCAAGCTACGCGGCTTTCTCGATTTCTGGACGAAGAATCTGGATGGATCGATTTATTCCGTTCGCGTGGCCGGCCGCGACCTCATTGGCGCCCCATCTCTGCGGTGTATTGATAAGGATTTCGTCCTCCACTAAGCCCAAATTCGCTGACGGCGACGGCGAACTATTCTCCGCCGCTTGACGAAAACGACCTTTTTCGCTCGTATTCGCTTCACCGAACGTCGAGAGAGAAAGGGCATCCATGCCGATCAGCGTTGTCATCGTCGGGTCGGGCCCGAGCGGATTCTACGTCGCCGAGGCCTTGATCAAATCCGAAGCGGATGTCGCGATCGACATCGTCGACCGATTGCCGACACCCTATGGATTGATTCGAGGTGGCGTCGCGCCGGACCATCAGAGCACGAAGCGCGTTACCCGAGCCTACGAGCGAACCGCTCTTAACGAGAAGGTCCGTTATTACGGGAACGTCGAACTCGGCCGCGATGTGAGCCTCGACGAACTCCGGGCGGCATATGATGCCGTCGTCTTGACCATTGGCATGCCAGGCGACAGCAAGCTCGGCGTGCCAGGCGAGGACAAGAAAGGCGTCATCGGTTCGGCGGCATTCGTTGGCTGGTACAACGGACATCCCGATTTCAAGGACCTCGACCCCTGTCTGGAAACTGGAAACGTCGTCGTGATCGGCAATGGCAATGTCGCGATAGACGTGGCAAGGGTCCTGGTAAAAACGCCGGCGGAAATGACGGAGGCCGATCTACCAAGACATGTCAGCGACGCAATCCAGGCATCACCGGTCACCGATGTCTACATGGTCGGGCGGCGGGGACCGGTCGAAGCCAAGTTTACCAATGTCGAACTCCGCGAAATGGGGCAGCTCGAGAACGCAGCGGCGATCGTCGATCCGGGGGATTTACCGGAAGAGGTTACCGGAGACTGGTCCGATCGGGACAAGCGGCTGCGCGAGCGGAATCTCGCGTCCCTTAAGGAGTTCAGCACCGCACCGCGCGACGGGAAAGCCAAGTCGGTTCATTTCACCTTTTACGCAAAACCGGTCGAAATCGTCGGACCCGACCGTGTTACAGGCGCTCGCCTCGAAAAAACCCGTGTCGTGAACGGCCGGGCAGAGGGCACCGGCGCCTTTGTCGACATCGAATGCGGCCTCGTCGTCCCCGCGATCGGATATACGCTAGACCCGCCCCAGGATGTGCCTTTCGACCAAAGCACCGGCACGATCCGCAACGATAACGGGCGCGTTGAAGATGGCGTTTATGTTGCGGGGTGGGCGAAACGCGGCCCGTCCGGCGTTATCGGCACCAACAAGCCGGACGGCCAAAACGCGGCAGCTCAGATTCTCGAAGACGTGAAAAACGGCTCAAAACCAGGCCGCACCCAGTTTGAAACACTGTTAAAAAGCCGGAATATAGAATGGGTCGACTTTGCCGCGTGGCAGCGGATCGATGCCGCCGAAGTCGCCAATGCGCCGCCAGGCGCGCCTCGGGAGAAGTTCGTGACCACGGCCGATATGCTGAAACTGCTCGGCAGCGCCTCTTGAGCCTTTCTGGGCGCGGTAGCGGAATTGTTCAATTCTTTGCGACAGGCTTCGCCGAGCCATTGTCTGACTGTATGCTCGCACCTACCTCTTTGATTTGGACCGCCCTTCAGCGTTGCGTCCCGAAGGTTGCTGCGATAGGTATTGCAACCGCGCCGAATCGGCGGAGTCGAATGCAAAACAGGTGACGGACCCGAGACAATAGATCGGGAACGTCCACGATGAGGGTGGATCGCCCTAGTGCGATCATCAAGCAAAGGACCAAGCCATGGCTGTGACAGCCGAAGAAATTCAAGAGGACGTCCCCCGCTCAGTACTGGAATCGGCCGTCATCCGCTTCGCGGGTGATTCCGGCGACGGCATGCAGCTGACCGGCAGCCAGTTCACCCTGGCAACCGCACTTGCCGGCAACGATCTTGCGACCTTCCCCGACTTTCCGGCGGAAATCCGCGCCCCTGTCGGGACGACCTTCGGCGTATCGGCATTTCAGATCAATTTCGGGGCACGAGGCATTCGTACCTCCGGCGACGCTCTGGACGTTCTGGTTGCGATGAACCCCGCCGCGCTAAAATCAAACGTCGACGATGTGCGGCCCGGCGGTCTTTTGATCATCGATGCCGGTGCTTTCTCCAAACGAAACCTGGATAAAGCCGGCTTCGCAGAAAACCCGCTGACTGACGACAGCCTCGAAAAGTACAAGGTCCTCGAAGTCGACATGTCCCGTCTGACGGTTGAAGCCGTCAAAGAATTCGGTCTCTCGACCAAAGACTCGCTGCGTTGCAAGAACATGTGGGCGCTCGGTCTGATCTACTGGATGTATGGCCGCAAGCGCCAGCCCTCCATCGACTGGCTGAACAACAAGTTCAAGAAACTGCCCGACGTCGCGAGCGCGAACATAGCAGCCATCAATGCGGGCCACGCGTTTGGCGAAACCGCAGAGATGCCAGCGGAAGTAAGCGCCTACATCGTTCCCGCGGCGGATATTGAACCGGGTCTCTACCGCACGGTAACGGGCGCGGAGGCCATCGCTTGGGGCTTGGTCTCGGGGTCGCAGCTCGCCGATCTGGACATGGTCTTTTGCTCCTATCCGATTACGCCCGCGTCCTCGGTATTGCACGAACTCGCGAATATGAAGCACTACGACGTTCAGACCTTTCAGGCGGAAGACGAAATTTCCGCGGCCTGCGCCGCGATCGGCGTCTCCTACGGCGGTTCGCTCGGTGTCACCTCGAGCTCCGGCCCGGGTGTCGCGCTCAAGACGGAGGCCATGGGACTGGCGATCAGCATCGAACTGCCGCTGGTCATCGTGAATTCACAACGGGCCGGCCCGTCGACCGGCATGCCGACGAAAACCGAGCAATCCGACCTCTATCAGGCGGTTTATGGCCGCAACGCGGACAGTCCCTTGGTTGTCCTTGCGGCTCGTTCGCCAGGTGACTGCTTCGACGTCGCGATCGAGTCGGTGCGCCTCTCCACGAAATACATGACTCCGGTCATTCTGCTGACGGACGGCTATATCGCGAATGCATCGGAACCGTGGCTAATACCCGATTTCGACGATTATGAGCCATTCCCCGCGACATTCCGCGACAACCCGGAAGATTTTCACCCCTATATCCGCGACTCGGAAACGCTGGGCCGGGTTTGGGTCAAACCAGGGACACCGGGTCTCGAGCATCGCGTCGGCGGCATCGAAAAAAGCTACGATAGCGGCCACATTTCATACGACCCGGACAATCATCAGAAGATGACCGACATTCGAGCGGCGAAAATCAAAGGCATTGCCAACGACATCCCCTTGCAAGAAGTCGACCAGGGCAACGAAAGCGGCCGCGTCGCCGTCGTGGGCTGGGGCTCTACCTACGGGCCGATCAGCCGTGCCGTTTCGGTCTTGCGCGACAAGGGCGAAGACGTGTCGCATATCCATCTTCGCTATATCAACCCGCTGCCGCGCAATCTCGGCGAACTGCTGAAGGGCTTCGACAAGGTCGTCGTGCCCGAAATGAACACGGGGCAACTCGTAACGCTATTGCGCAGCGAATATCTCGTCCCCGCGGAAGGCTTGAACAAGGTAAATGGACAGCCGTTCAAAATTGCCGAGATCGAGAATGCGGTCCGCGCCCGATTGGAGAGTTGAGATGAATATTGCAACACCGCCCGAGAAACTGACGGCAAAAGACTTCACCTCCGATCAAGAAGTCCGCTGGTGTCCCGGCTGCGGCGACTACGCAATCCTCAAATCGGTCCGCGGCACGCTGGCCGACCTCGGCGTGGAACGGCACAACACCGTCTTCATCTCCGGCATCGGCTGTGCGGCGCGCTTTCCCTACTACATGGAAACTTATGGCTTCCACACGATCCATGGGCGGGCGCCCTCTATCGCGACGGGGCTGAAAATTGCCAATCCGGATCTCGACATCTGGGTCATCTCCGGCGATGGCGACGCGCTGTCGATCGGCGGCAACCATCTCCTGCACCTACTGCGGCGTAATGTGAATCTGCAGTTTCTCCTGTTCAATAACGAGATCTACGGCCTGACCAAAGGCCAGTATTCGCCGACCTCGCGCCCGGGTACGCGGTCACCGTCGACGCCTCTTGGGTCGGTCGACAACCCGGTGTCCGCCGCATCCTTCGCGCTGGGATCCGGCGCGCGTTTCGTCGCCCGCTCGATCGACACGCTGCAAAAGCATATGCCACCCGTCCTCAAACGGGCCCACCAGCACACTGGTGCATCCTTCGTTGAGATTTTCCAGAACTGTATCGTCTACAACGACGGTGTCTTTGGCCGCTTCACCGATAAGGCCATTGCCGCGGACGCTCAGATTGACGTCGTGCACAGCGAGCCGCTTGTCTTCGGAAAAGAGCGGAACAAGGGGCTGCGCATGAAGCCCGGCACCATGGAGCTGGAGGTCGTCACAATCGGCGAAGGCGGCATCTCGATGGACGATGTCCTGGTTCACGATGAAACGAACCGGACGCTGGCGGCCATGCTCGCGGCCATGGAACCACCAGCCTTTCCCGTCGCTATCGGCGTCCTCTATTGCAACCCGGGTCCAACCTATGTCGACAGCATGCGCGAACAGGCCGCGGTTGCGAAGAATGCCGCCCCGAAAGCAAACATGAACGACCTCCTCCGCGGCGGCCATACCTGGCAGATCGACTGACTGCCGGAAACGTTGTTTCGATGCGGAGCCCGTTCTCCGCGAGCAATCCCGGCCTGCCCAAACGAATCGCTCACCGAACGCAGGCACCGGATCGCGCTGTCGTTACCGACGGTAATCCGCGCTGCGACGGAATTCTTTACAATTTGAATTATTATCCAAATTCTCTACAACGCACTGAAATTTAATAGAGTTTTGCCCTTCAAGTTGTTCCGAGTGAAGCCAGCAGTTGAAAGGCCGTCGGATTTCTTTACATTTATGTGAAACGGGCTATCGGACATATTGCTTAATATATTGGTTTTATTGACTTATTTATTTTCGGCATGAGTTTTGCTTGGTTTCCGGTGGGCAGGCCGCACACAACGGTTCAAAAATAATTGCGGTGTCGCTTTTTTTTGGCGAACTGTCGGGTAAAATTGGATTGAGAAGGTCAAAAGAAGTTTCGACCTCGAACAATTCAGTAGGGCGAGGGAAGATATAGGAGGGAAACGAAGCGATGCAGGCAACGAACCTTTCCGACCGGTTCTTGAATATGACGAAAGCCAGCCTTGCACGCCGGTTGGCCATTCTGTTTTGCATCGCCGCGTCGGCGATTGGCTGGGCGGCGATCATTGGGCTGATCCTCCTTCTGAAGCCCGACCTACCTTTTTAGCTCGAGCTTTCCACACGCGAAATTAAGCTGAACGAGCGCCTCATCTCGCAATAGATATCGAACTCCAACGCGGTGCCGACACAGAATTGGCGAGCGCGAAAAGCCCCTGCGCGCTAGGTTGGAGGCATTCGCCAAATTCAAATGCTCCCCATGGGGTCGATGACGGCAACCGAACACACGCTCGAAACCCCAAGCGCGTTTCGCAAATGGATGCTGCTGGCGTCGGTTACGCTGGCAACGACAATCTATGGCATGACAGTGCTGATCGTCAGCGTCGTCCTGCCCCAGATGCAGGGTACCCTGTCCGCGACACCGGACCAGATCAGCTGGGTCATGACCTTCAATATTCTGGCAACGGCGGTCGTAACGCCAGTAACGGGATGGCTGACAAGCCGCTTCGGTTGGCGCAATGTAATGCTCAACGGCGTGTTGGGCTTTATCGTTGCGACATTGCTGTGCGGCCAGGCGGACTCGCTCGAATCCCTGGTCGTCTATCGCATTTTCCAGGGCGGGTTCGGCGCGCCGCTCGTGCCCCTGGCACAGGCCGTTCTGCTCGATACCTTCGAACGCCGGCAACATGGGCTCGTGACGTCGATATTCGGCATGGGCGTCGTTGTCGGACCGATAATCGGGCCCGTTTTCGGCGGTTATCTTAGCGAAATTTACGATTGGCGCTGGGCGTTCTACATGATCGTGCCGTTTGGCGTTGCGGGCTATCTCGGGCTCTGGGTCTTCCTGAGAGACGGCGGCCGGGAGTTCGGATCCCGCTTCGACTGGACAGGCTTTCTGGCCCTGTCCTTCGCGATTTCCTGCCTGCAGCTCTTACTCGACCGCGGCGAGCGTCTCGACTGGTTTGAATCGACGGAAATACTCCTCGAGGCCGCGCTCGGCATCTTCGCCTTCTATATTTTCATCGTTCACAGTTTGACCAGCCGCCATCCCCTACTCGATCCCAAGAACCTGTTAAATCGCAACTATGCGATCGGGCTGGTGATCGTGCTGATATACGGCATGCTAAACTTCACACCGATGGTGATGCTGCCACCGATGTTGAAAGGCATCGCCGGCTATCCCGAGTCCGTGATCGGGATGTTGCTGAGTGCCAGAGGCGGTGGCGCCCTCATAGGGTTTTTCCTGGCTGTCTGGGTCGGCAAGCTCGATCCCCGCATCGGCATGGTCATCGGATTCGGTCTCTTGGTCTGGTCCGGCTGGCACATGATGACTTTCGATATGAACGTAACGAGCTTCGATGTCGGTTTGTCCAGCGCCGTGCAAGGACTCGCAGTCGGCATCCTTTGGGTACCGTTGACCATTGCCACCTTCGCGACCATCGACAAGAGCAAGCTGGCCGAGACCATGTCGGTTTTCCATCTGTTGCGAAACGTGGGCAGCAGCATCTTCATCTCGCTGAGCGTGACGATTCTGGTCCGCACATCGAGTATCAACTATGCCCGCATGACCGAATTTATTTCGCCGTTCAACAAGTTGCTCGGGTTTCCCGTAAATCATACTTCGTTCGATATCAGTGGCGTCAGCGGCCTTGCCGCAATCAGTATCGAGCTCGACCGGCAGGCGGATATGATCGGCTTCTTGAACGCCTTTGGCGCCTTTACGTTCGCAAGCGCTCTTGCACTGCCCTTGGTCCTGCTGGTACGGATGCCGCGCAAATCGGCGGCAACACAATAATCAGACAGGCATGGGTGGATGATCACGATATATGGCATCAAGAATTGCGACACCTGCCGCAAGGCATTGAAATGGCTGGCGGCGGAGCATGTCGAACACCGCTTCCACGATTTTCGTGCCGACGGCCTAGACAGCGGCACCCTGTCAACCTGGATAAAAGCCCTTGGCTGGGAACAATTGCTGAATCGGCGTGGCACGACATGGCGAAACCTTCCCGCCGAAGATAAGGACGCGGTCGACGAAGCGGCCGCGGCCAAACTGATGGAATCCAATCCGACTCTCATCAAGCGGCCCGTTATCGATCTCGGTGATGCATTCGTGGTCGGCTTCAAGAACCCGGAACAAGAGGCCATTCGAGCCCAAGCGGAGGCCGGTCAATGAAAAAGCGCCTCGATAGCACTTCACCATGTGATAGGACCTGCTTATGTCCCGCATAAATTTTTACAGCGGCGCCGACATCGATCGTGCTGGACCGTTACGGCGCGATTCAGGGTATGTCGAGCAGCAACTCGCATCGTCGCGGGCCCGCGTCTTGCCGGTCTGGCGCGACAAGAACTTCGTTCAACTCGGAAACGACGACAGCGAGACGCCGCAAGTCGCCTGGCTGTCAATCGAAGCGGCGGCTGCACTTGTCGACGGGCCGCCATCGTTCCTTCTGCTCGGAGAGAAGGATGGAATCCCCTATTTCACAATCGATATGTCGCACCTCGACGAACCCGCACCTGACATGGCGCATGGCGCCTTCATGGGGCTCCGAGACGTTGGGGGCACGATGGAACAGTCCGACGGTGCATTGCTCTCCTACGCGAAAGGGCTGATCCATTGGCATGAACGGCACCCTTTCTGTGCTCGATGCGGCAGCCCTTCCGACGCGCGCGATGCGGGGCATGTGCGAGTCTGCGTCAGTCCAGACTGCGGCACCTCGCATTTTCCGCGCACCGACCCAGCGGTCATCATGCTGGTACACAAGGAAGACCGCTGCGTATTGGCGCACAATCGGCGCAACCCGCTGCCGATGTTTTCGACGCTTGCCGGATTCGTCGAACCGGGCGAAAGTCTGGAAGAAGCGGTCGCGCGGGAAGTCCAGGAAGAGGTCGGCATCCAGATCGGCCGTGTGCGCTATCACTCCTCGCAGCCCTGGCCCTTTCCCGGCAACATCATGCTCGGTTTTCACGCGGAAGCGGAGAGTACGGAAATCGTCGTCGAAGAAGCAGAACTGGTTGAAGCGCGCTGGTTCGAACGCGACGAAATCGCCAATGCCACGCAAACCGGTTTGAAGCTTTCGCGATCGGAGTCAATTTCGCGCCGGCTGATCGACGACTGGGTGACTGGTAGCGTTTGACAGGCGGGCTA
The DNA here is from genome assembly GCA_012103325.1 of Alphaproteobacteria bacterium. Classification (GTDB taxonomy): domain Bacteria; phylum Pseudomonadota; class Alphaproteobacteria; order UBA8366. The sequence goes on from WLWY01000001.1 coordinate 1,041,292, forward strand.
CATCTCCAGTTCGACGATGAGCGCCGAATGATCGCTCGTCCCATTCTTTCTGTCTCTATGACGATAGCGGGCCGCTCTCAGCGCCGGGATAAGGCGTGGCGAAAGATAGGCATGATCGATGCGGAACCCATTCCCCTTATGGCTGTACCAGCTGTACTGCCGGCCAGCTGGATGAAGAGCCCGCCATGCCTCCGGCCAGCCGGCGGCCTCCATCCGATCGAGATAATCGCCATAGTGAAACACCGTACCTGATTCATCGACATAGTTTTTGCCCGTGTTGAAATCACCCACCACCAAATGGTTCGCGTTTGCGTAACGGGCCGCGATCCGCAACATGTAGTCCCAGTGCGGCAGTTTGGCATGCAATGACGGAAAGTAGGTTCCCGTCAGGCCGAAATCTGCAAACTGCACGGTAACCCAACGATGACGGTCGGCAGGAACATCGCTTCCTTCATCACACAAGGAGAAGGGACGGCTCGACGCGATCAGCACACCGTTCACACGCGGCGGCGGCGCACTGGTCGCCTGATGGACCAACCCATCGGCCGCGAGCGCTTCACGCAAAGTCCGGCCGGGCGGATTGTCGCGAAACTCCGTTAGAACCACAATCTCGGCTCGATGCACCCGAATCGCCGCATGAATGCGCGCAACGCGCGCGCCACCCCCGTGACGGATATTCCAGCTCAACAGCCGAATTGGCATCGCAAAATCCATTAACCGCGGCCTGCTCTCGCCGTTTAGCAAATATTAACCACGTTAATATCTATTCGAAAACGCTACCGGGTGGAGAGCACATCACCAGCGCAACCGACGCATATGGGATGGACAGAAGCGTCACAATCCCTCATTATCGCGCGCGATTGGGGAGCAAGGCCTTGAAATCGATGCGTTCCGATAAACGGACCCGCCGGTTCGTACGTTGCGTAGCTGCGGCTGGTTTCGCAGTTGCCGTCACCGCAGCGCCCGTTCTTGCGGACAGCGCAGACCAGGTGCCGGAGTCCAACGCGCCCTATTACGATCCGTTTGAACCGGTCAATCGCGGCATTTTCGTCTTCAATCAGGCGATCGACGAAATGTTTCTGAAGCCGGTGGCACGCATCTACATTGCGGCGGTACCCGAAGGCGGGCGCGCAGCCATTACGAATTTCATTAACAACTTGAAATCGCCGGTAACGTTGGCGAACGATTTGCTGCAGGGCGACCTGGACCGGGCTCAAACGACAATCGCGCGTTTCACGGTGAATACGATCGTCGGCTTTGGGGGGATTGCCGATGTTGCGGCCGACCTTGGCACGCCCGGCCATAGCGAGGATTTTGGTCAGACTGCAGCAACCTACGGCGTCGGCAGCGGTCCCTACCTCATGCTTCCGTTCCTCGGGCCATCCAATGTCCGAGACGCGCTGGGCCGGGTCGTGGATACATTCCTCGACCCGCTGGACTATACGCTGGATCGTAGCGAGTCGCTCGCCCGGGCAGGTGCAGAAGGAGTCGATCAGAGAGCGCGGTTCCTGGACGTCAGCGAAGCACTGGAAAAAACATCGATCGATTACTACGCATCGATCCGAAGCGTGTTTACGCAAAACAGAGCTTATGAGATCCGCAACGGCGAACCGGAACCGATCGTCGATATTTACGGCGAAGGCTCCACGCAATAGGCCACACGGAAAGCCGCGACGGCGTTATTCCTGCGCCAGTCCAGCGATTTTATTTTCGATGACCTTGATGAGATTGTCGAAACCCTGCCGCTTGATGACGGCTGTGTAGTCCGCCCGCATCCGCGCAAGCTCGCTGAACCGTGCATCGAGAAACACATCGATGATTCGCCACTCGCCTTCTTGAGACCGTGTCAGGTAGTTGAGCGCCACCGGCGTGCCGTCCGACTTGATCAGGCGTGTTTTCACCAGCATGGTCTCTCTGACGGACTTTTCGGATGATACGATCTCGAACCGTTCCCCCGAATATCCATCGAATCGTGCCGCATATGTGGCGACGCTCATACGCGAGAAAGCATCGACCAACTGCTCACGCTTGTCTTGTGCAAGACCTTTCCAATAGGCGCCCACGGCGATCCGGGACATGAGTGAAAAATCGTATAAGCCCGACATGACTGGCTGAAGTTTTTCGTAACGGCCGGCGTAGCCAAGGCTGTCCGCGTTCTTCATTATCTCAAGCAGCACAGCGTTCAGATTGGCAATCCGTTCCTTCGGTGTCGCGGCGCCTGACGCCGGCATGGCGACAAACAACAGGCTTCCCATCAAAACCAGCAAACGTACAAATCGCATCATCTGGCAAATATCCCTCTGGTGGCCCCGTACTCTCTAACGTAAATAGACACCGCGTCCATGAACCGCATCCTGAGAATGCGATCCCCCGCTGGGGTACATTCTACCAAAGAAAGACCGACGTAATGAACATGCGGACGCGGCGTTTGGATATCAATGGTGGATAAAATTTCCTTGATCGCCAAAAAACGGGCAGTACTGTCGGTGTGGACCGCCATCGTAGAGCGATACGCTGTCGCGGTGATCACGATCATAATCATGCTGTCCGTCCTCGCAGCCTGGTACACCGCCAGTTATCTGGCGATCAACACCAGCACTTCGGACATGATCTCCGCAGAGACGTCGTTTCGCCGAAATGCGATCGATTATGACGCCGCTTTCCCTCAGTTAAATGACCTGATCGTTGCGGTGATCGATGCATCGAGCCCGGAAGGCGCGCAGTCAGCGGCCGACCGCCTCGCGGTAGCGCTTCGCGAGAAGACGACCGTCTTCGATCGCGTCCAACAGCCCGGACACGATACATATTTCACCCGAAACGGTCTGCTGTTTCTGAAATCCGAAGAGCTGTCAGCGCTCGCGGACCGTCTGGCACGGGCCGAGCCGCTGCTCGCATCACTCGCGCAACAGCCCAACCTGACAGGTCTGTTCGACGTCCTGACTCTTGCAATGCAGGAAGGCGGCGAGAATGCGGATATCGCCGCACTGCTAGACAACGTTGCCGATGTCGCAATCGCACAAACCAAGGGTGTTCGCGCCACCCTATCCTGGCGTGAGCTGGTTGCGCTTGGCGGTGGGCGCCGGCAATTGGTTCTAGCCGGTGTCGCTCTCGATAACAGTTCGCTCGCGCCAGGAGGTGCGGCGCTAACCGAAATTCGCCAAATTGCCGATCGATTGGGCCTGAACGAAACGAACGGCATAACCGTCCGTTTAACCGGGGCAGTCGCCTTGGATTACGAAGAACTGCAAAGCGCCGCGCTGGGCGGCAAAACGGCCGGAGCGATTTCCCTTCTGCTCGTAACCGTGCTGTTGTTTGCTGGCCTTCGCTCGATGTCGCTCATTCTCCCGGCGATGATTACGTTGCTGACTGGCCTCGTCTGGACAGCCGCTTTCGCCACGATCGCCGTCGGCCATCTCAATTTGATTTCGGTCGCGTTCGCTGTCCTCTTTGTTGGACTCGGCATCGATTTCAGCATTCATTTCTGTCTTCGCTACAGTGAAGCGCTTGGTGAAAAAAGCGCGGATAGCAGTCCGCTGGGAGTGGCAGCGGATGTCGGCGGCTCGCTCGCCATCGGCGCAATTTGCGCGGCGGTCGGCTTCCTGGCCTTCCTGCCGACCGATTACAAGGGGCTGGCCGAACTCGGATTGATATCAGCGGGCGGAATGCTGATCGCGTTTTTCACGAATGTCACCTTGTTGCCTGCGCTCTTGAAAGTGTTCCCTGCACCATCCCGCAGGCCACCCGGACAGCGCAAAATGCCGCTCAAGCCCGGTACTTCCCGGATCATCGTTCTCGGTTTCCTGGTGCTCGGCGCCGCGGCGGCGGTTGTGTCGTTTCAAGCGCGGTTCGATTTCAACCCGATGAACCTCAAGGATTCCAGAAGTGAGTCCGTGGTCGCCTTTCATGACCTCGCTCAGGACAGTCACAATGGCATTTATGCGATTGATCTTCTCACGGCGAACCGGGCCGCGGCAAAAGCGGCGGCCGAACGCTTGCGCGCGCTGCCAGCCGTTGGAAGCGCAGTCACGCTCGACAGCTTGGTACCGGGCAATCAAACGGAAAAGTTAACGATCATCGAAGACATCGCTTTCTTTCTGGCTCCCGCGCTCGGTCCCGCGGCGGCCGACGACAGTACGGCCGCGAGCCGGCGTGTCAGCGCCGTGTCGTTTCTGACGTTTCTACGTTCCTACTCGGCAAACAACGCAAGCGCACCGCTCGGCGTATCCGCCGGACGCGCCGCGACGGCACTGGCAGCACTTCTATCCGACGAGCGCGACGACACCGTTGCTGAGCTGGAAAATCGACTCGTTACGCACCTGCCACGCATGCTGGACGATTTGCGGCAAGCACTTAACGCGGAACCCGTAACAGTCGAAGACGTGCCGCCGCAAATTCGTGATTCTTGGATTGCGGCGGACGGACGCGTCAGGGTGCAGATACGGCCGGCTCAACCGATAAAGGAAAATTCGGACTTGCTTGAATTCGCCGCAGCCGTGTTGGCCACGGCACCGACGGCAGTTGGCACACCGATCACCATTACCGAAGCCGGGACCGCCGTTGTAGAGGCGTTTCGCGAAGCAACCCTTTCGGCATTCGTGATGGTCACCATCATCCTCTTGGTCGTGCTGCGGCGCCTCGTCGATACGATCTTGGTGCTGGTTCCGCTAATCTTGGCGGCGATTTTTACCGGCGCGACATCGGTACTCTTCGATCTCCCGTTCAATTTTGCGAATGTAATCGTGCTGCCTTTGTTGTTTGGGCTGGGCGTTGCCAGCGGCGTACACCTCGTCAATCGCGCCCGGCACGCGACGGATATCGGCAATCTGCTAGAGACCAGCACACCGCGCGCGGTTCTGTTCAGCGCGCTGACGACAATCGCATCATTCGGCAGCCTTGCATTGTCCGGACATCGCGGCATGACAAGCATGGGGCAACTTCTAACAATCGCAATTTTCTATACATTGCTCTGCACCTTGGTTTTTTTGCCGGCGCTGATGATGTGGATCGAACGCCGGGCGGCCCGCTGATGCAGCGAAGAGTCGCACGGTTGTGAGTGGACGCCACTGTCACGGTTTCGTAATAATTAGCTATTCCAGCGTTGGGGAGCGCCGGATTTTTCTCAAACCGCAAAACTTTCGCTCAATGTCCGATTCATGTTTCTCTGATGCCTGCCCTCACGCGCTAGCAGAAATGCTTGCGCGATGAAGGGCATTATGCTGGCCGCCGGATTTGGCGAACGCCTCGAAATGGCTGCGGACTTTCCGCCCAAGATACTTCTTCGATTTGGTGGCAAAACGCTGCTGCAGCGACATGCCGAGATATTGAAGTATCTGGGATTCGACGAACTCGTCCTCGGCGTCGGGAACAAGGCTGATCAAATTCGCCAGGAAATTTTCAACCTCGGTATTGGGACATTTGTTCGGACGGTCGATTGCCCCGAATATGCACGCGGTGCGCCCTACACGCTTTGGGGACTGCGCGCGGAATTCAATGGGCCAGCCGTCTTCATGGACGGCGACGTGCTTTACGATCATCGCCTTATGGCGCGTTTGTGCGAGTCATCGCATCAGACCTGCTTCGCCATGGACAGAAACGTCCGTCCAGGTGACGACCCGGTGAAGATCTGTTTTCGCGACGATGAAATCGTCGATTTCCACAAACAACCGAGCGCGCCGCATGACTCGTTCGCGGAGTGGATCGGCTTTTTACGGCTCTCCCCGGATATAGCGGGCCAAGTCGAGGCCGCACTAGAGCCTTATATTTCCGTCGGGCGGACCGATTTCATTTACGAGCAGGCCTTCGGCGATCTGCTCCGCGCGTCGCCCCTTGGTACCTTCGCCGTCGAAGACATTACCGGTCTGCCCTGGACGGAGATCGACTTTCCACACGATTTGGAATACGCGCGCACGGAGATATATCCGCGCCTCGTCCCGCTGCCGGAATGACGAGCTGGCATCATATTTCACCGCCCTGGGATCAACGGCTCGCCCGGCCAATCGCACGGCTGTTGGCCCGCACGCCCGTGACGCCCAATCAAGTCACGACCGTCAGCCTGCTTCTTGGCGTCGCCGGGGCCGTATTCTTTGCCTCGGGTGGAACAGGAGCTTATTGGGGGGCACTGCTCTATGTCATGGCTCAGTTCGTCGATCATATGGATGGCGAGCTCGCACGCATGACGGGGCAAACCAGCGTGTTCGGTCACCATTACGACCATATCGCCGGGGGCATTTTCGAGTTTGGCCTATTTTGTGGCGTTGGTATCGGCCTGGGCTCTAATGCCCTGGGCGGTTGGGCGATGACCCTTGGCTTCATCGCCGCGATATCAGTTGCCGTTACCGTTGCCGTTCGGCTTGAGATTTCACGGCGCCACGGCAATGACGCGATCGATCAGCCAAACTGGTTCGGTTTCGAGATCGAAGACATCATGTATCTCGTCGCACCGATTGCCTGGCTTGACGGGCTGGATATTTTCCTGCTGCTCGCGAGCATTGGTATACCCGTTTTCATGTTGCTGACCGTCTGGGAATTTTATTCCCGCGGCAGATTGCTTCGTAGGCAAGCGGACGAAAAGGCGTGACCACGCTGGTTACCGGGGCGACCGGATTTGTCGGCTCGGCTGTCGTGCGCCTGCTGCTGGAGCAAGGCCAATCCGTCCGCGTCCTGGTCCGCCCGGAAAGCAACCGGTCCAACATCGACTCCTTGCCGCTGGAAATCGTGACAGGCGACCTCCGCGATCCCCGGACACTTCCGCCGACTGTCGAGGGTTGCCATACGCTCTACCATGTCGCTGCCGATTACCGCCTTTGGACACCGCATCCCAAGGAACTTTATGACGCCAACGTTACCGGTACGCGCGATTTGATCCGCGCAGCAGTTGCCGCCGGCGTCGAGCGCATCGTCTATACGAGTAGCGTGGCGGTGCTGGGCCGCGCCACCGACGGCAGCCCCGCCGATGAAGCAACGCCGGTCGCGCTCGACGATATGATCGGGCACTACAAACGCTCCAAGTTTCTTGCCGAAGAAGCGGTCCGGCAACTGATTGCTGACGAAGCCGCGCCGGTGGTGATCGTCAACCCGTCGACACCGATCGGCCCCCGCGATATCAAGCCGACGCCAACAGGCAGAATGATCGTCGAAGCCGCCGCGGGGCGGATGCCCGCCTATGTCGATACGGGGTTGAACCTGGTGCATGTCGACGACGTTGCCAAAGGCCACCTGCTTGCCCATGAACGCGGCCGCATCGGCGAACGTTACGTGCTCGGTGGGGAAAACATGACGCTCGCAGAAATCCTTCGGGCGATTGCCGCTATCGTCGACCGGCCGCCGCCGCGCGTCCGGCTGCCGCACAATCTCGTCTTGCCAATCGCTGTCGTTGCCGAAGGCTGGGCCCGGCTGTTCAACACCGGGGAGCCTTTCGTGACGGTGGACGGCGTGCGGATGGCCAAGAAACGGATGTTTTTTAGCAGCGCGAAAGCTGAGCGGGATCTTGGCTACACTGCCCGTGCTGCGCAAGCGGCGTTGCACGACGCGGTTGCCTGGTTTCAAGCCAACAGGTATCTGAATTAATATCCTGATCGTGTGATTCACATCCTAAGTTTCGCCGCACGCAATGCGACGAACAGCAGCAGATCGCGTTAATGAAACGTTCTCTTGTTATCGGAACCTTCGTCGGCGTCGGCCTTTTTACCGCGCTCATCGCATGGTACGGCGCGTCCGACGTCGCCGCCGGATTGCTTGCCATGGGCTGGGGTATCGTCCTGGTCAGCATTGTCCGCTTTCTGTTGACCGTCTTCGACATGCTGTCCTGGCGCGTATTGCTGCATCGGCGCGACCGGCAAACCTTGCTCCGATTGTTCTGGATTCGCTGGGTCGCGGATTCGGTAAACACTCTACTGCCGGTCGCACGGATCGGCGGCGAATTCCTACGGGCGCATATGTTATACCGCCGCGGCATCAATGGCGCGGTCGCAGGCGCCAGCGTCATGGTTGACGTTACCGCCGGTATTTTCACGCAGCTCATTTTCTCTATTGTCGGCGTTTTTGCTTTTGTTCTGCTCGTCGGCAGCAGTGCGAATACGGCGCTGAACCTCTATATCGGCCTGGCTTTGTTTGCAGCAGGGGTTGCAGGCCTCCTCGCAATCCAGCGATCGGGCTTGTTTACTTGGCTGGCACGCTATAGCGAACGCATGGTCGATGGTCGGAAGTGGCACAACCTTGCCGGTGCAACGATCGAATTCGATGCGGCTGTCGCCGCCCTTTATCGCGATAACCGGTCCATCGCGATGTGCTGTTTCTGGCGGATCGCCGGCTGGATCGCCGGGACAGCGGAGGTATGGCTAATCTTGTATTTTCTCGGCCACCCCATTTCGCTTGCCGAAGCGTTTATCCTGGAAAGCCTCGGTCAGGCCGCACGCAGCGCAGGGTTCATGATACCCGGCGGGTTAGGCGTGCAGGAGGGCGGCTTGATCCTTATTGGCACGCACCTCGGGCTTACACCGGAACTGGCACTCAGTCTTTCATTGGCCAAACGGGCGCGTGAAGTGATGGTCGGTGTGCCGTGCCTAATCGCATGGCAAACAATCGAGGGCCGCGGCATTTGGCAACGCCTGCGCAACCCATGTTAGAATACGGATGACCCGTACTTGTCCTATACTGAGCCGCGAAGAAGCCACAGGTATCGGCAATTTTGCGTCCTTGAGACACCAACTTGGACGTGCTAGTTAGCGCGTCATCGGTCCACGTTCTCAGCCATCTTGCCTATCGAAGGATCCGTCATGGGGAAACCGCCCCTTCAAGTTATACTTGCGAAGCCCCGAGGGTTTTGTGCTGGTGTCGTGCGCGCGGTGGATATTGTTGAGCGCGCGCTGCAGAAGTTCGATGAACCGGTCTACGTCCGGCATGAAATCGTTCACAACAAAACGGTTGTGGAAAGCCTGAAGAAAAAGGGCGCTATCTTCGTCGAGGAAGTGGACGAAATTCCGGATGGTGCGGTAACGATCTTCAGCGCACACGGGGTTTCTCGAAAGGTCGAAAACGGGGCGTCGCTACGCGGCCTTAACGTCATCGATGCGACCTGTCCGCTGGTCAGCAAGGTCCACAAGGAAGCACAACGCTATTCGAAAGACGATTTTGAGATCGTTCTGATCGGCCATCGCGGACATCCGGAAGTCGAGGGCACCATGGGACAGGTGCCGGGCAAGGTCCATTTGGTATCCTCGCTTGACGATGTCAGCAAGCTCGAGCCCGAAGACTCGGACAAGCTTGCCTACGTCACGCAAACGACGTTGAGCGTGGACGACACCCGGCACATCATCGAAGCGCTGCGCAAACGCTTTCCCGATATCGTCGGGCCCGACGTCAAGGATATCTGCTATGCCACACAAAATCGGCAAAGCGCGGTCCGCATGATGGTCAATGAGGCTGACGTCATTCTTGTCGTCGGTGCCCATTACAGCTCCAACTCCAACCGGCTCCGCGAAATCGGCGAAGAGGCCGGCGTTTCCAGCTATTTGATTCCCGATGCGGAGGCGCTCGATCCGGAGTGGCTATCAGGCGCACAGGTCGTCGGCGTTACGGCCGGCGCATCCGCACCCGAGGAACTCGTGTCGGGGCTCGTTGAACGCCTTGGTACGCTGTATGACGTATCCGTGAGAAACCTTGAAGCGATCGAAGAGAATGTCCAGTTTAAGTTGCCGAAAGAGTTGGCAACGGTCGATTAAACCGGCCGCACCGCGATCAAGCGGCTCGTAACGAAATGGATGAAAAATTGTGGCGGTACCATTAATTCAACAGCTTCGCGTTGGCGCTTATGTATTCAAACAGCGCCTGCTCGGTGTTAAGCGATATCCGCTTGTCCTGATGCTTGAGCCGCTGTTTCGGTGCAATCTGGCCTGCCCGGGCTGCGGTAAAATCGACTACCCCGACGAGATTCTGAACCGGCGCCTTAGCGTCGATGAATGCGTCGCGGCGGCGGAAGAATGTGGCGCACCCATCGTTTCGATCCCCGGCGGTGAGCCGCTGATCCATCGTGAGATTGGGGAGGTCGTCGAAGCACTGGTCGCGCGCAAGAAGTTCATTTACCTGTGCACGAATGCGCTTTTGCTGGAAAAAAAGCTGCACCTTTTCAAACCGACGCCCTATCTCACCTTTTCGATTCATCTCGATGGACTCAAAGAGGAACATGATTGCGCCGTCGATCAGGAAGGTGTGTTCGAAATCGCCACCCGCGCCATTCGCAAGGCGCGCGACGCCGGGTTCCGGGTCAACGTCAACAGCACCCTGTTCGACAACGCCGAAGCAGAGCGAACGGCAGCGTTTTTCGACTATTGCATGTCCCTTGGCATCGAAGGCATCACGGTCTCGCCGGGCTACGCTTACGAACGCGCACCCAAACAGGAACATTTCCTCTCACGGCAAAAGACCAAACAGCTATTCCGGGACATCTTCCGGCTGGGCAAGGGAAAAAACTGGCGGTTCAGCCAATCGACACTGTTTCTCGATTTTCTTGCGGGCAATCAATCCTATCACTGCACGCCGTGGGGCAATCCAACACGCAATGTCTTCGGCTGGCAGCGGCCCTGTTATTTGCTCGGCGAAGGATTCGCGTCAAGCTATCAGGAGCTGATGGCAGAGACCGATTGGGATTCCTATGGCACCGGCAAATACGAGAAATGTGCCGAATGCATGGTGCATTGCGGCTACGAGGCAACCGCGGTTTCCGATACGGTCGCGCATCCTTTAAAAGCACTCAAAGTCCTGCTCAAAGGACCCGAACTCGATGCACCGATGGCACCGGAAATTTCGCTCGAACATCAGCGGCCGGCCGAGTACATCTTCGAATCGAATGTGCAGAAGACATTAAGCGAACTGCATGCCGAGGCGGAGCAACGCAAACAGGAACAAAAAAGCGACGCCGCCTAATCGGGCATTGTGCGAAGCACATGCGGCGCGGCAACAGACAGACTTTTCAACGCTGCATTGCTGTCCCGCGCAACGCGGATAAGAGCCGGCAACTCAGCCGGGTTTGCGAGTAGCCGGGCCAGAACGGCGAACGGTTTGCGTTCGCCATCGGGACCAATTCCAGCCAGTGCTGCTCTTGGCACCGACCGGGACGCCGGATCGGCAATTGCCCGCACCGCCAGCAAAGGCAACCCGGCCTCCAATGCCGCAGCAGCGACTCCATGGCTTTCCATATCAACAGCTGCGGCGCCAGTCAGCGTGCGTAATTTGGCTTTATCCGCAGCCGTTACCGCAGCGCTATCCATACCGGCAATAGATTCGGCGAAAGACTGGAGCGTCCGGCCAAAAATTTCCGTAACGGATTGCCGCCATACAGCATGTGTCGGAACAGCCGTCCCATCTGGCTGCCAAACCGTCTCCGCGAGCACGATGTCCCCAGCCGCGAGGCGCGGGTCGAGTCCGCCTGCGATGCCGAAACTGACCAGCCCGGCAACGCCGGCGTCGGCAAATTCCAGTGCCGCCTGCTTGGCCCTGCCAGCGTCGCCGCCAACGGCAGCGATCAAAGGACGGCGGTCTTCAGCTAGATTTATTGCCGCCGCAGCAATTCGCACCGCCTCGACGGACATCCCGGTGATTATACCGAGGCGTCTCACATTCCGTGTGACACCGTTGCAGCATTGGCACCACGCAGATTGCGGTAGCGGGCCAATGCCCAGAGCGGGAAGTAGGCGCTATAGCCATGGTAGCGAAGATAAAACACGCGCGGAAAACCAACCGCCGTGAACCAGGGCTCTTCCCATTGCGCGCCGTCACGAGGAGCATTCAGCAAATAACGCATGCCACGCCGAACCGCATCGCTGTCGACCTCACCGGCGGCCATGAGAGCAAGTGTCGCCCAGGCCGTTTGGGACGGCGTGCTTTCTTTGACACAGGTTTTTGATTTCGACCAGTATGTCGACCCATCCTCTCCCCAGCCGCCGTCCGGACGCTGCCGGGTTTTCAGCCAATCGACCGCTTTTTGAATATGCGGCGCCGACATATCTTCGCCCGCAGCATTGAACGCGCAGAGAACCGACCATGTCCCGTAGATGTAGTTGGTGCCCCAACGGCCGAACCAAGATCCGTCGGGCTGTTGGGTCTCGCGCAAATACACCAGACCCCGCGCAACCGCCTCCCGACCCGATTCATGATCAAGTTGGGCCAGCATGCTGACGCAGCGCGCCGTAACATCTTCGGTCGGAGGGTCGAGCAAGGCGCCATGATCGGCAAACGGAATATGGTTTAAGTAGAAATGCGTATTCTCGGCGTCGAACGACCCCCATCCGCCGCCCTTGTTTTGCATGCCAACGATCCACTCGACCGCACGCTCCAAACCTTTTCTAAATTTGGGGTCACCAGTGCGATCCAACGCCATGGCGACGACCGCCGAGTCGTCGACATCGGGGTAGTGGGCATTTTCATACTGGAACGCCCAGCCGCCGGGCCGAAGCCCGGGCCGATATTCGGCCCAATCGCCAACGACATCGAGAACTTGCCGATCGGCCATCCAGCGTGTGGCGCCCTTCAAGGAGTCGCCGTCCTTCGGCTCTCCCGCTTCCATCATCGCCTGTACAGCCAGCCCCGTATCCCACACCGGCGACAGGCAAGGCTGGCAGTAAGCACGATCGTCTTCGAGGACCAGCAGCTTCCGAATTGCCGCTTTTGCGGTAACGAGATCGGGATGGTCCTTTGGATAGCCTAGTCTATCGAATGCCATGACGGTATTCGCCATAGCGGGAAAGATCCCACCGAGCCCGTCATCGCCATTCAGGCGCTCGCGAATAAAATCCGTAGCTGCGCGTATGCTGCGCTGCCGTCTGTTCTTCGGAAACTGCCGCTCGATGACCCGCAGAACCTTGTCGAACCCGATCAGAAGATCCCCCCAGGGGGACCCGGTCGGATTGTGCATGTAGGATCGGACTTCATTTGCCGGTAGAACGAACAGCTCGTCGATATGAACCCCGCGCGGATTACGCGCCCGTGGCTTCAGCGCCATCAGAATGAGCAACGGCGCGATCACCGCCCGCGACCAATACGAGACTTTCGAAAGGTGAAACGGAAACCAGCGTGGCAGCAGCATGATTTCGATCGGCATAACCGGCACGGCCCGCCACGGCAGCTGATCGAATAAGGCCAGCGTAATCCGCGTAAAGACATTGCAATCCGATGCACCACCATGCGCGAGGATCGCATCGCGGGCGCGCACCATATGTGCTGAATCGGATGAATCTCCGATCAGCTTAAGCGCGAAATAGGCTTTTACACTGGCGCTGATATCAAAGTCGCCGCCATGAAATAGCGGCCAGCCACCATGCTCTCCCTGCTTCTCACGCAAGTAGACACCGATCTTTTCCTCGACAGCGTCATCGATTTCATCAAGAAAATGTTCGAGCAGAATGTATTCGGATGGGATCGTGGCGTCGGCTTCAAGCTCGAAGACCCAGTGACCGTCCTCGTCTTGCCGCTCGCGCAGCGCATCTCGGACATCATCGACGGCCCGGTCGACTGATTCGAGCAGTGCCGATTCCTCATCCAGCGTTCCACCACCGACGAGACCCTGCGTATCCCCAACTTGTCTCGCCGCGTTCATAAGCACCGCGCGATCATTTTGCCGCATGTTTCATTTTGATGACCGTACGGTACATGCGTCATCAACCTGCGCATGTCAATGATAGTTGATGGGATTGTGAGAGCCCTCAACGATAAGGTTTAAATGCTCACGCGCTTAAAATAGCCGCGGCTGCTTTTTGGCCCGATCGGATAGCACCTTCGATTGTCGCCGGCAGGCCGGTATCCGTCCAATCGCCGGCAAGATACAGGTTTGCAAATGCCGTTTTCGTAGCCGGACGGAGCAGCATCGCCTCCGGCGTTTGCGCGAATGTCGCGCGCCTTTCCTTGACGATCCTGGATGGCGGCGGACCGTACGGCAACCGCAAAGCTTGCGCGACATCACGCCAGATCATGTCCCTGATTTCCGAAGCGTCGTTATCGGCGAGCCTGTCCGCGGCGCTGACGGTGACCGAGACGACTTGGCCGCGCACAAACACCCATTCCGCAACCCCGCCGATAATGCCCAATATCGGCGAGTCGCTGGCCGTCGGCAGCGATGCCGGGAGCTTGAAATGCGCATTGACGATCGCATGACTGGCTTCCGGCACCGATATCATCGGCAGTACCGCCTTCAACCCAGCGGGCGGCAGCGCGAGCACGACAGTATCATCCGCAGCGACGTCGACCCCATCGTCACCGAATTCGAGGCGGGTCACCATGCTATTGAACACAGCGGCCTGCTTCAAACGCCGGTTGAAACGAATTTCAGCACCCAAAGAGCTTAGACGCGATAGCGCAGGATCAACGAAACTGCGCGACAGCCCATCGCGGGCAATCAGAGGCCGGCAAGCAGCGCCGCCCTGTCCGAACGTCTCCTTGAACACCGCCCACAGAGGCCGGGCGGCCGCGGTATCGACTGGCGTGTTGAGCGCCGCGACGGCAAGGGGTGCCATAAACCGGGTGAAAATCGGCCCAGCATTGCCGAATAGCTCGCCGATTGTCGCCTCCGGCCTGGCGCAGGCGAGCTTCAGGATCGACAGAAATTCTCGAGCGCTACTGCCCGGCGGACGGCTATCGGGCTGAAAAATCCACCAGGGAAACCGGCCTGCGTTCAGTCTGACGGTCCATCGCTCATCCGTCGTCAGATCGACGAAAGGAAACGCGGCGTCCGGCGGACCGGTAAGCGTGTCTTCGCTACCGACGTCGCGCAGAAAGGCCTGCGCCGAGCGATTCCCACTCAAAAGCAGGTGATTGCCGTTGTCGATCATGCAATCGAGAACGCTGTCATGGAAAGAACGGCAGCGCCCGCCGGCATGCCCGCTCGACTCGTATATCACGACATGGCGCCCTTCGGCGGCAAGCCGAATACCAGCCGCGAGCCCGGACAAGCCCGCGCCTACAATATGAATGCGGCTCACGACAGCAGACTGTGGCGGAGCACGATCCAGATCTTTTCGGCGCGCGAAACCCGAACCGGTTGATCCAGCCGATCCCAGCCCCGTGCTTCCAAGCCCGCAAGCGTGCGACGGTAGACCGCCATCATCAGCGTAGCTGGCCGCATCTTCCGGCGGTCCAAATGTGTCAGCATTTCTTCGGTTTCCGCGAACGCCTGCTTTGCGGTGACGGCCAGCTCCGCGCACACCGACGCGACCCCCGGATCAGCGAGCAGCGTATCGGGCGTATCGGTCGCAACATTATGCTTTTCGAGCAGTTCCCGCGGCAGATAGAGCCGCCCGTTCAGTGCGTCTTCATGGACGTCGCGGAGAATGTTGGTAAGTTGCAGCGCGTTGCCCAGCGTGACGGCGAGATCCGGCGCGGGCGGGCGGGTTTCGCCGAATGCGTGGATCGACAACATGCCGACGGCGCCTGCAACCCGCCGGCAATACATCATGAGCTCCTCCAGCGTCGGCCCCCAAACCGGCGCGCGCGCATCCATTTCCATACCGTCGATAACCTTGAGGAATTCCTCTTTCGGCAGATCGAACGACCGTACTGGATCGAGCAACGCCCTTGTCGTCAGACCGGTTGGCCTGCCGTCGTAAAGACGATCGATTTCGCTCCGCCATTCGGCCAGCTGTTCAAGCTTGTCGGCGGCCTCGCCCGGCTCGTCCGCCACATCGTCTACCTCGCGGCAAAACGCATAGATCGCGTACATCGCGGCACGCCCGTCCTTCGGCATAACCCGCATGCCCCATCGAAACGACGACCCGGAACGCGCGACGACGTCTTCGACGTAGCGTTGCGGATCTGTGATATCGCCGACGACCGCTGCGGGACGGTTGTTGTTATTGTTTGTCGTGGTCAGTTGTTCGGTCACGAATCGCCCTTCGCGGTGCGGTGTCGTGTATATCAGTTTTTTGCCGCGATCAGCGTATTTTCCACAAAACTGAAATCGGCGAAAGGGTGGACCTTACCTTTCAGGGGCAGCGTTGCGGCGCAATGCCGTCCATATTCCGCTGATGCCGCACAATAGATATCGCGGCTTACTCAATACCACACGCTCCGAAAGCGGGTCGCGCGTGCGCAGTTCGATAACAAGGCGCTCCGCGATGCGGATAATGACCGCCGCCTCCATGGCGAACCGCGTGTTACGGATCTGTCCCGGCAACGCGCGCGCTTCACGCAGCAGCACCTCCGTATCATCGAGGCAGCGATCGAGCACCGCGCGCAACGCCGCGTTCGCGACGGGCGCATCGAGCGCAGCCACTGTTATGCCAGCCGCTTCCATCCAGTCCCCCGGTAGGTAGACCCGGTCGAGCTTGTGGTAGTCGTCCTGGCAATCCTGCAAATGATTGAGCACCTGCAACGCGTTGCACAACGCGTCCGAAGCCGGATAGGAATCTTTCGACTCGCCATGCAGATCAATCAGGTAACGGCCAACCGGGGCTGCGGACAACAGACAATAGCCGATCAATTCGGACCAGTCTGCGTATCGTGTCTTCACCGCGTCCTGTTTGAACGCCGTCACCAGGTCGACACAGTGTTGCGGATCGACGCCGGTGGCAGCCATGCTGTCGCGGATGGCGTGCGCCTTCGTAAAAGCAGGGTCGGCGCCGCCAAAACCGCGAATGGCTTTCTCAAAGCCGTCGAGCCGCGCAACCTTGTCTTCGGGTGCCAGGTCCGGGTTGTCGGCGATGTCGTCTATCGCCCGGGCATAGGCATAAAATATCGCCACGTGCGGCCGCAGCGCCGATGGCAATAACCATGACCCAACTGGAAAGTTTTCGCCGCTGGCCTGTTTTCCGGAAGGTGTTTCAACCGTTGTCGTCACGCTACCTCGCTTTAAGCCAGACTATCGCGAATAGACGCGGCCTTTCCAGCCGCCGCCAACGCCGCGCCAATGCCGCCAGGCCGAGTCGATCGTCATAGCAGTGTACAGCGCCGCGGCAATCGGCAGAAACAGCGCCACGAGAAAGGGCTGCCGATACAGGCGAACGGTTGGCATATAGGCACCGATCATGAGCGCGAGGCCCCCGCTCCCAATCAGGGCAATAGTCATGTCGCCAGCAATAATGTATCCCGCCGCGACAAATGGCGGAACCAGATACGCGACCGCCATACCGAGCACGACGCCGATCAGACGCGGCGTCGAATAATCGAGCTGCGTAAAGGCGCTGCGGGCGACCATGTTCCAAACGCCCGCCAGGCCACCATAGGCGCGCGTGCTGCGAGTCTTTAAAGACAGACCCAGCCAAAGTTTTCCGCCGACCGAACCAATCTGCCGCGCCAGCGTACAGTCGTCGATCAAGGCGCCGCGGATTGCTTCCAGTCCGCCCGCAGCAGCCAACGTGGAACGGCGCACCAACATGCAGCCCCCAGCCGCGGCCTGGCTGCGGCCGCCATTCACGTGGGCGAAGGGGTAGAGCATCTGAAAGAAAAAGATGAAGGGCGGGATCAGCAAACGCTCCCAAATCCCTCCAACCGCGAGCATCACCATCACGGAAACAAGGTCGAGGCCATCGCGTTCCGCGCGGGCGACAAGACGGCGCAGATTCATCGCATCGTGTTCGATATCGGCATCGCAAAACATAATGTACGGCGCGCACGGCGCATCCCGATCCGCTTGCGTGAGGCCCTGCCGCATCGCCCACACCTTGCCGACCCACCCGGTCGGCATTGGTTTGCCATCAACAATAGTCAGCCGTTCCGGCGCGCGCACGGCAGCCTTTCGCGCTGCTCCCGCGGTTCCATCGCGACTGCCGTCATCGACCAGAAAAATCGGAAACGCCTGAGGATAGTCCTGCGCCAACAGCGAAGCGATTGTCCGCCCCACAACCTCCGCCTCATTCCGCGCCGGTATTACGGCGGCAATGCGAGGCCAATCTGCCGGCGCTGAGATGGATCCGTCGCCAATACGCTGATCGGCACGCCAGAAACCGCCGTGAAAAAAAATCAGATAGATCCATACGGCAAGCGCGACAACGGCGAGAAGCGAAACGGCTTCCAACATCGCTCAAACGCGAAAGACGTACTCTTTATCCGGTTCCCGTTCGATATCCGGCGGAAAGCTCAAGCGTTTGTCCGCGTAATATTGTGCACGATGATCGCCATCCGAGAGCCGGTTGTACGTCACATACAAAACGCGTCGGCGTTTATCGGTAAGATTCGGCGCGGATTGGTGCGGTGCATACGAATCAAAAAACACAACATCGCCGGGCGCTGTGGGACAGGATTCAAAGGTCATGCCGCCCATATTATCCCCCTCCAAAGGACGCCACTCGTCACCGACGAGCCCCCGATTGTGCCAGCCCTTGACCATTTCGAGACAGCCGTTCTCTTCGGTTGCCGGGTCGACACTGACGAGGGCGGTGATATGGAAATCCGAGTACGTATTCCATCCGGCCTGCGCATCCTGATGCGGCTTGAAACCATCGCCGCCCGGCATCTTCATGTTGACTTTTTCCTTGAACAGTACGGCCGGGCTTCCGAGCAGTTGCGACACGGCATCTATCATGACGCCCTCGGTCATCAGCTTGTCGAAGCCGTCATGGTAAGGGCAGAAGTTCTCGACCCGCGACACGACCTTTTCGCCACTCGCGACAAGGCTGTCCTCATAATAGACCATGTGCCGGCCGGGCTTTTCCGGCCAGTCCAGAATTTCATCCGACCATCGCGAGATCTCACGGACCGCTGCCTCGTCATACAGGCCCCGGACGATCAGATAACCGTCCTGTCGGAAAGTGTCGATTTCGGCTTGGCTTAACATCGCTCCGATACCCCGTACCTTGTTTCTGCGACGCGTTCGCCGCATGGGAGGATATGTGACACTATCTCGCACGATGCGAAGTTTGCTTCAAGCGGGCGCGACAGTTTGACCGGTTGTGCAGAAAGGAAATTCCAAACCATGCAATCCACGTTTCAACTCTCCGATTTGACCGCAAGTGACAAGGCAGTGCGGTTTACGCAGGAAAACTTCGTTCTCGATTGTCTGAGCCTCGCGTATGTCCTGGAAGAGACCTATACCGAGCGATGCCTCGCAGGCGGCGTCAATGCCGCGAACGTTACCTTCGTGACTGACGCTGACTGGGAAACGGCTCTCGAGTCGTTGGAAAAGTCGCTCGAGACAATCGAAAAAAGCCCGCTGCCTCACCTGGCCCTGACGACCGACGACCTGATAAGCGCGCAAAAAGACGGCAAACTCGGCGTTCTGCTCGGGACGCAAGGGGCCGCCTTCATCGGCGACGCGCTTTGGCGAGTTTCCTTTGTATCGCGCCTGGGTCTGCGCAGTATTGGGCTGGCCTACACCGCCGGGAATTTGCTGGGCGACGGCTGCGGCGAAACACGGGCTGGGGGCCTGACATTTCTAGGCCGAGAGTTCGTCGCGGCAGTTAACGAATTGCCGCTACTGCTCGACGTTTCCCACGCCGGGCACAACGAACGCGCCGAGGTCGCGGCACTCGCAACCGCACCGGTCTGCACTCATTCCAACGCCTATGCGGTGCATGCTAACGACCGCAACACGACAGACGAAACCGCACACGCCATCGTCGATAAGGGCGGCATGCTGGGCCTTTGCGGCTTGCCGAAATCGGTCGCAGACAACGATCCAATCCTGTCTGATCTTATAACCCATTGCGATCACTATAAAAATTCTATTGGCGTAGGGAATATTGGCCTGGGGCTCGATTTTACCGAAGCCTATCAAGAAAGCGGCGCCGTCCTCGATGCCTCGCGGGTATGGCGAACACGGCGGCCAGATATATTCGGCACCGTTGATGAATTCCTCACTCAGACCTACCCAACGGGACTGCATTCGATCCGATTGCTCGCAAATTTGACCGAAATGCTGTTCTCACGCGGGTATACGGAAACGGAAACCGCTGGCATCCTGGGAAGCAACTGGCTTCGCACCTTCAAACGCACAATCGGATGAGTTGTGTGTTTTTCACGGTCAAGCGATCAGCATTTAGATTCCGTTAAGACCTCACGCGCATAATCCAAAACTCCGTTGGCCGCCTGGTTACCCAAGAAGCCCTAATAACATGAAATCATTGATTGGTTCCTTCGCCAACGCGAGTAACGCGGACACCTGCAGAAGAATCGTCGATGCGCTGGACGCGCTGCGTGTCGGTGTCGCCATGTACGATAGCGACGACCGCCTGACCTACTACAACACCCATTTCCAATACATCTTCCGGTCGTTTGGCTTGCTCGACAGTCTGGTCGGCACGGAATTTCGGGAGTTGCTGCATTGCAAACTGAACGCCGGTGAAATTGCCGGGCGGCATGTCGTTTCGGATCCGGAAGGATGGATCGAACGGCGGATCGCGCACCGCCGAAACCCAACAAAGGGGCCGCTCGACGAACGGTTGACGGACGGCCGCTGGATACGGATCAGTGAACGGACCCTTGAGGATGGCGGGACGATTTCCGTCTATACGGACATTACCGAAGCCAAAGCCGGCAGCATGGGCTTGCAGGAAGCGGTGGAGGGCGGCGCAGAAGCGTTGGCCTTCTGGGATCAGAATGACCGCCTCGTCCTGCGCAACACTGCTTTCGTCGATCTTTTCAGCCTCGTCGAACAGGACGTGGTCCCGGGCGTGCAATGCCGGATGATCCTCGACAACGCCGCACGGCACTTATTCGATACCGATGGTGTCGACCCCGAGAACTGGAGCGCGGAGCGTCATAAACTACACTTCCTGCCGCAACATCAGGAAACCTGGCGGCATCGAGACGGACGCTGGTTTCTGGTCGACGAGCATCGCGCGCAGGATGGCGGTGTCGTCACACGGCTGTCCGACGTCAGCTCGATAAAGGAAAACGAGCTGGCGATGATCGAACGCGGCACGACTTTGGCCGGTACCGTTCAGCAGCTCGAAATGTCGAAATGGATTTTCGAGCGTCAGGCGGCCGAGCATGTCGAAGCCCTCGAACAACTCGCTCGTGCCAAGGCGGCGGTCGAGGAGGCAAGCGCCAGCCGTTCCCGTTTCCTGAGCATCATCAGCCACGAGCTGCGGACCCCGATGAACGCCATCATCGGATTCTCTGAGATCCTGAAGAAAGAACTCCTCGGCCCCCTGGGTACCGAAAAATATGTCGAATATGCGGGCGATATCTTCTCCAGCGCCCATCACCTTCTATCGCTGATTAATGACCTGCTGGACATGTCGAAAGTCGATGCCGGGAAGTGGCGCCTGAAGAAGAACGATGTCGATGTGGGCGAATTCGTCCGTTCCTGCTGCCGACTGATTGCCGAGCAGGCAACCGCACGAGGCATGAATGTAGAGATTCATGTTCCGGAAGAGCGGATCGTCGCCTCCCTCGACGAACGCGCAGTCCGGCAGGTCCTGCTTAACCTATTATCCAACGCCATAAAATTCACCAGCCAGGGCGGATACATCCGCATCACCGCGGCGATGGAAGACGGTTCGCTGAAAATGTCGGTTTCCGACGACGGTGTTGGTATTTCGCTGCAAGATCAGGCGCGTGTGTTTCGGCCTTTCGAGCAAGGCGAGAACAACCTTGACCGAACCCATGAGGGCACGGGACTTGGCCTCGCACTCTGCAAATCGCTCGTCGAATTGCATCAGGGCCATATCGAGCTTCACAGCGAGGAAGGCCAGGGTACGACCATTACGTTCTACATCCCGCAGAGTATCGAGGACGACACTCACGATGCAGAGCCCGCGCCGTTAGCGAGCACCGGATAGACCTCGCGTCTTTCGGACTTAAGCCCGACGGTAGACGTGGTACCGCCCGGTCTCGACGTCTGGGGGCAGCGGCTCAGGGGTTAGCCCTTCAAACCGCTCAAGCGACTGATCGCATAGCACCAACCCGCCGGACCGAACGAGCGTCAACATTTTTGGTCCGAGCGTAGCGACATTCCGTTCCGTCGCTGCCGCATCGCCAAATCCGATATCGGCATGTATCAGCACCGCGTCGGGACCGAGCTGATCCGCGGCGGTCACAAGGGTCTCCGCCATCGAGCCAAGGAATAGATGTGCCGCATCGGGACGGCAGTCCGGGTGCGACGCGACCTCACGGTCAAAGACGTAGATATCTCGGTCTGGAAACAGCGTTCGAATGTGATCGTAGGTGCGGCCATTCCCCAGACCCAACTCAAGAATATGTCCCGGCACATCACGCAGCGCGCTGGCCGCGGCGTTCAAGCAGCTGCGTTGCGCCATCAGGCGCTCGATGACGGTATCGAGGCGTGTCATATCAAAAGTACCAAAGCGACGGCTTAACCTTGCGCCTCGGCCACCGCCTCGCGAAGCCGGGTCGTCGTCTGTTCAAGCCGATGCGCCAGCTCGCGCATGATTTCAACGGCGATCTGCGGAAATTCGATCACCAAACTGAAAAACAGGTCCTTGGTAATCCGCAACGTCGTGAGTTCGGTCTTTGCCCGCACCGTCGCCGTCCGCGGCACATCGCACAAGATGGCGATCTCGCCAACAATTTCGTTCTGTTTCAGCGTTGCAACAACCAGCGGGCCACCCGGCGTATTGACCACGATATCGGCCTCGCCGCCGATGATTATGTAAGCCGAGTCGCCGACATCTCCCTGCTCAAACAGGATTTCTTGCTCGGAATAGGTCAGCCGTTCACTCGTAAACGCGAGCAGCTTTAGCTTTGACGGCTCGATCTTCGCGAACAGCGGAATATTCCGTAGAAGTTCGACTTCTTCCTGTAGACCCATGGCGTATCCTCCTGCGGCGTCAGCCCGCTTCTAAGAGCGTCTGGAATTCGCCGCCCGCCGTAATGAGTTCATCATACGTGCCGGTTTCGAGAACGCGTCCCGATTTTAGAACAACAACCTTACTAAATTGCTGTGCGTCCGGCACGCGGTTTAATATCCATACAACGCCTTGATCGCGGCGAACACGCAAGATGTTTTCCATTATCCTGTTCTGGCTGACCGCATCGAGCGTCGCCGTCGCCTCGTTCAGTATCAGCAGGTCCGGTTGACGCAGCAGGCTGCGTGCGATTACGACTTTCTGCCGCTGGCCTTGCGATAGCCGGGCGCCGCCGATTCCGGCCTGGAAGTCGAGCCCGGTCAACATGACGGTCTCGCGCAAATCGAGATCGTCGACGACTTCACCAACGAGTGCACCGACCTTGTTTTCCGCCTGCGCCTGTCCGTATGAAAGTTTACCGAACAAGATATTATCCTGTAGCGACGCTGCGGCGTTGTAGGTCTCTGAATCGAAAAACGCTACATTATCACGCAAATCTTCCGGAAGATTTTCGGCAAAGGTATGGCGTGCTTCGAGGATGCGCTGCATCATCTGATCGTCAACCAAATCCAACCGATGCCGCGCACGGATCAACTTGAAGGGCAATGATATGAGTTGCAAGCGATCATCGTCCGTCAATCCCTCCGGACCCCGAGAAGCACGGCCGAGAATGATCTGAAATTCAGGCAAATCGTCCGACTCGATGAAGCTGAATTGTTCGAAGAATTCATGCCCCGGCGGCAGATCGGCGAAGAGTTCCAGCATCGTCTGCGCGACCTGCTTACCCATTTCCAGGAAATCGTCGGTAAGGCCGACCTTGTCGAGAACGTCGCGAAT
Organism: Alphaproteobacteria bacterium; assembly: GCA_012103325.1. Taxonomy (GTDB): domain Bacteria; phylum Pseudomonadota; class Alphaproteobacteria; order UBA8366. The sequence continues at coordinate 1,064,856 of WLWY01000001.1, forward strand.
ATAGGGATGCTCCGCTAGGCGCTCTAAATCGAAGGCGTCACCGACCGGCAAGCCGAATAGAATATTCTCCGCCACCGAGGCATTGGTATTGTACGCATCGGCACTAAACGGCTCGATCAATTGCGCCACGGCCGGGTCCGTAAAGCGTTCTCGCATCGCCTGTCGCGCCGCCATGATGCGTGAGGCGACCTCCGGATGTTTTTCCGGGTCGATGACGCCCCGCAAACCAAAGCGATAGACATCGTCATCCATATCCGCGAGCGTCAACGTTTCGATCAACCGCCTGTTAAGTGCTTCCCGGTCTTCGACCCCGGCCTCTTGGAGATCGACCCAATCGGCAAGATAATCGTTCTCGGAATTGCCGGTGATCCGCGCTTCCGCCATTTTTTCCTTATTCTTACCGTCTTCTGCGCCTTCATACTCGGCTGGTTGAATCGGCTTGTGTTTCAAACCATACAAAAGGTTATCGCCGACGGAGAATGCCTGGAGGTAAGCATTGGATCCGACATAAGCGATCCGGCGGCCGGTTATAGCCTCGGGCATTTGCGTAAGGTCGACGCCACCAATGGTAATCGTACCGGAGGTCTGCCGCACCAGACGCGACAGGACCAGCCCGAGGTCGGTTTTGCCGCTGCCGCCATCGCCGACAACGGCAACATGCGCGACGACCGGCGCGTCAAAGGAAATACCTTCCAGCGACCGAACTCCGTCTTCGTCAGCAAGACCAATATTGCTGACGATGAGATCGCCCTTGATCGGCGATGGCCCTTCCGTTTCGGTGTGCTGCAGCTCTTCTTCCAGCATGCCCTGGGGCTCGAACTGTTCGACCACCTGTTCGTATTTGATGCGGACATCTTCCTTTTGCTGATACCACATCAGCAGTTCTTTCCAGGGGCTGGCCAAATCCTTGTACGCGTTCAGCACCGCGACCAACGCACCAACCGTGAGGCCGCCTTGAATGACCAGATAGCCACCGATGGAAAAGAAGAAAAAGGGTGTCAGCTTATCAATGAAGTTATTGAGAAACTTGATGAAAAACTTGCGCCGATAAATATCGTACCGAATATCGTAAATCGTTCCGAGGCGATCCGCGAACCGCGACATTTCCAACTTCGCGGCATCGTTCGAATGGATTTCGTTGATACTAGAAACCGATTCACCAAGATGATCCGCCAGCCGCCGCACGTTCTGTACGCGCTGTTTACCAAGCGCGTTGACCTTTTTTTGCAGCCTCGGAATGACATAGCCTTGCACGGGGATGAGCGCCGCCGCCGCGAGACCCAAAGCCCAGTCCTGCAGCAGGATGTAGCCGAGTATCAGGACGAGCTGGCCGCCGAAAAACATCGGGTCGGCGAAGGCGATACCAATAAACCCGCCGAGCGGCTCGACTTCCGCCGTGATCATTGGGATCAGCTCGCCCTGACTGATTTTTTTGAAGTGGGGCGTGGGAAACCGAAGGATACGCGAGTAAAGCTGGTAGCGAAGCCGCCGCAGCAGACGCTCGCCAAGCCGCCCCTTATATACGCTGATATAGTATTTGAACCCGCCCGTAATGAAGACCAGGCCTAAGTAGGAAAAACTCAGGATTAAGAGGTAGGTGATCTGTTCAACATCGAGCGATATTTCAAACCCGAAAATCGGCACATCGAAGGGCCCCTCGGCGCCACCACTTTTGATCGCCCGGTTGACGATAATTTTCGGAAGATCGAGCGTAATGAAGAGAAAGGGATAAAACGCGAGAATTACGCACAGCAGGAATATCTGCTGCGACTTACTGTATCGCAGTATGTACTTGAAAATGGACTTTTCCATAAAACTGCGATACGCCCCCTGGCTCCCCAGTTGGATAGATTAACTTAGCTGCGTAAAAGCGTAAACTTCTAGAATATTGGCTTATTAGCATAATATTGATGAAACAATTCTATTCTTTCGGCTGTTATCGGAACCGTGTCATAGTGCATCCTGGGATTTATAAGGGGTGGAACCGTAACGGGGAGGTGCCGGGATGAGCGGTAAACGCCGCCAGCCACGGGTATTGATTTACAGCCACGACTCGTTCGGACTTGGCCATTTGCGCCGTTGTCGCGCGATCGCGCATGCGATCTGCGAGGACTTCGAGGATTTATCGGTGCTGATACTGTCGGGATCGCCGATCATCGGCAGTTTTGATTTTCGGTCGCGCGTCGATTTCGTGCGTGTCCCGGGCGTTATCAAACTGCGTAATGGCGAGTACACACCGTTGACGCTTCCTATGGCGATCGAAGATGCGATTGAAATGCGCGCCTCCATCATTCGCCACACTGCAGAGGTATTCGATCCCGATATCCTGATCGTCGACAAGGAGCCGCTCGGGCTGCGCGGCGAATTGTCGGCAACTCTGGAGGTCATGAAAGAACGTGGCGTCCAACTGGTGCTTGGCTTGCGCGACGTGCTGGACGATCCCGACCTTTTACTGCCGGAATGGACTCGCAAAAATGCACTGCCGGCGATTCAGAAATATTACGACGAAATATGGGTATACGGACTGCCGCAGATCTGCGAGCCGCTGAGCGGACTAGATCTCCCGGCGTCGATAACCCGCAAAATCACCTATACCGGATACCTGCAGCGCTTCGCCGACGCAGCGGCGATCTCGGAACTGCCCGTCGTAAAACAAGACCGCCCATTTATTCTGGTAACGCCGGGCGGCGGCGGCGACGGCGAGGAACTTGTGGACTGGGTCTTGCGTGCCTACGAGAGCGACGCAACCCTTCCACATCCATCGCTGATCGTCCTCGGCCCGTTCATGCAATCCGAACGTCGCACCGAATTCATTTCCCGCGCCGCCGCACTATCGAATGTCGAGGCGATTACCTTCGATGCTCATATGGAAAGCCTTATGGCGCGCGCGCTCGGTGTCGTCGCAATGGGTGGCTACAATACGTTTTGCGAAATCCTGTCTTTCGACAAGCGTGCCCTCATCGTTCCCCGCACGGCACCGCGGCGCGAACAATTGATCCGGGCGAGCCGGGCGGAAGAACTCGGTCTCATTACGATGCTGCGTGGCGATATGGAGCGAGACGCAGACACGATGGCAACGGCATTGCGCCAATTACCACAACAACAACAGCCGTCGGATTCAGTCGTGCCTGGCCTGCTGGACGGCCTCGAGAATGTCAACATCCTGCTCGCCGTGCGCTGGAGCGCCGCCCAAGTCCGCTATTGGCCGCGCAGCAACGCGCCTGACTCGATGTCGGTATGCTTCGTCCTAAAAGGCTATCCCCGCCTTTCGGAGACATTCATAGCGCAAGAGATTCTGGCGTTGGAAACACGTGGTGTCGATATCCATATTGCGTCGCTGCGCCATCCGACGGATACGAAAACACATCCTGTCCATCGCGATATCAAGGCCAATGTTCGCTACCTGCCCGAATATCTTCATGATGCGCCGCGCCATGTTTTCGAAGCGTGGAGAGCGGTCCGGCAACGACCCGGATATCGCGCCGCCCATACGGCGTTCCGTAACGATCTACGACGCGATCCGACACGAAATCGTGTCCGCCGGTTCGGACAAGCTTGCGTGTTGGCGCATACCCTTCCCGGCGGGACCGAACGCCTGCATGCGCATTTCCTGCACACACCAGCATCCGTCGCGCGGTACGCGGCGCTGATCACCGGATTGCCCTGGAGTTGCTCCGCGCACGCCAAAGACATTTGGACGACGCCGCAATGGGAAATCCGTGAAAAGCTTGCAGCGCTTGACTGGCTGGTAACATGCACTGCCTTCGGTGCCGACTATCTCAAAGGACTTGCACCTCGACCAGAAATCGTCTCTTTGCTCTATCACGGACTGGACTTTGCACGCTTTCCGCTTCAACGGGAGACCCGGCCAAGCGGAAACGGAAAAGAGGATCCGATAGAAATCCTTTCAGTAGGCAGAGCCGTTGCAAAAAAGGGTTATGACGACCTGCTCGATGCGCTTGCCCTGCTGCCAAAGGACCTGAACTGGCGGTTCCGCCATATCGGCGGCGGCGCTCTTTTGGAAACATACGAACAAAAGGCTCGCAGCTTATCCATTGCAGACCGCGTAGAGTGGCTTGGCCCACAGTCCCAGGAAACGGTACTCGACGCGCTGCGCAACGCCGATATTTTCGCGCTGACGAGCAAGGTCGCCAAAGACGGCGATCGCGATGGCCTGCCAAACGTTTTGATGGAAGCACAAAGCCAAGCATTGACGGTCATGGCCACGGCAACAGCGGGCATTCCGGAATTGATCATCGACGGTGAAACAGGCTTACTGGCACCGCCGAACAACCCCGTAGCAGTGGCGGAAGCGCTGGCGCGGCTGATCCACGATCCTATATTGCGCCGCCGACTCGGCGATGCCGGAATGCTGCGCGTTCGATCATCCTTCACCCTCGACGCCGGCGCCGACGCGTTGGCGGCGCGCTTCGGCAGCACGGCACAACCCGCTGCAGCATAATGCGTGTCGCCTTTTATGCGCCTTTGAAACCGCCCGACCATCCGGTTCCCTCCGGCGATCGACGCGTCGCGCGGTTATTGTTGAAAGCAATCCGGAGGGCAGGACATAAAGCGACCATCGCGTCACGGCTGCGCGCGCGTGACGGCGGTGCCAACGTGCATAAGCAGGAGCAAATCCGGCGACGGGGCGAGAGACTGGCGGAACGATTTATATACCGCCATCGGAACAACCCACCCGATCTGTGGTTCACATATCACCTCTACCACAAAGCGCCGGATTGGCTCGGCCCCACGATAAGCAAGGCTTTTTCGGTTCCCTATATCGTCGCGGAAGCGAGCGTTGCTCCCAAGCAGGCCGAAGGCCCCTGGGCCATGGGGCATAAGGCGGTTTGCGATGCAGTGCGCGGCGCCACCCGCATTTTGGTCATGAACCCCGACGATGCGGAATGCCTCGAACCGTTGGTGACCGAACGAAACCGCCTGATCGCGCTCCCCCCTTTCATCGACACGAAACCAGCGCGGTATAAGGCTACAATGCGGCCAGATCATCGCGAAGCTCTGGCCGCACGATTCGGTATCGACGCGGCCTCGATCTGGATCACGGTAACCGCCATGATGCGCCCCGGCGACAAACTCGAGTCCTATCAGGTACTGGGTAGAGCGATGCGTCAGTTGCAGGGCCTGCCTATCGCCTGGCTCATCGCTGGTGACGGCCCCGCACGCGATGCGGTGGAGGCAACGTTGAAATTCCCGAACACCGTCTTTCTGGGCGCTCTTGACCGGGCCGGTGTCGATACGCTGCACGCCGCCGCAGATATTGCCGTCTGGCCTGCCATTCGCGAAGCGTTCGGCATGGCGCTGCTCGAGGCGCAAGCGGCCGGTTTACCTGTTGTGGCTGGCGCGTCGCCAGGCGTTGCACAAATCGTTGCCAATGGCGACACCGGGCTGTTGACGCCAAGCGGAGACGACACGATGCTGGCGGAGGCGGTGCGCCGGCTTGTCGACGCACCGGCGCTGCGGCGGGAGATGGGAAAAGCCGCGATGCGAAAAGCTGAAGAGGAACACGACATGCACGCCGCGACACGGCGCATCGACCAGGCACTGCGCGATGCACAGAAGGCGTTCGCAGCGTGACATTACTGGCCCTGATACGACACGGCCCCACCGAATGGAACGAAACAGGTGTCGTTCAAGGCCGGAGCGATATACCGCTGAGCGACTCAGGCCGCGCACTGGTCGCGACCTGGCAACAGCCCGAAGAGATCGCCGATTTCGAATGGGTCTCGAGCCCGTTGAAGCGTGCCGTTGAAACGGCAAAGATCTTATCGGGCCGTGCGGCGGCGATCGACGACCGTCTCGTGGAGATGGACTGGTCGGAATGGGAAGGCATGCGCTTACCGGATCTGCGCGCTCAATTGGGCAATCTGATGAAAGCATGGGAGGCAAAGGGTCTCGATTTTCGCGCACCAGGTGGCGAAAGCCCACGTGATGTGCAGGATCGGCTGCGGCCCTTTCTTGCCGAACGGGCCGCAGCGAGCAGGGCAACCGCCGTTGTTTGCCACAAGGGCGTCATCCGCGCGCTATACGCGCTCGCCGTGTCCTGGGACATGACGGATAAGGCGCCAGACAAGCTGCATGACGATTGCACTCATCTGTTCGAACTCGCAGCGGACGGCACACCCCAGCCATACCGGCTCAACGTACCGCTCACCGTACAAGACGAATGACCGCGCCACGCCGCGTGCGGGTTCTTTTCTACGTGCAGCACCTGCTGGGCATCGGCCATCAAGTTCGCGCGGCGGCGATCACGCGCGCCATACAACGGCATGGCATGGACGTGCTCTATGTCAGTGGCGGCTTTTCCGAAACGGCGCATGACTTGGGCGGTGCGGATATTGTCCAGCTGCCACCCGTCCGCGCGGCCGACGCGACTTTCGGAACGCTGCTCGACGCATCGGGGCAACCCATTGATGACGATTGGAAGCAGCGCAGAAAAGAAGCACTCCTTACCATTTTTGACGCGGCAAAGCCCGACGCGTTGTTAATTGAGAGTTTTCCGTTCGGCCGGCGCCAGTTCCGGTTCGAGCTTCTGCCTCTGCTGGAAAGCGCCGTGGGCCGAGTTCCGATCGCTGCATCCGTCCGGGACATTTTGGTCGCCAAAAACGATCCGAAACGCACGCAGTCGGTCGTCGACACCGTCAACGCCTATTTCGATGCCGTCATCGTTCATGGCGATCCACGCATCGTCCGGCTTGACGAAACCTTCGCCGGCGCAGAGGCGATCGCCGATCGCATCCAGTATTCTGGTTTCGTCGCTCCCTCGCTGGCCGATGCGCCTCAAGAGGCCCGGTCGGGCGTCGTCGTTTCAGCCGGCGGCGGTGCCGTCGGCGGTCCGATCCTGCGCGCCGCGGTCCCCGCTCGGGCCCTTACACGTCTTTCAGACGCACCTTGGCGGCTCGTTACAGGCCCAAACCTGCCGACACTCGATCGAAAGGCTCTTTTGGCAGCACAAAATGTGACAATCGACACATACATAGAGAATTTTCGAGATATTTTATGTAAAGTCGCGGTATCTGTGAGCCAAGCGGGGTATAATACCGTAATGGACCTTCTTGCTACGCGTACCCGTTCGGTCCTGGTTCCCTTCAGCCGGCACGGAGAAACTGAGCAGACCCGTCGCGCGGCGTTGTTGTCGCAGCGCAATAATTTTCAAGTCGTCGCGGAATCCGACCTCTCTGCGGCAACTCTGGCCGCCGCCATCGATGCGGCACTCGACGCCCCGCCACCCGATACGTCCGGCATCGATCTAGACGGCGCCACAAAAACCGCGAAAATCATGGCCGAACTTGTATCTGGCCGGCCGTTTTCCGGTCGTTTATAAAATTCAGCCATGCTAGCGGCCGCGCGCGAACATACCATCCCTGGATGGACAGAACTGGAGACGGAATTCGACGCCTGGTCGGCGTTGGGAAAGCGCGCAACCTTCTGGTGGCGCGATGACGATGCGACGCGCACTGGTCCACGGCTTGACCGGTTGTTGGCAATTGCCAATGAGCGCCCTTTGTCGCTCGCTGTTATTCCCGCACAGGCGACGCCGGAACTGGCACAACGCCTCAAGGGCGCGGCGAATATTACCGTGCTCCAACACGGTTATGCACACACGAACCATGCCCCTCGGGACGAGAAGAAGTCGGAATTCGGCAACCATCGCGCAGTGCCGGCGATGCGATCCGACCTGACCGCTGGGAAATCGCGCCTAAAAGCGCTGTTCGGTGAACGATTCTTTCACATTTTCGTCCCACCCTGGAATCGCTTTGCCAATACCCTTCCCACCGAACTGGCGGTCCTGGAATTCGCCGGATTGTCCGCCTTCGGCCCGCGCGCTGAATACGGCGTACCAGGAGTCATGAATTGCCATGCCGACATAATCAATTGGCGCGGAGGACGAGGGTTTCTTGGGACAGAGGCGGTCCTCGAGCAGATCATCGGCCATCTCGCGATGCGGCGATCCGGGAAGGCCGATCTCTTGGAACCTACCGGTCTGCTGACCCACCACCGCGATCACGATCCGGATTGCTGGCGCTTTATCGAATGCCTGTTGCAGGCTATCGACAGTCATCCTGCGACGGCATGGCGGTCACCCGTCATGGAATTCCCGGGCGCGCGGCAATGACGCACAATTATCCGCTGACGAGCCTATACGGCGACTATCTGCGTTCGCTTATCGGCATCGCCTTTATGGGCACACCCTTCTACTTCACCTTGGGCAACACGTTCCTCATGGTGATTTTTGGCGGATTGACATTGTTGTTCGTTGTGTTTGGCATCCGCACTGGAATTCGGCATTTCAGCGTCATTGAAACCACACCGGAAATGATCGCCGCAATCGGTCCGATCAACCGCCGTATCGCCTGGGGCGACATCGCGAAAGTCGATCTGAAGTATTTTTCAACCAGCCGCGAAAAAAATGCCGGCAAAGGATGGATGCAGCTGAAAGTTTGCGGCGGACCGAAGTGCCTAAAAATGGAATCCAACATCGAAGGCTTCGATCAGATTGCCAACAAGGTCGCAAATGCCGCGTTTCGCAACGGCGCCGAAATGACGGAAACGACGGTGGAGAATTTTACCGCGATGGGAGTGACCGTGGATCTCCCCGAAGAGGATAACGGATGACCCAGAATCTGTTGTCCGTCGAAGATCTGCACGTCCATTTTGAGCTGCCCGAGGGCAAGATTGAGGCTGTCCGTGGTGTTTCGTTCCGGGTTCGCCCGGGATCGACCGTCGCGCTTGTTGGCGAATCCGGTTCCGGCAAATCGGTTGTTTCACAAGCGATCATGGGCATCCTGCCGAAGGCCGCCCATATCGGCAGCGGCCGCATTCTTTACGAAAACGCCGCCCGCTCCATCGATCCTGTCGATATTGCCGCTCTCGATCCCAGATCCGCCGCCATGCGGGCGATTCGGGGCGACCATATCTCGATCATTTTTCAGGAGCCAATGACGTCGCTCTCGCCGCTGCACACAATCGGCGATCAGATCAGCGAAGCGCTCCACTTGCATCGCGACTGTTCGAAACCGGAAGGTCAGGCACTGACCGAGGAAATACTCCGTCTCGTCGGGTTTCCCGACCCGGCGCGCTCATTGAGAACCTATCCTTTTGAATTGTCCGGCGGGCTGCGCCAACGCGCGATGATCGCCATGGCGCTGATTTGCCGGCCCGGCCTGCTGATCGCCGACGAACCAACGACCGCGCTGGATGTCACCATTCAGGCGCAAATTCTGAAACTCATCGTCGATTTGCAGGCCGAACTGGGCATGGCTGTCCTGATCATCACGCACGATCTGGGAGTGGTCGCCAACATGGCCGACGAGATCGTGGTCATGTATCACGGCGAGGTCATGGAGTCCGGTACTCTCGACCATATTTTCCACGACGCACAACACCCCTACCTGAAAGCCTTGCAGAAGGCGGTCCCGCGCTTCGACATGGCGCCCGGTGAGCGCCTGATTCCGATCCGTGCCATCGAGCCGGCGCGCGGGTTCCTGCATGCGGCCAAAGAACCCTGGCCGGAAACCGCCGACCAAGCAGGACCGATGCTGAAGGTCGAAAACCTGCGCAAGGAATTCACCATCCGGAAAGGCGGCTGGTTTGGTAGCGGTAAAGGTAGCCGCGTTGCTGCAGTCGATGACGTAAGCTTTGAAATTAAACGCGGCGAATGTCTCGGCCTGGTGGGGGAGAGCGGCTGCGGCAAGACGACTCTATCGAAGATGCTCATGCGCGCCATCTCGCCGGACAGCGGCGCCGTCACTTACAACGACCGCGGTAATCTGCTCGACGTACTGGCTCTCGGCCCGGACGAACTGATCCCGTTTCGCCGCAAGCTGCAGTTCATGTTCCAGGACCCGTACGGTTCCCTGAATCCACGGATGACGGTGTTCGATATCATCACCGAACCGCTGATCATCCATAATATCGGTGATGCCGGTACGCGACGCCAGTATGCGCGAGAACTGATGGAGCTCGTCGGGCTCGATGTCCGTCACCTGACCCGCTATCCCCACAGTTTTTCCGGCGGCCAGCGACAACGCATCGGTATTGCGCGGGCCCTCGCCTTGCAGCCGGACATGCTTATTTGCGACGAGCCGGTCTCCGCGCTCGACGTATCGGTGCAAGCGCAAATCCTGAATTTGCTGAAAGATTTGCAGGCTGAATTGGGCCTGACCTACCTATTTATTTCGCATAACCTCGCCGTCGTGGACTACATCGCAGATCGGATTGCGGTAATGTGCCGCGGCCATTTGGTCGAAACGGCGCGAAGCGAGGATATCTTCAAGAATCCGGTCCACCCCTACACGCGCGCCTTGCTCCAGGCGATCCCGGAACCCAATCCAGATCGTCCGCTCGATTTCTCCGGCATCATGGAAGACCGCGCCTCCGATCCGGCAGAATGGCCGCAACCCTTCTCGGGTTCGGAGGCGGAGCGACCGGTGATGCGGCGCGTCAGCGACGGCCACGCGGTGCGGGCGTTACCGGGCGGTGATCTGGGGGGATGGATGTCATGAAACGCGGATTGATCATTTTGACCCTGACCCTCACGGCCTTCGCGTGGCCGGCCGGGGCAATTAACCTTGTCGAAACACCATCGCTAAAACCGCTGGTGGAAAGTGGCGCGCTACCGCCGGTCGCGGACCGGATTCCCGGTAAACCGTATGTCGCGAGGCTGGAAAAAGACACAGGGCGCCAAATCGGACGTCATGGCGGCGTCTTGAACACATTGATGTCCCGCTCCAAAGATGTGCGGTTGATGGTCGTCTACGGCTATGCCCGCTTGGTCAAGTTCAACCGCAAGCTGGACCTGGTTCCCGACATTCTCAAACGCGTAGACGTCAAAGAAGGCAGAGTGTTCACCCTGCATCTGCGTCCTGGGCATAAATGGTCGGACGGCAAGCCCTTTACCACCGAAGATTTCCGCTACTACTGGGAAGACGTGGCCAACCACGACAAGCTTTCACCGACCGGACCGCCGGCGACGCTTCGCGTCGACGGGGAACTGCCGGAAGTCACCATTATCGATCCCGTGACGGTGCGTTACACATGGTCCAAGTCAAATCCGGCCTTTCTGCCGGCGCTGGCGGGCGCACGGCCGCTCTACATTTATCGGCCGGCGCACTATCTGCGCAAATACCATGCTCGATATGGCGACAAGGACAAGCTAAACGCCAAGGCCAAGAAAAAAGGCCAGCGCAATTGGGCTGCCCTGCACAACAAATACGACCATCAATACAAGAACAAGAACATCAAGCTGCCGACGCTTCAGCCCTGGGTAAACACAACCAAGGGACAGGCTGAGCGGTTCATCTTCAAACGCAATCCGTTTTATCACAAAGTCGATTCGGAAGGCCGGCAGCTTCCTTATATCGATCAAGTCAATGTGCGGATCGCCAGCGCCAAGATCATTCCGGCGCAGGTCGGCACGGGCCAATCCGATTTGCAGGCCCGCTACCTTCGCTTCGACAACTTCACCTTTTTGAAACGCAACGAACAGCAAAGTGGATACCACACCTATTTGTGGCGTATCGCCAAGGGCTCGCATATGACGTTGTTTCCCAACATGAACGTCAACGATCCGATTTGGCGAGGCCTGTTGCGCGACCGGCGATTTCGCCGGGCGCTGTCGCTGGGCATCAACCGTCACGAATTGAACCAGGTTATTTATTTCGGTCTGGCGCTGGAAGCGCAAAATACGGTGCTGCCGGACAGTCCCCTGTTCCGCGACGAGTATCAGAAAGCCTGGACGGCGTTCGATCCGGAAACCGCGAACAAACTCCTCGATCAGCTTGGCCTTGTCGGCCGTGACGATCGGGGAATTCGGCTTCTTCCCGATGGACGGCCGCTTGAGATCATTGTCGAATCGACCGGAGAGAGCACGGAAGAGGCCGATGTGCTCGAGCTTATTACCGACAGTTGGCAGAGCATCGGCGTCAAGCTCCACACCAAACCATCGCAGCGCGAGGTGATGCGCAACCGTATCTACGCTGGGGAAACCGTCATGTCGATTTCTTCCGGCCTGGAAAATGGCGTGCCCAGCGCGGATATGGATCCTCAGGGATTGGCGCCAACATCGCAGGTCCAGTATCAGTGGCCCAAATGGGGCCAGAATTACGAAACGATCGGCCGTATGGGTAAGCCGATCGATATGCCGAAACCGAAACGCCTGATGGAATTGCATCGCTTGTGGCTCGCGGCGACGACCACAGCGGAGCGGGAAAGGATTTGGCACGAAATGCTGTCGATCAATGCCGAACAAATCTACACGATTGGCTTGATCTCTGGTGTTCTGCAACCAGTTGTGGTGCGTAAAACTCTACGCAACGTGCCTAAAAAAGGCATTTACAACTGGGACCCCGGCGCGCATTTCGGGATTTACGAACCCGACACTTTCTGGTTCGCGGACACGGCCGCGAACGTAACCGCCAAAAAATAGAAGACGCGAGGAAACGCTCCGCATGCTCGGTTATGTAATCCGTAGGATATTGGTGATGATCCCCACGCTGGTCGCGATCAGCGCGCTGGTGTTCATTATCATTCAACTACCGCCCGGCGATTACTTCACCACCTACATGAACGAGCTGCAGAGCCGTGGCGAATCCGTCGACAAGGCGAAGTTGGAGTTCATCAAGCAGCAATACGGCTTCGACAAACCGATGATCGAGCAGTATTTCGTTTGGCTGACCGGCATGTTGCAAGGCGATTTCGGTTATTCCTTCGAGTTCAGCCTACCCGTTTCCGATGTTGTCGGTGACCGACTTCTGCTTAGCTTTGTCGTCTCCTTCACCACGATCCTGTTTACATGGATCGTTGCGTTTCCGATTGGAGTCTATTCGGCGGTCAATCAGTATAGCGTCGGCGACTATACACTCACTTTTTTTGGATTCTTGGGTTTGGCGACGCCCAACTTCCTGCTGGCCCTGGTTCTGCAGTATTTCGCGTTTATCGCCTTCGACACGTCGATCGGTGGCTTGATGGACCCGAAATTCCTGGACGAACCGTGGTCGGCCGACAAGCTGTTTTCCGTAATGGAACATCTATGGGTTCCGGTTGTCGTCATCGGCACATCCGGCACGGCCGGCATGATCCGCCGGCTGCGTGCCAACCTGCTCGACGAACTGCATAAGCAATATGTCACGACCGCGCGCGCCAAAGGACTGCCGCCCGGCCGCGCGCTGGTCAAATACCCGCTACGGATGGCGCTCAACCCGTTCATCGCCGATATCGGCAATCTGCTGCCGGAAGTCATCTCCGGCGCCGCCATCGTATCGATCGTGCTGTCGCTGCCGACAACCGGCCCGATGCTGCTGAACGCCCTGCAGAGCCAGGACATGTATCTCGCAGGCTCGTTCCTGATGTTTCTGGCGACCTTGACGGTCGTCGGCACGCTTATTTCCGATTTGGCGCTGGGCATGCTCGACCCGCGCATCAGGCTGGGCGGGGGTGCGGAGAAATGAGCGAGACGCCCATGGAGCATTACGTCAACAAAGCCGAATTCGACCCGAACACGGTGGTCCAGCTCTCACCGGAGCAGGAACGCTATTACATGGCGTCGCAATGGCAGCTTATGTGGTGGAAGCTAAAACGGCACCGTCTCGCCGTAATCAGCGGAAGCTTTTTGCTGCTTGTGTATTTTTCGATTCTCGTGAGCGAGACTCTAGCCCCGTACAACTTGCATGCGCGGCACACGGATTACCTTTACGCCCCGCCACAGTCGGTTCATCTGTATCATGAGGGCCAGTTCGTCGGACCCTTTGTTTACGGCATGACGGCCCGTCTAAATATGGAAAATCTACAGTGGGGCTATACCGAGAACACCGCGAAGGTGCACAAGATCCGATTCTTCTGCGCTGCGAATGATTATCCCGGCGCCCAATATTCGTTCTGGGGTCTTTTCAAAGGCAGCTTCCACCTCATATGTCCGGCCACGGACGGGCAGCTGTTCCTGTTCGGCACCGACCGGTTGGGCCGCGACGTGTTCAGCCGAGTCATGTACGGTGCCCGAATATCGCTCACTGTCGGCCTGATCGGTATCACGATCAGTTTTTTGATGGGCATTACGATTGGTGGTCTCGCCGGATATTACGGCGGCTTCGTGGACGCGGTCGTGCAACGCATCATCGAGATTATCCGCTCCTTCCCATCGTTGCCGCTCTGGATGGCGCTGTCAGCCATTCTGCCCGTGACCTGGAGCCCGATCTTGGTCTTCGCCGGAATCACTGTCATCCTCGGCATGTTGGACTGGCCTGGGTTGGCACGCGCTGTGCGGTCCAAACTGCTGGCGTTGCGCGAGGAGGATTTCTGTACCGCCGCACAACTGATGGGGGCGAAGCCGAGCCGGATCATCGGCCGGCACCTCATGCCAAGCTTTATGAGCCACCTAATCGCGTCGGCAACCTTGTCGATCCCCAGCATGATTCTTGGTGAAACTGCGCTGAGTTTTCTCGGTCTTGGCCTCCGACCGCCGATTACAAGCTGGGGCGTGCTGCTCAACGAAGCGCAGAACATCAACGTGGTCGCGGTTTATCCCTGGCTAATGCTGCCGGTCGTACCGGTTATTCTTGTCGTTCTTGCTTTCCAGTTCCTCGGCGACGGGCTGCGCGACGCTGCCGACCCCTACAAGTAACGTTCTACCGCTTCGCCAGTACGACAAGATCGACACCCGATGTGACGCCTTCGATAGCAGCGGATTGCTGACGTTCCGGAATCCCGGACGGCACGTAACCTTGGCGCTTCGCCAATTCGACCGCTTCATAGGTCGCCAGCGCGCGCGTCCGGGCGGTACGGTTATGTTTTTCCAGCTTGGCGCAGAGATTCACCGGGTCGCCGATGACCGTATATTCGAGTCGGGTATCGTCGCCGACAGCGCCGAAAATGATGCGTCCCGTCACGACCGCCATGCCGATCGAGATCGGCGACCGGCCTATCGCGGCGCGGTCGGCGTTCCAGGCATCCGCCGCATCGAGCAGCGCATCAACAGTGCGCATCGCGTCCGCAGCGTAAGCGTCGGTCGGCAGCACCGCGCCAAAGGTCGCCAGGATTCCGTCGCCCAGGAACTTGTCGATATTGCCGCCATGCGCCTGGATAATCGGCACCATCCGCGACTCATAATCATAAAGCAGCTGGATCAGGTCCGAAGGATCCATATCGTTCGCCATGATCGTGAAGCCACGAATATCGACGTTCAGAATCGCGGCCTCACGGGCCTCACCCTGGCCGGGCCTGATTTGCTGATCGGAATGTGTGATCTTGGACGCGATTTCCGGCGAGAAGAAGCGTGCGAGGTCGGCCGCAGCGGTCGCCTCGATGACCGAACGTTCCAGCAGCTTACGCGCGCGGACCAGCGCAACGGACAGAATGCCCGTAACCATCAGGATCGAAATGACCTTATCGAATTCAGCCCCGAGCAAAACCGTGTTCGAGGTCATATACGCAACGTAGTCGCGGGTAATCATGTTGTCCCGCGGGTCGATGGTGATGACGTAGCCAACCAGCAACAACCAGCCGACGGCCGACGCTAAACCCGCCAGCAGAACAAAACGCGCTTCGAAACGGAGCGCGCGCAACGCAATGAAAATAAAGACATAAAGCAACGTCGGCGCTTTCAAATAAAACGACGCCGGCTGATCGTACTGGATATGAAAACTCCAGATCAGCATCATCAACAGGGTCAAGTCAGCGATGACGGACAGGGATAGGAACCAGCCCGGCAGGCGCACGCGATATGCCAACCAAATCCGCAGTACCGAAAACGCGAAATAGGCGGCAAGCGACATGCCCACAGGCGTCATCCAGGGGTCGATATCGGACGTCTTCGGTGTGATCGCGTAGAGGAAGCCAAAGATCACGACGATGCCAAACTGAATCCATGCGATCAGCCGTTCGGCTGCGTCCTGCTGCTCCGCGATCGCCGCACGCACGCGATCGGGCACGTTCGAACTGGCGGCATCAATGCCGAGAATTTTATAGATCAAGGGCAGCATCGATAAGGTTTGGGTGCCGGGTTCCAAAAGGGCGAACACGCCGGGTCCATAGCCGACCCTGCCATAGTTGCGTAGAAATCATGAAAAGTCCGTTCAATCCGCGTCACCCTTTCTTGAGCCAAAGGCTCGACTCAAACGCACCATCCTCCAGCGGCAAGCCTGCCAGAACGCCGGAGCCCTTTTCCGTTGCCATGCGAGTCGCCGCAAAGTGACTGGCGAACAATGGTTGCCAGCCACCGCCATTTAACAGCGCCGCGACACCCAGTTGCTCGTTATAGCTCCGCCAGGCCCAAACAGCCGGATAGTCGTCCGGCAGAAAAATATCATGGATATGCACGACGACACCGGCGGGAAGGGCTGGCAGGACATGGTTTAGCAGCAGATCGACGTCACTTCCGGGCATTAGGATATGGCTTGAGTCGATTGCCAGGATGTCGCCGGCGGCCAGCTCTGCAAAAATATCCATACCCGCCTCCTGCACGGTCCGCCGGTCGAGCCGAACGCAGTCGAGACCTTCCAACGCGGCGCGCGGTGCCGGATCGACGGCCGTAATTTCCGTATCGAGACCATCATCATCAACAACCGCACGAGCAAAAAACCGAGTTGAGTGACCGGACCCGATCTCGACGATCCGGGCCGGCCGAAGCGTCCGGACAATCGTATAGGCCATCGCCCCGTCGAGCCGCGGAAACCAATCCTGACGCCACCGCGGGGCAGGCGGCGGCGCATCGCCGATCGCGAGGAGAGGTTCGCGAAATGTCTCTATCGCATTGATCCAACTGGTGAATTCTCCGCGGGATTCCTCAAAAAGCCGTTCGATCGCGGCATAAGGAGCCCGAGACCCGGCCGGCGGCACGGTCGCAGCGTAACGATACGGGATAAGGAAAGCACCGGCATCCAGTCCCAACGCAGCCGGCAGGCCATAGCGGAGCCGCCGCCGCCAGGCCCGAAAACCTGTCATGGCCGCAATGTCATACCCTCGCGCGCGACGAGGGTTCCGGGACGTTCAGCCTCCGCCTGCTTCGCGATATCGTCCATGAAATCGTCGTCATGAGAAGGGTCGTGATGGAAGATTACCAATGTCTTCGCCTGCGCCGCTTCCACCAAGCGCACCCCTTCCTGCCACGTCGAGTGTCCGAAACCCTTGAAACGGGGATATTCCTCATCTGTGTAGGTGGAGTCGTAGATAACGATATCCGCACCGGCGATGAGCCGTGCAATATTCTGATCGATCCCATCGCCGAAATGTTCGGTATCGGTGATGTAGCAAATCGATTTACCGTCAAACTCAATCCGATAACCGGTCGCCCGGTTTGGGTGATTGAGTGGCGCGGTCCGCACTGTAACGCCCTCGTGTGGCGTCAGCACGTCGCCGCAGGCATAGTCGTTGTAGGACACGCCCGCCTGAAAAATTTCTGGTGGCACCGGGAACAGTGGCGCCATCATCATTTCGACCAGCACCTGCTTCAAAGTATGTTCGGGAAGCAGGTGCCCGGCCCAAAGGCGAAACCGGTTGCCGGGGATAAAAAACGGCGCGAAGAACGGCAATCCACAGACATGGTCAAAATGACTGTGCGTAAAGAAAATATCCGAATCGATAGGACCCTGTCCGGCGAGGACTCCCCCCAATTTGCGCAGGCCTGTCCCGCCATCGAAGATCATGCGGTAGTCGCCGCACACTACTTCCAGACAGGAGGTATCGCCGCCATAGCGGACCGTCTCGGGTCCCGGACACGCGATACTGCCGCGAACCCCCCAGAACGTGACGCTGAATTCATCTTGCTTTGCCATCCGCGCGTTCCAAGCGCCCCCGTTCCGTTCGCCGCCAAACCGTTATCCAGTCGGGCATTTTGCTGAGTGTGAAGGATAACGCACACAAATGCCCTCGTCATGAGTCAATAACGGACCGACATCAATCCTTTTGAGAGAGAAAGTCGTGCGGCGGCTTAGGCGGCGAAACTCGAACGCGCTTGCGCGGCCCAGCGGCCGTTGAGAAAAGCAACGATCCACAATGAACGGAAATTGCCCATAGCCGATCCATCGGCGCGATAGCGCGTAAACTGCACATCGAGATGCACCTTCTCTGGTCCCGCCGCAACCACGTTGCGGAAATCCCATGCGCTGCGGTCCCAGCCATCGCCGGCACGCGCGAGGAAATCAGCGAAATACTGATCGGAATTCTCCCAAACCTGCATACGCCCCTGCGAGAGCCGGTAGTGCGGGAAATGCAGCGTAGCGCCAATCGCCGCTTTATCGCGGGTATTGAGACCCGCCATATGCGCGTCCAGAACCGCCATCGCGGCCGCTACGGCTTCATCTTGGGATATTTCGGACATACGGTAGAGTCCTCGGCAAAAGGCCGGCAAGTCAGTCTTTCAGATCTTCCCAGAATTCCTTGACCTTAGCAAAAAAGCCTTCCGACTCCGGGCTAAAGGAACGGCCGGCGCCAGCCTTCTCGAACTCTTGCAACAGTTCCCGCTGCTTGCGGGACAGGTTTACCGGCGTTTCGATCCGTGCCTCGACATACATGTCGCCACGCTGCCGCGCGTTGAGCACCGACATGCCCTTGCTGCGCAATCGGAACTGCTGTCCGGTCTGAGTGCCCGGCGGCACGTTTACCTTGGCCTTGCCACCGTCGATGGTCGGCACCTCCACCTCGCCGCCAAGCGCGGCGGCTGTCATGGACATCGGTACCTTGCAGAAGATATCGGCCTGATCGCGTTGAAACAGCCGATGCGGCGTCAAGCTGAGGAAGATATACAGATCGCCTGCCGATGCGCCATTCATCCCCGCTTCCCCTTCACCGGAGAGGCGGATCCTGGTGCCGTCTTCGACCCCCGGGGGGATCTTGACCGACAGCGCCTTTTCCTTTTGCGTCCGGCCGGTACCATTGCAGCCTCGGCACGGATTGTCGATCACCTGGCCAGCGCCCCGACAATTCGGACAGGCCCGCTCTACGGTAAAAAATCCCTGTTGCGAGCGAACCTTCCCAGCACCCTGACAGGTCGGGCAGGACACCGGCTGGGCACCGCCTTCCGCACCACTGCCGCTGCAAGAATCGCAGGTGACTGAAGACGGCACGCGAATTTCCGCCGAACGCCCGTGAAACGCGTCCTCCAGCGAAATTTCCAAATTGTAGCGAAGATCGGATCCGCGCCGGTTGCCGCCCCTACCGCGCCGGCCACCCATGAATTCGCCGAACATTTCGTCGAAAATATCAGCGAATCCGCCGGAACCGAAATCGAAGCCGCCGCCTTGTCCACCCGCGCCCGCATTTTCGAACGCGGCATGGCCATACCGGTCATAGGCTGCCCGCTTTTCCGGGTCCTTCAGAATTTCATAGGCAAGATTGATTTCTTTGAATTTATGCTCGGATTCGTCATCGCCCGGATTGCGGTCCGGATGATGCTCCTTCGCCAGTCCGCGAAAGGCCTTTTTTAGGTCATCCGGACTCGCGTTCCGCGCGACCCCGAGTATTTCATACAGGTCTTTCGACATCCCCCACCCCTAACGAACCGGCCGAACGGGTCTTAAAACCGTTCGGCCAGCCTCGTGGCAACATTGCAAATGCGGCACGGCCTCCCCGTGATTTACCGTACCGGTTTGCATCATAATCTTCGGATCAGGCGGATTTGTCCTTGCCGTCGTCGTCGACTTCCTCGAAGTCGGCATCGACCACATTCTCATCCGCCGGCGCATCTTCGGCGGTCGGCGCTTCCGGCGCCTCTTCCTCCTGACTTGCCTTGTAAATCGCTTCGCCGAGTTTCATCGAAGACTGCGAGAGCGCTTCGGTCTTGGCCTTGATCGCCTCGACGTCCTCTCCTTCGGCCGCTTCCTTCAGGGCGGCAACATCGGCTTCGATCTGCGTCTTGTCTTCATCGGAAACTTTATCGCCATGCTCCGACAAATTCTTTTCCGTCGAATAGATCAGGCCATCGGCACCGTTGCGCAGCTCGATCAATTCTCTGCGCTTCTTGTCATCCGACGCATGGGCTTCGGCATCCTTGACCATCTGATCGATATCGTCGTCGCTGAGACCGCCGGAGGCCTGGATGCGAATCTGCTGCTCCTTACCGGTGCCCTTGTCCTTGGCCGAAACATTGACAATACCGTTCGCATCGATATCGAACGTCACATCGATCTGAGGCAAACCACGGGGCGCCGACGGAATGCCAACCAAGTCGAACTGGCCAAGCACCTTGTTGTCGGCAGCCATTTCGCGCTCGCCCTGGAACACCCGGATCGTTACCGCTGTCTGATTGTCTTCCGCTGTTGAGAAGACCTGACTTTTCTTTGTCGGAATCGTCGTGTTCCGGTCGATCAGACGCGTGAACACGCCACCCAGCGTTTCGATACCGAGCGATAGCGGCGTCACATCGAGAAGCAGCACGTCCTTGACATCGCCCTGCAGAACGCCGGCCTGGATCGCCGCGCCGATTGCCACCACTTCGTCCGGGTTGACGCCGCGGTGCGGTTCGCGTCCGAAAAATTCCTTCACCGTCTCGATAATTTTGGGCATGCGGGTCATGCCGCCAACGAGGATCACCTCGTCGATCTCACTTGCCTTCAGCCCAGCATCCTTGAGCGCTTTCTGGCAGGGCTCGACCGTCCGCTGCACGAGATCGTCGACGAGCGCTTCGAGCTTGGCGCGGGTCAGTTTCATGTTGAGATGCTTCGGGCCGGACTGGTCTGCGGTAATGAACGGCAGATTAATCTCCGTCGACATCGAGCTGGACAGCTCGATCTTCGCCTTCTCGGCTTCTTCCTTAAGCCGCTGCAGGGCGAGCTGGTCGCTGCGCAGGTCGATGCCCTGTTCGCGCTTAAATTCGTCGCACAGATATTCGATGACCCGCTGATCGAAATCCTCGCCACCGAGGAACGTATCGCCGTTCGTCGATTTCACCTCGAAGACGCCGTCGCCGATCTCGAGAACGGAAACGTCGAACGTGCCGCCGCCGAGATCGTATACCGCGATCGTTCCGGCCGTTTTCTTCTCAAGGCCGTATGCAAGCGCTGCCGCGGTCGGCTCGTTGATAATGCGTAGCACCTCCAGACCCGCGATCTTGCCCGCGTCCTTGGTTGCCTGCCGCTGTGAATCGTTGAAATAGGCAGGGACGGTAATCACCGCCTGAGTCACCGTATCGCCAAGATAGGCTTCCGCCGTTTCCTTCATCTTTTGCAGAATGAAGCCGCTGATCTGGCTGGGCGCGTAGGATTTGCCATCGCCGCCTTCAACCCAAGCATCGCCATTCTCGCCGGCGATAATATTGTAGGGAACTAGTTTCTTGTCTTTCTCGACCTCGGCGTCACCGTCGCGCCGTCCGATCAACCGCTTGATCGAAAAGAACGTATTGGTCGGGTTGGTGACGGCCTGCCGCTTGGCCGAATGGCCGACAAGGCGTTCGTCGCCGTCCGTAAACGCGACCATCGATGGAGTCGTGCGGTGCCCCTCGGCACTCTCGATAACTTTCGGGCTGGTGCCCTCCATAACGGCGACACAGGAGTTGGTCGTTCCCAGGTCAATGCCGATCACTTTGCTCATAACGATTACCCTCTTTTTGCAGCAACTTCCGCCGACCTGCCGTGCAGCCCCGGCAAAAGCCCCATTTGCCTCAGTTCACATCAAATTTACCGATTGACGCTCATATGGGAATGGCGGAAAAGCCCTGCAAGCCGCAGAAGCGCATAAAAATTAGCCCAACCCTGTCAAAAACACCGAAAAACGGCATCTCGCCCCTCGACATTGGGCCGGATAAAGGAACAAATCACGATCAAGCCGTCGTATCGACATGCTCTACATCGTCGGGCGACTCATCCGGGTCGCCCTTGGCAACGCCGACCATGGCCGGGCGCAGAAGCCGCTCATGCATGATGTAGCCCGGCTGCATCAACTCAACCACCGTGCCCGGCGCTTGGCCGGTACTCGGTAGCTCGAACATCGCTTGATGCTTCTCGTAATCGAATTTCTCGCCAAGCGGCAAAATTTGCTGAATACCATGCTTTTCGAAGGCGGCGAGGAGTTCTTTTTCCGTCATTTCAACGCCAACGATGAAATTCTTCGCCGCTTCATCGCCCTCGCGCATATCCTCCGGCACAGCGCTCAGCGCACGGTGCAAATTGTCGGCAACGTTAAGCAGATCTTTCGCCAATCCGCTGGCCGCATAGCGCAACGTATCCTCGCGCTCCCGTTCGCTGCGCTTGCGGATATTCTCTGTCTCCGCGACAAGCCGCAGCATACGATCATTCGCCGCGGCAAGCTCCGTCTCTAGCTCAGCAATACGGGCTTCAGGCGTTGCAGCGGTTTCTTCGGCCTCCTCGGCCGGCATTTCCGCCGCGTCAGACTCCTCTTCGGAGCTGTCCGGTTCGGTTTCCTCGGCTTCGCGCCGATCTTCTTCCATCATTCGCTCTTCCTCATGGTTCAGCCGATCACGCGACCGACGATCTTTGCCGTATAATCCACCATCGGTATGATCCGCCCGTAATTCATGCGTGCGGGGCCGACGACGCCGATCGCACCGACGATTTCCTCGTCGCTGTTCGAAAACGGTGCAATGATCACCGAACACCCTGCCAGCGAGAACAATTCGTTGTCCGCCCCGATGAATATCTGCACACCTTCTGCACCGTCCGTCGCCTCGATCATGCGCAATAAGGCTTCATTGGTCTCCAGTTTCTGAAACAGCGCTCGAATTCGCTCCAAATCCCCCATGCCGGTCACGTCGTCCAGCAGATTGGCCTGACCGCGGACGATAAGAAAATCCTGACCGACGCCGCCGTTCGACCAGGTTGCCAGACCCGCCTCCACAACGCTTTGCGTCAATTCGTCCAATTCCGCGCGTTCCAGGGCTATTTTCTTACGAACGTGCTCCTGAGCCTCGGCCAAGGTCCGCCCCGCGACATGGGCCGAGAAAAAATTGGTCGCCTCGACCAGGCTCGAAGCGGGCATGCCGAGTGGTAAATCGATGACCCGGTTTTCAACCATACCGTCCTGGCTCACGATAACCACCAGCGCCCGGCCCGGGCCGAGGCTGACGAACTCGATATGCTTCAGGGCAGCTTCCCGTTTCGGCGCCACGACAAGCCCGGCGCAATGCGACAGCCCCGACAACAGCGACGACGCCTCCTCGAGCACCTGGTTCAACGTACGGCCCGTGGCGGCACACTGGCTTTCGATATTTTTCCGTTCCGTCTCCGTAAGGTTCCCGATTTCCAGGATACCGTCGACAAACAGCTGCAACCCTGCATCCGTCGGCATGCGGCCGGCAGATGTATGCGGTGCATAGAGCAACCCGAAATCTTCGAGGTCTGCCATCACGTTGCGTATCGTGGCAGGCGACAACGACATACCGAGCTGACGCGACAAGGACCGCGAGCCAATCGGCTCACCCGTCTCGACATAGGCCTCCACGACAAGGCGGAGGACTTCCCTGGAGCGTTGATTCAGATCAGGTGCCATCGTGCTGCGGAATGTAGTAACGCCCCCTCTGGGCGTCAATGAGCGCAGGTTACGGTAATTTCATCGAAAGTCCCGCGTTATTACCGGGTATGCCGAGCGAGGAACGCCATAACACGGTCTCGTTGCGCATCAATGTGTTCGGGGCCTTTCCAATCGACAAAACAATCGTTGCCGAGCAAAAGATTAACATGAACGCTCTCCCGCTTGTTCCCCAACGTCACATCAGCCAGCCACACACCGCAAAGCCGCACGAACCTTGCTGGACAGTAACGGCAACAAAGACTAGCGTCCCGGCCAATCCAAACGAACCAGGGAACACTGGAACATGAAGCGACCATCGGGCCGTACGCCGAACGCGCTGCGAGAGATCAGTCTCGAAACCGGCGTATCCAAATATGCCGAAGGATCCTGTTTGACGAAATTCGGCGAAACCCACGTGCTCTGCACAGCCAGCATAGAAGACCGCGTACCGCCCTTCCTACGCAATACGGGCCGTGGTTGGGTTACCGCCGAATACGGCATGCTGCCGCGCTCGACCGAAACGCGGATCGATCGCCGCCGTGCGGCTGAGTCGGGCCGTACACAGGAGATTCAACGACTTATCGGGCGAAGTCTGCGCGCGGTAACGCGCCTCGACGGGTTTGGTGAGCGGCAGATTCGGGTTGATTGCGACGTGCTGCAGGCCGATGGGGGTACGCGTACAGCCGCAATTACGGGCGGCTATGTCGCCCTCCATCTTGCCTTTCAGCACATGCGGTCCCTCGACGCGATCGAGGAAATCCCGCTCAGCGACTCCGTCGCGGCCATCTCCTGTGGCCTGTGGGAGGGCGAAGCGGTGCTCGATCTCGACTACGCGGAGGATTCGACCGCCCAAGCAGACTCGAACTTCGTTTTCACCGGTTCTGGTGGCATCGTCGAAGTGCAGGGTACGGCCGAAGGAGATCCGTTTTCCCAGGACGCGTTTCTCGCGCTGATGGCCCTGGCGCGAAAGGGCGTTGATGAACTGGCGCCCCTGCAAGCCGCTGCTTTGGGTCTCTGAACCAGGAAACGGGACATCGTGACGCGACACTTCGACGGCGATCGGCTGGTCATCGCCAGCCATAATCGGGGCAAGGTCCGCGAATTCGGCGACCTGCTTCGACCTTTCGGCATCAAGCTTGTTTCCGCGGGCGAACTCGGCTTACCGGAACCGGTGGAGGACGGCGCGACCTTCCGGGAGAATGCAGCGCTCAAAGCCCATGCCGCCGCCAGCGGCGCGCAATTGCCCGCTCTGTCCGACGATTCCGGCCTTGCCGTTTCGGCACTGGACGGACAACCGGGAATCTACTCCGCGCGCTGGGCAGGACCGGAGAAGGACTTTGCCAGGGCGATGCAGCGCGTCGAAGAAAAACTCGGCGACACAGCCGACCGCAGCGCACGGTTTGTTTGCGCCTTGGCGTTGGCATGGCCCGACGGGGATATCGAAATTTTCGAGGGTACCGTCGCGGGCGATCTGGTTTGTCCGCCGCGCGGCGGCCGCGGTTTCGGCTACGATCCGATGTTCCTGCCGCACGGTCACACGGAAACCTTCGGCGAAATGGACCCAGCCCAAAAGCACGAAATCAGCCACCGCGCCGATGCGTTCAACCAGCTGGTCGCCGGCTGCTTTCGAAAAAGCTGACGCCGTGATTACGGGGGATCCGGCATTCGAAAGCGACCTGGCCCTGTATATCCATTGGCCCTTCTGCCTTTCGAAATGCCCCTATTGCGACTTCAACAGTCACGTCCGCGAGCAAATCGACGAAGCCCGCTGGCGGTCCGCGTTGTTGCGCGATCTCAATAGTATCGCGGAAGCGACGCCCAAGCGGCGGATTGCGAGCATCTTCTTCGGCGGCGGCACACCGTCTCTGATGAGCCCGGGCACGGTTGCAGCCCTGCTCGATCAGGTCGCCCAGCATTGGTCGTTCTCGCCCGACGCGGAAATTACGCTCGAAGCCAACCCAACCTCGGTCGAACGCCAACGCCTTGCCGATATCCGGGCGGCAGGCGTGAACAGAGTTTCACTCGGCGTGCAGGCGCTCGACGACGAGGCGTTGGCGTTTCTCGGCCGCGGCCACAGCGCCGATGAGGCGCTTGCCGCGGTTGGCGATGCCGCACGGCTGTTCGACCGGTTCTCGTTCGATCTCATCTATGGCCGGCCCGAACAAAGTGCCGCGGCATGGCGGGACGAACTTGGCCGCGCGCTGCACTATGCGGGGGATCATCTTTCGGTCTACCAGCTGACTTTGGAGCCGGGGACGCCGTTCCACGCCTTGTGGCGGCGCGGGCGCCTCGATCCGCTGGCGGAAGAGGAAGCGGCGGACTTGTACGACGTCACGCAGGAAATCTTGGCGGTAGCCGGGCTGCCCGCTTACGAAATCTCCAACCATGCAGCGCCTGGTGCGGAAAGCCGGCACAATCTGATCTATTGGCGCTATGGTGATTATGCCGGTATCGGGCCCGGTGCGCACGGACGCGTGACGCTCGGTGGCGAAAAGGCCGCAACCCAGCGCATCCGTAGCCCGGAAGCGTGGCTGGAGCAGGTGGAGACAAAAGGGCACGGCGCGGAACCTTCGGAAACGCTGAGCGCCGAAACGCAATTCTCCGAAATCGTGCTGATGGGGCTGCGGCTTGCAGAAGGCATACCGGAGTCGCGGATTCAAGCCGTTGGCGGCGCGTTCGACCCTGACCGTCTCAAATCGCTTACTGAAAACGGTTTGATCGAACGGTCCGCCGGGCGCATTCGGGCGACGGAAGCAGGGCGTACCCGGCTCGACGCAGTGATCGCCCATTTATTAGGCTGACAGATCGTCGCCCTATCAGTTCGTCGTCGCTGCGAAACTCTGCGGTGCCGACCGGCGTGCTGTCGTACCGGTGCGGTTTACCTCATGGATCGCAAAGGCGCGTTCCGCCACGCCTTCCGAACGCAAACGAAAGATACCGTCGACACCGAGGAAACCATTGTCGTCCATAAGCGCATCGAGTGAATAATCGGGACCGTTTTCGCTCTGTGCCAGCACGACAGCAAGCGCCGTCGCGTCATAGGCCAAAGTCGCCAGACGGGGTGCGGCGCGATCAAAAATCTTACGAAACCTGGTGTTGAACCGTTCCCGTTCTTCGGTCGGCGATCCAGCGAACCAGGACCCGATCAAGGCCGGTTCCGAACCGAGGTTCGGGATGAGGTCCCACGACCGCAAGCCGAGAAAGCGAACTGCCGGCTGGTCAACATCGAAATAGTAGAGCAAAGACGACAGCGCCCGCAGCCGCTCGCCGCTTTCCGGTATCAACACGGAATCGTATGGCAGCGCACCGATGGTATCCAGCCGCTTCAGACGGCGCAGCGCCTGCCTTGCAACCTCATCGCCTTTTTCCGTCAGTGCCCTGCGCTGCGCCAATAACGCCTGATGGCGCGTATTGTAGTTGGCGAACACCTTGACCTCGCCCGAAAGGTCCGCTGCGCCCGGATCGTAATACATCGTTCGCACCAGCGAGCCGCCGGCCGCTTCCGCCACGGATCGCGCCGCCTCGACCACGGACCTGCCATAGGCATCGCTGGGCGCCAGTACGGCGAAGCGCGACAGGCCTTCGGAAAGGGCGTATCCGACGATGGCCTGCACCTGTTGGCGGGGAACGAAGCCGAGAATGAAAACCCCATCCCCGGCCACTTCACGTGAATTCGAGAAGGCGACGACCGGCACACCGGCGTCCCGCGCGATGGGTGCGGCGGCCCTCACGGAATCTGCGTGCAGGGGTCCCAGGATCAGTTGTGCGCCCTGCTGCACGGCCTGTCTTGCCGCCCTCTCCGCACCCGCCGCGGTACCGCGCGTATCGATCGGCATCAGAGCGAAAGATTTATCCGCCAGCTCGAACATCGAAAGCTGCGCCGCGTCCAACATGGCCTGACCGAGCTGTGCGCTGGTTCCCGTGAGCGGCAGAAGAATTGCTACTCGCGCCTCCGTCGACGGCGCGCCGGGCGTGGCGGTATTTTCCGTTCCTGACGCAGGGCCATCGCTGGAGGTCGCCGGATCCGCAACTCGCGCGGGCGGTGCCAGCGCTCCTGGCGCTGGCACTGCATTTGGCGATCGGGATTCCGATGTTTGTTGCTTCGGTTCGAATTTGCGGAACCGTGGTTGATCTTCTACCGTGGGGCCAGCGCAACCGGCGGCCGTGAGGAGTATGATCGCCGCGACCGGAAAAAGGCGCATTACAGACCAGCGATTCCAGGAGTCCCCAAAACGGCGTGAGCGACCATATGGAAGCCCAAACGTAAATTCGGTTTTTTCTGAACGGTCTGATTTCATGACGCAGGACACTAGTGAGCCTTTGAAAATAAGTAAACCGGCGCCGGGCCTGTATGTGGTCGCAACGCCAATTGGCAACCTCCGGGACATCACCTTCCGCGCTGTCGATACTTTGACGGCGGCGGACGTGATTGCCTGCGAAGATACGCGCGTCACCGCGAAACTGCTTGCCGCGCACAACGTGGCAACGCGCACCCTCTCATATCATGAGCACAATGCGGCCAAAATGCGACCGATGCTCCTGCGCCGCCTGCAGCAAGGCGAGATCGTCGCCCTGGTGAGCGACGCAGGGACGCCGCTAATTTCCGATCCCGGCTATAAGCTGGTTTGCGCCGCGGTCGAAGCGAATATTCCGGTCACCGCCATTCCTGGCGCGAGCGCACCGCTGACGGCGATGGCTGCCGCCGGGCTACCTTCGGATCGGTTTCTTTTTGCCGGATTCCTTCCGACGCGAACGGCGCAACGCCGGACGGCCCTGCAACCCCTCGCGGCGATCGATGCCACATTGATATTTTTCGAATCTCCGCGCCGTCTTGCCGCAAGCCTTGCCGATATGCGCGACGTACTGGGCCTCCGGCCGGCTGTAATCGCGCGCGAGCTGACCAAACGGTATGAGGAATTTCGCCGGGATACGATCGGTGCGTTGGCGGAATATTACCAGGAAGCCGGTGCCCCCAAGGGCGAAGTCGTTGTCGTCGTCGCACCGCCCGATGCGGACGAAGAACCAGCGATAGATCTTGACGAATTGTTGCGGCAAGCATTGGCAGGAATGAGCGTACGGGACGCCGCCGCCACTGTTAGCACGGCAACCGGCCGGCCGCGCCGCGAAGTCTACGCCCGCGCACTGGAACTGGATCGCGAGGAGTGACCAGCGATGGCCTCCGCCAAACGACGAAAAGCGTGGCAGCGGGGATGGACAGCCGAGACGATCTGCGTCGTTTGGCTTCGGCTTCACGGTTATCGCATCATCGCCCGCCGTCAGCGAACCCCTGTCGGCGAGATCGATATCGTCGCCCGCCGCCGCCAAATTCTCGCGATCGTCGAAGTAAAAGCCCGCCCCGATCGCACGACGGCGCTCGAATCGATTACACCGCGTCAACGAAAGCGCCTCGTACGGGCAGCGCAATGGCTCATCGCCGGCCGGCCGGACTTAGCCGACCTGAATATCCGCTTCGACGTAATGGCGGTCGCCCCCAGGCGGTTGCCTGCCTATATAATTGACGCTTGGCGGCCAGATGATGGTTAATATTCTCAATAATCAGTTGCGATAGAGAATTTCGGGTAGATGAAGAACATGTTCGCACCACCGCGCAATCGGCACCGGCGTGCCGCACGGATCGTTCTAAGTTTCGTAGCGCTACTCCTGGCGGCGGGTCTGTCCGGATGCGTCGGGTTGGCCGTCGGCGCTGGCGCGACGGCCGGAACAGCGGCAATGCAGGAACGCGGTATCGGCGGCGCCATCGATGACACGGTAATTCACGCCAAAATAACAGGCTCCTATTACAACAACGATGTCGCCTTCAAACTGATCGCGGTCAAGGTCCACGAAGGACGCGTCCTGTTGACGGGCACCGTGCCCAAGCCCAAGGATCGCATCGCCGCGGTCCGTCACGCCTGGAAGGTCGATGGCGTCAAAACGGTCATCAACGAAATCACCGTAGAAGACAACAGTGATGTTTTGGACCTCGCACGCGACAAATGGGTTACGGCGCAACTTCGTTTGAAGATTACGTTCGATGGCAAAATCAAGGCGATCAACTATGCTATTGATACCGTTAACGGAACGGTCTACCTGATGGGCATTGCACAAAACGAGACCGAACTGACCCTTGTGCGCAATCACGCGCGCAATATCGAATATGTGCGCCGCGTGGTCAGCCATGCCCGCTTGAAAAACACCCCGTCGAGCTGAACGGCGATCCGATGCTAACCAGCAGCGAGGCGAAACAGACCCTTCGCGAAATCGGCGCCGCACCGGAAGGTCCGTTCGAGTTGGGCGAGGCAGCCCTTGCGCTCGCCGCCCTCGACCGGCCGCGGGTTCCTCTCGACCGGTATCGACAGCATCTGATCGAGTTGTGTGACGATGTCGGCCGGGAATCCGCAGGAGCCGAAACTCTCGCTGACAGGCTGTCCGCCCTCAATACCGTCCTTGTCGAACAGCAAGGCTATGAAGGCGACCAGCTCAATTACGATGACTTACAGAACGCCAACCTGATCCGCGTCATCGATCGCAGGAAAGGACTGCCGGTCGCGCTCGGCATCCTGTACATCCATACCGCGCGTGCGCAAGGCTGGAGCATTAGCGGTCTCGCGTTCCCGGGGCATTTTCTCCTACGCCTGGGCGACGGCGGAGAACGGCTCGTCCTCGACCCCTTTCATGCGGGCTTAGTGCGGGCGCCGCATGACTTGCGCGACCTTCTCAAGACAATGTCGGGCAACGACGCGGAGTTGCGTCCGGAGCATTATGCCGAAGTGTCCGACCGCGATATCCTGCTGCGGCTGCAAAACAACATTAAGCTAAGGCTGATCCAGCAAAAAGATATGGAGGGCGCGGAGGCGGTGGTGGCCCGAATGCTCATGATCGCACCCGAGCAGACGTCGCTGTGGTGGGAAGCGGGCGTGCTGAACGTGCAGGCCGGGCACCTACAGGCAGCGATCGACGCCATAGAACGTTTTATCGAATTGGACGAACGCCCACAGGCCCGGCACGAAGCCGTTACGCTGCTGCAGCAATTGCGCGACCGGCTGAACTGATCGACCGCTTTCTCTTCGCCGGGAGATTTACATTGTTTCCGGTCAGCAAAACCGTTCAAACTTCAAATAACCATAACTCGTAACAGGGAGGTAAGTATGAAACGGATCGTTTTTGCGCTGACGGCTCTTACCCTCGGCATCGCCGGGACGGCAATTCAGCCTGCCGCGGCAGCCAATGTTAAAGTAACACCGCTCGGCGGACAGGATGGCGAATTCTGCCGTCTCGACCGGGCGTTGGTCTTTGAAGACCCGAACGGCACCCGCCTGCTTTACGATGCCGGCCGCACGGTCGCGGGACCTGACGATCCCAGGCTCGGCAAGATCGACGTCGTCCTGGTCAGCCATGTGCATGGCGACCACCTTGGCGACAAACACATCAAGCTGGACGACGCGGGCACTTGCGGGAAGCCAAAATTCGCCGTTTCCGCGACACCAAATTCGAACAGCGTCAACATCGCATTCGCCAAGAAGGCGAAAATCGTAACCGGCAGCGAGATTCCGCGTGTCCTCGCTGGGAAGCTAAAAGGCCTTGGCGGCAATCCGAAGGACTCGATGCTGGCGCGATTCGGTTCGATGAAAACCGTCGGCGGGGTCGGGATTACGACGGTGCCGGCCGCGCACAGCAACGGTCTCTCGCCGGGGTTCATTGGCGGGACGCTGGGTAAGGACCTGAAGGCAGCAGGCCTGACCGCCTATGTCGGACCGCCGACCGGCTATGTGCTCAAATTCACCAACGGACTTGTCGTCTATTTGTCCGGCGACACCGGCATCACGGCCGAACAGGATCTGGTGGTTCGCGGCCACTACAAGGCGAATCTCGCCATGATGAATATTGGCGACACATTCACGACCGGCCCCGCCGAAGCTGCCTATGTCATCAACTCCCTGGTCAAGCCACAGGCGGTTATCGCGTCCCACGCCAACGAAGAAGCGACGAACGGCGGTAAAGTTCGAAGCGGCACTCGGACGGAGAAATTCATCAAGGCCAGCAATGTCCCGGTGCATGTCCCACTCAGTGGCCGCACGATGGAGTTCGACGGCGGCGGCAAATGCGTGAGCGGCTGCTAGCGTACACAATCTAACGTGCCGGTTAGATAACCCCGCTTCGGCGGGGTTATCGTTACGGGAGAGAGACATGGAATGCAGAATGGACGGCCGCACCGCCGTGGTGACCGGTGGCAGCATGGGACTTGGCAAGGCAATCGCGCACGAGTTTGCCCGTTCGGGCGCAAACGTCGCGATGATCGCCCGGCGGCGCGACATGCTGGACGAAGCGAAGGCCGAAATCGCCCCCGCCGCGGCAGGCAAGATCGAAGGCTTCGTCTGCGATATGAGCGACTCCTCGGCAATCGGACCCATGCATGACGCGGTTTTAGACGCTTTGGGTCCGGTCGATATCGTCGTGAACAACGCCGGGTCGTCGCAACGCGGCGCGTTCCTGGATATCACCGATGAGATGTGGCGAAACGATCTCGAGCTGAAACTGTTCGGCGCCATCCGGCTGACGCGTCTGGCGTTTCCCGGGATGATCGAGCGCCGCTGGGGCCGCATCATCAACGTTTTGAATGTCGGCGCCAAGGCGCCGCCGGGAACAGGCGCGCCGACAGCCGTATCGCGCGCCGCAGGCATGGCTTTGACGAAGGTGCTGGCTGGCGAAGGCGCGCCACACAACGTGCTGGTTAACGCGCTATTGGTCGGGCGGATCGTCAGCGATCAGATTGCCCGCCGGCACGCCAATGCGGATACCAATGTAAGCCTGGAAGACTATATCGCCGAAGC
Organism: Alphaproteobacteria bacterium; assembly: GCA_012103325.1. Lineage (GTDB taxonomy): Bacteria > Pseudomonadota > Alphaproteobacteria > UBA8366. The sequence goes on from WLWY01000001.1 coordinate 1,097,156, forward strand.
GGGCGAGGCGATCCCGCTAGGCCGCATGGGGACCGCCGCGGAGTTTGCCAACATGGCGACGTTCCTTGCCTCCGACGCCGGCTCCTACATCACCGGCACGGCAATCAATGTCGATGGGAACCTGTCGCCCGTTGTCTAACTGGCGGGCTGTGCCGCACGCGGGCGGGCCTGTATAATTATCAAAACGGAACGAAACAGGATTGCGGCCATGAGCTTGAACGTTGCCATACAGATGGACCCGATCGACAATATCGATATCGAGGGGGACAGCTCATTCGTGCTCGCGCTCGAAGCGCAGCGGCGCGGTTATCACCTTCATTACTATTTGCCCAGCGCCCTGACCTTTCGCGATGGCAAAGTATCCGCACGGTCGCAGCCGCTGACGGTCAGGCGCGAGGCCGGCAATCATTTCGATGTCGGCACGATGGAGTCGCTCGATCTGTCGACGATGGATGTGATCCTGATGCGGCAGGATCCGCCCTTCGACATGGCCTACATTACAGCGACTCATATCCTCGAACACATCCACCCCAAGACGCTTGTCGTCAACGACCCGGCGAATGTCCGCAATGCGCCGGAGAAGATTTTCGTGACCCGGTTCCCGGAGCTCATGCCGCCGACATTGATCACGTCGAGCCGCGAGGAAATTCTCGAATTCCGCGCCGAGCATGAAGACATTATCGTAAAGCCACTGTACGGCAACGGCGGTGCCGGTGTCTTTCACATCCAACCGGGCGACGAAAACTTAAGCGCGCTGCTTGAATTGTTTACCGAAATTTACCGGGAGCCGATAATCGTGCAGCGCTATCTGCCGGACGTGCGCGCCGGGGACAAGCGCATCATCCTGGTCGATGGCAAAGCCGTGGGCGCAACGAACCGCGTTCCGCCGGACGGCGAGGCCCGATCCAACATGCATGTCGGCGGCACGCCAAAGCCGACGACCCTGACGCCGCGCGAAGAAGAAATCTGTGAAACAATCGGACCGGATCTGAAACGATTGGGTTTAATCTTCGTCGGCATCGATGTCATCGGCGATTATTTGACGGAGATCAACGTGACCTCGCCGACCGGGCTACAGGAAGTTAATCGCTTCGACAACGTCTGCCTGGAAGCCGACATCTGGGATGCGATTGAAGAACGGTTTCCGGGTTAGGACTAGTGTCCTGATCGCGAAATTCAAAAGATTGAATTTCGCGTGAATCAGCACACCAACTACATGAATCTAGGCTAAGCTTCGAAGCCGAACGACGCCGCGTCTTGCAGCAAGACGGATAGGCCCTGGCTGTTGTAGGAGAGCGCCGTCTGCAGCGCGCTTTCGAACAGGAACTGACGCTTCTGCTCTTCCAGGACAAAGCGCCGCTCCGCCCCCTCCTTTTGAGCTTGAATGCCGGCGGCGGTATCGCGGTTTTCGTCGATCTGTCCTTGACTGAAATTGACCGCAACCTCCGCCCGGGTTCGCTTACTTTCGAACAAAGAAATCTGGACGCGCAAGGTCCCAAGCGCCGCATCGACTTCTTCCAGAGCCTTATCGCGTAAGGTCGCATCCTGAAAATTGCCGTAGAAGTATGAATGCAATACGCCAATGCCCTTGCGCTCCACCGTGCCGGTAAGGGTCGGGCTGCCATCGCCGGCGCGCGTGATCGACAACGCGCCCGTATCGTGATCGAACACGACGGTATCATCATCTTTCAGCAGCACACCACTATCGTTCGGGTCCGCATTCGGGAACTGAGCCAGGGACGATCCGAAAATATTCGGCAGAAACGTATCGCCGCTACCGTCCGTAAGAACGTAATCTGAGCCCAAAAACTTGCCGGTATAGGTCGTCGTGACCAGTGATCCGGGCTTAATCTGCACTTCAAGGTCATTGGCTTCGAAAATGTCGCGAATGCTGGCGCCAATCAGATTCACGCCAAAATTTCCTGCGCCCTTGGCGCGCAAGTTCAGCTTACCAAGTTTTTGGTCGAAACTGTTCGCCAAATCCCGCTGCGCTTCAGCCGTCACACCCGTCTTCTGCGCATTGGTGATCAGTTCACGCGCTTCGAGCAGGATGTTCTTCATTTCGGTGAGGCGCTCAGTCGCCTTTTCCACCGTCTTCACGGCCCGTTGCTGCCGTACTTTAAGCTTGGAGAAGCCTTCTACCTGCCGGGTCGATTCGCGCGCCCGTGCATCAAGACGTGACTGGTCGGCATTGAAGTTCGGCGCACTCGGACCGCTGTTTCGTGCGATTGCCGCGACCCGCGCGGTACGCGCCGCGGCGGCACTGCCCACCGCGTTGAACAGCGATTGATTGAGCCGGAGCGTCGTCGAGTTAAAGAAAAAATCCATAGGCGCCTATCGAATTCAACCGATTCTCGCCGGATTGCCTTACCAATTTACTAAGAACGTTCGGCGAACGACTATCCGTGGCAACGCAAGGAACATGCCCCGCGTCGAGCCGCGCCAATTCGCAGAAAGCCATGATTTATGGGGTCTTCTAATTGCGCAGCGGCGAAGTTTACGCGGCAAATTTTGCTTCTGGGTCGACTATACTCGGCAAATTTTACCGCTCGGGGGGCCATAACCAAGGGAAGGTGCTGGCGTGACGCCGCGAAGCCCGGTACATCTCATTGCGAGAAAAAGGAATCATGGTTGCCAGAATAAATACCGTCGCCTTCCAGGGCGTCGAGACACTCGACATCGACGTCCAGGTGCATATGGCCAATGGGATGCCCGCCTTTACGGTCGTCGGGCTGCCCGATAAGGCCGTGGCGGAAAGCCGCGAGCGCGTCCGCGCCGCGCTGGGCGCGCTCGGGCTGGCCCTGCCGCCGCAGCGCATCACCGTGAATCTGTCGCCTGCCGACGTGCTCAAGGAAGGTAGCCATTTCGACCTGCCCATCGCGCTCGGTCTGCTGGTCGCGATGAACGTGTTGCCCGCCGACGAGTTGGCCGGCTACACCGCGCTAGGCGAGCTAGCGCTGGATGGGGCGATCTCGCCGGTAGCGGGCGTATTGCCGGCGGCGATCGATGCCAATGCGGCCGGACGCGGCGTGATCTGTCCCGCGGCGTGCGGCGGCGAGGCGGCCTGGGCCGGCGAGGTTGAAGTCCTGGCACCAGCGACGCTGCTGGCGCTGATCAATCATTTCAAGGGCGTTCAGGTGCTGTCGACGCCGGAGCCGAAGCTCGCCGACGATGTGGAAACGATGCTCGACCTTGCCGACATCAAGGGGCAGGAGACGGCCAAACGCGCGCTCGAAGTCGCCGCCAGCGGCGCCCACAACCTGCTGATGATCGGCCCGCCCGGAGCCGGCAAATCGATGCTGGCGCAGCGCCTTCCAGGCATCCTGCCACCGATGGAGTCTCGGGAGGCGCTGGACGTTTCCATGATCCACAGCGTCGCCGGGCTGCTTGAAGACGGCCGGATCAGCCGGAAGCGGCCCTTCCGCGACCCGCATCACTCGGCTTCCCTGCCGGCTTTAGTGGGCGGCGGCATCCGTGCCCGTCCGGGCGAAATTTCGTTGGCCCACAACGGCGTGCTGTTCCTGGACGAATTGCCGGAATTTGCCCGCCCGACCCTGGAAGCGCTGCGCCAGCCCATCGAGAGCGGCCGCGCCGCCGTCGCCCGCGCCAACGCCCACGTAACCTACCCGGCGCGCTTCCAGCTCATCGCTGCAATGAACCCTTGCCGCTGCGGGTATCTCGACGATCCGGCGTTGGCCTGTAGCCGCGCCCCGCGCTGCGCACTGGATTATCAAGCGAAGATATCCGGGCCGCTGTTCGACCGTATCGACCTACACATGGAAGTGCCCGCCGTCAGCGCCGCCGACCTGACCCTGCCGCCTCCCGCGGAAGGGTCCACCGAGATTGCCGCTCGCGTTGCCGCCGCACGCCGTATCCAGACTGAGCGATACGCGGCATCCGACCCGCCAATCCGCACCAACGCGGAAGTCGACGGCAAATTGCTGGAAGCGGTCGCCGCACCGGACGAGGAAGGCCGCACGCTGCTCGCAGAGGCAGCCGACCGGCTCAAACTTTCCGCCCGCGGCTATCACCGGGTTCTCCGCGTAGCGCGAACATTGGCGGACATGGCCGCCGAGCCCAACGTCCGACGCCTTCACGTCGCTGAAGCGCTGTCCTACCGGCGTATCGCGCCGGTTCGCTAACCCATCAAGATTGGTCGAACGGCGACACCACGCCCTTCGACCCGGTAATCAAGCCATAATGCTCCGGCTCGCGGTTGCCAGCGAAGTCCCAGCGTTTGGTATGCAGCATCGTGCAGAGATCGAGATCGCAATTGGCGACGATAAGCTCGTCGCCCAGCGTCTGACACTGCGTAACAATTTCGCCGGTCGGGGCGACGATGCAGCTTTCGCCGATCAAATCGCAGCCCTCCTCTTCGCCCGCCTTGGCGACGGCGACGACCCAGGACCCGTTCTGATATGCGCCCGCCTGCAGAACCAAATGATTGTGGAAGTCGGCCATGCGATTCAGGTCTGGCGCGGGCGCGAAATAGCGTGGCGTGTTGTAGCCGAGCATAATCAACTCGACGCCCTGCATGCCCATGACGCGGTAGGTCTCCGGCCAGCGGCGGTCATTGCAGATACACATGCCGACGACACTATCGTAGGCTTGGAACACGGGGAAACCGAGATTGCCGGGTTCGAAATAACGTTTCTCGAGATGCTGAAAGGGGCGCTCCGGATATATGCCGACTTAAGTCCGGTATTAATTCGACCGTAACCCGCCAACACCGAGCGGGACGTAAAATCCTTAGCATGCGGGAAATTAAGGAAGGTCGGGAAATTGAGATAGAAATTTACGACACGCCTTCAAATAGAATTCTCTAGATACTATTTCTATCGAATCTGGAAATTGAATTAGATAGGCCCTTGAGGAAATTCCCTCAGGAAAGCCTAAATGTAGCAACACAAACGAACCGACGTATGGGCGAGAATCCGAAGGAATCGATATTCGATGATAACGGCATGTCAACGCACTAAGAAATTCTCTTTCAGTTGAATCTTTTGATAATTCTTCGATTATTTCGCGTCTCTTTTCGACAACTTCGTCGCCGTATGGTTTCCAAGGTAAAAGAATAACTCTTCCGGGTTCATCGAGAACCATTAAACAATCGAATTTCCGCCCTTCGAACCACTCGACACCTGACGTGATTCTCGGTGGCAAGCGTACTCTGCCTCGCTCGTCAATTTCGCACACCTCGACCAACACCGGGTCTGGATGCTCCGGATCAAGCCTCGTGCCGCTAGGTCTACCATTAGCCATGGAATAATAGTGGGCTTATTTGGGTAAAATTATTTTTAAACGGATTAAGCAGGAGATTGAGAGCATAATCGCTCGGACAAAATAATTTTTCAAGTATTCCAATAGATTAATAAGATATGCAAAATATCATTTTCCCAAATCTAGGCGTTTTGGGATTGACAACCACTACATATAGAGTTTAGTTTGGGTAAAACTTATTATTGCGTAGAATCCGAAAGCGAAGCACGTTAGAATAGGACAAAATAGGAACATTATTAAATGTTCGTCGCGCCCACCGGGTGTATTCCGAGCAATATGGCGTATGGCAATATCAGGCCAATCGTGCCAAGCTAGGAGGAATCAATGCTCAACATGACTGCAAGCACAACTGATGTCGGATTACGGCAGGTCATTGAGGATGCGCTGAGCATCCTGCAAGGCGGCCAGGTGGCTGATGATCGCCGCAAATTCGTTATTTCAGACCTGAAAAAGCTCTTCGATTTGGCAAGTCGCGGATCGGAGCTTGCTGAACAAGAGAATCTGCTTTTTGGAGTCGAAGACATTTCGGCATACGAAAGCTTCTCGTTCGTCGAACAACATGTACGTCATGAATTTAATGGTGAGCTTGGCGAGCGGCTTAGCGAAGTTTGCGGAGTGTTCAGCAAATTAAATACCGGAGAGGCCATTGCCCAGGAAGAGGGAGAAAAATCTTCGGAGTTTTTGTCTGTCTTTCTCGGAAAAGTGGAAAAAGAACCAACAACATTCACTTCCACTGAGAGCGATATATTCCAGGTCGCCTGAAATTGTGAATTCTGTTGACCCTGGCGCTCGCACAAGTTTCTGCTCAATTCTACCTAAACCGGGTGTTATTACAGGTCGATGATCTTCTTGATCGTCAATATCCCGGCAATCATGAAGGGCCCATATTGTGGCTCAGGCTTAACCGCGGCGTCCTCGACACTGCTAATGCCTATCTCGAAAGATCAAGACAAAGCGTCACACTAGCTAACGTCGCAGACTCTCTAGTAAGAGACGCTGGGAGCCTTGCTCATATGGCGTTTGAGAATCTTCGATTTATGGCAGGCGCAGACGTTGACGATCTGCCCTATCCTATCGTTCGCCCGATGCAACGTTGGTTTGATGATCTCGGTCTATCGAATACAACACTATTCAGGGCGGAGCATGCTGCCAATTATGAACTGCGGCTTATAAACGAATCTGTATTTCAAAGGATCAGAGATAAGTCAGCTTCTTTAAATGATGCAATCGGTGCAATATCTTGGCCCCTAATTCGTGTGACTGTTCCTGGGAGCGCGCTTGGGATAATTCCACACTATTCAATAGTTGCCCACGAAGTGGGCCATGCGATGTTTAGTCGTATTAAAATTGATTTATCTTCGGAAAAGGCTAAAGAAAACGAACTGGTAAAACGCATCGAAACACGCCTCTCGAAGTCCCCCTTAAGCCCCGATGAACGAAATAAACTAAAACAAGTACACATATCTTGGTTGATGGAGCTATCCGCTGATGCTTTTGCACATTTAATAATGGGTCCGGCATTGTTTTTCGCGTCTTCCGAATTTTTCCAATTACTTAGCCCCAGCTATGGCGTTTCGGAGACCCATCCGCCACACGACCTCAGAAGAGAGGTGGTCCACAAACAATTAGTATCGGGAACCAACTCATTCGCCGATGTGTTTAAGGATAAATCTGGCAAAACATTAAAAGACGATTTCAATAGCAATCTGATGAAGCGCTTACCTGACGCAGATCGTTTTTATATTGAACTTAATCAACAATTTTCTGATCCTGTTACTGCAGCAATCATGGCCGAACTGGTTCCTTATTATAGAGATGTATCGCACTTGATTTATGACCAAACGCAAAAATATTTAGAACTTAATTGCCCTTCATTGATTTATACCCCAGATCAATTTGCAGGCAATCTTACAGATTACACGGATGCGCTTTTGTCAGCTGTGCCGCCTATAGAAACTGGACCAGACTTAAATCAAAAAATCCCATCAGAATTTTCTTCGATTCTCAATGTCGGATGGTTTGTATTGCTGACGAAACTCGATCTTCTAAGGGTGAAAAGTCGCGAACAGGCACATATGTCAGAGAAGGCAGAAAAACTCCATAGCCTTCTCCTTAAGGCAGTTGAATTGTCTGAGGCGGTCCGTAGTTGGAGGTCAGTGACGTGACCGTTTTGTCAGGCTCAGATATTCGACAAAGATTACAGGAAGGCAACCTGGACAGGCGTCTCGTTATCGCGCCGTTGTTGGAACCATCTGAGCAACTGAGAGATGACCAGTGCTCGATAGACGTTCGTCTTGGGTTCGAGTTTTCCCTTGTGTCTGCAAGTTTATACGGCATGATCGACGAATTCGACCCTGATACAGGATCGGAAAGTAAGCTAAAAACCTTATATCGGAGGCAATATGTTCCTTTGGGTCGTGGAATTGTAATTCACCCTCACCAATTTATTCTCGCAACAACCCTCGAATACATAAGGCTTCCATACGATTTAATGTCCTACGTTGTTGGCCGCTCGACTTGGGGCAGATTAGGCCTGATTGTGGCTACTGCTATCGGGATACATCCATTATTCGCGGGCTCGCTAACCCTCGAACTCCGCAACTTGGGCGAAACGCCCCTCAAGCTGTACCCCGGAGAAGCAATAGCCCAGTTGTTTTTCCATTCCACCCGGGAGGAAGAGAATGCGACGTCTGATATTGAGGCCGGGTTGAGTCAATATAGTGGAACCGTTGATATGGTTCCTAGACGGATTTCCTCTGGGATCACTCACAGCAAGCTTTTGAAGTTGCGCAAAAAACATGGGTGACTATCAAGTATTTGAGCTGTGTTCCAACGCCTTAACCGCCCGACTTTAGAATAAAACGAATCGGCTGGTCGCGCTTGATCTCTATCCGCTCGAATTGGCGGCGCAACTCCACCCGGATAAAAACCTCTAGGCCCGCGTATCCGGCCTCTCCTCTCGACGCCAAAAACTTAAGGGAGGCACGTTCGATGTGCTCATGGCTGGCCGTGTGGAAGTGTAAGCGTCCGGCCTGACCGCTCTGCCGTGCAGAAGAAGTGAGGTTTAGTGTCCACTTGTTTAGGTGGACACTAACGGGGATCAGGATGTGGCGAAGCGGGGCAAGCGTCGGCGCTGGAGTGCAGACGAGAAGCGGATGATTTGCGCACAGACGCGGTTTGCGGGCGTTTCGGTTTCACAGGTTGCACGGCGCTACAATGTGAACGCCAATCAGGTTTTCAACTGGCTGAAAGATCCCCGGTTTGCGGGAAGTGACACGGTCGATGACGCCGCCTGTTTCCTGCCGGTTGAGATTGCGCGTCACGTCGAGCACGAAGCCGAGCGCCCTGTTGGTGACGAAGGCAAGATCGAGGTCACGCTTGCCGGAGGTCATCGCTTGAGCATTAGCGGCCCTTACGATCCCGAAGCGCTCGTACGTCTGCTCCGGTGCTTGTCGGGATGATCCCGGTTCCCACGAACACGAAGGTTTGGCTTGCGGCCGGCGTGACGGACATGCGTAAGGGGTTCAATGGGCTGTCAGCGCAAACAGAGAAGGTTCTAAAGGCGGCGCCGTATTGCGGTCATCTGTTCGTCTTCCGGGGTCGCCGTGGCGATCTGATCAAGGTGATCTGGTGGGACGGGCAAGGGGCATGTCTGTTCTCGAAGCGTCTGGAGAAGGGACGGTTTGTCTGGCCGTCTGCGAAAGCGGGCAAGGTTGCGCTGACCCCGGCTCAATTGGCGATGCTGCTGGAAGGGATTGATTGGCGCATACCACAACGAACGTGGCGTCCCCTGACGGCTGGGTAAAGTCGTTTCACAGCAAAGGGTTGTCAATTTCCGGGGATTCCCATGCGGGGTGGCGGCTGATAGATTGCCGGCATGCTCGACGACGCTGAGAACCTCCCGAATGAACCTGCCGCATTAAAAGGTCTGGTGGCATCGCTGGCGTCGGAAGTGAAGTCACAGGCGGTGTTGATCGAGAAGCTCCAACACCAATTGGCCGGGATGCGCCAGCATCGCTTCGGGTCGCGCTCGGAGGCTCTGGATCAACTGGCGTTGACGCTGGAAGACGAAGAGATTGCGGCGTCCGCGCAGGAGCCCGCGTCAGACGATGCAAATGCAGATCAATCTGCAGCGCCAAAAGACAAGCCCAAACGTAAACCGCTGCCCGGTCATCTCCCACGCAACGAGACAACACTGTCGCCGGGCGATGCCTGTGGGGAATGCGGCGGTGCGCTCAAAACGCTTGGCGACGATGTCACCGAGGAACTGGAATATGTCCCCGGACGTTTTGTCGTGAACCGGATTGTTCGCCCGCGCATGGCCTGCACCTGCTGTGAGACGTTCCATCAGGCAGCCCTGCCGTCGCGGCCGATTGAGCACGGGCGGCCCGGTCCTGGCCTACTGGCCCATGTGCTGGTCAACAAGTACGCCGATCATTCGCCTTTGTACCGGCAAAGTCAGATATTCCAGCGCGAGGGGATCGATCTGGACCGCTCCACCCTGGCCGATTGGGTTGGCAAATCCACGGCTCTGTTGGAACCTTTGGCGGACGCCGTCGCGCGCCATGTTTTAAAGGGACAGGCCCTCTTCGCCGATGATACGCCGGTAAAAATGCTGACCCCAGGCTCCGGTAAAACCAGGACCGCGCGGCTTTGGGCCTATGTCCGCGATGAACGACCCTGGGCCGGAGAGGCGCATCCTGCCGCATGGTATCAGTTCTCGTCCGACAGGAAGGGCGTTCGCCCGCGCGAACATCTAGCGGACTTCACGGGCTTCATGCATGCCGATGGCTATGCGGGGTTCAATGACCTGTACCGCACGGGCAAGGTGACGGAAGTGGCCTGCATGGCCCATATCCGACGCAAGTTCGTCGATATCCACAAAGCTCAGGGATCGGCGATTGCCGAGGAAGCCATAAAACGTATCGCCACACTCTATGGCGTCGAGAAGGAGGTTCGGGGCCAATCGCCGGATCAACGGGTGAAGATCAGGCAGCGCCAATCAAAACCAATCTTCGACGACCTGGAATCATGGCTGCATGCCCAATTGACCCGGATATCCGGCAAATCACCCTTAGCCGGTGCTATTCGCTACGCCCTGACCCGCATGAAGAAGCTGCGACCATATCTAGATCACGGCTTTCTTGAACTCGACAACAATACCGCAGAGCGATCCATGCGGCCCATCGCCCTGGGGCGGAAGAATTATCTCTTCATGGGGTCCGAGGCCGGCGGCAAATCAGCCGCCATCGCCTATACGCTGATCGAGACAGCAAAACTCAATGGCGTCGATCCGCAGGCCTGGCTAACCGACACGCTAGCCTGTATCGCCGACCATAAAATCAATCGGATCGACGAACTGCTCCCCTGGCGTTACGCTCAAACCTGAGCGTAACAGTCCAACGTCATCATAGGCAGGGCTGCTTTACCGGACGCTCACGTTATGGCACGCGTTTGGATAGGCAATGGGGCACTAATACAGCGGTGATGGAAAAAAATTTCGACAGATGGCTTTAAGGGCTAAATAGGCTGAACGGTGCTATCCGCTTACGATATTTTAGTTGCTGATCAACCAGGCAAGGAAATAGCGGAACTTTGGGTTCGAAAAAATCCGGATTTCCATAATTTGGCGCGCTTCACAGGACAAACTTCGAACTCCTTGTTCGAAGTTTTCGCCGAGTGGCGTGCGATATTAGAGGTTTTCCATGGTGAAATTGTAGATCCTCCATCGCCATGAGTAGGATTTCTGTTTTGAAAGCTTAACTGGAGGTCGTTGACCTAGAGTAATTCTTCCGAATCTGGCCAAAGCCAGACATCCGCGGTGCCGGAATTGGTCGCGCCGCAGTCCGGATTCGAGGACCAAAATACGGTGCTACGAGGCGGTAGGGCACGCGCATACAGCACCGAACCAACCAGCTTTTGAGAAAATGGCGGAACGTCAATCGTACAAGGTTATCGGGCAATGGTAATGAGACCGGTAGCTTCCCCGGAATGAGGGATGACAGCCATGCGGCAGGCACGGCCCTCAATGATATTCAAGTCGTGCAGTTCAGCTCGGCGACCTCGACGGATTTTCCGGCGCCCTTCTTTATCGACGTCAACAGCTTGGCGGTCAGCTCGGTCCTGGCGCAGACGCTAGTCTGCGCAGTGACCCGCGGGATGGGCATCGCCGCCGCCAGCCGAGCCCAAACAGACCCAGCAAGCCAGCCCCGAACAGTGTCAGCATGCCCGGTTCGGGGACACTCGTGGGGCCGCCCTGGCCGCTGAACGTCACGAACAGTGTGTCTTCCTGCGGACCGAGGCCGACGACCGCGGTGAACAACGGGTCGAGGCCGATGAAGTCGAACAGAAGATTGCCGAAGCCGCCTATACCGCCCGAGGTCAGGAAGGTCAGGGACAGGCCATCGAACGGGTCAAAGCCGGCATCGAACAGCAGGTCGATCTCGCCGCCGAAACCGAACCCCACGCCGCCGGTGACGTCTAACGTGTCGAAGCTGAGCGGCGTGAAAAATTCGAATTCCAGGTTGCCGCCGCCGTCCAGCGTGAGATTGCCATCCACGCTGAAGTCGCCGGCCGACGCGCCCGGCCCCAGGGTCCCGCCGGACTCGACCGTGAGGCTGCCCGCGACGGTTCCCGTCCCCCCGAGCGAACCGCCGCTGGCGACGGTGACGTTTTCCGCGGTCAGCGTGTTGCTCAGCGTAACCACGCCGCCCGCGCCGACCGTCACGACCTCCCAATTGATCGCGCTGCTGCCGTCCAGGTTGCCAGTCACGTTGCGGAATTCCAGCCGGTCGGTGAAGCCGTCCGCGTTGCTGGTGTCGTCGCCGCCGTCGAAGGTGGTGACACCGGAGAAATTGCCGCCATCGAAGGTCAAGTTGTCGCTGCCGTCGCCCAGTTCGATGCGGCCCGCAACGCTGTCCCCCGTGTTCACCGTGGTGGCGGAATCGCCGTAATTGTTCCGGATGGCGAGGCCGTAGGCCGAACTGACGCTGGCGCCGGAATTCAACGTGATGACGCTCATGCTGCCCGCATCGGTCCGCGTGTAAATACCGGCGCCGAAGGTGCCGCCGGTAATAGCGCCGTCGACCGTGACCGACAGGACGCCGGGACCCTGGTTGCGCGCGCCGATTGCGTTGTTCTGGACGGCGCTGACGTCCGTCGCCGCGATCGTCAAATCCGAGCCGGTATTTTGGGCGAGGATCCCGAAGAGGCCCCCCGTCACCGGGCCGCCGGTCGCCGTGATGCTCATCGGGCCCGAGCCCAGATTCTCCGCGTTGATCCCGTAGCGTCCGCCACCGACGGCGTTATCCGTCGACACTGTCAGGGATGTGCCGTTGCCGCTGTTATAGGCGAAGATTCCGTCGCGGACGGTTCCCGTGACGGGCCCGGCTGCGGTCACGCTTAAAGCGCCGTTGCCTTCGTTATTGGCCAATATGCCGTAGTATTGGCCAGAGACGGCGTTGACATCGACGGTGAGATTCGCGGACCCGGTCAGGTTGATCGCATGAATGCCATCGCCAGTGCTGCCCGTTACTCCGCCGGTCGCGGTGATGTTCAAATCGCCGGTACCATCGTTGATGCCGACAATACCGCTCGAACCGCCGCTGACCTCGGCCGCCGAAATCGACAAATCCGTACCTTCGTTCCTGGCATAAAGTCCGTGGAGGTTGGTGCCGGACACCGGGCCGGCCGCGTTGATGTTGAAATTTTCGGTACCGTAATTGACGCCGAAAATTCCATGTGCAAGCCCGCTGACCCCGACCGCCGAAATCGACAGATCCGTGCCGGAGTTTTCGGCGAAGATTCCGTCGCCTCCACTCCCCGTCACCTGTCCGGCGGCGGTGATGCTCATGGCGCCGCCGCCGGATTTGCGCGCCTCGATCCCTTCACCTTCGCCGGTGACATTGACGACCGATATCGTCATATTATCACCATAGTTACTGGCGTAGATCCCGTCGCCGCCGCTCCCGGTCACCGGACCGCTCGCGGTGATGTTCAACGCGCCCTCGCCGGTATCGAAGGCGTAAATTCCGTTGGTTCCGCCGCTGACAGCCGCTGCGGAAACGGTTAGATCACCATCGCCTTCATTGAAGGCGTAAATGCCGTTGGTTCCACCGCTGACGGACGCCGCGGAAACGGTTAGATCGCCATCGCTTTCATTGAAGGCGAAAATGCCGTTTTCGCCGCCCGCCACCAAACCGGATGCGGTGATGCTCAAAAAACCCGTGCCGCTGTTAACGGCATCGATTCCGTTTTCCCCGCCGCTAACGGATGAAGCCGATACCGTCAGATCCGTGCCGTAATTCACATCGTTGTTACGGGCGAAAATTCCCGCGCGCAGGCTTCCTGTCACCGGACCGTTCGCCGTCACGCTCAATGCCCCGCCACCCTCGTTGCGGGCGCGGATACCGAACGTTCGACCGTCGACGTCGGCCGCCGAAACCGTTACACCTGTACCATCCTCGGTGTTGTACGCCTCGATCCCGGCGTCGTTCGTAGCTCCCACCGGACCGCTTGCGGTAATATTCAACGCCCCGGTGCCCTGGTGGTTCGCTTTGATCCCGTAATCGTCGCCGGTGACGGCGGCGGCCGAGATCGTCAGGCCCGTTGTCGTATCCGCGTTGTAGGCGTTTATGCCATACCCACTGATCCCCACGACCGGGCCGGTCGCGGTGGTATCCGTCAGCCCGCTGCCAAGATTCCGGGCGCGGATGCCATCGCCGCCGCCGGAGACGGCGTCCGCGTCAATCGTAAGGTCCGTGGCGGTATCGGCGTTGCGGGCGTAAATTCCCGCGTTGGACCCTCCCGCCACCGGCCCGTTGGCGGTAACGGTCAAACCGCTGTCGCCCTCGTTATTGGCAAAGATTCCGTACGTTCCGCCACTGACGCCCTGCGCGGAGACCGTCATGCTCGTGCCGTAACCCGCGATCTCGACACCGGCGCCAGAGGTTCCCGTTACCTGACCGCTCGCGGTGAAACTCGTCACGCCGGAGCCATAGTTGCGGGCATTGATGCCATACCCCCCGCCATTGAGTGTCGCCGCTGAAATCGTCAGATCCGTGCCGAAGTAATCGTTGCGAGCGTCTATCCCTTGAAAATCGACCCCTATCACCGCACCGGTCGTGGTCACGGTCAGCGCACCGCCGTCAGTGTTTTCGGCGTATATGCCGCTCGACTGACCCGTAATGGCCGAACCGTTGGTATCCGTGAACGTCAACCCACCCGTGCCGGTCAAAGCGAAGGCATTATCGGCAGCGGTGGTGATGCCGAAGCCAGGATCGGTGGTCACGTTCAGCGGCGCACCGTTCAAGGACTGTGTCAGATCCACGCCGGCAGCACCCGAGCATTCATAGGTGCCGCCATTCAAGACGCAGGACCCCGCATAGGCGCCGCGCGCGCCGTAGCCGACGAACGCCATCGAAGCCAGCGCCGTACTTAACGCCAGATGTCGGCGCAATGCCTGTGGCGCGCGCTTCGCACGCTTACGCGTTTTTTCGATACGGGTCATTTTTGCCTCCTCACCGTCGGTACCAACGACGGCCATCACCGAATTCCTAAAACGGACTAGACCGCGCGCCTGCGACGAACGTGTTGCGTATCTTCTCAATCATCCGTCTCGCCTCTCTTCGCATTCAAATGCGGTTTCAATCCTTGAACACGGTTCTACGCCGCCATCTGTCGGAGAAGGTTTCTGGGATGTTTCGGAGTGTTTTCTGAAATGTTTCTGAGCGGTAAAACGAAAGCGGCTAACACCTTTGGCAGGGCTTTAGAGGGCGATACGCGAACTAGGAAAGCACGCGCACTGGTTTTCCCTCCACCTCGTCATCCCCGGTCAAGCCGGGGATGACAGATTAGAGTGAGTTCGAGGCCGACGGATTAAAAGAGTTCGGGGATGACGGGCTGGAGTGAGCCCGGGAATGACGAGTAGAGAGCGGTCAAAATCTAATACAAATCCGAAGTCACCCGGCCGAGGTCTCGAAAACGGGATAAGCCGAAAATGCCAGCGCTATGGCCGCCACGAGCACTTGCGGCCGCCGGTGAGCATTCGTTCGCTGGGCATTTCAGCGTTACGTTATTGGTTCTTCAATTACACCAGCGAGGCGCGCGCGGTTCGGCAATAAGGTTCCCAGATGTTACTGACGGGAGAAGAATTTAGCATCGCTGTACAGCGATGCCGGCCGCGGTAACCGGCCATCCGCATTTGTAGCCCGCGTTCGGAACCGTCCGGATCACGTCTTTGTCGAGCTTTTTTCGCACGCGGCTCACCAGGATATCGACGGCGCGGAAGGAAGCCGGTCCGTCGCCCCTGGACACGGCATCGACCAAGGTATCGCGCGACAACAGCTCACCATCGGCCTGCGCTAGAACCCAAATCAGCGCGAACTCGGCAGGAGTAAATTCGATGGTCTCGCCTGCGGGATTACGGACTTCGCGGCGAGAACGATCGAACGTAAATTGCCCGATGCCGAGTATGTTGGACGCACCTCGTGTCTGGACGCCGCTTCGGCCAATGACGGCTCTGAGCCGCATCACCATTTCGCGCGGGTCAACGGGCTTGGTCACATAATCATCGGCTCCCAACTCGAAGCAGGCCAGTTTGTCGTCGATCCCTTCGCGCCCGGTAAGCACAATGATTGGCGCATCAGTGCGGGCACGAAGCTTGCGCACTACTACGATTCCGTCCTCATCAGGCAGCCCAAGATCGACAACGAAACAGCCGTAATTGTTCTCGTCGATTTTCCTGAACATGCTGACGGCATCGCCGACACTTTCCGCTTGGTGGCCATTCTTTTTTAGATAGTCCACCAAAAAATCAGCAAATCCGAGGTCATCTTCGACCACCAGGATGGCGTCGTTATTCAAGTGCAAAGTCCCCTACCGCTCTAACCAGTTTTACCAGAGTATAGGGAACAGTGTGTGGCGACAAATCGTCTGGTCACGATAAGTTCAGCCTAAAGCGCGTGGTCGTGCCGCGAACATTGGCAAAATTCAATCCAAATGCTCTCCGCGATACTTTGGCATTGGAATCGAAAAATTCAATTATAACAATGCCTTAAAGATCTCTCCCGCTACCAATTGTAACAGCAACAGCTCGGCGTGAACCTGCATCTTTTCAACCGAATTACGACGATTTGGCCTCATTTCTTTCGGATGTCCGGTCGTCGCCCTGGGCCCCGAACGAAGCCGTCATTTGGTCCGTCAGTTCACGAATTTGCCCGCCCGCGAAATAGATCCGCCCAGCATAATCCTTCAGTTGATCCACCGTTAGGTCTTCTCCAGCCGATTCCTGGATCAACAGAACATAAGCATGGATGTTGTTTATAACGTTCCGAAGATCGTGGCTTATTTTGGAAACGAATTGAGATTGAACGCCATTACCGTCATCACGGTCGGCACTCCCGGAATTCGATAGGGCGGCAAGGGCCGCGGCGAGTTCGTCTTGAAGGCTTTCGCCCAAGCGGGTGGCAGACACGATGTCGTCAGCTTTGCAAGCGACTTCGATATCATGGCACAGCTGCGAAAACCGCATCAGACCGACGACAGCGGCGCAACTTTTCATATCGTGGGAATGGTGGGTCATGCCCGCAAGTTCGCCGGCTTCGGTGTCATTGCGGAATGCGTCGGCGCTTTTGCGGATGACATCGCGGAATTCTTCGATAAGCTCGGCCGCATCTTCCTCGCCGATCTGGTCGCCCAAATTGGCAAGCACAGCCTTGTCCAGGACCGGAGGGCCATTTGAGGTGTCGGTCTCGTCTCCATCCCCCTTATACGAGTCGACATCGAAAAGTTCACTATCGGACGCGGCAACCCGCAGCAGCGCATCCTTTAATTGAGCCGGGTCGATGGGTTTGGTCACCACGTCGTTCATCCCCGATTCAAGGCACGTCTCTATTTCGCGAGGCGTAGCGGCGGCCGTTAGGGCGATAATAGGAATGGTGCTTTCCGGGCCATCGATTGCGCGAATTCGCTTCGTTGCCTCGATACCGTCCATGACCGGCATGTGACGATCCATCAGCACGATGTCGTAAGGATCGTCTTCAGCGATGCGTTTAAGCGCTTCCTGGCCATTCTCCGCCGTAAACACTTTGTGGCCCTGTTTGGCCAACAGGCCCTCTGCGACTTTGCGGTTAATCGGATTGTCCTCGACCATCAGTATTCGCAGCCTCGGCCCATCGGCCGTCATGCCCAACTGCCGGGCTCCCTTGGCGGCACGCAGGGGTGCGTCATCGGTGACTTCCAATGGCACAGCCAGCGTAAACGTGCTGCCCTCACCAAGGGTGCTTTCGAGCGTGACTTCCCCGCCCATCAACGCCGCCAATTGGCGGCAGATCGACAGGCCCAGACCCGTACCGCCCCGTTCGCGGTTCACATCGACGGCTGCCTGGAAATAAGGAGAGAACAGTTTCCCGGCCTCGTCACGGGGGATGCCGATACCGGTGTCCGTCACGGACAAGACCAACTTGAAAGCACCCGACAGGGTTTCCATGCCCCTCGCCGCCACCGTGACCTTACCGCGGTCGGTAAATTTGATGGCATTGCTCAGCAGATTCAGCAGTATCTGGCGCAGCCGGCTGGCATCACCCAATAGGGCGTGGGGCATGCCCGGCGCGACTTTAAGCTCAAGCGTCAAACCTTTCTCTTTGGCGCGCGATGCCATGACATTCGCCGTATCGGTAATCAACGATCGGGTCGCGAAGGGGACGGTTTCCAATTCCAGCTTGCCGGCCTCCAGCTTGGATACGTCCAACAGATCGTTCAGGATAGTCAGCAGCGCTTCGCTGGACTCGACGATGGTCTGAACCTGGCTTCGCTGTTCTTCCAAAAGCGGTTGCTCCAGCATCAATCGGGCCATCCCCAGGACACCGTTCATGGGCGTACGGACTTCGTGGCTGATAACCGCGATGAAGTCGGACTTTGCGTCCGCGACTCGTTCCGCCTCTTCTTTGGCCGCTTTCAGTTCCTCCTCGACCCTCTTTTGATCGGTAATGTCGTTCAGCACCGATCCAATAGCGATAAACCGGCCGTTCTCGGCAATGACGGGGAACTTGCTGGAGAATAGGTCGCGAACCACACCATCGGCACCCCGAACTCGGGTCTCCCTTTCCACCGGCATGAGGGTCTCCATAACCTGGAGATCTGTCTGTTCGTATATGGCGGCCTCTTCCGCGCCAAGAAGTTCCCGCGCCGTTTTCCCGATCATCTCCTCGGGTTCGAAGCCGCGCATATCGGCGTTCGCCTTGTTGGACAATAAGTAACGACCGTCCTGGTCCTTCACAAACATCATGGCATTTGCATTGTCCATGAAGCTCGTCAGCAATGCTTCGCTTTCTTGGAGCGCCGCTTCCGCCTGCTTGCGTTCGGTAATATCCGTGTACATCGAGCCAAGTGCCACGACCTTGCCGCCATCTCCAAACACCGGATATTTGATGACAAAGTAGTTTTTGTACTCGCCGTTGACGTCGAGCCGTTCATTTTCGTATTCGAAGGGCTGTCCCGATTCGATCACCTGCCGATCGGACTCTGTAATCTCGGCGGCTATGTCTCGAGGCTGAAAATCGTAGGCATTCTTGCCTAGGATCTCCTCGATTGGGACTTTGCGGACGTCCACGAACGCTTTGTTGGCCATGATGTAATTCAGGTCGAGATCTTTTATGAGGACGGGGACATTCGCGTGCTCCAAAATAGCTTTGAGTTTGGCTTCGCTTTCACGCAGCTCGGCTTCTGCGCTGCGACGCGCGCTGATATCGGTCCATGTCGTGAGATAAGCCGAATAGCCGCCAAACGTGATCGTTCGTGAGGAAACCAAGGCCCAGATTATCTTCCCATCAGGTCCATTGAAGGGAATTTCAAGCCCATCCACCATTTGTTCGGACCGCATGCTCTCTAAAAACGTCTCTCGATCCGATGGATTGACATACAGATTTATCGCCTGCGTACCGATCAGCTCATCGGTCGATCGACCGCCCGCAGCGGCTTCGTTGATATAGAGAATTTCACCGTTGTCTTGTCGGACGACCAGGATAGGCAAAGACACGGCATGGAGAAGAGTACGCTGTGCTTCCTCCAATTTCCGGCTTTCCTCGACCTGGCGCCGGAGCCTGTAGTTCCACAGAACAACGAGCAAGACGACGATCCCAACCGCACCGCTGAGTTGAAGGACGAGCGTCATATCGACTCCGAGCCCATGCTGCGCCGATATCCATTTTGTCTCTATGGTGTTTCTTTCTTCGGGCGTTACCGACGCCACGGCCTTTCTCAAGATGGATGCCAGGACGGGAAGATCTTTGCGCGTCGCGATGTTCAATAGCGACAGTTCCGGATCGCCCATCTTCACTTCGCCAGAAACCACGACCCCGGTCAGCAGATGGTTTTCGATGAGGTGATTGAAGACCGCCAGTTCGCCCAGTGCCGCATCGGCCTTGCCGAAAATAACCGCCTTCATGGTATCCAGCGTGTCCTCGACCAGATGCAGATTGATTTGCGGAAATTCGCGCTTCAACACCTCTTCGTAGAAGAATCCCTTAGGCACCGATACGGTCTTGCCGAACAACTGCTCGAGGCTTTCGTAAGCATTATCCTTTTTGCTCAGAATGGAGTTCGGGTTGTCGGCGATCGGCGAGGTGTAGAGCAGGTATTTTCGGCGATCCGGCGTCTTGACGATGTTCAGCATGACATCGAGGGTGCCCGCTTTCATCATGTCCAAAAACTCGCCCCAGCTCGGCCCGGTGACGTAGTCGATCTCGAGGCCGGTCCGTCCAGCCAACAAGTTCATAAAATCGATCGAATAACCCTGAGGTTTACCTTCGACCGCAAAGTTGAAAGGCGGCCAGTTGGTCTCGTTGTGGACCCGAATTCGTGGGTTGGCTTGAATCCAGGCCTTTTCATCGGCGGTCAGACCGATGTCCATCAGTTCGACGGCCCTGGTCATCGAACTCGCTATAAACGCGGCCGCGATAGCACAGGCGACGAGCACCGGCATCGTCCACTTAAGGCACGCTCTAATCGAACCCGCCGTCATCTGCACTCCTAACCGCAGCCATCCCCGAATAATATCGAGCGGATTCAAGCATCATGCCTGAGCCGAGGGCGCAGGGAAAACGCTTCGGAGACGCAGAAACATCTCAGAAACATCCCGCTCTTTTAACGAGTGACCCCATTCGGCCGTAACATTTCGTTACTCGTGATCTAGGGCTGTCTGCAAAGCACCCTGCAAGTGGAAGTTTCGTGACTTCCATGGGGTGGATCGAACTTTGGAATTGAGTTGCCGGTCGCAATACAGGGCCGCACAACCTGCCGTTCTTCACGATTTGCATAGGTTTGGAAACATCTCAGAAATGACCCGGAAACATCCTGGAAACCTTCTGTGCCGCGTAGTGGCGTAAACTGAATTCAGAATTTAGAAGTCCTTTTGCTGGTTGGAGTTGAACAATGAACGCGGACAAGCAAAGTCACGGGAACGATGATCTGGCATTCTGTTTCGCACCGGAGAAAGCGGGCGCGACGAACTGCAGCGACTATTGGCCGAGAGGCAATATTACACAGCTCGATCCGCGTCCGAATGAGGCCGCAAACGTTGATGCCGTGAAGACGGTGATGCCGGGACCGGCCATTAGTGGCCACGTTCTCGACAACGATAAAGTCGCCGAACCTGTACGCGCTATTGAACTCGTGGCAGGCCCGGCTCGAGGAAAACTCGTCTTTAAAGCCGATGGCGCGTTCACCTACTATCCGGCGGCCGGGCTTGATGCTCTGGCTGAAGGCGAAACGGCTACCGAAACATTCACCTATTGCGTCACGGACGTGGATTGGGACAGAAGCACGGCGGCTGCGTCCATTACCATTACAGGCACTCAGGACGGACCGATCCCGTCATCGATCGTATTCACGCCGGCGTTGGCGTTTGAACGATTTGATCATACACATCAATGGCGAAAATCACGGCCCGTGGTGGGATAACGTCTAAAAGGGCAAGGCGCTTGCCCTAAGGCCGCGCAATCTTGAGATCGCAAGGCTGTCGCAGTTTTCCGACGTATTTCACGCCTCTGCGGCCGATCCCGGCTAGCCCATCTATAGTCATTTTCAACGCGGTCGTTGAGTCCGTGGCTGCGCCATTCTCTATTTGAGCTGCTCCCTAATACTCCCAGAACGGTAACCGCTGGCGACACGAAAGTGCCGGTGCTTCGCAGCGTAGAGGCTGCTCTTCCTTCTGAAACTTTGTTAAGGGTTTCGTTTTCCCGCTCAGAAACATTCCAGAAAACACTCCGAAATATTCCAGAAACCTTTCCCGGCAAATTACGGCATAGAACTGTAGTCGAAATTTGAAAACGCATTCGAGTGTGAGGAGAGGTTTCATGAATTCGTATGCGTGCAATGAGCAGAAAATTGGGTGCTGAGAGATGGAGACGCGTCAAATCCGTTACTTCTTGTCCGCTTGCGACAGTTTGAATTACTCCCGTGCCGCGGAATCATGCGGTGTCGCGCTGACCACACTGACCCGCTCCATTAAGGTGCTGGAAAAAGAGGCCGGTGGGGCCCTGTTTTTTCGCGAACGGAATGTCATCCGTCTCACCGATCTCGGCCGCCTGATGCAGCAGCATCTACTGGCGGCGCAGCAGAGTATCATCGCGGCACAGCAAGCGGCGGAGCGCCACGGCCGCTTATTCGATCGTTTGACGGTCGGCGTTCAGAAGATGATGCCGACCGGGCCGCTCATCACTTACCTGCGTAATCTTCACGAGGTCGGATCCGAGCTCGAATTCGTCATCCGGGAAATGCATAGTGCGGAACTGACCAAGGCACTCACCGCCAACGATATAGACTTGGCCTTGATGAGCCAGCCGGAATATGGCCCGTCCTTTCAATCGCAACCATTGCTCACGGAAGCCTATGGCGTGGCATTTCCGCCAGGCCATCGCTTTGAAGCGATGGAAGTGGTGCCTCTACGCGAATTGGACAGCGAGCCGTATGTGAAGCGACTGCACTGCGAGTTTCCAGACAGCTTCGCAAATCTCGGCATAGCCGTGCCCCAGGACGCGTTATCTGTCCGCTATGTCGCCGGGCGTGAGGATTGGGTTCAGGCCATGGTTCGGGCTGGGCTCGGTGTCTCCCTGATGACGACCCACCTGCCCATCCTGCCGGACCTTTTGACCCGCCCGCTCGTGGAGCCGGCGGTGTGCCGCACGATCAGTTTGGTCACGGTTGCCGGGCGGCCACATAGCAGGCCGGTGCAGCTCGCGGTGGACGTCGCCGAAAACACGGCGTGGACGTCATGCTGATGGATCGGCGTGAGAGCAAGGGACCGCTATCCGCCATTCCGGATGTCCTGTACACGGCGGCGGCGCTGTTTCCCGATAGGTGTCGGAATTCTTTACGAATTTATCGAGATCCCAAAAACTCTCTAACTAGCTGTAATAAAATAGAAAATTGCAAAATTTGCAACCTGGAGCATCGAGCTCGGCTGAGGACAGAGGGGAAACAGAACGATGAACAGTCAAATGCGAGAAGCTTTCCAACAAAAACCGAGGCGAAGTAGCATTTTCGCGGCAAAGACAGGCTCGGAAAGGAACCGCAGAGCGAAGCCTGAGGTGGTGTCCAGGAAGCGGCCGAGCTTTGGAATCTGTACCGGTAGTCCGTGAGGAAGAAGGACCGTTCTGTTTCGGCAATCTCCATCAGACTACGAATTGGAGGAGTTCAAAATGAAACATCATACGAGCCTGCTGGCGACGACGATCTATTGTGGTGTTGTGACCGCAGCGTCGGCGATGTTACTGAACGGCGCGCCAACGGATCCGCTCGACCCAGGGTTCGCCTCGTTTAGCAACTTTTTTGCAGAGTTTGGCGGGAGATTGAATCTCAGCGATACCGCAGAGCGCGTTGTCAGCGCCGACCCGGAACCGGGCATCCTGGCACTTATGAGCATCAGCCTCGCCGGTTTCTCCGTGGCCGACGGTCGGCGCACGCTGCGCTTACGGGACGCGGGAGTCGCTCTCGGATTGCTAATCTACCTCGCCCCACTGTTCGCGATAGCGGCAATGGTAGTACGCTTGAGCGGGCCAGGCCCTCTATTGCAGCAACGCGAAGCTTTTATGTCCGAAGGGCAACGCGTGTGGTTGCTCAGTTTTCGAACCGCCCCATCCTCTCACGTACGCCGGTGGCAAAGCTTATTGCTCGCATTCCTGCACGTTACCCGGGTCGCAAGCCTGCCTGTATTGGTCAACGTCATGCGTGGTGAAATCGAACTGCGGGCTGCGGCTAAGGTTGTATGAGCCCCGAGTTCGTTCTTGGACGGGGACGAACCGGCACAAGTGCGGGACGGCGACCCAACGATGACCCGTTCCACACGACTTCCACGCCCCCGTAAAAAGCCGCACATTGCCTTCTGACGTCATGGTTGTCGCCGCTTACTGAATGTCGCCGTCAGGTCAAAATGGAACTATCCACCACGCTGCCTGAGATTAAGAAGCGCATCGGACCTGATTAGGCCGGAATCAGACAGGGCCGATATATTTCCGCACTTAACTCAAACTTCCGCCCAAACAAGGCGTTTCGTGGCGCTAGCCTGACAGCACTTTGAAATACCGTAACGTCCGGGCAACCTGCCTGCGGCGAACGGTCTTATATGGAAAAAACTGGCGCGCCAGAGAGGATTCGAACCCCTGACCTTCGCCTCCGGAGGGCGACGCTCTATCCAGCTGAGCTACTGGCGCTACGGGGCCCTATATAGGACAGCTGGACAGCGGGCGCCATAGGGATTTCGGGGCAAGCTTTGGCGGGCCTGTATCCCGCCTAGGGGAAATAGCCCAGCCGTTCGGCATATTCGGGGTTGAGACGGCGGGGCGTAACCGTTGGTTCGACGGCCCACGCTGCGATGTCGCGCAGTACGCGGTCGGCGTTCAGGTCGCGCAGCAGCATGTGGAAACCGCTTTCGTACTCGGCGTAACGCCAGCGCCCGTTTTGCGGCAGCGTATCGAGCAGCGCCTGGCGGGCCCCTTCCGGAATGAGCTGTTCCTCGCGGCCGTAGAGGACGAGGGCGCGGGCATCCATCTTCGGCGCTGCGGCAAGCGCTTCGTCCATCAGGTCTGTCAAACCGTAGAGCGCATCGATCCGAGTGGCCTTGATTACCAGCGGGTCGCGGCCCAAAGCCCGCAGCATATCGTCATTGTCCGAGGGGCGAATCTCGAGGCCCTGCCCGGTCAGTTTCATCCAGGGGATCGTATGCGCGCCGAGCCACAAAGCGCCGCGCTGATAGGCCGGCATATAATCACGCGACCAGACTGCCGGCGCGGACAGGACAACGCCGTCCGCCATCGGCCGGTCAATGCCGCCATAGGCCGCCAGGATCACTGCGGCCCCCATACTCTCTCCCACCAGATAGAGCGGAAGATCTGGATACCGCTCGCGCAGCAAGCGGCTTGCGGCTGCCAGGTCGGCCGTCATCGCCGCACTTCCATGCCACAGCCCGGCACCCGAGCCAGCACCGAACCCGCGCTGATCGTAGGCGTAAACCTGGACGCCTTCAGCCGTCCAGGTCTTGGCCGGGTGTTCGAAGCTCTTGGAATAATCGTTAAATCCGTGCAGGCCGAGCACAACCGCCCGGGGCGGGCCATCGCTATGCCATACGCGCAACGGCAACTTCACCCCGTCAGCGGCGCGAATGTGGCTATCGGCCAGCATCGGCGGCGTCATGGCGCTGCCCGGCGGCGCGATCGTCGGCGCGCAGGCGCTCGCCAGCAGCAGACAAAAGAGGAGCGTCCCGAAAACACGAACCCCCAAACGATTTACTCCCCTTTACCTAGCGCCCCCAATCAATCCAAACCGGAACGCTTCGCCACCCTTATTATACACGAATCAAGATTGATTGTTTGTTATCCTTGGGTATCATCCGCCGGTCGCTGGGGTCAATTGCCGGACGCGAGAGGGTACGATGAGCATAGAGCCGCCAGAAACCGTCGAAGTCGAAACCACGCAGGTCGCCTGTGACGGCGATGGCGGCGCCGGCGGACACCCGCGCGTCTATCTGAACATGGGCGATAAGGGCTTTGTCGAGTGCCCCTATTGCGACCGCCGGTTCGAGCTAAAGGCGGGCGCAAAACCCTCAGCCGCCCACTGAGATTGCGGGCAGCACGCCCGCGATCGGAGGAACCAATGGACCAGGCTACAGCCAAGCCCGAACATGTCTACCTGATCGACGGGTCGGGTTTCATATTCCGCGCCTTCCACGCCCTGCCGCCGATGACGCGGTCGGACGGAACGCCGGTCAACGCGGTCTATGGTTTCGCCAACATGCTGATGAAGCTGCTCGACGATACCGATGCCGATCATATCGCGGTCATTTTCGATGCGGCGCGCAAGACCTTCCGCAGCGACATCTACCCGGAGTACAAAGCGCAGCGGCCACCGCCACCCGACGATTTGATCCCGCAATTCGCAATCATCAACGAGTTGGTCGAAGCCTTCAACGTACCCGCCGTGAAGTTGGAAGGATTCGAGGCCGACGACCTGATCGCGACCTATGCGCGGCAAGCCCGAGAGCAGGGCGCGGACGTCACCATCGTATCGTCCGACAAGGATCTGATGCAGCTTGTTACTGACAGTGTCCATATGGTGGACACGATGAAGAACAAGGAGACCGGACCAGCCGAAGTCGTCGAGAAGTTCGGTGTTGGCCCCGACAAGGTGGTGGAGGTTCAGGCGCTCGCCGGCGATTCAGTCGACAATGTGCCGGGCGTGCCGGGCATCGGCATCAAGACCGCTGCCCTACTCATCAATGAATACGGTGATCTCGACACGTTGCTGGAACGCGCAGGCGAGATCAAACAGAACAAGCGGCGGGAAAACCTAATCGAGTTTGCCGATTTGGCCCGGACCAGCCGCGAATTGGTGCAGCTGAAAGATGACGTACCGGTGGACCGGCCGCTCGAGTCCTTCGCCGTACAGGAGCGGGAGGCGGCAACCCTGCTGCCCTTCCTGCGCGACCAGGGCTTCAAGTCGATCGTCGCCCGTCTCGAAAGCCGGATGGCGGATTCCGGCGAAGGTCTGCCGGAACAAGCACCGACCGATGTGTCTTATGAGCTGGTGCAGGACGAAGCGGTGCTGGCGCGCTGGATCGCCGACGCCACACGCCAAGGTTACCTCGCGGTCGACACAGAGACGACCTCGGTCGATGCGATGCGGGCCGAATTGGTCGGTGTGTCGATGTCGCTGGCGCCCGGCAGCGGCTGCTACATCCCACTCGCCCACAAAACCAAAGGCGGACAGGGCGCGCTCGACCTTGGCGACGGGGCGGAGAGCGATGACGGGTCGGCAGGCGGGTTGGTGCCCGGACAGATCAATCGCGACCGTGCGATCGAACTGTTGAAGCCGATGCTGGAAGATCCGGCGGTGCTCAAGATCGGGCACAACATCAAATATGACGCGCTGCTGCTGTCGCGCTACGACGTAGCGGTTGCACCTGTAGACGACACCATCCTGATCTCCTTCGTTCTCGATGGCGGCCGGCACGGCCACGGTATGGACGATCTGGCGCAAATTCATCTCGACCATACTTGCATCAAGTTCAAGGACGTGGCCGGCAGCGGAAAAAGTCAGATCACGTTCGACTACGTGCCGCTGCAAACCGCTTGCGACTACGCAGCCGAGGACGCGGACATCACCCTGCGGCTGCACAAGCTGCTAAAGCCGCGGCTGATCGAAGACCGCATGACGACGCTCTACGAGACGGTGGAACGGCCGCTGATCCCTGTCGTCGCGCAGATGGAACGCGAAGGCGTTTTGGTCGACCCTGGCGCGTTGCGCGATCTCAGCAAGGATTTCGCCGCACGGATGGGTGATCTGGAAATTGAGATCCACGAGTTGGCGGGCGAGGCCTTCAACATCGGTTCGCCCAAGCAACTCGGCGAAATCCTGTTCGACAAGATGTCTTTGCCCGGCGGCAAAAAAACCAAGACCGGCGCTTATAGCACCGACGCACGCGTGCTCGAAGACCTGGC
Source organism: Alphaproteobacteria bacterium (assembly GCA_012103325.1). Classification (GTDB taxonomy): domain Bacteria; phylum Pseudomonadota; class Alphaproteobacteria; order UBA8366. The sequence continues at coordinate 1,124,425 of WLWY01000001.1, forward strand.
CGCCGCTGGACATGACCTGCCGTTGCGCGTTGTGAACTGGCGTCAGCTTGCAAAGCTGAAAAATACCTATGCCGACTCGCTGGTCGAACAAATAAATCCGGAAACCAGACGGATTCATACTTCTTACGCGATGACGGGTGCGCAGACCGGCCGCATGTCGTCAACGGACCCAAACCTACAGAATATCCCGATCCGTACCGAAGAAGGGCGGCGCATCCGCCAGACCTTCATCGCGGCGAAGGGGCACAAGCTGGTCTCGCTCGATTACAGCCAGATCGAACTGCGCGTGCTGGCCCATATCGCGGGCATCGAAGCGCTGGTCGAGGCGTTCCGCAACGGGCTGGACATCCACGCCATGACGGCAAGCGAGATGTTCGAGGTGCCGATCGAGGGCATGGATCCGATCGTCCGGCGCAACGCCAAGGCGATCAATTTCGGCATCATCTATGGCATCAGCGCCTTTGGCCTGGCGCGCCAGCTGTCTATCCCGCAGGGCGAGGCCAAGAGCTATATCGAGGCCTATTTCGAACGGTTTCCCGGCATCAAGGATTATATGGAGTCCGCGCGCGAACAATGCCGCCGGACCGGCTATGTCGAAACCCTCTTCGGCCGCCGCATCAACCTGCCGCAGATCAACGACAAGAATCATATGCGGCGGAACTATGCCGAGCGGCAGGCGATTAACGCACCGGTGCAGGGCTCTGCCGCCGACATCATCAAACGCGCGATGATCCGGGTGCCGGCTGCCCTCGATAAGGCCGGACTTGACGCAAAGATGCTGCTGCAAGTGCACGACGAATTGCTGTTCGAGGTACCGGAGGATCAGACCGACAAGACCATCGAAATCGTCGGTGCGGTTATGGAAGGCGCGACGGCGCCGCGGCTCGAACTGGCGGTGCCCTTGGTCGTGGACGCGGGTGTCGGCGATAATTGGGACGATGCTCACTGACGGCGCCGTTAACCGGCTAATCCATAACAAAAGCAGCATAAAATGGTCCTTTTAGACCGTGATGCCGCCTTCCACAGACTGGAGAAGAACGAACCCTATGACACGACGGATCAACCACGAAAAACTGCGCGGCATCGTCGCTGAGATCTGTACCCATGGCGGCAGCGAAGGCGAAGAGTCACGCCTTGTCGCCGAAAACCTCGTCATGGCCAACCTGATGGGCCATGACAGCCATGGTGTCGGGATGCTGCCGCGCTATATCCAATGCGTACTGAGCGGCACCCTCAACCCGAACGCAGCGGCCACGATCGCGGTCGACAGTGGTGCTTTGATTGTAGTCGACGGCAATGCCGGTTACGGCCAAGTCATCGGCGGGCAGGCGATGGATTTCGGTATCGAACGGGCAAAGCAGCACGGCGTCGCCATCGTCGCCACACGCAACTCGTTTCATCTCTGCCGAATAGGCGCCTGGGCGGAACGGTGTGCGCGAGCCGGGTTCATATCCATGCACCATACCAATGTGATGGGACACAAGCCGTTGGTCGCGCCCTATGGCGGCAGTCAGCCGCGCTACGTGACGAACCCTTACACGGTTGGGCTGCCGGCCACCGAGGAAAGCCCCATGACCGTGCTCGACATGGCGACCAGCGTGGTCGCACTCGGCAAGGTCCGGGTGGCGAAAAACAAGGGCGAGCAGATGGCCGAAGGCGTCCTGCTCGACGGTTACGGCAAACCGAGCACGGACCCGAACGTCATGTACACCGAACCGTTCGGCGCGGCCCTGCCGTTTGGCGGTCACAAAGGTGGCGGGCTCGCACTGATGAATGAACTGCTGGCCGGAATTTTGTCCGGCGGACAGACCATGCGCGCGGAAACCATGCAGGACTCCGACGCGATCATCAACAACATGCTGAGCATCATTATCGATCCGGCAAAATTGATCGACAATGATTTCTATAGCGAGGAGCTTGATGCAACGCTGAAATGGGTGAAATCATCCAAACCGATCGACCCGGACAAGCCGGTCTTGGTTCCCGGCGAACCGGAACAGCTTAGCAAAGCCGAGCGCGAGGCAAACGGCGTGCCGATCGACGACAACACCTGGGAAGAGCTTCTCGCTGCCGGCGATTCCGTCGGATTCGGCCGCAACCGCATTACGGACATGAGCATTTAACGCTCGCATATCGGGAGTATAGACAATGTTGAAGATCATCGGACGGCGCACCTCGGGCAATGTCATGAAACCGCTCTGGCTGGCGGACGAACTGGGCCTCGAATACGAGCAGGAAGATGTCGGCGGCGCGTTCGGCGGCAACGATCAGCCGGAATATCTGGCGATGAACCCGATGGGGCTTGTGCCGACGATCAACGATGACGGTTTCATCATGTGGGAATCGAACGCGATCACCCGCTATCTGGCAGCCAAATATGGCAAAGGCAAGCTGTACCCCGACGACCCTCATGCGCGCGCTACGGCGGATACCTGGATGGATTGGAAGCTGAATGCGATCAATCCGGTCATGCGCCCGATATTCTGGGGTCTCGTACGCACCAAACCCGAAGACCGCAACATGGACGAGATTAGCGCCGGAATCCAACAGGGCATTAAATTCTGGGGCATGCTCGACACGCATCTGAAAGGCCGCAATTACATCGCCGGAGACGAGCTGACCATGGGCGACATCCCGGTTGGGCCGCAGGCGTTCCGCTGGTTCGAGCTGGTCGAGGACCGGCCGTTCATGCCGAACCTCGAAGCCTGGTATCAGCGGCTTACCGAACGCCCCGCCTACCGTAAGAACTGCATGAATCCGCTGGAGTAGCCGTTACTAATCAGCTCAAGACACTTTCCATCCGTTCGCCCCGCGCCGTGACAAAATACGGCGTATCGCCGTCCAGGGTCGTTCGCTGCATGTGACGTTCGTACGTGTCGTCGTCGAATGGCATGGCGCGATGCTGAGTACACCGGTTATCCCACAAAATGGCATCGCCTGATTTCCAGCGGTGCGTGTAAGTGAATTCCGGTTTGACGGCGTGGGCGGTCAATTCCTGAATGAGCGCCCTACCCTCGTCTTTGGGTATACCTTCGATCTCCACCGCCCAGCGACCGACATAAAGGGCCGTGCGCCCCGTCTCTGGATGGGTTCGCGTTATCGGGTGCCAGACATCAGGACGGCCGCGTTTCTCCTGATCTGTCAAGGGCGGCAAATTAGGGTAATTGACAGCATGCCTCTCGGTGCGGCTAAACCGGCAGCGGCGGCCGTCGATCCGCTTCCGTATAGCTGGAGACAGCGCTTCGTACGCCTTATAGGTATTCGCGAAACCCGTATCTCCTCCCTGCGGTGGCACTTTTAACGCATGTAGCAGCGAGCCCATATTGGGCACCATCTTGTCCTCGCCGTCGCTGTGCCAGCCCCATCCCGCCCGACGCAGGCCGATCGGTTTGCCGGCACGCTTAATGTTGGACACCACCATGATCTCAGGGTGACCGCTCAAATTAGTCGATGTCTTGGAGGCAATTCCTGGCATCGTATAGAGCGCGCCAAATTGCAGCGTAAACGCAATGTGCTGCTCCGGCGTCCAGTCCACGCCGCGAAACAGCAGGATGCAATGCGCCAACCAAAGACGCCGGAGTTCCGCTACATCTCCATCATCAAGCGAGCCAGAAGGATCGACTCCGAGGACTTCGACCCCAAGGGCCTCGCTCAGCGGCCGGGTTTCAAAGGCCGGCTTCACTTCTTCAATTGCCGGGCAATCGCTTCTGGCGTTGCTTCTCCGGCAAAATAGACGAAGGGTTCATCCCATTCGAGCGGCAGATCGACCAGTACCCCCGGTTCCTCGGCGGTAACGGCGAAATCCAACGCCGCGCGCAAGATTTCCGTCTGCCTAGCGGTATCGCCCACGCGCCCGAACGTATTGCCCATCGGGAAATTGACGAACAGGCTCCGCGGCGGGCGCACCAGTGCGGTGATGTCGCGTCCGGTGGAAACGGTAACGGTCGGAATGCCGGTTTCTTCTACTACTCGTGCAACCAGACCCACGGTCTGGTGATCGAGCGGTCAAGCCGGGATGGCGATGAGCAGGTCGACGCCGTCCGCGTGAAGCGCATCCGCGAATGCTGGCGCCGACTCCCCAATCACCCTGCTGCGGTTGTAGGTCCGGCCCATGAAGCCGCTCCAATGCCGCTTGGCGACCGCGCCAATTTCTCCGGCTTCGGCCAGTTCGCGCAGCCGGTCGATCGGCAGCAGACAGTTCAGGTCGAGGTCTGCGTCCGTGTGATCGTAATAGCTGTCGTGGATCTGGTACTCGTCCGACGGAACGGACGGGTCGATCGCATCGACGCGGTGGTCGTTCCGCGCATCGGGATCGAACGGCATCGTGGCGCAGTGCGAAATGCCACCGCTGACCAGCATCGCAACGGTACATTCCGGCAGGGGCTTGGTCATGTGTGTCCAGGGCGCCGTCGGGTTTTCGCTCCACTTGTAGGGTGGGAATCCCATGGCGCCGTATTTTTCGTTCAGGGCATCGACATACCGGATCGGTTCCATCGTCGAAGGCCTCCTTTGCTGTGCTACATGTAGGCCATCACTTTAAGACGGCGGCATGGGACGTGCAATTCCAGTGGCGGCGGCCCATATTGTCACACTGTCCTTGAACCGAAGCTCAGAGGAAACGCGGATGCCACGCGATGGGAACATTCCAGTCAGTCAAATGACCGCGGCCGCCAAGCTGCTTTATCTGGCGGACTTCCTGGAAACGCTGGAATTCGGACAGGTAGATATGAAAACCGTACATCATGCCTGTGGTACTGCGCACTGTGCCTGGGGTTGGGGCGAAGAAATCGGGCTGTTCCCACAACGCGACGATACCGATGGCGAAGACGACGCGGGATGGGCGCAAGAAATGTCGAGCGCGGAAGACGGCCGCAGTGACATTCTCGGACTGACCGACAAGCAGTTTCGATACTGCTTCGGCATCGGCTACCAGTTCCGCTTCCTGGGCCATCCCTACACCCCATCGGACGTCGCGCGCCATCTGCGCGAAACGGCGGCCGAGTTGGCATAGCCTTCTAGCGCGACGCCATATGCTCGGCGGCGTTGAAATAAGGCAGATTGTCCTTCGATGAGCAGCCGATCACCGCAAGCCGCTCGGCAATTCTGATCGCCTTTTGGTATTTGCGTTCGTTTTCATCCCGCGTGTGCGTCTGGAAGACGGTCCCGCAGAGCGAAATACCATAATGGGCCTGCAAGGTTCGGATTTCCTTGCCGGCAAACATCCCATCGGCAACGAGAGCGAGATCGAAGTCGGGCTGTTTTACGATCTGGATCTTGTTCTCCACCAGATAGCCGCGAATCCGGGCTTCGGCCGCGAGGGCAACATCCCAGTAATCCGATTCCGTTTGCGTTGGTTCGCTCGAAACCTCCTGGAACGCCAGACAGAAGGCGAGAAACACCTGCTCCTTGACGTTTGCCGATTTCCAGGCGGTGCCGCCGAGACTGTTCCAGACCGATAGATCCATCTCATCGAACACCCGGGGCACCCGGTCGAAGAACAGCCGGTGCAGACCGTTTTCGTTCAGCGTGTTGTCGAGCTTCTGTTCCTTATAGATGTCGATCGCAGCGTATGTGCCGCAGACGGGGCAGGTGTCGTCCTGGTAGGCGTCTTTCTTATAGATGTGCGAACAACGCGTGCCGTTGGTTAGCTCGTTCTTGCACAGAAGATAAGTTTCCGGCGTTTCTTCGTCGTCCTGCTGCTGGCCGATCCAGTTGAAACGGTTCATGAACTGCATATAGGAACGCCGATGGCTCCAAAGGCTCCATTCGAGCTTCTCCACGGGGCCGAAGGTGCTCCAGTTTGAGCTGACGTCGATGACGACGCATTTCTCCTTGCCCGGCGCCGAGCGCAACCCACGGCCCACGGACTGGCCCCACAGCACCTTCGACAAGGTGGGTCTTAGATGGACGATGATGTTGCAATACGGGTTGTCCCAGCCCTCGGCCAGGACGCCCACGGATACCATCGCCTCGATCTCACCCGCCTCGTGCCGCGCCAGGAGCTTCATCCGTTCGTTGATCGGCGTGCTGGCGGTCACGATGGCGGCTTCGATCCCACAGGTCCGGATGCTCTCCAATGTCGCCTCCGCGACGCTGATATCGGCGCAAAACCACGCTGAGATCGGCGGCGTCGAAAGCTTCTCGCGCTCTTCGTTATAACTCCATATCGCGTAGTCGATCATCGACGACTTGATGATCGCCGGTGCCAGTTTCGCCACCGGAAAGTCGCCCGAGCTGATATCGATGTCGCCCAGTTCCAGATCGTGGACGAAATGGGGCCGATAGACGGGCTGCACCAAAACGCCTTCCTCGATGAGGTTTTCGATGTTCGCGCAATCGATGATCGCGTCGAACGCGAGATGGAGTTGATCACGCTGATCGCCGGTGCGCCGCTCCGGGGATGCGGTCAGTCCCATAAACTGAGCCTCGCGCTTCCCGTGCTTTTCGAAATCGTCAATGATTCGCTTGTAGCCCGTCCCGTTCGGCGACACGCGGTGCGCCTCGTCGACAATGATGAGGTCGGCCTTAGGCACGGCATCCGCCAGGACTTCCTTGGCCCGCATATTGGTCGACAGCAGAATGTCATAGCCCTCGAACGCCGGCCCGTTGTCGGACACCAACAGCTTGCGCACTTTGTGCTTGGCGCTGAGCGCCCGTTCGAGCTGTTCCAGCAGCACCAGCCGGTGGCACAGCACGACTATCTTCTTATCCTTGTAGAATCGCTCGACAATCTCGCTCGCGAGCACAGTCTTGCCCGCGCCGGTCGGCGCTTTCAGGATAAATCGGCGATGTTGGTTTATGATCGATGGGAACCCATCGATTATTTTTTGTTGCCAGGTTCTGAGTTGCATCCGCAAGCCTATAACAAAGAAACGCCGGCCATGCACCTAACAAGGTGCCGAATTGAGAACATATAAAGTGCCATCAAATTGATCCGGATGAACGACTCGCCTTCTTGCGCCTCGGGCGGACCCGTTTCATACTGCGATTGGAGGTACTTGCCATGACGGACAGGCGGCGGCATCACGATATGGGCGGGCTGGAAGATGGGCCTGTCGAAAACAAGGAGCACAACTCCGAACCCTGGGAGAAACGGGTCGACGCGATTCGCTCGCTGCTGTCGGACGAGAAGCGAAATTTGCTCTCGGTCGACGAGTTGCGGCGCGGCATCGAGGATCTCGGTGCGGACGCCTACGACCGCTACAATTATTATGAGCGCTGGATGGCCGCAATGTCGAATATCCTGCTGCAGAAGAACGTCCTGAGTGTCGACGAGTTGGGCCGCAAGATGGCCGAGGTCGAAGCGCGGCAGGGGAACAAGCCGATATGACGGCGCGCTACACCATCGGCGACAACGTCCGGGTCCGCCAGGCCTATCCGCCGGGCCATTGCCGGACACCCTATTACTGCCGCGGCAAATCCGGTGTCATCGTCCGCTACTGCGGCAATTTCCGGAATCCGGAAGATCTGGCCTACGGCACCTACAATGGTCCGGAAGTACCGATGTATCGAGTTCAGTTCAATCAGACCGACATGTGGCCGGATTATTCCGGCGCCCCTCAGGATAAAGTCGAAATCGAACTCTACGAGCATTGGCTCGTCCCTGCCTCTTCGTAAAGGACTGACGGCATGAGCGATCATCATCACGGCCATAGTCACGGTGTGTACGACGTCGACCCGCTGCACCATCATCCACCGCAGCCGGATTTGGAGGACACGCCGCTGACCCATCACCAGATCATGCAAATGGCAGTAGCCGAACTGCTGATCGAGAAGGAGATTATTTCGGCCGAGGAGTTGCGCAAGGAAATCGACTTCATGGACTCGATCACGCCTGTGCGCGGCTCAAAGCTCGTCGCCCGCGCATGGACCGACAACGGGTTCAAGGACCGTCTGATCGCGGACTCCAAAGCCGCGGCGACGGAACTCGACATGGATATCGGCCCCATCCCGATCCTGGTCATGGAAAATACGCCGCAGGTTCACAATTTGATCGTCTGCACGTTGTGCTCCTGCTATCCGCGCATGCTGCTGGGCATCCCGCCGGACTGGTACAAGTCGCGCAGCTACCGCCGCCGCGCCATTAGCGAGCCGCGAAAGGTTTTGTCAGAGTTCGGGACGGATTTGAGCAATGACGTGCAAATCAAGGTGCACGACAGCACGGCCGATATGCGCTACATGGTCCTACCGATGCGCCCGGAAGGATCGGACGATATGAGCGAGGAAGACCTTGCCGGTCTCGTGACCCGGGACTGCATGATCGGGGTCGCCTTACCAGGAAGCGCCAGCGCCTCTTGATGACTGCCCGCATTGCTCTCTTTATCGGCGCGTTGCTGGTTCTGACCGGCTGCTATCTGCCGCTCGACTTCGAAGCCGACATCAACATCGACGAGAAGGGCCGCTACGCAGTGCGCTACAAAGGCGACATCATCGCCGTTACGCTGCTGAGCAAGATCAGCAAAGGCAAAGTAAAAGACGACGAGATCGAAAAACAGGCGGCAATCTACCAACGCGACCTGGCGCGGGACAAAGGCTTCAAGACAATCGAGCACAAGAAGCTCGCGCGGTACAAGGCCGTGTACGAGCATCAGGGCGATATCCTGAAGCAGAAATCCTTCGACTTCATCCGCTCGAATGCACGCTTTTTCATGATCAAGCGCCGCAAGGACGGATTGATCGAAGTCCTTGGGGACCGGCCGCAGAAAAAATATGTCGATGGATTAATCGACCGCGGCATCGATTCCCGTGGCGTCTTGCGAATCTGGACCAAGGCCAAGGTCTTAAGCCACAACGCACCGCAATTTCGCGACGGATCGCCGGCGCTCTATCAGTGGAATATCCGATCGATGCGAGACCCCCTGCCTTCGATGATCCTGCAACTCCAATGATATCGCACAGGTAATACCAAGGAGCGTAGCCCCGCGTGGTGGAGTCCGGCTATCTCGGCCTATTCGCAACGGCGTTTCTTGCGGCCACGCTGATCCCCGTTTCGTCGGAGGTCGTCCTCGGCGCGCTGACGGCAGCGGAGGGCTTCGATATCTGGCTGTTGGTGGCGGTCGCCACGGCAGGCAATACGCTAGGCAGCGTCATCAACTGGCTGCTCGGCCGGTACTGCCTGAACTGGCGAGACAAGCGGTGGTTCCCAATCAAACCCGCTTCCCTCGTGCGCGCGACGGAGCGCTTCAACCGTTACGGCCTCTGGTCGATGCTGTTCGCCTGGCTGCCTATCGTCGGCGATCCTCTGACGTTTGCCGCCGGCGTCCTGGGCGTGAGGTTCCGTATATTCGTGACGCTTGTCGCCATAGGAAAAGCGACGCGCTACATCGCGGTCGCTTTCCTGGCACAACAGTTTTTATAAGCGAAAGGAGTCGCGGCTTTCGTCACGCCGCCTTGTAGATGCCTGCCTTCTTGACGCCGTCGTCGACATACTGCTCGAACTGCTTGAAGTTGTCTTCGAATCGTCCACGCAGCTCGCCGGCCATGGAATCGTAGGCCGTCTTGTCCTGCCACGTCGTCCGTGGCTGCAGTACGTCGTTCGGAACGTCGGGACACGCCGAAGGCACCAATAAGCCGAAATTGGGATCGGCCAGTTCCGCCACTTCCGCCAGACGGCCATCGAGCGCGGCACGTACCATCGCTCTTGTGTGCGAAATTTTCATGCGCGATCCCGTGCCATAGGCGCCGCCCGACCAGCCCGTGTTAACAAGCCAGCATTTCGCGCCCGTCTTGGCAATCCGCTCACCCAGCATCTTGGCATAGACCGAGGGGTGCCGCGGCATGAACGGCGCGCCGAAACAGGTCGAGAAAGTCGCCTGCGGTTCCGTCACGCCCCGCTCTGTGCCCGCAACACGTGCCGTGTAGCCGGACAGGAAGTGATACATCGCCTGATCGGCCGAAAGACGGCTAATCGGCGGCAGCACGCCGAACGCGTCGGCGGTCAGCATCACCACGTTGGCTGGCTGCCCGCCACGGCCTTCAGGTACGATATTTTGGATGAAATCGATCGGATAGGAAGCGCGGGAGTTTTCCGCCAGCGATCCGTCGTCGAAGTCCGGCACTCTGGTGTTGGGATCAAGCACGACATTTTCCAGCACGGTGCCGAACCGCTTCGTCGTCGCGTAAATTTCCGGCTCCGCCTCCTGCGACAAGTTGATCACCTTCGCATAGCAGCCGCCTTCGAAATTGAAGATGCCGTTGTCAGACCAACCATGTTCATCGTCGCCGATCAGCGCCCGTGTGCCATCCGCCGACAGCGTCGTCTTGCCGGTGCCGGAAAGACCGAAGAAGATGCTCGCCGCGCCATCGTCGCCGATATTGGCCGAGCAGTGCATGGGCAGCACGCCGCGTTCCGGCAGCAGGTAATTCAGATAGCTGAACACCGATTTCTTGATTTCGCCCGCGTAACGGGTGCCGCCGATCAGAACCATGCGCTGACCGAAGTTCATCATGATGAACGCTTCCGAATTCACACCGTCGGTCGCGGGGTCGGAATGCATCATCGGCGCATGCAGGATCGTGAGTTCCGGAACGAAACCGGCGATTTCCGACTGTGGCACGGGGATGAACATATTGCGCGCAAAAAGGCTATGCCACGGGCTATCGGTGATGACCCTCACGGAAAGCCGGAATTGCGGATCCGCGCCAGCGTAGACGTCCTGGACGTATAGATCGCGTCCCTGATAGTAGGCCAGCATCTTGGTGCGCATGGCGTCGAACCGTTCGGTGGCGATCGGTTTGTTAACCGGACCCCACCAGATATTGTCTCGGCTCGAGTCTTCATCGACGAGGAACTTATCGTTCGAGGAACGACCGGTGTATTTTCCGGTCTCGACCATAAGGGCGCCGCCTTCCGAAACAACACCAAGGCCGAGCTTTACCGTATCCTCGTAAAGCCGCTCAGCGCCTTGGTTCCAATGCGTTTCGGCGGTATTGATGACGCCGTGATTGTCCAGCCCGAATTTGCTGATATGTGACACGTAGTGTTTCCTCCGAACGCCCCTCGATTGCGGTTAGTAGACCTCGCAGTCCGCGAGCGCCTACCCCGTTGCTCCTTGATACTTCTTACAGGAAAAATATCGACCCGCCACGAAAGAAATCAACTGGGCACCGCCCTATCGGGCATTTTCCCACCGCGATGCGTTGCCGCGCGCGGGTCACAAGAATTTCCAGCCGTGACGGCACGCAAATCGTGAAACGATCTTTTCCGTTGATGGAAGCTCATTTCGTTAGTTTTATTAATTTATTTCAATATGTTAGCTATTCTTGCCATGCTGAGTAACATATTCATGGAAAATTAGGCCAAACGTTGAAAATCTAGAGAAAACTGGGCGTTAAACCTAATGTTAGGCAGGATTTGCGTATCGCGCATGCAGGTAGCCGCTGACGCCGCCTAGAACGACCCACAACAACGCGGCGGTGACGATAGACGCGATCGCAAACATTGCCGCCAGTTCCGGCGGTGCACTGCCCCCCAGTTCGGCAGGATGCGGAGCGCCAATGGCATGTGGTGCTGCGATCAGCACCAGACCGGCTGCCTTGAATGCCCAATGGGACAAAAATATCAGAAGCGCAAGCCCGCCACCCGTTGCCAATACCGTGCCAAGATACCAAGATTGCCGATGGAATAGGTCGGCGGCGTTGAGTCCTGGCAATTCAGGCGGCAATCCAAGAGACGGTGCGAGCACAAATACCGTGAATCCAGCGAGCCCCCAAAGAACGCCCTTCCTGAGTCCAACCGGACCGCCATAAATCGCCAGGGCGGCGTTCAAAAGCAGACCAAACCCGACAGCGGTCAAAACATTAGCCAGCAGGGTAAATGCGGTACGCTCCAGCCCGTCTTCGGGCGCCCAGCCATCCTCATCATGCGAATGCGCGGCCACTGCCGTGGCATGCGCATGATGATCGGCCGGCGCAGACGTCTCGTACGTTTCCGCCTTATGAATGAGCGGTATAACGCGCAGCATCTGCGCCCCGGTTACGATGACACCGGCAACCAAACCCGCAAGCAGCCCAATCGCTAAGACGCGACCAATCATGACACTCAGTGGCAGGGGAAAGTGAAACTGTGCCGGGAATCGTGCGCCGCATTGTGAATGGTGTCCGAATGCGCAAATCCGACGCCCAATATAAGAAAGCTCCCAAGGAGCGCAGCAACCGCTGCTGCGGCTAATCGCGAAGACAGGCCGGCTTGTTCCGACATACGGGTGGTTACTGTCGTCTGTTCCATGCGCTTCTCCGCTCGATCCTGCAGCCGTATTAACCGCTTATCAGAAAGCCGAAATTTGGCCCACCGCCCATCTGGGGCAACTGTCGCGCGAGCCTAAACCGGTGCAATGCCGCCCGTCAATCTTGTACTCGTTATCCTGTCAGCTTCTAGGTCCTGCTCTTAAGATAGTCGGAAATAATCGTCGCGATCTTCTTCGGATCTGTTGCGCCACGGAACATTGTCAGGAATGTGCCGTCGCGCCCCATCAGATAAACAAAACTGGAATGATCAACGAGATAATCTTCATCGGAACCCGATTTCACTTTCGCGTGATAAACTCGGTACAACGTCGCCGCGGCATCGATTTCCTTACTGCTTCCCGTAAGGCCGACCATTCGCGAATGGAAGTTCGAAACATATTCGGCAAGGAAGTCGACGGTGTCCCGTTCCGGATCGACGGTAATGAAAATCGGCTGGACCGCCGCCGCCGCATCGCCCATTTCATCCAGCGCCACCGCGATATTCTGCAACTCCGTTGGGCAAACATCGGGGCAAAAGCCGTAGCCGAAATAGATGAGCATCAATTTTCCGCGGTAATCCGCGTCCGTTACACGCTTCCCCTCATGATCGGTCAGGGTAAAGGGACCACCGATCTTTATCTGAGCGGGGACGGCAACGCTTCTGGTGATGCCGGACGTTGCGATCGGCACTGGGCGCGTTACCTGCCATGCGACGTACGCCGCCAGCGCTATCGCAGCAAGGGCGGCGAGCATGGCACCAATCAACGGGTAGGACGGCTTCGAAAACATCATACTTTTTAACCATAGAGACCGGCGGATTACCGCAACAGAGATAACCGGTGCAGCGCCGATAGCGAGTGGACATATCGCCGCACAACCTCACGCGGCCTCGCCTTGGTTCGGCCTCGCCGTTGCCTCAATACCGCCACATCGCCGTGAGAATGTGGCAACTGCCTGCATCTCGCATTATTTTCAAATCTAGTTTGGTTTCAGCACGGCTCGGGCGCGCCGAAGAGGAGGATGAATGCGCAGAACAATTGCGCTGGTCGACGATGACCAAAATATTCTGACGTCGGTATCCATGGCGCTGGAAGCCGAAGGCTATCTCGTCCGCACTTACAAGGATGGCGAAGAAGCGCTGCGGGGGCTCAATCATCAGCCGGTCGATCTTGCAATCCTCGATATCAAGATGCCGCGCATGGACGGCATGGAATTGCTGCAGAACCTGCGTCGCTCAAGCCAGCTTCCGATCATCTTCCTGACATCGAAGGATGATGAAATCGACGAATTGTTGGGCTTCAGAATGGGCGCCGACGATTATATCAAAAAGCCCTTCTCCCAACGGTTGCTTATCGAGCGTATCCGCGCCCTGCTGCGCCGCTCCGATTCCTTGAATGACACGAGCTCCGACAAGCGGGAGGAAAAGCTCGTCCGCGGCGACCTCGTTCTCGATCCGGAACGGCACATGTGCACATGGCGGGACCTGCACGTGCAATTGACTGTCACCGAATTTCTCCTCCTGCGTGCCCTGGCGCAATATCCGGGACACGTGAAAAACCGCGACCAGCTGATGGATGCGGCCTACGGCGAGAGCATTTATGTCGACGACCGAACCATCGATAGCCACATCAAGCGGCTGCGAAAGAAGTTCCGCGACGTAGATTCCGAATTCGGCGAGATCGAAACGCTGTACGGCGTTGGCTATCGGTACCGCGACAGCTGATTGTCGACTCTGATCGAACCCGTGGTCCGGCTACTTGAACGAATGGGACGGTATAATATTTTACGGGCCGATCCGTCTGCCTAGCGATAGAATTGCGGCCTGATGAATTCACGGGACGATTCCATTTCGGAACAACAAGCCTCGCACAAGCGTGACGGCGGTGCGCCTGCGGCCGGGCGGCCGCGGCGGCTAATTTTCTCACCGCTGACACGGCGTATCCTGGCGATCAACATACTTGCGCTGGCGATCCCGGTCGGTGGCTTACTGTACCTCGGTCCTTACCGGGACAGCCTGATCGAAACCGAGCTTGAAGCCCTCCGCACGCAAACCGATATCTTTGCCGGCGCACTCGGCGAAGGGGCGATCCAAACCGAGCCGAGCGGGAAGCAGGCCCTCAACGTCGCCCATGCACGCGACATGATCCGCCGCTTGACGGCGGCCGCCAGCGTACGCGCCCGGCTGTACCTGAACTCCGGCGAGATCGCAGCGGACAGCCGGCATCTCGGCGACCGCGGCCGCCTCGTACGCGTTCTCTCGCTCCCGCCGCCGCCCGACGATGTCACGGCCGTACGGCGGTTCGCCTCGATGGTCGATTGGCTGCTCGATCAGATGTACGCCCGAACCGATCTGGAAACCTATAAGGAAGCGCAACGGCAAACCATTTCCGACTACCCAGAAACACGGCTGGCGCTTGCCGGCGAAGTTACCGGCGTCGCGCGTCACGATGGCGTTGGCGGCTACGTCCTTTCCGTCGCGATGCCCGTGCAGCGCTACCGCCAGGTTATCGGTGTGATCATGCTGTCGCATAGCGGTTCCGACATTCAGGAAGCGGTACGGAATGTACGGTTCGTGGTCCTCCAGGTATTCGCCGGAGCACTGATTATCACCGTATTGCTGTCGTTCTATCTCGCCGGCACGATCGCACGACCGGTACACAGTTTGGCGGAAGCGGCCGTTCACGTGCGCCGCGGGCTCGGTGGCGAAGTCGTCGAAATTCCCGACATGACGCGGCGCGGTGATGAAATCGGCGATCTGTCCGGCGCGCTGCGGGACATGACACGCGCGCTGTATCAACGGATCGATGCGATCGGCCGCTTCGCGGCGGACGTCAGCCACGAGATCAAGAATCCGCTGACGTCCCTGCGCAGCGCGGTCGAAACCGCCGCCCGCATCGACGACCCGACCCAACACCGGCGGTTGATGACGATTATCCTCGACGACGTGCAACGTCTCGATAGGCTGATCAGCGATATATCCGACTATTCGCGTCTGGATGCCGAAATGGGCCGCGAGATGTGGGAACCTGTCGATGTCGGCGACATGATCCGCGTGTTGGGCGATATCCACCAAACCACGGCCGAGCGTGCCGAGACGCCGCCACGGATCGAAATCGACATATCGCCCGACGGCAACTTGCGGGTACCCGCGATGGAAGGACGGCTGGCGCAGGTGTTCCGCAACCTCATCGGCAATGCAGTGAGTTTCAGTCCGGCAGACGGGTTAATCCAAATCAAGGTCGCGCGCGAAGGGGACACGGTTATCGTCACGCTGTCCGACGAAGGCCCCGGCATCCCCGCAGGAAAGCTGGGAGCGATCTTTGACCGATTCTACAGCGAGCGACCCGTGGGCGAGAAATTCGGCACTCATTCGGGCCTCGGCCTGTCGATATCCAAGCAAATCATCGAAGCGCACAACGGAACGATTCACGCCGAGAACCGGACCGCGGAAGACGGTTGCATTACCGGCGCCCGGTTCATCGTCCGCCTGCCGACACAGTAAGCACGTGTGGAAAACGCGGCGCATTCGCCCTGTGAATTGCGGGCACAGTCCCGATTAACGCTTTAAATCAACTTACTATTCAGTATCGCACTGGGGATAAACCTGCCGACAACCGATGCCGTGCGGACACGGATAAGATACTGTAATTAAAAGAAAACAATTGCTATTGTGCGGACACTGATTGGAGTGTTCAGCAATGACCGAACCGACAGCGCAATTGGCGGCGCCGGAACCCGAAACGGCCCATGCGAGCGGCGTACTGCCGTCACAGGCGATCCGTGCCTTGATCGGCGACGGCGCGATCACTGCAGACGCGGAGATCGGGGAAGATCAAATCCAACCGGCGAGCCTCGACCTACGGCTTGGTTCCGTCGCCCATCGCGTCCAGGCAAGCTTCCTGCCGGGCGATAATGCGACGGTCAAAGACAAAATCGCCCAGTTTGGCTTGCACGCGTTGGACATTTCCAACGGTGCCGTTCTGGAAACGGGATGCGTCTATATCGTCCCGCTGCAGGAATCACTCCGGCTTGACGCGCGAACCTCGGCCATCGCCAACCCCAAGAGCTCGACCGGGCGGCTGGATATCTTCACGCGTCTCATCACCGACCACGGGGCCGAATTCGACCGCGTCCGAGGCGGTTACCGGGGACCGCTGTACGCCGAGATTTCGCCAAGGACCTTTTCTATCGTCGTTCGGACCGGCGTTCGATTGAATCAGCTGCGCCTGAAAAAGGGCCGTTTTACTTATAGCGAACGCGCCCTGCGGCGGCTCAATCAAGAGGTCGGCCTGGTTGAAGCCGGGCCCGCAACGCAGGATTTGAAAGACGGCATTCCGTTCACCGTCGATCTGCAGGGTGATCCGGATACCGGCCGGGTCGGATATCGGGCGCGCAAGAACACCGGGCTCATCGATGTCGATTGCAAGGGCCAGTACGACCCCGTCGAGTTCTGGGAGCCGATCTATCGCGGCCGCCACGCTTCGATCATCCTGAACCCGGACGATTTTTACATCCTGGCCTCGCGCGAAGCGGTGACCGTTCCGCCGGACCATGCCGCCGAAATGGTTGCCTACGATACGTTGGTCGGGGAATTCCGCGTGCACTATGCCGGTTTCTTCGATCCTGGATTCGGCGACGATGCGAGCGGCGGCGGCGGTAGCCGCGCGGTGCTTGAGGTCCGGTCGCACGACGTGCCCTTCATGATAGAACACGGTCAGATCCTCGGCCGGCTCGTATACGAACGCCTTACCGAGCCGCCGGACAGAATTTACGGCCAAGGCATCGGATCGTCGTACCAGAGGCAAGGGCTTCAGCTCGGCAAGCACTTCCGGCCCTGGCCAGAGAACTGACAATAGCGAGGCGCTGTTTCGACCATGGAATCGGTGCATGGCACGACGGTCGCGATCGATGACGTGGGCGTCCTGCTGCGCGGTCCACCGGGCAGCGGCAAGTCGGACCTGGCTCTGCGCATGATCGACGAGGGCGCAATGCTTGTTGCCGACGACCGTTCGGCTTTGACATTGGAAGACAGCTTCGTCGTCGCGCGCGCGCCGGACACGATCGCGGGAAAGCTGGAAGTGCGCGGCGTTGGTGTCGTCCAGGTCGCCGCGCTGCCGCAAATCCGCGTATCATTAGTCGTTGACCTCGCATCGGATGTGGACAGGCTGCCCGCGCCACAAACGGCAGATTTGCTTGGTGTTTCTGTCCCATTACTTCAACTTCGGGCCTTCGACGCATCCACACCGGCGAAAATCCGCCTTGCGGTTCGCGTCAGACCCGGCGATATAGAGCATTAGAACGCGCGACAAAGGAATGAGGCATGGTTCAGCCCGTCGTATTGGTGACCGGCATGTCTGGTGCCGGGCGTTCGACCGCACTCAAGATTCTCGAGGACCTCGGTTACGAGGCGGTCGATAATCTACCCCTGTCCTTGCTCAACGGTCTGGTACGGCCAGGCGAGACGGACAATGCCGCGCAGCCGCTGGCAATCGGTGTCGACATCCGAACCCGCGATTTCGCCGTTCTGCCCGTTATCGAGCAACTCGACCAGCTTACGGCACAGGACGGCATCGCCATGCGCATTCTGTTCCTGGATTGCGACGACGACGTTCTGCTGCGGCGCTATACCGAAACACGCCGCCGCCATCCGTTGGCCGAGGACCGGCCGGTTCCGGACGGCATTCGCCTCGAACGGCGCCTGCTCTCCCGGCTTCGGGATCGCGCCGATGCCGTCATCGATACCTCCGACACGACATTGTGGGACCTGAAGGATCAAATGACCGGTCGGTTTGGCTTCAGCGACAAGACCGAACTGATCATAAACGTCACGTCTTTTTCGTATCGGCAGGGCTTGCCGCGCGAAGCCGATTTGGTCTTCGACGTCCGGTTTCTCGCAAACCCTCACTATGATCAACGGCTCAGGCCCTTAACCGGAGAAGACGCAGATGTCGGCGCGTTCATTGCTGCCGACCCAGACTTTTCAGGATTTCTCGGGCATCTGAAATCAATGCTGGATGTTCTGCTGCCAAGATATGATAAGGAAGGCAAAAGCTATTTGACCATCGCCATCGGCTGCACCGGCGGCCGCCATCGATCGGTCTATATCGCCCGCCGGCTCGTCGAATTGCTGGAAAATCAAGGGCGTCGGATCAACCTTCATCACCGCGATCTCAGCAGCAGCGGTGGTCAAAAGATGCTGTAACGGAAAACCGTTCGGGAGGAACCATGATCGGGTTGGTGCTTGTCACCCACGGGCGATTGGCGGAGGAATTCATCGCCGCGCTAGAACATGTCGTCGGGCCGCAAATGCAGGCCGCCACCGTATCTATCGGTCCGGAAGACGATATGGAACAGCGGCGGCAGGATGTGTTCGAAAAAATTACCGAGGTCGATGAAGGTGAAGGCGTTATCGTACTGACCGACATGTTTGGCGGCACGCCGTCCAATCTTGCGATGTCGTTCCTCGACAACGAGAATGTCGAGGTGATCGCCGGCGTAAACCTGCCGATGCTGATAAAGCTGGCAAGCGTTCGGGACACGATGACGCTCGCGGACGCGTCCATGGCCGCGATGGAATCGGGCCGCAAATATATCAGCGTCGCGTCGAGCCTGCTGACCGCCCGATCAAGCTGACGATGGTTCGTGAGCTCTTGATCATGAACAAGCGAGGTCTCCATGCGCGAGCGGCGGCGCGATTCGTGAAAGTCGCAGAGCAATTCGACGCAAAAATTGAGGTCATCAAGGATGGCGAAACGGTATCGGGTGAATCGATCCTTGGTTTGATGATGCTCGCGGCATCGCCGGGCACAACCATATCCGTTCATACCGACGGCCCCGAGGCCGACGCCGCGCTCGAGGCGTTATCAAGTTTGGTTGCGAACCGGTTCGACGAAGATTGATATGACCGCGGATAGCAAAGAGCTTGTGTTCGAAGGCCTGGGTGTTTCACCCGGCATCGCTGTGGGTCCGGCGCATCTCAGCGAAGCCGGCGCACCGACCGTGCCCGAATACAAAGTCCGGAAATCCGATATTGGTGCCGAACAAGTGCGGTTTAAATCCGCCGTCGATCGGTCCGGCCGGCAATTGCGACGCCTGCGAGACCGCGCCCGCGCCATGCACGGCGCATCGGGAGAGGATCTCAGCAACCTGCTGGACGCCTATTTGAAGATGCTGACCGGATCCCGGCTGGTGCGCGGAGTCGAACGCCGGATCGTCGAGACGCGAATCAACGCCGAATCCGCCGTACAGGCAGAGATATCGGAAATTGCGCACGGATTTACGGAACTTTCCGATCCCTATATGGCAGCCCGCGCCGACGACATTCGCGAGGCCGGTGCGCGGCTGATTCGAAACCTAACCAAAGCGCCCTTTCGCGCATTCTCGACCTTGCCGCAGGGCAGCATTGTCTTGGCCGAAGAATTCAGCCCCGCCGACGCTGCATTGATGGATCCACGGCAGGTCGCCGGCTTCGCCACGGTTCTGGGCGGCCCGGAAGGCCATACCGCAATCATGGCGCGCTCGCTTGGTATTCCTGCCGTGTTAGGGGCTACGGGCCTGACGCTCGGTGCCCGCGATGCCGGCAACGTCATTATCGATGGTGTCGGCGGACGGGTCATCGTCAACCCCACCGCGGCCACATTGCGCGAATATGAAAAGCGCCGCTTGGCGTTGCGTCGCGAAACAAGGCGGTTTGCGCGGCTCCGGGACTTGCCGGCCGTGACCCGCGACGAGACGGAGATACAGCTTTCCGCGAATGTCGATCTGCCGCAAGAAACTGCGTTGGCGATGCGCCACGGCGCGGCGGGAGTCGGCCTGCTTCGGTCCGAATACATGTTCATGAATCGCGAAACGCCGCCGAACGAAGAAGAGCAATATCAAAGCCTGTGCGAAATCGTGGCCGGTATGGAGGGGCGTCCAGTGACAATTCGTACCCTCGATGTCGGTGGTGAAAAACTCGCCTATTCGCTCGGCGAGCAGTTGGGCGACGCCGTCAATCCGGCGCTGGGTCTGCGCGCAATTCGCCTTTCGTTGAAATATCCCAAGCTCCTGGAAGATCAGCTCGCTGCGATTCTGCGTGTCGGCGCAATTGGGCCGATTCGCATTCTATTGCCGATGATCGCAACGACCGGCGAGGTGCGCCGCGTCCGGGAAGCAATCAATGTCGTAGCCCGCCGTCTCAAGCGCCGCCGCGTGCCGATCGCCGACCCTCTGCCGCCCCTCGGCATCATGATCGAAGTGCCGGGTGCCGCGTTGGCAGCCGATGCTTTAGCGCAGGTGTCGGATTTCTTTGCCATCGGCACCAACGATTTAACGATGTACACCTTGGCGATCGATCGGGCCGACGAACAGGTGGCGCATCTTTACAATCCGCTGCACCCGGCCGTCTTGCGATTGATCCGCTTCACCGCGCAAGCTGCCCTGCGCGCGCGCATCCCTTTTAGCCTTTGTGGTGAAATTGCCGGCGACCCGCGTTACACCGCACTTCTGCTCGGCCTTGGCGTGCGCGATCTCTCGATGTCAGCCGGCAGCCTGCCCAAGGTCAAACAGCGCGTGCGAAACCTAGAACTGACCGCCGCAACGGGGCGGGCACAAGCGATCATGGAGCAAGCCGATATCGGCCGGATCGCTACACTTCTGGACGATTTCAACGCTCTGGCATAGCGCGCGTCAGGACAAACTTGAGACACAGGTGAACCTTAAGGATTTCAAAAGGCTGATGTGGAATGCTCCCCTGCTAACCATGCTCAAGAGACCGGAACAGCAAGCAGGCTGCGGATATTCACCCTAAAATAAATATATAAAGATTTCTTTATATAATACTTGCAGCTCACAAAAATGCTTGCTATACGCGGTTTCAACATGCCTGCCCGCGGACTGCCGCAACGCCACAAAACCGAGGAGAAGACAATGAGTGCCAACGACTACAAAGTCGCCGACATGACGCTGGCGGATTGGGGCCGCAAAGAAATTGCCATTGCGGAGACCGAAATGCCGGGCCTGATGGCGCTGCGCGAGGAGTATGGCGCTTCCAAGCCGCTGGCCGGCGCGCGAATTGCCGGCTGTCTGCACATGACGATTCAAACGGCAGTTTTGATGGAAACGTTAACCGCCCTCGGCGCGGAACTGCGTTGGTCTTCCTGCAATATTTTTTCGACCCAGGATCAAGCGGCGGCTGCGGTTGCAGAAGCGGGCGCACCGGTGTTCGCCTGGAAGGGCGAGACCGAAGAAGAGGCCGTATGGTGTATCGAGCAAACGATCATCGGCCCCGATGGATGGCGCCCCAACCTCATCCTCGACGACGGCGGCGATCTGACACAGATCATGCACGATAAATATCCGGAACTACTGGACGACGTGCGCGGCCTTTCCGAAGAGACGACGACGGGTGTCCACCGGCTCCGCGAAATGGAGGAGGCGGGCACGTTGAAAGTCCCCGCGATCAACGTCAACGACTCGGTGACAAAATCCAAGTTCGATAATCTTTACGGCTGTCGCGAAAGCCTGGTGGATGGAATAAAACGCGCAACCGACGTGATGGTCGCGGGCAAGACGGCAGTGGTTTGCGGCTACGGCGATGTCGGCAAGGGGTCGGCAGCCAGTTTGCGCAACCAAGGCGCCCGCGTCCTCGTGACGGAAATCGACCCGATTTGCGCACTGCAGGCAGCCATGGAAGGCTATCAAGTAACGACGATGGATGCATCGGCGGCGGATGGCGACATCTTTGTAACCACGACGGGCAATATCGACGTTATTACGCTCGACCATATGCGCGCGATGAAAGATCGGGCGATCGTCTGCAACATCGGCCACTTCGATTCGGAAATTCAGATTTCCGAACTGCGGAATTTCACCTGGCACAACGTGAAGCCGCAAGTCGACGAGGTTGAATTCCCTGACGGGAAGCGCCTGATCGTTCTCGCCGAAGGCCGGTTGGTCAATCTCGGCTGTGCAACCGGGCATCCGAGTTTCGTCATGTCCGCCTCCTTCACGAATCAGGTACTGGCGCAGATCGAACTTTGGAAAAATACCGATCAATACGAACGCAAAGTTTACGTTCTGCCGAAACATCTAGATGAAAAAGTCGCGTCGCTGCATTTGAAGAAACTCGGCGTCGAACTGACGAGGCTTTCAACGGAGCAAGCGGATTATCTCGGCTATTCGCAAAATGGGCCGTTCAAACCGGAGCTTTACCGCTACTAGAGCAGCGCAGGCGGCTCTTGTTCGCGGGCACGCACAAACTTAAACTGCACGCGTGCGAAAGAGGGGCAGCAAATTTATCGTCGGCGTCATTACTCTGCAGTTGGCGTGTTCGCCGAACCTGGCGTTCGCAGCAACTGAAGAACATGCGCTGACGGTATGGGGCGTAGGTCTGGGACTGGCAGTTCTGCTAGTCACGGTTCTCCTATTGTTGCGACATCAGTCTATCGTCACGGCACAATTCGCATCGGCGCCCGTTGGTCTAATCCAATTTTCGCGCGGCGGGGCAAAGGCAACAGCGTTGGCGAGCGAACTGTTGGACCTCCAAGAAGGATTGAAACCCGAAGATGTACCCGGCGCTTTCGCCGCGACTGAATCGGCGCTGGTCCAACAGGCCATCGCGGCGCTTCGAGCCGACGGCAGCCCATTCGAGGGCCGCTTCCGGACGAAGCGCGGCCGTTCGATTTCATTAACCGGACGGCGAGCAGGTGGGCGCGATCTGTTATGGATTTCGGACATCGACGACCGAGCAAGACTTGCCGAAGATCTTGCCGTACGGTCCGGTGAGCGCGCGATGCTGAAGCATGTCCTCGATAAACTGCCTATGCCCGTTTGGTGGCGTTCCGCGAAACTTAACATCGTCGGGCGCAATGAACCCTATGCTCAAGCGCTGGATATCGATACGGGCTCCGACACCGCAACCGAAGAAGAGCGCGAACTGGGTGCCGGCTATTTGGATCGGGACGGGCGCGGACTGGCGCGCCGCGCCGCGAAGAGCGGCAGCATTCAGTCTGAAAGCCATCATGTCGTGATTGACGGAACCCGGCGCCTGCTTGAGTTCACCGAAGCGCCTGTCGATGCGTCGCCGGCGACGACGGTTGGTTACGCCATCGACGTCACAATGATAGAGGCCGTTCAATCGGAACTTGCTGCACTTGTTGCCGCGCATGCCGAAGTTCTAGAAATGCTGGGCGCCGCCATTGCGATCTACGGGCCGGACCGGCGCCTCAAATTCTTCAACTCGGCGTTCCTTGACCTCTGGCGCGTCGAAAGCGCCGCCTTAGGCGGTGAGCCAAACATGGGCGAAGTTCTCGACATGCTGCGCGATCGCCGACGCTTGCCCGAATATATCGATTTCCCGGCCTTCAAGCAGGAAACGGATAGCCTTTTCCATTCGCTGATCGACCCTCGCGAAGAATTATTGCATCTGCCGGACGAGCGAACGCTGCGCATGGTTGTCTCCCCCCACCCCATGGGCGGCCTGCTGTTCGTTTACGAAGATGTTACCGACCGGCTGGCGCTCGAACGGTCCTACAACACGTCGATCGCCGTACAGCGCGAAACGCTGAACAAGCTGCACGAGGCCGTGACCGTTTTTGGCGCAGACGGTCGCCTGAAACTTTGGAATCCGGCCGCTGCCGCAATGTGGAGTCTTTCGAACACCGACTCGACGCTCGACTCCCATATTGGCGACCTGTTGGAGCATACGCGTCAATATTTTCCATCGGTCGACGACTGGGAACGTCGCAAACAACACCTCATCCTCTCGGTGACGGAGCCCGAGCCCCGATCAGGCCGGCTGGAGCGAACCGATGGCATGGTCATAGACTTCAGCTGCGTGCCGCTGCCGGATGGCGGCTGCCTGCTGGGTTATATCGATGTATCCGATAGCGTTCGTGTACAGCGCGCGTTGGAAGAACGAAACCTGGCATTGCAACATGCCGACCGGCTGAAATCGGACTTCATCGCGAATGTCAGCTATGAGCTGCGTACGCCGCTTAACGCGATCATCGGGTTTACCGAAATTCTCGACAAAACCTACTTCGGTCCCCTGAACGAGCGCCAGATTGAATATGTGAACGGCATCCTGCAGGCATCCAACCATTTGATGACACTGATCAACGATATCCTGGATCTGGCTACGATCGAAGCCGGCTATTTGGAACTGGAGCTGGCGCCTCTTGATGTGCACGACGCGCTTGCCAATCTGCTGAATGCGTTCCGGAACCGCGCAGCGGATTTGAAACTCACGCTTAACTTCGACTGTCCGGACGACATCGGGTCCATCATCGCTGACGAGAAGCGATTGCGTCAGGCGATTTACAACCTGATCACCAATGCCGTGCAATACACGCCGGAAGGAGGGGCGATCACTTTATCCGCCCGCCGCGAGGCGGAGCACCTGACGATCCTTGTCACGGATACCGGCGTAGGCATCCCTCCGGAAGATGTCGAACGGCTTTTCAACAAGTTCGAGCGGGGCGATCAGGGGGCACGGGAGTCCGGGGCGGGATTGGGCCTTGCATTGGTCAAGAGCCTCATCGAGCTGCATGGCGGAGAGATATCCGTGAGCGGTGGTGATGGCGAGGGTGCGAAGATCGAATGCCGCCTACCGCTCGCCGCGCAATCTCCTGAACGTGGCGATGTGGCGGAAAAGCGAAGCGCGTGAACAAGCAAGCGGTCAAACGCGAGACACCGCAAATTATGGAAATAGAGCTTCCCGATATCGCAGCAACAGAGGCCCTGGCGCAGCGGCTGGCGCCGCAGCTTCACCGTGGTGACGTACTCGCGCTTGGCGGTGACCTGGGCGCCGGAAAAACGACGTTCGCGCGGGCCTTGATCCGGGCGCTCGGTGAGCACGACGCGGAGGTTCCGAGTCCGACGTTCACGCTTGTCCAGACGTATGACCTCCCGGAATTCGAACTGTGGCACTTCGACCTCTACCGCCTCGAATCTGCTCAAGATGCCTTCGAGCTGGATATCGAAGAAGCCTTTGCAACAGGCGTGTCTTTGATCGAGTGGCCGGAAAGGCTAGGGCCCTACTTGCCTTCAGAGCACCTTGATATCCGTTTCGCATTTGCCGAAGTACAGACGGCTCGACGCGTTACGATCGAAGGCTCCAGTACGTGGGTTGCGCGGATAGGCTTGTTGCACAATGAGTGACCGGGATACACGCATCGCGGCGTTTCTCGCCAAACAGGGCTGGGACGCCGCCGACCGGCGCACACTGGCCGATGACGCATCGTTCCGGCGCTATGACAGGCTCACCGGACAAGGCCGGTCCGCCGTGCTGATGGATGCCCCGCCGGCGAAAGAGGACGTTCGCCCCTTTGTCTCGATTGCAGAGATTTTACGCAGCCTGGATCTAAGCGCGCCCGAAATTCTGGCGCAAAGCCCGGAAGACGGCTTGCTGCTGCTCGAAGACTTTGGCGACGACACCTACACCCGCGTCCTGGCCGCCGATCCCGACTGTGAAACTGAGCTCTACATGCTTGCCGTCGACTTATTAATCGAACTGCACCGTCGCTTTACCGTGGCGGCAGATATACCGAAATACGATGATGCGCTGCTGCTGACGGAAGCCAATCTGCTCATCGACTGGTATCTGCCCGCCATTACCGGAAACACCGTGACCGACTCGCTGCGACAGGATTATGCAAAGCTGTGGCAGGCCTTGTTTGTGCAGACCCGAGACACGCGCGAGACTCTCGTTCTGCGCGACTATCATGTCGACAACCTTATTTGGCTGCCCCGGCGCGCGGGCATTCGCGCCTGCGGTTTGCTCGATTTTCAGGATGCGGTTATCGGACCCGCCGCATACGACCTTGTCTCCTTGCTGGAAGATGCCCGCCGTGACGTGCCCTCTGATTTGGCACAGCGTGCGATGGATCGCTATCTTGCCGCCTTTCCCGACATCGATCCGGATGCTTTTCGGTTGTCTTATGCCATATTGGGAGCCCAGCGCAGTACCAAGATCCTCGGCATTTTTACCCGGCTCGACCGCCGCGACGGCAAACCGGACTATCTTTGCCATCTGCCGAGAGTCTGGCGATGGCTGGAAGCCGATCTCAATCATCCGGCGCTGGCAGCGTTGCGCGACTGGTTCAACCGCGTGCTGCCACCCGAAACGCGAACGATAAAAACATGACGGCAAATGACAGCGCGACAATAAACACCGCAATGGTGCTGGCCGCGGGTTTGGGAACGCGCATGCAACCCCTCACCGACGACCGGCCCAAGCCTCTGGTCGTTATGGCGGGCCAAACCCTGCTCGATCGTGTGCTCGGCCATCTCTCTACGGAAGGCATCACGCGAATCGTTGTCAACACGCACTATAAGGGCGAGATGATCGCAGATCATTTGGCGAACCGCGCCGACGTTACGCTGTCGCCGGAGCCCGCACTGCTGGAGACCGGCGGTGGAGTCCGGAATGCGCTGCCGCACCTAGGCGACGACGCGTTTTTTGTCGTCAACTGTGATGCCGTCTGGCTTGACGGTCCGACGCCGGCGCTGCACCGCATGACGCAGGCTTGGCGCGATGATGACATGGATGCGCTGCTGCTATTGCAGCGTACCGTCTCCATCCAGGGCGAAACCGGACGCGGCGACTATTTTCTGGACAGCGAAGGCTATGCCGCGCGGCGTCACGAATCCGCCATCGCACCGTTTCTTTTCGCCGGCGTTCAAATCCTCCACCCGCGCCTGTTCGACGATACGCCGGACGGCCCGTTCTCGCTTAACCTGCTGTATGACCGCGCGGAGGAAGCCGGCCGATTGCACGGGCTTGTGCATGACGGCGAGTGGTATCATGTCGGAACGCCGGAGCAGCGCGAGCGGGCGGAGTACGAGATCACCCACGGCAACGAGTCGGTCAACAGCCGGTAATGGCAGGCGTCTACACGATCCCACCCGATGCGTCCTTCGTCGACGCGCTGGCGGCGGGCGTCGTTAAGGAAGCCGGCGGGGTACCGGAAGCGCTGCTCGACTACACGATACTGCTGCCGACACGACGCGCTTGCCGCGCACTGCGCGATGCATTTCTTCGGGTGAGCGACGGCACGGCGCTGCTGCTCCCCGCTATGCGCCCGCTTGGCGATGTGGACGAGGACGAGCTGGTACTGCAGGAGATGCCCGCTTTCGCCGGGGCCGATGCGCCGCCCGTGATCCCGGGCATGCGGCGGCGGCTGCTTCTGGCACGTCTGATCCTCGGCTGGGAGTCGACGGGCGAAGCGATTTCCGTCGATCAGGCCGTTCGGCTGGCGGCAGAGCTCGAACGGCTGCTCGATCAGGTTCAGACAGAGCGGCTCTCGTTCGACCGGCTGAAAGACCTCGCCCCGGAAGCCTATGCGGAACATTGGCAAAAGGTGCTAAATTTTCTCAAGATCCTGACCGAACACTGGCCCGCGATTGCCGCCGAGCAGGGCGGGATCGACCCAGCCGCGCACCGCAATCTCCTCCTCGAATCGCTCTCGCGAGCCTGGACGGAAACGCCCCCTCGAGGCCAAATTATTGCCGCCGGGTCGACCGGCACGATCCCGGCGACCGCCGATTTGCTTGCAACTGTCGCGGCGATGCCGAATGGGTGCGTCATTCTGCCGGGCCTGATGCGCGACGTGGATGAAGAAAGCTGGACCGCCATCAAACGGGAACAGACCCATCCGCAACACAATCTCGCCCGGCTGCTCGACCGCCTGGACATCGCGCCGGAGGATGTCGCGGATTGGCCGCAGGAAGGTCCCCGAACGAACCGCGCAACCTTGATTTCAGAGGTTATGCGTCCTGCGGAAACCACGCGGGCCTGGCGCACGCTTCACGCCATACCGAACGATGCCCTGGATAACATCGAGCGGGTCGATTGCGTCGACTCGGCGGAAGAAGCGGGCGTAATCGCCCTTATTCTGCGTCACGCCTTGGAAATGCCCGGCAAGACAGCAGCACTGGTGACGCCCGACCGCGGACTGGCGCGCCGGGTTGCCGCGGAGCTGCGGCGCTGGGATATCGAAATCGACGACTCGGCGGGAGAAAGCCTCGCAGCGACGACGCCGGGGAGTTTTCTTCGCTTGATCGCCGCGGCAGTTGGCACCGCGTTCGCCCCCGCCCCCCTGCTGTCCCTGTTGAAGCATCCGCTCGCGGCGGCGGGACAGCCGACTGCTGCGCTACGGTCAGCCGCACGGTCGCTCGAGCGTCTGGTTCTGCGAGGCCCGCGACCCGGCGCGGGGATAGCCGGCCTCAGTGCTGCATTATCGGAGAATAGTGATACCGATGCCGTGGAAGCTCTGCTCGATCGGCTCGAAGCGATAACGGCGCCACTGGTGGCCGCTTTCGCAGAAGGCTCTTGCGGGCTCGGAGACCTCCTGAAGGCGCATGTCACGACTGCCGAGGGCTTGGCAGCGACGGACCTGGAGGCGGGTGCCGATCGCCTATGGACCGGCGACGCCGGAGAAATGCTCTCGCAGTTTCTCGCCGAACTTCGCGACACAGCGGATCTGCTGCCGCCTATTTCTGTCTCCTCTTACGGCGCGTTGCTGGAATCGCTAATGACGGGATCGACCGTGCGCCCGCGATATGGACGCCATCCGCGCCTTGCGATCCTGGGGTTGCTCGAAGCTCGGCTGCAACATGCCGACCTGCTGGTGCTCGGTGGGCTGAACGAGGGCGTCTGGCCGCCCGACCCGCAACCCGATCCCTGGCTCAGCCGGCCGATGCGGGAGGCCTTCGGATTGCCGCTTCCGGAACGGCGTATCGGATTGACGGCGCACGATTTCGTGCAGGCTTTTTCCGCGCCTGAAATCGTCCTGACCCGCGCGGACAAAACCGAAGGGCAGCCAACGGTCCCATCGCGCTGGCTTACCCGCCTCGACGCCGTGCTGCGAAGCGCGGGGTCGGAGGAATATTTTTACCGCCCCGCCAGCCCCTGGCAGGACTGGCGCAGGTTCCTGAACAAGCCCACGGAAACGATCACAATTTCGCCCGCTGCGCCGCGCCCTCCCCTCACAGCGCGGCCCCGGCGGCTTTCGGTCACCCAGGTCGAAACCTGGATGCGCGATCCCTATGCGATTTACGCGCGGCATATCCTGCGGCTGCGGCCGCTCGACCCGATCGATGCGGACCCCGGCGCGGCGGATCGGGGGACATTTATTCATGCCGCGTTGGACCGGTTTATTACCGGGTATCCCGAGACACTTCCCCCGGACGCGATGCGGCATTTGCTTGCGTTCGGGGAGGCAGCGTTTGGGGAAGCTCTGGGGCGGCCGACAGTGCGCGCGTTTTGGTGGCCACGATTCGTTAGAATCGCGCATTGGTTTATCAATCTGGAAGCCGAGCGCCGGCAAACGCTGGCGGGATCAGCGTCGGAAGTGTCCGGCACCCTGACCATCGAGGCCCCCGGCGGCCCCTTCGTTCTATCGGCCAAGGCCGACCGGATCGACAGGCTGCGGGACAGCGGGTACGAGATCATCGACTACAAGACCGGCGCGGTGCCGCAGCGCGGCGACGTCAATCTGGGATTTTCCCCGCAGCTCGCCCTGGAGGCGGCAATTTTGCGGGCGGGCGGGTTCGAGACCCTTCCCGCCGGCACAGTCGACCACCTCGCCTATTGGCGTCTCAGCGGTGGCGAAACGCCCGGCAAGCAACATCCGCTGCCGGGCGACGTGACCGCGCTTTCGGACAGCGCGCTGGATGGCCTGCGCGCACTTGTCGCCGCGTTCGACGATCCGCAGACACCCTATGCCGCAACGCCCCGACCGGACTACGCGCCGCGCTATAACGACTACACCCACTTGGCCCGGACGCTCGAATGGGGCGGCGGATGAGGGACGACGTCACCGCCGAAGCGACCGCGCGGCAGCGCGATGCCTCCGATCCGGCCACAAGCGTCTGGGTGGCCGCTTCAGCGGGCAGCGGCAAAACGACCGTCCTGACCGACCGGGTGCTGGCCCTGCTACTGACCGACACGCGCCCGGAGCGCATTCTCTGCCTCACCTTTACACGGGCGGCGGCCGCCGAGATGGCGCAGCGCATCAACCGCCGGCTCGCCCTGTGGGCAACCGAACCCGACCGGGACGTGCGCCAGGAAATCGCCGCCCTGCTCGACCGCGTGCCGGACGACGCCTTGCTCGACCGGGCGCGGCAGCTCTTCGCGCATGTTCTGGATGTTCCGGGCGGCTTGAAAATCCAGACCATCCACAGCTTCTGCCAGTCCTTGCTGGGCCGCTTTCCCCTCGAAGCTGAAATCGCGCCGCATTTCGAAGCGATCGACGAACGCAGCGCCGCCGAACTTCTCATGACGGCGCGGGATTCCGTCCTGTCGTCGGCCCGGACCGGCGGACCGCTCGCCGACGCGCTCGACGTCGTCACGGGCTATATCCAAGAGGACTCATTCGGCGAGATGATGGCGCAGCTGGCGCGCGACCGCGGGCGCATTCGCCGCCTCATCGATATGTATGGCAGTATCCCGAGCGTTGCCGCGGCACTGGCGAAAAAGCTCGGGATCGCTCCGGGGCGGCGAGCCGAGGACGTCGTCGCCGATGCCTGCCGCGATGGGGTCTTCGATACGGACGCTCTCGCCGTGGCCATAGACGCCTTGCTGGCAGGCACCGAAAAAACCGACCAGCCGCGCGGCCAACTGATCGCCCGTTGGCTAACATCCGATCCATCCGTGCGGGCGGCGTCGTTTGCCGATTACGCAGCAGGTTTCCTCACGCAGGACGGCGAACCGCGCAAGGTGCTCATTACCCGTAAGGCCGCCGAAGCCGCCCCCGACGCGGCGGAAACGCTCGCCATCGAGGCGGCGCGGCTGGTGCGGATCATGGAACAACGCCGTGCGGCGATAACCGCCGAAGCGACGGTGGCGTTGCTGCAGCTGGGCGCGGCACTCCTCGACGCCTACGAGAAGGCGAAAGCAGCGCTCGCCCGGCTCGACTATGACGATCTGATCCTCAAGACGATCGCCTTGCTGCGCGAGAATGTCGACGCCGCCTGGGTCCTGTTCAAGCTGGACGGCGGACTCGATCACATCCTGATCGACGAGGCGCAGGACACCAATCCGGACCAATGGGCCGTCGTCGCGGCGCTTGCCGAAGAATTCTTTTCCGGCGCCGGTGCACGGCCGGAGGTGCGAACGGTCTTCGCCGTCGGCGATTCGAAACAGTCGATCTTCAGCTTCCAGCGCGCCGACCCCGCCGCCTTCTCGGACATGCGGCGGCATTTCAGGGACCGAATCGAGGCCGCCGAAGCCGCCTGGCGCGATGTGGAGTTAAACTGGTCGTTCCGGTCGACCGCCCCGGTACTTGCCGCCGTGGATGCTGTCTTCGATCAGGACACGGCGCGCGACGGCGTCATTCCGGACGGCGTAACGATCGAGCACCGGGCCGTACGAACCGGCCATGCCGGTTCGGTCGAAGTCTGGCCTCTTATCGGTCCGCGCGATACATCGCCCCTCGCGCCGTGGACCCCGCCGCTCACCCGGGAGCCGGCGGACAGCCCCTCGACACGGCTGGCAAACGCTCTTGCCCACCGTCTGGAGGGTTGGATCGGATGCGAAGCTCTGCCATCGAAGGGCCGGCTTGTCCGCGCTGGCGACATTATGGTCCTGGTGCGCCGGCGCAACAGCTTCGTCACGGATCTCGTCAGCGCGCTCAAGGCGCGGGATATCCCCGTCGCTGGCGTCGACCGGATGGTTTTGAGCGAACAACTGGCCGTTATGGATCTGGTCGCGCTGGGCGATTTTCTGCTCCTGCCGGAAGACGATTTGACCCTTGCAACGGTCATGAAAGGGCCCTTCATCGGCTTCGACGACGACGATCTGTTCACGCTGGCCTATAACCGGGGAAGCACAACATTGTGGCACCGGCTGGCCGATATGGCGGCCGATGACGACCGCTTTGCAGCGGCGTACGACTGGCTCGCGCGGCTGCTCGCCATCGTCGATTTTTCGCCGCCCTACGAGCTTTTCGCCCGGCTGCTCTCCGAACCGACAATTGCCCAAGACACCGGCCGGCAACGCATCGTCGCCCGGCTCGGCATCGAGGCGGAGGATCCGATCGAGGAGTTCCTCAACCTGGCGCTCGCCCATGAGCGCACCGATGTCCCGTCATTGCAAAACTTCCTGCATTGGCTGAAGGCCGGGGACGCGACGATAACGCGCGATCTCGAACACAGCGGCCGCGACGAGGTACGGATCATTACGGTGCACGGCGCGAAAGGCTTGCAGGCGCCGATCGTTATCCTGCCGGATACCACGACCGCACCCCGTTCCAGCCCGGCCGTTCTCTGGACCGACGATCTGCCGCTCTGGCCACCCAACCGTTCGCACGAACCGGCATTGTGCGTCGCCGCACGCGCGGACGCCAACTGGCGGCGCGACCAGGAATACAGACGATTGCTATATGTCGCGATGACCCGCGCCGAGGACCGTCTTCTCGTCTGCGGCTGGCACGGCCGGCAGGAACCGTCCGACACAAGCTGGTATGCGCTGATGCGCGACGGCATCGCACCGATCGCCGAAACCTTCGAATTCACAATGGACGGCGAAGATGGCTGGAGTGGAGACGGGCTGTGCCTCGCATCGGCGCAAACCGCCGAAATCGAACCGTTCGTAGCATCGGAACTGCCGGAGACGATCGCGGAGCCGGCATTGTGGATGAACCGGCCGCCGGATCCGGAACCGACGCCACCCCGGCCACTCGCACCGTCACGGCCGTCCGCCGATCCGCCCGTTCTTTCTCCGATCCAGGCCGACGGCAGCGACCGTTTCCGGCGCGGTCAGCTCGTCCATCGGCTGCTTCAGACCCTGCCGGATCTGCCAACCAGCCGCCGTCGCGACGCGGCCACGGCTTTTCTCACCCGCCCCATCCACGGGGTCGATGCCGAAGAACGCGGCGCCATCGCGGATGAAGTGATGCGCATCCTGGAGGACCCCTCCTTTGCGCCGCTTTTCGCACCCGGAAGCCGGGCCGAAACGCCGATCGTCGGCACCGTAACGGGCCCACTAGGCCCGGAAATCATATCCGGACAGGTCGACCGGCTGGTGATTCGCGAAAACGAGGTCATGATCGTCGATTACAAGACAAACCGGCCGCCGCCCCTGCGCGAAAACGACGTTCCCGAAGCCTATCTACGGCAGATGGCCGCATACCGAGCGGTTATGCGGAAAATCTGGCCCAAACGGCCGATTCGATGCGTGCTCTTGTGGACCGACGGTCCGCGCACTATGTCTCTTGATGAACAGCGGCTTGACCGCTTCTTTAACGCTTCCTAGAGTCCCTTGGAAAAGAACGCTCCAGGCAAAGCGTACAAACTAGAAATAAATTCAGGGGTGCCGAAAATGACAACGGTAAAGGTTTCGGACGACGATTTCGAAAACAGCGTTCTCGGATCAGGACAGCCGGTGCTGGTTGATTTCTGGGCGGAATGGTGCGGACCGTGCAAAATGATCGCACCGGCGCTTGAAGAAATCGCAACGGATATGGGCGGAAAACTTACGGTTGCCAAACTTAACATCGACGACAACCCACAGACGCCGGCCAAGTATGGTGTCCGGGGTATCCCGACATTGATGATCTTCAAGGACGGACAGGTTGCCGCGACCAAAGTTGGCGCTCTGGCAAAGTCGCAACTCGAACAATGGGTCGAATCGGTCGTCTAACTGGCGGCTCCAACCAATTCCTGCAAGCCCCGCCCACTGTGGCGGGGTTTTTCTTTGTGCGAGACCAGATCAAGATTGGTCGAACCCATGTCATGGGTTCGAACGATTTTGTGAATCTGCTCGTCATGAATAGTTTAAGAGCAAATTCACGCGGTTGTTGGATCGCCAAAGGCGATGCCAACCAACCCCGATTTGCTCTAATTAAGCATTTTGCGCCAAAACGACACCAGCCAAATATAGCGAACCGCAAATAAGGATACGCCCGGGTTCATCAGCAGCTGTAACCAGCCCCTGAACAGCGTCTACGAGGTCCGCCGCGGGTTGCGCTCGAAGGCGCGCGGCGCGGGCGCCTTGCGCGGCCTCTTCGGCCGACAAGCTCGCCTCTTCACCCGGGATCGAGATACTACGCGATGCCCGTACAGACCGTGCGACCGGCGCAAGTAGTGCCCGCAGATCCTTCGTATTGAGTACACCGAAAACCAAATCCAGCGGGCGATTAACCCACTCCCGCGCAACTTCCGCCAGAACCTTGCCCGCGGCTGCATTATGGCCACCATCGAGCCACAACTCCCAGCCGGGTGGCAACAGATCGACCAACGGCCCGGAGAGCAGGCGTTGCAATCGTCCCGGCCAAACCACCTGTGTCAGGCCCTTGGCGATGGCGGCATTGGTGATACCGAAGCCCTCCAGCTTCTCCGTGCAGGCGATCGCCATGGCGGCGTTGTGATACTGATGTGCGCCCAAAAGCGCGGGCACCGGAAACTGGCGTATCGTCGGGCCCGACCGATAGCGAATTCCATCAACGCCGCCGGATACGCCCCAATCCGCGCCAAGGCGAAATAGCGGAGCCCCTACCTCCGCCGCCTGCTTTTCGATAACGACTGCCGCTTCCGGAGGCTGTTCGCCGATCACCGAAGGCACATTCGGTTTCTGGATCGCCGCTTTCTCGCCGGCAATGTCCGTGAGCGTCGGCCCCAGAAACTGGACATGATCGATCGAGATCGGCGTAATCGCCGTCAAAGCCGGCCGGTCGACCACATTGGTTGAATCGAACCGGCCGCCCAAACCGGTTTCAAGCAACAAAATGTCCGCCGGTTTCTCCGCAAAGGCGCGAAACGCCGCCGCCGTCGTGATCTCGAAGAAGGTAATCGGGCGACCCTCGTTGAGGATTTCGCAGTAGCCGAGGAGCTGCGACAAATGTTCCTCCGGTATCAGTTCGCCCGCAAGCCGAATACGTTCGTTGAACCGGACCAGATGAGGTGAGGTGTAAGTGTGAACCCGCTTGCCTGCTGCCTCCAGAATGGCGCGCAGGAAGGCGATCAGGGAGCCCTTTCCGTTGGTGCCCGCAACATGGACAACCGGTGGCAGCCTGTCCTGCGGCCGTCCCAGCCGTTCCAGAAGATCCAGGGTCCGCCCCAAACTCAAATCGATCTTCTTCGGATGCAGCGACATCAGCCGCGCCAGAATGGCGTCGCTGCTGCGCGGGTCCATGCCTTCGGAAACCAAGGTCAGCTAGGAGCCTGTCCGAGCAATGCTTATGGTCTGCACCGCGTTTTCAAGGGTTTGGGTTAGGATGGTGTCGCGTGGCGATGCCGGGGGCATCGCGAGCGGCGCCGGACGACATCCCAAACCCTTGAAAACGCAGCCCTTCGGGTCGACCAGAGAAGCGCGCGCGCTGCGTCGGGGGCGCTTGACGATGCTTCCGGCATCGCCGGCGCACCCTCTCCTAACACGCACGCTTCTCTGGTCGATGCAGGCCGCAAACATTACTCCGACAGGCTCCTACCAGGCGGAGCCGCGTCGTCCGCCGCCTCGGCGTCGCCCGAATACGGGATTTGCAACGTGTCGTCGGGCTCGTCGTCCTGCATCTCCTCTACCGGTCGGGGCATACGCAGCAGGCCGATAATCCGGCTGAGGGTGTCGCGGAGCTCGCCGCGCGATACGATACAATCCACCATGCCGTGTTCGAACAGGAACTCGGACCGCTGAAAATCGTCGGGCAGCGTTTCGCGAACCGTCTGCTCGATGACCCGCCGCCCCGCGAAGCCGATCGTGGCGCCGGGTTCCGCGACATGAATATCGCCCAGCATCGCGAAACTGGCCGAGACGCCGCCCGTGGTCGGATCCGTCAGCAGGACGATGTATGGCAGGCCGGCTTCCTTGAGTTCCTGCACGGCAATTATCGTTCGCGGCATCTGCATCAGGGACAGAATGCCTTCCTGCATGCGCGCGCCGCCCGATGCCGGATTGACGATCAGCGATGCCTGCTGGCTGACCGCCAGCCGCGCCGCCTTCACGATCCCCTCGCCGGACGCCACCCCCATGGATCCGCCCATGAAATCGAAATTGAACAGGGCAACCACCACCGGCAAATCGTTCATACGGCCGGTCGCGACGACCACCGCATCGCGCTCCTTGGTTTGGGCGCGCGATTCCTTCAGCCGGTCCGTATAGCGTTTTCTGTCGCGAAACTTCAGCGGATCATCGGGTATGTCGGCAAGCTCGACCTTTCGATAAACACCATCATCGAAGAGAATTTTGAGCCGCAAATCGGTCGGAATTCGAAGGTGGTAATTGCAATATTGGCAGACATGCAGGTTGTTCGTGAGATCCCGGTGAAAAATCATCTGGTCGCAGCCGGGACATTTGCTCCACAGGTTCTCCGGGACGTCGTTTTTCTTAACCAGCGCCTGCAGCTTGGGGCGGACGAAGTTGGTCAGCCAGTTCATGACCGCAACCCGCTGGCGAGCTCGCGGACATATTTATGTACCGTCTCAACCAGCTTTGCGGACGGCCGTCCGTTCTCATCAACGTCGGCGGCAATCCGGTCGACAATCGCGGATCCGACAACTGCAGCATCAGCCGTTGACGCTATTTCTCGGACAGTCTCGGCCGTGCGGATACCGAAACCGACCGCTACCGGAAGTGCGGTGTGCCGCTGCAACCGCTCGACTGCATCTCGAATTTCCACTTCGGCCGCCGATTTCGTCCCGGTAATGCCCAGGACAGAAACGTAATAGACGAACCCGCTGGTGTTCTTGAGCACCGTCGGAAGCCGTTCATCGTCCGTCGTCGGCGTCGCAAGACGGATAAAATTGAGCCCCGCCTGCAGTGCCGGCACGCACAGTTCCGCATCCTCCTCCGGGGGCAGATCGACGACGATCAAGCCATCCACACCAGCCTCACGCGCGTCTTTCAGAAACGCGTCCACACCGTAGCTGTAAATCGGATTGTAATAGCCCATCAGAATGATCGGCGTATCGCCGTCATGCGCCCGAAAACTTCTCACCAGCTCCAACGTACGGCCCATATTGGCACCCGCTTTGAGCGCACGCAGCGACGATGCCTGAATCGCCGGGCCATCGGCCATCGGGTCGCTAAACGGCATCCCGATCTCGATCAAATCCGCGCCGGCATCGGGAAGCCCGAGCAGGATCTTCTCGAACGTCTCGTGATCCGGGTCGCCGGCCGTCAGGAACGTGACGAATCCGCCTCGGCCCGCCGCTTTCAGCGCCGCAAACCGCTTTTCGATCCGCCCGGAGTCGGTGGCCGCGGTCATATCTCTGTTCCCAGCGCCTCAGCGACGGTGAAGATATCCTTATCGCCGCGACCGCACATGTTCATGCAAATGATGTGATCCTTCGGCAGATCCGGCGCGATCTTGGACACGTAGGCCAAGGCATGCGACGGCTCCAGGGCTGGAATGATCCCCTCCATCCGGCTGCACAATTGAAACGCATCGAGCGCTTCCACATCGGTGGCCGACACGTAATCGACACGGCCGGATTCATGCAGCCAGGAATGTTCCGGTCCAATACCCGGATAATCCAAACCCGCCGAAATGGAATGCGCATCGAGGATCTGACCGTCATCGTTCTGCAGCAGGTAAGTCCGGTTGCCGTGCAGCACGCCCGGACGGCCGCCGGTGAGCGAGGCGGCATGCGCGCCGGTTTCGATACCGTGGCCCGCCGCCTCGACGCCGTACATGCGTACCGACGGATCGTCCAGGAAGGGATGAAATAGACCGATGGCGTTCGATCCGCCGCCGATGCAGGCGACGAGCGAGTCGGGAAGGCGGCCTTCCGCTTCCATCATCTGCTCGCGCGCTTCGCGGCCGATCACCGACTGGAAATTGCGCACCATGGCCGGATAGGGGTGCGGCCCCGCCGCCGTGCCGATGATGTAGAACGTCGATTCCACATTGGCGACCCAATCGCGCAACGCTTCGTTCATCGCGTCCTTCAAGGTGCCGGTGCCGCTCGTAACGGGCACCACCTCGGCGCCCAGCAGCCTCATCCGGAAAACGTTGGGTTGCTGCCGCTCGATATCGGTCGTGCCCATATAGACAACGCAGGGCAGATCGAACAACGCGCATACCGTCGCCGTCGCGACTCCGTGCTGGCCGGCACCGGTTTCCGCAATGATGCGGGTCTTCTTCATGCGCCGCGCCAGCAGAATCTGGCCGAGTGTGTTGTTGATCTTGTGCGAACCGGTATGGTTCAACTCGTCCCGCTTGAAGTAAACCTTCGCACCGCCGAAATGTTCCGTCAGACGGCGCGCAAAGTACAGCGGGCTCGGCCGGCCGGCGTAATGCTTCAGATAATCGTCAAGCTCCGCCTGGAACGACGGATCGTTTTGCGCCGCGTCATAGGCCTGCTCGACCGCAAGAATAAGCGGCATCAGCGTTTCGGCAACGAAACGTCCGCCGAACATGCCGAAATGCCCGTTCTCGTTCGGACCTTCGCGAAAGGTATTTACTTGTTTCATCGTCACCCCGCGCCCCATTGGGCCTCGGTAACTAGTATATGGCGCCCGCCGCCGTGTATCGACTAAATCATCGTGTTCTACAAGGCATTTACCGCATTGAGAAATGCACGGATTTTGTCCGGGTTCTTCCGGCCTGGCGCATCTTCCACACCGGACGAGGTATCGACGACGGAGGCACCCGACAGGCTTACGGCCTGCGCGACATTCTCCGCCGTCAGCCCACCCGCAAGCATCCACGGCAGAGCCGATGAAAGGCCCCCAAGCAGACGCCACTCGAAACTCAGCGCGTTGCCGCCCGGCAGCGCGCCGGCCATGTCCTTTGGCGGCTTCGCATCGAACATCAACCAATCGGCAACATCGAGATAAGCGTCCGCACGCCCGATATCGGTCTCGTCCGCCACGGATATCGCCTTCATAACGGCAATGCCGGTGCGCGCTTTAAGGGCCGCGACCCGCGCGGGATCCTCGCTGCCATGCAGTTGCAGCAGATCGAGCGATGTCGCCGCAAGCGCGGCATCGATTTCCGCATCCGTCGGATCGACGAACAACCCGACGCGCGTGATGCCTTCGGGCACCAGCGCCGCCAGAGCCGCCGCCTCGCTTTGCGTCACATAGCGCGGACTGGGTGGATAGAACACCAACCCGACATGACGCGCGCCCGCATCGACCGCCGCACACATCGCCGCCGGATCGTTGACCCCACAAATTTTCGCGGCGACCGCCATACCGTTTGCCTAGTTGAGAGCCGCCGCCATGGCCCGGGCAGCAGCAGCCGGGTCGGGCGCGCGGGTAATCGGACGGCCGATGACCAGGAAATCCGCGCCGGCGTTCACCGCATCGGCGGGACCGGATGTGCGCTTCTGATCACCGGACAGGCCAAGGCTTGGCCGGATGCCCGGAACGACCAGCTTGAAATCGGGGCCACAGGCGGCTCGCACGCTCGCGGCCTCCTTCGGTGAGCAAACGACACCGTCAAGCCCGCATTCCTGCGCCAGCCGCGCCAGCCGCAGGACCTGATCGGCCGGCGGACCGTTCTGGCCGACCGCTTCCAGGTCCGTGGTGTCGAGGCTCGTGAGAACCGTAACGCCCACCACAATGGGGCGCTTTACATTATGTTCCGCCGCCGCTTCGCTCGCGGCTTCCGCGGCCGCGCGCATCATGGCAGGGCCGCCGCCGGCGTGGATGGTTAGAATTTTCGGACGCAACGGCACGGCGGCACGGACCGCACCCGCGACCGTGTTCGGAATATCGTGGAACTTTAAATCCAGAAACAAGGGCAAACCGGCGTTCGCCACGGCCCGTACGCCGCCGGCACCATTCGTGGTAAAAAATTCCAGACCCAGTTTCGCGCCGCCGACGGATCCTTTGAGACGCCGGGCAAACGATCGCGCCTCATCGACATCGGTCATGTCGAGCGCAACGAAGATACGGTCTGTGGCTTTGCTCATGTCTCCTCCGAAGGCTGAACGGTGCGCAGTTCTACACCGCCCAAACTGCGAAGGGTAGAGGCCGCTTATTCGGGCTCAGCGGGCGCTGGCGACTTTCGGCAAGGTATCGGGCGTCTCAGCGGATAGGGCGACGACGGATGTGCTTTGCGCCGCCTCTTTCTCCGCCTCGTCCAGGCGCTCTCGCAGGGTATTAACCTCCTGCTGTAGACGATCGGCCCGGCGCAGCGCCAATTTCGCCCGGCCGCGTACGGTAATCGCCCTCAACCACACGAAAAAACCGCCGCACAGGAACCCGATCGCGAAGGCGCCCAAACCAAAGGCGTACACGGAGACTTCCGCGACATAGGGTAACGGCCAAAACCCGAACTCGACGGTCTGGCGGTTGCTCAACGCAAACAGCACGGCAACCACGATCAATGCCGCCGCGAACACCCAGTAGAGTAGTTTCATGAACCGTTTATAAGTTCGCGCAACTGCTTACCGGTCTTGAAGAACGGGACCGTCTTCGCGTCGACATTGACGGATTCCCCGGTTCTCGGATTACGGCCGACCCGCGAGTCGCGGGATTTGACCGAGAACGCTCCGAAGCCCCGGAGTTCGACCCGATCGCCACGCTCAAGCGCCGCAGATATTTCTTCAAAAATCGTTGAGACGATGCGTTCCACATCGCGCTGGTAAAGGTGTGGGTTCAATTCGGCGATGCGCGAGATCAGTTCCGACTTGGTCATCGCGACTCATTCCTTTATCGATTTGCCGGCATCTTATCGATTTGTGCCGGTCTCGGTTTCGTTCCCTGTTCTCGTAAGGCTCTTGCCAATACGATTACGGAGCGTGCCAAAGCTATGCCCGCCCGTCAAGCGACAAGCCCTGAAATCTAAAGGGTTTTCTATGATTTTTCCGCTATACCGCGATCAGGATTCCGACTTTTCAGCCGCCTCGTCTTCCGCTTCGGACGCGTCGTCCGTTTCCGGCGTATCGTCCTCATCGGTATCTGTTTCCGACGCTTCTAGCTTAGATTGCAGTGCCGCGCCAAGAATATCGCCAAGCGATGCGCCGGAATCGGAGCTGCCATAATCCTTCATGGCCTGCTTCTCTTCCTCGATCTCCTTGGCCTTGATCGACAGGTTCAGCTTGCGGCCGGTCTTGTCGACCATCGTGACGCGTGCATCGACCTTCTCTCCGACCGCGAAGCGGTCCGGACGCTGTTCGGAACGATCGCGCGACAGGTCCGCCTTGCGGATGAAGCCTGTCATCACGTCGTTCACCGTCACCTCGATGCCATTGTCGACAATCTTGGTAATGGTGCAGGTCACGATCGCGCCCTTCTTGATCGAGTCGACGCTGCCGGCGAACGGATCGTCCGTCAGCTGTTTGATGCCGAGGCTGATACGCTCTTTATCGACGTCGACTTCCAGGATCTTCGCCTTGACCATGTCGCCTTTCGTATAGGCCTGGATTGCTTCTTCACCCTGCGACTGCCAGTCGATATCGGACATGTGGACCATGCCGTCGATATCGTTCGCCAGCCCGATAAAGATACCGAACTCGGTGATGTTCTTGACCTCGCCCTCGACAAGCGTGTCGACCGGGAACTTCTCGACGAAATCTTCCCACGGATTGGCCATCGTCTGTTTGAGACCGAGGCTGATCCGCCGCTTGTTCGGGTCGACGTCGAGGACCATCACGTCCACGGCCTGACTGGTCGACACGATCTTGCCCGGATGGACGTTCTTCTTGGTCCAGCTCATTTCCGAAACGTGCACCAGACCTTCGACGCCGGGCTCGAGTTCCACGAACGCGCCGTAATCGGTGATATTCGTGACCCGTCCGGTAAACCGCGTGCCGATCGGATATTTCGCTTCGACGCCTTCCCATGGATCGGCTTCGAGCTGTTTCATGCCGAGGCTAATACGCTGGGTTTCCGGGTTGAAGCGGATCACCTGGACTTTCAGGGTCTGCCCGATCTGCAGCGCCTCGGTCGGGTGATTGATGCGCCGCCAAGCGATATCCGTGACGTGCAACAGGCCATCTACACCACCCAAATCGACAAACGCGCCGTAATCGGTGATATTCTTGACCACGCCCTCGAGCACCTGGCCTTCCTTCAAATTCGCGATCAGTTCGCCGCGCTGCTCCTGCCGGCTTTCCTCCAGGACGGCGCGGCGGGAAACCACGATATTGCCGCGGCTGCGGTCCATCTTGAGAATCTGGAAGGGCTGCGGCGTGCCGAGCAACGGCGCAATGTCCCGCACCGGGCGAATGTCGACCTGGCTGCCCGGCAGAAATGCCACGGCGCCTGAAAGATCGACGGTGAACCCGCCCTTGACGCGGCCAAAAATCGTCCCGTTGACACGCTCATTGGCTTCGAATGCTTTTTCCAGCAAGCCCCAGGCTTCCTCGCGACGTGCCTTTTCGCGCGATAGCACCGCCTCGCCGTTCCGGTTTTCCATGCGTTCGAGATAGACATCGACGATATCGCCAACCCGGATCTCTTCGCTCGCGTCGCCACCGGTGAATTCCCGAAGAGCGACCCGCCCTTCGGATTTCAGACCCGCATCGATGACGGCGAAATCGTTTTCGATGGCAATGATATTGCCCTTAACCACGGAGCCTTCGAGGCTGTCTTTATTGCCGAACGTTTCATTGAGAAGATCGGCGAAACTTTCTTTTACTGCGGCATCTGAAGCCATAAGTAC
Source organism: Alphaproteobacteria bacterium (assembly GCA_012103325.1). Lineage (GTDB taxonomy): Bacteria > Pseudomonadota > Alphaproteobacteria > UBA8366. Next base: position 1,167,183 of record WLWY01000001.1, read on the forward strand.
GTACGTCCTTTCGAATCTTTGCAATTTCCGGCCAACCGGTTGTATCCGGCGGTCTTTACCAATTCAGTGAAACTTTCACCGCACGCCTTCGGGCGACGCGGCGCCATAAAACTTCTTCAAAGCGTATTTCAACCGGTGCGTTGTTGAATGAAATCGAGTGCCGTAGCAAACGCCTCATCCGGATCCATCGCAGTCGTGTCGATCACGATGGCGTCCGCCGCCGCTTTCAAAGGCGCCGCCGAACGGCTGCTGTCGCGGGCGTCCCGGTCCTTCAACGCCTGCAGCACGCGCGGATATATACTCGGCTCACCCTTGTCAAGCAACTCTTTATGGCGCCGCCGGGCCCGTTCTTCCACATCTGCGGTAACGAAAAGCTTAACGTCAGCATCGGGGCAAACCACCGTTCCGATGTCTCGACCGTCGAGAACAGCGCCTTTAGCACCCTTCGGTGGTGACGCAGCAAATCTTTTCTGAAAATCCAGCAACGCCGCCCGGACAGGCTCGAGAGCGGCGACCTTGGACGCCGCGACGGCGGCGACGTCCCCCGTCAATTCGGGGCTGTCCAACGTGGAGGGATCAAGTGCTTGTGCCGCTTGCAACGCTGCATCCACATCTTGGGGGTCTCCGCCGTCCGTGAGAACGCGATACCCGACCGCACGATAGATCTTCCCGGTATCGAGATAGGCATATTGGAAATGCACCGCAATACGGCGCGCCAAGGTGCCCTTGCCCGACGCGGCGGGGCCGTCGACCGCGATAATCACGGCGCGGCCTTCCCGGGCCCAATATTGGCGCCCAACCCGTTCATCATATCGACGAAACCCGGAAAACTTGTGTCTATAGGCCCGGCATCGTCGACGGCGACCGGTTTTCCGCACGCGCCGCCAAACACCAGGAAGCTCATCGCAATACGGTGATCGAGCGCCGTCGCGACGGCACCACCGCCCGGCGCCGGTCCGCCGCAGCCGTGAACGACGAGACTGTCTTCACTCTCTTCCACAGCCACCCCGCAATCGGCCAGCCCTTTGGCGACCGCGGCCAAACGGTCGCTTTCCTTGACCCGGAGCTCGCCGATACCGCGCATGACCGTGTCGCCATGGGCAACCGCCGCCGCCACGGCCAACACTGGATATTCGTCGATCATCCTCGGCGCCCGCTCCGCGGGCACGTCGACGCCGCGCAACGCCCCGGCCCGCACACACAAATCGGCAACGGGCTCGCCGGCTTGCAGGCGCTCGTTCAACCGGGTGATGTCGGCGCCCATTTCCACCAAAGTCTCGAACAGACCTGCACGGCGCGGATTCATGCCAACACCTGCGAGCGTGATATCCGATCCGGGCGCAATAATCGCTGCGACGGCGGGAAACGCAGCGGAGCTGGGATCGCCCGGTACGACGACGGATTGCCCGGTCAGTTCGGGCTGCCCGACGAGCCGGATATGAGCGTCGCCGTCCGCATCCCGGCTGACGTCTATATCGGCGCCAAAATGCCGCAACATCAATTCCGTATGGTCGCGAGTCGGCTCCGGTTCTATGACCGTCGTATGGCCTGGCGCGTTGAGTCCCGCGAGCAAGACGGCCGATTTGACCTGCGCCGATGCAACCGGCAACCGATAGCTTATCGCGATCGGGTCCGCAGCACCGATGATCGCGAGCGGCAATCGTCCGCCGCTGCGCGAAACGATGCGGGCGCCACATTCGGCAAGCGGATTTGCGACACGGTTCATCGGCCTGCTGCACAAGGACTCGTCGCCGGTCATGAAAACCGTAATCGGATGTCCCGCCAAAACGCCCAGCAACAAGCGCGCGCCCGTGCCGGAATTGCCATAATCGATGACCGAGTCCGGTTCGCGCAATCCGCCAATGCCCACACCCTGGACACGCCAGGTTCCAGCATCATCGCGTTCTGCCGTGGCACCCAGCTTGCGAATAGCGGCAACCGTGTTGAGAACATCCTCGCCCTCCAGCAGCCCGTCGATGACCGTCTCGCCAACGGCAAGCGCGCCCAGCAACAGCGCGCGATGGGAGATCGATTTGTCGCCTGGCGGCGTTACGGCACCAACGAGCGGCCCCGCGCTGGCGGAATACAGGGAAGTCAAGCGGTTCGCCTCGTCAACAAGGGTTTTTGGTATGATTTCGCCCTCTCTTACACGAAACAGCCGGTCGGTGGTAGAGGCTGCACAGCGCATAAATCCCGGACAGTGCATTTTGCTTTTGACAGGCGCCAGCGAACGTGGCAATTCGGCGCAAATTTGTCGGAGACTTTAAAGGAGCGAGCCTTTGGCGAAACCCGAATGGGGCAACAAGCGCACCTGCACCAGTTGCGCAGCCAAATATTACGACTTTCAACGCGACCCGATCGTCTGCCCAAAATGCGGTGAGAAATTTGTCGCGGCGACAACGAGACCAAAACGGAACCGCAGCGCCCGACCGGAACCCGTGGCTGAAAAACCTGCTGTGGCCGCGAAAGACGCAGATCCAATCGCTGCGGAAGACGAGGATGTCGATGACGACGATGTCGATGACGATGTGATCCTCGACGACTCGGACGACCTAGACGACGATTTGATCAGCGTCGACGCCGGCGACGACTCGGACGAGAAGGAAGCCTGACCGGATCGTCGGAGTATCCGCCGCGGATGACAGGAGAAATTTCTTGCACCGCCGCGGTCGGTCTTTATAAGAGGCCCGTCCCGGGCGGGACAAATCCCATGGGGCCGTAGCTCAGTTGGGAGAGCGCTTGAATGGCATTCAAGAGGTCGAGAGTTCGATTCTCTTCGGCTCCACCAATAAAAACAAAGACTTAACTAATAGCCCTTCGGGGCTGTTTTTTATTAAGTCACCACAGAAGGCCGAAAACAGGCCCATTCCGCATCGATTTTCCTCCAGATCGAAAGGGCCAGCCACCCCCTCGGGGTCGCGGGAGCCTGTACTAATGCTAGTCTAACATCCAGCCCACTTGAAACCTGGATACCATTCATACGCGCGTCCGTTACACTACCAAGGATGAACGACGACACCCCACCCGAGGAAGAGCCGCGCGTGCCGGCCAAGCCTGTCGGCATAAAATTCGTGCTGGCCTGCATAATTCTGGTCGTCTATGTCGGCTATCTTGTCTATGTCGGATTCAGCGACCCGCGCTAACGTAGAACTATCGATCGCTAGCTATCCTCGTCACGCTCGCCCGTCCCTCCCTGCGCGTGCGCGACGGCGTAACGAAAAGTCCGGTAACAAGCACCAGCCCCTACCAAAATATCCGCCGGCCTGGTTCACCGGGCGCTCACCACCGTAATACACGTAGCGCTATTACACCGGGTCCCCTTAATTCCCTTTTATCCGGAATCCCTCCCCTTAATTCTCATACGAAAACGGCCGCGCAATGGCGGCCGTTCGCGTCGGGTTTAAATGTCGTCTAGGCGTCCTTTCGACGGCGGCGTGTCAGGGCTAAGCCACTTAAACCAATTCCGAAGAGTACAAGCGTGCCGGGTTCTGGAACCGCGCGGCCATTTGAAGCCTCGATAGTCGCCGTGGACTGGTTGGTGTCGATCGTACTAAAAACACTAGACCCTAAGTCGCCATTCTCGAATTGAACCGAAAACACGGCGCCAGCCTGACCGACAACGCCTCCAGGCGCGGGGTCGCTGATCAGGAAATCCGTATCAGCGGAGAAACGCATCGAATCGCCGACGCCGAACGAGCCTGCCGCGAAGTTGAAAGTGAGCACTTGTGGATGATCTGTATCCCCTCCTACGAAGATGCTCGTAATGAAACCTATATCGCCCGCAATCAATCCGTTCAGTGCGCCAATTACTGGAGCATTCGGAGAGCCATCAAAATCGAAAAAGGCGTTTGCATCGTTCGTAATATCGAAAGTAGCCGACTGAATGAAGCCTGTACCGCTTGTGAAAGAAATGCCCCAAAAATCGTTGCCAGCGTCAGCACTGTCGGTTCCGGTAGCATCGGCGATAACCGTTGCGTTAGCATTATTCGCAAACACAAAGAAGCAGCAAGCTGCCAACGTAAACATAATTCGCTTGTACATATGCTTCCTCTCCTGTCGGAATGCTTTACAATATGTGCCTGAATTGGGCATCTCAGAGGTATTCATGCAAATCCCGGGCCATAGCTATAAATTTAATTAAGTTATTGATTTTCATACAAACATGGGATTTCCTGTCTCAAAATTCCTGAAGATTGGGGTAAAACCGTCGGAATTCTTTACGTTTTTGAGTTGGCTTGTTACCTGGGATATCGCATATCGTGGTGGAAGTGGAGTCAGGGATGTTCTGAGGCACTGACCGTTCCTCGCTGAGGCTGTCCCGGCGTTGTTAGTTGACGCCCGCTCTTCCCCCGATTCTGTTGCAGAACTCGGTAGCTCAGCCAAAAAGGGGCCTAACGCGAAACAATGATTCAAAGTCAACGGCAGTCTTGAATCAAACTTACGTATCATTGTCGTTTGGGGACCGATAATTTCGGGCAAGTCCTATGAACAGATTTTTGCAACAGAATCCCCCCAGCATGCGAAATCCCGATATCTACGGGGACAAAGAGGCCGTTACCACTCTTCGGTTCAGGTGGTCGCGCGCTATTGCCCCACACATATCCAACGATTTTCAAATCCCGGATAGCGAATATCCGCTACACTGTCGAGCATGCGGGATAATCCTGATCAGATCGCAGATAGCCTAATAGAGCAACACGGTGTTGAAGGCGCCTTGGTGGCGGCGAGAGACGGGATAGCGACGGCGCATGCGAGCGAGGACAATTACAGACTAAGTGTCTGGCGTGAAGTGACTCGCGCGTTAAGAGACAAGCGGGACGCTCTTCAGGAACCGTCGGAATCCTAGTGTCCTGATCGTGAAATTCAAAGGATTGAATTTCGCGTGAATCATCACACTAGTCACGTCCGCCTTATGCGAGATTAAGTCTGCTTTTTCTTGATCCCGGGAATGGTGGCCAATTTGCGAATTGGTGGCAGTTTCCGCGACTGCTAAAAGAAATCAAAGAACACGAATAATCCCAGGCACGGAGATTTTCGATGACCGCACCAACGACCATATATTCGGCACGGCGGATTCTGACCATGAATCCGTCCAATCCCGAAGCCACCCATGTAGCCGTGCGGAGGGATCGCATCCTCGGCGCAGGCTCGCTGGAAGAGCTCGTCGGATGGGGCGATTATACGTTGGATGACCGGTTTACGGACAAGGTGCTGATGCCCGGCCTCGTGGAAGGTCACAGCCATGCGACGGAAGGCTCGTTCTGGCGTTATGTGTATTGCGGTTATTTCGACCGAACCGATCCCAGCGGCAAGACCTGGCCCGGCCTGCGCTCCGTCGACGCGGTTGTGGAACGCTTGCAGGAGAAGAATGCCGAACTCGGAGAGGGGGAAGACCCGATTAGCGCATGGGGGCTCGATCCGATCTATTTCGGCGATGTCCTCGTCTCACGCGCTGATCTCGACCGCGTTTCGACAACCAAGCCGATAGGGATTCGCCAAGCGAGCGGCCATATCATGAGTGTCAATACCAAGGCCCTGGAACTGAGCGGCCTGTTGCGCACCGGTATCGACCATCCGGGCGTACCGCTCGACACGGAAGGATTGCCAACCGGTGAAATGAAGGGGCCCGATGCGATGGAATTGGTTGCGGCCCATGTCGGCCTCGACCGCAAGGTTATGTCGGCGGATGAATGGGGATTCAGGCAATTTGGCCGACTTTGTGTCCGCCAAGGTGTCACGACGGCGGCCGACCTGGCCAATCCGCTGCCGACGGACGCCGTCGAAATGATGCTGCGCGTCACCGGCGAAGCGGATTTCCCCGTGCGGATCATACCGTTGCGCAGATTTCAGGGCGTTACGCCGCGTGAACTTATCGAGCGATCGCGGGAACTCCGGGAGATGAGTACGGATATGCTGCGCTTAGGGCGTGTGAAGATTCACGCCGACGGGTCGATCCAAGGCTTTACGGCCCGCATCCGGTGGCCCGGCTATTACAATGGCGCGCCGAACGGACTTTGGTATGCAACGCCGGAACAGTTGCAGGAGATCTACGAGCTCGCATTGGAGCACGATCTTCTGGTCCATACCCATACCAATGGCGACGAAGCCACGGAACTGATGCTCGATATGTTTGAGCGCGCTCTGCATAAGGTGCCGCGACCCGATCATCGCTTCACGCTCCAGCATTGCCAACTGGCGGATACGGCGCAGTTCCGTCGGATGAAGAAGCTCGGCGTTTGCGTCAATCTATTCTCCAACCACACCTATTATTGGGGCGAGCAGCATTATGCGAAGACGGTTGGACCGGAACGGGCGCAACGCATGAATGCCTGCGCCACCGCGCTTCGGGAAGGGGTGCCCTTGGCGATTCATTCCGATGCGCCGGTGACACCTTTGGGGCCGTTCTTCACCGCCTGGTGCGCGGTCAACAGGCTCACACCAAGTGGCCGCGTCCTCGGAGATGAGGAAAAGATCAGCGTTGCCGATGCGCTCCGCACGATCACCATTGGCGCGGCTTATACGATGAAGCTGGACCATGAGATCGGATCCATCGAGACCGGCAAACGCGCCGATTTCGCGGTGCTGGAAGACGACCCCACTGCGATCGAAGAGGCAGAACTAAAAGATGTCCGCATTTGGGGCGTTGTCCAGGGCGGCCGGGTCTTCTCGGCTGCTGATATTTAAGTATGACAGCACAAACACTGCCAGTTACCGTGATCGGCGGCTATCTGGGGGCCGGCAAAACAACCTTGATCAACCATTTGCTGCGGCATGCCGACGGGCTGCGATTGGCGGTACTGGTAAACGATTTCGGTGAATTGCCGATTGATGCAGATTTAATCGAGAGCCGGAATGACAATGTCATCAGCATCACCGGCGGCTGTATGTGCTGCGCTTATGGTAGCGATCTGATGGCAGCGCTCGCTGATCTCGACAGACTTGAGATGCCGCCGGACCATCTGTTGATCGAAGCCAGCGGTGTTGGACTGCCAGATGCCATCGCGCAGTCGGTGCGGCTAATCCCGCGCTACGCGATTGACGGGATTGCCGTATTGGCCGATGCGGAAACTGTCCATAAGCTGGGCAAGGACCAATATCTTCAGGACACGATTGAGCGTCAGCTCGATGCAGCCGACGTCATCATCCTGAACAAGGTCGACCTCGCAAGCGATGAAGGGCTCGAAAAGACCCGACGATGGCTTTCCGGCAGAGCGCCCGATAGCCGTATCATTGAAGCGGTAAGCGCAAATATTCCGCTTTCCGTATTGCTGGGAAGCGGCATGGAACATGTGTTCGATGAGGGCCAAGGCGAAGGTCATAATCATGATCACGCCACCCATGAAGCCGCCGTTTTTACGCTGGACCGGCCGGTTGAACCTGAAATGTTGGCGAAACGATTGGCGGCAAGAGAGGTGGGTTTGGTTCGAACGAAAGGCTTCGTTCAGGCGCCGGATGGTGGTTTTTATACGCTGCAAACCGTCGGTCGGCGCTGGTCTGTGTCAGAGGCGCCATCTTCGAGTGCGCTCCAAGGCCGCATCGTTTGCATAACCCACAGGCCGCCAATAGATGCTGAGAAAATTACCCTGATCATCAACTCGGAATGCTAAAGCCGAGTCGTACCGTCCTAGTGCTCGCCAAGAAACACATCGTTGCGGCCGCACCGGTCCACACCGCGGACGAGATGCAACTGGCGCTGCGAAATATCGACGACACCTAACTCAGCCACCTGCCGCGCGCCCAATTCCCGGTCGAAATACGATGTCGACGGCATGTAGCGGAAGGTCAGCCCGCCGCGGCGGCGGCCGGAATTGTTCGCCTCCGCGCCGTGCACCAGATAGGCATCGTGGACGGAGAACATGCCGGGTTGCAGGATGACGTCCCGCGGCGCGGCGCCGAGCGACTCCGCGTTCGGCAAGACCTGATTCAGGATCAGTGCGTCGCTGTTGTCCACCGCATGCGGAAAGGTCTTGCGCTCCCGATGCGAGCCCGGGATCACCCGCAGACATCCGTTTTCCGGTGTCGACGGGTCGAACGCGATCCACACTGTACACGTCTCTAGCGGGCGGATTGGCCAGTACTGACCGTCCTGATGCCACGGTGTCGCCCTGCCGCCCGTGCCGCTTTTGCAGAACAGCGCCGAGCCCCAAAGAATAATGTCGTCGCCGAGCACTTGCGCGACGACGTCGAGGATCTCGGGCAAGGTCGCGAATTCCAGCCAGCTGGCATCCTGCTCGATCAAATTGGGAATGTAGTCCGGCGAAACGCCGGGACAGGCTGCCAGGAACGATTCCACCCTATCACTAAGCCGTGCGAGCGTGGCTTCGGACAGCTGGCCGCCATAGGTAATCTGGCCATCGCGGGTGTATTCCTGAACTTCCTGTGCGCTCAACATCTAAGAGACCTTCCCGTACACAAGGTCGGGCAGGAACGTCACAATCTCCGGAAACAGCGAGATCAGCACGATCACCACCACATAGGTGAGCAGGAACGGGATGACCGCGACCGATATTCGGTCGATGCCGAGATTCGTCAATCGCGCGGCAACGAACAAATTGGCGCCGACAGGCGGGGTCAAAAAACCGATCTCGCACGCGATGATCATCAGAATGCCGAACACGATCGGATCGATGCCGACGGACACCGCGATCGGCAGCATCAACGGCGTCAGCAAGATAATTTGCGCGATGGATTCCAGGAACATGCCCGTAATGATCAGAACAACCGAAATAACCATCAGAAGGATGAAGCTGTTGTCCGTGAAGCCGATCAGAAATTGGCCGACAAGCTCGGGCACATCCATCAGGCTCATCAACTCGCCGAACGCTTTGGCCGGCCCCACGATAATGAGCACCGCGCCGGAGATCATGGCGGTGGTCTTCAGGCAGGTCCGAATATCATCCATGGTGAGTTCGCGATAGATGAATTTGCCGACGATGAACGCGTACACCACCGCAACCGATGCGGCTTCGGTCGGGGTGAAGATGCCGGAATAGATGCCGCCGAGGATGACAAACGGTGCGCCGATCGCCCACTTGCCATCCCACGCCGCGTCCCAAAGTCTGCCGAACGAGAATGCAATGCCGGTATCGCCGCCATAGCCCCGTTTACGGGCGATCAACCAGGTGCAAAGCAACAGCAGGCTGCTCGCAAGGATGCCAGGAATAACGCCGGCCAGGAACAGGCGCGGGATCGAATTATCCGACACAATGCCGAAGATGATCATCAGATTGCTCGGCGGGATGAGGCTGCCAAGCGCCCCGCCCGACGCCGCGATGGCACCGCCGAACGCCGGATCGTAACGCTCGCGGATCATCGCGGGGATCATGACGGAGCCGATGGCCGCCGTGGTCGCCGGACCCGACCCGGACAGTGCTGCGAAGAAGGTACAGCCGAGAACCGCGACGAGACCGAGGCTACCCTTATAATTGCCGATCATCGATTGGGCGATGGCGACAATCCGTGTCGCCAATCCGCCGCGTTCCATTAGCGACCCCGCAAAGACGAACAGGGGAACGGTCAGCAGCGGAAACGGTTCGACGCCGGTATACATCGCCTGCGCGATGGCGACGAAGGGAATATCGATCAGAAAGTAGCCGACCACGGTCGCGATGGCGACGGCGATGGGAATGGGAACGCCGATGGCGATGGCCAGCAGCAGCGCCCCGAACATGAACCATACTTCATTCATGGATCGAGACCTCGCCGTCGCGCGGTTCCATTAGCGGTTCGTCGAAGCGGATCCAGCGGTAATAGACTTGAATCAGCCGCAGGGTCATCAGACCAAAGCCGAACACCAGGCAGAGATAAGGCCATTTCTGCGCGATGCCGAGCACCGGCGACTCGAACGGCAGCGTCCACATGGAAAGATGAAGAAGCAGACTTTGATAGGTCAGGAAAATGGCGAAGATGAACCAGATCAGATCGCTGAACATCGTCATGGCGGTCGACATCTTGCCGGGAAACATCTGGACCAGGTTCATCACCCGGATATGCGCACGCTCGCGCACCGCCCAGGACGTCGACAGATAGACCGACCAAAGCATCGCGTAGACGGCAATTTCGTCGGACCAGGACATCGGCGCGCTGAACACATAGCGCATGACGACCTGGAGAAAGACCAGAACGGTCATCACGACGACGCAGATACCGGCGATCACTTCTTCCGCACGGCTTTCAAGGAATGTCCAGATTCGGGCCGGTAAAGACATGCTTCTACCTTCGCGCGACGATCCGCCAAGAATGCATTAAAGAGCCGGCGCGGCGCCCCTGCAACCTGGGACACCGCGCCGGAACGCGTTGGTCTTGAAATTAGACCCTAGTTCGCTGCGTCGTTGATCGCCTTGATCAACTCCACATAGGCCGCACCCCGTTTCGCGGCAAAGGCGTCATGCACTTTCGCCGCAGCCGAGATAAACGGCTTCTTGTCCGGCTCGGTGAATTTGACACCAGATGCGATGAGCTTTTTCTTGACGCCCGCAAGACCGGCCAGCGTGTGCTCGCGCGCCGCGGCAGCCGCGATATCGGCGGCCATTTGCATGGTTTCTTTTTGTGCCGGCGTCAGCTTCTGCATGAACCTGTCGCTGACGAAGAACGGCGGTGCGAGCGCGAAATGCCCGGTCATCGCGACATGTTTCGCAACTTCATGGAATTTCTGCGCATAGATCACGTCGATCGGAAGATCGCCGCCATCGACTGTGCCCGTCTGAACGGCCGTCAAGGTTTCCGACCAGGCCATCGGAACCGGATCGGAACCAAACGCCTTGTAGGTGTCGACCATGACGACATTCTTCGGCACGCGATATTTCAGCGGCGCGAAATCGGCAATGTTGTTGATCGCCTTTTTGGTGTTGTAGACGTGGCGGAACGAAACCAAAGAAATCTTCACCAAGTGAACGCCGGCTTCCTTCGGCATATCGCCCCAGATCTTCTGGCCAACCGGGCCGTCTACGACCTTGATCGCATGCTCGTAGCTTTGCAGCATGTACGGCAGGACCAGCAGATCGATCTTCGGATAGAACGGACCGGCATTGTTTTGCGCGATCAGCGTGCCGTCCAGGGTACCGAGCTGAAGCTTTTTGAACATGTCCTGCTCGCCGCCCATCTTGAAGCAGCAATGCACCTTAACCTTGATTTCGCCGCCGGTGAGGTTCGTAAACCGCTCGGCGAACGTATTCATGAAGGTCCCGTAGGGGTGCGCGTCACTTGTCGCATAGCCGATATTCATCAGCTTCTTCGCCGAGGCTGGCGCCAAGGCGATCATCAAGGACGCCGCCGCGATGGCGGCCCCCATTCCAAGTCTTCTTATCATAGATAGTCCTCCCTTCGATGGTTGATTAATGCCGGCCAATTATCGCTGGCCGCTAACAACGTTTACGTTCCTCCTCAAACACCACGGCTTGCGCCTTTCGGCGGCGCCGTCGTCTCTCTCACAATCAGTCCAACTTCGAGCTCCGTCATATCCGGTACGGCCTTGCCTTCGAACCGGGCAAGTAAATATTCCGCCGCCTTGCGGCCCATCAATTCCGACGGCACGGCCATCGTCGTCAGGGGCGGCGACAAATGTGCGGCCAGCGGCAAATCGTCGAATCCGACGATCGAGACGTCGCCGGGCACGCTCAGTCCCAGCGCCTGACACTCGAACAGTGCACCCATCGCCAGTACGTCATTACCGCAAACGACAGCCGTCGGCCGCGAATCGGAACCCATCAGGAGCCGCAGCGCCTCCCGCCCTTCGGCCACTTCGTAGCCGCGTTCGATCAACCGGTGCGAAGGCAGTTCAATATCCCAGTCCGCCAACGCGTCGCGCACGCCGACGATGCGGTCTCGCGCCCGATCGTTATGGGTGCTGATCCCGGCGATCATCGCAATATCGCGGTGCCCAATCTCCAGCAGATAACGGGTCAGCCGATACGCGGCGAGCCGATTGTCGAACCCAACGGACGGATGCGGCCCGTCCAGGTGATACGTCCAGGTGGTAACGTAGGGCAGATCCTTCGCGCGTATCAGCTCGAACACTTCATCGCGATGGCTTTGACCAATCAACATCAAACCATCAACGCCGCGGCTCAATAAACTGCGGGCGTGGCGCAGCGCATGATCCGGATCGTATTCGGAAATCGCAATCAAGAGCGTGTAACCGGACTCGTCGAGCCGTTGCTCGAACGCCTGTAAGCCGGTGGCGAAAATGGCGTTCGACAATGTCGAAATGATCGCGCCAACCGTGCTCGAACGCTGTGATGCCAACGTTCTGGCCGCACCATGCGGCACATAGCCCACCGCCTCGATCTCCGCCAGAACCCGTTCCCGCAAAGCCGGACTGACATCGCCCGGCCGGTTCAGAACTCGTGACACTGTTGCGGTTGAAACACCTGTCAGCCGTGCGACATCGCTCAAGGTCGGCTGCCTTCCGGGCCGAACTTGTAAGCGATTACACTGGTCCTTGTCGGGTTTCATATAGACTATCCACAAAGGACTATTCGTATCGTACTGTTTCTCATTAAAAAATTTTAATTCCTACCTGTCCAGACAAATTTTTCTTGACTTGCACAGGTTCCGCATGGCTCCAATGAGGTACGATATGTAAGCGCTTACTTTCATTGCAGTATACGGGGAGTAGCGATACGCTATGGCGATCCAATATTTAAAACGAGCGGCAAAAACATCCGCGACCGGTGAGGACGAAACCCGCCAAATCGTTGCCGATATGCTGGCGGAGATCGAACGCGACGGCGAAAGCGCAGCGCGCGCCTACGGCGTAAAACTCGATGATTGGGACGGCGATATCGAGGTCGGCTCGGATGCGATTGAAGCCGCTGCGCGCCAGGTTCCGGACCAGCTCAAGGACGATCTCAAGTTCGCCCATGACCGGGTGCGCGGCTTCGCCGAGCGGCAACGGGCCAGTATTGGCGAATTCGAGGCCGAACTGTCGCCGGGCCTGTGGGCCGGTCAACGCCTGATCCCCGTGCAAACGGCGGGCTGCTACGTTCCCGGCGGCCGCTACGCCCATGTCGCCTCCGCAATCATGAGCATTACGACCGCCAAGGTCGCCGGCGTCGAAAACGTCATCGCCTGTTCCGCGCCGAGCCAGGCGCACGGCGGCATTCATCCCGCCATCCTGTACACGATGGATATGTGCGGCGCCGACCACATCCTGGCTCTGGGCGGCGTGCAGGGTATCGCCGCCATGGCGTTCGGGCTGTTCACGGGCCGCAAGGCGAACATTCTGGTGGGGCCGGGCAACCGCTTCGTCGCGGAGGCCAAGCGGTTGCTGTTCGGCCGCGTCGGCATCGACCTCTTCGCCGGCCCGACGGAAATCCTGATCATCGCGGACGGGTCGGCGGACCCCGCTATTGTCGCCAACGATCTGGTCGGCCAGGCCGAGCATGGCCCCGACTCGCCAGCCTGGCTGGTCACGACCGATCACGGTTTGGCGGAAAAGGTCATGGCGCGGATGCCCGGCCTGATCGCGGCGCTGCCGGAAGTACAGCGTAACGCCGCCGAGGCCGCCTGGCGGGATTACGGCGAGGTCGTACTCTGCGATTCAGCCGAGGAAGCCGCCGCGGCCAGCGACGAATACGCCCCGGAACACCTCGAACTGCAAACCACCACCGATTCGTGGTACGTCGAACGGCTGACGAATTACGGCTCGCTGTTCGTCGGCGAGGAAACCACCGTGGCGTTCGGCGACAAATGTTCCGGCACCAACCACATCCTACCGACCAAGGGCGCCGGCCACTACACCGGCGGCCTGTCGGTGCATAAATTCATCAAAATCGTCACCACTCAGCGTATGACCAAAGAAGCCAACGAAGAAGTTGCCGCCGTCACCGCCCGCATCTCGCGGCTCGAAGGCATGGAAGGCCATGCGCGCACCGGCGACGTTCGTCTGGCGAAGTATTTCCCGGGAAAGAACTTCGACCTTTCGCCGTAGCAGAACCGTATGCCATGCTGACCGCTCGCTTAAGCGGGAAACATCATGGCAACGGAAACGCAGCGCTATCGTCTCGGCTTCGATATCGGCGGCACCTTCACCGACTTCGTGTTGGTGGACGCCACGGAAAGCCGCATCCATCTGCATAAATGCCTGACGACGCCGGCCGACCCCTCGGTCGGCGCCCTGGACGGCATGACCGAACTGCTGGCAACAGCCGGCATTCCCCTCGCCGCCGTCGACCACATCGTCCACGGCACGACCCTGGTGACGAACGCGATCATTGAACGCCGCGGCTGCCAGATCGGTTTCCTGACGACCAAGGGCTTTCGCGATACGCTCGAAATGGGGACCGAGCAGCGCTACGACATCCATGATCTGTTTCTCAAGTTTCCGGCACCGCTGGTCGCGCGGCGGCATATCCGTGAGATCGACGAGCGTATCGCCTTCGACGGCACGGTCCACACGGCGATGGACAACGATCAGGCGCGCCATGCGATCCACGACCTTGTCGACAACGGCGCCGAGGCCATCGCGGTGTGCTTTCTGCACGCCTATCAAAACCCGGCGCATGAACGCCGGATACGGGATCTCATCCGGGCCGAATTTCCGGATCTCTCGGTTTCCATTTCAAGCGACGTGGACCCGGCGCTGAAGGAATTCGAACGGTCGTCGACCACCGTCGCCAACGCCTATGTCCAGCCGTTGATGACGCGCTACGTCGAGAAGCTCCAGACCACCTTACGCGAAACCGGTTTCGAGGGACGGTTCCATCTGATGCAGTCGTCCGGCGGGCTGACCGCGCCGGAGACGGCGACCGCGTTCCCGGTCCGCTTCCTCGAGTCCGGCCCCGCCGGCGGCGCGCAGGCCACCGCCTTCATCGGCGAGGCTATCGGCCACAAGGACATTCTGTCCTTCGACATGGGCGGTACCACGGCAAAGGCTTGCCTGATCCAGAACGGCAAGCCGGATATCGCGGCGATGCTCGAGGCCGGACGGATACACCGTTTCAAGAAGGGCAGCGGATTGCCGATCCGCGCGCCCGTCATCGACATGATCGAGATCGGCGCCGGTGGCGGGTCGATTGCGAGAGCCGACTCGTTGGGGCTGCTCAAGGTCGGTCCGGACAGTGCCGGGGCCGATCCGGGGCCGGCCTGCTACGGCCAGGGCGGCGATGCACCGACCGTCACCGACGCGAACCTGCTGCTGGGCTATCTCGACCCGGACTATTTCCTCGGCGGCCGGATGACCCTTGACCGCGCCGCAGCAGAAAGCACCGTCGCGCAAATCGCAGCCCCTTTGAAGCTCTCGGCACTGGAAGCCGCCTGGGGCATATACGATCTTGTGGCCGAGAACATGGCCGGCGCTGCCCGGGTTCACATCGTCGAGAAGGGCGGCGACCCGCGCCGCTTCGCCATGGTCGCGATGGGTGGTGCCGGTCCCCTGCATGCTGCCCGTGTCGCGCGTAAGCTTGGCGTTTCGAACGTCATCGTGCCGCCGGCCTCGGGCGCCGCCTCCGCACTCGGCTTCCTGGCCGCACCGGTCGGTTACGAAATTTCCCGCTCACTGCCCATGGCGCTCGACCGTGCCGACTTTGCGGCAGCGAATGCCGCTCTGGCGGAAATGGAAACGGCCTGCCGCGCACGGTTGCTGGAAGCCGGCGGCGGCGAGGACAGCATCACGGTGGAACGCTTCGCCGAGATGCGCCTGCAAGGACAGATGCACGAAATTACCGTGCCGCTCCCCGAAGCG
The DNA here is from genome assembly GCA_012103325.1 of Alphaproteobacteria bacterium. Lineage (GTDB taxonomy): Bacteria > Pseudomonadota > Alphaproteobacteria > UBA8366. The sequence goes on from WLWY01000001.1 coordinate 1,182,865, forward strand.
CCGCTAGATGGCCAATCCGTCGCAACGCTGTCCGCAACGTTCGAAGAAGAATACACAAGGCTTTTCACCCATCTCTATGACGGCGCTCGCATCGAAATCATCAATTGGCGGCTGCGCTGCACCAGCCCGGCCCCAATACTGTCGACGCGGATGGAGAGCGAAACGACCGTAGACGCAAAAAAGGGAACGCGCCAAATCTATTCCCCGGAGGCACGCCGCATGACCGAAGCGTCGGTCTATGACCGTTATGCCTTGCAGCCGGGCGACACGGTTCCCGGCCCCGCCGTAATCGAAGAGCGCGAAGCCACGACCATCGTGCCCACCGATGGTACGGTGACCGTCGACGCCGCGCTCAATTTGCAGCTTCACCTGGACCCGGCGCAGGACGCCGAGATCGTTATCGCGTCCGACACCGCGCTCGACAAAGCCATTGCGCGGATCGAGGCCGATCCGATCGGGTTCGAGATCATGTGGAGCCGGCTCATCAACATCACCGAAGAATGCTGGCATACGGTGATCCGCACGGCCTTCTCACTGATCATCGGAGAGGCACAGGATTTCGCCTGTGAAATTCTAGACGCCAAAGGCAATCAGATCGCCCATTCCCCGCGGGCGATGCCGGTGTTCAACCTCACCCTGCCGGTCGCGGTGAACGCGATGATCGAACGCCACCCGCCGCAGACGCTGGTCGAGGGGGACGTGCTGATCACCAATGACCCCTGGCTTTGCGCCGGTCACCTGTTCGATATTGCTATCGCCGTGCCGGTGTTTCGCGAGCGACGGATCGTCGCTTTCGTTGGCATCGTCGGGCATGTCGCCGATATCGGCGGCACGACGGACAAGCTGAACGCGCGGGAAATCTACGACGAGGGCATCCAGATTCCGCCGATGAAGCTGTTCAAGGCAGGCGAACCCAACGAGGACCTGTTCCAGCTTCTCGGCGAAAACATCCGCCGGCCGGATCAGGTGCTGGGCGATGTCCATGCCCTGGTTGCCGCCGGCGTCACCGGCGCGAAGCGCATCAACGAGTTCATGGAAGAATACGGGATGCACGACCTGGAGGCACTGGCAACGGTCGTTCAGACCCGCGCCGAGACGGCGATGCGCAAGGCGATCAGCGCACTGCCGGACGGCGTCTACGAGCATGTCGTGCAGGGCGACGGGATCGACGAGGTGATGACCTACCCGATCAGCGTCTCGGTTCAGGGCGACGAAATCGCCGTCGATTTCGAGGGCGCACCGCCGCAGACCGAGCGCGGCGGCAGCAATTGCACGCTCAGCTACACGATGGCGCACGCGACCTATCCGCTGAAATGCATCCTCACCCCGGACGTGCCCGGCAACGCCGGATGTTATCGGCCGATGTCGGTCACCGCACCACGCGCCAGTATCTTCAATTGCGAAAAACCCAAGGCCGTCGATACGCGCGTGCGCACCGGCTGGTACATCGCGCCCAATGTCTTCGGCGCGCTTGCCGATGCTGCCCCCGATAGGGTCCAGGGCTTCACCGGCATCCCGTCGAGCGCCCTGTTTCATGGCGTCGGGGCGGCTGGCGTGTACTACAGCGATCATCTGTTTCAGGGCGGCGGTCAGGGCGCGTCGGATCAGGGCGACGGCAAATCGGCGCTGCTCTACCCCACCAGCGCCGCCAACACCTCGGTCGAACTGTTCGAAACCCGGGTGCCCGTGCTGGTGATCGAGAAAGCCTTCCTGTCCGACAGCGGCGGCCCCGGCCGCAAGCGCGGCGGGCTGGCGCAAATCGTCGCCACGCGAAAACTGAACGACGATGGCGAGGCGTGTCAGGTCGGCCTCTATCCCAATGGCGTGAAAGCCCCGATGGCGGGCCTGTTCAGCGGCAAACCGGGCCGCGCGGGCCAGGCGTTGGTAACGGAAAGCGACGGTACGAAAACCGACCTCGGCGTTGGCGCCTTGACCCGGCTGATCCAGACGGACCAAAGAGCGGACCTCTTCCTCGCCGGCGGTTCCGGTTTCGGCGATCCCTGGACCCGGACGTATGACGAGGTTCAGCGCGACCTCGATGAAGGATACATTTCAGCGGATGGCGCGCGTCACGACTATGGCTGTGTCGTCGAAGCGGACGGCCGGATCGACCAAGAGGCAAGCGATAGCTTGCGCATGAAAAACGTGAAGGTTCGCGAGCCGGCGGAATAGGAAAAGGCTGGGCCTCTCACACACACGGTGAGACGCCCAGCCTTCCTTACACCTCCTTTCCGTTGCGCGGCCGAATGCGCACGAGATCTTCGAGAACGCCGTCCATGCCGTTACCGACAATGACGTTGCCGACCTTCTCGGACACCTTCTCAAGCGCCTCCAACTCCTTCAGCCGCAAGAGGGTCGGGTTGTCCTCCATCAGCTTCGCGGTGTTGAGCAGAGAGCGCGTTGCCGCGGTCTCTTCCCGACGCTTGATCACGTTGGCCTGCGCGGTCTTCTCGGCCTCGATCACCCGGTTCATCAACTCCCGCACGTCGCCGGGAAGGATGATGTCCTTCACGCCGACGGAGGGCACGTCGAGACCGGTATCCACGAGATTGCCGGCAAGTTGCCCGGCAATCGCCGCGTTGATCCCCTGCTTGTCGCCCAGCACCTCTTCGAGGGTCCGGGTGCCGACCACCTGACGCAGCGCGAATTGCAGCGCCTTGTACAGGTAGTCCTGCAGGTTCGCCGTGACGGAGACGGCTGCCTCCGGATCGACAATCCGGTAGACCGCCGTCACGTTCGCCCGCAACCCGATCCGGTCCTTGGTCAGCACCTCCTGGCCGGTCACTTCCAGCGCCTGGAGCCGCAGATCGAGGATCACCGAATCGACCCGGTGCACCGCCCGCAGGAACGCGTACCGACCCGGTGCGAGTTGCCGCGTGAACACGCCGTCGACATACAGCAAGCCGACATGGTCGGAAGGCACTTCGACCGGTAGGACGAAGTTGGTCGCCTTCAACCGCATAAGCGGCGCGATCAGCGTTTCCGGCACCACGATGTCCTGATCGGCATCGAGGACTCGGACTGCGATATCCCGCAGACCCTTGGCGTAGAACGCCCGTTCCCCCGGCCCGACCAGACCGACAAGCTTGCCGTCCGCGGAGACCAGACCGAGCTCGTTATCGGCCATGTCCGCCACGACGAAACGCTCGCCGACGATATCCGGATGCGTCAGGTAGAGCGCATCCAGCAACGGATCGCGCACGGGCAGCCGCGTCATGTCCAACTTCTGGACGAATGTGCGGACCGTCATGTCGCGCACCCGTCGGTACACACCGGGTCCCAGAACCTTCTGGAAGACCCGGTCGCGGTACTGGAGCCCGAGCTCCGTATCCGCAATCCTTTCAGTCTTGAAAACCATAGGTCTTCTCCTTTTCTACGCTTCACTTCAACGGAACCAAAAAGTTCCAAACGAATTGCTTTAAACGGGGAAACCGGAAGGAAACCGACACGAACGGTGCGGGTCGTGACGTCCATGCGTCCCACTCTCATGAGAAGGGTTGAGGGTTCCGAACCGAATTGACCCGGCGTGCCCAACCTTTCATCGATGGAAGCGGAAAGCATGGAGATGTACTGGCGCTGAGCGCCGCCATGCCTGATCTGGTCTGCCATGCAGCCGAAGCTGCAAAACAAACGCAAATCTGGTTTCCTTCCGGCGCCCCAATATTGTGACTGTCTAAAAGTCAGGAGCGATTTTCAGTCGCATTGATGGAGGGAATCGAACCCTCGACAGCTGAAGCCTAAGTTCAGTGCTCTTCCTCTGAGCTACATCCGTGGGGGCCATGGCAGGAGTCGAACCCGCGACATCCGGATTCGAAATCCGGTGCTCTTCCAGCTGAGCTACATGGCCAGGTTCCACCTTGGGAGTCCGCTTCCTCGATACACGCAAGACGCATTACGAGCGTCAAGCGCGCCGGCCGGGCATTCGGAACCCGAACCATGGCGAAGCGAACGGTCCGAAAAAGGACCAAACGAACGAAGCCCGGTCACCCCATAATCGGTGCCGGCGTTTCGGCTATGTGTGTAAATGTTCTTTCATCTGTCTCGCTCCTTTTCCTGCAAATCGGAAGGGCGAGACGCGCGGGTATTCGAGCGTCAGCCCTTAGTTCGGCCGGGCAAACCTTGCCCGTATTGTTTCGCTATATGACGCATCGTTTCTCTTTTCCGCGTTGATGTTGGCCGCCCGGTTCGCGAGCGGACGGCGCTTGTAGGACAGGTTGGTGTCGCCGATCAACAGCCAAGTTGTCGGCGCTCGAAGAAAGACCGATTACATCGGATCGTTCTGGGATCGGGAAATTTTCGATCCGTGACATTGCCGGGAGCGGCTATTTCTTGCGCCGCTTGTTGTACTCGATGCCGAGGAAAATCGCCGGAATGATGCCCAGCAGGTAGGAGAAGAACAGGACCCAGAACCCGTCCTGGAAGCTAAGCGCCGTGGCCTGTGCTTCGATCATCTGGCCGAGGTAGTGCAGCCCGCCAGATGTATGCACGTTCTCCGGCACCCCCGCCTCGCGGAAAATTTGCGCGACGCCACGCAGCAGGCTCGCGCTGGCCGAACTTTGATCGGATTGCATCGCGGAAAGCTGCTCGCTGTGAAATTCGATACGCCAATCGACGAAGACGACCCAGATATTGGTGCCGATCGACCCGGCGAGATGGCGGCAGAAGTTTACCGTGCCCCCTCCGGAATTCAGTTTCTCCGGCGGCAACGTCTTCAGCGCCGTGTTCATGATGAAGGGCTGTACGAACGCCGTCGCCCATCTTCCCACCAATCCGTATGCGACGATCTTGAGAAACGACGTGTTGGCATCGGCGAAGGCAAAGGGCAGCGCGCCGAACGCCAGAAACGTCAGGCCGAAGATCAGCGCCTTGTGCGGCGCGATCCTGTCGGACAGGCGGCCGCTGATCGGCATGATGATGACGGCGACCATCATCGCCGGCATCAAAGCGAGGCCGGCGTCCAGCGGCGTCATGTTCTGCACAAGCTGGGCCGCGACCGGGATCGCGTAGACGGTCGCGAAATTACCGACTGCGGACAAGGCCGTGACAAGAACCGCCAGGGTGAACATCTTGTTTTTGAACAGGCTGAGGTCCAACAAGGACGCCGCCTCACGCCGCTGCGACAGCAGAAATCCCACACCGGCCAGCAAAGCGACAACGAACAACCCCACGATATAGTCCGACACCCAGCCGTCGCGGTGCCCGTTCGAGATCGCCGTGACCAGGCAATACATCGACAGCACGATCAGCGTATAACCGAGCCAATCGAACGCAACCGCCTCTTCGTTGCGCTCGGCCGGCATGAACATCAGCCCCAACGGCACGCAGACCGCCACCAGCACCAACGGCATGAAGAAGATCGCGCGCCAATCGAACGCTTCGATCGCGATGCCGCCGAAGACCGGGCCGACCGACGCCGCGAAGACCAGCCCCATCGCGTAGAGGCCCAAGGCCTGCCCGCGCTTACCCTCCGGAAACACCCGGAACAAAGTCACCATGATCAGGGGCTGGATGATCCCGGCGGCGGCGCCCTGCAAGACGCGGCCGATCACGATCATGTCAAACGTCTCCGCCGCACCGGCAACGACGCTGCCAATCGTGAAGAGGACCAGCGTCGCGGTGTATCCGTAGCGCTGCCCAAAAACCGAAACGGCCCAGGCGTTCAAGAGCTGGCCGGTCGTCATCGCGATATTGAACGCGGTCGCCATCAGTTGCACTTCGCTCTGGCTGACACCGAACGCGCCAATCACATCGGGGACCGCGACATTCACAATCGTGCTCGCGATGACCATGGTGAACGCGGCCAACATGCCGGTGGCCGTCACATAGGTGCGGTACCGTGGGCCATAGATTTTAAAGAGCTCGTCGATAGTCGCCGTCCACCCTTCGGATCAGACCTGCTCAACCTTAGTATGGCGATATTAGTCCGGACATTGAAAGCACGACTCTGTTAGGCCCGAAACGGATTCGTCGTTGAACCGGGACCTGCTCTCGGTTAGTGCTCTAAGTCGCAGCTTCAACCGCGCGACGGAACCGATCGAGAGACAGCCATGAATCTGAATGACATCACCATCCACTTCGCCCATCCCGCCTATCAACTCGCCGCGGCGCTCGACCGCCGCAACACCGGGATCAAGAGCTTTCAAACCTGGACACGCGAGGAAATGCGCGACCGGGTCGGCGACGGCGATGTCATGGTGCTGTCCGGCTATTGGGACAACGCGCTGCTGCCCAACGCTGACAAGCTAAAATTCATCCAGGTCTGCGGCGCGGGCTACGACGCCTTCGATGTCGATGCGATCCGCGCGAAGGGTGTCCGTCTGGCCAATGCCAGCGGCTGCAATGTCAACGCGGTCAGCGACCACGCCATGGCGCTACTGCTCGCCCTCACCCGCCAAATTCATACCGGCCGGGACAATCAGCACAAGGCGCATTGGCGCGGCATGATCTCCGACCTGACGAAGCGCGAAGATGAGCTGCCCGGCAAGACAATGCTGATTTTCGGGCTCGGCAAGATCGGCGGCCGCCTCGCAAAGCTGGCGAAGGCGTTCGATATGACCGTGATCGGACTCAAACGGGATACGTCGTCGCCGGTCGAGCATGTCGACGAACTGCACCCTTCTGCCGCCTTCATGGAACATCTGCCCCGCGCGGACGTCGCCGTCCTGACCTGCCCGCTAACAGAAGAAACCCGCAATATCGTCGACGGCACAGCGCTCGCCGCGATGAAGCCCTCGTCCTACCTGGTCAATGTCGCCCGCGGCGGCTGCGTTGACGAGCCGGCCCTTATCGAAGCGCTGCAAGGGAACGCCATCTCTGGCGCCGGCATCGACGTCACGGTGGAGGAACCGCTCGCCGAAACCTCGCCGCTCTGGTCGATGGAAAACGTCGTCCTAACCCCGCACACCGGCGGAGAGACCCGGATGTACGAAGAAAACGTCATCGATTACCTGCTCGAAAACCTCAACCGCCTGTCCCGCGGTGAGGCCGAACTCTTCAATCAGGTGATCTAGCGCTTACGCCCCCAGGAACGCATCGCGGAATCGCACCCGGCATTCTGCGGGGTCGAAGTTACGCTTGTAGACGGACGGCGCAGTCGGAAGCACGCGGGCCAACAGAAAGCGGGGGCCAGACGCTGTTTTCAGAAACGCAGCGCCGTCCTTCATCTGGTCCGGGTTGGAAATCGTCATCGTCGACGGCAGACCGGAGCCCTTCGCGATGGCTTCGAGATCCGTGGCGCGGGACGTATGACCGGTTTGCCCCCCGGTTTCGCCATGCTGCAGATTGTCGATACAGACGATGCTGAGATTGGCGGGCGCCATCGACGCAACCGTGATCAGCGACCCGATACCCATCAGCAACTCACCATCGCCGGTCACGACCACCACGTCGCGGTCCGGCGCGTTCAACGCCACGCCGAGCCCCATGGGCACGGCTGCGCCCATCGTGCCCGCCATCGTAAACAGGTTCGCACCGTCATCGGTAAACGCAGCCGTATCCTTTGCCGCGCCGGCCAGGCCGCTGATAAAGAGCGCCTCGTCCGGACTGTCGAAAAGGGCCGGCAGCAGCTCGCGGCGTTCGATTGTCGGTTCTGTCATGTTATTCCCTCCGCCTAAAACGCTTTCGCGCCCAAAAATTTCTGCGACAGGACCAACGCTGCCGACTGGCTGCCCTTCATTGCGGCTGAAATCGCCGCCGCCGCCGTCTTTTCCAGGTCTTCCGGCTCGTCCACCTTGAAGGTTAGCACGCCCATGGTTTCGAAGATCGGTTCGACGGCCTGGCCCATCGGATACTGCCAGGGGTTCTGCTCGCCGAAGTCACCCCGCATCGAGACGACCATTAGCAGCGGGAAGCGTCCGCCATTAACTAGCGACAGATAATTGACGCAATTGCCGACGCCGCTCGACTGCATGCACAGCACCGCGCGCTTGCCGACCAGATCGGCGCCGGCGCAAACCGCGATACCTTCTTCTTCGGTGGTCAGCAGAACGGAACGGGTCTCGTTGCTGGCATCGACATGTTCGATAAGGCGCTTGTTGCCGGCATCCGGCACATAGGCGAACAGATCCACGCCCGCGTCCAGCATCTGGCGAAAGAGCGTCGCGGACCAATCGTCGTCCACGGATTGTTGAGTCATTGGGTTATCCCTCAGGAAATAGGAAGGCCGCGTTATATCAGACGAAGCGGCGCGACGAAACCGCGACCGGGTCGATTGCTTTGACGTCACTGGACCGCGCTTATAAGCTTATCGCTTCCTGTCCTTTTCCCGCCACCGGTGAATCCATGACCGACGCGTTCGATCCCGTAACCCTGGAGATATACTGGAGCCGCCTGATCTCCATCGCGGACGAGTCCGCGGCGGCGCTCCTGCGCACGTCCTTTTCGACCATCGTCCGCGAGTCGAACGATTTCGGTACCGTCCTGATGGACGCCAACGGCGACTCGCTTTCGGAGAATACGGGCGGCATTCCGTCCTTCTCGGGCATCCTGCCGCGCACGCTGAAACACTTCCTGGCACGCTTTCCCAAGGAAACCTGGAAGCCCGGCGACTGCGTCATCACCAATGACCCGTGGCTGGCGACGGGGCACCTGCCCGACATCACTATGGCAATGCCGATCTTTCATAACGGCACATTGGTCGGGTTTTCGGGATCGATCGCCCATTCGCCGGATATCGGCGGATCGCTGTGGTCCGCGGACTGCCGCGAGCTGTTCGAAGAAGGGCTGCGCATCCCGCCGACGAAATTCCTGATCGAAGGCGAACCGAACGAGTTGCTGCAGGAAATCATCCTCAGCAACGTGCGGCTTCCGGATCAGGTCTTGGGCGACCTCAACGCGCAGGTCACGGCGAACCAAGTCTGCGGCCGGCGGCTGCACGAATTTTTGGACGATTCCGATCTGGCAGATTTGTCGAGCCTGTCGAGCACCCTGCAACAGCGTGCGGAGAGCGCGATGCGCCGCGCCATCGAGGAGGTACCGGACGGCGTCTACCACGCGACACTCGATGCCGACGGCTTCGACGAGGACGAAACCCATATCGAATGCACGATCACGGTCAAGGGCTCGGACCTGAACATCGACTATGCCGGCACGTCGCCGCAGATCAATCGCGGCCTCAACACCGTGATGAACTACACCTATGCCTACTCCGCCTACCCGATCAAATGCGCGCTCGACCCGAGCACGCCGCGCAACGAAGGATCCTACCGTCCCGTCACCGTGGACGCGCCCGAAGGCTGCATCCTCAACCCGCGCTACCCGGCGCCCTGTAACGCGCGCCAGCTGACCGGACACCTGCTTGCCGGCGTCATCTACCGCGCGCTGGCGGAAGCGATTCCGGACCGCATACTGGCCGACAGCGGCAGCGCGCCCTCGATGCGCGCCGTCTTCAACGGGCTCGACCCGCATGGCAACCGCTTCTCGCAGATTCTGTTCGCCAGCGGCGGCATGGGCGCCAGCGCGCATAAGGACGGGCTGCCAACGACGGCGTTCCCGACCAATTCCGGCGCCGGCAGCATCGAAGCGTTCGAGAGCGTGTCGCCGCTGATCGTCTGGAAGAAGGAGTTCCGCGTCGATTCCGGCGGCGCCGGTCAGTTCCGCGGCGGCTTGGGGCAGGAATGCGAGATCGAGGTCCGTTCCGCCGAACCCTTGCAGCTGTCGCTGCTGTCGGACCGCTGGCGGCACCCCGCGACGGGTGTGCTGGGCGGCGAACACGGGGCGACCAGCAGGATCAGTTTCAGCGACGGCACCATACCGCACCAGAAATCGCGCACGACCATCGGGCCCGGCATGCGGCTGCACATGGAATATGCCGGTGGCGGCGGGTATGGCGACCCGAAAACCCGCGATCCTGAGCTGGTCCTCGACGACATCAAGAACGGCTATATCACCGCGGACGCCGCAAAACGCGACTACGACGTCTCCTAAAGACAGGTGGATGAAAGAATGAACAAACGTATCCGCATCGGGGTCGATGTCGGCGGGACCTTCACGGATTTCGTGCTGGTCGATGAAGAACGGGACCTGATCTATACGGGCAAGCGTTTGACGACACCGGACGACCCGAGCGCCGCAATCCTCGACGGCACGGCACGGCTGCTTACCGAAGCGGGCACGGAACCGGCGCAAGTCCACAGCATCGTCCACGGCACGACCCTGGTCACCAACACGATCATCGAACGCAACGGCGCGAAGATCGGGCTGATCACCACCAAGGGCGTGCGCGACACCTTGGAGATGGGCAAAGAGATCCGCTACGACCTCTACGATCTGTTCCTCGAAGCGCCGCCCACCCTCGTCCCGCGCCACCTGCGCCGGGAAGTCGCGGAGCGTGTCGCGCCGGACGGTGAGATCCTGCTCGATTTCGATGCGGATGCGTTCCGCGCCACAGCCCTCGACCTCATCGAAACCGAGAAGGTGGAAGCGATTGCCGTCTGCTTCATGCACGCCTACCGCAACCCGGATCATGAGCGCCAAGCCAAGGCGATTCTGATGGAGGAGTTCGACGCGACGCCGTTCACCATCTCCTCCGATGTCGCACCGGAAATCCGCGAGTTCGAACGCACCAGCACCGCCTGCGCCAACGCCTATGTGCAACCGCGCATGCAGAGCTATCTGCAGCGGCTCGAAACCGAACTGCAGGCGCAAGGCCATTCGGGCGCGCTGTACGTCATGTTGTCCGGCGGCGGCATCACCACTGTCCAGTCGGCCCGCGAATTTCCCATCCGTCTCATCGAGTCGGGTCCAGCGGCAGGTGCCATGGCCGCGTCGTACTACAGCACCCTGACCGACACCGAGAACCTGATCTCCTTCGACATGGGCGGCACCACGGCGAAGATGTGCCTGATCGATGGCGGCCAGCCCGACCGCAAGCATGATTTCGAAGCCGGCCGGGTGCGCCGCTTCCAGAAGGGCTCCGGCCTGCCGCTCAAAGTCTCCGTCGTCGACATGATCGAGATCGGCGCCGGCGGCGGCAGCCTTGCCAATGTCGACAATATGGGTCTGCTGAAGGTCGGGCCGCGCAGCGCCGGCTCCGCGCCGGGGCCGGTCTGCTACGGGCTCGGCGGCACCGACCCGGCCGTGACCGACGCCGACCTCTATCTCGGCTACCTCAACCCCGACTACTTCCTCGGTGGGGAGATGAGGCTCGACATGGCGACGGTGGAACAGGCGATCGAGGAGAAGATCGCCAAACCGCTCGGCCTCTCGACCCTGGACGCCGCCATCGGCATCCACAACATCGTCAACGAGAACATGGCCGCCGCGACGCGCATGCATCTGGCCGAGAAGGGCCGCGACCCACGGCGCTATCAGATGATCGCCTTCGGCGGTGCCGGGCCGGTGCATGCTTACGGCCTCGCGCAAATCCTGAAGCTCAAGCGGCTGATCGTGCCGCTCGGTGCCGGCGTGACCTCGGCGCTGGGATTCCTCGTTGCGGCACCGGCCATCGATTATGTACGCAGCTACGTCTCGCGGCTGGAGCAGCTCGACTGGGGGCATCTCAACACGCTGTTCAAGGAGATGGAGGAAGAGGCCAAGGGACTGCTCGTCGATGCCGGCGCCCAGCCCGAGGAAATTACCCTGACGCGGACGGCGGACATGCGGCATATCGGGCAGGGATTCGAGATTGCGGTGCCGGTTCCGGAGGGCGAATTAACACCCGGTCTTCTACCGGGTATTCGGGAGGCGTTTTTCCAGTCCTATCACCGGCTGTTCGAGCGTACGGTTCGGGATGTTTCCATTGAATCAATGAGTTGGCGTCTTGCCGCGAGTGCACCAGTGCCCAACATCAAACTTGCGTTCGGCGGACAGTCGTCGGAAACGGGGGAAGCGCTGAAAGGCACCCGCCAGGTCTACTTCCCAGAGACTGGATTCGCCGCCTGCGACGTCTACGACCGCTACGCGCTGCACCCGGGCGACAGCTTCACCGGCCCGGCGGTCGTCGAGGAGCGCGAATCGACCACGGTGATCGGCCCCGGCGGTTCGGTCACCGTCGACCCATACCGCAATTTGATCTGTGCACTGCCCTAATCGCTGTTGCGTAAGTAAACGACCCAGTAAACCAGCGCCACTAGCACGCTGCCGCCGACGATATTGCCGAGCGTCACCGGCACGAGGTTGGCAAGGAAGGACGTCATCGTCACCCCCTCCGCCCCGGCGAACCAACCGACCGGGATCAGATACATGTTCGCCACCGAATGCTCGAAGCCGAGGGCGACGAAGGCGGTGATCGGGAACAGGATGGCGAGGATCTTGCCGCTGACCGAATGCGCCGCCATGCACAGCCACACCGCGAGGCAGACCAGCGTGTTGCACAGCATGCCGCGCACGAACGCCTCGGCGAAGGGCAAGGCCACCTTGGCGCTCGCAATATTGCGCGCCGTTGTTGCGACCGCGCCGTCGCCCAACTCCAGGGTGCCCGACCATGATACGAACACCGCCGTCGCCACCGCCCCGATGAAATTCCCGACATAGACCAGCAGCCAGTTGCGCAACAACCGCGCGGTCGTGATGTGACGGCTCGCCCAGGCCATGACGATCAGGTTGTTGCCGGTGAACAGCTCCGCCCCTGCAACGACAACCAACACCAGGCCGAGCGAAAACGCCGCCCCGCCGAGCAGACGCGCCGGCCCGAACCCCAGCCCGGACTCTGTGATCGCGACGGTGAAGAACATGCCGCCGAACGCGATGAACGCCCCCGCCAGCACGCCCAGCACCAGCGTCTTCTGCACGGAAAGCGCGGCCTTGGTGACGCCGGCCTTCTCCACCCGCGCCGCGACTTCAGCGGGAGCATAGGCATCGATTTGGTTGGGAGACAATTGCATATAAGGCTTCGAGGCTTCCTTTATTTAATCAGGGTCGCTGCGTGGCGCGTTTCCTCTCCCTGTGGGGAGATTTCTGCGAAATTGCGAATGGAGCCGTTTCACCCCCCATCCTAACCTTCCCCCACAAGGGGGGAAGGGATAATTTAGATAGATCAATAGGTTATTCTCCTCCCCCTTGAGGGGGGAGGATTAAGGTGGGGGTGAAACGGCTCCATTCGCAATTTCGCAGAAATCTCCCCTCAGGAGAGGGTATATCGACAACGCAATCTGCGTCGCTTCGAAAATTCTACATGCGATCGCCCTGGCGTGAACAGGGGTGTCGATTCCTGCATGGCGACGCCGCACTCTCCAAGTGTCCGAATGGCTATCGACAGCCTGCGCGCGATACTATGCTATCGCGCGAAAGAGCGAGAGGAGAATCCATGTTCGAGCGCGTAAAACCGGAAAGCGTCGGCCTGTCGGGAGTCCGCCTGCAGCGGATCGCGCCCTGGATGGACGATTATGTCCATAGCGGCAGGTTTCCGGGCTGCCTGACCGCCATCCTGCGCCGCGGCGAACTCGCCTATCTCGACTGCCGCGGCATGGCCGACCCGGACAGCGGCCGCGCGGTCGCCGAGGATACGGTGTTCCGCATCTACTCCATGACCAAGCCTATCGTGACGGCGGCGGCGATGACGTTCTTCGAGGAAGGCCGCTTCCAACTCGACGACCCGGTCGCGCGCTTCCTGCCGGAATTCGCCGACACCCCCGTCTGGGTCGAGGGCGAAGGCAGCGCGATGCGCACCGAGCCGGCCGCGGACAGCATGAAGATCTGGCACTTGATGAGCCACACGGCGGGGCTGGTCTACGGCGCCCGCAACGACAGCCCGGTCGGCGCGATGTGCCGCGAGAACGGCATCGACTTTTCGCGCCGCAACGGCGGTTCGCTCGCCGACACGGTGCGCAACCTGGCGAAGATTCCCCTGCGCTGGCAACCGGGCACGCGCTGGGAATACAGCGTGGCCACCGACGTGCTGGGCCGCCTCGTCGAAGTCCTGGCGGAACAATCTTTGGATCAGGCACTCAAGCACCGCATCTTCGACCCGTTCGGCATGCACGAGACCGGCTTCCAGCTGCAGCCCGGCCAGTTGCCGCGCTTCGCCGCCCTGTTCAATGCCAAGGACGGCGGCCTGGAACTGAACGAACGGCCTGACGAAAACGCCAGCCACGCGCGCGACGTCACCTTGTGCTCCGGCGGCGGCGGGCTGGTTTCCACCGTGGGCGACTATCTGCGCTTCGCTGAGGCGATCCGATGCAAGGGCGCGCTCGGTGATGCGCGCGTCGGTGATGCCCGCATCCTGGGCCGCCGCACTGTCGAGTTGATGACCATGAACCACATGCCGGGCAATGCCGATCTGGCGGCGATGGGTACGCCGGTGCATAGCGAGACGAGTTACGAAGGCATCGGCTTCGGGCTCGGCTTCTCCGTCGTGCTCGACCCGGCAACCGCCAAGGCGGCCTGTTCCACGGGCGAGCATGCCTGGGGCGGGGCGGCTTCCACGGCTTTCTGGATTGACCCGGTCGAGGACATTGTTGTCGTATTCATGACGCAAGTCATGCCGTCCTCAAGCTACCCGATCCGCCGCGAGTTGCGGTCGCTCGTCTATCAAGCAGTCATAGACTAGTGTCCTGATCGCAAAATTCGAGGGATTTTGCGTGAATCAGCACACCAAGAAAATGGTCATTTGAAATCAAGCAAACCACAACACAAGAGGAGAAACGACATGGCGAAAAAGACCCCTTACGAAATGGTCCCGCAACTGGGCAAGCTGCGCGACGAAGTGCTGTTCGGCGATGTTTGGGAACAGCCGGAGCTGACCAAGCGCGACCGCAGTCTGGTCACGATTTCCGTGCTGACCGCGCTGTACCGTACCGACGAGCTGAAAGGCCACATGAAGCGCGCGCTCGACAACGGCGTCACCCAGGACGAAATCCGCGGCATGATCACCCATCTGGCGTTCTATGCGGGTTGGCCGACGGCGGTAAATGCGGGGCGAATTGCCGTGGAGGTGTTCGAGGACGACTAGGGCGCGCGGGCGGTATTCACCCGACATCCGACCGACGTCATCCCAGACGCGGCTTTCCTCCAAATCTCTGATTTGGCAAGGAAAGGCAGCGATCAGGGATCCAGACTCTTCGTGTGTGAGCGGCGTTTCCTGGATCCCGGATCAAGTCCGGGATGACGATGAATGGGAAGTATAGGAACACAGGGAGTGACATCATGGCACGCGTACAGGACAAGGTAGCAATCGTCACCGGCGCGGCGATGGGGCTCGGCGCCGCAATCGCGCTGCGGCTGGCGGAAGAAGGCGCCAAGCTCATGCTGGGCGACATCGACGCGGACGCGCTCGAGACCTCCGCCGCGAATGCAAAAGCCGCCGGGGCCGAGGTGGAAACCCTGGTCGGCGACGTGACAGAGGAAGGCCCCGCTGCGGCTTTGATCCAAGGCGCGCTCGACCGGTTCGGGCAGCTCGACATCCTGGTCAACAATGTCGGCGGCAGCCGCAATTCGAAGATCTGGGAGATGCCGGTCGAAGACTGGGACCACACGGTGAAGCTCAATCTGCGCGGCACCTTCCTGTGCACCCGTGCCGCGGTGCCGCATATGATGGAACGCAAAGCGGGCAAGATCATCTGCCTGTCCTCCGGTGCGCGCGAGGGCACGCCCTGGACCGCGTACTATCAGGGCGGCTCGGCCTACTCCGCCTGCAAGGCGGGCGTGCACGGCTTCATCCGCGACGTGGCGCTCGAACTGGCCGAATACAACATCAACGTCAACGCCGTCGGCCCCGGCCCGATCGACACCGAACGCGCCGGCGCGACGCTGCGCCAGATGAACGAAACCGTGGAATACAGCCCCAACCACATGACCCCGCTCGGCCGCCTCGGCCAACCAAAAGAGGTCGCCGACGCGGTCCTGTTCCTGGCCTCCGACGAAGCGTCGTACATCTCGGGACACACCCTGGCGGTGGCCGGCGGACGGTAACCGCGCGCCCGACCCTGCAAATCTCGCAAGCAGGGTTGTTGTTTAATCCCCCCTGATTTTGTATAAAAAGCCTATCAGCAAGATCTGCGCCCGCCCGGAAAACTCCGCGGCGGGCTTTTTCGTGGCTCGCTCAAATTACGGTGGCGAACAGCGCACATCGTGATCCTAGCCGCGATCCATTCCTCACGTCCGTTGTTCTCCCCTCACCCCGCCCTGAATGCCTTTGTGGGCATCCAGCCCCAAGGAGAGGGAGAATCAGCGCGCCGATCTAGACCCTCTCCCCACGAAGACCTCTGCGAAATAGTGCCAATGACATCGTTTCACCCCCCATCCTATCCTTCCCCCACAAAGGGGGAAGGGATAACTCACAGAGATCAACAGGTTGTTCTCCTCCCCCTTGAGGGGGGAGGACTAAGGTGGGGGTGGACGGCGGCTCCCCCTGCTGTTTCGCAGAGGTCTCCCACGGGAGAGGGAGGGCCCCGCGGAGCGGGAGGGTGAGGGGAAAACATGTCTCCAAAACCTATCGACCTCATTAGAAGGAGCCCCCCATGCCCCGATTGCCCGGCGTGCGAGATGTCACGCGTGTATCGACCGACGGCCTGCGCCTGCCCGCCCTGAACGCGCCCGCGCCCGATCCGACCGGGGCGGCGCTGCAGGAGGTCGGGCGGTCGCTGGGCGACTTCGGCGAGGCGCTCGACGATTTCGCCCGCAAGCGCAAACGGCTCAAGGAGGCGGACGAAAGACTCAAGGCGCAGAAATTCGATGCCGACTTGGCCAAGGGACGCGCCGTTTCGCCGCCGGACGGTTTCTTCTTCGAAGACGCGGACGAGGATGGCGAGGGTGAGGCGCGCATCGGTGGCGCGGCCACCCCAAGCGCGGACAATCCGCCCCTGCTCTCCTTCGAGGAAGCGGGCGACGCTCACATAAAGCGAATTCAAAACCCCGAGCAGCAGGCGCGTCACCAAAAGATCTTCGATGGCCACAAGAAGTTCCGCCTTATCGACCGCGGCGTCGAAGACCAGAACATCGGCGCCGCCAATCTCGTGTTCCGCGTCGACGGCATCCTCGACCGGCACCGCGAAACCGTGTCCGCCAAACCGGACATGATCAAACTGTCGCTGGAGAAAGGACGCGGCGTCCTGCGCCAGAACAAAGACGATCTGGGCTGGTCCGACGAGACCCTGCGCGAGAAGGAGGCGGCCTTCGAGCGCAGCCTCGACGTGGCGCTGTTGCGCGGCCGCATCGCCCGCGGCGAGACCGTACCGGTGCTGGACTTTCTCAAAGGCCCCGACGCCCGGACCCTGCTGGACGGAGACAGCATCGCCGGCCTGACCCGGGAGGCGGAAGCGCGCGAGGCCAGCGAGGTGACGGCGATCCTGAGCGATATGGATATCCATGGCGCGGCGACCGAGCGGGCCGGGACCGGCCTCGAAGGCCTGCCGGAGCGCGCGGCCGAGACCCTGCCGCCGGAACAGTTCGATGATTTCGAAGTGGCCCAGCGCCGGGCGCGGACCCTGTTCGACTTTGGACAGCAGCATGGCGCGTCCTCGCAATCGGAAATCGAGGCGGCGGCGAAAGCACTGCGTCCCGCCGAAGGCACGGGTGCGGCGGATCAGAAGACGTTCGAGGCGGTCACGGACAAGGCGCAGCGCATCATCGCCGAGCGTCACGCCGAGCGGGCGGTCACGCGGAGCCTGGCGGTACAGGAAAAGCGAGAGGTGCCAGAAGAGCTGCGCAAGGTGCTGCCGAAGGAAGAAGCGCGCACCATGGCGGCCGACCTGGACGCCCTGCCGGCACTGGCCCGCGCGCCAGAAATTCTGAAACTGAAGGAGAAGTACGGCAAGCATTTCGACGCGGTGTTGCCGCAGATGCGGACGGAGGGGCTCGACCCGGAAACCGCCGCCATTGCCGCCGTCGCCGACAATCCCAAGGCGCTTCAGACCGTGCTGCAGGCCATGGGCGTGCCCTATGCGCAACTGACCGAAGGCAAGACGCCGGACGAGGTCGCCGATCTGCGCGCGGCCCTCGCGGTGGAGCGGGACGTCCTGGAGCAGCAGGGCCGCCTCGACCCCGCCATCGAGGGCTTCGTCTATGAGAAGATCGCCCTGCGCGGTCTCGAGCAAAGCGGCAACACGCAGCTCGCTGTGAAACGCGCCATGAAAACCTTCGCGGGACCGGACGACGCGGTCGCTAGCGACGATTCGGTTTTTGGGGAAGTGGGTAATGACCTTCTAATCGAAGGAAATAGTAACGATGCGCAGACTGGCAGCTCAATCAGCCTCACATCGGCGCAGCCCTCTAATCAATTAGGTGCAGAGAATACACTTTCTCTGGACGCCGATGAAGATGAACTTCTAGACCTTGCAGAACTAGACCCAGCTACCATTCGTGCGCTCAGCAATCTTCGCGCACTCCTCAGGCAGAATAGAAGCAAAGGCGTTTCCAGCCAGAAATCGGGTTTAAAGTTCGTTGAGAAAAATTGGGATCCCGTAAATATAATCCCATGGCCGAAGGCTTTTATGCATCATTACAAGAAGCATGCACCGCCGGGAATGTCACCTGTCGAGTATACTCAAAGAGCAATAAAATCATGGAAAACACGGCTTGAACCGGGATCAAACATCACAAAATCAACAGACGCGCTCGGGCGACGAGCGATCATGGTAGAAACATCAACAGGTGTAGGTCTTTATACGCCAAGCGGGAGAGCAATATGGTTCAGACCAAAAAAATGAAGCTATTGGAAAACAGGTTAGAAATCATCCGTAACCAAACGTTACCCATTTTTGATTACGAAAATGATAGAGATATATTCGATGCTATCTGCCAAATCTTTACGGATGAGAGTGGCTTTGCTGGGATAGCGTACAGGCTGGTTGACAACCCATCTGCAACAATTTCGGATGAAGAAAGAAAAGCAGTTATAGATCCGGTATTCTCAACGCCCGGAAAGTTACTTGGTAGAAGTGGCGAGGAAATTGATCTGAGAAGTGCGCCGGAGGTAGTAAAATATGCTGAAAATATGGACGAACTCAGAAAAGCAATTATAGAAGTAAGCAAAGATAAGGAGACATAATGAGCTAACCCGGGTTTGATGGACAGTTTAATTGAGCACGATTGCTCCGTTCTTCGTATGCGGCCGGACTTATGCATTGGGAAATACCGGGAAATACGGTGACGGAAATACGGTGACAGTGCACTTTACTAAAGCAAGGTGCGTGAGCTGACAGAAATCACGTATGCCCCCTCTCGCCGAACAGATTAAGTGCACTGTCACCGTAAATTAAGTGCACGGAGCTTTAAGGGTCAGGTCTTGCAATCCTACATTAGTTTACGAGCAGGTCCCTTTATTCACTCTCGGTAAGTACAGTGTCGCAGTAAGTTGAGCGACGCATATCGACGAAAAGACACCACCGCCCCCTACCCCACCGCCCTTGCCCCACGCACCAGCCGCCCTGGTAGCCCTCCCGTCTCCACCCCGCCGATCTGCACCGGCGTGCCCGAGACGATCGTCGCGTCGTAGCCGTCGACCTTCTGGACCAGCCGGCGGCCGCCGCTCGGCAGGTCGTGGACCACGTGCGGGGCGTGCAGGCGCAGGCGGTCGTAATCGATCACGTTGATGTCGGCCTTGTAGCCGGGGCGCAGCAGGCCGCGGTCGTTGAGGCCGATGGCGGCGGCGTTGTCGTGGCTCAGCCGCCGGATCGCCCAGGGCAGCGGCGCTTTCGGCCCGCGCGTGCGGTCGCGCGTCCAGTGGGTCAGCATGTAGGTCATCGCGCTGGCGTCAGAGAGGATGCTGACATGCGCGCCGCCGTCGCCCAGCCCGACCAACGAATTCGGATGGCTGAGCATGTCCCTGACCGTGCCGAGGTCGCCATAGCTGTAGTTGCTCAAGGGGCGGTACAGGATCGTCTTGCCACCATTTTCCAGCAGCATGTCGTAGGCGAGACCGGCGGGATCGATGCCGGCGCGCGCGGCCATCGCGGCGATGCTCTGTTCCGGTGCCGGTTCGTAGTCCGGCGGGTCGCCGAGGGGGAAAATCCGCGCCCAGTTCGACACGCGGTTGGCCAGCCGCTCGTCGGGGTTGCTCTCCGCCATCAACTGCCGGCGGAAGTCGGGCTGGCGCAGCGCCGCGAGCTTTTCGGCGAACGGCAGGCCGGCGATCTTCTCCCAGCTCGGCCGGTTGACGAACGGGTTTTGGGAGATTTCGAAACCGAGATTGATGCCCGTCGCGCGGGTCAGCACCTGACCGAAGATGCGCAGCCCCTCGGCATTGGCGCCGGCGATGCGCGCCATCAGATCGCGCCACGCTTCGGGCCTCGTGTCGCGCTGCAGGATGGTGATCGTCATCGGCCGGCCCGACGCCTGCACGATGCGGCGCAGCATATCGAACTCGGCTTCCTGATCGTCGAAGTCGGAAATCACCTGCATCCAGCCGGACCCCGTCTCACCCACCGCCGCCCCGATTTCGATCAGCTCGTCGGCTTCGGCCTTCAGGGTTGGCGTGTGTTCGCCCGCCAGCGTCTTGTGGTTGATCGTGCGCGAGGTGGAAAAGCCGAGCGCGCCGCTGCGGATGCCGGCCGCCGCGATCCGCGCCATCGCCGCGCGGTCTTCTGCATTCGCCGGCTCGTGCGCCAGGGCGCGTTCGCCCATCACATAGGTGCGGACGGCGGCATGCGGCACTTGCGTCACGATATCGAGGTCGTAGCGGCGGGCGCCGAGCGCGCCCAGAAAGTCGTCGAAGCTCTCCCAGTTCCACGGCAGGCCTTCGGTCAGCACGACTTCGGGAATGTCTTCCACGCCTTCCATCAGCTTCACCAACATATCGCGCTGTTCCGGCCGGCAGGGCGCGAAGCCGACGCCGCAATTGCCGACCATGACCGTGGTCACCCCGTTCCAGGACGAGGGCGTGATGCGGTTCGACCAGGTCGCCTGCGCGTCGTAATGTGTGTGCACGTCGACGAAGCCCGGCGTCACCAGCTTGCCGCGCGCGTCGATCTCCTGCGCGCCCTTCGGCAGATTGGCGCCGACCGCAGCGATCCGACCATCCGCCACCGCAACATCGGCCTCTACCGGGTCGCCGCCCGATCCGTCCAGGACGGTCCCGCCGCGAATGACCAGCGATGCGTCTTGCGTCATGCCAAACTCTCCCGCTCCGTAACCCCTTAAACAATAGCCTCCCGCATTCCGGCGGACCAAATCCTGTGTTAGAATTGCATTGGAAACGGAGGACCGCATGGATCTTCAAACCTTCAAGGCCTCGATACACGGCGAGGCGCCGCCGGACGGACACAGCCTCGCGCTACAAGCCTTGTGGCAGGACGCGAAAGGCGAGTGGGACGAAGCGCACAAGCTGGCGCAGGCGCAGGATGATGCCACCGGGGCTTGGGTGCATGCCTATCTGCACCGGGTCGAGGGCGATCTGCGCAATGCCGGCACCTGGTACAAGCGCGCCGACAAGCCCGAATGCACCGCACCGCTCGCCGAAGAGTGGGACGAGATTGCCGCGGCGCTGCTGCGCTAGTGTGATGATTCTGAAGTTCGCCGCATTAAATGCGGCTAATTTTAGGATCTGAATCACACGAGACTCTAATAGTGAATGTGCTGATTCACGCGAAATTCAATCCTTTGAATTTCACGATCAGGACACTAGGTCAAATCACGCCGCCACCGCGCAGCGCTTCGATCTCATCGGCCGACATGCCAAGCAGGCCGCCCAGCACTTCATCTGTATGGGCGCCGAGCGGCGGCCCGGGCCAGCGGATCTTGCCTGGGTCTTCCGGCACGCCGGGCACGATGCCGGCCTGCAGGACTTTGCCGAACAGCGGGTCGTCAACGTCCCGGACCATTTCGCGGTGGCGGTATTGTGGGTCGTTGGCGACGTCGGCGGCGGTGTAGACCAGCGAACTTGGGATATCCGCGTCGGCCAGGACGTCGAGCAGGGCGTCGGCGGTGAACTTGGCGGTCCATTGGCCGATGATCTCGTCCAGGACCTCGACATTCTCGACCCGCGCCTGATTGCCAATGAAGCGTGCATCTCGTTCCAATTCCGGCTGGCCCATCGCCTTGGAGAGCCGGCCGAACAGCGGTTCGGAGTTCGCCGCGATCAGCACCCATTTGCCGTCCGATGCCAGATAGGCGCTGGTCGGGGCGGCGGTCGCGATGCGCGAGCCCGTGGGCTCCTTCACCATGTCGAGCACGCCATATTCCGGCAACATGCCCTCCATCATGCTGAGCACGGATTCGGTGAGCGCCACATCGAGGCTGCGCGGGCGCGCATCGCCACCGACCCGGTCACGCTGCCACAGCGCCGCCATCACACCGAACGCCGCGTACAGGCCGGCAATCGAATCGCCGATGCTGACCCCAACGCGGACCGACGGCAGGTCGGAGGCGCCGGGCGCGTGGTCGGTCAGGTAGCGCAGCCCGCCGAGCGACTCACCAATGACGCCGAACGCCGCTTTGTCGCGGTACGGCCCGTCCTGGCCGTAGCCGCTTACATGCGCAATGACGAGATCCTCCCGCGCGCTGCGCAGCACGTTGGGCCCGAGCCCCATGCGCGCCAGCTGCCCCGGGCGAAAATTCTCCACCACCGCGTCGCTTACCTTGGCGAGACCGAGCACGATGTCCTTCGCCTTCGGGTCCTTCAGGTTGAGCGTCATGCAGCGCTTGTTGCGCGCGTGCTGCGACCACCAGGGCGAATTGCCGTCGACATGGGTCCCCCACTGCCGGATCGGATCGCCCGCGGGCGGTTCGATCTTGATCACGTCCGCGCCGAGATCGGCGAGCAGCCGCGTACCAAACGGGGCGGCGATAAAGTGCCCGATCTCCAATACCCGCAGTCCAGTGAGCGGTCCCGCCCGCGTGCCGTCGTTCATCTTCTCGTATCCTTTGCGAATTCGGCGCGGCGGGCTATTTCTGCTTCCGCCCGCGCATATCTTCCCCGTAGAAATCCTTCGTGGCGCGCCGCCGGTCCGGTCCGAAATAGCTTGCCACCTGGACGAACTCGCGGGGGTTCGTGACGGTCGCGGTGATGCGTTTCTTGAAGTCGTTCGCGGAGAAAGGCTTGATCAGGAATTCCGTCACACCGGCATCGCGCGCTTCGGTAACATCGCTCATGCTCGGCATGGCCGTCGTCATCAGAATGGGAACGAGCGGGTTCGGGCTGTCCGCCGCGGTGCGAATCATGCGCGTCAGATCGATACCGTCCAGCGTCTCCATGTACCGCTCGGTGATGACGATATCGAAGCGCCGGTTGCGCAATTCGGCATAAGCGCGGCTGCCATCGTCCACCGTGTAGACCTGCGCTATGCCCATCGCATTCAGCATATCGCGGCACAGCACGCGCATGCTCCGGTCGCTATCGACGATCAAGATACTGAGATTCTTCAAGTCTTCCGACATGCAAGCACGCTTTGCTTTCCCACAGGGCGCGCAATTATATCGTGACGGCGCATTCTTGGGTTGAGAAATTTTCGCCGAAGGGTCGTTTCCAACCTCTGATCGCATTGATTGACTTCCACAGCGACCGGCAGCACTATTAATGAGTACGCATCCCCTATCTTCGATATCGCCTATCAGAGTCAAAGAAGGATCGTAACAATGCCCCGGTTCATTCGGTATACCCTATTCGCCGCACTGCTTGGCATTTTCGGCGCGCCGTTCGGCGTCGGCCATGCGGCGACCCAGTCCCTTGCCCTGCTCGAAACGGACGCGCCCCTGCCGCTGGTCTGCGAGAACGGCGTATGCAAGGCGGAGTTCTCGACATTCTGCCTGCAAAAGGAACGCGATCTGCCGCGCGCCGGCGACCCCTACACCGTTGCCGATGGCGGCGCGGTCGGGCTGGTCCTGACCGGCCCGGACGGCTCGGTTAAGCGGGTGCCAGCCGCCAGCCACGTCCGCATCAGCGCGGCGCGCAGCGGCCACACCGCCGTCACCATCGAACTGAACCGGAGCGTTCTGGACAGGCTCGGCGCACACCATGCCGCGATCGAAGTCGGCGAGCGGGTCGCGTTGATGCCGGTTCCAATCGTCGGCGACGACAACCCGCAGACCGAACAGGACAAGCTGTTGGCGGCCGGCCCGCTGCGCCAGCTCGGCCAGGCCATCGTCGATCAGGGTCCGCATGACATCAACCGCGTCCGGGTTCTGAACCGGCTGATCAACGCCCTGCCAGATTCGATCGACATGCACGCCGACGCGCGGCAAACCCTATGGCGCCGTGCGGTGGATACCGGCTTCCAGGCGGCACCGCCCGCGCGCGTCGCGAAAGCGGCCCAAGAGTACGATGCCTGCTGGCAGGACCGCGTCGTCGCCCTGTTCGGCTATTCGGTCCGCCACTGCCTGCAACGCCAGCATGACGGGCTGATGTGGGGCCACGTCAAACGCTACTGGAACGCGGCCGGCGCGGGTAGTTAGGCCGCCCGGTCCTTCAGGGCGCTCCAGAGTCGCTGCGAGGTCGCCGGCATGTCGAAATGGGTAATGCCGGCCTCGCGCGCCAGCACATCGACGATTGCATTCATGATGGCCGGCAAAGCGCCCGTGCAGCCGGCCTCGCCACACCCTTTGGCGCCGAGCGGATTGGTTTTGGCCGGCACCGGATGTGAGGCGAACACGAAATCGGGCAGGTCGTCCGCCCGCGGCATCACGTAATCCATGTAGGAGCCAGAGATAAGCTGGCCGTCTTCGCTGTAGGACGTCGTCTCCATCAGCGCCTGGCCAAGCCCCTGGATCACGCCGCCATGGACCTGACCTTCGACCAACATCGGATTGATCAGCGTTCCGAAATCGTCGACGATGACATAACGGTCGACCCGGACGACGCCGGTGTCCGGCGCGATTTCCACTTCCGCGATATGGCAGCCGTTCGGAAAGGCGGACGGCGGCGTTTCTTCCGCCAGCTCCGCATCGAGTGATTCCGGCACATCGTCCGGCAAGGCGGTTCCGCCGCGCAGGCTGTCGGCGAGTTCCATGATCGAGATCGCCCGGTCGGTACCGGCGACGCGGAACGTACCCCTCTCGAACTCGATATCCTCGACCGCGGCTTCGAGCACGTAGCTGGAAATCTGCCGGCCGTTCTCTATCACCGCGTCGGCGGCGTGCAGCAGGAGGGTGCCCGCGGAAATCACGGTGCGCGACCCGCCCGTCCCCGCACCCGCGATCAACTCGTCGCTGTCACCCTGCAACAGCCGGAACCGGTCGAACGGAATGCCAAGCTTGGTCGTCAGGATCTGCGCGAAGGTGGCGGCGTGACCCTGCCCGTAATTCAGCGAACCGGAGACCATCGTCACCGTACCGTCTTCCTCGAAACGGATGCCGCCCATCTCCGTCGCCGGCGGTCCGGTCACTTCCAGATAGCAGCCGATCCCAAGCCCGCGCAGCATTCCCTTTGCGGCGGACGTTTCGCGCCGCGCGTCGAACCCGTCCCAGTCTGCCGCCGCGAGTGCCTTGTCGAGCACGGCGGGAAAGTCGCCGCTGTCATAGGTCAGTTCCGAAACCGCGTCATAGGGCATTTCATCCGCCGCGATGATGTTGCGCCGGCGCAGTTCGATGCGGTCGATGCCCATCTCGCGCGCCGCGGTATCCATCAGCCGTTCCATGTAATAGACGCCTTCCGGACGTCCGGCGCCGCGATAGGCACCGATCGGCGTCGTGTTGGTGAACACCGCGTGCGAGCGGGCATTGAACACCGGCAGGCGATAGACGCCGGGAAAATTCCGCGGGATGTTGCGCGTGCTCATCGATGGCCCGACGGCACTCAGATAGCCGCCGAGATTGGCGTAGCTGACGACGCGACCGGCGAGGATGCGGCCCCCTGCATCGAAAGCGAGCGACGCCTCGGCCCAGCTGTCGCGGCCGTGCTGATCGGACATAAAACTGTCGCTACGATAGTCGCACCATTTCACCGGGCGGCCCAGCAGCCGGGCGGCAATCAACACCGGTGCATATTCCGGATAGGGCGCCGACTTCATGCCGAAGGAGCCACCGACTTCGTAGGTTCTCACCCGAAGCTGCTCGCGCGGGATGCACAGGATCTGGGTCGCAAGCACACCGGTGAACCCGAAGACGCCTTGTGTCGGTACATGCATGGTGTACCGGCCGCTATCGGCATCGTACTCGCCCACCGCCGCCCGCGGCTCCATCGCCGCAACGACGACCCGGTTGTTGCGCAGGGTCAGGCTGCTAACATGATGCGCGGACTCAAATATCCGGTCGACCTCCGCACCGTCGCCGAATTCCCAATCCAGCGCCTGGTTGCCCTTCGCCGCGTCATGCAATTGCGGGGCATCGGTGCGCATCGCCTCCCTTGCATCGGTCACCGCCGGCAGAACATCGACGTCGAATTGGATCAGCTCCGCCGCATCCCTGGCGAGCGCCAGACTTTCCGCAACGACGAAGGCGACGGCCTCGCCGCAATAGCGGACCCGGTCGGTGGCCAGCGACGGCCGTTCCGGTTTCACCAACGGCGACCCGTCGCGGCTCTTCACCGCCAGCCGGCAGGGAAGCGGTGCGACCCCTTCGGCTTCCAGATCCGCCGCGGTCAGAACCGCAAGCACGCCCCGCGCGGTTTTCGCCGCCGACACATCGAGCGTCGTGATGACGCCATGCGCGTAGGGCGACCGGAACACATACCCGTAGGCCTGGCCCGGAAGACTGAAATCGTCCGTGAAACACCCGTCGCCCCGAAGCAAGCGCGGATCCTCCGTGCGCGAAACCGATTGGCCGACAGCGAATTTTTCAAACGATGAGTCTGACAACGCTCGTGCACCCCTGCTCATGGAAAGATGTCAACCGGCGTCCGAGCGCCGCGGATGCAATTGAACGAAATTCGACCGGCGACCGCAACAGGGACACCGTCAATTATGCCCGGTTGGGGAACCGTACCGTTACTGTCGTGCCTTCGCTGGGACGGCTGTCGATGTCGAGGGTGCCATCGTGCAGATCGACGAGCGACTGGGTGATCGCGAGCCCGAGACCGATGCCGTCCTTGTGTTCGTATTTATCGACCTGGCCGCGCTCGAACGGTTTGGTGATATGCGGTAGGTCGTCATTGGCGATACCGACGCCCGTGTCGGTCACGCGTATTTCGCTCCACTTGTCGGCATGCCGCATCGATACGGTGACCGCACCGCCATCCGGCGTGAACTTCACCGCGTTGGACATCAGATTGATGACGATCTGCTTGAAGGCCCGGCGGTCCGCAAAGACCCTCCGTGCGTCATCCGGCAACATGGCTTGCAGTTGCACGGTGGACGCTTCGGCCATGTTGCGAACCAGCGCCACACACTCGTCGATGATCGCCGCCGCCGCGAGATCCTCTTTCATGACCGGGTACTCGCCGACCTCAATCCGGGAGATATCAAGAATATCGTTGATCAGTTCGAGCAGGTGGCGGCCGCTCGTATAAATGTCGTCGGTGTAGTCGACATAGCGCTCCGACCCCAGCGGCCCGAAGATTTCGCCGCGCATCGTATCGGCGAACCCCAATATGGCATTGAGCGGCGTGCGGATTTCGTGGCTCATATTCGCCAGGAATCGGGATTTGGCGAGGTTCGCGTCTTCTGCACTGATGATGGCGCGGTAGAGTTGTGATTCCGCCCGCTTTCTTTCCGTAACATCGATCATGACGCCGCCGAGATCCGTCATCCGATCGCCGTCCGCTATCGGAAACTTGGTCAAGCTGAAAGTCCGCGTTTCACCGGTCGGAAGCGGTATGTCGATCTCGTCGGTCGTAACCGTATTCGATCGTACCGTTTCCCGGTCGCCCGCATCGTACCGGTCGGCCCGTTCCTTTGGGTAAAGATCGTGGACGGTCTTTCCGACGATCTCATCCGGCTCGAGGCCGAACCAGTTCGCATAGGTCCGGTTGACCAGCTTGTAAGGACCATGCTGTTCTTTTAAAAACAGCGCAGCGGGCACATTGTCGAATATCGCGCGGAACCTCCGTTGGCTGGTGTGGAGTTCCCGTTCCGCGTTCTTCTGCTCGGTGATGTCCACCATGAAGCCGCGCAGGCGCGCAGGCCGGCCATTTTCGATAACCACCGTCACGATATCGCGAAGCCACACGGCCCGGCCGTCCGCGGCGATCATCCGGTACTCGAACTCGTGGTTCTCGCCGCGCTCGGTGGATGCGGTGCAATACGCCACCGCGAAATCCCGATCCTCAGGATAGATGTGATCGGCCCAGAAGTTCTCCGTCTGCCACTCTTCAACAGGATAGCCGAGAAGATCGACTACCTGAGGCGATACATAGGTAAATCGCCAGCTATCGAGATCCAGTTCCCAGGCGACCGCCTTCGTCGATTCGACGAGCTGGCGGAATCGCGCCTCGCTTTCCCGCAACGCGTCTTCCGTCTTCTTCCGCTCCGAAATATTTTTTACGGCGCCGCGAAACCCGAGGAACGTACCGGCAGCGTCGAACTTGGGAATACCGCTCACCGAGACCCAAACCGTCGTTCCGTCGGATTGCGGCCGAGGCAGCAAAAATTCGCGAAACGGCCGGTGTGCGGCCAAATTCTCCAGATGCATATCCCAGATTTCCGGCGGCACGCCAGGATTCCCCGATTCCTCACGAGTCTTTCCAAGCAACGCACCTTGCGAAAGCCCCGTTCCCGATGAAAACTTCTCCGACAGGTAGGAAAACCGCAGCTCGGCATCCATTTCCCAAAACCAGTCCGTCGCCGACTCGGCGAAGTCGCGGAATCGCTCCTCGCTTTTCTGAAGCGACTCCTTCATTTCGTTGTGATCGGCAACCAGCTCGCTCTGCCGGCGATGGGCGACCCTAAGGGCGCGATTGTTCAAGGAGAAGCCCATACCAACGCCGACCAAACCGCCGATAACGACTAACCAACTATATTCCAGATAGTGCCCGTTCGCCGCTGCACTGGCGCCGGCCGTCGGCGCGAACAGCGGCAGGCCATGCATGATGATGAGATCCGCCGCCCAAACCGTGATCAGAACGGTGCCGGCGATAAGCGGCACACGGCCTCGGCTCAGTGCCGCCTGAGCCGGCATTGGCCGTTCGGAAAAAAACGACCAGCCCGCGAAGGCTCCAAAGCCGACGACGATGAGCCCCACCGCCATCATTAATGGAACAGAGGACCAAATCAATAATTCACACCCTTAACAAGCAACGTTTCAGCTTGAGATCGAGCCGCATACGTTTTTGCGAAGCAGTCACAGCCCACTCCCTGCGCCAGATCGGTCTAACAATTTTAACTATTAATAAAATTTATGATGAATAAATCGTTAATATCTATATTTCATTGGTTTTATTACAGCGTATGAAATTCTACTTCGTTCTCTTCTTGATAAAGGTTGTGACCACTAGAACCACAAAAGAGAGTCCGTTAATACCAAGAAGCGTTGATAGTGACCCCTAGAGATCGCGCATGCGGTCCGTCGGGTAGGAGGGGCGGCGCCGGCGATGTGGTGCATCGTCAAGCCGTTCCGACGCCCTCCGACGGACCGCATACGCGACCCGAAGGGCGGGTTATCCAGGCTTTCGGACAGCGTCGCGCCCGGCTTCCGATGCACCGCATCGCCGCACCGTGCGCTTCTTGCCGAAAACCTGGGTAACCTGTCTCTATGAGTCACTATCAACGCTTCTTGGTATAATGTCCTCGCCTATCGGAATCGCGGGAGACAATTGGAATGGCGGGACGGCTAGACGGCAAGGTGGCAATCGTTACGGGTGCGGCGTCGCGCGGCGAAGGGATTGGCAACGGCAAAGCCACTGCCTTGCTGTTCGCGCGCGAAGGCGCGCGCGTCATGCTGATAAACCGGTCGAAAGAACGCGCCGAGACGCTGCGCGAGGAGATTGCCGGCGAGGGCGGCGAGGCCGCAATTTTCGCCGGCGACATGACCAACGCCGACGACGCGTCGGCCGCCATCGACGCGGCCGAGGAACGCTACGGCCGGCTCGATATTCTGTGCAACAATATCGGCATCGGCAGCCCCGGAAAGGTCGAGGACGTGACCGAGGCGCAATGGGACAAGATTATCGAAACCAATCTGAAATCGGCCATGCTCTGCGCGCGGGCGAGCATTCCCGCGATGCGGCGGGCCGGGGGCGGGTCGATTATCAATATTTCCTCCGTCGTCGGCGCCGGCGGCCTGGCCAGCGACGCCGGTGCGGTCGCCTACGCAACCTCGAAAGCGGGCATGCATGGGTTCACCCAGTCCGTTGCGGCCGATTACGCCGCGGAGGGAATCCGATCGAACTGCATTGTCGTCGGCACCGTTCACACGCCCATGGTGGCGGCGCGCGGGCCGGAATACCGCGAACGCCGGCGCCGCTCGGTGCCGTTGGAAACCGAGGGTACCGGATGGGACATCGGATGGGGCGCCGTCTATCTGGCCAGCGACGAGTCGCGATGGATCACCGGCCTGCTGCTGCCCATCGATGGCGGCCTGATGGCGATCCGGCCCTGGCCGCGTTAGGTCATGGACTCATAAACTGCGCTGGTCTTGATCGTGAAATTCAAAGGATTGAATTTCGCGTGAATCAGCACACTAACTATTGGAGTCTAGTGTGATTCAGATCCTAAAATCCGCCGCATTCAATGCGGCGAACTTCAGAACCATCACACTAGTGTCGAAGACATGACAAACGGCACCCTCACCAGCCGGCCTGTCGAAGACGCCGATATTCCAATCCTCTGCGGGTTCCCGGCAAGCTTGGACGAACTCTCCTTCATGTTCCCGAATGCCGCCTTCCCGCTCACCGCCGAGGTGCTGCGCAACGCCATCACAGAGCGCGAAGACTCCACTGTCGTCTGTATCGATGACGCAGTTGCGGGGTTTGCGAATTTCTATGGCTGTGCTACCGGGGAAAGCTGCTCCATCGGGAACGTCATCGTCGATCCCGCACAGCGCGGCAAAGGTGTTGCCCGTTTCCTGATCGGCACCATGATCAATATTGCGGCCGAAAAACATCGAGCGAAACGGGTCAAGCTCGTCTGCTTCAATAGCAATGTCGGCGGACTCTTGCTGTACACGAAACTGGGCTTCAAGCCTTACGCGATCGAGGGACGAGTAGATCCGCAAGGCGCGCGTGTCGCAATAATCCGCATGGCGCTGTCGATCGACGGCAAAACCGCGGACCCAGGCTTTGCGGAGGGAAAGAGCGGCAATTGATGCTATTCTTGCCGCGAATTGTAGGAGGGCCCGGATATGAAGGTACAATCACTCGGCCATGTCGTGCTGAAAGTCAGCGATCAAAAACGCGCGGAAGAATTCTATAACGGTCTTCTCGGCCTGCCGCTCGTCGCGCGGTTCGACTCCCGCAAGATGTCGTTCTTCAGCCTCGGCGACCATCACGACTTCGCGGTTGCCGCCGTTGGGGAAGATGCCGCCGGTCCGGACGACAACGGCATTGGCCTGCAGCATGTCGCCTTCAAGATCGGCGATACGGCCGATGTCCTGAAAGAAGCGAAAATGGAATTGGAGGCGGCTGGCGTCGCCGTCACGCCTGTCGACCACGGGGTGACCCAATCGCTCTACTTCCTGGATCCGGACGGAAACCGCCTGGAAGTATATGTCGACGTTTCCGATGCGTGGCGGCGCGATCCCGGCCTTGTCGCACAGGCGGAGCCGCTGAGCTTGTAACCACGCCAGCTATTCGGTGCGGTCGACGATCCGTTCCGGCGAGGCATGCACGCCATAGGTTTTCATCGGTGTGGCGCCGGTGACGCGAAAACCGTGTTTCACATTCGGCGGCAGGACAAGCGTCGTGCCGGGCCCTATCGCGACGGTGCCTTCCTGCCCGTCCATCCAGGCCTCGCCCTCCCCTTCGATAACGCTCACGATTTCCATATAGGGGTGCGAATGGGTGCCTGTCGAATAGCCCGGCGGCGAAACTTGAACGCCGATCCGGACCGGCGTCGAGCCGGCCTCATCGCCAACGATCGTCTGATAGGTCGCTCCGCTGGGAAACGGCTGCTTGGGTACATTGTCCAGTTCAACGATCGGCATCGCTGCTATTCCCGCTACAATCAATATCCTTGACGATTATACCGGGTAGGCGGAGCCAGCGCCATGGCGGCACATCAGCCAGCAGTGAGAAGATCGGTTGCCGTTTCAACTCAAAAGTATGTCGTAGAGACCGTTAGTCTTTTTCGTTCTTTACGGCGACGAAGCCAGAAGCACCTTTACCACGTGCGCGTCGCACGGTGTAGCCTTGATTGCCCAACCGAAAACCCTCATCCTTTTCCAAAGACGCAAGCGCTTTGACAAGTTTTTCAGCAACGGGATCGGCTTCTTCGATTTTTTTTGCGGACTGTTGACGCCTCAACCATTTCACGAACACATCTTCAGCAAGATCGTCACCTACAGACTTTCGCAGCGCATTCAGTTTTGCAATCTGCCCCTTTTTTAGTTCGCTTTCATCTATCGGCATCGGAGTTTACTCCACACTGTTTTGTAGGAACTGTTGATCACCGAGCGTTTTAGAGCATTGAGTACAGTCAAGGAACCCTCCTTTCGAATATTTTATGTTTCCGGTGCTAACGAAACTCGAGTGAGCGTCCGGTAAAGCAGCCCTGCCTATGATGACGTTGGACTGTTACGCTCAGGTTTGAGCGTAACGCCAGGGGAGCAGTTCGTCGATCCGATTGATTTTATGGTCGGCGATACAGGCTAGCGTGTCGGTTAGCCAGGCCTGCGGATCGACGCCATTGAGTTTTGCTGTCTCGATCAGCGTATAGGCGATGGCGGCTGATTTGCCGCCGGCCTCGGACCCCATGAAGAGATAATTCTTCCGCCCCAGGGCGATGGGCCGCATGGATCGCTCTGCGGTATTGTTGTCGAGTTCAAGAAAGCCGTGATCTAGATATGGTCGCAGCTTCTTCATGCGGGTCAGGGCGTAGCGAATAGCACCGGCTAAGGGTGATTTGCCGGATATCCGGGTCAATTGGGCATGCAGCCATGATTCCAGGTCGTCGAAGATTGGTTTTGATTGGCGCTGCCTGATCTTCACCCGTTGATCCGGCGATTGGCCCCGAACCTCCTTCTCGACGCCATAGAGTGTGGCGATACGTTTTATGGCTTCCTCGGCAATCGCCGATCCCTGAGCTTTGTGGATATCGACGAACTTGCGTCGGATATGGGCCATGCAGGCCACTTCCGTCACCTTGCCCGTGCGGTACAGGTCATTGAACCCCGCATAGCCATCGGCATGCATGAAGCCCGTGAAGTCCGCTAGATGTTCGCGCGGGCGAACGCCCTTCCTGTCGGACGAGAACTGATACCATGCGGCAGGATGCGCCTCTCCGGCCCAGGGTCGTTCATCGCGGACATAGGCCCAAAGCCGCGCGGTCCTGGTTTTACCGGAGCCTGGGGTCAGCATTTTTACCGGCGTATCATCGGCGAAGAGGGCCTGTCCCTTTAAAACATGGCGCGCGACGGCGTCCGCCAAAGGTTCCAACAGAGCCGTGGATTTGCCAACCCAATCGGCCAGGGTGGAGCGGTCCAGATCGATCCCCTCGCGCTGGAATATCTGACTTTGCCGGTACAAAGGCGAATGATCGGCGTACTTGTTGACCAGCACATGGGCCAGTAGGCCAGGACCGGGCCGCCCGTGCTCAATCGGCCGCGACGGCAGGGCTGCCTGATGGAACGTCTCACAGCAGGTGCAGGCCATGCGCGGGCGAACAATCCGGTTCACGACAAAACGTCCGGGGACATATTCCAGTTCCTCGGTGACATCGTCGCCAAGCGTTTTGAGCGCACCGCCGCATTCCCCACAGGCATCGCCCGGCGACAGTGTTGTCTCGTTGCGTGGGAGATGACCGGGCAGCGGTTTACGTTTGGGCTTGTCTTTTGGCGCTGCAGATTGATCTGCATTTGCATCGTCTGACGCGGGCTCCTGCGCGGACGCCGCAATCTCTTCGTCTTCCAGCGTCAACGCCAGTTGATCCAGAGCCTCCGAGCGCGACCCGAAGCGATGCTGGCGCATCCCGGCCAATTGGTGTTGGAGCTTCTCGATCAACACCGCCTGTGACTTCACTTCCGACGCCAGCGATGCCACCAGACCTTTTAATGCGGCAGGTTCATTCGGGAGGTTCTCAGCGTCGTCGAGCATGCCGGCAATCTATCAGCCGCCACCCCGCATGGGAATCCCCGGAAATTGACAACCCTTTGCTGTGAAACGACTTTACCCAGCCGTCAGGGGACGCCACGTTCGTTGTGGTATGCGCCAATCAATCCCTTCCAGCAGCATCGCCAATTGAGCCGGGGTCAGCGCAACCTTGCCCGCTTTCGCAGACGGCCAGACAAACCGTCCCTTCTCCAGACGCTTCGAGAACAGACATGCCCCTTGCCCGTCCCACCAGATCACCTTGATCAGATCGCCACGGCGACCCCGGAAGACGAACAGATGACCGCAATACGGCGCC
The DNA here is from genome assembly GCA_012103325.1 of Alphaproteobacteria bacterium. Lineage (GTDB taxonomy): Bacteria > Pseudomonadota > Alphaproteobacteria > UBA8366. The sequence continues at coordinate 1,217,103 of WLWY01000001.1, forward strand.
GCCTTTAGAACCTTCTCTGTTTGCGCTGACAGCCCATTGAACCCCTTACGCATGTCCGTCACGCCGGCCGCAAGCCAAACCTTCGTGTTCGTGGGAACCGGGATCATCCCGACAAGCACCGGAGCAGACGTACGAGCGCTTCGGGATCGTAAGGGCCGCTAATGCTCAAGCGATGACCTCCGGCAAGCGTGACCTCGATCTTGCCTTCGTCACCAACAGGGCGCTCGGCTTCGTGCTCGACGTGACGCGCAATCTCAACCGGCAGGAAACAGGCGGCGTCATCGACCGTGTCACTTCCCGCAAACCGGGGATCTTTCAGCCAGTTGAAAACCTGATTGGCGTTCACATTGTAGCGCCGTGCAACCTGTGAAACCGAAACGCCCGCAAACCGCGTCTGTGCGCAAATCATCCGCTTCTCGTCTGCACTCCAGCGCCGACGCTTGCCCCGCTTCGCCACATCCTGATCCCCGTTAGTGTCCACCTAAACAAGTGGACACTAAACCTCACTTCTTCTGCACGGCAGAGCGGTCAGGCCGGACGCTTACAAACTCGATAACTTTTTATTCGATTAAGTGAGACATCTAATTAAATTGTATGGTGCGAATTCAATAGGACCGAGACACCTTAAATCGATTCTTCCGTACCACCATCACCTTAAGTAGAGCGGTTTATTTATAATTCTTACAAGGTATGGTGCGATAATTATCAGTGATATTGACGGAAGACTTGCAACCTAAGACAGAAGAATCAATCGTAAATTTATCGATGTTAATTCACATTGATCAAACGTGCATCCGCCAATCAGCATAACCTTTATTAGAATATTTTGAGAAGAAATTTTGCGGCCGAGCTAGGCAATGAGCTGGAAAAGAAGGGTGCGACCGTTACGGGAAGCACGCGAAATATCGCACGAACGACGGCTGAAGAGTTATCCGCAGCCAGCGCCCCTCTTGTGATCAACTCGGCAAGCAAGCGGTTCAGCGGTATCTACACCCTTGTTCACAACGCCGCGGTATGTTGGATCGTTCGCTTTGTCATGGCGAATTTCAAGCGTTTTCTTGTCGGGCCGGGGGCAGAGAATATCTCCGGCCAGACGGTCGACACGAATGGCGGCGCTTATATAAACCTCGGAATATGCGCGAAATCGGCCAGTGTTCCGTCATCGGAACTAACAATATGGGACAAATTAAGGAAAAAGGGATGGCCTATCGCATTATAGCTTAAGTTGTTTTTTCGTTTACCTCCTGAAAAAGAGGCGCAAAACAGGGTAAAACTATGCGTATTTTAACCAACTTTTGAGATTATCTTAATTTCTACGTAAAATACTTGTATTGGAGTGGTCCCGTTGTTTCCATTTAATGGAATTTCGATTGACCAGTTCTTAAGCGCAGCGAAATAGGTCATGAGTTCCCAAAACGAAAAAGCAGGCCCACCGGCGGCGCGAGATCTCGATTTCGAGAAGGACTCTCTTCACATATTGCCGCTGCATATCGTCCCGTTGCAGACGCCGGGTCTCAGCCACGCACGGATGATCAAGAACGTGCAATTCGAAAGCATGATCGAGGTCTTCCAGGACGACGAGACCGGCAGTGGGCAGGTAGACCCCTCAAAACTCGGTACGATGTTCGGATGGCCGAAAGGGGAAAAGCACCCCGACGGCGTCCTGATCGCGAAATTGGGCCTGCTGCAAAGTTTCGACGTCTACACCTTGCGCATGAATATGCGCAGTCTGGGGGTCAAGGTCGAAGACATCGCGGACCTGCGCCTGTCCGCATCCAAACGCAGCGAACTCAACCGGTACATGCGCGATTTTACGCGCCCGTTGATCAATATCATCTACGCTGACGGCGAGGCTGACGACATTAATGATCTTAATGACCTGATCGGCATCTTTCGCGGTCAGGACAACAAAGCCGCGCTGGAAAATCTCAAGCGGCTATCGTCCAAGCTGCTGGTCGTTCTAGCGCAATTGCCTGCATTCTTGACCGATTATGGCGATGTATTTTTATCGCTTGCCTATTTTAAGGACTGTTTCGACGACATAACGCCCAAAACCGATTTCTTTCTCGATCATCTCTCAAAGCTGGCACACGACAAAAGTTTGGAAGACGATCCGCAAGTCGTCGCAGCGATCAACTCGGTCGAAGAAGAGCTGAACAACGTCATGATGGCCATCAGCGGCCGCATACAGACGTTCGACAACCATACCGCGACAATGTGGGAAAACCTGACCTCCGAATCCTTCCGGCAGGTAAAACTGCTGATCGAAAGCAATCATGCCACGATTGGCGGAATGCTATGCGGGCTACAGATTAAGATGGCGGGCTTTTACGAACGGTTCCACGAGAAGGAAGCGACGAACCGTCAGATCGCCGATTTTGTCGTTTCCAACATTCGGCCGGGGCTTGATCGCATCAAGAATATCGAGCGCGCGTCGCATTACGCGAACCAAAGATAGACCTATAAGCAAGAAAACAACAAAGGGTGCCGACGGAAATCCAAGTCAACAACGCGGGACTAGCGGTTTAAATGCTTTGGTCGCGCCGAAGCCACGCGATATGTTTGTATTTGTCATCACGTCATACGCGCAGACCATGCCGGTTTGCCTTTCCACACATAGAGGTCATGCACGGGTCCGATGGATCGTTCTCAGCTACGCAATTTGATTGATTCCGGACGCGCCATCGCGCTGGATTGCTTCGCCATCGGCAAGACAATTCCAGCGGACGACGCGGTTGGCATGCTGTTCAAAACCGATGTCATGAACAAGTCGGTCTTGATGAAAAAGTACGAACCGTCGCTACCCACCGCGCGGCAACCGGTGATTGTGACAACGGTCGTGTATTTTCCCTATGACTTCGAGAATGTTTACGAAGGTGGCGAATCTCTGAGTTTCAACGATGTTGGATTTCATAACGACCTGTCCTTCAAGATCGCGAAAGGGAACACGTCCGACGACCTTCAGCAGCGCATCAATGCAGACATGGAAACCCTGAATCTGATCGACTCGATGCACAGCCTCGACCCGTTCTTGTTCAAGAGCAAGGCCGAACAGCGCGAGGTCGACTCCGAAATCCACGATTCCTACTTTGCGATCTCCGCCAAGGAATGGGATAAAATTCGCCTGCCCATTCGGGAAAAGATCTCAAAGCTTGTGTCGAAAGCGCTCGGGAGCCTGGGCAGCGATGACGAAAACGAGGCGCGGGAACAGTATGTCGAGCGCTTCCTGATGAAAATTTGGGAAGCCAAGGACGTAAACGGCATCGAACCGTTCATCAAGGCCATGCAGATCGAAGAGGAGCGCGCGCCGGAGGTTTTTTTCGCGTGGAAGGCAGTCTGTTACTATCAGGTGCGGTTCAACGATATGCTGGAAGCCTTGAAAACCATGTTCCAGTGGGTCGGCCATAGCCAGCTTTGCTTTCCGGCGGACTTCGTCAGCGTATCGAAGGAAGAACTCGATCAGATAAGAGAAAAGCGCGATATCTTGCGCAATAAAATGCGCGAGGGCTACATCAACGCCCATAAGGTCATCAGCGAGTACGAGCACAGCTACAACCAGTTCGTCGACAACGACCGTCCGCAGACATTCATGAGTTTTCTGGAGAACGCCGAAAATTCATACCTACTGCTCGCCAATCATGTCTCGATTGGGACCCACAGCGTTAATCTGTGGAAATGGTACGTCGAACAGTATGGCGCCGAACTGCGATACACGCAGTTTAAGGAGTTGTTCGACGGCCTCAACACCCTTTATAGCGTCGACAATACAGCCACCTATATCTGAAACGAGAAACGGCGGCGCTTAGCGCCGCCATTTCTTTTTCAAACGGAAACCCGTTTGCCGATTTTATCTCGCGTCGCGAAACCGCCGGCGGCGATAGAAGCCCATCGCACCCAAGCCGATACCGAACAGCGCCATCGTTCCGGGTTCCGGGATCGATGTCGTCGGGGTATCGCCCATGATGTTGTCGATCGCGCCGGATCCCGCCAGCCACACCAGCATCTTGCTGGCCTTGATCCCGATGTCGCCATTGAAGGTCAGGAGGCCAACGCCATTGTCCCCGACTTCAGGAATATCGATCATTTCGACCAATTGGCCGTCCTCGTCGTAGAACTTGACCTTGCCGCCGTCTTCTTCGATGTCGAAGATGTTCATCTTGAACAGGGTCACTTCCTCTTCAAATACGAACTTGATATCGCCGCCAGACCGCTCGTCGTTGGCGTAATCCTTGATATTATCCTTCGGGCCGGGGGTATCGTTGAGGTCGCCAGGATTGGAACACACGCCGGTGTTCAACACCTGCTTATGCGTCGATGTTCCGTACTCGCCGCCACAATGCCTGAGCTTGTTGCTATCATTGGACTGTATGATCAGCACATTGCGGTACCCATTCAACGCATCCGTGCTCAGCCTCGGGCTGTTATTCAATTGGGTAGGGGTCGGATTTTTGAAGTCCTGTTGTAAATCGCCATCAAATGTCGGGCTCAGCGAGCTGTCGAAACCAACGGCGAAGGTGTTGTAACCGCTGCCGCCGTTCCAGGCCTTGATCGTAACCGCAACGTTGTTCGAACCCGGAATACCATTGTCGCTCGCGATATTGCCGCTATTTCCGGTGTTCGTCTGACCGTCATAGCGCTGCCAGTTATTGCCATGCCGGTCGTTGCTAAAGATCGTATTCGAATCGAACAGGATGCGATCGCCGTTTTGGTCGAAGCCTTTGGTGTCGAAATCAATATTCCACATATCGGCAGATGCTGGCGCGGATGTTAAGGCCGCGATCACGCCGAAAAGGCAAATACTACAAAATTTACGCATAATTCCAATTTCCCGTATCGTCAAAAGCCGCTGCAGCACGACGTACTTCATTCCAATAAGCACTAACGAAGCAACATTCATGCCAAAATTTAAAACTGTTTTGATTCAGTGTGTTATAAACCCGTTTATTTTCACCAATCGTCTTATTGTAAAGAATCCCGACACCGAGTCCATCATCAATTCTCTTACTATACAAATTATTACAATAAAATCAATAAGTTAATTCTCCAGTCCGGCAATCTCGCCGACCGTAAAGAATCCCGACACCCGTTACGTATGCGTTGAATATGGTTAACAGCGCGCGACCAAACCTCGTCGCCAGGTCATCCGCCTTTCAGCTCCGCCAACAGCTGTTTCGACTTCTGAGCCACCTCATCCGAGACTGTTTCCGCGGACAGTATCGCTTCCAGATGCTCCCGGGCTTCCATGTTCTTGCCTTGGCGGGACAGCGCAACGGCCAGGTGATAGCGCACGGACAACCGCCGCGACTCCCGCGCAAACGCGTCGCGCAGCAGTTCCAGCCCGCGGGCAGTGTCCCCCGTCTGTACGAGAATCCAGCCAAGCGTATCCAATGTCTGCGACTGCTTCGGCGCCAGACGAAACGCAGCTTCCGCGGTTTCGAGCGCCCTCGGATCGCCAGCCTCGAAATACAGGCTCGCAAGGTTGTTCAGAACGACCGGGTCATTCTCCCGAAACGCTGCAAGCTCCTCGTAAAGCCGCGTTGCCGCGGTCGGACTTCCGGCGTCCAGATAGGCGGCGGCGAGGGTGCGGCGCGTCGGATAATCTTCCGGGTTGTCCGCAACCCAATCTTCCAGTGGCCGCAGCAATCCAGACTGGACGCCCGCCGCCCGCAGCGCCAAATACCGGCGTACGAGCAAAGGGCCGGACATCCGCCGCTCAATGGCACTGTCATATGCAACAGCGGCTTCGTCAAACCGCTGTAATTTTGTCAGGATGTCACCGTGCAATCGGTGGCCTACGGGATTTTCCGGGAACCGCTTCAAGATGAACTGCGTGCGCAGTAACGCATCGTCGTGCAGCCCCAGGCCCACTTCGAGACCGATGACTTCCTCCCTCCAAAGCGCCTAAATGTTCGGCATTCGCCGTGAGCGCGCGTTTTAGCGTATGATGCGCACCGCTTGTGTCTTTTGCGCGCACTTGATACCGCGCAATTCGCAGCAATTGATCCGCATTTTCCGAATACATTTCCGCGACGCGCCGAAACACGGTGGCCGCATCCTCCGGCTCGCCGAAATGCTGCTCCATATGGCCGAGCTTTTCCAGTACGGTCGCATTATCGGGAAACCGGTCACGGAGTTTTCGCGCGTTGCGCAGCGCCGCATCGCCGTCCCCCGACCGGCCGAGCAATGCAATCAAATCCAGCTCAATGCTTACATTGTCCGGAGCCATCTCGCTGGCCTTGGACATAAGGGAAACCGCTTCGCGCAGATTTCCTTCCCGCGTCGCAATTTCGGCCAGATCGATCAGCGGCGCCACGCTGACACCGGGCATCTCCAGCATTTGCCGAAACCGTTTCTTCGCGGCGTCGACGGCGCCCGTTTTCAAATCGATCTTGGCGAGATTGCGGTGCGCCGACAAATAACTCGGGTTGAGCGCTATTGCCTGCCGGAGGTTTTTTCGAGCCGATTTCTCATCACCTTTCGCCCACTGTACCGAAGCCAGAAGATTGAAACCGGCCGGATTTCTCGGCGCGCGCTTCGTAAGCGCTTCCGCCAATTGGCGTGTTTCGTCGTATTTACCCTGTTTCAGAAGGATTAGCGCCAGCATGATGCCCGGCTTGACCGCTTTGGGATCACGCTCAAAGGCGTCGCGCAGCACGATGATCGCGTCGTCTGTATTCCCAGCCTGTACATGGCTGCGCGCGAGGTCGGCACGAACAGACGGAGAATCCGGCTTGAGCTCAATTGCCTTGTTGAACGAGGCCGACGCCTCTTCATAGCGTCCGTTCCGCATTTGAATGGCGCCCAACAATTGCAGCAATTCGGCATTCTCCGGCGAAAGATCAACGGCTGTCTGCGCCATCGTGAGAGCATCCCGGATCTCGCCCCGGCGCATCATCAAACGGCTGAGAAGCGCGCGCGACCCCGGGTGGTATTTGTTGAGCGAGATGTGTTCGCGCAAATAGTTGAAGGAGTCGTTGTAATTTCTAAGCGCGAAGTTAACGAAACCCGCGAGCAGCAAGAGCTTTGGATCGCCGAGCAATTCCGCTCTGTCGAGCCCGCGCAGCAGCGTATTGGCCCGCTGCAGCGCATGTTGATAGCCGGCCGCATCCTTGTTGCGTAATTTGTTGTACGCGTCGATGTACGCGGTGTACGGACTGTTCGGGAAATGCTCTGTTAGGAAGGCGAGATCTTCGGCCGTTTCGTCATGCCGCCCCAACTGAATGAGCGTCATGGCGCGGGCGATACGCGTCGCGACATAGTCTGGGCCCAACGCAACTGATTTATCGTAACTCGCCACCGCCCCGGACAAATTACCCAGCCGCTTTGCGACTTGGCCGTTGGTGAACCAGGAATAAAAGTTCTCCGGCTCAGAGGCGAGCGCCCGCTTGGCATAATCTCGTGCCGCATACACTTCTGCGCGTGCAAGGCTGACGCGCGCCAATCCAACCAACGCCATGGCCGCTTCCGGGCGCAGTTCCAGTGCGCGTTTAAAGGAGTCTACGGCCTTGACGTATCGCAAAAGGCCCAGATAGGCCTGGCCACGAATAATCTGCAAACCGAATTCAACGTCCGGACTGCGGCCGTCGACTTTCAGGGTTTTCAGGATTTCTTTGTTTCGCCTCATGATCAGAAGCGCGCTGGCCAACGGCACGACGATCAGTTCGTCATCACCGCCCTCGGCGCGCGCACGGCGCAATTCCTTTTCCGCCGCCAATGCATCGCCAACGGCGAGAAAGGCCCGGCCGATGAGAATTCGAGCCGGCAAATTCGCCGGATTGCGTTGCAGCAAACTTTTGAGCTGAATGATCGCGCCCGTATGGTCTTCGGTATCGAAGCGCCGCAATGCGTCTTCGTAAAGGCTGGCGTCTTCGCTTTCGACCGTTTTGGCATAAGCAGACCCGACAGGCACGCCGGCTGCCGCGACAACGCAAAAAACCGCGAGCGCGGCCATGATGCAAACATGTACGCGTCTGCCCTTCATCGCAGCACGGATATGCCCTGCCCTGCGTTGTTCAGGAGACCATCGAAACCGCAATTGCACGGTCGAACACCTCTAACACAAATGAGAGACGCGGAAGTTCACTCTCCGCGAGATAGAGCCCAAGGATCCTCGTCCGTACGCCAAGATACGGGGGGCGACTTCAGTGGATACCACAACCAGTTGGTACATCCTCACTCCAGCATGGTTACTATTTCTTTAACGTTGGTACTTCGATACCTGCCAGCATACGCCTAATCGATTGCCGCGACCGTTATCGTCGCCCCCTCGGGAACCGCAGCCAATTGACGGACATCAGTCAGCGCGCGGCCCCAGATATTCGTTGGCGATGCGAGGCGGATTTCATCGCCGGTTGAAATCGGCGTCGGACCGAACCCAATCGCAATCGCATCCCCTTCGGTCCAGAACGCCAATTCGCCCGCTTCGACGATGGCGCGCGCATCGGCTTCGCGCGGCACGCTGACCGGCGTGGAGAAATAAACCTCCTCGCCCCACAGGTTGGCGGTCGCTGTGAACGGCAAGGCCTCGTAAATCGCATCCGCCGTCGGTGTCTCGAACAGTTCGGCGTCAATTACGACATCGCCAATTGTTATTTTAAGCTTTCGCGCCATTCACTCCGCCGCCGTGGCCTCGCCGGGTAGATCCGCTTCGGACCCGCCCATCGCGAGCATGTCCGCCACAACGCCGTCCTCCATGCCAATCATCAACGCATCGTTGAACCGATTGAAAAACCCGCATAGGGCGGTCCGCAGCGTCAATTCGACGATCTGCTCTTCGGTGAAATGTTGCTTAAGGTCGTCGAACATCTTGTCTCGCATATATTGCGGGCGTTCCGTCACCGCAACCGCGAAATCCCGGACCAATCGATCGACATCGTCCAGCCCAGGGCAGTCCGGTTCGAGAATGTTGGTAACCGTCTCCGCCGGCAGCCCTTGTTCGATCAGCCGTGGTGTGTGATGAGCGACGCAATACTCACACTCATTCAGCTTGGAGACCGCAACCAGCACGATTTCGAGATAGCGCTTCGGCAAGATCTGCTCATCTTTGAAATCGAGCAGCATGCCCATGATGTGTTTTACCGCCGTGGGGCGATGCGCAAAGATCCGTACCTGATTGAGAAATGGGCCATATTCGGTCGCGAAACGTTCGTAGACCGGCTTGACGTCGTCCGGAACGGCATCGATTTCGACATTGCTTACTCTGGCCATGCGCGTCCTCCCATGGGTTGCCTTCAAATATGACACGACCGTTATTCCACCGTCCGGCATACCACTCAACCCGAATCCTCGATCGCGACCCTTATGTGCCTATTTTGTTCTTCTCATTGCGCTGCTATAATTTCCATTATGGACGGTCAGACTGAAACAACGCGGAATACCGAAGCGGCGCAGGCCGTTGTGCGCGGCGTATCGCGGCTGATGCGCAATCTGGGGGAGACGTGCCTCAGTGAGTTCACGCTGAAGACCGGCCGCCGCGTCGACATTATCGCGCTCGACCGCAAGGGCGTGTTCACGGTCGTGGAGGTGAAAACCTCCGTCGCCGATTTCCGCGCGGACAACAAATGGCATGAGTATCTGGAGTTCTGCGACCGGTTCTATTTCGCCGTGCCGATGAATTTTCCCACGGACATCCTGCCGGACGATTGCGGCCTGATGGTCGCCGACGGATACGGTTCGGAGATCCTGCGCGATAGCCAGCCCGGCAGTATGAACGCGGCGCGCCGAAAAGCCCTGACACTGAGATTTGCCCGTGCCGCGGCGCAGCGCCTGATGCACACGAACGATCCGCCGCTCGGCGTTATACCAAGGATCGATGATAGTAACCCCTAGAGACAGCTTAACGCGGTTTTCGGCAAGGAGCGCACGGTGCGGCGATGCGGGGCATCGGAAGCGTGCGCGACGCTGTCCGAAAGCCGTGATAAGCTGCCGTTCCGGTCGCGTATGCGGCCCGTCGGCGGGCGTCGGAACGGCTTGACGATGCCCCGCATCGCCTGCGCCGCCCCTCCTACCCGACGGGCCGCATACACGATCTCTAGGGGTTACTATCATCGATCCTTGGTATTAGCGTTACACTTAAACGCTGTGCTCGATCCGCTCCAGTTCGTCCCAATACTGCTTGAACATCTCGGCCCGTATTTCGCGCTCGGCCGCGTCGCCACCGACCACATCCGGGTGGAACAGTCGCGCGAACGCGCTCTTCGCACGGCGAAACTTGGCGTCCGTATTGCCGTTACCGTTCGTTCCCGTCCGCCCTGCTTTTATCCGGCGCACTTCGTTGGCGTGCAGCACAGACGCATTTTGCAAGGACCGCTCGGCTTCTTCCAATGCGATTTCGCATTTTCGCAGGTCACGCGTCAGCGCCGATTCACGGCTTCGAATTGCGAGATAATAAATATAGGCGCCGAGCAGGAGCAGAACGAACAGAACAGCGTAGGGGAGCAGATCATGCGGCATCGAAGTTTGCCCTTTTGCAGAGACGTCCCTACTGCGCGATGCGGCGCAAGGTTTCGGTCGTACTGTGGCCGTCGAGAATATCCGCCAGCACCACCTTGCCGCCCCACGACTGCACTTCCGCCGCACCGACGACCTCGTCCAGCGCATAGTCCTGTCCCTTGACCAGGATATCGGGACGCAGCGCCGTGATCAGATCGAGCGGCGTATCTTCGGCGAAGATCACCACCATATCGACCGGCATCAGCGATGCCAGCACCGCCGCGCGTCCAAGTTCCGGCTGGGCCGGGCGCTCCGGTCCCTTGAGCCGCCGCACCGAGGCGTCGCTGTTCAATCCGACGATGAGAACGTCGCAGGCGGCACGTGCCTGATTGAGCATCGAAATATGCCCGGGATGCACCAAATCGAAGCAGCCATTGGTGAAGCCGATCCGGCGTCCTTGCCGGCGCCAGGCTTCCACCCTGTCGCGCGCCGATGCCAATGTCGCGATCTTGGCTTCGCCGGTCATGAATTCGGCTTCGTGCTGTGCGGTCAGAATTTCCGACGCGTAAGCCGCCGCCGTACCCACCTTGCCGACCGCCACGCCGGCCGCCGTATTGGCCAGACGCGCCGCATCGGGCGTTGGCGCGCCGAGCGCCAGCGCCGCGGCGAGTGCCGCCGCCACGGTGTCACCGGCACCGGACACGTCGAACACTTCCCGCGCCCGCGCCGGCAAATGGTGGACGGCGTCGCCCTGTACCAGCGTCATACCCTGCTCGCTTCGGGTTGCGAGTACGCCGTCGACGCCGCATGAGGCGATAATTTGGCGGCAGGCGGCGACAACCATATCGTCATCATCCACGGGCATGCCGCTCGCCTGGCGCAACTCGTTCCGGTTTGGCGTAACCAGTGTCGCGCCGCGATAGACGCTGTAATCGTCCCCTTTCGGATCGACGATGACGGGCTTGCCGGCGTCTCGGGCCAAGGCGATGAGTTCGGCAATTAGCGTATCTTCCAAAACGCCCTTCCCGTAGTCGGATAGGACCAGACCGCCGCACTCGGCTAGCGCATCCGAGGCCCGCTCCAAAAGCGCCGCACGATCCGCGGCGCTCAACGGAACCACCGTTTCATGGTCGGCGCGCAGCAGTTGCTGTCCGCCCGTCACGAACCGGGTTTTGATCGTCGTGCGCCGGCCCTTCACACGCGCCAACCGCGCGACCACTCCTCGCGTTGCGTCGAGCAGCGTTTCCAGTTCGTCCCCGGCCGTATCGTCGCCAACCACCGCGACGAGCTCCGCCGCCGCACCGAAGGCGACGAGATTGCGCACAACGTTACCGGCACCGCCGATCATCGCCGCCTCATCCTTGACGTTGAGCACCGGGATCGGCGCTTCCGGCGAAACACGGTCGACCGTCCCCGTGACGAAACGGTCGAGCATAAGATCGCCGACGCACAAGATACGGGCGTCGGACATTTGTCCGATCAAGGAAGAGATATCGGTCATGCCACGCTTTCGGTTCGCCTCGCCATACAAATCACTCGTGGCCGATGCATGATCCTACCCTTGCAAGAAACGCCGTTCCGCACCCGATAACACGACTGCGGTGAGGGCGCGACCATATCCGGCGCCGGTATCGATGCCGATGCGGTTCGCCTTGTCGACCGCCTTCGTGGATACGCTATGTCCATGCACGATAACATAGTCATGTTCCGCGCGAGAGGCATGAAATTCCTCGCGAATCCACATCAGATCGCGCGGACTCTGCGCCTCCAGCGGAACGCCCGGCCGGATCCCGGCATGCACGAAGGCGTAGTCGCCCTCGACATCGATACCGTAGCTCGCCAGCGTGGCATCGCCGCCATTGGCAAACCAGCTCGCGCCCGCTTCGATATCGCCATCGAGAAAACGCAACATGAAGTCCTCATGATTGCCCTTCAAATAGACGCTGACGAATCCCTCCAGCGGCTGCGCAATCAGCATGTCGAGCACACCGCGGGCGTCCGGCCCCCGGTCGACATAATCCCCGACATAGACAATCACGCGGCGCGCCTCCGGCGCACCCCGCGCGTCTTCCAGGATGCGGTCATGGAGCGTCTTGAGCCGCCCGATTTGCCCATGAATGTCGCCGATCGCATAGACCCGCGTATCCGCCGGCGGCTTGCTTTCACGAGACGGCTTCAACCAACCGAGCATCGCAAATATCAGGCAGCCGCGCCGGACGATGGCGCGCCGAACGAGGCCCACGCTTCGCGCCCGCCGCGGTTTTCAAGATAATTGACCAGTGCGGAAACGGCTCGGCGGTCGAACGCCTTGCCGGACTCTTCCAGCAGGATATCGATGGCGCGGTCGAATTTCATACCCGGACGATACGCGCGCGCGCTGACCATGGCGACGAAGGCGTTGGCGACGGAGACGACCCGCGCCGTCAGCAGGATTTCGTCCCCCGCCAGTCCGCCCGGCATGCCGCTGCCGTCGAAATTCTCCTGCAGCTGGCGGATGGTTTCCGCGATGGGGCCATCGAATTCGATGTCGGACACCAGATCGGCACTGGTCAGGATGCTGTCCCGGATCAGTTGGATTTCCGTTTCGCTCAAGGCCTCCGCCTTGGTCAGCACCTGTTCGGGCACGGAAATCTTCCCGAGATTCATGAGATTGCCCGCGATCTCGGCCGCCTCGCCCAATTCCGGTTCGAGTTCCATTTCCGAGGCGATCGCCCGCGACACCATTCCGACCCGAACCGAATGATTGGCCGAAAACGGATCGCGCCGGTCGACGACGCTGACCAGTGTGCTGACGAGTTGCCGCATGATCCGCTCGCGCCGCATCCGCTCGTTGACCGAATCGGTAATGTCCTGGGACACGAAAAGCACGCCGACCGCCTCGTCCTCCGTCGCCGGCAGCGGGATCAGATCCGAACTGTAGACCCGCTCCTCCGGCACGCCGCCGATGGTCCGGGTGAGCGTATGGGTATGGCTCTCCGGCTCCCAGTGTTCCAGGCAGGACTCGATCCAACGGATGATGCGCTTGGCTTCGACCGGACCGATCACGCTGGCGACCGGCTTGCCGTACAAGGACTCCTTATCGATGCCACTCAATTCGACCGCAACGCTGTTGAACCAGCGGTAACAGCCCTGCGCGTCATAGATAGCAATCGAGTTCGGCTGGCTGTTCGTCACCAGATGCATGAAGTCGCGCTGATTTTCGAAGCGTTCGGCAAGCTGTTCGAACCGGGTTGCCGCCTCGGTCGCGCGGCGCGACGTGCCGTAATACCAGAGCGCCGCCATGCCGATCATCACAAAACCGATGATCATCAGGAACGCGATCACCAACTGCTTCAACCGCGACTCCGATTCGGCCAGCGCTTCCGCGACATCGACCTTGTACAGCAGCGCCCACGGCACGCCGGATATCTCCCGCGCGGTCACCAGGACGTCCGCGTCGCGATAATCCTTCCGGCGCGCGAAGCCGCCTGGCGTGCGCAGGGCGTACTGCGCCGCGAGCAGCGGCGTGTCCGATGCGAGCCGCAGCTTCAAGGGCGCCGTCCCATCCGCCAGCGGCGACAGATATTCGACGGACGCTCCCATATGCCGAACCAGCACCGCCTCGGCCGTTTCATCGACGCTGCCGGGCTGCTTCAACAAGGGATAGAGTTCGCGCGTCACTTCCTTGACCCCGACCACCGCGCCGATCTGCGAATTCGCCGACTGATCCTCCTGCACACCGAAGACGGGCACGAGAAAGGCGATGGCCGGCGCGCCCGACGGGCCGGCGAAGATGTCGGACACCGCACGTTTGCCCTTCGGCGCGCCTTGTATGAATGCGGCCAGGGTACCGGTTATCGCCGGCATCGCGGGACTGCCGGCAATGGCATCGCCGTTCTTGTCGAGCAACGCCACGCCCGCCGTCCCGGCGCGTTCCACATTGGCGCGCACATTGGCGGCTGCCACATCCGGCCGGAACCCCGCCCGCTCGGCCACGACGGTGACGAGATTGCGCAAATAGGTCGCCTCGGCCTGATCGCCGGCGCCGCCGGCTTCATCCAATATCGATACGTAGAGCTGGACCGACTCGTTCTCCGCCACATCGGTCAGTTCGCGGAACTGCGTCGCCATCCAGCCCTCGATATCGGCGAGACGGCTATCGGCGACGATCCCCAGGCGAAGCTGCCAGCGTTTCAGTTCCCGCTCGCGCTCGTTCTCGGTGAACTGGAATACGGAGAACACCCCCGCGGCCGCCGCAATGGCGATCGCGAGGCCCGTGAAAACCATACGCCACATGATTCGCCGCCCGGCTGTTTCCGTTCCGGCGCTGGTGTCGCTCAATACCAGGTTCCCCCTAAGCTTTTCTGGCTACAACCTGATCGCATTTAATGATTAACTGTTTCTTTCTTTTTATATTGGAAAATTCTTTAAAGATCATCCTAGTTTGAAAGTATTAAGATTAACGATGCTTAACGCGACACCATTTATTAAGCCTATTTGCGCCGCCATCGCCTTGTTTTACGTCATGGTTTCGGGGTTGCCGGCAAACGCTGCTTCCGACCCCTACCCCAAACTGTTCGGCAGCCGTGAAATCAAATCGGCAAAGTTGAAGAAATTCCGAAAATGGACCGATGTTATCGCGCGTTACAACGTCGACAGCGCGAAAAGACGCGAAAAGTGCCGCGTTTCGAGGGCAAACCGCTGTTCGGTTCAACAATGGGGCCGCTTCATAAAGAAGATCAAATCGCTGCCGCTGCGCGAACAGATCGACGAAGTGAACACCTACTTCAACAGGCTGCAATATATCATCGACCCCATAAACTGGGGAAAGAAGGATTACTGGGCAACGCCGCTGCAGTTTTTCAACAAGAACGGCGATTGCGAGGATTATGCGATATCGAAGTACCTTTCGCTGCGAAAGCTTGGCGTGCCGGTCAAGGATATGCGCATCGTGGTTCTGCGCGACCTGAACCTCAAAGTCGCCCACGCCATTCTCGTGGTCTATCACAACGGCAAGCCGCTCGTCCTCGACAACCAGATTTCTCAGGTGGTCGACGCCAATCGAATTCGCCACTATCAGCCGATCTACTCGATCAACGAAACGAACTGGTGGCTGCATCGCGGCTAGGAAGGATGCTTCCGGTCTTGGAGCGGCCAAAACATTGATTTGAAACAAACATAAAACGTTTCTATACTGCGTTGAGAACATCGGTCGTTATATGTTTGATTTTTATGAAAGTATGACGTGATCAAAGTCGTCGATTGAAATGCAACGCGATGAAAATATCGCCAGTCAGGCGTATCTGCTGCTCGATTATGCGCAGCGTCTCGACCGCCATCGCGAAGGCCGGCGCGCCGTCCAGATTCATCTCTCCCGGCTGAAACCGCAGAACCGCCGCGAACAGCACATCCGGGTCGCGGTCAATACATTCCAGGAAATTGTCGCCCAATATGACGGACAGGTCTTCGTCCTGAGCAATTGCGATCTGATGTTCCTGTTCAAGGACGCGAAGATTTCCGACATCGACGAAGCGGTCATGCGCCTACGGTTTCTGTTCAGCGAGGATCCGCTGGCACAGGGCAATGACGATGAGGATCTGGCCCGGTTCTGCACCTGGTACAATATTCAAGCGAACTACAATCAATTCCTCGAAATCGCCGAGAATATCTACGAAGAAGAACAGCGCCGCGAACGGCGCCTGGCGGCAGCGGCGGAAGCCGCCGGCGAAATGGAGCCAACGGCCGACGACCGGAAACCACTCAACCCGGAGCAGCTCGGCCGCCTGGAAGATTTTCTCGAGCGCGCCGATCTATCCAGCGTCCTGCGCCGGCAGCACATCTGCGCCGTCATTGGCGAGAACCCGCCGCAATCGATCTTCAAGGAACTTTTCATCTAGATTGGAGACCTGGCGACAACGGTCCTGCCCGAGGTCAACCTCGTCGCGAACCGCTGGCTGTTCCAGCATTTGACGCAGACGCTCGACCGGCGCGTCCTCAAGCTGCTCAGCCGGGCCGACGACAGCGACCTGTTTTCATCCTTCAGCATCAATCTGAACATCGATACTCTGGTCGACCCCGACTTCATCGAATTCGACCAATCGCTTCGTACGGGGAGCCGCGGCACGATCGTTATCGAACTGCAGCCGCTCGACGTCTTCGCCGATTTCAACGCGTTCATGTTCGCCCGGGACTTCGCCAAAGAAAAGGGCTACCGGATCTGCCTCGACGGCGTCGACTCGCATTTCTTCGACTTCATCGACCGCAAAAAACTGGGCATGGATTTGGTCAAACTGGTTTGGTCGCCGGAACTCACGAACGACAGCAACCACGCCCGCCGGGAAGAGCTCGCGGCGCATATCGAAGGTATCGGCAAGTCGCGGATCATCCTGTCGCGCTGCGATACGCCGGCGGCGGTCCGCGTCGGCCAATCCATGGGCATCACGATGTTCCAGGGACGCTACATCGACTCGGTCCTGCAAAGTCAGCGGAACTACATCCCCGCCCCGAAAGTTCAGCCCCGACGGCGGGTTACCTCGCGGTAGCGTGGAGCGAAGTTGGTTGGAACCGGCTTCAGCGATCCGGCACCGCGTGAATTTGGTCATCCGCCTTATCGGTGGCGAGCGGATTCACAAAGAACGCCCTCACTTCACTGATCGCGGAAAGCCGCTAATTGCGTCGATAAACGGCGTGCGCTCTTCCGGCGTACAATATTTCCGCCGCCCCTCAGCATCGAATAGTTCGAATTCGTTTTCCACGTAAAACACTTCGCTTCGGGGAGTGTTGCACTTTGTTCCCTTCGCAAGATCAGGGGAACAAAAGCAGGCTTATTGCAAGGGCGTTAAGAGGTCGACGGTGCCAGTCGAAAATGGCGATACAGAAACAGTATAGCGTATAGTATTTCACCAGCAGTTGAGACTGCCGGGAATGTCTGCTCTCAACCTGTTAGGGCCCGCTTGTCCCGCACCTTCAGACTAAACCCAGGAGCATGCGCTACAGACGAGTCTGACCCAAGGCGGACGTTTTCCGCACCAGTAATCACGCCTATTTGCAGTGCCCATCTGGGTCATAGATCATCTACGCACAGCCCAGCTTTATGAGAGGGAGCACATAGGTGCGTTGGCGCCGGATAGCTGCGTAAGGTGCTATCATGTACACTGTGATGCAAAGGAGTGTCGCCGAACGCGTCTCGTGAATTAACGTTAGCCCCGTTCTGAATTAAACACGGATAATGAATTTTATAAGTTTCTCGCTCACTGAATTTGCCGGCGGTTGCGCCCTATCCGAATTTACGGAGACCTTCGTGACCGCGATCCTCAATTTAGCGGGAATCCGTCATATTGCCGCCCAGTGCTTTGATCGAGAAGGCCGTTGCGATCGCCATAAAAAACGAGATAGCGGCCATGTATTCGAGAAGTTCCTCGAGGCTGTTGGCGGCCTGCGCCAAATTTTGTTTCCCGATCCAATGCGGCACCTCGCCCAGTCCTGACCACCCCATGAACGTCGACCTTATCGGCTCGATCATACTCTCCAGATACCAGTCGAATGTATCGAGCATCATTGCCGTCAAGAAGATGGTGACGCCGATGAACAACAGGAACAACGTCCGCCGATATCGTGGATCAAGAAAGAAATGCCGGGTCCAGGGTACGATACGCCCGACCAAGAGGCAGGCACACAAGCCGACGAAGCCGACGACACCAACCGCCAGGGTCGGCGCGTCCTGACCGCTCACCACGGATCCGGCGGGCAAAAACCTGCCGACGCTATCGGCGGTGCTCTCATGAAATTGAAAGAGTTCGTCTCCGGCGGCGGCAATCAGCAAAAGACCGAAGGCCGCGCCAAAAAGCCGGTCAAGAAGCAGGTGTTTGCGACTGAAGCTATTCCAAATTGCCACGATACCCGCGGATATCAGGACACCGGCGGTCCAATAGCGAATCCAGTTGCCTTCACTGCGCATCGAATGCATTGGATCCGCGACGGCAAAGAACGCACCAAGCCAGAACAGGGCGAACATGACTAGATGGCGGCGTTGGGAAATAAAATAGGATTTAGCCCTCTCGTTTTTCAAGAAGAGGATGCTTACGGGGAATAGGAGCCACAATACAAATATTCGAGAGAATAGCTCTCTATCAAAATTTTCATCATCCGAAAATCTTATCAATTCATATATATTGAGTTGTTCAACAAGATAAAAAGTCAAATAAGCCAGAAATAGAGACGATAAAACTACGCCGATCACTAACAAGGCCGTGTTGAAGATACGACTTTTCGAAGCTTTCATCTGGGATTCGGTGAGAATGGGCGTTGCAATCATCTAAGTCTCCGCCGTTCAGGAATGACGTTGAACCTGGGGCGCGGTCTTCCGTTCGCTAGCCACTCAACGCTAATGGATCCAATGCTGTTTCAATCAAGAATAATACCCACCACGGGCGCCAACCAACCACATACGGACAATTTCCATGCCAACCCGGTTAACGCGGGCTCTTAAGCCGATGATGTGGTTAAGGGAATGGGGCGAAAGTCGCGACGTCTGCTTGTGGCTGAACCTGGGCTTGAGCAAACGCCGGCCGGGTCGTCCAGTCTGCCTCCAACATCCGACATCCGTGAAACACTATAGGTTATTGTGCTTCAGGGTATGTCGAATCATAAGGCTGGGCCGCCGCTACTCAGCACCCATCCGGGCTGCCTGCTCCGAGAAGGGTACAAGCGTCTTCAGTTTCGCGGCGCGTGCTTGTTCAGGATGCGCTGCAGGGTGCGCCGGTGCATTTTCAGGCGGCGGGCGGTTTCCGAGACGTTTCTGTTGCACTGTTCGAACACGCGCTGGATATGCTCCCAGCGGACCCGGTCGGCGGACATCGGGTCCTCCGGCGGCGGCGGCAAGGGCCGGTCCGTTTCCAGCAACGCGGCCGTAATCTGATCTGCATCCGCCGGCTTGGCCAGAAAGTCGACGGCACCGGCCTTGATCGCAACGACGGCGGTGGCGATGTTGCCATAGCCCGTCACCATGACGATCCGGATATCGTCGCGCGACGCCCGCAGTGCCTCCACCACCTCGAGCCCTGTGCCATCCTCAAGACGCAGATCGACCACCGCGTAAGCCGGCGGCATTGCGCCGGACGCTTCGATGCCTTCCGCGACACTCGCCGCGGTGGTAACGGTAAATCCCCGCTGCTCCATCGCGCGCGCCAATCGGTTCCGCAGCGGCGCATCGTCATCGACAATCAAAAGCGAACGATCGGACGTTTCGACCGGTTCCGACATCACCTTATTCCCCTACCCATGCTCCATCTGCTGCGTCTTGGGTATTAATTGCCTTTCGGACAATCAGATCCCACGCAGGCCAACATTGCGCTCAAACATATCGCGTGGCCAGCGAATGACAACCTCGGCGCCACCGCGATTCGCGAAATGCAGTTTGGCGCCATCGACTTCCAAAAGCGTTTGCGCGATGAAAACGCCGAGGCCCATATGACCCTCGGCACCGCTTCTCGTCGAAATATACGGCTCGCCGAGCGATGCGAGCACCGAGGCAGGGAAACCGGGGCCGTCGTCCCGGACAATCAGACGCACTTCCGTTTCGTTCCAGAACAGGCGCAGCTCGACGCTTTCCGCCGCAAACTGGATGGCGTTCTGGATCAAGTTTCCCACGCCATGCATGAACTCCGACGTCTCCGGCGCTTCCGGTTCCGTGCCTGCGCAGCCGGGGTCGGTCTCGATGTCCAGCGCCACGCCGGCATCCCGATAGACCTCGCAGGCCTGCGCCACCAACGCGGAAAACCTCACCAACTCTAAGGGGCGATGTCCCGCCATGTCCGGACGTTGCGACAGGCCGGCAAGGATATCGCGGCAGCGGTCCGACTGGCTGATCAGCAATGCCACATCCTCCGCGAACGGGCTGTCCGGCGGTACTTCACGGGAAAGCTCCTTGGCGACGACGGCGATCGTGGCCAGCGGCGACCCTAGCTCGTGCGCTGCGGCGGCGGCAAGGCCGCCCAGCGCGGATACGTTCTGCGCGCGGCTTAACGATGCTTCCGCGGCGGCGAGCGCGTCGGACATCCGGCGCGCTTCGTCGGCGACGGACCAGATATAGGCCGCGATGAAAACCGACGCGACGCACAGCGCGGTCCAGACGCCAAGGTCGTAGGGAAACGGCAAGGCAACCGCCGCATCCGTCCAGGGCAATGGCGTGCGGAAGAACGCCAGCAAGGTCACGAGGACGATGGCAAGAGTGGTGAGGCCCAAGGTCGGCCCACGCGACAGGATCGTCGCGGCAACGGTGACGGGCGCCAGGATCAGGATCAAAAACGGGTTCTCCAGCCCGCCGGTGAGATACAGCAACATGCCGAGCTGCAGCATGTCGAAGCCGAGCAGCAGCGCCGCACCCTTATCGCGGAGCCGCGCCCGCGCCGGCATGCGGAACATCAGCATCAAATTCGACAGCGCGGTTAGCGCCACCACGGAAAGGCAGGCCAGGACCGGCAATGCGAAGCCGAACCCGAAGTGGACGATCAAAATAGTAGCCGTCTGGCCAACGACGGCAATCCAGCGGATCAGGATCAGCGTCCGCAGGCCAAGCCGCCCTTCGGGGCGGCGGATCGGCGCGGCGGTGCTCACGGGGGCTTGTCCTTCGCTCATCGCCATTGGCCCTCCGGTAGTCCTTATGAATTCGGTCCGTCGACCCGTGCCTGTTCGAACGTCGCCATACCCGTATGGCAGGACAATGCCGCGCGCAAGACACCCAGTGCCAATGCCGCACCGCTCGCTTCGCCCAATCGCATGCCGAGATCGAGAATCGGCCGCTTGCCGATCGCGTCGAGCAGGCGCGCATGACCCGGCTCAGCGGAAAGGTGTCCGACAATGCAATGATCGAGCGCCGTTTGGTCCATCCGATGCAGTACCGCCGCCGCCGCCGTGCAGGCATACCCGTCGAGGATGACCGGCACACGCGCGATCCGCGCGGCCAGTATCGCGCCCGCCACCGCGGCCAATTCATGACCGCCCAAACAGCGAAGGGTCTCGAGGGGGTCGCTACAGGCGCCGCGATGGCGCGCGACCCCGGCTGCCACAATCTCGGTTTTCCGTTTCAAGGTCTCAACATTGACACCGCTTCCCGTGCCAACCCAATCTTCCGCGTCGCCGCCAAACAGGCCAAAGCACAGCGCCGCCGCGCTCGACGTGTTGCCGATGCCCATTTCGCCGAGACACAGCGCATCGACTCCATCCTCGACCGCCATCATGCCGTAGGCCATGGCGCGGGCGCATTCCGCCTCGCTCATCGCCGGCGCTTGGGTAAAATCGGTGGTCGGATGTTCGAGCGCCATTTCGTAGACGCGCAAATCGGCGTCATGCAGAAGGCAGAGCTGATTGATCGCCGCCCCGCCGGCCTGAAAATTCCCCACCATTTGTGCCGTAACCGACGTCGGGTAGGCGGACACGCCCTGCGCCGCAACGCCGTGATTCGCGGCAAACACCGCGACACGGGGATGCTCGAGCTGGGGCGGGTAGCGTCCTTGCCAGGAAGCGAACCACGCGGTCAGGCTTTCCAACCGGCCAAGCGCGCCCGCCGGTTTCGTCAGCTCGGCTTCGCGCGCCGCCGCCTTCTCCTGCGCGGCCTCATCGGGACCGGGCATCGCCGCCAGCAATTCCCGCATCTCATCGAACGATGCCGCTACTTCCGATTCCGCCATGCCCGCTCCCTGCTCACCCGATTGACACCAGCATACCGCCAGCCCTGATTCTGTCGTATATGACGGTTCCGCCCAATCGGCAAATTCGAAGGCTCCGATGGACCCCGAACCCGAGCAATCTATCATCGACCGCGCCATCGGCGATGTGCGCGTGGCGGTCGCCTTCATGACGCGGCTGCGCGTCGGTGCGTCCGAGAACGATTTGGCTGGCGCGTGCTGGGCGTTTCCAGTCGCCGGTCTGCTGGTCGGGACGGCCGGCGGTGCCGTTTTTGCCGCCGCGTTTGCGTTCGGGGTGCCACCTGTTGCGGCGGCGCTGCTTGCCTTGATGACAACGGCAATGCTCACCGGCGCGCTGCACGAAGACGGTCTCGCCGATACGGCGGACGGTTTCGGTGGCGCGGAGCCCGAACGGCGATTGGAAATCATGCGCGACAGCCGCATCGGCGCGTATGGCGTCCTGGCGCTAATCTTCAGTGTCGGCCTTCGCACCGCCGCGCTCGCCGCCCTTTCCGAACCGGGTATCGGTTTCGTCGCGATTGTTGCGGCGGCAACGCTCTCGCGCGGCCTGTTGCCGGGCATGATGCATGGGTTGCCGCTGGCCAGTTCAAGCGGCCTCGCCACCGCCGTCGGCCGCCCGACCAAAGCTATCGCCACCTTGGCAGCCGGGCTTGGCGCGCTCGCAGCCATTTCCTATCTCGGCTTCGCGACAGGCGTTGCGGCCGTAATCATTGCCGTCATCTGTATTGCGGCGGTGGCACTGCTGGCCCGGCGCCTGATCGGCGGCTATAACGGCGATACGCTGGGGGCCGCGCAACAGATAGCGGAAACGGCTGTTCTGATCGGCATCGCCGCCGGACTTTGATTGTCGGGAGATTTCATCGATGAGTGTCGTAACGCGCTGGTGGTGGGTTCGGCACGCGCCCGTGCCCACTGGCAAGAACATCGTCTATGGACAGATGGACCTGGATGCGGATTGTTCCGATACCGCTGCCTTCGAGGGGCTCGCGCGAAACCTGCCGTCCGGGGCCCTGCTGGTGACGAGCGATCTTAAACGTACGACGCAAACCGCGGACGCCATTCGCGCCGCCGGGCTGGACCTGCCACCACCGCTTATGGAACCGGATCTCCGCGAGCAGCATTTCGGCGACTGGCAAGGCATGACTCATGAAGCGTTCGGCATGCTTCGCGAAGCGACGCCGCACCGCCATTGGCGCGTGCCCGCCTTCATTCAGCCCCCCAACGGCGAAAACTTCGTTCATCTCATCGCCCGGGTGACGCCAGCGATCGCCCGCCTGTCCGAAGAACATGCCGGGCGAGATATCGTGGCGATTACGCATGGCGGCACGATTCGCGCCGCGCTGTCCCTGGCGCTTGGACTCGATCCGGAAACATCGCTCGCCTTTGCGACGCAGAATCTCGGCATTACCCGCCTCGATCTGATTACCGACCGCGCCGACGGCGTTGCCTGGCGAGTATCGGCGGTCAATCAGCCGCCAGCTTGATCAGCCCGCACAGAAGTTCGATTGTCCGGACCTGAGCGGCGCAGTATAAATTACGGCTTCGGGACCATCGTCAGAAGGGGAGACTGAACGGGTGGCGAATTCGTTGGGCCGCCGTCTTGCGTCGCGTTTTCGGCGCGTGGTTCTGTACCGGCTCATCATGCCGGTGCTGCGGGCGAAATATCCGCCCGAATATACGGCGCGCAGCGTCCTTTTCGGCATGCTTGTGGCGATGACACCCACCGTCGGCGTGCAGATGCCGATCGTATTCCTGTGCTGGCTGGCAATCCGGTTCGCCAGGCCGCAGTGGGATTTCAACGTCGTTATCGCCATGCTGTGGACGTGGGTAACGAACGTTTTCACCCTGGCGCCGATCTATTACGTCTTCCTCGTTACGGGGCGAATCATGCTCGGTTCGCCGGGCGACCTGACGGGCTATTCGGCCTTCGCAACGCATTTGCAGGACGCGCTGGCGACGGATGCCGGCATCATCGAATCGCTCTGGGTCTACACCATCAGTCTGTTCGAGATCTGGGGCGTCCCGATGTTCGTGGGCTCCATTCCCTGGGCGATTCTCTGTTCTTGGCTCGGTTACCGGTGGAGCCTGCGTTTGATCAACCGGTTTCGCAACCGGCGCAAGAAGCGCGCGGAACAACGTCGCAGACTCAGCGAAAACAACTGACGCGCCGTTCCGTTCTTGCTCTTGCAGCGGGTGCAGTCTACGGTCGCGCCAACGTGTCGGAACAGGGAAGTCCGGTGAATTCCGGCGCTGCCCCCGCAACTGTAATTGGCGAGACCGAGACACGGTGCCACTGACGGCGCACGCTGTTGGGAAGGCGTCCCGGTCATAATTCCGCCAGAGCCAGGAGACCTCTTCGGTACGTCAGATTGGCCCCTCGGGCGGAGGAACGCGCCATCGATACGGTTGAGTCATCATTGCGTCCGGTCACGCTGATTCTCGGCGGCGCGGCATCGGGCAAGAGCGCCTTCAGCGAATCCCTGATTGAATCCGAAATCGGCGGTCACTGGACGGGCGCGCTGTATCTCGCCACCGCAACCGCCGGCGACGCAGAGATGGCGGACAAGATCAAGCGCCACCGGGACCGGCGCGGCCCCGCATGGACGACCGTCGAAGAACCGCTCGCGCTCGCCGACGCGCTGGCCGAGCACACGCAGCCGCAACGGCCGATCTTGGTCGATTGTCTCACGCTGTGGCTGTCCAACCTGATGTTTGCGGACCGAGACATCGCTTCCGAAACAAGCCGCCTGATCGCAACCTTTCCCGGTCTGACCAGCCCCGTCCTTTTCGTGTCCAACGAAGTCGGCGGCGGCATCGTGCCGGAGAATGCGCTGGCGCGGCGCTTCCGCGATGAAGCCGGCCGACTGAACCAGAAAATCGCTGCCGCCGCCGACCGGGTTTACCTGATCACGGCGGGACTCCCCCTCACGCTCAAAGACAGCACCGTTTAGGAGACATCATGGCCGAAAAAATTCCCGCAACCGTCATTACCGGCTTTCTCGGCGCGGGTAAGACAAGCCTGATCCGGCATCTCGTCGAAAACAATCAGGGACAGCGTCTCGCCTTTCTGATCAACGAATTCGGCGATCTGGGTATCGACCGGGAACTGCTGCTCGGCTGCGGCATCGAGGGGTGCGGCGAAGACGATGTGGTCGAACTGGCCAACGGGTGCATCTGCTGCACGGTCGCCGACGACTTCCTGCCAGCCATGGAAGCGCTGCTCGACCGCGAGGTGCCGCCGGATCACATCCTGATCGAAACATCGGGTCTCGCATTGCCGAAACCGCTGGTGAAGGCCTTCAATTGGCCGGAAGTCCGCAGCCGCGTGACCGTCGACGGCGTCGTCACGGTCGTCGACGCGGCCGCCATGGCCGACGGACGCATCGCGACCGATCCCAAGGCCGTGCAGGCCGCGCGCGAAGCCGACCCGGCACTCGACCATGACGATCCGCTGGAGGAAGTGTTCGAAGATCAGCTGTCCTGTGCCGATATCGTCGTGTTGAACAAATGCGATCTGCTGGACCAGGACGACGTCGAACCGCTGCTGGAAGGCATTACCGCCCAACTGCGCGACGGCACCAAGATCATCCGCGCCGCGAACGCGAAGCTCGATCCGGCCGCCCTACTCGGACTGGGCTCGGCCAGCGAAGACGACCTCCATAACCGCCCTTCGCACCATGACGGCGCCGACGACGATCACGATCATGACGATTTCGAAAGTTTCGTCGTCGGGTTCGGTCCGGTCGACGACGTCGACGCCTTCGAGACGCGCCTGTCGGCCGCCGTCCGCGATCATGGCATTCTTCGCATCAAGGGCTTCCTCGACCGTCCCGACCGTGACCGCCGCGAGGCGATCCAGGGAGTCGGGCCGCGCCTACACCGTTATTTCGACCGCGACTGGAAATCCGATGAAACGCGGCAGAGCCAGATCGTCGTGATCGGATTCGCAGGGCTCGACAGGCCCGCTATCGAACAAGCGATCCTGGGCTAACCACCCAGATGCATCTGCTCGCGACACAGCCGGGGTTGATCGATGACGGCGCGCAAGCCGTCGACCTTGGCCAGTCGCCGGGCGACATCGTCGTCCTCAGCGCCGCCGACAGTGAAATCGCCGGGATCGCCGCGGCGCACAGCCGAAGCAGCGCCCCGCCCACACTCCGGCTCGCGAACCTGATGCAGCTCAACCACAACATGTCCGTCGACCTGTACGCCGACGACGTGATCGCACAGGCCAAGCTGGTTATCGTGCGCGTGCTCGGCGGCCACAGTTATTGGCCCTATGGGATCGAACAGATCACGGAACTCTGCCGCCGATCCGGCATCGCGCTCGCCTGGCTGCCGGGGGACGACCAGCCGGACGCGGAGCTGACCGCCCTGTCTACCCTGCCTGGGGAAGCGACCCATCGGCTCTGGCAGTACTGCGTGCATGGCGGACCCGCGAATTACGATGCGCTGCTCGCCTATGCGGCAACACTGTGTGGTCAGGATATCCCCTGGCGCGAACCTGCCCCGTTGCTCCGCGCCGGACTGTACTGGCCAGGGCTGGAGGTCACGTCGATCGCCGATTTGCCATGGGAAAAAGGACAACCGTCCGCCGCCGTGGTGTTCTATCGCGCGTTGGTACAGGCCGCTAATACGACCGTCATCGATGCGCTGATCGAGAGCCTTGCGCGTCATGGGCTGAATCCGCTGCCGCTCTACGCGTCGAGCCTGAAAGACCCTGTCGCGGCCGCCATCGTGCAGCGGTTGATCGACGAGGCGGAGCCATCGGTCATCCTGAACGGCACCGGCTTCGCCCTGTCCAACCCGGGCGAGGCGCGCGGCGAGACGCCGTTCGATGCTGCCGATTGCCCGATCCTGCAAACCGTCTTTTCCGGCGGCGACGTGGAGAGCTGGCGCGAGGGCACGCGCGGTCTGTCGGCGCGCGATATCGCCATGAACGTGGCGCTGCCGGAAGTCGATGGCCGCATTCTGTCCCGTGCCGTTTCCTTCAAGGATCGGGCCCGGCGGGACGAGGCGGTAGAGGCCGATATCGTCGCCTACCAACCAGTGCCCGACCGGATCGACTTCGTTGCCGCCCTCGCCGCCAATTGGGCGCGTCTGCGCAGCACCACACCGCAGGACCGCCGGGTCGCGCTAGTGCTGGCGAACTATCCGAACCGGGACGGCCGCATGGGCAACGGGGTTGGGCTCGACACGCCCGCCGGTGCTGTAAACGTGTTGCGCGCATTGGAGAAAGCGGGATACCGCGCTACCGATATGCCGGATGACGGCGCCAGCCTGATCGCGCGGCTTGCCGCCGGCCCAACCAATGCCGGCTGGCGCGGCCGCCAGATCGAGGAAACGCTGTCCTTCATCGATTACAATCTGTTCTTCGCCGCCTTACCGGAAGCGGTGGGTAGTCAGGTGCTCGACCGTTGGGGGCCACCGGAAACGGACCCGTTCTTCCGCCCCGCCGATCTGGATTGCGGATCCTTCGCCATCCCCGCCTTTCGCTTCGGCAACGTCGCGGTCGCGCTGCAGCCGGCGCGCGGTTACAACATCGATCCCGTCGCGAGCTACCACGATCCAGCGCTGGTGCCGCCGCACAACTACTTCGCCTTTCACGCCTGGCTGCGCGAAGCCTTCGGTGCCCATGCCGTCGTGCATATGGGCAAGCATGGCAATCTCGAATGGCTGCCGGGCAAGGCGCTGGCTCTGTCGTCGGCATGTTTTCCGGAAGCGGCGTTGGGCCCGATGCCCAATCTCTACCCCTTCATCGTCAACGACCCCGGCGAGGGCACGCAGGCGAAGCGGCGAACGCAGGCTGTCATCATCGACCATCTGACGCCGCCCCTAACCCGTGCGGAGAGCTATGGTCCGCTGAAGGATCTGGAAGCGCTGGTCGACGAGTATTTCGAAGCGGCGGGGATCGACCCGCACCGCCTCAAGGTCCTCGGCACGCAAATCCTCGAGCTCGCCCGGGACATCGGTCTCGACAAGGATTGCGGCATTTCACCGGATGCGGACGAGACGGATGCACTCGGCCTGCTCGACAATTTCCTCTGCGAGCTGAAGGAAATGCAGATCCGCGACGGGCTGCACATCTTCGGCGAATCCCCCGATGGCGCGCGACGCACCGACCTGCTCGTCGCGCTTGCCCGCGTCCCGCGGCGCGCGGGTGAGGGCGGGGATGCATCCTTGATTCGCGCGTTGGCGAAGGATCTGGGGTTGGAATTCGATCCGCTGAATTGTGTGTTGGGGGAAGCGTGGACGGGGGTGAAACCGGAGGCGCTGAATTGTCCCCTCACCCCTGATGAGACCTCCGCGAAATGGAGTGAGACCAGCGGTTCCACCCCCACCTTAATCCTCCCCCCTCAAAGGGGAGGAGACAATTCCGTTGACCATCCTTCCATATCCCTTCCCCCTCGAGGGGGGAAGGTTAGGAAGGGGGTGGAATCGATGTCAGTGGCAGTATCCCAAAAGGATATCCCCACGGGAGACGGCTGGGGTGAGGGGATGAATGCGCCATGGCGGACCAATGGCGACACAGTAGAAAAACTGGAACTGCTAGCGCAGACACTCGTCGCCAATCAACAAGATCCCAACCCAAACTGGACCGCCACCCACGCCGTCCTCGCCGAAATCGATGAACGTATGGCCCCCGCCCTAGACGCCAGCGGCGCAGCGGAAATCGATGGCATTCTACGGGGACTCGATGGCCGGTTCGTCGCACCGGGTCCCTCCGGTGCACCGACGCGCGGCCGGCCCGATGTCTTACCGACGGGACGTAATTTCTACTCGATCGACACCCGCACCGCACCGACACCGGCAGCCTGGCTGCTGGGATGGAAATCGGCGCAGATGCTGGTCGAACGATACGCCCAGGATCACGGCGGCTGGCCGAAACGGCTGGCCTTGTCGGCCTGGGGCACGTCGAACATGCGCACCGGCGGCGACGATATTTCCCAGGCCCTGGCGCTGATCGGCGCGAGACCAACCTGGGACTCCGCGTCGCGTCGCGTGACCGGGTTCGAGGTCCTGCCGCTCGACATCCTCGATCGGCCGAGAGTGGACGTGACCCTGCGCATCTCCGGATTCTTCCGCGATGCCTTTCCCGCCTTGATCGACCTGTTCGATTCCGCCGTGCGTGCGGTTGCGGCCTTGGACGAAGACGCGCGCGACAATCCGCTTGCCGAGCGTGTCCGCCAAGACACAAACAAGCTAACGGGCACGGGTCTCGACAAATCCACGGCCGCACGACGCGCCGGGGCGCGGGTCTTCGGATCGAAACCGGGCGCGTACGGCGCCGGACTGCAGGCGTTGATCGACGAAAAGGGTTGGGAAACGTCCGATGACCTCTCGCGCGCGTACTTGGCGTGGGGCGGGTACGCTTACTGTGCCGGGGCGGAAGGTGAAGCGGCGCACGGCCTGTTCGAAACGCGGTTGCGCGATGTCGAGGCCGTCGTCCATAACCAGGACAACCGGGAACACGATCTGCTCGATTCCGACGACTACTATCAGTTCGAAGGCGGCATGGCGGCGACGGTCCACACTCTTTCGGGCAAACGCCCCGCTATTTATCACAACGACCATTCGCGGCCGGAGACGCCGAAAATCCGCCGCCTGGAAGAAGAGATCGCCCGCACCGTGCGCGCCCGCGTGGTCAACCCGAAATGGATCGCCGGCGTTATGCGGCATGGCTACAAGGGCGCGTTCGAGATGGCTGCGACCGTCGATTACATGTTCGCTTTCGCCGCGACAACGGGTGCCGTGGCAGACCATCATTTCGACGCCGTCTTCAACGCCTATCTGGACGACAGCCATATTTGTGACTTTATTGCCGAGCATAATCCGGCGGCACTGCAGGAGATCGCCGCGCGGTTGATGGAAGCGCAGGATCGTGGCTTGTGGCAACCACGCTCGAACATCAGTTATGAAAAGCTGGAGGCGCTACGCGACGGTAACCGAGTGGGAGATGTTCGATGAAAACCGAAGGGATGACCGAAGAACAGGCCGACGCACGCCATGCGGAGAAGATGGCGAAGAAAAAAGCGGCACGGGACAAAATGCTGGCGACCAAGACGATCGAGAAAGGCCTGCTGATCGTTCACACCGGCAAGGGCAAAGGCAAATCCACGGCGGCCATGGGGCTGGCCACTCGCGCCATCGGCAACGGCATGAAGGTCGGCATCATCCAGTTCGTAAAAGGCGTCTGGGAAACCGGAGAGCGTGTCGTGCTGGATAACTTCCCGGAGCTCTGCACGATCAAGGCGATGGGCGAAGGCTTCACCTGGGACACGCAAGACCGGCAGCGGGACATCACCGCCGCGCAGACCGCCTGGGACTACGCGAAAGATTTGATGGCCGATCCCAGCTACAAGATGGTTATTCTTGATGAACTAAATATTGTATTGCGTTATGACTATTTGCCACTAGATGATGTATTAGAGACGCTAAGAAACAAGCCGCAAGGCCTGCATGTCGTGATCACCGGACGCAACGCCAAAGAACCGCTCATCGAGATGGCGGATCTGGTTACGGAAATGGCTCAGGTAAAACATCCTTTCCGAAGCGGCGTAAAGGCACAGGTCGGCATCGAGTTCTAATGTTTGATTTGGGGTAACGTCATGAAGAAGATCGCAACGCTCATTCTCGCCATCGTGTCGGTAATGCTGTTCGCATGGGGCACACCCGCGCGCGCCTACACCGAACAGCAGGAACTTGTCGACAAGGCCATGATCTCCGTCGAAAAGATAACGGCGCGGGAAGACATCAAAAATTACGTCAAAAAATACCTGAAGAACGCAAAGGGTGTGCTGGTAATCCCTGCCCTGCTGAAGGCCGGCTTCTTCGTCGGCGGCGAGGGCGGCACAGGTGTTCTTCTCGCCAAAGGGCAGGGCGGCCAATGGAGCTACCCCGCCTTCTACACAATGGGCGCCGCCAGCATCGGCGTTCAGTTCGGCGGCCAGGTATCGGAAACGATGCTGATCATCATGACGTCCAAGGGCTTGAATTCCATCATCGACAATAAGGTGACCTTGGGCGGCGAGCTGAATGTGGCGGTCGGCCCGTTTGGCGTCGGCGTAAAAGGCGAGACGACAACCAACCTGGGTCCCGACATCATTACCTATTCCGTCGGCAAGGGCGCCTTTCTCGGCGGTGGTCTGGAAGGTGCGGTTATCGAGAAACGGGACAAGTTGAACCGGGATTATTACAAGGACACGGCCGTAACGCCGCAAGGCATCGTTCTTGAAGGCCGCTATCGCAATCCCAAGGCCGACCGGCTGCGCGACGCCCTCGCTGACGTTAAATACTAGATATAATACCAAGGAGCGATGATAGTAACCCATAGAGACAGCTTGGCGCGGTTTTCGGCAAGGAGCGTGCGGCGCGGCGATGCGGGGCATCGCAAGCCGTGCGCGACACCGTCCGAAAGCCGCGCCAAGCTGCCGTTCCGGTCGCGCATGCGGCCCGTCGGAGGGCGTCGGAACGGCTTGACGATGCCCCGCATCGACTGCGCCGCCCCTCCTACCCGACGGACCGCATGCGCGATCTCTATGAGTTACTATCAGCGCTCCTTGGTATAAGTCCGCGACCCATGTCCGCCGCCCTGATGCTGCAGGGCACCGGCTCCGATGTCGGCAAGTCGCTGCTCGTGGCCGGTCTGGCGCGCGCCCTTACGCGGCGCGGGCTGACCGTTCGGCCCTTCAAGCCGCAAAACATGTCAAACAACGCGGCGGTCACGCCCGACGGCGGCGAAATTGGCCGCGCCCAGGCACTGCAAGCGCGTGCCTGCGGCGTCGCGCCCTCGGTGCATATGAACCCGGTTCTGCTAAAGCCGCAGGGCGAAATCGGTGCGCAAATCGTGCTGCAGGGGAAAGTGCACGGGAATGCGGCGGCGCGCGATTATCACAAGCTCAAACCTGAATTGATCGCATCCGTTCTGGACAGCTATCGCCGCCTCTCCGCCGAAGCCGACCTGGTTCTCGTCGAAGGTGCCGGCAGCCCGGCGGAGGTTAATCTGCGCGCCGGCGATATCGCCAATATGGGATTCGCGGAAGCGGCCGACGTGCCGGTCGTGCTGGTCGCCGATATCGACCGCGGCGGCGTACTCGCCAGCCTTGTCGGTACGCATGCCTTGCTGGAGCCAAGCGAGCAGGCACGGCTGCACGGCTATATCGTCAATAAATTCCGCGGCGACCAAAGCCTGTTCGACCCGGCCATCGAAATTATTGGGAAACGCACCAGCCTCGATTGCCACGGTGTCGTACCCTGGTTCGAAGGCGCCCGGCACTTACCGGCCGAAGATGCCATGGCACTTGAAACGTTACCCGAAGACACGCAACCGGGCGCGATCCGTATCGCAGTCCCTCGGCTTGGCCGGATCGCGAACTTCGACGACCTCGACCCGCTGGCCGCCGAGCCCGATGTCGCGGTCATCCTGGTGCAGCCTGGCGAGCCGATTCCCTTGGATGCGGATGTCATTCTGCTGCCGGGCTCGAAGGCAACGCGCGCTGACCTGACAGCGCTCTGCGCCGAAGGCTGGGATATCGACGTCAAGGCCCACGTTCGGCGCGGCGGCATCGTTATGGGGCTTTGCGCCGGCTATCAGATGCTCGGTCAACAAGTATCTGATCCCGATGCCATCGAAGGACCCGCGGGCGAGACCTCAGGTCTTGGTCTCCTCGACGTAAACACGGTGCTCGCCGGAGACAAGACGCTCAGCGATGCGAGTGGGACGGACATCGCGACGGGCGCTGCGGTCCATGGCTACGAGATGCATATCGGCTGTACCGAAGGGCCGGATACGGCGCGGCCCATGCTCGATCTCAGCGGACAAAAGGACGGCGCAACGACGCCGGACGGCCGTGTCATGGGATGCTACCTGCACGGGCTGTTCGCCTCGGATGCTTATCGGGCTGCCTTCCTCGACCGTATCCGCAGCGGGCGCACCGCCGGCGCAGCTTACGAGGCGCGCGTCGAGGCGACGCTGGACGACCTCGCCGATCACTTGGAACAACACGTCGCCATCAATCGATTATTGGCCATCGCCGGGATCACGAGCGAGTCATCAAGGTAGCTAACAGTTTTGCATATCCACGTGCATCATCGATGGCACAGTGACTGTGGGGCTGATATCCCATCCATTCGGGTGGGTAATGTTCTGGATCACATTTAGAAAGCGGCCATCCAAGTTTTCCTGACGCATACGAGCGAAGACACATGCCGCCTTCATAAAATAGCCTTTCGCCTACCCAGGGTCCTTTCAGAAGGCGAATTCCAGCAAATTTTCTCAAATAGAAATCTAAC
Organism: Alphaproteobacteria bacterium; assembly: GCA_012103325.1. Classification (GTDB taxonomy): domain Bacteria; phylum Pseudomonadota; class Alphaproteobacteria; order UBA8366. The sequence continues at coordinate 1,250,510 of WLWY01000001.1, forward strand.
CAAGGACCATCTAAAGAAATTGGGTGCGCGACAAAAACAGGATAACCCGGCAACATCCGGACCCAATTCACAAACAATGTTATGACGTCGCTCGCTGGCTTAGGGTTCAACGTAGCAGCGGCGAGGACTTCCGGCTGACTTCTAAACCATGCCATTGTAATGGCGTCCGAAGTCGCCCCATCAAGCCGATCGAGAACTGCCTCAAATTCATCCACTTCCTGAGCTTGTTCATCGACCGCGACAGATGCAAAAGAGAGCATCGAATTTTCACCGGGCGTTGGTCCATCCACTTCGACATCCGTGACAACATAAATAGGATTCATCGCGAGCTACCTCGTTCGGGATCAAATAACGGTCGGACTGATTTGGTAAAATTGATGTTCAAATTTAGACGGTTTCAACTTGTCTACACCGTTGGTATCACTACCCCAAGATAGTTGCCTGTTAGGTAACCAAGGAGAAGGCGATCATGGCACGGCATGCAGACTGGTATTTCGATTACGTCTCCCCTTACGCCTATCTGCAGCTCGAGGCTTTCCACCGTTTGCCGACGGATCTTGAGGTGCGGTTGAAGCCGGTGCTGTTCGCCGGGCTGCTCGGCTATTGGGACAATATGGGCCCGGCGGAGATTCCCGCGAAGCGGCGACAGACCTACCGCTACAGCCATTGGCTCGCGCATAAGCGGGGCATTCCGTTCAAGGCGCCGCCGCGTCATCCCTTCAATCCGCTTGCCGTTCTCCGGCTGAGCATCGCACTCGACTCGGATATGGAGGCGATCCGCACCATATTCCGCCACATCTGGGGGACCGGACAGGATGGCCAGGATCCGGAAAGTCTGCGGGCGCTCGCGGAATCCCTTGGCGTCAACGATCTAGAAGCGCGCATCGGCGATCCGGCGGTAAAGGCGCAACTCCGCCAGAACACCGATGAAGCCACCGCGCGCGGCGTCTTCGGCATCCCGACTTTCGCGATCGACGACGAGCTGTTCTGGGGCGACGACCTGACGGACATGATGCTCGACTATCTGGAAAATCCGGACCTGTTCAAGGAAGGCGAACTCGCCCGGCTCGCAGAGCTGCCGGTCGCCGCCGAGCGCAAGGAAAGCCGGCTGTAGCATGGTCGCTGCAGCGACAACGCCGCCGCGCGGTTTTCCGGACGTTGAGTACGAAGTGCGTCTCGAGGGCGCCCAGCGGGAGATGTCCGAAGCCGGCTTGGATGCCCTGTTGCTGACGACAGCCGCGAACATCGCCTATTTCTCGGGGTTCCAGACGCAGTTCTGGCAAAGCCCGACCCGCCCCTGGTTTCTGGTGCTTCCGAAAACCGGCAAGCCGGTCGCGGTCATTCCCGAAATTGGCGCCGCCTGCATGGCGCGCGGCTGGATCGACGATGTCCGCACCTGGTCGTCGCCGCACCCGACGGATGATGGCGTTTCGCTGCTGGCAGCGGCCTTGACGGAGTGCGCGGGGAAAACCGGCCGTATCGGCGTCCCAATGAGGTCAGAGACGCATCTGCGCATGCCCATGGCTGACTATGGCCGTCTCCGCAAAAAAAAGACCGGAGTGGAGTTCAGCGATGCAACGGACATCGTACGAGAGTTGCGGATGGTAAAATCGCCGCTGGAAATCGCGAAGATTTCCCATGTCTGCGGTCTCGTTTCGGATGCCTTCGAGGCGGCGCCCGATCTGTTCGCCGCCGGTCAGAGCGATATCGAAGCGTTCCGCGCGTTCAAGATCGAGTGCCTGCGCCGCGGCGTCGATGACGTTTCCTATCTGGTCGGCGGCGCGGGGCCGGGTGGCTACGACGACATCATCTCGCCGCCGTCGGAACGGCCGTTGCAATCCGGCGACGTCCTGATCCTCGATACGGGATGCGTCTTCGACGGATATTTCTGCGACTTCGATCGCAACTTCGCCATCGAGCACGCATCGGATGACGCCCGGCGCGCTTACGATACCGTCTACCAGGCAACGGAAGCCGGGCTGACTACCGCACACCCCGGCGCGACTTGCGCCGACATATTCCATGCCATGCAGGCTGTCCTGGATGCGGGCGGTGCGCTGGGTAACGATGTCGGACGGCTGGGGCATGGGCTCGGCAGCGAGCTGACGGAACCACCGTCGCACGCGCCGTTCGACGATACGGTCCTGAAACCGGGCATGGTGATCACCCTGGAGCCGGGCATGGAATTCGCGCCGGGCAAGCTTATGGTGCATGAGGAGAATATCGTGATCCGGGAGGATGGGGCGGAGCTGCTGACTCGCCGCGCAGCGCCTGAATTGCCGGTCATTGGATGAAGGAACGTACGGGAACTTAATGTGAGCCTGCCTTTCGAAACCGACGATGGCATAGGGCACCGGGCGACGCTCGGCCTCATCGTCCTACAGGCGGACGAAACCATCGAGGCGGAATTCAGCACGCTTGCCACGTTGGACGGAGTCGCCCTCCATCACAGCCGCATCCCAAGCGACCCGGACGTAACGCTCGAAACGCTGGCCCGGATGGAGGCCGAAATTCCCGCGGCAACACGGCTGCTCCCCGCCGCGGCGAATATCGACGTTATCGGTTACGCCTGCACGTCGGGCGCCACGATCATCGGCGAAGCGACGGTCGCAGCGGCCATCCAATCCGTCAGGCCCGAAGCCACGGCGACCGACCCACTGACGTCGGTCAAGGCCGCCTTCCGGGCCCTCAGCGTAACGCGGATCGGTTTCCTGACGCCCTATCTTCCCGATGTTTCGGCGGCCATGCGCGACAATTTGGAGGCCGCTGGCCTACACATCGCCGCCTTCGGATCGTTCGAGCAGAGCGACGAGCATACGGTAGCTCAAATCGCGCCCGCCTCCGTGCGCGACGCGATCATTTCAATCGGTAAGGCCCCGGACTGCGAAGCGGTGTTCGTATCCTGCACGAACCTACGCACCGTCGGCATACTCGAGGAAGCGGAGAAAGCCCTTAGCAAGCCCGTCGTCTCGAGCAATCAGGCGCTCGCCTGGCATATGCTTCGCCTTGCGGGCATTGCCGACAGGCTGGACGGTCTTGGCGTACTTTACCAACACACCCTTAAGAATTGCTGAGGATCAGCACCGCCAGCGCCGCGTAGAACAGCGCGTGTACCAAACAGGCGAGCCCGTAAACCAGCAGCGACCGGTCGATGTCACGCACTTCGGCGCGCGGGTCGCCATCGCCGATCCATTCCGATTTCTCGACGCCGCCGAGATAGCGGCGCGGCCCGCCCAGAGACAGATCGAGCGCCCCGGCCATCGCGGCCTCCGGCCAGCCGGCGTTGGGCGAATCGTGCTTGCCGGCGTCGCGCCACATCACCCGAAAGGCCCGCAGGAGGTAGGCCGTCGGCGTCACGGCTGCGGCGAAGACGATCAGGAGCGCGGCCAGCCGCGCCGGGATCAGATTGACCACGTCGTCGAGCCGCGCCGCCACCATGCCGAAATCCCGATACCGCTCCGAGCGGTAGCCGATCATGCTGTCCAGGGTATTGATCGCCTTGTAGGCAAACAGGCCCGGCAGGCCGAGCACGAGATACCAGAAGGCTGGCGCTATGACCCCGTCAGCAAAGTTTTCGGCTAGCGATTCGATCGCGCCGCGGGCGACGCCATGCCGGTCCAGCGCAGCAGTCTCGCGCCCGACGATATGGCCGACGGCGGCGCGGCCTGCTTCCAGCCCGTCGCGGCGCAGCGCAACCGACACCGCGCGCCCGTGATCGTACAGGCTGCGCTGCGCGATCAGCACAATGAGGAGAAACAACTCCAGCGCCGTGCCGTAGGGCACATGCCGGGCAACCCAAGCCGCCGCAGCACCCACGGCCGCCGCCAACCCCGCCACCATGACCGTGACGACCAGGCCGCGCACCAGCAAGGTCGCCCGGCCCCGTTTCGGCTTGTTCAGCTTGCCGTCGAGTTTCCCGATCAGCCGTCCGATCAGCACGATCGGATGCGGTACATGCTGGAAGAACCAGCGCATATCGCCCACGACGGCATCCAGCAGCAGTGCGGCAAAAAGCAGGATCAGCGGGTGCGAGACGGCGAGGTCCGGTGACAGTGGCATCCACCGATGATGACGTCCCTATGGCGCTATCGTCAACCGCCGCGCGCACCGCGTCCCACCCTTGAAAATCGCAGAAAACAGCCATAAATAGTCTTACGCCACGCAAGACTTTCGTACATTTTTCTTTCGGCTATTGTAGGCACCGGCATCGGGAAGCTGCTGCCGGATGAAGTCGCTCAAAAAGGACAGAATTACATGCCGATCAAGGTTCCGGATAATCTGCCGGCGCAAAGCGTGCTGGAAAACGAAGGCGTTCTGCTTATCACCGAAGGGGCAGCGATGCGGCAGGACGTGCGGCCGCTCGAAATTGCCCTGCTCAATCTGATGCCGGAAAAGATCAAAACGGAAACGCAGATTTCCCGCCTGCTGGGCGCCACGCCGCTGCAGATCGAACTGACGCTGATGACCACGTCGAGCTATGCGCCGAAGAATACGTCGGCCGAGCATATGCTCGCCTTCTATCAGCCCTGGGAAGAGGTGCGCGACCGCAAGTTCGACGGCCTGATCGTCACCGGGGCGCCGATCGAAACTCTGCCATTCGAGGACGTCGTCTATTGGCGCGAACTGACGCAAATCTTCGATTGGTCGCAGAGCCATGTCCAGGAAACCTACAATATCTGTTGGGGCGCTCAGGCAGCGCTGCATCATTTTCACGGCGTGCCGAAATACGAGCTGCCGCAGAAGATGTTCGGCGTCTTTCCCCATACCGTCCTGGCCGGGCAGGACGGTCTGTTGCGCGGCTTCAGCGATGAAATTGCCGTGCCGGTCAGCCGCCACACCGAAGTTCGGCGCGAAGACCTGCCGTCTCAGGCGGGGCTCACCGTGCTGCTGGAATCGGATGAGGCGGGCCTGTGCCTGCTGCGCGACGACGCCAGGCGACAGACCTACATGTTCAATCACCTGGAATACGATACCGGCACTCTGGCAGACGAGTATCACCGCGACGTGACGAGCGGAGCGGAAATTCAAATACCGGCCTACTATTTCCCGGACGACGATCCGACCCGGGCGCCGCTTAACCGCTGGCGGGCGCATGGCAGCCTGCTGGTCGTCAACTGGATCAACGACCTCTATCAGTCCACCTCGTTCGAAATCGCCAACATTCCCGAACAACGGCGGGCGCGTTAAGAAACCTACGGATTCCGGGAACGAGCGTTCGCCCAATTCCCATCATTGGGGCGGCCCCTAGAGCATATCAGGATTAGACGGAACCGTTTCCGGTTTCGTCTAATCCTGTGAAGATGCTATATTTTCAGATAGATAGACCGGATTCACGCGGTTTTCGGATCGCCAAAGGCGATTCCGACAAACCCCGATCCGGTCTAGACCCAACGGTCTTCACTCTTATAGTAGGGGCAGCATTTTGACAGTGAGAGTATGATTGTATGACCGCGCCAATCCGCACGGACCCCGCCACGGGCCTCAAACTCTTCAATACGCGCGCCGCCAAGGCCAGCGAGAATATTGCTGGCAAAGGCTACTCGACGCTCGATGACGAGGCGTTGAAGACATTGCCGCCGCCGCCGCCGGGTGCCGCGTTCAACGCCGAAGAGCAGGCCAAATACCGCGAATTCAAGGAAAAGCGGGTCGGTGCGGCCGACTATATGGCGATGGAAGGCGAATTCAGCCGATATCTCGAAGATGTCTACTCCGAACCGCCCGTCGAGCGGGAGGCGCTCAGCGACGAGTGCGAAATCCTTGTCGTTGGCGCCGGCTTCGCCGGCCTTCTGCTCTGGTACAAACTGCAGAAGGAAGGCTTCACCGATGTGCGCTTCTGCGAACGCGGCGGCGACGTTGGCGGCACCTGGTACTGGAACCGCTATCCCGGCATCGCCTGCGACGTCGAAGCGTACAGCTACCTGCCGCTGCTGGAGGAGATGGAATATTTCCCGACGATGAAGTTCGCGTCGGGTTTCGAGATCTTGGAATATTGTCAAAAGATCGCGGAGAAATACGGATTCTACGACCGCTGCCTGTTTCACACCGTCGTCGGCGAGACGACATGGGATGAATCCGCCGGCCGCTGGACGGTAACGACGGACCGCGGCGACAAGATGCGCGCCCGCTATGTCATCCTCGCCAACGGCATCCTGACGACACCCCGGTTGGCCCGGATCGACGGTATGGAAACCTATCAGGGCGAGTCCTTCCACACCTCGCGCTGGGACTACAATGTCGATCTGAAAGATAAGCGCGTCGGCATCATCGGCTCCGGCGCGACTGCCGTCCAGGTGGTGCCGGAGATCGCGAAGATCGTGAAGGAGCTCTATGTGTTCCAGCGCACCCCTTCCTCCATCGACGTGCGCGATCAGCGCGAAACGACAGCGGAGGAAATCGAGGCCTGGTCGAAAGAGCCGAACTGGTCGGTCAAGCGGCGGGAGCGGCTCGCCACAATTTCGTCCGGCCGGACTGCGCTGAAGGGCAATGACGACTTCCTGTCTGGCAGGGTCACCGACTTCAAGGAACGCAAGAAGCACAACACGGTATTGTCACCGGAAGAGCTGATGGAAAAGCAGCTCAATACCAATTTCCGGATCATGGAGCAGATTCGCGCCCGCGTGGACGCCACCGTGCAGGACCCGAAAGCCGCGTCGGCGCTGAAACCCTATTACCCCTATGGCTGCAAACGGCCCGCCTTTCACGACGAATTCCTGACGACCTTCAACCTGCCGCATGTCACGCTGGTTGATACCGCACCGCTCGGGGTGGCCGAAATCAACACGAAAGGCGTCGTCCACGAAGGCAAGGAATACCCGCTCGACGTGCTGATTTATGCGACCGGCTTTCAATGGATGGCGACGGCGACGTTCGAGATGATCGTCGGACGGGACGGCCGGACGTTGCGGCAGAAATGGCAGGAGGAAGGGACCAAAACCTTCCTCGGTCTGCACAGCCACGGCTTTCCCAATCTGCTGATCATGTCAGGCCCGCAAGGCGGCGGCGGACAGTTCAACTTCACCCGCGGCATCGAATCCCACACCGACTACGTCGTCTGGATGATGAAGACGATGCGCGCGCGCGGCGGCGGCCTCTTCGATATCCACGAGGAACCGGAAGTCGAGTACGCGGCGCACTGCCGTCAGGCAGACGTCAACACCCAGCCGTTCCGGGATTGCGTTTCCTACTACAACGGCGAAGGCAAGGCGGAACCGGGCAGCCTTGCCTATTACGGTGGCCCCGCGAAATGGCACGAACTTCGGGCCGCTGCTCAGGAATCCATGGAAGCCTTCGTATTCACCCCCGCGCCGGACGCGGCGCGGGAAGCGGGATAGCGTTCAAACTTCGGCGTGGCTCCGGAATGTAGGGGGGCGGCGGATCTGCGCTGCCAATTCAAAGGCATGAGCCAGCCGGATCAGGGCGGGTTCCTGATACGCACCGGCAAACAGCGACAATCCAATCGGCAGGCCATGCAGATAGCCGACGGGCACCGTTATGTTGGGGTAACCAGACGCTGCGGCGGGGGTCGAGCTTCCGCCGGTGCGGTTGTCGCCATTGATCCAGTCGATCAGCCAAGGCGTGCAGGATGTCGGCGCGACGATAGCGTCCAGATTATGCGCCTGTAACGCGGCATCGATTCCATTTGTTCCCGCTAGCTTTTTGGTTTCCGCTCGCGCCTGGATATAGACGGGATCGTCCAGCGTCTCCTTCGCCTCCGCCTGTTCGAACTGGTCCTGTGGAAAATACGGCATGACCGTATCCGCATTCGCCGCATTGAACGCGATGATATCCCGCAAGGTGCGAACCCGCCCTGTCGTACCGCGGCGGCGCAAATAGCTGTTCAGGGCGGCCTTGAATTCATACAGCATGGCCAGCCGTTCGTTCGGACGGATTTCCTCGCGCGTCGGCAGCGACACATCCTCGATGATTTCAGCGCCCTTCGCCTTCATGACGGCGAGACAGTCGGCGACGATTTCGTCGACGCCGTCATTAAACCCGCAATAACCACGTGCGACACCGATCCGTGCACCGCTCAGACCGTCCGGGTCGAGATAGGTGGTGTAGTCGAGAGCGTGCGCGTCCTGGCCTTCTGTCGCCGGGTCTTCCGGGTCAGCACCGACAAGCGCTGACAGCAATGCCGCCGCGTCGGCGACGCTCTTCGCCATCGGTCCGGCCGTATCCTGAATGCTTGAGATGGGAACGATGCCCGTACGGCTGACGAGGCCGACCGTGGGCTTGATCCCGACAATCCCGTTCATCGCTGCCGGGCCGACAATCGAGCCGTCGGTTTCGGTTCCGATGGCGAAGGGTGCGAAACCGCACGCCACGGCGACGCCCGAACCGGAACTCGACCCGCCGGGCGTCCGGTCCAGCGCATAGGGATTCCGCGTCTGGCCGCCGCGGCTGCTCCAGCCGCTGGAGGACCGACCGGAACGAAAATTGGCCCATTCGCTGAGGTTCGTCTTGCCCAGCAGAACCATGCCCGCCGCGCGCAACCGCTCGACGATGAAAGCGTCACGAGGGGTAGGCGCGCCCACCAGCGCCAACGACCCGGCCGTGGTCGACATCCGGTCATCGGTATCGATGTTGTCCTTGATCAGGACGGGAATGCCGTGCAGCGGCCCGCGTATTGCGCCCTGCACACGCTCCACATCCCGTTCTTCGGCAATCGCCAATGCGTCCGGGTTCAGTTCGAGGACGGCGTTGACCTTTTCGTCCAACGCCGCGATGCGTTCGAGGCAGCGTTCGGTCAACGCGCGCGCGGTTGTCGCCCCCGCCTCCAGCAACGATCGCAGATCAGCGACATTCATCTCACCGAGTGGCGGGTCCCGTTCGTCCATGCTATCCGCCCTCGTTGCCCGTTCGTTACTGGGAGCATGCTAACCGAACGAGCTCCCGTCCCCAGCCGCCACATCTGGTCTACGCTGTTGATTAAAGGGGTTCGAAGAAGGACGGCAATATGAGCGAGCACACGGAAGAAAGCGTCCGCGCGGAACTACGTGCATGGCTGGACGAGAACTGGGATCTCGATCTCGGCCTATTCGAGTGGCGCGACAGGCTTGCCGTTTCCGGTTGGGGCGCACCGCAATGGCCGAAGAAATGGTATGGCCGCGACCTGCCGGTCGGACTCGTCCGTGTGGTCGAGGAAGAACTCAAGCGTGTCGGCGCGCCCGGTGTCGCAAAGAAGGGTGCGGCCATTTTGGCCGGCGCCACGATCCAGGCGCACGGCACCGATTTGCACCGCGAAAAATTCCTGCGCCGCAGCCTGACCGGCGAGGATACCTGGTGCCAACTGTTTAGCGAGCCGGGCAGCGGCTCCGATCTGGCGGGAGCGACGACCCGGGCCGACTTCAAGGGCAACAAATGGATCGTCAACGGCCAGAAGGTCTGGACAACGAGCGCGCACCTCGCCGATTACGGTATCTTGCTGGCGCGCACCGATTGGAACGTACCGAAGCATAAAGGCCTCAGCTATTTCCTGATCGATATGCGCCAGCCGGGCGTCGAGGTGGTGCCCCTGCGCCAGATGAACGGACATGCCTCTTTCAATCAGGTTTTCTTCACCGATGCCGAAATCGAACCCGAATACATGCTGGAGGAGGAAGGTGCGGGCTGGAAAATAGCCACGACGACCCTGATGCATGAGCGCCGTGGCGCTGATTCGATGAAGCGCAACGTGCAGGTGACCGACCGGCCGGAGCGCATCTATCGCGAGGAAGCCGAAGAGATCGCCGTCGCCCTGGCACCCTACACCTGGTATCCGCAGCGCGCGGGGCGGGTCGATCTTGTCCTCCAGCGCGCCAAAGAAACAGGAAAGAACAAGGACCCGGCGGTGCGGCAGGAAATCGCCAAGCTGATGTATCTGGCACGCGCCACCGAATGGGCGGCACAACGAGCCAGGACAGCACAGGAACAAGGCCGTCAGCCGGGCCCTGAAGGCTCGGTCGGCAAACTCGCGAACAGCGAAATTGCGAAGGCCGCGAACCATGTGCACACGATGATCAGCGGCGCTGACGCTATGCTATCCGGCGAAGACAGTCCGATGGATGGTGTGATTTCAGAGGTCCTGATTTCAACGCCGGCGATTTCGATTGCCGGCGGTACCGACGAAATTCAGAAGAACATTATCTCGGAACGCGTTCTTAAGATGCCGAAGGAGCCGCGGCTGGACGTCGACCGCCCGTTCCGCGACGTACCGAGGAACACCGTTTCGAAATAGGGTCCGCGCGCAACCATTGCGATCAGCACAACGAGCTGAAGTTCCGGTACCGCACAAAAGAGCGTAGCTGATCCTTGCCGCCTAACACAGCCGGTAGTTCGATTGCGACGAAGCGCCTTTTTAGCGATGGCGTATGACGCCGATTCCAAGAAGCCCTATGCCAAATAGCACAAGCACACTGGGCTCAGGAACCAACACCGCAATAGAACCGGACACGGTACTTGCCGCAACGGTTTCCTCAACCCTGGGATCATCCTGGTCGAACCCTCTTATTTTAATCTGGGTTATTAGATTTGGTTGGTTGTCCAAAAAGGAGGTGTCGGTCGGAAATTCCAGCCCTGGTATGAATGTTGGCGAAGAAGGCGAATTCAGAAATTCCAATGTAATCCTACTGACAAGAAGGTCGCCGAGGGAAATGCCATCCGCTATCGACGTTGCGCGCAAATTAAAGGATAGGCCCTTTGTCGAACTAAATGGAGGACTGGTCGCAAACTGGGAAAATAGGCCAACGGATGGGCCGTACCCTTCAAACACATTGCCGGAAACAAACGTTGTCCCCGCAATCGTAAACGTCATATTCAATCCAACGGTCTGCAAGCCGCCTGGGATGGAAAGAAATAATTGCGGAATTAGGCTGACACCGGCGAACCCATTCCCAAATACAGTTAACTTATCAACTTTATCCGTGTTAATGGCACCGTTCAGCCGCAGTGTTTCGCTGTTCCCAAGGCCAATTCCGGTCAAATCCACGTTGGTTTCAAAATCAAACCCGATCAGTTCGGCCTTCGCCGAATTTGCGGAAACCAAGACGAAGCTGAATATCAGCGAAATAGCCGCATAAGTGAAAATTTTTATTTTGAGCTGCATTACTGAGCCTTTGAACAGTCAGTCACTGTCGGAAAACTTTACAAAACTCACCTTTAATCGCCTTTTATAGGTGAGTTATGCAGATTTTATGCTAGCAATGGCTGTGGCATTAATTTGTTGAAATTACGTATGATTCTGGATTTACTATTATCGAACCGGCGAACAATGGTGCAAAATCGTCGGTATTTCTTACAATCAGGGATTAGTTATTATAACGATTATTAACCTTATGATTTAAGATTTGATTCTTTCCAAATGTTGGCACATTTCCATCAAGCTTGGAGGACACATAACAGATACCGCACTTCAATCATCATCGCGCGCACCTAAAGCTAGGTTGCTCTCACTCCGAACAAGAGGCATTCTCCTAAAGAGTTGTGCCATGGGGTCCTCCATAGATTTTGATTACATCATCGTCGGCAGCGGGTCCGCCGGTTGTGTGCTGGCCAACCGTCTGACCGCGCGTGGGACCAGCAAGGTGCTGTCGAAATTCTGGATTCATATTCTGGCACCGCCTACCTGAAGGTGCCGCATCGGGGCGAACGACGACCAGAGGACCTCCACCGATAATGCCGGCCGCGTGCGGGGTATCGGTGGTCTACGCGTTGTGGGCACCTCTCCATTCCCCGTCGCCCCTTGCGCCAACACTAATTTCCCTATCATCATGACTGCTGAGAAAATGTTCGACGCCATTCTGGCGGCGTCGTGAAACAAGCGTTCAATGTTATACGAGAAAAAAGATGGCAAAACTCTCGAAGCTAAGCCGCTCGATCGCAGGCAAGGTCGCGCTGATCACCGGCGCGGCCAATGGTATGGGCCGGGCGACGGCGCATTTGTTCGCCGATGAAGGCGCTCATGTCGCGGTGACCGACCGGGATGCGGACGGCGTCAGGAACGTTGTCGCCGAGATCAAGGGTGCCGGGCTCAGCGCCGAAGGCTGGGTGTTAGACCTGACCGATGCCGCCGCCATAAACACCGTCGTCGCAGATGTGGCGGAGCGCTTCGATGGGATCGATATCCTCATCAACAATGCGGGCGTATCACAGCACACGAAGATCGATGACGACGGTTACGAGGACATTTTCGACCGTCTGCTGAACATCCTGTTGCGGGCGCATACCCGCACGATCCGCGCCGCCCTGCCCCATCTGCGCGCCAGCGGAGCCGGGCGCATCGTCAACATCGCTTCGACCGAAGGGCTGGGCGCAACACCTGAGACCAGCCCCTATACCGCCGCCAAGCACGGCGTGATCGGCCTGACCCGCTCGATGGCGGTGGAACTGGGCCGCGACGGCATCACCGTCAACTGCATCTGCCCCGGCCCGGTTCTCACGGCAATGACCGCCGCGATCCCGGAAGATCACAAAACCATCTTCGCCAAACGCCGCGTGCCCTTGCGCCGCTACGCCGACCCGGAAGAAGTCGCACACGGCACGTTGAGCCTCGTCCTGCCCGCCGCCGGATATATCAACGGCGTTGCGTTACCGGTCGACGGCGGGATGACGATCAAGAATGCCTAAAAGCGAGGTATCGCCTCACGTCCGCAAAACTGGTGGTGTCAAAGGCGCGTTGAGCGTCACGCCGAGCGGCAGGTTTATGCCCTGCGGCCGGCCAGTTTGCGGGTCGGTGCCGTAGCGCGCGAAAAAAGCTTCCGGCATGGGCCAACCGTCCGGCACGCTTAGCCAAAGGCGCAAAAGATGACGCCTGCGCGCCGGTTCATCCCAATCTTCATACGCCGTGCGGCTGTGCAACAGCACCAGATTGTTGACGAGCTGTATGTCACCGGGGCGAAAATCCATCTCGAGTTTGAAGCGCGGACCATCCGCTAGGCTTTGCACCAAATCGAGCGCTTCCTGCTGCTGATCGGTCAGCCGGGGGAGTTGTTCGAACCGCTGGGCGCTGCGAATGAAGCGCGGGACATAACTCGCGACGACGCGCCCGCCGATTGGCATGAACACGGGCATTTCATACCAGGGGTCCTGCCCGTCGACGCCCTCGCCCCGCCGGTCGAAATAGAATGGGCTGGTCAGCAACGCCGCCAGGTCCGGCCGGCTCGAAACCAATTCGTTCCACAGCGCAGCCGCACTGACGATGCCCGACTCGCCGCCTGACCGCGCACCTTGCAAGCAAAGCAAGCCGACGATTTCAGCGCCGATATCGGTATGGAACGGCAATGAATCGCTCGACTGATGCCCTCGTTGATTGGGGTTGTCCGCATCGCCGCCGACATCGGTGACGTGCCCCAGGACATTGCCGACGGGGTTTTGCGTCACGGGCGTACCAATTCGAGTGCCAATCGCCCAATAGGCACACGCCACACGCGCGCGCGTCCATAGCGCAACGGGCACGCCACGCAGTAGCGTAAAACCGCGTCCGTTCACAACATCGTCGCGAATCCCTGCCAGCACCGGATCCAGCACCGGCATTACGAAGTCATCCGCGCTTAGGGTCGCGATGTCCCGATCCATGGCGGCATCGGCGGCGGTTTCCAACTCCCGGATTTCCGTATCCGTCAGCAGATGGATCCAGTCATCGCGCTGCGCCATGTCCGGCCCGCGCCAGGCGCCGTCGCCCTCATCCACCTCCAATACCGCCATGGCTTTCACCAACCGTTATTCCGCCGCTTCGAGCTTGTCCTGCGTTTTGGTTTCAAAATCGCTGGCGTCGTGTCGTTCGCGCAGCTGTTCATGCAGTTCGCCGCGGACCTTGTTGACCATGCGGCCACGTTTGACCGTTTCGCGGGCATCGATCTCTTTCGCCCAGCGCATGACGTTGGTATAGGATTCCGCGTCCAGAAACTCAGCAGCGTCATAAGACCTGTTAAAGAGCAGTTGGCCGTACCAGGGCCAAATCGCGATATCGGCAATCGTATACTCATCGCCGGTCATGTACTGCTTGTCGGCCAGATGCTGATCGAGCACATCCAGCTGGCGCTTCACTTCCATCGTAAAACGGTTGATGGGGTACTCGAATTTTTCCGGCGCGTAATTGTAGAAATGACCGAAACCACCGCCGAGATAGGGCGCGCTGCCCATCTGCCAGAACAGCCAGGACAGGCATTCGGGCCGCAATACGGGATCTTCCGGCATCAAGGCCTGATGCTTCGCCGCGAGATACATCAGGATCGCGCCGGACTCGAAAACGCGGGTCGGTTTTTCCGTGCTTTCGTCCATCAGCGCCGGGATCTTTGAGTTCGGATTGGCCGCGACGAAGCCGCTGCCGAATTGGTCGCCGTCGCCGATCTTGATCAGCCAGGCATCGTATTCCGCACCTGTGTGACCCATCGCCAGCAGCTCTTCCAGCATGATCGTGACCTTCACGCCGTTTGGCGTGCCGAGCGAATAGAGCTGCAACGGATGCTTGCCGACGGGTAGTTCTTTTTCATGTTGGGCGCCCGCGGTCGGGCGGTTGATACCGGCAAACGCGCCGCCATTCTCGGCTTCCCACGTCCAGACCTTCGGGGGAATATAAGACGATGTTTCAGACATTAATCAGGTTTCCTTCCTGCTGCCGTGGCAAACCACGGTTGTTCTTGATAGGATTCTAGCAACAATATGAGGCGGGAAACCGGTCGATGAAAGCCTCTTCACAACTATGTTTACACAAGCGGACGATGTTCACTGTCCCGGGCGCAACGGAGCGAGCTGCATAAATGGAACACAAGACTTCTGCATTAAACGGCGATTTCGGCATCATGATCGAGAACGTCACCTGCGATGATTTGGGCAATCCAGACTTTCAACGCAAGGCTTACGATCTCTGGACCCGGCATGGCGGGCTGCTTGCCGTGCGCGGTGACGACCTGCAGGACCTTTCGCCGGAACAGCTGATGACGTGGTCGAATGTGTTCGGCGAAATCGAACGCGGGAATATGGTGGCCCGCGAAGGTAAAACGGTACCCGGTTTTCCGATCCTCAGAATAGGCAATATCAAGGACGAAGCAGGCAAGCCGCTGGCTCAACTCGCGACGGTGCCGCAGCTCAAAAGCGACGCGGACGTTCAATACAACCCGGAAACCCGCAGACCCGTCTGGCATACCGACTCGACCTTCCGTAAACATCCCCCCATCGGTTCGGTCTTCCATTGCAAGCAGGCACCACCCGAGGGCGCGGAAACACTGTTTGCGGACACGCGGAGCGCCTTCGCCAGGCTTGAGGACGAGGCAAAGAAAAAACTCGAACCGCTGGAAGCGGTGTGCTCGCTGGCGCATCACGACAAGAAAATCAGCCGATATTCTCCGGGCTACCCCATCCTGACGCCGGAACAGCGGGCGGCCAATCCGCCCAACCGGGTTCCGGTCGTGCTGAAACATCCGGTCAGCGGCCAACACGCTTTGTACGGCCTGAACAGTTCGACCTGCGCGGTGCTGCCGAAAGGGCAGGACATTTCCGACACACAGCTGGATCTCTGGGACCTGGAAGGGATCGAGGATGACAGCGTTCTCATATTAAGAGATCTGCTGCCCTATGTGACAGGACCCGATTTCACCGTGCGGTGGCACTGGCAGCCCGGCGATGTCGTCGCTTGGGACAACCGCTGTACGATGCATGCCGGTACCGGTTTCGAGTACGAGAAATATACGCGCGAGATGTGGCGGCTGACGCTCCTGGACGAATCTCAGGCGAAAGCCGTCGCCTAGCGTTAGGTGCGGTTTTTTGTTGAACGGCAGCGAGACAGATACATTTATTGTCTGAAGGTTGGACAAACGCAGGAGTAAGCCAATGAGCGACAATACTGAGCGTGCCGTCCTGGCGGGCGGGTGTTTCTGGGGCATGCAGGACCTGATCCGCAAAATGCCCGGCGTGCAGTCCACCCGTGTCGGCTATACCGGCGGCGACGTCCCGAATGCCACCTACCGCAATCACGGCATGCATGCGGAAGGCATCGAGATTATCTTCGACCCAAGGAAGATCAGCTTCCGCTCGCTGCTGGAATTCTTCTTTCAGATCCACGATCCGTCCACGTCCAACCGGCAAGGCAACGACATGGGCCCGTCCTACCGGTCCGCGATCTACTATGTCGATGAGGCGCAGAAAGCAGAAGCGGAGCGTACCATTGCCGATGTCAACGAGTCGGGTCTGTGGCCCGGCAAGGTCGTGACCGAAGTAGAACCCGTAAGCGATTTCTGGGAGGCGGAACCGGAGCATCAGGATTACCTGGAGCGCATTCCGCACGGATATACCTGTCATTTCGTCCGCCCGAACTGGAAGCTGCCCCGGCGCGAGGACGCCGCCTGTTAAGCAGACACGGGGACGATGTGACCCAACCCGAAGACCGGATCGGCCTCGGCGGCGGTTGTCACTGGTGCACGGAAGCCGTGTTTCAGACGCTTCGCGGCGTGCGCCATGTCGCGCAAGGCTTCATCCAATCGTCACCGCCCCACGATAGCTGGTCGGAAGCGGTCATCGTGCGTTTCGATCCGCACGACATCGACTTGGCGACCCTGATCGAGGTTCACCTTCGTACCCATGCGAGTACGTCCGCGCACAAGTTGCGGGGAAAATATCGAAGCGCGATCTATGTATTCAACGATGCGCAGAAGATACAGGCCGGAAACGTTTTGCAAGATCTGCAACGCGAATTCGATGCGCCGTTACAAACCATGGTCCTGTGCCATAAGGCATTCAAACCGTCGGACACACGGTTCCAAAACTACTATGCGACCGACCCCGAGCGCCCCTTCTGTCAAACCTATATCGACCCGAAACTGCGGCTCCTGCGCGAACGTTTTTCCGGCAACACGAAAGCCGCGCCGCCGATCAATGAAACCGTTCGAGCGTCAACTGGCTAGCGGCGGTCTTCACATCCTTGGCAAGCGCGA
This sequence comes from Alphaproteobacteria bacterium, assembly GCA_012103325.1. Taxonomy (GTDB): domain Bacteria; phylum Pseudomonadota; class Alphaproteobacteria; order UBA8366. The sequence continues at coordinate 1,267,414 of WLWY01000001.1, forward strand.
GGGTTTGCTTTTTGTCGAGCTGATTTAGAAAACCGACCGTGGCAATGGCGCGTGTCGCGTACCCCTCGCTATCGACAACGGGTGCTGCCGTGACCATGAAGCCGCGCAGGTAGTTGCCGTAATCGACCGCGTACCCGTTCTGCCCTGCGGCGGAGACTTCCGTGCGCCAGGTTTCGTAGTCGGGCGGGTTTTCCCACGGCAGTGCGTCGAATTTTTCCGCGAGTTCCTTGTCCGGCCAGCCGGACAGGGCGGCATAGCAGCGGCCGCTCGCACTGATCAGGGCGGGGAACCGGCTACTCACATCGACATGGATGCTCAACGTCTGCGGCGCCCGCGCCAGCGCGACGACGACCATGTGCTCGTTCGCATCCAGCTCGGCCGCCGTAACCGTCACCCCATGGCGGTCGGCTATCTCCTTGAGATGCGGCCGGGCCTCCTGCACGAACGTGCTGTTGGCGAGCGAATCCCGCGCTAGCCCCAACACCGCGTGGCCAAGGCGGTACTGCTTGGTGGTCGAGTTGAACGTGACCATGGATTCCTGTGCGAGCGTCCGCAGGATATGCAGACAGGTGCTGGGAATGATGTCGAGATCGCGCGCGATCTGATTGACGCCGACGGGGGCCTCGCTTCTGCCGAGATAGCGCAAGATCCGCGCGGCGCGACGAACGGCGACAACCGGCTTTTTCACGTCGGGCTGAAGGATCAACGGTTTCGCCTATTATTGTCTACAGACAATAATAATTGCATATACACAACTATTTGGCAATGACATACTATTCCCCGACATTGCCTTCGTGAAGAATGGGTGGTGTCTGAATAGGGAGCAGCGGCGATAAGGGGAGCGCGTTATGGAATTCGGAATCCTGTTTACATCCCATCCCGACCCGGAGTCGGAGACCTACCCACACCACGATATTCACGAACGTGTCACGCGTGAGATTATCGAGGCGGAGGCGTTGGGTTTCGACAGTGTCTGGATCGCCGAGCACCATTTCTCCAACAAATACGGCATTCTGCCGGACCCGTTCAGCTATCTCGGCTATCTGGCCGCGAAGACCACGCGCATCAAGCTAGGCGCGGCGGTCATGGTGGTGCCGCTGCATCACCCGATGCGCATCGTCGAGAACGCGGCCTTCATCGATATCCTGAGCAATGGGCGGTTCCAGTTGGGGCTGGGCTCCGGATACCGGCCCTATGAGTTCGAAGGGCTCGGCGTCGATTTCGAAAGTCGTCGCGAACGCCAGGCAGAGGCCATTCCGCTGATCCTCGACGGGTTCCACAAAAAGCGTGTGCAGGCGGACGGCAAGTTCTTCAAGTTCAAGATGGACGAGCAATACGAGATTTTCCCGCAGCCGGTGCAGCAGCCGCACCCGCCCTTCTTCATGGGCGCGGGCACGGACAACTCGATCGTGACGGCGGCGCGGAATGGTTTCGGCCTGATGCAATCTTCGCTCTCGTCGGTCGACAAAATTCGCGAGAACGTCAACCTGTATAAGAGCCATATGCATGAGGCGCCGGACCCACTGAACAAGAATCCCGCCTTTGGGCGCGTCGACGTTGTGCGCATGGTCTACGTCGCGCCGACCGATGCAAAAGCCAAGGAAGAGAGCGAGGCGGGCATCACCCACCACATGAAAACATTCATGTCGGGCGTCAATGCGGGCGGCTATCTGGGCGACGTGACGGAGAAGGAAAACGAATCGCAGTTCGCCTACGACATGTTGGCGGAAACGACCATCCTGCACGGCTCGCCCGATACCGTCATCCGGCGTATCGAAGAATTCCGCGATGTCGGAACCACATCGATCATGGTGCATTACCCGCCCTATTACGGAAAGCAGCAGACAATCGACATGCTCCGCCTCTTCTCCAAGGAGGTGCTGCCGCATGTCCAAGGCAAGCCAACACCGAACGCCGCGGTTGCCTAGGCAACGGACATGGCTTGGGGTGAAATTACCGACGAGGCACTGGCGGCCGCGGCCGAATTGATCGGACAGCCGCTGCGGCGCACGCGCATGCAGTGGATCGAGACCGCGACGAAAGACGCGATTAAGCACTTCGCCTGGGGCATCGGCGACGACAATCCGCTGTGGTTCGACACCGACTATGCCGAGACATCGCCGGCGGGATCGTTAATAGCACCACCCTGCATTCTGTATGCGATCGACTCGACGATCGTCGCGCCGAAGCTGCCGGGCGTGCAGTGGATCTACGCAGGAACCGATTTCACCTGGTACGACCATATCCGCATGGATGACAGCTTTCGCGTCGAAGCGGAACTGACCAAGCAGGAAGAGAAATCCGGGCGCCGGTTTTCCCGCTGGGTGCTGCAGACGGGCGAGGTCCGCTACTACACGCAAGCTGGGGAGCTCATCGCCACGGCGGTCGGCCATTGCGCGCGGACCCCACGAGGCGAAGGGGCGTCTTCGGAGAAAGATGAAGACGTCAAATCGCTGCGCTACGAACCGGAAGAACTGATAGAGATCGAGCGGCAGGTGCTCAACGAGACGCGCCGGGGAGCTGATCCGCTCTATTGGGAGGATGTGACGGTCGGCGACACGGTGCCGCCCGTCGTCAAGGGGCCGCTCTCGATCGCCGATATTTTGGCCTGGTATTCCGCCACGCAAGGGGCGCTGCATTATGGCGGCGCGCATGGTGACGCGCTGCGCTATCGCAAGCGCCATGACGATTATCACATCAACCCCACGACAGGTGCGAAAGACGCAGCAGGTCGCGGTCATCTGGAAGCGGCGACGGCACGCGATGTCGGCATGGGCGCCGCCTACGATGTCGGGCCGCAACGAATTTCCTGGGCGCAGCACATGCTGTGCAACTGGATCGGCGATCATGGATTCCTCCATAAGCTAAGTGTTTCGGTGCGACTGCCCAATTTGGTGGGAGACACGATCTGGTGGCGCGGCACGGTCACGGCGAAACGGGAAGAGGGTGCTGTGAAATTCGTCGACATCGAAGTCGAAGCGCGCAACCAGAAGGACAGGTCGTCCGCGATTGGCACGGCCGTGGTTACGCTGCCGTCGCGCGCCGACGGACCGGTGTCCTTGCCGTTGAAACAGCACAGTTAGAGCCATGGCGACGGCCCTCCGTTCTATTCCCGTCCAGGCGAGCGCGGAAATCGGCATCGTTCCCTCGAGCAAGTCCGCACATTATGCGCGTCACTGGCTCGATCTCCTGGGCTGTACGCTCGGCGACGATATAGCGGACGATGGGATCGTAATCACCGGGGGCGAGGGCGACTTTCCCAATGCGCGGTGCGTGATCCGGCTGTGGGATTTTCAAGTTGGCCTGTCCGGCACAGGCGTTATGGCGAGTGCCGTTTCCGGTGCCTCCGCGGTCATCGGGCACCCGGATAAGCCCGGCGTGCCGCTGCCCGCCGACATGCCGGAGAAATGGTGTGGGGCCTACGGGGCTATCCTGGCGCTCGCGGAATTGTGGCGAGGCGGCAACGACCCACCTGGCAAACAAGTCGTCTACGACGTCTCGGCGGCAGATGTCCTGCGATCCTTCGCACTACAGAACTCCGGCGATGCCAAGGAGCGAAGCCGGATCTGGCACCGCAATGGCCGGCTCTGCGTCGATCATGGCGGCATCTTTCCGATGGGCTTCTTCGCTTGCAAGGACGGTCATGTCGCAGTTCTGGGCCGGTCGCGGCGGGACTGGGTGCAGATCCGCAAGGCAATCGGCGATCCCGAATGGACGCAGGCGGCAGCGTTCGAGAACCCCTTCAAGCTAGCCTATGACAGCGCGGAAGCCGATGCGCTGCTGGAACAGACGTTGTCAGCCTTCAGCCGCGACGAATTGCTCCAGAGAGGTCTCGCCGAAGGTGCGGTGATCGCACCGGTGTACAATGCAGAAGAGGCAAGCCAGAGGGACATCTTCCGCGACGATTTCGTCTCCGATAGCGCGCCCGCGATGCCATTCGTGGCACAGCCTCTCGGCGGCATTCCCAAACAGAAGACGCAGCGACCGGCGGCGGCCGATGGGTCCGACGCACCGCTCGCGGGGTTGCGGTGCATCGAATTATGCTGGGTCTGGTCCGGCCCCATGGTGGGACAGATCCTGGCCGACCTTGGTGCGGACGTCGTCAAAGTGGAGGCGCCGAAGCGCTTCGACCTGTATCGCACCCGCGGCCTGGAGACCAAGCGCGGCCAGATGGACGAGCGGACCCGTATCGAGTCCTCGATCTATTTTCATAGCCTCAACCGCAACAAGATTGGCCTCGCGCTGGATCTCAAACAGGACGAAGGGTTGGAGATCGCGAAACAGCTCGCGGCCACGTCAGACCTGCTGATCGAAAATTTCACGGTCGGCACCATGGAGCGGCTGGGTCTCGGCGTCGACACACTCACCGCAGCCAACCCCAACCTCGTACAGCTCTCCATGAGCGGTCCGGGGCGCGGATCGGGTGTCCAGGATTTGCGCTCCTACGGCCTCGTTCTGAGCGCTTTGGGGGGCGCGGAAGCGCTGATCCATAAAGACGGCGAATTCCTCGGCTCCCCGACCTTTTCGATCAGCGATCCGAACGCGGCCTTGTTCGGCGTGCTGGCGGCGCTCGCGGGCATGCTTGCGGTACGGGAAGGCGATGAGGGGCGGCAGATCGATCTCTCGCAGATCGAAGCCGCCGCCACGCTCGCCGGCGCGCCCGCCTGCCCTCAAACGACGCGCGACGCGATCCTTGCCACAGGCGACGGAAAAATCATCGCCGTCAGCGTGCCACGCGATTCGGTGGCCGATGACGCAGCGCTGCGGCGCACGATCGAAAGCATGAGCTATGCCGAGGTGGTGCGGCACTGCCGTGCGCTTGGTGGATATACCGCCGACCTTCTGGACCTCGACGATACCGCCTGCGCCCCGGAATTCGCCGGCTGTTCCGGCTGGCTACCGTCGAGCCACCCTTGTACGGGCGACGAATTGCTGGTCGCCGCCCCCTGGCGTATCGACGGACATCGCCCCGGGCTGCGCAAACCGGCGCCACTGTTGGGTGAGGGAGACGATTTCGTGCTGCGGCACCTCCTGTCGCTTGAGGAAGAGGAGATCGATTCCCTGAAAACGGCCGGGGTTGTTGGCATGCCCGCCGCCAAGGCGCAAACTGCAAGTTAAGAGGGGGGCCGCAACATCATGATCGACATTATGGGGCATACGCCGCACGCAACGACCTTGCGCGATCTGGTCGTTCTGCGGGCATCCTATGGCGAAAAGCCCTTCCTTATCTGCCGCGACGAGACGCTGACCTATGCGGATTCGGACCGGCTCTCCAACCGGGTCGCGAACAGCTTGATCGCACACGGCATCGGGCATGGCGATGTGGTCGCGACCCTGATGTACAACGCGGTCGAGCAGGCGTTGATCTGGTTCGGTTGCGCGAAGATCGGCGCGATCTATGCGCCGCTGAATGTGTCGCTGGTAAAAGACGACCTTGCCTACAGCCTGAACGACACCGGTGCGAAGATGCTGGTCGTCGATGAAGAGCTGGCGCCGGCCTACAACGCCGCAGCGCCAGCACTGGATTTCAAACCGCAGGTCCTGGTGCATGGAGCCGTGGATGTCATCCCCGGTGCGCGGCCACTCAACGATCTTCTGCAGGGCGAAGAGACGTTGCCCGACATCGAGGTCAAGGGCACCGACCCGATGGCCATCGTCTATACCGGCGGCAGCACCAGCATGCCGAAGGGGGTCCTGGCCTCGCATCTCTATTACATCGCCGCCGCCATCCGGTATGAGGAGATCGCCGAGGCGACGGAAGACGACGTCCACTACGCCAACTCTCACTTCTTCCATATCGGCGGCCAGCAATTTGCGATCACGAGCCCGCTTTATCTCGGCATGACCGGGATCATGGATAAGTGGTTCAGCGCTTCGAACTACTGGAACATCGTCCATAAATATGGCGCCACGATCATCGACCCGCTTGGCACCATGATGGCCGTGCTGCTGCGCCGGCCGGAATCGGAACTCGACAAGACCCACAAAGTACGAGTCGGCGTTGGCATCGCCTCGAGCCAGGTCCGCCGCGAACTGCGCGATGAGTTTCAGGCCCGCTTCGGCGCCCCGATGCTGGAAGTCTACTCGATGACGGAAATGGGCGTGCTGATGTGCAGCGAGCGCCTGCACGACCGCCGCATCGGGTCCTGCGGCCGCCCGCACGGCTGGGCCGAGGTCATGATCGTCGATCCGGACGACAACCCGGTGCCGGCTAACACGCAGGGGCAGATCCTGTTCCGGCCCAAGGTGCCGAACACTTACATGATCGAATATGTAAACAAGCCGAAGGAGACCCTCGCGGCGTGGCAGAACCTTTGGTACCACTCCGGCGATCTGGGCTATCTGGACGATGAAGGCTATGTCTATTTCGTTGGCCGCGAGGCGCACTGGATCCGCCGGCGCGGCGAAAACGTCTCCGCCTTCGAAGTCGAGAAGGCGCTGACCGCGCACGAGGCGGTTGTCGACTGCGCCGCCGTTGGCGTGCCCTCGGATGTCGGCGAGGAAGATATCAAAGTCTATATCCAGCTTTCCGACGCTGCCGACCGACCCGATCCCGCGGAGTTGGTCGGCTGGTGCAAGGAGCGCATCGCCTTCTTCAAGGTGCCGCGCTATGTCGAATACGTTGAAGAATTTCCCAGGACCATGACGAAGAACGAGATCGCCCGGCACGAACTGCGCGAACGCGGCATCGGGGCTCCCTGGGACAGCAATACCGGAAATTGGATCGAAGCATGACGGAATTTCGCGAAATCACCCCGAATCTTCGCTTTCCGGAAGGCCCTATCGCCATGCCGGATGGAAGTGTGCTGCTCGTTGAAATCGCCGCAAGCAGGCTGACGCGGGTCGCCCCCGACGGTACCCTTTCCGTTGTAGCGGAGACCGGCGGCGGGCCGAACGGTGCCGCCATCGGGCCCGACGGCCGCTGCTACATCTGTAACAATGGCGGCATGACGTTCCACGAGCGCGATGGCCTGCTGCTGCCCGGCCACGCGGCCGACGATGCGGCGGCGGGCTGGATCGAAGCAGTGAATCTGGACACCGGCAAGAACGAAGTCCTCTACCGTGAATGCAACGGCGAGCCACTGCGCGCGCCGAACGACATCGTCTTCGATGCCGACGGCGGCATGTGGTTCACCGATCACGGCAAGAGCCGCCAGCACAGCCGCGACAAGGGCAGCATCTTCTACGCCCACACGGACGGTTCGATGATCCGCCAAGTCGTGCGCTACATGGATGCCCCGAACGGGATCGGCTTATCGCCCGACGGCAAATCGCTCTACGCGGCGGAAACGCCGACGGGCCGCCTGTGGGCTTATGACATCACCGCACCGGGGGAGATTGACAAAACGCCGGGACCCGCCCCCTGGACACGCGGGCGGCTGCTCGCCAATCCGGACGGCTATCACCTGTTCGACTCCCTGGCGGTCGACGGCGCAGGCAACATCTGCATCGGCTCGATCCCCGGCGCGATTTCCGTCATCTCACCCGATGGAAAATCTTGCAAGGATATCGAAATGCCCGACCCGTTCCCGACGAATATCTGTTTCGGCGGGGAAGATCTGCGGACCGCCTATATCACCCTGTCAGGCGCAGGCCGTCTGATCGCCATGGATTGGCCCAACCCCGGCCTGCCACTGCACTTCCTGAACCGTTGACGCGAATCCATCTCACGCGAGAATCTGCCTGACCCTCCCGGTCGAGCCTGATAGAAAGGGCGTCCAGGTAGGAATCTGAGCAGGGGATATCGACATGGCGGAAAAGACCGGGGTCATGGTGTGCGGGCATGGCAGCCGCGACACCGGTGCGGTGCGCGAATTTCAGTCGGTCGCGGCGGGGCTGCGCACGCGGATGCCGGAATACGATGTCGATTACGGCTTCCTCGAATTCGCCACGCCGATCATCCGCACCGGGCTGGATGCGCTGCGCGAACGGGGTGCCACGACCATTCTCGCAGTGCCCGGCATGCTGTTCGCCGCCGGCCACGCCAAGAACGACATTCCCTCGGTCCTGAACACCTATCAGGCGCAGCACGACAATGTGGAAATCCGCTACGGCACCGAATTGGGCATCGACCCGAAGATGATCAGCGCGGCGGGCGCGCGCGTCGAAGAAGCGGTCAGCGCGGCAGGCGACCAAGTTGCACGCACCGATACGCTTTTGGTTGTCGTCGGACGCGGCGCGTCGGACCCAGACGCGAACTCTAACGTCGCCAAGATCACCCGCATGCTGTGGGAAGGTCTGGGCTTCGGCTGGGCCGAGACCGCCTACTCCGGCGTCACCTTTCCGCTCGTCGAGCCGGCACTGGAACAGGCGGTGCGGCTCGGCTTTAAACGCATCGTCGTGTTTCCGTATTTCCTGTTCACCGGCATTCTCGTGAAACGGATCTACGACTACACCGACACGGTTGCCGCGCGGCATCCCGATGTCGAATTCGTCAAGGCCGGCTATCTGAACGACCATCCGCTGGTACTCGACACTTTCGCGGAGCGGGTTCGCAATATCCTCGGCGGCGAAAACACGATGAACTGTCAGCTGTGCAAGTACCGTACCCAGGTGCTCGGCTTCGAGGCCGAAGTCGGGCTGGCGCAGGAAAGCCATCATCATCACGTCGAGGGCATCGGCACCGGCGGTCACGATCATGATCATGGACACACTCACGACCACGGACATACCCACACGCACCAACCCTATCCGCACGCGGATCATCCAATGGGTCCGGTCAGCATGAAAAAAGGTTCGGGCTCTGCCTAGCCGAGGCGGGGCCGCGCTGTTCGACGCCTATCTCATGGTCGACTGGAGCGCCGCGGCAAGCCCGACCGGCGGCAAGGATTCGATCTGGTGGGCGCTCCTGCGCCGCGACGGCGGCACTGTCCGCCTGGCCCAGCGCGAGAACCCGAAGACGCGACACGCGGCAACGACGGCACTCGCGGATATACTGGCCGGCCTCGCGGAGGAGGGCGCGCGAGTACTGGTCGGGTTCGATTTTCCGTTCGGTTATCCCACGGGAACCGCGGCACGCCTCGGTATGCCGGGCCTGCCCTGGCGGCATATGTGGCAGGAACTGGCGGACTTGCTGGCCGACGAGCCCGACAACAAGAACAACCGCATCGACGTCGCGGAAGGGCTGAACGAACGGCTATATGCCGAGGCATTCCCGTTCTGGGGCAATGTGCGCGAAGAAAGCCGTCCTTTTCTGGTGCGCCGCGGGCGCAGGGCGCACCAGCCGGGCGAACTAACCGAATGGCGGCTGTGCGACCGGCGCGCGAAAACCACGAGCTCGGTCTGGCAACTGGCCGGCGCAGGCTCGGTCGGCAGCCAGGTCCTGACCGGTATCCCGCGCGTGCTGCAGCTGCGCACCGACCCGCGGCTGGCGACGATCAGTCATATCTGGCCATTCGAGACCGGGCTGAAGCACGATCCAAAACCGCAGATCATCTTCGCCGAAGTCTATCCTTCCCTGCTCGAACCCGAGCCGGAACCGGACATGGTGAAGGACGCGCGCCAGGTCCGCACCATCGCAGCGCATTTCGCAGCCCTCGACGAGGACGGGTCTCTCGGTGCATTGTTCGATGGCGACCCGGCGCTGAGTGCGACGGAGCGCACCCTCGTCGAGAACGAAGAAGCCTGGATCCTCGGCGCATGATCGAACCGTCTTACACTTACTTGCGCGACCCGGCGGAAATCTACCGCGAGTCTTTCGCGGCAATCCGGCGCGAAACCGACCTGTCGGCAGTCAGCGACGATCTGGCACCGCTTGCGCTGCGCGTCGTACATGCCTGCGCGATGCCGGAGGTTATAAGCGATTTGTCTGCCTCTCCCGGCGCAGTCGCAGCGGGACGCGCAGCACTGGAGCGCGGTGCGCCGATCCTGACGGACGTGGAGATGGTCGCACATGGGATCACCCGCAGCCGCCTCCCGCAGAACAATCAGGTCGTCTGCACCCTTAACGATGAATCCGTTCCTGCGCTCGCCAAATCGCTCGGCACGACACGTTCTGCGGCCGCGGTAACGCTGTGGCCGTCCGATCTGGACGGCGCCGTTGTCGCAATCGGCAATGCACCCACCGCCCTGTTCCAACTGCTCGAAGGGCTCGCGGCAGGCTGGCCCGCCCCGGCACTGATCCTGGGTTTCCCCGTGGGATTTATCGGTGCGGCGGAGTCGAAGGACGCTCTCATAAACGGATCACACGGAATTCCTTTTGCCACACTGCGTGGCCGGCGTGGCGGTAGCGCCATGGCCGCGGCAGCGGTCAATGCGCTCAGCGGAGATCCGGCATGACGCCCTGGCTCAGCATCGTCGGGCTGGGCGAGGACGGGGTCGATGCCTTGCCCGCACCGGCGCAGACTCTAATCGCCAACGCGGAAGTGCTGGTCGGCGGCGAACGGCATCTGGCGATGGTCGACCGCGCTCATCCCGCCGAGCGCCGGACCTGGGAGTCACCATTTAAGAAAACCGTGGCCGCGCTAAAAACGCTGGAGGGCAAGCGCGTCGTCGTGCTGGCGACCGGCGATCCAATGAGCTACGGCATCGGCGTCACGCTGGCCCGCGAATTCGGCCGCGACGCAGTTTGTGTCCTCCCCGCGCCAGGCGCCTTCTCCCTCGCCGCCGCGCGCTTGGGCTGGCCGCTGCAGGATATCGACTGCCTTACGCTGCACGGACGTCCACTCGCCCTGCTTAACTTGTTCATCCGACCGGATGCCCGGCTTCTCATCCTGTCGGAGAATGGCGAGACGCCCGCGCAGGTCGCGGCAGCCTTGTGCACGCGCGGCTATGGAGGCAGCACGCTGACAGTGTTCGAGCATATGGATGGCAACAAAGAGAACGCGCGCGACGGAGTTGCGAAAGACTGGGGCGACACCCGCACAGCGGATCTCAATACCATCGCCGTTGCCTGTGCCGCAGGGCCAGACGCGATAATCCACAGCCGCGTCCCCGGCCTACCCGACGAGGCGTTTCTGAACGACGGGCAGCTGACCAAACGTGCCGTTCGTGCCGCGACCCTCGCCGCGCTGGCGCCGCAGCCGGACGCCCTGCTATGGGATGTCGGCGCGGGCTGCGGTTCGGTCGCCATCGAATGGATGCGCGCCGGTGGCAAGGCGGTCGCCATCGAAACGAAAACGTCACGCTGCGCGCTCATCGCCCAAAACGCCGCTGCGCTGGGCACGCCGACACTCGACATCGTCACCGGGTCCGCACCAAGCGCCCTGTCCGACTTGTCACCGCCGGACGCCGTGTTCATCGGCGGCGGTATTGGGACAACGAGTATCGCGGAAACCTGCTGGGATGCATTGTCCGCCGGAGGGCGTTTGGTCGCCAATGCGGTCACTTTGGAAAGCGAGGCGAAGCTGTTGGCCCTGCATGAACAATGGGGTGGTGCGCTGACGCGTATCGGTATTTCCCAAGCCGAATCGGTCGGCCGCTTCCGGGCCTGGTCGCCCCTGCGCACCGTCACACAACTGGCGGTGACGAAGCCATGAGCGGTACGCTGTACGGCATCGGGGTCGGGCCGGGCGATCCCGAGCTGATCACCTTGAAAGCCCATCGCATTCTGCAGACCGTGCCCGTCGTGGCCTGGCCCGCACCGCTCGAAGGCGAGAGCCTGGCGCGCAAGATTGCAGCACCGCACATCACCCACGCACCGCAAGAGGTCGCCATCCGCATGCCGCTCGAGACCGCGCAGTTCCCCGACCGGTCGGTGTACGATCACGCTGCCGAGGAAATCGGCGGGCATCTCGAATCAGGCCGAGATGTGGCCGCCCTGTGCGAAGGCGATCCGTTCTTCTACGGCTCCTTCATGTATCTATTCGGGCGGGTCGCGCCGCGCTTCGATGTCGTCATCGTACCCGGCATTTCCTCGCTGATGGCCGCGGCCGCAGCGCTTCACGCGCCGCTGGCCGCGCGCAACGACCTGATGACCGTGGTGCCCGCGCCGTTGCCGGAAGCGGACCTTTCCGATGCAATCTCCCGGTCCGACAGCGTCGCGATCATCAAGGTGGGGCGGCATCTGGCAAAGGTGCGCCGCGTTCTCGACGATCTGGGTCTTGCCGCAAACGCACAGTATGTCGCCTACGCGACGATGACGGACCAAATAGTTAGCCCGCTGAGCGAGATCACCCTGGAGAAGGCGCCCTATTTCTCGCTGATCCTGGTACATAAGCGGGGCGTGGCATGGCGATGAATGTCGCTTTCGTCGTGCTAAGCGCCGGAGGGCTTGCCTTGGCACTGAAGCTTCGCCCCTCGCTTGGCGATGCCACCATCCACGGCCTCGCGGGACGGGCCGACGCCGCCGATATCGTCTTCGACGACACGATGGCGCACCTCCGCACTCTCCATCGCGACGGCATCGCCATCGTTGGCCTGTGCGCCGCCGGGATCCTCATCCGCGCCTTGGCGCCGCTGCTCGACGACAAACAAACGGACGCACCTGTCATCGCGCTGGCGGAGGATGGCAGCGTCGCGGTGCCGCTGATTGGTGGTCATCACGGCGCCAACGAACTGGCCCGGCAACTGGCAGCCGCGTGCGGCGGCGTTGCAGCGGTCACGACGGCCGGCGACCTCCGGTTCGGGTTTTCGCTCGACGATCCCCCGCCGGAATGGCGCATCGCCAATCCCGAAGGCGTCAAACCGGTTACCGCGGCGCTGCTATCGGGTGAAGGCGCACGGCTGGACGTGGAAGCGGGCGTGGCGGCGTGGCTCGACGACGCACCCTGGCGCGCCGATGCCACGGCGCGCGTTCTCGTCACCGACCGAAATCCAGACCTGGAGCCGCAAACGCTCGTCCTTCATCCCCCCGTCATCGCTATCGGCGTTGGGTGCGAACGGGACACAGCGCCCAGCGAACTTATTGCCCTCGTCACGCAGACTCTGCAGGAAGCGGGCATCGCACCGGGTGCCATCGCAGCGATTGGATCATTGGAACTAAAGATGGACGAACCCGCGGTGCACCGCGTCGCCGCCGCGCTGAACGCTCCAGCAAGATTTTTCACCGCCGCCGCGCTCGAGGCCGAAGCGCCTCGTCTACTGACGCCCTCCAACCTCGTCTTCCGCGAGACCGGATGCCATGGCGTCGCCGAGGGTGCAGCGCTGGCACTGGCCGGCCCCGAGGCGGAATTGATCGTTCCGAAACGCAAATCGCGGCGTGCGACCTGCGCCATCGCCCGCGCGCGGGGCGATATTGATCCGACCCGCAAGGGAATGGCGCGGGGCGTTCTCTCTGTTGTTGGTATCGGTCCGGGCGACCCGGTATGGCGCTCGCCGGATGCCACCGCAGCGATCCAATCCGCCGAATTTATCGTCGGTTACGACCGCTATCTCGATCTCATAGACGGCGTTGCGCGACGGGCGGAGCGGCGCGGTTACGGCTTGGGTCAGGAAGCAGCACGGGTGCGCGATGCGTTGACGCTGGCCGGCGAAGGCCATCGCGTGGCGCTGGTCTGCTCCGGCGACGCCGGCATCTATGCGCTGGCAAGCCTCGTGTTCGAGATGGTCGAATCGAATGCCGATCCACTTTGGCGCCGCGCCGAAATCACTGTGGCGCCCGGGATTACCGCGATGCAGGCCGCGGCCGCGCGCGCCGGCGCACCGATCGGCCACGATTTCTGCGCGATCTCGTTGTCCGACCTGCTGACGTCGCGTGATGTCATCATCCGCCGGCTCAACGCCTCGGCCGCTGGCGATTTCGTTACAGCCTTATACAATCCACAGAGCGAACGCCGCCGCGATTTGCTAGTGCACGCGCAGAAAATCTTTCTGGAGTCCCGGCCACCATCGACGCCTGTCGTTATCGCCCGTAATCTTGGCCGCGATGACGAGACGACCCTAATCGTGCCCCTCTCGGACATGGATGTGGATGCGGTGGACATGCTGACCATCGTCATCATCGGCAACAGTCAGACCCGTATGCTGCAACTCAGCGACGGGGTCCGGGCCTATACACCGCGCGGTTACGGGGTCGAGCCATGACGGTCCATTTCATTGGCGCGGGACCGGGCGCGGCGGATCTGATCACCGTGCGGGGCCAGGCGCTGATCCGAAAAGCGCCCGTCGTGTTGTATGCCGGTTCATTGGTGCCACCGGAAATCGTCGCCGAAGCGCCGGCGGGTGCCCGCGTCATTGACACAGCGCCAATGACCCTGGACGAGATCATCTCGGAAATCGAGCAGGCCAATGCCGCCGGACATGACGTAGCGCGGGTTCATTCCGGCGACCCCGCGCTTTATGGCGCCATTGCCGAGCAGATGCGGCGGCTCGATGCGCTCGATATTTCCTACGACGTGACGCCTGGTGTGCCAAGCTATGCGGCTGCCGCGGCGGCACTGAAAACAGAATTGACCCTCCCCGGCATCGCGCAAACCGTCATTCTGACCCGAACGGCAACGCGCGCTTCCGCCATGCCCGACGGCGAAGAGCTGGCGAGGCTGGGAGAGAGTGGCGCAACGCTCGCGATCCATCTCTCGGTCAACAATCTGGCGCGGGTCATCCGGGACCTAACGCCGCATTACGGCGCGGACTGCCCTGTCGCCGTCGCGTACCGCGTATCCTGGCCGGATGAGATGATCCTGCGCGGCACGCTCACCGATATCCGCGAGCAGGTAAAACGGGCTCAAATCACACGCACCGCACTCATCCTGGTCGGCCCCGCGCTGGGACACAGCACCTTTGCGGACAGCCGCCTTTACGCGAGCGACCACCACCACGTTCTCCGGCCGAAGAGTTAGCGGCCCTTTTCAGCCCGCTCCAGAAGGCGGATGACGTCCGGATCCCGGCTGTCTCGTGCCCAATCCAGCGCGCTCCGCCCGGTATAGTCGAGAACCGTCGGATCGGCACTATTGTCGAGCAGGATTTGAACGATGTCGTAATAGCCAGCCGCCGACGACATCATCAACGACGTCTGTCCTTGGCCGTTCTGCAAGTTCACATTCGCCTCGGCTTCGATCAAACGTTCGACGATTTCCAGTTCGCCCTGACTTGCCGCCCAGACCAACGCCGAGCTCCCACCCTTGTCCTGGCGATCGACAATCGCCCCTCCGGCCAGGGTCAATTCGACGATATCCATGGAACCGACAAACGCGCCGAATATAAGTGACGTTCGCCCTTCGTCGTCGGCGACGTCGGCCCGCACGCCGCGCTTGAGCCAGTATTCGACAACATCGGCGTTACCGATGGCGGCCGCATCGATCATCGGGTGAGTCTGTGTCAGATCGGTTTGCG
This sequence comes from Alphaproteobacteria bacterium, assembly GCA_012103325.1. GTDB lineage: Bacteria > Pseudomonadota > Alphaproteobacteria > UBA8366. The sequence goes on from WLWY01000001.1 coordinate 1,282,624, forward strand.
CAAGTGCCGCACCTGGCAGCAAAAGCGCTAAAATCGCTGCAATAAACCGGAGTGGGCGCATTATCTCCCTTCCTTCCCGGCCAATCTGTCGGTAATCCATTGCAACGCTCCTTCCAGCGACTCGACGCATTCGCCTGCCTCACGCGCCGGCGGCGCAATCATGACAACAGGCAAATTCAGCGTCCTGGCTGCATGTAACTTCGCGACCGTCGCCGCGCCACCACTATTTCGGCTCACCACCACATCGATCCGCTCGCGGCGCAGCAAATCAATTTCCGCCGCCCTATCGAACGGACCGCGTCCGAGCACGATCGAATAATCGGCCAACGGCAAGGGACCGTTCGGCGGATCAATCATGCGAACCACCAAATGCACGCCGCGAAGCCCGGAAAATGCGCTCAAGTGCGCCGAACCAAGGCTCAGAAACGCCCGTCTGGCGATATCTGGCAAAAGAGCCGCCGCGGTGTCAAGACCGGATACGCAGCGCCACCTATCGCCGGATTCTGCCCACCAGGGCGCCCGCGCGAAGATCAGCCGCGGGACATCTTCGGCATCACATGCCTGCCGCGCATTCGCCGAAATTTGACGCGCGAAGGGATGCGTCGCATCAACGACAAGGCCGACCCGCTCCGCACGCAACCAACCCACCAGCCCCGCGACACCGCCGAATCCGCCCGTCCGCACGGCACCCGCAAGCGCACCCGGTGCCCGCGTCCGTCCCGCGAGCGACGACGTTACGGCAAGCGCCGAACCGAACCGTTCTCGAGCAGCCGACGCGAGCCGCGCAGCCTCTGCCGTCCCGCCTAAAATCAGCAGGTGCGGAGAGTCAGGGACCGACATACCCAACCGAGCGACCTTTTCGGTCCACGACCAATACATCCAACGCAACGTCACCCGACAAACGCGCCATGGCCGAAGCGCGTGCCGCTGTCGCAATTGCGTCGCCAAGCGGCAGACCAGCGGCGATTTCCAGCACCTCGGACGCCGTGTTCGCTGTTCGCACGGCATCGGCAAGCGATTGCGTACCACCAAGGCCGCTTGCCATCCTCGCCAGTTTCGTAAAATCCACTTGGCTGCGCGAGGAATGCAGATCGAGATGTCCTTGCGCCAGTTTCGTCAGCTTGGCGAAACCGCCGGCAATCGTCAGCCGCGGTATCGGATGGCCGTCGAGATATTTCAGCATGCCACCAACGAAATCACCCATGTCGATAATCGCCGCATCGTCCAGACCGTGGACGCGGCGCACCGCCGCCTCCGACGTCTTGCCCGTCGCACCGGCAATGTGCCCAACACCGGTCGCTCGCGCGACGTCGATGCCCTGCCGAATCGAATGAATCCAGGCGCTGCATGAATAGGGAATAACAATGCCTGTTGTGCCCAGGATCGATAAGCCGCCAACGATACCGAGCCGCGGATTCCAGGTTCGCGCCGCAATACGTTCCCCGTCCGGGATCGACAGGATCACTGCGACATCAGGTACGGCATCATTGGCTACCGCGACTTCGCTCAGCATCTCGCGGATCAAGGCACGCGGCCCCGGATTAATCGCCGCCTCACCGGGTGGAATTGGCAGGCCCGGTTTGGTCACTGTGCCGACACCCGTGCCCGCGTGGAATGTAATGCCGGCACCCACCGGACCTGGGCAAATGCGCGCTTCAATCAACGCGCCATGCGTGACGTCCGGATCGTCGCCCGCGTCCTTGATAATGCTGGCCGTCGCGGCGCCGTCTTCCAATATCTTCTTCGCCAGCGAGAAAGTCGGCGTTTCTCCCTTTGGCAGCCGTATCGTCACGGGATCGGGGAACGTTCCGGTCAGCAGCGCCTGATAGGCCGCGCGCGCGGCCGCGGCGGCGCATGCACCAGTGGACCAGCCGCGCCGCAACACACCTTGGGGTTTACGGTTCATCGACAGCATTTTATCAAAGCTGCGAATTTGTGATACTCAGTAATCGAATTGCACCTCGCCAAGGAGATTCCCGTGACCGACTGCTTCGCCGCCCGGGCCAACGCCCGTACTATACCGATGACTCCGCTTACCGCCGACGGCCTCGATGCGTGGTTGAAGCGCCAAACCGATGCGACTGCAAACTGGGTGCGCGGCGCCGGGTTCAATGCTAGCCCCGGCGCGACATTGCTGCTTCCCGGCAACGGCAAGAATACAGCCATCACAGGCGCGCTTGTCGGCGTTACGGGCGACAACGATATCTGGTCATGGGCGGCGGCCAGCGACAAACTTCCCAAGGGCCGCTACAAACTTGCGCGCGAACCGAAAGCCGCAACGGCAAACCGTCTGGCCCTGGGCTGGGGCTTGGCGGCATACAAGTTCACGCGATACAAGGGCAAACCCGATGCCCGCCCGGAATTGGTCTGGCCGCGCAATGCGGACAAATCCTCGATTGAAGGCGCGGTCGACGCAACCTTCCTGACCCGCGATCTGATCAACACGCCGGCAGCCGACATGGGCCCGGAAGAACTGGCCGATGCCGCCAAGAAACTCGCCCGCCGATTCAAGGGCAGCTGCAGCGTCATCGTCGGCGACGACCTGCTGAAGAAAAACTTCCCGGCTATCCATGCCGTCGGGCGTGCATCCAGCCGGGCGCCACGTCTCATCGACCTGAAGTGGGGCCGCACCGGCGACCCGAAAGTCACGCTGGTCGGCAAAGGAGTCTGCTTCGATACGGGGGGTCTCGACCTCAAAGGCGCTGCCGGCATGTTGATGATGAAGAAAGATATGGGCGGTAGCGCGCACGTGTTGGGATTGGCGCACATGATCATGGCGGCGAAACTGAAGGTCCGCCTGCGGGTACTGATCCCCGCTGTGGAGAACAGTGTGTCCGGAAATGCCTACCGGCCGATGGACGTCATCCCCACGCGCAAAGGACTGATGGTGGAAATCGGCAACACCGACGCCGAGGGCCGTGTCGTGCTGTCCGACGCACTTGCCCTCGCGGCATCCGAAAAGCCCGCCGTGATCCTGGATTTCGCGACTCTGACCGGTGCGGCACGCATTGCGCTCGGTCCTAGCCTCCCGGCAATGTTTACGAACGACGACTCGCTTGCCAATGCTTTCATGAAATGCGGCGCGGCGGCAGACGACCCAGTGTGGCGCATGCCGCTGTGGCAGCCGTACCGCAAATATATCGAACCCAACATTGCCGATCTGAGCAACACCGGGAAAATCCCCCAAGGCGGGTCGATCACCGCCGCGCTGTTCCTGGAATCCTTTGTTGAGGACACGATTCCCTGGGCGCATTTCGACATCATGGCCTGGAATTCATCGTCGACGCCCGGCAAGCCGGAAGGCGGCGAAGCCATGGCGATGCGGGCCGCCTTCGACGTCATCGCGAAGAACTACGCAAAATAAAACGAGCAGAATAGGTCAGGCGCCAAAAAGCGCTACAAATAACCCGGCAGCGCCGTCATGTCGTCGAAGATGCTTGCAGCACCGGCATCGCGCAGCTTTTCCGCATGACCGTCCTGGATATGGCTGGCGCCAATGAAACCAAGAACGGTCATGCCCGCGGCAACCGCCGCTTGAACGCCGGGAAGGCTATCCTCAATCACGACGCAGTCGGCAACCGGGGACGCCATCTCGTCCGCCACATGCAAAAACAGATCTGGCGCCGGTTTGCCCCGTGAAACCATGGCGGCGCTGAAAATCGCTTCGTCTTTGAAATGCCGATATAGTCCGGTGGACTTCAGCGAGCGGCGAATGCGCGTCGGCGACGAGGACGAGGCAACGCAGCGATGCGGCGCATGCTGTGCCAGCACACCGTCGATACCCTCGACCGCTTGCAATTCACTGTCGAAAATCGTGTTGGCGCTTTCCCGGCAGCGCATCGCGAAATCATCCGGCAGCGCCCGTCCCAGCTCCGCTTCGACGATGCCAACCATCGTCGGCATGCTGAGACCGGTGAACCGGGCGATAGCCGTCTCCGTATCGATCGGATAACCACAGGCGGTGAACTGTTCGGCGGAGATGCGGGCGAAAATGATTTCACTGTCCACCAGCACGCCGTCGCAATCGAAAATGACCAGTGTCATGTCGCACTCTCTCGTCTGAACATGTCGCGGGCGGCGAGCAAGGCACCGCCAACGATCAAAGCACATGCCGCAGCGACAACGCCGGTCGCGGCCCCCTGCCCGAACGCAATCAACAGCAATGTCGAGATCAGCGGCGCGGCGTAGGAAAACACCCCCAACGCCCGGATATCGCCGCGCTTCATGCCGATATCCCAGGCGAAAAACGCGGCCCCGACCGGTCCGAGCCCAAGACCCAAAACGGCAAGCCACTGGCCTGCATCCTGCGGCCACACGGTCGTCTCGAAGGCGAGATGCGCGAGCAGGCCGAGCAGCGCCGATGCGCCGCAGAACCAACCGACCGTATCCGTCGGCACCGCGCCGAACCGGCGGCTCAGTACCGAATAGGTCGACCAGGTCAGGGCGCATGCGCCCGCCGCCATGTAACCGAGCGTATAATCCGCCTGGAAGGTGACGCGTCCGCCATCCGTTACCAGTAGGACGCTTCCCGCCAACCCGGCGAGGGCGCCCGCCACATGCCACCAGCGCAGTCGCTCCCCCGGCAGCAGCGCGGAGAACAGCACAATCAGCAGCGGCCACATATAGGCGATGAGACTTGCATCGACGGCGGGCGCATTTCTGAGCGCCATGAAATAGAAGAAGTGGTAGCCGAATAGTCCCCCCACACCGAGAAGCCACACGGGCAAGGGATGACGCAGATGCGCACGGAAATCTTCGCCCCGCACGAGCCATTTGGTGCAGGCCATCGCGAAGGCGATGCTGAACGCCATCGCAACGAGCTGAAACGGCGGGATCGACCCGGACCATGTTGTGAAGAGCGCCAGCGCACCCCACATCAACACCGCCGTCGATCCGATAAGCGTCGCGCGGTTCACCGCGCCGCCGCCGACATTTCGATGACCCGCAGGGTTTCTTTCCAGAGCTTCAGCGGACCGAGATCGTTGGGATGGATCCAGCGCACGCCGGCTGCGTCCGATCCGGCGACAGCTTCTCCCGAGCGCCACTCGGCGGCGAAATCGACCAGCGTGTACTGCATACGGACCCGGCCGTCCTCGTCGCGCGTAATCGTGTCGACCACGTCGATCAGATGCGTCACCGTGATTTCGACCCCTGTTTCCTCGCGCACCTCGCGTGCCGCCGTCTCGCGTACTGTCTCTCCGAGCTCCTGCATACCACCCGGCAGACTCCAGCTTCCCGCCCGGGGTGGTTTGCCACGCTGAATCAGCAATAGTTCCGGGCCGCGCCACACAACGACGCCCACGCCGACCATCGGCCGGTCCGGGTATTCACGGGACATCGCGGTTCCTAGCGTTTTGGTACGCCGTACAGATAACGGGTGTTGACTTCGGTTTCATTGCCGTCCGGGTCCATCATGAACAGCGCCCGGCGTTCGCCACGTTCGCCGTACGGCCCCCGGGTGAAGTGCCGGCTGCCCTCGAACTTCGCGAGGATCTCGTCGAAGGCTTCTTCGGTGCATGTCATCGCAAAATGCATCGGTCCGCCACCTTGGTGCAACCCGGTGTGGTTTTCGATTTGCAGCACGAGATGACCGCGCTCCATCTGCATGTAAGTCTTCTCGTCGTCCTGCTTGTCGATCGGAATGCCAAGAATGCCATGGTAGAAGTCGATCGCCTTCTCCATGTTCTTGACCTTCAGAAAAATCTCTTCGATGCCGATAACACTCATGGCTTGCATGCTCCTTATTTAAGCGACCGGGTAAGAGTATATCGGCGTAGCGACGGATGTGACCAGGGTCCCTTTTGGGGTGCGTTGCTATAAGCTGCGCTCCAGCAGAACAAGAGCAGATAAGGGAGCAAACATGGAGTACCGCAATCTCGGCCGCAGCGGGCTGCGCGTATCGCGCGTCTGTCTGGGCACCATGATGTTCGGCGGACCGACGGATCGGAAGGCTGCGACCGCAATCGTCAACGCCGCACGCGATGCCGGCGTCAATTTCATCGACACGGCGAACGGCTATACTAAGGGCGCGTCGGAGACGATGGTCGGCAAGCTGATCGCCCGCGACCGCGATAATTGGGTGCTTGCGACCAAAGGCGCTGCGAATGTCGGACCTGGGCTCTATGACCGCGGCATCAGCCGCAAGGCGTTGATGAAGTTCCTCGACGACAGCCTGAAGCGGCTCGGTACCGACTATATCGACCTTTATTACCTGCATAAGGACGAGGAAGAAAAGCCGCTCGAAGAAACCGTCGGCGCCATCGGCGACATGATCCGCGCGGGTAAGGTGCGCTATTGGGGTCTGTCGAATTATCGCGGGTGGCGTCACGCCGAGGCAGTGCATGTCGCCGACAGGCTGGGTGTCCCCCGCCCGGCCGCGAGCCAGCCCTATTACAACGCGATGAACCGGATGCCGGAAACGGAAATCCTGCCGGCCTGCGCCCATCACGGGGTCGGCGTCGTGCCCTATTCGCCCCTGGCGCGCGGCGTCCTAACCGGCAAATACGCTCCCAAGGCAAAGCCCGGCAAAGGCACGCGCGCAGGCCGCGACGACAGACGCATCATGGAGACGGAGTTCCGGCCCGAATCCCTGCGCATGGCGCAACGCATCGCCAAACACGCGGAGAAGCGCGGCATGACCGCCGCCGCCTTCGCTTTCCAATGGGTGCTCAACAACCGTATCGTAACGAGCGCGTTGGCAGGGCCGCGCACGCTTGCGCAATGGAAAGCCTATATCGCAGCAAGCAAGCAGATCTTCACGGCAGAGGACGAAGCCTTGATCGACGGCATGGTCGTCTCCGGCCATCCCTCAACACCGGGATACAACGATCCGCAATACGCCATTCTCGGCCGACCGACGGAGTCGGCATAATGGCGCGGCTTCCCTATCTCAACGAAGAGGATTTGGCTGAAGGAGACAAGGATCTCCTGAAACGCGGTATGAACCTGCACCGCCTTCTGGCCCACAGCCCCGAAGCAGCGCGCCGCTTCGGCAGTGTCGCCCAGTACATCCGTTTCGAAAGCACGCTGGATTCTCGGCTGCGGGAAATGGCGATTTTGCAGGTCGGTTATCTATCCAAAAGCCCGTACGAATATAGCCATCACCTCCGACTCGGGCGCGACTTCGGCGTCACCGATGACGATGTCAAAGCGATGGAGAACGAAACGGCAGGTAACAGCAGTAGCCTGCCGGAACTCGACCGCACCGTGTTGCGCGGCGCACGCGAGATGACAAATGATCTCAAATTCTCCGATGAGACCTACGACACGCTGCGCGCCCATCTGAGCGAAGCTCATATTCTCGATCTCATCATGACCATCGCATTTTACAACGGCGTCGTGCGCCTGCTGGGCGCGCTCGAAATCGATGTCGAGCCAGAGTTTCAGTCGGAACTCGACGCACATCCATTTTCAAAAGACTAGAGGAAGTACCTATGGGAACTCGTTTGCAGGATAAAATCGCCATCGTTGTCGGCGCTGGCCAGAGCCCCGGCCCCACGCCCGCCATCGGCAACGGCCGCGCCACCGCCATGCTGTTCGCGCGCGAAGGCGCCAAGGTCCTGTCCGTCGACCGTCACCTGGAGTCGGCGGAAGAAACGGCTGAGATAATCCGCAAAGAAGGCGGCGATGCCGCGGCACACGCCGCCGATGTCACCGTCGAGTCCGACATGCAAGCGATGGTCGATGCGTGCGTCGAACGCTAGGGCCGGGTCGACGTGCTGCACAACAATGTCGGGATCAGTGTCGAGGGCGGCGATGCGCCGTTCACCGAGATCACGACGGAGGCGTTCGACAAGATCGTCGCGGTCAATCTGCGCAGCCTCGTCTATGCCTGCAAATACACGCTGCCGGTGATGCGGAAGCAGGAGAGCGGCGCCATCGTCAATATCTCGTCGATGGCGGCGTGGTCGAGCTACCCTTGGGTCACCTACAAGGCAACCAAGTCGGCGATGATTTCGCTGACCGAGCAATTGGCAATTCAGAACGCAAAATACGGCATTCGCGCGAACGTTATCCTACCCGGTTTGATGGACACGCCGATGGCAGTCGATCGCCGCGCCGCGGCCTTCGACCGGCCTCGCGAAGAAATCGCCGCCGAACGCGATGCCAAGGTACCGCTGAAAGGCAAGATGGGAACCGGCTGGGATGTGGCCCACGCGGCCCTGTTCCTTGCATCGGATGAGGCCGGCTTCGTTACCGGCGTTACGCTTCCCGTAGATGGAGGTGCCAGCTGCCGTGTCGGCTAACGCCGATACTGATCGAATAGCGCGTCGATTTCGGCATCGCCGGTTGGATACTCGCTCGAAGCATCAGCGCTCGCGCCGGCTTCGAGCAGAGATTTGACGACACGCGGATAGTCGCCATGAGTCACGTCCGCTGGCTGGCCCGCCGCGATCATTCCGCCAAATCGGTAATGGCAATGCCCTGCACCAAAAGCTGCGGTATCAAGCGCCGTGCCGCCGAAAGCATTCAGCTTTTCCAGGTCGGGACCATGCGCCAGAAGGGCGTCCATCGCATTCGCTGCACCAGTCCAGGCGGCATTGCACAAAATGGGACCAATATTCGCCGACTCGTCCGGATCGAAACCCATCCGCGCCATGCTGTCGACGGCCAAGGCATTGTCTTCACCTGCCAGGGCGGCAAAGATCTGATATTCATCCGGTCCCAGCTCATCGGTCAAATCAGCGCGCAAAGCCTGTGCCAGATTTGTGTCGCCAACAGCGCACGCGCCGACAAACCGATCCATGTTCGTTAGCTCTGCGTCTGTCGCACCATGCGCGCGCAACACATCGGCCACACCGGTACGGCCATATCGAATAGCCAGCGCATAAGGTGTTTTGCCATATTCCGTGCGCGCGGCGATATCGCCACCGTGATCCAGTAGCAGCGCGATAGTATCCGGCCCCCGTCCCCGTTGAACGGCATGATGGAGGCGGGTCATGCGGTCGCCAAACGGGGTCACGAAATTGACGTCGGCGCCATGCGCAAGGAAAAGCCGAGCCCCTTCGATATCCTCAAAATCCAACTTTCTGGCAAAACAGAAGGAGATCTTGTCCAGGTTCGGTTTCGCCGCAAGGATCAGCGACAGGCATTCAAGGTCTGGCAATTCGGCGGCATGATACAGCGCTTCCGAGCCAAAAGACTCCGTGCCTTCGTTCGGGTCCGCACCCGCATCCAGGAGCAACTTCGTGAGACCCGGATTATTGGCGCGTCCGCACCCCCCATAGAGGGCCGTCTGCGGTTCATCATTTGCGAGAAAAGATGCGTTCGGGTCGGCGCCCGCGTCCAACAACAGCACAGCGGATCGAAGAAACGCTTCCCGGCGCGCAAGATCGAAGCGCTGAAATTCGGAATAACAAAGATAGAGAAGCACCGGCCAGTCGCGCGGTCCGCCAACTGCCGTCAAACGCTCCGGATAAGAAGCAAACGCTTCCACGTCGCCATAGCACGCTGCGGCAAACACATCGCGTTTGGGCAATGTCGGGTCGCTTGCGAGCAAGATCTGCGCCGCATCCATGCGGCCCGAGATGACATGCTCAATAAACTCAGCAACCTCGTCGGTTCCAGCGGTCACCTAACGCACAGCCTTACGTCAGGTATTGGCCGCCATTCGCGGTCAAGGTCGCGCCGGTGATAAATCCGGCATCGTCCGCGGCGAGAAAGACGACGCAACGGGCAATCTCGGGACATTCGCCGAGGCGTCCAGTTGGGATCAAGGGCAGAATCTTGGTGTTCAGCACTTCCTCCGGCACCGCACGCACCATCTCGGTGGCGATATAGCCAGGCGCGACGCAGTTCACCGTGATGCCCTTGGCCGCCGATTCCTGGGCCAATGCCTTGGTAAACCCGATCACGCCGGCTTTGGCGGCAGAATAGTTGGTCTGGCCGAACTGGCCCTTCTGCCCGTTGATCGACGAGATGTTGATGATCCGGCCGAAGTTCCGGGCGCGCATCCCTTCGATCACGCTGCGCGACATCGAGAATACGCTGTCCAGGTCGGTGTGGACGACAGACGTCCATTGCTCTGCGCTCATACGGTGCAACGGCGCATCGTAAGTAATGCCCGCATTGTTGACCAGCACATCCACCGGGCCAAGATCGGATTCGATATTCCCGATTGCCTCCTGGCAGGATTCGAGATTCGCTACATCGAACTTGTAAACCGGAATATCGGTTTCATCGCGAAACTTGAATGCCGCTTCATCCCGGGTGGCATAGTTCGCCGCCACCACATACCCGGCTTCCTTGAGCCCTTTAGATATCGCTTCGCCGATACCGCGTGTACCGCCGGTCACTACCGCCACTTTCGCCATCTTTCTCTCCCTGTCGAACAGAGTTACGAACCCCAACGGATCCGCCGGCCAATGACGTGGGACCTAACGCCCATTCGTTCTGCGTACAATGGCATGGGACAATTCGCCGCGCCAGCGGATTCCCCTTAGCGAATTTGGCGCATCGCGATGACGATTTGATTACAGGCGCGGCGGGATCGGAGCGAGTTTACGAAGACCCCTTGCCGGTCGCCGTGAGTCAGGCGCACAGCATTTCGAGGCAGGCCTCGAACGCGCGCATCGCCGCGAGCGCCTCTTCACCGTTTTCCCCAACAACGGCGATATCACCGCAAGCCTTCCGGACCGCTTCGTCGATCATGAGATTATCGGTGAGACCGAAGCTTTCGATCAAATGACCGTTCCGGTCGTAGCGCCGCGCATCGCGCTCAACCGCCGGGCCGAACGCCGCATCGACACGGTCCGTATAGGATGCCGACGTACTGGTATATCCGAAGACTGGTTTGCCTAGCGCAAACATAAGCCCGAGTTCGAAGACCGTCCCGGCATCCGCGCTGGGTCCGCGAAACGGTGTGAGATTGAACAGCCCGGCATCCGCCCGTCGCATCAGCGCGTGATTTGCTTGAAATATCGATGCGGCGGTAGCTTCTGCGCCTGCATCCTGGTCCAGCGGAAACAGCCCCTCGACGCCACGCTCTTGGCATAGCTCGCATTTTCGTCTGCCAATCTCCCGCGCGTTAGGGAGAAAGACATCCGGCCCGGCGAGGTAGATTTTGCAGGTCATGCTGCGGAATCCCGGATTACGTAAGCCGCGCCTCGGCGCAGAAATCCTCGAACTTACCGGGATAGTAAAACACCTTCGGCCACCCCATGCGGTCGATGGAGTTGAACGTCCAGCGCAGCCTTGTATCCAGAATGGGGCTGCCCTTGAGGTCGATGCAGAAGATGTGTTTGCCCCGCGCATCCTCACCGCTTTCCGCGAGCTGCCGCAGCACGAACCGTACGAGCGCATCTTCCCGTGGCATGCTGTAGCCTACAATCACCAGGATGCGGGTCTCGCGCAGAACCCGGACCGCCTTTGGGAAGATTTCCTTGAAGTAGGGATCCGTATAATCCTGTTCGCGGGACGGCAGAATGAGGATCGGCGGGTTATTGCGCACGGCCTCGGGCGGGCGATTGCGATACTCGAAATGATAGCCTTCCCGGTCGCGCAGAATTTCGAAACCGCCGTTGAGCTTGATCAGATTGTGATCGAATACGCTGCGGCGCTGATCCCAGATCGAGCGGCCGCAGACGAGATGCGGCGTTATGCCGCGATAGAGGCGCCGGTAGATCGGCCGGTCAGCGGCCCCGAGATTGTCCAATATCGTCTCGATGGTGAAGTCGTAGTTGGTCGTAATGAAATTGAGAATAAGCCCGTCATTGTCGCTGCTCCGGCCACCGCACAGCCCGGTCAGATCTTCGAAGAATTTGTGGATGGCCTGCTGGTTTTCGGAGAGGACGGGGGGCGTCGGAAACTTGCTGGTCTCCATATCGATATTGTTCAGGTCGCACAGGCTGCGGAACCGGTTCTGGATGAAGGTCCGGATCTCCTGAATGCTGAGTACCAGGCTTTGCTCGTCCAGATAACGGTTCCGGATATCCGGATATTTAAGCTGCATATCGATGACGTATTGCAGGGTCTTGAAACCCTCGAACCCGATCCCGTCATTTTCGTCCCAACCCAACGCCTTGAGGACGTGCGACAGGTTCTTGAAGGTCTCGATTTCAGCACGGGAAATCGAGAACAAGGTCCCTTCCGTCGGCGATTGCGGATTCCACGCCTTGGAAAACCCGGCACCGCCCCAAAACGTCATCGTTCGCAGGGCTGCCAGGCTCTCATCGTCTTGCGATAACTGTTCTGCGATATCGCGAAATGCCGCGACGGCGGTCTGTCGTTCGTCCAAGGCGGCCTTGTCCATACCAGCTTCCCAACGGTGTCAGCGCAACGGTGTGCGATACTTAGATGTAAATATTATGAACACGCGGATATTCGCACACGCGTCCATAAACGAAGTAGCATCAAAAAGACAGCAGCAACACACGGAGACCGAAGTCATGGCAGTCGATTACGAGAAACGCGACGGCGTCGCCTACATCACACTCAACAACCCCGAGAAGGCGAATATCCTCGACAAAAAGACGTCGGATGCGATCTCCGAAGCGTGGATCGACCTATGGGAAGACCGCGACATTCGCTGCGCAATCCTGACCGGCAAAGGCGACCGGCATTTCTGCGGCGGCCATAACCTCGCACCGCGCCCGGAACTGAGCGAGGAAGAGCGTGAGATGCTCAAGACGCAGCGCATCTTCTGGCCGCTGGCAGGTACGGTGCACGGCACACCGACCGGTGTCGACGGCCGCATGGGCGACCACTATCCGAGAGTCTGGAAACCGATCATCGCTGCCGTCAATGGCTGGGCCGCCGGCGCAGGACTCTACATTTTGCTGGCATCCACCGACATCCGTATCGCGAGCGCCGAACACGCGCGGTTCAAGTTCGCCTTGCTCAGCCAAGGCTGGCTCGGCCACGGTCCGGGCGCGAGCCTACTCATCAAGCAACTTCGTTATATCGACGCGATGAAGACCCTCCTTACCGACGAACCTTTCGATGCTGCCGAAGCGTTGCGCATCGGGCTTATCAATGAAGTCGTACCGCACGACCAACTGCTGGCGCGTGCGGAAACAATGGCGCGGCAAATCGTTTCCATGCCGCCGGTCGCGGTGCGCATGATGAAGGAGTTCGTGGTCCGGTTCGGCGACCTGCCGACCGATCAGGCGTGGCATGTCCAGAACCTGATCAACACACTGTTGATCCAGACGACAGCGGATGGCGAGGAAGGCCGCCAGGCTTTCAACGAAAAGCGGCCACCCAATTTCACGGGGGCACTGCGCAAACGCGGCGAACCATTCACCGACATTTCGGAGGAAGACGCGGCCCGGCTCGAAGAAATCTACCGCAGCGGTGAGTTCTAGCACCTAATTCGATCTGCTAAGGCCCGATATCCCAGCCGTAGTTCAACTCCCGCTCCAACGCAGGATCGTTTGCCTTGTTCCCGTTATAATAGTCGTGCAACTCGCTATGGTACGGATATGCGCCATATTGCGGGTCTCGACTGTTGGACAGGCAGGCCGTAAGGCCGAAGGATAGGAAAACGAACAAAGTCGGGCGCACGAAACTTCGGCAGAACTTGGTGAGCAGCAGCATTATTCTTGTTCCGGTTTTGCCAAGCTATGGAAATCGATTTGGGTCGCCCGGTCTCCAATTTCAATCACCGACCCCACTAACCGAAAACAACGGCACGGCAGCGCGCAACGTCGCTATATCGTCCACAGACATACCCAGGACGTCGCGCAACACGGCATCAGTATCCGCGCCAAGCGCCGGGGCAGGCCCGATATGCCGGCCGAAGCTGGCCTTCCAAGGCAGGCCGGGAAGCGCTCCTGCTTCGGTTTCATTCCAAAATCCGCGGTGGCGAAGATGTTCGCTGCCGACCAGATCCAGCATCGACGCGACCGCAGCCGCCGGAATGCCGGCACCGGTCAATTGCGCTGCTACAGTCGCCGCGCATTGTTCGGCTGTCCAGTTCGACAGGATTCCGTCGATTGCTTCCGCCCGCGACCGCCGTTCGCTCGCATCGGAGTCTTTCCAACCCGACAGCGGCGGAACCATTGAACATAGCGCCAGCCATTGGGCATCGTCGGTTACGGCAATACTTACCCAGGCATCGTCTCCCGCCGCGGGATAGATACCGTGCGGCGCGAAACGGGCCGACCAGTTGCCAACCGGCTCCGGCGCGGCCCCGCATTGTGCCGCGAGGAGCGGTCCCGCCATGGTCCAAAGCATCGCTTCGATCATCGAAAAATCGACGCGGGCGCCTCGGCCCGTGCGCTTCCGGTTCCAGATACCGGCCGCCGCCGCTAAGGCGAGCTTGAGACCGCACATGGGATCAAGCCACGCCATGCCGACACGCGGCGGCACATCCGGATGCCGGTTCAACCCCGCGAAACCAGCATAGCATTGCAGCAAGGTCCCGTACGCCACTGCCTGCGCTTCCGGTCCCGTGCGTCCCAGACCCGACGCGGAAATGTAAAGCAGATGCGGGTTTGTTTTGTGCAATTCTTCTGCACCCAAACCGAAGCGCTCCATAACTCCAGTCCCGAAATTCTCGATCACGATGTCGCACTGCGCCGCCAGCGCGCGTGCAATTCCCGCGGCGTCATCGCTCTTCAGGTTCAGGACGACGGCACGCTTGCCTTGCCCCAGCACGGTGTGCAGTTCTGAGGCGCGGCCAGGATCGCCGCGGCCGGGCGCCTCCACCTTGATCACTTCCGCCCCCATGGCGGCGAGATAGCGTGTCGTCGTCGGTCCGGCGATTACCCAGCTGAAATCGAGCACACGAACGCCGGACAGCGGCAACGCTCCTGTGGCCGGATCAAGGCGCCTGGGAGCACCAACGTCGACCAACGACAGGCCAAAGGCTGGTCCGGGTACTTTCAGCGCCTTTCCGTCCCATACGAACGTGCGATAAAACCCTCGCTGTGCCAACTGATCCGAAGCGAGTTGCTCGGTAGGCTCCCGCAGCGGAAAGCTTGGCACATGTGCCGTCTGCGCGGCATCGGCGATCCATTGCTTGTCGTGCTGACGGCTCCATTCCGACATCAAAGCGTGTAGGTCATCCCAATTTTCGACCCTGTCCGATTTGCTGGCGAAGCGCGCTTCCGTGCCCCATTCCGGCGAGTCCATCACGGTCAGCCAGGACGCCCACTGATGATCTTCGCGCGGCGAGATCGCTACATATCCGTCGTTCGCGGGCAGGATCGTCACCGTCGCGCCATTGCCGTCCGCAACGCGCTTTCGCGACCAAATGCGGCGATGCAGGCTGGCACGGGTAAGTTCCGTAATCGCCAAGGTCGCCATCGCCTCCTGAATCGAAACGTCCACGACAGCGCCTCGCTCCGGTGCGAGAAGACCCTGCATGCCCGCGCAGGCGGCCGCCAGCCCACCGATGAACGCCGTCTGCTCGCCAACCGCCCGGATCGGCGGTTCGGCTACATCGTCGACCTGTCCCGTCAGCATGCGCGCAATACCGCTGGCGCAGAACAGGGTCAGATCGGTCGCCGGTTCGTCGGCCCGCGGCCCCGTCTGGCCAAAGGGACTGATCGCCACGATGACCGCACCGGCGTTCAACGCGCGCAGCGCCGCCGGATCAATGCCGTCCGCGCGCAAGGCCGCGGGGCCGCCCTGGCAGATAATGAGATCCGCCTTCGGTACGCAATTTTGCAGAACGTCGTGTTCAATCTCGTCGCCGGTGCACTGCTTACCATCGTTGAGATAGGCGGCAAGCGGCGTAGAGCGATCGACCGCAAGACATTCGACGGTCGCCCCGAGATCGGCAAACGACCGCCCGCAGACCGCAGCGGCGAGCCCTGGCCCGATCTGAAGCACCGTCATCCCCGTCAACAGCGGCATCGCGATCCTTTCCTTCCCTTCGCTCACATAATCTAGCGCGTCACATCCTTTGCCGCGATGCCGTAAGCCGCATTCCTTTCCTCAGCATCGGCGTCATGCTATCGCAACGGACCGCTGACGCCGCGATGGCGCCGCAACAGGAAACGCTGGCATGACCGACTTCGTCGCGGCTTTTCAGACCGCCTTCGCGATGATCATGACCCTGGATGACGGGCTCGTGGAAATCGTCTGTCTGTCGCTGCGGGTCAATTTCGTTGCCGTCGGGCTGGCGGCCGCAATCGGGTTTCCGGTCGGCGCAGCAGTCGCGATCTTCTCGTTTCCTGGCAGGCGCGCACTTGTCGTCATTATGAACGCGCTGATGGGCATGCCGCCGGTGGTCGTTGGGCTGATCGTCTATCTGCTGCTGTCCCGTGCCGGACCGTTCGGCGTTCTGGGCCTTTTGTTCACACCAACCGCGATGATCATCGCGCAATGCATCCTGGTAACGCCGATCATCGCCGCCTTGACGCGGCAGACAATCGAAGATCTGTGGACCGAGTACCGCGATCAACTGCGGTCTCTCGGCTCGGGCGCGTTTCAAACCATGCGGACATTGTTATGGGAGGGCCGCTTCAGCCTCTCGACAGCCATTCTCGCCGGGTTCGGCCGCGCCAGCGCCGAAGTCGGCGCGGTGATGATCGTCGGCGGCAATATCGATCATCTGACGCGGGTGATGACCACGGCAATTGCGCTAGAGGTCAGCAAGGGCGACCTGTCCCTCGCGCTCGGGCTCGGGATCATCCTGATTACGCTATCGCTCTGCGTGAACAGCGCGACTTTCATTCTGAGTGAAGTCGCACAGCGCCGGCACGGCTGAAAACAAGCTTAGTCTGGCAGCGTAAATATCTCTTGGGTACCGCTAATACCGCGCAACTCGTGCGGACCGAGAGACACAAGTCCCGAGGATACACTTTTCGCAAAGACGGACGACATCAGAACCGGCTTGCCCAAGATTTTGCAAAGGGACTCGATGCGTGACACCTCGTTCACAGCCGTTCCGATGACCGTGAAATCGAGCCGTTTGGTTGTTCCGATATTGCCGTAGGTAATGTCGCCCCGATGCAGTCCAGTGCCGTAGCTTAACGGTATTTCTGAATTCGCCTTTCGTTCCGCGTTCAGACCCACAATGGCTTGATCGGCTTCCCGGACTGCCGCCAAAGCCCGTTCGCAAGCTTCTGGATAAGGGCTTTCCCGGTCGTCGATCGGAAAGATAGCCAAAACGGCATCGCCGATGAATTTCAACACTTCACCGCCGTTATCGATGACGGCACCGGCGACGCAGTCGAAATACTGATTGAGCGCCGCAAGATAGCCAACCCGGGACAGCGCGTTCGCCAAAGCCGTGGAGTCGCGAAGGTCTGAAATCCAGACGACCGCATGCACTTCCTCGCCGTCGCCGCGCTTGACCAACCCATCCATGACCCGCTCGCCCGCATCGCGGCCAAGATAGGTCCGCAGCAAAGTCAGCGACGAGAGCCGTTGCGCATACGCCTCCAACTGGCGGCCGAGCGCCGGGAGCACTTCGTACAGCTGTCCCAATTCCTCTGTTGCGAACCCGCCGGGACGATCCGACGTCAGGATCAGGATATTGATCAGGCCGTCGGAGAACTTGACCGGCATGGCTACATAGTCTGTCGCGCCCTCCGCCACGAGGTCTTCAAGAATCGGAAAGTCGAGCTTCGGACTCGGCCCTTCAAGCCTGCGGCGGATACCACCCTCGCCGGCGATGATCGGCGCAAACGGACTGTCGCGATACTCGGCGGTCTGCAAGCCGACATGGGTCGCCTGATATTCTTCGATCCCTTCGACGCCATGCTGCCATGTATAGGTATTCGCGAAGAGCTGCGGGTTCAGCGTCCGGACAAGCAACCGTAACCGCCAGACCGGGAAATCGGCGGCGACCAGCGCATTGGCGAGCCGGGCCACAAAATCTGCTGCCGACGTTGCCTTCCAGGCATCCTCGACGAGCCATTTCACGAACGGGTTTTCCTGGCTCGATATGTCGCCGCGCGGCTGCTCGGTTAAAACGTCCTCGTCGAGAAACCAAGCATCCATCGCGCTCCAGTCGAAGGCGATATAGCCTCCGATGCCCGACGCTTCGTCATAAGGTTCCTCATAACTCCAGACCGCATTCTCCGCCGCCCGCTCGCCCACCTTGAGCGACCAATAGGACGCATTTCCTTTGAACGGACAATGTGTGTGGAATTCGTTGCGGAGAAGGAAATCCGTGCGAACATCGGCAATCGGGAAGTAGTACGCCGACGGGAGCCGCGTCTCGTGCATCAGCAGCGCCCGCGTACTGTCAGCAACCGTCTCACCATTGAAAACAACGCGCACACGCTCGCCGCGCGGTTCGATGACAACGCGATAACCATCATGCGCGACCGCTTCGGGAAGTGCCGTATTTACGGCAGAAACCATCGGATTTCCCATATAAATATTTGAATCACTTTGATTTAAGAGCTTTCGGTGCACCATACAACTGGTTTCCCCGTTGCGCTGGCCGGGGCCGGGACTGTAGCGTGTGCCGGAGCGTTCGCCCGCCGCAGCAACCCTTCAGAGGCAATTCCCAACAGTGTCCTACTCTTATAACGACGATCTGCGTACGAAGCTCCTCGCCAATATTACCGGTTTCGAAGACCACCGGGTCGACTCCGATGGCTTAACGCACGCGGCAGTCGCGGTAACTGTCGTCGATTCACGGCACGGCGCGGCCTTCCTTCTGACACGCCGGACCGCGAGGCTAAACGCCCATTCCCGGCAGTTCGCGCTGCCCGGCGGACGGGTCGATCCGGGCGAAACCGCCATCCAAGCGGCGCTGCGCGAGCTGCACGAAGAAATGGGGGTCGAGTTGGGCGAAGACTCGGTGCTTGGCCTGCTCGACGACTATCCGACACGCTCGGGCTACCGCATCACGCCGGTCGTTTTGTGGGCCGGCGGCAGCGTCACGATCGTTCCAGAACCGGAAGAAGTCGAGCGGGTTCACATCGTTACCCTGGAGCGGCTCGCCCGGCCAGAAACGCCGGAATTCAGCTCAATTCCGGAAAGCGACCGGCCGCTGATCCGCCTCAACATTGCCCGCGCCAAAGTCCATGCACCGACCGCCGCGGTCATCTATCAGTTCCGTGAAGTTGGCATCTTCGGCCGCGATACTCGGGTTGATCATCTGGAACAGCCGGTCTTTGCCTGGCGGTGACTAGAAATTTGCCTCTTGCCCAAATCGATAACGGAATTTGGGGCCTTGCCGCCGCCTTTTACATTTACCTGGGTTCCGGGTATTAGAGTCGGCGGCACGAGAACGAATGAAGCGAGGGGAGGCGCGTTCGTCGTGAGGGGTTTCTATTTTCTTTGTGCGTGCCTGGCCGCGCTGCCCGCTTGGGCTGAAGAGCAACAAGGCGGGTACTATACCGGTTTCCAAATAACCGGATCGCGCGCCGAGGTCGACGATTTCTCGACCACTGGGACTGGACAATTCGCCACCATTGATACCAAAGACCTTGTCATCGGCGCCGGCGCCGTGCTCGGCTATCAATGGCGTGGCATCCCCCTCAGAACGGAAGTTGAGGCTGGCTACCGGTTTCGATTTGATTTCGACAGCACGGACACGGTGGGACCGGTTTCCTATAAATCTAACATTTCCACCATTACCGTCCTCTACAACATCGCCTACGAATATCGCAACAGCACGAATTTCACGCCTTTTATCGGCGCATCGATCGGGTGGGCGCGCAACACCGCGGACACGGATCGGAACCTTCGCGGCACGACGGCACAGGTCAACGACGAAAACGATACAGATAATCTCGCGTACGGCGGATTTGCGGGGGTGAATTGGGCATTTGCGGAGAGTTGGAGTACCGAGTTCGCCTATCGCTACTTGCAGCTCGGCGAAGTGAGCACGGGCACGTTTCCAACTGGCGAGACCATCACAGCAGACGAATACAGCTCGCACGACTTTCTGATTACGATTAAGTACCATTTCTAGCCCTTATACAATCCACACGTTCTTCGTATAAGACGCCGTTCAATACCAATCATCCGTCGCGGAAAACCGGAAAACGCGGTGTACCGCGCATACACAGGTCTGTTCAGGAGCAACTGACATTAGGGAAGGCGAATTCTTTGGTCCGTTATGTTGGGCAGCATTGCTCTTGTCCGCCCTCGTCTTCTATCGCGCGCCAATGCCGGGAACCAGGTACTTCGTCAACCTATCCCTCTTCGACCCCATTGGGCTTGTTCCACGATATTCAGGGTGCGAGATTAATATTGCTCATCATGGCTTCTGGATATGCAAAATGGTTCAATCAATCTATGCGCATTAGTGGGTCCAACACCATGCAAGCAGAAAAGTCCTGATCCGTTGACCGCCATCAAGCGCTTTTACCCAATCTTTGTTTCAGTGTTCGTTCTGGCGGCACTGATTACCTTTGTCGACATAGAGAATTTCGTCGGCAAACTGGTCTCCATTGAGGCCGAGGTACTTGCCGCGGTTTTGGCCATTCATCTCTTGCAGGTTGGCGTCGTCGCTTTGCGCTGGCGACTTGTTCTTGGCGGAATCGGCGCTAGAATCCGCTATTCTTTGGTCGTCCGTTTTCAGTTCATGGCGCTCTCAGCCGGACTGTTCATGCCGGCGTCGATCGGGACGGGCGCGGTGCAGGCGGTCCTCGCCAACGATCATGTTCCCGTGTCCAAGGCGGTTAACAGTGCCATCATCGACCGTTATATCGCCGCGATCTCCCTCGTGCTCGTTACTCTATGCATGATGCCATTTGCAACTTTTCTGCTTGCCGATTTCAGCGAGACAAGCGTTGCACTCATCGCCATTTTCCCGCTCTTGGCCGTTATGCTATCACTCGCGGTCCTTGCGGCACTGGCACGCACACGGTATCGAGTCGTCTCTCATATTCGAAAATTTCTGGATGACTTTCGGACAATCGGCCTGCGAATCGGGCGCATGACGCAGCTCTTCGTAACGAGCGTTGTGGGATTGCTGCTCTATGTCGCTGCCTTTTTTCTCCTGGCCCGGTCGCAGGGAATCGATATTACCTTCTTGAGCTTACTTGTTCTCATGCCTCCGGTGATGTTGGCGGCAGCGATGCCGATATCCTACGGCGGTTGGGGCGTTCGAGAAGGCGCACTCGCAGCAGCGCTATCGCTGGTGGGCGTGCCGGCCGTCGACACGATTGCACTATCCATTCAGCAGGGTGTCGTCGCGTTGGTCCCAGGCGCGCTGGGCGGTGTCCTTTGGGCCGGCCAGTCCATCGCCAACGCCCAGCGGCTCGCCGCTTCGATAGATGCAGATTCGCTCAGACCTCTGCCTCAGCAACCCGCAAGCACTCCTGAGGGCGACTGACGATCCACGCGATGTAAGCGTTCGGCAATCGCGTATCGCGAGGGGAAATACATTAGTATCCGTCGTCTATGCCTGAAGAGGGCCGTCACGGGGCACCTCGGCGAACATCAATGAGACCCACGTGTTTCAGTTGACAGGTCTTGCTGATGGCTATGCTTTTTGCGGCGCGCGACGGCGGCGATTGGCGGAGGGAGTGGGATTCGAACCCACGTTAGGGGATTACCCTAAACACGCTTTCCAAGCGTGCGCCTTAAGCCACTCGGCCATCCCTCCGAAGCGCGGCGACATTACCTGCTGACCTTTATCGGTGCAAGAATAGCCATGGTTTTCGTCGCGGCGCACACGTGATAGGATCTACACTAGTTACGGTGGAAAACAGGCTGAACAATGATCGTCTTACGTATCATCGGTCGCCTATTGATAATTTTGGCGACCATTACTCTGCTGGGAGGACTGGTGATCTGGCTGTTTGGCGCGGATGTCACGCGCCCGGCCGGGGCTGCGTGGTATGAAGCGCATGTGACGAGCTTGAACTTCAGCCAAGTCATTGTGCAACGTCATTTGCATATCCCGGCTTTTTGGGATTCGGTCATCGTACCGCATCTGCTGGCCCGCCCCGTTTGGGAAGCCGTCATTATCATCTTCGTCGTGTTGTTGATCATGGGAGGGCTGTTCGTGCGCCTCGGACGACAGCGGCATCTACGGCGCAGCGGTTTAGGATAGTTCGGCTCAACCGTCATCCATGCGGAGCGCTTCAAGGAAGGCCGACTGCGGGATCTCGACCTGGCCGAACTGGCGCATCCGCTTTTTGCCCTTCTTCTGCTTCTCGAGCAGTTTGCGTTTGCGCGTGATGTCACCGCCATAACATTTGGCGGTCACATCCTTGCGCAGCGCACCTACCGTCTCGCGGGCAATAACCTTGCCACCGATCGCCGCCTGGATCGCGATCTTAAAGAGTTGACGCGGGATAAGCGTCTTGAGCCGCTCGCAAAGCATGCGGCCGCGGCGCTCCGCCTGACTGCGATGGGTGATCAAGGCAAGCGCGTCGACCGGTTCACTGTTGACGAGGATGCCGACCTTGACGAGATCGCCTTCGACATAACCGTCGATTTCGTAATCGAAGCTGGCATAGCCGCGGCTGATGGATTTGAGGCGGTCGTAAAAATCGAAAACAACCTCGTTTAGCGGCAACCGATAGACCGCCATTGCCCGGTCTCCAACATAGGTAAGCTCGATCTGCTCGCCACGCCGTTCCGTACACAAGCCCAGGATACCGCCGAGATATTCGTCCGGGGCCATGATTGTCGCCTTGATCCATGGCTCTTCGATCCGCGCGATATGGACCACGTCGGGATAATCGGCGGGATTGTGCAGCTCGATCTCGCGGCCATCCGTCATGCTGATACGATAGACGACGGAGGGTGCGGTGGTGATCAGATCGAGATCGAATTCCCGTTCCAACCGCTCCTGCACGATCTCAAGATGCAATAGACCCAGACATCCGCAACGAAAACCAAAACCCAGGGCAGCAGACGATTCCGCTTCATAATGGAAACTGGAATCATTCAAAGCGAGCCGCGCCAGACCCTCGCGCAGATCCTCGTAGTCGGCCGCGTCGACGGGAAACAGCCCGCAAAATACCACCGGCGCGGAAGGATTGAACCCCGCCAGCGCTTCTTCCGCCGGCTTGCGATCATCGGTCAGCGTATCGCCGACCTTGCAATCGGCGACCGATTTGATCGATGCGGTGATAAAACCGATTTCGCCCGAACCGAGCCGGTCCACCATTACACCCTTCGGCATGAACACGCCGGCCCGCTCTACCTCGTGCACTGCGCCCGTCGACATCATGCGCAAGCGCTGACCCTTCGCCAGATTACCATCCTTCACCCGGACCAGTGCCACGACGCCGAGATAAGCGTCGTACCAACTGTCGACCAGCAAGGCCCGCAGCGGGCCCTCGGTCGAGCCTTCCGGCGGCGGCAAACGCTCAACCAGCGCTTCCAACACGTCGTCGATGCCGGCGCCCGTCTTGGCCGAGATCTCCAAGGCATCCGTCGCATCGAGGCCAATCACTTCCTCGATCTGCTGGCGAATCTGGTCGGGCTCCGCGGAAGGCAGATCGACTTTGTTCAAAACCGTGATGATCTCGAGATCCGCCTCAATCGCCATATAGACATTGGCCAACGTCTGCGCTTCGACGCCCTGACTGGCATCGACCAGCAGGATCGCACCTTCGCAAGCGGCGAGGCTGCGGCTGACTTCATAGGCAAAATCGACATGGCCAGGCGTATCGATCAGGTTCAGGATGTAGGTTTCGCCGTCGCGCGCCTTGTATTCCAAGCGAACCGTCTGCGCCTTGATGGTGATACCGCGCTCGCGCTCCAGATCCATCGAATCGAGCAGCTGCGCCTTCATATCCCGCGCTTCGATCGAGCCGGCGCGCTCGATCAGCCGATCCGCCAGCGTCGACTTTCCGTGGTCGATGTGGGCGATGATCGCGAAGTTTCGAATTCGAGCAGTATCAGTCATTTAGCCGGTGCGATGTGGGCAACGTTGATTCGCCGGAACATAAGGCGGAGAGAGTTCCTGCGCAATGGCGTCTCGTCCCTCAATATTAGGCCTCAAATCCTCTTTGTTGGCGCTTGGCAGTGTCACATGCGACACATAAACGAATGATTATCGAATTTTGGGAAGGGAACTATGATATCTGAGGCAACGGAATTTCAGGGGCGGCCCGTCGCGGTGTTGGGTGCGGCGTCCGGTATCGGCCGCGCCACAGCGCTAGCCTTCGCCGCCAAAGGCGCGCGGGTTGCGGCGCTCGACGTAAATACCGACCCGCTTGAAGGATTCGCGGATGATCTGCGTACTGCGGGCGCCGAAGAAGCCCTCAGTGCCGTCGCCGACGTGCGCGACAGCAATATGCTGAACACCGCGCTGAAACAGGCCACCGACGACCTTGGCGGCCTCGATCACTTGATCTTCACCTCCGGCATCTTGCGGGTCGGCGCCCTTGCCGATATGGCAGAAAACGAATTCGATGACGTCTTCGCCGTCAACATGCGCGGGTTCTGGATCGCGGCGCGCGCGGCCCTGCCGCATCTGCAAGCCGGGCCGGACCGCCGCAAATCGATTACGGCGCTATCGTCGGCCGCAGCGATCCGGCCAAAGGCATCAAGCGGCGCCTATGCCGCATCGAAAATCGCCTTGTCGCATCTGGTGCGGGTGCTCGCGGTCGAACAAGCATCGAGCGGCATCACCGTCAACGCTATCGCGCCCGCCACGGTCGACACGCCGATGACCCAGCCCTTTATGGGAGAGACCAACGCCAGCCATGGCTATCGCCTGTCCGGCACATCGCCGATGGGGCGCATCGCGCAACCGGAAGACATCGCGGAAGCGTGCCTGTTTCTGAGCTCGCAAGCGTCCTCGTACATAACCGGCATCACGATGCCGGTCGACGGCGGCTCGACAGCGGCGATGCCGCGCGGTTGAGAATATGACGAACGCCTTTACTTTGCCGCAATTTGGTCCGGTTTATCGCCGCTTTTCCCCCTTACCGATTGGCTTCTGCAAAATCTTATTCGGAGGGGCACGATGGCGATGTTCAAAAAACAGGAAGACAACAAGCATGCGGAAGCGGATGCCAAACCGGCAGCTGCGATAGCACCGCGCCGAATTCCCGCGGTCCCGGAGCCCGGTGGACCGGCTGGCCGACTGACCGTCGGCCCCGATATTCGGCTTAAAAGCGCGGCGATCGAGGATTGCGATACGCTATTCGTCGAAGGCCGGGTCGAGGCGTCGATGGACAGTCGGGTGCTTCAAATCGAAAAGTCCGGCACCTTCGTTGGCGCCGCAACGATCGACGAAGCGGAAATCCATGGCAACTTCGAAGGCGACTTGACCGCACGCGACCGCTTGGTCATTCACAAAACCGGACGCGTTTCCGGCACCGTACGCTACGGCCGCCTCACGATCGAAGAAGGCGGTGAGATCGCCGGCGACATCGCCGCAGCGGGCAGCAAATCACCCGTAAAGAAAACGAACCTAACCGCCGTCACTACGGATACGAGCGAGGAACCCAAGAAAGAGTCCGCCGGCTAGATCACGCACATCTCACCGCTTGGGCCCAAATCCTCTTCGGCTTCGGCGATCAACGAACCCCAACCAGCCGGCAGATCGATACGCCCACTCGCCACCTTTGGCGCGTTACCCTGCATCCAGAAATTATGTGTCGGGTGCGCACCACCGGCGACGGCAAGAATGATCTGCGACGGGTCCCGGCAGATCGTCCAGGGATCGTCATTGGCGGATGCCACGGTTTCCGGATCGACGCTGGTCTCGATCCATTGCCGCATGCCGGTGCGGACGATTTCTTCATGGGGGATTTTCGCGTTTTCCCATAGAAAGTTTTTGATCTTCTCCTTGGTCCAGCCGAGAGCCGCGAGTTGTTTGGCGACAACGCGCGGCATCAGCAATGCACCCGGTGTCCCATTGGCATGGCCATCC
Source organism: Alphaproteobacteria bacterium (assembly GCA_012103325.1). Classification (GTDB taxonomy): domain Bacteria; phylum Pseudomonadota; class Alphaproteobacteria; order UBA8366. The sequence continues at coordinate 1,308,326 of WLWY01000001.1, forward strand.
AGGTAATGGATCGTCGGGCTGCGCAGGTAGCCAGCAATCCGGTACAGGCTTTCAAGCGCCTCATTTTCCGCCGTTTCCTTACCGACACCCCGGCGCACGATATTGCTCGCACCGGTTGCCACAAAGACCGTGACCGAATTCACGCCCCGTTCGACATCACCATGGTCGGCGCTGACCGTGCTCCATTCCGGCGGCAGGCCCTCTTCGTCTTCGGCGATGACGACGTTCGTGGTTCGCATCGCGCCATAGATCGACATCGTGCCGACACCGGGTAAGGCCCCGCCGACATTTTGCTGAATCAGCCGCAGGGCGCGGCCGATGGAAGAACCAGCCGGATGTTGCGGATCCGGCCCTAATAGACCAAAGCCCGAATTGAGCCGAATATCCGCCCCAATCGGCCCATTCACGATGATCACAGGGAAGGTGCTGTCCGAAGTCGCCTGGAACTTGTCATGCTCGAGTTCCGGATCCAAAACGCAACGCGTGGCCGCTATCAACACCGGTAGATATTCCGGGCGCCCGCCGGCCATGGCAAGCGACACCGCAAGAGTTTCCACCGTGGCGATGCCGCCGCGCGGCATAACCTTGCCAATCACCGTCTCCGGTGCCAGGTCGCTGCCTTTCATGATCCAGTCGACACGCGCCTGGGTCGGTGGGTTGATCGGCAACCCATCGCCCCAGGTGTTGATGAGGAATTGGCGGTTCATCTTGTCGAACGCGGCTTCGTAGCCGTTCGCTTCGATGGGTACCTTGGGCGGATACGTGATCCCGGTTTCCTTGGTCGCCGCTTCCCAATTGGTCAGCCCTTCACTGAACTTGTCCGTCGCTTCCGCGATCGGTGTAAGGTCGCTGTCAACCAGGAACGGATCAATCGGAAAGATCACCATGGACGCGTCCTGATCGAAACCAAGCCCGGCCAGAGAATTACGAACCACACCCACGAAATCTTCGCGGGTCAGAATAACGGTGGGGATACCCCTGCTTTCAATACGAGCGGCAACACGGCCGCATGCTGTCGCGCAGGCGCCTCAGGAGGCGTTCCCGACAATGACCGCGTCAACGCCCCGTTCGATGAGCATGTCGACGGTTTTTTCGGTGTCCATCTCCCGCGAGCCCATCGGAAATTCGGTTTCCGGGATGAACGTCGCATCGGGATATTGCGCTTGCAGTTTTTCGCGCACGAGCGGCAGCATACGGTGCGCCTGCCACATGTCGTCCGACACCAGTGCTACCGTCTTACCGGCCAAGGTGTCCAGACGCGGCGCGTGCAGTTTCAACACCTCCGTCGCGCCGGTCGGATCTAAAACTTCCATTGCATGCATGATTGTATCCTCTAACCTCCACTTTATTTGCCAAAGCGTAGCAGCTAACGGGCATCTTCCAAAATCATGTCAGACGCCTTCTCGCCAATCATAATCGATGGCGCATTGGTATTGCCCGATACCAGGGTCGGCATGATCGATGCGTCGACGACCCGCAGCCTTTTAATTCCATGAACGCGCAGCCGCTCGTCTACCACCGCCATCGGATCATCACCCATTTTGCAGGTTCCAACCGGGTGATAGATCGTCCCTGCATTGTCGCGCGCATGTTCCAGCAGATCTTCGTCGGATTGAACGTCCGTACCGGGCATGAACTCCTCGGTGATCAGCGACTGCATCACTGGGGTCGCCATAATCTTCCGGGACAATTTCATGCCCCCGACAATCGTCTGCTGGTCCGTTACCGCCGACAGATAGTTCGGATGAATCGCTGGATAGCTCGTAGGGTCAGGCGATTTGATGACAATCCTGCCGCGCGACTCGGGCCGCAACTGACAAACCGACGACGTGAAAGCGGAAAATTCATGCAGTCCTTCACCCGGCGCTTTGGTGCTCAACGGGATCAGGTGGAATTGCACGTCCGGCGTCTCGAGATCTGGCCGGGTCCTGGCAAACATCCCGACATGACCGGCCGCCAAAGTCAGCGGCCCCTTACGGGTAAAAATGTATTCGAGCCCCATCAACGCCTTACGGAAGAGGCTGTTGACCTCATCATTGAGAGACGGTTGATTGGTCTTGTAGATGGCTCGAATCTGCAAATGATCCTGGAGGTTCTCGCCAACGCCAGGCGCCTCGTGCACCACCGGGATACCAAACTCTCCCAAAAGTGCGCCGGGCCCAACGCCGGAAAGCTGGAGAATTTGTGGCGATCCGATCGCACCGGAAGACAGGATAACCTCACCCTTCGTCCGAGCAACACGCGTTTGACCATCAACCATGTATTCGATGCCGACCGCGCGTTTGCCTTCGAATAATATCCGGCGAACGAGCGCGCGTGTCGTAATGGATAGATTGGAGCGCCCCTTGACGGGCCGCAGATACCCCACCGCCGTACTGCACCGTCGGCCGTTGCGTGTGGTGAGTTGGAAATACCCAGCGCCCTCCTGATCGCCGCTGTTGAAATCGTCGGTCCGCGGAATGCCGATGTCTTCCGCCGCATCGATAAACGCGTCGGAAAACCCGCGCGAGAATCCGATATCGGACACACCCAGCGGGCCACCTGCGCCATGCGTCTCGCTCGCACCACGTTCCTGATCCTCGGCTTTCATGAAATAGGGCAGCACATCGTCCCATGCCCATCCGGTATTGCCGAGTTGGCGCCATTGATTGTAATCGTGGCTTTGGCCCCGGATATAGACGAGCCCATTGATCGAACTGGAGCCGCCCAACACCTTGCCGCGTGGCCACGGGATGCTGCGGCCGTTCAACCCCGCATCGGGTTCCGTGTAAAAACACCAATCGGTTCTCGGGTTCAAAATGGTCTTGAAATAGCCGACCGGAATGTGAATCCACGGATAATTGTCGCGCCCGCCTGCCTCCAATAGCAGCACCCGGTTTCTGGAGTCCGCCGAAAGCCTGTTGGCCAGCACGCAACCGGCAGACCCCGCCCCCGCGACGATATAATCGAACTCTTCTTCCGTACCGGCCATCAACGACCCTCCCAAAACCCGTTTCTGCCTCAAACTTAGCAGACCAGACGCCATGCGACAGCCCGGCGAGGCTACGCTAGAATTACCCCATGGATGTGATTCGCTATTCGATCAACCGGCCTATCGCGGTCGTGGCGGTCGTAATCCTGGTCATGCTGTTCGGCGGACTCGCGCTTACGACTATCCCGATACAGCTATCACCAAGCATCGCACAACCAACGATTCATCTCCGAACGTCATGGCATGGTGCCGCGCCTGAAGAAATCGAGCGTGAGATCATCAATAGGCAGGAAGAAGCCCTGCGTGGCCTACCGGGCTTAAAAAGCATTCTCAGCCATTCCACACCAAGTCAGGGCCGGATCCGTCTGCGGTTCCCGGTCGGCCATAATATGGATAAGGCGTTGCTGCTGGTTGCCAACCGGCTGGACCGCGTTAACGGTTACCCGGAAGAAGCCGAGGCCCCTAGATATCGGTCGGCCGACCCGCGCGGCAACCGCATCGCCTGGATCTACATGTGGCCACAAGAGGGCAACAACCGCCTGATCGACGACTACGGCGATTTCGCTCACGACGTGGTCCGCGAACGCCTGGAACGAGTCGCCGGTGTCGAATCGGTTTCGGTTCGCGGCGGTCGGGGCCGCGAGTTACACATCACGTTCGATCCGGCAAAGATGGCGCGTTACGGGTTGACCGTGCGAACCGTACTCGACCGATTGCGCGCCGCTCATGTCGCCGCCACGACCGGCAACATCGCAGAGGGCAAGCGCCGTTATATCGTTCGTACCGATTGGCGGCTCTCGACACCCGAGAATGTGCGCCAGATCGTCCTGCGCAGCGCGCGCGACAACGCGACCGGCCGTGTTGCACGCGTCACGGTAGACGACATTGCCGACGTCGATTTCCAGCATCACAGACATTTCTCGCTCGCGCGCATGAACGGCCGTCCGATTATCAATTTCGGTGTCCGCAGCGAGGTCGGCGTGAACGTTATTGAAACGATGCAGGGCGTTAAACAAGCGTTGGCCGAACTCAAAAGCGGCCCCATCCCCGAGAACGGTCTTGTGCTGGAGCAGATGTACGACGAAACGGTCTATATCGAGTCCGCCATCGATCTGGTGTTGCAGAACATCTGGGTTGGCGGTGGCGTGGCCGTTTTCATTCTGCTCCTATTCCTGCGCTCCGGCCGGGCCACATTAATCGTCGCCTTGGCGATTCCCACCTCGGTCGTCGCCTCCTTCGTCGCCATGGCAGCGTTCGGTCAAACGATAAATGTCGTATCGCTGGCCGGTATCGCCTTCGCCGTCGGCATGGTGGTCGACGCTGCGATCATCGTTCTGGAAAACATCTACCGGCTTCGTCAGCAGGGATATCCGGCGGCACAGGCCGCGTTTCTTGGTACGCGACAGGTTTGGGGGGCGATTCTGGTATCATCCCTGACCACGATTCTGGTTTTTGTTCCGATCCTTTTCACTGACCTCGATATCGGCCAGATTTTCCGCGACATCGCCGTCGCGATAACGGTCGCCGTAACATTATCGCTGTTCGTATCCGTGACCGTGATTCCCGCGCTGGCCAACCGCCTGTTGGGAGGAACCGGTGAACTGGCAACCGTCCGGCTGCCCGGCATGGACGATTTCGCCGAGGGTTTCGTTACGACGACCGTACGGCTCATCGGGTTCGTCGTGCGCAGCCGCGCACGGGCGCTGGGGCTGCTTGCTGTTATCACGAGCGGCGCCGGGATCATCATTTGGTCCCTCTTGCCTCCGCTCGAATACCTTCCCGAAGGCGACAGAAATCTCGTCATAGGCATTGCCAAACCACCGCCCGGTTATAATTTGGACACCGCCGCGCAATTGTCGTTGGCGTTCGAACAAAAACTGCTGCCCTATCTCGAATCGCGTGCGACCGATACGCCGCTCGCGAACAATCCGCTGACCACCAAGTACTTCACCTTCATCACCTCGCCGGAACGAATCCTTACCGTTTCGCGGGGCTCTCAAACGGTTCAAGCCAAGGAACTGATCGCATTGATTCTGGACGCCACGCGCAACTATCCAGGCGTCAGCGCGACCGCCTATCGACCGGCAATCTTCAGAGTCGATGGCGGCACAAGAACGATTCGCCTGACTGTAACCGGACCGGAACTGGAACCAATCTTTGCCGTGGTCCACCGCGCCCTCGACCGTGTCGGCGAAATCCTACCGCGAAAGGAAGGGGCGCAAGTCAGGGCAGCACCGCGGCTTGAACTCGGAGCACCAGAGGTCCGCGTTCAACCCGACCCGGTCCGGCTCGCAGACAATGGCGTCAGCGCCCGGGACCTCGGACTAACGGTCGATGCGTTCAATGACGGAATCCGCGTCGACGAGGTTCTTGTCGATGGCCGTTTCATGGATTTGATTCTCACCGGACGGAAACCGGCTGGCGGCGAAACGCAGAATATCGCCAACCTGCCGGTCATTACCGATAGCGGCGCAACCGTACCGGTTTCCTCTCTGGCCGAAGTGAAGCTCATCGCCGGGCCGACGCAGATCATGCATGAAGAGGGGGCACGTGCGACCGCACTACGTATCCGACCGCCGCCTCATATGCCGCTGGAGACGGCCCTGAACCTTCTGCGGACGAATGTCGTCGCCGAATTGGAGGCGGAAGGCTTGCCGGATGGCATAAGGCTGCGGCTTGGCGGCACCGCTGATGCTCTATCGGCGACCGCCGCGGAATTGCGGCTCGACCTCGTTTTGGCATTTGCCATCGTGTTCCTGGTAATGGCTGTGTTGTTCGAAAGCTTCTTTTACCCGCTTATTATCGTGCTTTCGGTTCCCATCGCCGCCGCCGGTGGCGTCATCGGATTGACGGTGCTCAACCAATTTCATTTGCAGCAACTGGACATGCTTACCCTGCTCGGGTTCGTCATTTTGATCGGTATCGTCGTCAATAACGCCATTCTGTTGGTGCACCAGACACTGCATCATATCCGTGTGGACGGTATGGCCCACGCCGATGCCGTCGTCGAAGCCACGAGAAACCGAATTCGGCCGATCTTCATGTCGACGCTGACCAGCGTCGGCGGCATGCTGCCGCTCGTCCTCTTCCCAGGCGCCGGCTCGGAGCTTTATCGCGGATTGGGATCCGTTGTCGTCGGTGGTTTGGCGCTCTCTGCCGTTCTGACACTTGCGATCGTTCCGCCATTACTGGCACTGTTTGTCGGCACGCTTGAAGGTACGTCGCCACGTTCACGGTCTACATGATGTCGCCTGTTTCACACCAACCGACCAATTGTACCCAGCACGCTATCAAAAGGCGGGTGCTCTGCTGCATTCTTGGGATGCTCGGGTTTTTCGTCGCGCCTCAAGCGGTCGCGGACGTGGAGGTATGGACCGACAAACAAAGAGTGATCTTGAAAGGAAACCTGAAGGGATTGAAGATCCTGCCGACGGAAAACGGCAAGAAGAAGCCGCGCGCACCAAAAGGATTGCCTCCGAAGCCAACATGGAAGAAGACGCCGTCAGCCCTAAAGAAGTCGAGAGCACCGATGACACTGCGCGTTGGACCGAAAGAGAGTATGAAATGGCCCAGCCTCGCGGCGTTGAAGGCGCAGGACGGTGATACAATCGAAATTGCCGCCGGCGAATATGTCGACTGCGCGACCTGGAAAGCCAACAATCTGACAATTCGCGGCGTCGGCGGACGCGCGCATGTGCGTGACCAAACCTGCGGCGGCAAAGCGATATGGATCGTGAGGGGCAACAACACGACGATCGAGAATATCGAGTTCTCCGGCATGAAGGTAAAGGATCAAAACGGCGCCGGAATTCGTCATGAGGGCGCGGGCCTGACAATTCGAAACTCTTACTTTCACGATGGACAACAAGGAATTCTCGGCACCAGCCGAAGGCCTGGCGATGTTATTCTTATCGAAGACAGCGAATTCGCGCGGTTAGGCATAAGAGGGCGCGCGCATCCGATGTACTTCAATAAGGCGGACAAACTGATCATTCGCCGCAGCTTTATTCATGACTGTCTTGGCGAAGGAAACTGTGTAAAGAGCCGCTCGAAAATTACAGAAATCTCCTGTAGCGTAATCGCGAGTATGGGCGGCAACAGCTCTTGGGAAATCGACCTGTCGAACGGCGGCCGTGCCGAAATTCGCAACAATATCATCCAACAAGGCCCCAAAAGCGTTAATCGCAATATTGTCGGGTTTGCGATGGAAACCGGAAATGCAAAGCGACGGAATTCGGAACAGATGCTGATTTTCGAAAGGAATATCGTTATCAACGATCACAGCGGTGGTGGCCAATTTTTGAACTATCGCAAGCGTGAAAACACAAAGCTTGTCGTCAAGGGAAATACATTCATTGGCCCGGGCAAACTGCAGTTCAAGGACAAGAACAACGAATATTTTCGTAATCGCCAACTTGCAAATTTGAAGCCCTATCCGGCATTACCATCCGCGTGCAAAAAGTAACAACGCCATACAACACCGGTAATTCTTGACAAGCTCTCGCTGGCTCCGTTGAGTCGGATGTATGAGTAGTCATGCTAGCGGAACGAGCAAGGATGGGCGCCGGCCAAGCGGCGCATTGTATTCTCAATACGTTATCGATAATGCGTACGACGAGATGTTCGATCCCAACGGCGCGTCGCGCGAACATTACCGCGCCCTGCAAGCGCGCCTCGATGCGCTAGGCCCGGAGGAAATGACGCGCCGCCAGCAGGCGGTCGACCGCGCTTTTCTGCATCAAGGCATTACCTTTACGGTTTACGGTAATTCGGATTCGACCGAGCGGATCTTCCCGACCGACTGCTTGCCGCGCATTCTGACAGCATCCGAATGGGCAACGATCGAAGCCGGACTCACACAGCGTCTCGAGGCGCTGAATCTGTTCCTGAAAGACATCTATAACGATGGCGCCATTCTGTCGGACGGCGTGGTGCCACGGGACCTGGTGTATAGCTGCCGGCAATATCGCCGGGAAATGCGCGGGGTGCAGGTGCCCCGCGACGCCTATGTCTCGATCTGCGGGAGCGATCTGGTGCGGACCGAGGATGGCCAGTTTGCGGTTCTTGAAGACAATCTCCGGGTACCGTCCGGCGTCTCCTACATGCTGACGAACCGGGAAATCATCCGCCGCGCCTTCCCGACGCTGTACCGCGGATACAATGTCCGCCGTATCGAGAATTATTCGGAGATGCTGCTGTCGGCCCTGCGGTCGTTGGCGCCCGGCTATCAATCCGATCCGCGCATCGTCCTGCTGACCCCAGGCGTTTTCAACTCCGCCTATTTCGAGCATACGTTCCTGGCCCGGCGGATGGGCATCGAGTTGGTCGAGGGACGCGATCTCGTCGTTCACAACAACACCGTGTTCATGCGTACGACCAGTGGATTGCGCAGGGTCGACGTGATCTACCGCCGGCTCGACGACGACTTTGTCGACCCCATCGTATTCCGCCCCGACTCCACGCTCGGCGTTTCCGGGCTATTCGACGCCTACCGCGCCGGAAACGTCACGATTGCCAATGCGCTCGGCACAGGAATTGCGGACGACAAGGCGGTGTACGCCTATGTCCCGCGGATCATCAAATATTACCTCGATGCCGAACCAATCCTGCCCAACGTTGAGACCTACCTGTGCCGCGAGCCAGACAGCCTGAAATATGTCCTCGACAATCTGGAACAACTCGTGGTCAAAGCAGTCGGGGAGTCGGGCGGCTACGGCATGCTGGTCGGGCCGCATGCCGCGAAGGAAGAGATCGCCGCTTTTCGGGCAAGACTCATCGCAGATCCCGCAAACTATATCGCACAGCCAACCTTGGCGTTGTCCCGTGCGCCGTGTTTCGTAGACCGCCAGATCGAAGGCCGGCACGTCGATCTGCGCCCGTTCATTCTGCACGGTGAACGCACGACGATCGTTCCCGGCGGGCTAACGCGAGTCGCGCTGAAACGTGGCAGCCTTGTGGTAAACTCATCGCAGGGCGGCGGCTCGAAAGACACCTGGGTTCTAAGCAATTGAGGGGGTCGGGGCGATGATGCTCTCCCGGGTCGCGGATAGCCTGTATTGGATGAGCCGCTATCTCGAACGTGCCGAACACATCGCCCGGCTAATGAGCGTGCAGTACAGCGCTTTGCTGGACCACGAACCGCAAGAGAACGACCCTTCCTGGGCGCGAGTCCTGGCAAGCCTGCGAGCAGCGCCGCCGGGCGGCAACGATCAGATCTACCAGGTTCGCGGTAGTCTTGCCTATCGCATCACCGGCGCGCTAACCTTCGATCTGCACCAATCGCCATCCATCGCCAACGCATTGTTTTCCGCGCGCGAAAATGCCCGCCAAGTGCGCGAGCAAACCAGTACGGAAATGTGGGAGCAACTGAACCGCCTTTACCTCGCGCTCCGTTCAACTTCTCTCGAATCGATGTGGCGGACACAGTCGACGGATTTTTACGTTGACGTCATCAATGGTCTGCACCAATTCCACGGCATCACCGATTCGACCATGAGCAATGGCGAAGGCTGGCACTTCATTCAGCTTGGACGCTACATGGAACGCGCCCAGCTTGTTGCATCGCTGCTCGCGTTCCATTTCGGCGGCATTCCCGGAACAAAAACCGGCGCGGCCGAGACGCCGTTCGAATGGTACAATCTCTTGAAGATGTGCACCGCATTCGAGGCCTATTGCAAAGTCTATACGGCCGATATCCGGCCGAGCCGCATCGCCGAATTCCTCGTCTTCGATTCCGAGTTCCCCCGGTCGATCCGTTTCGCCGTCGACATGGTGCAAGCGGAGCTGCAGAAAGTCGCCCCTGAAAGCAATGTCCATCGAAACGGGAGGGCGGAACGGATCGCGGGCCGTCTACGGGCCTATCTGGATTACGGCCAGGTAGAGGAAATCATGAACGATTCGATTCAGGCGCATTTCGCCGATATTCAGCGGCAATGCGCCGAAATCCACGACGCGGTATTCGAGACCTATATCGCCTACCCCGTCGATGCGCACATCGCCTGACCCCGGGAGTCTGTCCAAGTAATGTTTTATTCCATTCGCCATGTGAAACGTTTCCGATACTCGGCACCGGTCCGCGAAAGTGCTATGGCGTTGTACATGCAGCCGCGCACGGAAGCGCGGCAGCGGCTGCAAGCCTTTCAGGTCCAAATTCTCCCGCACGCTCAGCTCTTCGCCTATTCCGACTATTTAGGCAATGCGGTCTATCACTTCGACGTGCCCGGGGCGCACGACACACTTACCATCACCGCCGAGTCCGCCGTCGAGATGGCCGATCCCGAACCCCTCCCCGATGCACTGCCTGCAGCAGCGTGGGACACGCTGCGCGATGGTGCGGCGCGCGGTGATCATTGGGACATGCTGCATGACAGTCATTACATTCGGTCGAGCGAGATGCTGTCCGATTTCGAAAATTCGCTAAATTTGCACCGCGACACGGACCCGCTTACGGGCCTGAAAGAGTTGAACACGGCGCTTTTTTCACATTTCGATTACGTACCGGACGCCACGCACGTCGACTCGCAAATTACCGACGCCCTGAAGGATGGCAAGGGCGTGTGCCAGGACTTCGCACACATCATGATCGCGCTGGTTCGCAACAAAGGAATCCCTTGCCGGTACGTGTCCGGATATGTCTACCGAACGATGGACAGCGACGACCGGTCGATCGAAGGCGCGAGCCATGCGTGGATCGAAGCATACTTGCCGGATCTCGGCTGGGTCGGTTTCGACCCAACGAACAACGTTATCGCCGCCGAACGCCATATCCGCGTCGCCGTCGGGCGGGATTATGCCGATGTACCGCCGACGCGCGGCGCCTTCAAAGGCGGTGCGGCGAGCGAACTCGCGGTCGCTGTTACCGTACTGCCAACCGAAGCGCCGGCGCATCACGAAGACTTCCTGCGCATCGTCCGCCCCATGCCACCCGCACCGCAACAGGAGCTGGAACCGTTCCAGCAACAAGAACAACAGCAGCAGCAATAACTAACGCTTCTGAATTTCCTGCTCGAGATAAGCAAGGCAGACCGCGCGATCCGCAGCGAAATCGCCGCCGACCCACCAGTCTTCAACCGCGCGCAGCAGCTCACCCACAGCAGGGCCATGCGGAATGTTCCTTTCCAGGACATCGGCGCCGGTTATCGGGAATGTCTTCGTCGTCCAGCTGTCCGCTAAATCCAGCAACGCCTTCCAATCCGCGTCTACATCGGTGCGAGCGTGTCCCACCAACGTAAGCTCGCGAAACGACGCGGCACCAAGCCGATATATGAGGCGCCGCCGCGCCAGATCATTCAGCGTTGGAGAAACCGACTCTGTCGCGACCATTAGGAGATACCCTCTTTCCGTATTGGAAAGCCGCAAACGGTCGGCAACTTGGGCCAGCGCTTTCACATCGGTTTCCAGCAAAACGGTCAACCGTCGAATCGGATCAACCGCAATACCGGCAGCGGTCTCGATCGCGACGAGCCGGGCCAAATGCGGCAGCGCCGTTGCCTCCGGTAAAAAGCTTTCGAAAACCTTCGTTTCTTCCATCAAGCGTAGGGTCGGCAAAGGATCGGGGGCACCGAGTAGTTTGAGCACCTCAACACGGACGCGTTCGCCCGACAGGCTCGTCAGGCGTGGCGCCAGCGCCTGACAGGCCGCCAGCGCATCAGCATCCGGGGGCGACCGGCCGTAATGCGCGTAAAAGCGGAAGAACCGCAACAGCCGCAAGACATCTTCGACGATACGGTCCTGCGGATCGCCAACGAAGCGAATGCGGCCTGCAGCCAGATCGGCCCGGCCACCGAAGGGATCGTGCAACGTACCATCCGGCTCCAGTGACATCGCATTGATTGTGAGATCCCGCCGCGCCGCATCGCCTTCCCAATCGTCGGTGAAACGAACCTTGGCGTGCCGGCCGTCGGTCTCGACATCGTGGCGTAAGGTAGTGATCTCGAAGGAAGTGCCGCCCGCGACGGCTGTAACCGTGCCATGCGCCAGGCCCGTCGGTATGGCGCGCAACCCGGCATCTTCAATACACTTCACCACGTCGTCCGGCAAAGCGTCGGTCGCAATGTCGATGTCGCCGATCGGCCGGCCCAGCAGCGTATCGCGCACACAGCCGCCGACGAACCGGGCCGCATGACCCCGATCCTGCAGTGCCGCTATAACCGCACACGTCTCCCGTTTGGTCATCCAGGATTGCGGCGCGATCCTGTCGGCAGTCAAGGGGTTACTGCCCCACGCGGCCCGGGACGATTTTCCCGTCTTCGAAGCGCGGTGTCTGGTATTCCGCAAACGGGTCGCCTCCGCTGAGCACAGCCGTGACAATCAGCGCAGTTGCCGCCAATGCGGCGCCGGCCGAGATCAGCCAGATCCACGGCATATCCTCCCAAGGCGCCACCTTTCGCCCCTCTGCTTCCGCCAGCGCGCGGCGTCGCGTCGTCCACCACCAGATCAAATAGACGATAAATGGCGACAGAAACGGCAAACCGATCGTGAGAAGTTTGCGGATCATGGTCCCACCAGGACTTCGGACAGGTTCACCAGCATGCCTGCGGTTGCGCCCCAGATATACCGGTCTTCATAAGGAAGAACATAGAAGGTGCGCTTTGTGCCTTCATGTGTACGCGAATCCGTTTCGTGATTGTCGCTGTTCAGCACGAAGGTCAGCGGCACCTCGAAAACGTCAGCCACCTCGAAGGGATCGGGTTTGACGTCGAAGGGCGGGTTTACGAAACCCACGACCGGCGTTACCCGATAGCCGGAACGGACAATATAGGGGTCGAGCACCCCGATCACGTCGACGCGATCCGGCGGCAGACCGACTTCCTCCTCCGCTTCGCGCAATGCGGCCGCCAAGTGACTGGGGTCCTCAGGCTCGACACGGCCACCCGGAAAACTGATCTGACCTGCATGGTCGTTCAAATGGGCGGTGCGTTGTGTCAGCATGATTGTTAGGCCCTCAGGACGGTCAACCAGCGGCACCAACACGGCGGCAGGGATAAGGTCGTCCTTCAACTCCATGCCCGGGTTTAGATTATGATCGCCGCGGAAACCCGACCATCGTTCCGACGACGATCCGCTATCCGAAGTCTTAAATCGCTTGATGATTTCTTCGCGCTGCATGCTCTATCCTTATTCCACGGTATCGCCCAACGGGAACAGAACACCACCGCTCCAGATGCCGAGGATCGTTCCGCCGCCATCCCACTGTTCTTCGGCCAGCGACACCAGATCATAGAATATAGGACGCGTGATCAGCGCTTCGAGGTTTTCGCGCACTGTAACATAGGGGGACGGTTCGCCAGTTACCTCATTTTCCGCCACGCGAAGAGGATGATCGGCGTCCACGGGCACAATTTCGTCCAAATTGGTGCGAAAACTCAGAATTTGATCTTTTCCTTCGCCCGCGACGATCAATTCCACGGCGGTGAACGGCGCATCCTCAACTTCAATTCGGCCTCGTTCGACCGGCGTAACGAGCCAGAAATCACCAGCCTCATCCCGCCGCAAGACAGTGGCAAACAGCTTCACCAATCCCATGCGCCGGATCGGCCCACCTTGATGGTACCATGTTCCATCGCGCGCTATACGCATCTGGAACCGGTCAGGATCGTCCGGATCGACGGAAACAGGTTGGTTTTCGATCATTTTTTCGAGATGGCCGGGCTTCCGGGGTTGCACGCTCATCGAACGCCACCCATGCTATTATCACGACGTCGCATATAAGGAGATTAGGTCTTGAGCCCATCCGACGCCAGTGCCGCCGCACCCGAAGATCTCGCCGCCGAAATTGAACGGCTGGGCGAAAAAATCGCCGCCGCCCGGGAGAGCATCGGCCGCGTTATTTTTGGCCAATCTCACGTGATCGACCTCAGTCTGACGACATTGCTGTCGGGCGGGCATGCCCTGCTTATCGGCGTGCCGGGGCTGGGGAAAACCCGCCTTGTCGAAACCATGGGCACCGTGCTTGGCTTGGATGACAGCCGCATACAATTCACGCCCGATTTGATGCCGGCTGACATTCTCGGCTCCGAAGTGCTTGAAGAGTCCGAATCGGGGCGCCGCTCGTTCCGTTTCGTAAATGGTCCGGTGTTCTGTCAGGTGCTGCTTGCCGACGAAATCAACCGTGCCAGTCCGCGAACGCAGTCCGCCCTGTTGCAGGCGATGCAGGAACACCGTGTTTCCGTCGCGGGTCAGTATCACGCATTGCCCCAACCATTCCATGTTCTGGCAACGCAGAACCCGCTCGAACTGGAAGGCACCTATCCGCTGCCGGAAGCGCAACTCGACCGTTTTCTCATGGAAATCGATGTCGGTTACCCGGACGAGTCCGCTGAGCGGGAAATCATGCTGGCGACAACCGGAACATCCGAAGCAAAGGCCGAAGCGATCTTTACGGCGGACGCCTTGATCGAGGCGCAACGGTTGGTTCGCAGTGTCCCCGTCGGCGAGCGCATCGTCGAAGCCGTGCTCCGTGTCGTTCGCGCCGGTCGGCCGGAAACCAGCGATATTCCGGAGGTTATCAGCCATGTTTCATGGGGCCCCGGCCCTCGCGCAAGTCAAGCGCTGGTGCTGGCATGCCGGGCGCGGGCGCTGATTGGCGGCCGGCTTGCTCCGTCCGTCGATGATGTTCTCGCCCTCGCCAACCCGATTCTTCGGCATCGCATGGCGTTGAGCTTCGCGGCACGCGCCGAAGGCGTTACAATCGATACGGTGATCGACAGGCTGTGCGAGCCCCTTCGCTAACCTTCCTTGACCGGAGAGTGGGAGACGCATGACGGCCACGGAGCGACGGCTGAATCTTCAAAGCCAAGCGGCTCGTATCTCGGGCAGCTTGCCGCCGCTGCTTCTTGCCGCTGAACGAGTCGCCACGACAGTCGCCCAAGGGGTGCATGGCCGCCGCCGGGTCGGCCAAGGAGAGACGTTCTGGCAGTTCCGGCGATACGAAACCGGCGACTCCGCGAATGCCATTGACTGGCGGCAATCGGCAAAATCGCAACATCTGTTCGTCCGGGAAACCGAGTGGGAAGCAGCGCAGTCGTCCTGGCTGTGGCGAGACGCATCGCCATCAATGCATTACCGGTCCAACGACAGCTTGCCGACCAAGGCGGAACGGGCCGATCTTCTATTGCTCGCAACGGCTCTGCTTCTCATGCGCGCGGGGGAGCGTTTCACCCTGTTGGGTAGTGCGCTCCGGTCCGCCAGCGGCCGAGTAGCCTATGACCGGCTGGCTGACGTCATGGTTCGGGAAACGCCTGTCGAGGATAGTTTGCCGCCCTACCGGCCGTTGCCGCGATACGCGCAGACAATTTTGTTTGGCGACTTTCTGTCGCCGTCGGAGGAAATCGGGGAGCGTCTCTCGGCTTTTGCAGCGCGAGGGGTAAACGGTCTGTTCCTCCAAATCCTCGACCCGGCGGAACGGAGCCTGCCATTCCGCGGGCGAATTCGCTTCGAAGGCTTCGAAAACGAAGGCGAAACGATATTGGGGCGGGTCCAGTCCGCGCGCGAAGCATACAAAACGAAATTCGCCCGGCACTGCGACGATCTTCGCGAAATCGCGCGGCGCACGGGCTGGATGTACTTGCAGCATACAACCGATCATTCGGCCGAAGCGGCGTTGTTGACGCTCTATACGGCGCTCACGCCGCGCCGGTGGGAAGGCTGACATGGGGCTGGAAACCTTTGCCTTTGCATCGCCCTGGATCCTGACTGCACTGCTTGCTCTGCCCCTTTTGTGGTGGCTGTTGCGCATCACGCCGCCGGCCCCCAAGCAGCTACGGTTTCCAGCAGTTCGCTTGCTTTTCAATCTTTCGAGCAAAGAGGAAACGCCCGATGCGTCACCGCTTTGGCTGATTATCCTGAGGCTTACCGCCGCCGCACTGATGATTCTCGCGCTGGCGCATCCGCTGTTCAGCCCGGCTGCGCCACTGCCCGGAAACGGCCCCGTGGTCATCGTCGTCGACGATGGCTGGGCCGCGGCTGGAGACTGGCAGGCGCGGCAGGATGCCATGAGCCGGATCATCAATCAGGCGGACCGCGGTGACCGGCCGATCATTGTGCTGGCGACAGCACCGACCGCGCAAGGCAAGTCGCCGGAGTTCTCCGGACTATTACGGCCAGCGCAGGCGCGCAGCCTGATCGCCGCCATCGAACCGAAACCCTGGCCCACCGACCGGGTCGAGGCCCTTAAGGCTCTCGACGGAACCAATCTAACGGGGACACCTGCCGTTATTTGGCTCAGCGATGGACTGGGCGGTGATGGAGTCGAGCCGTTTGCGGAACGCCTACGGCGCATTGGAAAGCTAACCGTCCTGTCGTCGGAGATTTTGCCGCACGTGGTTCTGCCACCGGCGATCGGGGGAAGCCGTTTCGATATCTCGTTGCGCCGGGGCAAGACTGCGGGTGAAGAACAGGTTAGCGTGCGGGCCAGCGGCGGAGACGGTCGTCTGATCGCACGCGAGGCGGCCACGTTCAAAGTGGGCAGCGCTACCACCAGCGTCTCGCTCGACCTGCCGCTCGAGCTGCGCAACGCGATCGCGCGCCTCGAAATCGAAGGCGACTCAACGGCGGCAGCGACCGCTCTGCTCGACACGCGCTGGCGGCGGCGGCCGGTCGGGTTGGTCTCGGAAACGCCACTCGATGCGGGACCTGCCTTGTTGTCCGAGCTTTATTATATTGAGCGCGCGCTGCGGCCATCGAGTGAGCTCCGCCGCGGGCCGGTTGACCGGCTTATCGCCGGTTCCCTCGCCGTTATCGTTGTGCCGGACAGCACGCCACTCAACGCAGCCGAACGCGGAAGCCTCGCTGCCTGGGCTGGGAAGGGAGGAATGGTTTTACGCGTCGCCGGTCCTCGTCTGGCGCAGAATATGGAAGACCAGTTGGTTCCCGTCCCGCTACGGCGCGGCGGTCGGACACTGGGCGGCGCCATGCTGTGGACCCAACCAGCCCGGCTCGCCCCGTTCAATCGGAAGAGTCCGTTTTTCGATCTCAAATTGCCAGCAGACGTGACGATTTCACGGCAGGTTCTTGCGGAGCCGTCGCCCGATCTTGGCGAGAAGTCCTGGGCGCGCCTGACCGACGGGACCCCGCTCGTAACCGCAAACCAGGTCGGCGACGGCTGGGTCGTCCTAATCCACACCACCGCCAATGCAGCATGGTCCAACCTCGCATTGTCCGGTCTGTTCGTCGAAATGCTCGAACGGATCGTGTCGACAAGCCGCGGCGTCGCCGGCACCAGTGAAGGCGACCGGCCGCTCGCACCGATCAGCTTGCTCAACGGCTTCGGCCACCCGGTTGAACCCGGCCCTTCGACTCAGGCGATCAACGCACGCGACTTTAAGGATGCGCGTGTCGCACCGCGCACGCCGCCGGGGATATATGGCGACGTGAGCGGCCGCCGCGCCCTTAATCTCGGACCGCAAATCGGCGCACTCCAGGCGCTCCCTGAATTTGCCGACGGAGTCGCTCGGCAGAGTTACGCGCCGGTCGCGGATGTGGACTTGAAACCGTGGCTGCTTACCGCGGCGCTCATATTGCTGATGGTCGACATGCTGGCGACTCTGATGCTGCGCGGCCTTTTGCCGTGGCTGCGTCCGGGGGCGACCGCTGCCGTTTTCGCCATAGCTCTTTTAGCGGCGAACGCAAATGACGCGAGCGCGCAGGTCAACGATGAGGATTTCGCGCTCAAGGCAACGCTGGAAACGCGGCTTGCCTACATCAAGACAGGCGACCCGACAATCGACGATACCAGCCTGCGGGGCCTGACCGGGTTGAGCAGGATGCTCAATCAACGGACCGCCGTCGAGGCCGCCGCACCTATAGGCATCGACGTCGAGCAGGATTCCTTGACCTTTTTCCCATTGCTCTATTGGCCGGTCACAGAAACGCAGCCCCCGGTGTCCGAGGCCACGATCGGGCGGCTTAACCGCTTCATGGCGACCGGCGGCACCATTTTGTTCGACCTCTTGGACGGTGCGGCCAATGAAAATGCCGGAATGCTGCGCCGCCTTACCCGAGGGCTGGACATACCGCCGCTGACCCCGGTGCCCCCCGCTCATGTCCTGACCAAGGCATTCTACCTCATGCAGGCGTTTCCCGGCCGCTGGGCCGACGGCCGTGTGTGGGTTGAACGCCCCGGCGAGCGGGTCAATGACGGCGTATCCAGTATCATCGTAGGATCCAACAACTGGGCTGCGGCATGGGCTGTTGACGAGCAGGGCCGCCATCTGTTCCCCGCCGTGCCCGGCGGCGAGCGGCAGCGGGAAATGGCGTATCGCTTCGGTGTGAATCTCGTCATGTACACGCTGACCGGCAACTACAAATCGGATCAGGTGCATGTGCCCTCTATCCTTGAGCGCTTAGGAAACTAGCGATGGCAGGGACAACAATCGAGTTCGCACCATTGCTGCCCTGGATTGCCGTCTTGATCCTCGGTTTCGTTGCTGCGTTGCTTGCCGGGCTGGGCCTCTATGTCCGAGCCAACGGCGCGCTTTTGCGCACGTTGGCCTTCGCGGTTCTGGTCTTGACGCTCCTCAATCCATCACTGGTCGCGGAAGAACGCGAACCACTCAAGGACGTAGCGGTAGTCATCGTGGACGACTCGCCAAGCCAGGGTATTGGCGACCGCCGCGCACAAACCGCGGCCGCACTTCAGGCGATCGAGACAGAAGCGGAGAAATTTAAGGACACGCTCGATCTACGCGTCGTCAAGGTCGGACAGGACGGATTGGCCGCAGCCGATCAAGGAACGCGCCTGCTCGGGCCGCTAACAAGAGCACTGAGCGATGTGCCGGCGCGCCGGGTTGCCGGGGCTATCCTGCTCACCGACGGTCAGGTTCATGACATCACGGCGGACACACGGGCCGACGGGCTACCAGCCCCCTTGCATGTGCTGCTTAGCGGCCAGGCGGACGAAACCGACCGGCGGCTCGTCATCGTCAAGGCGCCCGCGTTCGGCATTGTCGGCAAAGAGCAGGAAATGACCATCCGTGTCGAGGACAACGCACCATCGCTGGACAAAAACACGACACTAACGATTCGGCGCGACGGCGGCGACATCATCACCACGACCGCACCTATCGGCTCGGATCACCAATTGGCCTTTACGTTGAACCATGGTGGCCCAACGGTGTTCGAAATAGAGGTCGCTCCCGGACCAAATGAACTGACGCGCATCAACAATCGCGCCGTCATCTCGATCAATGGCATCCGCGACCGGCTCCGCGTGCTGCTGGTATCCGGGGAACCCCATGCGGGCGAGCGCACGTGGCGTAATCTTTTAAAATCCGATCCCTCGGTCGATCTGATTCATTTCACGATCCTGCGCCCGCCGGAAAAACAGGACGGCACGCCTATCAACGAGCTGTCGCTGATCTCCTTTCCGACGCGCGAACTTTTCGAAGTGAAGATCGCGGATTTCGATCTGGTTATATTCGACCGCTATCGCCGCCGTGGGGTTCTGCCGCCGGCTTATCTTCGCAATATCGTCGATTATGTTGCCGACGGAGGCGCATTGCTAGAAGCGGTCGGACCAACCTTCGCCGGGCCATTCAGCATCTATCGCACACCGCTCGGCAAGGCATTGCCAGGCGAGCCGACCGGTGAAATCGTCGACCGCGGCTTCCGGCCCCGGGTCACCGAAATGGGCCACCGCCATCCCGTCACAGCCAATTTGCCGGGCAGCCGCCCTGACGAAGAACCGGGCTGGGGCCGCTGGTATCGTCAGATCGACGTTTCCGTAAAACAGGGCCGAATTCTGATGAGCGGCGCAGACGACCGGCCGCTCTTAATCCTGGACCGTTTCGGCGAAGGCCGGGTTGCGCAGCTCAACAGCGATCATATCTGGCTTTGGGCGCGGGGGCACGAAGGCGGCGGCCCGCAAGCCGAATTGCTTCGGCGCCTTGCGCATTGGCTGATGAAGGAACCGGAGCTCGAAGAAAACGATCTGCGCGCCATCACGAAAGGCGAGAGGCTGGAAATTACCCGGCGCGACATCGATGCGGAGAGCCGCTCTGTGACCGTTACCGGCCCGGACGGGCGCGTCAGCGAAGTCCCGCTCGAAGCGAAACGAGACGGTCTCTATACCGGGAGCCTGCCCATCACGCAGCCTGGATTGTATCGAGTCAGCGATGGCGATCTCGTTTTCATGGCGGCAGCCGGAACGCTCAATCCGATCGAATTTTCCAACATCAGTGCGACGGCCGACACCCTTACGCCTTTGAGTGAAGCGACAGGCGGCGTGGCGCGATGGCTCAGCGATAGCATGCCGAAAATACGGCGCGTTGCCCCGGGCCGCAGCACATCAGGGCGCGATTGGATCGGTTTAATCGCGAATGGCGACTACATCGTCACCGGGGTCAACGTCGTCCCGCTGCTTCCAGCGCTTGTCGTCTTGCTACTAGCACTCGGCGCGACCGCACTGGCCTGGCGGCGCGAGGGGGACTAACGCATGAACGAATCCATCCGGCGGATGACGGTTGGAGACCGGGCACCCAACTTTCTGCTGGAAGACATAACCGGTACGCCGCACGAACTGTACAATACCGACCTGACCGGCGGTCCGATCGTCGTCCTGATCCTCGGGAAAAATGCCGACAGCGATCTCTTGAAGCCGTTCGCCGAACAGGCGGATGCATTCGATGCATTTGGCGCCCACCGATACGCCCTGTTGCCGGACAGCAACGGCGCAACAGACGTCGCAAAGGCTAGCGGATTCATCCTCCTCGAGGATGCCGGCTGTACGGTCAGCAATGGCTATCTCGACTCCGCCGGCCTCACCGCACCGACGATGTTCGTGCTGGACCCCAATCAGCGCATCGTCTCGATTGCCGACGACACGGCAACCTTCGCCGATACTGCCAAAACGACGTTCGAACGCCTCGCACCGTGCGGCCCACCGGCGCTGGTCGCGATGCAGGCGCCGGTCTTGTTTATCCCGGACGTTCTTGACGATGCCGATTGCAAGCGCCTAACCGATGCCTGGCGTTCCGGCGACAAGCGGAAGAATGTCGTCAATGTGGCGTCCGGCGAAGAAACCTCAAAAGCAGGCCGGGCCGAAGTAAAGCGCCGCAGTGACGTTATTATAGAGGGCGCGCTCGAACGCCACCTTCTGATAACCCTTATGCCGAGGATCGCGCCGGAAATCGAGCGTGTCTATTCCTTCGACAAAGAGTGGGGCTTTGAGAAGTTCAGGATTGGCTGTTACGAGGCCGAAGACGCCGGTTTCTTCCGGCCGCATCGCGATAATCCATCCGACGCGCTGAGCCATCGGCATTTTGCCATCTCGACCAATCTTAACGATGAATACGAAGGCGGCTATCTACGTTTTCCAGAGTATGGGGCAAATCACTACGCCCCACCAAAGGGCGGCGCGCTGATATTTTCCTGCGGCCTTTTGCACGAGGTCGTGCCGGTTACGGCTGGCCACCGATTTACCTTGCTAACATTCGTTAGTACCCGGCTGTAGAGCGTGCACGGACCAGAGGTGGGCTTTGGGTTCAAATAGCGAATTTCGCGATTACGTTCTTGATCAGCTCGATACCATCGAAGGCGTAACCGCCCGCGCGATGTTTGGCGGTTTTGGTGTTTTTCAAGACGGTGTCATGTTCGCACTCATCGCTAAAGATACGCTCTACTTCAAGGTCGATGACGAAAACCGTATCGATTACGAAAGTGCCGGGATGCCACCATTTCGTTATGCGCGTAGCGGCAAAACTTTCGAGATGTCCTATTGGCAGGCGCCGTCTGATGTTCTCGATGACCCAGACGATCTCTCCAACTGGGCGCGGAGTGCTATTGCCGCCGCGCAACGAGGTCGCTTGACGTAAAGATTTACGTAGCATTTTACCATTAATGCCGCGTGTCACGAGCGTTCAACACTTCGTGAAAAAACTACAGAATTACCGCGTCCGGTTTGTCGATGATTTTCGGCTCCGATATAGTTTTTAAAGATTTTGTAAAGATGTGCTCGACGGATGAACCAGCTAAGCAGCAACTACAGTGTTAGAAGGGCGGGGCCGAATATGCCGCAAGCGGACGCCGATCAGTCCATCAATCCTGGTGAAATGCGCAAGCGCTCCGTCGTCATTGCGGGGCACCGAACCAGTGTTTCCCTTGAAAATGCCTTCTGGAACGCGCTGAAAACAATCGCAACGGCACGTGGTCTAACGGTCAATCAAATGGTCACCGAAATCGACAGCCGTCGTTCCGGCAACCTTTCGAGCGCAATTCGGCTGTTCGTCTTGGATTCCTATCGGCGGCGCGACGCCGGACAGGCCGCCTGAAACGAAGAAGAACCACCTTTGTCTGTATGACAGCGTGGAAAGGCGACGGCTATTTGCCAAAGCCTTTGAGAAGATCCCGCAATATGTCCTTAGGTTCCACCTTTCCGGAACCCGAGTTATCGGACTCCGACGGCTTTCCGAGCACGCCAGGCAGAATCTGCTGCAGAGGGCTCGACGATGATGACGAAGAGTTGCTGCGAGCGCTAAGAAACGAGCCGCCGGTCTTTATATTCGGCGAATCGAGCGCACCCGTTAGCGTGACGGAAATATAGGGGGACCGTGTATCGTCCTCTTTCCGCAATACGGATGTGGTGGAGTTAACAAGCCAGCGAGGAAGATCAGCCGCGCCAACGGTCACCGCTCGGGTACCGGCACCGTTTAATACCGTATCTCCTGTCTGCACGACGCCCCGATCGATGGTGAAATTCCCCGAAAGGTCCGCCGGACTCCGGCCAAAGGCCTGCACCAGCTCATTGGTCAGCCCGCCGACCTGCTTCAGTTCCTTGACCTTGTCGCCGAATATCGCCGTAGCCAGCCCGATGGCGCCTATCGCTTGTTGTTCCTGCTTCGTCGCCAGAATCTGAACCTTGCCCGCAATCGTTCCGGTACCGGCAAGAGTCGATACGAACGCGGCGACAGACTTGCCGGTCGTCGTCAGTGACGCTGTCGCGGACACTGGTCCCGCGACACGTGCCTGCGCGCCAAACGCTTTGGACGCCGTGGCCAAATCGACATTGGACGCGGTGATGTCGGCAGACAGGGCGGGTACTTTTGCCCCCGCGTTCATGGATCCTTTCGCCGAGACCGAGCCACCGAAAAGGCCCGCTTTAAACTGCCTCAGATCGAGCTTGCCATTCTTCAATGCAGCGCTGAGTTCCGGCTGAGCCAAGCGAATGCGATCACTGATAAGCCCCGTCATCCGTATCTTGATGTCCGCGTCGACATTGCTCAGCCCCGTCAGGTCGATAGGCTCCCGAGACCAGCGGTCGTTGGACCTTGCCGGCGCAGCATCGTTTGCCGATGCGGCTGCCCGCCCGCGCGCGGTCGCCGCGCCGGTCTTCTTCGGCGCCGGTTGGAACAGGTCGAGCAGCACTTCGCTGGTCGCCAAATCCGCGCTTACGAAAGGACGAGGACCGTCGGTCCGAAACGCCACGTTTCCTTCCACTTTCAGCGGACCTACCGATGCATCCAACGCCGAAATTCTCAGATTGGTAGGCACCCCCTCGAGCCGGAACGACGCGGCAAGTGGGCCGAGCGCTTTAGCAGCGGGTCGAAAATCGGGTGACGCCAAACGGACAAACTCGACAAGTTCAGGATGATTGACCGTGGCTTTGATGTCGAACGCCGGTGCCGTGGCAGCGCTCTTGACCATGCCATCCAGTTGGACTTTCGTACCCGCGGCAACCAGTTTCGATTTTACGGTAAAGGCATCGGCTCCCCCTTCGATACGGCCTTCCATCGAAGGTTTGCCTAACTTCTGACGCGGTATCGGAAGTGGCGCGCCAACGACCTGAAACAGCTTTTCCGGATCGCTGACCGTAACGCGGTAGTCGATTTTGGCAGATGGCGCACCGGCTAGGTTCTTCACGTCACCCGACAGGTCGGCGCGCGTACCGGCAAAATTCCTAACGCCTGCCTTACGAACCGTCAGTGCGCCACCAACAAGCAAGCCATCGAAGTGAATCTTGCGCGCTACGGTCTTGTGAACCGTAAGACGCTCAATCTGTACATCGATATTGGCGTCGAAGGAGTCGAGAAAGGCCAAAGGCGCCGCTTCGACGGGCTTTTTCCCCGCCGGCGCGCTGGCAGAGACCTTCTGTTTTCCTCGACTCACGGCAGGTTTTGCGGCCGTTCGTGGCATATAGGCATCGAGGTTCAACTGATCGATCGCCAACCGCAATCCAAACCCCGGCCGATCCCGAACCGCTACCGCAAGCCCGCCTGTCATCGTGCTCGCATCGAGACGGACATTGATGTCCGGTATTTCAATGGCGGTCGGTGTCGCCTTTATCTTGCTGGCGTACGAAAAACCGCGCATGCGGTCGGGCGGAAGAGATTGGGTATCGGCACCGGCCCAGCCAAGCAGTCCGCGCAGATTATCCGACGCGGCGGCGATTTCCCCTTCGAAACTGGGGTCACCTTCCACAAAGGAAAGGAAGCCGACCAGCGATACATCCGATCCGCCGGGCAGCAATGCAGACGCCCGGTCGAGCGTAATCGTGCCGTTGGCAAGGGCGGCGCGAACGCCGACGTCCCGAATGACGCCATTGCGGTACTGAATTACGTCGATCCCGAAATCAAACGATGCGTTTATATTGTTCGGCAATGCGAATGGCTTAGAATTGGACGGCGCTGCCGGTGTTGCCGGCGTTGCCGATTCCACTTTTTTACTGGACGGCGTTGTTTCCGCCGGCATCGCCTTGGCGTCGGCGGATTGCGTGAGCAACTCATCCAGATTCAGCCTGCTCACCGAAACCGCGATGTCGGCGTTGACCGTTTCGCCCAAGGTAACGCTAACCGCACCATTCCCGGCAAACGCGCCGAGCCGTATCGCTGTGTCGTTCAGAGCAACCGCATCGGGCGATACCATCATCGTGCCCTTCAGCGATACCGGCTGCGCCAGAACCGCGGGAAGCGGATCCTTTACCGCAAGTGCCGCAAGACGTGCCGCGTCCGCGCCTTCGATCTCGAGCGATCCCGACAGAAGCCCCGTCGGGATCGGCGCAAGCATGCGGCCGTTAAACCGTACTTCCGCATCGGCATCCGTCAGCGCCAGTTTTAGCCCCACGGTAAGTGGTTGCTCCGGCTTCAACGCGCCTGTCTTAAGTTCGATCGATACCGGTGTGCCACGCACGCGTGCTTTGGCATTCAGTTCGAAAGGCCCCGAAAGCGATGGTGCCGATACGGACATTTCCAACGCGTCGATCTTCTCGACCGTGCCGGACTTCGCATCCCGGAAGCTCAGCGAACCGTTTCTGATCATTACATTCGCGAGCGAAATGTCCAGCGGCGCGCCCGCTTCCGCCTCTTCTTGGGCGGGCGCCGCTTCGCTTTCACTCGCAGCGGCAGCGGTCTTGATATCCCAGCTTGCCCGCCCATCCTCGGCGATTTCGAGAGCGATGACCGGCTCAATCAGCTCAAGCTGCTCGACCACAATACGGCGTTCGAGCAAGGCAGCAATCGAAACGCGGACCCGCAGCTCTTTCAGACGCAACATATCGGCGGATTGTGCGCCCTCGAAATTCGCGATTCGCACCCCCGCGACACGCAGTGCCGGCGTCGGCAACACGGAGAAGGCGATATCGCCATCAATCGACGCGTCACGACCGGTATTGTCGCGCACTTGGGCGACGATCTGTCCCTTATAGGCGTTCCAATCGATGAAGCTTGGGCCCACCAGGACCGCAGCGACGAGCAGCACCCCCAGTACAGCGAGCGCGATGAACACTTTTTTCAAGCGAAAGCTCCAAGCATTTGAACGCGGAACAAACGGGTCGTACTTACGGCCCGATCCGAAACGACACCCTACAATTAAGGCGTCCGTGAGGGTATTTCAAATCGCGTTCGCGTGCACGGACGCGCTTTTTCAGGGCCGCAACATCTTTCCCGGATTCATGATGTTGTCGGGATCGAGCGCATTCTTGATGCTGCGCATGACGCTGACCGCTTCGCCATGCTCGGCCGTGAGAAAATCAAGCTTGCCCATGCCGATGCCGTGCTCGCCGGTACAGGTGCCGCCCATCGCGATTGCTCTGTGCGCAAGGCGGGCGGTTAGATCTTTCGCGCGCTTCATATCCTCCGGGTCATCGGGATCGACGAGCAGCACCAGATGGAAGTTGCCATCGCCCACATGCCCGACGATCGGCGACAGCACGCCGGTCTCTTCGATGTCGCGCCGAGTCTCTGCGATACATTCCGCCAGATTCGATATCGGCACGCAGGCGTCCGTTGTGATACCGCGCTTGCCCGGCTTCAGCGCCAATGCGGCGAAATAGGCATCGTGACGGGCCTGCCACAGGTGATTTCGGTCTTCCGTACGCGTCGCCCAGCGGAACTCGCCGCCCCCGAATTCATCGGAAATCGCACCGACCATCTCCGCCTGTTCGGCAGCCGACGCCTCCGAACCATGAAACTCGAACAAAAGCGTCGGCTTGCTTTCATAGCCTTCGAGCTTTGAATAGGTGATGCAAGCGCCCATTTGCACTTCGT
Organism: Alphaproteobacteria bacterium; assembly: GCA_012103325.1. Taxonomy (GTDB): domain Bacteria; phylum Pseudomonadota; class Alphaproteobacteria; order UBA8366. The sequence continues at coordinate 1,334,771 of WLWY01000001.1, forward strand.
CGAGCAATTCGATGCGGGCGACCGGAATGCCGGACTGAATCGTCATGATCACCGTGTTCACCGCATCATCCACGGTCGGGTACTGGCAAACGGCGGCTGACATGGCTTCGGGAATTCCGTACAGCCGGAGCCGCACCTCGGTAATAATGCCCAGCGTGCCTTCCGATCCCACGAACATGCGGGTCAGATCATATCCCGCCGCCGATTTCCGGGCGCGGCCGCCGGTATGGATCACCCGGCCATCAGCCAGTACTACGGTGAGGCCCAAAACGTTCTCACGCATGGTGCCGTAGCGCACCGCATTAGTGCCGCTCGCCCGGGTCGCCGCCATACCACCAAGCGACGCATCGGCCCCAGGATCAATGGGGAAGAACAGGCCGGAATCGCGGATATATTCGTTGATCTGTTTGCGTGTTACACCGGCCTGCACGCGGCAATCGAGATCCTCCGTATTGACCTCCAGCACCTGATCCATCTGCGACACGTCGATGCACACGCCGCCATGCAGCGCAACGACATGGCCTTCAAGAGACGTGCCGGTGCCAAAGGCGATGATCGGGGTTCCATGCCGCGCGCAAATCGCCACCAGCGCGCTGACCTCCTCTGTCGATTGCGCAAAGCAGACGGCATCAGGCGGCATGGCCGTGTGGTAGTCCTCCCCGCTGCCATGATGCTCACGCACCGCTGCCGCGGTCGAGACGCGATCGCCAATGACGCCACGTAGCTCCTCGATGAGCGGCTCCGTGACCGGTGCGAAATCGGCTTCGGCGGACATCGCGTTCTCCCTCAGAGGTTATCCGTGCTAAGCAAGGTAGCCCGCCCCCTATCGGCCTTCAACCTTTCCTGCAGCACCATGGAATCGCAATAAGATGATCGAATTCGACGCAAATCTACTTGCTGCGGCCGGATTCATGATACTCGGCGGATTACTGCGGGGATTCCTCGGATTTGGCGGCTCCATGGGCGCAGTTCCCGGGCTGAGCTTGATTTACGGCCCGCTGGGTGCGGTATCGATCGTGCTGCTGGCCGATATCGGCGCCGTCCTGCAGCTCCTGCGCACGGCAGTCCGGCAATCCGACAAGCGCGTGGTCGCGCCGCTCGCGCTGGCATCGGTCCTGACCACCCCGCTTGGGGCATGGCTGCTGATCAATATCGATCCCCACGATATGCAGCGCGCCATCGCAGTAACCGTACTTGGCTTCGCGGCGATTCTTGCCGTGGGGTGGCGCTATCAGCGGCCACCAACCCTGCCGGTCGTCGTCGGAGTCGGCGTTGTCGGCGGCGTATTAAGCGGCGGGGCGGGTATGGGCGCACCGCCAGCCGTCCTGTTCCTGCTTTCGGGACCGCATGACCACGCAGCGGTCCGGGCCAACATCATCGGCTATCTGGCCGTCGCCAACATGACCGCGCTGGCAACGATTTGGCTGAATGGCGCGCTGTCGACGGAAATTCTCTGGCGGGCAATTGTCCTTGCCCCGCCCTATCTGGCCGCAATTTGGGCCGGCGGGCACTTGTTCCGATTTGCCTCGGAAGGCGTATTTCGTTACCTCGCGCTGGCGGCTGTTGCACTGGTTGGCATTGCTGCACTGCTTTTCTGAGGAAGGCCGAAGGCCCCGCCTAACGCAGACTATAGCGGATCTCCGAACCATCCCGGCCTTTGAAACGTACCTGCACCAGGATGCTTTGCTTGTCGTACCAAAGGTCGCGTTCGAAATCTCCAGTCATGACATAGCGCCGCGCCCGAATCTCCTGGCCGCGGACTTCGATAACTTCCTCGCCCGAATCGCGGATCGCGACTTTCATAAGATCGCCGTCGGCGGGGTCCAAGATGCTGCCACGTTTGACCAATGCGATGTTCCATAGGCTGGCGGGGACCATTTCGGGATCGATCGGCGTCTCCTCGCCATTTATCGAAAGACTAAGTTCGCTTCCATCCGGCTTCACTTCAATATGGTAGTCGTCACCGTTGTCGTTGGTTTCGGCCACCATGCCAACCAGCCGGCCATCCCGCCATTCCTCGCGCGAGACATGCTGAAACAGATATAAGGGAATGAACGCAAGGCGGTAGTCGATCTGTGCTTCAATCCGTACGATCATGGGATCTCCGCTTCTCTCGAAACGGATGACGTGATGACCAATTTTCGAACCATTGCGTAAAACGGCAAAATCCAATACGCCGCCATCCGGCACACCGGCACCCGATGCGGTGTACGGTGTCACCAGCATCGCTACGAATATCAGCTTGGTCAGAAACTTGAGCACGGATCTTCTCTACGAATAGACATCATCAACCTGCAATCAACTACACTGCAATGTGTTCGACACGACTACTGACGTGCAATTCCAGCAGGGTTAGAATGTTGGTATGATGCGGTTCACGTGCAATCATATTTCGGTGTTCAGTTCAGCGTTGCGGCTTACAGCCGTCTTTGGGTTCTGCCTCGTTTGGCTATCGCCCGTCAGTTCGGCTCACGCCGAGGAAGTCGCCGTTGAACTGATCCTCGCGATCGACTGCTCGTCGAGCGTGGAACCGCACGAGTACAGCCTGCAAATGCGCGGCGTTGCCGCCGCGTTCCGGTCGCCTGGGGTCATTCAAGCGCTTTCCGCCGCGGCACCCAACGGAATTGCTGTAACGCTCGTACAATGGTCCGGTGCGAGCATGCACACACAGGCGATTCCCTGGACCCACATACACAACAAACAGAGTGCCGCCGAATTCGCCAGCGAAGTCGAACAGGCGCCGCGCTACATGCGATGGGGGGCAACGGCGATCGGCGAGGCGCTGAGCTTTTCGTTAGGGCTCTTTGAAGATAACAGCTTCGAGGGCGTGCGCCACGTCATCGATGTATCCGGAGACGGCAGCTCGAACCAAGGAGTATTTCCAACTGAGGTTCGGCCCATAATCGTCGCGGCCGGCGTAACGATAAACGGGCTGGCGATTTTGAACGACGAGCCCGATCTCGCTCAATATTACAAGAAGCAGGTGGCCGGCGGTAAACGGTCGTTTGTCGAGAGCGCGAAAAACTTCGCTGACTTCGCTGGCGCCATACGGCGCAAACTCATCCGCGAAATCGGCAGTCCGCCTTCTGTCCGTCTAGACACCCAAACGGCACAAAAAACCAATGCAGCTTCCGCCGAAAATCTCCCTATTCAAAGGTAGTTTTTTCACCATCGGTCAGCAGGACTTTTTGCAGTTGGAAGGCATTTCCCGCATCGTCCTCAATCCAATAGTGTAGTGTAATCGTATCCTTCGCACTTATCGTCGCGACGTGATGCCCTTTTTGCACAAGCGTCTCGGACGCTTCCACACGGTATTTGACCAGTGCGTCGACGCATTCCGCACCGTTTTGTACACACACCTTACCGCGCACGATGTTAAGGCCGACTCCGCCTGATTCCGTAAAATGGCGGTCATGATTGTAGGTATGCCTGCCGTCACGGAATTCGTAGGTCAAGCCCACGAGATCGAGAGCCAGCTTCGCCCGGCCCGTCGCCTGCTCTTCATCGCACCCCGTCAGCAGCAGCACGCTTGCCAACAACGTTATGGCGACGCAACGCATTGCGAAATCCCGCGCCTAAGCCGCGGTGCCGCCGACGGTCAGGCCGTCGATACGCATTGTCGGCTGGCCGACGCCGACCGGAACGCTTTGTCCGTCCTTGCCGCACGTGCCGACGCCTGGGTCGAGTGCCATGTCATTGCCGATCATCGCAACCCGGGTCATTGAATCCGGCCCGTTACCGATCAGGGTTGCGCCCTTGACCGGCGCCCCGATTTTGCCGTTCTCGACCATGTAGGCTTCCGTACAGCTGAACACGAACTTGCCGCTGGTAATGTCGACTTGGCCGCCACCGAAATTAACGGCGTAGAGGCCGTTTTTCACCGACGCCAGAATCTCCGCCGGATCCTTGTCACCCGCCAGCATATAGGTGTTCGTCATCCGCGGCATCGGTGCGTGTCCGAAGGATTGCCGACGCCCGTTACCGGTCGCGGCGACACCCATCAGCCGCGCATTCATGCGGTCCTGCATGTAACCAACCAATATGCCGTCTTCGATCAGCACGGTGCGCGATGACGCTGTGCCTTCGTCGTCGATGGTAATTGATCCGCGCCGATCCGAAATTGTCCCGTCATCGACGATGGTGACACCCGGTGACGCCACTCGCTCGCCCATCAACCCGGCGAAGGCGGACGTCTTCTTGCGATTGAAATCGCCTTCCAGGCCATGTCCAACCGCTTCATGCAGCAGCACGCCTGGCCAGCCCGGGCCAAGAACCACGGTTGTTTCACCTGCGGGGGCAGCAACCGACTCCAGATTGACCGCGGCCTGCCGCAGCGCTTCATCGGTCTGTGCCCGCCAGGCATCGGGCTGAATGAAGGCAGCGTATGTCTCCCGGCCGCCGACACCATGGCCGCCGCTTTCCATTCGGTCGCCTTCGCCGACGACCACGGAGACGTTGAGGCGAACCAGCGGCCGGATATCCGCGACGCGGAAGCCACCGGGACGGATAATCTGCACCGCCTGCCATTCGCCGGCGATCGATGCCGTGACCTGGCGCACCCGCGGATCGCGCGCGCGCGCATAGGCGTCAATATCGGCAAGCAGTTTGACTTTTGCTTCGAAGCCCATTTGCCCCAGCGGGTTCTCGTCGGCATAGAGGCTTTGGTTTGTGCCCGACGGCCCTTCCGCCAACGTCCCGCTATGCCCAGTCTGCACGGCACGCACCGTATCGCCCGCCCGTTTTATCGCCGCTTCAGTCAACTCGGCGGAATGAGAATAGCCGGTCGCTTCGTCGGCAATCGCACGCAACCCGAACCCCTGCATCGTGTCGAAACTAGCGTTTCGCACTCGCCCATCGTCGTAGGTGACGCTTTCCGCCTGGCAATACTCCAAATATAGCTCGCCGTCATCCGCATCACGCAGCGCATCGTCTACGATGCCTTCGGTTCTTGTGCGATCGAGCCCAGCCCGATTGAAAAACAGCTCGTCGGTCGTGGAGAGATCGGACACGGTTGCCCCTTCCTTGTTTCAGTATGGCGGCGCATGACCGGCACTTCGGCACGCAAAATACGACAGATACGGTTAAGAAGTACATCGCGTATCGCGAGCCGGCCAATCACCTTTCCAACACGGTCTGTTTAGATTGCTAGAACAACTGTGCATCGACCGCATAGCGTAATCAAATTCAAGTTAATAAATGGAAATCATTTAATACAAATCAAGCAATGGTAATATAGAAACGTGTATTCGTCGATATTCTTGCTATTTTTCTGACAAGGTGATAAGCAGGATTGTTAACTCGCAGAGGAAATTGGATTATGACTAAGGAATTAAATGACGCAGCGTCCGACGACGAAACCTTAATTCGCGTCCAACATGCCGTCGTAATCCAAAATGCCGCCGATATACGCGCGCTGAATGATTTACTCTCGGTTGGCTGGCGCGCTACTTTGTCCGCGCCAATGGAGGGCGGGGTTCTGGTCATCCTGGAACGCGCCGGATCGCAAAAAGATGTAGAAGAAATGCGCGAAGCATTGGGATACAACGTCTTAGCAGATCCGGGCGCTTAAGATACCCTGAAGGAAACAGGTCGATATCTACACCCGCCTTAGCGCAAATTAACGGCTGATTAAGACTTCGGTGCAAGAATTCCCGGTAAGGTGAATCGGCACGCACGTTCTTTCTATCGGAAAACGGGGACCATGAAGCGAATAGCAATCCTGATGCTGGCGCTATCACTCGCCGCGTGCAAAACCACTGACGACCCGGACAATCAACGCGCCGTCGCCGCGGTAGCGGGCACCATCTTCGGTGCCTTCGTCGGATATAACCTGTTAGGCGGCGGTTCAGGCCAGGCGGTCATGGCGGTTCTGGGTGCTGCAGCGGGCGGTGCCGGTGGATTCTACGCAGCCGACTACGTGATCAAGCGCGACAAGAAAATGCGGGAACGCGCGGCATATGAAGGCCTGACTGACACGCCAGTCGGCAAAACCGTCTACTGGGAGAACCAAGAGACTGGCTCGGCGGGAAGTTTTACCGTCCTGCGTACGTTCACAACGACAGACGGTCGCATGTGCCGTGAATTCAGTACGAACATCATGGGCGCGCTCGATACGGTCGAAAACAAGAGCACGGCGTGCCGCCTTCATAACGGCGCCTGGGAAATGAGCTGACACCTGCCGCGCCAGTTCGAATATTTAGCTGTAATCCAAGTAACCTACCGTTGGGATACTCGAAGACCTAAACCTCTGAACCAAGATTGCGTTCGCTGTTAACCATGAACCTGTTTTTAACCATGAATACGTGTAAACTAATGAATCATGTTCTTCGTATGTTCAATTTGACCCTGACATCTGTACTAGAAAAACCGATATGCGGAAGCGCTCGCCCATGAACACGACCCTCACATCATCTGGATCTTCGATCCTGCGCCTTTTTATCGTCTGCCTGTTTGGCTTCGCCCTTGCCAGCTGTGACGACTCAGCGGACCAGAACGTCGAAGGCCTTATGAAGCGCGCCATCGAACAACGCGATCAGGGGAAACTCCGCGCCAGCGTCATAGATTTGAAAGCGGTCCTGCAAAAAGATCCGAAGAATGCTGCGGCGCGGCTGATGCTGGGAGAAATTTACCTCGGTATCGGAGATGCGCGCACGGCCGAAAAAGAGCTGAAGGTCGCCCGGGAGCTTGGTGCGAATGCGGCAGACATCCACACCATGTTGGGCCGCGCGCGCCTCCTCCGCGGCGACTACAAGGGGGTGCTCGAAGATTATCAAGTCGACGATAATACCAACGCCGGAAATCGCAGTAGGATCGAACTGCTCCGCGGTATCGCTTATCTCGCCCGCCGCGAACTAGGTAGCGCAGAGAAAAGTTTTCAAACAGCCATCTCCTCGTACAAGAAGGATATCAACGAAGAACGCCCGCATCTGAAAGCGACTGAGCCGCCGGATTTTGTCGAAGCGATCGTCGGCATTACAAACGTCTCCATCAAACGCAAAAACTGGGATGAAGCAGAGGAGCGTCTTGGCCTTGCCAAACAGATTGCGCCAAATGACCCAGACGTTATGGCCGCAGCAGGAGAACTTGCGTTCGAGAAGCAGCAATTCGCTGAATCCGAAACGGCCTTTAAAGCCGCATTTAAGGCTAAGAGCTACGATCTGCAATTGCAAATCGGCATAGGCCGTGCGCAAGTCATGTTAGGCAAATATGACGATGCCATTAGAAATTTCGATGCGATTCTCGAGCATTTTCCGGATCATATCGTCACTAATTTTTTCCGCGGCCTAGTTGCACTGCACGTCAAGGATTTTGAGAGCGCGAATAACTTCTCGGAGAAAATTTTAAGACTTGCACCGAACTATCTTCCCGCGCATCTCGTTTCCGGGACCGCCAATTACGGCCTCGAGCGATATGAACAGGCCTCGATCAACTTAAGACGTTATCTCGCGAGCAACCCTTCGAATAACCTGGCGCGGCGGTTACTCGGGCTGGCGCAACTTAAATTATCGCGTCCAAAAGAAGCCCTCGCGACCCTCAAGCCGCTTGGGTCGGAAAAGACCGAAGATACCAACATTCTTACGCTAGTCGCCGCAGCGGCGGCCGGCAGCGGCGACCTGAATCTGGCGAGCGATTTATTCAAAAAATCGATATCTCTTTCGTCCAATACACAAAACTCGCGACTCTTGCTCGCTGCCGTCAATTTGGCGCGCGGGAACCACGAACAGGCGGAACGGGAACTCGAAAAAGCGATCAACGAGGTCCCGGAGTTCCTAAAAGCCAAATATGCGCTCTTGCTGTTGTATTTGCGGGCGCAAAAATTCGACAAGGCGCTCGACGTTGCGAAAGAGTTGCGGGATGAAGACCCTGACAGCCCGAACCCGTTGATCGCACGAGGTCTCGCATATATCGGACAAGAGGCATGGGACGATGCCTTGCAGGCGTTCAGAGACGTTGACACCATTTCGCCCGGACACGTCGGTGCGGCGTATGGCGCTGCCGATATACATTTCCGCAAGAACGATATCGAGAACGTCCGCGCGGTTTACAACAAGATCCTCACGCAGAATCCAAACCATTTGACAACGTTGATACGGCTCATCGCAATCGAGACCAGACTCGGGCGGGTCCAGGAAGCGAACACTCTGATTGAACGCGCCTACAAAGCCCATCCGGACGCTTTAGAACCGAGATTGCTATTCGCGCAACTGCAACTTTCTCGGAACCAGCCCATAAAGGCGCTGGCGACGCTCGGAGATGTCACTTCAAAGTATCCAGATAGCACAGAGGGTCTTCAGATTCTGGGTCAGGCGCAATTGGTTGCGGGGAAAGCGGGAGAAGCGGCACGCACCTTGGAAAGGCTTGTGCAGCGTGAACCGGCCTCAGCGCAAGGACACTATCTTCTGGCGCAGGCGTTTTCGCTACTAAAAAACAAAGACCGCATGTTTTCCGCCTTGCAACGGGCGCTAACCCTATCGCCGGACTTTTTGGTCGCTGAAATCGCGATGATACGCATGCTAGCGGGCGACAAGAAACTCGACCTCGCCCGAAGCCAATTCGAAACGCTCAAAGCAAAGCATCCCGACGATCCAAACGTTCATCAGCTTGAGGGCTGGCTTGCGATACGCGAGCAACGGCCCGATGAAGCAGTGGAAGCGTTTGGCAGTATCAGCGAATCGCAAAGGAACCGGGATATAACGCTACAGATGGCTAACGCTTTGTGGCAATCCGGGAAGCAAACGGAAGCAACCGAAACGCTCTCGAAATGGGTTTCGACCCATTCGAATGATTTCAGGACACAGATGGTCTTGGCAAATTACTATCTGGTTTTGGATAAGCGCCGGGAGGCGGGCGAGGTTCTGAAAAATGTCGTCACCCTAGCCCCTAAAAACTGGATCGCCCTGAATAACCTGGCAGACATCATTAAGGATGACGATCCCCAGCAGGCGCTTCAATATGCCGAACGCGCGCATAAACTGGCATCCAATGTTCCGCCAGTTTCGATTACGTTGGCGCAAATGCTGCTAGCGGTTGGCGGGCAGGACGATCGCGCGATATCCCTAATGCGCTCAGCCGTTAAGCGAGTACCGGAAAATTTCGGCGCCCAACTGGGCTTGGCACGGGCGCTGATTAAAGTTCAAAAGGGCGGCGAGTCGCGCCAGATACTTGAAAAACTGCAAAACCAGGAACTTTCTGGCGAACAAGCGCAACAGGTCACCGATCTCCTGAAGCAAATTGGCGGTTAATACCGTGGAACGTTGGTAGGGCGTTTCACGCGTCGAATTTGTTTTATCGGCTTGGTTACCGCTGTTTTAACGGTTGTCGCCTGTTCCTCCTCCAGGGGCCCCTCGCGCTGCCCGTTTTAGGTAGGTCGCGCAAATCCGATCAGGCTGTCGTCCCTTGCCGCTTCAGTAGAACCATGTCCCTGCAACGCTAATCTACCAATTGCTGCCGGCGATGTGCCTCCAGTCCGGCCGCTGCAAGACTGTTGCTATCAGGAATAGGCGCGCGCAGCACGGATTCGGCGCAGGATTTTCCCAAGATCCTTTTGGAAGGATTGTTCGTGTTCCGCTAGTTGCTGTGCCGATGGTCGAATACTCAGAGGAGGCCGCAGATCTCTTCCATATGCGTCTCCTGCGAAATCGCCCCCCTCGGACAACAGCATCGGCCGCCGCTTGTCGATCGTCTCGTTGGCATTCCTTTCCGTGAGCGTCCGGTAAAGCAGCCCTGCCTATGATGACGTTGGACTGTTACGCTCAGGTTTGAGCGTAACGCCAGGGGAGCAGTTCGTCGATCCGATTGATTTTATGGTCGGCGATACAGGCTAGCGTGTCGGTTAGCCAGGCCTGCGGATCGACGCCATTGAGTTTTGCTGTCTCGATCAGCGTATAGGCGATGGCGGCTGATTTGCCGCCGGCCTCGGACCCCATGAAGAGATAATTCTTCCGCCCCAGGGCGATGGGCCGCATGGATCGCTCTGCGGTATTGTTGTCGAGTTCAAGAAAGCCGTGATCTAGATATGGTCGCAGCTTCTTCATGCGGGTCAGGGCGTAGCGAATAGCACCGGCTAAGGGTGATTTGCCGGATATCCGGGTCAATTGGGCATGCAGCCATGATTCCAGGTCGTCGAAGATTGGTTTTGATTGGCGCTGCCTGATCTTCACCCGTTGATCCGGCGATTGGCCCCGAACCTCCTTCTCGACGCCATAGAGTGTGGCGATACGTTTTATGGCTTCCTCGGCAATCGCCGATCCCTGAGCTTTGTGGATATCGACGAACTTGCGTCGGATATGGGCCATGCAGGCCACTTCCGTCACCTTGCCCGTGCGGTACAGGTCATTGAACCCCGCATAGCCATCGGCATGCATGAAGCCCGTGAAGTCCGCTAGATGTTCGCGCGGGCGAACGCCCTTCCTGTCGGACGAGAACTGATACCATGCGGCAGGATGCGCCTCTCCGGCCCAGGGTCGTTCATCGCGGACATAGGCCCAAAGCCGCGCGGTCCTGGTTTTACCGGAGCCTGGGGTCAGCATTTTTACCGGCGTATCATCGGCGAAGAGGGCCTGTCCCTTTAAAACATGGCGCGCGACGGCGTCCGCCAAAGGTTCCAACAGAGCCGTGGATTTGCCAACCCAATCGGCCAGGGTGGAGCGGTCCAGATCGATCCCCTCGCGCTGGAATATCTGACTTTGCCGGTACAAAGGCGAATGATCGGCGTACTTGTTGACCAGCACATGGGCCAGTAGGCCAGGACCGGGCCGCCCGTGCTCAATCGGCCGCGACGGCAGGGCTGCCTGATGGAACGTCTCACAGCAGGTGCAGGCCATGCGCGGGCGAACAATCCGGTTCACGACAAAACGTCCGGGGACATATTCCAGTTCCTCGGTGACATCGTCGCCAAGCGTTTTGAGCGCACCGCCGCATTCCCCACAGGCATCGCCCGGCGACAGTGTTGTCTCGTTGCGTGGGAGATGACCGGGCAGCGGTTTACGTTTGGGCTTGTCTTTTGGCGCTGCAGATTGATCTGCATTTGCATCGTCTGACGCGGGCTCCTGCGCGGACGCCGCAATCTCTTCGTCTTCCAGCGTCAACGCCAGTTGATCCAGAGCCTCCGAGCGCGACCCGAAGCGATGCTGGCGCATCCCGGCCAATTGGTGTTGGAGCTTCTCGATCAACACCGCCTGTGACTTCACTTCCGACGCCAGCGATGCCACCAGACCTTTTAATGCGGCAGGTTCATTCGGGAGGTTCTCAGCGTCGTCGAGCATGCCGGCAATCTATCAGCCGCCACCCCGCATGGGAATCCCCGGAAATTGACAACCCTTTGCTGTGAAACGACTTTACCCAGCCGTCAGGGGACGCCACGTTCGTTGTGGTATGCGCCAATCAATCCCTTCCAGCAGCATCGCCAATTGAGCCGGGGTCAGCGCAACCTTGCCCGCTTTCGCAGACGGCCAGACAAACCGTCCCTTCTCCAGACGCTTCGAGAACAGACATGCCCCTTGCCCGTCCCACCAGATCACCTTGATCAGATCGCCACGGCGACCCCGGAAGACGAACAGATGACCGCAATACGGCGCCGCCTTTAGAACCTTCTCTGTTTGCGCTGACAGCCCATTGAACCCCTTACGCATGTCCGTCACGCCGGCCGCAAGCCAAACCTTCGTGTTCGTGGGAACCGGGATCATCCCGACAAGCACCGGAGCAGACGTACGAGCGCTTCGGGATCGTAAGGGCCGCTAATGCTCAAGCGATGACCTCCGGCAAGCGTGACCTCGATCTTGCCTTCGTCACCAACAGGGCGCTCGGCTTCGTGCTCGACGTGACGCGCAATCTCAACCGGCAGGAAACAGGCGGCGTCATCGACCGTGTCACTTCCCGCAAACCGGGGATCTTTCAGCCAGTTGAAAACCTGATTGGCGTTCACATTGTAGCGCCGTGCAACCTGTGAAACCGAAACGCCCGCAAACCGCGTCTGTGCGCAAATCATCCGCTTCTCGTCTGCACTCCAGCGCCGACGCTTGCCCCGCTTCGCCACATCCTGATCCCCGTTAGTGTCCACCTAAACAAGTGGACACTAAACCTCACTTCTTCTGCACGGCAGAGCGGTCAGGCCGGACGCTTACTCCTTTCCGCCGAAGAGGCGATCCTATGGCTCGCGGATGGCCTCGGGCATGCAGGCAACCTCGCCTGCCGGCATTGGGATAGAACACGGCTGCTCGCTCCATCGAACAAAGCAAAAAAAGTAAAGACCCACCGGCTTTCGCCGGTGGGTCCTCACGTTACTCTGACTTTTGGTATCCGCAGCTGCCGCCGCAGGATAATCCTAGATCAGTTTACGCTTTGCTGGACCGGCGACGACGCGACGCCACACCCAGTCCAAGCAGGCCGAGACCAAACAGTGCAAGCGTGCCCGGTTCCGGAATTCTATTGATTTCCGACGTACCGGTCGCGGCGCCCTGAGACGCAACAATCAAGCCAGCTGGGTCCTGAGTATCACCCTCTTCAACTGCCTGTTGCGTCAGTTTGAAGAAGGGGTTACCACCGTTGGCATTCAAGACTTCTTTCAGGCCATTACCGTCGACACCATCCCCATCGTTTGCGGTAACGTCCTGGGTGCCAGCTTCATCCAGGAAGAACACGCCTTCAAGCGCGTTGTCCCAGCTTACGTCCCAGAGAAGATCGAGAATGCCGTTTTCACCGTCGCCCGAACCTTCTCTAACTTCCGAGCCGAATTCGGCAAGCCGGAACTGGTCGCCGACCGTCGACTTGTCGCCATCGACGTCGAAGAACATTACGAAATCGGCCACATCATAATCCAGAACGAGATCGTCGATGCCGTTACCCGCGTCGTTGAAGCCAGTCGTAACCGTACCTGACAAATCGGCCGTCATGAATACGTGAGTCCGGAACGGGATGCCACTACTTGTCCCCGTAAAACCATAGGCATCGTCGTTAGTATTGTCTGTGTTGTCGACATTAATCAGGTGGAAATCGAAGAACTCGTTGAAATTCTCACCGGTGTCGAGGTTACCGTTATTATTAGCGCCGGCGCCTTCAGCGATTCGCCACTGTTGATGATCGTTGCCAAATGTCGGCGAACCATTGACGACAGTCCGGTTAACCGACGCCCAGTTGAACGTGATGACTTCAATGTTCGTATTTAGATCCGCGAAATCTGAAAATCCATCCAGGAAATTAGTGTGCGGAGCACCACCGGCGTTAGAAGCACCGGGATTGAAGAAAATGGTTTCCGCTTGCGCACCCGAAGCTGCGACAGCGAAAGCGCCGAACATCGTCGCCGCTAGAAGACCGTTCTTTAAGGTCTTGGTTGTTAACATTTTTAAACCCTCCTTAAGTGGGCATTGCGATAAATGACATAACGAATGCAGCAAGCATCCTCTCGCACTTAGTAAGCAGGAACCGTGCCAAACTCTTCATATTCATAAAAATCAATGACTTACATAATAGCACTGATTCGCAGAAATGCCAAAGTGTAAAGAATCTCGACACATTTTTTGCCGATTCCCGGCCGGCATGTTGAAATTTACCTAATTTATTGTTTATTTTCAACGCATTAATCCCGCTAATCGGCGCGTTTCTGAATCTGTAAAGAATCCCGACACATTTCGATGGATTAGTTTTATGCTTATTTTTCATTGCGTTAGAGTTTCGATTCTTATTCCGGGGTATTCAGCCAGAAGCAAGCGATCAGGCAGCCTCGCTGGCAGGGGCGTACCCCTGGTCGCGGCGGAGAAAGGATTCGAACATCAGGAGGCTCCACAGCACCGGGCTGTGATCGCGCAGTCCCGACTGGTGACGATCGACGAGTCCGGCCAGCGTCGCCGGATCGAAATAGCCACTGTCGGCCAGTATCGGGCCGGTTACGGCCGCGCGAAGCTTCTCAGCCAACGGACCACGGAACCAGGCCGCCAGCGGGATCGAAAACCCCTGCTTGGGCCGATAGAGCAAGTCCGAAGGCACCAGCGATTCGAAAGCGCTCTTCAGCAACCGCTTGCCGTTGCGGCCCTCCAGCTTGTGCGAAACAGGCAGGGCGCTCGCCCACGCGACAATCTCATGATCAAGTAGCGGTGCACGTACCTCCAGCGAGTTCGCCATGCTGGCGCGGTCGACCTTAACCAGGATGTCTCCCGGCAGCCACGTCTTGATATCGGTGTATTGCGCCTGCAGGAGCGGCACGTCCGTGTCCGCGGCCGCCATGTGGCGCTGCAACGTCTCCTTGGCGTGATGCCCCTGCAATTCCCGCTTGAAATCGGCGCTGAATATGCTGGCCCGCATATCGTCGCTCAGCACGGAGATGCTGTGGAAAAACGCTTCAAGCGGATCCATCGCCAGCTCTTCGAACGTGTTCTTGGCGCGCAGCGCGCGCGGCGCCCAGTCCATCTTGGGGTAGAGGCGGGCCAGCGTGCCAAAAACCGAACGGCGCGCTGCCTTTGGCAACAGGGCGCGCACCTGGCCTTCGCGGTGATGCCATAGATAGCGCCGGTACCCGGCAAACGCTTCGTCGCCACCATCGCCGGACAGCGCGACGGTGACATGTTCGCGCGCCAAGGCGCACACCCGGTAAGTCGGGATCGATGAACTGTCGGCGAAGGGTTCGTCATAGATACCGGCGAGCCGATCCACCAAATCGAAAGCGTTCGGGTCGACAACACGCATGCGATGATCGGTTTCGTAACGGGATGCCACCTGCTGCGCGTAGTTGGATTCGTCGAAGGCGCGGTCGTCGAAGCCGATGCAGAACGTGTTTACCGGCTGGTCAGACTGCTGCGCCATCAGCCCGACGACGCCGCTTGAATCCACTCCGCCCGACAGAAATGCACCGAGCGGCACATCCGACATAAGCCGCATGCGCACTGCTTCGGTAAGCCGTTCCAGCAAGGATTCCTGCGCTTCCGCGAAATCGGCAGGGCCGTCCTGCGACATCCGGAGGTCCCAGTAGATATCCTTCCTGGGCGCCTCGCCGCGCCGCCACACCATCCGTTCCGCCGGTTCGAGCTTTGCCGCAGCCTTATAGATCGTCCGCGGCTCCGGCACATAGCCAAGCGCAAAGTAATCCTCGATCGACCGCGGATCGATCTCCCGGGACAGGCCGGGATGTTGCATCAGCGCTTTTAGTTCAGAACCGAAAATCACCGAGCCATCGGTCAGCGCCGCGTAATAAAGCGGTTTTTTGCCTAATCGATCCCGCGCGAGAAACAGCGTCTCGACATTGGAATCCCAAAGCGCAAAAGCAAACATGCCACGGAACCGCTTGACGCAATCGGCGCCCCATTCCTCCCACGCATGGACAATGACTTCCGTATCGCACCGGGTGCGGAAGCGATGTCCGAGCGACTCGAGTTCCTGCATAAGCGGTTGAAAATTATATATTTCGCCATTGTAGACGACCATGACACTGTGATCTTCGTTGAACAGCGGCTGATCGCCATGGGCAAGATCGATAATCGCGAGGCGGCGATGGCCAAGACCTAGACCCGGCTCCAGATGAATGTCATCGCCGTCGGGTCCGCGATGACGAATCGCATCGTTCATCCGTGACAACAGCGCGCGATCGATCGGTCGCTTTCCGCGGCTGTCAAATATCCCTACGAGACCGCACATCCCTATCGCCCCCGCCGCAGGCTCAACCGCCCGCCGCGCCGGGCGCGATCAAGGAGGGGACTGGGGGCAAGGCGCGGAGAAACGACTCCAGCGCCGCTGCGTCTTCGATTTGTTCGCTGGATACTGCGACTAAGCCCGCGCGGCGATCGCCGAAAAACAGATCCGCTTTTACCTGAAGAAGCTTTGCAACAACCTGGTTTCCGGTGAAACGCCCATCGACCCAGTAGACATGCCACACCGCTCGCTGCCGCGCATTGGACCGCAAATGCGTGACGGGGACATCGACCCGCTGATCAGCAAGATTCACCGTTGCCGATTCCATTCGACGTTTCTGCCATATCTTATCGTTATAGACCCGGTTCGGATACGCCGCCATCTCACGGCCATTTCCCTGTCGCTCGTAATAGGCGACGTAGAGATCCACTGCGTCGTCACCCCGGGTGTACCGGCGGGTTGCATGCGCATCGGCGCCACGAAAGAGTGCCTGCCAATCCGACGATTGTGGACTTGAGCGCCAACTGCCAATCTCCGAGGGAAAGGCGATATGCACGCGCACCGGCGGCGGTGCGTCATTTTGACGATAGGCGGCATAAGCGGGGTAGGCGGCGGCGGCAGCTGCCGTTATGACCGCGACACCGAGATAAAGCGCTACCGCATTCGGTGCCTCCCGCGTTCCAGGAACGGCACCAGGAACCGCTCCCTCGGACTTTTTACTGCGCACGGGATCTCGAAATCGTAGACCGATCCACATCATCACGAAGACGACGACAGCGAAGAACAGCCAGCCTTCGGTGTAGTGGTCATTGATATCGTAAATTTCGTTGAAATAGTGACCGGCGACGATGAGGCCGAATATCCGTATCCAGTTGGCGATGATCGCTACCACGATCATTACAACGACGCACCCGACCCGCTTTCGCCAGCCGTCATACATCTGCTCACCGTAGAGCAGCGATAAGGCGAGACCGGAGAGTAGGAAATTAAGCCCAGCGCAGCCCGGCGCCACCCAATATCTGCCCGTCGGCACCTCGATAAAAACATCCTCGACGAATATCGGTATACCCAGCGCCCCGATGCCCCAGGCCGAAGCGATCGTCGCGATTTTCTGCAATCCCGGGAGCAGACCGAGGTCGACCGGTATGACCAGCCACGCATAGAGCAGGGGAAACAGCAGCACGCGGCAGACCCGCCAGCCCAACGTTGCCAGGACGAGGCCCTCGATCATTCCGACCAACGCTATGTGACGACCGACCATGACATCGACCGCATTTGCGATCAGCCACAAGGCACCGAAACCGAAGACCAGTAGCGTGCCGAACAAACTGAACCTCGGTAGCATCGCGCGCACGACGTGGCGGCGCTCCCAGGCCAGATAGAGGCAGACGGGCAGAACCAAAAGCGCATGATTGTAGGAAGGGATGTCCGACCACAATCTGTACATCGAGACGGCTGTGGCCCAGTGCATCCAGGTCAGCCCGATGATACCGGCGATCATTACAGGTAAGGCAATTCGCCACCCCACATCGCCGGCTCCATTTACTGCAACAGTGCCCGACGGTGCAAAATCTGCAGACTCTTGCTGTATCAATTCGTTCTCTCTATTCGAAGGAATGCGGACCAATGAGGGCCATCGCCCCGCCTTATCGCACGCCTTGCGGCCAAAGCACGACACGAACCGTCTGAAGCAGGATTAAAAAATCAAGCATGAGGCTGTAATTCTTAATATAAAACAGATCGAACTTCAGCTTTTGTTTGGCGTCTTCCACCGACGCGCCGTATGGGTAGTTAATCTGCGCCCAACCGGTTATGCCGGGCTTTACCGCATCGCGATAATTGTAATATTGAATTTTCGTTGCCAGATCTTCGACGATCGTCGGCCGCTCCGGACGCGGGCCGATAAAACTCATTTCGCCCCTCAAAACGTTATAGATTTGCGGAATTTCATCGATCCGGGTCAGCCGTATGAAGGCGCCAACGGGGGTTACACGCGAGTCGTTCGACGATGCCCATCGGGCGACGCCATCTTTCTCCGCATCGACTCTCATGCTTCGAAACTTTAACAAATAGAACGTCTTACCGTATAATCCAACCCGTTCCTGGCGATAGAATATGGGACCGCGGTCTTGAGCAAACACGGCCATTGCGGCCAATGTCGTCACCGGTAGCGAAAACAGCAACATCAACAGGCTGACGACAACATCAAACACACGTTTCACGATCCGCTGCACCCGCGAACGTGACGAAAAACCTTCCGAAAAGATCATCCAGCTGGGACGTAGCGCATCGAGTTCGACTTGTCCCTTCTGACGCTCCATGAAGGTCCAGAAATCGCTGATCTGAATGCCTTGCATCCGACACGCCAAGAGGTCGTTCGAAGGTGTCGCGCCGCGTCGTTCCTGAATTGCAACAACCACCTCATCGACATCGTATTCATCAATCATTTCAATAAGCCGGGAGCCGCATGGAAGCAGCCGAGATCGCTCGACCGCGGGTTCATCCCGACCGATTGTTAAGAACCCAACACAGTGAAAACCGCTTTGCTTTTCAAATACTTCTATTTCTTGCGCTTGACTGCCCGCTCCAAAAACCAACACGCGCCGCTTGAACGCATCGATATCGACAACCCGGACAAAGAAGACGCGTGCCAGAAAAACACCAATGAGACCGATCGCAAGCGCCGGCAACAGCGCACTCATCCAAATCCGCATACCCGGAAAGACATAAAACAAGATAGACATGGCGAGAACGGCCGTAGCGAAGCTCGCAATCAACCGCAGCAAGGTTATCTTCAAATCGGAAATAAACTGCCGCTGATACATCCCCATCATCAAAAGCGAGAGCATGATTGCAATGACATAGAAAAGGCATTGAACGCCTTGCTCGGTATGGATTGTGAAGGCCCGCGAGAAGTCGAAATAACTGATGCTATAGCCCAAAATTATAGAAAGGAGCAGGATCAGCCCATCGAACAATCCAAGTGCGAGCGTAGGCTTTGCCACATGAACACGAAAAACACGAATCATGATGCGAAATAACTCACACGCATACTCTACTCATCGACGCGCCCGTTCATTTTTTGGAGCACCGCTTCCTCACTCTTGTATTGTACGCGTCGCAACAAAAGTACTGCGTCTAATAACATCACGCTCAGAACGTGAACGCCAGTAAAACTACGTAAACGTTACTAATTAATCAGCAGCGTCAAATAATATTCTTGTGTCGGTGCCAAGAGTCCAGGTTGTAAGCATATTGGCGGGTAGCTCGGTCTGGCCACAATGGGGACACTCGACCGAGACGCCAAGCCGGGGCACAATGAAGTAGGCCTCGCACTCACAACCAATTATATACCCTTCACTCAATTTATCGTCGATATTCAACTCTGTACTCCCCGCCAAGACCGATTGCTCTTCTGTCAAATGTTGAATATCTATTAAGGATATTTTGACCATTCGAATCATCGCCCAAACGGATTATAAAACCGCATATTCACGGATTGTATTTTCGTTACAGTCTTCTTTAACGGGCAATACGGTTAATAGAGCCCTAATTTGGTAGGCAATTTTAAGAAATTGGTAAGAATATTTTCTGTAGGTTCTTGCTGCGTAAGACTTTGACGGATGCAACTGCTATAAATATGATGTAAATCGTGGTTAGTGCGGCAAACTAAGGTGGGGACGAGTTAGTGAAAAACCGATCGATTCACGGACGCTTGTTTCGTTTTCTCGTGACAGGTCTGTTTGTATCTGGACTCGCTGCGTGTTCAGGCTTCGAGGATGCGCCAACGGCGGCGCCACAATCCGTCGGCGAGTCGCCAGGTTATCTGGTTGGACCCGGCGATCAGCTACAAATTTTCGTTTGGCGAAATCCCGAATTGTCGACATCGGTACCGGTTAGGCCGGATGGCCGCATTTCGCTGCCACTGATTGAGGATTTGCAGGCGGCAAATAAGACGCCCACGGAACTGGCGCGCGATGTAGAAGAGGTCCTCGCCGAATTCGTACAAAATCCAGTCGTTACGATAATCGTAACCGGCTTTGTTGGTCCTTTTGACCAACAAGTTCGTGTCGTCGGCGAAGCGTCGCGGCCAAGCGCCATACAATTTCGCGAGAAGATGACAATTCTCGACGTTATGATCGCGGTTGGCGGTCTAACGGAATTCGCCGCAGGCAACCGCGCTGTGATCGTTCGGGCGGACAATAAGAAACAGGTGTCGTACAGAGTGCGTCTTGATGACCTCCTGAAAGACGGCGATGTTACCGCAAATGTCGACGTCCTGCCGGGCGACGTTCTCATCATCCCGCAAAGCTGGTTCTAGCTCCCCTTCCGGGGCTCGGCAGGTGATGGTTCTGAACGACGGCGCCAACTTATCATGATGGGTTAGGGTATCGGTATGAACGTCGCGGGGCGTTGGCTCGCCGCTAGAGTATGTCGCTCGGTTGATATAGTCGTAGAAAACCCGAAAGCGGCACGAATTGCTCGTTATAATCTGCGATCGATGCTTACTGTTCGCAGGTGCGTTTGCGGCACACCTAGACTATTCGGCGGCGCCGCTTCTCACGAAGCGTAACGTAAACAGACCTCATGCAGATCGCAATCGCCCCCAAATGGATGATGCAAAACGTTAAGCATATTGCCATAAGGGTGAGCGTCCGGTAAAGCAGCCCTGCCTATGATGACGTTGGACTGTTACGCTCAGGTTTGAGCGTAACGCCAGGGGAGCAGTTCGTCGATCCGATTGATTTTATGGTCGGCGATACAGGCTAGCGTGTCGGTTAGCCAGGCCTGCGGATCGACGCCATTGAGTTTTGCTGTCTCGATCAGCGTATAGGCGATGGCGGCTGATTTGCCGCCGGCCTCGGACCCCATGAAGAGATAATTCTTCCGCCCCAGGGCGATGGGCCGCATGGATCGCTCTGCGGTATTGTTGTCGAGTTCAAGAAAGCCGTGATCTAGATATGGTCGCAGCTTCTTCATGCGGGTCAGGGCGTAGCGAATAGCACCGGCTAAGGGTGATTTGCCGGATATCCGGGTCAATTGGGCATGCAGCCATGATTCCAGGCCGGACGCTTACCCATAAGGTTACGATCAGAACGAATTGGTATTCGTTAGCCGCGCGAAATTTTCCGAACGGCACGGTATTGTGGAAACAATTGCGATAGTGGTCGAGCCATTATGGGTAATTTAGTCGACGATCTTCTACCCATACTCAACGCAATTTGGCGGCGTCGTTGGTATGCGCTTGCTTTAGCGTGGATGGTCTGCCTCGTTGGTTGGACGACGGTTTCGGTATTGCCTAACAAATACAGATCGGTAGCCCGTGTGTATATCGATACAACGTCGCTTCTGGGACCTTTGCTGAAGGGTATCGCCGTCGAAACAGATTTGGCGCAGGAAGTCGCCATCATGCAGCGCACGCTGTTGAGCCGCCCAAATTTGGCGGAAGTTGCGCGCGCCACGGATCTTGACCTCGAAGCAACAACGCCCATCGAGATGGATAGGCTGCTTACCCGCATTGAAAAATCGGCTTCTATTAGGGCGCAGGGACGAAATCTCTTCACAGTCGGCTTTACGGACAAGAATCCCGTTCTCGCAAAAGCCGTCGTGCAGGCGTTACTTACGATTTTCGTCGAAACGAATTTGGGACAGAATCGTCAGGATATGGAGAATGCACGCTCGTTCATCGAGTCGCAACTCGCCATCTATCAGAAACAACTACAAGAGTCGGAACAACGTCTGGCCGCCTTCAAGGCAAAGCATTCCAATGTTCTCGCCGCAGGAAACTTCACCAAGCAGCTTTCTACGGCAAATGGCAAGAAGAAGGCGGCCCAGCGGCAATACGACGACACGATACTCAAACGCGACCAGTTAAAAGCGCAATTGGCTGTCGTACCTCAGTTTCTGAAGGTTCAAACGCCACCACAAATCGTTATGTCGGGCCCGAGAATGTCTCCTGAAGCAGCCCGAATGCAGCAGCTGCAACAAAACTTGGACCAGCTGCTACTGCGATACACGGATAACCATCCGGACGTGGTGACGACAAAGCGCGTTATCGGCCATCTTCAAGCTCAAATAGACAAAATGGCGGAAGACACAGCCGGAAGCGACTCCGACGCCTCGAACGATGTGCCAAAAACCGAAATTCCGAACACGCTTTACGAGCAACTGCAACTTAGAATTAGCGAATTGGAGCCGGAGCTTGTCACGCTGCGACGTAATTTGAGCGAAACGGAAGAAGACGTAGCCCGCTTACAGGAATTGCGATTGAGCGCGCCGGAGATTGAAACTCAACGCAAGGACCTGGACCGGGATTACTTCGTCATTAAGAAGAAATTCGAGGAATTTCTGGCACGCCGCGAAGCCGCTCGGATATCGCAAGCGGCCGAAGCTACAACTGATTCCGTACAGTTTCGTATCATTTCGCCGCCGCAAGTGCCGGTCGTCCCTTCCGCTCCGAATCGAAAATTGTTGTTTGGTGCCGTGCTCGCATTGGCCATAGGTTCTGGAGTCGGTTTTACATTCCTGCTCAGCCAAATTGACACGACGTTTAGTTCTGCCAATCGTTTAACCGAAAAATTCGGTTTGCCGGTTCTCGGGTCTGTCTCCCTCATCGTCAGTTCATCGCAGCAGTTTCGCCGCACCTTGAGCAATGTGAGCTTTGGCACGGCAGCCGGCACACTTCTGGCGCTATGTGGGGTTCTCTTGATTTTTGCACCGCAACTCGCATCGTTGCCGGAGCTGCTGCAGAAACAGCCGCTTCCCGGACAGCTATCTTGGTTGTCCGACTTCATAAAATCAGTCGCGAAATTCACCGTGACGAAGGGTATTTGAAATGGCGGATAACAACGATCGCCTGGACCTGATTCAACGGCTGGCGGAGAAGCAAGCGCGCGATAACGGAGGGTCGCTGGCGGAACGCGCGGCCCAAAAACTCGCGGTAAATACCGAAGTCCCCCCTCCTGCATCCGGCCCTATGCCCGTCGCGCCCTCGAAAGAGGAATCATTCCCGAAATCAGCGGCTGTGCAAGATATTCCGAAAACCGAGACCGAATCCGAAGATGAATCGCCGTCCAAACAAAACCGCTATGCGGCGCTCGATTTGGAACGGCTAAGCCAGGCTGGCTTCGTTACCCCCAACTCTCAACAAACACATACCGCCGAAGAATTCCGCGCGGTCAAGCGGCCCTTGCTGTTGGGCGCGTTTGGCACAGGCAAGAGTAAGATTGAAAGAGGCAACGTCATTTTGGTGACGAGTTCAAAACCTGGTGAAGGAAAAACTTTCGTTTCCATCAATCTGGCTTTGAGCATTGCCTCGGAACGCGATTTGCATGTCCTTGTCATCGATACGGATGTCTATCGCCGTCGTTTGGAGTCGGAACTCGGCATCGACGACGACAGGGGATTGGTGGATATGCTTCTGGAAGACGACCTTCATCTGCCCGACCTTTTGATTCGGACAAATATTCCAAATCTATCCATCCTTCCGGTCGGCATCAGAAACCCACAGGCTCCCGAACTGCTTTCGAGCCAGAAAATGGCCACTCTTATGGCCGATATTGCGGCTCGCTATCCGGATCGCGTCATTATCATCGACTCGCCGCCCATTCTAGCAAGCAGTGAAGCCAGTGTTCTGGCCATGCTCGTCGGTCAAATCGTAATGGTCGTTGAGGCCAACAAGACAGACTCGAGTGAGCTCCAACAGGCCCTAAAGCTCATAAACACATGTGAAAACATAAATTTTGTGATAAACAAGTCTGGCAGCGATTCAGGTTCATCTCCGTATGGTTCTTATAGCTACTATGACGAATACAGACAAAAGCGCTAGAAATACTGTTGAGACTCAACATTTCGCATGTATTTTCTTAGACCCATCCGCGCAACTGAAAAGGCCGCCCGATACACGAGGTGTGTCGTAGGGTTTAGTGCGCTTGTTTTGTCCGCAAATGCCATTGCCGGCGAATGGACCATTTCGCCACGAGTCGATGTCGAACAAAGTTTCACGGATAATGTACGGTCTGTCAGCGAGGGTCTTGAGGCTGACATTATCACGTCGAGCTCAGCGGGTATTAGTGTCGCAGGCCAAGGCCGACGCGCCCAGCTGAACTTCAATTATAGCCTATCTCGGGATGATTTTTGGGACAATTCCGAACTTAACGGACTCCGCCAGAACTTGCTGGGCAGCGGAAATGTGGAGGCAATCGAAGATCTTGTCTTCATCGACACGCGGGCCTCGATAAGCCAGCAAAGTTTACAACGCAACGGGGGCACGTCAGCAAGTGATCGAAATATCGACTCGAACGACCAATCAACCGTAGTCAATTACAGCGTTACCCCGAATTTCGGCCATCGATATGGAAACTGGGGTGAGTCCGACCTTCGCTATACCTTCAACGAAACTCGGTTTCTCGATTCCGATGTCGGTTCCGCTGGCGCGCAACCTGATACGTCTCGCAGCCACGAGATAGTGACATTGCTGCGTAGTGGCCCAAAATTTACAAGCCTTTCATGGCAGCTTTTGGGAAGCCGAACATTTACGGACAATAGCAGCAACCGCAACCTGACCGAGCTGTCCGGCGAGTACGCCTGGAGCCGGCACATAACGTTGCTAGGTCGTGCAGGTAGCGAAAAAATCGAGGGCGGCGGTATCAATTCGGACGACGGCGCTGAATTTTTTTGGCGCGGTGGCGCACGCCTTACGCCGGGACCTCGAACCAGCTTACGTTTTGAAGTCGGAAAGCGGTTCAACAGCACGAACTATTCCGCCGATGCCAGCTATCAGATCGGCGCCCGGACGGCGTTGACTACATCGTACGAGGAATCGGTACAGACCGATCGGCAACAGCTTACGAATAACCTCAACAATCTTGTTCTAAACGACCAAGGTGTACTGGTCGATCCCAATACGGGAGCGCCCGGAAATCTCAATTCACTTGATCTGGATTTCCTGGACCGCGTTAACAAGAATAAAACATTCAGTATTGCCCTGAACGGAGAACGGGGCCGCAATACCTTCAATATTTTTAGCCGCGTCAATTTACGCACGCAAGAACCGGAAGGGACAGAAGACACGGTCGTCACCCTGGGCGGGAGCATTAATCGTCGGATTTGGCCGAAGATGGATGGCGGTATTAGCGCAAATCTTTCCGTCGTCACGCAAGCAGCTGATGGTAATGAAGATTATACATTACGCACTAATGCGTTCCTGACATACCGGATAATGCAAGATTTCTCGGGAAGCCTCAATTACAGTTTCCTGCGCCGTGATAGCGATATCGACACCCAGGATGTTCAGGAAAATGTCGTCTCGGTTAGTCTCCGCAAGACATTCTGAAGCTGAATTATGTATACGGAGTTCTACAATTTAACCGGGCAGCCGTTTCAGCTCACCCCTGACCATCGGTTCTTTTTTGGCAGCAGCGTTCATAAGCGCGCAATGGCGCACCTTTCCTTCGGTCTCAATCAAGGCGAGGGGTTTATCGTCGTCACCGGAGATGTCGGCGCGGGCAAAACGACGCTCATGGGCTACCTGTTATCGACTCTCGACAGCGCCCGCTACGTCTCGGCGACCTTGGTGACGACTCAGCTCGCCGCAGACGACGTCCTGCGAATGGTCGCGTCCGCGTTCGGGATCGATCAGGAACAGGCCGACAAGGCGACATTGCTGCGCCGTATCGAGGCATTCTGCGACGCCAATTATCGCGATGGGAAGCACTGCCTGCTGCTGATTGACGAGGTGCAAAACCTGTCCTTTCAGGCGCTGGAAGAATTGCGCATGCTATCCAACTTTCAGACCGACGGAACGGCCCTGGTGCATAGCATCCTGCTCGGTCAGCCGCAATTCCGCCGCACCCTTGCAAGCACCGACCTGGACCAGCTCCGCCAACGCGTTATCGCATCGTTTCATCTCGGTCCCATAAGCGCGCAGGAGACGAGGGATTACATTCGGCACCGCCTGAGCGCCGTCGGGTGGAGAGACGATCCATCCCTGTCCGAAGACGCCTATGCGGAAATTTTTAAACAGACCGGCGGCGTGCCCCGCAAGATCAACGTCTTGTGTTCCCGGCTGCTTCTATTCGGGTTCCTTGAAGAACGGCACGAGCTCGACGGCGCAGCGGTTACGCAAGTGGCCGAGGATCTGAGACAAGAAACAGAACAGGTTCTCGAAATTGAAGAGACCGCGCCGCCGGAAGCTGTGGCCATGCCTGTACCCCTGCCGCAAGAAACCGTAGCGCCCGTGGACAGCAAGCCGGTCGAAGCGGAAGCGCCGCCTCGTACAGGTCGACCGGAACTGGTACAAACGGAAGCCCCGAGCGAAACCTCAGACCCGGGTGCTTGGGCTGACGCGGAGACAGAACTTGCGACGCTTCGTCACCGGCTGGAGACGGCGGAATCCCAGATGCAACGGCATGAGCGAATGTTGCGCTGGACGCAGTTGATGCTGAAACACCACGAACGCCTGCTTCGCCGCCGCATGCATAAAGCTGCGTCCAATGGGTAACGCGCTGGAAAACTCGTGATGACGACAGTTGCGTTGCAAACCGCTTCGGAAGCCGACGAACCCTCCCGCTTCGGCGCGAAATCTCATCCCGTATTGGAACGGGACGGGCAAATCGTGAACGCCATGTCGGTCGATGTCGAAGACTATTTCCAAGTTCAGGCATTTGCCGACACGATCGAACGCACCTCGTGGGAGACGCGCGAGTGCCGCGTCGAAACAAACACGGACAATGTGTTGCAGCTTTTCGACGAAGCGGGCATTCATGCGACTTTCTTCACCTTGGGCTGGGTTGCGGAACGATATCCGCAACTCATCCGACGCATTGTCGATCAAGGTCATGAGCTAGCCAGTCACGGATTTGCCCACTTTCGCGCCGACGAGCAAACACAAGAGGAGTTCCGCGAGGATATAAGGCGAACGAAGACGTTGCTAGAAGACACTGGCGGTACAGCGGTCCGCGGCTATCGGGCAGCCACGTTTTCGATTGGCGCCAGGAACATGTGGGCGTTCGAAATCCTTCACGAAGAGGGTTACGCCTATAGCTCCAGCGTCAATCCGATCCGACATGATTTCTACGGAATGCCCGATGCCCCTCGATTTGGATTCCAACCGAACGGATCCAGTGGAATTGACGAGTTTCCAATTACCACCGTAAAGCTCGGCAACCGGAACTTCCCATGCGGCGGTGGTGGATTTTTCCGGCTGCTCCCTTACGCGGCCTATCGCTGGGCATTGCGGCGGGTCAATGCGGCGGATAGGCAATCCTGTATTTTCTATTTCCATCCTTGGGAGATAGATCCCGATCAGCCCCAAATGTCGAATATCTCCTTCAAAACACGGTTCCGCCACTACTTGAACCTTAAGCGTACGGCGCCGCGGTTGCGTGCGTTAACCCAGGATTTTCTTTGGGATCGTATGGATCGAGTTTTCCTTGGCGCGGACGAAAAGGCCTTATGAACGCACCACACGGCGAACTGACGATCCATTCGCTTTCAACCAGTGACGCCGGGATGTGGGATGGTTTCGTTGACGCGCATCCCGACGCGACTTTTTTTCATCGAGCCGGCTGGCAGGCCGTCATCGAAACGAGTTTCGGACACCGGTCCTACTGTGCCTACGCTATGCAAAACGGCGAAATCCGAGGCGTTTTGCCTCTCTTCCACGTCAAAAACCGGCTATTCGGCAACCGTTTGGTATCGACGCCATTTTGCGTGCAAGGCGGCCCTCTGGTGTTGGATGACGCTGCGCGTAGCGCGCTGGATGACTACGCCATAAATCTTGCAGACAACGTCAATGCCGAGTTCATCGAATTTCGTAGCGAACAGCCGACGAGACCGGATTGGACCTGCAAGGACAATCTATATTTCATATTCCGTCGCGAAATTGACCCCTCACCCGAGGTAAACCTCAAGGCCATCCCGCGCAAGCAACGAGCTGTGGTGCGCAAGGCGATCAAGGCGGAGGAACTGCGTGACGAAATCGATGACGGCCCAGACCGCTTCTACGACGTGTACGCCAACAGCGTCCGAAATCTGGGAACACCCGTTTTCTCGAAAAAATACTGCCGGGTTCTTAAATCCGTCTTTCAGGATGATTGTGAATTCCTGGTGATCCTCGATGCTCAGGGCACGCCGGTGAGCAGCGTCATGCAGTTCTATTTCAGAGACGAAGTCCTGCCCTATTATGGCGGTGGGATGCCCCAGGCACGATCTACAGGCGCCTATAGTTACATGTATTGGCGTTCAACCTGCCGCGCCGCAGAGCGGGGAATCCGCGTGTTCGATTTCGGGCGCAGCAAGAAGGATACTGGCGCTTTCGCGTTCAAGAAGAACTGGGGCTTCGAACCCCGTCCTCTGTATTATGAGTATCGCCTGCGAGATGGCGTTGCGATGCCGGACGTGAATCCACTCAATCCAAAATATCACCTGATGATCAATACGTGGAAACGGCTGCCGGTTCCTATCGCCAATCTGATAGGCCCGCCAATCTTCGGCGCCATTGGCTAAACCGATGCCACGCATCGATCCGGTACGACAAAGAAGGGCGTTGGGGCCGTGCAATGCGTGACATGCTCTTTCTCAGTCAGCGCATTCCTTACCCGCCGAACAAGGGCGACAAAATTCGTTCCTTCAACATCCTGAAGCATTTTAGTGCGACACATCGCATTCATCTTGGGTGCTTTATCGATGATCCTGAAGATTGGGAACATGTAACAACGCTGCAGGATTATTGCGTCGATACCTGTATCGTGCCGCTAAACAAAATCATGGCAAAGACCCGATCCCTCCGAGCGTTTTTCACCGGAGCACCTCTGAACCTGCCTTATTTCTACGATCGCGTGCTCGATGATTGGGTAAAAACGGTTTTCACCGATGTTAAGCCGCACGCAGCCTTCGCCTTTTCGTCGCAGATGGGACAGTATTTTTTGCAGGCTGCACCCCGGCCATCGCGAATGGTTATCGACTATTGCGACGTCGATTCCGACAAATGGCACCAATATGCCCAGTCAAAATCGTGGCCCGCGAGTTGGCTCTTCGAGCGGGAAAGCCGGACCCTTCTTGAATTCGACCGGCGTGTCGCCAAAGCAGTCGACGCCGGCACCTTCGTCGCCGCGCCGGAAGTCGAGTTGTTCGAAAGCCTGGCGCCCGAAACACGAGGCAAGATTCACGCGATCGGCAACGGTATCGATACCGAGTACTTCTCGCCCGAAAAGACCTATCCATCGCCGTACGATGCCGGCGGTCCGATCGTCATTTTTACCGGCGCGATGGATTATTGGCCGAATGTGGACGCCGTCGTCTGGTTCGCAACGGACATCTTTCCTCGCGTCCGCGACGCCATACAAGACGCCCGCTTTTTTATTGTCGGTGGCAGCCCATCCCCTGACGTGCTTAAGCTCGAAAAGATCGACGGGGTGCATGTCGCTGGTCGGGTACCCGACATGCGGCCTTACTTCGTTCATGCGCAGGCTGCGGTGACACCAATGCGGATTGCACGAGGCATTCAGAATAAAGTTCTCGAAGCCATGGCGATGAGCAAACCGACGGTAACGACGCCGACCGCGTTGGCCGGTATCGACGCGACGCGAGACACGGAAATTCTGGTCGCCGAGGATGCAGACACCTTCGCCGCTCAAACGGTCTATGCCCTGCGCAACCCTGCAGCATCAGACATCGGCGATCGTGCGAAGGCATTTGTAAGTAGGTCGTATACCTGGTCTAGCCAGTTAGCACCGTACGATGCACTCGTCGCCTGACGCAGAATTATGCCGTCATCCGTTGTTCCCAAGCGTAAGCGGACGCAACGATTTTCTCCAGATCATCGTATTGAGGGATCCAGCCTAGAACGTCTCGTATGCGCTTGGATTCGGCGTAAATTTCGCCGACATCGCCAGGCCGCCGCGGTCCCGTCTCAATCCGAAAATCCCCGCCGCTGACATTACGCAGGGTATCCAGAACCTGCTTCACCGAATAACCCCGGCCATAGCCGCAATTCATCACATTACTGCCACCGCCTTCGGCAAGATGATCGAGCGCCGCAACATGCGCTTGCGCAAGATCGCTAACATGAATGAAGTCACGTACGCCGGTACCGTCGGGGGTATCGTAGTCGTCTCCAAAGATCGTAACGCTCTCGCGCGCGCCGCAAGCGACCTCGCAGGCCGCCTTGATCAAATGCGTGGCGTTCGGTGTCGACTGGCCGCTGCGACCGTCAGGGTCAGCACCGGCCACGTTGAAATAGCGCAGCGCGATAAATCGCAAGTCCGATGCGGTCGCAACATCCTGGAGCATGTTCTCGGTCATGAGCTTCGATTTCCCGTACGGCGAAACCGGCGCCAACGCAACACTTTCGTCGACGGGCAGTTTGTCGGGATTCCCGTACACCGCCGCTGTCGATGAAAATATAAACTTATCAACGCCTTGCTCTAGTGCCGTTTCGAGAAGATTACGGCTCGCGCTTGTGTTGTTGCGGTAATATTTCAACGGATTCTCAACCGATTCCGGAACAACAGTCGATCCGGCGAAATGCATGATTGCGCGGCAACCGGTTTCCCGCATCAATCGCGCCATACCGTCCATATCGGCAATATCGATTTCAACGAATTCAGCCCCATCCGGCACCAGTTCGCGGCGTCCGGTTACGAGATTGTCGGCGACAACGACGCGCCCGCCTGATTCGAGTAAAGCCAGTGCAACATGGCTGCCAATGTATCCGGCGCCCCCCGTAACCAATACGCAGTTATCCGTCATTTCCAAACCTTCTCCGCATATCTAATTGGCGACCCAAGCGCATCGACTCGGCCTATCGAGTACGCCTTCCGATCCAGACTCAGTTCATCGCTTGATTAGCGTTGCATAGAGTTTGCGTGCATCCTCAATGGCGTTGAACGGTTTACCGGAATCGAGAATACTTTTGAGGATTTTCAGCGCCTCAGCTTCCTTCCCCGATTTTGATAGGGCAGCTGCAAAATGATAGCCGATATCATTCTGCT
This sequence comes from Alphaproteobacteria bacterium, assembly GCA_012103325.1. Lineage (GTDB taxonomy): Bacteria > Pseudomonadota > Alphaproteobacteria > UBA8366. The sequence continues at coordinate 1,365,379 of WLWY01000001.1, forward strand.
CGGGCGCGTCCGCATGTGCTTTCCGTAGGAGATCCAACCCCTGTGCCGTATCGCCGCCGTTCACCAACAGCCAGCCAAGGGTATCTGCAATGGCGGCCGATTGCGGCGCGATCTTATGCGCCCGCTGGGCAAATTCGATTGCCCGACTGTCATTGACCTCACCATAGAGCCAGGCCAAATCGTTCAGCAGCACGGCATTGTCTGGAAAACTTTTGAGCAGCGTTTCGTTTTCACGTATCGCCGCGGAGGTATGCCCACTGCGGATCAAGGCGCTCGCATACAAAAACCGAACCGACGTATCGTCCGGTTTCTTTTCCAGCCAGTTTTCCAGAAGCGCCCGCGCAACGCCGTATTTGCCGGCGCGGGACAGACTACGGTACTGCCTATTCAAGGTCTGGCTGGATGGTTCACGTTGCTGGGCCTCCGCATAGGCAATACTCGCGGCCTCGAAATTTTCGCTCTGCAATTGCACATCGCCCTGGAGCAGATAGCCATACGCCTTGTCTGGTGCCTCTTCCGTCATTTTCTTCGCGATCGCAAGCGCATCCTCGGCACCCTTTTCAAGATAGGCAACACGAACGCGATCCTGGCGCGCCGCTAAAAGGTTTGGATCCAACGCGATGGCCTTGTCGAAATTCTCCGCAGCCTCTGCATTATTTTTTGCCGCCGCCAACGCGCGCCCGAAACGATGACGGACAACCGCCGATTTTGGTACGAGACCGGCAAGCTGGCGATAGGTTGAAACGCCGTTCGCAAGCTGACCCGCCGCAATTTGTGCCCGCGCCAATGCATCAAGTGAGTCCGGATCCTTTTCGGCGATTTGCGACAGTTCGCGGGCCGCGGTCAGCGCGCGCTGGTTCTCTCGCATCCGCAGAAGAGTGTTCACAAGCCTGATGCGAGGGCGCTTCGATTTCGGATTTGCAGTCGCCGCGCGCTGCAGCCATTCCACACCCTTGTCGTTGTCTTTTTCTGTGAACGCGATCTGCGCCATACGGAGCATGGCCTGTTCGTGCTTTTCGTCACGATCGAGAATTTTTGTGTATTGCTGACGCGCTGCCACAAGATTTCCGGACACCCGCTCGATTTCCGCAAGATTTAGCGTCGCAGGTGTGAAATCTGGCTGAATCTCAAGCGCTTTGTTGAAATGCTTCCGCGCGGAATCCGTATCTTTCTTACCGAGATAGATCGTCCCAAGAAAGTTTTCCGGCATCGGATTCTCAGGCATGCGTTCCTTCAGCGTATTTGCCGCGGCGAGCGCATCGTCGAATTTCCGTTCCCGGAGATGGGTCAGCACGAGCAGCAAGTTGGCACGAACCTCGTCTGGATCGTTATCCAGAATCGATTCGAATTCTTTCACCGCCGATTCACGATCACCGGAATTCAAACGGGTCAGAGCGAGCCGTGTGCGAATATCTGTGTTGTCAGGATCGCTCTCCGCGACTTTTTCGAATAGTGCCGCGGCGTCCTCGTTCCGGCCCACCGCAACATAGGCATTCCCCAGAAGGGTCAGCAACCGCACGTCGGGGGCCGATTTAAGCATCGGCTCCAGCAACTGGATCGCCTTATCCGCCGACTTCTTACGCAAGTAAATTGCGGCCAAGAGCCGCTGGCCACGCTGACTCTTCGGCACTCTGGCCAAATAGCTCTGGATCTGCGTCTGCGCCTGTTCGATTTGACCTTGGGCGAAGCTTAAGGAAGCCTGGAGATAGAGCGCCGGCGGATATCCGGACAATACCCCCATGACTGGCTGCATCGTATCAACCGCTTCTTCATACTTCTTTTGACGCGCAAGCAGCAGGGCGTTCAGATAGCGTGCGATCGGGTTCTTCGGCGTTTCCGCCAACGCGGCATCGACATCAACTCGTGCCGCTTCGTCTTCTCCGCGCGCAATATAGGCGCTCGCACGGGCGACCCGCGCCGGAACATTCCCCTCGTTCAACTCCAGGGTTTTGCTATAGCTCTTAATGGCGCCTTCGTAGTCACGGCGAACCTGCTGCAAGCTACCTTTTCGAACGAGCACTCGCTGATTATCCGGCTCGATAGATAGCGCTTTATCGACCTGCGCTTCGGCGTCATCGAATTTTCCTTTCGCCTGAAGCACCTGACTGAGAGCAAGCAAAACGAACGCTGAATCCGGTGAAACGGCAATCGCCTCATTCAATTCGCGCTCTGCCTCATCCAGCTTCTTTAAGGCGACATAGGCGCCGCCACGGGCAGCCAGGATGCCGGCTTTGACGTCTTTCGGCCAATCTTCCGGCTTCAGCTCTTCGAGAATTTCCCGATTCTTTCTTTGCAGCGCATAGGCCTGCGCCAAGGGTAGAAGGACTTTGCTTTCCTCAATACCGCGATCCCGCGCCGCCTTTAGCTCTTTCTCCGCCGAAGGCCCATCGCGACCGCGCAGATATAGGATTGCGAGCTCGAAACGCGCATCGACATTGTCTCCGTCGGCGCGAATCGCGTTCTTGAGCTGAATAACCGCGGACTTAATGTCGCCCTTCTTCAGGTAGCTCTTCGCTTCTTCCAAATACTCGATCGAATCGTCACTCACCCGAGCGACCGCCACTGACGGCACGGCGAGAAAAGCGGCACATGCCAGAAAAGCAAGTGCCCACATAGAAGCCTGCATCTGCCGCTTAAATGAGTAGGTCAGGCCAGCGATAACAGTATTTTCGGCTTTCATTGCGAGATTGCTCCGCCCGTAAATTGTTGCCATTGACTCATCTGTATTCTCAATGATGGCCGTCGTCGATAGTGCCATCTTGCGCATATCGTCTTATACCAAGGAGCGTTGATACTGACCTTTCGGACAGCCTCGCACACGGCTTCCGACGCACCGCATCGCTGCACCGCGCGCTCCTTGCCGAAAACCTGGATAACCCGTCTCTATGGGTCACTATCATCGCTCCTTGGTATTAGCCCGTTGCCGTTAGATTGTGTGTCTTCATCAGGCCATAGAGCGTCGGCCTGCTTACACCCAATACCTTTGCCGCGGCCGTTAGATTTTTTTGTGATATTTTCAGCGCGCGAACAATCGCATCATGTTCCGCTGCTTCCCTCGCCTGCCGCAGCGTCGGGATCTGTGCCACTTTTCCGCCAAGATCTATGTCGAGATCGTCCGCGCCAATAAATTTGCCTTCTGCCAACACGATCGCTCGCTTCATTCGGTTTTCGAGCTCACGAACATTGCCCGGCCACTCATATGCCGAGATCGCCGCCAGCCCGTCCTTGGTGATCCCCCTAAAAGGCTTTTTCAAGCTGGCCGTGAACCGTTGCAGAAAAAACTTCGCCAGTAGCACAGCGTCGCCTTCCCGCTCGCGCAACGATGGGATATGAACGCCAACCTCCTCCAGACGGTAGAAAAGATCTTCGCGGAAACCGCCGACTTCTATAAGTGTCTTGAGATCCTGGTTCGTCGCCGATATGACCCGAACGTCGAGCTCGATCTGCTCTCGACCACCAACCCGTTCGATCAGCCGTTCCTGCAGAAACCTCAGCAATTTTGCCTGCAGCGGTAAGGGCATATCGCCGATCTCGTCAAGCAGGAGCGTACCGCCCTGAGCCTGTTCGATCTTTCCTGTAGTCTTTCGCACCGCGCCCGTGAACGCACCCTTTTCATGTCCGAACAACTCACTTTCCAGTAAGTTTTCCGGAATGGCGGCGCAGTTGATAGCAATAAAAGGCGCCGTCGCGCGCATGCTTGAGTCGTGCAGCGCCCGCGCGAGCACCTCCTTGCCCGTACCGCTTTCACCTGTCAGGAGAACACTCACATCGGATGTCGCGATACGGCGAATCGCATCGCATACTTTCAGCATCTGCGGGCTTGCGGCAATTACCCCGTTTAGCGGCGCATCTTCAGGAGGCTGGCTGAGCCGCTGATTGTCTTCTTCAAGAAGATGAAGCTGTGTGGCCCGGTCTATGATCAGGCGCAGGACCTCAACATCGACAGGTTTGGGATAAAAGTCATAAGCGCCAAGCCGAATGGCTTCCACTGCGTTGCCTCGTTCTTCGTTTCCGGAAGATACGATGACTTTCGTGTTGGGCCGCAATGAGAGAATATCTTCAAGCGCCGCCAGTCCCTCCGACGCACCATTGGGGTCGGGCGGCAGACCGAGGTCGAGAACCACGACAGGCGGCTGCACTTCTTGCAGGAGCTTGATCGCACTTTCACGATCTTCCGCCAAATGAACATCAAACGCATCCAACGCCCAACGAAGTTGGCTCCGCAATCCTGGATCATCCTCCACGAGAAGGAGAGGCTGCGTACTTTCCAATTGCTTCTTACTCATTTGTTCTTTCGTCACGCCGCACCCAACTCTTCTTGTTTTCGCAATATTTCAACCGCTTCGGGATTAACCGATAAAACGACGCGCATGATCGTCCCGCGACCAATCTCACTGTCGACCTCCAGGCGGCCACCCATATCCCGCACCAATTGGCGCGTTTGGTAGGCCCCGAGGCCATATCCCGAAGCCTTTTCGCTATCCAGAGGGCGAAATAGATGAGCCTCGATATATTCTTCGTCCATACCCGGCCCGTCATCTTCGATCTCGATAAAGATTTCGTTATCCTGCATCCTCTGAGACAGAGAAACGGCGCCATCGATGCCAGCGGCTTCAATCGCGTTTTGCAACAGGTGATCGAGAACTGACACCATATTGTCGCAGCGCACCTGCAAGGCAACCTTATCGTCTATTTCAACTTTGAGGTCTTGCTTCTGTTTGCGCCAAGTTTCGACGACTTGGCGAACAACGGCATTCAAGGAAACGAGTTCGGAAGCACCGCGCCGGTCTTCTTCCCGCACGCTCTTGAAACGTTCCAACAATTCTTTCATCCGTGCGACGGAGTTGCCGACTGTTGCCAGCATATCTTTCTGGAATTCTGGATTATCGCCAAACCGCTGCGCGTTTTGCATCATCAGCGACATCTGACTTACGACGTTCTTGATATCGTGAATGATGAATGCCGACCGCCGATTGAAATCCTCAAGCCGGCGGGCATCTGACAGTTCGTTCATCGCCTGCTGCTCGGCCAGATAACTGGCAGCCTGATTGCCAACCGTCCGTAAAAGGTCGAAATCCTCCCAATCCAATCCCCGACGCGCCTTCGGATCACCCAGGATGAGGAACCCCTGTACCGAATCCCGATAGATAAGCGGAACGACAAGCCAGATCCGAGCATTCGTAACGAGCCAATCCGGAAGTTCCACATTCTGGTAGCGCGTCGGGTCGCGACGATAGTCGTGCAGGTCGACGATCCAGTGGGTTTTTGCCAGAAAACGAACAAGGCCGCTATTGACCGGTTCGGCAGGCGGACGATCGCCCATATGCCAAAGCGCTGTCGGCAGATAGGCATTATCCTCGGGCCGCAGCACCCAGAGTCCGCCAGCATCCGTTTGTGTAATATCGGTGACCGAGCGCAGGATGCGATCATGCAAACTCACACCGGTATCTGCCGAATCTATGGTTTGGATAAACCGCAACCACTCTTCGCGATAGTCATACTTGTAGCTGAACAAATGCTTGCTAATCCAAACTTTGACTTTGGCGCGGAACGACGCCGAGGAGAAGATAACGAGCAGGATAAGCAATGCGCTGGCGAGAAACAGGATCTGCAAGATCCGTCCCCATTCGCCGCCGACCTCTTTCAAATAGAATCCCGCCGCAGCCATTCCGATAAGGTAAATGCCACTGCCGATTAGCGCCGCCGAGTGGAACACGGCAGCCCGCGAAACATGGATATCGATTTCCCACAATGTCGCCCTCGATACCGCAATCGCGAGCAGCGGCGCGACCAATGCATTTACGAACCCTCTGGCGTCGAAAAACGTCATATCGATCCGGCCAAAGAGCGCCGCGTCGGCAAAGAAGAAGAAGTCGAAACCGAGAATAGTGCCGAGCCCAAAGCAGAAATATTTGATCGCCCACCGGACTTTCGTATCGGCATTTCGATACAGATTCTCAAGCGCCAGGAGACCGATCACGGAGAGAATGACATGTCCGCCACTGAGAAGACTCAGCAAGTTTCTTAGCGGCTCAGCCCCGAGCGCCTCGGATAGCGGCTCTGCGAACAGCAGGCCCGCGCTGACGCATAGTATTACAATCGCCGCCACTTTAATGATGTTGCTGGTATCTTGAATACGGCGGACGCCAAGCATCGCGCCCAGCAACACGAGCCACGAGACGTTTCGTGCGACATCGAGAGCGGAATGCGCACGAGGCCAAGCGCCGAACCACTGCACGCCGAAAACCGACAACGCCCACAACACCGTGACGATGCAGCTCGCCAGCAGGAGATACTTATACCTGCCGCCGGTCCGGCTAAGCGCCACCGCCAACCGCGTAGCTCAAGAATTGGATATTGATAACCAATGCACTAATCCAGGGCTATGAGCCTGTCTGAGGAATGGTTACTGTCGCCACAATATACCACGGATATACCCTGCCTTTCCAAACGAGAACCACTCTCGGCGATTGCATTTCTGTCGACATCCCCAGCACCTCTTTTCAAGGTATCGTATTAAACCTCGTCGCCAACACTACCGTATCCCCCGATTGGGGGATACGGCGGTAAATATTCAGGTTTTTACATAAATTTGACTACAAATTACCACGAAATGCCGTTGCGGTGATGTGACGACCGCCATACCCAAAACCTAGTCGTCTGTCGGTTTAGCGAGGCAAATACGCTCCCAAGGTCCTGCTGCCTCACGGACAAAACTATCGGCTTTATGGCAATGGTGCCCGTATGTGCCCTTCCAGCGTAATTGCAGCTCATCGCCCCATTAATCATTTCTGCACCATATTAGTTGCTGAATCGTTTCCCTCTCCCGGTCCGAGAATGTTATGGACTGGGTGTGGTTTGCCTGAAAACTAAGGAGCAAGAGGCCATGTCGGACACGCCGACAATTTATCCGGTCATTCTTTCTGGCGGATCCGGTTCCCGGTTATGGCCGTTATCCCGCGCGCACTACCCGAAACAGCTTTTGCCGATAGCGGGCTCGCAAACCATGCTGCAGGAAACCGCAAACCGCGTTTCGGATTCCGCTGTCTATGGAGCGCCATTGGTCATCGCCAACAATGAGCACCGGTTTATCGTCGCCGAGCAGCTTCAAGCCATCAAGATTCAACCGCGCGCCATCGTCCTTGAACCGGTTGGACGGAACACCGCACCGGCCGCCGCGATTGCCGCTTTAATGCTGAGCGAAACGTCGCCGGACGCAATCATGGCCTTGCTGCCGTCGGATCACGTTGTCGCCAATGAAAACGCATTTATGAAGGCCATGAAGACCGCCGCAACCGCGGCTGCCGATGGCGCGCTCGTGACGTTCGGGGTCAAACCGGACCGTCCTGAGACGGGATACGGTTATATCCAGCAAGGCAAAGAATTGGATAGCAATTCGAACGTGCATCGGGTCGCGAAGTTCATCGAAAAGCCGGATTCTGAAACAGCGGAACGCTATCTCCATTCCGGCGAGTATCTATGGAATAGCGGCATGTTCGTTTTGGGTGTTCAGACTTATCTGGACGAATTGGCGAGATTGGCGCCGGATATGCTAACCGCCTGCCGCAACGCTCTTTCTGCAAGCTTTTCCGACCTCGACTTCCTTCGGCTCGACACAGAAACATTCAACGCGTGCCCATCGGACTCGATCGATTATGCCGTCATGGAAAAGACCGATCGTGCCGCGGTTGTCCCCGTTGACATCGGTTGGAATGACGTCGGTGGGTGGCCTGCGCTCTGGGATCTCGCGGCAAAGGACGCCGCGGGCAATGCTTCGCTGGCGGATACCTGGCTGCACGACGTACGGAATTCCTATTTCCGTAGTGACGACGGTCGCCTGATTGCAGCGATTGGAGTGGAAGACACGATCGTCGTCTCCACCGATGACGCCGTCCTTGTTACACGCCGAGATCGCGCGGGCGACGTGAAGGAAATCGTCGAACGCCTGAAGGAAGGCGACCGCAGTGAAGCGGTCCATCATCGCCGCGTGTTTCGGCCTTGGGGCGACTACAACGATATTGACGAGGATGAACGATTTCGGGTGAAACGGATCATCGTCAAACCGGGCGGTATCCTATCCCTGCAAAAGCACAAACATCGCTCCGAACACTGGGTTGTCGTTAAAGGGACCGCAATCGTTACGCGTGGAGAGGAAATTTCGGAACTGCGCGAAAACCAGTCGACCTATATTCCAAAGGGTGTCGTCCATAGGCTAGAGAACAAGGGCGACGAGCCGCTGCATCTCATCGAGGTTCAGGTCGGCGATTATGTCGGCGAAGACGATATCGTTCGGCTCGAAGACACCTACGGACGAAGTTGACGCGCGCAGACCGTGATCGGATTGCGGAATAAAATTTCAACGATTTAGCGCTATTTTGCACATCCATAACCAATTTGGGTGACGTTCGCGGCCCCGCCGGCACGTTATTGAACCGGCCATCGTATAGCGTAATCCGGGGCTAGAAATTATATGAGCAATCACATGTCGACTGTGTTACCCACTCTCCCGCTGGGCCGCAAAAACCCACTTATTGGAGACAGTTCGAGTATGACCGATCAGGATTCCATTAAATCCTCCAATATCACGGCTGTAGAAAGCCGGGTGACACTACAGGACAGAATTAAGCGCAGCGGTCATTCCGGTGGCGTTTTATGGTTTACCGGTCTTTCCGGGTCGGGCAAATCGACTCTCGCGACCGAACTCGAACGGCGGCTGTTCAATATCGGCTATAATGTATACGTCCTCGATGGCGATAACGTCCGCCATGGCTTGTCATCCAATCTTGGATTTTCCCCGGAAGATAGAACGGAAAATATCCGCCGCATCGGTGAGGTTGCTTCCTTGTTCACAAGCGCCGGCTTCATCGTCATCACCGCCTTCATCTCGCCCTATCGGGAAGACCGCGAACGTGCGCGGGCAGCGGCTAGCGAGGATTTTCACGAAGTTCATGTCAAAGCGGATCTGTCACTTTGCGAGTCTCGCGACCCCAAAGGCCTGTATGAAAAGGCGCGACGTGGCGAAATTCCGGACTTTACAGGCATCTCGGCGCCGTACGAAGCGCCGCAGTCTCCGGAGTTTACGATCGACACCGGTAAACTCGATGTGGAGAAATCGGTAACGGCACTGGCAGAATACGTCGCCGCCAACTTCATTCAGCAGCAGGACTAGATCAGATCGGAGTTTCTTGGAATCGCCTTTGGCGATCCAAAAACCGTGTGAATCCGATCTAGAATAAGGCCAGCGCGGGTTCACTTCGGCCGAAATGCCTGCGCTGCCCTTTCTGCATCGGCGATTTGGGAGTCGCTCAAATTCGCGCCGACCTTACGGAGCAGGCTTGACGCCTTTTCGGTTTCCTGCGCCACCGACAGGGCAAGCCAATAATAGGCCTTGCTCATATCCTTTTTGACACCCTCGCCGAGCATATGCATGCGACCCATGAAGAACTGGGCGCCACCATGCCCTTTCTCCGCCGCCTTGCGGAACAGCGCCGCGGCCTTCTCAGGGCTCTTTTCGACGCCCTGCCCGCGATAGTGCAGTCGCCCCAGATCATAATCGGCCTTACCGAGACCCGCCGCAGCGGATTCCTTGAATAACGTTGCGGCCCTTTTGTAGTCCCGGCGGACGCCGGCGCCGAAATAGTACATATAGGCGAGGTTTCGTTTGGCTTTAACGTTTCCGCTCGCCGCCGCGCGCGTATACAGATCAAGTGCCTTGCCCAAATCCGCCCGGATACCCAGCCCGTCTTGATAAAGCCCGCCCAAATTTCGCTGCGCCTTGGCGTTGCCCAGCTTCGCCGCCGAATCGTACCACTCCACCGCGCGCTCGTAGCTGCGGCTGACGGCCTTACCTTCCTCGTAATAGATACCGATAACTCGTTTCGCCTCGCTGTGGCCGCCCTCGGATGCCTTGCGGAACCATTCAAGCGCTACATCCGCGTCAGCCTCGACGCCCTTGCCGCCATCATACAGGAGGCCAAGCCGGTACTGCGCTTCGGCATCGCCCGCTTCGGCGAGGGGCTTTAGCTCGGTTGCCGCCGTTTCATATTTGCCCGCTTGATAGGCCTTCAGCGCGGAATTCAAATCGGCCTGAGCCGACGCAGACACGAAACAAATGGCAGCGGCGGCGGAAACAATCCAACGGTGCATAGAAATCCTCAACGGTAGCGGAACTTATCGTAACGCGAACTTCTTAACGAAGTTTTTAGTATGCCGTAGGGCATGTGCTCCGCTCAACCGCAATCGGGCTCAGGCGATCGCACCGCTTTCCCGCAACGCCGCGATCCGATCCGCCGGAAGGCCCCATTCGGCCAACGCCTCGTCGGTGTGCTCGCCCGGCCGGGCCGGCGGGCCTTGCACCTCGCCGGGTGTCCGGCTGAACCGGGGGGCAGGACCAGGCTGGACGACACCGCCGACCTCAACGAACGTGCCGCGCGCTTTCATGTGCGGGTGCTCCGGCGCCTCGGCAAGGCTCAGAACCGGGGCGAAGCAGATATCGCTGCCTTCCATCAATTCGCACCATTCGGCCCGCGTTTTGGTCTTGAAAATCGCCGCGACCCGTTCGCACATTTCCGGCCAGTGGGTGCGGTCCGTCTGTTCCGGCAGGGTTGCCATGTCGAGGCCGAGCGCTTCGATCAGCAGGGCGTAGAATTGCGGCTCGTTGGAGCCGACGCTGATGAACTTGCCGTCGCTCGTCTCGTACACATTGTAGTGGTGGCAGCCGCCATCGAGCCGGTTCACGCCGCGCTCGTCGAGATGCGAGCCGGCAGCGAACGCGCCGTAGCAGGACGCCATCAGCGAGGACGCGCCATCGACCATCGCCGCGTCGACCACCTGTCCCTTGCCGGACGTTGCCGCCTCCAGCAGCGCGCTGACCACACCGAAGGCGAGGTAGACGCCCCCGCCGCCAAAATCCGCCACCAGGTTTAGGGGAGGCACGGGTTTATCCCTGCCGCCGATGGCGTGCAGCGCGCCGGTGAGGGCGATGTAGTTGATGTCGTGCGCCGCGGCCATCGCCATCGGCCCGTCTTGGCCCCAGCCGGTCATGCGACCGTAGACGAGCTTCGGGTTGCGCGCGAAACAGTCGTCGGGACCGATGCCGAGACGTTCGGTGACGCCGGGGCGGAAGCCTTCGATCAGGCCGTCGGCACCGTCGACGAGCTGCAGCACGGTCTCGACGCCTTCCGGGTTCTTCAGATCGACGGCGATCGACTTGCGGCCGCGCTGCAGGGTCGCGAATTGCGGCGCCATCGGTGGCTCGACACCGACGGCGCTGGCGCGGTCGACACGTAGCACGTCGGCGCCGAGGTCGGAGAGCAGCATCGCGCACATCGGACCGGGGCCGATGCTGGCGATTTCGACGATTCTAATTCCGGTGAGCGGCCCCATGAATTTTCTCCCTGTCCTGACCAAAATTTGATGCGTCACTATCGCACGGCGCGGCGGCTCGCCAAAGCGGGGGTGGGAGAATAAGGTACCGGTTTACTACCGGGTATTTTGGGAGCGTGACATGGCTGAATTCGTTACGATTACGAAACAAAATGGCATCGGCATCATCACCGTCGACAACCCGCCAGTGAACGCGCTGAGCCCGGGCGTGCCGGAAGGCATCGTCGAATGCGTCAACGCGGGCAACGCCGATCCCGAGGTCCGGGCGATGGTCCTGCGTGGTGCCGGGCGCAGCTTCATCGCCGGCGCGGACATCAAGTTCCTCGGCCAGAAGAAGACCGAGGCCGGCCTCACCTACCGCACCATCATCGACGACAGCGCCAAGCCCATCGTCGCCGCGATCCACGGCTACGCGCTGGGCGGCGGACTGGAAACCGCCCTCGCCTGCCAGTACAGGGTCGCCACCGAAAGCGCCAAGGTCGGCCTGCCCGAAGTGCTGATCGGCGTGCTGCCCGGCGGTAACGGCACCCAACGCCTGCCCCGGCTGATCGGCCCGAAGGCGGCGCTCGAGATGATCGTCACCGGCCGCCACGTCCCCGCCCCCGAGGCCCACTCCGTGGGGATTCTTGATGCGGTCTCGTCCGATGACGGACTCCTGGAGACCGCCGTAAAGCTCGCCGAGCGAGTTGCGGAGGTGCGTCCTCTCCCCAGAATTAGAGACAATGACGAAAAGCTCGCCGAGGCGAAGGCCGACCCCGGCATGTTCGACGCGATGCGCAAGAAGATCGAGCGCCGGGCGCGCAACCAGAAGGCGCCCTATCACTGCATCCTGTGCGTCGAGGCCGCCGTCTCCCTGCCCTTCGACGAGGGCTGCGCCCGCGAGCGCGAGTTGTTCGACGAACTGGTCATGGCCGACGAGGCGAAATCGCTGCGCTACGCCTTCTTCGCCGAGCGCCAGGCCAACAAGATCCCCGACATCGACAAATCCGTGAAGGGCCGCGACATCGATTCAGCGGCCGTAGTGGGGGCCGGCACCATGGGCGGCGGCATCGCCATGTGCTTCGCCGATGCCGGCATCCCGGTGAAGCTGCTGGAGATGAACGCCGAGGCGCTCGACAAGGGCCTCGCCAAGATCCGCGCCAATTACGAGACCAGCGTGAAGCGCGGCAGCCTCGCCGCCGACGCGGCCGACACGCGCATGGGGCTGATCACCCCCGCCCTGGAATACGACCTGATCGGCGACGCCGACATCGTCATCGAGGCGGTGTTCGAGGAAATGCCGGTGAAGAAGGACGTCTTCGGCAAGCTCGACGCGGTGATGAAAGACGGCGCCGTGCTCGCCTCCAACACCTCCACCCTGGACATCGATGAAATCGCCAGCGCCACGAAGCGCCCGGCGGACGTGCTCGGCACCCACTTCTTCAGCCCGGCCAACGTCATGAAGCTGCTCGAGATCGTGCGCGGCGACGCCACGGCCAAGGACGTCGTCGCGACCTGCACCGCCCTGTCGCGGCGCATCGCCAAGGTTGGCGCGGTCTGCGGCAATTGCGACGGCTTCCTCGCCAACCGCAGCCGCGCACCGTTCCAGACCGAGATGAACATCCTCATCGAAGAAGGGGCGAGGCCCCAACAAGTAGATAAGGTCATGGTGGAGTTCGGCTATCCGATGGGGCCGTTCGCGGTCGGCGATCTGGCCGGGCTCGATATCGGCCACGCCGTGCGCCAGCGCCGCAAGAAGGAAGCGCCGAACGAATACCGCGCCCTGCCGATCCCCGACCGGCTGTTCGAGCTGGGCCGCTACGGCCAGAAGACCGGCGCCGGCTGGTTCAATTACAAGCCGGGCGACCGCACCCCCTATCCCGACCCGGTCGTCGACCAGGTGATCGAGGAGATCGGCCGCCAGCTCGGCATCGAGCAGCGCGACTTCACCGACGAGGAAATCCTGCACCGCCTGCTCTTCGCCTCGATCAACGAAGCGGCCAAGATCCTGGAAGAAGGCATCGCCTACCGCGCCAGCGACGTGGACGTGATGTGGCTGAACGGCTTCGGCTTCCCGCGCTACCGCGGCGGCCTGATGTTCTGGGCCGACGGCATCGGCGTGAAACGCATCTACGACACGATGAAGGTGTGGCAGGAGCGCTATGGCGACCGCTGGAAACCGGCGGCCATGATCGAGGAGCTCGCGGCCAACGGGAAGGGGTTCCTGGACGACTGACGCGGTCAGTCAGCGCAAGGGTTCTCCCCTCACCCTCCCGCTTCGCGGGACCCTCCCTCTCCCCAAGGAGAGGGTTAATACACCGAAACCGCACCGAAAAACCCTCTCCTTGGGGAGAGGGAAGGGTGAGGGGAACAAAGGCCTGCCTTTCCCGTTACCCTCGCGAGAAAGCGCAATTCGTGCTAACCTAACGCCATGACAAAACGCCTCGAACAGGACCCCGCGACAATCCTGCTCGACGCCGCGCAAGTCGCCGAAGTCGAAGCGCGGCTCGCCGAGACCGAACCGCAATACGCGTTACACGAAGAGGTCCGCGCCTTCTTCCATAAACCCACCGAATGACAATCAAATGGCGCATCACATCACTCGAAGACTTCGAGGACGGCCTTTTCTCTGTTCCGAATAACGGGCCAGCGGGAAAACGCGAGCACCCACATCATCACAATGCCAACCAAGGGAATAACCTGGGTCACCCCCCATACGCCGGAATAACCGGCGCGTCGGCAAATACGCCATGCGGGCAAAACGGGCAGAAGCACAACGAGAACAATGAGCCAGCTCAAAATAGAGAGTACATCCATGACTCAGCTTCCTTCCGAGAGGTCATCAACAGCCGGCCATTTCGAATAGGCAAGAATTAGCAACAGCACGAAATGTCCAATGTAAGGGATGGCTTGTAGGAAAGCCCATTTCTTGCTCTTGCCCGCGATGCCGAAAATTTTCCAGGTCGGCACAAACATAATGATGGGAACGATCGTGTACGGCGCAAGCGCCAAGACCAGATAAAATGAATCCATCTCGGGTTTTCCCACTTTTTTAGAGAATACAGAATCTACAGAAATTCTCGTTACAGGAGAGTTTTACGCTAAACAGGATAAAACGAAAACGAGCGCTGCCCCCTTTTTCCCATGGGTTGATGGGGAAGCGCGCCAAGATGATCGAAGAATTGGCGGCAAGCGGGATGGGGTTCTTGGACGAGTAGCAGCGGCTACCCGTCGTCACCCCCACCCTAGCCCTCCCCCCTCAAGGAGACCTCTGCGAAATGGGTAGCAACTTTGTCGAAACGGTGATTCTTTAGAGTGATCGCTATGACGGAGGTCTTGATGGGTGAGAAGCGGGTTGGTGAGGGTGGCTTTGCGGATGCGTTTGTGGCGCCGGGTGCGGGTTCGAATAAACGTCTGGAGCGTATCGAAGGTCTTTTCGACTGGTCTCGCTTCGAGAAGCTCCTGAAGTCGGTTCGCTCGAAGAAGGGGCGCAGAGGGTATCCGGCGCTGTCGATGTACAAGGCGGTTTTGCTGCAGCAATGGTATGGTCTTTCCGACCCGGACCTGGAGGAGGCGTTGGGGGATCGTCTGTCGTTCCGACGGTTCTGCGGGTTCTCGTTGAGCGACGAGACACCGGACGAGACGACGTTCGTGCGCTTCCGGGCGGCGCTGGCAGAGAGGAAACTGACGGCGAAGCTTCTGGCGGAAACGAACCGGCAGTTGGAGCGTCACGGGCTGATGCTGAAGACGGGCACACTGATCGATGCCACCCTGATCGAGGCTTCGGTCAGCCGGCCGTCCGGTGTTTCCGGCGGGCGTTCGGCGCTCGATCCGGATGCCGATTGGACGCGGCGCGGGCGCACGGCCTATTTCGGGTACAAGGCGCATATCGCCGTCGATCAGGGCTCCGAATTGATCCGCGATGCGATGATGACGTCGGCCAAAACCTATGAGAGCGAAGTGGCCGACGCGCTGATCCAGGGCGACGAGCGGGCGGTCTATGCTGACAAAGCCTATGAGCACAAGGAGCGCCGCCGGCGCCTCAAGGCGAGGGGCATCAAGGACCGGATCATGCACCGCAGCCATAAGAACCAACCGGCGCTGCCGCACTGGCAACAGGTCCGCAACCGCCTGATCTCCCCGATCCGCGCTAATGTCGAGCGCCTGTTCGGAACTCTGAAGCGGTCTTACCGATACCGCCGGGCCCGATACAGGGGGATGCAGAAGAACCAGTCCCACCTTCATCTCCTGTGCATCGCCATGAACCTGAGACGTGCCGAAACTCTTATGCCCTGACACCGTCCCTTGCCGATCTCGTCAAGAGCGTCCCAAAACCCAACGCGAAAAACCGCCAAACCTATGCACCAACCTCCAAACCCAACGATTATCTCCGATCCTGAACCCGTTTCGCAGAGGTCTCCTTGTGGGGGAGGGTTAGGGTGGGGGGTGAAACGCCGTCGCCGGCAGTGTTCCGCAGAAACCTCTTACACATCCCCTCTCCCAACCGCTCACCGCCGTCCACTAAAAGCCACACGCCAGAATCGCCTTGCCCGGCCCCCGGGTGCTATGGTCAGCCCCAACGGCCCCGGGCCGATCAAAAACAACATTGAGGGTAGGACGATGCGACCGAACAAGATCAAGCAGATGTGGGCTGACGGCAAATCCGCGACCCTGGGCTGGCTTTCCATATCGCATGGGTTCAGCGCCGAGATCATGGCGCGGCAGGGCTTCGACGCGCTGTGCATCGACATGCAGCACGGCACGGCGGAACTGGGTGACGTGCTGCCCATGCTGCAGGCGGTCTCGCAGACCGACACGGTGCCCATCGTGCGCGTCGCCTGGAACGACCCGGCGGCGATCATGAAGGCGCTCGACCTCGGCGCGTACGGCATCATCGTGCCGCTGGTCAACAATGCCGAGGAAGCAGCACTGGCCGTCTCCGCGTGCCGCTACCCGCCCGACGGCATGCGCTCAAGCGGGCCGGTGCGCGCCGTGCACTATGCCGGCGGCGGCGACTATTTCGAGCACGCCAACGACGAGGTCATCATCATGGCCATGATCGAGACGAAGGAGGGCATCGAAAACCTCGACGCGATCTGCGCCACGCCCGGCCTCGACGCCGTCTATATCGGCCCGGCCGACCTGTCCTACGCGCTGGACATGCCGCCGCGCGCCGACAACCCGGACCCGACCCACCTCGCCACCTGCGACAGGATCCTGGAGGCCGCGCACAAGGCCGGCATCAAGGCCGTCATGCACTGCGCCGGCGCGGAATTCGCCGCGGGTGCGATAAAGCGCGGCTTCGACATGGTGATGCTGACCTCCGACCTGCACAGCATGATCGCCGGCGCCAAGGCGCAGCTCGACGCGCTCAAGGCCAAGACGGACTGACGCGGTCAGCCGTCGTCACCCCCACCTAACCTCCCCCCTCAAGGGGGAGGAACTCAAAATTGGCCTGGTATCGCAATCCCCTCCCCCTTGAGGAGACCTCTGCGAAACGGGTTCAGGATCGGAGATAATCGTTGGGTTTGGAGGTTGGTGCATAGGTTTGGCGGTTTTTCGCGTTGGGTTTTGGGACGCTCTTGACGAGATCGGCAAGGGACGGTGTCAGGGCATAAGAGTTTCGGCACGTCTCAGGTTCATGGCGATGCACAGGAGATGAAGGTGGGACTGGTTCTTCTGCATCCCCCTGTATCGGGCCCGGCGGTATCGGTAAGACCGCTTCAGAGTTCCGAACAGGCGCTCGACATTAGCGCGGATCGGGGAGATCAGGCGGTTGCGGACCTGTTGCCAGTGCGGCAGCGCCGGTTGGTTCTTATGGCTGCGGTGCATGATCCGGTCCTTGATGCCCCTCGCCTTGAGGCGCCGGCGGCGCTCCTTGTGCTCATAGGCTTTGTCAGCATAGACCGCCCGCTCGTCGCCCTGGATCAGCGCGTCGGCCACTTCGCTCTCATAGGTTTTGGCCGACGTCATCATCGCATCGCGGATCAATTCGGAGCCCTGATCGACGGCGATATGCGCCTTGTACCCGAAATAGGCCGTGCGCCCGCGCCGCGTCCAATCGGCATCCGGATCGAGCGCCGAACGCTCGCCGGAAACACCGGACGGCCGGCTGACCGAAGCCTCGATCAGGGTGGCATCGATCAGTGTGCCCGTCTTCAGCATCAGCCCGTGACGCTCCAACTGCCGGTTCGTTTCCGCCAGAAGCTTCGCCGTCAGTTTCCTCTCTGCCAGCGCCGCCCGGAAGCGCACGAACGTCGTCTCGTCCGGTGTCTCGTCGCTCAACGAGAACCCGCAGAACCGTCGGAACGACAGACGATCCCCCAACGCCTCCTCCAGGTCCGGGTCGGAAAGACCATACCATTGCTGCAGCAAAACCGCCTTGTACATCGACAGCGCCGGATACCCTCTGCGCCCCTTCTTCGAGCGAACCGACTTCAGGAGCTTCTCGAAGCGAGACCAGTCGAAAAGACCTTCGATACGCTCCAGACGTTTATTCGAACCCGCACCCGGCGCCACAAACGCATCCGCAAAGCCACCCTCACCAACCCGCTTCTCACCCATCAAGACCTCCGTCATAGCGATCACTCTAAAGAATCACCGTTTCGACAAAGTTGCTACCCATTTCGCAGAGGTCTCCTTGAGGGGGGAAGGTTAGGAAGGGGGTGGACGGCGGCCCCCCTGTTAGGCTCAGCCCCCCTTTAACAACAACATCACACGGAGAAACCCCATGAGCGAGAACGGCGATCGCATTATCGCACTCGATAACGAGCGGATGCAGGCCATGGCGGACAAGGATGTCGCCAAGCTGAATAACCTGATCTGCAAGGATCTGGTCTACACCCATTCCTCGGCGCGGCTGGACACCAAGGACAGCCTGATCGGCGCGATGGAGTCGGGCGCCACGGTCTATACCTCCGTCGTGCCGTCCGACGTGACGGCGCAGGATTTGGGCAATGCGGTGGTCCTGACGGGTGCCGCGCAAATCAGCGTCGTATCAAACAGCACCCCCAATTCCTTCGGCGTCCGGTTCACCGACGTCTATCAGAACCAGAACGGCACGTGGCGCATGGTCGCGTGGCAATCCACCAAACTCCCCGCCTGATTCTTTGGGCCAGCAGCATCGATGTGAAGAAGACCCACGACACAATGCTGGAATTGTAGGAACGCTGCGGTATTATTTTACCTTGGAAGATGGGCGCCATCATCAAAAGCATCATCGCTAAGCGTCATGAGTTCAGCCTCAATCCCGGTGCCGATCAGTGCTTCTTTTAGCCTACTAAATGTAGCTGTCAGCCGTCGCGAATCCGGCTCCATAACCGCTAAGGTCACGAAGTCGGGACGAATTCTCTTAGCGACATTGATTAATGCGGAGATCTGGATACCACGCCTTGAGCTTTTAACTTCGCAAAGGTGAACCTTAGTATCAACGACGCAGATCAGATCCGCCTCGTTATCTGGGAGGACACTATCGCCCCTCGGGTACTCGACAAAAAGGTCATGGGGACCTAAAAAGAAGAAAGTTTCCTTGGCGCGACGCTCAAAGCGATTCAAGGCCCATACAAGAGCAAGCAAGCCGTGCTCTTTTAGTGCCTCAAGGAGAAATTCATTGAGCCGAAAGTCCCAAGACTTATCAACGGAAGCGATTTGGCTTGTGCCACATACTTCGCACATTGTTTGCGGCTTCAGTGAGCCGATGGGGTTCCAATTGAGGTGATAGCAAGTACGGCAGCGCCATTCATACCCTTGATATAGTATCGATTGCGCGCACAGCGATTGCACTGACTGGGGAAGGGACTCCTTTGCATGTGCTATCCATTCATCGGAATCCTCACGCTCTTCAAGGGCCTTGCGTTCAGCTTCCATAAAAGGCCCGTGCCGCTTTTTAAGGTCGTCAAAAGTCAATGTCCGAAGCGGTATTCGGGCCCGATGAGCCTCATTTGCAACAACACGAGTAAGCCGATCCCAATCGTCTTCGCTGTCGATTTCACTTTGACGCAAACGATCCTTAAGCGTTCGCTTAATATTCTCGTGCCTCGCGCCCCCTACCGCAGCGCCTAACTCATTAAAAATGTGCTTCCAGTAACTGTGCAGTAAGAAAGTCCCCGCCTCCTGAAGGCCCCCAAATAGACGAAGTGTCCCTATAAGGTACCTCCCCTTATCTGAAGGACGGGACCAACAATAGGCGCCCGACGGCGGATCGCCCTGATCCATTCGGGATGCAGGGGGCCAGTCACGGCCTCGCGCAAGCGCCTCTCGAAACGCAGTATCATCATCCGGTAAGGTAATCGTCGGCATATTCTCCCCGATTCCATGGAAAAGAACTAACAATCCCTCACGAGAGGAACGCATAGACCGAGGCATACTGTTTGCTGGACCATCGTAAGTGCCGCGGAACGCGCCATGCATACGAAGTCGCCGGGGGAATCGCCACATATGTTGAATGTTTGCGAACCGAGTAAGATTGTTTTGCCGCGCGATATCCAAATCCAGTGCCCAAGCCCCAACGCCTGCACGTGAAGCGCCTTGTAATTCCTGAATATGAACAGGCCGTGCGACGGGCGGCCTTATAGACGTGTCCTTAACCGAAAACTCTTTCCATTCCGTTGAACGATCGAACATTTTTCCCGTAACGAGACCGCCCACCTCGCTCAATGCCTTAGTGTTAGGAACAGCCCCATCTAATGATGTAGGTCCGTCGAGGCGGTACGTATTCCACGTGTCTGTATGGTTGAAGCTATCGCGTAGCGCTATAAGTTCCTCAGCTTTGAGCGATGTAGAATTTAAAGCGATCCAGGGTGTGCTGCTGTTAGCGCGAAAGATGCCACATCGCGCTTTCAAAAAGGCGACAAGAGCCGAGAAGAACTTGGCATCCTCCAAACGCGAAGGCGAAACAATTAGCGTAGTAAAATCACGCCCCAAATGTGGCGGTACAAAATTACGTTGGTTCCAGAATAAGACCCGGTCAGCGAAGCAGTCCCCGATTATCAAACTGAACGTGTTATTGAATCGTTCTCTAATTTCAATCCTCGGCACCAAGTCAGCAGCAAGTTGGCTCAAGCCGAAGCTATTACGATGCTCGGCCATGAAATATAGCAAACTCACGGTATCCCGGACGCTTACTCCTTCCTCCAGTCGTCCTCTAAGATGTGCCTCCAAGACGTCAGCGCTCGCTAAACTGAGCGCCTTAATGGAATCAGACATTTGTTCCGGGAGGGGCCACGAACCAAAGCCGAGATAAGGCGTCCCAAAATTATCGTCCACAAATCGGTCACTGGGCTGAGGTGGCAGATAGTCCACAACGAGCATCGGTTGTGGGGCGGAAGCAGGGAAGGAGCGAGCGTAATATGGGGCAACGGAAAGTGAAGATAGACACTCAATTGGGATCTCCGGCCGAAAGTACCGAGCATCCCTTTCGCCATCATCGTGTGGTTCGTGTTTAATCACGTATGAGGGCCCAAACCGCTCATGCAACTCGGCAACCGCTGCCTCATCCAGGTCTATATAGGCATAGATGATATCTGGGTCGTAAATTTCGAGCCAAGGCAAGTATGCCGGGCACGGCTTGCCTTGTTCACATGGTATGATGAGACTATAGCGACCGCCCCAGCGTGTATTACACTCGGCAAACAAAGCGTCCAGCAACACGTCCGCGTGTTCCCCGTCTTCTACCAAATAAGCTACACGAATAGGGCGAGGACGGAGAAAACCGCGAGCGCTTTGTGTGTCTTCCGCCATTTTTACTTTCCTCAAAATCCAACGTTCTCGTTTTAGGCAATCGTTATGCTAAGCATCTGGCTGCAACAACAAAGCTTATGTCCGACGACCGGTTCGCTCGCTCACATTCGGACTACCCAGTCCCCCTCAGCCCGGGCACTCGTCCCGCACCCACTCCGTCCCGGGCCACCGGCGCCATCCGCACGGCATAGAAAGTGCGATTGTGTTCCGGGGTCATGTGGGCCATTCCGATGACGACGCCGGGCCCAGAAATAGGGCCCCAAAAAAGGGATCAGATCCCTTTGTCACTAAGTTTAATAGCCTTATCGAAGTAGTTCATCCTGCAAGGTAAGCATGAAGTCGAACTCGCTGGCGTCTTGCACGCCATCAGCGTCCATTACCGCGTTTGCCACACGAAGGAGCCGCTCTTTATTGCAGGACGGCGTTCTGGTGAGCGTCCGGTAAAGCAGCCCTGCCTATGATGACGTTGGACTGTTACGCTCAGGTTTGAGCGTAACGCCAGGGGAGCAGTTCGTCGATCCGATTGATTTTATGGTCGGCGATACAGGCTAGCGTGTCGGTTAGCCAGGCCTGCGGATCGACGCCATTGAGTTTTGCTGTCTCGATCAGCGTATAGGCGATGGCGGCTGATTTGCCGCCGGCCTCGGACCCCATGAAGAGATAATTCTTCCGCCCCAGGGCGATGGGCCGCATGGATCGCTCTGCGGTATTGTTGTCGAGTTCAAGAAAGCCGTGATCTAGATATGGTCGCAGCTTCTTCATGCGGGTCAGGGCGTAGCGAATAGCACCGGCTAAGGGTGATTTGCCGGATATCCGGGTCAATTGGGCATGCAGCCATGATTCCAGGTCGTCGAAGATTGGTTTTGATTGGCGCTGCCTGATCTTCACCCGTTGATCCGGCGATTGGCCCCGAACCTCCTTCTCGACGCCATAGAGTGTGGCGATACGTTTTATGGCTTCCTCGGCAATCGCCGATCCCTGAGCTTTGTGGATATCGACGAACTTGCGTCGGATATGGGCCATGCAGGCCACTTCCGTCACCTTGCCCGTGCGGTACAGGTCATTGAACCCCGCATAGCCATCGGCATGCATGAAGCCCGTGAAGTCCGCTAGATGTTCGCGCGGGCGAACGCCCTTCCTGTCGGACGAGAACTGATACCATGCGGCAGGATGCGCCTCTCCGGCCCAGGGTCGTTCATCGCGGACATAGGCCCAAAGCCGCGCGGTCCTGGTTTTACCGGAGCCTGGGGTCAGCATTTTTACCGGCGTATCATCGGCGAAGAGGGCCTGTCCCTTTAAAACATGGCGCGCGACGGCGTCCGCCAAAGGTTCCAACAGAGCCGTGGATTTGCCAACCCAATCGGCCAGGGTGGAGCGGTCCAGATCGATCCCCTCGCGCTGGAATATCTGACTTTGCCGGTACAAAGGCGAATGATCGGCGTACTTGTTGACCAGCACATGGGCCAGTAGGCCAGGACCGGGCCGCCCGTGCTCAATCGGCCGCGACGGCAGGGCTGCCTGATGGAACGTCTCACAGCAGGTGCAGGCCATGCGCGGGCGAACAATCCGGTTCACGACAAAACGTCCGGGGACATATTCCAGTTCCTCGGTGACATCGTCGCCAAGCGTTTTGAGCGCACCGCCGCATTCCCCACAGGCATCGCCCGGCGACAGTGTTGTCTCGTTGCGTGGGAGATGACCGGGCAGCGGTTTACGTTTGGGCTTGTCTTTTGGCGCTGCAGATTGATCTGCATTTGCATCGTCTGACGCGGGCTCCTGCGCGGACGCCGCAATCTCTTCGTCTTCCAGCGTCAACGCCAGTTGATCCAGAGCCTCCGAGCGCGACCCGAAGCGATGCTGGCGCATCCCGGCCAATTGGTGTTGGAGCTTCTCGATCAACACCGCCTGTGACTTCACTTCCGACGCCAGCGATGCCACCAGACCTTTTAATGCGGCAGGTTCATTCGGGAGGTTCTCAGCGTCGTCGAGCATGCCGGCAATCTATCAGCCGCCACCCCGCATGGGAATCCCCGGAAATTGACAACCCTTTGCTGTGAAACGACTTTACCCAGCCGTCAGGGGACGCCACGTTCGTTGTGGTATGCGCCAATCAATCCCTTCCAGCAGCATCGCCAATTGAGCCGGGGTCAGCGCAACCTTGCCCGCTTTCGCAGACGGCCAGACAAACCGTCCCTTCTCCAGACGCTTCGAGAACAGACATGCCCCTTGCCCGTCCCACCAGATCACCTTGATCAGATCGCCACGGCGACCCCGGAAGACGAACAGATGACCGCAATACGGCGCCGCCTTTAGAACCTTCTCTGTTTGCGCTGACAGCCCATTGAACCCCTTACGCATGTCCGTCACGCCGGCCGCAAGCCAAACCTTCGTGTTCGTGGGAACCGGGATCATCCCGACAAGCACCGGAGCAGACGTACGAGCGCTTCGGGATCGTAAGGGCCGCTAATGCTCAAGCGATGACCTCCGGCAAGCGTGACCTCGATCTTGCCTTCGTCACCAACAGGGCGCTCGGCTTCGTGCTCGACGTGACGCGCAATCTCAACCGGCAGGAAACAGGCGGCGTCATCGACCGTGTCACTTCCCGCAAACCGGGGATCTTTCAGCCAGTTGAAAACCTGATTGGCGTTCACATTGTAGCGCCGTGCAACCTGTGAAACCGAAACGCCCGCAAACCGCGTCTGTGCGCAAATCATCCGCTTCTCGTCTGCACTCCAGCGCCGACGCTTGCCCCGCTTCGCCACATCCTGATCCCCGTTAGTGTCCACCTAAACAAGTGGACACTAAACCTCACTTCTTCTGCACGGCAGAGCGGTCAGGCCGGACGCTTACGCCATAACTCTGCTGAACGACTGTAAAAATCTCGTATTGTCGGCTTCGTATCAAGAGTATTACGTTTGCAGACCTCCGTGTTGCAATCACCATTCTTAAAATGAATGGGATCACTCATTTCTACCGCCGTGGCACCGGCCAACCAACTTGATGGCCGCCCACTCTTTCGCATTAAGCGCTATGTCGTTCTACGTTGTAGCGATCAGACATTCTGCGCGGCGTTGCATAATTAACGAATTAATTGTGCGTTTTCTCACAAACGCATTTGGCGTGAGAGGATAATTTCTTTCGACCATTGCTTCACAAAAAACAGGGGTTGAGAGATGAGACGCTATTCCATTTTGCGCGATCTATCCGGTAGTGCGGTCAGGCGCTCCTTTGCATCGTCCTTGGATATCGGAGTTTTTGCGGCAGGCCTTGCGGGTGCACCTATGCAGCCCCGCCGTGGGCAACCCGTCCCCGAGATGCAGATCGATGTTGCGGAATTGAGCGAGAAGGACGCACGGGATGCTCGCCGTGACCCGTTTGTTGTCGATGTTGCCCCGACAATGTCCACAAAACTGATTGCGCCTTTTCAAGGTACAGTAGCGGCGAACATTGAATCTTCTTGGGGTGTCAACGCAGTCGGTGCGGCGCATTCGCCCTACGACGGGAGCGGCGTTCGAGTAGCCGTTCTCGATACCGGGATCGAAAGCAGCCATCCGGCATTCGACGGTGTCAACCTTACAGAGATGGACTTTACCGGAAGCGGTAATGGCGACGTGCAGGGTCATGGAACCCACGTTGCCGGCACGGTTTTCGGTCGCGACGTTGCGGGAACGCGTATTGGGGTCGCGCGCGGTGTCACCGACGTTCTCATCGGCAAGGTACTCGACAATGGCGGCGGCGGGACTTCTGAAATGCTGTTCAACGGTATGCAGTGGGCAGCAAGAGAAGGCGCTCAGGTCATTTCGATGTCGCTGGGGTTTGATTTTCCAGGTTGGGTCAAGTCTCTGATCGAAAACCAAAATGTTCCTGCCGATCTTGCGACATCAGTCGCACTCGAAGATTATCGCCGCAACATCAGAATGTTCGACGCTATTCTGACGACCATCGAGGCGC
The DNA here is from genome assembly GCA_012103325.1 of Alphaproteobacteria bacterium. Lineage (GTDB taxonomy): Bacteria > Pseudomonadota > Alphaproteobacteria > UBA8366. Next base: position 1,390,432 of record WLWY01000001.1, read on the forward strand.
GAGAACCGTTCTCCGGGGGAACGATTGTCTGTGGTGCGGCCGGGAATGAGGCGTTACGTGATATTCACCCAGACTACGAAATCTCCGTTTCAGTGCCTTCGGCCGCTTTGGGTGTCATCTCTGTTGGCGCGCTTGGGGAGAGTGACGACGGCCTTTCGGTTACGGACTTCTCCAACACGGGGCCAACGGTTAGCGCCCCGGGCGAGAATATTCTGTCGGCTGCGCTGGGCGGTGGGCTTGTTGCCTGGAATGGGACGAGCATGGCTTGTCCCCATGTCGCAGGCGTTGCGGCGTTATGGTGGCAAGCAGTAACGCCTTTGGGGCTACCTCGAAGCGCCACATCGGTTAGCCATCGCCTCATGGGGGCGACTCGGCCAGGCGTTTTCGCGCCGGGAGTAGACATCGAAGATCGCGGCCAAGGATTGGTCACGGCGCCAGTCTAGGGGGCTCGGTTCGCGTATTGCAACTGACCGACGTTTAGAAGGTTGCAATACGCGGACTGTTACGCGCAGAAAAACACCCTATAAAAGAAATTTGAAAAATTATTCTCACAAAAGGGACCTATTGCAAGATTAAGATGAGTGTCTGTGTGTATCGAGAATGAAAACCAACAAACGATAAGGGGAGAGCAACAATGTCGACTGAACTCAACGAAAACGTGACAACAGCGAGTGAACAGGGCGATTTCGATCTGGGCAGCCCGCCGGGGATACGTGCCCTCGGTCACGGCCATGGCCATGGTCACGGACCCAGGCCGCCCGGAGGCGGAAGCATGGTTCTGCCAACGCATCAGCGATTTGGAGCGGATGCGTTAAGCCACAATGAATGGCGCCACTCGGTTCTCCGTCTTGAATTTCTGCTCAATACGAATTGGCGGGACGAAGTTACGCCTGATGATCCCGACTACAATCGAAGAGCAAATAGAAGAACTCATAAAAAAGCAGGAAAACACGGAACAGATCGAGATACGTTACCCACAAATCATTGCCGAAGTTCGAGACTTTGTGGGTCTGTTCGAAAACCTTTGCCAATACGGCGCTCACACGCATCCGATTACAGCCGACCTTGTTGCGACGGTTGTCGAGATCGGCTGGGATGTAGTGCAGTATTACAAAGAGATTTTCGCACGACGCCGGCCGTCGGTTATCAACCCCTATGTTCGCCCTCTCATTCGTGTCCCGAGGTTCGCCGCGTATCCCAGCGGCCACGCCACGCAGGCGCATTTGGTGAAAGAGATTTTGAAAGAAATCCTGTCCTGTGTCATGGGCGACGAAGAACGGTTCGTTATTGAGCAGAGACTGGACGAAACAGCTGAGCGTATCGGTGTAAATCGGGAATACGCAGGCGTGCACTACGCATCCGACACCCATAGCGGAATGTGTCTTGCTCACGACATTTGGCAGGTCGCTTCCAAAAACCCAACCTTCATCCGCTTCATCAAGGCGGCGCAGGAAGAATGGGCAAGGTCTGAGCAGTCGGGGCTAAGTATCATAGTTCGTTAGAGTTCCGTCTTTGATGGCGCGTCCGTTATCGGCTCTGTTCATTTTTTCCAAGAATTGGAACCGTGTTGCGGCTTATTAGCGAGGGAAAGTGGATGAGTAGGATCGATGAGGTTCGTTCCTATTACGAGCAGTTCGATTGGCGGTATCGCGGGGATTATTGGGCGACACGGTGGGGGAGCAGCGAAATGCAGTGGTATTGCAGCATTCTGCCACGGATAGCGGCGTTTCTCCCTGCCGCGACTGTCCTTGAAATCGGCGCCGGTCCGGGACGGTTGTCAGCTTTTCTTTTGCAGCAGGCAGAGCGTTTGATCCTCACAGACCTGGTTGAGCCATGTGTAAGCCGTTGCACGGAGCGATTTCGAGACTATCCACAGGTCAGTTGCCACCTCACGGACGGGCAGAGCCTGCCGCCGATCGAGCCGGCGTCCGTTTCTTTCGTGTTCAGCTTCTACTCGCTTGTTCATGCCGATCCTGAGACCATATCGGCGTACCTACGGCATATTGCACGTGTGCTCGCGCCCGATGGCATTGCGTTCTTACATCACTCCAATGCCGGCAGTTTCGATCCTCAGGATAAAGCAGCGCTAAGAACGTTCAACGACAGGGATACTGCTGCGAGAGATGTCGTTGCGTTTGCACGCGAGGCCGGCCTGTGGGTGCGGTCCCAGGAGCTATTCAGTTGGGAAGGCGACGCCTATTTGACGGACTGTTTTTCCGTAATCCTCAATCCGAACGGTCCTGGCCATACGAGGCCCATAACCGTCAACAACTGGGAATTCGGTCAGGAGGCCGAACGGGCGAAGATCTTCGCCGAGATCTACGAAATGTAATTTTAGCGCAACAGCTAAATTTTATTGGGGAGGACCTGAGCTATGGCAAAATCTGCAACGCTTGAAGTTCTAGATATGGAAGCCCTCCAAGTTGGTCAGACCTGGAATCAGAGTATTCCTTTGTTTGCCGAGCGGGCAACGGCAGTTCGTGTCTATGTCAGGCCGCATACGCTCGATCGGCGTATGCGGGTGCGTGGCACATTGGCATTCCGATGCGGCAATGGGGGCGATACACAGATTGTGTCGACCAACGATCTTCAACTTGACCCCAATGGTCATCCATCCATCGAACTTCAGCGCAAATATACCGGGGCCGCCCTGACATTCTTGCTGCCGCAAGAATCCATTAAAACTGATGGCTTTTCGGTCGAATTGCTGGCTGTAGACCCGATCATAGGGGGACTTCCAGGCGTCGAAGTTCAATCCCATGACAAATCTACGTTTTCAGTGGAGGCCGGTCCGTCGCTTCGGCTTCGGACGATCGGCCTACGCATGCAGTGCGGCGAATGTGGCCGGGTCGATGAGCCAAGGCCTCAAGATTTCGAGGCGATTCGGCATTATATCGAGCGTGCCTTCCCAATCGGACGTCTTGAATGGAGCACACGCATGGTTGATGCGCCGGCGGGCTTCGTTCCGCCCCTCGGCAATGGGAAAACGCCCGACCTTTTATGGCAGGCGCGGCATGATCGTTTAATTGCCTATCTTATGGCTCTGCGCGCGCGCGATGTTGCATTTGGAACCGATTATCGGACCCACTATTACGGGCTAGTTTCCGATCCCGACTACGTCTTTGCGGGCGCAGTTTCGGATGTCCCGGACAGTGCCTGTCCCGGTGTTCTTGCCGCGGGGCCTGCAACTTCAGACGGAGCTTTGGGCGCCCATGAGATTGCACATGCGCTTGGTGGTCTCCATCCTGGTTACGGCGGCGAGCAACAACGCGAAGACGATTGTTTCCCGCCGGAGAGTCGGGGTCATTTGTCGACCCCAGAAGAGGATTTTCACGGCTTCGATATCGGCTCATCGTATACTAGCCCGAAGGTGTTGGATGGTTCGCGGTGGTATGATCTTATGACCTACAGGTCGAAATTGTGGGTATCCGCTTATCGGCACCGGAAGCTTCTTTCGAGAATTCGGGCCGAAGATATCATGGCACCTCCTGAACAGAATCAATCGGGAATCGCTGTGATCGGGACCTTCGCGCTGGAAGATATCAAAGGCGCGCCGGAGGAATTGGGCAACCGCTTCCACCATGTCTTTCCCGCTGACATCGCAGAGATAGCGGCGGAAACACAAGGGATTGTTGGCGATCCTATCGTCGAGGTTCGTGGCATGGATACAAATGGGGTCGAAATATTCCGCCATGGCGTAAAATCCAAGCGAGCGGAAGCTACTGATCTGCATCAGGACTCTGGTGCGTTCATGGTTGCTGTCCCCCAAGCCCCGAACTTGCACGCCCTGGAGCTGTGGGTTCAGCAAAAACGCGTCGCTGAATACCCGATGCCGGCCGCTTGTCCGGAGGACGAAACAGGATGGGCAATACAGATCGCGCGAAGCGGCGGCCTCGGGCACATTCTCTCAATCGATTGGCCGGACAACGGTTGGACAGCTCCTGTCACCGTGGTTGCCGTAACCGGCAGCGGGCCGGAGCAGATACTCGCGGTCGACTTGAAGCTCAAGACCCCCACCGTTTTCTTGGATAGTTCGGGTCTAAGTTCACATTCGCCGATCGAGGTGAAGCTGATATGCCCGGACGGTTTCGGGGAACGGGTCGTTTTCGCGCAGCATCTCGACCTGCCGAGAGCTTAGCGGGGCAAACCGGCTGCGCTCAGGTGTTCGGCCAGGAGTCTTTTGGTGTGGTTATTCTTGATAGGATACCACTCCAAGAAGGGGCCAACACGAAAATTCGGATCGATCAGCAGAAACTTCTCCGCAAATGACTTTGCCTCGTCAATTTCGCCTATGGCGGCAAGGCTAGCTATCAGCCCTCTTAGGTTAGCGATAAAGTTGGGCGCCGTTCCATAAGTGCGCCGTCCCCAGAAAACAGCCTCCTCAAAATCGCCGTTAATGTAGTGTGCTGTGGTCAAGGTTGATCGGTAGAAATAGGCGAATCGTTCCAACGGAGATAGAGCCAGTGCATGGCGTGCGCGCGCTATAGCTTCTTCGCCTTTGCCGATGTAGCAAAAGGTCGGTGCGCTTAGTCCCCAAGAGACAGCAGAGTTAGGAGAGACGGCAAGCGCCTTCTCAAATGACTCCAGCGCTTGTTCGTATTCGGCGAACATGAAGGCGAGCGTGTGTCCATATATCGAGAGCGCCAGGGCGTTCGAACTGTTGAATTCCAATGCCTGCTTGGAAAGCTCCAAGGCCTTGAGAGATTCGGATCGAATGTCGTCCGACTGATTTTCGCCGACATGAAGGATGTGCCATTTTGCCATCATCGCATAGGCTTCCGAAAACGTCGGATCTATTTTTATGGCACGATCAAAGTAGCTTTTTGCGATTGTGAAATCCTTGTCGCTGAGACGATATAAATAATCCATACCAGTCAATAAACAGCCATAGGCGTCGGTTACCTCGCCTGACTTTCTGCGAAACCGAAGTAATTCGGCCTGACGAATGTGAGGAAGAAGCGCATACGCAACTTGCTCGGCTACTTGCTTTTGGATTTCAAAAAGATCGTTTAGCTTGAATTCGAACCGGTTCGTCCAAATAACAACGTTCCGATCGGTGTCACTAAGTTCCACCAGCATGTGCAGGTCTTCGCGAACGCGCAAAATTTTGCCGTTCAGCAGATACTGAACGCCGAGCCGGTGCGCGATACCGGTGCGCTCCAGGTTGTCGGAAGAGAGCAACAAAGTTGACGTGCTCGACGTCACAAAGACTTCCTGAAGCGACGACAGAGATGCGACGATTTCGTAGACCATACTATCGGCAAGATAGGAGTCCTTTTCCTCGATGCCGAAGGTCTGCATGGGCAAGATGGCGATCGACGGCTGGTGCCCGCGTGGGCGAACCGCTTTGGGTTCCGGCTCGTCTAGCCTCGAGACCTTATATGCCCGGACCCTGCGTTCGATGTTTCGCAGTTTCAGGAACCCCAAGTCAACTTTATGAAACTCTACGAAGTCTCGCGCTTCTTCTTCGACACTGGCCGTGATCACGGTGCCGCCGGGATCGGCAAACTCCAAGAGGCGAGCTGCGATGTTCACGCCTTCGCCATAAACGTCATCGTTCTCCCGGATCAGGTCCACAAGGTTTACCGTTGTTCGGACGTGCATATCCGAATACCGGCGTTCTCTGGCTAGAGACAAATCCGTCTGCGTTTTGAAAGCGAAGTTAAGAGCGCCGGGCGTATCATTGAAGGTAATGAGCAAACCGTCTCCGGTGCTCTTTACGATCTCACCTTGATAAAATTCGATGTTTGGCTCGAAAATCTCCACGCGCATTGCCATCCAGTGGGCGTGCGTAGCGTCTTCATTTTGCTCCATCAGAGTCGTATAGCCAACCAAATCGATAAAGACGACCGCTGCTCGGTGCCTTGAGAATTCACCGTACGAAAACTTTCTTTTTACATGCTGGCTGGTTGATTGACCCATAACATATTGCGCCTAAAGCGATATTTGAACCAAACTTATTACCATCATCGGCGGTTGGGTTGCATATAACATTCTTCGGTATGATTTATTGCCCGGAATAAGAGTATTATCCGATGCGAGAATAGCATAGTGGCACATTACGCGGAGATTAGCGAAAAATCGTAACAGTATGCAACTAATGCCAGTTGCTGCATACTGATAATGAATAAAATAATTAGCAGGGGGTGGGATGGCTCTTCGTAGAGGCGCAATGCTCAAATCCGTTACGATTTTTCAAGATGTAGAGCCAGCTCAGGCCGAATTCTTGGCCTCTCGCTGTGATTGGCACCGCTATTCCAAGGGGCGTCAGATCATCGGGCAAGAAGATAAAACAACGGATGTTTTCTTTATCGTGCAAGGCACAGTCCAGGCCGTTGGATATTCGAGCGCCGGAAAAGCTGTTTCCTTTGGTGATTTTGGCGCAGGCGACATATTTGGCGAATTTTCCGCAATTGATGGCTTGCCACGATCGTCGGCAGTTGCGGCTCGGACTAATTGTATTGTGGCGCGGTTATCGTCGGAAGTGTTTAGAGATATCCTCAACAGTCATCCCGGGATTGCGCTTCGTTTGCTTGAGATTGTGTTGTCGAAAACCCGGACCCTCAACGAAAGGGTCTTTGAATATAGTACACTTCCGGTACAAAGCAGACTTCATTCGGAATTGTTGCGTATGTCCCAACTCGTTTATACCGGCGAGAAATCGGCGACGATTGAGCCTGCGCCGACCCATCAGGAAATTGCATCTCGGATAAGTTCGCATCGAGAAGCAGTCACGCGGGAACTTAACCGGCTTGCTGAAGAGGGCGTTTTGACCCTGGGCCGGCGTCGAATCGATGTGCTGGATGGCACTGCCTTGCGTGAGTTGGTCGATCGGGCACGCATGTTCTGACTGTTGGAACCCGCGGGTGATCGGAAGACACCTGTTTTCGCAGGACGGGTCTAAATCCTTTTGAACGATACCGGCTTGGTTTCCACTTAACGTGAAAGGATGTCGTTGCTCGTTGTCTCCTCATTCAGCCTGATGAGGCCGCTTTTATAGCGTCAGAAATCGAGCCGACCACATTGTGTGAAATCTCACGTTAACTCGGTGTGGACCGACACCGAAGACTTCGCAAATTTCACGCACTCTTTCCCATGCTCGCGAGCAGGGAATGTGAGCGGGTAAAGATATGCTTGGAGGCATGCTGCCTGACAGCGGGCGGTCTCCAGACAAATCTCTATACCTTGGAAATGAGGGGGGAGAAAAAATCCATGTGGAAAGTTTCCAAAAAGTGTTACGTCGCGACTGCGGCACTGTCTCTTCTTTTGGCCGGTTGTGATAATTTCGCATTCAAGAGGGAAGGGGTCCGCGTTTGGGGTCCTGACCCGCTAATCGATCGGGCTAAATTCGAGAAGATCAATCTAGCCAAGGAAATTCTGGCGGCGACATCTTCGGAATATTCGGCGGGCATCGATATCGACGATGCGATGCGGCTCTTTTACGGATCTGCACCGTCAGCAGAACTGAAACTCGGTCGTGATCGCGTCCAGGAAAGAATTTTAGGAGCATCGAAACAGCGCTGCGGAGAGTACAGAAATTTTTTGAAAGAATTCGATGCGGAGAGCAATTTTTTCCTTGGGTCATTGACGACAACGCTTGCCGGCGCCGGCGCCATATTTACCGGTACGGATGTCGTGCGTGCATTGTCCGGTTCGGCATCGATCATTTCGGGAATCCGTTCAGAGTTGAACGAGGACTTCTTCCACACTTTGACGATCCAGGTCATTACAGAAGGTTTCGGCGCACACCGCGAGGCGCTCTATCGTGAAATCGGCAAAAAGCAAAAACAATCTATTGCGGATTATACTCTGGAAGCAGCGATCAAAGACTCCGTCGAGTTCCATGAAAACTGCTCGCTGCTTGCGGGGTTGGAGCATGCCGCCAAGGCGATTGAGCGTGCAAAGGACCCGGGCCTAACCGCGCTTGCCGATGCCGCGGATAAAATTAGGGTCATGCGCATCAAGCTGCGAGACGCCATCGACGACGATAGGATAAAGGTCAAGCCAATCGAAGCGACGGACAATACCGGCGACGCAGCGGGATCCGGAGTTGAAAAGGAAGGTGAATCCACTCCATTGAAGGCTGCCAAGACCCCGGGAGATGCGCTAGTCGCGTCAATCCAAGCGTCCAAGACGCTCGAGCTGCTGAACGCCGAGCCCCCTAAATACAAGGGGAAGACAATCCCCATACCCAAAGTCGCGCCTTATACGCTGCTTGCCCTGGTTGTTCGTGAAGAGAAGTTCGAATGTCCGCAACTGCCGAAAAAACTGGCTCCAGACGCGACCGCGACCGAAGCTGACATTCGAGCGTCCGAGACTTTGCTGGCGCAACAGTGCGAACGAATCGCCAAAGACTGGAAACAGGCCAATGATGCGCTTGCAGTGTCGGACGGGAAGGCGAGGATCGTCGCTAAAATCGAGGCTCTGGTCGCGGATGGACGTGGTCTGCTTACCGATGACGCGAAGGCGGAATTGGCCAAACTTGAGGCTGACCGGCTTCCACTACTGGCGAAAGCGAAGACCGCAGAGAAGGGTACCGGTCTCGTATCCGCAAAGGCTGAGCTCGCCCTGCACGAAGCAAAAATAAACAGCAAATTGGAAATAATTAAAGGGGCGCATACGAAGAACGCGGCAAAGCTTGAAGAGTCGACGCAAGTGCTCACGATACTCGATAACCTCAAGCAGAGGATCGAGAACTACGACAAGGCAGTGGCAAAATTGGAAGAAAGGGCAGGTAAGAAGTCCGCCGCGAAAAGCGGTGAGAACAGCGTCGATACTGGTGCGTCTTCCGCGCCGGTAACGGCGGTTGAAACGAAACAATTAAAGCTCAATGAGGCAGCCCGATGGACGACAGTTAAGAAATCACCTCCCTTCTTGTGGGCCCTTTCTTCCCGTTCGGGGGGAGAGGGCCTTCTTTGTGGACGCTGTTTCCAACCTCTGACATTGCCCCATTATTGTCCTCGTTTATAGGCAGGATCTGTTCTAGTTATGATCCTGACGGACCGGATTGCAAATTCCTTAGGTATAATCTCATTTAGGCTGATAAGGGGGAATCTTTACAATATCGCCGTGTCGCCAGCGTTCCGAAGCAAGGGCGCGTAGGCGCTGCCGGATGGGAGCATCGTCCGGCCGCGTCGAGCGGTGGCGGTAAACGCGCGGAGAGTTCCCCGCCCACCCACACGCCCAACGCTGCGATTAGCCTTTTTCCTTGATCGACCAGTCCACGACGTTCCGCGTTGAACCGGGCGTCAAAAGTTTTCCCGAGCATTTCTTTCGGCGTCGCATTGTCCAGCAACTGTTCCGCTAGAAGTTTCTTCAGCTTGCCGTTCACCTCCGCGAGAGCCTTCAGCTTTTTCTATCATCGTGTTTCAATTAGTTCCCGCTCACTGTTATTCCGAATTAGGTTCAGGCGCGAATTTGGCTAGGTACGCAAAGCAGATATCCGCGCTGAAGCCCGATACCCATGCCATCCCTATTGGTTGCGTCCGTAAGATTGACGCGTTTCTTCGATCTATCTTCCACGAGACATTTCTGCTTCAGGTGCCCGAGCAGCAGCAACGTGCTTATTTGCTTGCCCGGCCATCGCAACAAGTCGGCCGTGCTCACGTTGCAACGTAGTCTTGGTCGCGCGCTCCACCGGATAGTTGTCATCCAGATCATCGCGGGTTGGCGCAGGCGGTAGCGGTGTTTTTTGCTCTTCCGGCCTTTCATCGTCTCCTTTGAAAGTGTGCTGTTTTGCTAAGTCGAAGGCCCATGATCGCGCTGCATTTTTAGTTCGTGCGCTTATTCATCTTCGGCAATTTCGTACTTGGCCGATAGGTGGATTGAATATATTCGCAAGATATAGTGTTTGGCATTGGACAACCTACTACATTCTGGATTGATTTGAGCCGGTCTGTGCGCCTGTACTGAGTTCATTTCGACCCGATATGGGTTGCCGCGGTACACCCTTTTTCGAGCACAGGGGCACTCGCTTGCACAAAGCAGACCTAGCGCTAGATGTATATGAAGGCGCTCTGAATTCCTGACTGGACCTGGAAACGTCTTGTTTGCGCGCCTGGAGCGCGAATATATGATCGCCCTGCTGATTATGTTCCGCAGTCTAGGCTTTCTTTCGACGTCACGATGACGGCTTACTATCTGCGGAAATTCTCTCGAGAGCTACACTCCACTCAGCGAATTTCTCGAACAAGCGGTTCGAACTTTCTCCTATAGGGCGCGCCAGCATTTTCCATAAAATACTGTTCGCCGCAGCGAGCTAGCGCCGCGAATTCAAATGCGCAGGCCGCGTTGCGTCTTGTTCTTGTGCGCCGCGCCGGCCGGCCGGTGCGACCATCATTGGTCGAGCAAAAATAACAACCGCCTCGGTGGTGGTGAGCGAAGGTGATCATGTCCAGTGAAATTCGTCTTGGCTTTCAGGTGCCCCAAGCCGGTCCGAACGCCGTAGCTGGTTTCGTCAAAGATTTCGTACATCGTGCGCATGACGGCGGCATAACCATGTTCTGGGTCGGCGACCATATTCTGATGGGTGGTTTTGCGCACCGCGCCAAGGAGCACGAGACATTCCTGGAGCCGCTGGTGCTGTTGTCGTATATCGCTGGAGAGATGGACGACATCGAGCTTGGCACAAGCGTATTGATCGTGCCGTATCGCAACGCCTTCTCGTTGGCGAAGAGCATCGCAACCCTCGCACACCTGACCCAACGCCACCTCGCGGTCGGTGTCGGCGTGGGCTGGGCGGAGCACGAATTCGAAGCGCTCGGCCTGCCATTTCGTGCGCGTGGCCGACAAACCGATGAATTTTGCGAGTTGTTCGCCAAGCTGCGCGACACGCCGGACGAGACATGGCAAGTCGGATCGTATGTTTATCGCGGCAGTGGTTTCGAGCCGCGTCTCGATGGGCACACGAGCATCTGGGTCGGTGGCAACAGTGCGACCGCGCGGCGGCGTGTCGTGCGTTGGGGCGACGCGTGGCAGCCGACGGGGTTGACGGTCGAGGCAATGCAAGCGGGCGTTGCCGAGCTGCGCGTGTTCTGTGAGGCAGCCGAGCGCGATTTCTCGGAACTCGAAATCGGCCTGCGTCTGCGCATCCGCCCGACGCCGGAGGCATCGCCGCATTACATCGGCGACCTGCTTGGGCCGTATATCGACGCCGGCGTGCGCGACTTTCTGCTCGAGATCAATACCCGGGACCGCCAGCGCGCCCTGGAGTCGATTGACCGGGTGGTTGCCTCAGCGCGGCTGGCCAAGCTGATGATCTGACCGACCCGGACTGAAGACAGCGACACCTGCATAGGGTCTCAACGCGCCGGCCACACGGGGCCGCTATGGCCCAGAGGCACGGATGGACGCGCCCAGCGCGCTGGCGTTTCGGAGAACTGAATGACGGGTGCCAGATGTGTCAAGCGCCCGATTGGCGTATCGCTGGACATCGTCCATTGCTCGAGGTCCGCCTGACCGAACTCCGGGGCCGCATCGGCAATGTCGGAAGCGGCGAGCTCGCCTTGCTGTTGTAGCCATCGCCCTATCTGCGCCAGCGACAGTCTGACCAGCCACGACCCGCCTTCTATGGCGCGCTTCCGCAGTGCGACCATGGTGCCGAACGCCATCAGATAACCGGTCAGGTAATCAATCGCCGAGACGGGATAAAATTGCGGTCCCTCGCCTTGGTCGGGGAACAGTTCCCCTTGGCGTGCCGCGATGCCGCTTACCACCTGGACGGCGGTGTCGAAGCCGCGGCGGGACGCCCACGGACCGGTATGACCGAACGCACACATGGACACGCACACGATGCCGGGGCGCAGTTGCGCCAGCTTGGCCGGTGAAAGGCCGCGATTTGCGAGGCTCTCCGGTCTGTATCCTTGGGAGAAGACGTCGCAGTCGCGCGCCAGGCCGAGCAACGTTTCAAGGTCTTCCGCATTGCGCAGATCGAGATGGGTCGAGAGCTTGCCGTGCCCGGTGTCGTATTCCTGGTAGGGAATGAACGGCAAATGCGGGGCGCTCACCTTCATCACGTCCGCGCCCTGTTCCGCCAAGGTGCGCGCGCAGGTGGGTCCCGCCAGGACACGCGTCAGGTCCAGCACCCGAATGCTGGACAGCGGGCGCTCACCCTCCGGCAGCGCTTCCGGCGGGCTGTCGCCAATTTTCACGATCTCCATCAACGGCAGCGATGCAACCGCGCGGCCTTGCGGATGCTCCGCCCACTCGGCGGCGCTGCGGGACATGCCGCCGGCGCCGCCCGCGGCAATGATCGCTTCTTCAAGCGCCAGCGCGTCCCATTGCGCGACCGCCTCCGTGACGGCGCTGCGCTCCTCCGGCACGCCGAGAACCTTCATCGCGGCGGCGCGATGATGGGGGAAATTGCAGTGCAGGTAACTCCATCTTCCGTCCCGAGTGGGATATATCCCCATCACGGTGTTTCGCTCGGTACTGACCTTGGCGCCGTCCAAACGAAGATACTTGGTGCTGCGCAGCGATGCGGTGGCATGGCCGGTGTCTATGCTGAGGCTCTGGCGCTTGCCGGTGCGCAATTCCCATAAATCCGCAACTGCGAGCCCCACCGCTGCAAGGGCTGCCGACGCCGTCTCGGTGATTTTGAACGATGTCGGTAATTTCGGATCCAGGCCGCCGACGAACTCTATCCCCTGCGCGCGGTCTTCCGACCAACCCGCAAAGGGCAAGAGCGCCTGCAATGCGGCAATTTTCATATCTCAATATCCTTCACTCGTTCGGAGAGGCTGCTCGATCTGTGACCAAGCCGGCTGTTGTGCTAAGGCGTCAGCGTAACGCCAAGGCAGCAATCCGTCGATGCGGGCGAGGATATTCGCATAAGATCTCAAAGCCGAAATCCTGCTCATGGTGACGGCGTTGCTGTCGCCTTGTGCTTACCCCCTCAGCGCGCGATAGCTTTCGGGATCGAATGAGTCGACTTGGATGGCGTCGCGTCGTGCCGTGGTTGCCGCGGTCAGAACCGTCAGCTCTTCTTCGCTGATCATACCCTTGGCGACGGCATCGGCCGCCCAGGCGTCTTCCGTTGCGCCCTCGACGCTCCCGCTGCGGGCGGCATCGCGGACTTTCTTCCGGACCGACTGCGCTCGGACCACCTTGTCTAGCGTTGCTTCGAGACGACCCAAGCCTTCCTCCTGGCTGGCAGGGATGTAGACGTCGGGTGTCAGTCTGACCCGCGCCGCGCCGCCGTCCAGTAGGCTTTGCGCCACCAGGGCGCCGAGCCGGTCGCTTGGTGGGGCGTATCGTAGGCCGAGCGGGAAGGTCAGCGTCCTCGTCAATGCGGCGGCAGGCCTGTTCGGCAGATTGGCAAACACACCGTTCAGCGCCTGTTCCGCCTGCCAGGCGGCATGTTCGCAGGACCAGTCGAGGAACGGTAGATCCTCCGCTGGCGCGCCGTCGCCGTGGTATCGCTTCAAGGCGGCCGAGCCGAGATACATCCAGGCCAGCGCGTCGGCCAACCGTCCGGTAATCTTTTCGCGGCGTTTCAGACTGCCGCCAAGAGTCGCCATCGACACGTCCGAGGTGAGTGCGAACGCGGCGCTGAGGCGCTCGAAGCGCCGAAAATGCCGTGCCGAGGGATCCGAGACCGGTGCCGATGCTAGGCGTTCGCCGCTCAGGCCGAGCAGACAGGCGCGCGTGGCGTTACGGCACACGAAATCGATATGGCCGAAGATTGCGCGGTCAAAGCGCGCCGTATCGCCTTCTGCCACGGCAGCCATTTCCGCCTGCACGAAAGGGTGACAGCGGATCGCGCCTTGGCCGTAGACGATCATCGAGCGGGTTAGGATGTTGGCGCCCTCCACGGTGATACCAATCGGCACGGCGTCGAAGACGCTCCCCAGCATGTTGCGCGGCCCCCGGCAGATCGCCGCACCAGCCTGAATGTCCATGGCGTCGTTCACGACATCGCGCATCGTATCGGTAAGGTAGGCTTTGACGATGGCGGAAAGAACAGCCGGTTTTCTACCGGCATCGACGGCGCCGCAGGTGAGGCGACGCGCGGCGTCCATCATGTAGGTAAAACTACCTATGCGTGCGATTGGTTCTTCAATGCCCTCGAAACGGCCGATCGGCAGGTTGAACTGCTCGCGGACCGTCGCGTAGGCGCCGACCACCCGGGTGGCGTACTGCGCGGCGGCGGCGGCTTGCGAGGGCAGTGAGATCGACCGCCCGGCGGCGAGGCAGTCCATCAGCATCTGCCAGCCACGTCCGGCGCCCGCACGGCCGCCGATGATGCAATCGATCGGCACGAATACGTCGCGGCCAACGATCGGGCCGTTCTGGAACGGTACGCCCATGGGATCGTGCCGGTCGCCGATCTCGACGCCCTTTGTTTGGCGTGGGATCAGGGCGCAAGTCACGCCGAGATCTTCCTCGCCCCCGAGCAGAGCGTCCGGGTCGAGCAGCCGGAAGGCAAGGCCGATCACGGTCGCCACCGGGGCGAGCGTGATGTAGCGCTTTTGCCAGTTCAGCCGAATGCCGAGCACGTCTTCGCCGTCGACCGAATCGCGGCAGACGATGCCCGTGCTGCGCGGCGACGCGGCGTCGCTGCCCGCTTCCGGCTCGGTCAGCGCGAAGCAGGGAATCTCCTCGCCGGATGCAAGACGCGGCAGGTAATGATCCTTTTGTTCCTCGGTGCCGTAATGCAGCAGCAGTTCCGCCGGGCCGAGCGAGTTCGGCACCATCACCGTCACCGCGGTCGCGATGCTGCGGGTGGAAACCTTCGAAATGACGGCGGAATGGCCAATCGCAGAAAACCCGAGCCCGCCATATTGCTCCGGAATGATCATGCCGAGGAACCGCTCCCGCTTGAGGAACGCCCAGACTTCCAGCGGCAGGTCGCGATCCTGCTGAATCTGCCAATCGTCGACCAGCGCGCAGAGCTCTTCGACCGGACCGTCGAGAAAGGCCTGCTCGGCCGGCGTAAGCGCGCGCGGTTCGAAGTCGAGCAGCTTCTTCCAGTCCGGCGCGCCGCCGAAAAGGTCGCCGTCCCACCATACGTCGCCGGCCTCCAGGGCGATCCGCTCGGTATCGCCCATGACCGGCAGCATGCCGCGCATCAGTCCCATCAGGTGCCGGGAAAGCAGCATGCGGCGAAGCGGCCGAATGCCGAAGACCGCCGCGAAATCGACCGCAACGGCGACGGTAATCCAGAACGCGACCGGCGAGTCGATACCCGACACCCACCAGGCGGCAAGCGCCGCTGCCACGGCGCACACCCAGGCCCAGTATCCGTGCCCGCGATACATCAGGAAGACGAGGAGGAACAGCCCGCCGACAATAAGGATAGTGGGTAGATATGCGGTCATTTTTGAATTCCTAGTTCCGCAGCGGCTTTCCGGTCTTCAGCATGTGCGAGACCCGGGCGATCGATGCCGGGTTTTGAGCGAGCCGCACGAAGGCGTCCCGTTCGAGGCCGAGCAGTTCGTCTTCGTTGAGCGCGTCGGTGATGTCGGTGGCGCCGCCGCTCAAAACATCCGCGAGTGCCGTTGCGACCACGGCGTCGTGCGGCGTCGCTTTGCCGGACAGGCGGAAGCCGCCGACCGCCAAACGAAGAGCGATCGCCGCGGTTTCGCCGGGCAATGAGATTTCCGCCGGTTCGGGCGGCGTATAATCCGCCGCCAGCGCCAGGACCTTGGCCTTGGCATCGGCCAACAGGCGGTCGCGGTTCATCGTCACGCCGTCATTGGGGCGCAGCACCAGCAAGTCCCGCGCCTCCTCCGCCGACCGGGCGACGCTGGCCAGGCCGATTGCCTCGAACGCTTTGACGATTGGCGGCATTGGGCCGCCCGCGCGGCCGGGATCGGCAAAACAGCGCAGCAGCATTTCCTTGCAACCGCCCCAGCCCGGGATAACGCCCACGCCGACTTCGACGAGACCCGTATAGGTTTCGGCGTGCGCCTGGACCGCATCGCAATGCATCAGCACTTCGCAGCCACCGCCCAGCGCCATGCCGGCCGGCGCGCCGACTACGGGGAAGGGCGCATATTTCAAGGCCTTGTAGGTCTTCTGCCCTTTACCGATCATCCATCTGGCGGCGAACCAAAGACGCAGTTTGGCGGCGATCAGGAGGAGACCGATATTGGCGCCCACCGAAAAATTGTCCGCCTCGTTGTAAATCACCAGGCCCTTGTAACGTCCCGGCACAAGCTCGATTGCCTTGGCGATCATCCATAGCGTTCGAGGATCGAGCGCGTTCATCTTGCTATGAAATTCGAGGCAAAGCACGCCGTCGCCGATATCCCACAGACTGGCCGCGCTGTTCCGCGCGACCGGTTTGCTGGTGCGCTTGATATCTTCCAGCAGCAGCACGTCCAGCGGGCGGGTCATATCGTGATAGTCCCCGGCGTAATCGAGGAACTGCCGCTGTCCGTCTTGCACCCGGTAGAATGTCCTGTCGCCGGCCATTTCCAGAAGCGGCGGCACGGGCAGGCCCTCGGCTTCGAGCTTTTGTCGGAACCAGGCCGCGCCCAGTCTGTCGATCAACTCGAAAGGGCCGTATTTCCAGTTGTAGCCGAGCCGCATTGCGGCATCGATGGACGCGATGTCATCGGCGATTTCCGTCGCGATTTGGGCGGCATAGCACAGGGTCCCGGAAACCACTTTCCAGCCATACCGGCTGCCTTTGTCGCCGTGCTCGATAAGGGCGCGAAGGCCGCCCTTCCTGGCTGCGGCGACGCTGGCCAGATTCGGGCGCGCCGCATCCCGATATTCGCCGGTCGCCAGATCGCGCGCCTGCTTGACCCGTTCGCCCGCCCGGTTGTCGAGCCGGTAGAAGCCGCCTTTGCCCTTGCGGCCGGTATATCCGGCGGCGATCATCTGTTCGATCATTTCGGGTTCGCGGTAGATCGCATGGAATGGGTCGTCCTTGGGGAGCGCGTCGGCGAGGCTGTGCAGCACGTGCGGCATCAAATCGAGCCCGACCATATCCAGCAAGCCGAACACGCCGGTCTTGGGGATTCCCATCGGCCGGCCGATAACCGCATCGGCTTCCTCGACGGTAACGCCGTCCTCGATCGCTGCGACGACGGCGCCCTGAAGCCAAAAGGTCCCGATCCGGTTGGCGATGAAGCCCGGCGTGTCCTTGCAGTCGATCACGGTCTTGCCAAGTGCGGTATCCATGAAGGTTCGGAGCGTTTCGATTGTGTTCGGTCTGGACTCCGGTCCCGAGATCAATTCGAGCAGCCGCATATAGCGCGGCGGGTTGAAGAAATGGGTGATCAGAAAGTCGCCCTTGAAGCGGTCCGGCATGCCGTCGGTCAAGGTGGCGAGTGGAATGGTCGACGTGTTCGAGGAGACGATCGAACCGTCCTTGCGCACGGCTTCCAGCTTCTCATACAGGGCACGCTTGATATCCACCCGCTCGATGATCGCTTCGATGATCCAGTCGCAATCACTGAGCCGGTCGAGATGATCTTCGATATTGCCGGGCGTGATGCGCCTGGCATTCCGCTTGTGCATCAAGGGGGCGGGATCGGTCTTGAGCAGCCGCTCGATGGCGCCTTCAGCGACCGCATCCCGGTTGTCCGCCCCGTCCGGCACAATATCGAGCAGCATGACGGGCAGCCCGGCATTGGCGATATGGGCGGCGATGCTGGCCCCCATCACCCCGGCGCCGATCACGGCAACGCTCTCGATAGTTTTCACGAGACCGCTTCCAGGATGGTGGCGATCCCCTGGCCGCCGCCGATGCACTGGGTGGAAAGCGCATAGCGGCCGCCTTCGCGCCGTAATAGCGACGCCGCCTTGCCGGTAATCCGGGCGCCCGTCGCGCCCAGCGGATGGCCGAAAGCGATCGCGCCGCCATCCAGATTGACCGTCGCAATGTCGAGTTCCAGATCGCGGATACAGGCGATAGCCTGCGCGGCGAAGGCCTCGTTCAGCTCCGTCACATCGATGTCGCCAATCGCCAGTTCGGCACGCGCCAGCGCCTTGCGGGTCGCGTGCACCGGCCCGATGCCCATGATCTCCGGCGAACAGCCGGCAACCGCGATGCTCTTGATGCGGGCTAGCGGCGTCAGGCTCTTACGGTGCGCGTAGTCTTCGCTGCAGACAAGCGTTGCGGCAGCGCCGTCGGTAAGCGGCGAGGACGTGCCCGCCGTGACCGTGCCGGCTTCGTCGAAAGCGGGATTCAGGTTCGACAAATCTTCGAGGGAGGTGCCCGGCCGCAAGCAGCCGTCCGTTGCGATATGTACGCCATTGTGCGCCACCGGGACGATTTCATCGTCGAGCTTGCCGGCCGCGGCAGCAGCGGCGGCCTTGGTCTGGCTCTCGACTGCGAAAGCGTCCTGCGCCTCACGGGTGATCTGATAGCGGGTCGCGACGTTCTCCGCGGTCTCGCCCATCGAGATATAGGCCGCCGGGTATCGCTTATAGAGCGCCGGACTTGGCAGCGGATTGTATCCGCCCATCGGTACCCGGGTCATCGACTCGACGCCGGCGCAAATGAAGGCTTCGCCCGCGTTCATCTGAATCGCACCCGCCGCCATATGGATGGCGTACATCGAGGATCCGCAAAACCGGTTGACCGTGGCGCCCGCGACCGATTGCGGCAACTCGGCAAGAAATCCGATCAGCCGCGCGACGTTCAACCCCTGTTCGCCTTCGGGAAACGCACAACCGACGATCAAGTCTTCGATGTCGCCGGCATCGACGCCGGTCCGCTCGACGAGGCTCCGGACCACCTGACCCGCCAGTTCGTCCGGCCGTGCTTTGGCCAGGTCTCCCTTTCCGGCGAAGGTGAAGGGGGACCGGACATATCCGGCGATGACAATGTTCTTCATGCTTGCACCTTCACTATCAACGATCCTTGGTATTACGCATCGGCTTCCGAATTTTTGGCGGTGCTGTCGACGAGTTCACGTTTCGCAATTTTGCCGATCAATGTTTTCGGCAACGCATCGCGGAACTCGACACGCCGCGGCATTTCGAACGGCGCCAGCTTGTCCTTGAGAAAGGCCCGCAATTTGCCGGCGGTGAGTGTTTCGCCGTTGCGCAGATGAACGAATGCCTTGACCGTTTCGCCACGGTGCGGGTCGGGTACGCCGCAAACGGCGACCTCTGCGACGGCCTCGTGGAGATATATCGCGTCCTCGACCATACGGGGATACACGTTGTAACCGCCGCTCAGGATCAATTCCTTGATGCGGTCGACGATGAACAGATAGCCGTCCTCGTCCAGATAGCCGACATCGCCGGTGCGCATGCGGCGGCCCCGGAAGACATCCTTGTTGTCCTGGGCGCGGTTGGCGTAGCCCAGCATAACCTGGGGGCCGGTAATGCAGATTTCGCCCTGTTCGCCCTGCGCAAGAACCCGGTTCGGACTGTCGAGCGACACGATTTCGATAATCGTACCCGGCAACGGCAAGCCGACGGATCCTGGTTTGTTCACACCCTTGACCGGATTGACCGTGCAGACTGGCGCCGTCTCGCTGAGACCGTAGCCTTCGAGCAGCGCATGACCCGTAATTTCTGAGAAGTTTTGCTGAATAGGCACTGGCAGCGGGGCGCCGCCGGAAACGCAGAACTTGAGACTCGAAAGGTCGTAGTCGTCCTTTTCGTGGGCGGCGATCAGCGCCGAATACATGGTCGGTACGCCGATGAACATGGTCGCGCGTTCCCGGGCGATGATCTTCAGGACTTCCGCCGGCTTGAAATGGGGCTGCAGAAGCATTTCCGCGCCCATGGTAAGGCTCAAATTCATCACCGCCGTCATGCCGAACGCGTGGAATAGCGGCAGCACGCCGAGAATTTTCTCCTGCCCGCGCTCGAGTTCCGTTCCCCACAGGGCGATCTGCGCCGCGTTGATGGACAGGTTCGCGTGCGTCAGTCGCGCGCCTTTTGGAGAGCCGGTGGTGCCGCCCGTATATTGCAGGACGGCAACGTCGCCTTCCGGGTCGATAACGACCGGGTTCACCTCTCCGTCATTGTCGATCAACCGCTCGAAGGTGAGGTGGCGGTCGTCATCGGGAATATCGGAAACCTCGCGGCGTTTCAAAAGCGAGAACAGGGCTTTTTCCAGAAACGGCAGCACGCCCGCCATGCTGCAGACGACGATCTTTTCGAGTTGGCGTGACGTTTCCAGCAGCGGGGCCGCTTTTCGATAAAGCGGTTTGACGTTCAGCGTAACGAGAATGCACGCGCTTGAATCCGCCACCAGCCGGGCGATCCCGGCTTCGGCGTAGAGCGGATTGATATTGACGACGGTGCCGCCCGCCTTCAGGACCGCATAGAAACAAACGACGGCGTAGGGCGAGTTGGGCAACATCAGTCCAACTTTGATTCCCTTTTGCACGCCGAGTTTTTGAAACCCCTTTGCTGCCCGGTCTACGAGATCGGCGACCTCCCGGTAGCGGTAACGCCGGCCGCGAAAATTGATGCAGTAATTGTCGGCAAACTCGGCGGCTGCATCATCGAACAGTGCGGTGAGCGGACGGGCCGGAAATTCGGTGTCCCAATTCAGTCCTTTGGGATAGCGCCGCTCCCAGGGGTGCGGCCGCTTGGGGGTGATTGCCGGCGACCATTGCCGGAACGGCGCCAACATTTCCCGCGTGGCGCGACTTAATTTATCCGCGAATGGTATGCGCATGTTCCGTAACCGGCGGTGATGGGCGCGATACCGCGCTTTCGTCTCCGTCCAGACCGTTGATGAAGGAGATCACGATGTCCTGCGCCTCGCCCGTTTCCTCTTTCAGAATTCCATGCCGTTGGGCCGGTATCATGTGGAGTGTCTTGTCTTTCGATCCGAGCCCCGAGACGATCAGCTCCGCGCTTTTGGGCACCACAATCGGATCGTTATCCCCCTGAAGCACCGCGGCGGGACAGGTGACGTCGGCGAGATGCTTCTTCACATCGTCGACGACGCGGCGCAGTTCGTACAGCCCGCGCACCGGGATATGACGGTAATTCACGTCTGGGTTTTCCGACTTGTTCAACACAAACGGTTTCACCCCTTCCAGCGGTGAGGCCCATTCGGCGATCACATTGGCGCCGTGAATGACCGGAACCGAAATCAGGTTCTTGTTGCGAAATCGTATCGGCGCGGCGATCGAGGCAACCCCCGCCAGCCCGTCCGGCTGTTCGGCCGCTAGACGTAGCGATAGAACCCCGCCGGTGGAAAATCCGACCAAACAAACCCGGTCCACGACGCTGGTCATAATTTCGTATGCGCGGCGTACTGAATCCAGCCAATCGTGCCAGGTCCGGTCGCGCAAATCCCACGGAGACGTGCCGTGCCCCGCAAGACGCACGCCGATCACTGGGTGGCCCAGACTCGCCATTCTATGGCCAAACGCGGAAAGTTCGGCCGGTGAGGCCAGAAAACCGTGCACCAGGACGATGCCCAGCGCGTGATGTTCATCGGGGATTAGCAAATAAGGCCGGCTGTCGGCGTAAGCGGTTTCCTGCTGGTTGATTTCTTCGTGCTGCGGCTGGGAATAATGTCGCCGGCACTGGTCAAAGATGCGCAGTTCATCGTCGAAGCGGAACAGTGCCAATGCGCCTCCGCCGAGATCGGCAGCCGCTTCGTACGCCTGGTGTACGGCGGCTTGCACGCCCGCCACCGGCGCGACCTCGTTGGCGTAGACCTCGACCATGTTCTCCAGCCGGATTTCGTGGATCGAATGATCCTCGCGCAGCTTCGGCAGAAGACGGTATGCGTTGGGCGTCGTTTCGATCAGGTTCGATGATGTGGCGAGACCGACAAACTGTTCGAAGTCGGGAGTCCGTCCGGTCCGGATGCCGGAATAGGCCTCGGGGTCGGTCAAACCGGGGTGCAGGTGCAGGGACGGCTCGCGCTGAACGTTCTTGATCGCCAGATAAAGTGCGGTATGAAACCGGTCCCGTGCTACGGAATCGGCCCCGGATTCCAGGATCGTCAATATCAACGTCGATGCGAGATGGCTGAGATTGACGGTAACTCCCGCATACATTTCCCGCATGGCGGCATCCCGCAGCCCGCGAATCTTGCGTTGCAGCAGCATTGCGAATAGCCGTTCGGCCCAGCCTCTGGTTCTGTGCCGAAGGCTGAAGAGATCTTCGAGGTTGTCGATATTCTCGAACGCCCGCTTCAACAGCAGCCGCTCCCACCAGGAATCGTAAATCCGCGGTTTGAGGGCTGTTCCGAATCGCACATCCATGTCGGTTCTTTTGAGGAGAATATTCCCCTCGATCACGATTTCTTCCTTGAATTTGTTGCGCAGGCCCCGGGAGAAAAGGTCAGCGCCTTTGCGCAAGATATTGTCGGTCACGCGTATAGGGAAAAACGTGATATTGGCCGGCACGACCAGCGTCGGTTTGCGGGCGGCTTCGAGCAGCGCGTCGATGGTTGCCAGTCCGAGGGCCAGGCGCCAGCGTTCGAGACGTGCCGTATTTCCTTCCTGATGCGTGGAAAGGATGCGCTTCTTGAATAATTCCAGCGTAATCGCGATCGCCGCCGCGCCCTTGTGATGCTTGCGCCGCTCCTGCGCCGTAACCGAGAAGACGCTGTAGTCGCCATCGTCGCTCAGCACATCGCGATCTTTCACGATACCGCCTTCGGGAAACACGATAATTTTGCGCCCGCGCAACACCTCGGCAACAAGGAAAGGCAGCAGCCCCTCGAGATCGTTCGGCACGACACCAATGCTGCGCAGGAAGTTGGCAGCCTTCTCGTTGCCCTGGAAGAATTCGGCGGCGGCGACGCTACGGGAATAGGTCGCCGTTTCCCGGTAGAGGAGATATGGGGGAACGACGGTTTCGAAACGGGCGAAATGGTTGAACAGGAATATCTGTCCGTCCTGCGCCAGGTCGCCCGGATCGTGCAGCGTAATCGTGATGCCGAGCCGATTGTACAGGAACGAGAAAGCCCGTGCGCACCACCGGTACGTCGACTCGTTGATTGCCAAATCGGCGCCGCTGTTCATGGCGTTGCCCGGACCCCGTTATCGTTTATGTACTTGCCCTTAATTTGGCAGCATTTCTCGATAATCTAATTAAACTGACTAAAGATTTCGTTATGGTTAATGGCCAAACTTCAGTCACTTATATAGGACACTGAAAATTTTGGTTACACTTCATTAGTTTCGGTGCTTCGGGATTGAATTTGCAGGGTGGAGAGCGACCGGATGGCGGCGGATGTTTACGATTACATTATTGTCGGCGCGGGATCCGCGGGCTGTGTTTTGGCCAATCGGCTTTCCGCGGATGGGCGCGCGCGCGTTCTGTTGCTCGAAGCCGGCGGCCGCGACTGGTATCCGTGGATCCATATTCCCGTCGGCTACTTCAAGACGATGCACAACCCGAAATACGATTGGTGCTTCGAGACCGAACCGGACCCGGGCCTCGGCGGCCGCTCCCTGCAATGGCCGCGCGGCAAGGTGCTGGGCGGGTCGAGTTCGATCAATGGGTTGCTCTATATACGTGGCAACCGCGCCGATTACGATCAGTGGCGGCAGATGGGCAACGCCGGCTGGTCCTATGACGACGTGCTGCCTTATTTCAAACGCGCGGAAAATCAGGAACGTGGCGCGGACGACTATCACGGCACGGGCGGGCCGCTCGCGGTCAGCGACTCGGCCTACCACAGCGAGCTGAGCGACCGTTTTATCGCGGGGGCGATGGAGGTTGGTATTCCGCGCAACGACGACGTCAACGGCGCCGAGCAGGAGGGGGTCGGATACTTCCAGCAGACCGTGTGCAAGGGCCGGCGGTGGAGCACGGCGGTCGGCTATCTTAACCCGGCGCGCGGCCGGAAGAATTTGGATATCGTCACCAAGGCGCAGACGACGCGAATCCGGATCGAGAATGGCCGCGTACAGGGCGTAGACACGTTGGTCGGCGGCGTGACACGCCAGTTTGATGCGAAGGGCGAGGTTATTCTGTCGGCCGGGGCGATCGGGTCGCCGCAGCTTCTCATGCTGTCCGGTATCGGTCCGGGCGAACAGCTCTCCGAATTCGGCATCCCGGTTGCAAAGGAACTCGCCGGCGTTGGCGCCAACCTGCAGGACCATTTGCAAATCCGCGCCGTCTATCAGATCACCAAACCGATATCGATAAACGACCATGTGAATTCGCTCACCGGGAAACTGCGCATCGGGCTCGACTACATGTTGCGGCGGCGTGGTCCAATGACCCTGGCGGCGAGTCAGGTCTGCATCTTCTGCCGCACGCGTCCGGAACTGGACACGCCCGATCTGCAATTTCACATGCAGCCGCTCAGCGCCGACAAGCCCGGCGACGGTCTGCATAAATACTCCGCCTTTACATCGTCGACCTGTCAGTTGCGGCCCGAAAGCCGCGGCGAGATTCGGCTGAAATCCGCCGATCCGCTGGCCGCACCGGCGATCCACCCGAACTACCTGTCGACGCCGCTCGATCAGGAAGTCGCCATTGCCGGCATGAAGCTCTCCCGCGAGATCGCGGGCAGCGGCGCCATGGCGGATCTGATTTCCGAAGAGCTCGTTCCCGGGGTGCAGTTTCAAAGCGACGAGGAACTGCTCGCCGCCGCGCGGCAAATCAGCACGACGATCTATCACCCGACCAGCACCTGCAAGATGGGGCCGGAGGGCGACAAGGGGGCGGTGGTCGACGAACGGTTACGGGTCTACGGCGTCGCGGGGCTGCGGGTCGTCGATGCCTCGATCATGCCCAATGTGGTGTCCGGCAACACCAATGCACCGACGATCATGATCGCCGAAAAAGCGTCCGATATGATCCTGGAAGATGCGTGACGCGGCCTATTTCGACGTCATCACCCACACACCATCCCAATCGCGCGGCGGCGGGGAGTCTTGGAAGATCCGCGCCCGCTCGGCCATGATCTTGGACGGACCGTCGTCTAAACCGTCCCAGATCGCAACGGCGCCGTCGAAATTCTGCGCGCGATAAAGCGCCAAAGCGTCCGCGTAGGGTTGCTTCAAGGCCACTTCCGCGCCGCCAAGCGGTTCGTAGATACGCAGCGGCTCGGCCTTGCCCTTGACCGCCACCATGTCGAGCTCGCGCATCTCGTAGCGCCCGCGAACGCGGTCGGCCATGGATTCGCCCAGCACGATCCAGCAATCGTAGACGCTGGGCAGGCCTTCGAGACGGGCGGCGATGTTTACTGCCTCGCCGACGGCGGTGTAGTTGAAGCGCTTTTCCGAGCCGACATTGCCGACGACCGCATCGCCGCTATTGACGCCCACCTTGACGGCGAAACCGTGCTCGCCGGCGGCGGTCGCCAGGTCTCGTTTTTCGGCGATCCGTTCGCTGATGCGGATCGCCGCTTCGACCGCCGCTCCCGCGTTGTCTTCGAGCGCTACCGGCGCGCCCCAGATCGCCATCACGGCGTCGCCGATAAATTTGTCGACATAGCCGCCGGTTGCTTCGACTTCGTCGACGATCAGGGTCAGGTATTCGTTGGTGCGCGCGACCAGCTCCTCCGGCCCGACCAGCCCGGACAGCGCGGTAAAACCCGACAGGTCGGCGAACATGATGGTGACGTCGCGTTTCTCGCCGCCGAGGTGCAGGTCTTCGGCGGTCTCGACCAAACGGTCGACCAATGAGGGCGCCAGGTAAAATCCGAAGGCGTTCTGGATGCGCCGGCGCTTGCCCTCCTCGAGGACGAAGCGCACGAGATAGGCGATAACGGCGGCACCGGCGACCGAAAGGATGCCGAGGCCAACGGGAAGCCACAAGCCCACGCTCAACAGGCCGATTTCGCCGAGCCACAAACCGAAGCCAACCACGATGACCGCGGCGATGGCCCAGAGCGGTGCGAGCAGAAATCCGGCGGCCGCACCGGCCAATGCGGCCATCCCCGAAACGGCGGCGGTCCAGTGCGGTGCGGCGGGCAAGGTCATGCGACCGCTCAGGACCGCTTCTCCCGCGACAGCATGCAAGTGTACGCCCGGCACATCGTCCGCGTCGGACACGGATGCGCGCAGTTTTTGGAGACCGCAATCCGCTTTCGGGTTTGGTCGGGCCGCCTGTGGTGCAATAAAACGGGACGATGCGATTTTGCGGTCTTCTTCCGGCATTGTTGAGCCTACGAATACGATCCGGTCTTTAAAGGCTGCTTTTAGTACGCCCGGATCTTCCTTCGCGCACCGAAGGACGGCGGCAATTCCATAGGTTGGAACTAGGGATTCGGGGTGCGCACCGGGCGCCAGAAGAATATCTCCTGGAAAGCTTTTTACGCCGGCCCGAGAAAGGCTGGCCCCGAGTAGTGTGGCCACAGATGATTTGTCATCAATTGACAATGATGTCGGAATTTTTCGATGAATTTCGTCCGGCTCGGCGAATACTTCCGTAAACCCCAACGCGCCCGGGTCATTGCGCAGGGCGGCGATGTAATTGCGCGCCGGCTGGGTGCGCGATGAACGGCCCAGGACAACCCGCTGCCGATTGCGGAACAATGCTGCCATGAACGGGCGATCATAGCCCCTTTGAAACTGGTTCGCGCTGTACGGCAACAGGAAGTCGAAAGCGACGACCGTCGCGCCGGCCATGGTCAAATCGGTAATGAGTTGTCCCCAGACGGGGCCGAAGAACGCGCGCGGCAGGGACGCCAGCTCTTTTGACGCGAGGCTTGCGGGATCCACCGCCACGACGGCGACGCGTGCGGCTGGTGCCGGTTCTTCGATTAGTCGGCTGCGAACGCCCAGGGCGCCGTCGAACAACAAGCCGTCGAGCCATACGGGTGCTGCGCCGATAAGCGACAGGACCACGGCCAAGACGGCGCACGCCGCACTGACGAGCAGAGAAATTCCCTTGGTGAGGCGCACCTCGACGCCGGTTTAGTCGACGCGGATCAAGGTAAGGGCGTTTTTCTTCGGCCGGCCCCGTGCCTTCAAACTGAAGTTACGCGGCTTGCCGCCGCCCGCCGGTGAAAGGGTGACCTCATACGACTGCCCTTTTTCCAAGGTCGGTGCCGTCTTCGGATAATGAAAAACGCGGCTTGCCAGTTTTGCCTCGACGATGAGTTTGGATTTTTGCGAGATCCGGATCGTCATGAAACCGTCCGCCTTCGGGCCAACAAGAACGAAGGACGGCCGTGTCGTGACCTTTAGTGCAGATTTTCCACCACCGGCGCTACGCAGGACCACGCCGCCGATCTGCGAGGCGCCGCTCAAAGCCACGCTCTTGGGACATTCCGCCCGCTTGGTGCTGACGATCTTGCCGCCTTTGTAGAGGTAGCGCTGCTCCGTGAAATTCAGGCGCCCGCCCTTAACGGTAACGGCCTGACAGCTTTTGTAGTGCAAAAACTCGATGGTCGTTTCGGCATCGAGTACAATCGGTGCCTTCGTTTCCAGTTCGGAGAATGGCTCGACGGCCGGCGTTGTTGGGCCCGAGACGTCGAGCGCCAAGGCGGCAGGTTTCCCCGCATGCGCTTCGGCTGCGACGAAGACAAGCAGGCAAGCGAGAACCTTGATTATTCGTTGCAACGGAGTATCCGTATTTCCGATCGATTGCTCTTTGTACATATTACCGAGTGCCATGCTGAACTTCCTTAATGAACACGGACATGATACCTTACTCTCGCATTAAAATATAACGCTCTTCGCGGCTTATTATTTGTAAATTGTTTCGAATGAAACCGCGTGCAAAAACTGCGGACGTATTTCAAGCGCGAACCGGACTGACGTTATATGTCACGGTTGCGGCAGCGTTCGCGCTGTTTGTGACTACATTACCCAATTCCTCGTCGGCAAGTACCGAAGCGCAGAACGCTGACGACTTGCTGGTCGTCGATTGCCTGTTGCCGGGCAAGGTACGCCGGTTGGGACGGCGGACAACCTACGTTACAGCACGCAAGGCGGTCAAAACCACGGCATCCGAGTGCGCCATCCGTGGCGGTGAGTATACGCAGGCTGATCGGGCGAGCTATGCCACCGCCATTAAAATTTGGTTGCCGCTTGCCAATGAGGGCGATCCGATAGCCCAGACCTATGTTGGTGAGATCTACGAAAAAGGGCTTGGCGTGCCGCCGGAATATGCTTTGGCGGTAAAATGGTATCGCAAAGCTGCCGAGCAGGGCCACGCGCGCGCGCAACTGAATCTCGGTGCTATGTATGAAAAGGGGCTTGGCGTCCCCAAGGATCAGAAGGAAGCTGTATCTTGGTATCGCCGCGCCTCCGGGTTGGAAGGAAACGCGGTTCCCTATGTCCCGGCTGAAACCGCTGCGGAATTGCAGCGGCTTCGCGAGGAAAAAGAGCGGCTGCAGCGCGAAAAGGAAAAGCTCGAAAAAGAGCGCAACGCCTTGCGCCAGCAGTTGAAAGACAATCGGAAGCAGCTCAACGAGGCGCAATCCCAATTTCAGAAAAGCGTCAAGAACGCCGATGCAGCGCGGCAGGCGCTTGCCGCGTCGCAAAAACAGCTGGAAGCGGATGTCAAAGCCGGCCGCCAGGATCGGATACTGGAAATTTCAAAGGACTTGGCGGCCCGGTCAGCGGAATTGGCCAAGCGCGAAGAGGAAGCCGCCCGGCTGCGCGAGCAGGTCGCGAGCTTGGGGCGAGAATCGGCTTCCTTGCAATCTGCGCTGCAGGAGGAACGGAGCGGGCGGGACGCGGAGGTCGAGCGGTACAAGGCCGAAGCCGCTGCCGCGCGCGCCGAAGCGGACCAGGTTACGCAGCAATTGCAGAAGGCGGAGCGGGCGTCGGCAACGCAGCGCCGTCGCGCGGAGCAGAAACTCGGTGAAGTTGCGGCGCTCGAGGCGAAACTCGCCGCGGAACGCAAGCGCGTCCGCTCCGAGAAAGCCAAGGAAGCATCGCTTAAAGAACAGCTGGAAGCCCGTCAAAGAGCGTTGGCGGCGGAGCGAGACAAAGCGGTCGCCTTGGAAAGTGAAGCGGCGGCGCTCAAACGCGACTCTGCGAGGCTGCAACGGGAAAGAGCAGAACGTGCTGCTGCGGAAGCCGAAATCGCTGCTCTTCAGGCCGATTTGGTGCGGCAGCGGCAATCCGCCGACCGGGACAAGGTGCGCGAAGCCGACCTGCAGGGGCGCCTCGATGCCCAACAGCGGACCCTGGCCGCGGCGCAGCAAAAGTCGGCATCGCTGGAGTCGCGCGCCGCGGCGCTTGAGGAACGGGCTCGGAGGTTGGATGCAGAGCGCGCCAAACGTGCGGATGCGGAGCGTAAGCTCGCCGCGCTGCAGAAAGAGGTCGCGCGGCGCGAGAACGATGCGGCAAAGACTCGTGCACGAGAGGCCCGCCTGAAAAAGCAACTCGCTGAGCAGCAATCCGCACTTGCTGCGGTGCGTGAGAAGGCGGAAGCGCTGAAACAGCAAGCAGCGCGGCTGCAGAAAGAAAAAGCGGCGCGCGAAGCCGCGGCAGCGCAGTTGGCGGCATCGGCGCCATCGATCGAGATTATCGAGCCGCAGCTTCCACGAACGCGGACGGCCGGCTTGCCGACGGTTTCGGCGCAGGGCGGCGATACCAAAATGATTGTCGGCCGCGTGCAGGCGCCCGTTGGCGTCATGGCGCTGACAATTAACGACGTGGAGCAGACTGTTAGTGAAGACGGTATGTTCCGGACCAAGGTGCCGCTGCCGAATGCGGAGAACAAGGTGACGGTTGTGGCGGTCGACGCGAAAGGCCGCCGCATCGAGACGGCTTTTCTTATTACGCGCCCGGCTGGGACTGTCCGCAGCGGGAGTGGGGACGCGCCGCAACTCGCCGCCGAGAAGCTCGATGTGGATTTCGGTACGTTCCATGCCGTCGTTATCGGCATCAACGCCTACAGCATGTTGCCGAAGCTGCAAACGGCTGCCGACGATGCACGGGCGGTCGCGGAACTCCTTGAAACGCGCTATGGACACAAGGTTACGTTGATTATCAATGCGAACCGGTATGCGATTCTGTCTGCTCTGAACAAGTTGCGTGAAACCCTGACCGAAGACGACAATCTACTGATCTACTACGCCGGACATGGCGAGCTCGACCGGGTGAACAACCGCGGACATTGGCTCCCGGTGGACGCCGAACCCGATAGCTCAGCGAACTGGATTTCAAACATCCAAATCACGGACGTGCTGAATGCGATGTCGGTGCGACAGGTTCTTGTTGTTGCCGATTCCTGTTATTCTGGAACACTGACGCGGTCCGCGGTCGCGAAGCTGGATTCGGGCATGAATGACAAGACACGGGACAATTGGATCAAATTGATGGCTGAAAAAAGAGCGCGCGTTGTCCTCTCGTCGGGTGGCGTACAGCCGGTTCTCGACAGCGGCGGCGGCGCGCATTCGGTGTTTGCGCGTGCATTTCTAGGCGTTCTTTCCGACAATAGCGGTATTCTGGAGGGCCAACGTCTGTTCCGTCGTATTTCACAGCGCGTGACCAGTGTCCGCGCTGCAGCTGAGATCGAGCAGGTACCGCAATATGCGCCGATCAAATTTGCCGGACACGAGGCCGGAGATTTCTTTTTCGTGCCTTCGGCTAATTAGTTGATCGTTTCAGGGGTGGGACAATGCAGGAAAACACACGACTTTGGCATTCGAGGCGCGTAACAGGCCGCGATTGTTTTTGGGTGCTTGCCGCAGGGTTCGGCACGTTGCTCGGGGCGCAGAATGCGTTTGCGGCCAATCAACCGCTTGAAGATTTCTTCATTCAAGCGTGCGGCAACGCAGCAGGTGCCCTCGCGGCGCAATGCGCCAATGCGCCGGGATTTTTGCTGTCCGGCGATAGTGAGTCGTCTTTGAACCCCTCGCAATCGGCGACGAACAACGATCTGGCCTTGAGCCGAGCTAAGGCGGTCACCAAAGAGTCGCAGGAGCGTCTCGAGGAAGAACGCAAAAAAAAGGCGGGCATACCGACAGGACGCAGCGCCGGGGACACGATGGAACTCGGCGGACTAAGCCTGTTTCTAAATGTCGCCGGCGAAAGGTTCAATCGCGACCGCACACTGGATGTCGACCAGGAGAAGGGCTACGAGGGATGGAAGGCGGGGTTCCAGTTCGGCGGCGACTACCGTATCGGCGACAAGATGGTCGTGGGGGCACTGATCGGTTACGATCACAGTGAGTCGAGATTTGATCCGGACGAACCTGGCGTCAACTTCAATCCCGGCGGCGATGAAGGGGGAACGAAGTCGGACGGCGTCCTGCTGAACGTCTATTCGAGTTATAGTCTGACCGACAATCTCTATATCGACGGCACGGTGGGTATTGGTTACACCGACTACACCTTCGACCGGAACGTGATCTTCCAGAACACCGCGCGGAACTTCACGACGGATGTCAGTACCAAGGGTAAAACCCACGGGTTCGAATATACGGCCAGCGCCGGTGTTGGGTACGATTTTTACCACAATGCGTTCAGCTACGGTCCGTATGTCCGTTTGAATTTCGGTCGCAGCCGGGTTTCCGCTTATACCGAGGAAGATCGGAACAACTCCGGTCTGAATATGTCGATCGAAGCTGATACAACGACGTCTATAACGAGCGTTCTTGGCGTTCAAGCGAGCTATGCCATCAGCCAGGATTGGGGCGTAGTGGTACCTCAGATACGGTTCGAGTATGAGCACGAATATCGGGACGACCCCCGCTCGATTATTTCATCCTTCGCACAAGATACGGGTGGCGCCACATTTGCGGTGACGACGGACCAGCCGGACCGGAACTACTTCAATATTGGCGGGAGCCTCTTATTTGTCCTCCCGAACGGCTGGATGCCCTTCGTCGATTTCGAAGCGCTGGCTTCCTACAAGGATCTCAGCCGGAGACGCGTGACCGCAGGATTGCGTGCGGAGTTCTAGGTATAGAGTTGTGTAACCCCTTGGCGGTAGTGTCTGGCCCCGTACATTCATGATTCAGGTTACCGCGTTGCGGGATGCAGATTACCGCCGTCTCTGGCTGGGCGCCGCCTGCAATCAGCAGGGTATGAGCGGCGAGCATGTTGTGCTCGGGCTGCTGGTTCTGCAGGTAACCCTGTCCACCGCTTGGGTCGGTGTCATCATGGCGGTCTATTTTCTGCCGATGTTTGTGTTCGGCATGTTGTCCGGCGCCGTCGCGGATTGGATGGATCGCCGGGTCCTGCTGCGGCGGATCGAAGTCGCCATTATCATCGCTCATCTTGGCTTTGCGGCGCTGCTTCATAGCGGCGTTTTGGACCTTTGGCTGATTATCACGGTCACTTTGGTCTTAGGCAGTCTGCGGGCGATGCATCAACCGGTGCGGATAAGCTACGCCTATGACATCGTGGGCGGACAGCAGGTCGTTGCGGGACTAGGCCTGCTCAATCTCGGGTCGCGGTCGGGGCAGCTCATCGGCGCGCTGCTGGCGGGATGGGTTATGCATCGGTTCGGTGCGCCGGTTGCGGTTCTGGCCCTCACGGTAGGGCATGTGATTGCCTATCTGATGTTTTTTCAACTTCGTTCGGCCGGCGTGTCTGCGGCAAAAATCCATGCGCCGATCCGGCAGAATATTCGCGAGTTTGCTGCCGAATTGGGCACCAACAAAATTCTGTTGATGTTGCTGCTCGTGACCGCGTCGGTCGAAATATTCGGATTCTCTTTTGCGACCGCACTGCCGGAACTCGCAACGACGCGTCTCAGTCTCGGAGCCGATGGGCTGGGCTATTTACACGCGGCGCGGGCTTTTGGAGGAATCGTCGCCGGACTTGCGATGACGTTCACGGGACACCTGCAGCGCAGGGGACTGACTTATCTCGGCGTGATCTTTGGCTTCGGATTGAGCCTCTTGCTCCTGTCGTTAGAAAGCAGTTTAGCTCTCACTGTCGCTGCCGTCGGATTTGTCGCGCTCATCGCGACCGCCTCGGATGTCTTGACCCAAAGTATGATGCAGTTAAGCGTAGCCAACGAGTTGCGGGGTCGCGCTATGGGCGTTTGGGCGCTAGCTGTTGGTTTCGGTCCGGTCGGGCATTTGGAGTTGGGGCTATTATCGGTTTGGCTCGGTCTCTCCGGTGCCCTGTTCGTGAACGGCATGGTCCTTGTTGCGATCGGTATCGTCGTCGCATTGACCGTGCCTCGATTGCGGCAATTGTAACGCGTGGCGCCGATCGTCAGCGTGGCGCGGTTGGCGGAACGATTGGGACCGCTGCTTTGTTTGACTCTTCAGCTGTGCAGTTTCTCTAAGGTCCGGGCCAGCGTCGCGCCGACATTTTCCACAGAAGTCCGCCGACTTTCGTCTTTCAACGCGCCATTGTCGTCGAAGGCGTTTGCGGCGCCGGGAATGGCGGCCTGTTCGGGAATGACCAGGACACCGATATTCCCCAGGATCTGCCGCGCATGGACCAATCCGCGCAAGCCGCCGAAGCCACCGCCGGTCGCGATCAGGCCGGCGGTTTTCCCCGCATAGCAGCTGAGGTCGAGGCCGCCGTCCTTTCGGGAGACCCAATCGATCGCGTTCTTCAATGCCGCGGTGATCGAGCTGTTGTATTCCGGCGAGGCGATGAGCAGCCCGTTATGTTCCATGAAAACAGCCTTCAGCCTGACAGCGTTCTCCGGCAAGCCGTGCTCCGCTTCATGGTCGCCGTCATAGACCGGCATGGGGTAGTCGGCCAAATTGATTGTCGTGACCGATGCGCCGGCTTCTTCGGCCGCGCCAACCGCGTGGCGGAGCAACATTTTGTTGAAGGAGCCGGCACGCAGGCTGCCGGCGAAGGCGAGGATTTTTGCATTATTGGGCATGAAGATGGTTCCTTAGGACGGTCACGTACGGCACACTAAACTAGTGTAATAGCTCTAGAAGTACAGGCTTTGTAGCCTGCGTCAGTAAAACGGGGAGGAACGATATGCGATATGGATTCTATTTACCGACGCGGGGGCCGCTTGGGGAGCCGGACGCGATTTCCGAGATCGTCCAAGCGGGCGAGGCGATGGGATTCGCCACCATCGTTATCGGCGATCATATCGTCTTCCCGGTTACAGTTGAATCGAAGTACCCTTATACAGTTGGCGGCGGTTTCCCAGGGCAAGGCGACGCGCTGGAACAGCTTACCCTGATGTCCTTTATCGCCGGCCAGACCAAGACGTCGCGGCTGGTCACCAGCGTCATGATCCTGCCGCACCGTAATCCGTTGGTGACGGCGAAGATGCTGGCGACGATCGACGTGCTGTCCAAGGGGCGGGTGACCGTGGGTGTTGGCGTTGGTTGGATGCGCGAAGAATTCGAAGCGCTGGACTCACCGGATTTCGACAAGCGCGGCGCGTCGAGTAACGAGTATCTGGAAATTTTCAAGAAGTGCTGGACCCAGGATCCAGTTTCTCACGAGGGCGAATTCTATTCCTTCAAGGAGCTTAGCTGTGTGCCGCATCCGGTGCAGAAACCGCATCCGCCGATCTGGATTGGCGGGCATAGTAAGCCGGCGCTGCGGCGGGTGGCGAAGTATGGCGATGGCTGGCAGCCCGTCGGGGCAACCTCGGCATCGCCGCTGCTTCCCGATGAATTCCAGGGAATGCTAGATGACTTAAAGCGCATGACCGAAGCGGAAGGGCGCAATTATGATGACATTGAAATCTGCTTTAAGGCGCCGTCCTATGATCCAGGGCACGTGCCGGATGGGCACGAACGGCTGCTGTTTACCGGGGAACCCGAACGGATTGCCGAAGATTTGTGGACCTACAAAGCGATGGGCGTTTCGGAGGTGATCTTCGATTTCCGCAGCCCACCGGTGTCGAAGACCCTCGAAAACATGGAACACTTCATGAAGGAAGTCGCACCGCTCGTGGACTGACAGGCGTCGATTCCGTTTTATTGCCTATTCGAGTCGGGACTGGTGTTGCGAGATCAGTTGCCAGCCGCCATTGCGGCGGGCGTATACGGTGGTCGACCGGGTCATGCCTTCGACGGCGACGTCGCCGTCGATCAATTTCGCATTGGCGCTGTAAATGAGGATGCCGATATCGCCGTAGATCCGGGTTGAGATATCGCGCGACTCCATGCGCTCGATTTTTAGCGCGCCGCTTTGGAACGACGCGAAGACTTCGGGCCGCGTCTGCGATTTCCCTTGCGGAGAGACGAAGACCAGATCTTCCCCCACGACGGTGCTTAACGCCGCCACATCACCATCCAGTAAGGCCTGGATTCGGGAATGGTGGGCATCGATTAGGGACTCATGCAGTTCGCTGTCTTTGTCGGTCATGGCTTTGTTGCGATCCTATAAAGACCGTTATCTTAGTCAGCGATAACGCGGAGTCCAATTCGCGGAATTGCCGCTCCCGGCGTGCCCAATGCGAGACCGGTTGCGTTGTCACTAAACTCAACACAAGATGCACAAACTCGTGAAACAACTTTGGGACAGTGGTTCGGTAATATCTCGACGCATAAGATGCGTATCCTTGGGTGGGAACAGGAAAGAAGTGGGGTGGGTCATGGCGGAGATCGATATCGTGCCGAGCGGTGAACCGCTTGGCGCCGATGTGTTGGGCCTTGATGCCAGGACGATGCAAGACGATGAAACGATGGCGATGGTTCGCGCCGCATTCGCGCTTCATGGCGTGCTTTGTTTCCGGGACCAGTGCCTTGACGAACGGCAGCTGATTGCGTTCACACAACAATTCGGCGAGATCGAATCCTATGTGTTGTCCGACTACGCGCTGAAGGATTATCCGGAAATACTGATCGTCTCCAACATTGTCGAAGACGATGGGCCGATCGGTCTAATGGATGCGGGAACGACTTGGCATACCGACATGTCGTACATTACAGCCCCGCCGGCCGCGACACTCCTTTATGCCAAAGAGGTGCCGGTGGATGAGGATGGCGAAACGGTCGGCAATACGCTCTTCGCGAGCACAGCCGCGGCATACGATGCCCTCCCGGACGCCATGAAGACGCGGCTTGCCGGCCGCTGCACCACCCACTCCTATGAGGCGAAACACGCGCGCCGCGCCCAGGAGGGCAAGAGCAACCGCAAGCCGATCAGCAAGGCGCAACGCGACTCGCTGCCGCCGGTCGATCATCCGGTCATCCGCACGCACGCTGAA
Organism: Alphaproteobacteria bacterium; assembly: GCA_012103325.1. GTDB lineage: Bacteria > Pseudomonadota > Alphaproteobacteria > UBA8366. The sequence continues at coordinate 1,426,336 of WLWY01000001.1, forward strand.
TCCGGGCGGCAATGCATCTATGTCGTTGCGGGAGAATGCCAGGGCATTACCGGAATACCCGACGACGAGGCGGAGGAACTATTGGAAATGCTGGCGGCGCACTGCGTGAAGCCGGAATTTCACTATCGTCACAAATGGCGTGTGGGCGACGTGTTGATCTGGAACAATTGTCTGGTTCAGCACCTCGCCCTCCATGACTATGCGCTGCCACAACGGCGGCTTATGTTGCGCACGACGGTCCAGGGCTCGGTACCGCGTTGACGGAAATCGAGCGATAAGACAGGCAAGAGAGTGACCCAGGTTCAGGACTCCAACGAACGGTTAATGGATGAGATCGATCGGCTGCGCCGCCGTATCGCTGTTCTTGAAGCCTCCGTTGCCGAAAGGAGCGAGCGGGAACAGGATCTGTCAGATCAGGTGGCGCGGTACGAGTCCTTTCTGAATATCAATCCGGTTTGGTTCTGGGAGACCGGCAAGGATCTGCGTTTCACATATTTTTCGCCCAATGTGACGACGTTTACCGGCGTTTCGCCGGAATGGCATTATGGCAAGACGAGAGCCGAGATTGGCATTCCCGGTTCGATCAGCCCTGAGACTTGGCAGCGGCATCTGGAGACGTTGCAACGGCGAGAACCTTTTTCGGACTTCATTTTCCAACGGAGCGGTCCGGACGGGATCAAATGGATATGCGCCAATGGCGTTCCTGTCTTCGATGAAGCCAGCGTTTTCCAAGGATATCGCGGCACAGGCTCCGACATTACCGATCAGATAACGGCAAGTTCGCGAATCGACACGCTTATCGCCGCCATGGAGCAGCTTTATGAGACCGTCGTGCTTTGGGACCAGGACGATAGGTTGCTCGTCTGCAATGACCGTTTTCGAGAGTTCAACGCGGCGATTATTGAACACACGGAGCCGGGAACGCCATTAGAAGCGCATCTCCGTGCCGCTCTGGCGAAAAATCTTTACCCGGAAGCGATCGGGCGCGAGGAAGAGTGGTTCGCGGAACGGATGCGCCGGTACCGGAATCCCGGCGAGCCTTTTGAAGTAGAACGCCAAGATGGCCAGTGGGTTCTCGTGCATGAACGGCGGGTTGTCGGCGGCGTGACGGCCGCGACGGCGACCGATATTACGGACCTGAAAACTGTCGCGCGGGCCGGCCGGGAAAAGGCCGCAATTCTGGAGACCGCGCTGGAAACGATCCCTGACGGAATACAGGTACTGGACCGGGATCTTAATCTTACGGTCTGGAATGATCAGCTCTTCACGATTCTGGAAATGGACCGGGATGCCGTGCTGCAAGCCGACAATCCCCGACGCGCGTTTTTTCGAGCTCTCGCGGAACGCGGCGAATACGGTGACGGCGACCCGGACGAGTTGGTCGCAGCCCGCGAACACTATATCAGGACGATGACGCCAGTTCGGTTCGTTCGCCAGCTTATCACCGGAAAATGGATCGAAGGCCGCGGCATCCCCATCGAGCACGGTGAGGGCTACGTTACCGTATATCGCGATATAACCGAACGCCGCCGACTGGATCGAATGCAGCGCGAATTCGTATCGACGGTCAGCCATGAATTGCGCACGCCGCTTACCTCGATTTACGGATCTCTAAGTCTGATCAAGAACGGTGGCTCCGATTTGTCGCCTGATAATACGAGTCAGTTGATCGATATCGCACACAAAAATTGCGAGCGGCTCGTGAGCCTAATCAACGATATCCTCGATATTGGCAAGATCCACGACGGGAAAATGTTTTTCCGCATGGAGCCGGTCTCTATCTCGGATCTCATCCGGAACACCATCGAATTGAATGCAGGATTTGGCGAGCAGCACAGTGTGTCGTTCGAGATTAAAGGACGGCTCCCGAACGAACTGGTACGAGGAGATGCCGATCGGCTGGTGCAGGTACTGACAAACCTACTGTCCAATGCGGCGAAATACTCTCCGCCCGGTGGAGCGGTAGAAATCTCCGCGGCGCGAATTGGATCGTGCATTCGTGTTTCCGTTCGCGATTGGGGGCCGGGGATACCCCCTGAGTTTCGCGATAAGATATTCGACCGTTTCGCCCGGGTCGATTCGACGGACGCCCGTGCAGTTCAAGGTACAGGGCTTGGTCTCTACATCTGCAAAGCGATTATGGACCAACACGAAGGCGTTCTTGGTTTTGAAACAATGGCTGATGGCGGGACTAACTTCTATTTCGAACTGCCGATAGTGTCCGCTGCCGATTAATCAGCATGTTGCTTGGTGCTGAAGAGATAGGCGGCCTTAATAGACGAGTTCGTCTTCTTCGCCGCCTTCGGAGAGCATGATTTCGCCTGATTCGGCGAGCTGCTTTGCGATATTGACGATTTCGAGCTGGGCGTCGTCGACATCGGACAGCCGCACCGGCCCCATCGCCGCCATGTCCTCGCGCAGGATCTTCGCTGCCCGTTCCGACATGTTGGAGAAGAACAGATCCTTCAGCGTGTCCGACGCGCCCTTCAGGGCGGTGCCCAGCTTGTCCTTGTCGGCCCCGCGCAGCAAGGTCTGCACCCCGCCCGGATCAAGTTGCGCCAGATCCTCGAAGGTGAACATCAGCGATTTGATCTTCTCCGCCGAATCCCGGTTGCGTTCCTCCAGCAGGGTCATGAACCGGTTCTCCGTGCCCCGGTCCAGAGAGTTGAAGATCTCCGCCATCATCTCGTGGCTGTCCGCCTGGTTCGTCGCCGACAGGTTGGCCATGAACTCGTTGCGCAGCGTCATCTCTATCTCTTCCAGAACCTCGCGCTGCACCGACTCCATGCGCAGCATGCGCATCACCACTTCCATGGCGAAGCTTTCCGGCAAGGCGCCCAGCACGCGCGACGCATGGTCGGGGCGGATCTTTGACAGCACCACGGCCACCGTCTGCGGATATTCGTTCTTCAGATAGTTGGCGAACACCGACTCGTTCACGTTACCCAGCTTGTCCCACATGGTGCGCCCGGCGGGACCGCTGATCTCCTCCATGATCTTCTTGACCTGGTCGGTCGGGAGGATTGCGCCCAGCAGCTTCTCGGTGCTGTCCACCGAGCCGTGCAGCGAGCCCGTCGAGGACAGGCTGTCGGCAAACTCGACGAAGACGCGCTCCACCGTGTTGGCCTCGATCGTGCCCAACGTGACCATCGCCTGGCTGAGGTCGCGGACTTCCTCACCGTCGAACCGTTCCAGCAACGGACCCACCCGTTCCTCGCCCAGCGCCAGCATCATCACCGCCGCCTTCTCGGGGCCGGTCAGGCTCCTGTTTACGTTTCGGGACAAAACATGCCTCTGACAAAATTAAGAGCAGATTCAAATAACCCGATCTAGTTCTATAAAGTATTAAAGAAAATTTCACGCAAAATTTGAGCCGAGCGTGTGAAAGGTAAATAAATTTTATATCAAACAGAAATAAAGGCCTCACCCGACGGGGGCGAGGCCTTAGTTTCGGTGCATTCCGAGGGAGGGAGGAGGAATGCACCAGCAGGGAGGTAGTAAACGCATAATGCCCGGAGATTGCGCCTTTCGCGTCACCCGTTTGAAGGATAAAATCGGAAAATTCGGGCACCGCATTGGTGAAACGGTGCATATCAGGCGATATTTCAGCGAAACGGACGCGAGAAGATGGCAGCAAGCATCGGCGAACCGGTTCGCCGCAAAGAAGATGAACGTCTGCTCACGGGGCGTGGCACATTCACCGATGATTTTTCGCTTCCGGATCAGGCGCACGCCGCGTTTGTGCGGTCGATCCATCCTCATGCGCGGCTGCGATCGATAGACAGCACCGAAGCGTTGCGCATGCCCGGCGTCCTCGCGGTTTTCACGGGGGCAGATTGCGAAGCGGACGGTCTCGGCGAGATTCCGCACAATCCGCTGCCGAAGACTCAGTTCGACTTGAAACTGCATGCGCCGGGAGGTGCAGTCGGCGAACCGGTATTCATCGGCAAACACACATTGTTGCCGACGGATAAGGCGCGATATGTCGGCGAGGCGATTGCCTTGGTCGTTGCCGAGACGAAAGCGTTGGCACTGGATGCCGCCGAAGCCGTGTCCATAGACTACGAACCGCTTCCTGCGGTAACCGACACGGCGGCTGCGGCCGAAGCCGGAGCGCCAACCCTATGGGACGACGCATCGGGAAACGTCCTGATCGAAACGTTCTTCGGTGACCGCGAGGCAACGGAGGCCGCCTTTGCACAAGCGGATCACACGGTTTCGATGTCGTTCGATATCGGGCGTGTGACCGGCGTTCCCTTGGAACCGCGGTCGGCTCTGGGCGCGTACGATGAGAAGACCGGCCGGCACACCCTCTACGCCGGAAGCGGCGGCGTTGTTAGGCAGAAACGGGAGATTGCTGCGGTTTTCAATGAAGATCCGGCGAATATCCGCGTGCTGGCATTCGATGTCGGCGGCAATTTCGGCACACGCAACCGGGTCTATGTCGAGTTCCCGCTTGTGGCATGGGCATCGCGCAAGGTCGGGAGGCCGGTGAAGTTCACGGCGGTACGGAGCGAGTCCTTCATCAGCGACTACCAGGGCCGCGACTTGCGGGTCAACCTCGATTTGGCACTCGACAGTGACGGCCGCTTCCTGGCGTTCCGCGCCTCCAACCTCAGCAATGTCGGTGCGCGGTGCGTGTCGTTGTCGCCCTTGTCGAAGGGGGCTGGCATTATCACGGGGTCCTATCGCATACCCGCCGCATTTCTGCGGGCGCGCGCAACCTTCAGCAACACGCCGCCGACCAATGCCTACCGCAGCTCGGGCCGTCCCGAAATCATCTTTGCGATCGAGCGGCTCATCGATACGGCGGCGCACGAGCTGGGTTTCGACCCGATTGCACTGCGCCGGTTGAATCTCGTGCCGCCGGAAAACATGCCGTACCGCAATGCGGTCGGCATGACGTATGACAGCGGCGCCTATGAGGCGGGGCTCGACAAGGCTTTGCGATTGGCGGAATGGGATGGATTTGAGGCGCGCCGCCGCGAGGCGCGTGCGCGCGGCAAGCTATTGGGGCGCGGCCTTGCCCATTATGTCGAGTCGTCGATCGGTACGCCGGTCGAACAGGCGGAAATCCATATCCGCCAGGATGCGCAGCTAATCGATGTCGTCATCGGCACACAGCCGAGTGGCCAAGGCCACGAGACGGCCTTTGCCCAGGTTGCTGCGGATTGGCTCGGGTTGCCGGTTAGCCAAATCCGAATTGTTTTGGGAGACACCGATGTCGTCAAGGTGGGTGGCGGGTCGCATTCGGGGCGTTCGATGCGGATGGCCGGCACCGTTATCGTCAAGGCCGCGGACGCCTTCATCGTGCAGGCGAAACGTTTCGCGGCGCAGTGTTTGGAGGCGGCCGAGGCGGACATCGAATTTGCCGGCGGAACGTTCTTTGTGGCGGGAACCGATCGCGGTCTCACGATTTTTGAATTGGCGGCAGCGGCGGCCGAGCGAGGGTTCCCTGCGGACTTCCTGTCGACGGTCGAAGGTAACGAGATGCACACGCCGGTGTTCCCGAATGGCTGTCATATTTGCGAAACCGAAGTCGATCCGGAAACCGGGCACATCCAAATCGTCCGCTACGCCGCGGTGGATGATGTCGGACGCGCGATCAATCCAATGATCGTCGACGGGCAAACCCATGGCGGTCTCGTTCAGGGCGTTGGGCAGGCGATGTGGGAGCAGTGCATTTTCGATCCAAAGGGGCAACCGCTGTGCGGGTCTTTCATGGACTACGGCATGCCGAAAGCAGATCATTTTCCATCGTTCAAGACCGAATTGCACGAGGTCCCCTCGCCGACCAACCCGCTGGGAATCAAGGCGGGCGGCGAGGGCGGCACGACAGCGGCGCTCGGCGTGATCGTCAACGCGGTTGTCGACGCTTTGCGGGATTATGGTGTTCGCGACTTAAAAATGCCGCTTACCCCCTTGCGGGTCTGGGAAGCGATCCAAGCGGCAGGAAAACCTTGAACTCTCAACGAGCGGAATTGCTATGCCTTCAATAAACCTCATCGCCTTCCCGGGGGCCGGAAACCTCCCCTTCTACGCCGCGGCCGCGCAGGGACTCTTTGAGCGTTATGGCATCTCGGTTGCCCTTGAAACGACGCCGAGCTCTATGTATCAGGCGCAAAAACTGGTCGCGGGAGAATTCGATCTTGCCTGCACGGCTGTCGACAATGTGATCGCCTATCAGGAGGGTGCCGGAGAAGTCGCGCTCGACCGGGAGCCGGACCTCTTTATCCTGATGGGCGCGACACAGATCGAACTGTCGTTCGTCGTCTCGCCGGACATCGAAAGCTACGCCGATCTGGCAGGCAAAAGCCTGGCGATGGACGCGCTCACGACCGGGTTTGCGTTCGCGCTATATCAAATGCTGGAGAATGCGGGGTTGGATCCCGAAGCAACGGAACTCGTCTCTGTTGGATCGACCCCGAGCCGCTGGGAGTCGGTGCGGGATGGCGAGCATGCAGGCACGCTTCTGATCGAACCTTTCACGTCTATGGCGAGAGCGGCGGGCTTTCGCGTGCTTGAAAGCAGCCTCGATACGTTCGAGCATTATCAAGGACAAGTGTTCACGGCGAGCCGGTCATGGGCAAATGCCCATAAGGACTCGGTGACCAGCTTCATTCAAGGCTATCTGGATGCGTTGGATTGGGTGCTCGATCCCATCAACCGCGATGCAGCCGAGGCGCTTCTAATCGAAAACCTGCCAGCCGTGAACGAAAAGTCGGCCGGTCCCGTTCTGAATAAATTGGTGTCGCCGCGCACTGGACTCTCGCCCTTGGCTGCCATCGATATGGCGGGGCTTGAGACGGTTCTCGAACTGCGAAGCCGGTTTGCACCGTCGAAAAAGCGTCTCACCGACCCTGTAAAGTATCTCGATCTGTCCTATTACGAGGAAGCCGTTGCGGCGCGTGCGGACGCCCGGTAGGGGGTCCAAATTCCGGCAGTCGACTATCTGCGCGATGTCCGTTGGTCCTGTTCAGGGTCCAGCGGTTCCGGAAACATATGTGAACGAGACGAGGTGCCGCCGGTTGAACGCCCCGATCCGCTTCAGGATGGCCGGCGCGTTCTTCCGGAAACGGACCGCCTGCTGCGCACTGTCATAATAGAGTATCGTCACGTCGTCCGGTCTCGCCATGCCGATCGCACTCTGCACGGAAATCACCGCTTCGTTCGACCAGGAGTCCGGATATCGCGCCGCTGCCCCGTTGATCTTTGCCAGATCGATGTCGCGGCCGTTGGGATCGACATTGTTGTAGTGGCTGACCTTGATGACGTATGCGCGCGTGCTTCTATTTTCAGCTACGTTGTGCTGTCGTTCCATTGGGCCCTCCAACACGCTTATATGCGGTGCGTTGGTGAAGAGCGACGCCAGCGTTGTCCGGCGTTCGATGTCCGAAACGACGGGTTTCGTGCATGAAAATACGGCGAACTGGTTCGGGGAGCCGATATGAAGAGGGCCGCGAGCGCTGGATACCGTGCCCTGCCGCCATAAGGTGCAATCGGTCAGTTTCGTGGGGATTGCCGCCGGCACATTGTTTGAAGAATTATTATCCGTGAAAAGCAGCAGGAGTCCGTACCTGTTCTCTTCGGTCGCTGCGTGACCCGAGTTGACGCCGAAAAGCGCCACGAGAATGAATAGAAAGCGTCGCGCGTTGCGGGTGATATTCCGAGGGTAAGCGCTGTTCATTTTATGCCTCCTGAGCTGCCCGCAGACTCTGCCGCAGCGCTGTTGTTTCGTTCTATGGCGTACAAATGCGGATCGAATTCGTGATTTCACGGTTTGATTTCGGAGTTATTTGGTGCAATTTTGCACCAATGATCGATTGGGATGACTGCAGAGTTGCTTTGGCGTTGCAACGCGCCGGAACCGTTCGCGGCGCCGCGCTCGCGCTCGGCGTTAATCACGCGACGGTGTCGCGCCGTCTGGCGGCCCTCAATGAAGGATTGGGCGCTAGGCTGTTCGAGCGCGCCGACGGTATCTACCGTCCGACCGATGCCGGGCAAATGTTGATTGCTTCCGCGATCCGCATGGAGGAGGCCGTCCATGGCGCGGAGCGGAGCGTTGCCGGTCTGGACTCGCGGCTCGGAGGACGCGTTACGCTATCCCTTCCGGACGCCGTTGCGCAGTATCTGCTGATTGACGCGTTGGGCGATTTCGAGACGGCTTTCCCCGATATCGACCTGCTTGTTTTGACGTCCCATGAGTTCGTGAACCTGGATCGTCGCGAGGCGGATGTCGTCGTACGGATTACCAACACACCGCCGGACCATTTGGTCGGCCGCCGATTGTTCAAATACGTCCGCAGTTGCTATGCCGCGCCCCGCTATCTCGCAAATCAAGACCCGGTCGGGAACCCGGCTGCGATGCGTTGGATCGGCTGGCCGGAAGACTCCGACATGCCGGACTGGGTTCGGCAAACGGGCTATCCGACAACTCCGGTCGGTCTCAGGATCGAGAACATGCTACTGCGCCACGCCGCGGCATGCGCTGGCCGGGGTCTCATACTCGACGCGTGCTTCATGGCCGATCCGGAACCGGGTTTGGTGCGACTACCGAACGCACGGCCGCATCCCGACCGCGATATATGGGTTCTCGTCCATCCCGATTTGAAAGAGGTTGCGCGCGTGCGGATGCTCGCCCGGCATCTGACGACGGCGCTTGCGGCCAAGCGAGATCTTATCGAAGGCCGATGCCCTTAGATTGCGAGATGCTCACGATGGTTCAGCCGTTCGGACCAACGCGCCCTGCTTCCGTAACGCCGATTGCAGGTCGCCGATCGCAAGGTCGCGCGGCACTGCATTGGACCCCGCGCTCAGTGCCGCCGCAACACCGGCGGCATGGCCGGTCAGCCAGCATTGCGGAATTTCGCGCATGAAGGTGTGGGTCTGCGCATCGGTTGAGATGTGACGGCCCGCGACAAGAAGATTGTCCGTGCGCGCGGGTAGCAGCGCGCCATAGGGCACCGACACGTCCGGAATATTCGGGCTTAGGCTCGGACTGACGCCGATTTCATCCGCAAAGACCTGCCCGCTTTTGGTGCCGGGTCCGGTCATTTTGCCCGCGCCGACCAGACGGCGGCTGTGCCGCGCGCCAAGCTGCGGTGCGGTCAACATGATCCAGGCGTCTTCGAAACCCGGCGCGTTGTCGCGATAGTAACCCAATAGTTCGACGAGGCTTTCCCGCGACAGGATTTCCAGCGTCGTCAGGTCGTCGACATTGAGAACGTCGAAGCCGGAGAACCGTGGCCCCATGAATACGACGACATCGTTCCGCCATCCTGCAAAGGGCAGGATGAAGTGCTTTGTCTGCTCGCGTCCGCGGCGCATGAAGTCCTTGTAGAGATCCGGATTCGCATCCTGCCAGGCGAACCATTTTTTTACATCGACGCCGGACAGGAGTGACGCGGTATTGGCGCAATGATGGATATCGTCGTCGTCGATATCGCCTTCGAAGCCCTCGCCGCTTTGCGAAAAAATGTCGCCGTCGCCGGATGTGTCGACCACGACCTTGGCCTTCACCGCCATGCGTCCTTGTTTGGATTCGAGGATCGCGCCGACGGTCTTACCGTCTTCGACGAGCGGTGCTGCGACCCAGCTATGCAATAGAAGTTCGATGTTTGCGCCGAGCACCATGTTCAGCGATTCAAGTTTCAGCCATTCCGGGTCGATCATCGGCGCGTGGGTGACGGTGCCGTGAAAGGCGCTGTGCCGGCGCGCCCATTGACGCGCCTGTTCCTCATCGCGCGAGCCCCATTGATCTTTTGACGGCCCGTAAATCGCGTCCTTTGGCAAGCGGTCGAGCATTTCCTCCGCGACGCCCCGGATCAGGAGTTCGCCGTTCCAGTTCGTCATGCGGTCGATCCAGATGACCAGCCCGCCCGTCGACAAACCACCAAGGTGGTTGTACCGCTCCGCGAGAATCACATCGGCGCCGAGGCGGGCGGCTGAGATCGCGGCGGTGGTTCCCGCTGGGCCGCCACCGACCACAAGAACATCTGTGGTCGCGAAAACCGGGATGTCCCGTGCCGGTTCTTGCACCGTGCCCAGTCCGCCGCGTTTTCGGCGCTGAAACTCGCCCGAGGGATTGAAGACGCCTTTGTCGGGCGCGAAATTACCGTCGCTCACCGCCATGTTTCTTATCCTTTTGGCTTTGTTGCTTCGATGCGGCCCAGCCGGTTCGGCAGCAGCCAATCGTACTGCGCGCCTTCGAACCCGACTTCCTGAAGGTAATTACAATATTCCGGTCCGCTGGGCACGTGGCCCGTATAGTGGCCGTCTTGGACGGCGTAGAGATGGTAGAGCGCAGGGTCAATGGGACCAGCGCGCTCGTCGTCGAGCATATAGCCGACGATGAGCACAGTGCCGCCGGGTGGCAGCGCCTCATAGGCATAGCCGAGCGTGCGAAGCACATCGTCGCGCAGATACCAATGCAGTGGCGTGATGAAGGAGATCAGGTCGCAATCGTCCGGGTAATCGGCTTGATTCAGAAAATCTCCAGCTTCCGCGGTGATGCGGCCTTCCAACCCATGCTTGGCGACAAACTCGCGCGTCACCGGCACGACATTTGGGTGGTCCTTGACGAAAACCTGGACGCTCTCATGCCGTTCGCAAGCGGCGATTGCGTAGCAGCCGGAGCCGCCGGCGAAATCGAGCCATCGATTGAATCGGGAGAAGTCGAACCGTTTTGCCAGCCGGTGCGCCAATGGGATGGATGAATTGTAACCCGCCATCGTGAACTTACGTGCCGTTTCGGGATCGTTGAGATCGCCTTCGTAGAGTTTGGAGGGCGGCGAGGCGGCACTGACATTCTTGAGGTTGTTCGGAAATCCACTCCATTCGTCGTATTCTGCATCGATGGTGAAACGCAGATAGTCGCCGAAAAAGCCGCGATTGCCGCGCACCAGAAACCGCTCGACGTCGTCCATGTTGATGTTCCGGCCGTTGTGTTCCGTGATCAAGCCCATGGCCTTGCAGATGATCAGCAAGCGGTCCGCTGTTTCCGCTTCGACACCACACGCTTGCGCCGCGGCTTCTATTGTCCCAGCACCTTGCGAAACTGCCGTGAAGAGATCGACTTCCAGCGCCGCGGCGAGAGCCTGACTCTGCTTGAAAGCGAAAGCGAGTTCGTTCAAGCGCTCCGTGTTCTTGCCGACCGTGGGGTCGTTTGCCGCTGGTGTGAAGGAGGGTTCGGAATTGGGTGCAGCAGACATTGTACTCTTTCCTGGATCTCGAAATTTGTTGGTGCGGATCAGATTACGTTATCGTTCCGAAGATCGGAAATTTGGGAGTCGTCATAGCCGAGGGTGCGCAAGATAGCTTCGCTGTCTTGGCCGATGTTCGGCGCTGGTGCCGCATTGGTGCCTCTGGTGGCGGGAATGCCGATTTGCTGCAGTTCCCCAGCTGATGGATGAATCGTATCGCAGACCATGCCGCGAGCGCGCAGCTGTGGATCGTCAAAAGTTTCTTCCGGTGTGTTGACCCGGGTAATTTCGATGTCCAGCGCGGAGAGTTCATCGACCCAATCCTGCGCCGATTTCTCCTGTAGGCGTGCTTTCAGAAATGCGGCGGCTTCCTCTCCTTCTTTTCCTGGTTTGAGGCCAAGCGGCGCCAAATCGGGACGGCCTAGATGATTGAACAACGCTTCGCATGAGGCCGGCCTTGCGGCTGCTAGGGCGACATATCGGCCGTCGCCGGCTTGGTGGATGTTGTAGGCGGGGCGCCGGGCCCAGTTTCCGGCGTTCGCTCCCGTCATCGGAAGACCGTCTTTCATCGTACCGTGGGAAACGGAGAGCAGGGAAAACACACTTTCCTGCATCGCAAGGTCGATATGCGTGCCTAAACCGGCGGCTTCCCGCTGCCGTAAGGCCGCGGAGATTGCGGTTGCGGCCATCAAGCCAGACACCGAATCCGAGAGCCACGTCAATGGCGAGATTGGGGCATCGGCCGCGAGCAAATGGCTGAGCCCGCTGCGCGCCTGGAACAGCAGGTCGAAGGCTGGTTTCATCTTGTCCGGCCCGTCCTGCCCAAAGCCGGAGAGCGAGCAATAGACGATGGCGTCGTTGACCGTGCGGACCGCGTCGTAATCGATCCCCAAACGCTTCGTTACGCCGGGCCGGTAGCTTTCGATCAGCACATCGGCGGTTGCGCAGAGTCGGAGCAGAACGTCGCGCCCTTTCGGTGCGCGCAGGTTAAGCGCGATCGATTGTTTGCCGCGGTTTAGCAACAGGTCTTCGGTGGAGAGTGCACCATCTTGCCCGGGCCGTTCGATACGGATCGATTTGGCACCCCAGCCGTTTAGCAGAAATCCGCAATATTTACCGGGTGTCAGGACCCCGACCTCTAAAATCGTGACACCCTTCAGTGCATTTTCCATGTGCCTCTCCTTTGTGAGGATTTTACTCACAGATATCGAAAGGCCTAATGTTGTTGCGGTGACCTAGGGGAGAGAGACGATGGCGAATGAACTAGCGCTCGGCATCACCGAGAAAGGCGTGTGTCATAGCGGAGGCGAAACAGAATTCGACCTGGAAACGAAGTTCCGCATGGTGCGCGAAAGCGGGGTCTATGACTATTTCGACAAGACACCGGAATCCTTGGATCTCGTGGACGATTATATTCGCCTCAGCGAAAAATATAGTTTGCCGATCCGCGCCGGCGGCAGGTTCTACACGCTGGGCCGGGACGAGGCTTTGCTGGAGCAGAACATACGGACCAGTGCCCGGATTGGCAGCCACGTCCATAATACGCAAATCTTGATGCGCCACGACGACGGGCATCTCGTGACGAACGAGGAAGTCGCAGAAACCTATTTGCGGGCCTTTGAGATCGGTGAGGCGGTTGGATGTCACCCGACCTTTGAAGTGCATGTGAATATGTGGTCGGAACATTACGGCCGCGTTTCCGAAGTGGCGAAACTGGTCGAAGCGCACGGCGTGCCCTTCCGTATGACGCTCGACCATTCGCACGTGATTTTCAAAATCGACAATCCCGAGGAACAGGACGTTCTGGATATGCGGCCCGATATCGAGTCCGGCGCTGTCGTTCTGGATCCTTACAAGGATGGGAATGTTTGCGACGAGTGGATCGGCAAGGGTTACGTCTGGCATTGCCATGCGCGTGCGGCGGTGCCGAACAATCCGAAGAATGTCTGGGGGCAGCATCCCGACGGTCGCGTCGGGCGAGGTATTCAATACCCGTTCATCCAACCTGCGCCTGGTGAGTACCATAGTGATTGGGATGAGACAAAACTGGAGCCATGGAAGGAAGTGGTTCGGCACTTGCTCGCGCACCATGCCATGCATGAAGACAGCCCCCTTGGCCAGATCTCAACCGAGTTCATTCCGGGACCGGATTACGGTATGGGCAACAAATACTCGATCTTCGAGCATTCGGTCGCCTGCGCGCGCTGGATCAAGGAGACTTGGGCGCAGACGCTCGCCGAAAAAGACGCGGCGTAGGGCGCGCCTACATCACGTGACAGAGGCGAAGCGCGTCATAGACGGCAGCTTGTATATTGCGGCTCGCGACGGCATCGCCGATCCGATGTAGCTCGAAACCGGCGCTAGACGAATTTGGTTGCGGCTTGCTGGCCAGCAACGCGTCGAGATCAGTTGTGCCATTGTTGGACGCCTGTGTGCGAAGATCGTGGTAGAGGCCGTCCATCGGCACAGTACCGTGCTCAACGACGACTTGGTCGGCCGTGCGTTCGAAAGCATCGCCGGTCGTTTCATTGACGAAGGTTGCGGTCAGCCGGTTTCCTGATTTGGCGATACGCACAAGCCGATGGTCGAAGGTCATGTCGACCTTCAACTCGTAGCTGCGCCGTTTCCAGATCGCGCGCTCGGCATAGGTCAGCTCGGTGGCGAGTTCGCCATCGATCGATACCAATGATACTTGGCTGCCGGCCATTGCCGCATGTTCGGCGCAGTGCGGAGCGGGGTGGCGGCCGGTGCCGTCATACACGATGACTTCATCGCCAACGGCCGCGTTGCCCGTCAACAAGTCCCAGGCGCTAGTGGAATGTTCTGTCCCCTCGAGCCAATCGAGATCCGGGATACCACCGGTCGCGATGATCACGACGTCCGGTGCCAGGGCCAGAACATCGGCGGGTTCTGCAAAACAGTTGAGGCGGAGTTCGACGCCGAGCCGTTCGAGTTCGCTGGCACGCCAATCGACAACACCGATCAAATCACCGCGCCAGCTTGCCTGCGCACCCATCAGGACTTGCCCGCCAAGTTGGGGGGCCGCTTCCATCAGCACCACCGAGTGGCCGCGCTCCGCCAGGACGCGGGCGGCTTCGAGCCCCGCCGGCCCGCCGCCCACGACGACGGCCTTGCGCTCGGGTGCGTCGGCGGGCGCGATAATTTGCGGCATCGTGGTTTCCCGCCCGGTCGCCGCGTTGTGAAGGCAGACGGGGCGGTGCGGCGACATGCAATGGGTCGCGCCGACACAGGGGCGGATTTCCGCTTCCCGGTCTTCGGCCAGCTTGCGGACCATATGTGGGTCGGCGATCTGCGCGCGGGTCATCGCGACCATGTCCAGCAAGCCGTCGCGGATCGCGTGACGGGCGGTGGCGATGTCGGTGATACGGGCGGCGTGAAAGACGGGCAAGCTAACCTCGCGTTTGAACGCGCCGACAGCTTGCAGCCAGGGTGCGATTGGGGACGCCATGCCGGGCATATTGTCCACCGCCAGCCCGATCAGCGTATCCATGCGGCCATAGATGCCGTTGAAGAAATCGAGATCGCCGGTATTCTCGAAGATCTTGGCTATGGCGACACTGTCTTCGAAGGTCAGGCCGCCCTCCATCGCGTCATCGACAGAGCAGCGGAACCCGACGAGGAAATCGTCACCGACTTGTTTGCGGATTTCCTCGAAGACCATCAATCCGAAGCGGCAGCGGTTTTCCAGCGAGCCGCCGAAACGGTCGGTCCGCTTGTTGGTACCGGGCGACAGGAACTGGCCAATCAGATGTGAACTGGCAAGTGTTTCGATCCCGTCGAGCCCACCTTCCTTGCAGCGTTTTGCAGCCGCGCCATACGCTTTCACAACGCGGCTGATGTCGTCCTCATCCATTTCCTTGGGAAAGCTGCGGTGCAGCGTTTCCCGGATCGCGGACGGTCCGATCGTCGGCAACCAGTTGCTTGCATAGGGTTCGCCGCGGCGGCCGAGATGGGTGATCTGGCACATGATCGCGGCGCCGTGCGCGTGTACTCGCTCGGAGAACTGCTGCAGATAGGGAATGACCTTGTCGTCGCCGACATAGAGCTGCTGAAAGACCGATGGCGAATCCGGTGCGACGTTTGACGAGCCGCCGAACATCGTCAGCCCGATCCCGCCTTTTGCTTTTTCTTCGTGGTAGCGCTGATAGCGCTCCTTCGGCATGCCGCCCTCCTCTAGGCCACAGGCGTGGCTGGTGCTCATGAAGCGGTTCTTGAAGGTAACGTGCCGAATGGTCAGCGGTTGGAACAGAGGATCGCTCATGGTGCCGGCCTCATTTGTCTCCCGTCATGCGTTGCCGCCGTGCCATCTGACCGGCGACGAGACGTACCTTACGGGGTGCTGCGCGCCATATGCAAAGAATTGAAAACAGGCTCAGCGCGGCGGCCAGCCAGAAGGCGTAGGTGTAACTGCCGGTCTGGTCGTAGGTCACGCCGAAGACCCAGGGTCCGGTCGCGGCGCCCAGAGTAGAGGCGGCGTTCAGCGATCCGAAGATCGCGCCATAGTGTTTGCCTTGAAAGATTTCGATGGCGATGGCGCCGAACATGGCCGCTAGCCCGTAGCCCAGCATGCCTTGCGCGCCGACCATCAGATACAGCAGCAACGGAGAGGGATTGTTTTCGATGGCGACAAGCAGCACGTAGCAAATTGCATAGCCCGACAGGCTGATCGTCCAGCCCCACTCCCGCCCCAGCCGGTCGGACAAATGCCCGATCGAGATTTGGCCGATAACGCCAAACAGCGCGACGAGGCCGAGGGCGAAGGCGGCAAGTGTCGAGTCGAAGCCCGTTTCGATGAGATATTTCGTCTGATGCACCTGCACCGCGTACCAAACGAACAGCGCGCAGAAGTAACCCATTGCCAACCACCAGAAGCGGGCGGTCCGCATGGCGCGGCGGACAGTCCATTCCGTCTCGGTCCAGGCCTTGTCTACGACATTGTCGCTGTCGTCGCCATTGGCCCGTCGCATCTGGTCCGATGCATCGGTGTCGCCATCGGGGCGCATCCCAATATCTGCGGGCCGTTGCCGCTGGAAAAGTATGTTCAGCGGTAGGACGACGATCAGGAGTAAGGCCACCAAGGTCCAGCAGGCTTGTCGCCACCCGACGGTTTCGATCTGCTCCTGAAGGATTGGGAACAGGACGATTGCGCCGATCCCGACACCGGAAAAAGCAATGCCGATGGCTAGGCCCCGTTTGCGGGCAAACCAGTTCGGTAGGAAGATGCCGTGGCCGATATAGGCAATGAAAACGCTGCCCGCCACGACGAGGACGCCGAGCGCTATGTAAAAGTGCCAGGGCTCCGCTGAAATTGTCGCGAGCGCCAAACCAATGCTGGTAAGGATGGCGCCGATTGGCAGCATCCAGCGCGGTCCGTAGCGGTCCAGCAGGATGCCGGTGACCGGCGAAAACAGCATGCTGGCGAAGAATCCGGCGGAAAATACCCCGGCGACCGCGCCGCGGCTCCAGCCGAATTCCTCCAATATCGGTGGAAACAGCAGAGAGAATGCAGTTCGTGCGTTGACGCCAATCGCCATCGTGACGAAGGCGATTCCGATCACGACCCAGCCATAGAAGAAGGGCAAGCGGGCAAGGCGGGAAACAGGTCCCGTCGGCGGTGTCGTTTCGGACATGGTTGAGGCTACTTCAGAAGGTCTAAAGCGCGAGATTACCGGTGGCGCATACGGCCTTACAAATGAATTCCATTACGCTAAGTTATTAGCAGGACTAATGCGAAAGGGACAGGTGATGCGAACGGCAGCCAAGGCCATCGACGACTCGATCTATGCGCAACGCGCGCAGTATCACGACCCCGAGAACGCGTTCCTGTTCAAATGGTCCCCCGTGCCGCGACGTCAATTTCTTGCCGAGCGAGACCGTGCGATGGACCCTGCGACAGGGACGGCGGAAATACCGCTCGATTCGAGCGACGCGCTGATGACCGGCTACCCGGCGACGACGCCGATGATCCTGTGCCGCTATCTGCGGATCGCGGCGGGCGAATGGATCGACTGCAAATACCGGGCGAGCGGCGAAATCTACTACGTGATGTCCGGGTCGGGCGAGAGCGAGAACGGCGATGACCGGCTGGCCTGGGGGGCGGGCGATTTGTTCTGTTTTCCGGGCGGACGCCAGACGTCTCATGCGGCGCGCGACGACGCGCTATTGTTTGCGATCACCAACGAACCGCAACTCTCCTTCGAGCGGCTGGAGGCACCGAAGCCGGGCGAGGCCGTGATCCAGACCGTGCATTTCCCGGCGGCGGAAATAGCCCGCCGCTTCGAGGTTGTCTATGCGCGGCCGAAGACGGGAACCGAGTCGGGCCGCGCTATTCTGTTCTCCACAGCGGCAGTTGGCGAATGCACCAATCTGCTGCCGTCGATCAATGTCGCGATCAACACGCTGGAACCCGGTGGTGACCAGCGTCCGCATCGTCATAACGGGGTCGCGGTGACTCTGGCGCTGCAAGGCGATGGCGTGCATTCGATGATCGAGGACGAGAAAATCGACTGGTCCGTTGGAGCGGCGCAGATCACCCCACCGGCCGATTTGCACTCGCATCACAATCGCGGTTCCGACCGGATGATCAGCCTCGTCATTCAGGACGAGGGCCTGCATTACTACACGAGGACGCCGGGATTTTCCTGGGACTAGGGCTCGTTACGCTGCAAATGCGCCAGCACGGCGTCGAGCGGTTCGACGTCACCGAACTTGGCGTCGATATCGAACAGGTTCCACTCGACCGCGCCGGCGATGCGGTCGCCAACGCATTCCCGCACGACGATGGGGCGGAAGCCATCCGCGATGGCGTCTTCTACCGTGGCGCGGACGCAAGCGCTCGCCGTCGTTCCGGTAACGACGACGGTGTCGACGCCCGCCGCGTTGAGGAAGCTGGCAAGATTGGTGCCGCGGAAGGCGCTTGCCTGTTTCTTCACGATGACCATTTCGTCGGCGCGGCGTTCGAGCCGTTCGTCGATTTCCACTGCTGGTGAGCCAGCAACTAAAGTTTCAGCGGGGATTTTCTTGCCCCATAGGCCCATATCGGTGTGCTCGCCGTCGATAATGTCATAGGCGGTCGTCGTGTAGACGATCGGCAGGCCTTTCGCGCGGAACGCCGCCAGCACTTGCTGCACGGCCGGGATGATCGTTTCCATGCCTTCGCAGGTGAACGCATAGCCTTCGCGCGTCCAAGCATTCGCCAGATCGATATTGACCAACGCCGGCTTGTGGCCCCAACCGACCCGCCGTTGGAAGCCGCGATTTTGATATAATTCCGAGTCGGTGGCGAAGAGTTTTTCGAGCAGCGCTTTTGTTTCGGAGTCCATCGTTTCCCCTAACCTGCGTTCTTGAAGAAGTCGAGCAGCCTTGCCGCGACATAATCCGGTTGTTCTTCGGGAATGAAGTGACCGCTGTCCGGTGCGATATCCCCGATTACATTGTCGGCAACCAGACGCAGCGACTCCTCGGGTTCCGAGGCCCGACCGCGCGCCTCTTTTTTCTCGCCGCCCATGGCCAGAACCGGCATCGGCAGGCGGAACCCGGACTTCAGCAACGCGCGGTTGGCGGCCGTGTCCTGCGGCAGGGCGCGGTAATAGGCAAGCCCCGCCCGCATCACACCGGGTTGGGAATAGGTGCGCAGATATTCGGCGATCGCCGCCTCGTCGAACGCGTCAGGGCGCCAGGAGAAGTTGCGGTAGAACCAGCCAAGATAGATGTCCTCGCGGCCCTGGATTAGCGCTTCGGGCAAGTCCAGGGTCATATGAAAGGCATGATGCCAGCGCCGTCCGCCCTGGCTGAAATCGCCGCCGCTGCCGGGAATGACCACGTCGAGGATTGCCAGTTTCTCCACCGCGTCCGGATGCGCCGTTGCCAGCGCGTACGCCGTCGGGCCGCCCCAATCGTGACCGACCAGTAGAAACTTTTCATGGCCGAGTACGTCGTGAACCAGCTGCCATATATCGTTCGCGACGGTCTGTTTGTCGTATCCATCGGCAGGGCGCGACGAGTCGCCAAGACCGCGCATATCCGGTGCGATGAGGGTGTAGTGTGCGGCCAGCGCCGGAATGACATGACGCCACTCATACCAGGTCTCCGGCCAGCCATGCAGCAGCACGACCGGTGGGCCCTCTCCCGCAGTCACATAATGCAGCATGACGTCGCCAAGGTCGGCGTAATGATGGGCGAAATCGGTCATGCGGATTGCGGGGCGAACGTCATTTCGTCGAACGCGCCGCCGCAGGCGGTAATGAAGCGGGACATCGGAATTTCCCGCCAATCGTCCGGCTGCGAATTAAGCGGCTCGGAAAGGATCATCAGCGCTGAACCTTCCTTGCTGTCCGTCTGGTTCAGCCCGAAATAGAGTGTCGGCGCGCGGTCGTCGCTCGCATAGCGGATGGCGTGGATGATTTCGCCGTCGGTCGCAGCTGCCGTTAGGCGGAGCGCGCTTGATATCCCCGCTTCCGACATCACCGCTTCGATCTGCGCGACGGTGCGTGCGAACGCGGCCTGCGGGTCGCTCTCCAAGCCATTCGACAACAGGATGTAGAAAAAGGTTTCGCTGTCGGTGCCACCCTGGCGGTATCGGTAATAGGCGGGCGCGATGAGGCGGTCGAGTTCATGCCGAATCTCCGCGTAGCCGCCAATTTGTCCATTGTGCATGAACATCCATTTTCCATAACGGAAGGGGTGGCAGTTGCTGCGCGAAATGCCGGCACCGGTCGAGGCCCGGACATGGGCGAACTCGGCAACGCATTTGAGGTTCTCGTCGTTCCAGGCCGGCAGAACGTCGCGGAACAAGCCGGGTTCCGATCGCACGCCGTACCAGCCGAGACCGAAGCCGTCGCCATTGATCGGCGTGACGGCAAGCTGCGCCGACAGGCTTTGGCGTATCAGCGAGTTTTCCGCCTCGAACAAGAAAGTGTCGGGATGAATCGGGGGTCCAGAGTAGGCAAGCCAACGGCACATGCGTTCGAGGTTATGCCGCAGCGGTATATCGACGCAAGCGAGACCTACTTATTGAATGAGTGCGTGATGAACCATGGGCTGAGCGGCATTGAGTGAGGTTGAGATTATGGCCGGTACATAACAACAGCGGCATTTGGTTTGTCTAAGCGTCGATAAATTTCCGCTGGGATAACGGAATGAAGGTTCAGTTTTTCCAGAACCACACCGAGAAAACGCCGCCCCTCGTCCTTTTGCCATACCACAGGCCAAGATTCTTTCGGCTGGTAAGGCGCTAGTTGTTCCAGCCTCCTGAGCCTTTGCTTTCGGCTGCCGCCTAGCGAAACGCCTTGAACCACGTATTTTGGATTTGAGAAAAACAAAATGCCTTTCTCTGGTTCCGCGCCTTTGATGCGATCAGTCACGCCTGCGATATCGTATAAAAACTTTCCTCTCCGCGCGGTTTCTGTGTCTGTATGAACCACTTCGTCGGTGCTTTTAAGAAAATCTATAAGAGCGCGTTCCGCAAAAAGCGGATTCCGATTGTCGATATAGACACCCATAAGGTTATTGAGCGCTAAAAAACCGACTATGCCAATGGCGATTATCGAGTGGCGAACCCAAACGATTTCTCGGATCCAAATGGCAAAAACGATGCAGACCATGACGGTTGGTAACATGTAATACCGCGGCAGCAAGCTCATGCCAATCTGCAGCCATAAGCAGAGGAACCAAACTAGTCCGGCCAGACCAAACACTCTTATAAAGGTGCGCTTTCTTGTATCAGCCTTGTAGAAAAAGGCCATCCAAATGATGGCCGGTACCGCTATGTAAAAAAAGAACATGAATTCCTGATTTAGCAGGATTACTAGAAGCGGGTCTACGAGCCGGCCTACCGATAGATTTCCTGTCCTAGATAAAACGCCAATCGATTCCCCTTCCATCGCGCCGGCGACTCGTGCCATTTTTCCTACGACTGTTTCTAAAGAGTCAGGGGCGATCTTTAGATGCGTAAAAAAATCGACATTTAGTCTATAAAACGGATTGCCCTCTAATATGGTAAAATAAAGAAATTCCAATCCCACGATGGTGAGAAAGGAAGCGGCCATTATAAAGTAGTAGCGCCGTTTAATGCCGAAACCAAATAAGAACAAAATTCCATATGTCAGCAGGAAAAATACGACAGTTTCTCGTGTGAGCCAGCTTAGGCCCGCCGCAAAGCCAGCGAGTACTAAAAATCGAACGGGTCGATCGCTCAACGTTGCTTCGTAGAAAAATACCAGAGAGATAAAGCAGAAGAAGACTTCGGCAAAATCTGGAACGACGACAGTCGATTGAGTCGCCATTAAAGGTAAGGTCGCTAGAAGAAGGGCTGCGAGGGTACCTGTGGCACGGTCGAAATGCCGAGCTACGACTGCATAGACGGCAGTTACCAGCGCTAGAAAGTATAAAGATGTACCCAATACGAGCGCTAATTCGCTAATGCCCCCCACGAGGAAAAAAAACGCCATGGGGATGACAACAGTGTGTCGTAATGTCCAATGGCTGTCACCGACATAGGGAAAATCGTTTAACCAGCCTTCCCCAGCGGAGGCGTAACTCATATCATCGCTGCCATAGAATCCTATCCACCCAAACGTCATCATTAGGATGCCGACAAGAAGAACCAGGGATAAGGGTACTACATTCTTAACGATCATGATGGTTAGCAATCCAAAGTTGTTTTATGGTTTGCGAAGGAGCTGCCACGCTCCCGTTTAAGGCTGTTGACCCCCCGAATATTGCCGTCGGAAAGTTTAGCAAGCAAAGCGCCACCGACTTGGCGTATCCGGGCGGAAAGATTTCCTGTGCGTTTAGTGCGAAAAGCGACCCATGGCAGATTGCCGGCACTTTTGCGCGTACCGAGTTGAAATCTACCATTCGATTTTCCTGTAAAGGGAAGAGCATGTAAGCAAGAATCATACGGGAAGCGGATGAAATTTAGTAATTCTAAATAAATAATTCTATCGGAAAGTAAACATTATATAATACAAAATGCGAAATTTATTTATATACATCTAACATCCTTCCCAAAGTATCGAATCCGAGAGGTTAATGATTAAGTTAATCGTCCAAATTCCCTGCTTCAACGAAGAGGGAACGCTTCCCGAAACGCTCGCGGACATCCCGCGGGAGATCGCGGGCGTTGATGTCGTGGAGATCCTCATTATCGATGACGGTTCCACGGACCGTACCGTGGAGGTGGCGCGCGAATGCGGTGTAGATCACATCATACGCAACAAGAAGAATATCGGGCTCGCGCGTACCTTTCGCGTCGGGCTCGATGCGTGCTTGCGCCGCGGTGCGGACATTATCGTCAACACGGACGGCGATAACCAATATGAAGGCGCCGATGTGCCGGTACTGATCCAGCCGATCCTCGATGGTCAAGCGGACATCGTCGTCGGCGACCGCAGGACCGATCAGGTCGAGCATTTCTCGGCCAACAAGAAACGCCTGCAGAACCTGGGTAGCTTCGCTGTACGGAATCTATCCGGCCTGGATATCTCGGATGCCGTCAGCGGCTACCGGGCCATATCGCGGGACGCAGCGTTGCAATTGAATATTGTCTCTTCGTTCAGTTACACGATCGAGATGCTGATTCAAGCCGGTAAGAAGCATTTGACGGTCGCGTCGGTCCCGATACGGACCAACCCTAAAACCCGTGAATCGCGACTTTTCAAAAGCATCCCGAAATTCATCGAACGTTCGCTGACGACCATGGTGCGAATGTATGCGATGTATCAGCCGTTGCGCGTATTCTTCTATATCGGAATGACCCTATCGCTGATCGGCGCGGCGCCCATATTGCGGTTCGTATATTTCTATATGATTGGTCAGGGCGAAGGACATGTTCAGTCATTGATTCTCGGCGGTGCGCTGCTGATCATCGGTGTCATCGCGTTCCTGGGTGAGCGTCCGGTAAAGCAGCCCTGCCTATGATGACGTTGGACTGTTACGCTCAGGTTTGAGCGTAACGCCAGGGGAGCAGTTCGTCGATCCGATTGATTTTATGGTCGGCGATACAGGCTAGCGTGTCGGTTAGCCAGGCCTGCGGATCGACGCCATTGAGTTTTGCTGTCTCGATCAGCGTATAGGCGATGGCGGCTGATTTGCCGCCGGCCTCGGACCCCATGAAGAGATAATTCTTCCGCCCCAGGGCGATGGGCCGCATGGATCGCTCTGCGGTATTGTTGTCGAGTTCAAGAAAGCCGTGATCTAGATATGGTCGCAGCTTCTTCATGCGGGTCAGGGCGTAGCGAATAGCACCGGCTAAGGGTGATTTGCCGGATATCCGGGTCAATTGGGCATGCAGCCATGATTCCAGGTCGTCGAAGATTGGTTTTGATTGGCGCTGCCTGATCTTCACCCGTTGATCCGGCGATTGGCCCCGAACCTCCTTCTCGACGCCATAGAGTGTGGCGATACGTTTTATGGCTTCCTCGGCAATCGCCGATCCCTGAGCTTTGTGGATATCGACGAACTTGCGTCGGATATGGGCCATGCAGGCCACTTCCGTCACCTTGCCCGTGCGGTACAGGTCATTGAACCCCGCATAGCCATCGGCATGCATGAAGCCCGTGAAGTCCGCTAGATGTTCGCGCGGGCGAACGCCCTTCCTGTCGGACGAGAACTGATACCATGCGGCAGGATGCGCCTCTCCGGCCCAGGGTCGTTCATCGCGGACATAGGCCCAAAGCCGCGCGGTCCTGGTTTTACCGGAGCCTGGGGTCAGCATTTTTACCGGCGTATCATCGGCGAAGAGGGCCTGTCCCTTTAAAACATGGCGCGCGACGGCGTCCGCCAAAGGTTCCAACAGAGCCGTGGATTTGCCAACCCAATCGGCCAGGGTGGAGCGGTCCAGATCGATCCCCTCGCGCTGGAATATCTGACTTTGCCGGTACAAAGGCGAATGATCGGCGTACTTGTTGACCAGCACATGGGCCAGTAGGCCAGGACCGGGCCGCCCGTGCTCAATCGGCCGCGACGGCAGGGCTGCCTGATGGAACGTCTCACAGCAGGTGCAGGCCATGCGCGGGCGAACAATCCGGTTCACGACAAAACGTCCGGGGACATATTCCAGTTCCTCGGTGACATCGTCGCCAAGCGTTTTGAGCGCACCGCCGCATTCCCCACAGGCATCGCCCGGCGACAGTGTTGTCTCGTTGCGTGGGAGATGACCGGGCAGCGGTTTACGTTTGGGCTTGTCTTTTGGCGCTGCAGATTGATCTGCATTTGCATCGTCTGACGCGGGCTCCTGCGCGGACGCCGCAATCTCTTCGTCTTCCAGCGTCAACGCCAGTTGATCCAGAGCCTCCGAGCGCGACCCGAAGCGATGCTGGCGCATCCCGGCCAATTGGTGTTGGAGCTTCTCGATCAACACCGCCTGTGACTTCACTTCCGACGCCAGCGATGCCACCAGACCTTTTAATGCGGCAGGTTCATTCGGGAGGTTCTCAGCGTCGTCGAGCATGCCGGCAATCTATCAGCCGCCACCCCGCATGGGAATCCCCGGAAATTGACAACCCTTTGCTGTGAAACGACTTTACCCAGCCGTCAGGGGACGCCACGTTCGTTGTGGTATGCGCCAATCAATCCCTTCCAGCAGCATCGCCAATTGAGCCGGGGTCAGCGCAACCTTGCCCGCTTTCGCAGACGGCCAGACAAACCGTCCCTTCTCCAGACGCTTCGAGAACAGACATGCCCCTTGCCCGTCCCACCAGATCACCTTGATCAGATCGCCACGGCGACCCCGGAAGACGAACAGATGACCGCAATACGGCGCCGCCTTTAGAACCTTCTCTGTTTGCGCTGACAGCCCATTGAACCCCTTACGCATGTCCGTCACGCCGGCCGCAAGCCAAACCTTCGTGTTCGTGGGAACCGGGATCATCCCGACAAGCACCGGAGCAGACGTACGAGCGCTTCGGGATCGTAAGGGCCGCTAATGCTCAAGCGATGACCTCCGGCAAGCGTGACCTCGATCTTGCCTTCGTCACCAACAGGGCGCTCGGCTTCGTGCTCGACGTGACGCGCAATCTCAACCGGCAGGAAACAGGCGGCGTCATCGACCGTGTCACTTCCCGCAAACCGGGGATCTTTCAGCCAGTTGAAAACCTGATTGGCGTTCACATTGTAGCGCCGTGCAACCTGTGAAACCGAAACGCCCGCAAACCGCGTCTGTGCGCAAATCATCCGCTTCTCGTCTGCACTCCAGCGCCGACGCTTGCCCCGCTTCGCCACATCCTGATCCCCGTTAGTGTCCACCTAAACAAGTGGACACTAAACCTCACTTCTTCTGCACGGCAGAGCGGTCAGGCCGGACGCTTACGTTCCTGGTCGGGTTAGTGGCTGATCTGATTAACTTCAATCGTCAGCTTTTGGAAATAACGTTGGAACGCGTGCGACGAATGGAGTTGGGAGAGGAAACGCGCGTTTCAAAAGAGGAAGAGCTTACAGAGATCAAATCTCAGATGGATAGTATACGCACTCGGTAATTCTTTCGGGCTGTCACGCTTTCTTCTCGATTACGCGCTCCACCGCCTCCACGACAGCCATCGCCCAGTCCGGGCGTGTGGAAACATAATTGTCCCGTAACGTTTTTACATTGGAGAGGGGCCGGGCCAGGGTCTGCTCGACGATAGTCAATATCGAATCGGTTTCCTCTGCTGATATTTTTTGCAGCAGGTGTGCGGCCTCAAGCTCCAGTATGTATCCAGGGAAATCCCGACCGCAATAGATTGCAGGTACGCCGAGAATAGCCGCTTCGCTGGCCATCGTAGCGCTTTCCCCGACGATGAGGCGGCAATGTCCAATGAGGTGATGTACATCGGTTATAGACCCTTTATAGGTCAGCCGTTCGAACTCGCCGGACAGAGGAACCTCAGTCGACAAGTGCACGCGTCCGCGCTTCTCTAGCCAGGCGATCAGGTTTCGCAGTGTCTCATCGTCCCAACCTGATTTCCCGATATCATGATTTGCCCGCCAGGCCACGACCCGAATAAAGAAGTTGTCCGTGTCAGGATCCAACCCGTTGCGAATCGCGGTCTCTCGATTGGGAGAGAAAGCGGATGGGTGTAGATAGGATAGCTCCTTGGTTCCGGGAATTCTGGCGGTTCGTTGCGACGGGGTGGGGCCGTTATAGGATTGAGGTACGTAAAGACTATCGATGAAGGGCCACGTAAGGCGTGTCTGCAGTGTGGCATTTTCCGAGTCATAGAAACTGATCGAAGGAATGTTTAGGGCCCTGCCAGCGTGTGATATTGCCAGCCCGCCAAAGCCGATCATAACGTCGGGCCGGAACCGTCTTGCGGCGAGTACCGTCCGAACGTCTCGCTGGAGCAATTCAAGGGCTAAACCGAGCAGTCCCGTACCGGCCGTTGTTATGGGCTCATGATCGAAACCGAACTTATCCAGAAGTTGGCATGCGATGTCTTTTTTGCGGGATAGGAAATGTGTCGTGGCGCCCCTGGATTTCAAGATCTCTGCAGGACGCTTAAAAAACAGAACATCTGCCGGGTGCACGATATCGAAAAGAACTCTCAATTCGTCTGCCTTTCAAGCCGCCTGCGGATTTATAGCTGTCTGAAGCAGCCGTCTACTATGAGCATTAACATAGCCGACAGGCGTTGGGCTCGTACAATTCGGCACGATCTGATTGAATCCGCTGTATTTGAAAGTTGCAACGACATTGGCACGGAAAAATGTGGCTGTTTGTAGGCAGTCTATTGATTACGCCGGGACCTCCGAACGTCGACTCAAACGGACTCAGGGCGCAAATTTCGAGGCACCGCCTCAAACAAGTTAATGTTTTCGTTCCCCAATTGTATTATACGCTCCCGACGACGTGACCATGGATGAGGATTCGGGCTTGATTTCTCCAAAATCGGAAGAGAGTGATCAGGCAAGATCCGATCGCCGAGTATCGGTAGTAATTCCAGTGTACAATGCCGCTGAATTCATTGGAGAGGCGCTCGAAAGCGTTTTCAACCAGGATTATCCGGATATCGAGGTGATTGTTGTCGATGATGGGTCGACAGACGAAACTGCGACAGTTTTGTCGGGTATCACAGACCCCCGATTGCGGGTGCTTCGTCAAAAAAATGGTGGTGTTTCCGCCGCTCGCAACAGAGGTATCCAAGATTGTAAATCATCAAAGATTTTTTTGTTCGATGCGGACGACCGCCTTTATCCTCAAGCGGTAAGTCGATTGGTCGCTTGTTTCGATCAGGATCCGAGCATTGTATTGGCGTATGGTGAGGCGATCACGTTCAACGATACCGAGGGGCCGTTGAACGATGCGGGGCCCCCGGAATTCGCGGCGCGGCCCCAAGGCGACGCCCTTGAACAGATGGTACAAGCGAACCCGATAAGTTGCTGTGCCGTGATGGTTTGCCGGCAGGCAATTGAGGCCACTGGCGGATTCGATACTCGAATCAGTCTCGGTGAGGACTGGCTGATGTGGTGTAAACTTGCCGCCCAGGGACGCATTGCCTACGCGGGGGCTTCGCCTATTGTGTTGTATCGGATCCATAGCGGTAGCGCGGCACGAAGGCTGGCAAAAGACCTTCGAGCGATGTGGCCTGCGATTGAGTGCGTGTTTGCACTTCCAGAAGTTCTGGAACGCTTTCCGGTTGATGTCCGCGTGCGCCTTCGCCGACGCGCTGAGGCTACGGCGCTTGCTTTTGCCGGACGGGAACTCCTAAAGGACCGGCGGTGGCAGGCAGCCCGCCAGGCTTTTTGGGGCACTCTTGTAAGACAGCCAACACGGATTGGAGAATGGATCCTCCTCTCATGCGCGCTGATAAACATTTTGCCAAATCAAATTCGCCGTCGAATAAAATGACGTGGCGCACCAACCGTTGAGTCTTAGAAACTCCAGTGCCGTGAAGAAGTTTATTAAAGGATGAGATCCTATTGGCCGCAATACTTATACCAAAACCCTTCAAACTAAAACTCGATGAATTAGGCCTTGTCGTTGCCGTGATGGCCATAGCCTTGGGGCAACTTAAGCTGAACTAAAACCGGCATTTAAGGTGGGTAACGCCACTGTGGATGGAGATAAACCATGAAGAATAAAGCTTTGGCAGAAGGAGCAGCTGTTGAGCGAAGTGCCGCACAGTGCGAGCAAGATGCCGGAACGCCGTTAGGATCATTTCTCAAACGACACCTTCCTGAAGGAATGGTCAACGCACTTCGAATGATCGCATCCTGGTGGAGACGTACGAATTTGATGCTTTTCAGCTCGTTTATTTACGACTTTCGTCGCTACAGAAAATGGTCGTCAGCGACTTCAGGAGCGAATTCCGAAGCTAAGCTTCAGGCGCACATTGTGAAGGAATATCATGGCTTGGAGAAGGGCATGGCGCTGCCTAATCCGCGTCCGGGTTTTGGCAAACCAAGGGCGAAGGATCTCCTGCAGAATTGTGAACACCACCTCGCTCGGTACGGCCTGTCGCAGCAGCTACTCGATGCGGTTGAGGTCGTGAGGCAGTATTGCCTGTTTCAGGAAGAACACGATGTCGATATTCGCGATATAAGTGAAAGATTAGAATTTTTTGAAAAAAGAATGGAACCGGTAAAAGAGAGTGGGCGTGGCGGAACGACAAAGGTCACCGAGGAAGAAATTAGGGCGGCTACGCACGGTGTGGCGGAGACTTTTTTCGATACACGCCATAGCGTTCGCCAGTTTACGGATCTAGCCGTTGATCGCCAGCTTATAGAGGAGAGCCTGAAGAGGGCGCAACGCACGCCCTCGGTATGCAATCGACAATGTGCCCGTGTTCATGTCCTTACGGATTCGAAAGCCAAAGCTAAGGCGCTGTCCTTTCAAAATGGAAATCGCGGATTTGGATCCCAGGCCAGCGTAATTTTCATTGTGACTGCTGACCTGTCTGTCTTCACAGATGCGGGCGAACGTTTTCAGGGATGGATAGATGGCGGAATGTATGCGATGTCGCTTGTGTACGCATTGCATTCTTTGGGGCTGGGTTCGTGTACTTTGAACTGGAGCGTGGCCCCTGGCATTGATCGTAGGATGCGCTCTGCCTTGAATATTCCGGAAAATGAGCTGGTGATTATGATGATAGCGGCCGGACATATTCCAGACAGTTTCAAAGTTGCGTCTTCGCCGCGCCTGCCTGTTGAAGTTACAACTAGGTTCGTTACTGAAACGTAAGCTGGGAATAATATAGCGTGCGCATTGTTACCCACACGATAAATCGGACAATGAATGCAGTCAGCTTGTTTAAAGACGTAGCGACTATTTTATCATTTTAACCGAACTATACATTGTTGTGCATCAACGTAGCCGGTGATAATTCAAACTGATCTCCTGTAAGTGGCGGTGAAACCTATCGTTTTGTCTGCCTTGTAAATGTAAGGAAGAACATTGGGATGAAGAAAATCGTTATTGTGGGGGTCGATAGTTTTGAAAATCGAGGTGTTGAAGCATTGGTGCGGTCAATTGTTCAAGGATTACAGGCAAGTTTTGGGCAACCAGAAATTGACATATTTTGCACCGGATTCTCTTTTAATCAGTCTTCTGGCCCTGAAGCGTTCTGTAGTTTCTATGACGATCCCTACCGTTCTTTTTCTGCCAAAGCGTTGAGAAAAATTGGATTACTTTTTACGATAATTCCTGAAGTGTTGAATAAAGAATTTCGTAATGCCCGTAAAACAATCCGTCATGCGGATCTCGTTATTTCGACAGGCGGCGACATCTTTGGCAAAGATTATGGGGGATTTCAGAACTATCTGACGCCGCTGATAGAGGCGCGCCAAGCATCAACACCATATGTGTTTTTGGGACACTCTATCGGCCCGTTCGAAGACGAGGCGTTGCGAAAGATGTTTAAAGACATTGTCGCGTCAGCAACGCTCGTCACTTGCAGAGAAACACGAAGCCTCGAATATGTCATCGACAATCTAGGGCTGCCATCAGACCGTGTCGCGCTGGTCGGTGATGTGGCTTTTCTGTTACGGCCCGCCTCGCGCAAATGTGCCGACGAGATATTATCGGAGATAGGCATCGCTCCGGACGAGCCGCGCATTGCCGTATCGGTCAGCGGCGGCATCAGTCAATTCTCCGGTTTGGACAAGGACCAGCACGCCTGCAGATGGGCAGAAACCCTGACGGTTTTGGCGGAGCAGACGGGCTTGCGCGTGATCGTAATCCCTCACGTCTGGTCGGGTAGCCCCGACCCATCCAATAACGATATGATCGAGGCGAAAAAGGTGTTGTCTCATCTGAACCACTCTCGTGTCAGTCTTATCGAACGACAATGTTCCGCCATGGAGTACAAAGCCATCATCGGAACCTGTGAATTCCTTGTGGCCGAACGGATGCATGCCGCGATCGCGGGCTTATCTCAACATGTGCCAACCGTCGCGATCAGCTACAGCGTCAAAGCCGATGGTATTATCGGTGACCTATTCATAAATGAACCCGAAAGCCGGAAACCAATCCTTTCGATATCCGACTACATGAAAGGTCCAGATTCCGATATTCGTCTGTTAGAGTATTTCAATCGCCGAGCGGATCTGCGGGCAATGTTAGGGGAAAATGTGCCGCGAATGACTAAGTTGGCCCAAACTAACTTCGATCTTCTGGAAAAAATCCTGTAGCAATAACTTAGATGCCCAAGGTTTAACCTTGGGCAAGAATCGGGACCTCGATGATCGGACCTTTAAAAAAATTTGGCCGTGCGTCGGCAAAAAAATTAGTTATCGATGCCATCAGTCTGATTTTTTCCCGATTTATACAAGTTGGCAGCCGCTTTCTATATCTCGTTATTGTCGCTCGGATGCTAGGTCCCGAGCTTTATGGACAGCTCAGTTATTCGCAGTCCTGGTATCTTGTTTTCTTTCAATTTTGCATGCTTGGACTTCCCAGTGTCGTTGCGAGAGCTGCTGGTCGAGGCGGCGAGGAAGCAGATCGTGTCATCTCGGGCTCGAACGGGGCGGTGTTCGTTGCTTGTACTGTACTGGCTATTCTCGCCGGTGCGATAACGTGGCTGATTGAGAGCGATCCGGCGGTTCGACTTGTTAGCACCATATTCTCAATTGGCGTTCTGACCCGAGGCGTCGCCGTATGGATAGAGATCTTGCTCATTGCGTATGAGCGGTCCCGGCGTATTCTCCTAACGAGCCTTTTTATTCGGCCAGCTGAGCCGATTTTCGCATACATTTTGCTGGCGTACGGTTGGGGTGTTGCGGGTCTCGCCACCGTGCACGTTTCGCTATGGGCTTTGCATGCGCTGATTGTCGGAATTGTATATCTGCGCGTAAAGCGGCGGATCACCATGCATTTCCGGCTACCTGTTGTTATTCCTTTGTTGAAGGACGGGGCTGCTCTGTGGATTGGCGGCGGCGCTATTGGCTATTTGCAGGTTGGCCCCGTGATCGTGCACAAGTGGATGGACGGAAGTGATCTTGGAATACTAGCCATACTCACTCAAGTTGTCGTTGTCCTCGGTGTTGTGCCGTTAAGCATCATGCAAGCACTGTTGCCGGCGATGTCGCGGCAAGTCGAAAATCCCGCGGGAGATTCTCGAAACTTAACGTCGGTTATGATGAGCACTTTCCTTATTGGTGGAGCATTGTGTTCTACCGTGGCCCACGTCGTAGCGTACCCTGTACTCCTTCTGATACTGGGCGAAGTATATGCGCAGTCAGCGAGTGTCCTGTGGGTTTCCGTATTCACGATTGGCATTTTCGGTGCAGCGTTGACCATGAACCAGTTATTGACGGCGAAGGGTCGATATTACCAAGTTGGAATAGCCAGCGTGGTAGGTTGTGCTGCTTTTTTTGCAATGGGAACGATAGAAGGAAACCCGACACCATTCAGCACGATGATCGCTGCATCGGTAGGATATGGCGTATGGTTCCTCGTGGCGGCGATTTTCGCTGGGTTTTTGATCCCCGGTTTGACGACAGCGACGATAGCCTGCCTTTGTGTGATTCCCATGATTTTTGTCGAACAGCCGTTGATGGCGCTCATCACGGTACCAATTCTGATCGGGTATGTATGGGCAACCGGTCTGCTCAATCAGATAAAAACTCTATTTTCCATAGCAGATTAGGATTGGTTCGGATGACAGCCTGAATGCGTCATGGTCGATTGAACATCTCCGCTCAACGCGGTGCACCTCTAACCTTAAACTGCCTGATCTTTCGCTACGTTCGAAATGACATAGCAAATTTTTCCCGGAGCATCATAAATGAAGTGCCTATTTGTTGCTGCGAACGATCACTACCACGGGAAAGGCGGTGGCGGCACGGCGGTACGTGCGTTGAAGGCCCGTTTTGACGATGTTCTCGGTGTCGAGAATGTTGAGCTTTATTGTTTCGATGAATGGGGACGAACTCTCCCGCGTCGCGTCAAGCAGGTTTACTCCATCTGGAAATCGCTATTTTCAACTCTCCCGTCGCGCTCGATTTTCGTCCTGCCTACTAATGCGCAGCGGCAATTATCGGAGAAAATCGCGACTGCACAGCCGGACTTCGTGGTGATCAACGGGGGTGATGTTTGGTCGGTTATCGAGGCGCTGCCGGAGCGGCTGCCGGCGATCCTTATCGCGCACAATATTGAACACCGCCTGATGCGCAGTCATATTGATCAGTTGACGGGTCTAGAGGCGTTCTTGCGGCCAATTTTGAGCCGTGATGTCAATAAACTACACTCTCTAGAAGTAGCTGCCGCGAAACGCGCCTGCAATATCCTGTCGATCTCCGAAGAGGATGCCGATTATTTCCGAAACTTGGGCGATAATATGAACGTAGCCACATTTTTGCAGACGTTCAATTATCAGCCTTATACCCGCACTGAGCGACCGCACAATCGACCGCTGAATGTCGGTTTCATGGCCAAGATGACCTGGTGGCCCAATCAGGAAGGTGCAGCCTGGTTTGTCGACAAGGTTCTTGCAAATCTCGGTCCTTCGCAAGTCGTAGGACATTTCTACGGTGCTGGATCGGAAGCGTTTGATGGGCGGCTGCCTAATCTTGTCACCCATGGATTTGTCGACGCGCTGGATGATATTTGGAAAAATTGTGATTTAATGATTTGTCCCATCCTGTCGGGGTCGGGCGTAAACATAAAATTTGTTGAGGCTCTTTTTAATCGTATGCCCGTACTTGCCACGACGCTGGCTGCACGTGGGCTTCCAACCATTGAGGATGAACACGTCGTCTATTTGGATCAGCCTAGCGAGTGGATAGATTTTCTATTGTCCCCGAAGGCGCAGGAATTGGCTTCAGGTTCAATATCGACGCGTGTCGTTGACCTGTTCCGTCCGGAGAGCCAGAGCCAGCACATCGCCGATTTTCTGAGTTCAGTCATGACGGAAAATCGATGAGCGGCTGAAACGGTCGAACCAAATCCTCCCAACTTAGTCAACTTGGCTCCCGCTAGCGGGTCAGGGTGATTGATACACCCAACAGCCCTTGCTCCGATTTGCCTGGGTGCTGGCTAATCTTGACTCGTCAAAATTCGAGCGTGATGCTCAATGTGATCGGCAATGAAGGAAGCGATGAAATAGTAGCTGTGATCGTAACCTTCCTGCATGCGTAGGATGAGCGGCTGTTCCGCATCGGCGCAGGCCTCGCGCAGCAACTCGGGTTTTAGCTCTTCTTCCAGAAAAGGATCGGCGCTTCCCTGGTCGACGAGAATTTCCGATTGCCGATGACCGGAGCGGATCAACGCGCAAGCATCGTAGCGGTTCCAGCGTTCCCGGTCGTCGCCGAAATAGGCGGTGAAGGCCTTCACGCCCCACGGGCAGCCGCTCGGTGCGACGATTGGCGCGAAGGCGGAGACCGAATGATATTGGTAGGGGTTGCGCAATGCGCATACCAGGGCGCCATGCCCCCCCATGGAATGTCCAAAGAGGCCCTGCCGTTCGCCGTCGCCTGGAAAGTTTTCCCCGATGAGTTGCGGTAGTTCCTGCGTGATGTAGGTGTACATCAGGAAATGCGCGGACCAGGGGCTTTGGCGCGCATCGACATAGAAGCCGGCACCTTGGCCCAGATCATACGCCTCATCGTCGGCGACCTCGTCACCGCGTGGGCTGGTGTCGGGGGCCACGATCATCAGGCCATGCTCGGCGGCATGGCGCTGCGCCCCGGCTTTTGTGGTGAAATTTTCATCTGTGCACGTCAGGCCGGACAGGAAGGTGAGAACAGGAACCGGTCCATCCTCGGCCTGCGGCGGCGTGAAAACGGAAAACCGCATCTCGCAGTTCGTGCTGTCGGCAAAATGACTATAGACACCCTGAACGCCACCAAAGCAGCGATGCTCGTTCAAGAGAGTTAAGGACATGGCGCGATTATCCCGGAGGGTTCGTTATCGAAGATACCACAACACGATAAGGTAGCGTGATTCGAGCGGCCAGGGATATTTGCTCGCTGCAATGGAACACCGTGACATGGAATAACCCTGCTGGTGGGGGAACTTGTCTGGTTGTTCAGTTTGGTCTATTCAGTGATAGTACGCTGAAATTATTGAACAAGTCGTAAGCGCAAATTTGTAGGGAAGCGCCAATATGGTAAGTCGAAGGCAAATATTGAAGTATTCCGGCGCGTCCCTTGTCGCACCAACGTTATTCTCCCTCTACCACAGACATGCCGATGCGAACGCAGCGCTGTTTGCGGGATCCGGCAAACCGAAAAATCCGATAAACATCGTACTTGTTACGGCCGACGATATGCAGTGGCAGGCCTTCGGCGCCGAGACGAAATCGGGTAAGAAGATTACGCCGAACCTGGACCGGTGGGCGCGTGAGGGTGTTCATTTTCTGAACTCGAACGTGCAGATTGCGTCCTGTATGCCGTGCCGTTCTTCGTTCCTCAGTGGTGTTTATCCCATACATAACGGATCTTGGTCGTTTATCGGCGTCATGCCCGGGGTGACGACTCTGCCCGAACTCCTGAAGCATTACGGTTATTATGTTGGTCTGATCGGAAAGACGAAGCATACGTTGCCCGGACGGCATCATATTTTCGATGCCGTGATACCCGGGAAAATGCTCGAAATGGGGCGGTCGCCGACGGCATTCGGGAATTACACAAGAGATTTGATCTCTGCCTCCGAGAAGTCGTCTTCTCCCTTTTTCCTGAATATAAACTTTCACGACCCGCACACCCCCTATCCGGCGAGCGACGAGGAACAGTCGGATAACCTGAAGTCCTACATTCAGTGGTTTGCGACGGAAACGGGGATTAAGGATCTTCTCGGCAGCGCGCGGCTGAACTATCAAGGCACGACACCGGGAGATCCTCTCCGGTACGATCCGGACGATGTCAAAGTATTCGATTTCCTACCGGATATTCCCGTCGCCCGGCAGGAGATGGCGCAATACTATACGTCCGTCAATCGAATGGACGAGGCATTCGGGAGAGTCATCGAAGAGATCAAAAAGTCGAAAAACGAAACGCTTGTCATATTTTTTAGCGACCATGGCATGGCCGTGCCGTTTTCCAAGCAGAACGTTTACCGGAATTCCACCCGTGCTTCGATGGTCGTAAACTGGACTGGTACAAAGAACCCGGGACGAATGGATACGGAGAACTTCGTCGACGCGGTCGATGTATTCCCGACGATTCTGGATGTAATCGGCGCACCGTCTCTTGGCTTTTTTGACGGCAGATCTTTTAAAAAGGTGCTCGAAGATCCTGCGGCAAGGCATAAGAGCGAAACCTACGCGTATTATCATGCCAACGGACACGCGACGGGCGCCTATTTATCCTTTCCCATGCGCGGCATAAATGACGCGAATTGGGGCTATGTGTTCAATGCCTGGGCGGATGGAAAACGACGATTAAGGGTTCACGGGCATAGCTCTCTGACGTTCAAGAGCATGCGTGAACTCGCAGCGAGCGATCCGGAAATCGCGAAGCGCGTTAATTTTGCGAGCTTGAGAAGTACCGAAGAGTTTTACAACTACGCGCAAGACGCCCAGGCGATGAACAATTTGGCCGGTAAATCCGAACATGTTGCCATGCAACGGACCTATCGGGCTAAACTGTTGACCCATATGGTGAATACACGGGACCCGCTCGCTGACATATTCAAGCAATACGCGATGGCCAATCCCATTTGACCGTCATCGTCTGCATCGTTTTTTCGTCGCCTCAACCTGCCAAGAGCGCCCGCCGCTAAAACGTGACGACTGAACGGATCGACTTGCCGGCATGCATGAGATCGAACGCATCGTTGATCTGATCCAGCGGCATCGTATGGGTGATCAGATCGTCGATGTTGATCTTGCCATCCATGTACCAGTCCACGATTTTCGGCACGTCCGTTCGTCCCTTGGCGCCGCCGAAGGCGGTGCCTTTCCAGACGCGGCCGGTGACCAGCTGGAAAGGTCGCGTGGCGATTTCCGCTCCAGCCGGTGCGACGCCGATGATGACTGAAACGCCCCAGCCTTTGTGACAGCATTCGAGCGCCTGGCGCATCACTTCGACATTGCCGATGCATTCGAAGGAATAGTCGGCGCCGCCCTTGGTGATTTCCACAAGATGGCCGACAAGATCGTCGCCGACTTCACTCGGGTTGACGAAATGGGTCATGCCGAACTTTTCACCCAGCGCTTTCTTGCTGTTGTTCATGTCGACACCGACGATCCGGTCCGCGCCGACCATTCGTGCGCCCTGAATGACATTCAGGCCAATGCCGCCAAGGCCGAAGACGACGACGTTCGCACCCGGCTCGACCCGGGCCGTGTTCATCACCGCACCCAACCCCGTGGTCACGCCGCAGCCGATATAACAAACCTTGTCGAACGGCGCGTCGGGACGGATCTTCGCCACCGCGATTTCGGGCAACACGGTGTAATTGGCGAATGTCGAGGTGCCCATATAGTGAAAGATCTTCTCACCGCCGATGGAGAAGCGGCTCGTGCCGTCCGGCATGACGCCCTGGCCCTGGGTCTCGCGGATCGCCTGGCACAGGTTGGTCTTGCCGCTGGTGCAGTATTCGCACTGGCGGCATTCGGGCGTGTAGAGCGGGATGACATGATCGCCTTTTGCCACGCTGGTCACGCCGGGGCCTATATCGACGACAACCCCGGCTCCTTCGTGGCCGAGTATCGCCGGGAAGATGCCTTCAGGATCGGCGCCGGAGAGGGTGAACTCGTCTGTGTGACAGATACCGGTTGCCTTGATCTCGACCAGAACTTCGCCAGCCTTCGGGCCTTCGAGCTGCACGGTTTCGATTGTCAAAGGTTTGCCGGCCTCGCGGGCGACGGCGGCGCGCACGTCCATGGTTGTTTCCTCCCCGTTCAAGTCTTCAGTTCGTTAGGCTAGAAACTGCCCGACGCTGCCGGTGAATTCAAGGCCGATGGCAGCGCCGGGGGATGGCGATGGCGTGGTTGACGGATACAGGTCCCGGGCATAGGTTCCGGGCTTTCGAAATGAGAGGGTGCGGATATGCGCGAGTTGGCGGAGCAGTCCAATGCATGGCCGTTCGTCGAGGCGCGGAAGGTCCTGAAGCGGATCGGTGGCAAGACGCCGGAAAAGGGCTATGTGCTCTTTCAGACAGGCTATGGCCCGTCGGGATTGCCGCATATCGGAACCTTTGCGGAAGTGCTGCGGACGACGATGGTGCGGCGCGCCTTCGAAACCTTGTCCGACATCCCGACTAAGCTGTTCGCGTTTTCCGACGATATGGACGGCATGCGCGGCGTACCGGACAATATTCCGAACAAGGAACGTCTGACGGAGTTCCTGAATTTTCCCTTGTCTTCGGTGCCAGATCCTTTCGGAACCAATAAAAGTTTCGCGGCGCATAACAACGAGCGGCTACGTGCCTTTCTCGATGAATATGGCTTCGAATATACCTTTGTTAGTGCAACGGAGCGCTACAAGTCCGGGCAATTTGATGCGGCGCTCCTGAAGGTCCTGGAATGTTACGACGCGGTTCAGTCGATCATGTTGCCGACGCTGGGCGAAGAACGGCGTAAGACGTACAGTCCGTTCCTTCCGGTTTGCGCCGAAACGGGACGTGTTCTTCAGGTGCCCTTGGTTTCCCGCGATGTCGATGCGGGCACAATCGTCTACCAGCGGGAAGACGGGAAGAAAGTCGAAACACTGGTGACCGGCGGTCATTGCAAGCTGCAATGGAAGCCCGACTGGGCGATGCGCTGGTATGCGCTTGAGGTCGACTACGAAATGTCTGGCAAAGACCTGATCGACTCTGTCAAGCAATCCGGCCGCATCGTGCGGGCGCTCGGAGGACGGCCGCCGGAAAGCTACACCTACGAGCTTTTCCTCGATGAGAATGGTGAAAAGATTTCTAAATCCCGTGGCAATGGACTGACGATGGAGGAGTGGCTCGCCTACGCGCCGAAGGATACGCTGTCGCAGTTTATGTTTGGGAAGCCGACGGCGGCGAAGCGGCTTCATTTCGATGTGATTCCCAAGACCGTCGACGAATACCTTTCCCAGTTATCGAAATTCGCGGAAGAAGACGATACCGCGCGGTTACGAAATGCGGTCTGGCATATTCATAATGGCGAACCACCGCAGGAAGATATTCCACTGTCCTTTAACGTCTTGCTCAATCTCGCGAGTGTTTGCAACACGGAGGACAAGGCGGTTCTTTGGGGCTTCATTGCGCGCTACGCACCGGACGCGTCGCCGGAGGCGAATAAAATTCTCGACGATCTGATCGATTATGCGATTCGCTATTACCGCGACTTCGTGAAGCCGAACAAACGCTACCGCGCCGCGGACGAGCGGGAACGCAATGCATTGGAGGCCCTGATTGAAAGTCTTGATGCTTTGCCAGCGGGTGCCAGCGCGGAGGAGGCGCAAAACCAGGTGTATGAAATCGGCAAGCGGTTCGAATTCGATCCGTTGCGCGACTGGTTCCGGGCGCTCTACGAAATACTGTTCGGACAGGAGCAAGGCCCGCGCCTGGGCTCGTTCATCGCCCTTTATGGCATCGGCGAGACGGTAACGCTGATCCAGCGGGCGCTGGCGGGCGAGGATTTGAGCGCGGCGTGACCGCTAGCGCGGCGGCGCCGGCGGTTCTTTGTTGAGCAAATTTTTGGGACCACCGAAACTTTCGAAGGCCCGTTGCTCCACTTGATAGGCGCTTTCGACGGTATCGGCGATCGAAAACTTGAACTTGTCGAGACTGCCGCGTCCCGGCATTTTGGATAACAGGCCGCCGGCATAGCGGCGTCTGGCCGATTTCAGCTCTTTTTGAAGGTCTCCATCGGAACGGCCCACGACCTTGACCACGAACTTGCCGTTTTCATTCACGAACCCCAGTGCGAAATTGCCGATCGCATTGGCGTTCACCTTCGTATCGATGACGGCATCCTTGAGTTCGAAAGGGCCGTCCATATCTAACTTTGCCATCTAACCGATCCGCGAGTTGGAGTATCAGCGTACCAGTCATCGGCTAAAAGGCTTAAAAAGCGGTAAAGCGCATCCTAGCGGTGGGCAAATTCCCAATAGAGCTCTCGGGCACGCTTGTACAAGGGCCCGGCCTGCATATCGCGGTCTTCGTAACGGATAATCGGCTGCACCTTGCCGTGGTTGCCGCTGCTGAACATCTCGTCGGCCTGTTCCAGCTCGGGAACGGTCACGGTGCGCTCGTTCACCTCGATATTGTCTTCCCGCAACAGCGAGATCACGCGCTGTCGTGTGACGCCGTTGAGAAAGGTGCCATTCGGGACCGGCGTGTAGACGACGCCGTCTTTGGCGATGAACAGGTTTGCCGTGGCGAGCTCTGCGACATTGTTCAGCGGATCGCGCACAACCGCATTGTCGAACCCCCGTCCCGCCGCTTCGCGCAGGGCTCGGGACGCGTTCGGGTAGAGGCAGGACGCCTTGGCATCGGTTGGCGCCATGTCCGGTGCGGGACGGCGGCGCGTCGACAGGCAAACGGAAAGGCCGGTCGGCGCGGGCAGCGGCGAGACGTAGATCGTTATCGCGAACCGGGTGCTGTCCGGATCCGGGTCGACCCAGCCTTCTTCCGCCCAAAACATCGGCCGGATATAGAGTTCCGAATCTACCGGGAATCTACCGGTGCCTTCGAGGGCGAGTTTGTGGATCTGTTCCGCCGTCAGAGTGGGTTTCAGGCCGAAGGCAAGGGCGGAGCGGACGACGCGTTCGCAATGCAGATCGAGGTCGGGGGTGACGCCTTCGAAGGCCCGGGCGCCGTCGAAGACGATCGACGACAGCCAGGTCGCGTGCGTGCGGGCGCCGAGCAGGGGCGGGTTGCCTTCCAGCCATTCGCCGTCGACATAAGTGATTGCTTCCATGGGTGCGCCTCGGATCTCAATTGTCCATCAGGCGCACTATACCGGCCCGGCCGGCGCAGTCCAGGTGAACTGCAGAGGCGTCAGCGCGCCTCCGCCGGCATGGTGCGCAGCATGGCCATATAGATTTCCCAGGCCTTCTGAACGCTCACGCCGCCTGCGCGGCTGCCGGCGGTCAGCATATCGAGGCTCGGTTTTATCGGAACGGCGGTGCGATCCGACTCGGAATCGTGCAGTGCGGTATTATGAAGCAGTTTTAGTTGTGTGGTCATGAATTAGCCCCGGCATCAATGATAGGCTTTATCACGCAAAAGCTGTGCCAGCGCCAAACTCACGATTTGTCCAGACGTGCAAATATAAGTTGTTGAAAAACAACAAAAAATATGCAATTTTCCAGAGA
Organism: Alphaproteobacteria bacterium; assembly: GCA_012103325.1. Taxonomy (GTDB): domain Bacteria; phylum Pseudomonadota; class Alphaproteobacteria; order UBA8366. Next base: position 1,467,204 of record WLWY01000001.1, read on the forward strand.
GCATAAATTATAACTATTCTCGCAATGGGAATGGCCCTCTGCATTTTGCAGAAGACATTGAGAGTTATTCGCAACCATCGCGTCCAATTCGTCCGGACCTTGCGCCCAGGCCGTTCTTAAGAGATGCTCCGATTTCTCACGGACGGCCCTTCATATGACCTTGTCAGATTCTGCTTCAGCCCTGCTGCGCCTGCTGGATCCCGAGCGCGCCCATGCCCTTGCGGTCTGGGGGCTGGCCCGTGGGTTTGGACCGCGGCCGGCGCGCGCGGACGAGCCCGCGCTGGCCAGCCGGCTTTGGGATCTGCATTTTGCGAATCCGGTCGGGTTGGCGGCGGGTTTCGATAAGGATGCCGCCGCTTTTCGCGGCGCGCTGCGGCTCGGTTTCGGGTTCGTTGAAACCGGCACCGTGACGCCCCGTCCGCAACCTGGAAATCCGAAGCCGCGCCTGTTTCGCCTGCCCGAAGATAATGCGGTCATCAATCGTTACGGCTTCAACAGTGCGGGTCTGGAGGTGACGGCACGGCGGCTGGAAGCACGCGGCGGTCGCGGTATCGTCGGCGCCAATATTGGGCGCAACAAGGATAGCGAAGATGCCGAGGCCGACTACACGACAGGCGCCCGGCGGCTGGCGCCCTTGTCCGACTATCTGGTGATCAACGTCTCGTCGCCGAACACGCCGGGACTGCGCGCCCTGCAGGACCCCGATCGGCTGATGGCGCTGATCCGGGCGACGCGGCAGGTGGCGACCGAAGCTTGCAACGGCGAATCGCGGCCGCTACTGGTGAAGATCGCGCCGGACCTGACGGAAGAGGACAAGCGGGATATTGCGGCGGTGGCGATGGAAACGGATGTCGACGGGCTGATCATTTCCAATACGACGATAACGCGTCCGGCGGGTCTCAAAGGCCGCGACCGTGACCAGGCCGGCGGCCTCAGCGGTGTGCCGCTGTTCCCGATCACCACCTCCCTGGTCGGCGACATGTACCGTCTGACGCAAGGAAAAGTGCCGCTGATCGGCGTTGGCGGCATCGCCAGCGGCGCTGACGCCTATGCCATGATCCGGGCCGGGGCGAGCCTCGTGCAACTCTATACCGCGCTGGTCTTTCAGGGGCCGGGGCTGGTCCCTCGAATCAAGCGCGAACTCGCATCCTTACTGCGCGCCGACGGCTACGATTCCCTCCCGCAAGCCGTCGGCGCCGACCACCGCTGATAGGCTTGCCCGCAGCATCGTGCGCGCGTAACGTCGCGAGAGTCCCGTTGGCGGTGAGAGGCTGATTTTTGCCTAATATTTGGCATATCGTCATTGCAATGAGCTATGCCGCTCTTGCGGTCTTGACCGCCGTGGCGCTGTTGTGGTGGGGCGAGGGGCCTGACGTCTGGACGGCGGGCGCGATCGGTTTGGCTATATTCCTGTCCGGTGCGCTGATTCACGAATGGGCCGTCCGGCGGGACACGACCCGGCGGCTATTGCGCCGGATGAGCATATTGCGCAAGGCCTACGGTCAGAACCGGGAAGACCTTTCCCGTGCCCGGGACGAGGTGCGCCGCATCTATGAAGCGCTGGAGCGCGCCGGACACATGGAGACCGGCACCGATGAGATCGGGCTTCGGCAGGTAGCGGCCGAGGTCAAGGTGCTGCATTCGCTGGTGGAGCAGCTGTATTCCGATCAGGGGTCCGATGCCGATACGCGGACCAAAATTATGTCGGTGGAAACGGCCCCCGAAGTCCGCGCCGCCGCTGCCGTGGAACTGGCGAGTTCGACGGGCGAGAAGTTCCGGCAGGTGAACGCCCTCGATGACAATGCGATCCTGGACATCGTACGCGACGGGTTGCGCCAGGACCGGGTCGATCTGTATCTCCAGCCGATTGTCAGCCTGCCGCAGCGCAAGCGCCGCTTTTATGAATGCTTCAGCCGCATACGCGCCGCGGACGGGACGATGATCCTGCCGGAGCAGTATATCGATGTGGCGAAAGACAACGGCCTGATCACGGCGATCGACAACATGCTCTTGTTCCGCTGTGTGCAGCTGCTACGCAGAACGCAGCGGAACAATTATACGACGGCGTTCTTTTGCAATGTCTCGCCGCACACTATGGCTGACCGCGCCTTCTTCCAGGAGTTCGTCTCCTATCTGGAAAGCTGCCCCGATCTCGCGCCCAGTCTCGTCTTCGAATTCTCGCAGGCCGATCTGCGTGTCTTTACGGACGAGGCGACGGAGGATTTACGCCGCCTGGCCGCTGCCGGTTACCGATACTCGATGGACCAGGTCAAGGAGCTGCAATTCGATCTGCGTAATCTCGTCGACAAAAACGTTCAATTCGTCAAAATCGACGGCGACGTGCTGCAAAACTTGAAGGATGGCGACGATTTTCTTGGTGGTGTCACCGTGTTGAAACAGACGTTCGACACGGCCGGCATCGATCTGATCGCCGAAAAGATCGAAACCGAACAGATGCTCGTCGAGCTTCTCGATTACAGTATCGATTTCGGACAAGGCTACCTGTTCGGCGAGCCGCGCCTCAGCAAGGAACCACCGGCCGAGTTCCAGGAGGCGGACTCCGAAAGGCTCTCGCAAACGGGATTCTAGTTCATATATCGCAGGTGCAGGATGAGGCGCGCGCAGATCTGCCAGATGCTGTCATCCAGTGAGGCGTTTGCAGACCACACGGAAAGGTCGAAATCGACCATTCTTGGTCGGCAACATACGCCGTCCCTAAACCGGATCGCGGGACCAGATGTCGAGGATGGCGCGTAGCGCGGCGACGAAGGCGAGCGGTTGGTCGAGCATGACATGGTGGTGTGCGTCGGGGATCTCTACCACGGGGGACTCCGGGCCCATCAAGGCCGACATATAGGCCACGGTGCGGGGCGAAACGATGGCGCTTTTATCGCCATGGATCAGGGCGGCGCGGCCTTTCAAGGCTTTGAGTTCAGCTCTATAGGGCTCTCCGAAACGGCGCGAGCCCATGACTTTGAAATCGAACTTCCAGGTCCAGCCCCCTTCGCATTCGCGGATCGAGGTTCGGGCGATGAAATCCGTGATATAGGCGTTGTCACAAGGCTGAGCCGGCATCAGCCGAAAGCGGGACAACGCCGTCGCATGGTCGGAATAGATGGGCGGCGCCGTCCGGGTTGAGGTGGCCGGTTCCGGCAGCGGCGTATCGGCCGGATCCTGCACCGGGGAATCCACGATCACCGTGCCACCGAGCTGATGGCCCAATTCGGCACCGAATTTCATCGCCATGAATCCACCGAAACTATGCCCGACCACCAGCGGTTTCGGGCTGTTCATATTGGTCCCATCTGCGTACAGCCCGGCGTCGTGGAGCACAGCATCGATTTCCTCGGTCCAAGTGTCCGGCGCGTAGATCTCGCGGCCGCCGCTGTCGCCCATGCCGGAAAGATCGATGGCGCAAACTCGATGGCTGGCGGCGAAGAACGGCGCGATAAAGCGCCACCAGTTGGCATGCGCCCCGCCGCCATGGATCAGCAGCAGGCCCGGGCGGGCGGGCTGATGCGCGCCGTCGACATCAGGGTCCAACCAGGCGAGATAGTGAATGCGGCACCCGGCTACGTCGAGAAACCGCGATTGGACGGGATGCGCAACTGCGCGTTGGAACCAGTCCGGTGCGGCGGGATCAATTTCGAAAGGAACGCTGTTCATGCCGGGGAATGCCATTGCGATAGGGGCTGTCGGATTGCGTCGTCTCGTTTGGCGACGCGCGCGCCAATATGTGTCAGTTTGGGTCGGGCTTCAATCCCGACCGGGTGATCGATCGATCCGTAACTGCTAAGTAGAGGCTCGGATTAATACGGGCCATGCTTGGCCGCTCGATCAGAATGGATATCTGTGTCACGGGGGTCTTTCAGCGAAAAAGGTTACACGCTCCTCTTGGGCTGCATGGCGTTTGCCGTTCTCCTGGCGGTGACGGCGGTGGCGATGCTGGGGCCTCTCCTGGTGGATATGGCCTCCGCCATGGACACCACGGTTCCGGTGGCGGGACAGCTCGTCACCACAGCCGCCGCGGCTTGGGCGGTAACGGCTCTGATGGTGGGGCCCTTCTCGGACGCCTATGGGCGCAAGCCCGTACTGCTCCTCGGCACCTGCTTCCTGGCGGCAGGTTCCTTGGGCATGGGGCTGGCCCCCAGCTTCGCCGTCGCCACGGGTTTCAGCGTCCTGGTCGGGATCGGCGGCGGGATGGTGCCGCCCACATGCATCGCGCTCATCGGGGACATATTTCCGGAGGCGCGCAGACCCATGTCCATCGCAATCATAACCATGCAGCCGGGGATGAGCAGCGTGCTGGGTGTCCCCCTGGCCGCCGTGCTGGGCGATTTCGCCGGATGGCGCACTCCCTTTCTCGTCTTGGGGATGGCGCTGCTGCTGGCCACCCTGATCCTATTTGTGCTTGTTCCCTATCACCGGCCTCCGTCGACCCGCCTGAATTTGGCGGGGCGGCTGCGGCAGGTCGCAACGTTTCCGGTCACCTGGTACATGGCGGGAACCAACATATTGGCGCGCACCACGTGGGGCGTGGTCGTCACATTCTTCCCGGCATTCTTGATCGTGACCTACGGCTTGAAGACCATGGAGGTTGCGCTGCCTGTGGCCATGGTCGCCGTTGGGGCGACGGCGGCATCGTTGCTGGGCGGCCGGATAGGCCGCAGCGCCAAGCGGCTTTCCGCAACCGCCGTATTGTTGCTTGCCGCTGCCGTACCCGGACTGGGCGTATTTCTCCTCGACGGGGGACAGTGGTTCTCGGTGTCCCTGGCAGGAATCTTCATGCTGCTGATCGTTCCCGTCACCACCGTTCTCATGATCCTACTCGCCGAAGCAGGCGGCGCCTCCCGGGGGGGGCCTGGCCGGCGTCATATCCTGCAGCAATTGGGGCGGCACCGCTGCGGGCGCGGCAATCGGCGGCGTGCTGGTGGCCCAGATCGGTTATGGCGCCCTATCGTTCCTGCTGGTCGGCGCCATCCTGGGGAGCGGCCTGCTCATGGCATTCGCAGTGAATGATAAGGCGGTAGCGCGCGCCCGGGAACATTTTTCCACTTCGCCAAACGGCGATAGCGAATAATGCGGCGCGGTCGGATATTGGCGGGTCCCCTATGGGCCATAACCGGCCCTGCCATCACCATTCCGGGGCCGAGATTCAGCCGCGCTGGAAAACTCGATCTATTTCAATCTCAATTTAAACGACGACCGAGCGGCGGCGTACACCGAAAGCAAGCGCTTCCTCGATGAGTATTACAGTTCCGATTGGCCGGAATGGAAGGTGAATGTCTGGACCGCTTGCGGCGCTCCCGCGGAATGCGCGGAACGGATACGCGCCTTCGAGGCGGTGGGCGCCCAGACGATGATTATCCGCTTCACGTCCTACGATCAGAAAGCGCAGCTTGCGCGCTTCGTCGACGAGGTGGCGCCGTTGCTATGATCGCTAGGGCGATTAGCGCCAACGGGCGACGCCGTCATTGGCATTTGTAGGGTTAATTCGACGCTATTTCTCAGGCTGGGATTTGCTTCGTCAGAGGGGGGATATGAGCGATGCTTGCGGTAGCAAGCGGACGTCATCGCGCGAATGTCGCATGTTGAAGGTAGAACGGGAGTCAATTTTTGCGACCCAGACAGCCGGTAATAGCCAAAGCTGGAAATTGCAATCCGTATCCGTAATTACGAAGGCGGCTCGGTCCTCGCCGGCACCGGACAGGGTGGATCCGCGGTCTCGCCATCGCAACAATCCATCACCGGTCGCCGGCAGGCGCTACATTCGTAGTGGCCGCGGACGAACTCCATTTTCGCTGGTTGGCTGCACCAGGGACATCTGTCTATCTAATCTCCTCCCCGATGGTGCTTTTGTCCGGTTTCACTGAACACCCAGAGACCGGCGCTTTTCCGATTGAAACTATCGCTTTGCTTGCGCGCGCTCCGGGTCGCATCGAGCGTTGCTATGACATCTTCTCCGTTTTCGGCTTCCGCCTCGTAGAACGCGAGCCGCCCAAGCGGGCATTTCTGGCCTTTCTCGGCTGTCAGCACAAATCGCTGACCGCTTTCCCATCCCGTCGTTTCCAGAACCTCGCGAATATGCGTGTTTTCATACCAGTCTTCGAATTCCTCTTCGCGTCCTTTGACCGGTTCGCTCAGCACGACAACCACATGTTTCGGCATATCCATTCCTCGATGAACAGCGTTTCAAGACTTTGCGAGACTGCGGCGCAAGGGGTAGGGGCGATGCTAGCCTTTCAGTCGCTCACTTGTTTCCGTATCCGCTTTTACGGTTCGTTCGTAAGACGGCAGCGCTGTAACCCTGTCGAAATACGCTTGAACATTGGCGGGCAGCGTCTCGGTCACCATGCGGCGGTAGCCGCGCAGGGTGTAGCAGATACTCAAATCCGCGGCACTTATTGTTTCGCCCAGCAGATAGGGCCGGTCCGACACCGCCGTGTCGAGCACCGCGACGCAGGCGGTCGCGCGGCCCTTCATCTCTGCCACCACGGCGTCGAGTTCCGGTTTGAACTCCCGCCGATGATTGACGATCTCGCCCAGCGGTCGCGCGAAGGTCGCCTCCGCAAACCAGCACCATTGCAGGTAATGGGCATACGTGGGGTCGTCCGCGACCGGCTGCAACCGACCGTTGCCATAGCGATCCAATACGTACTGCATCATGGCGCAGGACTCGAACATCTTCATATCGCCGTCGGTCATGACCGGCACCTTGCCCAACGGGTTCACCGCCCGCCATTCCGGCGTGGCGCGGTATTCGGGCGCAAAGTTCACCGGCGCGATCTCATAGGGCACGGACAGTTCCTCACACACCCAGATGACGCGAAATCCGCGGGTTCCGGTGGAGTGGTAAATTTTCAGCATGATGGTGCGCCTCCCGTTTTATGCATTTTGCTGGCTCGATAGTTGTCACGCAGGATATTAGCAAATCCAGCGAATTACATGCGTAAATGGCGTTCCGCTTTGGCGATCGGGGAAATGCGTGGTTCCGAATTTGAATATTGAAACAGTGCGGATTCACAAGCCTGTCCGAAACCCTATAATGGGTCGTCTAAACGAGACCTGCCGTAGGATGGGCTTTTAGCGAATGACAATTCGGATTATCGAAGGCCTGGGCGAGGTCGCGGACCGCTATGCCCTGTTTCTCGTGGATCAATGGGGCGTGCTGCATGACGGCGAGTCGCCGCACGATGGCGCGATCGAAGCGCTGCGGGCGCTTCGTGCCGCGGGCAAGAAAGTCGTCATTCTGTCCAATACCTCGAAGCGGCTAGCGCTGACGCTGCCCCGTATGGCGGCAATGGGATTCGGCGACGATTGCTACGACCATTGCGTGACGTCCGGCGAAGAAGTCTGGCAGGCCCTGAAAGCGCGGACAGAGCCCTTTTACGCGGCGCTAGGGCACCGCTGCTATCTGTTTTCCTGGGACGGCGATACGCGCCTTTTCGATGGTCTGGATCTTACCGGAACGGGCGATATCGACGAGGCGGACTTTATTCTGAACGCCGGCACCACTAGCGGGACGCTGGATTTGAGCGCGTACGAACCCATCCTGCAGCGTGCCGTTGTGCGCGACCTGCCAATGATCTGTGCGAACCCGGACTTCGTCGCCGTGGCTCCGGACGGCAGCCTGGCGATTTGTCCCGGTGCGACGGCGCGGCGTTATGAGGAACTCGGCGGCCGCGTCGACTATCGCGGCAAGCCCCATGCGCCGGTCTATACGAAATCCCTGGAACACGAGCCACAGGCCCGGCCGGTGCTCGCTATCGGCGATTCTCTATATCACGATATCGGCGGTGCGAACCGGGCGGGGGTCGACTCTCTCTTCGTCGTCAGCGGCATTCATGGCGGTGACCTCGATCTTGCCGAAGGAACGCTCGATCCGGATCGGCTGGACGCGGTCTGCCAGCAGGAAGGGCAGACGCCGACCTATGCGATGACGAAGTTCCGCTGGTAGTTGCGTTCGCAACGCGTTCACGGCTTGTTGAGCAGGTCGCGGTGTCCTGATCCGCTAAGCTGTCTTTTCGTCATCATAGGTTTCGAGGAGTCATCTTCATGTTTTCCAGGACAGTGCCCGTCGCCGTCTTCGCGCTGATTTTGTCAGTGCTTGCGAGTTCCGCGATGGCGGCCGGTCCGGCGACACAGACCATAAAGACCCAAGTCGGGTTCGACGCGCTTTGGGAGCGGCTGGAAACTGCGGTCAAGGCGAACGGTATGTTCGTCATCACCCGGGCGAGCGCCAGTCGGGGCGCCGCGGGACGGGACATCGAGATACCGGGCAATCTGGTCATCGGCGTGTACCGCAACGATTTCGCCGTGCGCATGCTGGCCGCCAGCATCCCGGCGGGTATCGAAGCGCCGTTGCGCTTCTACGTCACGGAAAACGCCGACGGTACCGCATCGCTGACCTACCACAAACCCAGCGACACCTTCGCGCCCTACGGCAGCGCGGCACTCGACAAGATGGCGGCGGAACTCGACACGATCTGGGAGAAGATCGTGAAACAGGCGGCTGGTGGGTAGATAGACGAGGAGCACGACCATTTCCGCAATCGCGAGCACCGAAGGCAGCGGGTACCCCGTTCAACGCGGTGTCGTCATCGCCGGCTGCGCGCTGCTCGGGCTGTTCGCGTATGCCGTTGCGCTGAATGGATGGCGCATTGCGACGCTGTTCGGTATCGGGGCGCTGATGGGGTTGGTGCTTTATCACGCCGCGTTCGGCTTCACGTCCGCGTACCGCCGCATGATTGTGGCGCGCGATGTGTCGGATGTACGCGCACAGCTGCTGATGCTGGCCATTGCGACCGCTCTGTTTGCACCCGCCCTGGCAGAGGGTGTTATTTTCGGCCGCTCGGTTAGTGGCGCCATCGCGCCGGTCGGCGTACAGGTGGCGGCGGGCGCGTTCATGTTCGGGCTGGGCATGCAGCTGGGCGGGGGTTGCGGCTCGGGCACGCTGTTTACGGTCGGCGGCGGCAGCATTCGCATGCTGGTCACGCTGGCGGCTTTCATCGCGGGATCGTTCTGGGCCAGCCTGCATATGGAATGGTGGGTGTCGACGCCGCGCGTCGAAGGGATCGCGTTGGGCGATACGCTTGGTTGGTCCGTCGCGCTGGTGCTGCAGCTTGCCGTATTCCTGGTTTTGTCCGAAATCTTGCGGCGGTGGGGCAAGCGCACCGAAGTCGCTGTCGACCGTCCAACGTGGCGCCGCTTCGTAACCGGCGGCTGGCCGATTTTATGGGGCGCGGTCGCGCTGGCAATCTTGAACTGGGTCTCGATGATCGTCGCCGGCTATCCCTGGTCGATCACCTGGGCCTTTACGCTTTCGGGCGCGAAGATTGCGAAATTCCTGGGATGGGACCCGACGGGTGTCTGGTTCTGGACCGGCGGGTTTACGGAGAAAGCGCTGAACAGCAGCATTCTAACCGACGACACCTCGGTCATGAATATCGGTATCGTGCTGGGGGCGCTGATCGCATCGGGGCTGGCAGGGCGCTACGCGCCGAGCTTCCGTATCCCGCTGCGGTCTCTCGCGGCGGCGATTATCGGCGGGCTGCTGATGGGCTACGGCGCCCGCATCGCATTCGGCTGCAATATCGGCGCGTTCTTTTCCGGCGTCGCCTCGACCAGCATGCATGGCTGGCTCTGGATCGCCGCGGCGCTTATCGGCACCTGGATCGGAGTCCGGCTTCGGCCCTCCTTCGGCCTCAGCAACGGTTCCTAACCAGCGCCGCGAATGGGTGTGGCACCGCCTTTTTCGGCATGCCGTGGCGGTGTCGGTAAACCGCGCACGAGCGACAGCAGGCCTTCACCATATTTCCCGCGCAGGTCCGTCCAGTAGGGATCGTCTCGGGAAAATTTCTGCAGATTGCTAACCGACAAACTATCCCGGGCATAACGCAATAGATCGATCGGTCCCTCGACGGAGAGGTTGCTGCGGATCGTGGCGTCGTAGGATAGCAACGCCAATTTCGCTGCTTCGTCGAGCGATACATCGTTATTGAGCGCGCGGTCGAGTACCGGCTTGCCGTACTTTGCCTCGCCGATCTGGAGTATCTGCGATCTTGGCGACGCCTCGACGAAGTTGCCGGCGGGATAGATCTGAAAAACCCGCTGAAATTCGCCGGCAATCTGACCGCCGACAAGAAAGCTGCCCCCCGGATCGCCGTAGGGCCGGACGAACTCGCTCTCCCGCGCCAGGGTCTCGCGCAGTTTGTCGCCCACCGCTTGCGCGGCGTGGAACATGGTTTTCACTGCGAAGAGGTCGCGGTTCGGTTCGCCGTTGTTCAGGTCCTGCCTCAGCATCGTGACCACGGCTTGCGTCGTCGCGAGATTGCCGGCGGAGCAGACGACGATGACGCGGTCGCCCGGTTTCTCAAAAATCGCCATTTTTCGGACGGTCGTAATGTCGTCGACACCGGCATTCGACCGGGAGTCCGACGCCATAACCAGCCCCTCCTTCAACAGGATACCCAGGCAATAGGTCATATTCCGTTCCTTTCCCGAGTCCCTCGGTGGCGATGGTTGGTCGTGAATAGGGGTATAGTGAATTCGGTTGAGCTTAACTGAAGCTTAATGCCGGTCGAAAAAAATGACGGTGCCGAGAACGCTGGCCGGATTCTGCCAGTCATATAGGTGGGAGAGGCGCGCTTGAAAGCAGATCTAGCCGAAATCGTCGCCGACGTTTGTAGCAGCGTGGAAGGCCAGATCGGGTCCGGCCGCGTGGCCGATTACATCCCGGCGCTGTCCCGCGTCGATCCGCGCAAATTCGGTATCGCCATCATGACCTGCGACGGCGAAACGGTGTGCGCGGGGGATGCGGAGGAGCCGTTTTCCATACAGAGCGTGTCGAAAGTCTTCACGCTGACCTTGGCGCTGGAGCGTGTCGGCGCGCCGCTGTGGGACCGAGTCGGCCGCGAGCCGACCGGTTCCGCCTTCAATTCAATCGTGCAGCTCGAACACGAAGCGGGCATTCCCCGAAACCCGTTGGTCAATGCGGGCGCTCTCGTCGTTACCGATACCTTGCTGGACGGGAAAAATCCGTCGCAGGCGATCAACGATATTGTTGCTTTTCTGCGTCTCCGTGCGGACGATCCCGCGGTACGGGTCGATGCCGAAGTGGCCCAATCGGAATCCGAAACCGGGGACCGTAACGCCAGTCTCGCCCATTTCATGCGGTCGTTTGGCAATCTGAACGGTGAGGTGGACGACGTGCTGTCGGTTTATTTCCAGCAATGCGCGATCGAGATGAGCTGCCGTCAGCTTGCCCGCGCCGGGTTGTACCTCGCCCATGCGGGAAGTGATCCGATTTCCGACGAACAGATCGTTTCCGAAGCGCGGACGCGGCGCATCAACGCGATCATGATGTCCTGCGGACACTACGATGCGTCCGGCGACTTCGCGTTTCATGTCGGCCTGCCGGGCAAGAGCGGAGTCGGCGGTGGCATTCTCGCGATTGCGCCGCGCCGCGCATCGATTGCCGTCTGGTCGCCGGGCCTCAACGATGTCGGAAACTCGCTTGTCGGATCTCTTGCGCTGGAGCGGCTTAGTGCGCTGACGGGGTGGTCGGTCTTTTAGGACGGATTGTGTTAAGGTCCTCCAGCGCACGTATCGGGAGGATTTGGCATGCCGGAAGACGTCAGATGGTCGACCCGTCCCTATGACGGTCATGCGATCAACCAACCCTTAGAGCCTGACCTGGAGTTGCTGCAGGTCGGTTCCGGCACGCCGGGCGGCGAATATTTCCGGCGCTTCTGGCAGCCGGTGGCGATGACGTCTCAACTGGGCGATACGCCGGTGGCGATCCGCATCCTCGGCGAGGACCTCGTCATCTTTCGCGATCTAGAGGGCCGTATCGGGCTGTTGCACAAGCATTGCGCCCACCGCCGCGCCTCGCTCGAATATGGCCGTATCGAAAAGCGCGGGCTGCGCTGCTGCTATCACGGCTGGCATTTCGATGTCGACGGCACGATCCTGGAGACGCCGGGCGAGCCGGAAGACAGCCCGATCCGCCACACGATCTGCCAGGGCGCCTATTCGGTGCACGAATTTAAGGGGCTCGTCTTCGCCTATATGGGCCCGCCGGAGAAACTGCCTGACTTTCCCTATTACGACTCCATGGATATCCCTGATCACGACATGGTGCCGTACTCCATCCACTCGCCCTGCAATTGGCTGCAGGAAAGCGAAAATGCGATGGACCCCTATCACAGCGTTTTCCTGCATGGCCGGGTGAACGGACCGCAGTTTCCGGGGCTGGAGCATTTCGTGGCGCTCCCCGTCGTCGCCTATCACAAGCGGCCGGAGGGTTTCGTCTACAGCCATTCGCGGCGCAAGGACGACCTGATCCTGATCCGCTTCCACGACCATTTTCTCCCCAGCATGGCGCAGAATGGCGGCATGTTTCAGGTGCTGAGCGAACCGAAAGTGTTCAGTCGCACCAGCCTGACGAAATGGGTCGTGCCGGTCGACGATACCAACGCGCGCAAGTTCGGCTGGCGCCATTTCAACGACAAGGACGAGGTGCTGCGTCAGGGCAACAAGGACGAGGTTGGCTGGGAGAATGTCGACTTCTACGGCCAGTCCGCGCACCGGTCCTATGAGGAGATGCAGAGCAACCCAGGCGACTGGGAAGCCTGGACCGGGCAGGGGCCGATGAACGTCCACAAGCGCGAACATCTCGGTACGACAGACGAAGGCGTTGCCCTGCTGCGGGCCAAACTACGCCGCGACATACGCGCGGTAGCGGCGGGCGAGGATATCGCGATGCCGCATGGCACGCCGGACAAGCCGTTTCACACCTATGGCGGCGACACGGTGCTGCGCATTCCGAAGGACAATCGGGACGACCGCGCCATGATGGACCGCGTGCAGCGGGCGGTCGCGGACATCTATTTCGCGGGCGATGCTTACGAAGGCGAAGACCGCGCCGACTACATACGCAGTGAAGTCGGCGCGGCGTTTCAATCCTGAGGCGTTAGGTCCGAACGATCATGCCGTCGGCGAGCGAGTGACGATAGGCGCGGTATCCCGGAACGGCTCCCACCAAGACCCCAGCGAAGAAGATCACGCCGAGCAAGGTTAAATCGCGCGCGGTTGGCAGTCCGATGCTGAGAAAGAGGCCATATTGCACGTCGATGAGCGGTTGCGCGACGAGCAATCCTGCGTACAGCATGACGAGACCGACGAGCGCGCCGCCGAGCGAAATGAAAGCCGCTTCCAGCACCAGCATGCCGAAGACGTGAGCCGGGCGGGCACCGACCGAGCGCAGGATAGCGATTTCGCGGCGGCGCTCGTTCAAGCCGGACAGCAGCATCGTCATCATGCCGAGCAGGCCCGCCGCGACCACGAACATGGAAATCGCGCTGAGCGCGGCCTCTGCCGTACCCATCAGGTCCCATAACTCTTGCAGCGCGACCCCGGGGAGGACGGCAAGCAGCGGCTCGCGCGGATATTCGTTGATCGTCCGCTGCAGCCGGAAGGCGGCGAAGCGCGACTTGGTACCGACCAGGAAGGCGGTAATCGCCTTGGGCTGCAAATCCATCTGGCGCACGGTATCGGCGTCGGTGGTCATGCCGGGAACGCGCGACCCGCTGCGCCAGTCGATATGGATGGCTTCGATCCCGGCGAGGCTGACATGCACGGTCCGGTCGACCGGCGTTCCGGTTTTCGCCAGGATTCCGACGACCTTGAACGGTTTGTCCTCGTGCCTGGCGAACCCGGTCTGTCCCAATCCGTGCGACACGACGATCGCGTCGCCCAACTCATATCCCAGGGCTTTCGCGGCGTCGGCTCCGAGAATCGCGTCGAAGACGTCCTCGAATGCCACGCCCGCAGCGAACCGCAGCGGCTGCTTGCGGCCGTATCGGTAATGGCGGAAATAATCCGCTGTCGTCCCCATGACACGAAAGCCGTGATGAGAGTCGCCGAGGGAGAGGGGAACGGTCCACGCGATTTCCGGCTGCGCCGCGATATCGCGGTAGCTCTTCCAGGCAATATTGTTGGTGGCGTTGCCGATGCGGAAGACCGAATAAAGCAGAAGCTGAATCGTGCCGCTTCGTGCGCCGACGATCAGGTCGGTCCCGGAAATGGTGTTCGCGAAGCTGGATTTCGCATCGTGGCGCAGCCGCTCGACGCCGAGCACGAGCATGACACTAACCGCGATGGCGAAGACGGTCAGTCCGACGGTGCCACGCCGGTTCAGCAAGCTGCGGCAGGACAGGCTGAGGAGCGGGGTCATGTCGGCGTGCCGCGGTTGATGTCCGCGAGCGCGATGCTCCGCTCGAAATGCTGAGCCAGATCCGCATCATGGCTGACGAAGAGAAGCGTTGCGCCGGCCTGTTCGACTTCGCGGAACAGCAGATCGATGAAGGCGTGCCGCGTGTCTGCGTCAAGCGCAGACGTCGGTTCGTCGGCGATGATCAGCGGCGGCGACCCGATCAGCGCGCGGGCGGCGGCGACCCGCTGCTGCTGGCCCGTGCTCAATTCGGTGACGGGACGGCGGTCGAGACCGGTGACGTCCAATGCCATTTGCGACAGCAATCGCGCCGCCGCCTGCTCCAGGGTCGATGCGGTTTCTGCCGCGGCGCGGCGTCTGGACACGGAAAACCGGCAGGGCAGCAGCACATTCTCGATCAACGACAGATAAGGCACGAGGTTGAACATCTGAAAGATGAACCCGATGTTGTCGGCGCGGAACCGATCTCGCTGTGCCGTGCGCAACGGCACGATGTCGGTGTCGAGCACGCGGATATTTCCGCGTTCCGGTGCCGCGACGCCGCCGAGCAGGTTCAGCAGGGTCGTCTTGCCGCCGCCGCTGGGCCCTCTGATCAGGACCTTCTCGCCGCGCGCGATGGTCAGGGCGGGGATATCGATGACGGGCGGCTTGTCGTCGCGCCAGCGGAAACGCACATCCGTCAAATCTATAGCGTGCGCGGTCATCGGCTGGCCCTTGGTTCAATACAGACTAGTGTGATGATTCTGAAGTTTACCGCATTGCATGCGGCGAAATTTAGGATCTGAATCACACTAGACTCTAATAGTGAGTGTGCTGATTCACGCGAAATTCAATCCTTTGAATTTCACGATCAGGACACTAGAACTTCAGTCGAGCCGTCTTCGGTGTCAATTGCCGCGCCGATTGTCCGCCCGCCGTGATCATTCGTACCGTCAGCGCCTGCGCCGCGGGGAAGGTTTCGAAGTAAGTAGTATCGAGATGGGTTAGCTGGCCGGGACGATCGCAGCGGAAATGATAATGGGCGTGGAACTCCGCATGCGCGTCGGTGTCGCTGCCTTTGTGGTCGTGATGTTTTTCATCCAGCAGGGGTGACTCCACCTCCGACTCGATCAACCGGCACCCTGCTGCCTCGGGAAAGACGAACAGCGTCGCACCGGCGCGCAATTGATCCGCAGCCTTCGCGACGGCCTGTTTCTCGGCGTCGGATGCGGCCGCATGCTCGAAGCCGACAACGTCCGCGCCCGGCGCCTCGAGTTCCGCCTCCACGTTCCGGCCTTCGATGGCGAGGTTCAGCGTGCCAGCGCCATGCCGATGCGCCTTGCGTTCGGACCCAAACGCATCGGGCGCTGGGCCGATAGCCAATACGACAAATGAAATCGCCGCGATGCGCGATAGCGCCGGAAGGCAGCGGTGGACAGACATCACGGGACATTCCTTTCAGATTGAATGGAAAGAAATGTTATAACATTACATTTCATGATTTCAACAAATATGATGCGGTCTTTCCGTGGCGCGTGCTCCTACTGCTTGTACGGTTCGATACTGACGTCTTCGAGCGTATATCCCGCTTCGATCGGCGCGTTGCCGTCGACGAAGGAGAGCGACCTGTTCGTCCTCTTCACCTTTACGCGGCCCGTCACCCAGACGGGCTCATACAGGCTTTTCGTTTTGTAGGACTGACTGAGCTGCACGAAGACGGTCTGGTTAGCCGGCGGCGGTGGGACATGAATGCATGCGCCGACATAGGGCACGAGGAGGAACTCGGTAATTGCCGTCTCGTTGAACTCGAACGGTAGTGCGTAACCGGGCATACGGATCAGCGTACCGTCCAATTCGTCGACGACATCTGCGTTGCGCCGCTCGATCTCCTGCCGGAGCGTCTCGTATTTGGCGACCAGGTCATCGACATCGAGCCCCATGGTCTTCAGCTTATGGGCAATCTCGATGCCTTCTTCGTAGCGGTAGTCGACTTCCGTGATAAGCCCCTGTTGCTGTGCGCGGCGGATGTTTGCCAGGACTTCGATCTCGACCTGCCGGTCCATCTTGAGATGCGCAAGCGGGTTCTTCAGGGGCGTCGAAGCGGGAATCAGAGTCTCCCAATCAACGGTTCTGGCCTTCTCCGATGCGTTGGCGGATCCGATTGAAACGAAAACCGCGAAGACGATCAAAAGACGCGTAATCATAGAACTCCTATCGATCTACCATGTGAACTCGGGCGCAACTATAGGCCTTATTGGGGTCGGAAAGAAGCCACAGTCACGTGATGAGAGACGCTGCCGAAGAGCGCTGCGTAAACTGGTACGATGGTTGGCATTCGTAAGCTCCGACAACACCTCTGAGTGATACGGACCCCGCCGCCGGATGGATCAAGATGCGCGTTTCATTGGCTTGCTTTCTCATTCTGCTCCTGGCCGTCGCTTGCGCACCGACGGGGCCCGAACCGCGACTAAGGCACGTTCCACCGCTGTCGGCGAGCGGTACCGTCTTTGTGACGTCGAACGGCTGGCACAGCGGTATCGTCCTGTCGCGCGAGATTCTTATGCCGGATCGAATTCCGGAGGCCGCGGACTTTCCGGCCGCCCGGTATCTAGAGTTCGGTTGGGGCGACGCGGAATACTACCCGGCGAAAACGCCGTCGATTGCCGATACACTGCGCGCGGGACTGTTGCCGACACCGGCCGTCATGCATGTGGCGGCACTCGATGCGCAACCGAGCGCCTCTTCGTCTGTTGAGGTGGTCGCGCTGTTGCTGGATGCCGAGCAACTGGGTCGTCTCATTGCCTATATTGGGGGAAGCTTTGACCGAGAGGGCGAAAGCCGGGTGGCGCCATCGGGACCGGGACTATACCGGAACAGTCATTTTTACCCGGCGCGGGGCCGATTCCACCTCGCGAATACCTGCAATACATGGACGGCCCGCGCCCTTGTCGTGGCGGGCTTAACCATTGACGAGACGGAGGCTGCCCTCGCCGAGGACCTGATGGCACAAGTGCGCCTGCACGCGATCCCATAGTTTGTTGTAATTATTTACTTTTTTGTTCGCGATTGGACACCGTGCCACAAGAACCGATATAAGCCAGGAAAGAAAACGCAACCGGGATGGTTGAAATGGCTGATTTTCCGCGGAAAACGCTGGATGAGTGGAAGGCGCTGGCCGAGCGCGAGATACGCGGCAAGCCGCTGGAATCGCTGCAATGGCGGACCTTGGAGGGTATCGAGGTCAAGCCGGTCTATACGGCAGCAGATCTTGAGCAGCTCGCGCATGTGGACACGTTGCCCGGTACGCCGCCTTTCGTGCGCGGCCCGCGCGCGACCATGTATGCAGCGCGGCCTTGGACGGTGCGGCAGTATTCCGGTTTTTCGACAGCGGAAGAATCGAACGCCTTCTACCGGCGCAACCTCGCCGCGGGGCAGAAGGGCCTGTCCATCGCCTTCGATCTCGCCACCCATCGCGGCTATGACAGCGATCATGAACGGGTCGTCGGCGATGTCGGCAAGGCCGGCGTGGCGATCGATTCGGTCGAGGACATGAAGATCCTGTTCGACGGCATCCCGCTCGACCAGATGTCGGTGTCGATGACGATGAATGGCGCGGTCCTGCCGGTTCTGGCGAGCTTTATCGTCGCGGGCGAAGAGCAGGGCGTTGCGCAAAAGGATCTCAGCGGCACCATTCAGAACGACGTTCTGAAGGAGTTCATGGTCCGCAATACCTATATCTACCCGCCGGAACCGTCGATGCGGATCGTGTCCGACATCATCGCGCACACCGCCTCGCACATGCCGCGGTTCAATTCGATTTCGATCTCCGGCTATCACATGCAGGAAGCGGGCGCGACCTGCGTGCAGGAACTCGCCTATACCATCGCCGACGGTATCGAATATGTCCGCGCGGCACAGGCGCAGGGACTCGACGTGGACGCCTTTGCGCCGCGGCTGTCGTTCTTCTTCTGCATCGGCATGAACTTCTTCATGGAGATCGCCAAGCTCCGCGCGGCGCGCTTCCTGTGGGCGCATCTGATGCGCGATATGTTCGCGCCGCAAGACGACAAGTCCCTGATGTTGCGGACGCATTGCCAGACCTCTGGTGTCTCGCTGACGGAGCAGGACCCCTACAACAACATCATCCGCACGACGGTCGAGGCGATGGCTGCCGGTCTCGGTGGCACGCAGTCGCTGCACACCAACGCCTTCGACGAAGCGCTGGCGCTACCGAGCGAGTTTTCCGCCCGTATCGCCCGCAATACGCAGCTAATCCTGCAGGAGGAGACCGGAATCACGAAGGTAATCGATCCCTTGGCCGGCAGCTATTACGTCGAGAGCCTCACGGCCAGCCTGATTGCGGAGGCGGGCAAGCTGATCGACGAGGTCGAGGAAATGGGCGGCATGACCCAGGCAATCGTCGCCGGCGTGCCGAAGCTGCGCATCGAGGAATCCGCGGCGCGGCGTCAGGCCCTGATCGACCGCGGCGAGGAGGTCATTGTCGGCGTCAATAAATACCAACCGGCAGAGCGCGACGACGTGGATATCCTCGATATCGACAACACGGCGGTGCGCGATTCCCAAATCGCAAGGCTAAACCAGGTAAAGGCGTCACGCGATGGCACCGCTTGCCAGGCGGCGCTAACGGCGTTGAGCGACGCGGCGAAGGATGGATCGGGCAATCTGCTGAGCCTTTCCGTCGACGCGGCGCGGGCGCGGGCGACCGTTGGCGAGATATCGGATGCCTTGGAAAAGATCTATACCCGGCACCGTGCTGTGATTCGCTCTATATCGGGCGTCTATGGTGCCGCCTATGACGGCGACGACGATTTCGACCGGATCAAGACCGACGTTGCCGCGTTTGCCGACGAGGAAGGCCGCCGGCCGCGCATGCTGGTGGTCAAGCTGGGGCAGGACGGCCACGACCGGGGGGCCAAGGTCATCGCGACCGCCTTCGCCGATATCGGCTTCGACGTCGATGTCGGGCCGCTGTTCCAGACGCCGGAAGAGGCGGCACGCCAGGCGGTAGAGAACGACGCACACATTATCGGCGTGTCCTCGCAGGCGGCCGGGCACAAGACGCTCGTGCCGGCTTTGATCGAAGCGCTGAAGGCGCAGGGCGCGGAGGATATCCTCGTGGTCTGCGGCGGCGTCATCCCGCCGCAGGACTATGCCGGGCTGAAGGCGCAGGGCGTCGCCGCGATTTACGGGCCGGGCACGCATATTCCCGCCGCCGCGGCGGAGATCATGCAGCTGATCAAAGGCCGCCGCGAAGCCGCCTGACTCCCGTTTATTTTTTTCCGCGAACGGCGTAGTTTGGCGTTATGCCGGCAAATGTCACCGAACTGCCCCGCTCCGGGCGCCATCTGCAAGCCAGACCCGGCGACGACCCTCTCGTCGTCGCGGCCAAGGAAGCGAAGTTTCTGCGCCGCCTCGTGGTCGGCGGGACGGCCGCGTCCGGGGTCTGGATTGGGCTGTGCGTCTGGTACGTGCATGCCTATCTCGGTTGGGGCCTGCTCGGCGCGATGCTGCCGCACGAGCTGGCGGCGGCGGTTGGTGGCGTCACCTTGCCGCTATCGTTCCTGTGGCTCATCCTCGTCTTCCTGAAGCCGAACCGGGAGTTGCGCAGCCACACCGAAGCCCTGCGCCGCCAGTTGGAACTCCTGACCTACCCGGTGGAGGATGCGGAGGCGCGCATCCACATCGTGGCCGACGTGCTTCGGGCGCAGACCGATGCGCTCAACCGGGCGAGCGATCAGGCAACCGTGCAGCTGAACGACGTCGCGGACACGATGCGGCGCAATACCGAACACCTGTCCGAGGCGACGGAACAGGCAGCGACGGAAGCCGGCGAATTGCGCGCCGTCCTGTCCGAGCAGGCCACGGCGCTGTCCGGGTTCGCCGACCGTTTCGAGTCGCAGCAGCTCGCCGTGCGGGAGATCACCGACCGGCAGACATCGGAACTGACCTCGGTCAACCGGGAGAGCCTGGAGCAGTCTCAGGCGATCGGCGCCACGCTGCGCGAAATGTCCAGCCAGCTTACCGAAGCGTCAGAGCGGGCGGCGGAGAAGGCGAAGGACATGGGCAGCCTGTTCCGCAACTATACGGAGACGATGTCGAAGGCGGCGGAGAGCGCCGCGGCGCGCAGCCTCGCGATCCGCGAAGCGCTCGGCAAGGGAACCGGCGACCTGAACGCGGCCAGCGAGATGGCGGCGGCGCGGGCGCAGGATATCGCGACGGAACTGCGCCGGCAGACCACACATGTGACGGACCGTCTGAAGGAATCGTTCGATATTCAGGCGCATGCGCTGAACAGCGTGGCTGCGCGCACGGGCGAGGAAATCGACCGCTTCGGCAGCGCATTGGACCGTCACGCCACCTCGCTGCAGACCGCATTGCAGGGGGCTCTGGCCAAGCACGGCTCGGCGGTCGACGGCATGATCGACATGTCGGCGGGTCGGGTCGACAAGCTGGCGAAAACCCTGCGCGAGGCGACCGATACGGTGCTGCGGCAGATCGACGAAGGCATGGCGCGGCGGACCGACGATCTGTCGACGACGATCGAGCGCATGGTGTCGCAGACGAACGAGCTGATGGCGTCGATGCACGAACAGGTCAACGATATCGCGCAGTCTGCGGAGGGCGCCTCCACCCACACGGTCCGGATTCGGGAATCCCTGGAAGCGCAAGGCGAGGAACTGTCGCGGGTGGCGGCGGATTTGACGCAGAAAGCGCATGACGTGGATGGCGCCGCAGTCCGGCATGGCGAGCGCCTGACCCGCGTTGCCGCCGACGCCGGACAGAAGGTCGAGGCCATGGGCGTGGTGCTGCGGACCCAGGCGCAGGAAGTGTCGAAGGCCTCGGATCTGGCTTCCGTGCGTGCCGATTCTGTCCGCGACGCGTTGGAGCGTCAGGTGGCGGCCCTGTCGGCGATGTCGGAACGCGCCTCGGAGCAGGCGCAGCAGATCGACACGGCGCTGACCGCGCGGGCCGAACAGATCCGCAATATCTTGCGCGACGGCAGCCGCGAAGTGGGCGAAGCGTTCGAGCCCACCGTCAATCAGGCGCGGGGCTTCAGCGATCTTCTGAAGAAGCACGCGGTCTCGCTGCGGGAATCCGCGGATTGGGCGGCCGGCCAGTCGCGGTCGGTTGGCGAGATCCTGCAGCAGCAGAGCCAGGATCTGCGCGCCGCGTCGGATCATGCCTCCCACCGCATCCGCGAGATCCGGGAAGTCATTCAACAGCAGACCAGGGAGCTCGAGGAAAGCTCCGAGGCCGCCGCCGCGTCCGCGCTGCGTATCCGGGAGAGCCTGCGGACGGATGGCAACGCGCTCGCCGATCTGGTCAAGACCCTGAACGAGCAGGTGAAACTCGTCGAGCAGACAGTGGACGAGCAGGCGGGCCAACTGGACGAAGCCTCCCGCAACGCGGGCGAACGCACGACCCGGATCGGCGAGACCTTGAGCCGGCAGGTCGACCAACTGGTCGCGGTGTCCGATCAGGTGATCAAGCGGATCATGGAAGCCGGCCGCGCCTTTCACACCGAATCCGGCGGCCTTAACGAGTCGGTCCAAACGGCGCTGCGGTTGATGCGGGATGTCGGCGACCGGTTCAGCGAGCAGAGCGAGCGCCTGACGACGGCCTCGGTGCAGGCCGGCATGCAGGTCGACGACAACCGCGAAGGTCTGCGCGTGCAGGCGGAGGAGCTGTCCCGGGCGGCGCGCGAGGCGGTGGCGGGCATGAAGCTCATCGGCGATGCCTTTGCGCAGCAGACGGGCAGCCTCACGGGTGCCTCGGACCAGGTGGCGTCCCGGCTGAGCTCATTGTCCGAAACCTACAAGCAGCAGGCGGCCGAAGTGGGCGAAGTCGGCGAGGCGGCGAATCGTCAGCTGCGCGAGGCCGTGGACGAGCTCGCGAAGCAGGGCCCGGCGATGACCTCCGCTGCCGCGCAGGCCCGCTCGACCTTCGAAGGGGTTGCCGAGAAAGTCCAGGGCGGCAGCCGGGATCTGCTGGAAGCCCTCGACGCGGCAGTGGCCAAGGCCAACGAGACGGGGCAGACCTTCGACCGCCAGTCGACACGCCTGACACAGGCGTCGGCGGACGCGGCTGAACAGGCGCGGCGGCTCGGGGAAGAAGAACTCGTGCTGCGTCGCGATCTGTTCCTGAAGACCGCCCGGTTCATCATCGAAGATCTCGATTCCACCTCGATCGATCTGACGCGGATCTTGCACAACGACGTCCCGGAAACCGACTGGAAGCGCTATGTGAAGGGCGACCGCGGCGTGTTCACCCGCAGTCTGCTGCGCGGCAAGCAGGCGTCGCTGACGGCGCGCGTCACGGAAAAGATTAAATCGAACAAGGAAATGCGTAATTACGTGGTGCGCTATGTCGACCAGTTCGACCGGCTCCTCACCGAAGCGCAAACCTCCGACCCGGAGAACCTGCTGCACTCGACCTTCATGACTGCCGACGTCGGCAAGCTCTACATCCTGCTGTGCCGCGCGCTGGGGCGCGACGAGTAGCGGCATGCCAGGCATGGACGCCGCCGTGAACGACTACGACATTCGCGTTGCGACAACGGCGGATGCCGAGGCGCTGTTCCGTTTCGGCGAAACGCTGTTGGCGGAAACGAGTTTCTTTGTGCGTGGACCGGGCGAGCGGGCGCGGTCGGTCGGCGAGATGCGCGAGGTCATCGAACGGTTCGACACGCTGCCGCACTATCTCCTGCTGAATGCCTGGCAGGGCGCCGAAGCGGTCGCCGAGGCCGTGGCGATTTGCGGCGACTTTTCGCGCAACCAGTACACGGCAACGGTCGGGATCGGCGTGCTCGCCGACCACAGCGGGCGCGGGCTTGGCCGAGTTCTAATGCAGGAACTGGACGGGTTCGCCTGTGATCTAGGATTGCGCCGATTGGAACTGACGGTCATGGCGCACAACACGGCGGCGCGGACACTGTACAAGAAGGTCGGCTATGTCGAAGAAGGCACGAAGCGGGATTCGCTGTTCGTCGATGGCGGCTACGTCAGCGAGATCATGATGGCGAAGGTGTTCGCATGAGGGAGAAGAGTACCGCGTCGAGCAATAGCCTCGAGCCGTTTGCTGTGGACGTGCTACTTGGAACGATCCAGGATTTCGCGAAGTTCAATCAAGATCGCCGCAATGAGTACAAAGGAAGCAACCTGAAAGAAGTGGTTGCCACCAATCGGCAGAACCGCGTTTGTTATTGGAATCACATACTCACACCAGATTGCTGCTATATCGAGCGTTAGAGCTAGGCGTAATAAATTTGGCATGCGAGTCCTCCCGTTCTCTGAAATCGAATTCGCAAGCCGTTGTAAAATCAGCGGTATTTTTTGTAACTTCGAAAGCACTTGCTGAGTTTGTTGAAGAATTGTTGCTCTCAACGACGTCGCGTGACTAAACATTGCTGTCTTTTTCTCAGGTTTAAGCGCAGAAAAAAATCAGTTGCAGTTTGTTTGCGCCGATGACATCCTCTAGCTTGGCTGCCCATTGAGTTGCCACTCACTTGCGCTGATCACGCCCCTGCGCATGGCGCCCCATCGAATTGCTGCTTGCTTTCATCGTTGACATTCTCACGCTTGGCTCTCCATCGAGTCGTTATTTGGTGCACGCCTGTTGACTGTGGTGCTCCCAGAGCACAGTGGCTTAATATGTGACGGTCTAAGTTCCGTCATCGCGTAATTAACAACATCTAGATCAAGGGCACGCGAACACCTTTTGTTAAACGCTATTCGATTATGCCTAATGCTACTTGTTCCCACTTGACTCCCATGTCTTCGTGCTGCTGACTACGCGGTCCAATGCGGTGCATCCTGAGAAATCATGTACGCATCTGCGTGAGAATGACGATGTGTGAGATTTGCGATGCCTGCTTGGTGTGATGTCGTTGTTTGTGATGTAGATGACCGCGTGGCATTAGAAGCAAAAGCTCTGTTTTTCGTTCCGTCTGCGCTTATTATTTGCAATAGGAAGGGATTGACGATAGCTGGACTCAGCGCAACCGCTAGAGCAGCGAAGATGGTAAACCGCGATCTCCACTACGCTGGCCGCAGCGCTATTTCAAAAGTTATGGGTTGTGAGCCAGTTGTTCGAAAGAGTGCGTTGGGGTTTATTAATTCAGCTAACGCTGCTCTTTCCGCCATAAAAGATGATCACCGTTTTTCGACAGATGATATAATAGCTTGTGTTTTTCGGTTAAGGGATGGCACGGAGGTTTTAGAAGCACTTGGGTTAAGTGCAGTAGATGTTTCTAGTAATTGTGCAATAAGGCACGAAATTGTGGAAGCGGCGCTTGCACGTTATCGAATTCAATATGCGGACGCCCGCAAGATTTGGGAATATTGTTGCAGTGTAAAGGTTAGAGAAAAAATTTCATCTGAGGAAATTGATTCAATCATTACGGATGACGAAGGAAGTTTCATCAAAACGGATACCCGTTTTGGATTGCCTATGGCTATAAAGAGAATAGAAAATGATGGCCAGGTAGAATACGTCTATAGGCGCGAGCATTTAGAAAAAGCACCATCAAGCGGTCATGAATGGTCAATAGAATAAACACAGAACAAAAAAGGAAAAGAGACCAATTAAGCGTTACGATACTGAGTTTTGGTTTATTGAGTTCTCAGAGTTTGGATTCGAACTACAGTCACAATGCACTTAATAAGCTTAAACTGAATAGATTCAGATCAGAAGCGCGCCGACATTGAGTGAATAAGCAGATGCCTCGCCCAATCGATATCCGCGCGGGCCACAACGTGCGCTAAAGGCGATTCCAACAAACCCCGAACTGAGTTAGGCTGGCCCCATGCCGGTGAACCTGACCCATATCGCGCTGCACGTCCGGGATGTCGACCGCTGTGTCGCGTTTTACCAGGCGTTCTGCGGCCTGACGCTCGTGCACGAACGGATCGGCGACAAGGGCCGGCGCATTGTGTGGATGGCGGAGCCGGAGAAGGAAAACGCGTTCGTCTTCGTGCTGTTGCCGGGCGGGCCGGGACGCGATCAGGGCGAGCAGGACTTCAGCCATTTCGGTTTCGCGATGGCCAGCCGCGCGGCGGTGGACGCCGTGGCGGAGCAGGCAAGGGCGGCGGGGTGCCTGGAGTGGGAACCGCGGCAGGAGCCCTATCCCGTCGGCTATTATTGCGGTGTGAAGGACCCGGACGGCAACTTCGTCGAATTCAGCTATGGCCAGCCCTTGGGGCCGGGGGCGGACCCGCTTCCGGCGGCGCCGTAATGTTCAAGTTTCTGATGAAGTGGATCTTCATGGACAAGCGCGCGCGCGACGCGGCCAAGAAGATGCGCGATACGAAGCCAATAAAAGCGAAGAAGCCTGTCCCGGACGCCACGCCGGCCGAAGCCCCTCCGGAGGCGACGGGGCCTGCTGAGGGTGCCGCGGGATCGGGCGACGACGAACGCGCCAAGCTGATGAATTTGTATCGGCAGCGGCGGCAGGAATACGAACAGTTGGATGACGACGTGCAGGAAAAGTTGGCGAAACTCGCCGACGACGCGCTGAGCGGTAAGGACAAGGACGCATCGTGAGCAAAAAGGACATGGCGGCGCTCGCACGCGCCGTTCGCAAGGGCGACCGCCGCGCGTTGGGCCGTGCGATCACACTGGCGGAATCGGGACGCGAGGACCATCGGGCGCAAGCGGAACAGTTGCTGGAGGCGTTGCTGCCGCACCGGGTGGACTCGATCCGGGTCGGGATTTCCGGCGTGCCCGGTGTGGGGAAGTCGACCTTAATCGAAACGCTGGGTCGGCATGTGATCGACAATGGCAAGCGCGTGGCCGTGCTGGCGGTGGACCCGTCGTCCAAGCTCAGCGGCGGCTCGATCCTCGGCGACAAGACGCGCATGGAAACCCTGTCCCGCGAGGCGAACGCCTTCATCCGGCCGTCGCCCGCGGGCGTCACCTTGGGCGGCGTCGCTCGGCGGACGCGCGAGGCGATCTCGATTTGCGAGGCGGCGGCCTACGACCTCGTGATCGTTGAGACCGTGGGCGTCGGCCAGTCGGAAACCGCGGTCAAGGACATGACCGACATGTTCGTGCTGCTGCTGTCGCCGGCCGGCGGCGACGAGCTGCAGGGCATGAAGAAGGGCATCGTCGAGCTGGCGGACATGATCCTGGTCAACAAGGCGGACGGCGAGTTCGAAATGTCGGCGCGGCATGCGGTATCCGACTATCGCAGCGCGATCCACCTGTTGCGTCCGGCCTCGCCCAACTGGCAGGTTCCGGTCGCCGCCTGTTCCGCGCTGACCGGGATGGGGATCGACGAGGCTTGGTCGCAAATCGAGGCCTATGCGCAGGCGCTAGGGGACAGCGGCGAGATCGCCGCCCAGCGTTCCGATCAGGCGCGGGCCTGGATGTGGTCGGAGGTCAGCGACAGCTTGCTCGACCGGCTGCGCGGGCACCCGGACGTGCGTGCGATACTGACCACGCTGGAGGACCAAGTCGTTGCCGGCAAGACAACGCCCGCTGCTGCTGCCCGGCGCATACTGAAGGCGTTTCTGAGCGAATAGCGCGACCCACCCGGGTCCAGAGAGGAAGCACGATGACCGCGTTGAACGAACTCTCGGCCACGGAGGCCGCGGCGGCGATCGCCGCGAAGGAGATCACCAGCGAAGCGCTGACGGCGACCTGTCTGGAGCGCATCGCCGCGCGAGAGCCCGATGTCGAGGCCTGGGCCCATATCGATCCGGACGCCGCCCTGGCGGATGCGCGGGCGCGCGACCGGGAAGCGCCGAAGGGGCCGCTGCATGGCGTCCCGGTCGGTTTCAAGGATGTCATCGAGACGTTCGACATGCCGACGGCCTATGGCTCGGCGATCTATCCGGGGCACCGTCCCGTGGCGGACGCGGCCTGCGTCGCGCTGATCCGCGCGGCCGGCGGCGTCATCCTGGGTAAGACGGTGACGACCGAGTTCGCCTTCGTCAATCCCGGGAAAACCCGCAATCCGCATAACGCCGCGCACACGCCGGGCGGGTCGTCGAGCGGTTCCGCCGCCGCCGTCGCCGACCGCATGGTGCCGCTGGCGCTGGGGACGCAGACCGGCGGTTCGGTCATCCGTCCGGCCTCGTTCTGCGGCGCGGTCGGTTACAAACCGACCCTCGGCCAGTTCAGCTATGCCGGCGTGAAGCTGCTGGCGCGCTCGCTCGATACGCTGGGCGCGATGGCGCGGCATGTCGGCGATCTGGCGCTGTTGCGCGCGGCGCTGATGGGCGCGCCGGGGTCGGTCGCGGAAATGGTCGCGCCGCCACGGTTGGCGCTATGCCGCACGCCCTGGTGGGATCGGGCGGACACGTCCTCTCATGATGCGGTCGAGGCGGCAGCGCGGCAGGCAGAAGCGGCGGGCGCATCGGTCGGCACTGTCGATCTTCCCGAGGCCTTCGCCAAGTTGGAGGAGGCCAACAAGACGATCATGATGTATGAGGGCCGCCGCGCGCTGGCGCATGAGTTCCAGCAGCACGAGGACAAGCTGAGCGACAGGCTGAAGGCGCAGATGGACAGCGGCGCCGCGACGAGCTACGCCGATTACAACGCGGCGGTCGAAACGGCGCATGCCTGCCGGCTGCACTTCGCGGAGATCATGTCCGGTGTCGATGCGCTGATCGTGCCGGCGGCGGTCGGCGAGGCGCCGAAAGGGTTCGAAACGACCGGCGATGCGACCTTCAACCGCCCGTGGACGACGATGGGCACGCCTTGCGTGACCCTACCAGGACATAATGGACCGAACGGGCTGCCCGTTGGGGCACAGCTCGTCGCAAATTTTGGGGCGGATGATCATTTGCTGGCCGTTGCGAGTTGGGTCGAGGCGGCGATGGTGGCGGGGAATTAGGCGCTGAAATTGCGGTGTTGTTGCCCCGAGCCTATACTTCTGGTCCCGAACTATACAGGAGAGTGCCATGCAGGCCGCGATCAAGGTTTTTTGGCAGCCCCATTGAACAAGCTGTCTTAGGGTAAAGGAATACCTGTCGGTCCGTGGGATCGAATTCGAATCGATTAATATTCTCGAAAACAATGGCGGCCGCGACGAGCTGCAGCGGATTGGCGCGCGGTCTATTCCGGTGGTATCGCGTGGCGACGACTTCGTCTTTGCGCAGATCATCAAGGATGTTGTGGACTTCCTCGATCTCGAGGACGACACCGCGCCGGAGCTGTCGCCGACCGAGCTCGCGGAACGCTATGACGGCGTTCTGGAAACGGCGATTCGGCTGGTTCGCTCGATGCCGGACGACAAGCTGACGAACGAACTGCCGAATCGCCCGCGATCCTGGCGGGTGCTGATGCATCATCTGTTTCAGATCCCCACCGCATTCCTCGACATGGAGGAGACCGGCGAAACGTTGGCGAGTGAAAATTTATTGGCTGGACCGCCCGACGATATGAGAACAAGTGCCGAGATTGCCGATTTCGGCGAGGCGGTGCGGGCGCGTTTCAACGCCTGGTGGGCGAAGACGAAGGGCGAGGAATTTTCCGGTCAGGTACCGACCTATTTCGGCGGCACCACGCGGCATGAGATGCTGGAGCGCACCGTGTGGCACTCGACGCAGCATGTGCGTCAGGTGGGCTCTTTGCTCGAGCAGGCGGGCCTTACGCCTGACCGGCCGCTGACCAAAGACGATATCCGCGGCTTGCCGCTGACCGACGTGGTCTGGGACGAGGGATAGGCCGGGTTCCGCTACTTGACGCGGTGGGGCCGGTGCCGTAAAAGACGCCGGCCTCGCGGCGTTTCCGCGAGGTTTTGGATTTTTCGAGGATCGGATCATGGCGCGACGGTGCGACATTACGGGTAAGGGCGTTCAATCGGGCAACAATGTCAGCCACGCCCACAATAAGACGCGGCGGCGTTTCCTGCCGAACATCCAGCATACATCGTTGATGAGCGACGCGCTCGGCGAGATGGTGCGGATGCGCGTTTCCACCCGGGCGATCCGGACGGTCGAGAAAAACGGCGGGTTGGATGCATACCTGCTCGGAACGTCCAACCGGAAGCTCGCGCCGGAAGCACTGCGCGTAAAACGCCGCATCGAACGGGCTGTCGCGGCCAAGTAGACCACACCCGGTTGACCGGTTGACGAAGAAGCGGACCAAAATTCAGTTCGGATAGAGGCGAAGCCGCCGGTTAGCGGCCTCTGCCTGATGCCTGATATGCCGCTGGCCGGCGCGATGTCGCCTTGCCACGCGTTCCTTCTTCGTCGAAGAGCTCAGCGAGGTTCTCCATCATCGTGCCGCCGAGCTGTTCCACGTCGACGATCGTGACCGCGCGCCGATAATAGCGGGTGACGTCGTGCCCAATCCCGATGGCCAGCAATTCAACCGGCGAGCGGGTTTCGATGTAATCGATGACGTCGCGCAGGTGCCGCTCCAGGTAATTGCCCGGATTGACCGACAGGGTCGAATCGTCGACCGGCGCGCCGTCGGAGATCACCATCAGAATGCGTCGCTGTTCCGGCCGGCCGAGCAGACGGTCGTGTGCCCACAGTAGGGCCTCGCCGTCGATATTTTCCTTCAGCAGGCCTTCGCGCAGCATGAGGCCGAGATTTTTGCGCGCCCGCCGCCACGGGGCGTCGGCGGCCTTGTAGACGATGTGCCGCAGATCGTTTAGCCGTCCCGGATTGGCGATTTTGCCTTCCGAGATCCATTTTTCGCGCGATTGGCCACCTTTCCACGCCCGCGTCGTGAAGCCGAGCACTTCGACCTTCACCGCGCATCGTTCGAGCGTCCGCGCGAGGATATCCGCGCTCATCGCTGCGATGGTGATCGGCCGGCCACGCATCGAGCCGGAATTGTCGATCAGCAGGGTGACGACGGTGTCGCGAAATTCGGTTTCCTTTTCCTGCATGAAAGACAGGGGGTGCAGGGGGCTGGTGACGACGCGGTCGAGCCGCGCGGTGTCGAGGAGGCCTTCTTCCAGGTTGAAGTCCCAGGACCGGGTCTGTTTCGCCAGCAGGCGCCGCTGCAAGCGGTTTGCCAGACGGCCGATCAGGCCTTGCAGTTGCGACAATTGCTGATCGAGCAGCTGGCGCAACCGGGACAGTTCCTCCGGATCGCACAGCGCTTCCGCCGCCACGACTTCGTCGAAGGCGTCGGTGTAGGTCGTGTAGAACGGCTCCTTGGGCACGTTCGACAAATCGTGCTCCGGCCGCCACCGCTTGCCCGGGTCGCCTGGCTCTTCGCTGCCTTCGGAGGGCATCATTTCGCCGTCGGCATCGTCCGGCATCATATCGCCGAGATCGTCGTCGCCGCCGTCGCTTTCCGTCGCTTCGCCGCCGGATTCGCCTTCGGAATCCGCGGACTCGCCGCCTTCATCCTCGGATTCGGATTGCATGGAGTCTTCGTCGGCTTCGTCGCCGGTCGACTCGTTGTCTTCCGAATCATGTTCCGCGCCGATTTCGATATCGAGATCGGTGATCAGCTTGCGCACCGCGCTGCTGTAGGCGGACTGGTCCTTCAGGCACTCGCGCAGTTCTTCGATGTCGCGGCCGATCTTGTCCTTGAGGATCGGCTCCCATAGCTCGCAAACCCGCTGTGCCGCAGGCGGCGGGGCTTCGCCCGTGAACGCTGCGCGGGCCATGAGGCGCACCACGTCGGGCATGGTCGCTTCGGTGCGGTCGTTGACCCGGTGCAGGCCTTCGCGGCGGAATTTTTCCTCCAGGGCGGCGGCGATATTTTCGCTGGCGCCCGCCATCCGGTTGGTTCCGAGCGCCTCAACGCGGGCCTGCTCCAGCATTTCGAACAGGACCGGCGCGACATCGCCGGACGGCATGCGCCGGCTATGCAGTTGGGCATCGTGATGCCGCAGCTTGAGCGCCATCGCGTCGGCTTCACCGCGCACCTGGGCAACTTCATCGCTGGGCAGTTCGCGGCTCGGGAAGGGGAGCCGCGCCCGCTCTCCGGATACGCCTGGCGGCTCCGCCGAAAACGTTACTTCGACATCGCCCCGGTCCGCCATAGCACGGAAGCACGAAGCGACGGCGCGCTTGAAACTTTCAATCGGTGGTTCGCCGTCGGACATCAGCGTGACTTCAGTTCACCAAGGTTGCGGTGCTCGCCTCCGGCAATTCCTCGCCAAAGCAGCGCTGATAAAATTCGGCCACGATCGGCCGCTCCATCTCGTCGCATTTGTTGAGGAACGTCACGCGGAAAGCAAAGCCCCGGTCCTTGAAGATTTCGGTATTTTCAGCCCATGTCATGACAGTCCGCGGCGACATGACGGTGGAAATGTCGCCGCCCATGAAGCCGCTGCGCGTCAGATCCGCCAGCGCGACCATGGTCTCGATTTCCTTCCGGCCTTCGTCATTGTCGTACGATGGCACTTTGGAGAGAACGATCTTCTCTTCTTCTTCATGCGGCAGATAATTGAGAGTGGTCACGATGTTCCAGCGGTCCATCTGGCCTTGGTTGATCTGCTGCGTGCCGTGATAAAGGCCCGTGGTGTCGCCGAGGCCAACCGTATTTGCTGTCGAGAACATGCGGAAAAACGGATGGGGTCGGATAATCCGGCTCTGATCGAGCAATGTCAGCTTGCCGTCGACCTCCAAAATGCGCTGAATGACGAACATGACGTCGGGACGGCCGGCATCGTATTCGTCGAAGCAAAGGCCGCAAGGGTTCTGCAACGCCCACGGCAGGATGCCTTCGCGGAATTCGGTAATCTGCTTACCTTCCTTCAACACGATTGCATCTTTACCGATAAGGTCGATCCGGCTGATATGGCTATCCAAATTGATGCGGACGCACGGCCAATTCAATCGCGACGCAACCTGCTCAATATGAGTCGACTTACCCGTGCCGTGATAGCCTTGAATCATGACACGACGGTTGTGGCCGAAGCCGGCAAGGATCGCCATGGTGGTTTCATGGTCGAATACGTACGAGTCGTCCTGCTCCGGTACGTAATCGGACCCTGTCGAGAATGCGGGAACGACCATATCGGTATCGAGGCCGTAAGTCTGTCGAACGGAAACCTCGATGTCTGGTGCGTCCAATTCGTGTGCCCGGTTCGGAGCGTCAGTCGTAGTCATTTAGGTAATTCCACTGGTTGCGAAGGCCTGATTTTGGGGGAGTTGGTCGCGTCGCCGGTGTCTATGCGCCTAAAAACTTCTTGAGGGTGGCGTACGCCTGATTGATATCCTTTAGTTTGTCTTCGGCCGCTTTGTCACCACCATTTGCGTCAGGATGGAGCCTTTTGACCAGTTCCTTATAGCGCGACTTCAACTCGGTCAAGGTCACAGGGCCATCAAAATTCATGATACGAAGTGCTCGCTGGATATGCGAATCATACTGTGGCCGTTTGGAATCCTGGTCGCGGCTTTTGTTTGCGCCCATGGAGGCCGCCGCTTCGAAAACGCCTAGGTCATCGCGAAACCGTGTGCCGGGGCCGAAGTCCTCGCCAGTGCCGCCAAACGGCCAGGTTGGCCGGCGCCAGACGGTATCGTTACGGATCTCTGACTCGACCTGCGTATCGGTCATTCCGGCATAGTAATTCCAGTTTCGATTGTATTCTCGGATATGATCCAGACAGAACCAGTAATAATCGTCCAGCTGACTGCGCGCTTTGGGCGCGCGATGGTTTGCTTCGGCCGCGCAGCCCGGATGCTCGCACCGGTCGGGCCGGGTGCGGGTCTCTGCCTCATGCAAACGGGGTTCGCGTGAATAGCTCATATTCACAGTATGAGGTTCCGGGCAAGTACTGACAACCCGGCGGCTGCCCGTTCAGGGAGCCGCCGCTTCCACTTCTTCGGGTTGTGGCGGCCGCACGCGAACCGAGGAGATTTGGTTGCGCTGTCGGCGCAATATTTCGAACCGAAAGCCGTAAAAGGTGAAGATTTGACCCGGTTCGGGAATGCGGCGGGCCTCGGTCAGGATCAGGCCGGCCAGCGTGACCGCGTTTTCGTCCGGCAAGTTCCATTCCATTTCGCGGTTCAAGTCGCGCAATGTCGCTGTACCGGAGATGATATAGGTTCCGTCCGGCTGTCGGCGCATACCGGAGACCGCAACGTCGTGCTCGTCCTCAATGCTGCCAACGATCTCCTCCAGAATATCCTCGAGCGTCACGATGCCCATGACCGCGCCATACTCGTCCACGACGATCGCGAAATGCTCGCGGCGCGTCCGGAAGGCCTGTAGTTGATCCAATAACGTCGTGGTTTCCGGAATAAACCAAGGCTTGGCGGCAAGCAGGAGAATATCCAAATCTTCCGTAAGGCCGTTGCGGGCATGCAGTTCACGCAGCAGAGCCTTTGCGTGCAGAACGCCTACGATATTGTCCGGATCGCCGCGATATAGGGGAATTCGCGTGTAGGGGCTCGCCAGGGCCTGCTCCACGATGGCTCCAGGCGGGTCGGTAATATCGACGAGCGTCACATTCCGGCGATGGGTCATGATTTCTTCGACCTCGACATCGTCCAGGTCGAGAATGCTCCGCAACATCTGCCGTTCCTGGCGAATATCGGGGTCCGGACCTTCGTGCAGGTCGATGGCGCCGCGGAGTTCCTCTTCGCGGTGGCCGATGCTGATATCCTCCGCCAGTTCCAGTCCGAACGGTTTCACCGTTGCGCGAACCAGCCATTGGATGGCGAGGGTGATCGGCGCCAGAACGATCACGATAATCCTAATTATCGGTGCAACCGCCAGGGCCGCTTTGTCCGCATTGCCAATCGCGTAGGTCTTTGGCAGAACTTCCGCAAATATGACGATCAGCAAGGTCATGGCCATTGTCGCATAGGCAACGCCGGCGTCGCCGAACATCAACAGCAGCACATAGGTGGCCAGAACCGACGCCAGAATATTGACGACATTATTGCCTAGCAGAATGGCGCCAATCAGCCTGTCTTTGCGGGCGTAGAGGGCGAGGACGGTCTTGGCGCGGTTGCTTCCCTGTTTAGCTTGCTGGTGAAGACGGGGAAGCGATGCCGCTGTAAGTGCGGTTTCCGATCCGGAAAAGAAGCCTGATATCAGAAGCAGGACGACAATCGCCGCAACCGCGATGAGCAACTCCACCGTCATGATGAGACCGAATCTTCCAATATTGCGACAAGGTCCTCCGGCGCGACGTCTTGACTCAGGAACGCCTGGCCGATTCCTTTTACCAGAACGAAGGTCATGCGGCCGCCCCGTACCTTCTTGTCGCGTCCCATGTGCGCCATCAGATCTTCCGCCTGCCAGGCGACACCCTGAAGGTGGTCCAGCCCGGTACTCAGGCCCATGGCGGCGAAGTGCCGATGAACACGGGCGGCATCTTCGGTCGAGCACAGCCCCATGCGGGCGGAAAGATCGAATGCCATGGCCGCCCCAATCGCGACCCCTTCGCCATGCAGCAGCATATCGCTGTATCCGGTTTCCGCTTCCAGGGCGTGGCCGAACGTGTGACCGAGATTGAGCAACGCGCGTTGTCCAGTCTCCCGTTCATCGGCCGCCACGATGTCGGCCTTCGCCTGGCAGCTTTTCACGACGGCTTTGCGGCGTCCGGCGCGGTCCCCCTCCCGTAACGCTGCCCCATGCCCTTCGAGCCAGGTGAAGAAGGCCGAGTCGTTGATCAGGCCATATTTGACAACCTCCGCATAGCCGGCAAGGAATTCGCGCTGCGGCAGTGTATCGAGTACGCCGATATCGGCCAGGACGAGGCGGGGCTGATGGAACATGCCGACCAAGTTCTTGCCATGTTCGGTATTGATCGCGGTTTTGCCGCCGACCGAACTGTCGACCTGGGCGAGCAGAGTCGTCGGTATCTGCACATAATCGATGCCGCGTAGCGTTATCGCCGCGGCGAACCCGGCTAGGTCGCCGATGACGCCACCACCAAGGGCGATGACCGTACTATCGCGCTCGACCCTGCGCGACAACAGCTCGCCGATCAGCTTTTGCAGATAGGCGAATCCCTTCGTTTGGTCGCCGGCCGGCAGTACCAGCGATTCGTATGAGATTCCGGCGTCGTCCAGGCTCCGCTGCACCGTTTCCAGGTGCAGTGCCGCGACATTTTCGTCGGTAACGATGAAGACGTGGTTCTGCTTCAGCACAGGTGCGATATGGCGGCCCGCTTCCGACAGGAGAGCATCTCCGGCCAGGATCTCGTAACTGCGCGCATCCAACTCCACGCGGATGATATCGTGCGTGCTCACACTGTCTTCCCTTCTTCGCGCAAATGTGCCGCGACGGCACTCAGAACGCTGTCGACCGTGTCCTCGGCGGGGCCGTCGATACTGTCGACCGTAATGTCTGCTTCCGCATAGATCGGATACCGTTTTTCGACCAGCTTTACGAGGGTTTCGTACGGCGCTTCCGTTTGCAGCAGCGGCCGGTCGGTGCGCCGTTTCACCCGTCGCCACAGAACATCGGTTTCCACGCGCAGCCAAACCGACAGACAATCGCGAAGAATCCGCGTCCGTGTCTGAGAATCGATGAACGCGCCGCCGCCCGTGGCGAGTATATGCACCGGCGCGGTGAGCAGGCGCTCGATGACACGGCGCTCGCCGTCGCGAAACGCCGCTTCACCGTGGCGTTCGAAGATATCCTCAATCGAGCATCCGGCCGCGTCGGCGATTGCATCGTCGGCATCGACAAACGACAGTCCAAGCCGTGCCGCGATGCGGCGGCCGATCGCTGTCTTTCCGGCGCCCATCATACCAACCATAACGAGCGTTTTCGGTAGTTTAAGGGTTCTGATATCCGTCATAAATCCGGCCGGCGACCGGTGGCTTCGTTGAATAGCATTTCAAGCAACTATAAACTGCCGCAGAATCAACATAGTCAAGCGCTACCTTATATCGGATGGGAGCGCGGTCAACGCATAGGTCTCATGAGAAAATTTACACTGTTCCTTATTATCCTGCTCCTCGTCACGGTTGGCGGCGGGTTGGCTTTCCTGGCCACCTGGGATATTCCTGCCCCATCTCAGAAGGTTGAAAAAGTGCTGGATAATGACAGATTCGCGCGTTGATCGACGTGTTGTGATCGCCGCGCAGTTTGCGGCGATTCTGATGATCGCGCCGGTAGCGTTTGCCGGCGACCGGTCGAATAATGTCGAACCAGGATCCGTCTGGCAGGTGGCCCAGAACACGGCGCCAGCACCACGACGTCTCTTGCCCCGTAAGCCCGTTGAGCCCGAATCGCCGCCCGCGGAACCCGAATCGGTAGCGCCGGTTGCGCCGGATCCGTTCGCGGAAGACCCGTCCGAGTACAAGGCGCGGTCGGGAATCGAGGTGGATCGGCTGCGCGGTCCCGATCCCGATGAAATCGGCACGATCGATTTCCAGACCGGCGGCCTCGTTCGTACGATGTGGCAGTCCACGCCGGCCAAATACGTCGTTCATTTAATGCGGCAACTGCCCGATAGTATGGCGTCGCCGACACTGCGCGATATTCTGCGCCGTCTGTTGCTAACCGCCGCTGACGCACCGGCCCGGGAAGAAGGAAGAGACTCTCCGAATCTGGTCGCGCTGCGGATTGAGCGCCTGCAAACGCTTGGTTTTCTTGGGTCCGCCTCGGCTCTTATGGAAATCGCGCCGAGGCGTCAGGGCGACGGCCGCTTGCTGCGCCTGCACGCGGACAATTTGTTGATGCGCGGCGAAAACGAGGCAGCCTGCGCCGAGACGCGGCGGCGGGACATTCCGCTGGAAAAAACATACTGGCAGTATCTGCTGATATTTTGCCAAGTGCTGGACGGTAATCTCGAGGAAGCAGCGCTTGGCGCAAACCTGCTGGCGGAGAGTGTCGAATCGGCTGACCCGGCCTTCGCGGCGTTGATCGATGCGCTGGTGCGGGGCGAAAATCCGTCCACCGGTGAGTTTGCCGAGGCGACGCCTCTTCTGTTCGCGGTGCTGCATTATGCCAGGCTGCCGATTCCGGCCGCCCTTTTTGAGCAGGCATCGCCGCCACTCCTTGCGATGATTGCCGCGTTTCCCGATGGCGACCTTGATCTTCGTCTTGCCGCCGCGGAGCGGGCCGCGCGTTTTGGCGCGCTGACGCCGGAGCGGTTGACACGAATTTACGCGGAGGCGGCGTTCTCCGGTGAGGATGTGGAAAATGCGTTGAGCATCGCCGAGTCGGTACGGTCGCCACGCGGGCGCGCCCTGCTCTATCAGGCCGCCGCGGCACAGAACGTGCCGACGGCGCGGGCCGAGGTGCTGCAGAAGGCGCTGTCGCTGGCGCGGGAGGACGGTGTCTATCCGTTGTCGGTCCGGCTTTTCAGTCCAATGTTGGGGGCGATTCTGCCATCGGCGGAGCTTTCCTGGTTTGCAGCGGACGCGGCACGCGCGTTGTACGCATTGGGACGTGCCGATTTGGCCGAACCCTGGGTCACTGGGCTGCGCTATGAGGTTTCACGCGATCCTGATGTGAAGCTTGCAGCGGATTCCCTGTGGGCCGCCGCGTCGCTGTCGTTGCCGTCAGCGGCTGAGGACGCTGCTGCGGCTGA
This sequence comes from Alphaproteobacteria bacterium, assembly GCA_012103325.1. Classification (GTDB taxonomy): domain Bacteria; phylum Pseudomonadota; class Alphaproteobacteria; order UBA8366. The sequence goes on from WLWY01000001.1 coordinate 1,504,853, forward strand.
TGCATGGCGGGCTGCGGTTACCGCCCTGATGCCGACTCAGGCGCGGCGGCGGTTCGGGGATGCCTATGCACTGCTCGAAATGCAGGGGCTATCCTTGAGCGGTGGGCAATGGCGCGATGTTCTCGGCAATTTTGAACGGCGTGCGATGCAGCTTCCGGATCATACCTACCGCTCCGCGCTTGCAGACGCCGCGACGGCGGGCCGCGTGGGGGAAGCGCTGCTTCTTGCCGCTATCGTTGCCGGCCATGACGGTCCGGGTGAAATGGATATCGGCGTGCTGCGGGAGATCGTCGTGTCGTTACGGCAGGTCGGTCTTATGGATGAGGCGCGTGCATTGGTGATCGAGGCGGCTGTCGAAAAGGGGCTGTAAACCATCTCGCATCTTGTTGATTTATTTCTCGAGATGATGGCGGCCGAGCGTGGTGCCGCGGTCAACACAATTGCGGCGTATGGGCGGGATCTGGAGTCCTATGTCGATTACCTTTCGGCGCAGGGCACAGCCGTCAAAACCGCGACGACCCGCGACATCCGCAATTATATCGCGACCTTCGACAACGCCCGGATTTCGCCGAGTACAGCGGCGCGGCGGCTATCGTCGATTCGCCAGTTCCATCAGTTCCTTTATGTCGACGGCATACGCGCCGATGACCCGACGGTCGTTATCGACAGCCCGCGCCGCAGCCGTTCCCTTCCGAAGGTGTTGAGCGAGGGGGATGTGGATCGTCTGCTCGACGCCGCTGCTGCTGGAAAGGGCGCGGATGGGCGGCGTGTGCAGGCCATGATCGAGCTGCTTTATGCAACCGGACTGAGGGTCTCGGAATTAGTTAGTCTGCCCTTGACGGCGTGCCTGCGGGACCGGGATTTCCTAATCGTTCAGGGCAAGGGCTCGAAGGAGCGGCTGGTGCCCCTGAGCCTGCCCGCTTGCGAAGCCGTCGACGCCTATCGTGCGCTGCGGCAGCAGCATATATCCGGCGAGGGCGACTCGCGCTGGCTGTTTCCGTCGCGCGGCGCGTCGGGCCATATCACGCGTCAGCGCTTCGGTCAGATGCTGAAGGCGCTGACGATTGCGGCCGGCGTCGATCCGGACAAGGTCAGCCCGCACGTGTTGCGCCACGCGTTCGCCAGTCATCTGCTTGCGAACGGTGCGGATTTGCGCAGCGTGCAGAAGATGCTGGGCCATGCGGATATCTCCACGACGCAAATCTATACGCATGTTATCGATGCACGGTTGCAATCGCTTGTTGCCCGCGCCCATCCGCTCGCCGGCGCTGCGCGGCGCACCGGGAAATAAGTCGCTTGGGCAACGTTTTCAAAGCGGTTCAGCTGTGTTAGGAACGCGTCCACCTCAGAATCCGGGCGGCGGTTCCCATGCAGACCTTTCTTGAATTCGAACGCCCCATCGCGGAGCTGGAAAGCAAGATTGAGGAGCTTCGGCATCTTTCCGACGCCGGCGACATCAATATTGCGGACGAGGTGGGTAAGTTGCAGACCGAGGCCGACCGCCTGCTGCAACAAGCCTATGCCAATCTTACGCCGTGGCAGAAGGTTCAGGTCGCGCGGCATCCGGGCCGGCCGCATTGCAGCGCCTATATCGAGGGGCTGATCGAAGATTTTACGCCGTTGGCCGGCGACCGCGTGTTTGCTGAAGATGCGGCGGTGATGGGCGGTCTCGGCCGGTTCCGCGGCTATTCCTGCGTGGTCATCGGAACTGAAAAGGGCTCCGATACGTCATCCCGCGTCGCCCATAATTTCGGCATGGCGCGGCCGGAAGGCTACCGTAAGGCGCAGCGTCTGATGCACCTGGCCAGCCGCTTCCATTTGCCGGTGATTACGCTGGTCGATACGACGGGCGCCTATCCCGGTGTCGGTGCGGAGGAAAGAGGCCAGGCGGAAGCGATCGCGCGCTCGATCGAGACTTGTCTTTCGCTGGAAGTGCCGCTGATCAGCGTCGTCATCGGCGAAGGTGGATCGGGCGGAGCCATCGCCTTGGCGGCGGCGAATATGGTCCTGATGCTGGAGCACAGCATTTACTCCGTGATCGCGCCGGAAGCATGCTCGTCCATTCTGTGGCGCAGCGTCGATCAGGCGCAGGACGCGGCCGAAGCATTGCGTTTGACCGCGCGCGATATGCTGACGTTCGGCGTTATCGATCAAATCGTCGTGGAACCAATGGGCGGCGCACACCGGAATCCGGCGACGACAATCGATGCCGTCGGCGATGCCATCGAACTCGCCCTCGCCGACCTCCGGCCGCTGGACGGCGCGATGCTGCGTGCGCAGCGCCGCGAAAAATTCATGAAAATAGACGGCTCGGCTGCGGGCCTATAGAGCGTCGGGCAGTGCTACTGCCTAAATCTTCCCGTGACAGTGTTTGAACTTCTTGCCTGAGCCGCACGGGCACTGTGCGTTACGGGGGACCTTTCCCCATGTCGAAGGATCGTCCGGGTCAGCCGGTCCGGTTGGCCGCCGCCGCACGGTCGTTGCGGTGTCGCCGTCCATATCGGTTGCGCCGAAGCCCAGGGCCTCGTGCTCCTCCGCCATGTCGGGCTGCTCGCGCTGGAACATTTCTTCGGGCTGGCCCTCGACGCGAAGCTCGATGCGGCACAGGACGTTCGTGACCATTTCCCGGACGCTGCCGAGCATCTGCTCGAACATGGTGAAGGCTTCGCTTTTGTATTCGTTGAGCGGGTCGCGCTGCGCATAGGCGCGCAGATTGACGCCTTGCCGTAGGTGGTCGAGCTGGAGCAAATGGTCTTTCCAGCATTGATCGAGAATCTGCAGCAGCAGGCTCTTTTCGGCCATCCGCATGAGCTCGGGGCCGTAGTCCGCCGCTTTCTTAGCGAGGGTCCGGTCAACCGCCGTGTTGATCCGCTCTTCGATTTCCTCGTCGGCGATGCCTTCTTCCGCAGCCCATTCGGAGACCGGAAGGTCGAGGCCGAAAATGCGCAGGCATTCCTCGTGCAGGCTGTCGGTATCCCATTGCTCCGCATACGCATTTTCCGGAATGCATTTGGCGACCAGATCCTCGACGATCTGGTGGCGCATATCCACGACTTCTTCGCTGACGTCTTCCGTGCGCATCAGATCCTTGCGCTGTTCGTAAATGACCTTGCGTTGATCATTCATCACATCGTCGTATTTCAGGAGCTGCTTGCGAATGTCGAAATTGCGCGCTTCGACCTTTTGCTGCGCTTTCTCAAGCGCCTTGTTGATCCAGGGGTGGATGATCGCTTCCCCGTCCTCGAGCCCGAGCTTGCCGAGCATGGAGTCCATACGCTCGGACCCGAAAATCCGCATCAGATCGTCTTCGAGGCAGACAAAGAATTTCGAGTCACCGGGATCGCCCTGACGGCCGGCGCGGCCGCGGAGCTGATTGTCGATACGGCGCGATTCGTGGCGTTCCGTGCCCAGTACGTAGAGCCCGCCGGCTTCGAGCACAACCGCCCGTTTTTCCTCGATTTCCTGCTCGATCGTCGCGATGCGCTTTCCGCGTTCGGCTTCATCCGCGACATCGGCGAGTTCGCGCGCGATGCGCATTTCCAGATTGCCGCCGAGCTGAATATCGGTGCCGCGACCCGCCATGTTGGTCGCGATGGTGACCGCGCCCGGGAAACCGGCATCCGCGATAATATGCGCTTCCTGCTCGTGATGCCGGGCGTTGAGGACACTGTGCTTGATCTTGCGCTTTTTCAGCTCGCCAGCGAGCTCTTCCGAATTCTCGATGCTGACCGTACCGACGAGCACGGGTTGCTTGCGCTCCTGGCACTCTTCGATTTGGGTGATGATCGCGTCGTATTTCTCGCGTTTCGACCGGTAGACCTCGTCGTCCTGGTCGTCGCGAATCATTTGCTTGTTGGTCGGTATTTCGACCACTTCGAGCCCGTAGATTTCCGCAAACTCACCCGCTTCCGTCGTCGCCGTACCCGTCATGCCGGAGAGCTTGGGGTACAGCCGGAAATAGTTCTGGAAGGTGATCGAGGCGAGCGTCTGATTTTCCTGCTGGACGGTGACACCTTCTTTGGCTTCCAGCGCCTGATGCTGCCCTTCGGAATAGCGGCGCCCTTCCATCATGCGGCCGGTAAATTCGTCGATGATGACGATCTTGCCGTCTTTGACGATGTAATCCTTGTCGAGATGAAACAGCGTGTGGGCGCGCAATGCCTGGTTTACGTGATGGACTGTGGAGATATTCTGCGCATCGTAAAGTCCGCCGCCATCGAGTAAATCCGCTTCCTCCAGAAGCTGCTCGATATGCTCCGTCCCCTGCTCGGTGAGGGTGACGTTGCGTTGTTTTTCGTCTTTTTCGTAATCGTCTTCGGTGAGCTTCGGGATCAGCTTGTTGATCTTGTAATACATCTCCGAGAAATCGTCGGTCGGGCCGGAGATGATGAGCGGTGTGCGTGCTTCGTCGATCAGGATCGAATCGACTTCGTCGACGATGGCGAAATTGAACTCGCGCTGAACCATCTCGTCCAGACTGAACTTCATATTGTCGCGCAGATAGTCGAAGCCGAATTCGTTGTTGGTGCCGTAGGTGACGTCGGCGGCGTAATTTTCGCGCCGCTCTTCGTCGCTCAATCCATGCACGATGCAGCCCACGGTAAGGCCGAGAAACTTGTAGACCTGCCCCATCCATTCAGAATCGCGCTGCGCGAGGTAGTCATTTACCGTTACGACGTGAACGCCCTTGCCTTCCAGGGCATTGAGGTAAACCGCTGCCGTTGCGACGAGCGTCTTGCCCTCGCCGGTCTTCATTTCCGAAATTTTGCCTTGGTTCAGGATCATGGCGCCGAGCAGCTGCACGTCATAATGGCGCTGCCCGAGCGTACGCTTGGCTGCCTCGCGGACGGTGGCGAACGCGTCGATGAGAACGTCTTCCAGGGTTTCGCCGTCGGCTAGGCGTTGGCGCAGCTGGTCGGTCCGCTGGCGCAGCGCCGCGTCGTCAAGCGGCTCAAGCTCCGCTTCCGCCGCGTTTATAGCGTCCACGGTGCCTTGCAGAGACTTTACGAACCGGTCATTTGGTGATCCAAAAACCCGTCGGAGCATGCCGCCGATCATCGAGAACCTCGGATCTGGGGTTAAAGCGCGCTAAATTGCGGGGCGCCTATAGATTTATACGCTATAGCATAGGGACTTACGCTGTCACATAAGGTCCTTAGCGACGGCTGTCAACGCTGCCGCGCCGGTCACCTCTTGGTGATGCTCTTGTGCCGATACGCTTCATATGGTTTATCCCGGGGCAGAATCGCGCAGGGGGGTGCGCTTTATCAATCGTGTAAGGAGATTAAGCATGCCACGTCACTTCAGTGCGCGCGCCGCGTTGGTTGCGGCCGGTCTGGCTCTGTTCGCGCTTCCGTCCGCATGGGCTCAAACCGCCGCCCCGAAGGCAGCCGACGACGCCGTAGTCGCCAATGTCGAGGGCAAGCCGATCTATCGAAGCGAAGTGGTTCGTGCGTTTTCCAGCCTACCGCAGCAGATGCAACAAGCCGGATTCGAGACGATTTATCCACAACTGGTCGAGCGGATGATTCAGCAGCGGCTGCTGGTGATTAACGGCCGGAAAAACAATATGGCCGACAACGATATCGTCAAGCGGCGGCTCAAGCGGCTCGAGGACGCGGTCATCGGCGAAGTGTACTTGAACCAGCTCATCGAGCAGAACCTGACGCCGGGGCTGCTCGATACACGCTACAAGGAATTCCTGGAACAGAATCCGCCGGCGGACGAAGTGCGCGCCCGGCATATCCTGCTGAAGACGGAAGTCGACGCTAAGAACGTCATCGGCCACCTTGAAGCCGGTAAGAAATTCGAGGATGCCGCGAAGGAGTTTTCGACGGGTCCGAGTGCCGCCAATGGTGGCGATCTCGGTTTCTTCAAGCGGGGCGATATGGTCAAGCCATTTGCCGAAGCGGCGTTCGCGCTTAAGGCCGGCGACGTGACGCCGCTGCCGGTGAAAACGCGCTTCGGCTGGCACGTCATCAAGGTCGAGGATCGCCGGACCACCGCGGCGCCGAGTTTCGAGGAAATGCGCCCCCGCATTCTGCGGGAAGTTGGCCGCACCGTCGCGGTTGGCGTGATGCAACAATTGGTGGAAGCGGCCACGGTGGAGCGGTTTACGCTCGACGGCAATCCGATGCCGGCGCCGCCCAAAGCGCAGTAGGTATCCTATGTTGCAGCGTTCGCCCCTGGCGCCGAGCCGGTTTCCACAAATTCCCGAAATACCGGGCGTTGAGCTGGCCGGCCGGCATGTCGGCTTGAAGCCGGCCAAGGGCGTCAAGGATTTGATGGTCGTGCGTCTCGCTCGTGGGACGACGGTGGCTGGCATGTTCACGACGTCGCGCTGCCCGTCCGCGCCCGTCGACTGGTGCAAGAAAATCCTCTCCACCGGGAAGGCGCGCGCGATCGTCGTCAATTCTGGAAACGCCAACGCGTTTACTGGCAATGCCGGCGATCTAGTTGTCGAGGAGACGGTGAAAGCTGCGGCGAAGCTTATCGGTTGCTCGCGTAAGCAGGTCTATGTCGCCTCGACAGGGGTGATCGGCGAACCGGTGCCGCCGGATTACATCGCCAAGAGCCTGCCGCGCATGGTCCGCGACCTGAAGCCGAAATCCTGGCGTCAGGCGGCGGATGCGATCCTGACGACCGATACGTTTCCGAAAGCCGCGGCTCGCTCCGCGATGATCGGCAATACGAAAGTTACCGTGGCGGGCTTCACCAAAGGATCCGGTATGATCGCGCCGGACATGGCGACGATGCTGAGCTTCGTGTTTACCGACGCGAAGATTCCGGCGCGTGTGCTGCAATCGATCCTCAAAGCGGCGGTCGACAAATCCTACAATTGCATCACCGTCGACAGCGATACCTCGACCAGCGATACCGTCCTGCTATGCGCGACCGGCAAGGGGAAACGGCACCCCGCGGTGTCGTCGGCGCGGGATGCGCACTTGAAGGGCTTTCGCCGCGTCGTCGAAGAGCTTCTGATCGACCTCGCGACGCAAGTGGTTCGCGACGGCGAGGGCGCTCAAAAGCTGATCACCATCGACGTGACCGGCGCTGTATCGCCACAGTCGGCGCGCAAGATCGGCTTGACGGTTGCCAACTCGCCTCTAGTCAAGACGGCGGTTGCCGGCGAGGATGCGAATTGGGGGCGTCTCGTCATGGCTGTTGGCAAGACCGGTGAGCCGGCTGACCGTGACAGATTGTCGATCACCATGGGCGGTGTGCCGATTACCGAATGGGGTGTCGTGCGCGAAGACTATGTCGAAGACCCCGTCTCTGAACATATGAAGGGTCAGAACGTTCATATCGGTATCGATATTGGTCTGGGGCGCGGCAAGGCGCGAGTCTGGACCTGCGATCTGACGCACGGCTACATATCAATCAACGCGGATTATCGATCCTGAGCGAGAATCAACGCATATTGAGCGGGTGTTGGGACGCAGGCAATGGAGCGGCCGTGGCGGACCTGCCGGTTGTGCTGGTCGTCGCCGTGGCCTTGATCGATGCGGATGGCCGAATCCTCATTGCCCAGAGGCCGGAAGGCAAGTCGATGGCCGGCCTATGGGAGTTCCCCGGCGGCAAGGTCGAAAGCGGCGAGGCGCCCGACGCCGCGTTGATCCGCGAACTCCAGGAAGAACTGGGCGTCGACACGCGGCAGAGCTGCCTGGCACCGCTGACTTTCGCCAGCCATGCCTATGAGGATTTCCATCTGCTGATGCCGCTATACGTCTGCCGTATCTGGAAGGGTATCCCACAGGCGCGCGAAGGTCAGAAGCTGGCCTGGGTCCGGCCGGCGCAACTGACCGACTATCCGATGCCGCCGGCCGACGTGCCTTTGGTCGCAATGCTGCGGGATTTCTTATAAGTCGATCAATCCGGTGCTGCCTTGTCGTCGGTCGCGACTTCCGTCGTGCCCAGCGCGTCGGCAAGCCGCGTTTTCGCGCTGCCGGGGCGAAGCGCCTGCGGCTGCGACTCGTGCGGCGACCAGCCGTGCAGATAGATTACTTCGAACGTTGCCGGAATGCGGCCGTCGGAGCCGGCGTAACGCTCTTCGTAGAGCTGCGCTGCACGAAGAAAGATATTCCGCTGTGTGAAATGCCGAGGCCGCGTCAGGGCGGCATTGGTTTCCCCCATGCCGCGCAGATCCCGCATTAACCGGAAGGCGTTTTCGTAGGTCACTGTGATGATATCGCTGTCGGTGACGGGCAGCGTGAAGCCTGCCCGCTGCAACAACCCACCCGCGTCGCGGACGAGTGCGAACGGCGAGAAGCGCGGGCTCGCGCCGTCGCGAATTTCGAGCTCCGCTGCCATGAGGCAGTCGCGCAGCTCGTGCAGCGTATCGCCGCCCAGCATGGCGGCAAGAAACAACCCATCCGGCTTTAGACAGCGATTGGCCTGAACCAGGGCGCCCGGCAGGTCATTGATCCAGTGCAGCGACAGATTGCTCAACACAAGATCGAAACAGCCTTCATCGAACGGAAGAGTTTCTTCGTCAGCGACGGAGCCCAATCCTCCGGATCGCCGGACCATCGGTTCCGACAAATCGCACTGGATCAAGGCCTCAATCTGGCCACGGCCTTGCAACGCCGACCCCAAGACACCGGTGTGGCAACCGATGTCCAGCGCCACCGGAAAGGACCGCGTGATGTCCACCAGACGATCCGCAAGCCGGTCTGCGACCTCGCGGAATAGGAAATCGAACTCGGCGAAGTTGGTGGCCGCACGGTCTCTGCGGGCGCGGATCAGCCGTCGGTCGAATACGGTCATTTCGTCGGACATCGCGAAACAATATGGGCGGCTTCCACGGCGGGCGCAAACCCGAAGCCTGTTGAGGGCACCTGTTCCAGCGCCTACAGTTAGATTTGATTGCAGAACAGGAGGATTCCATGACGGGTGCGGGAAATATCGATGCGAAGGCGCTACGCGCGGCATTCGATGACGAGGGCGAACTGGCGGTAATCGACGTACGGGAGGAGGGCGTGTTCGGACAACGCCATCTTCTGCGCTGCGCCAACATTCCGCTGAGCGGGATCGAGCTTTCCATCCGGGATCTCGTGCCGCGCGCCGCGACCCGCATCGTGTTGATCGATGCTGACGATGGTTTGGCGGCCCGCGCAGCGACAACACTGTCTGCCATGGGCTATAGCGATCTCAAGATTCTCGACGGGGGCGTCGAGGCGTGGGCCGCGACGGGCTTCGAGCTCTTCAGCGGCATGAATGTGCCGTCCAAGGTGTTCGGCGAATATGTCGAGCATCATTGCGATACGCCGAACATCTCCGCCGAGGAGCTCAAGGCCAAAATCGATTCCGGCGAGGATATGGTGATCCTCGATAGCCGCCCGATGGACGAATTTCACCGGATGAACATCCCCGGCGGGATCGATTCCCCAGGGGCGGAGCTTGCCTACCATGTTCGCGATCTGGCGCCGAACCCGGATACGCTGGTCGTCGTCAATTGCGCTGGGCGAACGCGTTCGATTATCGGTGCGCAGTCGCTGATCAACGCCGGGACGCCGAACCGGGTGATGGCGCTGACCAACGGCACCATGGGCTGGCATCTGGCGGGGCTGGAGCTCGAGCACGGCGCGACCCGGAAATACGGTGCGGTTACGGATGCCGGGCTGGATTGGGCGCAAAGCGCCGCCGCGCAGGTTGCCAAAAAATATGGTGTGCAAACGATCGACGTGGAAACGGTAATCAGTTGGCAAGGGGAAGCCGACCGGCGCTCGATTTATCTGTTCGATGTGCGCTCGCCGGAAGAATACGAGGCCGGCCATGTCAAAGGCTCGCGTCATGCGGCGGGCGGGCAGCTCGTCCAGGCAACGGACAAATATGTGGCGACGGACAACGCGCGGATCGTCCTAATCGACGACACCGGCGTCCGCGCGACGATGACGGCGCACTGGCTCGTCCAGATGGGCAAGACGGATGTCTTCGTGTTGCGCGGCGGTCTCGACGAAATGCCGACCGAGTCGGGGCCGTACGTATCTTCCGTGCCGGAAGTCGCCGAGGCGTCGATAAAGACGGTTGCTTCCGACCAGGTTCCTGACGGTGCGGTCATCGTCGATATTGCCGACAGTTTGAGCTATCGCGATGGTCATGTCGCGGGTGCGTGGTGGGCGATTAGGTCCCGTTTGGAGGATGGGCTGACTAAATTGCCATCGGCGACATCCTATGTGGTCACGAGCGATGATGGGCACCTTGCCCGGCTTGGCGCACAAGATCTCGCACAGCTAACGGATGCCGATGTGTTTGCTCTGGAGGGCGGCACCGACGCCTGGCGCGCAGCTGGTCAGCCGATCGAAGAAGGCTATTCGAGCCTCGCTGCTGAACGGGAGGATATTTTCTATAAGCCTTACGACCGCGAAGGCACTGTCGAGGACGCGATGAACCAGTATCTCGACTGGGAAATCGAGCTGATTAATCAGATCAAGCGGGATGGCACTCTGATTTTTCCGGAATTCGCGCCCTAAGTGCGATGGCGGTCAGCGTCGCGCCGCTTGCTCGCTCGATCCTGAACGCGGTTTTGCCCGTACGCTGCATGGCGTGCGGCGCGACCGTCGCGGATGATGGGTCGCTATGCGCGTCATGCTGGGATACGCTCCAGTTTCTGGGCCCGCCGGCATGTGCTTGTTGTGGCTACCCCTTCGAATACGAGGCGCCGTCGGAGAGCTTGTGCGCGTCCTGCACCCGTCGATTGCCGCAGTACGACAGAGCACGCGCCGTCTTCGCGTATGACGAGGCCAGCCGGTCCTTGATCCTGACCTTCAAGCATGCGGATCGTACACATCAGGCCCCCGCTTTCGGGCGGTGGCTGGCACGGGCCGGAAGCGATCTTTTGGAAAATACGGATTTCATCGTTCCGGTCCCATTGCATCGTTGGCGTCTCTTCGCGCGGCGTTACAATCAGTCCGCCTTGCTGGCGCAAGCGCTGGGCAAAGAGACCGGTATGACCGTTGCCGTTGATTTGCTGACGCGACGGAGTCGAACCCCGCCGCAAGGCCGGATGTCGCGGGCGGCACGCATTCGAAACGTCCGCGCTGCCTTCGCCATACGAGACGAATGGCGGGGAAAAATTTCTGGGGCGCGGATATTGCTGCTGGACGACGTACTGACCACCGGTGCCACGGTTGAAGAATGCGCGCGGGTTTTGAAGCGTGCGGGAGCGGTCGGCGTGGATGTACTCACCTTGGCTCAGGTTTTGCGGCCGCGTTAGATGTTTCTGTCCCGCAGAGAGTGAGGCTGTTAAGGGGCTTTAGGCATGTGGCACAATGGTCTATAGGTTTGTTGCTTGACCATATTATGGTCGGCACAAAAACTGGATGTGCTTCCCAAGCTTCTACCAATTAAAGTCCGGAACGAGAGCAGGCGCTTGGGAAAATGCGCATCCCTGGCAAACAATGCGTCTTTAACTCACTGAGTTAAAAAGGAGAAGATATGTCGCGAGCATCAAAGCTGACGGCTGCGGTTTTAGGGGCGGCCTTCGTTGTGGCGTCCAGCCAAATTGCGGGCGCCGCAGATCCCGTGAAACTTCGCTGGGCATCGGATCACAACGGTCCGCCGCACCCGGCCGCAATCGCGGAAGTCTATTTCGCCGAGCAGGTGGAAAAGAAAATTCCCGGTAGCAAGGTTCAGATTTTCTGGGCCAAATCGCTTTACACAGTCCCGCAAGGCGTAAAGGCCTTGACGCAGGGCAACCTGGAAGTCCTCACCGGCCAGTTCGGCAAAACCTCCAGCATCGAGCCGTTGGCAAACGTGCTATTGGGCGCCGGTAAACTATCCACGGTCGGCGCTATTGATGCCGTCGATAAGACCCAGACCTTCAAGGACCTGGCGGCCCATTTTGACAAAGCGCACGATATCACCATCATGGGTGCCGGACATCTGAGCATGTATATGGGTGCTGGCGCAGTGAAGGGCCGGTTGATCGGGCCGGCTGATTTCTCCGGCAAAAAAATGCGGTCGATGGGCCCAGCGGAAAACGCGCTGCTGAGCGCGCTTGGCGCCAACCCGCAGGCCATGGCCTTTGGTGATGTGCCGCCGGCCCTGCAAACCGGCGTTATCGATGGTCTCCTCACCTCGCTCGGTGGTTTTAACGCGACCAAAGAACAAGCGCCGTACTTCACGGTCGCCGGTCTCAACGGAATCGTCGGCGACTACTACTGGTTCGGTATTTCCAATCGCTGGTGGAACAAGCTTGCGCAGGATCAGCGCGATATCCTCACTGATATCATCAAGAACGACTTCATCCCGTTCCAGCGCGTTATCAACTACTGCAACGACAAGCGCACGCTCGATAAGTTCGTCACCACGGACAAGAGTGCGCCTGGCATCTATGTCCTAAGCCAAGCGGAATCGGCCGTTATCAAGAAGGCCGAAAATGGCGCCACCAATGCATGGATCAAGACCAAGGTGAACGATACGGGCGACAAGATGGTCGACCAGTTCACGATGGAAGCCGAAGCCTTGGTAAAGGCCAATCCTCCAGGATCCCATGCGCTCGAAAAAACCGACTGCACGCAATACGAAAAGTATTTCGCGAAGTACGGCAAGGGTGCAGACCTGTATAAGGCGAAAAACCGGAAATAACGGTCGCCACGCAACGAGACTTCAGGGGGCCGCCACGCTGTTGGCGGCCCCTTGTTCGCTCGAAGGTTCGGAAACTCTGCTGATTGGGGGGTGGACATGGACGGGTTTCTCGCTTTTTCGCAACGGATAAAAGACGCGATTCATTCGGTACTTGGCTGGATCGCCTCAGCCATGCTGTTGGGTCTCACCCTGTTCGCGCTGCTCGAGATTGTTCGCCGCTATGTATTCAGCGTCGTGTTCGAGTGGGGCCAGGATGCGATCATCGTTGGCATGGTCTCCGCGGTCGCTTTCTATTTCGGCGTCACTCAGATCCGCCGTAGCCACCTGGTGATGAACGCGATCATCCAACTACTTCACGCCCAGGGCTACTACAAGGCGGTGGGGATAACCAAGATTGCCGTATCGGCGGTCATTGTGCTGTTTTGCGGTGCCATCGGCGTTACGGGCTGGTCGTCCTTCAGCTATGCGTGGGACAGGGATTTGAACACCTATAGCCTGCTCATTCCGCTATGGCCGTTTTATCTGATCTTGATGTTTGGCTTCCTTTTGATGGCCTTTGTCGCGTTCTTGCAGACAATCGAGGACGTCATCAGTTTCGCGCGCGGCGAACATCTCGATGCCGAAATTGAAATGACGACAGATGTTTAACCGGCCGTTGGGACTAGGGGCAATTTCATGCTGCCATTAGCGCTTACCCTTTTTGGATTGCTCCTTGTGGGGGTGCCGATCGGCATCTCTCTCGCCGGTTCCACCGCTGTCTTAGTGCTGTTTGACGATTTTCTCTCCTTTAGCACGCTGTTCGAAGCTTTCTTCAATTTCATCAGCAAATACACGCTGATTGCCATACCGTTCTTCATCTATGCCGGCTTTTTGATGGAAAAGACCGGACTCGTGCGCGGGCTTTTCAACTTCGCCGATGCTTTGATCGGTTGGGTGCCGGGCGGCTTTGCCTATGCCACCCTGATCGCGGCAGTGCTGTTCGGGGCCATTTCAGGTTCCTCCACCGCCATGGCCGCCGCCATGAGCGTCATCGCGTACCCGGAAATGATCAAACGCGGCTATCCGAAATGGATGGCGGCTGGCGTGATCGCCTCCGCCGGCGGGATCGCGCTGCTTATCCCGCCCAGTATCACGCTGATCCTGTTCGGTGTGATCACCGAAATTTCCATCGTCGACCTGTTCTTTGCCGGCGTCGTTCCCGGCATCATGCTGGCGATCAGCGATGCGGTGATCATCGTTTGTGTGTCTATTTTCATCGTCAAGCTGCCTGCAGGCACATTCGAACTGAGCAAATGCTGGACGGCCTTTCTGGAGGCCGTGCCGGCATTGTTGATGCCGGTGCTTGTTCTCGGTGGACTTTACGGTGGCCTTTTCACACCAACCGAGGCGGGCGCCGCCGCGGCGTGCTATGCGCTGGGCTATGGCGTTCTTTTCAGGGGCAAGCCGTTTATCAAGGAATTGATGGGTGTGACCCGCCGCGCCATGAACTTGACCGCGGTCGTGTTCTTCCTGTTGGGTTGCGTCGGTATCTTCCAGTTCTTCCTCGCCAACATGGGCTGGCCGCAAGAGATCGCCGCATGGGCAGGCACGCTCGGGCTTAGCAAATACGCATTCCTGTTCGCCCTCATGGCCACCTTGCTGGCGCTTTCCATGTGGCTGACCGGCGTCGCCATACTCGTGCTGACGGTGCCAATTTATTTTCCCGTGGCGCTATCACTCGGCGTCGATCCCGTGCATTTGGGGATCCTGACCGCATTATGCATCGAAATTGGCAGCGTAATTCCGCCCGTCGGCCTGAACCTGTTTGCCGTCAGCGGTGTCACAGGTCTGCCGGTGACTCAGGTAATTCGAGGCTCCTTTCCCTTTTGTATCTCCGACACCGTGGTGTTGGTTATCGTGTTGCTGTTCCCGATGCTGGCGCTCTGGCTTCCGAGCCTGCTGATCACGTCGCATTTCTGATGTTGACCGCAGCCGAAGCCGCGCGCGCCATTGCGGAGGGTGATTTGACATGCGAAGCCGTGGCTGCCGCGTGCATCGAGCGTATCGAAGCGCAGGAAGATACGATGAAAGGCTGGGCGTATTTCGACCGTGACGCCGCTCTCGCCGCTGCCCGGGCCGCGGACAAAGGACCGTCCAGGGGCATCTTGCACGGTGTTCCCTTCGCGCTGAAGGACATCATCGATACCGCCGATATGCCAACCGGGCACGGATCGCCGATCTATGACGGCTATCGCCCCGGCTGGGACGCACCTTGTGTGGCGGCATGCCGGGACGCGGGCGCGATCCTGTTCGGCAAGACGGTGTCGGCGGAGTTCGCCCATGTCCAACCGGGCCCGACCCGTAATCCATATAACCCGGGACATACGCCTGGCGGCTCGTCCAGCGGGTCCGCTGCGGTTGTCGGGGCGGGCATGGTGCCGGCTGCGTTCGGCACGCAGACGACGGGCTCGACGATCCGCCCTGCAGCCTTTTGCGGCACGGTTGGTTACAAGCCGAGCTATGGCGATTTCTGCCTGACCGGCGTGCGGGACAATTCGCCGTCCCTCGATACGCTCGGCTTGATTACACGGTCCGTCGAGGATCTGGCGCTGTTCCGAAGCGCCGCGATGGTATTGCCCTACAAACCGCTCGTACCGGTTTCGCTTACCGATTTACGCATCGGTTTCTGTCGAACACCCTGGTGGGATGAAGCTGAGGGTTATACTAAAGATCTTTTGACGGAAACGATGGAAGCCCTGTCCAGGGCAGGGGCGCAGGTTACCGATTTTACTATGCCTGACGGGGCGGATGGGTTGGTCGAGGCGATGCGTGATGTATCCGGGTTCGAGTTTGCCCGGGTCATGCTGCATGAGCGGCTGCATCATCATGATCAGTTGAGCGAGCGACTGCTGAACGGCCGTGTCGCTGACGGTATCGCCTGTAGTTACGATGGTTACCGCGCCGCGCTTGCAACGTTGGAGGATTACCGTGCCAATCTCTCGGCAGCGATGGCGGATTTCGACTTGCTGTTGACGCCGAGCGCATCCGGCGAAGCGCCAGAGGGTATCGAAAGCACCGGCAACCCAGTCTTCAATCTTCCGTGGACGGCAACCTATACCCCCGCCGTGACCTTGCCCGCCGCGTCGGGGCCTTCGGGACTACCGCTCGGCGTTCAGTTGATCGGCCATCGAAATCAGGACCACCGCTTCTTGTCCGCGGCGCAGGCCGTTGAGCATTTTCTCGACGATTTAACCGTCTGATTTCCCTGCTGCGCCGGCCTCCCGCAGAGCCGCGATATCCTCGGGCGAATACCCGACCTCCTCCAGAACCGTGCCCGTGCTCGCGCCGAGCTGTTCGGGATGGCGATAGTAGCCACCTGGCGTCTTCGAAAAATTGATCGGCACCTTGATGTGGCGCATCCGGCCTTCGGTCGGGTGGTCCACCTCGGGAAACATGCCCACGGCGGAGAGATGCGGGCAGTCGAACAGATCTTCCGGCTGGTTCATCGGCATGACGGGAATGTCGGCCTCCTCCAGGATGCTCAGCCATTCGGCCGAGGTCCGGGTCTGCATCACACCGCCGACGATCTCGTACAGCGCGTCGATATTCGCCGAACGCGAAGGTTGATCGGCGAAGCGCGGGTCGCTTGTCAGTTCCGGCCGGCCGGCGACATCGAAGAACTTTGCCCAGTGCTTGTCGTTGTAGGGCAGTACGCAGATATGGCCGTCGGCGGTTGGGTAGGGGCGGCGGTGCGGCGTCAGCATGCGCTGATAGCCTGCCGGGCCCTCCGGCGGTTCGTACATCCGCCCCTGCATATGCTCGTTCATGACGAAGGCGGAAAAGGACTCGTACATCGGCACATGCACGCGCTGGCCTTCCCCTGTGCGCTCGCGGTGAAACAACGCCATGGTGATCGCGTAGGTCAGGAACAGGCCCATCGTCTTGTCGGCCAGTACCGATGGTCCGTAGCGCGGTGTGCCAGTCACGGCGCCGAACAGCGCCGCCAAGCCGGACGCGCCCTGGATCAGATCGTCATAGGCGGGCTTGTCGACATACGGGCCGGACTCGCCGTAGCCGGTCGCGGCGGCGTAGACGATGTCCTCTTTCCACGCCGAAATGGATTCATAATCAATCCCGATACGGCCCGCGGCTTTAGGCCGGATGTTATGGACGAAGACATCGGCGGTTTCGACCAGGCGCTTGAGCGGCTCCCGCGCCTCGGCCTTTTTTAAATCGAGCACGACGCTGCGCTTGTTGCGGCCCTTCATCATGTAGGCCGCCGACATACCCGGGCTTTTCCCCACACCGGTCCAGCGGCCAATATCGCCGCCGGGCGGTTCGATCTTGATGACGTCGGCGCCCATCTCGCCCAGGATCTGTGTGCTGAAGGGGCCGAGCATAACCGTGGTGAGATCGATAACCCGGACATCCTGAAGCGGGCCGCGTGGTGTGGCGTTCACGAATATTCATCCTTCTGCAGTGCTTCGTTATTAAGTGGCATTCTAAGCATCGCAAGGCTGCCATGGCGAATTTCGACGTGCCGTCGCCATTAACCGGACGCCGGATCGTCCTATATGGATTGCGGAGGAGACCGCTATGACAGATACGAAAACGCGCACCGAAACGGATTCCTTCGGCGCTATCGATGTGCCCCAGGAAAATTATTATGGCGCGCAAACCGCGCGATCGCTGCTGAATTTCCCGATCGGCGACGAAGTGCTGCCGAAGCCGCTGGTTCTTGCGTTCGGGATCGCCAAACAGGCCGCCGCCCAGGTGAATGTTGAGCAGGGCCGCTTGGAAAAAACCCTCGCCGACGCCATCAACGCGGCGGCGGGCGAGGTCGCGGCAGGCCGGTTCTGCGATCATTTTCCCTTGGTCGTCTGGCAGACCGGGTCCGGCACGCAATCCAACATGAACGCGAACGAGGTAATCGCCAACCGCGCCATCGAATTGCTTGGCGGCACATTGGGGAGCAAGCAGCCGGTGCATCCCAACGACCATGTCAATCTGGGGCAGTCGTCGAACGATACCTTCCCGACGGTGATGCACATTGCTACGGCGCGGGAAATCAACGCGCACCTTCTGCCTGCCCTGACGCACCTCTTAGCAGCGCTTGAAGCCAAGGCGGTGGCCTTCGCGGACATCGTCAAGATCGGCCGCACGCACACGCAGGACGCGACGCCGCTGACTCTGGGGCAGGAATTCTCCGGCTATGCAGCGCAAGTAAAGGGTGGCATCGCGCGCGTCACACAGAGTCTCGACGGGCTATATGAACTCGCTCAGGGCGGCACGGCGGTCGGTACCGGCTTGAACGCGACACCGGACTTCGGCGACCGTTTCGCGGAAAAAGTGAGCGCCCTGACTGGCCTGCCGTTCCGGACCGCGCCGAACAAATTCGAAGCGCTCGCCGCGCATGATGCGGCCGTTTTCGCGCACGGGGCGTTGAACGCCGTCGCCGTATCGCTGTTTAAGATCGCGAACGATATCCGGTTCCTCGGATCGGGGCCGCGATCGGGTCTCGGAGAACTGTCGCTTCCCGAGAACGAGCCGGGGTCTTCCATCATGCCCGGCAAGGTCAACCCGACCCAGTGCGAGGCGCTGACGATGGTCTGTGCGCAAGTCATGGGCAATCAGACGACGGTTGGCTTCGCCGGCAGCCAGGGGCATTTTGAGTTGAACGTCTTCAAGCCCGTCATGGCCTACGCGTTGCTGCAATCGATCCGCTTGCTTGGCGATGCCGCCGTCAGCTTCGCAGATCGCTGCGTCGCGGGAATTGAGGCGAACGAAGCGCACATCCAAACGCTCATGGAACGCTCATTGATGCTCGTTACCGCGCTTGCGCCGAAAGTCGGCTACGACAAGGCGACGGAAATTACCAAAGCCGCGCACAAGAACGGGACCACGCTCCGTGAAGAAGCCCTACGCTTAGGGTACGTAACCGCGGATGAATTCGACGAGATCGTCCGGCCGGAACGGATGATCGGCCCGTCCCAGCCTTGACGTCGTTTACGATACGACGTTCCGCGGCACGTCCCGAAACGGTCCTTTGGTATCAGTACGGGGTTCCTTCGGCATTTTCAGCACGCGTTCGGAAATGATGTTGCGCTGAATCTCATCGGTGCCACCGGCAATCGAGGTCGCGGGGAACGACACCAGGATTTCCGAGATGACGCCATCCATGGGGCTGTCTTCGCCCGTCAGCATGGCGTCGGCACCGGAGATCATCGTGTGTACGTGCGCCGCCTGCTTGGCCACGTTGCTGGCGGTCAGCTTGCCGATCGATCCTTCCGGTCCCTGCGGCCTACCCTGCGCCTGTGCCGCGCGGGCGCGCCGTGCCGTCCATTCCGCCGACTTCGCCATGATCATCAGCTTGGCGATTTCCTGCCGTACGGCAGGGTCCGTATTCATGCCGGTCGCCTTGGCGCGTTCGATGATAAGATCGGTCCGCCCGGCGCGCTGCGGGTACCATTTGTAGGGCTCCAACTGATGCGCGATTTCCTCCGCTTCTTCTTCGTAGCAGCGGCCTGGCCGGTCGGTTGCTTGCTGATAACGTCGTAGGCCGTCGGCGCCGCGGCGTTCGTGCATCAGGGTCGTCGTTGCCACATTCCAGCCGTCGCCGAGTTCAGAGACTTGGAACTCGGGCTCGATTTCGGCGTCGGTGAAGAACACCTGATTGAACGACGCATGACCGTTCATCTGGCGCAGCGGCACCACCTCGACCCCCGGCTGTTCGATATTAAGGATGAAGTAGCTGAGACCCTTATGTTTGGGCAGGTCCCAGTCCGTGCGGGCCAGCAGCAGGCCGTATTGCGCGTGATGCGCGCTGGTCGTCCATACTTTCTGGCCGTTGACGATCCACTTGTTGCCCTTCTTGTCGGCGCGCGTCGTGGCGCCGGCTAGGTCGGACCCGCTGCCCGGCTCGCTGAACAGCTGACACCAGGTGTCCTCGCCGGTCAGGATGCGGCGCAGAAACTTTTCCTTATGCAGGTCGCTGCCGTGCGCCAGGATCGTCGCGGCGGCGAGATTGCGGATGCCGGTACGGGCGACGGAAACCGCGCCGATACGCTCGAACTCTTCCTCGACGATACGGCCCAGCGCGTCCGGATAGCCCTTTCCGTACCAATCCGTCGGCCAGGTCGGCGCGCCCCAACCGGATTCGACCAGCCTGTTTCGCCATTCGAGGAGGCTGAGATCGGGATTCCAGTTCGCTTCCAACCAGGCTCTTGCTTCCGCGCGGACGGTATCTTCGGTCGTTTCGCTCATTGTCATGCCCTCTCTACTCAAACGTCCCAGCGCTGCATGAGTTGCTCGCGGTGATGGCTCGGGTCGCCCAAAAAAACTTCCGAACTCTTCGCCCGCTTGAACCATAAATGCGTGTCGTTGTCCCAGGTGAAGCCTATACCGCCGTGCGTCTGAACGGTTTTGATCGCCGTTTGCATATAGGCTTCGGAGGCGCCGGCCTTTGCGAGCGACGCGAGGGCCGGTAAATCTTCGTCCTCCTCCGCGGCGGCGGCGGCGGCGTAATATGCTGCGGCCTTCGCAAGTTCGACCTCGATCAGCATATCAGCGAATTTGTGCTTCATGGTCTGGAAAGAGCCAATCGCGCGGCCGAATTGGACCCGCATCATCGAATAGTCGAGCGCGGACTCACGCAGCCGCTCGGCACCGCCGACCATCTCGTTGGCGAGGCAGATGGCAGCCTGATCGAGGGTCAACGCCATGGGCGCGGCGGCTCCGCCTTCTTCCCCCAAAAGATCAGCCTGCACCGACTGGAACTCGAGCCGCGCCTGTTTGCGCGTTGGGTCCATAGTCTTCAGGAGCGCTCGGGAAAGCCCGTCGGCATCGCTGGATACGGTGAAGAGGGAAAGGCCATGGTCACCGCTTGTGCCGGGTTGCCGCGCCAGCACAACAATCATGTCCGCGGTGTGCCCGTCCAGCACGTAGCTTTTGGTGCCATCCAGGCGATAGCCGCCATCGGATGCCGTTGCAGTTAGTTCGACGCCACTATTGTCCCAGCGCCCGTTCGGTTCCGTGAAGGCCAGGGCAGCGCGCTTTTCGCCGGCGGCGAGGGGCGGCAGCAGCGTCCGTTTTTGTTCCTCGGTGCCCGCATTGAGGATCGCAATGGTCGCGAGTACCGCGGAGGAGAAGTAGGGCGCGCAGAGCAATGCGCGGCCCATTTCTTCCAGGACGATGCCGAGTTCCCCAAAGCTGAAGCCCTGACCGCCATATTCCTCAGGAACATGAACCGCGGGCAGCCCAAGGTCGGTGCTCAGCTGTTTCCAGACCGCTTCGTCGTATCCTTCGTCGGTTTCCATCAGCCGCCGAACCTCGGTCGTTGGCGATTTATCTTCCAGGAAACGCCGCAGAAACACGCGGAATTCTTCCTGTTCGTCCGAGAAGCTAAACTTCATGCACCTTCCTCCTTGGTGGCGGTATACGCCTTATTTTTTTGCCAATACCCGCGGCAGAATTGCGCGGCTGTCTGTGAAAAATACTAGGCATCCGGTCCGTTTGGAGGCAAGTCGATTCACGAAATTCTCTTAGGACGGCTTGCGGGATGACCGGCGAGTTGCCATTAATACATCGATTTATTGTGGAATTTTCCGCCACATCGACTAAATACCTATCGTGTCGGATCTCGAGAGAATTGAGAATGAGTATGGCCAAGATTGAAATCTACTCCAGCCCATTCTGCGGCTTCTGCCATCAGGCGAAGGGCTTGCTTGAAAGCAAGAATGTCGCGTTCGAAGACATCGACGTGATGATGAATCGTGCCCGCAAGGCGGAAATGATGGAACGCGCCGGCGGCCGGACAAGCGTGCCGCAGATCTTTATCGACGATCGCCACGTCGGTGGTTGCGACGATCTCTTTGCGCTCGAGTCTGCGGGCAAGCTCGATCCGATGCTGGAAGGCGCGTCATGATTTTACGCGCCGCCTGCGTCCAGGTGACTTCCGCTGCCGAAATCGCGCCGAACGTCGAAACGTCGAGCGCGCTGGTTCGCGAAGCTCATGCGCAAGGAGCCGAATTTATCGCGATGCCGGAAGTCGTCAATCTCTGTGAGATGCGTCCGGGACAGGCAGATCTGAAGGCGCAGCCGGAAGCGACTGAACCGGCGCTCGCGGCGTATCGCGAGCTTGCCGCGGAACTGGGCATCTGGCTGCTCGCCGGATCTCTAGCCGTTAAACTGGAAGACGATGCGCGTATGGCCAACCGCAGCTTCCTGATCGACCCGACGGGGGCGGTCGCGGCGCGCTATGACAAGATCCATATGTTCGATGTCGATTTGAAGGATGGCGAGAGCTACCGGGAATCGAAGAAATTCCGGCCGGGCGAACGCGCCGTCGTCGCGCAAACGCCGTGGGCACCCATCGGCATGACGATTTGCTATGATATGCGGTTCGCCTATCTATACCGGACCTTGGCGCAAGCGGGCGCGCGCATTATTACCGTGCCGGCGGCATTTACGCGGCCGACTGGCCGGGCGCATTGGCATACGCTGCTGCGTGCGCGGGCGATTGAAACGGGATGTTTCGTGATCGCACCGGCGCAATGTGGCGATCATGAAGACGGTCGCAAGACCTACGGCCATTCGCTGATTATATCGCCTTGGGGCGAGGTCTTGGCGGAAGCGGGGGAAACACCCGGCGTGATCGTCGCCGATCTGGATCTTGCCAAAGTCGACGAGGCGCGCACGATGGTGCCTGCCTTACGGCATGACCGGGAATTCGCCGCGCCGGAAACGCTCCGTCTGGCGGGCGAATAACGTTTTCATAAGACCGCGTCGTTACGCTCTCCGGGCGGCGATGTGCTGGATGACAGCCGGCCGCGGGTCGTCTCGCTGAAATTGCGCGTAGGCCAATACCTCGAGCTGCCCGCGCGCGGCTTCAAGCAGTTCGCCGCTGCGTAGCAGGAAGTCCGGATTACGCGGCCGGCCGAAGGCTTCGTTGCCGTTTGCAAAGGTTTCGTACAGTAGCACGCCCCCGGGCGCGACCAGATCAACAATCTGTTGCAGGAGCGGCCGCCACAGATAGTTTGCGACGATCACGCCGTCGAAGGTTCGGCCTTGCAGCGGCCAGGGCTCGGGGCCTTCAAGATCGGCTTTGATAAGGGTTGCCAGCGGGTTGTCGGAAAGATCTTCGACGGCCGCGATATCCTTGTCGAGGAAGGTGACCGGACCGCCCTTGCCGAGGAATAGCCGTCCATGCCGCCCGCCACCGCAGGCCAGATCGAGCACGGAACCGTCAGCGGGGACCCGGCCGGCGAAGCGAACAATCCAGTCTGACGGGGCCGTTGGCATGGTATGGGCGTTTGGCGTCGCCATGATTACCAAATCTTAATCCTTGCAGTGCAGTGGTTTAGTCGCCATCTTTTTGTTGAATTTCGAATGTGAGAACATTTTACGGTACGCATCGGCATGATTTCATACAATCTTCGTTGCGCAAAAGACCATGTCTTCGAGGCTTGGTTCCAGAACAGCGCTGCCTACGAAGAGCAAGTGGGCAAGAAGACTGTGGCCTGTCCGACCTGTGGCAGCAAAAAGGTCGAGAAATCGATTATGGCCCCGAGCGTGGCGAGGAGCGGCGGTCGTTCCGATGACCTGACGCCCGAGAAAATGGCGGGCATGCTGGTAAAACTGCGCGAGACCGTTGAGGAAAATTGCGATTATGTCGGCGGTGAGTTTCCCGAAGAAGCGCGCAAGATCCATTACGGTGAAACCGAGCATCGCGACATCTACGGCGAAGCATCCGAACAGGAAGCCGAAGAGCTCGCCGAAGAGGGAATCGAGTTTGGCCGTATACCCTGGGTCCCCCGCACGAATAGCTGATAAGGCGTTACTTGGTTGCGGTTGCGATGTAGTTCACGTCGAGGTCGCGTGGATTCAGCGACCAGCGTCCCGTCAGCGGATTAAAGACCATGCCGGTAAATTCTTCGACATTCATGCCCGCGGTACGCAACCCGGCGGCAAGCTCCGAGGGGCGAACGAAGCGGCGCCAGTCATGTGTTCCGCGTGGCAGCCAGCGCAGCACATATTCCGCGCCGACGATCGCGAATGCGTATGATTTCAGCGTACGGTTTAATGTCGCCAAGATCATGATACCGCCCTCGCGAACCACGCCACTGGACGCCGCGAGGAAAGCGTCGACATCGGCGACATGTTCGACGACTTCCATGTTCAGGACGACGTCGAATTGTTCGCTCTCGGCATGTAGCGCCTCAGCCGTCGTATGCCGATAGTCGATCGCGAGTCCGCTTTCTTCTGCATGCAAGGCGGCGACGCCTATGTTCCGCTCCGTTGCGTCGATCCCCGTGACGACCGCGCCGAGCCGCGTCAACGGCTCGGCAAGCAGTCCGCCACCGCATCCGATATCGAGCAGGCGCAAGCCTTCCAGCGGTTTTGCTGCCAGCGGATCGCGGTCGAAATGCGCCGCGACGGTGTCGCGAATGTAGCGCAGCCGGACGGGATTCAGTTGATGCAGCGGCCGAAACGGGCCTTCCGAATCCCACCACGTTTCCGCCAAAGCGGCGAATTTCGCGACTTCGGCTGCGTCGACCGTGCTCGCTTGGGCACTATCGTTGCTCGTCGCCATAGCGTTGGTGGTCTCCTGCCCCGTGGCGAGGCGCTCTTGCGCCCGGTAATTCATGCGAGTATGGATACGCCGCCACGCCGGGGCAACCGGTGTTATTGGCCAAGATATGGACGTTTTCGATGGCGCGCATTGTACAGAAATTCGGCGGTACTTCGGTCGGCGACCTCGACCGCATTCGGCACGTTGCCAGCCGGGTAAAGGCGGAATACGACCGCGGTAACGAAATCGCCGTCGTACCCTCGGCGATGTCCGGCGTGACCAACGATCTGGTTGGGAAGGTCAACGCGATCAGCCGGCTGCACGATACCCGCGAATACGACGTCGTCGTGGCGTCCGGGGAGCAAGTGACCTGCGGGCTGTTGGCGATCGCGCTGCAGGCGATCGGCGTGCCGGCGCGGTCCTGGCTCGGTTGGCAGGTTCCCGTCCATACCGACGAGGTGCACGGCAAGGCGCGCATCAGCGGGGTCGATCCCCAGAATATTGCCGGGCAATTCGCCGATGGCGTCGTCGCTGTGGTGGCGGGATTTCAAGGGGTTTCGCCACGGGGCCGGATCACGTCGCTGGGCCGCGGTGGGTCGGATACCTCGGCGGTGGCGCTGGCCGCCGCGCTCGATGCCGACCGGTGCGACATCTATACGGATGTCGACGGGGTCTATACCTCTGACCCCCGCATCGTCACGAAGGCACGCAAGCTTGAGAAGATCACCTACGAGGAAATGCTCGAGATGGCGTCGCAGGGGGCGAAAGTCCTGCAGACCCGGGCTGTCGAGCTGGCGATGAATCGAGGCGTTCGGATGCAGGTCCGCTCGACCTTCGAAGATTTGCCGGGAACGCTGGTTGTTGATGAGGATGAAATTGTGGAACAGCAGGTCGTAAGCGGTATTGCCTATAGCCGGGACGAAGCGAAAATCACGCTTGTCAGCGTGGCGGATCAGCCGGGCGTGGCGGCGGGTATCTTCGGCCCGCTTTCCGATGCCAGCATCAATGTCGATATGATCGTCCAGAACGTTTCGGCGGACGGCAAGCGTACGGATATGACGTTTACGGTGGGAAAATCCGATTTCGACCGTGCGATAAAGGTGCTCGAGGATGTGCGCGAGACGATCAATTTCGAGTCGCTGAGCTCCGATCCTAACGTGGTCAAGGTGTCCGTGATCGGCGTGGGCATGCGGTCCCATGCCGGTGTCGCGACGCAAATGTTCCAGGCCTTTGCCGAGAAGGGAATCAATATTCAGGTTATTTCCACATCGGAAATCAAGATTAGCGTGCTGATCGCGGAAGAATACACGGAACTGGCGTTGCGTTCTCTTCATACAGCTTATGGATTGGACGCCGACTGAACATTTGGTGGCATGTCTCATAACTGCTCGCCAAACAATAATTCGATTGCATCGGTTCTTCTGACGTAAACAAAAAATCTCTATTCATGCCGCGATTGCTTAGATGACGACTGGACGGGCCGCGTATTCGTCATTGCTACTACATCAGTGTCTTTATAGAATATTAATCGGTTAAGGTTAATTTCAGAGTGCAGGCTGCCGCTTCATTGTGAATTAATGGTCTTCGACGGGGCGGTGCATGCACGAGCGATTGGTTGGGGCATCTCGGGACGAGTATGTGTCGCAGCCGTACGTCGGATTGAAACTGGACGTGGATACCGCGCGCGATGGCCAGAGGATTAGGAAAAAAAGTTCGGTCCGAGACGGTGTACCCTGAATCGGAAGTGGTGCCGCTAAAGCCTGTGGAAACGCCACCGGAGACCGTTGGCGGCTTGCTACGGGAAAAACGCAAGAATTTCGGCGTCGATTTGAAGGAAGCTGCCGACTATTTATGCATTCGTCATTCCTATCTCCAGGCGATTGAAGAGGGCCGTGTCGACGATCTTCCGGGCGCCACCTATGCAATGGGATTCGTGCGAGCCTATGCGGATTATCTCGGGCTCGATGGACCCACGATCGTCGAATGCTACAAGAATGAAACGACGGAGCTGGGCGACGATGTTCGGTTGATATTTCCGTCGCCGACCCCGGAAGGGAAAATCCCGAGCGGGGCTATTCTGCTCATTGCGGTCGTGGCTTTGGCGGTAACCTATGGCGGATGGGTCTTCTTCGCCCAGCAGGACGTTAAAGTAGCCGAGCTCGTTCCATCCTTGCCGGAAAGTTTTGCCTCGTTCCTAGGATCGGATGAAACTAAAGCGTTAGACGCAGAACCAAAGGTGCCGCAGGCGGACGTAGCGACAACATCCGTTACCGAAACAGCGACACAAGAAACTGTGGCGAAAGTCGCAGTACCGGCTACGGATACATCGGAAACGAGCGCGCTGCCTAACGATTCCGTTGCTGCGGCGACCGAGCCTCCGTCTGAAAATACGGTGCCGGTACAAACAACGGAAACGACGGAAACAGCGGCGGCGGCGGAACGGCCCGTAGAGGCTGAGCCGGCAGCCGTGTCGCCAACATCTGCCGAAGCGGTTACGTCATCTTCTTCGGCATCGGTGGAAAATGTGGCAACCGCGCCGGTTCAGGAAACCTCGACGCCGGTTACGGACGCTACCGCGGAGACGACCTCATCCGATGAGAAACCAGTTGCGTCGCCCTTAGGGGCGACCGATACGCCTGAACCGGTAGCGAGCGCCGACAGTGCGGCGACGGTTGCTACGACGGAGCCTGTCGTGCAACCGACGGTCACCGAGACTGCAGTGCCGGTGCAATCCAATCAAACCGCATCGGATACATTGCCTCAGTCCGCAGGTTCCGCCGAGGATCGCGTTGCCGTTACGGAAGAGACGTCGCGCGATGTGGTTGCGGCGCTGCCGCCGAAACCGCCCGCGGTCGCTTCCGCCGAGCCGCGGCAATTTGGCAGTGAGAATCCGGAAGCCCGCGTCATGATTAAGGCGCGTGTCGACAGCTGGGTGGAAATCCGAGATCCCGATGGCAGTCTATTGCTGACCCGTGTCCTGCGCGCCGGTGACAGCTACCGTGTCCCCGATCGTCCCGGTCTCTTGATGCTGACCGGCAACGCGGGCGGGTTGGAGATTCAGGTGGACGGTGAAGCTATCCCCGATCTCGGCCCGAAAGGCGCGGTTCGCCGCGGTGTCACGCTGGACGCCGACTCGTTGAAGGCCGGTGCGGGCCGACGTTGAGCGGTCAAAGCATTACCCGGGCAGGCTCCTAGCGCTTGATTATTCTTCTCGGGACGCGCACATTCGCCGCGCCGCCCGAACCAATTAGCAGTACGGTTTTGTAATTATGACATCGCTTCAGCCTGTCCGAGGCACGCACGATCTATTGCCGGACGAGATGCGCGCGCACCGCCGCGTGTCCGAGGTCGCGCGCGACGCCGCGTCGCGCTACGGCTTTGACGAAATGGCGACTCCGATGTTCGAGTTCAGTCAGGTGTTCAAGCGGACCCTGGGCGACACGTCCGACGTCGTAACGAAGGAAATGTACACCTTTGTGGACAAGGGGGGCGACGAGATCACGCTGCGGCCGGAGAACACGGCCGGCGTGGCACGAAGCTTCATCTCTGAGGGATTGGCGCAGAGCGTGCCGGTGAAGTTCTTCTATAGCGGGCCGATGTTTCGTTACGAACGGCCGCAGAAGGGGCGCTTGCGGCAGTTCCATCAGATCGGCGTCGAGCTGATCGGCGTCGATCAGCCACAAGCTGACTTGGAAGTCATCGCGTGCGGCGCCCGCGTTCTGGACGAACTCGGCGTACTGGACAAAACGGTGCTGGAACTCAACACGCTGGGCGATACCGAGAGCCGCACCCGATACCGCGAGGCGCTGGTGGCCTATTTCTCCGGTCACACACAGTCGTTATCGGCTGACAGCCAGGAGCGGCTGGAACGCAACCCGCTGCGGATCCTCGACTCGAAAAATGAGAAAGACCGGGAGATCGTGGCCGAAGCGCCAGTGTTCGGCGATTACCTGAACGAGGAAAGCCGCAATTTCTTCGCCGCCGTGCGCGATGGGCTGGATGCGCTGGAGATTGCCTATACGCTGAACCCGCGTCTGGTGCGCGGCCTGGATTACTATTGTCATACGGCGTTCGAATTCACGACCACGGCGTTGGGTGCACAAGGGGCGGTCATTGCCGGCGGACGTTACGATGGGCTGATCGGTATGATGGGCGGCAAGGAAACCCCCGGTGTCGGTTGGGCGGGCGGTATCGAAAGGCTTGCCTTGCTCAGCGATGCGGCGGTGCCGCCGCCGCGGCCGGTTGTCGTCGTGCCGGTTGGCGATGCCGCGCGTGATGTCGGGTTCGAACTGACCGAGCGGCTGCGCCGTACCGGATACCGCGTGGATATGGGCTATAGCGGCAATTTGAGCCGCCGGATGAAACGCGCTAACCGTCTTAACGCTGCCGCGACGATCCTCCTTGGAGATGAAGAGCTTGCGCGCGATGCCGCAACGGTACGCCATATGGATACGGGCGAGCAGGAAGAGGTTCCTCTGACCTCCCTCCCGGACTTTCTCGCCCCCTACCGATAGCTGCCTATGATGGCGGGTGCGCAGATGCGACCTTTCGTCGTTGGCGCGAACCATCGCTCCAGCAGTGTCCTGCTGCGCGACCGGCTGTTTTTGGACGAGTCCAAGGCGCCGGTGTTCCTGAGCCAGCTTGCCGACCGCGGCATTGCACAGGCCATCGTTTTGTCGACCTGTGACCGGGTCGAGATTCAGGCTGCGTCGCCGGATCCGGAAGCTAGCGGTCGGGTCGTTCGGGACTTGCTGATGCGCGCATCCGGACAGCCCGCTGAAGCCATCGGCGATCAATTATATCAACTGTCCGATGATGCCGCGGTTCGCCATATCTTTGCCGTTGCGGCATCGCTCGACAGTCAGACGATCGGCGAACCGCAGGTGTTGGGGCAGGTCAAGGACGGCCACCGTTTCGCGCAGGCGCACGGCATGGTGGGCGGTGAGCTGGATGCGCTGTTGCAGGCGGCTTACGGCACTGCAAAACGGGTTAGGACGGAAACCGAGATCGGACACCGGCCGGTGTCGATCGCCGCTGCGGCGGGCCGTATCGCGCGTGACGTTCAGGGCGATCTCGAATCCGCCAGCGTACTCGTTGTCGGTCTCGCCGATATGGGTGAGATTATCGTCGAGCAGTTTCGCACTGCCGGCGCAGCCCGGTTCGTGATGACTGGCCCGTCGCGCCGGACAGAGGCCGCGGCGCGGCGTGGCGGCTATACCTTCGCGCCATTCGAGACTCTCGACCACGCCATGAAAGATGCGGAGATAATCGTCGCTGCAGCGGGCACCGGGCGGTTTCTGATCGCGCCGGAGGCAATGGAGAAGGCGCTCGCAATGCGCCGGCGGCGGCCCGTGCTCTTGATTGATGCCGGTGTTCCCGGGGATATCGATCCGAGCGTTGCGGAACTGGACGGGGCGTTTCTGTTTACGCTCGACGACCTCGAGCGAGTTGCGATGGAGGGCCGCTCGACTCGCGGCGCGGCGGCGCAAGGCGCCTGGGAAATTGTCGATCAGGAAGTGGAAACGTGGCGGCGAAGCGTTGCGGCGCGGGACGCCGTGCCGGCGATCGTCGCGCTGCGTGCGCATTTCGAAGCGGCGCGCGATGAATTATTGGCCGCCGAACCGGGCGCGGATGCGGCGGAGGTGACGCGCATGCTGGTCAACCGCTTGCTGCATGAGCCCAGCCGTGCCATGCGTGACATTGCGGAGGCGGAAAGTGGTGGTGGGCGTTTGGGTGCTGCCGAGCAGCTCTTGCGCCGGCTATTCGAACTCCGTTCGAAAGAGGACAGGGAACAGTCATGAGCATGGAAGAAAAGTTCGACAGTCTGATCGCACGGCACGATGAGCTGGCGGCGTTGATGTCTTCGGGAGATCTAGCCCCCTCCGAGTTCACGGCATTGTCGATGGAGTACGCCGAGCTGTCGCCGGTCGTCGAAAAGGTCAAGGAGCTGAAGGACGCGCGCGCAGAGCTCGCGGACCTGGCCGAGCTCGAAACGGATGGCGACGCGGAAATGAAGGAAATGGCGGAAGTTGAGTCCCGCGCCCTGAAAGCACGCCTGCCGGAGATCGAACAGGAACTGCGCGTGATGCTGTTGCCCAAGGACGCAGCAGACGCCAAGAACGCGATCCTGGAAGTGCGTGCTGGCACCGGCGGCGATGAGGCGTCGCTGTTCGCCGCCGAACTGTTTCGCATGTACCAGCGCTATGCGGATCTTCGCGGTTGGAAGTTCGAGCCGATGAGTATCAGCGACACGGAGCTGGGGGGCTATAAGGAAGCGTCGGCGCTGATTTCCGGACGCGGCGTTTTTGCGCGTCTGAAGTTCGAGTCGGGTGTGCATCGGGTACAGCGGGTGCCGACGACGGAATCCGGCGGCCGTGTCCATACGTCTGCGGCGACGGTGGCAGTGCTGCCCGAGGCGGAAGAAGTCGATGTGCAAATCGACGACAAGGACCTGCGGGTCGATATCTTCCGCGCTAGCGGCCCCGGCGGGCAGTCGGTGAATACCACCGACAGCGCGGTACGCATTACCCATATTCCGACGGGCATTGTGGTATCGCAGCAGGACGAAAAATCTCAACACAAGAACCGCGCGAAGGCGATGAAGATTCTGCGCGCGCGTATCTACGATCATGAACGCGAGCAGCTTGATGCAGCCCGGGCCGCGGACCGGCGCAGCCAGGTGGGCAGCGGCGACCGGTCGGAGCGAATTCGGACCTATAACTTTCCGCAGGGCCGCGTTACCGACCATCGGATCAATCTGACGCTGCATAAGATCGACAAGATCATCAATGGCGAGGTTCTCGACGAAGTCATCGATCCGTTGATCTCGGACGATCAGGCTGCGCGCTTGAGCAGTCTCGAGTGACTGATATCCGTGCGTGTCTGGCGGAAGGCGCCGACCGGCTGGCGGGTGCGGGTATCGCCAATGCATGGCGCGAAGCGCGCCTGTTGTTGGCGCACGCCACGGGCTTCAGCCAGGCCATGCTGATCGGCTATCCGGAACGCGTGGTCGACGCTTATGACCAGTATGCCCGCCTCGTCGAGCGCCGCGCCGCGCGCGAGCCGATGTCGCATCTCACCGGCCGCCGGGAGTTTTGGAGCCTGGACTTCGAGGTGACGCCCGACACGCTCGATCCGCGCCCGGACAGCGAGGCGGTGGTGGAGGCAGCGCTTGAATTCCTGCCGGATTTGGCTGCAAAACTCCGAATCGCCGACTTGGGTACCGGAACCGGATGCTTGTTGGCGGCACTTCTTTCGATGCTGCCCGCTGCGCAGGGGATTGGCGTGGACCGTAGTAGGGCCGCCGCCGCCGTCGCCTGCCGTAACCTGATGCGGTTGGGGTTGGCCGACCGAGCACATGTCATCGTGGGCGATTGGGCCGGGGCGTTGGGTGGTCCGTTTGATCTGATCGTTGCCAATCCACCCTACATTCCATCTGCGGAGGTCGCGTCCTTGCAGCCGGAAGTCGCTCTGTTCGAGCCAGTTTCGGCGCTTGATGGCGGGACGGACGGGTTCGACTCTATCAGAGCAGTTGCTGCGGCATTGCCGGCGCTCCTCGCGGACGGAGGCGCCGCAGTGATTGAATTCGGTGACGGTCAGGACGGGGCGGTGACACAAATTGCCGGTGAGGTGGGACTCTTCGTTCGGGACGTGCGCAAAGATCTTGCCGGGCGGACGCGTTGCATGGTTTGTGCATTAACCGAATCGTAATTAGGGGTGGTGCTTGTTAGAGATGTTCGCTTGATATCCGGGCGCGATTCCAATGGATTGGCTTTGATATGCACTGCGCTTTGGAAATCTGAGCGATTTCTCGCATTCGTCACTGTATTGGGAGCGAATCGGGTAATATTTTGCGGCATAGTGTCGCGTGGACTTCTGAGACTGCACGGGATGCTGTAAAAATTTTTCGACGGGCCATGAGGTTAGCCGGTACCGGCGGTGTGGCGCGTCGTTGCGCTTGATATGGCATCATAGCCGGCTAGTATGTGCCCGCCTCGCCTTTGTGAATTGCGATGTTGCGGTGAGGTTTGTGGGTACGGAGCGGATACGCGGCCGTTTTGGGATGGGAGTAGCGAACGTGAAAGCACGACTTGCCGCGCTTGCGGCGGTTCTCGCTGGCGCATTTTGCGCTGGGGGCGCCATGGCATCCGAGCCGAGAAATTGGCAGCTGGGTTTGCAGGAGCCAGCGTCGGTTACCATGGAGCGGATTGATGACTTCCATGATTTCGTGACCATCATAGCAACGGTTATTGCGTTGTTTGTGATGGTCTTGCTGTTGATCGTGATCTTCCGTTTCAACGAAAAAGCAAATCCGAAACCGTCGACGACGACGCACAATCTGTTGCTCGAGGTTTTATGGACTGCGGTTCCAGTGATTATCCTGGTGGTGATTGCAATCCCGTCCTTCAAACTGATGTATTTTGCGGACCGGGTCGAAGATCCGGATATGACCCTCAAGATCATTGGGCATCAGTGGTACTGGTCCTATGAGTATCCCGATCATGGCAACTTCACCTTCGATGCGAATATGGTGAGTGAGGAGGAAGTTGCAAAAGACTCGAAGCTGAAGCGGAACATGGATACGGATTTCCGTGTCGTTTTGCCAGTTGGCAAAAAAGTACAAATCCTGATGACAGCGGATGATGTGTTGCACAACTGGGCTGTCCCCGCGTTTGGCATCAAACTCGATACCGTTCCGGGCCGCTTGAACGAAACCTGGGTGGAGATCAACAAGCCGGGCGTCTATTACGGATTCTGTTCCGAACTTTGCGGCGTCAATCACTCCTACATGCCGATTGTCGTCGAGGCCGTCTCTCCGAAAGATTTCGAGAAATGGGTAAAGAAGGCTCAGAAAGAGTTCGCTAAGACGGAAGAGGCGCCGCCAGCCGTGCGCTTCGCGAAGAACCAAGCCGCCAACTAAGACGCTTAGAAGAAGGAATTGGACATGGCTGCCGCACACGCAGATCCGACCGGTTGGAGACGTTTCGTCTATTCGACGAACCACAAAGACATCGGCACAATGTACCTGCTGTTAGCTGTACTCGCCGCGGTTATTGGCGGCGCGTTCTCCATTTACATGCGCATGGAACTGATGGAGCCGGGCGTCCAGTTCATGACCAACGAGGACGGCAGTCCGAACGGCCAAATCTGGAACGTGTTCGTGACGGCACACGGGCTCATTATGGTGTTCGTCGTCGTCATGCCGGCGATGATTGGAGGGTTCGGAAACTGGTTCGTGCCACTCATGATCGGCGCGCCGGACATGGCCTTCCCGCGTATGAACAACATCAGTTTCTGGCTTCTCGTTCCGTCGTTGCTGTTGCTGTTCTTCTCCGCTTTCGTGGGGGACGGCGCCGGCACTGGGTGGACCGTTTATCCGCCGCTCTCAAACGTTGAGGGGCATCCTGGCCCATCGGTCGACATGGCGATTTTCGCGCTGCATCTGGCGGGCGCATCGTCCATCCTCGGCGCCATCAATTTCATCACCACGATCTTCAACATGCGTGCACCGGGCATGACCTTGCACAAAATGCCGCTGTTCGCCTGGTCGATCCTGGTGACAGCGTTTCTGCTGCTCCTGTCTCTGCCCGTTCTCGGTGGCGCGATCACGATGCTTCTGACCGATCGTAACTTCGGCACCGCGTTCTTCAAGCCGGAGGGCGGCGGCGACCCGATCCTGTTTCAGCATTTGTTCTGGTTCTTCGGGCATCCCGAAGTCTACATCATGATCCTGCCCGGGTTCGGCATGATTTCCCACATCATCTCGACCTTCTCCAAGAAGCCGATCTTTGGCTATCTCGGCATGGCGTATGCGATGGTTGCGATTGGGTTCGTCGGGTTCATCGTTTGGGCGCACCACATGTATACGGTGGGCCTCGATATTGATACGCGGGCCTATTTTGTTGCGGCGACTCTAGTGATCGCAGTGCCGACCGGTATCAAGGTGTTCAGCTGGATTGCCACTATGTGGGGCGGTTCGATCCGTTTCGATACGCCGATGCTCTGGGCTGTTGGCTTTATTTTCCTGTTTACCGTCGGCGGTGTGACGGGTGTGGTACTGGCCAATTCCGGTGTCGATCTGCCCTTGCACGACACGTACTACGTAGTGGCACATTTTCATTATGTCCTATCGCTTGGCGCCGTGTTCTCGATCATTGCCGGGACCTACTACTGGTTCGGCAAGATGACGGGCCGGCACTATCCGGAATGGGGCGGGAAGTTGCATTTCTGGACGACATTCATCGGCGTCAACATGACCTTCTTCCCGCAGCATTTCCTGGGTCTGGCGGGCATGCCGCGGCGCTATATCGATTACCCCGAAGCGTTTGCGGGATGGAATATGGTGTCGTCGATCGGGTCGTTCATCACTGCCGCGTCGACGCTGTTCTTCTTCATCATGCTGGCTTACGCGATGAAGGCGGGCCGCCCGGCGGAGAACAGCTATTGGGGCGAGGGTGCGACAACGCTCGAATGGACTGTAACGTCGCCGCCGCCGTTCCATAGCTACGAAGAAATTCCGCAAATCAAATAGCATTGGCGCAACATAAAGATCATGGGGGACGTTTAAGGTGAGCGATACCGCATACCGCACCATTGAGCGGTCGGAACTGGAGCTAGCGGAGCCGGGCGACTATTTCGCCTTGCTCAAGCCCCGTGTGGTGTCGCTCGTCGTCTTCAGTGGCTTGGCCGGGCTGCTCGTTGCGCCGGGTTCCATTCACCCGCTGATTGCCGCCGTCGCGGTGTTGTGTATCGCCGTGGGGGCAGGCGCTTCCGGTGCGATTAACATGTGGTACGACCGGGACATCGACGCGGTAATGGAACGGACGCGTCGGCGACCGATTCCGACCGGCCTGATTGCACCGGGCGATGCGCTCGGCTTCGGAATTGTGTTGGCCGCCGGATCTGTCGCGATCATGGGGCTCGCGGTGAATGTCATGGCCGCCGCGTTGTTGGCGGCAGCCATACTGTTCTACGTCTTCGTCTACACAATGTGGCTGAAGCGCCGCACGCCGCAGAATATCGTTATTGGAGGTGCGGCGGGTGCGTTTCCGCCGATGATCGGGTGGGCGGCCGTCACAGGATCGGTCAGTGCCGAGTCTGCCTTGTTGTTCGCGTTGATCTTCTTCTGGACGCCGCCGCATTTTTGGGCACTGGCACTTTACCGCAGTGGCGATTACGAGAAAGCCGGAATCCCGATGCTGCCCGTCGTCGCGGGCAAAGTCGAAACCAAGAAACAGATGATCCTCTATACCGCCTTGCTGATCCCGCTGGGCATCGCGCCGGTGTGGCTTGGCTTCGTCGGCTGGGCTTATGGCATCGCCGCGGGCATTCTCGGCATCATCTTCTTTGCGGCTGCGATCGCGGTCTGGTTCGATCAGACGGACCGGTCCGCGAAGCGGATGTTTGGGTATTCGATTTTTTATCTGTTCGCACTGTTTGCGGTCATGGTGGCCGATGCGTCACTTGGCTTCGGCGGATAGCACGGATGGGGGTGCAGATGGCAATGACGGAAAACAGCGACAAGCGCCGGTATCCAAGTGAGGTACACAAGCGGCAGCGGTCCAAGAACCTCACCATGTTGGCGGTATTGGTCGGCCTGGTCGTGTTGTTCTATGCCGTCTCGATCATCCGGATGAGTTTCGAGTAACGTCATGAGGAACGGCAACGGCAACCGATGGATTATGTTTTCCTGCGTCGGCATCGTCGCGGGAATGACAGCGCTGTCCTTTGCCGCGGTGCCACTCTACGATTTGTTCTGCCGCGTTACCGGCTATGGCGGTACGACGCAGGTGGCGTCGGAAAAGAACGATGTGATACTCGACCGGACGATGCGTATCCGGTTCGATGCTTCGATGAACTCGTCCCTCGACTGGCAATTTCAGCCGGTTCAGCGCGAAGTTTCCATGAAGATCGGCGAGAGCGCCGTTGCCTTCTATCGCGCACAAAATCTGTCGGCGACGGAGACGACCGGAACCGCCACGTTCAACGTCACGCCGCTGAAGGCCGGAAAATATTTCACGAAAATCGATTGCTTCTGCTTCACCGAGCAGCGACTGGAACCGGGACAGGCAGTGGATATGCCTGTCACGTTTTATGTCGACCCGGATATCGCGGACGACCGCAACCTCGACGATGTCAAAA
Organism: Alphaproteobacteria bacterium; assembly: GCA_012103325.1. GTDB lineage: Bacteria > Pseudomonadota > Alphaproteobacteria > UBA8366. The sequence continues at coordinate 1,541,130 of WLWY01000001.1, forward strand.
CGATTACCCTATCCTATACCTTCTTCCCGGCCGAAAAAGACGAAGCGGATGATAAAACTGCCTTCGCCGGGGAGAACGACAAGCCAAACGTAAATTAACGTAATTGCAGTTAGATTCGGAAAAGCTGGAACAAGAACGAGTGAGAACGGAAAAATGAGCGCGGAACACGCACAAAGCCACGACTATCATCTCGTCGATCCGAGCCCTTGGCCCATTGTCGGCACGATCGCGGCCGGATCTCTGTTTTTCGGCTTGATTCTGTACATGCATCCCAGCTTCTTCGGCGATGACATGGAAGCCACGCTGACGTCGCTCGGTCTTTGGGCCATTGCGCCCGGTGTGGCCCTGCTGTTCGTCACCGGTTGGTTTTGGTGGCGGGACATCATCCGCGAAGCGGAGTTCGAAGGGTTTCATAAGCCGGTCGTGCAACTCGGCATGCGCTACGGCATGGCGCTGTTCATCTGTTCGGAAGTGATGTTCTTCTCCGCGTTCTTCTGGGCGTTCTTCGAATCGAGCCTGTTTCCGAAGGAACTGCCCTATGAAGTGCCGGGCGGCGTCTGGCCGCCGGAAGGCGTTGTGACGTTCAACGCGTTCGAACTGCCGTTCATGAATACGCTGATCCTTCTGTTGTCCGGTGTGACGGTAACCTGGGCGCATCACGCGCTGATCGAAGGCGACCGCAAGAATTTGGTCCGCGGCCTGGGCCTAACGATCATCCTTGGCATCTGTTTTACCGCGTTGCAGGCATTCGAATATATGCATGCAGGCTTCTCCTTCTCGGGCGGGATCTACGGCTCCACCTTCTTCATGGCGACCGGTTTTCACGGTTTCCACGTGATCGTCGGCACTTGCTTCCTGATCGTTTGCTTCTTCCGCGCCCGCGCGGGCCACTTCAAGCCCGATCATCATTTCGGCTTTGAGGCGGCGGCATGGTACTGGCATTTCGTCGACGTAGTGTGGCTGTTCCTGTTCATCTGCGTTTACTGGTGGGGTGGCTGATTGCGGCGGTATGGTGGATTTTTTTCCACCGCTATCACCCTATGCGACGGGATTGCGATGCCGGTGCCCACGATGCGGTGTGGGACGTTTGTTCAACGGACTCCTGACGGTCGCCGCACGCTGCACGCATTGCGATTTGGATTTCAGCGCCTCGGACAGCGGCGATGGGCCGGCGGTTTTTGTGATCTTCATCGTTGGTCCGATTGCGACCGGACTGGCGCTTTGGGTCGAGGCGGCATTCGCGCCGCCGATGTGGCTGCATCTCGTCCTCTGGATACCGGCGATCCTAGGCGGATCGATTGCCTTACTCCGCCCGTTCAAGGCCACGCTCGTGGCTCTGCAGTATCGCCACAAGGCCGGCGAGGCCGGGACGCGCACCTTCGATTAAGCACGCTTCGTTCGTGCGGATGAGCTTTCGCCCCCAATTCTGGCCAACGCTTACGACGGCCTTGATGCTTATTGCACTGCTTGGCCTCGGTACGTGGCAGGTCCAGCGTCATGGGTGGAAATCGGATCTAATCGAGAAGCTGCATTCGCGCTCGGAAGCTGCAGCGGTAGAACTCCCTGACGGGCCGTCGGCCCCAGATGTGTTCGAATTTCAGCGGGTGCGCCTGACGGGTACGTTCCTTCACGACCAAGAATTTCACTTGATTGGCCGGTCGCTGCGAGGGAACCCGGGCGTGCATGTCCTGACTCCGTTGCGTCGCGCTGATGGCAAAGGATATGCCATTGTCGACCGGGGATGGGTGCCGTTTGACCGGCGGGCGCCGGAGAACCGGGCTGCTGGTCAGATCCAGGGCGAGGTTACGTTCGAGGGGATCGTTCGCCTGGCTAAAGGACCGGGAATATTCACACCGGAAAACGATCCTAAGGGCAACAACTGGTATTTCGTCGAGCCCAAACTCATGGCGCGCATCGCCGGCCTTGATGCGCTGCCGGATTATTACGTGCTGTCCGGCGCGAAAAACATTCCGGGCGGGTATCCGGTGACGAAACAATGGCGGCTGGATATTCGCAACAATCACGCAGAATACGCGATCACCTGGTATCTCATGGCGGTCGTTCTGATCGTCATCTATATCGTCTATCATCGCCAGAAAACCTGATGTCTGCTGCTTATAGCGAACTGGAAGGCCGCTTTCGTCGCGCGGCACTGCTCGGCGAGTCGATCGGCATGCTGAGCTGGGATCAATCGGTGATGATGCCCGCGGGCGGGGCTGCCGCGCGCGGCGAGCAGATCGCGGCGTTGGCAGTCATCCGGCATTCGATGATGACGGACCCGGCGCTGCCCGATCTTCTGGACGCGGCGGCGGACGAAGATTTGGACGACTGGCAGTCGGCGAACCTGCGCGAGATGCGCCGCGACTGGGCCCATGCGGCCGCGGTGCCGTCGGATTTGGTCGAGGCGATGTCCAGAGCGTCAAGCGCTTGCGAGACGGTATGGCGCGGCGCGCGAGCGGATGCCGATTTTGCGGCAATCTTACCGACATTCGCCGAGGTTTTGACACTGACCAAACAAGTCGGTGCAGCCAAAGCGGACGCTCTCGGCTGTGATCTCTATGACGCGCTTCTCGACGCGTTCGAGCCGGATGGTCGGTGCGCGACGATCGATCCGATCTTCGACAGCTACGCGGCCTTTCTACCGGATTTTCTCGACGACGTGATGACTCGGCAAACGCGCCGCCCGACGCCGGAATTGCCGCCAGGACCGTTTCCTATCGCGGCGCAGCGCGCGCTGGTGCGCCGTATGGCAGAGACCGTTGGTCTGGAATTCGGCACGGCGCGGCTGGATGAAAGCCTGCACCCTTTCTCCGGCGGTATTCCGGAAGACAGTCGGATCACGACCCGCTACGACGAGGCGGATTTCACCTTGGCGATGATGGGGGTGCTGCACGAAACTGGACACGCGATGTACGAACGCGCCCGGCCGGCGGCGTGGCGACGGCAGCCGGTGGGCGAGGCCCGGGGTATGACGGTTCATGAAAGCCAGTCGCTGCTTGTCGAGATGCAGGTCTGCCGCTCGCGCGCCTTCCTGGGCTGGGCGGCGCCGGTCATGCGTGACGCATTTCGAGGCAGCGGAGAGACCTGGGACGCGGAGAACCTGTATCGGCTTGCAACCCGTGTCACGCCCGGTTTTATTCGCGTCGACGCCGACGAAGTCACTTATCCTGCGCATGTTATCCTGCGCTACCGGCTGGAACGAGCGATGCTCGCGGGCGATCTCGCGATCGCCGATCTGCCGGGCGCCTGGAACGAAGGATTGCAGGGTTTGCTTGGCGTGACGCCGCCAGACGACCGGCGTGGCTGCCTGCAGGATATCCATTGGTACGACGGCGCCTGGGGTTATTTCCCGACCTATACGCTCGGTGCGATGGCGGCGGCGCAGATTTTTACCGCGGCGGTGCAAGCCGATACCGATATTCCGGCGGGGATCGCGCAGGGCGACTTCCGACCCTTGATGACATGGCTTGCGGAAAACATTCATGGCAAGGGCTCGCTGATGTCGACCGGCGCGTTGATCGAAAGCGCGACGGGCCGACCCTTCGACGATTCCGCCTTCAAGGCGCATCTGCGGAGGCGTTACCTGGAAGATTAGAAATTTGGACCGCCCGGTCTGCTGGACTACGCTGGCTCCCACAAACATGCAGGGGAGACAGCGGTATGAAAGCAGGGTTCATCGGCACGGGCAGCATGGGGCTGCCGCTTGCATCTAATCTTCTGGACCAGGAAAATGCGCTAGTTGCGTACGACGTCAATCCGGCGGCGACCAAGCCACTGGCGGAGAAGCAGGCGCGAATCGTCGACTCGCCGCTCTCGGTTGCGAACGAGTCCGATATCGTGTTTGCCTGCATGCCCAGCATCGAGAGCTTCCACGCCGTGGTTACCGGCGAAGGTGGGATCATCAATGGTAGTCAGATGAAGGTGTTCGTCAATCTGGGCACGATGGGCACCGAGGCGCTGGCCGAAATCGAGTCGACTTTGGGCGCGGAGGGTATCCCGGTGCTCGACTCGCCGATTACCGGCGGCGTGCAGCGGGCGTGGGAGGGCGATATCACGGTCATATCGTCAGGCCCGCAGGCCGTATTCGATCAGGCGGAACCGTTTTTGAAGTCCTTCGCGCGGGATATCCATTATGTCGGCGACAAGGTCGGCCAGGCGCAGATTGCGAAGATCTGCAACAACATCATGTCGTTCACAAATCTGGTTGTCGGGTTGGAAGCGCTGGTAATGGCGGCCAAAGGCGGCGTCAATCCGGAAAAGGCGCTTGCCGTGATCAACTCGGGATCGGGGCAGAACAGCGCCACGCTGTCGAAAATTCCGAATTTCGTCATGAACCGCAAATTCAACATGGAAGCGCCGATGTACATCACAGCGAAGGACGCGATGTTGTGGCGCATGGAGGCGGAGCGCCTGGAAGTGCCGCAAAACGTTGCCGGCGCGACCTATCACACGATGCAGCAAGCGCTCGCGATGGGATTGCGGGACGGCGATATGAGCGAAATGGTTAAGGTGATCGAGCGCGCTGCCGATTTCGAACTGCCTAAAACGCGCGATTGAGAGAGGACCGAATGACGACTTACGTACTGGTACATGGCTCGTTTCAGGGTGGCTGGATCTGGCAACCCACGGCGTCGATCCTGCGCGCGGAAGGACACACAGTCTATGTGCCGACCTTGGACGGCTGCGCCGAGCGCAAGGTGAATTTGCGCGCAGGCATCACGGTATCCTCCGTCGCGCAGGAGCTCGCGGACGCGCTTTTCTACGAAGATTTGAGCGATATTGTTCTGGTTGGAACCAGTTCCGGCGGACTCGTCGTCGAGAAGACGGCAGTACTCGTGCGCGACCGTATCGAGCGCTTGGTGTTCCTCGATGCGCTTGTGCCGCAGCCGGGCGAAAGCGTGGGAGACATCGTTGAGCGGCCACCCGGCGCGGTGCCCTATGAAACGACGGAGTTCACCCGTGGGCCTTCGCGCGACGCTTTTGAAAACGGCCTGTTCAGCGAGTTGAAGGGAGACACGAAGGCGTGGGCACTCGATCGAGCGACGCCACATCCAATCGGCCTGTCCGACCAGCAACCGGGAGAGCTCGATGCATTTTGGGATCAATCATGGGCCGCCAAGGTTATTTATTGCACCGAAAGCGCGAACCCGCCGGAATCGCATCAGCGCCGTACCGCTGACCGTTTAAGTGCCGAATGGGTCGAAATGACCGCGGGTCACTACCCCATGCTGACCCATCCGGAGGAGACCGCACGGCTGTTATAGATCTATCGCGCCGGAACGGCTGAAACAGCCAGATTTCGGGGCCGTGTTCCGCTTGCTTGCTTGCGGTCGTGTGGATAGTCTACCGGCCCCGTGACATGTGTCCTGATCGCGAAATTCAAAGGATTGAATTTCGCGTGAATCAGCGCACTAACTATTTGAATCTAGTGTGATTCAGATCCTAAATTTAGCCGCATTCAATGCGGCTAACTTCAGAATCATCACACTAATGAGGGAACGGATTTGCGTTATATCAGCACGCGCGGCCAGGCGCCGGTGCTTGAGTTCGATGAGGTTCTGCTGGCCGGCCTGGCGCGGGACGGTGGCCTCTATTTGCCTGAAACTTGGCCCCAGTTCGATGCGGCCGAAATTCGCGCGTTGCGCGGTCTGTCCTATGCTGAATTGGCCACCCGCATCATTGCGCCCTTCGTTGGCGACCGGATCGATGAAGCGGCGCTGGCAGCGATTGTTGCGGAGAGCTATCGGGATTTTGGACACGATGCGGTTGCCCCGTTGCAGCAGCTTGACGCCAATCTTTGGGTGATGGAGCTGTTCCATGGGCCGACGCTTGCGTTCAAGGATTTTGCGATGCAGTTCCTCGGCCGGGCATTTGATCACGTACTCGGCAGGCGCGGCGAGCGCGTGACGATTGTCGGTGCGACCTCAGGCGATACCGGTCCCGCTGCGATCGAAGCCTGCCGTGACCGCGAGGCGATCGACATCTTCTTCCTATACCCGCATGGGCGCGTGTCCGAGGTTCAGCGGCGGCAGATGACGACGGTCGAGTCGGCGAACGTCCACGCGATTGCGGTCGAGGGTACATTCGACGACTGCCAGGACCTGGTGAAGGCGATGTTCAACGACACACCTTTTCGCGACGAACTGCGTCTTTCCGCTGCGAATTCGATTAACTGGGCGCGGGTTATGGCGCAGATCGTCTATTACTTTCACGCCGCCGTTTCGCTTGGCGCACCGGACAGACCGGTTTCGTTTGCAGTACCGACAGGCAATTTCGGGAATGTCTATGCCGGTTACGCAGCCCGTGCGATGGGGCTGCCGATCGATCAGTTCATCGTCGGATCGAACGTAAACGACATTTTGCCGCGCTTCTTCGACAGTGGATCGCTGACAATGGCAGGCGTAACACCGACCATATCTCCTAGCATGGATATTCAGGTGTCGAGCAACTTCGAGCGCTTCCTGTTCGAATTATATGGCCGGGACGGTGCGATCACCGCACAGGCGGTCACCGAATTCCGGGATGCCGGCGCGCTGTCCGTTGGCGACAATCTTTGGCAGAAAGCGCGCGAGACGTTCGTCGGGCACCGGATGGATGACACAAAAACCAAGGCCGTAATCGGCGAAGTCCACGCTTCGAGCGGATATCTGCTGGACCCGCACAGTGCAATCGCCGTCGCCGCAGCGCGTGCAAAGGCGAACGATGCTTCAGTCCCTGTCGTCGCGCTGGCGACTGCGCATCCGGCGAAGTTCCCGGACGCTGTCCATGACGCGTCCGGCGTAACGCCATCTCTGCCGCCGGCTTTGGCCGATCTGTGCGAGCGGCCGGAGCGCATGGCAGTGCTGCCGAACGATCTGGCGCGAATGGAGGCCTATGTGCGTGACCATGTCAGTCTTTCGGGGGCCGCATGAGCGGCGTCCGCGCGTCGACGCTTCCGAATGGCATGCGGGTCGTCACTGATACCGTCGATACGGTGGAAACCGTTTCCGTCGGCGTGTGGATCGGTGCGGGTACGCGGCACGAGCCGCGCGAGATCAATGGCGTTGCACATCTGCTTGAACATATGGCCTTCAAAGGAACCGAGCGCCGCAGCGCCGTCGATATCGCCCGTGAGGTCGAAGATGTCGGCGGACAGATCAACGCGTATACCAGCCGTGAGCATACGGCCTACTATGCGAAGGTTCTGCACGATGATGCACCCCTCGCATTGGATATTCTGGCGGATATTCTGCTTCACTCGAGCTTCGATCCGGAAGAACTTACCCGTGAGCGCGCTGTCGTGCTGCAGGAAATCGGCCAGGCGGAGGATACGCCGGACGATATCATCTTCGATCATTTCCAGATGGCTGCCTTCCCCGATCAACCGCTGGGGCGGCCGGTTCTGGGGCTGCCGGAAGTCGTCGAGGCGATGCCGCGCGCTTCGATCATGACCCACATGAAGCAGACCTATGGTGGCGAGGCAATGGTGTTGTCTGCCGCAGGCCGGATCGAGCATGAGCGGGTAGTCGATATGGCGGGATCGCTGTTCGAAGAGCTGCAAGACCAGTCGAACCGTGAATTTGCACCTGGCGCCTATGCGGGCGGCGAGTATCGCGAGGATCGCGAACTCGAGCAGGTCCATTATATTCTGGGTTTCCCCGCTATCGGATATCACGACGACGCATTCTATGCCGCTTCGGTTTTGTCTTCGTTGTTTGGCGGCGGCATGTCGTCACGTCTGTTTCAGGAAATTCGCGAAAACAGGGGACTCGCCTATTCGATCTATTCCTACATGTCGTTCTACGCGGATTGTGGCTTGTTTTCGATCTACGCCGGAACTGGCCGTGACGAGGCTGCGGAACTGACCCCGGCGCTGTGTTCCGAAATTTGTCGGCTTTCGTCGACATTGGAGGAATCCGAAGTTGCGCGCGCGCGAAACCAATTGAAAGCGGCCACGCTGATGGCGCTGGAATCGACGAGCGTGCGTTGCGAACAAATGGCGCAGCAGACGCTTATTTTCGATCGGCAAATTCCCGTCGATGAGCAGATCGCGCGGATCGATGCGGTCGACATCGACGCCGTCGCGGCGATCGCCGACAAAATATTCTCCGGTCGGCCGACGATAGCCGCACTGGGACCGCTGGACCGTCTCGCGAATTACGATTCGATTGCGTCGGCGTTGGCCTCTTGACCTAAAGGGCTAAATATCGATTTTTGAGTGAAATAAGGCTACAGCGTAACGTATAAAAAATAATGTTTGGTTTGCTCTCGGGAAACTCGTCTACCGTTCGTCTTGTCGGATCGAATGTCGTGCTTCGGCCACCGATGCGGTCCGACGAAAAACAGTGGATCGACATTCGCGAGGAGAGTCGTGATTTCCTGGAATTCTGGGAACCGACATGGCCATCCGACGCAACCACCCCCGCTGCGTTCAGGCGTCGCCTGAAGAAATTCTCCGCCGACTGGCGCGATGGCGCCACATATGCCTTCCTGATTTTCCGACGGGAGGACGAGGCCCTTGTCGGCGGCATCACGCTTTCGAACGTGCGCCGTGGGGTCGCGCAATCGGGGAGTGTTGGATACTGGATGGGTAAGTCGTATGCGCGCAACGGCCATATGGCGGAATCGATTCAGCTGTTGCTCGATTTCGCGTTCGACACCCTGGGTCTGCATCGTGTGGAAGCAGCTTGTCTACCGTCGAATGAGCCGAGCCGAAGCTTGCTGTTAAAAAGCGGGTTTATACAGGAGGGGTTCGCGCGCCGATATCTCCGTATCAACGGCAAATGGCAGGATCACGTTTCTTTTGCGATACTCCGGACCGACCCCCGGCCGAGAATGGATTAACGCTGATTTAGAGCGGCAGCTGTTATGGAGCGAGCGCATGGCGACGAGTAGACCAAACAGCGGCTCTAAGACGAACACCGCCGGACCGACGTTTCGAGTCTTGCTCAGATACTGGCGCACGACACGCAATCTCAGCCAACTCGCTTTGGCGCAGGAGGCGGAGATTTCGACCCGCCACCTGTCGTTTCTGGAAACCGGCCGCTCGCGCCCGAGTCGGGACATGGTTGAACGGCTGGCTGAAGCGCTCGATGTCCCTCCCGCCGATGGCAACGTTTTGCTGCTCGCGGCCGGCTATGCACCGACCTATTCCGAGGACGATTCTGCGGCTGCGGAGTTCGAAGCGCATGAAAGAATGCTTGAGGTCATCCTCTCTCAACAGGGTTCGGTTCCGGCCTTGGTCATCGACGAAGACTGGAATGTTCGGATGAGAAACGCCGCCGCCGCCCGTCTCTTCGGTGCGTTTCGTCCCTACTATCGCTTGCCGGAAAGCGTTGCCGATAACGTGCTGCACATCCTGTGTCATCCGGACGGGCTGCGTCAGTTCATGCCGAACTGGACCGAGTATGCCGAACCGTTTGTGCGGGAAATCGGTCATGAAGCGTCTATGGGGGGCCGTTTAGCAGCAGAAAGACTGCGCGACCAGCTGCATTGCTACCCTGGAATTCCCGTTACGACGGAAGCACACGATGGTGCGGTGCAACCGCTATTGCGGCTGGAGCGAAACGAGACGTCGCTATCCTTCTATACGGCGTTCACGACGTTTGTCTTGCCCTCTGCGCGTCAGCCGCGGCATATAAAGATTGAAGGTCTCTATCCCGCGGATCCTGCAACGGCGGGGATCGTTGAAAGGCTCGCAGGGCGGCCAGCACGATAGCGGCCTCGAATAGTTGGCGTATTTACCCCTGACGTAATTGCTTTACCACATTGACCTGAACACACTTTCCCTTGGCGACGGAGCCAAGCGAATAGTGAGGACGGTGATGAGCAGCGATTCCTTGAATACATTGAAAGCGCTGAACGAGCGCTTCATTCTCAACTTCATTACCAATGATGTTGAATCGCATGACGCCATTATTCACGACCGGTTCCTCTGTATCATGCCCAATGGCGGATACCAGGATTGGGAAGCCTACCTTAGGCGCTGGGCGACAGCCTTCGATCCGAATGAATTCGTCTATTTCGACTATCGCGATGAATCGGTTTCGATCTTCGGCAACGTCGCTCTGGTGCGGGCGGCGACTAAATATGTCCATCATGCAAACGGAACAGAGCAAATCGGTATGAACGTCTATACGGACACCTACCTGGAGGAGAAAGGTAAGTGGAAATGTATTCAAGCGCACCTGACACCGGTATCCGCCGAACACTATCCAGGCGACGACACGATCGTACGGGCCTGGGTCAACGGTTGTCCTGAGGCTGGTTAGGTTATGAGAGAGAAGGTGATGAGTCCTTCTTGCGGGTCAGGCGCGGAACCGTCGCCACCGGGAATGGATTTTCTCCTACGCTTCGAGGCCACCTTTGCGCCGCCACAGGATCTTGGAGAAACGCCGGCCGGCGGGAGGCGCATTCTGGTCGTGGAGACGGGACGCTTCGAAGGGCCGCGGCTTCGCGGCGCTGTACGGGCAGGCGGTGGTGATTGGGTCCTGATGCGGCGCGATGGCGTCGCGGAATTGGATATCAGGCTAACCTTGGAGACGGAGGACAAAGCGCTCATCTACGCAATCGGTATCGGTGTCTTCGACATGTCCCCGGAAATTAGACAACGGCTGTCGAAGGGCGAAAAGATTGATCGGGATCGCTACTATTTTCGCACGGCATGGACGTTCGAGACCGGTGCGTCACAGCACGAATCGCTCAACCGGCTAATCGCCCTGGGTGTTGGGGAGCGCACCCTTGCGGGCATGATTACCTATGTCTTTGCGATCCAATAGGGCTGAAGATGATGGGCAAAAAACCGAAACTGGTCGAGGCCATCCTGCGCGCCGCGACAAATATTCTGGGATTTGTTCTGGTCCTGACACCGCTCGCCCTCTGGGCCGCGTGGTCGGAACAGTCCTGGTTCTTGGTTATGGTGGCCGGCATTGTCTCGGTGATCGGCCTTTTGCTCTGCCATTGGCTGACGGATGACGACCGGCATATCGCGGATGATAGAACAGAACGCGCGCCACGGCCTGCAACCGTGAGCGATGAGTTCCTCGCCGAACTGTCCAGCATGGGGCCTTTCACCTATCACAACCGGCTCACTGGGGATCGCAGATTCAGGATGAAGATGGAACGCTTGCGAAAACTTCTCTAGACCGGATCGGGGTTTGTCGGAATTGCCTTTGGCGATCCGACAACCGCGTGAATCCGGTCTACCAACTTGATGATAGAGCAAATTCACAGAATTAGACGGAACCGGAAACGGTTCCATCTAATTCTGATTTGCTCTAGGCGTGTCCGTGTTCGCCGGATAGCAGGGAGACGTCAATGCCAATTTTTTCGATCGCTCGTTCCCACCGGTTCTCGATATCGGCGTCGAACATAAGGGCGTCGTCGGCCGGTACGTGCAGCCAGGCATTCTGTTGGATTTCGCCGTCAAGCTGGCCTGCTCCCCAGCCGGCGTAGCCCAACGCCAGAATCGCCTGACGCGGACCCTGATCAGCGGCAATATCCTTCAGGATATCGATCGTCGCCGTCAGACCCACCTTGCTGTCGACGATGATCGTGCCGTCTTTTTCGTATTCCAACGAATGCAGTACGAACCCGCGGCCAGTTTCGACCGGGCCGCCATACTGCACGGTGATGTCCGCAGTTTGTATCGGTATTTCGATGTCGAGCTGGGAAAGCAAATCTTCGAATGTCAGGCTCTCCAATGGCCGATTGACGATCAATCCCATGGCACCATCGGCGTTGTGGATGCACATATAGATAACCGAACGCTCGAACCTGGGGTCCTGCATGGTTGGCATGGCGATGAGCAACTGCCCTGTCAAATAGCCCGATGTGCTGTCATTATGATCCATTGCGCTGCCTGCAATATGGTCTCGGCACCGATTGTTGATATTACCGCGAACGCGCGATGAAAGGAACCGCAGGCGTCATACCCACCCTATGAATGTGTTGAAACGCGCACGGAAAAGTGACCCAGATTAACGGAATGACTACACTATATATCGCCCAATATCGATGTATACGCAGTGCAAAGCTCAGGGACGCGTAAAGGATTACCGATTTGTCCAGTTTTCGGAAACTATTGGCTTTTCTGGCGATTTTACTGTTTACGGTAGCGCCGCGCATTGCCTTTGCGATGGCGGGCGATTGGGATACGAATGAGCATGTAAAGGTGCGCATCGTGTCCGCGGTTGAAGCCGTCGGTGAACGCGATACTGTACCGTTGGGCGTCCAATTCCAGCTTAAGCTAGGTTGGAAAATCTATTGGCGTTCGCCTGGTGATGCCGGGTTTCCGCCCGACCCCGATTGGAGCCGGTCGAAGAACCTATCCGGGGCGGAAATTGCGTGGCCCGCTCCAGAGCGCTTCTCGATTCTCGGGTTGGAGACGCTCGGTTACAAGGATGAGGTTGTGTTCCCCTTGTCCGTAGCGGTTTCGCAGCCTGGAGAGGCATTGCAGCTAAAAGGCCAGATCCGCTACCTCGCCTGCAAGGAAATTTGCATTCCGTACGAGGCCAAGGTCGGGCTCGATGTGCCTGCCGGGCCGGCGAATCCGGGCGAATACACCCATCTTATCAGCAGTTACGTTGCGAAGGTTCCGGGCGCGGGAGATCGGCACGGGCTATCTGTTCAAAAAGCGGTGCTGCTGCAGGGAACCGCAGAGACCACCATCCAAGTCGAGGCACTCAGCCGCGAACCGTTTGTCAAACCGGACTTGTTCGTGGAGGGGCCGGAAGAGGTGGTGTTCGGCAAACCCGTCATATCGCTGTCGGATGGTGGCAAGCGGGCGGTCTTGGCGCTTACCGGTATCGGGCTGACGCCGACGGAGCTGGATGGTGCAACCCTCGTTTTTACGCTGGTCGACGGCGACCGGGCCATGGAAGCGGCGACGCCGGTTCGTCTCGGCGGCGCGATTGAATCTGTGCCTTCGCAAGCTGGTGTCGAAGCAACAGCGTCGCTTGGGTACATGCTGGCGCTTGCGTTGCTGGGCGGCCTCATTCTGAATCTGATGCCCTGTGTGTTGCCCGTGCTGTCCATCAAATTACTGTCCGTCGTCAGCTATGGTGGGGGTAATGCGGGCGGTGTCCGGGTCGGATTCCTTGCAACGGCGGCGGGGATCGTTGCGTCCATGCTTCTCATTGCAGTCGCGCTGATCGGCGTTAAGGCCGCTGGCATGACGATTGGATGGGGCATCCAATTCCAACAGCCGCTTTTCCTCGTTTTCATGGCGCTCGTGGTGACGCTTTTCGCGTGCAATCTTTTCGGTTTGTTTGAGGTCCAGGTTCCGCAGCGTCTGGCCGATTTGAGCCTCAGCGCGGGCGATCGTCCTTCGGTGGGCGGGCATTTTATGACGGGCGCATTTGCGACTCTGCTCGCGACTCCGTGCTCTGCACCGTTCGTTGGCACGGCCGTGGGCTTTGCCTTAAGCCGGGACATAGTTGAAATACTCTTGGTATTCGCGGCGCTTGGGGTCGGTTTGGCGCTGCCTTATCTGGCGGTTGCCGCTGTGCCCGCCATTGCCACGGCGTTGCCGCGCCCCGGCAAATGGATGGTGATCCTGCGCCATATACTCGGTTTGTCTTTAGTTGCGACGGCGCTTTGGCTCCTGACCGTCATTTCGGTGCAGATTGGGGTGGAGGGCGCGTTCGCGCTTGGCGGGATGCTGGCATTGATCGGCACCGTTTTGATTATTCGCAGGCTCCCCGGCTCCCGCCTTGGCCGTCATTCCGGGAAAGCCGTTCTTGTCCTTGCAATTGCTGCTCTGGCACTACCGATCGTACGCCCGCAGCCGATTACGCCTATGGCCTCCGTGCAATCTGGCAACTGGCAGCCGTTCAATCGCGCGGAGATATCGCGGCTGGTGGCAGCGGGGCGTGTCGTGTTCGTCGATGTCACCGCGGACTGGTGCATTACCTGCCAGGTGAACAAAAAGGTCGTGCTCGATACCGAACCGGTGTCCGAATGGCTTAACAGCGAGGATGTTGTTGCAATGCGCGCCGACTGGACGCGTCCAAATGATGAAATCGCACATTATCTGGCCAGTTTTGGCCGGTACGGTATTCCGTTCAACGCGGTATACGGGCCGAAGGCGGTAAACGGCATCGCCTTGCCGGAACTCCTGACCAGCACCATCGTTCTAGATGCAGCAGTAAAGTCTGGCAGCGACACTCGTTTCGTCTCCCGTTAGTTCCTATCAATAGACTGGTTTTGTTGCCGTGCCCGGCTGCTTTCTTCTGGACATCGGGCCGCGGCGGCTTATGTCTTGGGTGGAGCAAATTTCGGACATAAAAATCGAGGGAGAGAATAAATGGCACTACAAGTTGGCGATAAAGTTCCGTCGGCGACGTTATACGAAATGGGCAATGAGGGTCCTGCTGCGGTTTCGACCGACGAATTTTTTGCGGGGCGGAAAGTTGTGCTTTTTGCCCTGCCGGGCGCATTCACGCCGACTTGCTCGGCGCAGCACGTACCGGGATTCGTCAACAATGCCGAAGCGATCAAGGCAAAGGGTGTAGACGAAATCGCCTGCCTTTCAGTCAATGACGCGTTCGTCATGGGCGCATGGGGAAAAGATCAGGGCGCCGGGGACAAGGTTCGCATGCTGGCGGACGGCAGCGCCGATTTTACCCGTGCGGCCGGTCTCGAATTCGACCTCAGCGAGCGTGGGCTCGGCGTCCGCTCGAAGCGCTATGCGATGGTTGTCGAGGATGGCGTGATCAAGGCACTCAATCTCGAAGACGGCGGCGGTTTGACGATTTCGAGCGCTGAGTCGATTCTGGACGTTCTGTAATACTGCGGTCGTACAATTAGGAATTAAGCGTGCCGGCGCCCGGAATCGCTTCGCGGGCGAGAGCGTCGGCACGTTCGTTTTCCGGATGACCGGCGTGTCCTTTGACCCAGTGCCACTCTACGTCATGCTGCTCGATTGCGGTTTCGAGTCGTTGCCATAGGTCCATATTCTTGACCGGTTTTTTGTTCGCGGTTTTCCAGCCGCGCTTCTTCCAGGCATGGATCCATTTGGTAATGCCGTCTTTAAGGTAAGTGCTGTCGGTGTGAACCACCACGCGGACCGGCCGCTTCATCGCCTCCAGCGCGTTGATCGCCGCGAGCATTTCCATCCGGTTGTTGGTGGTTTCATGTTCGCCGCCTTGGAGTTCCCGCTCCACACCCTGATAGCGCAGGATCGCCCCCCAACCGCCGGGTCCGGGGTTCCCGCTGCAAGCCCCATCCGTGAAGATCTCAACCGTTTCGTTGTTCGCCATCAATCCAGCCCATAGGCGGTAGGACTGTTAACCTGCTGGTGAAACTGCAGAATTCCAAGATACTCCAACGGGTTCTTCGGCTTTACCAGCGCGCCTTCAGGATGGTTCAACCAGTCATAAAGCCGGGTCAGAAGGAAGCGGACTGCGCTGCCGCGCGCGAGCAGCGGCAATGCTCGCAACTCAGCGTCGGAGAACGCCCTGACTTTCCGGTAATTCGATAGCATGAGGCGGGCCTTGGTGACGTTGAAGCTGCCGTCGCGTTCGAAACACCAGGCATTCAGACAAATGCCTAGGTCGTAAGCGAAGAAATCATTGCAGGCGAAATAGAAGTCAATCATCCCGGAAAGCTTGTCGCCTAGAAAGAAGACGTTATCCGGGAATAGGTCCGCATGGCATACGCCGGATGGCAGGCCGGTTGGCCAATTCGCCTCCAGATAATCGATTTCCGGTCCGACAATTGCACAGAGTCCCGGGTCGACATCATGCGCCCCCGGGACGCACGAATCGTAGAGCGGGCGCCAATCTTCGACAGAAAGGTCATTTTTACGGTGTAGATCGAAGGTCGTGCCAGCGATATGAAGGCGGGCGAGGGCGGTGCCGAGTTCGGCGCAGTGATGCGGCTGAATGCGCCGTGGCCACATCCCCTCCAGAAAGGTGATGATGGCGGCCGGGCGTCCGCAGAGCTCGCGCAACGCCGTTCCTTCGCGATCGTGCAAGGGTGTTGGGCAAGCAATACCTTGCGCGGCCAGGTGCTCCATGAAGCCAAGGAAATAGGGTAGATCGGTCGCCCGCACGCGCTTTTCGTAAAGCGTCAGAATGTAGGGCCCTTGCGTCGTCTGCAGCAGGTAGTTCGAGTTTTCGACGCCTTCGGCGATGCCTTTGAATGAAACCACATCGCCGATATCGTATGCGCCGACAAAGTCGATGAGATCTTCATCGCTGACTTCGGTATACACCGCCATAACTGCTATCCTGAATTTCGCGCACGCGGGTTCTGGCGCCGATATAGGCTCCTCGCGCTCTTGACGCCATGCGGCGAGGTGACCATAAATTCTCCTAACGAGACATGCTGCCGATGCCTCCACTTTCCGGCGGCACTCTGACGCGAAGTTAGTATATTCACCGAAAGGAAGAAAGCAGCCATGACGGAACCAGTCGTCGCGCAGAAGGCCCCGCTCGAAGTGGCAGTAACGGAAGGGGAAAGCTATTGGTGGTGTGCTTGCGGATTAAGCAAAAGCCAGCCGTTTTGCGATGGCAGCCACAAGGGTACGGGAATCTCGCCGATGGAATATACGGCGACCCGAACCAAGAATGTCTTCTTCTGCGGCTGTAAGCAAACAGGCAATAAACCGTTATGCGATGGTGCGCATTCGGTTCTCTGATATTTTGCGTGCCGTGACGCGTCACCTTATCAAGGCGCCGCTGCTCCTCGCTGCGGCGCTTGCGCTTTCGGCCTGCGTGAGCGAAGCGGAGGATGCGATCGCCTGCCCCAGCGTTGAGGTGCTGCAGGATCTCGGTGAGCTTGTGCGGTTTAAGCCTGGACCGGGGCGCGATCCGACCGACGTATTGGTAGAGGCCTGGATCGATGGCGTCGGGGGCCAGTGTTTTTTCGATGGTGAGGAGTTGAACGCCGATTTGATCGTTCGGATTGGGTCACGGCGCGGACCGGCAACCAAATCCGATAAAGCGACAATCGGCTATTTTGTCGCGATTACAGATCTGAACCGCAAGGTGCTGAGCAGGCAGGCTTTTAAAACGACGGCGCCGTTTTCCAATCGGAAGACGATCCTGTTTGAAGATACGCTGGATCTCAACATCCCGCTTCCTCGGCGTGCGCAGACCGATTCCTTCACGATCTATGTCGGGCTAGAGTTGTCCGAGCAAGAGTTGGCCTTTAACCGGCGCAAGCAAAAATGATGAATATGGCCTCGTGGTTGACATTCTGCGGCAAGGCGTTAGCTTCTGCATCACGTGTAACGCACCGTTGACCCCTGTGGGAGAGGTGGATGCCTGTTTCGGCATCCGCGCCGAAGGAGCAACCGCCCCGGAATCTCTCAGGCAAAAGGACCGCAGGGCGAGGGCACTCTGGAAAGCAGGTATCGATTCGTCGGTGCCTCACCGAAGGTGAAAGCCGGACCTCGTCCGGTGATACTCTCAGGTACGACGACAGAGCGGGGCAGGAGGTTTCATGAAAATGGAACCTGCTGCCGTTGATCCGTACTGTTGGAGGACCGGAGATGAGCGACCCGAACGGGGCACCCCTCAAGCGCACGTCGCTCTACGACCTGCATGTCCGGTCCGAAGGGAAAATGGTGCCCTTTGCAGGCTACGAAATGCCTGTCCAGTTTCCGGCCGGTGTTTTAAAGGAGCATCTGCATACGCGTGCAGCCGCGGGCCTCTTTGATGTCTCCCATATGGGGCAGCTCTATCTGCACGGCGATGGCGCAGCGGCCGCACTGGAGACACTCGTTCCCGGCGATATTCAAGCGCTGGCGCCAGGCTGCACCCGTTATACGCAATTTACTACCGAAGCCGGCGGCATCCTGGACGACCTCATGGTCACCCAGGCTGGCGACCGGCTTTACCTTGTCGTCAATGCCGCGTGCAAGGAGGCGGACATAGCGCTGCTTCGGGACGGGCTGCCTAAAGACATTGCGATCGAGCTGCTGGACGACCGAGCGCTGATTGCGCTGCAGGGGCCGATGGCGGCCGCCGTTTTGGCGCGGCTGGCGCCGCAGGTTGCCGAAATGCCCTTTATGTCGTCGGCTTCCGTCATGATCCTTGGGACATCTTGCACTGTCGGACGGGGCGGCTATACGGGGGAGGACGGCTTCGAAATCTCGGTGCCGGCGTCGGCTGCTGAAGATCTGGCGGCGGCCCTGCTCAATGAGGCTGAGGTTGTGCCGATCGGGCTTGGCGCGCGCGATTCGCTGCGTCTCGAATCTGGGCTGTGCCTGTACGGCCATGACATTGATACGACGACGACACCCATCGAGGCCGGCCTCCTATGGTCGATCAGCAAGCGCCGCCGCGCCGAAGGCGGGTTCCCTGGTGATGCGGTCATTCAGCGGCAAATCAAGGATGGAGTGGCGCGAAAACGCGTTGGTCTACGGCCCGAGGGGCGCGCGCCGGCGCGTGAAGGAACCAGGGTTACGGATGAGGCGGGTGCGGAAATAGGCACCGTGACGAGCGGCGGTTTTGGTCCGTCCGTTGGCGGTCCGGTATCGATGGCCTATGTCTCATCGGATTTCGCATCGATAGGAACGTCGGTTTTGTTGGAGGTTCGGAACAAGGCGATGGCCGCCTCGGTCGTTGCCATGCCATTCGTGCCGCAGCGGTATTACAGGGGCTGAAAGGAGAGGTGATATGAGCGAGATGAGATTTACCGAAGATCATGAATGGGTGCGTATAGAGGGCGATGTCGCAACGATCGGCATTACCGAATATGCGCAGGATCAGCTGGGCGATATCGTTTTTATCGATTTGCCTGAGTCCGGGGCGGAATTCGCGCAAGGCGACGATGCTGCGGTGATCGAATCGGTCAAGGCCGCCAGCGATATTTACGCGCCCGTCTCCGGCGAAGTCGGCGAAGTTAACGAGGCGCTGGACGTTGAACCTGCCACGGTCAATCAGGATGCCGAAGGCGAAGGTTGGCTGTTCACGCTCACGATTTCCGATCCGGGCGAGCTCGATAACCTCATGGATGCGGACGCCTACAAGGCCTTCGTCGCCAAACTTTAACAGCATACGGGAGAGAGCCGCATGGATCGCACCCCCTTGCAGACCCTCGAACAGCACGATGATTTCATTTCCCGTCATATCGGTCCGCGCGATTCCGATATTCAGGCGATGCTGGACACCATTGGTGTGGAATCACTCGACGCGCTGATCGTACGTGCCGTGCCGTCCGGGTTGCGGTCCGATACGCCTCTCGATCTGCCGCCGGCGCGCCGCGAAGATGATGTGCTGGCGGAGTTGCGGGCGATGGCGGGGCAGAACACGGTTCTGCGCTCTATGATCGGCATGGGATATTACGATTGCTTCACGCCGGGTGTCATCCTGCGCAATGTGCTGGAAAACCCCGGCTGGTACACTGCCTACACGCCGTATCAACCGGAGATATCGCAGGGGCGACTCGAAGCGCTGTTGAACTTCCAGACCATGGTCATGGATTTGACCGGTATGGAAATGGCCAATGCGTCTTTGCTGGACGAGGCAACGGCTGCGGCCGAGGCGATGACTCTGTGCCGGCGGGTTGGGAAGAAAAAGAGCGATAGCTTCTTCGTTTCCGATGCCTGCCATACCCAGACGATCGACGTCTTGCGCACCAGGGCGGCGCCGCTCGGAATATCTTTGATCGTTGGCGATGTTAGGACCGATTTGGCCGATGCCGATCCGTTTGGCATTTTGCTGCAATACCCTGCCAGCGATGGTGCGGTGGAAGATTATGCCGACGTTGTTGCAACTGCGCATGACGCCGGTGCGTTGGTGACGGTTGCGGCGGATTTACTGGCGCTTACGCTTTTGACGCCGCCGGGTGAATGGGATGCGGATGTCGTGGTCGGCAGCGCGCAACGCTTCGGTGTGCCCATGGGGTGCGGCGGGCCGCATGCGGCGTTTCTGGCGACTCGCGAAGCCTATCGTCGGTCGATCCCCGGCCGCCTGGTCGGTGTCTCGATCGACATGGCGGGCCGGCCGGCCCTTCGGCTTGCCCTGCAGACGCGGGAACAACATATCCGGCGCGAGAAGGCGACAAGCAACATCTGCACCGCACAGGTTCTTCTCGCTGTCATGGCGGGGCTCTACGCCGTCTATCATGGCCCGGAGCGGCTCGAAACCATCGCCCGGCGGGTGCATCGCCTGACCAGTGTCGCCGCGGCAGGATTGCGCGGTCTGGGTTTCGATATGGCGAACGATAGCTGGTTCGACACGCTGTGCGTTCGTGCGCCGGGTGCGGCGTCATCCCTGCTCACGAAAGCGCGGACGGAGGGATATAATTTCCGCCAGATCGACGATGGTACCCTGGGCCTGTCGTTCGACGAAACGACGACGACGGACGATATCGCGGCTGTACTGCGGATATTCGGCGGCGATGGATCGGTCGGTGAAACCGATACCGGGGTGGAGGATGATGCTATTCCGTCCGCGTTGCGGCGGACTTCGCCGTTCCTTACGCAT
The DNA here is from genome assembly GCA_012103325.1 of Alphaproteobacteria bacterium. GTDB lineage: Bacteria > Pseudomonadota > Alphaproteobacteria > UBA8366. Next base: position 1,561,547 of record WLWY01000001.1, read on the forward strand.
CCGGTATTCAACAGCTATCATTCCGAGACCGAGATGCTGCGCTATCTGAAGCGCCTGCAAGATAAGGATATCGCGCTCGACCGGTCGATGATTCCGCTCGGCTCCTGCACGATGAAGCTGAACGCGACGACGGAAATGGCACCGGTGACATGGCCGGAATTTGGACGCATTCATCCCTTTGCACCGGACGATCAATTGGTCGGTTACCGCACTTTGATCGAAGGCCTGGAAGTGATGCTGTGCCGCGCGACCGGTTTCGACGCGGTTTCCTTCCAGCCCAATGCCGGCTCGCAGGGTGAATATGCCGGACTGCTGGTTATACGCGCTTACCATGAAAGCCGCGGCGAGGGTGGGCGCGATATTTGCCTGATCCCCAGTTCGGCGCACGGCACCAACCCGGCGAGCGCGGTGATGGCGGGCCTCAAGGTCGTCGTGGTCGATTGCGACGATCACGGCAATATCGATGTCGACGATCTGAAGGCGAAGGCGGAGACCCACGCCGATGCATTGGCCGCCTTGATGGTCACTTACCCGTCGACGCACGGTGTGTTTGAGGAACCGATCCGCGATATCTGTGCCATCGTCCACGACAACGGCGGACAGGTCTATCTGGACGGTGCGAATCTGAACGCGATGCTGGGCGTCTGCTACCCGGCAGATTTCGGCGCCGACGTATCGCACATGAACCTGCATAAGACATTCTGTATCCCCCATGGCGGCGGCGGTCCGGGCATGGGGCCGATCGGTGTGCAGGCGCATCTGGCGCCGTTCCTGCCTTCGCATCATACGCAGCCGATGGCGGACGAAGCGGTTGGTGCGATTGCGGCTGCACCCTGGGGCAGCCCGAGCATCCTGACGATTTCCTGGGCGTACATCGCCATGATGGGCGGTAATGGGTTGCGCCGGGCAACGGAATTGGCGATTCTGAATGCGAACTATATCGCACATCGGCTCAATCCGTATTTCCCGGTTCTGTATACCGGGCCAGGCGGTCTGGTTGCGCATGAATGCATTGTCGATCTGCGGCGGCTCGAGGGCGATATCAGTATCGACGACGTCGCGAAGCGGCTGGTCGATTTCGGTATCCATGCGCCGACCATGTCCTTTCCGGTCGCGGATACCTTGATGATCGAACCGACGGAGAGCGAATCGAAGACAGAAATCGATCGGTTTTGCGACGCCATGATCGCCGTTCATGGGGAGATCGCTCGCGTCGAATCGGGTGCATTGGACCGTGAAGACAATCCCCTTCGCAACGCACCGCATACGTTGGAAGACGTGGTCAACGACAGCTGGGCCCACGCCTACTCGCGCGAAGAGGCGGCTTTCCCGTCTGCCGCGACGCGGGAAAACAAGTATTGGCCGCCGGTCGGGCGGATCGATCAGGTCTATGGCGACCGAAACTTCGTCTGTGCCTGCCCGCCGCTCGACGCGTACCGCGACGCGGCGGATTGATTCGATCTAAACGATTATATCGTCGTCATCGTCGATCAGGTTGTTCAGGGCAGACAGGTTTCGGCGCAGGGATTGACGCCGCAGCAGTTTCTTTTGCGCTTCGGCGGGGAAATCAGTGAAATTGACAATGTTCTTCGCGATCAGGACATCGATCAGTTCTTCCACGATGCGCGCCATTTCTCGGTCGCTGGCAGCCAGTTCATCACGGGTGCCCGGTGTTTCGCCAGCTTCGAGATAACGGCGCAACTCCGTATCGTCGGCATCCAACTGTTCCTGCGCTATGGGCGTCGGTTTGTTGAACACGCCAGTGATGGCGCCACTGCTATTTCGCGAGACGAAAGGCATATCTGACCCCCAGACAAATCATACGGGCGTGTGCGGGTTCCGCTCAATAAAAAAGCCGCCAAATTGGCGGCTCTTCCAGGTCGAGGTGAGTGACAACGGCTTAGTGCAGGCGATTCGGCAGTGTCTTGATTGCTTCATCGATGAGTTGGTCGCCAGCATAACCGGAGAGTTTCTCTTCGAGTAGCTTGACCGTTGCCGATAGAGCGACTGTGACCGCGCGGTCTCTGATTTCTTGTATGGCTGCCGCTTCAGCTTGCTGAATTTTTTCTTGCGCCAGTTGCTCCTGGCGCTGCAGCATCGTTGCCAGCGCGTTCTCGGCGCTTTTGCGGTACGCTTCCGCTTCCGCTTTCGCCCGCGCCATCATCGCTTCCACCTCTTGGGCCGCGTCGCGCTGCTTGCGCTGATAGGAGGCAAGGGCGGCCTGTGCCTCTTCGCGCAGCCGCTGGGCTTCATCGATCTCGTTGCGAATCTGATCGATCTTGCCGTCCAGCGCGCCGGTCAGGGCGGCGCGGATCGGTTTGAAGACCGCGATGACGAATACAACAAACGCGACCATGACCCAGAAGGTCGGGTTGTGCATAAGGTCCATCAGGCACGCTCCTGCATGACGGCTGAGACGGCTGCGTTCGCCTCATCCCGGCTAATATCGCCACCGGCCAATCGGCTCGCCGCTGCTTGTGCGAGGTCCCCGGCTATATCGCCAATATCGCCGATTGCCCGCGCCTTTTCGTCCGCAATCCGTTGCTCGGCCGCCGCAAGCTGCTCGCCCAGCTTTGCCGCGAGAGCTTCCCGCTGCTTGTCCGCGTCTTCCGACATCTTACGGGCCGCTTCGCGCACGGCGTCCTGGGCCTTGGCGGTCGCCTCGGCAATGGTCTTTTCATAATCCGCAAGCGCTGCTTCCGCTTCGGATTTGAGCGTTTCTGCCTTTTCCAGGTCGGACTCGATCCGGCCACGACGTGATTCACGCACGTCTGTCACACGCGGTAACGCCACCTTCCACAAGATGAGGTAAAGCGGAATAAAGGTCAGCGCCAGCCAGAACAGCTGCGTTGGGAAGACCGATGGATCAAGTTGCGGCATGAGTGCTTCGCTTCGCGGTTTGCGGGATCGAGAGTTATCCGAACAGAATGAGAAGCGCAATAACCAGCGCGAACAGCGCGATCGCTTCAACAAGCGCAAAGCCGAGCATCGTCATGGTAAAAACTTCACCACGCGCCGCCGGGTTGCGCCCCACCGCGAGAATGAAGGAGGAGAACACGTTGCCGATGCCGATTCCGGAGCCGATCATTCCGATCACCGCAAGGCCGGCGCCGATAAGTTTTGCAGCTGCGACTTCCATGATTTTGTTCCTTTTGTCTTTAGTGACGTTTGATTCGTGTGATCCGTTATGCGTTACACAAGCGCATTAGTGCAGGTGCAGCGCGTCGTTGATGTAGAGACAGGTAAGAATAGTGAAAACGTATGCCTGCAGGCAGGCGATCAGAATTTCCAGCCCCGTCAGCACGACAACGAAGGCGAAAGGCAGGATGCCCGCGAAGCTTAGGATACCGATGAAGCCGGCGATCACCTTCAGAAGGGTATGCCCCGCGAGCATGTTCGCGAATAGGCGCACCGACAGGCTGATTGGACGCGACAGGTATGAGATGATCTCGATCGGGATCAGCAGCGGCCACATCGGCAATGGGGTGCCCGGCGGCACGAAAAAGCTAAAAAAGTGAAACCCGTGCTTTACGAAGCCCAAAACTGTCACGCCGAGGAATACGACCAACGCAAGTGCGAAGGTGACGACAATATGGCTGGTAATGGTGAAGCTGTAGGGCGTCATGCCGAGCAGATTGCCAAACAGGACGAACATGAAGAGGGTGAAGACGAACGGGAAATAGCGCCGGCCTTCGTTCCCGACCGTGTCGCGCAGCAGATTGGCGACAAATTCGTAGGACATCTCGACGGCGCATTGAAACCGCCCGGGAACCAGTGCGCGATTCCGCATGCCGAGCAAAACAAACCCCGCAGTGAGCACCACCGTCAAAACCATATAAAGCGACGAGTTCGTGAACGAGACGTCCACGTCTCCGAGCTGAAGCGGGATGATTGGGTGAATTTCGAATTGTTCTAGCGGACTGGCCACTGTGCGTCCCCGTTTATTCCTTGTCCTTCACGTCGTCTTTTCCTGTCTCGTCGTCGGGTTTCTTGTACCCGGCGGCTAGACCGTATCCGCCCGCAAAACGGAATACGTTTAGCATTCCTGCCGCCGCGCCAAGCACAAAAAATAAAACGAGAAACCAAGGTTTCGTATCAAGCCAATAATCCAGGAGAAATCCGATTCCAACCCCGACAATTAATGCCGCAACTAAGTCGACCCCGATCCGCAAAGCGACGCCGAGGCCGCTTTGAGTTCCCGTCTTATCCCCCTTGCCCGATTCTCCCTTGGCGGTCCCGCCCCGATGGCTGCGAGCGGCACGAAGCCGATCATCCAGATCTTCCAGCGGAGCAGGTTTTCGACCTTCGGCCATGGCAATACACCCCTCCGAACGGCTTCAACCAATGCTGAAAGCGCGCGAACAATACTGTTGAGTATATGTTAAGTCAAGGCGCAATGGCCGTGTTGCATGCGGTCAAAAGTCGCAGAAAACCGGGCCTTTTCGGATGCGCGTCAAGCTGTCGCGCGGAGTTCCTGCGCGCGCTGCAGATCGACCGAAACGAGTTGGCTCACACCGCGCTCGCCCATCGTGACGCCGAACAGGCGATCCATGCGCGCCATGGTGATGCGATGATGCGTGATGACGAGGAACCGCGTGTCGCTGCTATGGGCTATGTCGCCAAGCAGCGCACAGAAACGGTCGACATTGGCGTCGTCGAGCGGTGCGTCGACCTCGTCCAGCACGCAGATCGGAGCGGGATTCGTCAGGAACACGCCGAACAACAAGGATATTGCGGTCAGGGCCTGTTCGCCGCCCGACAGCAACGACATCACCTGAAGCTTTTTGCCTGGCGGACTCGCCATGATTTCAAGGCCCGCCTCCAGCGGATCGTCGGCCTCGGTGAGCGTGAGGTAGGCCCGCCCGCCACCGAATAGTTTCACGAAGAGTTCCTGGAAGTGAGTGTTGACCGTTTCGAACGCTGCCAGCAGACGTTCCCGACCTTCGCGATTCAGCTGCCCGATTCCTTGGCGCAGCCGGGCGATCGCGGCGACCAGGTCTTCGCGCTCGCCCTGCATCGACGCGATTTGTGTTTCCAGTTCCTGCGCCTCGATCTCGGCACGCAGGTTCACGGGGCCCATATTGTCGCGCTCCCGTGTAAAGCGCCCCAGTTTGATATCCACGGCTTCCGGTTCCGGTAGTTCCTCGTCCTCCGGGATGCCGGCTTCCCGCAGGACCGCATCCGGCTCGCAGGAGAGGCGCTCGGCGATCCGTTCCCGAATCACCGCACTGTCGTTGGTCGATTGTTCGACCTGCGCTTCGCAACGGACGCGCTGCTCTCTGCTCTCTGCGAGGCTTGCTTCAGTGGACCGGAGTGCTGCGTCGGCCTCGTTTTGTGCTGCCTCACCGCTGGCCAATGCGTCGGCGGCAGTCCCGCGCCGCGTTTCCGCCTCGCTGATTGCGCCAAGCAGCGCATTGCGTTGAGTTTCGATTTCCGCCGGCCGCACCGCAAGCGTCGCACGGTCCGTCTCCGCAGCGTTGCTGCGGGCTTCCAAATCTGCGAGGCGCTCGGATGCGCCTTTCAGCCGGTTTTGCCACGTCTGCTGTTCTTCCGACACGTTGTGCCGCCGGGCGGTGCGTTCTTCCGACTCGCGTGCCAGCCGATCATAGGCGCTGCGTTTTTCCGACTGATCGGCGCGCAGTTCGCCCAGTTCCGCCCGCAGCCGGTCGATAACGGCTTGCCGGGCATCCGGATCCTCCAGCTCATCGATCGCCTGCCGCGTCGATTTCCATTGCAGTTCCGCTTCGTTGAGATCGAAGGCCGCCTGGTTGGCGGCATCTGCCAGTGCTGCGAGACGCGACTGCGCAGCAGCGGCTTCGCCGGAGACGTCGCCAAAGGCCTGACGCGCTTCGTTCAGCGCCGTAAATGCCTCGTTGAGGGTCTGCCGAGCTTTCCGCTCCAGGGACTCCGCTTCTTCACGGTCGCGTTTTGCCACATCGAGGGCGGCCTGGCGCGCGTTGAAGTCTGGGTCCATTGCTGCGAGCTTTTCACGCAGGGCGTTCAGACGATTGCGCTGGCCCAACCGTGTTGCGGCGGGTGTCGGGGCGCCCGCGGAGACGCGATAGCCGTCCCAGCGCCACAGGCTGCCTTCCCGGCTGACAAGCCGCTGTCCCGGTCTGAGGTTCGCGTGCAGAGCTTCGCCCGCCGTGTCATCGTCAACGACTCCGATCTGCGACAGGCGCCGGCTCAATGCCGGCGGTCCTTTGACGAACTGCGCCAGCGGTTTCGCCTTATCGGGGAGGTTCTGCAACACCGACAATGCCGGCAGAATGGCCCAGTACACAGGCGCGGCCGTGTCTATCGGCGCTTCGATATCCTCACCCAGCGCAACACCCAAAGCGGCTTCGTAGCCCGGCTCGACGGCGATCGATTCAATGAGCGGCGCGAAGAAGTCGCCTTCTGCCGGGTCGACCAGCTCTGCTAACGCGCGAATTTCGGCATTGATCCGTCCGCGTTCGGCTTCGATGTCCCGCGCGTTGTCGCGCGCCAGGGTCTCCGCACCTTGCGCCTTTTTGAATGCGCTTTCTGCGACAGTTGCCGTTTCACGGGCTTTCTCGACTTGCTGTTCCGCCGCGCCGATGGCATTTCGGATGGCTTCGAGCGTAGAGTCGTCAGCAATCTCTGCGGCCAATCCGACGCGTTCGTCCTCCATTTCGCTGGCGCGATGCTTCAGTTTCTCGATACGCTCCCATAGCTGATCGCGCTGCCGCTCCAGTGTGGACCGTCGGACCTCGGCTTGTGCCGCGGCGGCCATCAGTTCATTCAGCTCGGTGTCTTTTGTGTCCACCTCGACCGTAACGGTTTCCAGCGCAGCTTTTGCATCTGTTTCGGTTTCCGTCTCGCTCGCCAAGGCCGAGTCGATGGCGCCTGCTTCCGTTTCGAGGCGCGTGATGGCGGTCTGCGCGTCGGCCGCAAGGGATCCTTCGCGTTCGATGTCGCTCGTGATCTGTTCGTGGCGGCGTTCGACTTCCGCTTGGGCTTCGGTAAGCCTTGTTTCTTCACGTTCGAGCTCGTTGCGCGCCAACAGAAGGCGCTGCAGCTCGGCTGCCGCTTCGGTTTCTTTCTGTCGTAGGTCGGGCAGCAATGCCGCGACCTCTGCTTGCCGTGTCGCCGCAGCACCGGCCGTTTCCGTGCGTCCGTTGACCTCGGCTTCGGCCTCGCGCAACCGTACCTGCGCGGCTTCAAGCGCTTTGGTCGATTCCTGCCAACGTAAATGCAGCAGCACGGCTTCGTGCTTGCGAATATTCTCTGACAGGCGGCGATAGCGGACCGCTTGCCGCGCCTGCCGCTGCAAGCCCTGATGCTGCCCTTCCAACGCTTCGATCACGTCGTCGAGGCGGCTGAGATTGGTTTCCGCGGCGCGCAGGCGTAACTCTGCCTCATGGCGCCGTGAATGCAGGCCGCGAATGCCGGCGGCTTCCTCCAGCAGGACCCGTCGTTCGGTCGGTTTCGCTCCGATCAGCGCGCCGATGCGACCCTGACTGACCATTGCCGTGGAATGGGCACCGCTGGCCAAATCTGCGAAGAGCAACTGCACGTCGCGCGCGCGGACTTCTTTACCGTTGATGCGGTATTGGGATCCGGCACCGCGCTCGATACGGCGGCTGACTTCGATTTCCTCAGAATCATTGAACGCCGCCGGCGCGGTGCGATCGGCATTGTCGAGACGTAAGACGACTTCAGCGATGTTCCGGGAGGGGCGCGAGGCGGTGCCGCCGAAAATGACGTCTTCCATTTCGCCGCCGCGCATACTTTTGGGTGACGTTTCGCCCATGACCCAGCGCAGAGCTTCGACGACGTTCGATTTACCGCATCCATTCGGTCCGATAACGCCGGTCATGCCGGGCTCGATGTAAAGCTCGGTCGTGTCGACGAAGGATTTGAAGCCCGTTACCTGGAGCCGACTGAAATGCACTGAGGCCTATTTTTCTAGTTTCTTCAACAGGTCGTCGAATACCTCAAATGGCTGTGATCCTACAATCCGTTTTTCGCCGTTTATGACGAAAGTCGGCGTTGCGCTGACTTCATAGCGGTTTCCGGCGGCAAGACGGGTCTGTAAGACTCCATCCACGATCGCTTTGTTCTCCGTGCAAGCCTTGAAATCGGCTTCGCTGAGGCCGCCAAGCTTACCGATTCGGGTTAGCGCTTGCAGCGGATTTGGGTCGCGCGACCATTTTTCCTGGTTCTGGAACAGGACGTCGAGGAACTGAAAATAGCGCGATGGTGGCGCACACCGGGAAAGCAGCGTCGCCGTGAGACCGAGCTGATCGAAGGGGAAATCGCGGTAGATCAGTTTCGCCTTGCCGGTGTCGAGATACTTTTCCTTCAACTCCGGCAGGATTTCCGTGTGGAAATGCCGGCAGTGCGGGCAGGTCAGCGACGAGTATTCGATGATCTCGATCGGTGCGTTGGGATCGCCCAGGATGCGGTCTTTGAGGGCTTCCTCTGCGGAAAGCGGCGCGGCTTGCGCAGGAGTGAGAACCAAAAGAAACGCAGCAGCGGCAAAAGTCGCAAGGAATCTTGTCAAATCAATCTCCTGATCAAGGCGATTTACATCGAATGCGCGAAAGTATAGAGGCGATTGCGGCGGGATCAAGGCGAGACGCTGGGGCGTAAAGCCGCATGCCGTCACGATTATTTTACTTTCGACTCCTGGTGCAAAATGGCGGCGCCAAGCCGTTCCAGTGCAGCGCGCACTTCATTGTCGGCGACGCCCGCGAGCATTTGATCGAGTATCGCTTGGTGAGCCGGGTCGGGCGGCGTATCACGGTTCTCCTGTCTGGCGCGCGGTGTTGCTTGGCGCGTGAGCGGCGCGTGTACGAGCTTGAGCCGGGCGATGGCGCCGTAACCGAAATGACTGTTGATGCGTTCCACGACGAGCGGTTCCAGATGCTGCAGCTCGATGGCACCGCCGCTCTGCACGCGGATATGGAGAACCCCGCCGGCCCGCTTGCCGGGTGGGAAGGATAGTCTGTCCGGTTGCGACACCGTAGCGAGTTGATCCCCAACAATCGTTGCCCAATCCGTGATCAGCGAGGCTTCCGCGAAGCCGCGTTTACCGATCGCCTTGGCCGCGATACTTGGCAAGGTCGCCGCAACCGGCCGCATACCCCCTTTCCGATCGGGGATTTTCGAGCGCGTTTTTTTTCGGTTTGTGTCCACGATTGGGTGTGCGTATCTATCCGTCTTTTCCGAATCCACTATAGTGTGGCCGGATGGATTCACACAGCGACATTCAGATCGGGGTCAGGGATATCCTGGCATGGTACGACCGCAATCGTCGTGCGATGCCGTGGCGGGCGCTGCCCGGCGAGACCGCCGACCCCTATCATGTCTGGCTCAGCGAGATCATGCTGCAGCAAACGACCGTTGCAACCGTCGGTCCGTATTTCCAGCGGTTTATCGAGCGATGGCCCGATGTCGTGGCGCTCGCGGATGCGCCGCTCGACGATGTGCTGCATGCCTGGCAGGGGTTGGGCTATTACGCGCGGGCGCGCAATCTTCATCGCTGCGCGGGAGTCGTCGCGACCGATTTCGGCGGACGCTTCCCCGATAGCGAGGCGGTGCTGCTAGAACTGCCGGGGGTTGGGCGCTACACCGCGGCGGCGGTTGCGGCTATAGCCTTCGACCGCCGGGCCACGGTCGTCGACGGCAATGTCGAGCGCGTGATGGCGCGCCGGTTTCGCGTAACGGAGTCACTTCCCGGCTGCAAGCCGCAGCTCTACATGCTGGCCGACTCGCTGACGCCCGATACGCGGCCCGGTGATTATGCGCAGGCGGTGATGGATCTGGGCGCCACCATCTGCACGCCGCGCAGTCCACGCTGCCTGCTGTGTCCCTGGTCGAATTGCTGCGCCGGGCGTGACATTGCTGCCGAGTTGCCGGCGCGCGCGCCGAAGAAGGCGCGTCCGCTGCGCCGCGGCGTCGCGTTCTGGTTGACGCGGGCGGATGGTGCCGTGCTGCTACGCCGACGGCAGGAGAAGGGATTGCTCGGCGGCATGATGGAGACACCATCCACTGACTGGCGCGAGGGGCCGGTGGTGTCGCAAGCTCAGGCCGAAGCGGAAGCGCCGCTGCCGGCGCATGCGTGGCGCATGCTGCCGGGCATGGTCGAGCACGGCTTTACCCATTTTCGGCTGGAGCTACAAATACTCGCGGGGCAAGCGACAGGCGATCCTCAACCGCCTGCACGCTGGTGTTCGATTGAAAGCCTGACTGACGAAGCGCTGCCGACGCTGATGAAGAAGGTGGTTGCCCACGCGCGAAGTGCGACGTGATATTGTCAATATGAAGAGTGGGAGCATGGCGAGGAGGCCGTAGGATGACTGACGCCAGTATCGCGCGCGCGGATTTCGAGTCGGATTTGTCGGTGAAGATCCGTAGTGTGGAGATGATCCCGCTCCACATCCCGTTTCACGCACCGTTCCAGATCGCGACGGCCCGCGAATCGAGCCGGGATTTTCTCGAAGTTCTCATTGTCCGTATCCACACCGACCAAGGCGTGTTTGGTATCGGTGAGACGCAGGCTTGGCGCCGTCAGGGCAGTGCCGAACTGCTGCCCAACCTGATGCATTCGATCCATGCGCAGTTCGAGCCGTTATTGATCGGCCGATCGCCGTTCGAAGTGAACGCGATCATGCACGATTTGAACGCAACGCTTTACAATTCGCTCTATGCCCAGGCCGCTATTGGCGATGCGCTCTACGATCTGATTGGTAAATTCCTCAACGTGCCAGTGCATGCCCTGCTCGGCGGCAAGTGCCGTGACCGGGTGCGCGTTGGTGCCGTGTTGTCGATGAAGCCAAGTGCCGAAGAGTTGGTCGAGTCCGCGCAGGCGTTTTATGACCGCGGGTTCCGGCATTTTGGTCTCAAGATCGGTATCGACCCCACCGCCGATTTGCGTAATGCTGAAGCGCTTCGACAGGCCTTCGGCGACGATATCGTGCTGCGTGTCGATGCCAATGCGAGCCTCAATTTCGACGCGGCGTCGTCCTTGCTGCGCAAACTCGAACCCTTCGATATCGATGTCGCGGAACAGCCGGTAGCGATTTGGGACGTGGATGGTTTGGCGGCGCTGGCCAATTCGGTTGCGATGCCGATTATGGCGGACGAGTCGGTATCCACCGATCACAGTCTTTTGGAAATCATCAAGAAGCGCGCCGCAACGGTAGTGCAAACGAAGACGGCGAAGAATGGTGGCATCCACTATATCCGACGTCTCTGGAACCTGGCGGAAGCAGCGGGCATGCGTATCTATCCCGGCAATCACCCGAGCACGAGTGTTGCGACTTCCGCTGTCGCGCAGATGTGTTCTGCATCGCCGACACCGGTCATGGAAGGCGTGTTCGCGGTAGGGGTTAGCGGGGCGTTAGCGGACGATATTGCCGAGAATCCGATCCGTCCGGTCGATGGTGAAATTCCCTTGCCGGACGGTCCCGGACTAGGCGTTACACTGGACGAGGACAAGCTCGCGAAGTACCGCGCGACGGATTAACCCGGGTTAATGAAGCTCCGCTCGGACCTTTTGGCGCAGTACGTCGATCGGTTTCGGTTTGCCCTCGACATTCATGCACCAGAAAGTCCAGCCATTGCAGCTCGGCGCACCTTGGACGGCGGCACCAACCTGATGGATAGAGCCGCGGTGATCGGCTGAGATCACCGTTCCGTCGGCGCGCACCTTGGCCGCCCACCGACGGCACGGGCTGGTCAGGACGTCGCCCGCGGAAAGCAGCCCGCGTTCGACTAGCCACCCAAACGGAATGCGCGGTTCGCGTCGCTTCGATGGCGTTTCCAGAAGGCTCGTATCCGCCTGCGTCCGCACCTTCGCGATGCGCGCTTTGGCGACGGCGGCGTACTCTTCTTCTCGCTCGAGACCGATGAAATTCCGGCCAAGCAGCTTCGCAACGGCGCCGGTCGTTCCCGTCCCGAAGAACGGATCGAGAATGACGTCGCCGGGATTGCTGGCGGCAAGGATCACCCGGTGCAGCATTGCTTCCGGTTTCTGCGTTGGGTGCGCCTTTTCGCCGTTTTCTTTCTTTAGCCGCTCCTGTCCCGTGCATAACGGCATGACCCAGTCGCTGCGCATCTGCAGGTCTTCGTTTAGCGCTTTCATGGCTTCGTAGTTGAAGACGTAGCGCGCGTCTTGCGACTTCGCGCACCAAATCAACGTTTCATGGGCGTTGGTAAAGCGTTTACCGCGAAAGTTCGGCATCGGGTTCGTCTTGACCCAGACGATGTCGTTGAGGATCCAGTAGGACAGGTCCTGGAGCGTCGCGCCGACGCGGTAGATATTATGATAGCTCCCTATGACCCAGAGGGTCCCGTTTGGTTTCAACACGCGGCGGGCTGCGGATAACCATGCTTGGGTGAATTGGTCATAAGCCGCGAAGCTGTCGAACCTGTCCCACTGTTCCTCAACCCCGTCGACTTTGGAGTTGTTTGGCCTGTGCAATTCTCCAGATAACTGCAAGTTATATGGAGGATCAGCAAATATAACATCGACCGATTCTTCGGGAAGACTGTTCATTAGTTCGATACAGTCGCCCAATAGAATCTGATTTACAGGAAGAGTCGCATTCGGTTGTTTTTGTGTTTTCATGCGCGGATCATGAGTCAGGCGATTCCGCGCGTCAATACTGAATTTATACTATGATTATATACTACAACATGTAGTAGTTTTACTTGAGGTAAGACGCTATGGGTTTGAAGCTGCGGCGGTGATGGAGGGTTACGCCGCACCGTTCCAAGCCGGCCCGGTGCGCTTTTGTGCCATAACCGGCGTTTCGCTCCCAGCCATATCCGGGATGTTCGGCCGCGAGTTCCGTCATGATCCGGTCGCGCGTTACTTTCGCGATAATCGAGGCTGCCGCGATCGACAGGGAAAGGCTATCGCCGCGTACGACCGTTTCGACCGGGCAGGGGAGATCCGGCGGGCGATTCCCATCGACGAGTGCGATATCGGGTGTAATGGGAAGGGCGAGCGCGGCGCGGCGCATTGCAAGCATGGTTGCCGCCAGAATATTGCATTCGTCGATTTCTGCGACGCTTGCAATGCCGACACCGAGCAGAGCATGTCCCTGTAATGCGTCGAACAGCGTGTTGCGGACGGGTCGGGAGAGCTTTTTCGAATCATCGAGCCGTCCCGCCAAATCGTCCGGCAGGGTCGCCGGATCGAGGATCGCCGCCGCGGCAACGACGGGACCGGCCCACGGGCCGCGCCCCGCCTCGTCGATCCCGGCAACCCGTCCGCCCGCCGCCCTTTCGAGCGCAAAATCAGGCATTCGTTGTCTCGTTGTCGAGCTCCACGGGTTTTTGAGGAGGTGGTAGCACGGCAATTGGCGTTTTTTCCTCGACAGCCTTGGGTGATTTTCGTCGGAATGGCAGCCGCGCCGCCGCGGTTCTCATTGTCGATTTCATATGGCCGATAGTCGCGACGGTCGATGTCACAATCGCCGATGACGCGCGGCGCGTTAGACGCCATTCGCGGAAATAAATGAGCCGCAACAGGGCACTCAGCGTGTCCGGCCGTTGCGCCGCACGGTGATGCAGGCGTCGTGCGCTGTTCAGCCACAGCGGACTTGTGACGAGCGAGACGACCGTTACGGCGACGATGAGCCGGTGAATATCGGCATCAATGACGCTCCGGTCGATTGCCGCCGCGCCGAGTACGAAGGAAAACTCGCCAATCTGCGCCAAGACGAGGCTGCAAAAGAACGCGCGCTGCCATGTCTCGCCCATAAAGCGCAATACGCCGGTATTCAATGCGGTCTTGAAGACCGCAACGAAGATCCACAGCAGGAGGACCAGGCCGAGATTCTCCCAAAGGAAGTTCAAATCGATCAATAGGCCGATCGAGAGGAAGAAAACCATCAGGAGGATGCTTTGAATAGGGCCTGCCGTTTCGCCAACGACCTGGCGCTGCGCACTACTCCCGACCAGAAGCCCGGCAAAGAAGGCGCCAAAGGCGGGGGATAGCCCGATTAGTCCGGCTATGGCTGCAAATCCGAAACACCAGGTGAGCGCTGCGACGGGCGTTAGATCGAGCCCGCCAATCATGAAAGCCGAAAGCGGCAGGTTCACCCGCTGCCGCCGGCTGAGATAGACGGTTGCGGCGGCGAGAAGACCAATGGAGAGTACGATCTTGAAGATGACCGAGTACTCGAAACCGCCTCCGGCAAGGGCGCCGACAATGAGCAACATCGGTGCCACCGCGAGATCCTGCGCCACCAAAACGCTGACCGTAATCCGTCCGACACGGGTTCGCAGTTCGCCGACTTCCTCGAGCATTCGGATCGCCACGACGGTGCTGCTCAACGCGAGTACGAAGCCGAAGAGAACGGCATGAGAGGCCGGCCAATCGAAGAAACGGGTGAGGGCGAGAAGCACGATGACGCTGGCCGTGATCTGCATCAGGGTGCTGAACACGGCGATTCGCCAGCCGCGCCGGAAATTGCGCAGCGATAATTCCATGCCAACGAAATACAGCAGCATCAGCACGCCGAGTTCCGCCAGCGTTGCGACCTGACCGCGATCGCTGATCAGCTGCAGTCCTGAAGGGCCAAGAAGGATGCCGGCAAAAATATAGCCGACGATAGCGGGCTGCCCGAGGCGGCTCATTACGGTGCCGCATAGTGTCGCTGCGCCGGCAACTACCGCAATTGCTGTTAATTCGAGGCCGCTTTCCATGACAACCAATCTACCATGAATATGGTTAAATTAGCGTCAACTGATCGCCTTTTGCGGGCGGCGGCTTGAATTTTGTCGTGTCGAGATCAAGGGGACGCATATCCATCCCTAACTTCCGCCGAGCGAGGCGGAATCGCTTGCTCAACATGTCCGCATAAACGCCGGTTCCCGTCCGCCGCTGTCCCCAGCTCGAGTTGTAATCCGCCCCGTTGCGCGTATCTCGGACGAGCATCATCACATGTCGGGCCCGGTCCGGATAATGGGCCTCCAACCACTCAACGAACAGGTCGCGAATTTCGAGCGGTAGCCTCAGCAATGTATAGTCCGCGTAACAGGCGCCGGCGTCTTTTGCGGCTGCGAGAATTGCTTCCAATTCCATATCGTTCAGCGCCGGTATCATCGGTGCGGCGAGGACACCTGTCGGCACGCCTGCTTCACTGAGCGCTCGAACGGCGGAAAGGCGTTTTGCCGCTGTCGGCGCTCTTGGCTCCAACTGCCGCGCCAGCGCTCGGTCGAGCGTCGTCACGGAAACCGAAACCATCGCCAGTCCAACAGCGGCCATCGGCGCGATGATATCGATGTCCCGCGTGACCAGCGGCGATTTGGTGACGATCGCGAATGGGTGCTGGAATTCGGCCAGGACTTTGAGAATACGCCTGGTGATCGTCAGCTCCCGCTCTATGGGCTGATAGGGGTCCGTATTCGCGCCGAGCGCTATAAATGCGGGCTTGTAGCTCGGACGCCGCAGTTCTTCCGCCAACCGCTCCGGCGCGTCCGGTTTCTGGAACAGGCGCGTTTCGAAATCGAGTCCTGGCGACAGCCCGTAATAGGCGTGGGTCGGTCTTGCGAAGCAATAAATGCAGCCATGCTCGCAGCCGCGATACGGATTGATCGATCGGTCGAAGGGTACGTCCGGCGATTTGTTATAGGCAATAATCCTGCGGGCGTTGTCGATACCAACAGTTGTGCGCAACGGTGGCGGATCCTCACCGTCCCCGGACCAGCCGTCGTCGACAAGGCTGCGCCGTTGCGTTTCGAAACGCCCGGTTTGGTTGCTCGCGGCGCCGCGTCCTTTGCGGGCATGCGTTGTGGTTAGCGTGTTCATCTCTAAATGTTATAGAACAAATATAGAACATTCAAGAGAATTGCTGGTTGCCCGAGGCTTTGGCGTGCGCGATAACGAGGTGAAATGGCAGAGCTAAGCATCATTATCCCAACATTGAACGCGAGTGCGGGGCTGCGCCGAAGTCTTCCGCCGTTAGCTGCATTTGAGGCGATAAATTTGGTGCATGAGGTAATTTTCGCCGATGCGGACTCGGACGATGACACTCGTGCCGTGGCGGAGGCATCCGGGGCGCGGGTCGTGCAATCCGAGCGTGGACGAGGGCAGCAGCTTGCCGCAGGCGCCGAGGCAGCGACAGGACGCTGGATGTTGTTTCTACATGCGGACACCAGTCTCGACCTTCGCTGGTACGAAGCGGTGTGGACATTCATGCAGGATTCGGCGAACGGAAACCGTGCGGGGTACTTCCGTTTCAAACTCGACGATAAAAGAAAGCGGGCGAAGCTGCTGGAGCGGCTTGTCTCATTGCGTGTTCACCTGTTCGGCTTGCCGTATGGCGATCAGGGACTTTTGATCTCCCGCGCCTTCTATGACGAAATCGGCGGTTATCGCCCCCTTCCGTTGATGGAAGATGTCGATATCGTGCGGCGCATAGGACGCCGACGGCTTGTCAGGCTCTCGCGCAATGCGGTGACGTCGGCGGATCGGTATCACAGGGAGGGCTATCTGTGGCGTCCGGTCCGCAATCTCGGTTGTCTGCTGCTCTATTTTCTCGGCGTGCCAGCCCGTTTTATCGTGAGGCTCTACGGATGAAAAAGCGCCTCGTTATCTTCGCGAAGGCGCCGCGCCTCGGGCAGGTCAAGAGCCGGCTCGCCGCCGATATCGGATTGGTCGGGGCATTGCGATTCCAGGCGATTGCGCTGGATCGGATGGTACGCAGGCTTGCATCGAATCCGCGTTGGGAAACCTTGCTTGCGGTCACTGGCGGGCCATTTCGTTGGCCGATGGATGTGCGGCGCATGGAACAGCCGCGTGGTGATCTGGGCCAACGAATGGACAAAGTCATGCGGGGTTTCGGACCTGGACCCGTGGTCATCGTCGGGTCGGATGTACCCGACATCTCGCCACATCACATCGACGAAGCCTTTCGCATTCTTGGTCGGCGAGACGCGGTATTCGGGCCGGCGGACGATGGCGGCTATTGGCTTGTCGGTTTGCGGCGGAGGCCAGCGCATCCCGCCTTGTTCGCGCCGGTCCGCTGGTCGACCGAATTTGCACTCGCCGATACGGTGGCGAATCTAAAGGGCCGCTATGATCACCAAATGCTGGAAACATTGATCGATGTCGACGATGGAGGGTCGCTTCGACGATGGCGGGAAAGAAACCTTGGTGGGCTAAGCGGATCCACTCGGCGCGATTGATCGCAGCTGCGCAAGGGCGTCCTCAGCCAGCGCAGTGGCGGAGTTACTTTAAATCCCCGAACACACGGGGGAAAATCAATCTAGTTGATCCAAGCCATCTAAATTGGAGATAGCGATCACGTCGAACGGTAAAACGATTACTGGGCTAAATTTTCTTCTTCGACGTTCGGTTTTTCGGTCTTGTTGAAGCGTCCGTCATAAATTGGCCGTCCACCGGTCGTCGGGCCGGGATACTGAACGAACAGGATGCGGCAGCCATTCGCGGTGTGCATGTCGTATTCGAAATGCGGGTCTTCCATATAGACCATGTCGCCTGGGGTCAGGGTGCGGTCGCCGAATTGGCACTCGCCTTCCAGTACATACCAGACCTGGGCAAAATCGTGCATATGCAATGGGAACCCCCCGCCAGGCTCGTAAGTCAGGACACCTGCGTTCGGCGCCGTCGGGTTTGCTTCGGTCGGATGGAAGATCATTTGCGTCACGTTGGCAAAGCGGCCCATTTCCGGTCCCAACTCTTCCGGGCGGCCAAATATCGGCGCGTTATGGGTTTTTCGAGCGCTCTCCAACGTCGGCTTTTTTACCGCGGTCATGGCTCCGTCTCCTCGGTCGATTGTGGTGGAGCATAGCACTGACGCGGCGCGCGAGTCCTGGTCAGGTCAGATAGTCGGCCGATCGGCGTATCCGTCCACTTTCGATCCGTGTGCGCCACCATTCGACGGTTTTCGCCACGCCTTGATCCAAATCGATTGCCGGCGCCCAGCCGCACGCAGCTTCCAGCCGAGTGGAATCTGCGACCAATGCACGCACTTCGGACTCCGCGGGACGCAATCGCGCGTTGTCCTGAACAACCGGCTTGTTGGTGCCGGTTGCTGCCTGTACGCGTTTCACCATGTCGCCGATGGAAACCTCGACACCGGTGCCGGCGTTGTAGGGCTGTCCCAACTCCAAATCCGTCTCGCCACCGGCTGCGAGAAAAGCGTCGACCGTATTGGAAACGTAATTGAAGTCGCGCGTCGGGGTCAGGTCACCCAGCCTGATCTCGGTACACTCCGGATCGAGCGCCTGACGGATCATCGTGGAGAGAACGGCGCGCTCGCTCTGCCGAGGACCGAAGGTGTTGAACGGCCGCAATGTCACGACTGGCTGCGAGAACGATCGTACATAGGCCTCCGCCATCATGTCAGCGGCAATCTTACTGGCGGAGTAGGGTGACTGCCCCTGCAGCGGATGCGCCTCGTCGATCGGTTTGCGCAACGCCGTGCCGTACACCTCGCTGGTCGAGGTGTGAACGACGCGCCGCACCTTGTGCAGTCGCGCCGCCTCCAGCACGTTGAGCGTGCCGGTAACGTTGACGTCGATATAGGACTGCGGCGCTTCATAAGAAAACGGGATGGCAATCAGGGCCGCCAGATGAAAGACCGTGTCCTGTCCCGCGATCAGGTTGCGCATGAATCCGGCGTCGCGAATATCGCCGCGTTGGATGTCGATGGCCGATATGACATCCTCCGGCGTCTCGTCGAGCCAGCCATTGAGGCCGAACGAATTGTACTGCGCGAGTGCGATAACCGCCGCGCCCGAGGCGGCGAGCGACTCGACGAGGTGCGAACCGATAAATCCGTCTGCGCCGGTGACGAGAACCTTCCTGCCGCTATAGCTCACAATGCATTCCCATTGTTGTCACAAAAGGCGCGCCAAATATCGAAGAGAAAGTTGCCATGCCCGCCAACCCCGAGCATGACGATTGGCTTATCCATTCGCGAATTCTGCTTTTGTCGTTGCGCTTGCATTTGGAGCATGGAACGCTACAGCACGCAATATCCACGCCCTTCGATTAGAAGCGCGTGCGGACACGATAGGTCAACTCGGTTTCGCCGCCGGCGGGAACCGAAACGCGCCAGACAGCTTCATCCGCCTTTCGTTTCGTGTGTGCCTGCGATTCCGACAGCATGCGCCAGTTCCCCGGGATATGCTCGACGACGGTCACGATTACCGCCTCATCCTTGGCGTTTCTCAGCATGATTGCATGCGCCGATTCGGTGACGTTTCGAGGCAGGCCTTCTCGACGAAATTCCGTCTGCCGCCGCTCGCTGGTAATATCGGTGGCGCGTCCGGCGGTTATGGTGACCGTTTCGCCCTTCGGCGTGTGTCGGATCGTATCTTCGCCGCGCAGCACCTTCCCACCTGTGGCTGGTGCATAGAGACGAAGCGTGCCGCCAGGTAAGCTGCGGCCAAGTCCCGCCGCTTTTGTGTTTTCGAGATGAAACCGAGCGGCCGGGTAGTCATGCCCAACATCGCGCCGAATGTTGCCGAAATGCGAGGCGTTCCCTTCGAGGCGATATTCCTTTTTTACTTGCACTTGTGTCCCGGGAAGCAGCGCCAGTTGACGCACTTCCTTGCGGCCGATCGAAATCGCTTCCTCGAAATCAAAGACGCGCAGGTCGGATACCGCTGATTCGGCGGGCGCATCGGCCGATGCCTCCAGAGCGGTCATCCTCGCTTTCAGACGCGGTTGCGCGATAGGGCGGCGGGCGGTGCGATTTATCGAACCCGCAACGACGCGCAAACGGGCGTCCTTGAACGCGGTGGCGGTGGTGTTGGTCAGCGTCACCCAGCCGGCGAGCCGGATTTCGGTTTCGTCCTTACTGAGCTGCGCAACATAGTCGGCGCGCCAGTTCAGCCCGCTGGTCAGGTAGCTCAAACTCAGCGTTTCCTCGCCCTCGGTGGTACTGGCGAGGTCGAGAACGAGCGTCGGCCGGACGCGCAAGGCGGTAGGGGCAGAAACGAATGCAAGGCGCCGAACATCCAGCGTTCGAATGCGATCATCGAGACGCACGAGAGCCTCGCGTCCTTGCGCGCGGAGAACTTCCGCTTCCGTGAACGTTTCCGCGCCGGTCTCGGGATGAACCGTGACGACATGAACCATGCCGCCGACGGCGGCTTCGAGCAACGCTTCCGGCGTGAGTAGGGCCGCCTCATATACCTGTCCTAATACGCGAAGTCGGTTCGGCGTTGCGCCTTCCGCCAGCACGGTCTCGGGAATCAGCGCCGACGGAACGCCCACGATTGCCAGGCGTTCGCGGCCCGCCGAAAACTTGATACGCCGGACATCGTGAACCAACGCCAGGTTTTGTTGATACACGGTCAGGGAAAGCGAAGTTCGGTCTTCAGGCGTCGTGACCGGTTCCGCTGCCAAGGTGGGCAGCGATGTGACAAACAGCCCTGCGGCGATCACATATCGTGCAAACACAAAGAGTCTCCCCCGGATATTTCGACGCCGCAAACTTACGGTTTCAATGCGGCAAAATCGCGGCAACAGATTGGTTTCACCTCGGCGTTTCTATAGGGACCGCCGGGCGCGGATTGCGGCTGTCAGCGTACCATCGTCCAAATAGTCCAGCTCGCCGCCGACCGGAACGCCATGCGCCAGCCGGGTCACCGTCACGCCGGTCGGCTCGAGCCGCTCGGTGATGTAGTGGGCGGTGGTCTGTCCGTCGACCGTCAGGTTCGTGGCCAGAATTACTTCCTTTACACCGTCATTCGCCGCACGGGCGACGAGCGAGGCAATATTCAAATCTTCCGGACCGACCCCATCCAGCGCCGACAATCGTCCGCCAAGCACATGATAGCGGCCGGGAAAGCTCCCGGTGCGTTCGATCGCCCACAAATCCGCCACTTCTTCGACGATGCAAAGCTGCTTCGTATCACGTTCCGGATTAGCGCATATCGCGCACGGATCCTGCGTGTCGATACTGCCGCAAGTCGTGCAGGTGCGGACCGCCGCCACCGCCTCGTTCAACGCACGCGCCAGCGGTTCCATCAGCGTGTCCGGTTTTTTGATGAGATGCAGCGCTGCGCGCCGCGCCGACCGTGGGCCCAGGCCGGGAAGCCGTGCCAACAGCTGAATCAAACGTTCGATTTCCTGCATGGATGCGATGCTAGAAGGGCATCTTGAAGCCGGGCGGCAGATCCACGCCACCCATCATTTTGGATGTCTCTTCCTGCATATGCGCGTCGACCTTGGCACGGGCATCGTTTTGCGCCGCGACGATAAGGTCTTCCAGAACTTCTGCTTCTTCCGGAACAATCAGCGAAGGGTCGATTTTCACTTTGCGCATTTCCCCTTTGCCATTCAGGACGACGGTAACCATGCCGGCCGCAGCACTACCGGTGATTTCAACATCGGCCAGGCGCTGCTGCATATCCGCCATCTTGGACTGCATTTCCTGGGCCTGTTTCATCAATTGGCCGAGATTCTTCATTCTGGATTACTCCACTAGAGTAATTCGGTTCAGGTCGAAGCGCGCCTCTGGCACACCACCAACTGCCTGATTTAGCGCTATCTTATTGAAGTCGATCGGATTTAGCACGTTTAACTTTTATCCGAACCCTGCGAGCTGCGATCGATAACCCGGGTTACCTTGGCGCCGGGAAATGCCTCTTTTACCGCGTTAACCAGCGGATGTTGGTCCGCTTCCGCAAAACGCTGACTCTCCGCTTTCTGTGCCTTTTCCGCCAATGTCGCATCCCCTTCCGCGTCGGAGACGCTGACGACCCATCGTTCCTGCGTCCAGTCGGACAGCGACCGTCCAATCCGATTGGCAAGGTCGCGCGGGGCGTGTGGACCGGGCCGGAATTCGATGCGTCCTGGCGCGAAATGCACGAGGTGAACGTCCTGACGCAGATGCGTGGTCAGGATGCCTTCGCGTTTTTCTTCGAACAATGCGACCACGCTGTCGAAAGATTGCAGGATGGGAAGGGGAGCCGTAACGAGTTCCGCATGCGCGGTAGGGTCAGGGTCCATGACGGGCTCTGGCGCCAATTCTCGTTCTTGCGCAACGGCGGCGGTTGCGCTGGTCGTCGGCCGTTGCGGCATGGGCGGCGCTTCTGGTGCAGGCTTAGGCGTTACTGCCGTCGGCTGTGCCTCATTACGAGCCTGCGCAACTAATTCTGCTGGCGGCGGCAGATCTGTGGCATAGGCAAGACGAACGAGAATCATTTCGCCGGCGGCGAGGGGGGCCGGTGCAATCTGCGCCTCACCCAGCCCTTTGAGCAGCATTTGCCAGCACCGGGTGAGGGCTGGCATCGAAAGGTCTTGCGACATCCTTGCGCCACGCACCCGCTCCTCTTCGGGCACTCCTGGCTCTTTGACAAGGTCGGGTGCGACCTTCACGCGGGTGAGCCAATGAGTGAGTTCCATGAGATCTTGTAGAACGACAATGGGGTCCACGCCGTCCCGATACATCGTGCGGAACCGCTCGAGCGCTGCGGCGATGTTGCCCGACATGACCGAATCGAAAAGGTCGAAGACTGCGCCCCGGTCGGCGAGACCCAGCATGTCGCGCACCTGCCCGGCGGAAACCTGGCCGCCCGACAAGGCGATCGCCTGGTCAAGCAGCGATAACCCATCGCGCACCGAGCCGTCCGCGGCGCGCGCAATGATGTCGACGGCTTCGTCTTCGATCTCTACCGCTTCTTTTCCCGCAACCATCTTGAAGTGCTGGACGAGCTGTTCCCGATCGATGCGGCGCAGGTCGAACCGCTGGCAACGCGACAGCACGGTCACCGGCACTTTACGAATCTCGGTGGTGGCAAAGACGAAAATGACATGATCTGGCGGTTCTTCCAGCGTCTTCAGCAAGCCGTTGAAGGCCTGCCGCGACAGCATATGAACCTCGTCGATGATGTAGACCTTGTATCGCGCGGAGACCGGGCGGTAGCGCACCCCCTCGATCAATTCGCGAATATCGTCGATGCCGGTGCGGCTGGCAGCGTCCATTTCAATAACGTCGACATGACGATCCTCGGCGATCGAAAGGCAGTGCTCGCAGACTCCGCAGGGATCGACCGTCGCACCACCCGTGCCGTCGGCGCCGATACAGTTGAGCGCGCGCGCGATAATCCGTGCGGTGGTGGTTTTCCCCACGCCGCGTACGCCCGTTAGGACAAACGCATGGGCGACGCGGCCAGCGGCAATTGCATTCGATAGCGTACGGACAAGCGCTTCCTGGCCGATCAACTCATCGAACCCGCGGGGCCGGTATTTGCGCGCGAGAACGCGGTATCCGGTGGAATCTGAACTGTCGTTCATGTCGTCAGGAATTGCTCGCCGCCGCTGACTGGCTTTAGGGGCCATTCACTTTAAAGTGGAAGACTGGACCCGCGACCCGCGACGATCTCGTTACGGCTGCTTCCTTCCGGACCTGACCGGGTTGGCGAGGGTCCCGTCCGCACGCCAGCCTTCCAATTGGAGTATATCAGGACTCAGCCCCGTCCCGGCAAGAGGAGTCCGGAGCCAATTGCACGAATTCTATCGGCGTGGCAGTCTCTGCGCCATGAAAACGCCGAATTTCTACGCGTCGGGCGGCATCGATCGCGCCGCGCATCTCCGTTCCGACGAGCAATGGATCAAAGCGCAGATTGATGATCAGGTCGCCCGGGTCGTGCCGGTCTGGCGGTCACAGAACCTTGTCCGGCCCGGCGACCCACCAGGCGGCGTCGCCGTTGACGCCAGCCGCGGCTTGCTGATGGGAGCTGGCTCGGTGGTCTTTCTTGGCCTGATCGAGGAGGTCGCCCATTTCGCCGCCGATTTTTCCGCCTATGACGAGCCGCCGCTCGAGGAGCACGGCCAGTTTCGGGACATGCGTGGCGTTGGGCAGTTGCTGTCACACCAGGAAGGCGCCCTGCTCGTCTACGCCCGCGCCACGATTCAATGGCATGCGCGGCATCAGTTCTGTGGTGTGTGTGGCAATGCGACGATCAGCCAGGACTCGGGGCATATGAGAAAATGCACCAACGCGGATTGCGCGACGCAACATTTTCCGCGCCTCGATCCGGCGGTCATCATGCTGATCCATGATGGCGGCGACCGGTTGATTCTTGGCCGTCAGAAGAACTGGCCGCCGGGGCAGCATTCGGTGCTCGCCGGATTCGTCGAACCGGGCGAGAGTTTAGAGGATGCGGTTGCGCGCGAGATCTTCGAGGAGGTCGGCGTGGAAATTACCGACATTCACTATCACTCCTCTCAGCCTTGGCCATTTCCGTCGTCGATCATGCTCGGCTATACCGCACGCACATCGGATACGACACTCAACGTTGCTCGGGACGAGTTGGAAGATGCGCGCTGGTTCACGCGCGACGAGCTCTTAAATTCGCCGGAGAACGATTCGTTTCGCCTGCCACGCCGGGACTCGATTTCGCGTCGCCTCATCGATGACTGGATGAACGCGTAATCCTCGACCGTTGCGACCGCGTCACAGAAAAACGATTGCCACCAGTGCCGCCGGAATGACGAGCACGGAGATCGAGGTCCAAAGAACCCAATCTCGTGGTCCGCATCCCTTGTAGCGCAGAATAGCCGCGGCGATGGTCAGGGACGGCCATATCAGGAAGATGACCTTGCCGGCGGCAATCGTGAATTCGGGAAGCGCGATCCGCGCGGTTACCAACGTTGCGCCCAAGACGAAGCAAACGATGCCCGCCGCAAAACAGACCAGCCCGCGATAGGCGGTTCGGGCGCGCGCGTCCTCTTGACTGCTGCTAATTTTCGTACCCGCTCCGGTTCGCCGGATAGACGCCGAGAACTTTAACGGCACGGCTGAAGAATCCGAGCTCTTCCAGTGCCAAACGCACATTCGTATGGCTCGGATGCCCTTCGATGTCAGCGTAGAATTGCGTCGCGGAGAATTCGCCATTGACCATGTAGGATTCGAGTTTGGTCATGTTGACATTGTTGGTGGCGAAACCGCCCATCGCCTTGTAGAGCGCAGCCGGCACGTTGCGGACCTGAAATACGAATGAGGTCATGATCGGACCGTTGTCCGGATCAGGATCGACCGGCTCCTTCGCCATGATGATGAAGCGCGTCGTGTTGTGGGTGTGGTCCTCCATGTTCTCGCGGAGGATATCAAGGTCGTAGATCTCGGCGGCAAGGCTAGAGGCAATTGCCGCTTCGTTTACGTTCGGATTGGCTGCGAGATCTTTTGCCGAGCCTGCGGTGTCGGCATGGACTTCCGGCGTCAGGTCGAGCGATCGGATGGTTTCCCTGCATTGCGAGAGCGCCTGTTCATGGCTGCGCACGATCTTTAACTCATCGAGAGTGGCGCCCTTTATGCCAAGTAGATGATGATGAACCGGGTGGAAATGCTCGGCGATGATGTGCAGTTCGGATTCGGGCAGCAGATGGTGGATGTCCGCGACCCTACCGGCGGTCGAGTTGTCGATAGGGATCATGGCCAGCCGCGCCTTACCGTCGCGAACCGTGGCAAAGACGTCTTCGAACGACGGGCATGGGAGCGGTTCCATTTCCGGATGGACCTCCCTGCATGCCATATCCGAGTTTGCGCCGGGCTGTCCCTGGTAAGCGATGAGGTTATTGTTATCTGACGCCATTATCTTGCCATTTCATACGATTAGGGTGCCAAAATTTCCCGCGCCCGGGTCAATTCGGCGGGAGTATCGACACCGAGCGGAACAGTGTCAACGCGCGCAATGTCGATCCGCATGCCGACCTCGAGCGCACGCAGCTGCTCCAGCTGTTCCCGCTGTTCCAGCACACCACGCGGTAGGGCCACGAACCGTTCCAGGCTTGCGCGTCTATAGGCGTATAGTCCGATGTGATGATAATGCGGCCCTTCGCCCCAGGGGGCGGCGCCTCGAGTGAAATAGAGCGCGCGGCTAACCGCATCGGTTTCGGTTATCGAAGCGATAGCCCTGGGTACGTTGGGGTCTGTGCATTCCGCCTCGTCGGTTGTCTCGGCGCACAATGTAGCGATATCGACATCCGGGTCGGCGAGCATCCTGAAGGCGATGCGAACGATTTCCGGGTCAAGCGTCGGTAGATCGCCCTGGACATTGACGACGGCGTCGTGCGCGCCGTCAGGGTCGCAATGCACCAATGCCTCGAATATGCGATCCGAACCGGAAGGGTGCGCCGGATCCGTCAACACCGCCTTGCCGCCTGCGTCATGCACGGCATCGGCTATTTCCCGTTCCGCGGCGGCGACGACGACCGGCCCGATGTCCGCTTCCAGCGCGCGGCGCAAGACGTGAACGATCATCGGGGCACCATGAATGTCTGCCAGCGGCTTGTTTGGCAACCGAGTGGAGGCAAGTCGCGCGGGAATCAGGACGATCGGATTGCGAGGAAGCGACATAAGAGACCAGTGTCAAAAAATTAACGAATTGGCGAAACTATGGGATTATATGGTGCTGCGCGTGGTTTTTGCGGGCGATATTTGCATTTCGTGATGACTGAGATTATACCGCTTGCACACAGCGGCGCGTGGAAATTCCGCATCAAAGCCGCTCTGAATTGGACGCAAATGCGCGTCTTGGGGTGCGCGACGCCGGTGACGGCGTGTTGAAATCGGGGGTAGTAGCATGAATGGAGATCCGCTTTTTCTGAATAAGGTCATCGGGTCGGTGCTGACCGCGGGCCTGATTGCGATGACAGCTGGATTCATTGCGCATTTTTCGTATCACCCCCAAATGCTTGACCAGCCGGTCTATGCCATTGGCGGAAATGCCCCCACGACAAAAACCGTTACAACCTCTGGCCCGGCTGGCCCGGAACCAATTACAGGATTGCTCGCGTCGGCTGACCCTGCGAAGGGCGAGAAATTATTCAAGAAATGTGCTGCTTGCCATAGTTACGCTAAGGGCGGCCCAAAAAAAGTCGGTCCCAATCTCTGGAACGTCGTCGGCGGCGCTCGTGGAGCCCGGGACGGGTTCAAATATTCGGGGACCATGAAAGGCATGAGCGGGAAGTGGACCTTTGCCGACTTGAACACATTTCTTTACAAGCCGAAGATGCTCGTGAAGGGCACAAAGATGAACTTTGCTGGGTTTAAGAAGGCGCAGGACCGTGCCGATGTCATCCGATTCCTTCATCCGAAGAGCGACTCACCGGTTAAACTGCCTTAGGCTCGGGCGGAACCGACCGCCCCCGCTGTCGCGGTAATGACCGCATATTATCCCGAAAGTTTCATTGAATTGGCCGAAAGGCTGGCTGATGCTGCGCGGCCGATTGCGCAACGCTATTTCCGGACAGACGTTGCAATCGAGTCAAAAGCGGATGCGAGCCCTGTAACGCGGGCCGACCGTGAGATCGAGAGTGCATTGCGCGACATTTTGCGCGACGCTTGCCCGGATCATGCGATTGTCGGCGAAGAGATGGGTGGCGCGCCCGTGCACGAGGGGCCGGTTTGGATTCTCGATCCCATAGACGGGACCAAAGCGTTCGCGACCGGCATCCCTGTATTTGGCACGCTGATCGGTCTTGCGATCGATGGGCGCTTCGGTCTCGGCATTATCGATCAGCCGATCAGCGACGAAAGATGGCTTGGCGCCGCGGGCCGCGGGTCGACGCTCAATGGAGCACCGGCCCGCGTCAGCGATTGTGTTACGCTGTCGGATGCACGGCTTTTTACGACAGCGCCGGAGTATTTTTCTCAGGAAGAGGCTTACGCGGCCTTTCAGCGGGTCCGCGAAGAGGTTCTGTTTACGCGCTATGGGGCGGATTGTTACGCGTTCGGCCTGCTTGCATCCGGATTCGTCGATTTGATCGTTGAATCGGAGCTCAATCTCTGGGATTTCGCGGCCCTGGTTCCCATTGTCGAGGGCGCCGGCGGTATCATTACCGACTGGAATGGTGTGGCGCTAACAACTGAGGCGAAAGGGGATGTAATCGCGGCAAGCAGTGCCCCGCTGCATGAGGCGGCAATGCAGCTGCTGCACGGCTAGTGACGCCTGTACCGCCAGGACAGAAGCGGGATTGCCACGCTGTTTCGTATTAAGATGACAATATTGTTATTGAGAGTGTCGATTGTAATTTGGATAGGGCGGCTAGAAACGATTGCACGGAAGACCCAAATAACTGCCGCTTCCCGATACGCGAACCGTTAAGGAGCCGATCGTGACCCGCATCCTCGGAACCGTCCTCGCCGTAAGCGTTGCTTTGCTCTTCGCCCTGCCTGCCATGGCACAGCCCAGTCACGGTCTCGCCATGCATGGCGACCTCAAATATCCAGCCGACTTCAAGCATTTCGACTATGTGAACCCGGATGCGCCGAAAGGTGGCCTAGTGCGGCTTGCTGGAAGGGGTGGGTTCGATACGTTTAATCAGTATGTCGTGAAGGGACGCCCGTCGGCTGGAATTGGCCTTATTTTCGAGTCGCTATTGGTGTCTTCGGCGGATGAGCCGTTCTCGATGTACGGGCTGCTCGCGGAAACGGTCGAAACGCCCGAGGATCGGTCCTGGGTCGCTTTTACCCTGCGCAAAGATGCGCGCTGGCACGATGGCAAGCCGATCACGGTGGACGATGTCATTTGGACATTTCAGACCTTAAAAGCAAAGGGCCGACCGTTCTTTCGGTATTACTATGCGAACGTCCAGGATCCGGTGCGTACAGGCGAGCGCACAGTCAAGTTTAGTTTTACCGGCGGCGTTAATCGAGAACTGCCATTGATCGTCGGTCAACTCCCAGTCCTACCGAAACATTATTGGGAGGGGCGGGATTTTGAGGCTGCGCTGTTGGAGCCGCCGCTCGGCAGCGGCCCCTATCGGGTTGTCGATTTCGAACCGAACCGTCATGTGGTCTATGAACGCGTAGAGGATTACTGGGGCGCGAAACATCCGACACAAGTCGGTTTCTCGAACTTTCAGCAGATTCGTTACGACTACTATCGGGACGATACGATTATTATTGAGGCGTTCAAATCTGGTGCCTTTGATTATCGTGCCGAAAACAGCTCCAAAGCTTGGGCAACGGCGTATGACGTGCCGGCATTGCGCGAAGGAATGATTGAGAAGAAGACCTTTGAGCATAATCGCGTCGCTCCTGCTCAAGGGTTTGTCATGAATCAGCGGCGCGCGAAATTTGGCGACCCGCGAGTGCGGCAAGCGCTTTCCTATGCATTTGATTTTGAGTGGTCGAACAAGGCGCTGTTCTACGGCCAGTATGTCCGCACCCGCAGTTATTTCGACAATTCGGAATTGTCGTCCACCGAGGTGCCAAAGGGCGATGTGCTGGCGCTGTTGGAGAAGTACCGCGGCCGCATTCCAGACGAAGTTTTCACCAAATCGTTTGAGCCGCCGAAAACTGACGGATCGGGAAATCTACGCCGCAACCTGCGTGCTGCGTTGAAGCTGTTAAAGGAAGCAGGGTGGGAGGTAGATTCGAAGAGCAAGAAGCTTACCAACACGAAGTCCGGGCAAGTCATGTCGTTCGAAATTCTTCTGGTTTTGCCGATGTTCGAACGGGTTGCGCTACCATTTATCCAGAATTTAAAACGACTTGGCATTGACGCCAGTGTTCGGACTGTAGACTCCGCACAGTATAAGAAGCGGACCGACGATTTTGATTTTGACATGATTGTTGGAGGCTGGGGACAATCTGATTCACCCGGGAATGAGCAGCGTGATTACTGGGGGTCGGAGTCAGCCGACCGGGCCGGAGGCCGTAATTCTTCTGGCGTCAAGAACCCCGTTTTGGATGAATTGATCGATCTCGTGATCGCCGCGCCGGACCGTAAGAGCCTCGTCAACCGGATTCAGGCGCTCGACGCTGTGCTGCAGTGGCAGCATTTGATTATCCCACATTGGCATACTCCCTACGACCGGCTTGTATACTGGAACCGGTTCAGCCAGCCAGCTGTCACGCCGGATCAGGGAACGCAGTTTTCCGCTTGGTGGATAGATCCGGAGAAAGACAAAAAACTTTCGCAATACCGGCGGAAGAAAAGCAACTAGCGCGAAGATCCGATGCTTCCCTACATCATCCGGCGTCTGCTGCTGATCGTACCGACCCTGTTCGCGATTATGGCGATCAACTTTGCGATCGTTCAGTTCGCGCCGGGCGGGCCGGTGGAGCAATTGCTGGCGGAAATTGAAGGCACCGCGGTCAGCGCGACCGCGCGAGTTGGCGGACAGGCGGGCTCGGAGGCCGGGGGCGGTCAGCAGCGGGCCGGCGGGGCGAGCCAACAGGGCGGCGAGAGCAACTACCGCGGCGCGCAAGGCCTCGATCCGAAATTCATTGCTGAAATCGAAAAGCAGTTTGGCTTCGACAAGCCGCCGCTGGAACGGTTCGGCCTGATGATCGGCAATTATCTGACATTCGATTTCGGCAGAAGCTATTTCCGTGACGAGACTGTGGTCAATCTTGTGCTCGAAAAGATGCCGGTGTCGATTTCGCTCGGCATTTGGACGACGTTGCTGGTCTATCTCATTTCGATTCCGCTGGGGATCGCGAAAGCGGTGCGCGACGGGTCGCGGTTCGATGTCTGGACCAGCATGGTCGTTATCGTGGGCAATGCGGTGCCTTCGTTCCTGTTCGCAATCCTTCTGATCGTTCTGTTTGCGGGCGGTCAGTATTTCGACTGGTTCCCATTGCGGGGGCTGACCTCCGACAATTGGGAAGCGATGTCCTGGCCATCGCGGATCGCGGATTATTTCTGGCATCTTGCGTTGCCATTATCGGCAATGCTGATCGGGTCGTTTGCGACGCTGACCTTGCTCACCAAGAATTCGTTCCTCGAAGAGATCAACAAGCAATTCGTGGTGACGGCGCGGGCGAAAGGGCTGACCGAAAATCAGGTTCTGTACGGCCATGTCTTCCGTAATGCGATGCTGATCGTGATCGCTGGGTTCCCGTCTGCCTTCATTGGCATTCTGTTCACCAGTACTTTGCTGATCGAGATTATCTTTTCGCTCGACGGGCTCGGGCTCCTGGGCTTCGAGGCGGTGATCAACCGCGATTATCCGGTGATGTTCGCGACGTTGTACTTCTTTACCTTGCTGGGGTTGCTGATGGGGATCGTCAGCGACGTGATGTATATGCTGATCGACCCGCGCATCGATTTCGAAAGCCGGCGCTCGTGACGGCCGGGTTGATAAAGCAAGATCGGTTTATCGGTATACCGATACGGCCGCTGACGCGGCGGCGGATCGAAAACTTCAAGGCGAACCGTCGGGGTTTCTGGTCGCTTTGGATTTTCCTGGCGATGTTTTTGCTTACGCTTTTCGCGGAACTCATCGCCAACGACCGGCCGATATTGATTGGTTATGACGGTGGTCTTTATGCCCCGGTGTTGTTCGCTTATGCCGAGACCGAATTCGGTGGCGAGTTTCCGACCGAGGCGGAATACACCGATCCTTTTGTCGTCGAACTGATTGAGCAAAAGGGCTGGATCCTGTGGCCGCCGATCCGGTTCCGCTACGACACGAATATCACCGACCTCGATGCGCCGGCGCCGTCGCCGCCAACGACTCGCAACTGGTTGGGCACGGACGATCAGGCGCGCGATGTCGTTGCCCGGATGATCTATGGCTTCCGTATTTCGGTGGCGTTTGGCTTGATCCTGACTGTCCTTAGTTCCGTCATCGGCATCAGCGCGGGGGCGCTGCAAGGCTATTTCGGCGGCCTGCTCGACCTGCTTGGCCAGCGCGTTATCGAAATCTGGAGCGGTATGCCGGTTCTTTTCATCCTCATCATCCTGGCGAGCATCGTGACGCCGAACTTCTGGTGGCTGCTCGGGTTGATGCTGCTGTTCAGTTGGACCGCGCTGGTCGGTCTCGTGCGAGCGGAAGTGCTACGGGCGCGAAACTTCGAATATGTGAAGGCGGCGAAGGCGCTCGGCGTCTCGGACCGCAAGATCATGTTTCGCCATGTGCTGCCCAACGCTATGGTCGCGACATTGACCTTCCTGCCCTTTATCACGTCGGGCGCGCTGATCACGCTGACGTCGCTCGACTTTCTCGGTTTTGGGTTGCCGCCAGGGTCGCCGTCGCTTGGCGAACTGCTGAAACAGGGGAAGGACAATCTGCAGGCGCCCTGGCTTGGCATCGCGGGCTTTATCATCATCAGCGTCATGCTCACCTTGCTGGTTTTCGTGGGCGAGGCGGTGCGCGACGCATTCGATCCCCGCAAGTCGATGCGATAGGATTGGCCATGCCCGAGGAAAAGCTCCTAACGGTAAATGATCTCTCGGTTACGTTCGATGTCCCGGACGGTGCCGTCGACGCGGTGCGCCATATCTCCTTCGACATCGAAGCGGGGGAGACACTGGCGCTGGTCGGCGAGTCCGGGTCCGGTAAGTCGGTGACGGCACTCTCCATTCTCCAGTTGTTGCCTTATCCGGTCGCGCGGCATCCTAGCGGTTCCATCCGCTTCAAGGGAACCGAAGTCGTCGGTGCGGATGAAACCGTATTGCGGGGTATCCGCGGCAACCGGGTGTCGATGATCTTTCAGGAACCGATGTCCTCGCTCAATCCGCTGCACACTATTCAGAAGCAGATTTCCGAGACGCTGGTGCTGCACAAGGGCATGTCGGACACGGCCGCTCGGGCGCGCGTGCTTGAATTGCTGAAGCTGGTCGGCGTAGCCAACGCGGAACAGCGTCTGACCGCTTATCCCCATGAGCTGTCGGGCGGTCAGCGGCAGCGGGTGATGATCGCAATGGCGCTGGCCAACGAGCCGGATCTGTTGATCGCCGACGAACCGACCACGGCGCTGGACGTGACGATCCAGGCACAGATCCTGAAACTTTTGAAGGACCTGCAGGCCGAATTCGGTATGGCGATGCTGTTTATCACCCATGATCTCGGCATCGTGCGAAAGGTCGCCGACCGGGTCGCTGTCATGTGTAACGGCGAAATCGTCGAGGCCGAGAAAACCGAACAGCTTTTCGCAGCTCCCAAGCATGAATATACGCAGCGCCTGCTCGCTGCGGAGCCGAAGGGTGTCAAATCGACGCCGGACTCGGATGCACCGGTCGTTATCGAAGGCGACGACGTCAAGGTCTGGTTTCCGATCAAAAAGGGCCTGCTGCGCCGCACGGTCGACCATGTGCGCGCGGTGGACGGCATCACCGTTACCGTGCGCGCCGGGCAGACGGTGGGTGTCGTCGGCGAGTCTGGTTCCGGCAAAACAACGCTTGGCATGGCGTTGCTGCGGATGGAGCGCTCGACCGGCGATATCCGGTTCGAGGGACAGGATATCCAGGGCCTTTCGATCGCCGAGCTTCGGCCGCTGCGGCGGCAGATGCAGGTCGTCTTTCAAGATCCGTATGGGTCGCTGTCGCCGCGCATGTCGATTGGTGAAATCATCGCCGAAGGCCTCCGAATTCATGACTCCGAAGGCGCCGCCGCGGAACGGGATGCGCGGGTCATCGAAGCATTGCAGGAAGTCGACCTGGAACCAGAAAGCCGTTTCCGTTATCCGCATGAATTCTCCGGCGGTCAGCGCCAGCGCATCGCCATCGCCCGTGCAATCGTTCTGAAGCCGCGCTTCATCGTCCTCGATGAGCCGACGTCCGCCCTCGATATGTCGGTGCAGGCGCAGATCGTCGACTTGCTGAATGCGCTGCAGCGCAAGCATGGCCTCGCCTATATGTTCATCAGTCACGATTTGAAAGTCGTGCGTGCGTTGTCCGACTATGTCATCGTTATGAAGGACGGTAAGGTGGTCGAGCAGGGCGCTACGGAGACGATCTTCGATAATCCCACGGAACCTTATACAAAGGCGCTGATGGCTGCCGCGTTCGATCTCGAATTCGATGAACAGGCTGTCGCCAGTGGTGTCGTGAGCGTGTGACCCGATGACATTGATTATAAAACCGGACCTAGAGCACGATCGCCCCTGGCGCGATGTGCTGCAGGAGATGTTGCCGGAACGGACGTGCCGGGATTGGGATGCGCCAGGCGACCTCGGTGAAGTCGAATACGCCTTCGTCTGGAATCCGCCACCAGGCGCGTTACGAACATTTTCGAATTTGAAGTGCATCTTCTCGATTGGCGCCGGCGTCGATCACTTGCTTAAGGACCCGGACCTGCCCGAAGGCGTGCCGATCGTCCGCATGGTCGAGCCGGAACTGACCCAGGGCATGACGGAATATGTCACCATGCATGTTCTGCGCTTTCACCGGGAGGTGCCGACGCTGGAGGCGCAGCAGCGCGACCGGGTGTGGAACGAGTTGATCGTACCGACGGCACCAAGCCGGCGCGTTGGGTTGCTCGGTTTCGGTGTGCTGGCGCAGGATTCGGCGCGGGTATTGCGCGCGCTGGACTTCGATCTTGCCTGCTGGTCGCGCACGCCGAAGCAGACGGACAGTGTCGAATCGTTTCATGGCGCCGATGGGTTGGACCCTTTTCTCACGCGCACTCAAATCCTGGTCTGTTTACTGCCGTTGACGGAAGCGACGAAGGGCATCCTGAACCGGACCCTGTTTGCAAAGCTTCCGCGGGGCGCATCGTTGATCAACGCCGGCCGCGGCGGGCATCAGGTTGAGCCGGATATTCTCGAAGCGTTGGATACGGGGCAGCTTGCCGGCGCGGTCCTAGACGTATTCCGAACCGAACCCTTGCCCGCAGATAGTCCGTTCTGGACACATCCGAAGGTCACGGTAACGCCGCATATCGCGAGCGTGACCCAGCAACGATCCGCCGCCGAACAGGTTGCTGCGAACATTCGCCGTATCGAAGCCGGTGAGGCGCCGCACAATACGGTCGACCGTGCGCTGGGATACTGACGAGTAGAGGGACGTGTCTGAATGAATAAGCGCCGCGAAAATATGTTCTTTCATGCCATCGACCGCGAGTCGGGGTTTGTCGAGCGGGGCGACGGCAATATGGGCATCTCCGTGAAAGTGCTCTCGAACGATCTCGATACGACGGCCAAGCGCGGCCACCGCACGCGGTTGCTTCGCATGGCGCCGGGCTCTGAAACGCCCGAAGCGCATGCGCATGATTACTGGGAAGAAATTTATATACTCGAGGGCGAAATGCTCGTTCAGGATGGAATCGATGGCGAGAAGCTCGTTAAGGCCGGCGCTTATGCGGCGCGCGAGCCGGGTGTCATGCATGGTCCGGTAAGCAGTGAGTCCGGATGCCTCATGATCGATTTTTGCTGGTATCCCGATGAGAATGACGGTTAGGAGCTCGTAAGCGTCTTCGAAAGGGATTTCTGGATGAGCTCACCGAACTCGGACAGATACACCGATCCCTTGACGGTACGCTGCACATGAACGGAACGCCGGTCCGTGTCGTCCGTTTTACGGCGAACCAAATCGAAACCGCTCAAACGATCCAAGGCACGTGTGATTGCCGGCTTGGAAACATTCAAGGTCGTGGCAAGGCCGCGGACCGTATGCGGTTGTGGAGTAAGGTAGACGGATAAGAGCACGGCTAACTGGCGTGACGACAGGTCGGGGGCGTCCCGTTTTAGGCTTTCGACCAGGGCATCGCGCCACAGGTCGAGAATCTGAGTCGATGACAACTCGATAGCCATAAGCCCCCCTGCGTACTGTGCGCGGATCAAAATATCGGTGTGATAAGGGTAGGGCAAGCCGAACAGCGCTTGCCAGCCGGACGCGAATTTGGGAATTTGCCGGCGCGAACGCGAAGCGGAAGGGAAGCGATCGATGAATTTGCACAAAATGCTGACACGTCGCGCCGCTGAGGATAACTCTGTCCGGGTCGGCGTGATTGGCGCTGGAAAATTCGGATCAATGTATCTTTCGCAGGCCCCGCGCACCGCGGGGATTCACGTGCTCGGCATTGCAGACCTGGCGCCGGACCGCGCGCGGGCGGCGTTGGCGCGGGTCGGCTGGCCGGAGACCCAATATGCGGCGGGCTCGTTCGATGCCGCGAGGCGCGACGGAACGACCTTCATTACGGACGATGCGGAAGCCTTGATTGCGGCTGTCGATGTTGTCGTGGATTCCACGGGTAGCCCATCGGCCGGCGTTCGCCACGCGTTGCTTGCCTGCGAGCACGGTACCCATATTATCATGGTCAATGTCGAGGCCGATGTGCTGGCAGGACCGCTGCTGGCGGAGCGGGCCGCGGCGGCGGGGATTGTCTACTCCATGGCGTATGGCGACCAGCCCGCTCTGATCTGCGAAATGGTTGATTGGGCGCGAAGCTGCGGCTTCGATGTCGTATGTGCCGGCAAGGGCACAAAGTACCAACCGGCATTCCACGCATCCACGCCCGACACTGTCTGGGGCTATTACGGCCTGACGGCGGAACAGGCGGCCGAGGGCGGCATGAATCCGCAGATGTTCAACTCTTTCTTGGATGGCACGAAATCCAGCATTGAAATGGCGGCGGTGGCGAATGCGACAGGGCTGGTGCCGCCGCGCGATGGGCTCGCATTCCCGGCCTGTGGTGTGCAGGATTTGGCTCACATCCTTCGGCCCCGTTCGGATGGCGGTGTCTTGGCGGAAAAAGGCACGGTCGAAGTGATTTCCAGCGAGGAACGGGATGGCCGCCACGTGACCGGCGATTTGCGCTGGGGTGTTTATGTCACGTTCGAAGCGCCGAGCGATTATGTCGAGCGCTGCTTTGCCGAATACGGGTTGATGACGGATGATACCGGCCGCTATAGCGCGATGTACAAACCGTTTCATCTGATTGGTCTGGAGCTCGGTATTTCGGTTGCGAGTGCGGCGCTGCGCGGGGAAGCGACCGGTGCCGCGACCGGCTGGCGAGGCGATGTTGTCGCGACGGCAAAACGCGATCTCGCCGCGGGCGAAATGCTCGATGGTGAAGGGGGCTATACGGTATGGGGTAAACTGATGACCGTCGAAGACTCGCTTGCGTTGGGCGGCTTGCCGATCGGGTTGGCCCACGGCATGAAACTTAAGACGCCGGTTGCAGAAGGTCAGCCGCTGCGCTGGCGCGATGTCGAGTATGACGAAAGCGACGTAACCGTCGTGTTTCGCCGGGAAATGGAAACCAGTAACCGCCGCAACGCGGATGCGGCGGAATGACGGCACCGATTGCGCTTGTTACCGCCGGCAGCCGAGGCATCGGGGCGACGACGGCGCGCATGCTGGCGGAAGCCGGCTACGACGTTGCGATTTCCTATTTGTCCAACGAAGCCGCTGCCACCACGGTTGTCGACGAAATTCGCGCGGCGGGGCAACGAGGTCTCGCGGTTGCCGCTGACAATGCGGACGAAGCTGACATTTTGCGCCTCTTTGAGACCGTCGACCGGGAACTCGGCACGTTGACGGCGTTGGTCAACAATGCCGGTATAACCGGCGGGTTCGCCCGCGTGGAGGCTGTAACGGCGGAAACTCTGCAGCAGGTAGCTGCGGTCAACTTCATTGGCCCCATGCTGTGCTGCCGCGAAGCGGTCCGCCGCATGTCGACGAAGCACGGTGGGACCGGCGGCGCGATCGTGAACGTATCCTCGACGGCCGCCACACGGGGTTCGGCGGGCGAATGGGTGCACTACGCGGCAACGAAAGGGGCGATGAATACGATGACGGTCGGATTGGCGGCCGAGGTTGCCGGTGAAGGTATTCGTGTGAACGCGGTCGCGCCCGGATTGACGGCGACAGAACTTCATGCCGAGTCGGGGGAGCCTGGGCGAATTGACCGGATATCGCCGCTCATTCCGTTGGGCCGGGCCGGGGAGCCGGAAGAGATGGCCGCGGCAATCCGATGGCTGCTATCCGATGAGGCAAGTTTCACGATCGGTGCGATCGTTCCGGTCAGCGGTGGGTTCTAGAAATGCCCGACGGACCGCTTTTCGCCTACCGGGAAATGCGCCGCAACGGTGAGCTGAAAGCCGACACCATGCAGGAGCTGGCGGCGGAAAAGTTTCAAAGCCTTCACAATGGCCTCAAAGGATACGATCCGACGGCCGGATTGAGTGGCTGGAAGGCGCGGCTTGGATTGGCGCGACGCATGGCCGACCCGCCGATGGGGTTGTACATTTTCGGCGGTGTCGGGCGCGGCAAATCCATGCTGATGGGTTTGTTCTTCGAGAAATCGGTCGTCGAACAGAAACGCCGTGTTCATTTTCACGAGTTCATGATCGAAGTGCAGGAAAAGCTGCACCAATGGCGAAAGCAGGAAAAAAGTGACCGGGAAGACGATCCAATCGCGCCGATTGCGGATGATATCGCCTCGGGGGCCTGGCTACTGTGCTTCGATGAGTTTCATGTCGTCGATATCGCCGACGCCATGATGCTTGGTCGCCTTTTTGAAGCGCTCTTTGCGCGCGGCGTGGTCGTCGTCGCGACGTCGAATTTTGGGCCGGACATGCTGTACAAGGATGGGCTGAACCGGGAACTTTTTCTGCCGTTCATCGAGTTGATAAAGCAAAAACTCGACGTGCTTCATCTCGCATCACCGACCGATTATCGCCATGAGCGTTTGATGGCGATGGAAGTTTATCTGTCACCGCTTGGTTCAGAGACGACGAAGTCACTCGAGCAGGACTTCGCAGAATTAACGGAAGGCGCCGTCACCGAACCGGATGAGTTGGAGGTGAAAGGCCGCACCTTGTCGGTATCCCGCACCGCGCGTGGTGTTGCTTGGTTCACCTTTGAGGAATTATGCGAGCAGGCTCTCGGCGCCGGCGATTATATCGCGGTGGCGGAACGCTACCATACGATCGTGCTCGACGGCGTGCCCCATCTGCCGGAGGCGCGGCGCAACGAGGCAAAACGCTTCATGCTTTTGATCGACGAACTTTACGAGCACAAAGCCAATCTCATCATGGGCGCGGACGTGCCGCCGCCGGAACTTTATACCGAGGGCCGGCATGCCTTCGAGTTCGAACGTACGGTGAGTCGGCTCATGGAAATGCAGTCCAAAGAATATCTGGACGCGCCGCACGGCACCGAAACCGCATCGTGACGGATCGCCCGGAGATCACGCAGGAACTGCGGCCATCGCGCTTTCGCTGCATCGGGCTGGCGACCGCGTGTGCGGTCATGGGAGTGGTTTGTTTTCATTTGTGGTTCAACGGGACGGACAATGCCTGGGTCGCAGGCTCTTTCATGGTTGCCGGTGCTGTGTTTTTCATTTTCCATCTGGCGCCGGGGGCCTACGCCCTGTGGCTCGATAGCAAGGGTTTCAGCGTGGCGGAGATGTACACCGTTAAACGCTACGCGTGGCCGGAAGTTACCGAGTTCCTGGTTCGGCGCGGCTTCTTGGGACACTACGTGGAATTCCAGCATATCGCACCGGATACGGGTGAAGCCCACAGGGTTGTCTTGAATGAAACCTATGGGTTCAAACCGGTTGAAATGGCGCGCTTGTTAAACGACCGTCGGAAGCAAACATCTGCGCCGAAAACCGGTGAACGGAGAAAAGTCTGGCGTTCCCGCAATTGTTAGGCCGTTGGCCTTGCCCCCGGACTCGATTCGTCGTACCACAGCGCCGGGTCGCTACTGTACGCGGCAGTCGGGTTTCGCGCGCAAGTATCGCTCCTCGATAGGGGTATGGGTGGCGTCTAAACAATCATCATAATGCCGTCGCAACGGTTCAGATTACGGAGAGTCTAATGGCACGAAACAAAATCGCGCTCATCGGCGCAGGTAATATCGGTGGTACGCTTGCGCTTCTCGCGGGGCTGAAGGATTTGGGCGATGTCGTTCTATTCGATATCGTCGACGGCATACCGCAGGGCAAGGCGCTCGATATTGCGCAAGCCGCGCCGATCGAAGGCTTCGATGGAAATTCGACGGGTTCGAACCGGTATACGGCTCTTCGTGGCGCCGATGTAGTGATCGTGACCGCCGGTATCGCGCGCAAGCCGGGCATGAGCCGTGACGATCTGATCGGCATCAATACGGGCGTCATGAAAAGCGTTGGCGAAGGCATCAAGAAGAACTGCCCGAAGGCGTTCGTGATCTGCATCACCAACCCGCTCGACGTTATGGTTCAAGTGCTGCGCGATGCATGTGGCTTGCCGCATAACATGGTTGTCGGCATGGCTGGCGTGCTCGACAGTGCCCGGTTTCGTTGTTTCCTGGCGGAAGAGTTTAATGTTTCCGTCGAAGACGTGACGGCGTTTGTTCTGGGTGGCCATGGCGACACGATGGTGCCGCTGGTTCGCTATTCCACTGTAGCTGGTATTCCCGTGCCGGATCTGATCAAGATGGGTTGGACGACACGTGAGAAAATTAGCCAAATCGTGCAGCGTACCCGCGATGGCGGTGCAGAAATTGTCGGTTTGTTAAAGACTGGTTCGGCATTCTATGCGCCGGCTTCCTCCGCGATCCAGATGGCGGAAGCCTATTTGAAGGACAAGAAGCGCCTGTTGCCTTGTGCGGCCTATGTCAAAGGCGCTTATGGGTTGAAGGGGCTTTATGTTGGCGTTCCGGTCATTCTTGGTGGGCGCGGTGTAGAGCGCATTGTCGAGATTTCGTTGAACAAAAGCGAAGCCGCGATGTTCAAGAAATCTGTCGATAACGTTCGTGCGTTAAACCGGGTCGTCGCGAAGATGGCAAGCGATTCGAAGAAGAAGGCACCGGCGAAGAAGCGGGCGCCCGCAAAAAAGAAAGCGCCAGCGAAAAAGAAGGCGCCTGCGAAGAAGAAATAGTTCGAGCCGTCTGGTCCAACCGTCAGGAGCGAGCAGAACGTCATGAATATCCACGAATATCAGGCCAAGAATCTCTTGCGTAATTTCGGGGTCGCGGTGCCGCGCGGCCGTGCGGCGCACAGCGTTACCGAAGCTGCCAGCGCCGCTCAGGAACTCGGCGGACCGATATGGGTCGTCAAGAGCCAGATCCATGCGGGCGGGCGGGGTGCGGGTCATTTCAAAAATGACCCCGATGGCAAGGGCGGCGTTCGTGTCGTTAAATCGGTGGAAGAAGTAAAAGCCAACGCGAATGAGATGTTGAGCCATGTCCTCGTCACCAAGCAGACGGGGCCGGCGGGCAAAGAGGTGAAGAGGATCTATATCGAGGAAGGCTGCGATATCGCGCGCGAGCTTTATCTCAGCATGCTGCTCGACCGGGAAACCAGCCGCATCATCATCATGGCGTCCAGCGAAGGCGGCATGGATATCGAAGAGGTTGCGGAAAAGACGCCGGAGAAGATCGTCCGCGTGACGATCGACCCGGCAACCGGCATCTCCGGCTTCCACGCTCGCAACATCGCGTTTGGCTTGGGCCTGGAAGGCAAGCAGATCGGCTCCTGCGTCAAGCTGATCATGGCCATTTACAAGGCCTTTACCGAGCTTGATGCCAGCATGGTGGAAGTCAACCCGCTGGTGGTGACCGGCGATGGTACGGTGATTGCGCTCGATGCGAAAATGAACTTCGACGACAATGCCTTGTTCCGGCACGGCGATATCGAAGATTTGCGCGACGAAACCGAAGAAGATCCAGCGGAACTG
This sequence comes from Alphaproteobacteria bacterium, assembly GCA_012103325.1. Lineage (GTDB taxonomy): Bacteria > Pseudomonadota > Alphaproteobacteria > UBA8366. Next base: position 1,602,853 of record WLWY01000001.1, read on the forward strand.
GAAGCGTCCAAGCACGAGTTGAACTACATCAAGCTCGACGGCAGTATCGGCTGCATGGTCAATGGCGCAGGTCTTGCCATGGCGACCATGGATATCATCAAGCTCTATGGGGCCGAACCGGCAAACTTCCTCGATGTCGGCGGTGGGGCGACCAAGGAACGCGTCACGACGGCGTTCAAGATCATTCTTTCCGATCCTAATGTTGAAGGCATTCTCGTCAATATTTTCGGCGGCATCATGCGCTGTGATGTGATTGCCGAGGGCGTCGTTGCGGCGGCCAAGGAGGTCTCACTAAGCGTACCCCTGGTCGTGCGTCTCGAGGGAACGAACGTCGAGCTTGGCAAGGAGATTATCGCGGCTTCGGGACTCGACATCATTTCGGGGGACGACCTTGGCGATGCGGCGCAAAAAGTGGTGGCTGCGGTAAAGGGAGCGAAATAGATGGCTGTTCTCGTCGACAAGAACACGCGCGTCATCTGCCAGGGCTTTACCGGTCAGCAGGGCACGTTCCATTCTGAGCAGGCGATTGCCTACGGCACCAACATGGTCGGCGGCGTTACGCCCGGCAAAGGCGGCTCGACCCATCTCGATCTTCCGGTTTACGACACGGTTGCGGACGCGGCCGCGGCAACACAGGTCGACGCATCGGTGATCTATGTCCCGCCGCCCTTCGCGGGCGACGCCATTCTGGAAGCGATTGACGCCGAGATTCCCCTTGTTATCTGCATTACCGAAGGCATTCCGGTGCTCGACATGGTCTCGGTGAAGCGCAAGCTTGAGGGATCCTCATCGCGTCTGATCGGGCCGAACTGTCCGGGCGTCATCACACCGGAGGAATGCAAGATCGGCATCATGCCCGGTCATATTCACAAGCGCGGCAAGATCGGCATCGTGTCCCGGTCGGGGACGCTGACCTACGAAGCGGTCGCACAGACGACGGCGACAAATCTCGGCCAGACGACTTGCATCGGGATCGGCGGCGACCCGGTCAATGGAACCAACTTCATTGATTGCCTCGAAATGTTCCTGGCCGACCCCGAGACCGAAGGGATCGTCATGATCGGCGAGATAGGCGGTACTGCCGAGGAGCAGGGCGTCGATTTTTATAGTCAATCAAACGTTAAGAAACCGATGGTAGGCTTTATCGCCGGTGTGACCGCGCCGCCGGGTAAGCGCATGGGCCATGCCGGCGCGATAATCTCCGGTGGGCAGGGTACTGCCGAATCGAAGATCGACGCGATGAAGAGCGCCGGAATATTGGTCGCAGACAGCCCGGCTTCCATCGGAACGGCGATGGTGAAGGCGATGGGCGGTTGATCCGGACGACTTAGTCCGCATTTGCGGGAGGCGAGATCTCCTGCTGGGAGGATATTATGGCATCGTATATGGAAGACTCGTCTTTCCTGTTTGGCGCCAATGAGGCGTATATCGCCGAGCTTTACGCTCAATTTCTGAATGACCCCGGTTCCGTCGATTCCGACTGGGCGGAATTTTTCGGCGATATGGACGACGATGTGCAGGATGTCCTGCGCGACCGTGACGGCGCAAGCTGGGCGCCCCGCGGAACCTCGGTCGTTGGCGGCAATGGCGGGGTGACTGTGGATGACGCCACCGCCGGTGTCACGCAGGTGCCACAGCAAGGCCATTACGCGCCGACGCCGACAGCGGCACCGGATCAAATCCGGCAGGCGACGACGGATTCGCTGCGCGCGTTGATGCTGATCCGCAACTACCGCGTTCGCGGCCATCTTCACGCCAATCTCGACCCGCTCGGTCTGGTCGAAAAAATCTCGCATGTGGACCTTGATCCGACGAGTTACGGGTTCACCGAACGCGATTTGGATCGGCCGATCTTCATCAATTACGTGCTTGGTCTGGAAACTGCGTCGATTAAGCAGATCGTGAAGGTCTGCGACGAAACTTATTGCGGCAATGTCGGCGTCGAGTTCATGCACATTCAGGTGCCGGAGGAAAAGGCCTGGATTCAGGAACGCATGGAGAGCAAGCGGAACCACACGGATTTCACGGATATCGGAAAGCGCACCATTCTGGAGCGTTTGACCGAATCGGAAACCTTCGAAAAGTATCTCGACCGCAAGCACAAGGGTACGAAGCGCTTTGGTCTCGATGGTGGCGAATCTGTTGTCCCCGCGATTGAGCAGATTCTCAAGCGCGGCGCACAGCTCGGTTTCGAAGAATTGATTATCGGTATGCCGCATCGCGGTCGGTTGAACATTCTCGCCAACGTGATGGACAAGCCCTACCGGGCAATCTTCTCGGAGTTTGCGGGCAATGCGTCGCAACCGGATGTGGGTTACGGCTCCGGCGACGTGAAATACCATCTCGGCACATCTGCCGATCGGGTGTTCGACAATCGTACGGTGCACCTTTCCCTGGTGCCAAATCCGAGTCACCTCGAAGCCGTTAATACTGTGGTGCTGGGCAAGGTTCGCGCAAAGCAACTACAGCGCGGCGATGCCGACCGCGAACAAGTCGTGGGCTTGCTGCTGCATGGTGATGCCGCTTTTCCGGGCCAGGGAATCGTGCCGGAAACCTTCGATCTTTCGCAGTTGCTCGGTTATCAGACAGGCGGCACGATCCATTTCATTGTCAACAATCAGATCGGCTTCACGACCAGCCCGTCGCATTCGCGCTCGTCGCCCTATTGCTCGGATGTGGCCAAGATGGTCTCGGCGCCGATTCTCCATGTGAACGGAGACGACCCCGAAGCGTGTGTTCACGTCGCGCGCATGGCAACAGAGTATCGGCAGAAGTTCAAGAAGGATGTCGTCATCGATCTGTGGTGCTATCGCCGCCACGGTCATAACGAAGGTGATGAGCCGCTCTTCACGCAGCCGAAGATGTACAAGAAAATCGCCGAACATCCCACGACAAGGCAGATTTATGCGCAGCAGCTTGAGTCGGAAGGTGTGATCGAGCCCGGCGAAGCGGATGCCCTGGTTGCCCGCTTCGAGGAACATCTGGATCAGGAGTTGGAGAGCTCGTCTGCCTACAAGCCGAACAAGGCGAACTGGCTGGAAGGGAAATGGGAAGGTCTCTCCAGGGCGTCCGGCGATGCGCGCCGTGGCGACACCGCGGTTGCCATGGATGTTCTGCGCGAGGTTGGAACGGCCCTAACCGAACTGCCGCAAAATTTTGTCGCCAACAGCAAGATCATCCGCCAGCTCGCAACCAAGCGGAAAATGTTTGAAAGCGGCGAAGGTATCGATTGGGCAACCGGTGAGGCGTTGGCGATTGGGACTCTATTGGTCGAATCGACACAGGTCCGTTTGTCAGGCGAGGATTGCCGGCGGGGGACGTTTAGCCAACGTCACGCGGCGCTGATCGATCAGGAGACGGAGCAAGACTATATTCCGTTGAACAATATCCGGTTCGGTCAGGCGCCATTTGAAGTCATCGACAGCCCGTTATCGGAATTCGGCGTTCTTGGGTTTGAATACGGTTACAGCTCCGCCGAACCGCATGCGCTGGTGATGTGGGAAGCGCAGTTCGGCGATTTCGCCAACGGCGCGCAGGTAATCATCGATCAGTTCATTTCGTCCGGTGAGCACAAATGGCTGCGGATGAACGGTCTGGTCATGCTGCTGCCGCATGGCTACGAAGGCCAGGGACCGGAACATTCCTCTGCCCGGCTGGAGCGCTACCTTCAGCTTTGCGGCGACGACAACATGCAGGTCTGTAACCTGACGGAGCCCGCGAACTATTTCCACGCGCTGCGCCGTCAGGTGCACCGAAATTTCCGAAAACCGTTGATCCTGATGACGCCGAAGTCGCTGCTGCGGCACAAGCGTTGCGTTTCGAAGCTGGACGAGTTCGGCCCGGGCACCACGTTCCACCGCGTGCTCTGGGATGACGCTCAGCTGGAAGGCGGGTTACGCGCGGACAAGGAAATCCGGCGTGTCGTGCTCTGTACCGGCAAGGTCTATTTCGATCTCCTGGAGGAACGCGAGAAGCGCGGCATCGACGATATCTATCTGATGCGTCTCGAGCAGATTTATCCGTTCCCCGCCAAGGCGCTCACCGAAGAACTCGGCCGATTCCCTCAGGCAGAAGTCCTTTGGTGCCAGGAAGAACCGGAAAATATGGGGGCGTGGACTTTCGTCGACCGACGGCTCGAAGCCTTGATGGTCAAACTCGGCATGAATCCGGATCGGCCGCGTTATGTCGGACGGCCCGATGCGGCGGCGCCGGCGACGGGATTGATGCAACGCCATCTACAGGAACAGGCGAAACTGGTAGATGGCGCGCTGACATTGCCGCCGAAACCCAAGGCGCGAAAAACGACACGACGTCGGAAATCCAAATAGCTACCGCGAATAACTGCGCTGATCGAAAGGTCGCAACATGACAGTCGAGATCATGGTTCCCACGCTTGGTGAGTCGATCACCGAAGCCACGGTATCCCAATGGTTCAAGCAGGTCGGCGAGAGCGTCGCCGCCGACGAGCCGATTCTGGAACTCGAAACCGACAAGGTGACGGTCGAGGTGCCGGCACCGTCTGCAGGTGTGCTGACCGAAATTCTGGTGGGCGACGGCGTCAATGTCGGAGTCGGCGCCATCCTTGGCAGCATCGCCGAAGGCGACGCCCCGGCCGCCGCGCCCAAGCCTGCCGCGGAAGCGAAGCCGGAGCCTAAACCGGAGCCGCCCGCACCGGCCGCGGCCCCTGCACCGCCACCTGTCGCCACTCCGGCCCCCGCTGGGTCGAGCACGGCAGCGCTGTCGCCGGCAGTGCGCAAGCTTGTGGAAGAGAACAATCTCGATCCTGCGCAGATAACTGGCACCGGACCGAAAGGCCGCCTCGTCAAGGGCGACGTGCTTGCTTTCCTGAAAAATCGGCCGGCATCGGCAAAGCCTGCGGCGTCTGCCGCCGTCGCGCCACCGCCCGCTGCGACCATTACGCCGGCGAGCGCGCTGCCGGAGCGCTCGGTCGATCCTCGCGGTGAGGAAATCGTGCGTATGTCGCGGCTGCGGCAGCGCATTGCCGAGCGGCTCAAGCAGGCGCAAAACAATGCCGCGATGCTGTCGACCTTCAACGAGGTCGATATGGGCGCGCTCATCAAGCTGCGTTCGGAGTATCGCGACCGGTTCGAGAAGAAACACAATGTCCGCCTCGGCTTCCTGTCATTCTTCATCAAGGCCGCGATCATTGCGTTGAAAGAAATTCCCGCCGTCAACGCGGAAATTTACGGCGATCAGCTGATCTACAAGAACTACTATGACATCGGTGTCGCGGTCGGCACGCCGCAAGGGCTGGTCGTCCCGGTGCTGCGCGATTGCGACGAGATGAGTTTCGCCCAGATTGAAGGTACGATTGCTGATTTCGGCCGTCGCGCCCGGGACGGCAAACTGACCATCGCGGAAATGACCGGCGGCACTTTCACGATCTCCAACGGTGGTGTGTTCGGCTCGCTCCTCTCGATGCCGATCTTGAACCCGCCGCAATCGGGCATCCTGGGCATGCACAAGATCCAAAAACGGCCCATGGTCGTCGGCGACGAGATCAAGATCTGCGATATGATGTATCTCGCGCTCTCCTACGACCACCGCATCATCGACGGGCGTGAAGCGGTGACGTTCCTGGTCCGAATGAAGGAATGCCTGGAAGATCCGCAGCGCTTGCTGATCGACGTTTAAGAATTCTTAGGAGCGGCGTGGTCGGCGCCTGCCACTGCCCACACGGCAAATCACCTGGGCGACCGTGAGCTGGCGGCGCAGCGCCGTCCCGTATTCGATGAAATTGCCGTTGCGCGGTCCGGCATTTAGCCCCGCTGACGGGATACCCGCCGGTTGAACGCGAGCCATCGACAGCATTGTCTCCAAGGAAGACGGCGCCGTGGTCATGACCCGTCCCCGGCGTTTGCTCGATGCCACGGTAACGCCGACGATTTCACCCTTCGCGTTGAGGGCTGGACCACCGCTCAGTCCGCCCAGCGTATCGGTCTGCGGTGACCGCCGACGCTCCGCCCAGGCGATGACGGGTTCGGTGTGCCGGTAGCGGCCGGTGGTGCGCATGTTTCGCCGTCCCAGCAAGGACGAGGTCACCTGTCCTGGTTTGCTTTTCGGGAAACCGAAATGAAAACCCTCTTGGCGGATGCGCAACGGGTCGTGAGAAATCGATAGCGCTGGTGCGCCGCGTCCGGTCCACAAGACGGCCATATCCGCGCGCGGGTGCGGCAGGATGCGCTTTACCTGCACTGCACGGCGCGGCTCTACGACAAGACCGACTCGGCTGCAGCCGTCGACGACATGCCTGGCGGTCAGCCAGATGCCGTCGTCGCGAATGGTGAAGGCGGTACCGGTGCTGTCGGATTTCTCTCCCGTTTCGATCAGAAATAGTGGGTCGCGGGTCGAAGCCGCGGGTAGGGCCGGTCCGGCTGCCACCGACTCCTCGCCGCTCTCGAATTGAGGCGGCGGAGGCGGGGCGATTTGCGGCCGGCGCGGTGCGGGAGTCTCCGTACTCTCTTCGAAATAACCGCTGCCGAGCTGAAACGCCACGACAAGCAGCAGGATCAGCCAGCCCTTCTTGAACCCGCCTCCCATATCAACCAGACACGGCTGCTGCGGTAATTACGGAGACCGAAAGCTTGACGCCGGAAAGCAGAATAGCGGCGCCGACTTCGCCATCCTCAATGCGTTTGGGAAGATCCTTCAACAGGAAGTCGATAAGACGATAAATGACGAGCATGATAACGAGCGTGACGCCGCCCCAGGCCAGGATATCGATCACGCTGACACTGACCGCCATGCTGAATGCAAGCGGGATTGCCAGGCTCAGCATGGCGCCCGACAAGGCGATTGCCGCCGCCGTGTTGCCTTCCCGAACGAGCTTCAGTTCAGGATAGGGCGTCATCCATTCGTAGATCACCACGCCGGCGATCAAGATCGTGAGCGTAACGGCGAAATGCAGGATCAGGACGGGGAGCCCCGATCCGAGGCTTTGCATCATTGCTTCCATGCGTGTTGCCGCTCCTACTCCGCGTATTCTTTTTCGAACGCCCAGACGTCGTCGAAGCCCATCAGCTTCGTCATTTCAGCAAAGGGGTAGAGATTATCGCTTACGGCGTGACTGTCGCCATCGCGATGGATCGCGCCATAGACGTCTTCATAGATTTTCGCTGCTGCCAGAAAGGCTGTGCCGGGGTAGATCGCGATACTGAATCCGATCTCCTGCAATCGGGCGTGGCTCAGCATCGGCGTTAATCCGCCGCCATCGGCCATGTTGGCAAGCTGCGGCGTATCGAAGCTGCGGCAGATCTGCTCCATTTCCGCTTCGCTGGTCGGGGCCTCGATGAACAGCACATCTGCGCCGGCCTTGGCATAGGCCTCGCCGCGCCGCAGCGCTTCGTCCAACCCGAGCGACGCCCGCGAGTCGGTGCGTGCGATGATCAGCGTGTCGTCGCTGCGGCGGCTGTCCACCGCGACTCTGATCTTCTGCACCATGTCTTCGGTGGGAATGACCCGCTTGTTCGGCGTATGGCCGCACTTCTTGGGAAATTCCTGATCCTCGATCTGAATGCCAACGGCGCCCGCCGCCTCGTAACCGCGAACTGTCTCGCGGATATTGAGCAAACCGCCATAGCCGGTATCGGCATCCGCAATGAGCGGCGTCGAGGTGCCGCCAGCGATGCGCGCGACGCGGTCGAGCATTTCCGTGTATGAGGCAATGCCCGCATCCGGCAGGCCAAGATAGGAGGCAACGGCGCCGAATCCAGTCATATACAAGGCCTCGAAGCCTTTGCGGTCGGCGACCCGTGCGGAGATCATTTCGTAGACGCCGGGGGCGACCAGGAGCTTGTCGGACTTGATCCGTTTGCGCAGGGAGATGCTTGCATTCTCACTCATGACACTTTCCTTGTCTTGTTCTGGCCGGGTAGACCGGTCTCGTCCTGGGCACAGCATGCCATGTAGGGAGCGAAATCGCAGCCGTTTCCGGCACCTATTTTCGGATCGCGCAAAGGTAGGTGATCTGTCCCGTCTTGCGGCGGATCGTATTGTGGTCGGCGACATAATTGGCGAGCGTGCCGTCCGCTTCCATTTCCTGGACACGGTCGCAGGCTACTTTCAACTCAGCGCGTGGCGCAAGCGACCAGACCGAATCACCGTCGCGCCAAGCCGGATTCAAAGGACCAAGGCGGTCAAAATATGCGTCGCCTTGCAGGGTTTCGTCCCAGGGAATGGCGGGCTCGTCGACTGCAAAGCCGCAATCTTGCAGCATCTTGATTTGTGCGTCGATTGGCGCTGTGGCCTTGCAGCACGAATCGATTGCCTGCGGGATCAAGCGGTTGAACCAGAACCCGTCGCGAAGTTGTTCGCGGGTGCACACCCCGATGACTAGCGCGCCGCCCGGCCGCAGAACGCGCGCGAATTCTTCGAATACCTGCCGTTGAGCCGGATAGCCCTCGGATTCGCTGTCGGGCAAATGGTGCAGAACGAGATTGTTCAGTATCCCGTCGGCGGCACCATCCCGGATCGGGATCGCTTGGATCGAGGCGCACGCAAAGGCGACCGGCAGCGTTTCGCATTTCTTTTGCGCCGTGCCGAGCATGCCTTCGTTGATGTCCAGTGCAACAATGTTGGGCACGCTGTCGCTCAAGACCGCCGTGTAAGCGCCGGTGCCGCAACCGGCGTCGATCAGCTTCAACGCGCTCAGCGGTGCGCAGCAGTGTGCGATGCCGTCGAGCACGATTGAAAGACCGATGGGCTGCCGCGTTTGATCGTAGGAGCGCGAAACCCGGTTATAGTCTTCGTAGCTGCTCATCAATCCTGAGTCGGTTAATCCTCCGGTGCGAATTCGAGTATTACACCGAATGCTGTTTCAGCGCTGATTTGTATTGTCTCGTCCGTACGGCGGAACGCCACACCGTTGTCCGACAAAAGCGATTCGGTATGGTCTAAATCGCCGACCGCGACTCGGAACGCTGCGAAATGCGGGCTGCCCGGTCCGAAGGACTGAACGCCATATCGCGCGGCGAAACGGTCTGGCGTCAAAACAGACACCGTACCTCGAGCCGTCCCGACCTGAAGCGCATCGGTCTCCGCGGATACGGCGTCGACACCTTGCAGTGCGCCAAAGAATTCGGTCAGCGATGATGGGTCGTCGGCGATCATGACGACTTCCGTCACCGCAGATGCGCCATTCGCGTGTTTCTGAAATTCCGGCTTCCAAAAATACTCCGGCGCGTGCTGCTGACAGGTAAAGAAGGCCGCTTCCGGCATGGACGGATCCGTAGCGAACGCGAGTGAAAAGGCGACGGTTACGATTTCGCCATCGGGTAGCGTTGCGTTCCGCTCGAAATTGAACACGTCGTATGTTTCTATCCCCTTTGCGGCAAACTCCGCCTGATCCTGGTCCGCGCCGTGGCCTTCGAAAACCAGCATTGACATGCCTTCCCGCCGCGCGAGAAAGGATTGATTGAACATGCCGAAACTGAACTGGCCTGACGCGGCGGGCGTAATTTTCGATGTATCGTCGATTGTAAGCAATTCGAGGAAATTGCCCTGCAGCTGAACCAGACTGTTCGCCGTGCCGAAAGGATGGGTCGCGCGCGGTGTCGTGGTGAAACCGAGCGCCGCATAGGCGTCGCGCGTTTGGTCCAGATCTTCGACGTCAAGCACCAGATGATCGATACCACGGTTCATGCCTGGCATTCGCTCCATTCCTGTTTTAGGGCGCCGTTCACGAGACGCCGCCCCGCAGCTCGTCATGCTCGAGACCGCTCTGTATCGGCTCTTCATCCTCGGGAACGACACTTACTTTTGCATTGTAGCAGTAGTGTGCAAGGCCGTGCTTGTCCGTGACCTTGAGGCGCTGAATGCGTTTTTCGGAATCGGGCTGTCGCGGGCCAGTCAAATAAATCGACGCCTGCCTGATGCGCGAACCCATGATCTCGAGCTCCCGAAAACCATCCATCATCGTCACGGCAGCGCTCAGGAATTCCGGCGTTTTCAGAACCTGACCGGTATCGTCGATCTTCCGGCTGAACTCGGAGATCAGTATTTGCCCCGGCTTCGCCTTGTCGATCAGGCGAGCCAGTGAGATGGTCACATCGCCGACGATGTAGTCCAGGCCACCGCGCCGCGAATTTTCCGAGTGATGATAGCTGTAATGACTACCGACTCCATAGCAACTGCGTATCTTCGGGACGTAGGATACGTCGCCCATCGCTCGACGAAGGGCGCTCAGATAGGTCATGGTGAGCACGAAGACGCAGAGCAGCCTTAGGTCCGCTTCCGGACCCTTTTCCTCGTTCCAGACGTAGAACCCGTCCCCCGTTGTCGAACGGGCCATGGCGACGATTACGCTGCACCGGCGTGCGGTTTCGTCCGCAATGTTCAGGGCAAATTCCAGCGCCGCGAGCTGGCTCGCCTGTTCCTCCGGCGAGAACAGGGAAAACCCGACGGCATCGATCAAAAACACGCCGCGCTGCCGGGTTTTTGTGACCGCGAATTGCGAGAAAAGGCGATCTACGGCTGCCGCGTTTATCTCATTGGGTCTGTCGCCGATTGGGTGCTCGAGCCGAAGCTCCATCGGCTCGACGGTCAGCGCCCGCGCGACGTCGTGAAATGTCGCTTTTCCCATGATCCGGTCCCCGATGAAGACGCGGCGGTGTGCATTCCCGTCACGATAGAGCCGCACCATGGGCACGCTGATGATCTCCAGCCCGCGTGGCGACGGCGTCCAGCCTACAAGCGCGTTGCTGCCGTAACTCCAAAGACCGAACAACGCGTCGTTGAGGTATTTCAGGTTTCGTTGTGTCGTGTCACCGTTGGCCGATAACGGGTTGCCGGGATCATCCATTCCTCAGTAAAGCCGCCCGCCATTGGGAATGGGTTTCGATGGTTGAATCATCACGACCTCATCATCCTCATCCGGAAACCCGAGAACCAGGATCTCCGACATGAATTTACCGATTTGCTTGGGCGGAAAATTCACGACGGCCGCAACCTGCCGACCGACGAGGCTGTCGAGGTCGTAGTGCTTGGTAATTTGCGCCGAAGTCTTTCGTTCGCCGATTTCGGGACCGAAATCGACCCATAGTTTGAACGCCGGTCTGCGGGCTTCCGGATAGGGTTCCGCGCGGATGATGGTTCCCACGCGGATATCCACTTTTAGAAAGTCGTCGAAATTAATCTCCGCCATGATGCTCTTTTCTGTGCGGGAGGCTTTGACCGCCGAATTTACGCCGGCGACGCGTCTTGCTGCGGCTGTGCGGTACGGCGACGGCCCGTTGGCAGAAGCGCGAACAGACGTTCGGCGCGGCGAAGATTCTTATCGAGCGCGGCCATCGTGCGAGACATATCCTCGCTATCGTCGCGTTGCCAAACACGCAGAGTCGCCAGCCAGACCGTCGTCAGACCCTTCACGATCAGCCTGCCGGTGGGGCCGGATACCTTGATGCCGGCGGCTTCCAGCATCCAGCGCATCGATCCGGCCAAGCCGGCGGATAGGCACAGCGCCGAAAGGGGATCGCAACGCAGAGCATTCAAAATGGCGATGACCGCATCGCGGTCTTCTGAAAGGACATCGAAGCGGCGCATCAGCACGTCGAAAAGACGGTCGCGAGGGCCGTCCTTTTTGTCGAACGCAAATTTAGCGCCGAGGACAGTCGCGTCTATTGCGTTGAAATATGCCCTAAGGATTGCCGGTTTCGACGGGTAAATCGCATGGAGTTCAGCAAGCGACACATCGGCGGCTTCGGCGATGTCGCGCAGGCCTGCTGATGGCCACTGGCCGGATGCGGCCAAGCCAAGCGCCGATTTTATGATATGTTGCGGTCTGTCCGCCTTTTTTACCATTTTCCCCAGCCGTCCTTGGAGATGCCATCATCTCTTAGAAGCCTGATAATACGCTGTTAGCACGGATTTTCAATCAATTGGCGATGGTTTCTGAAAACGCGGTCGGCCATCAGCCTGCCCCATAGAACGCTCAAGGATCTCTTTCTCAATCGTGCCTCCAGACAGTATCGACACGTTGTTCGAACGCTATGGGCCGGTCTACAAATGGCTGGCGACGGTGACGTGCCTGGTGGGCATCATGACGATGACCTTGGGCGCCACGACGGTAAATGTCGCGTTTCCGGCCATCATGGGCACGTTCGGAATTGGCCGCGATCAGGCGCAGTTGATTTCGACGGGGTATTTCGCGGCACAGACCGCCGGCATGCTCTTGAGCGCATGGCTTACCCTCGGTTTCGGTGAACGGCGCACGTTCACGCTCGCGGTTATTGCCTTTCTGCTCGGTTCGATTTTGAGCGGTACGGCGCAGAGCAGTGAGGCTCTGCTGCTCGGCCGCATTCTGCAAGGAATGTCCGCCGGGATCGTGCAACCGCTGGGCATGGCGGTGACCTTTAAGGTCTTTCCGCGCGACCAGAAAGGGCTGTCCATGGGGATATTCGCCATGGGCAATGTTCTGGCGCCCGCGCTCGGCCCGACATTGGGCGGCATCGCCATCGACCTGTTCAGCTGGCGATACATCTTTCTCCTGACCCTGCCGACCGCGTTCCTCGCCTTGATCGTTGGAAATCTGTTCCTGCCAAGCCGCGAGATGCCGAAGAAGATTCCGCGGTTCGATTTTCTGGGATTCGGTTTGCTCTGTGCGTCGCTGACCGGGCTTCTGCTGGGTTTCAGTTATGGGCAGCGGCTCGGGTGGACGTCGACCGACATTATTCTTCTCTTCGGGGCCGGCGTCGGTGGCGGTGTCGGTTTCGTGCTGCGGCAGATCTACGCCCGGAATCCTCTGGTCAACATGAAGGTCTTTGCCAACGCCCAATTCGCTGCCGCGGCGAGCATCGGGTTCTTCACCGGTGCTGCGATGTTTTCGTCATTTTTCCTGATGCCCTTGTTTACGCAGCAAATTCAGCATTTTTCGGCGATTGATGCGGGCCTCCTGATGGTCCCGGCAGGGCTTTCTCTCATCATCCTGTTTCCTCTCGTTGGCAGGCTGTCCGACTTCGTGCCGGCCTACATCATGATCTGCGTCGGCATGATCATTTTCACGGTCGCGTTCTACTCACTATCCTCGGCCGATGTGAATACACCGTTCTGGACGCTGGTCTGGTTCACCTTGCTGGTGCGCATGGGCGTCGCGTGCACCCGGTCCGTTGTGAATTCCGAAGCCCTGAAATCATTGCCACCCGATCTGGTTACGCAAGGGTCCAGCTCGGTGAACTTCGTCCGACAGCTCGGCGGTACGCTCGGCACCAACTGCCTTGTCGTGTTTCTGGAACTCCGAATCCCGTTTCATGGTGATGCCTTTACCGCGATGCAGACGGGAGCGAGCGAAACGACCCGGGAGATGCGGGACCGGCTCATGCAGCTGTTGAGCGAGGCCGGAGTTCCCGAAACCGTGCGGGAATCCGGTGCGTTCCACTATTTCGGTGAGGTGATTTACGCGCAGGCCAGCACGCTGGGATTCCAGGACGCCTACTTCCTGTTGGCGATTATCGCTGCTACCGGTTTAATACCGGGTTGGGTGCTGTCGCGGGCGAGTAAGCGTGTTCGTACTATACAATAAAATCAGATGGTTACCCGCCGGCGAGCTCCTGACTGCGCGCGGTGGCGGCGGCAATAGCGCGGGTCAATAGCGGCTGCAATCCATCGTCTGCCATGAGGATCTTCAGCGCCTCTAAAGTCGTGCCGCCGGGGCTGGTCACGTTTTCGCGCAACTGCGATGGGGGTTCGTCGCTGGCGAGCGCAAGCTGTCCCGAGCCGGCGACGGTTGCGAGTGCCAACTGCGCCGCGAGATCCTGCGGTAGACCCGCCGCGACCCCGGCTTCGCTCAAACATTCGATCAGCAGGAAGACATAAGCAGGCCCGCCGCCCGACACTGCCGTCACGGCGTCGATCAAGGCCTCGTCCTCGACGGTGACCGCTTCGCCCACGGCCTGCATCAGCGCCTGGCACAGCGCCGACTGTGCGCCGCTGACCTTCGCGTTGGGGCACAGGACGGAAATGCCCTGGCCGATGGCCGCTGGCGTGTTCGGCATCGCACGGATGACCCTCGCCTCGCCGCCAAGCCGTTCCTCGAAATAACCGATCGTCTTGCCCGCCGCGATAGACAGGAAGACGGTGGATGCCCTGGTGAACCGCGCATAGGGCGGCGCCACGGCGTCCATCTGTTGCGGCTTCACGGCGAACACGACGACCTCAGGATCGAAATCGTCGGCGATCTCGGCCACATCGGCGCATATCGTGACGTTGGCGTTGCCAGCAAACTCGGCCGCGCCCGCCGGTTCGACAACGGTTACGCCCGCCGCCGCGATGCCGGATTCAAGCCAACCGGACAGCATCGCGCCGCCCATCTTGCCGCAGCCAACCAGCAGCAGGGGCCGTTTCATCTTTTCAGTCATGTGTGGAAGCTTCTCAGGCCTCGCCGATGGGGTCAAGCATCGTTGCTTCTATGGCCTGGTGCGCATTGTAGCCGGCCCAAAGGACATACTGGAAAGCCGGATAGAAGCGCTCGCACTCGTTGACCGCGATCTCGACGAGATCTTCAAGCTGCTCGACGCTGACGCCGTTCCATCCACGAGTCAGCATCGTGTGGCGGAACATCGGCGTACCGGCCTCCGAGCAGAGTTCGAAATGACCGAACCACATGCGTTCGTTGATCTGCGAGAGCAGTTCGCTGATTTCGCGGCGTTTCTCCGGAACCACCTTCATATCGAGCGAGCATGTGTAGTACAGCGCCTTCACTTCGTTCCGCCATACGAAGAACATGCGGTAGTCACACCAGCGGCCCGACATCTCCACTAGAAGTTCCTCCTCGCTGGAGCGATCGAATAGCCATTCGTTGGAACGAACGATGTCTTCCATCACGTCGAGCGGATTGTTGGAGAAGTCGTGTTCTTCAGCGGTCATGAAGGCCATACGAGCACCCTTCTTAATCTGCGGGAAAACATCAGCAAACGACCGGAATCAAAAACGATCGGAACCATTGTGCCTTCCGCGAATTACATCATTTTGTGTTTGAGACCGTTACCACACCACAACACCTAGAGTGCCACAGCAGAATCGGCACAAGCAAGCGGATATGCGCGCAATCGCAAAAAAATTGTGGATATAATTTCGACGCGATGAATTTGGGTCGTTTGGGCCGGCTCTTATTTGGCTGTATCGGAGTCCGCTGACTTCGATTTTGACGCGGTCGTTGTCGATTTCCGGGCGCGTTTGGGTTTGCTTGCCGGCTTCGCCAATGCCGCTTCCAGGGCGACGACACGGGTTTCAAGCGCTTCCTGCTCGGTCCGCGCCTTTGCGGCTACGTCCTTGACGGCCTCGAATTCCTCGCGCGTCACCAAGTCCATATCCGCGAGGAAACGTTCCATACGTTGCTTGACGAGCGTTTCGATTTCTTCGCGCACGCCGGAAAGCGCACCGATCGCGCCGTTTGCGACCCGCGCCAGATCGTCGAGAAACCGGTTTTCCACCTGCATGATTCGCCTCGCTGGTTCTTTTCGAGAAAGCGGTATCTTAGATATGGCGACAATATCACGATCCCGCAACCCACCTTGCAGCGGTCGCAAGCGGTCGCATATAAGGGGCGGGATATTGCAATGGAGCGGGCGATGATCTTGGTGACCGGCGGGGCGGGATTCATCGGCTCCAATCTTGTCGCTGCACTATGCGAACGGCAGGCCGGACCGATTTATGTGTGCGACCTGCCGGACACGTCCGAGAAAACGCGCAATCTGGCGAAGCACCCGATTGCCGGCACCGTTGAACCCGACGCGCTGGACGCTTGGCTCGATTCGAACGGCGACGGGCTTGACGTTGTCTTTCATATGGGCGCGTCGTCTTCGACCGTCGTGACCGACCCCAATTTCGTGCTGGCCAACAATTTCGATCTGTCGCTCAAGTTGTGGCGCTGGTGCGCCAACCAGAATGTGCGGTTGATCTACGCGTCGTCGGCGGCGACCTATGGCGACGGCACAGCGGGTTTCGACGATGACGATTCGGTTGAAGCGCTGTCGCGCCTGCGGCCGTTGAATCTTTACGGCTGGTCGAAGCATCTGTTCGATATTAACGCGGTGACGCTCGCATCCGCCGGCGTCGCGCCGCCGCAATGGGCCGGTCTGAAGTTCTTCAACGTCTACGGACCGAACGAGTATCACAAGGGCGGCCAGGAAAGCCTCGTCGTGCAGCTCTATCGGCAGATTCGCGAAGCCGGCCGGGCGCGTCTGTTCCGCTCGCACAATCCGGACTATGCGGATGGCGGGCAGGAGCGGGATTTCATCTGGGTTGGCGATTGCGTGAATATTATGCTGTGGCTCTACGATAATCCCCAGATCGATGGCATCTACAACGCCGGCACCGGTAAAGCGCGAACCTTCGCCGATCTGGCCAGGGCCTGTTTCGATGCGACGAGCCAGCAGGCGCAAATCGACTACTTCGATACGCCCGAGAACATTCGGCGGCATTACCAGTATCATACGCAGGCGACGATGACGCGGCTGCGGAACGCCGGTTATGATAAGCCGCCAACTGCGTTGGAGGAGGGCGTCCGGCGCTATATCCAGGACTACCTTGCCACCAACGACCCTTATCGGTGAGGATTCATGGGACCTTTTGCATTTCCGGAATTTGACCCGGTTCTATTTCAGATCGGCCCGTTTGCAATCCGCTGGTATGCACTTGCCTATATTTTCGGTCTTATCGGCGCATGGCGCTATGGTATCTGGCTGGCGCGGCGCGCGCCGAATCTGGTGAAGCCGGAACACATAGACGATTTCCTGGTCTGGGCAACCTTCGGTGTCATCCTCGGCGGCCGGCTCGGCTACGTTTTCTTTTATCAACCTGTCTTTTTTCTCGAGAACCCGGCACAAATCCCGCAAATGTGGAATGGCGGCATGTCGTTCCATGGCGGGCTGGTGGGTGTGATCACGGCCATGATCCTATTCGCGCGACGGCGCGGCATCGCATTTTTTGCGCTGGCAGACGTGATCGCTGCAACGACGCCCATCGGACTATTTTTGGGACGTATTGCGAATTTTATTAATGGTGAGCTCTGGGGCCGAACGACGGATGTGTCCTGGGCGGTAATTTTCCCGCATGCGGGACCCCTTCCGCGGCATCCAAGTCAGCTTTACGAGGCGTTCCTCGAAGGACTGGTGCTGTTTACGGTTCTTTCCCTACTTGTCCTTGTGTGGCGGTCACGGTGGCGGGTCGGACTGACAAGCGGGGCCTTTTTGGTCGGATACGCGCTGTCGCGCATCGCGGTCGAGACCGTGCGCCAACCAGATGACTATATCGGTCTACTTGCCTTCGGCTCGACCTGGGGGCAGTGGCTTTCCGTTCCGATGCTTGCCCTTGGGCTGTACCTGATTGGGCGGGCGTGCATGCGGCCGACTGTATCCGCGGCGTGAGCGAACTGGCGCGGCTCATCGAACGCCAGATCGCAACGGCGGGTCCGATGACGGTCGCCGACTATATGGCGACCGCTCTGGGACATCCCCAGCATGGGTACTATATGAACCGCGACCCGTTCGGTCGCGATGGCGATTTCATCACCGCGCCGGAGATCAGTCAGATATTCGGCGAACTGATTGGTATCTGGTGCGTTGCCGTCTGGCGGATGATGGGGGTGCCCTCTCGGTTTAATTTGGTCGAACTCGGGCCGGGCCGCGGGACCCTGATGGCGGATGCGCTGCGCGCCACCTCGCAATCGCAGGGCTTCCGGCAAGCGGCCAATGTGGCGCTCGTCGAGACGAGCCCGGTGTTGCGCGCGGCCCAGAAGCGGACCTTGGCAGCACACGAGATCGTCTGGTGCGATAGCGTCGATGCGGTCCCGGACGGTCCGGTTTTGCTCATCGCCAATGAATTCTTCGACGCGTTGCCCGTGCATCAGCTTGTCCGGACGGTGGACGGATGGCGCGAGCGTCTCGTCGGACAGGACGGGACCGGATTTCGCTTCATGCTTTCCGCCGATGCGACGCCCGCGACGGCGTTGCTGACCTCGGATATCCGGACGGGTGCGCCTGTAGATTCGGTTGCCGAAGTACAGCCGGCTGGGCTCGCGATTGCCGCCGCTGTGGCGGATCGCATAAAGAGTGACGGCGGTGCCGCGTTGATTATCGATTATGGCTACGCCGAGAGCGCGGTTGGCGAGACGCTTCAGGCCGTCCGGCAGCACGAGCCGCAGGATGTATTGCTTATGCCGGGAGATGCCGACCTCACCGCACACGTCGATTTCGCAGCGCTGGGCCGTGCGACAGCGGGTAAGGCCACACTTTGCGGGCCCTGCGGCCAAGGGGCGTTTTTGCAGAATTTGGGGATCGCGATCCGCGCGGAACGGCTTGCCGAACAGGCGACATCCAGTCAGGCGGAAGATATCGCATCGGGCGTTCGGCGCTTGATTGCGGACGATGAAATGGGCAGTTTGTTCAAGGTTCTCGGCATTGCGTCGCACGATCTGTCGCCGTTACCTGGATTTGGAAGTTGACCTTGGACACAACCGCACCGCCGCCTTATCTGACGACCGACTCTCTCGCGAAGATCTCCAATATCCGTCATGCGTTTTTTACGCGCCAAGGCGGGGTCAGCGACGGCATTTATGCGTCGCTCAATACAGGGCTCGGATCGGACGATGCGTCCCAGGCCGTGACCGAAAATCGCCGTCGCATCGCCGCCGTTTTCGATTTGCCGGCCAATGCCTTGAACACGGTCTATCAGGTGCATGGCCGCACGGTGGCACAGGTTGAGGGTCCGTGGACTGACGGAACGCCGCCGCAGGCGGACGGCATGGTTACGCGCTGTCCGGGCGTCGCGCTCGGCATTTTGTCGGCGGACTGCACACCGGTTCTATTTGCGGATGCGGATGCTGGTATCGTTGGTGCCGCCCATGCCGGTTGGAAAGGCGCGTTGTCGGGTATCCTACAGGCGACCGTGGAGGCGATGGAGGCGTTGGGTGCAAATCGGCTGGCCATCGCCGCATGCGTTGGGCCAACGATCGCTCAGCAATCCTACGAAGTCGGCCCTGAATTCCCGGCGCCATTCCTGGCTGCGGACTCAGCGAACGAGGGATTTTTCGTGCCTTCGACACGCGACGGGCATTTCATGTTCGATCTGCCCGGTTATGCGGTGCAGATATTGACGTCACTGGAAATCGGTGCGGTCGACAACCTGGCGCGGGATACCTGTGCCGAAGAAGAACATTTTTTCAGTTACCGTCGGGCGACGAAACGTAGCGAACCCGACTATGGCCGCTGTCTCTCCGCGATTGCCATTACGCAATCGTAGCATCGTCGTCGGGGCCGGTATGCGTTGCAATGTGTTGTTTCGTGGTTAAATAAGGCATACCGTACCTTTTGCAGATACTCGCCCTGCTCTTGCTTGGATTGTTGGTCAGCTGTGTCCTGCTCTAACGCGTTCTTGTCCGTTGTCGTTGCGCTGAGCCTTGCCGTAGCGGGTTGCGGCCAGTTGCCGAGGCCCTTTAAGGCAGATGAGGGGCAAGGCGCGGAAAGTCCGCTCGTTGCGCTGCAGGATAGCGCTGGAATCGTGGTCGTGCCGGTTTTCGGTGCGCCGTCCCCCGTGGCAGGACCGTTGGCAGACATCATGGCGGAGGGCTTTCGTCAGACGAACATCCCCGCGACAACTGGCAGTGCCATTAAGAATGCTTACCTGCTTGAGGGGGAGGCCAAGTTTACACCGGCGCAGGGAGATATCGGTGTCGTGACGGTCGACTGGACGGTGTCGGATAGCGAAGGCGAGGTCGTCGAGCGTCTGACCACCAAACAGGAAGTGCCGGCAGCGGCATGGCAGTCGGGCGCTCGTGTCCAATTGAATGCGCTCTCCGCCAACGCGGTGCCGAAGATCGCCGGTATTTTGCAGAAGAACACGCCAAGCGCCGCTGAAATCGCAGCCCGGCCGACGATTGGGGTCGTCGCCGTCGAAGGCGCACCGGGGGACGGCAACGAAGCGTTGAAAAAAGCCTTCGAAGCCGTGCTCAAGAGTGCCGGGGTTCCGGTCGCGCCGGATCCGAAGCTCGCGGCAATCCAGGTTTTTGGTAAGGTCGATGTCGCGTCGCAATCAGAAGGCGTGGATAAGATCGCGATCGAATGGGTGCTGCGCAAACCGGACGGCAGCGAGATCGGTGTATTGAAGCAAAACAACACGATCAAAAACGGACAAGCCTCCGCCGAATGGGGACCGCTCGCTTACGACGTCACTTTCGCCATGATCGACAGTATCGCCGATATCCTGCAGACCATGGAGCGCGCCGACGACATCCGGCTGGGTCGTTAGCGGTGCGCAGCCCGAGCAATCGCCTGAGGAATGCGTGAGCCCTTTCCTTTTGTAGGCACCCCGACCGTTACCCTTGGGCTTGACCCGAGGGTCCATGCTTCAACGAGAGCACCTGCCATCGACATGGATACTCGAGTCAAGCCCGAGTATGACGGAGAAGGGGAAAAAGCGCGGCGGCGCCTCCTCCAACGTCGAACGTGCATGGCGGTAGTGTTGTGCTGGATGGCGGCAAAGCATCACACTTACGCGATGATCTTTATCAAAGCGCAGGGCTTCCCGTATTCTTTAATGATCGCCCCGTGGAGCATCGCTTGAGGCGTTTACAGGCCGCCGTCCCCTTGATATACAGACGCCGCTCGCCATGCGGCGGCGCGCGTAGGTGCGGTCAATATTCCGGGACGTTATTGAGTCCCGGTCAAAAACAGGATCCGATATGAAAATCCTGAGCGGCAACAGCAATCGGCCGCTGGCTGAAGCTATTTCGGCCTGCCTCAATGTACCGCTGACAAAAGCGGCGATCCGGCGATTTTCCGATCTGGAAGTCTTTGTCGAGATTCTCGAGAATGTCCGCGGCGAGGATGTCTTTGTCATCCAGTCGACGAGCTATCCCGCGAACGACAATTTGATGGAACTCCTCGTGTCTATCGACGCGCTCCGGCGTAGCTCGGCACAACGGATTACGGCGGTGATCCCCTATTACGGTTATGCGCGGCAGGATCGTAAGACCAGTCCCCGGACACCAATTTCGGCAAAGCTCGTCGCGAATCTGGTGACGACGGCGGGTGCGGACCGGGTTTTGACAATGGATCTGCATGCCGGTCAGATTCAGGGTTTTTTCGATATTCCAACGGACAATCTATTCGCAGAGCCGGTGTTCTTGAAAGATATCGAGGAAAGCCGCGGCGATGGCGAGGAACTCGTGATCGTCTCGCCGGATGTCGGTGGCGTGATCCGTGCACGGGCTATCGCTAAACGGCTTGGGGCGGAACTGGCCATTATCGACAAACGGCGCGAAAAGGCCGGCGTTTCCGAAGTCATGCATATCATCGGCGATGTCGGCGATCGGCGTTGCATCCTGGTCGACGATATCGTCGATTCGGCGGGGACGCTCTGCAATGCGGCTGATGCCCTTATGCAGGCCGGTGCGAAAGCCGTTCAGGCCTATACGACTCATGGCGTGCTGTCCGGCGGTGCGGTTTCCCGCGTTGCGGCGTCGCCTCTGGAGAGCCTGGTGACGACGGACAGTATTCAGGCGACCGAAGCGATGCGTGTGGCGCACAATATCCGCCAGATTACGATCGCACCGCTGCTGGCCGAAGCCATCCTCCGCATTGCGGAGAACAAGTCGGTTTCCAGCTTGTTCGACTGATTTTTGTTGACGAATAGCCATTTGCCGCGTAGCACGCGGCTCGAATGACGCCGACCCCCCTGGAGGCAGGCGTCCCAAGACCAACTGGAGAGTATTATGAGCGATATTAGCATTCTCGAGGCGGAGCCGCGGGAACGGGCCGGCAAGGGGGCCGCCCGTGCCGAGCGTCGCGCCGGCCGGGTACCCTGCGTCATTTACGGTGCGAAGAAGGATCCGAGGAGTATCTCCATCGATCCGCTCGTTCTGGTCAAGAATTTGTCGGCGGGGGTTTTCTTTTCCACCGTCTACGAGGTTCAAATCAACGGTAGCGGCGACAAAGAACGTGTCCTGCCGCGTGATGTGCAGCTTCACCCGGTCACCGATGTGCCGCAGCATGTGGATTTCCTGCGTGTTACCAGCGCGACCAAGGTGACGGTCGAAGTGCCGTGCCGCTTCCTCAATGAGGAAGAGTCGGAAGGGCTGAAGCGCGGTGGCGTGCTCAATGTCGTGCGGTATGCGATCGAGGTGAACTGCGCTGTCGACACCATTCCGCAGGAAATCGATGTCGACCTTACCGGTCTCGATATCGGTGACAGCGTCCACTTTAGCCACGTAAGCCTGCCGGACGGCGTTGAGCCGACCATTTCGGACCGTGATTTCACGATCGCGACTATTGCCGCACCGACTATCGTCGAGGAAGAGACGGAAGACGAGGAGGGCGAGGAAGGTCTCGACATGGAGGGCGGCGAAGGCGAAGGCGCTGCCGAAGCGGAAGGCGAAGGCGAGGCCCCCACCGAGGAGTAGTTCCGTGCTGTTGCTCGTTGGCCTGGGCAATCCCGGCCCGAAATACGAGAGGAACAGGCACAATATCGGGTTCATGGCGGTGGACGAAATCGTCCGCCGCCATTCCTTTAGCCCGTACCGCGCCCGGTTCCAATCGCTCGTCGCCGAAGGCACTCTGGGCGGCGACAAGGTGCTGGCGGTGAAGCCGACGACCTTCATGAACGAGTCGGGCCGCGCCGTGGGCGAAGCCATGCGCTATTACAAGCTCTTGCCCGAGGATATACTGGTGATCCATGACGAGCTCGATCTCGTCGCCGGTAAGTTGCGCATCAAACGGGGCGGCGGTGTCGCCGGCCATAACGGGCTGCGCAGTATCGACTCCCATATCGGCAAGGACTTTCACCGGCT
This sequence comes from Alphaproteobacteria bacterium, assembly GCA_012103325.1. Taxonomy (GTDB): domain Bacteria; phylum Pseudomonadota; class Alphaproteobacteria; order UBA8366. Next base: position 1,625,648 of record WLWY01000001.1, read on the forward strand.
GCGCTTCGGGATTGGGCACCCCGGTGACAAGGACCGGGTGCATAGCCACGTCCTCGGTGATTTCGGCAAGGCCGAATTGCAGCAGGCGGAAAAGATCGTCGATGCAATTGCCGAATGTGCCGAAAAGCTGGGCGCGCGAGAATTCGATGCCTTTATGACCCAGGTGTCGTTGATCTTGAAGCCGCCCAGACCTAAATCTGAAAAACCGGAAGCATCGGCTCCGGACCCCGCCTCGGAGTCGTAACGCAATGGGATTCAACTGTGGCATCGTCGGCTTGCCCAATGTCGGTAAGTCGACCCTTTTCAATGCTCTGACCGACACCGCCGCGGCGGAAGCGGCGAACTATCCGTTCTGCACGATCGAGCCGAATGTCGGCCGGGTGGCGGTGCCCGACGAGCGGCTGCAGCGTATTTTTACGATTACCGGCTCCGCCGAGAAAATTCCGACCCATCTCGAATTTGTGGATATCGCCGGGCTGGTCCGCGGCGCGTCCAAGGGCGAAGGGCTGGGTAATCAGTTCCTGGGCCATATCCGTAGTGTCGCCGCGATCATTCACGTGCTGCGCTGTTTCGAGAGCAGTGCGATTACCCATGTCGAGAAGACGGTCGATCCGATCCGCGATGCGGAAACCGTAGAAACCGAACTTATGCTGGCGGACCTGGAGAGCTTGGAACGCCGTATCGAGCCGCTCGAAAAAAGGGCGACCTCGGGTGACAAGGAAGCCAAGACCAGCCTGCCCATTATGTGCCGTACCCTGGAAACGTTGCGCGATGGGCGTCCCGCGCGCACCGTCGAGTGCGCGCCTGAGGAATTACCGGTATTCCAGTCGTTGCAGTTGATTACCGCAAAACCCGTACTCTATGTCTGTAATGTCGATGAAGGCAGTGCCGCGACGGGTAATGCCCTGTCGCGGCGCGTCGCCGAAATGGCCGAGGCGTCCGGACAAGGGTGCGTGCTGATCTCGGCTGCCATCGAGGCGGAAGTGGCGGAGCTCGAGACCGAGGCGGAAAAGGCCGAATATCTCGAATCCCTGGGCCTGGAGGAAACCGGCCTGGCGCGGGTCATTCGCGCGGGCTATGCGTTGCTCGATCTTGCCACCTATTTCACGACGGGACCGAAGGAAAGCCGGGCCTGGACGGTGTCGCATGGTATGGCGGCGCCCGATGCCGCCGGTGTCATTCACACCGACTTCAAGAAAGGCTTTATTCGCGCCGAGACGATCGCCTACGATGATTTCGTCGCCAACAACGGCGAGCAAGGTGCGAAAGATGCCGGACGCATGCGCCTCGAGGGAAAAGACTACATCGTGCAGGATGGCGACATAATGCTGTTCCGGTTCAACGTATAAGCAGGGAGAGCGAAAGCATGGGAGAGAATATCAAATTGACTGCGAGCGACGGGCATAGCTTCGACGCCTACAAGGCCGTTCCCGCGGGCACGCCGAAGGGCGGCATCGTCGTCATTCAGGAGATCTTCGGCGTTAATTCGCATATGCGCGAAGTGGCGGACAGCTATGCTGCCGACGGCTATCTGGCCATCGCGCCGGCCGTGTTCGACCGCCAGGAAAGCAATGTCGAGTTGGGCTATACGGCGGACGACGTAACGGCCGGCCGGACCTTGAAGGACAGCGCCAGCTATGACGCCGCAGTACTCGATCTCACAGCAGCGGTCGAAGCGGCGAGCGAAGGCGGCAAGGTTGGCACAGTCGGCTATTGCTGGGGCGGCACGCTGTCCTATCTCTGCAGCACGCGGATCGGCGGCGTGTCGGGATCCGTCGTCTATTACGGCGGCCAGATCGTGCCGTTCAACGACGAGGCGCTGAAGACGCCCTGCCTCATGCATTTCGGCGAACGCGACGCCGGTATCCCGCTCAGCGACGTGGATGCGATCAAGACGGCGCATCCCGAGGCGGACGTGCATGTCTATCCGGCCGATCACGGCTTCAACTGCGATCACCGGGGCAGTTACGACGAAGCCTCCTGCAAATTGGCCCGCGAACGTACGGACGCGTTCTTCACCTCGAACTTGGCCTAAGGTGGACGCGTACAGATGATTACAGTCAGTGCCAAACAGCTCGTCGCTGAGGCAAATGCGGAAATCGAAACGCTTTCGGTCGAGGACGCGCTTGAACTGCAGGGAAACGAGGACGTGGTCCTCGTCGATATCCGCGACGTGCGCGAATTGAAACGGGAAGGGCGCGTGCCCGGCGCCAAGCATATGCCGCGCGGCATGTTGGAGTTCTGGGTCGATCCCGACAGCCCCTACTACCGCGAGGTCTTCGGCTCGGGGAAGAAGTTCGTGTTTTTCTGTGCCGGCGGATTGCGTTCGGCGTTGGCGACGCAACAGCTACAGAAAATGGGGCTCACCCCAGTTGCTCATATCGGCGGTGGCTTCGCTGCCTGGCGGGATGCCGGCGGGCCGGTCGACAAGGACGAAGGCTAGCCGTTCAAGACGCGGCCGGCGACCGCGTCGAGCCGCGCCAGCATGTCGGGATCGCGGGCGTCCGGAGCCGTAATCATCGCCACGTCCAGGGCGGTGTGACAGCCCGCTTCGCAGGCGGTCGTGCGGCCGGACAAGCGCGGTGTCACCGCGCGGACCAGCGCCCGGGCCTTGTCGGCATTGGCCATCAGCACCTTGATGACCGCCTCCACGCTGACCGCGTCATGATCGTCGTGCCAGCAATCGTAGTCGGTGACCATGGCGACGGTCGCGTAGCACATCTCCGCCTCGCGGGCGAGTTTCGCTTCGGGCATGTTGGTCATGCCGATCACGTCGCAGCCCCATTGCCGGTAGAGCATCGATTCGGCCCGGGTCGAGAACTGCGGCCCTTCCATGACGAGATAGGTGCCGCCGCGTTTCATGGCGATACCGGAGTCGGCCGCCGCGGCTTCGATCCGGTCGCCGAGCCGCCGGCAAACTGGTTCCGCCATCGAAACGTGTGCGACGCAGCCCTCTCCGAAGAATGACTTCTCCCGTGCGAAGGAGCGGTCGATGAACTGGTCGACGATGACGAAATCGCCGGGTGCGAGATCCTCGCGCAGCGATCCGACTGCCGACAGCGAAATGATTTCGGTGACACCGAGCCGCTTCAGCGCATCGATATTGGCACGGAAATTGAGCGACGATGGCGATAGGGTATGGCCGCGACCATGACGTGGCAGGAAGACGATTTTCTGTCCATCCAGGGAGCCGACGACAAACTCATCGGAGGGCGTGCCGAAGGGGGTGTCGACCCGTTCGCGCCGGACGTCTGTCAGCCCCTCGATATCGTATAGACCGCTGCCGCCGATAACGCCGACGATTGGCGGGCATCCTGGTTCGCTCATGCTGCATCCTTAACCTTCAAATTTAACCGTATTCGTAACAAAAAACTCTATTTGTAGATGTGCCATAATATCGCGGCTAGGCCGATAGTTCACTTTGACGCCGGGAGTTTACCGCAAAGCCGAAGGCTCACCATAGGGTGGAGCGTTTTTGGCGAATCATTGGCAGAGCTCCCGAATGCTTCTTATTTTATATAATCAGTTATAAACTAGGTTTTACACCTATTTTATAGATCAAAATCGACGATAACGGGGACATGATCAGACGGTTTCTCGCCACTGCGCGACTGCCGAAGCACCGAAGCGCCCTTGAGGGATTTCTTCAGCGGCGGCGTGACCCAGATGTGATCGAGGCGTCGGCCGCGGTCCGAAGTATCCCAATCGCGCGCGCGATAGCTCCACCAACTGTACAGCCGCTCCTCCTCCGGGATGAAGTGGCGGACGGCGTCGACCCAATTGACCGTATCCTGTACCTGGCCCAGCTTCTCGACTTCGATGGGCGTGTGGGAGACGACTTTCAGCAACTGCTTGTGCGACCAGACATCGGTCTCCAGCGGCGCGATATTCAGGTCGCCGACCAGGATCATCTTCTTGCGGGCCGAGCGGTTCTCGGGAAACCAGGCCGTCATCTCGTCGAGGAAGTCGAGCTTGTGTCCAAATTTCTCGTTTTTCTCCCGGTCGGGAATATCGCCGCCGGCAGGGATGTAGAAATTATGCAGTTCTATTCCACCCGGCAGCGTGGCCGAGATGTGCCTGCAATCGCTCTTTCCGCACCACTCATTGCGCTGCACTTCCTTCAGCGGCACACGGGACAGGATCGCCACGCCGTTGTAGCTCTTCATGCCGCTGAACGCGATGTGCGGGTACCCCATCTCGCGAATCGCGTCGGCGGGGAAAAGATCATCCATGACCTTGGTTTCCTGCAGGCAGATGATATCCGGCTCGCTGGTCTTGGCGAGTGCCGCCACGCGATCGATTCGAAGCCGTACCGAGTTGATATTCCAAGTCGCGAGCCGCACCAATTTTCTCCCAATGTTTCCTGTTCTACTTCAGCGAAATATGCAGATCGTCGAGGCCGTCGACATGGCCTTCGAGTTTGTCGCCGCGTTCGATCGCCGCGACGCCGTCCGGTGTCCCCGTGAAGATCAAATCGCCGGCTTTGAGCTCGATCAGGCTCGACAGATAATTAATCGTTTCGGGAACGTTCCAAATCATGTCGGCCAGGTCGCCCTTCTGCCGGGTTTCTCCATTCACGTTCAATCGAATCGTTCCGGCTTCGATATGACCGACTTCGGAGACCGGCCGGATGGCGGTAAGCGGTGCTGCATTATCGAACCCTTTCGAGAGATCCCAAGGGCGGCCCATATCCTTCGCGACGCCTTGCATGTCTCGCCGTGTTAGGTCCAGCCCGACACTGTAACCGTAAATGCAGTCGTTCGCCGTCTCGACAGGAATGTTCCACCCACCGGATCCCAAGGCAACCACCAATTCGATTTCCGGATGCAGGTTCTTCGTTGCGACGGGATAGGGGACGTCACCGCCGTTCGGGACGATCGAATCGGCCGGCTTGGCGAAGAAGAAGGGTGGTTCGCGGTCCGGATCGTGGCCCATTTCCCGCGCATGTGCCGCGTAATTGCGGCCGACGCAGTAAATCCGCCGCACCGGGAAAAGCGCATCGGTCCCCGCGATCGGCAAGGCGGGTTTTTCCCAAAGGGGAATGGCGTACGAACTCATCTGGATCTCCTAAAGCGTCAGGGCGCGGTCGTCACGGTCGTATCAATACATACGGGCGTGCCGCGGCAAACGTCAAAAGAATGTGAACCCCTTGGGTCAGGCAGCACGGAAGCCGCGCCGGGCACGATCACGGGCGGCACAGTGATCCCGGCAGGCATTGCCGAACGCTTCGAACATGGCGGCCGAAAGCGGCCATTTCAGCGGTTCGCGCCCTTCCGGGTGCCATTGCACGCCGAGCACGAAACCTTTGGCGGTGGGCATGCTGACGGCCTCGACCACACCGTCATCGCTGACGGCTTCGACGAGCAGCGGCTCGGCCGGCTGGTCTATTGCTTGGGCGTGCAGCGAGTTGACCATGACCTCCCGCTCGCCGCCGGTCAGCTCCTCCATCATGCCGCCCGGTGAAATGACAATCGGGTGGCGAATGTGGTGCCGCTCGCCCATGGGCAGCGTCCTGTCCATGCGATGCTCGTTCTTGCCGGGCAGTTCATGGACCAGCGGATGCAATGTGCCCCCCAGTGCGACGTTCAGTTCCTGAACACCAAGACACACGGCGAACAGCGGCACGCCCGCCTCGATCGTTTTGCGAATCAGGGGCAGAACTGTGGCGTCCCGTTTGGGGTCATGCAGCGTGCCCTTGCGGCTCGGCGGGCCGCCATAATGGTGCGGTTCAACGTTTGGCGCGCCGCCGGTGAGGAACAGCCCGTCCAACCGCTCGACCAACGTGTCGAAACAATGATCTTCGCCCAGCGCGGGGATCAGGACAGGTGTGCACCCGGAGGCGCCGCAAATGGCTTCCGCGTAGTTACCGCCGACGCGATGCATACCGCGCTCGTCGTCTCGTGCGTAACTGGTGGGAATCCCGATAAGCGGGAGAAAAGCGTTTCTATCCATGGACTAAAGGAATTATCACGCAACGCCCCGGGCGGCAAGGTCTCCGGCGATTTAAGGCGTCTCCGAGGCCACTTGCGTCTTCCGACGGTTGCCGCGACCAGCACGCGGAAAGGCCACACTTAAAAAGCGTGATCGTGCTGACTGATCAAGATCAATGCGTGTCAGAAAAATAAGATCTACCATTATTGCCTTAATTGGACAGCCAAACGGGTGAGTTGGCCGCCCAGAGGTATGTCGGTGTTCGTTGCTGCATTTCGCGATAAAGCCGATTCTTTCGTTGAGACCGGCTTGCAGGCGAACAGCACCAGAAGAGGATGGCTTCGATAGATACGGAGCAAATGTGCAAAAACAGAGGAGAAAAATCTTGGATATTCAAAGACTGAAGAGTTTCTTGATGTGGTGCACGGTCATAAACGGAGCCCTGTTGGTCTTCTCAGTCGTAATAGGCATAGCGGCGCTGGATTTCGTTTACCAGTCGCATAGTGAGCTATTCTCCATTCCTGGAGAGGCCGTCGGAACGTCCTTCTACACGCTGCTGGGCTTGTTCAAACTCTTGTGGCTATTCTTCAATCTTATTCCGTATGTGGCTGTATCGATCATAAGCAGAAAGTAGACCCGGCTGTTACAGCTCGTTAGATGGCTGCTCGGCTATTTGCCGCCGCACATTATCTAGTTCGAATTCTCCGGCAAGGGGCCATCGTACTCAAACAGGGTGTCGTTAAGCGGCACATCGAAATTCGGATTGATGAGCGTGGTGTCGGTCAAATTGCCCTGCGCATCAATTACCTGCCACTTGCGTAGCTGCAGGGGGGCATCGGTGAAAATCAACATGACACGGCCGGCATCCGGCTGGTCGACCTGCTCGACCTCAACACGGAAAACGCTATTGCCACGCCGGAACGACGCTACGCGGATCGAGCCGCCGAAGCGGATGTCCTTCTTTACGATGAAGTAGGCGGGGGTCCTTTCCACCGGCACGTACGTCGCTTCGTCGAGTTCCTTGTCGACATAGATGAACCATTTCCCATGGGTGATGATCAGGTACGGATCCGGCGGATCGTATTCGAAGCGCAGGCGGCCTGGGCGCTGCAAGTACATCGTGCCTTCGGAGTGGCTGCCGTCCGGGTTGGCCTGCACAAAGCGGGACTTGATCGTGCCCAATTCGTTCAGATAGGTCTCGATTCGAGAAAGATCGGCGTTCTCGGCGGACGTTAGGGCAAAGGCGGGTGCTGCAGTCGCGAACAGAAGCAGCAGGGCCGCGGCAACTTTGCACAACCCATTACGCAACGTCGCTATGGTCCCCAACCAGGACTTCGCGCTTGCCGACATGGTTCGCCTGGCTGACGACGCCTTCTTTCTCCATCGTCTCGATAATCCGGGCGGCACGGTTGTAGCCGATCTGCAAATGCCGTTGGATGAAGCTCGTGGACGCCTTGCCTTCGCGCGCCACCAGTGCGACCGCGCGGTCGTAAAGTTCATCGCCGGTTTTTTCCGGTTCCTCGAAACTGCCAAAGTCGCCGCCCATGTCTTCGTCCGTGATGGCATCTATATAGGCAGGCGCACCTTGCGATTTAAGGAAGCGCACGACGGATTCGACTTCCATGTCGTGCACGAAGGGCCCGTGAACCCGCGTGACACGGCCGCCGCCGGCCATATACAGCATATCGCCCTGGCCGAGCAGCTGTTCGGCGCCCTGTTCGCCCAGGATCGTCCGGCTGTCGACTTTCGAGGTGACCTGAAAGCTGATTCGCGTCGGGAAGTTGGCCTTGATCGTGCCCGTGACGACGTCGACCGAGGGCCGCTGCGTCGCCATGATCAGGTGTATACCGGCGGCGCGGGCCATTTGCGCGAGGCGCTGGATGGCGCCTTCGATATCCTTGCCCGCGACCATCATCAGGTCCGCCATTTCGTCGACGACGACGACGATCAAGGGCAGCGAGGACAAGTCGAGCGGCTGCTCTTCGATGATCGGCCTGCCGGTTTCCGGATCGAAGCCGGTTTGTACCTTTCGGGTCAGAACCTCGCCGTTTTTTCGCGCTTCCGCGACCCGCTTGTTGTAGCCCTCGACATTGCGGACGCCGAGTTTGGACATCGAGCGGTAGCGCGATTCCATTTCCTGGACGGTCCATTTCAGCGCGACGACCGCCCGCTTCGGATCGGTGACTACCGGGGCGATGAGGTGCGGGATATCGTCGTAGATCGACAATTCCAGCATTTTCGGGTCGATCATGATGAACTTGCACTCGTCCGGCGATAGACGGTACAGCAAGGACAGAATCATCGCGTTCAGCGCGACGGACTTACCCGACCCGGTGGTGCCTGCGATCAGCAAATGCGGCATGCGGGCGAGATCGATAATTACCGGCAGTCCGCCGATGTCCTTGCCCGCGACCAGCGGCAGCTTGGCCCGCGATTCCTCGAAGGCGCTGGATGCCAGCATCTCGCGGAGATAGACCGTTTCCCGTCTCGCGTTGGGCAGTTCGATGCCGATGACGCTGCGCCCGGGAACCGTGGCGATGCGCACGGAAATCGCGCTCATCGAGCGGGCGATATCGTCGGAAAGACCGATCACGCGGCTGGTTTTTGTGCCGGGCGCCGGTTCTAACTCGTACAGGGTCACGACGGGGCCTGGACGGACCTTGACGATTTCACCACGCACGCCGAAATCTTCCAGAACGCCGATCAGGAGGCGTGCATTCTGCTGCAGCGATTCTTCGTTCAGCGCCGTGCCGCCGGTTTGAGTCTCCGGCGAGTCGTCCAGCAGATCGAGTGGCGGGAGCTGGCTGTCGCCGGCCGGGCGGACGAGTTCCAGGCTGCGTTGACGCTGGGCTGTGGCCTTTTTGCCTTGTATCGGCACATTTTCCTTGGGCTGGACCAGATCGGGCTTTACGGCACGCGGCTGGGGCGCCGAATCGAGAACCGGTTCGATACGCTCTGTCGGCGTCGAGAGTTTTCGGCCCGTCTCGGTGACGAGCCTGCCGATCGCCTGGCGCAAACGATCCATTTGCTGCGTGGCGCCGCGCGCATACGCGGCGAGCCCGATGGCGCTTTGCGCCCCGCTACGCCACTCGGCGCCGCTGAACCCGATGACATATACGAGAGCGGAAACGGCGATCAGCGTCGCGACGAGGCCGATCAGCCAGGGTTCGGCCGCGATGGGACCGCTCCGCGCCAAATCGACGAGGCTGTTCAGGGACCACGCGCCGGTATATCCGCCCAACCCTGCGCCTAGCGGCCAGGCTTCCGGCGCACGCAGCGCAGCCAACGCGACCGCTGCAGCGAGCAATCCGACGGGAAGCAATGCAATGCGCAGCCAGGGCTGTTTCAGCGTATGCTCCCGCCAGATACGCCAACCCCAGCCGACTGCTACTGGGGCCAGCAAAGCACCGGCAAGACCGAGCGACTGCAGCATCATGTCGCTGACATAGGCGCCGGCATGGCCCAGAAGATTTTGCACGGGCGCGCCCGTCGCGGTGTTCAGCGAGGGGTCGGAGGGATGGTAACTCATCAAGGCGGCCAGCAGCGCGACGGCAGCGGCGATCAAGGCCAATCCGAATCCCTGGGCCGTCTTTTCACGGAGGAACTGTTCGGCTCCGGCGGGTAGAAATGCCGCTTTTCTGCGTGCTGCCATCGTCAATTCCCTTCTTTCATCACGCGCCGAGACACTCGGCAATCCGTGTCAGACCTTCCTCGGCGTCTTGCAAATCATGCACCAAAGCGACCCGGATGTAGGATCTGCCGGGATTTTTTCCCGTCTCTGGATCAGGGTAGGAAAAGTAGGCGCCGGGAATCGTCTTCACGGCATAATCGCGCCAAAGGTCGCGTGCTACCGCTTCGCCGTCGCCGACATCGAGCCACAAGAAAAAGCCGGCAGGCGGTTTGTAAAATCCTGTGCGGTTGCCAAGTTTCCGCTCCGCGAGGTCGAAAAGCTTTTCGTAATGCGCCCGGATTTGTTCAGCGTGCGTGTCTTCCCGCCATAGTGCTGCACTTGCCGCAAGGATCGGCAACGGCACGACGGCACCGCCAGTGCTGCGTAGCATGTAGAAGGCGTCCATCAGCTCTGGGGCGCCAACCACGAAACCGCTGCGGAGGCCGGCGCCGCTCGAGCGTTTCGACAGCGAGTGGAATACCGCGACGTTGTCCAGTGAGCCGCCCGATGCCGCGCAGGCTTCGAGAGCCCCGGTCGGTGGGTCGCCGCGGTATATTTCGGCATAGCATTCGTCGAAGGCGATGATGAAATCATAGCGCCGCGCCAAGCCAATGAGCCGGGACAGATATTCCTGGTTGGCAACCGTGCCCTGCGGGTTCGACGGATTACACAGATAGATCAGCGCCGTGCGCGCCAGAATGTCGGCGGAGACGCCTTCGAAATCGGGAAGAAAATTATTCTCTGCCGTTGCCGGAACGAGCACGGGTTCCGCGCCGGACATCACGGCCGCACCCTTGTAGACGTGATAGGTCGGGTTGGACATCAGTACGGCCGGCTGCTTGCCATCGGGCCAATCTTCCGGCCCCGGTACGGCGAGCTGCGCCATTTGGAAGATACCTTCCTTCGTGCCGGGCAGAGGCAGCAGTTGGCGCGCGGGCTCGATCATACCTTGTGGCAGCCGGTACCGCCGCGATAACCAACCGGCCGCGGCGTCCCGGAACTCAGCCGTACCGCGCGCGCTGGGGTAACGGTTCCACAGGTCCTGTGTTTCATCCAGGGTTCGTGCGACAAAATCCGGCTGTGGCAGTTGCGGTTCGCCGAGATGCATCAGCAACGGCTTCAGGCCCGCCGGCGGCTCGACATCGGCCAACAGCGTGGCAAGCCTTTGGAACGGGTAGTCGAACAGATGATCGAGGCGGCTGTTCTTCATTTTCAATCTCGGAAGCCGCGTCCGCCCTTTGTATTGTTCACTTACTTCGTGTTTCTAAGATATCGGATATGAAAACTAAACGTAACCAACTGATACTAGGTATAGAAGCAGTAAAACTCAAGCATGCATCTTCAACATATGGGGCTTCACCGCAGATGTGCCGTAAGGTCGTGCCGAACAAAAAAAGGGGGGACCCAATAGGCCCCCCTTGCGAAGTCATGGGCGGAATGGCGCTACTGAACCACTTCTCCATGCAGATTGATGTCCAGTCCTTCGATCTCGGCTTCCTCTTCGACGCGGAGACCGACGATCATGTCGACAATCTTGAGGATGATCGCGGTTGCGATCGCGGAATAGGCGATCGTTGAAAGGATGCCGATGAACTGCGTCCAAACCTGCCCCGGATTGCCTTCCAGCATGCCCGCGGTGCCGCCGATTGCTTCGACGGCGAAGACGCCGGTCAGGAGCGCGCCGACGATGCCGCCGATTCCGTGCACGCCGAAGACGTCCAGTGAGTCGTCGTAGCCGCACTTCCGCTTGAGTGTTGTCGCCCCCCAAAAGCAGGCAACGCCGGCGACGATGCCGATCAGCAAGGCGCCCATCGGGTCGACGAACCCGGCGGCGGGTGTGATGGCGACGAGGCCGGCGACCGCACCCGAGACGATGCCCAGAATGCTCGGCTTGCCGTGTACGATCCATTCGACAAACAGCCAGGACAGGGCTGCCGCGGCCGTGCAAATCTGTGTAACAGCCATCGCCATGCCGGCGCCGTTGTTCGCGGCGAGCGCGGACCCAGCGTTGAAGCCGAACCAGCCGACCCAAAGCATCGACGCGCCAATGACACTCAGCACCAAATTGTGGGGCGCCATGTTTTCCACGCCATATCCCTTGCGCTTGCCGAGCATGATCGCCGCGACAAGGCCGGCGACGCCCGCGTTGATGTGCACGACGGTACCGCCGGCGAAATCGAGCACGCCTTCTTCGGCCAAAAAGCCGCCGCCCCAAACCCAATGGACGATCGGCGAGTAGACGAGGATGATCCAAGCGCCCATAAAAATCAGCATTGCGGAAAACTTCATCCGGTCCGCGAAAGCGCCGGTGATCAGCGCCGGTGTGATGATGGCGAACGTCATCTGGAAGGTCATGAAGACCGATTCAGGTATCGTGCCCGACATCGCTTCTAGCCCCATTCCAGCAAGGAATACCTTGTCCAGGCCGCCCGTGAAGGCATTGGCCGCGCCGCCATCGGTAAAGGCAATCGAGTAACCGATGATCATCCACAATACGGTGGCGAGGCAGCAAATCGTGAAGCTCTGCATGACCATCGTCAGAACGTTCGTCTTGCGGACCATGCCGCCATAGAACAGGGCGAGGCCCGGTATCGTCATGAACAGCACCAGGGCTGTCGCTGTGAGCATCCAAGCGGTGTCGCCGCTGTCGAGCTTGTCTTCGGCTGCCATAACCGGGCCGGCGATCATCGTCAGCACCGCGAATAGCGATATACCGGTCTTCTCCATTGAAATGCGCATTAACTCTCTCCTTCTCTGTCCCTTCCGGCCGCCCGAGAGACGCCCGACACGCGTGTCTTCCCAGCGTGTTACAAGAACTGTGCCGTTATGGCGATTTCCTGTAACCGGCTGGAAACACGCATTTATTTTGTACGTTGATTGTTCGCCCATTGAGTGCGTCGGTTAATGTTGACTAAAAAATAGCCAACAATTCTCTGTTGCACAAAATATGATCTTTTTCTAAAGCGCGTCGGCGTCGGTTTCACCGGTACGGATACGAACCACCTTCTCGACGTCGACGACGAAGATCTTGCCGTCGCCAATCTTGCCGGTATTCGCGGCCGAAAGAATGGCCTCGACGGCCTGATCGCACACCGGCGTGTCGCAGACGACTTCGATCTTTACCTTGGGCAGAAAACTGACGGTGTACTCCGCGCCGCGATAGATTTCGGTTTGGCCTTTCTGGCGTCCGAAACCCTTTACCTCCGATACGGTGAGTCCTTCTATTCCGACACTCGTCAGCGCTTCCCGGACGGCGTCCAATTTGAAGGGCTTTATGATCGCGATGACCATTTTCATGAGCCGCTCCTTTCCTTTTGGTCGTTGGTTCCGGCGCATTGCGTGCCGGTTGCACGACACAATTCAATTTGCATGCCGAAATCGTATCGGCTGATTAACTTATTGAAATAAAATAAAAAAATAAAACCTGTCGAAATATTCAGAGCGTTTCTGTGGCAGCAATGCTGATTATTTAGTCAGCCTCCAAGGAATGCCTAAATTATCGTCAGGCGTGCGAACCGGATCGGGCTGGACAGCGCCTTGCCGGTGGGAGATTGTGGGTCATGGCAGCGCGCACGGACATGCAAGTTGATGTTCTCGTCGCCGGCGGTGGCATGGTCGGACTGACCATGGGCTTGGCGCTGGCAAAAGGTGGGCTGTCGGTTGCCGTGATCGAGCGTCAGCCGGTATCGACCTTGCGCGACGCGGCATTCGACGGGCGCACCTCGGCGATCGCGTACGGCTCCGCCAATGTGTTCGAGGGCATCGGCGTATGGCGCCGCCTCGAGGAGTGCGCGCAGCCCATTCGGCACATTCGAATCGCCGACGGGACCCTGATGGAGGGGCCGTCATCCCTGTTCCTGCATTACGATCACCAGGATGTCGGCGACCATCCGCTGGGCTACATTCTGGAAAATCGGGATATCCGCGACGCACTTCTATTGGAGGCAGCCGAGGTGTCCGCACTCCACCTGCTGGCACCCGCTGATGTCGCGTCGGCAGAGCGGGGGGGCAGCGGCGCGACAGTACATTTGACGGATGGCCGTCTCATCGGCGCGCGCCTTGTAATTGGCGCCGACGGGCGGGACTCGCCGCTTCGGAAGGCCGCCGATATTCGAACGACCGAATTAAAATATTCGCAGACCGCCATCGTATGTACGGTCGCGCATGCGAGACCGCATGACGGCGTGGCCGTCGAACTGTTCCTGCCGTCCGGGCCGTTCGCCATGCTGCCGATGACCGGGCAGCGCAGTAATGTCGTTTGGACCGAACAGGCCGAATTAGCGCAGCAGATGTTTGCGCTCGACGACGATGCGTTTCTAGAGGAGCTGCATCGCCGGTTCGGCGACTGGCTCGGCGATATCGAAATTGAAGGCCCGCGATTTGGCTTTCCGCTCGGTCTCCTGCATGCGGAACGCTATACCGACAGGCGATTGGCGCTGATCGGTGACGCGGCGCATGTCATTCACCCGATCGCGGGACAGGGATTCAACATGGGGTTGCGCGATGTCGCAGCACTGGCAGAATCGGTGGTCGACGCGCATCGGCTCGGCCTCGATATCGGCGAGGGACCCGTGCTAGCCCGCTACGAACGGTGGCGCCGGTTCGATAACGTGTTGATGGCGACCGCGATGGATGGGCTGAACCGGCTGTTCTCTAACGATATAGGGCCGATTCGTCTGGCGCGGGACCTCGGACTGGCGGCGGTCAATCGGATGCCGCCGCTCAAGCGCTTTTTCATGCGCCACGCCATGGGCGTCGTCGGCGACCTGCCGCGGCTCGTCAAAGGCGAGCCGATCTAGTCAGCGAGTTTGCGCAGGACGTCGATATTGAGGTCGAGTATTTCGCCCATCCACAAAGCGTGGTCCGTATGGTCGGCGACCGCGTCGCCGGTCTCCGGATGGACGAAGATCGTCAAGCCGTTGCGGTTGAGCGCGAGCCAGGGGATAAGATCGGAAAATACTTCCGGCGCGAAGGCGACCTGATACATCCAGCGCGGATGCGGACCGACCGGCTTGTGGTGCCAGCGGCCGAGCGTGGTATCGAATTTTGCATCGATTTCCTCGCGCACGCGGCTTGCGGTCTCCTCGCTTGCCTCATCGAAGTAGATATGGGCGTGATATCCGGTAATCGTGTCTGTCATGAAGGGTTTCCGTAAGATCAGGGGTCTCTTGAAAGGCCGTCCGCCTCCAGCGCGGCCAGATAATCCAGCCAGACGGCTTCCTGTTTCTGGCCCAGCTCGTAGAGATATTGCCAGCTATAGATGCCGGTGTTGTGCATATCGTCGAAATTGATCCGGATCGCATAGTTGCCGACCGGCTCCATCGACATAATGCCGACATGCCGTCGTCCGGCGACGAGTTTTTTCTGATCCGGCCCGTGTCCTTGCACCTCGGCCGAGGGGCTTTCCACGCGCAGCAGCTCGGCGGATAGGCTGAACTGCGCACCGTCGTCGAAATCCACGTTCAGGACCTTTTCGTCCTTGCTGTAGCGGATTTCCGTCGGCCAGTTCCGGGCGGAGAACGCGTTGTCGCTCATGATGCGCCCGTCACGCGCCGGCCGCATCGTCGAGCGGGCGGGCCTCGTCGACCAGCATAATCGGGATGCCGTCCCGGATCGGATAGGCGAGATTGGCCTGCTTGCTGATCAGCTCATTGCGTTCCGAATCATAGATCAGAGGACCCTTGGTCAGCGGGCAGACAAGGATTTCCAGCAGCTTTGGATCGACACCGGATTTTGCGTCAGCCATCGTACCTCTCTTTTCGTTGCGGCTATTGCCGCATGCCGTCGGTGCGGTCCAGCGCCGCCATTTCGACAATTGTGGTCAATAATTCCGCGCGCGCGACGAGGTCGGATGCCTCCAGCAGCGCCTGCTTTTCGGACGGGTCGAAAGGGCACAGCATGGCAATCGACGTGACGAGATATTCGTCATTCGCCTTTTCGATCGCTTCCCAGTTCGCGTCCAGTCCTTTTGCCGTAAAATAGTTCCGAACGGCGGCCGTCAGGCGCTCGCGATCGATCGATGCGTCGTCGCTCGTCTCAAGATCGTCGCGGTACGGCGCCCAATCGGCCGCGCACCGCCTGTAGCCGCGCGTCGTTGGAATTTCCTCGACCACGCGAAACCGGCATACGCCTCTGAGCGACAAGACGAAACGTCCGTCGTCGGTTTCTTCGAAATGCGTGACGCGGCCGGCGCACCCGGTCGAATAGGTGTCCGGCTCCTTTTCGTTCTGCTCCGCTTCGGCCTCGTTTGGCTGAACCATGCCGAACATCCGGTTCCCGCCCAGCGCGTCGCTTACCATATTGAGATAGCGCGGCTCGAAGATATTGAGCGGCAACCGCCCGCGCGGCAGGAGCAAGACGCCGGTCAGCGGAAATATCGGCAGCGTCGCCGGAAGGTCGTCGAATTCCGGGTCGAAGACGGTCATGAAAACAGGATGGTCGACAAGCGTCGTCGGCTGTCGGCGACCAGCGGGTCGGTCGAGCCCAGCGCATCAAAGATTTCGATCAGCTGCTTGCGCGCCGCATCGTCGTTCCAGGCCCGGTTTTTCTGCACGATGGTCAGGAGATTGTCGATCGCGTCTTCGGCCTTGTTTGCGGCGTAATAGGCAATCGCGAGGTCGAACCGCGCCTGGTGATCGGCTTCGTTGGCTGCGACACGGCTCTCGAGTTCCGCCAGCTGACCCACGGCCTCGCCGGCCTTGTCCGCCAACTCCATAGCTGCGATGGCGCTTTTGATGTCGGCGTCTTCGCGGCTGGCTGGGGGCAAATCGTCGATCAGCTGCCGCGCGGCATCGTTCTGGCCGGCGGCGAGCAGCGATCGCGCCAACCCCGCAACGGCCTGCAGATTGTCTGGTTCGTGTTTCAGAATTTCGCCGTAAATGGCACCCGCAGTCTGCGCGTCGCCCGCGGCTTCGGCTTCAGCCGCCTGTTCCAGGGCCTGCTCTACGGGGGAAGGGCCGACCGACCCACCGGCGGCCTGCACGACGCGCTCGATGAAGCTCTTGATCTGGCTTTCCGGCTGAGCGCCAACGAATCCATCGACAGGCTGGCCATTGGAGAAGGCGAAGACCGCAGGAATCGACTGGATGCGCATCTGCGCCGCGATTTCCTTGTTCTCGTCGATATTGATTTTCACCAGCTTGACCGCGCCTTGCGCACTCGCGACGGCTTTTTCGATGATCGGGCCGAGCTGCTTACAGGGACCGCACCATGGCGCCCAAAAATCTACGATAACCGGCGTTTCCCGGCTCGCCTCGATCACGTCTGCCATGAAGGTCGCCGTCGTGGTGTCCTTGACCAGACCGTCCGGTGCGGCGTTTTCGCCGATAATCGGTTCCATACTTGCCCCTCTCGTTTGGCTTTTTTGCTCTTAGAGCAGCCCATCTGGTGTCAGAACGCCTCAAATGACCCGACGACCTCGTGAACGCATTCTAACTTAATGAGTTTTGGGTAGATTCACAAAATCAATCGCGTTCGCAAATGACGTCGATCATTTCGAGTCTGGACATAAATGGCGGTTCGAGCACTCGGTGACAAGAGTGCCTCTAACGTTCCGGTGCATCCAGAGTCTCGAGATCGACGATGAGCGGCGGGTGCGTGCGGGCTTCGAGGAACCGGACGAGGTCCTCCGGAGCCACCGCCGTCGTCCTGTCGTTGCGCAGCGGGTGCGCATTGACCAGCGCATGATCGAAAATCCCTTTGTCGAGAACGATCGTTGCGCGCCCGTCCGTGTCATTCAGTGCACCGAAGGGCGTCACCGCACCGGGCATAACGCCCAGTACATCCATCAGCAACTCGGCGTTCCCGAACGACAAATTACCCTTGGCCTCCAGCCGTCGCCGGAGCGCCTTCAGATCGATCTGCCGGTCTTCGAGCGCCGTGACCAGCCAGAGATTCTTCTTCTTGTCGCGAAGAAACAGGTTCTTGATATGCGCCCCAGGCAATACGCCGCGCAGGGCTTGCGACTCTTCCACCGTGAATACGGCTTCATGGTGATGCGTTTCATACGCGATACCCAAGGTATCGAGTTGTTCGAACAACTCGTTTTCAGCCGCGGTGGCCGTTTCTGGATCCATCGTAGACATACAGGATGACATACGCGGCGCGCGCGGTGGCTGCAAGACCGGCAATGGTGAACGCCTGTGTTGCGTCATGCTTGCAAAGACTTTCGCATTGCGTATGATGCCGCGCCGTCGCTACTGTGGCGGCCAGGACGCGGGCGTAGCTCAGGGGTAGAGCGCAACCTTGCCAAGGTTGAAGTCGTGAGTTCGAATCTCATCGCCCGCTCCAATTTTCTTTAGATATTTAAACGGCCGCGGTCTTGACCGCGCGATACGCATGCATGGATGTCCCGGAAGCCATGCGGAATGTCATGTTGTTGCCGCAATCCCCGATTATTATGGCGTGCGATGATCTTTTCGGAAGAATACATGCTCGCATAATTGAAGGCTGCGCGCGCTCTGGTCGAAGATATTCGCTTGTTAGACCGCTGATGCATGAATTTTGAGCGATGGTATTCGAGTATGAATGATCGAGTAAGGATTTCTGTGGAATCAAGAGTATAATCTGATACCGTACAGGCTGGGTGGGCATGGTTGTTGCATCGGCTGGGAGCCGAGTGAAGTTGACGGACGATATGACATGGAAGATGACTACGGGACGCCCCCCAGCGGTTTTGATCTAACAAGCAAGTTGACCCTCTGGGGCGGTAGCGCTCTAACGGCAATCGGTCGCGTGGACGCGGAGCCATACGCGTCCTCTCCGTTTATTGTCCGCTCATTTACGCCGACCGACTCGCTGTTCGGCAATCAGTGGCATCTGCTCAATACGGGGCAGGGTGGCGGTACGCCTGGGATCGACATCAATGTCACCGGTGTTTGGGACGATTATACGGGAGCTGGCGTGCGCGTCGGTGTCGTCGACGACGGTGTCCAGTTCACCCATCACGACCTCAATGACAACTACAATCCGTCGGGCCAGTTCGATTATACCGACAACAACGATCCCGACCCCACGCCGACGGCAAGCGATCCTCACGGTACGGCGGTTGCG
Source organism: Alphaproteobacteria bacterium (assembly GCA_012103325.1). Classification (GTDB taxonomy): domain Bacteria; phylum Pseudomonadota; class Alphaproteobacteria; order UBA8366. The sequence goes on from WLWY01000001.1 coordinate 1,644,300, forward strand.
GGGCTGATCGCTGCGGAAAACAACGGTGTCGGGTCGGTTGGTGTCGCCTTTGACGCGTCGATCACCGCATTTCGGATTCTCAGCGGAGGCCTAACCGAATCGGATCTCGCCGATGTTTACAACCGGCACGCGGTTGAGCTCGATGTCTCCAACAACAGCTGGGGTTTCAACAGCGATCTGTTTTTCTTCGGCAATTTGGACGCGCCCAATTTCGACAGCGTCGGGACGGCTATCGAAAATGCGGCAGCGAACGGCCGCGGCGGGCTTGGTACTGTTATGCTCTGGGCCGCGGGGAATGACCGGGTGGAAGGGCAGGACGTCAATTATCATGGCTTCCAGAACGCCCGCGAAACGATCGCCGTCGCGGCGATCAATAATCACGGCGATATTGCGAGCTACAGTACGCCCGGCGCGGCGATTTTGGTCGGGGCGCCGAGCAACGGTGGCAGCCTCGCTATCACGACAACGGATCAGCTCGGCAGTAACGGCTATTCCTTCGGCGACTATACGTCGATCTTTGGCGGTACGTCGGCCGCGACGCCGATTACGTCCGGTGTGGTTGCGCTCATGCTGGAGGCCAATCCGGGCCTCGGCTATCGCGACGTACAGGAAATCCTTGGCTACTCCGCCCGGCAGGTCGATGTCACGGACCCAGGCTGGGCGTTCAACGGGGCGGACAACTGGAATGGTGGCGGACTGCACTCCAGCCACGATTTCGGCTTTGGATTGGTTGATGCGCATGCGGCGGTCCGCCTCGCAGAAACCTGGACGGCGCAAAGCACTTCGGCGAATGAAGCGCTGGTCAGCGGGTCGAGCACGCCGAACCTGGCGACCATCGGTAATGGCATCATAACGGATACGATTGTTATCGGCGGCGGCGTCGAAATCGATCACGTCGAGGTTGAGCTCAACCTGGCGCATAGCTGGATCGGTGATCTGGTCATTACGCTGACCTCGCCGGATGGGACGGAAAGCGTTCTGGTCGACCGGCCCGGTGTCACCAGCACCAATTCTCTCGGTTCCAGTCAGGACAACATCTTTTTCACGCTGTCCAGCACTAATCATTGGGGTGAAACCGGCGTTGGGTCGTGGACGCTGGAAATCGAGGATTTTCGCGTCGAGGAAAGCGGTGTTCTGACCGATTGGACACTGAACCTTTTCGGCGACGTGCTCAACAACGACGATGTCTATATTTACACGAACGAATTTGCGAATTTTGCTGCCGATGCCAGCCGTCAGAACCTGTCTGACACGACTGGCGACGACATCATCAACGCGGCGGCCATTACGACGAATAGCGTCATCGATCTGAATGACGGTGCCGATAGTACGCTTGCTGGCAATACGCTTTCGATTGCGGCTGGCACCGTTATCGAAGACGCGTATGCCGGGGACGGTAACGATTCCCTTATAGGGAACGCTGCGGATAACTTGCTTTCCGGTGGACGTGGCGACGATACGCTGTTGGGTGGCGTCGGCAACGATACGCTGATCGGTGGCGTTGGTGATGACGTCGTCGTCGTTGGCACCAATAACGGCAACGACGTCATCGATGGTTTCGTTGCTGGCGCGGGTTCGATCGACCGCATAGATCTATCGGCCCGGTCCGACATCAATGATTTCAATGAATTATTGGCCATCGCCGCGGATAACGGCGTGGATACGACCATTTCCTTTGGCAATGGCGATTCATTGACGCTGACGGACGTGCTCACGTCAGAGTTGGATACGGATGATTTTATCCTTCCGGCAAGCGGTGGTGGCGTGGAGTTGTTATCGGATAATTTTGACGATGGCGACTTTGCGGGCTGGTCGGTTGTCGATCAGGGTGTGACGATGGGGCCGTCGGCCTGGTCGGTGGTGAACCAGGAAGTGAACCAGTCGACGAACATATACACGTTCTCCGCGGACGGTTTGTATCCGGACAACCGGGAAGGAACGGTCCTTTTCTGGAACGATGCAACGGCGCAGTCGTGGCAGGATTACACGGTCGATACGACGTTCCGTTCGACGGACGATGACGGGATCGGCGTTGTTTTCTACTACACGGACGAGAACAACTACTACAAGGTCGATTTTGACCAGCAGCGTTCGTTCAGCAAGTTGTTCCAGGTTCAGGGCGGTGTTGAGACGACGCTGGCGTCGGTGTCGGGTCCCGGGTATGCGATTGGTGTCGACACGGCGCTTTCTGTGACGGTTTCGGGCAGCGAGATCACGGTGCTCCGGGACGGTGCAGATGTGTTTGGCGGTCCGGTACAGGGCGGCGCGCTGACGGGCGGCACCGTGGGTCTTTATTCATGGGCCAACACTGGCGCCAACTTCGATGACGTCGTCGTGACCGGTAACGGACCGGCAGCGTCGGCATTCTCCGTCGCGGCGACGGATTCTGCCGCTATAGGCACTGATGGGGACGATGTGTTCGTTGCGGCCGATACGAGTTTTGGGCGGCTTGATGGCGGTAGCGGATTCGATACTCTGCGTTTCGAGGGCGCGGATCAGAGTTTCGATCTTTCGGCCCTGGCTGGTGACCGGATTAATTCCATGGAAGCATTTGATATTACCGGCACGGGCAACAACCTACTGGTGCTCAGCACGGAGTTGGCGTCTGCCGCAACGCATGGTGTCAATGCCCTGACAGGCGTCGAAAACAGTCTGATTATCGACGGTGACGCCGGCGATACGGTTGATATCGGATCCGGTTGGTCAGAGGCGGGCACGGCATCGATCGGGAATGAAGGGTATTCCGTGTATGTGAGCGAGGACAAAGACGCGCAAGTCTTCGTCAACGCCGCTGTCGAGGTGACCTCTTCCTGAGTTCCTGGTGCCGTAACGTGCCTTTCCAGTTTTACACCTACCTTCAGTAAGCCACATAAGGTGTTGCGCCACCGTCTACGGCGATGGCTTGGCCGGTGATGGCGGAGGCGTGCGCGGACGCGAGGAACAGGACGGCGGGCGCGATGTCGCTCGGCTCGACGATGCGGCCGATCGGAAACTGTGCGGCAAACGAAGCTTCCGCCTCTTCCAGACTGATGCCGCGCTGTTTGGCGCGGGCAGCGCGCCGGTCGGGGTACCGATCGGATTTTGTGAACGACGGATGGACGATATTCACGGTGACGCCGTCGGCCGCCACCTCATAGCTGAACTGTTTGGCGAAGTTGGCCAGTGATGCGTTGCCAAGGCCGCTTGGCAGCGCGTCGACACCGACATTCCGTGTTGACGTACCGCCGATGCAGACTACCCGTCCGCGCCCGGACGCCCGCAGATAAGGCAGCGCCGCCCGGCAGCAGCGCATCGAGGCAAGCGTCTTGCCCATGACCCGTTCCATGACCTGATCATCGCTCAGGGTCTCGAGCCGCCCGCCGATATTGGTCGACGCGTTGTTGACCAGTACATCGAGGCCGCCGAACGCATCATTGGCTGCTGCGACGGCGCTCGTGCATCCTTCGGCGGTAAACAGGTCGGAGACGACCGCTGCCGCCTTGACGCCGCTGGCTTCGAGTTCAGTCTTGACGGCTGACAGCGCGTCCGCATCGCGTCCGCAGATCGCCACATTTGCGCCTTCTCCAGCGAACGCCAGCGCAATCGCTCGTCCGATGCCTCGGTTACCGCCAGTAACCAAAACGGCTCTATCCCTGAGTTGAAGGTTGATCGCTCTTACTCCCCATAATCCCATTGTTTTGTGTAAATTATAGACGATTGGTCACGATGCCGTCCTCTGAAAATCATTACGAGGGAATGGCGCATGGCGCGAATATGCGATTTTATAGACGATGATTATCGTGGGCGGCGGATAGGGAGGATCGAATGGTGGGAACAAACGCACTTTGCTCGATACGTGATTGTGCGAGCGCGGTCGTGGATGTCATCGAGCGAAACGCGGATGACGATGCCGGGCTGCGTGCCGGGCTGCTCGAGGCGACGCAGCCGTTTCTTGGCCGCCCCGACTTGTTTTCGCTCGGCGTGAAGCGGCCCGGCAACCACATCGACAACTCGAAATACATCTACTACGACGGCGAACTGTCGATGACGCTGGATCAATTGCCGCATGGCATGGTCGTGCCGCCGCATGATCACGGCATTTGGGAGGCGTTGGTCATCCTTAAGGGCCGTTTGCGTCACGTCGTCTACGACCGGATCGACGACGGAACGGTGGCAGGACACGCGGACCTGGAAACGATCGAAGACCGCGTCTACGTGCCCGGCGAAATGGCGATGGTCATACCGCCCGCCGAGATACATAGCTTTACCGCGCTGGAGGAAGAGACGTTCATTTTCACGATCGTCGGCGGCAATTACAGCCCGACGCGGCACTATTACAACGTCGACAAGAAGACCTACGTCGTCGCTCAGGCGGGCAAGCAGCCGAAAACGAGCGAAGCGGCCTGACGAAAAAGCTCCCGGTGCGTTCGGGAGCCTTCCGCGTCAGATTTGATAAAAACTGCTTAGGATACTAGCTGCCACGGACAGCTATTTTACGCTCTTCGCTTGCTGTGGGAGAGGTCTTGGGCAGCGTGAGGGTCAGTACGCCGTCGCTGAAGTCGGCGGCGATCTTGTCGGTGCGCACATCGCCGGGCAGCCGAAACGAGCGTTGGAATGCGCCGTAAGTGCGTTCGGAGAAATAGTAGGTTTTGGTCTTCTCTTCGTGTGCGTGCTTCTTTTCGCCCTTGATCGTCAGCACATGGTCGCTGACCGCAACATCGATATCTTCGGCGGTGACGCCGGGGAGTTCCAGGTTAATTTCGTACGCGCTTTCATCATTCACGGCGTCCGCGCTGGGCGAGAAGAAATTCGCGACAGTGGCAGCTGCGTTGCGAAACGGTTCAAACAGATGTGGCCATGCCGTGTGGCCTTTATCGACGGGGACACGATGTTCGCTACTTGCTTCCATAATGGGCTCCTACGATCAGTTTTTCGTTTCTAAGACTGTACGCGTGCAGGCACGAAGCCGCTTTGACATGAATCAACGGCCGGTTTTCGCGGGAATCCTGCTATGTAGTAAAGAGCGGCATTGAATTTTTCTCAACTCATTGTTTTAAAAAAATAAAATCGAGAAATTTTGCAACGTTTTGGCTGCTGTACAGTGCCGATAGGTATAAAAAACTGGATTTACGCGGCATTTGTGCTAATTATATTTCATCACAATCATCGATTCATCGGACCGGGTACGACTTCAGCCTTCTGCCAGGTTCTCATAAACATGGGAGAACGGAATGGCGGATCAGGTTCGCGTATCACACATACTTCTAATGTACGAAGGCTCCGAACGTTCAACCGCAACGCGGTCGCAGGACGAAGCCTTGTCCGAAATTGGCGCTATTAAAGACAAAATTACGGGTGGTGAGGATTTCGCAGCGCTTGCGGCGACGCACTCCGACTGTCCTTCTGGCCGAGATGGTGGTGATCTCGGGTTTTTCTCACCCGGCGCAATGGTTCCTGAATTCGATGAAGTGGCCTTCGATCTTGAGGTAGGCGCTGACAGCAGTGTGGTGACGACGGCGTTCGGCTACCACCTTCTCCGGCGCACTGGCTAAGGATCGGCAAGACAAAAAAATTCGCACAATAATTAGGGAGTTGATGGGGACTATCTTGTTGTAAAAGCAGGAAATACCCATATGAACGATATGAGCGATATTGCAGTACCAACGAAAGACGAAGAACGTGACATTGTCACCCAAAAGACTCGCAAGTGCCTGCTTTGCGGTACGCAGTTCGCGAGCGAATGGGCTGGCGAGCGGGTTTGCAAAAAATGCAAGGCTACCGCAGCTTGGCGGCAAGGGTAGCCGCCACCCTCAGCGCAATTTAGGGTCGCGTGCATCCGTAAGTGACGATAACGGCTAGGCCGGGTTAGCGGTTGGCTGCACGGTTACTGTGCTTCCAGCGTAAACGTATTGCCTGGCTCTTCGCCGTAGTCCCGTTTCCGTCTGAGCCTGCCTACCATGGCCTCCACGTAAGGTGCGGCCTCGCAGACCTGTAAGAAGTCTGTCTCCGAGAGGGATAAGCCGGCGCGTGTGACTGCAGCCGAGGCGCGCGCGCGATCCTTGTCGCCGGGGAGGGCTGGTGGTGCCGGTTGGGTTTCCACGATCGGATTAGCGCTTTTCACGACTGGTCGGTTGTCGCGCCATGGCGTTGCCTTCTCGTAGGCGTGCGCCGTACGAAGCACCGTGACCTCGTCGAAGGGCCGTCCGACGACCTGCATTGACAGCGGCAGCCCGCTTTCACTGAACCCGACGCATTGCGCCAGGGCCGGTCCACCGGTCACGTTGAACGGCGTTGCGATCGATGGTTTTTGCCAGAAGCCGACCGTCTGATGGACGCCGAGCCGTCCAGCCGGTCCATAGACCCCGGCAGTGACCAGAACGTCGTATTTTTCGTAAAGCGATTCCATTTCCGCCAGCATGACGCGGCGTTCGCGTTGCGCGTTGACGTAGTCCGCGCCGGTGATCAGACAGGCCGGTAGGACGCGCCCCCGGAAGTCTGCGCCGAAATCGCCGGGCCTTGCGCTCAGCTCCGATGCGTGAATAGCGAAAAGTTCCGATTCGGCAATCGTCACCTTGACGTCGTAATAGTCCTGCATCGGCCGCATACGAGCCTCTTCTACCGAGGCGCCCAAGCCGTGTAGGACATCCAGCGCGGCTTCCATCGAGGCGCGGACTTCATCATTTGCCGGTAAATCCTCTTCCCAGAAATGGCGAATGACGCCGATGCGCAAACCGCGAATGTCGCCGGTCAATGCCGCACGATAGTCGGGCGGCGTGACGGTCGCGCTTGCCGGGTCGGCCGGGTCGTGGCCCGCCAACGCCTGCAGCATGATCGCGCAGTCTTCCACCGACCACGTCATCGGTCCGCAATGGTCGAAGGTATAGGAGTTCGCAATCACGCCAGCCCGGCTGACAAGGCCGTAGGTCGGTTTAAGACCGACGATGCCGCACAAACAGGCGGGGTTGCGAATCGAGCCGCCGGTGTCGGAGCCGAGCGCCCCTTTGACCAGGCCGGCCGCGACCGCAGCGCCGGAACCGCTCGAAGAACCGCCTGTGGCATGATCGGGATTCCAGGGGTTGCGCGCCGGCGGCCAGGGCAGGTCAAAGGAGGGACCGCCATGCGCAAATTCATGGGTTGCGAGCTTGCCGAGCAGAATGCCGCCTGCCGCATAGAGTTTCGCCGTCGTCGTCGCGTCGCGATCCGGGATGTTATCGATGAGAATCCGAGAGTGCGCGGAGGTAAGGATTCCGGCCGTGTTGTAGATGTCCTTGAGACCGAAGGGGATGCCGTGCAGCGGGCCGAGATAATCCCCTGCGGCAATTTCCGTTTCCGCTGCGCGGGCGCGGGTGAGAGCGGCCTCGGCGGTAAGGGTTATGAACGCGTCGAGGTGAGGACCGATCGCTTCGATGCGTTCGAGGCACGCTTCGACTACGGTGACCGGCGACAGCTCTCTTCGTTCGATGAGAGTTGCCGTCTCCGCGATGGTCAGGGCGCATAGTTCTTCGCTCATGGTAATTCGTTCCTTAAACATACATCCTAAAGATCGATGTCGAGCCAGATCGGTTGATGATCCGATCCTTGTGCCACTGCGTCGACACGAACATCGCGGATCCTATCCGCGAGGTCGGGACTGACGAAGGCATAATCGATGCGCCGGTTGCCGGTTTCTTCGAATTTCGTGTGACCGCCATTCGGGTCACCGCCGCTCTCAATCCAGGCATCGACATAGCCATCGGCTAACGTGATGCGACCATATTTCGGGTCGTCCGGGCCGACCATCGCCTCGTATGCCTGCTCCGCCGGTGTCATATTAAAATCGCCTAGTAGAATGGACGATTTCGGCATGGTGTGCTGTGGCCCTTCTTCGCACCAATGGGAATGCGCGCCCGAAAGGACGCCGCCGTCCCGACCCGCTACACGTTGTAGTTCGCGAAGCGTTGCGACTTGAGACACCCGCTCCAGCTCGGCGGCGTGCGCAAGATGCACCGACGCCACTCTGACAGGTCCGTCCGGAAAGGCGATGGCGCCGTCGAGTGCCGATCGTTGAATGCTGAGCTGCGAATGGAAACTCATCTTCGGTAGAAGATGATTGCGCGACAATAGAACTGGAAAGCGCGACAGGAGCAGATTCCCGAACTGTCGGCGGCGGCGGCGCAGGGTACCGGTTTCGTCACGATCGCTCGCGTCCATATCGACGCCCGGACCGTACACCCAATGATGCTCTGGCAGGCGCTTGGTTAAGGCCTCAACCTGGTCGGCCATTTCGGACCGTGTCCAGAAACGGTCGACCTCCTGCATCGCGATGACATCGCCATCCGCAATCTCTGAGACGATCCGGTCGATATCGACGCGCCCGTCCTTACCGGTGCCGTACTGGATATTGTAGCTGACGAGTTGCATGAAATATTTTCCCCTCGACAACCATATTACACGAAATATCCCGAGCACATGATCGCATCGTCTCAGGGCACCGCCGCCTAGGCGCTATACGGTAGCGCAAAAAGCGCGATATAATTGTCCCAGAAGTTCACAAAAGCTTAAGAAAACAGGGTTTACTACGCGACGACACAATCGGAGAACGGCCATGGCTTTGCGGACCGACCTGCTGAAGGATGAAGTCATCGAAAAGGTCGTTGAAACCGTTCAAGCGCGGATGTCCGGAAAGAAGGCGGACTTCGCCGAGGCCTTCGTCCGGCGGTTCTACAAAAACGTCGCACCCGGCGATATCGCTTCGGAAGAGACCGAGGATCTGTACGGCGCGGCGCTGTCGCTCTGGAGCTTCGCGGCGAACCGGAAACCGAGGACCGCAAAGGTCCGTGTCTACAATCCGGGTTTCGATCAGCATGGCTGGCATTCGACGCACACTGTCGTTGAAATCGTTCATGACGACATGCCGTTCCTGGTCGATTCGGTCTCGACAGATTTTAATCGTCGCGGCGTCACAATCCACCAGCTGATTCATCCGACCTTTGCTGTAGAGCGCGGTAAGGACGGCAAGGCACTTTCCATGTCACCGGGCAAAGGTGAGGGCAACGGTGCGGTTCGTGAATCCTGTATCCATATCCAGATCGACGAGCAGTCGAGTCAGAAGGAGCGCAAAGCCCTCGAGCAGGATCTGCGCGGTGTGCTTTCGAACGTTCGGGCGGCCGTAGAGGATTGGCAGCCGATGCGCCAAAAAATCCTCGACGAACTCGACCGGCTCAAAAAGAGTCCGCCGTCGAAGATACAAGCGGCGGAAATCGAGGAAGCCACCGCGTTTCTTTCCTGGCTACATGACGATCATTTTACGTTCCTCGGTTATCGGGAATTATCCTTTACGGGGGCGGGGAAACGCGCTCGGATGAATGTCACGCCGGACTCCGGTCTCGGCGTTTTGCGCGACCCGGAAATCCAGGTTTTCGAAGGACTGCGGAACCTCGGTGCGCAAACGCCGGACGTCCAGGCGTTCGTTCGCCAGCCGCAGCTTTTGCTGATCACAAAAACGACGGAGCGGGCAACGGTCCACAGAAGCGTCCATATGGACGCAATCGCCGTCAAAATGTTCGACGACAAGGGCGTGGTTGTCGGCCAGAGGCTCTTCGTTGGATTGTTCACTTCGGTTGCGTATAGCGAGACGCCTACCAAGATTCCGCTCTTGCGTCATAAGGTTGCCGCCGTTGTCGAAAATTCCGGTTTTGACGCAACCAGTCATGACGGCAAGGCGCTCATCCATGTGTTGGAGGACTATCCGCGCGATGAGCTGTTTCAGAGCGACCTCGATACGCTGACAGATGTGGTGCACGGCATCGTGCGACTCCAGGAACGCCAGAGGATCGCGCTGTTCCTGCGCCGGGATCCGTACGAACGCCATGTGTCGGCGCTGGTCTTTCTCCCTCGCGAGCGTCTCAACTCCGGCTTGCGGCGCGCCTTCGAGACAATTCTCGCGCGGGCGTTCAATGGATCGGTCCGTGCCATCTATACCCACGTAACCGACGAGCTCTTGGGCCGTTGGTTGTTCATCGTCAAGACCACACCTGGCGCCATACCGGACTACGACGCGAAAGAGATCGAAGGCCGCCTGGAAGATGCCGCACGAACCTGGCAGGACCGGTTGGCACAAGCTTTGATCGAAAACCTTGGTGAAGCGCGCGGCAATCAGCTTCTCAAGAAATACGCCGATGCGTTTCCGACGGGATATCGTGAAAGTTACAGCGCGCAGACGGCGGTGTTCGATATCGCGCGGATCGAAGAAGCCTTCGATAGCGGCGCGCTTGGCATGAATTTGTATCGGCCGATCGAGGCCGAGGAGAATGAGCTTTCATTCAAGATTTACAATGTCGGCGATCCGATTGCGCTGTCTGACATTATGCCGCGCCTCGAGAATATGGGACTGAAGGTTTTCCGCGAGACTCCCGCCGATATTCGCCCGGCGGGCATGGAGCAGCCGGTCTATCTGCATGACTTTGGACTTGTTACGGGGGACGGGTCGCCGGTCGATTACGCGGCCGTCCGAGAGGTCTTTCATGACAGCTTCGCGCGGGTCTGGCTGGGCGATATTGAGGATGACGGTTTCAACCGGCTGGTTCTGTGCGCGAACTTGGAGTGGCGTGAAGTTGTCGTGCTCCGTGCCTATTGCAAGTATCTGCGGCAGGCGCGGATCCCTTTCAGCCAGGCCTATATGGAAGAGACCCTGGCGCAGTATCCCGATCTGACGCGGCTGCTCGTCCGGCTGTTCAAGCTCCGGTTTGACCCGGAGTTCGATGGCGACCGGGCGGGGCTTGAAGCGACGGTAAAGGTCGCGGTCGAACAGGAGCTGGATCGCGTCGCAAACTTGGATGAGGATCGCATCCTTCGGCGTTATCTCAACCTCATACAAAAGACACTGCGGACAAACTATTTCCAGGTCACGGCGAGCGGAGAACCGTTGCCGTATCTGTCGTTCAAATTCGACAGCCGGGGAATCGAAGAACTGCCGGAACCGCGGCCGCTGCGGGAAATCTCGGTCTATAGTCCTCGCTTCGAGGCAGTTCACCTTCGTTTCGGCATGGTCGCGCGTGGCGGGCTGCGCTGGTCGGACCGGCGAGAGGATTTCCGTACGGAAATTCTCGGGTTGGTGAAGGCGCAACAGGTCAAGAACGCGGTCATCGTGCCGGTCGGATCCAAGGGCGGCTTCGTGCTGAAACAGGCGCCGTCACCGAGCGACCGTGAAGCCTTTCAGGCAGAGGGCATTGCCTGCTACCAGCTTTTCGTCGGCGCCATGCTGGAGATTACCGACAATCTAGTGAATGGCGGCATTGCACCGCCGAACCGCGTCGTCCGAATGGATGAGGACGATTCGTACCTGGTCGTTGCCGCGGACAAGGGAACCGCCACGTTTTCCGATATCGCCAACGAGATCGCGCTGACCAAGGGGTACTGGCTTGGGGACGCTTTCGCTTCGGGCGGCTCTGCTGGATACGATCACAAGAAAATGGGTATCACCGCGCGCGGCGGCTGGGAATCGGTAAAACGGCATTTTCGCGAAATGGGCTGTGACACGCAAAGCGAGGAATTCACTGTTGTCGGCTGCGGTGACATGTCGGGTGACGTCTTTGGGAACGGCATGCTGCTGTCGGAACATATCCGTCTCGTCGGCGCGTTCAATCATCTGCATATTTTCGTCGATCCGGATCCGGACCCTGCCGCCGGCTTTGCGGAGCGTGAGCGCCTGTTCGATCTGCCCCGCAGCAGCTGGAGCGACTACGACGCGACGCTGATATCGAAGGGCGGTGGCATATTCGACCGCAATGCCAAGTCGGTGACGCCGACACCGGAAATGCGCAAGCTGTTCGAAATCGAGGAAACGACGCTGACGCCGAACGCGTTGATCAGCGCCATGCTCCGATCAGCGCCATGCTCCGTGCGGAGATCGATCTGTTGTGGTTCGGCGGTATCGGTACCTACATCAAGGCGTCCTCCGAAGCGCATGGCGACGCCGGTGACCGCGCCAATGACGGCCTTCGGGTCAATGGCAGTCAGCTGCGCTGCAAGGTCGTCGGCGAGGGTGCCAATCTGGGTTTTACTCAGCTTGGCCGCATCGAGTACGCGCGTGCCGGTGGCCGTATCAATAGCGATTCAATCGATAACTCCGCCGGCGTCGATTGCTCCGATCACGAGGTGAATATCAAGATCGCGCTCGGCGATGTCGTTGCACAGGGGGATATGACCGACAAGCAACGCAACAGCTTGCTCGTCGAGATGACGGAGGAGGTCGGCGCGCTCTGTCTCGAAGACAATTACGCGCAGACTCAGGCCATTACAGTCACGGAAAGTGAAGCTTACCGCTTGTTGGACCGGCATCAGCGGCTGATGCGCTCACTGGAGCGGGCCGGCATATTGGACCGGAGCATCGAGTTTCTACCGGACGACGAAACCATCGACCAGCTGGAGTCGACGAAGGTTGGGCTAACCCGGCCGGAGATCGCCGTCCTGTTCGCCTATGCGAAGAACACGACCTACGAGGAACTCCTGCAATCCGATTTGCCGGACGACCCATTGTTGGCCGAAGATCTGGCGCGTTATTTCCCAACGGCATTGCAGAACCGTTATCGCGAGTCGATCGATCGGCACACCCTGCGGCGTGAAATTATTGCGACGTCGGTCACCAACTCGATGATCAATCGCACCGGCGCCTCGTTCGTCAACGAAATGCGCGACCGGACCGGACTCGAGTCGCCGGAGATTGCGCGGGCCTATACGGTCGTTCGAGAGGCTTTCGGCTTGCGTCCATTGTGGGTGGAAATCGAAGCGTTGGACAACAAGGTCTCGACCGATGCGCAGACGCTTATGTTGCGTGAAATAGGGCGTACGGTAGACCGGACGACGCAATGGTTCCTGCGCAACGCGGCGCATCCGCTGGATATTTCCCAACTGATGGGCGAGTTCGCGCCCGGAATCGAAAGCCTCGCGGCAGAAATGGAAAACATTCTGCAGCCCGATCAACGAGAGGATGTGGCGCAACGAACGCAGCGTTTCGTCAGCCCCGGCGTTCCCGAAACGCTATCGCAGCGCATCGGGGCCTTGAAAATGCTCTCCACGGCTTGCGATATCATTCTGATCGCAGGTGGTGCGGGCGTTCCCGTGATCGATACGGCGCGGACCTATTTCGCAATCGGTAGCCGTTTCCGCCTTGATTGGTTGCGCCGCGGCGCGAATCGTCTAACGCCCGACAGCACGTGGCACAAACTCGCAGTCGAGGCGATCATCGACGATCTGTGGGGCACGCAAAGCGACCTTTCGACCAAAATTCTTGCCAGCTGCGGCGCGAAGATCGGGCCAACGACGATCGACGATTGGGTCACGAACCGGCACGACGTCGTCGACCGTGTCGAAAGCTTGATCGGCGAACTTGCCTCGATCGGTCAGGTCGATCTCGCAATGCTCGCCGTGGCGAACCGTGAGCTCAGGGGCATGGTCGCGCGCTAATAGGGCCGGCTTATTCGATACGGACTGCCGTGCCGCTGGCGACCACCATCATCATCGAGCCTTTGTCGCCGACCACCTCGTAGTCGAGATCGACACCGACGATCGCGTTACCGCCGCGCGCTTCCGCATCGGCCTGCATATCCTCGATCGCGGCATCCTTGCCAGCGCGAAGGACTTTTTCATATGCGCCGGACCGGCCACCGACAAAATCGCGTACGCCAGCGAACAGGTCGCGAACTACGTTCGCGCCGAGGATCGCCTCCCCCGTACAAACGCCAAAATATTCGGTAATTTTGTGGCCTTCGACAGAAGATGTCGTCGTGATGATCATGGATTTGTCCTTGCGATATGGTTTCGGTTGTCAGCCGTTTGGTGCGAAAACCGGCAATGTCTAGTGCCGGAAGTGGCGCATGCCGGTGAAGGCCATGGCGATACCGGCTTCATCGGCCGCTGCGATGACTTCCTCATCGCGGACCGAGCCGCCGGGCTGGATGACGGCGGTGGCGCCGGCTTCGATCGCTGCAATCAAGCCGTCCGAGAACGGGAAAAAGGCATCGGACGCGACCACGGATCGTTCCGTGCCGAGATGCTCCTTGCCTTTTTGCGCCGCGGTACGGGACGAGTCGACGCGGCTCATCTGTCCCGCGCCGATGCCCACGGTGACGCCGTCGCGAACATAGATGATGGCGTTCGATTTGGTGTGCTTGCAGACCTTGAAGGCGAACAGCATGTCGCTAATTTCCCGGTCGGTGGGTTTACGTTTGGTAGCGAACTTCAGATCGTCGCGGCCGATACGGCCATTGTCTCGGCTCTGCATCAGGAATCCGCCGGCGATCGTTTTCATCGTCATTCCGACCGCATCGGGATCTGGCATGTCCCCGGTCAGCAAGAGCCGCAGGTTCTTCTTTTCCGCGAAGACGGCCCGGGCGTCGGCTTCCGCTTCTGGGGCGATGACCACCTCGACGAAAATTTCGCTGATCGCGCGCGCCGTATCGCCGTCCAACGGCCGGTTCAGCGCGACAATGCCGCCGAAGGCGCTGACCGGGTCGCAGGAATGAGCCAGGCGATAGGCTTCCAGCGGCGTTTCGCCGACCGCCACACCGCAAGGGTTTGCGTGCTTGATGATGGCGACGGCCGGCACATCGAACTCGCTGACCAGCTCGAAGGCGGCATCGGTGTCATTGATGTTATTGTAACTTAGTTCCTTGCCTTGAATCTGACTGGCCAAGGCAACGCCGGGGCGCGTTCGGCCACTCAGATAGAGCGCCGCTTCCTGATGCGGATTTTCGCCATATCGCAGCTTTTGCTTCAGGATACCGCTGCCAGCCATCCGTGTTGGGAACACGTCGCCGCGTTGAATTTCGAACCACGCGGCAATGTTCGCGTCGTATGCCGCCGTCCGTGCGTAAGCGGTAGCGGCGAGGCGGCTGCGAAGATCCGGGGTCGTGGCGCCTTCGCCGTTCTTCATCTCCGCCATGACGTCATCATAGTCGCTCGGATCGGTGACCACCGTGACGAAGTCGTGGTTTTTCGCGGCGGCTCGGATCAGCGCCGGCCCGCCGATATCGATGTTCTCCACGCACTCCTCGAAGTTGGCGCCCCGCGCGACGGTTTCTTCAAAGGGGTAGAGGTTGACGACGACCAGATCGATTGGGGCAATATCGTGCGCTTCCATCGCCATACGGTGCGCGTCGACGTCGCGCCGGCCAAGAATGCCGCCGTGAATTTTCGGATGCAGCGTCTTGACGCGGCCGTCGAGCATCTCCGGAAAATCGGTATGGTCCGCGACTTCCGTGACCGCCAATCCGGCATCGCGCAACGTGCGTGCTGAGCCACCCGTAGACAGCAATCGGACGCCTTGTTCGGCGAGGAATTTGCCAAACACGACCAGCCCGGTCTTATCCGACACTGAGATCAATGCTCGCGCGATTTTACTATCCGCCATGATTCACTCCATCAACAGGCCGCACTTGGCGTCCTCAACGTCTGTTTTGTTTTACAGGGCAATGGCGGACGGGTCCGCGCCATCGCTTTCAAATTCCGGCACGATGCGGCGTAGTAGGGAGAGCGTTCGCTCGCTGTCCCGTGCCGTTGCCGTTCTCTCCAATTCGTCTATTGTCCGCGCAATGAGCGCCAGATCCGGCGTTCGCGGGGCGGCAAGTGTCAGACCATCGCAGGCCGTCGGTACCGGCGTTTCTTTGTCATGCAATAGGACCTCGTGCAGCTTTTCGCCTGGTCTCGGCCCAATTATTTTGATCTCGATATCCTCGTCCGGCTGTAGACCGGCGAGACGAATAATCTGCCGCGCTAGATCGAGGATTCGGACGGGTTCGCCCATGTCGAGCACGAATATCCGCCCCTCCGTTTCTCCGTCCGCGAGGCCGAGCGCGGAGGCTTGCAGGACCAGCTCAACCGCCTCGCGAACCGTCATGAAATAGCGAGTCATGTTCGGGTCGGTGACCGTAAGCGGGCCACCTTCCGCCAACTGACGCTGGAACAGCGGTACTACTGAGCCGGTCGATCCGAGAACGTTGCCGAAGCGGACGACGACGAAGCGCGTTCCGTCACCAGCCCGCTCGGAAAGATCCAACGCTTGGCAGTAGCCCTCTGCGAGACGCTTGGTTGCGCCCATCACGTTTGCCGGGTTGACCGCCTTATCGGTGGAAATCTGCACCATCAGCTTGACACCAGCCGCGCGGCAGGCGTCCGCGACATTGCGGGTGCCAATGACATTGGTCAGCACGCCCTCGTTGGGGTTCCGTTCGACCATGGGAACGTGTTTCAACGCCGCGGCGTGAAACACCATTTCGGGTTTTTCGCGGGCGATAATATCGTCGATTCGTCCGCGGTCGCGGACGTTCCCTAAAGCAGGCCGCCGGTCAAGTTCAGGGTGTGACCGGGCGATTGCCATGTCGATTTCGTACAGCAGGAATTCCGAGCTATCGAACAAAACCAAGGATGCCGGTCCGATATCGGCGATTTGTCGGACGAGTTCCGATCCGATCGTGCCGCCGGCACCGGTGACGAGCACGCGGCGATCCTTGACGAGGGTTCGCATTGCGTCCCGGTCCAGTACCGTGCGCGGCCGGCCGAGAAGGTCCTCAACGGCAACGGGACGAATATCCAGGCGGTCATTCATTCCGTCCTTCAATTCAGCCAACCGCGGAAGGCGGCCCAACGTCATGCCATGCCGGTCCGCCAGGGCAAAAAGCGTACGCACATCCTCGCCCTCGATGCGATCGCGGGTCAGGATTAGGCGCTGCGGTTTTACCCTAAGCCCCTGCGCGATGATCATTTCGATATCTTCCAACTGCCCCATGACGGGGATGCCGTGAATTTCCCGTCCGACGCGGCCGCCGGTTTCGTCGATCACGCCGATTAGTTTATATGGGGCCGATTTGTCTCGACTTTGCTCGCGGATGAAAAGCTCCGCTTCGTCGCCGGCACCGACCAGCAGTGCCGGAACGCGATTGACACCGCTTGCTTCGAGGACGTGCTCAAGTCGCCGATCCTTGAATATCCGATACAGAAATCGCGGCCCGCCGAGCAGGACTAGCAGGACAAACCAGTTTATCAGCGGCAGCGACCGCGGTACGTCCTGCAGCCGCGAGGTTAGGAACAAAAGCGGCAGAAATATAAGGATCACCAGCGATACGGCCTTGGTGATCGCCATCAGATCGTTCAATGACGCGTAGCGCCAAACACCGCGATACATGTTTGCGAACCAGAAAACGCCTGCTGCAACGCCGGTAAAGATGATCATGCCTTCGGTCAGGAAGGAGGCAACGAAGTAGTGCATATCGCCGCCAACGCGCAGGTAGAGCGACAGCGGGAACGAAATCGCCGCCATAGATACATCGTGCATATACGCGATGCGCGCACGGTTTCTTCGAAGCAAAGGGATGATCGCCATACTCCGGCCTTATTAGTCCCCTGCGATGCCCGACGCAAGCGCCCGAACCGATAGTTTCAGAAATTCGGTCGGGCCATCTTGGATCGGCACAGTTTAGCTGTTTTCGGACATTAACGGGAGAGCCAGAACAGGAATACGCAAACGACGGCGACGGCGGCGAATAACGCGACCCAAGGCCAGGCAAGCGAGAGCATCGCGAGCCCCAGCAAGGCCGCATTGCAGACACCGACGCCGATGCTGACGGTCGCGTGGCTACGGCCATTCTGGACGGCATGCTGATAGAAATGCTCCCGGTGCGCCTTCCAGACTCGCTCCCGCCGTGCCGCACGCCGCAGCAGCGTGATCGTCGCGTCGGCGAGATAATAGAGCGGCAAGATCAGCGCCGCCGCCCAATACCCGTCGCTCGCCAGGTTCAGCAACAGCCAGCCCAACAGAAAACCGAGCGGGACGCTGCCGACATCGCCAAGGAATATCTTCGCCGGATGCCAGTTCCACCATAAAAAGCCGATAGCGGCCGCGGAAACCGTTGCCGCTAAAGTTGGATCGAGACCGAATCCGAGCCCGCGGCTTGCGATCAGGGCGATTCCGGCGCCGATGCTGGCCGTCTCGACGCCGGTGATGCCATCAATGCCGTCCATGAAGTTGAAAAGGTTGATGAACCACAGCCAGACTAATCCGCTCAACGCCAGATCGAGAGGTCCCGGCACCAGGCCATGAAAGACTGGGCCTTTCGGGCCCAGCCAAACCAGCGCCGGCAATACGGCTGCGGCTTGCGCCAGCAAACGGATCCAGGGCGGCAAAGACCGCAAATCGTCGATCCAGGAAACCCCAGCAAGCAGCAGTGCAGCGAGAAGAACAGTGCCGACTTCGATCCGGTTTTCGGGAGCCGTGACGACGGCCCAGGCAACGATCAGAACAGAGACGACGGCAAGTCCGCCACCGCGCGGCACGAGACCGGTATGGCTCGACCTTTTGTTGGGATGGTCGAAGATTGCGTGACGGTGGAGAAACTTCAGAACAAGGCCGGTTGCTGCCAGCGTCGCGATCAGTACGGCCGCTGCGGCAATGAGCATGATCAGCCGTAGGCGCGGACGGCGTTGGCGGGGAGCTGAATTTCCGTCTCGCGGCCGAGCAGGCTGAGCAGCAGTGTGACACGCTGCTTGTCGGCGCCGCATTTGAAGATGCCGGTTTGATCGGCAAGGACGCCCTGAGTAATCTCGATGACATCACCCTTCGCGTAAGGGTGTGGTTCGACGATTTCCACCAAGCCTTCTTCGTTCTCTTGGTCACGGATGGCCTCAACGATGCCGGGTGGAACCGCCGAGGGCTTTTCACCCATCGTCACCAGATAGGAAACGCCGTAGGTGCCGTTGATCGAACGCCATTGATCGGCCTCGATATCCAGAGAGACGAAAAGATACCGCGGAAACAGCGGGGCCTTGATCGTGTCAATGCGGCGCGCGTGGCGGCGCTCCTTTTGCCGCTGTGGCAGATAAACCGTGAAGTTCTGCTCTTCGAGATGACCAAGCGCCATTCGTTCCAAGCCGGTACGCGTGTAGACGACATACCAGCGTTTCATGACGCGGTCTCCGTCTGCTGCCGAACGACGCCGAGCAGCGGCGGTGTCAACACCCGTTCAGCCGATAAATCCTTCGACAGCGTTTCGAACACAGCCTGCGGTGCGCGCAGGTCGGTTACGATAATCGCATCTAGGTCACGGAGTTTTTTCGCCGAAGCGAAAATTTTCAAGCCCGCGAACTCCTTGGCTTTCAATTCAGGGTCGATCATGCCGATCAGGGCGATATCGCGTTCAACCGCACAGAGTGTTGCAATCTCCGCCAATTCGCCGGATCCGGCGAGCGCAACGCGTTTCCAGTTGCGTGCGGCGCAATAGTCTAGCGCCTCGCTGCATTGCCCGCGCGCTCGGCGGAAAAAGGTAAAAGAAGACGACAAATATTCCGATGTGAGGCGGGATTTTTCCCTGAATCCCTTCGGCGTCAAATAGTAGGCGTAGCGGTTCGGCGGAACCTGGCTGATCTTGATCAATCCTTTGCGCGCGCAGCGCTTGAGATAGGCGTTCGCAAGGCCCAGCGCGATGCCGAGATCATTTGCCATCGAACGCTGGGTTGCGGTGCTGTTTTCCTGCACCGCATTCAGCAATCCGAGCGTGATTTCGGCATCGCCATCCGACGTACTGCCGGAAGTCCTATTCTCCGCCATGTTCAAGCTCGTAATTCGCCATCGTGTTCATGCCGCGAACATACTATGTTCAGACTGTGAACGTCAAGGTTCAATCGATGAACACCATAAGAGTCAGCGGCTTGGCCGGTTGACAGACCGTACCTCAAAGCGCTAGTTGCGATTATGAACAAGGTTGATAAGACGCAGCCAACAATCGCCGTGATCGGCCTCGGCTATGTCGGGCTTCCCCTGGCGGCAGCATTGGCCCGCCATTTCGATACTGTCGGGTTCGACGTGAATCCGTCTCGTGTCGCGGCACTCCTTGACGGCAAAGATGGGACGGGTGAAATCGACTCGATGACACTCGCTGATAGCAGCCTGACGTTTAGTAGCGATGCAGCGGCGATCCAGGGTCGGGACATTTATATCGTCGCCGTTCCGACACCTGTCGATGATGCGAAACGGCCCGATTTGAGCGCTGTCGAAGGGGCGGCCCGGACTGTCGGGGCGGCAATGGCACCCGGTGCCGTCGTCGTTTTCGAAAGCACCGTCTATCCAGGCGTGACGGAAGATGTGTGCGGCCCGGTGTTGGCAAAGGCGTCCGGCCTGCTGTGCGGCCGTGATTTCTTCCTGGGTTACTCCCCGGAACGGATCAATCCCGGCGACCGGGCACATCGGATTGACAACATCACAAAGGTCGTCGCTGGACAGACAGCCGACATAGCGGGGCAGCTTGCCGACATGTATGGACGGATAAACGGCGGCGATGTTTTCGTTGCCGCCGATATCCGCACTGCGGAGGCGGCCAAGGTCATCGAGAATGCGCAGCGCGATATCAACATCGCGTTCATCAATGAAGTCGCCATGATCTTCGACCGCATGGGCTTGTCGACGGAAGATGTGCTCGCGGCCGCGGCGACGAAGTGGAATTTCCTCGATTTCAAACCCGGGCTGGTCGGCGGGCATTGCATCGGTGTCGACCCCTATTACCTGGCCCATGCGGCGCAGGCGATGAACCACGAGCCGGAAATCATTCTGTCGGGCCGGCGCATCAACGATGGCATGAGTCGCTATGTCGCCGATAGGATCGCTGCCCAGCTTGATGGGCCGTCCCGTATTTTGGTGCTCGGCCTGACTTTCAAGGAAAATGTCCCGGATCTGCGCAATTCCCAGATCCCCGATATTGTGAAGCATTTGGCTGCAGCGGGCCATGACGTCGCAGTGCATGATCCACTCGCCGATGCCTGTGACGCACGGACCCTCTACGGCATCGAATTACTGGATATACTTGGAACCGCTTACGATGGTGTCGTCGGCGCGGTCGCGCATAATGCTTATAGCGATATCAATCTGTCAGACATCGTTGTTCCCGGTGGGCTTGTTGCTGACGTAAAAGGGCTGTGGCGCGACCGGACCAAGGGGGACGGGTTCCGGTACTGGTCGTTTTAGGGGCGTTTCGTTCTTTGGACCGTTCGGCCGGCTACTCCGGTATCAGCACCGCCGCACCGGTAAGATGGCCGCCGCGCAGGTCCGACAGGGCCTCGTTCGCTTGTGCAAGCGGCAGTGTCGTTACCGTGGTTTGAACGGGGATGCGGGGCGCCAGCGTAAGAAATTCCTCGCCGTCCTGCCGGGTCAGGTTGGCAACGGAGATGATACGCCGCTCACGCCACAAAATGTCGTAGGGGAAGCTTGGGATGTCACTCATGTGGATGCCGGCGCACACAACCGTCCCGCCGGGCACAAGCGCCCGTAGCGCCAACGGCACCAATGCACCTACGGGCGCGAAAAGTATCGCGGCGTCGAGTGGCTCCGGCGACGCGTCGTCCGAGCTTCCGGCCCAGATGGCGCCCAGCCCGCGGGCGAAGTCTTGGGCGTCTGTGTCGCCGGGGCGGGTGAAGGCATAAACCTGTCGGCCTTGGTGCTGGGCGACTTGCGCTACGATATGCGCGGCCGCACCGAAGCCGTATATGCCTAATTTCCCGGCATCTCCTGCCATCGTCAGCGCGCGATAGCCGATTAGCCCCGCACATAACAGAGGTGCGGCTTCGGCGTTGGAGTAATCGCCATGTATTGGGAAACAATAGCGCTCGTCGGCAACCGTGTAGTCGCTGTAGCCGCCATCGATCTGGTAACCGGTGAAACGGGCAGCTTCGCAGAGGTTCTCTCGTCCGGATTTACAATAACCGCATGTGCCGCAGGTGAAGCCGAGCCAGGGGACGCCGACCCTTTGCCCGGACTTGAACCGGTCTACGCTGGCGCCGGTCTCCACAATAGTTCCGACGATTTCATGGCCGGGGATGACGGAGGTCTTCGGATCTGGCAATTCACCATCGACCAGGTGCAGATCGGTGCGGCAGACACCACAGGCATGCACCTTGATCAGCACCTGACCGGGCGCCGGCTCGGGTCGCGCCACTGTTGCCAACCGCAGCGGCTTATGCGCTGCATCGAACAGCATGGCCCGCATCTGTGTCATTCGTTATCCTTTGCCGCCCTCACGGCGCAGAGCCCATTTCACCGTCGCGCCATTGCCGTCCGTGCGGCCGGAGAGGATGATTTGTTGCGTGCGTTTCGCGCCGCCGTCGCCGAAATATATGCTTTCCGCTACATCGAGTTTTGCGCCCCCGGCGCGCAGCCGCCAGCCGGATCCGCCCGGCAGGCGAAGCAAGACGGCGGCGCCATTCTGAGCCAGGGACGTGCTCACCGAGGGATGAACGTGGAAGCGGATCGTGAAGGCCCGGTTTTCCGGATTGCCCGCTACACCGTCATGGCCGTCATGATCGACAGCGGCAAGTGCGTCTTCGCCGCGCAGTTCGTCGCCGGTAGCGGCCATGTATAAACGGCGGTGATGGATCAAACCGAAGGGGCCGGCATAGCCGTTGTGGCTCGTGGAGAGCCAGATATTGCCGTCCGTCTCTTGGCGGTCCACATGAACGCGCGAGACACGGCGTGTGCCACCACCGATTTCGCTAGAATTGGTGTCTTCGATTGCCAGTGTGCTGTGCGCGGCGGTAGCCCGCGCGGCGTTGCGCCATTCCGCGCCCGAGGCGATGGCTGGGCCGCAATTCACGATCAGGCGTTCCTTGGCGAGGCTGACTTCCAGGCCAAGCGTGCCAGCATGTGTGTGATTGTCCCAGGCCGTCGCGGGAGGGGTACCGCAATCCTCAATCGCCAGGAGCTTTCCAGCTGAAAGGCGCTCGAAACCGCCGTCCGGCGAACGGGCGGGCGTTTTGCCGCGGCTGCCCGATTGTGCGAGCGCCAGATCGATAATCGCCGGGTCGGTTTCGCTACTGTCGTTAAACAGCGCTAAGCTACCATCGCCATGCCGGAACAGCCGGAGCATCGGCGCGACACGGCCGATCGCCGTCGTTAACGCCGGTAGTGAGTCATGGCGGCTGACGCTTAGCGCCGCCCGCATATCGACCAGATCGCGCAGCAGCGTCAGTTGCCCGGCGGGACTGCGTTCCAGGTGGCAGCCGTCCGGCGTGATCTGCCGGGGTAGTTCGGTCTCCAGCAGTTTTGTCGCGCGGGCCAGCAATGGCGTTTCGTCCGGAATGCACAAGCCGGCAAATAGTAAGCCCTTGATCGCTGAAATCCGCGCCAAGCCGTCGACCTCGCGCCCTGCGATGCGGCCGAGGTGGCGCGCTTGCCGCGCCATGTTTGCCAGAAGTTGTGACCGGAAGGGATCTGGCGCACTGGCAAAAAACAGCTCGAAATGGGAGATCAAGGCGGTTAGGCGGCGGCCCATGATATCGGCCCGCCAGACGGCGGCGGACCAACGTTGATTGCGGATTAGCCATTCCGCGGTCAGTTTTCGGGCGTGGCGCCTCGCGTCGTCACCCCCCTTCGTTCGCAGATCGCGCAGCCAAGTGAATTCGTGCAGCGCATCGCGCAAGTCTTTATCGGTGCTCGTTTCGTCCCATGGTGATCCCTCCGGACGAACCGTTGTGCCCGCGAAGCTATAGGTCCTGTCAATCATCGCCGCGCCGCGCTTCGCATCGCCGGGCCACGGGTCCGGCGGTGCCGCGGAAAGACGAGTTGGCCGCCGCCGCAGTAAGGTGGAACCATAGAGAGGGGTCGCGAAAACCATCCCCATCAGACGCCGCTGGGCGGGCGGCCAGGCGGGGTGGTCATGCGAAAGGCCGGTCATTGCGTGCTAGGAGCCTGTTCGAGTAATGCTTATGGTCTGCGCCGCGTTCTCAAGGGTTTGGGTTAGGATGGTGCCGCGTGGCGATGCCGGGGGCATCGCGAGCGGTACCGGACGCCATCCCCAACCCTTGAGAACGCGGCCCTTTGGGTCGGCCGGAGAAACGCGCGTGCTGCGTCGAGGGCGGTTGACGATGTTTCCGGCATCGCCTGCGCTCCCTCTTCTAACACGCACGTTTCTCCGGCCGACGCAGACCGTAAGCATTACTCGGACAGGCTCCCTGTTGCGCTTTCGGTTCGCAGACCTCGGATATTGTCCGCATAGGCATCCGGGCCGCCGGTGAAGCTGGCGGTGCCCGCGACCAGAAGGTCCGCACCGGCTGCAATCGCTTTTGGCGCTGTCTTCGTATCGATGCCGCCATCGACTTCAAGGTCGACGGTCCGCCCGCTCGCGTCGATCCGCGCGCGCAGGTCGCGGATTTTGTCGAGTTGCGATGCGATAAATTTCTGACCGCCGAATCCCGGATTGACGCTCATGACGAGGACCAGATCGATATCGTCCAGCAAATGCTCAATGGCCGCGACCGGTGTCGCCGGGTTGAGTGCCAAGCCCGCCTTGCGGCCGAGACCTTTGATGAGCTGGATCGTGCGGTGGGTATGGGCGCCTGCTTCCGGGTGTACGGTCAGAATGTCTGCTCCGGCGTCGGCAAACGCTTCGATATAGGGATCGACCGGGGATACCATCAAATGCACGTCGAACGGCTTTTTGCTGTGCGGCCGCAAGGCTTTCACGACGTCCGGGCCGATCGTGATATTGGGCACGAAGTGGCCGTCCATGACATCGATGTGGATGTAATCCGCGCCCGCTGCGTCGATGGCACGCACTTCCTCGCCGAGTTTGGCGAAATCCGCCGACAAAATGGACGGTGCAATTCGAACCGGTTGCTGCATGATCTCTACCTAGTGCGTTCCCAAATCCGGTGCAAGCGGCAAAGCACAGAAGTTAGCACAGTAACAAATACCATGAGATATCCGGGCTAATTCCGGCGCAGACGAGATACAAAAAAGCCATCAATTCCACCGCGGTCTTCCCAGAAACAGGGCAAAGTTCGAACATCGCCATCCGCCGTAATGGCCGATTCGAGGTCGGGAAGTTCGGCTGGTGTCACCGGGTCGCGGGTGAAGGGCGCGCCGGACGCCAATAAGGCATCGATCCGCACTGGTCCCTCTTCCGGCTGCAGTGAGCAAGTAGCGTAGATGAGCGTCCCGCCGGGCCGCAGCATGTCGGCGGTGCGTATCAGTAACTCGTTCTGCAGGACCGCCATCCGGCGCACGTCCGCCGCAGTTTTGAGATGCGCGATGTCGGGCCGCCGGCGGATCGTGCCTGTCGCGGTGCAGGGCGCGTCGAGCAGCACTGCGTCGGCCAGGGCAGGCGGCGTCCATTTCGTGGCGTCGGCGGAGACCAGATGCGCGCCCAGATGCAGCCGTTGCAGGTTTTCGTTCACACGCTTCAAGCGTGTCGCATCCGAGTCGACGGCGAAGACTTCGGCGCCGGCGGCGGCGAGCTGCGCAGTCTTGCCGCCCGGTGCCGCGCAAAGGTCGATCACGGTCTTGCCCGCAACGTCGCGAATGAGCCGCGCGGGCAGTGCTGCAGCGGCGTCCTGGATCCACCATGCGCCTTCGTCGAAACCGGCTAATGCGCGGACGTCGCCACCGCCGGCGCGCCGCAGGCTTCCGGTCGGCAGGAGTTCTGCCTCTAGTCGGTCCGCCCACCATTCGGGCCGCTGTTTGGCCGTGATGTCGAGCGGCGGCTCGGTCAGGTGGGCGGTGGCGATGGATTTTGCCACCTCCGCACCATAAGCCTGCTCCCAGCTCTTCCAGAGCCAGTTCGGCGTATTGAGGCGGCCCGGATTGTCGGCCGGCTTGGCACCTTCGCGCACCATGCGGCGTAGGACGGCGTTGACGAGGCCCTTATAGGCGCGGTTGCCGGTCGCGTCTGCCGCGTCGACGATGGTCGCAACCGCCGCGTGGGCCGGCGTCCCTAGAAAGACCAGCTGTGCTGCGCCGAGCCGTAACAGATTGCGTACCGGCGCGACGCGTCCGCGGAGCGGTTTGCGCAGCAATGGTGTGATCATGGCGTCGAGTTCGGGCGTGCGGCGCATCACTGTCATCGCTAGCAGCCGGGCGAGCGCACGGTCGCGCGGCTGCAGACCGGAAAGGTCGTGGTGGATAGCCAAAGCTTCGTCGAAACGACGGCGATGCTGAAATACCGCCAGCAGCAACTCGAACGCGGCGACACGAGGATCGGTGATATTCACGTGTGGAGTCCTAGCGGTGCGGACCCATCAGATAAAGTGCTTGTTTCGCGTCTCTTAATCCCAAGGGCCTGACGCGCCTGCCATTTCCCGTAATTTTTGCACGCGGTTCGTGGTGCTGGGATGCGTCGAGAACAGTTTGTCGGCGGCATGCGCGTGCAACGGGTTGACGATGAACATATGCGCCGTCGCCGGATTGCGCTCCGCCGCGCCGTTGTCGAAGGTGGCGGCACCACGCTCCAGCTTTGTCAGCGCTGAGACCAGCCATAGCGGTTTGCCGCAGATTTCCGCACCGATTCGGTCGGCTTCGTATTCCCGCGCGCGGCTGATCGCCATTTGCACCAGCATCGCGCCGAGCGGTGCCAGGATCGCGACCGCCAAAACGCCGACGAACCCCAGCGGGCTGTTGCGGTTGCTACCGAAGAACATCGCGAAGCTCGCCAGCATCGAGAGAGCGCCGGCGAGAGTCGCGGTGATCGTCATGATCAAAGTGTCGCGGTTTTTCACATGGGCCAGCTCGTGCGCCATGACGCCGGCGATTTCCTCCTGGCTCAGCGTGCGGATCAGGCCCGTCGTGGCTGCGACCGAGGCATTTTCTGGATTGCGGCCTGTCGCGAACGCATTCGGCTGGTCGTTCTCCATGATAAAGACCTTCGGCATCGGCATATCGGCGCGCCGGGCCAGTTGCGCCACCAGCCCCACGAGTTGCGGCGCGGAGCGCTCGTCGACCTGCTGCGCGCCATACATGCGCAGCACCATCTTGTCGGAATTCCAGTACGCGAAAATGTTCATGCCGAACGCAATCGCGAGAGCGATCAACATGCCGCCTTCGCCGGCGATCATGTAGCCGACGGCGAGAAACAGGCCGGTTAGCCCGGCAAGCAAGAGCGCGGTGCGCGCGTAGTTCATATTGGCGTTCCTTTCCTCGCGGCTTATATTGCGTTGCAGCAGCCTTGCTTCAAGATACGCGGATGTGTCTCGAAACGGCCAAAAAGGAGTGCCACGGCGATGACCAGCTTGTTCGAAAAACTGAAGGAAAAAGCGCGTAACCCGCGCAGCGCCGCGGATTCCAAACCACTACCGGTCGACCCTTCAGCAAGAGTCGATGCCAAACGAATGGCAGAAATGAAGGCTGAGGCGGCCGGCGAGACCGCGCGGGAAAAAGCCGAGGAGCAGGGCGAAGAACCGCAGGAAATCGGTGGCCCCAAGGGCCTCGAGCCGACTCGCTACGGCGACTGGGAAAAATCGGGCCGCTGCGTCGATTTTTAGGGTGTATTGGAGTCTTTCGAAACCTGCCGCCGTCCACCCCCACCTTAGTCCTCCCCCCTCAAGGAGACCTCTGCGAAATGGGTAGCAACTTTGTCGAAACGGTGATTCTTTAGAGTGATCGCTATGACGGAGGTCTTGATGGGTGAGAAGCGGGTTGGTGAGGGTGGCTTTGCGGATGCGTTTGTGGCGCCGGGTGCGGGTTCGAATAAACGTCTGGAGCGTATCGAAGGTCTTTTCGACTGGTCTCGCTTCGAGAAGCTCCTGAAGTCGGTTCGCTCGAAGAAGGGGCGCAGAGGGTATCCGGCGCTGTCGATGTACAAGGCGGTTTTGCTGCAGCAATGGTATGGTCTTTCCGACCCGGACCTGGAGGAGGCGTTGGGGGATCGTCTGTCGTTCCGACGGTTCTGCGGGTTCTCGTTGAGCGACGAGACACCGGACGAGACGACGTTCGTGCGCTTCCGGGCGGCGCTGGCAGAGAGGAAACTGACGGCGAAGCTTCTGGCGGAAACGAACCGGCAGTTGGAGCGTCACGGGCTGATGCTGAAGACGGGCACACTGATCGATGCCACCCTGATCGAGGCTTCGGTCAGCCGGCCGTCCGGTGTTTCCGGCGAGCGTTCGGCGCTCGATCCGGATGCCGATTGGACGCGGCGCGGGCGCACGGCCTATTTCGGGTACAAGGCGCATATCGCCGTCGATCAGGGCTCCGAATTGATCCGCGATGCGATGATGACGTCGGCCAAAACCTATGAGAGCGAAGTGGCCGACGCGCTGATCCAGGGCGACGAGCGGGCGGTCTATGCTGACAAAGCCTATGAGCACAAGGAGCGCCGCCGGCGCCTCAAGGCGAGGGGCATCAAGGACCGGATCATGCACCGCAGCCATAAGAACCAACCGGCGCTGCCGCACTGGCAACAGGTCCGCAACCGCCTGATCTCCCCGATCCGCGCTAATGTCGAGCGCCTGTTCGGAACTCTGAAGCGGTCTTACCGATACCGCCGGGCCCGATACAGGGGGATGCAGAAGAACCAGTCCCACCTTCATCTCCTGTGCATCGCCATGAACCTGAGACGTGCCGAAACTCTTATGCCCTGACACCGTCCCTTGCCGATCTCGTCAAGAGCGTCCCAAAACCCAACGCGAAAAACCGCCAAACCTATGCACCAACCTCCAAACCCAACGATTATCTCCGATCCTGAACCCGTTTCGCAGAGGTCTCCTCAAGGGGGAGGAGATTAACCACTAGATCTGTCTAGTTTATCCCTTCCCCCCTTGTGAGGGAAGGTTAGGATGGGGGTACTGAGCTGGCTGTGTGAGCGATTCCTAATATTAGGAACCGGATCCGTCAGCGAACGGCCTCAACGCCGCAAAAATTGTCGTATGCGTTGGAGTCGGCACGCCCACTTCCTGGCCAAGACGGTGCACGGCGCCGGAGAGCCAGGCGGCTTCGAGGCGGCGGCCGCGTTCCAGGTCGACCAGTAGCGAGGCCTTGATCGGCGCGTTGGTGTCGAGCCATTGGGTACAGCTTTGTTCGATGTTGTCGGGCAGCGCGACACCACGCGCGCGGCCGACGGCGACGGTTTCGGCCAGTGCAGCGTGAAAGGTTTGCCGCATGACCGGGTCCGCGCGAATTTCACCCGTGGTTTGCCGGGTCATGGCGGTCATGCCGCTATTCGCTGAAAGCAGTACGAATTTCGACCATAGCAATGCTGCCATATCGTCGACGGCGCTGGCGTCCAGCCCGGCGGCTTTGAAATTCTCCGCCAGCGCTCCGGCACGGTCGCTCGCGGGGCCATCCGGTTCGCCGAATTCGATGCGGGTCAGATCGTTATTACGGCGGATGGCGCCGGGCGCTTCGATGGTTGCCGAGATGTAGGTGGCACCACCCAAGGTGCGGCCGTTTCCGACGACCGCTTCGACAATCTCCGGCGCTTCAACGCCGTTCTGTAGCGTAACGACAATCGAGTCTGGGCCGAGTAGCGGCTTGATTTGCATCGCCGCCGTTTCCGTGTCGTAGAGTTTCACGCACATCAAAACCGCATCGACCGGGCCGATAGATGAAACGTCGTCGGTCGCGCTGACGGGATTGAGGGTAAAGTCGCCGTCGCGGTCGTGAATCGTCAACCCGTTGGTCTGCATCGCAGCGAGATGGTCGCCACGCGCCACGAAGGTGACCTCGTTACCAGCCTGCGCGAGCTGGGCGCCGTAATAACCGCCAACGCCTCCGGCTCCCATGATTGCAAATCGCATTGTTACGGTTCCCTGGATTAGGCGCTCTGCAAATCCGGCAGTTCGCGATAGAGGTCGAGCGCTTCCGGATTGGCGAGGGCTTCGCTGTTCTTCACTGCGCGGCCATGCACGACGTCGCGGACTGCCAGTTCGGTGATCTTGCCGGATTTGGTGCGTGGAATATCGCTGACTTGTATGACTTTGGCCGGTACGTGGCGTGGCGTGCAGTTCTGCCGCACCCGCTTGCGAATGCGGTCGATGAGGTCGTCATCAAGGGCCATGCCGTCGCGCAGGATGACGAACAAGATGACGCGCGTATCGTTGTCCCATTCCTGGCCGATGACGATGCCTTCGACGATTTCGCCAAACTGTTCGACCTGGCGGTAGATTTCCGCGGTGCCGATGCGCACGCCGCCGGGGTTCAGGGTCGCGTCCGAACGGCCATAGATGACCCAGCCGTCGTCTTTCGTGCGTGAGACGAAATCGCCCTGGCACCAGACATTTGGGAAGCGTTCGAAATAGGCGGCGCGGTAGCGCTCGCCGTCCGGGTCGTCCCAGAAATAGATCGGCATCGACGGGAAGGGCTTCGTGCACACCATCTCGCCTTTTTCGTCGTAAATCGATCGCTCATTATCGTCGAAGACCTGAACATCCATGCCGAGGTTACGGCACTGCAACTCGCCCCGTACGACCGGCAGGGTAGGGTTGCCGCCGACGAAGCAGGCGAGAATATCCGTGCCGCCGGACATCGACGACAGGCAGACATCCTTCTTTACGTGCCGATAGACATAGTCGAAGCCCTCCGGCACCAGTACGGAACCGGTCGATGTGATCGTTTGGATAGAGGACAAGTCATGTGTGCGCATCGGGTCCAGCCCGCTCTTGGCGAGCGCATCGATGAACTTCGCCGAGGTGCCGAACAGGGTAACCTTGGCTTCGTCGGCAAGATCGAACTGCACGTTCGCGTCGGGATAGGTCGGCGCGCCGTCATACAGCACCAGCGTCGCTTCAGAGGCGAGCCCCGTCATTAGCCAGTTCCACATCATCCAGCCGCAGGTCGTGAAATAGAACAACCGGTCGCCCGGTTTGATGTCGCAATGGATGATGTGTTCTTTCTTATGCGTCAGCAGAGAGCCGCCGATACCGTGCACAATGCATTTCGGTTTCCCCGTCGTGCCGGACGAATACATGATGTAAAGCGGATCGTTGAACGGCATCTGGGTGAAGGTGATGTCGCCGGATGTATAGGCCGCCGTCGCCTCGGCAAAAGTGATCGCGTTGGGCACGGCGCTGACATCCGGTGCCGCGTCGAGCATCGGCAGGACGATGATCTTTTCCACCGTCGGCAGTTGCGCCGCAAACTCCGCGACCCGGCCCAGCGAGTCGTGAGACTTGCCGTTGTAGTGGTAGCCGTCAGCGGTGAAGAGGATCTTTGGCTCGGTCTGTCCGAACCGGTCGAGCACGCCGTTGATCCCGAAATCGGGCGAGCAGGACGTCCAGACGGCACCGAGACTCGTCGTGGCCAGCATCGCGATGATGGTTTCCGGCATGTTGGGCACGAAGCCAGCACAGCGGTCGCCGGGACCGACGCCGAAATCCGCCAAGGCTTGTGCGAGGACCGAAGCCGAGTCGTAAAGCTCGCACCACGACATCGTGCGTTTCACCTTGTCTTCGGCCTGGAAAATGATCGCCGGTGTGTCGTCGCGGCGGCGCAGCAGGTTTTCCGCAAAGTTTAGTTTTGCGTCAGGGAAGAATGTTGCGCCCGGCATTTTGTCGCCATCGACGAGGACTCGGTCACCCCAACTTGCAGCCCGGACGTCGCAGAACTCCCGGACGCTGACCCAGAACTTTTCCAGTTCGCCGATCGAGAAGTCGTGCAGCGCCGCGTAGTCCGGCAGGCTCACATCCCACTGTTTCTCAACGGCGCGGCGGAACGCGGTGACATTGGCGTTCTCGATCCGCTCGGCAGACGGTTCCCACAGCAACTCGGCCACGATCACTCTCCTGCTATTTTTGCGTTGGATAGCATAGCGGCGTTGGCGTCACCAGTGCCGCACTATGGCCTTTATTCGTACGCCGCAAACTGCTCCCGACGCCACTTCAAGGCCGCCGGCAGGCCATCCTTTATCCGGATCTCGGTGAACTTCAAGCCGACTTCGGTCTTGGCGGCATAGATCGGCGCGACGATGTCGAGACCGGCCTGCATTGCGTTGCGGAAGCCGCCGCAGTCCGCGCCTCGATTGATGGCGAGTTTGGTCTTTTCCAGCGCTTCGGGCGCGATCAGGGTCATGCGGTGCGCGAAGTTCATGGTGAAGGATTCGAGCTCGTCCAGCGGGACGACGTGATTGACCATGCCGAGTCGTTCGGCCGTCTCGGCATCGATCATGTCACCGAAATATAGCAGTTCACGCGCCTTCTTGTAGCCGATCATCCAGGGCATGATGATTGCCGGCCCGACATTGGAGAAGCGGATTTCCGGCTCGCCGAACAAGGCGTTGTCGGCGGCGATGGTGATGTCGCAGAACATGGCCAGCTCGCAGCCGCCCCCAAGCGTATGGCCCTGCACCGAGGCGATGACCGGTTTGCGCATGTCCCAGGGCGCGAATTCGAAGGCCATATCGTCTGTCAGGGAGTCGTGCCATTTCATCGCGTCGTGCCGGTTCTTCTCCTTTTCCGGGTCGCCGGTATTGATGTCGTAGCCGACGCAGAAGCTGCGACCGTTGGCCCGCAGCACGACGACGCCTGTCGTTTCGTCCTCGTCAGCGCGGGTGAAGGTGTCGCAGAGCTGCTGGCGCAAGTCGTGGTTGACCGCGTTTAATTTGGATGGCCGGTTTATGGTGATGATCCCGACCTGCTTGTCCGTTTCGTACAAAACCAATTCTTTCGTCATGGGCTTCCTCCCGTTTGGTAATTATTGCCTCGGCACGATGAGCGCGTCGACGACGATGCAGCCTCGGCCTTCGGGCAAAAGTTTGATGGGATTGAGGTCTATTTCCTGGATTGCCGAGCCTGCGCTGCCAATCAGATCAGAGAGCGCGTAAAGCGCTGCGGCGAGGCTTTTCGTGTCTGCTGGCGCTGCGCCACGGACGGAGCCAAAACGTGCGGCATTGCGAATCTCACCGATCATGGCTTCGGCATCGCCTTTGCGCAGCGGTAGCACGCGCAGCGCAAAATCAGGGTTCACTTCGATTTCGATACCGCCCATACCGAACGCCAACGTATGTCCGAAATCCGGGCTGTGACTGACACCAGCAAACACTTCGATGCCTTCGCTGACCATTTCCTGAACCAGGATCTTTGCGGGCGCTTCCTGTTTCGCCAGCGCGTCGGTCAAATCGTTCCAGGCCTGAGTCACCGCGTCGGCGTCGCTCAGCCCGACTTTTACGAGACCAAGTTCCGATTTATGCGGGATATCGTCCGACACGGCTTTCAGAACGATGGGGAAGCCGATCTCTGCCGCGGCCGCGAGGGCGTCATTGCAGGTTTCAACGATGCGCTCTTGCGTCACCGTCAGACCGAGCTGCTTCATCAGGCGTTTGCTGTCGTACTCATTCACGGTGTTGCGATTGGGGAGATCAAGGTCCGCTATCGCTTGTTGATCGACATTTTGCAATGGCGCCCGTGCCGCTGGATCCCAGCACGACCAGCGGCTGAGGCGATCGATGGCCTGTAGTCCCTGTTGGACCCCGAACAATGTCGGCACGCCGGCGTTTCGCAGTAGCGGAATCTGTTCTTCGATCCGCAGGCCGGGCCGCATCGTCATCTGATAGTGCGGCTTGTCGGACGCGTCGGCGGACTCGCTCAGAAATTTCGCCCGGGCCATCAGCGTCTTGATATAGCCAAGCGGCGCATTGTCGTCGTTGTCGTAGCACAGGACGACGGCGTCGTTGGCCGCGCATTCGCGGACCACTTTCAGAGCGTGGGGCGTGTTGACGGCGAAGTTGCCGTTGCCCCAGGCGTCGAGCGGGTTACCGTCGCCGGACACCGCCCCGATAACGCGTGTCGCTTCGGCCATGTCTTCCTTGGGCAGCGGCGGCAGCTGCAAACCCACGGTACTGGCCCGGTCGAGGATCAGCTCAGCCATGCCGCCGGAACTGGTGATGACACCCAATCGGTTACCTGTCGGCCAGGGGCTGCCTTGGCAGGCCGCGATCATTTCCACGAATTCGTCGAGATCGTCCACTTCGATGGCGCGGTGAGCGCGCAGGACCTCGGAAAACACCTTGGTATCGCCGGCCAGCCCGCCGGTGTGGCTCGTGATGGCCGCACGCGAGCGTTCTGCCTTGCCGACCTTCAGCACGATGACCGGTTTGCCCTTATCCGCCGCGCGGTCGAGGGCGGCGACATAGCGCTCCGGAGCGGCGATGGTTTCCGTGAACATCGCGATCACCTTGGTGGCTTCGTGATCGATCATGAAGTCGAGATAGTCGGCGGCGTTGACGACTGCTTCGTTGCCGGAGGAGACGACGGCGCTGAAACCGAAACGGCGCACATCGGAGAGCAGGCTGATGCAGACCGAGCCGCTTTGTGAGATCAGTCCGACATTACCGGCAAGCGCTGCCGGTTCGCGCGCAATCTGCAAGTAGGTCGCACTGCCGAACGTGGGATTGAGGACACCCATGCAGTTCGGGCCGCACAGCGCGATGCCCCCGGTTTTGCAAATGTCGACGATTTCTTCCTGGATTTTCCGCCCCGCGTCGCCTTCTTCCGCGTAGCCTCCACCGAAGATGACCGCCGCTTTGGCGCCGATGTCCGGCAGGAGCCGGAAATTTTCTGGAATGCGTTTCGGCCCGATGCAGAAGGCGACGACATCTGGCGCAGCGGGCAGATCGATCAGACTCGGGTAGCAGGGAAGATCGAGCAGCGTTTCGTATTTTGGATTGACCGGGTAGATGCCGCCCTCGTAACCGAAGCGTTTCAAGGTCTCGACGATATCGCCGCCGACCGACGGCGTGGTTGATGCGCCCAGTACGGCGACGGATGACGGTTCGAGTAAGGGGGACAGACGCATGGCGCGGACCTCGTTGAAGAGCATTTCTACCCTGGAATAGTTCGCCATTTTCTCCGGGCGCACAAGCGCGCGATATGTCTCAACCGGTCCGAGTCTCCTTCAGAACCTCGATCAAAGCATCGATTTTTGGCGACTGTGCACCCTTGCGCCAGATCAGCACGGTTTCCGCGTAGTCCTGCCCTGGTGGAAGTTTATGCGCGCTTAACCGCTTCTTTTCGGCGAAGCCGTCGAGCACGCTTTTCGGCAGCAGCGAGACGCCCATGCCGGCAACGGTACAGCCGATCATGGCATGGTAGGAGCCCAACTCGATGATCCTTTCGGGCAATTCACCCTGACTGCTGAACCAATCCTCGAGCCGTTTCCGATGCGGGCATCCATTTTCGAACGCGAGCAGGGTTCGGGGCGTGCCGTCGCCGGCCGATTCAATGGGCGGCTGACCGGCCGCCGCGATAAGGACGAGCTCCTCCTTGTAGATCGGGACCTTCTCGAACGGGGCGTCGGCAATCGGTTCCGAGACCAGTGCAGCATCCAGTTCGCCTTCGAGTATGGCGGTGGCGAGCTGTTGCGGGTTGCCGGTACGGAGTTCGAGGGTCACGTCGGGAAAGCGATCATGATAGGCGCTCAAGGCAGCGGGCAGCCGAACCGCAGCGGTGCTTTCCATCGAGCCGAGCCGCAGCATTCCTTGCGGCCTGGAATCCTGTACGGCGTCGCGCGCATCCCGCGCCAGATCGAGCAGACGGTCGGCGTAGCTCAGCAATGTCTGCCCGGCCGGCGACAGGTGCAGCCGCTTGCCTTCGCGGATGAACAGTTTGACGCCAAGATCTTCCTCAAGCTGCCGGACCCGGGTCGTGATGTTGGACTGCACCCGATGCAGCTTCTCGGCCGCCCGGGTCACACCGCCTTCCGACACGACAGTGCGGAATATGCGCAGATCGGATAATTCCATCGTTCTCTAATAAAGAATGAAATGATCATTATTATTCATTTTTCATGATTAAAGGCAAGTCGTAAAAATGGCTCCAACAGGCGCCGGCACGAGCCGCGTCGCAACCCAATGGAGAGAGAAATGTCGAAAACGGACAACGCTTTTATGAAGGAGATCGGCTATCAGATGGTGGCGAGTGATGACTGGGACCGCATCAAGTACGCGGCCATGCGCCGCGCCAGCGCCGAGCGGTCTGAGTACATATCCGGGCTGGTGAGTTGGATCATCAAACGCTTGCGGAAGGCATTGCACGGCCTCATTGAACCGTCTTATTCGGTTCAAGAAAAATGATGAATATGATCTAAACAATTCATTTTTCATGAATTATCGAACGCTTTAGAACAACGCCTGATTTGGCGAGCGGCCCTTGTGGCCGTTCTCATTCGGGTGCTCATGAAGGAGAAAACATTGACCCCTGAACAAAAAACTATCGTGCAGGAAACCTGGACTCAGATCGCGCCGATTGCCGGCAAGGCTGCGCAGCTGTTTTACGGCCGGCTGTTCGAAATCGATCCGACAACCCGCCCGTTGTTCCGGTTCGTCAACATGCCCATGCAGCATGATAAATTGATGGGCACGCTCGGGACGGCGGTCGGCAGTCTCGATAATCTTGAGGCCCTGCTGCCGGTTGTCGAGGCGATGGGCCGCCGCCATGTTGCCTATGGCGTAAAGGACTCGCATTACGATTCCGTCGGTGCCGCGCTGCTTTGGACGCTTGAACAGGGGCTTGGCGCCGCATGGACTGCCGAGGCGGCCGACGCCTGGGGTACGGTCTACGCGGCGATCTCCGCGGTTATGCGTGGTGCGGCGAAAGTAGAAGAATCGAAAGTCGCGTAAAAATTACCGTCGTTGGGGCAGAACCCGGTGTTGCGTCCTCGAAATTGGACGCGGCGCCGCCTTGCTTTTGCCCTTTATTTTTCGATCACGTCAGGATCCTGCGCGTTGTCACCATCCAGGGCTGCCGCGGCTTTGGACCGGTGCCGTTCGTCGATATGGCCGCTGACGGCTTTCCAGGCGGCCCAGAATACGGCCGCATCGTCGGTGAAACCGAGACCAACGATCACGTCCGGAATGACGTCCGTCGGCAGGATGAAATAGGCCAGCGCACCGATCAGGATCGCCTTGACCCGCAAGGGCGTCGCGGGATCGGTCGCGCAATACCATGCGGCTACCGCCTCGCGCGCGAAATCGATGCTGCCGGCGGCGCGGCGGATTTTGGCCCAGAAGCCGTCCCGAACCATCTTTTCTTTGGCGTCGAGGTCGCCAAGGTCGAACCCATCTGGCGCTTCTTCCTTCATATGACTTCATATGGTGAGGCGCGAGGCGATCTGCTATATCCGACCGCAAATTACAGGGAGTTTGGATCATGGACGTAACAGGAACTTCGGCGATCGTCACAGGTGGGGCCTCTGGGCTGGGCGCGGGCACCGCACGGGCTTTGGCAGACGCCGGCGCGAAAGTCGCCATCTTCGACATGAATATGGATGTGGCGCGTCAGGTGGCGTCGGAAATCGATGGTATCGCTATCGAATGCGACGTGTCGGATGCCGGAAGTGCGGAGGCCGCCATAGCCGCGGCGCGCGATGCGCATGGGGTGGCGGCGATTTGCGTAAACTGCGCTGGAGTCGCGGCCGGGCAACGGATCGTTGGCCGCGACGGGCCAATCGACCTCGAGGACTACGCCAAGGTGATCCGGGTCAACCTAATCGGGACCTTCAACGTGCTGCGTCTGGCGGCGGCCGACATGATGGGCCGGGAGCCGAATGCCGACGGCGAGCGCGGCATCGTCATCAACACGGCGTCGGTTGCCGGTTATGAGGGTCAAATCGGGCAGGCGGCCTACGCGTCGTCCAAAGGTGGTATTATCGGACTGACATTGCCAGCCGCACGGGAATTCGCGCGCAGCGGTATCCGAGTGTTGGCGATCGCACCGGGTCTGTTCGCGACGCCGATGCTGCTTGGCATGCCGCAGGACATCCAGGATAATCTCGCGGCGACTCTGCCGTTTCCGTCACGTTTTGGAACGCCGGAAGAGTACGCCAAGCTGGTCTTGCACATGGTCGACAACCCGATCTTGAACGGCGAAGTCGTGCGGCTTGATAGCGCGATTCGGTTGGCACCCCGATAGACAGCCTCGAAAATCGTGCCGCGCCGCTTATACATGACTACAGGTGCGGCCATCCAAACTTATAGAAAAAACTACGAAACGGGATCACGCTAAAGTGGTATTTCTTTGGTAAGATGTTCAATCTTCTTCAGTAGAAGAAAAT
Organism: Alphaproteobacteria bacterium; assembly: GCA_012103325.1. Lineage (GTDB taxonomy): Bacteria > Pseudomonadota > Alphaproteobacteria > UBA8366. The sequence goes on from WLWY01000001.1 coordinate 1,682,041, forward strand.
TTCACCCGTACCACTTAATCGAGCTTTAACCCTTCCTCGCTACCCTCAAACTCGGGAATTTTCCCAATGGGGCTCGTGCAATATTTAGCGATGAGCTGAGAGGAAAAATGGCACACAAGGCGTTAAAACAAAAAAAGGAGGAAGAACCCGTCGATCCCAAAAAGCAGGATCAATTGGAAGCGGACATGGATTCGATGCATGTCTTGCCCTTAAGCATTGTTCCCCTTCAAACACCCGGGTTGCGACGGGCGCGATTGATCAAAAACGTCAGGCTGGAGAGCGTTGTCGAACTCTTCAATGATATTGGCGGCGGTAGCGGTCAAATCGATACGACAGAGCTCGCCAGTACGTTCGGATGGCCAAAGAGCGGTCAGCATCCCGACGAACGCATGATTGCCGCCTTAAGCGAATTGCATAGCTTCGATGTCTATTCGCTCAGAATCCAGCTTCGCAAACTCGGCATTCAGGTTGAGCAATCCAACAGGCTGAAGCTCTCGGAAAAGAAATGCCAGGAGCTGATGCAGTACATGAACGTGTTTACGTTGCCGCTGCTCCGGCAAATTTACGATAATGTCGAGTCAGGCGTCGACAATATGGATCAGCTCGTCAAGAAGTACAGTTCGCCGGACAAGCGCGAAGCGCTGGAAAACCTCAAGCTCATGGCCAACAAATTGCACATCGAGTTGCAGGAAGTACCTAATTTTATTGAAGAGTACGCCGATATTTACCTGTCGATCGCGTACGGAAAAGACTGCCTGAATTCCCTCATTCCACAGATTCTGTTGTTTGAAGAATCGATGGAAGAATTGAAAGAAAACTACGAGCTGCGAAACGACGTCCGTTTGATGCGCAGTATCGATTTTATCAAAGACAGCATCACGGATGTGACAGCATCTGTCGTTAGTCGATTTGAGAGTTTCGACCGGTCCTCGGAATCCATGTGGGACAACATCACGGCGGAATCGTTTACCCATGTGAAGAAATCGATCAGAAGTCACCACGTTTCCGTTGGCGCTATCCTGTGCGGCCTTTCGGTGAAGATGAACGGTTGGCAGCATAATCTCTCTGCCGGGCGCGGCCTGGTGCGCCGCGCCGACTTCGTCCGTTCGGACATGATGCAAGGTATGGAAAAGATAAACCAGATCGAAGATATCGTGCAAAAGCAGCAGCAATCGGCGCCCACTTGGGAATCTTTCACGATCGAAAAAACCAGTTAGGCAGCCGCATCCTGCTCGCCGTTTCGCGACGCCAATACTACTTTCATAACCGTTCAACGCAGCGCGCCGGCTCCCAATTCTGCCGCGATTTCGGCTGCGCGTGACCGGATTTCGGCAGTAAGGCGCGGAAGCATATCGTCCCGCGCCTTGACGGCTGGCGGATAGCCCTGTGCAGCGGCAATCGATAGCCAGGCGACGGCGCGCGCCTCGTCTACCGCAATGCCGCGGCCCAGCGCATACAGGGTTGCCAGCAGCATTTGGGCCGGCGGGTGGCCCTGCGCGGCGGCGGCGTGACACCAGCCGGCTGCTTTCTCCGGGTCGGGCGCGACGCCGCGCCCATCGAGCAGCACTTCGCATAGCGCGTGCATGGCATCGGGAAGCGACGCCTGCGCGGCGCGAATGTAAAGGTCCACGGCGCCTTCCGGATCCGGCGGCCCGCCCCGGCCTTGGTCGAGCATGAGCGCCAGATTGAACATTGCGGCCGCATCTTTCTTATCCGCTGCGGCTCGATAGAGGCGGCGGGCCTCGGCCTCGTTCGGTTCTATGCCGTCGCCATTTTCATACAACAAGGCGAGCTGGAACTGTGCGTCGGCCAGTCCCCGATCCGCCGCGCGACGGAACCAGGCCGCTGCCTCTGTCTTATCCGCGCTATTGAAGAAGGACAGGCCGACAGCGTACTGCGCTTCGGCATTGCCTTGCTCCGCCGCGCGCCGGAACCAAGCGACCGCCTTGCCGGGATCCCGTGCCACACCCCGTCCTTGGCCGTACAGGAAGCCCAGGTGATATTGCGCTGGCGCATAACCGAGAGCCGCCGCTCGCGCAATCAGCGCTGCGCCGTCGACGCGGTGGCTTTCTTGAGTTGCCTCCGCAATCACCACCTCGCCACGCCGGTAAAGTGCTACGGCATCCTCGTCCGCTATAGCGGGAAGGCAGGAAACGAGCAGCGCGAGGAGCGCCGCTGCAGTACGTATCATTTGCGCGGCTTCCACGCCGCAACCCGGCGCTTGGCGTCCGCCAACGCGTCCGGTGTCAACTCGTCTTCGATCGCGCCAATGTTTTTTGCGGCAATATCGTGGGCATCGCCGCGCAGTCCCCGCGCCGCCAATGTGAGCCACTTCCAGGCTTCGACGGGATTACGGGGAACCCCGGCGCCCATAAAATACATGGTGCCGAGATTGTTCTGCGCCCGGCTATGCCCCTGTGCCGCCGCCATGCCATGAAATTTCAGCGCGAATGCCAAATTGTGCGGAACGCCTGTACCGAGCTGGTAAAAGACACCCAGATTATACTGTGCCGACGCGATACCGGCCGCTGCGGCTTTCTCGTACCAGCTTGCCGCTGCGCCGAGATCCTTGCCCGTGCCAAGGCCGTTTTCGAACATGACACCAAGCATGAACTGCGCATTTCCATTACCCGCCGCGGCGAGGGGGGTGAAGGTGGCGCGCGCTTCGGCAAAATCGCTTGCCTGTAGCGCCTGCATGCCATCATCGAATGGCGCGGCGGCGGCGGGAAATGCCAGGAGAAAAGCGAGTATCGCCAGCGGTCTCGTCATGTGCCCGTCGCTATACCGTCGATGAATTTGGCGAGGCGGATGTCGCGCTCACTGACGCCGCTGCAGTCATGTGTCGACAGCGTAATATTCACGGTGCCATAGACATTGAACCATTCGGGATGATGGTCGAGCTTTTCCGCCTGTAGTGCGACTTGGGTCATGAACCCCCAGGCCGTGTTGAAATCCGGAAACTGGAAGGATTTTTCGATGGCATCGCGATCGGAGGCGTCGCGCCATCCGTTCAACTGTGTCAGCCCCGCGGCCCGGTCATCGGCGGAAAGTTTTTGAACCATTTTTCGACCCTTCGCACCCCCCGTTACTCTAGCGAACTGGATACCATAGCGCTATCGTTTGACCCGTCATGAACGCAAAAATGCCACCTTCGCTCACCGATATCGAAACGCTTGCCAACGCGGCGTGGCGGGTGATTCCTGAACGGCTGCGGCGCTACGCGGCGGATGTCGTGATCCGCGTTGAAGATTTTCCCGACGACGAAATATGCCGCGATATGGAACTTGAAAGCTCGTTCGACCTTCTAGGGCTCTACCAGGGCGTCGCGCTCAATGAGCGCAGCGTCATGGATTCGGGTGGGACCGTAGATATGGTGTTCCTCTACCGTCGCCCGATTCTCGATTACTGGTGTGAGCATGAGGAGGATCTGGCGCATCTGGTGCGGCATGTGCTGATCCACGAGATCGGCCATCATTTCGGATTTTCAGATGCCGACATGGAAGCCTTGGAGCGGGAAGTGGGCGACATGGGCGACTAAATCAGCGCCTGCACCCGAGGCCTCAGTTCTGGAATGACATCGGCTTCGAACCAGGGGTTCTTGCGCCGCCAGTGCAGATTGCGCCAGCTTGGGTGTGGCAGCGGTAGAAACCGCGGCCCATACTCGCGCCAGGCTTCTACGGTTGCGGTGAGCGTGCGCTTGCGGTTCTTGCCGAGATAGCGCGCCTGCGCGTACATGCCGACGAGTAGGACAAGCTCGATTCCGGGCAATTGTGCCATCACGGCGGCGTGCCAGGCGTCGGCGCATTCCGGGCGCGGCGGGTTGTCGCCGCCACGCGGGTCGACACCGGGATAGCAGAACCCCATCGGCACGATGGCGATCCGGGAATCGTCGTAAAATGTCTCGGAGTCGACGGCGAGCCATTCGCGTAAGACGTCACCGCTCCGGTCGTTCCAGGGAATACCGCTTTCGTGAACGCGGGTTCCGGGCGCCTGTCCGATAATCAGGACCCGCGCGCTCTGCTGCGCCCGGACGACGGGCCGGGGTCCTAGAGGCAAATGTGCTTCGCACAACCGGCAGGCGCGGACTCGTTCGAGCAAGTCATCGAGGCTTTCGGTATTTGTCGGCGCGGCCATGAGCGGATAGATGGGGTATCGGCATGGGCAAGTTCAAGGTTCTAATTGCCCGTTCCAGTTCGTTCAGCTTAGGTTTGATGTGCGAACACTGATTTCGAAAGAATGCCCATCATGAATCCACGATACCCCCGTACTGCCGGCTGGCGCGACCATCCTCGCTATCCCGATCCGCTGATCGAAACGCTCGACGACCGGTTCGAACAATATCGGATCTTCAGCGCCGCTGTAGAACGGCTCCATACGGGCTGTCGCTGGTCGGAAGGGCCGGTATGGTTCGGCGACGGGCGCTATCTGCTGTGGAGCGACATTCCCAACAACCGAATCCTGAAATGGGAGGAGGAAACGGGCAAGGTCAGCAGCTACCGCAAACCATCCGACTTCGCCAACGGCCACACGCGCGACCGGCAGGGCCGGCTAATCACCTGCGAGCATGGCGGGCGTCGGGTCACGCGGACCGAATATGACGGCTCGGTCACCGTGCTGATGGATAGCTGGCAAGGCAACAAGTTGAACTCGCCGAACGATGTGGTTGTGAAGTCGGACGGCTCGGTCTGGTTCACCGATCCACCCTTCGGCATCCTTGGCAATTATGAAGGCCACAAGGCGGAGTCCGAGTCCCCGCAGGCGGTGTATCGGATCGATAGCGACACGAACGACATAACCGTGGTCACCGACGATGTGCTTGGCCCGAACGGTCTTTGCTTCTCGCCTGACGAAAGCATCCTCTACGTCGTCGAGTCGCGCGGTGTGCCGAACCGTAAGATCCTCGCCTACGATGTCGAGGCCGGCGGGCGCACGATAACGAACAAACGAATCCATATCGACGCCGGCCCCGGCGGGACGCCGGACGGTATGCGCTGCGACATTGATGGCAATCTCTGGTGTGGCTGGGGCATGGGCAGCGAAGAACTGGACGGCGTGCTCGTTTTCGCCCCGGACGGCGCCAAGATCGGCCGCATCGCCCTGCCGGAACGCTGCGCCAATGTCTGCTTCGGCGGCCCGAAACGAAACCGTCTCTTCATGGCCGCAAGCCAATCGCTCTACGCGCTTTACGTCAACACGCAGGGCGTCGCGGGCGGCTAGGCTCTATCGTGCGGCTTCTCCCGCGACCTGGATTGTCTCACGAAAATCCTCCGCCGCGTCGCGACGGCGGTCTAGCATTGTCTTGATTAACGATTGAATTTCATTCGTGACAATGCTTTTCAGCACGGCAATTTTACCCTGGACGGCGGAAAGCGATTCGGCGGCTCTTGCTTTGGCTGCGGCCGCCGCGTTCAAGTCTGTTTCCGCTTGATTTTTGACGATCAGAGCGGCATCCACGGCACTTTGCGCGGCGTTGACCACTTCCGGAGTGATCCCTGCCTTACCGTCGATCAGGTCCTGCTTCCAGGTCGTCAAATCTTTGGTCTTTTCATTGTGCACGGCGGTGGCCGACGCAAGGGCCGCCTGCATGTCTGAAACCAATTTTTTCGCGCTATCGTGATTGGTCGTTGCTTGGGCTGCCAAATGGGCTTTGTCTAGGTTTGAGAGGCGCGTCTTTTTCGCTGCGTCTAACTGTGAGAGCGCGTTTGCTAAGCCATGGACTTGCGTTTTCGCGCGTATCAGACAGTTCTCGCGATCTTCTGAAAGTTTTTTCAGATCACAAGTCGCCGATGGCGCCGCCAATGCAGTCGTCATTCCGTCAATTGCCTTTGGATCGCCGTTGGTCTCTTGCACCACGGTCAAGGCAATGTCGCGGCTTGGGTCGTTGGCGGGTAGGGTATTTCGCCATGCATCTCGGATTCTCGTGGGCAGTGCGCTGGTTGCCACTTGCGTCGTCAAGAAACTGAAATCCGCTTCGGTCCGCGCGAAATACCGCTCCTGTGCCCTGTCAAAGATCGCCCGGTACGCTTTGTCGGGACCGCCTTGCGCGGCAGTCGCTTTGTTTTCCTCCTGCAATTGCGCAAGCTCAATATCCTCGCCGTCTTTGAGGTTGTCAGTGGCTTTCCGACGTTCCAGATTGTGTTGACGAAGTAGATTCATATTTAAATTACCGCCGACGGAGAATAGCGCCAAGCTCTGTGCGCCCCGAATGATCGGTTCCGGATCGGCGGAAAAGCCTTTGGCGTACCAGTTTCCGATATCGTCTTTCACCAAAGCAAAATTGGTAATGCCGGAACCCGCCAACCGCACGCTGTTGATATTTTGCCAGAACTGCTTGTCGATTTCCTTCAGTGTATCGAGACGCTTTTTGTCCCCACTATTCGCCAAATACTTGCCGGCAAACGGAACCGAGCGTTTCATGTGCTCCCACAACATGTTTTCCCATGAGAGTCGCGGGTCGCTTTGCAGTCCCGTGGCTGCGTAGCTGGTGCGCAGATAGGCACTCGGCGGCCGGATGTAGACCATGCCGGACCGGTGCTCCAATGCGATTTCAAGCGCGCGTTCGAGATAGCGTACGCGATCGGATTTGGGAAGGTCCTTCTTCTCCGGCGATTCGGTGTCTTCCTGCTCGCCATTTTCGCTTTCGGGAGTTTCATTCGTCTGTGTGTTCGATCCGACATTGGTTTCTGAAGAGGCGGCCTCGGCGTTTTCCTGATTCTTCGGCTCGGGCGCGTTCGGAATGGACGCTTCTTTCTCATCGACTAGGAGATTTTTCGTCTCAACTTCGGTGACCGGCGCTCCGCGTATGCCGGTTATACTTAGTTGAGTTTCGAATTCCTGCAATTCCTTTAGTACATTCTCTGTTAGTAGCTTGTTGTTCGCGCCTTGTGCCCTTGTCGCGGCAATCAGCTCGTAACGTAGTGCCGCGATCATCCGGTCCAGGACCTTGCGTTTATCGATTTTTCTGCCGTCGAACTGTTTGATTTTTGTACAATTAGGGCTGATACAGTTTGTGGAATTCTCAATATCATCAGTACGGATTTCGGGAAGAAGCTTCTGACCAAGCCCGACCTTGATTCCTTCCAGCTCTGACCTTACTGCAATTAAATCGCGCCCATCGTTGCGGTGCTCCTCTTTGCGCAGCAACTCGTCGGCTTGAACCAGTATAGAGTTTCCAATCGCCTGGAGTACAAGTATATAGGTCTCAATTTCTTCTCTTTTTTCGACACTGTTAAGTAGTTCTTCATTGTTAGCGATTTTTAGAACTTTTGCCGCAAAGCGAATTAGCGCCAGCGTTAACACTCGTTGTTCATCTTCCCAAGTTTTTGGTTCTCCGATCTGTTTATGAACACGAATAGGATATTTCTTCCGAATATCTTTTTCCCAGCGACTGGCAAGGTATTGTTCAGTCAACGTTTCCAGGCCCCAAATAAGCCTACCACGATTAAAGCCTCCAACTCGATCTATCCTTTGCTCTTTAGCGTCGGGCTCATCAGCAATTCCTAATTGATCAAATTTGGTACTAGCTATTCGTGATGAAAAGTCTCCAGGGGCCTGATCCGGTTCGATAAGTGCAAATGAATCGGTCGGAATACCAGATTTTTGTGTCGTGTCTTGAGGGCTTTGTTCTTTTCTGATTATTCTAAAGCTTGGACCTCGGACTATGCCAAACCGACGGCGAGGGAATTTGGCGAGCTTTTCTAAGGCGAGCGGATGACCAAAAAAATCGCTTTCGACACGCTCGTTCGAACGAACCCAGCTGTTTGCTTGTTTTAGTAGATTGAGTGTTGAGCTAGGGTTTTCCGTTAAGACCCGCTTGAGTGCGTTATCGGCTAAGGAGTATTTTGCGTTATTCCAATTTGTGCCTCTCCAGAATGAGGGCCCTCCAGTTGCCGCTCTTTCAAGGTGGCTGCGCAGTGTGCCGGATATCACATCGGGAACGCTTTTCGTGTACATCACAATTTCTAGGCTACGGCTTTGTGTGAGTCTCGCAATCTGTTCTATCAAAGATATTTTTAGCCCTTCGACATTTTCCAGGTTTAGCGTCAGCACCAACTCGAGAGTTTCAACTGACTGCTCCCACAATTCCATTAGAAGATCACGTAATTCAATGTATGAGGCATTGGGAGCAGTATCGTAGTTGATAAATAATGTGGTGAAGTCTGCTGTTTGGCGGAGATTTTCATAGGTGTTGGTAAGGGTATTTAGCTTTTCAACTTGCGTCGCCAATAAAGTTTCCTCACGACTCATCCCCTCGCTAATTTGAGCGATGCTCTCGTTTTTTGAAAGTCCGCTTTGCAAGCAATGAGCCACCTCTTTTTCATCTTTGTAGAGGCCGAGAATTTCATTGATTCGTATAGCGTGGAATTTTGTAAGCTTGCGGTTCTTATCATTGGGGCATTCCTTAATATACCCGTAGATCGATTTCGTGTGGTCATACTCGTCACTTGGGCCCCATTGAATTGTATCGCGTAGTTGTATCAACAATGGCTTGGCACCAATGGCCATAGAGGTGAGTTCCTGGACCTGTACTTGCTCCGCGTTGGCCAGTGGGCCTTTGTAGACGTCGACATCGACACGTAGGACGGCGCAGGCGCTTAGACCAAATGCGGCAGCGAGAGAGGTTAGGCGCGATGTTCTCGTCATCTGGCCGCTCCCTTCGCTTGTTCATCTAGCGTCGCGATGCGTTTCTGCTCTTCGCTGATGATTTCCAGGGCCTGGAACAGATCGCGTTGCAGCGTCTTGTCGCCCGTGCCGCCCTGGGTTGCGGCAGCAACCGCGCCGAGGGCTTCGTTGATTGCATTGAAATAGGATTCGGGGCTGGAGCCCATCGCGATGGCCAGTCTGTAGTTGCCTGGCGACTCGCGAAATCCCTCTGGGCCGAACACGACAAGCTTTCGTCCTTTTGTGATCGACGTCTTCAGCGACTCTGCTTTCTTGAATTCGAGCTCGCCATCCATGTTGAAGGATATGCTAGTGCCGAGAGCGTCCGCGAATTCCGCCGGGACCCAGCCGCTGGCGAAATTGGCGACGCTGATGAAGCTGGATTGACCGTGCACGCGGACACGATAGACCGAGGGTGGCAGCTGTTCTTGCGGGTCGAAGACTCCCAAATAATAGGTCTGCTGGATTTCGCTAGTGGGTGCCTGTGCTCCCAAGGCCGTGAGGCCGACGAGCAGACCGGCTGTTTCTTCCGTCGATCCGCAAGCGGCTAATCCGGCCAGTGCTGCTGCGAGAAATAAGTGTCTCCGCACAACTCGGCGCACCGCCGTGCCGGTGCTTAAGATTGTACGCCATATCAATTGCGTTCGCCGCTCCGTGGAATTTTCACGGCGCTCCCTCGCATGGACATTGTCCATGGCTGCCTCCCCATATGCATTTTTTTATATCTATTGAGGAAATATTACGATCATAAGGAGTTAAAATCAATAGTTAGTAATGGCGTAGTATAATACCGTAAAAGTAGATGTTTGGGTTAGGCTGTCTAGGGCCTTTTGTCGTGCTGTGGCAAGTCGTCGGCGATGTCGTACCAGGGTGCCTTGAAAGCGCAGAAGATGTGATCTTCCGCGCCTCGGCCTGGATCATCGTCGAGCGTGCCGAAGGGAATAGCAACGCGGGGTCGGGCTGGGTCGCGGTTCGGCATGCCGGAGCCGCAGGTCTTGCAGAAGGCTTGCGTGAAGAACTGCGCCTCCGGGACCTTGTAGCGCGTCAGCAGCTCATCGCCGCGCAGGAAGCGCAAATTCTCGGTTGCGACGAAGCCGTTCGTCGTGTGTGCAGCGGCGCGCGCCTTTCGGCAGCGGGTACAGTGACAGTTATGTACGGCGAGCAGCGGTGTTGTCGCCTCGTAAGCAACACCGCCGCATAGGCAGCTGCCTCGCAGTATTCCGGGCTGGTGTTTGGCGCGGTTTGGCCGGTCGATTGTCGGTGGCGCTGAGGCGCGTCCATAATCGTCGAACTGCGGCAGATCGTCGGCGATGACATCCCATGCCGGTTTCGACGCGGCAAAAATGTGGCGTTCCGGGCGAATGCCGGGATCGTCGTCGAGACAGCCGGCAGGCACGGCGATATCCGTGCTCGGGCGCGGCGTGGGGACGACCGAGCCGCAGTGCGAGCAGAAGTGCCGCGGGAAGCCGGGAGACGACTCGTATTCGGTGATAGCGTCGGCGCCGGACAGCATCTCGAACCGTTCCGGGGCAACGGTCAGATAGGTTGCGAACGGCGCCGCGTGCGCCTTGCGGCACATGGAGCAGTGACAATGGCTCATGCGCTTGTAGGGCCCCTCCATTTGCCACCGAACCGTGCCGCACAAACAGCTTCCCGTATTCATCACTTTCCCTCCAAGCGGATCGCGCTATCCGATTTGATGTAGTCCTGGCCGCTTGGTTCGACAAGGACAGCCGGTTGCAAAAGGATAGGGTTTCGGCTTTGCTTCGCATACCCAATTCGCGAGGGAAGCGGCCGATGATCGAAGAAACTCTGGACATCACCACGCAAGACGGCGCGATGGAAACCTTCATCTGCCGGCCGGAGCGCGGCGGGCCGTATCCCGCGATCTTTTTTCTGATGGACGCGCCGGGTATCCGCGACGAACTGCACGACATGGCGCGGCGATTGGCGAGTGTGGGGTTTTTCGTCTTGCAGCCAAACCTGTATTACCGCGCCGGGCGTGACATGAAGAATTTCGGTCAGGACGTGCTCGAGAAGGACAGCGCCGCGCAGGCGCGCATGCGTTCGGTGCGGACCAAAATGACGATTCCGCCAATGATGGACGATATCGGGGCTATGCTCGCCTATGTCGATGCACATGCGGACGCCAAGCCGGGACCGGTCGGCACGCATGGCTATTGCATGAGCGGTCCCTATTCGCTGGCGGCGGCGGCGCGCTATCCGGACTGGGTCGCGGCTGCCGCGTCCTTCTATGGCACTTGGCTGGTGAGCGATGCGGAGGAAAGCCCGCATCTCAGTCTCGGCAAGGCGAAGGGCGAGCTTTACATCAGTTGCGCCGAACACGACGATTTGGCGCCGCCGGACATGGTCGAGAAACTGAAGGGACTTTTCGAAGCGTCGGGCAATACGGGAGAGTTGGAAGTGCACGCCGGCGTTCATCATGGTTTCGCCTTTCCGGAACGCTGGTGCTACGACAAGCCGGCTGCGGAGCGGCATTGGGAACGACTGATCGCGCTCTATCGGCGACGGCTCGGTTAACGACGAACGAAACAACCTTGCGGCAAGGAGCCACCATGCGCATACACAATCTATATACCGACGAAGCCGGCGAATCGCATTTCCGCGACATCGAAATCGAATGGGCGGAGGAGCGGAACTTCAGCAAATACTCGGCGCGGATGCCGGCGAACGGGATCATCTTCCGCGAAACCTCCGGCGATTACGATCTCGACTGGCATCCGGCACCGCGGCGGCAGTACATCGTCAACCTGGACGCCGGCGCGAAGATTACGGCGAGCGACGGGGAAAGTCGGGTAATCGGTGCCGGCGAAATCATCTTGGTCGAAGATATCGACGGCAAGGGTCACCTGTCCCAGTCGGTCGGTGGCAAGCTGCGCCACTCGCTCTTTATTCCGATCGAATAAGCGAGTATTCCGCCTCTAGTGTGTAGATCGCGCCAGAGGACGACAGGAAGCTCGAATACAGAACAAAGCGGTCGATCGTTATTGGTGCCGCGCGAAATCCCGCGTGTTCGGCGACGAACTGCTCGACCCGGCCGCTTTGTGCCCGCTTAAGGCGGGCCAGGGTGATGTGTGGGGAAAAGCGCCGCTGTTCCGCGGGAAGACCGGCTCGCGTAACGGCGGCTTCGACCTTGGCTTGAAGGTGATCGAGGGCGTCGTTCGGATTGACCCCTGCCCACAGAATCCGGGCCGCGCTGGGTTTACCGAAATGGCCGACGCCGGCAAAGGACAGATCGAAGGGTGCCGCCGCGACGGTGCCGAGGGCCGCGTCCACATCGTCGGCGGTACCGTTCTCGACCTCACCGATGAATCGCAACGTCAGATGCATGTTTTCCGGCCGCACCCATCGCGCACCGGGAACGCCGCAGCCCAGCATTGTCAGACGCTGCCGCAATGTTTCGGGAAGGGGTAAAGCAACGAACAGGCGTATCATCGGCCGTTGGGAAAGGCGGAGACTTTATAGGAACAGCGCAAGGACGCCGGTATAGCCATACAGACGGTCGTTGCTAATTTCGCCGTTGGCGAACAGGCCGGCTAGTGGAAAGTCGCCGAGTGTTTCGCGAATGATCCCAAGCTCCTGACTGTCGGGGCCGAACTGGTTAGGACCGCGCGCAACGCAGGAATAATAGAGCCCGCCTTTGATTTCGCCGCCGCCGGCACGGCGTTTCAGGTCACCCGCCATCCGTTTCAGATCTTCGACCGCGCTGTCCGGATCGCGCCGGCAGAACATCACGGTATCGCCGGTTGCCACCGCCTCGCCTATCGCGACAGCGCCCGCTTCCTGGTCGATGCCAACGAGATTGCGCACCAAGTAATCCGCCATGTCCGACCCCGGGACCGGCAACGCAGCGAAGATGTAACCGCCAATCCGCTTGAGGTCGCGGGACAAAACCTCGCCGATATCCTCCTTAAGAACATCGAGTGCCGGCCGGCCGTCGATCGAGAACAGGATATTTTCTTCCGCACCGGTGACCGTCCTGGTCGGCCCGATCGGCGAGCAGCCTTGCGTCAGCCCCAGCTGCACCGGCACTTCGTGCAGCGACAGCATGACGCCCGATAATACGCCCTCATCGACGTCGCCCGCCAACTGCGCAAAGCGACCGCGCGACGCGGTCAATCCGCCGGCCAGAAAGCCGTTGGTCGCTGAGGCCAGCCCTTCGATCTTTTGAGTGATGTCGGCGATACGCGGATCGGCGTGAACGACCGCAAGCGGTGTGTCCGCCTTGGCGAGCCAATCGGAATTTTCCTTGCGTACCGCGTCTATGTCGTCGTCCGAAACGGTGAACAGGCGGAAGGCGGATTCATTCAATGGTGCAACGAGAACCGACATTGCCGGCTCGTCGAAATATTCCTTACCCATGCCGACGACGCCCAGACCAACGGTTCCGACCCAATGGCGGACACCGGTCGTTTGCCGCAGGAAAATGGCGATCTCGTCCATCGCGTCTGCGTAGGAATCCGTCACGTAAACGAAACCGAGCTGATGCGTGGCGGTCAGTTCGCCCAGCTCGAGCAGTATAGCCGCCACAGCGTCGCGCCAGGCAGGAGCGGTTGCGTGTGCCGCACGAAAGCCGGCGCCGTCGGTCATTTCTGCAACTCCTTAAGTGCCTTCTTTACAAGCGGTAAGATGCCCTCGACGATCACGGCGACACCCTTCGGGTTCGGATGGATTCCATCGGGTAGGTTCAACGAATAATTTGCGGCGACACCCTCTAGGAAAAATTCGTATAGCGGAAGGCTGTGTATGCGGGCTAGCTCCGGGTAGATGGCACGGAACTTCGTTGCGTACTCCCCGCCCATATTCGGTGGCGCGCGCATTCCGGTGAGTAGGACATGGGCGCCCTGCGCCTTAATTCGGCGTACGATTTTATCGAGATTTTCCTGCACTTTCTTCGGGTCCAGTGCCCGCAAGGCGTCATTCGCGCCCAACTCAACGATCACGAGGTCCGGCTTGTCGTCCAAAAGCCAGTCGAGGCGCGTCAGCCCGCCGGCAGTGGTGTCGCCGGAAAGGCCGCCATTTATCACCTGCACCTTGTGGCCGGCCTTCCGCAACGCTATTTGCAGTCTGAACGGGAAGCTATCGCTCACGCGCAGTCCGTAACCGGCTGTGAGGCTATCGCCCAGCGCAAGGATAATTTTATTGTCAGCATGAACCGGATTGGCAGCGGAAACCGTATATACAGTAAATATCGAAACGACCGTACGGAGAGCGCGGCGCGAAAATTGCCGCTTCCAATATAAAATCAACCGTAGATAATTTATGAGTCGCATGATCTCTGCCACATCCATCGACCCCATTATAGCCCTGTCCAACGTCACGCTCACACTTAATAGCGATGCCGGTCCGGTCAATATCCTGCGCGGCATTGATTTGGATGTCGCGGCGGGCGAGAAGGTTAGCGTCGTTGGCCCTTCCGGTGCTGGAAAGACGTCCCTCATGATGATCGTGGCGGGATTGGAGCAGCCGTCGGGAGGTGCTGTCCGGGTTGCAGGGACCACGTTGGATGGCCTCGACGAAGATTCTCTAGCGCTGTTTCGCCGCGATCATGTCGGTATCGTCTTTCAAGACTTCCACCTGATTCCCACGATGACGGCGACGGAAAATGTCGCTGTGCCGCTAGAGTTGGCAGGCCGCCGCGATGCCATTGAGAACGCCCGAGAGAGGCTGGAGTCCGTTGGGCTTGGGCATCGGCTGACACATTACCCGGGCCAGCTTTCCGGTGGCGAACAACAGCGTGTCGCGTTAGCCCGCGCCTTTGCAATGACGCCGACGCTGCTACTCGCCGATGAACCGACCGGCAACCTGGACAGTGATACGGGCGAGCGCGTTATCGAGCTGATGTTTCAGCTTTCGGTCGAAAACGGTACGACCTTGCTGCTGATCACGCATGAAAGCGCGATTGCCAGCCGGTGCGATAGAACGATACGCATCGATGACGGGCTGATCGTCAATGATCGCGAAAATTCTGCGGGCGACGCATGCTGAGTCTGGCGTGGCGGATTGCGCGGCGGGAATTGCGCGGCGGCGTTCGTGGGTTTCGCGTTTTCCTGCTTTGCCTTGCGACGGGCGTTGCCACGATTGCGGCGATCGGATCGCTGTCGTCGGCACTGACGGAAGGTATTCGGGCCGACGGGCGGAAAATTCTCGGCGGAGACATCGATGTACGGCTCAGCCATCGGCCGGCAAGCGCTGCGCAACTGGACTGGATGAAGGCACGTGGACGGGTTTCGACGGTCGCGAACATGCGGTCGCTGGCCCGGACAGAAACCGCACACACTCTGGTGGAGATTAAAGCGGTCGATGATGTCTACCCGCTCTTCGGGCAGTTGCGGCTGGCCGGCGATACGCCGTTACCGCAGGTCTTCGCCAAACAAGATGGCCGTTGGGGTGCGGCGGTCGATGAGACATTGCTGATCAAGCTCGATTTGGGCGTCGGCGAAAGTATCCGGATCGGCGATATCATGATCCGCGTGGCCGCGGTAATCGAGCGCGAGCCGGACCGTGCAACGGGCGCGTTCACGATCGGCCAGCGCGTGCTTATCGGCTTCGATGCGTTAGCCGACACCGGGCTTGTTCAACCGGGCAGCTTAATTCGCTACCACTACCGGATCGGTATTCCGGATAGAGGCGCGGTCGTCGAGTGGCGTAATGCGCTGGAGACGGCCTTTCCCAAGGCGGGATGGCGAATCCGCGACACGCGCAACGCGGCCCCTGGCATCCGCCGCGTCGTCGACCGCATCGCGGTATTCATGACAGTGGTTGGGCTAACCGCGCTGCTGGTGGGCGGTGTGGGGGTCGGAAATGCGGTGCGGGCGTTCCTGCAATCGCGCATATCGACGATCGCGACGCTGAAGTGCCTCGGCGCCTCGTCGCGGATGATATTCGCGATCTATATGATGCAGGTGCTCGTGCTTGCCGCGGCGGGTATTGCGATGGGAGCCGTATTCGGCGCGCTTGCGCCCCTCGCTGCCGGGCCGATTTTTGGCGACCAGTTGCCGATTGAGCTTCATGTCGGTGTCTATCCCAAACCTTTGCTGCTGTCCGTTCTGTTCGGGTTTTTGGTCACTTTGGTTTTCTCGTTGCTGCCGTTGGCACGGGCGCGCCGGGTGCCTGCGGCAAACCTGTTTCGTTACATGGTCGCGCCGGTGCGCGCTGCCGGCGCTTGGCGGGACGCTCTGGCGTTCTCCGTTCTGGCGTTGCTGTTGGGCGGCGTCGTGGTCGCGACCGCGGACGATCAGCGGCTGGCATCCTATTTCGTCGCCGGTGCGGCCGGAACGCTGGCTGTGTTCCGTATCGCGGCTGCGGGAATCGCCGTGCTGGCCCGTCGGGCGCCGTATTTGCGGTCCACTCATTTGCGGTTTGCCTTAGGCAATCTTCATCGGCCCGGTGCGCCGACGGGGATTGTCGCGACGTCGCTCGGCCTGGGGCTCACGGTCCTGGTTGCGGTTGCTCTGATCGAGGGTAATTTGTCCGAACAGGTGGGACGCGGTTTGCCCGAAGATGCCCCGGGCACGTTCTTTATCGATATCCAGCCGCATCAGACCGACGGTTTCGACCGAATCGTTCGTGGTATTCCCGGTGTCCGCAATTTGCGCCGTGTGCCGATGCTGCGGGGCCGCATTGTTGAAATCGGCGGCAAGCCTGTCGGGGACATGACGGTGCCGCCGGAATATGCCTGGGTTCTGCGCGGTGACCGGGGATTGACTTGGTCTCGTACCCCGCCGAAGTCCGGCAGCAAAGTTGTCGAAGGGGTCTGGTGGCCTACCGATTACAGCGGCCCGCCATTGCTGTCGTTCGACGAAGGTGCAGCCCGGGCGCTTGGTATTTCGATCGGCGACATGATCAAATTGAACGTTCTGGGGCGGGAGTTCGATGCGAAGGTTGCGAACCTGCGGCGGATCGAATGGAACTCGTTCGCCATCAATTTCGTCATGATCCTGGCGCCAGGCGTACTCGACGGGGCGCCGCAGGCGCATATCGCGACCGCTCGGGCGGACGATCCCGCAATCGAAGTGGCGCTCGAACGGGCCGTCGCCGATCAGTTCTCCAACATTTCGGCAATCCGCGTCCGAGAGGTGCTGACCCGGCTTGAAGAAATCGTCGGCCATCTTGCAACCGCCGTTCGCGCCGTCGGCATGGTCGTTATTTTCGCGGGTATCCTCGTTCTGGCGGGCGCGATAGCGGCCAGCCACAAGCAGCGGGTCTACGACGCCGTGGTCCTGAAAGTGTTCGGTGCGACGCGCCGTGACGTTCTGGCGATTTTCTCGATCGAATTTGCGCTCCTGGGATTTGCGACATCGGCTATCGCGAGCGTGATCGGTACAGCGGCCTCCTGGGCCGTCGTAACGCGGCTGATGCGCGCCGAGTGGGAATTCCTGCCGATGTCGGCAGCGACAACGATAGCAGCCTGTCTGGTAGCAACGGTTTTCATCGGGGCACTTGGGACATGGTCGGCGATGGGCCGCAAGGCGGCGCCGTTGCTGAGGAATGAATAGAATTTTCGCAAAATGAAGCGCTAACGCTTCCGCAGCGAGAATTGTTGAATTTTGGTGTGAAAGCGCCAATATTAGGGCCAACCGTTCAACTTTGAATTGTTCGAGGGAATATAAATGGCTTTGGAACCACGGCAGAGAACGATTTCGATGGGGGCTGGCGTCGATAGCCGAGCAGGTGTCGATGAAGGCCTTCGGCGCTACATGCTGCGCGTCTATAACTATATGACACTAGGTCTGGCGTTAACTGGCGTTGTCGCATTCGCGGTAGCGAACACGCCCGCATTGCTGCAGCTGTTCTATGCTCAGACCGCAGTAGGCATCCAGCCGACGATTCTTGCCTATATAGCGATGTTTTCGCCGCTGGCCTTTGTTCTGGTCCTGTCCTTCGGCATTAACAAGCTCAGTACGCCCGCGGTTCAAGCTCTATTCTGGGCGTTTGCGGCGGTAATGGGGCTCTCGCTGACGCATATTTTCATCGTGTATACCGGCGCCAGTATCGCCCGTGTGTTCTTCATTACCGCAAGTATGTTCGCGGCGATGAGCCTGTATGGCTACACGACGAAGAAGGATCTTTCCGGTTGGGGCAGCTTCCTGTTGATGGGGCTGATCGGCGTTATCATCGCCATGGTCGTCAACATCTTCCTGCAATCGGCCATGATGGAGTTTGTTATCTCGATCATCGGCGTGCTGGTCTTTGTCGGATTTACCGCGTACGACACGCAGAGGATAAAATCCGAATACAACGTCAATGACAGCGGAGCCATTACGGAGAAGAGGGCGGTATACGGGGCGCTGAGCCTCTATCTCGACTTCATCAACATCTTCTTGTTTCTGCTGCATCTGTTCGGCAGCCGCGAATAGCGCTGTTCCGGATACGCGACAAACGAACCGCTCCGGGCCGAACCCGGAGCGGTTTTTGTTTGCGTTTGTGACGACATGATCCTGCTCTATACCGATTTCGGCTACGAAGGGCCTTACGTTGGTCAGATGAAGGCGGTTTTGGCTGTGGAAGCGGCTGGCACGCCGGTCATTGATCTGATGCATGATGCGCCGGTGCATGACCCGCACGCGGCGGCTTATCTGCTGGCGGCGCTTGCGCTAGAAATGCCGAAAGGGACAGTGTGCCTCGCCGTCGTTGATCCCGGTGTCGGCAGCGACAGAGTACCGGTGATTCTTGAGGCGGACGGCCGCTGGTTCGTCGGTCCCGATAATGGGCTGTTCGAGATCCTGCAACGGCAGACTGATTACGCACGCCAATGGTCGATCGAGTGGCGGCCTGACCGCTTGTCGCGATCCTTTCATGGCCGTGACCTGTTCGTACCGGTTGCGGCGAGGCTGGCGAATGGGGAAGCCCCGCTGGGCGCGCAATATCCCGAAGGGTGGCGCGATGCGACCTCACGCCCGGGTGCGGACTGGCCCGACGATCTTGCCGCGGTTATTTACATTGACCGGTTCGGCAATGCGATGACCGGCCTCCGGGCGGAGCGGAGCAGTGAAACGCGTCAGTTGATGTTTGGCGGCGAACGCATCCCTTACGCGGCGGTATTTTCCGAGGTACCACCGGGCCGCGCCTTCTGGTATAAAAATTCATGCGGGTTGGTTGAAGTGTCGGTCAATCGTGGGAGCGCGGCAGGTGTTTATGGTCTTAAGGTCGGCGATACCTTTACCATCGAAAACGCTTAGAGGCTCCCGCCGGCGGGGAAATTCATGAGCGAGAACAAAGGCGGACTTCAGGTGCTGAGTCGCAAGACTTATGCCCCCGGCACGCCAATTTTTCGGCAGGGCGACCCGGGGAACGCGGCCTACATTGTTCAGACGGGCAGGATTGAAATCTGGGTCATGGAAAACGACGAGAAGAAGGTACTCGGCGTGATCGGCGCGGGTGGAATTTTCGGCGAGATGGCACTGATCGACAACTCGGATCGCATGGCGTCGGCGACCGCGCTCGAATCCAGTGTCTGTATCATGGTGCCGGACCAGATCTTTCAAGAAAAGATGGAAAGCGCCGACTCGTTTATCGTCGCGCTGCTGCGGATTTTCTGCAACAATATCCGCTCGATGCAGCAGGGGCCGGACGCCAATTAATCAAGCCATTTAATGCGCTTCGTTGGCCGGGAAAAATGCGCGGGTCCGGTTCGCGAACGCGACCAAAGACAGCATGACCGGCACTTCCACCAGCACACCGACCACCGTCGCAAGCGCAGCACCCGAATCGAGTCCGAACACGCTGATCGCCACCGCAACAGCGAGTTCGAAGAAGTTCGACGTTCCGATCAGTGCACAAGGGGCGGCGACATTGAACGGTACGCGCCACATCCAGGCGGCGGCATAAGCAATGACAAAGATACCGTAGGACTGGATGATCAGCGGCGCCGCGATGAGGGCGATGACCAAGGGCCGGTCGAGGATGGTGGTTCCCTGAAAGCCGAACAACAGAACCACCGTTGCGAGCAGTCCGAGGACTGAAAACGGTTTGACGCCGGAGACGAAGCGGGCCACGGCACGTTCGCCATCTTCCGTCCGGCCCGCGTGGCGTACCAGGAACCGTCGTGTCAGGTACCCCGCGATAAGCGGGATGACGACATAGAGCCCGACCGATAGAAGCAGCGTCTCCCACGGCACGGATATATCGGTGACACCGAGCAGCAGGGCGACGATCGGCGCGAACGCAAAGATCATGATCACGTCGTTGACCGATACCTGTACCAGGGTATAGGTCGCATCGCCCCGGGTAAGCTGCGACCACACGAAGACCATCGCCGTGCAGGGTGCCGCGCCGAGAAGAATAAGGCCGCCGATATACTCGGTCGCGTCCTTCGGCGAAATCATGTCCGCGAACAGAACTTCGAAAAACAGTACGCCGAGCGCCGCCATGCTGAAGGGCTTGATCAGCCAGTTGATGACCAAGGTGATGACCAAACCCTTCGGGCGGTCGCCGATATGGCGAAGGCTGGAGAAATCGACATTCACCATCATCGGATAGACCATGGCCCAGATCAGAACCGCGACGACGAGATTGACGGATGCATACTCGAGCCCCACGAGGGTTTCGAATATGCCGGGCGCGATATTGCCGAGGCCGATACCGGCCATGATGCATAACCCGACCCAGATCGAGAGCCATTTTTCAAAGAAGCCGATGCCGCCGGCCATTGGGTCCGCCGGTGCTTCGTATGTCGGCGCGGGATCGATACTCATGATTATGTTTCCCGTGTGTTGAATGGATTGGAGGTGATGGGAAAAGGTTGGCGGGAGAGCGTCAGGCGGTGCCCGCGTAACATTCTAATTTGGGAGTGATTGCGCAAGCCCGTATTGACCTGGATGGGGAACTAATCCTGCTGCCGTCCGGAAAAGTGGGCCAATGCGGCGCGCAGCGTGGTGACTTCGGCCTCCAGTTCCGCGATCCGTTGCAGCTGTGGCGCCTACATCCGTGCCACCGCGCCGGCGATGTCATCCTCCGTAAAACGCGGCGTTATGTGTTGGGGACAGTTAATATCCCACGCTTCCAAGGAGAACAGTAGGGCGCGTTGGGGTACGCCCTGGTAGGCATCGTCTGCCAGTTTGACGAGCAGATCGGGATCGTCTTCGACGAAACGGGCGCGGCCCCAAAGCTTAACCCGCCGTTGATGAGCATAATCCATCAGGAAGATGAACGCTTTGTCGTTCTCCGAGAGGTTGCCGAGCGATAGATATTGCCGATTTCCCTTGAAATCGGCGATGGCCAGCGTGCGCTCGTCGACAATCTTCAGAAACCCCTTCGGGCCGCCCCGATGCTGGATATAGGGCTGACCCTCGGCGGTGGCGGTGGCGAGATAAAACGAGTCCCGCTCGGCGATGAAGGTGGCCAGGTCCTCCGTAACAGCGGTGTGCCAGCCGTCCATCTGCTCCATACGAGAGAACTTTTCGCGAGAGCCGAGCCGCTGCTGAGCCTTCTTGACCGCCGGTGTGAACGCGATATCGCTGGAAAACTCCTGTTCCATTAGCCGATTCCCTTGGGTGAAGCTGCCCCGCCGTTAACTATATAGCGTTGCGTCGCAGTTTGCGCAGCGGATAGAAGGCGCGATTCTCCGGATGGAGATGGATTGTGCCATTTGTGAGGATTCGCGGTTAGGGAGGATCGAAATCGGTAATACCTAATATTCTGTCATTTACGTCGAATTACGGATTTTATTCTATAAATTTAATAAAACAGTGGAAAAACGAGATAATTTATCGATTTTAGAACATTAATCATAACAAAGTAGAAAAGTATCGTTTGAAGTGACCGTTATCACTGAGATTAGATCGCCACAGCTGTAAGTTTTCTGAAATATGAGGAACGAAACGGAGTTGAAGCGATGCGTGCCTACCACGCGGTAATTCGAGAAGCCTATCGGGCGGCCTTGGCGGACTGGGCTGCCTCGGAATTAGATGGCCACGATAAGGACGGTTCGTTGATCTGTCACACGGCGTCTCTCGCGTCGATCTGGGCGAACGATTCGATTAGCGAGAAAAACGTGATCGACGTTCTCAAATCGGTTCACTAACGTCCGGCTGCGTGACCTGATGGGCGCAATAAGCGCGCTGGCCTCACAAGTTTCTCACTGTTATTCTGTTGTTACCGTTGGATGACACGCATGGCGTCGCAATTCGACGGCCCCTGGGGAGGGGGAAGATCTTCTGTAAGGCTTGACGGTTGAAGTTTGCTTTCATGACGTTGCAAGCGCGCCTGCCTGCGCCGACCGTATTCCGGTCCGCTGTCGCTGCGATTTTCGCCGTCGTTTCGATGTTCCTGCTTGCGCTCGGAACTGCAACTGCAGCCCCAAAAGGTATCTCACTCGAACTGAACGATGCGCAGACCGTTGCCGGTGCCTGCATCGGGTCTTTCGTCCTGAAAAACGATCTGGGCCATACGCTGGATCGCTTCCAGCTCGACCTGTTCGTCTTCGGCGATGACGGCGTGATAAAGCTGCGCAGCAATATCGACCTCGCCCCCGTGCGTGGCGATAAGACGACGGTGATTTCGTTCCGGATCCTGCCCGAGCCATGTGCAGCGGTCGCCCGGGTGCTGGTGAACGATATTCCTTTATGCCGGGCGCAGAGCGGCAATACGCTCGATTGTCTAAGTGGCCTCACTGTTTCCAGCCGCAACCGGATTCGGCTGGAAAAATAGATACCGTGATTTGGGCCAGGCCAATAAACCGTGCCCGAAGATCCGTTACCGCAAGCTGGACAGATTCACGATAAGCGCGTCGTTCTTGAGCCGGATAGCGGTAGCGATCTTGTGCGCCATATCCTGATCGGCCTCCGGACAATGCAGCGCCGCGTCGACGGCGCGATGCTGACCTTCCAGGAGAGCGCCAATAACTGCGTTCTCGATCAATTGCTCGACGGCGGTGGTCTGTTCCGCTGTCAAAGGGGTGTCGAGCAGTGCATTGATGCCTTTCGTCGCCTCTCCGGCGATTTCCCGCAACCTTCGATCCATATCGCGTAGCCCTCCTGAGCCCAAGCAAGACAAGGCTGCTTCCAGCCCGTCGGCACAATAATATCATAAAACGATTTTTGCGGATGGACTTGTCCATAATATCGCAGCCTATCGAAACGAGGCATATTACGATTTGGCTGGGGCGGGAGGATTCGAACCTCCGAATGCCGGTATCAAAAACCGGTGCCTTAGGCCACTTGGCTACGCCCCAATCTTCGCCGCTCGGCCGGGAATGTATGCTTATCGTTGACGGCTCGCAACCTTTGAACGTGTCGAGGCGGCGGGTCAATAAAAATTAAAATCGCTCTTGGCGGTTCTCCGACTCTCGGGAATAATCCATCTTCTGATTGGCGTTTCCATCAACACTGCCCGTTGCCGAGGGATCGAACATGGTCAGGGAAATCTATGCCCTTGGCGCGTTGCTGCTCGGTATGAGCGCGTTGCTCATCGGCAACGGTCTCTTCGGCACGCTGACGGCGCTCCGCATGTCGTTGGAGGAATTCGATCCGACGATGATCGGCATCATCGTGTCGTGTCATTCGCTCGGGTTCGTGTTGGGGTGCATCTACGGCCAGCGGGTCATCTCGAGTGTCGGCGCAATACGCTGCTTCACGGCCTTTGCAGCGCTGATGTCTGTTTCTGTCTTGCTGATGCCTTTAAGCGTCCAGCCTTTCACATGGATACCGCTGCGGCTGGGTTTCGGGTTTTTCTCGGCGATGGTGTTCATGGTCGCCGAAAGCTGGCTCGCCGGATCGGTATCGAGCGAAAAGAAGGGCCGGATCTTTTCGGTCTATATGGTGATCAACAAGGGCTGCTTTGGTTTGGGCCAGGTGCTGCTGCAGGTCGCGGATCCGGCCGGCGACCGGTTGTTCATGCTGCTGGGTGTTCTATTTGCGCTGTGCCTCGTACCGATTGCATTGGCGCGGCACGAAGCGCCGAAGGATATCGGCGAGGACAGAATGTCGTTTCGCGAGCTCTACCGATCATCGCCTGTCGGCGTGATGGGCGCGGTCGCAACCGGTTTGGCGAATTCCGCGATTATCGGGCTGAGCCCTATCTTCGTTCTCAGCGTCGGCCTGAATGTTGCTGGTGTGTCGACTTTCATGATCATCTTCATGGTCGGAAGCCTTGCGTTGCAGATACCGATCGGCCGTTTGTCCGATCGGTTTGATCGGCGCGGCGTGCTTGCCGTCGTTGCTTTCTCCGCGGGCCTTACTAGCATCGCCATCGCCTTTTTCGGCGATGCCGGAATGTGGCTTCTCTTTGCGCTGGCGTTCGCGATTGGCGGGCTTAGCGCGGTGACCTATCCGATCGCGATGGCGCATGCGAGCGATCATGCGCGGGCGCAGAGCGTCGTTGCGATTATGGCTGGGTTGCTGCTTGCCTTCGGGATTGGGGCGAGCGTCAGTCCCTTCCTCGCTTCGCTGGCGATGAAGTATCTTGGTCCGAGCGGCTTGTATTTCTACGCCAGCGCGATCTATCTGTTCATGGCGGCATTTACGCTGTATCGGATGTCCAGACGGGCGGCGGTGCCGGACGCGGACCAGAACGCGTTCGTGCCTCAACCTCAGACATCGCAGTCGAGTCCCGTCGTTACGGCTTTGGATCCGCGCACCGCCGAGAAGGAAGGAACGGGCGTCGGCGGTTAGACCGTTTCGGTGTTCAGCTCCGTCGGCGCCACCCACCAGCCGTCCTGTTCGACAGCAGCCGCTGCTTCCTGCGCGGCGGCCAAATCGTCGAAGACGCCAAAACACGTCGCGCCGCTGCCGGTCATCTGGGCCAGATGGCAGCCGGGCGCTGCTTCCAGGGCAGAGAGGACATTGCGGATAACCGGGCACAGGCGGATTGCCGCGTCGGTCAGATCGTTGCCGCGTTCCGCCAACATCGCTGAGAACGCCTCGGCGCCTTTCGGCGCTTTGGTCAGGCGGTCCGGCGGGTTGAAGCCGCCCTTGCGCGCCTGGAAGACAGACGATGTCACCAGCGCGACACCCGGATTGACCAGTAGAATACCTGCTTTCGGCAATTGCGGCGCTTCGTCGAGGACCTCGCCGATTCCCCCGGCATAGGTCGTGTGGGCTCGCAGGCAGGCTGGCACGTCGGAGCCCAGCAGCAAACCGAGCGCCTGCAAATCGACACTGTCTTCCGCGATGCCCCATAAGGTCATCAGTGCTTTCATGGCCGCGGCCGCATCGGTCGATCCGCCGCCGATTCCTGCCGCGACGGGCAGATTTTTGGTGATCGTGATATGCGCGCGCGCCTGAACGCCGGCGGTATCCGCCAATAACTGGGCCGCTTGATAGACGAGGTTCTTGTAGGGCGGTGGCATACGGTCCGCAAACGGGCCCTCGGACACGATGTCCAGCGGTTCGCCGGCGCGGATGCTCAGCGTGTCGCCGAGCGTCGTAAAGCCGACAAGACTGTCAACGAGGTGATAGCCGTCTGCCCTACGCCCGGTGATATGGAAATAGAGATTGATCTTGGCTGGTGCGAGTACGGTCGCGGATTCTGTTTGCGCGGCGCTCATCCGCCGGATTCCTTTAATTTCATCGCGCCCAGCCCCTTCACGAGTTTGTCTTCGATCGTCGAAATAAGATCGTCCGACGGATCGAGGCCCAGGGCACGGCGCCATTGAAAGCGGGCTTCGAGTTTGCGCCCGACCCGCCAATAGGCGTCGCCGAGATGATCGTTTATCACCGGGTCGCTGGGCCGCAAGCGGATCGCGCGCTCAAGATGTTTGACCGATCCGGCATAGTCGCCAAGCCGGTAGAGCACCCAGCCAAGACTGTCGACGATGTAGCCGTCATTTTGCCGTTGTTCGACCGCGCGCTCGATCATCTTGCGGGCGCGCTCGACGTTGATACCTTTTTCGACCCAGGAATAACCGAGGTAATTCAGCACGTACGGCTGTTCTGGCTCGAGCTCCAGGGCTTTCAGGAAATCTTTTTCGGCTCGGTCCCAAAGCTTTGACCGCTCGAGTGCGATGCCTCGGTTGTAGTAGAAAAGCCAGCTTGGCGCGTTGCCGTTTGTGTTGAGCCGATCGCCCGCTGCGTCATACGCATCCACGGCTTCGCGATAGCGCTCCTTACCGCGCAATATGCCGCCGAGCTTGATCAACGCATCCGTTCGTTCCGGGCGTTCCTCAGCCATGGCTCTGAGCATTTCAACAGCATCATCGACCTGCTTCAGGTCCGTTAGATTGTCGGCAATGCGCAAGCGTGCCGACCAGTTATAGGGCGATACTTTCTTGACCTGCGCATAGACCGCATTCGCGTCGGTATAGCGTCGCTGATTATCGAACAGGTCACCAAGCAGTAGCCGGGCGAGATCGAAGTCCGGACGCAATCGCAATGCGAGATAGGCATAAATCATGGCAATTTCGCCGGACCGGTCGCGTGGCAAGGCGGAAGCGATATTGAAAAGGCTTTCGGCAATGCCGCTGTTCGCGTTCTGCACCAATGGCGCCGCCGCTTGTGCTGCGTTCAGGCGATTCTGCGCCGCTTCGATGGCCAGGTTGCCGGGATTGTCGGCGAGAAAATCCGCGTATAGTTTTTTCGCTTCCGTTGCGCGGCCGGTTCTTTCCAGCAGCGATCCGGCGGCACGGACGACTCGGACCGGCGCTTTGTGCAACGTCGGCGCCACCGCCCGGAAACTTTGCTCCGCGGCTTCCGGCCGACCTGCCACGTCGTTGATCAGCCCGGCATGCAAGTCGCGCATGGCCGCGAATCCGCTTTTTTTGTCGAGCGGCTCGAGCGCTTTCAGCGCCGCGTCGGTGTCGCCGAGACCCACTTGTGTCCACGCAATGGCGAGCGGGGCGGCGTAGGCGGTCAGGCCGCTGCGCGGTAACGCCTCGAAGCAGTCACGCGCCGCGGTAAAATCTCCTGCCCGGACAGCTTCGATTCCCAGCAGTAGTGCCGCCGTCGTCATTTTGCCGCCGGCTTTCTCGATTCGCTGCGCCAACGCGACAGCCGGCTCGACTTGGCCCGCAGCGAGCGTAAGCAGGAATGCGCGCCGAAGCAGTTTCTGATCCTCAGGGTTCTCTTCGAGAACACGCATCATGAAGGCGGAGGCATTCTCCGCGTCCTTCAGTGCCTGTGCGTGCCGGCCCGCGAGGTAATTGCCAAATTCGGAGGTCGCACCTGCCGGGTTGGCCACGGCAACGAACGCGGCACACAGTACCGCCGGTAATCCACTAGAGCGGATCAAGACCCGCCGAAGCCATTCGACGACGTCGAGAGGTTCTGATGACCCTCGATCTGCAGCAAAATACTTGTTCGCGCGTAGCAACATGGTTCTCCTTCGCGATCGACGTACACTTTAGACGATATCGATGAATTTCGTCAGCCGCTGATTGCGGGGAAGCTGTACAAACTATGTGTGTCCGGCATTGGAAAAGCCAAGCCGCTTTTATACGCGCCGCAAGTTAATGTACTGTTTATTCTACATATTTGGGTAATTCGGGCCACCACCGCCTTCGGGTGTGACCCAAACAATATTTTGCGTCGGATCCTTGATATCGCAGGTTTTGCAGTGGACGCAGTTCTGCGCGTTGATTTGCAGCCGAGCATTGCTGCCATCGTCGTCCCGAACGATTTCGTATACGCCTGCCGGGCAATAGCGCTGCTCCGGCGCGTCATAGAGGGCGAGGTTTACATCGATTGGTACGCTGTCGTCCCGGAGTGTGAGGTGGGCCGGTTGATCCTCTTCATGGTTAGTCGCGGAAAAGGACACGTTGGTCAGCCGGTCGAATGTCAGGACGCCATCGGGTTTTGGATAGTCGATCGGTTTGGCGGTGCCGGCCTTGTCGAGCGAATCGTGATCCGCATGGCCGTGCTTCAGGGTCCAAGGTGCGCGGCCGCCGAGGATAAGCTGATCGAAACCCGAATACAGTGTGCCGCCGATCAGTCCCCATTTGAACGAGGGCCGGAAATTGCGCGCATGCCATAACTCGTCGTAAACCCAGGAGTTGCGGAAGGCGTCCGGATAGGCTGTCAGCTCGTCACCGCCGGCCGCGTCGTTGTTCGTCAGGGCTTCGAACGCGGCATCGGCCGCCAGCATGCCGGATTTCATGGCGGTGTGAGAGCCTTTGATCTTCGGTGTGTTAAGCGTGCCGGCTTCGCAACCGATCAGGACGCCGCCCGGGAAGACCAGTTTCGGCAGCGATTGAATACCGCCTTCGTTCAGCGCGCGCGCGCCGTAGGATATGCGTCGACCGCCTTCAAATGTCGGGCAGATTTTCGGATGGGTCTTGAAGCGCTGAAACTCTTCATAGGGCGAAAGATGCGGGTTCTTGTAGTCGAGCCCGACCACGAAGCCGACGGCAACCTGATTGTCCTCGAGGTGATACAGGAAAGATCCGCCATAGGTGTTGGACTCCATCGGCCAGCCGGCCGTATGGACGATCAAACCCTGCTGATGTTTATCAGGCTCGACCTCCCATAACTCCTTGATCCCGATACCGTAGGTTTGATCCTCGCAATCCGCTCGTAGATTGAACTGGGCCATAAGCTGCTTGCCGAGGCTGCCGCGACAGCCTTCCGCGAAGAATGTGAATTTGGCATGCAGTTCCATACCGGGTTGATAGTTCGGTCCCTGCTCGCCTTCCTTGGTAATTCCCATATCTCCGGTCGCGACGCCCCTGACCGCGCCGTCTTCCGCGTACAGAACTTCGGAAGCCGCAAATCCAGGATAGATTTCGACACCCAGTGCTTCGGCTTGCTCGCCGAGCCAGCGGCAGAGATTGCCAAGGCTGATGATGTAATTGCCATGATTGCGCAAGGTTGGCGGCAACAGCGCCACTGGCCAGGAGAGGCCGCCTGACTTGCCGAGGAACATGAACTTCTCTGCCGTCACCGGCGTTTTGATGGGAGCGCCCTGTTCTTGCCAATCCGGCAGCAGTTCGTTCAGCGCCTTCGGATCCAACACGGCGCCCGAAAGAATATGCGCACCGACTTCCGACGCCTTTTCAAGGATACAGACGGATATCTCACGATCCTGTTCGGCGGCGCGCTGCTTAAGCCGTATTGCCGCCGCGAGGCCCGACGGGCCTGCGCCCACCACGACCACGTCATATTCCATCGAATCCCGTTCCATCTACTGTGCTCCCATTTTGGCGCTTCCTGCCTGCGCGGCGTTCTCTATAACAAAGCACGTTAATTTTGTAGATAGTAGAAGGTGCGATAAATTGCGCGACATGTCGGTATCCGGAGCGATGGCTGTGGAAAAAATTAACCCGTTAGAGGCATTGCGCTGGTCCGTCGAAATGGGCGCGGACGAGGCAATTGGCGATGTCGCGGTCAATCGTTATGCGGAGTCGGCGGCGCGGGCAGCCAAACGTCAGGCTGAAAGGGCGCAGCCCACTCCGACGTCGCGCACCGCGCCCGCACCGGAGCGCATGCCGTTGGCGCCGAGCCAGGGTGCTGCCGATAGCCGCGCGGCGGCGTCTGCCGCCAACACGCTGGACGAATTGCGGGACGCTTTGGCGGCGTTCGAGGGGTGCGCCTTGAAGCAAACCGCGACAAATCTGGTTTTCTCCGATGGCAATCCCGAAGCAGACATCATGATCCTGGGCGAAGCGCCCGGCGCGGAAGAAGACCGTAGAGGCGTGCCTTTCGTCGGTGCCAGTGGCAAGCTCATGGATCAAATGCTGGCGGCAATCGGCCTTGATCGAAGCGCGGCCTACATTTCCAACATCATCTTTTGGCGGCCACCGGGCAATCGCAACCCGACGACGGCGGAAGTCGCGGCGTGTATGCCGTTCGTCCAGCGTCACATCGCATTGGTCCGGCCCCGTATTCTGGTCTTTGTCGGTGGTGCGTCCGCCAAGGCCATGCTGGACAGGAAAGAGGGCATCATGCGGTTGCGCGGCAAATGGTACGACTATCACAGTCCCGACTTAGGTAGTCCAATCCCCGCGCTGGCGACGTTCCACCCTGCCTATCTGCTTCGATCGCCGGGGCAAAAGCGGGCGGCGTGGCGGGATTTACTGATGTTGAAAGCACGGCTTAATGAACTGTCATAAGTCCGAAACATTTTGCAAAACCAACAGCTTTCGGGTATTTATCCGCCTGAAACACGGGGGTATGGAGCGGTCGTTTTCGGTGCGTTCCGACATGTATTCATGAACATTTTGATGGTTCTTATAAAGGTCGTTTGCGCGATCGCGGCGCTCTTTGCGTTCGGTTCGGGGACGGTCTCAGCACAAGCCCCATCGGCGATGGAAACGGCGTCGTTGCCGAACGGTACCGAAGGTTCGATGTCCGAACCGGTTTTGCCGCGCATGTTGTCGAAATCGGACGCTGACCTCTACCGCAAAATTTTCGAGTATCAGACAACCGGCAATTGGGGCGCTGCCGACAAGCGGATTGCGCGTTTGTCGGACCGGCTGCTCATGGGACATGTGCTGTACCAGCGCTATATGCATCCGACGGCGTATCGGTCGAAATATGCCGAGCTGAAAAAATGGACAGAAGCGTACGCTGATCACCCCGGCGCGCTGCGTGTCTATAAACTTGCATTGCGCCGGCAGCCGAAACGCTGGCGCGCGCCAAAACGCCCAGAGCCGGTTCGGACGATAGGGTCCGCACCGGAAGCTTCGACGTCGGTTCGGAAGGGGCCGCGCACGAGCCGTGCGCAGCGTGCGCTGGACCGTCGGGTGTCTAATCGCATCAAGAGTCTTGTGCGCCGCGAGCGTCCCACTCAGGCGTTGAAGTTACTGAATTCAAAAGCCTATCGCCGACTCGGCGCGCTAAGCTATGACCGCAACCTCGCCATCGTCGCACGCGGGTATTATCACGCCGGCAAAGATGCGAAAGCGCTGGACGTCGCCAGCCGCGCAATCAAACGGTCTGCCGCGAACGCGCCCTATGCCTATTGGTGGGCCGGGCTGGCGGCATGGCGACTCGAAAAATACGACGTCGCTGCCCAATATTTCGGCGAAATGGCCCGCATGAAAGATCTTTCGGACTGGTCGCGTTCCGGCGCCGCGTTCTGGGCGGCGCGCGCCTTTCTGGTTGGCCGTAACCCTGCGCAGGTCGCGGGCATGCTTGAGATCGGCGCGCAGTTTCCGCATACCTTCTATGGCATGCTGTCGTTACAGGCGCGGGATGGAGACTCGCCCTTCAACTGGACACCGCCGCAGTTGGGAGAGGTTGAACTTGCGCTGTTGGACCGCCTTCCGAGCGCGCAGCGCGCCCTGGCATTGATCGAAGCGGATCAGCCTGATCGCGCGGAAGCTGAAATGAAACGTCTGACTGGCGCGCCGTCGCCTGAACTGACTCGTATTTTGCTCGCGCTGATCGGCAAGGCGAACCTTCCCGATGTTGCGATCCGGCTTGGTTTCAAACTGCAGCGCAAGCATGGCGAACGATATGATGCGGCCCTCTTTCCCGTGCCGGGGTGGGTTCCGAGCGGCGGGTTTAGTGTCGACAAGGCATTGATCTTCGCCTTCATGCGGCAAGAATCGCGTTTCAAAGCGAAGGCCAGGAGCCGCCGCGGGGCTACGGGGCTCATGCAGCTTATGCCCGCGACCGCTCGCTTTATCGCCCGCAAGCGGACAAACCGGCAGGCGCTGTTCGATCCGGAGCACAATATGTCGCTTGGCCAGAAGTATATTCGCCATCTGCTGGAAGACCCGACGATCGACGGCAATCTTTTTTATGCGACGTCGGCCTACAACGCCGGCCCCGGAAACCTGCGAAAATGGCGCCGGAAGGTGGACTATCGCGACGACCCGCTGTTGTTCATCGAAAGTGTCCGGTCTCGCGAGACCCGCAACTTTGTGGAGCGTGTTTTGACCAACCTCTGGACCTACCGGCTGCGTCTTGGGCAGAGGGTGCCGTCGCTCGCTGCCGTGGCGGCGGGGGCGTGGCCGGTCTACACTCCGTTGGACGATCGCGATGGGAAGGTGAGACGTGCCAATTAACGAAGATCGCCCGTTCCTGGTTGTATCGATTGCCGTTCTCACGGTGTCGGATACACGGACCGAGGCCGACGACCGGTCCGGCGATACGCTGGCGGAGCGCTTAACGGCCGCGGGACACAAGCTGGCCGACCGTGCGATCGTCAAGGACGATACGAATACGATCGAGGCGCGTCTGCGCGGCTGGATCGCCGATCCCGATATCGACTGCGTGATCGCGACGGGCGGGACGGGCGTTACCGGCCGCGATGTGACACCGGAAGCGCTCGATCGCGTGTGCGACAAAAAAATTCCCGGCTTCGGCGAACTGTTTCGCTGGATCAGTTTTCAAAAAATAGGAACGTCCACAATTCAAAGCCGGGCCGATGCGGGCGTCGCGAACGGTACCTATTTATTCGTCGTGCCGGGTTCGACGGGGGCGTGCCGCGACGCGTGGGACGAAATCCTCGTTCACCAGCTCGACAATCGCTTCATGCCGTGCAATTTCGTCGAGCTAATGCCGCGCCTGCAGGAAGTCTGACAGCTTAGAACGAGGGTGGGTCTAGCATGCCGTCAAATGCAACGATGCTGGGCATTGGCGTTTCCGCTCGTTCCTCGTTATGCGGTGGCGATACGGTGCGGCGGCCATCCTGAACTGGCATGGGTTCGTCGTACGCGAACGCGCCGGAATGATCGTAGATGAATAAGAGGGGCTTGGGCGGCCGGCTTCTGGAAAGAGGGCCCTGGCCGATCTGCTCCATTGCCTCGCGGGAAAGGTCGAGAATGATGTGCGTCGGCGAGAAACGAGACCCGGTCGAAAACCTGTCACGAGCGGTTTGCTTGCCGTCGCGTTCTCGGTCTCGGGTGGGCGCCGATGGTTCGGTGGCGGAAAGACCGGCAATCTGCATGCTTCAAATCCTGCAACATTTTCGCCTTCTTGCAAGAAGCTCGATGCAGGATGCATGCCAAACAACGGTGCTATAATATTTATAATTTTCAGATAGTTACATAGAGATTTGAGGCGATGAGGCAGAACTTTCCTGAGATGTTGGGAGGGAGGTGCCCCGTACCGCGCCGCGGCAGAAACATTTGCCGCCTTATGGTGCGATCAGCTCGTTTTTCTTGAGGTCCGCCATGAGGGCTACCCATGCGCGCACGATGCTGGTAAACGCGCTCGCGACCGCATTTTCGGACAGCGGTGTCGAGACCGAGTTGAAGAGATTACGGGCCGCGACGATCCTATCGTTCGCAAGGTAAATCCGCAGCGGTATCGTCTGGCTGTTCAATTTGTTCGCCCATTCCAGAAGTTCGGATCGTTTGTCCGTATTCGCTTTGACGTCCGCGAAGCTGGCGATGCTGACGATTTGCGAAATCGGTTTGCCGTCCTTGGTGCGGTTAAGGATGCGCGTATCGACGATCACGAGGATCGTCGGCAGATTTTGTTCCTTGTTGGCGTTAAACCGGGCGCGCAGAATCAAATCGTCTTCGTTTCCGGCGCGTACCTGCAGCGAAGAATTGACCTTCAGCTTTTCCAAAAGAATTTTCGCGATTCGAACTTCCGTATCCTTCAGCGAGTCGGGCACGTCGAGATATACGATGTTCTTATCGGCTGCCTGTGCGAATGCCGCGGTCGGCAGAAGAAACGCAACGAGCATCGTAGAAAGAAACAGCCGCATGGGATTTTCTCCGTTCCGGTTGTCGTATCGCGGTCGGTAGGCCGACTTGCCTATAGCGTGCAACGGCGAGGCTTAAGTATCCGTTTGCGTTATCGCCCAAAAACGGAACCAAGTGAAGGTCAATTTATTCAGCTGCGGTGGCGGTGCCGTACACTTTGCGTGCGATATCCGGCGAGATGAAGGCTTGCTTCATGTCGTGCGCGACGCGCTCCGGTGCGCGCTCTGCCGGATCGCCATAGCCGCCACCGCCGCCCGTCTGGATCATCAGGACATCGCCCTTTTGCAGGGCGAAGCTACCCTTGGACGGTAATTCCAGAGTCTCGTCGCCGCGCTTCAGATGCGTCTCCGCACAGCGGCCCGGCGCGCCACCGAACAGCCCGTCGGGTGCCAGGCGGAAACGGTCCGAATAGGTTGCGAAGGTTACACCGTCCTTGAGGATTTCGTAATGCCGACACAGACCCATGCCGCCACGCGAGCGGCCCTGACCGCCGGAATCGGGCCGCAAACTGTACGCGACAACGCGGAAAAAATCGTATTCCAGATCCATTGCCTCGATGGGCACGTTGCCGCAATTGGACATTGGGCTGTCGACCGCGTCGCAGCCATCCCGTTCCGGCCCGCCGCCATAGCCGCCGCCAAAGATCTCCAGAGAGATGCGGTAGCCGTTCGGCCCGAGATGGCTGAGGCAGACCGACTCGGTCGTATCGAACCCGGTCGCGATTACATTTTCTGGCGCGGCCTGCGCCAGCGCTTTCATGACCGCGTTGTAGGCGCGGTAACTGGCGGTGAGGCGCGCGCGCACCGGCGCCGGAGGTTTCGGGTTGAGGATGCTGCCGTAAGGCGCGGTGATCGTCACCGGGCGCAGGCTGCCTTCGTTGAATGGAATATCGGGGCTGGTCAGCACGGACTTCACGACGGAAAGCGCGGTTGCGATGGTCGAGGCAAATGGACAGTTCAGGTTCATCGTAACCTGATCGCACGTACCGCTGAAATCGACCGCGATTGAGTCACCTTCAATAGTAACTGTGGCGCGCACCGGCAACGGCTGATCGCCGATGCCGTCATCGTCCAGTGCATCCTCGCCGGTATAGACCCCATCCGGTGCTTCCGCGATTGCGTGGCGCATGCGCCGTTCGGAATAGTCCAGCAATTCCGCCATCGCCGCTTCGAAGGTCTCGATCCCGAACTTGGTGCACAGGGCGCGGACCCGCTCCATGCCGATGAAGTTCGCCGCGAACTGCGCATTGAAGTCGCCGATCGTCTGGTCCGGCACGCGGATATTGGCGCGGATCAGCCGCTCCAGCGGTCCGCCCGACCAGTCGCGTTTGTGATTGTATTTGCTGGGCGGGATGATCAGCCCTTCCTGATGTACGTCCGTCGCGTGCGGGTTGAGGCCCGGCGCGCCGCCACCGAGATCGAGGTGATGGGCGACGGTAGCGCTGAAACCGATCAGGGTGCCGTCGAGGAAGATCGGGGAAAACAGGAAGATGTCCGGCAGATGCTGGCCGCCATGGAACGGATCGTTGTTGATATAGAAGTCGCCCTCTTCGAGGGTCTCGGGCGGGAACAGTTCCGCGCAAGGCTTGAAGGTCGCGCCGATCGAGCCGAGTTGCATCGGGATCAGCTCTGCCTGTGCCACGACATTGCCGTGCCGGTCGAGCAGAGCCGCCGCGCAGTCGCTGGCTTCGCGCACGATGGGCGAGTAGGCGGACCGGATCAGCTTCGCGCCCATCTCTCGCGCCGCGGCGATCAGGCCTTGCGAAATGACCGCCTGGTCCGCCGGGTCCACGCGTTTGCTGTTGGCTCTTGTCATGGCGTCGCATCTCCTTTGCGGATGATGAGATTATCATGGGAATCGATTGTTGCGCGCCAATCTGGCGGCACATAGGCGGTTGAAGTCGCGTCTTCGACGAGTGCGGGACCCGAAACGCTTCCCGCGTCACGGATACCGGTCCGTCCGATGAGAATGCAGTCGCGCCAGTCCCCATTGTCGTAGATGCGCGCATCGGCGCCGTGATCGAGCGAGTCTTCCTCGCGCAATGCCGGCAGGTCGGATGGCGGCGCCAGCGCGCCGATCCGGAACGAGACGATTTCGCACGGTCCGAAATCGGCGCCGCCGAAACCGAAAAGCTGAATATGTGCCTCGGCAAATCGTGCAGCGAGCTCCTCGGCTGTTAGCGTATCGAGACTGTCGTGGTGGAGCGCGACCTGTATTTCAAATGCCTGGCCGACATAGCGCATTTCCAAGGTAGGCGCGAAACGCGGCTCGGCGTCGATCTCGAATTCGGCGAATGCCTCCCGGGCGCCCGCCGCCATATCGGCGAACACATCACGGACAACCGATGGCGCCTTGTCGTCGACAAGGACTTTCCGCGTCAGCGTGTCGTACTGTGCGAAGTCCGCGGCCAGCAATCCGAAAGCCGACAGAACACCGGCGTTCGGCGGGACGACGACGGTCCCGATGCCCAACTCCTCGGCGACGCGCACCGCATGCAGGGGCCCAGCACCGCCGTAAGGCGTCAGGACATAGTCGCGTGGGTCGCGGCCTCGCTCGGTTGACACAAGCTGTATGGCGCGGACGATATTAGCATCGGCGACGCGAATGGCGCTGTCGGCGAATTCTTCCAGCGCCATGCCGAGCGCGTCGGCGTGCGGCTTCAATGCGGCATGCGCCGCCGCGCTGTCGATCGACATGGCGCCGCCGAGAAAGGCCTCCGGCCGGATCGAGCCGCGCACGATATGGGTGTCGGTGATCGCCGGTTCCGTGCCGCCGCGCGCGTAGCAGGCCGGTCCCGGATCGGCGCCGGCCGAACGCGGCCCGACCCGCAGCATGTCGCCGTCGTCGATCCAGACGATCGAGCCGCCACCTGCGCCGACCGTGACGATATCCAGTGCCGGCGTGCGGATCGGCAGGCCGTCGACTTCCGTTTCGCTCGACAGGTCCGCCCGGCCGCCGGTCACAACGCAGACATCGGTCGAGGTTCCGCCCATATCCAGCGTGATCAGCTCCTTGAAACCGGCCAACGCCGCCTGTCGGATTGCACCATTCACGCCGGCCGCTGGACCCGAGAACAGTGAGCTGACGGCATTCCCGGAAATCGCGGCCGCGGGCAAGTGCCCGCCATTCGATTGCATGATCGAAAAACGCCCGGTAAATCCGATTTTCTCCAAGCTATCGGCAAAGCGAGAAATATACGCGTCCGTCACGGGCTGCACATAGGCGGCGATGGTCGTGGTCGAGGCGCGCTCGTATTCGCGAAACTCGCGGGTCACGTCGCAGGAGCAAGTGATCGAAAGGGCCGGGAAATGATCCGCGACCCACGCCGCGACGGCACGCTCATGTGCCGGGTTGGCGTAGCCGTTCAGCAGACAGATCGCGACGGCTTCGTAACCGCCTTTCGCCAGCGGGCTTGTCAGCGTTTCGGTAAGATGTTTGGTATCGAGCGGGCGAATGACCGCGCCATCGGGGCCGATCCGTTCGTCGATTTCGAAGGTATCGCGGCGACCGACGACCGGCGCTGGCTTGCCGTAGAACAAGTCGTATATTTGCCGCCGGTTGTGACGTTGCAACAGCAGCAGATCGCGAAACCCTCTTGTGACAAGGAATGCGATGGGCGCACCCTTGCGCTCCAGGATGGCGTTGATGGCGACGGTAGAGCCGTGAACGAGATCGTCGACCCGGTCCATCGGTAGGTCGGCAGCCTTCAGCGCCGCGAGCGCTCCTTCGTCGGGCGCCGACGGAACGCTAGGCACTTTGGCAATCCGCACCTGGCCGTCTTCGATCGCGACCAGATCTGTAAAGGTGCCCCCAACTTCAACGCCGACGCGCATTTCTACCTCATCCTCAACAACGCGTGATCGCGCCCGCTCTTTGTGAAACCGGACGCTATCAATGAACAGTTCCAGCCGTTCCTGACCTACACGAACAGGGAGAGTTCGGCAAATCGGACCGCGCATCGTACGGATGGCCTAGCGAATTCAACCTGTTGACCCGGGCGTTACGAATGGATTGAATAGAAGCGCAATCAATGCGTCTAATATGCCGTCAGCGAGATGATAAAAATCATCAATGATGGTTGTTGCGATTTGCCGAGTGGGACGGAATTCGAGGTTCCGGCAGAACGTGGCATATTTGAGGTGTCATCGAAACAGGGAGATAGACAGGTGATGCGAAGACTTATTCCTATTGCGGTAACGGCTGCCGCTGTCGGCGCGGCAATGTTCGCTGCACCGGCCCTAGCCGGAAAATCAAACGATACGCTGGTATGGTCGACTGACCGTGAAATCAATGCGCCCCTGCCGTATTACGAGCAGGTTCGCGAAATCGTGGTCATGAACCACCATACGTTCGATACGCTGCTGTACCGTGATCCGGCGACGAATAATATCGGACCACTGTTGGCGACGTCGTACAAATGGGTCGACGACGTGACGATGGATTTCGAGTTGCGCAAGGACGTTGTCTTTCACAACGGCAAGAAGTTCGGTGCCGACGATGTGGTCAGCACCTTCAACCACGTTTCGAGCCCGGACAGCGGCGTGCTGACGAAGCGCAACGTAAGCTGGATCAAGAACGCGGAGAAGCTTGGCGACTACAAAGTTCGCGTTCACCTGAAAGCGCCGTTCCCGGCCGCGCTGCAATTTTTATCCGGCCCGACCGGTATCTTACCCGCGGGCATCTGGAAACTGGCGAAGAAGGATGCAACCGGCAAACCGGATTACGGCACCGTTCCGCCAATCGGTACCGGTCCGTACAAGGTTGTCGAATTCGTGCCAGGCGAATCCATGACCCTCGAGCGGAACAAGGACTATTTCGATGGGCCGAAGGGCAAGCCCTCGATCGGTAAAATTAAGTTTCGCACGGTTGCCGACCCTGAATCGCAGTTGGCCGAAGTTCTAACCGGCAGCCTCGACTGGATCTGGGACGTACCCAAGGACAAGTCCGAAGAACTTCAGGCCAGTGGGCTCGTTCAAGTCGTCAACGCGCCAACCATGCGCATCAGCTACCTTTCTTTGGATAAGGTCGGCCGCGGTGGCAAGGACAGTCCTTGGACGAAGCTGAAGGTTCGCAAGGCAGTGGCGCATGCGGTTGATCGCGAAGCCATTGCCAAGAACCTTGTCGGTGGCGCTTCGGCGGCGATTCACTCTGCCTGCTACCCGTCGCAGTTCGGCTGCACGCAGGATGTGCCGCAATATAAGTATGATCCGGCATTGGCCAAGAAGCTGCTCGCCGAAGCGGGATATCCGAACGGCTTCTCGTCGGACATCTATGCGTATCGTCAGCGGGAATATACCGAGGCGCTGATGGGCTATCTTGCCAAGGTCGGAATCAAGACCAACCTTAAATATATGCAGTACAAAGCGCTGCGCGGTCTGGTCTGGAACGGAACGGCGACGCCGAACATGATGACCTGGGGGTCGTACTCGATGAACGACGTCTCGGCCATCACAAGTCACTTCTTCAAGCACGGCAAGGACGATTTTTGCCGTGACGATGACGTCAAGAAATGGCTTGAGACAGGTGATACCAGCACCGACCCCGTGGTACGCAAGGACGCTTACGCGAAGGCGCTTCGCCGTATTCAGGAGCATGTGTGCTGGGTGCCGTTGTTTACCTACGCGAAGTACTACGTGTACACGAAGGAACTCGACTTCACGCCGACGTCGGACGAAATTCCACGTTTCTTTACCGCGAAGTGGAAATAGTCTGAACCACACGCAGGGGCGCGCTCCGAAACGGGACGCGCCCCTGTTGATTTAGCCAAGAGGTCAGGCGATGCTTTTTTACACGCTCAAGCGCTTTGGGATGGCGTTGCTGGTTCTGGTGAGCGTCTCGCTCATCACGTTCACGCTGTTGCGTCTCTCCGGCGATCCAGCCGCCGCCATGGCTGGCGAAGCGGCGACCGAAGAGGATATCGAGTATGTCCGTACCTTCTACGGGTTTGATCGTCCCTTGCCTGTCCAATACTGGTCCTGGGCCACGAAAGCGCTGCAAGGTGATTTTGGAAGATCCATATATCTAAAGCAGCCTGTGGCGGATCTTATTGCGGCGAAGGCGCCGGTCACCATGACTCTCGGCGTTTTCGCCTTGCTATTCGCGTTGGTTCTATCGATTCCGTTGGGTGTTTTGGCCGCGATGCACCCCAATACGATATTCGATCGAATGGCGCTGACTCTCGCGGTTGTGGGCCAGGCATTGCCCAGCTTTTTTTTCGCGCTGATCCTTATTGTCGTGTTCGGTGTCATGCTGCGATGGCTGCCGATCTCCGGCAACGCAACGTGGCTGCATTTTATTTTGCCGTCTATCGTTCTTGGTTATTATTCGACGCCCGCCTTCATGCGGTTGACTCGTGCGGGCATGATGGAAGTCTTGGGGTCGGATTACATTCGAACAGCCAAGGCAAAAGGGCTCAAACCCCCAGTTGTCTTGTTTAAGCACGCCTTGCGCAATGCTGTCATACCAGTCGTTTCGCTTGCGGCGGTGCAGTTTGGCTTCATGCTCGGTGGTTCGTTTATCATCGAACAAATCTATTCGATCCAAGGCATCGGCCGTCTTGCGCTGCAGTCCATATATCGGTCGGACTTCGAAGTTATTCAGGCGATCATCCTGACCATCGCGAGTATCTACATTATTCTGACGTTCCTGGCGGACGTGCTGAACGCGTTCCTTGATCCAAGGATTCGGGTTCACTAACTGCAGACGGGGAGCACGATCATGTCCATTAGCACTTCGCCCGACAAACTGCCCAGCGCAGAGGAAATTCTCGAGCCGTCGCCGGCGGCGCTGCTAAGACGGCGCGCGTTTCGGCACTATGGTTTCATCATTGGCGGCAGTGTCTTGGCCGTCATTGTGTTGATGGCGCTGCTTGCGCCGCTCATCGCACCCTTCGATCCCTATGACCAGGAGCTGACACGGCGATTCATTCCGCCGGTCTGGCATGAAAAAGGGACGTGGACGCACGTCTTCGGCACGGATGGTTATGGGAGAGATTATCTGAGCCGCACCATTTACGGTTCGCAAGTTTCTCTGCTGATCGGTTTGGCCGCCATGCTTATATCCGGTGTCATCGGCACAACCATGGGCGTCCTGGCCGGCTACTTCGGCGGCCGTGTCGACATGGTCATTTCATTTTTTATCACAAACCGATTGGCCATGCCGGCGATCCTCGTCGCGCTCGCGGTAGTGGCGATTATCGGCAGTTCGATGACCGTCGTTATCTGGACTCTTGGATTGCTGATCTGGGACCGGTTTGCGGTGGTAATGCGAAGTACGACCCAACAGATCCGAAATCTTGATTACGTTGCGGCGGCGGAAGCCGCCGGCTGTTCGGTCCTTCGACTGCTGCTGACGGAAATCATGCCGAATGTCTTTAACGCGCTGATCGTCGTGGCGTCCTTGGAAGTCGCGCATGCCGTTCTGCTCGAAGCAGCCTTGTCCTTCCTCGGACTCGGCGTTCAACCGCCGACACCGTCGTGGGGGTTGATGGTTGCCGAAGGCAAAGGTCATATGTATTTCAAACCTTGGGTGATTTCGATTCCAGGCTTCGCGATCTTTGCCTTGGTCCTGAGCATTAACCTGATGGGTGACGGCATCCGCGATATTACGGCGCCGGAGAACCGAAATTGAGTGCATTGCTTGAGGTCGAAGACCTCACCATCGATATTCCGGTGCCGTCTGGCATGCTGCATCCGGTGCGCGGGATCAGCTTTCAGGTCGAGGCCGGCGAAACCTTGGGGATCGTTGGCGAGTCAGGATGCGGTAAATCGCTAACCTCTCTCGCCATCATGGGGCTGCTGCCGTCCTCCGCAACGCGCACGGCAACTAGGCTTGATTTGGAGGGGCAGTCACTGCTTCCGCTATCGGAAAGCGAGCTGTCCGATTTGCGCGGCGAACGGATGTCGATGATATTCCAGGATCCGATGACGTCGCTCAACCCGGCCTACAGCATCGGCAACCAGTTGGCGGAAGTCTTGATCCGGCATCGCGGTGCCTCTCAGCGCGAAGCGACGGACCGAGCCGTATTCCTGCTGGAGAAAGTCGGCATATCGGCCGCAGCGAGTCGTCTTGGCCAGTATCCGCACCAACTCTCAGGCGGGTTGCGGCAACGCGTCATGATCGCCATGGCGCTGATGTGCGAGCCGCGCCTGCTGATCGCAGACGAGCCGACGACGGCGCTGGACGTGACGATTCAGGCGCAGATCCTGCTCTTGATCCAGTCGCTGCAGAAGGAGTTTTCGATCGGCGTGATCCTGATTACCCACGACCTTGGTGTTGTAGCGCGAACAGCTGACAGGGTGGCCGTCATGTATGCCGGTGAAATCGTGGAGACCGGCACGGCGACCGAGATCTTCGAGAAACCACTGCATCCCTACACGCAGGGCCTCATCGACTGCATCCCGATCCCCGGCAAGACCAAACCAGGCGAGCATTTGGGCTCGATTCCGGGCATCGTGCCGACCCTGGTGGGCGACCTGCAAGGGTGCGCGTTCGGGGACCGCTGCGCGCACGTCCGCGACATCTGCCGCCAGGATGTGAGCGAAAACCAATTGGGGCCGGGGCGGCACTTCCGCTGCATCCTGCCAGCTGAACTGGAGGCGCGCACTGCCGTGGCGGCCGCGCAATGACGGCGCTCTTCGAGGCGCGCGAAGTGCGCAAGACCTTTGCGATCAAGCAGGGCTTCTTCAAGCCGAAGAAACCGTTGCATGCGGTCAACGGCATCTCGTTCAAACTAGAGAAGGGATCGGTGCTTGGCCTTGTCGGTGAATCCGGCTGCGGCAAGACGACCATGGCCCGTATTCTGTTGGGTCTTGAAAAACCGACATCGGGCGAAATTTTCATCGATGGCGAGCCGCTCACGACTCTTGACCGGATCGCGGTGGCGCGGCGCGTTCAGCCGATCTTCCAGGACCCTTATTCGTCGCTTAATCCACGCAAATCGATCGGCACGATCATCAACCTGCCGCTGCGTATCCACAAGGTGGGCGACCCCAAGGAATGGAAGCGCCGCGCGGAAGAGATGATGGAACTCGTCGGTTTGCCGCGCCGGCTCTACAACAACTATCCGAGCCAGCTTTCCGGTGGTCAGCGGCAGCGTATCGCCATTGCCCGGGCGTTGATCATGAAGCCGGAAGTCGTGATCTGCGACGAGCCGACCTCCGCGCTCGACGTGTCTGTGCAGGCGCAAATTCTCAATCTACTGCTCGACCTGCAGCAGGAGCTTGGTCTTACCTATGTCGTCATCAGCCACAATCTGGCAGTGGTCGAACATATCGCCAAACGGGTTGCCGTGATGTACCTCGGCCGCGTCGTCGAG
The DNA here is from genome assembly GCA_012103325.1 of Alphaproteobacteria bacterium. GTDB lineage: Bacteria > Pseudomonadota > Alphaproteobacteria > UBA8366. The sequence goes on from WLWY01000001.1 coordinate 1,724,571, forward strand.
GAAGCGGAATCCCAGGAATTGTTCAAGAACCCGCAGCATCCCTACACGAAGGCGTTGCTGGGCTCTGTATTGACGCCGGACCCGTCGCTCGATGTGCCGGATACCCATCTCGGCGCGACCTTCCCGAACCCGGTCAATCCGCCGTCCGGCTGCACTTTCCACCCGCGCTGCGTCGATGTGATGCCAATCTGCAGCCAGACCGCGCCGGCACCGACGATGGTCGGTGGTGCCTGTGTCGAGTGCCACCTTTACAGCGAGGCGGAGCGCGCCGCGTCATGACCCGTGAAGCCGCCATCGCGGGCGCGTTAGCGTGCTTCGACGATGGCCAGTACCTGGACATCCTGCGTCGTCGCGTGGCGGTCCCCACCGAAAGTCAAAACCCCGACCGACTGCCCGATCTACGGCGCTATCTCGACGAGGAAATCGCACCCGCTTTCGAGGCGATGGGCCACAGCTGCACGATCTTCGACAACCCAGTTGCGGGCGGCGGACCGGTCCTGCTGGCCGAGCGGATTGAGGACTCGGCCTTGCCGACGGTGCTCGGTTACGGCCATGGCGATGTCATCCTGGGTTATGCCGATCAGTGGTACGAAGGGCTCGATCCCTGGGCGCTGACGCAGCGCGGCGACCGGATGTACGGGCGCGGCACGGCTGATAACAAAGGGCAGCACACGCTGAACATGTGCGCGATGGCCGCGGCGTTGGAAGCGCGCGGGCGCCTCGGCTTCAATTCCAAATTTATGGTTGAGACGGGCGAGGAGAACGGTTCGGCCGGCCTGGCAGAAGTGGTCGAGGCCAACCTGGATGCGTTCGCCGCCGACGTGTTCATCGCCTCGGACGGGCCGCGGGTATCGCCGGATCGGCCGACGATTTTCCTTGGCGCCCGCGGAGCCAAGAATTTCGATCTGGTCGTCGATCTGCGCGAAGGCGGCCATCATTCCGGCAACTGGGGCGGCTTGTTGGCGAATCCGGGCGTTATCCTGGCGCACGCCTTGTCGACTATCGTGTCGGAGACGGGAAAGATCCAGATTCCCGAATGGCTGCCGGAACCGATATCGAATTCGATGCGGGCGTCGCTCGCGGACATCACGGTCGAAGCTGGCGAGAACGCGCCGGAGATCGATCCGAACTGGGGCGAACCCGATCTCGCCCCCGCGCAGCAAGTCTATGGCTGGAACAGTTTCGAGGTGCTGGCGCTCAAGACCGGCAATCCGGAGCATCCGGTCAACGCCATCCCGCCGCGTGCGCATGCGCATTGCCAGATTCGCTTTATCCAGGGCTCGAAGCCTGATGAATTCCTGCCCGCGCTGCGCCGCCATCTCGATGCGAACGGGTTTTCGATGGTGGAAATCGCGCCGCCGCTGCCCGGCAATGCGATCAATTTTATCGCCACCCGAACGGAGCCGGACAATCCTTGGGCACGCTGGGCAGATGCCGCGATCGAGCGCACGTCTGGGCGTCCGACGGCCGTTCTGCCGCAACTGGGCGGATCGATCTGCAACGATATTTTCTCCGACACGCTGGGCCTGCCGACGATTTGGATTCCGCATTCTTATGCCGCCTGCTCGCAACACGCGCCGAACGAGCATATTCTGTTGAGCGAGGCACGCGATGCGATTCAGCTGATGGCGGGCCTTTATTGGGATTTGGGAGAGCCGGGCACGCCCGCAAAATAGGACCGAAAATATGAGCCGAAGCGATGCGATCGCGAAGATCGAAACCTATTTCGACGACGGCGGCTTCATCGCCGATTTGAGCCGCCGTGTCGCCATCCCAACGGAGAGCCAGAACCCGGAACGCATGAGTGTTCTGTACGGCTATCTGACCGACGAGATGCAACCTGCCTTCGAACGCATGGGCTATAGCTGCCGCATTCTCGAAAACCCAAGGGAAGGAGCGGGGCCGTTCCTGCTCGCCGAACGGCACGAGGGCGACGATCTGCCGACTGTCCTGACCTACGGACATGGCGACGTGGTATTAGGCTATGACGAGCAGTGGCGCGAAGGCCTGTCGCCCTGGGAACTGACCCAGGAAGGCGACCGACTGTATGGCCGCGGTACCGCCGATAATAAGGGCCAGCACACGATCAACATCGCCGCGCTGGAAACGGTGCTGCAAACGCGCGGGTCGCTCGGTTTCAATTCCAAGCTGCTGATCGAAACCGGGGAGGAGACCAGTTCGCCCGGCCTGAAGCAACTCTGCGAAGAGAACAAGGATCTATTCACCGCCGACGTCTTGATCTGCTCCGACGGGCCGCGGCTCAGCCCGCAGCGGCCGACGATCTTCCTCGGCGCGCGCGGCGCCTATAATTTCGAGTTGGATGTCGACCTGCGCGAAGGCGGCCATCACTCCGGCAACTGGGGCGGGCTGCTGGCCAATCCCGGCGTCATCCTGGCGCATGCCATCGCCAGCATCACCAGCGCCACCGGCGAGATCTACGTGCCGGAATGGCGGCCGCCGGGCATTCCCGATTCAGTGCGCAACGCGGTGCATAATCTGGTCATTGATGGCGGCGAGAGCGCACCAGAGATCGATCCCGACTGGGGTGAGCCTGGCCTGACGGGTGCCGAAAAGGTCTTCGCCTGGAACAGCTTCGAGGTCCTGGCCTTCAAGACCGGCAATCCGGAACATCCGGTCAACGCGATTCCGCCGCGTGCAACCGCGACCTGTCAGGTCCGCTTCACGGTCGGCGTCGATCCGGAGGAATTCATCCCGGCGCTGCGCCGTCATTTCGACGCGCGCGGGTTTTCGGTGGTCGAGGCAACGCCAGCCAAGAAGGGCTACATGATGGCGACGCGGCTCGATCCGGACAATGCTTGGGTGCAGTGGGCGATCGCCTCGATCCAGAATACGACGGGCAAGGAGCCGGCGGTGCTGCCAAGCCTCGGCGGCTCGCTGCCCAATGACGTCTTTGCCGACGTGCTGGGAATGCCGACCGTCTGGGTGCCGCATTCCTACGCCTCTTGCTCGCAGCATGCGCCGAACGAGCACATGTTGGCGCCGGTCGCACGGGAAGGGCTACAGCTGATGACGGGGCTGTTCTGGGATCTGGGCGAAACGCCGCCGAAATGGAAGGACGCGGCATGACGGACCCCTGCGATCTGACCGCCGTCGACGCACGGCGGTTGATCGGCGACAAACGCCTGTCGCCGGTTGAGCTGTTGGAATCCTGCATCGCTCGGATCGAATCCGTGAACCCGGCGGTTAACGCCATGGTGACCAAAGCCTACGACCGCGCCCGCGAAGAAGCGAAAGCGGCTGAAGACGCGGTGATGAGCGGCGATGAATTGCCGCCGCTGCATGGACTGCCGGTTGGTATCAAGGATCTCGACGATACCGATGGCATCCGCACGACCTACGGCTCGATGCTCTACAAGGACAATATTCCGGACGAGGATGAACAAGTCGTCGCGGCGGCACGGCACGCCGGCGGGATCATCATCGGCAAGACCAACACGCCGGAGTTCGGTGCTGGCGGCAACACAAACAATGCGTTGTTCGGCCCGACGCGCAATCCGTTCAACACGGAGCTGACCTGCGGCGGATCCTCGGGCGGGTCCGGCGTGGCACTGGCGACGGGCATGGCGCCGCTGTGTCAGGGTTCCGATACGGGCGGAAGTCTGCGCTTGCCGGCGACCTTCAACGGTGTTGTGGCACATCGGCCGAGCCCCGGCGTGGTGCCGGCGGGATGCCGCGACGTAGCCTATACGACCTATCAGACGCAAGGGCCGATGGCGCGCACGGTTGCCGACGCCTCGCTGTTCCTGACGGCGCTGGCAGAGCGCAGCGCCGTCGACCCGATGTCGTTCCCGCTCGACCCGATGCAGTTTTTGAAAGTGCAGGATGTCGATCTCGGCAGTTTGCGGGTCGCCTTCTCCGAGGATCTTGGGTGCGCGCCGACGGCACAGTCGGTGCGCCGGACGTTCCGCGAGCGAGTCGCGCTGTTTCATTCGGCCTTCGCCGTTGCCGAGGACAAGGATCCGGATTTCGAGGGCATTCTGGATGTCTTTTGGCTGCTGCGCGGTATTTACATGCTGGCCAAGCATAATGAACGCATCGATCAATACGGGCCGGAACTCAACCCCAATGTGCGCAGCAACTATGAAGCAGCGACGCAGATGAACATTACGGACGTTGGCTGGGCGGCCAAGCAACAGCTCGTCCTCTATCAGAAGTTCCAGACCTGGTTCGAAGATTACGATGTGCTGATCTGCCCCGGCGTGACGGTGACACCGTTCCCGTTCGATCAGCTCTATCCGACCGAAATCGACGGCGCGCCGATGGAAAACTACGTGCATTGGGCGGGCCTGACCTCCTCGCTTACGGTGATGGGCAATCCTGTTGTGGCCCTTCCCTGCGGATACGACGAGAGTGGCACACCGTTCGGCATTCAGGTGGTCGGCAAGCCCTACCAGGACCGGTTTACCCTCGGCGTTGCCCATGCGCTGGAACAGATCTTCAACAGCAATTCGACGCTGAAGCGGCCGGCGCCGGATATCGCGAAGTTGGCATCATGACGGAACCCTGCGACCTCAGCGCTGTCGAAGCGCGCCGGTTGATCGGCCGCAAGCGCTTGTCTGCCCTGGAACTGGTCGAATCCTGCATCGCCCGGATCGAAATGACGAACGGCTCCGTCAACGCCGTCGTCGCAAGCTGTTACGAGCGTGCCCGAGACGAAGCGCGCGCTGCGACCGAAGCGGTGATGCGCGGTGACCCGTTACCGCCTCTGCATGGTCTCCCCATCGGTGTGAAGGACCTCAACAACACCGAAGGGCTGGTCACCACCTATGGCTCGCCGCTCTATCGCGATCATGTGCCGGACAAGGACGAGCGGCTCGTCGCGGCGCTGCGCCAGGCAGGCGGGATCGTCATGGCCAAGACCAACACGCCGGAGTTCGGCGCAGGCGGCAACACACGCAACGAAGTCTATGGCGTGACGCGCAACCCGTTCGATCTGGAGCGGACCTGCGGCGGCTCGTCCGGCGGCTCCGCGGTGGCGCTGGCGACCGGCATGTTGCCGCTTTGCACCGGCTCCGATACGGGCGGCAGCCTGCGCAAGCCCGCGACCTATTGCGGCGTCGCTGCTATCCGCCCCTCCACAGGCGTTGTGCCGTCCGACCGACGGGTCGTCGGATTGTCGACGTTCAGCGTGCAGGGACCGATGGCGCGTACCGTTGAGGATCTCGGGCTGATGCTGTCGGCGATGGCCGGCGAGGATCCGATGGATCCTTTGTCCTATCCGCACGACACATCCACGTTTCGCGAGCTGCCGCAAGTCGACCTTAGTCGTTTGCGGGTGGCGGTGTCGGAAGATCTCGGCTTCGCGCCGGTTGATAACGGTATAAGGCGGACCTTCCGCGAACGGCTTGCGCTCTATCAGGAGTCGTTCCAGACCTGCATGGCGCGCGATCCGGATATGGCGACGGCGGCGGATGTGTTCTGGGTGCTGCGCGGCATCTATTTCGTTGCGACCCAGAAGGAGCGCTACGACAATCATAAGGACCAGCTCGGCGCCAATGTGTTGTTCAACACCGAGGCCGGGCTCGGCATGAGCATGGAACAGGTCGGCTGGGCGAACGCGGAACACGCGACCTTGTGCCGCAACTTCCAGGACTATTTCTCGGACATCGATCTGTTGATCTGTCCCGGCCCGGCCGTGCCGCCGTTCCCGCTCGATCAGGGCGCGCCGACGGAAATCAACGGGCAGAAGATGGAACATTATATAAGCGCGTCGGGCGTGACTGCTGGCCTGACCTTGACGGGCCATCCTGTCGTTGCACTGCCTTGCGGCTACGATCACACAGGCACACCGTTCGGCATTCAGATCGTCGGGCCACGCCACCGCGACCGGTTCGTGCTCGGCGCTGCGCGGGCCCTTGAAGCGCTGTTTGCGCAGAACGAGGTACTATCGCGACCAGTGCCTGACCTCAGCAAGCTTGCAGCCTAAATCCATTGGGAGACTTGACATGACCGAACCGTGCGACCTGACGGCGACCGAAGCGCGCAATCTGATCGGTGACAAACAGCTTTCGCCGGTCGAATTACTGGATTCTTGCATCACCCAGATCGAGGCGGTCAACCCGACGGTCAACGCGATTTGCGGCACCTGCTTCGATCGCGCCCGCGATGAGGCGAAAGAAGCGGAAGCCGCCGTCATGCGAGGTGATGCGCTGGGCGTTTTGCACGGTCTTCCGCTAGGCGTGAAGGATCTGCTCGACACCGAAGGGCTATTGACGACGCACGGCTCGCCGCTATTCAAGGACAACGTGCCTACGGCAGACCACAGTCTTGTCGCCGAACTGCGCAAGGCCGGCGCCATCGTGTTCTGCAAGACCAACACGCCGGAGTTCGGCGCCGGCGCCAACACCAACAACCCAGTCTGGGGTGCGACCGGCAATCCGTTCGATCCAAAACGTATCTGCGGCGGGTCGTCCGGCGGCTCCGCCGTGGCGCTGGCGACTAACATGATGCCGATTGCTACTGGCTCGGACTCCGGCGGAAGCCTGCGCATCCCGGCGGCCTTCTGCGGGGTCGTTGCACATCGCAGCACGCCCGGCATCGTGCCGAATGAGAAGCACGGTTTCGGTTACACCACTTTCAGCGTGCTTGGCCCGATGGCGCGCAACGTGGATGACATGACCTTGATGTATGCGCCCCTGGTGCGCCATGACCCGGTCGATCCGCTCTCCGCGCCGATGAACCCCAGCGACTACACCTCGATCGAGCCAGTCGATCTCAGCACGCTCAAGGTCGCGGTGTCGGAAGACCTCGGGTTTGCGCCGGTCGACAACAGCATCCGTGCGACGTTCCGGGAGCGCGTGGAGATTTTCCAGTCCGCTTTCAAGGAATGCGTTTCGCGCGACCCTGATCTCGGTACAGTGGACCGGACGAACTGGATCCTGCGCAGCCAGACCTTCCTTGCGAACCACCGCAACAATTACCAGAACAACCGCGATGCGCTGGGCCCGAACGTACTGATGAATTACGAAGCTGGGCTCGAGATGAAGGCGGATGAGATTGCCTGGGCACATCAGGAACAGACCAACATCTACCGCCATATGGAAAATTTCTTCAACGACACCGATATCCTGATCGCCCCGACCGTGCCGGTGCCGCCCTTCCCGGTGGAGCAGCGTTATTGCGACGAGATCAATGGGCAGAAGCTCGACAATTACGTTATCTGGCTGTCGCTGACCTATGGCCTGACGATCCCGGGCAATCCGGTAACGGCGATCCCCTGCGGGTTGGAGCCGACCGGTACACCCTTCGGGCTACAGATTTGCGGCAAGCATTACGATGACCGTTTCGTCATCGGTGTTGCGAAATCGCTGGAACGGTTGTTCGAAACCGACCCGCGCACGGCGCGTCCGATTCCCGACATTGCGGGCTTATCCGGCTGATTCCGCCGATATAGCTGCTTGACAGGGACCGAGTGGGTTCAGTATGTGCGCACTCATGATCTGAATAACTCGGCGGAGCACCATTCATGGGCAGACGTGTCCTGAGCGCCTCGATCAAGCACGAGACCAATACCTTCAGCAAACTCCTGACCGGCCTCGACGCCTATCGGTCTCGAGGCCTGCATCTCGGCGATGCGATTGCGCCGGTCTATCTGGGGACCAATTCGGAAGTCGCGGCGCATTTTGACGCGGCCGCCGAAAACGGCTGGGACATGGTTCCGGTGATTGCCGCCAATGCGGTGCCGTCCGGCAAGGTGACGCGCGAAGCCTGGGAATACCTCAGCGGCGAGTTGCTGGCGGCAGTCGACGATACCTATGACGGTATCCTGTTGGCGCTGCATGGCGCGATGGTGACCGAAGTCGACGAGGACGGCGAAGGCGCGTTGCTGCAGGCGATCCGCGACAAGGCTGGCCCGGACGTGCCGATCTGCGTGTCGCTCGACCTGCATGCCAACGTCACCGAGGAAATGGCACAGAATGCTAGCGGGTTGTTCAGTTTTCGCACCTATCCGCATATCGACACCTACGCGACTGGCAAGCGTGCCGCGGAGGCCTTGCAGGCAGCCATGGAAGGCGAGACAGCACCGCACTGTCTGGTTGCCCGGCGGCCGCAGATCGACGGCGCCAACCATGGCCGCAGTCAGGACGGGCCGATGATCGGCCTGTTGCGCCGCTGTAAGGAACATGGCGCGGAGGGCAGGATCGTTGATGTCAGCGTCAATGGCGGCTTTCCCTGGGCCGATATCGAATGGGCGGGGCCGTCGGTGACGGTCACTTACGACAACGATAAGGACGGTGCAGCCGACCGCGCGCGCGAAATCGCCGAGTCCATGATGGATACGGTCTGGGAAGAGCGCGCCAACGTGACGATCAAGCATCTGCAGGTCGGCGAGGCGATGGACCGGATCAAGGCGGCGGGTTCGGGCGACAAGCCCATCGTGCTGGCCGATTTCAGCGACAATCCCGGCGGCGGCAGCTATGGCGACAACCCAACCCTGCTGGCCGGCATGATCGAAGCGGATTTGCAGGGGGCAGTCTTCGGTACGATTGCCGATCCGGAAGCCGTGATCGCGTGCCAGCGCGCCGGTGTCCGTGGCACGGTAAAAATCCCGCTCGGCGGCAAGATCGATCCGGACTTCGTGCCGCCGCTTCGCGTGACGGGCGAGGTCGTGGCGATCTCCGAAGGCGGATTTACCTACGAAGGGCCGATGGCGACCGGAATGCGCAACACGATGGGGCCGACAGTGGTACTGCGTATCGGCGGCATCGATGTGATCGTCACGACCAACCGGCTACAGGTCCTCGACCTGGCGATCTTCCGCTCGCAGGGCATCGACCCGGAGGAGAAGCAGATCGTTGCCGTCAAGTCGGCGCATCATTTCCGCGGCGCCTTCGGACCCATCGCCCGCGAGGTTCTGCTGGTCGACGCGCTCGGTCTGGCGACGCCGAGTCTGAAGAGCCTCCATTACGAGAATGTCCGCCGCCCGGTCTGGCCGCTGGATATGGAGTAGGCCCGACCTATCTCCCGTGCGTTTCAACTACTTGTCACGGCTTGTTGAAAAGACGCCAGGCGCTGTTTCCGCTAGCCTAGCTATGAAACGATCCGAGGATCTCCATGCGTCTTTTCATCGGTGCTTTTCTCCTGTTGGCGCTTTGCGCAATACAGCCTGCGGCAGCGCGGCCCTCGCAGATGCCGGTGCCGCGGCCCGCGCCGGACTGGATTATTTCTGAATGGGTTAATGGCGAGGCCACGACGCTTCAGGATCTCCGTGGGAAAGTCGTCATCGTCGATTTTTTCCAGCTCTGGTGCCCTGGCTGCAACGCGTTTTCCATACCGCTGCTGAAACAGTGGGAACGGACTTTCGCCAAGGAGATCGCGGCCGGGAAGCTTGAAGTCATCAGCATCCATACGGTGTTCGAAGGGCACGACTATCAGAACCCCGATAAGCTGAAGAAGTTTCTGAAGCGCAAGAAGATCCACCATCTGGTGGGCATCGACCGCCACGCGCCGGGCGACCGGGTACCGCGCACGATGCGCCTGTTCGGCACGATGGGAACCCCGGAAATGGCGTTCATCGACAAGACCGGGATGATTCGCTTTCAGGAATTCGGTGGGTTCAATGTAGAGCGGGCGGAACGGATGCTGCGGGAGATGCTGAGAGAAGCGCCTAACCCGAACCGTAGGAAACAGCTCGGCGCGCGTAATTGAGATTGGGGCAGGACGCCGCGCTCAACACACTTTCTCGTCGTCCTTGGGCTTGACCCACTGTTGTCCGGTTTAATTCAGTGGACGGTTTGCATGGCATTGATTCTACTGGTGACCAATCGTTTGGCGACGTTTTGGACACGGGAAAGGATCAACACCATGCGGCATGAGAATAGCGTATTTCATGATCTGATGAAGCGTGTTCCTTGGGATCGTTTTGCGGCTTTGGTGGAACGGCATGAAGCCGACAAACACGTTCGCCGCCTGAGCACGAAGGACCAGTTCATCGCCCTGCTATATGCTCAGCTTTCCGGTGCGGTGAGCTTGCGCGAGATCGTCGGCGGTCTACAGAGCCATCGTGCCCGGCTCTATCATGTCGGCGGTCGCCTTGTGACGCGTTCGACGCTGGCCGATGCGAACGCGACGCGGCCGAGCGCGGTGTTCTCGGAGCTGTTCACGGCGTTGGTTGGGCGCGCCGGGCGCGGGTTGCGGCGGACGCTTGGCGAGGCGACCTACCTGATCGATGCCAGTCCGCTTGCCTTGAGTGGCCGGGGATCGCAGTGGGCGTATTTTTCGGCCAGGGCCTGTGGCGCGAAACTGCATGTGGTTTACGATGCGGGCGCCGAACACCCGGTCTACGCGGCGGTGACGCCGGCAAAGACCGCCGATATCAAGGTGGCGCAGGAGATGCCGATCGAGGCGGGCGCGACCTATGTCTTTGATCTGGCTTACTACGATTACGCCTGGTGGGCGAAGCTCGACGCCGCGGGTTGCCGCATTGTCACCCGTTTCAAGTCGCACACGCCGCTAACAGAGGCCACCGATCGGGCGGTGCCCGAGGGCGAAGACATCTTGTCCGACCGGGTCGGCCTGCTGCCCAAACGGCAAAGGATGAGCCGCAAAAACCCCTTCTCCAAGCCCGTGCGCGAAGTCACGGTGCGGATCGATACCGGCAAGACCCTCCGGATCCTGTCCAACGATCTGGACGCCTCGGCCCGGCAAATCGCCGACCTCTATAAGCGCCGCTGGGCGATCGAGCTGTTCTTTCGCTGGGTCAAACAGAACCTCAAAATCCGGCACTTCCTCGGCCGGTCCGAGAATGCCGTGCGCATTCAGATCACCGTTGCCCTGATCGCCTATCTCTTGCTTCACCTCGCAAAAGCCGATCAGAAAACCGTCAAATCCCCGCTCGCATTCGCTCGCCTCGTCCGAACAAACCTCATGCATCGAAAGCGCATTGACCGTCTGCTCGAACCTGAACCAAACACACCTCAATGCCAAAATCAGTTGGCCTTCATATGTTAGAGAAATTAAACCGGACAACAGTGGGCTTGACCCGAGGACCCAGGCTGCAATCGCATCGCGCCTGTGCCGAATCCTGCGAGGCTGAGGCTTGGATGCTCGTATCAAGCACGAGCATGACGGCGGAGGGGCCGGCGACTGCTAAATATACATGTCCCGCAAATTGTAGTTCTTCACCACGGACTCTCGGGTTGCCTCGTTCCAACGGTTTTCGTCCACTTCTGCCGCGAGGGGCTGGTAGCGGTACGAGGCCTCATCCGGGAAACGTTGGCGGCGGGCGTCGACGCCAATGGCAATCATGCGGCTGCGCTCGTGAATATGGGCGTCATCGAAGGTGACCACCCGGCCGTCGAGATGCTCCACGGTCATGTCCTGCACCCGGCGGCGCGGAAAGAAGCCGGCATTGAGGGTGACCCGGCGCTCCGCCGAAGTGTTGGCGAAGGAACCGTGCACCACCTGCCGGTTAAGCATGAAGGTGTCGCCGGTGTCGCAGAGCAGCGGCATTGCCCCTGCGATCCGGTCGGAACCGGCGTCTTTCATCATCTGACGGATATCGACCTTACCTTGCTTGTGGCTGCCCGGCAGGATCCACACACTGTTCGCGGCGGTGCTGGGGTAGAGCTGGGTCATGAAGTTGAAGCCATGCGCGCCGTGGTCCCAGTCGGGCGAGTCCCAGTGGGTCGTGCCATCCTGGTGCCAGGCAACCGACGGGCCGAGGCCCGGCTCCTTAAGGAAAGTGACCTCGTTATAGGGCACGAAGTCAGGGCCGAGGACAGCCTCCGCGATGGCGAGCAGGCCCGGATGTCCGTACAGCCGCAGGGTCGTATCCATTAATTGCAAATTACCGTGCAGGTTCTGCACTGTCCAAGTAGGTGCGTCCGCTGCCGGTGTCGCTTCATGCATCTTGGCCGGATGACGACCTTTATACAGGTCGGTTCCGCCGAGCGGGTCGCTCAGCGGCTTCGCGAAACGATAAGGCGGGCGGGTGAATTGCTGACACAGCGCACGCCGGCCCTGGCTGTCGCGGTCGCTTTTCGGATCGGCCGGCGCACCGTCCAGCATCCGTTCGACGTCGGCACGTAGTTCTGCCAGCTCGACATCGTCGACCACGCCCTCAAAGACGTAGAAACCGTGCTCCCAATAAGCGTCCAGAATATCGGACGCAAGCTTACCGTCCGCATTCCGCCGGATTGGCCCTCGGTTGCCGATGTCATAGGCCCGCTCGGTGCCCTCGGCAATATAATCGGCCATCGTCTGCGCGTGATCATTCGCCGAAAGGGTGCGGTCCGGGGTCGAAACTGACATTACGTCTCCATTGGGTTGCTCGCGTGATCCGTTCATTTTGGCTATCCGGCCCGTTTTGGCAAGCCAGGGTCGGGATCGCTGCAGGCGGAATACTCGGCTTTCGGCTTGCACGGTGCTTTCCCGCGACGCTAAAATCGGGTCAACGTTATGAATCCAACCCCCTCGATCGCGGTCATGCGCTGAGGTGCGGGCGAAGCGCGTAAGCGTCATCGCTCGTTTCTTATGCGCAACAAGGCGTTAGCGGCGGGTGTACTATTGGAGAGGGCTGCAGATGAACGAGATCAAGAAGCCGTATAAATGGGTCGGTACCAACCAGATTCGCCCGGACGGCGTGCCGAAAGTCACCGGCATGGCCAAATTCGGCAATGATTATGTGCTGCCTGGTACGCTGTACGGCAAGGTGCTGCGCAGCCCGCATGCGCATGCGCGCATCAAGTCGATCGACACCTCGAAGGCGGAAGCGCTGCCGGGTGTGAAGGCGGTGATGACGTCCGCGGATTTGCCGGATCAGGACTTCGCCTATATTGGGCCGGAGCGGGTTGCAGTGAACTTTTGGCATGTCACCCGCAACATCATGGCGCGCGAGAAGGCGCTCTATGAAGGCCACGCGGTGGCCGCGGTGGCTGCAATCAATCCGACCTTGGCGGCGGAAGCCTGCGCGCTGATCGACGTCGACTACGAAGTGCTGCCACATGTGATTGACGTGGAAGAAGCCGCGGCGGAAGACGCGCCGCTCCTGTTCGAGGACATGATCACCCGCAATGTGGAACCGACGCCAACCAAAGCGTCGAATGTCTCCAAGGTGCTGAACTTCGCAATCGGCGATGTCGAGGAAGGGTTCGCACAGGCGGATGAGATCGTCGAGAAGGAATACCGCACGGCGGCCGTGCATCAGGGTTATATCGAGCCGCATGCCACGCTCGCGCGTTGCGACGCGGACGGGCAGACCGAACTGTGGAGCGCTAGCCAGGGCCATTTCGTGGTGCGCAATCTGGTGGCCAAGATCGTCGGCATGCCGCTCAACGACCTGAAGGTCATCCCGGCTGAAATCGGCGGCGCGTTTGGCGGCAAGACGGTCGTCTATCTGGAGCCCGTTGCCGTCGTCCTGTCGCGCAAGACCGGACATCCGGTGCGTTTGAACATGACCCGAGACGAAGTCTTCAAGGCAAGTGGTCCGACATCGGGCGCTTACATGAAGGTCAAGATCGGCGCCAAGAAGGACGGCACGATTACTGCCGGCCAGGGTGAGTTCATGTATCAGGCCGGCGCGTTCCCGGGCTCCCCGGTGATGAATGGCTGCCTGTGTTCCTTTGCCACATACAACATTCCGAACCAGAAGACGACGGGCTACGATGTGATTTCGAACCGGCCGAAGGCGGCGGCATACCGCGCGCCGGGCTCGCCGATATCGAACTTCGGCGTCGAAAGCACGATGGATATCCTGGCGAAGAAGATCGGCATGGATCCGGCTGAATTTCGCGCCAAGAATGCGATCCATACCGGCGACCCGATGATTCTCGGCAACTCCATGAGCCACGAAGGCTACAGCGAGACAGTGCGGGCGATCCTCGATCATCCCGACTACAAGAAGCCGCTGGGTGAAAATCAAGGCCGCGGCGTTGCGTCGGGTTACTGGTTCAACGGGGCGGGCGAATCTGGCGCAACGGCCTATGTCAACGCGGATGGCACGGTGGTCGTCGCGACGGGCAGTCCTGACGTCGGCGGTTCCCGCGCGTCGATGGCGATGATGGCGGCGGAAACGCTGGGCGTCGATTACAACGACGTCCGCGCGACCGTGAACGACACGACCTCGGTCGCTTACACCCATGTGACAGGCGGTTCCCGCGTGACCTATGCCAGTGGCATGGCGGTCATCGGCGCTTGTGAAAAGGTCATTACCGAATTGCGCGGACGTGCCGCCAAGATTTGGGATGTGGATGTGGAAGGCGTCGATTGGGAAGACGGCCATGCAAAACCCGCGGGCAGCAATGTCGGAGAGTTCGATCCCTTGTCGCTAAAGGAACTTGCGGCGAAGGCCAACGCAACGGGCGGCCCGATCGGCTCAGCCAACGCGGTAAGCGCCACAGGTCAGGCGCCAGGCTTCTCTACGGCTTTCTGTGACGTCGAGGTCGATCCTGATACGGGCAAGGTAACTATTCTGCGCTTCGTCCTCGCACAAGACGCAGGAACAGCGATTCACAAAGGTTATGTCGAGGGCCAGATGCAGGGCGGCGTCGTCCAGGGCATCGGCTGGGCGCTGAACGAGGAATATATCTACGACGACCAAGGCCGTCTCTCAAATGCCGGCTTCCTCGATTATCGTATCCCGGTCGCATCCGATTTACCGAATATCGAAACCGTCGTCGTCGAGGTCCCGAACCCGAACCATCCCTTCGGCGTGAAGGGCGTCGGCGAGGTCTGTATCTGCCCGACCATGGCTGCGGTGGCGAACGCCATCGCCGATGCGACCGGCCGGCGGATGGAAGAACTGCCGATGTCGCCGCCGAAGGTGTTGGCTGCACTCGACCATCGCGAAGATGGGGAGCTATAGACAGCGGCTAGCCAAAGCGACTGCGAATTCTCTGTACGATGCTGGCGGTGCGCCTCTGCGCCGCCAGCATTGTTTTATCTAAAGTTGGAAAGCGCCGGCGCAGGCGGTCCATGATGCGTTGCGCGCGTGGCGACTCCATCGACAGCAGCATGCCGCCGATGGCGAGAAACAGGATGCCCTGCAGGATCGGCAGGAACAGGCCGAGGATGCCGAGGACGATAAACGCCCAACCAAAGGTCAGGATCGCCATTCGGGCGAGCCAGGAGCGCTTGGGTTTGTTGTCGGGAACGAGAACCTGACCCACGATCGTATGGAAACTCCTAAATGTGGATCGGCCGGCCATCGACGGCGAGCGCCGCTTCCTTGACCGCCTCGTTCAGGGTGGGATGGCCGTGGCAGATTCGAGCAACGTCTTCCGCCGACCCGCCGAATTCGATGACCGTCACCAGCTCGTGGATTAGCCCGCCCGCATCTGGCCCGATGATATGGGCGCCCAGCACCGCATCGGTCTTTGTGTCGGCCAGGATCTTCACGAATCCGTCGGTGGTATCGTTCGCCCGGGCGCGGCTGTTCGCGGTGAAGGGGAACTTGCCGACCCTGTATTCGACGCCAGCCTCCTTGAGTGCCTCTTCGGTCTTGCCGACGGAGGCGACTTCCGGCCACGTGTAGACGATGCCAGGAATCGCATCGTAGTCGATGTGCCCGGACTGCCCGGCCATCATTTCGACGCAGACGACGCCTTCGTCTTCCGCCTTGTGCGCCAGCATCGGGCCCGGCACGCAATCGCCGATGGCGTATATGCCGGGCACTGAGGTCATGAATTCGTCGTCGATCCGGATGAAGCCGCGATTATCCGTCTCGACGCCAAGCGCCTCGAGTCCCAGGCCTTCCGTGTAGGGCCGCCGGCCGATCGCGACCAGCACGGCATCGCACTTGATCTCCTCCGCGTCGCCACCCGCCGCCGGTTCGACGGTGAGCGTGACGCTGGTCTTGGTCTTCTTCGCACCGGTCACTTTGGTCTTCAAGCGAAACGCCATACCCTGCTTTTTGAGGATGCGCTGGAAGTTCTTCGCGACCTCGCCGTCCATGCCGGGGGTGATGCGGTCGAGGAACTCGACGCAGGTGATCTGCGCACCGAGCCGGCCCCAGACCGATGCCATTTCCAGGCCGATATAACCCGCGCCGACGACGACCAGATGCTTCGGCACCTTGGCGAGCGACAGCGCGCCGGTCGAGGTAACGATCTGTTTTTCGTCTATCTCCACGCCCGGCAGCGGCGCGCTGTCCGAGCCTGTGGAAATTAGGATGCGTTTGGTCTGCAGGGTTTTCGCCTTGCCCTTTTCTGGGGTGACCTTGACCGACGTGGCGCTCTCGATCGTGCCGGTGCCGGCGATGTGTTCGACCTTGTTCTTCTTGAACAGGAAGGCGATGCCGCCGGTCAGTTCGGTGACGACCTTGTCCTTGCGCGCCATCATCGTCTTCAGGTCGAGCTTGACGTCCCCAACCTTTACGCCGTGGCCGGCCAGTTCGTGCGTTGCCTCGGCATATTTCTCGGAGCTTTGCAGCAGCGCCTTCGACGGGATGCAGCCAATATTCAGGCAAGTGCCGCCGAGCGCCGCGCGTTTCTCCACGCAAGCGACCTTCATGCCCAACTGTGCCGCCCGGATCGCCGCAACGTAACCGCCGGGCCCACCGCCGATCACGACCAGATCGTATTCGCTCATTCTCACCCTCCGTTATGGCGCTGGCACCCGTGTCGGGCCGAAACCTTGCCGTATTCGTTATATAGGAACAGGAGTTTCGGATACCGCAAATAACTTAACGAACACCAAAGGCAAGTCTCGAGATAAATGGAGTCATGACTTGACATATGGTAAGTGAACACTTACGGTAAGTCATGGCTTACGCAGAAGTGTTTACCGCTCTGGCAGACCCAACCCGCCGGCATATCTTCGAGGCGCTGCGCGAGCAGCCCCGGACGGTCGGCGAATTGGCGGCGGGTCAGCCCGTCAGCCGGCCCGCTGTATCTCAGCACCTGAAAGTGCTCGAGTCCGCGCGGCTGGTCAGCGGGGAGCCGCGCGGAAACCGCCGCCTCTATTCGATCAAGCGCGAAGGGCTCGAAGAACTGCGGCAGTATCTGGAAAGTTTCTGGTCGGACGCTCTGTCCGCTTATAGCGCTGAAATCGCGCGACGTATCAAAGAAGAATAGGAGAAGACCGTGCTCGATCCGATCGTCAAGACAATCGAAGTGCCGTGCAGTCAAGAAAAAGCGTTCACGGTGTTCGTGAGTGAAATGGGCAGCTGGTGGCCGTTGGACAAGCGTTCGATGTCCCTGATGCAGGGAGATGGCAAGCCGGCCAAGTCGTTGCGCACCGAGCCGAAGCTAGGCGGCCAGGTCGTGGAGACCGGCCACGACGGTATGGAGTTTCACTGGGGCACGTTCCGGTCCTACGATCCACACAATTCGGTTAGCATGGATTTTCACATGGGCCTGCCGCCGGAGAATGCGAGCCTTGTCGAAGTGCGGTTTACGGCGCTAGGCGACGAGCGGACAAGCGTCGAGCTCACCCAGAGCAATTGGGAAGCCTTCGGCGATATGGCCGAGATGATGCGCAACGGCTATGGCTCAGGCTGGGTCCTCATTTTCGAACAGGGCTACAAATCGGCGTGCGGCGGTTAACTCCTAACGGCCCGACTGCAATTCTGATTCCCGGTCGAACCTGCGGCGTGCATGGTTGATCAGGTGAATGACCAACGCCTCCGGCGGGACCCCCGACACCTCCCATAGTTTCGGGTACATGCTGATCGCGGTGAAACCGGGGATCGTGTTCAGTTCATTGACCAGTAATTCGCCGTTTGCCTTAAGGAAAAAATCAACCCGGACCATACCCTCGCAACCCAGCGCTCGGGCTGCGGCGATGGACATGTCCTGAACCTTGCGTGTCAGGTCGGCGGGCAGATTGGCGGGGAAAACCAATTTGGCTCCCTTGTCGTCGATATATTTGGCATCGTAGCTGTAGAAGCCGTCATTATTCGTCGGCACGATTTCACCGGGCACGGATGCTTGCAACGAGTCGAGAGACAGAACTCCGCATTCGATTTCCTGACCGTCGGCGAAACTCTCGACAACGACCTTTGTGTCGTACTGGTATGCACTGCTCAGCGCCTCATCGTATTCCGCTTCGCTATGTACCTTACTGACCCCCACGGAAGACCCCATATTGGCCGGCTTGACGAACAAGGGAGACCCGAGTCCGCGTACCGCCTCGGCATAAGGAACGGTGTTGTCGCGCTCGAAGGACAATGTCGTCACCGTCGGTATGCCCGCGGCTTTCAGCATGTGCTTCGAGAATTCCTTATCCATGCAAAGAGCGGATGAAAGGATGCCGGGGCCGACGAAGGCAACGTTCGCCAGTTTCAATAATCCCTGCAGCGAGCCATCTTCCCCATGCGGGCCGTGCAGAACGGGGAAAACGACATCTGCCTTGAGCGTGCTTTATTTGCCGTCGAGGACGACGATCTCGCCACTGCCGCCGGGCAGCATTGCCACGGGCGGCCAGGACGGGTCCAAGAGTCCGACCGACGGTGCGAGACGCCAAGTGCCCTGCCGGTCGACCCCGATTCGGATGATGTCGTAACCCGCGGCCTCGAGCGCAGCGTGAACGTTTTGTGCTGACTGAATGGATACCTCGTGTTCGGCGGATTGTCCCCCGAAGAGCATGGCTACGGTGCAGTGTTGTTGCATGAACTGTGATCCTCGCGGTGATCGCGCTCAGCGCCAGTTGCCCATCAGGATGAAGGGGGCCCAGAAGACCGGTTTGCCGTACGCATCGGAGCGGATGAACTCGATCATGGTCTTGCGCATCGCGGCCGCCTTACTCAGCGTGCCGGTCTGCAGATAGCCATACATCGTGCTCATGAAGGCGGCGGTGCTCTTGTCGGCCACGGGCCAGAGTGTCGCCAGGACCGCCTTGGCGCCCTGCCGCTGGGCGAGCCAGCCGAAGCTTTCGATTTCGCGCCCGTCGGCGCCGGCGCTGCCGAGCGCTGTCTGGCAGGCTGACAAAGTCAGCAGGGCGACGCTGTTGAAATCCAGATCGTTGTCGAGCACCTGCGCCAGGCTCAACCGGCCGCCGTCCCCGAGCAGCAGATAGGAATCGCGCTCGGTGCCCGGTTGAAAGACGAAGTGGCTGGCGACGTGCAGCACGGGGTATTCCTCATCGAGGGCGCTTTCGATGGCATCCTGCGAGAAGTTCTTGTCCAGATAGATCACGCCCGGCATGACGCCGTCGCGATCCGCGCTGCCGGTGCGCACGATTGCGTTCAATTCGTCGGCAACGGCGGGAAGGGCGGCGAAGCCCTCGACCGCCTGGGTTAGGCCTAGCCCGGCCATGCGCCAATCCTTCGGCGGGGCGGCCGTCAGCTTGGACTTGGCGGCCTCCGTGAACAGAACGACCTCGTATTTCTCGACGAGGAAGCGCTCGCCGTCATACAGGGCCGCCATCGGCAGATAGCGGAGCACGCCGTCCAGGGAGAACATCAGCGTCTTGGCATTCGCCTGACGCAAGTCGTCGGCGATTGGCGCCAGAATCAGGTCGTAGATCGCCTGAGCGTCCGGGATGGGATTCGCATAGGGGTCGGCGAAATCTTCGGCAAGCTCGCTGACGCGGCGGTTCAGCGTCGACCGATCGACCGGGACCGTCCGGACGATCTGAACACGACCGGTCGTCACGATGATATGCAGTTTCCGGTCGGTGATGAGGTAGTGGATCAGCACCGTGCCGTCGCCGAGGGTCCGCAGGGTGCCCTGCAGCGCCTTGAGATCCTTCAGGTTCTTCTCGCCGATCTCCATTGCGCGCTTGGCGCTGCCCTTTTCCACCTCCTTGATGAGGTTCGCCAGGAACGCGCGGAAGGCGCGCTTGGCGACACGGAGGTCTTCCCGCAACTGCTTCAGGCGCGCCGGATCGACCTTAACCAGCCCGGCCTTCTTCTTGCGCAGCAATGTGTCGTATTCGGACGCGATCGCCGCCAGCCGGCCGCCGATCTCTTCATAGCGGGTCATGCCGCTCTGTTCGCTCGCCGTGTAGGAAGCCTTGCTTTCCCGCACCGAGCCGCGTGCGGCGTCTCGCCTGACATAATTGAAGTGCTCTTCCTCCTTGATCATTTTGACGACTCGTTGCGCTTCGGGCAGGCGTCCTTCCTCGACCAGAAGCGATGCCAGCGTCCTAAAGGCGGTGTCCCGTTTCTGGACGTAGAGCTTCTGCAAGGCGTCGTCCATCGAGGTGATTCCGGCACGCAACCCCTGGACGATATTGACCGCCCGCTTGCCGAACAGGATTGCGGCGTCGCGCTGACCGCCGGCGCCGAGGACGACGCTGTAGAGCAGCAGCGTATTCCATTCGAGTTCCTTGGTGAGATGCAGCCGCGGCGACACCAGGATTTCCTCGCTCAGCGCCTTTGCTGTATCCAGCTGGCCCGCGCCCGCGTAGGACCAGGCCAGAGCGAGTTTGCCGGACAGCGTGCGGTAGTTGTCGGGGCCGAGAAGTTTTTGATAGGTCTCGATGGCCTCCTGTTGGTAGCGCCGGCTCTGCTCCGGTTGGCCGCGGGCTTGCTCTATCCGGCTGAGGAACAGCAGGCTGTCGCCCGTGAAACCGTGCCGCCGCCCAAATTTGTTCTCGCGTATCCGCAGGACCTGCTCCGCGAGGGTCTTCGCCTCATCGAAATCGCGGCGCCGATAGGCGATCAGCGCCAGAGCGTTGTAGCTGCCCGCGATCTCGGGGTGGTCCGGCGCGAACACTTCCTCGAGAATTTCTAATGAGGTCCGGGCGTTCTTCTCGGCCCGTTCCAGGTCGCCAAGACTGTAGTAGAGCGTGCCGAGCAGCCGGTAGGCCTCCGCCGGGGTGGGATGCCGGCCGCTGATCTCGCGCGCCTCGTTTGGCGCCGCCGCCTGCAACAGCTTTTCGGCGTCGGCGTAGCGTCCCTGAAGCATGTGAAGCCCGCCGAGATAGACCTGTGAGTCCGCAGTGTCGATATGGTCTGCGCCGAGCACTTTCGTGCGCAACCTCAAGGCCTTCTGAAAATGCGCCTCGGCCGTTTCCAGGTCGCCCCTGACCTGATGGAGGTAGCCCATGAAGTTGACGGTTTCCAGTGTGTCGGGATGCTCAGGGCCGAGCGCCTTCTTGCGGACGGCTAACGCTTTCTCGAAATAGTCTCGCGCCAGGTCCCAATCGTTGTAGACATAGGCATGAAGCCGCGCCAAGACGTCGTAGCCTTCGCCGAGATACCAGTGGTCAGGGCCGAGCGAATCCTCGACCCGCACGATCATCTTCTCGACGAGCGCCACGATTTCCTTGGTACGCCCTTCCTTATAGAGCTGCTCCGCCTCCTGGCGCGCCTGCAACACCTCGATATGCACGCACCCCGAAAGCCCCAGCACGAGCAACAGCGACATGGCGAGGTACCGCGTATGGAATTTCACGCCGGCCACGCCGCGGAAAAAGCCTTCTAGTCTGGAACCGACCAAAACCATGTGTGTCCATTGGCTGCTGCGTACGAATCGTTTAGCGCAGGATTAGTACGGTATCACAGGTTCCCCTGTACAAAGTGCCCGACCATAACAAATGCGCGTGACAGGGGCTGTGATGAGAGTCATGAGGGGGAGCATTTTTTATAGCGCAACCGGACACTTATTTTTACAACGAGGATGGTCAGGGGTGAGGCGCCGAATACAGTTACCTTATGGACGCTCAACGACCCTGCGGAGAACCGAATGTCTGCAATCACCCAAAAAAGGGGCCTTGTTCCGGAACTCTATGTGAGTGATATCGCGGTGAGCAGAGTATTTTACGTCGAAACGCTCGAATTTGCCGTGCTCTTTGAACGCCCGGAAGACGGATTTCTCTATCTGGAACGAGACTGCGCGGAGCTGATGCTCGATAGCGCAGAGATCGGGCGTACCTGGATTGCTGCACCACTCGAAAAGCCATATGGGCGTGGGATCAGTCTGCAAATCTGGACGGAAGCCGTCGAAGCGCTGTACGCCCGCGTGCGGGAAAGCGGCGCCGGGTTATTCCTCGAGATGGAAGAGAAGTGGTACCGCCGCGACACGGATTACCTCGGTACGCGACAATTCATCGTCCAGGATCCGGACGGCTACCTGCTACGATTTGCGGAGGATTTGGGGGAGCGCCGGACACCACCTCAGTCTTAAGTCCATAATGCCAGATCATCGTGCCCAAGGCATGCTCGCTGATAACTAATATCGCTCGACCTGGGAAAGAGCAGCTCTTTGGTCTCGAAGCGATGCCCCATCGACGTGCGGTCCGATTGGGTATCGTTTGCTTGGATTGCCCGATGAAGGGAGAGATGCATGAAACGCGAATACGTTCCTGCCCTAATCATCGTCATGGCGTTGGTCGTGGTCGCCATCAGCGGCATCGGGCCGCATGACAGGCTGACCTGGTTTCTCGAGATTGCTCCGATATTCGCCGGGGTCGCTATTTTGGTTTATTCGTACCGCCGGTTCCCGCTTTCTCATCTGCTTTATGCGTTCCTTTTGTTGCACGCGGTCGTTCTGGCTGTCGGTGGCCACTACACTTATGCCAACGTGCCGGCCGGGTTCTGGGTCCAGGAGTGGCTCGATCTGTCGCGCAACCCCTACGACCGCCTGGGCCACCTCGCCCAGGGGTTCGTGCCGGCGCTGCTTGCCCGGGAAATCCTGATCCGCCGCTCGCCGCTCGAAAACAGCAAATGGCTGCCGTTCCTGGTGGTCTGCGTTTGCCTGTCGTTCAGCGCGCTTTACGAACTTATCGAATGGTGGGCGGCGCTGATTCTCGACCAATCCGCCGATCAGTTCCTGGGGACGCAAGGCGACGTCTGGGATACCCAATGGGATATGTTCATGGCGCTCATCGGGGCAATTACGGCCCTGACAACACTCGGCAAAGCGCATGATAGGAGCATAGCGAAAGTGGCAATGTAGCGAAGGCGTGCACGACGATACGACACGCGCTGGCATGCCCCTATGCCCGAAAACAGCAATCCTGGCCGGTGGCTAGGCGTTTACGGACCGAGGTTCTAGAATAGCTAACGGACGCAATGTCCGGACTAATTCGTCGAACGGAATTCCATGGAGTAGAGGACGTAAGGGAATGAGCGCTGGAGAGCGGCTGCCCGGGACGCCTGTCCCGATGCACAAATGGGAAGGGCATGGCGGGGTTATGATTGCGGGGGATACCTGGGGCGATCCGAACGGGCCGCTGGCTGTGTTGCTGCATGGCGGCGGGCAAACGCGGCATGCCTGGAAGGGCGCGGGGGAGACGCTCGGCAACAGCGGCTATCACGCGGTCGCTTTCGATGCACGCGGGCATGGCGATTCCGATTGGGCCGCGACGTCGGAAGATTATGCGCCCGACAACATGGTCGAGGATTTGGCCTGCGTGTGCCGAGCGCTTGGCAGCGACAAGCCAATCCTGGTCGGCGCGTCGATGGGGGGTGGGGTCAGTCTGCTGTCCATTGGCACCGGCAGGATCGATGCGGCGGCGCTGGTTCTGGTCGATATGGCGCCGAAGATCGAACCCGAAGGGTCGCGCAAGATTCAGGAATTCATGAGCCAGAAGCCGGATGGCTTCGACACGCTGGAAGAAGTCGCCGAAGCGATCTCGAATTACCAGCCGCATCGCAAGCGTCCGCGCAACCTCGACGGGCTGGCGAAGAACGTGCGGCTCGGCGCAAACGGCAAGTACGTCTGGCACTGGGACCCGGCGCGCCGTGCGGGTCAAAGGGTCAACTCGGAATACCGGCAACGCTTGCACGAATGCGCGGACATGTTGGAACTGCCGACCTTGCTGGTGCGCGGCGGCCTGTCGGACGTGCTGAGCGAGGACGGTGCGCAAAGCTTCCTGAAACAGTGCCCGCATGCGGAATATGTCAACGTCAAGAACGCCGCGCATATGGTGGCTGGCGACCGCAATGATATTTTCGCAGGTTCGGTCATTGAGTTTCTGGAAAGGGTGGCGCCGGCAAAGTAAGTTCGGTGTATGGAATTTTTTCCTTATAGCCTTCCGTTGCGCGTGCCCTATCGCTGGGCAAAAGGCGAACAACTCGAGCGGCGCGGCCTGCTGGCGCGGGTCGACCTCGACGGCGCGGTTGGCTGGGGCGAGATGGCGCCGCCGCCGCATGAGGATGTGGATGGATCGGCGCGGGTCGCGGAAGCGGCGGCCGTCGTCGACGGGCTGGACCCGCAGGCGGGCGATTTTCTGGAACAGGTCGATGCGCGAGAGCCCTATATGCGAATTCGCTGCGCTATTGCCACGGCCTGGCTGTCGGCGAGAGCGGCTCGGGAGGGAAAATCCTTGTCGTCCTCTCTCGCGCTAGACGGTGAGGCAGCAGCGGAGGTGGTGCCCGTAAACGGGCTGGTGACTGATGGCGATGCGGACGCGGCGGCGGATACCGCGCGGCGGCTCGCTGCTGAAGGGCACCGGACCTTGAAGATTAAATGTTCGGCGGCGCGGGCGGAGGATCTGGTGCGGGTCGCGGCAATCCGTGACGCGGCGCCGGACGCGATTCTGCGGCTCGATGCGAACGAGGCCTGGCATCCGGACTGGGCCGCCGCGCATCTGAAAGACTTCGCGGAGTTCAGTATCGACTATGTGGAACAGCCGATCCCTGCCGGTAATACGGCGGCGCTAGCCGCGGTGCGCAAGGCGAGCCCTATCGGTATTGCCGCGGATGAAGCCGCACTCGACGAGACCGCGATCCGCGAATTGCTGACAGCACAGGCAGTCGACGCGCTGATCCTCAAGCCGCAGCGGCTCGGCGGGCCGGACAAGACGCTCGCGATCATCCGGCTGGCCGCGGCGCAGGGCGTGCGTTGCACCATCACCAACAGTCTGGAAACGGCAGTCGGCGTCACCACGGCGCTGCATATCGCCAGCCTGCATGGCCAGCCGATTCCCGATTGCGGTTTTGGGACCTCGCGTTTCTTCGCCGAGGACGTTGCGCCGCCACCGGCCATCGTCGATGGCGTCATGACGGTGCCGACGGTTCCGGGCCTGGGCGTCGAACCGAAAAATTTCGGATAAGGGTCGTTAATCGCTTGATTGCATGCGATATTAGGAATAGAACAAAACAAGAACTTATTCACGTCATGAGACACCGCTCGCGGTCGATTTCCCAGAAAATAAGGCGCTCTTAAATTGATCTCCCGCCTACGCCTCTCGTGGCGCGACGCGTATTACGGCTGGTTCGTGGTCGCCGCCTGCAACGGGGTCGCGTTCATCACCTGGGGCGTCACGATCTTCAATCAGGGCGTCTTCCTTGGTGTGTTCGTGCGAGATTTTGGCTGGTCTCCGGCGACGCTGTCGGTCGGACCTGTGCTGTTCCATCTGTGCGCGGGGATGGCCGGTGTTTGGGTCGGCCGTATCGTCGACCGTCGGGGGCCTCGGCTCGTCCTGATCGTGGGCGCGGTGCTGATTGGGCTCGGCATGATCGGCTTCGGAATGGTGCGCGAGCCGTGGCACACCTATCCGGTGTTCGTCCTATTGGGCTGCGGCTTTACCTGCATCCACACCATCACGCTCGGCAAGATCATTACCCGCTGGTTCGTGCGGCACCGGGTGCGCGCGATGGCGGCCGCGACGTTCGGCGCGGGGCTGGGCGGTGCCGTGCTGGTGCCGCTCAATGCGGCGGTAATCGAAGGATGGGGTACCTTGGCTGGCGGGGTCGTGCTCGCCGCCGTGACCTTGGTGGTGATCGTTCCGCTCGCGCTTTGGATCATCAAGGACGGACCGGAAGCGGTTGGCCAGGAGCCGGACGGCGGTCTGGTACCCGAGGAATCGCAAACCGTCGATCCCGATACGGACAGCCACCCCTGGACGGTACCGGAAGCGATGCGCACGGTCGCTTTCTGGGGCTGTCGATCTGCTTCGCGCTCGGCATGGCGGCGCAGGGCGGCTACCTGGTGCACCAGGTCATGTTCCTGCAGATGTCGCTCGGCCTGATCGGTGCGGCATCCATCGTGACCGTAACGACCCTGATGGGCATGGTCGGGCGCGTCGGGTTCATGTTGGTCGGTCCGCGCCTGTCGCCGCGGGTCTGGGTGGCACTGATGTTTGCGATCCAGGCGACGAGCTTCCTGCTGCTGGCGACCGGGTCGAGCCCTACGCAACTATTGATCGGCTCGGCGCTGTTCGGCCTGACCATGGGCGTCATCGTCGTCCTGCAGCCGCTTGCCACCGCCGCGGTGTTCGGACAGCAGGCGTTCGGGCGGATCTACGGTCCCATCTACATGTCGATCCGTATCGGCTCCGGTGCTGGACCCTTGCTGGCCGGCGTGCTGGTGGCGACGACAGGCAACTATGAAGCGGTCTGGTTCTTGCTGGCGGCGGCCCTGTTTGCGGGTGGCGTCGGAATCTTCGGAGCGATGTCAGCGGCGCGTTCCTGAGCCGCTGTTGTCTCCTTCGGTTCCGGCAGTGTTAACTTGCGCCGAAACGCTGGAGGGGAGCAGGCATCGCGATGGACAGTTCAGGAGCAGCACCAAACTACACGAAGGAGCTCGCCGCCTTCATTGCCGGCCTAATATGGGACGATATTCCGGACGCGGTCGTCGAGCGGGCGAAGTACATCATTCTCGACGGCTTGGGATGCGGCCTGTATGGCTCGCTCCAACCGTGGTCGCAGATCATGGTTGATACGTTGCGCAAGCTCGATGGCGACGCCGGCAAGGCGACGGTTTGGGGGCGGAACGTTGCGTTGTCTGCGCCGCATGCGGCGCTTGCCAATTCCACGGCGGTGCAGGGCTTCGAACTCGACGATGTCCACTACCCGGCGGTCATGCATTGCGAGTCGCTGACTATTCCGGCTGCCCTGGCCCTGTGTGAGCAGAATGGTGGCATGACCGGACGTCAGTTGCTAACCGCCGTTATCGCGGGATGCGAGGCCGGACCGCGCGCCGGCATGTGCATGCGCGGGCGTGAGATGCTGGAGCGCGGCTGGCATTCCGGATCCATTGTCGGCGGCTTTGCTTCCGCGGCGACGTCGGCGAACTTTCTGGGACTATCGCCCGAGCAGACTGAGCACGCATTCGGTATCGCCGGGTCCGGCGCGAGCGGACTGATGGCGGCGCAGTACGGCGCGATGGTCAAACGCATGCAGCACGGCCGGGCTTGTCAGAATGGTGTCTATGCCAGCTTGCTAGCGGTGGGCGGCTTTACGGGTATCGAGGACGTGTTCGAAGTGCCGTATGGCGGTTTCTGCACCACCTTCACGCAGAGCCAGACCGAATTCGATCTGTCGGCGTTGACGGCAGGGCTTGGCGAAGACTTCGAAACGATGCGGGTGCGCATCAAGCTTTATCCGTGCGTGGGTGGCTCTCATTCTTCGGTAAACACGGCGCTGGTGCTCAAGCAGCGCGAAGGCTTTGCGCTCTCGGATATTGCGGAGGTCCGCATCACCGGCGCGAAGGCGTTCGTTGATCACGGTGGCTGGCCTTTTGAAGGACGCAATATCACGGAAGCACAGATGAATATGCCCTATAGCGTTGCCGCGGCGTTGGCCGATGATGAACTGACGGTTAGCCGTTATACCGAGGACGCCATCAAGGATCCGGTGGTGCTTGATCTGGCGCGGCGGATCACCGTCCATCTCGACTCCGATGCCCCGATTCAGGGCGGTGGCGAGCGTATTTCGATTCAGCTCACTTCGGGTAAGACGATTGAACAACAAGTCGAGCCGGCCAAGGGCTTGGGTAGCCCGCCGGAACACTACCCTGTCGCCGAAGCCGTCGAGAAATACCGCAACCTTGCCGGCCGCGTCGTCGACGCGTCCCGGGTGGCGGAGATCGAAGCGATGGTGCTAGGGCTCGACGAACTGGACGATACGCGGGATTTGGCGGCGCTGCTTTAGGGTGGCGACTAAACGAAAAACGGCGGGAAACGACGCCAATACAGTGCCTTTTCCCGCCGATATGATTCGAACCGAAAAAACGCCTAAGACAGGCTCTTTAGATCCGCCAGCACCTGGTCCGGGTGCTCGGGCGGCTTCACCTCGTCATAAGACTTGGCGACTTTGCCGTCTGGACCGATCAGCACGGACTTGCGCTTCGGCATCTTCGAATCTGCGTCAGCCACGCCATAGGCAATGGAATCCGAGCGGCCTTCGTCGCTCAGCAGATCGTATGGAAAGTCGAACTTGTCTTTGAAGGCTTTATTCTCCGCGGGCGTATCGAAACTGACGCCCAGGATTACGGTGTTATGGTCGTTGAATTCTTGGATTCGATCACGGAACCCTTTTCCCTCGACCGTTCATCCGGGGGTATCGGCTTTGGGATACCACCACAGAAGCACGTATTTACCGGCGAAATCATCCAACGAGACGGCGGCGCCGTCCTGGTTGGTCATCGAGAACGCCGGGGCATTGTTACCTTCCCCTATCACAGACATTGTGTCCTCTTGTGTTTGACGTTTGGGTTGCTTCAGAGGGAGTTAATCTAGCATTCCCGCACGCGATTGAAAGCGGGTCCCGTTCGATTTTCGCGACGCGCGTGCTTTCTCGACTCACGCGATTGTTATCGAGTCAGGCGATTCTCGATCACTGTGGCCTTATCTAACATGTTGATTCAGAACAAATTTGCATGGAACGCAATGAAAAATTGCGTAGAATGTGGCTATCCCTGACCGGTAGTTGAACCCAAAATGCGGCGTATGCTACTGGAGACAATTATCGCCTCAGCGTCTGGCGGGAAGCAAGACAGGCTCTACAACAAATACGGAGAGCGCCGCTGTGTTGTGGTGCAAAGGCTATCTCCCGTTACACAGCACCACCACGGAGTATAGCTGGTTGCGGTTTTCTCGTTCAGAAACATCGCAGAAACCTTTTACGTCGCAAAGCGGCCTACAACACTCTTCGAAACTTGGGAACGTTGTTTGGGTATTGAGAGAGAGGGAGTGGGATTATGGGTATAGCCACACACAACCGGCCGCGCCTCAGGGCTGCGGCCCTCGCCATTTGCGTCCCGCTACTGACGGCGGCGCCTGCGACGCCGATCGTGCCATTCGCGGATACCGGCGATCTGTTCGTCCTCGACCGCGGCAATTCGTCGGTGGTTCGCATCGATTCGAACGGCGTTCCCACCGTGGCCGTGTCCCAAGCGGAGATCGTGGGGATCAACGGGGGCAGCTCCCCCACTTTCGCAGATACCGGCATAGCGTTCGATGCGGCCGGGAACATGTACTTCGCCGATGCCAACCAAGACAACATTTACAAGCGGACACCCAACGGCGCCCTGACCATACTGGTGGCGGGTGCCGATCTTGCGGCGGCGTCGGCGACGGGTAGCGAGGCGCGCCCGGAGGGTCTCGCCTTCGGCAGCGACGGTCAGCTTTACGTCGTGGACGACAACAACAACACCGTCCTGCGGGTTGACCCGGACAGCGGCGCGGCGAGCCTGTTCCGCTCGAACGCACAGTTGTTGGCGTTGAAGGCCGCCGGCGCCACAAGCTTCAATCCCGAATCCGGAATCATCGGCACCCCAGACGGTAAGATTTACGTGGCGGACGAGGGCGGGACCGAACCTCGCGGCGTAGTCGAGCTCGACATCGCCAACAGCGCTAACGACGGCCTGCTGACCAGCGGCGGGGAGATCACGGGCAGCCCGCATTTCATGACGCGCGGGCCCACCGGGGACCTTTTCCTCGCCGATCCGAATAGTGCTACCTCAATTGATCAAATCCTGCGGATCGACCCGGATACCGGCGACGTGACCGTGTTCCTGGACGAAGCGCAAATCATCGCGGCCGTCGGCGATCCTCTCGTCACGAATATTTCGCCTGACGCCGGGATCGCGTTCGACGACGCAGGCAACTTCTACCTGGCCGAGGAACTTTCTGACAGCATCCTCAGATGGGACGTGGACGATTTCGCCTTGGGGACGATCGACACCGCGAGCGGTTCGGTCTTCACCTCGCGTGCGGCGTTGGAGGCCGCCTTTGGCATCGGCGGTAACACCATTCGGCTCGACGCCGGCATCGCCTTCGCGCCGTTCATCGAATCCGCCGCGGTCCCCGAGCCGACGGGGCTGGGCCTCTTCGCCACCGCGCTGATCGGCCTCGGCTGGGCGCGGCGGCGGCGTGTTACGGCTTGATCTTCACCAATAGCATGATGGGGATCGTGGCGAACGAGACCAGGGCGTAGAGCGCGAACGAGTTCGTGTAGCCCACCATTAACGCCTGGCGGTTGACCTCGGAGCCGAGGGCGGCCAGCCCATGAACCGTATCGAACGACCACATGCCCATGACTTGCGGCAGGCGCAGCGACTCGCCGAAGGCGGAGATGTTTTCCGATAGTTCGGAGTAGCTGATTTTGCCGGTGCGCGAGACCGTCAGCACGCTGACCGAGATGAAGATGCTACTGCCGAAATTGCGCAGCAGGTGAAAGATCGAGGACGCGTCGGGCAGCATGCGCACGGGCAAGGTGGCGAAGGCGACGATCGACAGCGGCACCCACATGATCGCCGAACCGAAGCCCTGCAGGACCCCGTTCAGCGCGACGGTCAGCGGTGCCACGTCGAGGTTGAACAGGGCCATGTTCCAGCCCGATAGGCCGATGGCGCTGATGCCGATGATCATCCCGACCCGGGGATCCACCTTTGCGATCAGCGCCACGGCGAAGAAGCCGATCACCATGCCGGCGCCGCGCGCGGCAAGCAGGATGCCGATCATCGAGTCCGGATAACCCATGAGGTTCTGCAGCATGGTGGGGATCATCACGGTCGGCGTGATGTTGAGCATCCCGTAGACGAAGACCAGCAGGATTCCGATGCTGAAATTGCGGTCACGGAATAGGTGTGGATTGATGAAGGGTTGTTCCGCCATCGCCGAATGCACGATGAAGATCCAAAGCGCGACACCGATCAGCGCCAGATAGGCCCAGATCTCTTTCGACTCCAGCCAGTCGAGCCGCTCGCCGCGGTCCATCGCCAGCTGCGCGCAGGTGATGGCGACCGAGAACAGCAGGAAGCCGCTCCAGTCGAGGCGGAACGAGGACCGGCCGCCGTTATCGTGAACCCATAGCCACGCGGCAAGGAACGTCGCCGCGCACATCGGCAGAATCAGGATGAAGACGAAGCGCCAATTGTAGGCCTCCGCAAGATAACCGCCCAGTGCCGGCGCGATGGCCGGGCCGATGACGACGGCGATGCCGAAGATCCCTTGCGCGAAGGCGCGCCGCTCCGGCGGATAGACGGCGACGATGATCGCCTGCGCCAGCGGCACCAGTGGCGCGCCGCACGCGCCCTGTCCGATGCGGTAGATCAGCAGCGGCACCAGGGAATCGGCGGTCGCGCACAGCAAAGAACTGGCGGAAAACCCGACGATCGACCATAGGATGACACTCCGGTGCCCCCAGCGCGCGACCAGCCAGCCCGTCGTCGGCGTCACCACCGCGGTCGCGATGACGTTCAACGTCACCACCCAGGAGACTTGCTCCGGCGTCGCCGAAAGCGCGCCCTGCAACTGCGGCAGGACCACGTTGACGATGGTCTGCGTCACTGCATAGAGCATTGTGCAAAGGGACACCGCCAGCAGGATCAGCCCGCGGGGGATCGTCGTGTCGCGCGTTGCAGCCATTCGGTTTGCGGTTGGTGGTGGGCGGGAGCGCTATCTATAGCATCATTGCCGCGCGCTGCGAGGCAGGGGGCCGCCGCTCGCCAAATAGACACCGATCGAAACAAGGACGATGCCGGCCCCGTCCGAGGCGATCGGCCATTCGTCGAGCAGCGGGATCGCAAACAGCGCCGACAGCGCCGGCACGAGCGCACCGAAGGCGGCACCACCCGAGGCACCGAGAATTGCGACCGCTCGGCCATACAGGATAAGGGAAACGATGGTGACGAGAATGCCCTGGAACACCGTCTGAAGCACGAGTTCCGCAACCGGCATTTCGAGAAGACGGTTTCCCTGCAGGACGAAATAGAGCGGCAAATAGAGGATTGCCGAGGCAGTGGAGACGATCGCGGTCGCGTGCAAAGGGTCGAGGTCCGCTCGCCGCATGACAATGGTAAAGCCCGCCCACAGCAGGGCGGCGGACAGGAACATCGCATGGCCGATAGTGCGGGTTCCAGGCGTTAGGGCGTACCAGCCAACGATCACGAGCGCGCCGGTCAGGATGAGCGCAAGCCCAATCTTGTTGGCGGTCAACAGTTTCTCGCGCAACACGAAAGCGGCGATGAGCGCGACGAACAGCGGCATGAAACCGGGATTGAGTGCGCCCTGGTCGTGTGCCGGGGCGAAGCGTAACCCGCCCGCCGCAAGCAGTACGTAGGGCACTCCGCCCCCAGCGATCAGCATCGCGAGTCCGAACCATCCGAGCCGGTCCAGGGCCAAGCCTCGCTTTACCAGTACTGGCAGCAGGATCAGCCCGGCGACGCCGAAGCGCAGCGTCGCGATATCCCAGGCATCCAGATGGGTCGTGACGGCGAGCCGCGTGACCGCGCTCCAGCCGGCCCAGATGGCCACCGCCGCAAACCCGAACAGCGCGCCGGTTACGTAGCGCGGGTTAGTGGTCACTGCGCCCCTCCGGATCGTTCGCACCGCCACATGATAGCGGCGGCGTCCTGACAGCTTATGTCACGAGTGACGGGATGCGGTTAGCGATCTGGGTTTTGGGTGCCGTGGAGCAGGTAGTCCGGCACTTTGAGCGCCTCATCTTCCATGTCCCAGGCCTGCGCCGCGATACGCCAGGTTCCGTTCTCTTTGATGAGGAGGAAGGCTTCGACGCCCTGCGTCTCCCGTTCCCGATTCTCGATATTGCAGCAAACGCCAAACGCGACCGCGACGTTGCCGAAGACATGGATTTTGGTGCCGCCGACGGATTGCTCAAAGGATTCCAGGTTCGTTCGCGCCGCCGTTTTCATTCGCTCGATAAACGCGGGGAGCAATTGGCGTTTTGCGGGACGGGCGGCGGCATACAACGGCGCGTCGGTTACGAAGTCCCCGGCAAACGTCTCCCAGTCGGATATTTTATCCGCCGACCAACTGATGCTGCGAAACTGCCGAGCGATCAGGGTCTCGATCGCCTGAATATCGTCGCTCCGATCCCTCGTCGTCATGCCACCAATCCTCCTCGCCGGTAAAGATTGATGTTTCCGGCAGTTCGACGACGCGGTCAAGCGGCATTCCCGGTCCGTATCCGTCGTCGTGTTTGGCGGCTGCGGGCGTCATCGTCTATCCTTGCTGCCGCACCCCTTCCCGAAAGCAACTGCGAGTGATGTTCCATGAGTATCGAATTCGGCCTTCGGGTCCCCATGGTCGGCAAGCCTCAGGCAACGGGCGCCAAAGCGAAGCTTGTAGAAGAAGCCGGCTTCGACTTTATGTGGGTGCCGGACACGCCGTTGCTCGCCGGGCGCTGGCGCGATGTCTACATGCATCTGACCTGCGCGGCGCTGGAGACGAAAAACCTCCGCCTCGGCCCCGGCGTGACCAACCCGATCACCCGCCATCCGGTGACAGTCGGCAGCGCTATCGTGACCCTCGACGAGGTGTCGGACGGCCGCGCCGAGCTGGTCGTCGGCACCGGCTACAGCTCTGCCTACATTATCGGGCGCAAGGCGGCGACCCTGAAGTTGATGCGGGAATCGGCGGCGCTGTGGAAGGGCATCTTCAGCGGCGAGCGCACGCAGCTCGGTGGGTTGGAAATCGAGTTGGAGCCGCCGCACCCGAAGCTGCCGGTCTATCTCGCCGCCAGCGGTCCGAAGTCGCTACAGCTCGCGGGCGAGGTCGCAGACGGTGTGCTGATCATGGTCGGCGCGCATCCGGGCTGCGTGCAATGGGCGCTGGAACATGTCGAAGCGGGCATGGCGAAGGCCGGCCGCAAGCGGGAAGACGTGCGCCGCATGCTGGTGCTGACCGCCTGCGTCGACGACGACCGCCAGCACGCCATCGATTTGATGCGCCCTTGCGTCGGCAATCTCTGCCGTCACGCCTTCGCCACCGAACTGTTCGACCGCGCGGGTCTCGAGCCGGTCACGGTGCCGGAACAGACGCTGCAGCCCTATCCCGATCTCGGGCATGCCGTTGACTGGGAGGAGGCCAAGCGTGCGACCGCCTACATCCCCGACGAAACGGTCGCGGCCATGATGGCACTCGGTTCCGGCGCCGAAGTCGCGGAGCGGACCCAGGCGCTCATCGACCTCGACCTCGACGCCATCTGGTGGCGCGATCATGGCACCTGGGAGCACCCGGACGCGCTGATGAAGGGGATTGTGGAAGAGGTGATGCCGCGGGTGTTGGGGTAACGAAACAGGAAATGGAAGGAAGCACCGAAAAACATGGAGTTTGAAGATTTAGTCCAGACACGCAGAAGCGTGCGCGGTTACAAGAGCGATCCGGTCCCCCGCGCTGTTATCGATGAGGTCCTTGCGGTGGCGAAGGGTGCGCCGTCCTCCATGAACTCTCAGCCATGGCATGTGCATGTCCTGACCGGTGAGCCGCTCGACGAAGTCCGGCGGCGCAACATGGAAGAGATGCAGGCCGGCGCCAAGCCAAAGCGCGACATTCTCACCCATGGACCCTATGAAGGCGTGCACCGGTTCCGCCAGGTCGAAATTGCCAAGCAGCTCTTCGCCGCCATGGGTATCGCCCGCGAGGACAAGGAGCGGCGGCAGGATTGGGTGCAGCGCGGTTTCCGGCAGTTCGACGCGCCGGTCTCGCTGGTGCTGACCTACGACCGGATTCTCGATCCGGGCGCAACGTGCCACTTCGATTTGGGTGCCCTGTCCTACGGTATCGTTCTGGCAGCCTGGGACCGCGGCCTCGGTACCGTCGTCAATGGCCAGGGCATCACGCGCTCCGACATCGTGCGCGAGGTTGCAAATATCCCGGAGAACGAGGTCATTATGACCTGCATCGCGTTGGGCTATCCGAACGATGATTTCTCCGCCAACGCCGTCAAATCCAACCGCGAGTCCAATAACGACTTCGTCCGCTACGTTGGGTTTGAGGACTGAGTTACCGCTCCGCCAGCGCCAGCCGCAACCCTAGCAATCCGAACGCGCCCGCGAAGCCGCGGCCGAGCCAGCGCATCACGCCCGGGCGGGAAATGACGTAGCGGCGCGCGGCGGCGGCGAAGGCGCCGTAGCCGGTGAAGACGATGAAGGTCAGGGCCATAAAGATGGCGGCGAGTCCGAGCATTTGCATGGTCGCGTTCGGGGCGGCGGCGGGGACGAATTGCGGCAGGAAGGCGAGGAAGAACAGCGACAGTTTCGGGTTCAGGATGTTCAGCAAGAAGCCATTGACGACGATCTTGGTGGCTGAGATGGGTGTACGCTCCTCAGACACCTGCAACGCACCGCCCTCACGCAACACGCTCCAAGCCATGTAGAGCAGATAGGCGACGCCGAGATATTTGACAGTTTGGAAGGCGAGCGCACTAGTGTGCAGCAAGGCGGCCAAGCCCGCTATACTGGCGGCAATATGAGGCAGGATGCCAAGTGTGCAGCCGAACGCCGCAACAGCGCTAGCCCGCCAGCCACGGCCGAGCCCGAAAGCCAGCGTGTAGAGCACGCCAGTGCCGGGCAGCAGAATGACGATCATCGAGGTCAGAAAATATTCCAGCGTCATGGCGAAGCCTTCCGCTTATGTCTCTCTTTTCGCGATCAGATCGATCTCGACCCGGCAGCCCCGCGCCAGTGCGGTGACGCCAACCGTGGTGCGGGCCGGGCGCTTGTCGGCGGGGAAGTAGGCCTCATAGACCGCGTTCATCGCATCGTATTCTTCTTCGAACTTCGTCAGGAAGATGCGCACGCTGACCGCATGCTCCAGCCCCGCGCCGCAGCCTTCCAGCACGGTCGTGAGGTTCGCCATCACCTTGTGCGTTTGGTCCTCGATCGACTCCGGGATCGGGTCGCCGTCCTGGCCGGTCGGCAGCTGCCCCGTGACGAAGAGCCAGTCGCCGGTGGAGACGGCGTGGCTATAGGGCGCGACCGGCGCAGGGCCGTCGGCGAAGAGGTGGAAAGTTCGGTCGTTCATGAGGGGGCCTCTTCCGATCTGCAAACGTCCAAGATTTCTTCATTCTAACCGCGCAAAACGGTTTTGTGATGTCGTCTTTGATGAAAACCGGCACGGCTCCGCCGCACCGGCCCGTCGCGGCCCGAGCTGGAAGCGGCGGTGTTTAGTGCAGCATGCTGTTGAGGCGGCCTTCCAGGAACCGCTTCTCCGCCATGTTGGTGGTCAGGGCGATGGCCCGGCGATAGGCGTTGGCAGCGGCGGGTTTACGGTCGGCGCGGCGCAGGATGTCGGCATGGGCCGCATGGAACGGTTGGTAACTGTCAAGGGCGCCTTGCCTTTCAAGCGTGCTCAACATTGGAAGCACGGCCTCTGCGCCCTGTGCATAGGACAGCGCCACGGCGGCATTGAGACTGACGACCGGCGAGGGCTGCAGCGCGTAAAGCTCGTTGTAGAGCAGTGTAATTTCCGACCAATCGGTCGCGGCGAAGCTTTGTGCCTGTGCGTGAAGCGCACTGATCGCGGCCTGAATTTGGTACGGCCCGGGATCGCCTTGCGCGAGCGCGTCGTCGAGCAGGCGGGTTCCGGCGTCGATCAGGTCCCGGTTCCAGCGTGAACGTTCCTGCTGTTCCAAGGTGATCAGGTCGCCCTTCGGACCGTTGCGTGCTTCGCGGCGGGAATCATGCAGTAGCATCAGGGCAAGCAAGCCCGCGGCCTCCGGTTCCGTCGGTACGAGCCGGGTCAGGATCCGGCCGAGCCGGATTGCCTCCTGGCACAGGTCGGCGCGGGTCGGCGCGTCGCCCGAGAATGCGGAATAGCCCTCATTGAAGATCAAATAGATGACCGATAGGACCGAGCCGAGACGCGCCGCCCATTGATCGGGCTCCGGCACGGTGTAGGGGATGCCGGCGGCCTTGATCTTGCGCTTGGCGCGGGTCAGTCGCTGGGCCATTGTCGGCTCCGGCAACAAGAAGGCGCGGGCGATCTCTTCCGTCGTTAGACCGCCCAAAGTACGAAGCGTCAATGCGACCCGGGTAGCCTCGGCCAACGCCGGATGACAGCAGGTAAAAATTAGCCGGAGCCGTTCGTCGGCGATAGTGTCGTCCACGTTGTCCTGCCTGGTCTGGCGGTCGAGCTCATGCAATATCGTGAGCTCGGCGCGCTTTGACCTAAAATTGGCTGCACGGCGTAGCTTGTCGATTGCCTTGCGCCGTGCGGTTTGCAGCAGCCAGGCGCGCGGCCGTGTCGGCACGCCGTCCCTGGGCCAGTGCTCCAGCGCGGCGACAAGGGCGTCCTGGAGTACGTCTTCAGCCAGCGCGAAATCGCGCAATTGCCCGACAAGGCTCGCCAGGACGTGGCCCCATTCCTCGCGGACCATGTCTCTGACGGCTATCTGCGTCTGCTCCAGCGATGCCAGTGTCAATCAATCTCCGTTACCGGGGACGCCGGTCGGGCGCCCCCGAATTACTGCTTTGGCTTCAGTCAAACACCATGATGGGGCGCACCTCGACCGATCCGAACGCTGCAGTCGGGATGCGCGCGGCATAGGCAAGCGCTTCGTCGAGGTCCTTGCACTCGAGGATATAGTAACCGCCGAGTTGTTCTTTTGTCTCCGCGAAGGGACCATCGGTGGTTTCCGTCTTGCTGCCGCGCACCCGTACCGTGGTTGCCGTGGCAACCGGCTGCAGCGGATCGCCGGCAATCATCACGCCCTTCTCTTGAATATCTTTGGTGAAGGCCATGTAATCTTCCATCAGCTGGCCCATTTCCGGGGTACCCGGCTGCGGTTGTTTGGCTTCGTCGCCATAAATTATGCACATGTATTTCATCTTCATTGTCTCCAGACTTTAGCCCCGCCATCGGAGCCTTCCCTGTATAGACGAACGGCGATTGCGGGAATCGACATGCCGTGAATTATTTTTGCGTTACAGCCGGATTTGTCCTCACCCTTCTCCAACTTCGTCATCTTTCGGCAGGTCAGGCAGACCCGCTTCCCGCCGCCGTGCCTTCAGCTTGACTAGAATCGCACGGCGTTCTTCTTCACTTGCGCGCGGCCAGCCGCCGATTTCGCGCGGCGTGCGGAAGCAGCCGTAACAGGTGTCGGTGCGGGCATCGATGACGCAGACGCCGACGCAGGGAGAGTCGACCGGCTTTACCATGGTTAGACGAGCGCCACCGCTTCGAGTGCCGGCTCTCGCGGTGCGGGCAGATTGTCATGCAGGTCGGCCAGCAGGTCGCTGCGCAGCCCGGCATGGGCGGGATCGTCCCACAGATTGCGCCATTGCCGGGGGTCTTCGTTGAGATTGTAGAGTTCGCCCTCTTCGCCGCTGTAATAGTTTGTCTTCTCATACGCGGTGCAGACATAGCCGTCGCGGTAGATGGTGCGCAGGCGGAGGTCGTTGCCGAGATAATTGCTGTCCCATTCGGTCAGGACGCGTTCGCGTCCCGAGCCTGCATTCTGAGGCAAGGGCGCACCCTCCATGCGGCCGTCCGCGTCGATACCCGCGATCTGACAGAAGGTCGGCGCGAGGTCGAGATGGCCGACCGGCTCCTCGATCGCTTGCGGCGTGACGTCAGCCGATGGGGCGGGGCGCCAGATCATCGGCACGCGCATCAGCGAGTCGACATGGTAGGGCCCCTTGAACAGGAGACCCATATCGCCCTGCATCTCGCCATGATCGGTGGTGTAGAGTACGTCCGTGTCCTGGCCCCAGCCGCGCGCGTCGATGCGGTCGAGGACCTTGCCGCAGGCCTCGTCGATCAACTCGTTGGAGATATGGACCATTGCGTTGACCTCGCGGACCTGGTCCGGGGTCAGCGTGTTTGGCCGGAACAGGGGCGGGACTTCGTAATTGAACTGGCCCTTGCCGTCATACCATTCCAACCAATGACGCGGCTTGCCGGACAGGATTTCTCGGATCTTTTCGGGACTGCCGGGATAGAAGTCCGGCAAATCGAGGTCGCGCCACGGGCAGCGGTGCAGTTCGGAGGCGGGCGGATCCCAGGGATGATGCGGGTCTGGGAAGGACATCCAAAGGAACCAGTCATCCTCGTCCGGCAGGGAGTCGAGCCAGGCAATAGCGCGGTCGGCGACCCAGTCGGTGTGGTACTGGTCGCGCGGGATCGGGTTGTGCCAGAGCTGGGACAAGCCCGTGTCGCCGCCTTCGCGCGAGCTGATTTCCTTCTTTTCGGTGACATATTCGAAGAAGCCGTCGGTCGCCTCCGGATGGTTCTCGGCGAGCCATTTTGGATAGTGGAACAGGCTGCGGCCGGCGCGGCCTGTATGTCCGGCAAGTTCCATGCGTTCGAAGCCACGATGCGGGCCGGTGTTGTCCTCGCGGGCGGCGAAGTTCTCGAAATAGCTCTGGTCCGGGGCCGAGGCGGGTTCGAAATGCGCCTTGCCGATCAGTGCGGTGCGGTAGCCGGCCTGGTCGCGCAGCGTGGCTGCCGCATCCGGCCCGTCGAGAGGCAGGGGTATGCCGTTCATGACGACGCCATGGCTGCGTACATACTGCCCGCTGATCATGGTCGAGCGCGCCGGCATGCAGACGGTGTTCTGATTATGGGCGCGGCGGAAGTTGAGCCCGTTTGCTGCCAACCCATCGATCACCGGCGTGCGCGCGATGGTGCCGCCGTTGCAGCCGAGCCCGTCATAGCGCTGCTGGTCGGTGGTGATAAACAGGATCTTACGGCCCATGATGCTTTACTCCGTTGTTTGCTGGGCGATCGATAGCATTTTTGCG
The DNA here is from genome assembly GCA_012103325.1 of Alphaproteobacteria bacterium. GTDB lineage: Bacteria > Pseudomonadota > Alphaproteobacteria > UBA8366. Next base: position 1,764,131 of record WLWY01000001.1, read on the forward strand.
CGGTGAAATCACGGGGTGGGACTGACCTTACGGGGCCGGATCGGCCAGGCGGTCGAGTCGCAGCCGGTGGCGGCTGTCGCAAAGCCGCCAGGCCCCGGCCTGTACCGCGGCCAAGGCGCCGAGCCCTGTGCCGCCCGCAATCAGGAAGCTGATCAGCAGCTGGTATTTGACCGCCTCGATCGGATCGACGCCGGACAGGATTTGCCCGGTCATCATGCCGGGGAGCGCGACGAGGCCAGTCGCTGACATTGAGTTGATGATCGGGATCAAGGCCGTCCGCAAGGCGCCGCGCGTGGTGTTGCGCATCGCTTCCGTGCGCGTCATGCCAAGGGCGAGCTGCGCTTCGATCCCCGGGCGGTTCCGTGCCGCGTCGTTGGTTAGCGTATGCAGTCCAAGCGCTACGCCGGTCATCGTGTTCCCCAGGATCATGCCGAGGATAGGGATCGCATAGCGCGGATCGTACCAGGGATCGGGCCGCACTTGCGTCGACAATCCAAACACGGTGACGAGCAGCGCAGCGGTCAGCATCACCGATGTCCCGAGTCCGTATCCCCACCATCCAACGAAGCGCCGTTCCTGCCGCGCCATAACTTCGCGTCCCGCAAACAGAATCATGAACAACGCCGCCAGTGCTGTCCAAAGCGGTGAGGAGACGGCGAACAGGGCTTTCAGGACGAGGCCGACGAGTGTCAATTGCACCGCCATACGAACCGCGGCGATTAGAAAACGCCGTTCCAACCCGAGCGAGAGATAGAGCGATAGGCCAGCGTTGACGAGGACGAGCGTTGCGGCCATCGCGAGGTCGAAATAGTCGAGGGTGATGAAACTCATGCTGCCACGACCTCCGCAGCGCCATTTGCGAGCTTCAAGGTGTTATCTGCGAGACGTGACGCTTGCGCCGCATCATGCGTTGACAACAGAACGGCAGTTCCTTCCTTCATGCGTTGGTTCAAGAGGGTTTCGACCGCTTGGGTCGATGCCGCGTCAAGGGGACCGGTTGGTTCGTCCAGGAGTAAAACTTTGGGGTTCCCCGCTAAGGAGCGGATCAGTGCGAGGCGCTGGCGCTCTCCCGTGGACAGGCGTGTGATTGGCGCGTTCCCAATGTCGGCAGGCAACAGGAGTGCTTCCAAGAGGGGCTGCGCGGTGGACCAGTCGCGGAAATGTTCCGATGGCGTGTCCGCCCACCAGCCCGGTTCCGCAGCGATATAGGCAATTTTCCGGCGCCACTCGGGCGCTGGGACTTCTGCTTTATTCTGACCATTGAACGCAACGACGCCTTCACTTGGGTCGAGATCCGCGATGGCGCGCAAGAGCAATGTCTTTCCGCTGCCGGATGGCCCCATCACGGCAAGGCACGCACCCGCGTCGAGGCTGAGCGTGATTGCCGGCATGCCAAGTCTCTTGAGGTTTTCGACGGTGAGCAATCCGCAGGCTCCGGCGTAGTGTTATGATTCACAGGGTACAGCGCTTTCGTCGAGAGCGGGCTACAGAAATTAGGGTGACTCCGAGCCGTCATTTTACATTCAAGAGGGGGGCTGTTACTTACCCCGCTCGCCAGCGCATTCATCGCCCAGCAGTTTTCCCATGTCTGAAACGTCCCTCGCCTTCTTCGTCGACCTCGAACCTGCGGTCGCGGACTTTCAGGAATCCGTGGTCGAAGGGTTATCCGGCACGCCCAAGAGCGTGGCGTGCAAGTTTTTCTACGATGAGACTGGATCCGAGCTCTTCGGAAAAATTTGCGAGACCGAAGAATATTACGTTACCCGGACGGAGACTGCGCTGCTGCGTGACATCGGACCGGAACTCGCAAAACTTGCGGGGGCCGACTCCACGGTTATCGAGCTTGGTGCGGGATCGGATTTGAAAATTCGGTTGTTACTGGACGCGCTCGACCGACCGGCACAATACGTTCCGATAGATATTTCCCGTGAACATTTGCGCGAAGCGGCGAAGGCCGTCGCCGTTGATTATCCGACGCTTCGTGTTGGCGCGGTCTGTGCTGATTTCACCGCATCAATGACTCTACCAGAAAATGCTATCACCGAGACGGGTGGAACTCGGATTGGTTTCTTCCCTGGTTCGACGATTGGTAACTTTACGCCCGAAGCGGCGGAAGCGTTTCTAAGCGGGATTCGGCCTCTGCTTGGCGCCGGTGGTGCATTGCTGATCGGCGCTGACCTGCAAAAGGACACCGATCGCCTCAACGCGGCTTACAATGACGCGGCTGGTTACACTGCTGCATTCAACATGAACATCCTGCACCGGATCGTCCGTGAGCTCGACGTAACCCTCGACCCGGCGTATTTCGAACATTACGCGTTCTATAACGAGGCGGAAGGCCGCATCGAAATGCATCTGCGGAGCCTGCGGCAGCAGACAGTGCAGATCGCCGACAAGTCTTTCGATGTCCAGGCAGACGAACTGATTCATACGGAGAATTCGCACAAATATACCCTTGATGGGTTCTCCGCCCTTGCGGCGAAGGCAGGGTATGCTTCTGAAGCGCGTTGGACCGATGCCGAGAACCTGTTCAGCATCCATTATCTGACGGTCGCCGCGTAGACGCCGCACTTAAAGTGATCCGTGCTAGGGTCTTGCAACTCAAGGCAGAATTGAATCGGGTAGCATTACAGGACTGTTAGCCGTCCCGTTGACCCTCTTGGGGCGAAATCGCATAGTATCGCTCCTCACGTTTCGCCCCTTGGACGAACACGAATTTATGAACTTAATGAGTAGGTAATGCGCGCATGACGGATGGGGCGAGATTGGCTGTCGATATCGGCGGCACGTTTACCGATGTGGTTTTGGAATATGAAGGCGGTCAGGAGCGCTTCAAGCTGCTGACGACGCCAGATGCACCGGAACGAGCAGTTCTTGAGGGTGTAGACGCGATTTTGACACAGTCGGGTGTTAAGGCGTCCGCTGTCACGCTGGTGATCCACGGGACCACGCTTGCGACGAATGCGTTGATCGAGCGAAAGGGCGCGAAAACGGCCTTGATCACGACCGACGGGTTCCGCGACTCGATCGAGATCGCCTACGAGCATCGTTTTGAGCAGTACGATCTTTATATGGAGCGGCCACAGCCGCTCATCGAGCGCGACTGGCGTTTTTCAGTGCCGGAGCGAGTTGCTGCCGACGGTTCGGTGCTGTTGCCGCTGGATGAGGATGCGCTGAAAACGCTAGCGCAGGATCTCGGCAAAACAGACGTTGAGTCCATCGCCGTCTGTTTCCTGCACAGCTATATCTATGCCGACCATGAGCGTCGTGCGGGTGAAATTCTGCAGTCGGAACTGCCCAATATTTCGATAACCTTGTCATCGCATGTTTGCCCGGAAATCCGTGAATACGATAGGATGTCGACCGCCTGTGCGAACGCCTATGTGCAGCCGATGATGGCCGGTTATCTGAACAAATTGAAAGACGGGCTTCAGGATAGCGGCGTGGTCGGTCCGTTGTTGCTCATGATGTCGAGCGGCGGCGTCACGACCGTTGAAACCGCGATGACGCTGCCGATCCGGCTTGTTGAATCCGGACCGGCAGGCGGCGCGATTCTGGCGCGGGACATTGCCAAGGAAAACGACCTCGATCTCGTGCTCTCCTTCGATATGGGCGGTACGACGGCGAAGATTACCTTAATCGACGACTTCACGCCGCACATCGCACGCTCGTTCGAAGTCGCGCGCATGTACCGGTTCCTGAAGGGAAGCGGTTTGCCACTGCGGATCCCGGTGATCGATATGGTTGAGATCGGCGCCGGCGGCGGATCCATCGCCGATGTGGATGCAATGCAGCGTATCCGGGTCGGACCGGAAAGCGCGGGCTCCGTGCCAGGCCCAGCTTGCTATGGCAATGGCGGCGAGGCCCCAACGGTTACCGATGCCGACACGGTGTTGGGACGGATCGATCCTTCCCGCTTCGCCGGAGGGCAGGTCACGTTGGAACCGGAGCGCGCGACCGTGGCGGTCGACCGCGATGTCGGTGGTCCGTTGAGTGTCGAGACGAATGTTGCCGCAGCCGGCATCGCCGAGATCGTGGATGAGCATATGGCCAATGCGGCGCGCGTCCATGCGATCGAGAATGGCAAGGATATGGTAGGCCGTTCGCTGGTGGCGTTTGGCGGTGCAGCGCCGCTGCACGCGGCGCGGCTCGCGGACAAGTTGGGTATCGATACCATTGTCGTCCCGCAAGGGGCTGGTGTTGGATCGGCGATCGGGTTTCTACGGGCCCAGATATCCTACGAAGTGGTGCGGACCCGCTACATGGATTTGCGGCAGTTCGATCCTTCGGTGGTCAACGATATCTTCGCGGAGATGCGCCAAGAAGCGGAGGCGGTTGTGCGGCTCGGCGCGCCGGATGAACCGCTCGTGGAGATCCGGTCCGCATTCATGCGGTATCGCGGGCAGGGTCACGAGATCATGGTCACGGTGCCGGACCGGGCATTCGGTCCAGACGATGGGGCTATCTTCGCCGAATGGTTTGCGGAGGCTTATCGTGGCCTGTTCAGCCGTATTATCCCCAACCTTAGTGTCGAAGTTTTGACCTGGACGCTCTCACTGGCGACGGAGAGGGGGGCGGCGGAAATGGCGCCGCAACAGGCGGCCGAGGGCCGCGCCGAGCCGGAGAGCCAGCGCAAATTGTTCGACCCGGCAAGCGGTACCTGGATCGAAGCGGGGGTTTATTCTCGTTCGGCATTGCAGCCCGGTTCGGAGATTCCGGGGCCGGCGATCATCGTCGAAGACGAAACAACGACATTGGTTACCAACGGCTTCGGGGCGACTGTCAACGCGCTGGGCCAGATCATCATGACGAAGGAGGGCTCGTCCAATGACTGACGCCAATATGGAACGCATCCGGTACCAGGTCATGTGGGACCGGCTGATTTCCGTGGTCGAGGAGCAGGCCCAGACACTTGTGCGCACGGCGTTTAGTACGTCATCGCGGGAAGCCGGTGATATTTCGGCCGGTGTCTTCAATCTCAAGGGTCAGATGCTGGCGCAAGCGGTCACCGGGACACCGGGGCATATCAACACGATGGCGCGCGCGGTCATTCATTTCCTCGACGTGTTCCCGGCGGACACGATGAAGGAAGGGGACGTTTACCTCACCAACGATCCATGGAAGGGCACCGGCCATTTGCATGATTTTACCGTCGTGACACCTGCGTTCCGCGATGGCCGCATGGTAGCGATGTTCGCCTGCACTAGCCATGTCGTCGATATCGGCGGCGTCGGGATGTCGCCGGACGGTCGGCAGGTCTATCATGAAGGGCTGTACGTCCCAATCATGCCGCTCGCCACCGAAGGCAAGATGAACGAGTGGTTCCTCAACATGGTGCGCGCCAACGTCCGCGAACCGGTGCAGGTCGAAGGCGACATTTACGCGCTTGCTGCTTGTAACGAAACCGGCACAAAGCGGCTTCTCGCGATGATGGACGAGTACGATCTCGACGATCTCGATGCGCTTGGCGGGCACATCATCGAGCAGAGTAAGACCGCAATTACAGCCGCGATCAACAAGCTGCCGCAGGGCAGTTGGTCGCATTCCATGCGCATCGACGGCATGGAAGCGCCGATTGATTTCGTCGCGAAGCTGACGATTTCCAACGGCATTATCCATGTCGACTATGAAGGGACTTCCGGCACTTCGGATTTCGGTATCAACTGCCCGATGTGCTACACGGAGGCCTATACCGCCTTTGGCGTGAAATGCGTCGTCGCGCCGGAAATTCCCAATAATGCCGGTACCTTGGACGCGGTCACCGTGTCCGCGCCGGAGAATACGATCGTCAACGCACCACACCCTTGCGCGGTGGTGGCGCGGTCGACCATCGGCCACATGCTGCCCGACGTGGTGTTCGGCTGCCTGCATCAGGCGATGCCCGACGTGGTGCCGGCTGAGGGCACGTCGAACCTCTGGAATCTCAAGCTTGGCGCGGGACATGGTATTACCGCGCGTACGGATAAAGAATCATCGACTTTCATGATGATGACGTTTCACAGCGGTGGTGCTGGCGCGCGGCCAATGTTGGATGGTTTGTCTGCGACGCCCTATCCCAGTGGTGTGCGGAACGTTCCCGTCGAAATTTCCGAAGCCATTACGCCCATGGTCGTCTGGCGTAAGGAACTGCGCGCGGATTCCGGCGGGGCCGGTGCGCAGCGCGGCGGCCTGGGCCAGATCATGGAAATTACCAGCCGCGAGGAGGCGCCGTTCGGCATCTTCGCCAGTTTCGAACGCGTGGTGCATCCCGCGCGCGGGCGGGATGGCGGCGGTGTTGGGGCAAATGGCCGGCTGCATCTTGAATCCGGGACAGAGCTTCGCAGCAAGGGCTTCCAAACGATTCCGACGGGGGACCGGCTGATCATTGAAATGCCCGGCGGTGGCGGCTATGGCGATCCGATGACACGCGATCCACAAGAGGTCGCGACGGATGTGCGTCTCGGGTTGGTCAGTGCTGACGCAGCGGCGGCCGATTACGGTGTGATCTTGGCCGCGGACGGCACGGTCGACGAATCCGCAACGGCGGATCGCCGCGGCTAACTGCGCCGGGGACCGTCCGTTATCGCGAGGCCGGCACCGGCAACTATGTAAATCGTACCTACCGCTCGATTGAAGGCTAGGCGTCGGCGTACGGTGCCTAGCAGGCGGCTAATCCCAATGCCTGCGGCGCAGTAGCCGCCATAGATCATGATCGTCACGGCGAATGAAGTCGGAGCGAGGACGAGCATTTGCTCGGCAAGCGGGACAGTGGGCGAAATGAACTGCGAAAATATGGCCATGTAAGAGAAAACGGCCTTCGGGTTGCTCAGGGAGATCAGGAAAGCGCGGCGCATGGTTGCCAACCGAGACGGAAACCCGGAATTGCCGATGATTTCGATTGTGCCGCCTTTTCGCCACAGGGCAATGCCCATCCAGATCAGATAGCCGCCACCGCAGATCTTCAGGATTTGAAACAGCATCGCGTTCGCGGCGAGGATCGCGGCGACGCCGAATATCGTCGCAGCCATATGGCACAGGGATGCGATCAGAATGCCGACGACCGCCCACAGGGATCGCCGCAACCCCGCATCGGCTGAAAGGGCGATGCAGTTGAGCGCGTTGGGGCCGAGCGGTAGCGACGCTGCGATCCAGACCATCAGAAAAAGTGACCATTGCTCGAATGTCATACGGCGGACTATCGGCGCGTCGCTGCGAGACGTCCAACGGCAACGCTTCGATGCGCGTCGAAAGGAGCGTTGTGTCGTCCACCAGGACAATGCGGTACTGTGGGTGACTTCCGTAAGGGTGATAGGGGAGCCCGTCTCGTGGCCAATCTCGACGCTCGAATTTCCTTTCCCGCCGCGATGTTGGCGGACCAGACGCGTGAGGTGATGGTGATGTCGCTCATGGATGGCCGGGCCTATACGTCGAAGGAACTTGCCTTCCGCGCCCGGGTTACGCCGCAGACTGCATCCTTTCACCTCAAGAAGATGGTCGAAGCGCAGCTACTGCTGTGCCATTGCCAGGGCCGACACGCCTACTACCGGATCAACGGGTCAGATGTGGCGGCGGCGATCGAGGCGCTGGTGCGGATCGCCCCGACACCCGGTATGCCGTCGCACCTGAAACGAAAAACGGGGCCGTTCTTGCACGCAAGACGGTGCTATGACCATTTGGCCGGACGTCTTGGTGTCGCGGTGGCCGAGCGCGTCGAGGCGCTGGATCTCATCGCGTCGTCAGGTATCGAGTGCCGTTTGACGGAAAAGGGCGATGTCTTCTTCGGCAAGATGGGCCTTGATATTGCCGCGCTCAGAAAACGCCGGCGATCCTTTCTGCGGCCCTGCATCGATTGTACGGAGCGCAAGCCGCACCTCGCCGGCGTGCTGGCGTCGGCCATGCTCGATCATTTTACCGACGACGGTTGGGTCGCGTCTGCCGAGATCGCGCGGGCCTTGGTGGTTACGGAACGGGGACGGCGCATGTTCCCCCGGACGTTCGGCGTGTCCCGGGACTTGCTCAAACCGGCCGCATAGATCCCCGAAATCTATGACGGAAGGTGCGGGCTGCCACTGTTGCGTTTCTGCATTCGTTCGGCGGACTTACCGAGAATTCTCGCGAGGTTGCTGCCGTCGAATCCGAGCTGCGCCATCGCGACGCCCGTGTCGAAATTCTCCGAATAGTCGCGAATCTTGCCGTCTTCCAGTTCGAATCGGGACATGCCTTCGAAGACGACCCGCTTGCCCTCCGAATCCGGCATCGTCGAGGTGTAACTGAAGACGTAGCGGGCGTATCCGAGCGTTCCGTCGCAGACCAGATCCTTCATTTGCCAGCGAAAATCTTTCGCGTGGCCATGGAAATGCGCTTCGAGCATGTGCGTAATAGCGTCGCGGCCCCGGGAAGGGCCGTAGAAGCCGTCGTGGTAGACGCCGTCCTCGCAAAACAACGCGGCAAGCCCTTGTCCATCGCCGCTTTCAATGGCTGCTGTGAAGTCACTGAGTAGGGATTCGAAATCCATGGGTAGCCTCCATCATCGCATTCCGTTCGCATTGTCGCCGGTTTAGATCGACCGTCCTGCCGCGGCCCAGTAGGGCTCGCGTAGTTTGCGCTTGAAGATCTTTCCCGTGTCTTCGCGCGGGAGATCTGTCCGGAACTCGATCAGGCGCGGGACCTTGTATTTGGCGAGATGCTTCGACAAATGCGCACGGAGATCGACTTCCGTGAGCGTAGCATTGTCCAGCGGTTCGACCAGGGCGGCGACGGCCTCGCCATACTCGTCATCGGGAATGCCGAATACCGCACAGTCTTTGACGCCGGGGATGCCGATGATCGCGGACTCAATTTCCGCGGGGTAGATATTGACGCCGCCGGATATCACCATGTCCCGAACGCGGTCGCAGATATACAGAAATCCGTCTTCGTCGAAATAGCCGACATCGCCGTTTGTGATCATGCCGTCGCGGCCGATGGCGCGCCGCTTTTCCGGATCGTTATGATAGGTGAAATCCGGATTATCGGTAGACCACATGTAAACTTCGCCGGCTTCGCCAATGGCGGCCTCGGTGCCGTCTTCCCGATAGATGCGGACGGTCGCTGATTCTACGGGTCGGCCGGCAGTGCCCGGGTGCGTCAGGGATTGCTCGCTGTCACAATGGGTGATCATGCCGCTTTCGGTGCTGCCGTAGAATTCGTGGATGATCGGCCCCCACCAGTCGATCATCTCCCGCTTGATGTTCGGTGGGCAGGTCGCGCCGGCGATGATTATATGCTGGAGGCTCGACAGGTCGTAGCGCTTGCGGACCTCCTCCGGCAGTTTCAACAGGCGGACGAACATGATTGGCGCCATGAACATACCGGTGATCTTGTGCCGTTCGATCAGTACGAGGAGTTCTTCGGCGTCGAAGCGGGGCTGCAGCACGATAGTCGCGCCGAAGGCGACCGCGAGGTTTGCATAGCTGTAAGGGGCGGCGTGATAGGCGGGGCCGCACACAACGGTGCGCATGCCCTCATGGTGACCCATCACGGTTCGCGCCCGCGCCTGCACGTTCTTGATCTGCTCTTCGGTCGGCGCCTCGCGCTTGACGCCTTTCGGCCGCCCGGTCGTGCCGGAGGTATACATCATGCGCATTGGCGCGGCCGCTGCGGGTGCCTGTCGCGGTTCGAATTGTTCCAGCCAATCCGACCAGACCGTTGTGCCGCTGGGCGCAACGTGTAGAGCTGGATCGGCGCCGTAGGCGCTGGCGATGGGTTCCGGTGTTGGCACCACCAGCGTGAGCACATCATCCGGAATGTCGTCTGCAATCCGCGCCAGCAGGTCGCTATGGACAACCAGTACCTTGGCGCCGCTGTCACGCAGGATGTATCCGACTTCCTCGCTAGAGAAATGCCAGTTGATCGGCACGACATAGGCGCCGATGAGTTGCGTCGCGGCGGTGACCTCGAAGATCGGGATGTCGTTGCGCAGCAGCCACGCGACTGCGTCGCCGGGCCCAACGCCACGCGCCATGAGGCCGGTTGCCGCCCGCGCTACTCGGTCGTCCAGCGCCGTGCCGGACACCGTGCGGTCTCCCAGGATAATCGTCGATGCCATCCGCCTTAACCGCTGAACGCTAGCTCAGCGGCCGCCATCGCACATCAGCAATTGGCCGGTGATGTAATTCGATTCCGGTGTGCACATCAGATAGATCGCCCCGGCCGCCTCCTCCGGATACCCGCCGCGGCCCAGCGACATGTTCGTGCCGGCCGCTTCCAACCGCGCGCGCTGAATGCCGACGGCGATGTTGCGGCCCTCAATATCGATGCTGGCGCCTTCGCCATCGAGTGCCTGGGTGAGGCGGGTATGGACCAACCCGAACCCGACCGCGTTCACATTGACCTTGTAGCGGCCCCATTCGCGCGACAGTGCCTTGGTCATGCCGACAATCGCAGCCTTGGCGGCGGAGTAGTTGGCTTGGCCCGCATTACCAAAATAACCCGATGTCGACGAGATATTGACGACCTTGCGAAAGATTTCCTGACCTTCGCGTGCTTCCTTCTTGGCGGCGATCCGGATCGGTTCAGCGGCTGCCCGCAGAATGCGGAAGGGTGCGGTCACGTGAACGTCCATGATGGCTTGAAACTGTTCGTCGGTCATCTTCTGGATGACGCTGTCCCAGGTGTACCCGGCGTTATTGACAATGATGTCCGGTGTGCCCCAATTGTCGATCGCTGTGCCGATGAAGCGTTCGGCGAAACCGTCCTCGACGACGCTGCCGATGCAGGCAACGGCTTCGGCGCCGCTGGCTTTCAATGCCTCGACCGTTTCCATGGCCGGCGCTTCGTCAAGATCGTTGACGACGATCCGCGCGCCTTCGCTGGCCAGTTTCTCCGCAACACAGCGGCCGATACCGCGGCCCGATCCGGATACGAGGGCAACCTTGCCTTCGAGTTTGCTCATTGTTCTCTCCCTGATTTCGTTGCCGGCGGTACTAGCCCGCCAGTGTGCATTTACCGTTGCGGATCACGACCACATCCCGCTCTGCCAGGCGGCATTGGAACGAGACGATGTTGCCGTCGCGCCACATGTCCGTGATGATCGTTTCGCCCGGATAGACCGGTGCGGAGAAGCGCACGTCGAGCCCGGTGATCATGGTATGGTCGTAGTCGCAGATCGTTTTCAGAATGGCGAGGCCAGCCGTCCCATAGGTGCAGAGCCCGTGCAGGATGGGCACCGGAAAACCAACGCTCTTGGCCAGTACCGGATCGGCATGCAGCGGGTTGCGGTCGCCGTTCAGGCGATAGAGCAGTGCCTGATCGGGGCGTGTTTCGAGTGCGCAGGAAGTGTCCGGATCACGGTCCGGCGTCACGTGCGGCGTGGGGCTCGGTCCGGTTGCGCCACCGAAACCGCCGTCGCCGCGCGCAAAGGTGGCACTGGTCGCGGTGAACATTGGCGCGCCGTCTGCTTTCGACCGCGCAAGTGTTTCAGAAATGATAAGTGCGCCTTTGCCGGCACCCTTGTCATACGCTTCGACGACTCGCGCATCGGCGACGATTTCGCCTTCCGGCGGCAGCGGCCGATGCAGGGTAAGTTTCATCTCACCGTGCAAGACCTTTGAATAATCGTAGCCGCAATCCTTCAGCAACGGCATGCGTGTCAGAACGGCTGCCATCGTTGGGACCGTTTTCAGCGTCTCGCGTTCGAAGGTATAGGCCAATTCCGTTTCGTCCAGTGGGTCGCGCGCCATGCCGACGCCCAGCGCGTACAGCATGGTTTCCCGGTCACCATATTGGAATTCCTGGCCTTCCATTTTCAGCGACATGATGTGGTCGTAGTCGATCGCCATCGCAGTTTCCTCCCTGTCAATATCCGCGGCTGTCGTTTTTTAGCTTGTGCCCTGCGGCAGGTCGTTGAACGAAACGTCCTTATCGACGCGGATATCGGGCGGTAGCCCAAGCACGCGCTCGGCGATGATGTTGCGCAGGATTTCGTCCGTGCCGCCGGCGATGCGGCCGCTTGGCGAGGACAGTAGTGCTTCCTGGAACAGAGCGCGCATCGGCATCGTCTCGTCGTCGAGCATGATGCCAGCCATGTCCATCAGTTCCATGCCGAAATTTGCGATCTCCTGATGTTTCATCCCAGCGACAACTTTGGTGATCGAGGCTTCCGGGCCCGGTTCGGCGCCGCGCGACAGCGCGGTCACGGTGCGCAGACGCGTCAGCTTGAGTCCCTGCATCTGGATATACCAATCCGCGAGTTTCTCCCGCACTGCTGAATTGGCGATAGCAGGGCCATCCTCGAGGTCGAGGTTCCGCGCCAGTGAGAATATTTCGTCGAAATCCGGCGCCGGCCGCTCACCGACCGCGAGCCGCTCGTTCATTAGCGTTGTGATCGAGACCCGCCAGCCATTGCCGACATCGCCAAGCCGTTGCGAATCCGGGATCCGCACATCGGTGAAGAAGACTTCGTTGAAGTTCGAGACGCCGGAAACCTGTTTGATGCGGCGCACCTCTATGCCAGGTGACTTCATGTCGAGGAAGAAGTAGGTCAGCCCTTTGTGCTTCGGGGCGTTCGGATCGCTGCGCACGACAATGACTCCGTAATCGGAAAAGTGTGCGCCAGACGTCCAAATTTTCTGCCCGTTGATCACCCAGTCGTTGCCGTCGCGCACGCATCGCGTCCGCAATCCCGCAAGGTCCGATCCGGCGGAGGGTTCAGAGAATAGCTGGCACCAGACTTCCTTACCTTCCAGTGCGGGGAAAGCATAGCGGGACTTCTGCTCCTCCGTCGCGTAGGTCAGCATCGTCGGAATGCACATACCGAGTCCGATCTCGTAGACCCCGCGCGGCGCGATGAAATTGCTTTCTTCCTGGTTGTAGATGATCTGTTGAATCTGGCTGCCGCCCTGGCCGCCATACTCCCTCGGCATGGTAATTCCCGCATAGCCGGCGGCGTATTTTTTAGTCTGCCAATCCTTCGCCAGGGGCACCAGATCGTCCGAGCCGTATTTCACCTTGAAGGTTTTGCCGGGTTGCTTTGGTTCGGCGTTCTCGCTCAACCAAGTGCGCACACCGGCCCGGTATTCAGCCTCTTCGGGAGTGTCTGAGAAATCCATGATCAAGCCTCGATTTCGCGGGGCGGGCGCCTGTCCGCAGCGTTGTATTCGATAATCGGCATGCGCGCGGTATTTGTACAGCTATGGAATAATCAAACCCGCTTTGAACAATAGTCAATTCAGCTTCTTGCCGCCTATCGTTGCTCCAAATGTACCTATTTACGTGAAAGATCGGAAGGAAGGGCGTCGCCGGCGATGTTGATAACCTTCATGTCGGCCGGGAGTACGGATTGCGAAAGCGCTTCCGTTTCCGCGACGCGTGACGCGATCCAGTTACGGAACGCTTCTATTTTCCAATCGGTGCGCCGCGCTTCGAGACAAACAATGCAATAGCTCTGCTGCGAACGGATGCTGAGCGGCAAGGGTACGACCAATCGCCCGGCCGCGATATCCTCCGCGACGAAAAGACGTTGTCCCAATGCGATCCCGAGGCCGTCGCGTGCGGCCCGATATGCATTGGATGAGTTCTCGAAGCGCATCTCACGCGAAACAACCAGATCGCCGGCACCGGCGGCGTTCAACCAATCGGGCCAGTTGGGAATGCGTGCCGTCGAGTAGAGTAGGGTGTGGTGGCGCAAGTCGCTCGCGTTGCGTAGCGGAGGACCGTTTTCCAGCAGTGCAGGGCTGCAAACTGGAAAGTGATCGGCGTAAAACAGCTCATCAAAATGAATGCCGGGCCAATGTTCGGGACCGATCCACAGCCCCACATCGACTTGGCCGTCATAGAGTCCTACGGGTTCGCTGGATGCGACGAGCTTGAGGTCGATGCTGGGGTGCAGGGCGCGGAACGAATCCAGGTTCGGCAGCAGCCACTCTATGGCCAGTGTGGTGAACGAAAAAACGGAGAGGCTTGAAGGCTCGGTATGGCCACGAAAATCCTCCGTCGCAGCGTCGATCCGGTCGAATGCTTCCGTTAGCGCGTTCGCGTATGTCAGCCCCTTTGCTGTCAGTTCGACACCGCGCGGATTGCGAAAAAACAGGGTATCGTCAAGATACGATTCAAGACGCGATATCTGCCGGCTGACGGCGCCCGTTGTCACGGACAGTTCCGTTGCGGCGCCGGACAAACTGCCGTGCCGGCTCGCTGCCTCAAAGGCGCGCAAGGCATTCAAAAGAGGAAACCGCCGGCGCATTCTTTTCTCGATTTGAATTTTTCTCAAGTCTAGCTTGATTTTATTGAAGTTGAAAAGGTTTCTTTGATTTTGAAAGATGGTGGAAACCGCCGATGGGCTCGTCTTCTGGCGCATTAAGCGGTGAGCGTGCATTTTGAGTTTTCCTGAAATCGCGCGCCGCGCCCAACAGCAAATTGTCTAACAACAAGCGCGGTGAAATCATTTTCGCGGTCCTATACGGGCACCCGGGAGGAATGATATGGCGGAGCAAACCATCGATGTGCGGCGGGTTGCCGGCTCGCTTGGCGCGGAAATCTTCGGCGTGGATCTGTCGCGGGATTTGACCAATCAGACCTATGACGAGATCCATGAAGCCTTCCTTGACCATCAGGTTCTGTTCATTCGCGACCAAAATCTGACACCGCCGCAACAGGCTGCGTTTGCGCGGCGCTTCGGGCCGCTGAACGAATACCCGTTCGTAAAGGGACTGGAAGACGCCCCCGAGATCATCGAGATCGTCAAGGAGCCGGACGAGACGATAAACTTCGGCGGCGTCTGGCATTCCGACACGACCTATCTGGATAATCCGCCGCTGGGTACCGCGCTTTACGCGCTGGAAGTGCCGGCGGCCGGTGGCGATACGATGTACGCGAATATGTACGATGCCTATGACACGCTTTCGGATGGTATGAAACACATGCTCGCACCGTTGACCGGCGTTAGCAGCGCGGCATTGCGTCGCTCGGGCGGCAGGGCCAAGGGCATTGGTAAAACAAGTACGATGACGCCTTTGAATATGGACAAGGCCGAGACGATCACGGCGGAGCATCCGGTAATCCGTACGCATCCGGAAACGGGCCGCAAGGCGTTGTACGTCAACAGTGCGCATACGGTCTGTTTCAAGGGCATGACCGAAGAGGAAAGCAAGCCGCTGATCGAATATCTATGCAATCACGCGGTCCGTCCCGAATTTACCTGCCGCTTTAAATGGGAAATCGGAACGCTCGCGATTTGGGATAATCGCTGCGTCCAGCATTTCGCGATAAACGACTATCATGGTGAACGCCGCCGTATGCACCGCGCGACAATCGTCGGCGACCGGCCGCATTAGGAGAAATTAGGTCCAATGAGCGACGACAACATCATCATCGATGCGACAACGCGGATTTTTCAGGACCTCTGCGACCCGCAGACGGTCACGAATGCCGCGGACGCCAGCTGGAAGACGCCGCTTTGGGAAGCGCTGGAGGAATCCGGTTTGACCCAAGCCTGGACGCCGGATGATCTGGGCGGTGCCGGCGCGACGATCGTCGACGGTTTCGACGTGCTGCGGGTTTCCGGCGAGTTTGCGGTGCCTGTGCCGCTGGCGGAAACGCTTCTCGCCGGCTGGCTATTGTCCCGCGCGGGCATTGTCGTGCCGCCCGGTGCGATGACGATTGCCCCGGCGCGTCGTGGCGAGCAACTGACGCTTGGCAACGATGGGGCGTTGGTGGGAAAGGCGCGGGACATTCCCTTCGCGGGCGAGGCGGAAAAGATCGCGGTGATCGCGCGTCGCGGTGGCACCCCCGTGGTCGCTCTTGTCGACCGCGCCGCCTGCGCGGTTTCGGAAGGAAGCAGCCTGGCGGGTGATCCGCGGAACAGTGTCGGTTTTGATGGCGTTGTGCCCCAGGCGATATCGGAACCGGTCGATGGGCTGGACGAAGATGCGCTGATGCAGATGGGGGCCGCGGTGCGTGCCGCGCAGATGGCCGGGGCCTTGCAGGCGATCCTCGATATTTCGGTCGAATATTCGAAAGAGCGGGTCGCATTCGAGCGTCCCATCGGAAAATTCCAGGCGGTGCAGCACAATCTCGCCCGCCTGGGCGGCGAGGCTGCCGCTGCAATCGCGGCGGCGGGATCGCTTGCAGATACCATCGGCCGTGCCGAGCGGTTCGACGATCAGGTCTTTCTCGAGGTCGCGTCGGCCAAGATCCGTGTCGGTGAAGCAGCCGGCGAGGGGGCGGCGATTGCGCACCAGGCGCATGGGGCGATCGGGTTTACGGCCGAGCATATCCTGCATCGTTTCACGACACGGTTATGGTCCTGGCGCGATGACTTCGGCAGCGAAAGCGTTTGGGCCGTTCGGCTCGGCGAGATGGTGGCGGCGCGCGGCGCCGACGAATTGTGGCCCATGGTCGCGACACAGTAGCGGGAGCAAGCAATGTCCAGTGCAATACAGTTCGACCCCATCAGATTGCCGCCGGAATGCGAAGCGCTCCGCGTCGAGGTCCGAGAGTTTCTCAAAGAAGAAATCGCCGCCGGTACGTTCGATCCGATTACCGCGCCCTATCGAGACGGGTTCAATCCGGAATTCAGCCGCCGCGTTGGTGAGAAGGGCTGGATCGGCCTGACCTGGCCGAAGAAATATGGCGGTCAGGAACGCAGTTTCCTCGAACGTTACGTGGTGACCGAGGAATTCCGCGCGGTCAGTGCGCCAACCCGCGTACATTTCACCGCCGACCGGCAGAGCGGGCCGGTCCTGATCAAATATGCGCCCGAAGACATCAAGATGGATATCCTGCCGCGGATCACGCGCGGCGAATGCAGTTTCTGCATCGGGATGAGCGAGCCAGGGTCCGGCTCCGACCTGTTTGCGGCGAGTACGCGGGCCACAAAGACCGATGGCGGCTACCTCATCAACGGCGCCAAGGTCTGGACCAGTAGCGCGCATGTGGCCGACTACATGATCGGCCTGTTCCGCACCTCGGCCTCGACGGAGGAAAACCGGCGGCACGGCCTAACGTCGTTCCTCGTTGATATGAAGAATACGCCGGGTATTACGGTAAACCCCATCAATCACATGACCGGCGTTCATGAATTTAACGAGGTTGTTTTCGAAGACGCTTTCGTGCCGGACGACCATGTGCTGGGCGAGATCGATTCCGCGTGGAAACAAGCGACCAGCGAACTGGCGTATGAGCGTAGCGGACCGGAACGGTTTCTCGAGACCATCTACATCCTCACCGAACTCGTCCGGTCGCTTGGCGAAAAGCCGGACAAGCGTGGTGCGGAAGGTATTGGCCGATTGGTCGCGCAACTCCACACCTTGCGGCGGATGTCGGTCTCTGTGAACGGCATGTTACAGGCAGGGAAAGAGCCGACACTTGAAGGCTCCATCGTCAAGGATATGGGCACACAGTGGGAACAAAAGCTGCCGCTCCGGGCCAGGGAACTCGCGGCCTTCGTCGATGAGGATGCGGGCAACCGCGCTGATTTCGATGAGCTGTTGCGGTTTGCTACGATGATTGCGCCCAAACTGACGATCCAGGGCGGTACGACGGAAGTGTTGCGCGGCATTATCGCCCGCGGCCTCGGGCTGCGATAAGGCGATCTAAACCAATACAACGAATTGGAACGGAACAACGATGCCTGATATCGGCGCGCTTCTTTCGCCGGCGACTGTTGCGGTCGTCGGCGCTTCTCCGGATGAGCATATTCTGCGCGGACGGATCATGCATGTGATGGGAAGTCATCCTTATAAAGGGACGGTCTATCCGGTCAGCCGCAGTCATGATGAAGTGCTGGGCCTGAAGGCATACAAGGCCGTTTCGGAACTGCCGGAGACGGTCGATCTGGCAGTACTCATCATTCCGGCGGAATACGTCCCCGATACCCTGGAAGAATGCGGTTCGAAAGGCGTTCGCGCGGCGCAGATTCTTACCTCCGGATTCGCCGAAGACACCGGCGGGGCGGGTGGCGATATGCAGCAGCGCATCCGCGACATCGCGGAAAAATACGACATGGCTGTCTGCGGCCCAAACTCGGAAGGCTTCGCCAATATGGCGGCAGATTTCTGCCCTACCTTCAGTCCGGCCGTCGACGACCCGGATACGCCGCTGTTGCCGGACTGTCGCACTGATGGCCAGATCGGTGTCATCGCACAGAGCGGCGGGATGGGGTTCGCCTTCTACGACCGAGGTCGCCCCAAACAGCTTCCGTTCAGCTACGTCGTCACAACGGGCAATGAAGCCTGTCTCGAAGGCTTTCAACTCGTCGATTACATGCTGGACGATGGTGGCACAGAAATTATCGTGATGTTTGTCGAAGACATAAAAACACCGGAAATCTATACGAGGGTCGCGGAAAAAGCGCTGCGCGCCGGCAAGCCCATCATTGTCACCAAGATTGGCCATTCTCAGGCTGGGCAGCGCGCCGCCGCCTCGCACACCGCCGCCTTGGCGGGGTCCTATTCCGCGTATAACGCGATGTTCGAGCGTTACAGCGTGATCGAAGGGCGCGATATCGAGGAAATCGTCGACATCGCCGCCGGCTTTTCCTTTTGGGGCGACCGGTTGCCGAAGGGCAAGCGCGTCGGAATTATTACGGGATCCGGCGGCGCTGGCGGCTGGATGGCGGACACGGCGGTTGCGGCGGGCTTGTCGGTGCCGCCGCTCGATGCGGAAACACGCGCGCAGATCGACGCGCACTTGCCGAGCTATGCGACCTCGCA
Source organism: Alphaproteobacteria bacterium (assembly GCA_012103325.1). Classification (GTDB taxonomy): domain Bacteria; phylum Pseudomonadota; class Alphaproteobacteria; order UBA8366. The sequence goes on from WLWY01000001.1 coordinate 1,782,799, forward strand.
GAACCCGGTTGACGGGACGGCGGGTGCGATCCGCGATGTCGGTTATGCGAATCTGGCGAAGATGACGGCGGACTCCGATGAGGTGGATGCGATCATCGCGATCACATCGGCGCGCAACGCCTCGCGTTACGAGGCAGATCTGGAAGACATGACCAGGGTCGCGCGGGAAACCGAAAAGCCGATCGTATTCAATTCCTATACGATGCCGAAACCGGAAGGGTTTGCGGTGTTTGGCCGTGCCGGATACCCGGTCTTCACCAACATGCGGAACACCGCGCACGTGGTCGCGTGTATGGCCGATTACTGTGCGTTCCGGGAGACTTTCCTCAAGATTCCTGAGATCAACACCAAACCGGAGATCCCGTCCGGCGTGGCCGACCAGCTTTCGAAGTCCGGACCCACGCTGACGGAATACGAGGCGAAGCAGGTGTTGACGGCATATGGTATTTTGACGCCGCGTGAAGTCTTGGCAACAGACGCTACTGAGGCTGTCGAGGGCGCTGCTTCTATCGAGGGATCGGTTGCGCTGAAAGTGCAATCGCCCGACATCATCCATAAGACCGAGGCCGGCGCTGTCGCGCTTGGACTCGAAGGTGGTGGCGCGGTTCGCGCGGCGTTCGACGACGTGTCCGCCAGCGCACGCAACTACAATCCGAATGCGGATATCCAGGGTGTCCTGGTGCAGCCGATGGCGCCGCCGGGTCGTGAAATCATTCTTGGCATCAACCGGGACGATGCGTTCGGACCGATGCTGATGGTGGGGCTGGGCGGCGTCTATGTGGAAGTGATGCGCGATGTCGTTTTCGCGCCGGCACCAGTGCGTCCGGAAGAGGCGAGAGCTATGTTGGACCGCTTGCAGGGCGTGGCGTTGCTGCATGGCGTACGTGGACAGCCGCCAGCCGATATCGACGCGCTGGTCGCGCTTATGGTCACCGTTTCCCGCATCGCCGACGACTGGCGCGACGAGATTGCGGAGATCGATCTCAACCCGGTGCTGGTACATCCGGAAGGAGAAGGGGTGACGATCGTCGATGCACTGATCGTCAAGGCGAAACATGTCTAAGTCACAGCATTTGTGCCTTTTGATTAGGGGGCGCGGTTGTTAAGCTACGCATAATAAATCGTCGGGCTCCCATGCTGCGGTATTGTGGGATAGGGAGTGACAAGGCGGACATTGGAACAGAGAGCGACACGGGATATGGCGGAAACAGTTCTTGAACTCGATGACCTGACAATTCGATTTAAGCTGAAGCGCGGCGAACTTACCGCCGTCAATGGTGTTTCATTCAAAGTTAAGCGCGGGGAAACGTTTGGGCTGGTCGGCGAGTCCGGTTCCGGCAAAACGGTCACGGCGCGGTCGATCATGCGGTTGGTCCCAACACCCCCGGGCGAAATCGTCCGCGGCAAAGTGCTCTTCGAGGGCGATAGCGTCTACGACAAGTCGGATCAGGAAATGCGGGAGATGCGTGGCAAGAAAGTCGCCATGGTTTTCCAGGAACCGATGAGCGCCCTGAACCCGGTTTTCACCGTTGGTGACCAGATCGGCGACGCCTTGCGAACGAATTTGGGGATGACGAAGCAGGAGGCAAACGAGCGCGTTGTCGAGCTGCTGCAACTCGTCGGTATTCCCTCTCCCGCTTCGCGCCTGGACAGCTATGTGCATGAGTTCAGCGGTGGCATGCGGCAACGCGTTATGCTGGCGATGGCGCTGAGCTGCGATCCGACATTCCTGATCGCCGATGAGCCGACAACGGCACTCGACGTGACAATTCAGGCGGTCATCCTCGATCTCATCACGCAGATGATCGATCGGTTTGGCATGTCGCTCATCTTTATCACCCACAATCTTGGCGTTGTGGCGCATGCCTGTGACACCATCGGCGTCATGTATGCGTCGCATATCGTGGAGCTTGGGGACAAACGAGAGCTCTTCAAGAATCCGCAACACCCTTATACGCAAGGTTTGCTGAACTCGATCCCACGGCTCGATCAGCAATCAAAGTATCTGACGCCCATCAAGGGGCTGGTTTGCAACATGATGAGCCCGCCAACAGGGTGCAAATTCCATCCGCGTTGCGATCACGCGATGGATGTGTGTCGCAAGGAGATACCGCAACTGAAAGAGGTTGCGCCTGGCCATTTCGCGGCGTGTCATCTGCATAACTAATTCAGATATTTAGGAAAACGACAGATGACCGAAAACATTCTCGAAGTTCAGGGCCTTACCAAGCACTTCATGCTGGATAACGATACGGTTTCCCGGATTGCGGGGAAAACGCGAACCCTGAAAGCCGTTGACGGCATCGATTTCTTTATCAAGCGCGGGGAGACCCTGGGTTTGGTGGGGGAAAGCGGCTGCGGCAAATCGACGACAGCGCGGTTGATCACCCGTTTGGTTGAGCCGAGTGCCGGCAATGTCATGTTGGAGGGAGAGAACATTCTCGACTTCAACCGGTCGCAAATGCAGGACGTCCGCAAGAAGGTCCAGCTGGTGTTCCAGGATCCGTACAGTTCGCTGAACCCGCGTAAGACGATCATGCAAATCCTGAGCCGACCGCTGGAGGTCCACAATCTGGCAACGACCTGGTCCGAGAAACGGCACAGAGTGTTGGAACTTTTAGGGCTCGTCGGATTGGCCGAGGAGCATGCGGACCGCTATCCGCATGAGTTCAGTGGAGGGCAGCGTCAACGCATCGCCATCGCGCGTGCGCTCGCGGTGAGCCCGGAATTGATCATCGGTGATGAGCCCGTTTCCGCGCTTGATGTCTCGATTCAGGCGCAGATCTTGAACCTGTTTCGGGATCTACAGGAAAAGTTCTCTCTAACATATCTGTTTATTGCGCATGATTTGAGCGTCATCCGTCATATCAGCGACCGGGTTGCGGTTATGTATGTCGGAAAAATCGTCGAAGCGGGCGGTGTCGAGGACATCTTCGAAAGGCCTCAGCATCCCTATACCAAGGCTTTGCTCGAAGCGGTGCCCGAGGCTGACCCGGATAAGCCGCCGCCGCACCTGGTTCTCAAGGGCGAAGTTGCGACGCCGATCGACCCGCCGCCCGGTTGCCGGCTTTGCGCCCGTTGTCCGCTCGCGGATGATTATTGTGCGGAAGTATCGCCGGAGCTGCGCGACACCGGAGACGGCCGCTACGTCGCCTGCCATAAGGTTTAGATCAACGAAAAAAAGGGCCGCTTCGTAAAAGGCGGCCCGGAATTATCGATCATAAGCGGGAACGGCCGATTACAGCCGTTCCCGTTATTTTTTGCTTATCGTTCGGCCATCCGTGGGTCGATGATGTCACGCAATCCATCGCCGAACAGATTGAACGCCAGCACCGTGTAACAAATGGCGAGTCCGGGATATACCGCAATCATCGGGTTGGACTCCATGTGCTCCCGTGCCGCACTGAGGTCAGCGCCCCAGTCTGGCGTCGGTGGCGGTGTGCCAAGGCCAAGGAACGACAGGGCAGCGATAATAAGAATGACGAAGCCCAGTCTGACAGTCGCATTCACAATCAGTGGCGACAGGCAATTTGGCAGAATTTGCCGCATCGCGATATAAAGGTTGCTTTCGCCGATCGTATGCGACGCTTCCACATATTCCTTCTGCTTTTCGATTAGAACCGAGCTGCGAACGAGACGTGCCGCTTCGGGAAAAAAAGCGAATCCGAGTGCGAAAATTAATATGAGGTCGTTCCAAAATCCCTCAAGATGCCACTCTCGAGCAAGGGTTACAATGAGCAAATAGAGGAGGATTCCGGGAAAAGCCAATAATCCATCCACGGCGCGCATTCCTATGGAATCGACCCACCCTCCGTAATAGCCGGACAGCACGCCATAGGGAATGCCGATCGCCAAGCCAAAGATGACGGCGAAGATTGCGATCGATACCAGGCGCCGCCCGCCCCATAACACGCGTGAGTAGATATCCCGGCCATATCGGTCGGTACCAAAATAATGTTCCGCGCTGGCGTCCTGCCGGAAAGCCGTATAGTCCTGCTTGACCGGGTCGTATTTGGCAATGATGGGGGTCAGCAGCAGGACGATCAGCAGCGACACGAGCATCAACGCGCCGATAAGGGCGGTTTTACTCTTATAAAGTTCGCCGAGCGCGTCTTGCATGATAAGGCGGTAGCGCGCCATGCGCTCCGCTAGTGTCGGCGGCTTGATCGCCTCTTCAATCGAGCGGCGTCCGTTTTGTAGATCTGTACTTGCCATGGGACCGCTCCTCTTAATTCAGCGCAACGCGTGGGTTCAAGACGCGATACAACAAGTCGACCAGCAGATTTACGCAAACGACGATAATCCCGAGAACCAGGATACCAGCCTGAATCAGAGGATAGTCGTGATCGATGATCGCCAGATAGATCGCTTGGCCAATGCCGGGCCAGGCAAAAATGGTTTCAAGCACGACTGTGCCGCCAAGCAGATTTGCCAGTTGAAGTCCGCTAATGGTAATCGTGGGAATCAACGCATTGCGCAACGTGTATTTGTAGATAACTTTCGGTTCTGAAAATCCTAAGGACCGGGCCGTATCGACATATTCCTTATTCATTTCGTCCAGCATACTGGAACGGGTCAGTCGCGTCGTATATGCCGCCTGCCGGAAACCAACAGCCAAGGCAGGCAAAATAAGATAATACAGGCTTTGCCCAAGGTCTTCGAAAGGACTGACATAACCGGATGAAGGCAGCCATCCAAGATGTAAGGAAAATACAAGAACCGCCATAATCGCGAACCAGAACTCAGGTATCGAAATTCCGATGAGCGATGTTACCTGTGCGGCGTAGTCCGTTGCCGAATTTCGTTTAACCGCGGCAATTGAGCCCAACGGCACCGCAATAATTATCGATAATCCAATGCCGACGAGTCCGAGATACACCGTCGCCGGTATGGATTCGAACAGCTCCACGGAGATGGGACGGCGTGTAATCAAAGATTTGCCGAAATCACCCTGCAGCGCCTTACCCAGCCAAATCCCGTATTGCATGTAGATCGGCTTGTCGAGCCCATATTCCTCTTCCAGAGCCTTTCGAAGCTCGGGATCTTCGGCTTGTTCATCCCCGATCAGCGTATCGATCACATCGCCAGGCAAGAGCTGTACGAATGTGAAGACGACGACCGTCAGCACGAACAGCACGGGAATCATTTGGAGAATTCGGTTGATTGCGTAAATCAACATGATTCAAAAAAACCTCGGAAGTATCCGAATAAGCAGTTGTCCCGTCTTTACCGCAATTTCGTGGGTGCTTCAGACGGTACCAAACAACGCGACCGCGAGACGCACCAGGTCGGTAGCATCTCGCGGTCTTGCTGTTTCACTCTCTTCTTACGACATCCAAGAGGCGCGTAAGCCGGCACCCTGTGTGCTGTAAGGGCCTGCAAACGCTGGTGAATAGCCTTTGAGGCTCTTAACACCCGCTTCCAGCAATGGAATATAGTGGGTGTAAAGCATCGGTACTTCTTCGTTCACCATAAGCTCGACAGCTTGATAAAGCTCCAAGCGTTTCGCTTTATCCAAGGTCTGCTGTGCTTCGAGGATAAGCTTGTCCGCCTTTTCGTTGACGTAGCCGGTGCGCAGCTTGGTCGTTGCCGACTTCGAATAGACGTTTCGGCCGTACCAGGCATCCGGATCCGGGCGGTAGCTGTTCGCCGTTGAATCAAGGTGGAATTCACCCTTCTGCCATTTTTGCTTCAGGACAGAATACGGGTGGATTTCGTGTTGCACCTTAAGGCCGACTTCGGAAAGCATCGCGTGAACGATTTCGCCGGTTTGATGCATATAGGCGTAGGCATCGCGCGACGTCAGGATAATCGCCTCGCCAACGGCACCCGCTTTCTTGATCAGGAAACGCGCTTTGTCCGGATCAAATTCATACGGGCGCTTGACCTCTGGCATGTGCCAAGGGCTGACCTTGCTATAGAACGCCGGCGCCGATGAGCTCAGCCCGTTGAAGATAGCCTGATGAACCGCTTCATGGTTGATCGCATGTGCTGCCGCCTGGCGAAGCAGTTTGCCGTGCGGATTCTTGGGCGACATCGGGCCATTTTTCATGTTGAAGCCGATATAGCCGGTACCAACCTGCGGGACGTCCCAAGTGTTGTACTTGTCGCCGTATTTTTTCTCGAAGCCCGTGGCATCGGCATAGGACATATTGTCAATAAGATCGACTTCGCCGGTCCGGAGTGCCGTCAACCGAACGCGATCTTCCTTCTTCGGGCGACCCACGATCGCATCGAGGTAAGGCAGCGCATTGCCTTGCGCATCGGTTTCGTACCAGTTTTCAAAGCGCTCCATTACGGTCGAATCAAACTTTTTCCAAGACTTGAACTTGAAGGGACCGCAGCCAATGGGATGGTTGTCAGCATTCGCGACGCTGGCAGGCGACATAAGTTGCATCGGATAATAGGTAACGTTCGGAATCAGAACCGCGCTCGGGTTCTTCAAATGGCAGCGAATGGTCCATTTGTCCACGACTTCCATTTTGTCGAAGTCCTTGATCGCCGCGCGGACGAACGGGTGGCCAATTTTCGGGTCGAGAATGCGTTCGAAATTCCACTTTACGGATGCAGCATCGACATCGGCGCCGTCGTGATAGGTCGCGCCCTTGCGAAGGCTGAAGGTGTAGGTTTTGTTGTCTTTGGAGACTTCACTGCCGACGGCTATGCCAGGAACCGGCTCCATCTTCAGATTCAGATCCATCAACCCCATCGATGTCGCGGCGAGGGGATGAGAAACATAGTAGTAATAATTGCGGTGCTGATCGAGGCCGCGAGAGTCGGCGCGCGTCGCGAACCGAACTGTGCCGCCGCGTTTGGGATCGCGTTTGGCAGCTTCGGCCTTGTTGGGAGAGACGCCAACTGCCGCAGCACCGGCAACGGCGCCTGCGGTTCCCAAGAATTGTCGTCGAGTCGGGCCCGTCTTACTCTCTGGATTGTGTGTCGTTTCGTCTTTTGACATTACATAGCCTCCCTTGGCGTATGACGGCGCTTGGCGCCTGTGAAAACCAACCGCGTCCACGCGGTGCTCCGTACGACCTTAGTATTATTAACGCTACGGAGAACGCTGGAGATTCTCCACTACGCCTGTTTAGAATTGGTCATGGGAATGTTCTTACAGAATTGCCGTTTGCTCAACCATAATCGACACTTTTTTTCGGTTTATAGGGATATTGGGTATCGCTTTATGCATATACAGGGTCACACACAGCGGGCTGGGAATGATTCAAGATTTATTGGATAACGGTAGTCTTCTAATGAGAGAATAAAATAACAAATACCAACCTAATGTAGGCTGACGCGCGGATTTAATGCCCGATATAGCAAATCAACCAACAGATTCACGACCACAACGATAACGCCCAATACGAATATGCCTGCCTGGATAAGCGGGTAGTCTCGATCGATTATCGCCAAATAAATGGCCTGCCCAATGCCGGGCCATGAGAAAATAGTTTCGAGAACGACCGTACCACCGAGCAGATCGGCCAATTGCAGACCGCTGATGGTGATCGTGGGGATCATGGCATTGCGCAATGTATATTTGTAGATAACTTTCTTCTCGGAAAACCCGAGCGAGCGTGCGGTATCCACGTATTCTTTGTTCATTTCGTCCAGCATGCTGGAACGGGTCAGCCGCGTTGTGTACGCCGCCTGACGGAAGCCAATGGCCGCAGCCGGTAATATCAAATAGAGCAAGCTCTGCTTCCAGTCTTCGAAAGGACTGACATAGCCGGACGATGGAAGCCATCCGAGGTGCAGGGAGAAAAGCAACACGCACATGATCGCGAACCAGAATTCCGGAATCGAAATGCCGACCAATGACGATACCTGTGCGGTGTAATCGATTGGCGTATTTCGTTTAACGGCGGCGATCGATCCTAAAGGCACGGCGATTAAGACCGATATAACGATGCCTGCAAGCCCGAGATAAACTGTTGCAGGAATAAGCTCGAACAGCTCGACGGCGATGGGCCTGCGCGTTACCAGCGACTTTCCGAAGTCGCCTTGCACCACTTTACCAAGCCAAATCACATATTGAACGACGACTGGCTTGTCTAACCCGTATTCCTTCATCAAAATATTACGGAGTTCCGGATCCTCCGCTTCTTCGTCCCCGACCAGCGTATCGATGATGTCGCCTGGGAGGAGGTGCACAAAGGAAAACACCACGAGCGAGAGGATAATGAGTACCGGAATGAGATGAAGAATCCGGTTTATCGTGTAAATCAACATGCGCTGAGAGTTCCTCCCGCCGGCCGCATTCGGCTTCTATGCCGATCTGCATGGGGCCCGGCGGAAACATAGGCGAGCAGCCCTGTCCGGTGCAAGGGAAGCGGAGTCGCCTTATCCCTCAATAAAAGTGCTATTCGGGTAAGCTTCTAGGCCTTGCCCAGTACTGCCATCCGAAATCGGTCCTTGGCGAATGCTCCGTCCAGCGAAGGCAGGACGGTGCCTGGCATTTCCGTGGCTATCTTGACGACATAGAATGCGGGTCCGTCGCCCTCATGGATATTGCGGATCATTACCGTTAGCTCATCCTGGCTGCGGATCGTTGCTGCTGTCGGGATGCCGGCACCCGTGGCGATCGCCGAGAGGTCAGTGACACCGGCGGTGTGGGTCGGTTGCCCGCCGGTTTCGCCGTAGCGTTCATTATCCAGCACGACGATCATGAGATTGCGCGGGTGAACGTTGGCGACGGTTGCAAGAGCGCCCATACCCATCAGCATATCGCCATCACCCGTAATCACGAGAATTCGATTGTCGGGCTGTGCATTTGCCAAGCCGAGCCCAACCGGAACGGCGAGCCCCATGGCGCCAATCAAGCAGAAATCTCGTGGATTGTCGGCCGTCGCCGTAATATCCCAGGACGGGGATCCTAGTCCGCCAACGACCAGCAATTCCGGTTTGCGTGGTGCGAGAATATCCCGGACCACGTCGCGGCGATGTAACGGCGCTGCGCTCATTCGAACCCCTTCGCGCCGATCAGGCGCTGCGATATGAGAACGGCCGTCGAGCACATATTGTTGAAAGCCTGCCCGGCGGCGGCATTAACGGTGTCGGTGATATCTTCGGCACGGTCGACGCGAAACAGCATCACGCCCATCGCTTCCAGCGCCCCCGGCGCGCCTTGCCCCATCGGCACCTGCCATGGATTGCCTTCGCCCCACTCGCCGCGCATGGTGACGATGGTGAGGAACGGCATGCGGCAGGCCGCAGGCAGTGCCAGCGCGTTGATCGTGTTGCCGACACCGCTGCTTTGCATCAGCAGGACACCCCGTTGCCCGCCCAGCCAGGCGCCTGCCAGGATACCGACGCCTTCTTCTTCTGTGGTCAGGGTCGTGACCGACATGTCGTTTTGGGCAGAGCAGAGACGGATCAATTGATCGTGCCCCGCATCGGGTACATGGCAGACTTGCTTGATTTCTCGAGCGCAAAGCACCGAGAAGATATCCGATGGCCAATCGGCCGCATCCGTTTTCATGGGTATCCTGTTGTCTTTGGGGAAGAGAGCGGAATTGTGGACAAGAAAATAAGATGGTTCCCATCTAAATCTGCGGGAAATTCACGCGCGCCGCTACCATCCTGAGGTTGCGACGCCCTGATTTTCACGATTAACAAAAAGGGCGCGCGGGATCGCGGTGAGTGCTTTAATCTATGAATCCAATACCTTGAGAAATTATGAAAATGGGTCGAAAAATTAAATAAAATTAGAGATTAATTAACTCGGCCTTTATTAACTATTCTCTTTAAGTATCAATAGTTTAGTATTGCAATTTGATGAGATTTCGGTATAGTTCGACCACTCTCCTGTTAATGATTAGGGGCGGTTCGCTTATAGCGTTCCGGGTAATCGAGAATGGCAGATCAGGTCGGTCTTTCTGGGGCAGTTCGCGCCAATCTTCTTAGTTTGCAGCAGACATCGGGATTGGCGCAGCGCACGGATGAGCGTTTGGCGTCGGGCTTGCGGGTCCGCGACCCGTTTGATGGCGCGAGTGAATTTTTCCAGTCTCGCGCGCTGAGCGATCGGGCGCAGGATTTAACGCAGACGAAGGACGGCGTCGACCAGGCGCTCAGCTCCATTCAGGCGGCAACGAATGGCCTGGACGCGATTGGCGAGCTTGCGAGCCAGGCGGAAGGCATTGCGATTGCTGCCCGGAACACGAACGATCCCACCCAGCGCGCCGCCTTGGCCAACCAGTTTAACGAGCTGCAGTCGCAAATTGACAGTATCGCCCAGGATGCAAGTTTCGGCGGCACCAACCTGATTCAGGGGTCGCCGGACGATCTGGATGTTTCGCTGAACGAGGATGGATCGAGCAGTCTGACCATTCAAGGCGCGGACTCGTCGAGCGCGGGACTTGGCATCAACAATACGACCTTTGCGACGGACGCGGATATCGATGCGGCGCTGGCGGAAACACAAGCGGCGCTGTCGACCGTGCGGACCAATACGGCGACGCTTGGTTCAAGCTCGTCCGCGCTTCAGACACGTCTCGATTTCACCGAAGATCTAACGAATACGCTCGAAGCAGGGGCAGCTTCGCTAACCGATGCCGATTTGACGGAGGAAGCTGCGAATCGGCTGTCATTGCAGGCACGTCAACAGATCGGGCTGAACGCCACCAGCCTTGCAGCGCAGAGTGAGACCGCCATCCTGGGGCTGTTCGGTTAAGGAATTTCGATCGTCGCTTCTCGGAACGATCCGAAGGAGTAACGGCCGCACACTGCGAAGTGTGCGGCCGTTACGCTTTTAGGACCGAACTGTTCGGCGCATACACCGATTATTAACCAATTCTTTGCGTCCGCCCTGTATCTCATTACATAGTGAATTATGGGCCGCCCAGCGGCGGCTGGATACTGGAGGGAACGGCGTATGCCCGCGAAGCAACTTGCTGCAGCCGATATATCCTTGCCTGCGATGGAGCCGGGGGCCGGTGAGGGCGGCGATATTTTTACGTTGTCGAGTCACCGCCGCGCGCGCACCGCACTTGAGTTCGGTCTCAATGTTTCCGATCCTGGTTTCAATATCTTCGTCGTTGGCGAAGACCGAAGCGGCCGGATGACGTCGACGATGAATTTCCTGGAGTCGTTTGTTGAAAGCAAACCGCCGCCGAATGACTGGGTCTATCTGAACAACTTCCGGAGGCCGCACCGGCCGAGGCCCTTGCCGTTACCGGCAGGTGTCGGCCGCCGCTTCCGTGACCGTTTGATCGTTCTCGTACGCCAAGTCCGCGAATCCCTGTCCGGCGCCTTCGGCGGTGAGACCTACCAATCCGAAGTCCGGGCCGAAAGCGAGAAGCTGCAGCAATCTGTGACGGAGGAAATGGAGGCGATCCGCACCGAAGCACAGGCCAATGGTCTGGACGTAATGCAGTCGCCGCAGGGTGCCACGGTGGTGCCGATAAACGTGGAAGGCAAACCGGTAACGCTGGATGAATTCGCGCCCGAGGAGCGGACGCGGCTGCAGGAGCGGGCCCGCGAAATCGGCGAGAAACTGAATGCCGTCAATCGGCGCGCGGTGCAGCAGCAGAATGCGTTGGGTGCCCGGGTTATGGAAATCACACGCGACACAGCGGACGGTGTGATGGATGTCCAGTTCGACGCCGTGCGCGAGGAATTCTCCGGCTATAGCGGTGTGGTGCGCTGGCTTGTCGAGATGCGGAACGATGTGCTGGAGAATGTGCATCTGTTTGGCAGCGGCGAGCAGTCCGAGACACGGCGTGAATCGCCGGAAGATCGTTACGCAGTAAACCTGTTTGTTGATCATAGCGACGACCCCAATCCCGGGGTGCTGCTGGAAGCCAATCCAACGTATGAGAACCTTTTCGGGCGCATGGAATACCGGCCTGCGGAGGGCGGCCTTTACACGGACTTCACGATGCTGCGGGCCGGCGCCGTACACCGGGCGAATGGCGGCATTCTGGTTCTCCGTGCTGATGCGCTCGCCCGCAATCCCGTGAGCTGGGAATTTCTCAAAGGCTCGCTTCGAGACGGTGAGATCCGGATCGAGGAAATGCAGCGAAACAGCGCTGTACCGCTTGCTGGTGCGCCGCGGCCGAAACCGGTGCCACTCGATGTAAAGGTCGTCATCGTCGGCGCGCCGCGCTGGTATTATGCGTTTTTCTCGATCGATCCGGAGTATCAGACTTATTTCAAAGTCAAGGCGGATATCGACGGCGATATGGATACGACGCCGGAAAATGTTTCCAGCTACGCCGCATTGATACGCAGGATCGCGCACGATCACCGTGGCTTCGATTGCGATGATGCGGCGGTACAGCGGTTGCTTGGAATGGCGACCCGATGGACAGGCAATCGCGAAAAGCTTACGGCGCGCTTCGAAATCGTTGAAGATGTTGTGACTGAAGCGGCGGAGCTTACGCACGAGGCGGGGCAAAAAACGGTGACGATGGATATCGTCCTTAAGGCGATTGAAAATCGACGCCGGCGGAATGCGCGGGTCGAAGACCGCATGCAGGAATCGATCCTGGATGGACAGGTGATGATCGCCACGTCGGGCCAGACGGTCGGGCAGATCAACGGCTTGACCGTTCGCGATCTTGGCGACCACGCATTTGGTGGGCCAGCCCGGATTACCGCGCGCGCGTCCGCCGGACGGCACGGTGTGATCAATATCGAGCGGCAGGTTGCGCTTGGCGGTCCTATCCAGCAGAAGGGCGTGATGGTTCTGCAGGGTTTTCTGTCGGGCCGCTTTGCACGGCGGTTCCCACTATCCTTTAACTGCTCAATCACCTTCGAACAGAATTATGGCGGTGTCGAAGGAGACAGCGCCTCGATGGCGGAAGTTCTCGCGATCCTTTCGGATTTATCCGGGCTGCCATTGCGCCAGGACCTTGCGATTACCGGCTCGATGAACCAGCGTGGCGACGCGCAGGCGATCGGTGGGGCGCATCACAAGGCGGAAGGGTTCTTCCGAACCTGCATCGAAAGTGGCGCACTTACGGGCGATCAGGGTGTCGTCGTGCCGCACTCGAACGAACAGAACCTTATCCTGCGCGACGATGTCGCCGAGGCCGTCGCGGCGGGGCGCTTCCATATCTGGAGCGTGCAAACGATTGAAGAAGCGGCCGAACTTTTCATGGGGCTACCGGCGGGAGAGGCCGATGCCGAGGGCCGCTACCCGGCGGAGAGCGTGTATGGCCACGTTCAGACACAGCTAGAAGCGTTCGACCGCGCGCTCTTTGAGCGGGAACGGCTGACGTCGCCGTAATGCAGGTCTCGCCAATGCGATCAGGAGAGTGAGAGCGGGTAGGAGAGGTAACCCCGGAACCGCGCCCGCCCGCCCCGGACCGGCGCGCCGTTGCGCCGCAGCGCTGGGAACCGTGCCATAAGCTGGCCGATGGCGATCCGTCCTTCCATCCGCGCGAGGGTCATCCCCGCACAGGCGTGAATGCCGGCCCCGAAGGCAAGATGACGATTCGGCGACCGCGCAATATCGAGCCGGTCCGGGTCGGGAAATTGCGCAGGGTCACGGTTCGCAGCGCCGATGCCCAGTGTGATGAAGGTGCCTGCCGGCATCGCGACCCCGCCGATTTCGATATTTTCCGCTGCGCGCCGATTGCCAAGCTGATTGGAGCTTTCGTAACGCAGGAATTCCTCCACTGCGGAGCCGATGAGGTCCGGATTGATTTGTAGCCGCTCGCGTTCTTCCGGGTGATCGATCAAGGCGGCAACGCCATTGCCGATAAGGTTGGTCGTCGTCTCGTGCCCGGCATTGAGCAGGAAAATGCAGTTCTGGATCAGTTCCTCGTCGGTGAGTTGTTCGCCGTCCACCTCACCAGTAATGAGCGCGGAAAGGACGTCATCGTCGCGCGGGTGTTGGCGGCGGTCCGCGATGAGTGCGCGGAGATAATCGGAGAACGCGGTTACGGCATCGTTTCCCCAGCGCGTCGCCTCTTCGGACAGCACCGGCTCCAAGGCGCCCAGGATGGCAAGCGACCAGCCGCGGAGCGGACCCCGGTCCTCGCGCGGTACGCCGAGCATGTCGCCGATAATCTCCACCGGCAAGGCGGAGGCAAAATCGCCGATGAGGTCCATCTCACCCTTGGCCGCGCCGTCGTCGAGCAGTCTGTCGACAAGAACGGTAAAGCGCGGCTCCAGCACTGTGAGCGCCCGCGGCGTGAAGGCCGGTGCGAGCAGTTTTCGGACGCGCGTATGCAGCGGTGGATCGTTGAAGACGAGGCTCGTCGTATGGTGGGCATAGAGAGGCGAATCGCCAAATTTCGGTTTGAACTCCGCCTTCTTATCCGAACTGAATCGCCGGTCGCGATAGACGCTCATGATATCGTCGTAACGCGTCAGGAAATACGAACCATCGGCGCATTTGTGCACGGGATCGTGGGTGCGGAGTTCGGCGTAAGTTGGGAACGGGTCGTCGAGGAACGCCTTGTCGATCTTGCTCAACTCGAAGGCCGCGGCGCGGGCGGCGGGCGTATCCAACATTCGCGAACTCCTGCTGCGGGATGAAGCGCGTGAGGCACGCTACCCAATTCCGCCCTTCCGGCGCAATGCGGCATAGAGGCTGTCTAAAAAGCCTTGCGGAATGTGAGATTGATCCGGCTACGGCCGGTCAACGCATGATTTCCGTCGGCCAAGGGTGCGACTCCGTGAAAGGTCAGGCGGGCGGGTCCGCCCCAGACCACCACGTCGCCGTTGTCGAGCCGTACGCGCCGCGGTCTGTCGGCGCGGCGTGGACCGCCGAACAGGAAGGTTGCTGGCAGGCCCAGAGAAACGGAAACGATGGGCGCATCGAAATCTTGTTCGTCGCGATCCTGATGTAGCGATAGTTTGGTGCCTGGGATATAGCGGTTGATCAGGCAGGAGTCCGGCTCGAAGCTATCGAATCCGGCAGCCGCCGCCGCGCGCGCTGCGAGATCCGAAAACGCAGCCGGCATCCGCGGCCAGGGGTCTCCACTTGTCGGGTCAGTTCGGTCGTACCGGTAGCCACTTCTGTCGCTTACCCAGCCGACGTCGCCGCAATTGGTCATGGCGACCGACATCGCACGGCCGCCCGGCGTTACCATGTTGCGGAACGGCGCGGCATTCGAAACCAGGGTCACGGTGGCTATCAGGTCCTGTGCATTTGTCAAAGCGAACCCGCGCAGCAGCATCGCGCCCTCCTCCAATTTCTCCTTGCTTGGGGAGGAGACAGTGAACAGGTCACCGGTTTTTGCACACGGAGCCATGCTCATTGCGCATCGTGAAAGATGATGCCGAGCGTATGGCGATGTCCCGACAGTACGCGGCTTACGCCATGGCGAAGGTTGACCCGGTAAAGACGCTTGGTGCCTTGGACGGGCCGCTGGCGCACTGGAAAAATAACCGCGTCGCCTTGCTGCAAGGGAACCACCATGGCGCGGGATTGCATGCGGGGCCGCTGTTCGGTCATCACAAACTCGCCGCCGGTGAAATCTTCTCCGGGTTTCGACAACAGGAACGCCATCTGTAGCGGAAACACCGTCTCGCCATAGAGATCCTGGTGCAGACAGTTGTAGTCCTCGGCGCCATATTTTAGCAGCAGCGGAGTCGCCTTGACCTGTCCTGCGGCGTGACACTGGTCGAGGAACGTCGTGAGATCGGCGGGATAGCGCGTGTCGATGCCAAGCGCCTCGTTCCACCGGTTCGCGATGTCGCTGAGCGCGGGATAAAACGCGGCCCGAAATTCAGCGACCAGGGGCGGCAAAGGGTAATCGAAGTATTTGTACTCGCCGCGCCCATAGCCGTGTCGTGCCATCACCACCCTGCTGCGGAACTGACCGTCATCCGGGTAGCGATCAACCAGCTGTCGGCAATCCTCGACCGTCAATAGCGAGCGTAGGACCGCGTATCCGTCACGGTCCAATCCCTCGGCAATGCGCGGTATACAGGCGGCTTGATTCAATGCCCTGCCTCTCTTTCGAGAAGCGCGCGCTTGCGCTCAATACCCCAGCGGTATCCCGAGAGCGACCCATCGCTGCGCACGACGCGGTGGCAGGGGATTGCAATCGCAACAGGGTTTGCCGCACAAGCCCGGGCGACGGCGCGAACGGCGTTCGGGTTGCCAATGCGTTCGGCGATATCCTTGTAGCTCGCCGTCGAGCCGGCCTCGACACCGCGAAGCGCCTGCCAAACGCGTTGCTGAAACGCCGTGCCGGAGACATCCAGCGGGAAGTCCGCTTCCCCGTCCGCTGCGTCGATGAAGTCCAGCACCCGGGTTGCTATTCGTGTAAGAGCATCGTCCCCGTCGAGAAGCGCGCGTGCCGGGAAGCGGTCTCGGAGGTCATCCTCGAGAGCCTGTGGATCGTCGCCGAACAAAATGGCGCAAACGCCCTGCTCCGTCGCTGCGATCAGAACCAATCCGAGCGTGCTTTCCAGAATTTGGAATCGGATCGCTGCGGCCAAGCGATCGGGTGCTGAATGGGACGTTGGCGACATATCTTTATCCATCGTTGCCATAATCATGACTGAATTCCCTTCCAATGTGATCGTTGGCAAGAAAATTATGCGCAATTAAGACACGAACCCACCCGATTCCTGCGCATCTTTCGATTGGAATATCGGAAGATCACGGCGACGACGGAGATATCGGGTGTTCGCGTCGTCTATTGCTGGGAGCCCGACTCATGCTTATTTACTGGCAGAGCGCCATGTTTGTTAGGCATCGGGGGAATTCGAATGGATGCATTGTCGATCGTTACCTTGGCGATGGGCGCGGCGTGGGCCAGCGGAATCAACCTGTATGCGACGGTCCTCCTGGTGGGACTGCTCGGGTCGACAGGTTTGGTGCCGCTGCCGGAAGGATTGTCGCCGCTCACAAGCCCGGTTGTACTGATCGTCGCCGGCGTCGGCTATCTGGCTGAGTTTTTCGCTGACAAAATTCCCGGCGTCGATTCGATTTGGGACGCAGTCCATACCTTTATCCGGATCCCGGCGGGGGCTCTGCTGGCAGGAGGCGCCGCGAGCGGCTTGGGAGAAGACTATATGGTTGCCTTGGCGCTGCTGGGCGGCGCGGCCATCGCGGTCGGTAGCCATGCGACCAAGGCTGGCACCCGCGCCGTAATCAACACATCGCCCGAACCCGTAAGTAATTGGGCGGCGTCCTTTTTCGAAGATGTCCTGGTCGTTGGCGGCTTGTTGCTGGCGTTGTTCAAGCCGGGCTTATTCCTCGTCTTTGTCATATTGTTCTTCCTCGCGGCTGCGTGGCTGTTGCCGAAAATTTGGCGCGGTATCCGCAGTCTTCTGCGGCGCTTCTCGCGCAAAGGCGAGGCGGAGTCTGTTCCGGTAGCAGGACGTGGCTTCAGGCTGGCGCCGCTCGACCGCAACTCGGATTGAAACGTGGCAGCAGCAAAAAAGAAAAAGAATACGTCCACGAAGAAGAAAACGCCTGTGAAGGTCATCAAGCGTAAGTCGCTGCTACGGCGTCTCACAAATTTGCTGGCGACTTTGTTCGTTACGCTCGGTGTCGTGTGGGCGGCTTTGTTCCTGACCTTGGCACCTGAGATGCCCGACACGTCGAGCCTCTGGCGCGTCAAGAAAAGTCCGGGCGTTACCGTGCTGGCGGCGGACGGCAGTGTCCTGGCGCAGCGCGGCGCGTTCAATAGCACCATGGTCCCCATCGCGGCGATGCCGGCGTATCTGCCGCGTGCGATTATCGCGACGGAGGATCGCCGATTTTACCAGCATTTCGGCATGGACATCATTGGGCTTTTCCGCGCCGTGCTGGCCAATCTGCGGGCCGGCGGCGTTGTGCAGGGCGGCAGCACAATCACGCAGCAGTTGGCGAAGAATCTGTTTCTGACGCCCGAGCGGACCCTTGTGCGCAAGATACGCGAGTTGATGCTGGCGCTATGGCTGGAAGCCCGTCTCAGCAAGGATGAAATTCTGACGCTCTATATGAACCGCGTTTATCTCGGCGCGGGCAGTTACGGTGTTGAGGCGGCCTCGCAGCGATATTTCGGCAAGTCGGCGCGGCGGGTTTCGCTGCAGGAAGCGGCGCTGTTGGCCGGGCTGCTGAAGGCGCCGTCGCGCTATGCGCCGACCAACAATATCAAGCGGTCCCGGGACCGCGCGGCGCAGGTGCTGCAGAACATGGTCGCGGCGGGCTATTTGATGGAAGGGCAGGCCGCAGCAGCGCGGCGCGCGCCTGCCAGACTGGCGCATCGGACGCGCGCCAAGAGCTCTCAATATTTCTCCGATTGGGTGCAGGAGCGGGTGCCGGGGCTGGTCGGCAACCGGGACGACGACCTCATCATCCTGACGACGTTGGAACCCGAATTGCAGCGCGCGGCAGAAGCTGCATTGACGCGGACGTTGAGCCGCCACGGCAAGTCACGCAAGGTCGCCCAGGGTGCGCTGGTCGCTGTCGGCTCCGATGGCGCGGTTCGTGCCATGGTGGGCGGCCGGTCTTACGCAAAAAGCCAGTTCAATCGGGCGGTCCAGGCGCATCGGCAGCCCGGCTCCGCCTTCAAGCCGTTTGTCTATCTGGCGGCGCTTGAGGCAGGCTTCGATCCTAGCGATGTCATCAAGGATTCGCCGGTGACGATCAATGGCTGGAAGCCGCGAAATTTTGCCAATAAGCACCGAGGGAACGTGACCTTGAGCGGGGCGCTGGTGCAATCGATCAACACCGTTGCGGTCAAGGTCTCGGAACGGGTCGGCCGCGAAAAAGTTATCGCCACGGCCCGGCGAATGGGCATCACGTCGCCGCTCAAGGCGCACCCGGCACTTGCCCTGGGCGCTTCGGAAGTCACGCTGCTGGAACTGACGTCGGCCTATGCGCCCTTTGCAAATGGCGGCTTTGCCGTTGTTTCGCATGGTATTCTCGAAGTGCGGACGCGGGCCGGGCGCACCTTGTACCGCCGGGGCGGCTCATCGCTTGGCCGGGTCGTGAATGCGCATGATCTGACCCGGATGAACGCGATGCTGACGGAGGTGCTCCGTTCGGGTACCGGACGCGGCGCGCGGCTCGATGACCGGGTGTCGGCGGGTAAGACCGGCACCAGCCAGAAATACCGGGACGGCTGGTTCATCGGCTATACGGCCGATCTGATCACGGGGGTTTGGCTCGGCAACGACAATGATGCGCCGACGCGTAAGATGACGGGCGGCCAGCTGCCCGCGTCGCTGTGGAAAGGATTTATGCGCCAGGCTTCGGTCGGTCAGCCAGCGCGGACATTACCGTCCGGCCGCGCTGTCGCCGTCTTGTCGCCGGACACGGGACAGGCGTCGACGGAAGGCGGCAGTATCGATTTCAAGCGCTTTATCAATGGGCTGGCGGGCATGCTGTCGGAAATTTCCCGGCAACCAGCGCGTACCCCGTCGAGCCGCGACCATGACCTGGACCGCGAGAACTCGGATTAGACGCGCTTAACGTTTACCGCGTAGATAACGCCACAGAAAGAGCGCGAGCCAGATCGGCACGACGACGACGGCACCGATCAAGACATACTTGAAGGCCCAGCCAAAAAAATCGACGCCCATCTTCATCAGAGCTTCAACGCCATCGCGCGCCGATTGCAGAATATTCTGTGGGTCGATATTCAAGAACGCCAGAACTAGTCCCACCAGCAGAGACATGATGAGCAGCTTGACGACCGTGCCGGGGGTTATCCTGGGCATTGCGCGATGCTCCGCGTCAGCTCGAGGACTCGGATCGCAACTCGTCAATCTTCTTGTCTGTGTTGTATTGGCTCAAGGCATACACCGCCCAAATGGCCGCTGGAATCCATCCAATCAGCGTAATTTTCAGGATCAAACAGATAATTCCCGCGATAGGACGTCCGATCGTAAAGAACAGGAAAAAGGGCAGTAAAAGCGCGATAAGAAGCCGCATGAATTATCCCTCGACTGACGTTACTGTTGTGCCAATCTGCCATATTGTTGCAGGTAAATGAAACCACGGACCGAAGGGTTTGCCATGGAAGAAGAATTGGAAACGCTATCGCGGCTCGTCGAGATGGGCACCGAGTTCGCCGTTGCTTATGGCTTCCAAATTCTGGGCGCTTTGGTCTTTCTGGTTATCGGCCTCAAGGTCGCCGGCTGGCTTGGGGGCCGTGCGTCGCAGCTTTGCGAGCGGAAAGGCGTCGATATTACGCTTTCGCGCTTCGTCGGGAACGTGGTCAAGATCGTTCTCGTCGTTTTCCTGATCATCATCACCTTGGGCAATTTTGGTGTGACGATTGCGCCTCTGATCGCGCTGGCGGGTGCTACGGCGTTCGGTGCCACTTTTGCGTTGCAGGGACCCTTGTCGAACTACGGGGCTGGGTTCGCGATTATCCTGACTCGGCCTTTTGTCGTCGGCAACACGATCCTGGTAAAGGGCGTCAGCGGTGTCGTGGAAGAGGTCGCCTTGGCGGCGACCGTGCTGCGCGGCGAGGACGGCGAAACGATTACCGTGCCGAACAAGGAAATCGTCGGTGAAATTTTGGTGAATTCCGATGCGAGCCGGATCGTCGAGTCGACCCTTTATGTCGGCGCTGACGAGGACCCGCTGCGGATCGCCGAACTGATTCGCGGTGTCATCCAGGATGCGACCGGATCGGAAGATTCGCCGTCGCCGCTGGTCGGTATCCAGGATTTTGCCTATGGCGGCATCGCGATCGGGGTGCGCTACTGGGCGCCAAGCAGCAAATACTTTCAAACGCGCTACGATACGAACGCGCGGATCAAGGTGGCCCTGGACGAGGCAGGTGTGAAGCTGCTGAGGGCGCCGTGGCCGGAACTGATGACACAAACGCCGGGCGAATAGTCGTCGTTAATCGCACTTGCTGCCGAATGCGGCGATCTTCTCATCGTCCCATTCGAGCCATTCGTGAAGCACATCGGCCGTATGTTCGCCCAGCAAGGGCGGCGGCTGTGAAGGCAGCGGATCGCCGCTCATCTGCCAGGGTGGGCCGACGACGCGGATCGCGCCGGACGTGGCGTGCTGGAGTTCGCGCACGAGTCCGCGATGTTCGACCTGCGGATCGGAAAGCGCTTCCGCATAGTCGTTGACCCGCGCGAAGGGAACCCTTTCGGTCTCGAGGATGGGGACCCATTCGTCGGCGGTCCGTTGCACAAATATTTCGCTCAACATGGCGTCGATGGCAGACCGGTCCGCGACCCGGTCGGCCATCTTCGTGTAGCGCGGGTCGTCGATCAAATCGTCTCGCCCGACCGCGCGGCAGACCGGCGGCCAGAACCGGTCGCTCATGCAAATGATCGCGATATAGCGGCCATCGGCGGTGCGATAGCTCTCCGCTGGCACGCGCAAGGGGTTGCCGTTGCCCTGCCGCTGCGGAAGTCTGCCAGCCTGCAGCGTCTCGCCCATGCGCGGACCCAGTGCTGCCAGCATGGTGTCCTGCATACTGATATCGATATAGCGTCCCTCGCCGGTATCGCGCACCCCATGCAGTGCGCCAACGATGGCGTAGGCCGCGTACATACCCGCCATCACGTCGGCGAGCGGGGCGCCGATTTGCATGGGCGGGGTGCCCGGTGCGCCGGTGACGCTCATGACCCCGGCGATAGCCTGTATGACCGGGTCGAGGGCGAGGCGGTCGCGCGCGGGGCCGGTCTGACCGAAACCGGAAATCGAGCAATAGACGAGGCGTGGATTGATCGCTTGCAAATCTTCCCAGGCCATATCGAGCCGTGCCGCCGTGCCCGGCGCGAAGTTCTCGACGACGATATCGGCCTGTTTGGCCAGCGCGTGGGCGACGTCTCGGTCCCGCGGCGATTTCAGGTCGAGCGCGATACTCCGTTTCGAGCGGTTGTTGGCGTAGAAATAGTCCTGATGATCCTCGCGGCCTTCATAGGCGAGCGTGTTGCGCAAATCGTCGCCAAACCCGGGCCGCTCCACCTTGACGACATCCGCGCCAAGGTCGGCCAGCATTTGCGTGCAATGCGGTCCCGACAGTACTTGTGTGAGGTCGAGAACGCGGAAACGTCCCAGAGGCGATTTAGGTAGATCTTTCATGGGCCGAAACTACAGCGTGGCGGCCAATTTTGTCGAACGCCGGTATTCGCGGACCTCGAGGCGGCGTTCGTTCGGGGGCAGATAGATCCGTTGATAGGTGATCGGCATGTCGCGATAGGAATAAGCTAGGACGTCCCACGACATGCCGATCGTGCCGTTCTGAATGCCGATGGCTTGGCAGGCATCCGGCGGCAGTTCGGTGACTTGCATGCGCTGCACCGTCCTCAGAATTGGGGCGTTGTGCTGTTCGCCGATAACCTTTTCC
>WLWY01000002.1 GCA_012103325.1 Alphaproteobacteria bacterium
TTTATCTGTTTGACGGCCCGGCGGTAAGTTCCTCGGACAAGATATCGAAGATGGCGCGTATCCTGGCATTGGTCTTGAGTTCTCCGTGAGTAACAAGCCAGACAGGAACTTCGGCAGAGACTTCCTTTTGCAGGACAGCCTCAACCTCAGGTGTCATATCCGCGAGATCCTCGAACATAACTGCGAGGCCCAGTCCTCGCTTAACCAACTCCCATATCGCCACCCCGCTATTGGCAACGATGCTGAATTTCTCGGCCGAGATGGCTCCGTTCATTGCGCTCAACATCTGCAAGACTCGCCCGGAGGTATCCCCAAGGAAGGTCGTTCGCTCATTAATATCATTGATCGTTGCCGGGCGGCCTACAACGTCGAGATAAGAGCTTGCTCCGTAGAGATAGGCTTTCGCGGTCCGTACTCGCTTGGCAAAAAGATCGGGATGCGTGGGCTCAAGGTTGCGGATTGCAATATCAGCCTCACGCCGCCGCAAGTCTTGCACGTCGTTGGATGAAACGATCTCCACCTGAACCTCGGGATAGGAAAACCGGATGCGCTCGATGATTGGTGGTAACATATAGGCGCAAAAGGCATCACTTGCGGTGACGCTGACAGGACCGGCGATCATTTGATCCTGGCCCAACGCCGAAAGACTAATCTGGTCCGCCGCTTCCTTCATCGCTTTCACGTGAGCGACCAGGGCAAGCCCGTTGTCGTTGATCGCCAAAGACTTTCCGACCCGATCGAATAGCAAAAGACCAAGATCATTCTCAAGAGCAGCGACATGCCTCCCCACGGTCGGTTGAGACAGTCCCAAAAGTTCGGCGGCTCCAGAAAATGATCCCGTTTCAGCCGTAGCCAGGAAGGCCTGCGCTTGCGACCAGTCGAATGCGGAGGTTCGATTTCTCATTCAAAAATGAATATCACAAGTGCAAATTATGGCAATTTCTAATTTTATTTTGAAGATGTAGAAGACCCTGATCTCCGCTGCGAAAGCACTCGGATACGCGAGACCGGATTGATATTGGGAACCGAACAACCGCCAAATTCACCGGTCAACCAATGATGATATGGCCGCTGTGGACGAAGATTGATTCTGACCTTAGGTCAAATTAGAGGGCTTATGATGACCGTTTTAACCGGACGTGAATGGACAACATTGATTCTGATTGTTGTTTTCTCGTTAATCCCCGCATTCGGTGGCCTGATAAGGCTTCTTGAACTTGCCGGTGGCCCTTCTATGCTTCCTGGAAATCCGCGCGCCCTAGCTGATCCTTTGCCAGTCATTTTGCATATCCTGGGTAGTTTCGTGTTCTGCATCGCGGGCGCAATACAGTTTCTGCCAAGTTTGAGGCGCCATCATCCGACGACACACCGAATGATCGGTCGCGTGATGGTAATTGCAGGGCTTCTGTCGGCGGTCACCGGATTGTGGATGACCTGCTTTTTTACCTTCCCCGACGCTATTCAAGGCAACCTCCTTTTCTCTGCGCGGATTATCCTAAGTTTCGCAATGATCGGACTGCTCGGGTGGGCGATCATTGCTGTTAGGGCACGTTCCTTCACAAGGCATGGAGCTTCGATGCTTAGGGCCTATGCCATTGGCCAGGGCGCCTCAACACAAGCGTTGCTTGGAATTGCGTGGATCATCACGTTTGGCACTGAGCCTACAGGCTTCTTAAGAGATTGCTTTATGGTGCTTTGTTGGGTTCTGAACATTCTAGCCGCGGAAGTGCTTATCCATCTTTTTATCGCGAAGCTCCGCCCCTCAACCCAAGCGCCTGTCGAAACCGGACCGCAGGTAGCCTTGGTCCGGCATCAAGTAGAACTCTAGAAGAGACGGCTGAAGGTTAGCAGATTTCTTGACAAGGCTGACATGGATGGCGTCGGGCTCCGTACAAAAATATACCCGCCCTTCGACGCCTGAAAATTCAATCCTCAGACGCCCATAATTGCCTTTACGTTGAGAAAGGAGAACAATTCATGATTAAGAAAATTGCAATTGGCTTGCCCCTTCTTGTTTTGACTGGGTGCGGCTTGGGACAAGCCCTTACTAAGGCAGGTGCCGAAAACGAACAATACAAAGCCTGTGTCCTCAATCAGGTAGAGACCCTATCAGCGAGTTACGGTGGTGGTGAACTGGCTGTCGAGAAGGCGACTGAGTTCGTAGTTTCAGCATGTAAGCCGCAGGAGGACGTTTACGTCGTGGCGATGACTGACTTGGCGATGACGATGACGGGAAGCATGGTCTCAAGAGAAAAGTTCTTGAAAGACGAGGAAGCTACTCTGCGTAGTGACCTACACGATCTGGCGGCTGGTTTAGTTACACAAAATCTCTAGCGGTCCATGACCGCTTCGGGTCAACATGGGACGAAAAATGGGCATCACGACTACGTCCGAGATCGAAAGCAAAGCGGTCGTAGATCGCCGGCAAGCAGACCTGAGCTATCGCTGCCGACAGTGATGGCCTGACTAGCGCGTAACCGCTCGATTTATGAATTTTCCATATTGGCTATTATCCCGCCGGCCCGTAGCGCTGTACGTTGATGTTGTCGGCCTGCTCGCGTGCGGCTGCGCTGTTATACCTAAATCTCCAGGGTTGCTGTGCATCGTCTGCGGGAGGCGCTAGGCTAGTTCACGTATCGTTCGTGATGAGGGGAGAATGTGATGCCGGACAGCAAACCGGAAATCTTCATCAATACCGACCGGCTGAACCAGATCCTCGATGAGAACAGGCTCGACGCCGTCGTGGCGCGGTCCGGCCGCAACTTCACCTATTTGAGCGGGCTCGCCTATCCGGGCACCCTCGCGCGGCTGCTGGATTTGCCGGATTCGGACCGCGGCGTGATGGTCCTGTGGCCGCGCAACGGCGAGCCGGTGGTGATCGTCAACGGCACGGCGGCGGGGCTGGCGGCGCGGGATTCCTGGATCGAGCGGCAGGTCATTTACGAAGGCTATGTCGAGTCGCCCTACAGTCGGCTCGCCGCCGTATTGAAGACGGAAGGGCTGGCCGAAGCCCGGGTTGGATTCGAGCAGGACTATGTCAGCGCCCGGGACTGGGCGCTGGTCCAGGATGTGCTGCCGAAGCTCGACATGGTCGACTGCACGGCGATCATGGACCGGGTGCGCTGGATCAAGACGCCCGAGGAGGTTGCCCGCATCAAGCGCGCCGCCGACCTGCTCGACGATGTCTTTCTCGAGGTGTTTCCCGGGCTGCGGCCCGGCGATACGGAGCGGCTGGCGCACAGCCGCATTATCGCGGGCTGTCTGGAACGGGGCTTCAACTGGGCGCACGGTATCCTGAATTCCAGCACCAACACGATTCCCTATGCCGGGGAAAGCGACGTGGTCTTCAACGCAGGCGATGTCATGCGCACCGATTACGTCGCCTATCTCGACGGCTATCCGGGGCACCAATCCCGCAATCTGATCTTCGGCGAGCCGACGCAGCAGCAACGGGACGAATACCGGTCGATCCGCGATATCTACCGCGCCACCATCGACAAATGCCGCCCGGGCGCGCGCGTCGGCGATATCTATGATTTTGCGGTCGAAGCGTTCACCTCGGAGGGTTGGAAATTCGAGTCGCTGCTGGTCGGCCACGGCGTCGGGTCATGGTGGCATCAGCAGGAACCGATCCTGCGGCGCGGCAGCGATATCGTGCTCGAGGAAGGCATGGTCCTGGCCCTCGAGCCGCATATCGGCCACTGGCACATTCAGGACATGGTGGTGCTGCGCGCCGACGGGCCGGAACTGTTGTCGGATAAAATGTCGACCGATGAGCCGTTCGTTACCGGCTAGAGCGTCTCAATAGTTTTTCCGAAACTTCCATCTATGGTAGGTTTGTTGCACTTTTGGTTGCCGAAAGGGATGCATGCTATGGCAAGGACGATTTACGCACTGCTTCCGCTTGCTTTGATCCTGCTGATGGGGCTTCCGGGAAATGTCGATGCTGCAGTGGAGCTCAAAGTTACTGATTTCAAATGCAGCGGTTCCAAAAGTGAGCGAGGTTCGAAAACAGTAGACGGTACCACGCTCGACACTTGCAGGATCGGCGACCGTGTCACGGCTGTTGTTTCAAAATCAAATCTCGATAAGTGGCTGGCTGCGCCTCCTAAGAAACATACGCTTGAAAAACTCGTCCTTGCGCTGGATGGACAACTGCTTGTTGGCAGTCATGCAAGATTGACTGACAAAGGGCTCAGCTTTGAGCTGGTGCGCAAGCAAGACAATACGAGCAACATGGCGGCGTGGAAATCGTTGCTGGCACGCACGGAACTGTTTGAACCGAAAAAGATGACGATCGCGGTTGCGCTGGAAGGTACGGCCGAGAGATATGGTCAGAAGGATGTTTGGATCCAAGTAGCGTCACATTCTCGGCTAGGGATCGTCATTATCAGCTACGTTGTGCTGGTTTGGGTGTTTTTGTGGTTGGTTTTCCGTAAGGGCTTGTTGCGGGATTCCGGACCCAATCCCGAGACGGGACAAAAACCATTCAGCCTTGGCTATGCACAGACGGCCTTTTGGTTTTTTATCGTGATTGGGGGTTTTCTCTACGTCTGGCTGGTTGCGGGTGATCTTGCCGTACTGACTCCGGGTGTGCTTGGTCTCATCGGCATTAGCGCCGCCACCGGTCTGGTGGCGACATCTGTTGCAGCATCGAAGCAGACTGGCGTTCCGGCAGAGCTGTCAAAGCTGGAACAAGAAAAAAGCGAACTCGACAGCCGGTTGGCAATAATTGCGCAGGAAATTCAAGCTTCGACCGCAGCGGGGATCCCGCCTGCGCTGTCAAGCGAGCAAGCTCAGAAGAACAAGCGCCGAGCGGTCGTTGATGCGAAAATCTCTGACCTGACGAGCGTTCCCGCCTCCGTTGGTTTTTTTCAAGACATTCTAAGCAGCGGCGGAGAAGTGTCGCTCCCGCGTTTTCAGATGATGGGGTGGACGTTGGTGCTGGGGATCGTATTTGTGCATTCCGTCTTTACGACACTCAATATGCCCGAGTTCGATGAGACTCTGCTGGGCCTAATGGGCCTGAGTTCGGGGACTTATGTCGGGTTCAAATTCCCAAGCAAGACGGGCAAGTGACGAATTTGATGTAATCAACGCGGGCAGCTGACCCGGGCGATGAAGGGTTTCGCTTGCTTGAAGATCGTCTCGCGGGGACGGGGATCGTCTTTCGCTGTGCTGCTGTAGTCGACATCGTGGCTCTCCAGAAACCGGAGGGCCACCGGGTTGGAAATGGCGAAGCCGCGGTCGAGGATGAGTCGACCGTGTTTCTTGAAGACGGCGGGTGTATTGAGTTGCGCATAAACAACGCCGATAACGTGGCCGCTCGCATCGAGAACCGGACCGCCGCTATTGCCGGGACGGACGGCAACGGACATCTTCAGGCGGGTACCGTTGCTGTTCGGCGCATCGAATGTGCCGGCGACCAATTTGGGGCGGATTGGCGCTAGTTTGTGGGTGCCGTAGCCGATGACGGAAATTTCGCCACCCTGTCCGATGGTCACCGGCGTACGGAACTTGGCGATGGCGGGCGCCGCCAACGTTGTCTTGAGCAAGGCCAGGTCGTTAGCCTTATCGGTTCCGACGATGGTCGCGGTGCCCTGCTGGCCATCGGTCGTATCGATCCAGATAACCTTTTTGCACGCCGCGATCACATGGTTGTTGGTGACCACCAAACCGTCGCGGGTCACGAAGAACCCGGTACCGTGCCCGCGTGGGCCTTGATGGCGCTCCGACTTTGGCTGCATGGCGCGCTTGACCCGCTCGCGGTGAAGCTTTGCCTTAATGCGTTTTGCCTCCGCGTCGCTAAGCACGTCTCCCTGACAATTTTCCGCTAGTCTTGGTTGTACGGTGTTGCGTTTTTTATCGTAACATTGAACAACGGAATGCTGCGATGCCACGGACGGTGTGGCCAATAAAGTCAATAAAATCAAAAGAGAAGCGCGACGAAGCGCGAAAAAAAACGTCATATTTGGGGGATCCTTGATTCAATAGCCCTGCCGTCGTAACGACTAGCATTACGACAATTATCATTAATGCGAGATAAATTTTATAGAGTGGCCCATTTGGGTGACGGGTTGCGTCTCAACCTGTTGTATTTAAGATGTGAGCGTCCGGTAAAGCAGCCCTGCCTATGATGACGTTGGACTGTTACGCTCAGGTTTGAGCGTAACGCCAGGGGAGCAGTTCGTCGATCCGATTGATTTTATGGTCGGCGATACAGGCTAGCGTGTCGGTTAGCCAGGCCTGCGGATCGACGCCATTGAGTTTTGCTGTCTCGATCAGCGTATAGGCGATGGCGGCTGATTTGCCGCCGGCCTCGGACCCCATGAAGAGATAATTCTTCCGCCCCAGGGCGATGGGCCGCATGGATCGCTCTGCGGTATTGTTGTCGAGTTCAAGAAAGCCGTGATCTAGATATGGTCGCAGCTTCTTCATGCGGGTCAGGGCGTAGCGAATAGCACCGGCTAAGGGTGATTTGCCGGATATCCGGGTCAATTGGGCATGCAGCCATGATTCCAGGTCGTCGAAGATTGGTTTTGATTGGCGCTGCCTGATCTTCACCCGTTGATCCGGCGATTGGCCCCGAACCTCCTTCTCGACGCCATAGAGTGTGGCGATACGTTTTATGGCTTCCTCGGCAATCGCCGATCCCTGAGCTTTGTGGATATCGACGAACTTGCGTCGGATATGGGCCATGCAGGCCACTTCCGTCACCTTGCCCGTGCGGTACAGGTCATTGAACCCCGCATAGCCATCGGCATGCATGAAGCCCGTGAAGTCCGCTAGATGTTCGCGCGGGCGAACGCCCTTCCTGTCGGACGAGAACTGATACCATGCGGCAGGATGCGCCTCTCCGGCCCAGGGTCGTTCATCGCGGACATAGGCCCAAAGCCGCGCGGTCCTGGTTTTACCGGAGCCTGGGGTCAGCATTTTTACCGGCGTATCATCGGCGAAGAGGGCCTGTCCCTTTAAAACATGGCGCGCGACGGCGTCCGCCAAAGGTTCCAACAGAGCCGTGGATTTGCCAACCCAATCGGCCAGGGTGGAGCGGTCCAGATCGATCCCCTCGCGCTGGAATATCTGACTTTGCCGGTACAAAGGCGAATGATCGGCGTACTTGTTGACCAGCACATGGGCCAGTAGGCCAGGACCGGGCCGCCCGTGCTCAATCGGCCGCGACGGCAGGGCTGCCTGATGGAACGTCTCACAGCAGGTGCAGGCCATGCGCGGGCGAACAATCCGGTTCACGACAAAACGTCCGGGGACATATTCCAGTTCCTCGGTGACATCGTCGCCAAGCGTTTTGAGCGCACCGCCGCATTCCCCACAGGCATCGCCCGGCGACAGTGTTGTCTCGTTGCGTGGGAGATGACCGGGCAGCGGTTTACGTTTGGGCTTGTCTTTTGGCGCTGCAGATTGATCTGCATTTGCATCGTCTGACGCGGGCTCCTGCGCGGACGCCGCAATCTCTTCGTCTTCCAGCGTCAACGCCAGTTGATCCAGAGCCTCCGAGCGCGACCCGAAGCGATGCTGGCGCATCCCGGCCAATTGGTGTTGGAGCTTCTCGATCAACACCGCCTGTGACTTCACTTCCGACGCCAGCGATGCCACCAGACCTTTTAATGCGGCAGGTTCATTCGGGAGGTTCTCAGCGTCGTCGAGCATGCCGGCAATCTATCAGCCGCCACCCCGCATGGGAATCCCCGGAAATTGACAACCCTTTGCTGTGAAACGACTTTACCCAGCCGTCAGGGGACGCCACGTTCGTTGTGGTATGCGCCAATCAATCCCTTCCAGCAGCATCGCCAATTGAGCCGGGGTCAGCGCAACCTTGCCCGCTTTCGCAGACGGCCAGACAAACCGTCCCTTCTCCAGACGCTTCGAGAACAGACATGCCCCTTGCCCGTCCCACCAGATCACCTTGATCAGATCGCCACGGCGACCCCGGAAGACGAACAGATGACCGCAATACGGCGCCGCCTTTAGAACCTTCTCTGTTTGCGCTGACAGCCCATTGAACCCCTTACGCATGTCCGTCACGCCGGCCGCAAGCCAAACCTTCGTGTTCGTGGGAACCGGGATCATCCCGACAAGCACCGGAGCAGACGTACGAGCGCTTCGGGATCGTAAGGGCCGCTAATGCTCAAGCGATGACCTCCGGCAAGCGTGACCTCGATCTTGCCTTCGTCACCAACAGGGCGCTCGGCTTCGTGCTCGACGTGACGCGCAATCTCAACCGGCAGGAAACAGGCGGCGTCATCGACCGTGTCACTTCCCGCAAACCGGGGATCTTTCAGCCAGTTGAAAACCTGATTGGCGTTCACATTGTAGCGCCGTGCAACCTGTGAAACCGAAACGCCCGCAAACCGCGTCTGTGCGCAAATCATCCGCTTCTCGTCTGCACTCCAGCGCCGACGCTTGCCCCGCTTCGCCACATCCTGATCCCCGTTAGTGTCCACCTAAACAAGTGGACACTAAACCTCACTTCTTCTGCACGGCAGAGCGGTCAGGCCGGACGCTTACCACGATGCACTACGCCGTGCACGATCACGGCGACGCCGAGCGGATCATGCACCGGATTACCATCGCCGGGGACCGGCCGGCGTGATGCTGCGTTACAGGATCAGGCCGATATAGGCGGGCGGCGCCACCGCCTGCGCCTCCGCCTCCGCCAATAAGGGCAACCACTGGTGGTGATCCGCCGTTTCGTATAGCTTAATCAGGAACAGCACGGTGTAGCAGACGGCGCTCGACGCGGCGCGGATACAGGATTTCAGACTGTCTCCGCACCAGCAATCATACGCCGCCCAGCCATACATCGCGGCGAGGCCCATCGTGGCGAGAAGGAGACAGAACGGGTTTAAAAGTTCGGGTAACATCGGCACATCCTCATACGGTGAGATTGCGCCGTCCGGACGGCAATGACTGTCGATCAACGGGTTGCAGTATGGCGAAATCGCCCGGAGTCGCGGTTACGGGAAGGCCCGGAAAGTTACGGAACATCCATGAAAAGCTTCGGAGAACGGTTCGGCCAGTTGGTGAAAACCAAACGCGGCATCGAAGGACTAAGCCAACGGGGGTTGGCGATCCGCGCCTTCGATGACGAAAGCCGCAAGACCCGGATTTCCGAACTCGAAAACGGCAAAGTCCCGAACCCACAGCAGAAAACGATCGATGCGCTGGTGATTGCGCTCGATATCACGCCGGAAGAAATCGATGCCTGTCGTCTCCCGGCGGGGGCTGCCGCGGAACTGGGGCTTCGCCGCGAACTGCTGGAATCCCTGGTGCAGCGCTTCGAACACGACAACCCGGATGCACCGGACCGTGAACTCACGCAGTTCCTGAAAGACAAGGCGGCGGAGTACAGGGCGTTGAAGGCGCGGTTGGCGGCGTTAGCCGAAGCAGAAGCGCGAATCGAAAACCTGATCGCTGCGGCGCAAGGCGCGCTCGACGCAGGCCGGTTCGACGAGGCGGATGACCGCCTGCGCGACGCCGAGGAAATGCAACAGGCAGAACACACGCTGGCGCAAGTCCGGAAACAGGCTGAAATTCGTACCGCCCGGGCGGACGCGGCGCTGCTGAGGGACGACACCGATGCCGCCTTCGCACACTTCGCCGCAGCCGTCCAATTCTTTGTACCCTTCGATCCTTTGGAAGCCGCAACGCATCGAAACACGCATGCCATCACCCTGCATCGACATGGTGAACGGTTCGGCGGTGCCGGACTCGGTCACGCCACAGCACTCTGGGAAAAGAACCTCGAAGTCCACACCCGCGCCGAGATGCCCGCCCAATGGGCGATGACGCAGAACAATCTGGCGAGCGCGTTGCGTGTCATGGGCGACCGGGCGGGCGGGGCCGAGGGGCTGGCGGCGCTCGAGCGCGCCGTCGTCGCTTATGAAGCCTCGCTCGAGGTCTGCACCCGCAGCGATATGCCCGCCCAATGGGCGATGACGCAGAACAATCTGGCAAACGCGTTGAATGTCATTGGCGAACGGGCGGGCGGGGCCGAGGGGCTGGCGGCGCTCGAGCGCGCCGTCGCCGCCTCTGAAGCCGCGCTCGAGGTCAGAACCCGCGCCGAGATGCCCGCCCAATGGGCGACGACGCAGAACAATCTGGCGAACGCGTTGCGTGTCATGGGCGACCGGGCGGGCGGGGCCGAGGGGCTGGCGGCACTCGAGCGCGCCGTCGCCGCTTATGAAGCCGCGCTCGAGGTCAGAACCCGCAGCGACATGCCCGCGGACTGGGCGATGACGCAGAACAATCTGGCGAACGCGTTGCAGACCATGAGCGAACGGTCGGGCGGGGCCGAGGGGCTGGCGGCGCTCGAGCGCGCCGTCGCCGCTTATGAAGCCGCTCTCGAGGTCAGAACCCGCGCCGAGATGCCCGCCCAATGGGCGATGACGCAGAACAATCTGGCGGCTGCGTTGCAGACCATGGGCGAACGGTCGGGCGGGGCCGAGGGGCTGGCGGCACTCGAGCGCGCCGTCGCCGCCTCTGAAGCCGCGCTCGAGGTCAGAACCCGCGCCGAGATGCCCGCCAATGGGCGATGACGCAGAACAATCTGGCGGCCGCGTTGCAGACCATGGGCGCCCGGGCTGGCGGGGCCGAGGGGCTGGCGGCGCTCGAGCGCGCTATCGACGCCTATGAAGCCGCGCTCGAGGTCTACACCCGCAGGGAGATGCCCGCCGACTGGGCGATGACACAGATGAACCTCGGTAAAGGACTCGCTTCTCTCGGCAAGCTGGAATCCGGCAGCGCGCGGTTGGAAGCGGCATTGGTGGCATTCAGGAATGCCCGCGCGTTCTATGTCGATGAAGCGGAGGACGGGAGGCACGCCGCGACCTTCGATGGATGGATAGCGGAGGTCGAGGCGTTGATTGCGGCGCGACGGTGATCGATATCCCCGCGACGTGTCATCCCTGACAAGCGGCGGAGCCGCGCAGATCGGGGATCCATGGTGGAAGGGCGTCTCCACCTACCAAGCCGTCATCCTCGACTTGATTGAGGATCCAGTCCGCCGTCTGAATTGCCATCCTTACAACGAAGGTTCACAACAAGCGCAGGAGGCCACGCTGAGGGGATCTCAACCGGCTGTAAGCTTTCGCCGTCACATGGATCCTCAATCAAGTTGAGGATGACGAATTGGTTGTACCGAAGGTTTTGTTCGTGTTGCCGAAGGAGACCTCGGCGAAATAGCGCCGCCGACATCGTTTCCACCCCCTACCTAACCCTGAAATGCCTGTGGTGGACATTTCAGCCCCTCAAGAGGGAAGGGATAACTCCGGTAGATCAACTGGTCACTCTCCTCCCCCTTGAGGGGGGGGGACTAAGGTGGAGACCTCTGCGAAATGGGTAGCAACTTTGTCGAAACGGTGATTCTTTAGAGTGATCGCTATGACGGAGGTCTTGATGGGTGAGAAGCGGGTTGGTGAGGGTGGCTTTGCGGATGCGTTTGTGGCGCCGGGTGCGGGTTCGAATAAACGTCTGGAGCGTATCGAAGGTCTTTTCGACTGGTCTCGCTTCGAGAAGCTCCTGAAGTCGGTTCGCTCGAAGAAGGGGCGCAGAGGGTATCCGGCGCTGTCGATGTACAAGGCGGTTTTGCTGCAGCAATGGTATGGTCTTTCCGACCCGGACCTGGAGGAGGCGTTGGGGGATCGTCTGTCGTTCCGACGGTTCTGCGGGTTCTCGTTGAGCGACGAGACACCGGACGAGACGACGTTCGTGCGCTTCCGGGCGGCGCTGGCAGAGAGGAAACTGACGGCGAAGCTTCTGGCGGAAACGAACCGGCAGTTGGAGCGTCACGGGCTGATGCTGAAGACGGGCACACTGATCGATGCCACCCTGATCGAGGCTTCGGTCAGCCGGCCGTCCGGTGTTTCCGGCGGGCGTTCGGCGCTCGATCCGGATGCCGATTGGACGCGGCGCGGGCGCACGGCCTATTTCGGGTACAAGGCGCATATCGCCGTCGATCAGGGCTCCGAATTGATCCGCGATGCGATGATGACGTCGGCCAAAACCTATGAGAGCGAAGTGGCCGACGCGCTGATCCAGGGCGACGAGCGGGCGGTCTATGCTGACAAAGCCTATGAGCACAAGGAGCGCCGCCGGCGCCTCAAGGCGAGGGGCATCAAGGACCGGATCATGCACCGCAGCCATAAGAACCAACCGGCGCTGCCGCACTGGCAACAGGTCCGCAACCGCCTGATCTCCCCGATCCGCGCTAATGTCGAGCGCCTGTTCGGAACTCTGAAGCGGTCTTACCGATACCGCCGGGCCCGATACAGGGGGATGCAGAAGAACCAGTCCCACCTTCATCTCCTGTGCATCGCCATGAACCTGAGACGTGCCGAAACTCTTATGCCCTGACACCGTCCCTTGCCGATCTCGTCAAGAGCGTCCCAAAACCCAACGCGAAAAACCGCCAAACCTATGCACCAACCTCCAAACCCAACGATTATCTCCGATCCTGAACCCGTTTCGCAGAGGTCTCCTTGAGGGGCGGGGACTAAGGTGGGGGTGGACGGCGGTGCCATCGCACTATTCCGCAGAGGTCTTCGATGGACAGCGTTCACGACTCCAGCACGTTCACACCTTCCCGGAGTAGCGTGATCGGTGCATCCCAGTCGCCGACCGGCTGCACGTGGGACACGAGATCCGCTCCCGCGGGCGTGGCGTCTTCCAGCCATAGATGCACGGCGATGGCTGGAGGTTCGTGGACGACGTTGAGAACCCGTTCCGGGCCCATATCGAGGCCGAAGGGGTAACAGGTCGTGGGACCGGCTGATGCGATGGTGCCGCCGAAGCTTGTCGTTATCGGCCGGTGCACGTGTCCGGCCAAGACGCGGACAACCTGGTCGTGTCGGCGCAGCAATTGATCCAGTTCGCCACCGCCCTGCACGAGGCCCTTGGCGGAGGTGCCGGTCATGCCGGTGTAGAAGGGCGGGTGATGCAGGGCGACGATGGTCGGGCGGTCCGGGGCTTCCGAGAGACGCGCGTCCAGCCAGTCGAGCCGATCCGAGCACAATTCGCCGGCAGCTATCCCGGCAATCACGGAGTCGCAGCAGACGATACGCACCGGCTGGTCTTCGATGACGTAATGCAGGAAGTCGCCGGTCGTGGGTAGCCACGGCGTTCCGCCGAAGACCGCGCGCAGCGCGTCGCGGTCGTCGTGATTGCCGGGAATGAGCGCAACCGGTGCGGTGAGTTTCTCGGCGATATGCCTGAACGCCTCGTACCGCGCAACACTGCCGTGCGACGCGATATCGCCCGTGTGCAGGACAAGATCGGGCCCGGGATCCATAGCGTTGATGGTCGCGACTGTCCGGGACAGCGCTTCGGACGTATCGAAATGGCCGTAGACGAGCGTGCCCGGCGCGTCGATATGGGTGTCGGAAATCTGAACCAGGATCATGCGGCGTCCTCCAGGGCTTTCGGCGCCATTTCCTTGATGACGCCGCCGTCGATATCGGACAGCGGGACACCGAGAAGCTCGCATACCGTTGGGGCGAAATCCTCGGACCGGACCGTGCGATCAATGGGGCCCGGTACGACGCCGGGCGCGGTGGATAGCAAGAAACCGTGCGGTAGATGCTCGCCGTTGCGCCAGAACGGTATATCGACCTCGATCTCGCCAATTTGCGGGGAGGTGATCCGCTTTGTTGCCGGGCCGACGTTCCATTGCATCGCCAGGTCGGGGAGATTATCGAGTTGAGGCCCCGCCATATGATCGGCGATTTTGACGACTTGCTGGAGGATCGGTTCGCCGGTGTCTGCATCGACAACCGCGCTCAAGCTTTCCATGAGCCATCGGCAATGTTCATCATATTCGGCGCCGGGCTGGATCTTGCCTTCCGGCTCGCGGCCGATGACGTTTAAGCGGATACCGCCGCCATCGTTGTTGCAGGGCATCACGAAATGCCGTCGGCGGGCACGGTCCCGCGCCAACAGTGTCTCCCGGACGAGATCCTTGACGTAGGCGAGTGGCCGGTGAACTTGCCCGGGCAGACTGTCCCAGATGCCGCGCAGTTTCCAATATGCGTTTCTGCGCCCCTCTTGTGCCGACTCCAGGCGCCGCAGGATCGGATCGAGCAAAAGAGCGGTTCGGTAGGCCGGCCCCATTCCATGGCTTGCCAGAAGCATCACCGTCGTTTCGGGCCCGGCGCGCGCCACGATGTTACCGATGCAGCGGTCGGCGGTGACAAGAACCCGCTCGATCGGATCGCCGATCTTCGCGGCCAGTTTCGGGTCATGATGAGGGTGCTCGGGATCGTGCTGCCGCCAGCCGTAATGTCCGGCCCAATGCACATCGTCCCACGACGCGAACAGCATATCCCAGGATTCCTGACCGAGAAGATCAACGACCATGCCGGATTTGCGCTCGATGTTCTTGCACAAGCCGTCGGTAAAGGCGGATAAATCCGTTGGACCCCGGGCGCCAAAAGCATGTCTGTTGAACGGATCGTGTCCGTAGCGCTGGTCGAGCTTACCCCGCAGTTCGGGGGGCCAGGTTCGGAAGCCGTCGATAATGTCGAGATCGTGATTACCCCAATCGACCACGTGGATACCATTCAAACCCTGCGTCGGATAGCTCTTCGGAATGTCGAGGATTGCGACCCGTTTACCCGCGTCCGAAAGGGTCGACCAGAATTCAGGAACCTGGATCTCGCTGCGCGATACCAGTTGCGTACGGTAGCTGCCGGGCCGGAGCTGGGAATAAAAGTACCATCCGTGCCGCGCCGTGTTTACACCGGTTTGCAGGGTTGGCCAGGTTGCACCGGACAGGCCCGGCGGTGTTTCCATTTTGGAATAGGCCCCGCGCGCCATAAGACGCGCAATATTGGGTAGCTTTCCCTCTGCCGCCCAGCGCAGAAGCAGCGCCGGTTCGGCGGCGTCGAGCGCTAAGACCAGTACTTTGGTTGAAATCGCCAAGGCTTGCTCATTCGAAGTTTCGCAAGCCTACCGCGCAGAGGCGCGGAAATCCAGGCAACCGCCAGTTCGTGGCCACGACAGCGGCCACGAACTGGCGGTATTTACTTAACCGGCGCTGATTGCTTGCCGCGGCATTCCGGGCAGCCGTTGCATCGTTGCGACGATGATATTGGCCAGGGATCCCGGGGGAACCGTGCTTTGCAAATCGAGGGTTCTCGAGTCCAGGACCGATCGGGCTGCAGCGGCAAGTTCAGCGGTCGCGGGTTGCACGGCCACCAGCCCGTTTAAGGTAATGGCGGCTGGTGGCATCGGGCCCGGTTTGTTTGTGATCTTTGGTTGTTCCTGATATCCGTCGGGGAAAACCAGCTTTCTGAAGGTGTCGTGTTCCGTCCAGGACCAACCGACGTCTTGGGGCGATATCGTACGGCCATCGGCAAAGGCGCAATACAGTTCGTAAGGCCCGCCTTGGGAATAATGCGTGCGGCGTTTGAGGCAAAAATCGTCGCACGGTACCGGTATGCCGTCGAGCATATAGTCGAGTAAAATGAATGCCTTGCACGCCGACGTTAAGTCGTCGAGTTCGGATTTGTTCCGCAGATCCTTCACGCGGAACCGGCATTCGGTCAGAAGAAATTGCCAGGACAGGAAATCCAACTCCCGTGCCGTCGTTCCGGCTTCGCTGTAGGTGATGCCGAAGGACTTCAGAGAAATCTCCTTCAGCCGCCACAGGATATCCCAAAAGCTTGTGCTGTAGTGTTGTCCGCAA
This sequence comes from Alphaproteobacteria bacterium, assembly GCA_012103325.1. Taxonomy (GTDB): domain Bacteria; phylum Pseudomonadota; class Alphaproteobacteria; order UBA8366. The sequence goes on from WLWY01000002.1 coordinate 15,701, forward strand.
TGGACGTATCGCAGCAGTTTGGATAGCGAGTTTCGCGCCGTGCGGACGTTGTTCAGGGCATCGCATTGCCGGATCCAAGGCAATGTCAGATCCAGCCCCGCGAAATTTTGCGCCATTTCTCCGGATAGCCGGGTCAGGAACGCGTCGAATGTTGCATTTTCAAATGTCAGGAAAGTGTTGAAATAGTGCTTTACTTCGGCCTCCATCGGCATGCCTCGGGAGGCCGGCTGTCCGTCGACAGGATTATTGAACGCCTCTCTGATCTTGCGGTTCATACCGGCGTTTATGACAGCAGGTAGCGCTGTATCCATCTGTAACATTGTTGATTGTTTTACCCCCAATAGTGAACGGGAACGCCGTCGCCTGACGTTCGTTTGTTCAGCCCCTTACGAATTTCTGACTCTATTAAGGATAGATGGCGAAACTAAGGCGAAATAATGACTTTATCTTAATTGACTGAGCAGATTTATTTGTAAAATTAATGTTTTGTTAATAAATCACTATGCACGAAGCAAATATTTGAAGATATCCGCAAGGATAGCTCCCGTAGCGCACAATCAAGCAGGTGGTTTATAGTTGTCAGAACGATGTTTCCTCCCGCCTCGCGTGCTGCAAGGACGACGGCATACCCGGTAGTTAACCGGTAGTTATTATCGTCCTGTCCAGCGCGGCGGACGTTTCTCGGCAAAGGCGCGCGGACCCTCCTGCGAATCCTCCGAGCGCTCCCGCCGGCGATTGGCTTCATAGGGTGTGTAGTAGGCCTGCGGCAGGGGATGGTCCAACCCCCGCATCGCCGCTTCCTTGGTCGCGCGCACCGCGAGCGGCGCACAGCGCAGAATATCCGCGACCCATTCCGCCACGGCGTCGTCGAGCTTAACGGCCGGCACGACCTGATTGACGAGGCCGAGCTGATAGGCGCGGTCGGCTTGCATGTGTCGGCCGGTCAGCATATAGCCCATCGCCGGCTTGAGGCCTATTTGGCGGGGCAGGCGGTGCACGCCGGCCGACCCGGCAATCAGCCCGCGCCGCGGTTCAGGCAGTCCGAACTCGGCATGGTCGGCGGCAACGATGATGTCGCAGGCCAGCGCCTGCTCAAGGCCGCCGCCCAACGCGAAGCCGTTGACCCGGGCGATCACTGGCTTCGGAAAATGCCAGCGCTCGATCAGACTCTTCGTCTCGCTGGCGAGCTTGGCCCAGTGCGCGCGCTGCGCGTCGTCCGCGTCCCGTTCGCGCGCGCGATGTTTGAGGTCAGCGCCGGCACAGAACGCCCGGTCGCCCGCGCCCGTGACGACCGCGACCCAGATATCGTCGTCGCGTTCGACCTCGTCGAAATGTTGGGAGAGTTCCCAGCGAAGTTCCGGATTGAGCGCATTCATTGCCTTCGGCCGGTTGAGGGTGATCCTTGCTACATGGTCCACGACCTCGAAGGTCGACATGCTCTGCGTTGCTGCGTTCATTTGCTCCTCCCGCCGCTAGACCCACGGGGCCGGCTGGCCCCAACTGTCTTCATAGACGAAATCGCTCAGCGAACCGCGGCCGACGGGTCCGAACCTGCCCATGGGATAGCCGATTGGGAGGATGGCATAGGAATGTACTCCCGGCGGAAGGCGCAGCGCTGCCTCCGATTCCTTTTCGAACAGCAGGTGACGGGTTGTGAGCGTGTAGCCGAGTCCCAGCGCGCGCGCCGCCAGTAGCATGTTCTGTGCCGCCGGATAGATCGACGCACCGGAATGACGGTTGGGTGTCGAGTCGCCGTGATCGATGCACGGCACGATCCACACCGGGGCTTCGTGGAAATGGTCCGTCAGATATCCCACCGCGGTGTGCTGGCGGGTGTATTTCTCTTCCGTCGAACCCGGCGGCGGTGCGGCACCGGCATAGCGTGGGCTGACGATTTCGTCGTAGGCCCGCTTGTAATGGACTTGAACTGCCTTCTTGATTTCCGGGTCTTTGACGACCAGGAAGCGCCAGCTTTGAGCATTGCTGCCATTGGGCGCGTAGATGCCAGCTTCTAGAATCTTGCGGATCAGTTCGTCCGGCACAGGGTCGGGTTTCAGACGCCGCATCGCCCGCATCGTACGCATGATCTCAAACAGGTCCGTATCACCGCTCATCTTGCCGCCCTCCTGGCTATTGCCGATCGAAGGAGAGCTTAACGCAACGAGCCTAGGGCGCAAATCGGCGGCGCATTCATCTGATAAGTTCGATCACGGCGACCGATTGCAGATTATTCTTGCCGAAAGCGGTATGCTGCAATGCGCAATCGGAACATGGGAAACAAGGTATGAAACTCGGCGTTTTTCTGCAGGCGCAGTGGGATCCGGGAACGGATATCGAGGAGGGTATCGCCGGCCTGGTGCGGCAGGCCGAACTGGCGGACGAACTCGGCTATGATTCGGCGTGGCTGCCACAGCACTACGTGTCGGCGCCTTACGCGTCCATACAGCCCGGTCCGCTCATCGGCCTGCTGGCGGCGCATACGCGCCGGCTGCGACTCGGCACGGGCGTTTTCCTGCTGCCGTTTACGCGTCCGGTCGTGCTGGCGGAGGAAATGGCGAGTTTGGACTGGATTACAGGCGGACGGCTGATCTTCGGTGCCGGCATGGGCTATCGCGCTGATGAGTTTGCCGCCATCGGCGTGCCAATAAAGGAGCGGGTGGGCCGTTTCACTGAAGGACTTGAACTCATCCGCCGATTGTGGGTCGAGGACGGCGTAACGCATCACGGTAAGTATTTTGATGTCGACGACGTGTCGATCAGCCTGAAGCCGAAGCAACCGTCTGGGCCACCGGTGTGGATCGGCGGCAGCGTCCCGGCGGCGGTACGCCGCGCGGCACGTGTTGGCGATGTCTGGGTGTCGAGCATGAACCCCAGCTTCGATGAATTGCAGGAGCTATACGGCGAATTCGATGCGGCACGGGAAACGCCTGCGCCGGAACGGCCGACCATGCGGGAATGCTATATCGGTGCGACGCATGAGGCGGCAGTTGCCGAAGTGCGCGACGTTCTTTACGCCAAATACAGTGCCTACCAGGCCTGGGGCTCGCCCTCGACTCGGGTCAAATTCGACGGCCGTACCGAATTCGAGGCGCTAATGGAGCGGAAGTTCCTTGTCGGTGACGAGAATACGGTAGCCGAACGCCTGCGATGGCTGCGCGACGAGTTGGGCATCGATCATATCATCACCCGCGTGCGTTGGCCGGGACTAACCGAAGATCAAGCGCTGAATACCATGCGCCGGCTGGCGGATGTGGCCGCGGGTCTTTAGCAACAGGGGGAACGATGACCGATGACGATCCAGTAGGCGTACCGTTCGAGGCGGCGCATTGGGATCTGGTACCGGGGGGCACGGTGCTTGTCGTTATCGATCCGCAGAACGACTTCCTGCATCCCGACGGCTGGTACGCGCAGAAGGGCATCGATATTGCGCATATGCGCCGTGTGATCGAGCCGACCCGGCAACTTCTGAAGGACGCCCGCGCCAAGAACATTCCCGTCGTCTGGACACGCCATGGCTCGCGCGGTGTGGAAGACGGCGGACCGTTCATGCGGCTACGGCCGTTTCTGAAGGACGGCGGGTTGCGCCAAAATACTTGGGGATATGAAATATTCGAGGAACTCAAACCACGCGAAGACGATTGGTATGTCGACAAGACCCGGCTGAGCGCCTTCTATAACTCGAACCTTGAAGGTGTCTTGCGGGCACTCCACGCGGATACGGTATTGATCGCGGGTGTGCTTACCAACCAATGCGTCGCAGCAACGTCAAAGGACGCGATGTTCCGCGACTTCAAGCCGATCGTGATCGAGGACTGTACCGGCACGACGCTGCCGCATCTGCATGATCCGGCGATCGAGATGATGCGCGTCGGCTGGTGCGAAGTGCGTGACCTGGAGTCGACGCTTGGCGAGATACGCCAGCTCTCCGCGGTGCGCTAATGCTGCGCCTCTTTCAACGCTCGTTCCAATGCCACGGCGAGATGTTTCGCGTTCTCGCCGCGGGTCATGGTGAAGTGACTGCCGGGTGACCGTTGGATGTCGACATGGCTCGCGAGGCGGTTCCAGCCGAGCGTTTTGTCCGGGAAGCCTTGGGTTTCGGCTGATACCGTTTCGGCCCGGATAAGATGGATCGTTCCGTCGTAGCATTGCGGGCGATAGTGCCGGCGGGCGGCGTCGTGGATACCGGTGAGGCGGATGGCCCGTCGAATACCGGGCTGTCGCAACATCAGCAGCCGGGAGTCCCGTTCGACGGCCGATGCCAACCCTGCACGACGGTGAAAGTAGCGGAACAGCACATTCGCCCAAAGACCGCGCAGAAGACCGGGAACCGAGCGGGCCTCTTCGTTACGGTTATGATAGCGCGCCTCGGCCCCGAACAGGACGTAGCATCCATCTGCTGCCATAGGTCCTGCCTGCGTGAGTATTTGACTCAAAAATCGGAGCTCGCGCCGCCACAGCCGCGCCCGCGCTCCGACACCATCGCCCTCGGTTGCTTTCGGTGGCGTCGGCGTATCGAGCATGCCGAGGAAGGCGATCTCTTGGCCCTTGGCTTTTAGCTGAACCGCCATCTCATAAGCCAGCAAGCCGCCGAACGAATGACCGCAAAGATGATAGTGGCCGCTCGGCTGCACAGTAAAGATCTGGCCGATCAAGGCGGTTGCCATGCTCTCTATCGTGCGTGCAGGCTCGACGCTGGGATCGCAGGCGGGATCCTGGACGGCAAAGACCGGCCTGTCGGTAGCCAGTGCCTGCCCCAATTCGAAGACCGTAAAGGCGAGGCCACCGGCGCCATGAATGAAAAACAAAGGCTCGCCGGTGCCGTCGGGCCGCAAAGTGACGAGCGCCGTCGCGGGCCGGAACTCCCGTTGTTCGTTGATTAAGATCGCCAACCCTTCGGCGGTGGGCGCGTCGAGGAAATGCACCAGTTCGACGCTGACACCAAGCGCGTCCTCGATGGCGAGCAAAAGTTCGACAGTCGCCAAGGAGTCGCCGCCAAGGTCGAAGAAACCGTCCCGCGCGCCAACGGAACTTACGCCAAGGATGTCGCCGATAATGTTTGCGAGCTGCATTTCCAAGGCATCGCGCGGGGGCAGGAATGCTGTGGGCAGGTCCGGGCGTCCATTCAATGGAAGCGGCAGCGCGTGCCGGTCGACTTTACGTGCGGGGGTGAGGGGGAGTTCGCGAAGGATGACGTAGTGGGCGGGGCACATCGCGCCGGGCAAACTGCTCGCGGTGCGCTGCTGCAAGTCGCCGATCAGGGATTTGTGATCTTGGCCTGGTACGGCCAGGCTCTGCTGAAGCGCATTGCTGAGCTGTGCTGGAGCGTGCCGCATTTGCGCTGTTTTTGGCCTGTGGCTCCAGATGGTGACGCCCGGACCATTCTTGACAAGCAGCGCCGCGAAATGTTCGGGGGAGCCCGTGCGATCCGGTAGAAGAGTGACCTCGTAACCGAGCGCACGGCCTTTGCAAACCACATCGCCTGGATTGTACGCGGGAGGTTCACTCGGGCCGGGATATTCCCCATTGCAATTTGCCTGGAGCAACCGATGAAAAGCGAAGGCATCTTGCCGCCGGGTGTTTGGGATATTCTTTACGAGGACACAGGCCTCAGGTTGCGCTGCAAGGCGTGTCCATAAGGGTTCGAGGCCCGTTTCATCTGCCGCGCAGGCGTGTATTAGGTCGGGCTCAACGAACGTTGGAGCGCCACCCTTACGCAAAACCACGTCATAGCGAAAATCGATGACCTCATTGCGAAAGATTCCCTCCTTGTAGGCGATTTCCACGGCGGTCAACGATGGCTGTGAGGATGCGTAATCCTCGAACCATCCGGGATCGAATACCAGTTCGGTTTCTCGGCCGGCGAGGCTGCGCAGCTCTTCGCGCAAACGCGTCGCGTCAAATTGATCGTCGGCGTTTGCCCGGAGAACAGCCGCATGAAACGCGTCGAGCGCACCGAGTTCCCGGACATCGCCCAGGAATATGACGCCGCCCGGCCGCAACGCCCGCAGCGCATTGTCCAGAACGGTGGTCAGGTAGTCTGTGTCGGGGAAATACTGAATGACCGTGTTCAGCACCACGGCGTCGAAATCGCCAGCTTCGATGTTGGAAGGATCGTCGACAGACTGCTCAAGCAGCGTGACATTGCTCAGGCCGAGACGATTTGTCTCGCGTTCCAGACCGGCTATTGCCTGAGGAGAAAAATCGACTCCGGTATATTGTTCGCAACTGGGCGCGAGCGGAAAGAGCATCAAGCCGCCACCGCAACCAAGATCGAGGATGCGTTTCGGGGCAAATGCCTTAACGCGTTCGAAACTCTGCTCGACGATGTCGCGAAGCTCAGCTTCCGGGATCGGGGCGCCGTCATAACTGCTGCGTAGGCCGGCAGTGTTGAATGTGAGATCGGTCTGTTTGCTACGGGCCGCGTCATATTCCTGCGACCAGATCGTGCGCCAGTGCTCCGCCAGCCGCTGCCGCCGCTGCAGTCCGGGATCGAACGTTTCCGGCACGATGTAGGCGACAAGACGGGAATCATTGTCATCTATCGTTTTGACATCCACGACCGCTTCCTGAACTTCGGGATGAGTGCTGAGTACGGATTCCACTTCCGCCGGTTCGATGCGGAAACCGTTGAGCTTGATCTGACGGTCGACGCGGCCATGAAAGGCGAGTTGGCCGTCGGGACGACGGCTGACGCGATCACCAGTGCGATAGGCGCGACCCTGGGGCAGGGTTATGAACTTTTCCGCACTTAGCGACGGCTGGTTGAGATAGCCCCGTGCCAAACAGGGCCCCAGCAAACATAGTTCCCCAGCTTCTGCGCCAGAGATGGGCTCGTCATTCCCGTCAAGGATACAGATATCAGCATGCGAGAGAGGGATGCCAATGGGCACGGATCGGGAGCCGATGCTCTCTTCGGTCAGGTTTGATGCGGTCGCCCAGACAGTGGCTTCGGTGGGACCGTAAAGGTTCCAAACGCTATCGGCTCTGGCTATCAACTCGCGTGCCATTGGAGGTGCGATGGCTTCGCCACCGGTGAGCAAGGTCAATTGCTCATGGCCTGTCCAGCCTGCGGCCAGCAACATGCGCCACGTTGCGGGTGTCGCCTGCAGTAGGCTTGGACGTTCTTCCTGAAGGTGCGTCGACAGCAATCGGCCGTCCCGCGCTTCTGTCGCCGAGGCGAGAGTTACGGTGCCACCACAGACTAGCGGCAGGAGCATTTCAAGCAGGGAAATGTCGAAGCTGGGCGAGGTGACGGCGAAGACCTGTTCCAGCGCTTCGGGCGGAAGCAGTTCCCGCATTGCTTCGAGAAATGCGATCAGGCTGCGATGCTCGATCTCGATGCCCTTGGGCTCCCCGCTGGAACCGGAGGTATAGATTACGTAGGCTCGATCCCTTGCATTTGTCGGGCTGAAATTTTTCGCCTGAGTAGACAAAGTCACTGTGGTGTTTGGACTATACATTCGCGGCGGCGGGTTGAGTGCGAGCGGCGGCGTGTCAGCGTGACCGACGAGATGTTGGATTTTCGCGTCTTCCGCCATGTGCCGCAAACGGGCTGTCGGATACAGCGGGTCGAGTGGCAGCCAGGCAGCGCCTGTCAGCGTGACCGCGAGGATCGATATCACATAATCGATCGAGCGTTCGAGATGCACGCCGCAAATATCACCGGCCCCTAATCCACCTTGGGAGAGAGACACCGCGAAAGCCCGCGCTTTTTTATCCAATGCCCTATAGGTGATATCTTCACCGTCAGCACGAAGTGCAATTCGGTTACCGTACCGGGCAGCGCTACGGGTCCAGACCGAAGCCAGCGTATCGTCCGGCGAAGGTGGCGCAGGTGCTGTATGAATATCGAAAGCGGGGTAATTCATGACCCGCCCGATATGGGGGCAGGGTCACGCCAGAACAGCGCGCTTTACAAAATCTTTAAACAGATACGGGCTCTCATTCGGTTACGATTTGGGGAGATCGACGGAGCAACCGTCCTTCTTTGGTCAATCGTCGGGCCAGATCACCGTCGACGCGGCCAATTCCGGCCAGCCAGCAGGAGAGCCCGCGATGGTGGCGGCTTCCGAGTCGGGCAGGGCAGGGTCCCACTTGCCGCCGATGAAACGCTGTCCAGTGACGTTGTCCGCATCGCGCGAACACAGCCAGGCGACCGGTGGGCCCATCACGTCGGGGCGCAGCATCTTCGCGGGGTCCAAGCCGGACTCGGGCGCGATGAAGGGGGTATCCGTCGGTCCGCCAGGGACGACGACATTGACCGTGATGCCGGTGCCGTCGAGTTCTTGCGCCCAGGCCGCGGAGCCTGCTTCGAGTGCCGCCTTGCTGGCACCGTAGGGCATGTTGCGCAACATGGTGAAGAAGCTCGTCGTTACGTTGATGATCCGGCCCCAGCCGCGCGTTCGCATGCCAGGCAATGCCGCGCGGATCATCTGCAGCGGGCCGTCTATGTTGACGGAGAAGAATTGATGCCAGACCTCGGGGGTAAGTTCTTCAAGGGTGAGCAAGTTCTTCTCGCCGTCAGGGCGAATCTTGCTGGCGCCGAAGCCCGCATTGTTGACCACGATATCGACCTGCCCGAAGGCATCGGCGGTTTGCGCCACGGCCCGCTCGCAATCGGCAGTTTGGGAGACGTCGCCGCCAATTGCGAACACGCCGTTCGTACCGGCCTCTTGGTTGATTGCCGCCGCAACGCGTGCTGCTGCATCGCCGTCGATATCCATCAGCGCCAGCCGGTGCCCGTCGACGATCATCCGCCGCGCCATCGCCTGCCCGATCCCGCCAGCGCCTCCGGTGATGATTGCGACCCGCGTATCCGCTGACTCCATCCTCACGCACTCCGTCCAATTCTATTGCTCTTTGGGAGGAGTATAAGAACGCGAGAGCTGTTTGCGAGTCATAGGTGCGCGGTACCGCCAAGGTTTTGCGCCGTACCTCAGCCTCGAATGTGCTCAGGTTGAGTTGCTGTGAGAGGCAGTCTTGATTCGGGGGATTCCCACAATTAGTGATGGAGGAGTTATCGCTGACGGTGAATTCGGATGGTGAGCTGCTTAAGAACGCGCTCCAGCCGTTTGAACGCCGGTGCTAAGGCGCTTCGAATGGGAATAAAGTATATTCCCAGGCAGCTTTTGTATTCCGTCGTCGGCTGCGCCGATAGACCGAAGCGAACATCTTTATTGGTCTCGGGGAGGTGATATGTGCGGAATAATACATCCCAAAAAGGAAACAGAAATGCGAAGTTCGTGTCGATATGATCTGGATGGTAGCTGTGATGAATATGATGGTGTGCGGGTGATGCAAACAGCACCGACCATCGTCCCGGCCAGCGCAGCCACACATGCGAATGTCTCAAATTGTACCCCAAAATGTTGAAGGCGAATATCAGCAAGGGAACACCCAAAAGGTGTGGCATATCGGGTACGTAACCGAACAGATTGCTGGCGAAACCCATAAGCAACCCATAAGCCAATCCGGTGCCAGCCGCGTAAACAATATTGTCGATAGGATGTTCGCGGTAGTTGGACAACGGATGCATCACTTCCAGACTGTGATGCACCTTATGGAATTCCCATAAAATCGGCACCTTATGCTGTAGGTAGTGGATGCCATAGGCTGCGAAATCGATGAACGCGATAAGTACAAACATATAGGCTGTCGAGATCGCTATATCCGCAATATTTGAGTCTATCGTTAGTTTGCTACCGCCTGTCGGACTGGGTCCGTTCGTGATAAATTCGAAGGTCAGGTTCAAGACGCCGGTTAAAAAGGTGCCGTAGATAACGACGCGGAATATTTGGTGAAAAAAGAAATACCGGACGTCCAACCATGCGGATGACCGGCGCCAGACTTCCGTTGGAAAAAGAAACCTTACAAACGCCCGGACAGTAAGCTTCGTTGCCGAATCGTGCTTTGCGCTAATGTAAAAAACATAGAAGGCCAGAACGCTGGAGCTGCAAAGATATAGCCAGAAAATACGCTGTTTAGGAGAGATCGGATATGTCAGTACTATAAGAAACTGCGTAATGATGAATTCAAAAGCCGGCTCTGCTAATTGTGTGAAAGCGTCGAACATATGCGCACCATGGCAGCCTCGCAATTTGCGAGCTAAGTACTCAAACCAGGAATCTCGCATGAGGCGTATTTAGGAATCATTAACGATAAGCACGTCTGGCCTTCAAGGCGCATCGAGCGCCCGTTTTAACCAATTGGGCGCAATTGACGCCGTTATTTTAACCGCTCAAATATTTCGAAAAATACCGCACGGTTTTTTCTTGTCCGGGTAACGCAGCGCGGCCCATCTCCGTAAAACCCATCCGGGCGTGAAACGCGTCGGAGCCAGGGTTCGGAGGGATGAGGTTGACTTCGCATCCGACGACATCGTGCCCTGCGTCGCGCATTCGCGCGAACAGATCTTCATACAACGCGCGCGCCAGCCCCGCACCGCGGTGCCGCTGGTCGACGACGATCCGGTCGATATAGACAAAGCGGGGCAGCCGTTCGCGAAACCAATGAAAGTTGGCGCTGTCGTAATCGGCGTCCTGATCGAATGCGATGAGAAACGCCGCCGCTTCGGCGACGCAACTCGCGGAGAACGCGCCGGCGGTCATCGATTGCCATTGCTCGGGCACTAGGAACGATGTCTCGACGGCGTTGTCGTTGTTAAGCGCGCGCAACGACTCGAGGGTCGTTTCGTTCTACTTTGCAATCGGTTCGATTTTCGGGCCGTTCATGCCGTAAAACGCCCGTTCAAGGAACGCCGCCCAACGTGCTGATGCGGTAGAGCGTGCGGATCTTGTCGGCCGACAGCTGCTTCGTCGTCGCCTTGTGCATGACGCAGCGATTGTCCCAGATCAGAACGGTGCCGGGCCCACCCCATTTGAAACGATACTGAAACTTGTCCTGGGTCAAATGACCGTAAAGATCTTCCAATAGGGCATCGCTTTCGGCTTCTTCCATGCCGACAATACCCTTCACACCGGTCGTGATCCCGGGAAAGACGAAGAGCGCTTTGCGGCCCGTTTCCGGATGAATTCGCACGACCGGCCGGTCGGTGGGTGGCGTGTTCGCCCGCTCCTCAGGCGTCATGAACGACCAGCGCGACTCCGGATCGTCCCGGTCCTTCGTCCAGCGGTAGTGCGAGATATAGCGCAGCCCGCCGATGCGCCGCTTCGTCGCGTCCGGGAGGTCTTCGTATGCCGCCTCAAGGTCGGCGAAATAGGTGTCGCCCCCTTCGTCTGGGATTTCGACCGAATACAGCATGGTTTCATTGGAGGTGCGCTGCATGTAGGACCGGTCCGAATGCCAAAACGATCCCGCATCTTTCACGCCGACCGGTTTGCCATAGCTCGTGTCGTTGGACAGCATCATGACGTCCGGCTCATCGGGATGCGCGAATTTGGCGACCGGGTGCCGAACCACCTCGCCAAACCGGGCGCCGAGCGCGGCAAAGGCGTGGACCGAAAGGTCCTGGTCCGGAATCACTAGGATCTTGTTTTCCAGATAGGCGCGGTGCAGCACTGTCCAGTCCGCGTCGCTCAGGTTCTCGATATCGACACCGTGCACCTCCGCGACGAAGCTGCTTCCCAATCGCTCAACTGTGATGCTCATGCGAATTTCTCCCGAGAATTTCCGCGTTATAAAAGCATCATAATATCCACCGTTAGCGCTGCGCTAGAGAAGCCACAAGGCGGTCCATATGGTGGCGAAGGGAAGGGCGTGCTCGACGCCGACTGAAAAGATTGTTTCCCGTTTGTCATGCTGGTCAATCGGCGATCATCGTCAACGCGGCCTTACGGTCTCCGGGTTTTAGTCTGAGAAACAGGGTGCGGGCCTTCTTGGCGTCCTGTTCGGTGCCGCTTTCGGCCGCGGCCTTGAGGGCGACTGCCGTCGGATGGTCGGGCCCGCAGATAAAATTCAGTGCATTTGCCAGTTTCCCCATCGCATCGGCATCGAATTTTGGTTCGGCCATTCCGAATTTCTCCATGTGTGTGGTCAGTTCGCCGCCTGATCCGCAGAAAGCTAGAAAATCGTTGCGCTATTGAAGGCCTGCGGAGTCGGTAAGTGTGCTGCGAGAGGTAAGACCATAGCACGGATGAGCGTTTTTCGTGACTCTGTCTTAATTCGCCCGTTTCCGTTTATTTCCTTTTCCCCTAACAACGTAGGCAACGACTTTGTTGGCATGTTTGGTTAGCACTTTGCCGATACCTGTCCATGCCCTAGCGGACCCTGTCCGAAAAAACTGAGAATGGAGTATTTCTCCGTTGCCGCTATTCTTGATGTGGACCATCGTTTCGATCTTGTCCTTGCCAGCCAACGTACCGACTGAAAAGCGGACACCGGGTGAGCGCATACGGTAATTTGTAAACAAAACTTCGACCTGTTTTGCTGACGCGCCGTTTTCGGCAAGTTTGCCGGCTTCTCTCAATCCATTTTCGATTGTTTCTTTCAGTATCTTGTATTGCTTGGTCGGTATTTCTTTCGTGGGACTGACGAGGATATAAGTGAATTTTTCGCCGTCGACTGGGCTATATCCAGGGATTGCCGCAACGTTCGGCTGAGCTTTCGTCGTTGTTGGAGCGCTGCTAGTCCCTTCGGAGATGTTGTCCGTCTCTTCGGCTCCCGTAGTCTGGCATCCGGCCAGGGCCAGGAGGAGTAGAAGCCCGGAGATTATAGTGAAAGATTTCATTTCTCGTCCTGGAGGTGTGAGGTCAAGTTCGATGATGCCCCTCGACACTTGAGTGTGCCGAAGGGCATTTTTTCACGCATTGCAAGACTACAAGAAGTGCACCGATTAAGAGAAACAAAATCCGCGTTTTACAAGAACTAAGTCTCGGTAATCTAACGCCTAGCGAGCCACTGCCCGCTGTCGCGCGGTCACAGCGCCCGCCAAGTTTTCCAGAACCGCGACCGACGAATCCCAATCGATGCAGCCATCCGTGATGCTCTGCCCATAGGTGAGAGACTCGCCCGCGACGAGATCCTGGCGTCCCCCAACAAGGTGGCTTTCGATCATCACGCCGACGATGCGTTGGTCGCCAGCGGCGATTTGGCGGGCGACGTCCGCCATGACCTGGGGCTGCTTGTCCGGATCCTTGCTACTGTTGGCGTGGCTGGCGTCGATGATGACCGCTTCCGTCAGGCCGGATTTGGCCGCTGCGGCGCAGGCGGCATCGACGCTTTCGGCGTCGTAATTCGGCGCCTTGCTGCCGCCGCGCAGGATGATATGGCAGTCCTCGTTGCCCGCCGTAGTAGCGATGGCAGAACGGCCTTCCTTGGTGACGGCGAGAAAATGATGCGGCTGTGCGGCGGCGGCGACCGCATCGACGGCGATCTTCACGTCACCGCTGGTGCCGTTTTTGAAGCCGACTGGACAGGAGAGGCCGGAGGCGAGCTCGCGATGCACCTGGCTTTCCGTCGTGCGCGCGCCGATGGCGGCCCAGGACACCAGATCGGCGATGTATTGCGGGATCGTCATGTCGAGGAACTCGCAGCCGGCGGGCAGGCCGAGATTGTTGATATCGAGCAGCAGACTGCGCGCCAGCCGCAAGCCGCGCTCGATTTCGAAACTGCCGTCGAGATTGGGATCGTTGATCAGCCCTTTCCAGCCCACGGTCGTACGCGGTTTGGCGAAGTAGACCCGCATGACGAGCTCCAGCCTGTCGCCGAGCGTGTGGCGCAGTTCGGCCAGCCGCGCAGCGTAGTCCATTGCCGCTTCGGGATCGTGGATAGAGCAGGGGCCGATGATAACCGCCAGCCGGTCGTCGCGCCGGTGCACAATATCCTGAAGCGCCTGGCGCGCACCCGTGACCGTGCGGGTGCTTGTATCGGTGCGCGGGAATTCGCGGATGATCTCGGCGGGGGTGTTCAGTTCCCTGATATCGCGGATACGAATGTCGTCCGTCGCGATTTCGCGCAAATGATCGCTATCGACGGTGTTGTCGCGGATGCGACTGTCTTCATGAATGTCCAACACGGCGTGTCTCCCTGTTTCTGGGCCAGGCCGGCGGCATAAAAAAACCGCCAGGGTTCTGGCGGTTTCGAGATGTTCTTTGATCGGTCTTTAGATCAAACGTACCCCTCCGTCCGCCATGGGCTCCGGATATCCAAAAAACCAAAAGTAATATGCGGCGGTCGCGAGGTTCATGCGGAGGATATAGGACAAGCTGGCGAATTTGTCACGTGCGTTTTGACGCGCGCGCTAAGCCTTTGTGATATATGATATCTATGTATTGTGCCTTGCTGCGCCAAGGCACATATAAGGTTGGAAACGGAGGTCACCTATGTCCGCCTATCTTATGGTTCGCGCTGTGGTTCCCGATGCAGATCGGGATAAGTTCGATCATTGGTACGAGACGGAGCATCTGCCCGATGCGCACCTGGCGTTCAAGGCGCTGAGTGCGATGCGGGGCTGGAGTTCCTTGGAACCTTCGACCCATCTCGCTTTTTACGAGTTTCCCGATCTGGCGGCAGCCGAGGCGATCTCCAATTCGGACGCCATAAAGGAACTGATCGCGGAGTTCGATCGGGTCTGGGAGGACAAGGTCAAGCGGACGCGCGAGGTCGTGGAAATCTCGCAGTCACTTTGAGGCGCCATGCGGAACGCGCAGCACGACACCATTTCGCTCTTCAGATCGCCGTCGCCGGAGCGGTGCGCCGAATATGCGCTCGTGCTGATGGCCATGGGTATCCGCTGTAAATTGGTGAGCTTTGACGGCGACTTCGCGTTGGAGGTTTATGTTCGGGACGCCAGCCGCGCACGCCATCAGGTGCATCTCTACGTTCAGGAGAACAAGGACCGGCCGCAAAAGTTCAACCCGCAGCTTAAGGTGCAGGACGGCATCACATGCGCGTGGCTGTATGCAGTCGTCATCCTGTGCATTTACATCCTGCAACGCGACCAATTGTTTGCGATCGACTGGCTGCAAGTGGGCGTGAGTCACGCCGCGTCGATCCGGGACGGCGAATGGTGGCGCGCCGTGACGGCGCTCGGCTTGCATGTCGACACAGCACATTTGGTCAGTAATCTGTTCTTCGGTCTGATTTTCGTCTTTCTCGCGGGGGAGCTGCTCGGCTGGGGGCTTGCCCTGTCGGGCATCGTGTTCGGTGGCGCACTCGGTAATCTGATCAATGCTTATGCCCAGAACCCAAGCCATACGTCCATTGGTGCATCGACCTCGCTCTTCGCTGCCGTCGGCCTTCTCGCGGCCTATAGCTGGAGCCGGCGGGGAAGGCGCTTGAACCGATGGATCCCGTTAGGGTGCGGCGTTGCGGTCTTGGCCTTCATCGGCATGGGAGGCGAACGGACCGACATTTTCGCCCACGTCACCGGCTTCGCTTCCGGCTGCCTGTTCGGTTTCGCCTTCGGTGCTTTGGACGCCCGCGCGGTATTCACAGAGCGGTACAAGCGTTTCTTGGGCATAGGTGCGGCGGTGTTTTTCGTTTTCGCTTGGGCAGTTGCATTGCAGGCCTAAACAACGCAAGCCATTGCTTCAGCTATATTCCTTCAAGGTTCGCCGCGCGATGACCATGCGGTGAACCTCTGTCGGTCCTTCGTAAATCCGCATGAGGCGGAGACGCTGAGTCATCAGAGCGAAGGGCATTTCGCGGGCCATGCCCATCGCGCCGAAGCTTTGCATCGCGTTGTCCAGGACCTCTGTCGCCATGTCGGTGGCGAAGACCTTGATCATTGAGGCGACGGTGCGGACATCTTCGCCGCGGTCCTGTTTCTCGGCGGCATCCATGACCATGAGGCGCGTCGCGTGGATCTTGGTTGCGGCGTCGGCAACCCACCATTGGATGGCCTGACGGTCGCTGAGCTTGGTGCCGAAGGTCTCGCGCTGCTGGGTATGCTCGCACATCATCTTCAGCGCGCGTTGGGCCATGCCGACGCACATCGCGCCCATTTGCAGGCGGCGCACAGTCAGGCGTTTCTGCATCGGGGCGAAACCCTGACCGACTTCGCCCAGGATCTGACTGTCCTTGAGGCGCAGATTGTCCATGATCAGCTCATAGGTGCGTGCGCCGCCCAGCATCGGGATTTCCCGCTCGATGATGAAGCCGGGCGTACCTTTTTCGACGATGAAGGCGGTAATGCCGCCGCGCGCACCCAGATCCGGGTCTGTCACCGCCATCAGAATGATGAAATCCGCATTTGGTACGTTGGAGACCCAGATCTTACGGCCATTGATGACCCATTCGTCGCCTTCGCGGATCGCCCGGGTCTTCATCTGCGCCGGGTCGCCGCCCGCGCCCGGCTCGGAAATTGCGATGCAGGACTTTGCCTCGCCCTGGGCATAGGGCTGCATGTATTTGATCTTCTGCTCCGGTGATGCGACAGCCATCAGCATATGCAGATTGGGAGAGTCCGGCGGGAAGATGAATGGCGTGATGGTGCTTTTCAGCTTTTCCTCGATCGCCAACATCACTGGCGTCGGCAGGTTGGCGCCGCCGACTTCCTCGGGCGCATCGAGCGCCCATAGGCCAAGCTCCTTGCATTTTGCCAGTAGCGGCGCTTCCTCTTCCTCTGTCAGCGCATGCGGGCCGCCGGCCGCTTCCCGTTCCATGACCGCTTTTTCCAGCGGCATCAGTTCGTTCTCGACGAACTTTTCGACGAGGTCGAGGAGCATCCGCTCTTCTTCGGCGAATTCGATGGTCATGGCGGTTGGTCCTTTTGATTCAGATTGAGAGCAATGAAGATAGTCGCGAACGTTCAACGGTGAGACCGCGACCTCTTAACTATCCAGTTCGACTCGGGCGATGGCAATGCCGCTCTCACCCGCGACGGCATATAGAAGATATACGGAACCGTCCTCCTCATAGACCGCCGGATCTCGCAACTGGTTGACGTGTCCATACGCTGTGCTGCGGATCGAAGGCTCGAGCGGCGCGTCGGCGCCTTCCCAGTCGAACTCGGGGCGCAGCACTTCGATCGGTTCGCTCTCCCGCCAGTGCAGCCAGTCGCCGGTCAGATCGATCGTACTCAGCAGAATACTTTCGGGAGCGAACCCGACCTGCGTCCAGAAGACATTGAGCGTATCCCCGCGCACTAGCACGGCGGTGTGTCGCATGTCCTCGTTGAACAGCCGCGGGCCCGTCTCGAAATCGGTGAAGCCGCTGCGCGATCGATAGAGCTGACCCGGCATGGCCAGCGCGTAATGATAGCCGCCACATTCAAAGACACGAAAATAGGTACGGCCGAGGGCTTCCGGTTGCGTGTTGAAGGTGATCCCGTCTGCGGATATGGCAACCCGCGTCAACTGTTTTCCGTATGCCTCCAAGCCATGGAAGTACATGACGATGCGCCGGTCTTTTTCGTTCACATGGACGTCGGGCGACGCAATATGCGGCGTGCTGGCTTCCTCATGCGGCGAATGCGCCCGTTTCCCGGTTAACGATCTCATCGCTGCGAAGCTGGCAATTTCCTCTTCGGTGGCTTCCGGCGGTTCGGTTGGAAACAAGGAGTCGCGCAGATGCAGGCTGCCCGGTGGATGGATGTTCCAGGGACCGTGCAGGTCGTCGGCATAGGCCAAGCGTATGTACGATCCCTTATGGTCTGCAAAGTAAAGGTAGTAGCGGCCCAACGCATCGGGGATCCAATCGGGAACCCGGATCAGGGAGGGGCCCTGGATATTCTTGCCGATTGAGGGATGGCTATCCGGCATGACGATAGGGCGATCGAGCAGGCGTTCAACGCGCACCATATTGGAATCCTCTACTGTGACTCTTTCGGCCATATAACCAGTTGCTGGCTCTTCACGCACGGGAGAACCTTGTCGCTCTATGATTGGGCGGGTTGATGGTGAACAATCAGGCGATTGTCGAACGCATTGTGTGAGGAGGCGGGAATGAGCAAAGAGGACGCACCGTACGCCGGCTGGGTCATCTCGACCGTGGCCGGTAATGGCCGTGAAGGTTTCGCTGGCGACGGCGGCCCTGCGGTGGACGCTACGCTCAATAATCCATTCGACATCGCTTTCGATCCGGCGGGAAACCTTGTGTTCACCGATACGTTCAATCACTGCGTTCGCCGGGTGGAGGCGCAATCCGGAACTATCGAAACGGTCGCGGGGATCGGGGTGGCGGGATACTCCGGCGATGGCGGCTCCGCTACCAAGGCCTGCTTCAACGAACCTTACGGGATCGCGATCGATGACAGCGGTGCCATCTACGTCGCAGACCGCCATAACGCCGCGGTCCGGCGGATCGATGGGGCGACCGGCATGGTGACGACCTTTGTTGGGGTGGGCAAAGCAAGGTTCTCCGGCGATGGGGGATCGGCGTGCGAGGCCGGAATGGTCGAGCCAAATGGTCTCGCTTTTTCACGCGATGGTGGGCGTTTGTATATCGCTGATGTCGCGGACAACCGGGTTCGCGTGGTCGACTTATCGAGCGGCATCATCTCGACATTCGCGGGTACAGGGGAAGCGGCGCATGATGGCGATGGCAGGCCGGCTGTAGCGGCCGGCATCTTCGGTGCGCGCGCCGTTGTGTCCCGGCCCAGCGATGACGGGATCTATATCCTGGAACGGCAGGGAAGTTCCCTACGCCTGGTTGCACCGGGTGACGGTACCATTTCGACTGTGGCCAGCACCGGCGAAACCGGATATGGCGGCGACGGCGGTCCAGTGGCGTCGGCAATCTTCGAGCGTCCCAAGGAAATGACGCTCGATGGCGACGGCAACGTTTTAATCGTCGATACCGAGAACCACGCAATCCGGCTAATCGACTGGCGTTCGGATCGGGTGAGTACGATCGCAGGCGATGGGGCTCATGGTTTCTCCGGCGACGGTGTCGTGGCGACGCAATCGTCGCTTGCGCGGCCGCACGGCGTGGCTGTTGCTTCGGACGGCTCAGTCTATATCGGCGACACCGAGAACAATCGAATTCGGAAACTATCCCGGCCGGCCTGACGGTATTGGTTTCGTCGCTTTTCCGCTTCCCATCGCCGCGGCAATATACTAAATCTAACAAACGTTAGAATTGTTGCTGGACAGCAGGGGAACGCAAGATGGCGAAACGACCGATTTCAGCAGACTCGCATATTACCGAACCGCCGAACTGCTATATCGACTATATCGATCCAAAATTTCGCGACACCGCGCCGCGCGTCGTCAAGCATGAGAAGCTTGGCGACATCTATCAGATCGACGGGCTCGATACGCCGATCCCTCTGAGCCTCGTTGCCGCTGCGGGCAAGGATCCTTCCGAACTCAGCACCAAGGGTGGCGTGTTCGAAGAGTTGCATCGCGGTGGCTGGGATTCGAAGGTGCGCGGGGCGGATCAGGACCGCGACGGCGTCGCAGCGGAGATCATATATCCGTCGGTTGGCATGATGCTCTGTAATCATCCCGACTTCACTTACAAGCGTGCCTGTTTCGATGCGTATAACCGCTGGCTGCAGGAATTCTGCGACGGCTTGCCGAACCGCCTGTTCGGGATGCCGCAGATCGCGATGGCCTCGCCGGAAGAAGGCATCGAGGAAGTTCGCAAGGCGAAGGAGATGGGTTTTAAGGGCGTGATGCTTGTCGGGGTGCCGCAGCAAGAGGACTATCACCACCCCATGTACGATCCGTTCTATGAAGCAGTGGTCGATATGAATATGCCGTTGTCCTTTCATATCCTGACCTCCCGGCAAGACGCGTTGAAGGATTATCGGGGCCCGAAGATCAACGCCTTCCTGTCGATCATCCGGGGCAACCAGGACATCATCGGAACCTTTATCTTTGGTGGCGTCTTCGAACGCCATCCGAAGCTCAAGCTCGTCTGCGTCGAGGCTGATGCGGGCTGGGCGCCGCACTACATGTATCGCCTGGACCACGCCTATAAGCGGCATCGCTACTGGATGAAATGCGACGAACTTGAACAGCTGCCGAGTTATTATTTCAAAGAGAACGTCTACATGACGTTCCAGGACGACTGGTCGGCCTTTCAACTGCGCGATCATATGAACATCAATCGTTTGATGTGGGCGAACGACTTCCCGCACAGCGACGCGACCTGGCCGTGGAGCCAGGAAATGCTCGCCGAGCACACTGCCGGGATGACCGAGCATGAATGCGATCGCATTCTTCACGACAACGTCTCCGAGCTGTATGGACTTGAGGTCGCTTGAGAGCGAGGAGAAGTACATGACCTACGATTTGAAGATCACGGGCGGCACGATTATCGACGGCAGCGGTAGCACACGCTATCGCGGCGATGTCGGGATAGCGGATGGCCGGATCGTTGCGCTCGGCGACGCGCCGGACGATGCCAAAGAGACGATCGATGCAGAGGGCGCCATCGTCTCACCAGGCTTTGTCGACATCCATACCCACTACGACGCCCAGGTCATCTGGGACCCGAAACTGTCGATTTCGCCCTGGCATGGGGTGACGACGGCGGTGATCGGGAATTGCGGCTTCGGCGTCGCGCCCACGCGCCCGGAGCATCGTGACCTGATCGTGCGTACGCTGGAAAAAGTCGAGGGCATGAGCGTTGCTGCCTTGAACGAGGGACTGGGTGCGGAATGGCCGTTCGAAACCTTTCCCGAATATCTCGACGCCATCGATACGTCGGGCGTGTCGATCAATATCGGCGTGCTGCTGGGGCACACGCCGCTTCGCATGTATGTAATGGGCGAAGAGTCGACGGAACGTACCGCGACCGACGACGAAATTACGAAGATGCAGGCCCTCGTTACCGAAGCCATGGAGGCCGGTGCGATCGGCTTTGCAACGTCGCGCGCGCCCACCCATGTCGCCTATGACGGTAGAAAAATTCCGAGCCGGGTTTGCGATGTGGAAGAAGTATTCGCAATGGCGCGGGCCATGGGGGACGCCGGCGGCGGCTTGCTCGAGGCTACGGCTGGACGGGGGCTGTTCCTCGAAGAATATGCCGAGCTCGCCAAGATTCCCGGATGCACGGTGTCCTGGACGGCGCTACTGGCGGGACTTGCATTGGGCAAGGGTGACCATGTTTCACAGCTTGAGCAATCCGAGGAAATGATGGCGCAGGGCCTCCGGGTCTTTCCGCAAGTGACGCCACGGCCCTTGAATTTCGAGTATCAGTTCAAGGAACCGTTCATGTTCGAAGCCCTGTCGATCTTTCAACCAGTATCGGCGGCCGACTTCAACGGCAAGAAGACGCTCTACCAGGACCCGGAGTTCCGCACGATATTCCGCGAGAAGATGGAAACGGTGCGCGAGACCTTCCGGTCGTCCTTTGCCAAAACGGTCATATCCCAGAGCCTGTCTGACCCGAGCCTCGACGAGCGGCTGCTTTTCGATGTCGCAAAGGAACGTGACCAGTCGCCGACCGATTTCGCTCTCGACTTGTCGCTGGTCGAAAACCTTGAGACACGGTTCCGGATGCCCGTCGCCAACCACAATGAAGACGAAGTCGAACCGTTGCTCAAGAGCGGCAGCACCGTGTTGGGGCTGTCCGATGCCGGCGCGCATGCGAGCCAGCTGTGCGATGCGTGCCAGCCGACCTATTTGTTGAGCCGTTGGGTTCGGGAAAAGAAGGTGTTCACGCTGGAAGAGGCGGTTCGGATGCTGACGTCGCAGCCTGCCGATGTCGCCGGTCTCAAGGATCGCGGGCTGCTTGCTGAGGGACGGCCCGCGGACATTACAGTTTTCGATCCGCTGACGGTTGGTGCGGGTCCGTTACAACGCGTTTACGATTTTCCGGGCGGGGCCGACCGGCTTGTTTCGCACGAGACCGGTGTTAAGGCGGTCATCGTGAATGGTGCCCCGATCCGCAAAGATGGTGCGGATGTCCTTAGCGAGGGCCAGAAACTGCCGGGCGGGGTGCTGCGTCAGCGAGAGGTGATTGCCTAAGGCTCGCTGCCTTCGAAGAACATGTTGCAGAAGTTCTCGGCAAGGCGCTTCGTCGATCCTTGCTTGGGATCGTACCAGTCGATCGTTGAGTTCAATGCGCCGAGCAGGAATAGGCGCGCGATACTGAGATCGACATTCTTGCCGATTTCCCCCGCTCGTTTCGCAACATCGAACAGGTCGTGCCAATACTCGGCATAGGCCCGCCGAAGGTCCTTGTTTCGGTTCCGCGCCGCAAGCGATACATGCCGGATGTTCTGGATGTTTGCCGACGCATAATCGTTGTACTGCAAGACCGTATGTAAATGCGTTGCGACGGCGGTTTCGATCCGCATGCGGCCCGATGTCTTTTCTGGCAGATCGGCAACCGCCTTCTCTACGGCTTCGTGAATGACCCGGATGCCAAGCTCCAGAACCTCGTCGAGGATTTGGTCTTTTGAGTCGAAATAGTAGTAGATGCTACCGGCTTTAATTTTTGCCCGACCGGCAATTTGCCGCAATGTTGTCGCCCGGTAACCCTGTTCGCGGAACAGTTTCGCCGCGGCGTCCAAAATCGTCTGCCGCGTCCGGTCGGATTTCCGGGATTGGCTCGGAGAAGCTGTTATGTCCGTAGACGCATTCATACGCTGGCTACTTAGCGGAAAATAGGAAGGTGAAAAAGATTATTCGTTCGAAACAGGCTATCCGCTACGCCGCAGCATCGGCCGCGCGGTGCAAGGCGTCCGCGTAGTGTTCGGCGATTTCCGGGATCTGGAAAGGCAGGCGTTTTCGGTCCAGATATTCCTGCAGAAATACGTCGTTGATATCGCGTTGCGCGCGGATAGCCGCTGCCGCGCCCTCCATGTCTCCCAGTTCGGCGAGGCAGGCGGCGAGAATGATATGATTGGCTGGTGCATATGGCTCCCGGTCGATCGCTTTGCGGCTGAGTTCGACGCCTTCTTGGTATCGTTCCAGCGCAAAACAGGTCAGGCCTTGGGCCGCTTGCATGAAACCGAGCCAAATGTCGCGGGGACTTAACCGCATTGCGCGATTCAAATGTTCGTAGCCCTCTTCGGCCCGACCGACCGATGTCACCGCGACGCCCATCAGCATTAATGTCATGGTGCAATTCGGGTTGAGCGCGTGTGCGTGGGTCAAGTTGGTCAGCGCGCGCTCCAGGTCCCGCGCGATATAGCCGACCCACCCAAGCGCCATGTAGGCGGAGTGGTCGTTGGGATCGATCGCGCGTAGCTTTTCCGCCGCCGTTCGAGAACGTTCCAAATGGGCATCCGGATCGCTGCCCTGGCGTGCGAAGGCAATAAGGAAGTTGGCCACCGAGACTACCCACCAGGCCTGACGGCATTTGGGGTCCAAGGCGGCGGCTTTCTCTGCCAACTCGATGCAATCCATATATAGCGCCGGCTTGCCCTCGGACCGTGCGCGATCCAGTAAGGCGCGGGCCTGCCAGGCCATTTCCTGGGCGCGCAGATCGCCGCTGCTTTCGCTTGGAGCGCGGCGAATTTCCTCAAGATCGATCTGCGGCGCGATATTGGTGGCGATCTTTTGCGAGATGTCGTCCTGCAGCGCGAGCAGGTTCTCGATCTTTCCGTCATAGTTTTCGGCCCAGACGTGTTTCGTCGTTGGGGCATGGATCAACTGAGCGGTGGCACGAAAGAGGTCATCGGCGCAGCGCACGCTGCCTTCCAGAACGTAATCGACCTGAAGTTCGGCCTCGATCTTCTTAATATCATTGGCTAAACCACGATACTGGAAACTGGAATTTCGGGCGATGACCGCGAAGGCCTTGAAGCGCGATAACGCTGTGATGACGTCTTCCGCCAATCCATCGGCGAGATAGTCCAGCTTGGGATCTTTGTTGAGGTTGGCGAAGGGCAGGACCGCGATGGACAGTGCGTCATCCCGCGCATGGGCCGGCTGACCATAATCGGGAACTGGTTGGGCACTGTCGCCTTCCTCAGCATCCAGCGATGTCACATCGGCGATGAAACGAAAGCCCTGACCACGCAACGTCTTGATAAAACGAGGGTCCCCGACATCGTCGCCGATCGCGCGCCTGACGCTAAGAATGCAGGTGCTCAAGGTCGTATCGCTGACGGTCAAGCCGGGCCAGCCATGCGCCATCAGCTCGTCGCGGTGCAGGACCCTGTCGCGGTTGGCGACCAAGTAGCTTAGGACATCGAATACCTTGGCCCGCGTATGCACGGTTTCGCCGTTCCGGCGCAACTCGCGACGGTCCAGATCCAGTACACAATCGCCAAACGCCACATGCATTGATATTCCGCCCGTTTTGCCGGGTGCCCGAGTGTCTGTGGTGGTTTCCCCCGAAACCGCCCGATGCTCTATTTCCGCTCTCAGCGGAACGTTACGCCGAAAACCCGGCCAGAACGTTAAATTTGAACGAAAATTTCAAGTTAATTGAAGGTAAGTGTCAAGCGGGCCCGGGGCATTCCTGAAATCATGATGACAAAGTGAGGCGGCCCATGCGGCAGGTTTTCTGCGCCGCGTCGTGGTGCTCACGAATAAGGAACGTGTTCGGATAATGAGGGGCGCCATGAAAAATTGGAGAAAACAATGAAAACCCACTTCCGAAAGCGCTTCGGCGCCGTTGCCTGCCTTCTCGCCTTCGGGATTGCCGGAACGGCGGCAGAAGCGGCCCCGTTAAACGTGTTCAGTGATGATTTCAGCGGCGGCGGCTTGCCGGCCGGCTTCTCAGGCGCGGGTTCGGTCGAGGACGCGCAAGGCTATAAGGGCTTAGGTGGCTTTGCGGACAATTTCCTCCGCAACGATAGCTCAGGCAATCCGGCGGCCGCGACGATCTTGACGCTGATCGGACTGCCGGCCCACGACACGGTCAGTCTGGATTTCCTGCTGGCTGTTATCGATTCATGGGACGGTGCCCCTGGGAATCCTTCGGGTCCCGACTTTTTCAATGTTGAAATCGACGGTGTGTCAATTTTCTCGGAGTCATATGCAAATGTTCCAGGGCACACTCAATCTGCTTCTATCACCAACCAAGTGATTGACCCGACTGCGGATAATGGGTTCACCAACGACGGTTTTTTCTTTAACGACTCAGGTTACGACATGGGCGATCTCGCGGCTTTTAACGATATCGCTCATACCGGCAACACGCTGGTCGTCGAATGGTTTGCGAGTGGTGCCGGCTGGCAAGGCGGATCCGATGAAAGTTGGGCGATCGATAATGTGTCGGTGACGATCAATACCACGGACACAGGCTCCGGCGGCGGGAATGGGACCAGCGTTCCGGAACCCGGCGCTCTGTCTCTCTTCGGTATGGGCATGGCCGGCCTTTCTTGGCTGCGCCGTCGGCGGAAAGCGCAACAGCAGTAGTTTCGTTCTTCGCATGGGGCTTCGGTAGCGGGGCCGCTGCCGATTTGCTTCTGGCGTTCGGCATGTCCGTCCGCTTACGCTACGAATGAATTCTCATTCTGGAGGTGGCGCATGCTGAAGTTCTATTACAATACGGGGCCAAACCCGATGAAGGTGGCCCTGTTCCTGGAAGAGTCGGGGCTGGCGTACGAACCCATCCCGGTGGACACCCGCAAGGGTGAGCAGCACACGCCGGAATATCTGGCGATCAATCCGAACGCTAAAGCGCCGAGCTTGGTCGATGGCGATACGACACTTTTCGACAGCAATGCAATCCTGCTGTATCTGGCGGAGAAGACAGGGCAGTTCCTGTCGGCAGACCGTGGGCAATTATTATCCTGGCTGATGTTCGTGGCGACCGGGGTCGGCCCCTATTCCGGACAGTCGGTGCATTTCCAAGTTCATGCGCCGGAAAAACTGTCCTATGCGATCAATCGCTACCGGTTCGAGGCGAAGCGCCATTACGGCATCCTCAACGACCGGCTGGCCGACCGCCCCTACATCCTGGGCGACAGCTATACAATCGTCGACATGGCGGCCTGGGGGTGGGCGCGGCTGATGCCCCGCGTGCTGGACGAGGCGGCTTGGGACGAATTACCGAACCTCAAGCGTCTGATCGACGAGATCACCGCTCGACCGGCGGGGCAGGGCGCAGAGGCGCTCGCGGCGAGGCACGCGTTCAAAACGGAAATGGATGCGGAGTCACACCGCCATATGTTTCCGTCGAACGCATGACCTATTTAACTTTAGGAAGACAGCGCCCGCTCTCTTAAGCGAGGTAGCGGTGCAACAACTAGCGGAGGGCTTCGGTTCGATATGATCATAATACCGAGTGCCTCCAGCGAAATTTTGTCTTCTAGGAGATATTAGCCGCGCTGAATTAGGCTGCGTACTACTCGCCCTTTTGATTCTTCTCCACGATGAAACCAGAGGCACCTTTTCCGCGCGCGCGCCGAACGGTGTAGCCTTGATTGCCAAGCCGAAAGCCGTCGTCTTTCGCCAACGGGGCGAGAACGGACCTTAGCTTCTCGGCGACCGGGTCGGCTTTTTCAATGACCTTTGAGGCAGCCTGCCGTTTCATCCATTTGGCAAATACGTCTTCCGCTAAGTCGTCACCGACGGACTTACGCAACGCATTCAACTTTACGACCTGCCCTTTGCTCAACTCTTTTTCATTAATTGCCATCGAATAATTCTCCATTCTGTTTTGTGCTGACGTGTTCACTAAGCCTTTTAGTTATCTGACAGTGTTAAGGAAAGAGTCTTTTTTCAGCGAAGGTCGCCCTGAAGTTTATCAAACGTTAACGAACCTATGGTCCAATGTCATTGTGGGCGCTTCAGGTGCTGACCCGCTAGGCCGCATCGCTTTACGAATGCGGCGATGCATAGCCGATGTGCTTGAAACGCATAGGTAAAATTCTTGCCGCCGCTTGCTTGCAGGTTCATATGTAAACGGCACACAAAGAATAATAAATTGAGAGACCATGCCGAGTATCTTTGAAAAAATTGTACAAAAACCACGTTTCAACATTTCTGAACATTTCAAACGGTACGGCTTAGGAGCCGCAACATTAATCATAATTGTCGAGTTGCTTTGGGTCGCATCGGTTCTTATTCTTGTATTGCTTGTTATCGGCGCCTTGTTTGAATTTACAAATGGCTGGATGGCTATTTTGCCGGGATTTCTCGGAGCAGTAACTTTTTTGATCATTCTAACAATCGGTGGTTTTGCTGCGGCTCTACCTTCAACTTATGTTGCACGATGGCGCGAAGCGGCGATCGATCGCATTTCCCGACACTACCCGCATCCGGCGCAGTCCGATGACGCTTTGCCAGTTTCTCCGGAAATGCCCCGCAGCCTTGAAATTCAGGACGCGGACTAGCTGCTAACCAACCCGGTTTCCTCTCGGTTTCATTTCCCAACATTGTTTTGGCGGCGCGTTGGCTATCTTGCTGGCGCGCTGTACCTTGATGGTATCGCGAACAAAGCGGCGAAATTGTGGCCGCAACATCAAGGCAAGGGAGTGAATTATGGATATCACGGGGCAGGTCGCAATCGTAACGGGATCGGCAGCCGGAGTGGGCGCGGCGACGGCGCGGTTGTTCGCAGCCAAGGGCTGCAATGTCGTGATCAACTATTCGCGCAGCGAAGACGATGCGAAGGAGACTCAGGCAGCCTGTGAGGCCGAAGGTGTCGAGACCCTGTTGGTCAAGGCGGATGTCGGTGACGACGCGCAATGCCGGCGTATGGTAGCGGAGACAATGGACAAATGGGGCCGTGTCGACGCGCTGGTGAATAACGCCGGTACCACAAAGTACGTCGAGCATGACGATCTAGAGGGCCTGATGCCGGAAGATTTCGAGCATATTTTCAGGATCAATGTCTTCGGCGTCTACCAGATGACCCGTGCGGTTACACCGCATATGAAGGCGGCGGGCCAAGGCGCGGTCGTCAACGTATCATCGATCGCTGGCGTGTATGGCGCTGGCAGCTCTGTCGCTTATGCGGCTTCCAAAGGCGCAGTCAATACGATGACTCTATCCCTTGCTCGTGCGCTGGCGCCAGAGATACGGGTGAACGCGATCTGTCCGGGTTTCATTAGCGGTCGCTGGCAGGCGGCCGGTATGGGCAGCACGGAAAAATACGAAGCCCGCGTTGCCGCTGTCGAAAGGGGTACGCCGCTGCGGCGGGCCAATTCGCCGGAGGATATCGCAGAGACGATATTGTGGTTCGTCGAGGGTGCCCGCTGGGTAACGGGGGAGACTTTGCTCGTCGATGCGGGAAGCCATCTCTGATAAGATTGCTGATGTCACGATCATGAAGGAATGAAGCCGGGGTTACGTGTGGCATGTAAGACACTTATCGGCGCTTTCTTAACGCTGGCCGTCGCCGTTGGGACATTCGGCATGCCGTCTCCCGCAGGCGCACTTACAGTGGAACTTCGTGCCAGCGAATCCAAGGATGCGGCGGTGTCGGGAGCCGTCAAGCTGTACGGCGCATCCCATGCACTTGTTATTGGCAACGATCTCTATACGGGCGCATGGCCGCGGCTTTCCAATGCGATTAAGGATGCGCGCTTGATTGCGGAGGCGCTGAAGGCGAAGGGCTTCAAGGTCACCTTGTTGACCAACCTCAAATCTCGCGAACTAAGCGAAGCGCTGGAAACGTTCTTCTATGAGACCGGGCAGGACCCAGAGGCACGCCTATTTCTGTGGTATGCGGGGCACGGCTATTCGGAGCGGGGTGAGGGATATCTCGTACCGGTTGACGCGCCGGACCCCAGCGAAACCGGACCGTTTCTGCGCAAGGCGCTGTCTCTGCGGCGTATGGGCGAGTATGTGCGCGGCGCCAGCGCGCTACACATTCTGTCGGTGTTCGATTCTTGCTTCGCGGGCACGGTTTTCAATGTCGGCCGCGCTAAGCCGCCGGCGGGCATTACCCATGCGACGACCCGCCCCGTGCGGCAATTTCTCACCAGCGGCGATGCGGGGCAGGAAGTCTCCGACGATGGGACGTTCCGCAAGCTGTTCATTCGTGCCCTTAACGGTGAAGTTCGCGCCGATGCCAATCGCGACGGTTATCTGGCGGCGAGCGAACTCGGTCTGTTCATGACCAGTGAGATCACCAACTATTCCAACGGCGGACAGACGCCGCGAAACGGCAAGCTGAACGATCCCGATCTGGACCAGGGCGATTTTATTTTTCAGATCGCGGCGCTGGCGCCAAAGCACACGTCGTCAGCGAAACCACCGACGTCGATGGGCAGTGGCGGCCGATCGGCGGAATTGCTGTTCTGGGACACGGTCAAAGAGAGCCGCAACCCGGACGATTTTCAGGATTACCTATCGGCATTCCCGAGAGGCACCTTCGCGGGCCTCGCCAAGCGCCGTATCGCGGCGTTGAAGAATCCGCAAAAGCCCGTGAAGCGAAACCTCCCGGCTCAGCCGGGTGGGGCGGCGGAGGTCGCCTTCTGGAACAGCATTCAGAAGAGCCGGAATGCGTCAGATTTCAAGGATTACCGCACGCGATTTCCGAAGGGTGTTTTCGATAATCTCGCCAAGCGTCGCATTGCGGAATTGTCGGAAAAGGAGACGGCGTCGCTCACGCCTTTTGGGACGAATGCCGTCGGTACGTTCGATGGGCAGTACTCGACCAAAGGCAAACTCAATCCCATCTCTACCAGCTTTTACTTGGATAAGAAGGGCCGGTTGCAGGGGAAATATGTGTATGGCGGCGGACGGTATCGCGGAACGCTGTCACATGTGCGCCGCATCGGTGAGTACGGCGTTGTCTTTCAATGGCGCGAGCAAGCAGGCAGTGGAGAGCTTACGATCTCTTTCGATCCGAAGTTCCGCAGTTTCTCCGGCTATTGGACGTGGGCGGGAAGCAGTGGGCGAAATAGTTGGATGGGTCAACGTTAGAAGCAGTGTAAAATTTGACTCGCGAACGGTTTGCCGGTGAGGTCTTCACCCAATCGATACTGCCGGATGGCATACCATGCGATGTTGCAGAGGCACGAAGGGGAATGAAAATGAACGAAGCGGAATTCAAACAAGCCTGTTTGGACGAAGGGTATGGCGTGGCGGAACCGTTTGAATGCGAGCCGAACCATAGCAACGATATGCACACGCACGAGTTCTCCGCGTTCGCCATGGTGACGCGCGGTGAGTTCACGATCGTTCGCGAAGACGGTCAGGTTACGCATAAGCTTGGTGAGAAATGGAAAGTGCCGGCGGGGACGCTACATTCTGAGCGCGCGGGCGCGGACGGCGCGGCGCTTCTGGTCGGCAGGAAGAGCGCTTAAAGCGGGATAACCAGCAGCGTATCGATGCCGCGCGCGTCGAAGACGACGAGTTTTTCCGCAAACAACAGCGCGCCATCTTGTTCGTAAGCGTCCGGCCTGACCGCTCTGCCGTGCAGAAGAAGTGAGGTTTAGTGTCCACTTGTTTAGGTGGACACTAACGGGGATCAGGATGTGGCGAAGCGGGGCAAGCGTCGGCGCTGGAGTGCAGACGAGAAGCGGATGATTTGCGCACAGACGCGGTTTGCGGGCGTTTCGGTTTCACAGGTTGCACGGCGCTACAATGTGAACGCCAATCAGGTTTTCAACTGGCTGAAAGATCCCCGGTTTGCGGGAAGTGACACGGTCGATGACGCCGCCTGTTTCCTGCCGGTTGAGATTGCGCGTCACGTCGAGCACGAAGCCGAGCGCCCTGTTGGTGACGAAGGCAAGATCGAGGTCACGCTTGCCGGAGGTCATCGCTTGAGCATTAGCGGCCCTTACGATCCCGAAGCGCTCGTACGTCTGCTCCGGTGCTTGTCGGGATGATCCCGGTTCCCACGAACACGAAGGTTTGGCTTGCGGCCGGCGTGACGGACATGCGTAAGGGGTTCAATGGGCTGTCAGCGCAAACAGAGAAGGTTCTAAAGGCGGCGCCGTATTGCGGTCATCTGTTCGTCTTCCGGGGTCGCCGTGGCGATCTGATCAAGGTGATCTGGTGGGACGGGCAAGGGGCATGTCTGTTCTCGAAGCGTCTGGAGAAGGGACGGGTTGTCTGGCCGTCTGCGAAAGCGGGCAAGGTTGCGCTGACCCCGGCTCAATTGGCGATGCTGCTGGAAGGGATTGATTGGCGCATACCACAACGAACGTGGCGTCCCCTGACGGCTGGGTAAAGTCGTTTCACAGCAAAGGGTTGTCAATTTCCGGGGATTCCCATGCGGGGTGGCGGCTGATAGATTGCCGGCATGCTCGACGACGCTGAGAACCTCCCGAATGAACCTGCCGCATTAAAAGGTCTGGTGGCATCGCTGGCGTCGGAAGTGAAGTCACAGGCGGTGTTGATCGAGAAGCTCCAACACCAATTGGCCGGGATGCGCCAGCATCGCTTCGGGTCGCGCTCGGAGGCTCTGGATCAACTGGCGTTGACGCTGGAAGACGAAGAGATTGCGGCGTCCGCGCAGGAGCCCGCGTCAGACGATGCAAATGCAGATCAATCTGCAGCGCCAAAAGACAAGCCCAAACGTAAACCGCTGCCCGGTCATCTCCCACGCAACGAGACAACACTGTCGCCGGGCGATGCCTGTGGGGAATGCGGCGGTGCGCTCAAAACGCTTGGCGACGATGTCACCGAGGAACTGGAATATGTCCCCGGACGTTTTGTCGTGAACCGGATTGTTCGCCCGCGCATGGCCTGCACCTGCTGTGAGACGTTCCATCAGGCAGCCCTGCCGTCGCGGCCGATTGAGCACGGGCGGCCCGGTCCTGGCCTACTGGCCCATGTGCTGGTCAACAAGTACGCCGATCATTCGCCTTTGTACCGGCAAAGTCAGATATTCCAGCGCGAGGGGATCGATCTGGACCGCTCCACCCTGGCCGATTGGGTTGGCAAATCCACGGCTCTGTTGGAACCTTTGGCGGACGCCGTCGCGCGCCATGTTTTAAAGGGACAGGCCCTCTTCGCCGATGATACGCCGGTAAAAATGCTGACCCCAGGCTCCGGTAAAACCAGGACCGCGCGGCTTTGGGCCTATGTCCGCGATGAACGACCCTGGGCCGGAGAGGCGCATCCTGCCGCATGGTATCAGTTCTCGTCCGACAGGAAGGGCGTTCGCCCGCGCGAACATCTAGCGGACTTCACGGGCTTCATGCATGCCGATGGCTATGCGGGGTTCAATGACCTGTACCGCACGGGCAAGGTGACGGAAGTGGCCTGCATGGCCCATATCCGACGCAAGTTCGTCGATATCCACAAAGCTCAGGGATCGGCGATTGCCGAGGAAGCCATAAAACGTATCGCCACACTCTATGGCGTCGAGAAGGAGGTTCGGGGCCAATCGCCGGATCAACGGGTGAAGATCAGGCAGCGCCAATCAAAACCAATCTTCGACGACCTGGAATCATGGCTGCATGCCCAATTGACCCGGATATCCGGCAAATCACCCTTAGCCGGTGCTATTCGCTACGCCCTGACCCGCATGAAGAAGCTGCGACCATATCTAGATCACGGCTTTCTTGAACTCGACAACAATACCGCAGAGCGATCCATGCGGCCCATCGCCCTGGGGCGGAAGAATTATCTCTTCATGGGGTCCGAGGCCGGCGGCAAATCAGCCGCCATCGCCTATACGCTGATCGAGACAGCAAAACTCAATGGCGTCGATCCGCAGGCCTGGCTAACCGACACGCTAGCCTGTATCGCCGACCATAAAATCAATCGGATCGACGAACTGCTCCCCTGGCGTTACGCTCAAACCTGAGCGTAACAGTCCAACGTCATCATAGGCAGGGCTGCTTTACCGGACGCTCACTCTTGTTCCACAATTCGGTCGAGATAGCGGCCTGTGCTGAACAGCATGGTGTCCCCATCACGCATGATGCGGGTGACCTGATAACTGGTCTCCGCCCGCAACCCGGTATCATCTGCATCCTTGATCAGGGTGGTGGAGAGGATATGGCGATAGCGGTGGTCCTCGTAGATATTGGCTTCGCGCAACGCCATGATCCGGTCCCGCAGCATGTCGCGCGAGTCGCAGTCGATCACGCCGAGCGGTAGGCCCTGCTCATGGTTTTCGGCCGAGATGATCTTGTAGACGCAGTCTTCGGTGAAATATTCCGGCCATTCCTCGAACCGGCCCTGGTCGAGGCTGTCGGCGTAGCGCGCCAACAGGTCCTGCACCCGTAACTGCCGTTCGACGTCCACTACAGACCCATCTGCGCCCGATAGGCGGCCCAGAAGCCGCGCACCGAGGCCTCGGTGGTACGCGTGTCCTGGCTGACATGGTCGCGGCCACCCATTTCGATGATCGATGTCTCGTCGAGCGCACCGGGAATGCCGCGCTGTACGAAAGCGCCGACCGCGCCGTCTTCCATCGATATGTAGCCCGCCGGCCCGATCAGGTTGGCCTGTTTCAGGCGCATCTTCGTCGTCCGTTCGTCATCGTCCGCGAAGCCCAGCACGGTCCAGTTCAATTCCGTCTTGTCGATCCCTTTGGGCAGGACCTGTCGCACGGCGATACTGTTCTCGACCTGTTGCAGGATGAAGTTGGGAAAAACCGAAAGGATCTGCACATTGATGCCATCGCCAAACTCGTCATAGGCATCGAGCAGCGACGGATCGTTTAAGCGATAATCGTCGCGGCTGGCGCGCAATTTGGACTCGTCGTACTCCGCATTGGCATGAATGGTGCTCCGCTTGGAATAGCTGGCGTGGTTGCCGCCGGTCGGGTCGATCACGACGCCGCCTTCGGACGCCAGCCGGTTAAGCTTGAAGGTGGCAAAGAACAGATGCAGCAAGCCGGCGTGATAAGTGTCCTTCACGTTCTCGACATAGAGCTTCCAGTTGTTGTTCAAATTCTGCGTATGATAGCCAAGGATGCGTAGCGGCCGGTTCAAGACTCGCTGTAGGCGCTGCACAATGTCTGGCCCGATGAATTCTTCGAGCGTTGGCGCTTGGTCGGAAAAGGTTGCGAAGACGAGGCCGCACAGTTCCGCCGTGCGCAGTGGCCGTAGCCTATGATTCTCGACGCGGAAGTCGTCCGGCATGCCGCCGCGGCCTTTGACGCCTTTCTGGAAGGCGGCGCTACGCAGCTCGCCCTTCAGTCCATAAACCCAGTTGTGATAGACGCAGGTCAGCGTGCGGGCATTGCCGCGGTTCTTCAGGCAGACCAGCGCGCCCTTGTGAACACAACGGTTTTCGAAGGCGTTCAGATCGCCATTTTCATCTCGCGTAACAACGACGGGCGTCTCACCAGCGAAGGTCGTCTTGTAATCGCCCGGGTTTGGCACCTCGTCAGCGAGGCATAGCAATTGCCAGGTCGGCCCCTGAAAGATGCGTTCTTGCTCGGCCGCGTGAACGGCGGGGTCCGCAAAGGCACGATAGGGCACCCGGCTGTTACCGCCATCGGGCCAATCGAGCACCGGGTTCGAATTGGATAACGCGTCAGGCATGGCGTCGCTCCGAATTGCTTGCTCTGGAAAACACTACCCAGTTTTTCGCGGCATGGGAACGGCAACGGGCGTCAGATGAACGTCAGGAGACGCCTTGGCGTGTCGACAATAATCGCCTTGATCTCTTCTTCCGTGAAGTTGCGCAGCCGCATCAGGGGAATGGCGTTTTCGAAAATATGTCCGTAGCCGTGGCCGCCGTAGGATTTGAGCCGGGTCAGGTAGCAGATATCGTGGCTGATAACGATTTGGTCGAGATGGCCGCGCTCGATGAGCGCCCGGATCAGCCGGAGGCGGATGGCGTCGTTCGGCATGTCTATTTTGGGGTTGAGCGCGTAGTAGATGGTTTCCTGTCCGAACAGATCGAATTCGATGACGCAGCCGGTATCCGCCAGTCGGAACAGGCGTTCATGGTCGAAGATGGTGCGGTCGATATGACTAATGATCGTACGCTCCGCCACACCGTCATGGGCGGCAATGAAGTCCATGACTTCCTGCGGCTGGTCGGCGTCGCGTCCGGGGTGAATGTTGAGCGCCGCGCCGGTTTCCCGTTGCGCGATGATGGCGCCTTGCATGACGCGTTTTTCGAGGTCGGTCCAGGGCGACTGGCAACCGATTTCGCCGATCACGCCAGCTCGGATGTCGGTGCCCCAGGCGCCTGAGAAAATCTGCTCGACCATCTCTGCGGCGAAGCTGTCGACATCACGCGCCCGGTTGGCTTCGTCCTGATATTCGTCGACATAATGGCCACAGCCCATCACGACATGGGCGCCGGAGTCGCGCGAGACCTGAGCCAACGCATCGGGGGCTGGCGCCAGTCCTCCGGAGCTGAGCTCTACGATGGTGTTGCCGCCGGCTGCGACCATTTCCTTCACTTCGAAGGTGGCGATCTCCGGTGAGCGGGAAATGTAGTTTCTCGGCACCTTCACGCGGCCATAGTTGAACTGCCAGCAATTGCAGAGCGAAATTTCCGGCCCCTGGTCTCTTTCCTTGGCCATCGCCGGCGTACGGATATCCCAGACCAAATGTTCGTGCATCAGCGTATTGCCGAGGTCGGCAGGGTCGATCAGACCCAGTACGGTTTGCGCTTTGCCCTTAAGTGCGTCTCTGGAAAGCTGTGCCATTGGTCAGTCCGCTAGGAGCGTTGTGTGAGTAGAGGCTTGCGAAGTGCGACGACATCGTCGAGCGCGGCGATGAATTCGTCGAGCTCTGCGTCGGTCAGCACGCTGGAAAGGGCGATGAAGCCGCGCCGGGCGACATAAAATCCACGCTCCAGCAGGTCGAGGAACAGCAGTTCCTTCGCGCGGTCGTCGCTGTCGGCGATATCGTCGATCGTGTGCAAGGGGCCGGTGACGCCATGCAGGTTCATCAATGATCCGACACCGGATGCGTGGAGCGCGACGTTGTGCGTTTCGAAGATGCTGTTGATGCGATTGCGGAAGGCGTTGCCGGTCTCATGCAGTCGTTCGGCGATATCCGGCGTGAACGCTTCCGTCATGGCGGCGATTCCGGCATGCATAGAGAGAACGTTGTTGTTGAAGGTGCCTGCGTGCGGCATCGCATTCGGCGCCGTCGGGTCATAGATTTTCATCAGCTCTTCGCGGCCGCCGAAGGCGCCGAACGACATGCCCCCGCCGATCCATTTACCGAGCGCGATCATGTCGGGCGTGATGCCGTATTCGCCGTGTGCGCCGCCGCGTCCGAACCGCGATGTCATGACTTCGTCGAAAATCAGGATGCTCCCGCTGGCCGTCGCTTCCTCGCGGAGCATGACTAGAAAATCCGGATCGCCGGGGATGCAGCCGCTCGATCCCAACATCGGCTCGACCGTGATACAGGCAAGTTCGTTGGCGTTCTCCCGGATGAGCGCCCGTGTGCGTTCGATATCGTTGAAGTGGCCCAGCACATAAGGGAAGGGGGCATTGATCGGAATCCCGCCGCCGCCGAAATACAACAACCCGCCGTGGTAACCACCGTAGAAGACCATCACCTTGTCGCGGCCGGTCAGGTGCCGGGCGGTTGAGATGGCCATGAGGTTGGCCTCGGTGCCGGAATTAGTAAACCGGACCTGCTCGACCGCCTCGAAGCGCTTGGCGACCAGGCCGGCAAGCTTGAACTCGGCGAGATTATGCGCGCCTAGATTCAGTCCGACGTCGAGCGCGGTATCGATGGCGCGGCGGATTGCCGGATGGGAGTGACCGAACACGCCTGCTGTATACTCGCCGAGCAGATTCAGATACCGATGTCCGTCCACGTCATGCAGATAGGCGCCTTCGCCGCGTGCTGCGCGCATGGGAAACGGGCCATGATACAGGACTGTTCGCGTGTTTCCGCCAGGAAGGTGGCGGCAAGCGTCTTCATGGGCTTGCCGTGTTTTGGGACGTTTATCGGCATAGAGCGCCCGCGCATCGTCAAGCGCCTCATCCATTGATAGGTTGCGTCGCATAAGGGCTCCCGGGAAGGTCAGGCAACGTTTCCGGCAACGTTAGTCGTATTCTTATGGATATGCCAATCTCAGAGTTCTGAAACGCTTCAAAAGGATCCGTCATGGAATATCGTCACATTAAGGTAGACCGAGGCGGCGAAATCGCAACGGTTACGTTCAATCGGCCCGAAGTCGCGAATGCGCTGAACGCGCGGCATTTGCAGGAGATCGAGCATGCTGCGTTGAGTTTCCGCGACGATGCGGAGGCGCGAGTTGTGATCTTCGAAGGCGCGGGCAAGCATTTCACGTCGGGGGCCGATCTTAGCGAGCGCCAGCCGGCAGATGATCGTCTTGTGGTTCAGCGGCAGAAACGCCGGATCGGTCAGCGATGTATCCAGGCGCTCTTGGATATGGACCAGATCACTATCGCGGCATGGACAGGTGCGGCGATGGGCGGCGGCGCGTGCATCGCATCGGCACTCGATTTCCGGGTTGGCGCGGAAGACTGCTTCATGTCATTCCCCGAAATCCTGATTGGCGTGCCGCTGATGTGGCAAAGCCTGCCAATTTGTGTGCATTTGATGGGCCCGGCACGGGCAAAACGGATCGTCATCAGCGGCGAACATGTGCGAGGGCCGACCCTGTTGGAGTGGGGTGTGCTAGACGAGATGGTAGCAACCGGCGCGGTATCGGATACGGCGATGGAATGGGCAAAGCGCTACGCCGCGCAGCCGCCCATTGCCGCACAGATGATCAAGCGCAGCGTCAACGCGATTTCCGGCGCGCTCGACCGCTCGATTATGCATATGGATTTCGACCAGCATCTGCTGGCAAGCGGGACGGAAGATGCGGCAATCGCCGTTGCTTCCTATCGCGGCGACGCACCGCGCGTGTTCAAGGGCAACTAAGGGTTCTCAGACCTCGCTCAACGCGTCCCAGTCACCTTTTCGTAGCCGGTCGACGATGCCGGTTACATCGGCCTGTTTCTGAACGGCTTGCGTTATGTGTTTGCCGCTGCCGGGCGGTCCGACGAAGACCGCGCCCTTGATCTGTCCGTTGTCGATGACGATACGCCGATGCAGTGTGTCGCTCTCCACCGCATCCATGATTTCTTCTCCGCCCTTTTCGGTCTCCAGGGAGCCGAAACCCTTCACGTCGATGCCGTCCATTTTCAGGCTAACCAGAGTGCTGGGCGCCTTGTAGGCAATCTCCTTGCCAAACATTGCAGCGGCGGCGACAGCGGCCTGGCTGGTGCCGACACCCCATAGGCCGCGCACCTCGCCTGGCAGCTCGGCAACATCACCGACGGCGAAGATCTTATCGTCGGATGTCTTCATTTGCGCATCGACAACGACGCCGCGTCCGACGGTCAAGCCGGCGGCGCCGGCGAGGTCGGTGTTCGCACTCACCCCTGCACAGGAAACAAAGATGCCTGCCGGGAGGGTTTCTCCGTTGGTTAATTCGATGGCTTCGACACGGCTGTTCCCCTTGATCGCCGCGACGGAGGCACCGGTTACCACGTCGACACCCAGCTCTTCGAGAAAATGCCGCAATATCGCGGCGCCCCGTTCGTCCAACTCGCGGTTCATCAGCGAGTCGGAGCGATGCACGATGGTGGTCTTGAGGTTGACGCGGCGTAGCGCGTCGGCGGCCTCGATTCCTAGGACGCCGCCACCCAGTACGACGGCCCGTTCCACGCCGTGCTCTTGCCGGTGGGCGCGAATTGCCTGCACGTCCGCGGCCTCGCGCAGCACGAAGCAACCGGGCAGGTCTGCGCCTTCCGCAGGTGGAACGAACGCGCTCGATCCCATGGCGAGGACAAGACGGTCATAGGGAAGCGTTTCGCCGGTGCCTAATGTCACCTGACAAGCCTCCCGGTCAATCGCTGTCGCTTGGGTATTCAGCCACATGGTAATGTCGTGCTTTTCGTACCAGTCCGGCGCCATGAGGTAGAGGTCCTCCAGGCCGGTACGGCCATAGAGCAGACGACCGACGGCCATGCGGTTGTAGAACAGATGGTTCTCGCGGGCAACGACGTCGATCTTGCAGGACGTGCTCATGCGTCTGATTTCGTCGGCCGCGGCCATGCCGGAGGTTCCGTTGCCGATGATGACGACGCGCTGGATGCCGGTTTCTTCGCCAAGGTCGACCTGATCGGCTGGCGGCGGCGGTTCCGGCAGTTCGTTCGGGTCGATCTCCAGGTCGATTGTGACGGGACCGGCCGCGGCGTTGCACACGCAGGCCATTCGTGCGCGGCCTTCAAGGCCGAGCCGGCGCAAGGTCGCGAGCTCGTCATCATTCGGCGGGCTGAGATTTTCCATGCCCTCGACAATGGCGATGGGATCCGCGCCGCACATGCCCATACGGCAACCGAAATCCTGTGTTAGCCCGGCAGATTCAATGCCATCGAGCAAGGTGCGGCCTGGATCGGCGGCAAAGCTGCGCCCGGAGGCTCGGTCGGTTACGAGATCCCCCGTGGCGTCGGCACCGCCCGCCCGTACGGCGTCGACCTGCACACGCACGCGTGGTTCGCCGGACGGCGCTTTGAATGTCAGAAAATCCTTTTCCGCGCGTATGCCATTGACGAGGACGCGGACCGCCACGAGCGCAATGGTTGCGACGATGGGGTATTTGATCCAGGACGGCGACGTCATGCCGAGCATTTGCGCAACGGTGCTGACGATGCCATCGGCCGTGAACCAATAGAAGATGACCAGTGCGGCCATGGCCGACACCGCGGCGGCGGCATAGTCGGAAACGCGGATGAATATTCGTGCCGCCATATAGAGGCCCAGAGTTGTGATAATCCAGCCGGTAAGATGCAGGTAATAGGGGGCCAGGCCCGTCTGATTGGGATCGTCGGCGGTGAAGAAGGCTATCGCGAACCCCGGCAGGCCGGCGACGAAGAACTTCTTGTGTCCCGCATACCAAAGGTCGTTGTCCGTCAGGTCGCTCATGAACGCGGCGCGGGGGTTGAAGTCGTAACAATTCTTTTGGCAGCCGACGCAGGTCGGGCAATAGCCGTTTCTTACAGTGAACAGCGGCGCGTGCCCGTAGGCCTTCTGAATTGGCGCCAGCGGACAAAAGGTGCCGCACCAACCGCTGCGGCCCTTGAATAGGAGGCCGCCGAGTAACGCCAGGCCCAGCGCGCCGAAGATTAGGATCAGTAACGCCGCTGGTTCCTTGTTGAAATACACATGCCGAAGGCTGACAAGAAAGAAAAACGCGAGCACGGAAACGAAATAGGCGAGGTTTTTGAATCTGACGGGCAGCGTCCAGTCTTGCGAGAATCCAAAGGTGCGTGGAAGTTGGTTGGCCAGCGCCATGGGGCAGATTTGCCGCCATATTCCCGGCGCCAATGCGAACAAAAGCGGTAGGGATGGAATGAGGACCTTCCAGAAAACGGCAAAGCCGATTTCTGGCTTTGTCGCAATGAGCCACGCAACGACGAGCATGACGCCAATTGTTGCGATCCGGAATGCCCACCAGAACCAGGCGGGCAGTCGCGAGGGCATTTCCAGATAGCTGGGAAACGGTTTTTCGACAAATTCGCTCATGGAACCTGCTTCTCCCGACGGATTTCTATGATTATGTCCATTAGTTGAAAGCGATACTCAGTGTCCAGCGCAGCCGCATGGCGAGTATCCGGCCCAGCTCGACAAGCATGCGGCGGGCGATGCCCGGTTCCCATGCGGCCAGGGTTTCGAAGTTTTCGCGCGTGATGCGGACCGCGCTGCCGCGTGAGCGGGCACGGATCGTAGCCGTCCGCGCTTCCTGATCGAAAAATGCGATTTCACCGAACACGGACCCTTCCGCGATCGTCGTGATGATCCGTTCGTCTTCCTCGCTGCCGATAAGGACGTCAACTTCTCCGCTTGTCAGCAAATAAAACGCATCGTCCTGGTCACCGGACTGGATCAGGTTTTCGCCGGCGCGGAACTGTCGGGTTTCGACAACTTTAAGGATGCGTGCCCATTCCGCTTCGGATAGATCCGCTAGGAACGTGATTTCCGTCTCGACCGGGTTCGGGACCCCCGATCCAGGATAGTCGAAAAACGCCATTTATCCTCCCCAGTTTAGAGCCTCGCCGCGGATAGTTGGCCTGTCCGCCTGATTTTGGCGCTACGATAACGTTATCGGCTTGCGCTGAAAATGATTGAATCCAGGGTTCGGTTAGACTGCCAAATAG
Source organism: Alphaproteobacteria bacterium (assembly GCA_012103325.1). Classification (GTDB taxonomy): domain Bacteria; phylum Pseudomonadota; class Alphaproteobacteria; order UBA8366. The sequence goes on from WLWY01000002.1 coordinate 56,465, forward strand.
TCCCGAACGGCCAAGATCATTGTCGTAACACCGATAATCGCCAGTGAGAGCAACGCAGCGTTGCGGAAATGTCGATGGCCGCGGTCGGTAAAGAACCGGGCGCCGAACCAAATGGATGCCGAATAGAGCGGAATGATCATCAGGCTGATCAGGATGACCTCGCGGGTGAAGAGCCCGTGATACCAGAACGGCGCGAGACCGCAGAAGTTCAGTGCGGTCACCGTACCGATGACATTTGCGCGCTGCTGATGCGCTGTACCGGGACGGGACAGTGCGACGACGACGGCCATCGGGCCGCTCACGCCAGCGGATCCTTGGACGAGCCCCGCCGCGGCACCCGCACCGGCCAAGGCGGTTGGACCGAGGGGGCGGGAAAGCTGCCAGCCACGAAAGAGCATGGCCACCATGGCCAGGACAAAGGCGGAGATGACCATACGCATCATCGCCGGATCGATCGAAATCAGGATCCAGGCGCCGACAGGCGCGGCGAGGAAAGTCGCCAGGCAAAAGGGAATGACAAAGGAGCGCTCGGATTCCCGGACGGCGGTCGGCAGCAACTGCAATGTCGCTGGTAACCCCGCCAAATTTGCGATCGGTACCGCGATGAGGGGGCCTAGAACCACACTCAGTACCATCACGATAATCAACGCGGCGCCGAAACCGACGAAACCGCGTAGGAAGCCGGCGAAGAGGATAGCGCCTACGACAAGAGTTACACCGGCAGTCGATATAGGGCCGACCAGAGCTTCGAACCACTCGGGCATTTTTTGACGATCCCCTAGCAGAGTGAGCCAGCGGCCGGCACCGGGCCCTGGTCCAGTTCAGAAGTTGATTCGGTTTATGCCGGATGAGACTGGCCTGCTAGGCCCCCGCGGTCAAACTGGCCGTTCGCCCGCTGCCGTGGTGCGGTGCAGGAAGCGCGGCATGTTTTCGTCGTAGTCGCGTACGGCGTAATGCATGTTGGCCCGATTGTCCCACATCAGCACGTCACCGACGCGCCATTTGTGGCGGTAGATATTTTCGTGCCGCGTTGCCTGGGCATAGAGATACTCCAGGATCGGTTTGCTTTCCTCACGTGTCATGCCGATGAAGTGCGATGTGTAATATGGGTTGACGTACAGCGCCTTGCGGCGGCTGCCTGGATGGGTGCGCACGACCGGATGAACGACGCCCGGCGGCACCTCCGTCACCTGCACGCGGGAGGGTACTTCGGTGACCAGTGTCTCGGCATTGTGCTCCGCCTGCAAGCCGTCGAGGAAGTCTCGCAGCGGCTCCGAGAGTTCTTCGTAGGCGGTATACATGTTGCAGAACATCGTGTCGGCATGGCCCTCGGTTACCTCTATCGCATAAAGCATCGACAGGGCTGGAGGCACTTCGCCGAACGAGATATCGGAGTGCCAGAAATCGTTGCGCGGGCCGAGCTTGCCCGGACGGTTTTCCAGCACCATTACTTCCGGATGATCGTCGAGGCCGCGGCGCGAGCCGAGCGGGTGTTCCTCGGTCGGCCCGAAGCGTTGGCTGAAGGCGGCCTGATCGGCGGGGCTGATGTCCTGATTGCGGAAGACGAGCACGAGATTGTCGAAGAATGCCTGTTCGATCTCGGCAAAGGTTTCGTCGTCGAGCGGTTGCGACAGGTCGACGCCCGTGATCTCCGCACCGAGCGCGCCGGAAGCAGGAACGACGCCAATCCGCTTATGAGTTCGTTCGGCAGAGGCAACAGCGGTCATAACAGATCTCCAATCAAATTCAGTAGGGCCGGTCGCCGGTCAGTGTGGTCCGGTGGAGCAGACGGCGCTGTGGCAGAGCGTAGTCGCAGACCGCCAAATGCTGCGTGGGCACGTTGTCCCACATGACGACATCACCGGGTTGCCATACATGGCGATAGGTGAATTCCGGCTTGGTGCAGTGCGCCCAAAGTTCTTCCAGCAGCGTGCGACTATCAACCTCCGACAGGCCGTGAATATGCGTCGTGTGTCCTTCATTAACGAGAATGCTCTTCCGCGCCGTAATGGGGTGCGTGCGCACGATCGGATGGGTAACCGGCGGTGTCTTGTCGATCTGCTCGGCCGACATCTTGGCGTCCTTGTTGCCGTCCTCGACCAGCTTGTTGAAGCGATTGCCAAGGCTGTACTCCGCTGTGAGACCTTCGAGCTGTTTGCGCTTCGCTTCAGGCAAGGCTTCATAAGCGGCGGCCGTGCTGGCCCAGAGTGTATTGCCAAGCGTTTCGCCGTTCTCTTCGGGAATTTCGATGGCGTAAAGGATCGAGCCGCGGCTGGGTTCGGCCAAGTAAGACAGATCAGTGTGCCAGTACCGGCCGGCGTCGGGGATGCCGATATTCTTACCGTCCTTCAGAATATTGGAGACGACGAGAACTTCCGGATGCTCCCGGTGGAGGTATTGCTCCAGTACATGGGTTTCCAGGCTGCCGAAATATCGGCTAAAGCGCAGGAGCTGCTCGGGCGTAACCTTCTGATCTCGGAACACGAGAACGGAATGCGCGTTCCAAGCATCGATGAGCGTCTTCTGGCTCGATGCGTCGAGGTCCTGTGACAGGTCGACATCCGTAACGGCGGCGCCGATAGCCCCATCGAAAGCCTCTATCTGTGGTGACATGCGTTATCTCCCTTCAAGAATGCCGTCCAGACAGTTGCGTTCGTCAAGACTGCCTAGCGTTGCGGCCAGGGCGTTAGCTTCGGCGGCGCCGAGCGGATTAAGGCCGAATGCTGCGCAATCACGAAACTTCGCGGCGACTTGCGCGTCCGAAAGCGGGTTCGCCGGCGTCCCCGGTACGTTGTCGAGACGCCGCGTAATCGTGTCACCGCTCGATGTTTTGATCGTAATGCCGGCAGGCGCGAATTTGCCCGCGTTGTCCGCATCGACCGTGACCCCGATCCTGGGAATAAAGTCTGCGACAAGTGGATCGAATACCGCGTTATCCTGGATTTCAGCGATGCCGAGACGGCGGCGGAGCAGGGCGCTCGCGGCGGAATAATGGATACTAAATTGGGCCGCAACCTGCGGGTTGTCCTTAGGGTCGAACGCGGCGCCGACGAGCTGATCGGCGAAGGGCGACAAGGAAATCTCGACGCTGCTGATGTCGTCCGGTTGAAGATCGTTGTCGTCCGCGGTATCGATCAGCAAATCGATCGGCACGTGGTTCGCCGTGCAGCTTGGATACTTTTTGATCGCGACCGACATCGACTCGAAATGCCCACCGATTTTGTCAACGAGTATGTCGGGATCGCCCTCGCCATACAGCGTGTGAAAGCCGAACTTGCCTTCGATAGCCTCCCGCGGCCCGCTAATACCAGCGGCCGCGAGTTGGGCGGCGAAAAGGCCCGCTTCTGCGGCGAATCCGGATTGCGCGCGCTTGGCGAGGCTCTTTTCGATGAGTGCCTGCTGCGTACCGCCGGCGCGGCTGAGTGCTAGACCTAGGGAATTCGCAATGCCGTCAGCATCGAGGCCGAGAAGCTTCGCACTAGCCGCGGCCGCGCCGAACACGCCGTGCACGGAAGTGTAAAACCATCCCTTGTTGTGCAGATTGGCCGCACCGAGCCGGCACGCGATTTCGTTGCCGACTACGACCGCTGCCAAGAAGGCGCGTCCGTCCGCCCCAACTTGTTCGGCAACTGCCCAGGCTGCCGGAACGACAACGATATCGGGATGCACCGAGCCGCGCTCATAGACCGAGTCGTAATCCAGCGCGGCGGCGTGCATTCCATTTACGAAGGCTGCGCCACGGCTGCCGACACGCTCGCCGCTGGCCCACAGCGTGCTCGTGCCCCTGGCACCCTCCGCCAGGATCGTTTTGCGCGCGCCGTCGCAGCCTGGCGCCGTCGAACCCGCCAAGGCGACGCCGATCGTATCGAGGATGCGCTGCTTGGTGGCGGCGATGACTTCGGGCGGAAGCGTATCGTACGAGGCTTCCGCCGCGAAGACCGCCAACTTTTCGGTCAGGCTTGCGTTCACTGTCATTGCCAAACTACCCCCTATCTCCCGGGTACTTCAGCGCGTATTTGTTGATAGGTCAAATATGTATTTTCTTTCCTCTTGATCTGATAATCCTATCAATGACAATCGGCCTTTTGGGAAACGGGAATATAGATGCCGGACATCCGTCAGCTTCAACGTTTTGTCGCGGTCGCGACGGAACGGAACTTCAGGCGTGCGGCGGCGCGCCTGCATGTCTCACAGCCGCCGCTCAGCGACTCGATCCGCCAACTCGAGGAAGAAATTGGATCGCCCCTTCTGCTGCGTACCCGGAGGCATGTCGAATTGACGCGCGCCGGCGAGGTCTTTCTGGAACGCGCGCGGCTTATCCTTTCGCAACTCGACGAGTCGGTCCGGCTGACGCGCGCCGTAGCGGAGGGGTTGAGCGGGCAGCTGACGGTTGGCTTCTTTCCGACCGCGACCTACGATATTCTGCCGAGAATCGTGCGGCGCTATCGGGCGCAGTATCCGGATATCGGGCTTCGCTTCATCGAGCTTGCGACGGCTGAGCAGCCCGCCGCCCTGGAGCAAAGCCGCATCGATGTCGCGCTTTTCCTGGCGCCGACCGTCGACCGGAAGGGACTCGCACAGGAGGCAATCCTGCGGGAGCCGTTATTGGCCGCACTGCCCGACGATCATCGCCTTGTATCCCGGAAACGCATCGATCTGAGGGATCTAAGCAATGAGCCGTTTGTCTTCATCCCGCCACGCTGGGGCACGGGGTATCACGCGCGGGTATTTCATGCCTGCCAAGAAGCGGGCTTCACGCCGAACGTTATCGAAGAAGTTGAACAATTGCACACGATGGTCAGCCTGGTGGGCGCGGGCCTGGGTGTGTCCATCGTTGCCGCCTCGGTATCCCGCTTCCGGCCGCCGAACGTCGTTTTCCGGGCGCTTAAAGACTCATCGCTGTATATCGAATTCGGTCTCGCATGGCGCGGAGACGAACAGTCCCCTGCGATTACAGCCTTTCTTGATATCGCGCGGGAGGTTGCGATGATTTCCCAGGAATTGCCATGATCTTGATCGTGCTTCGCTCTGTCCGAATTGCGAGAGCCAAATAGCGTATGGATGTAGACCGTCGAATATTGGTGCCGCCCTGTGAATATCGTTTGTTTGTCTACTTGCTCTGTCGTTCGACACCAGTTTTTCGAACGTGGACACCTGCAACCTTTGAGCCGAGTTACGGTCGCATCAGAGGGTCGGTCTGTTGCCGGCTACCGTGGTACGGTGCAAGCGCCGCTTTTGCACGGCGGCGTCGAACGCCAGGCCGCGGTGTAGCGCTGCGCGATTATCCCACAAAATCATATCGCCGACACGCCATTTGTGCCGATAGGTAAAGCGGGGCTGGGTTGCGTGCTCGTTCAGGCGGTCGATCAAGGCGCGACTGTCTTCCTGAGGCATCCCTTCAATCGACTCGGCGTGCGACCCAGCATAAATCGTCTTTCGTCCGGTTTCGGGATGCACACGGACTAAGGGATGGCGCACGGGAGGAATGGCGGCTTTCTCCTCTTCAGTAAATGCGATCGCGTCGACGCCGCGCCGCGACCAATAGAAATTGTGTACGACGATCAGGTCGTCGATCTGTTCCTTGGTTGCGTCGTCGAGTGCGTCGTAGGCGGCGGCCATGTTGGCGAACTCCGTCTCGCCGTCGCTCTCTGGGACGACGCGCGCGTGCAACAGGGAGGCTGTCGCCGGCACATGTTTGAACGAACTATCGGAATGCCATTTCTGATTGTCGCGGTTGGTTTGCATCACCGGATGCTCGGGCACCATGATCGTGTCGTCTTCGTTGAGGTTGGTGGCGCGATAAATCTCCGGTTTGCCGGGCACCTGCAGTGCAGCCATGTTGATCAATTCAAGCGTACCAATCCCGCGGCTGAACGCGATTTGTTGCGCATCGTCGATATCCTGTTCGGAGAAAAGCACGATCACATGGTCGAGCCAGACTTGGCGTACTTGTGCCATAATGTTGTCGTCAAGCGGACGGCGCAGATCGAGACCGCGGATTTCCGCGCCGATCGTGGGTGTCAGTGGCGTGACGCTGAAATCCATATTCAATCCTTCCTATCTCTGCGGTCGAGCGATCGGATTTCGCAGGTGAGGATACAAAACCAGATGACGGACCGCTAGGTCTGGCGGTACAGTTGCCCGATTGCAACTTGGGAGTAATTACGCTGAATCAACCTGCGCCCAAAGTTGATCCTGGCTTGAAGGACACGTTCGACCGTGACGGTGCGGTGGTCATGCGCGATGTCATCGATGCGTCCTGGCGTGCGCGGTTGCAGGCGGCGATCGATCGGGATATCGCCGACCCGGGGCCGTTCGTGCACGGCTATGATACGGCGGATGGTAAAGGCCGTTTCCACGGCAATCTGCGGATTTGGGAAAACGATCCCGACTTCCGCGCTCTTTGCCTGGAGTCTCATCTGCCCGCGCTGGCGGCGCAGTTCTTCGACAGCGAGAAGGTCAATCTCCTGTACGACCAGTTGTTCGTGAAGGAGCCCGGTACCGAAAACCGCACGCGGTGGCATAACGATCAGCCCTATTGGGCGATCCGCGGCTGGGACGTTCTGGCTGGCGCTGGATCCGGTAACGGCAGAAAGCGGCGCGATGGAATTCGTTCGCGGCTCCCATAAGTGGAACCGATGGTTCCAGCCGGAGAAGTTCGGCGACACCAACGCCCATGACGATTACGAGCGTAACCCGAATTATGAGCCGATCCCGGACATCGAAAACACGCGCAACGACTTTGACATCGTCAGTTGGGACCTCGCCCCGGGCGATGCCTATGTCTTCCACGGTCTGACCGTGCATGGCGCCGGCGGTAATTTACATCGAGAACACCGCCGCCGCGGCTACGCGGTGCGGTACACCGGTGACGATGTTGCTTATGATACGCGACCTGGCCCCAACGAACATTTGCGCTGTGCTATACTGTCCGACGGCGATCCCCTGGACAGCGCGCAATTCCCCGTGGTTTGGCGCACGGCCGCTGACGCGCATTGAAGGAGTATTTTAGATGACCGTTGAAATCGTCCGCACCGCCTGTCCGCATGACTGTCCAAGCGCTTGTGCGCTCGAGGTAGAGCGGCTGTCGCCGACGCAGATCGGCCGTGTTCGCGGGGCGGCGGATTTGCCGTTCACGGCGGGCGTGGTGTGCGAGAAGGTGGGGCGCTATGCCGAGCGGGTGCATCATCCGGATCGGTTGACCCATCCGATGCGCCGCGTCAGTTCGAAAGGCGAGGGCAAGTTCGAGCAGATTAGCTGGGACGAGGCGCTCGATACCATCGCCGATGCCTTTAAGGTGGCATCCGACAAACACGGGCCGGAAGCGGTCTGGCCCTATCACTCGGGCGGCACACTGGGTGTGGTGCAGCGCTATGGCATGGATCGGCTGAGCCGGACCATGGGCTATTCCGGCATGATCGGCACAATTTGCGTGACACCTGCGATGTCCGGCTGGGCGGCGGGTGTCGGCGGGCAGCGCGGTGTCGATCCGATGGAGATCGAAGAAAGCGACCTGATCGTCGTTTGGGGCGGCAATCCGGTGCACACCAACGTCAATCTGATGAACCATATCCAGAAAGCGCGCAAGACGCGCGGCGCCAAGCTGGTTGTCGTCGACGTCTACCGCACCTCGACCATGGCCGCCGCGGATATCGGGCTGGTGCTGCGGCCGGGTACCGATGCGGCGCTTGCTCTGGCGATGATGCAGATGATCCTGGATGAGGGGCTGGCGGACGAAGACTATCTTTCCGAATTCACCGATTTCGACGATGACGTCCGTGCGCATCTCGCAACGAAGACGCCTGACTGGGCGGCGGCGGTCACCGGTCTGGAGGTCGATGAGATCACAGAATTCGCGCGACTCTATGGCGCCACCAAGAAAAGCTACATCAAGTTCGGCGTCGGCTTCACGCGCAGCCGGAACGGCGCCACGAACATGCATGCGGCAAGCGCCCTTCCCGCGGTGACCGGAGCGTGGCGGCAGCGTGGCGGCGGCGCGTTCTGGGGCAGCTTCGATATCTGGGGCCTGGATACGACGTTGGCGCACGCGGCGGATAAGATCGGCAACGTCACCCGCATGCTCGATCAGTCGCGTATCGGCGCCATTCTGAACGGCGACGAAAGCGCACTGAAAGGTGGCCCGCCGGTGGCGGCGATGCTGATCCAGAATTCCAACACCGCCCTGGTCGCGCCCGATACGGCAGCGGTGCGCCGGGGGCTGTCGCGTGAGGATTTGTTCGTCTGTGTGCATGAGCACTTCATGACCGCCACCGCACGCTACGCCGATATCCTGCTGCCGGCGGCGATGTTTCTGGAGCTCGACGACATGTACAAGGGCTGGGGCCACACGGCGCTCAGCATGGGGCCGCGCGTACTCGATCCGCACGAAGAGTGCCGCAGCAATCTGGAGGTCGTAAACGCACTGGCGAAACGGCTCGGCGCGGATCATCCGAGCTTCGACATGAGTGCGTCGGAACTCGTCGATGCGACCTTGCAGGCCTCCGGTAAGGGAACGCTAGAAGACGCGCTGGCGAAAGGGTGGGTCGATTGCGCCCCCAGTTTCGAGGACGCCCATTTCCTAAACGGTTTCCCGCACAAGGATGGCCGGTTCCACTTCAAACCCGACTGGGCCGCGGTCGGCCCGTTTAGCGCGGGCATGCCGGGGATCATCGACCACTGGGCAGTGACGGATACCATCGGCCCCGACCGGCCGCTCAAGCTGGTAACGCCGCCCTCGCGCACCTACCTCAATAGCTCCTTTACCGAAACGCCGGGATCGAAGCGCCGCGAAAAACAGCCCATGGCGATGATCCACCCGAAGGACGCCGCGCATTACGGCGTCACCGACGGCGGCATGGTGCGCATCGGCAATAAACAGGGCGACATCCTGCTCCGGGCAAAAATCTCCGACACCGCCAAGCCGGGCGTCGTCATCAGCGAAGGCGTCTGGCCCGACGATGCCTATGACCGCAAGGTCGGCATCAACCTGCTGATCGACGGCACCCCTGTCGCGCCATCGGGCGGTGCGGCGTTCCATGACACGGCGATTTGGTTGAAGGCGGAGGCGGATGAACTGACGGCGGACGCGGCGGATTAGTGAGGCCGATTTTTTCGGTTCTAATCGTCCAAACCCAATCGCGACCGCGTCGCGGGGCCGACGATGCCGTCGGGTGTTAGGTCTTCGGACTCTTGAAAATCCTTGACCGCTCTGTCGGTGCCGGGACCGAAGATACCGTCGGTGCCGAGGTTTTTGCCTCTGGCGTTGAGCGTTTCCTGCAGGACGCGGACGTCGTCGCCTTCCATTACCGGGTCGCGCAGGCGCAGCGTGCGCGGTGGTTCCGGGTCTTCGGCCGAGACGCGCACGACGGGACTGGTTAGGGCGGCTTCGTCGATCCTGTTACCGCGCACCCTAATCGGCAGCTCGAGGGTCCATTCACCGGTATCGCACAGCGCGTCCAAGGCATCCATTCGGTACACGGTTTTTCCTAACAGTGCGTTCGAATGATTGGAGAGCCAGTCGCGGCGTGTCGCGATATAGGCTTTCATCCAGCCCTGCTCGCCCTTGTCGGCAAGGGTGCCAAAATTTTCGTTTGTTCGGTCCCGCAAGTGGTGCCAGGAGCCGTGAATCCGGCTGTCATAGACAACGGCCATGCCGAGCGCTGTCGTGCTGTGGATGTATTCGGCGGAGCGGATTGCCGGCTCCCAATAGATGCGGTCGAAGAACGCGTCCTGTTCGTCGTGCATAACCGGGTCGTCGCCAGCGTCGCGGAGCAGATTGCGAAACGGCATGTCATGATCGAGTGACAGATCCCGGTCGTCGAGCCGGTTCAAATAAGGTGCCATCGCTTCTTGCAATGCTGCGCCCGGCGCCTCGCAATAGGCCTTGATCAACAGGTAAAGGTTTCCGCTCGCCAGCGTCGTCTGTGACCGGCCATAGGTCAAGTGACCCGTGTCACCTGTGAGCAGTGTCACCTGCCCATATTCGCCGAGTATCTTTCCCGTTTCGAAGATATTGACGATAGCCTGAACGGTGCGCTTCTGGAGGTCGGTTATCATGCCTGTATCCCAAGTGTGGTCGGTTTGCAGAACGGTTGGCGTGCGGGTGAACCTCTGTAAAAGTGTATCATACAAACATATCGCGTTGGGATTGCGGCACGGCAAAATACCCAAAAAATGGAAAATTACCCGCGCGCGTAATCGTGCTAGCGTTTACCTCAGCATCCGTGACGAACCGAAGGACGATTTTATGACGACCGAATACGAATTCATGCGCATCGAGAAGGCCGGAAAGATCGCGCATCTGACGTTGAACCGGCCGCATCGTCTTAATGCTGTCCATCAGCCGGCGGCGTTTGAACTGAAAGCGGCGGCGCAGGCGCTCGCGGACGACCCGGACATCCGGCTGGTCGCGATCCGTGGCGAGGGCAGGGCGTTCTCGACGGGGATCGATCTTAAGGATCTCGCGGCGGGTTTGATCGACATGCAATACTTTCGGGTCTGGGAGGAAGCGCTGCGCATCTTCGAGACGATGGACGCGCTGGTGCTCTGTCAGGTCCAGGGGCACGCCGTCGGTGGCGGCCTGCAGCTCGCGATGGCGTGCGATATCCGCGCTGCGACCGCCGATGCCAATCTGTCAGTGCCGGCGATCAATGAGGGTCTGCTGCCGGGGCTGGGGACGTTTCGCCTCGCGCGCTATATCGGTCATGGCCGGGCTAAGCGGATGGTGCTGTCGGGCGACGGGATCAGTGGCGAAGAAGGTTTGAAGGTCGGGCTGGTCGATCATCTGATCCCGGCGGAGAGCATGGTTGCCGCGTTCGATGCACTGATCGAAAAATACATGGCGGTGAATTCACAAGGCTGTCGGCTGTCGAAACTGGCGGTGAACGACTGCTTCGATCTCGAATTCGACACGTTCCTTGAACGCTACATGGACCTGCAACAACAAGGATATGATTCAAGCGATTTCAAGGAAGCGATCGACGCATACAACGCCAAGCGAAAGCCCACCTGGGGTTAGCGCGCTACCACCGTATTGGAAACGAATAACTCAGCGTCAGGACTTCCGCGCCAGGGTTTTCGTCGTCGCCGAGCCCGGCGTTGGAGATGTGATAGAACATGACGCCGAGGCGCGACCGGTCGTCGAAGCGGTAGGCGACTTCCAGGGCTGAGCGGATTTCGAAGACATGGCCGAGATCCTTGCCGCTGCCTTCGAAATAGGCGCCGACAGCGACGCTGGGCGACACCACGATGCGGTTGCCGAAATAGAAATCCGTCAATATCCCCCCCATAGGGATAAACTGTCGCATCGGACGTGAACGTGATGCCGCCAAACGGCTTAAACCATAGCAACCGGTGTTTGTCGCGATATTCCAACCGCCCCTCAACGGCCTTGTCGCCGTCATGCAGGATATCGAAGTAGCCGGCTCCAATCGTGATGAAGGATGGATCGTCTTCCTCGTCTGCGAACACGGGCGGTGCCAACAGGGTCAACAATACACCCGTAGCAAGGGCAAGAAGTGCGCGCCGTATGGCAGAAAAACAGAGCAGATCGGTTGGCTTCATCGTGTGCCCGTGACGTTGCTCGGTGGTTGGAAGGAAAGAAGGCTGCGCACAGGTTTACATAATTTCAATTTTGAAGGGAACTCATTGTTCGCGGCTTAACGCTATTTCGTTTTCGGCGATGCGATGGCAGGCTTGCGTGCGCCTGCAATGGTGGGGGCTGTAGCAGTAATGGAGAGGTCGTCATGGTCGCGCTGTCAAATGAACTGGAGGGTAAGGTCGCTATCGTCACCGGGAGCGCCCGTAATATCGGTCGCGCGACAGCGGAAGAACTGGCCCAAGCCGGCGCTGCCGTCGTCATCAACGCGGTTCAGGCGAAGGATCTGTGCGAGGACGTAGCGGCGGGTATTTGCGCCAAGGGCGGCAGGGCGATCCCGGTCATTGCCGATTGCCGTAAGCCAGACGATATCGAAGCGCTGGCCAAGGCAGCGATAGCGGAATTTGGGGGCGTCGACATTCTGGTGCACAACGCGGCAACCCGGAACCCGAAATCCTTCGACAATCTGACTCGCGCGGATTTCCAGGAGGTCATCGACCTTTCAATCCTCGGCTGCTTCCATCTGGCGCAGGCGACGGTGCCGTCGATGCGTGCGCGTGGCGGCGGTGCGATTATCGGCGTTGGCGGTCTGAACTCCTACTCCGGGCAGAAGGGACGGTCGCACCTGATGGTCGCGAAGGCGGGGCTGAACATGTACATCCGCAGCCTTTCGCTCGATTTGGCCGCCGACGGTATTACCGCCAATCAGGTCGTCGTCGGGCCTTACAACACGCGCGATCCCGACTCGCCTATGACGGCGGAACAAATCCAGGCTCGTATCGACCGTGTGCCAGTGAAGCGGGAAGGATTGCCGCAAGACATGGCGGATTTGATCCGCTTCCTCGTCGGTCCGGCAGGAACGTTCATCACGGGCCAGACGATCCATTCGAACGGCGGCGCGTTCATGAATGCCTAATAGCCTGCATTCTTGTCGATTTCCTGTAGTAATCCACCACCGGTCTCGAGACTTTGGATATTAGCGGCAATCTCGGTCACCAGCTGGGCAACCGTCGGCCGCCGTGCCACGTGCGGCATCACCGTAATCTTGGGATGCGACCACAAGGGGCTTTCCGGGAGCAGGGGTTCCGGCACATGCGCATCGAGGGCGGCGTAGGTTAGCTGCCCGAAATCCAGTGCGGCGATCAGATCGTCGGTTACCACATGCTTGCCGCGCCCGACATTCACCAGCATCGCGCCCTTCGGCATCATGGCGAAGGTGCGGGCACAGAAAATGCCTTCCGTTTCTTTTGTCAGCGGTAACAGGCAAACGGCGATGTCGGTCTGGTTGAGAAAAGACTCGAGCTGATCGTCGCCATGAAATACCGGTACTTCGGCATCTGGCTTTGGCGTCCGGGTCCAGGCCGATACCGGGAACCCGAGCGATTTCAGCACTAAAGCGGGCGCCGTCGCCATCATGCCATAACCCAGGAACCCGACACGCCGCTCTTCAGGTCGCGTGATCGCAACCCGGTGCCATTCCCGTCTCGCCTGGCGTTCCTGATACTCCGGCATGTTGCGGTGAAAGCGCAGCACATGCATGACGACATACTCCGTCATCATCGGGTCACCGCCGGAGGGCTCCAGCTTGCCGAGCGGAACCTGCGGTAAATTCGGGTGATGTATGAAGGAGTCGACGCCTGCGGAGCGTGTAAACATGGCTTTCAGATTGGGAAGTGCTGGAATGATTCCGAAATCGGGTCGCATGAAAGCGAGGTATTCTATTTTCGCCGGATCCCCCACGTCGGGAAAGATACGAAGTTCCATATCGGGGAGCATTTCGGCAAACGTGGCGCGCCATGTGGGAGCGTCGCCAATCATCCTGTCCAGGTTTACCAGTAATAGTGCCACGAGGACTCCTAGCGTGGATTGCTAACGATAGCGGTATATTACACCACGCCGCCTCGCCATGTTGCCAATAGCGTCCGGCGATGGGAGAGTAATCAACACCAACAGGCCAGTCGGGTTTAATGAAATGGCGCAGCTCGTTTTGGGGATTGGAGTCTCGCATTCGCCTATGCTGAATGCGGAGGTGGGAGACTGGCTGTTGTTCATCGAGCGGGACCGTCTTCGCGATCATCTCGATAAGGACGGCAACCCCGTGACCTATGACGATCTGCTGCGTCAGGTGGATTCGGGCATGCTGGCGAAAATTCAGCCCGAAAAGCTCGCCGCGCGCCATGCCGCCGCGATGGCGAACCTGCAGAAAATTCGAGAGACGTTGCGTGATGCCGCGCTCGATACCTTGATCGTTGTCGGCGACGATCAGGACGAGCTCTATGACGAACGCAATACGCCGTGCATTCTGATTTATCGCGGGGAGACGATCCGCAACGTGCCGCTGGATGGCAGCAACGGGTCTGATTGGTCGAAACGATTGGCGGCACGATATTACGAAGAGACCGAGCCGCACGAGTACCCAGTCGATGCGGCGCTGGCACATCACCTCATCGACTGCCTGATCGACCGGGAGTTCGATATCGCCTGTGCCAATGCCGTAACGCCGGGCAAGGGGGAAGGGCACGCGTTTGGGTTCGTGCATAACAGGCTGTACGAGGGCGATACGCCACCCGTCGTGCCGATTTTCATGAACACCTATTTCCCGCCGAACCAGGCGAGCCCGCGCCGCTGCTACCGGCTGGGGCAGGCTATTGCGGAGGCGGTCGCGGCTTATCCCGGGGATGCCCGGGTCGGGATTCTTGCGTCTGGCGGCCTCAGCCATTTCACCGTCGATGAGGAACTCGATGGTGAGGTCATGCGGGCGCTCCGCGAAAAGGACGCGGCGGCATTGCAGGCCTTGCCGCGCAACAAGCTGAATGGCGGCAGTTCTGAAATCCGCAACTGGCTTTGCGCCGCGGGGGCGCTCGAACAATTACCGTTGACCTGGATGGATTATCAGCCGGGGTACAGGACGCCGGCGGGCACCGGTACGGGCCTCTGTTTTGCGGCCTGGTTCTGAATGGCCCTGTTTTTGGAGAACGAGACATGTTGAGTCGTGAAGACAATGAATATCTGACCCGGACAGGGCCTGGCGCACCGATGGGCAATTTCATGCGCCGTTTCTGGATGCCGTTCATGCTCAGCGATGAGATCGCCGAACCCGATTGCCCGCCCGTGCGGGTCACGCTGTTGGGCGAGGATCTGCTGGCGTTTCGCGACAGCAAAGGGCGTGCGGCCCTGGTCGATCAGTTTTGTCCGCATCGGCGGGTCAGCCTGTTCTTCGGGCGCAACGAGGATTGCGGCATCCGCTGCGTTTATCACGGCTGGAAATTCGACGCGGACGGCAATTGTGTCGACATGCCTTCGGAGCCGGCGGACAGCACCTATAAGGACAAGGTGAAACTGAAGTCCTATCCGGTGCGCGAGAAGGCTGGGATCGTCTGGGCTTATATGGGGCCGGTGGACAAGCAGAGCGATCTGCCGGAACTGGAATGGATGAATGTGCCGGACGATCACCTCTATGTGTCGCGCTGGATACAGCAATGTAATTTCGTACAGGCCGTAGAGGGCGAGATCGACTCCGCGCATGTCAGCTTCCTGCACCGGAAATTGGAAAATGACGCGCAGAACAAGGCGGCGCTGACCGGTGCGTTCTTTGCCAACGACACCGCCCCGAAATGGAAGGTTACCGAGAGCGATTTCGGGATGACTCTAGGTGCGCGGCGGAAGGTCGAGAACGGCCGGTTCTACTGGCGGATGAATCAGTGGCTTTATCCGTTCTATACGATGATCGCGCCGGTGCCCGGCGAAGCGCGGACGGTTCGAATGTGGGTTCCGGTCGACGACGGCCGCTGCAATATCATCTGCATCAGCTATCGCAACGACAAACCGCTCTCTGAACAGGAACTGCACAACTGGCAAACGGGTGCCGCCGGTCACGCGGCGCGCATTCCCGGCACTCTGACGCCGATTGCCAATCTGGATAACGACTACAATATTGACCGCGAACTTCAGGCGGCGGAATCCTTTACCGGCATCACCGGTATCCGGGCGCAGGACGCGGCGATGACCGAAAGCCCAGGCCGTATCGTCGACCGCTCGCAGGAGCATCTCGCCACCTCCGACACCGCGATCATTCAGATGCGGAAGCTGCTGATCGACGGTGCCCGGAACTTGGAGAAGGGGATCGAACCGGCGGCGGCGCAGGATGGTGCGATCTACCGCGTTCGGTCCCACTCGGTGGTTATCGATGAAGAGATCGATTTCGACGACCGGGCGGACATCCTGGAGGATATGCGCGTTACGGCCGGCGTGGGAACGCAAGCCGCGGAGTGATCTACAGTGGCGTTAGTTTCACCGCTTCCATCGCCGCGTTTCGGCCGCCAATGAAGCACTCCGCGAGATTGCTCCCTCCTAATATATAAATGGCCAAACACGCTGCCGAGTTCGCCGGCGGCGTAGAGGCGCGGGATTGCCTTGCCGTAGACATCAATGATGCGCTGGCGGGCGTCATGCACGGGGCCGCCTTGCGTATTCGAGACAATGGGCCAGATTTCGCTGTAGTAGAAGGGCGGTGTTGCAATTGGCATCATGCTGATCGGCGGGCGGCGATGGTCGTCATCGAGTTCATTTGCACAGAATCCATTCCATGTATCGAGCGTGGCGATAAGTCGGTCTTCGTCGGCCTTCATACCGGAGGCCAGTTCCGACACGCTGTGTGCTGTTTTCAGGATGTCGTTTTTGGCCTCACGCAGATTGTCCGCGCTCCAATCGAGCGAGACGTCGCGCTGATTATAGAGCGGCTGACCAATGGCGTACTGCTTGCGGCCTTCTTCATCGATGAGTAGCCACGCCGGAATACGCGGATAGTCCTGGGTCTCCGGCCGGAAGCGTTCGAACGGCCGGTGTCCCGTATCCTGCATGTAGGGTTCGTATTCGTTCATGAAGCGCCGGCCGTCCCGGTCCAGCAGGATCCACGGTATTTTTACGTCGCGGGTCTGGCCTTCGTTGGGACGCCAGTCGGGAACGCGCTTTGTGCGAATGCCGAACGGGTAGCCGTCGATCCGGAAACCATAGGTCCCGTGATAGTGCCACATGTGCCAGATATCCGCGCCCAGATCCTGCGCCATGCGGATGCCGTCGCCGGTGTTGCCGGCGAGGCCGTACTGACGACGGGCTTACCCTGCCAGAACTGTTTCTGCATATCGGGATTGGCCTCGAAACCACCGCAGGCGAGGATAACCCCACGGCAGGCGCGGATCGATTGAGTCTTGCCCTCACAGCCGGCAATAACGCCCTCGACAACACCATCCTGATTGGCGATGAGGCAGGTTACCGGGCTGTTCGTGCGGACCTCGATGCCACGCATCCGGAGGTTCCGGTCGACCACGTTGAACAGCCGTCCGCCACCGGGCATGCCGCGCACTTGCGGGTAACCGTTGGCAGGATCGAAATCCGGCACATTTTCGACGGTGAAATAGCCGAAGGTTGCTTGCCCGGGGAAGGGGTAAGTACCGGGCGCCTCCCGAAGCTGGGTCTGAGCGCCCACCGCTGCCGCCAGGGACTCGACGAATTCGGAAATTTCCGTCATCCCCTCGGCCAAGGGGCGTAGCGTTTCGTCGGGCGTAGTCCCGGCGCAGGTCGCCTGGAGATAGGCGAAGGCATCATCGGCATTTTGGGCGACCCGTACCGATCCCGCCGAACAGACCGAGATGCCGCCCGGATCCGGCATTTTTTCGAGCACCAGGGTTCGGGCACCCTGATCATGTGCGGTGATGGCCGCCGCGCCGCCGGCGAAGCCGCAGCCGACGACAAGGGGCATCGGTTTCCTCATCCCACCGTTCCGGAACGGCGGGGGTGCGTCGTAACTCGGCCATGTTTTTTCCCTCGCTCGGCCCGTTTACTTCGGATCTTCTTTCGGTGCGATATTGGGGATGCCCTGCATCAGCCCTTCGGGAACCATGCTCAACAATTCGTCGACCGAGAACATGCCGTCATCGTCCTGCTTGAAAATCGAGCGGGCTTCCTCCCCGAAATAGTAGGTATGAATGCGCGACCGTTCGGCGTGAAAGAGTTGACCGTTGACGTCTTCGGCCGCATCGGTTGCAAGGTAGGCCACCATCGGCGCGACGAATTCCGGTCCGGGCATCGCCATGCGGGAGTCGTATTGCGCCTGCGTCAGAAGTCCGGCATCGAGACGCCGCTTCCAACCCGCGATGACAGCATCGTTCACAGTCATGCGCGTCGCCGCCATCGGGCACATGGCGTTTGCGGTAATGCCGTAGCGGCCGCACTCGCGTGCGATGGAGCGCGTCAGCCCGATAATCCCGGCCTTTGCAGCCGAATAATTGCATTGGCCTATTGCGCCCTTGAAGGCGTCGGAGGAGAAATTGATGATCCGCCCGTGCCGTTCGGTCCGCATGACCTTGGTGGCATGGTGGCACATGTTCCAGTGGCCTTTTAGATGTACGGAAATGACCGCATCGAAATCATCCTCGGTCATGTTCCAGATCATACGCTCGCGCAACATGCCGGCGACGTTCACCAGAATGTCGAGTTTGCCGTACGTATCGACGCATTGCTTCACCATGCGCCCGGCGTTGGCGTATTCGGCAACGGAATCGTAATTCGCGATAGCGGTACCGCCCGCGACCTTGATCTCCGCTACGACGTCATCTGCTGGAGCGCCTTCCTCCGACTCGCCGCCGCGGCCGACGCCAGGGTCGTTGACGATCACACTGGCACCTTCCTTGGCCAGCAATAGCGCGACTTCCTTGCCAATGCCCCGGCCCGCGCCGGTGACGATGGCTGATTTTCCTTCGAGATTCATGGGATACCCCTCAAACGTTTCCTGAGAATTCTATGTTGAGGGTATTCGGGCAGGGTAATCCTTGTCTACCGGGGGCAGCCTTTGTGCCTGAGCGCCAATCAGCTTGTGATTGGATAAGCGCCGTCGTCGTCATGCACCTCACCGCCGGCCAGAGGTGGGTTGAATACACAGATCATGCGGATCGCTGTCTTGCAGATGATGCGGTGCCGCTCGTGCTGGTCGAGACAGTACATCACACCAGGCTTCAGCTCATGAGTGACGCCGGTATCCAGCTCTTCCAGAACACCTTCGCCTTCGATGATGTAGTTCGCCTCAATATGGTTTTTGTAGTGCAGTGGCGCTGTTTCGCCGGCCTTCATGCGGATGTCGGAAAGTGTGAAACCGACACCGTCTTCGGCAAGCAGAAAACGCCGTGTAACCGCGCGGCCATTTCCCAGCATGGTTTCGTTCTTACTGCCTGCGAGGCCTTCGTAAGTTTTTACGATCATGGATGGCCCCCTCCCCAGACCGGGCCTAACGGATTCAGTCGCATGCCTTTGCGCAGCCGCTTCCACGGCAGGTCGGCGGGATCGGCGATCATCGGGCCGGGGGCGGCGCAGACGAGGATTTCTTCGGCGATGGGCGCGAAGTCGGCGCGGAAATGGACCGAGCTTTTGTTGACCAGGATCTTCTCTTCCGTCGGTTCGATACCGACGAAGCGGTACATTGCCTGATCCGCCATCTGCACCTTGTTGCAGGCGAGCACCACACGGGTACCACCGATGCGGACGCAGGCTGAGGGGCCGAGATTGAATTCCGCCCCCTTGTAGAATGGGCCGGTGGCGTCGAAGCGGCCATCATGCAGCTGTTCGACGGTACACAACGCCTCGAAGGGTTCGTCGCCGTCGACGCCGGAATGGCCGCCGAAGGTCAGATTGACTTCTGCGCCCACGCCGGCGCGATGGGCGATCTCGGCCGCCGCCCGATCGATCATTAGGCCCAGCGAAGCTTTCTCGGCGCGGTTCTCGACTAGGGCGCGGAGCATGCCGGCGGTATTGGAGTCGCCACCAGCGCCGGGATTGTCCTGCGTATCGGCGATGACAATGGGGCGGCTCGCGGTGGCGGCAAGGCGCATCGCTTCCAGCACGCCGGCATCGGGATCGAAGATCGTGCCGCTGAACACGCTTTCCAGGCCGTTCACGTCCCCGGCCAACCGTTCACATGCCGCTCGCGTTGCAGCCGCGTCCCAGCCATAGGCGAAGACCGATGGCCCGCAATGGTGAATATCGGCGGCGGGAAAGCCCGGCGTGAAGGAGGTATGGATGACGCCGTCGGTTTCTCTATCGGGCAGCGTGTCGTACAGGCCCTGAGCCGGCTGCATCATGGTGCACTGCCAGTGCAGCGGGATCAGGAACTGCATCTGCTCGAACGCCTTCGCGGGTTTCCGGCCTTGTCGGAGAATCTCATCCAGCAGACGGGCAGTACGCGCGCCGGTATCCGCCATATCGACATGCGGATAGGTGCGATAGGCGACCAGCAGGTCGGCGTGGGTAATCATCTCCGGCGTCGTATTACAGTGCAGATCGAGGCTGGCAACCAGCGGTATGTCCGGGCCGATGAGCGCGCGTACGCGGCGCAGCAATTCGCCCTCGCCATCCTGTAAATGCTCGGTCACCATCGCACCGTGCAGGCAGAGATAGATTGCGTCGTAGGGCGGAGCAGCTCTCAGCCCATCGAGGATCGATCCGCAAATATGCTCATAGGCATGCTCGGTCACCACGTCCGACGGCGACGCGGCACCCCAGGTAAGGGCATGCGTGTGATGGCCGAGCGCCTCGATCTGATCGATGAAGCCTGAGATCGGAATGTTCTTGTCCTTGAAGCGCGAATACAGGTCTGGTCCAGTGGTCAATGGTGGAAAGCCACCGCCGGTCTGGAAGGCGTTAAGGTCGGCCTTGCTCGGCGCGAAGGTATTGGTCTCGTGTTGAATGCCGCCGACAGCGATGAGCGCCATGGAACTCTCCCCAGTTGAACGCATCGCCGCGCGACGCAAGTATCCGTTTATAGCCGGATCACGGCGAGAGATCGAACCTGAACTCCGTGTCGCCGAGCAAGCTTGCTTTGTTGGCGCGCATGGCGGCGCTCAACTTGTTCGCCCTTATCGCGGTATGGCATAGTTTGCGCTTGAACAAGTTCGCTCGGCTAATTCACGGGCTCATACGTGTTTCCCCTCGCTGGCCCTCCGTCAAGAATGAATAGGGAGAATAATCGTGCGCCATTGCTTCCGCGCCGTCCATTTGCTTGCTGCCATCATCCTTACGCCAGCCGCGTTCGCACAGACGACACCCGCGGATTCTGCCATTAAGGGCGCTGTCTACGACATCGGCCGTGCGGAGCAGCAATTGAAGTCGCTGACGCCGTCCCGAAAAGCGAATATCAAGCGTTTGCAGCGCTCAATGCAGATGACGGGGCAGCGGCTAGACAGCTCTTCCAACAAATCCCATGCGTCCTGGACCGAAGCAAAACAGCGGCTCGATGCCGTCAACAACGCACTTGCGACCCTGGCTGGAGGCGGGGCGGCGCCAACCAGTTCGCCGCCGGCAGCCGCGGCAACGCAATCCGCACCCAAGGCGACGCAAACCGCGCCCAAGGTAACACAGCCACCTGTCGCGGCTGCGGATCCGGCAATCGGCAGAGCGCAGCGCGAGATGAAATTGGTCGAGGCGCAGGTGCGGAATTTGCGGCCAAGCGACAGCCGCGGCGCGTTACGGCAGTTAAAGGAACTTTTCCGTATCGGCGGTTATCTGTCGAAGGTCAAAGACCGTTCCCAGCCAGCATTCAAACAGGCGGCGCAGCAATATGGGGGGATCAAGCAGACCTTGGTCAATCATATGGTGAAGATCGAACAGAACCGCTTGGTAAACCTTGCAGGCAAACTCGATAAGATGCGGCCCGTCGATTACGCCAATGCCGGCAAGGTGCAGTCCGGACGGAAAGCGCTGGTCGATATCGACAAGAATTTGAAGGCTCTAGGCGCGGCTAAAGACCCCGGGGTGCAGGGCGTAGCGGGGCGGCTGCACAAGATTGCGGATATTTACGAACAGCGAATCGCCAAGCACAACGCACAGCAGGCCGAGCTGGGCGATGTGTCCGGTAAACTGGCGGCACTTCAGCAACGCTTTCACAAGATCCGCGTGCCGGGGCGTATCGTGCATCCGGCGACAAAAGAAACCGTTCGCGGCTTTATCGCGTCCGTGAACGCGGTCAAAAAGCACATCGCGGAAGACAACGCTTATATTAAGTCGATAGACGGCAAGGCGACGCTCAACGTGAAGGACGGCAACTCCTTCCGTTCCTTGCGTGCCGGGCTACAGGGCAGCAAGCCGCAAGAATTGCGGCGTGTTATGGACACAGTGAACGCTGAGATGGATTTGAACGTCGACCAAGCGCTCAGCACGGCTAAATTCTATATCGAGACGGATCCGAACGACGTTAATCACCGAAACAACCGGCTGACCGGTGAGGGTAAATACGACGAAGGGCTGAAGACGCTCGCGGCGGCGAAGCAGACCGTCAATTTGGCTGTGCTGTACGACAAGGAAAGTGGCCGCGCGAATCCGCCGAACCGTCAGCCGCAGATCGAGCAAGTCGATGTCGCTACAAAGAGTTTCAAGGAAAAGTTCATCGTCGCTCTAAACGGGGTACGGATGCCCGAGGCGCGCTCCAAGGACGACAAGCTGCACGATGCTGTTGCGAGCGTATTCGCGACGAAGAAATACGGATATGCCTTTGAGCGCGTGGTGATCAATGCACCGCTCAAACGCGTCAAACAGAAGACCGGCAACATTCGCGGCACGGTCAAATCGGCCACGGTCACCGTTTATGAATATGAATGGGATCAGTTTCAGGCAACCACGGCCGAAAAGGTTGGCGATAAGTATTACTTGTTCGCCAATAGCTTCAAATATTACTACTCCGGCGATCCGCAAACGCAGATCAAGACCTGGATTCTGACCCAGCGGTTCAAGTCCTCGCAGATCTTGAAAGAGAACATCAACGAATAGGCCTTACCGACGGGCATTTGTGCGGCGCGGGCCGCCGCGCTAGATTCCTAATGCGGAATGATAAGAGGGCCTGAGCGATGAGTGCGGTAGCGGAGTTCGAGGATGCCTTTCAGTCAACTGGCGCCACGGCGAAATTGGCGCCGGGCCCGATTGGCGGGCCGGGGGCGTGGCGTGGCGCGGATATGGCCCAGCGGTCTGGCGAATGGATCTATCAACTGTCCGAGGCCGAGGTCACGGAACTCGACGACGCGATGCGCCGGACCCGCGATCGGGACATCATTGGGATTACCCGCGACGATTTCGCCCTGCCAACCTTGGGCGGTGCGCTGGATAACTTACGCAGTGAACTGCTGACAGGCCGCGGCTTTACCGTAATCCGGGGCGTTCCCGTAGAAGAATATTCTCT
The DNA here is from genome assembly GCA_012103325.1 of Alphaproteobacteria bacterium. Classification (GTDB taxonomy): domain Bacteria; phylum Pseudomonadota; class Alphaproteobacteria; order UBA8366. The sequence continues at coordinate 79,276 of WLWY01000002.1, forward strand.
CGAAGAGGCGGCTCGCATCTATTGGGGTATCGGCGCGTATCTGGGCCGCGCCCGTTCGCAGAACGCAAAGGGTCATGTGTTGGGCCACGTCTGCGATCTTGGCGCGCGCTACGATGCGTTCAAGTATCCGGGCAAGGCGCGTATTTATCAAACTCGAGTGCGGCAACGTTTTCATACCGACTCGACAGATATAGTCGGCCTCATGTGCCTGCAGAAAGCGAAGGCGGGCGGCGAGAGCAGCATCAGCAGTTCGGTCACCGTGCACGACGAAATGTGGCGGCGCGACCGGCGCCTCTGGGCGGAGATGTACAAGCCGCTCTGGCGCGACCGGCGCGGCGAAATTCCAGCTGGGAAGCTGGCCTATTACCCCTGCGCCGCGTTTCATTATCACGAAGGACTGCTGTCGACGATTTACGCGCGCGATTACATCGAATCCTGCGACCGGTTCGAGGAATTACCGAAGCTGACCGAGAACCAGATCGCGGCATTGGACCTGTTCGACAAACTCTCCGAAGATCTGGAGATCCGCCTCGACATGGCCTTCGAACCAGGCGACATCCAGTTCCTGCACAACCATCAGATCCTGCACGCCCGTGCCGACTTCGAAGATTGGCCTGAAGTCGAACGCAAACGCCACCTGTTGCGCCTCTGGCTCAGCCCCGAGGACGCAAGGCCGTTGCCGGACAGTTTCCTGGAGCGCTATCTGGGCCTGGAAATCGGCAACCGCGGCGGCATCATCGCGCCGGGCGCAGAACTGAACGTGCCGCTGGTGCCGGAGTAGACCGCTTACAAGGTGCCGATTTAAGACCATGGTGAGGTCGACGACTCTAAAAGTTACCGCACGATGACTTCCACACGACGGTTGCGGCGTTCGGGTGCGCCGTCCGGCGTTTGGATAATAGGATTCTTTTCGCCGTGCCAGCTGTAATCGATGATGTCAGGGTCTACGCCTGCTTTAACCAGCCTCTTGTGGATTACTCTGGCGCGGCGTCGCGAGAGCGGTTCGTTGTAGGATTCTGGCCCTGTCCGGTCCGTATGGCCGATGATGCTGATGTCAGGCGCTGTGCGGCTTTCGATTTCAGCGAGAATATTAGGCCATAGGGCGTTTGAAGGGCGGGTCATGCGTGTTCTATCTGTGCGGAAATACAAAGTAAACGTTGTCGGCGGCTTGGGCTGGGCCGCGATTGCGGATTTGAAAATCGAGTCTACGTTTTCGTCCTTGATTTGAAAGACCTGACCTGGCGCCTGGTTTGAGGAATTGAGGCGCGTTGCAGCGCTGGCGCTGCTCAGCGTCGTCGAACCACCTGCTGTCGTTACGGTAACCTGCCCGACCTTGCCGTCGGCTTCGGGCAACAGGACGATCAAATCGCGTGGTGTCGACTCGCAGGCAGCGGTTGCAAGCAATAGAAGCATGACTGCGACTGATTTTGTAAGCTGTACTGTTCGCTTAGTCATCGTTTCCCGCGACCTTTACCAATAGACGCGTGCCACGCACGCCGAGCGTTGCGAGCGGTGTCTTAATTTTGACGGCGTCCGGTGAAAGTTTCGCGATCAAGCCCGACACATACTGCACGGTGCCTTTGCTGATCTTAGTAATCAGGGAAAATGAGCCCTGCTCCGGCTGAAGCAGATAGGATTCCAAGACGAGGCGCGAATTGGGCCCGAGTGACAGGAGCGTATTGTCTTTTAATGTCACGCCGAGTGCGCCGTCCTTTCCTGTTTCGAGGACATCTTTTTCATAAAGCGGTTGCCCCGATGCGGCGGACGTGCGATCGGCACTTCGGACAATCGACGAACTCCCGGCTACCGTTTTCACAAAGCCAATCGTCTCGTGTGAGGACTGGGCAAATGCATTGCCGCTAGCGAGCAAGAGGGTTATCGCCAACGCGTTCGCAAACTTCCATCCGGCAGCCATGGAACCTCCCCGTCGATTTAATTTTGTGGACAGTATACGGAATTACCATTGCTAGGAACATTATGTTTGCAACAACGGTACAGCGGCGAACTTTCCGTGCGTTGGGGGGCTTGATAAGATCATGACATGCGGGTGTCGGCATCATTCTTTATCCCCCTTGCGATTGTCGCGGCCGGGCTCGTACTTCGAATAGCCGATCCGGCGCCGCTTCAAGCTCTGCGGGGCGATACGTTCGATCTATATCAACGATTATTGCCGAGGCCTTACCTACCAAGTCCGGTGCGTGTGATCGATATCGACGACGAAAGTCTGCGGCGTATCGGCCAATGGCCGTGGCCACGGACGGTTGTCGCGCAAATGATCGAAAAATTGCGGAACGCCGGCGCGTCGGCCATTGCACTCGATATTATTTTCGCCGAGCCAGACCGCACGTCGCCAAGCCGCATTCTTCCTCTTTGGCCCCGTTCCGAAGAAACCGATATCTTGCGTGCGGCCGCGGCGGCCGGGCGATTACCTGATCATGATGAAGTCCTGGCAAAAACAATTGCCGGCGGGAGGGTTGTGACCGGATTTGCGCTCAAGTACGAGCCTGGCGGCGCTCCGGTCGTCAAGGCCGGCGTTGCCACAATTGGCCCGGACCCTTTAGCCAGCGTGCCACGATTTGGCGGTGCATTGACGAGCCTCGACAGTATTCAGGAGGCGGCTGCCGGAAATGCCGCTCTGACGATGATCCCGGATGCCGACGGTGTGTTGCGCCGGATTCAGCTACTTATGGGAAAGGACGACACGGTTTATCCCACACTTGGCGCCGAAGCCCTGCGCGTTGCTGTGGGAGCAGAAACCATTGTCGCACGCGCTGATTCGCCGGGAAGGCTTGCAGGCCTTGTTATTGGCGAGCATAGCATTCCGACCAATAGCGAAGGCCAAATCCGACTATATGACACAGGTCCCGTTCCGGGCCGCGTTTGGCCAGCTTGGAAAATCTTTGAGAGCGGTGCGGAAGGCAAGCGGGGCTCCACAGACAGCAGCCTTTTGCAAAATTTCGACAAAGCCATTGTCTTCGTTGGCAGCAGTGCGATCGGCATCGAGGACGTTCAACATTCCCCTCTCAGTACGGTAACGCTCGGCGTGGCAATTCATGCACAGGCGGTGGAACAAATACTCTCGCGCAGCTTTATATTTAGGCCTGATTGGACAGCTGCCCTGGAAGTTATGTTCACCGTCCTGATCGGCATAATTCTCACACTTCTTCTGCCGCGCCTTACCGCATTGAGCGGCTTTGCCCTGGTTATGGTTCTGGTCCTGGCAACGCTCGGGACGTGCTGGATAGCATTTGTCGAACTGGGATATCTTCTGGCGCCCGGCTATTCAGTGGCAACCATTGCCGCGGTCTATTTGAGCTGCACGCTGCTTGGTTATCTATCGTCTGAGAAGCAACGGCGCGAGGTTCGTGCGGCGTTTGGGCAATATCTCGCGCCGGTGATGATCGATCAGCTCGCTGCAAACCCAAATTTGCTCTCTCTCGGCGGCGATATGCGCGAGGTCACAGTTTTGTTCTGTGATATTCGAGGGTTCACCGCGATGTCTGAGCGGCTTGGAGCGGAGGATCTCACGCGGTTAGTCAATCGTTTTCTCACTGCCATGAGCGGAGCCATTCTCGAGTCCGGAGGCACCATCGACAAATATATCGGGGACTGCGTCATGGCGTTCTGGAATGCGCCGCTGGACGATCCCGCGCATGCGCAACATGCTTGCGAGGCGGCATTGTTGATGCGGGCGCGGCTGGGCGAACTAAACAAAGAATTGCGCGTCGAGGCACAAGGCAAGGAAACATCTGTTGGCGCGCTTGAGATGGGTATCGGTATCAATACCGGCCCCTGCTGCGTTGGTAACATGGGGTCGGAACAAAGATTCAATTACTCCGTGCTCGGCGACAGTGTCAATCTCGCTGCCCGGTTCGAAGAGGAAAGCAAGAGTTTCGACGTCGACATCATTGTTGGGGAGAGCACCCGGCAGTGGGTTCCGGAACTGAATGCTCTCGCGTTGGGGCAAGTGACCGTTCGCGGTCGCAAGCAGCCGGTGGAAGTCTACACATTGCCTGAGAACCGTGTGCCCGATTAGGGTTGTATCGGAGCGGGTCGCTGTGGCTTTCGACACGCTCCAGAGTATCAAACATAAAGCTGAAGCATTGGCGGATGTGTCAGCGGATTTGGACTTCCGTGCTGAGGAATAGGATATGCAGAACGCAGACACTGAAACCTACGATTATATCGTTGTCGGCGCGGGTTCCGCCGGCTCGGTGGTGGCGAACCGGCTGTCGGCGAACCCGGCCCATCGCGTGCTGCTGCTGGAGGCCGGACCGGCGAGCAATTTCTGGTCACGCTTTCCGATAGGGTACGCCAAGCTCGTCAATAACCCCGCCGCCAACTGGCTTTATTCTGCCGAGCCGGAAGCGAGTACAAATGGCCGCAAACTAAATGTGCCGCGCGGGAAAATGCTCGGCGGTTCGAGTTCGATCAACGGACTCGTGTTCGTGCGCGGGCAGGCGCAGGACTTCGATAGCTGGGCACAGATGGGGAATAAGGGCTGGAGCTATGAGGGGGTTCTGCCTTTTTATAAACGCTTGGAGTCTTACGAAGGCGGCGGCGATGACGAGTACCGTGGTCGTGATGGCCCGCTTCGGGTCACGCATCCGGATGAAAAAGGCCCGCTATTTGACGCCCTGATCGTAGCCGCCGGCCAGGTCGGTATTCCCCACAATCCGGACTATAACGGCGCGACGCAGGAAGGCATCTCGATGAGCCAGGCGACCATCGCCCGTGGCCGTCGAATGAGCACCGCGCATTGTTTCTTGGATCCGGTCAAGGACCGCGGGAACCTCCATATTCAAACCGACGCTCTGACGGAAGGTTTGATGCTCGACGGCAAACGCTGTGTCGGTGTGCGCTATTCCGTTGGCGGACAACCGCGCGAAGCGCGCGTGACCGGCGAAGTGGTTGTGAGCGCCGGCACGATCAATTCACCGCAATTGCTTGAGCTTTCCGGTATCGGCCAACCGGAGCGGCTCAAGGGGCTTGGTATCGAGGTGAAACACGAACTCCCCGGCGTCGGCGAAAATTTGCGCGACCACTATGCGCCCCGGACCCGCTGGGCAATCAGTAAGCCCGGCGTAACGTATAATGAACGGGCGAGGGGACTACGGCTTATCGGAACGACGTTGCGCTATTTGCTCACCGGGAAAGGCTTCATGGGCATTCCGGCCGCACCGATGCGTGCGTTCATCAAGACGCGGGAAGGGCTGGACGCGCCGGATGGGCTGCTCGGCTGGGTGCCGCTGTTGTACGAACCCGGTTACAAGGCATCGGCGCAGTCCGGTGTGACGTGTTACGCCCACGCCATGCGGCCCGAAAGCAAAGGCCATATCCACATTACATCGGCTGACCCGCGGCAAGCGCCGGCGATCAATTTCAACTTCCTCTCCGCCGCACCGGATGCGGAGATCACGATCCGCGCCATTCGTATCGCCCGCGCCGTGATGACCGCCCCCGCGATGAAGGCAGTCGGTACGACCGAGATCGCGCCAGGATCGGATCTCGCGACGGACGACGAGATCCTGTCTTGGGTGAAAGCGGCGGGGGAAACCACCTACCACCCGGTGGGCACGTGCAAGATGGGGTCGGATCCGATGGCCGTTGTCGATGATCAGCTTAAGGTGCGCGGCGTCGAAGGATTACGCGTCGCCGACGCCTCGATCATGCCGACGCAGATCTCCGGGAACACAAACGCGCCTTCCATTATGATCGGCGAGAAAGTCGCGGACATGGTTTTGGGCGGCGTGTTCAAGAACGGCTAGCATTGTATTTCTGCACTGTTTCTACTTTAAATTGTTAGTGCTACGCTTTGGCATTGTAAGAATTAGAGGGGAGACAGGGGATGACTGCTGAAGACGCAAATGTCGCTCGGTTACGCGATCGATATGTCGCATGGCACAAGACCAAGGGTGATGCGAATATCTGGTACGATCTGTTCGCCGACGAGATTGCCTGGGGCTCGCTGGCCGACGGCAAGCCGGGCATGGAGTTTTCCAAACCGCGAGCATCAAAGGCGGAAGTCGTCAGTTATTTCGAGGAGCTGGCGAGGGACTGGGCGATGGAGTTCTACCATATCAACGAATATGTCGCGCAGGGCGATCGCGTCGTCGCGCTCGGCGAATGCTCGTGGACGTATCGCAAGACGGGCAGGACTGTGACGATTCCAAAGGTCGATGTCTGGAAGTTCAAGGACGGCAAAGCGGTCGAGTTCATGGAACATTACGACACGCATACGGCCTTGGCGGCTTGTGAGCCGTAGAGGTATTCAGGCCAGCGCCGGCCGTTCGGTACCCTTGATCGCTACGCGCCACAATTTCCGTTCGTGCGGAAAATAGTCCGCGACGGGATAGTGCAGGCAGTGAACGTTTTCCCACACCACGAGCGTGTTGGGCGTCCAGCAGAGCCGGAAATGGAATTCCGGGCGCTGGACATGCCGGTACAACTTCTTCAGTAGCGCGTCGCCTTGCTCGTTCTGCATTTCGGCGATGCTGCGGCAATAGATTGGAATATTCACGAACAGGAATTTGCGGCCGTTATCAGGGTTTAGACCGACAAGCGGATGGCGTACCGACGGCGCGTTCTCCATCCCAGTCATCTGTTCCTTGGTATAGCGCCGCTTGGAGTTCTGCGTCGGCGTGATCTTGTGCAGCGTATGCAGACCTTCGATCCGCTTCTTCGTCGCTTCCGAGAGGCTGTCATATGCTGCTTCCAGGCTCGCAAACAGCGTATCGCCGCCGCAGGGCGGTAGGATTTTGGCGTGCAGACTTAAAATCGGCGACGGAAGGTCACGGAAGGAATGATCCATGTGCCAGAAGTTGATCCGCTGTCGTTCGTCCGGCCGGATATGGATCGCCCCGACCTGTGGCGGATTGCCCGGCTCGGCGACCAGGTCTTCCGTCACGGGGTCGCCGAATATGCGCATGAATGAGGCGTATTGCGCTGTTGTGATGTTTTGATTGCGGAATACGATGGCCTTACGGTCGACAAGTATGGATCGGATCGCTTCGGCGTCCGCGTCGGTTAGTTGAGCCAGATCGATGCCGCCAATTTCCGCGCCGACTCTGGGCGTGATGGGGTGAATATCGAACGTTTGGTCAGAGGCCAAATTCTCCGAATATGAGCGACGTTCCGCTGGTGAATTGGACATGGCTTAACGCGCTCCAATTATTCCTTCTTCGAATGCTTTGAACGATTGCTCGATTATCCCGCGCGATAGAACGGGGCGTCGCCCTTGACCGTCACCCGGTGCCCGTAGCGTTCGTCGGGCCAGTAGTCCCACATCGCGAGATGCTGCGTGCTGCGGTTGTCCCAAAACGCAATCGAGTTGTCGCGCCATTGGTAGCGGACCTGAAACTCCGGCCGCGCCATGTGCTGATAGAGGTACGTCAGGATGGTGGCGCTTTCCTCGATGGGGATGTCGAGAATTTTAGACGTGAAGCTTTCATTCACATACAGCGCCTGCCTGCCGGAGACGGGATGGGTGCGAACGACGGGATGGATGGTGCTCGGGAATGTCTTGCCCGTGTCGTCGATACCCTTGTCCTTGTAGCGGCCGCGATAGGCACGTTCGGATTCGTGCAGCGCCATGCAACCGGACAGGTAGGCCTTCATTCGATCGGATAGCGCATCAAAGGCGGTATACATGTTGGCAAACAGCGTATCCCCGCCTGAAGGCGGCGTGCGATGAATCTGTAACAGGGTGCCGAGCGGCGGCTCCGCGTCGCAGGACACGTCGGTATGCCAGTCGGCGCCGTTATTGACGTAGGATTCGCCGTGCGTGTGGATGACGAAGAGTTCCGGATGCTCGTCGTTCTTCGCCGCCGCCGGGTGTAGGTGGAGCGGGCCGAAATTGCGTGCGAAGTCGATTTGCTGCACCGGGGTCAATTTCGGCTGATCGCGGAAGAACAGGACATTGTGGTTGGCGAGCGCTTGGGTGAGATCTTCGACTTGCGCTTCGGGGACCGGCTGGGTCATATCGACGCCCTCGACCTCGACACCGATGACGCGGGTCACCGGCGTAACCTCTATCGTCTCGTAGACTGCTTCCTGCCGTGCGTTGCGCAGCGCTTGCGCCCGGTCCAGTTTGCCTTCATGGAGTGGCCTGTTTGCCATGGATTCGTTTCCAACTCGCTCAGGTTGAGGCGGCTTCACCGCCTAGTCATGGCAACATGCTAGCCAAAATTCTCGGGCGCGAGAACCCGCTCCTAAAATTTGAGCTGCCCGAGTAAGCGGGAGGATTCGCCGCGTGCGACCTTCCGCTCCGTCAAATACTCAGGTCTTTTAGATTGTAATCCCTCAGGGTTGCCTTCGCCGCCGCGTCCCATTTGCACCGTTCGCCGCTCTCTGCAAATGGCGCGTAATCGAACGGTGTTTCCTTCGGAAAGCGCTGGCGGCGGGCGTCGATGGCATAGCCGATGAGGCGCGAGCGTTCGCGGATGCGGGCATCGTCGTAGATACCCGGCGCGTTGTGAATACCGCCACCGGATACGCCAAGTATGGATTCTCGGCGATGAAACCCGAAATTGACAGTGACGCGCCAGTCCTTGCTCGTATTCGCAAACGAGCCATGCAAGGCCTGCCGGTTGGTAATCGCAACATCCCCTGGCGCGCAAATAAGAGGGACCGCATCGGGCAACCGTTCCGATCCGGCTTCCCGGGCCATCGCTTTGATGTCGACCCTGCCGCGTTTATGCGAGCCAGGCACGATCCACAATCCGTTCGCTGGCGTGCAGCCATAGAGCTGCGCCATGAAGTTGAATCCATGGATGCCCTGGTCCCAGTTCGGGCTGTCCCAGTGGGTAACCCCGTCCTGATGCCAGGCAACCGACGCACCGCGGCCGGGTTCCTTGATGAACAGCGCTTCATTAAACGGCGTGAAGTCCGGCCCATTAACCGCGGCGGCTACGGCGAGCAGGTGCGGATGGCCGTAAACCCGCAGGCAGGCCTCGGAGAATTGTAGCGAGCCGAGGATCAGATAGACGACCTCCTCTGGAGCGTCCGCGGCCGGCGTGGGCTCGGTCATCTTTACGGGGTGGCGGCCATTGGCGAGGTCGGTGCCACCGAACGGATCGGCCAGAGGCTTCGACCAGAACAGGGTTGGCGCCGCGCAGTCGGCGCCTAGCGCCGGACGGCCTTTAGCGTCGACAGTTGCGCCTTTCTCTGCCGGCAGACGGTCGAGAATATTCTTCAGATCGGCCTCGATGTCGGCGAGTTCGTCCGCGCCGAGAACGCCTTCGAAGACGTAAAAGCCGCAGCGCCAATACGCTTCCAGGATATCGGGATGTATCGAGCCCGCGGCGTTGAAGCGGACCGGCCCTCGGTTGTCGAGTTCGGTGGCCCGCCGTGCACCATCGCGGAAATAGTCCTGCATCAAGGCCTCATCGGGGCCATATCCTGTTGCCGCAGCCATAATTACTACCTTCCAGTGATGCGAGCACGCGAACCAACAAACGCCGAAGACCGGCGTTGAGACTGGGACACCATCCGCAATGGTAACACAATATTAACCAGGTTGGCAGAAGTTGGACAACCAGTGCGGGCAAGCAGGGGCTGACCCGCTCGGTGCGATGGATTAACGGAATTTTTTGTATGGCGAATGCATTTTCGGTTTTGACAGACCGTGAGGGCCGCATCTCAACTTCGTCGGAGGATGCGGAAAATATCGTCGGCCGGTCTGACGGTGAAATTCAGGCAATGCCCCTGTTTGAGCTTTTCGAGAACGGTGACAAGGATACCGTCGCGGCCGCCTTGAAATCCGCATCGCGTACCGCGCAAACGGTTCTCTCCGGGCTGCACCTTCAGATTGGTGTAGATACCGCGCGCCGGTTCGATATCTCAATCGATCCCGCGGGGCCTGACAGATTCTGGGTTCACTTCGCACCGTCGGCAGGCGAGGAAGTTTCGGATGGCCCCGTGGCGAAGGAAGCCTTTCTTGCGTCGATCGCGAACCGCCTTGGCCTGCCAGACAGTCTGGCCATGCGTATGCTGATGTTCGATTTCGATGGATTAGAGAATGGTGAACTGAATGCCCGTCTTGGGGACGAAGCGGTAGCTGGTGTCCGGTCAAGTATCGAGGAGGCACTGACAGAAGCTGCTGTCGATGGCCAAATCGGCCGGTTGGGTGCGAGCAGTTACGGCGTTCTCGGTGCCGAGGATCAGGGCAAAGACGACATTGTGGCATCGGTCGTTGTTGCGACGAGCAGGTTTGGCGTTACCGAAGATGAGCTCGGCGTCCACGCCGAGAGCGTGGCGCTGGATGCGGAAGACAGCGATCCCGGGACACTTCGGGGGCTGCTGTCCCACGCGTGCCACAAGTTCTATCAGGCTGTCCGCAACGGTGCCGCGTTCGGTGCTGACCGTCTCAGCGAAATTTCGGTCGAAATTGAACAGGCAGTTTTGCTCGTCGAAACCGCTTTAGAACGCGGCGACGTGTCGGTGACTACGCGCCGTGTTCATCGGCTGTCATCGGGCGATGTGAGTCTTTGCCTTGCACAGGGTGCGTTGGTCTTTGGCGATGAAAGAGTGGCGGTAGACCGACTGCTTGTCTTGGATGACCATCCGGACCTTTGCAGCCGTCATGACCGCGCGATTGTTGTGGCTGCGGTTGCATCTCTGGTCGAGGAGACGTCCAAAGTTCCTGTAATTGTCGATATCGGATTGCCGACTTTGGAATCGGGGGATGCCGCTCGTATGGCGGCCGAGTTGGCAGCAGAGGGCCACATGATCGGCTTTCGGCCGCAGGGGTTTGATATGGCGTCTGGGTGCACGAGCGCGGTGCGCCAAGTCTATAGTCTTTTAAAAGAAGGCACACCGGTATGGCTGGCCAATTTTTCAGCGGCCATAGCGAAGACGCGGCGGCTGCAAGGCGCGTACGTCGAGATCTCTGCGACTTTTCTCCGAGATATCAGCAAACAGCCGGATAGGAACACGCTCATGTCGCGTCTCCTTAAAGTTTGGAACGATGTGGAAGTTCGCCTGGTCGCGGTAAACGTGGACTCCAAAAACTTGGCGACCTTTGCCAATAAGCTGGGCATCGCTTACGGCATCGGTATCGCGGCAGATCCGTCTGCCGACGCGCCTCAATCTACCAAAGACATCGTTACCTGACAGCAATGATATTCTTCTGCGCCTTTTTCGTTCCCTCAAGCTGTCGCGGGTAGGCTTCGCGCAGCTGGTGTTAACTCTCGTTAAAGGAGAATTAAGAAGAATAAGTGCATATGTGTGGCGTTGTGTGAGTCCCGGTGAGGAAATATGGCAGAACAATTTTCAGTTCTGACGGATCTTGAAGGCTGTTTATCGACGGTGTCTGATGATGCCCGCACGATCATTGGACGATCTGAAGAGGACATCTGCGCCAAGCCGCTGTTCGATCTATTCGCCGATGAGGACGCCACTATCGTCGCCGACGCGCTGAAGTCTGCATCGAATGCAAATTGCAGCGAACTTACGGATATTAGATTGCATATCGACGAGGTGTACCAGCCTCGGTTTGACATCACGATTGAACCTGGCGGGACAGACAAGTTCTATCTCTTTTTTACGCTAGCAGCCGGAGAGGTTGCGGCTGCTAAAGCCAATTCGAAAGAACAGTTCCTTGCAACAGCGGCTGACCGGTGCGGTTTGGCGGACATATCAGTCGACCGAATGGTCATGCTTGACTTCGACGGTTTGCGGGCGCCAGAGTTGGCAGCGAAGCTCGGCGAGGATGGTGCGCGCAAAGTTCGAGCGGCGATTGAACGAGCCCTTGCGACCACGGCAATCGACGGGCAGATAGGCCAGCTGGGTGAAGCGAGCTATGGGGTGCTGCGCGCTGCGGATTCTGGGATGGACGAGATTGTGGCTGCTGCTGTCGCGGCAGCGGATGCGCTTGGAGTTAGCGAAAGCGACCTAGGCATCCGGCTGGAGAGCGTCAAGCTGGATGGCACCGAGACAGATCCCGATACGTTGAACAGGCAGCTGTCCCATGTCTGCAACAAGTTCCAACAGGTAGTTCGTAGCGATGGGACGTTTGGTCTCGATGAGCTCAATAAGGTTGAAGCCGATATCGATGAAGCCGTTAAATCAGTAGAATTCGCGTTGGAGCGCGGCAACGTTACCGTTACGGCGCGCAACGTGTGGGGGCTTCAGTCAGGTGATGTATCCTTTCAACTGGTGCAAGGTGCGCTCATCATCGATGAAGAAAGCGTGCCAGCGGACAGGCTGCTCGTTTTGGCGGATCACCCTCAGCTTTGCGCTCGTTACGATCGCGCTGTCGTCGAAGCGGCGGTCGAGACGCTATCGGGTGCGACTGTCGTCATCGATATCGGACTGCCGACACTTGAGTCCGGTGAGGCTGCGCGCATTGGCGCAGAACATTCCTTGGCGGGGCGATTTATTGGATTCCGGCCGCTCGAGATGGACATTACCAACAAAAGATCGCTGGCCGTGCGCGAATTGGACCAACTGTTGAAGGCCGGTATTGTTGTCTGGCTAGCTGACTTCTCGACCGCAATTCCGAGAACACGGCAGTTGAGAGGCGCCTATGTCGAAGTCGCGGCAACCTTTCTACGGGAAATTAGCGCACGACCCGACAACGACACATTGCTGTCCAGCCTGCTTGATGTTTGGCATGAAGTGGAAGTTAGTCTTGTTGCAGTAAACCTTGATACCAAAGACCTTGCGTCACTCGCGAACAAACTCGGTATCGCCTACGGTGTTGGTCTTGCCGCCGACCCGACGGCGGATGTTCCGTCCGGGACCGGCTCAACGTAGCGCGAAGGTGAGGGATGCCCAGAGGCTCGTCCAGTCGGATTTTTCTCCGGCTGCGGGTTCGAACATGTGTACGGCGTTGAGCAGATAAGCGCCGGGCGCGGGAAGGGCGATGGTGCTGCGACCGTCGGCGTCGGTTACCGTCTTCACCGGGTTCTTCGGATCTTTTTGACTGAAGGTAATGATCGCGATACCTGAAATTGGTTTGCCCCTATAGAGCAGCTGCACTGGCAAGGACGCGCCTGGCTTGAGGGTGTATGGGTTTTGCTCGGCGATAAGTTCAAGCGGGAGGTCAAGTGCCCGGTCGTTCCCGCTTGCGGAACCGACGCCGAGCAGCATCTTTGCGTTGCGCGCATAGAGCTCGCGGATCTTTTTGTTCGACTTGCCGAGTTCGCGGTGGCGTCGGGCGATATGATCCAGCCCTACTTTCTGGACATATTTTTCAAACTTTTCGAGATTGTCGTAAACTTGCGGTTCCGGCGTTCCGAAATATCCGAAGACCTTGAGACCCGAGTCGCTGAAGCTTGTCTGGATTGCCGGCAGGTCACCATCGAAACCGCTAACCTTCCGCTCGCGCGTGCCGTCGGCAACGACATAGCGCTGATGCCATTCGCCGACATAGGGCAAGCCGTCACCTTTGAAATACTGGCCATAGCTATGGCTAATTGAGACCTTGGCGCCGGGCACGGGTGTGTAACTGTCGGGTTCCAGCCAAAACTCATGGGCATTGGCGGAGACGGCAAAGGTAAAGAGCAGTAGTGCAAATACGGATGTCGTGAATTTACGCAAATGCCGTATGCGGATATAGATGTTCATACGAACCCCTAAAATCGCGTGTCTGGGCGGCACGATATTCCTGTCGGGGCAACGGGTAAACGAAATCATGCTTTCACGTTTGGTCGCGCTGTTGGTGCTTTGCGCCACATTGGTGTTTCTGATGGATACCGCCGCGGCGCATAAAGTGTTTCCGGCGACCGCGACTGTTACGTTCGACGACGCTGGTGTGTATCGTATCGAGATCAAAACGAATGTCGAGGCGCTCATCGCTGGTATCGGTCCGATACACGAAGACACCGATGCTTCGCCTTTGGCCGCGCGTTACAACGAACTGCGCGCGCTGTCGCCTGAAGACTTGCAGAGACGGTTTGATGATTTTTCCGCACGATGGCTGAAGGGCGTTCGGGTTGCGTTCGATGACAAGCGAGCCACGCCTCAGGTCGAGGGGCTGACGGTTCCGGAAACCGGCGACCTCGGCCGGGCGCGTGTCTCTGTCATCAAGCTCACGGGGCAGGTTCCGTCGGGCGCGCAAACCTTTGCCTGGGCGTATGACAAGGCATTCGGCTCGAGCATCCTGCGGCTGATCCACGCCTCGAGCGGCGAGATGACGACGGCGTGGCTCAAGGACGGCAAGCCGAGCGACGCCATCCCGCTCGCCAATATGATCCCGAAGACCGTGTTCGAGACTGCCGTCGAGTATACGGTCCTCGGTTATACGCACATTCTGCCGCTTGGACTCGATCACATCCTCTTTGTTCTAGGCCTCTATTTGCTTAGCGCGCGGATGCGCCCGCTGCTTGTACAGGTGACGTCGTTTACGGTCGCGCATACCGTCACGCTGGCGCTCGGACTATACGGTGTCGTGCAGATATCGCCGACGATAGTCGAGCCGCTGATCGCCCTGTCGATCGTCTATGTTGCGGTCGAAAATATCCTGACCCCGAAACTAACCGTCTGGCGTCCCTTCGTCGTTTTTGGGTTCGGTCTGTTGCACGGTCTCGGTTTCGCGGGAGTGCTGCAGGAGATCGGCCTGCCGCGCGACGACTTTCTTACAGGACTGATTTCCTTCAATGTCGGCGTCGAGTTCGGCCAGCTTTCCGTCATCGCGATTGCCTGGTTCGCGACGGGCCTCTGGTTCAGCGCCAGGCCCTGGTACCGCACCCGGGTCGTTTATCCGGGCTCCGCTGCGATTGCCCTGGTCGGCCTCTATTGGACCGTTGAGCGCGTGTTTCTCGCGTAAGCGGTCGGAAGTCGATCATTCCCGTTCACTCGGCGGGTTGGACATTGTGTAGATGGTCAATCCATTGCTCCGGCAAACCATGATCTCTGGCCCCGTCGCGCAGGAGCGTGATGTAGCGCAGCGAGGGTCTGCCATCCTCATCGTTGCCGTCGGCCATATAGCCGATTGCGGTCAATCGGTTTCCTTGTTGGTCGTGTGCCGGCAATTCAACTGGCTGATAGCGTGGTCCAGGTACGCCTTCGGTCACATTGAGACGGACCAGTTCGCGCAATGTGATGCGATATAGTACGCCCCATACTTCGGCTTCAGGATCGGTGCTGATGTTGGCCGGCGCCGCCTTTCCCTTGGGACGACCATCGAGGTTGAAGCGTAAGCGATAGCCAGGAACGCGCCCTGTGCGCCACTCCGCCGGCCGCATGCCGCGCCGCTCGCGAAAGGCGCTGGCGTGCATGTTGGCGCCGTAGGCGAAATACCAAACGCTGTCGCTTGGCTGTCCGTCGAGCCGCAACCCCCAACTGCGATACCACAATTGCGTCAACGGCCAAACTTGCACGGCGGCGCGCACCCAAAGGCGTCTGACGAGGCGAGGCGCTCGAAAGCGCATTAGTCCATATCCCTGCGGTCGCACCGCCGTGCATCTCGCGAAAAGTTTTTCATGGAATTGAGATAGTCGATTGTTGCGCAGTTAGAAAGGCAGGGGTGTGCCGTTTCAATGCTATCCTCGGCGGTGCAGATTTCCTATTTTTCCGGCGACGAGCAGTTCCTTTCGGGAGTATCCAATGAAAAGTAAAATGTGCGACATCTTCGGTATCGAGTTGCCGATCTTCGCTTTTTCTCATTGCCGCGACGTTGTGGTCGAGGTTTCCAAGGCCGGCGGCATGGGTGTTCTGGGCATGGCCCGGATGAGTCCGGATCAGGTCGAGGCGGACCTCAACTGGATCGATGAGCATATCGAAGGCAAGCCTTACGGTATCGACGTGCTGATGCCGCAGCGCATTGATGATATTAGCGACATGAAATACGATCCGGATCAGCTCCTGCCCAAGGAACATATTGACTTCGTGCGCCACATGTTGGACGAGGCGGGTATACCGGAACTGCCTGAATCTGAGGCGGCGGCGCTGAAGCGGGAAATTGTAAAGGGGATGAATTTCACGCCGCGTGAAAGCCTGGAGATGATCGAGGTTTGTATGCAGCATCCGATCAAGTTGATCGTAAACGCGTTGGGCTCGCCGCCCCGGGATCTTGTCGAACGCGCTCACGCTCAGGGCATTAAGGTCGGCGCGCTCGCCGGCAAGCCGCGCCACGCGATCAAGCACCGCGATGTCGGCTGCGATTTCGTCGTCGCCGTCGGGACGGAGGCTGGTGGCCATACCGGTGACGTCTCCTCCATGGTGCTGTGGCCCAGCATAGTCGATGCAGTTGCACCCATGCCGGTGCTGGGCGCGGGCGGTGTTGGCCGGGGGCGACAGCTTGCCGCGGCACTTGTACTGGGCTGTGAAGGTGTCTGGGCCGGATCGCTTTGGCTCAAGACGGCGCAAAGCGAGGTAACGCCGGAAATTAAAGAGAAGATGTTCGAGGCCGAGGCGAGCGACGCCATCCTGACGACGACGGTGACGGGCAAACCTTGCCGCACCCTGAACAACGCGTTCTCGCGTGCCTATGAAGCGCCGGACGCACCGAAAACCTTGCCGGCACCGGCGCAGAATTACCTGTGGTGGCAGGAAGGCCGAACCCGGGTTGAACGCGTTCGTGCCAAGGATTTTCTGACCTATCCGGTCGGCCAGGTCGTCGGCGATATGCAGGAAGAGATCTCGGTCAAGGAAACGATCTACGAACTGCTCAACGAGATGCTCGACTCGAAGGAACGGCTGGACGATATGCTTGGCTAGGAGGCTGCCCTAACCGCTCACGGAGGAGGGCGTGCTGTTATCCAGCGCCGTGGGGTCGAAGCTATCGTCCGGAATGATCTTGCCGCGTTCCCGCAGATAGGTGATGAGCGGCAACAGATGATCGACGACAGGCATCTTGTCGAGCGTGATCAAATTGCCGTCTTCGATGCCGGGGCAGACATACATGGTGGCGTTTTCAGTGAACAGTTTCCCCAACCCTTCCAGCATGCCGCCGTCCAGCCCGTAATAGTAATCTTCCCGCATGATTTTTTCGAACCCGACTGTGCTGGTGACGATGGCAAAGGGGTTCGGTGTGTGGGCGGCAAGATACTGGCGGACCCGGAAATAGCGGAAAAATTCCGAAATCAGGACATGAAAGCCCAAAGCCGAAAGCACCTTCACGCGGGACAGGAAGTCCGCTGTGTCGATCGCCTCCTTATCATCGGTGACGGCCATGGTGATTTCCGCCAGGCATAGAATGGAGCCTTCCGCGACGTCGGGCTGCGCCGCGAAATTGGCCTTGGCGTGCTTGAACATCTCGGTATCGAAACTCGTCACTGGGTTGAAATCACCTCGCACGCCGAGAACGCTTTTTTTGTAGAGCGCTTCCGCCGGGATGACGACCTGGCCACTGGGGTTGAACAGTACGGCCGGTGTCAGGCTTGCTTTGACAAGTTCGAGCGCCATCAGACTGTTATCGACCGACCCCAGCGTCGGTCCTCGGAACTCGACCAAATCGATCTCGACCCGCCCCCATTTCAGATTGTCGAGCAGGCTGCGCATCAACTGCTCCGGCTTGTAGGCGTAGTGAAAGGCGCCGTAAATCAGGTTCACGCCAAGGATGCCGAGCGCGTCCTGCTGCTCGAGATTGGTGTCGTCGAGCATTCGGACATGGATGATGACGTCGTCCGGTTCCGCATGGGGGCTCAACTGCAGGTGCACCCCCATCCAACCATGACATTCGCCGCGCGTGTTAAAGCCCTGTGCGGTGACGGTGTTCGCAAAGGAAAAGAAAGTTGAGCCTTCGGGACGGGATTCCTTGACGCGGGAAATGATCAGGCTGAATTCCTTCTCCAGCATGCGTTCCAGCCGCCCCCGGGAGACGTATCGTTTGTCGGCGGACGTCCCATAGATTTCATCGCTGAAATTCATGTCGTAAGCGGACATGGTTTTGGCGATGGACCCTGCTGCCGCACCAGCCTGAAAAAACCAGCGCGCCACTTCCTGCCCCGCACCAATCTCGACAATCGTCCCGTATTTCAAGGGATCGAGGTTGATCGCCAGCGCCTTTTCCATCGTGGTAGGGAGTTCAGTTTCCATCGCGGGTTTTCCAGTTAGGGCGCAATATTGTGTGCGAACAGGTTTATAGCAGAATTCGTCGTCTGCCCCGGCTGTTTTCATCATGTGTGCCGCATTAGACTTGCCACCTGTCAGACAGGGAGGGAAGCATGAAATTGGGATTGACGACGGCCGGCGGGGATCATCCCGTCAGCGTCGATATGGAATTGATCGGTGAGGCTGAGCGGCTTGGTTACGACATCGTGCGGACTTCCGAATCTTATGGTGGGGATGCGGTTAGCAAGGCGGCGTGGATTCTGTGCCAGACGACGAAGATCCATGTCGGCACGGGAATCATGCAGTTCGGTGCGCGCACCCCAGCGATGAGCGCGATGACGGCGATCAGCCTGGATCAGCTCTCCGGCGGCCGGTTCAGGTTGGGACTTGGGTTATCGGGACCGCAGGTCATTGAAGGCTGGCATGGGCAGCCCTTCGGCAGGCCGCTTGGCGTGACGCGGGAATACGTGACCATCGTCCGGAAGATCTTTGCCCGTGAAGGGCCGGTCGAATTTCAGGGTAAATACTATCAAGTGCCATTCAAAGGCGAGGGCGCAACCGGGCTCGGCAAGCCGCTTAAGGCGATCCCGCATCCAAGGCCGGATATGCCGATCTATCTGGCGGCAATGGGGCCGAAAAATACAGTGCTGGCCGCCGAGATCGCCGACGGCAACGTGCCCGGCATGTTCTCGCCGGAGAAATTCCCGGCGATGGAGAAGTTGTTGCTGGAAGGATTTGCCAAGGCGGGCAACGGCAAGGGCTTCCACAATTTCGATCTCGCGCCCGCAGTGCCGGTGGCGTTCGGCGATGATGAACAGGAATGCCGCGACCGGCTGAAGCCCTATTACGCGCATTACATCGGCGGCATGGGCGCGAAGGAGGTCAACTATCACAACGCCAATGTCCGACGCCTTGGTTTCGACGAGATGGCGGACCGGATCCAGAAACTGTTCCTCGACGGACATCGCAAGGACGCCGTTGCGGCGGTTGACGATAGCTTCATCGACGAAGTTGCGCTTTGTGGTCCGCGTGACCGGATCAAGAACCGGCTAACGCGCTATACCGCGTTGCCTCTGGGCACATTCCAGGTCCGGTTTCCAACAATTGAAAGCATCCGCCTGATCGCGGAGTTGATGGGGTAGGGCGCCTGCGTCTTAATTCTGCGTGGAGCGTTCGAGGATCATGCAGCTTGTCGTGGCGTGGGC
Source organism: Alphaproteobacteria bacterium (assembly GCA_012103325.1). Classification (GTDB taxonomy): domain Bacteria; phylum Pseudomonadota; class Alphaproteobacteria; order UBA8366. Next base: position 98,478 of record WLWY01000002.1, read on the forward strand.
GAGAAGTTTGCCCTGGCTGTCGGTAACCTTGCCCTCGGCGTAGCCGATGCGGCGGCCGCTTTTCAGGATGATGCCTTCGGCGCGGATCAGCCCGGCGTCCGGCAGGACCGGGCGTATGAAGGTGATCTTGAATTCCAGTGAGGTCGATCCGTATCCCTGTTCCAGCGTTGTTTGTACCGCGAGTCCCATGGACGCATCGAGCAGGGTCGCGGAAAAACCGCCATGCACGGTGCCTTGCGGGTTGAGGTGGTCACCGGTCGGGCTCGCGGTAATGAGTACGCGGCCTTTCTCCGCCTCTACGATGTCATAGCCCAACGTGCGGGCCATCGTGTTGTGCGGCTGTGTGCCTGCGACAAGGCCTTGGACAAAGGCGAGACCCGGCATCGTGGCCTGCACGCTGCTGGGCACGGTGCCGTAGCGCTTTTCAGTCATGTACGCTCTTTCTTGTAGATGCTTCGTTTCACCCCCCATCCTAGCCTTCCCCCGCAAGGGGGGAAGGGATAACCAAAATAGTTCAACTGGTTATTCTCCTCTCCTCTCCCCTTGCGGGGGGAGGATTAAGGTGGGAGTGGACGGAGGCTTGCTATCTAAGAAGAATGCTGCCGCATCACACCGTCAATTCATTGAAGAACTTCGCCCGAGAACGGCCCCCAGCGAGTATAAAGGACATGTCTGCGCCGCCGAGGAAGAAACGCATGCCACGTTTGACGAAGTCCGGCAGGATCGACTCATCGTAGACGCCGCCGAGACCGGGCCATTTTCCAGCCCCTTGTGCTGCTGCGATGACCGTGTCGATGGCGTCGAGGAAATCCGGGTTGGTGAACTGGCCGGATATGCCCATCGTTGTGGACAGGTCCGAGCCGCCAACGAGCAACACGTCGACACCCTCGACTGCCGCGATGTCGGCTGCGTTCTTCACTGCTTCGGGCGTTTCAATCATCATCACGACCAGGGTTTCTTCGTTACCGCCCTTCATCGCTTCGACCGGTGGCACGGCTTCGTATTCCAGCTGCGGCCCGCCATAGCTGAGGGAGCGGGAGCCGATCGGCGGAAACTTGCAAGCCTTCGTGAAGGCGCGCGCCTCGTCCGCGTTCTGCACATGTGGGAAGATCACGCCTTGCGCCCCCGCATCTAGGATACGTGCGGCGCGGTTCACATCCCCTTCCGGCACGCGGACGATCGGCGCGATTCCCACCGGCAGCGACGCGCCCGCGATCTGCCCCGCAGTGTCGAGATCCATCGTCGAATGCTCCAGATCGATAAACACCCAATGAAAGCCGCAGGCCTTCGCGATCTGCGGAATCTCCACTGTGCGCAGCCGGCTGACATTGAAACTGGCGGCGATCTTGCCGTCACGCAGGCGCTGTTTGACAGTGTTTTTGACGATGGCCATGTGGACGTTCCCCTTTGCAGACTTGTTCTTTGGTGGCCGCTTATAGCACGCCCGTGACGTTGCCGAATATCATGATGGCGGAGTAACGTTGTGCGCATTGTCATTCGCAGCGGCACATCGCCCATCTATAGGAGCTCATTTATGACGGACACCAGAATCGAATTCGGTACGGCGCTGCGCTCGCCCTATGAGGTCGCGCGGCTGGCGCGGCAGATCGAGGATCTCGGCTTCGATATCATCGGCTGCGGCGAGCATGTGAGCTTCTACGGTGACTCCGCGAACGGCTTCGTCTCGTTGTCGGTGGCGGCGGGCGCGACGCAGCATGTCAGGCTGATGAGCACGATTACTTTGGTGCCGCTCTACCCGGCGGCACTGCTCGCGAAAATGGGGGCGGCGCTGGATGTTGCTTCGGGCGGCCGCTTTACCTTGGGTGTCGGTGTCGGTGGCGAATTTCAGAACGAATTCGATGCGTGCGGCGTGCCCATCAAGCAGCGCGGCTCGCGCACCGACGATGCACTGGAGGTCATTACGCGAACCTGGACTGAAACTGACGTGACTTATGAGGGTCGCTATACGAAGCTGGAGAACTTCAGCCTGAAACCGCTGCCGATCCAGAAACCGCGCCCGCCAATCTGGATTTCCGGCCGTACCGACGCGGCGAAGAAGCGCGCGGCGAAGTTTGGCAACGGCTGGCTGCCTTATATGTACACGCCTGAGCAACTGGCGGAGAGTATCGCAGCCATCCGCGTTTTCGGTGAAGAGCAGGGCCGCGACATGTCGGATTTCACATTTGCCGTCTATATCTTCACCGCCGTGCATGAAGACAACGATATTGCCGTCAAGTATGCCAGCGACCGGCTGAGCAAGCAGTATTCGCAGGACTTCAGCAAGCTGGTGCATAAATATGCGTTGGCCGGTGATCCTGATAGCTGTCAGGCGCGGCTTCAGGAATATATCGATGCGGGAGCGACATCGGTTTTTGTCTCGTCTGCTTGTCCGGACGACTATATCGATAGCAATCTAAAGATGATTGCAGAAAGAGTTATGCCTAAGTTTAAATCATGAGGCAGGCTTCAAGTTTAACGGAAAACGTGTGGCTATTCTTAGAAATCTCGCTTCTTTATGAGAGTCTTGATTCTACTTATTATCGCGAAAAGAGGGTATTTTTATCGATGCTGCTTAACTAAAACTGAATACTGGTTTTCTTGTTCACGTTTTAGTGTGACGGATTTTTTTACACCGACTTTGGTCTTTCGAATAATTCAATAACATCATGTAAAATAATGAAAATATTTGGAATATTTTGCCTATGAAAAGATTCTCTCGTTGAAGTTGCGACGGAATTCTTTACACTTTCTTCTCTACCGATTCAGGTGAAACGATCTAAGCCATTGGTAGAACTATACCTTGATATTGTGGCATGAAGTTTGCGGAGTTTTCCTCTGGGAGATGTTTTTGCAGCTTACAAGATTGAGGCCGAAAGTCGGCCGGCGCGAAAATAGTTCGAGTTGGGGGAGGGGAAGTTTTGAGGATTTTACGCTGGGTATTCGCGTCTGCCGTGTGTGCACTTTTGGCGACGCCGGCGCCCGTCTATGCCGTACCATTCACATATGATTTGCAGTTCGAGACAAGTGGTCAAAGCATCTGGGATACCGGGACTTCGACCACGTTAAACCAGAAGACGTTTCTTGGAGCGGCCTGGCAAGACAAGACAACCGGCTTCGACGCTATCGTTGGCAACGAAGACACCAATCTGCCCAATCCTTTGCGTGTCCTCTATGACGCGGCATTCGCAACCTGCAGATTAGGATTTTCAGCAAGCGCTTGCATTAACGGTCAGAGTGCACGGGCATTTGTGCCGAGGTTGGGAAGCCGGCCTTCGGTGCGAAGCTGCGGGCGTTTCGCCGTCGCCTGTAAAATCGCGAGAGCGGCGGATGCGGTGAAACGGAAGGCCTACGATATTGCCTTTGCGGCGTGCAAGAAACTGGGCAATTCGTCGAGCACCTGCCGAAACGGTCAGTCTCTGCGTCTTCCCGTGATTGCGCTGGGCACGGCGCCGCCGCAGTTCCTGGAAGTCGATACGCGCACCGGCGTTGCCGTCGAAGGCACCACGGATGGCCGCGTCGGCATCGAGCTTGGTGTCGAAATCGATAGCGGTTCGGTTGATGCGACCGTGTCTTACGAAGCAACGCTGGACATTCCCGATACGACCAATCTGGATAAGGCGAATGCTATCAACTTCAATCCCAACAGCAAGCTGGCGGGAACGAACATCCTCAACACAGAGTTTGCGAATCTTGAGCTGACCGCAGATGCTATCATGGAGCTATCCGGCAGTGTCACCGGTGAAGCCTGCATCATTCCTGCAGGCTGCGTTGTCGGTAGCACACCCTTTGACATTGACGAAACGGTGCCGATCCTGTCCTTCAACAAGGACGGCGAGGGTGAGATCCTCCTGCTGGGGCAAAAACCGTCTGTTTTCGGATTTCCCGATGAGGCGAACGGATTCCCTTTCAAGATCGATGCCGGTATTGCCGAAGTCACGCTCCATCTCCCGCAGCCTGATGCGACCGGTGGCCTCGATACCAATACCAACACGCTCAAGGCGACGGGTAAGGATGATCTGGTCGACCTTATCGTCGATGTCGATGACGTTGTCGCGAGTGCTGTGGGTCTCCCGGGATTGTTCGGTTCTAGCGTGCCGATCGGGACCGTGGGCGAGGTCGGTTTCGACATCATCGATGTGAAGATCGGTCCGACGGTCGACCTCCAGCAAGATTTCGAACTCGATCCGACACTGTTCGTCCAGTTAATATTCGACAAGGCGGTCATGGTCGGTGGCGAATTGGTCACGGAACTGATTTCGGCCTGGGATCTGTTACCGGATATCTTCTTTTTGGACGATGTGACGACGGTAACGCCGACCTTCTTTCTCGATGCCGAATTACTGAACGAAACCCTGCTCGATTTCGATCTTGAGTTCACAATCGATCTCCTGCAGGTCTTTTTCGAGTTCCTCGGATTTGATGAGAAGTTCGGGGTCGGTAACGTGCTGAACCAGGGTGTCGACCTCTTCCAGTCGCCAAACCTGTTCGAAAATCTCTTCTCCCTGCAGGGGTTCGATTTACAGATTGGGGAGAGTTTCGTCATCGACTTCCTTTCCGGCTCCACGGCGCCTGATATTGCGGATGCTAGAAGTGCTGAGAATCCGATCGAGGAGTTCGTATTTGCTTTTTCGGTTCCGGAGCCGGGCACGTTTGCACTGTTCTTTGTCGGGCTTGGCGGCGTCTATGTACTTCGCCGGCGCACGCGGTCGTACCGGGTGGAGGATAGGACGTCCCTCGCGGCGTAACGTGACGATCAAACTGATAGCGGCGCGGTATTCCCACACTGGAAATACCGTGCCGTTAGCCGTTTTTGGGATTTCACGAGGTGACGGGAAGTGAATCGATGAACATGTTTCGGTTAGCGGTTCTCGGGCTGTTGTTTCAGGCGACAGCCGTCTTCGCGGCGGATGGTGACGGCAAATTCGCCATGAAAGGTGCGGGCTTCCTGCCGTGCCAGGTTTTCGTTCAGGCGCGAGAGGATAAAACCAATGTTTATTATATGATCGGCGGATGGCTGGAAGGCTATATTTCCGCCCATAACCGTTATGCCGAAGACACGTTCGACATTGCCTCCTTCGAGTCGTTGGAACTGTTGATGCGGGTGATTCAAAACCATTGCCAAGCAAACCCTAGCCATCGTCTCCATGCCATTGTCAACTCGATCGTCACTGAATTCCATCCGGATAGGCTCCGGCAGAGTTCGTCGAGAGTACAGATCGTCAACGGGAAGCGAAAAACTGCCCTCTACCGGGAAACGATCCGGCGCGTGCAGCGCGAACTGACCGAACGCGGCCTTTTCAAGGGCGAAACCGATGGCCGTTTCACCGAAGAAACCAAATCGGCCCTCATCGCTTTTCAGTCCGACCTGGATTTTGAAACGACGGGGTTTCCCGACCAGACGACACTTTGGCGGCTGCTTCGAAAGTAGAAAAAACAGTTGGTCTGCCTTACCACGGGCGCTCACGTCGCGTTCGGCAGCCTGGCCCTCGGCGGGCTGGTCTGCGATGGCGCAAACGGCTTTTTGGGTAAAAGTTTACGAATCCTTAACCAGAACGGCTTAGAGCAGGATGGGGCTCTAGTCTTGATGGTGGCATGGCATCAATTTCGATCGATTCGACAAACCCGATAGGGTGGCTGCGTGGACCGGGATTCGATTTAGGATTTATAGCCGGGACGACCGTGATTGCGGTTGTTTCGGGCGCACTTGTCGTTATGGACCCACGACTTTTCGCGCCAATTCTACTACTCGATTTGTGGCTGCTCGGGTACCACCATGTGATCGCCACCTATACGCGGCTTTGTTTCGACCGCGAGAGCGCGCGTAATCATAAATTTCTGATAGTTTGGTTGCCATTCCTTGTGCTCGGAGCGACCCTGGCATTGGCGCTGGGCTTCGGTGTGTGGGTACTAGGAAGCATTTATCTGTATTGGCAGTGGTTTCACTATACCCGCCAAAGCTGGGGTGTTAGCCAAGTTTACCGACGTAAATCCGGCGGATTGGTATCCGAAGACGAGCGGTTGACCAAGGCTATGTTTTATCTGCTGCCGCTATGGGGAATCCTGTACCGATCGTGGCAGGAGCCGGAAAAATTCCTTGGTCTCGAAGTACGCGTTATCCCAGTTGCCGGATGGATGGTCGATGCAGCGGCCGTGGCCGCCCTTACCGCACTTGGTCTCTGGGTGATCATGCGTGCCCGTGCGTTCCTGCGGGGCGAAGGAGCTGTCGCCCACACGATTTACGTGGCCTCTCACGTCACAATCTTCTCGATCGGGTATTTGGCGATAGAAAATGTGACGCACGGTTGGTTGGTCATCAATATCTGGCACAATGCGCAATACATACTGTTCGTTTGGCTGTTCAATACGAACCGGTTCGGCGGGGGTGTCGATGCTAAGGCAACATTTCTGTCGACAATTAGCCAGGCCAAGTACTGGTGGCGCTATTTCGCCGTTTGCCTTGCCATTACGACACTCGTCTATGGCGGCTTGTTGGCGCTTGGCCCGTATTTTCTGGCCTTCGGATTGCCGTCGCTGGTGATTGTCTATCAGACAATTAATTTTCACCACTACATCGTCGATTCCCTGATCTGGAAGGTGCGGAAAGCACCGATGCAGAAAACGCTCGGTCTAAGCCCGAACTGACGTTGACCGATATGGATGTGAACACAGAAGCTGATGATGGCGCGAGAGGTTACTGCGCCGTGTCGGTTGTTGCGCCGATTTACAACGAAGAAGGCAATATCTCGCCATTCCTCGAGCGGCTACAGCTTGTTCTGACGTCGCTGGGGTGCACTCATGAGATTATCCTGGTCGATGACGGCAGCCAGGATTCGAGCTGGTCTGAGATTCAGCGGCTGGCGAGCCTTTATCCCTGTTTGCGGGCTTTTCGGCTATCACGAAATTTCGGTCATCAGCATGCCTTGCTGGCCGGTCTGGGAATGGCCTGTGGTGATGCCGTTATCACCATGGACAGCGACCTGCAACATCCACCCGAAGTGATACCCGAGCTTATCGAGGCATGGCGGAAGGGCGGTAGTCTCGTGCTTACGAGACGGCAAGAGGCAAAGGCATCAAACGTGTTTAAAAGGCTGACCTCGCGTTACTTTTATCGGATCTTTTCTATGCTGGCGGATATGGACGTTCATCAGGGTGCGTCCGATTTCCGTCTTATTGCGCGCCAACCGCTAGAAGAACTGCTTCGCTTCGACGATGCCGCACCGTTCTTGCGCGGTTCGGTAGAATTGCTGGGTTTTCCGAAATCAATCGTGGACTTCGAAGTCGCAGAACGTCACTCGGGCCAGAGCAAATACACGCTGCGCAAGATGCTGCAGTTCGCCAACCTTGCGCTGATCGGACATTCTTCCGTACCGCTGCGCATTGGTATTTGGATCGGTGTCTGTACCAGCATTCTCGCGTTTCTGGAGCTCTGTTACATCCTGTACCAAGTAGTCTCGGGTAGCACCGTTCCCGGCTGGGCTTCCAGTGTCGGTGTCACGTCGCTCCTCTTTGGGGTGATGTTCATCGTGATCGGTATCATGGGAACCTATATCGCCGACATTCACGCGTTACTGAAGTCTCGTCCCAAGTTTATCATCTGGGAATCCCTGGAAGGCGGGGTGGTGGCGTCTGCGGATCCCGCGCTACGCACCGCGAGCCATGGCAGGCGAGGGGCAGCGGGCATTCTCCGAGTGGATCAATCCCCTCGCCAAGCGGATAAGCCTGTTCGGCGGGCCTTGTGATCGTACCCGATTAAAATAAAACATACAGCTGAGATATGACGCCGGTTTTCATCGCACTTACGTTATTGGCATACACCGCAGTTAGCGTGTCTGGCTTGACATTTCTGAAACTGTCGGATGGAAACATCTTCACCCTGTTTGGCGCGGCGGGTGGCACCCTGTATGGCTTTGGATTCATCGTCTGGTATGGAATTCTGACGCAACTGCCGCTATCCGTCGCGTTTCCTATTGCTGCAAGCTCCCTCGTTTTTGGCACACAGATTGTCGGATATTTTTTCCTGCGCGAACCGATAGGCATTATGCATATCGCTGGGCTGTTGCTCATTGTGAGCGGCATCGCAATTGTTTCTCTAGCGAGCGGGCGGCCATGAGGGTGGACCTACTGGAGCGTCAGCGGGAACATTTCAACGGGATTGCGGAACGCTATCAGACGCATCGGCGCCACGCGAACCATCTCCTTTTGAAAGAGTTGACATGGGCGACGGCGTTGCGGGACCTGCCGTTACCCCGTAAGCAACGCTATCGTGTCCTGGAAGCAATGTGTGGCTTTGCGGATGGCGCCGATATTCTGGGCGATCATTTGAATGCCGAGATCGATTACGCCGGATTCGATTACAGTGATGCTGTTATTGCGGAGTTGGCTCGCGGCAAGCCTCACCTCAACGTCTGGCAGGCAGATGCTACGACTTGGAGACCGGAATGCACGGAGTTCGATATTGTCATACTGCTCGGCGGGTTGCACCATGTGCCCGGCCACGCTGCGGAAGTCGTAAAATCGATGGCATCCGGTCTCAGTCCCGGCGGCCTCTTCATCAACTACGAGCCGACGCACGGAAACCGGGTAACCCGGTGGGCGCGCGAGCGCGTCTATGACAAAAACTCGCTTTTTGATGAAGAGACCGAGCGCGGCTTTTCTGTCGGGGAATTGGAGACGTTCTTCGAGGACGCCAATTTAGTGCCCGAGCGCATCCTGTTTCCGGGCTTGTTATCCTACATTCTTTACTACAACCCGGACGCATTTCCTTTTCTCAATCTCGGCGGCGAGAAACTTGTGAATGCAGCCTTTCGTTTTGACTCTCTGTTCATGGGCAATAGCGTCGGGCGTGCTCTCTCTTTCGCGACATTGTCGATTTGGAAGAAAGCATAGCGACTTCGCTAATTTTCCCTGTAGCGATAGATATTGAATCCGCCGTGACTTTTAAGCGTCGTATAATGCTCCCGCACATAGGCCATTACGGCATCGCCTGACTTCGTGTTGTATTTATCTCCCGGTCGATGAAATACCAATTGAGGGGGGCGATTTCTCATGGTTTTTAGGACGTGGGTCAATTCCGCTTCGGTTTGGATCCCAAGTGCGGAACTGAAAAAGCGAAATGGACTTCGCCGTTCAGTTATGAAGTAGATCTCCGGGTTTACGGGTATCGCGAGGATGGTTTGGTCGGCTCTCACTTCTCGCTCAACCAATTCCGAAATATGGCGATAGACCGCGATGTCCGTTGACTCTACCGACAAGCCTACATGGTTCAACGCTTCGCTTGTCACCACGGCTGTCCGCGTGCCTTTAAGCATGCCGGATAAACCTCGGGATGCAGGTTGCGCTGCGTGGTAATGCAAACCGGTCACGGTAAAAAAGATAGCGCAGATACTTATGGTCCAATACCGCCAACCTGGAGCCGATGTGAGCATCCAAATTAAGCCGGTTAGCGATAAGCCGACTGTAAAGAATAGATAGTTCGGAATTTGGTAGTGTACGGAGATAGGACCGTAGAATAGGGCAAGGAACGGCAGGGGATGCAATACGGGAGCAGCGCCGTCACGACGCAATAAATCGATCAGGAGAAGGATGCCGAGCACTGGCGTGACGAAAACTAGCGATACCCAGAACAGTCCATTGACCGTCGCATCGAAATTCTCCAGCGCGACGATTTGAATGGCACTATTGATGGCGTAAATGAGGTGCCGTGGTACACCGATGAAGTCCAGGCCCGTTAGATTAAAGGCGGAAAGGACAGTGTCCGTATACCAGGTGCCGAACGATCCATGATGAAAATGATAGGCAAATAAGGGAGCCGCAGCGACCGCACCGCCCAAAATCAAGCTGAGACACTGCCTCGCGATTTCGCGATTGGCGACCGTCATTTTGAACAGTCCATAGCCTAATATCGTCAAAGGCCAAATACCGAAAAGTAGGAATGCCGTGGGATCGGATTTTGCCAGCAGGTATCCTCCAAGGCCGACGAGCATAATCGCCATAAGGCTGCGGGCGATGAGTGTATTGCGGCCAACTGCGCCTCGTGGGGCCTCGAACAGCAAGTACGCCATTACACCAACACCGGCGATCGCCCCCGAAAGCTGCCGGAACAGAAAAAGCGTCATCAGCAAAAGGCCTATAATGAACGCTCGCCACAAGTTTTCCCGTGGAATCCAGCAAAAACACCCAATGATCGATATCATCAGGAAAAGGGCATACCAATGCGGTGTCGGATTGAGGAACTGGACAAACGACAGCGCGGTTAAGGCGCTTGCCGTGACCATCGCTGCGATGATACCGCGTGGCCTAAATAGAAAAAAAATGATGCAGGCTTGAACCAAGCCTGTGGCGACCAATGGTAAACGAAGGCTGACAAGCCGATCGCCGAATAGCCAAAATATAAAGGCGTTGAAGAAGTTTATGTATCCCATGTGGATGTCCTGGACATCCCGGTTCAACACGTCTCCCGCTAAGACTCTCGCGGCGACATAGGCATAGGCGCCGTCGTCTGCTGGCCACCAGAAGCGATCGTAAAAATGAATTAAAATGGCAGCGCTTACGGTCAAAGTTGCGAGGAAAGCAAGGAGTGTCGGGCCAAACTGGCGCTTGAGCGACGATGTATAAATTGATGGCTTGCTAGTGGATTCACTCATGATCTTTATCGTCGCTGGAGAGACATCTCGCCCATTTAACGCCGGTCGCTTAACCATAAGAGAGCGCACAAACGTTGCTAAACCGTTAGCTGAATACGCCAATTACATGCTGAGCGCGCCTCCGTCGATGACCAACTCCGTGCCGGTAATGTAGGACGACTCGTCGGAGGCGAGATAAAGGACGCCGGAGACGACTTCATCGATCGATCCTGCGCGGCGCATCGGTATCCGCGCCAGTCGGTTCGCCAGCGCCTCTGGTTCGGCGAAGGCGGCACGGAACATTTCCGTGTCGATGGGGCCTGGATGGACCGAATTGCAACGGATATTGTCGGCGGCGTGCTGTGTTGCTGTAACCTTGGTGAAAATGCGTATGGCGCCCTTGCTCGCGGCGTAGGCAGGTTCCTGATGGGTCGACTGGCCGATCCCGGCAATCGAAGAAATGTTGACGATCGAACCACCGCCGCTGTCGCGCATCGCCGGGATTGCGTATTTCGTGCCAAGGAAGACGCCCTTGGCGTTTACGCCCATCACCTTGTCCCATTCTTCGGCTGTGCGGTCTTCGATGGGAACGCGAGGGATTAGGACGGCCGCATTGTTGATTAGGATATCGAGCCGTCCAAACCTGCCGGTCGCCAAGGCGATGGCAGCCTGCCAGTCGGCCTCGCTGGTAACGTCGAGATGGATATAGGTCGCATCGCCACCCGTGGCCTGGATCCCCGCTGCGACCGTTTCGCCAGCCGCGTCGAGGATATCGCCGAAGACGACCTTTGCGCCCTCAGCGGCGAAGATCCGCGCTTCGGCGGCTCCTTGCCCCTGCGCGCCGCCGGTGATGATTGCAACCTTACCCGTCAACTTGTCCATTCGCTTTCTCCCTTATCGATACCGTTACAGGTTGATTGAAAGTTTGCCTCTTTTCATGCCTTGTTCACATTGAAAATCGCAAATGCAGTTTTGTATCCTAGGCCCGTGCCACTACTTTGTGTCGGCTACCGAGTGAGGAATTGATCATGCTGACCATGCCGAAACGACCTTGGCGCGACCACGCTCACGCCATCTTCGAGTGCGAGAAACAGCCCGCCGTGGGATCGCGGGGCATGGTTGTCACCAACCACCCGCTGGCTTCCGCGGCGGGGGCGGAGATGATGGCGGCGGGCGGCAACGCGATAGACGCGGCCATTGCCTGCTTCTTCACCCTGACGGTGGTGGAGCCCATGATGGTCGGCATCGTCGGCGGCGGCATGGCGCATATTCGCTTTGGCGACGGACGACATACCGTGATCGACGGACAGGCCCGCGCGCCGTTCGCATCGGGGCCGGATTGCTATACGCCGATTTCCGACACGATGCCGGATTATCTGGAAACCGCACGCCGCGAAAACGCCGTTGGACCCAAAGCGGTCGCCGCGCCGGGCAACCTTATGGCGTGGTGCGAAATCCTGCGCCGCTTCGGCACGCTGCCCTTGGCGGACGTGATGGCGCCCGCAATCAAGCGTGCGACGCAGGGTTTCCAGGTCACGCCCTACCTGTATGAATGTATCGCGGACGCCGCGCTGGACCTTGCGCGCGACCCGGAGATATCCAAGACCTTCCTGCCAAACAAGTCGCCACTTCCCGCGGGCAGTCTGCTCGTTCAGGGCGATTATGGCGAAACGCTGAAGGCGATTGCGCGCGAAGGTGAGGGCGCGCTCTATGGCGGCGCGCTCGGGCAGACGATCTCCGGCCACATGGCGTCTGCCGGCGGCATGCTGTCGATGGCGGACTTCGAAGGCTACAAAACTATCGAGCGCGAGCCGGTGCGCGGTACCTATCGCGATCATGAGATCGTCGGTCCGCCGCCGCCATCGTCCGGCGGCGTGCATGTCATTCAGATGCTGAACCTGCTGGAAGGGTTCCGCGTTGACGAACTCGGCTTCGGGTCGCCGGAGAATTTGCATTTGTTGGCTGAGGTGCTGAAGATTGCTTTCGCCGACCGCAAGGTGGCGACGGCGGATCCGGACTTCGTCGACGTGCCGGTCGAGCGCCTGCTCTCCAAGGAATATGCGGACGAGCGGCGGCCGGACATCGATGTGCTGAACGCTAAAAACTGGGATGCTGGCGTCGCCTTGCCGGAATCGCCGAACACGACGCATGTCACCGTGGCGGATGGCGAGGGCAACATCGTCACTATGACGCAGACCATCAACAGCACCTTCGGCGCACGTATCGTCATTCCGGGCACGGGGATCATTCCGAACAACTACATGTATGTGTTCGGCCCGCATCCTGGACATGCCCTGTCCATCGCGCCGGGCAAGCGCATTACGTCGTCGATGTCACCGGTTATGGCGTTGAAAGATGGCAAACCCGTGCTGACGCTCGGCCTGCCCGGCGGATTACGTATTTTCGGTTCTGCGATGCAGGGGCTGATGGCGGTCATTGACCACGGCATGAGCGTGCAGGAAGCCGTCGAAGCGCCACGGCTTTGGACGCAAGGGCAGGGGGTCGAAATGGAACAGGGCTTCCCCGAAGATGTCCGAGACGCCATGACAGAGAAGGGCCACAAGGTCGAAATTGTGCCCCATGTCGGCGGCGGCATGAACGCGATCCAGTTCGGCCCGGATGGCACGCTAACGGGCGCCGCCTGTTGGCGCGCCGATGGGACGCCGGTCGGCCTGTCAGGCGGGCTGGCGCGGGAGGGCGTGCGGTTCTGGCCGGATAAGCCGAAGACGTAGAATCTATTTCTTCTCGCTCGGCTCTAGGCCATTCTAGCAACGGCTTTGCAAAACCCTTGAGGGTATCAAGGATGAAACGAGAAATAATCAGTGCGGTGGAAATTACGGAAACTGGTCAGCTAATGCTGATTTTGGCGAGCGGCGGAGAATCGTTTTACGAACACATTTATCGAGAAGCCGCCGGGGTCTATTGGAGTAACGAAAAGAAGGGCTTTCATTCAGCCGCGGCGCCGAAAGAATGGTCATACTCTGATTGGTTTAAGCACATTGTCGAGGCTGCGGAATCGTTAGATGTCGCGCTAGAATTGGGTGCCAATGTAGCTTGGAAGAACGTGCCCGATCACGACGAGCGCGTCATCAAGAAATTAGAAGAAACACAATAAAAATAGCACTATAGCGGAAAAATCTTTGTTTCATTTTTGGTCCACTCAACTGTCGCCCTTGGGCTTGACCCGAGGGCCGAAACTAAAACGAGGGCGTCTGCCGTCGAAATGGATACTCGGGTCAAGCCCGAGTATAACGGTGGAGGAGGGAAGTTTTGATGCGTGTTTTATGCGTATGTGAGATTAAGGATATCGCTTTAATGAATTGATTTTTCGGTAAAATTGTTAATAACAGCCTCGTGGGATGGCGGCGGATGCTTTGAATTGATCTGGCCCCTTGCCGATGCTCTTGATCCTGCGGACAATTGTTCAACACCCAATCTTGTGGAGAGTCAGTCGTGCGAAATTCTAAAACGGTTCTTTTCGACAACAACCCTGGCCGCAATGCGCAGACGATGGGCATCGCGCGGGAATTGGGCACGGATATTGAGCTGATCCATGAGCCGTCTGTCGGCGTGATCGGCAACAAAGGCGATTCCCAGTGCTATCTCGGCGTTCAGCGGAAGGTCGAGACGATCCACGAGTGCCTGCGCCAGAAGATCGGCCACAACAGCGATCAGATGAGCATGCGGCTGGTGCAGCCGGAATATACGGTCGCGACCTCGGACGGTATGCGCAACGGCACGCGGGAGATGCGGTATTCCCTGATTGGTCGCGAAGTGACCCATGACACGGTGTGCGAGCATCTCAGCGCCAGTGGTCTGGAAGGCACCATCGCCGTTGTGGCTTGCGACAAGCCGCCGGTTGGCACCCTGGCCGCCATTCTGGAGCATGACCGCCCCGCGATCATCATGTCGGACGGCCCCATTCGTCCGGGCGTTGATTCCGCCACGAGCGAGCCGATCGACATTATCACCGGCTTCCAGATGGCCGGGAACGATGACGAGGAGTTGAAAAAACGCATCGCGTGCGAAGCATGCCCAGGATATGGCAGTTGCGGCGGCATGTTCACCTACAACACGATGCAGACCTTCATCGCGGTCGTCGGCTTGGAGCCGCTCCATATGGTGTCGCCGCCGTCGGACGATGCGCGGCGCATGGAACAGTTCCCGGATGAACTCGTCACCTATTTGAATAAGATGATCGAGACGGATTTGACGCCGCGCAAAATCGTCAGCCGCGATTCCATCCGCAATGCGATGATCGTTGCCATGGCGGTCGGCGGTTCGACTAACGTTCTGCTGCATGGCCCGGAGATTGCGCGTGCCGCCGGTTACGGCGATTTCGCCAAGGACATCATGTCGCCGGAGGAATTCAATCACCTGTCGCAATATGTCGTGCCGGTCCTCGTCGATGCGCGGCCGTTTGGCAATTATTCAATGGTCGATATCGACGAGAAAGGCGGCATGCAGGTTATCGTCAAGGAATTGCTCGACGCTGGTCTATTGAATGGCGAGGCGATGACCTGCACCGGAGAAACCCTCGCGGAACAGATCGCACGTCTTGACCCGCCCGCGCCCGATGGCGACGTCATCTATACGGTCGAAAAGCCGTACAAGCCGACCGGCGGCCTGCGAGTGCTTGGCGGCAACCTTTCGCCGGAGTTCAGCGCAGTGTTGAAGCTGGCGGGCGTTGAAGGCGGGCTGGAAGACAATCTTTTCATCGGCAAAGCACGCATCTTCGACAGCGAAAGCGATCTGCTGCAGACACTGGAAAACACGCCGGACGTCTTCGAAAATCACGACATGATCATCGTCCGCTATGAAGGCCCCAGCGGTGCGCCGGGCATGCCGGAAATGCTCGACTCCACGTCGCGGATCACGACGCTGTGCCGGGAGAAGGACATCGTCGTCGGCTTGATGACGGATGCCCGCTTCTCCGGCGGTTCGGTCGGACTCGTGATTGGCCATGTTGGCCCGGAGGCTGCACTTGGCGGCCCAATCGCTTTCGTGGAAGATGGCGATGAAATCGTTGCCGATCTCAACAGCAACGAGTTGAATTGTACCGCGCTGTCCGATGCAGCAACCCTAAGCGCACGGAAGGGCGCCTGGGAAAAGGTCGTGGAAGCGAATGGCGGCATGCACCCGTCTATCGGTGACGCCGACACGCGCCTGCTGAACCGCATGCGCCGTTCCGCTGTCTCCGCCAATTACGGCGCCGGCATGCACCCCGACCGGATCTTGTACGTAAACGAGCCGCGCGAGCCAGCAAAGACGGGCTTCGTTCCCTCGAACAAGTATCGGGAAGGTTCCGGGAAGGCGTTTTAGATGCAAAGCAATACCAGCAACCAAACCACACGCGTCCTCGTACCGACTGGGGCGCTTGGGATCAGCTTTGCCGCACCGGCGTTCGCGCGCGGTGTCGAATCCAAACCCGACGTTATTTGCGTCGATGGTGGGTCGACCGATAGCGGGCCCTATTATCTGGGTACGGGCACATCGAAATATTCCCGCGCGGTGACGAAAGCCGAGTGGCGGGAGTTGATGATTGCGCGGGACAAGGCGCAGGTGCCGCTGGTGATTGGGACCTGTGGAACCTGTGGTGCTGACGCCAGCGTGGACTGGATGCTGTCGATTACGCGTGAGATTGCCGAAGAGCTAGGGCAGACGGTGAAGGTTGCGGCGTTATATTCGAGCCAGCCCATCGAGCGGGTTCAGGGCGCGCTGAAAGCAGGCCGGGTCACGCCGCTGGTACCCGCACCGGAGGTTTCGGAGGAAAGTCTGGCGGAATGCACCAACATCGTGGCGCTGGCCGGTGCAGAGCAGATCGGGGCGGCCCTGGATACGGGCGCCGACATCGTTCTTGCGGGACGTGCGACCGATACGGCGATCGTGTCGGCGTTGTCGCTGCGGCGCGGTGATCATGCGGGCGCGGCCTGGCACGGCGCAAAGATCGCGGAGTGCGGGGCGCTGTGTTCGACGGACCCGACGAGCGGCGTAATCCTGCTTGATATCGATCGGGAAGGGTTCACGGTTGAGCCGATGGCGGACGACGCCAATTGCACGCCGCATTCCGTCTCCGCCCACATGCTCTACGAAAATTCAGATCCCTTTATTCTGTATGAACCCGGCGGGCACCTCGATGTCACGGAGGCAAAGTATGTTTCGCTCGATGCGCGGCGGGTCCGCGTCACCGGGTCGCAATGGGTGCCGTCGGACCGTTATACGGTGAAGCTTGAAGGCGCGCGGATCGGCGGCTATCAAACGACGATCATGGCGGTCCTGCGCGATGAACGGTACGTCGCCAATGCGCGGGAATGGACGGAGAAGCTGCACCGCTTCGTATGCCGCGAAATCGAGTCCCGCATGCGGCTTGCGGCTGAGGACTACGATCTGGAGTTCCGGCTGATTGGCGTGGATTCGGTGCTGGGCGCGCTGGAAACCAAACCGTCGAACCCGGCGGAAGTCGGCGTGCTGGGCGTCATCACGGCGTCCTCGGCGGAAATTGCCAGCGAGATTGGCAAGCTCATCAACCCCTATGTGCTGCATTACCCGCTGACACGGGACGAGGAACTGCCGACTTTCGCGTTTCCCTATTCACCGGCACAGTCGGAGCGGGGCGCGCTGTACGAGTTCTGCCTCAACCACGTCATGACCTTGGACGACCCGATGGAGGCCTTCCGGTTGGAGGTTGTTGAAGTCGGACATGGCTAAGGTTGGCGACACTGTCTTCAAGGTCCGCTCCAAGAATGCTGGGCCGTTCTGGGTGACCATCGATATTTTCTGCGGCGGCACGGATGCCTTCGAGACGATCGCGGGCCGTCTCACCAGCGAAGATGTGGCGCGGCTGTTCGATCAGCCGTCGCAGACGATAAAGCGTTTCGAGATCCCGGACCTCAACGTGGTGAAATTCAGCCTGCCGCGGCCGGTGGTACAAGGCGACCGTTTCGACCGGGATATGCACGGTGCACAATGGGCAGTGCTGTTGGCGGAGTACGATTTGGACGCGCGTTAACCGGAGACGGAACGCTCCATCTTGCCGCCGGGCGTGGCGGTGCGGGTACCCGCGCTTTCCAACAGTTTGAGCCGCCGGCGCACCGTTAAGGCCAGAATGATGCTGGGCAACGGATCGCGCCAATCGAAATAGGCCCACGACCGCACTTTACGCAGCCGCTTCAGCAAGTCCCAGACTTCGCGCGTCAGGCTGATATTCCGGCGGTTCTTCCAGAGGGAATAGGCGTAGGCTTCCAGCCAGATCCAGTTCACGCCGGCCGGATAGGTTTTTTGCGGCGGTAATTCCGTGTTGACGCCGGTATAAATCCGATAGAGGGCCGTCGGCATGTCCAGCCCGATGGAGGTGGAAAGCCCGGTCGCCCGGACGAAGCGGCAATCGGCCTTGATGAACTTCAACCGGCTATCGATGGCGTCGCGCTTCAACTCCACCGTAATCGCACCGGTAAAGCGGGCGTGACGCACGAAACGCGTGGCAAGCTCGATGGCTTCGGGATCGTGCATGCTCTCGCAATAGGCGTTTGCGCCGAGCTCGTAGGGATGTTTGAAATCGCCTTTGGCATATAGCTGTAATTTTAAGCGGCGTGCGCAATAGGCCACTACAGGTTCGTGGTTCTTGTCGACGATCATCGACACGCCGATACAACGGTCCGCAGTGCCCGGAACAACCTCTTCGATCAGCGGATACTCTCCGGTGCTCTCACGGATCGCCTCGCATTTCGCGCGCAGTGTCGCGGCGTCCGATCCGGCTTGTGCGACACGGCGCAAGGTTTGCGCATCCGCTGCGCCGGTGTCCCACATGCGGATTTTCAGCACGTAGGCGCGGTCTTCGAAATCGAGGTCAGCGAGAATTCGATCCAGTTCTTCCGCGTTCGATGGCCTGTAATGGTGCGGTACTTCCAGGCCGGCTTCGCGCGCGATCCGGCAGGCTTCCACCTTGTCCATCAGGGGGCCGAGAATATCCCAGGGCGGTACCGTCACCGTGAAGGTTTTCGACAGTGCCTCGTGATGCCGAGAGGCCATGATGAGATAGTGGTCGTTGGTCGGCACCAACAGCCCGCCTTCCGGTTTTCCGCGCCGGATAAGCATTTCCACTGCACGGCCGGGCTCTTCGTCCAGCAGCATGCGGTCGCGAACGTATCGCGACCCTTGCCACAACGCGGTTGGGGGTTCGTAATGATCGGCCAGATCGACGGGGATACCAGATCTGGCGAGCGATCGAAGGACTGCAGCGCTACGGGGATGCTCGGAGCCCAGGACAAGCGCGCGTGTTGTTGATGTGTTCATTTCGGTGCGTTCGCAAAGGTTTTAAAGAAACGCATGATCGGAATTCCATAAATTAATTTATTTATAATAGGTTATAGTTCGTTTTGGTGATTTTAGGACGGCAAGACGGGTTTGTATTGGAGACTCTAAGAAATACCGCCGACGGTTCGATACATTCATTTGGTGTATAAATTGAACTTAATGCCTCTGACCCGGTCTTTTGAGGACAATCGATCTGGTATATCGTTTGGGCCTAAGGGGATAAGTCCCGTCGATTATATGTAGGGAACGTATGTCAGATCAACACAGCCAATCGTCAGCCGTCGATGCCGTTATCGTCGGCGCCGGATTTTCCGGACTGTATCTTATGCACCGCCTGCGCGGTTTAGGGTTTTCGACCCGCGTATTCGAAGCCGGCACCGATGTTGGTGGAACCTGGTACTGGAACCGCTATCCGGGGGCGCGCTGCGATGTCGAGAGTATGCAGTACTCCTATTCCTTCTCTGAAGAGCTGCAGCAGGAGTGGGATTGGAGCGAGCGTTTCTCAGCCCAGCCGGAAATCCTGGAATACGCACAGCACGTCGCCGACCGCTTCGACTTGCGTCGGGATATAGATTTCGAGACAACCGTAACCGGCGCGCAGTTCGATGAAGCGCAGCGGCGCTGGAATGTCGAAACCGATAAGGGCGAACGGCTTTCCGCCCGGTTCTTCATCATGGCGACGGGCTGTATTTCCACGGCACAAATTCCTGACTTCGAAGGATTGAGCGACTATCGCGGCGCGACCTACCACACCGGGCATTGGCCGCATGAAGGCGTCGATTTTACTGGCCAACGCATCGCCGTCATCGGCACCGGCTCGTCGGGTATTCAGGCGATTCCTGTCGTGGCGGAGCAGGCGGCTCACGTAACCGTCTTTCAGCGCACGCCGAATTATTCGCTTCCGTCGCAGAACGGGCCGATGACGGAAGACTATGCGCGATCCTGGAAAGATAACTATACCGCCCTTCGCGAGGAACAGCGCCATACTGCCAAGGGCAATATCCGCGAGCTCAACAATGAGTCCGCGTTGAAAGTGACGGAAGAACGGCGTGCCGAGATGTATCAGAAGCGCTGGGATATCGGTGGTGCTGCGTTCCTGTCCTCGTTCAACGATCTGCTTGTCGACCGCGACGCCAACGAAACGGCGGCGGAATTCGTCCGCGATCAGATCCGGTCCATCGTGAAGAATCCTGCCATGGCCGAACTGCTGGCGGCCAAGGACTATCCCATCGGCACCAAACGCATCTGCATCGATAGCGGCTATTTCGAAACCTATAACCGCGACAATGTCGAGCTCGTCGATATCAACGATACGCCAATCGAGCGAATGACGCCGGACGGCTTGAACACGAGCGGGCGCTCATTCGAATTCGACAGCATCGTTTTCGCGACGGGCTTCGACGCGATGACGGGCACACTGTACAAGGTCGACATCCAGGGACGGGACGGTGCGACACTACCCAGAAAATGGGCGGCGGGTCCGCGCACCTATCTTGGCCTGATGACGAAAGACTTTCCGAACTTATTCATGATCACCGGGCCCGGCAGCCCTTCCGTCCTCAGCAACATGATGGTCTCGATCGAACAGCATGTCGATCTGGTAACCGATTGCATTGTCCACATGCGCGACAAAGATCTGGCGCTCATGGAGCCGACGTTGGAGGCCGAGGATTATTGGGTCGATCACGTCAACGAGGTTGCCCATACGACGCTCTTTCCGCTTGCCGCGTCCTGGTACATGGGCGCGAACATTCCCGGTAAGCCGCGTATCTTCATGCCCTATATCGGCGGCGTCGGCCGCTACCGGAAAATATGCAACGACGTGGTTGCCGACGATTACCGGGGATTCAGGTTCGAAGCGGATACAGCGCAAGCCGCTGCTGCCGCGGAGTAGGGGCCGCTCCCCTGGATCGTCCTACGCCTTGATGATTACAGGCGGCATGGGACAATCGAGAACACCGGAAAAGGCGCGCAACAGCTCGAGTTCGGCGTGGGAGGCCCGTTCGTCGTAACCGGCGCAAATGGCGCACGCCTTTAGCAATTCCACCTTCGCCCAAGGGGTCAGCTGTTCCAGCTTTTGCAGGGACCGGTCCAGGTTCGAGACAAGGATATCGGTGTTACCAATTAACTGAATATCCGCGATTTTCAGCGTGCTTGCCGCCGCTTGGAAAGCCTCCGTGCGTTCTTTTTGGTTTTGATGTCCGGCATAAGCCATGGCTGAAAGGAGAGTTGCCGTTTCTTCCTTCGCTTGGCGGGCATTCGCATAACGAGATTTTGGAGGCGCTGGCTTGAAAAAATGAGCGTCCAGGTGATTGAACAAGATCTTGCGCAAGGACCACTCGATCAAATCGACCTTGGCGTCCGTGTCGATTAGGGCATTCAAATTTTCTTTGAACGAGTTGTATTGATGAACTGACAATTGCTTGAGTGCCGGGATAACGATTTCGATCAATGGCAATCGGTATTTGATGTCGAGGGCTTCCATCTCCGGCAAGAGTTCCTCTGTGAGCGCAAAGATGCCGATATCGCCATGTTCTCTCAAATGCTTCAATTGTTGGGACCGCACCTCGGGTTCGGCGTTAAGCGCCAGGATATAAACCACGGCCCGGGCGGTATAAGCTTCATGGATTGCCTCATAAACACTGTTCGGCAGTTCCGATAACAATGTTTGAGCGTAGTTAATGGCCTCTGGGGACGGATTGCCGATTTGATCGATTGCCTGCATGCCCTTCGAACGGACGGTTTCCAAGATTGCGGCGCCAGCGGCAACGGCGGCCGCCTTCTTTGCGATATCCTCCCGCGCTAACGTTTCATTCCTGGTGTCGCCTTCGGTACCCCCTTGCCCGCGTGGCACATAGGATGTCCCAAAATTGCCGTCCCAATGCGGATCGATGCGCCGGATACGTTCAGGCAGTGGCGGATGCGTGGCGGACAGGGACTCCAAAAAAACCGAAACGCCTTGCGCGAAAAAAGCATGGCTGATTTCGGGCGCGCCGGGATTTTCGACTTGCGAGCCGAATTGGCGGCGGCCAATTCTCTTCAACGCTCCTGCGATCCCGTCCGGGTTTCGCGTGAATTGAACCGCAGATGCATCGGCAAGGAACTCGCGTTGCCGGCTGACGGCCGCCTTGATCAGGCTGCCGAAGAAGGTGCCAGCATAGCCGATGACCATCAAACCGAAGCCCAGCGCCATAATGCCGCCGGCAGATTTATTGTTGCGGCGGCTCGAGCGGGGAGAAGAACGCAATATATAGTACCCGATATTGCCGATGAGCAGGATGCCGTGCAGCACGCCCATCAAATGGATGTTAAGCCGCATATCACCATTCAGAATGTGGCTGAACTCGTGCGCGATGACACCTTGCAACTGATCGCGGTTTAACTGATCGATGGTGCCCTGCGTGACGCCGATAACAGCATCGCGCGGCGAAAAACCCGCTGCGAAAGCGTTAATTCCGGATTCATCCGCAAGCACATAAACCGGCGGGGCTGGCGTACCGGAGGCGATGGCCATTTCTTCCACGACGTTTACCAAAGTGCGCTGATTCATAACGCCGGTGTTCTGTGCGATCAGTTTCCCACCCATCATCTCCGCAACGATTTTGCCGCCGCCCGACAGGGTCGTGATCTTGTAAAGGCTTCCCGCCAGAACCACAGCGCAGACTCCGGCGCTGACGATTACAAGTATCTGCCAATCGATTTGTTGCAGTGAACTCCCGACGTTCTGTGACGGTTCGCCATCTATTAATCCGAAAACCACGATGACCAAAATGTTGGTCATGACGATCAAGGCGATTACGGCGAGGATGAAAAGGAAGACGAGTTGAAAGGTGCTCTTGCGGGCCTGGTCCTGCGATTCAAAGAAATCCATTTCGAATTCCGCGTCGCAAACGGTTTCTAAAAGGACACTTTCGGCGCATCCTGAATAGCCTCGCTATCCTCGAACTCGAGGAACGGAATATCCGGCCCATGCCCGAACATGGGTGCAAAGAACACCGGCGGAAAACTCTGCTTGTAGGTGTTATAGGCCATGACCTGGTCGTTGAAGGCCTGACGGGAAAAGGCAATTCTATTTTCGGTGCTCGTAAGCTCTTCGCTCAACTGAATCATGTTTTCATTCGCCTTCAAGTCGGGATAGGCTTCCATCACCATATTGAAACTCGTCATCGCGCCGGCGAGCTTGCTCTCTGCGCCGATCAGGCTTTTCATCACATCGGCGTTGCCAGGATCGGCCGCGACGTCAGCGAGCAGGTTTGCCGCTGCGTTTCGCGCCGATATCACGGCGTCCAAGGTCTCGCGCTCGTGCGCCATATAGCCTTTGGCGGTCTCGACAAGGTTGGGGATAAGATCGTATCGCCGTTTCAACTGCACTTCGATCTGCGCAAAGGCGTTCTTGAAGCGGTTCTTGAGCGTTACAAACTTGTTGAAGATTGCGATTACATACAGAACGCTTAACGCAATAATGACCAAAATGACGATTAATGTGATTTCCATTTTTCCTGTCTTTTCTCGAAAAGAACGCAGAAGCGGAAAAGTAGATAGGGTTCGCCGTTTATAGCAAGACGAAATAGTCCATTGCGTGTATTTGGCCGTTGATACGCGGATTAAGACGCTAACCCGCATGATCGTTGCTCCATCGCAGGACGATATTGAAGCTGACCGAGATTCGGATGTCGACCGCTCCTTCGTCGAGCCTTACCAATGCTTCCCGGTAGGCCTCTTGTTCTTCTGGCGTATAATGCAGAAACGTCGCCGCCCAGAGGTTGATGATACGATCTTCCGTCTCTGGTTTTGTCTCGGCTCATGGCTCACGGTGCGATGGTGTGCATGCGAGTTTATGGCATTGTCGAATTCTGTTCGACCGCACTGAGGTGTGCCAAAGACAATTCGAGGGGCATTCGCTGATACTTGTTAGGGGAAGTGCTCGGCGTGGAACAGTTTGACCATATCGTTGTCGGCGGCGGCATCATCGGTGCGTCGGTTGCCTATCATCTTGCGCAAGAACGCGGCGAGTCTATCTTGCTGCTGGAACGCAACGCTCTGGCCAGCGCCGCCTCGAGTCGAGCAGCGGGACTGGTGCTTCAGGTGTCGACCAATCCGACCAAAACGCCGTTGGCTCGGCGGACCCGGGAAACCATCGATCGTCTCACAGCGGAGTTGGGCGAGGATGTCGGATTTCACAAGGTCGGCAGTATTCGCATTGCGGCGTCCGCCGAGCGGGAAGCGGAATTGGACGGTATGGCCGCCTTGGCCGAGGACCATGACATTCCGTTCGAGTGGCTCGGTGTGGCTGCCGTCCGCGAACAGGTCCCATGGCTTGAACTGTCAGCGGCACGCAAGATCGCTTTCCTGCCAACGGATGGATATGTCGATCCGTATCTGCTGAGCATGGCCTACGCGCGCGCCGCCGCGGCTCGTGGTGTCGAAATCCGGCAACGCACCGCCGTCACCGATGTACTGACTGATAAGGGCAAGGTGGTCGGCGTTGAAACATCTGCTGGACGGATCGGCAGCGAAAGCGTGATCGACGCGGCGGGTGCTTGGGCAGCGCTACTTTCCGAGCGGGCAGGTTATCCGCTGCCCATGGCGCCGGTTCGCAGCCACTATTGGATTACAGCGCCGGACCCTGCCTATGGCGGCGACCATCCGGTCGTCACGATGCCTGATGCGGCGGCCTATGCGCGGCCCGATGTCGGTGGGTTATTGCTCGGCATTCAGGAATCGAATTCAGCGACCTTTGACGCCCGCGACCTGCCAAACGATCCCGCGGCGTTTTCCCCCACCGTGGGCGACGAACACTGGGACTGCCTTGCCGACGCCGCTGAAAGGGTGGGGACATTATTTCCAGGAATCAAACAAGCGCAATTTGCCAACTATATCTGCGGTCTCTCGGCTTATACGCCAGATGGCAAAATCATTCTCGGTCCTATTCCTGGTTTGTCGGGTTTCCTGGTGGCTGCCGGTTGTTGTGGTAGTGGCATCGCGCTTTCCGCCGGTATCGGGAAGGCGATTGCCGATCTCGCGCTCGGCCGTAATCCAGAATTCGACATCACGGCGTTCCGTGCAGACCGGTTTGGATGCGTCGATCCCTTCAGCCAAGAATTCCGCGATCGCTGTGCTGCGGCGCGCGCCAACAAATCGCGGCGAATGGATGCCGGCATATCGGTATAAGGTATTGAAAATGGAAGCATCATGACTGAAACACCGTTGCACGACCTGACGATTGCCGAACTGGGTCGGCTTATCCGCGCTCGTGATCTGTCGCCGATTACATTGACCGAACATTTGTTGGCGCGAATTGAAGCGCTGAACGAGCGGTTGAACGCCTTCAATCTTGTCGTCGCGGATCGTGCGATGCGAGAGGCGGAAGCGGCGGAACGGCAGTTGCAGGCTGGGCAGCGGGTCGGTCCGTTGCACGGCATTCCCTATGGCGTGAAAGATATTTTCGATGTCGGTGGTCTGCCCACGACGGCCGGGTCGCGCACGTTGGGCGAAAATATTGCGGAACGGGACTGCACGGTAACGCGGCAGTTACGCGAAGCAGGCATGATCGTCCTCGGCAAGACCATCACCGTGGAATTTGCCAAGGGCATTGCCGGCATCAACCATATTCAGGGCACACCGCACAATCCATGGCATGAGGCCCATCATATTCCCGGCGGCTCCAGCGCAGGCTCGGCGGTTGCGGTCGCGGCGGGCATGGCGCCGATGGCGCTCGGGTCTGATACCGGTGGTTCAGTGCGCGCACCGGCGAGTTTTTGCGGCACGGTGGGGTTGAAAACGACGGTTGGCCGGGTCAGCCGTCATGGGGTATTTCCGTTAAGCTGGACCCTGGACTCGGTTGGACCGCTGACCCGTTCCGTCGAGGACGCGGCTCTGGTCTATCAGGCAATGCAGGGTGAAGACCGCGGCGATGACGCCACGGTTGGTGTCGAGACGCATGATGTATTGCCGAACCTAAAGGTGGGTGTAAAAGGGCTGCGCGTTGGCATCCCGCGTGATTTCTTCTTCGACGATGTCGATCCGGAGGTGGAGAAGGCGATCGCGTCGTGTGCCGCTGTGTTCAGGGAATTTGGCGCGCATGTCGAGGAGATTGCTTATCCCGAAGCGCTGGCTGCTCAGGCCATCCGGCCATCGATCAGCAGCGTCGAGGCCTGCGTCATTCACGCCGAACGGCTACGCACGATGGTCGATGAGATGGACCATGTCGTCGGACCGCGCATGCTGGAAGATTTGAAGCGTCCTGCCATGGATTATGCCGATGCCCTGCGTACGATGCACGCGCTGCGGCGCGAACAATTGGCGGGTAGCTTGCGCGATATTGACATTATGTTGACGCCGACCGTTCCCGAAGCGGCGCCCCTTGTCGCAACGTTTGAGACGACGCTCGAGGACTACGGCATCCTGTCGAAACATTTCTCCGACAACACTGCGACCGGCAACGTGCTGGGTCTTTGCGGCCTGTCGGTGCCGTGCGGCATGTCGACGAAAGGTCTGCCCATCGGTCTGATGATCTATGCGAAACCGTTCGCCGAAGAGGTGCTGCTGCGCGCGGGTTACGCGTACGAACAGGCGACTGAGTGGGGACGCGAGCACCCGGATTTAAGTTGGGCGACGTGAACAGAGTGTCGACAAAACCCATGAGCTCATCGCCACGAATGCTCGTCGAACGTTTCTATCACGAAGTCTGGAACCGGGCTGACGAGGCGGTGGCGCGGGAGATCCTGGCTGAGGATTTCCGTTTTCGCGGATCGCTCGGTCCGGAGAAGCGAGGGCGGGACGGGTTCATCGAATACATGCGATCCGTTCACCACGCGCTGAGGGATTATACCTGTATCATTGAAGACCTTGTTGTGACTGAGGATCAGGTGGCCGCGCGGATGATTTTCAAAGGCGTGCACCAGGATGAATTCTTCGGCGTCGCAGCGACCGGGCGCGAGATTGCGTGGGCCGGTGCGGCGTTCTTTGAGATCGAGAACGGCCGTATTGCGGCGCTCTGGGTTTTGGGCGATATCGATAATGTGAAGCAACAGCTCGGCGGGGAAGCGTCCACATCGTTTTAAGAAACGTAACAGGGAACATCATGGAAGACTTCGAACACATCATTTACGAGGCCGTGGATGGCCGCGCGCGGATCACGCTTAACCGGCCTGCCAAGCGGAATGCCCTTTCGGTGCCGCTGCTGGAGGAATTGAGCCAAGCGCTTTGGGAGGCGGACAACGATAAGGATGTACATTGCGTCATTCTGCGCGGTGCCGGGAAAGCGTTTTCCGCGGGCTACGATCTTACGCCGGGGCTCAACAATCCGCCGTCCGGCGGACGCCCGGAGCGTACGTACCGGGACGGCGGCATCTACGCCGATCCGACGATCGACGACGATATCTGGCGGCTGGAATACAGTCAGCGGCTGCGAATGGTGTTGTTCGACATGCACAAACCGTCGATTGCGCAAGTGCATGGACACTGCCTTGCGGGCGGGACCGATATCGCATTGCTGTGCGACATGGTGATTGCAGCCGAGGACGCCAATATCGGGTTTCCACCGGCGCGCGACCTGGGCTCGCTGCCGAACCAAATGTGGCTGTATCACTGCGGTCCGCAATGGGCGAAGCGGCTGTTGCTAACCGGCGATACGATCACCGGCGCGGAGGCTGAGTCGATTGGGCTGGTGATGAAAGCAGTTCCAGCGGACTTGCTGGAAGCCGAAGTGGCGGGGCTTGCCGACCGGCTGGCGAAAATCGATCCGGATCTGCTGTCCTCCAACAAGCGCATCGTCAATATGGGCTTGGAACTGATGGGTGCGCGCACCTTGCAACGCATGGCGGCAGAGAACGATGGCCGCGCGCATCTGGCCCCCGGGACGTGGTCCTTCCGCAAGGTGGCGAAAGACAAAGGGCTCAAGGCGGCGCTGGAAGGGCGCGACCAGGGTTTTGGTGATGGCCGGGCAAAGGTGCATGGTCCTGAGATTCGGGACGCGGACGGCAATCTGGTCGACGATTAGGCCGCGGAGACAGTTGGCGCGCTTCCGTGTCTCCGACAGTTACCAGCGTAGAATCTACTTCGGCTCGCGCGATGTTTTGAACGCACGTCAGTTCTCTGCACGATAAAGATCGACTAGGCGCATCGCCTCGAAGGCGCTCATGTCCGGATGCGCTTTCTGAATCATTCGGACGGCGTTGCCCGTTTGTCCCGTATAACCTAGCCCTTCCGTACACGCGTCGTTGATCGCACGTTCGATGACGCTTTCTAGCCCGAAATATGGATCTATCCGCTGCATGGATGCAAAGACAAATGATAGTGGCTCCAGAGACAAGCTAGGGAAACTACGCATCTACCGCGTAAGCGTACCCACGATCTAAACGTTATGGCTCGGTCTCGCGTTCCGCTATCATCGCGCGAAAATTACGGGAGGACGATCATATGACCCATGGAATGGTATCCGCACCGCAGCCGGAGACGGTGGATGCGGGGCTCGACGTGTTACGCGATGGCGGTAACGTGATGGATGCCGCGATTGCGGCAGCACTGGTGCAAACCGTCGTCGATCCGCAGATGTGCGGTATCGCGGGTTTCGGGTCGATGCAGATCTATACTGCCGCGACGAATAGCCATTATTCGATCGATTTCCATGGCCGCGCGCCGCTCTCCACTACGCCGGAGATGTGGGAAGACCTCATCATCTGCGAGTGCGATGACGGGTTCGGCTTCGTCCTGAAGGATCAGGTGAACGAAACCGGCTACACCTCGATGACAACGCCGATGACCATCAAGGCCTTCGCCGAGGGGCTGGAAAAATTTGGCACGCGCTCGCTGACCGACATGATGCAGCCCGCGATCCAGTATTGCGAGGAGGGCTTCCCTGTCCGTCCGCGCGTGCATGGTTTTTGGCATCAACCGGCGCAGAACGGACGTATCGCGCGGCTGCGCACGATCACCGACGATCCGGCCTCGGCCAGGATTTACTGCAGGCCGGATGGCAGCCTCTACAATGTCGGCGATATTCTGAAGAACCCGGATATGGGGCACACCTATCGCCGCATCGCGGATGCGGGGGTGGAAGATTTCTATACCGGCGAAATCGCCCGGGCCATCGACGCCGATATGCGCGCCAATGGCGGCCATATCACGATGGCCGATCTGGCGGCCTGCGAGACCGAGCATGGCGAACCGCTCAAGGGCAGCTATCGCGGGTACGAGGTCGTGACGAACCGGCCGCCGGGCGGCGGGCTGATGATCCTGTTGATGCTGAACATCTTGGAGAACGTCGATCTCGCGGCGATGGGTTTCAACTCGGCGGAATACATCGCCACGGTGTCGGAGGCGATGAAGATCGCCACGGTCGACAAGGATCAGCGCATGGGCGATCCACGCTTCTTCGACATCCCGATGGACGAACTGATGTCGAAGGATTACGCGGCAACCATGGCGGCGCGCATCAAGAGCGGCGAGAAAACCTCCGTGCCGCGCCTCAATGCAGGTGCGCCGGAAAGCAAGGAGACGACGCATATCTGCGTGGCCGACGATCAGGGCAACGTGGTCAACATGACCCACTCGCTCGGCTCCAGCTCCGGCGCCGTCACCGAGGGCCTTGGCTTCATGTACAACAACTGCATGATGGTCTTCGATCCACGGCCCGGCAACGCGGGCTCGCTCGCGGCGGGGAAGGCACGCTTCACCGCACTGTGCCCGACCCTGTTGCTCAAGGACGGCAAGCCATTCCTGACACTCGGCGCGCCCGGGGGAACGATAATCACCATGGGCGTGTTGCAGACCATCCTGAACGTCGTCGATTTCGACATGAGCGCCCAGGAAGCCGTCTCCGCACCGCGTTTCTGCGCGACGTCCGACACCATCGAATGCACCAACCGTATCCTTCGCTCGGCGGAGCGCGGCCTGCAGGCGATGGGCTATCCGACGGTTCGCTACGCCGTTAGCTACGCCACGCCCATCGTGCACGCAATCCGCATGCGCGACGGCAAAATGGACGGCGGTGCGGACCCTTCGGGCGACGGAATGGCGGCGCAGGTGTGAAGGCGAGGGCTAAGGACTAGAGAGCGCGGTACCGAAACGCTGTCTCAGCCGCCCTGTTTCAATAGACCAATCAGCTTTTCTTTGCTGAGGTGTTCCCGGTTGCCGTCGCCGTAGATCAGTTTACCGTTTTTGTCGAAGACGAAGTTCGCCGGCACGTATACCAGCGGCGCAAAGTCGTCGTTGATTTGCTTCGTCTCGCGGATCACCCGGATATCGGGATGGAATTCGCGGACCATCCGTTGGAGCCGGCCTTCGGACGCGGAGCCGTAGCGCCCTTCGGTCCAACTGATGGCGACGATCCCGATCTTGTCTTTCCAACCTTCATCCAACAGTTTGCGGAGTTGCACGAACTCCGACCTGCAGGTGCCTCACCAACTGGCGAAAAAGACCACCAGGACCGGTTTGCCATTGAACAGCTCGCGGTCGACGCCGGGTCCCCGCACGCTCTTCGCGGCGATTAAGCCGTCTTGAACCTGTTTGTTGAGTTCAATCGCCTGGCCCGCGTCGACTTGCGGCTGGATGACCAGGATAAGGCCGACGGTCAATAGAAGTACTCTGGAGAGCTGTTTCATTCGTTCCGCACGTTCCAAGTTGAGCGGTACCAGAATGCCCGATCGTTGCCAATTTGGCCAACCCCGCCTCACAGGTTTGTGACATTCGCGCATTGCGATAGGCGTCGTCGTTCGAGCGCAGAGCATCATGGTAACACCGTGTTAAGGGTATCCCAGGTATTCCTGAGCGTGATAGCCGCAATCGATCCCTTATTGCGCAGAAAACTGGAGCCCGGAGCCCCATGGACGGATTGGAGCAGCGCAGATACAAGCGCGTCGTTACGCCCCGCATGGCGATGGTGACATCGCCGGAGCGGAGCTATGCCGCTTATATCGAGGACATCTCCGTCAGCGGCGTCCGCTTGCATTTCGCGAACGACTACCGGCGCGATAACACGCCTGTCGTTATCGGCGAGACGGTGGATGTGCTGATCGACGAGATGTCGCCGCTGAAGGGCCTCATCGTCCGCAGCGTCGAGCCGGTTCTCGTCATTGACTTTACCGAGCTCGACGAGGCTGGGCGCAAACGGCTGGCCGCTGAGATTATGGACAAACAGGCGAAGTTCGGCGGAGTCAGCGATTCCTAATCGCTTCGGCTGCTCCAGTCATCGTCGGGCGTACGCTAGGCCGGGTCCTTGCGTTTGGCGTCGACCAGTTGCATGCGCCAGCCGTCCGGATCCCGTAGATTGATCGTTGTGCGGCCTGTTGATTCGACATAGTTCGGCGGTTTCGAGTCTATTTTCGTTTTCTCCAACACTCCGTTTGCAGCCTGCACGTCGTCTACCCGGAAGGCGATGTGGTTGACGCCGATGACTTCTTCGCCGGTGGCCTGATGAACTTCGAAAATCGGCTGGTTCTCGCCCGGCGCCTGTAGTTCCGCGGATTCGCCGTGATGGGTTGTGTGCGTCAACACTTTCATGCCCAGAGTTTTGAGAAACTCGACATATTCGTCGAAGTCCCGGACGATCAGTTCGATATGGTCGATTCCACGTATCATGCTGCTCTCTCAGTTCGTTGTTCGGATATGAGAAAAGACTAGCGCATCGCGGATCGTGTGTTCTAGCCTCGCGCTTGGATTCGAACAGGGAGGACGCCCATGCTGGCGACGACGCAACTCGGAAACTGTGGGCTCAGTGTCTCTAGACTGTGTCTAGGGACGATGAATTTCGGGCAACCGGGGCGCGGCCATCAGGGGGACTGGACGCTGACGCTCGACGAGGCGCGGCCGATATTCAAGGCGGCGCTCGACCACGGCCTGTTCTATTTCGACTGCGCGAACGTTTATGGGATCGGGGCGTGCGAGGAAGTCGTCGGTGCGCTGCTGCGGGAGCTGGCGCCGCGCGATCAGTTCGTTTTGTCGACCAAGGTCTCGGGCAAGATGGGCGAGAACCCAAACCAAGCGGGCCTGTCGCGCAAACACATCATGGAAAGCGTCGATGCCAGCCTGCAGCGGCTCGGCCTCAATTACATCGACCAATTGATCATCCATCGCCATCCGCACGGCCGACCCGGCACCGCGTTTGCGCCGATCGAGGAAACGATGGAAGCGCTGCATGATGTCGTGAAGGCAGGGAAGGTCCTGTACCTTGGTGGTTCGTCGATGTTCGCCTGGCAGTTCACGCAGCTGCAGATGACGGCGGAGCGGCATGGCTGGACGAAGTTCGTGTCGATGCAGAACCACTACAATCTCATTTACCGCGAAGAAGAGCGGGAAATGAACCCCTATTGCGCCTCGACCGGTGTGGCGTTGACGCCGTGGTCGCCACTGGCGCGCGGCATCTTGACCGGCTCCTACAAAGGCAGCTTCGACGCCGGCAGTACGGCACGCTCGCAGGGGCAGGACCGGCAGCGCACAGAAGGTCTCTATCGTGGTGAGATGGATTTCAAGATCGCGGACCGCGTCGTCGAAGTCGCGGAGCGGCTCGGCCACGCCCCAGCACAAATCGCCGTCGCCTGGCTGCTCAGCAAGCCTGAGGTGACGGCGCCGGTGGTCGGCGTATCGAAGATCAGTCAGCTCGACCAGCTGGTCGCGGCGACCGAAATCACGCTGGATGCGGAGAGTATCGCTTATCTGGAAGAACCCTACCGATCAGTGGAGAACCTGCTCAGCATCGGGACGTCATAACAGTTACACCGAAGGGAGGAGAAAATCATGAGCGAGACGATTACGAGCCACGAACCGTATGCAGGAAAAGATCTTGGCTCACTGCCATTCATCTGTACACCGACGATGATCGACAATTATTGCGACGGGATCGCCGTCGACCGTGCCCGCTATGCCAAGCCGAGTTATTGGGACAAGCCCGTTGCGCCGGCGATGGTTGTCGGCGAAATGGATTTCGGATTCGACGGTGCGCGCTTCGACAACACCTTCGGTAATCTGTGGATGCGCCAGGAATGGGCGTTCCATCACCCGATCTATCCGGAGCGCGACTATCGCCGCGCGTCCAAGGTGCTCGACGTCTATGACTGGCGCGGCCGCTCTGTCGTGAAGCAGGACGTCAGCGTCTATGACGGGGACACGCTGGTCGTGCAAGGCATCCACCATCAGAGTTTTCTGCTCAGCCAGAGCTCCGGCAAGGTGGCCTTGCGCGACCCGAAAAAGAAGGAAGGCGTGCGCAAATTCGAAGTGCCGGCGGGCGAGCTTATCGAAAGCCTCGACTGCACCATCGATTTGGAAATGTGCGGCGTGTTCTTTCATGGCAGCCGGAGCTACCACACCAACAAGCAGGCTTCTGAGGAACTCGGCTTCGAAGAGGTCGTGGTTGGCGGCAAGATGACCATGTCCCTCGTCGGCCAGATGCTTGAACAACGCTTCGGCCAAGGTTTCTACGAGGGCGGCACGCTCGACGTGAAGTTCACGAACATCGTCTGGCCCGATGAGCATGTGACGGCGAAAGGTGTCATCACGCGTGAGGAGGTGGGACGTGCGCACATTACGGTGTGGATGGAAAAGGACGACGGCACGGTAGTCATCGTCGGCTCGGCATCGGCAATTGCTTAAATCCGCAAGAGGGATGGAATGAAGATCGACGGTCAATGTCACTGCGGCCGTGTCCGCTATACGGCCACGGTCGATCCGGAGAATGCCAGCGTATGTCATTGCACCGACTGTCAGGCCATATCCGGCAGCGCTTTTCGAACGACGCTTCGGGTACCCGATTCAGACTTCGAGATGACGGGCGAGATTAAGACTTATGAGAAGATCGCTGCCAACGGAAATGAGCGCGCGCTGGTGTTTTGTCTGAACTGTGGCACCCAGATGTACGGCACGATGGTCGGGGCAGGTCCGAAGCGTCTCAGCGTTCGGCTCGGCACCTGCAATCAGCGTGCGCAGCTCCCGCCCAAACGTCAGATCTGGTGTCAATCGGCGATGCCTTGGGTGAACGATCTGGCGAGCGTACCGATGTCGCCGGCGCAGGATTGAAACGGCAGCGTCGCGGCGGCGCGCAAGCATTATGAGGCGGTGGGCCTTGGATCCGATTACGTGAAGCGGTTCATTCGCTAGGGAACGGCGGCGCCCGTTTCCGGAATCACATCGACGGCGGGTCGGCCGCGATCGCTTCGTGCGCCAGGCTGTTGTCGACACAGGTTTCATACGAAGCGCCGGTCTTGAAGAGTCCGCCAGACAGGCCGCTGGCCTGCAGCCGGTCGAAGCCGTCTCTCGGAAGGACCGGGTTCGCCCCCCAGAGACCGAGCGACTTGTAGCGCGTGATACAGGCGGCCAGGAATTCCTGTGGCATGTCCGGGAAAAACTCAGCGACGGCAGCGGCAACATCGGCGTCCGGCGTTCCGTGTAGCCACTTCTGGGTGCGGTACAGCGCGCGCGTCATTTGCATCATCCTGTCGCGTTTGCTCTCGAGCGTGCCGCGCAATGTGCTGAGCGTGGTGTAGCTCGTCGCGCCCCGTGTTGCGGCGGCGTACCAGATATGGCCAGCGCCATCGGCGACAAGCTGCTCCGGAAAGGGCTGAAACACCTGAATGACATCTATCTCGCCTGCGCGCAGGGCGGCTTCGTTTTCCGCCATCGTATTGCCTTCGGTACGATTGACCTGGGTTGGGTCCAGTCCGGCGCGGCGCATATCCTCCTGCAGGCACAGCCACGGCGTATTGACCTCGGACACCGACCCGAAGCGGACATCCATGAGATCCGACATTTGGAAGTTGGGCCGCGCTTCGCGCCCGACGAGGAAGAAAGGATCGCGGGTCACCACTTCGCAAAAACTGACGACGCCGCAGTCCGGTTGCTGATCGTAGGTATACTGAATGCGCATCGGGCCGCCCCATGTGACATCCGTATCGCCGTCGATCAGCCCGCTGACCGTGACCTCGGCCCCTGACGTCACCATTTGCACATCGACGCCCTCGGCGCTGTAAGCGTCTAGCGCGTGTGCGGCATAAAATGGCGTGTAGAACACGGCACGGAAGGGTTCGAAGAGGGTGAGGGGCATGGTGTCGGGTCCTTGGTATTACGACATCGCGGGATAGGCGGTTTGAGGGGGCCTGACTGTCACACCAGCATAAGTTCCCGATACCCGGCTGCGGCAACGGCGTCGCAGTGTTCGCGGTAGTCAGGAGCGCTGCCGGCGAAGCGGGCGACGATGCGGGTTTGCTTGCCTTCGACATTTTGGTTGATGCCGGTCATCCAGGAATCGATTTCGTTGGTCAGGAGACCTTCCGATTTTTCGAGTACGAAGCGGTTCCAGGCCTCCATCGCCGCCGGATCGGCCTCGACCCGTGTCAGGTTGCGGTCGTTCATATGGGCGATCAAGTCCGTTACCCACTCGACGCTGTATTCTACGCTCCTTGGAATGTTGCCGAATACGCAGTGCGGTCCCATCACCATGAACATGTTGGGGAAGCCCGCGATCTGAATGCCGAGGTAGGTTTCCAGCGACTGCCGCCACTTCGCCTTCAGGCTCTCGCCATTCACGCCGCGAATATCGATACGGTCGAAGCTGCCCGTGATGGCGTCGAAGCCGGTCGCGTAGATAATGATGTCGAAGTCGAATTCCTGGTCGCGCGTTTTGATCCCCGTCGGCGTGATGCGCTCGATCGGGTGGTTCAGAATGCTGACCAGTTCCACGTTTGGCCGGTTGTAGGCTTCGTAATAGAAGGTCTCCTGCGGGACCCGCCTGGTGCCGAAGCCGTGGTCGGTGGGAATCAGCAGCTCGGCGGTCGCGGGATCTTTTACCCGCTGGCGGATTTTGCGGGCGACGAAATCGGAGACAGCTGCGTTCGCCGCCCGGTCGGTCAGGATGTCGCTGAAGTTGCCAATCCAGAATCCGAAGCCCGGTGTATCGTAGAGCTTCTCCCAAAAGGCCTCGCGTTCGGCTTCTGGAACCTCCAGTGTTTTGCGCGGGTCGGGCGTGTGCATGAAGCAGCTGAGCGTTTCCTGACAGCGCTCGAAGATGTCCGGATAGGTCTTTTTGATCTCCTGCATCTCTTCCGGACTGATCTCGCGATTGTGCAGCGGCTTGCACCAGTTCGGACGCCGCTGAAATACGGTAAGATGCCCGGCGGTTTTGGCGATCTCCTGAATGATCTGCACGGCCGTGGCGCCAGTGCCGATGATGCCGACCCGCTTGCCTTCGAAATTGACCGGCTCCTTCGGCCATAGACCCGTGTGGTGAGATATGCCCTGGAAGTCGTCCATGCCCTCGAATTTCGGCAGAGTCGGGGCGGAGAGGGGACCGACGGCAGTGATCATGAAGCGGCAGGTGTGGCGGCTGCCGTTCTCCAGAGTCAGTGTCCAGCTCTTGTTGGTGTCATCGTAATGAGCCGACGTCACGCGGGCGGTAAACTGTATATCCCGCCGCAGATCGAACTTATCGGTCATGTAGTTGAGATATTTCTCCGTCTGCGGCTGCGGCGAAAAATGCTCTGTCCAGTCCCATTCGTCCAGTAGCTCCTTGCTAAAGGAAAAGGCATAGGAATAACTCTCGGAGTCGAAGCGGGCGCCGGGATACCGGTTCCAGTACCAGGTGCCGCCAACGCCGGTCCCTGCCTCGAACACCCGCACCCTAAGGCCCAGTTCGCGGAGCTTATAAAGCTGGTACAGCCCGGAAATCCCCGCGCCGATGACGATAACGTCATAATCTAGTGTCGGTGTCGTGTTGTGCTGCGTCATTCGTTCTTCAACCACCATTCCTGTGCTACTCAACGACTTAATCCGGCGGCCAGCCTATTCCGCGCTATAGGCGCGCCGCAATAGCTCAATCACTCACAGCCCTTTTCCTCATTGCCGCGTTGACCGCATCGGTGCCGTCCGTACTCTTACGGTAACACTGGTACGGAGAAACAGCATATGCCTATGGCAGAAATCGACGGCGGCGATATTCATTATACGCAGCAAGGCAGTGGAAGCCCGTTCGTGATGCTGCTGCCGCAAAGCAGCGGTCCCGTCGGCGTGACGCCATTCCTCGAGACGCTGGCGCAGGACTTCACAGTCATCCGCTACGATCAACGCGGCACCGGACAAAGTGCGCCTGTCTCCGCGCCGGACGGCATGAGTATGGCGGGCCGGGCGGCGGAAATGATCGGGCTGCTCGACGCGTTGGGGCTGGAGCGGGCGACCTTGTGCTGCCACTCGACGGGCTGTGGTATCGGGCTGTCGGTAGTGTCGGAACATCCAGCGCGAGTCGAACGGCTGGTTCTCGTATCGCCCTGGGGCTATGCCGAGGGGTATTTGACGACGATGCAGCAACTGCGCATCGCGGCGGCCCGCGCGCTCAATCCGTACCGCTACGCCTGGTTCAACGCGAGCCTGCTCTATCCGCCGGAATATCGTCGGAAACACGAAGCGGGGTTCGAACAGATGGCGGTCGAGACCGCGCCGCAGGACGCCGATCAGATCGAAGCGCGGCTGAACGCGATCCTGTCCCTCGACACCCGCCCGATAACACCGTCGGTCGGTTGTCCCACGCTGATCGTGACGGGGCAGGACGACCAGCTGATGCCCGCCTGGTTCGGCCGCGAGATGGCGGAAATCATTCCGGGGGCCCGCCTCGTCGCGCTTGACGGTGGCGGCCACATGCTTCCCGAAACACGGGGCGACGAGATCGCCAATGCGATTGCGGACTTTCTTCGCGCTTAACCATAACTTTGTGAAATGCTGTCGAGCGGCGATTTCTGGATGCCGTGGTTGGGGATCGGATAGCGCAGGCCGTTGCGGCTAAGCTGCTCCAATCCCGCCAGCACGCCGGGCAAGAAACTTGGCGGTAGCGCGATTAGCATCTCGTCATCCTGCACCCCACCGAACTTGCGTTCCGCGTAGCACGGAATGGAAACGCACGGTTCGCCGGTGCTCAAGGCCTTGCCCCAGGAATCCGCACAGGCGCTCTCGCCGACGCAGGAGAATTCGTACTTTTTGTAGTTCTTGTACTGCAGCCCGTTGATGAAGGTGATCAACTGCCCCGGCGTCATATAGAACAGGCAGATATCCGGGTTGTCCAACCGTCCGGAGACGAGCGGCGAAGTCGCAATTGCTTCGTAGTCGCCATAGGAGGCGCAATTCATTGCCGATTGGTGGGCGGCGGCATCTTCCAGCGAGCCATACCAGACGCCGTTGATGCGGTCGCCGGACAGCCACTCGTTACTACGCGGATGCAACCCGACCACCGCGCCGCACTGCGCGCCCATCAAATTGTCCATCGTGACGCCGAGCGTATAGCCGATCCATCGGCTTTGCCCGACGATCTGATCCATCGCCATCTTCTCGGCCGGGTTCGGCCGGCGGATACGGGGCACGTCCTCCATCTCCGCCACTGTCTTGAAGCGCTTCATGCCGATGGGCGTCGCCTTCAGCCGAAGATACCGGTTCAACCCGTCGACGAGCGCCGCATAATCATATGTGTTGTCGTCGCCGAAACAGTTCTTGGTTGACATGATCACTCCTTTGAGGAGACGTCCTCGAAATGGTGAATGCGTGATCGCGTGGCCTGCCACTGTAGCCGCTTCTCGCGGGGCAGGGGTACCGCCTGCGTCGATTTGTTGCGCCGAAGCAGGTTCGCCATCAACTTGGACAAGGTCAAAGCGCCGTCGATCCGAGTACCTCTGTAAATTCCCCCAACCGTATCCTACAGTCCGACTGTTGCTCATTACCTGCGAGGAAGCATCATGCAGCAAGGCCAGGTCACGTTTACGCGGATGGAGAAGGTTATCTTCGGGCAGCCTGCCGCCGAGGCGGTGAAGGCGGAGGCGCGACGATTAGGGGCGGAGCGGGTGTTTCTGTTGGTCAGCGGCACCCTGAACCGGGAGACCGACGAGGTCGAGAAGCTGCGCCGCGCGCTGGGCAATACCTATTGCGGCACCCATGACGACATGCCGGCGCACAGCCCGCGCGAGGCG
Source organism: Alphaproteobacteria bacterium (assembly GCA_012103325.1). GTDB lineage: Bacteria > Pseudomonadota > Alphaproteobacteria > UBA8366. The sequence continues at coordinate 137,344 of WLWY01000002.1, forward strand.
GTGGTCGCCTGCGCCAATGCGATGCGGGAGGCGAAGGGGGATCTGCTGGTGAGCCTGGGCGGCGGCTCGACGACGGATGGCGGCAAGGCGGTGACGATCTGCCTCAAGCACGGTGTCAGCGATATCGACGGGATGGAGGCCTTCCGTACGGTTGTGGACGAGAACGGTCAGCGCCAATTCCCCGAATACGACACCCCGGACGTGCGTCAGATCGTAGTGCCGACGGCACTGTCGGGCGGCGAATTCAACGCCCGTGCCGGGGTCACCAACAACGCGCTGCGCCTGAAGCAGAGCTTCGTGCATCCGGGGATTATCCCGGTTTCGGTCATCCTCGACCCCGCCGTCACGGTGCCGACGCCGGAATGGCTATTCCTGTCGACCGGCATTCGCGCTGTGGACCATGCAGTCGAAACCTATCTTTCGCTGGACGCCAACGACTACACCGACGGGGCCTGCCTGCAGGCGCTCCGGTTGCTCGGCGAGGGATTGCCCCGGGTGAAGGCGAACCCGAACGATCTGGAGGCACGGCTCAAATGCCTGATGGGCGCGTGGATGTCGATGACCGGCGTCGTGACCGGCGCGCGCATGGGCGCCAGCCACGCCATCGGCCACATACTGGGCGGCAGCGCCGGGGTGCCGCACGGCCACACCTCCTGCATCATGCTGCCCTACGTTCTGGAATGGAACACGTCCGTCAATGGCGGGCGTCAGAAGGAGATCGCCACGGCGATGGGGCAGGCGGGTACGTCCCTGCCGGAGGTGCTCGACAGTTTCATCCGCAACCTCGACATGCCCCGCCGCATCCGCGAGACCGGCGTCGAAGAAGACGACCTGCCGCGCCTTGCCGAAAACTGCATGCTTGACGACTGGACGTTCTCCAACCCACGCGAAATCAAGACCCCGGAGCAGGTGATGGAGATATTACGGCTGGCGTATTGAGGCTTGAAGTGGCACGAGTTTGGTTTGCCGCAATAGTATAGGGGCAGATCTTGGAGACAGCAGCCGAATGGTTTGAGTGCGACGATGAGTTGCCGAATGAGTTGGCAGATTTCCTGCAAGCAGCGCGCGTGGAAGCTGAGCACTGGAATGATGCGAATTCGGCGCACTCACAAGTCTACATTTGGGATGATCGGATAGTGCTCGGAATGGACGTATGCGACCTTGAGAGGAGTTCTGTCCTTCGAGCTTTAAGAGCTGACTATGGGGCTTCTGGTCTTGTATATGGCGATGACGAGACGCATCAATTTACTACCGATCTGATTTTTAAGCAGCCTGAATATCGACATATTGAGCACAACACTCAGAGCGCCGCAAACCATGGACGAACAGCAGTTACTTGGTTTCGGTCGCAAATGGAGCGTCCTATCGAATTGCTTGAATGGAAGCGATTTGGTTTCTGGGGTTACTGGCGTAGGCAATACCGGTTGGCAGATACGGGACGTCTACTCAGCTGGTCGGCTAAGGGTAACAATCGACGAACCGGTCTCGGCAATCCGAACCGGGTTATTCCAGTTGTGACTCTAAATAAAAATGCCGGAGCTGCGTAAGGGTAAATCGCTAATGTTCATTGGCATGGTTACGCTCTTACGTTGCTTATGTCACCGCGCCTCCGTACCCCAGGCAATCGCGTTACTCAGCAATTTCTGATACGCGTCGTTTTCCCAGACACCACGGAATTCGGGCGGCACGACGCCTTCTGTGCCGATACTCGTATCGACGGCGGATTGCGTGTTGGTGCGGCCCGTGTGGCAATGGCCCAGCCCGACATACACGACTTCGCCAGTTCCGACATTTCGGGCATAGCCGAGGACGCGCGTTTTGCCGTCTGCTTGCAGCGAGGTGTCGTCGTCATAGACGAAACCGAACCCCGGCGGCGACGGGTCCTTTTCGAGTTCCGTGGTCATAAGAACCCGGCTTGCGCCGGGGTCCTGAAGCTCGATCATGTAGAGCTCGTCCATGACGGTGAAGTGTTTCGGAACGCCCCGTGTGACAGGATGGTCGGCGGTAACGGCGACATCGAAGGCGCGCAGCGGCGGATGGTTCAGGAAGAAGCAGCCCAGCGTCTGATGGTGCTCGGCCTTGACCATCTGTTTCACGCGGCGGCCGTCGCGTTCGCCCTTGACCGCTTTTCCGCCCGAGGTGCCGTGCAAGGCGAACCAGCGACCGCCTTGTTCCAGCCAGTCCTGCAATGCGGCGTTTCCAGCGCCTTCGGGATAGGGGCCGGCGACGTAGGTCATCAACAGGTCGGTTCCCGGCAGCCAGCGCCCGATATCCTTGAAGTCGTTGGCAATGGTGACGGCGATGTCTTTGCGGTCCTGCAATGTTTGCAAAAGCCGCAAGCGGGCATAGTTCATATCGTGTCCCGCGGCGGAACCGGGCGGGAAACCGCCAACGATAAGATGGACGCGCTGTGTTGTGGTCATGGCTGATTCTCCGGTTCATTATAAACACCTGTGGATCATGATAGGGAATCAACGATGGAAAAGGTAACCGGCATCGGCGGATTGTTCTTTCGCTCGCGAAATACCGATGCATTGAAAGAATGGTACGCGGCGCATTTGGGCGTCACCCATTATCCAAATGTCTGGGAACAGCAGACCGGACCAACGGTGCTTGAACCTTTCGCACAGAATACCGACTATTTCGGCCGGCCGGAGCAGCAATGGATGATCAATTTTCGCGTGTCCGATCTGGATGCGATGATCGGGCAGCTTGAAGCCGCCGGCATCGAAGTCGAAACCCGCGCCGAGTGGGATTCCGAAATCGGCCGGTTCGCGCGCATCCATGACCCGGAGGGCAATCCGATCGAACTTTGGGAACCCGGCGCGATTGGCTGATTGTGCAGGTCTAGTTACGCGGCAACGCGTCGAGGAAACCAGCCAGCACGACATTAAACGCGTCCGCCGCCTCGACATAAGGCATGTGGCCGGCGTTCGGGATGATTTCCATTTTCGCACCAGGAATGCTGTCACGGTATAGCGTCATGCGTTCCGGTGTCGTGGCAATATCGTCCGATCCCGCGATGACCATGGTCGGCAGGTCGATTTCGCCGACACGGGGATCGAAATCCATCGCGAAGATGGCATCTCCCGCTTCGGCATAGCCTTCAACTGGATTGGTTGTGAACTGCCGCCGCAGTTCGGCGTAGCTGTTCGGCTGGTCTGCCTGGTAACCCCTGCGCAAGTATCGTTCAAGAACCGCATCGGCTCTGGCTTCCGCACCGTCTTTACGCATCACGGCGGTGGCGGCATGCTGTCCGTCGATACTGGCTTGCGGCAGGATGCCCTGTGTGGTGACGAAGGAAACACTGCGCAGGCGCTCGGCATGGTCCAGCGCCAGCGCGAACCCGGCCATCCCGCCAAGCGATGCGCCGGCATAATGCGTCTGCTCGATTTCCAGAGCATCCAGAAAGGCAACGATATCCAGCGCCAGGTCTTCGATCCTGTAAGACTTTCCTGCCATCTCCGTTTGGCCATGACCGCGCAGGTCGGGAACGAGCACTCTGTATCGGTCGCTGAAATGGTCGATCTGCGCGGACCAACTCTGGGATGTGAAACCCTGCGCGTGGGCCAGGGTCAGGACCGGCGCGCCCTCGGGACCTTCGAGGCGATAGTGATGGCTGATGCCGTTGAGGGTGACTTGCGGCATTGATTGTCCCGGTTGGTGTGTGTGGAGAGGCAGTCGGGTTATGCTGGCACCATACAGTGCTCAGGTCTTCAGGAGAAAATTCGATGCCCCGCCAACCGATCGATATCGACGTCGAGTCCTATAAGGCGTTGCCCTACGCGTCCGGAGTCACGGTCAGCGGGCCAGTGCTCTACACCGCTGGTTTTACAGCCCGAGACGACGCCGGCGGAGTTGTGGGTCCCGGCAATATGGCAAAGCAGTTTGAGCAGATATTCATCCGTCTGCAGCAGGTTGCATCCGCCGCCGGCACAGGGCTAGAGCATATGGTGAAGGTCACGATCTTCGTGACTGACATCGATCGAGCCTACGCGGACCCCGAGCAGTGGCGGCGCTATTTTACCGGCCGGCCCGCCAGTACGCTGGTCGAAGTCTCACGCCTCAAATCGCCAGAGGTTTTAGTTGAGATCGAAGCCGTCTTCCATATCCCGGACTGACACAAGCGAAGCCCGCGTACTACTCTGCAGCCTCCGTCGCCCTTGGCGCCTGTCCGCGTTGCACGCGCCGCTCGTCGCCGATCGCTGCGAGCAGCGCCCGGTTTTCCGGCGTGATCAGGTTGTAGCGCGCGCGCCAGTCCGGATCGTCCTTCCACTCGAAGGGAGCACGGACCGTTGTGCGCGGCGCTTCCGCCGTTTCCAATTGCCGGAGTGCCAGCGAAACGATATCCGCCTGCATATCACGATTCCAGGGATGGCCCGTGGGATTGCCCAGCGGGAAGTCCGAAAAGACGAAACGGGGTACGCCGCAATGCTCGACGATATCCAGCGCCGATCCGATGATGACAGTCGGGATGCCGTTGGCTTCGAGGTGATTTGCAACCAAACTCACGGTTTGGTGGCAAACGGGTCACAGCGCGGTGAGGAGCGCCGCATCGGCGCCATCGTCTCGCAACCTTCGCAAGAGCTCCGGTGCATCGTGCTCCATCGTTTTGCGGTGGCTGTAGTCCGTCGGTACGCCATGGAAGCGGGGCGTAAGCTTGGCGAATAACCCTTCCGCGACGAGGCGTCTGGCCGTATCGATGGGCAAAAAGGTCTCGCGGTCGTCGGTGTGCGTCGATTCCTTGTCCCAGGCGAGGTCCGTATTAAAATCCTCCGGCGGCGATAACATTTCGCCGGACCAGACTGTCCGTCTACCCGCTTCGTTACGGTTGGACCCGTCCGGCGGACCTGCCGTGGTCAGCAGCGCGACGGTAGCCTCGCTTAACGGCTTTTCGAGGCGCGTGAAGGGAATTTCGTCGAGATTCGCCCAAATGTAATCTTTCTCATAGCCAAGCGCGCGGTAGTACATCCGCGTGCGCTCCATATAGGCATTTGGTGGACCAGATGCTTTGTCGGTCATTCATTTACTCCTGTCGTAGGCCAACCCTATGATACCACGCGCTCCTGGCTTGTCGAACCGCTCTGTTTGATGCTGGATGGGGTACGAGAATAAGCAAAACGAGGAAGGTGATTTCACTATGGCGAAAATTGGATTTATCGGGGTCGGCAACATGGGCGGCCCGATGGCGCGGAACCTGATCACCGCGGGGCACAGCCTTAAGGTCTTCGATCTGTCGGAAGAAGCGGTCAATTTCGTCGTCCAGTCCGGAGCGGAACGCGCGGCCTCGATCCAGGATGCGGCGAAGGGCGTCGAAATCGTAGTTACGATGCTGCCGGTGGGCGGTAATGTCCGAGAGGTTTTCTTGAACGATGGCGTCGTCGGGGTAGCCGATCCGGGGACACTGTTCATCGATTCCTCGACCATCGATGTCGAAAGCGCTGTCGCGGTGCATGAAGCAGCATCGGAGGCAGGGTTTCAGATGATCGATGCGCCCGTATCGGGCGGGACCATCGGCGCAGACGAAGGCACGCTCACCTTCATGTGTGGCGGAGAGAAAGCGGCTTTCGACAAGGCGCGCCCTATCCTTGAAGGAATGGGCAAGAACATTGTCCATTGCGGCGGACCGGGCCAGGGCCAAGTGGTGAAGATCTGCAACAACATGATCGCCGCCATCACAACACTGGCCACGTCCGAGGCCTTCATCATGGGTGAGAAGCTGGGTGTCGACCGGCAGGTCCTCTTCGATGTGATTTCCACATCGACGGGCGGTTCGCGGATGCTGGAAATAGGCTGTCCCTTGCCGGGCCCGCTGCCGGGATCGCCCTCCAGCAACAACTACAAACCGGGCTTCATGGCGAAACTGATGCTTAAGGATCTGCGCTTGTCCCAAGCGGCTTCGCAGATGGCGGCGTCTCCTACACCGCTGGGAGCGCTGACGACGTCGATTTATCAGTAGCACATCAATAACGGTCACGGCGATCTCGATAATTCGAGCATCTGCAAGATCATCGACCCGGACGTTAAATAGGAAAGCCAGCGGCGAGGGTGTACTCGCCGCTGGAATATTTACTTCCCTGCCGTAAGCCCGACGACCTTGCCGGCGGTGGCATTCCAGTTTTTTACACATTCTTTGGAGCAGCGGGCCGCCCATTTTTTGAGGACATGCTCCTGCAGCACCTTGCGGCGCAGCGCTTCGTCTTCCGCGCTGGCTTCGGTGATAACGACGGAACCGCCGGCGCCGCGCGAACATTCGCCTTTGCCGGTCAGGCAGCGAATAGCTTCCTCGTCTTCCTTCTCGGACGCTATCCACATTTCCTTTTCCAGTCGCGCGGACTGTTCCAGGAGAAATTTCTGCGTATCGGCGTTCAGCGACTTCCACATCTTCAGGTTCATGGCCATAAAGCCCATACCCATGCCGACGCGAATTTTCATGGCGTGGGTGATGACCTCGTGCCACTTGGCATTGTACGCGGGCATCGTTCCCGTGATGCCGCAATCCGCGACGCCGCGCTGCAGGGCCGGCACGACTTCCGCAAAGGAAATCGTGACACTGGTGCCGCCAAGACCTTCGACGAAATCACCGAGCGTCGTCGCGTAGACGCGGACCTTCTTGCCCGCCAGATCGGACAGCTTCGTCACCGGCTTGCTGCAGAAAATCATCTGGCTCGGGAAGGGGTAGCTGAACATGTATTTCAGCCCATATTTTTTCTCGAACGTCTCTTTGATGTGGGGTTCGTAGGCCTTCACGACCTTGTAGCCTTCGTCGAAAGTGTTCGAGACGGAAGACAAATCCGCGCCTTCGATTTCCGGTGCCTCCGAGGCGACGTAGCCGTATGACGCGAAAGCGACGTCGAAGACGCCGAGCTTGAGCAGGCGCGCGACTTCGAAACCCTTCAGGCCGAGTTCGGTGATCGGGTTGATCGTGGCGGTGATCTTGCCGCCTGACAGTTTGGTTACCTGTTCTTCCCAGAACGGTTTTTCGAACTGATAGAACGGTGGCAGATTGTGCCACGTCCCGACGACCTTGAATTTCTTCTTCTGGATTTCCGCCATGGCCATGGGCGCGGCAAAGACGGTGGCGACGCCAACGGTGGCGGCGATCAGCAATTTCCTAACAGAAACCATTTGTATGACCCCCTATAAGAGTTGGATGGCATACAGTTTTCACTACTGCGGTAGTTTTTCCAAGTCTGGCAAACCTATGATCGAAGAATAGCGCTCGTGGATTCGCGGTGTGCAAAAGCTGTCGGCTTTCAATCTGCGCGGTTTTCTGTATTTCTACGGTGAAATATCGACGTGGAGTATGAAGATGAGCGATGCGACGACGGAGACGCGAGCAGGGGCGGATTGGGTCGCGCCGGACTGCGCTGGCATGAACTTCTTTGCCGTCGACAAGGGCCTGCAAAGTGGTATCGCGGCTTATCTGCCAGAGGATTTGCGCACCGTTGTCGAAGCGCAAATGCGGCGGCTGGGCGAACTGGCGGGCGGGCGGCTCGACGAATTGGCGCGGATCGCCGACCGGCATCCACCGGTCCTGCACCCCCGTGACCGTGCCGGGCGCGACCAGGAAACCATCGAGTACCATCCGGCTTACAAAGAGATGGAGAAGATGGCCTATGGCGAGTTCTCCATCCACCGGATGTGTCATGTCGCGGGCGTGTTCGGCTGGCCCGAGCCGATGCCACCGCTGGTGCGTTACATCTTTCAGTATCTCTTCGTGCAAGGCGAGTTTGGGTTGATGTGCCCGGTTTCCATGGCGGATACGGGCATTACGCTGATGCGCAACCGCGCCAGCCAGGAACTCAAGGACAAGTACCTGCACCGCATGGAGTCTGACAATATCGACGAATTGTGGCGATGTGCGCAGTTCCTGACCGAGCAAGGCGCCGGATCGGATGTCGGCAATATTGAGGTCATGGCAAAGCAACAGGACGGTCAGTGGCGCATCTACGGCGACAAATGGTTCTGCTCAAACTCCGATGCCGAAACGATCTTGCTCTTGGCGCGCACCGAGGGTGCGGCCGCAGGCAGCGCCGGACTGAGCCTGTTTCTGGTGACGCGCTTCCTGGATGATGGCAGCCGCAACAACTATCGGGTCGTCAGACTGAAGGACAAGCTGGGTACCAAATCGATGGCGTCCGGCGAGGTGAAGCTCGAGTGTGCAATTGGGCACCTGATTGGTGAGGAAGGCAGCGGCCTACGTCAGATTATGAAGACGGTCAGCCTGTCACGTCTGTCGCACGGCGTGCGGGCGGCGGCAATGATGCGCCGGTGTTTGAACGAGTCTTTGCAAGTGGCCCGGAACCGCCAAGCCTTCGGTCAAAACATTATCGCCTTTCCCCTGCTGCGGCGGCAACTGATGAAAATCATGGTGCCGACGGAACAGGCACTCAGCATATTTCTCTTCACCGGACACGTTATGGCGGGCGCCAATAGGGGCGATGCTGAGGCGGAGAAATTGCTGCGCATCTTGACGCCGCTGATCAAGTTCCGCGCCTGCCGCGACAACGTTCCCGTCGCCACGGGGGCGATGGAGATACGAGGCGGCAACGGTTATATCGAAGACTGGGTCAATCCGCGTCTGATCCGCGACGCCCAGGTCGGACTGTTATGGGAGGGCACGTCGAACATCAATACGCTCGACGTCATCACCCGCGCGATTGGCCGCGTCGGGGCGCATGAAACGCTGGCCGCGTGCTTGCAGGACAAAATCGAGCAAACTCCAGGCCTGCCGGGCCAATTCCAAGGACTTCTTCAGGCGCAGGTGGAACGCGCGTTTGCGTTCGCCGAGTCGGTGTCCCGCGACCCGGCGCAGGAGGATAAGGGACGCCTTGCCACCAATGCGCTCTATCACGCAACGACGGCTGTGCTGTTGGCGTGGGAAGGTGCAACCGAAGGGGCAAGGGGCGGGGACGCGCGTCGCTTGCTGCTTTCGCGTCTTGTGATTGACCATCACCTTTTACCGCAGGACCCGCTGGCCTCTGGTGAGAACCGTTTCGATAAGGCGGCGGCGAATATCCTGTTGAATGACGATCCGGCCACTTTTTCGAACGTGAAAGATACGCTGGCGCTTTAAGGCGCTTAATCCCAGAGCGAAAGGTTACGTATATGCGAGCAGTTGGATTGATGGTTCATGGCGGCCCCGATGTTTTGGAACTCGTGGACGTGCCCGAGACTCATGCCGGGCCCGGGGAGGTGCGGCTTCGTGTTTTCGCCGCGGCGGTGAACCCGACGGATACGATGGCGCGGAACGGGTCACGGGCGGAACAGCAAAAGCTCGATCCGCCGCCCTATGTGCCTGGCATGGACGCGGCCGGAATCGTCGACGAAGTCGGCGAGGGTGTTACGACCGGTGTGAAGGTTGGCGACCGGGTTATCGCCATGGTCTGTCCGAATGCTAATCATGGCGCGTACCGAGAACAGATCGCGCTGAAGGCTCGAGCGGTCGTTCCCGCACCGGCCGGGACCACGCATGTCGAAGCCTGCACCTTGCCCATGAATGGATTGACGGCGCGCCAGTCGCTCGATTTGCTCGGCTTGTCGGCGGGACAGGTGCTCGCGGTTACCGGCGCGGCGGGTGCCTATGGCGGTTATGTCATCCAGCTAGCGAAGGCCGACGGGCTGACGGTCATCGCCGATGCGTCCGAGGCTGACGAGGCGCTTGTCGCATCGCTCGGTGCGGATATTGTCGTACGCCGTGGCGATGATGTCGCATCGCGCATCCGGGAGCATTTCCCGGACGGGGTAGACGGTCTTGCGGACGGCGCGGTTCAGAGCGAGCGCGTCGTTCCGGCGGTCCGTGACGGCGGCGCCTTTACCGCGGTGCGCGGATTTATCGGCGAGCCGCAGCGCGGTGTTACCTTCACGGCGACGTCCGTACGCGGCTACGATGGCGAGTTCGAGAAGCTAGACCGGCTCCGGCAGCAGGCGGAAGCCGGGGTCCTGACACTTCGTGTCGCGGATACCTATCCGGCGGCACAGGCTTCCGAGGCGCATCGCCGGCTGGAAGCGGGCGGCACGCGAGGGCGGCTTGTTCTCGAATTTTAAGAAGGAGAAGGCGTGTGAGTAGCGAAGACCTCTTGTTCGAACTCAAGGATCATGTGGCGGTAATTACCCTGAACCGTCCGGCGCAGCGGAATGCGATCAGTCAGGCGATGAGCCGAGAGCTGACCGAATATCTGCAGCGTGTGCGGGAAGATGACGACATTCGTGTCGCCATCATCACGGGCGCCGGTGGCACGTTCTGCGCCGGGGCGGACCTCAAGGAACGAGCGGCGAGTGGTGGCGAGCGGCGCGAAGATCAGTCACCGGCTACCGCAATCGAAGTCGATCTGGCCGCAAAATGGACGACGATGAAGATCGAAAAGCCGCTGATCGCCGCCATCGATGGCTACTGCCTGGCGGGCGGCATGGAGCTATCGCTGGTCTGCGATATCCGGATCTGTTCCACAGAGGCGCAGTTCGGCCTGCCGGAGATCGTGCGCGGCTTCTTTCCGGGCGGTGGCGGTCCGCAACGCCTTGCCAAGAGCTTGCCCCAATCGATCGCGATGGAAATCATCCTCACCGGCGACCGCATCGATGCCGAGACAGCGCTACGTGCGGGCATCGTAAGCCGCATGGTGCCCGCCGAAGCGCTGATGCCGACGGCGAAGAAGCTTGCAACACGCATCGCGGGACACGCGCCGTTGGCCGTCCGCGCGGTTAAGGATTTGGCGCAGGCATCGCAGGACGTCACCCTGGATCAGGCAATGCGGCTGGGTGGCGCACTGCGCTGGATCGTCGGCCAAACGGAGGACGCAAAGGAAGGGCCTCGCGCGTTCGCCGAGAAACGCGATGCTTCCTACAAGGGACGCTAGGAAAATGGGGTTTGCTATCGAAGAAATGCAGCGCCCGGATTGGAGTCAAGTCAGAGCGATTTACGGCGAAGGGTTAGCGACCGGGCTGGCGGCTTTTATGATGACACCTTCGGTCTGGAAGGTGTGGGACGCAGGTCACCTATCGCTCGGCAGAACCGTTGCCCGCGATGAAAATGGCCGCATCCTCGGCTGGTCCGCCCTCGCACCCGTTCCCGACAATTGAGGCGCCGCCGGTGTCGCTGAGGTCAGCGTCTACACGAGTTCGGCAGCAAGAGGGCAGGGTGTCGGCACGGCGTTGCTGCGCCGGCTTATCGAGATTTCGGAAGCCGATGGTTATTGGACCTTACAGGCGCAGATCATCGCAGCGAATAAGGCGAGCCTGGCGCTTCACCGCAAATGCGAATTTCGTGAGGTCGGTGTTCGGGAACGATATGGTCATATCGACGACACGTGGCACGACGTCATTTTGTTGGAGCGCCGGAGCGATCGGACAGGGGACGTCAATCTACCGACGAAGACTTGCGAGTGAATACGGTCTCGTCAACGAAGGCCTAAGCAAGCACGCGGCCACGCGGATGGCCGAAGCGTTCGGTGAGGACTTCCTCCAGCTCCTTGCTCCTGGCGGCGACATGGGCACCGGGTCGCGTGCAATAGGCTTCCGGGTTATGGGGTGCGGCGGGTTCCTTGCCGTCGCGCGCCAATTCGGTTGCCGCGCCGATCAGCAGTCGGCGGAAGTGAACGATGGCGGCGTCGGTTGCGGTGAGGTTTTCCCGGGTACGGTCGACGATTAACCCTTGGCTTTGCTGGACCATGATGTCCTGCTCCGCGGTTCCTTTCACGCCGGTATAGGTCTGCTGTTTCTGGATGTCTCGGTCGATACCGTAATCGTTGCCGCGGTTACGTACGGGCATGTAGTCCGCGTCGATCTCGGCCATGATGCCGTGGCCTTCCTTGAATTTTGCCAACTCTGCATCGTGCAGGTCGCGTTCCGGGTTCCAGGCATAGCAATACATCCAGCAGCTGGTGTCGGTGATCGGAACCAGTGTCATACCGTAATAGGTCTCGCCTGGTACCGTGGCGGGGCCTGTACCGTGCGAGGGCAGCATGAACTGCGTCATGCGCCAATACAGCTCGCCGTCTCCATCGGTCGCGCGGGCGCCGCCTGCAACGAAGCCTACTTCGTGATCGAGCAAGTCGAATTTCGGTCGGCCGTCCCGGCGCATCCATTCGAGATGGCGGTTAGGTGAATTGACGTCCTTGTTCTCGGTCGTCTCCAAACCGGGTGCTGGCATGTGCAGGAAAGAGAAGTGCGACGTGTCGAGATCGCCTTCCATCGCCTGGACCCAGTTGCATTCCAGCCGCTGTTTCATGACGTAGCGCTTGCTATCCGCGAGGAGGCCGAATTCGAGGCACGGCACCTCCGGCATGTTATCCGTCGGAGGCCCCATATAGGCCCAGACCATGTCGCCATATTCACGCGTCGGATAGGCCTTGATGCGTATCGTGTCGTGCATGCGCACGCCCGGTGGCACGTTCGGCAAATCGACCGCCTTGCCGGTCACATCGAACTTCCAGCCATGATAAACGCAGCGCAGGCCGCATTCCTCGTTGCGGCCGAAGAACATGTTGGCGCCCCGATGCGGACAGCGACTTTCGACGAGACCGACCCGTCCTTCCGTATCGCGGAAGGTCACCATATCCTCTCCCATGACGGTTACCTGAATCGGTGCGCCATCTGCCTCTGGAAGTTCTTCGGAGAGCGCGACCGGCTGCCAGAAGCGCCGGAAATACTCGCCCATCGGCGTATCGGCTTGTGTCCCGGTCAGGATCTCGTTTTCCGCCGCCGTAAGCATATTCCAGCCTTTCCCGTCTTTTGCTTGCATTGCGACAGCTTAGAGCCTCCCACAGCGATTCTCCAACCTGCTCGCGGTGGCGACGGATGCTCGGTCGGGGCGGGATTAATAAATAATTAATTAATCAAAGGTTAATGAGAACCAATGGGCTTTTATAATCGTGGAGCTGACTGGTATGGGACAATTGCAATCGGTGAAGATCGTATTCGCCCTAATTTGCCTTTTGGCATTGGAAGGATGCGCATCGGTGGCATTGTCGATCGCGGGACTGGCTGCTGGTAAAGGTATTGACCATACGCTCAGCGGCACCGTCGAGCGTACATTCGCATCGCCCGTCGCGGGTACTTACCTCGCAACGCTGCAAACTCTTAAGCGTATGGGAATGACTGTAGAAAATAGCGAACAGCAAGACAGCGTCTGGAAGATCGATGCGGTGGCAGAGAAACGGAAGATCCAGATCGAACTGGAAGCGCTCAGCGATCTTTCCACTCAAGTGGGCGTTGTTGTTAGCCAATCGGATTTCGTGTTCTTTAAGGACAGTTCGACCGGTATCGGGATTCTCGACCAAATTTCAGTGGATCTGTCAGGCCTTACGGTCGATAGGCACCGCTTTGCTACCGTCCAAATGTTGTTGGTCGAACTAGGTTACGATCCCGGAGGAATCGATGGTTTGAAGGGTAAGAATACGCGCAACGCCATTCTTCGCTTCCAGCGCGAGCACGCTATCCAGCCCGACGGTGATATTGACCGTGAATTAATCGCCATGCTTCGACACCAGAAAGCCGCCCTTGAGATAGCAACCAAAAACCCGGAGGAAGAGAAATTAAGGTGAGTTCCAGCCTCCTCGTGCAAGGCAAAGCCGGAGTGTAGTATCTGTCCACGTCTTCCGTCCCTGCCAGCCTTGCGACTCGCAAGAGCGCTTTCTTTCGGAACTTCAGCCAGTGCGTCGGTTTCAAGGGTGGGTTCCGTACGCTATTGCCCTGTTTGTAAACCTAGGATGACGTTTGCGCAGGCTCGGGTTACGGTGCGCAGAGTCGTGCATTGGACTCTTAGACTCGTGGGCGCAGCCACATGACCTCCATCCAGCCCTTCCACATCAATGTTCCCGACGAAACGCTCGATCACATTCGCGCGCGCGTTGCCGACTATCCCTGGCACGAAATGCCTGTGGACGGGGGCTGGGCTTACGGCGCTAATCTCGATTACATGAAAGAGCTCTGTGCCTATTGGGTCGACGAATTCGATTGGCGCGAGCAGGAAGCCGCCATCAATCGTTTCTCCCATTTCAAGGCGCCGGTCGATGGCATCGATATTCATTTCATTCACGAGAAGGGCAGCGGACCGGCGCCAATGCCTTTGATCCTCAGTCACGGATGGCCCGGTACAGTCGTTGAGTTTTTGGACTTCATCGGACCGTTGGCGCATCCGGAACGCTTCGGCGGCAATGTTGAAGACGCCTTTGATGTCGTCGCCCCGTCTTTGCCAGGATTCGGGTTTTCCGGCAGTCCGCCGCGCCCCTATGGTCCTCGCAAGATCGCCGGCGTGTTTTCGTCATTAATGACGGATGTGCTGAGGTATAACGGCTATCTCGCGCAAGGTGGCGACTGGGGCGCGGCAATCTCGACCTGGCTCGGTTTCGAGCACGCGCCGGGGTGCAAAGCTATCCACATTAATATGATGTCAATGCACCATCCGGACGGTCCGCAAAATCCGGACGAAAAAGCCTGGGCGGAGCGGTTCGCGCGCGAGCAGGTGATGGAGGATGGTTACCGCACGCAGCAGGCGACCAAGCCGCAGACCTTGAGCTATGCGATGATGGACAGTCCGGTCGGCATCGCCGCTTGGCTCATCGAGAAATTCAATTCCTGGTCGGACACGGACGGTGACGACATCGAGAGCGCCCACAGCAAAGACATGCTGTTGACCAACATTATGGTCTACATCGTCACGAGGACCTTCAACACAGCGTCCTGGATTTATTACGGGCGGCGAGAGGAAGGGGGACGGGTGTTGTCGAACGAGGGCAAGCGGGTCGAGGTGCCGACGGCGTGCGCCCTGTTCCCGGCGGAGCTTCTGGCTTGGCCACCGAGGCCCTATGTCGAGCGTATGTTCAATGTCGAACGCTGGACCGAGATGCCGCGCGGCGGCCACTTCGCGGCATTGGAAGTACCCGACCTTCTGCTCGACGATATCCGTGCCTTTGCGCGTACTTTGCGTTAGTACCGTTTCAGTCCAGTCGATCGAATGAGAAAAGGACAGCATAAGATGCCAATTGCCCGCGGTCAGAAAATGCTTCTCGCCATAACGGTGCTTGCTCTTTCGGGGTGTATGGATGCGGCGGACCGTGGGTTGGGGCCGGCCTGCGAATCCGAACTTTCCGCCGCAGAGCGCGAACTGAGCGACGCCAAGGCGAACAATGTAGGACGGGTGATAGATTGGGCCAAAGCCGCCGGTCTCATCGGGGCCGCCCGGACGCAGCAGCAGTTCAGCGAATTTCAGAACTGTGTCCTCAAAGCCAAAAAGGCCCGTGAAATCATTTCCCGCCGTAATTAGGGGGGTGAGGCCATCCTTCGATTAGGCGGGCTGCCGTATCGGTTGCCACCGAAAGGGCGCCGTCGATAAGGCCAGGGCTTTGCATGGCCGTTTCCGCGACAGAGAAGAATAGACGGCCTTCGTAGTGCGCTTCGCGCAGGATACCCGGCGTCAACTCCGGATGGGAGGGCGGCTGGGTTAAATCGAGATCGGAGCAGGCATTTGGATTGCAAGCCCAATCTTCGATGTGTAGCGCGCTGTAAGCGCTGCCTTCTTTGCTGAAACATCGAACCAATTGCCGCTCGATAGCGTCCCTTAGTGCGCTGGGGTGGGATTGACGCGCCGAATGCGGCCAGCCGATAAAGCCGAAGAGCGCGGATTCCTTAACGTCTGGGGAACAATGGTCGTGAATTTCCGCCAGCGGCCCGATGCGGCTGGCGACGCGGCCAGAGAGGCCTTTCGCGCGCCAGAACGGCTGCTCGTATAACATGACGGCTTTTGCTTGCGCCCCCATCCATGTCGGTGTCTGTGTCAAGGCCGTTAGTACCTTATGGTCCAAGCAACCCAACCAGGCGATATTCTGAGCGGCCAGACGTGGCGGAACGGCGATGACCACACGGTTAGCCGTCAAGGAACGAATATCGGGACCGTTGGTTGTGATCTTTAGAGCGGTGCCCCCTGCCTTGATCGCCGTCGCGCGGTGACCTGTTCGGAGCATGTCTTTTGCCAGGGAGGCGTGCAGGCGATTGATCAAGGCTTGCGGGCCGCCCGATATACGGCGAATTCCGTACTGACCCGGAAGCGGTTGACGTTGAACGGGCGCGTTTTCGTCCATGTCGAGAATTCCATCGCCATCTTCGAATTGCTCGAAGGTGTCGACATTTAATCGCTTAAGCCACGCGGTCACGCTGGGCTGATAGGGCGGCCATACCCAGGTTGGGCCTAAATCCGCTACGTAAACACCCGTCGTGGAATGCGTCACCGAATGAATGCGGCCACCGACACGGTCCGCCGCTTCCAGTACGATCGTATTCAGCCCCGCTTCGCGCAACAGGTGAGCGCAGGCCAAGCCGGACAGGCCTGCGCCGACCACGGCGACATCGCAGTTTAAAATTTCATCACTCATAGATGCCGATAGGCCTTCATCCTTCACATTCGGCAGAATCGCTTAAAGCCGTTATATATCGTTGCGTCGGGTTTGCTTTAGGATTTCGTCTTTCGCCTGATTTGCCGGCTCGCTATGGTGACCTCTGCAAGGATCAAGGACCCAAATATGACGAATACGCTTGCCGAAATTTCGCCGTCCTATCGGATCACCACCACCGAACAGCTGGAGGCAATTTACGGAGAGGCCAGTCCGCGCTCTCTGGCGAAGGAAATCGACTACATCTCGGATCATTACCGCGCCTTCATTGAAAAGGCGCCCTTCGTCGCCGTGGCCACCAGCGGCCTGGAGGGCTTGGACTGCTCGCCGCGGGGCGATCCGCCCGGTTTTGTCCGCGTGATGGATGCGAAGACGGTGTTGATACCCGATCGGCGCGGGAACAATCGTATCGATACGTTGCGGAATCTCGTACGAGATCCTCGTATTTCGCTGCTGTTTTTGATTCCAGGCGTGCGGGAAACGATGCGGATCAACGGTCGGGCTGAGATCATTACCGATCCCGAATTGCTCGAATCCTTCATCATGCAGGGCAAGCTGCCGCGTTCGATCCTCGCGGTGACCGTCGACCGTATTTATTTCCAATGCTCCAAGGCCCTTGTCCGGTCCGGGCTATGGTCGGCCGACGCGCAGATCGAACGATCGGAATTGCCGAGCACTGGTGAGATCCTCGCGGCCCTGTCATCCGACGCATTTGACGCCGCAGATTATGACAAGGGTTACCCCGAACACATGCGGAAAACGATCTATTAGACCTCACGAGTTAACGCCATGTTGACGATTGATGCGCAAGTCCACACCTATGAACGCGATCGGCCGGAGCGGCCCTGGATCAATGTGCTGGCGGGGCCGCCGGAGGTCACGGGCGACGATATGGTGGCGGCGATGGATGCGGTTGGTGTCGATGCTGCCATCCTGGTCTCGCCCTGGACCATGTACCGTTATGACGAAAGCTACGCGCTAGAAGTTTATGCGGCGCATCCGGGTCGCTTCGCTTTGGTTAAGCCGGTCGACCCGACCGATCCCGGCGTGGCGGAAACCATCGCGGCCTGGGCACCGATAGACGGTACAGTCGCAGTTCGTATCATGTTGAGCCAGGGTAACGCGAATGATCCAGAAGACCCTGGCCTTAACCGCGTACTAAACGCTGCAGGTCGGAACGGGCTTCCGGTCAATCTGTCTTGCAAGGGTAGTTTGGGACTGGTTGGGGGACTTGCCGCCCGCAATCCGGGAACGCGGTTGGTTGTTGATCATCTGGGTCTCGAACAGCCGCGCACACCGCCAGCCCCGCCGGCCCCCTTTGCCAACCTGCCAAAGCTGCTTGATTTGGCAAAACATGAAAACGTTGCGGTTAAAGTCAGTGGCAGCTGCACAATGTCGCACGAGCCTTTCCCCTATAACGATCTCTGGGACCCGTTGGCCCGTGTCTTCGATGCCTTTGGTTTTGACCGATGCATGTGGGGCACCGACTGGACCCGGGCGATCAATGTCGTCACCTATGCGCAAGGGGTCGAACCGTTCCGTCTTACGGACCGTCTGTCGGACAGCGAGCGCGCGGATCTCATGGGCGGAACCTTACAGCAGGTCTATGGTTGGTCGCCATCTTTGGGATAACTACTTCACGGAAATCCGACTTTTCAAACTGCTCTGCAACGTCGAATGCAGGAAGCAGGTTCGTTTCGCGGAATGCGCGAGATCGCGGGCGAATTCTTCGTCGAGGCCGTCCTGGTTCAGGAAAAGTTTTGTGCCGATCACCGGCGTCTGGCTGCCATCCGCGCCAGGCAATGGGATATCGATAGCCTGAATCATTCGGTAGTTGTCGATCGGGCGTTTTGCCGCTTCGGCATAGCGGCCAAGCTGGGTCATGTAGCAGAAGCCGATACCCGCCGCGATTAGGCTGGCGCTCGATGGCGCGCCAGACGCGCCTTCGTCGGAACTGCCGCGAATGTTATAGACACTGGCGTTTGGGCGCGCGATGCCGGCTTCCATTGTAAAGACAGAGTCGGTGGCCGTCGTTGTTGTCGCGGAAACTTTCAATGCGCGGTTTTGAACCGCGTCGTGCCCGGAACCACCTACAGTATTGAACGCTGGGTCCTCTGGACGAATAAATGCCTTGGCAACGTACGGCGTAGCTGCATTTGCCTGTTCTAGAGGGGCGGTTGGCATGGTGCTGGCGTCGATATCCTGTTGCCAGTGCGGTAGGTCGAGTTCGACGGGTGCACCGCTTGCAATGAGGCAGAACTCGCTGCGGAATACGCTTTTCATCAGATATCCGGCGAGCCCGTGTGAGACTGCTTCCAGTACCGTGCCGGATTTTTCCGGCGGCGATAGAGTGCTGCCTTCGATTGTGACAGCGACATCCGGATCGTGCCCCTTACCTTCCATCGTGCCGCGCAGGATGGACCCGCTGAGGCTATAATTATTATCCAAGGCGACGGAAATAGCGCACCCGCTGAGCTTTTCTGTGATAGCGGCAGTTACAGAGCTTGCCATTCCCGCAGCGAAATAGGCGAGGGGCGGCGGTGCCCAGTCCGTGCCGCCCAGACCCGCGCCTTCGTCGCACAACAACTGCCAGGCTTCGCCGGTCCTGGGCCGGACGATCTGTCCGCGTTTCTGCATGACTTCGATCGGTTCAAAGGCAGCCCAGATTCGCTCGTATCCCGATGGCGACTCCGCAAGCTCGGCGCAGTTTTCCAATAGGACGTCTGATAACGGGCCGGTCTGGCCTAAGAAATTCTGGGACTCGGGGAACGTCATGTCTGTTTCCTTCTATTCCGCGAGCTTCGCAGTGCGGCCGCGAATAAGGTCGGCGCCTTTTTCCGCAATTGCGATGGTCGATGCGAAGGTATTGGCAGAGGGGAGCATCGGCATGATCGAGGCGTCGATAACGCGCAAATTCTCCACGCCATGGACCCGTAAATTATCATCCACGACATTGCGTCCGTCGTTTTCAGGCCCCATGCGGCAAGTGCCGACGAGGTGATAGCCCGTGTTGCCGCGTCGCCGTGCGAAATCCAACAGCTCGTCGTCGCTCGTTACGTCTGCGCCGGGAAGCGTCTCGCGGTCGAAATAAGTGGCGAGTTCGGGGCTGTTGAACAGCTTGCGAACAAGCTGCAAACCCGCGAGCGTAATTCGCCGATCGGTTTCGGCGGCAAGGTAGTTCGGTTGCACGATTGGCGCATCGGCGGGATCGCGTGAGACGGCCCGGACGTAGCCGCTGCTCTCTGGGCGCGGTTGGGCCGCTCCACAGGTCATGCCGGGATGATCGTCAAGAACATACGTCTTGCCTTCCATGTAGCTGCCCGGCGTGAACAGAATCCGCATATCGGCCTCTTCGAGAGCCGGATGGGACTTGCCGTGCACGAAGCCGATGGTTGGGCTCTGTGCAAGCACGCTGGGCTTCCCCGCCAACCATTTTGCGACCTCCAGGGGCAGGCGGGGCCAGCGCGCGGATTCGTTGATCGTGACGACGTTGCGCGCGCGCGCTGTCATGCGTACCGAATAGTGGTCGCGCAAGTTTTCGCCAACACCGTTCAATGGTGCGACAATCGGCACCGCAAGATCGTTCAACAGGCCCGAAGGCCCGATACCTGAAAGCTGTAGCACCTTGGGCGAGTTCACAGCGCCGGCGCTCAGGATGACCTCGCGCCGTGCCCGAATCTCATGTTCGTTCCCCGAGCCGTCGCGATAGCGGACGCCGTTCGCCTTGCGGCCTTCCATAACCAACGCCACGACTTGCGCGCGGGTGCGCAGCGACGTTTGCCGGCGGCGCAGGGCTGGGCGCAGGAACGCCTTTGCAGCGCTGACCCGCTTACCTTGATGGATGTAGCGCTGAAAATATCCGGCGCCAAACTGAGTGCCTGCGTTGTAGTCGGCAATTCGCGGAATGCCCATGCCGACGGCCGCATTAATGAATGCCTCCGCCAGCGGGTTAATCCAGTCGATGTCCGTAATCGGTAGTTCTCCGGTACGTCCACGAAACCGGTCGTCACCGTCGCCGATACGCTGTTCGGAACGTTTGAAGTAGGGCAATAGATCCTCGAACCCCCAGCCGCGATTGCCCATCTGCGCCCAGCTGTCGAAGTCCGCTGCCTGGCCGCGGTTGTAGACCATACCGTTGACCGAACTCGATCCGCCAACGACTTTGCCCTGCGGCACCGCAACGGTACGTCCGCCAAGCGATTCCGAAGGCGCCGTCACGAACGGCCACAAAAAGCGGTCGCCATAGAGGGTTTTGACGAAGCCAACCGGAATGGAAATGAAGGGATGCCAATCCATTCCGCCCGCTTCGAGCACGCAAACGCTCGCCGACCCGTCCTCTGTCAGGCGGTTCGTCAGTACGCAGCCCGCGGCGCCGGCGCCCACGACGACATAGTCGAATATTTCCATTCGGCGAATTCCCTCTCTTGTGAAGTTAAACACTCCATGGGCGATTGCTCAAACCTGGACGATCTGTAGAATCCCGATGAATCTCAATTCTCCAGGAAGAAAATTAGATGGCCGAACAAAAGCGAACTGCCCTCGTGACAGGCTCTGGTAAAAATATCGGCAGGGCAATCGCGCTGCATCTCGCGGAGGCCGGCTACAACATCGTGCTCAACGGGTCGCAGGATCGGGATGCCTGCGAAACGGTGGCGGCGAAGGTCCGCGAACTGGGATCGGAAGCAATAATCGAAATGTGCGATATCGGCGACCGCGACAAGGTCCTGACGATGGCGCGATCTGCGATTGGGACGTTCGGCAGCGTGGATGTGTTGATCAATAACGCCGCCATCCGTCCCGATGGCGATTTCCTCAAGATGTCGGAAGAAGATTGGCATCGGGTGATAGACGTAAATTTCTATGCCGCGTTTCATCTTGCCCGTGCCTGTATTCCAGGCATGCTCGATAACGGGTGGGGGCGCATCGTCAATTTCACGGGCATGAACGCGCAGCAGGGTTACGGCGCCAAAGCGGCAGTCAGCGTTTCGAAACACGCGATGTGGGGCCTGACAAAATCATTGTCGAAAGAGTATGGGCGGCAGGGTGTTACCGCCAATATTATTTCCCCTGGCACAATTCCCGATGCGGACGTGGATATTTCGACGCCACGCTTCGAGGCGCTGCTGAAGGCCAACCCCGTTGGCCGGCTCGGCACTGCGGATGACATCGCCGCTATGGTCGACTTGTTGGTGTCGGAACAGGGTGGTTTCATCAACGGACAGATGTTGCAAGTGAATGGCGGCGTCGTGAATCAGTTCTGATGCAGTGCTAAAATTTTTCTTCAAATACTGGAAAAAGGGTTTTGGCAGCTGCAACGGTCTTTGCAAGCTTGTACGGTCAGTCGCCGGTCGGTAATCCGTATGATTATTACGGTAGGGTTTCCAAAGAGGAAGCGGCTTTTCTACAGCAGGTTGCCTGGGATACCGTTCAAAAATTTTATGGCCGGTGGAGCTGTGGGGGATGCAAATGCAGGACTATAGCCATATCAAGGTAGAGCGGGCCTCTCGGAATTGCGGCGCGTTTATTTCGGGTATCGATTTGAAACAACCGCTGGAAGGGCGCGCCTATCGCGAGATTCACGCGGCGCTGATGCGGCATCAGGTGGTGTTCTTTCGCGACCAAGATGTGACGCCGCAGGAACAGGCCGCCTTCGCGCGCAAATTAGGTCCGTTGCGCAAGGCGCGCCGCTCGGCTTTCGAAATCAGCGGCGATGCGCCCGAAGTCTCCGTGATTATTAACGACCGTGAACACCCACCCTATATCGATCACTATCATGCCGATGGCATGTTCCGCGCCAAACCTGAATTCGCGTCGATGCTGAAGGCGGAACAGCCGCCGGAGATGGGCGGCGATACGATTTTCGTATCGCTGACCGCTGCGTGGGGCGGCTTATCGGACACATTGAAAGCCGCGCTCGAAGACAAGGTTGCGGTTTACGATTTCATGCGCCTGCACTCTTCGCCGGAAAAGGCGCGGAACTGGGAGGGCGAGTCACGGGCCGGTACGATAAAGACCCGCGACGAGAACCCGCCGGTCCATCATCCATTGGTACCAAAGCATCCATTTACTGGCGAACGTTGCCTCTATTTCTCGGAAAGTTTCACCGCTGCGATCCTCGACATGAATAAATATGAAAGCGAGGCAACGCACGCGCTGCTAACACGCCATTGCGCAAAGCCGGAATTTCAATATCGGTTGCAATGGCGTAAGGGTACCATCGCCCTTTGGGACAATATCGCCAGCTTGCACTACGCCGTTGCCGATTACTGGCCGGATACACGCATTATGCATCGTCTAACCGTTTTGGAAGACGCCATTGCTGCTGCTGATAACGTCGCGGCAGTTGAGTAAGGCAACGCGTTAGGTTGAATCCCGCTGCGTACAATTTCTGATTATCGACTATTTTAGGCCCAGGAGCCTCTTAACCATGGATATGGCGAACATTCCCTTCGGGACGACGGACTGGTCGGTGATCGACCGAACGGAACACGAGGGCGAAACGGGGGTTGCATACTGGAAGACACAGAACTTCAACGGTATCCGTGTTCGCTTGGTTGAATACACGCCGGGTTATCTGGCCGATCACTGGTGCGTAAAGGGCCATATTCTGCTTTGCCTGGAAGGTGAACTGCATACGGAACTGGAAGATGGCCGAGAGTTCGTACTTAAGCCTGGCATGAGTTATCAGGTTGCAGACAATGCCGAACCGCATCGATCCTCAACCTTGGTTGGCGCGACGCTCTTTATCGTCGACTGACGGCATGACAAATGCGCATGGTTAATGTCGCCATTTAGCGTGAGATAACGGCTTTAGTTTTTATTTTTATCGCTTGCCGTCTTCAGGCGGATAATTGCTCTATATCAATTTCGTAAACGTGCACGTCGGCTATTGTTTTCATTGAGAAAACGGACGCGCAGAGGGTTTTCTGTGCGCTCGGATCGATGAAACATAGGAGACAGGCGCGTCATGACCCATACGCCGCACGAGCTGGCCGAGGAATTTCCCGAGCACGCTCAGAAAATTCATGATTTGAAACTCAGCGATGCGCATTTCACGCGCCTGGCGGACGAATACCACGCTTTGAATCGGACGATTCATCGTGCTGAAGCAGGTACGGAGCCAGTCTCCGAATTCACAGAGACTGAAATGCGCAAAAATCGGATGGTGCTGAAGGACGAGATTGCCGGCATTCTCAATCGCCCGTCGGACAGCAAGAGGGTATGACCATGCCTGACGTAACGACGTTAAAACGTGCGCTCGAAGACAGGCGTAATGCCCTGAGCGTGAAGGCGGAGGAGATCGAGGGCGAATTGCGAACCCTCGGCGATCCCGATTTTTCGGAACAGGCGACCGAGGCGGAAGGGGACGAAGTGCTGGAGGGGCTTGAAAGCTCCGCTCTGTTGGAAATATCGAAGATAAATGCGGCGCTCGCACGTATTGAGAACGGAACCTATGGAACATGTACCACTTGCGGCGAGCCAGTTGGCGACGAACGCTTGGTGTCGGTTCCGCACGCGGCCCAGTGCATCTCCTGTGCTTTCGGAATAGCGTTTTTATCTGCTGTCGAAGCGTAACGGCGGCGCGGTGGGATCAGGCTGGTTTGGAGACGATGGGTTCCGTGCTGGAGAAGTAGAGATCGAGTTGGGTGAAGAGGCCGTCCTCGATCTTGAACAGTTTGACGTTGCTCAGGCGTGTTTCCCGGCCCGCCTTGTCGACCAAACGGACGTCGAACGTCGCAGCTACCTTTTGCGCGGCTTCGTCCACGATCCATTCGAAGTTGCCGTGCCACATAGTGGGATAACGCTCCATCGCAGAAACGAAAGCCGCGCGGATTTCGCTGTCGCGTCCCTTGAGTACTGTTCCAGCGGGATAGATATTCCAGACGCATCCGGGAGCGATGCAGGCGAGCGTGTCATCTAGTCGCCCCTGATCCATCACATTGAAATAGCGCTTTTCGATCAGATCGATCAGTTCCTGTTGTTTTAGCATTGTGGTGTATCCTTCTTATGCGCAGCCAGCACAGCTGAAATGCAGGTATTTTGGCGCTGAGGAAGAAAAACACAAAAAAGATGGAACCCGTCTTGGAATCCAATGTTAGGACTGCGCTGACTATTTGTAGTTTGAAGAAAAATACTCATGCGTGATATGGGCAATATAGCTTTGCAAGTTCCTATCACTTTTGCCAATTGACCAGCCACCCGCCCATGCCCCCGCACGTCTCGCGATCCTTGGTTGGGCGATCACGTCCTCCGTGCTGCCGTCGATGATCTTAAATTCAATATCGATATTGGACTTCCCGCCGAGCGGCCCGATCCAAAACCGGGCACCGCCACTTACGATCCGTAATTTGATGAGATGAGGTTGCACAATCAGCGCTCCAGAACGGTCAGCACCCTTCATCGAGGACCAATCGGCGAATAACGGTAGCAATTTTTCCTTTATCTTTTTTCGAGTTTCACCGCATGTTTGCGTTTTTTGCCGCTATCTCTCACCTCACTGCTTAAGACGAACGGCCTCAATTCGTAGGTAGAGAATGCCGAGAATGGTTTGGTAGGCTTAGCAAGGTGGCTGGATTCCTGTACGGCGACCGCATTTAACTTGGCCGGTTTCGGCGAGCAGGCAGCTATGAAAATCAATAATATGAGGATAGATAGCTTTTCCATTCATAAATTATCCTTAAAGTTTAATTTATGAATGGGTTTTAGCGAATTAGTAGTTTTGCGGCAACGGATACCGCATCACAAGGCTCGCGTGGTAAGGTTCTGGCGAGTGATTGAATTTCGCTGACAAGTAGGCACCATGCGTCCCATACCTTTGTTTCCGTTGATTGTCCTTGTTGGTTTGTCCTTTGCCGGCGCAATAAATCGTGTTGCAGCGGCGGAGCCGCTGATGTCGTTCGGCACCTATCACGCGCTGGTCATCGGCAATAACGACTATGTCAATCTACCTAAATTGCAGACCGCGATTTCGGATGCGGAGGCCGTGGCTAATTTGTTGGAAACACGGTACGGCTTCGCGGTTCGGCTCCTTCGCAATGCCTCGCGGAACGATATCTTGCGGGCACTCAACAAGTATCGTGCCGATCTGACTGAGGAAGACAATCTGCTGGTCTATTACGCCGGGCATGGCTGGCTTGACCGGCAGTCGAATACCGGGTTCTGGCAACCGGTCGATGCGGAGGCCGAGGACGACCTCAACTGGATTTCGAACGAGGCGCTAACACGGCGGCTGCATGCGATGACCGCACGCCATGTCATGGTAATCGCGGACAGCTGTTATTCCGGCACGCTGGTGCGCAGCGCGGCGAGTGCGCTACCGACGGGCCGGGAGCGGCGTGCCTGGCTGCGTCGGATCTCGGAGAAACGCTCGCGGACCGCAATCGTTTCCGGTGGGCTGGAACCCGTTGCCGATTCCGGACAAGGCGGGCATTCGGTGTTCGCCAATGCACTGTTGTCGGCTTTGCAAGAAAACCAGGACATTCTCGAAGGGACCTCGCTGTTCAAGAAGATTAGCCGTCCGGTCGTCGTCAATGCGGACCAGACACCGCAATATTCGGACATCCGGCGCGCTGGTCACGAAGGCGGCGAGTTTCTGTTCGTGCCTTTGGCGGCGAAGTCGAAAGAACCCGTCTCCAATGTCCGGGGGACGGAGGCTGCCCTGCCGGCGCTGCAACAGACAATGTTGCCGCAACGAATTACAGGTACATGGATTAGCGGTATCCTCATTAATCCGTTCGACAAGAAAGACCATTATCGGCTTCATTTTAATTTCAAGCAGATCGGCGGCAAAGTGCTGGGGTCCATTAAACGCGCACCCGCTGGCGACAGTCCGCGAAAATATGGGACGACCAAACGTCCGATCGTTAGCGGAACGCTGGATGAGGGTGTGGTGACTTTTCAGGAATCGTTTCAAGTTCTTATGGGATCGAAGACGGAGGATCATCGGCGCACCTATACAGGCGAGGTGCGCGGCGCTGAGATCGATTTTTTCCAGCAAGACACGCTGGGGAACGCTCCTATCGAATTCACGGTGAAGCGAGCGTCGAAATGAATTCCTGGCTAATGAAATATTTTGTCTGCGGATTGCTGTTGCAGCTTATCGGCGGTTCGGCATTGGCGGCGGAAGAAAGGCCGAAAGGTCCCGTCTTGCTGACCATCGCAGGTGCAATCGAAAGGGTCAATCGAGGGCCCTACGACGCGTTCGAGGACGGTTTGATGAAGGCGCATGATTTCAGTTTCAGCCGCGCCTTCGAATTCGATAACGAGATGCTGGAAGGGTTGGGTATGCAAACCTTGCTCGTCCGCTATCCGGACTGGCCCCGCGCCTATCGCTTCGAAGGGCCACTGCTGCGGGACGTGTTGAAGGCGGTCGGCGCATCGGGCAAAGCGATCAGCGCCGTCGCCTTGGATGGCTACTCTGCCGAAATCTCGATGCAGGATATACACGACTATCCGATTCTACTCGCGATCAAGAAAGACGGTCGCTACTTGGGCATAGGCGGTCGTGGCCCCGCCTGGATTGTATTCCCCCGTGAGACACATAAAGCGCTCGCTGATCGTGACGAGTCGCAATGGGTTTGGTCGGCCTATCTGATTCTGGCTGAGTGAGTGCGGGGTCAAATCGGGAAGGAAAACTGAATATGGCTTTTTATCATCCAGGCATGCGGGAGTTGCAGGATCGTTACGAAGGCCGCGCCGTTCCGGATCGCTTGGCGGAGAGCAGGATGCGAACGTCTTTTAATGAAACGGACCGCATGTTCATCGAATCGTCGCCATTCTTTTTTCTCGCCACGGCAACGCCAGAGAGCTCGGATTGCTCGTTCAAAGGCGGTGAGCCTGGCTTCGTTCGAGTCGTTGGCGACAATGTGCTGGCTTGGCCGGATTATGACGGCAACAGGATGTATCGCAGCCTCGGCAACATTCTGCGAAACGAATGGGTAGGTCTTTTGTTCATTAGCTTCGACGGTACGCTGTTCGACGGATCCGCCCGCCTACGGGTGAATGGGCGCGCCGAGATTGACGAGTCCGAAGAAGCGGTCGCTGGACTGCCCGGTGCGAAGCGCCTTATACGCGTTGTCGCCGAGCATATCTTTCCCAATTGTCCGCGCTACATCCCGAAGATGCAGGTAGAAGAACCTTCGGTTTATTCGCCGCGCAAGTCGTACACACCACCTGAACCGGCCTGGAAATCGCGACCGTATATGAAAGATCTGTTTGACGAAGAACTTGAACAATAGGGGAAAAATGTCTGCAACAGCGGCGCATGTGGAATATATTGAATCAAGGGTGTTGTTTAATCGACCCTGATTTTGTATAACCTTCCTATCAGCAAGATCTGCGCCCGCCCGGAACCCTCCGAGGCGGGTTTTTCTATGGGGAATCCATGTGAGCTTGATCGATAGATTATCTGGCGAGGAAGAACCCAAGATAGGTGGGCATCTCTTTTATTCAGTTATGGTCGCGCTTTCGGAGGCGCAGGTAACGCGTACGCAATCAGAGAACCTACTGAGCATCTCCGATACCGGCACGGATGCGACGCAATTAACGGCGCTGATACAGAGCTACACACGGGCCGCTGATAAGTCGCGCTGGTTTAGATCGCTCGATGCCATTGTGAATATGGTCGAGCATCGTGACTTCACGTTGAGCGCGTCGCAGATAATGTCCTGGCTGGCTGCGGCAGAAGCCTAAATGGCGCACGCGATAATCAGGGATACGATCGGCACCAAGACGTTTTCCAGTGCCGACATGGGCGGCGCTACGCCAACGGCGGCGCTCATATTCAGCACGGGTATAATTTCCACCAATCCCCGAGCAACCGGCATCCTCAGTATCGGGATGACCGATGGTTCGTTTGAAGCGGCGAGCGCAATCAATTCCGCTGATAACGTAGGCACGACAGATGAAACCCGTCACCACATAGAGACAGGATGTCTCCTGATTACAGGTGGTTCGCAGAGTGGTGCCGCAGTATTGGCATCATTTGATAGCTTCACCACAAACGGCATTGTACTGGATTTTACAACGGTCAATGGCGCTGCTTACGAGATAACAGTAGTTTTATTCGATTATACCGTTGTTGGGTGCGCGCGCGCAGCGCCGGGAACAACCACTTCTAGCACTGCCGATTTATCGGTGACCGGGCAGCCCGATATCATGTTTTTCGTGGGCTCCGGCTTACCGCCAGCGTCGCTTGGCACGGCCACGACGCACGCCATTATCTCCTTTGGTGCCGCTGCATATGACGGCAGTACGATCACACAGGGCCTTAATTTATTCACCGCGCGCGACAATGAGGGCACATCGATCGTTAACTCTGTGCGAGGCACGTTGTCCGTTCTTGGCCAGGCAATCAGCAACGCAATCAATTGGACAGCCGGCGTCACTGGCGTATCTGCCAGCGCTATAACGTTAACGACTGGTTCTTCGGGCGCTACTGGCGGCGATATCGGGTTCTTCCTGGCGATGGATTCCGGGGGCGACGCTAAAGTCATGGAGGTTACCAGCCCGGCAAATGCCGCCGTTGATTGGACCGTGACGGGGGTTGGCTTTCAGCCCGATATTGCGATCCTTGCTACGAATTTGGTTCAAACAACGGGCATTGCCGAGTCCACTGGAACAGGCGCCTTCGGCTTTGGTTTTGTCGACAGCCATGGAAATTTGTCGTCACATGAAATTTCAAACGATGACGCGTTTGGTGCGTCACAAACGCAGAGTAGAGGGTCGGCCAATTTTCTTGATTTCTCCGACAGTGCCGGTGCTCAGGCATTTCTATCATCTGGCACGCCAACGCTGAACAGTGACGGGTTTACGCTTGCCGACGCGGACCTGACCACGGCGAACGGTACGGTACGAAAGTGGTGCGGTATTTTCATTAAGGAAGCGGTCGCAGAGTCGTTTCCGTCCGAGCTGTTCAAGCCAACACACAATACGCTTTCGCGACTATGAGCGGAATGAGCCGACGACGCAGCCCTGACGGGCTCACGGACAGAGAGCGCGCGATTTGTCTGGCGGTTGATGCGGGGTTGAACGATCTGGCGGCGTTTCGCGAAGCGTGTCCGAACTCCGGCGCGAATGATCATACGGCACGCCGCACCGTCGAACGTATCCGAAAGCAGCCGCACTGCGCCGTCTTCCTGCACCAACTCCACGCGATCTCGATGGCGCGGCACATGCGCCGTAAGGACCGGGTTATCGAGGAGCTGGCGAACATCGCGTTCGCGGATGCAAGCGACCTGTTTCGCTGGGGGCCGGATGGTGTCACGATTACGGATGTTGCCGATCTGACACCGGCGCAGCGCCGTCTGGTCGCCAAGGCCTCGACGACTAAGACCGCACAGGGCGGCACGACCCGCCTGGAGATTTACGACAAGCTGTCGGCGCTGGACAAGCTGTGCAAGCTGTTCGGACTCTATGCGCCCTACGGGCGAGAACTGACTGGTCGGGATGGAGGCGCCATCGAGACGGTCGAGCACATGCCATTGAGCGACGTCGAACGCGCCCAGCGCCTCGCGGCGATTCTGCGCGGGGCGGATAAGACAGACGCCTGACCGTATCAAGCCAGTTTCAATTTTCCGCTACGTCGACTCGCCGTTAACAGCGCGAGCGATGTGACAAAGGGCTTCTATTCCGCTGACCCGAGCCCTTCGCTGTGCGACCGCGCCAACTGGGGTCATGCGCAACCACCATACACAGGAGAATGCGATGAGCAGCGATTGTTGCAAACCCACCCCGTGCGTCCCGGGCCGACTGGTCGACCCCTTGGCAATGACACCTTTTCCCATTGCGGCCTTTCCGGCACCGGGTGATGATAACCGGTTCGCCGTTCTGCTAGGCGACGATGGAAACCTATACGTTTCCGATGGTGTTGCGTGGAACCAGGTCGCGTCAGGATCGAGCGTCCCGGATTTTTCGGCGCTTCCCGCAGGCGCCAAATACCAGTGTTTCCGAATTTTAGTAAGAAATAATGGCGGCGTAATTCAGCATGCCATCATATCGCCCTTTGATCTGCTTCTGAATTTGCCGTTCCCTTCCGCTGGAGATCTTGCAAGTAAAATCAATAACGCAAGCAACACGCAGACAAATACACCGATCGGTCTCATTGCATCGTTAACACCCACTGCAGGCGCTATGATCCCGACAGATGGTCTTGAAGTTGGCAGCCTGATTCTCGACACCGCAGCGTTTGGTGTCGGGGAGTTGACGGGAACGTGGACGTTGGGAAACAGCAATCTTACTACGGTCAGAGGAGTATTTCCGACAACCATCTCTGAGACGATAAATGGGGTCACGAAACAGCGGATTTACCTCGTTCCTCAACAGTCGAACAACGCAACCGTACGGCTAGATACAATGACGGACACTCAGTTTGTTACAATCTATTATGCGGGGTACATGATATAATACCCGCATGAGTAACGCAAAAGCCTCGGCCCTTTGGGGACGCTTAGAGTGTTTTCCGAAAGGTCGGGGCGTTTGCAGCATTAAGCCCTTTAGCTCACTTTGCATCATTCTTAACTTTCCGGCACCTTTGAGCCTATTTACAGGCTTAAGGGGATGCATCACATGGCGTTATGTCTCATTGGCGCAGGCTTTGGTCGCACCGGGACCCGGTCGTTGAAGACGGCGTTGGAGATGCTGCGGTTGGCCCCCTGTCATCATATGGCCGAAGTGCGGGAGCATCCCGAGGACGGGCATTTCCGGGTTGCGGCGGCGCGGGGCGATTTGCCGGACTGGGACGCCGTGTTTGCCAATTACGGCGCTAGCGTAGATTGGCCAAGCGCCTATTTCTGGTGCGAGATCGCGGCGCATTTCGCCGACGCCAAGGTGCTGCTATCCGTTCGGCTGGAAGAGGACTGGTATCGCAGCATTTACGCCACGATTTACCGCAGCCTGACCGATCCGGCATCGCCGCCGCCCGGCCTGGAGCGCGAGCGGCGTCAAGCAATCTACGAAATCATTTACAATAAGCAGTTCGGCGGCCAGCTTGGCGATAAGGATGCAGCGCTCAAGGTTTATCGCGATCACATTGCCGAAGTACAACGCACCATCGCGCCCGAGCGTCTGCTGACCTACAATGTCGCAGAGGGCTGGGAACCGCTGTGCGCCTTCCTTGACTTGCCCGTGCCGGATGAACCGTTTCCGCTGACCAATACGACCAAGGATTTCCAAGAGCGATTGGCGGCGCGGAAGCGGGTGGACGAGGCGGAGCAAGAGGGCGACTGAATTTTTCACTCTTTGATTATCCAATAGCTGGATTAGTACCCTTTCGCTAAAGCACGGAGGCCGCTGCTATGTCGAACGGGCCCAACGGCTTGCAGCGCTCCTATGCGGATTTGCCACTGTCTCAGCGTGACGCCATTGATACATTGCTCGCGGAAGACCTCGCGGCCAATCCGTGGCGGCCGCTGGTCGATGTAGCAGAACCATCGCGCAAGACGCCGCAGGAGTCGGCATTCGCGAGCGCAGCGGATTTTTTGTTCTATGGCGGGGCGGCGGGGGGCGGGAAGACCGACCTGTTGATCGGGCTGGCGCTAATCGGACACCGGCGCTCGATCCTGTTCCGACGCGAGGCGAAACAACTGCGCGCGGTGACCGACCGAGTTCGGCAGATTTTGAATACGCGGGACGGATTCAATTCACAACAGAACCGCTGGCGTTTGCCGGACGGGCGATTGCTCGATCTCGGCGGCGTCAAGGACGCGGGAGACGAGCAAGCCTATCAAGGCCAGCCGCACGATCTGATCGCTTTCGACGAATTGCCGCAGTTTCTGGAAAGTCAGTTCCGCTTCCTTGTTGGTTGGAACCGGACGACGGATACGGGTCAGCGCTGCCGTGTTGTGGGGGCCGGCAACCCGCCGACGAGTGCCGAGGGCGAATGGGTGATACGCTTCTGGGCGCCGTGGCTCGATGCGCAGCATGTTAATCCGGCATTACCCGGTGAGCTCCGCTGGTTCGCGGCGTTGGACGGCGCGGATGTGGAAGTCGCGGGGCCGGATCCGTTTGAGCACAAGGGCGAACGCGTTCAACCGAAAAGCCGCAGCTTCATCCCGAGTTCGGTCGAGGACAATCCGTTCCTGACCGCGACAGGCTACAAGGCAATGCTGCAGGCGCTACCTGAACCGCTACGTTCGCAGATGCTACGTGGGGATTTCACGGCAGGCCGCGACGACGATCCGTGGCAGGTTATTCCGACTGAATGGGCGCGCATGGCGCAGGAGCGCTGGCAGCCGCACAAACCTTCTGGCGCGATGCAGGCGATGGGCGTGGATGTAGCGCGGGGTGGAGCGGACAACACGGTGTTGACGGCGCGCTACGGCGACTGGTTCGCGCCGCAAATCGCGCAGCCGGGCTCGGCGACCCCGAATGGGCAAGCTGCCGCGGCGCTGACGGTGGCGTATTTGCGCGACGATGCGACCGCTTATGTAGATGTGATCGGCGTCGGTGCCAGCGCGTATGATCATCTCGACGGGTTGCGGATCAATACGGTGGCCTGCAATGCGGCGGAAGCGAGTGTTGGACAGGACCGGTCGGGTCAACTTGGTTTCATAAACAAGCGGGCCGAATGGTGGTGGAAGATGCGCGAGGCACTCGATCCGCATTACGGCGACGATATCGCCTTGCCGCAGGGTCGTGAACTATTGGTCGATTTGTGTACGCCACGCTGGAAGGTGACGGCGCGCGGTATTCAGGTGGAGGCCAAGGAAGACATCGTCAAACGCCTCGGTCGTTCCCCCGACCGTGGCGACAGCGCTGTGCTCGCTTTGCAGCCCAAACGGCCAAGACGCGCCGTGCCGGATACGAGCGATACTGTCGCGCCTTTCGCTTGGGGCAGGGGATAAAGAGTTGGCCCGCTACGGAGGACTAGCGCGTCCGATTTTTGTATTTGTAGAGAAGTAAGAGAAGCGGAGCCACTGTCGCTGTAAAGGTGCCGGTAATGATGCCGTAACAAAATACGTGCACTCGCAGTCTTATCGCATCGCGCTCCTCAGGCGAAAAGTCAGAATACATGCCTTCGAGAAATTCGTCCGGCGGGTAAAGCACAAGAACGGCGACGTAAAAAAAATATCCAGCGATCCCAGCCCAAATCAAGGCAAGGATTAAAAGCCCTGTCCAATCGGGGCCGCGGCCTGTGGGTTTCGTAACTTGGGTATCTTGCATGGCTGCTCTTTTAAAAAAACGGAGCGGTATCAGCTTCGTTAGTGTATCAGCTCTTAAGCGCCTTCCTACTAAATTTCTTCATTTTTCCAACATCTTGAGGAAATCCGTGGCCGGAATATTTCCTAGTTTGTTTCGTATTGGAGGCTTCCATTGCCATTACAATCAGAAAAATCGTCCGCTGCATCTGCGCCTGCTTCAAACAGATCTGTTGAAAAAACCGTAATCAATAAATCTGACTTGCCTGCTCCCACGACAAAGCCAGTTGATTTAGCGGAAATGCATCGCCGTCTTGAGTTCAATCCGAAACAGGGGCCTGGGGACATAGAGAACTTCTTAGGCTTCGGATTGACGATGAGAAAGGTAAGTATCAAAGCGAGGGGAATGGCTAAAAAACTATTGCCGAATTTTCGGGGGTTTGCAGATGATCAAGATGCAGTTCGGCATGCACTGGGAAGTTTCTTGCTGACTAGGCGAGTTGGCGGAAAGAATGCAAAACTCATTTTGGATGGGCATGAACGATCTCCAGTTTCGTTCAACAGTCGCAATGGATTTCGTAGTGGCAATTCAGGTTCACCGGGTGATGTTCTTATGGATTTGTATAACAATCGCGTGGGCTGGTTGGCCGCACTCGACCCCAAAAATAAGGGCAAGGCGCCCGATGAGATCATCATGGAACTGTATCGCGCGGGTAAGCTTCAGACCCGGCCGTTCCGGATCAGGGAAAGCCGGTAGGTGCGCTACAGCTTTCGGATGCGCTGCCGCAGGACGATCAGGTACAGGGTGAGCGTCCGGTAAAGCAGCCCTGCCTATGATGACGTTGGACTGTTACGCTCAGGTTTGAGCGTAACGCCAGGGGAGCAGTTCGTCGATCCGATTGATTTTATGGTCGGCGATACAGGCTAGCGTGTCGGTTAGCCAGGCCTGCGGATCGACGCCATTGAGTTTTGCTGTCTCGATCAGCGTATAGGCGATGGCGGCTGATTTGCCGCCGGCCTCGGACCCCATGAAGAGATAATTCTTCCGCCCCAGGGCGATGGGCCGCATGGATCGCTCTGCGGTATTGTTGTCGAGTTCAAGAAAGCCGTGATCTAGATATGGTCGCAGCTTCTTCATGCGGGTCAGGGCGTAGCGAATAGCACCGGCTAAGGGTGATTTGCCGGATATCCGGGTCAATTGGGCATGCAGCCATGATTCCAGGTCGTCGAAGATTGGTTTTGATTGGCGCTGCCTGATCTTCACCCGTTGATCCGGCGATTGGCCCCGAACCTCCTTCTCGACGCCATAGAGTGTGGCGATACGTTTTATGGCTTCCTCGGCAATCGCCGATCCCTGAGCTTTGTGGATATCGACGAACTTGCGTCGGATATGGGCCATGCAGGCCACTTCCGTCACCTTGCCCGTGCGGTACAGGTCATTGAACCCCGCATAGCCATCGGCATGCATGAAGCCCGTGAAGTCCGCTAGATGTTCGCGCGGGCGAACGCCCTTCCTGTCGGACGAGAACTGATACCATGCGGCAGGATGCGCCTCTCCGGCCCAGGGTCGTTCATCGCGGACATAGGCCCAAAGCCGCGCGGTCCTGGTTTTACCGGAGCCTGGGGTCAGCATTTTTACCGGCGTATCATCGGCGAAGAGGGCCTGTCCCTTTAAAACATGGCGCGCGACGGCGTCCGCCAAAGGTTCCAACAGAGCCGTGGATTTGCCAACCCAATCGGCCAGGGTGGAGCGGTCCAGATCGATCCCCTCGCGCTGGAATATCTGACTTTGCCGGTACAAAGGCGAATGATCGGCGTACTTGTTGACCAGCACATGGGCCAGTAGGCCAGGACCGGGCCGCCCGTGCTCAATCGGCCGCGACGGCAGGGCTGCCTGATGGAACGTCTCACAGCAGGTGCAGGCCATGCGCGGGCGAACAATCCGGTTCACGACAAAACGTCCGGGGACATATTCCAGTTCCTCGGTGACATCGTCGCCAAGCGTTTTGAGCGCACCGCCGCATTCCCCACAGGCATCGCCCGGCGACAGTGTTGTCTCGTTGCGTGGGAGATGACCGGGCAGCGGTTTACGTTTGGGCTTGTCTTTTGGCGCTGCAGATTGATCTGCATTTGCATCGTCTGACGCGGGCTCCTGCGCGGACGCCGCAA
The DNA here is from genome assembly GCA_012103325.1 of Alphaproteobacteria bacterium. Lineage (GTDB taxonomy): Bacteria > Pseudomonadota > Alphaproteobacteria > UBA8366. Next base: position 173,036 of record WLWY01000002.1, read on the forward strand.
TCTCTTCGTCTTCCAGCGTCAACGCCAGTTGATCCAGAGCCTCCGAGCGCGACCCGAAGCGATGCTGGCGCATCCCGGCCAATTGGTGTTGGAGCTTCTCGATCAACACCGCCTGTGACTTCACTTCCGACGCCAGCGATGCCACCAGACCTTTTAATGCGGCAGGTTCATTCGGGAGGTTCTCAGCGTCGTCGAGCATGCCGGCAATCTATCAGCCGCCACCCCGCATGGGAATCCCCGGAAATTGACAACCCTTTGCTGTGAAACGACTTTACCCAGCCGTCAGGGGACGCCACGTTCGTTGTGGTATGCGCCAATCAATCCCTTCCAGCAGCATCGCCAATTGAACCGGGGTCAGCGCAACCTTGCCCGCTTTCGCAGACGGCCAGACAAACCGTCCCTTCTCCAGACGCTTCGAGAACAGACATGCCCCTTGCCCGTCCCACCAGATCACCTTGATCAGATCGCCACGGCGACCCCGGAAGACGAACAGATGACCGCAATACGGCGCCGCCTTTAGAACCTTCTCTGTTTGCGCTGACAGCCCATTGAACCCCTTACGCATGTCCGTCACGCCGGCCGCAAGCCAAACCTTCGTGTTCGTGGGAACCGGGATCATCCCGACAAGCACCGGAGCAGACGTACGAGCGCTTCGGGATCGTAAGGGCCGCTAATGCTCAAGCGATGACCTCCGGCAAGCGTGACCTCGATCTTGCCTTCGTCACCAACAGGGCGCTCGGCTTCGTGCTCGACGTGACGCGCAATCTCAACCGGCAGGAAACAGGCGGCGTCATCGACCGTGTCACTTCCCGCAAACCGGGGATCTTTCAGCCAGTTGAAAACCTGATTGGCGTTCACATTGTAGCGCCGTGCAACCTGTGAAACCGAAACGCCCGCAAACCGCGTCTGTGCGCAAATCATCCGCTTCTCGTCTGCACTCCAGCGCCGACGCTTGCCCCGCTTCGCCACATCCTGATCCCCGTTAGTGTCCACCTAAACAAGTGGACACTAAACCTCACTTCTTCTGCACGGCAGAGCGGTCAGGCCGGACGCTTACTATGAGCCACACCTCTTCATCGAATGAAATTCCTTAATTCGCGCTATAATTTATTGATATACAATTAAAAAAAAATCATTTGGAGACGGTTCTCCAGCGTGATCTAAAGGATATTCGAAAGGTCAAATTGCCGAACAGCACATTGTAACAAAATGCGCCCGGACGTTGCCTTTTTAGCATATCCAAAGGCGGAGATTATCCGGTGAACAGGCGTGATTTTGCAACGATTTCAACTTCATCCGTTTGGGTGATGCCGTAAACGCTGTCGTGACTATTCTGCTACTCGATCGCCGGAAGAACCCACCGCGTAAGCGTTATTCCGGCTATACGCTAATGATTGAGAATTATGGTCGAGCGACGTTCAGATAAGCGCAGCCCCAAGGGCATGCGGCGGCTCCTTCGGGAGGCCGCCAAGCTTAGCAACGCGCTCGATATCATCATCGCTACCCAAGGCAGCGATTCACCGGCTGTTGCACCTCTGGTTCATCAGCTCACCTCACTGCATCGCATCATGGAAGATGTCTACGACGAACCGGAAGAAAGCGAAACGTCTGATCAGAACATCGCGCCGACCCAGGCGTCGCCGGAAATTAATCACCTGGAGAGTAGGCTGGAGCACACCGAAGAACAATTTGGTGAGCTTAAGGATTCTATTACGCGCCTTGTCAGCGTTCTCGGTAAAAGAAAGGAAGCATCAAACACACCCGATTTGACACCGTCGAAACCGCGGGCAGACGACGCCCTGGTTACAGACCTCAAATCGCGAAATAACAAACTGGAGCGCGAACTGGAACGTCATCGCGATGTCGAGGTGAGCTTGCTAACAACAATGCGCGATGTTCGCGCGGCAAGTCAGGCGAAGAGTGAGTTCCTGGCGAATATGAGCCATGAACTGCGGACACCGTTGAACGCAATCATAGGTTTTGCGGAGATCATGGAGTCGGAGCTGGTCGGACCCCTAGGTTCGCCGCAATATGTCGGCTATGCCAAAGATGTACGCGAAAGCGGGCAGTATCTGCTTGAGCTCATCAACGACATTCTCGATCTCTCAAAAATAGAAGCGGGCCAGCTCGAGGCAAATCTTGAGGACGTGGACCTCGGTAAGACCATGGAGGTCTGTCTTCGAATGGTGAAGGATCAGGCGAGTGAGTCTGGCCTGACGATGGACCTAAATGCAATCGAGGAACTGCCACCAATTCGTTCCAATGCGCGCATGCTGCGTCAGATCATTCTGAATCTCTTGTCCAACGCGATTAAGTTCACGCCGAGCGAAGGCCGTATTACCGTTGATATAGCGCTTGACGACGCCACGCGTTCCGTCGCAGTGCAGGTCAAGGACACGGGTATCGGCATCGCAGAAAATGATATCTCCCGCGTTATGCGCCCCTTCGAGCAGGTTGAAAGCGCGCAAGGCAATGTACATCGCGGCACTGGCCTCGGCTTGCCCATGACGAAATCACTGGTCGAATTGCTTGGCGGCGAGTTCAGTATCGAAAGCGACATCGACGTCGGTACGATCGTGACCATTCATTTGCCGATGGAACGGAAATAGGCTGGCCGCCACCACGCTTTAGGTTACGATAATGTTACCGTTTCGCTGTCGCCGGATCTGCTGACGGTCTTTTCTCAGCGAAGCGCAAATCGGCGGAAGGGAGGGCAGCTGTGAAAATCGGAACCGTTGCAGTATTGAGTCCGGGTGACATGGGGCACGCCGTCGGCCGTGCGTTGGCGCGCAACGGCTTGAACATTGTTACGAGCTTGGAAGGCAGAAGCGAACGGACGAAAGGGCTGGCGGAATCCGCCGGCTTTTCAAACCTTGGATCTCTGCCGGCAGTCATGGCGGAAGCGGACCTTGTACTGTCGGTCATGCCGCCGTCGGCGGCGGTGGGCATGGCTCAGTCGGTGGCGTCGGCAATGCGGGAAGCGAATCGGACACCATTGTTTGCTGATTGCAATGCGATATCGCCGTCGACAACGAGCCGCATCGGTGCCGTAATTTCCGAATGCGGGGCTTCGTTCGTCGATGCGGGAATCATTGGTCCGCCACCGGGTAAGGGGAAACAGTCGACACGGTTTTACGTCAGTGGCCCGCAGGCAGAAGCGCTTGCCGCGATCGATTGCGATGGCATTTCCGTCCGCCAGATGGGACCGGAAATTGGGCGCGCCTCCGCGATCAAGATGTGCTATGCGGCGATCACGAAGGGGAGCTGGACGCTCTATGCTGCTGCGCTCACGACGGCGGAGATCATGGGCCTTACGGATTTGTACTTGAAGGAGTTGGAGAGCAGCCGGCCGCATGTCGGCGACGAAATGCGCCGGATGGTGCCGCGCTTGCCGGTGGATGCCCGCCGTTGGATCGGTGAGATGGAAGAAATAGCGGCAACGCTCGGCGGCGCAGGTTTGCCGCGCGGCTTTCACGAAGGCGCTGCCGAACTTTTCCGGCTTTTGGACAAAACGCCGATTGCCGCGGAAACTCGAGAGACAATTGATCCGGCCCGCACCTTGGAACAAGCGCTTGCGATTTATGCCGAAACTGTTGGCCGGAGCAAAAGTCTTGGTGTCGATGCGGGGGCGACGCTTGTGGCGCAGCCGTTGACGGCGGATGCGTTCGCACCATTTGGTGACGTGATCGCTATCGGCCAAGGGGAACCAGGAACGCGCGATGCGTTTGCCGCTGCAATGGATAACAAACGCTCCGATGCACAGTTGAACGTTTCCGTCTCTCGCGCGAAGGAAACGCCGGTTCCGCTTCAGGTCAAATGGATGGAGCGGCATCCTTATTCGGGACAGACCTTTGTCCCCTTGGATATCTCCCGCTATCTGATGCTCGTGGCACCGTCGACGCCGAATGGGGCGCCGAATTTGGGCAAGCTTCAGGCGTTCATCGCGGGGCCGGACCAGGGCATCAACTATCGGGCCGGGGTTTGGCATCATCCGTTCACTGCGCTCGATAGGCCCTCGGAGTGCCTCGTGCTGCGTTTTGACGATGGTAGTGAGGCGGACACGGAATGGTTTGAAGTCGCCGATGGCCCGACCGTCGGCATTGAGGCCGGCTTCTGAGCGCCGCCGAACAGTCAATTGATGGCAAAAGCCGGCGCTGGAAATTAGGCGTCTGCAGCGGGACCCATATCCTGCACGACGGCATGGTCGACATGCTGTATCCGCTGCTCCCGTTCCTGGCCCAAGCCTTTGGGTTATCCTACAGCGAAGTCGGGTTTATTCGCGCGGCGAACAAGGCCGCGATGGCCTTATTTCAACTGCCGGTCGGGCTGCTCGCGGAGCGGTTTGGCGAACGCATCCTGTTGGCCGCCGGAACGGCATGCGCTGGCATTGCATACCTGATGCTCGGATTTTCCGGCAGCTATCTGACCATAGTCGGCTTTCTGTTCCTGGCGGGCTGCGGTAACGCAGTGCAGCACCCGTTATGCTCGTCTATCGTATCCAACGCCTATGCGGACGGATCGCGGCGCAGTGCCTTGGGCACCTATAATTTCGCTGGCGACGTCGGGAAGCTTGTATTCGCGAGTGCGGCAAGCTTTCTCATTGGGATTGGCGTGTCATGGGACGTTCCCGTGCAAATGACAGGTGCCATTGGAGTCGCCGTCGCAATAGCTATTTTGGTCTTGCTGGGTCCCTCGCATGCAGCCAGCCGCGCGGGAAAGGATGCGGCTGCGGAACAAAGCAAGCGCTCGGTCGGTTGGGGCATTCGCGACCGCACAGGGTTCTTCGCTTTATGTAGTATCGCGGTGCTGGACAGCAGCACGCGCACGGGATTTCTGACATTCGTCGCTTTTTTAATGATCGCCAAGGGCGTACCCGAAGGCTGGGCCGCTTCCGCCACCGTTATGGTTTTCGCTGGCGGCATGGTTGGCAAGCTCGCATGCGGTCTTTTGGCCGACCGGTTCGGCGTCATTCGGACGGTTGTGCTGACGGAAATCACCACCGGTGCCGGGATCCTGCTGACCCTGGTTTTGCCTAGTTTGGCCGCGTTCTTCCTGTTGCCCTTTATCGGGGTCGCGTTGAACGGAACCTCGTCGGTGCTGTACGGCACGATCGGCGATCTCGTGGAGTCGGAAAGACAGGGCAGGGCCTTCGGCCTGTTTTACACACTCGGTTCCGTCTGCGGCATTTTGGCGCCGTGGGGCTATGGCTTCCTTGGCGATGTCATTGGCATTCCGGAGACGATAGGGATCGTCGGATGCCTGATTTTCCTGACGATCCCGCTTTGCTTGATCCTCCGGCCGTCGATTGGGGAAGCGAAAGCCGTTACTTCAGGCTGAAGCCATGCTTGTTCAGAAAGGCCTTGAAGCCGGCTCGTTCTGGCTCGGATAGCTGGCGCGTCGTATTTTCCGACCAACCGCAAAAATCGAGCGCGCCGTACCGTTCGGTGAGCCGCTGCTTCTCCGGTGGGATCGCATAGATCGCGTGCCGGCGTTTGTCATAGGCATCGACGTCGGCTTCCAGATTGGAGTCGTCGTAGCGGTCTCGGTGGACGACGGTCGAGGGCGGCAGGCGCATTGAGATAAATCCGGGTGTAGAAGGCCATCCGACGCACAATCCGGAGATGGGAAAGACACCTTCCGGCAGTCCCAGGACCTCACACCAAGCTTCGATACGATTGCGAACCTGGCTGATCGGACAACAGCCGAGCCCGGCCGATTCAGCGGCAAGAATAAAGCTCTGCATCGCCAGCGCCGCATCGACACAGACGTTCATGAAGGTGTCGACATTGTCGTTTTCGAAGTCGTGCCCGCGAATTTTCGCGAGCTTCCGTTGGCGCCGCGAATCCGCACAGAACATCAGGAATACCGGCGCGGCGCCTTCCCAACCGCCGATCACCTCGCGCGCCTTCGGGTCTTCGACCACGATTATTGAATATTGCTGCAGGTCTGACTTTGCCGGTGCGGACTGTGCGCAGGCCAGCAAGACGTCCAGCAGGTCATTGGAAACAGGCTCGTCCGTGTACCGGCGGTGCGAACGGCGGTTCAGTATTCCGGCGACGGTGCCTTCGGCTTTCATATCCTGGCCGATATCCTTATCGAGGCCAAAGCGCGCTTTGTATAGGTCCGCGATCGTCGTCATATCAGGTGATCCTTGTTCGGTTGCGGTACTCTCTGATGGACCGCACACATGTGTTGGCGGCGTGATGGATGAGGAAACGACGTCAAACCGCGGCGTCGGCGAGCCTTTGTTCGCTGGCGCCAGGGCCACCGTCCTCGGCATCTAACGGTGCGGTAAGCGTAACGCCGGGCATCAGATATCCGTTCGGTCGACCGGACGCCGTCTTGTCCATGAATTCATAGTAGGGAGCGGGCAGGGTTGGTCCTTCGTCGCACGCCAGCCAGAGGCGGAGGAGGTGCCGCCGCCTTTCCGGCTCGGGGTAATCCTCGTACGCCGTTCTGGAATGCAGAATGTAGTGATTGTTGAGGACCTGTACATCACCGGGCTCGAAGGACATATTCAGATAGAGGTCGGGGTCTGCCGTTGTCTTTTCGATGAGCGCAAACGCCTCGCGCTGCAGATCCGTCAGCCGCGGCACGTCCGGAAAACGCTGCGCCTTCTCAATCGTGCTACGCACATAGTTCGTCGTCAGTCGGCCTTCGTGGAAATTGAATACGGGAAAGCGGTACCAGGGTTCGCGCCCTTCGGGAACTTCGCCGCGGCGGTCGCGATAGAGCGTTTCGGTGAGCACCTGCACCAGATCTGGCCGCTGTTCGAGCATCGTGTTGTATACGGTGCCAGCGCTGACGATGCTGCTGAGCCCGCCGGACTTTGCCTTGCGTAGGCACATCAGGCCGACCAGATCGGTCGGGTCGGTGTGAAAGTTCAGCTTGTTTGCGCTTTGGTAGCCACGCGCCGTCGGCAGTGTCGGGTCGAAGCCCAAATTATAGACATGGCCGAGGGCATGCCCTTTCGCATTCTGCGACACAGCTTCGCCAAGATGCGCGCCGATGCCGAAATAGGCGATGGCAGCCTGCCGAATATCATAGCGTTCGACGGGAATACCGCGGAGCAAACTGAATCCGAAGCCATTCTGCAGGATGTCCTGAATCCGGCGCAGGGTTCTCCCGAGCTCCGGAATGATGAAATTCTCCTTACGGATATCGAGAACATCCAAGCCGCGTGAAAGAATCTGTGCCACCGCCTCATCGAGTTCCGCGATCTCGGTTACGGAAAGCTCATGGGTCCATTCGTCGCTGCGTGCCGTCGTGTCCGGCCCGCGCCAAACCCGGGAGCCATTTACCGGTGATAGCTCCGCCTGATCCATTTGATTTCCTTCTTGATAGGCATGTTGCGACGCCAATCCTGCCAGACAGGCTGCAAGTACCGCAAGAGAAGGGTGTCTAAGTTTGCAAGCTTTTTGGATCGTGCACTAGAATGAGAGTCTCTCAAATATGGGGAATATCATCATGTCCGTTACCGAAAAGCTGGCAAGCTGGGCCGCCGAGACGTCTGATGTTCGCGCTGCTGATCCCCTCGATAAGGCGCGCGACGCCGTGCTCGATACAATCGGCGTGATGATTGCCGGCGCGCATGATCAGGCTGCGAAGCGTGTGCGACGAGCGGTTGCCAATTGGGGCGAGGGGCCTGCAACGGTCGTAGGCCAGACAACAGGCTTGGCCGCCCCTTGGGCAGCGCTGGCGAATGGAACGGCGGCACATGCGCTCGATTTCGACGATAGTTTCGGACCTGTTTCCGGCCATGCTTCTGCGGTGATGGTGCCGGCGCTGCTGGCGCTTGGTGAGCAGGAGGGCATGTCCGGGCACGCCATCTTGGATGCTTATGTGGTCGGCCTCGAAATCCAGGCCCGGGTCGGTCAGAGCGTGAATGTCGAGCACTACAAGCGCGGCTGGCATTCCACATCGACCGTTTCGACGATTGGCACGGCTGCGGGCTGCGCCCGGCTGCTCGGCCTGAATGTGAAGGGCATGCAGAATGCGATCAGCATTGCCGTCAGCACGGCCGCCGGTTCGAAACGGCAGTTCGGCACGATGGCAAAACCAATGCATGCCGGTCTCGCAGCCAAGAATGCCGTCATGGCCGCCAGCTTGGCGTCCGCGGGGATAGAGGCGTCTGATGAGCCACTGGACGGAAAGTGGGGCTTCCGAGACCTATACGCTGGCGAAGAGTCACCCGGATTCGATGCCGCCATGGCGGCATTGGGCGACCCCTTGGCGATTGAGGAATTCTGCCTGTCGCCGAAATCCTACCCCTGTTGCGCCAGCACGCATCGCTCGCTCGACGGCCTTTTTGCGCTGAAGGCGGAACACGGGATCAATGCCGATGACGTTGACGCGATCACAACGGTCGTCCCGCCGATCAACTTCAATAATCTGATGTATTCCAATCCGCAGACTGAAATGGAGCGGCGGTTCAGCATGCAGTATTGCCTTTCGACGGCGATGACGCATGGCGAAGTCGTGCTGGGCGATTTCCGGGCGGGTGGCGAAACGCCGGATGAGGTGAAGTCCTTCATGCCGAAAATCGACATGCAATTAAGCGAGCATCCCGACAGCAGTCCGCAACGGCCAACGCTGGTGGAAATCAGCCTACGCGATGGCCGTAAATTGGCGACCGAAATTACGCATACAAAAGGCCAGAAGGAAGCGCCGCTCTCTGATCAGGACTATGCGCGAAAGTTTCTGGGATGTGCTGAGGAAGCAATGGATGCGGAAACTGCGGCCAGTATCCACAAGGATATCCTGACCTTCGACACATTGAATTCGATTGCCGGCGTGATGGCGCCGCTGCGGAATGTGCATCAGGCTGTGGCAGCGGCGGAGTAAGTCAGTATGAAAATCAAATCGGTATCGGCGACCTGGCTGCATGTGCCGATTCCGAAGGAAAAGCAGCATGTCAGCGACTTTGGTCCCACCACGTCGTTCGACGCGACGCTCGTGCGTATCGAAACGGAATGTGGCCTCGTCGGCCATGGCGAGGCGAAATCCGCTGTCGGCAGCAATAGCGTCAATCTTGCCCTCTGTACGCTGATAGAGAAGGAATTGGGCCCGCAGCTGATCGGTCAGGATCCGCGCGATATCTCGCGGCTATGGGACACTATGTACAACGGCACGCGGGCGCATTTCGCGCTCGACCGGGGCCATGTTTTCCCTGCCCTGGGCCGTCGCGGCCTGACGATCTCCGGCATTGCCGGTATCGACATGGCGCTCTGGGATATTCTTGGTAAGTCGCTGAATGCGCCAATTTGGCGTTTGCTTGGGGGCCGGCGGCACGAGCGCATGCCCGCTTACGCCTCGGGCGGCTGGGCGCCGGCGGACCGTATCGCGGCGGAGCTGCAGGGCTTCATCGATCAAGGTGACTTCAAGGCCGTCAAAATGCGTGTCGGAGCGGGAGACGGCGATGTTCGCCACTCCATTGCCCGGGTTCGGGCCGCGCGCGAAGGTCTCGGCGACGATATCGACATCATGTGCGATGCGCACGGTACGATGAACGTGCCCGAGGCGAAACGATTTTGCCGCGAAGTGGCGGATTGCAACATCGCCTGGTTCGAGGAACCGGTGACGGCGGACGACAAGCGGGGGCTGGCGGAAATTCGCGCCTCGACAGACATTCCCATTGCGACAGGTGAAAGCGAGTTTACCCGCTTCGATTTCCGCGATCTGATCGAACTGCGCGCCGCCGACATTCTGCAGCCGGATCTCGCGATTGCCGGGGGCATAACAGAAGCGATGCGCATCGAAGCGCTCGCCAGTGCGCACCAGTTACGCTTTGCCGCACACCTCTGGACCGGGGCACTCGCATTCGCGGCGGGACTGCATGTCTCGGCGGTGGCGTCGAGTGCCTTCATTCTTGAATATTCGCTGGGTGCCAATCCGCTATTGCGTGAGCTTTCGATGGAAGATTTCGTTGCCGTCGACGGCTATATCGAAATTCCAGATCGTCCCGGCCTCGGCGTCACGGTGAATGAAGACTTCGTCAAGCGCTACACCCGCACTTTTTAGCCGGCCTTACGCCGGGTTTCCCGGTGCAGGATGTAAAGGCCGCTGGCAATGACCAGCGCGCCGCCGCTTATGATAAAGGCGTCGGGCACCGTCCCCCAGACGAAGTAGCCCAGCAGCGTCGCCCAGACGATAGCTGTATATTTGAAGGGAGACACGACGGCGGCTTCGCCGAAGCGATAGGCTTCGATCATGACCCAGTGCGCGACGCCGACGATGATCCCTAGCAGCGCCAGCTGTGCCAGATCGGCGAAGCGCATGGGTTCCCAACCAAAGGGCGCGGTCAATGCGGCCGCCGCGAGAAGTACGACATTCGACCAGAACATGATCGCGTTCGACGATTCCGTGGCACTGATCCTACGTGTGGTGATGTCACGAAAAGCGCTGAATAAGGCCGCGACGATTGGCACGACCGCAAGGACCTGAATGGCATCCGGCGTCGGGCGCAACATGATAATCACGCCCACGAACCCGACCAACACGGCGGTCCAACGCCGCCAGCCGACATATTCGCCAAGCATCGGTGTCGCCAATGCCGTTACGAAAAGCGGGCCTGCGAATAACAGAGCAGACGCATCGGCCAACGGCAGCAGGATCATCGACGTCGTAATCAGGGCAGTCGTGCAGCAATATAAGACTGCTCTTGTCCCCACACCTCTGCGGTCCGTTACCTTGAGTGTCGCAAGACCGCCGGATGTAAAGACGATGGCCATGGTGGGGATAAAAATGAACAAGGCCCGAAAAAAGATCACCTGGCCAACCGGCAGGCTGGAACCGACCCACTTGGTCAGCGCATCCCCGACGGTCAGCAGGAACAGCGCCGCCACCATATAGGCGATACCCCGGATCGGCGACCCGACGACGGGGCGCACAGGCGTACTCGACGCGGTCACGCGAGATCGTGCCGCGCCAGAAAATCGAGTAGGGCGAAACTGCATTCGACGCCATGCGAACAGGCGAGGCCGTGCCGCGCGCCGGGGAATACTTGGATCTCCGAATTCGTGATTAGCCTGTGTATGTCTGCGGTGATATCGGTCGATACGAAGGGGCTCGAGTCCGGCGCAAGCAGGAGGGCGGGCGCTTCGATTTTGGCAAGGCTATCGGAGTAATCCGATCCGATCAGCAGGTCGGCCAGGTCGAGTAGCGAATCTGATGAGGTGGCGCATTGCACACCGTTGAACCACCGCCATATGTCCTCCGGAATTGCGTCCGGGAAGAACCGGTCTGCCATCATGTCCTTCGACCAGCCTTCCATGCCGTTCGCGGCAACGAAGTCGCGCCATTCCTTTGCTTTGCGGATCGAGCCACCACGGTGCGATGTCGAGACGGCCGTCACGCTGCGGCTCGCCAGCGGATTGCGGCTCGCCAGATAAAGCGAGACGGTACCGCCCAGAGACTCGCCAACCAGATGGAAGCGCCCGCTGTCCGTTGCCTCGGCGACCGCCAAAATGTCGTCCGCCAACAGATCCATCGACCAGCCGAACCCGGCGCCCGGCACATGCGAGCGCCCGAACCCGCGCGTATCGAACCGCACGACCCGGAACCGGTCCGTCAGCCCTGGCAACCACCCCGCCCAGATATCCTTATCCGTCGCCACCCCATGGCAGAACAGCACCGTCTCCGGGTCCGTCACCCAGGGCGGCGTGATATCGATAACGTCGTAATCCAGCGGACCGCCGTTGCAGTCGAGTGTGGGCATGGTAGAGGCCTCCTATTCAGCGTCCGCATTCTGACGCGTCGAAACGCTGCGGTATAGGTGTCGGCGTGCTAAACATCCGGTCCTGTCAGCCTAGAGGAGACGATATGAGCACCGAAGCGGTCCGCAAGAACTACAGCCCGGTCGGCGCGTCGCTGATCGAGAAACTGTACAGTGACGACTACCTATCGATCGGCGGCACACAATCCACGGACATTCTGGCGGATCAAGCAGGGATAACCGCAGAGTCTCGGGTTCTGGACGTCGGTAGCGGCCTTGGTGGTCCAGCATTACATCTGGCCGCGACTCGCGGTTGCCGGATTACCGGGCTGGACCTTGTCGAAACCAGCATTCTCGAGGCAAACAACAGGGCCAAGGCCAGAGGGTTGGAGGGGCTGGCGACCTTCCAGGCAGGTGATGCGACTGACATGCCTTTCGAAAGCGGTACGTTCGATGTCGTCTGGGGGCAGGACGCCTGGTGTCACGTCCCCGATAAGCCCAAGCTCATCGCCGAATGCGCCCGTGTGCTTGCGCCGAAAGGAACGATTGTTTTCACGGACTGGCTGCAAACCGGTGAGATGGATGAGGCGCAACGCGAAGCGGTGCATGACGCGACGGCATCCTCCAACATGGCAACGATGGAATGCTATTGCGAACTGCTGGAAAAGAGTGGCTTCTCGGTACTAGGACGGGAGGATATCAGCGCGGCTTTCATCACTCAGTATCGGACCATCATCGCACGGCTTGAGCGGCTTGAAAGCGAAATATCGGAGCAGTTCAATCCCAAAGTTTTTCGAATCATGATGGAGAAGAACGGCGCTATTCTGCATGCCTTCGAAGGCGGTCTCATCGGCGGCGGCCGGCTTGTTGCCAAGCGAGGCTGAAAAACGTCGTAGGTTTTAGAATTCCCCTGCGTATTCATAGTATTCATAGGAGAAACAACAGATGCATATCGGTCTTATCGGCGGCATTGGGCCGGCGGCGACAGAGTTTTATTATCGCGGGCTGGTGGACCATTATGTGGCCGCCGACCGCGTCATGGACCTGACGATCGTGCATGCGGATGCACGGCAGATGGTGGCGAACCTGATGGCGGGGGATGCGGCGGCGCAGGCGCAGGTTTTTCTGCCACTCGTAAAGCGCTTGCAGGCGGCAGGCGCGGATGCGGTGGCGGTTACCTCGATGGGCGGACATTTCTGCATCAAGGAACTGGAAGCGATTTCGCCGCTGCCGGTACTGAACGCCATTCCGGCGCTGGAAGCGAATTTTGTGCAGCGCGGCCTCGAGAGGATCGGGCTGCTGGGGACGCGCATGGTCATGGAGAGCCATATCTATGGTGGCGTCCCAACGGTCGAATGTGTGATCCCGCAGGGCGACGATCTGGCGGCGGTGCAAGACGACTATCTTGCTATGGCGAGAGCCGCGCGGGTGACGGAAGCGCAGCGCGCGACCTTTTTCCGTGTGGGACGCGATCTATGTGAGAAGCAGGGGGCGGAGGCTGTTGTTCTGGGGGGCACCGATCTCTTCCTCGCCTTTCAGGGGCAAGGCTGTGGATTTCCTGTGATCGACGCAGCGGAAGTACATATAGAAGCGATCTTTCGTAAATCGATCGAGGACTGACATGAAAGAGAATACCCCAACCGTTGGCGTCGTCGGTCTTGGTTCGATGGGCGGCGGCATGGCGCGCTCGCTGGTGCGGGCCGGGCTGGCTACGCACGGTTTCGATGTCGATGCAGCGCGGGTTGCGGAGTTTTGCGCCGAGGGCGGGCACGGTGGTTCCTTTGCCGAGGTAGGTCCGATGCTGGATATCATTGCCACCGTCGTCGTCAACGCGGATCAAACGGAAACGGTGCTGTTTGGCGAGAACGGGTTGGCGTCGGTTCTGCGCAAGGGGACGGTCATTTTGTCCTGTGCGACTGTGTCTCCGGACTTCGCGCGAGCAATGGAAGCGCGCTGTGCTTCCCTGGGCCTGCTCTATCTCGATGCACCGATTTCCGGTGGGTCGGTGAAGGCAGGACAGGGTGCGCTGTCGATCATGGCGTCAGGCTCCGATGCCGCATTCGAAGCGGCGCAGCCGGCGCTCGACGCCATGGCGGGAAACGTTTTTCGGCTTGGCGGTGCCGCCGGTGCCGGGTCGGCCCTGAAGGTGATCAATCAGATGCTGGCCGGAGTCCATATCGCCGCCGCCGCGGAGGCCATTACCTTTGGCATCAGTCAGGGCGTCGATCCGCAGACGACGGTCGATGTGATCTCGAAATGCGCCGGGTCGAGCTGGATGTTCGAAAACCGCGGGCCGCATATTGCCGATGGCGACTACACGCCGCACTCTGCCGTCGACATTTTCGTCAAGGATTTAGGCATCGTGTCCGATGTCGCACGAGCAGCCAAGTTCTCGGCACCTTTGTCCGCGGTGGCGCTGCAACAGTTCGTTGCGGCTGCGGGTGCTGGATATGGGCGCGAGGACGATGCGGCCGTCGCCAAGATCTATGCCCGGAATGCGGGTTTGGAGCTGCCGAAATCCGAGGATTGAAGCCTCGGTCCAAAATTTTTCGCCGAATCGGTAAATTTTCTGCGGAAATCTCTTGAACAGCCTGTGATCATGGCTTAAATCCCGGCTGGCACTCAATGGACCTGAGTGCTAATAAGATCGCGAATCACATTAGTAGAACGCTTTGGAGGGTTAGCAATGAAATTCAGGCCGTTGCACGATCGTGTATTGGTGCGTCGAATCGACGGGGAAGAAAAGTCCGCTGGTGGCATCATCATTCCCGACTCCGCACAGGAAAAGCCCAGCGAGGGCGAAATCATCGCAGTGGGCTCAGGCGCCCGAAGCGAAAACGGCGATATCACGCCGATGGATGTTCAAGTTGGCGACCGTATTCTGTTTGGCAAATGGTCCGGCACCGAGATCAAGGTCGACGGTGAGGAACTGCTGATCATGAAGGAACCCGACATCATGGGCGTCATGGAGCAAACCAAGGCGAAAAAGAAAGCCGCCTAAAGGTTTAGGCTCGCTTGAACTAGCTTAGCAAAAAAAGGAAACGAAAAAATGGCTGCGAAAGAAGTCAAATTCTCAACAGACGCCCGGGACAGGATGCTTAAAGGCGTTGACGTTCTGGCTGATGCCGTCAAGGTGACGCTCGGTCCGAAGGGGCGCAATGTCGTCATCGACAAGGCGTTCGGCGCACCGCGTATCACCAAGGACGGTGTTACCGTTGCCAAGGAAATCGAACTGAGCGACAAGTTCGAGAACATGGGCGCTCAGATGGTGCGTGAAGTCGCATCGAAGACCAACGACATCGCTGGTGACGGCACCACGACGGCGACCATTCTTGCCCAGGCAATTGTCCGTGAAGGTTCGCGCGCTGTTGCGGCCGGCATGAACCCGATGGATCTGCGCCGCGGTGTCGACGCTGCCGTCGAAGCGGTTGTCGCCGATATCGCCAAGCGCTCGAAGAAAATCACGACGAATGGAGAAATTGCTCAGGTCGGTTCGATTTCCGCGAATGGTGACATCGAAGTCGGTGCCATGCTCGCCAAGGCCATGGACACGGTCGGCAATGCCGGCGTGATCACGGTCGAGGAAGCCAAGTCCCTCGATACCGACCTGCAGGTCGTCGAAGGCATGCAGTTCGACCGCGGCTACCTGTCGCCGTATTTCGTGACCAACGCCGAGAAGATGAAGGTCGAGCTCGAGGATCCGTACATTCTGATCCACGAGTCGAAGCTTTCTGGTCTTCAAGCAATGCTGCCGCTTCTCGAAGCCGTTGTTCAGTCCGGCAAGCCCCTGCTCATCCTCGCTGAGGATGTCGAGGGCGAGGCGCTGGCGACGCTCGTTGTCAACCGTTTGCGGGGCGGTCTCAAGGTAGCGGCCGTCAAGGCACCGGGCTTCGGCGATCGCCGCAAGGCGATGCTGGCCGATATCGCGGTTCTCACCGGTGGTCAGGTCATCTCCGAAGATCTCGGCATCAAGCTTGAGAACGTGACCCTGGATATGCTGGGTCGTGCCAAGCGCGTCGACATCGACAAGGACAACACGACGATCGTCGATGGCGTTGGCAAGAAGAAAGACATCACGGCGCGTTGCGATCAAATCAAGGCGCAGGTCGAAGAGACCACCTCCGACTACGACAAGGAGAAGCTTCAGGAACGTCTCGCCAAGCTTTCAGGCGGCGTTGCAGTCATCCATGTCGGTGGCGCGACCGAGGTTGAGGTCAAGGAACGCAAGGATCGTGTCGAGGACGCCATGAACGCGACCCGCGCCGCGGTTGAAGAAGGCGTTGTCCCGGGTGGTGGCGTTGCGCTTCTGCGCTCGATCAAGGCACTGGATAAGCTGAAGCTCGATAACGAAGACCAGAAGGTCGGCGTGAACATCGTGCGCAAGGCGATTCAGGCGCCGGCTCGTCAGATTGCCGAAAATGCCGGCGAAGACGGTGCAGTGATTGCCGGTAAGCTCCTGGAGAACAAGGACGCAAACTGGGGTTTCGATGCACAGAACGAGAAGTATTGCGACATGGTCAAGAGCGGCATCATCGATCCCGCCAAGGTCGTGCGCGCAGCACTTCAGGACGCCTCATCGGTTGCCGGTCTGTTGATTACGACCGAAGCGATGGTTGCCGACAAACCGGAGAAGCCCGCCGCTGGCGGTATGCCTGGTGGCGCCCCCGACATGGGCGGTATGGGCGGTATGGACTTTTAAGTCAGTCCGACATCAAGTCGGGAAAGGCCGCGCCTCCGGGTGCGGCCTTTTTCGTATGGCCTTGCTTGGACGTGCCGTTCTTAGTCTACTGGGTCGACGGTGGCAGAGGGCAGAATATGGCGGATAAAGGTACTGAAAGTATGCAGGGTGGCAAGTCAGTCTATGGCGCCCGGCTGGGTATCCTGATGCTGGAAACGCGGTTCCCCCGCTTTCCTGGTGACGTCGGGAACGCCCATACATGGCCCTTTCCCGTTCTATACAAAGTGGTGCGCGGCGCCTCTTCCGAGCGGGTCGTTTGTCAAAAAGCCGACGGCTTGCTGGATGCATTCAAGGAGGCGGCGACGGAACTGGTTTCCCTTGGGGCCGACGGTATCACGACAACCTGCGGCTTTCTGTCCTTGTTCCAGGACGAATTGGCGGCCCATGCAGGCGTGCCCGTCGCAACATCCAGCCTCATGCAGGCGCCGTTCGTGCAGCGGCTGCTGCCGCCGGGCAAGCGCGTGGGCATTATTACGATCAGTGCGGAGGCGCTGACCGAGGAGCATCTTATCAAGGCAGGTGTTGATCCCTCGACGCCCGTCGTTGGGACAGAAGGCGGTAAGGAGTTTACCCGTGCAATTGTCGGTGATGCGCTCGAGCTCGATATCGCCGCTGCGGAACGGGATATCTTGGACGCAGGCGAGGCGTTGCTGCGGCAGTTTGATGACATTGGCGCGATCGTTCTCGAATGCACAAATATGGGGCCGTTCTCTCGATCCCTGGCGGCACATGTGAAGCTGCCGGTTTTTGATATTGTCTCCTTCGCTTCCTGGTTTCACGCAGGATTGTCGCCTCGGCGGTTTTAGAGTGTTGATAGCCGGTATCGAACCAGATTGCATGAAGTACGGTGCTGATCGTGCCGTGGTGGAGTGTTCTGTGGATAACCGGTTGATAAATTGTGCAAGAATAATCTTTTAGTCCACTGAAAAATAAGCATATTAACTATATTTTTATTGCGTGAACCTGATTGATTTCGGATTATATCTGTGCGGTTTGGATGTCTTCGGACTGAAAAGCCGCCTGAACCGGGACACTCTCGGGTGAAGCGGTTCAGAGGTCAGTTCTTCTTCGGAGGAGCGGGGCCGAAGAGCCGGGAAGCCTTCGGGCAGTTTGGTTCTCGGGGAAGACGGAACCTTCGGGCGACGAATTCCTCGGAGTTAAGGATCCTTCGGGATTTTTGCTCGGAAGGCGTCAGGCGTGCTCCTCGGAGCACGAGCGATGGACCCCGCGTCCGCGCACCTGGCGTCTTTTCCGTTTTTTCGCCCAAATCCTTAAGGCATTGCCTAAAAATAGATCGGCCCGGCGCAACATCGGGCAAACCCCTCTGTTGCGCCGAGCCTCTGACCTATAGCCAGATCACGATGGACCCCGCATCCATGCACTTGAACGGTTGCTTTTTAACAGGTGCGGGAGAAATACGTCAACTACATTTGGAGAAAATTCGGCTAAACTCGCTACATATTGTGCTTAATCGCGGACAATCCGGCGCAGTTCTGCTTTTTGGATTTTACCGAGAGCGTTATGGGGGATGGACTCCATAAACATCACATGATGGGGGTGCTGGTAATTTGCCAAGCGTCCTTTGAAAAGGGACTGCAATTGATTGGACGTCATTTTGCGCCCTTTCTTCAAAACAACGCAGGCGACGAGGGATTCACCGAGGACGGGATCGGGTTTGCCGACAATTGCTGCTTCTTCGATGTCGTCGCACTCCGCCAGTATTCTTTCTCCATCCACCGGGTAAACGTTGGAGGCGCCAACGATCACCATGTCCTTGATACGGTCGTCTACATAGAAGAATCCGTCTTCGTCGACATGTCCTACATCACCGGTTAGAAACCAGCCGTCGCGGAGCGTTTGCCGGGTGGCTTCGGCGTTCTTCCAGTATTCGCTGAAGACGCATTTACTGCGCAGCACAATTTCGCCACGGTCTCCGGGACGGACATCTCGCATGTATTCATCGACGACCCGTGCTTCGACATGAGCCGCTGGTTTGCCGATCGAGCCCGCTTTTCGGCGCGCGTCTCCGATTGAAACGGCAATAACCGGCGGGAGCACTTCCGTCATGCCATAGAGCTGCTGGACAGGCACACCGCGTGCGAACCAAGGCGCCATCGAGGCGAGCGAAACCCGCGTGGATCCACTACCATGCGACCGGATGCTGGAGAGGTCGGTCTGATCCCAATCGGGATGCGACGAGACCGCGCGCGACACGACGGGACGCCCGACAAAGAGCGTAATGCGATAGCGCTCGATATCGTATAGCGTCATCGCGGGGTCAAATTGCCGGTGAATGGTCACAGTGGCGCCAGCGTGGATCGCGGGCACAGATTGAATACTCAGGCCGCCAATATGATACATCGGGATTACTGTCAGTATTTCGTCTTGGCTGGTCATCTCGAACATACGGATCGCATTCAGAGCACTGTAATAAACCGCCTCCTGTGAGAGCAGAGCGCCTTTAGGGGCGCCCGTCGTGCCGGAGGTGTATGCCATCAATACTGGTGTCGATAACGGAAATCGCTGCCCGCATTCGATCGGGGTGGCCTTTGCCAGCAAGGTCTCTATTTCGTAGACGTTGTCATGGCGCTGGGCGTCTCCACCGAACCTCACGAGATCGATATCTGGGATTGATTCCAGGCAGCCCTGTGCCGCCGCAAGAAAGGCGGCATCGGCGAACAGGCAGCGCGGCGTGGCGTTTTCTAGAAAAACACGGAGTTGCCCGTTCGTCATTCTAGCATTGAGCGGAACGAAAATTGCGCCAACTCGGGCGCACGCAAAAAGCAATTCTAAGATTTCCAGGCAATTCAGCCCCAGGAACGCGACACGGTCGCCACGCTGTATCCGCAGGGAGCCAGAGAGTGCTCCGCTGAGACTGGCAACTCGGTCTTCCAACTGCGAATAAGTTGTTTCCTTTGCTTCGAAGCGAATCGCGATCTTTTTAGGTGATTGTACGGACTGGTGTGCAATCCAGCTCGAAATATCATAGGTCTTCATTCTACTACTTAAAGACCCGTAAGTTTGTCTGGCGCTGCTGCGGCTGGCCGATACGCGGTAAGAGCAACCGGAACTTGCCGAAATCTTAAAGAAACCGCGCCATTCAGCGGATCTCCACTCCCTCTTTATGGTCCATCCTGCTTCGCTTCCCTATTCGACTACCTAAGCGCGTGATGTCTATTGTGAAAACGATAGAAATAGCAAATAGCACTTCAAGTTTAACTATACTTGCTTTTATACTATAGTTCGTGTTGGTAGGCATTTGCTACGTGTTTTAATTGTGCTTGAGATATATTTCGATATCTTGAAGTTGGAATTGGAGTGGAATAGACCTGACGTGTCGATACCGGATGGTGCTCATGGCGACATCAAGTTGCTTTTCGACTACTGGCGCTCTATTTCGCCAGAAGGCAAAATTCCGGGCCGGCAACATTTCGATCCTATAGAAATCTCGCAAATTCTGCCCAACCTGTGGCTCATCGAAGTGCATCGAGATCCGCTCCGATTTTGGCGCCGATTGGTCGGCAGTAAAATCGAAGAATTCGCCGGTATGAACTTGACTGGTGGCTGGGTGGGAGACCGGCTGAGCGGTGCCAGACTATCCGGCGTGCACAGCTTTTTGATGGACGTCGTTGAGACAAAACAGCCAAATTGGCGCCGTGGAAAATCTCTTATTCGTTTTGAGAAGGATTTCGCCGAGCTGGAACGGCTATATCTGCCGATGGCAACAGATGGCGAAACCGTCGATATGATCCTAGCGGTAACGGTTTTTTTTAAACCGCAGATACCGGAAGGCGGCAATCTGAATGAGATGCCGGGCAGCGTGGATAGAGAATTTGCGGGCTATTGAAAGCGACTAGCAAGGATTGCGTCGTTTTCGTTTATGGAATTAGCGACAATTTGAAACAAATTCGCGTTGCTTTTTATCTGTGTGATCTGCGTCACAGCCGGTACAAGGAAACGGCGGTACTCTGACCCCTAAGCATCCTTAAAGGTGCGGGAGAGGGTAGCGATAAAATAGCCGATGCCGATGTTTCGGCTCTATCAAAATCATTTATCTGCGACCTTTTCGTCCGAGGTGCCTAAGTGTGCAAAGGCTTTGTCCTAGCGGATTTGGTCTCTCAGATCGTCTAACTCGTCGCAACGTGCGCTGTGCGTTATAGGATTGGAAACCGCTTCATGATGACGGCAAAAAAGAGCGTCGCTTACGGCCCTGTCGATATGCATGTCGGTAAGCGTGTTCGAATACGGCGTAAACTCCTCAATTTGAGTCAGACAAATTTGGGAGATTCCGTCGGCCTGACGTTTCAGCAAATTCAAAAATATGAGCGGGGTGCAAACCGTAAGCGTCCGGCCTGACCGCTCTGCCGTGCAGAAGAAGTGAGGTTTAGTGTCCACTTGTTTAGGTGGACACTAACGGGGATCAGGATGTGGCGAAGCGGGGCAAGCGTCGGCGCTGGAGTGCAGACGAGAAGCGGATGATTTGCGCACAGACGCGGTTTGCGGGCGTTTCGGTTTCACAGGTTGCACGGCGCTACAATGTGAACGCCAATCAGGTTTTCAACTGGCTGAAAGATCCCCGGTTTGCGGGAAGTGACACGGTCGATGACGCCGCCTGTTTCCTGCCGGTTGAGATTGCGCGTCACGTCGAGCACGAAGCCGAGCGCCCTGTTGGTGACGAAGGCAAGATCGAGGTCACGCTTGCCGGAGGTCATCGCTTGAGCATTAGCGGCCCTTACGATCCCGAAGCGCTCGTACGTCTGCTCCGGTGCTTGTCGGGATGATCCCGGTTCCCACGAACACGAAGGTTTGGCTTGCGGCCGGCGTGACGGACATGCGTAAGGGGTTCAATGGGCTGTCAGCGCAAACAGAGAAGGTTCTAAAGGCGGCGCCGTATTGCGGTCATCTGTTCGTCTTCCGGGGTCGCCGTGGCGATCTGATCAAGGTGATCTGGTGGGACGGGCAAGGGGCATGTCTGTTCTCGAAGCGTCTGGAGAAGGGACGGTTTGTCTGGCCGTCTGCGAAAGCGGGCAAGGTTGCGCTGACCCCGGCTCAATTGGCGATGCTGCTGGAAGGGATTGATTGGCGCATACCACAACGAACGTGGCGTCCCCTGACGGCTGGGTAAAGTCGTTTCACAGCAAAGGGTTGTCAATTTCCGGGGATTCCCATGCGGGGTGGCGGCTGATAGATTGCCGGCATGCTCGACGACGCTGAGAACCTCCCGAATGAACCTGCCGCATTAAAAGGTCTGGTGGCATCGCTGGCGTCGGAAGTGAAGTCACAGGCGGTGTTGATCGAGAAGCTCCAACACCAATTGGCCGGGATGCGCCAGCATCGCTTCGGGTCGCGCTCGGAGGCTCTGGATCAACTGGCGTTGACGCTGGAAGACGAAGAGATTGCGGCGTCCGCGCAGGAGCCCGCGTCAGACGATGCAAATGCAGATCAATCTGCAGCGCCAAAAGACAAGCCCAAACGTAAACCGCTGCCCGGTCATCTCCCACGCAACGAGACAACACTGTCGCCGGGCGATGCCTGTGGGGAATGCGGCGGTGCGCTCAAAACGCTTGGCGACGATGTCACCGAGGAACTGGAATATGTCCCCGGACGTTTTGTCGTGAACCGGATTGTTCGCCCGCGCATGGCCTGCACCTGCTGTGAGACGTTCCATCAGGCAGCCCTGCCGTCGCGGCCGATTGAGCACGGGCGGCCCGGTCCTGGCCTACTGGCCCATGTGCTGGTCAACAAGTACGCCGATCATTCGCCTTTGTACCGGCAAAGTCAGATATTCCAGCGCGAGGGGATCGATCTGGACCGCTCCACCCTGGCCGATTGGGTTGGCAAATCCACGGCTCTGTTGGAACCTTTGGCGGACGCCGTCGCGCGCCATGTTTTAAAGGGACAGGCCCTCTTCGCCGATGATACGCCGGTAAAAATGCTGACCCCAGGCTCCGGTAAAACCAGGACCGCGCGGCTTTGGGCCTATGTCCGCGATGAACGACCCTGGGCCGGAGAGGCGCATCCTGCCGCATGGTATCAGTTCTCGTCCGACAGGAAGGGCGTTCGCCCGCGCGAACATCTAGCGGACTTCACGGGCTTCATGCATGCCGATGGCTATGCGGGGTTCAATGACCTGTACCGCACGGGCAAGGTGACGGAAGTGGCCTGCATGGCCCATATCCGACGCAAGTTCGTCGATATCCACAAAGCTCAGGGATCGGCGATTGCCGAGGAAGCCATAAAACGTATCGCCACACTCTATGGCGTCGAGAAGGAGGTTCGGGGCCAATCGCCGGATCAACGGGTGAAGATCAGGCAGCGCCAATCAAAACCAATCTTCGACGACCTGGAATCATGGCTGCATGCCCAATTGACCCGGATATCCGGCAAATCACCCTTAGCCGGTGCTATTCGCTACGCCCTGACCCGCATGAAGAAGCTGCGACCATATCTAGATCACGGCTTTCTTGAACTCGACAACAATACCGCAGAGCGATCCATGCGGCCCATCGCCCTGGGGCGGAAGAATTATCTCTTCATGGGGTCCGAGGCCGGCGGCAAATCAGCCGCCATCGCCTATACGCTGATCGAGACAGCAAAACTCAATGGCGTCGATCCGCAGGCCTGGCTAACCGACACGCTAGCCTGTATCGCCGACCATAAAATCAATCGGATCGACGAACTGCTCCCCTGGCGTTACGCTCAAACCTGAGCGTAACAGTCCAACGTCATCATAGGCAGGGCTGCTTTACCGGACGCTCACATAGGTATTGCATCTGGCGCCCTTAAAGGAGGTGCCCGAGGAGTGAGAGGAGACCCGTTTAAACCGTTTGATCCGCGCAAAATCGGAAAAAATATCCGTGACGGTGCAGCTAAAGGCGCAGCGAAAGAAATCATAAAGTCGACAAGAGATATGTCAGATATCCGAAAAGATATCAACCTGGTAGAGAAAAGAATTAAAGAATCTATAGAAAAGAAAAAGGGTCATGATGAATTTGTGACGAAATTGAATCGTGAAATAGATGAGGTAACTCGTAAACGAAAACAGTTAGGATGCAATAGTACAAAATAGTGCGGAAAGTGCATTACTCTTTTTGAGAGCGGGTATTGACCGCTCTAGAATCAGGTGCCTTTATCGCTTCAAGATGCGCAAACGTTCAGTGATAGTCTCTGAAGGCTTCTTGGCGGGCTTCCCATCGTTCGTCCTCGTTGAGCAGTCTGGATACACGTTGAATTGCCGCTTGGACATCCTCCCCATGTAAGCGCGCACGTAGGAACCAGACATAAGCACGGTATATGCTTTTGCCCACACCATGGCCCACTTCGCGGCGCTCCGCTAACACTTTCATGGCAGGCGCATAGCCGGCTCTCGCTGCGTCTTTAAGAGCGCTTCCTTCCTCTGAGCGTTTTTTCCAGGGAAATCGATTTTCAATTACCCAGTTGGCAAGCTCTATCTTTGCTTCATCTAGACCGGCATCCGCTGCATGGCTCATCCAAAAATACGCTGATTCCATGTCCCGGGGGACACGTCGGCCGTCGTGCAACATCTTCGCAACGGCAAAATGATGGGCAGGGGCTTCTGCAAGCTGTCCACGCATCCATGCAAAGGCTTCGGAAAGCGCGGCCTTTACTTCCTCATTATCAGAGGAATCTTTATAGACTTTGGCGCGGGCACTTTCGTCTGGAAAGTGAATTGTCGCGAGAGCGTAGCCTCGAAACCATGAGCGAGCGAGAGTTTCGTTTTTTATCACGCCAATTCCAAGGAGGTAGAGACGTCCGATAAGTTGCTTTACGCTAAATCCTCCCAAAGTGTGACTCTCAAGGAGCAATGGTAAGGCGGCACTGCGTTGTATGGATGAGCAATCGCCTAAAGAAATATTATTGCCGAGTATTGTTAAAGCTATGGTGAAAAAGGATACGTTTAAATCCAGGTCACTCTGTCGTCCTAAGTCCTGCTCATTTGTCCGAATAAATTCTGCAAGTTCTGGGGTGATTTCGAGCCGACGTTCATCTATTCGGTTGCGCATAAAAGTGCAGTCGCGTCTAGACGATGCTTTTGATATCTCCCGATACCATTGTTGCGGATCCTTATCGAGGCCAAGCGCCGGGCCGTCGATAGTAAGTAGAAACAAGATTAGGACAAACTTTCGGAACATTGCGTATAGTAGCGCGTAATAAGCTAATTGCAATTATTTCGCGTGCTTTTGGTCACTATGAATTGGGTGACGCATCTACCGTACATCATCGTTCCGCCGCAGCTTCGACTGCACTATCATGACATTTTTCCCCGCCTGCCATTCGTAGCTGATTGTGTCGACGACGCTGCGCGCCAGATGGATGCCGAGGCCGCCAACCTCGCGGTCGTCCAGCGCTTCGGAGAGATCTGGCGGGTTCGCGTTGAGAGGGTTGAAGGGAATGCCGTCGTCGACGATGGTTGCGATCAAGTCGACGTCATCACGTTTGATGGTTACCTCGATCTCGTGTTCGGCGCTGTCAGGATAAGCATGGGCAATCACGTTTCGCAGAAGTTCTTCCAAGGCGAGGTGAACACGCCAAGTAATCGTCTCCGGGAGGCTGTGTGTCCGCGCGAAGATGTCCAGCGCGTCGGTTACATCCGCGATTTCCGACAGCTGGTTCGCAATGACTACCCGAGTTTCCCTGGCAGGCGCGAACCCACCTTCAGTATCTCCCTCATCGCTCATCATCATATCTTAGGCGCTGGCTGCGCGATTGGGTATGATCGGCGTCACCCTGCTGTTCGAACTGCAGAGCATTTGACGCAAAATCAAGAGGCCAGTGATGAGCAAGAAAATACTCATAGATCCCCACGCACCGCGTACGAAGAAGCCGCCCTTTGCGATGGGCGTTCAAGTCGGCGATACTATTTATGTTTCCGGCCATGTCTCTCAGGACGAAAGTGGAAACGTTGTCGGTGAAGACGACATGGCGGCGCAAACGCGTCAGGTCTTCGCCAGCATTGAAGCCGTTTTGGCCAAGGCCGGCGCGGCGATGGAAGACGTCGTGAAGATCACAACCTACATAACCGATATGAGCCGATATGCGGAATTCAGCGCGGTTCGTGCCGAAGTGTTTCCCAACGCAGGGATGGCGAGCGCTACTGTCGCATGCACTGAATTGGTGCGACCGGAATTTCTGGTGGAAGTCGAAACCATAGCCGTCAGGGGGAGCGGTGCTTGAGAACGCACCGCTCCCGGAACGCCGTTATACGATGATACTCACGTTATCGTGATGTCTGTTGCCATGAAAGCTGTATGGTACCGGTAAGAAAATGCTTGTTTCCTAGGCATTGAGGTTTGCTATGATCCTGTTGGTATGAGGATGGGGAACATCAGCAACATGCCCGGCCCGTCAAAATAAAAAGAAAATCGAGGCACGGACCGGAAAGCGGTCAACTTCACGGAAGGAAACAGGGATGAAATTTGTCGCAAGGGTTTTCGGTGTCGGCGTTCTGGTTGGCGCTGCGCTTACGTTCTCGGTTGCCGGTACACCTGCATTCGCTGCGGATGGCAAGGACGCGATCGAGAAGCGCATTACATTGATGAAAAACGGCGTTTTGAAAAACTATCTCTATGCAAAGAAATTCGCCAAGGAAGGCGAAGGAACGGCCGAGGGGGTCGTCAAGCATGCGAAGCTTCTGAGTGAAGCGTCAGCACAGGTTGTTGCGTTATTTCCAAAGGGTACGGGACGCGGTGACTACGACGAAAAGATGACTCGTGCGCTGCCCAAGATTTGGGAAGATTGGGCTGGTTTCAAGACGGCGGCAAATGTGTTGACTCAAGAAAGTGCGAAACTCGCGGAAGTTGCCGCAGGTGGTGATAAGGACGCGATCGCGGCGCAGTTCGGCAAGACGGCAAAACTTGGCTGTGGTGGTTGCCACAAGCCGTTCCGGGGCGCGAAGGTGAAGTAATACGCAGTCCAGATAGTGTTTTAGGATGGGGCATGGCGGATAACGCCATGCCCCATTTTTTTGTGTCCTAAATTTGCTCTTCGCGAAGAACCGACGCGGTTTTCAACGCGTTGACCCTGTCCGGGTCGTAGCCGAGCTCGTCGCGGAGGATTTCGTCGTTGTGTTGGCCGAGGGTTGGCGCCGGTCCGTTGACGCCCGACGTTGCGTTGGCGTAGCGGAATGCGGAGTTCACGAGTTCCGTTTGTCCAAGCAGCGGGTCTTCGATCGTCACGGTCAGGCCGCGGGCCTGGACTTGCGGTTGACGTACGGCCTTGTCGACGGTCTGAACGATACCGCTCGGGACATGATGCTCGGTCAGCATGCGCTCCGCCTCTTCAGACGTTTTCGTGGCAAGCCAACTGCCGAGTATTTCGGTTGCTGTGTCCCGGTTTTCCGAGAGCTTGGTTTCATCGCTGAACCGCGGATCGTCGGCAAGCTCGGCCCGACCCATCGCTTTGCAGCTATTTCGCCATGAGCGGTGGTCGGGCCCGACAAGAGTTGTCAGATAACCATCCTTTGTTGCGTAAACAGGATGGTACCAGACATCGATCTCTCCGTTGATGAGATACGTTTGCAGACTGGAATCGTTCGAACCGAAAAGACTGTCGAAGAGCGCGATGTCGATGTGTTCGCCTTCGCCGGTCATTGCTTTGCGATAGAGAGCTGTTGCCACCGCGCCGAAGGCCGTAAGGCCCGTTGTCGTGTCGGCAATGGCGATCCCGGGCCCGCGCGGCGTTTCCGGCGGGTCCCGGTGCAGAAACTGCATGCCCAGCCAGCCCGTCATGGAATGGCTGATGTGGGCGTAGCCGGGCCGGTTGGCATTGGGACCGGTTTGGCCGAAACCGCTTATAGAGCACAGGATAATTGACGGATTGAGCGCCTTTAGATCTTCATACCCCAAACCGAGGCGCGCCATAACGCCAGGCGTAAACGCTTCGATGACCACATCAGCCTTGGCGACCAGCTCGCGGACGATTGCCATGCCTTCCGGTTGCTTGATGTCGATGCAGAGGCTCCGCTTGCCGGCGTTATGCTGTACGAACATCGGACTGCGCGGCGCGTTGGTCTTGTTGGAGTGACGGGAAATATCACCGAGTGGGTAACGCTCGACCTTGATGACGTCCGCGCCGTGATCGGCGAGGTATTTTCCGCAGGAGGGGCCGGCAATCAAAGCGGCAAATTCGACAACGCGGACGCCTTCAAACGCGCGCGGTTTTGCTTTCTTTTCTTCGGTATCGCTCATGTCAAAATTCTACTCTGTCCCTGAGACGTTGTTCTTTAGGCCTCTTTTCACCGCCGAGTCCCGGCTGTGAACGGGTTCAAGCTGGCCATTCAGGCGCAGGAGTTGGTTCAGCTGGTTGCCGAAGTTGAGCGCACCGTGGAGGGCCATGTCCTAGGCGAGGCGATAGGTCGATTTCGTTCTCTTGATCGCCCAGGGCGCGCGGTCCGTTAGTGTTTTGACGAAGATGCGGGTCTCGCTTTCCAGCGCGCCAGGATCCGCCAGCCGATTTATCAGTCCGAACTGATGGTATTGTCCCGCACTATAAAGATCGCCGGTCATGGCAATTTCCAGGCCAATGCGGCGGCCTACATGCCGGGTCAGCAGCGCGATATTCATTGCGGCGGGAAAGCCGTAGGCCATTTCGACATTGCCGAACCGAGCATCGCGTTCGGCCACGACGAAATCGCAGGCGAGGGACATCGCCTGGCCACCGCCCAGCGCCATGCCATGAATGGATGCGATCGTCGGCTTGGGTGACTCGATAAGAAGCGTGAGCGCTTCCAGAAAGATATCCACCGCCTTGTCGACGGACATGTCCTGCAGCAGGGCGTTCTCTTCGAATTCTGATGTATCGCGCCCCGATGTGAAGCAACTGCCGGCGCCGCAGATGATGATCGCGCGGACGTCATCGTCGCTGCCCACTTTACGCAGAGCAGCAATCAATTCTTCCAATAGGCCGTCGCTCATCGCGTTCTTTTTTGCAGGACGGCTCAGCGTTAAAAGCGCGGCATGATCCTGCTGGGTAACGATCACCAGCGGTTCGGAATTATCGGTCATTGGTAATGGTCCTGAAGCAGGTAAGGCCTGCTAACTCTAAACCGCGTCGATGATTATGCGAAAGGCGTCTTCTTGAAACGCCTTCAATGTCGTGGCCTTGACGTTACCGAGCGCGCCTATCCGCAGCACGAATGTTGCGGCCGTTGCATCGTCGGGAAAATCGGCAATGGCGATCAAATCGTAATTGCCCATCGTGAGATAAATCTGCTCGATACTACCGCCTAGTTCTTCCGCCATGCTTCGTGCGGAATCGGCGCGGTTCGTCGATTTCTTAATCGTGCGCAGCCCCTGGTCCGTGTAATTCATCAGACTGATATACATAGGCATGTCATTTTCCCCCGGAAAATTACGGCGCCAATTCTTGAAACCTAGCGTCCTCCATACGATCTGACTTTGACACCGTGGTTGCGTTGTCTGCGTAACAGTAGCACGGGAAGGCCGGGATCGGCTAAACGTGCATTTTTGGTATCACTTGCAAGTGTGCTGGTACTAAAGAGGAATGAGCGGTAGTTTTGAAGGAAGCCGAACGGGCTGAATGGTCTAATTTTGGAAAGACATGAGAAAATGGATATGGAAGTTCCGCGCCTAACCACGCTTTCGCATGGTGGTGGCTGAGGCTGTAAAGTAGCACCGTCGGTGCTTAACGAGATACTGGCCAAACTACCACCGCAAGCGGCGAATCCCGGGCTTTTGATCGGGCATGAAACCGGTGACGATTCCGCCGTGTTCAAGATCAATGACGAGCAGGCTGTGGTCGCGAGCACGGACTTCTTCATGCCGATCGTCGATGACCCGTATGATTACGGTCGTATTGCGGCAACCAATGCTCTTTCTGACATCTATGCGGTCGGCGGCACCCCGATTATGGCGCTTGCGATTGCGGCGATGCCGATGAACCAGATGCCCGCCGACATGGTGCAGCAAATTCTGGCTGGCGGCGCGCAAGTGTGCGCGGATGCCGGGGTTCCCGTCGCGGGCGGACATACCATCGATTCCGTCGAACCGATCTACGGTCTTGCGGTGATCGGGTTGGTGCATCCGGACCAGATCAAACGAAACTGCGAGGCGCAGGAAGGCGACGATCTCGTGCTGAGTAAGGCACTTGGTGTTGGCATCCTTGGCGCGGCAATGAACAAGGATGAACTGGATCCTGAGGGCTACCGCCAGATGGTGGACACGGCAACGAAACTGAATGCCGTCGGCGCGGAGCTCGCGAAATTCTCGGAGGTGCATGCGCTTACCGATGTGACCGGTTTTGGATTGTTAGGGCATCTGCTTGAGATTTGCCGAGGTTCGGGTTTTTCAGCAACTGTCGACTGGAACCAATTGCCAATTCTGCCGGCGGCGCTCGATTACGCCGAGCGCGGTTACAACACCGGTGCGGCAGGCCGGAACTGGCAAAGTTTCGGCCACGACGCGACCTTACCGGAAGGTTTGCCGGAGTGGCGCAAGAATTTGCTGATCGATCCACAGACCAGCGGCGGGTTGATGCTTAGCTGTTCGCCGGACGCCACGGATAAGATCCTGGGGACGTTCAAGGCCGCGGGTTTCGCGGACGCTACTGTGATTGGCAAGATCCAGGGCGGCGAGCCGCATGTAACCGTCACCGATTAGCAGGAGACCGGGTGTGATTAAGGGACTGCATCACAATGCCTATCGGTGCAGAGATTCCGAGGAGACTCGAAAGTTCTATGAGGACTTCCTCGGTCTGCAACTGGCCGGCGCATTAGCGATCGAGGAATCCAGCACGGGCCGGAAAACCAGCGTTCTTCATACCTTTTATGAGATGGATAACGGGTCCTATCTCGCTTTTTTCGAAGCACCGGACCGAGACTTCGAGTTCAAGAAGCAGCATGATTACGATCTGCATATCGCGCTGGAAGTCGACCGCGAAGCCCTTGCCGTCATGTTTAAGCGGGGCAAGGAGGAAGGAATCGAGACCAGGGGCGTGTCCGATCATCATTTCGTCGAGTCGATCTATTTTCGCGATCCGAACGGCTACGTTATCGAACTGACTGCAAAGCTTCCGGATCACGATGCGATGATGGATCCGGCAATGAACGGTGCCCGCAAGATTGTTGACGACTGGAATGCTGCGCGCGGCGGATAAATCGGAAATTCATGGAAACCCATATCCATTCGGTTGCTGCGCATTACGGTCAGGACGATTTATTCGCGAGTATTGTCGATGCATTGAAACTGGCGGGTAAAGATCCTGATGCGCTTACCATTGAAAACCTGCCGGCGGTAGATGAAGTTCACACGCGCGGTCGTGATGCGACAATGGAGGTGGCAGTACATGCGGATCTAACCCTCGATTTGTTTGTCGTAGACGTCGGTAGCGGTATCCGCGGTCCAGCGCGTTACATTGCGCGGACGTTTGGGTTCGCATAACTGGTATCGACCTGACCCCTTCGGTTCGATTTAACGCCCATGCCGTCGGCCACGGAGCCGGGTCATAGTTTTCCCTCATCGCATGATGATCTTCGGGCGACGATTACCGATGCGGATTTCAAAGAAGTTATCTGGCTTGACCGGAGTGACGTCCACCGAATCCGGTATGGCGAAATCGCGAAGCAAGCAGCTGTCCGCGGCGCAAAGGACACGGTGAGACTCAGCGGGCCGTCACCGCTTGGCATTCGTCTCGTGTTTAGTCCTGATGCCACGGTAAAACGAGGCAACACGAAGCGTAATCTAATGGAGAATCGTATCGGCTACGTCCAGGGACTGTTCCGGAAACGGCGGTAGGGCTCAGTGTTTTTTTGATTTGGCCTTTTTCTTTATTGCCCACGCCCGCTTACGGTAAGGCCGTGCTTCGTTGTAACGGCCTTGGACCTGATAAAAGTTCTTTAAGTTGTCGAGCACGGCCGCAACCTTCAGGTGATCGGGACCAAAGGATTTTTCCAGGACCGCCAAAGATCTTTTGTAAAGCTGTTCCGCTTCGTCATGGCGTTTCAGGTCCTGGTACAACATCGCCAGATTGTTGAGCGCCGTTCCGACGGCCGGGTGATCCTCGCCAAGTGCCTTTTCCCAAATCGCGAGGGAATTTCTGTACAGCGCTTCGGCATCGGCCGGCTTGCCTTGAGAACGATACAAGTCGGCCAAATTGTTGAGCGATTGCCCGACATGGACATGGCCGGGCTCAAGCATCTTTTCCCGAATTGCCAGGGCGCGCTTGCTCAAAGGTTCCGCATCGCGGAAGCGACCCTGAGACTGGTATAATCCTGCCAGGTTGTTTGCTGCAGTGGCGACGTTTGGGTGTTCGAACCCGAAACTCTCTTCCGAGATCGTCAGAGCATTCTTTAACAGGCTTTCAGCCTCGTCGTAGCGCTTTTGCGCCCGGGATACTTCAGCCAAATTATTGAGTAAGCCGACATACGACTCGTGCCCCGCGCCGAATTCCTCTTTGCCCAGCGCAAGCGCTTTTTGAGCGAACGGTTCAGCTGCGGCGTATTTACCGTTGGTGCTCAATACCTTGTATTGCTCATATGCAGCCATTAGTTCTGGCGATTGCGCCCAAGCAGGGAGTGATACCCCAGCGAGCGGCGCGACGATTGCCAAAATGCCAAGAACGCGAGCCACGAGTTATCTCACTAATAGTATGTCAGATTAAAAGTATCGCATTCATAGATTTATTTTGTCCACAATCTTATTGGTACACGAAATCGTGCCTTGCGATCATATGGGGATGATGGCTCTCTCAGTCGATGCGCATAGTGCTTTCCATTCTTCTTCTCTGCTAATGAATTTGAGCGTGGTGGCCAATTCAAGTGCGGTCGGCGGTACGTGATCAACTGACGGTACTTGTCAGTAGACGGGTGGTTACCGTCTTGGCACCTGAGTGGCAGGCGGCTAAACACACGCCATGCCTGAGCCCTTCAAGAAAAATTTCGACGAAACCACGATCCGCAGCGCGGCGGGACATTTGGCGTGCGCAGCAGCCAGTTTTGACAGCGAAGGTTTTGTCGCACGGGCGACCGATGGTCTCGATGCGCTGGAACTCAAAGCGCGGTCGAACCAAATCGTCGATGCGCTCGAAGTATTCCTGCCCGACGATTTCCCAGTTGCGGTGGAAATCCTTATTGCGAGCCTCGCTCCGGCTGAGGATCTCGCGGATGGCAATTTGGTCGATGGAGTTTCGACACGCGGGATCCGCGGGTGGATGATCATGCCGCTGGCGGATTATATTGCGCGACGCGGGCTTGACCACCTGGAACTGTCCCTCGACGTGCTCAAGATTATGACGCCGCGGTTTTCCTCAGAGTTTGCGATCCGCCCCTTTTTGCACCGGTTTCCAAGGCCGACTCTTGCAATCCTGGCAGAATGGATTGCGGACTCGGATGAGCATGTGCGCCGGCTCGTCAGCGAGGGGACTCGGCCGCGTTTGCCGTGGGGTATGCGGCTGAGTGGGTTTGTCGTCGATCCCACACCGGTCATTGCCTTGCTAGAATGTCTCAAGGATGATCCGTCGGAATATGTGCGCCGTTCCGTCGCGAACAATTTGAACGACATCTCTAAGGATCATCCGGAACGAGCCGTGGAAATCGCGCGGGACTGGATGGACGGAGCCTCTAAAGAGCGGCAGCGGCTAGTTCGCCATGCATTACGTACGCTGATCAAGTCTGGCCATCCTGGCGCGCTGCAGTTACTCGGCTATGGATCGGCACAGGTATCGTTGCGCAGGTCTGAGATACAGCCGGCACAGATCGTGCTGGGCGAAGCGATAACGTTCGAACTCGAACTTGAGTCCGATATGGCATCGGATCAGGCGTTAATTATCGACTATGCCGTTCACCATCAGCGCGCCGGTGGCAAAACGACAGCTAAGGTATTCAAATGGAAGACTATGATCTTGAATGGCGGCGGTGTGTTCATCGGGACGAAACGGCATGCCATCAAGCCGATCACTACTCGTCGCTACTATCCCGGACGGCACCGGGTTGAAATCCTGGTCAACGGGCAAAGCCTAGGCATCGCGGACTTCACGCTGGGGATCGAGTAATATCGCTTAACCGCCTTACGCGAATTGCTTGCATTCCGGTGAACGGATAGGGTTGCGCCCGTTCCAAAGGAGGGCTGGCATGAAGATCACTGCGCTTCGTACGGCCATGGTCGAGATTCCGATCGAGCCGCCGCTAAAGACGTCCATCCACCAGATTGGGTCGGTTGGCTGTGTGCTCGTTTTCCTCGATACCGATGAAGGAATTACGGGTGAAGGCTATGCATTTACCTTAAGTGCGGAACGGCTCGATGTTATCGATGCTCTCGTGAAAAGCCTCGCGCATGTCGTTGTCGGCCGGGATCCGTTCGATGTCGAAGCGATCTGGCGCGGCATGTGGAACGACATCCACTTCGTTGGCCGCGCTGGTCTGACCAACTTCGCCATGGCGGCGATCGATACGGCATGCTGGGATATTGTCGGTAAGGCGATGGATAAGCCGCTTTACAAGATTTTCGGTGGCTGTCGTGACAAGATCAAGACGTATGCAAGTGGCGGATTATGGCTGTCGCTGTCGATCGACGAACTCGTGGTCGAGGCAAAGGGATTTATCGATCAAGGATTCCGCGCAATGAAGGCGCGCCTTGGGAAGCCGTGTATCGAGGAAGACGTCGAGCGTATCGCGGCGGTGCGTGCGGCGATCGGCTCCAACATCGACCTGATGGCGGACGCCAACCAGGGGCTGACCGTCGATCATGCCATCCGATTGGGTCGCAAGCTCGAGGCATTCAATCTGGTCTGGTTCGAGGAACCGGTCCCGACGCATGACCATGAAGGGCATGCGATGATCGCTGCGGTGCTTGACACACCTATCGCGTCCGGCGAAACCGAATATACCCATCAGGGGATCAAGCGCATGATCGACGCCAAGGCGGCGGATATCCTGATGCCGGATCTTCAACGCATGGCTGGCTTGACTGAGTTCCGCAAAGTCGCCGCACTCGCCGAGGCGCATGACCTACCCATCTCGCCGCATATTTTCTCGGAACAGAGCCTGGCGATTGCCGGCTCCGCACCAAACTGCACCTACCTTGAATACATGCCGTGGTTCGAGCCGCTGTATAACGAGACGATGGCTGTGGAAGATGGCATGGTGGCGATGCCCGATAGGCCCGGCGTCGGCTTTACCTTCGATATGGATGCCGTGGAGCGATATCGCATCGGGTAGAGAGGTGAGACGATGACCGATCAGCCGTTCCGTTTGTTCTATCACCCGGCGAGCAGCGCTTCGATGCGCGTAACGCTTTACCTGCGGTGCCGTGGCGTGCCGTTGTCGAATGTCGAACTCGTCAGCACAGGGTTGGAGACCGATCATCGCGGTATTCTTGTTTTCACGATGCCGGTGGGTGATCCGGAAACGAAGAAAGCCGGTACGACTGATCTTACGGCCTTTAATCCTGAAGGCCGTATCCCGATCCTACTGCTGCCGGATGGACGGAAGATGACCCAATCGGGACCGATTGTCGATTATATCGAGGACAGTCTGCCGGGCGTGGCGGGTAAGGCGATGCTTCCCGATGATCCGTGGCTACGCGCAGAGGCGCGGCGTCTCATGTGGATCGTGGCCGCCGATACGCAACCCTATCAAAACATCCCTTTCATCATCCAGGCAATGGGCGAATGGGGCATGGTGAAAGCCGATCCCACTCAACATCCGTTGCGTCTGCATTTCATTCGCCGCGAATTCGGCGCGATGGAAAAGGTCATGTCAGTTTGTGCAGGCAAGTTTGCTGTCGGCGACGATATTACGATGGCCGATTGCTTTCTGGTTCCGCAAATCCGCAATGCACTGCTTGCCGGGATCGAGCTGTCGGCCGAGTTTCCGACAATGTCACGGGTTTGGGAGAACCTTATTGTTGTGCCGGAGGTATGCTCTGTCCTCGATGACGCGGGCGGTATCGTTCAGCCCTTTGCTTTCGATGCCGAGAAATTCGAGATTTATTCCGATATGGCAGAACGGTGAAGGCCGATGGGGAGTGTGTGGGTTTGTGAAGGATGGCTAGGATGCCGTTGCTTCACTGGGCTTATAGTAGGTGCCTTTGCCTTCCCGCGGCATGATGCCCTGTCCTTTGTGGACGATAACCCCGGGGGCGGCTGGGCGATCGTCCTCGCGCAACCAGAGGCGCAGTATGTGACGTCTCTGTGCTGGCTCGGGGTGGTCCTCGAAAGCGGTGCGGGTGTGCAGCACGCAGCAATTGTTGGTAAAGCTCGCTTCACCGGGCTCGATCGTTAGGTCCAGGCGGATATCGTCTCGGTCGGCGACCGCTTCGAACGTATCGAGCGCCTCTTTCTCAAGGTCGCTGAGCGTGACGTGTCCTTCCTCGACCGCGAGGTCGATATAACCGCGAATGCAGATAACGTTGGGCACACCGTCGGTGATGGAAAATGTGGGGATGCGCTCCGGAGTCACAAGCGGCTCGCCTGGCGGCTGTTCGCCGAAGCGATGGTGGTGAAAACCGTTATAGAGGGGTTCAAGCAAGTCCGGCCTCGTCGCCAGAATTTCATTGTGGATGGCGAGTGCGCTTGCATAACCGCTGACGCCGCCTTTTATCGCCTTGCGGATGCAGAGCATGCCGATATGGTCGCAGCGGTCGGTGTGGAGCTTCAACTGGCGGCTGCTGCGGTAGGCGCGCTCATTCCGATCCTTGCCGCCGATATTGACTACATCGGCAACCAGTTCACCGTTCGCGCTTTGCGACACCGGTCGGCCGATATGTGTGCCAAGCCCCAAAAACAGAAGTCGCAAATCGTCAACATCCATCCGGTCGACTGGCATGCCGCGAAGCATCAAGAGACCCCGCCCGTGCACCACCTCCTCGCGCCACGCCCGGACGTCTTCTTGGATCGTCGTCAGCGGGAAACTCTCTGGGCTTAACCCCGCATGATCACCGCTGGCCTTCTTGTATGCTGCGATTTCCGCCTCCAGAGCATCGATATGCCGGGCAGAGAGATCGATCGCAAAGTCGTCTTTGGACTTGAAGTCGGTCGCTTTCCAGGTCGCGGGATGGTCAAACGGCTCGAACTGTACTTCTGGCATTGAATTGCTATCTGTTGTGATCGGACGGGTGAAATAGTAGTCCGATTAACCTCGTTGCGGCAATGAGACCGTTAACTAGCTGAAATTCAATCAGATTTTTCCCAGATTGTAATGGCGACGCCGCCAAGTATCAGCGTACCGGCGAGCACAAGCCGGAGCGATGTCGCTTCTCCAAGGAACAGCACGCCGCCCGCCGCGGCGATCGCGGGCACGGTCAACTGAACCGTCGCTGCGGTCGAAGCCGCGAGGCCCGGCAATGCCGCATACCAGATGGCGTATCCGACACCGGACGCTAGCGCTCCGGACGCGACGGCAAGAAGAATACCTTCGGTATCGCTCCGGAGGTTCGAGAACAGGATGAGGGTCAGAATGAACATTACAGGCGCGGCACGAAGAAAGTTGCCGGCCGTCGCCGCCATGGGATTTTCCACGCTTCGCCCATATCGGGAATAGGTGCCCCAGGCGATGCCAGACAGCGCCATCAATGCAGCCCCTGATAATGGAGGGGCATTGAGGCCTGGAGACAATAGATAGGCCAAGCCACCCACGGCCACCGCCATGCCGGCCCACTCGACAATTCCTGGGCGGTCGCCTCGCCATAGTCCGACACCGATCATGGTTGCCTGAACTGCCGCGAAGAGGATTAACGCACCGATGCCCGCGTCCAGGGAAACATATGCGAAGGAAAATGTGATCGCATAAATCAGCAAAGCTGCTGCTGATTGCCAGCTGCCGCCTTGCAGCATAGTGCGTGATGCGGCTCGATTTTTGAGAGCGATTAGTACAGACAGCATGATAGCACCCGACAATAGGCGCACCGTTGTGAAACCGACGGGGTCGATATGGTCGTTGCCGAGCGCTTGCCGGCACAGAACAGAGTTTGCCGCAAAGGCAATCATTGTCATGGAAGTGAGAAAGAGCGTTCTAGTGGATATCACAGCGTCGATGCTTTGTTCCTAAAGCGGAGGGGCACACGGTGCCTCGATTCGACCGTGCGACCTAGCATTTGAAGCCAAGGTCTGACCAGATATGAGCGTTGGAAGCGCATGAACACTGCTTGACAATATTCTGGAACGAGCCTTTATCGGCCGGCCTAACGCGCGGTCGGGAGAGGACTTGGATGGAAGACGTGCTTGCCTGGTTTGCCCTGCTGGGGACCGCGGTCTTCGCCGTCAGCGGAACCTTGCTTGGTTTACGAAAATCGATGGATATTGTCGGAGTCTCGTTTATCGCAACGGTGACGGGCGTCGGTGGCGGTACGATCCGCGACCTGTTGTTGGGTGCGACGCCGGTTAGTTGGGTATTGAATCCGGTTGATATTGCTATCTGCATCGCCTGTGCTGTTGCGGTTAGCCTGTTCAACAAGCAGCTGTTAGGCCGCCGCATGCTTTGGTTACTATATGCCGATGCGATTGGGCTTGCTTTGTTCGCCGTACTAGGCGCCGCTAAAGCGGAGGCGGCAGGGGCGCATCCCTTTGTCGCGATTCTGTTTGGCGCCATGAGCGCCAGCTTCGGCGGCATTATCCGCGACATCATTTGCAACGAGGAGCCGGTTCTCTTTCGCAAGGAGATCTATATAACCGCGGCACTCGCCGGCGGCATCGTCTACATCCTGATTCCGGAAGCGGCCGGCTTTGGGCCGCGCGCGGTTTCGGGATTGATCGCGGCACTATCTCTTCGCCTGCTCGCAATCCGGTATGGCTGGTCGCTCCCGTTCCCGAACTATGCCAAGACGTCGGAGTAGGTGGCTCTAAAAGAGGCTTCCGTAAGCAAGGTTCAATCCGAGCAGCAGCAGAAACACGTAGACGATTTTCCGGAATAAAGCTTGCGACAGGCGGCCTCGGACCCATTGGCCGAAAGTCATGCCGAGCAATGTTGGAATAAGAGCGAAGCTCGACAGCATTAATGCCTGGCTTCCCAGTGCGTCTTGCTGCGCGAGGGAGGCCGCCCACGCGACGGTTCCAATCAGGAGGGACAAGCCGGCGGCCTGCACGAACCGGTCTTTTTCGAGGCCGAGTGCCTGTAGATAGACCATCAACGGCATGAGCAAGGATCCCGTTGTCCCGGTCAACAGGCCGGCGCCCAGCCCGACGATTGGCGTGAGAACCGCTTCACGGTGTGGCGGCACCCTCGGTGCGTAGGCAAACAAGCCCATGGTCGAGTACGTGACGATGACGACTCCAAGCAATCCTGAAAGCAATGTCGGGTCAACGCGAAACAAGATCACGGTACCAAGCCAAACGCCGAAACAAGCGACCAAGTTGAGAAACCAGAAACGGCGCAGCAGTTCGAGTAACGCGCCGCCGCGCATGACCTGCCAGATATTGGCGACCAGAGACGGTACAATCAAAAGCGGAATTGCTTCCCGCAAACTTAGTCCCGTGCCGAGAATCGCTATCGCTGTGGTAGGCAATCCGACGCCAATTGCACCCTTGATAGCGCCTGCGGTGAGAAATGCGACCGCGATAATGATAAGCAGCGTTGGGTCCATGAAATACGTTCGGAGTATGGAACGAGGATATAATAGCGCCTGATAAGTGGCTTGCCACGAGGCGGATTGGTTGTATCGTTTTCCAGACTGACATTTTTCAGCTGCCGATTATACATCGAATATCACCTTTGTTTTCAGCAAATTATGCTGATAGCGCAAACATCAAATGCACCAAAGCAAGTGTTTTTGTTGCATGCTCGTTTCATGATTTTGCTTTTGTACCGTGTTGGTAGTACTCCAGTAACAAGAAGCGGAATCCATTTCGAATACAAATTTGCCCTTAGCAATGATGCGAATCGAGAGCGAATAGCGCTAATCTTCCATATTTTATCTTGATTTGTATTTACTTTTCAGATTCTAATATTTTGCTGCTCCTAACTAGGAGAACCTATGTTGATGGCGGACGGCGATATTTCTAACCTAGCGGGACGCGTTCCGTTGGGACGCTCGGAAGAGCCTGATGAACCGACGCTATCGGAAGATTCCAGCATGCAAGGTCGGCGCTGGTCTCCGTTTTGGGCGGTGATATTTGTATTCGGCGCAGGGCTGTTGTCTTGGGGCGCCATTGCTGCCGTCGTCGCAAAAGTGGTCGAATAAAGCGCGGGTTATCGCGACGGTCGGTTTAGGATTCGAATTCAGACTTCGTAATCGAGACGTGGCCGGGCTGTTCTGCGACACGGGCTAGCCAGTCGCGGATATGCCGATACGGCGTTAAATCGAAGCCTCCTTCGTCAGCAACGTGGGTATAGGCATATAGCGCGATGTCGGCCACGCTATAGGAGCTTCCGACAAAGAATGGATTATCCTTCAAGTGTGCATCCATTACCGCTAGGGCGTTGCGGCCTTTTTCCATTTTTTCATTCAGAGTCTGCATCCGCTCCGGACTGGCAGCAACTTCGTCCCAGATAAAATGTCGCCAATACCGTGCGACTGCGATAAAAGACTCGTGGCTATACTGTTCGAAGAACATCCATTGCAATGCTTGCGCCCGAACGAAGGCGTCGTCCGGCAGGTATTCAGTATCGGTTGCCAAGTAGAATAGGATTGCGTTCGACTCGACAAGTACGCGACCGTCCTCGAAAACAAGGGTCGGAATTCGGCCATTTGGATTGATGCCGAGAAACGCCGGAGTGCGAGTCTCACCGGTCGTAACGTCGTATTCGATACGCCGAAAAGGCTTACTCAGATGTGACAGGATCAAACGTACCTTGTACGCATTCCCGGATCCCAAATTGTCATGCAGTGTTAGCATCGCAGTCTCGTCAGTTCGGTTCAGCCGATCGCGCCGCCGGCTTCTTTCCAGGCGCTGATTCCGCCGGCCATGTGGCAAACGTTTGCAATACCCATA
This sequence comes from Alphaproteobacteria bacterium, assembly GCA_012103325.1. Taxonomy (GTDB): domain Bacteria; phylum Pseudomonadota; class Alphaproteobacteria; order UBA8366. Next base: position 213,385 of record WLWY01000002.1, read on the forward strand.
TCCCGGAGCGTCTTCGCTGCTAAAGCGGACCGCCCACCGGTCGCACAATAGAGAATTAGTTGCTTGCCGCTGGCAAAGGAGTCCAGGTGCATTGGATGCTCCGGGTCGGCATGGAATTCCAGGAATCCGCGCGCCGCGTGGATCGATCCCGTAATACCACCGTCCTTCTCGCGCTCCCTCGATTCCCTGACGTCGACGAGAACGGCATCATCGCCGCTGATCAGAGCCGCCGCCTCGTTGACAGACACCGTATCGATCACGGCATTGGCTTCCGCCAGAAGCTTCTTGAAACCGCGTTCCAGCATGATCTCCTCCTTTCCCGTTAGGGGTTTCCAGGATTCAGTTTATAGGTCACCAATCCCTGCGCAACGGCTCTATCGTCGGTATCGGCAACGTGGATTTCAACGAAAACCGTACTGCGCCCCCGGCGGGTAACGCGCGCGTCTGCAATCAAGTCCGCAGCCTTGCCCGCGTTAAGAAAATTGCAGGTCAGGGATATCGTCGTGCCGAGCGCCTCTTTCCCAAGCCCCCTATAGGCCCAGGCCGCCGCGGTGGCGGCATTGTCGATCAGCGCGGTTATAGCACCGCCATGCACACGGCCAGCACCATTCTGCGCGTCGCCGTCGGTCGGCATGCGGACGACGCAGCGCCCCTCCGCTGCCTTATCCACGGTCATGCCCAATAGGCCGCCGATGCTGCCGGCGATGATTTTCTCCGCCCTTGACTGGTACGCTGCTTCCATTCCGGTCTTTCCCCTGTTCTAAATGAGCGCGCAGTATGCCGAAGCGGGCGTGTCGGGACCACATGGTAGATTGTGTGCATATATCAACATGAGGAGCGTGTGTGTATGAGCGATACTGTAGGTGAGTTCTTGCTGTCGAACGCGGATGATTTTGTGGGGCGGCAAATTGCGCTGACCGGCTGGTTTACGATCGATCAGGATCAGGTAGATCGGTTCGGCGAGGTCACTCGATGGACGCCCTGGATGCATGTCGACCCGGAACGGTGCGCCAAGGAAAGCCCCTATGGCGGCACCCTGGTGCACGGCTTTTTCATCGTCAGTCTGATAACACATTTTATGGAGGAGGCAGGTGTCCGCCCGAAGGATGGCGCGTACTCGCTGAATTACGGCATGGACAAGGTTCGGGTCTTGCGTCCGGTGATTACCGGCGACGGGGTGCGCATCCGAGACCGTATCAAGCTACTGGACGTAACCGATCGCGGAGACGGGAAACGTCTGCTGAAGACAGGTCACGAGTTTGAAGTCGATGGGCAGGAGGGGCCGTCCGTCTATGTCGAATATCTGAATTTCTGGTTTCCCAAGAAGTAGGCACGCAGGCTCGGCACCGATTAAAACTGAAAATAGATAAACTGATCGACTGGCCGCAGGAACAGGACGATGAGCGGTGTTGCGGCCGCCGCCAACGCGCCTTCGGCCCAGGCCAGCCATACGGGGCGTGTGTCGCTCTGCCCCGGCAGGCCGCGCCCGATCAACCCGGCGACAAGGATCGCGACCATGACGGCTGCCACGACGTAATAGCTGTCGCGACTTAGGGAGAGCCAAAGCGGAAAGCTGCCCGTCGACTCGGGAGGGCGGAGCCAGGCTTCTATAGTGATAAGCCGGCTCCAAAGACCCAGCGCGTGGTCCAGGCTTTCGGCGCGAAAGGGGATCCAGCTCAACATGGCTGCCGGAAGGGTCAGCATCCAGCCTAAAAACGCAGGCATTGGCACGTTGACCACAGCATTGGCTCCACGCTGAAGGCTGACCAGCGCGGCATGCCACAGGCCCCAAACGACGAACGTCCAATTGGCCCCGTGCCACAATCCCATGAGAATCCACGTTGTCCACAACGCAGCCAGACGGCGCATTGAATGCGGACCGCTTCCGGCGGCGAGCGCGAGGCCTTCCCGGGATTGTGTGCCGCCGGATACACCACACAGCGGAAGGTAAAGATAATCGCGGATCCAGCTCCCAAGTGAAATATGCCAGCGGCGCCAGAAATCGCGCGGGCTGTGCGCAAGGTAGGGGAAGGCGAAATTCTCCGGCAGAACGATCCCCATGAGCCGCGCGCTGCCCAGTGCGATGTGGCTGTAGCCAGCGAAATCGAAATAGATCTGAAATCCAAAAAGAAATGCTAGTGTCGCCACGTCCAGTGCGCCGAGGCTGGCCACTTCCCGCGCGAACCCGGCATTGACAAACGGCGCGATGTTGTCTGCCAGCACGCATTTTAAGAAAAGCCCGGAGCCGACGCGCCTGAGCCCTTCCGCTATGTCGGCACGCCGAAAGGCCGGCCGCCGGTCGAGCTGCCAGATCACCTCTCCAGCGCGCAGGATAGGGCCGGCAATGAGCTGGGGGAAGAAAATCACGTAGCTGGCGAAAAGGACAAAGTCACGCCTCGGCTGGGTGACCCGGCGCCAGACGTCAATAGTGTAGCTCATCGATTGAAAGGTGTAGAAGCTGATGCCGAGCGGCAAGATAATGTGCAGGCCGACGGAAAAACTGTCTGGCTGGAACAGGCCGAGCGCGTTGGACAGGCCTTGCAGTTGTGCCGAGAAAAAGATCAGATATTTGAAGATTCCGAGCACCAGAAGATTGGCCGCGACCGCACTGATCAGAACGGCACGTCGCCGCCATCCGTCGGGTATTCGGCCAAGACAGAGGCCGGCTGTGTAATCGACGAGCACTGAAAACAGAAGCAACGGCACGAACGCCCAATCCCAGAACCCGTAAAAGACAAGGCTTGCCACGAAGAGCAGCCACAGCCGCGGGCGTCGGGGAAGCTGCCAGTACAACAGCACAACGATTGACAGAAAAAGCAGATAGGTGAGTGAGTTGAAGATCATCGGCCGTCCTGAAGCGCGCGCTGGATTTCCGGCAGTAGGGCTTTTGCCATCAATTCATGGCCGGCGTTCTTGAAATGGAACGGGTCGCGGACGGGAAAGCCGAACGTGATATCCACCTCGCCCCAATATTGGGGCGGTACCGCATCCTCAATCGAGAGCAAACGCGCTCCGTATCGCTTGGCGAGTCGGTGAAGGTCACGCTTGTAGGCGGCATAGCCCTCAGGGTCGTAGGGAAAAAAGTCGGCGGGCCGCGGTGCGATGTAAATGAGTACGGCGATCCCACGCCGTTCGGCCAGCTCCAGCATCGCTTCCCACGCCGTGAGGTTGCCTCGATAGGATTCCAATTGGATTTGGACGCGGTAATTTGACAAATCACGCGTCCAGCGAAAGCGCTGCAATTCGAAGAACCGACGGAGTTCCAGCAACGTCAAAACAACCAGGCCTCGTCCCTTCTTACGCGCGGTTGTGAAGCCGAACGTATCTTCGAGGGTGGCCGTCAACCAGGCTTCACTACGCTGTGTCCAAGACTCCTTGCGCCGGATTGTCTGTTGTGCGGTGCTAGGTCCCTCTGGCTGATTGCGGCTGGCAAGGATTTCGCGTCCGGCCGTGTAACGGGCAAGAACATCGCGGGCAGGAGACTGCCCGGCTGCCATGTCGAGGGAGGGTCGGATTTCGGGGTGCCTCATGTCGTCGTAGACCGCACCGACGATCAGCAGATCGGGTTCGACTCGCGGTGCCAATGAGGCGAGCAGAATGAGATGCTCCCGCGGTGTCCCATTTGGTAGGCCGATGACGCCGAGATCGACACCCTCCGCGGCGAGAACGCTAAAAACTCTGTAAGCGACCGTTCTGTCCTTCGGTTTGCGGTCGTTTATCCCGTAAAGCTGCGACGCTCCGAGCCACAGCGTCCGCCGCGGTAGGCCGCGTGTCGTCATGATTCGATCCAAAGTCAGGCCAGCTGGAGAGTCAAATTCGAATGCGCCTAAGGTATCGTGTGGTGTGACGCCAGAGGTTGTGTTGATCCCAAGACCGGACTCCGCTGCGGAACGCTCATGCAGCATCAGCCCCGCGGTGAGCGTTGCTACGCCGAGCAGGGCACCGATCAGAAGCGCGGGCAACAGGCTTGCTTCGAAGGAAGTACTCGCGGCCCTCAAATTCCCACCCTCTCAAACACCACGCGCGAAACGTAGGCGCTGTTATCATAAGGGAGCAAGGTAGATTTTAGGCTGGGCATGAGAGTTTAACCGACCCATCGCGCCGTATCTCAGTCTCTAAAAAATACTCCGTCGACCTGAAGTTGACGATTCAGCGTTCGTGAAAAATTGGTTTCGATCAGAATATGCGGTCGGAAGCCGGCCGCTTTGAGAAAGACAATGATTTCGTCAAAAAGAGCTTCGCCTTGATAAAGCTCGAAAAGAGACATTTCGAGTTGCAGGCCGTGCGCCACTTTCAAAGTATTTGGCGCGTTTTGGAGGATCGGCATTTCATAGCCTTGCGTATCCATCTTGATGAAAACTTTTTTACCGCTTAGCGCCAACTCTTCGTAAAGCGTATCAAGCGTTTTCATGGGCACCGCTACTGTCTCCACCACCTGGGTTTTCGGCAGGGCCTGCATGAGACTCTCGGTGGAGGGCAGAACGCTGCTCATGTCATTGGATTCCGAGATGTTGATATCGCAATCGCCGTTCTTATCTCCGAGAGCAAGTGAAGGTAGAACGGTCCATTTCGGGTCGCGCGCCGATTTTTCCTGCAGCGCATCTTGAAGCGAAGGTAGGGGCTCTACGGAAATGATATCGCCCTCGAAACCGCCATCTCGCAAACTGTCACGCGTTTGGCCGTTGTTGGCGCCGATATCGATTACCGTGTCGATGTCATGCGCTTTCAGCGTGAGGACAATTTTCCCTTCACGCGTTTTATGCGGCTTTTTCTTGCTGAACGGACGGATCATGACCTAGAGCACAGCAAGGCGTTTTGTTTTTTAATAGTTCCCATCTGCTGTTTCCTTATATGCCGCCATCTTCAGTTCTGCAAAAGCTTCAAATGATGTGGCTGAGCTGAAAGTTCCCTTTTGCTATGATTGGCACGGTTGGATAAAAATACACCTCTTAAAGTAGTTTATATTTTTTCAATTTACTTATAGAAGAAAATGAGAAGCCGCTATTGTCTAGTTAAAATAGTAAGTATTTAAAGATGTGCAAATTTTTAGAACTAATGTGCCTAATTCAATCAACTTTAAATATTTTGCCGAAATACTAGACGCATTGCCTAAACATTGGGCACTCGCAATATTAATAAGGCAGCAGCAGCTATGATGACCAAGCGTACCGGATTCTCGTTCAGGATCACCCATGAAATTCCCCTTTTCATCAGCGCGACAGCAATTCTCGTGGCCGGCGCTATCGCGGTGGCGAGCTTTATCTCGGCGGAACCTGAATTAAGGCAGGTCGCGGAGAACCGGTTGACGGCCGTGATGGAAGGGCGGCGCTCGGCGACTATCTGAGTTCGATCGAGCAGGATATTTCGGTGCAGATCTCTTCGATGCAGGAAGAAACGCAGGGTGCTGTCAAGGCGATCCAGAATATCTCTGGCGTCATCGGTAAGATCAGCGAGATCTCTGCGTTGATTTCAACGGCGGTTGAGCAGCAAGGTGCCGCGACGTCGGAGATCAGCCAGAACGCGCAGCGCGCAGCGCATGGCACGCAGACCGTTTCCGAGAACGTTGCCAACGTCAGCCAATCGGCCGTCGAGACGGGGTCGTCGGCGGGCGGGGTGCTTTCGGCCGCGGGTGAATTGGCTGAACAGTCCGAGAATCTCAAAGGAGAGGTCGAGACATTCCTACATGAGATGCGCGAAATTGTGGCCTAACGGCGAACCTGAAAATCGTTCTGCCCCGACACGTCGCCACCGCGCATCAGAAACAAGGTGCGGGCGGAATGGTCGACAATACCGATCTTCTCGTGCTGCTCTGTGGCCAATGCGCGGTCGAAGATGGAGCTCGTGGGCATGAAACGCAGGGTCATGCCGCGGCGTGGTTTACCAGACGTGTTGGCGGCGGAGCCGTGCGCAAGGAAGACGTCGTGCAGCGAAATCTGACCGGCTTTCAATACGATATTGGCGATGCTGTTTTCGTCATCCGTGGTTAGTGGCAATTCCTGGTTCAAGGTGAGGTTTGGGTCCGTATTTGTGTCGTGCGGACGCAGGCGCTTCGTCTTATGCGAGCCTTTGATGACCCGTAGGCAGCCGTTTTCCGGCGTCGAGTCGTCGACTGCGATCCAGGCCGTGCAGGTCGCCAAGGGGCGGATCGGCCAGTATTCGCCGTCCTGATGCCATGGTGTTGCGCGGCCCTTGTTTGCAGGTTTTGCAAAGAAGCTGGAATTCCAAAGCGCGATGTCCGGACCAATAAGCTGTTCCACCATGTCGAGGATTACCGGAGTCCGCGCGTAGTTCAGGAATGACAGGTCGTAGGCCAGTAGGGCAGGGCAATAGTCGACATATTCCGGATGCTGGATAATCAACCGATCATGGTCGGCGCGGATAGCGTCCAACGTGCCGTCGGGCAGACGGAAGTCGGGGACGACATAGCCGTCTTCGTGATATTGCGCGACCTCAGCGTCGCTGAGACGGTGTTTGGTTGGCGGCATGACGGAACCTCGCAGTTAGCGTTGTTGGACTTTCGCCGTTTCCTGGGTTCCCGGTCAACCCGCAGGGCTATTCTAATGCCCCGTGGCGCCACGGGGGCCGTTCCGGTATCGTCCGACCGTATTTCGGGCGCCCCTATTTCCCATCGAAAGGCCGTTCATGAGCGGGTTGATGCTGCTGCTTCTGGCCGGGTTCAGCGTGTTCGTTGGCGGGCTGATCGGCGCGGCAGGGATCGGCGGGGTGCTGCTGGTGCCGTTCCTCGCCTATGTCATGGGTATCGACATTCATTTGGCGATTACGGCGGCGATGTTCGGTTTCATCTTCGCAGGTCTCATGGGCGCAGTACTGTATGCGCGGTATGGTTCAATCCGCTGGGCGATGGCGGGCTGGCTGATCGCAGGGGCAATGCCGGCTGCATTCCTGGGCGCATTCACCGCTTCGGCGAGCGCTGCTGGTGTGCTGGAGGCGGCGATTGCCTTACTGTTGCTGTTCGCGGGGAGCAACGCATTGCGGCCGTCTATACAGAGAAACACTGCGGAACGGGTGCTTGGACCTGCAGCCCTGATCGCGATCGGAGCAGTAACGGGATACGGCTCGGCGATGACGGGCACGGGGGGGCCGTTGATCCTGGTGCCGCTACTTGTCTGGCTGCGCTTTCCGGTGCTGACCGCCGTGGGGCTGAGCCAGGCGACGCAGTTTCCGTTGGCCTCGCTGGCAACGATAGGCAATTTCGTCTTTGGTGAGGTCGACATCGCCATTGGCGCGGCGGTGGCCGTGGGGCTGGCTCTTGGCGTCGCGGTAGGCGCCAAGATCGCACATAGCGTGCGGGCGAATCGTATGAAACGGGTCGTTGCCTGGGTTACGATTGGTGTCGGTGTATTCATCGCCGCCCGGCTAGTCATCGCTTTCCTCTTGCCGTAGGCCTGACAGTGCCGGCGGTAATTATACTGTGCTTGCATCGTTATTTTTTTAATAGAAAATTGATTTTCTTTGCCGTTAATCATTCAATTGTAGAGTTCGTGGGGATTCGATTGGAGTATTGCCATGGCTGAACATGAACGCCGGCGACACAAGCGCTATAAGGTCAATAAACCCGTAAAAATTCGGGGTGGTACAAGCGAGCAGGATGGCCGGTTGACGGATATCTCATCCAGCGGCGCGGCAATCAACGCCGACGAGGCGGAATCGCCTTACGAGGACGACCAGGAACTGGAACTGGAACTGGAGGATTTCGGCGTGCTCTCAGGTAGCGTGGTCCGGACCCTCGACGATGGCTTCGCGATGTCGTTCGACCTTGATGAGGAAGGCGAAGAGCTTCTGATTTCCGAGATTACCGGATTTCAGGCCGGCAGCGACTACGAGTGACAGCGTCGGACGACAGCGGTCGTCCGGACTTAGCCGCAGCCCTTGATGACGAGCGGCTGGGGTCCCTTTTCAACATGCTCTCTGATGGCGTGGCGTCGTTCGATGCCGAGGACCGACTGGTAACCTGCAACGACGCTTTTCGTCGCCTCCTGGACCTAGGAGGTCAGTCCGCTACTGCGCCTTCTTATAACGACATTCTGCGTTTCGGTCTCGATCGCGGCTTGTTTTCTGGTGCCGTTGATCAGGAGACCGAGTGGCTGATGCGTCGCCTGCAGGCGCATGCCGTCGGTGGTTCGCCAATGATTGAGCCGTTATCCGATGGGCGGGCGCTGCAATTTCATGAATTTCCGCAGCCGAATGGGTGTGTGGTGACTCTGGTTTGTGAGGTCGCTGCAGTGGCTGATGCACAGGCGCTCTCGGCTCATACCCGGTTGGCGGCGGCGATAGAGGGCATCACCGACCCGTTCGCGATCTTCGGCCCGGACGACCGGCTGATCGTCTGCAATGGGCCTTTCCGCGAGCGCGAGGGTGCCGTGCCGGATGTCGCGATCCGCCCAGGCATGAGCTTCGAATCCTTCCTGCGCTCCGGCCTGGATGCCGGCATGTTCATCGAGGCCAAAGGCGGCGAGGAGGATTGGTTCGAACGGCGTATGGCGCAGCACCGCGATCCGGGCGGTCCGTTCGAACAGGCCTGGCCTGCCGGGCGCTGGGTCCTAGTCAACGAGCAGCGCCTGCCGGATGGCGGCACGCTGATCGTTGCGACAGACATCACCGAACGCAAGAAGGCGGAGGCGGAGCGGGCCCAATTGCGTGCGATGGTGGAAGAGTCCCCCGAGGCGATTGCGATTTTTGATATTGCGGGCTCTCTTCTTTTCACAAATCCCGCGCACGACCGGCTTTTCTTCACGGAGCGCAACGCCAACCAAAAAGGAAATCTTTGTGACCTCCTAACACCCGGCGCACAGCGATGTTTCATCGGCGAAATTGCGCCGGCGATCGCTCGCGGGGAGAGCTGGGAGGGCGTGCTCGATGCCGCACCGGACCCCGATCATGCCTTCCCGCTGTGGCTCAAGGCGGGCGCAGTTCGCGACGATTCGGGGCGTCCGGTTTTCGGGTTTGCGTTCATGCACGACCATGCAGAGCAGGCTGAAGCGGAACGCGCTCTTTTGGCGGCCAAGGCGGCTGCAGAAGATGCTAACCAAATGAAAACGCGCCTCATCGCGGCGATCAGCCACGACCTGCTGCAGCCGCTGCACGGTGCGGAGCTGTTTCTGCACGGGCTGACCGGCATGCTGGAAAGCGATCAGCAGCGTGAGATTGCCGAACGTATTCGCGAGGCGGTGGCCGCTGTTCAGAGCATTCTCTCGACACAGCTTGGCCTTTCGCAGATCGAATTGGGCGTTTTGTCACCGAATATTGCGAAATTTCCTATTCAACCGCTGCTGTCGCGTATGGCGTCGGAGTTTGTCGGCCGAGCTGCAAATAAAGGCATTCGGCTTTCGGTTATTGACTGCGATGCTACGGTGCGCAGCGATCAGATCATGCTGGAGCGCATGCTGCGCAATTTGCTGTCCAACGCGCTTTACTTCACCGAGCGTGGCGGTATTCTTCTCGGTTGCCGGCGACGGGGCGAGAGCCTGCATATTGAAGTCTGGGACAGTGGGCCGGGAATCGCGGAAGATCAGTTAGAGACGATCTTCGACGAGTTCAGCCAGACGTCGACGCAAATTTCACCTGAAGGCAGTGGTGCTGGGCTTGGATTGGCGATCGTCGACCGTCTTGCAGAACTGCTCGGACACGAGATTGCCGTCGAATCCCGTCCCGGACACGGGTCGCGCTTTACGATCATTCTTCGTCATGGCGAACTGGAGTCGTAAGGAGGTGGTTCAGGCGCTCATTTCCGCCGTGGGGCCATTCTCCGAAGATATACCAAGACGACTGGCGGCGATTACGGCTTGGGTCCGATTGGTGACGCTGAGCACTTTGAAGATTGCCGCAACGTGAATCTTGATTGTGCCTTCCGCAACGCCAAGCTCCCGCGCGATTTCCTTGTTGGAACAGCCACGGGAGAGGAACGTCAGCACATCGCGCTGACGACGTGTCAGCGCTGGTCCACCATCTTCGACGTTAGTGGCCGGTGTCAGGGGAACGCGTTGCGCTGTGCCATTGCCCATTCCATCGAAAAGCTCGGGCGGTACGTAAACGCCGCCTGACAGGACGAGCCGTATTGCGCTCAAAATGATTTCGCTGGTGAAGCTTTTAGGGATATAGGCGCGGGCACCGGCTTCCAGGGCGCGCGAGACGCAACCTCTATCGCGCAAGGCGGTGATAACGATGATGGGTGTGTCGGGGATTCGTTCATGAAGTGCCCGAAGGGCATTTAATCCCTCCTCGACCGTCCGGTTCGGCAGCATCACGTCGTAGAGGATTAGGTCCAGTTTCTCATCAGCCCTATTGCGGATTTCGTCGAGGCAACTCGCCTTGTCGATGTCGATATCCGTATCCAGATGCCGAAGCAGAAGTTCGAGGCCATCTTGAACCATCGGATGGTCGTCGATGATCAAGGCTTTCAAAGTTTTGCTCCGCTAGGGTCACAGGGCCAGGAATTAGTAATCAAGCTCGCATAATGCAGAGCCTGTCAACCCACTTAGTGCTTTTGATATAGACCTTTAATGCCGGGCGGCATACGGAGTTTCCACGAGTTATGCTTGTCGCTAGCAAGTATAAGGCGTTTTGCGGTCAGAGTTGGCAGACAAACCATTAAAAGAAAGTCGATCTACCTTTCGAATTCGTACTCTGAAATGCGATTGTGCCGCCAATCTTGAGCCCAATCCTTATAGGCATCCGCCGCGATCGCCTTGGTGAATAGGTAGCCTTGAAATTCGTTGCATTCCTGTTCTTTGAGGAAACGCATTTGCTCGCGGGTTTCAATACCCTCGCCTATGACCTCCAGGTTTAGGCTGTGCGCCATCTTGATGATCGCGGTGACGATCGCGGAGTCTTCCGGGCTGGTGGCGATTTCGTTAACGAAGGATCGGTCGATCTTCAACTTGCAGACAGGAAAACGCTTGAGATAGGTCAGCGACGAATAGCCTGTCCCGAAATCATCGATCACCAGTTTGACCCCGAGTTCGAAAAGCGCTTGCAGCGTTTTCTCTGTAGTATCGAAATCCGCCATGACGACGTTTTCGGTAATCTCCAATTCCAGGTTGGATGGGTTGAGACCGGTGTCCTCCAAGACGCGCGTGACGGTTTCGACGAACTCGGGCCGGCGGAACTGTATCGGTGATAGGTTCACGGCGACGCGTGCGGGCAATTCGCCGCTATCCTGCCACTTGCGCGCCTGAGCGCAGGAAGATTGCAGCACCCACTCTCCGATGGCGACGATGAGTCCGGTTTCCTCCGCCGTTGGGATAAAGTGGTTCGGCGGAACGATACCTAACTCCGGATGGTGCAGTCGAATAAGCGCCTCGCTGCCAACCAAAGCACCGGTTCGTGCGTCGACATTCGGCTGGTAGTTGATGACAAACTGTTCCTTCGCGAGGGCCTCTCGAATTTGCGACTCTATATTTTTGCGTGTGTGGACGACTTTGTTCATTGTCGCGCTGTAGAACTGGAAACCGTCGCGGCCGATCTCCTTTGCGCGATGAAGGGCCAAATCGGCATATTGCTGAAGCGTATCAGGATCTTCGCCATCGTTCGGATACACCGTTATGCCGATACTCGCAGTGCAGTGAATTTCATTTCCGTTTATTTGGTAGGGGCGGGAAAGGGAGGCATTTATCCGTTTCGCCAAGTTTGCGGCATCGGATGCGGGATTCAGTCGATTGGCGATGATCGCGAACTCGTCGCCGCCGGAGCGAGCGACGCTATCCGCACTTCGGACGCATTTGCGAATGCGTTCCGTGGCGATCTTCAAGAGCTCATCGCCGACTTCGTGGCCAAGGGTATTGTTGATCTCCTTGAATTGGTCGAGGTCGACGAAAAGTATGCCCATTTGGCCGCCGTTTCGATGGGCGTCCAGGATCGCTTGTTCCAGCCGTTCTCGGAACAAGATACGGTCAGGAAGGCCTGTCAAATAGTCGTAGCGTGCCGACTTGATCAACTGGCGCTCCCACTGCTTACGAGACGTGGCCTGATTCAGCAATTGGCGAAGCGGCCGTAAGCTGTCGGTTCCTTTGAATAGATATTCTTGAGCGCCGTGGCGTAGGGCCTCCTGTGCCACTCCGCCGAGGTTTTGATCACAAAGAGCGATTACAGGCGTTTCCGGACAGGCGCCGACAATCCGACTGAGATCAACGAAGTTTTCACCGCCAGACAGCGACAAATCATAAATGACAGCGTCGAAATCCTGCGTTGCGAGGCGTTCGGCGACCTTTTCCATGCGTCCTTCGCGGGTGATCTTGATTCCGCTATTTTGAGTCAGCTCAGCTGCTGCTGTAATACAACTATCGGCGGTCGCGACAGCTTCAACCAGCAACAATGACAACCCTGTACCTTGTGCTGAGAGGTGAGGCGGGTAGGACACTTGTTGCAGCGGCCGTGCACGGACCAGGACTGGTGGATAATATGATTTCATCGAGCGTGCCGCTCCTTGGTGTTTATTACTCTGTTCATAGAAATTCCATTCCTCTGTCGCCATGAGCCTGCGTTTGAATGAGGCATCATGTCAGCGAACTTGTCCTTCGATTGGAATGAAAGTCCCTGAACCTGTTAAGTTTCCCACGGAGAGCGGGATGGCGTTGCAGCACCGATTTTGGCAACGGACGTTTTCGCGAAGATGGCGCCGAGTCAGCCAGAAATTGAATTGGATTGCCCGTATTGTCGTGCTCGACGAAGCGCCGTTTATCGATAAACTGAATGGCGCTGATTTTTCGCAAAAAGCGCGGGTCGATCGGACGTTCGAGCTTGAAAACTGCGTGGACATCTGGAATTTCGAATGTATTCGCGTATCGGATCGCCCAAAGGACAGCATCTTCAAAACGCAGATGAATCGACTCGGTGTTCTTTCTGAAAACCACCGTTTTGTCACCAATCGCATAGGTGCAGCGAACCTCGGTGACGATTCCAGGATCTTCTTGCTCTGGAGCAAGATCGATGCCGGTATAAACAAGAATATGTTCATCCATACTATCCGGCAGAGAGGTTTCACTATCGTACAATGTGATCTTCATTGAAATCTTAATCTTAATTAACTTATATTGTATATTTTAAATCAAAAATGATTTGTTCGCAAAATATTTTAGTTTCATAAAATATAGATCATATAATTCTGTATTTTTTATTTCATTTTTATTTTATTTTTTTCAAATTTGTATAAAATGCCGAGAATGTACAGATTGCTGGCCAGCGCCGCATGCCGCCATCTGGAAGTTTTGCTTGCGCGTCGCTGAACGCGAGGGGAAAACGGTATGATGCATCATGGAACGGAATTGTAATGCGGTGGAATAAAACGATAACCGTCGTTGGCTGCCATGCGGAAGGCGAGGTCGGGCGGGTTATTACGGGCGGTGTTTTGCCACCCCCAGGGAAAACGCTATTCGACCAGAAACAGTACCTCGAGCGCGAGGCTGACGGTCTGCGGAAGTTTCTTCTCTATGAGCCGCGAGGTGGTGCATTCGTCCATGCGAACTTGATTGTACCGCCGACTCGGCCCGAGGCAGATGCTGGGTTTATCGTAATGGAAGCAACTGATTACCCGCCGATGTCTGGCTCGAACTCAATATGCGTCGCGACGGTTTTGCTGGAAACCGGGATGCTGCCGATGCGAGAGCCAGAGACCCGCATGAGGCTGGAAACGCCCGGCGGCCTTGTTGATGTCGTCGCGACCTGCAGGGATGGCCGTTGCGAGAGGATTACGGTAGACAACGTTCCCTCGTTCGTGAGCGTTTTGGACGGTTCGGTCGAGGTGCCCGGCTTAGGCCGGATCGCCGTCGATATTGCATATGGCGGGGCATTCTTTGCGATCGTTGATGCAGCAGCTTTGGGGTTCTCTCTGCGTCCCGAGGAAGCGCGTGCGCTTGTTGAAACCGGCGAACAGATAAAGGAGGCCGTCGTTGCTAAGTATCCGGTGGTCCATCCGGAGAATGCAGAGATCAATACTGTCACATTCACGCAGTTTGCGGCGCCTGTCGAATCCGATGCCGATGGCGTAAAATCGGGCCGAAACGCCGTCGTTATATCTCCGGGCAAGATCGATCGGTCACCTTGTGGGACGGGGACATCGGCCCGGCTGGCCGTACTCCGCGCGCGCGGTGAGATCAACCGACAGGAACCCTATATCAGCCGTTCACTGATCGATTCGGAATTTAGGTGTCAGATCGTTGAGGATGTGGAAGTCAGTGATGTCCAAGCGGTGCGTCCGCAAATCTCCGGGCGCGCCTGGATTACTGGCTTGCATCAATACGGTCTCGATCCAACCGATCCATTTCCCGAAGGGTATACGCTCTCTGATACGTGGTATCGTGCATTATGATGCTAAGTTTCTGAGAGATTTCAACGCGAGCATGCGGCATTCATGCAATTCAGTATTTGTTGAGATTGAGCAAGGTAGTATTCTGAGAATTGGATTGGGAATCAGTCTAACCTGCCAAGACGGGTTAACGGTCACTCTCGGGATATGTGAATGGAAGTGCATTTTGTAGATGCAACCGAGGGATTTCCGCAAAGTTACGGAGATCAAATTCGCGTCCTGACGATTCCGGATAAGAAGGATCCGAAACGGATTGTAACGAACGTGCTATGCCGGTATTTCGTTTCCGGGCTTGAAGTATCGTTTATGAAGAATCCGCATGATGCGGATGAGAGTTTTGAAGATGCGTTGATCTGGGCGAAATCTTTCGCGCGTCTCCACGGTATCGTACATGTTTACGCTGCCAACCTGACAAAAGCATGATAAAGCCTGTATCCTCGGGCTATGCGTTAGACTAACTATCCCATGAATACAGCTTCATGTTTTATGCACGTTGTTTGTTTTACCTTAGCGGTATATTTGCTTTGCAAAGTGGTGGGCCGGCGTGGCAATCGATAAAACGCATGAATACTTAAAATACGTCGATGACGAGCTTAACCGCCTTTGGCGGCTAGGGCGCAATGCGGTTGTCGCCTGGTCGGTCGTTGATGCGGGCCTTGAGGTATTAACGGTGCCGCAATATCTATTGCCAAACTTGTTTGCCAATCATGAAGAAATACTAGTCGGAACGGAACAGCGCACTCGCGAGGAATTGGCGGAGGTTGCTGACATTTGTGAGATCGAGCCCTATCGCATCATCGTGCCGGAGGCGCTTCGCGATTGCTATGCCGGTGATCAGTCGCTGGAGTACCTGATGCGGCGTTTTGGCATTACGAAACTCACCAATAGAGCAGTCATTCTATTCGATATTGTCGGCTTCTCACATTATTCACCCCTCGAGCAAGTGACCGCTCTGAACAGCTTGTCGTACTCCATCAATGTCGCTTATCAAAGGGCGATCGAACATGGACTTGATGTTTCGCTTTGCTATTCGACGACCGGAGATGGATTCTATGTCTGGAACCGGTCGGATGGTCTCGACGCAAATGTCGACGTCTTCTGCTTCCTGATGCTCGTCCTGGCCGATAATTCATTGGGTCGCCGTAAGGGGATTGTTACAACGATCCCCGAATTGCGCAGCGGTTTCAACATAGGCGATTGTTATGAATATTTTCAGGCTGAAGGCGCGCGGCCTGGCACCGGCAGCTATATTGTTGGCGATGCAACCATTGAACTCGCCCGCATAGTTGAGAAAGCAATGCCATATCAGATACTGATCGGCGACTTCGAGACCGACGCCGACGATACCCAGAGCACAGGCGACCCAAAATACAGTGCTCCGCGCTTTCTGCAACTTGCGCAAGCGCGTTTAAAAGTGTTCGAAAACGTGAATCTATCCCGCGAAAAAGTGGCTTCGATAAAGTGCTATTTAACCGGCTTCGAACAGGACAATGGGTCATACAACGTTTGCCGCTACGGCTTCGCCGATAAGCACGGCTTTAGTCATAAGGTCTACAACGCGAAGGTCAATGTCCATCGGGCAAACGGGTCTGAGATATTTCTAGGCCGCATGACGGGAGATCTGGATATGTTTGATGCTGACCGGATTGATGTCTCGCCCTTGGAAGATGGGTACGATGACATACTGACCACGGCTTGATAGGCGTTGCCGTCTATCGGCCCTTTCCAGCCGCTTGCGCAGACTGTCCGTGCGCAAAGTCTATCGCGAGCAATTGCTGATCATCCTGAAGATATTTGGATTTTCGGGTACGGTTCGCTGATGTGGGATACGGATATTCCCTTTTCTGACAGGTGCGCGGCGAGACTTGAGGGGTATCGGCGTTCGTTTTGCGTTTGGACGGCGCATGCGCGCGGCTCCGTGGATTCTCCGGGATTGGCACTCGGGCTGGTGCGTGATCGCACCAGCTACTGTGACGGCGTTGCGTTGAAGCTGGATAACGCGCGTCGTGATGCCGCACTGGAGCAGCTATGGGAACGGGAAATGTGGACTGATATTTACAGGCCGATTTGGCAGGCCGTGACCGCTTCCGAACCGTTGCCGAATGCGATCGTGTTCGAGGTTGACAAAGCGAGCGCGCAATATGCGGGTGACCTTTCAGTCGACGAAGCAGCCCACTATATTGCGATTGCGCATGGAGTCTTCGGAGCCTGCCGCGACTATTTGTACGCAACGATTGGCGCTCTGCGGGAAAACGGTTCGTACAGCGGGGAGTTCGATGCTCTTTACAATCGTGTCGAGAGTTTACGAACCAACGGCTGAACAGATGCCGAGATGTTAAGTGCCACGCTTTCTGCTTGCGCGTCCGAGTACTTTGGCGAGATTGAACAATGATTTCCGCACTGGGGCGCTTTCGACGCGTCCATAGGCGCGGACCAGTGCGACCGAGTCCGGTTCCAGCATCGGATCGAGTATCGCCAACTCTACGTTTTCATCATGGGACTGTTTGGCGCCGCTGCTTTCCTTAATGTCGTCCGGCATCTCATCATAGAAGTAGGAAATTGGCACATCGAGTATCTGACTGAACTCGAACAGGCGGCTGGCACCGATGCGATTTGCACCACGTTCATATTTCTGTATTTGTTGAAATGTGAGGCCGACAGCGTCGCCTAGTTTCGTCTGACTCATTGACATCATCTTACGACGAATTCGAAGCCGTTTTCCGACATACGCATCAATTGGATGATATGTTGTTCGCGCTGAAATCATTAAATTGTGGGTGTTTTCTGGATATGGGTGAGCTTCGACACAGTAGACGCGTATGCGGCTACTTTCCACACTTTTTAGGATGTACTTAAGCATGTGAGGGCTTTAATCTCACCCTTTTATCGAGATGCTATAGGACCTAACGCCCGGCAAAGACTAGTCGCGCACGAAGTACTCCGAAAAGCAACTATTATGAAAGCCGCAAACTAATTCTTAGGTCTATTTGAGCTGCCGGCGGCGGGCGAAATTGTTGAGGGATCGAAGCTGTCAGTCGGTGTTGCGACGCGTGTCGTATCTATCTCGAGCAGAGCTAAGAACAGCCCACCAATCGCGACCCATGCAACAAGTGAAGCAAGTATCCAAACCGTCCAGGCGCGTCGCTGCGTCCAGCGTACCCGCATCTTCGTTCAGCCCCTTTCGGGCCAGCCGTATCGATTGTTAGCGATACGTTTGGAAACCGCTGTTTCGGCGCGGTCGGCCAGCCACCCATTTTCCTACGTACAGAACTGCATTGGGGCGTATCGTAATGCCCAGCTCTAACCACCGCCGCTTGCAGTCGTGTCGTCTATTCTCGCTCGGATCAAGGATTTCACTGCAACAGTGAAAGCGCGATAATCCCACCCATTTAATGCTGATACCAATGCAATTTCTATGCCCTATCCAATAATCGAGAAGCATCAATTAGTTAGAAAAACAACGAATAAGTTCTTTTGGCAATTTTGTAAAATTTTCCGACACTCATTTTTACGCCATACGATCGCACGAGAAAATAAAACAGTCGTAAAGCCACGGATTCTGCCGGTTTCGCGATATCGGAAAGACGAAATTACGACCAAACGGATTTGTAAAGAAATCCGACACTCTATCGAAGCGGATCGGTGACTGGACGCTGTGGAATTGCTCTAACCGCTAATTTCCACGTATCCACGCTCGATTGCATGCCTAAGGGCCTCGAATGCATCGCGTGCCTCTTCGTACATCTGACGCTGGCGGCGGAGATCGCTGATCTCTTCTTCCTCAAGTGGGTCGCCACAATCTTTTTCCGCAAACTTGAAGGCCGCTTCAAGATAACGGGCTCGGAGCCTGGCGACAGAATTTACAAAGGGCAACAGGTTCTCTGGCGTTAACGGAGGGATACGCTGATGAATGGTATTTTGGTTGGTATCTATGATATTCTGTTCAATTTCTAGGAGAAATCGCTGTTGCTTTGCAAGCTGTTCCATCGTCATGGTGCGCACTCCAAAATGCAGCTTAGGAGTATACTGGGCGCGTCTTTCAAAAGAGTGAACGAGGAGATCTAACGATGACTGAGCAGGACTGGCCGATAACTATTGTTACGGGCGGCAGCCGGGGAATCGGGGCCGCGACAGCGCGCCTTTGCGGCGCTGCGGGACACGCCGTTTGTATTGTTTACCGGGACCAGGCGGCAAAGGCCGAGGCGATTGTGCAGGACATCGAGGCAGCCACCGGCAAGGCGATTGCGGTGCAAGCGGACATGAGCGAGGAGGCGGATATCCGCCGCCTTTTCGAGACGGTGGACGATCGGCTCGGAAGACTGACCGGTCTCGTGAATAATGCTGGGATTCATGGTCCGCGCGTTCGCGTCGACGAACTTGATTACGCTGCCGTGCAGCACGTTCTTGCGGTTAATGTCGCAGCGCTCTTTCAGTCTTCACGGGAAGCCGTGCGCCGGATGTCAACACGTCATGGTGGAAATGGCGGCGCGATCGTGAATATTTCTTCCGGCTCCGCGCGGCTTGGCTCGCCTGGTGCGGGGGTGCTGTATGCGGCGTCGAAAGGGGCGGTGAACAGTTTGACTATCGGCCTGTCTCAGGAGGTTGCTGGAGAAGGGATCAGAGTCAATGCCGTGGCGCCAGGATTGACGGAAACCGACATGCCTCCGGCCGAACGGTTACGGAACGACGGGCCTGCAATCCCAATCGGTCGGGTTGCGCAACCCGAGGAAGTGGCGGAAGCAATTCTTTGGCTGCTGTCCGATAAAGCCTCCTATGTCGCGGGCGCCAATCTACGAGTTGGCGGTGGGCGGCTATGATTGCGCCAAATTTCGGTCGGAATTGGTTAATGTGTTAACCAATCCAGCATGCGCGTCCCGCCTTCTGTGGCTGGTAGAAGGAGCAATTGGAGAAACAAGTTAACAGATCGAGAATCCGGAAATAATAAACTGCAAATGTAAAGCTGGATAATCGGGTAGGAGGCGGTATGAGCCGTGAGCGTCCGGTAAAGCAGCCCTGCCTATGATGACGTTGGACTGTTACGCTCAGGTTTGAGCGTAACGCCAGGGGAGCAGTTCGTCGATCCGATTGATTTTATGGTCGGCGATACAGGCTAGCGTGTCGGTTAGCCAGGCCTGCGGATCGACGCCATTGAGTTTTGCTGTCTCGATCAGCGTATAGGCGATGGCGGCTGATTTGCCGCCGGCCTCGGACCCCATGAACAGACATGCCCCTTGCCCGTCCCACCAGATCACCTTGATCAGATCGCCACGGCGACCCCGGAAGACGAACAGATGACCGCAATACGGCGCCGCCTTTAGAACCTTCTCTGTTTGCGCTGACAGCCCATTGAACCCCTTACGCATGTCCGTCACGCCGGCCGCAAGCCAAACCTTCGTGTTCGTGGGAACCGGGATCATCCCGACAAGCACCGGAGCAGACGTACGAGCGCTTCGGGATCGTAAGGGCCGCTAATGCTCAAGCGATGACCTCCGGCAAGCGTGACCTCGATCTTGCCTTCGTCACCAACAGGGCGCTCGGCTTCGTGCTCGACGTGACGCGCAATCTCAACCGGCAGGAAACAGGCGGCGTCATCGACCGTGTCACTTCCCGCAAACCGGGGATCTTTCAGCCAGTTGAAAACCTGATTGGCGTTCACATTGTAGCGCCGTGCAACCTGTGAAACCGAAACGCCCGCAAACCGCGTCTGTGCGCAAATCATCCGCTTCTCGTCTGCACTCCAGCGCCGACGCTTGCCCCGCTTCGCCACATCCTGATCCCCGTTAGTGTCCACCTAAACAAGTGGACACTAAACCTCACTTCTTCTGCACGGCAGAGCGGTCAGGCCGGACGCTTACGATGCCCAGGAAGTTGAGGAACATTCTTACGAGCCCGCAAAAGGTAAGGGAAGAATTTCATACAATCCTAAATTCAGGGAACTAGCGGACCAGATTTTTGAAGTTGTGAAAGGAGTAGAAAATACTAGGCTCTTTGTGAAAGAAGAAGGAACTTTTGCACTCGTGGGTGATGTTCAGATAAATTTTTATTCTAATTGACCGAATGCTTAGTTAAATTCCGAGTGGTGTAAGTTGGTTGATAGCTGGGACCGTAAAAATGTTGTTTTTGAGGGGGTCGAAGCGAGATATTGCAGCTCAATTTCGATCAACTAGGCGCCAACGATACAGACCTGCGTAAGCCGCTTGCGGGCGTTTTTTATGGATTCAGCCCGGGGCGAGATAACTGTTTCTGGCTAGCTCCGTGAATGACGTCTTTGGGGTCGAGCAGCCGACTTCCGGTTTAGCTATTCATGGACTAGGCGAATTTTAGTGTGGCTGGGGTCCAAACGTCTTTTCGTCGGGCGGAGCGTTCTTCGCTCGTTTCCTGCTCAAAGAAGGCATGCTTGGCTTCGCCGAACTGGTTGCCTCTGTTTTCTGCCAAATTCGCATTCATGATACCAAAGAGTTGATTATCAATCTGTTGCACCGCGCCGATATAGTTGCCGCAGTTCTTGCAGATCAGAAAATCCACCATTTTCATTCCAAAATGATAACGGTTTAACTGGGTTTCGTCCTGCACACGCATTTCTATGCGCCCTTTTGAATCGCTTAGAGAGCGCATATTGTGTGAACGGCAAAAATCACATTGGCAAGCGTGTAACCACATATCCTGAGGTTGTTTATCAGTCGTTAGCGTGGCCTTTAGATTACCACAATGACAAGAGCTCTTGATGGTCTTGGTCATAAGACGTTTATCCTTGGTCAGCCTCTGAATAGGGTCGGTCTATAACAACAAATATTTTGTCTTGTATATCATTTCAGCCGCGACCCGCCGAGGGAAATCAGGGTAGCTGCGGTGGCGCTCGCCAACAAATCCGCCTTATTGTCTGGGCGCTGGTCAGGCATCGCGGAACATATCAAAAGCCCGTAGCCGTTTGGGCTGCTTAGTACGCATACGAGCAAAGAGGGAGAAACCCCGCGACCTTGACAGCGCCTGCATATCCGGTCCTGGCTATGTGTGGACGGCCCCATTTTGGCAAGAGTTGTTTTGAGTGTGATGCATTGTTGATCGAGTGCAGCTATGTGTTCGGCCTGTTTGTGCGATACGATGATCGCTGGCCCTAATGCGATCCGCGGATCGGGTCCCAACTAGATTCACGATCTCAGAGGCTCCCTAGCCAAAACGGGTTTTCCCGAACCCCGGTATTCGACCGGTTTTGCATTACCTCACTTTCACCCTACCAAACTCGTTGTCTCTCAGGCTTCGCGCACCGCCGGTCGGCGGTAGGCCTCGCCGGTTGCCAGCACGGCCCAGGCGGTCCGCGCAGTTTTGTTGGCCATCGCAACGGCTGCGACCTTCGTCGGCTTGCGATGCAGAAGATCACCAAGCCATGGATTGTTCGCAAAAGCCGTCTTTCGTCCGTGTCGGATCACCGACATGGCGCCGGCGACCAGCAGCCATCTGAGATAGGGATCACCCTGTTTGGATATCCGCCCCAGGCGCTCTTTGCCACCTGTCGAGTTCTGTCTGGGAACTAGGCCGATCCACGCTGCCAGCTCGCGACCGGATTTGAAGACTGAGGGATCTGATACCGAGGCAATAAGCGCGGTGGCGATGATCGGTCCGATGCCGGGAATAGTCTCCAAGCGGCGGCTTATCTCGCTCGAACGATGCCAGAGGTGGATGCGACGTTCATTGGAGGCAACTTCCCGCTCCACTGTCGTCAGCGCAGCGACCAGGCTCTCCAGACAGGTTCGTGCAAGGACAGGAAGCCGTTCATCCTCCCGATCGGAGATGATGGTGAGCAAGGCCGTTACCCCGCGTCGGCCCACTGGCGCCACGACGCCAAACTCGGCCAAATGCGCACGGATCGCGTTCACCAGCATGGTGTGCTGACGGACCAGTAGCGATCGCGTCCGGTGAACCATCATTAGACTCTGACGCTCGGGCGACTTGATGGCGACAAAACGCATCGTCGGCCGCGTCACCGCCTCACAGATCGCTTCGGCGTCAGCGGCGTCGTTCTTGTTCCGCTTTACGTAGGGTTTCACGTAGTTGGCCGGCATGATGCGCGCCTCATGGCCGAGCGCCTGCAACTCGCGCGCCCAGTGATGAGAAGTCGCGCACGCCTCCACGCCAATCAAACAAGGTGGCAATTTCTTAAAAAGGGGGAGTACCTGGCGCCGTCTGAGCTGCCGACGGATTACCGTCTCACCCGACCCGGCGACGCCGTGGACCTGAAATACGTTCTTCGCAAGATCGAGACCTATCGTGGTAACTTCCTTCATGGACGGCTCCTAATTCCTAGTGGTTCATGACAACCACAACTTTGGCACATCGATGCCGTTGGATAGGGGCCGTCCACCTCATTAGGTTCGGACCTGTGCTCACTACTCTTTGCATGTCCGGAAGGGAGCGAAGAGAAGACGTCATGCGTATTGCGCTGTAGACTCTTGATACGAGGCTAAATCCGAATTGATGACGGCTTTTGTTGATGGAGACGGAACCGCGTCATATTCGTTGACCTCCGTCAAGACCAAGGGCTTCCAGTAGGTTTCAAGCGATTGCCCTGGGGCTCGCCTAGATCGGATCAAGTTTAGACGAACCCATTTCATGGGTTCGGGTATTCTTGTGAATCCGCTCGCAATCTATAGTGAAGACCAGATTCACGCGGTTTTTGGATCGCCGGAGGCGGTGCCAACAAACCCCGACCTGGTCTAGATGGATGCAATCGATTACGATTTCCGCTCGTGCTGCAATCTGCTTAGGGAAACAGACATGTCCGATATGCCGAAATCGATCGAGATTCACGAAGAGGGACCCCGCGAAGGCTTTCAAATCGAGCCGGGACCGATCTCGACGGCAGACAAAATCGCCTTCATCGACGCCCTGTCGGAAACCGGATTGCAGGAGATCCAGATCGCATCGTTCGTGAACCCGAAGCGGGTGCCGGGCTGGGCGGATGCGGAGGCTGTCGTTTCCGGCGTGAAGCGGCAGGACGGCGTCAAATACACGGGCTTGTGGCTGAACGAGAAAGGCCTGATTCGCGCGCTAGAGGCGGAGGATTTGACCCTGAAGGGGTCGATATCGAACTGCGCGTCGGAAGCGTTCATGATCCGCAACACCAACCGCGACCGCGAACAGAATATCCGCGTTCAGCACAACCAGGTGGCGCTTTACAAGAAGCACGACATTCCAATGTACCGGGGCGGCGTGATGGCGGCGTTCGGCTGCAATTTCGAAGGCGAGATCCCGGTCTCGCGCGTTCTGTCGACGATCGAGGAAATTCTGACCATCGCGGAGGAGAACGACACGCGTATCGGTGTCATCTCGCTCGCCGACACGATGGGATGGGCGACGCCGCTATCCATCAAAAACGTCGTCGGCGCGGTGCGCGAACGTTGGCCGGAACTGCAGGTCGCCTTGCATCTGCACGACACGCGTGGCCTCGGCGTCGCCAATGTCTACGCCGGGCTGGAGATGGGCGTGACCTTATTCGACTCTTCGGTCGCCGGCCTTGGCGGCTGTCCGTTTGCCGGCAGCCACGGCAAACCCGCGGCGGGCAACGTCTGCACGGAAGACGTGGTGTTCATGTGCGCCGAAATGGGGATTGAAACCGGTGTCGATTTGGAACGGCTGATCGATGTCGCCGAAATGGCCGAGCGTATCGTCGGCCACGACCTTCCCGGTTCGGTCAAACGGGGTGGCAGCCTTGATAAATTGCGCGCAGCGCTGCATTGAGTTTGTGTCCTACGCCATTTGGGTGACCGTGGCGCGGGCATCTCTGTCTAACAATACGAGGTGAACGTCGACGGATGGGGACGCCAGACGATGTTGGTCATTCCAGCAGATGGTCTAAGCAGGCATGAAGCGAGTAGTGTGGTCGAAGTGGGCTGCCATCTCATGGCGGACGGACTCGCCGGCGCGGTTGGACAGGGAGTGACCGACGACGGCGCCATCTTCGTTGAGATCATGCACCCCGACAATGGCAGGCCGATGTTCTGCATCGGCAAGGAACAGGGCCGCTACATTGTCCGCGGAAGCGGTGGCGACAGACTGGCCGTCGGCCCGTCGCTCAACGCCTTATTTGCATATTCAAATTATTCAGGTGCGCCCGACCGTCCCACACTCCGGCTGGTAGACTGGACGCACTAAGCGGAAGTTTTACTGATTGCGTGCGTCGGTCGGGTGTGGACCGTTCAACGGGTGCTCTTCGTCGACAGGCATTTTTAGCGCTCCGGTTAGAAGGAAGTAGGGTTAACGGGCGCTCTATATACCCATCCGGAATCCCGTGTTGTGTATTTATCGCAGCGCTGACCTGCGTTCCATGAATACCCGGCTCCTTCGTATTACTTCTGCAGTTCAACTTTGCCCGGTGCGATGGTGAACCGCGATCCCTTGGTTTTGCCTTCCCGGTAACTTTGAAATCCGTCGCCATCCTTGCGATGCGAATAGCAGCGGTCCTTCCATCGCTGCCAGTCGTAGCACATCATCCCGTCATCGGTGATCAGCCACTTTCCTTTTTGCGAAAGCCCCTTGCTGTCACTGTACGAGACCGTTCCGTCCGTGCCGAAATAGACACGGAACTTACGGCCGCTGGGGCTGGTCCCCAAGGCGGTGTTGCCTTTGTAGACATGCAGGTTCTGTTTCGTCGAAACGACGTCATCGTCGGCCGCATGCGTTTCCGGCGCCGCGATGAGTGCCGTGGTCGCAAAAACCGCCGCTAGAATAGGGGTGAATCGGAGCACCATATTCTCCCTTCTTTCGTCAACACACCTTAGCCTGTGAGCGTATCCTATTATGTTGTAGAGCGAATTCAACGATCCAGTGCTGTTTAGCGCGGTTGCCAAGCGGTTCGAATTCGACCGATAATCAGTTTCTATCTACGAACCTATTCGGCCCGCGGCGATATGCGGGCGGTATTTACGCATAGGCACGACGTCCGGACGTCAAGGCCGGGCGCGATCTATCACATGGGAGGTTCCGAATGAAATCCGTATTTCCGAAATCACTGTTGTTGGCAGCCGCCGTCGCGTTGGGCGCGGGGCCGGCGATCGCTGGCAAATCGAACGATACCTTGGTGTGGGCGACCGACCGCGAAATGGACGTTCCGCTGGAATGGTACAACAACACGCGGGAAATGGTCGTCATGGCGCGGCATATTTTCGATACCCTGTTGTACCGCGACACCAAATCCTTCGAGTACCGTCCGCAACTCGCAACGTCTTACAAGTGGGTCGACGATCTGACGATGGATTTCGAGCTGCGCAAGGACGTCACGTTCCATAACGGCAAGAAGTTCAGCGCGGACGACGTCGTCAGCACGTTCAACCATCTGTCTCACAAAGACAGCGGTGTTCTGTCGCGGCAATCCGTTAGCTGGATGAAGACGACCGAGAAGCTGGGCGACTACAAGGTCCGCATCCATTTCAAGAAGCCGTTCCCGGCGGCGCTTGAGTTCCTGTCCGGCGGCCTGTCGATCCTGCCTGCGGGAATTTGGAAGACGGCGAAGAAGGATTCCGCCGGAAGGCCCGATTACGGCACCGTCGCGCCGATCGGTACCGGTCCATACAAGGTCGTCGAGTGGGTGCCGGGAGAGAGATCGGTTCTCGAAGCGAACGCGAACTATTTCGACGGTCCGAAAGGCAAAGCCAAGATCAAGCGTGTGGTCTTTCGAACGGTTGCCGATCCGGAAGCGCAGATTGCCGAGCTGCTGACGGGCAGTCTCGATTGGATCTGGGACGTGCCGAAGGATAAGGCCGAGGAATTGAAGGGCATGGGCGCCGTGCAAGTCGTCAATGCGCCGACAATGCGGGTCAGCTATCTGCAGTTCGATACGATCGGTCAGAGCGGCGAAACCCCGTTCAAGAACCTGAAAGTCCGGCAGGCCGCGGCACATGCGATCGATCGCGCGGCCATCGCCAAGAACCTCGTCGGCGGATCCTCCGCGGTGATTCACTCGGCCTGCTATCCGACGCAGCTCGGCTGCACGCAGGACGTTCCGCAATACAAATACGATCCTGCAATGGCGAAGAAGCTGCTGGCCGAGGCCGGTTATCCGGATGGCTTTACGACGGACATCTACGCCTACCGGCAGCGTGAGTATACCGAAGCGACGATGGGCTATCTCGCGAAGGTCGGGATCAAGACGAACCTCAAATACATGCAGTACAAAACATTGCGGGGGATCGTCCGGTCCGGCAAATCGCCGTTCCATCAAATGACCTGGGGCTCCGGTTCGCGCAACGACGTATCGGCCATCACCAGTCACTTCTTCAAGCACAGCAAGGATGACTATTGCCGGGACGATTATGTCAAAGAGCAGATCGAAATCGGCGACAACAACACCGATGCGAATGTGCGAAAAGGCGCCTACAAGAAGGCGCTCACGCGCATTCAGGAAAAGCTCTGCTGGCTACCGATGTTCACATACGCCAAGAACTACGCCTATTCCAAGGAGCTGAACTTCAAACCGACGCCGGATGAAATTCCGCGTTTCTTCACAGCGACCTGGAAATAGCAGCTTTACAAGAAGGGCGGCGCGGCACCTGCCGCGCCGCTTTTCTTTTGTGTTGTCGTTCAGCGCGCCCTTGTGCCGGCGCGTCGGCTCATTATGTCTGAGGTTAGACAACCTCGTTTCAGGAATAACACGATGTCCACCCGCACCATCCCGATGACCGACGCGCTGTACGACTATTATCTCGGGTCGTCGCTGCGCGAGCCCAAAATTCTCGCCCGCTTGCGGGAAGCGACCTTGGCCCATCCGGAGGCGAGCATGCAAATCTCGCCCGAGCAAGGCCAGTTCATGCGCTTCCTGGTCGGCTTGATGGGCGTGAAGCGTGCAATCGAAATCGGTACCTATACGGGTTACAGCGCGCTGTCCGTCGCTCTCATGTTGCCGGAAGACGGCAAGCTCGTCGCCTGCGAACGGCGCGAGGAGTTTACCCGGATCGGCCGGCCGTTCTGGCAGGAAGCGGGTGTCGAGGAGCGTATCGATTTGCGCATCGGCAGGGCGGTGGAAACGCTTGGCGCGATGATCGAGGCGGGCGAGCAGGGGCGTTTCGATTTCGCCTTCATCGACGGCGATAAGAAGAACTACGTCGCCTATTACGATCTGTGCATGGAATTGATCCGCCCGGGCGGCCTCATCGCAATCGACAACGCGTTGTGGAGCGGTCGTCTGGTCGACGAGACGCTGGACGATCCGGCATCGAGCGCGATCAGGACACTAAATGTTAAGATTCGCGACGATGCGCGGGTCGATATGAGCCTTCTGCCGATCGGAGACGGGCTCATGCTGGCGCGGAAACTTCCCTGAATATTGGCACTGTTAACCCGGATCCCGGTAAGAACGGAGACTGTGAAATTCTCTGTAACCTATTGTTATATCGGGTAAATTCTGAGGGTGTCGAAGCGGTTTCGGCTAAGTAAATGAATCGCTTCATAAGTTCCCTAGTTTAGGAAGTTAGCGCAATTTAAATCGAATCCAATATAAATACCGTCTTTAACACTTTGTTAAGAAATGACATTTAGTACTTGTTAACAAATTCGAATTGTGATTCATTGTCTGAGCAGTCGAATCGCGTCGAGAGTCAACAATAGAATATGGCAATGTTGAAACGTAGCGCCGCGCTTTTCATACTAGGGTTTTCGCTGATTTCGTCGCCCGTTGGCGTTGCCGACGAGCCTGCGAAATCGACATGCGAAAGCCGCACCGCGGTTCTCGATTTCCTCTCGACACGCTATTCGGAAGCGCCGATCGCCATGGGCATGTCAAAGGATGGCGGTGTGGTGGAAATCCTCACCTCCGGCCCCGGCTCGACCTTCACGATCATCGTCACCATGCCGAATGGCCTGACCTGCATGGTTGCCGCCGGCGATAGCTGGGAAAGCCTGACGCCCCGCGTAAGCGCGCGTCGAATCTAGCGCTCTTTAATTCTTGAATATTGCGTGCCGGACTTCATCGCCGGCTTTGATGTGCATTCGCGCCGTGGTGCCGCCGTTCAGTTCCAGCACGGCCATGACATCGCCGCGCGACCGTACCGGTGTCAGCGAGTGCGGCACGGTGCGCTGCTGAATGTTGACGATGCGGCCGTCCGGGCCGATGAACAGCATGTCGAGCGGGATGAAGGTATTCTTCATCCAAAAGGATGCGGGCTGCGGTTTGTCGTAGAGGAACAGCATACCCGCATCGGGTGGCATTTTCCGCCGGAACATGAGTCCCTGCGCGTGCTGGGCGCGGGTTCGTGCGATTTCGATTTGGAACGTCTGCGTGCCCTGTTTGGTGACGATGGTTAGTTCCGCTTTCTCGAATTGTTCAAGCGAGGCTGCGCTGCCCGTGATGAACAGCACGAAAAGAAATGTGACGATGCGGTTCATTTGGATGCTAACGCAAACCGCCCCAGGCGATGAAATTGGGATTGCGCAGCGGATCTTTCGCATAGCGCAGAGGCTCGCCGTCCTCCGTGGTCACGCGGCCGCCCGCGGCACTGAGAATGGCATGACCTGCCGCCGTGTCCCATTCCATGGTCGGTCCGAAACGTGGATAGACATCGGCCTCGCCCGCGGCGCACAGGCAGAACTTTAGAGAACTGCCGGCGTTTTTCATGCCGGCGAGGGGGCGGCCATCGAGGAACGCCGCCAGCGTATCAGGGTCGCCGTGCCGGCGGCTCGCGAGCACCGTCACGCCATCGTCCGGAACCTCGCGCACCGAAATGGGCGTCGCGGCGTCATTGCCGCTAGCCAGCGTCGCCCCAACGCCGACGATGCCGGTATAGGTGTCGTCGAGGGCCGGCGCGTAGATCACGCCTAGAACGGGCTCTTTGTTGACGACAAGGGCGATGTTGACCGTGAACTCGTCGTTCCGGTTGAGAAACTCCTTGGTGCCGTCGAGGGGATCGACGAGCCAGAACGGTTCGTCGCCGACCGTTGGCAAGACGCCCTGCGACGCGGCTTCCTCGGCGACGATGGGGTAGTCCGGAGTCAGCGCGCGCAAGACGGGGGTGATGATCGCTTCCGCCGCCAGATCGGCCTCGGTGACGGGAGAGTTGTCGGCCTTCCGGTCGACGTCGAAATCGGTGGCGTAGACCTTCATGATCGCCGCGCCGGCATCGTGAGAAACGGCAACGATGTCGGGCAGCAGGTTTTTATAGTTACTCATAAATCCTCGGCGTTGGTTACATCGGTCGAGGTCGACGTGAACCGCCAGGCCTCGAAGGTGGGTGTCCAGTGATCGTCGGCCATACCGGCCTTGCGTTTGAGATGGGTCAGAAACGTTTCCGGTTGCGGCAGGTCGGTCCAGACCTGGGGCAGGAAGACGCTGCGCTTGTCGCCGTCGCGGATAATCAGCCCGTCGGCACCGGGGCGTAATTGCGCGATGAAATCTGCCTCGTCCGTGAACGTCATCGCATCCGGTTTGCCCAGCAATGAGATCGAAACCGTCGTGGCATCTGCTTCATCGGCCTGCAGCGGCGCGAAACGGTGATCGCGGAAGGCGGCGGCGTAGGCGTTCTCCACGATATCTTCGACGAACGGCCGGTGTGCCGTGACGGTGCCGATGCAGCCGCGCAGCCGGCTGTTTTTCTTCAGTGTGATGAAGGTCGCCCGGTGCGGCTGTAGATCCTTGGCGAAACTTTTGACATCGACGGCGGGGGCCTTGCCCTTGGTGAGACCGTATCGGATCGACGACCGGGCGACGCGAAAGATTTCGGCGCGGTTCTTGTCGAGCAGCGTGCGGTCGCTTGCCGCCTCGTAAAGGCTCCAGGCGCCGTAACCGACGACGCGGTCCTTGGTGCCGGCGGTGTCGCCCGAATTACGCAGGTCGAGCCGCTCGACCGTCATGCTCCGCTGTTGTGCGGCGGTCAGCAGTCCGGCAACCGGTATGCGCCCGCACGCCTGATCGCGGCCGATATCGCCGGCGCGCAGGGATTCGATTGCTTCGGCCGTCGCGCCGTCCATGCGCCGTGCAGTTTCGTAGTCTTTGTAATGGCTGAGGTCGGTGCTGATCACGATCAGGGTTTCGTCGCCGCCCCACAGCCGGTCCAGGACCTGACAGACATCGTGCGCGCTTGCCTGACCGACAACCAGCGGCACCAGCATGAAATCACCCAGCAACTCCTGCAGAAACGGGAGGTGCACTTCAAGGGAATGTTCCTCGCTGTGCGCATCGTCGCGCCGTGCCACCTGCGGCATGTCGGCGATTGACGCGACAGCGTCCTTATCGATGCTGACGAGGCCAAGCGGTGTCTTGAAGGCATCGGCTTCCGGTGCGGCAAGCCCGGTAAAGGCCAGCCGGTGCGCCGGACCCAGCAGCACGACGCGCTCGATACGGGTTGCCGTCTGCCGCAGCGCCGCATAGGCCCGCCCGGCGATGGCGCCGGAATAGATATAGCCGGCATGGGGAACGATGATCGCCTTCGGGGCGGCCGCGCTCGAATCCGCGGGCACGGCGGCGATATAACGCGCAATGTTGCTCGCGAGTTCGCGCGGGTCGTCGGGATAGAACGTTCCCGCGACCGCCGGTGCTCGAGTATGACCCATGACCTGTTCGCTTGTCGTCGGTGGCGCCGATTATACCGCGCCTCGATGGTGCAAGTCACCGCGTGCCTGATCGCACAGGGATGTTTAAATGCGCTTAACGAACGACAAGATATAGTATTGTGATGAGCGAAGACATCATGACAAAAGCTGAGCTGGACATTATCGAAGGCTATCCCGGCCGCCATTGGCGCAAGCTGGGCGACGGACGCGTGCAGTGCGACATCTGTCCGCGCGAATGCAAATTGCGCGATGGGCAGCGCGGACTGTGTTTCGTGCGCGCCTGCCGGGACGGGGAAATCGTCCTGACGACCTACGGCCGGTCGAGCGGTTTCTGCATCGATCCTATCGAGAAAAAGCCGCTCAGCCACTTCCTGCCGGGTACGCCGGTTCTGTCCTTCGGCACAGCGGGTTGCAATCTGACCTGTAAGTTTTGCCAGAACTGGGATATTTCCAAATCCCGCGAAATGGACCGTCTGATGGACGAGGCGCCGCCCGAAGTAATCGCCGAGGCGGCGCTGCGGACGGGCTGCCGTTCGGTCGCCTACACCTACAACGACCCGGTCATCTTCTTTGAATACGCATTGGATGTCGCTGCCGCGTGCCGCACGCGCGGCGTTAAGAACGTGGCTGTGTCGGCCGGTTATATCGGTGCCGACGCGCGTAGCGAATTCTACGACGCGATGGATGCCGTCAATGTGGATTTGAAGGCCTTCACCGAGTCGTTTTACAAAACGCTGTGTTCCGCCGAACTGGCGGCGGTACTCGATACGCTGAAATATATTCGGCACGAAACGAATGTCTGGTTGGAAATTACGACATTGCTGATCCCGGGCGAGAACGACTCCGAGGCCGAGATCGAAGCGCTGACGCAATGGGTCGTCAACGAGTTGGGAGCGGATGTGCCGCTGCACTTCACCGCCTTTCACCCCGATTACAAGATGATGGACAAGCCGAACACGCCGCCCCAAACCGTAATCCGGGCGTGGCAGATTGCGCGCAAGAACGGCATCCGCTATCCCTTCACCGGTAATATCTCGCATAAGGAAACCGGCAGTACCTATTGCCATAGCTGCGGTCTTCGCTTGATTGGCCGGGACTGGCATCAGCTGTCGGAGTGGGAACTGACGCCGGAGGGATGCTGCACGCGCTGCGGCACCGCGTGTGCGGGTGCTTTCGAGCCGAAGCCGGGCAATTGGGGCCGCAAGCGGCAGCCGGTCCGTTTGAAGGATTTCGCCAAGACGATGACGGTGGCCCCCTGATGGCGGATCTCGATCCAAGGGATCTTGATCCAAGGGATCTTGATCCCAGCGAGCACACCCAGCTGGTGCGGTCGCACTATTTGCCGCTGCTTAACGAATTCGGCGTCTCGAGCCGCGCGGTCGACTATCACCATGAGGGAAACCATCTCGCGCGCTTCCTGATCCTCACGGGGATCGACGACGTTTCCCAGGCCTCGATTCTCGATGTCGGGTGCGGGGTCGGCCATTTCGCCGGCTGGCTGCTCGAACACGGTTACGAAGGCGACTATTTGGGGATCGATATCCTGCCGGAGATGATCGACCGGGCGCGGGACACGCATCCGAAGATGCGCTTCGAGCATGCCGACATTCTCGCCGAGCCGGACCGCTTCAAGGCCGATTACGTCATGTCGAGCGGCATCTTTCATCTCGGCGACGCCGCCCTGATGCAGCGGGTGATTGGGGCGATGTACGGCGCCTGCAGGAAGGGCGTCGCCTTCAATTCGCTGTCGACATGGGATGTTTCGGGATCGCAGCGCGGCCACTTCCTGGCCGATCCGCTGGAGACGCTGTCCTTTTGCCGGACACTGACGACGCAACTCCTGATGCGGCACGACTACCTGCCGCACGATTTCACGATCTTCCTGTTCCGCGACTAGGCCGGATATCTCCCCGTCGATGTGGCTGCGTCAGGTACAAGAATGATCGCTTGAAACGCACGGGAAGCCCCCCGTCTTGATGGACGTCGACGGATACGATCTCAACACTCCACAACGTCATCCCCAACACCCCACGACGTCATCCCCAACACCCCACAATGTCATCCTCAACGCACCACAACGTCATCCTCAACGCACCACAACGTCATCCTCAACGCACCACAACGTCATCCTCAACGCACCACAACGTCATCCTCAACTTGATTGAGGAACCAGTCCGCCATCCAAAATACCACCGTCCCGATTAAGATTGGCTCCGAACATTCGAAGCCGCCCTTCATGACGCATCGCGTCGGGATGATTAGGGTAAGCGCGCGGCAACCCGGAGGGGAGGGTTTTTACGGACCACTGTGCCAGATCAGCGTTTCCTGGATCCTCAATCAAGTTGAGGATGACGGCGAAGGGTGTTGAGGATGACGGCGAAGGGTGTTGAGGATGACGTTGTGGTGCGTTGGGGATGACGAGGCAGCGTGTTGAGGATGGCGGGTGGAAATTTCGATAACAACGCATAGGGTCAGGTCTTGCGATCACAACGCATAGGGTCAGGTCTTGCGATCACAACGCATAGGGTCAGGTCTTGCGATCATACATTTTGCTGCATCAATTGCCTTAGTGTATCAGGTTCGCTGGCATGCCTGATCACCTGACGGTGCAGGACACCAAGGTATGGCGATCAGCTCCGTCAAAACCGGACTAGCTCAACTTGACCCTTAGAACTACATTGGATTCGGTAGAGTGGTCACACCGGACGGTTACCACTTGGCGCCATTTACATGAGAAGCCAAGAAAGAAAACGGCGGTTCCCGATGGCACCGCCGCATTGTTCTTTCATGCACTGAGACTAGCTGGTTTAGGCCTGCTGACGCGCCCTGCGCCGAACCATGACCATACCAACGATACCGACGCCGAACAGCGCCATTGCTCCTGGTTCCGGTACGGCTTTCTCTCCAACAAATCCCGCGATGCGAAGATGAGACGGCGTACCACACAAGCCACCCACAAAAAAGCCGGATTCCGGGCATTCTTCAATGTCAGCAACTGCCGCGATAAAGAAAACATGGTGCGGATCCGTATCGTCAAGCTCGAATATATCGGGGTTTCCACCGACGGCATCCAGCATGTTCAACAATACCGCATCGGAACCATCGGCTTCCTCGCCGGCGAAGACCCACACATTCTCCGGGTCGTCAAACAGGCTGATCGAAATTGACTTTGCGTGCCACCCGGCCTCGCCAACGACCAGCCGGATCACGTCTAATCCGAGTGCCGGGAACTCGACGCAACTTCGAAATCCGCATAAGAAACTCGGTGGAATGGCATCAAGATCACCACCCAATTCGCCGTCGCCCAGTAACCCGACACCGATACCGTCACTGGTTTGATGAATAACGTTCGGAAACGTCAGATTGCTGGCATCTGGGGTCTCCGCGAACAACTGAGTGAATCCAGAAACCGTGACGGCAGCGCCATCATCAGCAATGAACACCTCGCTCAATCCCATAAAACCGGCGCCGCCGGTAAAATCCCAACTGCTCACGGCCGATGCCGAAGAACTCCCCAGGACCA
Organism: Alphaproteobacteria bacterium; assembly: GCA_012103325.1. Taxonomy (GTDB): domain Bacteria; phylum Pseudomonadota; class Alphaproteobacteria; order UBA8366. The sequence goes on from WLWY01000002.1 coordinate 247,761, forward strand.
GAAACGCGAACGCGCCAGCACATGCCATCACCCTTGAAGGTAAAAACTTCATCATATTGCCCCGCCCTGTTTGCAAATTACCGATAAACTTGGCCGTTTCGGCTCAAGTCAAGGCAATTTACGGTATTATGCACGTTAAATAACGCAATTTTCGAGCCAAAATTTCTTTTTGCCGCATTAACAGGTAGTTAAAGAGTTTGATCCAAATCTCAATCGTAAAAAGTGTAAAGAAATCCGACACACGGTTTTGGCAAAACCCATTCCACGGCGGCTAAAAACAATCCTATCTTTATTATTTATAAATTAAATCAATAGCTTATAAACTTTATTAATTCTGAAGACCTGCCCCGGCTTGATGTAAAGAATTCCGACACCAAAAAGCATTTGGGGCCAGGTTATCTAATCGCTTCAGTCAATCCCGGACGCTAGCTTGCCGTGTTCCACCGGCTTCGTGGTCGGCCTTGGCCGCCACAGGATAGGTTTAGAGAGGCGAACTCCCAATGTCTTGCCCGCGGTCATCGATAGAAAGCGACACCGCACCTGACACCCCCGGGATCATCCGCGCCGTTCCGGCAGGAACCTCTTTTGTCCTTCTCGTGCTTAGCGTCTCTCCTTCGAAACTTGTTACGCGGCGGCACCGGCCGTGGCATCGAACGCCGTGCCGTCGCGCCACATGCAATGCAGGATCACCGCCAGCTTGCGCGCCGTTGCCACCTTCGCCTTCTTCGCGCCGATCCGCGTCGCCAGCCGCCGCCCCCAGTCGCGCAGCGCCGAGGGCTGCCGCACCCGGGTAAGCAGCACATTCGCCGCCTCGTACAGCAAGGCCCGTGCGAGCCCGTCTCCCGTCTTGGAGATGCGCCCCGAACGCGATACCTCGCCCGATTCATGCAGCCGAGGCACAAGCCCAAGATACGCACCAACCCGCGACGCGCGCGTGAACCGGGCCGGATCGTCCACCGCCGCCCGGTACGCCAGCGCCGTCAGCACGCCCACCCCCGGCACCGTCATCAGCAACCGGCAGACCCGGTCCTCGCGCGCCAAGGCGATCACCCGTTTATCCAGCGCCGCCAGTTCCGCGCCGACCGCCGCGCGCGCCCGCAGCAATCCCGCCACCAGCTCCTGCAAGGCCGGATTGTCCGCCGCGAGATCGCGCACCCGGCGCTCAAAATTGCGACCCGTGACCTTGCCCAGACGCAGCCCGTAATGGCGCAGAAACGAGCGGATCTGGTTGCTCAGGTCGCGCCGCACCCGGACCAGCCGTTCGCGCGCCAACAACAGCGAACGCAGCCATTGCGACGCCTCGCTGTTCACCCGCACTTCCCGGTACCACCCGATCCGCGCCAGTTGCGCCAGGCTCTCCGCATCGTTCGCATCCGTCTTCATGATCCGCACCGAAAGCACCGCGCGGGCATGGCGCGCGTCAACGCAAACAACCGGCACGCCAAGCCGACGCAGCTCATGCCACAGCCAGTTCGACAAAAGGCCCGTCTCCAGAACCACACGCTGCAACGACGGGGCATGCGCCGCAAGCGCCGAGACAATCGACGCCCCTTCGCACGCGACACTCCCGCGCCACACAACGGAACCCGCAGTGTCCATGACACAAACGCTCGCCTCTTCCAGCGATATGTCCAATCCCGCATAATGTTCCATGGTCGCTCTCCTTCTTGCCTGGTTAAACGCTTCAAACTTCCAACGTTTAAACTAGGCCCGAGAGCGACCAACCGCGATTACCCTATGTCTTGCATTCATACATTTTGCTGCACGAATTGCCCCAGTGTATCCGGTTTGCTGGCGTGCCTAATGACCTGACGGTACGGGGCACCAAGGCCTGGCGATCAGCTCCGTCATGATTGTTGGATTGCAAGACCTGACCCTAGTCTTCTTCTTAAAGCAAGGTTCCTTGCCGCGAGCATCGTGTTGTCGGCGATGCTCGCGTTGCAAGGCATGGCCTTTGCCGACTCGGAAGGGCGGGACCTCTACATCAAAACCTGCTCGAAATGTCATGGCCTGCTGCAGGAAGACAAGGTCAGCTGGCGGCGCGACGCGATGGTGATCCGGGCGGTGACATTGCCGCTTGGGCCGACCATGACAGGCATCTACTTGCGGCCGGCAGGCATAATCAAAGGGTATCGTTATTCCAAAGCGTTTCGCAGCATGGCGACCGGATGGACCTGGGACGAGGACGCGCTCGACGGTTGGCTGACCAGCAGCCAGGACTTTATTCGGGGGTCGACGATGTGGCTGCGGGTGGATGAACCCAAGCGCAAAAAGATCATTGCCTATCTGAAGAAATACGCGCGATACAAAGCACCCTGACATCTTTATCGTTTCCGGGTGGGAGGCAAGCCGTGTCGTTCCGTGTCGTATTCCTCAATCTCGAGCAAGCGCATCGCCGCTGGGAAAAGCGGCGGCATCTGGTTGTCGACCAGCTGGCGGCGCTGAAGCCGGACATCTTCGCGATGAACGAGCTCAGCGTGCCGGCGCAGACCGGGCGCTGGCTGCAGAGCCAAGCAAACGAGCGGCTCGATCATCGCTTCGCCCTGGTGCAGCAGACCAAGACGAATACCGGCTCGCGGATAGAAGGCGAGGGGCTGTTGACCCGGTTCCCGATCCTGGAGACAGGCAATCTCGATTACCGAACGCTGGATTACGTCGCCCTGGTCGCGCGCATGGAGATCGAGGGGCGGGTGGTCGATGTCTATGTGACCCATCTGTACATGTCGCGCGGCGACGAGTCGTTGCGGATCTTCCAGGTGCAGCAGCTGCTGGAATGGATCAATTCGCGCGACGATGCCGACGCGCAGATCGTGTGCGGTGATTTCAACGCAGCACCCGACAAGCCGGCGGCACAGCTGATGGCGGAGACGTTTACCGCGACGCAGAGCGCACCAACCGCATTCACCCCGCTCGCCAATGAGGACGGTGGCGTGGCGCACCCCTATTGGGACCGGCTCGACCGCAGCATCGATTATATCTGGCTGCGCGGCCCGTTCGCCGCGGTGGACAGCAAGGTCTGCTTCGATATCCCCGATCCGGAAGACGAGACGCTGTGGCCGTCGGATCACGCCGGCGTCTGGGCCGACCTCGATTGGGTATGAGCCAGGCCGACCTCCTGCTCACCCTGGTATGGGAAAGCGAGACACCGGCGGGCCGCGTACGGCATCGCGATCATTTGTTTGCGGCGGCGGTCGACCTCGAAAAGGACCGGTTGCCGGAGGCGCTGAAGACGGCTTTGGCCACCGCGAGAGCCGGCGAGACGGTGACAGTGTCCGTGGACGGCCTCTTTGACGGCGGCGGCATCTTGGAAACGGGTCGGGCGGCCTTCCAGGGGCGGCGCGCGGACGGCAGTGCTGTCACGCCGAAGGTCGGCAGATTTTATCCTGCGCCCCACTTCAGCGGCATTTCCGGCACCACAGCCGCGATCCGTTGCGTTGGCGTCGATGGAGATACGCTCACCCTCGATACCCGCCATCCGCTGGCGGACCACAGGCTGTGCCTGTCGGCAAAAGTCGTGGGAAGTCTGGATAGGGGCGGCGCGGCCGACCGGCCGCCGGTCGACTGGATAGGGTCGCTGACGAATGGCCCGGGGTTGCAAGCCTGCTGGCGGGGGGAGGCGACCGCGTTTCTCGACGACACCGCTTACGCCCGGCCGGATGAAGCAGCGGACCCGGTATTCTACGGACCGCCGCGGATCACGGCCCACCTGGACAGCCGCGCGCAGCAGGTCGTGGGAAATTTCTATAGCGGGTTCATTCCCGAGGACGGCCGCGTACTCGATCTGATGAGCAGCGCGCATTCCAATCTGGCGCGCGGTCAGCGTTGCGGCAGCTTGCTCGGCCTCGGGTTGAACGCGCCGGAAATGATGGCGAACGAACGGCTCGACGGCGCGGCCGTCAGCGATCTCAACGCCGGCGGCGCCATGCCGTTCGCGGACAACGCTTTCAATGCCGCGATCTGTACCGTGTCGATCGATTATCTCACCGATCCGGTGCGCACCGTGGGGGAGGTGGCGCGCGTGTTGAAGCCCGGCGCGCCCTTCGCCATCGCCTTCTCGAACCGTTGGTTTCCACCGAAAGTCACGCGGCTATGGACCGAGCTCGATCCGTTCGAACAGATGGCTCTGGTCATGCAGTATTTCGAACGGCGGTTCGCCGATATCGAGACGGCGTCCTTCCGCGGCTATCCGCGGCCGATGGACGACCCGTATTACCGCTACACCATGGAAGCCGATCCGGTTTTCGCCGTGGCGGGTCGTGCGGTGCCATAAGCACCTTGACCCGCAGCGTCCGCCGCAGGATGTTCGCGCGACTTCAAGGCTTAGAGGATTTCCACACATGCTTATCGTAATGCCCGACGCCCGCTTCGATGGCGCGGCGGATTTTGAACAGGCGGAGGTCGGCGACCGGGCCGAGGTGCGCGTCTATCAGGCAGCGGCGCTGGACGATATCCCGAACGACGTCTGGTCGGATGTGGACGGGCTGATGGTCTGGGGGCGGGTCCGCGGCAACGCGGCGATGTTCGACCGCGTCCCCAAATGCCGCATCGTGGTGCGCATGGGGGTGGGATTCGACGCCCTCGACATCGCGGAGGCGGGCAAGCGCGGCATCGTCGCCTGCAACGTGCCCGATTACGGCACCACGGACGTGGCCGACCACGCCATCGGGCTGATGCTGAGCCTGACGCGCGGGATCGTGCGCCATCACACCAACCTGGTCGACGCGCCGGTGGCGAAATGGAAGGGCATCGACACGCCCATCGTGCGCCGCGCGCGGGGGGCGACCTTCGGGCTCGTCGGCCGCGGGCGGATCGGCACGGCGGCGGGGCTGCGCGCCAAGGCGCTCGGCATGAACGTGCTGTTCTACGACCCCTACATCCCCGACGGCGGCGATCAGGCGGTCGGGTTCGAGCGCCGCGAGAGCCTGGAGGAATTGCTTCGCGAGGCGGATGTGATTTCCTGCCACACACCGCTGACCGACGAGACGCGCGGCATGATCAACGGCCAGGCGCTCAGCTGCATGAAGCCGGACGCGATCCTGATCAACACCTCGCGCGGCGAAGTCGTCGATGTCGACGCGGTGACGGAGGCGCTGCGCGCGAACCGCATCGGCGCGGCGGGGCTGGACGTGCTGCCGGTGGAGCCGCCGGACCCGGACCACCCGCTGTTCCAGGCGCTGAAGAACCGCGAGCCCTGGACCGACGGCCGCGTCGTGGTAACGCCGCACGCGGCCTGGTACAGCCCCGACGGCGCCCGCGACTGCCGCGAGAAGGCGGCCCGCACGGTGATCAATTATCTGACGGGTGGGCCGCTGCGGAACTGCGTGAACGAGCAATATCTGGAGATGCGACGGTAAGTGTCGGTTCCTGTCGGGGTTAGACTCAAAGGTCACCCCGTACGCCCGCCCGTCATCCCCGATACACGCCGCATCTTGCCGACATCGTTTCCACCCCCACCTTAGTCCTCCCCCCTCAAGGAGACCTCTGCGAAATGGGTAGCAACTTTGTCGAAACGGTGATTCTTTAGAGTGATCGCTATGACGGAGGTCTTGATGGGTGAGAAGCGGGTTGGTGAGGGTGGCTTTGCGGATGCGTTTGTGGCGCCGGGTGCGGGTTCGAATAAACGTCTGGAGCGTATCGAAGGTCTTTTCGACTGGTCTCGCTTCGAGAAGCTCCTGAAGTCGGTTCGCTCGAAGAAGGGGCGCAGAGGGTATCCGGCGCTGTCGATGTACAAGGCGGTTTTGCTGCAGCAATGGTATGGTCTTTCCGACCCGGACCTGGAGGAGGCGTTGGGGGATCGTCTGTCGTTCCGACGGTTCTGCGGGTTCTCGTTGAGCGACGAGACACCGGACGAGACGACGTTCGTGCGCTTCCGGGCGGCGCTGGCAGAGAGGAAACTGACGGCGAAGCTTCTGGCGGAAACGAACCGGCAGTTGGAGCGTCACGGGCTGATGCTGAAGACGGGCACACTGATCGATGCCACCCTGATCGAGGCTTCGGTCAGCCGGCCGTCCGGTGTTTCCGGCGGGCGTTCGGCGCTCGATCCGGATGCCGATTGGACGCGGCGCGGGCGCACGGCCTATTTCGGGTACAAGGCGCATATCGCCGTCGATCAGGGCTCCGAATTGATCCGCGATGCGATGATGACGTCGGCCAAAACCTATGAGAGCGAAGTGGCCGACGCGCTGATCCAGGGCGACGAGCGGGCGGTCTATGCTGACAAAGCCTATGAGCACAAGGAGCGCCGCCGGCGCCTCAAGGCGAGGGGCATCAAGGACCGGATCATGCACCGCAGCCATAAGAACCAACCGGCGCTGCCGCACTGGCAACAGGTCCGCAACCGCCTGATCTCCCCGATCCGCGCTAATGTCGAGCGCCTGTTCGGAACTCTGAAGCGGTCTTACCGATACCGCCGGGCCCGATACAGGGGGATGCAGAAGAACCAGTCCCACCTTCATCTCCTGTGCATCGCCATGAACCTGAGACGTGCCGAAACTCTTATGCCCTGACGCCGTCCCTTGCCGATCTCGTCAAGAGCGTCCCAAAACCCAACGCGAAAAACCGCCAAACCTATGCACCAACCTCCAAACCCAACGATTATCTCCGATCCTGAACCCGTTTCGCAGAGGTCTCCTCAAGGGGGAGGAGAAGAACCTGTTGATCTCCCTGAGTTATCCCTTCCCCCTTGAGGGG
>WLWY01000003.1 GCA_012103325.1 Alphaproteobacteria bacterium
CTTAATCTACGGTAGTGGCGATGTTAGATTTTGTCGATATGCGGATCACCGAGCTGCTGTGCTCGCGGCTTTGCCATGAGTTGGCGAGCCCTATTGGTGCGATCAACAACGGCATCGAGATGATCGAGGAATTCGACGATTCGATGTTGCCCGATGCTCTGCCGTTGATCGGCAGCAGTGCGAAGCTGGTCGCCGCGCGGCTAAACTTCTACCGGATGGCTTACGGCGCGGCGGGCAACAACTCGATCGCGTCTTATAGCGATATGAAACAGTTGGCGGATTCGTATTTCGAGGAAGGCCGCACGCAGCTGATGTGGCCCGGCGATCCAATGGTGCCCGATTTAGGAAATGGCTGGGGAAAATTGCTTCTCAACATGCTCCCGCTTGCCGCGGATACCTTGCCCCGTGGTGGTTCGCTTTCGGTGGCCTTCGAAGAGGCGACGGCGAGCCTTCGCATGTCGGTCACGGCGGAAGGCGAGGGGCCGCGAATCTCGGAGGAATGCGGCCAGGCACTGCTGCCCGAAACGTCTCCGGAAATCCTGACCCCGCGGAGCGTCCATGCTTATTTTGTCTCCCGCCTTGCCAAGCAGCTCCAATCGGCATTGGAGGTTGCCCAGGAGGGAACCGGGCCAATCGAATTTTCGGCACGTTTGACGCGATAATCCCAGCCTCGATATTGGCATGTAGTGAATCGGTATGAGATTTGCCGCAATCGCTCTGCAACCTTCCTGTAACCCGCTCTAAACCCCGACTCCCTTTACGCCTTTTTAATTAATGCGTGTGACTCTCCGCGTGCCGTAACCGGGGATAAAACGCGTCCCGCGCGGTGTCATCATTCGTGAATGCGCGGTAGGAGTGGAAAGCCGAAATGGACGATCTTTTAAACGAGTTTCTCACCGAAACTAATGAAGCCATGGACACTCTCGACGTCGAGCTGGTCAAGCTTGAGCAGAATCCGAATGACCCCGAACTCCTGAGCAACATCTTCCGCCTGGTACACACGATCAAGGGCACGTGCGGCTTTCTCGGCCTTCCGAGACTCGAATCCGTAGCGCACGCGGGTGAGAATATCCTGGGTAAGATCCGCGACGGCGAGATCGAAGTGACACCGGACGCAGTCTCCTTGGTTCTGCAATGCCTCGATCAGATCAAAATGCTGCTCGTCGAGTTGGAGGCCAACGAAGCGGAGCCGGACGGCGAAGACAGCGATCTAATTTCGCGCCTGAATGCTTTCGCCGATGGCGGCGGCGCGCCGTCTGCCGCAGCCCAACCTGCCGTAGCCCAACCTGCCGAAGCGCTGGAAGAATCGGCCGAAGGCGAAGCTACCGCTGAAGAGGACACCGAGGACGAACATGGCTTCGTACCGGTAAGGGCCGAAGACACGGGTGGGGACGATGAGGACGCCGGTGTCGAGCCGAGCACCGCGCCCGCGGAAGAGGCCGAGCTTGCCGCCGCCGCTGAAACCCCGGAAGATGTGGCAGCGGAGGCCGAGGAAGTGGCCGAGCCGGTCAAGGCTGAAAGTCTGCCGGCCGTTGCCAAGAAGGAAGCCGCGAAACCGGCGGCAAAAGCTGATCCGTCGAAGGAGACCAGCGTCGCCAACCAGTCGATCCGGGTGAATGTCGAGCTCCTCGAAAATCTGATGACAATGATTTCGGAGCTCGTCCTAACCCGAAATCAGCTTATGCAGATCCTGCGCAACGAAGCGGACAGTGATTTCACGACGCCACTGCAGAGGCTTAGCCATGTAACGACCGAACTGCAGGAAGGGGTTATGAAGACCCGCATGCAGCCGATCGGCAATGCATGGTCGAAGCTGCCCAGAATTGTCCGCGACCTTTCGATCGAACTCGGCAAGAAGATCGATCTGCAAATGATCGGTGCGGAAACCGAACTCGACCGTCAGGTTCTGGAGCTGATCAAGGATCCGCTGACCCATATGGTGCGGAACTCGGCCGATCATGGCATCGAGATGCCCGATGAACGGCTGGACTCTGGGAAGTCCGCGACAGGTACGGTTACGCTGAATGCCTTCCATGAAGGCGGTCACATCATTATCGAGATCAGCGATGACGGTAAGGGTCTGAATACCGAAAAGATCAAGGAAAAGGCTCTCAAAAACGGCATGGTGTCGGAAGCCGAGCTGGAAGATATGACGACGCAGCAGATTCAGCAGTTCGTCTTCAGCGCCGGGCTCTCGACAGCGGCGGCGGTTACCTCGGTATCCGGCCGCGGTGTCGGCATGGATGTGGTCCGGACGAATATCGAGAAAATCGGCGGTACCGTTGAGCTGAAGTCGGAAGAAGGTCAGGGCACGACCTTCAATATTAAGATCCCGCTTACCCTGGCGATTGTTTCGGCGCTGCTTATCGAATGCGCCGGCGAGCGATTTGCGATCCCGCAGATCAGCGTGGTCGAGCTTGTGCTCGCAAGTGCGAATTCCGAGCACAAGATCGAGAACATCCAAGGGACGCCCGTCCTTCGTTTGCGCAATCGCTTACTGCCGCTCGTGTCGTTGCAGAGCAGCTTGAAAATCGAGTCGCTCTCGGAAGAAACACAGAGCGAAGAAATGTTCATCGTCGTGTCCCAGGTTGGTACCTACACCTTCGGCATTATTGTCGATCGGGTATTCGACACAGAGGAAATCGTCGTCAAACCGGTTGCGCCTGTGTTGCGGCAGATTCCGCTGTTTTCCGGCAATACGATTCTTGGCGATGGGAGCGTGATTTTGATCCTGGATCCCAACGGTATCGCAGCACAGAGCGGCGACCTGTCGCTGCCGGCGGCGGCGGCGGCGGATGCTCACGAAAGCTCAGACAGCGGTTCGACTGACCGCGTGGCGCTGCTTATCTTCCGCGCCGGCGATCAAACGCCGAAGGCCGTTCCTCTCGCGCTGGTTGCCCGGCTTGAGGAGATCGACGCTGCCAAGGTCGAGCGGTCGCCCGGCCAGTTGCTTGTGCAATACCGCGATCAATTGATGCCGCTGATTCCGATCGACAATGGCGGGACTCTGCGGGAAGAGGGCATGCAGCCGGTTATCGTCTTCTCCGATGGCGACCGATCCATGGGCTTGATCGTCGATGAGATTCTGGACATCGTCGAGGATCGCTTGAACGTCGAACTGGTTAGCGACCATCCGGGCTTCCTGGGAAGTGCCAAGGTCGTCGGTCAGGCCACGGATATCCTCGATACCGGATACTTCCTGACGCAGGCATTCGACGATTGGTTCGGTAGCCCGAATGGTGTTGAACCCAGAGAAGCACGAAAGAAGCGGCTCTTGCTGGTCGACGACAGCCCGTTCTTCCGCAACCTCTTGACCCCGATGTTGTCTGTTGCCGGGTATGACGTCACAGCTGTCGATAACGCGAAGTCCGCTATTTCGTTCTGCGAAAAGGGTTTGGAATTCGACGTCATCGTCAGCGATATCGAGATGCCCGAGATGGATGGCTATGCGTTCGCTGAAGCCATTCGAAACGGTTCCGATTGGGCCGATGTGCCGATGATTGCACTTTCGTCGCATGCCACTCCCTCGGACCTTGATCGTGGTCGCGAGGTTGGGTTCGACGATTATGTCGCCAAGGCCGATCGCGACGCGCTGGTTCAAACGCTCGAGCAGGCGCTAACAGCGGTGCAGAACCGCGAATAGATGGGCTTTCCACAGCGGGTAAAGAAATGAAAGTCATGGGAAATGAAGATTATGTGTAAGGCCGGAGTACTCTCATGAAATCCTGTCTCGTCGTTGACGACTCCCGTGTCATTCGCATGGTTGCCAGAAAGATCCTGGAGGAACTCAGCTTCGAGGTGCTCGAAGCCGAGGACGGGCAGGTTGCAATCGATCTGTGCAAAACGAAACTTCCCGACAGCGTGTTGCTGGATTGGAATATGCCGGTAATGAACGGGATCGAATTCCTTCTGGCGCTCCGTGAAATGCCGGGCGGCACAGATGTACCAGTCGTGTTCTGCACGACGGAAAACGATCTTGGTCATATTCAGCAAGCGATCGGATCGGGCGCTAGCGAGTACATCATGAAGCCGTTTGATAGCGAGATTATTCAAAGCAAATTCAGTCAGGTCGGCTTGATTTAGCTGAAGACTGGAAAATTCAGTATTAGGCAGCGCAGCGTATTGGATCAAAGAATGGCAAATAAGATACGGGTCATGATTGTCGATGACTCCGCGGTTATCAGGGGGCTTACCAAGCGAATTCTCGAAACGAACGATACGATCGAGGTCGTTGCTTCCGTTGGTAATGGAGAATATGCGGTTCGCGCAGCCGAACAGAAAGACATCGATGTCGTGGTTCTCGATATCGAGATGCCGACAATGGATGGCATCACCGCCCTGCCACTGCTGATCAAAGCCAACCCAAAACTCCGCATCATCATGTCATCAACGTTGACCACACGGAACGCGGAAATCTCCCTTAAGGCTCTGAGCTTGGGCGCTGCCGATTACATTCCGAAACCTACATCGGCCTCCGAACTGAACTCGGGCGATGCGTTTCGACAGTCGTTGCTTGAGAAGGTCGTCGCCCTTGGGGCTGCGTCGCATCGTGCGCAAGGAATTTCCAAGGACGTGCCAACGCGGCCGGGTACTAGTTCTTCTCCAAAAGCCGTATCGGCGGGATCGGTAGACATATCGTTGCGCAAGGCCGGGACCATGGTGCCGGATATTCTTGCGATCGGCAGTTCGACCGGCGGGCCGCAGGCCTTGTTCGAATTCTTTAAAGGAATTCCTGCAGACTGGACGCTGCCGATCGTTATCACGCAGCACATGCCGGCAACGTTTACCAGAATCCTGGCTGACCACATTGCCTCGGTCGCGAAACGACCATGCATCGAGTCGAAGGGCGGCGAAGTCATCACGAGCGGCCACATCTATGTCGCGCCGGGTGACTATCATATGATTCTGGAAAAGAACGGCGCCAAAATCGTTACCCGATTGACGCAATCGTCTCCTGAAAATTTCTGCCGGCCCTCGGTCGACCCCATGATGCGGAGCATCGTCGAAATTTATGGGCCTCGAGTGCTGGCGCTCATTCTCACGGGCATGGGCAAAGACGGTCTGAATGGATGCGAGGCGGTTGTCGCCGCTGGTGGGACGGTTGTTGCGCAGGATGAAGAAACGAGCGTCGTGTGGGGTATGCCAGGTGCGGTGGCAACGCATGGTGTCTGCAGCGCGGTGTTGCCGTTACAGGAAATTGCCGCGCACATCACCAACTTCAAGACTCGGACGGCAGCATGACACCAGAAGACTTTCAGGTAATGGCAACGTTGGTCCGTGATCGCTCGGGACTCGTCCTTGGTGAGGATAAGGCGTATTTGCTGGAAAGCCGCTTGGCTCCGATAACCCGGAAACATGGGCTGAATTCGCTCGAAGATCTGATCGCAGCGGTCAAGTCGGCGAAAGAACAAGGCCTCATAGCGGATATCGTCGAGGCAATGACGACGAACGAATCGCTATTTTTCCGCGACACGAAACCGTTTGATCAGCTAAAGGACCTTGTGTTTCCGCAGCTGCTGAAGGCGCGTGCGGCGACTCGCCAAATCCGCATTTGGAGTGCCGCGTGCTCAAGCGGTCAGGAACCGTATTCGATTGCAATGCTGATCAAGGAAGCGGGCGCCGCGTTCTCGGGCTGGAACGTCGAGATCGTTGCAACGGACCTTTCTGCGGAAATGCTGACGAAGGCACAGTCGGGTATTTACAGTCAGTTTGAAGTCCAACGCGGATTACCGATCACCTTGCTGGTAAAATACTTCAAACAGGACGGCGATAAGTGGGAAATCGATGCCGGTCTGCGGTCGATGGTCTCCTTCCGGCCGTTTAATCTCCTAGATGATCCGAAATCGCTTGGGCGGTTCGATATCGTTCTTTGCCGCAATGTCTTGATTTACTTCGATCAGGATATGAAGCGTCAGGTCTTGAACCGGATCAGCAACATTATGGCCGAAGATGGCTCCCTATATCTTGGCGGCGCCGAGACGGTCTTGGGGATAACCGAGAAGTTTCAGCCCGTGCCGGGCCAACGGGGCCTGTATCAGATGCCGTCGAGCGCGCCCGCACGCCTCTCCGCCTGACGCGTAGATCGGATCAAGTTCAGACGAACCCAATTTATGGGTTCGGATACTCTTGTGAATCCGACCGTTTTCAATAAGTTAGATCAGATTCACACGGTTTTTGGATCGCCTAAGGCGATTCCAATAAACCCTGATCTGATCTAGAGCAAGCTCGCGCCGGAACCCGCCGATACTCGGGCATAAGCCAAATATATCCATTGGAGCGGCGGGCTTCTGCCGCGAATGATCGACGATGTGGACGGTTCGGACCGGAACGCTTATTCGGCCGCCATGTTTGAGCGCGCGCGCCCGCGATAGACGAATACGTCGTCATCCAGGTCGATAGCCGGAAACTCGTTCTTCTCGCGCCAGTAGTCCTGTGTGTGCCGCCACTCCCGCTTGTCGCCGCGTCTTGGCAAAATCGCGAGGGCTCGCTTGAGATAATTCGGATTGAAATCTTGGTCGTCCATCCAGTCCGACAACGGCATGTCCTTGTCTTCCGGCCGAAGCGTCGGCTCTACACTACTGGCGCCGTTCTCGTGCATGTGATGGAGCAGACGGCAGACGAAATCGGCGATCAGCTCGCTGCGCAACGTCCAGCTGGCGCGGAAATAGCCGAACACCCAGGCGAGGTTGGGCACGCCCGTGAACATCATGCCGCGATAGGTCACGGTTTCGTGGAAGTCGAGCGGCTTGCCGTCGATCGTGAACGCGATATCGCCCATGACGCTCATGTTGAAGCCGGTCGCGGTTACGACGATGTCGGCTTCCAGGGTCTCGCCGCTTTTCAAGCGGATGCCGTCCTCGGTAAAACGGTCGATCTCATCGGTGACGACCGATGCCTTGCCCGCTGCGATCCCCTTGAACAGGTCGGCGTCGGGCACGAACGCGATGCGCTGGCGCCACGGCCGGTAGGACGGCGTGAAGTGCTTGTCCACATCGTAATCGGGGCCGAGTAGCGTCCGCACCTGTTCCAGCAACTCGTCCTTCACGGCTTCCGGCTCGTTGAAGCATCTATCGGTGAACGCGGCCTGGTCGAACATGATTTTTCGCCGCGCGATTTCGTGGACCCAGTCTTCTTCGACGTGCAATTCGCGCAGGGTTTCCGCGATCTCGATCGCGTTGCGGCCGGTTCGGAAAAAGGTCGGCGAGCGCTGCAGCATGGTGACGTGCGCCGCGGTCTCCGCCATCGCCGGTACAACCGTCGCCGCCGTCGCCCCGGAGCCAATGACGACGACGTTCTTGCCTGCATGGTCGATATCTTCCGGCCAGTTCTCCGGGTGTACGATCCGGCCCTTGAAATCCGCCATACCGTCCCACTCTGGCGTATAGCCCTCGTTATGCCGGTAATAGCCTTGGCACATCCACAGGAAGTCGGCGCTGACTTTGACCGTTTCGTTGGTGTCGGAGCGGACCGCCTCGATCGTCCAGCGGCTATCGTCGTACGACCAGTCGGCCTTCAGGATCTTGTGGCGGTAGCGGATATGTTGCTCGAGGCTGTTTTCCTCGACCACCTCTCCCATGTAGGACAGGATCTCCTCAGCCGTCGCAATCGGCGGGCCGACCCAGGGCTTGAAACTGTACCCGAACGTGTGAAGATCGCTGTCGGATCGGATTCCGGGGGACCGGTGGGTCCACCAGGTACCGCCGAAACTCTCCTCCGTCTCCAATATGACAAAGCTCGTATCGGGGCACTGCTGGAGGAGATGATAGGCGCCGGCGATTCCGGAAATCCCGGCGCCGACGATCAGAACGTCGAAATGTTCCATCGGCGCCGTGTCTCCTGCCGGGGACGTGTGCTTATCCGTCGTCTGTTGCCTAGCCATTCAAATACGCTCCAGTGATCGGGGGAGGGGGCGGATCGGCGAACAACACCTGTTCGCTCAGCCTGTCAGCCAACCTATCGTCATTTCATTCTAACGTCATCGCGCTCTGATCAAACGCGACATACGGACGCTCTCCTTCGTTCTGCGATCGGCCCGCCATTCGGTAATCTTACTGAACAGACGGCTATGGTAGCGATAGACGATTAACTTGTGAAATGCCGGATTGCCGCTATTGGCGAGGGGAAACGGCGCGGACGTCGCGGCCTATGGGGAAGTCCCAACGCCGTAGTCAAGAGCCTCGTACAACTCATCATCCTGATAGGGCTTCGGCAATGCCGAGATGTCCAATCCCCGGCCTTTACCAAGCGATCTTGCCAATTTGGCATAATTCAGGTTGTTCATGGCGGAGACGAGGATTTTGGCGCCGCATCCTCGCTCTCGCAGCCATTTGACGAGCTGAAATCCATCGATATCCGGCAGGACGATGTCGATCATGACAGTTGTCGGATTAAAGTCGTCCATGGCCTGCTTGAAATCTTTGCCATTGGTAGAGTGCCGGACATCATACCCCAAGTTACCGCCAATGGTGCGGACCGCCTCGCCCAACTCGACGACGTCGTCCACAACAAGCAGGCGTCTATCCGACATTCACCCCTCCGATAGCGACCTTACGGGAACCGTTCCCGTTGCATGATTTCGACGGCACCTAACCGGCTTTCTCTACCGTGAAGGCTTCCCAGGTCGGCGCCGACTGCTGTTGCTTCTTAACAAGCTCTTCGATCCCATTAATTTTTTCCATGCCCTGCATCATGTCAGACCGAATAAAATCGGCGCGGCGCACCAGGCCGCGGCCCGCTGACAGATTTGTTTGCCAGCCCGTCATTTTGAGCGTCAAGCTGCACAGGATTGCGCCAATCGTGACATGGTGGCTGCGGACCATCTTTTTGACATGCTCAAAAGACTCCGCTGTGATGTCTTCCCACATCGATTCCGAGGCCCGCTCGAAGTTCTCGAAGCGGCTGACGACGGAGGCGGTGACGTCGGTGATGCTTTCCTTGATGAAGTCGATACTGCGCATCAGGCGCACATCGTTACTCAGCTCGAGGTTTTCCTTTAATTCTTCCATCGATTCTTCGAACATCAGAATCTGAGGAATCAGCCCATTCAAACAATATTTGCCGTAAGACACCGACAGGTAGATGTCAGCATATTCTTCCAGGAAATCAGGAACCGTTTGAAGGTCTACGCTCAGTTTATCGGCCATTTCTTTTAGATTGTTCAGCGCTATCTTTTTGTCGGGCGCGGAATATTTCTTGATCAGCCCGGCCATATTGTCGAAATCGGACTCGGTCGTATTATAGATTTGCCGAAGCAGAGGCAGGGTGAACTCGTTCATATAGCGCATGAGTTCCTGACGTTTTTTGGCGGAAAGCTTCAGCGCCGATTGCTGCTCGACATTGATGCCGAGCCTCCGGAGCTGGTTTCTCAGTGTGTAAATGTCGAAACTATGCAGCTCGGCCAGGGCGGAGATCATGCGGTTGTCCGGGTGCGGCGCGCCCTGAGGCCAGCCAAAGGTGCCGGGCAATTCCGCAAGGTCAATCTGGCCGCTGCCGCCGTCGGCATCGTTAAAGAGCTCAATAACGCTTTCAAGCCGTACATTCTTGATCAGCCGTGCGCGTCGCAGGCTCGGCGTTTGCAGGGGAATGATATGCAAAGGCAGGATATGCATCGAATCCATATCTGCTTCTGCCTGGGCCTGTTCCTCGGACTGAGCTGAATCATTCTTCGTCGGCGTTTCTGATTCGATATGATCCATTCATCTCCCCCACGAACCAATGCTTCGAGTCGACGGCGCCAGTTTGGATGTATTGCGACACTAAAGCGGAGAGAGTTAAGATATTTTTTAAATTGTAGTAGTTATTTTTATACAATCTCTAATGATTGTTTTTCATTCTTTTCAGCGCCACCTATGGGTTTCAAAGGGGCAGGGCCGCAATCATGCGCGCTCCTTCATCGTTCCGCGACCTCGCCGCCGTGCCGTAATCTTGCCTAAATAGCCGACTATCCTAGACCGAGGCGCCAAACTTGCGAAGCGCCAGCGTGTCGCTTTTTGGTCCATCGATCAAGAGAAACGTTGATCTCGGCAAATTTACAACGCTGTATCACGTAAGTTTAGAACAAATCATCCTAAAATTCTAATAAATATAAAATAAAGAAACAATTTTATTAATTTTTTTACTTATCAATAACACAATTTAACTTGAAAATACTTTGTGAGTAACAAAATTTGCTGTATATGATTTAGAAAAATGAAATGTAGGCGACTCATGAGTTGCGGTTTGTGTATCCAATGGGGCTTCAAGACATGCGCTGCAGTGTCGCCATAGCGCTTTTGGCACTGACCAGCTTGCTGGCTGCCGGTTGCGGTACGCAACTCGATTTCTTGCAGAACCCAGGTTCCGACGAATCGCGCGAAACGAACGCGGCGTCGGGACATGGCGATTTATCCGAAGGCTACTCTTTGGCACCGGCGTCCGGTGGGGCGGTCGCCGATCATGAGAAACGGCGTCGCGCGGAGACGCTGCGGCCGCGCCCCGAGGCGAAGCCCCAGGACGCGATTCGGGAACCGTTGCCGGGGGCGTCTGCCACGGATAACGCCCTAACACCGTCGGTGTTGGTCGGGCTCAACTTTGACCAGGCGAAACGGCTCCTCGGTCCGCCGGACATGGAGGAAAACGGCCAACCTTCCAGGATCTGGCAATATGCCGACGACGACTGCCATATCCGGCTTCATTTCTACTACGACCTTAAGACGCGGCGCTATCGACTGCTTCATTTCGAAGCGAGTCCGCCGACGGGAGAGACGGAGGACACGCAAGCGTACAGTGATGTACCCGCACACTGCCTCCGGGCTTTTCGGCAGCGTGTGGTGGCGAACGGAAAGCCGTGATCATGGGGCATCCGACGCAAATCCATCAATCGATGCGAACCACGAGTTGGTGGATTAGCGCCCGCCCAGCCATAGGAGAGACGTGGGCCGCCCTGCGTGGAAAGTCGGGTGCCCTGCGGTCGGCTATGGGCCACTGGCGGCGCAGCCTGGTCGCAAAGATCGTCGTGACGGCGGTCATGTTTTCCGTAATCCCGGCTTTCATTTATCTGGAGCTTTCATCCGCCGATCGCGAGCGAAACACGCTGTTGCTCGAAGCCGGGCAGGAGCATGGCCGCGTTCTCGCAGCGGCGTTGGCGCCGCACCTGCGCGTCGGACTGTCGGAGCAGCCGGCGCTGAATGAAGTGCTGGCCCGGCTTGCCAGCGCAAATCTCAATGTCCGCGTCATATTCCGCCCGGATGGCGATCCGAAGGAAGGCTTCTATTACATCGCCGCGTTTCCCGCGATAGCGCCGGATTTCATGGAATCCGAACGCCGCCGCATCGCTGGCCTGGGGGTTCTGAACCGCCTCGAGGTTTCCTGCAAAAGCGATAAGGCAGCGGCCATACGTCACCGCCATGGCGGCGGCAACGAGTATCTGATCAGCTCCATTACGCCGGTGCAAACAGAGGCCGGCTGCTGGGCGGTCATCGCCTCCTATAGCAACGAAACCTATCTTCAGTCGTCGCTCGGCTTGGACTACTGGCAGACGCCGCAAATTCAGATCGCGGCTATTCTTTACTGCGCAATGGCAGCCCTTGCCGTATTCCTTTTGCTGCGCGTACGCGACCAGCTCCTCAAGTTTCGCGGCATTGCCGTCAATGTCGGGCCCCATGCGGGTGCCATGTCGCTTGCCGAGCAAAACGTCACGCCGGAACTGGACGACGTGGCGGCGGAATTCGACCGTATTGTGGAGCGGCTGGCGATGCTGTCCTTCGCCGTCGAGAACAGCCCCGTTGCAATCGTCGTGGCGGCGGACGACTGGCGTATCGAATATGCGAACCCGGCGTTCGGCTGCCTGACTGGCTACGTGGAGGCGGATACGATCGGACGCACGCCGGCCGCCTTGTTGGCGGCGGAAACAGACGCGTCGCGCTGGGAAGCGATCTGCGAGGCGGTCGAAAAGGGCGAGATATGGCATGGCGACATAGCCGCGCGTGGCGTCGACGGGTTCACCTACTGGGCGGAGGTGTCCGTCTATCCGCTGGCGCACGCCCACTCGGGAACGCGCCGCTTCGTCGTCATCCAGCAGGACATTTCCGAACGCCGCGCAATCCTCGCGAAGCTGACCGCCGCACGGGGCCGGGCGGAGGAAGCGAACCAGTCCAAGTCCAGGTTCCTGGCGCAAATGAGCCATGAGCTACGGACGCCGCTCAACGCCATTATGGGATTCTCCGAAATCCTCGCGGACAAAAATTTGTCCGCCGGTAAGCAGGATCGGGTTGAGGAGTACGCGCGCCACATTCACGAAAGCGGCGCGCATCTGCTCGCCGTGATTAACGACTTGCTCGACCTGGCAAAGCTTGAAGCCGGGAAGACGCAGCTTCATCGCGAGCTTCTCGACCTGACAAACCTCGTCGGGTCGACCGTTGCGTTGGTCATGCCACAGGTGCATGCCGCGGGTGTCCGGCTGGATTGGAAGGCAAACACGATGGATGTCGGCATGGCGGCGTTCGACGAGCGCGCGATGCGGCAGATTTTGCTGAATCTTCTATCGAACGCCATCAAATACACGCCGCCTCAAGGCGTCGTCTCGATTGGATTGCGCCGCAGGAACAGCTTGGTTGAGCTCAGCATCGCCGATACCGGTTGCGGGATCCCAGCCGAGGATCTGCCGCGGATCTTGGAACCCTATGCCCAGGTGGAGGACGCGGCGCGAACGCGGGAAGGGACGGGCCTCGGACTACCGATCGTCAAGCGGTTGGTCGAACTGCACGGCGCGAAGATGGATATCGAGAGCGAAGTTGGCGTCGGCACGACGATCCGCCTGTACTTCCCAACCGACGAGGAGCCCGTCGCGTCGTCAACAGAAGTTGGGAGCCTGTCCGAGTAACGCTTGCGGCCTGCGCGTTTCTCTGGTCGACCCAAAGGGCTTCGTTTTTAAGGGGCTCGGATGTCGTCTAGCGCCGCTTGCGATGCCCCTCGGCATCGCCACGCGACGCCATCCTAACCCAACCCCTTGAAAACGCAGTGCAGACCATAAGCATTACCCGGGCAGGCTCCTAGCGGCGAACTTGCTTAGGTTTGGCATATGCTGCGTCGAGAGGAAGGTCTCCGCGCACCATTGTCCGTAAGGTCGATTTTTCAATCTTGCCGAGGCCGGTGCGCGGGAGCGAGTCCATGAACGCGACATGATGCGGATGTTGGTATACCGCCAGCCGTCCCACGAACAGAGCACGCAGTTCTTTCGAAGTCATCGCGTACCCTTCCTTCAGAACGACGCAGGCGACGATGGATTCGCCCAACTCCGGGTCCGGCCTGCCGACGATCGCGGCTTCTTCGATCGCTTCGCATTCCGCCAGGATCCGTTCGCCATCGGCGGGATAAATGTTCGAGCCGCCGACAATCACGATATCCTTGATACGGTCGTCGATGTAGAAATACCCGTCGTCGTCGATATGCCCAACATCCCCGGTCATAAACCAGCCGTCGCGAAAATTTTGTTCCGTCGCCTCCGGGTTGGCCCAATATTCGCTGAAGACACATTTGCCGCGTAACGCGATCTCGCCGCGCTCTCCGGGTTCGACGTCGCGCATCCAGCGGTCGACAATTCGCGATTCGACATGCGCCGAGGGCTTGCCGATGGAGCCCGCTTTTCGTCTCGCATCTTCAATCGGCACGGCAATGACCGGCGGCATCGCTTCGGTCAAGCCGTATAGCTGCTGAACTGGTATGCCGCGTGCGAACCAGGGCGCCATCGATGCGAGCGGAACCCCCGTGCCGCCGGTTCCCAGTGTCCGGAGACTCGAGATGTCCGTGTTTTCCCAATCGCTATGCGAGGATATGGCGCGGGATACGACAGGACGTGCGAGGAGAACGGTGACGCGGAGACGCTCGATATCGCGCAGCACGTCGCCGGCGTCGAATTCGCGGTGGATCGTGACCGTTGCCCCGGCGAGCATTGCCGGCACCGAATGAATGCTCAACCCGGCGATATGATACATCGGAACCGCGGTCAGCACTTCGTCATGACGGACCATTTCGAAGACACCGATCGAATTCAAGGCGGAATGATACAGCGCCTCCTGTGAGATAAGCGCGCCTTTCGGCAAGCCCGTCGTACCCGATGTGTAGATCATCAGGACCGGCGTCGATGGCGGGAACCGTCGATCGTGGTCAAGCGGCGTGGCGGCTGTTACCAGCGCGCGCATATCCGATTTGTCTTGTTCGCTGTGGGTATCGTCCCCGATGCCGATCAACCGCATCGAGGGATATTGTTGCAGGCACGCTTCTGCCGAATCGAAGTGATTTGCGCAGACGAACAAATAACGCGGTTTAGCGTTGTTAAGAAAAACGCCGAGTTGCTCGGTTGTCATTCTAATGTTTAGGGGCACCAGTATGGCGCCGGTTCTCGCACACGCGAAAAGCAGTTCCAGAATTTCCGGACAGTTATCGCCGAGGAACGCAATGCGATCGCCCTGTTCAATGCCCAGAGTATCGGCAAACGCTCCGCTTAAATGGGCAATGCGGTCTTCGAACTGCCCGTAGCGCGTTTCGCGTCCTTCGAAGCGAATTGCGACCTTGTCCGGCGCTCTTCGTGCCTTCTCAGCGATCCAACTCGAAATATCGTAGGTCTTCATGTGCCATTTTCAGTCCCGCTTTTCAAACGACGTAATCGCGTCGTACCTATAAACGAATCATGCAAACGGGATTGACGGAACCCTTTGATAATTCGTATCTTTTAGCGGTCTGTCGTTCCTTTAATTGTATGGGTCTAAGATCTTTGATTGTGATGTCATTATAAAAATTACAACTTGATGATTTTATTTACACGTATTAGGAGAATTGTTTAACTGTAAATTCGCCTTCTTATCCTACTTTACCTATTGAGACAGTAAATTTGCAAATCGAAGAGATTTTACCATGTATCTTAGATAGGGTTGCAGCACCTCTGAGCCTAACGACTGAACGAGAACGAATTATACGCGACATGCCTGTTCCGGATCACGCCCATACGGACATCAAAGCGCTCTACAGCTATTGGTGTTCCGTTTCGCCCGAAGGGAAACTTCCGGGCCGCCAGCATATCGATCCTGTCGATATGGCGCCGCTTCTGACTAATCTTTGGCTGATCGATGTCCACCGCGAACCGCTGCGGTTCTGGCGCCGCCTTGTGGGGACCAGAATCGAGGAATTTGCGGGCGTCAACCTCACCGGCGGTTGGATCGACGACAATTTGAGCGATTCCAGGACACCGGGTGTGCAAAAGGGGATGGTCGAAGTCGTTGAAACCCGGTTGCCGAGCTGGCGGCGCGGGAAACCGCTCATCAGCGCCCATAAAAACTACGCGGAGCTGGAGCGGCTTTATCTGCCGTTGGCCGAAGACGGCGAAACCGTGGATATGATTTTGGCGATGACATTGTTTTTGACGATGCCGGCGCCAAACGATATCGGCGACGACCCCGACAGCGGCCCCCTTGAACTCGAGGACATTCTCGATTCCTGATTCCGGGGACAGGATGAGCCGAGCTTGTTGCAGCAGGCAGATTTAGGTCACGACGGTGCAGTTGTGACCTGAATCTAGCCTAATTATATTTCAATAAGCATTATGTCCCTTTATTTTTTAAAATATAAACAATATCAATTAGTTATATGAACACATAGATCGCCTGGAACGTTGCGGTGTCGCGGCAGACAACTGGCTGCTTCATTTGGGCATCGACGAAATCAGTTCGGGTAACCTTAGCCGCGACACCGAAGAATGGGGCGGTGGCTTTGTTTACCTCACCAGTGTGGTAGTTTGACTCCGAACAATGGATGAAAATTACGCAAACTGATATGCCTAAAGCCTTGCTAGTATGTATTCATGGATTGGGTGGCGACGCACAAAGCACTTGGGGGAAATTCCCCGAGTTCTTGAGTAATTCCAAAGGTTTTTCCGAGACGTACGACATCGATTTATTTTCATACAAGACTGGAAAATTTGGACCCGTCCCTAGCCTAACAAATGTTGCAAGAGAACTTTCAGAATACCTGGCTACAGAGTATCCTGACAGAGACCGAATTGAGTTCTTGACCCATAGTCAAGGTGGGCTGATTGCGCGCAGATATATCTGCAATGTTCTAAAAGAAGGCGGCCCATTAAAAACCACCAAACTGATAACCTTTGGCACGCCACACCTTGGGTCGATTCTTGCTAACCCTGTCAAACGGTTAGCAAATGCGCAAGTTCGTGATCTCGCAGTGGATTCTGACTTTGTTATGTTGTTGGGCGAGGATTGGCACCGTGCAAACGCGCATGAACGCGTAAGCGTCAAGTACATCACCGCTGCTCAGGATTGGGTGGTATCACGAACGAGCTCACTCGGTGCCGATTGGAGTGACGGAAATATTACCGTCCCCAACAAGGGGCACAGCGACATCGTTGTACCGGAAAAGCCTGATTCCGCGATAGTCGAAATCGCCTACGAATTCCTCTTGGAACCAGGCGGCATAAGCAGGCGGTTCATAGAGCCGGATTTCCGACAGCCCAACCTTGTTATCCGCAAAATAAAGAACGCACAACGCAATCGATTCTTCTTTGGTGCGGAAGCGGTACCCTTTTTCGCGCGGAAGACCGAAATGGATGTAATCGCAGAATTCCTAGATTCTGCAACTGAGTCTCTTAGCTGGATGCTGATATTTGGCTCCGGCGGTGTAGGGAAGAGCCGACTTGCCCACGAGATTTGCAAGCTGGTCGCGAGTGAATGGTATGCGGGATTCCTTGATCATCGGGATTTGAACCGCGACTGGCGCAACTGGCAACCTCTTATGCCTACGTTGATTGTAGTCGATTACGCGGCAAGAACATCTCAATCGTTTGAAGATGATCCATTGGTGAAGATGCTTGCCGATCTATCGGACCGGGTCGGGGGACAAGGACTGCCGCTTGCTCGTCCGGTAAGGTTGCTACTTCTGGATCGAATCCCGGATGTCACTTGGCTGACCTCATTGCGTCTGGGCGGTTATAACACAAATGACACTCAGTTCCGTCCAGCAAACACAGAAGGTTTGCACCTTCAAACTATTGATGATCCAGTCGAAATTATTGAGTGGATTCTGGAAAGTCAAGACACGCCTGCACCTCGACGTGAAACTCTCAGTGAAACGCTGAGCCGTTTCGATGAGCAACGCCGTCCTCTTTTTGCGCTATTGTTAGCGGAAACAATCATAGTTGAGCCGGATAACTGGCTTACTCTGGACAAAGAGGCCGCCATCGAAGGTATCTTGAATCGGGAACAGTTTCGCTTTTGGCGACCCTTAGGCTCAAAACCGCCCGAAGAACGCGTATTGGCGTTGGCCACCGTAGTTCGTGGACTTTCTGCAGAAGCGACAACCAGTATCGAAGAAGTCTTTCTACCTAAATGGGATATCGACAAGCATCCCAAGGTTTTTTCTGAAATGACGGGGCACGACTCTGATCAATTGGTCTGGCCACTCGAGCCCGATATCTTGGGTGAGTACTTTGTGGTCAAGCAGTTTGATGGGCTTAGTGACAGTCATAAGAGCTTATTTATGACTTATGCGTGGCACAATGCACGATATGAAACCTCTGACTTTCTGCTCCGAACCTTCGCCGATTTTGATCCTGAGTTGTTGCCGCACAGCCTCCTTGCCCCCCCAATATTCGATGAAGTCAGTTTCCAATGGTGTAGAACGTTGCTAACAATTCAGAAATACATGCCAAATCAATACGCGACAATTCAGGCTAAAATACGCAGTTTTATTGAAGACTCTGTTGTTCGGTGGGGGTTCAATACCACATCCAGCTACCTTTTCGGCACGCTCCGCAAACTTGAAATAAATGATGAGTTTCGTGTCCTGGCGCTGGACCACCTGAAAAGGAACTGTTCTGAACTGATTTCCCTAGGTGCAAAACAATGCTTGCCAGGAACGGTTGGATTCTTTTTGAAAAGTGTGAAGAGAGATTGCGATATTTCGGTATTAGAATCTTGCCATGCGTCCCTATTGGCGTCGCGCGATGACCTAGTCGAGCAGGCACTTTCAAACGCTCTTGACGAATTTGGATCATTTCAAGAGATAGTTTGGCAGCAGAACGAGCACTTGGCTAGGACATTATATTCGAAGATTGATAAGGACGACGAGAGGTTGGCAGAACGAGCGTTCGAGACGCCGTTAGACAAGCTTGGTTACTTTCTGAGAATAGCTTGGCGACATGATCAAAAATCACTAATTCAGAAATTGTACTCGCGATTTGATTCGCAGGTTGATCGCTTGGCTGAGCGGGCACTTTCTTCATCACTCGACGCGATAGGTTCGCTTCTAGAGATAGCTTGGCAACATGATCAAAAGGAGCTGGTTCAGAAATTATACTCGCGATTTGATGCGCAGATTGATCGCTTGGATGAGCGGGCACTTTCTTCATCACTCGACGCGACAGGTTCGCTTTTAAAGATAGCTTGGCAACAAGATCAAAAAAAGATGGTTCAGAAATTATATTCGCGATTTGATGCGCAGATTGATCGCTTGGCTCAGCGGGCACTTTCTTCATCACTCGACGCGACAGGTTCGCTTTTAAAGTTAGCTTGGCAACATGATCAAAAAGGGCTGGTCGAAAATCTGTATGATCGCCTGGAAGCGCGCGTGGATCTACTTATGCCATTGGTTTCCTTAGATGCGCTGGATTCGGCAGCTGTTTTCTTAAAGCGCGCAGAAAAACATGGTCGAAAGGGCCTCAGCAAGACCATTTACAAGAAGCTTAGTGAAGACATTGACAGGCTCGCTGAGTGCGCATTCATTTCACCATTCGATAAGCTTAGTTACTTTGTTAAGACCCTATCTGAGGCAGGCCAAGCGGAGCTATGTACGTCGCTTCTTGAAGCAATGGCTAGAATAGCTGGTGACCACAAATCCAAAATACAGCAAGAAACGGCTACCGGACTTCTTACCTTCCTGTATCAATTGCCGGCGGACAGATTGGATTTGGGGGTTTCTATATTAGCCCATCAAGTCGCAGCAGACTGGTCTCCTTTGAGAAGGCCAGATGACAAACACTGGGCTGGGGCCGCAAACCTCGCGATGTTCTATTTCCGTTTGGAAAGGGAAGACATTGCCGATGAAATCGTGGAAGGGCTGTTGACTCGCCAGTGTTCAGAGGATTTTGGGCGGCCAGCATACAGATTGACTGAATTTTCGCGGCTGCTTTCGATGATCCCTCAGAATTCCCCAAAAACACCAAAGATGCATAGTTTGTTTGACAACCTCGGTGGAACCAAGTGGATTGATCAATGCGTAGGCTCCGTGAATAACTTTTCTTTGGCTGCTGCGTTGCTTCCTTTGGGCATGAGTCCAGTGAAATCTATTGTGCGACAAGTTTTGAAAGGACCGCGACTGATATCTAAGACTCGTGCTGAAATACAGAGTGGTCTTGAAACAAAAGGTAACGAGTTGGCGATTGCCATGCGGTTGCTTGGCTGTGCGTCCTTGTGCGGAATCGCAATACCGAAGGGATTTGTTCTCTCCGCTGGAATTCCCGACGTAGTAGAGTTGCCTGTGTCAATCATACCGCATCGCGAGGAAGGGGTGATGGTTGAAGGCTGGCAATACAGTCTTTGGCTTGGGCTAAGAACATTTGTTTCGATTCGCGGATCTCCCATTGGTTTAGATAAGAGCGTGATCGAGTGGACATTGAAACTTTGGATTCAGAATTTGCAGGAGACGACTGATTCTCCCGAAACTCCGGCGCATTGTCTGAATCAGTCGATGGTACGCTGGCTGGAAGATTGTCTTGAGCAGAGAGTAAGCTGCTTGCTTCCCAGCCGTGAAAGGCTCGGAAATGTTGCTAAGAATATTTAGTGATCGCACCTGCCGGGGCTGAGCGAAGTTACTTTCTTGCTGTTCGTATATCTTTATCATTATTCAGTCAGTCCCCCGTACGTGACGTGTTTGCAACGGAAATCACGAAGGTCAGCCCTCCGGCGCACGTCATATTTTCGCACAGGCTGTGATCAAAGGGCTGGCTCGATTTACGTGCCTTAAATTATTCTGACATGGGACGTCTCCATCGTTGATGATGATGGCGATTATGCAATAGCCTCGCCGCTCGCCCGATAGCATCTCAACAAGAACAAACCGCCTCGGTAGTTCGCATTACTCCGGCGAGCACATGCGTTACGCCCGCCGGCTGGCTGAACGGTGGTCCCAATTTGGTTGCGAGGTGATTTGAACCTGCTGTTTTCCTCACTTCATGCTTGCGCGGCCATTCTAAGTTAGACGGACCGATACGCCGACCGATATGACGGCTAAGGGTCAAAAGCAGAGCTGCGGCATTAAACCGTAAATGTCTGCATCTTGGCCGACAGAGAAGTTCGCGCGTGGCCGGTGCGCATGCTCCCCCACACAAAAAAATCCGCCCGTTCGCACGGGCGGATTGTTAAGTTGGCAGACAATAATTCTTTGCTGGTGTTAGGCGGCCGGTGCGCTGGTGGCCAGGTCTTCCGGGTCGCGCAGGACGTAGCCGCGGCCCCAGACCGTTTCGATGTAGTTTTCGTCGCCGGTCGCGGAAGACAGCTTCTTGCGCAGCTTGCAGACGAAGACGTCGATGATCTTGAGTTCCGGCTCGTCCATCCCACCGTAGAGGTGGTTGAGGAACATTTCCTTGGTCAGGGTCATGCCCTTGCGCAGGGAGAGCAGTTCCAGGATGCCGTATTCCTTGCCCGTCAGGTGGAGCGGCTTGCTGTCGACCTCGACGGTGCGGGCGTCGAGATTGACCTTCAGCTTGCCGGTTTCGATGACCGACTGCGCGTGGCCCTTCGAGCGGCGGATAATCGCGTTCACCCGCGCGATCAGCTCCTGTTTGTGGAAAGGTTTCGTTAGGTAATCGTCGGCGCCGAAGCCGAGACCCTTAACCTTATTCTCCAGTTCACCGAGACCGGAGAGAATGAGGATCGGCGTTTCCACCCGCGCATCGCGGAGACGGCGCAGCACTTCATAGCCGTCGATGTCCGGCAGCATCAGGTCGAGGATGATGATGTCGTAATCGTAGATCTTACCGATTTCGAGCCCGTCTTCCCCCAATTCCGTACAGTCGACGACGAAGTTTTCCGTCTTCAACATGAGCTGTATGCTATCGGAGATGGCCTTGTCGTCTTCGACTAGTAGAACTCGCATTTTTGCTTCCCCTCACGCTTTTGCGTTTTTTTCACAACAATAAGATATTAATATTTATGATCAGAAAAGGTTAACAAAAAGTTTCCATATACAGCTACATGAAATTTTACATAAAATTAAAGCATCACGACGAAGCTTACTTGATTTTGCTTCGCGACAATTTTGAGTTTTGATGTTTAGACCATGAATGGCCGCCTAGACAACCTAATAAGTGACCTCAACCGGCTGCCGGACAGCGCGGTGTTCGGCAGCGTGTCGGGCATTCAGGGCATGCTGGTCGAAATCGCGGGCGTGCAGGGGAACCTGTCGGTCGGCGACCGTTGCGATATCGTGGCGCGGGGCGCGAAGCTGGTTCCCTGCGAGGTGGTCGGTTTCCGGGATGGCCATGCCCTGGCCATGCCGTTCGGTGCGCTCGACGGTGTTGGGCTTGGCTGCAAGGCGATCCTGGCCGAGACCGAGCCGGTGATATACCCGACAAGCGCATGGCTCGGCCGTGTCGTCGATGGCTTCGGCGAGCCGGCCGACGGGAAGGGCGCGTTGCCGATGGGGGAAAAGGCCTATTCGATCCGGAGCCAGCCGCCGCCGGCACATGCGCGGCGCCGGCTGGGCGGCAAGCTCGATCTCGGCGTGCGCGCCATTAATACCTTCCTGACCTGTTGCCGCGGGCAGCGCATGGGAATCTTTTCCGGTTCCGGCGTCGGTAAATCGATTTTGCTCTCCATGCTCGCGCGCTTTACGTCGGCGGAGGTGGTCGTCTTCGGTCTGATCGGCGAGCGCGGACGCGAACTGAAGGAATTTCTCGAGGATGATCTGGGGACGGAGGGGTTGGCGCGCAGTGTCGTCGTCGTGGCGACGTCCGATCAGTCGGCCTTGCTGCGCCGCCAGTCGGCCTACATGACCATGGCCGTTGCCGAGTATTTCCGCGATCAGGGCAAGGATGTGCTGTGCCTGATGGACAGCGTGACGCGTTTCGCCATGGCACAGCGTGAAATCGGCCTTTCGGCCGGCGAGCCGCCCGCCAGTAAGGGGTATACGCCGACCGTGTTCGCGGAGTTGCCGAAACTGTTGGAGCGTGCCGGACCCGGTGTGGGGGAGGGCAGCATAACCGGGCTCTTTTCCGTGCTGGTCGAAGGAGACGATGAGAACGAGCCGATTTCCGATGCCGTTCGGGGTATCTTGGACGGCCATATCATGCTGGACCGCTCGATTGCCCATCGGAACCGCTTTCCGGCAATCAACGTTCTCCGCAGCGTCTCGCGGACGATGCCGGACTGCAACACCGACGACGAGAACGCGGTCGTGAACCGGGCGCGGGCGCTCGTTGCGACCTATGAGGATATGGCGGAACTGATCCGGATCGGCGCCTATCGCGCGGGCAGCGATGCGCAAATCGACGAGGCGATCCGGTTTTACCCGCAGATCGAAACCTTTTTGACGCAGAATCAGGAAGACCGGCAGAAGCTGGAAGAGGGTTACGAGCAACTCGCTGAAATTTTGGCGGAAGACGCGCAATGAAAGGCATTGAAGCACTGATAAAGGTTCATTCCTTCGAGCTCGATGAAAAGCGGCGTTCGCTGAAGCAGATCGAGGAATTCCGGCAGCAGATAGAGGGTTCTCTGGAAAGTCTCGCGGACGAACTGAGCGATGAGCAGGCGGCGGCGCCGCAATCGGCGGAGGGTACCTTTGCCTATGGCGGGTTTGCACAAGCCGTCATAAAGCGCCGTACGGCGTTATTGGAGTCCTTGGCTTCGGTGACGCTGCAGGTTGAGGCGGCGCGCGACGCGGTGGCGGCATCCTTCGAGACGCTCAAAAAGTACGAAATCACCAAGGCCGGGCGGGACAGCGCCGCGCTTGCGGAAGCGCGGCGCCGCGAACGGATTTTGCTCGATGAACTAGGGCTGCACGCGTTTACGCGAAAAAAGTCAGCCTAACCTGCCCCTAAAAACGTTTCAGGCGCGCCAATAGCGCCGGATTGTCCCATTTCGGCTGCCGGTCCTCGATAAGCACGCGGTGGTCCGCTTGCCCTGCTGTCGTTCGCGCGGCAGCGATCTGTACCCAGCGTGGCACGACTTCATTGTTGATATCGTCCAATATGGCGATGGCGAGGCTTTCCAGCGCTTCGTCCGCGACATCGCCGAAGGACGCCAGATATTCCATGAACGCCGCCGGCGGCAATATCTGCTTGTCCGGCACATAACGCACTGTTATACGTGTATTTTTATTATTTATTTCTCCCATCAGTAGATTAAGATAGTCCAAAGAAGTACCGGTATTTAACCGGCTCTTCAGCAACCCCCGCCGCGTCGTTGCCGCCGTTTGCATCTCTTTGTTTTCGGCGCCGTTTTCATCTGCAGTCATGCCAGCACGCCTGCGTCGCTCGCCAGGCCGGAATCGCGAAGCGGCTGCAGCTCGAAGAACGCCTCCGTCCGAAACCCAACGCTGCCCTCTAGCCCCAGCGCCGACGTCGTATCGGCAAATATTTCAGTAATCGATTGCTTCATCTCTTGTTCGAGTTCCTTTTCCGTGCGGATGATCAAATCCAGCGCCTTGGGCCGCGCCAGGCCGTCGAATTGAAATTGCCCGAGCTTGGAAAACGCCACTTCGATGATGAAGCGTGTTTCCTTCGGTTCGTCTGCATCCTGCGCGCCGCCGCCATTGTCGCGGATGAACAGGCGTATCTGCCGCAGTTGCTCGTCTGAGAGGACGGGAATGAGAAATAACCGCCAATCCTGTCCGGCCGGCTCGTTTGCGAAGCGCTGCATGACGCCGAACTCTTCCGCCATGCGGCCCAGCAAGCCGTCGCGCTCGAGCAGGCGCATCGCGTCCGGTCCCAACCAGCCGCGCAAATCGCCCGCCCGTAAGGCGGCCAGAAAGAACAGCATCGCATTGGTCATCGGCGCGCCGGGCTGGGGAATGGCTTGGCTGATCGTATTTTGGGCGCCCGCTACGGTACCGCTACGTAGCGCGTCGTGCAGCGTTTCCCAGCGGTTCGCAAGCGTTAGCGCCCGTGGCTCGGCGCTGGGCTCCGCGCTGGGAAGTTGCCGGAACAGGCCTTCGAGGAGCAGGTTGCTGCCTGTCGGTAATGGCCTTGGAACCGCGAGCGACAGTTCCGCGACATTGGTCTGGACGATGGCCTGGCCTGAAGTGCTGGTGCTGGTGACCGTTCCAGTGAGGGAAGTGGTGCCCGGCGATGCCGGCGGGGCGGTCGTGCCGGGCCGGGCGATCGCCGCAATGCGTACGGTGAGACGGTCGCCCGGCAAGAGCGCCGTGGGGCCGGTTACGGTTGCGCTGGGGCGGCCTGCGGTCGCGGCGGGCCCGGTTGCGGGTGCGGTGGGGCCGCTTGCGGCTGTGATGTTTGCCTGCGGAGGAATGAGAGTGGTCCCACCCGGTGCCGTCGTCCGGATGACGATCGCGTTGACGACGCTGCCGCGAATGAGCGAATTGCTGTCCGATGCGCCCGCAGCGGCAGGCTGGGATGGCGCGGTCGCTGCCGCGTTGGCGTTAACGGATACGGCCGTTCTTAAAGGGGCGTCCGGGCCGGCTGCGCGGGATGGGGCGGCCGGAGAAGAGGGGCGCAGCGGTGCTGTTGCAGTCGCCTCTGGCTGCGGGGCGATCAGTATGGACGGTTGCGGTCCGCCGACTGCGACCTGAACGATAAGTCGCGCGCCCAACGCCGGCGCAAGGTTCGTCTGCACCGTAAGGGCCCCGGACCGTGTTTCGAGAAGGATCTGACCCGGGTTAGGACGGGCCGTGACGATCCCATCGATTTGCTGCCCGACGATCAAGGCGCTCAAGCCCGGTGGCAGTTGCACGATCGTCCCGGTCGCGGCGTTTGCTGTCGACAACACCAGCTGTGGCGTTGGTGCCACGGCTGCTTGTTGGGAAGTTGTAGTAACCGGTGGCGCCGGCGGCGCATTCGAAGGCGGCGGGACCGCCTCGCTCATGCCTCCCGCTTGAGCCGCTCCGCCACGGCTTCGACATCGTGCGCGGCATCCGACGTTGGATGCCGCGTCAGGAGGGCCATCTGGTGGCGGATGCTTTCGCGGACCTTATTGTCGCGCCGCACGATTCCTGCGAGAGGCGGTTCCTTGCCGAGGAAGTTGTGACAGGCTTTATGCAGAGTGTCGTAAGTCTCGCGGCCACTGTTCGACGAATCGGCCATGTTGACGACGATGCGCAGATCGGCATCCGGATGATCTGCAACGGTTAGCTTAATGAAGGCATAGGCGTCGGTAAGCGAGGTCGGTTCGTCCGTCGTCACGACAAGAATCGTGCCAGCCGCGGCCGCGAGCGTCTGCACTGTCCGATCGACGCCGGCACTCAGATCGAGCACGACCCGGTCGTATTTGCCCGCCAGGCGCATCAGGCTGTCCCGCAAGGTTACGAGGCGCTGCGTCGGAAGCATGGCGAGATTGCCGGCCCCAGATCGGCCCGCCAGGATGTCAAAATGTCCGTCGGGAGAGTGGCTGATCGCTTGCGGCAAGGTCAGCTTACCTGCGATCACGCCGGCCAGGTCCTGCTCCGGCATGAGGCCTAATTGGATATCGACATTCGCCAACCCGAGGTCGCCATCGAATAGCAACGTGCGTGCGCCCGCCTGTCCCAGCGCCTGGCTCAGCGTAATAGCGAACCAGGTTTTACCGACGCCGCCCTTACCGGACGCAACAGCGGTAATCTTTCGCCGTACGGCAGGATCCGGTCTGTCTTCTGGGATTGGTCGAAGTGCCATCTAGTTTGATCCCGTTGCCTGTGCGTTGTTCGATTTTGTTGAAGCGGCATGTGCTGACTCTGGGAGCAAGAGTCGTGCCAGCGATACCGGATTAATGGTGCGCAGCCCTGCCGCGATGTCCGGCGTGACGCTGACATCGCAAAACGGCAGTCCGCTGGCATCCGCAGCGGCGAGCATGCCGCCCAGGCGCCGAACCAGATCAAGCCTGGTGACGAGCAGACGTCTGGGTTTCATCGCCTGGAACGCCTGCGTCAATTCAGCCGCCTCGATAGAGTCGCCCCCTGCGGCTATGACGAGCACCAGCTCGACCTGCGCTGCCTCGACGAACTCGGTAAGCCGGCTCATATCCTCCGTCTTGTGCGGATTGACCCCCGTTGTATCGATTAACAACTGGGCATCGGGTTGCGCATTTTGTACCGCTTCGACGAACGTGACGGGGTCCGCGGCGCAGCGAACCTCCGCTTTCAATAGTCTGGCATAGGTTGTCAGCTGCTCGACTGCGCCGGCGCGCAGCGTATCGGTAGTAATGAAATTCACCGGGTTGTTTTCGAGACGCGTTCGAACGGCGAGCTTCGCGATGCTCACCGTTTTACCGCAGCCGGGCGGGCCGACGAACATCAACGGTTTCGGGCCGCGCTTGTCGGGCAGGGGAACGAAAGCAAAGCTGTCGTCCAATGCGCCGGCGAGGGCCAGTGTCGGGTCGGCGATGCCGAGATGCGATGCGGCGGTCAGCAATTTGTCGGCCAACGGCGTCGGCGTACCGTGGAGATCCAGCGCATCGCTCAACTGATCGATAACATCGAGCGGTTCTTTTTCACCGCCGACATCGATGTCGATATCGTCATTATCCACCGCCGCCGTAATGCGCACGTCGCGGGCACGTTCGTCTTCGTGTGTCGCCACGATAATGGCGTCCGGTCCAAGCTGTCCGCGGACAAGTCCCATGGCTTCTTCCATTGTCGGTGCATGAAATGTTTTTAGGCGCATGAGGCGGGCCGAGTATTAAATCTGACCGACGGTTTTGATCCGCGCCTTGGCGTGGATCTCGTTTTGCGACATGACGACGGTGACCGGCCGGAACCGCTCGATCACCGAACGCACATAGGGTCGAATGCCGGGGCTGACGAGAAGGACGGGGACTTCGCCTTGCATAGCGTGACGTTCGAAGGTCGTGCGCACGGCATTGATAAATTTCTGCAAATCGGTCGGCGACATCGCGAGCTGTTTTTCCTCGCCATCGCCGATAATCGCTTCGGCAAAGGCCTGTTCCCACTCGGGTGACAGGGTAATCAGCGGTACGTGGCCTTGTTCGTTGGTGTTGGAGTCTGAAAGCTGCCGTGCTAGCCGGGAGCGGACATGTTCGGTGATCTGGGTCATGTTCCGCGTATAGCCGCATGCTTCGGAGACGCCTTCGAGGATCGTCGACAGATCCCGAATGGAAATCCGCTCTGCGAGCAGATTCTGCAGGACCCGTTGAATGCCGCCGACCGAGATTTGGTTGGGAACCAGATCGACGATCAGTTTCTGATGCGCGTTGTCGAGCTCATCGAGAAGCTTCTGTGTTTCCACATACGACAGGAGTTCGGACATGTTTTCGCGGATGATTTCGGTCAAATGGGTCGTGATGACCGTCGGTGCGTCGACCACGGTGTAACCTCGGAACATTGCCTCCTCGCGGCTCTGCTCGTTGATCCACATGGCGGGGAGCCCGAAGGTCGGTTCTTGCGTCGCTTCGCCGGGCAGGCTGATCTGCTCGCCGCGGGGGTCCATGACCAGCAGCATGGTCGGCCGTAGTTCGCCCGTACCAGCTTCAATTTCCTTGATGCGCATGACGTAGGCGTTTGCGGTGAGCTGAAGATTGTCCTGAATCCGAACCGCGGGCATAACAAAGCCCATCTCCGACGCCAATTGCCGCCGGAGCGCCTTAATTTGGTCGGTCAGCCGCTGTTCTTTCTGCGAATTGATCATCGATAACAGGCCGTAGCCCAACTCGAGCCGGATTAGGTCGATCGCCAACGCCGAGGTGATCGGCTCTTCCTTAACCGGCGCTTCGGCGATTTCGGCGGCGGCCACCGCGGCTTCCTCGGCGACGGTTTCGGCTTCGCGGCGAGTCAGGGTGAATGCCGCGCCACCCGTTGCGCCGGCAAGGAGAAGGAATGGGAGAGGCGGAATGCCCGGCAACAGCGCCATGATGACAAGCAGCATGCAGGAAATACCGAGTGCGCTCGGATAGCCGCTGAGTTGGCCGAAAATGGCCTTGTCGGCCGTTCCCTTTACGCCTGCCTTCGTGACGAGCATGCCAGCGCCGACCGAGACGATGAGGGCGGGGATCTGGCTCACCAGACCGTCACCGACGGTCAGCAGGGTATAATTTTGGGCCGCTTCCGAGACGGACATGTCCTGCTGCACGGTGCCGATGATGATGCCACCGACGATGTTGATGAAGGTAATCAACAGGCCAGCGATCGCATCGCCGCGAACGAACTTCGATGCGCCGTCCATCGCGCCGAAGAATGAGTTCTCCTCCTCCAGCTTACTGCGGCGCGTCCGTGCCTCTTCTTCGTTGATCAGGCCGGCGGAAAGGTCCGAGTCGATGGCCATCTGCTTGCCCGGCATCGCGTCGAGGCTGAAGCGCGCGGCCACTTCAGCGATTCTGCCAGCACCCTTGGTGATGACAACGAAATTCACGATGACCAGGATGCCGAAGACGATGATACCAATGACATAATTGCCGGCGACAACGAAGTTGCCAAAGGATTCGATGACGCGCCCGGCTGCCGCTGTACCGGTATGGCCGTCTGCGAGGATCAGACGTGTGGACGCCAGGTTCAGGGACAACCGCAACATTGTTGCGATTAGCAGAATGGTTGGAAAAGAATTTAGCTCGAGCGGCTCCTTGATGAATAGAACCGTCATCAAGATCAGAACGGAAAAGGTGATCGAAACTGCCAACGAAAAGTCGAGCATCCAGGTCGGCATCGGCAACAGCAAAACCACCAGGATGCAGACGACCCCGAGTGCAAGCGCGATATCGCCGCGTTTCGAAATATTGCCGATCGCGTCGTTGAAGGCATCTGACGCAGCACTTCGGGCGTCCGATCCTTCGC
This sequence comes from Alphaproteobacteria bacterium, assembly GCA_012103325.1. GTDB lineage: Bacteria > Pseudomonadota > Alphaproteobacteria > UBA8366. The sequence continues at coordinate 28,972 of WLWY01000003.1, forward strand.
CGCTGACCCCTGGCGTTGCATCGGTCATGCCTGTTTATTCCCGGCCGTCTTTGGTGGCACGGTAGCTGCGCTTCTCATGGCCGCAGCGAATCAACTTCGCCTGGCATGGGAACGGCAAGACCGTCCTCACTGTACAATTTCAGTTTGTTTCTAAGTGTGCGAATGGAAATACCCAAAATATTCGCAGCATGGGTTCGATTGCCAAGACAGTGCTGAAGCGTGTCTATGATCAGATCCCGCTCCACTTCCGCAACGGTGCGGCGCACAAATCTGCCCTCTTCCCCAGCTAGGTCGGGCGTGGCGGACGGAGCGACGGCATCTATGGGAGCAGTTGGGATCGTCGCGCCGGAAAGCTGCAGCATGTTCGCATCCATCGTAAGTTCCGCGCCTTGAGACAACAGAACCGACCGGTGCATTGTGTTTTCCAATTCACGCACATTGCCGGGCCAACCATGCCGGCGCATTGTGCCTAATGCTTCCTGACCGATTGGTTTTCTCGCAACGCCGTTCGCTTCGGCGTATTTATCTGCAAAGAAATTGGCAAGAATCTCAATATCCTGTGGCCTGTCACGTAATGACGGCAGGCGCACATTGACAACGTTCAGACGGAAGAAAAGGTCTTCGCGGAAATCGCCGTCACGGACCGCTTCCTGAAGATTCCGGTTCGAGGTGGCGAGCAGCCGGACGTCAATCTTTATGGGTTTTACGCCGCCCACTCGATCAATTTCGCGCTCTTGAACCGCGCGCAGCAATTTCGCTTGCAGGCGCGGGTGAAGCTCGCTGATCTCGTCAAGCAGCAATGTGCCGCCGTCGGCTTCCTCGAATTTCCCGATACGTCGGGCGACTGCGCCGGTGAATGCACCCTTTTCGTGTCCGAACAGTTCGGACTCGAGAAGGTTTTCCGGTATCGCCGCACAGTTGACCGCGATGAATGAATGCGAAGCCCGGTTGCTTTTCATGTGAATATGTCGAGCCATCAATTCTTTACCGGTGCCCGACTCGCCGGTGATCAGGACGGAGGCTTCCGAAGGCGCAATCTGGTCGGCAAGCGAGATTACGGCCTTCATCGCGGGGTCCCGGTGGATAATGGTGTGACTTTCCGCGGCCACAGCCTCAAGAACGGCGGCGATCAGTTCAGGATCGGGCGGCAGCGGTATATACTCTCGCGCGCCTTGCCTAATGGCTTCAACCGCCGCGTCGGCGTGGGTGCCGATACCGCAGGATACGACCGGTACATTGATCCGTTCGGTTTCCAAACGGGTCACAAGGTCGCCGATATTGAGTTTTACATCGACCATCAATAACTCAGCGCCCTGACCGGAGCGTACGGCGGCGAGGGCCTCTTCGATGGAATCGACATGGCTCACTTTGGCGCCGCGGGAAATCGCGATCTTGCCGGCAGTGCTGATGTGCCCCTCGAGGCTTCCAACGATTAATAGTCGCATGTTCTATCCACTGGTATTTCCACTAGTTAAAATATTCGACCCGATGGCCAGGCGGCAGAATGGTGTTCAACAGCATTTCCAGCCGTCTCGGGTTCTCTTGACGTCCGATTGACGCGGACGCCATGACGTAGAGGTGATTGATCAGCGTTTCTTCGCTCGAGTTTCGTTCGAGTTTGGAGGCGAGCGGCGTGAACACCATGTTTGCGAGAATAGCGCCATAGAATGTCGTCAGCAGGGCGACGGCCATCGCCGGACCAATGGTGCTCGGATCTTCCAGATTGCCCAGCATTTGGATAAGCCCGACCAGCGTGCCGATCAAGCCCATCGCCGGGGCGATGTCCGCGGCCTTGCGAAGTACGCTGGCGCTGCGTGCGTGGCGCTGTGCGGTTGACTGCAGTTCCTGCTGCATAATGCGTTCGATTTCATCGCCGGGCGTACCGTCGACGACCATCGTCAAGCCGCGGTAGAGCATCCGTTCCGGTTCGATGCCATTGATATGTGTTTGCAGGGCCAGCGCCCCTCTGTACCGTGCTATTTGCGCGAGCTGCAGCACATGGATTGCCGCGCTCGACGGATTGCGGGATCGGTGGAATACGGTTTGGGCGACGATCCGTACCGCGTTTAACATGTCCCGCAGAGAGAAACACGCTGTCGTCACGCCGACAGTGCCGCCGACGACGATGAATATCGAAGGCAAATTTATGAAAGCGCCCGGTGTGCCGCCGAGGTAAATCGCCGTGAATATGAGCAGAAACGCACCGGGAATACCGACCAGCGTCGCCAGGTCGAACGCGGCCCGGTTCGCCGGTGGCGATACCGACGGCGTTGGTCCGCCATGCTGTTCGGTCTCAGTCGCCACGTCTTGTTACTCGCTGCGCTGGTGCGTGCGGTTTCTGGTCGGGACGAAGCATCAGGTCGTCCGGTCGGATTTTATGATTTCAGTCATCGTCACGCCGAGCTTGTCCTCCACGACGACGACCTCACCGCGCGCGACGAGGCGGTTGTTGACGTAAATATCAATTGCCTCGCCGACCTTGCGGTCCAGTTCGACGACGGCGCCGCGCCCCATCTTGAGGAGGTTGCTGACTTGCATGGTCGACTTTCCCAGTACGGCTGAAACCTGGACGGGGATCTGATAAACCGCTTCCAGGTCCCGGGCGCCAAGCGGCGTTTCCATCTCCGCGATACGTGGATTGACACCGGTGTCTTGCGGTTCCCCCTGTTGCTCGTCGAGCTCTTCTAGGGGAGGCGAGTCTTCATCTGCCATAACGTGCTCCTCTGAGGGGCGCTAGGTGTTTTGTTCCGGCGCAGCCGTATCGATCGCGCCAGGTAAAAGTGGAGAAGAGGGGGCTGTCTGTTCTTCTGCTTGTTCCGGTTGCGGCGCGTCGGGCGCTGCAATCGGTTGCGGATGTTCCTCGTGCGGTAAAGCAACTGTCTGCTCAGCGACGCCGTCAGGCTGTGATGTCGCGTCGGCGTCGCCCTGCTGACCTTCCAATCCCGAAGTGTCCAAGGGGGCTTCGACAACATCCTCGGCAGCCGCTGCCTCCGGATCGGTTATTACCGGTTCTGCCAGCGTTTCTGGTGGTTTCGGATCAGCTATTTCGTCATTATCAGCTTCCGCCTCGCTTGTTGCCGCTTCCGCAACTCCAACGGTGTCCGGCTCCGCGTTTATTGGAGACGTGCTTTCATCTTCATTCCCCGGCATTTCGCCATGCTCGAGAAAACGCGCGACGATCGTTTCGATTTCTGACAGGAGGCGCTCGCCGTTTCGTTCCGCGCCGCCATTACCCCACTCCATACGGCAATCCGCTGGACCCAACGTGGGGTCGGCGGCGACCTTTAATTTACCGACCAGCCCCATCGCGTCAGCCACGGGAGAGAGCCGTGTCGCAAGCTCCTCAGCCAGGGATTCGGGTGCTCTGACGACAACTTCCGCTTCTGCAAAAAGCGTCGAAAGCGTCGATTTTACAAACGCCTCTATCTCTGAAAGCCCATGTTGCTTCGCATATTCCGGTAGGAGCTTGGTGACAATTGTCGATGCGATCATTACCGCGCCGCGCATCGTTGTCTCGTTGGCGTTGCGCTGTGCCGAAGACAACGTAGCGAAGTTGCCTTGCAGAGCCGTGACCATTTGTTCGATTTGGCTCTCGAAACCGGAATTCGACTGCGCGATACCTTCTGCTTTCCCTGCCTCGAAAGCGTCGTTTCGTGCCGCTTGGAGTTCCTCGCTCGAGAACGTCGGTGCGGCCGGCTCTTCCTCCACCACCTCGGGTTCGGGCGGAAGCGCCAGCGCGTCGAAATCGACGTCGAAGAGGTAAGGCGGGTACTTTTTACTTTCCACGCTGTTGTCCTTGTTCTCTGCGTTGCCAGCGAGGTGTGACAAATTCAATCGGGAGAGGGCGCACCGTAAGTTCAGATATCATGTTCAAAATCTCTGCGCTCAACCGTCCTGATACATCCACGTACGCATGATCGACACGGCTTCTTCCGGATGCTTGTCGATAATGTCGCCAATCTTGCGCAGCGACGATGCTTTCACACGTCCTTCGATATTGCTCAGATTGATCATACTTTCATCTTCATCTGCGCCAGCAAGCGCCCCTGGCTGACCCGCAGCGCCACCGCCCATCGCGGCAGGGACTCCACCCCCCGCCATCCCAGGGCCTGCAAGCGCCGGCGTGCCGAGGGACTGGTCGGTAATCATGTGCTGCTCCGTCGATTGTGCTATCGCTTCCGCCGTAGCGGCAGTTGCTTCGAAGACCTTGCTGATCAGCGGCCGGACGACCAGGAGAATAACCAATATGCCGACGGTCGCCAGCACGACCACCTCCGCCAGACGGAGCAGATCGGACTGTTTGAAGCCGAAGATTTCGTCTGCTTCCGCATCGCCGAGGCCGCCGGGCGGTTCCGCAAACCGCATATTCACGACTTCGATCGTGTCGCCACGATCGCCATCGAAACCGATGGCCGAGCGGACCAGTTTCTCTATCTGCTCCATCTCTTCCGCACTGCGCGGACGATAATCCTGCTGACCGTTTTCACCTGCTGCCAAGACACCGTCGACCAGAACCGCGACTGAAATGCGGTTTATTTTACCGGCATTGCGCACGCTGCGACGGACAGTTTTCGAGATTTCAAAATTGACTGCTTCCTCGGTCCGGTTGGACTGATTCTGGCTACCGCCGCCGCCGTCGATTTGGCCGGCGTCGGGTAGGTTCTGGCCGACGGTGACAGCATCGGCTTCACCTTCTTTACTTTGACTCGCGTCTTCGATCGTTTGTGTCGAACGGACGACCTGACCGTCGGGATTGAATGTTTCCTGATTGGTTTCGATACGATCGAAATCGATATCGGCACGCACTTCGGCCCGGACCTTGCCAAACCCTATGGTGCGTTCCAGTAGATTCGTCAAACGGCTGCCGATACGGCTCTCAAATGCGACACGCTGCTCATCGGGCGTGAAATCACCCTGCAGCTGCCCATCGCCGTTTCCAAGACGGGCCAATAAGGTGCCCCTGTCGTCGACAATGGAGATACGAGACGGTTGCAGACCGGGCACAGCGGCGGCGACGAGATGCTGAACGGCCATGACTTGGTTGCGGTCGAGCCGTGTCGCGCCCCGCATGCGTAAGGCAACTGACGCGCTGGGTTCCTGGCGATCCCGGGTGAAGAGTTCGCGGCGTGGCAGTACCAGGTGCACGCGCGCGCCCTTTACCGGGCTAAGCGACATGATCGTGCGTGAAATCTCGCCTTCGAGCGCCCGGACCCGGTTGATGTTCTGGACAAAGCTCGACGTACCGATCGCTTCGTCACGATCCATGATCTCGTATCCGATCGTGCCGCCGCCGGGCAGGCCCTTTTCCGCGATAAGCAAACGGAGCGGTCCAACTTGCGTCGTCGGCACAAATATTTCCGTTCCTTTGTTGCGCGATTCATAGGGCACACTTTGCGCCTGGAGATGTCCGATGATCTGGCCTGCGTCCGCGGCGTCCAGCCCGCCGTAAAGCAACGCCATATTCGGAGAGGCCAGCCGTGTCGTCAGGAAAATGAAAAATGCGACAAGGCCAACCGCGACGCTGGCCATGGCACCGAGTTTTACGGTCCCAATGTTGCGCAAGATTTGCAGAAATGCATCCACCCTAGATCACCTCGTTGGCTGCCTAATGCCGCTTACTTCCCCATGTCCTTCGAACATCGTTAACAAACAATTAATATTTCCTCCTGCCCCGTTTCTTCGTCCGGCCAGAGGAAACACGATGCACGAATCATTCCAATCGTATTTACACGACATTTTAGTAAAAGTGAAGTTAAAATGCGGCAAAAATTGCCCAGTTAGACAAGAATCAAAGTTTATTTTGGAGATGGGCGGCAGTCATATGCCGCAAGGTCAAGAATTACACGCCGAATCGATGTATAATATCGCCTCGACGATTAATCTTTATTTAACCAATACAGGGAAAGTGCCAGGTCAACAAAGGACACTCGACACTAAACTGCAGGGGATATTAATTCCTGCGACGGGAGCGCGAATTTCTGTACTGCTGCAAACGTGTGGTTCGCAGGCCGCGCATGCCATGGCTTTCGATCAGGCGTTGCCAGGACATGAATTCTTCAATCGAAAGGCTATAGCGTTCGCATGCCGCCTCGAGCGAAAGCAAGCCGGCTCGGACCGCAAATACGACAACCGCCTTCCGACGAACCACCCACCTTTTGGTGTTCGGCGGTGGAAGATCTGCCATCGTGATAGGCTTGCCGTCCGGACCTATGACCATAGGCGTGGGCGATGAAGAAACCTCTGATAAACCGGTGTTGCTCACTACTTTGCCCCCGGGGCCGCATGCGTCGACGATTGTCCCGCAATGTTGCGAAATCTGGTAAAATGTCGGCTGCCCGACACGTTGTCTTGGAGCCACGTTACGCTCGAATTCCTAAAAAAATCGTAAAGCCTCGAAATTCGGATCTATTAATAAATCCAAATAGTTAACATTTGTCCAGGAAGCCCAGTATTTTTGCGGAAAAGAAAAGGCCCAGAATGGATCCGGGCCTTGAGGTTGGGAGAGAGAATTAATACCAAGGAGCGTTGATAGTGCCCCCTAGAGACGGGTTATCCGGGTTTTCGGCAAGGAGCGTGCGGCGCAGCGATGTGGGGCATCGGAAGCCGTGCACGACGCTGTCCGAAAGCCTGGATAACCCGCCATTCGCGATCTCTAGGGGGCACTATCAACGCTCCTTGGTATCAGCGCCGAGCAAGCGGCGGCGAACTGTGTTAGCGGATAATACGGGTCAACTCCTCGAGCATTTCATCCGCTGTGGTTATGATTTTTGTATTCGCGGAAAACGCGCGTTGCGTCACGATCATTCGCGTGAATTCGTCGGCCAGATCGACCGTCGATGCCTCTAGTGCGTTGGAGGCGATGATGCCCGCGCCGCCGGTATTCGGCTCCAGCGCGATTGGGTTGCCCGCGTCGGTTCCGCCGGCGAATATATTGCCGGTTTCCGCCTTCAAGCCATTCGGATTGGGGAAGACGGCGAGCGGCACCTGGAAGATATCCCGCGTATCACCATTGTCGAACAGTGCCGTAACGGTGCCGTCTTCGCCGACACTCACTCCGGTTACCGAGCCAAACTGGCGGCCATTCTGATTGATGAAGTTGGGAACAAACGAACTCGAGAACTGAGTCAGCCCGTCCGTTAGACCGATAGTGCCAAGATCCAGGGTTACGGCCACGCGGTCATCGGCGGTTCCGGTAGCCAACGTATTGTCGTAGTCGATATCGAAAACGAAGTTGTTGGCGGTGACCGTCGAAATATCGCCCGCGGCGGTCGATGCCGCCACCGTAGCCAATGTTCCGTCGGCGCCGAAGGTAACTGTGCCAATTTGCGTACTCGTTGCGCCAGCAATTAGGGCGTCATCGCCCGTGGTACCGTCATCGTTACCGTCAATATCGAGGAACGAGGCGTTCGAGACAGTAGACGTCACGTCCCATTCGTTCGCCGTTGCGGTCTTCGTAAAGGTCAGTACCAACGTATGAACGCCGCCCTGCTTATCGAGCGATTCGACCGATAGGTTGAAGGCGTCGTTCGTGGCGGCCGATGAGGGCAAGTTCGCGCCGATATCGATTGTCGATGTCGGGATTGGCGCGGAGGTAAGGCTCGATATGTTGACCGTCGTGAAGGCGTTCAGAATGCTGGTTTGCTGCACGACGCCGCTGACGATCGGCCAGCCTGTAAGAAACTGCCCAGCAGCGTTGGTCAAATTGCCGTCGGCGTCCGGCCGGAACGAGCCTGCTCGGGTGAACGAAGTCTGCCCGGTACCCGTCGTCGCGTTGTCGGATACTACGAAGAAGCCGGCGCCGGATACCGCCAAATCGGTTTCGGACGAGGACGACTCGAGCAATCCCTGCTGATCGATCGCGTTCAGCGTGTTCAATCGAACACCACCCGGGGCGAAGCTGGACGCGGACGCCTGCGCCGTTACGAGCGTCGAGAACCGGGGCGAAACGCCCTTATAGCCGGTCGTGTTTACGTTTGCGATATTGTCCGCGACCATGCCCATCGCCTGACTTTGCGTGAACAGGCCGCTGACACCGGCTCGCATTGCACCAAAAAGACTCATTGTTTTGCCTCCATTGCGGACGGCGCTGCTCGCGCCATCCCGTTGGGCCTTAGCCCTGTTCGGATTGTTCCGCGTCTTCTGGCGCGTCCTGAACTCCGGTGATGACGTCGAGGGGAACACCGATTTCGCCGATGCCCAGGATTGTCTTGTCATTGTCGAATGAAACGCCCGTTACGCGACCAATGATCCGGTGTTGGACTTCGATCGGCTCATCGTTCTCGTTGGCGGCGGTCACTCGGAAGGAATAGGCCCCATCCGCTGCGATGCCACCTTGTGTGGTCGTACCGTCCCAAACGATGTCATGAATGCCCGCTTCGGCGTCGACTGGTTGTTGGAAGACCAAGTCGCCGGAACTGTCGAAGACCTGCATTACGGCGGCCGCGCCTGTTTCAGGCAGAATGTAGGAGAAGATTGCCTCGCCGTTTGCGAGCATGTTCGTGTTGCCCGACGCCTCAACGACCTTGCCAATATAGGCGACCGCGCTGGTCGACTGGTTCTGCTCCTGCAGAGCAATCAGCGATTCCAGATTCTTGTTCTGCAGAACCTGCTGTTCGACGCCGGTAAATTCGACCAGCTGGCTGGTGAATTCGTTGGAATCCAGCGGATCCAGTGGATCTTGATGCTGCAGCTGTGTCGTCAGAATATTCAGGAATGTATCGAAATTCGCTGCCAGACTGGACAGCGAACCTGCTGCGCCCGTGGTTGGCGTGGTGACGGCTGGCGAGTTTTGTTCTATTTCCATCGATCGCTCCTCAGACCTCTACGTCGATCAGGCTATCACTGGCTCGTCTTTGCCCGGGTGCATCGTCGTTTTCAGCCAGCGTTTCGGCGTCCTCGCCGGATTGAATGCCGTCACCACCGTCGCCGGCGGACTGTTGTCCGTCAGATGCGTTTCCACCGCCGAGATTGAAGCTCAGGCTAGCGTTATCCGATTTGAGCCCGGCATCCTGCAGCGCCTGCTGCAGACCGCGTGAGTCGCGCTGCAGGAGTTCGAGCGTTTCAGGGCGCTCGGCGATGACTGTTGCCGCGACCCGACCGTCCTGCATGACGTCGAGTTTGATCTCGACACGGCCGAGTTCCGCCGGCTTGAGCTGGATCTTGATGCGGTCGAGGCCCTGGCCGACTGATTTCTGCACCTGTACGGCAATCTGCTCGGTGAGCACTCGAGGCGGAATTGTAGGCCGTGTCGTCGGGGCGACGACGCGCGCGGCGGCCGTGCTTGCCGTCGATCCTGTCGTGGTAGTGCCGTTCACCGTATCAAGTGCCACGGGCTCGCCGCCGCGCAATAGGGGCATTGCCGGCCGATTGGCGGCGTTGGGAACCTGCTGGGCTGGGGGGAGGGGCGCGACCGGCACCGGTGGTTGAGCATCCGTGCTCGGGGTCGTGCTGGCCGCGCCCGCGGGTGGTGCATTCGCCGCAGTCTGCGGCGTGTTCGCTTTCGCTGAACTGTTCACGTTCGCGGTCCTGGTCGGTGCGCCGTTCAACAGGAGGTTGCCGCTACCTTCCGCCCGGGGCTCGCCGGTGGTGGTGGATGCCGTACCTGTGTTCGTCTGCTGCCGGCTGGCCTGTGCGGTTACGGTTGCGACGGCGGCCAGGGTGTTGGCAGGACGCGACACGAGCTGTTGAGGTGAGTCGGTAACGTTCGCCGTTAGGTAAGCGTCCGGCCTGACCGCTCTGCCGTGCAGAAGAAGTGAGGTTTAGTGTCCACTTGTTTAGGTGGACACTAACGGGGATCAGGATGTGGCGAAGCGGGGCAAGCGTCGGCGCTGGAGTGCAGACGAGAAGCGGATGATTTGCGCACAGACGCGGTTTGCGGGCGTTTCGGTTTCACAGGTTGCACGGCGCTACAATGTGAACGCCAATCAGGTTTTCAACTGGCTGAAAGATCCCCGGTTTGCGGGAAGTGACACGGTCGATGACGCCGCCTGTTTCCTGCCGGTTGAGATTGCGCGTCACGTCGAGCACGAAGCCGAGCGCCCTGTTGGTGACGAAGGCAAGATCGAGGTCACGCTTGCCGGAGGTCATCGCTTGAGCATTAGCGGCCCTTACGATCCCGAAGCGCTCGTACGTCTGCTCCGGTGCTTGTCGGGATGATCCCGGTTCCCACGAACACGAAGGTTTGGCTTGCGGCCGGCGTGACGGACATGCGTAAGGGGTTCAATGGGCTGTCAGCGCAAACAGAGAAGGTTCTAAAGGCGGCGCCGTATTGCGGTCATCTGTTCGTCTTCCGGGGTCGCCGTGGCGATCTGATCAAGGTGATCTGGTGGGACGGGCAAGGGGCATGTCTGTTCTCGAAGCGTCTGGAGAAGGGACGGTTTGTCTGGCCGTCTGCGAAAGCGGGCAAGGTTGCGCTGACCCCGGCTCAATTGGCGATGCTGCTGGAAGGGATTGATTGGCGCATACCACAACGAACGTGGCGTCCCCTGACGGCTGGGTAAAGTCGTTTCACAGCAAAGGGTTGTCAATTTCCGGGGATTCCCATGCGGGGTGGCGGCTGATAGATTGCCGGCATGCTCGACGACGCTGAGAACCTCCCGAATGAACCTGCCGCATTAAAAGGTCTGGTGGCATCGCTGGCGTCGGAAGTGAAGTCACAGGCGGTGTTGATCGAGAAGCTCCAACACCAATTGGCCGGGATGCGCCAGCATCGCTTCGGGTCGCGCTCGGAGGCTCTGGATCAACTGGCGTTGACGCTGGAAGACGAAGAGATTGCGGCGTCCGCGCAGGAGCCCGCGTCAGACGATGCAAATGCAGATCAATCTGCAGCGCCAAAAGACAAGCCCAAACGTAAACCGCTGCCCGGTCATCTCCCACGCAACGAGACAACACTGTCGCCGGGCGATGCCTGTGGGGAATGCGGCGGTGCGCTCAAAACGCTTGGCGACGATGTCACCGAGGAACTGGAATATGTCCCCGGACGTTTTGTCGTGAACCGGATTGTTCGCCCGCGCATGGCCTGCACCTGCTGTGAGACGTTCCATCAGGCAGCCCTGCCGTCGCGGCCGATTGAGCACGGGCGGCCCGGTCCTGGCCTACTGGCCCATGTGCTGGTCAACAAGTACGCCGATCATTCGCCTTTGTACCGGCAAAGTCAGATATTCCAGCGCGAGGGGATCGATCTGGACCGCTCCACCCTGGCCGATTGGGTTGGCAAATCCACGGCTCTGTTGGAACCTTTGGCGGACGCCGTCGCGCGCCATGTTTTAAAGGGACAGGCCCTCTTCGCCGATGATACGCCGGTAAAAATGCTGACCCCAGGCTCCGGTAAAACCAGGACCGCGCGGCTTTGGGCCTATGTCCGCGATGAACGACCCTGGGCCGGAGAGGCGCATCCTGCCGCATGGTATCAGTTCTCGTCCGACAGGAAGGGCGTTCGCCCGCGCGAACATCTAGCGGACTTCACGGGCTTCATGCATGCCGATGGCTATGCGGGGTTCAATGACCTGTACCGCACGGGCAAGGTGACGGAAGTGGCCTGCATGGCCCATATCCGACGCAAGTTCGTCGATATCCACAAAGCTCAGGGATCGGCGATTGCCGAGGAAGCCATAAAACGTATCGCCACACTCTATGGCGTCGAGAAGGAGGTTCGGGGCCAATCGCCGGATCAACGGGTGAAGATCAGGCAGCGCCAATCAAAACCAATCTTCGACGACCTGGAATCATGGCTGCATGCCCAATTGACCCGGATATCCGGCAAATCACCCTTAGCCGGTGCTATTCGCTACGCCCTGACCCGCATGAAGAAGCTGCGACCATATCTAGATCACGGCTTTCTTGAACTCGACAACAATACCGCAGAGCGATCCATGCGGCCCATCGCCCTGGGGCGGAAGAATTATCTCTTCATGGGGTCCGAGGCCGGCGGCAAATCAGCCGCCATCGCCTATACGCTGATCGAGACAGCAAAACTCAATGGCGTCGATCCGCAGGCCTGGCTAACCGACACGCTAGCCTGTATCGCCGACCATAAAATCAATCGGATCGACGAACTGCTCCCCTGGCGTTACGCTCAAACCTGAGCGTAACAGTCCAACGTCATCATAGGCAGGGCTGCTTTACCGGACGCTCACGGCGGACACAACGACCGTTACGCTGGACATCAAGCTATTGTCATCGCTTGCGGTCACGCTGTACCTTTGTCAAGTAAACTGAAATATTCGGATGAAGGAAATTGAATACACTGAGTAATTCTACCGAAAGCATGCTGCAATTAAAGCAGAGGATAGGCATTATTACAACTGTCATTCCAACTGGCAGCAATATTGCGCTCTTGGATGAACCTGTCCACCGTAATATCGGTGATCATCTTATTCACTTGGGCACGGAACGTTTTTTCAGTGACCACGGAATTTCTCAAATTGCCCGGGCACATACGTATAACTACCGCCGCCGTTGGCTCCGCCAACAGATCGACGTGGATACAATCATTGTATGCAGTGGCGGCGGCCACCTAGGTGATCTGTATCCAGCGCACCAGCGGTTGCGCGAACAGGTGGTTGTCGATTTCCCCGATCATCGTATCGTCGTTCTTCCGCAGAGTCTTTATTTTAAGGATGCCGCCCACATGCGACGGGCCGCAGCCGTCTTCCGCGGCCACCGGGACTTTCACCTTTTCCTGCGGGATCGGGACAGTTTGCGTCAGGCTGAAACAATGAACCTGCACAGTCTCCGTCTTGCACCTGACATGGCGCATGCCCTCTATCCGATTGCGTCGCCGTCGGCATCTCTTAGGTCGTGCGGCGAAACCCTCTATCTGCTGCGGCGTGATATGGAAGGAAGCACGTCGTCGCCCACTCTGGCAGATGGCCGTGTCATCCGCGACTGGCCAGACCTGATGCGCATCACGGACACGTTCGTTCTCGCGGCGATTGCCGCGACCAGCCGACTATACCGGGCGGTTGGATCATCGGATTTCCTTGATGATGTGTTGGATCAAAGGCGCGCCGAAATGGTCAAACGAGGAATTGGCCTGATTAATGGCTACGATCAGATTGTTAGCTCGAGACTCCATGGCGCTATTCTCGGCTTACTTCTCGGTAGGCGTGTGCGGTTGCTGGCGAGCCTGACCGGCAAGTCGCGGGCCTACTACGATGCCTGGCTTAGCGATAACGAAGACTGCACCTATGTGTCCGAAGGATTGTGACTTTCGGGCGCGCTCCGCAGTTCATCATAGCATACTGCTATGGTAATCTCAGTAGCCAAACCATCGCCGGCGTTCAATGACGTTCTTTGTGAGCTCAAAAAGGGCTGGGTAACGGCTGACCCACTGCTTGGCGCGCAATTCCCACCGATGTTTGTATGCAAATTCGCGGGAATAGGTTTCGAAGTCCCAATCGACGAGCCAGTGCAGGAACGTTTGAGCGTCGTCATCGGTGACATGGCCATTTCTCGACAGTGCTGCCTCGGCGTTTTCGCGTATGTCCAACCACAGGTATAGCTCGCTCCTCAGCATGGTAAGCGCTTGACTCTCGCGGGAGCCTCGCACCCGGTCCCATACGTCCCTCGTGGTGCACGAAAATCCGAATGCGCGGGGGTCGCCGCCGGCAACTACGATGCCGGTCATCGTACGCAGGCATTTTTCGCAGTGTTCGCAATTAAGTTCGCTGGCGTAGGGCCGAGCGCAGACGTTGAGTTTGGGGGGCGCCAATTTCTTGACGTCGCATATCGCGACGATACTGTTCACCTTGTCCTGTCGCGTCAGATCGTAACCCTGGTGCGACGCGGTGATTCCAGCAGAGCGGATCCGATCGTCGATGTCCGGCAGCGACCCCCACGGATAGTCGTATCCAGACCATTGGGACGACGAGATCATGAGATTAATAGCTCCACCTCGATATAGGACGGGAATACAGAGGCCGGTCAGGCCCATGCCATGCTGAACGTAGGCCCACCAAACCGGTATGTCCGGGCGAATGCTCTTGCGCCTGATGATTTCCTTGCCGTTTGTCTTGATGAAGGTGTTGCGGTGCCCGTAGGTGGCGGCGAAGCTCTCTGCCGAACGACGCAGCGCCAGCCATTTCGGTTCGAAGTCCAGTGCGACGTCAGCTCCCCACACGGTAATTAGGTTCTGGCGGCGAGGGTAGTTCTGCAGGCTAGTAAGAACCGAGTCGACACCGCCGGTAAACAGCAGATTGGTCTCCTCGCCAAGGTCAATTGTTGTCTCCTTTGTAACATTGTCGACTAATTGCCGCGGTTGCAGACGCCCTTCCCAACCATGGCGTGGGTAAAGTGTCTTGAACACGGGTCTTATCTTTTCGAGGGATTGCGCGAGATCCTTGTCAAGCGCATCGATCTCATAATCGCGGTCGCCAATCCAGACGAGTTGCGCCACGTTTAGTATGAAAGGTGCTAGGGCAACCGTTTCGTTCATTCGGTCTAGGCCAATATCGTCCATGTACTCGACGTAGAAATCGTCCCTTAGGTGATCGCGGCTGAACGCTGCGTTTGCCTTGACCCCAACGCGATTGCCCGCAACCGTGATATCCTCGATCAAGTTAATGAACGGTCCTCCTAAACAGTGCGGCAAACTTCCTAAGCCGCTTTTTGTCTCTTTCAATCAACAGCGGAATCGAACGGCAATAGCAGCCGATTAGAGGGGTTCCATCTACCGCAACGCCACGTTTTGCCGATTCTTATTATCAAGTGACCAGCAACACCTATGACGAATATCTGTCCGACTCGATGCCCACCGATCCTTTGCCTTGCCGTCCAGCTGTTGCGATTCAATCTGTCGACAATGTTGACTGCTCGTTTGAATCCTTGACGTATCGCCCATTGATTACCGAACCCGATCATTCGGGAAAAATTCTGCTTACCTCGTTCCTCTTTGCGGATGAATGTTTGCATCGAGAAAATTGTGTCTGCGGGGATTGATAGTTTCAGCCAATGATCGTGACTTACGGCGCTAGGTTTGAACCAACTGCACCCCTTTACAATATCGTCACCCTCTATGATGACCGCCCGGGCCCCTTCACGAAAGTGTTGCCGAATGGTGGCCTCATCCCAAAGCATGTTTGCGATACGCTGCGTATCATCTTGTGTGGCCCAACGCATATGCGGATCATTTGCTTCTTTTCCATCGCACGCATAGAGATCGGTCTGCATCAAATAAAATGCTCTCAAATAGAATAACTGCGCTGGAATCAAATTATGCAGCATCAAAGAGCAGCTATACAGAACACCAAACTCTTTCAACATCCGTCGGAGATTGCGCCAGCCGGAAATCAAAATTTCACCAACGATTCCAAATCGTATGACATGTCATTTGTCCGATGAAGACCATTGATTAAGTGCCTAAGCAGGTATGAGACAGGCGCAGGTAACGTAACGCAAATATTCTGATATTTGCCACAGTAAGTCTGCCTTCTGGCAATTATGCGATGATCCGCTACATCGAATTAGTCTGCATTGGCGGAGCGATTGAGAGTTTTTAGCGACTAAGGTGTGTTTTTTGACGCAGCGCTCGGCGCATGCACCTGATTCCTTGCCTCAATCGGCGATAACGACCTTCGGATCGACGACGAAGCTTGTCACGGTTTCAATGAACAGCGTGCCGTCGTCGAACATCGCCTTTGCCTCGGGGCTGGTAAGCGCGGTTTCCATCGCCTCACGGTCGTCGAACAGCATCTCGACGATGCCGTCGACCTGCTGCGTGCTTGGCGGCAGGTCGGGGTGGCGGACGGCTTCGGTGATGTGGTTTTGCACGTAGCGGCGGATGCCGGGGACCTTTCGCGCCAGCGGCCCGTGGATTTCGAGCCAATGCTTGCGGAACGCCTCCGGCGTGAATTCCGGTTTCCGGGTCAGGATCGAGATGCGCTTGATCATCGAAAGTCGAAACCCTGCTTCTTCAACTGCTCGCGCAGACTGTCGCGCAGCGGCGGGTGGAACTTCTTGTCCATGTCGTGCGTCCAGGAATCTGGCGTCGTCGCCTTGCCGATCGCTTCATAATGCTCGGCAAGCGCACTGTCGTATGTGTCGAGTGAGGCGAGTGTCGCGTCCGCGTCGTATCTTTCGTAGTGAATCGTGGCACCGATATCCATACGGGGTTTCTGCGACGGCTGCTCCGCCGGCCAGCCGAGGCACATGCCGAAGACGCAATACACTCGATTGGGCAAACCGAGGATTTCCGCGATCTCGACAGCGTTGTTGCGCACACCGCCGATCATCAGGCCACGCAGGCCCAGAGACTCGGCAACGAGATAAGCGGACATGCCGACTAGTGTCGCGTCGATGCTCGTCACCAGTCCGGTTTCCATATTGTTGTTGTTGAGATTGTGCTGGTGCTTCATC
Source organism: Alphaproteobacteria bacterium (assembly GCA_012103325.1). Classification (GTDB taxonomy): domain Bacteria; phylum Pseudomonadota; class Alphaproteobacteria; order UBA8366. Next base: position 45,325 of record WLWY01000003.1, read on the forward strand.
AGCGCATAGTCGATCCGCGTCATATCGGCGCAGAAGGCGAGGAAGACCGGCGTGTCCGCGACATGTTTCTGATTGCCCGTGGAAACCGATAGCTTCTGCTTCGTCTCCGGGTTGCGCACAACGATGGTGGTATAGGACTGAATGTTGGATGACGTCGGCGACCGGTACGCGGCGCGCAGGATGGTCTCGACCATTTCGTCCGGAACCGGCTCGTCGCTGTATTTTCGGGTACTGACGCGGTTCTGCAGCAGTTCGATCGTTTCGCTCGTATAGGGTTCGGTGACGCTGTCGGGCATTCGAATTTTCCAGAAATTTGGTTTCGGATTGGCCCTTGCATAGCATGAACGGCGGCGGCGCGTATAATCGGCGGACGTATCGCATTTTTGGGGAACACGAAAATGAGCGCAGTTCCAGCCGATGTCATGGATCTGATGAAACGGTTCGGCAGGGCCTTCAATAAGGCAGATGTCGAAGAGATCCTGGAGTGCGTAACCGACGATTTCGAATGGCGCCTGGCGGTCGGGCCGGACGCGCCCGACGGTAAGATTGTCAAAGGGCGCGAGGCGGTTCGGCAAGCGCTTGCGGATCGGGACGCGTCGATAGCCAAGATTCATTTCTCCGATACCAACGTCGCAATGGCCGGTGACCGGGTGCTTTGTACGTTTCGCGTAACCGGTTCCTACACGGGCGGGGCGCCGCTGGATGTGCGCGCGGTCGATATCTACACGATGCGTGACGGGTTGTTCGCGACCAAAGACAGCTATTGGAAACGTATCGAATAGGGGGATGCACAATGTCAGCACTGCAAGACGAGGGGGCATCTCCCAAGGCGTTGGAAGGCATTCGCGTACTGGATTTCACCTGGGTCCGGGCGGGCCCCTGGTCGACGCGATGGCTCGGTGCGCTGGGAGCGGAGATCATCAAGGTCGAATGGCCCGCCAACGAACGCGGGCGAATGACGGCGGTGACGCCAGAACGGATCGAGCACAGCCTCAATTCGTCGCCGACCTTCAACGACACAAACCCGAATAAGAAAAGTGTCACCGTCAATATGCGCAGCGAGGAAGGCCTCGCGGTCATCAAAAAGCTCGTCGCGATCTCCGATGTGGTAACGGAGAATTTCAGTCCCAAAGCGTTGCGCAGCTGGGGCCTCGGCTATGATGTGTTGCGTGAGATCAAGCCGGACATCGTCTATATCTCGCATTCGGGTATGGGCCACACGGGGCCGCAGAGCGAATACACGATGATGGGGCCGACGGCGCAGGCCTTCTCCGGTATGACACATTTGTCGGGCTTGCCGGACAAGCCGCCGGCAGGCTGGGGCTGGTCGATCCTGGACGATCTCGGCGGCACGAATATCGTCAACGGCGTGTTAGGGGGACTTTACCGCCGCGACCGGACGGGCCTGGGCCAGCATATCGACCTGTCGCAGATGCTGATCGGCGTCACGCTGAACGGTCCCGGTGTCCTGGATGCGACGATCAACGGGCGGGGTTCACGGCGCGACGGCTTTCCCGCCGGCAACCGTGCGCATTGGCCGGGCACACCGATCCTCAACAATTATCGCGGCCCAACCACGGCGCCGCACAACGCCTACCGCACCAAGGGCAACGGCTATAACGACTGGTGTGCAATCGTCTGTCACGGCGATGCGGAGTGGCAGAGTCTGGTCTCGGCCATGGGATCTCCGGATTGGGCCGTGGGCGGAAAGTTTGCGCTGTTGTCGGGCCGTCTTGAGCATCAGACGGAACTGGACCAGCACATCGAAGCGTGGACCCGGACCCTCGACAAGTACGAGGTCATGGCGGCTTGCCAGGCTACTGGCGTTCGGGCGATGCCGGTGCAGAGCAGCGAAGACCGGGTCGAGAACGACCCGCAGCTCCAGCATCGGGCGCTCTTCACGGAGATGGATCATCCCGTGTTGGGGCGGCGCAAGTTTCAGAACGCGCCCTTCAAGCTCTCCGAGACACCGGCCGTGCATCAAAGCGCCGCGCCCTTGGTCGGCGAACACACGCAGGAGATCCTCGAAGGATTGCTCGGCCTCTCCCATGACGAAGTCGTGCAGGGCATCGAGAACAATATCTTCTGGCCCAAATCGGTTGATCGGTTCGACTATATCGATGCGGTGGCAACAGCCGGCTCCTGGAAGGATATTGATGTTGCGGTGCCGAAAGCGAGCAAGGTGCCCGCCCAGCCAAAGACCGAGGGGGCAGGGCCGTTGGATGGCCTGCGGGTCTTGGAACTGTCGGATGAGAAGGGGCAGTTCTGCGGCAAGCTGATGGGCGACCTCGGCGTGGACGTGATCAAGATCGAGCCGCCGAAAGGCGAAGACACGCGCGCCGTCGGTCCGTTCCTGGACGATCGGCCGCACCATGAATGCAGCCTCGCCTTCTGGCACTACAACACCTCAAAGCGCGGGATCACACTCAATCTGGAAACGGCCGAGGGCCGGGATTTGTTCCGCCGCCTGGCAACAAACGCGGATATTATCCTGGAGACCTTTGCGCCGGGCTATATGGCTGGGTTGGGGCTGGATCACGAGACGCTCAAGGCGGCGAACCCGAAACTCATCATGTGTTCGCTGACGCCGTTCGGCCAGACCGGCCCGTGGAAGGATTACGTCGGCAGCGATCTAACCCACCTGGCGGCAGGCGGCTTCATGGGCTGCTGCGGATACGATGAGGCCGACGATCCGGAACAGATTCCCATCGCGCCGGGCGGCGGGCAGGCGTGGCACACGGCGGGCAACTTTGCCTATATGGCCATCCTGGCGGCGCTTTTGTATCGCGGCAATTCCGGCCGAGGGCAGCATATCGACGTGGCGGTGCATGATTGCGTTGCCGTGACGACCGAAATGCATATCCCGACATACATCTACCACAACAAGGTGGTGATCCGGCAGACCGGCCGGCATGCGCAGATGGCGCCCAACGCGCCGGCACAATTCCGCTGTGCGGATGGTGGCTACGTGAATGCGCAGGCGAACCGGGTTCCGTTCCGGCGCTTCCCCGATTTGATCGCCTGGATGAAGGAACATGGGCTGGAAGAAGATCTTGAAGACGAGAAGTATGCCACGCCGAAGGGTTTTGCCGAGAATGCGGAACATATCGATGGCGTGATTGCCCGCTTTGCCACCCACTTGCCGCACGACGAGGTCGCCCATGGCGGCCAGACGCGGCAGTTCAACTGGGGGGCCGTCCGTGCGCCGGAGGATCTGGTTGAAGATGACCACATAAACGACCGCGGCTTCTGGACTGATGTGGTGCATCCCGAATTAGGGCGAACGTTCAAATATCCCGGCAGCGCCGCCATTCACAACGGATCGCCCTGGCGCATTTCCCGCCGGGCGCCGCTGATCGGAGAGCATAATCGGGAAATCTTCGGCGATGAGCTGGGACTCGACGCGGCGGCGCTGACCTACCTGACAGAAGCGGGAGTGATTTAGTCGCCGGCTTGTTCGGCTTCCTTGGCGGGTTCTTTCTTGCCGATACGACCCCGGAATCCGAAGTGCCAGATGAAGAAGGCCGTCAACAGTAGGAAGACGAGCGAGATCGGCCGCGTTACCAAGATCGTCAGATCCGTCTTGTGCATCAGCATGGTCTGGCGCAGGGCCATTTCCAGCATCGGGCCCAGTAGGAAGCCGATCACCAGGCAGACAATGGAGAAACCCGATTTCCGCATGACGTAGCCGATGGCGCCGAAAATCAGCAGCAAGGCCACATCGAACATCGAGTTCGAGGGGATGTAGACGCCGAGGAAGCAGAAAACGGTGACGACTGGGAGGATGATTTTCTTGGGGATTTGAACGAACTTGACCCAGATCGTGATCCCGATCCGCCCAATAACCAGGTGTACCAGGTTCGCCATCAGCATCGAGGCGAAGATCGAGTAGACCAGCGCACCGTGCTCGATCATCATCAGGGGGCCAGGAACGACGCCATGGATCATGAAGGCGCCGATCAAAAGCGCCGCCGCGACATTTCCAGGGATGCCCAACGCGATCGTGGGAATAAGGTTCGAGCCGACGACCGCGCTATTGGACGCTTCGGTTGCCTGAATTCCTTCGATCGTCCCCGTGCCGAACAGTTCAGGCGTTTTGGAGCCACGCTTCGCCGCGCCATATCCCAGGAAGGCAGCGAGAGAAACGCCCAGGCCCGGTAGCATGCCAACGCCGGTTCCAATACAGGCAGACCGTAAAAGCGTTTTCCAGTTTCCCCAGAACTCGCGCGGCGGGAGCTTGTTGTCTTCCCGGAAACTGTCCGACTTATCGAGTGACGTGTCGACCTTTGCGCCTTCGCCGGATTTCTTAAGCGCGAAAATTTGGGCGATGACCGAGCTCAAGGCCAATGTGCCAATGGCCATAGGCGTAAGCGGTACGCCGTCAAACAGCTCCACCATATCGAATGTCAGCCGCGCCGATCCGTCGACGGGATCGAGCCCCCAGGAACTCAGGAAAACACCGACCACTGCGGCCATGATGCCCTTGATGAGGGATTTGCCGGCAAGCGCCGCGATTAACGTAAATGAGAATATGATGATCGAAGTGAATTCCGGCGGACCGAAGGTGAGTGCAACCGCGGCGAAAGGAGCGGCCAGCAGGATGAGCATGCAGTCCGAAAAGGTGTCGCCGCAGACAGAGGAATAAAGGGCGGTCTTCATAGCTTTTAGCGGCTTGCCCTGCTGCGTCAGAGGATACCCGTCGAGCGCGGTCGCCGCCGCCTCCGGTGTGCCCGGTGTGTTGATCAGAATGGCGGGGATGGCGCCACCAGAGGTGCCGCCCTTATTGATCCCCACCAGAAACGCGATGGCGGCCAAGGGCGACATATAGAAGGTAATGGGCACGAGGATGGCGAGCGCGGTGACCGAGCCCATGCCGGGTGTCACGCCAAATATGATGCCCAAGGTCACGCCACCGCAGATGAACAGCATGTTCGTTAGGGTGAAGGCGGCCTCGAATCCGGCGCCTAAATGTTGGAGCATTTCCAGTTCCATCCGAGGGCATCCTTCGGTGAAGAGGGTAAGAGGTCTGCGCGGCTAAACCGCGGCCTTGGGCTATTGCCGTTCTATGTTCGCCAGAATCCTGGCATCTCGGTGGTAAAGGCATACCAGGCGAATTGGGACAGAATGATCGGTGTGGTGATGGCGATTACCGCAGTGAGCCAGTAGTTGCGCATTCCGGAAAATATCAATGCTGCGGCAAGAAACACGATCATCGCCGGTTCGAAGCCAACATAGACCGTCCCCAACCAAGCCAATCCGGATGCACCGATCCAGATACCGAGATTCATGAATTCGGTCAGTCCCATGCCGGTCGCTTCGACACCGAATTCCTCGTGCAAATCGTCATTGCCCTCGCGTTTGAAATACGCCGTTACCGCAAGCAGGAGGGACAATACCAAGCACGCGGTAACTGCCAAGGAGGGAATGAATTTAGGTGCCAAATCGAGCGCGCTATCGGGTGGCGATGTTTGCGCAGGGATAATCCAGACAAGAAAGAGCAGTGAAATCGCTGCTAAAAAAATACCTGAGCAAATATGCGTTTTTCGCAACGGTTGGATCCCCTGGTAATACGGTGTCAGCGCCGCTTCTCAACTCTTCTTCGGAGCGATGAAACGACGCTAATCCGTTTGCAGGTGCGGCGCCGTAGCCGGGCACCTGTTTGCCGTCCGGGCTACTTAATGTAGCCGGTCGCTTTCGCAACCTTATTGAGGCTGACCAGGGTATCCGCGACAACTTGGTCGAATTCCTTGGAGCTGAGAAAACGCTTCGGAAATTTGATGCGCTCCAGGATTTTCGTGAAGTCGGGATCGTCAATCGAAACCTTAACGGCCGCTTCCAACTTTGCACGAATGTCGGCCGGAAGACCCTTTGGCGCGACGATACCGTTATCGCCCGGCATCGCAACACCATACATTTCCTGCGTGGATGGCGCATTCGGTGCGAGAGGCAAACGGTTCGACAGGAACGACGCCAGTACGATCATTTTTTCGCCGTACTTTTGATGCACGCCGCCGCTAAAGGCGAAATCGACTTTGCCACCAAGCAGGAAGGGTACCATCTCGCCGCCGCCGCGGGTCGGGATGGCTGTCCAATCGACTTTTTCCTGCTTCGCGATGAAATTCACGAACGCTTTCGACATGCCGCCCATGTCGGCAACATTGATGCCCGGGTTTGCCTTCGAATGTGCGATCAGTTCCTTGAAGGTTGAGTACGGCTTGCCGGGAGTGCCGACGAGAGACATTTGATACTGACTGACACCCGCCACAAAGGTAAAGTCCGATGTCTTGTATTTGACGGCTTTTTGCGTCATCGGAATCCACGTCAATGTCGAGATCCCAACGAATTCAATCGTGTACCCATCGGGCTTGGAATTTGCCAAGACGGTTGAGCCAACGGCACCGCCGCCGCCCGGCCGGGTTTTAACAAGAACCTTTACGCCAAGGTTTTTGGTCAGTGCCTTCGACAGCACCTGACCCATGGTCTCTGTGGTGCCACCCGGTTTCCAGGGGACGATCATGGTGATCGGCTTGGACGGGTAATCCGCTGCTATAGCGCCCGAAACGACGCTGCCAACGAGCGCGATTGCACCCGCTGCTGCTAGTAATCGATGTGTCCGCATAACATTCCCTCCCTAGTCGTTTGTCGTGCAAATTAGCGTGCAACTGAATTTTTTGTATTTCGGCGAAAATAGTAGGCTTCTCTGTTCTCGCTCCGGAAATACTATATTGATATAGCCTGTATAAGAAAAAATTATATTCTGATTTTTTTTGGCGAGCGGTTGGAGTAGTCATGAAAGTCAATCAGCTGAAATATTTTTTAGCGATTGTCGAGGCAGGCAGTCTCTCTGGTGCGGCACAGAATTTAGGCGTCGCGCAGCCGGCACTGAGCCAGCATATTGCCAATTTGGAGCAGGAATTGGATGTGGCCTTGCTCGAACGATCCTCGCGTGGAGTCTCCAGCACTTCGGCGGGCGATTTGCTGTACGAGCATGCGCGCACGATTGTCCGCCAAATCGAACGCGCGGAAACCGATGTGCGTCACCTCGGCCAGTCGCCAAGCGGCGAAATTGTCGTCGTCCTTGCCGCTTCGGTGTCGCAGATCGTTTCGCCGCCGCTTGCGAAACGAGTTGCCGAGCGGCTTCCCGAGGTTAACCTCCTGATTCAGGAAGGTATGAGCATCAACCTTGCAAGATTGGTTGAGAGCGGCCGTGCCGACCTCGCCTTTGTCCCCAGCGGCATATTGCCGTCTGGCGTCGAGTCGGAACAGATTCTCGTTGAGGATTTGGTGCTGGGCGGCGCGAAAGGCAGCGAGGGGGACGCCGAGGGTGCGATCGATTTTGAGGCGGCGTGCCAATTTCCACTTGTGTTGCCGTCGCGACCGCACTACGTCCGCAACACGCTCGAACAGGCCGCGTTCGATCAGGGACTTCGTTTGAATATCAAAGCGGAACAGGATTCGCCGAGACTATTGCCGCGGCTCGTTGCATCCGGTTACGCCTATTCCATATTGCCGCAAAACGGATTTTTCGAAGACCAGAGCCTGGACGGTATTTTTACACGCAAGATCGTCAAACCGGACATCTCGCGCTCCCTCCACATCCTTTGGCCAAAAGCGGCGTCACAGGACCGATTGACGGTCGAGGTCAAATCTGTCCTGCGAGAGGTAATCACGGCGTTGTCGATATCAGGCCAGGTAAGAGGAAGCCTGAAGACAGTCTAGCCAATTTTTCGAAATGTGAGCATTGCACGGTTTGGCTTAGTGTACGCGACGGATTACGCTCGCCATAATTCCGGAAATACGGCCTCGTCCACTGGCGGCTCCCCAGGCGCGACCGAAACGTCTTCCTGCTGGACAGTCGGATCGGTGCCGGCATGCGGATACCACACTGCGTCATCGCCTAGCCAGCGGGTCGATATCGCGGCCCGGCGTGTCTTAAGAGAGTGGTTGCCGCGCGCGCCGTGAATGGTCCAGGCGGAGAAGATCAATGCGTCACCCGCCTCGACATCGTAGCCCACGATATCGAAGCTTTGCCGGTCCGCTTCGATGTCCGGACACTTTTCGCCGGTCGCCTTCGCCATCCATGAGGCATTATCGTCCTGCGGGCCATTGAACGCCTCCGGTGCGTAATACTTGCCGTCGCCATGCGAGCCACGCACAAACTCCAGCGAACTGTTCTCCACCGAACACGGTGTCAGAGCGAGCCAAAGGGAGCAGATCTGTTTCCCCATGAACGGCCAGTAGGGAATGTCCTGATGCCACGGTGTCGGGCTGGCGGTTCCCGGTTCCTTGACAAGCAAGTGATCGAAATAGAACCGCGCGCTTTGGCTGTCCATCGCCTGGGCCGCCAATTTGGCACATCCAGATTCCCGGATGAAGGCATTGATCTCCGCGTTCTCCTGCCACAGATACCGATCGGTAAAATTCCGGTTTTCCGCGCCGTCCGGATTGGCGTCGTTCGACCATTTGCTGGGTGCCGCTAGCTGCCGGTCGACAACGGCCATCATGCGCGTCACCCATTCACAGTCCACGGCGTCGCGCACGAGCGCAACGCCATCGGATGCGAATGTCTGCCGTTCGGCTTGGGTTAGGTCGCGCACCATTTAGAGGTCCTAAAAAGGTTTATAGTGCCGTCAGTGGAACATTCAGTTTTGTGCCCGGAACCACAACACCGCCACGGTCGCCAACGGCGATGCTGCCATACCGTTCTGCAAACGCCTCAGGCAGCTTCAGCCCGTCGGGCGGCGATAGCCAGAGCCGGAGTAGGTAGCGCTTGCGCTCCGGTTCGGGCCAATCTTCGTAGCCGGTCCGGTTGTGCAGGATCTGGTGATTGTGAATCAGCTGGATATCGCCGGGTTCGAAGTCCATCGACAGGAACAGGTCCGGATCTTCGGCTAGTGTCGTTAGCACATCCAACGCTTCGACCAACAGCGGGTCGAACTGACCGACGTCCGGATGATCCTGCGCTTCGTCGATGAATTGACGCAGGAAACTGATCGCCAATCGTCCGTTACAGTGGTTGAAGACCGGCAGGTCATACCACGGCCCCTTGCCTTCGGGGATCTCCTTGCGGCGGTTCCGGGGTACTGGCCCGTACAGAATCTCGGCGAGGTCCGGCCGCCGCTTCCACATTTCGTCATGGATGGTGTACGAACTGACGATGGTGCTGAGCCCGCCGCTTTTGGCTTTCTGCAGGCAAAGCAGGGAAACCATATCCACCGAGTCGCTGTGGTACAGGAGGTGCCGGTTGCTAAGGTAGCCGCGTTTGCTCGGATCGTCGTATCTGTCGGTAATATCGGTGACATGACCCAGCAGATGCCCGCGCGCATTCTGCGACCGGGCGGTGCCCATATAGGTGCCGAATCCCCAATACATTGTCGCGATTTCTTCGAAGGTGAAATTCTCGACCGGGAAGTTCCGCAGCAGCACGAAACCGCGGCCATGCAGGGCTTCGCGGCGTAGCTCATCCAGCCGTTTGCCGAAGGTCGGTATCGCGAAGTCGCTCTTCGTCATGTCCGCGATATCGTCATGCGCCTTTCGCGCGCGGCGCATGGCGTCAATCATTTCGCTGCGCTCGCTTTCGGAAAGCGGGTACATCCATTCGGTCGAGTGCTTCAATTTGGACCCATACCAAGCACCAGGACCGCCAATCGGTCCGTGCCGCGGTGGCGGATGATTGGGGGACAGTCTGTTGCCCGCAAGTGCGCTCATGATGTCTCCGACAGATGCAATAGAGTGGTTCAGTAACCAGATTGAATGCGATATTGTTGCCCGGTCAATACGTTCAACAATAAGGAGAAAAACAGGAATGTCTAAGTTGGGCCGAAAAATGGCTGTTTTCGGGGGCTTTTGTTCGGTCTTTGCGCTTGGTTGGAACCTTGCTGTGGCGCAGACGCCGTGCCCGGCAGTCGCCGACTATCATCTCAAAGTTTTCGACAGCGATCCGATGGAAATCGAGGACGCGAACGAAAATTTGCGGAATCCCTGCACGGGATCGATGGAAATTGCGTCGATTGATTTTAAGCCGGGCCTTGGCTTTGTCCAAAGCTTCCCCAACGGCGATATCTACGCTGAGGTCGATCCTTTTGTTTTAATCCAATGCGTCGATGGCCAAGCCATGGTCAGGAACGCTGAAGAGAAAAAGCTGATCTGCGATACGCGGAAGGGCGCGTAGGCCGATTCTATTCAGGCCAGTTTTCCAGCAAATCTATAGGGTCGCCGTAGCGCTCGGCCATGGCAACGACCGACGGTGCACGTAGCGCTGTCAGGAACCCCTGGTCGATCAGGGTCGCATTGCCTGCGGTGACCGTCGTGTCGTAACTAATCAAGTCCATGTGGACCGGCGGCTCTTCCCATTCCGGCATCATGCGGCGGATGTAGTCGGACGGCTTCGCCAGATCGATCCCGTAATGTAACGCGCCGGGCGAATTCGACCCTGCGGGGTAGACGGTGTGGCGCGGCGCTTTCGGATTGAAGCCGCAGCCGAGTTCGATGATCTGCCCGCCGATCAGCATGTCGCGCAGAATGGCTGCGTCTTCGCTATCGCCGTCGACGCCGGTAACGCAGTCATCCGTGAACTGTACCTTGATGTTTTCCTCGAAAGGCTTCGCGAACCCGACGGCCCAGAAGGGCACAACGGTCCCGTTCAACGCAACGGGGGCGCTGTTGTCATTGTCGACTGATGTGCGGTCGTACAGGTTCGGACCGTGCGTCGGCAGGTAATGCACGTAACAGCCCGGTTCGTCGGCCGCCATATTGCCGCGCCAGCGGTTTGACGACAGCAGGTTCCGTCGCATTTCGGCCGTGAACTCGATGGTCAGGTCGGTGCCGCCGGCGTTTGAGAAGTGCAAATCGAAATCGCCTGACTCCGGATACTGAGCGGCTGTCTGCCGGATGATTTCGCCGACGATATCGATTGGGAAACGGGCCTGATCCGTATCGAGTAAGTCGAGATTGCGGAAGTAGGTGATCTTCACCCAACGTTGTCCCTTGGCACGCTGCGCAATGCAGAAGGGATCGATGATGGAGCAGAACCAGGACGACACGACAAACGTCGCCTGTTCGACGATCGGGCGGATTTCGACCGGGACTTCGGTGTGCTGGGTCGTGTCGCTCATAATGACCCAAGGCTTGATGCCACGGGAGCGGGCCAGACCGCAGATGGCATGAATGACGCGCGGATCCAGCTTACGGTCGGCGAGGATGACAAGCTTGTCTTCCGGATTAAAAGCAAAAGTCCGCGTGAAATTATCCAGCGCTTCAAACCGCAGGCCGGTGAGCACGGTATCCAGCGTACTGTCTGTCGGCAGTCCAACGCCGTTGAAATCTTCGAATGCCGCCATCGTCATTCCTCCAGATTACTTCATCAGATCGCGGAATCCGACCGCTTCATCGGCGAGTTCCGCCGCCGTGGGCGTCTTGCCCGCCGTCATCATTCGCTTGATGAAGCGCATGTCGCGTGGCCGGTTAAGGCCGATCGCACCGACGATTTTCTCGCCCTGGCGCTGAAACAGCAAGCCGTCACGGGCTGTCAGATCGCCGCGTGTCACGAGATTGTCCCAGCCGTCGGGCGCGCCGCACATCTGAAGATTGACGTCGAATTGGTCCGACCAGAACCACGGGATTTCCTCGAACGGCGTATCCGCACCATGCATGTTCTGCGCCGCGGCGATTGCCTGATTCTGCGCGTTTTGCCAGGATTCGAGCCGGATACGACGCCCCACCAGCGGATTGGGATGGTGTGTAACGTCGCCGGCCGCATAGATCGACGAGTCGGACGTGCGGCAGAATTCGTCGACGACGATTCCGTCTTCCACTCTCAGTCCCGCCTCCGCGGCGAGGGTTGTGTCCGGGACGATTCCGACACCGACGACAACGCCATCGGCCTCGATCGCTTCACCCGACGATGTAACGACGCGCTCGACACGGTCTCTCCCCTCAATACGCTCAATTCCAGTATTCAGGCGCACATCGACGCCGCTTGCGCCGTGCAGTGCTGCGAAGACCGAACCGATCTCCGACGGCAAGGCGCGCCCCATCAGCCGGTCGGCTGCTTCAAGAACGGTGACGCTACAGCCGCGCTTTCGCGCGCTTGCCGCGATTTCCAGGCCGATAAAGCCGCCGCCGACCACGACGATGCGGGCGTCGCTTTTCAGCATGTCGCCAATGGCGCGGCTTTCTTCGATGGTTCGTAAGTAGTGGACATTGTCGAGGTTGATACCGGCTATATCCAACTGGCGAACCACGCCGCCGGTCGTCAGAAGCAGCTTGCCGTAGGCGAGGCTGCGGCTTTCGCCAACGACGATCCGCTTTGCTGCACGGTCGATCGCGGTGACGGGCGTTCCCAGATGAAGGGTGATGTTGCGCTCTTCGAACCACGCAGCGTCGTGCATGAGTTCGAACGGGGCGTCATCGCCGGCGAGCAGTTCCTTGGACAGCGGTGGCCGTTCGTAAGGGAGATGCGTTTCCGCTCCGACCAGATCGATGCGGCCTTCGAAACCGTTGGCGCGCAAAGCTTCGACCGCACGACCGCCAGCCTGCCCCGCGCCGATGACAACATAGGATTCCATGGCCTATTTATACGACGCGGCGGCTGAAATGACAGCCCGAGATCGTTTGTGTCCGGCCTACTTGTGCCGCCCGTCCGCGGGAAGCTTGGCCGGCTTCTCCGGTTTCTCCGGACCCCAAACCTTGCTGTAATACGAATCCGCGAGTTGCAGTGCGCCAACCGGATTGTGCGCGAGCACGCGATCTTTGGCGACCAGCGTCGTCACCAAACCTTCCGAGTATTTGAAGAACAGGCTGTCATGGCCGACGCAAAGCCCCAGCACGACGTTGAATTCGCAGCCCGCTCGGTTGAGCAGATTTGCCTGCGAAACGGGATTGCACATAGACTCATGGCCGCCGGGGCGGATTTTCTCGATATCGTCGAGGTCGATATTTTCCTTCGCCACACCGCCATGTTTGCAGGCGACCGAGGCGACTTCGAAACCGTGACTTTCCAGGATACCGCTTAATGTGTTGGCCAAATCAACGAAGCTAATACAGGTGGCGATGCCAATTTTGCGAAACCCCATCTTCTTCGCGAACTGACAGATTTCTTCTACTCTGGTCCAGCGGCAATAGCCCTCGCTTTCGACGCGAGCGGACTCCTGAGCGACTCGTCTGGTGAAAGGGTCGTCGTACAGAGAATAGGCAGAATCAATACCGTTTTGATCGACCTTCGAGGGACAAAAGCCCGGACCGCGCGTCTCCGATTCACCTTGCCGGCATGCGCGGACGCTTGGCGGACAGTACGCGCAGCCAGGGTCTTGATAGCGAGATTCGGCTTGCGGGTTATCACTCGGCATTCATTTAACTCCAGTCCCAAGACAGACGTTCGCATTTCCAACGATAAAGCGGCTTCCGCCTAGCGCATTGATCTGAATCAAACGCGGCAAATACTCGACTCTTGTGGCACGACCATCATAATCAGGCGCCATAGGTGAACTGGATCAGACCGCGACGGATAGCAGAAGCATGGGTAAAGTACGAAACATTCTATTCATCATGACGGACCAACTGCGCGCGGATTATTTGTCCTGCGCCGGCCATCCTAGCCTGGAGACGCCGCATATCGACGGGCTGGCGGCGCGCGGGGTCCGGTTTACCCGCGCCTATACGCAGTCACCGATTTGCGGGCCGTCGCGGATGTCGTTCTATACCGGCCGTTACATGTTCAGCCATGGTTCGAACTGGAATAACGTTCCCTTGAAACTCGGGGAACTGACTTTGGGAGACTACATGCGCCCTCTGGGCTTGCGGACCGTCTTGATCGGCAAAACCCACTTCAAGGGCGATGTCGAGGAAATGAAGCGGCTCGGGCTCGATCCGGCGTCGCCCGATGTCGTGCTGATGAGTGAGTGCGGGTTCGAACCGTTCGAGCGGGACGATGGACTCCACACGCAAGTCGATTACGACCCGAACCTCGCCTATAATGTCTGGCTGCGGGAGAGGGGCTACGAGAGCGAAAATCCCTGGCACGACTTCGCGAACTCGGCCGAAGGGCCGGATGGCGAAATCTTGTCCGGCTGGCATATGCGAAATTGTCATCTGCCGACCCGCGTGCGCGAGGAACATTCGGAAACCGCCTATATGACGGACAGGGCAATGGCTTTCATCGAGGAGGCCGGCGACTCTCCCTGGTGCGCGCATCTCAGCTATATCAAGCCACATTGGCCTTATATGGCGCCTGATCCCTATCACGCGATGTATGGCCAAAACCATGTTCTGCCGGCGGTCCGTTCCGAGGCGGAGCGCGAGTCGCCGCATCCGGTTGTGGCCGCTTTTATGCGGCATGAGGAGAGCGAGAATTTTCAGCGCGAGGAAGTCCGGCAGAACGTGATCCCCGCCTATATGGGACTGGTAAAGCAGATCGACGATCATCTCGGCCAGTTGTTCGCGGCCATGGAAGCGGAGGGCCGCATGGACGATACGATGATCGTTTTCACCAGCGATCACGGCGATTATCTCGGCGACCATTGGCTCGGCGAAAAGGAGCTGTTTCACGAGCCGGCGTCGCGCATACCGATGATCGTGTACGATCCGGATTCCGCAGCGGACAACACGCGCGGCGTCGCCGACGACCGGTTCGTCGAAGCCATCGACATGGTGCCGACTTTCGTCGATGCGCTGGGCGGCGACGCGCAGCCGCATCGCCTGGAAGGACGATCACTAATGCCATTGTTGCGTGGCGGCGAGGTTGGAGAATGGCGCGATGCGGTTTTTAGCGAAGGGGATTACGCATGGCGTCACGCCCGCTTCGACCTAAACCTCGCGCCGCATGAATGCCGGTCTTTCATGGTGAGGGATGACCGATGGAAATATATCCACTACGAAAATTTCCGGCCACAGCTGTTCGATCTCGTGGATGATCCGGACGAGTTGACCGATCTCGGTGAGAGCCCGGCGCATGAGGCCGTCCGGACGGAAATGCACGAACGGTTGTTCGCCTGGTTGCGGGCGCGGCGATTACGGACGACGCTTTCCGACGGCGAAGTTGCCAACCGCACGGGTTCCGGCAAGAAGCGCGGCTACTATATCGGCGTCTGGTAGCGCGGCTTTTTAGTCTCCTGAAGCGGCAATATCACTGACCGATCCGGAACGTTCCGCTTCCCATGCCCTGAATTCTTTTCGCCGTTCGGCCATGTAGTCTCGGGTGACGGGGACAGCGTCGCGTTTATGGGCGAGTTGCATATGGAAGACCATTTGCGCGCCGGTTCGGAACATCATTTCAGCGCTGACCAGATAGAATTCCCACATCCGGCAGAACCGCGCGTCGTACATCGCTTCGACTTTATCCCGGTTCGCCTGGAAGCGCTTTTCCCACTCGCGAAGGGTGTCGGCGTAATGCACCCGCAGAACTTCGACATCCGTGACCCACAGCCGGTTCGGTTCGACAGCCTCGAATACTTCCGATAGGGCCGGCGAGTAGGCGCCGGGGAAGATGTACTTTCGCATCCAAGGGCTTGCGAAGCTCGGTGGGCTCATATGCCCGATGGAGTGCAGCAAAGCGACACCGTCTTCGTGCAGGAGACTGTTTATCTTGCCGAAGAACTCATCGTAATTATGCACGCCGACATGCTCGAACATACCGACTGAGACGATGCGGTCGAAGGTGTCGTCAAGATCGCGGTAGTCGCGCAGCTCGAATCGGACTCGATCCGCCACACCCGCGGCACGCGCGCGTTCGTTTGCAAGCGCGCATTGCTCGGTCGATAAGGTCACGCCCAGCACTTCGATATCTTCAAGGGAAGCAAGGTAGATAGCGAGGCCGCCCCAGCCGCTGCCGATATCGAGTATTTTCAAGCCGGGCTGCAAATTCAGTTTCGACGCGATAAGTCGCAATTTGTTGCGCTGTGCGTCTTCCAGCGTGTCGTTCTCGTTCTCAAAGAAGGCACAAGAATACTGCATGTCCTCATCAAGGAAGAGTTTATAGAACTCGTTTCCCAAATCGTAGTGATGAGCGACGTTCTTTTGTGCCTTACCCTTTGCGTTGTTCTGTTGGGATTTTCGGAATGCCTTCGAAATTTTTCGCAGGACGTGCTGCAAGGGATAGCTGTCGAGCGCGTTCGAATTTAGATTGAACAAGTCCAAAAAGGTCCGCAAGTCGCCATCTTCGAAGGAAAGCCGGCCGTCCATATAGGCCTCGCCAGCGTTCAACTCCGGATTGAAAAACAATTTGTAGTACAGGGCTGGATCATTGATCCGCATCGTTACGCTTGGGCCAGGTTGACCCGAAAACATGTGCGCCTTGCCTTTTGCGTCGATCACCTTGAGAGCGCCGATGCGCACAAAGGACTTCATCATGTTTGACAAGGGAAACATTGGCATATCCTCATTCTCCAATCACGATTTTTGGCACCACACGATTCCCCCCGCGCGGTGTAGTGGTAACAATAAGGTCATATCGAAGATTAATGCAATTCGCTGCATTGATACACGTCATGATCGTTGCGGCGGCGCAATTGTGCGAATCTGTCTTAGAACCTAAGTTAAAGCCAATACAGCACAATCAAGAAATCGAGGAGTGAGATCCATGAGTGCGGTCTCGAGAAAGAAACGCCTGTCTGTCACGGATATTCGGGCGCGTAAGGGTGGCGATCCCTTGGTTTGCCTGACCGCTTATACCGCGCCCGTCGCGTTGATCCTCGATGAGAGAATGGATGTGCTGCTGGTCGGTGATTCGCTGGGCATGGTCGTATATGGCATGGACGATACGCTTGCCGTCAGCCTCGACATGATGATCGCCCATGGCCGCGCCGTGGTGCGGGCGACGAAGGCGTCGTTCGTCCTGGTCGACTTGCCGTTTGGCAGTTACGAAGAGAGTCCGGCACAGGCGTTTCGGAGCGCGTCGCGGCTCATGGCGGAGAGCGGCTGCCAGGCCGTGAAACTCGAGGGCGGCGTTGAGATGGCAGAAACCATCGCGTTCCTGACGGCGCGCGGCGTGCCGGTGATGGGCCATATCGGATTGATGCCGCAATCGGTCCACGCGACCGGCGGATTTCGGGCGCAGGGCCTTTCGCAGCATGAGGCCGAGCGCATTGCGGCGGACGCCGATGCCGTTGCCGAGGCGGGCGCGTTTGCGGTCGTTATCGAAGGCACGTCGGAGCCATTGGCGCGCCGCCTGACGGAACGGTTGTCCATCCCGACGATCGGCATTGGCGCATCGCCTGCCTGCGATGGACAAATATTGGTAACCGATGATCTGCTCGGCCTGTTCAGCGATTTCACGCCGAAGTTCGTCAAACGCTATGCCGAAATTGGCGATGCGATTGCGGCGGCTGCAGACGCCTATGCGGAGGACGTCCGCATGCGCGATTTCCCGTCACTGGCGCACTGTTACGGCGTGCCGAAAGACAGATAGCCCTTTCTCGCAGATTGCGATTTGGCGCGTTCTCCCTCCGGGCTTATGCTTGGCGCAAACCGAAGACTAGCGAGGGAGACAGGGATGGCGACGCCGCGAACGATGTTCGAGAAACTTTGGGACGCCCATGTGGTGCTGCAGCGCGACGATGGGCAGACGCTGCTCTATATCGACCGGCATCTCTGCCATGACGGCTCGCGCCAGGGCTTTACCAAGCTCAAGAACGAGAACCGGAAGGTTCGGCGGCCCGATTTGACCTTCGCGTCTCCCGATCATTATCGCCCGACGGACATCAAAGCCGTCTCCGAAATCCAGGACCAGAAGATGCGGGAAATCCTGGAAGAGCTTGCAGCAAATGCGGATCGTTTCGGTATCCATCATTTCGGTCTCGACAGCGGCATGGACGGCATCGCCCATGTCGTCGGTCCGGAGCTGGGGGTCACCTTGCCAGGCATCTCGTTGGTTTGCGGCGACAGCCACACCGCGACGCACGGTGCGCTCGGCGCCTTCGCGTTTGGGATTGGCGCATCGGAAGTTGCCCATGTCTTCGCCACGCAGACCCTGTGGCAGAGAAAGCCGAAAGCGATGCGCATTACGGTCGACGGCAAGCTTGGCTTCGGCGTGTCCGGCAAGGACGTCATTCTTGCCATCATTGGTCAGATCAGTGCCGCCGGCGCGACGGGCCACGCGGTGGAATATGCCGGATCGGCGATCCGCGGTCTTGACATGGAAGGCCGCATGACGGTCTGCAACATGACGATCGAAGCGGGTGGCCGCGCCGGCATGATCGCGCCGGACGAGACTACTTTCGCCTATTGCGAGGGCCGCATGTTCGCGCCGAAGGAAGACAAGTGGGATAAGGCGCTCGCCTATTGGAAGACTCTGCCGAGCGACGACGAGGCCGGGTTTGACACGGAGGCAGTTGTCGACGGCAACGCCATAGCGCCGATGGTGACCTGGGGCACCAGCCCGGAAAACGTTGTCCCCGTGACGGGCGCGGTGCCGGATCCGGCGAATGAGCCGGATCCCGTGCGCCGTGCGACGCAGGAGCGTGCGCTCGACTACATGGCGCTGACTCCAGGCACCCGGATGACTGACGTCGCGGTGGACAAGGTATTCATCGGCTCCTGCACCAATGCGCGGATCGAGGACCTGCGTCTGGCGGCGGCGGTTGCGAAGGATCGGTGCGCGCAGGTGCGCACGCTGGTCGTGCCGGGCTCGCAGCAGGTCAAGCGCGAGGCGGAGTCCGAGGGGCTCGATAAGATCTTCACCGACGCCGGCATGGAGTGGCGCGAGCCGGGCTGTTCCATGTGCGTCGGTATGAATGGCGACATTCTGCAACCGGGCGAGCGCAGTGCGTCCACATCTAACCGCAACTTTATGGGGCGGCAAGGCGAGGGCGGCCGCACACATCTCGTCGGCCCGGCGATGGCTGCCGCCGCGTCGGTGTCTGGCCACTTCGCCGATGTGCGCACCTTGATGGAAGGGAAAAGCTGATGGAAGCCTTCACAAAATGGACCGCCAAGGCGGCCCCGATCGACGCGGCGAATGTCGATACCGACCAGATCGTGCCTGCTCCCTTCCTCAGCCGCATCCGCACCGAGGGATATGAAGGGCTGCTGTTCTACCGCGTGCGGCGCAACGCAGACGGTTCGATGGACCCGGACTTCATTCTCAACCAGGATGCGTTCAAGGACGCGGGCATCCTCGTCGCCGACCGGAATTTCGGCTGCGGTTCATCGCGCGAAAATGCCGCCTGGACGCTGTGGGACAACGGCATCCGGTCGGTCATCGCACCTAGCTTCGGCGATATTCACTACAACAACGAAATGAACAACGGCATGGTTCCAGTCATGTTGTCAGCGGAGATCTGTGCCGATCTGCGCCAGCAACTGCACGACAATCCGGGCGCGGAGATCACGGTCGACCTGGAAAACAACGTTGTCGTTGCGCCGGATGGGAAGCCGCACGTCTTCTCGATCCCTGAATTCAACCGCTACCGGCTATTGAATGGGTTGGATGACGTGTCGTTCACGTTGGAGAGCGAGACGGAAATTGCTGCGTATGAGGCGAAGCGCAAGCAGGAAGCGGACTGGCTGTATTAGTAGGGGCTGTAGCTTAAGTCCCCTCACCCCAGCCCTCTCCCCAAGGGGAGGGAGGAATGGGACGCGCCGTAAATAACCCTCTCCCTGGGGAGAGGGTAGGGTGAGGGGAAGATGCCGGAAGTTCAACTCTCTCGGTGAATCGTCAACGTTCCCGCCGCAGGATCAACCGTAACCCGTTCCCCGCACGGCCACCGTCACGTCTTCCTCGAAGCGGTCCATGAAGGGCAAATCTGCAAATGCGGCACCCTGCGCCATGATCGGGTTAGCATCGTTCAGCAGCAGGGCGGCCGGGGCCATGTTGCGCTCGGTCATTTCGCGCAGCATCCAGGAGGTCGCGACGCCGCCTTTTGCCGCGTCGAGAATTAGGATCTTGCCGACATAGTTCTGGCCACATAGCTTGTGTGCCGGGCGGGAGAAGACGCCCTTGATCCGGTCGAGGTCGTAGCGGGCGCTAAAATTGTCCTCGGCGACGAGGGCGGTTCCGGTGACCGTTTCGCCGATGCCGCGATGGCCCTTGATGACGATGTCGCTCATGATCCCATCCGCCCTTTCACCGCCGCGTCGACGCAATCTTCCATCGACGCCAGCACCGGCTCGTAGCCGTAGCCCTGAATGATGTTGACCAGCTTTGCGGAATTGCTGAGCAGACGTTTCCAGCCGTTCGCCTCGCCGGTTTCGCGCGCGTACATCTGATAGAAGCACACGCCTTGCAATACGGTACCGCCGGCGGCTTCTATGGTCGCGGTATAGCCCATACGATCTGAATCTGCTTTGACGGCTGGCGGCAGAGTCGCGATCAGGCTGGTTTCCTTGTGTACCTGCTTGCCTTCCATCGTTCGAGCCAGCATCTGGGTTTCGACGAGCGAGAGCTGTGGCGCGGCGAAGACGACGACGTCGACCTTGTCCTCATGCACGCCGAAGGATTTGTAGAAGTCCGCAACATTGGCTGCCGTGATTGGTTCCGCTGCGGGCAGGGGGCCGTCGAAGACCGTTTTCGTATCTGGCGCTTCCGGTGTGACACCGACGATGTGATACAACGCGACGGAACCATAACTTGCCAGGGCAGCGCCGAAATGTTTGAGCTCATCGGAGTTCGGGCGTCCCGTTATGCCTTCAAGCACCGGCACTTCCCAGTAGGACTCCAGCCTTCGCCCGACCACGCCACCAAGCGCGCCCCAATCGCTGAGCGTTTTCGGCTCGAACGCGACTTCGAACAGGCGCGTGCCACGCCGCTTTTCGTCGAGATGGTACCCGTAGCGCGGCACACGTCCCGTCAGCGCCGCGGCGAGCGCGGCGGGGCCACCTTCGAAATTGCTGCGCGCGCCAAGCGCGCCATTGGTGTAGATCACCGAACCCGTATCGCCGAACGCCAGATGCTCGCCCATCACCGGCGGCATGATGATCTGATAGTTGATGCAGGTGTCGGTCATCATGACGCTGAGGGATTCGAATGCCTTGATGGCGCGACGCTCGCGCTCCGCAAACACTTCTTCCTGATTGAGCGACTTGTAGGATTCCAGATCGATGCCGCGCGGGTCCGTGACAGTCGGAACGAGACAGCGGCGTTCCTCCCACGGCAGATTTGCGAACCGCTCCAGAAATTCCACGCCCGATTCGCCGAGCGACTCGGTGTCCGCCATCATGTGGACCTGGTTGACTTCGACGAGATCATCGGCATCGAAGAAATTACCGACGGCGATCTGCTGTTCGATGGCCCACTGCCGGGCTGGCCCCATATCGCCCGCCTGCATGGCGCGCTCTATGTCATTCAGTTTCATGGTCACGTTACCTACCTACCACCCCATCGACCGGCTCATGCGACGGGGGTCGGCGCCGCCTTCGAGGATGCCGGTTTCCAGGTCCGTGGTGATCGCGCAGACGCCGGAAACCTTATAGGTCATATCAGGCAGGCGTTCGACATCGTGCCCTTTAGCGGCCAGCGCCTCGCTGGTTTTCTCGTCGATGCGGCCTTCGACGGTCAGCTTGCCGGGGAAGGACCCATGTGGTTCGAAGGAGTCTGGCTGGCTGTGGGTCATGAAACGGGGCGCTTCGATGGCGTCCTGCAATCCCATGCCGAAGACCTTCACGTTGAGCAGAACCTGCAGCATGCCTTGCGTCTGCGTGTCGCCGCCGGGCGTGCCGAAGGGCATGGCCCATTTTCCCTTTTCGATGGCCATGGCTGGGTTCGGTGTCAGGCGCGGGCGCTTGCCGGGCGCGACGGACGAGGCGTGACCAGGAACGGCCCAACTTTGCGATCCGCGCGAGGACGGACAGAAGCCGGTGCCGGGAATGATCGGCGATTCCCAGGATACGTCGCTCGGCGTAGCGGAGAAGATGTTGCCGTCCTTATCGACGACGCAGCAATAGGACGTATCGCCGGACGGTGGCGGGCTACCTTCCATCGTCATCGCGGCAACCGGCATGCCGCCATATTGCGAGCCGAGTTCGCCCGCCGGTGGCATCTCCGGCTACGCGACGTCGTCGCGGATCTGCTGCCGGCGCTCCTCGGCATAGGCCTCGGACAACAGCGTATCGAGCGGCACATCGATGAAACGCGGGTCGCCGTAGTAGCGTTCGCGATCGGCCATCGACAGCTTCATCGCCTCGGAAACGAGATGGATATATTCGGTACTGTTATGGTCGTAGGTGTCGAGATCATAGCCCTTCAACAGCGAAATCATCTGCTGCATGACAGGTCCCTGGCACCAGGCATCGCAAGTGTAGACATCCATGCCGCGGAACTGCATGCGCACGGGCGCTTCGATGGCGGACGCATAGCTGGCAAGGTCTTCCGCCGTCAGCCAGCCCTCGTTCTCGCGGTGGTAGTCGACGATCGTCTTGGCGAGTTCGCCTTTGTAGAACGCGTCTCGGGCGGCCTTCAGCCCCGCTCCGCGGCTCTTGCCGGCGGCTGCCTTTTCCTCGTCCACCATAAACTGAATGGACCGTGCCAAATCGGTCTGCACGAAGTTCTCGCCGACATGAGGCGGCCGGCCGTTCGGTAGATAGATCGCCTTGTTGGACGCCCATTGCTCGTAGGTGTCCTGATGCGCCACGATGTAGTCGCGCATCACGGAGTGCATTGAAAACCCGTCGCGCGCATAGCGGATCGACGCCGAGGCGACATCGCCGAACGACATCGTGCCGTATCGTTCCAGCGCCGTGATCCACGCGTCCGGTGCCGCGGGCACGACCGTACGCAACAGTCCCAACGGCACGGATCCGCCAAAATCTTGCACGAAGCGGTCGATTGACGCCGCCTTGGGCCAACCGCCGAGGCCACTGATCGTCAGGACCTCATCGCGTTCCTTCAGATAGATCATGATCGGCGCGACGCCGGCGAACTGAACCATGTCGCTGTGCACGATACCGAGCGCCATCCCGGCGGCGATGCCGGCATCGACGGCGTTGCCGCCGGCCTCCAGAATATCGAAGCCCGCCTGGGTTGCGAGAAAATGGCCTGCGGAAACCATATAGCGGGTGCCGTGGATTGTCGGCTGTAAGGGCATCTTGCTGCCTCCCGTGATCTTTTGCGTTTGGCGCCAACGGAATTTGTTGGCTAGTGGTAGAGCAGATCGGGGAGTGCTGGAATCGCCTTCGGCGATCCAACAACCGCGTGAATCTGCTCTCAGTTATTCAGATAGAGCGGATTCACAAGAGTATCCGAACCCATGTAATGGGTTCGCCTAAACTTGATCCGCTCTAAAGTTAGCCCCGGTTCGATGCCATGTCATCCCGTATGCGAGATTAGACGGCGTGGCGGATGATGTTGTACGGTTCATCAATCTCTAATTGCTGAAATGAATTTAAGGGGAGACCGCGATGGGAGGGCAGCCGTTCTCTATGGTGCCGCTTCCGGCTGATCGCAGCACCGAGAAGCCGCGCCGTAAGGGCCTGACGATGATGATGGATTGGGGCTTGCCGGTGAACCAGCAGCGCGATTGGCTTGATCTCGTTGCACCCTATGTCGATCTGGCGAAGTTCGTCGTCGGCACCGCGCGGCTCTACGAGGAAGACTATCTGCTGGAGAAGATCGCGCTCTACAAGGCGCACGACGTCCATCCGTTCATCGGCGGTCAGTTCCTCGAGTATGTCTACGCGACCCAAGGCCTGCAGGGCGCGCAGCCCTATTTTCAGGAAGCAAAACGGCTTGGGTTCGATGCGATCGAAGTTTCGGATAATTGCGTTCCCCTGGAAGGCAATTCACGCCAGACTCTGATCCGCATGGCTGTTGATTGCGGGTTGGAAGTGCATGGCGAGGTTGGCTCGAAGAGCGACGACACGAGTGCCGATACCCTGATTGCGCAGGCGAATGAGTGTTTCGAGGCGGGCGCAGACGTTGTGCTGGTCGAAGGCGCGGAATTGTTGACGGATGGCGAACCGAACCGGTTCCTAATCGCGGCGCTGCGGGACGGGCTGGACGTAACGAAAATCATCTTCGAGTTGATCGGGCCGTGGATTCCCAATACGCAGCTATGCGATGTCTACCAGCTCAAGAAATTCTATATTACCGAGTTTGGGCCAGACGTGAATATTGCCAATGTGATGCCCGACCAGGTGTGGGAGACTGAAGCTCTGCGGGCGGGATTGAGCGTTGTCGGACCGACGGAAATTGCGTCGGCGGCCGAATAGGCGTTAACGAAGGTTATACGAGTTGCTGAATAGGGTATTGAGTTGAGGCAGAGCCTTGATCTCGTCCCAGTACGTTGCATGAGATATGGTCTGGATTCTTCGATGGTCTTACCCATATTGGGATATAATCTTGAAGCAAGAAAACCGGAACGATGACTGACATACCGGCAAGCGCACGACCGCGACAGCAAGACCTTCCCTATGATCTGGAGAGGGCGCTTTCGGCTGTCGTCTCCATTCGCACTCAGATACCCGAAGACGCCATGACGGCACGCATGCTCGGCACCGAGAGGGCGGGGCATGGTGTTGTGATACGCGAAAGCGGCTTGATCGCGACGATCGGCTATCTGGTAACCGAGGCAGAATCGATCTGGATCGTCGACGGTACCGGTAAGGCCACCGCGGGGCACACGGTCGCGTACGATCAGGAGACCGGGTACGGACTCATTCAAGCCCTGGGGCGTCTCGAACTGCCGGCGCTTGAGATGGGTAGCGCCGCGGATCTTAGCGAGGGCGAGGCGGTCGTACTCGCAGGAAGTGGTGGGCGAAGCAATGCGATTTCCGCGCGGGTGCAGGCCAAACGCGAATTTGCCGGATATTGGGAATATCTTCTCGACGAAGCAATTTTCACCGCACCGCCGCACCCGACATGGGGTGGGGCCGGGCTTATCGGTCATGACGGGACCTTGCGCGGGATCGGTTCGCTCTTCGTGCAGCAAGTCGTGTCGGGTGGGGATGCCGTCGATGGCAACATGATTGTGCCGATCGATATCCTGCAGCCAATCCTCGACGAACTTCTGACCTATGGCAAGACGCAGAAGCCGCCGCGTCCTTGGCTCGGCATGATGACGACGGAAATGGACGACGCGCTTGTCGTTGCCGGTCTCGTCGAAGGCGGCCCAGCGGAACGCGCCGACGTGCGCGTCGGCGACTTCGTGATCGGAGTGGGTGGCGAGCCGGTCGATGAGCTTGCCTATATGTTCCGGCGAATCTGGGCGACGGGGGAAGCCGGTGTCGGTATCCCCCTGACCTTATCGCGCGATGGCGAAATGCTCGACCTGACGGTCAAGTCGGTAAACCGCGCCGACCTGCTCAAATCGCCGCAATTGCATTAGTTATAAAGACTGCACCGGCGAGATCCTTAAAACGGTAACTTTCCATTCACCCTTGTTGAAGCCAAGGTTGGTTTTCAACTGCTAATAGCTGTTGTAGGTTCGGCAATTAACGTGCCAATCCTGGCCTGAGCCGAAAGACGTTGGGGTGGAACATGCCGGAACTTGCCTTCAAATCCGCGACTGAACTCGCGTCCATGATACAGGCGAAAGAGATCAGCGCGCTGGAACTGCTCGAGCACTATCTCGGCAGGGTCGAACGATACAACCCCGCGCTTAATGCGATCATTGTCCTCGACCCGGATCGGGCGCGGGATCAGGCGCGTGCGGCGGATGCGGCGTTAGCGAAAGGTGAGGTCTGGGGGCCGTTGCACGGCGTACCCATGACGATCAAGGAATCCTACAACGTTGCCGGCTTGCCGACGACCAACGGGCGTCCCGAGATGAAGGACAATATCGCAGAGGCCGACGCCCTGGCGGTGGAACGATTGAAGGCCGCCGGCGTGGTGTTGTTCGGCAAAACCAACGTGCCGCTCAATCTGGCAGACTTCCAGAGCTACAACGAAGCCTACGGGACAACCAACAGCCCGTGGGATCTCAAACGCATTCCTGGCGGTTCTTCCGGTGGATCGGCTGCAGCGCTTGCCGCGGGGTTGTGCGGGTTCGAATCCGGCTCCGATATCGGCGGCTCGATCCGTAATCCGTCGCATTATTCCGGTGTTTTCGGACACAAGCCGACCTGGGGCCTGATCCCGCCGCGCGGCCATGCGTTGCCGGGCTACCTGGTTCAGCCGGATCTGTCGGTGGTTGGTCCGTTGGCGCGGGGCGCTGCGGACCTTGAGGCTGGTGTTCTGGCCATGGCGGGACCGGACGAGCTCGATGGTGTTGGTCTAAAGCTGGATTTGCCACGGCCGCGTCATACAACACTCGGCGGCTACAAGGTCGCCGCGTGGACGAACGAGGCGTCGGCGCCAGTAAACCAGGACGTCCAGGACCGCGTCGCCAAGGTCGCCAAGACAATTTCGGACGCTGGCGGAACGGTCGATTTCGACGCCAGACCGGATTTCGAACCGGCGGCGGCGCACGACATCTTTCATACGCTGCTCTGGTCCGCCATGGCCGCGCGCACGCCGGATGCTGACTTCGCGGAAATGCTAAAGGCTGCGTCCGAACTCGCATCCGACGATCAGAGTCCCGGCGCGAAAATGCTGCGGACGCAGACCATCACCCATCACGACCACTACACGGCGCACAACAAGCGGATGTTCCTGCGCTGGGCCTGGGATGCCTTCTTTAAGGAGTATGATGTCCTTATCGCGCCGATCATGGCGACACCAGCCTTCGAGCATGATCACGGGCCGATGGGCAAGCGCACAATCATGATCGATGGTGCCGAGCGGCCCTATTTCGAGCAACTCTTCTGGGCCGGCCTGGCGGTGTGCTGTTATCTGCCGTCGACCGTCATCCCGACCGGGCCGAACGCGGACGGCCTGCCCATCGGCATCCAGATCATCGGCCGCCAGTACGGCGACCTCGAGACGATCGGGTTGGCCAAGCTGCTGGAAGCCGAAGGCTACGCCTTCACGCCGCCGCCGGGTTATGCGGATTGAGCGGGAGCGATTCCGCTTTTAGTCCTTGTTGAATGCGTAGATCGGACTACTCCAGGCCTGGAAGCCATCTTCCGTCGTCACGCAGACCCAGATCGGGTTGTCGCCCGTCGGTTTCAGGTCGATTTTTAGTTCGGCTGATAGGGCCTTGTGCGGGTTCTCGACCGGCAGACGGAAGGCGCGCAGCTTGCGTTCTAAGCCGCCCGCTTCCATGACCGTGTCTTCGATACCGATATCCGCCAACGGCGCGCGTAAGGTACCGTGGTTGGTCGTGACTTCCAGATCTCCAGCTTGGCGCGGATCAATCCACGCGTCGAAGCCGCCGAAATTGCCCGTCGTGATCGCGTCGAACACGACCATGTCGGAGCCTTGCGTTTCCAGCAGCCGCTCGTGGTTCCAGGCGTTGATTTTCGCCATCCGCTTGACGACGGCGCCGTTGAAACGGGTCCGGCCTTTCCAGCTGGATTCGCGTCCGCGGCCACGATACTCAGCGCCGCTCCAGATTACGCGGATCCGTTCGCCGAGATCGCTTTCCGAATAGGGACGTACCGTTTTCAAGACGTCCATGCCGTTGCGGATTTCGACGCGCTCGATCGGCGCCTGCGCCGCCACTTCGACCTTGAGCGTCACGGACGAGTCGTTGGTCTGGACGATATCGCCCATCATGACTTCGCTGACGGTCTGAGAGATCGCGCTGTCGAAGGCCTTTGGATCGAGATCGAACAGCTGCCCTTCAGTCGGGAGCGTGGCCTTCACGTCGAGATGCAGGCGCGTGCCGGTGGTCCCATAATGGTGGCGCTTGCGCAGGCAATCGAAGATGCCGTCGCGGGTTAGCTCCTCTGTATAGAAGCAGGTCAGACCGCCATAGGCGCCGAACATCGACACGCCCGGATAGCTCGCGCCCGGCCGGCCTTTGTGGCCGTCACTGTTGCAGACGACGCCGCTG
Source organism: Alphaproteobacteria bacterium (assembly GCA_012103325.1). Lineage (GTDB taxonomy): Bacteria > Pseudomonadota > Alphaproteobacteria > UBA8366. Next base: position 73,125 of record WLWY01000003.1, read on the forward strand.
CGGTGGCCGAGCGGGAAGCCGTCGGTCAGCAGCCATTCGAACGTGCCCCAGGCGGAGTGGATTTCCATCGCCGTTTCGATTTTGGGGTCATGGGCATATTTGATGTCCGCATAGCGGCCGCCGACATGGGCGTACATCAGGCAGTCTTCGTCCTTGAGCGCCTCGAACAGCAGGTTCGCGTTCGGCGCATCGGTGTCCAGATCGTGGCGCTCCGGCAGCAGTGCGTGGGACGAGCGGCGGATTTGCCGCCCTTCGGCGCGGAAGTAGACGTTGCGGTCGCCACCGACCGCAGTGTTGCCGGACCACTCGTAGCCGGGGAAGGTCACGAACCGTCCGGGCTCATGATGGTGCGCGGTCAGCTCATTGAGGAACTGCCAAAAGGCGTTGTTAACCTGAAAGTCGTTCGCCTGATGGCTGGTGACATCAAGGAACGCCTTGTTACGGGCGAAATCGAAATAGGACCGCGAGGTGCCGATGCCGATCGACTCGCCGCTTTGCCCGTGCAAATCGCCCCAATAGCCACTGTACTGACCCTCGCGGATCATCATCGGATGGGATTCGGCGACGACGTCGCCGCTCTCCGCATCGCGCACGGTGATGCGCAACTCACCGGGCTGATCGACGCTCAGTCCTTCGAAGGTGATGGCGCGCTCGCTGAGCGGGTAGTCGAAGCGCTCCGGCAGATTGTTAACCGGCACCGTCGTTTCAAAAATGAAGCTGCCTTCGGCGTGCTCCGATGGATTGCCCCATTTATCTTCTGCTTTAAGGCCAAAAATGAAGCTCTCGCTGGGCCGGCGCAGGCTCGACAGCACCGCGCGCCACACAGCCGGTTGGCCCGGCACAATAGCGATGCTCGGCGTGTTCGGGATCGGTGTGAAATGCCCCACCGCGCAAACGTCGGCGAGCACTTTGAACTCGAAGCCGGTCTCAACGAAGGTCTGCATCTGCATGCCGGGAGACCCGAAACGGGTGTCGCCGAAGACGATGGTGATCGTGTCGCCTTCGCTGAGATAGCCGCCGGAGACACCAATGCTGAGCGCCTTCCAGCGCGGCCGGGCGCTGGCGCCACGACGGCTGTATTCGACTGTCAAGGTGGCGCCATTGCTGGCCTCCGCCGTAACGTAGTTCGGCGCGGAGGGATCGTTGGTTTGCAAGCGGCCGGCATCGCCCATCGCCCGGAAGACGACGCGAATCGCCCCGCTGTCATCAAGACCAAACCGGCCAACCGTATAGGTCAGCGTAAAAGTCTGCAGGCTGCGGACTTCGAACGCGCCCTTTGGCGTGATGTCGACATGGCCGTAAAGGACGGGATCTTCGCCCGGTTGGACGTTCGACCACCCTTCACCGACGAGTTTCGAATCGACGATCGTTTCGCCGCCTTTAAGGTCTGATTTGGCGGGTGCCCCTGTATCCGGCATCTCTATACTCTCCTGCGATATCCTATGCCCCTATGATTGGCACATCGCAGCAGGCTCGGACAACCGGCAATATCTCGCGTGTCGCGCTATGCCGCGATGCGGGGCCGTCCGGAGAGTGTTGCCGTTTCCTGCTTGAACAGGCGAATCACCTCGTCCATGACCGCGCGGACATTCGGCAGTTGCCGCAGATCCGGATGCACGATGATATGCAAGTCGCTCTCGATGCCATTAACGGGCGGCGTCAGCCGGACCAGTTGCGGGTCCGGGTCGCCGGCGAAACAGGGCAGGACGCCTAGCCCGGCCCCCTTGCGAACCGCCTCGTGCAGAATGAGCCCGTTGTTAACCCGGACCGCTGGCGCGCGCTTGCCAAGCTGCTCGCGCAGCCAGGCATGGCCGGGGAAGTAGGTGTGGTCGTCGTCAAAGGAAACCCATGTGCATTCGGTGTAGCGAGATTGTCCACGAGCGCTCGGGTTGTTCTCGATGTAAGACATCGCGCCATAGACGGCGTAGGACAAGGTGCCAAGCTTACGGGCGATGAGTTCTGGGGAATCTGGCAGGCAGGAGCGCACGACTAGGTCGGCTTCGCGCTTTGACAGGTTCGCGTTTACATGCGCCATGGACAGTTCGATTTCGATCTCCGGCAGTTTCTTGCGAACTTCAGACAGATGCTCGGTGAGGAACTGCGCCGGTGTCTCGAAGACCGAGAGCCGCACCGTCCCGCTGACCTGATCCGCCAGTGTCGCCTGCCGGCGCTCCAGTGTCTCGGCGGCGTGCTCCATATCCTCGGCAATCGGCAGTAGTTCCGCCCCAGCCGCCGTCAGTACGAAACCATCTGGCAAACGATCGAACAGGCGCGCTGACAGCGTTTCTTCAAGCTGCCCCAACCGCCGGCCCACGGTCGGTTGCGTAACCTTGAGATGCCGTGCCGCGGCGGACAGGCTGCCATCCCGCGCGACCGCCAGAAAGACCCTCATATCGTCCCAATTCAGCGCCATAACAGGTTCCTTTTGCTTCGAATTGGCCTATAAATTAATTTATGGATGCTATGCGAATTTTTGGAAGGTGCAACATAAATATATAGGGTATATCAATAATGCGAATTAGTCGCAATTAAAATGCAACGCGTTTTAGGACAGTAGGTATGTACTTCGATTCACGGCTTTGGGGTTTCACAAAGGGCGTCCGGGCCCGCATTTTCGGCGCAGTGGCCATCGGCATTCTGGCGACCGGTTTCGGCATAGCGCGGCTCGCGCTGTTGGGGTGGCTGATCGCGAAAGTTTTCCAGGGCGCACCGCTCGAGGAACTCCTTCTGCCGTTCGCCGGCGTTGCGGCTGTCATGCTGCTGCGCGGTGGCCTCGAATATCTGCGCACCATGGTGGCGCACAATACGGCGGCCAAGGTTCAGGTCCATTTGCGCACCGTCATCTTCGACAAGGTGACGGAGCTGGGGCCGGCCCATTTTGGGCTCGAACGGACAGGCGACGCGATCATGGCGATGATCGACGGCGTCGAGCAGCTCGAGATCTATTTCGGCCAATATCTGCCGCAGCTCTTTATCTCCGCGCTGACGCCTTTCCTGATCTTCGGATTCGTCGCGTTTCTCGATTGGCCGGTTGCCTTCGTCATGCTGGCAGCCGCGTTGATTACGCTGATCGCGCCACAGATCTTTCATAACTGGGATCAGAAAAACAGCCTGAACCGCTCGCGCGACTACAAGGCTTTCGCGGCAGAATTCCTTGATTCGGTGCAAGGCCTCGCGACCTTGAAGGCCTTCGGGCAGAGCGGCGCGCGCGCAAAAACATTGAAGACAAAAGCGGATGCGTTGTTCGACTCGACCATGTGGGTTCTGGCGACGAACTCGCTCGCCCGGGGCATCACCGATACCGGGATCGCAGTCGGCGCGGCGGCGACCCTGGCGTTGGGTGCGTTTCGGGTGGTCGATGGCGATATGAGCTTGGCCGCGCTGATCATGGTTCTGATGCTCGGCGTGGAAGTCTTCCGGCCGCTGCGCGACATGCGTTCGCTGATGCATAACGGCATGGTGGCCCAGGCCTCGGCGCAGACGATCTTCCATCTGCTCGACTCGAAAGCGATCGTCACCGAAGGCGTAACGACGGGGAACCACACGCTTTCTCCCACGGTCACGTTCGAGGATGTAACCTTTGCCTATCCAAGCAGCAAACGTACGGCGCATGAGAAATTGAGTTTCGTGGTTGACGCTGGCGAGCGTATCGGTTTCGTCGGGCCGAGCGGCGTCGGAAAATCGTCCATCGTGCGGTTGCTGCTGCGCTTCTACGATCCAACGCAAGGTGCCGTGCGGATCGGTGGCAAGGATTTGCGCGAGCTGAGCTTCGAGGAACTCCGAAGCCAGATCGCCGTCGTCAATCAGGACACCTACCTGTTTCACGGGACTGTCGAGGACAACCTGCGGATCGGCAAGCCCGACGCGACTCTCGAAGAGATTGCCGAGGCCTGCCGTGCCGCCAACGCGCACGAGTTCGTGTCGCAATTGCCGCAGGGCTATCGGACCGTCATCGGCGAGCGTGGCATCCGCCTGTCCGGCGGGCAGCGGCAGCGCATCGCAATCGCCCGCGCGATTCTGCGGGATGCGCCGATCCTTGTTCTGGATGAAGCCCTTTCAGCGGTCGATGCCGAGAACGAGGCGATCATTCAAGATGCGCTCGACCGGTTGATGCAAGGCCGCACGACTCTGATCTTTGCGCACCGCCTGTCGAGCGTGATCGATGCCGACCGTATCCTTGTCCTCGACGAAGGCAAGGTTGCCGAGACCGGGACCCACAGCGAACTAATGGCGAAGGGCGGTGTCTATCACCGACTTATGGCCGAGCAGGCGGCGGAAACCGGTCGTGCCGATGCGGTTATCGGTGGCGGAGGTGCTTTGGCGACGGGTGAAAGCGTGACGCCGACCTACAGCGAAGAGGCCCAGTTCGCGCCGACGGACGCCATCGTCAAGGCCGAGGGGCTTGGCTGGATCGGTGCTGCGCGCGAACTGATGAAGCACATCGGGCCATACAAAGGGAAGCTCGGCCTGACTTTCTTCTTCGGCGTGACGCGTGTGATTGCCTTCATCGGTATTGGCGTCGTCAGTGCCCTTGCGGTCAAGGCGGTGAAGGGCGGCGATCCGTTCGATATGTTGCTGATCACACTGGCGGTTCTGGCGCCGGTCGCGGGTATCTTCCACTGGTTCGAATCCTGGATCGCGCATGATATGGCGTTTCGTCTGCTGGCGGAGATGCGCATTGCGCTGTTCCGCAAGCTCGACCGGCTTGCGCCCGCCTACATGGTGCGGCGGCGCACGGGTGACATGGTGGCGATGGCGACGCACGACGTCGAACTGGTCGAGTACTTCTTCGCCCATACGATTGCCCCGGCCTTCGTCGCGGTTTTGGTCCCGGGCCTGGTTGTTGCGGCGCTGATTTTCTTCGGGTGGCAAATGGCGGCTGCGCTGGCGCCGTTCCTGCTGATCGTCGCGCTGAGCCCGTTCTTCATGCGCAAGCGTGTCGACGAGCTCGGCTCGCGGGCCCGCGAAGCGCTCGGCGAACTCAACGCTCATGCGGTCGACACGATCCAGGGGCTGGGTGAAATCATCGCCTTCCAGCGCATCCCAGAGCGTCGGCAGGAACTCATCGACCGCACCGAGAACCATCACCGGATCAGGCTGCCGTTCTTCCGCGACCTCACATTGCAAACGTCAATGCTGGAAGTCGCGACGGGTCTCGGTGGCCTTGCGGTCGTCATCGCCGGTGCCGGATTGATCGATGCCGGTGCGCTGGACAGTGGCATCCTCCCGCTGCTGACCTTGCTGGCGATGGCGGCGTTCCTGCCGATTTCGGAAATTGCCAATGTCGGACGGCAGCTTGCCGACACGCTGGGTTCGACGCGTCGGCTCTACGCCGTCGACAGCGAGCCTGTGCCGGTAACCGACGGCTCGGGCGTGGTCGATATCGAAGATGACGGCGGGTTGCCGATCACCCTCGACACCGTCGACTTCCAATACGAAGCCGGCAACCGTCGCGCCCTGCACGAAGCGAAGTTCGAAGTTCCGGCGGGCAAAACCGTTGCGTTGGTCGGCCCGTCGGGCGCTGGCAAGACCACGATTGCACATCTTCTGATGCGGTTCTGGGACCCGGAAGATGGGGCCATCAGGCTCGGTGGTCATGATTTGCGGGACTATGCGCTGGACGATCTACGGCACCGCATCGCACTCGTGGCGCAGGACACCTATTTGTTCAACGACACGCTGCGCGCCAACATTCTGATCGCTAATCCCGCTGCTGATGAAGCGATGCTGATGCAGGCGCTCGAACGCGCGTCACTGGGTGACTTCGTTGCAGGACTGCCCGACGGGCTCGGCACCATGGTCGGTGAGCGCGGCATGCGGTTGTCCGGCGGCCAACGGCAGCGGGTTTCCATCGCCCGGGCTTTCTTGAAGGACGCGCCGGTATTGATCCTCGACGAGGCGACGTCGCATCTCGACGCGGTGAACGAGAAGGCCGTACGCGAGGCGCTGGAAGAATTGATGGCGGACCGTACAACCATCGTCATCGCGCATCGCCTGTCGACCGTGCGCAGCGCAGACCTCATCGTCGCCCTCAACGAAGGCAAGGTCATCGAAACCGGCACGCACCAGGAACTGCTCGCCAAGGGCGGCCTCTACGCCCAACTCGTCGCACACCAGCTTGCGGGTGCGGCGGGGCGTAGTGCGGCGGAGTAAGGGATCATGAATGGTTACGTCACGCTTCTGGTGTTGTCGCGGGCCGGCGCCGATGCGCCCGGAAAGCCCGCGCCGGCGCAGAGCCTTCGTGGGACAATCCGGTTCGTTCGACGGTTTCTGTTAAAGCTCGATCGAGCCGGGTAAGATCGTCCCGATGACCTACGGGATCGGTATCGTCGGTGCGGGCATGATCGCACCGTTTCATCTGGAGGCGATCCGCGGCCTGCCGAACGCGCAGGCCGTTGGCATCATGGATCATGGCAGCGGGAAGGGGCATGAGATTGCACCCGACCTGGATCCAACGGGCGCCGATGATATCGAAGCGTTTCTGGCACGCAGCGATATCGATGTCGTCGCTATCGCCACGCCGTCGGGCAGCCATCTTGATATCGCTGTAGCCGCAGCAAAGGCGGGCAAGCACTGCATCGTCGAGAAACCGATTGAGATCACCCTGCCGCGCATCGACGCGATGATTGCGGCGCACGCGGCGGCAGGCACGGCGCTGGGCGGCATCTTCAACACGCGCTATACCAAGGGCGCGCAGCTCTTGAAACGCACCGTCGAGGCGGGACGCTTCGGCGCACTGACCTTCGCGTCGTCGGTCGGCCCGTGGTGGCGCGATCCGGACTACTACCAATCGTCCAATTGGAAGGGCACCTGGGCAATGGATGGCGGTGGTGCGCTGATGAACCAGGGCATTCATTCTGTTGACCTTCTGCAATGGCTGGTCGGGTCGCCGGTCGCCAGCGTCAGTGGCCGCATCGCGACAACGGCGCACCCCTATATTGAGACCGAGGATACCAGCGCCGCGACGCTGCAGTTCGAAAGCGGTGCCCTTGGCACCATTGCTTGTACGACCAGCATGTGGCCAGGCCATTTCCGGACGCTCATCCTGGGCGGTACAGACGGAACCGCGGTGCTGGCCGACGAGGGCTTGCTGTTCTGGCAGTTCCGCGAGGAGACGGACGAGGACCAGGCGATCCGCGACGAACTGCTGGCGCTGCCGTCCGCTGGTGTCGGCGCATCCAACCCGGCTGCCGGCGTCGATGCGCGCGGCCATCGGGCGGTGTTCGCGGATTTTCTCGGCGCGCTCGAAGCGGGTAAGACACCATCCATCAATGGGAACGAAGCCCGCAAGGCCGTCGCCATAATCCGTGCAATCTACGAGTCGGCGGAGACGGGCGGGGCACCGGTGAACCTCGACTGAACGGCAGTGCAAGTCCGCGTCGGGCTGTCACAAATTTGCCATGCCATATCATTTTCATAGCTAATTTTCTCGCGGGCGACGGCGTTGTCTTATTGACAAGCCCTTCCGGCTGCGATGAGTAAGGTGCGTTGCGTGTGGAGGGGGGCGGACGAGTAATGTCAACGAGTGAAGGCGCGCGGCTGCACGGGTTGGACCATCTGCGCGCCGCTGCAATCGTACTTGTCCTACTGTTTCACTATCACGTCTATTACGGCGTGCCGGCGGCGTTTCTCGTTCCCGGATTCAAGGCGTTGGTGTTGTTCGGCTGGTCCGGGGTCGACCTGTTTTTTGTCCTGAGCGGCTACCTTATCGGCGATAAGCTTTTCAGGGACGCCGCACAATCCGGCAGTGTTCGCGTTTGGACTTTCTATCTGAACCGGGCGTTTCGGATATTGCCGGCCTATTTCGTTACGCTTGCGATTTATTTCTTGTTCACGGAATTGCAGGAAGGCCGTGCGTTGCAGCCGCTATGGCGCTTTCTCACCTTCACGCAGAATATTCCGATAGATCTGTTCGCGAATACCTTCTCGCATGCCTGGTCGCTTTGCGTGGAGGAACATTTCTATCTGATTTTTCCGGTCGCCCTCTATTTCCTGTACGCGAAGAAACTGCAGCGTCAAGGCATCTACGTTCTGCTCGCTCTCATCGCGCTCGGCATCGTTATCCGTTACGTCAACTGGTCGGAATATGTCGACGCATTTGCGGGGCGGCGCCGATTGGGTGCGGCTTTGAAGTATATCTACTATCCGACCTATACGCGTTTGGACGGCTTGCTCGTCGGCATTGGGATCGCGTCAATGTTCCGATTCTCGCCCGGATTGAAAGACCGGCTCATCCGGTACGGGCATCTGCACCTGTGCTGTGGTTTGGCGATCCTGGCGGGGTGCTATTTTCTGTTTGACGGTTTGATTCTATCTGCTCGGTTTTCGTCGCTCGCAACAACGTTGATCGGGTTTCCGGCTATCGCGGTGGGGTACGGATTTATAGTCGTTTCCGCGCTGAGCCCGAGCAGTTTTCTCTACCGCATCGAATTCAGATTGACCGCCTTTCTCGCTACGCTGGCCTATGCGATGTATCTCACACACAAAATGGCCAATCACTGGATCAATACGCGGATCGCTCTGCAATACGAGTTGAGCGACGGGCAAACGTTCCTCCTGTCATTGGCCGTGGCCGTCCTTGCCGGATTTGGACTGCATTTCGCCATCGAGCGGCCGTTCCTGCGGCTCCGCGATCAGTGGGTCGATGTCAAAACCAAATAGCGGCTGTGAGCCGATTCCTGACGGATCTAGTTCATTCCATCGAGATAGGCGAAGAGGGCCGGCTCACCACCCGTATGCACGAACACGACATCGTCCTCTTGCGTCCAACGCCCTTCCTCGATTAAGGCGATCAGACCGGCGAGGCCTTTGCCCGAATAGACCGGGTCGAGGACCAGCGCTTCCAGGCGTCCCATCAGCTTGATCGCATCGATCGTGGCCTGATGCGGCACGCCATACGCAGGACCGGCATGTCCGGCGACGACATCGATGCATTTCTCGTCGAAAGGCTCGTCGAGAAATGCGGCAGCGGCCCGGGCGTATTGGATGACATCGCTGCGAACGCGCGCCGGTTCCGCGTCGATGTCGATGCCGACGACCCTGCAGTCCGGCAGGCAAGCGGCAGCGCCGACGGCGAGCCCAGCCTGTGTCGCACCGCTGCCGGAGCAATGCACGATTGCGCTGGGCGCGAAGCCCGCTTCCGCCGATTGCTGCGCGATTTCCAGCGCCGTCGAAGCATACCCGACTGCGCCGAGACCGTTCGAGACACCATAGGGAACGACGTAGGGCTTGCGCCCTTCCTGCGTCAGTCTGGCGGCGAGGTCTTCGATGGCGTGGTTGCGATCGCCGGTCCAGGGCAGGTCGTGCAGGGTTGCGCCGAACAGTTTGTTCAGGGCAACGTTGCCGGTCTTTTCATAGACATCGGAAGGCGGTTGCAGCCGGCCGTGATAGACGACGAGATGGCAATCCAGTCCAAGTTTCGCCGCTGCCGCCGCAACCTGGCGCTGGCTGTTCGATTGCACTACGCCACCGGACACCAAGGTGTCCGCCTCGTGCGCCTCGGTCAGTACATGATCCAGCTTGCGTAGTTTGTTGCCGCCGAACCCGAAGCCCGTGCAATCCTCACGCTTCACCCAAAGCCGCGGGCCGCCGAGATGCGCAGACAGACGTTTGAGCGGTTCCAGCGGCGTCGGCAGGCGCGTCAAGCCCACACGAGGGATGAGGGCGAATTTTCCCGCGAAACGCACAACATCGTTCATAATATGCGCGCTTATTTATTATTCATCCAAGGCGCTTGCGCAGTGCCTTGCGTGAAAATCATTGTCGAGCCGAGCGCGGGTAGCGGCTCGACGCGGAACATATCGTCGCTCAACTCGTCAACCGCGATATCGTTGGCCGTGAGATAGGCCTTTGTTGCCGTGAGGTCTTCGGACCGCAAGCTGTAGGCCCCGATGAAGGGCAGGTTGGAGACGGCGATGCCCGGCAATACGGCTTGCAGCGCGTCTGGTGTGAGGATCGTTAGGCTGCCGCGTCCGAACGTGAACTGCGAACCACCCTGGCAGGCGTTCGGCATAACGCCGAGATAGCGTTGAAACCGCTCCGTCGCCTCCGCAGTGTCGCCGCTCGCCATCACGACATCGGTCATGGAGACGACCTTATTGGGATGGGTCATCAGCTCCTCGCGCCACAGCAGATCGGGGGTCCGGTGGGTCAGGAACTGGATACGGCCTTCCGGCATCTGGCCCGGCAACATCCTGACGACGGAGAAGCGCAAGGTGCCGCCCTCGACCTCACGAGTGAGGTGGACCAGGGGCTGCATGTCGAAGCCGGCTTCGGTTAGGCGCGCGTGATGCGCTTCGGCATCCGGCGTGGTGAACGCCATCAGGTGGATGCCGGTATAGCGGTCGACGGCGGCGGGTAATTGCTGCGCCATGGGCGCGTCGCCTACCGCGCACAGCACCTCGATATAGCTTTCGCGTAACATGATGCAGCGGTTGCCGGTACCGGATGGCTTGGGTTCCTCGTCCGGTGCGGTGCGCATGGTGTGCGCGGCGTAGGGTGTGAGCACGAAGCCAAGACGTTCCAGTGCCGCCGACGCCGCATCCATGTCGGGCACGAAATGACCGTGATGGTCGAGGAAGATGTCGTCGCCTCCCGGCAGTTGGCGATAGTTGCTCACGAAGCCGCGCGCCGCGCGTTGAGCGGTGCCTTCTGGTTGCCCGCCGCGTCGAAATTATCCGGCGCGAGCCAGGCGTCGAAGGCGGCGCGGATTTCGGGCCATTCATGGTCCATCATGGCGAACCAGGCGGTGTCGCGGCTGCGGCCCTTGTAGACGACGTGCTGGCGGAAGATGCCTTCGTAGGTGAAGCCGAACCGCGCCGCGGCGCGGCGTGAGGGCTTATTGAAGTGATCGCATTTCCACTCGAAACGGCGATAGCCGAGTTCCTCGAACGCGTGTCGGGCCTGCAGATAGATCGCTTCCGTCGCGATGCGGGTGCGCTGGATTTCCGGTCCGAACCAGATCGCGCCGGTTTCGATGACGCCGTGGTCGGGGGTGATGCGCATAAAGCTGGCCATACCCTTTGCCTTGTCGTCGGCCTTGTCGACGAGTGCGAAACACAGCGGGTCGTCGGGTTTCTTGCAGTCGTGCAGCCAGGCCTGGAAGGTGGCGAAATCGTCGAACGGGCCTGCAGGCATATAGGTCCACAGCGCGGGGTCGTCGCCTTTCGCCTCGAACAGCGACTCGGCGTGACCGACGGGGTCGATCGGCTCGAGCGTGACATAGGCACCGGGGATCGGTGCGCGGCTTGGTGGCGCGACGGGCTGCCAGTCCAGCGACGGCCCGACCTGTTGTTTCGTCTCTGTCATTCTTCATCTCCGCGGCGGCTGTTCGGCTCGTACCCTATGGCGCTATCCAGGCAGCGGACAAGGATCAATTGGCCTCAAACTTTGTCGCGTGCAGGGTCAGGAACCGGGGCGTCTTGCGTTGAGGGGAGTCTTTTGATGGCCTACGGCATCGAAATTGTCTGGTGCGAGCCATGCGTCGAAAGCGGCCCGGACTTCCGGCCACTCAGAGTCGAGCATGGAAAACCAGGCTGCATCGCGATTGCGGCCTTTGTAGACAGCGAACTGGCGGAACTCGCCTTCAAAGGTGAAGCCGAAGCGCTCGGCAGCGCGACGCGACGGCGCGTTGAGCGAGTCGCATTTCCACTCCAGCCGGCGGTAGCCAAGCGTGTCGAAGACGTGCCGGGCCAGTAGATAGATCGCTTCCGTCGCCTGCCGCGTGCGCTGTAGTTCCGGCCCGAACCAGATCGAGCCGATTTCGATGACTCCGTTGGCGGGCACGATGCGCAGGTAGCTGGCCATGCCCTTGGCGCGATTGTCGGCCCGGTCGATGATTGCGAAGCACAACGGATCGTCCGGCGCTTCGCATTTCCGTAGATATGCCTGGAATTTTGCGAATTCGTCGAAGGGGTCGTTATGCGTGTAGGTCCACAGCGACGGGTCGTCGCCCTTCGCCGCAAACAATGACTCGGCATGCCTGTCCGGATCGATCGGTTCCAATATGACAGAGGTGCCTGGTAAGGGGGACCGGTCGGGCGGCGATACGGGCTGCCAATCGAGTGGCGCGCCGACGGGCTGAACCGTTTCTAACATTTGGAGACTCCTGGAGTATTCACAGCGCGGCACCCTATTGAGGTGCGGGCCACTGAGCCAAGAGCCATTGCAGCGTTAAGGGAGGGGCCAATCCTTCAGAGGTCACCGCGTTTCGCGCGGTCGGCAAGATGCCGTGCGCTGCGGATCGCTAGGGCCTCGATGGTAAGCGCCGGCGACTCGCCACCGCCGGAACTGGGAAAGACGCTTGCATCCGCGACGATGAGATTGCGCCAGCGGTGGCTGCGGCCGAACGGGTCGACCACCGACTCCGCCGGGTCGGTCCCCATGCGGCAGGTGCCGAAGACGTGCGTCGGTTGGAACCCGTCATAGGCGCCGTATTCCTCGAAGATGTCGCCGGCGCCGGAGGCTTTCAGGATTTCGCGCGTGGTCTTGGCCATGAAGGCGAGCCGCTTCAGTTCGGTGTCGTCGAGATGGCTGTGGATGCGGGCTTTGGCAATGCCATTCTTGTCGCGGACTTCCGGGTCGAGATCGATGTAGGAGCCGGGGTTGGGCAGGCTCTCGCCGATCGCGCCAACCGACAAGGCGCGGCCGAAACGCTCGCGCATCGCCGTCTTGTGCGCCCGGCCCCAGCCGCCCACAACGCGTGTGGCATAGGTCAGCGGCCCGGTCAGGTCCGCCTCGTGCACGACGGGGCTGAAGCGACAGCCGCCGACGATTCCGGGTATGGCATCGGGCGCGTTGAAGTCCCAGCAGACACCGTCGGATGGCAGACCGCGATGGCTGCCAAGCGGGTCATCGTGCAGCCCGCTGGACGCCCAGCTCAAGGTTTCCATGAAGTGCCGTCCGACCTGTCCGGACTCGTTGCCGACGTCTGATGCCAGGAGCAGCCGCGGCGTCTCGACCGCGCCGCAGGCGACAACGATGGCGCGTGCTTTCACGTTATGTTTGGCGCCCGCCGCGTTGATATATTCGACACCGGACACGTGGTCGGCCGGTCCCGCTTCGAGGCGCAGGACGGTGGCCTCCGTCCGGATCGTGCAGTGTCCCGTCGCGGCTGCCTTGGGGATGAACGTCACGTCGACGCTGCCCTTGTCGGTCCGCGGACAGCCGCGCGTGCAGTTGCCGCAGTAATTGCAGGCCGGGCGGTTGTCGTAAGGCTGCGACAGGGCGGCGCGCGCATTGGCGATGAAACTCAGGCCCAGCTTTTGGCAACCCTTTTCTACCTGCTGGCTGCCGTAGCACAGCGGGTGTGCGGGCAGGGGGTAGGGCGCGCTTCGGGGTCGGGTTGGGTCGTTCGAGGGCCCGGCGACGCCGACCAGCCGCTCCGCTTCCAGATAGAATGGTTCGAGTTCGGCGTAGTCCATCGGCCAGTCGGCCGCAACGCCGAAGCGGCTGCGCATGCGCATCGCGTCGGGGTGCATGCGGTGCGCTTCGCCGGTGAAATGCAAGGTCGAACCGCCAAGTCCAACAACGTGGCTATAGCCCCAGTTGCCGCGTCGCTCGCCGGTATTGTAGAGGCCCTTTACCCGGTTCCAGGACTGCAGGTCGCGCCATTTTTCTTCCAGCTTCTGCATTGGTGCGGCGGTCTGCCGGCCCTTGGTCGGGACTTTCGCGGGGAAGTGCTGGGTTTCCCAATCGGGACGGTCGAGCCGGTAGTCCGAGAACGGATCGTAGGCCGGTCCCGCTTCGAGCAGCAGGACGGAGACGCCGCGCTCGGCCAGCGCCCAGGCGGCGGCACCGCCACCGGCGCCGGAACCGATTACCACGACGTCGAATGTGTCCGTCACCGGGGCGCCTCGGCGTGGTCCATGAATCCCTCAGGCTGTGGTGGTCCCTTGTAACCGAGCGTCTTCCAACTGGCTGGATTGGCGTAATAGGCGCGCATGGCGTCGCTGCGCGCGACGTCGAAGAAGACGCGGGGCAGGGAGCGGGGCCGCGCCTCGGCGGCGCGGGTGACGATGGCTTCCTGCGTGGCGGGGTCGAGACCGGCAAAACCGCCGCCGCCGACTTTGCGGGCCTCGAGATCGAGCCATTGGCAGCCGCTCCGCAACAGCCGCATGTAGCGTTTGCTGCGGCTCGCCTTGTCGATGATGCGCCGGTCGATCCCGAAATCCGTCGCCGAGCCGGTCTCGTCGCGCGGGATCAGGGTGTCGAGAAAATGCGGGAAGGCGGTCAACGGATAGGCGCTCGCGCCCGACGGGCCGATGACCGCCGCCGCGGCGCCGCGCACCCACGCGAATACCGCCGAACCCGCACCCAGGCCAAGAAAAAGCCGCCGTCCCAGTTTCATACACATGATCCCGTGTTGCGCCGCCCGCCGAACTAAAAACAGGCGGGTGGAGGTGTCAAGGAAACCCTGTTCGACGGTGCTCCGCAACATTGCACGCGATTGGGTGTCGGAATTCTTTACGACTCGAATTCGACAACACGATTTTCATTAACCGATTGAAAAACCGAAAGTTTGGCGCATGCTGGTCAGGATGATTGCGAATATCGGCCGTGAGAGTGTCGGAATTCTTTACGAATCAACGCAATACCATGTTACCCAAGATGTTTTATTGTTATGAATCAGTTGGTTAATTGAGTGGCCCGAATTTTGCTTATTTACTGGCGCATGTGATTTCGCAGGCGGTATCCGGGAGGGGTTCCGGAGGAATGGGTGGTATGCGTTCCACGAAGTGACAGAACATTTCGGAGGATTAGCGTATGAAATTAAAGTATTTACAGGCACTTGCGGCAGCCGTCGCGATCCTGGCAATTACAGGGTTGGCGAATGTCGCTCAGGCGGGTTTTGCGACGCCGCAGCCGTCAGAGCCGGTTCCGTTTAACGGCTCGGATTTGTCGGTGACGGAAGATAGCATCGATAACCTTCCACTCTTTATCAATCCGGACGGTGATCCGGTCGACTTTCGTCCCGCACTCGAATTCACGATCAACAATCCCGAGTCCGGTCCCATCGGCGCGATTTTTGGGATGATGGTCGCGATTTCGGATCTCGATCTGACAGCGGTTACCGAGAATCCCGGCTGGGACGATAATACGCTCGACAGTGCGCTTGATTTGGCAAATTTCCTTACCGACAGCGAATTCGGATTGGACGAGGATCTGTTCAGCGACTTTGTCTTCGATGGCGACGACGTCATTCTGGCGTTTTTCACGGAGCAGGAGGATGCTTTAGTAACTCCGGGTACGTCGCTAGGCGGCTTCTACGGTATAGATTTCAATTCGGAGCGGTCCGATGTTGCCCTGTTCGGCACGGGTGGCACCTGCGTCGGTCAAACCAATCAGCCTTGCGGTGGCGATTCCACCTCAGTGCCGGAGCCCGGCACGCTGGCGCTGGTCGGTCTCGGCCTGGTCGGGCTGGCTGCGGTTCGCCGTCGCCGGAAACTGGCCGCATAAACAGAAAACACTTTTCTCCATACATCAGACTGACGAAGGGGTGGCTCTCGGGCCGCCCCTTTTTCTTTGGCGATGATGTCAGTCCAGGTCCTGGAATTCTTCGTCGGCGGAGGGCAGGTACAGTTCGGGACACAAGCCTTCGATATAATCCAGATAGCGTTGCCGCAGCGTCTGCTCGTCGTACAGACGGGCCGCGACCTCCCGTGCTTTCGCGGCGGCGGCGTAGGCGTCCGGATCGTCCCATAGCCGGCACACCGCATCGAACCAGGGTTGGGCGTCTTCGATATCGACGACCCGGTTGGTGTCCAGTTTCAGCCAGTCGGGCAGCGGCAAAACCGTGCCGGCATCGCCGACCGTATCCGGCAAACCGCCACGGTCGCTGACCAGCGCCGGTATGCCGTTGATCAGCGCTTCCGCCGCGACCATCCCGAACGGCTCTTCGAAGAGGGATGGCACTAGCAGGATACGGGTCAGCTCGAAGAAATCGGCCGGTCGAGGCACGCGTGGGCTGGCCAGGATCTGCGGATATTTCGCAAAATCGATTCCCGGTACCGAATTCAGCATCGTTGCGTCCGCGGCTGATTGTACGACCAGGATCGGGATATCGGGCCGTGCCGATCCCAGCATGTCCGCGAGCCGTGCGAACAGCGCTATGCCCTTGTGCGGTGCGGGGTTGACGAAAGTGACGAAGGTACGGTTCTCGGCCGGGGCCAGGATCTCGCCATAATGCAGCGGCGGCGGCAGATCGGCGCATTCGATTTCGACTGCCTTTTCATAGTGCCGCGCGAGATAGGAACTCGGCGCCAGGGCGTAATCGGCATGCTTGAAGTAGCGCTTGTCTTCGTGCCCCTGGATGTGGAGCCAGAACAGAGTCGTTATGCCTTGGGACTGCGCGCGACGCATCGCTTCCTGAACCACCGAGTGTCCGCCATAGGTGATTAACAGATCCGGGCGCATGGCCGCACAGGCCATATCGAAATGATAAAAGAACTGTTCGTATTCGAGGCGGTTCGGTTTTGCCTGCCGATTGTGCTGCGTCATCAGCATCGTGACGGGGACGCCGTTAAGCGTGAAGCCGATGGTCTCGCGCCCGCGTCCGCGGCCGCCACGGCCCTTTACGTACTTCCCGAAGCGCTCCGGCGGCGGCTGCCTGTTTAAGGGAACGCCCAGCGCGGACAGGTGGGCATCGAGGTCGTCCGGCGGCGTGGTCTCGAAGCGGGCGGTGCCGAGCGCGGCGCATTCGTGGCCGGCCTCGCGCAGCCATTCCATCAGCGTCCGCGTTGCGCGTGCGGCGCCGCTGGTACTGTCCGTATAGGCGTTATGGAACGCGAGCAGGATGCGCATGGTTGCCTGCTCCTTGAATGAAACGCGGCGCCGGAAAGTATCCGGCGCCGCGAAGTTGTTCAAGTCCGCTTAGACTGTTTTGCGACGACGCCGCAACCCAAGTAGGCCCAGGAGTCCGGTCGCGAACAGGGCGATTGCTCCCGGTTCCGGCACGCTGGTCGTACGGTTGTCCGGTGCGCCGATGACCGCCGTCGGATCCGGAGACGGCGGATCGCCGATCGTGAGTGGTTGCTGGTCCCAACTGGCCTGATACGGCACGTTGGTGCCGTCGGCCTCGGCCAAGAAGCTGAAGCCGTCCAGCGAATCCTGCTCGAGAATCGGATTGAGCGCGCCCTCGAACTCCGCGGGCAGGCTGAACCAGTGCAGGATGAATTCCGGCGTTTCGAACTGGTTCTCGTCCGGACCATAGATACCGGGATTAGCGTTGAGTACCGGATCGTCACCGGCGGTCCAATTCCAGGCATATTCGCCGTACGGACCGTTGTTATTATTGTAGATGTCGCTCTGTTGGCCCAGAACGCCCGCTCCGGCGGTTGCTTGGATCACGCCGTTGATATCGATGATTTCAAACGACCAGTCGGTCGGACTGGTAATACTGCCAAGATCGATCCCATTCAGCGAGAACAGCGGCAGTTCCCAGTTGACCAGCCGGTTGATGCCATTAATTTCGCCCAGGTAAAGGGCCGAGTCGTTAAAGACTTCAAAATTGTAACGGAAAGCAGGGCCTTCCGCCGTCGGTCCGCCTTCTACATGGGACCGGCGGTCCGGAAACGCACTACCCGCTTCCGCTTCCGATGGCATGCCCGCTGCAGCCAACGGGACCAACACGCCGGCCAACGCCGCCGTTCCGATCCGTTTCTTCAGGGTATCAATAAACGCAGTGTCTTTTTCAACTTCTTTGGACACTGTGTCTTCGAGAATAGTCATAAGATTGCTCCTCCAGACATTTAACCTCTCACTTCGAGGTGTGCCCTGCTCCTCCGAAGGTTATCGAAGCAATTTTTATGCCATAATAATAAATGCATAAAATTCAATGGGATGATGGAGAGCGAAATTATTGGGGCGTCTGAAACTGTAAAGAATTTCGACAGTGAAATGTCGATTCTCTTGCAAAAGCCCGATCATGTTAATAATTTGTCAATATAAACAAAGGGTTGGAAATCTCCGCAATCATTGCTGCGGAATGTAAGAAATCCCGACACTCTTGACAGATTCCGCAACGCCGGTTGTTGTACCACACAAATCAATCGTCTGAATTTCGCGATCGGAACACGAGAAGGAAGCGCGATGGCGCGGGCGGCACGAAGGTGATGCAAGCAGCCGATACGCCGGAATTTGCGCCGGTGCCGTCTTCCGTGATGTCGGGGATCGTCTGGCCGGCGATGCCGGACATGAAAGATGCCGCGACGTTCGCACTTCTCGCCCAACTGGAAATGTCGCAATGGTGGTCGCCCGAGGCGCTGCTGGCGCATCAGCTTCGCCAGGCGACCGAGCTTGTTCGGGTCGCGGCGCGAGACGTACCATTTTACCGTGATCGGTTGGCCGCCTTCGCGGAGCGGCCGCTGACCATAACGGACTGGCGGCAAATCCCGCTGCTGCGCCGCGCCGAGATTCAGGACGCCGGAGAGGCGCTGGCGACGCGTCGTCCGCTCAAGGGGCACGGCGAAGGCTATGAGGTACTGACGTCCGGATCAACCGGCGAGCCGGTTACCGTACACTGGAACGCAGTCGCCAGTCAGTTTCACGCTGCACTGTTGTTGCGGGAACATGTCTGGCAGCGGCGGGACTTCTCGGCCAAGGTCGCGGTCGTGCGGCGAATGTCGGAAAAGAGGCGCGAGGATATTCAAGCAGGTAAGGCCGCCCGTTGGGTTTCGGGATACCCATGCGGGCGGATGGTGTTTTTCGATCTTGGGGAGTCGGTCGACGACGCGCTGGACTGGCTGCTGCATGAAGACCCGGACTACATGATGACCTACCCGACCTATTTGCGCGCCATGATCCAGCGCAGCGAGGCGAGAGGCGTGAAGCCCGCGCGGTTGCGTCAGGTGGCGAGCTTCGGTGAAGCCGTCCCCGAGGAGTTGCGCAAGCTGTGCCCGGATGCGTGGGGCGCGCGTCTAGTCGATATGTACAGCGCGCAGGAAACCGGCATCATGGCGTTGGAATGCCCTGATCACGACCATTATCTGGTGCAATCGGAGAATGTGCTTCTGGAAGTGCTAGACGACGACGGGCAGCCCTGCGCGCCGGGCGAAGTCGGCCGCGTGGTCGTGACGACGCTGCACAATTTTGCGACGCCGCTGATTCGATACTCGATCGGCGATTATGCCGAGGTCGGCGAACCTTGTGCCAGCGGGCGCGGACTCCCCGTGATACGGCGGTTCCATGGCCGCCGCCGCAACATGCTGACACTGCCGTCGGGCGGCAAGATCTGGGTTGCGCTGATCGGCCGCGGGCTGGAGGAGATCGAGCCGCTTCGCCAGTTTCAGGTCGTGCAGCGCGCCGACCTGTCCGTTCGGTTGAAAATGGTCGTCGACCGCCCGTTGACCCCGGAAGAGGAAGCGAAGGCACGCCAATCCATGGTCCGCGCCGCCGGGCATAGGCTCAACCTGCATCTCGACTATGTCGACTCGATTCCGCGGTCTGCTGGTGGAAAACTCGAAGATGTCATCTCTGAAGTCGTCGATTAATACGGGCGCCGATCCGGTACCGAATTCCTCGGTGCCGAGTATTCTCTGGCCAGCTCTGTCGAATGTGAACGAGTCGCTGACCCTCGCCATACTGGGACAGTTGCTGACCACGCAATGGTGGTCGCCGGAAATGATCCTGCGCCGCCAGCTTCGGCAGTTGACCGAACTGGTGTCCTACACTGCCCAGACGGTGCCGTTCTATAAGGAGTCGTTGGCGGAGTTCGCGCGCCCCAAACGGCCGCTGACGGTCGATGATTGGCGGCGCCTACCAATTCTGCGCAGGCGCGACATTCAGGAATCCAGCCCGTCGATGGTGACAAGGCGGCCGTTCAAGGAGCATGGTGCGGCAGCCGATATCCGTACGTCCGGTTCGACGGGCGAGCCGGTGGTTGTAAAACGGAATGCGGTAACGGGGCGTATCCTCTCGGCGCTGACGATCCGCGACCATCTCTGGCACCGGCGCGTTGTCTCTGGGAAACTCGCCTACATCCGCCGCCTGTCCGGTGAAACCGAGGTGGCGGCGAAACAGGGCAAATCGATGCCCTGGATCGAAGGGTTCCCGTCCGGCCCGATGTTGTTCCGCGATATCAATGAGCCGCTCGACGAGACGCTGGAATGGCTCATGCGTGAAGAGCCGGACTATTTGATGACCTATCCAACCTATCTCCGCGCCTTGATCCAGCGCAGCGCTGAAATAGGCATACAGCCCTCGCAGTTGCGCGAAGTCCTGACGGTCGGGGAGGCGTTGGACCCTGAAGTCCGCGAGGCGTGCAACGATATCTGGCGTGCGCCGATTTCCGATGTTTACAGCGCCCAGGAAGTCGGCGTCATCGCGATCCAATGCCCGGAACATGAGCATTACCTGGTGCAGGCCGAAGGCATCTTTTGCGAAGTGATCGATGACGGCGGGGCGCCGTGCGGTCCGGGCGAAGTCGGCCGCGTCGTGGTGACGCCGCTGCACAATTTCTCCATGCCCCTGATCCGTTATGACATTGGGGACTATGCCGAGGTCGGCAAGCGAAGCCCGGATGGCCGCGGGTTGCCTGTCCTCAATCGGATCCTGGGCCGCGCGCGCAACATGCTCCTGCTGCCCGAAGGACGGAAGACATGGCCCGCGTTCGGTTCCCGGGGCATGGCCGCGATTGCGCCGATACGCCAGCACCAGATCGTGCAGAAATCGACGGCGGCGCTGGAAGCGCGGCTCGTCACCGAACGCCCGCTGACGCCGGACGAAGAGGAACGCCTCGCGCGGCATATAACGTCCCGCATCCCGGCGCCAATGTCGGTAGCCTTCACCTATCTGGACGAAATCCCCCGTAGTGCCGGCGGCAAGTTCGAAGATTTCAAAACCGAAATCGATCTTTGAGAAGCGGAGTTACCGCCGCGTCGCGATCATGTGGACATAGGTGGCGCCGGCGGGTGTGGTCGGCCCAGTGCCTCGACGTCCTTCGTGGCCGGGGACGAGCATGCCATCCATGAGGTTGATCGAAAAACCGTTTGCTTCGAAAAAGTTCCCTAAGATCTTGATCGACTGAACCGGGCGAATTCGAAATTTTTGGCCGTACAGTTGCGCAGCGCGCGCGATCTCATCCACACCGATGTTCAGCGGCGTCGCGCAGGACAATGCGGCGCTGCGCGCCTTCTCGGCAAACTGTTCGGCTTGTTCGGGCGTAAAGCCCATGACGCCGGTTGCATCCGGGCGGATGCGATTGATCGTCACCACCTTGCCGCCCGGCCGCAGCAGAGACGCCCATGTCGCGGCCAAGGTCTGGCGCGCGTCGTCGGTGAAATATCCCATGAAGGAATGCGTGCAGATGATGTCGAAAGGCTTGTCCCGGAACGTAAGGATATCGCTGGCGCGTGCCTCCACGGTTCGATTAAATCTGCGGGCGTACCATTCGGCGAGAGCGACCGGGGTGGGACAGCGGTCGACAAACACGACTTCAGGCGTCGCGTCCGCGGCGTCGAACGCGGCATAGACCTGCTCCAGCATGTTGAAGTCCGCCGACCCGGATATCAGGACGCGTCGGAACCCGGGCTGGCGTGCCAGCGTGCGCAGTGACTCGTCATAGAAAGCGCGATGCGTGTCCGGTGTCGTGACGATGCCCAATGCCCGCAGATACGGCCAGAAGCCGTGATACCAGGCGCAGCTTTCACCCGTTTCGGGATCGGTGCCGCACAGGTTGGGTGCGATCCGATGCGCTTCCGCAGCACAATCGGCAATCAGCGTTTCATCGGGCGGCAAGGTGCTACCGCCCCTTGATCACCGGCTTGCGTTTTTCCAGGAAGGCGGCACGGCATTCCTGCGCGTCCTCGCTGGCGAAGGCCCGTCGGATGTTGGCGAGCTCAAAGCGGAGATGCTGCTCCACATCGATGCCGGTCGTAGCCCGGCCGATGGCGCGTTTGGTGAGCCGCGTCGTAATCGGCGACCATTGCGCGAGCGACTGGCAGTATTCGGCGAGCCTTGTGCCAACCTGATCGTCGTCGACGACTTCGCCGGCCATGCCGAGTTGCACCGCTTCTTCGCCCTGGACGGTGCGGTTTTCCAGCATGAAGCGCATCGCCTGCTCGTAACCGATCGCTTGACCAAGCGTCCAGCTTAGTCCGCCGTCCGGCGATCCGCCGATCCGGGTATATCCAGCCATGAGCTTTGCACCACGAGCGACGATGCGGATGTCCGCGGCCATCGCCAGCGACAGGCCAGCGCCGACCGCCGCGCCATTAACCCCGGCGACGATGGGCTTGTCGCAACGCTGCCGCAGCACGGTGACGAATCGGCCAACCCAGCCGATATCGTCGAGCTGCACGTCCTGGGCTGAGTGCGGCGCCAGGCTGGGATTGCGCTCTGCCGTGAGGTCGAGCCCGGCACAGAACGCATCGCCCGCGCCGGTGAGGGCGATCACCCATACCGACTCATCTGCGGCGGCTTCTTCGACGGCGCCGACGACGGCCCAGCCAAGCTCATCGCTGATCGCGTTCTTCTTCTCCGGCCGGTTCAGCGTAATGGTGCGGACATGACCGTCCTGCGCGGTCTCGACGACTTTGGTCTTGCTGACGCCGTCCGGCACTACGCGACCTCGAACAGGCCGGCAGCACCCATGCCGCCGCCGATGCACATGGTGCAGACGACTTTCTTGGCGCCACGGCGTTTGCCCTCGATCAGCGCGTGGCCGACCATGCGGGCGCCGCTCATGCCGAACGGATGGCCGATGGAAATCGCACCGCCGTTGACGTTGAGCAACTCGTTGGGAATGCCGAGCTTGTCGCGGCTGTAGAGAACCTGAACCGCAAACGCTTCGTTCAGCTCCCACAGATCGATGTCATCCATCTTCAAACCGTGGCGCTCCAGCAGACGCGGCACGGCGTAGACCGGACCGATGCCCATCTCGTCGGGCTCGCAACCGGCGACGGCGAGGCCGCGGAAATAGCCGAGCGGCTCGAGACCACGTTTTTCAGCCAGCTTCGCGTCCATAACGACCGCCGCCGAAGCGCCATCGGAAAGCTGACTGGCATTGCCGGCAGTGATGTAGCCCTGTTCGTGGACAACGGGCTTGAGGCTGTTCAGACCTTCAAGCGTCGTCGTCGGGCGGTTGCCTTCATCGCGGTCCAGCGTGACTGTTTGCTCGCTGGTCTCCCCCGTTTCCTTATCGGTGACGATCTTGGTCGTGGTCATCGGCACGATTTCGTCGTCAAACTTGCCGGCCTGTTGGCCCGCTGCCGTGCGCAATTGGCTTTGCAACGAATATTCGTCCTGCGCCTCGCGGGTGACGCCGTAGCGTTCCGCAACGGTCTCTGCTGTCTGCAGCATGCTGTCGTAGAGCGCAGGTTTGTGCTCGACGATCCAGTCATTGTCGCCGCGATAGTTGTTCTTCTTGTCATTGACGACGAGGCTGACCGATTCCAGCCCGCCCGCGACCATCGCCGGCACGTCGTCGACCATGACGCGCTGTGCTGCCATCGCAATCGTCTGCATGCCCGACGAGCAGAAGCGGTTAACCGTCGCGCCTGATGTCGTCACCGGCAGTCCCGCGCGGATAGCGATCTGGCGGGCGATGTTGCCGCCGGTCGCCCCCTCCGGCGTGGCGCAGCCCATCAATACGTCTTCGACCTCGGCGGGATCGATGCCGGCCCGTTCGACGGCGTTGGAGACGGCATGCGCACCCATATCGGCGCCGTGCGTGTTGTTGAAGGCACCGCGATAGGCTTTGCCGATCGGCGTGCGCGCGGTGGATACGATGACGGCTTCTTTCATGGCGGGACTCCCTAAAATTTGGTGCTGATTATTTCAAGCACCCTACCGCTCCCGCGTGTGTCCGCGCAACACGAACCGCTGTACTCGGCGTTGACAGGTTGGGCGCGTGCTCGAATACTTCGATCCAATAGAGCACTGCCGGAGGCGGAGAAATGACAACGGTTGAATTCCCGGATGTTGTCGATGACCGTTCAGCCTGGACCGCTCCCAATTACAGGGTGCCGCGTTCTTGGGTGCATGACCTGACAAGCGAAATGGTGGACGAAATCGCGGCAACGCTTGAAACCGTCATCGCACAGCGAACGCCATTCTTCGAAATCACACGGGAAACGTTTCCATTGCCAAAGACCGGCGAACAGCTGCGTGCCATGTATGACGATCTGGAGGACGGTTGCGGGTTTGCGGTGCTGGGTGACTGGCCGGTCGATGAATTCGACTACGAACGGAACCTGCTCGCATTTTCGGGTATCTCGTCTCATTTGGGTTGTGTGATCGTGCAGAACTACGAAGGCGACAATGTCGTCGACGTGACCGACAAAGGTATACCCTACAGTCATAGATCGCGTGGCTACAGCAGCAACAAGCTGTTACCGTTTCACAGCGATGGTGCTGATTTGGCAGGCCTACTGTGCCTTGGCGTTTCAGCGTCGGGCGGAAGGAGTGTCATCGTCAGTGCGACCGCGCTGTACAACACCGTTGCCAATGAACGGCCGGACCTCATGCCGATCCTGCTCCGCGGTTTCTATCACCATCGCCGCGGCCAGCACGACCCGGGAGAGTCGCCCTTGTCGCCCGAGCGGATTCCCGTGTTCTCGTTCCACGATGGACATCTGCATTGCTGCTACAACCGCAATCCGATCGACTGGGTCGAGAAGGAAGGGATGCGGCTTGACGGCGGAGAGGTTGCAGCGCTCGATTTCGTGGACGAAGTCGTCGCACGCCCGGATATGCAACTGACCATGGATTTGCGCAAAGGCGACATGCAGTTCGTCAACAATTTCGTCATTCTGCATTCGCGTACTGAGTATGTTGATGACGAAAGCCATCGGCGGCACCTGCTGCGCTTGTGGTTGGAAAATCCCAAGAGCAAGCGCAATGGCATGAGCCTGCTGCAGCTTTACGTGCCCGGCGCCGGACGCTTTCAGGCGACGCCGTGATGCAGATTTCCCTGCCCATGTACGATCTGCCGTGCGTCGAGAAGGCGACAGATGCGTGGGGTGAAGGGCTTGTCCGCGCGCTTGAACGCGAAGGCGTTTCCGACGTGACCGCGCGTTTGACGCGCGGCAAATCCGTCGACGAACTCTGGCGATCGCCCGACCTGCTCTTGTCGCAGACCTGCGGCTATCCGCTCCTCACCGAATTCGCGAATGATCTGTTTTTGCTGCTGACACCAATCTACCAAACACCGGGCTGCGAGGGCGCATCCTACCGCAGCTTTATCGTCGTCCATGCGGACAATGACGCCGAGACGCTTGACGATATGCGTGGCAGCCGGTGCGCGATCAACGGCCCGACGTCGCAGTCGGGCATGAACGTGCTGCGCCGAACGGTGGCGCCGCTCACGCGGGATGGACAGTTCTTTTCCGAAGTCGTCGTATCCGGAAAGCACCCAGTCTCGATTGCCATGATCGCTGCCGGCCAAGCCGACGTTGCGGCGATCGATTGCGTCACCTTCGGGTTGATGGCGCGTTATGATCCGGATTCGGTGAGCGCCGTCCGTATCCTGGCGGAAACGCAAAGCGCACCATCACTCCCTTACGTGACGCGGCACGATGCGACCCCCGATTTATCGCGGCGTTTGACGGCGGCCCTAAATCGCGCGGCGGAAGATCCAGATCTCGCAGTTGCCCGTGACGATCTGCTGCTCGACGGATTTACGGCGCTGTCCCTCGGTGATTACACCGTGATGACAGAGATGGAAGCGGAAGCGGCGGAACTCGGCTACCCGGCGCTCGCGTAACGGTTTAAATGCGGCGGCCAGGGTATTAAGTTCTTCAAAAGTATCAGCATCAAAATACGGAACCCCACACATGGCGCGAATGGAAGATCTCGTTGAGACCGAGCAGGAACACATGCGATCTCTGGCCCTCAACACGTTCGATACGACTCCTTGGGCCGAGGGACCGCCGCTCAGTGAGCGACGGGTGGCAATCGTCACCACGGCTGGTTTAAGTCTGCGGGATGAAGCTGCGTTCGGGCTGGGTGCGGCGGACTATCGCGTCATTCCCGCGGCGGCGGATACTGCCGATATTCTGATGAATCACGTCTCGGTCAATTTCGACCGCACGGGGTTCCAGGACGACGTTAATATCGTCTTCCCGATCGACCGGCTGCGCGAGATGGCGGCGGACGGCGAGATCGGATCGGTCGCGGATTTTCACTACTCGTTTATGGGCGCAACCGACCCAGCACTACTCGAAGATAGTGCGCGGGCGCTCGCCGGCATGTTGCGCGAGGATCAGGTTAACGCGGTTATCCTGACCCCGGTCTGACCGAACTGTACGCGCGCCGTGTGCGGGCTTGCTCATTATTTCGAAGACGAAGGAATTCCCTCGACCGCCATCGCGTTGGTGCGCGAACACGCCGAAAAGATGCGCGCGCCGCGGGCGTTGTGGGTACCGTTTGAGCTAGGACGGCCGCTGGGTGCGCCGGACGAACCGGCGTTTCAGCGCCGCGTGCTCTCCGAGGCGTTGGCGATGCTCGTGTCGCCGGACGGGCCAGTCGTGCTAACGGATTTTCCGGACGATGCGCCGGGCCCCAAGGCCGAGGACAGCACGGGCTGGGTCTGTCCCGTCAGTTTCCCGCCGCCGCCGAGTGAAGACGAAGGGCCGGTTGTCGCAATGCTGAGCGAGATCGACGCCTTAGCGCCCTGGTATCAGGTATCGCGCGAGCGGCGCGGCCGCACCCTGGTCGGGGTGAGCGGGATGACGCTGCACGAAGCGGCTCGTTATGTCGCGTCTTTCCTCGACGAGCCGGTGCCGGATAGTTCTTCGCCGGACAAGACAGTCGCGCAGGCGTTCAAGGACGCGACCACCGACATCATGGCCTATTATTCCGAAGCCGGTACGGCGCAGCCAGGCCGCCGCTCCAGTGGTGAGACGCAGGGTTGGTTTTGGCGCGAGACGACGGCGGGGCGCGTCCTTCTGGACGTGCGGGAAAAATTGCTCGAAGGCAGCGACAAGCGGTTGAAGTTCGTGGTGGCGAAAATTCTGTTCCCCAAGACCCAGGGCGGCTGAACGGAAGGCGATGGGCTATGGCTGAAACGGCGCGCGTGATACGGCAGGCGGTTTCAGCAGATTTGGCGGCAATACGCCGTTGCGCCGAAGACGCATACGCTATGTATGTTTCGCGTATCGGCAAGGAACCCGCGCCGATGGTGGCGGACTTCGCCACGCAAATCGCCGAAGGGCTGGTTCATGTGTGCGTCGAAGACGATGATGTCCTTGGCTATATCGTCATGTACCCGCGGGACGATCACATTCACGTCGAGAATGTTGCTGTGTTCGAAGCGCAGCAGGGGACAGGCGTTGGGCGCATGCTGCTCGATTTTGCGGAACAGACTGCGCGCGATGCCGGTTCGGGCGCGATGGAACTCTACACCAACCAGCATATGACGGAGAATCTCTCCTACTACCCGCGCTTAGGTTATGAGGAAGTCGGCCGCGGCGAGGAAGCGGGCTTTGCCCGCGTCTTCTACCGCAAGGAATTGACCTAGATCGATACAGCGTTTTTTTTGGAATCGCTTTCGGCGATCCAACTGCCTTGTGAATCTGATCTGGTAATTGTTCACGAACGGATTCACAAGAATATCCCAGAATTTGGTGCATTTCTCCCCTATATGCAGGAAGAGGGAAGCGCTGTCTCCTGATACCGTATCGCTGTGAATTCGGATAAGGAGCGCACGCTATGAGACTACTAAATCAAGGTAGAAGCCATCGTATTCTTGGCATCGTCATGGCCGCAGTAGGCATGTCCGTCGTTATTCCTGCAACGGCGACGCCATTCGATCCGAACGATTTTGCGTCTCTGGGCGCGGTCGGCGGTGGCGCTCTTGCCATCGATACTTCGGCGGGCACATTCAACGGCAATTCGGGCGGCGTGCTCTTTTCTCCAGGCGGCGGAGCACCCGATATCGCCGTTTTCACATTCGATGGTGGTTCGGTCCTCGGCGATATCACCGTATCGGGGTCGAATTCCCTGGCGATTCTCTTTCTGGGGTCCGGTACCGTCGCGGGGACGATCGATATTAGCGGCGTCGGGAACGCGGGCGGCGTCGGCGGCCGGCAAGGCGGGGTCGGAGGGCGAGTATTAGAGGTCGACGGCCATGGCGAGGGTCCCGGACGTGGACTCGCAGGCTCGCGCAGCCCTTCGAACAATGGCGTCGGATCGGGCTCGGGTGCCGGCTTTGGTACCGAGGGTCAACAGGGTGGGGCTGGCATCACGACCCGGCTCGGCGGTGCGGCTTATGGCGACCCTATTAGCGTGTTACTGGATGCGGGAAGCGGCGGCGGTTCGGGTGGTTTCAATACGCAGTTTAATAATGGCGGGACAGGTGGCGCGGGCGGTGGCGCCTTAGAAATCGGCGCATCGACGACGCTTCGCTTTGCAGGCGCTTCCATTTTCGCCAACGGCGGCGATGGCGGCGACGGAAGCGGCTCCGGCGTCTCGGCCGGCGGCGGCGGCGGAAGCGGTGGCGGCCTATTGTTTCATGCCTTCGATATCGAGATCGATGCTCTCAGCCTGATCAACGCCAACGGTGGCGTTGGCGGAAACCTGGGACGGGCGCATGAAGGCGGCTGCGGTGGCGCCGGCCGCATCGAGGTTTTGCACAACACAGCCGGATCGTTTTCAAATTCCGGTGTCGTGGAAGCGAAACTTGGCGCGGGGAACAGCCGGTTTTGCAATCCGGATCCGGCTATCAACGTACTGAGCATCGTAGCGCGTGACGATATTGGTGCCGTCGACAACAACACAAACAACACGGCCGTCGCGGAACCAGCAACGCTCGCGCTTTTCGGAATTGGGTTGATCGGACTCGGGGTCGTTTCGCGCCAGCGTAACGTGTAACGAAATCAGCGCCGATGGTGGCGGGTTTCGTGCGTGTCTTCTATCGAAAGGCGCTTCGCTGAGCGGAAAGACACCTCAGGCGCGACGCAAAATATCCTCATTGTCCCACGCGACGAGGGGCGACCGGATGTGGCGCCATAAA
This sequence comes from Alphaproteobacteria bacterium, assembly GCA_012103325.1. Lineage (GTDB taxonomy): Bacteria > Pseudomonadota > Alphaproteobacteria > UBA8366. The sequence continues at coordinate 102,073 of WLWY01000003.1, forward strand.
TCATGTCCGGCTTCGCGCCGCCGGTCCGTTGCGATGGGCGAGAAATGCAGCAGGATATGGGTTGCCCCCCTCCGGCGCGCTTCGTTTATGGCGTTGGAGCCGTGCGCCGATAGTTCCGCGAAAAAGTTGGGGGTCTCGCCGATCAGCAGAATGCGCCAGGGTCTCGGGCCGATGGTCGGGGTTGCGAGCGCGAAGATGCCGGCGGCGCGCGGCAATGTTTCCTCCAGCGTAAAAACGGTAAATCCGTAATAGGTGCCGGAGGCACCACGGTAGGTCGCTGTCTTGCGGCGTTCCCTACAAGGCATCGGATCGACTAACCGATAGAGGCGTTGCCAAAAAGTGCCGTTTCATAGTCCCTTACCCCAGCTCTGCTTGCGAGATTCCCGGTTGATCCGGGTATGTAGCGCCTGAGGTAAAACTACTAGATAAAGCGTTAAAAAATGATTAACCCTCCAGATATAGTGGATTTGATCTGATTTTTCCGAGAGTTAGTCTCGAATTAAATGGCTAGCCAGCGATACGCGATGCGATGGCTTCGCCGAAGCTGTCCGTGCCCAATGGCCCGCCCAGATCGGCGGTCCTTCCCGCGGCGTCGGCGAGCTGCGCGTCGACCGCCTCATCCAGCCGCCGCGCGGCGTTGGTGAGGTCTTCGCGGCCGTGCCGGTCGCCCAGCCATTCCAGCAGCATACTCGTGGACAGCAGGAGCGCGGTCGGGTTGGCGGTGTTCTTGCCCGCGATATCCGGGGCTGAGCCATGCGCTGCCTGAGCGATTGCGTGGTTCGCACCGGCATTGATCGATGGCCCCAGCCCGAGGCCGCCGGACAGCTCGGCGCAGAGATCGGACAGAATATCGCCGAACATGTTCGTCGTGACAACGACATCGAAGGTGCCGGGATGGCGCACGACCAGGGCTGTCATCGCGTCGATGATCGCTTCATCGACTTCCAAACCGTCATAGCCGGCGGCTACGTCGAGGACCGTGTCGTAGAAAAGGCCGTCGGACAGTTTCAGGACGTTGCGCTTGTGAACGATGGTCAGTTTGCGCCGGCGGGTCATCGCCAGTCGGCAGGCCGATTCGGCGATGCGTTGCGAAGCCGAACGGGTGATCTTGCGCACCGCCAGGGCGACGTCTTCTGTCGCCAGGAATTCGCCCGACCCTTGATACATCGACCGGTCGGCGTAGAAGCCTTCGGTGTTCTCACGCGCAATCACGAGATCCATGTCGGGCGCCATCGCCGGCACACCGGCGCGCGCCTTAGAGGGACGGATATTGGCATACAGATCGAACGTTTTGCGGAACCAGGGCGAGAGGTTGATGCCGCCATCTTCCGGTGCCGGATAGACGATCGAATGCGTTGGCCCGAGGATGACCCCGTCGCTATCCGCGGCCTTCGCCATGACATCGTCGGTCAAGGTCGCACCGTTTTTTTCCAGGCTGCTCAACCCTGAATCGGCGCGTTCAATTTCAAGGCCGAGATTGAGGCGATGGTTGAGCGCGTCGACGGCGCGAACCGTTGCGCCGGCGATCTCGGGTCCGATACCGTCGCCGTCGAGGACGAGTATTTTCATAGGATGGGTCCTTCCGTACGGCGTCTAGTGTGATGATTCTGAAGTTCGTCGCATTTAATGCGGCGAATTTTGGGATCTGAATCACACTAGCCTCAATAGATTGGTGTGCTGATTCACGCGAAATTCAATCATTTGAATTTCGCGATCAGGACACTAAAACGACGCCACTATAAAGAGCCGCCGAAACGGGAATAATGTCTTGCCGTTCGATTCAGGCGGATACGCCGCTACAATGCGGTCGCGGTAGATGGCCTCGAACTCGCTGCACCATGGTTCGTCGAGCGGATTCAGGAAACGGGTCAGCCACGTGCCTTTGGTATACTCGGCGACCGGGTTGTCGCCTTCCAGCACCTGCAGATATTCGGTTTCCCAAATGTGCAGGTCGCGCACCAGCGGATCGAGAAGATTGTAGTAATAGGACGGTGCCTGCGTGGGCACGTTCACCCACACCGGCTCGAGGATTTCGCGCCACGGTCCCTCGCGAACCACGTCCAGCATCAGGCTGTGCGATGGCGCTTCGAAATTGCGCGGCATTTGCACGGCGAGGACACCGCCGGGCGCGACCCGGGCGGCGATGTTGGCGAACAGGTCGTCGTGCCCAACGATCCATTGCAGCGCCGCGTTCGAATAGATGATGTCGTAGACTGTGTCGGGTTGCCAATTGGCGATATCGGTTTTCTCGAACGTGACGTCGGGCAGGCTGTCCCGTGCGCGGGCCAGCATCTCGTCGGAATTGTCCAGCCCAACCATCCGCGCCGACGGCCAGCGTTGCCGCAAAAGGGGCGTCACATTGCCTGGACCGCAACCGAGGTCGACCACGGTTCCGGGGGCGTCAATCGGAACGCGGGCCAGCAGATCGATCGCGGGTTGGAGGCGCGGTGCGGCGAAGGCAAGGTACTGCTGCGGATCCCAAACCATAATTTTCACTTTACCTGTGAACGGAAGCGGGTGCGGCGATCCTTGGCATTACTTGCGCAGCCCGAAGGAACTTTAGCACAGAGCAACCGCGGCGACAGCGTCGGATGGCGCGGTTGCCCAACGTGCGGGAACGCGTTATCCGTAGCGCGAATGACGCGACGACGAAAGGGCGGGCAATGGAAGATCAGAGCGCACGAGAGTTGGCGGCTCAGGCATTGGTATTCATCGCGCAAGAGCCTGACCGTATCGGCCGCTTTCTGGCGCTGAGCGGTGTCGGCCCGTCGGAAATCCGCGAGCGGGCGCAGGACCCGGTTTTCCTCGCGGGGATTTTGGACCATTTGCTTTCGGATGAAGCAATGCTGCTCGATTTTGCCGAATGGGCGGACGTCGACGCGTCCGTGGTTGGCGCGTCCCGGCAGCTTCTGCCAGGCGCAACCGTTATCTAACGCCAAATTTATTTAGCCGAGGATCCGGCCGGCGATGGCGTGAGGCGACGCGGTGGAATATCCGTGCCGCGGTCTCGCCGAGTTTTCGCGCGTCGTCGGGCGAGGCAGCACGGGCCGCCTTCGTGAGCGAAAGCGCCCACTCGCTTTCCTGTTCCAGCTCGTCATTGATTCGTGAGCCGGACGGAGTTCCGGAAACTGCCCTAGCCATACCACCATCCTTGCATGGATAGGGGGCCTCGCCTGTGATCTGCGTCACAGGGGCTGGCGGCGCAGAATTGCAACCGCTTCGACATGGGGAGACCAGGGAAACTGATCGATCGGCAGGACGGATTCCACTGTATAGCCGCCGTCTGCGAGGATGCGGAGATCGCGCGCCAGGGTTGCTGGATTACAAGATACAGCGACGATATTAACTACTTTGGACGCGGCCAATTGTGCTGCTTGTGCCTTTGCGCCGGATCGGGGCGGGTCGAAGACGACCGTATCGAATGTTTCCAACTCGCGTGGTGTCAGCGGCATGCGCGCGAGATCCCTTTCGGTTGCCGTTACCGGATGCCCGGCCGCGGCCCGGCGGATCGCGGCAATCATTTCGGCGTCCCCCTCGAACGCATGCGTTGGTGCCAGGCGCGACAAGGGAAAGGTCAATGTGCCGCAACCGGCATAAAGGTCGGCGATGCGTTTTGCATCGGACAAGGTGGAGACGACAGTGCGGACGATGGCTTTTTCTCCCGCGGCACTGGGCTGCAGGAAGGCGCCCGGCGGCGGTCTGACGGCTGCGTCTCCGAACGATAGTCTTGGTTGGCGTCTTTCCGCGACCGGTTCGGCGCCGCCCCGTGCGTCCCAAGCGATGCGGGCCAGATCGTGATGGTCAGCGAACTGCGCCAGCGTTTCGCGGTCCGTCAAGGTAAGGTCGGCGAAGACATCGGACCGAAGCAGCAGGTCTATGCCGTTATCGGTTTCGGTGACGAGTATCGATGCCTTGCGCCCGATAGCGTCGAGCGTTCCGGAAAGTGCGCGTAGCGGATCGATGAGTGCGGCGATCGCAGGCCGAATGGCTGGACATTCCCGGATGTCGACGACGTGCCGGCTGCGTGCGGCCTTGAAGCCGATGATCGACGCGCGGCCCTTATGCACGGACAGCCGGACCCGTCGCCGTTCCCCGGCATCTATAACGAAGGTGTTCGCGACGTCGATGCTTTCAAAACCTCTGCGCCCCATTGCGGTCACGATGAAGCCGCGTTTCGCCGCTGCAATCGCATCGTTCGAAAGATGCTGGAGGGAACACCCACCGCAGGTGCCGAAGTGAGCACAGACCGGATCGATGCGATCCGGTCCGGGCGTAACGACGTTCTCGATCTTTGCGAAGCGGCCATCCTTCCGCTGTTCACCCTGTGTAATGATGAGCCGGTCGCCGGGTGCTGCATAAGGAACGTAATATCGCTCGCCGGCACCATTTGCGATCCCATCCCCTTGGATGCCGATATTCGCAATCGTTACCTCGGAAAACTTCGATTTATTTGGATCTGTTTTGTTCATACTTAATTAAGTATAAATAAAGACATTAACGTGAGTTGCGGTTTTCGCTATGGTTGCGGAACCGCTGAAGCATTTGGGAAGGGGGCCTGTCGCGAAGAGCGGCGGGTCGATGCTGGCGCCTCATGTCGTTCTCAACCATGTTCGGTTTCCTTGCGGGCCTCGGGCTGTTTATCGGCTCGGTTTTGCTTGCGACGACCGACGTCGCCGTATTTGTCAGTTTTTCGAGTCTGTTGCTCGTCGTCGGTGGCACGATTGCGGCGACGTTCTTCGGGCAGGAAGCGCGTTACGTGATTCTCGCCCTCAAGGGTATGGGCAGCATCTTCATACCTCACCGCGTTCATCGCAATATTCTTAATCAGGAAGTCGGCCGGATTATTCGCTGGGGCTATCTGGTGAAGGAGAAGGGATTCTTGCCGCTGGAGGACGAGATCAAGAAAGTGTCCTCGGATCCGTTTCTCGTCTTTGGCGTGGAACTTCTGATCACCGGCTACGAAGGCGCGGAAGTGCGCGAGACGCTTCAGAATGTCACCGACAATACCTATGAACGCAACATGGTGCAGGTCAATATTCTGCGTTCGATGGGGGGCACCGCGCCGGCGTTTGGCATGATCGGCACCTTGATCGGGTTGATCGTGATGCTGGACACGATGGGTAGCGATCCCAGTGCGTTGGGGGCGGGACTTGCAGTCGCGCTGAATACGACTTTGTACGGCGTCTTGCTGGCGCGTTTGATTTTCGTCCCCGCGGCCAACAAGCTGCAGCAGCGCCAGGAAATATTGCGGTTTCGCCACGATCTCGTTGTCGAAGGGATGGCCTTGCTGGCGGAGAAGCGCAGCCCACGGTTCATTCAGGACCGGATGAACAGCTTCCTCGATCCGACGATCCGCTTCAACATCGACCAGCAGATGAAGGATCGCTGATGGCCAAGCGACGGGGGCCGCCGCCTGCAGCGGAAGAAGAGGACTGGCTGACGACCTATGCGGACGCGATCACTCTGCTCATGGCGTTTTTCGTCATGCTTGTGTCGTTTTCGAAGGTCGACCTCCCGGCTTTCGAAGAAGCGATGGCCGGTATCAAGAACGAGTTGGGTCGGGAGGAGGCGCCGAAGCGCCCCATGTTCACTTTAGCGCAGAATCTCAATTCGATTCTTGAGGAAGTGCAAATCGACCAGGACGAGGTTCAGACCGGATTCGATAGTGCTGGCGTGGTGATCGATTTTGAAAGCGGATCCTTTTTCAAACCGGGTTCGGCTGAACTGCTGCCGGCGGCAAAAAAAATTCTGGTCGAGATTGCCTACGAATTGAGCCAGCCGCCGTATGATTTGTATTTCGTCGATGTCGAAGGACACACCGACGATGCACCCATCAATACGCCACAGTTCCCATCCAACTGGGAGTTGTCCACCGCGCGGGCGACCGGCGTTGTTCGCTTCCTTATCGAGGCGGATGTTCAACCCGAACGTTTAAAGGCGTCGGGGTATGCGGATGTTAAACCGAAGCTTCCGAATACGGATCTTTTCGGTGAGCCATTACCTGAAAACCGCAAGAAAAATCGCCGTATTTCCATTAGACTGCACCCGTGAAATCAATAGTTCGCATTGACCGCGGCGTGCAGCGCCAATACTAATTCAAACTTATTTAAGATTTGCATATGCAGTTTTATTGGCAAGATCGCTAGAGGGGGAATCTATGAAGGCTTCAGACTTGTTCGTGCGCTGTCTCGAAAACGAGGGCGTTACGCATATCTTCGGTGTCCCCGGGGAAGAAAACGCAGACGTCATGCTGTCGTTGAACGACAGCCCAATCGACTTCGTATTGTGCCGGCACGAGCAGGCGGCGGCGTTCGCTGCGGACGTGTATGGCCGTTTGACTGGTCGGTCGGGTCTTTGTCTCGGTACGCTTGGCCCGGGTGCGACAAATTTGGTGACCGGTGTCGCCGACGGCAACATGGATCGCGCACCTGTCGTGTGTCTCATCGGTCAGGCGTCTACGCGCCGGCTGCACAAGGAAAGCCATCAGAACATGGATTCGATTGCCATGTTCAAACCGATTTCGAAATGGGCGCATTCCATCTACGACGAACGGAATATTCCCGAAGTTGTCCGCAAAGCGTTCAAGATTGCCGAAGCCGAGAAGCCTGGTGCGACGGTGATTGAGCTGCCGGAAGATATTGCGGAAAACCAAGTTGACGCAAAGCCCATGCCGGTTACCAAGACACGGCGGCCTGCGGCGGATCACAAGGCGATTAAACAGGCAGTCGATATCATTGCTGGGGCGAAAAGTCCGCTGATCATCGCTGGTAATGGCGCGATACGGAAACGGGCAGCAGAGCAATTACGACGGTTGGCCCAAAAATCCGGCATTGGTGTCGTGAACACATTTATGGGCAAGGGTGCTATCCCGAGGACCGATCCGCACTGTCTGTTCACGATGGGCCTACAGGGTCAGGACCACATCAATATGGCGACCGAGGCTGCCGATGTGATCATCTCAATCGGATACGATCTCGTCGAATTCGCGCCTTCGTTCTGGAACAAGGGTGGTGACAAGAAGATCATCCATATCGATTTTTGGCCGGCTGAAGTCGACCTCGATTATCAAGTCGATGTCGATATCGTGTCCGATGTCGCCGACGCGCTGTGGCAGATGAACGAAGAGCTCAACAAGCGCTTTGACGGTGACGGGAAACTGCCGTTGTTTGACATTAACGACCGTCAGAAGCTGCGCCAGAACATCCTCGACGATTTTGCGATGGAGAAGGACGACACGTCGTTCCCGATGAAGCCGCAGAAAGTACTTTGGGATGTCCGTGAATTTATGGGTGAGGACGACATTCTTCTGAGTGACGTCGGTGCGCATAAGATGTGGATCTCGCGCTACTATCAGTGCGACACGGCGAACACCTGTCTTATCTCAAACGGTTTTTGTTCGATGGGCTTTGCCTTGCCGGGTGGCATGGGCGCGAAAATCGCTCTGCCCGACCGGAAGGTTCTGGCGATTTGCGGCGATGCCGGCTTCCTGATGAATGTGCAGGATCTTGAAACGATGGTTCGGCGCAAGCTTCAGGTCTGTGTCATGGTCTGGGTTGATGGCGAATATGGTCTCATCAAATGGAAGCAGCAGAACCATTTCGACGGTAAACATTCCGAATTGGCGTTTACGAACCCCGATTTTGAATTGCTCGCGCAATCGTTCGGCATGTGGGGCAAACATCTCACCAGCCCCGACCAACTGCCAGGGGCGCTTAAAGAAGCTTTCCAGCAGGACGGCCCTTCAATAATCGCCGTACCGATCGATTATGCGGAAAACATGAAGATGACCAAACGCCTGGGCGATCTTCAATTCAGTATTTGATCGCCAACGCGCCGTAAAGAAAGGGACAGGCCGAACAGTGTTGCAGGGTTGGGGAAGTCTGGACGCATTAAGCAATTGTGATGAGCGTCACAGCACTGTTCGGCAGGTCTAGCGTTAACTAGGATGGGGAACGTGGGAAGGCTGGTAAACGCGGAGCGGAAGGTCTGGGGCGATGAGCTTTAAGGTCAAATTTTGGGGCGTGCGAGGCAGCATCGCCACGCCGTCGCCAAAGCATGTCGCGTTCGGCGGCAATACAAGTTGCGTCGAAGTCGCCTGTGGTGGCCGGCGACTAATATTCGATGCGGGTACGGGAATTCGCAATCTTGGACATTGGCTACTGCGCAAGAATGTATACGACGCGCATCTTTTGCTCTCGCATACGCACTGGGACCACATAAATGGTTTCCCCTTTTTCTCGCCAGCATTTCATGAAGACAGCTCCTTTACGATCATGGCCGGGCATGTCAGTGACGATGGCGGCATTAAGCGAATCCTTGCGGGCCAGATGACGACACCGACATTTCCGGTGCCGCTTGATGCCATGCGCAGCAGCCTGGCGTTCGAAGATTTCAGAGCGGGCGAAGACTTCAAACTGCACAACGATATTCAGGTTCGTACCGCACCGCTCAACCACCCATTTGGCGCAACCGCGTATCGAGTCGAGTACAAGGGCAAGGCGATGTGCTACGTCACGGATACCGAACATATACCCGGCAAGCCGGACGAAAATGTTCTTGGCTTGATCGAGGGCGCCGATCTTGTGATCTACGATTCGACATACACCGATGACGAATTTCCGACCAAGGTAGGATGGGGTCATTCGACCTGGCAGGAAGGTATTCGGTTGGCACGGGCGGCGGATGCGAAGATGCTGGCGATTTTTCACCACGACCCCGACCATGAGGACGGGTTCATGGAGCAGCTTGAAGCCGAATCGCGTTCCGTCTGGCCGGGTGCCATCGTCGCGCGCGAAAATATGCGGATTAATCTCCTTTAGGAGAATTGAGGAAATATAACTCCCCAGGAAGGCGAATTATCCTTGGTGGGTAGGTGACCAAATAGACGAAAGTGATGCGCGGCGCGGTATTAGACGCTTGAGGCGACTGCGTTTGAGCGGTAACTTGGAAGGAATGTCGAAGAGTGGATAGATCGTAGACAAAACGGTGTATCCGTTAAGTGAACACGCAATTGAATAGTCTTCGTGCTCAGGGGGAATCATGCGCAAGGGTAAGATTGCAGAAATGAAGGCCGTATTCTGGACTGCCGTTGTAGCCGGGTTGTTGTTTGCCGGCTTTGGCGCTTCAAACTCGGCATTGGCGGCGTTCAAGGTTGGTGCCAAGAAGTGCCAGGAATGTCACACCGCCGAGGCCAAGGTCTGGGAAGGTACGAAGCATTTCAAGTCGTACAAAGCCATTCATAAAGACAAGCGCGCGAAGAAGATCGTCAAGGCCGTTGGCGATAAGCGCATGAAGAAATCCAAAACTTGCGCGCTGTGCCATTACACGGCCGCGCAGAAAGACGCCGGCGCCAAAGTCAAATTGGTTTCGGGGCCCTCTTGCGAAAGCTGCCACGGTGCCGCCTCCGACTGGATTTCGATGCATAACGATTATGGCAAGGGCGTTAAGCGCGACGGCGAATCGGCCGATCATAAAGCGGCGCGAATCAAAAATGCGATTGCGGCCGGTATGGTTCGGCCTGAGCGTCTGTTTGACGTTGCGGCAAACTGCATGTCGTGCCACGGTCTAGCCAATCCGAAGCTTGATGCGAAGGCGGCCGCTGCGATGCTGGATAACGAGCACCCGCTTAATCCCGATTTTGAACTCGTCAAATACAGCCAAGGTTCCGTGCGCCATCGCTTCTATCCTCCAGACGTGACGGTGAACAAGGAAATGACGGCGGCCGAGAAGTCGCAGATGTATGTCATCGGGCAGGCTGCAGCATTGGTGAGCGCAACCATGGCCGCTTCCAAATCGGATCATCCGAAGTACAAGGCCGCTCAGGACAAACGAATCGCGAATGCGAAGGCAGCCCTTGATCTCATCAAGGGGCAGGTGCCCGAAGCAGCCGCACTGCTTTCCGATCCGACGCCGGCGAATGGCCGCGCGCTCGGAGAGGCCGTCAAGGGCAAAGATCTGTCCGGTGCCGTCGGGGGGAAACTTCCGAAGGATTATAAATAGCGGTCTCGCATCCCGGCGCGGTGCGCCGGGATCGTTTCGGTGTTGTTGGGGGGTGACACTTGGTTGACGTCGGTGGAATAGCGACGATGGCTCGGCCGCAACGGTGGTCGACGCCATTCGGCGAGAAAATGACGGACGCGGATGTTGAAACGCTGCTCAAGCGTCCTGACATCGCGGCGATTGAAGCCGATAACTTTCCGAAACATACGCCGCTTGCCGGCGTTCTGCGAAACGATACGCGAATCGTTAAGTATCGTGCCGGCGATATCGTCGTTCGCGAAGGCGACTATGGCAACTCCGCATTCCTCGTTATGGACGGTAGTTTGCGGGTGGTGCTGGCGCCGGAACTGCCGCAAAACCTTCTCGGTCGGCAGGTGGCGCGGCAAAAGGGCTTTTTCGAAGCGCTGACTCAGCTTTGGAGAAATTCCCGCGTGCCGGAAGTGCGGGATATCTCGCGCTATCAATCGCAAGGATTGCGTGGCGGGGCCGATAGCGCCAACGCGCGCGTCTTCTTGCAGGATGTGCCGGCGGTTCTCGATGAACATAGAACGGCGAAGCTCGAAGACGGCGCGTTGTTCGGCGAACTGGCGGCACTGGGCCGCGTGCCACGGACCGCGACGATCTTTGCCGAAGAAGATTCGACATTGCTGGAAATCCGCTGGCAGGGTTTGCGCGAATTGCGCAAGTACGATGAAGGTTGGCGGCGGATGATCGATCAGCGCTATCGGGAGAACGCGTTGAAGGCTCATCTGCAGGAAAGCGTGATGTTTTCCCGCCTCGACGAGGACTCGCTGCAGGCGGTGGCAGACAAAGTTCTGTTCGAGACCTATGGTTCGTTCGACTGGAACGTTGCCTTTCAGCGGCAACGGCAAAGTGGTAGCGGCAAAGAGCCGATCATCGCGCGTCAGGGCGAGTATCCCGACGGCGTATTGATGATCCGGGCCGGGTTTGCGCGGGTCAGCGTTAAGCACGGGAATGGCGAGCGCACGCTTACCTAATCTTGGCGCCGGCAATTACTTTGGATTGGGCGAGCTTTACGCGGCGTGGAAGAATCCCGAGATCCAGGAAATGGCGCTGCACACGTCGCTTTCCGCACTGGGCTACGTCGATATTCTCCGTGTGCCGGCGCCAATCCTCGAAGAACATGTTTTCCCGTTCATGGAGACCCCGACATCGACGACGATGGAAATCGCCGGAACGCCGGTCGCCGATGATGCGTTGATGGAATGGGCGGTGGAAGAGCGGTTCGTCAACGCGACCCGCGTGATGGTGATCGATCTGGACCGCTGCGTGCGGTGCGATGATTGTGTGCGGGCTTGTGCGTCGACGCATGGCGGCAATCCCCGGTTCCGTCGGCACGGGCGGACGTTCGACAGTATGATGGTGGCCAATGCGTGCATGCATTGTGCCGATCCGGTCTGCATGATCGGCTGTCCGACGGGGGCCATTCACCGCTCCGTCGAGCACGGGACGGTGATTATCAACGACATTACCTGTATCGGCTGTGCGACCTGCGCCAACTCGTGCCCCTACAACAACATCTCCATGGTCGCGATCCGCAATCCGGATGGCGCTACGATTACCGACCCGGATAGCGGCAAGCCGATTTTCAAGGCGACGAAATGCGATTTCTGTGACGGTCAGCCGGGAGGGCCAGCCTGCGTACGTGCCTGTCCGCACGATGCGCTTAAGCGCGTGCACTTCCAGGAGCTGAATCCGGCGGGGATGGCGACATGATCCGACGGTCTGCTTTGCCGTTTATCGTTATTGGCATCGCGACGTTCGCCGTCGTCGCCTGGTACGCGCGGTTTACGTGGCTTGAACTCGGCAATCCTTCCATTGTGACCGGATACACGCTGCTCGTGTTGATGCTGATGCTGGGTTTTTTCAACATCCGCAAGCGCCTGTCGATGGTACCGGTCGGACGGACGAGCTTGTTGCTCGCCTTTCACGTTGCGGCCGGGCTGCTGGCGATCGCCTTGTTCTGGCTGCATACAGGGACGCTATGGCCGACCGGGTCTTATGAACGCATACTTGCAGTATTGTTCTATCTCGTCAGTCTGACCGGAATCCTCGGATATATCATCCTGCGGTCGCTGCCGCGTCGTCTGACGCAGACCGGTATCGAGGTTGTGTATGAGCGCATCCCTGCGGAATTGGGCGAAATTCGGGAAAAAGTTGAAGCGCTGACGCTGGAATGTACCGAGAAAACAGGCAGCGATACCGTCGCACAGCACTATATCGGGACGCTCAATTGGTTTTTCCGCCGTCCCCGTTTCGGGTTGAGCCACCTTGTTGGCGGCGATGCCGCGGGACATTGGCTGCGCGGTCCCGGAGGCGCGGCGCGGCGTTATTTGAACGATGTCGAGAAAGAGTACTTCGATCAGATTCTCGAACTGGGCACGCTCAAGATCCTCGTCGATCGGCACTACGCGTGCCAGGATCTGATGAAGAAATGGCTGCTGGTTCACGTTCCACTGTCGATGGCCGTCATCTTGGTTTCGATCTGGCATCTCCTCCTCGTTAATGTGTATGCGATATGATTACAGATTCAGACCGGTTTAAGCAGGACAAGAGCCCGTACGAGCGGCCCAATTTTCCGTACCGGTGTGGCCGGATCGGGCTGTGGAGCAAGCCCTGCGGCCGCGGTCCGTCGAGCGAAGGAAGCTGCGGTGGCGTCAGCGAGTGCCGGCCGTTTTTCGATAATGGACGATGGGCGTGTCGCCGTTCGGCGCGGAGTGGCGGTCCCTGCGAAGAAGGCCCCAGGCCGGACGGAAGCTGCTGTCACCAGCATCCGCCTTGTAAACCGATGCCGTCACTGCGCGGTTACCGTGCGCGGCTGACCTTCCTGGCTGTCGGCCTCGTGATTGCGATGATAGGCGCCTTCTGGTTTGGCGGTGGCGATGCCGGAGCGATCAGTTCGATGGATCCGGGTGCCTTGTCGGGTGGACACCAGAACTTTACGGCAGAAGAAGGCTGTGCGACCTGCCATAAGCCGCATGGCGGCGATGCGGGCGGCTGGCTTCAGGCATCATGGTTGCCCGGCTCTCTATCGAGCGCGTGCGAATCATGCCATGCGTTCGGTGGTCCCGCGACAACGCCGCACAACGAACAGTTCAAGACGGCAGGCGGACAGAAAACGACAGAATGCACGATGTGCCATACCGAGCATAAGGGTATGGATGCGAAGATCACCAATATCTCCGACAGCCAATGCAGCGCCTGTCACGAAAAACAGTTCAAGAGCTTTTCGCAGGACCATCCGAGCTTCTCCAAGGATTTCCCGTCCCGTCGCCGGACGGCGATAGCGTTCGATCATACGAGCCACTTCAGCAAACATTTCGAGGATCAGCGTTACGCCGAAAGGGCGCCCAAGGAGCGCTGCATCGCGTGTCACAATGTCGGCAAGGCGGCCCGGAATGTGCCGGTGCGACCTTTCGAACAGTCGTGCGCGCGGTGCCATGAGGATCTGTTCGCCAAGCGCGAGTTGGTGCTTTTTGCACTGCCGGAGTTCGAGGAAAACCCGTTCGATGCGGTTGCGGTGGGCGAAGCCTGCGGACCGACGCCGGAAGCCGCTGACTCGACGGAAGAATACGAATCGGTTTCGACAGAGACGTTGCCGCCGACCGCGCTGCTGCTGCTCGGTATCGAGGATGGCGAAGATGCGGAAGCCTATTCCGAACCGGTACGGGATCTCATCATGGGGGCGATCGAGAACGGGCATGAACCGTTGATCGAAGCCCTCGACAAGTATGGCGATGCCAAAACGCTGCTGAGCGGTCTTTCGCCTGAACTGATACGCGGCGTTGGGTGCGCGTGGGCGTCGAATATCGAGTACGAGGCGCCGGCCGATGCGGTCTCCGGTGGCTGGTTCGCGGACGAGTTGTCGTTGCGATATCGCCCGACCCGGCATTCGGATCCCGTTGCCAAGGCGTGGACGAATCTTGCTGCTGCGGGGGGCGAGGGCGTTACGGATGATGTTCGCGACACGCTTCTATCACGCTCGGAGGGGCCGGGCGGATGTACCAAGTGTCATTCGGTGAGCCAGAATGACAGCGAATCGAAGGAATTGCGTGTGGAATGGTCGTTGGGTGCGCAATCGAAGCAGCGGCATCTCAACTATTCGCATGCGCCGCACCTTAATTTGCTCGGTCCCGGTGCAACTTGTGAAACCTGCCATAAGGTGAATGAGAAAGCGGATTACGCGGCGGCTTTCAAACACTGGAACCCGCTCGATTTCGAAAGTAACTTCAAATCGATCGAGAATGGTACCTGTACCGCTTGTCACGCCAAGGGCCAGGTGCGGCAGGAATGTACACTTTGCCACGAATATCATAACGGGAACAAGTTCAAGCGCCGTATGACATCGGCTCATGCCAAGGATTCAGGAAGTTGAAATTAACCGCATTTAAGTAGACTTTTGCTTGTATTGAGTCCTGTTAAAGTTTTCGAAGTATCATTGTATGGTATAAGGTGAGGCAAGTGTGACACCGGTCATTGTTAACCAAGATAAGATCGGGTCATTTGGAATAGTGAAGTGTTGAGGGATGGGGCGATTGTGAGGTGCGTGTTATGTTGAGCTACTTGATTAGGGTCCCAGGTTCCTTGCGGTACGTCATTGCGTTGACGGCCGTGTTTCTCGCTTTCTCGATGACGCCGGCTGTGGCGGATACCAATCTCGCGGCTGCGGCGAAGGATCCCCATACCGAGGTCCTCTCCAAGGAGGGCTACCCGAGCGCCTCGCAATGCGCGGTGTGCCATAAACAGATTTATAAGGAATGGGCGTCGTCCAACCACGCCTATTCGTCCATCTCGCCGATGTTCCACAAGTTCGAACAGGCGATCAGCACGCTGACCCAAGGAACGATTGGCACCTTTTGCGTTCGGTGTCACCAGATGGTCGGGACACAGCGCGGCGAGAAGCGAGAGCTTCCGTTATGGGAGCGAAGCCGGGTTTCCAGTGAAGGCGTTACCTGCATTACCTGCCACCGCGTCACCGAAGAATACGGCCGCGTGAATGGCGAGCGTAACCTTACGGCGGGCAACATTCACCAGCCGGTGTATGGCACGCTGAAGGACAGCAAGTTCAGCGAAGTTATCGCTAAGAAAGACGAATATAAGATCGCCACGAGTCCGGACGAACGGGGTGCGAAGGCACACGGCCAAGTAAAAACTTTTGCGCAGATTTCAAAGTCCGAGTTCTGTGTCTCTTGTCACCAAGTGGCGGTCAATCTCGGAATCAAGCTCGAAGTCGTATGGGAGCAGTATCGCGACTCGCCGGCGGCCAAGGCCGGCGTAACCTGTCAGGACTGCCATATGGGCAAGGTTCCCGGACGGGCGGAAGGCTACGCGACCGCGCCGGTGGCCGTTGTCGATGGCAAGGAAATCAACCCGACGCGCAAGCACAGCAATCACGCTTTCTACGGGCCGGGCTACCCGATCGCGCATCCGGGCATCTTTCCGCATAACCCGGAAGCCGAACGCTGGACCATGCAGGAATGGCTGACGTTCGATTATCGCGCCGGTTGGGGAACAGAGGACTTCGAGGAAGCGATCGAAGACCTGACCGAATCCTTCGAGACCGTCGATGAGGCTCTAGAGAGTTTGGCCGGCGGCGACGATGGGGCGCGGGATGATCTGAAGGAGCAGCTTGCCGAGTTGAGCGACCAGCTCACCGACCGGAAGGAGCCCCGGGTCAAGGAAGCGCTGACCGGGTTCAAGGCGGCGGTCGACGGTAAGTCGGATGCCAAGCAGATGTCTGCTGCGGTGGCTGGTCTCAAGGCCGCGCTGGGCGTGAAGTTCCCGGAAGTTTGGTCGGATGCGGGCGACCGCGAAGAAGCCAACGAAGTCGTCCAGGAAAACGTGGAAGCGCTGGAGGAGAAGCGGGACCTGCGCCGCCAGGTCATGGAAAACGGCAGCCGAATCGACGGACCGTTCTTCTCCGGCTCCCCGGAGGCTGGCGAATCGCTGAGCTTCAAATACACCATCACGAACACCGATGACGGCCATAACCTGCCGTCCGGTTCGCTTGGCGCGCAGCCGGAAATCTGGCTGAACGTCGCGCTGATCGATCCCGAAGGGAAACGCGTTTGGGAGTCGGGCTATGTCGACAGCAATGGCGACTTTGCGGATGTTCATTCGCTGGATCTCGCGGAAGGGAAAATCGAGTTTGATGATCAGATTTTCAATCTGCAGACCAAGTTCCTGACGACGAATGTCAAGGGGACCGACCGCGAAATGTACCTGCCGGTCAATTTCGATGTCGATCAGCGCCCGTTTATCCGGCCGATCAACGTTCCGACGACCGTGCTAAATCATCCGCCTTTCATACGGATGGAAGGCCGGTCGATCCCGCCGCTGGGTACGCGGGACGCCAAGTACAAAATACCGGCGTCGTTGATGAAAAAGCCGGGCAAGTATCGCCTGGCCGTCCGTTTGCGCAGCCGCGCGGAGCCAATTTATTTCATGCGCTTCGTCGGGGCGACGGCGGAAATGGAGCAATCGATGAATCAGTGGATGTTGGATATTCATCCCTACACAGTTGAGTTCGAAGTGAAGTAGCAGAGTCGTTCCGCCGCGCGGCAGGGTTGCCGCGCGGTCGGAGCAGCGGGGAAGTTTGGCCGGCGTCCGCGTCGGAACGTAAGAGTAAATGTATAGCGTGGTCGGTTCGCCCGGATGCGGGTCTGTAACCAAAGATCGCGGGGAGAGAGTGACGTGAAAAGTGATTTTCACCGTTTTGGAATCGGTGTCCGCCGAGTATTGGGATCTGCCGCCGTCGCGGCGGCGGTTACCGTTTCGGGGACCGCATTGGCTGCCAGTGAAGGCCATGATGCGCCGCGAAAAATGTCGCCGGGAGCCAAACCGGTTGAGCATGATTCGGATAAATTCGGACCGAATCCGTCGTACAAAGACAAACCGTACGACGCGGAGAAACAGATCGAGATTTATGGCGGCAAGACGGGAATCGATGCGCCGCGTCCCGCGGTCGAACTCGGTCGGCCGATCTACGTCGAAGGGGCGTTCGGCGAAGGTATCAATCTGTTCGGCGAGAAGAACCTTTTGTTCCCCGCCTTTAATATCTCCGGCGATTGGCGGACGGCGGTTGCCTTCAACGACAATGGTGACGTTGAAACTGGGCAGATTGCGACTCGGCTCAATTTAGAGGTCGATCTAAAATTGACGGCGACCGAGCGTCTTCATGCGTTTATCCGGCCACTCGATCAGGGCGGAAAGTTCACGCGGTACGAATTTTTCGGCGACGATCGCGATCAGGGCGATGTAAGGTTCGACGTGAACCTGCAAACTCTGTTCTTCGAAGGCGACCTTGGCGCGATGTATCAAGGGTTCTCGGGCAACTACACGTCGGTCGATCTGCCGGTCAGCTTCGGTTTGATGCCTGTTCTCTTTCAGAACGGTGTCTGGGCGGAAGATGCGTTTATCGGCGGTGCCTTTGCCATCCCGGCATTGAACAGCCGGAAGCTTGACATCAGCAACATGGATTTCACCTTTTTCGGTGGTTTCGACAAGGTAACGACACCGGCCATCAAGGACGCGCAGGGCAATCTCGCAGATCATGGTGTCAACGTCTTCGGCGTCGCCGCGTTTGTCGAGGCGATGGAAGGCTACTGGGAAGCAGGCCTCGGGCGGATTGAGGGCGACGGCAATTTCGATGATCTTAGCTATAACAGTGCCACGATCGCGTTCACGCGGCGCTATGGCCGGCGTCTTTCAAACAGCGTGCGGGCGATTTACACGTTCGGGCAGGATGCGGACAATGTGCAGCAGACGGCGGATGGGCTTGTACTGCTCGTCGAGAACTCGCTGATCACCTCACTGCCCTCGACCCTAATACCGTATTTCAACGCCTGGATTGGCCTGGATCGGCCACAGCCGCTCGCCGACGATACCGGCGTCCTCAAGAATACGGGTATCAACTTCGAAACCGATGCGTTGACCGGATTTCCGAAATTGGATGATACGGCAAACGATACGTTCGGCGGCGCGATCGGCCTGCAGTATCTGTTCAATCTCGATCAGCAGATCGTCGTCGAAGCAGCGATGGTGCAAGCCCTCGGCGGCAACGACGCGGACCGGAACGCCAAGGGCGATCAATACGCGTTGGGCATTCGCTACCAGTTGCCGATTTCACAGGCCTGGATCGTTCGCGCGGATGCAATATACGGTTGGCTCGAAAATGTGGATGATATATCCGGCGCACGGATAGAATTACGACGCAAATTCTAAGCGTCGGGCGGGGGGACGATGACAACACTAGTTCAGTTTGCGGCGCTCGCCGTTCTCGCGGCAATGGCGGCCTATATTTTTATGCTGCTGTTTAACGGGATACGGGCGACGCAACTTTCAACAGGGATTGCGGACTCCGAACGTCATCTGCTCCAGTCTCGCGTTGCCGAGATCATGGGAAAGTGGGATTTCGAGCGGGAAAAGAACGAGTTTCCCTGGAGCGGGTTCCGGAAGTTCGAGGTCGCGCGCAAGGTTCCCGAAGGGGGCGGAATTTGTTCCTTTTACCTGCGTCCCCACGATCAGAAGCCGCTCCCGGCGTTTGATCCGGGACAGTACCTGACGTTCAGATTGGACGTTCCGGGCCAGCCGAAGATGGTGATGCGCTGCTACTCGCTGTCCGACAGCCCGAAACCGGACTACTACCGCGTGTCGATCAAGGCGGTTCCGCCGCCCCGTGACAAGCCGGACGTGCCGCCGGGGCTGTCGTCGAACTTCTTCCATGACCAGATCAACGAAGGCGATATTCTCGACGTGAAAGCGCCGGGCGGGCATTTCTTCCTGGAGACCGCCAAGCATACGCCGGTTGTCCTTATTGGTGGCGGGATTGGCCTGACGCCGGTCATGAGCATGGTGAACCGGATCGTTGATATCGGTTCGACACGGGAAACGCATTTTTTCTATGGCGTGCGCAACAGTAAAGAGCACGTCATGAAGGAACATCTCGAGCGCCTGGCGGCCGAGAATGAAAATATTCATCTGCACGTCTGCTATTCGAATCCCGACGACGACGCTGTGGAAGGCCGCGACTACCATCACGCCGAACGGGTCGGGGCCGACCTGTTCAAGCGCGTGCTGCCCTCAAGCAACTACGAGTATTATTTCTGCGGTCCGCCGCCGATGATGAACTCATTGTTCGAGGGACTGCGTGAATGGGGGGTTCCCGAGAACGATATCAATTACGAGGCTTTCGGCCCGGCGACCGTTCAAAAAAAGAAGGAAGCGGATACCGCGACGGATCAGGCGCCGGCCGCCGCAAGCGGCGAATCGGGAATCGAAATCGTTTTCGAGAAATCCGGAAAGACCTGTGCCTGGGATCCGTCGATTGGCTCGATTCTCGACTTTGCGGAGGAGAACGACGTCGATATCGACTTCGGCTGCCGTGCGGGGAACTGCGGTACCTGCATCACGGCGATCAAATCCGGCGAGGTCGATTATCTCTCTGAACCGGGTGAGAAGCCTGAATCGGGAAGTTGCTTTGCCTGCGTTTCTGTTCCCAAGGGGCCACTGGTTCTCGACGCATAATAATTTTTTTGTTGCGGTCCGTCCCTGCCGTGCCGGGATTTTGCCGCATAAGCAGAACGGTTTAAGGAGAAAAAGATGTCGGTACGCACAGACAGTCTCGACAGGTTTATTGAAGGCGTGAAGAAGCGCAACCCGGGCGAGCCGGAGTTCCATCAAGCGGTGTATGAGGTTGCGGCCTCGATTGTTCCGTATATTCAAGACAAGCCGGTCTATCAGGAAATGCAGATCCTGGAGCGTATGGCCGAGCCGGATCGGGCGGTCATTTTTCGTGTCTGTTGGGAAGACGACAACGGCAATATCCGGGTTAACAGGGGCTACCGGGTTCAGTTCAACAACTCGATCGGCCCCTACAAGGGCGGCATCCGCTTTCATCCGACGGTGACGCTCAGTGTTTTGAAATTCCTCGGTTTCGAGCAGACATTCAAGAACAGCCTGACCGGCCTTCCCATGGGTGGCGGCAAGGGTGGTTCCGACTTCAATCCGAAGGGCAAGTCGAACGGCGAAGTTATGCGGTTCTGCCAATCCTTCATGACCGAGCTGCATCGCCATATCGGCGAGGATACGGATGTGCCGGCCGGAGATATCGGCGTTGGCGCCCGCGAAATTGGCTATATGTTTGGGCAATACAAGCGCCTGACCAACGATTTCGTCGGAGTCCTGACGGGCAAGGGGTTGGAGTTCGGCGGCAGCTTGATCCGCACGGAGGCGACCGGTTACGGTACCGTTTACATGCTGGACAACATGCTGCAGCACGCTAAGAACGGTATGGACGGCAAGAAAGTTGCAATTTCCGGGTCCGGGAACGTGGCGACCTATGCCGCGGAGAAGGCGCGTCAGCTCGGCGCCACAGTGCTGACAATGTCCGATTCGTCCGGGTATATTCATGACCCGAACGGGATCGACGAAGACAAGCTCGCCTACATGGTCGATCTGAAACAGGTTCGGCGCGGCCGCATCAAGGAATACGCAGACGAGTTCGGTGCGGAATTCCACGAAGGCCGGCCGTGGAATGTTCCTTGCGATGTTGCCTTGCCCTGCGCGACGCAGAACGAAATTAATGGCGACGACGCAGCGGCGCTGCTCAAGAACGGTTGCATGGCGGTTTCCGAAGGCGCCAACATGCCGACCGAACTGGCTGGCATCCACGCGTTCCAGGATGCGGGCATCCTTTATGCACCGAGTAAGGCGGCCAACGCAGGCGGCGTTGCGGTTTCCGGGCTGGAGATGAGCCAGAACAGCGCACGTATTTCGTGGAAGGAAGATGAACTGCAAAATCTGCTGCGCAATATCATGACGGACATTCACGATAACTGCGCGGAGTACGGTACGCAGGGCGGCAAGGTCGATTATCTTGCGGGCGCCAATATCGCCGGTTTCGTCAAGGTCGCCGACGCGATGCTGGCGTACGGCGTTGTGTAACGAAGTTTTGCGATAAGGCGGCTTCTGTGCCGTACCGGGTCGGCCGGGGTGTGAGAGCGCCCCGGCCGAATCCTTTTCGACTTAATGGAATACCGTCGAGACGCACGGAAATACACGCCGCTTTCTTTTAGCCTGAATGAACTGGGTGTAACCAGCTGAAATTAAATAATGAAATAGACGTGTGCGGATTTAAATGTTGTCGCGTAGGTTTATTGTTGCGATTTAGCAACATAATTTCATGAATTGCCTTGCCGCCCGATCTATGCCGGAAATGAGTGCCTTTTACCGAATTAACATATTGTAAAACAATACATAATTAGATTATCAGGGTTAATAGAAATCATTTGGCTCAAATTTCGACTTGGGATAAATTCAGCGTGCTAATGTTGCGCCGCTTCTATGTTGCCGGCGTATGTGGGGAGCGACACGCGTCATTTGGTAAATACTGCATAAGGATGGTGCGGAGCTGTGTTTGCTGGTGTCCCTGGTTCGCGGGGGAGGAAACTGGGTGAAGATCAATAACAAGGTGCAGGCTGGACGGTTCCTTGCGATTGTTGTCGTAGGGGCCTTGTTGCCGTTTGGGGCGGCGTTGGCTCAGTCGCAGCCTGGATTCGACCAGCGCGAAGCCGAGCGTCAGAAGAAGGCGCTTGAGGAACAGCGGAAGGCCCGGGAAGCCTCTGAAGGGCAACAGCAGTTCGGCGATAAAGTCAGCTACGCCGACGTGCTGAAAGACCCCGACAATGTCGACTTGAACTTCCGCTATGCGAAATCGCAGATCGCCGACGGGAATGTGCGCGGTGCGGCAGGTACGCTGGAGCGTATCCTGTTGGTCACCCCCGACCTGCCGCAGATCAGGCTGACCTACGCGATCGTACTCTATCGGCTCGACAACATCGACGAGGCGGAGCGGGAGTTCAACAGGCTCAAGAAACTCAAAATGGCCGCCAGCCTGCGGGCCGAGATCGACCGCTTCCTGGCCGCGATTAAACAGCGCCGACAGAAGACCAAGTACCGGGTTCAGTTTAGCGCCGGCGTGAAACGCGACTCGAACGTAAATGCGGCGCCGAGAAGCGGCCGGATCCTCGCCGCGGGGCTGGAATTTGCCCCGATCGGCCGGGGCCAGAAACAAAAAGACTATGCCATCCTGGGTATCATTGCTGCGGATGTCAGGCAGGATCTGGGCAAGCAGTCGCGGGACGAGATATTCGCGGGCGTATCATACTATCACAATGAGCAGTTCGCGATCGATCCGCAGGATTTGCAATCGGGCGGCGCCAATTTCGGACTCAAGCTGCCGTTCGAAAATTTCGTTTTCACGCCGAAGTTCACTTATACGAATTTGCGCCTGTCGCGGGAAAAATTCTTTAGCGGCTATGCGGCGGAGCTTCGTTTCGATCGCAGCAAAGTGATTCCCGCATGGGGTATCGCCGGCCATTTCCTGGTACGCGGTACGCGGGAGAATTTCCATCAGATTTCCGAGACCACGACCGGACTGCAGCGGACTGGCTTCCGCTGGGAATGGGAGATGGGGCTGAACAAGCAGATCAACCCGCAGCACCGGCTCGAAGGCGCGGCCAAGTTCACACGCAAATTGCCGCAGTCCTTCGCACCCAACGATTATCGCGGTTACAAGATTGGCCTGCGGCATAGCTGGGCACTAGGCGAAGGCCAGTTCATTCTGTCGAGCGCCAGCTATGAGGCAAAGCTCTATAAGCAGGAAGATCCGGCGGTGACGCCTTTCCAAGTACGGCACGATAATCTTGTGCGGCTGAGCGTGACCTATGGTGCACCGCTCGGAACGATGCTGGACCGATTGAGTCTTGGGAAAGAGGGTAACGTCTATTACGACGCGCTGAAGGACATTACCTGGACGATCACCGGTGAGTTGACAGAGCAAGGCTCGAACATCCGCAACTTCAGCTACGCCAACCGGCGCGCGCAAATGATGTTCAGCCGGACTTGGAATTTCTGATATGGCGGCGGAAGGACGGATCATGCGTGGCCTCACAATCTCCCTCATAGCGGCATCGGCGATCGCAGCGTTTGCGTCAACGGCGTCGGCGCAAGGGCAGCAGGCGGGCGTGTCGGCCGCAGTGCGCGGACAGGTCGCGCTGGCGCGCGCGTCGGAAAACGTTGTCGGCCGTCAGGTACAGAGCGGCGACCCGATTTTCCTCGGCGATGCGATCACATCGGGTAGCGCGAGCGGCCTGCAGATCATGCTGCTGGACGAGACGGTCTTCACGATCGGCCCGAACAGCGAGATTTCCATCGACGAGTTCGTCTATGATCCGGCTACGGATACGGGCAAGGTTGCCGCTTCCGTAGCCAAAGGCGCGTTCCGCTTCATTACGGGCAAGATCGCGCGCAAGCGTCCGGAGGACATGACGGTCCGGCTGCCGACGGCGACCATTGGCATCCGTGGCACGATCGTAGCTGGCGTCGTTCGCGAAGCGCCGGGTACCGACCCGGCGGCGGACGAAGTCTTTAATCGGCTCGCGAAGGATGCGCCGGGCGCCGAAAATGCGCGGGACTTCGTGATCCTGCTTGGGCCGGGGGATGAGAACAACACCAACGACAAGGGCGGCGCCTTCATACTCGCGGCGAACCCGCCGAAGAG
This sequence comes from Alphaproteobacteria bacterium, assembly GCA_012103325.1. GTDB lineage: Bacteria > Pseudomonadota > Alphaproteobacteria > UBA8366. The sequence goes on from WLWY01000003.1 coordinate 125,654, forward strand.
AGCGATGCGGGGCCGCAGCGCCGGCGCGCAGATCGCCCAGCAGGGCGGGGTCATACGGAGCGAAGTGTTCGGAGGGTTTGAAGGTCAGGCGGTTCGGGTTTCGCGCCGAGGCAGCGCGGCCGTCGGCTTCGAAGACGGCGACCCGCAGGGCCCGTTCTTCGTGTCGGACTTCGTGCGTCTGTTCACGCGCGTTTTCCCGGCGACCATTCAAGGTACGGTTTCGGCCAACGATCCCAAGGCGCAGCAGGCAAGCGGTGCCGGCGATGCCAACAGCCTTAGCGGTAATTCGGTCGCGGACGCTGCAGCGGATGGCGCCGAGGCTGGGGCCCTCGCTCAGCTTGCGGGTGGCTCGGATGACCTTATTTGCCCGACCTGCGGTTCGGGCGATGGGATATTTGACATCGGCGACCTTCAGGCGATTAACAGCGGCCAGGCATTGTTCGCTGAGAGCAATATTGACATTGGGCCGTTTAACGTTTTGTCACTGAACATCGATTTGGATTTCGGCAATCAGACGCTGCAGTTCAATTTCAACAATATTTCGGGCGGCGGCGTATCGTCTGGCCAGCTTGTGTGCAACGGTTCCTGCGCTATCAGCTATGCCAATGGCTTCGGGCCCGCAGTTTTTACCGAATCTGACAACCCGCTTACGAATACGAGCGGTTGCGACAGCTGCTCCTTGACCATCGGTATTACCTCAGCGTCGTCAGGTAGTGCGACGGCTAACGTAACCTTGGAACACGATGGAAACGTTGGTTCGAAGGCGCTTAGCTCAAACTAGCTTGCTCTGGCCAGCGCTTGTGTCTGGTGACCTGAACTAATCTGCGTATGTTGGTTTATTGCTACTATAAACGGATACTAGGTTGAGTCCGTTATTAGCCGCGTTTACGATTTCGCTGCATAAATGTGGCATAATGAGCCCTCTCGATAGTCGAGGATTGACGATCATCCGCTGAGGGCCGCCGCCTTGCGCCGTTTCCTGATCCGTTCGATGCACATCCTGCTGCCGCTGGCGCTGCTGGCCGCGGCGGTCGTGCTGCGCATCGAGGAGCCTGCCTTTTTCCGCCAGCAGCAGATGTGGGTGTTCGACCTCGGCAATAAATTGTGGCCGCGCGAATTCGACACCGACGGCGGGGTCCGCATCGTCGACATCGACGACGAATCGCTGGAAAAGTTCGGCCAATGGCCGTGGCCCCGGACGCGCATGGCCGAAATCATCTACCGGTTGCAGCAGGCGGGCGCGTTGGCGATCGTGTTCGATATCGTCTTCGCTGAGCCGGACCGGACGTCGCCGAAGAATATCGTCGAAATTTGGCCGGACATTCCCGACTACAAGGATCTACGCGAGCAGGTTCGTACCATGCCGGACCATGACGAGGCCTTCGCGCAAACCATCAAATGGACGCGCAATACCGTCACTGGGTTTGCCTTGGCCTCCGGGGAGGCACCGCGCCGCCCCGTACAGAAGGGTAATTTCGCGTTTAGCGGACCCGACCCCCGCAGTTTCGTTTACCGGTTCGCGGGCGGCATCGCCAACTTGAAGCCGTTCGAACAGGCCGCCGCCGGCAACGGCAACTTCAATATGGTGCCGGAAGGAGACGGCATCATTCGCCGGGTTCCCCTCGTCGTTGGGTACGAGATGGGCGGCGCGCGCGCCGACGACCGGCTGTATCCGTCGATATCGCTCGAAGCGCTGCGGGTCGCGCAGGGCGCGAGAACCATGACGATCAAATCCACCGGCGGCAGCGGGGAAACCGGGTTCGGCGAGCAGACGGGAATCGTCAGCATCAAGGTCGGGCGCAAGGTGGTGCCGACGGACGGAGAAGGCCGCATCTGGGTGCAGTATACGGGTCATCGGACCGAGCGGTTTGTGCCCGTCTGGAAGGTGCTGGACGAGTCCGTCGATAAATCGCTGCTGGATGGCCATATCGTCCTGATCGGCACCAGCGCGGCGGGACTGCTGGACCTTCGGTCGACGCCGCTCGACCCTGCCTTGCCGGGTGTCGAGGTGCATGCCGAAATCATTGAGCAGGTTTTGAAAGAGCAGTTCCTCTCGCGCCCCGATTGGTCGAAGGGCGCGGAAATCGCCTATATTATCGCAGTTGGATTGTTGCTGACCTTCTTATTGCCGCGGTTCGGTGCGCTTTGGTGCGCGATGGCCGGCGCTGCGAGCGTGTTTGCGATTGTCGGCGGTTCGGTTCACGCCTACCGCGAATACAAGCTCCTGCTCGATCCGGTTTATCCGTCCATTGCGGTGCTCGGCGTCTATCTTTCCGCCTCGCTGATCAGCTATATCCGCACGGAAGCGGAACGGCGTCAGGTGCGCGGCGCATTTAGCCAGTACCTCTCCCCCGCCCTGGTCGATCAGTTGGCCGAAAATCCGGATCAGTTGCAGCTCGGCGGCGAAACGAAGCCCATGACCTTCTTGTTCTGCGACGTGCGCGGTTTCACGGCGATTTCCGAGACCTTCAAGAGCAATCCACAGGGGCTGACGAAGCTGATCAACCGGTTGTTGACGCCGCTGACCAACGTGATCCTGGCGCGCAAGGGAACGATCGACAAATATATGGGCGATTGCATCATGGCGTTCTGGAACGCACCGCTGGACGACGAGGAGCACGCGATCCACGCCTGCGAATCGTCGCTGGCGATGTTCAAGGCGCTGGATGTGTTGAACGAGGAACGCCGCCTCGAAGCGGAGGCGGAGGGCGTTCCGTTCCTGCCGCTCAATGTCGGCGCCGGCATAAATACGGGCGAGTGCGTGGTCGGCAATATGGGTTCGGAGCAGCGCTTCGACTACTCGGTACTGGGCGATCCGGTGAACCTCGCCGCGCGGCTTGAAAGCCAGTCGAAGAATTACGGCGTGAAGATCGTCATCGGACCCGAGACCGCGAAGGCGGCGGAGGGCAAGTACGCGCTGCTCAAACTCGACCTGATCCAGGTCAAGGGCCAGTCCGTCGGTGTGGAGATTTGCGGCCTGCAGGGCGATGCCGATTACGCCGCATCACCCGAGTTCGTCGCGATCAAGGACAAGCACGATGCGATGCTGGAGGCCTATTACGCGCAGGACTGGGACAAAGCGGTGGCGCGAATCGCGGAATGCCGCGCGCTGACGAATGGGGAGATGCCGGAACTGTACGATCTATATGACGAACGGATCGCAGAGTTCCGCGAAAATCCGCCGCCCGAGGATTGGGATGGAGTGTTCGTTGCGACCACCAAATAGCACACGGACATTTTCAACCGCTTCCGACCCTGTTACGGTTCCGGACGCCGTTTCTCTGTGCCATGGTCGATCCATGGACCGTGGAACCGGGCGATTTCGGGTGGTTCTATGAACGATATACCGGATCAGGGGCTGAATTCCACGGTGGAGCGAAATCGGATGCTGCGCCGGCTGATCGAGCTCGGCATCGCGCTATCGTCGGAGCGCGATCACAACCGCCTGCTCGAACTTATTTTGCTTGAGACCAAGCGCATCGCGAACGCGGACGGCGGCACGCTGTATCTCATGACCGACGACGACCGGGCGCTATCCTTTGCAATCATGCGGAACGACACGCTCGACATTGCGATGGGGGGGACAACGGGCGTCGAGATCCCGTTTCCGCCACTGGCGCTCTATGATGAAGAAGAGACGCCGAACTACACGAACGTCGCGACGGCGGTTGCGCTGAACAAGATGGCGGTCAACATCCCGAACGCCTATGAGACGGCAACCTTCGACTTCAGCGGCACCATCAAGTTCGATGAGAGCACCGGCTACCGCTCGACGAGCTTCCTGACCGTGCCGCTGCTCAACAAGCAGCAGTCGGTTATCGGCGTCCTGCAGCTGATTAACGCGCGTATGGAGGACAATGAAGTCGTTCCGTTCAGCCCCGATATCCAGCCGATCATCGAGGCGTTGACCAGCCAGGCCGCCGTCGCCCTGGACAACGAGATGCTGTTCCTGGGCCAGCGCAAGCTGCTCGACTCCTTCATCGAACTCATCGCCGGCGCCATCGATCAGAAATCCGCCTACACCGGCGGCCACTGCCAGCGCGTGCCGGCCCTGACGGAGATGCTGGCGAAAGCGGCCTGCGCATCGGACGCGCCGCCCTTCAAGGAATTCGATCTCGACGAGGATGGATGGTACGAGCTGCATTTGGCGGGCTGGCTGCACGATTGCGGCAAGGTCACGACGCCGGAATATGTCGTCGATAAGGCGACCAAGCTGGAGACGATCTACAATCGCATTCACGAGATCCGCATGCGCTTTGAGGTGTTGCGCCGCGACGCGGAGATCGAATGCCTGAAGGCAAAGCTGGCGGGAGAAAGGGACCCGGCTGCGCTCGACGCCACATTCCAGGCGCGCTGCCGGCAGCTGGAAGACGATTTCGCGTTCCTCGCCGCGACCAATGTCGGCGGCGAGTTCCTCGAGGACGAGGCCGTCGACCGGATTGGCGAGATCGGGACGCAGTCCTGGACACGCTATTTCGACCGCTCCCTCGGCCTGTCCTGGGAAGAAGCGAGCCGACTGGACGAGGCAACGGACTACGCCGCGCCGGCAGAAGAACGCCTGCTCGACGATCGCGACGATCACAAGACGGGCGAGTACGATCTGGGCGAGATTTACAATCTGTCGATCAGCCGCGGTACCTTGACCGAGGAAGAGCGCAAGAAGATCAATGACCATATCGTCATCACCATCGATATGCTCAATCAGCTGCCGTTCCCCAAACAGATGCGCAATGTGCCGGAATATGCCGGCGGCCACCACGAGAAGATGGACGGTACCGGCTATCCGAAAGGGCTGACCCGTGACCAGATGTCCTTGCCGGCGCGGATGATGGCGATCGCCGATATCTTCGAAGCGCTGACTTCGGCGGACCGCCCCTACAAGAAGGCCAAGAAACTGAGCGAGTGCGTCCGCATCATGGGCTTCATGCGCAACGACGACCATATCGATCCGGAGCTCTTCGATCTGTTCCTGACGTCGGGTGTGTGGCGCGAATACGCCAACACCTTCCTCGCGCCCGACCAGATCGACGAGATCGATATCAACGACTATTTGTCGGGCGCCGAATAGGGCGTCAAACCGGCCCTTCAGGCAATCTTCATCTCGCTGGTATATGATTGGCGGCTGTCTGCGGCGGACGACAGCGGGTGGTTTCAGGCTGTACAGTTGCGGCAAAGGTGCCAGATCAGTGAGCGTCCGGTAAAGCAGCCCTGCCTATGATGACGTTGGACTGTTACGCTCAGGTTTGAGCGTAACGCCAGGGGAGCAGTTCGTCGATCCGATTGATTTTATGGTCGGCGATACAGGCTAGCGTGTCGGTTAGCCAGGCCTGCGGATCGACGCCATTGAGTTTTGCTGTCTCGATCAGCGTATAGGCGATGGCGGCTGATTTGCCGCCGGCCTCGGACCCCATGAAGAGATAATTCTTCCGCCCCAGGGCGATGGGCCGCATGGATCGCTCTGCGGTATTGTTGTCGAGTTCAAGAAAGCCGTGATCTAGATATGGTCGCAGCTTCTTCATGCGGGTCAGGGCGTAGCGAATAGCACCGGCTAAGGGTGATTTGCCGGATATCCGGGTCAATTGGGCATGCAGCCATGATTCCAGGTCGTCGAAGATTGGTTTTGATTGGCGCTGCCTGATCTTCACCCGTTGATCCGGCGATTGGCCCCGAACCTCCTTCTCGACGCCATAGAGTGTGGCGATACGTTTTATGGCTTCCTCGGCAATCGCCGATCCCTGAGCTTTGTGGATATCGACGAACTTGCGTCGGATATGGGCCATGCAGGCCACTTCCGTCACCTTGCCCGTGCGGTACAGGTCATTGAACCCCGCATAGCCATCGGCATGCATGAAGCCCGTGAAGTCCGCTAGATGTTCGCGCGGGCGAACGCCCTTCCTGTCGGACGAGAACTGATACCATGCGGCAGGATGCGCCTCTCCGGCCCAGGGTCGTTCATCGCGGACATAGGCCCAAAGCCGCGCGGTCCTGGTTTTACCGGAGCCTGGGGTCAGCATTTTTACCGGCGTATCATCGGCGAAGAGGGCCTGTCCCTTTAAAACATGGCGCGCGACGGCGTCCGCCAAAGGTTCCAACAGAGCCGTGGATTTGCCAACCCAATCGGCCAGGGTGGAGCGGTCCAGATCGATCCCCTCGCGCTGGAATATCTGACTTTGCCGGTACAAAGGCGAATGATCGGCGTACTTGTTGACCAGCACATGGGCCAGTAGGCCAGGACCGGGCCGCCCGTGCTCAATCGGCCGCGACGGCAGGGCTGCCTGATGGAACGTCTCACAGCAGGTGCAGGCCATGCGCGGGCGAACAATCCGGTTCACGACAAAACGTCCGGGGACATATTCCAGTTCCTCGGTGACATCGTCGCCAAGCGTTTTGAGCGCACCGCCGCATTCCCCACAGGCATCGCCCGGCGACAGTGTTGTCTCGTTGCGTGGGAGATGACCGGGCAGCGGTTTACGTTTGGGCTTGTCTTTTGGCGCTGCAGATTGATCTGCATTTGCATCGTCTGACGCGGGCTCCTGCGCGGACGCCGCAATCTCTTCGTCTTCCAGCGTCAACGCCAGTTGATCCAGAGCCTCCGAGCGCGACCCGAAGCGATGCTGGCGCATCCCGGCCAATTGGTGTTGGAGCTTCTCGATCAACACCGCCTGTGACTTCACTTCCGACGCCAGCGATGCCACCAGACCTTTTAATGCGGCAGGTTCATTCGGGAGGTTCTCAGCGTCGTCGAGCATGCCGGCAATCTATCAGCCGCCACCCCGCATGGGAATCCCCGGAAATTGACAACCCTTTGCTGTGAAACGACTTTACCCAGCCGTCAGGGGACGCCACGTTCGTTGTGGTATGCGCCAATCAATCCCTTCCAGCAGCATCGCCAATTGAGCCGGGGTCAGCGCAACCTTGCCCGCTTTCGCAGACGGCCAGACAAACCGTCCCTTCTCCAGACGCTTCGAGAACAGACATGCCCCTTGCCCGTCCCACCAGATCACCTTGATCAGATCGCCACGGCGACCCCGGAAGACGAACAGATGACCGCAATACGGCGCCGCCTTTAGAACCTTCTCTGTTTGCGCTGACAGCCCATTGAACCCCTTACGCATGTCCGTCACGCCGGCCGCAAGCCAAACCTTCGTGTTCGTGGGAACCGGGATCATCCCGACAAGCACCGGAGCAGACGTACGAGCGCTTCGGGATCGTAAGGGCCGCTAATGCTCAAGCGATGACCTCCGGCAAGCGTGACCTCGATCTTGCCTTCGTCACCAACAGGGCGCTCGGCTTCGTGCTCGACGTGACGCGCAATCTCAACCGGCAGGAAACAGGCGGCGTCATCGACCGTGTCACTTCCCGCAAACCGGGGATCTTTCAGCCAGTTGAAAACCTGATTGGCGTTCACATTGTAGCGCCGTGCAACCTGTGAAACCGAAACGCCCGCAAACCGCGTCTGTGCGCAAATCATCCGCTTCTCGTCTGCACTCCAGCGCCGACGCTTGCCCCGCTTCGCCACATCCTGATCCCCGTTAGTGTCCACCTAAACAAGTGGACACTAAACCTCACTTCTTCTGCACGGCAGAGCGGTCAGGCCGGACGCTTACCCAGATCAGATGAAAATCTTGATTGTCGAAGATTCCTCGCGCCTGTTGCGGTCTCTCGAAAAGGGCCTGAGCAAGCTCGGCTATGCGGTCGATGTGGCGGCCGACGGCGCCGATGGCTTGGCCTTTGCAGAAACCTACCCCTATGACGCTATCGTGCTCGACCTGATGCTGCCGAGCCTTTCCGGCCACGATGTGATCCGGGAGCTGCGGCGCAAGAACAGCGAGACCCATATCTTGATCCTTTCGGCAAAGGATCAGGTGTCGGACCGCGTCAAAGGGCTTGAGCTGGGCGCGGACGATTATCTGACCAAACCGTTCGCCTTCGACGAGCTTTGCGCCCGATTGCAGTCGTTGGTGCGCCGGCGCTACGCGGCAAAGAATCCGACGCTCTCCGTTGGCTCTCTACAGATCGATACCGCGCGGCGCACCGTGTCGCGCGATGGCGCCGACATCGCCTTGACGCCCAGCGAATACAGGCTTCTCGAATTTCTCGCCTACAGCGCCGGCCAGGTCGTATCGCAGGACCGGCTGATCCACCATCTTTACACAAGCGACACGGATGTCTCGAGCAACGTCATCGAAGTACTGGTATCGAGCCTGCGCCGGAAGCTTCACCAGCCTGGCACCCCGTCTCCGGTCAAGACCAAACGTGGCTTCGGTTACTATGTCGATTGACATGAGCTCGATCCGCGCGCGGTTGAACGTCTATCTCGTTCTGATTATCGCGCCGATCCTGCTTATCGGCGGTGTCGCACTGAGCCTGGTTATAACGGCGGCGATGGAACGGGAATTCGACTGGGCGCTGGAAGCGACGGCGCGGTCTCTGGTGGCGCTTACCGAACTGGATGAAGGCGAAATCGAGTTCGACTATGTAGCGGATGTCATGCCGGAATTCGCCCGTCAGGACGATCCGCATTTTTACGAGATCCGGTCGGACGGCGAGCGGCCGCTATTTCGCTCGAAAACGTTCGAGTTCATGTCGTCGGCACCGGTGGAGCGGACATTCGGTGGCCCGGCGGCGGATTCGGACGAACCGCAATTCCAGGATATCGTTCTTCCGGATGGACGAGACGGGCGGCAGCTTACGATCGTCTTCTCGCCGCAGGTCGATGATGGCGAGGAGGAGGAACCGCCGGCTGGACGCGAAGCGCCTGAAGAGCACAAGGAGGCCGTACCCCCGGTGGAAACTCCCTCGCTGACACTTGTCGTCGCCCGCGAGCGTGAGGCGCTCGATAGACGATTCCTTATGCTGTATCTCGCGTTCCTTTTTGCCGGGCTGGCGGTGCTTGCGGCGTTCGCCATTTTGATTCTTTTCCTGTTGCGTGCCGCGTTTCGGCCCCTCGACAGCCTGAAAGATCAGGTTCGGTCGTTGGAGGTTCAGACACGCTTGGAACGGATAGATGTTCCGGGCATGCCGACGGAAATCGCACCCGTCGTCACGCAAATCAACGGCTTGCTTGGCCGGATCGAAACCGCGCTGGAGCGTGAGCGGCAACTCACCAGCAATATCGGGCACGAGTTGAAAACCCCGGTCGCAGAGTTGCGCAATCTGTGCGAGGTCGGCGGCCGTTGGCCAAGCGATCCGGCTATCGTGCAGCAGTTTTTTGCCGACGCGCTGGCAATTTCGGAACAGATGGATCGGATCGTCTCCAATCTTCTGATGCTTGCGCGTTACGAGGCGGGAAAAGGGAATCTCAGCGAAGAACCGGTCGATCTAAACGATATGCTGACCGCCAACTGGCAATTGGCCGCTCAGACGGCCGACCGGCGGGGTGTCACATTAACGCGTCAGGTTCCGCCTGGCCTGGTATTGAAAACGGATCCGGAAATTCTGTCTCTCATCCTGTCCAACCTGCTGATAAACGCGGCGACATATGCCAGTCCGCAAACGGAAGTTTCCTGCGCGGCGGACCGGCGGGACGGGACGCTTCGGTTGCGTATCGCCAATCGGGCCGAGAATTTGGTGCACGAAGATCTCGACAAGATGTTCGATCGGTTCTGGCGCAAGGATATCGCGCGTACCGGTGGGCAGCATCTCGGACTGGGCCTGGCACTTGTGCAGGCATTTTCGTCTCTGCTTGAATTCGAGATCGATGCGGCGCTCGACGACACCGGCATGTTCTCCGTCAGTCTTACCACTTCCCGGGCCGTCGATTAGCGCCCGCTCCAAAGGCGTCGGGGCCGGCAAATCGCGCCGGCCCCTCCGTCTGATCAGTATGCTATCGAGGCTACCGGGACAGGTCCTCGGTTCCGCGGCCGTTGGGGAAGTCGAGGGGTGATGGTCTCGGTTCCCAGGCCGCCCAGCAGCCGGCGATCATAAAGGCCAAAAGACCTAGGATGAGGAGTAGGTCTAGAGGGATCATTATGCGCGCCTCCCGTTTTCTCGATCGGGTACACTTGTTATGCGCCCGCTAAGCTGAGATTTTGCTGAGGAGATTTAAAAAATCTCGCGGTGGGAGAAATGACCCGACGAAACCGTACTCTTGGAAGGAGGTGCGCCATGCCTCACGCTTTTGATCCCGATGGAAAACGCCTGCCGATCAAGCTGGACTCGACGTCGAACGGCGAGTTTGTGCCGGTACCCCTCGGCCCGGTCAATCGCGGCGCCAACCGTCTGGCGCAGGATTGGGCGGGGGAGAACGCCCGGCGGCTGGGGCTGGGCCGGCGCGCCTTCATGCTCTCGGCCTGCGGCGCGGCCAGCACCTTGCTGGCGTTCAACCGGGCGAATGCGGTGGCGGGAAAGACCGGCGGTTTCTTCGATGTGCCCGAAGTAGCTGCGGTCGATGCAGAGGTTGCCGCCGACCGGCTGGATGGCCGCGAGTTCGTGTTCGACGTGCAGGGGCATTTCGTTGGCCAGAACGGGCTGGGCCGGACCAGGCTCGGCGACTCCGATCAGTTCATCAAGGATATCTTTCTGGATTCGGACACGGACATGATGGTGCTGTCCTTCATCCCGTCGCGGCGCGAGACGGAGTTGCTCACCATTCAGGAGGCCGACACGACCCGCCGTATCGTGGAGGCGATGGAAGGCACGCACCGGCTTCTACTGCATGGCCGGGCGAACCCGAATCAGGACGGCGACTTGCAGGGCATGGACGAGCTTGCTGAACGCTGGGGCGTGTCGGCTTGGAAATGCTACACGCAATGGGGGCCGGACGGGCGCGGTTTCTTCCTGCATGACGAGGATACCGGGTTACGCCTGATCGAGAAGGCACGCGCGCTTGGCGTGAAGAATATCTGCGTTCACAAGGGCCTGCCCTTCGGCCAGCGTTCCTACAAGCATAGTCTCGCGAGCGACATCGGAGTCGTCGCCAAGATGTTTCCGGACGTGAACTTCCTCGTCTATCACTCGGGCTTCATCTCCGGCCAGGCGGAAGGCCCCTATGATCCGAAGCGCGGCGAGGGGGTCGACGAGCTGATTCGGTCGGTGGAAGAAAACGGCGTACCGCGCGACGCCAACGTCTACGCCGAACTCGGCAGCACCTGGCGCTTCGCCCTGCGCGATCCCGACACGGCGGCGCATATCATCGGCAAGCTGGTCAAGCATATCGGCGAGAAGAACGTGCTCTACGGCTCCGACTGCATCTGGTACGGCTCGCCGCAGGATCAGATCCAGGCGCTGCGCACGTTTCAGATCTCCGAAGAGCTACAGGAGAAGCACGGCTACGCGAAACTGACGCCGACGCTACGCGCGCAGATCTTCGGCCTCAACGCGGCGCGGCCCTACAACATCGACATCGGGGAGATATTGAAACGCGCTCAAGGCGATGCCGTCGAGATGCGCCGCGCTGCATACCGAGAACGCCCGGACCCGCATTACCTGACCTTCGGTCCGAAGACCCGTCGAGAATTCCTCGCCAACCTGAAGGTTCGCGGTGGTTCGCTAATATAGGAACAGGGCTGCCGGTCCCTTTTGACTCGCCCTATGTCCAGACCTATCCTTTTTATCCAATACGCAAAGAAGAAGAGGATCAGGGAGCATCATGGAAGCGAGTACCTATGATTACATTGTCGTCGGTGCGGGGTCGGCGGGATCGGTGGTGGCCAATCGGCTGAGCGCCAGCGGCGAATACCGCGTGCTGTGCCTGGAAGCCGGTACCGAGGGCTCCGGCTATATCTGGTCGCGCGTTCCCGCCGGCGTCGCCAAGCTGATCGACAATCCAAAGGTCAACTGGTGCTACAGCGCGGAGGCCGACGAAGGCAGCGGCCAGCGCAATATCGAAGTGCCGCGCGGCAAGATGCTCGGCGGATCGAGCTCGATCAACGGTATGGTCTTCGTTCGCGGCCAGAAGCAGGACTACGATCATTGGGCACAGCTCGGCAACCGTGGCTGGAGCTATGAAGATGTGCTGCCGCTGTTCAAGCAGATGGAATCGTATGACGGCGGGTCGGACGAATTCCGCGGCCGCGATGGGTTGCTGCGGGTAACCGACTCCGAAAAGCTCAGCCCGCTGTTCGACAGGATTATCCAGGCGGCGGACAAGATCGGCATCAAATACAATCCCGACTACAACGGCGCCGATCAGGAAGGCATCGCCATGACCCAGGCGACCATCAACAAGGGCCGCCGCATGAGCACCGCCTACTGCTATCTCGATCCGGCCCGGAGCCGTGCGAACCTGACCATCGAGACGGATGCGATGGGGGAGTCACTTATTCTGGAAGGCAAGCGTTGTGTCGGCGTGCGTTATTCGGTGCGTGGTCAGAAGCGAGAAGCGCGGGTCACGCGGGAGGTTGTCGTCAGCGGCGGTTCGATCAACTCGCCGAAGATGCTGGAACTGAGCGGCATTGGGCAGCCCGATCTATTGAAAAGCTTTGGCATCGATCCGGTGCATGAGCTACCGGGTGTCGGCGAGAATCTCCGCGACCATTATTCACCGCGCATGAAGTATTCCATCACCGAAGCGAACGCGACCTTCAACGAGCGCGGCAATGGGTTGCGGCTGGTCGGAGAGGCGATGAAGTATGGCCTGTTCCGCAAGGGCTTCCTTGGCCTTAGTTCCGTGCCGCTGCGAATGTATTTCCGCACCCGCGAGGGCCTGGAATCGCCGGACGCAACGATCTCCTTCATGCCGTTCCTGGTGGAACGGGTAAACCGCGTACGGCGCCTAGCCAAGCAGCGTGGCATTACTATGAATGTGAACGTGTTGCGGCCCGAAAGCCTCGGCAGCATTCACATCAAATCCGCTGACCCGGCCGAGCCACCGGCGATCCGCTTCAACTTCCTGTCGGCAGAAATGGACCGCACCGGCGTGTTGTTCGCCATGCGCAAGGGGCGTGAGTTGTTGGGGACCTCTCCGGTCGCCGATATCGTCGGCGAGGAACTCGCCCCCGGTGCAGCACTGCAAAGCGACGAGGAATTGCTCGAATGGGTGCGCAACAACGCAGAGACGACCTACCACCCCGTCGGCACCTGCAAGATGGGCAACGACACCCAGGCGGTGGTCGACGAGCGCCTGCGCGTGCACGGTATCGAAGGCCTGAGGATCGCCGACGCGTCGATCATGCCGACCCTCACGTCGGGTAACACCAACGCACCGTCGATCATGATTGGCGAGAAATGCTCGGCGATGGTGCTGGCAGATGCTGTGGCGAAGAAGGCGGCGGCGTGATAGGCGCGATTTGATGAGTGGGTTCGGATTTCAAGGAACCGTTCAGAAAAGATGGATCAGATGAACGTTGGAGCCGGCAAAGAAGCAAAGATTACGATATCGGGTGTCACCAAAAGCTATGGCGATAAGCATGTGCTGAAAGGGATAGACCTCGAGGTTTATCCTGGCGAAACCATGGTGATCATCGGCCCCTCCGCTTGCGGCAAAACCGTCTTGCTCAAATGCGTCATCGGTCTGGAGAGGCCCGATAGCGGCACGCTGCTGATCGATGGGGAAGACACGGTCGGGTTTTCCCGCGGGCAACGGGACAGGATTATGGCGAATACCGGCATGCTGTTTCAGCAATCGGCGTTATTCGACAGCATGACGGTTTGGGAAAACATCACTTTTCGTTTCAGCCAGAACAGCGATCTCCAACGGAAAGAGGTTCGCCGAATTGCGATCGAGAAGCTCAAAAACGTCGGCCTTACCGCGGATGTCGCCGACCTTTACCCCAACGAACTATCGGGCGGCATGAAGAAACGGGTGGGTCTTGCGCGGGCCATCGCGGACGATCCGCAAATCCTGCTGCTTGATGAACCGACGGCGGGGCTCGATCCCATCATGACGAATAACATCAACCAGCTCATCAAGCGCAATGCGGAAACGATAGGTGCTACGACCGTCTCGGTAACGAGCGATATGGACGGGGCGAAGGCAATCGCCGACCGCATCGCCATGATATACGATGGCAAAATTATCTGGTGCGGACCGGTGAGCGAAGTCGAGAACTCAGGCAACGAATATTTCGATCAGTTCATACATCAGCGGGGTACCGGCCCCATACAGATGCGATTGAGGCGACGATAAAATCTTCGATAATGGCCAGTGTTAAAGGAGCGGCACCGATGTTGGCGCTTGCCCCTACAGCCCCAACACATGCTTGGCGATGATGTTGCGCCGAAGTTCGCTCGACCCGGCGTAGATCGTCGCGGCGCGCTGATCGAAGTATTTCGCCGACGCGGTCACGCCACCGTCATCATCGCGTAGATCACCTTGATCGCCACGCCGAAATCCGGGTTGTCCGGCAGATAGGGCTGCGGGTCAGTGATGGTGATTTCACTGAAGATTTCCGCCAGGGCCTTGAACGTCTGGCCATAGGCACGGCTGTGGAACAGGTCGTCGCGTTGGGTGACAAGAACCCTGCCGCCAGAACGCGTGACGCGGGCAAATTCGCGCAACACGCCTTCGGTATCGGAAACATAGGTCATCACGCCGATACAGATCAGCGCATCGTAGCTGTCGTCGGCAATGGGGAGGGGAAGTGCTTGCAAGTTCGCCACGTCCAGGGCGCGATAGACACTGCGTTTTTCCGCCACTTTCAGGGATGAGGGTGACAGGTCGATACCATCGATGGCCCCCGTAAAGCCCGCCGCCCGAAGGGCGGCACCGGTCAGCCCCGTGCCGCAGCCGGCGTCGAGAATGCGCGAAGCGGGCGGCATTTCGGCGCGCAAATACGCCGCGGCCTGGGTTGGTGCGCGATAGTCCCAGTCTGCCATGCTATCGCCATAACCGGCGGCCCAATCGTCATATGTCTTCTTTACTTCGGCGCTCGACGTACTGCCCTGTTTGAGCCAGTGATGGTCGTCTGTATCCCGCATGGCAGCGATCACCTTCAATTCAACATTTCCTCGCCGGCTCGGGAGAGTGATACGTCCCTCATAATCCCAGCACGTGCTTGGCGATGATGTTGCGTTGCACTTCGCTTGACCCGGCGTAGATTGTTGCCGCGCGCTGGTTGAAGTATTTCGCCGAGGCGGTCACGCCGTAATCCGGGGCGATCGGGTCGACATTGTTGCCGGGGATATAGGCGTCGGGCTGATAGGGCGCGCCGTAATAACCGATCGCCTTCATTGTCATCTCGAGCATGCGTTGCAACAGCTCCGAGCCGCGTAGCTTGAACATGGAGGACGCTGCGCCTGGGTTCTGACCGAGGCTGAGCGCGCTCATCACC
This sequence comes from Alphaproteobacteria bacterium, assembly GCA_012103325.1. GTDB lineage: Bacteria > Pseudomonadota > Alphaproteobacteria > UBA8366. The sequence continues at coordinate 140,866 of WLWY01000003.1, forward strand.
CGTTTCTCGCTGATCTCGTTGGCGGTGATTTCGGTTTCCAGCTTGGCCAGATCGCGGCGGAAACTGGGGTCGTCGATCAGTGCGCCGCCGCCGCCGGATTCAGCCTCGGCGATCTGGCGCAGTTTCTCCAGCCCCGCCTTGACCGGCGGCGTATAGGCGATGCCGCCGCGTTCGAACTCCAGCAGATATTTGGCGACGGTCCAGCCCTTGTTCTCCGGCCCGACCCTATTCGCCTGCGGCACCCTTACATCGTCGAAGAAGACCTGGTTCAGCTCGTGCTCGCCGGAGAACATGATGACCGGCTCGACTTTGATGCCCGGCAGGTCCATGTCGAACAGCAGGAAGCTGATGCCCTCCTGCTTTTTGCCCTCGGTCGAGGTGCGCACCAGGCAGAAGATCTTGTCGGCGGTATGCGCGCCGGTCGTCCAGATCTTGCTGCCATTGATGATGTAATCGTCGCCGTCCGGCACCGCACGGGTCTGCAGCGAGGCAAGGTCGGAGCCTGAGCCCGGCTCGGAATAGCCCTGGCACCAGGCGAACTCGTCGGCCAGGATGCTCGGCAGCACCGTCGCCTTCTGTTCTTCCGTGCCGTACTTCATCACCACCGGGCCGACCATGCGGATGCCCATATTGTTGATCGTCGGCGTGCCGGCCATCGCGCATTCGAACTCGAAGATGTATTTCTGCAGCGTGTTCCAGCCGGGCCCGCCGAATTCCGACGGCCAGTTGTGGCAGAGCCAGCCTTTCTCCGCCAGGATCCCGGCCCAGCGCCGCGCGATGACGGCGTTGGTGCGCACGCCTGGCGTCAGCCGCGACCCTTCGCGGATATCGTCGCTGAGCTTCTCGTCGAGAAAGGCGCGGACCTCGCTCTGAAAGGCACGGTCGTCTTTGCTGAGATTGATGTCCACGGGTTCGGCCTCCGACGCTGTACTGTTGTGCTGCGTCCGATGATCCCGATCCCGTGCACCCGCGTCAAGAGAGGGAGAGTCGCACCCCCGCAGGCCTGCGCCACCGCGCCGTCCCGTAGAGCAACAGGAGACCCAAACCGAACAGCGCCAACGTGCCGGGTTCCGGCGCTGGGATGCGGCCGGCCCGCGCGGCGAACAGAAAGTCCGGATCGTCCGTGCTGACGCCTGCAATGCCCAGATTCTGGATTTTGACCGTGCTGATCGTGTCGCCGATAAGGAAACCGAAATCCGCGTGGGTCAGGTCGAAGACGATCTGGTTCTGTGGGTCGCCGCCCGCGCCGACGACATCTTCGGTAAGCGTTGCCGATGCGCTGGTGCCGGCATTGACGAAGATCCCGCCATTGATCGAAATTTCGAAACTCGTGCCTTCCGGATCGGGTGTGTTGGCGCTGGCCTGCTCGAACACCACGAACAGCGACGCGTCGCCCGCGCCGATGAGCACCGGGGCGCCGTAGGTGAGCGTCAGCATGTCCTGATCGCCATCGCCAAAGCCGAGCGTGATGCGGTCGCCGGGATCGACGCCGCCGAATTGCCCCGCCGCCAGCTCGCCCAGGGTGAGCATGTCGATGCCGTTGGGGTTATCGAAGGTCGAGCCGAAAATACGATTGTCGCCGACATTCGTGGTGACCGCCGCGCCGGCGAACTGTCCCAGATCGTAATCGAGCCCGTTGATCGAGGTGAACGGCGCCGCCTGCGCCATCGTACCGGTCATTACCGCGAGAACTGAAACCAGAGCAGCCCGCATCACGGTTTTGTACGTGAAGTGCATATGTTCCTCCCATTTTGATTCTGTCAAAGAGCCAAACCACCCTGCCAAGGTCCGTTAACGGCTCTTTGTCGAAATTCTTTACGATTTGCCTCGTACTCGATCCCGTATGGACTTGATCACGCAAGAATTGCGCCGAATGCGACTGCTGCGCTAACCGATTGATAACGTTAAACGTGCGCTCCGGAAGCATGATTGTGCATCCGTGAATACCGTAAAACTGTCGGGATTCTTTACGGAATCCGGCTGCCCGGCACGGTTCCCTACCCCGGATCGTTCTGAGGTAGCAAGTATTTGCGCGCTTCCGCGTCCCAATTGCCGGTCGGTTTGCCGAGTTCGCGGCCGGCTTCGTAGCCGCGGCGCAGGGCAGGGCGGGTCTGCAGCGCCTTGTACCAGCGTTTGACGTTCGGGAAGTGGTTGAGGTCGACACCGAGCCGCTTGTAGGGGATGACCCAGGGCCAACAGGCCATGTCGGCGATGGAATAGGCCCCGGCGATGTAATCGCACCCGTCGAGGCGGCGGTCGAGCACGCCGTAGAGCCGCTCCATCTCTGCCCGGTAGCGGGTCTTGCCGTAGGGTACGTCCTCCAGCGCGTAGAAGTGAAAATGCCCGGCCTGCCCGAGCATCGGCCCGAGCCCGCCCATCTGCCACATCAGCCATTCCAGGACCGCGGTCCGCGCACGGATCTCGGTTGTCAGGAAGCGTCCGGTCTTCTCCGCCAGGTAGAGAAGGATCGCCCCCGACTCGAAGACGGAAAGCGGTGCGCCGCCGCCGGGCGGCTCATGGTCGACGATCGCCGGCATACGGTTGTTCGGGCTGATTGCCAGAAAGTCGGGCTCGAACTGCGCACCGCGGCCGATATTGACCGGCACGATGCGGTAATCCAGCCCCATTTCCTCCAGCGCGATGGTGATCTTCCAGCCGTTCGGTGTCGGCCAGAAATAGGCATCGATCATGCCTGCACGCTCGCCGCCGGCCCGCGCGCCCTCAGATCTTGACGTCGCTGATCTGGATGACTGGCTCTATATCGGTGTAATTGGGGATGTCCGCCATGATGTCCTCGGCGTGCGGACCGAAGGCCGCCTGGAAGCTGTCCAGCGACTCGAAATACAGATGCCCCATTGCGGCATAGGTTGCCGGTGCCCCCGGCGCGCCGCCGCCGAGCCCTTCCTCCACTGCGATATTGAGACAGGCGTCGCCCATTTTGCCCTGCACCATGGGCATGTGGCTGTTGCAGTAATAGTCCATGTCGAACGACTTGCCGTCCTCGTTGGCGTACATCACGCTGACCTTGATCATGACTTGGCTCCTTCCCGCTGTCCGGCAGCGATGATACGACAGTTTTTGCGTGCTCCCTAACCCGCCTCGTAGGTCTTGCGCCAGTTGCCGATGGCGTCGATATGCGCGTCGACGGTCTCGAAACCGGCGCCCATGGTGACGACGGAGATGTGGCTGCCGCCGGCCTCCCGCCAGGCGGCGATATCACCCGGCCAGCGGTTGGCGCCGTTGCTGTAGGGCTGGATCGACTCGAAGCCGAACCCCTCGCCGCCGCGGCCGTTCTCCTCCAGCATGCCTTCGATCCGCCCCTTAATCTCGACCGCGTCCGCCTGGGTGCGGCCGGAGAACAGGAACCCGTCGGCGATGCGTGCCGCGCGTTCGTAAGCAATGTCGGTCGAGCCGCCGAGCCAGATCGGGATCTGGCGCTTGGGCAGCGGCAGGATGCCGGCTCGGTCGATGCGGTGGAAATCGTCGGTGTGATCGATGACGCGTTCGGCCCACAGGCGGCGCATCAGCGCGATTTGCGCTTCCTGCCGCCGGCCGCGTTTTTTGAACGTGCCCGGCATCTCCAGCCCGTCGAACTCGACCCAGTTCCAGCCCACCCCGACACCAAGCCGCAGCCGCCCGCCGGAGAACAGATCGACGTCGGCGGCCTGCTTGGCGACCAGCGCCGTCTGCCGCTGCGGCAGCACCAGTACGCCGGTGACCAGCTCGATCGTTGACGTCACGCCGGCGAGATAGGCATAAGTGATCAGCGGCTCATGGAACGGGTCGGTGTCCATGTAGGGCCCGCGCAGTTTCGGCTCGCGTCCGAGATGCTCGGCGCCCAGCACATGATCGTAGATGACGATATGGTCGTACCCCATCGCCTCGGCCGCCTGTGCGAACGCCTTGACCGCCGCGACATCGCCGCCCAGTTCCGTCTGTGGATAGATAACGCCTGCTTTCATGGTCTCGCTCCCTGCCGGTTCGGGCTGTTGCGACTAGTATGACGACGTAGGAGAGGGGTCGTCTAGAGCAAGCCCGGTCCGCTATGCTAACCGCTACCACCGCAACAGGAGACCCGCCATGCAGATCGGCGTCGCTATGTTCTTCACCGACTATTCGATCACCGCCCCCGACCTCGGCCGGGCACTGGAGGAGCGCGGCTTCGAGTCGCTGTGGGCGCCGGAGCATTCGCATATTCCGGTCGCGACCAAATCCTCCTTTCCGCTGTGGGACGAGATCCCCAAGAAGTATTACGACGTGATGGACCCATTTGTGACCCTGACGGCCGCCGCCGTCGCGACGACGAATTTGAAACTCGGCACCGGGATCTGCCTGGTGATGCAGCGCGACCCGATCCAGACGGCGAAGCTGGTCGCCTCTATCGATCAGGTGTCGAATGGGCGGTTTGTCTTCGGCGTCGGCAATGGCTGGAACGCGGAGGAGATGGCGGACCATGGCACGGCGTACAGAACCCGCAACAAGCTGGCGCGCGAACGCATCGAGGCGATGCAGAAAATGTGGACGCAGAGCAAGGCCGAGTATCACGGCGAGATGGTTGACCTGCCGCCGATGATGATGTGGCCGAAGCCGGTGCAAACCCCCTATCCGCCGATCCTCGTCGGCGGCGCCTGGCCCTACGCGGCAAGGCGGGCGGTACGCTACGGCGACGGCTGGATCCCGCACGCCGCCCTGCCGCCGCACGACGACGTGACCGACTTCCTGCCCGAGTTCAACCAGATGGCAAAAGACGCCGGCCGCGACCCGCTCCCCATGACCGTATGGGGGGCGAAGCCAGACCTCGATCAGTTCAAACAGCGCCGTGACCGGGGGGTGGCAAGGATCGTGATCTCGCTGGAGTCAGAACCGAAAGACGAGATCTTGCGGCAGCTCGATATGTGGGCGGAGATTAAGGCGCAGTTGGGGGATTGATGTGCTGCGTTGCGCATGCCACCCCCTCCCTAACCCTCCCCCCTCAAGGAGACCTCTGCAAATTGCGAACGGAACCGTCGTCCACCCCCACCTTAGTCCTCCCCCCTCAAGGGGGAGGAGAGCAACTTGTTGATTTGCCTCAGTTATCCCTTCCCCCTTGAGGGGCTGAAATGTCCATCACAGGCATTTCAGGGCCAGGAAGGGGGTGGAAACGGTGGCGGCGGCACTATTTCGCAGAGGTCTCCTCAAGGGGGAGGGGACTAAAAAATAAGGCAGCACGCAGCGAACTACTCCCTCCTCCTTGAGGGGGGAGGGCGGGGTGGGGGTGGATGGCGGTGGCGGGAGAGAAAACCGAACACACCTTGACCTCTCCGCCTTTCCGTATTGAGGTACTCCCATGACAATCCTCCACATCCAGGCCGGCACGTTCAGTTTCAAAGCGCGCCTCGAGGAGGCCGCCGCACCGCAGACCTGTGCGCGCTTCCGCGAATTGCTGCCGTTCGCGAACAAGGTCATCCATTCGCGCTGGAGCGGCGAGGCGGTCTGGGTGCCGCTGGGCGATCTCGACCTCGGGCTGGCGTTCGAGAACCACACCATGCACCCGTCGCGCGGCGACATCCTGCTCTACCCCGGCGGCTTCAGCGAGACGGAGATCCTGTTCGCCTATGGCAGCTCCAGCTTCGCCAGCAAGATGGGCGACCTCGCGGGCAACCACTTCCTGACTGTCGTGGAAGGCCAGCATGTCCTGCCGGAGTTCGGCCGTACCGTGCTGTGGGACGGCGCGCAGGATATCGTGTTTTCGGAGGCGTAAAACGCATGCAATACACCACATTGGGCCGGACCGGGCTGAAGGTCAGCGTCGCGGGGCTGGGCTGCGGCGGGAACAGCCGGATCGGGCTCGGCGCGGGGCGCTCGATGGAAGAGGCCGCCACTGTCATCCGCGCCGCCATCGATCACGGCGTGACCTATATCGACACCGCGCGCAACTACGGCACCGAGCCCGCCGTGGGCATGGCGCTCAAAGGCGTGCCGCGCGACAGCGTGGTGATCTCGACCAAAGCCATCATTCGCGAGAAGGGCGAACGGATCGCGCCGGCGGAACTCGTCGCCCGTCTCGACCATTCGCTCACGCAGCTCGGCACGGATTATACGGACATTTATTTCCTGCACGGCGTCGCCCTTAGGGACTACGAATACGCGCGCGACGTGCTGGCCCCGGCGATGCTGAAAGAGCGCGACAAGGGCAAGTTCCGCCACCTCGGCATCACGGAGCCCGCCTCGAGCGACCCGGAACAGGCCTCGATGCGCCGCGCGGTGGACGACCCCGACGCGTGGGAGGTGATGATGCTGGCCTTTCACATGATGCACCAGACGGCGCGCAGCCATATCTTCCCCAAGACGCAGGCGGGCGGCGTCGGCACCGCGATGATGTATGTCGTGCGCAACGTCTTCAGCCGCCCCGGCCTGCTGGAAGAGACCGTGCGCGATCTGATCGAACGCGGCGCGCTGCCAGCGGATGCGCTTGATCCCGCCGATCCGCTCGGTTTCTTGGTGCATGAAGACGGTGCCGAGAGCGTCATCGACGCCGCCTACCGCTTCGCCCGCCACCAGCCGGGCGCCGACACCGTCCTGTTCGGCACCGGCAACGTCGATCACCTGAAGGCGAACATCGAGTCGATCCTGCGCCCGCCGCTGCCCGAAGCCGATGTGGCGCGGCTGCACGAATTGTTCGGCACCCTGACCGGCGTCGGGCTCGATTTGCCGGACCATATGCGCGGGTAATGCATTACGGGTGGGTGATCGTCGCCGCGGGCGTGGTCGCGGGCGCGAGCGGGTACGGGACCTATTACGCCTTTACCCTGTTCTACACCGAACTGGTGGCCGAATTCGGCTGGAGCCGCACGGCGGTGTCGGGGGCGATGTCGCTCGGCATGATGGCCTACGGGTTCTTCGGCCTGCCCATGGGCTGGTGCGTCGACCGGTTCGGGCCGCGCGGGACGGTGTTCGTCGGCGGAATTCTGTTCGGGACCGGCACGGCGCTCGGCGCCTGGGTCGAGGAGCTGTGGCATCTTTACGCCCTTTATGGCGGGCTCGCGGCGATAGGGATGGGGGCGGCCTGGGCGCCGCTGGTCGCCACCGTGTCGCGCTGGTTCGAGGCGCGGCGCGGCCTGGCGGTGGGGATCACGGCGGTGGGCGGCAGCGTCGGCGTGTTCATCATCGCGCCGCTGGCCGAGGCGCTGATCGACGCCCGCGGCTGGCGAGAGGCCTATCTCTGGCTTGGCCTGATTTCCGGCGGGCTGATGGCGGGATCGGCCCTGCTGCTCTGCCGCGATCCGGCCGACCGCGGTCTGCGGCCCTACGGTGCGGGCGCACCGCCGCAAGCCGCCGCCACTGCCGGTCCGCCGCCGCCGCCGGCCGGGCTCGGCGCGATCGTCCGCCGCCGCCTGTTCTGGCATATGAGCGTCGCCTTCGGCCTGTGGTGGTTCGCGGGCGCCATCGTCTATATCCAGATCGCGCCCTTCCTGGTGGAGAAGGGTTTCGACAGCAGTTTCGCCGCGCTCGCCCTGATGCTGTTCGGCGCGGGCAATTGTGCCGGACGGATCGCCATGGGGCTGCTGTGCGACCGCATCGGCGGCGGGCGCGCCTACCGCCTGTCGATGCTGATCGCCGCCGTCGCGATGAGCGGCTTCGCGCTCGCCGCGGGACCGGCGGGGCTGCTCGCCGCGGTGTTCGCCGTCGGTTTCGGCTTCGGCGGTGCGCTGCCACTGATCACGACCATCGCCGTGGCGCTGTTCGGCACCGCCGCGATCGGCGCGTTGATGGGCGCGGTGCTGGCGCTGGTCGGCCTGATCGGCGCAGGCGGCCCGCTGGCCGGCGGCATGATCTACGACGCGCTACAGACCTACGCCCCGGCCTTCCATCTGGGTGCTGCGGTGTTCCTGTTGTCGCTGGCCCTGTCCTACGGTCTGCGGCGCTGAGGCTGCGCGGGTTGGTGCGGGATACTTCTACGAAATTATCGGGGGAACCGCCGTCCACCCCCATCCTGGCCTTCCCCCCTCAAGGGGGAAGGGATAACCCAGGTGGATCGACAAGTTGCTCTCCTCCCCCTTGAGGGGGGAGGATTGAGGAGGGGGTGGACGGCGGCGGCCTTGCCAAACGGGAACGCCGGACCCTACGCTAAGCCCAACCACACAACACGAGGGAAGGGAGCCTCCAATGATCTACGAACTGCGCACCTACACCACGAAGCCCGGCCAGGCGATGGTCCATGTGAAGAATTCCGGCACGCTCGGCCGCGACATCCGCGGCGACAATTACGGCAAGCTCGTCGGCCACTGGGTGACGGAGATCGGGCCGCTGAATCAAAGCATGCATATGTGGGAATATGAAAGCCTCAACGACCGTGCGGAAAAGCGCGCGGCGCTGGCCAAGCTCGACCGGTGGCAGAACGAGTACCGTCCCGCCAACGGCGACGCCATCATCCGCCAGGACGTCCGCCTGATGAACGCCGTCGTCGCCCCGAAAGCCCCGGCCAGCGACGGCAACATCTACGAATTCCGCAACTACCGCCTGCGCCCGGGCGCCATGGGCAAATGGTGCGCCGCCTTCACCGGCGCGCTCACCGTGCGGGAGAAATACTCCAAGATCGTCGGGCTGTGGCAGAGCGAGGCCGGCCAGCCGAACGAGGTCTGCCATATCTGGGCGTATCCCGACCTCAACGCGAGAGCCGAAGCCCGCGGCGGCGCCGCCGGGGACCCCGGCTGGCAGGCGTTCCTGAAAGAAGGCGGCCCGCTGATCGAGGAAATGTGGTCGACCGTGATGCTGCCGGCGGATCACTCGCCGCTGAAGTGACGCGGGCAAGATTGCTAAAGAACCTTCCGCGTCATCCTCGGCCTGATCGAGGATCCATGCAACGTTGGAACGTCTCGGGCCAGTTCGAATAACGTATTAGGTCCCCGGAATAATAGGAGGTGGCGGCGTAGCCATTCCGCCGCTGCTGCACCGTCCCGGTAGGGTCTAGCGTGAGGGAGGTTTCGAGAGTTAGTTCTTGCATATGTTGAATCGACCCCTTTAACTCGGGGATCATGTGGGAACATACGTTACCGGTCGTGTGGGAGTTTACGTGGCCGCTCCTAATTACGATGTATGCCGTTGTCCTGGTTCACGGGTGCGGACATTTGATCGCCGCTCGTTTGCTCGGTATCGGCGTGGAAACGATCTCGATCGGCTTGGGACCAAAGCTAGCCGCTTTCCCTCGGGATAACCCGTTTTGGAGGATTTGTTGGTTGCCTGTCGGCGGTTATGTCCGACTGCAAACGGCATATGAAGACGAGGGATCATATGGAAAGAAGATCGCTGTCTCTTGCTCCGGTCCTCTCCTGAGCGTTCTATTCGCGTTTGCGATATTTTTCGTTCTTTTTGCAATAAAGGGCGTTCCCGCGATCGAGGGGAGAGAATTCAAACTTCTGCAGCTCTCTATCGTCGATAGCGTTCCCGCGGCGATGCGTTCTCTCGTTTGGACATGGAGAGTCTGGACAATTGGCGATTTGATAACGTTCTTTCCCGCCTATAATTCCGCCGTGACATGGTGGTTCTTTTTAGTCGCAATTTGTTCCTCGAAATTCGGCATCTTAAACCTGTTGCCGCTACCCACACTCGATGGCTGGAGCATCTTGCGACTAATCTTGGCGTCTTTCGCCGGTGCGGAAACTGCAGCCAAGACGATGAAATGGCTGCTTTGGTTCGTCATCGGCCTCCTGACGATGGTCGTAGCCTATGTGATCTGGCTCGATTTGGTCGAATTTGGCATCGTCTAAGAAGTGATGCCGGCAAGGCAGATTGAATTAAATATAGTGTCCCCTTTTATTCCAAATTGGTGGAGAGCTACGATGATCGAACGGTCTGATGAAGAGCGTTGGCATTCTAGAGAGAAAGAGTTGCTTGAGGAAATTGAAGAAAGGATAAAATTTTATGTATTTTGGTGTGAGAGAAATCGAATTGGACAGAGAGTTTCATCTTTAGTTGTTCTTGTTTGTTCGGTATTGGCTCCGATTTCTGTAGTGTCTGGATCCGAACTTGGCATCAGCGAGTTTGGGATTGGCGAAAAAATATTAATCAATTAGCACTATTTCTGACAATTACTGTTGCCATAGTTGAAGGAATTAGACGAATATTTCGGTTTGATAACAGGTGGCGAATCTGTGCGGAATGTAGAGAGAGACTAATAAAGTTGAGGGCGGAATACCTTGACGATCAGATTGGAAAAAAAGTGGGAAGCGCAGACTGGATCGCGAATGTTTCAGCTACCCGCCAGCGAGTTTCTGAGATTGTGGCTGAACACGTTTCGGATTTCGCGCAGATGCTTACAATGGCGGACGGAGAACCGAATAAGCCCGTTCAAACGGTGGGAGCATCTAAGGAAAAACTAGACTGACCCCTAGGTGGGGTTTGACAGTTTCATTTAAATTCTTGAAGTTTTAGGAATGCTATACTTACCCCACTAGGTTTCTGGATTATGGACGTGGTGTAATTACACTACGTCACTGTATTAAGTGCTAACTAAAACACAATCGAAAGCAACTCGATTTATAAGGCCTCTTGGGATTCTCATCTTAAGATGGTAGATTCCTGCCTTGAACGCAGGAGAAATGAAGATGGCAAAAGCGACGATCAAGATTCCAGATGGCACTCTTATAGATATCGAAGGTACTGCAGATGAGATTGAACACCTATTAGCGTTCTACGCTAATAGAGCTAAACAGTCGGCTGGTACAGCACTAAAATCGGCTTCTACAAAATCAAAAAAAAATACGACTAAAACGTCAAAGACACCTAGGTCCTCGAGAAGGACAGAAACCGATGACAAGTTGGATTTGGCGAAAATAGTTAATCTGGTCAAAGATTGTGATGAAGCTGAAGCAATCGAGACTCAAATTTTAGACAGGTCAGGGCAGGTAAACAGAGTACTTCTTCCACTATATATTGTGTACGAATACTTGAATAATGTTATTGGGTTAACCAGTGGAGACATAAATAAGGTTACAACAGAGCTCGGAATACCAATTGGAACAGCTAATGCTTCTACAACTCTTTCTAAGACAGCTTCAAAATATGTAATTGGTGATTCAACTAGAAAAAGAGGTCAACCAGTAAGGTATAAGTTATCTCGTCGCGGTCTCCAATATTTTAAGAGTCTTCTGAAGGATAATTAGATTGGATGACCGGCAATCATTTTGCCGCAGTTTAGCGCGGCAGAAAATGTCACATGTTGAGCGGGCAATTGCTTTGCTTTGGTATTATCAAAAAACTCAACAGTTCGAAGAGAGGACTGCTTCGGAATTGTCTAACGACCTTCAAGATGAAGGATTTCCTCGAGCACATGTAACTAGACTTAAGGCACGTCTCGCTCGTAGCCGCTTTGTTGTTACCGGAAGGCGGAATGGATCATTTCGCCTCAACGTTCGTCATCTTGACCAGATGGATGAGAAATTTGATGAATTATTGGTCGCTAAAATCGTACCTGTCAGCGACTCAATTATTCCTCTCGAATGGGTTGCTGACTCTCCGGGTCATGTGCAGCGCTTAGCTCAACAGATTAATGGCTGTTATGATTTTGGATTTTATGATGCTTGTGCAGCAATGTGCAGAAGGTTGATGGAATCACTTATAATCCAGGTGTATCTGGTCGGTCGTCGTAGAGAAAGCATTCAAAATGATGGTGTATTCGTAGGTTTGGAGTCCCTAATTCGTAAAGTCTGTAATGACGTTGACATAGTCGTAGGGCGAAATACAAATAGGACGATGGTTAAGCTGAAGGGGATTGGTGATACTGCTGCTCACGATAGATCTTACATAACACCACAGATTGATATAGATGATCTAAAAGCGGAATACAGACGGGTTATCAACGAACTGCTGGTGTTATGCGAATTGCGCAATTAGTAAATATACTCGTCCTCCAATGTTAATCTGCAGGTGCGGATACTGTATTCAATTAACTTCCTCGCCCCCACGGCACCAGCTTCTGCCGCGGCATCACGTGGATCTTCTCCCGCCCCAGCATGTGCACCGTAAACGCCCGCCGGAAATGCCCCGCGACCGCCGGGTCGAGCACGTCCAGCCCGCCCGTATAGGCCCCAAAGGACGGCAGGATCGCCCGGTGGCCGTCGGTGACGAAGCAGCGGGCGGTCAGGCGGCGGGCTCGGGTGGCCACCGTCGCTTTGGGGTGGAAGTGGCCGGAGATTTCGCCGGGGGCGGGGCCGGGGACGAGCGCCTGGTGGCGGAAGACGAGGGGGCCGAGGGTCAGCTCGTCGGCGATCTGGCCGCCGAGGATCGCGGGCGGGTCAGGGTCGTGGTTGCCGGCGATCCAGGTCCAGCGGTGGGTTGAGGTGAGGCGGCGGATCGTGGCGACCTCTGCGTCGGACAGGCGCGCGGCGGCTTCGGTGTCGTGGAAGCTGTCGCCGAGGCAGATGACGTGGTCGATTTCGTGGCGGGCGAGCACGGCCTCCAGAGCGGCGAGGGTGGCGCGGCTGTCATAGGGCGGCAGCAGCAGACCGCGGCGGGTGAAGCTGGAGCCCTTTTCCAGATGCAGATCGGCGAAGACGGCGATGCGGCGGTCGGGCCAGAGGAGCGCGCCGGCCGGGTCGGGGCGCAGGGTGGCGCCGTTGACGATGAGCGGGGCGGCGGCGGGGGCCGCTGCGACTTTTTTTGGGGCGGTGGTCATGTTTGTGGTTTCGGAATTGGGTTGAAGGGGGCCGTCGTCCACCCCCACCCTAACCCTCCCCCCTCAAGGGGGAGGGGATTGTGAGTTGGAAGGGGGCGGGGATGATTAAGCGAAGGGTGCCCTCTATCTAGATTTCCCCTCCCCCTTGAGGAGACCTCTGCGAAATGGGTAGCAACTTTGTCGAAACGGTGATTCTTTAGAGTGATCGCTATGACGGAGGTCTTGATGGGTGAGAAGCGGGTTGGTGAGGGTGGCTTTGCGGATGCGTTTGTGGCGCCGGGTGCGGGTTCGAATAAACGTCTGGAGCGTATCGAAGGTCTTTTCGACTGGTCTCGCTTCGAGAAGCTCCTGAAGTCGGTTCGCTCGAAGAAGGGGCGCAGAGGGTATCCGGCGCTGTCGATGTACAAGGCGGTTTTGCTGCAGCAATGGTATGGTCTTTCCGACCCGGACCTGGAGGAGGCGTTGGGGGATCGTCTGTCGTTCCGACGGTTCTGCGGGTTCTCGTTGAGCGACGAGACACCGGACGAGACGACGTTCGTGCGCTTCCGGGCGGCGCTGGCAGAGAGGAAACTGACGGCGAAGCTTCTGGCGGAAACGAACCGGCAGTTGGAGCGTCACGGGCTGATGCTGAAGACGGGCACACTGATCGATGCCACCCTGATCGAGGCTTCGGTCAGCCGGCCGTCCGGTGTTTCCGGCGGGCGTTCGGCGCTCGATCCGGATGCCGATTGGACGCGGCGCGGGCGCACGGCCTATTTCGGGTACAAGGCGCATATCGCCGTCGATCAGGGCTCCGAATTGATCCGCGATGCGATGATGACGTCGGCCAAAACCTATGAGAGCGAAGTGGCCGACGCGCTGATCCAGGGCGACGAGCGGGCGGTCTATGCTGACAAAGCCTATGAGCACAAGGAGCGCCGCCGGCGCCTCAAGGCGAGGGGCATCAAGGACCGGATCATGCACCGCAGCCATAAGAACCAACCGGCGCTGCCGCACTGGCAACAGGTCCGCAACCGCCTGATCTCCCCGATCCGCGCTAATGTCGAGCGCCTGTTCGGAACTCTGAAGCGGTCTTACCGATACCGCCGGGCCCGATACAGGGGGATGCAGAAGAACCAGTCCCACCTTCATCTCCTGTGCATCGCCATGAACCTGAGACGTGCCGAAACTCTTATGCCCTGACACCGTCCCTTGCCGATCTCGTCAAGAGCGTCCCAAAACCCAACGCGAAAAACCGCCAAACCTATGCACCAACCTCCAAACCCAACGATTATCTCCGATCCTGAACCCGTTTCGCAGAGGTCTCCTTGAGGGGGGAGGGTTAGGGTGGGGGTGCGACTTGCTCTCCGTTTTTAGGGGCATGCCGCTTGTCGGTTTGGCTCCATACAACGGTTCGGCGTCTTGGTTCGGCTTGGATCCCGGATCAAGTCCGGGATGACGAGTGGTGTGGGGGTGAGGCGAGTGCCTTCCATCTGCGATGGTCATAGGGGCAACTCCGCCGTTTCTGTCGGCGCTTCCATCGCTTCCGCGATCAAATCCTCCGCCGCCTCGTCGAGCAAATCGTCGAACGCGTTGCCGTAGACGCTCTCCCGCCCGATCTCCAGCAGCACCGGCACGGCCAGCGGGCTCACCCGCTCCAAGCGCCGGTGCGTAATCCGCCCCTTCACACGGCTCAGCATGTCCCCCAAGCGCCTTATGTCCGTCAGCCCCTGGGCCGCGTCGGCGCGGGTGGCGCGGAGGAGGATGTGGTTGGGTTCGTGCGCGCGCAGCACGTCGTAGATCAGATCGGAACTCACGGTCACCTGTCGGCCACTCTTTTCCTGCCCCGGATAGCGCCGCTCGATCAGCCCGGCGATCACCGCGACGTTGCGGAAGGTCCGGCGCAGCATGCTCGATTCGTCCATCCATGTCTCCAGATCGTCGCCCAGCATGTCCTCGTCGAACAGGGCGGCGATATCGCCGACCGGGCGCACCGACCACACCGCCAGCACGTAGTCGGTGGCGACGAAGCCGAGCGGGCCGTATCCCGCGCGCTCCATGCGCTTGGTCAGCAGCATGCCGAGCGTCTGGTGCGCGTTGCGGCCCTCGAAGCAGTAGGCGACGAGATACTGCTTGTCGCCGCGCGGGAAGCATTCGATCAGCAGATTGTCGCGGCCGGGCAGCACGCTTTTCCAGCGCTGCAGGCGCAGCCATTCGCCGACCTGATCCGGCAGGTCGCGCCAGCGCGACGGCTCGGCCAGCATGGCGCGCACCCGTTCCGCCAGATGGGTCGAGAGCGGCAGGCGGCCGCCCTGATACGCCGGGACCTTGGGCGCGTCGCCGAAGCTTCTGGTGACGATGGCCATGGTTTCGCGTACCCCTTCGAAGCGCAGCATCTGGCCGGAGAAGACGAAGGTGTCGCCGTGCTCCAGCCCGAGGATGAAATACTCCTCGATCTCGCCCAGCACCGGGCCGCCCCTGACCTTCACCTTCATGGTTACGGCCTCGACGATGGTGCCGACATTCATGCGGTAGCGCTGCGCGCCGCGCGGGCTGGCAATGCGGTAGCCGCGGTCGAGCGTGCGGGCGAGGCGGTGATAGCGCTCATAGGTGCCGAGCGCGTAGCCGCCATTCTCGACGAAATTCAAGGTGTCGTCGAAGTCCTTGCGCGAGAGGTCGGCATAGGGCGCGGCACGGCGGACTTCGTCGTACATCGGCTCGGCGTGGAAGGCGCTGCCGCAGGACATGCCGAGCAGGTGTTGCGCCAGCACGTCGAGCCCGCCGGGCTTGGGCGGGTCGCCGTCCAGCGTGTGCGCCTCCACCCCTTCGAGTGCTGCGCGGCATTCCAGCACCTCGAACCGGTTGGCGGGGACCAGGATGGCGCGGCTCGGGCTGTCGAGCCGGTGATTGGCGCGGCCGATGCGCTGCACCAGCCGGCTGACCCCCTTCGGCGCGCCGACCTGCACCACCAGATCGACCGCCGCCCAGTCGACGCCGAGATCGAGCGACGAGGTGGCGACGACCGCGCGCAGATCGCCGCGCGCCATGGCCGCCTCTACCTTGCGGCGCTGCTCGCGCGCGAGGCTGCCATGATGCAGCGCGATCGGCAGGTTCTCCTCGTTGACCCGCCAGAGCTGCTGAAACACGATTTCCGCCTGCGCCCGCGTGTTGACGAAGACGAGGGTGGTCCGGTGCTTGGCGATGACATGGTAGATTTCCGGGAGCGCGTGCTTGGCCATGTGGCCGGACCAGGGCAGTTCTTCCTTCGTGTCGAGAATGCGGACTTCCGGCTTGGCGGCCTCGGTGCTGACGATGCGCTGCACCTGATCCGGATCGGCCCGCGGCGACAGCCACGCGGCGAGCGCATCGGGCCAGGCGACGGTGGCGCTGAGCCCGACCCGGCGGCAGTTGGGCGCGAGGGTGGAGAGACGTGCCATGCCGAGCGCCAGCAAATCGCCCCGCTTGGTCCCCGCCAGCGCATGCAGCTCGTCGACGATGACGGTGCGCAGCCGGCGGAACATGCGCGGGGCCTCGGCGTAGCTGAGCAGCAGGGCGAGGGACTCGGGCGTGGTCAGCAGCAGATGCGGCGGACGCTCGCGCTGCCGCTGCCGCTTGCGCTGCGGCGTGTCCCCGGTGCGGGTTTCTGCTGAAATTGCGAGGCCCATCTCTTCAATAGGGGATTGCAAATTCCGTTCGATATCGACGGCGAGGGCCTTCAGCGGCGAGATGTAGAGCGTGTGCAACCCGGCGGGGTCGTTCTCGGCGATGTCGATGAGGGAGGGGAGAAACCCGGCCAAGGTTTTGCCGCCGCCGGTCGGCGCGATCAGCAGCGCGTCTCGGCCCTCGCGCGCGGCGTCGAGCATCGCGAGCTGATGCGGATGCGCGCGCCACTTGCGGGCGGCGAACCAGTCGTGGAAACGGTCGGGGAGGGTGGTCGTCATGGTGTCGCGCATAATGGCATAGGTGGTGGGGAGTTTCTCGTGAGAAACGACACGGCCGTCCACCCCCATCCTGACCTTCCCCCCTCAAGGGGGAAGGGATTACCCTCCCAACCGTTATCGTTTGAATCCCCTCCCCCTTGAGGAGACCTCTGCGAAATAGTGCCGCCGCCACCGTTTCCACCCCCTTCCTGGCCCTGAAATGCCTGTGATGGACATTTCAGCCCCTCAAGGGGGAAGGGATAACTGAGGCAAATCAACAAGTTGCTCTCCTCCCCCTTGAGGGGGGAGGACTAAGGTGGGGGTGGACGACGGTTCCGTTCGCAATTTGCAGAGGTCTCCTTGAGGGGGGAGGGTTAGGGAGGGGGTGCGCTGCGCAACGCCCGCTCAATCGCCTCTACTACCCCATCCGTATTCTGCAGCACCTCGTTGTTCCAGAACCGGATTACCCGGTACCCCTCCTTCTCCAACCACGCCGTGCGCACCGCATCCCGCTCCACCTCGTCGGCGTGCTGCCCGCCATCCACCTCGACGACGAGCATCTCCGAAAGGCAGGCAAAGTCGACGACAAAAGCGCCAATCGGCACCTGCCGCCGGAAACGGAACCCGGCGCATTGACGCCTGCGCAGGCGGTACCAGAGGCGTCGCTCCGTATCGGTTAGATTGCTGCGGAGGTTTCTGGCGGTGGGGAAGGCCATGGGTAAGTTTTGATTGGAAGTGGAGTTGTGTCTAGTCCAGAAGACACCGCCGTCCACCCCCACCCCACCCTCCCCCCTCAAGGGGGAGGGGATTAAGACGAAGCCGTCGCTACTGTGTCCCTTCCCCCTTCCAGCCACCGCCCCACCCGATGTAATATGCGCCACCGTCACCGCACCCCTAAGGAGCGCTACCCATGCAGCCCAAGAACATGCTCGTCCTGATGTCCGACGAGCACAACAAGAAGATCCTCGGCTGCCACGGCAACGCGCAGGCGATCACGCCCAATATCGACGCGCTGGCGGCGTGCGGCACGCGGTTTACGAACGCCTATTGCAACTCGCCGATCTGCATTCCGGCGCGGGCGACCTTTGCGACGGGACAGTACATCAACCAAATCGGCTATTGGGACAACGCCGACCCCTATGAGGGCACGGTGCCGAGCTGGCATCACCGGCTGCGCGATACGGGGCACGAGGCGGTGTCGATCGGCAAGCTGCATTTCCGCAGCGACGACGACGATAACGGCTTCAGCGAGTCGCAGCTGGCGATGCATGTCGTCGAGGGGCTGGGCGATCTTATGGGGCTGGTGCGCGAGGATCTGCCGGTGCGCGGCGGGGCCTACAAGATCGCGCGCTCGGCCGGGCCCGGGGAGAGCGAGTACACGGCATACGACCGGGACATCACCATGGCGGCGGTGCAGTGGCTCAAGGACGCGGCGGCCCGCTCGCACGACAAGCCGTGGACCCTGTTCGTGTCGTGGGTCTGTCCGCACTTTCCGTTGACGGCACCACAGGCGTTCTACGATTTGTACGATCCGGACGCGCTGCCCTGGCCGAAGCTCTACGGCGCGGACGAGCGGCCGGATCATCCTTACGTGCGGGATTATGCGGGCAGCTGCAATTACGACGACCATTTCGAGGGCGAGGAACATGTGCGCCGCGCGGTGGCGTCCTACTATGCGCTGTGCAGCTTCCTCGACGATAATATCGGGCAAGTGCTGGCGGCGTTGGTCGACGCGGGGCTCGCGGACGACACCAACGTGATGTACACGAGCGACCATGGCGATAATCTCGGCTCGCGCGGGCTGTGGGGCAAGTCCATGATGTACGAGGAAGCCGCCGCCGTGCCGATGATCCTCGCCGGGCCGGACGTGCCGGCGGGCGTGGTGCGCGACGCGCCGGTGACGCATGTGGATTGTTATCCGACCTTTATGGAATGTGCCGGCGAGCCGCTGAACGAGGCGGAGCGGGCCTATCCCGGGCAGTCGTTGTTCGGTCTTGCGAATGGCGAAGAACCGGATCGCACGATCCTGTCCGAATATCATGCGATGGGGTCGACGACGGGCGCCTTCATGATCCGCGAAGGCCAGTACAAATACGTCCACTATGTCGGCTATCCGCCGCAGCTCTTCGACCTCGCCGCCGACCCGGAGGAGCTGGTCGATCTCGGCACGGACCCGGCGCACGCCGAAATCCGCGCGACCTGCGACGCCAAGCTGCGCGCGGTCTGCGATCCGGAAGACGTCGACACACGATGCAAGGCGCGCCAAGGCTCTCAATTAGCACGCAATGGTGGTAGAAATGCTGTCATTACGCGCGGTGACCTGGGCTACTCACCCCCGCCCGGACTACCGGTAGATTTCCGGTAGTTAAAAATGGACCCCCGCCGCTTTCTCAACGACTTATTTGATACCGCTGTCGCCGCCGCCCAGCCGGCGCTCTGTCTGCCGCAGCATCTGCCGCCGAAGCCGAAGGGACGCACCATCGTCGTCGGCGCCGGCAAGGCCTCCGCCGCCATGGCCCGCGCCGTCGAAGAAAACTGGAACGGCCCGCTCACCGGCCTCGTCGTCACCCGCTACGGCCACGCGGTGCAGTGCGACCAAATCGAAATCGTCGAGGCCGCCCACCCCGTACCGGACGCGGCGGGAGAGGCGGCGGCGCGGCGCATCCTGAAGACGGTGCAAGGGCTGACGGCGGACGACCTCGTGCTCTGCCTGATCTCCGGCGGTGGCTCGGCGCTGCTGACCCTGCCGGCGGACGGGCTGACGCTCGACCACAAGCAGGCGGTGAACCGGGCGCTGCTGCGCTCCGGCGCGAACATCACGGAAATGAATTGCGTGCGAAAGCATCTCTCGGCGATCAAGGGCGGTAGGCTCGCCGTCGCCGCGGCACCGGCATCGGTCGTGACGCTTAGTATTTCGGATGTGCCCGGCGACGATCCCGCCGTAATCGGATCAGGGCCGACGGTGGCGGATGCGACGACCTACGCCGATGCCCGCGAGATCCTGGAACGCTACGGCGTCGACGCGCCACCTGCCGTCACCGCCTGTCTGAAGGGCGAGGCCGATGAGACGCCGAAGCCCGGCGATCCGCGGCTGGACCAGTGCGCGACGGTTCTTATCGCAACGCCGCAGGCGTCGCTCGAGGCGGCGGCCGAGAAGGCCCGTGAGGCAGGCATCAGGCCAATCATCCTTGGCGATGCAATCGAGGGCGAGGCGCGGGATGTCGGCACGGTGCACGCGGCGATCGCGCGGCAAGTGGCACGGCACGGACAACCTGCAGCCGCACCGGCAGTGCTGCTATCCGGCGGCGAGACGACGGTGACGATGCGCGGCCAGGGCCGGGGCGGGCGCAATGGTGAATTCGCGCTGGCTCTGGCCATCGCGCTGGATGGCGCGGACGGCATTCACGCCATTGCCTGCGATACGGACGGGATCGACGGCAGCGAAGATAATGCCGGCGCCATCGTCACGCCGGATACGTTGGCGCGTGCATCGGCAGCGGGTCTAAATGCTCGAGCGCGGCTCGCGGACAATGACGCGTATGGCTTTTTCGAGACGATTGGCGATTTGGTGATGAGCGGCCCGACCTTGACCAACGTCAACGATTTCCGCGCAATCCTCGTTCTGTAACGGTTACCCGTCACCTTTACGGATGACATAGGTAAAGACGCCGTCTTCCTCTGATGAGGCGATCATTTCATGTCCCGCCGTGTTGCAGTAATGGCGCATGTCGATCTGCGACGCAGGGTCTGTCGCCAGCACCGTCAGTTCATCGCCCACCTCGAGGTTGCGCATCGAACGACGCGCCTTCAAAACAGGAATCGGGCAGTTGAACCCCTTCGTATCTAAAACGGTACTCATGCGACAAACTTACCCTTTGCGGAACAATGCGTTGCCACCGAGCCCGGCCATCACCGCAATAACGATGGCGGCGATGCCGTACAGCGCGCTGTGCTGGTGCGCAACGCGGAAGACGTCCGCTTCGATGCCGATCTTGTTAATTGTCAGCGGCATTGTTCTCGTACTGACGATTTTCCCCTTTTCAACGAGATAGGTTCGCACTTCATATATTCCAACGGGGACGTTGGCCGGAAAGTAGACGCTACTGCGGAAGAGGCGACCGCCAATTGTTTTCAAGCGATTTTCGACTTGGCCGTAATGTCCGATTCTCTGCTTGTTGCGAATCAGTGCCGCCCGGTACTCGGCCGCCTCCGCGGCGCCAATTTCCTCTCGCGGCTGAAGGTCGAGATATTCCACGCCGATTTGATATTTCTCCCGTACCGACAACGGAAGCCATTCATCTAGGCTGCTTGTCGAGAGAACCTGATAAAATGCCGGCGCTTCCTTGAAGTCGACCTGCTGGCCGTTAATCCATATGCCCGCCACCTTCTCCTTGCGGCGGACAGAGATTTCTTCCTTCGGGCCTTCGATTACGACGACGACTTCTCCGTACCCTTCGGTCGTGCCGAAAAGCAGGACCTCGGTTCCCGTAAAGCCAGCCGTGATGGCAACGAAATTTTCCGACAAATCGACAATGACCGGTTCGGCTCGTGCCGAGGCGGTAATGCAGGTTGATAACGCGAGAAGCGCTATTGCGACATGTCGGATCAATGTCCTCCCCCCGTCGCGAGGATGAACATGTCATCCGGTGTCACCAGCAAGTCGAAAACAATCTTACCGCACACGGTGAGGACCATCAGGGCCAGCAATCCACGCAACTGCTCGCCGCGAAGTTTCGAGCCGAGCCGGGTCCCCACCTGAGCGCCGATGACGGCGCCGATCAGGAGCAGGATCGCCAGTACGACGTCGACGGTCTGATTAAAGGTCGCCTGCAGGAAGGTCGCGTTTGCAGTCACGAATATGATTTGAAACAGCGAGGTTCCAACGACGACGGAGGTTGGCATACCCAACAGGTAGATCATTGCCGGCACCATCACGAAGCCGCCGCCAACACCCATGATCGCCGACAGGACGCCGACAAAGACTCCAATCAAAAGGGGCAACAGCACGCTGATATAAAGCTTCGACTTGCGGAACCGCATCTTGAACGGCAAGCCATGCAGGAAATTGTGCTGATGCAGTTTCCGCCGGCGCGCGGGAGAGCGCGCCCGCTGCATTGCCCGAATGCTTTCGACCAGCATCAGACTGCCGATAATGCCAAGAAAGACGACATAGGAGAGCATGATCACAA
The DNA here is from genome assembly GCA_012103325.1 of Alphaproteobacteria bacterium. GTDB lineage: Bacteria > Pseudomonadota > Alphaproteobacteria > UBA8366. The sequence goes on from WLWY01000003.1 coordinate 162,606, forward strand.
GGTCGATCTGCCCAAGTTCCCTCAGCAGCTTGAATAGCCAAACACCGAACGTCGAACCGACGACGCCGCCAACCAGCAGCACCGAACCCATTTTGAAGTCGACATTGCCGCGCCGCCAATGCGCCAAGACGCCGGAGACCGAAGACGCGACGATTTGATTGGCTTCCGTGCCAACGGCAACTGCGGGAGGAATGCCGAGAAAAATAAGCAGCGGAGTCATCAAAAATCCGCCACCAACGCCAAAGATTCCGGAGAGGGTTCCGACCCCGATGCCTAGCCCCAAGATGACGAACACGTTCACCGACAGTTCGGCGATCGGTAGATATAGAAACATTGGGGCCGCCGTTTCTCCAGGGCCGATAGGGCAGTTCTTCCCACAAGAGGGCGCCGCCACATACCGGTCGGCTACAATCCCTGCAGGCTAGAGATGATCTTCACTAAATCGTTTGTCGTCAATGCGTTTAGGACTGCAGAGGCCGTCATGCAAGGAATTTTGTGGCGAACGGGGGTTTCAGTCGCCGGTTCGCTCTGTTTGAGACCGATTCATGATTCCTTAAATCGTGTTCCAGTAGGATAATGTCGAAGGTGATTCTACTAAAAAGCGATATCGTATGGCCGGTTCTGAGCGCGGAGAGCACCCTGAATTCAACGGTGTTGAAGTGCCGTCATCCGTGAACTTTGAGGCGGCACAGTCGGCAGTCGAAAGACTGACACGGGAATATCCCGCTATGGCGCGCCGTAACTTGAAGGCCGAACGGAATCGGTTTGCTCGAAATGTATCCACCGATCCGCAAGGTGAGCTCCAGGAGCTGCGAAAGTTCGCACATAATTTCACCGGACAAGGCGCTTCGTTCAACTATCACCTCATCACCGAAATCGCCGATTCGCTGAGAATTTATCTGCGCGCTTGCGATACATGCCAGGAGATGGAGCCGCATGTCGTCGAGGTGCATTTCGAGGCCATGCAGGATGTGCTCGATAAAGAGCTCAGCGGCGATGGCGGTGACGATGGCCGCGAGATCATGGCGCGATTGCACGATGCAGTGGCGCTGCCGCCCAGCTGAGTAAGGCTCCTCCGCACAGTCTCTTGACGAGCGGCGTGGCGGGACGGAAGGTGGCGCTAACAAGGAGGCGCCATGAGTTCCCATTCCCAAAGCAGCCCGACAAATGATGCCGATACCATTGTGATCGGCGGCGGTATTGTCGGAATAAGCTGTGCTTTGTTCCTGCAGCGAGACGGCCGGCGTGTCACGGTCATCGACCCAGCGGAACCGGGTTCCCGGGATCAGACGTCTTTCGGCAATGCGGGATCGATCAGCAGCAGTTCTGTCATGCCGACGGCGTTGCCCGGCATTATCAAGAAAATTCCGGGCATGCTGGCCGACCCGACGGGACCTCTTGCTATTCAATGGCGCTATCTCTTTCGTCTAACGCCGTTTTTGCTTTCGTTTCTGCGGCACTCGTCGCGGGCGAATGTCGAGGCAAGCGGCCGCGCCATCGCCGGGATCATTCACCGTGTCCATGACGCCTATCAAATATTGCTGGACGAAACGGGCACTCGCGACCTTGTCGTGCGTAATGGCTCGCTGAAGGTATTCAAGACCGATCAGTCTTTTGCGGCCTCCGAGTTTGAGCGAATATTACTGGAGAAGAATGACTGCCGCTACGAAGTCTTGAACGAAGACGAACTACGACAGCTCGAACCGTCGTTGCAGCCAATATTCAAGCACGCGATCTTCATGCCGGATTCCAGCACCGCTTTGAACCCGGGCAAAATCGTCAGCCGGTTCGCCGAGCATTTCGTGGCCAAGGGCGGGACGATCGTGCGCGCCGAGGCGCGAGACATTCGCTTCGCTGATGGTGTTCCGCGCACCGTAGTAACGAGCAACGGTGATTACGACGCCGACACCATCGTTTTGGCCGCGGGCGCGTGGTCACGCGATATGGCGCGGCGGCTTGGCGCGTCGGTGTTGCTGGAAGCGGAACGCGGCTATCACATTATGCTGCCCAAACCACCGGTAATGCCGAAGCGCTTTATTACCTTCGCGGACCGAAAGTTCGCTATTCTGCCGCATCAGGACGGGCTGCGCGTTACTACGGGAGTCGAATACGCCAAAGTAGACGCACCGCCGGACTATCGGCGCATTCGCGGCATGCTGCCCTTTGCCGGCGAGTCCATTCGCGATCTGGAACTCAATGAGCAGAGTATCTGGCTCGGCCGGCGGCCGACATTGCCGAACAGCGTGCCGGTGATCGGCCACTCGCCAAAATACCGCAACGTGCTGCTGGCGTTTGGCCATAGCCACCTGGGCCTGACGATGGGGCCGGCAACCGGTCAGATCATTGCCGATTTGGCGGCCGGCCGCGATCCGGGCCTGGATCTTACGCCCTATCGTGCCGACCGCTAGCGGAAAGCTTCGCTTTAGGGTTTCATGACCCGCAACATCGTGTGCCCGCCCTTCTGGAATTCGTAATTCACCCGCTGCAGGGCCGACTCAAATCCGCGTTTCTCCAGCGCACGGCGAACCGGATCGACATGACGGGATGACTTGCCGTCCAGATCGAGCAGCGGAAAGATTCGTGCCTCGGTGCTGGCACGCATCATTTCTTCGATGCAGGCGGTATGTTCTGTGGCGTCCAAATGGTTACTGTACAGAAACAGGAAATGCGAACACAGCGCGATATCGAAGGCGCCGTCGGCAAAGGGAAGATTGGGTAACGCCGCGGCTTCGTAGCGGGCTTCATCTTTGCCAGCCTCGAAATCACCCAGAAATCGATGCATCGCAGCCATGCGGATTTCATCATGGCGTTCGATCGATTTGTGCCAGGTAAAGACAAAACGGTCCTGCGCGGCCCGCAGACCGGCAAGCATTTTTGTGCGGGTATGTTGCACGCGTCCGGCAATGTCGTCTGCGCTAAATTGGTATATCGGGTCCGCCGAAACGACCTGGTAACCCGATGCTGTCATTTCCGCATTAAAAGATGAAGGCCCACTCGCACAGTCGAGCATTTTCACATCTGACGCCAAATTTCCAAGATCGAAGAACGCCTGATATTCCGCTCTGTTTCGGCCCCAGGGCAGGACATCTTCCAGTTTGAATTCGCCGGCCATGATCGCTTCCTTCTCGTTAGATAGCGCCGCTGCGTGCGATAAAGCGGCTTTCCAGCGAAACAAAAAAATAAAGGGCCGCCCGAAATCGTGGCAGCCCCGCAATGGTGAAATAGAATGCTGGCTGCCTGTCAGACAGGCCGCCAGCCGAAGTTTTGATTTTTGTTCGTCATTCGCATGTTTGGGAGAATCCCACGGCAATCCGCGCAATGCAATGGCTTCATGCCGTGGTGTAATTCCTTTTTTTTAGCTGGCGTAGTTTGCGCCTTCGCGATCGAGTTGACGGCGCAATGCCTCCCAAGCCCGCTGTCCCACTTCACCGGATTCGAAACGGGTTTTGTATTGCCGGTGCGCGTCGGCGACGACCTCGGCGGGGATTTCCGACGCGTCTCCGCTCGACATGGCATCGATCTGGATCTGGCACGAGGTATCGAAGTAGTAGGTAAATTCGAAGCATTCCGGAATCGTTCGACCGAGGCAGAGCGATCCGTGGTTCTTCATCATCATGCAGAACTTGTCGCCGATATCGCGGCCGAGCGACTCGCGTTCCGCCAGGTCGTTCGCGGGGCCTTCATAGTCGTGGTAGGCCATGCTGTAGAGCGGAAACAGCGAATGCTGAGACAATGGCCGCAATCCGCCCGCCATGGCAGAGACCGAAACGGTGGCGCGAGTGTGGGTGTGAGTCACGCACATCGCGTCGGGACGGGCGATGTAGATGCCGCTGTGGATGCAGTAGCCGGCGAAATTGAACTGGTCGTTGTTGCCGATGACGTTGCCGTCCATATCCATTTTGACCAGGCTCGATGCCGTCACCTCGTCGAACATCTCGCCGTAATTGTTGATCAGAAAGGTGTTCGGCTCGTCGGGAATACGGGCGGAAAGATGCGTATAGATCAAATCCGTCATGCGGTATTTCGCGAGTACGCGATAGAGCATCGCCAGGTCGACCCGCGTTTGCCATTCAGCATCGCTCATGTCGGATTTCTTGATCACTTCGGCAACGGCCATCCTTATTCTCCATCTCTAATTTGGTATGCGGCGCGGCAATTTTAGGATCTGCCAGCGCAACGCGGTAAAAGATCTCATCTGCCAGAAGCCTACTAAATACGATCGCAATTGTAAAAGTGCCGATGCGATCGGCGGAAAAGCAGCGATTCATTTGCGCCGATTTGTTGAACGCTTAAGATGCTGAAATCGGCTTTGTGGCCAATCATTCACAAAGGAAAATGTGGTGACGATACAGCGTCTCGACTTAACCGCAGCCCCAGGCCCGGTCATGAGCCGGTGTGTCATTCATGGGAACATGGTTTATCTCGCGGGTATCACCGCGCAGGATCTGTCTGGCGATGTGGCGGCGCAGACGCGCGAAGTGCTCGCCAAGATCGATGCGCTTCTGGCCAAAGCCGGCACCAACAAACGCAACGTATTGACCACTCAAATTTGGCTCAGCGATATGGCGCTGTTTCGGGAAATGAACGCCGTTTGGAACGACTGGGTCGATGCGGAAATTCCGCCGTCACGGGCTTGCGTGAGCGGCGAACTCTACTGTCCGGATGCGCTGGTCGAGATCGTCGTGACAGCGGTCATCGAGGAGTAGGCCGATGGAAACCGAGCGATACGGCCTCATTCAAGGTCCCGGACGGCCTTCGATATGTCTTGCTATGGCCCGTGGCGACTGGGTGACGGTGTGCTGCACGGCGCCAAATCGGAACGCGGATATCGAAGGACAGACGCGGCAAATCTTTGAGATATTCGATGGCTATTTGGCGGATGCAGGCAGTGATAGATCCAAGCTGCTGACGGCGCAGGTTTGGTTGAAGGACATGCGGGATTACGATGCGATGAACGCCGTGTGGAACGCCTGGATCGATCCGGCGAATCCGCCGGCCCGTTCCTGCGTTTCGGCGAATATGTCGAAGCCGGAGTCGCTGATTGAGATCCGCGTCACGGCCGCGCGTTAAAGGGAACAGGAGAGTACGAATGCAGTTTGGCTGGTTGACTTTATCGCTGTCGCCGTCGCCGGAGGAGGATGCCGCACGGATCCAGCAGCAGATCGCTCAGGTCTGTTACGCGGAGGAACTCGGGTTCAGCGATGTCTGGCTGACCGAGCACTATTTCACGGGAGAGAGCGTATATAACGACGCGCTGACCTTTGCGTCGGCGCTGGCAATGCGCACCGAGCGGGTGCGTATCGGTTTTGCGGTGGTTCAGATGCCGTTTCACCATCCGGTTCGATTGGCGGTGCAGCTCGCCCTGTTGGACAATCTCAGCAACGGACGCATCGATGTCGGGGTCGGAAAGGGCACTATCTACAATGAGTACGAGTTCGTCGGACACGGTTTGCGCAGCGACGACAGCCGCGCCCGGATGGAAGAAGCCGTTGAAATTCTGGAGCGTGCCTGGCGGGAAGCCCCGCTGAGCTACGAAGGAAAATACTACAATCTGACGATTCCGGAGATACGGCCCCGACCGGTGCAGCAGCCTGGACCGCCCTTGTGGCGCAGCGTCATATCGCCGGGTTCCTTCACCGAATGCGGCCGGAAGGGCATTCCCATCTTGACGGCGCGGTTGCCGGTCGACCGGATCAAGGAGCGTTGGGCGCTCTACGAGGCAGGCCTGGACGAGGGCGGTCATGATGCCGCGACCCGCGCAAAGCTGCTGGCGCAAAGCGCACTGTGGCGAAACGTCTATGTCGCGGAGTCGGACGCGCAGGCCGAGGATGAGCTGTCGAATCTGCTGTTAAAGACCCGCGAGCACATGATGCATGTCCGCGAAGCCCACAATCCTGCTGATTTCGAGATCGATCCCGCGATGCTCAATGCCTGGACGGATCCATCGATTGGGGATGATATCGCGGTTCCCTATGTCCTGGAAACCGGCTCGATTTACGGCTCGCCCGCGCGCGTCCGCGAACAGGTTGCCGAATTGCGCGATGTCGGCGTTCAGCATCTGCTCTGTCAGACCGGCTTCGGCGACATGGATCATGAACAGAACTTGGCTTCGATGCGGCGGTTCGGTGAAGACGTTATGCCGGCGTTTCTATAGAGCGGAATCATGCGGTTATCGGATGGCCGAGGGCGATTCCAATCAACCTTGATCTGCTCTATAGCGTTGCGCTGTATGGAATAGGGCTATCTGCACTCTAAACCAGCCTTTTGGGGCCGTTCAGGCAATCATATGGCTTTGCGTGGACTGCGCAGAGCCGATATCGACCACGGATGCGCCAGCGCGGCGGTCAGCGCCGATATACGGACGGTTGGCGCGGCGGCGGTCGGGGCCGAAATAGCTGTCGGACCGGACATAGACGCGCTGATCCTCGACGACGGACACGATCCGGCTGTACAGCGTTATCGGCGTGATCGGTTTGGCGAGGAATTCGGTCACGCCGGCGTCGCGGCACTCCGTGACCCGATGGATATCGGAATACGCCGTGAGCATAATCGTGGGGACATACGGATTGGGCGAGTCAGGTGCGTTGCGGACCCGCCGCAGGAAGTCGAGGCCGTTCATGGGTTCCATGAGCCAATCCACGATAACGATATCGGCGGTGTAGTAGCGCAACTCCTCATAGGCACGCGATCCGTCTATCGCTGTCCGCACGCTATTGACGTCGAAGGCGCCCAGCACATCGCGGATCAGTTCCCGCATCGACGGGTCGTCTTCGACGAGCATGATGTTAAGGTTGCTCAGGGCATAGCCCATCGGTGAACACCTCCCCGGTGCCGCTACTGTGCTGCTCCAGTTTACAGATTCTTTACCAAACGATGGCGACTGCTAACACGAGTTTTGAGGACCTGCAAGGGGCTTCGCCGGTGCCGTGTGGACGGCAGTAACCTATTCAATTCATAAGGTATTTTGTTAACCATACGGCGCGTAAATAGCGCCGGTCGACGGGTTCGGAGAGAGCCGAGAGGGAGAGGGCTAGCATTGGTCTGACCCGCTTTCGGGGTGCTCGGCACGACCGATAATAGCCAAGAGCGGACGGGGTTAAAGATTGCCGTTATGATGCTCCGATGATTTCGATTCGCCCCGCTGACTTGACCGATATCGACTTCCTCAAGGGTTTGGAGTTGGCTCCGAATGAGGCCAAGCTCAAAGAGATTCTACAAGGCGGTAACATTCAGATCGCCGTGGCTGATCACACATCGGTTGGATTTCTATCGTTTTCCATCTTGTGGGGAACGCTCCCTTTCCTCGAGTTTATTGAGATTCCGGTGTCCCTGCGCGGTCGGAAGTTCGGCGCACGTTCGGTGCGGGCCTGGGAGCAGGAAATGAAAAGCAGGGGCTTCGACCTCGTTCTGACTTCAACCAATGCAGACGGCGACGCACAACACTTCTGGCGCAAGATGGGGTATGTTGATTGCGGGGCACTGACTGTGCGAGGCAAAGCTGCCGAGATCTTTTTTCAGCGACTACTTTAATTCTGCGCTATGGCTGCAAGGGGTCAATAATTATCAAAATGCGGCATCGCTCTGCATGTCTGAAGCTGAGATAATTAGCTAAGTCATTTGAAATAATGGTGCCCCCGGAGAGAGCAAACTTGAACTCTCAAGAGGGGCAACTCTGTGATGTGTTTGAAACATTAGCAGACTGGGAAGAGCAGCTTAAGCATTTAGATATCGATTTTGATGCTCTTGAGGATAACTCTGGCAAGGTGCTGCGCTCTGACATGGAAGGGCCGAAGCCATGAGCCTTTCCAACGCCAAACGGGTAGGTCCCGATTTCCAGCAAGCGGCGAAACCCGTCGAAGCCAAACCCAAACGCGAAGCCCGCAAGCCTTTCTGTATCCGTCTCAGCGATGAGGAACGGTCGCTTTTGGAGCGCATGGCGGGCAATAAGCCTGTCGGAGCCTATAGCCGTGAAAAGCTCTTGGGCGACGCACAGGAACCCCGCAAGGCGGCTAAACCTGCGCCGAAGATGGATTATGTGCTGTTGGGACAAATCCTGGCCGTGCTGGGAAAATCGGAACTGGCCGCTAACATCTGCTTGTTGGCAACGGCGGCACAAAACGGATCGCTGGTGGTTGACGATGAAATCGCGGCCGAACTGCAATCGGCTTGCAAGGACATTCATCACATGTGCTTTGCTCTGATAACAGCGCTGGGCGTGAAGCCGGATGATGGCTCATGATCCTGGTCGGCAACCAGCGCGGTGGGGCCAAGGATTTGGCGCGGCATCTGCTCAAGGAAGAAAATGAGCATGTCGAAGTGCATGAACTGAGAGGCTTCGCGTCGGACAATCTGCAAGGCGCATTGAACGAAGCCTATGCAGTGAGCCGGGGGACGCGCTGTAAGCAGTTTCTTTTCTCGCTAAGTCTTAACTCTCCGCCGCATGAAGAGGTGCGCACAGAGGACTTTGAGAGCGCGATTGCGCAGGCCGAAAGCAAGCTCGGCTTGACCGGTCAACCTCGCGCGATTGTCTTTCATGAAAAAGAAGGCCGTCGCCATGCGCACGCGGTGTGGAGCCGGATCAAGGCGGAAGAAATGAAGGCCGTGCAGCTTTCACACAGCAAGCTCAAACTCATGGATGTATCGCGGGAATTGTTCCTGGAACATGAATGGAAAATGCCGCGCGGCCTAACGGACCGGTCCCAGCGTGATCCGAAAAACTTTACCCACGAGCAATGGCAACAAGCCAAGCGGATCGGCAAAGACCCGCGGGCGCTTAAGACAGCGCTGGAAGATGCCTGGGTGCTCTCTGATTCCAAAACTGCCTTCAAAAACGCGTTAGAAGAACGGGGCTATAAGCTGGCACGGGGTGATCGGCGCGGCTTTGTCGCTGTAGATTACCGTGGGGAAGTCTATGCCATTCGCAAATGGGCGGGTGTCAGGACCAAAAATATCCGCGAACGCTTGGGCGATGAAAGCACCTTACAGAGTGTAGATCAGGCCAAAGCCCAGTTCGCCCGAGAGATGCTGAACACGCTGGGCCGGTTCCAAACTGAACTGGACGAGAAACAACAGAAGAAAAATGCGGAATTTGAACGCAGCCGCTTAGAGATGATTGCTCGCCAACGGCTCGAACGCGAAACACTGCGGCAGAACACGGAACAACGCCGACTGTTGGAAAACCAAGAGCGCCAAGCGCGTTTCCGCTCCGGGCTTAAGGGGCTGTGGGACCGCTTAAACGGCGAGCGCAAACGCATTGCAGAGCAAAACCAGCGTGAAGCACAAGCGTCTCTGCGCAGGAATCGCACGGAAAGAGACCGGCTGATATTCCGGCAGTTGGAGGAACGCCGGAGCCTTTCTAAATCTCAGGTCCGCGAGCATGAAACACTTGCCCAGCAAAAACAGGAAATCCACAGTAATGCGCAAGTCTACAAAGACATGCAAACGCCGCCCCGCGAGGAACGGCGACAGAGATTCAAGGAACAGCGCCGCACCAAAGATACGCCAAGACCCCGTCGCGCGCGCGGCCTCACACGAGAACCTGGCGGCTAACGCTCATACCCTAAATGAGTAACGGGGTTGCACTCGCTGCAACCCCTGCCAGCACCTAAAAAACGGGGTGTGCAAGTGACAAGAAAAATCGACGAAATTTTCTTGTCTTTCCTAGCTTGCGACGGCAAAGCATGAAAATCTTCGTCCTATTTTTCTTGCCGCGTGCTGAGGGGCTGGCCCCTAAGCCAAATATCAAGCTGGCCTTCCAGGAGCTGCAAAGGCATGGCGGAAAGTGGCGAACAAATTACGATCGTTTCTGGGTGGCTAGAGCGCGTTGTTTGAAGCGAATTACGGCAAACACACCCGTTGACAGGTTAAGCAAATAGCGCAAGAAATTTTTCGAGTTTATCAGACGCGGCTATATAAGTCGCAATTGCTGCCGCTGTTGTAGCTAATGCGGTGACAGCTCCAAGCCAAAATGACGCCTTTGAGTATGAGTTTTACTACGTTTTTTTCTCAATTCTTCTTCTGCTGCATGGCAATTTTTTAGGATGTCGTCCAAATTAGTGGACATAGCAGCGTATTGACCAACATCTATGTCTGGCAAATCTTCCGCACCTATTTCGTCTGCATCATTGATTGTTCTCGTGTCTTTTATTATAGATGGTAAAGTTTCTTTTACATTTACTTTCGAAAACCTATTAACAAAATACCGGAATTCTCCAACTTTCTTTTTTACTTTAAAATATACTGCGTATTTTGCTGCTTTGTTTGCGTGTACAATTGCTTCATCAAGCTGTTCTTCCACAAAAAGCGGATCATCAAAATTTGCAGCTCGAATTAGATGAAATCCAGCATGGCGAAGTTCCGTGTTAGACTTCACTACTCCATGGTACCCGTATAATTTTTCTATTTCATTGCATAGCTTCTCTGCCTCAATGAATGCTGCCAATGGGCGTCGAAAATCCACTTTTGCCACCATTGAAAGTACGCAGTGGAAATCTTCACAGTTACTGGAAAAAATACAGGCTAACTTAGCTGCAAGCTCGTCAACTTCGTCTCCAGGATTATCTCTAGATTCAATAAACTTATCTTTGAGTTTCAGGCATGAAGAATTGAACCTAGAAGCTGGTTGATCAACAACTTCGGCTAAGGCGGATTTAAAATTATCCGACCGCAGTTCGGCAGTCCTTAAGACGTCTTGGAGAGGCTCGGCCATTAGTGAGCGGGGCTTGGTGCTTCTGTATCGTCCGTTTGCTTCTTGTGAGAACAAGTTTTAGTTAATTTGCTTAACCGTCGAGCCGCTGCTCTGAGCACCTCTGGATCGTAGTCCTGTTCCGCGTCGCTTTTTTCTTGTTCATCGCTGGTTAGCAACATGACAAGCGCTAGTGTTTCGTCAAGTGAAGCGACATCTTCCCTTGTCCGCTCTTCTTGTGTCAGCGGTTCCGGCGAGGAGTAAAATAGGGCGCTTAATAACGACATTGCTCGTTTGAACTCATTTTTCATTATCGTTGCAACTCACAAGAGATTATTTCGCAGATTCGCAAGCTCTAATGCAAGGCACAAAATGAAACTTATCCACAGGATCGTCATCACCCAAATGGGCTGCGCGCAACCAATTGAAAACAAATATAAATTTTTGTGATATAAATGTCATACAGGCTACGAATGATGAATTCGGTTGACGCTGATGGTTGATTTCATGGTCCATCTGGCATGTAGGGTGTGACCATCGATATGTAAGATGTGGGCAGTCGAAGTTTTTGAGCATTTCGTGGCGATCTGGTGTCTTTTTCGAGGCGCGACGCTTTTGACCACGCAAGCTCCGTGCCAATCTGGGCCCTTTGGTGCCATTTAGAGTCAGCAAAGGTAATCTGAACAAGCTACATTTCTGTTAAGTTTTTAATGATGCGTTGTGACAGGTGTTCGTTCTTGTGAAACGCTATCGTCATCGCTCGTAGCGTTTAGATACTAGAGAGCGTCAATAATCGCACGTAAGAGAGCCCAACCCCGAGAGAGGTGCATTTTGGTTCGCGAAAGGGATCGGGCTCCGAATGCGCCTAAAATGTTCCAGAAGGATACTTTTCAGGTGTAAGGCCGATATAGTCATGGTCAGCAATTCGACCTTCAATTATGGCATTCTCAGCGGTACATAGGTGGAGTGGGAAATGGCGTTCGACAGCCTTTCCACGCTCCTCGAATGTTCTGTAGTCCGTACGATCTATATCGTCGATGACATCCCTGGGAATTAAAACTGTATACGGCGTTCCTTTGTAGCGCACGCTTAGAAGCACTCCTGCGTCGTGTGCCTTAAGATTCCGACTGTATTCGAGTTCAATCTTACGAAAACGAACACCAACACCCCGATCTTCTTCTTCTGATATAAACTCGATCCCTGCAGCATGCAGCGCGCTGTGAATAGCGTTCATGTTGTTTCGAATAGGGGTTCGAACGTTTCCTTCAAAATCTGTGATAGTCGCCCTAGCAACCTGAGCGTTCGTCGATAATTGATCTTGAGACCAATTGAGAAGTGCACGTGCAGCGCGACATTGAGAGGATGTGATTTGCATGACCAAGCGTCCATAACGGTTAACATCAGTCATTTTGACTGATGTTAACCGTTATGTCAATGATTGCGCCAACTGTTTACAAATCACGCGTGGACGTGAACTTGCGGCATGTCGTCCCAAGTTCGACCCTTGAAGGTACGACCAGTGCGTTTTTTGTTCACACCACCCCACTGCTTGAAAAAGAAACGAACATCATGAGTTCTGCATTGATCGAAAATCTGATCGACCCATTCAATATCAAGCGGCCTTGAGTTTGGCCCAGATTCTCCGCCGACAATCGCCCAATGAATTTTAGATAAATTGACATCGCCGACTGGCCCGATCAGCGGTTCGAAAGAGATAAACCGAACTGCGGCAGTGCAACGCTTCAAATCCGCGATGCGATGAACAACGCGTTCGTCTTCTACTGATGTACCGAGCCAGACATTTTTTAAGGCCCGCTTTTTCCTTTGTTGTAGGAATTCGGCCATGCGTTCGGGTTGTTTCGTCAAAATCTGGAAGGTGTGCAGGCTGGCCTCCTCCATCGTCCGCCAAACACGCTCGACATATTCGAACGGAACGCTGTCTTGGAACAAATCCGACATGGAATTGACAAAGACAAGACGCGGTTTTTTCCATGTCAGGGGAATGCTCAGGGTGTGTTCCAGCAAATGCGTTTTCCCCGTCCAAACATGACGGTTGCCGCTCTTGCGCGTCGTGCCTTCGTAGGAGGGATGCTCCATTGCTTGAAGGCGCGCAGCCATGCGCATGGCATAACAATTAGTGCAACCGGCAGAGAGCACCCGGCACCCTGATACAGGATTCCAGGTCGCATCGGTCCATTCTATGTCAGACAATCCGGCCATGTTTTCGATCCGTTGCTTTCACTGCTGCCTTGGATAGCCGATTTGCAAGAGCCTTGGCTTTCGGCGATGCATTTCCCCAGGCAAATAATAGGTAATACGATGGGTAGGCGTGTTTCCCCAGCGGAATCATTTCATCCATCACGCCGCCTTCAAATACGCGCTTCAAGCGCTCAATCATAAAAAGCGCCGCACTTTCAGGTGTAACGACTTTTTCTTTGGTCACAGGTTCCCCGAACAATTCCGTTTGCTTTGAAGGTTCAAAAAATGCGGTTTTCCAAGCATCTGTTCCATATATTCTGGTTATGGATGCTTCATGCGTTTGGTCAACGGTACCATCGTTCGAAATTTGTCGAAACACGCCCAATCCTGCGGGGAATAGGTACCAAAGATCGAGCGCCTTCGTTGCGGCCACAGCTTCGATAGTCTCCCAACGAACCTGGCTACCAAATGGGTCGAGCAAAATCACGCCTCTCTGAGATCGCCACTGCTCCGCACGGCAAATTTTTTGAATGTGTTCGTTTGCATCACCAATCGAGTAATTGACACGTTCGGCATTCGGACTGTCTTTAAATTTAGCCTTAAGCGCGTCGATACATTTTCTGCGTTTGTCGATGAAAATGTAACGTGCGAATGGTGGATCGACATTAAGCGCCCGATCCGCTGACCCGGCAATAACGGTTCGAACGTCTTCATCAAAGAGATTATCGGTATGCTCAGCCAGTGGAACCTCTCCACTACCCGCAAAACCATCGATATAGAGCGTTTCGAAATTAGTATTGCCCAAAGCCTTTTGGTACATGGAGAGATATTCCCCAATGACATCAAGCTTCCTGCCTGTCGTATCCGCGCTGCCAAATCGTTTTTGTATCATCTTCACTCATGAGAACAAATATAGAACATTATGCCAAGCCTCGCAAGGCAATGCAAGCAAATTGTGCTTGCGCCTGAGAAGCCTAACATAGGTTGTGGAGATTTGGCGCGTGAACGTAGCAAATGAATTCAGCAAGATACGAATTGTGACGGCATCTAAAGGTCGATCTTAGCCGCAATCCAACACCCGCCATGTAGGCGCGCATCCAAACTGCGCAAGGTTGATCTCGATGAAATCGTCATGGGATTTTTAGAGGCAGCAGGAACGCTCCCTCGAATGGGGATGAATCGTCCAGCCGGTTGCGCGTGGTACGGGTGTGGGTGTAGAGGCAAATCTCCATGCCCTGCGAGGGATTGAACGGCGATACGTTCTTATGGGTCAATTAGGTTCGATGCCTAATTGACCCATGTGCAGGGGGGATGCAACGGGGGGCGGCACGCCCCCCTTGTCAAGCGGCGGCGTATTACGCCGCACAGCTTGCGCACAGCGCTAACATGCCTACTGCTGCATTGAACGTCATGCGTGGTTTAAAGTAAGCGTCCGGCCTGACCGCTCTGCCGTGCAGAAGAAGTGAGGTTTAGTGTCCACTTGTTTAGGTGGACACTAACGGGGATCAGGATGTGGCGAAGCGGGGCAAGCGTCGGCGCTGGAGTGCAGACGAGAAGCGGATGATTTGCGCACAGACGCGGTTTGCGGGCGTTTCGGTTTCACAGGTTGCACGGCGCTACAATGTGAACGCCAATCAGGTTTTCAACTGGCTGAAAGATCCCCGGTTTGCGGGAAGTGACACGGTCGATGACGCCGCCTGTTTCCTGCCGGTTGAGATTGCGCGTCACGTCGAGCACGAAGCCGAGCGCCCTGTTGGTGACGAAGGCAAGATCGAGGTCACGCTTGCCGGAGGTCATCGCTTGAGCATTAGCGGCCCTTACGATCCCGAAGCGCTCGTACGTCTGCTCCGGTGCTTGTCGGGATGATCCCGGTTCCCACGAACACGAAGGTTTGGCTTGCGGCCGGCGTGACGGACATGCGTAAGGGGTTCAATGGGCTGTCAGCGCAAACAGAGAAGGTTCTAAAGGCGGCGCCGTATTGCGGTCATCTGTTCGTCTTCCGGGGTCGCCGTGGCGATCTGATCAAGGTGATCTGGTGGGACGGGCAAGGGGCATGTCTGTTCTCGAAGCGTCTGGAGAAGGGACGGTTGTCTGGCCGTCTGCGAAAGCGGGCAAGGTTGCGCTGACCCCGGCTCAATTGGCGATGCTGCTGGAAGGGATTGATTGGCGCATACCACAACGAACGTGGCGTCCCCTGACGGCTGGGTAAAGTCGTTTCACAGCAAAGGGTTGTCAATTTCCGGGGATTCCCATGCGGGGTGGCGGCTGATAGATTGCCGGCATGCTCGACGACGCTGAGAACCTCCCGAATGAACCTGCCGCATTAAAAGGTCTGGTGGCATCGCTGGCGTCGGAAGTGAAGTCACAGGCGGTGTTGATCGAGAAGCTCCAACACCAATTGGCCGGGATGCGCCAGCATCGCTTCGGGTCGCGCTCGGAGGCTCTGGATCAACTGGCGTTGACGCTGGAAGACGAAGAGATTGCGGCGTCCGCGCAGGAGCCCGCGTCAGACGATGCAAATGCAGATCAATCTGCAGCGCCAAAAGACAAGCCCAAACGTAAACCGCTGCCCGGTCATCTCCCACGCAACGAGACAACACTGTCGCCGGGCGATGCCTGTGGGGAATGCGGCGGTGCGCTCAAAACGCTTGGCGACGATGTCACCGAGGAACTGGAATATGTCCCCGGACGTTTTGTCGTGAACCGGATTGTTCGCCCGCGCATGGCCTGCACCTGCTGTGAGACGTTCCATCAGGCAGCCCTGCCGTCGCGGCCGATTGAGCACGGGCGGCCCGGTCCTGGCCTACTGGCCCATGTGCTGGTCAACAAGTACGCCGATCATTCGCCTTTGTACCGGCAAAGTCAGATATTCCAGCGCGAGGGGATCGATCTGGACCGCTCCACCCTGGCCGATTGGGTTGGCAAATCCACGGCTCTGTTGGAACCTTTGGCGGACGCCGTCGCGCGCCATGTTTTAAAGGGACAGGCCCTCTTCGCCGATGATACGCCGGTAAAAATGCTGACCCCAGGCTCCGGTAAAACCAGGACCGCGCGGCTTTGGGCCTATGTCCGCGATGAACGACCCTGGGCCGGAGAGGCGCATCCTGCCGCATGGTATCAGTTCTCGTCCGACAGGAAGGGCGTTCGCCCGCGCGAACATCTAGCGGACTTCACGGGCTTCATGCATGCCGATGGCTATGCGGGGTTCAATGACCTGTACCGCACGGGCAAGGTGACGGAAGTGGCCTGCATGGCCCATATCCGACGCAAGTTCGTCGATATCCACAAAGCTCAGGGATCGGCGATTGCCGAGGAAGCCATAAAACGTATCGCCACACTCTATGGCGTCGAGAAGGAGGTTCGGGGCCAATCGCCGGATCAACGGGTGAAGATCAGGCAGCGCCAATCAAAACCAATCTTCGACGACCTGGAATCATGGCTGCATGCCCAATTGACCCGGATATCCGGCAAATCACCCTTAGCCGGTGCTATTCGCTACGCCCTGACCCGCATGAAGAAGCTGCGACCATATCTAGATCACGGCTTTCTTGAACTCGACAACAATACCGCAGAGCGATCCATGCGGCCCATCGCCCTGGGGCGGAAGAATTATCTCTTCATGGGGTCCGAGGCCGGCGGCAAATCAGCCGCCATCGCCTATACGCTGATCGAGACAGCAAAACTCAATGGCGTCGATCCGCAGGCCTGGCTAACCGACACGCTAGCCTGTATCGCCGACCATAAAATCAATCGGATCGACGAACTGCTCCCCTGGCGTTACGCTCAAACCTGAGCGTAACAGTCCAACGTCATCATAGGCAGGGCTGCTTTACCGGACGCTCACAGATCGCCCCGGGTCCTGCGGTAATCGGCGCCCCGGCGAGGCGGTAACGGAACCTCGCAGTCACGATATCGCGCCTTGGCGAGGGGCCGGGCGGGTTGGCCTCGCGCGCGCCCACCACAGACATTCATAACAGTCCGACAAGCAGCTGAGTTCTTCGAGACAGGCGCCATCGTCCCCGGCCGACGTTGCGCCGCGTCCGCTGCGTGAGAGCGATCAGGGCTCTCCGCCGGATCAGGCGGACCGATAAGCCCACTCCCGAGCACGACAATCGCCGGCCGGTTCGTGAACCTTCGTGAAATCTAAAAATATCTATTATGATCTTTTTAGTATCATTAAAGACATTATATTATTATAGAATATGGATAATAGAACCTTAATCGATATATTTGGGGAAAATTATCCATGCACGCTACGCGCCGAGATCTCTGGTCTGAAGGCTCCTCTCCGACCGGCCGCCGCTGGGCGCGCGCGGCCGCCCTGATCGCCGTCGCCGGCTTCGCCTGGCTGGCCGCGCCCGTGGCGGCGCAGGCACAGGTGACGCCGCCGCAAGACGAGGCGTTCACCCCTAAGAACACGCTGATCGACATTGATGTGCTCGCGAACGACGGCACAGGCCATACGATCAATAGCACCGCGAGCGTGCTCCGCGTGACCGAAGTGGGCAGCGGCTCTACTGCTACGGTTGGCACCGCGACGATCATTGGCAGTGACACAGGCGCCGAGATCAGATTCGAGCCAAACACAGGCTTCGTCGGCAGTGCCGAGTTTACCTACGTAACGGTAGCACCTGGAATTGGCGGCAGTAACACCGTGACGGTCTTTGTCAGGGTGCTGGAAACGGTGGTAATCACGACGGAGCCGGCGGATGTAACGGTGACGCCGCCCGCGGCGGCGAGCTTCACGGCGGCGGCGACGGGCGGCGGCACGTTGAGCTATCAATGGCAGCGCGATGGGGAGGATATCTCCGGGGCGACGAGCGCGACCTATACCCTTGATCCCACGGCGCTGGCGGATAACGGGGCGCAGTTCCAGGTGGTGGTGAGCAACGCCGCCGAGGAGGTGACGAGTGCGGCGGCCATCTTGACGATCAATGCGAGGCCGAGCTTTACGCTTCCGGCCGATCCGAACCGGAACCAGACGGTCGCCGAGGATGCCGGCGACCAGACGGTGACCGGCTTTGCCTCTGCGATCTCGGCGGGTCCGGCGAACGAGAGCGGGCAGGTGCTGACCTTCAACGTCGAGATCCCGGCGGCCGGCGAGGCCCTCTTCTCGGCCGCCCCAGCGATCGATCTGGCCAGCGGCAACCTGAGCTACACGCCGGCGGATGATGCCAACGGCACGACGACGGTGACACTGACGGACGATGGCGGCACGCCCGGCGTGACGGCGGACGACGCCACCAGTGCGGCCCAGACCTTCGACATCACGATCGATGCGGTCAACGATCCGCCGACCATTGTGATCACGGCGGAGACCTTGCTCGAAGACAGGGGGGTGTCGACGGCCACGGTGGCGGCGACCTATGTGGCCACGGATGAAGACGGCGATACCCTGACGGTGGATTTTACCGCCGGGACCAACACCGACGGGCACTATACGCTGGATACGGACAACGCCGAGGTCAAGCTGACCGATGTCGGTGTGGCTGCCGTCAATCTCGGCGGGCCGCTGAGCGCGATCGCTCTGTCGGTGGACGACGGCACGGTGACCGCCACCGCCACGGCGACCCCGACGGTTACGCCGGTCAACGACCCGCCGACCATTGTGATCACGGCGGAGACCTTGACCGAAGATGGCGGGGCGACGGTGGCGGCGACCTACGTGGCCGCGGATGAAGAGAACGCTTCCCTGACGGTGACTTTTACCGTCGGGACCAACACCAACGGGTACTATGAGCTGGATACGGACAACGCCGAGGTCGAGCTGACCGCCGACGGTGCGGCTGTCGTCAATGCCGGCGGGACGTTGAGCGCGATCGAGCTGACGGTGACCGACGGCGACAACGCCACCGCCACCGCCACGGCGACCCCGACGGTTACGCCGGTCAACGACCCGCCGACCATTGTGATCACGGCGGAGACCTTGACCGAAGATGGCGGGGCGACGGTGGCGGCCACCTACGTGGCCGCGGATGAAGAGAACGCTTCCCTGACGGTGACTTTTACCGTCGGGACCAACACCAACGGGTACTATGAGCTGGATACGGACAACGCCGAGGTCGAGCTGACCGCCGACGGTGCGGCTGTCGTCAATGCCGGCGGGACGTTGAGCGCGATCGAGCTGACGGTGACCGACGGCGACAACGCCACCGCCACCGCCACGGCGACCCCGACGGTTACGCCGGTCAACGACCCGCCGACCATTGTGATCACGGCGGAGACCTTGACCGAAGATGGCGGGGCGACGGTGGCGGCGACCTACGTGGCCGCGGACGAAGAAACCACTTCCCCGACGGTGACCCTGACCGCCAACCCGCACTACACGCTGGATACGGACAACGCCGAGGTCGAGCTGACCGCCGACGGTGCGGCTGTCGTCAATGCCGGCGGGACGTTGAGCGCGATCGAGCTGACGGTGACCGACGGCGACAACGCCACCGCCACCGCCACGGCGACCCCGACGGTTACGCCGGTCAACGACCCGCCGACCATTGTGATCACGGCGGAGACCTTGACCGAAGATGGCGGGGCGACGGTGGCGGCGACCTACGTGGCCGCGGACGAAGAAACCACTTCCCCGACGGTGACCCTGACCGCCAACCCGCACTACACGCTGGATACGGACAACGCCGAGGTCGAGCTGACCGCCGACGGCGCGGAGGTCGTCAATGCCGGCGGGACTTGAGCGGCGATGAGGCGGAACGGTGACCGACGGCGACAACGCCACCGCCACCGCCACGGCGACCCCGACGGTTACGCCGGTCAACGACCCGCCGACCATTGTGATCACGGCGGAGACCTTGACCGAAGATGGCGGGGCGACGGTGGCGGCCACCTACGTGGCCGCGGATGAAGAGAACGCTTCCCTGACGGTGACTTTTACCGTCGGGACCAACACCAACGGGTACTATGAGCTGGATACGGACAACGCCGAGGTCGAGCTGACCGCCGACGGTGCGGCTGTCGTCAATGCCGGCGGGACGTTGAGCGCGATCGAGCTGACGGTGACCGACGGCGACAACGCCACCGCCACCGCCACGGCGACCCCGACGGTTACGCCGGTCAACGACCCGCCGACCATTGTGATCACGGCGGAGACCTTGACCGAAGATGGCGGGGCGACGGTGGCGGCCACCTACGTGGCCGCGGATGAAGAGAACGCTTCCCCGACGGTGACCCTGACCGCCAACCCGCACTACACGCTGGATACGGACAACGCCGAGGTCGAGCTGACCGCCGACGGCGCGGAGGTCGTCAATGCCGGCGGGACGTTGAGCGCGATCGAGCTGACGGTGACCGACGGCGACAACGCCACCGCCACCGCCACGGCGACCCCGACGGTTACGCCGGTCAACGACCCGCCGACCATTGTGATCACGGCGGAGACCTTGTTCGAAGATGGCGGGGCGACGGTGGCGGCCACCTACGTGGCCGCGGATGAAGAGAACGCTTCCCTGACGGTGACCCTGACCGCCAACCCGCACTACACGCTGGATACGGACAACGCCGAGGTCGAGCTGACCGCCGACGGTGCGGCTGTCGTCAATGCCGGCGGGACGTTGAGCGCGATCGAGCTGACGGTGACCGACGGCGACAACGCCACCGCCACCGCCACGGCGACCCCGACGGTTACGCCGGTCAACGACCCGCCGACCATTGTGATCACGGCGGAGACCTTGACCGAAGATGGCGGGGCGACGGTGGCGGCGACCTACGTGGCCGCGGACGAAGAAACCACTTCCCCGACGGTGACCCTGACCGCCAACCCGCACTACACGCTGGATACGGACAACGCCGAGGTCGAGCTGACCGCCGACGGTGCGGCTGTCGTCAATGCCGGCGGGACGTTGAGCGCGATCGAGCTGACGGTGACCGACGGCGACAACGCCACCGCCACCGCCACGGCGACCCCGACGGTTACGCCGGTCAACGACCCGCCGACCATTGTGATCACGGCGGAGACCTTGACCGAAGATGGCGGGGCGACGGTGGCGGCCACCTACGTGGCCGCGGATGAAGGAGAACGCTTCCCCCCCGACGGTTTGACCACCTACCGCCAACCCGCACTACACGCTGATGCTGCAACGCCAGTTCGAGCTGACCGCCGACGGTGCGGCTGTCGTCAATGCCGGCGGGACGTTGAGCGCGATCGAGCTGACGGTGACCGACGGCGACAACGCCACCGCCACCGCCACGGCGACCCCGACGGTTACGCCGGTCAACGACCCGCCGACCATTGTGATCACGGCGGAGACCTTGTTCGAAGATAGGGGGCTGGCGGCGGGCGCGGCGGCGGCGACCTACGTGGCCGCGGACGAAGAAACCACTTCCCCGACGGTGACCCTGACCGCCAACCCGCACTACACGCTGGATACGGACAACGCCGAGGTCGAGCTGACCGCCGACGGTGCGGCTGTCGTCAATGCCGGCGGGACGTTGAGCGCGATCGAGCTGACGGTGACCGACGGCGACAACGCCACCGCCACCGCCACGGCGACCCCGACGGTTACGCCGGTCAACGACCCGCCGACCATTGTGATCACGGCGGAGACCTTGACCGAAGATGGCGGGGCGACGGTGGCGGCCACCTACGTGGCCGCGGATGAAGAGAACGCTTCCCTGACGGTGACTTTTACCGTCGGGACCAACACCAACGGGTACTATGAGCTGGATACGGACAACGCCGAGGTCGAGCTGACCGCCGACGGTGCGGCTGTCGTCAATGCCGGCGGGACGTTGAGCGCGATCGAGCTGACGGTGACCGACGGCGACAACGCCACCGCCACCGCCACGGCGACCCCGACGGTTACGCCGGTCAACGACGCGCCGGTGGCGAGCGCAGTCAAGATCACAGGGGAGCTGTCGGTCGGCAAGACCCTAACCGGCAGCTACACCTTCGAAGATGAGGACAGCGATGGCGAAGGGACAAGCACCTACCTCTGGCTGCGGGACGGCACGACGGAGGTCGGCACCGAGTTGACCTACAAGCTGGCGCCGGCCGATAGCGGGCGGAAAATCACCTTCAAGGTGACGCCGGTGGACACGGACGGTCTCGCGGGCGCGGCGGTCACCTCTGACGAGGTCAAATTGGCCGACCCGACACTGGTGCTGGTGCTGCAGAGGCCGGAGGAAGTGGAGGGCACCGAGTTCGGAGTCGGGCTGTTCGCAAGGCTTCTGCCCATAGGCGCCACAGCGTCCGACACTATCAGCCTGACGGTCACGGTGACGCCAGATTATCCGGTAGAGCCAGGCGAGGAAGACTTCAAGCTGGAAGGCGGCGACTTGACGATCAAGGAAGGGGACCGCGAGAGCGGACAACAATTGCGGATCATCACCTTCGACAACGAAGATATCGGCCCGCCGACCAAGACGCTGACGATCTCGGCGACGGCGGAGCTGGTCCGCCCGCCGCCGGAACCGCCGGTACCGCTGCCGGCGCCGGCGTCTGTGACGCTGACCATCCTTGACGACGACGAGCCGGAAGTGGACCCAGAGCAGATCATCGCGGAGCGCGTCAACCGGGTTATCGAAATGATCCTGCCGGAGACGGCGCGGGCGATGCTGAGCAGCACGCTGGACGCGGTGACCGGGCGTATCGAGCGGGCCATCTCGGGGGCGCCGCCGGCGGGGGCGATCAACCTCGCCGGCGCCTCGCGGGCCTCGCGCAGCGATACCTCCCGCGCCTGGGAAGGGAACGAATGGGCGCTGCGGGACACTGCGCCTGATGTCGATCTGACACAACTGCTCTCGGGCTCGTCTTTCGTGATACCGCTCGGCGCGGCGGCGACGGAGGACGGCACCGACCGGAAGGACGGCGGCGCCGGTCACCCGTCCAACAGCCTCGCCCTGTGGGGGAGCAGTAACTACAACAACCTCTCGGGCGGCGATGACAGCGCGGTGGACTGGGACGGCGAGGTGATGAGCGGTCATCTCGGCGTCGACGCGAAGCTCAGCGACGAGGTGTTGGCCGGACTTTCGCTGTCCTTGTCGAAAGGGAGCTTCGACTACACCGACCGCACCGATAACGGTGATGGCAAGGAAGCGATGTCGGGCGAGCAGGAGAGTCGGATGATAAGCTTCAACCCCTATGTCGGCTGGACGCTGGGCGATATCGGCCTCTGGGCCACGGCCGGCTACGGCTGGGGCGAGATCGAGATCGATGACGAGGAAACCGATGCGCAAACGAGCGACATGACCCAGTGGTCGGCCGCCGCCGGCGCGCGGGGAACGCTGTATTCGAGCGACGATCTGATCGCGGGCGGCACGACCCGCCTGACGCTGCGGGCGCAAGGCTCGGTTGCCCGCATCGATGTCGAGGGGGCGGCCATGATCGAGGCCTTGTCGGTCGACGTCTATCAGGGTCGGAGTGCGCTCGAGGCCAGCCATGCCCACAGCCTGGGCAGGAGCACGCTGACCCCGTCGGTCGAGGTGGGGCTGCGCTATGACGGCGGCGGCGGCGAGACCGGCGCCGGTGTCGAACTGGGCGGCAGCCTGCGCTACGCGAACCCGGTTGTCGGCCTGACGGTGGAGGGCTATGGGCGGACGCTCCTTGTCCATGGCGGGGATTACGAGGAATGGGGCGTGGGCGGCTTCGTGCGGCTCGATCCGGGCAGCGACGGGACCGGCCTGTCGCTGAGCCTGGAGCCCGGCTGGGGCGAGACCGCGAGCGGTGTCGCCAAGCTGTGGAACGACGGGGCGACCGGCCTGACCGCCGCCAATGACAACGCCGATGACAACGAGCCTCAGGGACGCCTCGATATGGAGGTCGGCTACGGCTTTGCCACGCTCGGCGGGGACGGCGTGCTGACCCCCTACACGGGCTTGTCGCTGTCCGGCGAGGGGACCCGGCGGCTGCGCGTCGGCGGCCGCTTCGAGATGGGCACAGGCCTCGACCTGAGCCTCGAAGGCGAGCGTGGCGAACGGGCCGGTGGCGAACCCGACCACGGCGTCATCCTGCGCGGCAAGCTTCGGTTCTAGACCCTCCGAGGCGCCCCGCCTCCGCGTGATGCAGGCTGCGGCGGGCGAAGGTGGAAAGATTACGTGGGCCGAGCCGTGGGGGCCCCTGTGAAAAGTGCAGCACGATGGATGCGGAGAAGGAAACATGAAAGATCCGATCAAGGTCGCTCTGATAATCGGGGCCGCAATCATAGTAACGGTCTCAGTCTGGACCTATTTCTCGCCTTATCAAACCTGCGTTCGTGCGGCATACGGTCCGGATATCAAAAATCCGGAGTTGGAATGTGCTCGCGCGCTTACCGAGGACTAGTGCGCCGGACTGGCAGATTGCACCGTCTCGCGCGGGGTCAGGGCGGTGCTGCGGACGTCAGGCAGCACCAACTTGATCGCCAATCCTTCCCAATGGGAAGTCTCAGGTCCGCAACATCCCGCTCCCCCGATGCAAATAAAATCGCCTGGGACGAAATAGGGCCCGCTTCGCCTGCTTGCGGAAAGGCCGTTCTTTCGACAAAAACACCCCGACCAACTCAGCCTCCCCAATAACTTCCAGAAGCCCGGCGACGCTGGGAACGACCTTATCTCGGCCCAAGGATTTGTTTGGCCTAACGAAGGCTAGCCGGACAAAACTAACATCGATCTAATGTCTCGCTCTAGGCGTCCGGCCTCAAGTACGGAGACGACGACATTATTCGGTCTAACGCCTTCGCAAACTGTCTGTGAGGTCCTTGATCTCATCTTGCAGATGTGACCCTTGGTATACGAGTGATGTCTCGTGCCGGGCATATTTCCCGACACGGCTGGCAGAGAGCCAATTGAAAGACCCAATGCAAAGCAGAGTGTCATCCACCGCGACAATCTTGCTATGAAGCTGGCGCACTTTGCGCAGTGTGACACCTATCTCCTTAAAAGCGGTCTCCGCAGCTTCGAGATATGTCAACCCCTCCTGCGTTTGTTTCTGGTTGAAGGCAGGATCTACATAGATGTCAATCTCCGCGCCCCGCTTAGCGGCAGCGCGAAGGGCGTCCAGAAGCCCGGCGCGCTTCATAGTCGGGACGGTGACCCATGGGCTGACGATCATGTATTTCGCCGACCTTTTGCCAAGCGCGTTCAGCAGGAAAGCATCGTGCTCGGCCGCATCGCGAAGAGTAATCAGTTGCCCGGAGTGCAGCACTAAATCCTCGCGTGGCGCGACCTCGAATTCCAACGCATTGTCTGGGGAAGAAAACAGGAAGCGTGCCAGCAGTGCCCGTGGTGTCCCAGCCGCAGCTGTAGAGAACACATCCATATCGCCAAAGACGAGAAAACTGTCCCTGGCCCGCGAAACCGCCACGTTGAGCATGCTCGGGGAGTTGTCGATGAACTGTCCGTCCGCTTGTTTCGAGGTAAGCGTCCGGCCTGACCGCTCTGCCGTGCAGAAGAAGTGAGGTTTAGTGTCCACTTGTTTAGGTGGACACTAACGGGGATCAGGATGTGGCGAAGCGGGGCAAGCGTCGGCGCTGGAGTGCAGACGAGAAGCGGATGATTTGCGCACAGACGCGGTTTGCGGGCGTTTCGGTTTCACAGGTTGCACGGCGCTACAATGTGAACGCCAATCAGGTTTTCAACTGGCTGAAAGATCCCCGGTTTGCGGGAAGTGACACGGTCGATGACGCCGCCTGTTTCCTGCCGGTTGAGATTGCGCGTCACGTCGAGCACGAAGCCGAGCGCCCTGTTGGTGACGAAGGCAAGATCGAGGTCACGCTTGCCGGAGGTCATCGCTTGAGCATTAGCGGCCCTTACGATCCCGAAGCGCTCGTACGTCTGCTCCGGTGCTTGTCGGGATGATCCCGGTTCCCACGAACACGAAGGTTTGGCTTGCGGCCGGCGTGACGGACATGCGTAAGGGGTTCAATGGGCTGTCAGCGCAAACAGAGAAGGTTCTAAAGGCGGCGCCGTATTGCGGTCATCTGTTCGTCTTCCGGGGTCGCCGTGGCGATCTGATCAAGGTGATCTGGTGGGACGGGCAAGGGGCATGTCTGTTCTCGAAGCGTCTGGAGAAGGGACGGTTTGTCTGGCCGTCTGCGAAAGCGGGCAAGGTTGCGCTGACCCCGGTTCAATTGGCGATGCTGCTGGAAGGGATTGATTGGCGCATACCACAACGAACGTGGCGTCCCCTGACGGCTGGGTAAAGTCGTTTCACAGCAAAGGGTTGTCAATTTCCGGGGATTCCCATGCGGGGTGGCGGCTGATAGATTGCCGGCATGCTCGACGACGCTGAGAACCTCCCGAATGAACCTGCCGCATTAAAAGGTCTGGTGGCATCGCTGGCGTCGGAAGTGAAGTCACAGGCGGTGTTGATCGAGAAGCTCCAACACCAATTGGCCGGGATGCGCCAGCATCGCTTCGGGTCGCGCTCGGAGGCTCTGGATCAACTGGCGTTGACGCTGGAAGACGAAGAGATTGCGGCGTCCGCGCAGGAGCCCGCGTCAGACGATGCAAATGCAGATCAATCTGCAGCGCCAAAAGACAAGCCCAAACGTAAACCGCTGCCCGGTCATCTCCCACGCAACGAGACAACACTGTCGCCGGGCGATGCCTGTGGGGAATGCGGCGGTGCGCTCAAAACGCTTGGCGACGATGTCACCGAGGAACTGGAATATGTCCCCGGACGTTTTGTCGTGAACCGGATTGTTCGCCCGCGCATGGCCTGCACCTGCTGTGAGACGTTCCATCAGGCAGCCCTGCCGTCGCGGCCGATTGAGCACGGGCGGCCCGGTCCTGGCCTACTGGCCCATGTGCTGGTCAACAAGTACGCCGATCATTCGCCTTTGTACCGGCAAAGTCAGATATTCCAGCGCGAGGGGATCGATCTGGACCGCTCCACCCTGGCCGATTGGGTTGGCAAATCCACGGCTCTGTTGGAACCTTTGGCGGACGCCGTCGCGCGCCATGTTTTAAAGGGACAGGCCCTCTTCGCCGATGATACGCCGGTAAAAATGCTGACCCCAGGCTCCGGTAAAACCAGGACCGCGCGGCTTTGGGCCTATGTCCGCGATGAACGACCCTGGGCCGGAGAGGCGCATCCTGCCGCATGGTATCAGTTCTCGTCCGACAGGAAGGGCGTTCGCCCGCGCGAACATCTAGCGGACTTCACGGGCTTCATGCATGCCGATGGCTATGCGGGGGTCAATGACCTGTACCGCACGGGCAAGGTGACGGAAGTGGCCTGCATGGCCCATATCCGACGCAAGTTCGTCGATATCCACAAAGCTCAGGGATCGGCGATTGCCGAGGAAGCCATAAAACGTATCGCCACACTCTATGGCGTCGAGAAGGAGGTTCGGGGCCAATCGCCGGATCAACGGGTGAAGATCAGGCAGCGCCAATCAAAACCAATCTTCGACGACCTGGAATCATGGCTGCATGCCCAATTGACCCGGATATCCGGCAAATCACCCTTAGCCGGTGCTATTCGCTACGCCCTGACCCGCATGAAGAAGCTGCGACCATATCTAGATCACGGCTTTCTTGAACTCGACAACAATACCGCAGAGCGATCCATGCGGCCCATCGCCCTGGGGCGGAAGAATTATCTCTTCATGGGGTCCGAGGCCGGCGGCAAATCAGCCGCCATCGCCTATACGCTGATCGAGACAGCAAAACTCAATGGCGTCGATCCGCAGGCCTGGCTAACCGACACGCTAGCCTGTATCGCCGACCATAAAATCAATCGGATCGACGAACTGCTCCCCTGGCGTTACGCTCAAACCTGAGCGTAACAGTCCAACGTCATCATAGGCAGGGCTGCTTTACCGGACGCTCACGCCGTTAGTCTGCCGGAACCATTTTGTTTTTCGTTTCCTGAATTTTTCTGCACATTGCTTGCGACGACCTGTTCAGGCGTAACGGTAGGGACGTTTGGCTGTGCGGTTTGTACGGTGGCCTGCACCGACGCCTGCTTCCCGGTTGCAGTTTGTGGTGCGGCCGGGGCTGCTGCCTTGACGGCTGGAACGCTCGCAGCGGCGATTACTACTGATTGTTCGGCTGATGTTGCCGCTGCTGCAGGCTCGGTTTTGGTGGCCGTTTCGGGCGTCGCCGGGTTGGAAACCGTAGTGACCGCCGGTTCGGCCGTTGTCGGAATCTCGGTCTGCAGCGCGGTGGCGGTTTGACCGGCCGCGCCCTCGGGTTCGGTGTCAAGCGCCGTTTCCTCCGGGTGCTCGTTTTCCGAGTCTTCGGGGCGCTCGTCTTCCGAGGCGACGGCGTCAGTCTCGTCGTTTTCCGAAGCCTGAGGTGTGCGTTCGGTTTCGGAAGCATAAAATTCGTCGGGATCTGAAGGATGTGTCTCGTTCGCACCGATTTGCTGGGCCAGCCCCGCACCGCCCTCGAGCCGCGCGAGCGAAGCATTCTGCCCGTTGGCGCCCTGTAAAAGGGCCTCGAACAGGCCGCTCGCCGTCGTTGACGGTTTGGCTGCTGAGTTCTCGCCACCGGTCTGGTGGGCCACTTCCACGCCGGATACTTGCATGGTGCTTCCTCGCTATTGCGTCGGACAACACTCAGCAAGCAACGGGCCAAACCATAAAAATTCGTCTAGTCGGTTATTAATATTAGGTAAATTCGATCTGAAGTATTCCCCACATCGCACGAGCGGGCAATAATTTCAGTCACGCAGCGGCACAAATTGCCACGCGTGGGTCATCGCGTCGGGAAAAAATTACGCAGTTGGTGTGGGTTCGACGCGTGCGGCAGCCCCGTTGTGTGACGCTAGACCGCCAACTCCGTTGACTGCCCCGCTTCGTCTTCATTTTCCGTGCCGGAATCCCCGCCGGGGTTCAGCGCCTGATCGACGAATTTGACGAACTGATCCGATGAAATCTGCTCGATGACCTCATCGGTCGTTGTGTCGACGACTTCCAGGAAAATACGATTTTGCTCGCTGTCGAAGTTAAGCGTCGTTCGACGACTTGTAAGCTGCAGATCATCGGGTGATGCCGAGGGGCGGTTATTACCGCCGCTGGTATCTCTGCCAAGCAGATCCTGCTGCTGGTCGTTTTGCGCCGCGCCGCCGCTATCGACGGGCGTTACAGCTTGTTCTGTGTTTGCTTCTGGAGTCGTTGTTGCCGCCAGGCTGGATGCGCCTAACTGGTTTGACGCGGACTGGGATTGTGATCCAAGGCCGAGTGAACCGAATTCCATAGTTTTCCTCCCGCAATCGGCGTTCTGTCAAATGCGCGAACGGTATGTTCCGAACTCGGTAACTTTCTTGTCTGGCGCGTTCTTCGCCGTACTGGCAAGAATTCGAATTCGAAATCGTCCGAAATTCCAGAACTGACTAGTGTCCGGAAATTAACTTTTCAGAAACTATCCTATGCAATCAAGGTGCCAATGTGCTCTGCGGTTTCTCCATTCCGTTAGGTCCGCGCCACTCTATCCAGCGTAAACGTTACAGAGGCGGCGGTACTCCACATCGTGCGAGTCTAAAGAGATAGTCATTAACATCCTGTTAACACGCGTAAAAACTTTATGAGGATTGTGCGCGTGGATCCTCCTGATGCGGTCGGCGTGGTGGCAAAAAATTCTGCATGCGAGCCCCCGATTCCCTCACGCTGCCCTAGTTAGCATCCCGGTCAGGAGGGAAGAGATTGCCGGGTTATAGGGGAAATAGCGGAAATTTTTGCCGCCCTTTGTTTACTGTTTCGGAAGTTTTTGCCGGCTTTATGGTTAATATTAAGGCGATGCTGGGTGGGCACGGCTGTTGCATCGAGGGATGTTCAAACAGCCGGTGGACAGGCGGAAGGTTTACGGAAGACCATGACGGATTCGCATGCGCTATATGCCGCCGCTGTTCGTGATCATCGCGACGGGCGCCTTGGGGCAGCGGCGGCAAAGTATCGGGAAATTCTTAGCGAAACCCCGGGCCATGCGGACTCGTTGCACATGCTTGGCGTTATTGCGTCGGCTAGCGGTGAACCGCAGGAAGCGTTTGAACTGTTTGGAAAAGCGGTCTCGGCTTCACCTTCGAATGCACAATTCCTGAATAATCTCGGCGTCTCCGCGCGTGCAACCGAGCGGCTTGACGCGGCATTGGCTGCTTTCCGCGCTGCGGTGGATACCGATCCGGAACTCCTCGATGCCCAATATAACTTGGGAAACACCTTGCTGGACATGGGGCAGGGTGAGGCCGCGGTCGCGCAATACAGGTGTGTGCTCGATCAGGATCCGGCAAACATTCCGGCGCAATGCGGCCTGGCAAATGCGGTCCGATTTTGTGGCGATTTGCCGGAAGCTGAGAAGATTTATGAGTCTCTGATAGCCGTGAACGATGGTGATCCTGTGTTTCACAACAATCTTGGTGTCGTGAAGATGGAGCAGGGCAAATTTGAAAAAGCCCTTATTCATTACCAAAAGGCTTTAAAAATAGATCAAAATTATTTGGAATCATTGAATAACATTGCAAACATATTGCTTAGTCAGGGAAATACCGAAGCGGCTGAACGAGCACTGCACCGCGTTCTGGCTCGTGATCCGAAAATGGTCGCGGCGCATGGCAACCTCGGAAATGCGCTACGTCGGCAGGGCCGCTATGACGAAGCTGCGGCCAGCTACCGCGAGGCGCTGACGATACGGTCCGAACCTGGTTTGCGCATACGTCTGGCAACGCTCTTGCCGGTGATTGCGGATTCGCAGGATGCGATGACACAGGCGCGGCAAAAAATGGAACGGGCGGTCGACGAACTGCTCGGGGCGGACATTCGTATCGACGATCCGATAAACGAGGTTGGGATCACGCAATTTCATTTATCGTACCACGATACCGATAATCGAGTGCTGAGCTGCAAAATCGCGCGTCTCTATGAAAAAGCCTGCCCTTCGCTCCGCTACGTTGCGGCAGATTTGCGCAGGAATCGGAGCAGCGAGCGTCTGAAGGTCGGCTTCGTATCGCAACATTTTCGAGATCATGCAGTCGGCTGGTGTTACCACGGCCTCTTGCGCCTACTGCCAAGTGACCGGATTACCGTATCCGCATTCACTTTTGGTGATGATGCCGATACCGATGCGTTATGGCGTTCGGTTGCCAAAGACGTCGATAATGCTGTGATTTTGCCGAAGAACCTGTCCGCGGCACGCCAGCGAATTGGGCAGGAGGCGCTTGATGTCCTGATCTACACCGACATCGGTATGGAGCCCCTCACATACTTTCTCGCATTCGCACGGCTTGCACCCGTGCAGTGCGTAACGAATGGCCATCCCGACACGACTGGAATTCCGGCGGTCGACTATTTCATTAGCAATGCGCCGTTAGAGGCGCCGGGGGCGGACGCGTCATACAGCGAAAGGCTGGAGGCGCTCGACGATGTCCTGGTGCATTACGATCGACCTCCGGTACCCGACCCGATGCCGAGCCGCGCGGCATTCGGTCTGCCGGAAGATGCAACGCTGTATATGTGCCCACAGAGCCTGTTCAAAATTCACCCCGATATGGACCTAGCCTTGTTGCGGATACTGAGCGGCGACTCCAGTGGCAGGCTCGTCATAGTTGCCGGGCCTGAAGCGCACTGGGGGGACATTCTGCTTCAGCGGTGGCAGGGCATTTTTGGAGACCTTATCGATAGAGTTCAAGTTCTTGAAAGGCAACCCTTTACTGATTTCTTAGGACTTTTGCGGCTTGCGGACGTTTTGCTGGACACATGGCCCTTTTGTGGGGGCAACACGGCCTATCAAGGCTTGGCCATGGGGACGCCGATCGTCACGTTTCCGGGACGCTTTGCGCGCGGTCGGTCAACGATGGCTCTGTATAATCGTTTGGAAATGCCGGAACTGGTTGCGGATTCTCCCGAGTCCTACGCAGCGACGGCGCTGCGGCTCGGAACCGATCGGGCATGGCGGTCCGAAATATCCACGAAAATTCAAACACGGTCCGACAGGCTGTTCGGTGACCGTGCCGCAGTAGACGCGTTCGCCCGCTTTCTGTTGGCAGTGGGCGACACCGGTGTGGGCGAGGGGGCGTAGCGGTGACGCCCTGTGTCGCTGGCCGTGCGATAGGCGGCTTTCTGCCCCTTGAGGCGGAACGCGTATCGGGTTATGGCGGCGTGCTGACGCTGTGGGGCGTAATGGACAACAATTCCTGGGCATTCGTGAATGCCCGCAGCGCCTTGGCCCACTTGCTGCGGAGCGCTGGCTCAAAACGTTTGTTTTTGCCCGCGTTCATCTGCCCCGAAATTGCTCAGGCGGCGGCGGATGACGTTCCGGTCGCGTTTTACCCGCTAACGGCGGCGCTTTCTCCCGATATCGATGCGCTATCGGCCGAACTCCGTACTGGAGACTGTGTCGTCGCCGTCGACTATTTCGGCCGTCCGCCCAACGCAGGTTTTTGTGCGCTTGTCGCCGAGCGGCCGGACATCCTTTGGGTCGAAGATCGTGCCCAGGCACTTTTCCCGGCGAAAACGCCCTGGGCCGATTGGGTGCTGTACAGCCCGCGCAAGCTGCTCGGCGTGCCCGATGGCGGTCTTCTGGTCCATATGTCGGGTTGCATCGAACCGGCGTCCCACTCGAAGGGCAGCGACGAACGCCGGACTTGTCCTCGTGTGATGCGACGGGACGATATCGAAGA
The DNA here is from genome assembly GCA_012103325.1 of Alphaproteobacteria bacterium. Lineage (GTDB taxonomy): Bacteria > Pseudomonadota > Alphaproteobacteria > UBA8366. The sequence continues at coordinate 195,035 of WLWY01000003.1, forward strand.
GCGGGACAATGCGCGCTGGTTCGCCGCCTACCAAAAGGTCGAAGCCCAAATGACCGTTTCCCGCGAACCGATGAGTGCGCTGGCACGCAAGCTCCTTGGCTGTGTCGATCCGCAAGCGATTATCCGGCGCCGAAAAGAGAATTTCGATGTATTGGCGACACTTCTGCACGACGTTGCATTAATCGAAGGCGCGGCGACGAGTTTTGCGCCGTTTGGATTTCCAGTTCGCGTTCCGGGTCGAGACGTAATATGGCGTGCTCTCGTGGAAAGACGCATCTTTGCCGCACGGAATTGGCCTTTGCTACCGTCCGACCCGGCCAGGTTCCCAGCTGAACATGCGCTTAGCCATGAGATTCTGCTGTTGCCCTGCGATCAGCGCTACGATGCCGACGATATGCGCACCGTTGCAGATGCATTCAGGGGCGTCCGCGCATGACGCATCCCTATATGACACAGCGCTATGCAACGCTGGTGGCAGGCGCGGGAGATGCGGTCTGCGAAATTCCCGAATGGCATAGCTGGTTGCTGCGCAGGCCTATCGATGTGCGCGAACCGGCAAAGGGGGAGGATGCGGCAAGCTGCTATCCAGTAATGGCTTTTGAGGATGGGGTTGACCTCGATGCGGGGCTCGAGCGTCTTCGCGCGCTCGGTTTGGTATCGGTCGTCCTTGTCGCCGATCCGATCTTGCGTCCCGACGAGGCTGCGCTCGCCGGCGCGTTCGAGCGTTGCTATCCGTTCAAGACCCACTATCTGCACGACCGAAGCGTCGGCGCGGCGCGATATTCGAAACATCACCGCTACGAGTTGCGCCGCGCGCGCGCCGAGGTGCGGCGGATCGAGTTAGCCGATCATATGTCTGCTTGGGTTTCTCTGTATCGAGAGTTGGCGATCAGACGAGGCATAACGGGTGTGGCCACATACTCTGCAGCAGTTTTCCAGGGTCTTGCGGCAATCGACGGGCTCGTCGGATTCGGGGCATTCGTCGATACCGAGCTGGTCGCCTGCCATTTGTGGATCCGGGCGGGAGACCGCGTCCATAGCCATCTGTCTGCGTCGAATAAGGCCGGCCGTGCGTGCGGCGCATCCTATTTGCTTTATGACGCCGCTATTCAGTATTTCGATGATGCGAAAACGATCGATTTCGGGGGAAGCGCTGGCATTGCCGACGATCCGGACAACGGATTGGCGCGCTTCAAGCGCGGCTTCTCGAATACCTCCAAGCCGGCTTTTTTGTGCGGCAAGATATTGGATGCGAACAAATATCAAGAATTGTGCGCAGCGCGTTGCGAAAGCGATAGTTCGTTTTTTCCAGCATACCGAACGCCCAGAAATTGCGCGGAGGAGACAGGATCATGAACGTTGTGGGAGATAATATCGTGTTGCGGGCGGTCGAGCGCGCTGATTTGCCCTTGTTGCACGGTTGGGCGAACGACCCGGAGATACAATACAATCTCGGCCGCTGGCATTTCCCGCTGTCGGAGGCTGACCTGGAAGGCTGGTTCGAAGGCTTCCGCTACGATGGCACCGATCAGCGGTTTATGATCGATACGTCCGACCATGGTGCGATTGGCATGACCAACCTCGTCGACATCAACTGGAAAGACCGGAATGCGTTTACCGGCCTGCTGATCGGGACACCGGCGTTGCGGCGTAAAGGGTACGGTAAGGATGCGGTGACGACGATGATGCGATACGCGTTCGAGGAGTTAGGTCTCGAGCGTCTGGACACGACGATCATTGCCCACAACAAGGCGTCGCTAGACCTGTATCTCGAAAAATGCGGCTGGATCGAAGAGGGGCGCAAGGGGCGCGTTTTCTTTCGGCGAAACGAGTTCCACGACAACGTTATTCTGGGCGTGACGCGCGACCGCTATCGCGAATTTGTGGAGGCATCTGAGGCGATCCGATAGTCCTCTCGATTTACGGTAGGCGGCGGCTTCATGCTTCGCAAACCGCGAAAATGCTGGCCGAGAGGCCGGGCTCTTCCTTGCCCAGTTCGAAACAGCCTTCCATGAAACTGTCGCTGATCAGTGGACCCCCCATGAGGCCGTCGAACTGAAAATTTGCCAGAGGTTTGAAAAAGATACCGCCCGTTTCTGAAATGCGGAATCCGGCCCGACGTGACTCATTGACCAGTGTATCGAAAAAATAGATGCGACGGTGCCCGTGCTTCATGTCGGCTTCGGAAAGCGCATCCAGGGTGGGCAAAACACCCATTTTCACGGCAATGCGCCGCGATGCCGCGGCACCGTTCGGGACGACGAGAAACACTCGGCCTTCGGGTGCGAGGAGCGATTTTGCCTTGCGCAGGACGGCGACCGGGTCAAGCAGGTGCTCCAACACATGCACGATGAAAATTGCATCGAATCTTTCGGCGGTTTCGAAATCTTCGAACAGGCTGCAAACCGTGCGTGCGCGGTCGCCAAGCTTCAGCCGTACGTTTTCGAGAAACCCGTCGACGGCGTCGACGACCGTCAGATCGTCATATTCCTCTGCCAGGCAAACGGAAAAGGCGCCATTGAAACAGCCCATTTCGAGCGCCTTACCCGGGCGTAAATGGGGTTTGAGCGCGCGCATCATGTAGCCGCGCATCGCATTGTCGAACGGTCCGTCGTCGTAATCTTCGGCGAGCCGGTTCAGTTCGTCGAATTCATCTTGCATATCGGTCATGAGATGGCTCCGCTTTTAGCCTTGATCCGACTTGTACGCACGCCGCTCCGGCGGCTGGTAGAATTCCTCGATACTGGCTGGTACACGGGCATCGTAGCCCAGCACCTGACGCACCTGTGGCGGTAACGCGGCGGCGTAGGCATCTCCGAGAAACCGAGGATAGTCGAGTTGCGGTTTGAAGAAGGGGCGGGTAAAGGTAAGGGTCAGGGCGCGGCGCGGCATATCGGTACCGTTCCGGCCTGCCGCATGCCAGAGACGGGAATCGAACATCAGGATGTCGCCCGCAACCCCTGTCGCTTGAATCGCAGCGGCCTGAAATGCATCTGTCGTGGGTTTCTCCGAAGCGTTATGCGATTTCGACACGAGGTGTGTCGCACCATTTTCGACCGTAAAGTCGTCGAGCATGACCAGCATGTTGAGCATCAGCCGGAAATCGCGGGAGAAGGTTCGGACGTCTCTGTGGATCGCGCCGATATAACCGTTCGACGCGGTTGCCTCGTTGATGAATCCACCAAAAGAATTAAGGATATAGGGGCCGTTGAAGAACCCATGAATGAATGTATGCAGAGGCAGGCTTGCGACGAACTCATCCATCGCATTGTTTGCGCCTAGCAGATGATGGCACGTGCCCTCCATGCCGTCGCCGATGCCGTTGCGCTCCTGGACGGCGCGGCGTTCGCCGTAAATTGTGCGGAGATCGCTGCGCAGGCGGTGCAGCAGGTCATCGCTTAGCAACCCGCTAAATAGCACCCACCCCTCCGACGAGATGGCAGCCAGTGGGGCAGTGTTGTGATTTGCAGTATCGCTCACCATGGATTTGGGTTTAGCCGTGATTCTCACCTTGGTGCAAGGATCGCAAAATGCTGGCGCGCCTTTTGAAAACCGAATTGTCGCCTACGCCACCTGGTTATGGCGTGAATCATGCTAGACAGGCGGACCCTTCGCCCGCCGCGCCGGAGCCGCCGCATGACGACGAATAATCCGCGAATTCCCCTTATGCGACCTCTATTGCCGACGGCCGATCAGCTGCTGCCCTATTTGCGGCAGATCGATGAATCGCGTTGGTATTCCAACTTCGGCCCGATGGTCGACGCTTTCGAGACTCGGCTTGCGGCGATGCTGGGTCTGACCAAAGACAATCTCGTTTGCGTGACGAGCGGCACAATCGGTTTGGTATTGAGTTTGCGGGCACAAGAGCCGGCGCCGGACTCCTACTGCTTGATGCCGTCCTGGACGTTCGTGGCGAGTGCGAATGCCGTTCGGTGGGCTCAGATGCGGCCCTGGTTCCTCGATGTCGAGGAAGCGACCTGGATGCTGACGCCCGAGCGGGCGCGTGCTGCCCTTGACGACGTCGACGGCCCTATCGGCGCGGTCATGCCCGTTTCCGCCTTCGGCGCGCCGGTGGACGTGGCTGGGTGGGACGCGTTTCGGGCGGAAACCGGCATACCGGTCATCATCGATGCGGCAGCGGCGTTTGACGGTGCACAGTTCGGCGAGGCGCCGCTGGTAATCAGCCTGCATGCCACTAAGGTTCTTGGGATCGGGGAGGGGGCGTTCATTGCCAGTCGGGATCTGGAGTTCGCCGCGCGGGTGCGCTCGCTATCCAATTTCGGTTTCGTTTCGCGCCAAGAATCGGAACTCGAAGGGATAAACGCCAAAGTCAGCGAATACGCGGCCGCGGTCGGTATGGCGGCTCTGGACCGCTGGTCTCTGGTCCGGGCCGCCTTCTCGCGGGCAACACAGCATTATCAGGAGGCGTTTGCCGACATGCCGCGCGTGTCGCTGGCGCCGGGGCTCTCCGAAACGCATGTCCGTTCGACGCTCAGCATGCGCCTTGCGGACCCCTGTGCGGACAGGATGATGTCTGACCTCGCGGCGGCGGGCATCGCGAGCCGGCAATGGTGGGGCAAGGGGTGTCATATCATGGGTGCTTTCAAGACGATGCCGCGGGCGCCGCTGCCGGTCACCGAAATGCTGGCTCGTTCCGTCGTTGGGCTGCCGTTTTCACAAGATATCCGCGTCGATGAAATTTGCGATGTGCGCGATGCGGTTGAACGGGCACTGAGCCGGTAAGAACTGCCGCTCGAAGGCAATACTTACCCGGCAGAACAGGGCGCGCGCCTCTGGAAGCGAAAAAGTCTCGCTAAAAAATATATTGTTATCAATATATTAGTCCTTTGGTCCTGCTTGGCATGAGCATTGCCAAACCCTGGGTCGAAGCACTTTAGCGGTACTGGCGAATAAAGATCAGTCTGCTCGGGGATGACGAAAAGATCGCGCCGAAGCGCGCATCCAGAACAGGAGTAAGAAAATGGCTGAAAAAAATTCAACTTTCGGCTGCGATCCGGAACAACTTGCTCACGCTGCAACGGACGAACGACCTTGCGGATCGGACCCAGGGCCGCCTAGCGTCGGGTTTGAAGGTCAACTCCGCGCTCGACGATGCTGCGGCGTTCTTCGCGGCACGCGCCCTGACATTCCGCGCGGAAGATCTGGGTCGCCTTAAAGACAATATCGACCAATCGATCAGCACGCTGACGGCCGCGGTCAACGGTATCGAGGCGATTACAGAGCTTATTGAGCAGGCGCAAGGTATTGCGATAACCGCGAAAGCGACCGGCGACACAAATGAGCGCTCATCGTTGGCGATCCAGTTCGATGCGCTGCTGGCTCAGATCGACAACCTCGCCAACGACGCCAGCTACAACGGCCAGAACCTGATCCAGGGGACGCCGGACAATCTGGTCATCGATTTCAATGAGGATTCGACCAGTCAACTGACGGTGTCGGGCATCGATTCCACGACCGGCACCGGCGGGATCAATGTCGCCGGCGCCGTCGGCAACTTCGCTGCGGAAACCAACATCGACGCGGCATTGACGGCGAGCCGTACGGCGTTGGCTACTTTGCGGACGACGGCGGCGACTTTGGGCTCGAACAACTCGGTCCTGCAGACCCGTCTGAATTTCACCGAAGATCTCGTCAATACGCTGGACGAAGGGGCAGGTAAGCTGACTCTTGCCGACCTCAACGAGGAAAGCGCCAACCTGCTGTCCCTACAGACGCGCCAGCAGCTCGGATTGAACTCCTTGTCGCTTGCAGCCCAGAGCGAACGGGCGATCCTGAACCTCTTCGGCTAGACGCCGCACCCCTGGTTTCGCGGCAACAATTGCCGCCGGCCCGGCAACAATTGCCGGGCCGGCGCGGTAATTCCTACCGTAAACTTTCTCTTCACATTTCCCCGCTATTTTACGCCTCGAGTTATCGCATGGAACTCCTGTGATAGCAGCGCATGGCACATAGTTTGCTTGCTTGAACGTCGGCCTCAACTGATTGCCGGCTTATTCGGGCGAGAGGATGACAGAAAGTCATCCGCGTTACACACAAAATGTGTGCTGTGGTTGTGGCAATAAAACAAGGTTGTAGAACGCAACCTTACATATCCTAGAAGAGGAAAAGTAATGGCTGACAATGTCTCCCTGTCCGGCGCCGTCCGGGCCAACCTATTAACTCTGCAGCTTACGCAGCGGCAGATTGATACGACGCAGGGTCGACTGTCGACTGGCTTGCGGGTCAACTTGGCACTCGACGACGCATCCGCATTCTTTGCGGCGCAGTCGCTGAATTCTCGTGCCTCCGATCTCGATGGCCTGAAATCAGATATCGACCAAGGTATTAGTTCGCTTGAAGCCGCGATCAACGGTATCGAGGCGATTACCGAGCTTGCCGAGCAGGCCCGTGGTCTCGCGATTACCGCAAAGGCCACCAGTGACACGAACGAGCGCTCGTCGCTCGCAGTTCAGTTCGACGCACTGCTGAGCCAGATCGATGCGGTTACGAACGATACGAGTTTTGCCGGTACCAACCTTCTGCAGGCGACGCCAGACAATCTGACCGTCAATTTCAACGAAGACGGTACTAGCGCGCTCACGATATCCGGTATCGATTCCACCACCGGTACCGGCGGTATTAATGTGGCGGGTGCGGTTACTAATTTCGCCGCCGACACGAACATCGATTTGGCGATCACCGCTGTGAACACTGCGTTGACAACTCTTCGGACCAGCGCATCGACGCTGGGTTCGAACGCGGCCGTTCTGACGACTCGACTGGATTTCACCGAAAGTCTAGCCAACACGTTGGAAGGTGGCGCCAGTAAATTGACGCAGGCCGACTTGAACGAAGAAAGCGCCAACTTGCTGGCCCTGCAGACCAGGCAGCAGTTGGGTATTAACTCTTTGTCCTTGGCGGCACAGAGTGAACGTTCGATTCTCGCGCTGTTCGGCTAATACGGCGCTATATTTTTGGGGAAAGGGCGACGGATTTTCCGTCGCCCTTTTTCTTTTTTTATTTCGGCCTGTGCGCATCGGTTGTGGCACACTATGTGCTACGATTATTTCGCTTGAGAGGTGCATTGCGCCTTTGGGCATCACCGTCCGCGACGGTTACGATGCGGACGACAGCGAAGAAATCTGTGTGTCTGACTGATGGATGTAAGCAATGCCATTGAAATTAGCCCTGAAACCAGGCGAAAAAATCGTCATCAACCAAGCGGTCATTGTCAATGGCGGCCAAAAAAGCGAACTGGTTCTCGAAAATAAAGCCAGCGTATTGCGGGAACGCGACATTATGACGGAGGACCACGCGAACTCGCCAGCGAAGCGAGTCTATTTTGCCGTGCAAATGATCTACCTTTTCCCGGGAAACACGGCATTCTATCAAGAGAAATTTAACTCATTTACGAGAGATTTTATTAAGGCTGTTCCGAGCGCCTCGCCGATAATTCTAGAAATTGGCGAAAATGTCATCCGAGGCGATCTCTACAGCGCGTTGAAAAAATGCCGCAAGCTTATGAATTATGAAGATGAGGTACTGAAAAATGTCGCAAACGCAGAGTAATCAGGCGTACCAGTCTTCGCAGAAGCTCGGCGCGGGGGCACGCCAGACGGAAGCGAGGGCGCTCCTTGAAGCCGCACGCAGGCTATCGGTCGTAAAATCCGAAGGCAGCGACGACCGTACCGAGTACAGGGCTGCCTTGCGCTTGAATTGGCGCCTGTGGACGATCATTCAGTCGGACATCGCATCGGAAGAAAACGCGTTGCCATCGGAGATCAAAGCCAATGTCATGAGCTTGAGCATCTTCATCGACAAACATACGGTTGGCGCGCTCGCGGAGCCGGACACCAGCAAACTGGACGTTCTGATCGACATCAACCGTAATATCGCAAGTGGGTTGATGGAAACGCCGGAACAGGAAACGCCGCCGCTGCCGCAGACGAGCGAAACCGCGGGCGGAAACATCGTCGCCTAATTCGAATCTAATACGTTACGTGTCTCGGTAAAGCGTCTAAAAGACGGGTGATCGGTTCGTGCCAGTCGCCGTTTTTCGGCTGCCGAAAAAGCCGCATTGAAGGATACCAGGGCATGTCCTCCCGCGTCAGGAGGTAACGCCAATCAGCAGCGTAGCCCAAAACGACCCAAACCGGTTTCCCCAGGGCACCGCATAAATGCGCCGTCGCCGTATCGACGCTGATAACGAGATCTAAGGCGGAAACAATCGCCGCCGTATCGGCAAAATCTTCGATTCCCTGTGATAGGTCGCAAACACCCAGTTCAGTGAGCTGTTCGCTTTCGCGCGGCGTTGCGTCGACCTGAAGGTTGTGGAACTGCAGACCGGGAAGCCGTAACAGCGGCTCGAACGCGGATAGTGGACAGGATCGCATATTGTCGTCCTGCCGTCGTGGGTTGCCTTTCCAAATAAGCCCGATATTGGGCTTCTCTGTCGACAGTCTTTTCCGCCAATCATCGGAACGTGGGGCCGGCGCCTGCAGATAGGGGGAACGGCTTGGGATGGTATCGAGCGTCGTTTCGAAAACTCCGGGGAGACTTAAAAGCGGGATGTGCCAGTCCGCCGCAGGGAGCGGCGCGCCGCGCGGGACAACCGTATCGGCGCCCTCCAATCTGCCGAGCAGTCGATGAAGCGGTTGTTGGCATTCGAGTGTCACCTTTCCCGCATTCGCACGCGCTGCGAGCGTCGCGAGATAGCGGCAGAATTGCAGGGTATCGCCGAAACCCTGTTCCGCATGGACCAGCAGCATTCCGCCGCAAAGGTCTTCGCCATGCCAGCGAGGCATGTCGAAGGCGCGCTGCGGTTCGCAGCGCAAACGCCATTCGTAGTTCCGCCAGCCGTCTTGGAAATTTCCCGCAAGCAATTGGGCGATACCGAGACCTTTACGGAGTTCGGGTTCGTCGGGCGCCAACGCCAGCGCTTTCTCGTAGCTGACGATCGCGGCACCGGGCTCGTTTCGGTTCAGCCAGGCCAGTGCGAGGCTGCCATGGACTCTATAATCGTTTGGATTATCCTCGATCGCGAGCTGATAGTTTTCTATAGCCTCATCGAGCAGACCATTCCCACGCAGTAGGTTTGCAAGATTCAGATGCCCTTCTGACCAACCAGGGCGTGTCGCCAATGCTTTGTGAAAACACGCCTGAGCGCGATCCCGTTGCTCAAGATGCGCGAGAGTAACACCGAGATTGTTCAGGATCTCGGCATCGTTTGGTCGAAGACGATCTGCTTCTTCCAGAACTTTCATCGCCTCGTCGGCATGCCCTGCATCGAAGAGCGCCAGCCCGAGATTATTGTTCGCATCGGCCGATCCCGGATCGAGCTGCACCGCGCAGCGACCGTGCGCAATCGCCTGAGCGTACTGGCCAACCTGGCGCAGCGCCGCGGCTAGTCCGTTTTGGCACGCTGCCCAATCGTCCTTTTGCGAAAGCAAGAGTTCATAGTGCGCGATTGCCTCTTTCAAACGTTCGGCGCGATGCAGGGCGCGCGCCAGCTCAAATCGAACGTTGTTATCAGCAGGCAGCAGAGCAGTCGCGCGCGTGTACGCTTCTGCCGCGGTGTAATGTTGACCCGATAGGGTAAGGAGCCGGGCGAGGCTGTAATGCCCTACGCCATCGTTCGGCTCTAGGATCAAGTATTGAGTCCAAGCGTGTATTGCCCGCTCGTTGCGTCCAGAATGCTCCAGCGCAATAGCGAAGCCGCGGTTGAAGCGCGGATCGGATGGTGCTTGTGACACGATGCGGACGAAGTAACCGACCGCGGCATCGCTCTCGCCGGTCTGGATGGCGACCTGGCCGAGGATATAAAGAGCATCCGGGTTGTCGGCGTTCTGTTCGATGACTTTGCGGCATATCGCTACCGCCGCCGCGTACTCGCCTTTGTTGTAATGTAACGCGGCGCGTTGCAGCACTTCGGAAGGCGAACCGATCAGTATGTCGTTCGGCACATTTTCCGTCGGCGAATTCGCCATACTGTGATCCTGGACACCCATTTAAACCCGCTTCGTCTGCGCGATATCACGAGTCTGAGGCGGATGTGTCAATTGGCAATTCCAAGCTCAGATTTGAAGCTTCAGACAGTTAACAAATCGTTTCGCTGCGATCCCATCTGTTAAATTGTGTTCACTTGATTATAGGAAATTGACAAGCGAAAGGCGTTGGATACGGGCGATCGCGGTAAACGAAGCCTCAAGAGTAACCTGTTCGGCATTCAGTATGCTAATCGCTTCCGCTGAGTCGACCTGTTCAATTTTTGCGATGCTTTGTTCAGCGAAGGCGGAAAAGTTCTCGTGCTTGGTTTTCAGATCTCCGATGGCTGCACGCTGCAATTCGGATTGCGCGAAGAGTCCCCCGATCGTCTTCTCGCCGACCGCTGGTGTATCGAGCGCCTCGGTAAGTAGCGCGACCGCGTCGTCTATTGCGGTCACTTCTGCGGCGGAGGTCGGGGTTGAGAAGGTTATCTCTGAAATCGCGTCGAACGCCCTGATTACCTTCTCTATAGACGGTTCGTTGGCGCGGATTCCGTAATTGATTTCAAATCCTTCATCGACTCTTGCACGCTGAATGACGTTGTCCCCACCGTACCAATTGGTGTCCGCCGCGGCGGGAAAGGGAGGAACGACGGGTGGTGTGTACACACCATTGTTCAAATCCACAGGGGCCGAACGAATTTCGCCGCCCGAGAACAGGAATCGGTTTTCGTCGCGAACATTTAGCAGATCGACAACCTGATCGAGGAGACCTTGCGCGAGGGAGGCAAGTCCGATGACATTAGCGGCGTCGCCGTTCTTCGCTCCTAGCAGAGATATTCTAAACTCTCTGCCCAATTCCTCGATACGATCGAGACTGAAACCCATGAACTCCAGCCGCCGGTCAGTAGTTTCGATATTTTCGATGAACTGGTCGACCCGCGCAAACTCGCTCTTCACGCTTACCAGCCTGCCGGCGTCGCGGCCGAGTCCGGCGAAGTCCTGTGATTTGAGACCCGTACCGACCTGTGTTTGGGAGTCGAACAACCGCTGCTGAGTATTGAGGGCGGTGAAGAGAGAAAATCGATTTTGCGCGAGCGTTGCGACACGGGTCATGATGCCACCTCCTAGCGGACTGAATTGAGAAGGTCGTCGAGCATTTGAGAAACCGCTGACAGGACCCGGGACGACGCGGCGAAGGCATTCTCTAGTACGATGAGCCCTGCCAGTTCCTCGTCTATGTTCACACCGGAATCGCTTTGTTGGCGAAAGACGATCGTTTCGAGGAAGGCTTCGTTGAACTCGAGCTCAGTGCGTGCGTCGCCCGCAAGAGATGCTTGCAGGTCAACGATTTGTCCGGCGTAGCGGATGACCGTCGTTGTCACTGTGCTGAGGCCGCCGGAACCAACGATCGAAATATCGGTACCGAAAACGCCAGCCATTGAATTTGCAATATTGCCGTCGCCGACGGAAACACCCGTTGCGCCCACCGCGGCGGTCAAATTGAGCTGCCCGCGCGCGACCAGATCGGAATTATCCGCGACTGCTGAAACAACCGTGACGGCGCCCGCGAAGCTGGTTTCGTCTACCGTCATATTAGTGGTTGAAAGCAATGTACTCGAGTCCGTAATCGAAAAGTTGTCGGTGATTGTAAGGCGGCGGCCTCCTGAATCGTCGCTCACGGTGGCAGTTATATTCTGCGCCGTGAGCCCCGCCGTCCCGTTGATCGATGCTGCAATTGCTTCCAGGCTGTCACCAACAGCGTAATTCACCGTCACACCGGCCGTTCCATCGAACCGAAAGGTAAGAGTTCCCGCGAGCCCCAGTGCGGTCGTGCTGCTCGCCTGTCGGGCGGTAGCAAAGCTGTTGTAGTCGCTACCACGCACATTAGCCTGAAAGAAATCGTTCAATCCGAAATAATGGGAGAGCCCGCGTGTTTCGCCACCGACAACCGTTACCGCACCCGTGTTTTCACCGATTGAGATGCCCTGGCCGACGGTTTGCGCTTGCAGCACAAGATTACCCGTCGCATTGATCGACGCGGGAGTCCCGGTTAAGCCCGCGTTGATCGCATTAACGACATCATTTACCGTTGCGGTGGCGCCGAGGCCCGCGAGATTGATGTCGACGAATTCGACGACGGCGCCGGATGTCTGATTTAGCACTGCAACTCGGACACTGCCTGTTCCGGAGAACGCATCGGTTGCTGCGATCGTCTGGGTACCGGTCAGCGTGGCCGGTGGCGGAAACGCGGTCCCTTGATTGTGAAAGGTATTTATCTGCGTCTTCAGCACCGCGGTTAGACGGTCGATTTCTTTTTGAAGGTTGGGAAGCAGTGTATCGCGGGCGTCAATCAGTCCCTTGAGTTCGCCGTCTCTAATACTCGTCGTAATATCGTTCGTGCCGTTTACAAGATCCGGCGTCCCGGCGAATATCCCCGCGATCGGACCAGGATAGTTCGCATCTCCTGGCTGCACATAGGCGATACTGGCGTCCGTTTGCGCTGCTGCCGTGTGGGATACCGTTAGCGCCGACCCTTCACTAAGCAAGGTCTGTCCACTGCTCGTAAATATACTTATTTTCCCGCTGCCCGATTCGAACGTGCGTATATCCACAAGTTCATTGACTCTCGCGAGGGCCAGATCTCGTTGGTCGCGCAGTTCTCCGGTGGGCTGCCCACGTGCTTGGGCTTCCGCAATTCTTGCGTTCAGAGTGGAGATGAACTGCAATTGATTAGTAATTTCCGCTGTTGCGGATGAGATTGACTGGTCCGCCTCTGCGCGTAGGGTCTGTAAGGAATCGGAGAGTTGGTTCAGCTGCACCGTAAGCTTTCGTGCATTATTGACGACTTCGAAACGGGCGGATTCAGATTCCGGCGTAAGGGCCAGTGTCTCGAAATCATTGTTAAGGGTCGTGAGTCCGGACGCGATGGTATCGTCGCTGCTGGGTGTGCCGAAAATTCCTTGAATTTGAGACAGAAACCGTTCACGTGCGCTTAGTGCGGCGACTGAGCCTTGTTGCTCCTGTACCTGACGTAGCAGAAATTCATCGACGGAACGGCTGATGTCGGCAATGTTAACGCCTGCGCCGGTGAGGTCGAGACGCCGCGCTTCGAATTCTGCAGATTTGCGGGTGAAACCAACGGTATTGACGTTCGCGATGTTGTTCGATGTGACCTGCAGCGCCGATTGATTGGCCTGAATGCCGCTGAGTGCCGTTTTAAGCGCGAGCGTAAGTGACATGGCGGAAGCTTTCGTAACCGGGCGTCAGAGGCTGCGGTTCAGCGTTGCGGGCAATGGCGGCGGCGCGGTGCGCGGCGCAGTATCCGCTGCGGCCCCTGTTTTCGTATAACCCGAAGCGGAAGGCGCGCTCTTGATCACCGCATCTGCGATGACCTGAACCAGACGCGTATTCATCTCCAATGCGGCCTGAACCGCGAGTTTGTTCTCCGATGCGCTGACCTCAAATTGGGTTGCGGCTGTTTTCAGTGCATCCCGTAAATCCGGTTCGATCATATTAAACATGCCGGGATCCGATGCGACGTCGCGCATGTGCGTTTCGTAGGCACTGGATAGTGCTTCTTTCTGAACCTGCAGTGGTTCGATATCCGCGACCTTACCGTCTCTGAGAATTTCGATTTCGCTCGCCATGACCTGAACCAGCGAGTGAGAAAGATCGATCAGTTCATATGCCCTCGCGCTGGGATTCATTGCGTCTGCTCCTGTTCCTGGATTTGGAGGATGGATTTGTAGACGGTATCGGCGATGCCAAAGCCACCGTTCGCTGCGAGCGATTTCCCGTATTCCTGCATCATCATCGAGCGATAGACGGTCTCGCCCTGGCCGCCTCCGAAAATGCCGTCGGTACGGATTCCGGTGAACATGTGTTCGAGGAACTGCCCAAGGAAAAACGATTCGAAAGATTCCGCGGCAACTCGCGCCTTGGCCGGATCGGAGGTGCCAAGAGGTGCGGGCTGCCGTGCAGCAGTCAATTGCTGTTGGGAAAGTCCGATGGAATCGGTGGGATTCATTACAAGACCTCTATGTCGGCATTCAGGGCGCCAGCAGCTTTGATGGCTTGCAGGATGGTGATCATGTCGCGGGGACCGATCCCCAAAGCATTCAAGCCGTTGACGAGATCTTGAAGACTGACGCCCTTTTGCAGGACGGTGAGCTTGCGGTCGCCGTTTTCATCGATCTCGATTTCGGTTCGCGGCACGGTTTGTGTCGTCCCCGTATTCGAAAACGGCAGGGGCTGCGACACTTGCGCGGTTTCGGTGACACGGATTGTCAGATTGCCTTGAGCGATTGCCACGGTGTTGATGCGCACATTCGAGCCCATCACGATTGTACCGGATTGCTCGTCGATGATAACTTTCGCGATCTGGTCCGGCTCGACACGCAGCTGCTCGATATCGGTAATGAGCTCGACGATCTCGCCTTTGTAGTTGGCGGGCGTTTTCATAAGAACCGTGGTCGGATCCGTGGCTTTCGCGGTCGGCAGTCCAACGAAGGCATTAATCGCCCGCGCAATGCGCCGCGCCGTCGTGAAGTCGGGATTGCGTAGGGACAGTTTGATTTGCTTCAAATTCGCGAGCCTAAAGGGCATCTCGCGTTCAATGATACCGCCGTTCGCGATGCGGCCGCTGGTCGGTACGCCCTTGACGACACTTTCCGCGGCGCCCGCGACTGCAAAACCGCCGACCGCGATGGTGCCCTGGCTGACGGCGTAGATTTCCCCGTCCGCGCCAACCAGCGGCGTGACCAGGAGTGTGCCGCCGAGGAGATTGGTTGCATCCCCGAGGGCGGAAACCGTCACGTCGATTCGGGAGCCTTGGTTCGCGAAGGGGGGCAAATTTGCCGTTACCATGACGGCAGCGACGTTTTTTGTGTTGAGGCCGGCTTCACGGGCGTTAACGCCGAGCCGTTCGAGCATGCCGATCAGGCTTTCGCGCGTAAACGGTGCATTCGCCAGCCCATCGCCCGTGCCGTTAAGGCCGACGACCAGGCCATAACCGACGAGCATGTTTGCACGCACGCCCTCGAAGGAGACGATATCCTTGATCCGAGACTGTGCCGATACGGGAACAGGCAGGAGGGCAAGAAGTAGCGCCGATAAAATCGGAATCCGAAACCACCGAAATGTCCGATTTTGTGACGTGCCTGGTTTTTTGATGCTTCCGTGCATTCGTGCCGCAACTCGGGTTGTTTCGCTCGCGCGTTAAACCCAAGTTGCGAATACCGTGCCACAGAACCTAATGTGTAACACACTGTGAAAATTATATATTTTTTTGTTTCTGGGACGCAGTCCGAGCCGGGTTGATGCTTGGCGGCAAGCGGTGCCGGGACAGTCGGCAAAGTTTTCCACACGCCCTCGCTTTGCGAATTACCGTGTCGTTGGGGAACTGTGTTCCGTTCTCCACCGATAACGGTTAAGTTACGGACATGAAAATTAATTCATCGGGTGGCATTCGGTCCTCCTCACCGAAATCCAAAAGCAAGGCCAATAAGGTCGGTGGCGATGGCAGTTTCGCCAATCATCTTGGCGCATCGGCGGATTCGTCATCATCAGTATCGCCGGCGGCGCCGACACAATCCGTGGATGCGGTGCTTGCGATCCAGGGCGTTGGTGACGCGACCTCCAGTCCGGCGAATACGAGCGCGCGGCAGTGGGGTTTCGATACGCTGGACCAACTGGAGCAAATACGGGTGGATTTGCTCCTCGGTGCGATTCCGAAGGACAGGTTGATCAATCTCGCGCAAATGGTGTCTGAGCGGCGGCAACATGCCGAAGATCCGAGGTTGAACGACCTTCTTGATGACATAGAATTGCGTGTGCGTGTGCGTGTCGAGATCGCGAAATACGAGCCGCGAAGTAACCGCGCTGGCCGCTAATTTTACACCAAGAATACCGATATTTCCGGGACTTGCTCGCTTCGGCGTGCGCGATTATATATGGCGCGCTTTCGGATCAACTTTCTTTGTGGAGTGCGTATGTCGCCTTTACTTCCGCCCGACTACCGGCCTTCGGAAGACGAGGAATTTATGAATCCCATGCAACGGGAGTATTTCCGGCAGCGGCTGATGCATTGGCGTTCTCAACTTTTGCGTGCCACCGGTGAGACGCTGGTGAGTCTGCAGGAAGAAAGCCTTGCGGAGCCGGATATGGCCGACCGGGCGACGCTTGAGACTGACCGGTCCCTGGAATTGCGGACACGGGACCGCCAGCGAAAATTGATCAGTAAAATCGATTCCGCGCTGCGGCGGATCGACGAAGGGACCTACGGATTTTGCGAAGAAACCGATAATCCGATTTCCTTGCGCCGTCTCGAGGCAAGACCGATTGCAACGCTTAGCATCGAAGCGCAGGAACAGCACGAGCGCATGGAACGCACGCATCGCGACGACTGACCCCAGCCGTTCCGCGCGCTTAACCGTTCATTAGAACGGGAAGATAATATCGATGATCTGCGAACCGTAACGTGGCTGCTGGAAATCCGAAATTTGGCCGCGGCCGCCATAGGCGACCCGCAGCTCGGCGATCTGCTGGTGCGCCACCGTGTTTTGGTTGGTTATGTCCTGCGGCCGTATGACGCCGGCGATCTGAATTTCGCGCACTTCGTAATTGACCCGCATTTCCTGACGGCCATGCAGCACAAGATTCCCGTTCGGCAGCACCTGGGTCACGATTGCGGCGACCTGTAAGGTGATTTCTTCGTCGCGCTCGATCGTGCCGGTGCCGTTGTTCGTCGTGGTGCTGTTGATGTCCAGCAAACTGGCGGGGTTTACCGCTTCCGGCAGGATGGAATTTAGCGCCGCCTGATAGCCCAGCAGGGCGTTGGCATCGGCGTTCTCGTCGGTTGTGCGTGTGCGGTTGGTTGCGTTCTCCAGGTCGGCTTCATCATCGACGGCAATCGTCACCGTGACGATATCACCGACCTGGCTGGCCCGGAGATCTTTGAAGAAGGCGCGGGATCCCTTGCGCCATAGTGAATTCGGGTTATGCAGCACCCGCACGGGTGCGGGCATCGGCATGCTGACCGGCTTGTAGCCTGGTTTCGTCGTGGGATTCTGGATTGTCGTAACCTCGGGTTCCGACCCAAGGTCTGCCAACCGATTTAATGTATTGCAGCCCGCGACCGTCAATCCCAGGAAGACCGCGATGGACACATGCCGGATCGTTTTGTATTTGCGCATGCTCGTCTTAATCCTAATTCAATGCGATCGGGCCGGTGGTCGACACCGAAACCCGCTCCGGGCCGACCACCACCGCCTCTATCGTTTTTCCGCTGTCGAGGTTCTGTACCCGGACGATATCGCCCTTGCCGCCGTTCTGAAGCGATTTGCCCAGAGCGGAGAGGCGCATGGTCGGCGTTTCCAACTGAATGGTCACCTGCTTGCCGCGGCGCACCAGAGTCGGTGGCTGGACTTCCGTCGTCATGATCGCGCGACCCGCTACGATAGGGCGCCGCGGGCTCATGCCGATCATCTTGGCGCCATTGAGAACGGTTCGCGGATCCAGCCGGTTGACCCGCATCGGCTTCCAGATGATATCGCGCTCGCTGATAATATCGTCGGCATAGAGGCGCTGCGCCAGGGTCGGGACCTGAACGAGTCTATGGGCGCTGCCCGTCGCGGAAAAACGGAGCGCATCGGGGCTGTCGTCCGGCGCGACAAGTACGGCAGAAAACCGGCCGTTTCGTGGGCTGTACGAAATCGAGCGCACGGCAAGTATTTCGGGCATCCCGACTGGCAGAAAGATCTGCAGCGATCGATTGTCCAGTTCGATCTCGAGGTCGTCCTGTATTTTCGCTTCCGACTTCAGAGCAATAAGCAAAGTCTCGGCGATTTGATCCGTGCCGATGACCTGGCTGCTGCGCTCGACGACGGCGCGGTCGAACCTACTCGACGGCCGCCATGGCAGACGGTAGGCCCGTGCGACGCGATAGAGCCAAGTCGCTTCCAGCACTAGTTTTCGCCCCGGTGCTGGTGCATAGGCGATAACCTTGTCGCCATGCGCGCCGGCGCCGTCGAAGACGTCGCGCAGACGAATGGCGTCGTCGTCGACAACGATATTGGCGTGCAACCTGACGGGAGCCGCCGCCGCAGCCGGTACGGCCCATAGCTGCAAAAGAATGGCAAGTACGGAAACGATTGATAATCGGGAGGTCATGCTCCGGACCCTCGCTAGCGGATGTTGCTGGCCGTGGCCATCATTTGGTCAGATGTTTCGATCACCTTTGAGTTCATCTCATAGGCGCGCTGTGCGGTGATGAGGTTTGTAATTTCCTCAACGACATTGACGTTGGAGGTTTCGAGAAACCCTTGCTGGATTGTTCCGATGCCCGTTGAACCCGGGTTTCCGGTCGTCGCTGTGCCAGAAGCAGGCGTCTCGAGGAATAAATTGTCCCCGACCGCGAGCAAACCGGCTTCATTCGAGAAAATAGCGAGCTGCAATTGCCCGACATTAGCGGGCGCGACCTGGCCGTCCTGCTGCACGAGGACCTGACCGCTGGCATTGACGGTAACGTCAACCGCGTCGGTTGGGATGGTGATCGCCGGCTCGACCGTGAAGCCGTCCGCGGTAACGAGTTCGCCATCCGCGCTGATTTGGAACGATCCCGCCCGCGAGTAGGCAGTGTCACCGCTTGGTAATTGAACCTGGAAATACCCTTCGCCATTAATGGCGAGATCGAAGGTGTTTTCCGTCAGGGTCAAATTGCCCTGCTCTGTAATTCGATAGACTGCGGCGGTTTTTACGCCGAGGCCGATCTGAACGCCGGCGGGTACGATCGTACCCGTATCCGACGACTCAGAGCCTACGCGCCGCAGGTTTTGGTACAGCAAATCCTGAAACTCAGCTCGCCGGCGGGTGTAGGCCGTCGTATTCATATTGGCAATGTTGTGGGAAATGACTTCAACGTTAAGCTGTTGAGCCAGCATTCCCGTGGCGCCGATATTGAGAGATCGCATCGCTTGTGTGCCCCTAACTCTGTCGCGCGCGGGCAAGCTTGTTGATCGCCCGCATCGCTTGTTCATGTTCGGAAGTAACCAATTTCTGTGCTGCTTGATACGAACGGTGAATGTCGATCATGCGTGTCATTTCGATAATCGGTTGAACGTTCGACTGCTCCAGCATGCCCTGCATCACTCTGCTTTTAGTCGCGGCCTGAGCCGGCTGATCATTGGCGTCGTAGAGGCCATTGGCATCGCGCTTTAAGCCAGTTTGATCCTCAAACTCAGAGAGGCCGATCTTGGCGATGGTGCCGTTGTTTGCGGAGACGGTTCCGTCAGCAGCGACCGTCACATCGCCGCCACCTGGAGGAATCGTAATCGGGGCGCCACCTGCCGATAGAACAGGGGATCCCTGGCTATTCACCAATTGGCCCTGACCGTCGAGTTGCAAACGACCATGTCTGGAATATCGCAATCCCTCTGGTGTTTCGACCGAGAAATAGCCCGGTCCGGATATCGCGAGATCTAAAGGATTGCCTGTCGCGGCTGCCGGTCCCTCCGTCAGGTTACGCGCCATTCCGAAATCCTGTACGAATGAAAGCGGCTGTTTCGGCTCGGGCTCTTCTATGAATTCGCGAAAGATGACGCGCTCGGCCTTGAACGCCGGAGTGTTCATATTCGCGATATTGTTCGCCACGACGTCCATATCTCGCCGAAGTGCCAGTTGTCGTGACAGTGCGATATATCCCGGGTTTTCCATAAAGGCCCTGCTGCTTGTGTTCGATTTCGTCTGCGCAGTGGGATGCACGGCTCGTGCCAGGGTAAAGTTAATGATATTTCAATACATTAGTATGAAATGTGAGTGGAATACGCGAGTTAATGTCAATTCCTGGCAGGCTTTGCCGGGTACTTCTTGCCGTTATGCGGTAAAGTCAGTAAGTGTCTCGAAGTCTTGCGTTTTGTTTTGCTTTTTACAGAAGTTCAACTATTCTTCTAATGAAAGCTTAGAATCACCAAGATGAGTGCTAAGAGTTGTTACTTGTTGACCAAATAGAAATAACTTAGCTTGGATGCCATGAGCGAAGAAGCTGAAGCAGCAGAAGAAGATGATGACGAGATAGCCGAAGAAGAAGGCGCAGAAGGCGGTGGGTTTGGCGGCAAGAAACTCGTTCTATTCATTATCTTGCCCATACTGCTTTTGGGCGGAGCCGGCGCTGGTATATATTTCAGTGGTTTGCTTGACTCCTTCCTCGGCGTGGCGCCGTCTGAGGAAGCAAAAGTAGAGGAAGTCAATGAGGCCGAAGTTCCGGGGCATTACATCGACTTGGACGAAATGCTCGTAACACTGGCGAGTAAGGATCGGAAGCAGAGTTTTCTAAAGCTGCGAGTCAGTTTGGAGTTGGGGGATCCGCAGGATGAGGCCCGAGTTACAACCGTCATGCCGCGAATCATTGATAATTTTCAGGTATTTTTACGCGAGTTGAGGGTTGAGGAACTGCAAGGGTCGCAGGGAATCTATCGCGTGAAAGAAGAATTGCTATCCCGGGTCAATGCGGCAGCACATCCCGCAAAAGTTAGGGACGTGCTGTTCCGCGAAATCCTGGTACAATAATTGCTAGGTAATAACCGCGCTGGCGAGACCGCATTCAGGACGGTGGGCGATGGCCGATGATGACGAAGAAGTGGACGACGACGCCGTAGCAGCGGAATGGGCTGCAATGGCGGAGGATGGCGACGACGACGGCGATAGTCCCGATGACGGCGATAGTCCTGATGATGATGCTGTGGCGGACGAATGGGCTGCCATGGCCGAGGATGGCGAAGAGGGCGGGGAAGCGCCGACTCGCGTTCTAAACCAAGACGAAATTGATAGTCTGCTTGGTTTTCAGGACGGCGACGGCAGTGGCAGTGACCGGGCCGGTATCGAAGCGATCATCGACAGCGGTATGGTGTCATACGAGCGCCTGCCGATGCTTGAGGTCGTCTATGACCGGCTCGTTCGCATGATGTCGACATCGTTGCGTAATTTTACTTCGGATAACGTTGAGGTCAGTCTCGACAACATCACGTCCATTCGTTTCGGCGATTATCTGAATTCAATCCCGTTGCCGGCAATGTTGTCGGTCTTCAAGGCGGAGGAATGGGATAATTACGGGCTGATTACGGTCGATAGTTCGTTGATCTATTCCATCGTCGACGTTCTCTTGGGCGGGCGCCGCGGGACCGCGGCGATGCGTATCGAGGGACGCCCATATACGACGATTGAGCGGGGGTTGGTCGAACGAATGGTCAGCGTTGTGCTCGCCGACCTTTCTGCCGCATTCGATCCGCTTAGTTCGGTGACCTTCCGTTTCGACCGGCTCGAGACGAATCCTCGTTTCGCCACGATTGCGCGGCCCGCGAACGCGGCCATTCTTGCGCGTTTGCGGATCGATATGGAAGATCGCGGCGGCCGGCTTGAGCTGATGCTGCCTTACGCAACGTTAGAACCCGTGCGCGAATTGCTGCTGCAGATGTTCATGGGTGAAAAGTTCGGTCGTGATTCGATCTGGGAAAATCACCTGGCGACGGAGCTTTGGTTTACGGAAGTCGGTGTCGAGGCTGTGCTCGATGAAATCTTTTTGCCGCTTAATGAAGTCATGAACTGGCAGATCGGAACGCAGATCCAATTGCAGGCAAAACCTGACAGCAAAGTTGTTCTCAGATGTGGCGCTGTTCCATTGTTCGTGGCATCTATGGGGCGGAAAAGCGGCTCTGTCGCCGTGCGGATCGATGAACGCCTGATGGAGTAGAGACCATGATGCTTGGTCAGTTCGGACTCTTAATAGACGTTTTTGGCGCGATTCTGTTGATCGTGGTGATCGTCTATGCTTTCCGGCTTAATCGCAGCCTGTCATCGCTGAAAGCGAATAAAGCTGAACTTGACGGCTTGATCGCTACCTTCACCCAGTCGACCAACCGCGCTGAAGCGAGCGTTGCTCGATTAAAAGCAAGCGCTACGGAAACGGCAACGACCTTGCAAGCTAACGTCAGTAAAGCGCAGGAGTTGCGCGATGACCTGGCATTCATGACGGATCGTGCCGATGAGTTGGCAAACCGTCTAGAGGCAGGCATAAAAACCGCTCGAAGCGCGGCGTCGCAATCGTCAGAGCCTCAGCCCAGGAGGGATTCTGAACCGCCAATTGAATCGTCCGACAATGCAGAGCAGGATCAGCGCGGTAAATCGAAGGCTGAGCTTTTGCGCGCGTTGCAGGGAATGAGATAGTGCCATGCGATTTTCGCTTCGTATTGCGCCAGTATTGATTTTTGTTGCGACTCTGATGTTATCCGTCAAACTCGGAGATATCTGGACGGCAGTGTCCGAGCAGCGGGATGCTATAGACTTCCAGCCCGCATCCGCCGAGACCGCTCCTGAGGCGCCGGTTAAGGAGGAGGAAAAGGCGGAAGCTACGCCGCCGGCAGTTCAGTCTCTCAAGCCTGTCGATGCGAAGGACGGTGAGGTCTCGGGCGTTGGCGACGTTTCCAAGATGAGCTATTCGGAAATCCAGCTGCTTCAAGAGTTGGCCGTACGCCGCAAATCGCTGGAAGGCCGGGAGCGAAAACTTGATCAACGTGCTGTGCTTCTGAAGGCTGCTGAACAACGCCTTGTCGAAAGGCAGGGCGAGCTTAAGAAAATCCGATTCGAAATAAAGAACCTGTTGAATATCAAGGAAAAAGAGGAAGCTGAACGTCTCAAGCGGCTGGTGGCGATTTATTCCAACATGAAGCCGAAGGATGCCGCGAAGATATTCAATGAACTCGACATGAGCGTATTGATAGACGTCATGCAGAGCATGAAAGAACGAAAAATCGCGTCGATTGTTGCAGCGATGGACGCGGATAGAGCACGTAAGCTCACCAAGCAGCTTGCGGAACGCCAGGACGTCCCTAAGATCCCCAAATAGCCCGATGGTTGAAGGCGAAACAGCACGTTTTGCAATTAAATCAGCACCTTTAAAAATATGTGACGGCTTAACCCCGAATTAACTCGTATACGGTTTGATGCGTAGAGTTAATTCCGGCCAGTTCCGGAGTCGTGCGGACAAAGCCTTAAGCGGGGAATGCTGAAATGGCGGTAGACAAGAATATGCCTATTCTCATCGTCGATGATTATAAGACGATGTTAAGAATTATACGTAACCTTTTGAAACAGCTTGGTTTCACCAATGTCGATGAAGCTATGGACGGCGGTGAGACGCTCACGAAGCTGCGGTCGGCCGAGTTCGATCTCGTCATCTCCGATTGGAATATGGAGCCGATGACCGGGCTGCAACTCCTTAAGGAAGTGCGCGCGGATAACACACTCAAAAAGACACCTTTCATTATGATCACTGCGGAAAGTAAGACGGAAAACGTCGTTGCAGCGAAAGAAGCGGGTGTGAACAACTATATCGTTAAGCCCTTCAACGCGGCGACCCTGCGGACCAAGTTGTCTAGCGTGATCGGCAACTTCTAGCGGCGCCCCATTCATGGCTTTGTCCGGAATAGATGTCGAAATCCGTGATCGGCTTGCAGAACTGCAAGCCGAAGGCGCGGCGCGTGTCGCTACAGCGGATATCGGTGGGTTAGGGTTTGATGAGATACGAGAAGCTCATATTCCCAGCGCAAAGGATGAACTAACCGCGATTGTGGCTGAAACCGAAACGGCGACAGACACCATAATGAGCGCCGCTGAGCAAATTGAGAAGCTGGCGGGGTCTGTGGATGCGGCGGTTCTCGAACAGATAGCCGGCCATGTAATGAATATCTACCAAGCATGCAGCTTTCAGGACATCACCGGTCAACGGGTAACGAAAGTCACCCAAGTTCTGGCGACGGTCGAATCGGTAGCCGATACCACGCTGGCGGCGTTAGGTGACGAACTGGCGCGGCAGCGTGTCGAAGAACAAATGGCGCTGCAGGCCTTCGATAAGAGCGAAGACGCTGATCTTTTGAATGGTCCGCAATTAGAGGGTGGCGGAAATAGTCAAGATGACATAGATAGTATACTTGCGAGTTTTGACTAGGCGAAACATCTCTAAACATAGTCATCATGGACGATTTTAATTCCAAGAATTCAGGGCCGGTAAGAGATTCCGGCCCTGTTCTATTTTTGGGGTTGTTTCTTTTACTGCTGGCATTTTTTATTCTCTTGAATTCTCTCGCCACGAGGGAGGAGATCAAAACCCGCGCAGTAATCAACTCCTTGCTGCTGACATTTCAAGCGCCCGAAGAGGAGGAGACCTCCCGCGAGGTTTATATATCGGCGCTGGCACCGGTACCGGAGCCAGAGGACCTCGTGGAAGAACTGGAACGCCTGTGGGTTGCCTCGATTCCGTTGCTTAAGATCGAGCGCCTCACGGCCGGCCGAACGATGCAGGCGGACATGCCCATAAACGAGCTATTTTTTGGACGCGGCGACGCGTTGCGCTCGGATCGCCGAACGCTTCTTATTAATACCGCCAAGGCATTATCCTTTAAGGCACAGGGATTTGTGAACGAACTGGAATTCGTTCTCGGTGATCAGTCCGACCCGAACGGCGAGCCGGATCGGATACAGATGGCGCGCGCGGTGGCGATCGCCCGTGAACTTGTCGCAAACGGGGCTCCCCCAGATACAGTAAAAATTGGTGTGGTTCGGGGCGATCACCGGCATTTGCGAATGCGGTTCCATGTCCGCGATGAGGACAAGGCCTATGTCGACTTTCGCGAGTTGGCAAACTAATACCAAGGATCGCTGATAGTGACACATAGAGACGGGTTATCCAGGTTTTCGGCAAGGAGCGCACGGCGCGGCGATGCGTGGCATCGGAAGCCGTGCGCGATGCTGTCCCAAAGCCTGGATAACCCGCCCTTGGGTCACGTATGTGGTCCGTCGGAGGGCGTCGGAGCGGCTTGACGATGCACCACATCGACTGCACCACCCCTCCTACCCGACGGACCGCATTCGCGATCTCTAAGGGTCACTATCAGCGATCGTTGGTATAAGCGATGGAATATCATGACGAGGAGCGCAGGACCGTAGAAAAGGCACCAATTTGGCTGGTGACTTTCGGGGACGTGGTTGCGTTGCTATTGACCTTCTTTGTCATGCTTTTCGCAACGACCAATATACCCTCGGAAAATTGGGAGGCGGTGGTCGGTACGATGTCGGACAGTTTGCGCTTCTCTCGCGCGGGCAGAACGCCGAATCCGGACTCGGAAAATGCTATTCCCGTTGTGGAGTTAAAAGCCGCGCTGCCATCGGAATATCTCACCGCCGTTTTGCGCGACCATCTAAGTCAGGATGATGTGCTGAAAGACGCGATCGTGAGGCAGCAGGACTCTCGTGTGGTTATCTCCTTGTTTGGCGATGCTGTGTTCGGCGCGGGAAACGCCGACCTGAACGAGGCCGCTAGCGAGGCGATCTATCGGCTTGGCGGTGTGATTGCGAATGTAGGGAACCAACTTGAAGTGCTTGGTCATGCCGATCCCAGCGTTTTGGAAGGTGCTGATTTTAAATCCAACTGGATGCTTTCATTGGATCGCGCCATGGCCGTCGCCAAGGAACTGCGCGCATCCGGTTATCGACGTAACATAATTGTCTTGGGGCTGGGCGACTCACGATACACTCACCTGAATGTGGAGCTTAGCGAGGCGCGCAGATTGGAATTGGCACGGCGCGTCGATTTGGTATTGCACGACACGGCGGAAGAACGTTGACCGCGATCCGCTTTCTGGTTGGTCTTGCCTTTCTGGCTTCGGCGGGGGCAGCTTTCGGCGAAGACGTAGCTATTCGCGGTTGGTCGCATTTGAAATTTGGCCGCCTTGTTTTCGATTGGCCAACCGCGGTTGAATATTCCGCCTCTATAGACAAGCGCCGCCTTACGGTACGTTTTAACAAGACGATTTCCGCCCGCTTTGAAGCGGCTTTGCAAAATCTTGGCGATTACGTCTCCAACGCATCGATATCGAGGGACGGCCGCATAGCGCGCTTTGATCTGGCGGGAGATTTTTCGCTGCGCGATTTCCGAAACGAAAACGCAATCGTTTTGGATCTCAGACGTGCGCAAAAAAAACCAGCTAGCAAGGTTACACCTCTCAGTATTCGCGTCGGCGAGCATCCGGCTTATACGCGCTTGGTTTTTGACTGGAACCGTGCGGTTGAATACAACGCCGCGCTTCGCGATGGGCGTTTGCAGGTTCGTTTCGACAAACCGGCTATAATTAACCTTCCCGTGCTGCGCGACCAACTCCCCGAAAATGTTAAAAATCCGCAGGCGTCGTCGCGTGATGATGGATTCGACTTTGGGCTCGGCGTAGAGCAAGGCGCACGATTACGACACTTCCGATCCGGCACGAAGGTCGTTGTCGACATTCTGGTCAAGAGCGAAAGTGCGAAGAAGCCGGAAGCTGAGAAACCTGCGCCGCCTCCTGAACCTATTGCCAAGAACGCAGTGCCTGCTGTGCCGGAGCCGAGTACGGTATCGCAAGACGAACTTCTTGAAGCCGCTCGGAAGGCGGTTGCGGATGCGAAAAAGCAAGTCGCCTCCGCGGGGCCGCGTCGTTTGATTCCAGAACCGCAAACCGAAGAGGCGAAGCCCAAACCGGATCCTGAAGCAAATGAATTGTCCGAAGCGCCTGTGGAGAGCTCTAAATCAGCCGCGAAGGATGAGCAACCGTCGGCGGAGGTACCACCGCTGGAGCCAAAACGCGGCGGCATCATCGCGCAAGCCGTCCGAGAGTCGAACGCTGCTGAGTCTGAAGGTGCCAAGCCACCGCTGGTGAGTCTTGTCTTTGAATGGCCGGAAGCCGTTGGTGCGGCGGTGTTCGAGCGCGCGGGTTTTGTGTGGATCATTTTCGATAAGCGGGCACCCATCGAACTCGCAGCGTTGCGGGAGGCAGGAAAAGGACTTGTCTCCCGTTTGGAGCAATTGCCGATCGGAAATGCGACGGTGCTTCGAATGGTGCCGGGTCCCGGTATCGGCCCGTTTGCGCGACGCGACGGCACGAATTGGGTGGTTGACTTTCGGCGTGGAAAGATACGGCCCGACATTCAGATTGGAATCGACGCCGATCCCGATGCCGAAGGTGGCGCTCGGTTGTTCTTCCCAGCAATTGACGTCGGCTCAGTGATACGGATGCCTGTCCGGAGGTCGGAGACTTGATACAGGTGGCGACGGTTCAGGCTTCTGGCCAGGGTGTCGCTGGACAACGCGCCTACCCTGAGTTCCAGATACTCGCCTCGACTCAGGGTATAGCAGTCGTGGGCTTGAGTGATGATGTGGAGCTTGAAAAGGTCGAGGGAGGACTGATTCTGTCGTTGCCTGGTGGACTTCACATATCGGGCATTTCTCCTGATACCACGGTTAGTAGCGGTGCCCCGGCAGGTCGCGCGCGCCGTATATTCAAACTTTCGGAGTGGCGGAAGAGCAATGAGAAAAACTATTACGAAGCGCGGCAAAAGCTCCAAGACGCCGCAGCCAGACAGCCAAGCGAGCAGCGCGACCTATCGAGACTTAAACTGGGCCAGTTTTACTTCGCACGCGGACTAGGGCCGGAAGCGAAAGGGGTTCTCCAGGTTGTCGAAGGCGCGGACCCGCGTACAGCGACGAAGCCGGAGTTCAAGGCTTTAACCGGTGCGGTTGCCGCCTTAAACGGTGACTATAATGCAGCTGCTCGAAACCTGAACGATCCTCGGCTCGACAAATATGAAGAGATTCAATTATGGCGCGGCGTTGCGGCGGCAAAAGCGGAGCGATGGAAGGACGCTCAGCAGTTATTCAAGCTGGGTGATACCGTATTGCACGCCTATCCGGAGCCGTTGAAAGGAAAACTTGGACTACTCCGGGTCGAAACCGCGCTGAAGGCACGTGACAGCGGCAGTGCCGCGCGTTGGCTGACGACGCTGGATAAGCAGACCGACGGCATGACCCGGGGAGAATTGGCGACCTTGCGCTATTTGCAGGGGCGACTTGCCTTTGTTGAACAGGATATTG
Organism: Alphaproteobacteria bacterium; assembly: GCA_012103325.1. Taxonomy (GTDB): domain Bacteria; phylum Pseudomonadota; class Alphaproteobacteria; order UBA8366. The sequence continues at coordinate 222,968 of WLWY01000003.1, forward strand.
ACCGTGCCACCGAGCTGTGGTCGGCATTGCAGGACAGCGGCGATACCTGGAACGCGGCACGGGCGGAACTTTCTCTCGTCAATTTGGGACTTCTGCAAAGCTCGATGAGTGAGGATGAGGCCATACAGCGCTTGGAGAATCTTCGCTATCAATGGCGTGGCGATGAGTTTGAACTTCAGGTTCTTCGGCGCCTCGGTGGGTTGTATCTGGATCGTGACGATTATCGGGGTGGGCTCGGGACCTACCGCGTCATCGCGACCTATTTTCCTGAGCATCCGGATACGGAGCGAATCGCGCAGACCATGACGGACTCGTTCAAAAAGCTATATCTGGGTGGAGTGGCCGACAAGTTGCCACCGCTGACCGCTTTGGCGCTTTATGACGAATTCCGCGAACTGACGCCTGCTGGGCCAGAAGGTAATTTGATGATTCAAAAGCTTTCCGAAAGGTTAGTCGATGTCGACCTTCTGAATCGGGCAGCGGATTTGCTTGAGCATCAGGTTAAATTCCGGTTGCAGGGCGAAGACCGAGCGAAAGTTGGCGCTAAGCTGGCTCTTATTCGCCTGCTCGACCGCGATCCCGAGAAGGCAGTACAAGCGCTGCGGATGACGGCATTCCCGCGTTTGCCGGAGCAGCTTGATGACGATCGCCGCAGGATACAGGCGCGGGCGGCGTTTGAAATTGGTCGCGTCAGTAAAGCGATAGAGCTGCTTGCTGGCGATGTTTCGCGAAATGCCGACCTATTGCGTGCTGACATTCAATGGCGCACGGAAAACTGGTCGGAGGCGGCGAAGGTTCTACAGCGTCTTTCCGGTGATCCGCCGCCGGAAGGGACAACCTTCGACAGGTCTGAAGCCCAAGTCGTCTTGAATTGGGCCGTTGCGCTGCGTTTGGATCGGGACGAGAGTGGGCTCGAAGTCGTACGCGCGCTCTATGGTCCGGCGATGGCGGCAAGCCCGTTAAGTAAGGCGTTCCAGTTCATTGCCAGCGCATCAGAGGCGGATGAGCCTTTGGATCTGGAAACCATTACCAGCCGCATCGCGGATAACGGTGTTTTTGAAGCGTTTCTCGCCGAATATCTGGCTGACAATAAGAAGCGTCTGCTCAAATCCCCTGTCGCACCGGTTCAACCGCCTGAACCCGAACCCGCACCACCTCAGGCGGAGGGGGCAACCGCGGAAGCTGAAAACAACGCCTAACGCGAGTTCTCTTTCCTTTTCTCCTAAAATCTGTCTCGGTTAGAGCGGACCAAAGCTTTGTGTCAAGCTGCCGGCGACGAGGTACCAGCCATCGACCAGTACGAAAAAGATCAATTTGAAGGGCAGGGAAATCATGACTGGTGGCAGCATGAGCATGCCCATGGACATGAGTACGGACGCTACGACCATATCGATCATCAAAAAAGGCACGAATAGAAGAAAACCGATTTCGAACGCGCGCCGTAGCTCCGATATCATGAAGGCGGGAATAAGCACCCGCAACGGCGTCTCTTCGAAAGACGGCACCGTTTCCAACCGTCCCAGTTGGACAAATAGCTTCAAATCCTTCTCTCGGACATGTTTGAGCATGAAGCTGCGAAACGGCTGAACGGTGCGCTCGAAGGCGACCTCTTCGCTGATTTGTTCCTCGATCAGCGGCACGATGCCGTTGGAGTAGGCATTCTCCAGAGTCGGCTGCATGATAAAAAACGTCATGAATAACGCGAGGCTGATCAGGACCGCGTTCGGCGGCGTTTGCTGGGCGCCCATCGCAGTTCGTAGGAATGACAGGACAACGACGATACGCACAAACGATGTCACCATGACGAGGATCGAGGGCGCGAGCGACAAAATCGCCATCAAAACGACGATCTGAACGATCCGGCCGGTAGCCGATCCGCCGTCTCCGAATTCTAGATTTAAGCTCTGCGCCGCCGCCGAACCCGCGAAAGCAATAAAACCGATGGTGGCTAACAGCCCTGCAAGGTTTCGCGATGCTAACACTCTGCTTCGTTTCCTGAGGCGCTGTTCGCTGGGCTGCTCTCGATAAGCGTTTCCGAGCTTGCCCCAAGCAAAATCAGGTGCTCGCGATTGTCGCGCTTCACCAGGACCAGCCGGCGCCGTGCATCGATCGCGGCTACCTCGACAACCTGTAGCCGGCGTCCCTGTCCCTTGCGGCGGGGCGCCATTCCCATCGCACTGGCGCCATAACGCCGAAGCAGTAGACCGATGAGTCCGATAAGGCCGAGGACGAATACCAGAGCCAGTACAAATCTTAGGTAGCCGTCGAAGTCCATTGCGCATTCCAGATATACACGCCGTTAGGGGCGCATTGGCTACGCCTCGGGTTCAGAAGAGCTTTTATCGGCTTCGGATTTCTCGGCGTCGCGCAGTATTTCCACGACCTTCGCTTGCACGTATTGAATCTCTTCCGAGAACAAGCGCAGATCACCCAGCAAGTTGTCGAGCGGAGGCTTGATCTCCGCCGCGTCTTCCGGCTCGAGGTCGACGATGCGCTGACATTCAGATTCGATCCTCTGATGGACGCTTTCTATCGTTACGAGCTCGCCCTTCAGCAATTGCTCTCGAGCGTTGGTTACTTCTTCTGCCAATTCGGACAGCTTGTTAAGTATCTCGTCCTTCTGGGCCATGGTCGCCTTCCTCCGGTAGGGGAGATACGCTCTCCCGCGCCAATTGTTCGAGGTATTCGGAAGCGTCGTCGCTGGTACTAGCGTAGACGTAACGCAAGATTTCTGCCACCGCGACAAATGCTTCGATTGGAATTTCGCTATCCAAATCAACCGTAGCGAGAATTTCAGCGAGATCGGTGTCTTCTCGGACCTTTATGCCATTTCGAAATGCGATATCGAGGATCGTTTCGGCAAATTCTCCCCGACCGGTCGCCAGCACACGGGGTACCGATTCGGGGACGCCACTGGGATTTCCCAACGCTACGGCAATGGTATCTTTTGCCCGGTCTGCGCCGCTGGGTACGGCAATATTTGACCTTTTGCTGTCTCGGCTCGGCGACTCCATAGGACGCGGGCGCTTCAGCATGGCATTTCGCCTTCATAACTCTTGTAGAGTTTGAGACTACAGAGATTCGCTAACATACGGAACGCATAAGTATGCAACTTAATTTTATCGATATTCAGGGAGAAGAAACCGATCTAATTATTTGAAAATATGTATACTTTGAAAATTTTTTTATAAAATGACATGAGCTCATTTTATTGTCGGCCCGTTATTAACGGTGTGATCTTCCGCCCTTTTTCGAAGAGACCTCCGAATTTCGCTCCTCCGTCCTTCCTCAATCAAAATGGCACGTTCCCTGCATTGATTTTGTGATCGTTTGCCGATGTGTATAGATCGCAGAGTGTAGGAACCATGGATTTAGGCAGCTTACCCGTTTTCAAGATGATGACGGCGAAAATGGACTGGCTCGGACGCCGGCAACGGGTTCTTGCGCAGAATATTGCGAACGCCGATACGCCTGATTACGTACCGAAAGACTTGAAAGCGATAGATTTTAAGGATGCGCGACGGCGCGAATCGTTTCGCCTGCAGCTCGCGGTTACGAACTCGGGACACGTTCAAAGCAAGATTCAGCAATCCAGTATAGGCGATGAGAAAAAGGATCGTCAGAATTATGAGGTGTCGCCGACAGGCAACGCAGTCGTGCTGGAAGAGCAGCTAATCAAGGTTGCAGACACGGCAGGCGCCCATCAGCTGGTGACCAATTTATACCGCAAAAACCTGGGCCTTTTCCGCATCGCCCTGGGCCGTCAGTCCGGGCAGTAGGTCTCTTTTAGCATCAGAAAGAAATAGGCGATGGACTCCGATCTTCAGGCAAGTATGGCGATATCCGCTGCGGGACTCCGTGTTCAAGGGCAGCGGGTCAAGGTCATTGCAGAGAATGTTGCGAACTCCAACTCGACCGCGGATACGCCGGGAGGTGACCCGTACCGCCGAAAAGTGCTAACTTTCCAGAACGTGTTCGATCGGGCGTTGGACGCTGATATGGTTCAAGTAAGGAAGGTGGTGGGAGACCGGAGCGACTTCGGTCTTGTGTTCGATCCGAACCACCCGGCTGCGGGACCTGACGGATACTACAAGACGCCGAATGTGAATGGGCTGATCGAAATGACGGATATGCGAGAGGCGCAGCGCAGCTACGAAGCAAACCTGAACGTGATCGAGACGTCGCGTTCCATGATGATGCGGACAATCGATCTACTGAGGTAAGATACTAATCCGGAGGCATTAAAGCGATGGCAGTAGATTTTTCGCGCGCCGCCGACGCGCTGAACAAAGCCGCACAGCTCGGTGGATCAACTGGGATGGAGGCGCGTGATACGCCTGCACCCGGGCAATTTGCGGAAATGGTCCAGAAGGTCGCCGAAAACGCGATCGAGGCTGGCGAGAAATCCGAACAGATGACAGCCGCGGCAGTTCAAGATAAAGCCGACTTGACGGAAGTTGTGACAGCGATTTCGAATGCAGAAGTCACGTTGCAGACAGTCGTAGCGGTGCGCGACCGAATAATTTCGGCATATCAGCAGATATTACGGATGCCGATTTGACGCCGAGCGGCGGCCAATGAACGAGCAGCAGGCACTGGATTTCGCCCGCGAAGCGATCATTACCGTATTGATAGTCGGGTCTCCCATTATGCTTATCGCGTTGGTGGTTGGTTTGACTATCGCCTTGTTCCAAGCACTGACTCAGATCCAGGAAATGACACTGACATTTGTGCCGAAGATCATCGTGATCTTTATTAGCCTGCTATTATTTTTGCCATTCATTGTGGACCGGCTGCAGACCTTCATGCTCGGGGTTGCCGACCGTATTGCCGGTCTCAACTGACGCGCGATGCTTGAGCGGCTACTAGCACTCGAAGTCTTTTCCTATCTTCTGGTTTTCAGTCGCCTCGGTGCGGCAATTATGTTGCTTCCAGGTTTCGGCGAGGCCTTTGTTCCTCTTCGAGTCCGTCTGCTTGCGGCGTTGACTGTCACGGCGGTTATGTATCCTGTCGTCGCGCCATTGCTTCCCGATACGCCCACGGCATTCGTTGCTGTACTGTTGCTGATCCTCGGCGAAGTGACTGTCGGTGTGTTTATCGGCACTGTCGCGCGGGTTTTGACCTCAGCTCTGTCGACAACAGGGACCATCATCGCGTTTTTGACAGGCTTTGCGAACGCGATTCTGTTTAATCCGGCGATTCGCGATCAGGGGGCGATGACGTCGGTATTGTTATCTTTGCTCGGCATTCTTTTGATTTTGGTCACTGACCTGCATCACTTGATGTTTGCGGCGCTCATGGACAGTTACACGATGTTCGTTCCTGGGAGCGGCTTGCCGTTCGATGACTTCTCCGAAGCGATCGGACGGCTTGTTGCGGGGAGTTTCCTGCTGGGTGTCCAACTCGCGGCACCGTTTATCATCGTTGTTTTATTGTTCTATATCTGTCTCGGCATCTTGGCGCGGCTCATGCCCCAGTTTCAGGTCTTTTTTGTCGGGCTGCCGCTGCAAATTATGCTTGGGTTAACCGTTCTGGTCGTAAGTATTTCCGCTATAATGATGTTGTTCTTGGACTATTTCGCAACGGGTATAAGCGGGTTTATTACCTCACGGTAAGAGCATGTCGGAACAGACAGACGAAGCACAAAAAACAGAAGAGCCGACGCCGAAGAAAATCTCTGAAGCGCGCAAGCGTGGCAACGTCGCGCGCAGCATGGAGATCAATACGTGGCTGATGCTGTTTGCGGGCACGGTGATTGTTGCGATGGTTGCGCCGGGGATGATGGGGGATATTCGGGCGATCGCTCTGATCTTCATCGAACGGCCGCACGAATACGGCCTGGATACCGGAAACTTACCGGGACTACTGTTGCGTACGGTATCGGCGGTTGGCGTGGCATTAATCGTGCCTGCAATTTTTCTGGTCGTCTTTGCGCTCGCAACTGGCCTTGTGCAAAACGGGCTGGTCTTCTCACCGAAGGCTATTGAACCGAAGTTCGAGAAACTTTCTCCCATTACAGGTGCGAAACGATTTGCGAGTTGGCGCCAGTGGATTGAGTTTTTCAAAGGCATTCTGAAAATAATGATCGTCGGTACGATCGCGGTATTGCTCTTGATGCCCGAGTTCGAACGTATCGATACGTTGCCGACGGTTGATTTGCTTGATTTGCTCGGTCTGCTGCATGTTCTTGTGCTGAAGCTGCTGATTTACGTTCTGGGTGTGCTCTTCTTTGTCGCATTTGTTGATGTCGTCTTTCAGCGAGCGAACCACCGTAAGCAGTTGCGGATGACAAAGCAGGAGGTGAAAGACGAGTTTAAGCAGGCTGAGGGCGATCCTCATGTGAAAGGCAGGTTGCGGCAGATTCGTATGGATCGTGCGCGACAGCGTATGATGCAAGCCGTGCCGGAAGCCGATGTGGTGGTGACCAACCCGACGCATTTTGCCGTGGCTTTGAAATACAAACAGGATGAAATGGAGGCTCCGGTACTGGTTGCAAAAGGGCAAGATCTAATCGCCCAGAAGATCAGAGAAGTCGCGGAAGACAACGACATTCCGATCGTCGAAAATAAGCCATTAGCGCAGGCGTTATTCAAGACCGTCGAACTTGATCAGGAAGTTCCGACCGAACATTACAAGGCTGTTGCTGAAATCATTAGCTACGTCTGGCGAATGCGCGGCCAGTTCCGCCCCAATAGGCCTGCCGCATGACCTGCGAGCAACGGCATGTGAGACAAACGCCGATGAAACGCTACGGCTCCCTTGGCATATCAGTTCTTACCGCCGCTGTATTGTCGCTTACTCTTTACCTGGCAGGCGTGGGTTACAGCTTGGTTCTTTTCGTCTTTCTGACCGTGCTGGCAAGCGGTGCGGGAACGCAGGCGCTATTGTCGCGGCGGCAGGAAAAAAGCGGGCCGGCAACGCCTGAAAATGCCGAATTGCCTCATCCGCCAGCCATTGAGCAGACATTTGAGCGCCTCTTTGAACAAGCTCCGGTTGCGGCTGCCCATATCGACCAGACACGCAGAATTCTGGCGTGCAACCGGGCTTTGCGTGAAATGCTGAATGTCGACAAACCGGAAGGCAGCCTGTTTGAAGATCATATCTCCAAGGAAAATCGCCCGGCTCTTATCGAGCACCTGACGGCGTCGGCGTCCGGCACGAAAGCTGAAGCGCCGATTGAAGTTTCGCTTGAGGATGACAGCGACCGAATCGTATCGATTTATGATGCGCGGATGGGAGACGATATGTCCGTGATGGTTTCATTGGTCGATACGACGCGTCAGCGAACGCTCGAGCATCAGGTTGCACAGTCGCAGAAAATGCAGGCCGTCGGGCAGCTTGCGGGCGGAATAGCCCACGATTTCAATAACCTTTTGACAGCCATGATCGGGTTTTGCGATTTGCTGTTGCAGCGACACCGTGCTGGCGATCAGTCCTTTGCGGACATTATGCAGATCAAACAGAACGCGAACCGGGCAGCCCGGCTCGTTCGGCAACTTCTCGCTTTTTCCCGGCAGCAGACGTTGGAACCTCGGCTGTTGAACGTTACCGACGTGCTGGCTGAGCTATCGAACTTGTTGCAGCGCTTGCTGGGCGAACGCGTTGAAATGAGAATGATCCATGGCCGTGATCTTGGTCTTGTTAAGGCGGATCAGGGGCAGCTTGATCAGGTTGTGATTAATCTGGCTGTCAATGCACGAGACGCGATGGCGAAAGGCGGGGTGCTTACTGTAAGCACGGACAAACTTATCGTAGATACGCCAATCCAGGCACATGGTGAAGAGATTGCACCTGGCGAGTACGTTACTATCTCGGTTCGTGATAGCGGTGCTGGAATATCTGCCGGAAACTTGGAGCGAATCTTCGATCCGTTCTTCACGACAAAGGAGGTCGGTGCTGGAACCGGTTTGGGACTTTCGACAGTCTATGGGATTGTTAAGCAAACCGACGGATACATTCTCGTTAAGAGCGGAGGCGAGATACAGGGCTCCGAATTCACGATCTATTTGAAACGCTACGAAAACGATATCGATAGTGTGAGCTTGCCCGACCAGGACGATGAAGATGCGCGACGCGATGTGACGGGTGGCGGTACCGTATTCCTTGTCGAAGATGAAGATCCGGTAAGACTGTTCAGTGCCCGGGCACTTCGCAGCAAAGGGTATAAGGTAATCGAAGCCCGGAATGGAGAAGCCGCCCTGGAGATCTTGACCAGCGAAGATTTTGACCTGTTGATTACCGACATGGTGATGCCGAAAGTCGACGGAGCAGCTGTGGTGCGTGCGGCGCGGGCGGAACGTGCGGATGTTCCGGTGATCTGCATCTCAGGATACGCGGAAGAATCCGTCCTTGAGGAAGTTGAGGCGATTAACAACGTCTACTTCCTTCCGAAACCGTTTAGTTTGAAACAACTGGCGGGCAAGGTGAAAGAGGCTCTGGAAGGGCGGGTTATTTAGTGTTATCTGCAGGCAAGACCGTGACGCCCGGATGGTGGAAGTAATTTTAGCCTTATTGTTAGACAATATAGCGTTGTGAGGAATTAGATCATGTCTGGTGTATTTTTTATAGCAACGCTGCTCGGTATCTTCATTGTCGTTGTGTGGTGCGTCAAAAACGACAAGTTATCCGATGATGAACCGACTACTGGGTTGCTGGCAATGAAGCATCATGAGCCAGAGAATCCGGAAGAGTGATCTCGTGATTTGCAAGTATTATGGCCATGAGAACAAATTAAAAAAGAATACGGCATTTTCATATTCCGAGACCTTTATACATGCCTCGACCTAAGGCGATCAATCATCTCCTTACTGTGAGATAGGATAGCTGATGTCAGGCCTTTTCTTTGTCATCATGTTTTTGGGACTCCTGCCTATCGCTTGGGCAATTCCTTTTATTGGAATCCTTCTGTGGTGCTGGATTACATTTATGTCACCGCATCAGCTGGTCTCCGGATTTGGTTCCGGATTGCGACTAAACTTAATGATTGCAGTTGTAACATTGCTTGGCTGGATATTTTGGAAGGAGCGCAAGAGATTTCCACTGAACACTACGGTTATCTTGATATTTTTTTTAACACTTCTAACTACCCTTTCGACAGCTCTGTCTATGGCGCCCGAAATTTCTTGGCCCCTATGGGAGCGTCATATCAAAACATTTTTTCTTATCTTTATGATTATGGCAATCATGCACAATCGGGTTCGAATTCAAGCTCTAGTTTGGATGACTGTCATCTCGATTGGGTACTACTCCGTACAGGGCGGATTGATCGGTATTGCAAGCGGAGGCAACAGCCATATTTTTGGTCCTCCAAATTCTCAGATCACTGACAACAACGCACTTGCGCTGGCGATGGTGGTTGTATTGCCATTAATTAATTATCTTCGCATACAATCTGAGCGAAGATCCGTTCAACTAATTTTATTAGGTTCAATGGCCCTTAGCATTATTGGTATCTTGTCGACATATTCGAGAGGCGGTCTAATAAGCTTAGTCGCGATGCTCAGTTACTTGTGCCTTAAGAGCAATAGTAAGCGTCCGGCCTGACCGCTCTGCCGTGCAGAAGAAGTGAGGTTTAGTGTCCACTTGTTTAGGTGGACACTAACGGGGATCAGGATGTGGCGAAGCGGGGCAAGCGTCGGCGCTGGAGTGCAGACGAGAAGCGGATGATTTGCGCACAGACGCGGTTTGCGGGCGTTTCGGTTTCACAGGTTGCACGGCGCTACAATGTGAACGCCAATCAGGTTTTCAACTGGCTGAAAGATCCCCGGTTTGCGGGAAGTGACACGGTCGATGACGCCGCCTGTTTCCTGCCGGTTGAGATTGCGCGTCACGTCGAGCACGAAGCCGAGCGCCCTGTTGGTGACGAAGGCAAGATCGAGGTCACGCTTGCCGGAGGTCATCGCTTGAGCATTAGCGGCCCTTACGATCCCGAAGCGCTCGTACGTCTGCTCCGGTGCTTGTCGGGATGATCCCGGTTCCCACGAACACGAAGGTTTGGCTTGCGGCCGGCGTGACGGACATGCGTAAGGGGTTCAATGGGCTGTCAGCGCAAACAGAGAAGGTTCTAAAGGCGGCGCCGTATTGCGGTCATCTGTTCGTCTTCCGGGGTCGCCGTGGCGATCTGATCAAGGTGATCTGGTGGGACGGGCAAGGGGCATGTCTGTTCTCGAAGCGTCTGGAGAAGGGACGGTTTGTCTGGCCGTCTGCGAAAGCGGGCAAGGTTGCGCTGACCCCGGCTCAATTGGCGATGCTGCTGGAAGGGATTGATTGGCGCATACCACAACGAACGTGGCGTCCCCTGACGGCTGGGTAAAGTCGTTTCACAGCAAAGGGTTGTCAATTTCCGGGGATTCCCATGCGGGGTGGCGGCTGATAGATTGCCGGCATGCTCGACGACGCTGAGAACCTCCCGAATGAACCTGCCGCATTAAAAGGTCTGGTGGCATCGCTGGCGTCGGAAGTGAAGTCACAGGCGGTGTTGATCGAGAAGCTCCAACACCAATTGGCCGGGATGCGCCAGCATCGCTTCGGGTCGCGCTCGGAGGCTCTGGATCAACTGGCGTTGACGCTGGAAGACGAAGAGATTGCGGCGTCCGCGCAGGAGCCCGCGTCAGACGATGCAAATGCAGATCAATCTGCAGCGCCAAAAGACAAGCCCAAACGTAAACCGCTGCCCGGTCATCTCCCACGCAACGAGACAACACTGTCGCCGGGCGATGCCTGTGGGGAATGCGGCGGTGCGCTCAAAACGCTTGGCGACGATGTCACCGAGGAACTGGAATATGTCCCCGGACGTTTTGTCGTGAACCGGATTGTTCGCCCGCGCATGGCCTGCACCTGCTGTGAGACGTTCCATCAGGCAGCCCTGCCGTCGCGGCCGATTGAGCACGGGCGGCCCGGTCCTGGCCTACTGGCCCATGTGCTGGTCAACAAGTACGCCGATCATTCGCCTTTGTACCGGCAAAGTCAGATATTCCAGCGCGAGGGGATCGATCTGGACCGCTCCACCCTGGCCGATTGGGTTGGCAAATCCACGGCTCTGTTGGAACCTTTGGCGGACGCCGTCGCGCGCCATGTTTTAAAGGGACAGGCCCTCTTCGCCGATGATACGCCGGTAAAAATGCTGACCCCAGGCTCCGGTAAAACCAGGACCGCGCGGCTTTGGGCCTATGTCCGCGATGAACGACCCTGGGCCGGAGAGGCGCATCCTGCCGCATGGTATCAGTTCTCGTCCGACAGGAAGGGCGTTCGCCCGCGCGAACATCTAGCGGACTTCACGGGCTTCATGCATGCCGATGGCTATGCGGGGTTCAATGACCTGTACCGCACGGGCAAGGTGACGGAAGTGGCCTGCATGGCCCATATCCGACGCAAGTTCGTCGATATCCACAAAGCTCAGGGATCGGCGATTGCCGAGGAAGCCATAAAACGTATCGCCACACTCTATGGCGTCGAGAAGGAGGTTCGGGGCCAATCGCCGGATCAACGGGTGAAGATCAGGCAGCGCCAATCAAAACCAATCTTCGACGACCTGGAATCATGGCTGCATGCCCAATTGACCCGGATATCCGGCAAATCACCCTTAGCCGGTGCTATTCGCTACGCCCTGACCCGCATGAAGAAGCTGCGACCATATCTAGATCACGGCTTTCTTGAACTCGACAACAATACCGCAGAGCGATCCATGCGGCCCATCGCCCTGGGGCGGAAGAATTATCTCTTCATGGGGTCCGAGGCCGGCGGCAAATCAGCCGCCATCGCCTATACGCTGATCGAGACAGCAAAACTCAATGGCGTCGATCCGCAGGCCTGGCTAACCGACACGCTAGCCTGTATCGCCGACCATAAAATCAATCGGATCGACGAACTGCTCCCCTGGCGTTACGCTCAAACCTGAGCGTAACAGTCCAACGTCATCATAGGCAGGGCTGCTTTACCGGACGCTCACACTTCAGCGACACGTGACAATGGAGTTCAATCATGACGCCACAACAGGCAAAGGTCTTTGTGTTGGTTCGCAATTCGATTAAGTGCAACGAGTACTCTCCGACCCTACAGGAGATTGCCGAAGCGATTGGTCGCAACAAAACGACGGCCAAAAGGCTTGTCGATGCTTTGGTCGAAAAAGGTTACTTGACGCGCGCGCCGTACCGGTCCCGGTCCTTGTCGCTTCCGGGCGGCCACAACGCACCGACCTGCGCTGATCAAGGCGTATTGGAAGCGGCACGAGCCGTGCTGGACAGCATTATTCATGAGGATGTGACAGTCGGCGTGGTGACAGTGTCGTCAGCAGCGATCGGTGAATTGGATATCGCTGTTATGAAAATCGAAGCTCCACCTACCGTAAGGGATAAGGTAACCGCATCATGACCGGTCGGGCGAGTAGCGTCTCTATCTGGGATAAGGCCGATTACCTTGATAACTCGCTGAATGATGTGACCGTCAATCTTGGCGCATTGTCAGGTTTTTAGACCAACTTTGCGGTCTACCTACTTTGTGACCGGTTCAACCAGTACGACGAAAGACACTCGTGTCTGCAAAGCAAATGGACATCCTGTTGAAAATCAAACATCGACTGAAGGAAGGCGTCGCCGGGTTGCTGTCCGAACAGCACGGCGCCGCTGCACCGCACTTACTGAAAACCGATGTGGTTGAGCGCTTGGCAAACGGGCGCAGCTTATCAAAGGAAAGGCGGCGGCATGCAAAGGCTGATCGACTATCTGTGCAACTGTTGTACCCGTTGATAGCAACCCACCTCAACCTGGGAGCTAGTGCCAGCCGCGCGAAGTAAGCGCGCAACGGCAAATGATGCAGGTGGATGACGAGAAACGTTCGATAACGAAGGGACGCGGAGCATGGCTCTGAAACTCTCTATTGAAGCGCTGAAAGATGCCAAATTTCGCGGCCCTATCGCGTTCTACGACGGTAAGAATGGAATGGCTCGGCAGGACTTCGAGTGCATCGAAGAGCCTCGGTTTTCCTACTCGTGGCGACGCGAAAACAGCTGTGATAAAGGCCGTCAATTTTACATGGTCGATGGAAAAGAGGTCGAAGATCTGGCCGAAGCCTGCAAATTGCTTGCTCTTCCGCCTGCCTCTGACAGCCCTGTGGAACAGTTTAAGCGCAAGATGGATGAGCTCAGCGCATCGCCAAAGTTGAATTATGGCGCAACTCGGGCGCTGTTAGAAGCTCGTTGCAATGCCGACGTCGGTGCGTTTGGCACCATGCGAGCTTGGATGCATCGAACCTACAATGCCATTCACGATGGCATAAACAAATTCTCCAACATTGAGCAGGAAGCTGGTCGAGAGTTCCCACACTGGCTTTACCGCATCAAATCCGGAGCGCACGAAGTGAGTCGCGCAATTTATCTGTTCAAGGCTGACGCTAAGAAAGATACTGGGCTTATGTGCGCGCTAGGAAAGCGTTGTCGGGATTGCTTAGTACTCTCGACGATTGAAGCATCCATGATAGAGGCGAGGACAAGAGGCCCGTTTTCCCGCGACATCGAAGATGTCGATATCCACTCGGCTAAATCGTGGATCTGCGTTGGCCACATACTCAGTGAAAACGCCAAAGTAATTAATGGCGAATTCCTATCAACGAAAGAATCCCGCTCGAATTCGAGCATGGGCCGCTGACAAGGGTTACATGACCACGCGTCACCGATCGCCGCGTCCTGGAACGCACTTGGCGCCGATCCCCGCGCTTCGCGTGATCGAGACTTTGCCTGAATTGTTGGAGGAGCACGTCAGGCTAACACGTGCCGGATACACGCTGAAAGAAACCGTACGGCCTTATTACACGAAATCGCGGTTGACCATGTTTCGGTTCGTCTGGCGACGACGCAAGGGCAATACCAAATCGACTTATACGGTTGTGTGGCGTGTCAGTATGGAATTCAGTGAGCTGGAACTAGTCTGACGATCACTCACAGCTTCAAACTGTATCCATATCTCACTGGCTCCCAATCTGCGTACAGTCCAATCTCGACGCGAGTTTACCAGCTAATATTTTATCACAATGCGTGTATGCGCTCTGCCAGAACGCAAGAATCATCACCAAAATCACCAAACATGTTCCTGGACAGGTGTGAGCAAAATAATCTGTGCCATCGCTAATCGCCATCGACGAGGATCAAGGTGTTTATTTCCGCGATCATCGAATAATTTAAAAAATCCTTTTGGTATCATCAAAGAATATAATATGAATATAAAATATCTTAAAACGCTCTTTAATGATCGGTTTGATTGCCACTATGCAAAGAAGACAAAAAGATCTCGTCAGAACCACTGCGCCGCATTTGGTGTTGGATTTTAGCTTTCGGCGAAAGCGCAATGCGCGACCTCTCGCTTTGTTTTCGAGGTTTGGCCCCCTATCCCGAGCTGCGGTCTATTCGGTGCAAATCCGGAAGGCTGGCGATTGGCTGGAGCTTCTGGAAGCAGGCATGCCCGAGATGGTTTTCAGACATCCGGCCCTCGCTGAGCATCGGGTGCTGGCGCAGTTGGCGGTTGTCCGCTTCGCCAAATTCTATTCCCTTTATTTCGCCGGATGGCACGCTGCGGCGCAAGCAGATGCATAAGGCCAGGGTACATTCCGCTAACAATCTGTGGGCCAGAGAAGTGAAGAGGATCGTGTGCCTAATGCTCTGCAGCGGCCCCTGAGCTGGGAACGGATCAAGGTGATGACAACAGCTGATATCGACTAGATGAGCCCTAATAGCACGGGCACTTTAAACGCGGGGAGGGAAAATTGATGACAAGTTGGTTAAGAGCACAAATGTTTGGAGCCGTCGTCGGGGCGACCCTAGTAACAACGATCTGGACGCCTGCATTAGCCACAGAATGCGGCACGAGCGACGAGATTACAATTGCCGAAATGACATGGTTATCTGCAAGTACACTAGCCCATGTCACTAGAAAAGTTCTTAGCGATGGGTACGGCTGCAACGTGGTTATCGTGCCAGGAGACACAGTTCCTACCGCGACATCGATGTTGATAAAAAGTAAACCTGACATTGCGCCGGAACTCTGGGTCTCCACTGCCCAGTCCATCTGGGACCAGATGATGGAAAAGGGAAATGTCTACAAAGCCAACGATATTTTTGGCGGCGGCGGCGAAGAGGGCTGGTGGGTTCCGGACTATGTTGCCGCAGCACATCCGGAAATAAAATCGGTGTCGGATCTCAAGGCCAACTGGAAAGTTTTCGTCGATGTGTCGAATCCAAGCAAGGGCCGATTGTACGGTTGCCCGCCGGGCTGGGCGTGCGAAATCATCACCGACAATCTATTCAGAGCCCTTGGCTTGGGCAAAACCTATGAGCTGTTTTCACCAGGTTCCGGTGCGAATCTGAAGGCGTCGATCGCGCGTCAGGTGACTCGCAAGAAACCGATCCTAGCCTATTATTGGGGGCCGACTGAAGTAATCGGTAAGTACAATCTAGTCAGGCTAGGCATGCCCGAACATGATCCGAAGAAGTTTACGTGTCTGACTGACAAGAACTGCACTAACCCGGAGGCTACCGGTTGGGCCGTCGGCGAGGTGGCAGTTGCGGTTGTTACGAACCTCAAAGAAAAGGCGCTAAACGTCGCGACGTTTTTATCTAAGTTGCAGATTCCTAACGCTGAGGTCAACGCCGTCTTGGCATGGGGCGACAACAACAAGGCATCTCCAGAGGATGTTGCGGACTACTTTCTGAGAAACTACGAGGCGATTTGGACCGACTGGGTGCCTGAGGATGTCGCCGCTAAGGTCAAGGCATCGCTTTGAACACTGCGCCTTACTGATAGATGCGCATTTAAAACGTGGGAATAGGCGTGGATCTTTTGCGCCCATATCCGTTTTCGATTTTCGGGCTACGGTGCACGCTTCGTGCGGGACCGGTTGAGCTTCTGCCCGATCTATGAACAAGCGCAATGTAATGGAGTTGCGGCTATGGCGGAAAATTTTCCGGAATTGACTGATACGCGTGCGCTTCGAAGCGCTGTCGACAATGGGTTCAACTGGGTTGTCTCCAACTACGGCGAGGCTTTAGAAGTCGCGTTCCTTCCGATGCTGCGCATTTTGTCGGGAATGGAGCAGTTTCTGCAATGGCTGCCCTGGTATATTGTCCTGATCGGGCTGTGCGCACTGACGTATTTGGCAACTCGTAACTGGAAACCGGCTGTGAGCGTCGCCTTTATGATGTTTCTGGTTGGGCTGACCGGAATTTGGGATGCCGCGATGGCCACAATCGCTCTCATGCTTGTCGCAACCTTGTTGGCGGTATTGCTCGGCATACCGATCGGCGTGACAATGTCACGTTCAGATAGGATGCAATCGATTGCGCTTCCCGTTCTCGATATCATGCAAACGATGCCGATTTTCGTATATTTGATCCCGTTTGTAATGCTGTTCGGCCCCGGCAAAATCCCCGCTCTACTGGCGACGATCGTGTTCGCGATCCCGCCCGTCATCCGGCTCACCAATCTGGGTATCCGGCAGGTGGATGCCGATGTAATCGAAGCGGTAACATCGTTTGGTGCGACGCCGCGTCAGCGTTTGTTCACCGCACAAATGCCTCTTGCCATGCCGACCATCATGGCCGGAATCAACCAAACGACGATGATGGCGTTATCGATGGTCGTAATTGCCTCGATGATAGGGGCGGGCGGCTTGGGGTATCAGGTTCTGCAGGGCATCCAGCGGCTAGAGGTGAGCCGCGGCCTTTTTGCGGGCCTCGGCATTGTATTTCTTGCCATTATTTTCGACCGTATCGCGCAGGCTTATGGACGCCGCATGCAGCAACATCCCCATGTGGAGTCCTGAGCCGATGTCGGACGATAGCATCAAGATCAGAGTTGAGAACGTGTGCAAGATCTTTGGTCCCAGGGCTCAAGCGGTGCTCGAACAGGTCCGTGCCGGGATGAGCAAGAACGAAATTCTGGATAAGACTGGTCATGTCATCGGTATCCGCGATGTTAGTCTCGAGATCCGATCCGGAGAAACTTTTGTAATCATGGGTCTATCAGGTTCGGGTAAGTCCACGCTCATCCGCCACATCAATCGGCTCATCGAGCCGACCGCAGGGCGCATCCTGGTCGACGACACAGATGTCTTGGAGATGGCGGCGGAAGAACTGCACGAATTTCGGCGTCACAAAGCGTCCATGGTTTTTCAGCGGTTTGCGCTGCTCCCGCATAAGACCGTCCTGGGAAATGTCATCTATGGCCTTATTATAGGAGGGAAGGACAAAGACAAGGCACGCGAGCTCGGCATGAAGCAGATCGAACTCGCCGGTCTCAGTGGATTTGAAGACCATTATCCAGCGCAACTTTCGGGCGGCATGCAGCAAAGAGTTGGCCTAGCACGAGCCTTGGCGACCGATGCCGAGATCTTGCTGATGGACGAAGCCTTCAGTGCGCTGGACCCTCTTATCCGAAACGAGATGCAGAACCAATTAAAGGAGCTGCAATCTCGTCTGCACAAAACAATAGTCTTCATCACTCATGACCTTGACGAAGCGCTTCGGCTGGGCGACCGCATTGCTATCCTTAAGGACGGTGAGTTGCGTCAGGTTGGGTCCGGCCCGGACATATTATTCAGTCCGACGGACGATTACGTCCGGAGTTTTGTCCAGGACGTCAATCGTGCGAAAGTCGTGACGATCGGTTCGATTGCTGAGCCGGTGGTTTGTCTTTCCGAAGCAGAAGCCTCAACGGAGCGATGTTATAATCTTCTGCAGGAGCGGTTGGCAGTCGTCGTGATGTCCAAGGGTAAGGTGAAGACTGTTATCAATCGGGAACTTGCCGCTAAACCTGACAGAATTGGCTCTGTCTCTCAGGGGCAAGCGTACCCCCAGGCTACTTGTATCAAACAAGATATGACGCTCGAAGAAGGTTTCGCGTTATTGGCGGAAAGCGGGGGCCTTGCAATCGTCACGGATGATCAATCAACGCCAATTGGGATAGTTACTCACAGAGCTGTTCTGAACGCTTTGGCTCGGTGATAAGAAAAATTTGTTCCTGTGTCGTTTCCTGCCCAATGTTTGCACGCTCTTGTGGAGCTAAAAGCAGTGTCTGACGCGTCGGCTATGTCATTTGGTGAAAAGTTGGCAACAAAATTTGCAAGGCACACCAGGGCGACATCTGCGCCTGTCTCGAAGCGACCCTAAGTCGCCGCTCAGCCTCTTGTCGCCTACGGCGGTAGATGTTTTTACCGGGCTCCACTGTCGGCTATTTCGATGTGGCTGCCGCCGAAGGTTTGCCGTCGGGGCGTTTAACAAACGTTAACGGTTGGAATCCGGTGTCCAACAAACGTTTAACGGCATGGCGGCGGCAG
The DNA here is from genome assembly GCA_012103325.1 of Alphaproteobacteria bacterium. Lineage (GTDB taxonomy): Bacteria > Pseudomonadota > Alphaproteobacteria > UBA8366. Next base: position 241,286 of record WLWY01000003.1, read on the forward strand.
ATCGCCGTAAGCGTCCGGCCTGACCGCTCTGCCGTGCAGAAGAAGTGAGGTTTAGTGTCCACTTGTTTAGGTGGACACTAACGGGGATCAGGATGTGGCGAAGCGGGGCAAGCGTCGGCGCTGGAGTGCAGACGAGAAGCGGATGATTTGCGCACAGACGCGGTTTGCGGGCGTTTCGGTTTCACAGGTTGCACGGCGCTACAATGTGAACGCCAATCAGGTTTTCAACTGGCTGAAAGATCCCCGGTTTGCGGGAAGTGACACGGTCGATGACGCCGCCTGTTTCCTGCCGGTTGAGATTGCGCGTCACGTCGAGCACGAAGCCGAGCGCCCTGTTGGTGACGAAGGCAAGATCGAGGTCACGCTTGCCGGAGGTCATCGCTTGAGCATTAGCGGCCCTTACGATCCCGAAGCGCTCGTACGTCTGCTCCGGTGCTTGTCGGGATGATCCCGGTTCCCACGAACACGAAGGTTTGGCTTGCGGCCGGCGTGACGGACATGCGTAAGGGGTTCAATGGGCTGTCAGCGCAAACAGAGAAGGTTCTAAAGGCGGCGCCGTATTGCGGTCATCTGTTCGTCTTCCGGGGTCGCCGTGGCGATCTGATCAAGGTGATCTGGTGGGACGGGCAAGGGGCATGTCTGTTCTCGAAGCGTCTGGAGAAGGGACGGTTTGTCTGGCCGTCTGCGAAAGCGGGCAAGGTTGCGCTGACCCCGGCTCAATTGGCGATGCTGCTGGAAGGGATTGATTGGCGCATACCACAACGAACGTGGCGTCCCCTGACGGCTGGGTAAAGTCGTTTCACAGCAAAGGGTTGTCAATTTCCGGGGATTCCCATGCGGGGTGGCGGCTGATAGATTGCCGGCATGCTCGACGACGCTGAGAACCTCCCGAATGAACCTGCCGCATTAAAAGGTCTGGTGGCATCGCTGGCGTCGGAAGTGAAGTCACAGGCGGTGTTGATCGAGAAGCTCCAACACCAATTGGCCGGGATGCGCCAGCATCGCTTCGGGTCGCGCTCGGAGGCTCTGGATCAACTGGCGTTGACGCTGGAAGACGAAGAGATTGCGGCGTCCGCGCAGGAGCCCGCGTCAGACGATGCAAATGCAGATCAATCTGCAGCGCCAAAAGACAAGCCCAAACGTAAACCGCTGCCCGGTCATCTCCCACGCAACGAGACAACACTGTCGCCGGGCGATGCCTGTGGGGAATGCGGCGGTGCGCTCAAAACGCTTGGCGACGATGTCACCGAGGAACTGGAATATGTCCCCGGACGTTTTGTCGTGAACCGGATTGTTCGCCCGCGCATGGCCTGCACCTGCTGTGAGACGTTCCATCAGGCAGCCCTGCCGTCGCGGCCGATTGAGCACGGGCGGCCCGGTCCTGGCCTACTGGCCCATGTGCTGGTCAACAAGTACGCCGATCATTCGCCTTTGTACCGGCAAAGTCAGATATTCCAGCGCGAGGGGATCGATCTGGACCGCTCCACCCTGGCCGATTGGGTTGGCAAATCCACGGCTCTGTTGGAACCTTTGGCGGACGCCGTCGCGCGCCATGTTTTAAAGGGACAGGCCCTCTTCGCCGATGATACGCCGGTAAAAATGCTGACCCCAGGCTCCGGTAAAACCAGGACCGCGCGGCTTTGGGCCTATGTCCGCGATGAACGACCCTGGGCCGGAGAGGCGCATCCTGCCGCATGGTATCAGTTCTCGTCCGACAGGAAGGGCGTTCGCCCGCGCGAACATCTAGCGGACTTCACGGGCTTCATGCATGCCGATGGCTATGCGGGGTTCAATGACCTGTACCGCACGGGCAAGGTGACGGAAGTGGCCTGCATGGCCCATATCCGACGCAAGTTCGTCGATATCCACAAAGCTCAGGGATCGGCGATTGCCGAGGAAGCCATAAAACGTATCGCCACACTCTATGGCGTCGAGAAGGAGGTTCGGGGCCAATCGCCGGATCAACGGGTGAAGATCAGGCAGCGCCAATCAAAACCAATCTTCGACGACCTGGAATCATGGCTGCATGCCCAATTGACCCGGATATCCGGCAAATCACCCTTAGCCGGTGCTATTCGCTACGCCCTGACCCGCATGAAGAAGCTGCGACCATATCTAGATCACGGCTTTCTTGAACTCGACAACAATACCGCAGAGCGATCCATGCGGCCCATCGCCCTGGGGCGGAAGAATTATCTCTTCATGGGGTCCGAGGCCGGCGGCAAATCAGCCGCCATCGCCTATACGCTGATCGAGACAGCAAAACTCAATGGCGTCGATCCGCAGGCCTGGCTAACCGACACGCTAGCCTGTATCGCCGACCATAAAATCAATCGGATCGACGAACTGCTCCCCTGGCGTTACGCTCAAACCTGAGCGTAACAGTCCAACGTCATCATAGGCAGGGCTGCTTTACCGGACGCTCACTGCAAACCGCATTAGTGCGAGCGTGCTTTTTCGCTTGAGCGAAGTACTGGATGTTCCGATCTCTTTCTTTTTCGACGATATGCCAGAGGCGCTCGCTGGCTCCAAGAATCCGGATGACGTATCGGAAGCACCGGATCTCAGCGCTTTTAATTCCGAGGATGCCCGGGAGCTTGTTCGAGCCTATTTCCGTATCGATGACCCGCGGATCCGACGGCGCCTGTTCGATCTTGCAAAGTCCCTAGCGCAAGCAGAACAGGCGGAGTAGCGGCCGGCTGCAGTGTGAGTGTCAGTATTCGCCACTCAGTGCCGCCCCGAGGACACCGGATCTGCTGTAGCGAATTCGGATCGTGGATTTCAGAGCGGCGGTTGCGTGACGCGCCGTATACATATCGGGTGTTTCGATTTGGATGACGCTTTGTTCGGGGGACGAATGCCCCAGGCAGCCCGCTTGGGTTCGCCATATCCGTCAAACTCTACCCAGACCTTAAAATTCTCGATTGAGAATAATCCATCAGTCATGATTGCAACTCTTTCCAGGAACTGTTGATACTGACAGTCCTTAAAGTGCAGGCGTGTTAAGGCCGGATGACCACGCAATTATGATTTGATGACAAGGGCCGCGAAGATCATGCGCGGTCGGTGTTATTGCACCATCTAGAAATGGTGAGCGCGACAGGATTCGAACCTGTGACCGTCTGATTAAAAGTCAGATGCTCTACCAACTGAGCTACGCGCCCGACCGTATGTGCCGGTTAGGCGGCGAGAAAATAGGTATCCTGCGGCCCGAGGTCAATGATCCTTTGCCGACTTATTGCAGAGAGAGCGATTCCGTCTCAACCGAGATGCCTAATGCCTCGACCAGCCGCTTGACCATGATGCTTCCGGTACGATAGCTGTCGCCGCGGTTGTCATCGACACGGGCAAAGCCGCGCCATGCCGGTTTGTTCGCCTTTTCGTCATAGACATCGAGTTGAACGCCGAAACCCTGTTTGGGCGCGGAGCCGCCGGATTTCGGACTAAGCAGGCTGTTCCGGCTCGATGACCACAGTTTGAGGTTGAGATCGACCCCGGTACCCTGGGGCCCACCGACATTGCCAGCCGGGCTACCCACGCCGCTGCCTGCCCTGAGGCTTCCGATGCTTCTGTCTGTCCTGACCCCGGCGGCCCGGTGCTGCGTCTCGAGGCGTAAGGTGAACGCCGGGCTGTCTTCGATAACGGTATATCCGGCGCGAATTAGGGCGCGCGCCGCCACATCGCGCAAGCGCAGATTTATGTCGGTATCGTCGGCTATTTGGATCGCGATTCGAGAACCGTCGGGAATCGATCGGAAGGCGCTTGCTGACAAGACGGCTTCATCGTCAGGAGATTGAGCAATCGCAAGATCTGAACCTGTAACGAAGATCAATAACATTAGACAGAGGGACTGAATGCACGTTTGCCGCATTGTCGACGGCTCTCCTTGCAGGCGCATTTTTTGGCGTAACGCCCAAGTAATTGATTCTAATTGCCGGAGCGGCAGGGGTCGATCCCGAAGCTTATTCCATCTGGAACTGTTCGACCATCTCGCTGAGATGTGTCATGTCGAGTATATGGAGCGCGTCCTTTTCCCGTTTCACGAGTCCCTTGCGCGCCAGATCATTCAGGACCCGAGCAACCGTTTCCCGGGTGGTGCTGACGCGGCTGGCAATATCGCCATGGATCGGGATCGGTCGTATCTTCGCCGTATTGCTGTCGCTGACATCGTCTTTCGCCAAACGAAGAATTTCCGCGTAAACCCGGTTGTTGGCCCCGAGTGTGCTGAGATCCATGATTCGCTCGTTTGAGGTGCGGATAATCGTCGCCATGCGCACCATCAGCGAAAACGCGACCTTTGGGTGCTCGATCAGCAAGGAGTGAAATGTTTCCGGTGACATGATTGCGACGGTCGTGTCTCCGAGCGATACAACGGTCGCTGAACGGGGGTCGCCATCGATCGCCGCAGTTTCTCCGAAATAGGCGCCGGCGGGGATCTCATCGAACGCGACTTCACGGCCGGACAACGAAAAATTTACAACGCGAACACGGCCCGTGACGATAAAATAGATATCGCGCGAGGTGCTCTGCCTGTCGATAATCTGCTCTTGCGCGGAGAAATTGCGCCAAGAGCAGCGCTTCTCCAACGCCTGCAGCGATTCCTTCGGCAATTCGGCGAGTAGCTCTATATCGGCCAGTGAGTAAGCCTGATCGGCAGACATCATTTGCTCCGGGTTAAGGGCGCATATCACTCTATCCCGGGACGATACGCAAGGCGAGCCCGTTGTATTTTTGGGTTGTGGGATCCGGTAGCGCGAATAACCCAAATCAAATCACGAATGCCGTGCGGCAAGCGCGCGATTTTCGGCGGGTATGCGAATACTCATCAAGATGGCATTGGCGGCGGAAAAAATCAGCGCCAATACCCAGTCGCCGAACGCGAGCGGCAACAGCGCGATCTCCGCGGCAACGATCAAGTAGTTCGGATGTTGCACCCAACGGTAAGGCCCGCGCTTAACAAGCGGCGCGTCGGGCACGGTTATGATCCGTGTCGTCCAATATCGGCCAAGGCTGACAATGACCCAAACCCGCGCGATTTGCAGCAGCAGAAATGCGGCGATCAGCCAAAGATTTCCTACTGTCCCTGGTGGGATGACTAGGAACAGGGCCACCAGCCAAGCAGTGTGAAGGGTGACGATCAAGCCATAATGGCCACGGCCGACTTCCGTGCCGCCTTCGGCCAGCAGACGGGCCGTGTTGCGGCGGGCGAGAACCAGTTCGCCGAGACGCTGCACCGCAACGGCAATGATTAGCCATTGGGCGATTCCCCAGCCGTCCGGGTTCATGGGTGACGCTCCAAGGTTGCGAACCCGGCTGTAAAGCCCGGCCCTAAGGCCGATAGCAAGAGGAGCCCGGTCGCATCGTCGGCCAGGAAAAGCTCGAGCACGAAAAAGACGGTGGCCGCGGACATGTTGCCGAAATCCCGCAAGACCTCGCGCGCGTGGCGCAGTGCATCCGGCGGCAGGCCCAGGGCCTCGGTCATGGCGGAAAGCACTTTGGCCCCGCCCGGGTGCGGTACGATGTGATCGATTGCCGCGAGCGAGAGCCCGTTCGCCGCCAGGAAACCATGCAACGCGTCCGGAAACTGCGTCATAACGAGATCCGGAATATCGCGGCTGAACAGGACACCGAGCCCGTCTTCCTGGAGTTGCCATCCCATGACATCCAGCGAGTCCGGCCAGGTATGCTCGCCGCTGGCGCCTATGGCCGGTCCGCGGTCGGTCGAATTCTCGATCAGTAACGCCGCTGCGCCGTCGCCAAACAGGGCCGTGGCGACGATATTGCTTTTCGAGAGGTCGCCGCTCCGGAAGGTGAGGCCGCAAAGCTCCACGACGAGAAGCAGCCAGCGTGCGTCGGGTTTCGCCTGCACAAGGCTCGCTACGCGGTTCAGGCCGAGCACGCCGCCGGCGCAGCCCAGTCCGAATATGGGAAGGCGCTGAACGTTACGTCGAAACGGCATTTCTTCGAGCAACAGCGCATCCAGACTTGGCGTTGCGATGCCGGTCGTGGAGACGACCGCGATGCCGTCGACGTCAGACGGATGAAGGCCTGCCTTCTCCAGGCAATCCTGCGCCGCCGCGCGGATGAGAGAAACAGCATTGCGAATATAAAGGTCGTTGCGCTCGCGCCACCCGTGATCCTCCAGGTACCACTCCAGTCCGACGCAGGAGTACCGCGTTTCAATGCCGGCATTCCGGTAGATCGGCGACATTCGCTCGAACGCATTGCCACGGCCGGCGAAAATTGTCCGGCTGGCAGCCTCAACCTCATCCTGACGCAGAACATGGGGCGGCACGGCGGTAGCGAGCGCGCATAGCCGAGGCGAGGGGACGCGATGTGGGTCCATTCCGCACTTTCTATCACGTTACCGCTCGACATCGTACTGACCTCACAGCGATTTCACTGTGACGTCTTGATGAAGCTTGCGAATTATTAACCCGAACATCATATCTAGCCCGAATGCCGCAACGCGACGCTGTAGATTTGGGGGCGTCATCAACATGACTGAAGACAATACAAACAACGGAAGGCGCAGCGCTGCGAAACGGCGGTTGATGCGGCGGCGTTTCCGCGTTATTCCGCGCTTGCGCGCCTATTTTTTCGCAGGCGTTCTGGTGACGACACCGCTGGCGGCGACGTTCCTTGTCGCATGGTGGTTCATCGGCGTCGTCGACGATTACATCGTCCCGATGATTCCCGATGGCTGGAATCCCGATCACTACCTGAAGGAAACGGTTGGGCTGGAAATCGGCCTGCCGGGCCTCGGTCTGGTCGTTCTACTCATTGTCATAACGCTGATCGGGGCGCTAACCGCCGGCTTCCTTGGTCGTCTGGTTCTAACCATCGGTGAGCGGATCCTGGCCCAAATGCCGGTCATTCGGAGCGTTTACAGCGCGATCAAACAGGTACTCGAAACGATTCTTAAGCAGCAATCCAAGGCGTTTCGCCAGGCCGTTCTTATCGAATATCCGCGCCGGGGGATCTGGGCGGTCGGATTTATTACAGGGACGACGGAAGGCGAGGTGCAAAACCTCACAATGCAGGAAGTGGTCAACGTATTCCTGCCGACGACGCCGAACCCGACATCGGGGTTCCTGCTCTTCGTGCCCAGCAAAGACGTCGTGCTCTTGAGCATGAGTGTCGAAGAGGCTGTCAAAATGGTCATTTCCGGTGGGATTGTAACGCCGCCGGACCGCCGGACCGAGGAGGAGAAATCGAAACCTGTAGTCTCCGCCGATACCTATGAAAGCATCGACCTTATGCGGGAGAAGGAGGGATTGAAGGCCCCCTTCACCCGGAGCGAAGATTGAGAATCGCCGCATCCCGTTCGAAGAGATAGAGAAGGGTCCGCAGAGCGCCACCGCGCGGCGATTTGAGGGACGGGTCGCGCTCCAGTATCAGGCGTGCATCGTCACGTGCGACGGCAAGCAATTCGGCATGTGCGGCAAGGTCTGCGAGTCGAAATTCCGGAAGACCGCTTTGCCGCGTGCCGAGTACTTCACCGGCGCCGCGTAGGCGCAAATCTTCTTCGGCGATGCGGAATCCGTCTTCGGTCTCGCGCAGGATCTTGAGCCGGGACCGGGCTGTGTCGCCCAGCGGTTGCCCAAAGAGCAGCAGGCAACGCGACGCTTTTTCACCGCGGCCAATCCGTCCCCGAAGCTGGTGCAACTGTGCAAGGCCGAAGCGCTCCGCGTGCTCGATCACGATGATCGTCGCATCCGGCACATCGACGCCGACCTCGATCACAGTAGTCGCAACCAGGATACGCGCTGAACCCGTTGCGAAGCGTTCGATAGCAGCGTCCTTTTCGGCACTTTTCATGCGGCCATGCACCAAGGCTACGGCATCTCCGAAGCGCGCCGAAAGTTCCCGGTGCCGCGCCTCGGCAGCCGCCATATCGGAGACTTCGCTTTCCTCCACGAGAGGGCAGACCCAATAGGCCTTGGCACCCTGACCCAATGCCCGCGCAACACCGTCGATCACGTCCGGCAACCGCTCCAGTGAGATCGTTCTCGTATCGACGGGGAGGCGCCCCGCGGGTTTCTCCGTCAGGCGTGAGACGTCCAGGTCGCCGTAAACCGTCAGTGTCAGGGTTCGGGGGATCGGCGTCGCCGTCATGACGAGGACATCGACACCACGCCCTTTTTCCGTCAGCGAGAGACGCTGATGGACCCCGAACCGGTGCTGCTCGTCGATCACCGCGACCATTAGATCCTGAAATTCAACACCGGCCTGAAAGATCGCATGGGTACCGACGAGGATGTCGATTTCGCCATTGGCGAGCCGTGCCAACAATTCCTGCCGCCCCTTTCCCTTGTCTCGCCCGGTCAGTATCGCCGTCCGGACGCCGGAGCCCTCCAGAAGGGCGGTGATCGTCGCGGAGTGCTGCCGCGCGAGGATTTCCGTTGGCGCCATGATCGCGGCCTGCCCGCCGCATTCGATGGCGTTCAGCAGGGTGAACAGCGCGACCACGGTCTTGCCGCTGCCAACGTCCCCTTGCAGCAGGCGCAGCATTGCGCCATCGGCCGCCATATCATCGCGGATTTCCTTCAGCGCCAGTTTTTGCGTATCGGTGAGAGCGAACGGCAGGGATTTCAGAACGCTACGCCGCAACGCGCCGTCGCCCTTTAGCTTGCGCCCGTTTCCGCGCTTTTGCCGGGCGCGCATCACCGCCAATGTGAGCTGATTGGCAAGCAACTCGTCATAGGCGAGACGCGCGCGTGCCGGCGTGAGGAGCGACAGGGCGGCCGCGTCTTCTGGCGCGTGAGCGCTGAGGAGTGCCGTGCGCCAGTCGGGCCATCGCTGCTGTTCCAGATAGGCCGGGTCGAGCCACTCCGGCAGGACAGGAAGGTCTTCCATTGCTGCCGCGATCGCACGGGACAGCGTTTTGGGGCTCAACGATGCCGTCATGGGATAGACAGGTTCCACGCGGCGGATCGACGCCGCCTCCGCCGGGGGAACGATATGATCCGGATGCGTCATCTGAATTTCATCGCGGTACCTCTCGACGACACCGCTGATGACGCGCGTTTCGCCGACGGGGAGCATCTTCTGCAGATAGTCCGGCCGCGCATGAAAGAACACGAGCGTAATGAACCCCGTGCCATCGAAACAGCGGACCCGATAAGGCTGGCGCTTATTGGGCGGTGCGACATGACCGTCGACGCTGACCGTCAGGGTTGCCACTTTGCCGGTCTCTGCCTCCGTGATAGAGGGGGAGTATCGCCGGTCGATCAGCTCGCGCGGCAACAGCCATAGGAGATCGATGAGCTTGGCGCCTGCGAGTTTTTCGACCAGCTTGGCGTTGCGAGGGCCAATCCCAGGTAAACCAGTTATCGGCGAGAACAGTTTAAAAAGGACTTCCGGGCGCAATTTTCCGTCTCTGGCAATGCGGGCACCGATTGGCGTCGCGCTTTTAGTTTACGGAGCCCGCCGCCGGAAAGGAATTGCGATTATTTCCGATTTACCGGCCCTCGGCCGGAGTCTATATCCATACTGTTGCGAGGAATTCCCTATGACTGATGCTCAGAGCGATATCGGCAGGCGCCGCAAACGGCTTAAGTTCAGAAGCTGGCACCGCGGTATGCGGGAAGTGGATCTTCTGATTGGGCGTTTCGCCGACCGGAATCTAGACCTGTTCTCGGAGCGGCAGCTCGATCTTTTCGAAGCGCTTTTGCACGAAACGGATCCCGATCTATATGGCTGGGTTACCGGCCGTCAGCCCATTCCGAACGACCTTGACCACGATGTCATGCGATTATTGAAGACGTTTACGCTCAGCGCCGGCAGAGATTGAAAACACTTGCCGAAAGATTGACCGCGCCGGGCCGTGTTACCATGGCAGGCGCGCCGGACGGCTGTTCCGCGATAGAGCTGGCCCGGATTGCGTTCGACGCGCCGGAACGGCCGGTGCTGCATATCGCGCGAGACGATGCTGCGATGGCGCGCTTGGCAAACGCGCTGGCATTTTTTGCACCGAATCTGACCGTGATGACGTTTCCGGCGTGGGACTGTCTGCCGTACGACCGGGTATCGCCAAACGGCGAGGTCATCGCCCGGCGTCTCGATGTACTGACACGGATAGCGACAAACAATATTCCCGCACCGCTGCTCGTCCTAACCACCGTGAGCGCCGCCGTGCAGCGCGTCCCGGCGCGGGCGGTCTTTGAAGGGGCGACGCTCGGCGGGAAGGCCGGCGAGCAGATCGAGCAGTCCGTTCTAACGTCGTTCTTCGAGCGCAATGGCTATGTCCGCGCGGGCACAGTGCGCGAAGCAGGCGAGTACGCCTTGCGCGGCGGTATCGTGGACGTCTTTCCGCCTGGTGCCGCTATGCCGCTTCGCCTCGATTTCTTCGGTGACGAGCTGGAAGGCGTCCGCACCTTCGACGCCATGACGCAGCGGACCGAGGCAGCGCAAGACGGCTTTCATTTCGGCCCAGTGAGCGAAGTGCTTCTTGATGATGAGAGTGTGCAGCGCTTCCGGTCCGGCTACCGGAGCCTCTTCGGCGTCACCTCGAACGATGATCCGCTTTATGAATCGATCAGCGCTGGGCGACGCTATATCGGCATGGAACATTGGCTGCCGCTGTTCCACGAGAAGCTTGAAACCTTTGTCGAATATCTGCCGAACGCAGCCGTTTCGCTGGATCACGACTTTGAAATCGTTGCCAAAGAGCGGTTCGAGATGGTTGACGATTATTACGAAGCGCGACGGGCGATGCTAAACGGCGCCGGCGGCCGGTCGTCCGAAGATAAGGCGATGATCTACAAGCCCGTCCCTGTGGCAAGCCTGTTTATCGATCAAGCGGAATGGCGCGGGCTCCTGAGCGAGCGGCCCGTTGCCGAGTTTACTGCGTTCGATGCGCCACAATCGGCCGACGGCGCATTATCGATTTTCGATGCCGGCGGCCAGCGCAGTATCGATTTTACGGAAGCGCGTAAAGTTGGCGGTGGCGACTTCCTTGACGTTGTGCGCGATCGGCTAAGTGGCGAAACGTCCCGCCGTATTTTGATAACCGGACATAGCGCTGGGTCCCGGGACCGGCTCAGGACGCTTCTGACGCAACACGGCGTGCCCATCGGCGAGACGTTTGATAACTGGGCGGACGTATTGGCGCAGGCGCCGGGCTCGATTTCGCTTGCCACGCTCGATCTGGATCGCGGCTTCATGGTCGATGGCGTCGTCGTCTATACCGAGCAGGATATCCTCGGCGAACGGCTGTCCCGCCCGTCGCGGCGCCGGCGGCGGGGTGAGGAGTTCCTGACCGAGGCGTCGAGCCTGTCGGAAGGTGATTACGTGGTGCATGTCGACCATGGGGTTGGCCGCTTTGATGGTCTGGAAACGGTAGAAGTGGGCGGTGCACCGCACGACTGCCTGCGTGTCCACTATCATGGCGACGACAAGCTGTTCGTGCCGGTGGAAAATATCGAAGTCCTGGCACGCTATGGGTCGGAAGACGCGGTTGTACATCTCGACAGGCTGGGTGGGCAGGCATGGCAGGCGCGCAAGTCGCGGGTCAAGGAACGCATCCGCGAAATCGCGCACGAGCTGCTGGCGATCGCGGCCAAGCGCGCCCTGTCCAAAGGCGAAACGATCGCGGTCGACGATAACGCATTTCAGGAATTCGCCGCCCGTTTCCCGTATGACGAAACGGACGATCAGCTGGGCGCCATCACCGATGTCTTGTCCGACATTGCGTCCGGCCGGCCGATGGACCGCCTCGTGTGCGGCGATGTCGGCTTCGGCAAGACGGAAATCGCGCTGCGGGCCGCGTTTGCCGCAACGATGGAGGGCTTTCAGGTCGCCGTCGTCGTGCCGACGACGTTGCTGGCGTTACAGCATCACCGCAACTTCGTGGAACGGTTCAAGGGGCTCCCGGTGCGCGTCGGGCAATTGTCCCGTTTCGTGGCCGGGAAGGACGCGGACAGGGTGCGCTCGGAACTTGCGGACGGAACGCTCGATATCGTTATCGGTACTCACTCGCTCCTGAGCGATTCCGTGCGCTTCGAGCGCCTCGGATTGATGGTTATCGACGAGGAACAGCATTTTGGCGTCGCCCAGAAAGAGAAGCTGAAGCGGTTGAGCGCCAACGTTCATGTACTGACGCTGACGGCGACACCGATTCCCCGAACCCTGCAAATGGCCTTGTCCGGCGTTCGGGAGCTGAGCATCATCGCGACTCCGCCCGTCGATCGTTTGGCGATACGCAGCTTCGTGTTGCCGTACGATCCGGTTGTCGTTCGGGAAGCCATCATGCGCGAACATCACCGCGGCGGGCAAACCTTCTACGTTTGTCCGCGCGTTGCCGACATTCGGCATGTCGAACGCCGGTTGAAGGAGATGGCGCCGGAGCTGCGGATCGCGATCGCGCATGGCCAGATGGCGTCTGCCGATCTGGAAGAGGTCATGGCCCGGTTCAGCGATGGCGGTTTCGATGTCTTGCTGTGCACGCATATCATCGAATCCGGCCTCGATCTGCCAAAGGTCAACACGATGGTCATCCACCGCGCCGACATGTTCGGCCTGGCGCAGCTCTATCAGTTGCGCGGGCGGGTCGGCCGTTCGAAAATTCGCGCTTATTGTTATTTCACCGTGCCGCCGGGCAAACGCCTGACGCCGACCGCGGCGCGGCGCCTTGAGGTGATGCAGACGCTCGATACGCTGGGTGCGGGCTTCACACTGGCCAGCCACGATCTCGACATCCGAGGGGCTGGGAACTTGCTGGGCGACGAGCAGTCAGGCCATGTCCGGGAGGTCGGGGTCGAGCTGTATCAGCGGATGCTTGAAGAAGCCATCGTGGCGGCGCGCGACGATGGCGGGACGACGGAAGAGACCTGGACGCCGCAGATAACCGTCGGCGCATCGGTGCTTATTCCCGAACGGTATGTCGAAGATCTGATGGTGCGGTTGGGGTTGTACCGTCGCTTGTCGCACCTTGGCGATGCCGGCGAGATCGATGCGTTTGCCGCTGAACTGGTCGATCGTTTCGGCACCTTGCCGGACGAAGTCGAGAACCTGCTGGAAGTGATGGCGATCAAGCAATTATGCCGCCGCGCTGGGGTAGAAAAATTCGATGCCGGCCCGAAGGGCGCCGTGCTGGCGTTCAGAAATAACGAATTTGCCAACCCGACGGGACTCATCGGCTATATCCAACAGAACAATACAAGGATCAAGCTGCGCCCCGATCAACGGGTTGTTTATATGGATGATTGGGCCCGTGCCAGCGACCGGATCGCCGGCGTCAGAACCTTGATGCGCAAGCTGGTCGAAATCGCCGAACGCTAGCAAGCACCGATGGACACTGCGCGTTCTTGCGCGGCCATTTCGAATATCGGATAGAACGCCTCTGGTTCCTGCGCGCCGGACAAGGCGTACTGATTATTGATGATGAAGCAGGGTACGCCCTGGATGCCGAGCCGTCGCGCAGCGTTATCTTCGTGGCGCACTGCTTCGAGATTCTCCTCGCTTTTCATATAGGCGGTGACGGTTTCCACATCCAAACCGGCGGCGATCCCTAAGGCGATCAAGCTGTCGGTATCGTCAATCGCACCGCCATCGATAAAATACCGTTGAAACAGCGCCTCGATGATCGCTTCCGACTGCGGTGTTCCATTTGCAAAGCGAATAAGTCGATGCGCCTGGAGTGTATTCGGCGTCCGTGCAATCCGGTCGAAGGCGAAGTCGATACCGACGGTAACGCCAACGCGGCGAATATTGTCGTAGAGCTGGCGGGCCCGTTCCACGCCACCGAACTTCAGCGTCAAATATTTCTTTCGCTCAATACCTTCTTCGGGCATGTCGGGATTTAACTGAAACGCGCGCCAGCGTATGACCGGCTTATGCTCGCGCCGTAACTCAAGCGCACGCTCCAGGCGGCGTTTCCCGATATAGCACCAAGGACATACCGGATCGGAATAGATATCGATTTCCATGTTATTAAGACCGAGACATCATGCGAGGTTGTCACGAGCCCGTGCGATGAGCGCCTCCGCCGTTTCTCCCTGAGCCGCGGCGACCGCGCCGCTTTGCACCCATATCTGAGAGCCCGTCGGCGTGCCGTCCGAGAGCTTGAACTGATTGTTCTGTAGAACGCCGACGATACGGTCTGTTGCCTGCTGCGCTTCGCGCTCTGCAGCGCCAGGCAAGGCCACACAAATTTCCATCTCGCCCAACCGAGCCGCCATATCTTCCACCCGCACCAGTCCCGAAATCCAATCGGCGGCCTGCTGCATAAGGAACTTGGCATCCTTAGGATTGCCGCTGAGGCCGGCGATGTTCTGAATCGAAAACAAGGCAAGGGAAAGGTTGCGCTGGCGGCGGACACCGAGGTCCAGGAGATGAGCAAGATGCGCGCGGAGAAATTCTTTGGAATACAAGCCATCCAGCCCATCCGCAGTCTTTGGCTGTAATGTAGCGGTAATCGGGCCATGCAGGTTCCAACGCAAGCGTTGGCGGCGCACCAGAAAGCGTAACCCGGCCGCCAGCATTTTCACGTCGGGCGCCGAGGGAACGGCAATGCTCGCCCCTTGCCCATAAGCAGCCTCCGCAAGTTCCGCTTGATTGTTGCCGGTCGCGAGCAAAACGGGCAGGTTAAACAGGCGCGGGTTGTTGCGAATATGGGCGCACAGATTCAGCGCCTTGTCCGTATCGTCGCCTTCGTCCACGGCGATGACCGCGGCATCGAAGGTCTCTTCGGCGACGCGCGCGCCAGCCTTGAAATGGTCAGTCTCGCGAACCGGGCTGAATTCGGTAGTCGACAACGCGTCGGCCAGGGCCATTGCGCGGCCACTGTCTGATCCAACGAACAGGACACGGCAATTCTTCGTATCGACGTCATGCACGCCTTCGGTATCGATTGATAGGCCGAATTTACCGGCACTGGCGATCCGGCGGTGAAATTCCGCATGCATCGTCGACAAGCGGACGAGCGGCTGCAGCCGGGAGAGAATAATCTCATTCGCGGCGTCGGCATCCAGCATGTCGTCGAAACCCGCTGCAAAACCTTCGTCGAGCAAGTGCGGCGAGGCATCGGCCGTCAGCATGATAATTGGTATATGCTGGGTGGTTTCGTGCCGCTTGAGGCCTCGCGCTACTTCGAAGGCATCGACATCGTCGAAGGCGCCTTCGAATAGAACGAGGTCGGGCTGCCGTTCGGTAACGTAGCTTTGCACGTCGAGCCCGTTGGAAACGGCCAGGCCCGCATAGCCGGCCGGACTCAACATTTCAACGCGGGCGACAGCCGCGGCGGCATCGCCACCGGCCACCACTACATTTGTCAAACTCGCCATGCGTCCCCGTCCATGCTATCCGCTTATCCTTTGGCGGATATAGCGTCTTGACCTTTCTTGCAACGCGACAAACCATAGCCGAGGTCCGCGGTAGCGTGCGAGCAAAAAGAAGCTTTAGGTTAATGGAGATAGGCCAGTGAATGAACCGGCGACGTCCTTCGATATTGGGCTGGAAAAGGGCGAGGCGAATTATAAGGCGCTGTCACCGCTGAGTTTTTTGAAGCGGAGCGCGCATGTCTATCCAGATAAGGTGGCCGTCATACATGGCGACAGGCGCTACACCTATGCCGAGTTTTATGCGCGATGCCGTCGTTTGGCCTCCGCGCTGGCGGTGCGCGGGATCGGCGAAGGCGACACGGTATCTGTCATGGCGCCCAATATTCCGGAAATGCTGGAATGCCATTTCGCCGTGCCGATGCTGGGTGCGGTGCTCAACGCCATCAATATCCGGCTCGATGCGCCGACTGTCGGCTTCATTCTGGAGCATGGCGAAGCCAGGGCGGTCATTACGGACCGGCAGTTCTCGCCGGTCATGGCGGAAGCCTTGGCAGGCCTGGTGAAAAAGCCGCTGACGATCGACATCGATGATGTGCTGGCACCAAGCGGCGAATTGATCGGCGAGACCGACTACGAGAGTTTTATCGCCGCGGGCGATCCCGATTTCGCCTGGGAAAGTCCAGATGACGAATGGAGGACAATCGCGCTCAACTACACGTCCGGGACCACGGGATCGCCGA
The DNA here is from genome assembly GCA_012103325.1 of Alphaproteobacteria bacterium. GTDB lineage: Bacteria > Pseudomonadota > Alphaproteobacteria > UBA8366. The sequence goes on from WLWY01000003.1 coordinate 257,310, forward strand.
AGGGGGTGCTGTATCATCATCGTGGTGCCTATCTGAACGCGATTGGCAACGCCATGACGATGGGCGTCGACGCCCGTTCGCGCTATCTGTGGACCCTGCCGATGTTTCACTGCAACGGTTGGACGTTCACCTGGGGCGTGACCGCGGTGGGGGGAACGCATGTCTGCTTGCGCGACGTCGATCCGGCGAAGATTTTCCCGCTGATCGAAGAGCACAAAGTGACCCACATGTGCGGTGCGCCGGTGGTCCTGACTGCCTTGATCCACGCGCCTGACGGCATCAAACGCCGTTTCGATCACGGAATCGACATCGCCACTGGCGGTGCGGCTCCGCCCAGCGCGGTTATCGCGGGCATGGAGGAACTGGGATTCCGGGTGACGCACCTGTACGGCATGACCGAGTGCATGGGGCCATCCACGGTCTGCGTCTGGCAGCCGGAATGGGAGACGCTGCCGTTGGACGAGCGCTCGGTTTTGATGGCGCGGCAGGGCGTCAACTATATGACCCTTGAAGACCAGGCCATCATCGACCCGGAGACGATGCAAGCCGTACCCGCCGATGGCGAAACCATGGGCGAGCTGATGCTCAAGGGCAATACCGTGATGAAGGGTTATCTGAAGAATGAAGAGGCGACCGAGGCGGCGCTGCGCGGCGATTGGCTACATACCGGCGATCTCGGCGTGATGCATCCCAATGGCTATATCGAAATTAAGGACCGCTCGAAGGACATCATCATTTCCGGCGGCGAGAACATCTCGAGCCTCGAGGTCGAGGAGGCGCTTTACAAGCATCCCGATATTATGGAGGCGGCCGTTGTGGCCGCCCCACACGAGAGGTGGGGCGAAACGCCTTGCGCGTTCATTGCCCTGAAGCCGGGGGCAAGCGCAGTCAACGAGAGCGACATTATCGCCTATTGCCGCGAAAACCTGGCGCACTTTAAATGCCCGACTCTGGTGCGCTTCGGCGATCTGCCGAAAACGTCGACCGGCAAGATCCAGAAATTCGTTTTGCGTGAACAGGTTGGACAGACAACATGACGGCAACGCTTGAAGGCAAACACGCTATCGTCACCGGCGCCTCCAGCGGGCTCGGACGCCATTTCGCTTTGACCCTGGCGAGAGCCGGCGCCAAGGTCGCCGTGGCGGCGCGCCGTGCCGATAGGCTGAGCGAACTAGTTGACGAGATCGCCGCGTTCGACGGTCATGCGTTGCCGGTCTCGCTCGACGTGACCGATCCAGCTAGCGTCAAGGCGGCGGTCGAGGTTGCGGAGACGGAACTGGGGCCAATCCACATCCTGATCAATAATGCGGGCGTAACGCAGGCGAAAACGGCGCTCGATATCGACGAGGCCGACTGGGACAACGTCGTCGGCACGAATTTACGCGGTGCGTGGCGCATGGCGCAGGAAACCGCGCGGCACATGGCGCGGCTCGGGCATGGTGGCAGCATTATCAATATCGCCTCGATCCTTAGTTTCGGCGTTACGCGGCAGCTTGCGACCTATGCCATCAGTAAAGCCGCCGTGGTGCAGATGACCAAGGCGCTGGCGGTCGAACTGACGCGCGATAATATCCGCGTCAACGCGCTGGCCCCGGGCTATATCGAGACGGACTTCAACCGCGATTTCTTCGCGACAGAGCGCGGCAAGGAAATGATTCGGCGTATCCCGCAGCAACGGCTTGGGCAGGTGTCAGACCTGGATGGCCCGCTGCTGCTTCTCGCCGGGGATGCGTCCGCATATATGACCGGCAGCGTCATCACGATCGATGGTGGCCACACGCTGCCACTCGTTTAAAGCAAAGCACTATAAAACTCGGAGATCCTTATGATTGATTTCACGCTTTCGCCCCAGGTGGAAGAGACCCGTTTGCGTATTCGCGATTTCGTCGACAGCCATATCATTCCGCTGGAATCCGATACGGCGAACTATGACGAGCATGAGAATATCGCGCTGGAACCGCTGGAACGCCTCAAGGCGATGGCCAAGGCGGAGGGACTCTGGTCCTTGTCCCTGCCGGTCGAGGATGGCGGATTGGGTTTCAACGTCGTGGAGATTACGCCGTGTTATGAGGAAATGAACCGTTCGATTTTCGGACCGGTTTGTTTCAACGCTTCCGCGCCCGATGATGGCAACATGCGCGTGCTGAGCCAGGTTGCGCGGCCGGACCAGAAGGAAAAATGGCTGCGCCCTATCGCCGATGGCAGCATCCGTTCTTCGTTCGTGATGACCGAACCGTCGCCCGGCGCCGGCTCCGACCCTAGCGTGATGCAGACCAGGGCTACCAAGAAGGGCGACAAGTGGGTCATCAACGGCCGCAAATGGTTCATCACCGGTGCGGAGGCCGCCAAACACTTCATTCTGATGGCGAAGACATCGGATGATGCAAGGCGCGGCCTGACCGCATTCATGTTCCATGCGGACACGCCAGGCTGGCGGATCGTGCGCCGGATACCGATCATGGGGCCGGAAGAACATGGCGGACACTGTGAATTGGAATTCGACGGACTCGAAATTCCCGACGAGGACCGGCTTATGGAAGTGGGTGAGGGGCTCAAGCTGACGCAGATCCGCCTCGGCACCGCGCGTTTGACCCACTGTATGCGCTGGCTCGGCATGTCGCGCCGGTCGATGGAGATCGCCCGCGAATATGTCGAGCGCCGGATCAGCTTCGGCGAGATCCTGGCCAACCATGAAGGCGTGCAATGGATGCTGGGCGAAATTGCAATGGCGATCGAAGTCGGCCGCCTGTTAACCATGCGCGCCGCCTGGAAGCTCGATCAAGGCGATTTCGCCCGAAAGGAGGTCTCCATGGCCAAGATCCAGGTCGCCGACACATTGCATCAGGCCGTTGATACCGCGATTCAGCTCAACGGCGCGCGCGGCTATTCCAAGGACACGGTCCTGGAATGGATTTACCGTTACGCAAGGCAGGCGCGCCTCGTCGACGGCGCGTCCGAGGTGCACAAGATGGTGCTGGCGCGGAACTATCTGAAAGAAGGCAACGACTTCTGGGGGTGGCGCGCCTAACAAAGGGGGATTCGCGATATGGCCTACGATTTCGATCTATTGAATGTCGAGCGGCAGGGGCGTGTCGCGACTGTCACGATCGACAATCCGCCGGTTAACGTCATCACGATGGCGTTGTTTTCGGAGCTGGATAAACTGTCGAGTGAACTCAAAGCCGATCCGGAACTGACCGTCGTCGTTATGAGGAGCGCCGATTCGGATTTCTTCCTGGCGCATTTCGACGTTGCCGCCATTCTAGACCGCCCCATCGGGTTCGAGCCGCAGCGCGACGCGCAGTTGAAACCGTTCCACGCGCTCTGCGAGCGGTTCCGCACCATGAATAAGATCGTTATCGCCCAGATCGAAGGGCGCGTCGGCGGTGGTGGCAGCGAGCTGTCGGCGTCGTTCGACATGCGCTACGGCGTGCGCGGCAAGACCAAGGTCAATCAGATGGAAGTCCCGCTCGGCATCATCCCCGGCGGCACCGGCACGCAGCGCCTGCCGCGCCTGATCGGCCGCGGCCGGGCGATGGAGCTGATCCTGAGTGGCGACGATATGGATGCCGAGACAGCGGAGCGCTGGGGTTACCTCAATCGCATCTTCGAGGCTGACGAGATTGGCCCATATGTCGACCGTTTGGCAAAGCGCATTGCTTCATTTCCGCCGTCCGCGGTGCGTCATGCCAAGCAAAGTGTCAATCAATCGGACAAACCGTGGCTCGATGGGCTGTTCGAAGAGGCTTATCTATTCGAGCAACTATTGCGCACGGACGACGCACGCGCGAACATGCAGCGCTTCCTCGACATTGGCGGCCAGACGCGTGAGGGCGAGTTGCGGATGGACGATCTCAACGCCGAACTTGGCGATGAGGCGAAAAGTGAAAACTAACGGTGGGTACCGGCCAGTTTAGGCGAAAGGCCCGGGCGCGCCGCTTGTTTCATTTGGCGCAGACAAAAATTTTATCGCCTCTCCGACAGCCCAAATCGATTTCACGGCGAGGGTCGATCTGGAAGACATCGACGGTGAAGCCGGCAGCGGCGAGCTTGTCGGGTAGATCGCTCCCGTAGTAGCGCAGATGATCGTTTTGGGCGAAGAAGACCTGCCGCAGGTACCCGTCGGTGACATTCGTGTCCTCGAAAGTCATGGCGTACCCATCGATCAGCGGAACGGTGATTATGGCCTTCCCGCCGGGGCACAGGACGCGGTGGATTTCCCGCATGGCTCGCGCGTCATCGGGAATGTGCTCAAGAACGTGGTTGGCGATCACGATATCGAACGCACCGTCGTCGAAGGGAATGTCTTGTACATCGATCTTGTGATCGACCTCGCTCATGAACAAATCCGCGGTAACATAGGATTTGGCAGTCGCTTTGAGCCGACTCCGCAAGATGTTCTCGGGGGCGAAGTGCAGGATGTCTTTTCCCATGAAGGGATCTGTTTCCTGCCAGAACACTTCGAACAACCGATGACGCTCGTAGCTGCCGCATGAGGGGCATACGGCTTCGGTGAAGAAGTGATGTGGCGTCGTGAAAAACCGGCCTGAATGCGAGCAAATCGGGCATGTTCGCTTATAAGCGCGGCGGATTACCTGGCCAGGGTCCGTAATAAGCGATTTTACAATCATCTTTAAGAGCATTTGGATCCCCGGAAGATATAAGTTTCGAAACTATAGGCATTGTATTCCATGGCGCAATCGGTTCACGGTGCAGTTTGACCGCGTTGTTTGAAGAGGCCTATTTTTTCGAGCGCCTATTGCGCACGGGCGATGCACGCGCGAACATGCATCGCTTTCTCGACATCGGTGGCTAAACACGCGAGGGCGAGTTGCGCATGAACGATCTCAACGCCGCATTAGGAGGCGACCAAACGAGTACCGAATAAGCGAAACTCTAAATGATTCAGGAGACCGTCATGGTTGATCTCGATGCCTTTGTTGACGATTGCAAATCCGCGTTAGCGTCCGACGACCCTGTGGCGGCGGTTGAAGGCTTGGTCCGCGACGTTATCGCCGACCCTGAGGCGCTGCATTCAGCGTTCGGTGAACGGATCACAGGCAAGTCGTTGCGGGATCGGATCATCTTTCACGATGACGAATTGACCGTTGTGCAGATCGCCACGGTGCCGGGTCTGCAGTCGCCCGTTCACAACCACAATATGTGGGCCGTGATCGGCGTCTATGATGGCGAAGAGCACAACGCGTTCTTCGAAGAAACCGATGGTACGCTGAAACAGACCGGTGAGCGGTTGCTCAAATCGGGCGATGTCGCTGTTCTGGCGCCGAAGACGATTCACGCTATCGACAATCCAATCGAACGCAAATCCAACGCCATTCACGTCTATGGCGGCAATCTCGTTGCGCGCACGGGGCGCAGTATGTGGAACCCGCGTACGCAGGAGCGGGAGGATTATGAAATTGGCCAGCTGTCCGAATATACCAAGGAATTGAGCGGCATCGCGTAGAACGACAGGAGCGCCATGACGGATCTGGACATAAGACCCATTGCGGGCGCACTCGGTGCGGAACTGTATGGCGTCGATCTTTCCGAGACCTTGGATGACGCGGCCTTCGCGGCTGTTCGGCAGGCGCTGCATGATCATCTGGTGATCTTTTTCCGCGATCAGACCTTCACGCCAGAGCAGCACCTGGCCTTTGCGCGCCGCTTCGGTGATATCGAAACGCACCGCTATGCCAAGGGACTCCCTAGCCATCCCGAAATCCTGCCCGTCGTGAAGGAAGCGGAAGACCGGGCGGCGAATTTCGGCGGCATCTGGCACAGCGACGTGTCGTTTCACGAGGAACCGCCGATGGGCCAAATCCTCTACGCGCTGGATATACCGGAGTCAGGCGGCGACACGATATTCGTAAATATGTACCGCGCCTACGAGGCCTTATCGGACGGTATGAAGCGACTGCTGGAGGGGCGCAAGGCGATACACACCGGTGAGCGCTCTTACGGACCGACGGACAGCGAGGTGACACGGCGGCTGGACAAGTTTAGTCGTTCGATGGACGTCAAGATGAAGGACGATGCGGAGGCCGAAGTCGCACACCCGGTCGTCCGCACCCATCCGGAAACCGGCCGGAAATCGCTTTATATCAGCGCGATCTCGATCCAGCGCCTCGAAGGCATGACCCACGCGGAAAGCCGGCCGATCCTCGACCATCTCATCGCCCACGCGCAACGCCCGGAGTTCACCTGCCGGTTCCGTTGGCGCAAACATTCCGTCGCCTTCTGGGACAACCGCTGCACGCAGCATTACGCGCTGAACGATTATCACGGCCAGCGCCGCGAAATGCATCGCGTGACGGTCGCAGGAGAGCGGCCGGTTTAGGCGAAGTTCGACGAGAAGCGGTTCTATCAAACCACCCTGAATTCTGAGTAATCGCGGATATCGGCTCAAATCCTCTATGCCTAGAGTTGAGAGTGAACCGAACGATCAGCGTGCGCTTTTGTAAGGTTAGATGAGTTATTCTTGAAATAGTATAAATTTACAATATCTATAATAAATAGCAGTAAAGTTATAATAACTTTAAAGTAAGAATTTCATCCTACATTTAAATCCTAAACATAATCATAAGCGCTCTTTAGGGAATGTAATAATAGAATTCTGATTATTAATACATTCAATGATAGGCGATAGAACATGTTTTCGAAATTCGACAAAAGCATTGTTTGGAAAATTACCCTCCCGGTTCCAATCTGCCTAATCGCGATGATTGTGGGGTTATGGTTTACAATTCCGGCTTTCACGACGGAAAATGTGATACAGGATGCGATCGCCTCGGCTCGTGGAACTGTTAATCAATTCAAGGTTATACGCGGCTACTATACGAAGAACGTCATCAAAAAAGCGCTCGAAAGCAAACGTTTAAAGCCGCATTTCGATCATAAGGGCAAACCCGGCGTCATCCCGCTCCCGGCGACATTCATTCATGACGTCAGTAAAGAGCTGGAAACCGCTGACACCAAGGTAAAACTGTACAGCGCTTTTCCGTTTCCCAATCGGAAAGGGGCGGTACTGGATACTTTCCAGACGGAAGCCTGGGCATTCCTTAAGGACAATCCGGATGAAATATTTTCCCGCCAGGAAACGCGGGAAGGCGCCGCAGTCGTTCGCGTTGCAATTGCGGACAAAATGGTCGCGCAAGGCTGCGTCAATTGTCACAACACATATCCCGGCTCGCCAAAGACGGATTGGAAGCTTGGCGACGTGCGGGGCGTCTTGGAAGTCTCGACGCCGATTGCGGCTCAGCTTGCCGCCGGCAATACGCTTAGCAATAAGATATTGCTGCTGGTGCTCGTTGCCGGCGTGGCGCTCGCCGCCATTACCTTCTATATCGCCCACCGGGTGTCGCGGCCCCTGGTCAGCTTGAACGATGTCGCCCGCGCACTCGCATCCGGTGATAAGGGTGTCGAAATTCCCAACCTTGAGCGCGCCGATGAGGCGGGACGGCTTTCCGCCTCGGTTCAGATATTCAAGGATAACACCATCAAGATGGACCAGATGGCAGAAGACGCGAAGGTTGCCGGGCAAGCTGCCGAGGAAAAAGCGGCCGCGGATATTGCGGAGCGGGTGGATAATTTCGAGAGTGCGGTGTCGAACGTTCTGCGCTCGGTATCTGCGGCTTCGGATGAGCTGAATAGTACGGCAACATCCCTGTCTGCGACGGCGGAAAGATCCAGCAATCAGACCGAAGCGGCAATTTCGGCGACGCAGCAGGCCTCCAGCAACGTACAAACCGTTGCCGCGGCGTCCGAAGAGCTGTCCTCATCGATTTCCGAAATTAACCGCCAGGTTTCGGATGCCGCAGCCATCTCAATTGAGGCGGTTGACGCCGCTGAGCAGACCAATGCGTCGGTATTGGGGTTGAGCGAAGCCGGTCAGAAGATCGGCGATGTGGTCAATCTGATCAGCGATATCGCCAATCAGACCAATCTGCTGGCCCTGAATGCCACGATCGAGGCGGCCCGGGCCGGCGAGGCGGGCAAGGGTTTCGCGGTTGTGGCGTCCGAAGTTAAGGGGCCGGCGACGCAAACGGCGAAGGCAACCGAGGAAATTTCCACCCAGATTACCTCGATGCAGCAGGAGACGGAAGGCGCCGTCAAGGCGATCCAGAATATCTCCGAAGTGATCGGCAGGGTTAACGAGATATCGGGGTCTATTGCTTCGGGTATCGAGCAGCAAACCGACGCCACCACGGAAATCAGTCGCAATGCGCAAGAGGCCGCGAAAGGGACCGAAGAAGTTTCCAGCAATATCGGAGGTGTCAGCCAATCCGCCGCGGAAACCGGTAGTGCGGCAAATCAGGTGCTTTCCGCTGCCAGCGAGCTTTCCGAACAATCGGGAAGTTTGAGAACGGAAGTCCAGTCGTTCTTGAACCAGATGCGCGCTGGCTGAGGCTGGTCATATGGATCTCCCGCAAATAACGGTGACCGAATAACGGTGATAATGCATTAAATCGTTCCAGGCAGAGCGTGTCGGCGAGCCCAGCGGAAATTGCCCAAAAAAGCGCCGTCGCCAAGATTTCACCGATGGTGAAAGCGGATGATCTGCGCACCGACGCGGATGCCCGGACGCATGCGTTACACGGAAACTTAAGATTTCCTGTATACGATCAGAATTTCATCAACACCATTATAGATTGTGAACGCATTCGACCCCTAGGAGAGAATCTTGGCTAAGCTATTTAAATTCCAGCTCAACATCCGGACCCGCCTCATCGTCGGGTTTGTTTCCATTGTCCTGATTTTGGGCGTTGCGGTTGGCGTGACTCTGTTCGAAGTTACTACGGTTCAGGATGAATCCAACCGGGTCGTCGAGCTGCGCGTGCCGACGGCGTTCACAAGTGCTGGTATCGTCGAGAGCATGTATGCGTCGCTGGCGTCGCTGCGCGGCTGGATGATCACGGGAAACCCCAAGTTCAAAACCGAGCGGGCCGCCGTGTGGTCCGACATCTACAAGAAACGCGCGGAAATGGATCGCTTATCCGCGACCTGGACCGTTCCGGCCAATATCGAAAAATGGACCGAAGTCAAATCGCTTCTTGACGAGTTCGAGGTCGCGCAGAAGCAGGTTGAAGAGATCGCCCATACCGTCGACGAACAACCGGCGACCAAGCTTCTCCTCACGGAGGCCGCACCACGAGCCTCCGTTATTATCAAAAATATCACCGCAATGATCAACGCCGAAGGCAAGCTCGCGGCGACGCCGGAACGGAAGGCTTTGCTGGGCATGATGGCCGACGTTCGCGGCACCATGGGCTTGGGCCTGGCCAATATTCGCGCCTACCTGCTGACGGGAGAAGATAAGTTCAAAAAGCAGTTTGACTCCTTTTGGGCGAAAAACGACAAGCGCTTCGCCGACTTGACCAAAAACAGTTACCTGCTGACGCCTGCCCAGCTCGCGGCGTTTAAGGCGCTCTCCTCGGCGCGGGGCGAGTTCGCGCCGCTTCCGGCGAAAATGTTCGCCATTCGTGGCTCGAAAGAGTGGAACATGGCGATCAGTCTGCTGGTCACCGAAGCCGCCCCGCGGGCGGGGAAACTCCTGACGATTCTGGTTGGACCTTTACAAGAAAGCGGCGCGCGCAGTGGCGGCATGGTTGACAATCAGCTGGGCCTGCTCACGGCGGATGCTGCCTTGATGTCAAAGGATATTGACCTTTTCAAAATGATCGAGTGGGTGCTCCTGGCTGTGGGCCTCGGCGTTGGAACGCTTGTTACCGTCGTTACGGTCCGGGCCATTGTTACCCCGATCACATCAATAACAGGCGTCATGACGACATTGGCCGAAGGCGACAACACAGTTGAAATTCCGGGCCTCTCGCGGACAGACGAAATCGGCGGCATGGCCAGTGCGGTCCAGGTCTTCAAGGAAAATGCCATCGAGAATGTGCGCCTGGCTGCGGAGCAGAAGGAATCCGAGCAGCGCGCCGCCAAGGAACAGCGTCAAGCGCTGCTTAAGATGGCCGACGATCTTGAAGGCGCGGTGGGCGGCATCGTCGAAACGGTATCTTCTGCGGCCACTGAAATGCAAAACACGGCGCAATCCATGACAGCGACTTCGGAAAGGACCTCCGAGCAGGCAACAGCCGTTGCGACAGCTTCCGAGGAGTCTTCCACGAATGTGAATACTGTCGCGGCGGCGACGGAAGAACTGTCGGCTTCGGTTAGCGAGATCACCCGTCAGGTTTCCAAATCGTCGGAATTTACCAGCCGTGCGGTGAAGGATGCTGACGCCACCACCAACACCGTCCAGGGCATGGCTGAAGCCGCGCAAAAGATTGGCGAGGTGGTTAGCATGATTAGCGATATCGCTGAGCAGACCAATCTATTGGCCCTCAACGCGACGATCGAAGCGGCTCGTGCAGGGGAAGCCGGTAAAGGTTTCGCCGTCGTTGCCTCGGAGGTCAAGAGCCTCGCCAATCAGACAGCCAAGGCAACAGAAGAGGTCAACGCTCAAGTCACCGAAATGCAAACGGTTACGAGCGAAACGGTCACGGCGATCGAATCTATCAGTAAGATTATTGAGGAGATAGACGGCATCGCTACTGGTATTGCTTCGGCCGTGGAAGAGCAAGGCGCATCGACACAGGAGATCGCCCGCAATGTGCAACAGGCGGCGCAAGGCTCGCAGGAGGTCTCCTCGAATATAACGGGCGTCACGCAGGCGGTGGGCGAGACCGGGGCTGCGGCAACCCAAGTACTTGGATCTGCCGGCGAACTGGCCAGCCAGGCCGAATCCTTGCGCAAGGAGGTCGATACGTTCCTCACGAGCGTTCGCGCTGCGTAGGCACAGTTTCTGAAGGCATATGCGATCCGACCCGCTGCCCATTTGGTGGGCGGTGGGCCGGGCTCGCGGCGTAATAGGATTAAGTGCACTGTCACGGTAATACGCGAGTGCATTGTCACCGTAATAGACCGTGATACGTCACCGTAATACTGAGTGACTAACCTACTAATATTCCTCACGATTTCCGTAGTCTGACCTATCCGCCGATTAAACAAACAAACGTAGTATTCTCACCATCCGTTCACACGGTCCCATTCGTCGACGATTTGCGTGCCTTCGACGACGTGATAGCAGCTATAGCCGGCCGCTGTAATGCAGGCATGATTGGGGAGGACGCGGACTTTGCTGCCGATCGGCAGCCGGTCGTACGCCGCCGCGTCGGTCACAGGGATGACGCCGTGTTCCTGGCTGACTTTGGCGACATGTAAATCTTCGAGCGGCGCCATTGTTTCAGCGTCGCACAGGCTGCCATAGCCGACCTGCGGCCAATGGGCGTTGGCACTGATGTCCTTCGACAGGGCCAGCGCGCCGGCGTCGATAACGATCTGGCCGATATGCTTGTTATGGCCGATGACGGTCGCCAGGACCGATAGCGCCAGATCTTCGCGGGCACAGGCGTTGCGGGCAAGCTGGTCGAGATCGAAGAACACGAAGACGCCGGGACGCATTTCCGTAATGCCCTCATAGCTCTCGCCATGCACGGCGGTCGGCGTAGAGCCGGCGCTGACGACGGGGCAGGGCAGGCCCGCTTCCCGCAGGCGGCTGGCTGCCAGCAATACCGCGTCGCGCTCTTCTTTAGCGGTGCGCTTGATGCCGTCGACGCCATCGGCCAAGTAGGAATGCCCGCCGTGGGTTAGGACACCAAGCAATTCGGCATGTTCCGACTCATTCAGAATTCGGCCGATTTCGATCAATTCCGGGCTGTCCGCGAGCAGGCCGGTTCGGGCGTCGCCGCAATCGACTTCGATCAGGACCTTGAAACGTATGCCATGGTCCGATGCGGCAATTGCCTTGGCGGTATCGACATTGTCCGTCAGAATCTTGAGGTCGGCGCCACGCGCGATCAGCGCCGCCGCTTGCGGCAGCTTGCCGGCGACGATGCCCACTGCGTAGGTGATATCGTCGAAGCCGTGATCGAGGAAATACGCGGCCTCCGCCAGAGTCGAGACCGTGATTGCGCCGCTATGGCCCGCGGTGGCGAGTTTCGCGACGCGCGCCGACTTCGCGGTCTTGAGGTGCGGACGCAACGCAACACCGTGCGCACGCATTCGTTTACTCATTCTTTCCGTATTCCGGGTAACGATGGAACGATCGAGGATGAGGGCCGGCGTATTGAGGGAATGAAGGTCCATTTTGCTCTCCGCCACGGCAAAAGGCGCGGCATCTTCGTGACTCAGGCAATCATGGTATACTGCGTTATGGCGAATGCCTACCGGATGCTGGGTCGGCGCCGGACCGCTTGGAGGTAAGACACTCATGGAACTCGGCGAAATGCTGGCGGTGTTCAATCTCGCGGGGCTCTTCATTGTCGCGTTTTTCGGCTGGACTGGCATAAAGGCGGCGAAACAACAGATTATGGAGCTGGTGAGCCGGGATTTGGCGGAGGTGCGGCGCCAGATCAGGACATCGATGTCGGCCATGGACCGGCTGCGCGACCATGTCGCTGACAACCGCGAGGATATTCTGAAAATCGAGGTCAATATCGCCACCATGCAGGACGAACTGGAAGCGATGAGTCGAAAACTAAACGATTTCATGCGCGAGCATGGCTCACTCGACGAGCCCGAGGATGGCGAAGACGGAAGCGACCCCTCCGAACAGAGTCACCTGCACGAATAGGCGCTATTCGGGCATCTCGATTTTACGCGCCAGGTAAAACGAGAAATACCCACGATACTTTCGTTGCAGCGCGGGTTGCTGCCAGTCCTTGCCGGTAACTGTTTCCCGGCAGTCCGTGGCGCCGCACTGGCACGTCATCTCCAGACCGTCTTCGTCGTCGGTCATGGCGTAGTCGAAGGTCAGCTCTTCCCCCGCCTGGATATCCCGCATGGCAACGAACGCAATCTGTCCGTTAACGCCGAGATTTGGGGCGCAGGAGTGGTTCAGATGCATCATGGCACCTTCACGCTCCGCCGCCGTGGTCGGGCCAATGAACAAATCGTTGGCGATCTGGATTTCGCTTGGACCTAGCGTTTCGCCAACCGCGTCGCGCGCCCCTTTGGTCATGACATAGCCGCCCTTGACGACCACGGTTTCACCGACGGTAATCAGCGCGGTTGCGAAAAGGCCTCGCCCCGCAATGACGCTGTCGCGTTTTTCCGTTTTCGGCGAGAAATAGGTCAGATGCACGGCTGATCGCGCCTCAAACACCCTCCCATAGCACTGGAAAGGCCGCTTTGGCGATGGCCAGGAGCCGCAGGTCCTGGCCGTGCGGTCCCATCAACTGCACACCGATGGGCAGGCCTTTGGGTCCCGTGCTCGTCGGTAGCGTAACGGCGGGTGTGTAGGTCCAGGTGGCGAGGATGTTGAAACAGGGGTCGCCGGTGTATCCGAGGCCTTCCGGCGCTTCATCCGGTGCGCTCGGGGTCAGGATCGCATCGTAACCGGCGAACGCATCTGCCAGCCAGCAACGGCACGCTGCGAGCTTTTCAAGTGCAGATTGGTAGGTTTCAAAATCTATTTCTAGGCCTGCTTTCAATCGTTTCTCGAAGAGTTCTTCACTTAATTTCTCAGGATGATGGGTCCGTTCGAAGGTCAGCGCGCGGGGAAACTCGAATCCGGTGACCGTTTTGCCGAGATCTTCATAGCCGTCGAAGGGCCCCTCGAGCGTGAGGTCGGATACGGCGGCACCGGCCCGCGCGAGAGTCTCGGCCGCGCTCTCCAGCACCTTATGTGTGGCTTCGCTGGCCCGGTCCCAGAACATGGTGCGGCAGAAGCCGATGCGCAGGCCGCTGACGCTGCAGGGCGCCAGGGGCTCGTGATCGACGGCCAGAACGCCGGCGCGGAACAGGGCGATGTCGTCGAGCGTCCGAGCGTACAGGCCGACCGTGTCGAACGACCGGGTGTTTTCCTTCACTCCGGCGGCGGAAATCAAACCATAGGTCGGCTTGTAGCCGATACATCCGCAGAAGGCCGCCGGGCGGATGACGGAGCCGCCTGTCTGCGTACCGAACGCAAAGGGCACCATCTTGTCCGCGACAGCCGCTCCCGAGCCGCTCGACGAGCCGCCGGGCGTGTGCGCCGGATTGTGCGGGTTGCGGGTCGCGCCCGGATGACGGCTGGCGAATTCGGTCGACACCGTCTTGCCCATCAGCACGCCGCCGGACTGCAGGCTCAAGGCGACACAGGGCGCGTCGATCGCCGGTTGGTGACCTTCATAGATCGGCGATCCATAGCCCGTCGGCATCGTTGCAGTATCGATAATATCCTTGGCGCCGAACGGAATGCCGTGAATCGGTCCGCGTTTCGGACCACGGTCCAGGGCGCGGGCCTGTGCCAGGGCGGCGTCGCGGTCGAAATGTTTCCAGGCACGCACCGCGTCCTCGCGCGCCTCGATACGGGCGATGCAGCTTGCGACCAAGGCTTCAACGGTCAAGGAACCCGCATCGAACCGGGCCGCGGCGTCGGTTGCGGATAGTTCATAAGGTTCAGTCATTTCGATCTCGTAATCGTTGGATTCATACGTTGTTCGTTGGCAGTTCTATCGTTTCGATTTGGAAACGGTTGGATTCATACGTTATCTACCGCAAACCTATTCTCCATCCCTAGTTTGTCACTTACAACAAAGGATTGGCCAGTCCCGGGTACCGGTAATAAACCGGCATTGATCGCGGCGGCGTTGGCGGGCAATATCCGCGCCTCGCGTTAATTCAACAGGATCTCATGATGCCACATAAAGCAGCGTCTTCCGCGCTTTCCCGATATACCGTGCTCGATCTCACCCGCGTGCGCGCAGGACCGACCTGTGTGCGGCAGCTCGCCGACTGGGGCGCGAATGTCATCAAGATCGAATTGCCGGAGGCGCTGGATGCGGCGGAAGGCCTGGGCGGCAAGCGTCATGGCCCGGATTTCCAGAACCTGCACCGCAACAAGCGCGGCATGACGCTGAACCTGAAGGATCCTGACGGTGTCGCGGTGTTCATGCGTCTGGTGGAAAAGGCGGATGTCGTCGTCGAAAATTACAGGCCGGATGTCAAAAATCGGCTTGGTATCGATTATGAGTCGCTTAAAGCCGTAAATCCGCGTGTCATATTGGGCAGCATTTCAGGATTCGGGCAGGATGGCCCCTATGTCGGCCGGCCCGGCTTCGACCAGATCGCGCAGGGCATGGGCGGCCTAATGTCGATCACCGGCGAGCCTGGGAAAGGCCCAATGCGCGCCGGCATCCCGGTCGCAGACCTCTGTGCCGGGCTCTTATGCGCGCACGGGATCATGGTGGCCCTGCTCGAACGCGAACAGTCGGGCGAGGGGCAATGGGTCGACTCTTCCCTGCTGGCGGCGCAGATCTTCATGCTCGACTTCCAGGCGGCGCGCTGGCTGATGGATAAGGATGTGCCGCAGCAGGCAGGAAACAACCACCCGACGAGCATTCCGACCGGTGTCTTCGAGACGGCAGACGGCTATATCAATATCGCCGCGACCGGGCAGGTAATATGGGAACGGTTCTGCAAGGCGATGGATGCCGAGGATTTGATGGCCGATTCGCGCTACGCGACCGGCGCTGCACGATCGGAGAACAGGGACGCATTGAACGCCGAAATCAATCGCCGGACGAAGGAGAAGGATAGCGCCACCTGGATCGACTTTTTTAACGAAGCCGGTGTTCCGGCGGGTGAGATCAATACGATCGACCAGGTCTTCGCCGATCCCCAGGTCGAACATCTCGCCATGGCAGAGTCGGTTCGCTCCGACGCGGTCGGTGATATCGAATTGGTCGCGCAGGCTGTGAAACTGAGCCGGACGCCGAGTACGCTTGCCGTCGCGCCACCGGAGCGTGGCGAGCACACCGACGAAATACTTCAGGATCTTGGCTTCGGCGCCGATGAAATCTCAGACATGCATCAAAGAAATATTGTATAATATATTGAAAGTGCTAACTAAACAGTATTTCAAACCTGAAGACAGAAAGGTGCGTCAGCATGCTCACCGATAAGATGATTGCGGAAAAATGTGGCCCTGTTGGCGTCATGACCTTTAATAATCCAAAACGGTTCAACGCCGTATCGATGGATATGTGGCAAGGCGTTAAACAGATACTCGAGGATTTCAGACAGGACGATGCCATCCGCGTCGTGGTCGTGACCGGGGCAGGTGGGAAAGCGTTCGTTTCCGGGGCCGATATCTCCAAATTTGAAGATGAGCGCGCGTCGCAGGATGCGGTCGAGAAATATGCGATTGCGGTGGACGAGGCCTATAACGGGCTACATAGATTTCCTAAACCGACTATTGCCATGATCAACGGGTATTGCATTGGTGGCGGTTTAGGGGTGGCGGTCTCCTGTGACTTGCGGATTTGCGCCGATAATTCTCGGTTCGCTGTTCCGGCAGCCAAACTTGGACTTGGTTACGGATTTGAACATATCCGTAAACTCACCGATATCGTCGGACCTTCATTCGCCAAGGAAATCTTCTTTACGGCGCGGCAATTCAATGCCGAAGAAGCCAGGGAAATGGGGTTGGTGAACCGCGTGATTTCCGGCGCGATGCTTAAGCCATATGTCGATAATTATGCCGAAACCATTGCCGCAAATGCGCCGTTAACCGTTGCCCAAGTCAAACATACCGTCGGAGAGATCGTCAAAGACCCAGACGACCGCGATCTCCAAAAGTGTGCGGAAATGGTCAAGAACTGCTTTGACAGCCAGGACTATAAAGAAGGCCGTCAGGCATTCATGGAAAAGCGGACGCCAATATTCCAGTCGCGCTAAAGTTCGGCGCGATCGGAATTTCCACACGCATAATCTTTCTTGGCCAACACAAGATCACGAGAAAGTTTAGTTTAAGGGCGACAGTCATTATTCGCACCTGCTCATGTACGCAAAGCGCGAATTGATCAGTTAGAAATTCTCGGAACCTTGGCGGCCGCGAGAAATTTCAGTCGGCTGAAGATAACGATGTTGCCTTCAAGCCCTTCGCGTCGCTGACTTCTTCGTAGTTTATTCTTTGGCCTTCGACCAGAGGCGGCATGCCTGCGCGCTCAACTTCGGTGATGTGAACAAAAGCGTCCTTCCCGCCGGTGTCAGGTGTGATGAAGCCGAACCCCTTGGTCGGATTGAACCATTTTACTGTGCCGGTAGCCATGAAGCCTGTTTCCTTTCGGTATAATTATTTAAGGATCAGCCCATTCTACGTGGCCGCTCCCACTCCCTAGTTCGCATCACTTGTTCGAGGATAGACAGACCAATTGAGTCAACTTTCTTCGGCTGCATACTCAAAACGTCAAACATAACCCACGCGTACGATGCTAATTCAGATTTTAGGACTGTTTATTTTCAGCATACAAGTAAATTCGATGTGCCGTTTGCTTGGAGAAGCGACAGGAATGGTGCCATTTAACGGCAAATTACTTGATCTTGCTGAGGTTTAGCCTGGCACATGACATCTGTGTTGTGCCTTGGTTTAGTGCGCCAAAAAAGTATCTGTCCGTAGCGTCTGCAATACCGACGGCTTGAGTTTAAATACCCAGAGACAGGCAAGGACATCCGTATGGCGTCGGTGGTACGGCGTTAATGTAGCGTTATTCCAGGAACGAACGCAAGTTCTGGAATGTCTGTATCGAAGGTTGGTCGGCCGCATTGCTCAATGAACCAATCGCAGGCTGCGGCCTGATGTTCGATACTGGCACTCATCGCAAACAATTGCGCCTGTTCGGCTTCGACGATTTCCGGGCTCTCCAGTTTGTCGAGGACCGCGGCGATAATCGCGCCTGTCATGAACCGGGTTACTTCGTCTCGCCCCGCTTCTGACGCTGTTTCCGTTTGCCGAACTGCAACGCGTGCAGACTCCGCGACACTTTCGATAATGCTCCGACATTGTTGCCAATCCTCCGGCAAGATGCGGTCGAGGCATTCATCGACAATTTTCCGGCTTTCTTCCGGAAGCATTGTTTTCCAGCGCATTTGTGAGAACTTTCCCCTTAAGACTCGGAGATAACTACGACACAAGGGTTTACATACGATTAACAAATGCCCAGAGATCGGTGCTTCTAACCGAACGAAGCCTCTGCAATTAATCTAAAAATTTGTCGATGATCGCCCGATTGGGTGACGTTGGCGCAGCAGAAACATGGTCTGTTGCTGTTGCGTAGGGCGGATCTATGGAAATTGACGTCTATTTTGTCGAGATCTCCCGCCGGTGCGATTTCAGAACGTAGATGCATAACAGGAACTTACATATTCAGCGTTCATATTCGGAAGTAACGCGGCGTTAGCTGCACAGATTAGGGCAATAGGTACTCTCATGCACATCAAGCTAGGTTGGAAAACAGCACTTTTTCTCGCTAGCACAGTGATCGGTCATTTTGGTTTTTCGTCGTCAAGCTATGCGGTTCCTCATGATGGCGAAATCCTAAGCTGCGGAAACTGCGGCGGCGTCGGATTCTCTTCATTTCATCGCGCGGCCAGTAATCCGACCGGAGCCGGCGGGTTTAACAGGACAATTCAGGCAGGCACGCCAATTCAGTATGAGTGGCTACCGGACGGCCTGGTCGGCTCGAGTTCGAGGCAGATATTTAATCGAGGTTCGACTCGAATCTTAAATAGTTCTGTCGATAATATTGATTTCTCTGTCGATCTTTGGGTCGACCATGCAGGAAATCAGACAGGGAGCAACGCTGGCGACTTGAACGTGCTGGCAGTCCGAGAGGGGGCGGAAGCCGGCGCACCCGCGAATGGCGGACCGTTTCTCGGCTTTACTTTGACTCATAAGGTTTCCGCACGCTTCGGTTTTACGATTACGACGGCCGATGCGGTCATCTTTGACGAGTTCATCTTCGATCCTGAATTCGATATGGGACCGGTCGATGCCGCGGGAAACAACGCCGATGGCGATGTCGGTACATTTTTGTGGGGATATACCAGCGGCCATAACAAGGACGATATCTTCGGTAGGGGATCGTCGACGGTATGTCTTAGTGGTGAGTTGAGCGCCTGCACCAGTATCGTCGACGCGTTGTATGGCGTTAACGGTGTTGGGATCGATCTGGCCTATAGCGGCACGAGAGTTTCGGTAGTCGAACCTGGCGTCTTCGGCTTGTTGGCGGTCGGTCTTGTTGGCCTTGGCGTCACGCGGCGTCGGCAGATCATTTAGCCTTTATCTGTTTAATGAAAATGGCGGCTCCGTGCGAGGCCGCCGTTTTTGTTTGCGCGCGGGACGGGCTGTGTTACGACGGTTCCGCTATTTGACCGGAAGAGCGGATGGATAAGGAAAAGAAGGGCCCAAGCGGTGCCGAGAAACGCAAGATTTACATCTATGCGTTCTGTATCGCTTTGGGAATTGATCTGATTTTGAGCTTCGCGAGGGGCGGTTCCTATCAGCCTACCATGCTCGGTCTCGCAATTATGATCGCTGCGGTCCTCTATTTCGCCTATTCCTGGATTACGGATCGGTAAATATACTATAGGCGCGTCGGCATTTCATGACGCGCCGTACGATACTTCCTCAAATTGATCGACAACCGAAGTTTTTTCATCCGGTTTCGGCACGCAGTTTGCTATCTGACTTGGCCAGCGGGATACATTTTCTGCAGATTTGGAGCGAGGATCACACTGGCGATCCGGACTTTGCCTTCGAGCTGCACGGTACTCTGGTTACCAACACCTTACCTGCCGCCACGCCGTCCCCGAACCCTGACACTCCTCTTCGCAGGCCTCATCGGCATCGCTCGCTGAGGCGACGGACTATGTAAGGCCGCAGCCACAAAGGAGGTCGTAACGATACACAAAAAATGGATTCACGATCCCAACGCGCCTCATATTTGGAAAATTAGCTCGTCAACAATTTACAAAAGATATCATAACTAGCTGATAAGACGACATTTACTAAGAACGTCGAATTTCTTTACAATTTGATTCACAACCTCCGACATTGCTCATGTCATTAAAAAATAAGGCATTATCATAAAGTTGGCTGACTTGTTCTGCTAATTTACGAAAAAATTGTCGAAAATTTTTACAATTGCGTTAACTTTTTAAAATTATAACTTCTTAAATAGCATGAATTTCTATTTATAATAGGCTGAAACAAAATAATTTTCTGTCAAACGTAATCATTTGGTATGGAACTTGCTTTAGCTTAATAGGGCATTCAAGAAACTAATTTCTCCGATGGTAGGTAATCCAAGGGCTAATAGGGGAACGGAATTGGACATTCCTCACAAACTTATCTCCATAGTCGAATTTTGCAGGTTTACGGTTCGCTCGGGCACCGATCAGGCTGTGCCAATGACGTTCGACTCTGGAAGAGTCGGCCGAGTCGGACCGGGAGTCTTCGGAAACCGGCGTTCATTCGTTTGACTGGAATGTAGAAGATCGAGATTGAAAGGAGCGTTTTACCACCGACAGCTCCTTCATTTTTGCCTGGGAGGGAGGCAGGAGCGGTCTCCGTTGCTCGTTTGGCGCCGAGGAGGGCGGTAGGCAGCGGGGGCCGCGCTCTCTCTCCCGGGTAAAAAAAATCAAGATGCATGGCGCTAAAGCAGCGTGAGTACATAGATTGCGCCGTGAATCGAAATTCGGCTCGGCGTTAATCCTGGAAGCCTCGGCGTAGGCTGGCGGATGGGGTGGGATTCGAACCCACGAAGGGCGTTAACCCTTGCCGGTTTTCAAGACCGGTCCCTTAAACCACTCGGGCACCCATCCACTGGAAGCGGGAATATGCGCTTTCCACCCCCCGTATCGGCGATACACATGCCTAGATCGCAAGGGCGCTCGTCAGTATCATTCCTGTAGGCAATCGCGCAACACTCGATCCGGCAGCGGATAACGCTTTGTGGATTAGCGCTTACAGTCTGCAAATTATCTTTAATCCAGAACTGACCAGCGGCGACATTTCGCCGCCGTGACAATGTACCGTCGGGACATGCCCGTGCCGACGAAGAATGTTCTGCAGTGCAACGAATCGCCGTATTTTCACTGCGTTGCCATTAGAGATGGCGCCGATACATCTTGATCTAGGTCAATGTGCGCGCTGGTCCGGTTCGGAATATTGCGGCAGGCATTGAGGAAGGGGTCTTTATGATTACCGAACAAGTCCGCACAGATCGCGCGGCCTTCGGGGAGCTTCTTTCGCTTCCTGTGGCAGCGCTCATTATCGCCATTGGCGTTGCCGAAATTCTGGCGACCAGCGATGCCGTCATGACATTTCACGCTGGCGTCCTGATCTTGGCTGCCGGTGCGGCCGGCCTCTGGCTGCTCATGCGCCGCATGGGTGGGAAGGCCGGAGAGCACGAAGCCGGATACAACCACGCGGTCGTCCGCGCGGGCGTAATTGCGTCCATGTTCTGGGGGCTCGCCGGCTTCCTCGTCGGCGATGTGATCGCCTGGCAGCTTGCCTATCCGGTGCTGAACTTCGATCTGCCGTGGACCAATTTCGGCCGATTGCGGCCGCTGCATACCTCGGCGGTGATCTTCGCCTTTGGCGGCAACGTGCTGATCGCGACCTCGTTTTTTGCAGTACAGCGGACCTGCCGGACCCGGCTCGCGGGCCATATGGCACCTTGGTTCGTCTTCTGGGGCTATCAGCTTTTCATCGTACTGGCTGCCACCGGCTATGTGCTCGGGGTCACGCAGTCCAAGGAGTATGCCGAACCTGAATGGTACGTCGATCTTTGGCTGACCGTCGTCTGGGTGGTCTATCTTCTGGTCTTCCTCTGCACTCTGTTCAAGCGCAAAGAACCGCATATTTACGTCGCCAATTGGTTTTTCCTCGCCTTCATCGTCACCGTGGCGATGCTTCACCTGATCAACAACGTGACCATCCCAGTAAGCTGGACGGGAACGAAGAGCTACATCTACTGGTCCGGCGTGCAGGATGCGATGACCCAGTGGTGGTACGGCCATAACGCCGTCGGCTTCTTCCTTACTGCCGGATTCCTTGGCATCATGTACTATTTCGTGCCGAAACGGGTCGAACGGCCGGTCTATTCCTATCGCCTGTCGATCGTGCATTTCTGGGCGCTGATCTTCACCTATATCTGGGCCGGACCGCACCATCTGTTCTACACCGCACTGCCGGACTGGGCGCAGACGCTTGGCATGACCTTCTCGATCATCCTGTGGATGCCCTCCTGGGGTGGTATGATCAACGGTCTGATGACCCTGTCCGGTGCTTGGGACAAGCTGCGCACCGATCCGGTCGTTCGTATGCTGGTCGTCTCCGTCGCCTTTTATGGAATGAGCACCTTCGAAGGGCCGCTCATGTCGATCAAGGCGGTGAACAGCCTTAGCCACTACACCGACTGGACGATCGGGCATGTGCATTCCGGCGCGCTCGGCTGGGTCGGGTTCGTCAGCTTCGGTGCGTTGTACTGCCTGACGCCCTGGCTATGGCAGCGTGCGCGGCTCTATAGCCTGCGTCTTGTGGAATGGCACTTCTGGATCTCGACCCTGGGCATCCTGCTCTACATCACAGCGATGTGGGTTTCGGGCATCCTGCAAGGCCTGATGTGGCGTGCCTATGACAGCTTAGGTTTCCTCGAATACTCGTTCATCGAAACCGTCGAGGCCATGCACCCGTTCTACATTATCCGGGCAATTGGCGGAGGGTTGTTCGTCATCGGTTCGTTGATCATGGCCTACAACCTCTGGCGAACAGCGCGCGGCGATGAGGCCGTCGAAACGATCCAGCATCCTGAAAGCGCATCGGCGGCGGCGCTTGCCAAACTGCCAGCGGAATAGAGGAGAGAACTATGTCAGTTTGGGAAAAACATAAAATCTTCGAAACTAAATCGATGGTTCTCCTGATCGGGACGCTTATCACCGTGTCGATTGGTGGAATGGTCGAAATCATGCCGCTTTATTATCTCGATACCACAATCGAGAAGGTCGAAGGCGTGCGGCCTTATTCGCCGCTGGAGCTGGCCGGACGCAACATCTACATCCGCGAGGGCTGCTACAACTGCCATTCGCAGATGATACGGTCGCTGCGGGATGAGGTGGAGCGCTACGGTCCTTACAGCCTCGCGGCGGAAAGCATGTATGACCATCCATTCCAGTGGGGCTCCAAGCGCACAGGACCTGATCTGGCACGCGTCGGCGGTAAATATTCCGACGACTGGCATGTCGCGCATATGATCGACCCGCGGGACATCGTGCCGGGGTCGGTCATGCCCGGCTATCCGTTCCTGATGAAGACACCGGCTTGGAGCGGTAATATCGCCGACGATATGCGCGCCAACCGCATGGCCGGTGTGCCGTATACCGATGCCATGATCGCCACTGCCGAGACTGACCTGCAGGCGCAGGCCAATCCGGATAGTGACGGCGCGGAAGCGGTCGCCGAACGCTACCCAAAGGCGGTCGTCCGCGATTTCGACGGTGATCCCGAAATGGTCTCGGAAATGGATGCGTTGATCGCCTATCTGCAAATGCTCGGCACGCTGGTGGATTTCAGCGTCTATGACGCCGCCGGCTCCAATTTGCGCTGAGGAGGAGAAGAGGATGACTTACGAAACCGCTACTTCGTTCGCCCAGATCTGGGGAATGTTCTTCTTCATCATCGTGTTCGGCGCGGTTCTGGTCTATGCGCTGTGGCCGTCGAACCGGGAGAAGTTCGACCGGGCGGCACGGTCGCCGCTCAATGACGACATCATCGAGGACTGAGTCATGGCTGCAACGGAACGCGATGAAATCAGCGGTCAAGCCACGACCGGACATGAATGGGACGGTATCAAAGAGCTCGACAATCCGCTGCCCCGCTGGTGGTTGATGATCATGTATGCCTGCATCGTTTGGAGTGTGGTCTATTGGGTGCTCTATCCAGCCTGGCCCCTGGTTTCGGGCTATACGAAGGGCGTCTTCGGGTATTCCTCGCGAGCGGAACTTGCAGCCGATATCGCGGCGGCGAACGATGCTCGCAAAATATTCGCCGACCGTATTGCGGAAGCCGATATGGCAACCATTCAAGCTGATCCAAAATTGATGGAGTTCGCGCTTGCTGGTGGCAAGTCGGCGTTTGGCGACAATTGTGCCGGCTGCCACGGCAGCGCAGCGCAGGGTGGCAAAGGGTATCCGAATTTGTCAGACGACGATTGGCTGTGGGGCGGCTCGCTGGAGGCCATTCAGGCGACCATTAAGTACGGTATCCGGTCCGGCCATGACGAAACGCGTGAAAGCGAAATGCCGGCGTTCGGCCGCGACGATCTCCTGGAGAAAGAGCAAATCACGCAAGTTGCGCAATACGCTCTTTCCCTCTCCGGTAAGGCGACGGACGCGGTGGCGGTGAACCGGGGCGCGCCGATTTACGCCGAACAGTGTGTCGATTGTCACGGGAAAAAAGGCGAGGGGAACCGTGAGTTTGGTGCCCCCAGCCTAGCCGACGCCATTTGGCTTTTTGGTAATGATCCCAAGTCTGTCGAGGCAATCGTTACCAACAGCCGAAAAGGCGTGATGCCGCACTGGCAGGGCCGTTTGCCGGACACGACGATCAAGCAATTGGCGATCTTCATTCATGCGCTTGGCGGCGGTGAGTAAGGCTCCGACCGGATGCATGGGCCCGACGAAAAACTGACCAGGCTCGAAGCGCTTGCCCAGGAAGCCGCCGACGCGGTGACGCCCGGCGTGCAAGTCGCCGAGGGCGTTGAGCGGGCCGATGTCGATGCCGTCAACCGTCGGGAAGAACGCTCGCTTTACAAAAAGCGCGCCCGCATCCATCCGAAACGCGCTTACGGCACGTTCCGTCAACTGAAGTGGCTGATCATGGCAGTCACGCTCGGCATTTATTATGTCACGCCCTGGCTGCGCTGGGACCGGGGCGCAGGGCCTGATCAGGCCGTTTTGCTCGATCTGCCCCATCGAAAATTTTATTTCTTCTTCGTCGAAATCTGGCCGCAGGAAATCTACCTGCTTACCGGTGTCCTCATCATTTCCGCGCTGGCCCTTTTCCTGTTCACATCGTTGTTCGGACGGGTCTGGTGCGGATACAGCTGCCCACAAACGGTCTGGACGGATCTGTTCATTGCAGTGGAACGGTTCATCGAAGGCGACCGCAACGCCCGTATCCGCCTCGACAAGATGCCATGGAATGCATCGAAACTATCGAAGAAAGTTACGAAGCACCTGATATGGCTGGTCATTGCTGTGCTGACCGGCGGCGCCTGGGTCTTCTACTTCCGTGATGCGCCGACACTGCTCGGTGAGTTGGTGACCCTGCAGGCCCCGATGGCGGCGGTCGCATTCATCGGCATTTTCACGTTTACGACCTATTCCTTGGGCGGCCTGATGCGGGAGCAGGTCTGCATCTATATGTGCCCTTGGCCGCGTATTCAGGGCGCAATGTTCGACGAAGACTCATTGCTCGTTACCTATCGGGAGCGGCGCGGCGAGCCGCGTGCGGCGCATAAGAAGGGCGAGAGTTGGGAGAACAGAGGGGATTGCATCCGCTGCCGCCAGTGCGTCGCCGTATGTCCCATGGGTATCGATATCCGCGACGGACCGCAACTCGAATGTATTCATTGTGCGCTGTGCATAGACGCTTGCAATGAAGTGATGGCGAAGATCGGCCGGCCGCCGAACCTGATCGGCTACGAAACATTTCGAAACCTTGAGGCCGCCAACTCGGGCCGGTATGCGCCGGTACGGTTTTTCCGGCCGCGCGTCATCGTCTACAGCGTGCTAATCGCCGCACTTGCCCTCCTCATGGTCTATGCGCTGTTCACGCGCGACACCTTATCTCTCAGTATCCTGCGGGACCGTAACCCACTTTACGTGACCCTCTCTGACGGCAGTGTACGCAACGGCTATACCCTGAAGATCATCAATCGGAAGCATGAACCACGATTCTTCCGCATCGACGCATCCGGCATGGCAGGCTCGAAACTCGTCGTTATGGGGCTGCGGGAGCCGGAAATCGACGTCTCGGCGGACGATATTCGCAGCGTCAAAGTCTTCATATCCGGTCCGTCTCCAGCGGGCGGTAAACAGGCGCTAACGATTGCGGTGACCGATACGCAAGATGGCCGGACCGCTAGCGAGGCCACAACCTTCCGAGGACCGGAGTAATGATCAAGGAACTCACGGGCCGCCATGTCGTTTATATCCTGATCTGCCTTTTCGGAACGGTCTTTGCCGTGAATGGACTGTTTGCCTATTTCGCAATCAGCGGTTTTCCGGGCCTGGAAACGCAAAGCGCCTATAGCAAGGGCTTGGCGTTTAACGATCAAATCGCGCGCGCGGAAACGCTGAAAGCGCTTGGTTGGCATATGACGGTTGAGCGAAGCGGAAGGGATGCAGTAACGCTGCGTTTTATGGGGAAATCCGGCGCGCCATTACCCGTTTCTGCCGTTGCCGTGACCTTGTTCCATCCGACCTACGCTCGAGGAGACAAACCGCTCGCGATCCGCGTGCAGACAGGCGGGATTGTCGTTGCTGAGCTCGACGGTTCGGAGAAGGGACAACGGCAGCTCCGTATTCAAGCTGACGGGCCAGATGGACGACGTATCGAATTCCGGCGCGCATTATGGCTCGATTGACCACTCTCGATAACGCATCTCTCGGGGCGGCGTGCTGTCCCGCGGATGCGGTCATGACGGACCAGGGGGAACCGGACGCCGGGTTCGCCGGGACAGCGCATGTCGCGGCTTATGTGCGGGAGCGCGACGACGGATCGAAGACGCTTTCCCTGGTTGTCCCGGATATCGTCTGCGCTGCCTGTATTTCCCGGGTTGAGGGCGCTGCTCGTGCCGTGCCGGAGGTGAACCAGGCACGGGTCAATTTTTCGACGAAACGTCTAACGGCGGAGTGGCGAGGAGACGCCGAAATAGGGGACAGGGTCGTCGCTGCGCTGGCGGATACCGGCTATAAATCGGCACCTTTTACGGTAGAATCCGCACTCGGTGCTGACGACGATGCCATGCGGGAGCTTTTGCGTGCGCTGGGCGTCGCCGGCTTCGCGGCGATGAACGTCATGCTTCTGTCAGTTTCTGTATGGGCTGGGACCGATATGGCGCCGGGAACGCAATCCCTGTTCCATTGGCTGTCGGCGCTGATTGCATTGCCGGCGGTGGCCTATGCGGGCCGGCCGTTTTATCGCGGAGCAGCATCGGCGCTGCGTGCGGGTCACTTGAACATGGATGTCCCAATTTCGCTGGCCGTTATTCTCGCTGCCTGCATGAGCCTATACCAGACCGCGGAGAAGGGCGATGCGGTCTATTTCGACGCGAGCATCATGCTGCTGTTTTTCCTTCTGCTTGGCCGGGTTCTGGATCTCCGGGTGCGGGCAAAAGCGCGTTCGGCAGCGCAGCAGTTGTTGGCGATCCGATCGCGGGCGGCAACCGTTGTCGATCCCGACGGCCGGCGTCGTTTCGTGCGACCGGAAGACCTAGAGCCGGGCATGCGGATTGCAGTTGCCAGCGGCGAGCGCATCTCGGCCGACGGCGTGCTGGCGGAAGGGCTCGCTGTTCTCGATACCAGCCTTCTGACCGGTGAAGCTATTCCCGACGAAGTCCCGATGGGCGGGACCGTGTATGCCGGCGCCTTGAACGTATCCGGCCCCATTGAAATTACAGTCACTGCATCGGATGAGCATACTTTGCTGTCGGAGATCGGTCGTCTCATGGAAGCGGCAGAGCAGGGACGCGCCCGTTACGTGCGGCTCGCGGACCGCGTCGCGCGCGCCTATGCGCCGGCTGTTCATCTGCTGGGTCTGCTGACATTGGTAGGGTGGCTCACTATCGGCGCCGGTTGGGAGACATCACTCCTTAATGGTATCGCGGTGTTGATTATCACCTGTCCCTGCGCGCTTGCGCTGGCGGTGCCGGCGGTTCAAGTGGTGGCCGGAGGGCGGCTGTTACGCAACGGTGTCCTCATCAAGAGCGGCGACGCGCTCGAGCGGCTGGCCGATGTGGATATGGTGGTGTTCGACAAGACCGGAACGCTCACGACGGGTGCCTTGGAACTCGGAGCACCGGTTGATTCAGGCGCGTTGGCGCTGGCTGCTGCATTAGCGCAAGAGAGCCGGCATCCGCTCTCCAAGGCGCTTGTACGGGCGGCGCGCGGAACGATGACGGTTACGCCGGTTCGCAATGTGCAGGAAATGCCGGGGTTTGGGTTGGCGGGAGATAGCGGCAGAGGAACCGTGCGGCTCGGCAGCCGCAGATGGGTCGGTACCGAAATTCAGGACATTGAAGATACAAAAGCGGAGATCTGGCTGCGTGAAGCTGCCGGAACACTGACCCGTTTCACGTTTACCGACCGGTTGCGCGACGATGCCGCCGACACTGTCGCGCAGCTAAAGGCGATGGGGATCGAAGTAGGCTTATTATCCGGTGACCGGACAGTCGCTGTTGCGGCCGCGGCTGACGCGCTTGGCATAGAGATCTGGCAAGGCGCGTGTTCTCCCAAAGATAAGGCCGAACGCCTTCGTCAGTTCGCCGCGGAAGGCCGGCAGGTCCTTATGGTTGGTGACGGATTGAACGACGGGCCAGCGCTTGCCGCGGCGCATGTCTCGTTATCGCCTTCCGGAGCAGCCGATATCGCGCAGAATGCCGCCGACTTCGTGAGCCTTGGCGAAAAATTGATGCCGGTTGCCGATACGATACAAATTGCCCAGGCCGCCAAACGTCTGGTTTTCCAGAACTTCGCATTGTCATTCGGCTATAACGCCGTCGCAATACCGATCGCCATACTGGGGTTCGCCTCACCGCTGATCGCCGCGGCGGCAATGTCCGGTTCGTCACTCGCCGTCACATTAAACGCGCTGCGGTTGAAATGGATATCCTGATCGTTCTGATACCCGCGGCGCTGCTGCTAGGCGGGCTCGGCCTGGCTGCCTTCCTTTGGTCGCTCAAATCCAATCAATACGAAGATTTGGATGGTGCCGCCCGGCGCATTCTGCTCGAAGACGAGCGTCCAGACTGAAGGACTACTTCGGAATGATGAACTGACTGCACGGGTAGCGGCTTGTCAACGACGTCATGACCAGATGCGGGAAGCGCAAAACGCGTGCCGAGTCTATCTTTTCCGCCCACTGCAGAAAGACACGGCGGCCTTCTTCGATAGTGAGCTTGCGTGGTGGGCAAATTACGCGTTGGTTCGGGTTCTGCCGCGCCATCTCAACATGCGCGTTCATCAGTGCGATGACTACGCCGCCGCAGGCTTCCTTGCTGGCATTATTCGGCGATTTGCAAAGCGAGATAAATCGTTGCCCAAGCGGCGGCGAGGTGACTTTTTGCGCGAAGGCAGGCGTGTTCAATGCTACCAATGCGGCGACCGCCACTATCGTAAAGATACGCATATTTTGTCCTCGTCCAGAGCTGCGGGGATTATACAGCTTCCACTCAAATGGGATAGGATATCCGGCGGTGAAAGTGGCGAGGGTGTCTGGTGGAAAATAGACATAGCGACGTTATCCAGGTTGTGCACGATTACATGTCCGACCCGGAAACCCGCTGGGCGATTGGCGAGCGGGCCGTTTTTGCCCGGGATGCGGATGACGAGACGGAGATCACGTTGGACCATGCCGGCGGCGTAATCGTCACCGATAGGGGAGCTGTTCGTATTGCGTTGGCGGGACTGGTCCAGCTTGCGCCGGTCGAAATAGCAACTGGCCAAACCTGGTCGCAAGCAGCGCTACTGTGTTTGCGCGAAGACGATGCCCGGATGCCGCGGCGCACGGCTCTCACCGAACTCGGCAGCGATATGATGGCGGCGCGTCCGGAAGACCGCGTGGGGACGCTATTCGATCTGGGCCTCGGTTTGGCAGAAGCCGATTGCTGCGTGCGAACGGCAGATCCCTCGCTATACGATTTGCTCCAGACGAAAGTTGGCAACAACGTCGCGGATGATACGGCGTTGATGGATGCGATTAAGGCGGCAAGGGCGGATTATGTCACGGTATCGCGTCTCGGCCGTATCGAGGCTTTTGGCGGCGCATTGTGTGATCGGCGGCCGGCACCCAGCCTGCCGACACCGGTCGGCTATGCTGCGTGTTTGGCGTTCGTACCGCCGCAACAGGCCGCGAAACCGCATTCGATGACGCGACCTACGGCGCTTTCCGTGTTCTGCAGGGAATATTCGCCGATGCGGCACATGTCCGCTTAAAGGAAGCTGTCATCGATGGCGTGCGCAACGGCAAAGCGCCGGACTCGATTACTATAGATGGTGAGCCGGAACGGATGGTCGCCCGTGTCGGGCTGCGGCAGCTCGAGTGGCTCGATGGCCCCTCGGAAATTCTCACGCGATGGCGCCGCGTATTTGACCGCTAAAGCGTACCGTCGATTACGTAGGTGAGCAGCCTCACGACCTGTGCCGGAGTCTCGGCGACAGCGAGCGCCGCACCGTCGACTTCCTTCAGCGCATGGGTCAGTCCGGGATCGTGCAGGGTAATGATCGGTTTGCCCAGCGCAACGGCGTAACCGGCGTCGAATGCGGCGTTCCACTGCCTGTATTTTTCTCCAAAGCGGATAACGGCCAGATCGGCGCGCGCGATCTGCGTGCGGGTACGGATGGCGTTGACTTTGGCCCCCTTGTGATCGTGCCAGAAAGACGTGTCCTCCGGCCCCAATATCTCAACGCCACAATCGTCGCTCGCACCGTGATTGGTCACCGCGGAGACGAAGGACACCGGTAATCCTGCTGCCTTCGTACCAGCGCTGATCTCATCGCGCCAGTCGGTGTGGATTTCGCCGGATAGATAGACGGTCCAGTGCTGTTCGTGCATAGGGCTTTCGCTCCCTTTTCTGATTGGAGGTTATGGAAATTCGGAGAGGCTTGGTAGCATGCGCGCCGCGTGGTCAACAAGCATGTGCGGAAAGCCGCTTCTTTGAGCGTAGAAACATCGTCTGGCAAAGGCATCGCTTGCATGGTTGTGGGCGGCCTGTTGCTGACGATAAACGATGCCATTCAGAAGTGGATGACGGCAGATTTTCCGACAGGTCAATTGCTCTCCATGCGCGCCGTATTCATGCTCGCGCCGATTGCCTTCTTTGTCTGGAGGGCAGGTGGGCTGCGCGCGCTGAAGGTCGTCAATTACCGGGGGCAGGCATTTCGCGCGTGCTTGGTATGTTTGTCGGCATTTCTGTTCGTCAGCGCCTTGGCTCTGATGCCGCTTGCCGATGCGATTGTCATCACGTTCGCAGGGCCGCTTTTCGTTACTGCATTGGCGCCACTGCTCTTGCATGAACTGGTGGGCTGGCGGCGCTGGGCTGCCGTTTTGATTGGTTTCGCCGGTGTCACGATCATGATCAAACCGTTCGGCGCCACCACGCTGCATTGGGCCGCACTGTTGCCGCTCGGTGTCGCTCTTTGTGGCGCGATCCGCGATATCGCGACACGTCACATGCATGGGACGGAAACAACGGCGGGCATCATGTTCTACTCCACCGTTGCGGTCATCTTCGCGGGGCTGGGAACCCTGCCGGCAGGATGGGCAGCGATGTCGCTCGAACATTATGCCCTGTTTGCGGTGAACGGTCTCGTTCTAGCCGCTGCATATTTTTTTCTGATTGAAGCATTGCGGCTCGCCGAAGCTTCGGTCGTCGCACCGTTCAAATATGTAACCCTGGTTTGGGCGGTTCTGATCGGCATGGGTCTTTGGGGCGACGTGCCGGATATGCGAATGTTCGCTGGGGCGTTTCTCGTTATCGCAAGCGGCCTCTACATCCTGCATCGGGAATTACGACACAATGTCTAAAGTCTTGCCGGCTGTTCCCGTTGCTTCGTCGGTACGCGGCATCGCGTGCATGGTCGCCGGCATGGCGCTGCTGACGCTCAACAATGCCGTAACCAAGGGCTTGACCGTGGGGTATCCGCCGGGCCAGATCGTGGTCTTGCGGGCGGCATTCGTGTTTTTACCTATCGCGTTCCTGGTGTGGCGGGACGGCGGACTGTCGGTTCTCCGGATCAACAATCTTGCAGGGCAGTCGGTACGAGCGGGGTTCCTGGTTGTCTCCACATTTCTCATGATCATGGCCCTTCGCCTATTGCCACTCGCCGATGTGATGGCAATCACATTCGCGGGACCGCTGGTCATCACGGCCCTCGCGGGACCGATGCTGGGCGAGAAGGTTGGTTGGCGGCGTTGGGGTGCCGTCTTCGTCGGCTTCTTGGGTATCTTGATTATGCTGAAGCCGGATCCCGCGGTTTTCCAGTTGGCCGCGTTACTGCCGCTTTGCGTGGCCGTTTCCAGTTCGCTACGCGATTTGGTGACGCGCCGAATAAGCGCTGGCGAATCATCGACCGCGATTCTATGTTTTTCGACTGGCGCCGTGCTGTTGTCAGGCTTATTCACGCTACCATTTGCTGCAGTGCCGATTGCCCATGCCGACCTTCCGTTCTTCGCGATTGCAGGCTGTTTGCAGGGCGCTGCTCATTACATCTTGATCGAAGCGTTTCGCCACGGCGAGGCAGCTGTCGTCGCGCCGTTCAAATATAGCGCGCTTTTGTGGGCCACCGTGTTCGGCGCCCTTATGTTCGGTGATTTTCCCGATGCCTGGATCTGGGTTGGATCCATACCGGTCATCGCAAGCGGCCTCTATATTCTGCGGCGTGAATCATTAGCGCGCCGCCGCACGCGCAACGGTTGATGATGGTCGAACCTTGGTATTGATTGAAGTAGGCTCGCGCCTATGGCAGAAACCGCAGGCATACTTTCGGAGGACGGCATGGCCGTGAACAGATTTTGGTGCGCTGCATTTCTGACTGCCTGCGTCGCATTGGCAACGCCTGCTGTTGCGCAGACCGACTTCGAAAGCTGGCTCAAGGATTTGCGCAAAGAAGCGGCCGATAAGGGCATTTCCGGGACCACGCTCGATGCGGCCTTGAATGGAATTAAGCCAATTCCGAGAGTCATCGAACTGGACCGCAAGCAACCTGAGTTCACACTGACATTCAAACAGTATATGGACCGTGTTGTCCCTCGTGCCCGCGTCGAAAAAGGGCGGAAGAAGCTTTCCGAAAACAAAGAACTTCTGACGAAAGTCAGTCGGGAATTCAGTGTGCCGCCGCAGTTCATCGTCGCGTTCTGGGGAATCGAAACCGATTTCGGCCGCGTCACCGGCGGTTTCAAGGTCGTCGACGCGCTGGCAACGCTCGCGTTCGACGGCCGCCGCAGCGCGTTCTTCCGCAAGGAGCTCCTGCTGGCGCTGAAAATTCTGAACGAAGGCCATATCAAGCCCGGGGTTATGATGGGGTCTTGGGCCGGTGCAATGGGGCAGGCGCAATTCATGCCGTCCAGCTTTGACGGTTATGCCGTCGACTATGACAAAGATGGCCGCAAAGATATCTGGTCGACCCGTGCAGACGTCTTCGGCTCTGCCGCGAACTACTTGTCCCGATACGGCTGGCGGGCCAAGGAGCGCTGGGGACGTCAAGTAAAAGTGCCGGACAGTTTCGACCCGAAGCAAGCGGATCTTAAAGTCATGAAATCCGTGTCCGAGTGGTCGGTTGCTGGCGTTACGCTGCCGGACGGTACGGCGCTGCCGAAGAGCACGCTTTCCGCCTCGGTGATTTTGCCGGCGGGTGCCGAAGGCCCCGCTTATCTGGCCTATAACAATTACCGCGTCATACTGCGCTGGAACCGCAGCCATTACTTTGCAATTGCCGTCGGCAGCCTTGCCGATCGAATCGTTGGGCGGTAAAACATCAATATATTGTGGCATTAGACGCAACGGACGACCAGATAATGGGACGCGATGGATTGAAACATCGATTCAGCTGGCTTGCCGCTGTGGCCCTTGTGCTGTTCCTTGGCGGCTGTGCGGAAACCCAGTTTCTGGTTTCCGGCGCGAAACGCCTATCGGGATCGACAGAAACGTCGACAGCATCCGCCGAGGGACGATACAAGGTCGGAGATCCCTACAAAATAAACGGTGTCTGGTATTACCCGAAGGCCGATTACGAATATAACGAAACCGGGATCGCGTCGTGGTATGGCCCGAAGTTCAACGGCCGCCCGACGGCCAATGGCGAAAAGTTCGACATGAATGCGATCAGCGCCGCGCATCGGACTCTACCGCTGCCCAGCATCGTCAGAGTAACGAATTTACGCAACGGACGTTCGCTCAAGGTGCGTGTAAACGATCGGGGACCGTTTGCGCATGGCCGGATAATCGATATGTCGAGACGCGGTGCGCAGCTTCTTGGGTTTGAAAAAGCGGGAATCGCATCGGTTCGGGTCGAGATATTGCCCCGGGAAAGTCGGCAGTTGGCGGCGACCTATAACAATGGCGTCAATGTCCTGGCATCGACCAAACCGCCGCCTACGGCTGCTCCACGCGTCGCGGTTACCAGTGCCAAACTTGCGCCACCGCCCGGGACCAACTCCACGCCGCCACCGACCAACAATCACAAAGTCGTTGTTGTGAAGCAGGCGCCAAAGCGGGATGTCCGCGAGCCGCCGGCAGCGCCCACTATCGACGGATCGGTGACCGTCGTCTCGGTACCGGCATCGCCGAAGATCTACGTCCAGGCTGGCGCCTTCACGCAGTACGACAACGCAAACCGGCTTCGCGCCCGTTTGTCGCTGATTGGTCCGGCGAAGATTTATCAGGTCCGCGTGGTCGAACGGCCGTTATTTCGGGTTCGGCTGGGACCGATATCATCGGTCGGCGAGGCGGATAGTATGCTCGCAACCGTTATGCAGTCAGGAGTTGGCGATGCCCGTATCGTCGTTGATTGACCACCAGTGCCATATTGTGAACGAAGTTGCGATTTATGGGGTCTAAACAGCCGTCATCGCGGCCAGTGATCGCAAGAAAAAGGGGCGGAGGGATGAAGGGAATGCCGAAATCGATTGTAGCGCTTGGCATCTTGATTGCGGCAGGCTTTCAGATCGCTACGGCGCAGGCACTGGAGACCAGCGCAAAGCAGGTCGTCGTTATCGAGCTCACTACCGGTGCCGTCTTGTACGAAAAGGATGCCAATTCGGTCATGTACCCGGCGTCGATGACCAAGATTATGACGGCATACCTACTTTTCGAACGCCTCAAGAATGGCAGCCTTTCCTTGGAAGATATGTTCCGCGTCAGCGAAGCAGCTTGGCGCAAGGGCGGGTCGAAGATGTTCGTCAAGGTCGGCGACCGTGTTTCGGTAGAGGATTTGATCCGCGGCATCATCGTGCAGTCCGGTAACGATGCGACTATCGTCGTTGCCGAGGGCATCGGGGGGAGCGAAACTGCGTTTGCCGACTTGATGACAGAGAAGGCCCGCGAACTCGGTATGAGCAAGACGACCTTCCGCAACGCGAGCGGATGGCCCGATCCTGACCATGTGACGTCCGCGCGCGATCTCGCAATCCTCGCCGAGCGTACAATTCGGGATTTCCCAGAATACTATCACTACTACTCCGAATTATCCTTCACGTACAATAAGATAAAACAAAGTAACCGGAACCCGCTGCTATACAAGAAGATGGGCGCCGATGGTCTGAAAACCGGCCATACCGAAGCGTCGGGCTATGGACTTACCGCATCCGCCAGCCGGAACGAGCGCCGGCTTGTTGTCGTTGCAAACGGCTTTGGCTCGGTCAAGGCGCGGGCGGCGGGCAGCGAGCGCCTGATCGACTGGGGGTTCCGGACCTGGAATAATTACGAACTGTTCACCGGCGGCGAAAAGGTTGCCGACGCGCAAGTCTGGCTTGGCGATGCGGAAACCGTGCCGGTCGTGATCAAGCAACCGCTCGTCATCACCATTCCGCGAAAATCACGGGAGAAGCTCAAGGTTGCGGTTTCCTACGAAGAACCGATACCGGCGCCGATTACGGCAGGAACGCGGATCGCGACATTGATCGTCTCCGCGCCGGACACCAAGACCATCGAAGTCCCGTTGTTCGCGGGCGGCAGCGTCGGTCAGCTCGGACCGGTCGGACGATTGGGTGAAGCTTTCCGTTATCTCGTGTGGGGCGGCAAGCTATAGCATGACTGGTGTCGGACGCTTCATTACGTTCGAGGGCGGCGAAGGCGCAGGCAAATCGACGAATGTCCGTATGCTCTGTAAAGCAATTAAGGCGCTGGGGTATAGCGTTGTCACAACACGTGAACCGGGCGGGTCGCCGGGCGCGGAGGAGATACGCCGGTTGCTGGTCGAGGGGGCGACCGACCGTTGGGATCCGGTTTCCGAGGCGCTGCTGCATTTTGCCGCCCGTCGTGATCACGTCGAGCAGGTGATCCGGCCGGCGTTGCAACGCGGGGACTGGGTCATTTCGGACCGGTTCACTGACTCGACCATGGCGTATCAAGGATACGGTCATGGGATGGCTCGGGAATCGATTGAAGCGCTGCAATCGGTTACGATTGGCAGCCTGAAACCCGATCTAACGCTTATCTTGGATCTTCCGGTCGAATTGGGCCTAAAACGGGCAGGGGGGCGGGACAACCAAGAGACACGCTACGAGCGGATGGCGGACGGGTTCCATCAACGGCTGCGAGACGGTTTTCTCGATATCGCCGCGCGGGAGCCGGACCGTTGTGTCGTCATTGACGCCAAGCGTGCCTTGAGTGCGGTGAAATCCGCAATTCGCAAGACGGTCGCGCAACGCCTTTCGGTTCCGCTGACATGACCGAAACCGCTACTCTTGCGCCGCGCGAAAACCCAAATCTGAAGGGACATGATGCCGCGGAGATAGCATTGCTCGATGCTGCGGAATCCGGCCGTTTGGCGCATGCCTGGATTGTTTCCGGGCCCCGCGGCGTCGGAAAGGCGACGCTGACCTATCGGTTCGCGCGATACCTGCTGGCCGGAGGCGATGCCGCCGGTGGTGGCTTGTTCGGCGACGCGCCCCAAACATTGGCGATCGATGCGGACAATCCTGTTTTTCGCCGCATTGCGTCTGGCGGACATAGCGATCTCTATACGATAGAGCGGACCGTCAATCCGACGACGAAGAATTTGCGCGCTGAAATCGCAGTCGACGATGTGCGCGGCGCGACGGATTTCCTGCGTCTTACGCCGGGCGAGGGGGCGTGGCGCGTTGTCATCGTCGATGCCGCGGACGAGATGAACCGTGCCGCGGCGAACGCGATCCTCAAGATGTTGGAGGAGCCGCCGCCGGCGACCGTTTTCCTTTTGGTTAGCCACGCGCCGGGCCGCTTGCTGCCGACGATCCGGTCACGCTGCCGCATGCTGACGCTTCATCCGCTGGCCCGCGATGTCGTGGAGGAACTGCTTTCGGTGTATCGTCCCGAATTGACGGAGGATGAGCGGCGTGCGCTTGCCGGGCTATCGGACGGATCGATCGGCGAAGCGACCGCTCTCGCGGATGCCGGTGGGCTCGCGCTGTATCAGGAAATGGTGCAGTTGCTGGGTTCCGTCAGAGCGCTTGATGTCGCAACCGTGCATGCGTTGGGCGACCGGCTCGCGCGCGCGGGCAATACGGCGGCGTTCGAGACATTCGCCCGAATGCTGGCGGATTGGCTGTCGCGGCTCGTACGCGACACGGCAAGCGGCGCGGCGGTGAAGGAAATCATACCTGGTGAAGCCCAGGCGGCGGCCGAATTTGGAGGCCAGGCGCGACTTGCGCAAACCATGGCCGTGTGGGAAAAGGTCAGCCGCTTGCTGGCGCAGGCACAAAGTGCAAACCTCGACCGCAAGCAGGTCGTCGTCAGCGCTTTCCTGTCGCTGCAGGCCGCAGTACAACCCTGACAACCGCTCTAATCCAACAGGACGGGCCGAGGACGATATGGCGGACCGCAAGTCCTACTACATCACGACCCCGATCTACTACGTCAATGACTCGCCGCATATCGGGCATGCCTACACGACCTTGGCGTGCGATGTGCTGGCCCGTTTCATGCGGTTGGACGGTTATGATGTCCATTTTCTGACCGGAACGGATGAGCACGGGCAAAAGGTTGAGAAAGCGGCTGCCGACGCGGGCGTTTCGCCGAAGGATTTTACGGATAAGGTCTCGGAGACGTTTCGCACCCTGCCGAACGCGCTGAACTTTTCCAATGACGACTTCATCCGCACGACGGAACCGCGGCATATCCGCTCGTCGCAGGCGATCTGGCAAGCCTTGGAGGCTGCCGGCGATATCTACCTCGGCTCTTACGCCGGCTGGTACGCCGTGCGCGACGAGGCGTTCTACACCGAGTCCGAACTGACGAAGCAGCCGGACGGCAGCAGAATCGCACCCTCGGGTGCCGTGGTCGAATGGGTCGAAGAACCGAGCTATTTCTTTAAGCTCTCTGCCTGGCAGGACCGGCTCTTGGCGTTCTACGAAGAAAATCCCGACTTTATTGGGCCGGATTCTCGCCGCAACGAGGTGATCAGCTTCGTCAAAGGCGGGCTGAAGGACCTGTCCGTGTCGCGGACGACTTTCAAATGGGGCGTGCCGGTGCCGGGCAATGATGCCCACATCATGTATGTTTGGCTCGATGCTCTGACCAATTACATCACGGCAGTTGGCTATCCGGACATCGACTCCGACATGTTTCAGCGCTACTGGCCCGCCGATCTGCATATGGTTGGCAAGGATATCGTGCGCTTCCACGCGGTTTATTGGCCCGCCTTCCTGATGGCAGCCGGGGTTGCGCCGCCGCAACGTGTCTATGCGCATGGCTGGTGGACCAATGAGGGCGAGAAGATCTCGAAATCGCTCGGCAATGTGATCGATCCGCTGGCTTTGGTCGAAACCTACGGTCTGGATCCGGTGCGCTATTTCCTGATGCGCGAAGTCCCGTTCGGCAATGACGGCGATTTCTCCCACGCCGCGATGATGCATCGTATGAATGGCGATTTGGCGAACGATCTCGGCAATCTGTGCCAGCGTGTGCTGTCCATGGTTGGGAAGAACTGCGACGCGCAAACACCGACGCCGGGCGCGTTCACGGGCGACGATAATGCGTTGCTGGATAAGGCAAAAGGCCTGATCGGCCCGTTGCGGACGGCGCTAGCTGAGCAGGCATTTCATACCGCGCTCACCGCGATCTGGGATGTCATCGGCGACGCGAACCGCTATGTCGACGCACAGGCGCCCTGGGCCTTGCGCAAGACCGATCCGGCCCGCATGGCGACGGTACTGTACACCCTGGCGGAGACGATCCGCATGGTCGGGCTCTACGTGCAGCCCTTCATGCCGGACGCCTGCGCCAAGATCCTCGATCAGCTGGCGGTTCCGGCGGGCGCCCGGCACTTCGCAAGCCTGGAGACGGCACTGACGCCGGGGCAGGCGCTGCCGAAACCGGCGCCCGTGTTTCCGCGTTTCGTGGCGGAAGACGAAGGGTAGGGGCAGGGATGTACGTCGATAGTCACTGTCACCTCGACTATCACGAGCGGGATGGCGATCTCGATGAGGTTGTCGCCCGCGCGCGCCGCGCCGGGGTCGGGACGCTGGTCACGATCTGCACCAAGATGAGCAATTTCGAGACGGTGTGCGGCATTGCCGAGCGGTTCGACGATGTCTGGTGTTCGCTGGGCGTGCATCCGCATGAGGCGGGCGAAGAGCCCATTCCGACCGTCGATGAACTCGTCGCGCTGGCGGCGCATCCGAAGGTCGTCGGCATCGGCGAGACCGGACTCGATTACTTCTATGAGCGCAGTCCGCGCGACGCGCAGCAGGCATGCCTGCGCGTGCATATCGACGCGGCGCGGGAAACCGGCCTGCCGCTGATCGTCCACGCGCGCGACGCCGACGACGATATGATCGAGATCCTGGAGGAGGGGTATCGCAACGGCCCTTATCCTGGCCTTATTCACTGTTTTACCTCCGGTCCAGAACTGGCTGAAAAAGCGATCGGAATCGGGTTTTCCATCTCGTTTTCCGGCATTGTGACCTTCAAGAATGCCGAGGATCTGCGAACCGTCGCGAAATCGGTGCCGGAAGACCGGATTCTGATCGAAACCGACGCGCCGTATCTGGCACCCGTGCCGAACCGGGGCAAGCGCAACGAGCCGGCCTATGTCGTCCATGTGGCGGAAATGCTGGCCGATGTCCGGGGCATGGAAACCAACACACTGGCGGATGTGACGACCGGCAATTTTCACCGGTTGTTCAACCGTGTAACCCCGGCGGGTTAATCCAACGATGCGGGTCACGATCTTGGGTTCGGGACCATCCAGCGGTGTGCCGATGGTCGGCGATAAATGGGGCGATTGCGACCCGAACGAGCCGCGCAACCGCCGCCGCCGCGCTTCCATCCTGATCGACATCGATGACGTATCGCTGCTGGTGGACTCGTCGCCGGATTGCCGTGCGCAGCTGCTCGATGCGGGTGTGAGCCGGCTCGATGCGATCCTCTATATCCACGCGCATGCCGACCACAGCCACGGCATCGACGACCTGCGCTGGATCAACATGGCCATGCATGCGCCGCTGCCAGCCTATGGCGACGCCCGGACGCTGGAGATCTTAAATGAGCGCTTCGGGTATGCATTCACGCCGCTGCACCCACCAAAGGATGGCGAACCCGTGCGCTACTACAAGCCGGTTTTGCTCCCGCATGAGATTACCGGCGCGTTCGATGTCGCCGGCGTCCATATCGAGCCGTTCGAACAGGATCACGGCTATTCCACGACGTTGGGTTTCCGCATCGGCAATTTCGCCTATTCGACCGACGTGGTCCGCCTCGACGATGCGGCGTTTGAAGCGCTGGAAGGGGTGGACACCTGGGTCGTCGACGTTTTCCACCGCAAACCGCATCCAACGCACACGCATCTCGATCAGACCCTAAGCTGGATTGAGCGCGTGAAACCACGCCGCGCCGTGCTGTGCCATATGGGCATCAGCCTGGACTACCAGTCTCTGTGCGAGGAGCTGCCGGACGGCGTAGAGCCTGGCTATGACGGGATGGTCATTGAGGTTTAACGGGCGGATATAGTGGGACTAGGATTGCTCCTAGCCATAATGTATATTTTCCATAATATACATTATGCGACTTTTATATCATGAGGCGGGGGAACAGCAGGGTCCGCGTGTGCCACCCTTCTTTTCGCTTTATCTCTGTGCCGCCATTCATTGAAGCGGTGTTACGCCGCCTGCTCCGCCTGGGCCGCTTCCCAGCCGATCATGGCGAGCTTACGCGCGTTGCCCCAGCGGTAGCCGCCGAGCGCGCCGGTCTTGCGGATTACACGGTGACACGGCACGAGATAGGAAATCATATTCGTCGCATTGGCGCGGCCGACGGCGCGCGCGGCGTTGCTTTTATAGCCGAGGCGCCGCGCGATATCGTCATAGGTTGCTAGGCTGCCTGGTGGGATCGTCAGCAGCGCTTGCCAGACGCGTGTCTGAAATTCCGTGCCGCGCAGCAGCACGCGCAGCGGTGCGTCCGACGACGATGCGTTCTTCCGGGCCGGTGCGAACATACGATCGATTAAGACGCCCGTTTCCGTCGGCGCTTCGACGATCCGGGCATTTTCCCAACCGCTGGAAAGATATCGCAGCGTATCCTCACGCGTTTCGTCGGCGTCGACGAAGGCGAGGCCGCAGATGCCGCGGTCTGTGACCATCAGCAGGCATTCGCCGAACGGGCTGGGGTGGAAGCCGTAGCGAATTGTCATCCCCTGCCCGCGCGCCTTGTATTCGCCCGGCGTCACGGCCTCGCTGGTGACGAACAGATCGTGCAGCCGTCCCGGACCGGACAGGCCCGCATCGTATGTCGCGTCCAGCACGCTGGCCGATGACTCGAGGCTGCGCTTGGCGCGCTC
Organism: Alphaproteobacteria bacterium; assembly: GCA_012103325.1. Taxonomy (GTDB): domain Bacteria; phylum Pseudomonadota; class Alphaproteobacteria; order UBA8366. Next base: position 298,896 of record WLWY01000003.1, read on the forward strand.
GAGCGTAAGGTGCTTCAGGAACTTCTTTGGACTGATCCCGACCCAGCGGGTGAAGAGGCGCTGAAAATGGAACTCGCTAAGTCCGGTATGTTCGGCAATTTCCGTCAGCGACGGCTGATCGAGAAAATGCGCATCGACATAGGCCAGCGCGCTCGCAATGCGCTGATAGTCGCGGGTGCTGCTGACGTCGTCGCTCAAAATCCGTTCCGCATTCATCGCCGTAAACCTTGTTCTACATGGAGTGTACGGTGATAAATCTATGGCGGAAAGCCGCCGTTCTCCACCCGGTTCTTGCGGTGAATTTATTATTTTAAATCAAGGGAGTAGAGCGTCGCGCCAACAACGGGGTTTTCGTAATAAGGCGGTGTCTCGATAAATCCCATATCGCGATACAGTTGCTCTGCGGCAGCCATGGAATCGGCGATCGTGTCCAGCCGCAGCGCCGCATAGCCTGTGTCGCGCGCAAAGGTCACCGCTTCTGCCGCCAATCGCTTGCCCAGCGCCAGGCCGCGGAATGCTGGCCGTACATACAGGCGCTTCATCTCCGCATCTGTTGTGCCGATAGGGCGGATGCCGACGCAGCCGACAATGCCGGCCTTGCTGCCCGTCGCGAGCAACAGGCGTCCTGCGGGAGGGTTGTACTTGCCGGGAAGCAGGGCGAGCTCGTCGTCGAACCCCTGAAAGCAAAGGCTGAAATCGAGAGACTCTGCATATTCCAAGAACAGTGTCCGGATCGTATCGATGTCTTGCAGCGTGATGGCCTCCGATATCGTGATGCCATCGCCCTCACTTGCCGCCATCGGTTAGCCTCCAGCCAGGATCGCGCCGTAAAGGTCCGTATCGATATTGCCGCCGGACAAGATCAATCCGACCTTCCGGCCCTGCATTGTGTTCTTTTCCTTGATAAGGGCTGCGAGCGGCGTTGCGCCCGCCCCTTCCGCAAGATTATGGGTGTCCGTGTAATAGGCGCGCATCGCGTCCTTAATCTCGTTTTCCGAGACGGTGACGATACGGGCCGCGCCCTTGTTGATGATCGCGACCGCCTCCGCATCCGGGATCCGGCACGCGACTCCATCGGCAAAGGTATCGGCGCTATTCGTCGGCACCGGTTTTCCGGCTTCATAGGACAAGGCGTAGGCGGGCGCGTTTTCGGATACGACGCCGACCACCCTCGTTTTCAAGTTCAAGGCATCTCGTGCCGCAATAACGCCGCAGATACCGGAACCCAGGCCGATCGGCACGTAGACCGTGTCGAGTTCGCTAACCGATCCGAAGAGCTCCATCGCGTAGCTTGCAACTCCCTGGATCAGGAGCGGATGAAAGGACGGCACAAAAGAAAGCCCCTCCTCCGCCGCCTGGGCATCGGCGAACTCGCGGGCTTCGTCGAAATCGTGGCCATGCTCGATCAAGCGCACGCCCAATGCCTTCATCGCTGCGTTCTTTTCCGTGCTGTTTCCCTTCGGCACGACAATCGTCGCGGGTACGCCTGCCGCGCGTGCGGCGAAACCGATCGATTGCCCATGATTGCCGCGCGTTGCCGAAATAATGCCGGCACCGTTGCTGTGCTGCGCGAAGTCGTTCATGAAGACGATGCCGCCCCGTACTTTGAAGGCGCCGATCGGCGTGTGGTTTTCATGCTTCACCCACACGTCGCAGCCGCATCGCTGTGCCAGCAAGGGCCAATTATATTGCAGGGTCGGGGTCATAACGGCATGGACTTGCGCCGCGGCGGCTTCCAGTTCGTCCCGTTTCGGCAGCATGAGGTTGCGGCTCCTTAATTCGCGAGTTCGCTTAGAAAATTCACATAGTTGGCCGGGAGTCCAAGACGGCCGGCAAGCGCATGAAGCGCCGCCGCGTAATCCTTGTTCGTGCTCCCTGCACCCGGATCGATCAGATTATAGCAAAGGGCAGCGGCAGCCTCATCATCGGCCAGGCGTGCCAGAACGGGCTCGGGCTTGTAATCAGCGACCGATGCTTCGGCATAGAGCGTCTCGGCCTGCAGGATCGGCAAGCCCATGACGATGCCCCAGACCTCGCCACCCTGTGCCGGAACGAGCGTGGCGCGGTTTCCAATATGCAGTTTGAATCCCGTTACCGATGCGATACGCGGGTCGCTCGGAGTCAGGCCTTGCGCTTTGAGTGCCGCCTGATCCATGAACAAACCGTAGAAAAAGACGTCGATCGGACGTGTCGTCATAAGGTGATGTAGCCTTCCATGAAGGGGACAGCGGTGCCGCCGAGGCGGACGCGATCGCCCAGATGCTCGCAATGAATTTCACCGCCGCGTTCCGATATCTGCCGCGCGAACAGTTGCGTCTTGCCGAGCCGTTCCGCCCAATAGGGCGCAAGCGTGCAATGTGCCGAACCGGTCACCGGGTCTTCCGGAATGCCGGCCTGAGGTGCGAAAAACCGCGAAACGAAGTCGCAATCTTCGCCGGGCGCTGTCGCGATAAGACCGAACGTATCGAGTGCCGCAACCTTCGTCATGTCTGGATCGAGCGCATGGACCGTGGCCTCGTCTTGAAAGACAGCCATCATGTCGCGCGCGGCCAGAACATGATCGGGCACGGCACCGAGCGCCTCGGCAATTTCCGGGAGATTGTCTGCTTTCGTGGCGGGAACCGCCGGAAAATCCATGATCAGCCACTTTCCATCCCGTACGACGGACAGAACGTCTCCGCCGTAGCTGGTAAACCGCACTTCGGCGACATCGGGCGTGATGTCGTTCAGGATGACCCATGCTGCCGCGAGGGTTGGATGGCCGGCAAGACCGATTTCGAGGCGCGGCGTAAACCAACGAATGCCATAGCCGCCGCGCTCCGGGACGCAGAAGACCGTTTCCGACAAATTGTTTTCCGTCGCAATGGCCTGCATCGTTTCTACTGGAAGCCAGGACTCCAAGAGGCAGACAGCCGCGGGGTTGCCGCCGAAGAGATGATCCGTGAAAGCGTCGATTTGGTACTGATGTATGCGCATTGCGGCCTCGAACCTTAAGACCGCCAAAAGGGTTTGGAGGACTCATTGTCCGCCTCTTCCCAGCTTATACCAATGTCGCGCAACATACGGTCGTCGAGTTTCGATAAATCGAAACGCTGGCGGTTCCGACGGCGCCAGCAGGCGAATATTTCGTAAAACCGACGCCAGAGACCGATTTCACGCTGTCTGGGCGATTGTGATGATATTGTATGCATTCAATGTCTCGCACTTCGTCATTTGCGAATTGATTCTCATTAATTGTCGTCGTACAATTTGGCCTAAAATGAGTCAAAGGAAACATTGATACCGTGACAATTTTAGATATCGACTTCGAGAAGCAACCGGGCCCCAAATACCGGGCCATTGCAGCAGCTCTGTCCGAGGCGATTGCGAACGGTGACTTGTCGGCTGGTGAACGGTTGCCCACGCAGAGAGAATTGGCCTGGCAACTGGGCGTCACGGTTGGGACGGTAAGCCGGGCTTATGCGGAAATCGAGCGGCGAGGTTTGCTCAGCGGTGAGATTGGCCGCGGCACGTACGTGCGTTCCGGACCGCCAACGCAGGATCTGCCGATGCGGGCCCCTGCCCCACCCGCGGCGATCGATCTCACCTTGAACTTTCCTGCGCCCGGCGAAGAGCGTCGCGCTATCGCCGAGGCTTTGACGCAAATGGCTGAAGATCCGGACATCGGTGCGCTGCTCGACTATCAGCCAGATACCGGTCTTGCCGGACATCGTGCTGCCGGTGCCGCGTGGATTGGACGGCGTGGGTGGCCAGTCGACCCCGAACGGGTAATCGTGACGGCAGGTGCGCAGCATGGCATCGTCGCAGCGCTTGCTGCCTTGACCCGTCCCGGTGACCGCATTTTGACCGAGCGCCTGACTTACCAGGGCATAAAACCAGCGTCGGCGATGCTTGGGCTCCGCCTTGAAGGCCTTCCGATGGACGCGCAGGGCCTATTGCCGGATGCCTTTGAGCGCGCGATTGGCGACAGCGGTGCCCGCCTGATTTACTGCATGCCGACAGTGCACAATCCCACTACGATCACAATGCCGGAAGACCGTAAGCGCGACATTGCGGCTGTCGCGATTAGGCACGATGTGACGATCATCGAAGACGATATCTACGGTATTCTCCTAGGCTCGCCGGGACCGGTGCCCTTAGCAACCTACGCGCCCGATAACACGATCTATGTTACGAGCCTGTCCAAGGCGGTTGCGCCGGGGCTGCGCATTGGTTTCGCGGTGCCGCCGCAGGAATTGGTCGAACGCATTGGTTCGGCCGTGCGGGCGAGTTGCTGGATGGCCGCCCCGTTAATGGCCGACGTCGCGGCCAGGTGGATTCAAAATGGAACGGCGGACCGCATACTGGAGAACCACAAGATCGTTTCGGAAAGGCGGCGGGCGCTCGCCTTGCGCTATCTGGAAGGTAGGTCTCTTGATGCACCAGCTGGCAGCCTTCATGTCTGGCTACATTTGCCGGAACCGTGGCGTGCGGCGGAGTTCGTTGCAGTTGCCCAGAATCGCGGTGTCTCGGTCGCACCCGCGGAGACGTTCGCTGTCGGCCGGGGCAATGTTCCGCATTCCGTTCGGATATGCCTGGGGACGCCCCGTGAAGAGGCAACGCTTGAGGCCGGATTGATAACGATCGCCGAATTGCTTCAGAACGCCGACGCGTCGTTGTCGATGATCGTTTAGCGTCGCAATTAGGCGCTATTGGGATAGGCGGATACGGTATGACCATGGCCGAGCGGGCCATGTCCCTTACCGAAACCTGGGGCGCTGAGAATCGCCTCACGAACATAGCTGCGGGCGCGGTCGACTGCCTCCGGCAATGCCATGCCTTGCGCAACGCCTGTCGCGATTGCCGAGGCCAGCGTGCAGCCTGTGCCGTGCGTATGCGTCGTTGCAATCCGCTCGTCGTCCCACCGCTGCTGACCGCTTTCCGTATGGAGGATGTCGGTGAGCGCATCGCCTTCGAGATGACCTCCTTTCAGTAGGACAGCTTCCGCGCCAAGCGCTGCGATAGCCTTGGCCGCTTCCGGCATATCCTCTGCAGCTCTGATGGTGCCATCGATAAGGGATTCCGCCTCCGGCAGGTTCGGCGTTAGTAACTGGGCCAAAGGAATGAGCCGCTCCCGCAGCGCAGTCATGGCTTCAGGCTCCAGCAAGGCATGTCCCCCCTTCGCGAACATGACCGGATCGGCAATCAGCGGCAGCCCGTACTCTTCCAGTACCGAGCACACCGCTTCGATAACCTCGGCGTTGTGTAACATACCGGTCTTGACCGCATCGGCGCCGATATCGTCGAGGACGAGGCGCATCTGCTGTACGATGAAGTTCGGGTCTATACCCACGACACCAAAGACGCCCTGTGTATTTTGAGCGGTTAGCGCCGTGACCGCGGTCATCGCGTAACCGCCGAGCGCGGTAACGGTCTTGATATCGGCTTGTATGCCGGCCCCGCCGCCGGAATCGGAGCCTGCAACGATGAGGACGCGTCCTCGCGCCGCAGCGGCTTTCATTAGCCGGACACCTGTTCGATTGTCGAAACAATATCGTCAACGACACCGGTCACCAGCGTGTCGTCATCGCCTTCGGCCATGACGCGGATGACCGGTTCCGTGCCAGATTTGCGGATGACAAGGCGGCCGGCGCCGCCAAGAGAGGCTTCGCCCGCTTTGATCGCTTTGATGACCTTGCTGTTTTCCAGAGGCGCACCGCCATTGAAGCGGACGTTCCGAAGGAGCTGCGGTAACGGATCGAAAATGTGGCAGACCTCGCTCACTTTGCGCCCTTCTTCCACAAGAACGGCGAGAACCTGCAGAGCCGCCACGAGGCCGTCCCCCGTCGTGCCGAAATCGCTCAGAATAATGTGGCCCGACTGCTCGCCACCGACATTGTGCCCGTTGGCCCTCATATGCTCGACGACATACCGGTCACCGACTGCCGTCCGGGCCAATTCGAGGCCGAGGCCGCCGAGGTACCGTTCGAGGCCAAGGTTCGACATCACCGTTGCGACGATGCCGCCGCCGCGGAGACGCTCGCTCTGTTGCCAGGATCGCGCAATCAACCCCATGATCTGATCGCCGTCGAGTATCGCACCCGTTTCATCGGCAAGGATCATCCGGTCCGCATCGCCATCCAAGGCGACGCCGACATCGGCGCCATGCAGAACGACTTGTTCCCGCATCAATGCGGTATCCGTCGCGCCGCATTCGCGGTTGATATTGGTCCCGTCGGGCTGTACCCCAATGGGAATGACCTCCGCACCCAACTCATAAAACACTGCCGGCGCGACGCGGTAGGCCGCCCCATTTGCACAGTCGACGACGATTTTGAGGCCGTCTAGCCGTAGCCCGCGCGGAAAGGCCTGTTTGACGAATTCGGTATAGCGGCCCGGCGCATCGTCCAGACGTTTCGCTCTGCCCAGGGCTTCCGCCTCGGCATAGCTGTTTTTGTCTTCGTCCATTAGGGTTTCGATAGCGGTTTCTTCTTCATCCGAGAGCTTGTAACCATCGGGCCCGAAGAGCTTGATACCGTTGTCCTGATAAGGGTTATGCGATGCCGAGATCACAACACCAAGGTCGGCCCGCAACGAGCGGGTGAGCATCGCCACCGCCGGTGTTGGCATCGGTCCGACAAGGTCGACATCCATTCCCATGGAAATAAACCCCGTCGCGAGCGCCGGTTCCAGCATATAGCCCGAAAGACGCGTATCCTTGCCGATAACCACAAGGTGGCGATGGTTGCCGCGCCGAAACCGGCGTCCTGCAGCCATTGCGAGGCGTAGCACGGTCGCAGGTGTTATGGGTTCACTGTTGGCCCGTCCGCGAATACCATCGGTACCGAAATATTTTCGGGTCATTCCAATCTCAGATCGCTTTATCGCGCCCGGCGGGAAATCGCCGGGCTGTTACCGCACAATATACTGAAATTGCGGTAAACGTGCAGCGCTTTCCCGCAGCTATCAGCTCTCCGGCTGCGGTTCTGGACCGATATCAGGAACGGGACCGGTCGTCGGGACCGAAGAGCGAACACCGCTGGGCGGCGTTTCATCTTCGTCGCCGCCTTTGGAAATATCTTCGCCCCGTAACAAAGCTTCGATTTCGACGCGCGACAGCGTTTCGTACTCAAGCAGCCCTTTGGCGATCGTGTGCAAATCGTCGAGGTGCTCGTTAAGAATATCCCGCGCAGTTTCCTCACCCCAATAAACGAGTTTGCGGACTTCTTCGTCGATAGTTTTCAATGTGGCTTCAGACACGTTCTTGCGTTGCGTCACGGAGTGGCCGAGGAAAACTTCCTCTTCATTGTCGCTATAACGCAATGGGCCGAGTACGTCGCTGAATCCGTATTCTGTAATCATGGCACGGGCAATCTGTGTCGCCTGAGTGATGTCTTGCGCCGCACCCGTGGTCACGTTCTCCTTACCGTAGATAATCTCTTCCGCGACACGACCGCCAAAGGAACTGGCGATGCGCGCTTTCAACTCGGTATAGGAATGAGCGTATTTGTCCCTTTCGGGCAACCACATTGTAACGCCCAGCGCGCGCCCGCGCGGGATAATTGTAACCTTATGTAACGGCTCGTGCCCGGCGACATGCATCATGATCAACGCATGTCCGCCTTCATGATAGGCCGTCATTTCTTTCTCTTCTTCGGTCATGACCATGGAGCGCCGTTCGGTACCCATCATGACTTTGTCTTTGGCTTCCTCAAGCTCCTGCATCGATACCACGCGCCGGTTCTTGCGCGCCGCCAGCAAGGCCGCCTCGTTCACCAAATTTGCAAGGTCGGCGCCAGAGAAGCCCGGTGTTCCCCGCGCGATCACTTTGGCATCGACATCGGGTGCCAACGGAACCTTGCGCATGTGCACCTTGAGAATCTTCTCACGGCCGAGAATGTCCGGGTTCGGCACGACGACTTGGCGGTCGAAACGTCCGGGCCGCAGCAGCGCCGGATCGAGCACGTCGGGGCGGTTCGTTGCCGCAATCAGAATAACGCCTTCGTTGGCCTCGAAGCCGTCCATCTCGACGAGCAGTTGGTTCAATGTCTGTTCGCGTTCGTCATTGCCACCGCCCAGTCCGGCACCGCGATGGCGGCCGACGGCGTCGATTTCATCGATGAAGATGATGCAGGGCGCATTCTTCTTGCCCTGTTCGAACATATCGCGGACGCGGCTGGCGCCGACACCGACGAACATCTCGACAAAGTCGGAACCGGAAATCGTAAAGAACGGAACGTTCGCTTCGCCGGCGATGGCCCGTGCGAGGAGCGTCTTACCGGTACCCGGCGGCCCGACAAGCAGCACGCCCTTGGGAATCTTTCCGCCGAGACGTTGGAATTTTTGCGGATCTTTCAGGAAGTCGACGACCTCCTCAAGCTCCTGCTTCGCTTCATCGATCCCCGCGACATCTTCGAACGTAATGCGGCCCGTTTTTTCCGTGAGCAGACGCGCCCGGGACTTGCCGAAGCCCATGGCCTTCCCGCCCCCGGACTGCATCTGGCGCATGAAAAAGACCCACACGCCGATCAGGAGAAGCATCGGGAACCATGAAATCAGGATACCAAGCAGAGACGGCATGTTTTCTTCCGGCGCCGCCGCGCTGATTTTGACCCCCGACGCTGCGAGCGTTTCCACTAGCTTTGGGTCGTCGGGCGCATAGGTCGTAAATGTTCCGGCCCCTTCACGATAATGCCCCGTGATCGTCCGGCCTTGAATGGTAACGTCGTTAATTTGATTAAGCTGACTAAGGAAGTCTGAATAGGTGATCGGCGCCTGAGCGCTTCTGTGCGAAGACCCCTGGAATAAATTAAACAGACCGATCATCAAAATGATGATGATGATCCAAAGCGCTAGGTTTTTACCAAAAAGGTTCACGTTGGGGCCTTTCGATGCCGAAACGGAGACGAGAGCAAGGGTCTATATAGGGCGGCTGTTAGGTTAATTCCGCCTTAATTTAGATAGTGTGTACCCACCCTTTTGCAATGTAAAGCTTGCGGGTATTAACGGTTGACGCGGCGCAAAGCAAACGGGACGTTTTGATATAATAGCCGAATTGCGATTCTGTCTTGTAAATCCAAGATGGGGCACGGCCTCGACCCCTTTCGCCGACCATATCGCCGGCAGGCTCGGTCTGACGACGGCCGGAATTTTCGTGTTTCGCAAACCGGGATCGGCGGCGACGATCTCACGCCATCCCTCGCTGCCGAGACGCTTGACCTCACCGGTTCCCCGCGGAGGGCAATGGAGGCGGAAGCGATTATCCCAAAACACTTCCCCGCGGGCGGGTAGCACTGTTTTTGCTGCTGCGGACTCCCGGCATACAAGGAGGCTCGAACCGCGCGCCAGGATCCGGCAGCCGGAAAGTGTCTTTCCACCGGTCATTGGATCCCGAAGTATCCATTCGTAAAGACGCTCGAGGTGCGCCAGACGGGACGGGTATTCCTTTCCGCCAATGTAAGTAAGAGTCCGAGACAGCCCTCGCAGAGCGATCTCCTCGGGCGCTCGTCTTAACGGGGCGAAGGCGAGCAGGCCGTAACCTTGTGGAAAGAACGTACCGGCGCGTGCAAGAAGAGCGGCGACCGAGCCTTCTAGAGCGGCGCGCGCGCGGGCAAGGCGTGTTGCTGTTGCGGCAAGACGATAAGGCGACATTCCCTCGGCGCTCAAAGGAGCCGCCAGAGCCCGCATGCGAACGCGGGCGAAATCGCGGTCATCATTCGACGGGTCCTCGACAAAGCACACGCCGTGTTTGTTAAGCGTTGCGCGCAATTGGCTCCGAGGAACGTTCAGCAAGGGACGAATGTGTCGTATATGCCTGGTTTCGCTGACCGATGCCATCGCCGCGAGGCCATCCAGGCCGCTTCCGCGGGCAAGGCGTAGTAGGACGGTTTCAGCCTGATCTTCACGGTGATGCGCGATACCGAGGTGCAAATGCGAATGCGCGGCGCACCAGTCCGAAAGCAGCGCGTAACGGACTTTTCGCGCGGAGGCCTGAATATCGCCCTCGAAGACTTTTCCCGTATGCTTCAGAATTTTGTGTGGAATGTTCCGTTGAGCCAATCTCTTTGCAACCAGCCGAGCCTCGGCGGCGGCGTTTTTGCGAATGCCATGGTCGACAATCAAAGCTGTCACGCCGCCACTGCGCGCGCGCGCCCATTCATGCATAAGGATTGTCAATGCCATGCTGTCCGGGCCGCCGGAGCATGCAACCGCTAGTCTGGGGTGTTTCTCGAAAGGACCAACAGCCGCCATAAGGCGTCCGAATTCGATCTTGCCGATAGGCTTCCTGTCACCTTCTTCAGTTCTCGTAGACGTCAATTTCGGGCTCGTTTGCCTGCTGTCCAACCGAAAGCCCGGCGCGCTGGATCAGCCGCAACCCAATTGCTTGATATCGGCTTGGGCGCCTGACAGTATCCGGGCGTTTGCTTTCGGGAACGTTTTTACCAACTCTGCATACGTTGTACAGGCCGATGATTTTTCGCCGATCTGCACAAGCGATTTAGCGAGTTTGAAAAGATTATCGGCCGCCTTATTCCCCTTGGGAAAGCGTTGATAGGCGTCCAGGAAGATCCTTGCGGCTTCGGGATATTGCTTACGGACGTAATAGGTTTCGCCCATCCAGTACATGGCATTGCCAGACAATGGGTCGTCTGGATGACGTTCAACGAAGGCGCGCAAGGCCGTTTCAGCCTCGTCGTAGTTGCGCTGTTTCAGTTTGCCGAACGCGAAAGAATACTGTTGTTGTGCTGTACCTTCGGGCAAACCATCCGCACTGACCGCCCGTGCAACGGACGCTTCGCTCGATGTCACTCCCCGAGGAGCCGGAGCAGCACGCGCGGGCGGTGGTGTTGCCGCAACTGTTTCTGCCCGCGCCGGAATAACAGGCCTCGACACGACGGCAGACTGCACTGGTCGGCCTTTGCTGACTGCAGCCAAGTCTTTTTCACTAATCGTACCGAGTGTTCGCTGACCTACGGACAATTCCGGCCTGGGGCGTGAAGTACCATCCGAGGATATGACCGTTGTCGGCGTTACCTGCGGCGCCTTGAGCGGCGTGGCGCCGAGGGTGGAGCCGACTTGTGGACTGCCGGTTGCCGGTGCCGTCCCTTCAAGGGTTTGTAATCTGATATCGACGTCCGCCACCAATTTATCCAGCCGGTTTCCGACCAGCCGCACATCATGCTGTATCCGTTCGATATGACCAGTCAGCTCGCGCATTTGCGCCTGTATTTCAAGAACGTGGCGTTGCAGCCGTTCTGTTGATTCGACATCATTGCGTTGCAATGTCGACGTCGCACCGGCCGGTGGTGTGCCTCCGCCTTTATAGACAAATCGCTGTACGTCTGAGAGTTCGCGCTGGAGGCGCTGCAACTCTTGCGCCAGGCTTTCATTCTGGGCGTAGGCAGGTGCTGCTGCCGCGAGCGCTATTAGACTAATGAGAAGCGCGATGGAAGCCCGACCCCATAAACAAGTCATGCGCACCCGCCTTTTACAGGCGAGATGCTTTAGATGAAGGGTCTTAGGAAATACTTTCATGACGCAGTCCTATCGCGCCATTTCGGCAATAATAAGGCGGCAAGCCAATTGAACAGCTATCGGCAACGTAGATCCGCCGCCGATAGCCGCCATTTAATCCTAGCTTCCAGCTCCGCCTCTCACGAGAGTAACGCCACGCCGGTTCTGCGCCCATGCCGAGTCGTTTGAACCCAATACAGCCGGGCGCTCCTTGCCGTAGCTGATCGTTTCAATCCTTGCGGCAGAAACACCAAGGCTAATCAAGTATTCGCGTACCGCATTGGCACGGCGTTCCCCAAGCGCGAGATTATATTCGCGGGTACCACGTTCGTCGCAATGTCCCTCGACGACAATGGTTTTATTCGGATACTTCTGCAGCCATGCGGCTTGCTTCTTCAGTGTCGCCGCCGCCTTTTGCGCTATTTCCGACTTATCGAAGTCAAAAAACACGCGATCCCCGACATTTACGTAGAAATCGACACCGGATCCCGGCGGCGCACCAATCGGTGCTGCTTTCGTCGCCTTAGGAGCAGTACTCGTGCCCCCGGACCCCGAACCTTGCGTTGATGAGCCTGAGCCAGAAGCCGAACCGGACCCTTCAGGCTCTGTCGCGCAGGCGGTAACCAATAACGCCGACGCGAATAAACTCAAAATCTTCATACGCATGTACTTACCCCTTGGACGAAATATGAGAGTTTCTATTACTTACCTCTTGAGCGTAATATTGCGAACTTTTGTCGCTACTACGATTTCAAGTCAAGGATATATTTGAATCATATAAACCACGTCGATTTCTCAAATACAACCTCTTGCAACGATTATTTCACGGCTTTTTTACCAAATCCCTAATAGATTTTCCTAAGTATTACGGATTGAGTGGCGACCATGCCGGATCGGATGCGTCACCACTGGTCACGACTTCCCGAAGATTGTACCCAGTAAGGTCAACCGAATAGAGGCGGCTCGAAGCCCCTTTGCCCTTCGAATCACTAGGTGTTTCGCGGAAAAACATGAGGACGCGACCATTCGGTGCCCAGGTTGGTGCTTCATCCAGAAAGCTCTCAGATAGCAGGCGTTCGCCGCTACCATCTGGCCGCATAACGCCAATATGGAACTTGCCACCAAGTTGCTTTGTAAACGCGATCAAGTCCCCGCGAGGCGACCAAACTGGCGTGGCATAACGTCCACGGCCAAAACTGATTCGATGCACATTGCCGCCGTTACTATCCATAACGTACAGCTGAGGTGATCCGCCGCGATCGGAATTGAACGCTATGAAATCCCCTTCCGGCGAGCCACTCGGCGATGTATCGATAGCGGGGTGGCGGGTTAGCTGGGTGACATTCCTGGTCTGCAAATCCATCCGCCAGATATCCGAATTCCCTTCCCTTGCATAGGACATCAGAATCGCTTTTCCATCGGGCGAAAAACGAGGGGCGAAGGTCATACCCTTAAAGGTTCCCAGCACCTCTTCTCGGCCGGTTTCAATATCGAACAAGTAAACGCGTGGCGTATCGTTGAAATAGGAAAGGTAGGTAATTTCCTGAGTGGTTGGTGAAAAGCGCGGTGTCAGAACCAGCGCGGTACCATCCGTAAGGAACCGGAAGCCGTCGCCATCCTGATCCATGATCGCCAGCCGTTTGATACGGCGGTCCCGAGGACCGCTTTCGGAAACAAAGACAATTCTTGTATCGAAGTAACCGTCTTCACCGGTAACGCGTTTATAGATTGCGTCGGAAATGATGTGCGCCACGCGCCGCCAGTTTTGAGGCTCCGTGAAATACGCCAGACCGGTCATCTGGGCTTCAGCGAACACGTCCCAAAGCCGAAACTCAACCCGCATGCGGCCATCGGGCTGCACCTTGATATTGCCTTGGACCAAGGCCTGCGCGTTGATGACACGCCAGTCGGAAAAGCGCGGTCGGACGAGCAGCGATGCCGCATTTTGAATGAACGCCTTGCGATCCAAGGGGCGAAACAGTCCCGAACGTCCGAGATTGTTGGAAATAACGTTCGATATGTCGCGGCCCACTTGAGCTTCTGCGGACGTGATTCCACTAAACTCCGTGATCGCAACGGGAAGAGGTTCCACATTGCCACGTCTGATATCGACACGGATTTCTGCTTCAGCGGGCGCCGTCAGCGTAATCAGCAATAGCAGCAAACCCGGTGCTCTTAAGCAGAATTTCACAATTCTCAGCATGTTTAAAACATCTCCTGAGGGTCGAAGAAAATCACCATATCGCGCCATTCGCTATATTTGTGGAGCGGCAATGGCAGCGGCTGGCATCGCGGGTTCAGCATTGCGCGCAACGCACTTTCTGCCATCGATCTGTAAAACCGGTCATTGTTGGCCCTTGCCTTGTCGACGATAACCGCTGTGCGCACGCGACCGTCCGGATTCAGCGTTGCGCGTATTTCCACAACCATGCTTTCGGCATCGCGGGCGCCTGCGGGCAAATTCCAACAGGGCTCGATGTGCTGGCGGATCGCATCGAGCTCGCTCGCCGATAAGCCACTCCTCGGTTGACGCAGACGCGGCGTCGACTTCGCGTTCTTGAGAATATTGGCGACCTGTTGCAGCGGCTCGACATTCTTCTTTTTTTCTGCCGGCTTTTTCTTCTCTGGCGGCGGAGGCGGCTTTTTCTTCAGCTTGCTGACCGTTTTCAAGACCGATGCGAAATCGTGCTTCGGTGGTGGTTTGGGTTTCGACTTCGGTCGTGGCAGCGGTTTCTGTGCCTGCTTCTTCGGCTGCGGTTTGGGCTTCGGTTTTTTCACGACCTTTGGTTTCGGCTTTGGCTTTTTCTTCGGCGGCTTGAGCTTCGGCTCCGGAACCGCAATCGGGTCTGCCTTGACGGCGACCTTCGGCTCCGGTGGTGGCGGCGGTTCGTTGCGGGGTGGTGGTGGCGGCGGAGCTGGCTTCGGTTTCGGCTTGGCCACCGTCTTCGGCTTCTTGGTGTCGATATCCGTTGCAATTTCGACTTCGATAACCTGCGTCGGCGCGATCATCGGTCGCGACGACGGCAACACGCCGATCCACGCGAACAAAAAAACAGCGATGTGTAATGTTGCTGATATGAAGGCGGCAATGCGCATTCGAATTGTCTACTTTTTGCGCTTCTTGGTTTCGGGAAGCTTCGCCAGAAGAGAGACCTTTCGGAAGCCGGCAGCGCTCAATTCCCCCATGACCGACATTACATCTCCGTAGGCCAGAGAAGCGTCGCCGCGCACGAAAATCCGCAATTCCGGGTTGGCTTCCGTAATGGCCGCAAGACGGGGTATCAATTTGTCCAGCGGGATTGCGCTTTCCTGGAGATAGATTGTGCCCTTCGCATCGATCGACACGACTAGAGGTTCCTGGGTATCGTTGATCGTGGCGGCGCGCGTTTTCGGCAGATCCACGGGGACGCCGACAGTCAATAGAGGCGCGGTCACCATGAATACAATCAGCAAGACAAGCATGACATCGACAAATGGCGTGACGTTGATCTCGGCCATTTTCGTGTATCGATACTTCCCGTTCGCCCGGTAGCTGCCCCCCGGCATTTGAGCGCCCATGGATCACTCCGCCTCCTCAAGTTGCCGAGAGAGAATGCCGCTGAATTCGTGTGCGAAAGCTTCCAATCTGCTGGCATAGCGCGTGAGATCGGTGGAAATCTTGTTATATGCAACGACCGCTGGGATCGCGGCGACAAGCCCCAGGGCCGTGGCGAACAGAGCTTCGGCAATACCGGGGGCAACAACCGCAAGACTGGTCTGTTTCGTGACGGCAATGGACTGGAAACTGTTCATGATGCCGTAGACTGTGCCGAACAACCCGATAAAGGGCGCCGTCGAGCCGACCGATGCCAAGAACGTCATATAGCGCTCAAGCTGCTCCATCTCCCGCCCCAAGCTAACCTGCATGACCCGGTCGATCCTCTGTTGCAAACTCGCATGTGAGAATTGGCTTCTGTCAAAGCCGCGCGCTGCGGTTCGCCGCCACTCCCGCATCGCAGCCGTAAAGATCGCTGACATCGGGTCTATGGGTTTTTGTCCGACCTGCTCGTAAAGCCCGTCAAGTGTGCCACCGGACCAGAACTCGTCCTCGAAAACCGTCGCCGCGCGGCCCAGACGTTTAAGGCGCCAGAGCTTTTCGATGATGATCGCCCATGTCCAAACCGAAGCAAGTAGCAGCACAATCAGGACGATTTTGACAATCCAGGTCGCTTGCATGAACAGCGACCACATCGACAAATTCACGCCATCGACGGATCCTGCGAGTGCGGCCGCCTCTACTAAGTTTTGATCCATTAACTAATCCCGTTAAATGTCATGCTTATAGGCGCCAAGTGCCACCCGGAGCGGCTGTGGAAATCGTGCAGGTTTGCTGCTTCGATCGATACAGGCGAGCCGGACGGTTATACGCACCAAATCCTCCTCGTCACGTCGCACGACCTGCTCGGCCGACATCGACGCGCCTCGAATGGCAAGCAATCGGCTATGTATGGTTAAGGAATCGTCAAGCTTGGCTGGTCTTAAATAGTCGGCAGACATGTTGCGGACGGCAAATCCGACACCGTATTCATCCCATAGGGTCGAATGCTCAATGCCGGCAGCCCGTAACATTTCAGTGCGACCGCGTTCCGCGAATTTAAGATAGTTCGCATAGTAGACAATGCCTTCGGAATCCGTGTCCTCGTAATAAACGCGTATCGGAAAGATGTGTGTCGCCGGCGTATCAGTCATCGGCCGGCCCCGCTTCGCCAATTTCTTCCAGTTCCAGTAAATCGGTCTGTGCCAGAATGGCAGCGGGCGCATCAATACCGAGATAACGCCATCCTTGCGCTGTCAACATACGACCGCGCGAGGTTCTTTGAACGAAACCCTGTTGAATCAGGAACGGCTCGATCACCTCTTCGACAGCATCGCGCTGTTCGGCCAGGGCAACGGCTAGCGTATCGGCGCCGACCGGTCCGCCGCCATAGTTTTCCGCCATGCAGCGCAGGAACCGCCGATCCATTGCGTCTAGACCTTGGCCGTCGACATCCAGCCTGTTGAGCGCGCCGTCGGCAATTTCGGCATTGACGACAGGCTGATCCGCGACCATCGCGAAATCCCGAACGCGTCGGAGCAAGCGGCCTGATATCCGGGGGGTACCCCGGCTGCGCCGAGCGATTTCGCGGGCGCCATCCGTGGTCAGCGCCAAATTCAAGACACGCGCGGCGCGCTCGACGATGCGTTGCATATCTTCGATGTTGTAAAAATTCATCCGCAACGGAATGCCGAACCGTTCGCGTAGTGGGGTTGAGATCAGTCCCGTGCGTGTCGTCGCACCGACCAGTGTGAAGGGCGGCAAATCGATGCGAATGGACCGCGCTGCCGGCCCTTCGCCGATGATTAGATCAAGCTGAAAATCTTCCATTGCCGGATAAAGGATTTCTTCGACGGCGGGATGAAGACGATGAATCTCATCGATGAACAGGACATCGCGGGGTTGCAAATTGGTCAGCAAGGCCGCGAGGTCTCCCGCTTTTGCCAGGACCGGCCCGGACGTGGCACGGAAACTAACCCCGAGTTCCCGCGCGACGATTTGCGCGAGCGTCGTTTTGCCCAATCCCGGCGGCCCGAAGAATATGGTGTGATCGAGCGCTTCGTCACGGTTGCGTGCGGCCTGGATGAAGATCGACAGGTTCTCTCGCACGTCCGTCTGACCAATGAAATCGGCCAGCTTCTGTGGCCGCAGGGACGTCTCATCGAGGTCCGCTTCCATGACTTCCGGCGCCACTATTCTGTTCGCAGGATCATTCACTGCGACATTTCCTGTAAGCCGGTTCGGATCAACGTCTCGAGTGCGGCGCCTTCGCCGAGCTGTTTACCGGCCTTCGCGACTGCGTTGAATGCGTCGCCGCGCGCGTATCCCAAATTTACAAGCGCGGAGATCGCCTCCTCGCTGTTGCCGTCAGTCAGCGGGCCGGCCGCCGTGGACACGGCCGGTCCCAGCGCCATCCCGCCAACCTTGTCGCGAAGTTCGGTAACAATCCGTCCGGCAAGTTTAGGACCAACGCCGTTTGCGCGGGCTACAGCCGCCTTGTCCTGCGCGGCGACCGCCTGCACGAGCTCATCAGCGGTTAGCACCGAAAGAATGGCGAGACCAACCCGGGCGCCGACTCCCTGAACGGTGGTGAGCAGGCGGAACCAGGATCGTTCTGCCGTATCGATAAAGCCATAGAGATGAATGTGGTCTTCGCGGACGTGGGTCTCGACCTCGACCCGGACGGCATCGCCAACCGCTGGCATTCGGGATAAGGAGCGCGCCGAGCAAAATATGAGATACCCAACCCCGCCGACGTCGATAATCGCAAAATCCTCACCGACCTCGCCGAGAATGCCAGAGAGACGGGCAATCATCGCGCCGCCACCGTGGCATTCCAGCGTCGGCCGGTTTCGGCAAAATGCGCATGACAAATCGCAACGGCGAGCGCGTCGGCCGCATCCGGGCTGGAAAAGGCGCATCCGGGCAGAATCCTGCCGACCATCATTTGGACCTGTTCCTTCGCGGCGTGTCCTGCACCGACGACTGATTTTTTGATGCGATTGGCCGAATACTCCGCCACAGGGATGCCTATCAATGCCGGCGCAAGGACGACGACACCGCGCGCCTCACCAAGCTTGAGGGTCGAAACCGGGTTTTTGTTGACGAAGGTTTCTTCTACGGCGGCTTCGTCAGGTGCGTAGTCTGCGAGCACTTTCGCGAGCCCCTCGTGAAGATCTCTCAGCCGGCTGGCGAGATCCTGATCGGAGGCAGGAGACACTGTACCGTCGGCAACATAGACAAGGCGGTTGGCGTGGACATCGATGATCCCCCACCCCGTATTGCGCAGTCCCGGATCCAGCCCGATCAGCCGCATATCGTTCACTCGGCCTTAGTTCGTCAGACGTTCGAGAACGTCCTCAGCGATATCGTAGTTCGCCGAGACGGTCTGTACGTCGTCACTGTCATCAAGAGCCTCCAGCAGCTTCAACAGCGTGGTGGCACCTCCTTCGTCGACGGGAATATTGTTCTGTGCTTTCCAAACGAGTTTGGCGGATTGCGGCTCGCCCAGTGAATTTTCCAGCGCTTTGTAAACTTCGTGCAGGGACTCCGGCGCACACACGACTTCATGGCCATCTTCGGATGACTCGACATCGTCGGCGCCGGCCTCAAGCGCGGCCTCGAAGACCGCTTCTGAGTCGCCATTTTCCGGCAAGTATCGAATTTCACCAACATGATCGAACATGAACGAGACGGAACCGGTTTCAGCAAGATTACCGCCGTTCTTGCTAAATGCGGCGCGCAACTCGGACGCTGTTCGGTTACGGTTGTCCGTCAGTGTTTCGACAATGATCGCTATGCCTCCCGGGCCATATCCCTCATAGCGAATTTCTTCAAATTCTTCCCCCTCCCCGCTACCGGCTCCCTTTTTGACGGCGCGGTCGATATTGTCCTTCGGCATATTGCCGGCGCGGGCAGCAAGTATGGCGGTACGCAGGCGCGGATTCATTTCCGGGTCCGGGCCGCCGAGCTTGGCGGCGACTGTGATTTCACGCCCGAATTTCCCAAATAGACTGGCGCGCTTCTTATCCTGCGCGCCCTTTCGATACATGATATTCTTGAATTTAGAGTGGCCGGCCATTGGTCCCGTTCAGATTTCCATTGATATCCGCTTTGCGGTGCAAGTATATGCGTATTAGCGTTAAACTTATACCAGATGTTGTGATTGCATGCACAGCGATGAAAGTGCCGCGATACCTGCTTAGAGAATTAATATGGCGATAATGCGGCGTAAAATCCCAAATGCGTGAGCGTTATCGAACGATTAACTATGTTTCGGATAGGTTCGACATCGATATATTGCGCGACATGTGCATTTTCGCTTCCGTTGACGCGTAGACAGGTAGCTAGGCTTAGAATCAGACGATGCTGGTATGGCATACGACCTTGACCGATTAAATATTCTACTTGTCGAGGATGACTCCTCGATGCGTGCGCTCGTCCGCGACATCCTGTTCACGTTTGGGATCAGCAATATCCAAACCGCGTCAGATGGAAGCAAGGCGTATGCGGAAATGCGTCATTTCCCTGCCGACATTGTGATTACAGATTGGGTCATGGAGCCCTTAGACGGAATCGATTTTACGCGCATGATACGAACGGCGCCTGACAGCCCGAACCCGTTCGTTCCGATTATCATGCTTACCAGCCACAGCTCCCTTGATCGCGTGATCGAGGCGCGTGACATCGGCGTAACGGAGTTTCTCGCAAAACCTGTCACGGCGAAAGGGCTCTACAGCAGAATTGCGAGCGTCATCGAAAATCCGAGGCAATTTGTGAGGGCCTCGGAATATTTCGGACCGGACAGACGGCGCACGGTAAAGGACTTCATGGGTATGGACCGGCGCGGCGACGAAGAATGTTAATGACGGGCTCAAATCCAGGTTGCTGGTACGTAGAGACAAGGACCGCATACCAGGCATTTCGTGAGTGTCGTAACACGAACCGAATTCTGATAAAGATTGTAATGAGTTGCTCGACGAACTCTGGAGTTTAGGCGATGGCCGAATCCGAAGAAGACAGCGAACGAACAGAAAAAAAGGGCGGCAAAGCGGAATATGTCGACCCGCCGCATACGATTCGCAACAAAGTAACGGGTGGTGGCCCAATGACCAGTCAGATGCTTAAGAAAGCGGAAGACGTGGTTCAGAAGCACTCCGAGCGCTATATCGGACGGGCACAGCAGCAAGTCGACGACCTTGTTGAAACCATGCATCAGGCTCAAAACGAAGCAGGTGACAGGACGGAGATTTTCAAGAAAATCTTTCTGCAATCTCATGACATTAGGGGACTAGGTTCTACCTTTGGCTATGTTTTGGTGACCGATATTGCCGCCTCTTTGTGTAACTTTGTCGAATCTACGTGAGCGTCCGGTAAAGCAGCCCTGCCTATGATGACGTTGGACTGTTACGCTCAGGTTTGAGCGTAACGCCAGGGGAGCAGTTCGTCGATCCGATTGATTTTATGGTCGGCGATACAGGCTAGCGTGTCGGTTAGCCAGGCCTGCGGATCGACGCCATTGAGTTTTGCTGTCTCGATCAGCGTATAGGCGATGGCGGCTGATTTGCCGCCGGCCTCGGACCCCATGAAGAGATAATTCTTCCGCCCCAGGGCGATGGGCCGCATGGATCGCTCTGCGGTATTGTTGTCGAGTTCAAGAAAGCCGTGATCTAGATATGGTCGCAGCTTCTTCATGCGGGTCAGGGCGTAGCGAATAGCACCGGCTAAGGGTGATTTGCCGGATATCCGGGTCAATTGGGCATGCAGCCATGATTCCAGGTCGTCGAAGATTGGTTTTGATTGGCGCTGCCTGATCTTCACCCGTTGATCCGGCGATTGGCCCCGAACCTCCTTCTCGACGCCATAGAGTGTGGCGATACGTTTTATGGCTTCCTCGGCAATCGCCGATCCCTGAGCTTTGTGGATATCGACGAACTTGCGTCGGATATGGGCCATGCAGGCCACTTCCGTCACCTTGCCCGTGCGGTACAGGTCATTGAACCCCGCATAGCCATCGGCATGCATGAAGCCCGTGAAGTCCGCTAGATGTTCGCGCGGGCGAACGCCCTTCCTGTCGGACGAGAACTGATACCATGCGGCAGGATGCGCCTCTCCGGCCCAGGGTCGTTCATCGCGGACATAGGCCCAAAGCCGCGCGGTCCTGGTTTTACCGGAGCCTGGGGTCAGCATTTTTACCGGCGTATCATCGGCGAAGAGGGCCTGTCCCTTTAAAACATGGCGCGCGACGGCGTCCGCCAAAGGTTCCAACAGAGCCGTGGATTTGCCAACCCAATCGGCCAGGGTGGAGCGGTCCAGATCGATCCCCTCGCGCTGGAATATCTGACTTTGCCGGTACAAAGGCGAATGATCGGCGTACTTGTTGACCAGCACATGGGCCAGTAGGCCAGGACCGGGCCGCCCGTGCTCAATCGGCCGCGACGGCAGGGCTGCCTGATGGAACGTCTCACAGCAGGTGCAGGCCATGCGCGGGCGAACAATCCGGTTCACGACAAAACGTCCGGGGACATATTCCAGTTCCTCGGTGACATCGTCGCCAAGCGTTTTGAGCGCACCGCCGCATTCCCCACAGGCATCGCCCGGCGACAGTGTTGTCTCGTTGCGTGGGAGATGACCGGGCAGCGGTTTACGTTTGGGCTTGTCTTTTGGCGCTGCAGATTGATCTGCATTTGCATCGTCTGACGCGGGCTCCTGCGCGGACGCCGCAATCTCTTCGTCTTCCAGCGTCAACGCCAGTTGATCCAGAGCCTCCGAGCGCGACCCGAAGCGATGCTGGCGCATCCCGGCCAATTGGTGTTGGAGCTTCTCGATCAACACCGCCTGTGACTTCACTTCCGACGCCAGCGATGCCACCAGACCTTTTAATGCGGCAGGTTCATTCGGGAGGTTCTCAGCGTCGTCGAGCATGCCGGCAATCTATCAGCCGCCACCCCGCATGGGAATCCCCGGAAATTGACAACCCTTTGCTGTGAAACGACTTTACCCAGCCGTCAGGGGACGCCACGTTCGTTGTGGTATGCGCCAATCAATCCCTTCCAGCAGCATCGCCAATTGAGCCGGGGTCAGCGCAACCTTGCCCGCTTTCGCAGACGGCCAGACAAACCGTCCCTTCTCCAGACGCTTCGAGAACAGACATGCCCCTTGCCCGTCCCACCAGATCACCTTGATCAGATCGCCACGGCGACCCCGGAAGACGAACAGATGACCGCAATACGGCGCCGCCTTTAGAACCTTCTCTGTTTGCGCTGACAGCCCATTGAACCCCTTACGCATGTCCGTCACGCCGGCCGCAAGCCAAACCTTCGTGTTCGTGGGAACCGGGATCATCCCGACAAGCACCGGAGCAGACGTACGAGCGCTTCGGGATCGTAAGGGCCGCTAATGCTCAAGCGATGACCTCCGGCAAGCGTGACCTCGATCTTGCCTTCGTCACCAACAGGGCGCTCGGCTTCGTGCTCGACGTGACGCGCAATCTCAACCGGCAGGAAACAGGCGGCGTCATCGACCGTGTCACTTCCCGCAAACCGGGGATCTTTCAGCCAGTTGAAAACCTGATTGGCGTTCACATTGTAGCGCCGTGCAACCTGTGAAACCGAAACGCCCGCAAACCGCGTCTGTGCGCAAATCATCCGCTTCTCGTCTGCACTCCAGCGCCGACGCTTGCCCCGCTTCGCCACATCCTGATCCCCGTTAGTGTCCACCTAAACAAGTGGACACTAAACCTCACTTCTTCTGCACGGCAGAGCGGTCAGGCCGGACGCTTACGCTGAAGTTGAAACAGCGTCACCTGAAATCCAGCATAGACCCCAATTGTGGCTGCATTTTTCTCGTGGTATTTATTTTTTTGATTTCATTGGAGTGTTTTCGAAAATCCTCGGCTCGCTCTCGATAGCCAATTCTAAGATGCCCAAATCGATCTGCGCGCTGGACTAACCAAAGAGATCACTGGCCGCCCACCGCTCAGGCAATCAAAAATCCAGTACGGCTCTAGTGGTCCGACGGCTAGTGGTGACCCGTATCCCAGCAAAGTTAGCCTGTTGATTGTCAGTCAAGACGCGCGCTCTTCGAGATGTTCGAATGGGCGATTGGTTTGAACAGCAGCGTAGGCCTTAGCAACGGCGGGGATAAGCATCACCAACGCTAGAGGCGGCTTATCACGCTATATAGCTTACGTTGAACGTTTCGCTTTTTTGGATTCCCGTTTCGATCTCCTTCACTCAAGGCCGGAACGACGTGTCGATTTCAATCTATTGGGAGGTGTTGTTAGCGGTCGGAAACATCAACCTATCGCTTTACCGCAAGCACTTAAGAGCCGATTAAGGAGCCCTTCATCCGCATCGGCGCGACTCCAACTTCATGTGATGAGATCGGTCAGAACAACTATGGCTCCTAAATTGACTTCGTCCCTGTCGATATAATAGGAATCGCCAAAATTTGAGAGTACCTTAAATGTCCCGTTATATACCGCCATGTTTGGAATTATTCTTGTTTCAGGTATCTTCTAACAATGGGTGTTTCGAAAAATTTTGCGCTAGCCTGTGATGCGACTTGGAGTGGGTATGCTCAGAAGTTTTTTCCATGACGACCGCATGATCAACCGCACCTTACTAACAACGTCATAGCGTTAGTTGCAATTACCGGCAATTAAGTCAAAGACAGCTTCACCGGACAGCTAGGAATTATTTTCCCCGGGTAGTGATGCGCTTCGAATAAGCTTCGAAGAACGCCTCCAGCGCAAGCAACCGTGGCCCCTCATGAAGTAAGGTATCGCAATGGGCTTTGATCGTCACAGTATATTGAACATGGGGAATTCCAAGAAAGTCTTCGACAATCGATAAAACTTTCGCGGTTTTTACCCCTCTGTCTGAATCGATGCATTTGAATTGCTCGCCGACGGCTATAGGGGCTCTACGTCGCCGTAGCCGGGATATTCGTTCTAAAAGAAAATTATCTTGCAAGCTCATAACACCACCTCCCTGCCCACAATCTTACATAGTGGGTATCGCGTGAACGTGAAATAGAGCATATGATTCGCGAGAATATACAGTTGCGACAGAATTAATTAGTCATTCGATTGCAAATTTGTGCAAATAGCGAACTGGTTTCTGCTTCGATTGAATAGTTTTTCTAACAGGGAGACCGCTGTATATTTCTAGGCACGAGATTACGTTAGCCAACTACTTTTGCATAAAGGCCATAGCGGAAACGAAGTACCGCCGCAGTCGGACGATTAAGGGAAAGCTGTGTATCGTTGAAAATTCTGACGCAGACGAATCGTTCTCGCTCGCGGGGCCAGACACATTCGATTGGATTGAGTTCGTGTGGTGGGGTGGATCTTTGGCCGATGGAAAAGGCCACTCAATCTTCCTTTGTTATGACGAACGACAATACAGCGAAACGCATGGCGTCCGCCCCAGCAACTCGCACTGCTTCCGCAGGGCTAATATCGGCGAGGGATTTCGCTATCTCATATAGGCGCCACGAAATCTGACTGATCGCGTGGTTGCCGAATTCCGATCAGCGGAAGTCCTCACAGATTGTTGTACCTGCGAAAGGGCCTCATAATTGTCCCATGTTGGGACAACGTTCTTTCCTTTTATGAAAACGCACTGCCGGTTTAAGAGGCAGTCGCAACGTCGTCAGTCCGCAGATTAACGCCAGTCGTATCTACGAAGACGATGCCATTTTGTTCCAAGGCCTGTTGTACCGACCTCTGAGTGCTGACCAATGTGTCTTTGTCCGCCTCGATCCGCTTTACGGTGGCAATCAACACGAGCTTCCTGTGCTAGTCTCTCCGCGGTCCATCTTAACAGGATACGGGCGGCCGCAATCTGTCTGCCAGTTATATGTTTCAGTCGCTTTACCAGCAGGGTGCGAGCTACCGCAACCTGTCCTTCAGTCATATGGTATCAGTTTTTCGGCATTTTGATGACGATCATCAGCGTTGCGTGATTACGACCGATCATCGTCTTCAGTTCTCATAATCCCGTTGACACAACTCAATACCACCAAATTTTACAATATTTTGACGAACCTAGTACCAATTTTATCAAAATACAAAATTTGTGTAAAGATTGCGAACATAAGTAAGTGCAAAAAATTAACAGTCAGGCGTATTGGTTATCGTGAACTATCAGTATCTCATGAGTTGATCAGCCCCCCTTTGCGCGAGCCAAAAACTCCAAACGATCCAATCCGTTCATCACTCTGACTGCATATTAACTAATTGATATATAACATTATATACATATGAGATATGCGAACGAACATTGACGCCGCGACTAGCTCGCTAGTCGCTCTGCTCCAATACACTGGCGTGACGACAGGCCTTGCGACGGTTCGGCCCTGAGCTAACAGAACCTCCGTCTTGCGGAGATGGTGAATGGCGTGCTCAACCGCAATTCGTTTATTCGACATCTGGTGAGTTCCTTTTCAATACGATCCAGACACCTGTCTCTAACTCAGCAAATCGAGCTCGCGATGGGGGGAAGGTCAAGGACGGTGCGACAGGGCTGCATTTCGCCCCGAAATGCAGATGACCTTGCTGTCAAAATCTATCAGGCGACGGCACGACTGGATAAAATGCGCAAAATAGGGTGTAAGGCACGGCCAGCCTACTGGCCGATCAATGGCCCTCACGTTGAGTTGAGCACAACGCAAGAGGGATAACATAAAAGAATTTTCGCACGTTGGCAGCCTTGAACTCGGTTAGGCTTTAAGGCCTGAGACTTTCAGCCATCGGAACAGAACCTTACCGAACATTATTCGTATCAACACCAATAGGACATCTTCACGGCAACATTTAAGCCTGCTAACGAACGCAAGATTGAACTGTCTTCATATCGTGCCCACCACGAAGCTCGCCAGCTTCATCCCCTTTTTTGGAGCTGATTCTCGGCATGCCGCACCACCTCGAGGATATGATCGACATCGAAGGGCTTCGGAATAAACTCCAAAACCCCCAAGTCGGAAGCTCTAATCGCCTGTTCAGTTGTGCAGTGGCCCGTAATTACAATTACTTCCAGCTGACGCTCTTCGCTTTGATCTGATCTCGCAGCTTTGATCATTTCAAAACCACCATGATTTGGCATCTGCAAATCGGTCAAAATAATAGAAACATCAGGATTGCTGCGAAGAATATTGATTCCTTCTTTGCCGCTATTCGCTGAGAGGCAGTCGAAACCTTCCTTACTCAAAGACTCTGTCAATTCGTCACGGATTGCCGCCTCATCATCTACAATCAAAAGCGTACTAACCATCCTTACCTCTTGTCCGTGCGACTATTATTTTATGAGGAGATACTGTTCCAATCACCTCAGGGAAACGTTTGCCGATATTAATATCAATCATTTTAGCACTTTTGTGCCGGCGATTTTACCGTCAGCACGTCAAATATTCGTGATGTTGACTCTAGTCTTCGCGCGGTGCGTCTAACCGGCTTGCCCGGTCACGGGCGCGGCAGCCGTTATTCTATCGTAGCGTGGTAAGGAAACCAAAAATTTCGCACCCTGGGTTGTATTAGATACCGCTATGCTACCTCCCATCTGGCTGACAATACTGTCGGTTACAGACAACCCAAGCCCAGTTCCCTCGCCTGCTTCCTTCGTGGTAAAGAAAGGTTCGAAAATACTACCGATAATCCCTTCGGAAATACCGCCCCCTGTATCCTCAACGGCTATCTGAACCATACAATCATCAATAGATTTAACTTCCACCCAAATTTTCTTTATTCTCGCTTGGTGATGACTCGAAGTTAAAGCGTCTCGCGCATTCGTCAAAAGATTCAGTACAACCTGCTCAGCCTGCACCTTATGACCGATAACAAAAATATGTTGATCAGGTAAATTGAGCTCAACTTCGATTTCTAGAAGCCTGAATTGTTCGCCGATCAAATCAAGCGCATCAAGAATTACGTCGCTCAGATCGACTTCTGAAGGAATTTCCGACACTTTTCGGGCGAACATCTGCATATGATCAATGATCGTCGCCGCGCGCTCAGTCTGAGCTGAAATTCTTTCGAGTTTTTCCAATAGATACCCAGGTTCGGCAGCACCTTTATGAATTCTACGCGAGGCATTCCCAGCAGCCATTCGAATAACGTTTAAAGGTTGCTTCAGTTCATGTGCCACGCTCGTTGCCATCTCGCCAAGCACCGCGAGCTTAGACGCCTGAGCGACTTGCACATCAGTCCGCTTCCTTTCGGTGACATCTTGACAGACACCGAAGACACCAGTGACATTACCAAAGTTGTCTTTGCGTGATACTGTGTTCAAAAGAAAGTCAAGTCGTTTTCCAAATTTTCCTTGGAGTACAATTTCTATATTCTCTGCTTCTTTTTCTAATAACGTTTGATCAAAAACATATTCTATCGAACTTTTGTAAGCATCCGTGACAAAGACATCGACTAATTTTTGACCTAACGTCTCTTCCTTCTGAAATCCGGTAATCCGTTCCGCTTGGCGATTCCATTCGCTAATCCGCCCCTCACTGTCAACACAGAAAATTAGCGCGTTCGCTGAATCGATTAGATAAAACAAATTTTCTACAACCAAATCTTTCTTTTCAGACATCTTCGGTTGTTTTTTATTCCATTCGAAAATCGTAGAATCCGAAAAGGAATCGCTGTACGGATTCAGAAACATAAAAAATTTAGAAAACTGTGTTATAGTTTTCACGTGTGTAAACCTTCTCACGGTCTTTTAAGTTTTCGATCATCATAACATTCCTTTATTATTTATATCCCAAATGCGCATTTCGTAGTTCTTTTTTTTCGAGATACTTATCAAAATAATACTTTTCTCTTTGCTCCTTGAGGACGTTTTTTACGCGGCGTACAGTATCCAACAAAATTTCTGCGGAAATAGGTTTGGCTATGAACTCCAGGGTTCCTATATTGATAGCGCTGACCTCTTCTTGGTGGACGGCAACTTGCCCTGTCAAAACAATCGCCGAAAGACTACGACCGTTGGGAACGATACTCCTTGCACATCTCAACATCTCTAGCCCGTCCATTCCCGGCATTCGAATATCAACAATAATTAAGTCAATGTTCGGATTCTTTGCCAATACATTTAACGCGGTTCGAGCGTCCGTAGCCGTCTCTATCAAGTAACCTTCCTCTGTCAGTAGTTCACTCAACTCATCTACTGTTTGCCATTCGTCATCGACAATCAGCAGGTTCGGTTGTGGTTTATTGTTATCGCTCTTTCGATTTTCCCCGAAGATCGGATTGTCGAAAATCATGGGTTCTTGCTTCTGACTCATAGGACTTCCTCACGTTTCGTCTATTTTCGAAGGCAAGGGCCGCTTTAATACCAAAGGGCTGATTAAACTCTAATACGTAGCCAATAACTGAGGATACACAGGTGCCTGGCAGAGAACTCATCGGTCGCTCCGGTAGCTGCGGCCTGGGATATTTGGGTATGGTAAATACTGGAAAAATTCAATTTTTTGTGAACCGCAAATGTAGTCCAGGGTTGGGTCCGATTAATCAAGGAAATCGTCTTTTTTATTAATGGGTTGTTTGAAATCGTAAAAAAGATAAAACCCAATTTCTTTCGTCTCTTGTGTTGTGCGACATCTGATACAATGTCGTGTCTTTTGGACGCCAGCTGGGTGTGCGAGATCAGCTTGGCATTCCTTCTCTGAATCCTGATTGCAGTATTCTTTCTTGCGTACATCAAATCCACCCACGTCCCATTCAAAGTTTACTTATTTAATCTTAAGGTTGCATATTTTATCTTTGCGTCTATTTAGTGTATATTCCAATTCAATACACATTGCTCAATGATGCTAATACGATCTTTAACGATACCAATTATATCATATAGTGCCTAATTATCTCACTAACAATCTTTTTTTGCACTTGATGCGAGTATAGCTTTACCGCTCACGAAATTGTGTGTTAATTTGCATGTATATTTATGGAAATTATTGCAAATTTGTGTGTAAAGCTTTCGCCTTACGTATTTTTTAAGTATGTTGAATCTTGTTAGTTCGTAATCGATTGGTCAAATTGAGTCGTGATGAAACCAACAATTATGGTCCTTGAAGACGATGCGCTTATTCTCGGCGAAATTCGAGAGATGTTGGCGCTTGAAGGCTATGAAACGATAACTTCCTGCACTACGGCAAACTTTTGGGATACGACTCAGCGTCATCGTATAGACCTATTTCTAATTGACTTGATGCTCCCCGATGGAAATGGGTTACGTATCGCAAAGTCCTTACGGCAGCAATCTGATGTCGGAATAATTATATTGACGGGAAAGTCAGAAGAAATGGACCGAGTAATCGGACTTGAGGTTGGCGCGGATGACTATGTAACAAAACCGTACAGTCCCCGCGAACTCTCTGCGCGGATTGCTAATGTTCTCCGTCGGACACGGCATTTTGCGCACCCACGTCGCGCGCCGGGAGAGTTTGACACTGGTGGTGATGTTGTTGGATTTTCAAGATGGAAACTATACACCCAAATGAGAGAGCTTTGGACGGACGAAAATGAGTTCATCCATTTGACAACATCTGAGTATGAGTTACTGCTAACTTTTTTGCGAAATCCAAATAGGGTACTCGAACGTGATTTCTTGCTAGATAGCATCCACGGTCGAGAATGGGAAGGGTATGATCGCACGATTGACGGCTTAGTTAGCCGGTTACGAAGAAAGCTCTGCCTACCTGATAACCAAACTCCATTGATAAAAACGGTCAGAAATGCCGGCTATATTTTTGGTTGCAATGTTTCTTTTGCTTAGATCAATATATTGTAGCTAACATTATAATAATCGCGGCGGCGTTCATAAATAGAGGCCTTAACAGTAGCGAGAAATTGTTGAGGATCTAACGGTTTCACAAAGTAGTCGGCGATACCTAATCGTAACGCCGAAATGACATCGTTCATGCTGCCTGTACCGCTAACAATGAATAATTTAAAGTTACGATGTCGAGAAAACACTTTTAGCAGCAATTTCGCAGCTTCCATACCTGCCATTCCAGGAAGACACAAATCGAGAATAACTGTTTCAATTCTGCGGTTCCTGTCGATCATGGATATGGCTTCCGCGGCAGCAGAAGCCCAATGACAGCGGAAACCACTCGTATGGAATAGCTCCGTAATTTCTTTGCAAAATAGGATGTCGTCATCGACTATAAGAATTTCCGATAGCAAAGTAATTTCTGCACAAGATTGGCCTTCAATATTGGAAATAAAGCTATCTGAAGCAGGATTTTCAGCTCTTTTCCCCACTTCAATATCCTTTGCATTTGTAGTGTGAATAAGAAATACTGGATCTTTACTTATTAGCCGCTTCTTAAGTCGTGCTACAATGGAAGAATTGTTGCCAACAAAGCGATAGCTCCCCCGATGGCAATCCAGCCGAGGAGCGATAAGGTAATAACTACAGCGATAGAATGGCGCACACTTAAGCGCGTCGTGTAGTCTGCATCACCGATGCCGAACCAGAAACTCATTCTATTTCTGTGGTCTTGAATCTGTTCTAAGCGAGCAATGGATTTCATAACTTCAGTCTCACAAAATTACATTGTAGAGCAATTTATACCTCATGCCGGCGGGATAATTTTGTCAATTTCTTGCAAATTTGTGTAAAGAGGAACTGCTGAAATCGAGGAAAATGGATCACGTAATCCTGTATGAATAAACTCAAAATTGTAATAGGAACCGCCAAGGAATTAGAATATCTGATAAAGCATGGGCAAGACCTCCATTTAGATCATCATAAACGGAAACAGCATCGCAGCTACCATATGGGTCAGCTACGTGTCTCAATCTATTCGGATAAATGAAATCCCATACTAGTTTCACATATTTGCAAGAAATTGACAAAAAAATCCCGACTCATGAACCTAAGATTTTGGGTATGTCTATCCCTTCACTAAATCGACGGTACCTAGAACTATGGAATCTTATCTTTCCGCGGTCATCTCTTCAAAAAAAGTAAAGGCAGTAGGACGGTTTAGTAGTAAATCTTCTCTTCACCCACTAACTCTATACTCTGCTTATTTTTTTTATGTTGTTTTTTTTCTGTTTTATAGTGACGGCCTCAGCACAAATCAAGATAGAGCAGGAAGTACCGGAGCAGAAACTTTCCGAAGTAGTGCTATCTGCCCTTGAGGCAGATCCGCTTGTTACTTTATTAAAAAACGATCTTAGAGAAGCAACATCAAGCGAAAGACCACTCACAATTAGGCATTGTCTTTCTCCGATTTTCTTTGATTATGAAGACAATCGCTTTCAGATTGATCCATACGGTATAGCCAATTTTTCTTTTTATGGTAAAAAAAGTTGGTATTTTTCTCAGATAGCTTGCGACGGTCGGTTAGATAGTCGCCTTAAACATTCCGAAGAAGTTATAAAAGTAACACGTCGCGATCTCCTCGCAATATTTTTGCAAGTTGCTAGGAATGCCATTCACGCCTACCTAAATGTTAATTATAACTATGCATTAGTAGCCGTCTCTTATCAGAACGTTGAGGCGCACTCGGACATATTGAGGCAGCTCCATGAGAATTCATTGTCTCCACAAGTTTCCCTACATGCTGCCCATATTGAATCGCGGCTTCTTGAAGCTTTATTACGTCACAGTCGTTTGGAAGAAAGTTTAAAGAATTCAATTGCAATTTACATTGAAGCCGTCGGGCAATCGCCGGTGAGACTTTTTGAATCATCACCTCTTTCTTTTCCGATTAGAGCTCTTTTAGAGCTTCCCACCGATGCTCTCTTGGGACCATTTGACACGGCCGTTGTTGTGGCGATGGAGAACAATCCCAATCTTCTAGTGCTGAAAAGTATTGTCGGTCCGCGAATGCCGCTGTCTGCTAGACAAGCTAGAAACGAGTCAGTTAGCGGAGATAACAATCAAAAACTGCGTAATGGGATATCATTGCGAATTCGTACATTTGAAGAACGGTTACTGTACAAAGCGATGAAGATAGCATTTAACAATCACAGCACCACTCGTGATCAAATTAGCGTCTTACGAAATTTTCTTCGAAACGGCACTATTATGCAGTTTGGTCATAAGGCGGAAACTGTATTGGACCTACTCGACTCCCAAGCGCAAATATTTCGAGTTAAGTCCGATCTGATAGTTATGGAATTTAAGCAATTCCGGACCATTTTCGATATTTTTGTTCTGGGAGGCACTCTCTTGAGCGACCTAGGAATTCATGTCGATTTGGATGATACAATCGGCATCTCTGTTTCTTCTTCACGCTAAGGTATTCAAAGCGTTAAAAGAAGTGTTTGGAATATCACCATGCGGCATTATCCGAGTAACAAAACGGGAGAAACTTCGTAGTGGCGTTCTTGCTACACTTTCGCCTACCTTCGTACTATCGGGTCTACTGCGCGCGAACAGTGCCAATGGACCCGTGAAATCCGGATATGGCAGATATAGCAAAGAT
Organism: Alphaproteobacteria bacterium; assembly: GCA_012103325.1. Classification (GTDB taxonomy): domain Bacteria; phylum Pseudomonadota; class Alphaproteobacteria; order UBA8366. The sequence continues at coordinate 331,402 of WLWY01000003.1, forward strand.
ATCAACGAAGTCACCTTATGTGGCTCGAAATCACCGAGGGCAGCAAAGTTAAAGTCCATCAGCATTGGAAAGGCTAATCTTTCTCTGGCACGGGCTCCGGGACCTGGCTCACCAGTAAAAGGACTCGTGTGCGCCATAACGGCACGAGTTGTATGGCAAATGGGCTGTGCACTGCTCGTAGCCCTTCTTTCGAGTCTTGGGGCTCAATCTCCCGCTGCGGCCGATATGCCGGAGACCCTGAAAACGGTGATGAGGAAGGTGGTTTCCAGACATCCAGCGGTCGCGGCCGCAACGGCGGAGCAGCGGGCGCTTGAGGAGGTGATGGATACTTCCTTTTCCGGCTTCCTTCCAGTGCTCTCGCTGGATGGCGGGCTGCGGCGCGAATGGACAGACAAAGCCACGAGGAGTTCTACCACCGATCTATGGGCTAAAGAGATGACGGCAACCTTGCGGCAGCCTCTGTTTGACGGATTCGAGGCCTGGGGGGAGTTCGTAGCAGCACGGGCAGCAGTGGCCGCAGCGGGCCATCGTCTTGCCGCGGCTAGGAGCAAAGCAGCCTTGGAGGCCGCGGAAACTTATATTGAAGTTTTGCGGAGTCAGGAACTTTGGGAGACTGCAAGCGCCTTCCTAACCTCGATGCGGAACCAAGTTCACCGGCTTGAAGGCCGAGCGGTCGCTGACCCAGGCTTGCGCTCCGAGGTGCTTGTAGGGCGCAATCAGATGATTGAGGCACAATTAGGCTTGGAGATGGCCAAAGCCTCGCGCAATCTTGCTATCTCCCGGTTTATCGAGTTTGTCGGCCGGCCGCCGCTCAACCTAATGCCACCGCAGGATAGGGATCTGAAGCTGCCGTCGAACCAGGAAGAAGCCCTCACTCTGGCGCGACAGAGTCATCCGATGATTGCAGCGGCAGCAGCTCGGGTCGAGGAGCAGAAGGGCCTCCTGACGAAGGAACAGGCCTCCCTATTCCCGGATCTGAATCTGGAGCTTAGAACACGGCGCGGCGACAACATTGACGGCGTCCGGGGCCGAGACAATGACGTGTCACTCGGTCTGACCTTACGTTATGAGTTCGCCGCCGGCGGTGCGTCGATCTTTCGTTTTCGAGCCGGCAAGAACCGCGTTAGCGCCGCAGTCGCGCGCGAACGCGAGAGACGCCGGCGTATCGATGAGGCCGTTCTGGAAGCCTACCAACTTTACCGCCGCGAGGTGGAGGCGTCGGCGATCTCGGCGCAGCTGCTGACCAACCACCGGCAATTGATCGAGGTGTTCCGGGGCCAGTTCGAAGCCGGGCAGCGGGACATTGTCGACTACGTCTTTGTCCTGAAGCAGGCGGATGCGGCCCGGCGGGCGGCGATCAACGCCCGCTTCGGCCGTCTGACCGCGGCCTACCGGCTGCTGGCGGCCACGGGTCAGCTTGCCGGGGGCGTGTGACGGCGGCGGCAAGCATCGAAACCACTGTGACCCAGTCACCGGATTCGCGATCGGAGATACGAAGATGAACATGCAATTTCGAGTAACCAGTCCTGACGGCATTGAGCGGATCGTCACGCTTGGAGCTGGCGACAAGATGGACTTCGATCCCGGCAGCGTCGTGACCCCCTTTGGCAGAGGGGATCTGGGCGAGGGCGTTCTGGGCTTCGAGCGTCGCGGCGATCTGCTGGTTATCCGGTTTGCAGATGGAGAGATCGTCCTTGCCGGCCTGACGCCGGCGGAGATCGATGCCATCGTTTCGGCCCTGCCGGCCATTCCGGGGTCTGCCGCGGGAGCCTCTTCATCGGTGTTCGGTTCCCGCGGCCCCTTCGCCAACCTCGACGAAGGGCTCTCCCATGAGCCGCCCGCCAAGGAGGACGAATCGCCCATCCGGGAGAATGCATCTTTTTCATATACCCGTGCGGAGGAAGGAGCACGTTTCCGGGCCACCGAAGATTCCACCGAAAAAAACGCTCCTGTTGGGCCAATAAAGGACAGCGACACTGAGATCAACAGTGTCCCAGAGTTTGCCACAGCCGGTACTCCGGTCGGTGTGACAGCCTTGGCTCTTGATCCTGATACGGACATTATCACCTACGAACTCGTCGACGATGCCGGGGGCCGCTTCGCTATCGATGGGAACAGCGGCGTCATCACCGTCCAAGACGGCTCACGGCTCAACTTTGAAACCGCGTCGTCACACAGCGTGATTGTTGAGGCTACCTCGCGTGATGGCTCGATTGTCACCAAAACCTTTGTTATTGCCATCACTGAGACCGATAGCCCTATCTTCAAACTTCAGATCTTGCATGCTTCGGACCTGGAGGGCGGTATTGATGCTATCTCCGCAGCGCCAAACTTCGCCGCCATTGAAGAAAAGTTGGAATCCGAGTTCGAGAACAGCATCACGATTTCGGCCGGAGATAACTATATCTCTGGTCCGTTATTCAACGCAGCCAGCGACTTCAGCTTCAACGCAGTCTTTGTCGATTTCTACAACGAATTCTTCGATCTCGTAGACGAAAACGGCGAGCCGGATACTGATATCGACGGTGACGGAAATTTCGATTTCTTCGCAGAGATCGACAATTTCTCTGGTCGCATTGATATCTCGATCATGAATCTAATTGGCTTCGATGCATCGGCGCTCGGCAATCACGAGTTCGACCTTGGTCCGGATACGCTGGAGAACATTATTAATTTCGATCCGGGCAACCCAAACGGGACGACGAACCTACTGAACCTGCTGCAGGAAGTCGACTGGCCCGGCGCTCAGTTCCCGTATCTGTCAGCCAACATGAATTTCAGCGGCTCGTCCGATCTAGCGGATCTGTTCACCGACGCGATCCTGCCAAATACCGACTTCCAATCAGATCTTTCGAAGGCTCGCAATGACCAACTGACGCAATCGAAGATCGCGCCGTCGACCATTATCGAAGTCAGCGGCGAAAAAATCGGCATTATCGGCGCGACCACGCCACTGCTCGAATCAATTTCCTCACCGGAAACGGTCACAGCACAAGGCAATGTCCCTGGCGACCCAAATGACTTGTCGGTGCTCGCTGGAATTCTGCAGACCGAGATCGACAGGCTGACCGATTTCGGAGTGAACAAAATCATCCTGGCTAGCCATCTTCAGCAATTCCAATTGGAACAGCAACTCGCGACACTGCTACGAGGTATTGACGTCATCATCGCCGGTGGCTCGGACACGATCGTCGCCGACGACGAAGACGAAGCCCGTGGCCTGCAACCGGGCGACTCGCCTGACGTGTCGGAATACCCGTTCTTCGCCCAGGATGCCGACGGCAATCCGGTGGCGATCGTCAGCACCGACGGTGCGTACAGCTATGTAGGCCGTCTGGTAATCGACTTTGATGCCAACGGCAATATTATCCCAACCAGCGTTGACGAAAATATCTCCGGCGCGTTTGCCACAACCGATCGAGGAGTCATCAATCTATTTAATCAAGGCGGCTCGCTCAGCGATCAGGAAGCGCTTGACGCCGCTTTTGCCGATGGCACAGCCGCCAAACAGGCGCGGAACCTGACTGACGCGGTTACCGATGTGGTCAACACGCAAGACGGCAACATCCTGGGCCTGACGAGTGTGTTCCTGCAAGGCAGCCGGGCCGAAATTCGCACTCAGGAGACCAATTTTGGCAATCTGACAGCCGACGCTAATTTGGCCGCGGCGCAGGACTTCGACAACACGGTGCTAGTCTCGATCAAGAACGGCGGTGCGATCCGCGCGCCGATCGGCGAAATCGTTAACGATGGTGCCAACACTACCTTTCTGCCACCGCAGGCCAACCCGGCGGTTGGTAAGAGCGAAGGAGAGATATCGGAGCTCGATATCGCCAATTCACTTCGCTTCAACAACGGGCTTACGTTGATCACGCTGACGGCGGAGCAACTCCTAGAAGTGCTGGAGTACAGCGTTGCCGCCACAGGGCCTAGCGCTACACCAGGACAATTCCCACAACTCGGCGGCATTTCCTTCAGTTTCGATGCGACACAGCCGACCGGCAGTCGGGTGCGATCAGTGGCTCTAATCGACGAAAACAACAATCCGACCACAGCCCTGGTCGAAAACGGCGACATTGTTGGCGATCCGAACATGGCGATCCGCGTCGTCACACTCGAATTTCTAGTCGAAGGTGGTGACGGCTATCCGTTCTCGGGCTTTGTGGCCGCCAACCCTGGCTTCGCGAATCGCGTCGATCTGAAGAACGAGACCATTGCCGAAGGCCATGCGACTTTTGCGCCTGCTGGTACCGAGCAGGACGCTCTCGCCGAGTATCTGCAGGCCAACTTCCGTGTCAACCCGTTTAACGAAGCCGATGCTGATCCGGGCGAGGATTTGCGGATCCAGAACCTTGAATTCCGGGATGACACGGTTCTTGACGGCATCGGGCGCATCGACCTGACGGGGACGGGCGACAACAGCCTCACCCTGGACATCCGCGACTTGCTGGACCTGTCCGACGACACCGAGGGCGGCGTGACCATCCTGAGGGTGTTCGGCGATGCCGGCGACAGGGTGACGACGGCCGACAGCGGCTGGACCCGGGCCGCGGACGAGGTGGAGATCGACGGCCAGTTCTTCGCCCAATTCGACAACGGCAACGCCCGCCTACTGATCGACTCCGACGTCACGGTCGATGGGATTCAGGCATGATACCGTTCGACAACAGCGTGAGTGAGGACACATCGGTTCTTCCCGAGCGACCTGATTTCTTACCCGCTCTGATGTCGGTGGCGCGGTTCCATGGCCGGGGGATGGCGCCGGACAGCCTACTGCGCGGCCTGCCGCTGACCGACGGCATCCTCGATGCCGGGCATCTCTCCGAGGCGGCCGCCCGGGCCGAACTGCACGTCGCCGCTCTGGACAAGCCCCCTCATAAGCTCTCGAAGACCGAGCTGCCGGCCCTGGTCCAACGCGAGGACGGCGAAGCCGTCGCCTTGCTGCGCCAAGACGGGGACGGCTTCGTGATGCAGGCCGGCGCGGCGCCGCCGGGCCGGATGGAGCGCGCGGAGGCGGAGGCGCTGACCGGCCCGGTCTGGTGCATCCGGCCGGCGTTCTTCTTCGATCACCGCAGCCTGCTGTTCGACCTCAAGGCGCACAAGCGCTGGTTCGCCGGGCCGCTGTTCGCCAATCGCTCCCTCTATGGCTTCGCCATGCTGGCCGGCCTGTTTACCAATCTGGCATCGATATCGGTGTCGATCTTCGTCATGACGGTCTACGACAGGGTGGTTCCCAACAACGCCCTGCACTCCCTGACGGCGCTGCTGATCGGCATCCTGATGGTCATCGCCATGGATTTCGGCATGAAGGCGATCCGCGGGTACCTGGTCGATGCCGGGGGGCGGCGCTTCGACCTGACAGTGGGCGCCCGCCTGTTCGCACGGGTCCTGAGCATGCGCCCGCGCGGGCGGCCGCAATCGTCCGGCGCGCTGGCCAATGTCGTGCGCGAATTCGAGACCGTCCGCGAGTTCTTCACCTCCGCGACCCTGGTCACACTGGGGGACCTGCCTTTCGTGGCGCTCTACGTCTTCGTGATCTGGTGGGTCGCCGGGGCGGTGGTCTACGTCATCCTGATCGCCATCCCGGTGGTGATCGGCGCCGGCCTGCTGCTGCAATGGCCCCTGTCCCGGCTGGTGGCGCGCGGCTTCCGGGAGGGATCGCAGAAGTCGGCCTTCCTGCATGAAGTAGCGATCGGTGTCGATACCATCAAGGCGGCGAACGCCCAGGCCTGGGCACGGCGGCAGTGGGAAGGCTATATCGTGCAGAACGCCGATACGAGCCTCAGGAGCCGTCAGGTCTCGCATCTGTCGCTGACCATCACGGCGACGGCGAGCATGCTGGTGACGATCGGCACGGTCGCGGTCGGCGCCCTGCTGATCGCCGCCGGCGAGATCACCACGGGCGCGGTGATCGCGGCCACCATCCTGGCGGGCCGGGCGATGGCGCCGTTCGGCCAGATCGCCAACCTGATGGCCAGATGGCAGCAGACGCGCATGGCGATCTCCGCCCTCGACAAGATCATGGTGGCGGAGACCGAGGAGGATCAGGCCGGCGATCAATTGCAGCGCTTCCAGATCAAGGGCGAGATCGAATTGAGCGAGGTCGCGTTCACCTATCCGGCAACGACGATGACCGGCGCGGTGCCGGAACCGGCGCTCGCCAAGGTCTCCTTCGGAATTCCCGCCGGTGAGACCGTCGCGGTGCTGGGCCGTATCGGCTCGGGCAAGAGCACGCTGCTGAAGCTGCTGGTCAACCTCTATGGCGCGGACAGTGGCCACGTGAAGGTGGACGGGGTGGAGGTACGCCAGATCCACCCCGCCGAACTGCGCGGCCAGATCGGCTATGCCGGCCAGGACGCGGTGCTGTTCCACGGATCGATACGCGACAACATCGCGCTGGGCGCGGCCAGTCCCAGCGACGAGGACATCGTGGAAGCGGCCTGCGTGGTGGGCCTGGACGGGATGATGGCCCAGTCGGCCGGCGGCCTCGGCACCCCGGTGGGCGAACGCGGCCAGCTTCTGTCCGGCGGCCAGCGCCAGGCCGTCGCCCTGGCGCGCGCGCTGGTGACGCGGCCGGCCGTCCTGCTGCTCGACGAGCCGACCAGTATGATGGACCACACCGCCGAAGGCCGGTTTCTGGAGGCTCTGGCGCGGTCCCGCCGCGGCCTGACCACGATGATCGTGACCCATAAGCCGAGCGTCCTGCAGCTGGCGAGCCGGGCCCTGGTGTTCGAGCGTGGCAAGCTGGTGCTCGACGGCCCGCGGGACGAGGTTGTCGCGGCCCTGTCCGGCGGCGCCAAGGTGATGCCCTCGCGGAGCGAGCCGGCGGAACCGGGCGCCATGGGAGCCGGGCCTTGACCCGTGCCGAAATGACGATCCAGCCGCCGAGCCGCGATCCCATGCGCGGCCCGCGCCGCGTCGTGCCGCTCCTGTTGTTGCTGATCGTCGTGTTCGTCGGCGGCCTGACGGCTTGGGCGCGGACGGTCGAGCTCGATATATCGGCCGCGGGGATCGGGCGGGTCATTCCGTCCAGCCAGGTACAGACGGTGCAGAACCTGGAAGGCGGTATCGTTGCCGAGGTCCTGGTGCGTGAAGGCGACCGGGTCGAGGCGAGCCAGGTCGTGGCGCGGATCGACGACACCGGCCTGGCATCGTCCTTGCGGGAAGACCGCTCGACCTACCTGAGGCTGTCGGCGACCGCGGCGCGTCTGGGGGCGGAGGCGGCCGGGAAGCCGCTGGCGTTCGATGAAGAAGTGACGGGTTCTCCCGAAGGCGGGGCTCTCGTCGCGGCGGAAGAGGCGCTGTTCGAGAGCCGCAGGCAGAGCCTTCATGACGCCGTTTACGTGCTGGCGCAGGAGGCGGCGGGCGCGAGGAAAGCCGCGGCCAGCGCGCGGTCGCGCGGCACGCATCTTGAGCATCGTTTGAAGGCTGTGAAGGAAGAGCTCGACATTGTCGTACATCAGGTAGCGGCGGGTCTGGTCTCCAAGGTCGAGGCGCTGAAGCTGGAGGGCCGGATCGCCGAGATCGAGGAGCAGAGGACGATCGCCCGCGGCGAGGCCGCCGCGGCCGAGGCGCGCGGGGAAGAAGCGGCAGCGAAGATCGCGGAGAAGCGGTCGGCGTTCGTCAGCGCCGCCCTCGAGGACCTGAACCAGATCAGGCTCAAACGGTCCGCCTTGAAGGAAAAGCTGGTGGCGCACCGCGACCGGGTCACCCGCAGCAACGTGCGCTCCCCGGTGAAGGGCGTGATCAAAACGCTCTCCGTGACGACCGCCGGCGCGGTGCTGAAGCCGGGCGATCCGATCATGGAGATCGTGCCCCTGGAGGATGCCCTGTTGATCGAGGCCCGCATCGACCCGCGCGACATCGCCTTCATCCGGCCGGGCCAGGAGGCCCAGGTGCGGGTGACGGCCTACGACTTTTCGGTCTACGGCGCGCTGCCCGGGCGGGTCGAACGCGTCGGCGCGGATACGACCGTCACCCGTGACGAGGAGAGTTTCTACCCCGTCACCATTCGTGTCGACGATGCCCGGCTTCCGGCGCAGGAGCACCTGCCCATCATGCCGGGCATGGTCGCCGATGTCAGCATCGTCACGGGCAGCCGGAGCATTCTCGATTATCTGTTGAAGCCGGTCTACAAGCTGAAGGAGCGTGCCTGGACGGAGCGCTAGGCTGTTTGGCTTTTATGGTATCCTTGATTTTGCCGAATTTAACGCCGAACTCGATTTGAAAGGAATAGAGGTATGGGATGAAATAAAAAAGCAGCTCAGCAAACTAGGAAACTTGTTGTTGCGGACATTACAGGGGGCTTCAGAATAACCGAAAGAAGGAGCGGTTGCATCTGTAAGCGTTTGGCTCAGCCACCGTATCAGCCGAGCCGGATACTGGAAATAGCGCATAGGAGGAAATGCATCGATGTATTTGAGACGCATGCTGGCAGCCACAGCGGTCGTCGCTTTCTTTGGTTTAAGCACGACATCGGCTTGGGCGCAAAGCGCCACGCTGACGCTTTTGCATATCAACGACGTCTACGAGATCTCGCCTAAGGACGGCAAGGGCGGCATAGCTGAGTTGATGACCCTACTAGAAGCAGAGCGAAACCGCGTTAAACATCATCTGACGATATTCGGCGGCGACCTGATCTCGCCATCTGTGATGTCGAGTCTCACCAAGGGCGCACAGATGATCGAGATGATGAATGCTATTAACCTCGACGTTGCCGGTCTCGGCAACCATGAGTTTGATTTCGGGGACGAAGTGCTACGCCAGCGCATGGCTGCATCGAATTTCACCTGGCTTGCCAGCAATGCATTTGGGCCCGACGGTAGGCCCTTCGGTGATGCCCAGACTAGCATGATTCACAAGGTGGAGGAGTTTAGCGTAGGCATGTTCGCCCTGCTGACGCCAGAGACAACGCACCTCTCCTCGCCCGGCATTGAGGTAGCTTTTACACCGATAGGTCCGACAGCGACGGCGGCAGTCAACGCACTAAAAGAGGTCGGCGCCGACCTCGTCATCGCGATCACTCACCTCTCCTTGGCCGAAGATCGCGAGCTTGCCCGTACGGTTAAGGGTATCGATGTCATTCTGGGCGGACACGACCACGACCCAATCACCGTCTACGAAGGTAGCACATTGATCCTGAAGGCGGGACACGACGCACACTACCTAGTTGTGGCTGAGCTGGCGATTAACAAGAAAGACGGCCTCCACGGACCTAAAGTCACGGTACTGCCGCAGTGGCGCTATCTGTCTACCGCCGGCGTGACCCCACATGCCGGTCTCGCTGCCCTCGTGAAAAAGTACGAAGCTGCACTCGATGCCAAGCTTGATGTCGCCATTGGTAGAACAACGGTGGAGCTCGACAGTCGACGCAGTGCGTTGCGCAGTTCCAAAAGCAACTTCGGCAACTTGGTTGCCGACGCGTTGCGTCAGGGCGTTAAAGCGGACGTGGCTATCATCAATAGCGGTGGGATCCGGGGCGACAAGGTTTATCCCCCGGGTAGCGAGCTTACACGTAAGGACATCCTGAGCGAGCTGCCGTTCGGCAATCATGCGGTCTTGTTAGATCTTTCCGGTGCCGAGTTGTTGAAAACGCTGGAGAACGGCGTCAGCAGGGTCGAGGATGAGGTGGGTCGCTTTCCACAGATCTCGGGTATGAGGTTCCGCTTTGACGCTACCAAACCAGCCGGTAATCGCATCGTGGAGGTGAACATCGGTGGCAAACCGCTCAACCCGAACAAGCGCTACAAAGTGGCGACTAATGAGTACATTGCCAATGGCGGAGATGGCTATGCCGTGCTCAAGGATGCCAAAACCCTCATCGACGCTGCAGGCGGGGTATTAATGGCGACAACGGTGATGGACTACATTACCGCCAAGAATAAGATCGCACCGAAAATTGAAGGCCGGGTTACGCAACAATAAACCGCCAAGCCAACATCTCCAGGAAAACGCAGTCAAGCCCGAGCCGCGCTTCGCCACGCGGCATGACTGTCGGGTCTGTGATCGGTTCATACAGCGGACATTGACGCAATCTTCCATTCTGCCTCAGTAGTGTCCAGACAATACGATCAGGGAAACGCGATGGGCAGGAACACGGGATCATCCCTTTTATCGGCCACCCGTTTCGTCACCATTCTGTGGCATTCGATTAGCCCTATACTTGGCCTGCTATCGTTCACGATCCGGTTCATTGTTCGTTGGCTTCAGCTCGAACTCTCTTATTGGTTCTTCCGATTGTCTGGGCTCCAGCGACGATTGACCTGATGTTCCCCTCGCAACGTTTTCGTGGCCCGATTGTCCCAACGCCGCAGCGTGGAACTCTCGCTGCAAAGCTTCAGGTCTGGGCGTTGGTTCCAGCATCGGACTTTCAGTCTGTCGCTCAACCCGAAGCTCGCGCGCTGGGTTCTCGATTTGAGGCGCCTGCGGTGGGGTTGGCTTCGGTGGAGCTGGTTCCTCAGAGTTGCGATCGAACTCGCGTATTGCCTGTTCGATGTGGCTCTCTCGAACATTCCCTTTGGCTTTGGGGTTGAGTGCTGGTTCTTTTGGCGGCTGCGGAGGACTTTCGTCTTGAGAAGAAAGGTTTGACTTTATCTTAAACGCAATTGTTCTACTTGAGACGCTTTCCCGAATACGGTCCCCCTTCGCAGCCTGCACGAACTGCTTGTGAACGGTGTTCTCCCTGGCTTCGAGGGCCCGCGTCCGCATCGTTCTAACCGGATGCAATTCACGACCTTTCGCGGAGGTGAACCTATTCTTCGCCTTGTGCGGAACCGCTTTGCGGCCAGGCGGCCTCAGCTCCAGCCGCAGAGACGGCATATGCTCGTACCCAGCACGGTGGCGAATGGCTTGCTGCTTCTTGAACGACATTTCCAACGATTGCAGTTCGCGCTGTTCAGTTTGGTCGAGCGCGCGGTGTTTGCGCTCCATGTCGAGCGCCCGCATCTCCTGCCCACGTTGGTGTTCGAGCCGCTCCGCGTCTTGACGCTTTCGGGTTTCATGCTTTTCGTCAAGAAACGCGTCGTGGCGTTTCTTATCCCGATAGCGATGAAGCTTGTGACGTACCTGATCCATGCCGGTTACTTTCGACAGGAATTCCGCAAGCCCGCGCGGCTGGTTTTCGGAGCGCTCGCGTTTGATTTCGCGCAGCCGGTGTAAATAAACGGTACGGTGCGTATCACATTCAATCCGATGCCGCCCCTTGAGGGCCTGGCGTTCCTGCTTCTGCCGATCCAGGAAAGCGGTAACCTCGCGTTCGATCTTTTTCCGCCGCTTGGCTTGCACCTCCTTGAGTTCGTCGATCCTGTCGGCCCGCTTCTGCGACTGCTTGAATGCCTTCAAGGAATGTCTATGTTCCGCGGCGAATTCCTTCGCGTCCTCAACTGACGGCATGCTGTCGGTGGCGTATTCCTCGCCGAGGAACGCGCGGATCGCGTTCGTGTTGGCCGCCTTGTCGTCGATCAGCTTCGGCAGCGAGTTCGTGTGTCCGTAAATGTCAACCAGCAAATAGGGCCGCCGGCCAGTCGCCAAGACATAACCGTGATACTCGAGCGCCTTCACGAATGAACCGGGCGTATCCCGGCCACGCCATAACTCCGTGACAACCGCCCGCCGGTCTTCCCGTGAGAGGCCAGTGGATTCCATCTGGACCTTGTCATAGAGCGATAGCTGGCGATGGGTTTGACGTTTTCGCTCTTCCAGACTGTAGTAGCCGGGCGCCAATTCGATATCATGGTCGCGCGCAAACTGCCGTGTCACGGTCATCAGCTTGTCGTGATCGAAAGACATATGGATCGCCTTCATCTCCCGCACGTCGATGCGCGACCAAACGACATGGCAGTGTTCCCGCCCGACGCCTTGCTGGTCTTCCTTGATGTGGAAGACCACCGCGCGCGGTTGCGCCTCGAGGCCCAACGCCCGTTCGACGCGGGAGATGTAGTCGTCATAGAGATCACGGCTTATCGGCCCCTGCGCCGGGTCGGGATTAACGGACAGGCTGTAGAGATAGTTCACGCATTTAGTCATCGCCGAGGCTTCAGCTTCCCACTCTGCAAAAGCGCCATGCAGATCGTCGGCAATAGCGCCGCGCAAATCGGCGAGCTCCATATATTCATTGTCGTGTTCGTTGAGAAGATGGGTGGCGAGATCCTGGCCACTGCCGCGTTGGCTGGCAAACGGGATCATGGCTTGCGCCCCATGAGCAGAAGCAAGGCAGAGCGGATTTCCTTCAGCCGCGCGTCAATGGACTCGAGCAAAGGGGTGTGATTATCCGCCAAGCCGGAAGATCGAATAGAGCGGAGCTGGTCTGCAATCGCGGCGCACTGGCCGAGGATGCACGCGAGCAGTTTGATTTCTGCCGGGCGATGACGGTTGCGGCCAAAGATTGCTTCTGTGATGAACGCATTAAATGACAAGCCGGATTTAGAGACGAGATCTTCAAACTCGGCGCGCCGTGCTTCGGGCGGCCGATAGGAATAGGGTCGTGGTCGTTTCTTACTGATCTCGTCCGGCATGGTCCTCCTTTATAATGCATGCGATGATCACCGGGCCTCGTGATTTCCTCGTCTGCAGGCCTCACATATCCAAGGCTGTGCGTGGCTTGGTTCGGGATACTTAAGAGGTCGAATTCACCCCTTAACGTCGACGCCGGTGCCGAAACATCCGGTCGGGATCCAACACCCGAACTAGTGTTGGCGCACATCCAAACCGCGCAGGCTTGGTCAAGTTTCTCAAGGGCTGGAACGCTCTTGGGTCGATGGTGCAGGAGAGCTGAAGTCATCCTGCCGTCCTCCAAGGAACGTTCCTTGGCCGATGGTTGATCCAACTGGAGAGCGGCGATCTCCAATTGGTCGGGATGCAACGTCGATCCGTTGCCTTCGCCACAATCGGGTTCGATGCCCGGTGTGGCGGACAACCGCCTTGGCAAAAACATTCGAATGAATGTTTGCGCCTAGGCGGTTCCAGGGGGTGGAACGGGGGATGGCAATCCCCCTACAAGGTTGGCGGGGGCGGTACGACCACCGCACACCTTGTACCCTTCTTCTATTTGGTACGCCTTATGTAAATGATATCCCAGACATCTAAAGATCGCGTTAAGTCCCGCACTCAGCTTGACTTATAGCCACCCATAAACACCCACCGCAACACGAGGAATCCAAGAGGAACCCATCACAACACACGCCATAAACTGACGGAATGATGAAGCCGAGTGCCGGTATTAGCTTTTAGGGGATGTACATTCCAATGGCGTCAACACAGTTGATACCGACCTATACCGCACCGACACGGCGCGACCCGTCGATACGCCCAACGCGGGAAACATACCATGCTCTGCAGGAAGCGTATGACCACTTCAACGGCGAGTTATTCGACGACGACCTGCCAAATTGCATCATCACTCTAAAACGAAAGAACCGCAGCTATGGTTCCTTCTCGGGCAAGCGTTTCATTAGCGAGGACGGACGCGAATGCGACGAGATCGCCTTGAACCCGGCGCGTTTCCAGGAACGAAGCCTGGTGGATACGCTCGGTACGCTGGTCCACGAGATGGTCCATCTGTGGCAGCACCATCACGGCAAGCCCGGGCGCGGTTCCTATCACAACCGGCAATGGGCCTCGATGATGAAACAGGTCGGGCTGTATCCGTCTTCCACAGGAGCCGGCGGCGGCCAGGAAACCGGTGACAAGGTTTCACACTATATAGTGTCCGGCGGGCGGTTCATCCGCGCGATGGACGTTTTGGAACGGCGCGGCTTTTCCATCCCCTGGGCCGAAGTGCCGGTCATCCGACCGGAAACGGCGGGTACAATGGAAGGAACGAATTCTCCAACTGGGGCCAAATCAGGCATCCGGGTCAAGTATATCTGTCCGGTCTGCGCGCTGAACGCCTTGTCTCGTCATGACGCAAAAATTAGCTGCCTCGCACACGGCGTACAGATGCTGCCCGAATGATCACCGACGAAGGTCGGCTTCCATACCGATAAATGAGAAAGGCCCCGGCGGTATCGCCGAGGCCTTTTTGGTGGCGGGGATGGTCCTAGAGGGTTTCCGCGTCGCCGGAAGCTTCCGGTGCGGGACGAGGCCGGGACCATCTGAGGGTAAAGGCGTCATCGCCGTTGGTCAGCGCCGCCCACATTGGGTAGGCGAAGCTCGGATCGTCGATCTTGATGGAGATGTAGGGGTCTCCAGTGCGCTGTGACTTCTCGTCCCAGCCGGCGCCGATTTCCACATTGCTGTGTGTGATGTAGACCCGGTAGCTTGGGGCACGGTCCGCAGTCTTTTCGATTGGATCGATCCGCATCTCGGTACTGAAGCTAAGGGTTTCGACTTGGCCCTCGAAGGACCCGGTTTCGGTTTTGGTGAATGTTCCAACAATCATGATGTTTCTCCTTTTGTGTTGCTGGAGACCGCCCTATGCGGCCTTTCCTTGGGTCACCGATGGGGAACCATGCCTGAGGCGTATTCACGGTCGCCTTGCCTTCGCCACGAAGTGAAACGAAGGCGGCCGGTAAAGGAATTTTGTTTCGCGATAAGGGGCAGCAACTCCGGGATCTTCCCGGAGCTGCCCTAGGAAAATTCCTTTTGAACACGCCCCCGGCCTGGTTCCAGGTTGATCCCATGGAACGGACGGAGAGGACGGTTACTTACACAAACCATCGGAAACGACATTGCTGGAACCAGATACCAGACGCGGAAGTTACGAGGTCGGCCGAGGCGAAGCCTCTTTATCTTTGCCGTGATGGCGCGATCCCGTGTCGAGAGGAACGCTTCCGCCCCACGGCGGGGCCTTCATACGTCACGCAATCGGAACACGCCGCGATGAAGCGTCAACAGGAGCACCCTCATGACCAAACGAACCAACGATCTGATGCACGACATTCCGCGCGGCGTAACCAGCCGCTATCTGCGCGAACAGCGGGTTCCCCGCGGCTTCTTCCAGGACCCGGAACGCATCCTGACGCGTGACGATCTGCACTACGACCCCGCCAACCCCGGCGCCAAGATCCTGGTCGGCGCCCTTGGTGCTTATATGATCGGGATCGAAGACAACCGGCATCTCCTGACCGTCGCCGGCAACCGGTCCGGCAAATCGGTCACCGTGATCAACAATCTCTATTTCTATCTGGGCAGCGTACTCTGCACAGATCCGAAAGCGGAGCTTGCGACCAAAACGGCGCATATCCGCCATAAGCGCGGACAAAAGGTCTTCGTCCTCGATCCGTTCAAACGAGCGCGCGGCAAGGCCGTTCGCTTTCGGGCCCGCTACAATCCGCTGGCCCGTCTTAAACCGGACAATCCGTATCCGGTCGAAGACGCCATGCTCATCGTCGATGCCTTGGTCGTCCGCTCCGGCGAAGAGAAAGACCCCCATTGGAATGAAGCCGCCGGTCAGTTCCTGCTGGGACTTATTCTATACGTCGCTTATACGCCCGATATTGACCCTAAGGACCGGACCTTGGTTACGGTGCGCAAACTGATCATGCGGGCACTGGACACGAGCGGCGAGCGCTATACCGTACCGACAATGATCTTCGCCGCAGGCCGGAAGATCGAAAAAAGCGGTCTCAACGATGTTGCCGATGCGATAGCCGGCAGCATCACCGGGTTCTACGATAAATCCGCGACCGAGCGAGCTGGCGTGCTGTCCTCACTCAATCGCCATACCCAATTCATCGATTACGGCGCCATGAAAGAGGTGCTACGGGGCCATGACTTCGATCTTGAGGATCTGAAGCGCGAGAAGGTATCCGTCTATCTGTGCCTGCCGGCGACGCGTATGGGCATGTGCAACCGCTGGCTTCGCCTCTTTGTGAACCAGCTGCTCCAAGCGATGGAAACCGAGGAGACCGTGCCCCCTGCCCCGGTCCTCGTCTGTCTCGACGAGTTTCCAGTCCTGGGCTTCATGAGCCAGTTGCAGGACGCGGCCGGGCAAATCGCCTCCTTCCACGTTAAGCTTTGGATCATCCTGCAGGATTGGGGTCAGGGCAAAGCCTTATACAAAGACCGCTTCGAAAGCTTCGCGGCGAATGCCGGCATTCTACAGGCCTTCGGCAATGTGGATCTGACGACGACGGAATATCTGTCGAAGCGTCTCGACAAAACCGCCGTCGAAACGACGCGGACGGGCGAGACGGCGGCGGAACAGGTGCAGAAGGGCCTGAAGGGCGAGAACAATTCCATCGAACTGTTCGACCTGATGCGGCCAGACGAGATCAGCCGTTTCTTCGCCCGTAACGATAATCACAAGCGCCAGCTCATTCTGTGGGCCGGCAAGGCGCCGATGATCCTGCAGCGCGTTGAGTATTACGATGCAGAGGGTCCGTTCCACCACTACTTCAAAGACGCAACCGCCTGAAGACCGCGGCGCCCTTTCCGCAAGTCGAGGAAGCTACGAGGTCCCCGCTACCGGCCTCCCCTTAAAACAGGATGACCCTTCATTCCTTTTATCGGGAGGCCGATTGCATGTTCACATTATCCTTCAAGGCGCTAAAGACGGGCCGCGTTCCTTCACCGTTCAAGGGAGGCCCGCCGACAATTGTCACAACGGACAATAACGGCACCACAAACATCACAGTCCAGCTGCATGCCGTAACACCCCTGCGGGCCAAGCTCTCTCTATATGCCGCCTTGGTTTCCGGTGCTGCCTTGCTCGCCTTTGGCACGCAGAGCCTCATAATCGATGGCAGTTTTAGCGCCCTGGCCTTTGCTAAACTCGGCGGAGCATCCGTCCTCACCGTGCCTTTAGCCTTGTTGGCGTTGCGGCAACTCCTCAAACGCAGCGCAACGGTTCGTTTTACGCCAAACCGCATCACCGTCCATAAAATCCTTGGCGCACGGTTCTTCGAGCGCGCGCATCCGCACAGCTTTGTGCTGTTGCCGCACGACAAGGCGGAGAAGGAACAGGACCGCCATGCCTTCCTCGACCGCAAACGCCCGCCCAAATGGTGGTCATTAAAACGCAAGAAGTATTACAGCACTTCCTTCCATGTCGTCCTCGAATGCTTCGGCGAGCGGCATGACATTCTCACCGTTTATGGCCGCAAGAAAGCGACAGCCTTCCAGGCGCGTCTGCAAGCCTGCGACGCGGTGATGGACGGCGCCGATTTCGGTGACAGTGGCATATCGCTCTCGCCCGATGCCGATTGGAACGTCGAGGCCGGCGGCCTCTGAGCCGCGAGCGGCCCTTTCCTTAAGAAGGAGAAACATCATGACCGGTAACATTACGATCAATGTCGCAGAGGGCACATCGGATCTGGATCAAACCTTCAACGAGAATGCCGGGGACCCCATTGGCACGCCCGATGCCGGGGCTAATGTCGGCGCGACGGCACAAGCCGAGATCCAGACCATTCAGGAAGCCGAACAAGCGCTGGCGCAACATGACGATCGCTGGCGGCGGCTTAGCGACCGACTCGCGAACCGGCCCCAAGCAGCGCCCTCTCTCGAAGTGGATGGCGGATCGCAGCGAAGCGTTACCCGGGAGTACACCGCGTATCGCCGGGAATGGGATGCACAAAGAGAGGCGATCGAAATCGGCGCTATCCGAGATACGATAGATATCCGTGCCAACGGGACAACGCTGACGAACGAATTCTCAGCAAACGCGGAACAGGCCGGGCCTGAACCGAGTCTCGCCGAGTGCCCGTCACCAACAGATCAGGACAATATGCCTAACAATGACGGCGAAAGCCGTTTCCAACGCGCCTTCTCCGCAACGGCGCCGGAGTTCACGCGATCGAATGGCCGCTAACACGATCCAGGCCGCGCGAGGCAAGCACGAGGTATGCGCATCTCAAGACGAGTCACCATCCAGTTTGCAACACGAATTGGATAAGGACTTCCAACATGAACCACAGCCTCATACCGATATTCGGCAACAAACGTGTCAAAGCGCTGTTAGCGACGCTGGTTTGTTGCAGCGCCTATTTTACCTATGACGGCGCCGTCATCGCCATCACCGCAGGAACAGCGGACTGGATGGGCCATGCCGGCGCCCTTGTATTTAGCCTGTCTTCGTCTACGGCGATCTACCTGCTTTGGACGGCAGCGCCCGTCGCTGTCTCCAAACTCGAGGTGCCGCTGGAGCGCGTTCTTGGCTTGTGCATTACATTCTTCAGCGCTTTCCTCATCGCCTGCCTCTCCAGTTGGCTCAATGTCGCTTCAATTGCCGGCACCGCCGCCATTGTCTTTCACATGAACGTGCTTCTTGTGGAATTCGAAGCTGTCCTGGAACAGCGGTTCACGGCAATCGTATCGACCAAATCCCTCCTACCGGATCTCAAGCAAGCGCAAACGCTCTACTTAGCGCGCCGCGAGTCCGAATACCGGCGCGGCGCCTATACGGGGATCCCTGGCCCCGGCAGTGTCGAGCAGCTGCTGCAGTCGCTATCGGACCAGTTCGGCACGCTGGAAGGCAGTTTCGCCATCGAGCTCGTCCGCCGCGAGGGGATTGCCAAGCAGGCGCGCGAACAGTTGGACGTAATGCGCAAAGTCGCCAATGCGCCGGGCGAACCAAACGTACGCATGGACAATCTGGCCCGTGAAGCGGACAAGCTGCGCGCCTTGTTGTCTGAGTTGGATCCACGGGGGCTCATTAAGAGCCTGCAGCGCACACTGCACGCCATGCCGCGTGAAGTCGATCTGCAGTCGACCTCCTCTAGATCCTCAAGGGGCGCTAACGCCCAGCGGGCCGCATTGGAGCGCATTCACGGCGAGCTCATAAAAACCGTTGGGCAGTTCGGAGCAGAACTGGCAATGCTCTCAAAGCTTCCTGTTCCCGCCGTTCCGGCCATCACCAGGCTCAACGCGATCGAGGCGGTCATCCGGTATCCGCTGCAACATGCGCCCTTTTGGGCCGGCGGAATCGCGCTTGATGCCACGCCAACGGTTCTGCTGCTGTACGCGATGATCCTGATGTATGTGCGCGGCCGCGCCGGCCTCTTCGACGATGCGTCAAATGACGTAACGATGAAAGAGGCCCAAGTCGTCCTGCATGCCCTAGAAACGATACGCGAGGCCCGTATTAGCCGGGAGGCAATGGACCGTCAGCACGACGAGCTGACCGGAGCCCCGTTGTTAAAGGACGAGTCCAATGCCAAATCCGATTGAAAATATGAACAAGGGCAGCGCGTGGCTTGCCAGGCTATTCACCTTCGCTGCCCTGCTTCTCGTTGCGGGTCTGATAGCCTCCGACATTGCCCATGTTGCATCCAGACCGCCGCCGGGCAAGTCGGTTGTCGCCCCCTCCCCCGAGACGCTGCCGCCAACGTCACCATGCCAGCTCACGCAAGACGGGATGCAAATTTGCGACATTCCGCCACCTTCATTCCCGTAGGCCCGAGGAGAATTCCATGTCCATCACGAGACGACTGTTTGTCAGAGGCTTATGCGCCAGCCCCTTCTGCGGAAGTGTCGCTAACGCCGACATTCCGTCGATCATTGTCGATGGCGACACCCGCTTGATCTGCGGCCTGCGGAACCCACCGAACTACAAATACATAGAGAATGTGCGCAAAGCACGGCCGGAAGCGACGCGTGTTGTCCATTCAATTGCGAAACTAATTGGTGTACGGCCTCTCTTTGAAGTCGTCGAAGCAGACTTTAAGAAAGACTATGTCGCGCTCGCAGCCCTGCATGACGACAAGCGCTATGTGATTTGCGATGCCAAATGGTTCAAGTTCGAAGCAAACGTGGTTGGTTGGTATATGGTCTGGGTCATCGCCCACGAGATCGGCCATCACATCTATGGTCATCCGTATCGCCCATGGCCAAACAATCATCGACGGGAACTCGATGCCGATCGTTTCAGCGGTTGGACTATAGCACGGCTCGGCGGGCGGTTGGAGCAAGCCTTGAGCTTTATGCCGTCTTTGACCGAGCAGGACACCGAGACTCATCCGGGCCGGAGCCAAAGAATAAAGGCCACGCGCGAAGGCTGGGTCGCAGGATCACTGGAAAACCATCGTCGCTAGTATGCACTGCGACGAGCCACCGCAAGATTTGAAATGCCTGCAGCGGACTCCCCAAAATTCCCTCGCCGCACTACTCTAAATAGAAGCTCGTTCTCAGTGAAACCGTTGATCGGAGTGTTAGGTTGAATTGGCTTGCATATGAATTCCGATCCAGAGCCCTCCTTATAAGAGGTTTGTTCTGGATGCTAACGAATTTCTTCTTGAATAAAAACAAATGGCAAACCCGGGCCCTTGATTCCTTAAAGAAACTCGCTGAGCTGCAGCCAAAAGTACTAGGTGGTGCCCGATGGCAATTCTACCAAAAATACTACGCCGAAATGTTAGCATTTTATGCTGCGAAGGCAGATGATCCGGAGCTCGCCCGAAGATCGTTAGAGGCCTTCGATTCGCTGTATCCGTATCTTGATCGTACAAAAAGTACTAGCGTTTGGGTTTCATTTCACAGCGAACACGCAAATGCACTCTTAACAGCAGCAAAATTAACCGGCGATGCTGAACTATGCGTTCTGGCACAAGCGTCACTAAAAAGACTTCTGACAGAATGGACAAAGCGAAGCAGACCTAAAAAATGAGCGGATACCCAATTTCGTATCGGAATGGTACATACCGAATCGAACAAATGGCCGGAAGCGATCGAAGCCTTCCAAAGGGTCACCGAAGTTTATACAAATGCACGACACCCCATTAAGTGGGTTGCTGCACGTGGCATGCAAGCGATGTGTCTACTGAAGATTGGCAGCATTGATTCTCTTACACAATCAAGAGAAATTGCCCTCGAACTCAAAGAGCTCAGACCAAGACGTCGTAAATTCGAATTTGATGCTGCTGTCGCAATGTTAGTAACCTATGTAACACAATATCTAATTGTCAGCGGTATAAGGGACGAGCAGTTAGAGAAAACTGCGGAAGCCACACTAACAAAAGTTGCAGAGCGAATACGGCCAGGCCGCCCAACGTCTCTTGAGATTGAATTTAGAATCTTCGAGGGTTTGATGGATCTCTGTGTGGGTCTTCTGGAATTCGACCAGGCTCGTCAAGAAACGGGTAATCAAATACTAGAAATCGCACGTGATGACGCGTTAAAGATCAAAAATAAAGAGCTTCTCCAAAAAATAGGATTACACCTTGCCCAATATCACGTTCTACAAACAAAAAAAGAAAACTTTTCATTAAAATCACTTGGCATGGCTCGCATTTCTGTTGACGAATTTTCCGCTGTCAATGGCCCCTTAAACATTTCAGTCAAACTTAACATCTTAACCGCCGCAAACCTTGATAGTTTTCCAGCAACCAATCAGTATGGAAAAATTCCTAAATCAAAAATAAATCTATCGATCCTTTTGAAAGATATAGAGAAAGCTAACGTTAATCCGGAAGTAGAATTTTTTGAAAAATTGGCAGCAAGACAGTTTGAAGACGGCCACGTAAAGGAAGCGAAACAGATCGTAGAATACTGCATAGATAAATTCTATTATTTGGAATATTTAACAAAGAAAGATAAATTATTATCATTATCGATATTTGATAAAATAACTTATCTAAACCTGTATCTAATGTCTGGAAAAATAGAACAAAACATTAGTACGTTAGAATGGGTTTTGACTACGTGTAAAAATTTAGAGCACGAGTATTTAGGAGATCAACCACCCGCTCTTATTATTGTTATGATAAAAACACTTACTGTAGATATCTTAGATGGGATGTATGCCATAAAAAAATCTGTTTACTTATTAAAGGAGCAAATTGATATACTGGAATCAATAATTTCGATTTTATCTATGACAGATTTTAGATCTGCAAAGGTTGACCTACAAATTGGACTCACATCGAAATTGATCACATTATCCAAAGAGTTGGATATTTTTGAAAATAAATCTCTACAAGAAAAACTAACAAATTCGCTCGAATCCTGTCTATATTACCTTAATGATGACAATTTGGATTTTGTTTCATTCTCTGACAGAGCAGTGCTCATACATCGCATGAGTAAGTTCGGCGACATTCTTGCTTACCTTTATTTACGACGCGGAAAATCGGACCACGCACTATTATCGGCCCATCAAACACGCTCTACATGGTTAAGTTCGGTATTTCAGGAAAACGACAAACATGCCGGTTCAGGTGAAGGAAATGTACTTCGAGATGCCAGAGTTAAGTGGCAAGACTCGACTGAGAATCTTGAAAATTTTGTAGCAGCCAATCTCACGAACTCAAAATCCGATTTTTCAGAGACACTGCTAGAATTGATCGAAGAAGCTGACGATGCACATTATGACTATAAACAGCAAGCAACATCCGTCCAGAACACTCAAGTTATACCAGTAGCTTTCGAGTTCGTCCAATCTCTGGTTTGCGATCTGCCGGAAAAAGCGGTCCTTCTCATACCAATAGTCACGGTTCTCGGCGGTGCGGTAATCATCGTACGTTCCCATGCATCACCGGGCGATTATGCAATTTTGCTCGGTAGCGAAGCAATCTTGGTACCGGAGCTCACCGAAGCTTGGGTGGATCGTTTAACTGGCGATAGCACCGGCATGAGCAAGATACGCTCTCTACTGGCCAAGTCCGCAAGATCGTCGATCGAAGGCAAGAACGACGCATCATTATGGTTAGGTCATGCCAATCGTCTGTTGGAGTCCATTGCAACTGAAATCTGGGACGTCTTGTTCGCGGCCATTGACGATTCTGTGCTTAAGGTATCTGACCTAGATCAGCTATTTATATTTGCGCCCGGTAAACTCACGCTCTTACCGCTTCACGCTGCGTGCCGAGAGGAGCCAACAACAGGATTACCACGCTACCTAATACAGGATTGCGCCGTGAGCTATTGGCCTAGTCTCAGTAAAGGGGCCCAGGGAGCGGAGCGGAAAGCGAGCACGAGCGAAACACTTGTTGTGAAAGATCCAACAGATGATCTTAAAATCGACCTTGGTCCGCTGGAAGAGGACGATAACAGCCTCGTCATAGGAAAAGGACGAGCGTTAACCGGGACACTCAAAGACGTTCGCGAAGCCTTGCCTGCCGCCGCGCAAATAATTTTTCATTGCCATGGAAAATGGGACGCAAGGAACCCCACCAACAATGGGATTGTACTCGCAGATGGCGTTCTGACACTTCAAGATATTCGTAATTTGGATCTTTCCGAGGCAGAAACAATCGTGCTCGCAGCGTGTGATTCCGGCTTGATCGAGTCGAACCGCACTCCCAATGAATTCCTAGGGTTACCATCGAGTTTCCTGGAAGCCGGGGCCGGGTCCGTAGTGTCTTCGCTTTGGCCAGTGACGGAATCCGTCAGCAGGCAAATCATAGCGTCTATACATTCGGGCAGAGGCAATGCAGACAGTCCTTCAATGTCGGTGAAGTCCGTGCAGAACGGGTTACTCAGAAGGAAAGGTTCCCTAGCTGACAGAACGTCCGCAATCGACGGGAGCGAAGACAATTATGGCCAATGGGTTGCACGAACACCCGCCGCCCCAATTCATTGGGCATCCTTTTTCACCACGACGACCCGAAACAATCTGTAGTTGACGTCGCATGACGCGCCGTATCAGGATGACGCGTACCCAAACCTCAGGAACAGCCCTCCAACACCACAATTGAGACATGCAGCGTGCCTCTCGCAAACGATAATTTCGATTCTGTCTTCATCCTCTGCGACGATACGGATTGGCATATCGGAAGTGAGCTAGACCATTCCCTGCTTATGTCTGCCATCAGAACTTTTGCTCGTCGACATGAAATAGTTTGGAAGCGAGGAGAAAAGCCAACTCTTGCAAAGATTCAAAAATCTACGGCGGTGGTAATCGTCGTGTCTGAAACGTTAGTCCAAAATTACAATGATCATCAAATTTATATTGATGCCATTATTAGAAAATTTAGCCGAGACGACGATAAACGAAAGCGTATTGTGCTCCTCAGCCTCGATGAGGATAGCAATCTAGAGATCCCTGGTCTCGAAGGATGCAAAACCATACCATTCGACACAAATGGAGATGCGCATTTGGAGGAGCTGTATTTTTACTTGAAAGAATGCGGCATCCGACCGGTCGATAAAGACACGGACAAGACAAGCGGCTACGTTCCCTGGGAGCCGGTCGAACAAATTATGCCATCTTGCTCAGGTCTTCTTTTTAACCCTGGAGAATGCGATCTTGTTATTAAAGCACGCAGTTTGGAGATTACTCTTTATCATGCGATCAAGATATCCGATTCGATCAGCTATTTTGAATATCATGTCGACCCGCGACAAATTGCAGTCATATACGAATCCGGAGTAGTTCTAGATCTTGGATTATTGGTCTCTCCGCGACTTGAAGTCACCTGGAACATGGCGAGAGAAGTCCACGTTATCAGAACAAGCAACGGTGCGGCTGTAGAAGGGTTTGCACGGCGGTTAAATCAAATCGGAAATCCATCGTGGAAAACTGCCATGCAAATGAAACTTTTTGCTGCGGCGACTAACTCCGCGCATTAAGAGCTGAGCTTTACACAGTCGGTGTGGGTACCGGAACTTCCACGCGACGGGTTAAAAGATCTTCGTGCGCTATACCCAATTTTTCGGCCGCGGCGACCTCCCGATCCAATAACTTATTTAGAGTTTCCAATTGCGCGGGAAGCAGTCGATGCGTTGACACGAGTTGGGATGGCAATATTCCGTCACCCGTTGTAACCAACATATCAAGGTTCTCGCATGTGAGTAGTTCTTCCAAGACAGGGAACGCTCCCATGACAGCGGCGACTTGGATTGGTCGCATGCCGATTTTTGGATCAACAAAATTTGGGTCCGCGCCTTCGTCGAGTAGCGTACGGACTTTCTTAAATTTTCCGTCTTTGCACTGCAGAATAAGTTCTTCATCAATTTTTCTAATATTATCTCTTTCGGTCATAGACTCCTCAATAACGTTAACATTTTTGTCGCTTCCAGCGGCGACAAACATAAATTTATCTTCGTCAAAATTTACTTGTTAAACGCGTTCTTCATATTCATTTTCTATGTTAGAACGAATTTCAGATAATAAAAAGAAATTCAATCTATCTGCATGAATTAATGGGATATTTTCCGGCCCAGATGATTTTCTAGACCGTTTCGCAGAAACCAAAGTAGTTACGCTATCTATTAAGTTTTCGGCAATTTGGTAAGCGGTAGCATGATAAACACAAGGGGTTTCCACAGGGGTTGCAATTGGCGGCCGTAGGCAGAGCAAAAACACAAAGTCTGTTAGCACCCCAAGCCCAAACCAATCCTGATTTGTTTCAAAGACTTGTTGATCGTCCAGCTCACTAAGGGCATTCCCTATTCGTGCCTGGAAATCAGCATCGTCTTCACCCCAACCGCGCTCCAGCTTTTTACGAGTCTCGACAACCGAGTATGCGCCGCGGGTCGGTAATGGAATAAAATCCAAGAATCGAAGACTAACAGTGTCTCCCTCTTCGAGAACGGCAGCAAGTGTTGCGAATTCAGTGTCCTTGTTACCGCCAACCGACTCACCCCTCTCAAGAAACTCCGCCAGATACATTGCGGGCAGCTGGCCGGATCCGGCAGTTTCGAACTCTTCTTTGGTAAGCCGTCTTTCTGAGATTAGGTACTCGGCAATCGCTCTTAGATGTATTCCCAAAGGCTCGGTGAATTTGCGGGCCCCTGAGCTCGTATCGCCGGAAACCCATGTATCGATGACACGGGCACTAAGAACAGTATCTTCGAATTCTGGGTACTCACCGATCAATTTCGCTCGCGCATCTGAGGAATTTACAAGAACGGCAAACGTACCGCGAGCCAGAGACTGCCTACCCTTTCCTTTGATCTTGAGGTAAGTCAGCATTCGTTTCTTAACCAGTCCATACTGATCAACATTATAGTTATGTGCCAATTTTAAAATCCATTTGCTAACTGCCAGATCATTTCTAGATAACCGCCACAATTTACAATTTTAGCGAGCGCAAAGGCCTTTGTCATAGTCTTTCAATCGTGAATTTTCTGACCAAACAAATACTGGGGGATGACATCGCGATGGTGAAACGGCCCTGTAGCATCAGAGAAGTGAAAACAGGCATATCCAAACGCCGTGTGATAATTGGCTCGACTGATCGGCTCGTATCTATCGCCGTTCGCGTTTCATGATCGCGCGCAGTCTATAACAGATTGAGACAATGCAGAAAAACACACCAAATTCGCAATATAACGTCTGATATAGTATACTGTAAACAAGAGATAATTCGTCGTTTAAGCGGCAAATTAGAGCTTCAATTTATTGAGGGGAATTGGCGGTATAGTTTGAGAAATGACGTAGATATTGGTGGCAACAAGCCGCTCAGCAAAGAGGAGCAAGACCGAACCGACCTTGCTAACGAGATGGCAGGACGCGAAGCAGGGCGCATCAATCGGTTCCTGCCTGATAACGCAAGTCCGGCGGAATTGAAGAAGCGCCGGGAACGAGAATATGAACGCCTATCAGCGCTGATAACACTCCTCCAATCCGATCCCGACTACGCAGCCTTATACAACCACACCATGGATCAATTGCAGCGCGCTGAAGCGGAAACTGCAGAGGCATTGAGCAAAGCCAATGAAACGCTGCAACAGGCACAGCATGCATTGGCTGAGTTGAGCGATGAGGCAAGTTCGCTGCCTGACGGAACTAAAGTGTTTCGGGACGCGGGCGGTAACGTTTGGAACGAGCGGGGCGAGCCGGTAACGGGCATGGCTTTGGAACAAATCGTTTGGCACGATACTGCGCCCCGTTATGAGGATTACTTGGCCAAAAAGAAGGCGGTCGAACAGGCCAGGCGCGATGTCGACGCGATACGGCATTATCAAGTTGGCACCCTCGGCAGCGCTCGCGACCGTCTTTCGGACGAGGACAACCCGCCTTCGAAGGACGACCTAAAAGAATTTCAGAAACGCATCGAACAGGAAATGCCCAGCGCGATCCAGCCGACGAAAGCGCTCGAGCAAGCCCCTGAAGTGACGGGCGACCATCGACACGAAACCTTCGAGCTGCCACCTATCAAAAGTTAGCCCGGCCTACCTGTTGGCATATTTAAAAGAGCCACAGGCTTTTTGCAGCAGGGACAGGATCACCGCCTGCGGATGGTATCCCGGATACTGTGTCATGGCCTCTCGGACGGCACGCTCCCGTGCGGCGATCCGTTTACCGTTTTGAAAGTACCAGTCGTAAACACACTTAGACTGTAAGCGTCCGGCCTGACCGCTCTGCCGTGCAGAAGAAGTGAGGTTTAGTGTCCACTTGTTTAGGTGGACACTAACGGGGATCAGGATGTGGCGAAGCGGGGCAAGCGTCGGCGCTGGAGTGCAGACGAGAAGCGGATGATTTGCGCACAGACGCGGTTTGCGGGCGTTTCGGTTTCACAGGTTGCACGGCGCTACAATGTGAACGCCAATCAGGTTTTCAACTGGCTGAAAGATCCCCGGTTTGCGGGAAGTGACACGGTCGATGACGCCGCCTGTTTCCTGCCGGTTGAGATTGCGCGTCACGTCGAGCACGAAGCCGAGCGCCCTGTTGGTGACGAAGGCAAGATCGAGGTCACGCTTGCCGGAGGTCATCGCTTGAGCATTAGCGGCCCTTACGATCCCGAAGCGCTCGTACGTCTGCTCCGGTGCTTGTCGGGATGATCCCGGTTCCCACGAACACGAAGGTTTGGCTTGCGGCCGGCGTGACGGACATGCGTAAGGGGTTCAATGGGCTGTCAGCGCAAACAGAGAAGGTTCTAAAGGCGGCGCCGTATTGCGGTCATCTGTTCGTCTTCCGGGGTCGCCGTGGCGATCTGATCAAGGTGATCTGGTGGGACGGGCAAGGGGCATGTCTGTTCTCGAAGCGTCTGGAGAAGGGACGGTTTGTCTGGCCGTCTGCGAAAGCGGGCAAGGTTGCGCTGACCCCGGCTCAATTGGCGATGCTGCTGGAAGGGATTGATTGGCGCATACCACAACGAACGTGGCGTCCCCTGACGGCTGGGTAAAGTCGTTTCACAGCAAAGGGTTGTCAATTTCCGGGGATTCCCATGCGGGGTGGCGGCTGATAGATTGCCGGCATGCTCGACGACGCTGAGAACCTCCCGAATGAACCTGCCGCATTAAAAGGTCTGGTGGCATCGCTGGCGTCGGAAGTGAAGTCACAGGCGGTGTTGATCGAGAAGCTCCAACACCAATTGGCCGGGATGCGCCAGCATCGCTTCGGGTCGCGCTCGGAGGCTCTGGATCAACTGGCGTTGACGCTGGAAGACGAAGAGATTGCGGCGTCCGCGCAGGAGCCCGCGTCAGACGATGCAAATGCAGATCAATCTGCAGCGCCAAAAGACAAGCCCAAACGTAAACCGCTGCCCGGTCATCTCCCACGCAACGAGACAACACTGTCGCCGGGCGATGCCTGTGGGGAATGCGGCGGTGCGCTCAAAACGCTTGGCGACGATGTCACCGAGGAACTGGAATATGTCCCCGGACGTTTTGTCGTGAACCGGATTGTTCGCCCGCGCATGGCCTGCACCTGCTGTGAGACGTTCCATCAGGCAGCCCTGCCGTCGCGGCCGATTGAGCACGGGCGGCCCGGTCCTGGCCTACTGGCCCATGTGCTGGTCAACAAGTACGCCGATCATTCGCCTTTGTACCGGCAAAGTCAGATATTCCAGCGCGAGGGGATCGATCTGGACCGCTCCACCCTGGCCGATTGGGTTGGCAAATCCACGGCTCTGTTGGAACCTTTGGCGGACGCCGTCGCGCGCCATGTTTTAAAGGGACAGGCCCTCTTCGCCGATGATACGCCGGTAAAAATGCTGACCCCAGGCTCCGGTAAAACCAGGACCGCGCGGCTTTGGGCCTATGTCCGCGATGAACGACCCTGGGCCGGAGAGGCGCATCCTGCCGCATGGTATCAGTTCTCGTCCGACAGGAAGGGCGTTCGCCCGCGCGAACATCTAGCGGACTTCACGGGCTTCATGCATGCCGATGGCTATGCGGGGTTCAATGACCTGTACCGCACGGGCAAGGTGACGGAAGTGGCCTGCATGGCCCATATCCGACGCAAGTTCGTCGATATCCACAAAGCTCAGGGATCGGCGATTGCCGAGGAAGCCATAAAACGTATCGCCACACTCTATGGCGTCGAGAAGGAGGTTCGGGGCCAATCGCCGGATCAACGGGTGAAGATCAGGCAGCGCCAATCAAAACCAATCTTCGACGACCTGGAATCATGGCTGCATGCCCAATTGACCCGGATATCCGGCAAATCACCCTTAGCCGGTGCTATTCGCTACGCCCTGACCCGCATGAAGAAGCTGCGACCATATCTAGATCACGGCTTTCTTGAACTCGACAACAATACCGCAGAGCGATCCATGCGGCCCATCGCCCTGGGGCGGAAGAATTATCTCTTCATGGGGTCCGAGGCCGGCGGCAAATCAGCCGCCATCGCCTATACGCTGATCGAGACAGCAAAACTCAATGGCGTCGATCCGCAGGCCTGGCTAACCGACACGCTAGCCTGTATCGCCGACCATAAAATCAATCGGATCGACGAACTGCTCCCCTGGCGTTACGCTCAAACCTGAGCGTAACAGTCCAACGTCATCATAGGCAGGGCTGCTTTACCGGACGCTCACTGGGCATCTACCCTGTATCCAAGTTCTCTCAAGAATTCTGTTACTAATAAACTCTCAGTCTTTCGAGTAGAATCGTAATTTATATCAACAAGATACTGAGAGTTTTGTTTAAATTCGCTCAGTTTATTTTTACTCTCATTTTCTAAATTCGCGATCTGTGACGTGGTTTCGGGTACAGCTTTCGAGAGCTCCGTTATGCGGACTTTGAGGGATGTGTTGGTTACTTCTAGCTGCGACCTTACGTTCTCACTTAACGATCGAATATTTTTGAATTGAATGTCAAATTTTGAAAATCGCGTGTCGAAATGATCCGCCTTGTTTTTTAGTTCATTTAGAAGATTTTGGACATTTGTACCTTGTGTCTTAACAAGTTCTAAGGCCCTTTTTGCCTCATCGTGCGCCTGCTTGGCCAACGTCAACGCCTCACCTGATTGGCGGGCGACAACCGATGCTTCTGCATCAAGCTTCGCTGCGGCGCTCCTTGCCTTGTCGATCTGTGGATCAAGCTGTTCATTAATAAAAACAGACGCAAGGCCTTGGATTCCAAAGAAGCTCAGAACTGCCACGCTCGCTATCACAAACGTAAATCGATGCTTTAGCCTACTGGCGAGCTTTTCTTCGAGCTCTCGAAGCATGTCCTCAAGTCTGAGCCGATACAACTCATCCTCCGGGATCTCGATTTTCTTTGGGCTGGCGTTTGTATCACTCATCACACAACCTCCATCTCACAATCCACTTCTACCGCCTGTTTGTCTTAAGAAAAGGGCTACTTTTGCATCACGTGGGTGCCAGTTTAGGCGGTGCAGCAATTAAACCGAAGTTGCCCGGATGATACTTCAGGCTTGCCGGAAACTGAAAAATATTCGAACTGTCTAAGGCGACCGAAGTTCTGGTTTGCATTTTTCAAGGAAAACTCGTTGAACTGTCAGCCGGCCCTGGGCCTAAACGGCTAGCGTGCCGTTAATGTCGTGAAGGATAAGCGCAACACTACGCCTACAAGGAATAACACTGCCGTGTTCAGCTGCTTCTGAATTTAATCCCTTATGTCTGCTTTGGGTCATACCCAGCCATTGTCCCGATGCTTCGCCTAGGTCTGGAATTGTTCTTTAAGCGGACTTCCGCCATAGGTCTCTCGTTTATGAGTCCATGACCTAGTGTCCTGGGACAGAGATACGTATCGTTTAGAATGGCCTGTTGCGCTTCCCGGCAAGACGCGCGGCGCGCCGTGATGCGGGGCTATCACAAGCGTCGCGCAACGCAGCCGGGGATCGCGACAGGTCGCCTGAAAGGTCGCTTTTCCCGCTCTCTCGCTGCGTCGAAAGCGCTTGACGATGTGCCGCATCGCCGGCACGCTTCCTCCTATCGAGAGAGCGGGAAAAGCGATTCTAAATGATACGTATCTCTGTTCCAGGACACTAGTGTGCTGATTCACGTGTAATTCAGATCCTAAAATCCGCCGCATTCAATGCGGCGAACCTTAGAATCATTACACTAGCCGAAATGCTAAGCCTCGGTCGCCCGCAGCATATCGCGGAGCGCTTCCACTCTGAAAGGCTTGTCCAGGAAGGCGACCGACAATCCCGAATCGCTGCCGAGCTTCGCCGCCATCTTTGCGTAGAGCTCGTTGTAGCCCGACGCGACAATAATTTTCGCCTTTGTACCGCGGTCGACGAGCCACCGCATCAGTTCGATGCCATCGGTTTCAGGCATAACGATATCGAGGACGATGACAGTCGGGTCGAACGCGGCATAAGCTTCCTTGAACGCATTCGCGCGCTCGGTCACGCAGGTATCGTAGTCTAGGCCCGCGGCAGTGCTGCGAATGATTTCCCGTATTGCCGGTTCATCATCGATCGCAAGAAGCCGTTTTGCCGCCGTACCCATGCCCGCACCCCACTCAAAAGGGTCAGCTTAAACCTACAGCACAACCATCCTAACTTAAACGGGTGCAATTCTGAAATAAAATTTTTACGAGTGCGTAAATTCAACACGCAGATGCAGCGCTTTTCACGCTGGGTTTGCACCGCGACGGATGTCCGGTGACGCGATTTTGGTTTATCGGATTCTCTTACAGCGAGCCGTCAAACCTTGGCGTGCGGCATGGCGCCGCCGGTACGGATCGCCCGCTGCGCCGTCGTCTGCAGCAATTCGGCAATACCGACATGGGTGCTCAACGGCAGGCCGTCCGCGGTCGGCTCCAGCCGTCCCGACGTACCGTCGACCAAACCGATTTGCGGCGACGCTTCGAGCAGCCGGCGCTCCAAATCGGGCGTATGTATCAGATCTTCATTGCCGGTCATGATGGCTAGCGCCGCGGTCACCGCGTAGCAGCCCCAATTGGACACGCCGACCGGGAACAGAACGTCGGTTGCGATACTCGAACACAGCACCGCACCGTGCGGAATGTGCTCGGCCACGGCGTCCGGAATGGCCCCCATGCCAATCTCGTTGCCGCCATCACCAATCCCGATGGTGGGAATGTTCCGTTTCGCTGCTTCGAGAACGATGTGATCGAGCCTCGCGCGACCTTCGCTGTAGTCTTCGCCGCGCGCGTTTCGATAGGTGCCATCCTTCGTCAGGCCCGATCGTTCCACGGAAATGACCGCCTTGGGGTTCAAATCCGCGACCAGCGATAACGCATGCGCGCGCGCCTCAGCATCGTCGATCTTGCCGCCTTCCACGACCGCGACGCTGGTATAGCGCGGCGTCGCCACGGCGGTCTGTGCCTGCTCCAAGGTCACGACATTCGGGCCGGCGACGCGGGTGATCGCCGCGACTTTGTCGCAAATCGTTTCGTCAACCATGATCACGGGGATCGCGTTAAAGCCGTGCGTAATGGCTCTAGCGAGGGACGCCACGCCGACGGGCCCATCGTTCTCGGCAATCGCCGACGACACCCCGGCGCGCGTGAGAGACCCGGTGATGATGATGACGTAGTCGCCGCGTTCCAATGTGGACAGCGGCCGCGCGGCAGCGGCCGAGAGCGGCTCGCCGGATAATACCCGCGCCGGCTCATACAGGCCGGTCATGCCGCGTTGCCCCATATCGAGACTGACGATCCGGTCGATAAGGTCGTACATCAGGCGTGCTCCTCCGCGGCGCGATCGAGGGGGAAAGACTGCTCGCCCAGTAAATCCTGCAGGACGACGTCGCGGACCTCATCCGGGTCCAACCCGTATTCGTCGATCTGGTCCGTGCTGTCGGCGATAATCGCGTCGACGTCCTGCATCATCTTCAAGCGCTTGAACAGGTCGGGCCGGCGAATGCCCATGGACTCGCCGATCAGTTCCATGAAGTTCACGACCTCGAACGGCCATTCCTTTTCATGCGCGCAGAGATCGCGGTGACACGCATGATAGACCCCGGCGAGCGTCGTAACTCCCAGCGCTTCGGCCGCACGTAGTTGCTCCGCGTGCCAGTCCTTGCGCACGCCCGGTGCGCCCGAGAGCGCCGTGCACATATACCCCACGCGGGGTTGTTCGAGATCGACATAGTCTAGGCCCGGGATCGCCTTCAGCAGGGTAATCACCAATTCCGTCACGCCGATGGCGCCGGCATGTTCATGCAGCCCGACGCGCTTGTTCACCGGATGGACCATCAGCGGACGCAATTCGTCCAGCCGTCCGACGAGATAGTTCACGAACATCTTCATGCCGAACGGGTCGTCCGTATCCTGCGCCGGCAGAACCGACTCGCCGAGCTGGATCTGGCAGGTCGGACACCAGGACAGAACCTCGGACGCACCGGTACCAAAGAAGCGATCCACCGTCCGCTCCCCCTGCCGGCCCGCATTCGCGGTATCGCCCGCCCGCATCTGCAGGATGCCGCAGCAATCGGAAGGCCCGCCATAGACCTCGTAACGGATATCCAGCCTGTCCATTACGTCCAGGCACAGCAGCGCGATATGCGGCGTCCGCAAAACATTGCAGCCCGTGTAGAAGACCACGTCCGGCGACGGCTCGTCCGCCGGCCGCGGCGCACGCGACAGCCGCGCCAGCTCGTCCGGGGGCAGTTGCAGCCGGGACAGAATGCGGACGGCACGGGCCATCTTCTGGAAATTCGCCTTGCCCGCCGCACGGGTCGCGTCGGTTTCGACGTCCCGCTTCCGCGCCAGCCGTGCCAAATGGATCATGAAACGCGGATTTATCCCATCGTTGCAGGCGTCGATGCAGTGCCCGCTGCCGGAACAGGCGCTGACCCATTGTTCAGAGCGCTCCGGCCCTGCGCCGGTTCGCAGAATCTGTATGACGCCGCCAGCGACGCCGGCCGGATCCGCGGTATCGATGCCCGTCAGGTCCGGCATCGGGCAGACCTCCACACAGCGGCCGCATTGCGTGCATCGCGCCACGATATCTGCCGCCCGCGCGGCCAAAGACTCAGTAAAGCCCATGCCTTGCCGTCCTCTGCTAAAGGGTTAACACCAACACCGACAATATCATGCGGGCACTTTTTAACCGAACTCTATGCAAATTAATTCTATTAGCCCCTAAATGGGTGACGTCGAAATCCCGGCGACCGCGTATCAATGCGTCAGAATTCACGAACGGCACGGTTAGGGGACATCACATGAAAAATACATCGATTTTGGCAGTCACGTTTGGCGTATTCACCGGCTTTTTCGGCACTTCCGCCCTTTTCATGATCCTGTACTGGAGCTGATCGCACCGGCCAACATGATTTAAAGACCTGGGACCTCCATGCAAAAGCGGCGGATTTTTCCGCCGCTTTTCTTTTTTGAGCAGGGCAACGCATATTCGATAGGAAACGAGGCGGCCCGCCCGTCTATACTCGCCGAAACACGATCACGAGCGAGGCGTAGCCCATGAGTTGGGAAAAGGAAGTCCGGGATATTGAGGAAAAGCGCACGCGCGCCAAAGCGCTTGGCGGTGCGGATGGCGTCAGCCGGCAGCATAATGCCGGCCGGATGACGATCCGGGAGCGGATCGACGCCCTGATCGATCCGGACAGCTTTCATGAAATGGGCGCCGGTGCGGGTGCGACCAAACGCGATGAAGACGGCTCGATCAAGGATTTCTCGCCCGCCAACTTCGTGCTCGGCTTCGGTACGATCAAGGACCGCCGCTGCGTCGTCGGTGGCGAGGACTTCACCTTGCGCGGGGGCTCGCCCAACGAAGCGGGCCTGCGCAAAAGCATCTATGCCGAAGAACTCGCCTGCCAATACCGTGTTCCGCTGATCCGCATCCATGAAGGCGGCGGCGGCAGCGTTGCGGGGGCCGGCGGCAAAACCGTCGGCTCGCCCGTCTATT
This sequence comes from Alphaproteobacteria bacterium, assembly GCA_012103325.1. Taxonomy (GTDB): domain Bacteria; phylum Pseudomonadota; class Alphaproteobacteria; order UBA8366. Next base: position 366,248 of record WLWY01000003.1, read on the forward strand.
CGATGCCCAGGTTTCAGTCCGTCGCCCGCGCCATGGGCACGGTGCCCGTCGCGACCGCGGCCATGGGCCCGGTGGCCGGCCTGCCCGCCTCGCGGCTCGTTGCATCCCATTTCTCGGTTATGACAAAGGATACGGCGCAAGTCCTGATCGCCGGCCCCGCGGTCGTCGAACGGGCGCTGCACGAGAAGAAAACCAAGGAAGAATTGGGCGGCGCCAAGGTGCATACGAGAAACGGTGTCGTTGACAATATCGCCAAGGACGAGGCGGACGCGCTCGATCAAATTCGCCGTTTTCTAGACTATCTGCCGCAAAACATCTGGGAGACGCCGGAGCGGCGCGAACAGACAGACGATCCAAACCGCAGCGAAGAGGAACTGCTCTCCCTGATTCCCAAGGACCGGCGGCAGATTTTCGATGCACGCCGCATGCTCGGCGCGATCCTCGACACCGATTCGTTCTTCGAGATGGCCCGCAATTTCGGCCGCGGCCAGATTACCGGCCTCGCGCGCATGAACGGCCAGCCCGTCGGCGTCATCGCCAATGACGGCCGTTACTATGCGGGCGCCATGACGGCCGCGGGGGCGCAGAAAGTCCGGCGTTTCGTGGAGATGTGCCAGACCTTCCATTTACCGATCATTTCCTTCGTCGATGAGCCGGGCTTCATGATCGGCAGCGAGTCGGAGCGGCTGGCGACGATCCGTTACGGCACGGCCACCGTGCTGACCGTCGCCGATTGCCAGGTCCCTTGGGCCTCGGTCGTCGTCCGCAAATCCTTTGGCGTCGCCCAAGGCGCGCATTATGGCCCGAACGCCTATGTCCTCGCCTGGCCCTCGGCGGAAATGGGCGCATTACCAGTCGAAGGCGGCGTCGCCGTCGCCTTTGGCCGCGAAATCGCAGCCGCGGAGGACCCCGAAGCCCGGCGTAAGGAGCTGGAAGAAATGATGGCCGCCCGCACGAGGCCGACCGCGCGCGCCGAATCCTTCTCCATGCACGAGTTGATAGACCCACGCGAAACCCGGCCCCGGCTGTCCGCCTGGATCGACTGGATCCAGCCGACCCTGCCGAGCTTGGCTGGCCCGGTGACTTTTCCGGTAAGGCCTTAGTACCCCGCATCTCCATGACGCCACATCGCAAAAGGATCGAGTTCTTCCGGGCGAACCGGGTGCCTTGCCTCGCAGGCGCGGCTGCGCTGGCTGTCGTCATTGCTCTGGCGATGGTGTTTGTCATCGACTTGAGCGGATTGCGCTCGCCGGAGGATAGCGCAGCGCTAAAACAGGTACGGAATGTATCGCTCTCCGACATCGGCAAGACGGGAAGCGTTCCGCCGGCCTTTATCAAACGGATCGATGTCGATCTTGCCGCGCTCTCGACAAAGGAACGCAAACAGGCATTTTTCCGCATGATCCTCCCGCTCGTCGCGCGCGAGAACGGCCGCATACGCGCAGAGCGCAAATCGCTGACCGGGGCTGTGCCCAATGGGCTATTCAAGCGCTACGATGTGACCAAAGGAGACCTCGAAACCTTGCGGAAACGCGTCGATGTCATACCGACCTCTCTGGTTCTTGCGCAGGCGGCACTGGAAAGCGGCTGGGGCACCTCGCGCTTCGTGCTCGACGGCAACAACCTCTTCGGCATGCGGACCTACGACGACGATACGCCGGGGCTCAAACCGGCAGCGGCTCGGGGCTTCAAGGTCATGCGGTTCAAGTCGCTGGGCGAGAGCGTCGCCGCCTATATGCGCAACCTCAACACCCATCGCGCCTACCGCCAACTGCGCGAGGCCCGTGCCGCCATCCGCAGCACCGGCAAGCAGCCCGCCGGACCGGATCTGGCCGCCTGGCTCACGAATTACTCCGAAATTCCGGAGAAATACGGACAGATGCTACGGTCCCTCATCGCGCGCGAAAAACTCGCGCCTTTCGACGATGTCCGGCTGAAGGCCAGCGACTAATCCAGTCCGCGAATTAGCGAGTATTGCGGGTGCAGTTGCCGCAATACCGCCCCTGCAATATCCTTGCTCGCGCTTGAACGCCAGCGACAAATACCAAGGATCGCCATGCCGGAAAAAATGCATCTCCTTGCGTTTTTGATGCACACGCCGATCAATCATATGACGATGAGCTGGGCCGACCCCGCAGACAGGCAGGCCGCCGGTCTCGGTTCCATCGCCCATTGGCAAGCGTTGGCGCAAACTCTCGAGCGAGGCTGCTTCGACGGCATGTTCTTCGCCGACGTACCCGCAGTCTACGACCACTACCAGGACAATACGGACGTCGCGATCAAATACGGCGTCAACTGGCCGACCCATGATCCGGTCGCCCTGATCGGCATCATGGCGGCGGCGACCCGCCATCTGGGGATCGCGACGACGGTTTCGTTGGCGTCTCTACACCCCTTCCTGGCCGTTCGTTCCATGTCCACCCTGGACTATCTCAGCCAGGGGCGGGTCGGCTGGAATATCGTCACGGGCAACGCCCGCTCGGAATATCGGGCCATGGGGCTGGATGTCGTGGAGCACGATAAGCGCTATGACCGCGCCGACGAATATATGCAGGTCTGTTACGCGTTGTGGCGGGGTATCCTGCCGGATGCGGTCGTCGCGGACCGCGAGGCGGGTATTTACGCGGATCCTGCGAAGATCGAGAAAATCGCCTTCGAGGGTGAATATTTCCGCTGCCACGCGACGCCGTCCGTCCTGCCCTCACCGCAGGGACGGCCGGTCCTGTTCCAGGCAGGCTCGTCCGGCCGCGGGCAACGTTTCGCGGTCGACCATGCCGATGTGATCTTCGCCATCCAGCCGGACCTGCCGCGCATGCAGACCTTCATGCGGAAGCTTCGCGAAACGGCAACCGAAAGCGGACGAGACGAGGACCTCCGGGTCACCTTTGCGGTGCAGCCCTTTATTGGCGAAAGCCTCGAAGCCGCTGAAGAGAAACGAGATTCGATGTTGGCGAAAATTCCGCTCGAAGCGGCGCTGACCCGCATCTCCGGCACCTTCGGGGTCGATCTCGACACCGTCGACATCGACAAACCCCTGCAGGAAATAACCACGCAGGCCTCGCAAGGACTCGTCTCGGCCATGTCTTCCATGTTCAACGACAAGAACATCACCTTGCGCGAAGCGGTGCGCCTGTCCGGCTTGGCGGGCCTCATCCCCCAAATTCTCGGCACGCCCGTGCAGGTCGCCGACCAGTTGGAGGAGATCTGGCGCGAGACCGGCTGTCATGGCTTCAATGTAACGCCGGCAATCGTGCCCGGCGGCTACGAGGATTTCGTCGATCTGGTGGTTCCCCTCCTGCAGCGGCGCGGCATATTCCGCACCGAATACGACGCGACGACGCTGCGCGGCAATCTCGTCGGCTGACGATCAGCGCGCCTTGGTATTAGGTCATTGTCTCATAAACGAGAGACCTGCGGCGGACGTTCGCTGAAAGGACAAAACCAGACATAGGCGAAGCACCGGAATAATGTGTGGGTATGATCCTAAGCCGTCATAGCGAGTATCGTCGATGTACGCTCAGGCTTTGTGAGCAGGTACCGGGTGACCTCTCCAGGGTCTCTCCGTCCGGGGCCTACGTCCGACGCTGGAATACTTGGGCAAAAGCAGGCGTGCCCGCGACGCGATGGTTAGCCGAAACCACGAACGAACGGTTCTCTGGCCTGCCGTGTGCGACGACCGGAGACCATCATCAGCGCCCCTAGCAGGCCTAGCCCAAGGATGAAGATCGACAAGCCGGCCGGTTCGGGGACCCCTATGATCCTCCCGTTGAGAGATCCGTTGTCTGTTATACCGGTGGAGGGGCCAATCACAGCATCGCAATCGGAATCAAAGCAGGTATTGATTACGGCCAGGTTAAACGAGGCTCCGATGTCGCCGAAACTAGTTGTCGGGCGGAAAAACAAGGTAGGGTCACCGGTGAAATCAAGTCCGTCCGACGGGTCCAGCAGGGAGATGAAGGCGTCGGTGCTGAACGGCTGGACGACGCTGTAAGTCCTGGCCGGGAAAATGCCGGCCGTCGTGGTGATCGAAGCATCCGAGAACGTCTCGGCGACATTGTCGAAGACAAAGCTGCCAACTGCCGTGCTAGCATCGTCAAAATTTATGGAGACGTCCCATTGAATAAGGACAGCTCTGGCCGGGCCACTCCAAGAAGAGACAAGCAGGAACGACGCCGCGATGAATGTGACTGTGCGAAGAAACTTCATGGGAGCACTCCCCTTGCAAGGTCATCGGGCCTTTTGACCGAATGATTCGTGCAAGATTCACGCAAGATTCGTACCAAGATTCATAACCTATTAATATCTAAGGGTTTCGCTTGGAAGACCCAAAGCCAGCTAACCATAAGTGTAAAGATTTCCGACACCCAAAAAGCTGCTCCCACGTGGTTTCTAGTAGCAGGTCCGGAAAAAAACACGATATTACAAATAGTTATGACGCCAGTCTTGGCGATATTCACAATAAACCAGACTGTAATGAATTCCGACACCCCTTAAATGCTTCGCGCGGGCGTTTCTGGTGATGGATTGAGGTCGCCTTCTGTGCAGGTTTCTCGGGAGGCCGGAAACCGCCGCACAACTCCTCAGCACGCGCAAGGGCGTCCGAGAAACCTGCACAAAACCTGACATAGGCAAAGCATCGGGATAAGGTCTGGGTATGGCCCAGAACCGACCTCTTCGTAATGGATTTGCACGAGGCAGTACGCCTGTCCGGGCTGGCGGGCCTCATCCCGCAAATTCTCGGCACGCCGGAGCAGATCGCCGACCAGCTGGAAGAGATCTGGCGCGAGACCGGCTGCCATGGTTTCAATTTGACCCCAGCCATCGTACCCGGCGGTTACGAAGACTTCGTCGATCTGATGGTTCCCATCCTGCAGCAGCGCGGCATTTTCCGGACCGAATACGAAGCGACGACGTTGCGCGGTAATCTCGCCGGCTGACCTCAACGCGCCTTGGTATTAAACTCAGATGGAGCTGGCTCGTTTCTTCGTTGAAATCGCCGACTGCCAGGCTCAGAATGAACAAAATTCACGATCCCTGATAATGAGGATTACAAGATGGCAATGTTCTGGCTCGATCACGTCAACATCCGCACGGCCAAACTCGATGAAATGTCTCAGTTCTATGAGAACATTCTAGGTTTGCCGCGCGGCAAACGGCCGAGCTTTGGAATAGGCGGCGCCTGGCATTATTGCGGCAAGCAGGCTGTCGTCCATCTCGTCGAATCCACGAAGAAAATCAAGACCGAGGAAGCCCAGATCGAGCATTTTGCCCTTCGTTCGAACGGCAGCATAAAATCTTTCCAGAAGAAGATGCGCGACACCGATACACCTTACCAGGTGTCGCCGCTGACCGAGATCAACATGATACAGGTGAATGTCTTTGATCCGGACGGCAACAAGATAGAGGTCCAGTTCGCTTCCAGCGCAGCCGACAGGGAGCCCTTTGGCGGTTCAGCGGCTGCCCGTCGCCGGATGCGCAAGGGCGAGGCGCTCAACATGACCAAAGCCATGCCGCTTGCCAAATCCAAGTCGAAGGTCGCCAAGACAAACAAGAAACTTGGCGTCCCGAAACCGATCAAACCGCCGAAAAAACGGTTCGTTCCTTCCTAAAGCACCGGGAAGTATTCCATCGACACGTGATTGCGGCGCTGTATGGCCGCACTGACGGGAAAATGACCCTGATACGACATTGACGTTTATCCCTTTACGGTCAAGCGTGCTTGAACGCGGTTTGAGTGGGATCGATAGATCCTACGAGCGCATGCCGTGCACCAACGCGAATAGGGACAGCTATGGTCCTAAGCGAGCACTTCTGCCAGAAAGTTCTCCATCGCCTGCCATGACCTGCGGTCGGCGTCCGCTTGGTACATTGCGCCCATCTCCGGCGCAATCGCCTCTGGATTGGTAAAGGCATGCAACGTATTTCCGTAGCCATGGATTTGCCAATCCGCGCCGCCCGAAGTGAGTTCTTCGGCGAGCGCCACGACGTCTGTTGGCGGCACCATCGGATCATCCCAACCATGCAAAGCGAGCACTTTGGCCTTAATCGCGTTGCCATCGGTGTTTCCCGGCTTATTGAACAAGCCGTGAAAACTCGCCGCGCCCTGAAAATCTTCCCCTGTACGGGCGAGATCCAGTACGCACAGTCCACCAAAGCAGTAACCCGTCGCGGCAATCTTGCTCGCGTCAACGTCCGCTTGGTCGCGGAGCACTTGAAGGCCGATTTGAAGCCGCTTCTGGAGCATCGGACGGTCTTCCAAGAAGGGCGTCATGAGCTTGGTGTTTTCCTCTGGGTCACCACCGAGCACGCCCTTGCCATAAACATCCATCGCCAGGCCCGCGTAACCGAGGCCAGCGAGTTTGCGCGCAACGTCTTCTTCAAAGGGGCTACGGCCAGCCCAAGCGTGCACGATCAGTACGCCAGGACGCGGGCCGGCAACGGCATCGTCCCAAGCGAAATAGCCCTCGAGCGCGGTGTCGCCATCGGCGTAGTCAATGGTTTTTGTTTGAACGGACAAGGGTCTTCTCCTTCAATCTCTGCATGTGGCGCGACGGTAACACAAGGAAGTTACTCGGCTAGAGACTTGTAAGATAGAGGCTCCGATGCTGAATATCCCCCTGTAATGAGTACTAAAGGGTATTCGGTGATTCTAGATCGGATCAAGTTTAGACGAATTCATTTTATGAGTTCGGATACTCTTGTGAATCCGATCGCTATCAATAAGTTAGATCATATTCACAGGGTTTTTTGGATCGCCAAAGGCGATTCCAACAAACCCTGTGAATATGATCTAGGGTAGAGTGTCGATGAGCCATACCGACGCAGCTATGCTCCAAAGGTTGCGAACCGGGCACGTTAAGCTTTGAACCAGATTCACCAAAAGGGCACATAAATTTGCCAGTTGGCAATCGACCCAGGTTGAATTTCGATGACCAACTCACCAAAACTCCGGGCCCTGTCGAGCTTGCTTGCCAGCGGTGCGCCGCCTCGGACCGATTTTACGGAAACCGTCGCCGAGATTGCCCGTCGATTGGTTAGCATGGGCGTCGAGGCCGACCTAATTGTACTTTAATGGTGTTGATATCTTCACTTTTCGCGACGGGAAGATTGCTATCAAGGATGCCTTCCGGAAGCAGCAAGTCTAATGGTTGAATGTCTTCTCCTGGCTAGATTCGGAACTCAGCACGCGACTTTCCGATGTCTGCTTTTGCCCCCGAAGTCGACGTTTCGAACCCCAAATATGACCTTGCAATTTGACCTTGAACGGACATTCGGGTGTAGTCAGACAAATCACTAGATCGAGCTGGAGTGGGAATCTTCTCAATTGATTCCCTACAACTCCAGTATGCTCTCGCGGAGCTGTCTTCGGTGTGTCTTCGGTAAGACATAGCCTGATAAACTCTTGACGATCCAAGCCCCCGTTCTCGCGGCCAGCGAATCGAAAGTTCAGAGTTCCAACCGACCCTCGCCGACGCGTAGGCAGCGCGTGGCGTGATCTCGTGTAATCGGCGACAGGGCTGGCACACCCGATAAGCACTGTTCTTCCGCATAACGACAGCGCGGTGCGAAGGAGCAGGCGTCGGGTAGCGCCATCAAGTCGGGCGGGGCGCCCGGAATCGCATTGAGCCGATGACCCTGTCTGGCGCTGAGCACCGTCGAAGACAGCAAGCCGTCGGTGTAGGGATGGCGGGGCTGTTCGATCACGTCCACCGCTGGTCCGGTCTCAACGAAACGGCCGGCATACATGACGGCGAGACGGTCCGAGATTTCCGTCGCGACACCGACATCGTGCGTCACGAAGATGACCGACATGCCGAGTTCACGCTGCAGCTCACGCAGCAGCAGAATGATCTGGATCTGGACCGTGACATCGAGCGCCGTCGTCGGCTCGTCCGCGAGAAGGAGTTGGGGGTTGCAGGACAGAGCCAGTGCGATCATGGCACGCTGTTGCATGCCCCCGGACATCTCATGCGGATAGGCCGCAAGACGCCGCTTCGCCGAGGGGATTTGCACCAGTTCCAGGAGGTCGCGCGCACGCCGCATGGCGTCGCGCCAGCTAGCGCCGTCATGCCGCACGATCGTTTCGGCGATCTGATCGCCCACGGTGAACACCGGGTCGAACGCCACCATCGGTTCCTGGAAGATCATGGCAATCCGGGCGCCACGTATCGCGTTCAACTCCTCGTTCGACAGATGCTGGATTTCACGCCCACCAAAGCGGACACGTCCGCCGATGCTTGCGTATTCACGCGGCAGTAAGCCGATGATCGCCCTGAGCGTCACGCTCTTGCCCGAACCTGACTCGCCGAGAATGCCGAGTACTTCACCCTGCGCCAGATCGAAGCTGACGCCGTTGACGGCATGAACGATACCTTCGTGGGTCCTGAATCTGACCGACAAATTGTCAACCGAAAGAATGCTGTCCTGACTCACGGGCGGGCGGCCTCCGTCGCCATCGCGCGGCTATGACCGGAACTCGGATCATGCATGTGGCAGGCTACCTGTTGCGATATGCCGTGTTCGGGACGGCTCGTCAAACGCGGCGGCGTGCCGGCGCAGATGTCCTCCGCGAACGGACAGCGCGTGCGGAAGCGGCATCCCGACGGCGGATTTATCGGATTGGGCGGGTCCCCCGTTAGCGGTGCCTGCTCGGTCCTGCGCCGCGGGTCCATCGAAGGCATCGACGAAAGCAGGGCTTGGGTGTAGGGGTGTTGTGGATTGGTATAGACCGCTTCGACCGAGCCGATTTCCGCCACCTTGCCAAGATACATCACCAGCACGCGGTCGCTGATATACCGCACGACGTTCAAGTCGTGGCTAATGAAGATATAGGTGAGATCGAACTCCCGCTTTAGGTCGAACAACAAGTTCAGAACCTGGGCCTCGATTGATTTGTCGAGCGAAGATACCGCCTCATCGAGCAAGATCAGCTTCGGCTCCAACGCCAGCGCACGGGCAATGTTAACCCGCTGTCGCTGCCCGCCGGAGAGTTCGTGGCTGTACCGATTGGCGAAATTGGCCGAGTCGAGGCCGACCTGGCCCAGCACGCTCGCCGCCCTCTCGAGCGCCGCCCCCCGCAGCATCCCATGTACCATTGGGCCGAAGGCGACCGAAAGCGCTATCGGTAGCCGGGGGTTCAGCGACGAGTAGGAGTCTTGGAACACCATTTGGACGTTCCGGTACAGCTCCCTGTAGCCGATGCCGTCGGAGTGGCCGACCGCTTGGCCATCGAAGATCACCTCACCCGCGTCGGGCTCGATCAAGTGCATGATTACACGCGCGGTCGTCGATTTGCCACAACCCGATTCGCCAACAATGCCTAGGGTCTCGCCTTTCATGACATCGAAGGTAACGTTGTCGACAGCCTGCACGACGGCTTGTGTGCGGCCGAGGAATCCGCCCTTGACCGCGAAGTGTTTGCGCAAATCGCGGACCACAAGTAACGGCTGCTGCTCGACCGCGGTCATCCCCGGCACCGCGTCGGTGATGGTGGTCGTCACCATCCGCCCCTCACAATCTTACATCCATGGCCTGACGCAGGCCGTCGCTCATCAGGTTGAAGCACATCGAGGTGATGAAGATCATGACGCCGGGCAGCGCCGCGATCACGGGGTTGACCCAAATAGCCGACCTCAGATTGTTCAGCATCAGCCCCCACTCGGCATCGGGCGGCGTAACGCCGAGCCCCAGGAAGCTTAGGCCCGCCGCCAGGATGATCGAAATCGAGATCAAACTCGTCGTATAGACGAGGACGGGACCGAGCATGTTGTTCAGAATATGAAACCGGATGATGGTGAGTGGCCGGGCACCGCTCGACCGCGCGGCCTCGACGAAGTCCAACGAACGCACTTGGCTGGTCACCGTCTCGGAAATGCGTACCAGCGGCGGAATGAAAGTGATCGTGAGTGCTAAAATGGTATTGGTTAGACCCGAGCCGAGCATGCCGGTAATCGCGATCGCCAATAGGATCGAAGGAAAGGCATAGAGAACGTCCACGCCGCGCATGATCACGCTGTTCGGAAAGCCGCGGAAGTATCCGGCCACCACGCCAAGAAAGCCGCCGATCACGAGTGCGAACAACACTGGCAACACCCCGGTGATCAGCGAGAGGCGGGCACCGAATACGATGCGGCTGAATAGATCGCGCCCGGTCTCGTCGGTGCCAAGAATATGGCCATTATAACCGAAGCCCTTGAGCCGCCCGAGGATCGACCCTTGCATCGGATCGTGCGTTGCCACAAACGGCGCGAAGGCCGCGGCAAGCAGGATCAACAGAATGATGCCGATCACTGAAAGCGTGCCCCAGTCACCGCGCAACCGTTCCCAGACACGACGCCAGTACCCCCGACCCTGGCGCGCGCGCCTGAGCGCTTCGGCAGGATCGACTACGATGACGGTGTTATCGGTCTTGGATACCATGGTCGTCAGCGGCGCATGCGCGGGTCAAGCAGCGCCTGCAAGACATCCACCACGATGTTGATGACCACGAAGATTCCCGCAAGCACCAGGATCGTTCCCGACAGCACCGGCACATCCCGGCGGAAAATAGCGAGAATCATGAGATTTCCAGAACCCGGCCAGTTAAACACGGTCTCGACCAGGACCGAACCGCCGAGCAAATAGCCGAACTGCAGGCCCATGAGCGCAAGAACGGCCGGCGCGGCGTTCTTCATAACGTGCAATAGGACGCGACGATTGAAGAGACCCTTGGCGTGCAAGGTCGCAACGAACCGAACTCGCGAGTGATGATCTCCAGAACGCTGGCGCGCACAAGGCGGCTGATCACGCCCATCGGAATCAACGACAGCGTCACCACGGGAAGAATCAAATGTTTTATCTGTTCCCAGGTAGACGGGAATCCTTCAGGTCCCATGCCCTGGGCCGGCAGTACGTTCCAGATCACCGCGAACAGCGCAACCAGCACGATGCCGACCCAGTAGTGGGGAAGGCTCACGCCGGCGATGGCGGTGGCCGAAAACAGCTTGTCGAGCCACGAGCCGTGAAAGAACGCCGCCAGCGTTCCCAGGGTCACGCCGAGTGTCATTCCCAACAGCGCGGCGGGAATTGCGAGCTTGAACGTATTCGAGAGCGCCGACGACAAATCGACGACGACGGGTTGGCTGGTAAAAATCGAAATGCCGAGATCGCCTTGCAGCAGGTGGCCGAGCCAAATCAAGTACTGCATGTAAACCGGCTTATCGAGTCCGAACCGGGCCCGCAGAGCGTCGGCCACCTCTTTGGGCGCCTCTGGTGGGATCAGGATGTCGACGACGTCGCCGGGAGACAATTGCACGAGGCCAAATACAATCACCGAAACCCCGAGCAGGATCGGAACGGCGTAGAGTATCCGGCGCAGTACGAACAACCACATTAGCCAAGGTCTCGAAGGATTGAAGAATGGGAAGGCGGCGCCGGCTGAAGATAACGCCAGCGCCGCCTGAACGCAGTCCTACTCCATACGGACCCGGGTGAAGTCCTGGAACCAACTCTGGGCGGAGACGAAACCCTTCACCTTCTTCGACATTGCCCGCGGATTGAGATCGTGGACGATCCACAGCCACGGCGCTTCGTCGACCACGATTTCGTTAAGCCGAGAGACCTTCTTGCGGATGGTTGCCGGATCTGTTGAGACTTGAATCTCGCCGAGCAGCCGGTCCCATTCTTCGGTCTGCCAGTTGCCCCAGTTGGAGCCTTTCGGCGCGGAGTTGCCTGACCAGAACCAGCGCGCCATCTGCGATATGTCCGACGTCACCAGACTAATGTTCATGGCGTCGGATCCTAGCGCCGGTGGCCCCGACGGATCGTTGCGGAACGCCACCAGCATGGTGCCCCATTCGACCACTTCGAACTGGATTTCGAACCCGCATTTGGCCAGTGTCTGTTGCAGGAACTCGTTCATCGGCAATGGCAGCATCTGACCCGAGCCGCTGGTCGAGATCATGATCTTGGCCTTGACGGGCTTGCCGGGACCGTAACCGGCTTGTTTCAGCAACGCCTTGGCCTTTTCCGGATCGAAGGTATAGGCTTCCTTCGGATTGCCGAACAACGGGCTCTTCTTCTTGAAGAAGCCGACCGACGGTTCGGCCACCCCGTTGAGGAGCTGGACCATACCTTCACGATCGATGCAGTAATTCGCGGCAACGCGGACGCGTTTGTCGCGGAACGGCGAAGCCGCCTTCTTAATATTCATCACCCACGGCCAAGCGTGCGGATAACTATTCGTGACGATATCGTAGCCAGCCGCCTTCAGGCTTGGGATAGCGTCCGGCGGGGGCACCTCGATCCAGTCCACCTGCCCGGAGCGTAGCGCGGCAAGCCGTGTCGTCGCCTCCGGCATCGGATACAGGATCATCTTGTCCACTTTCGCGATTCGGTTCTTATCCCAATAACCGTCATTCCGTTCGAGCGTCACGCTAATGCGCGGCTTAAAGTTGGTGAGTTTGAACGGCCCGGTGCCGGCGGGTGCCTTGGCATATTCCGCCCATGTGCCGCCGACTTTTTCAAACTGTGTCGGGCTGGCATACAGCATGTACACCAGGAGATGGGGGAAGTAGCTGAGTGGACGGTCGGTGGTAATCTCGAGTGTGTAATCGTCGATCTTACGCCACGTCTTTACATTCGGGTTTCGTGCGCGCGTGATCGCCGAGCCTTGCGCTTCAAACTGCGGAGATTTGGTATTGTAGAAACGTTGGAGGTTCCAAATCGCCGCATCGGCATTGAAGTCGCTCCCGTCATGGAACTTCACGCCCTTGCGCAGATTGAAGGTCCATTTAGTGGGGTCGCTCTTGCTTTGACTCCAGCTTTCCGCCAGGCCAGGGCGAATATCGGCGAGCTTGTCGGCGCTCGAAAGATCCCAGAGAACGAGCCCCTCGAAGATCGGATAGCCGAGAAACCGCATGCCCTCATAACCGTTGTTCGGCATGCCCGTCGTGGTCGGCACGTCAGCGGCGGTCATAGCGATCCGCAATGTGCCATCCGCTTGGGCGCCGCCATTCGACAACCCGAGAACCAGTCCAACCGAGACAACTGCTGTCGCAAGCGTCAGAAATAAACGATTTGATTTTACCATTGCCAAGCCCCTTCCCGTTATTTTTGCGGCGAAGAAATTGCAATTTTCGGCGATGGATCGCGGCGCGGAAGTGACACCAACCACCAGCCGTCCTGTAAACACTACTCTCTCAATTCATAATTTTGCAAATTAAGTAGGTTTGCAAGCGATGGTCGTGCCGCCTATCCTGAACTCAGCAGATACGCATTGCTGCGCCGGGTTCGTCTGAGTGACAACGCGATTGGCGACCGTGTAGGAACGCAGCATACCGTGAGGTTCAGCATGTCCGACACACCAACGATTTCGATCGACGAATTCAAGTCACGCTTACATGCCGCCGGGTTCAAGCCCGACGACAAGAGCCTGAAGGAAATGTACGACGCTTTGCCGTACCTCGACGCCATACGCACCCAGGTGCGGCGCGCGTATGCCCACAGCGACGAACCGGCACACGTGTTCTCGGCCCTCGAGCTGAAATCATGACCGGCGCGCTGCACCATCTTACCATCGCGGAAGCTTCGACGCTGATCGAACAGCAAGAGCTGTCGCCGGTCGCGCTCACCGAGGCGTTTCTCGGGCGCATCGATGCGATTGACCCCAAACTCAACGCTTATGTCACCGTCACCGGTGAGCGCGCCCTCGATGATGCGCGCGCCGCGGAGCGAGAGATCGCGACCGGCCGTTACAAGGGGCCGCTACACGGCATACCGATCGCCCTGAAGGACATCTATGACACGGCGGGCATTCGAACTACGAGCCAATCCCACCTGCACGCCGACCGAACGCCCGAGCACGATTCACGAACCGCGGCGCTGCTGCGCGCAGCCGGCAGCGTACTGCTCGGCAAGCTGACGACGCACGAGTTCGCCTTTGGCGGCCCCTCCTGGGACCTGCCATTTCCGCCGGCGCGCAACCCTTGGGACCCCGACTGTTTTACCGGCGGCTCGTCGAGCGGATCGGGCGCCGCTACGGCGGCGGGCCTGGCCATGGCGACACTTGGCAGCGACACCGCCGGGTCCATTCGAATGCCCGCTTTCTTCTGCGGCATCACCGGCCTCAAGCCGACCTATGGCCGCGTGTCGCGGCGTGGTGTCGCGCCGCTGGCTTATTCGCTCGACCACTGCGGACCGATGACCTGGACCGCACGCGATGCCGCGCTGATGTTGCAGGCGATCGCCGGCTACGACACCGAAGATCCGGGCTCGTCCGATTGTCCTGTCCCCGATTACGCCGCCGCCCTCACCGGCGATGTCCGGGGCGTCAAGGTAGGCCTGATCCGTCATTTCTACGACGGCGACGAACATGCCGATGCCGAGGTCAAGACAGCGATGGATGGCACGTTGCGCGTGCTCGAGGATCTCGGCGCCGAGGTTGAAGAAATACGACTATCGAGTCTGCACGATTACAGCGCTTGCTGCCTTGTCATCATGCTGTGCGAGGCGCTCGCGATTCACGAGCGCGACCTTAAGGCAACCCCGCAAAAATACGGTGAGATCTTCCGCGATCGCCTGATGTTGAGCAGCCTGCTGACGGGTATGGATTATATGCAGGCGGTTCGATTACGGCGGCAATTGGTGGCCGAGATCGAAGCCGTCTTCGACCGTTGCGACGTTCTCCTAACCGCCGGTGGTTACGCCCCAGCGCCGAAGATCGATCAAGTATCCAAGTTCTACATTATGCAGAAACCGTTACTCACTGCGCCGTTCGATGTAACCGGCAGCCCGGCGATCTGCGTCTGCAATGGGTTCAGCGCCGCGGGCCTGCCGATCGGCATGCAAATCGTCGGTCGCGCGTTTGACGAGGCAGCCGTGTTGCGCGTCGCAGATGCGTACGAGCAAGCGACGGATTGGCGTGAGCGCCGACCATCGCTCTAGCCGCTCCGGCTACGCCAACACAATGTCTTCTGATTCCCATCGCGTACCGATCCAACGACCCACCGAACGAACAGGAGCCAGGATGCCCGCAGTCATTTGCAACAGGCCTCGGTATGGCGATCCAAACCAAACGCATTACGGTTTGACGAGATACCTTTGACTACGGGCTTGTCGTTTCTTGATGGGATTTGGGCGGCCATTCCAACGCCGTTCGATTGGCGCGGCAGCGTGGATATGGACGGTGTTGAGAGAAATACGCGTCATTTCGCCGACACCCTCGCTCTGGATGGAATCTTCTGCAATGGTCTCATGGGCGAAGGCTGGTCGCTCACCGCGAACGAGCGTCAACGGATAATCGAAACGATTTTGGGCACGACAAGCAACCGACTGCGGGTTGGTGTCGTAACCAGCCATCATAGCCTCACGGAGACGATCGCGTTGTCCCGCCACGCTGCCGACACCGGTGCCGACCATATTGTTCTAATGCGTCCGCACGGCGTTTTTGACGAGGCGGCAGTAAGCCGGTTTGTCCTTAACGTTGCCGAAGCGGCCGACATCCCCATTGTCCTTTTCGATGGCCGCCAGCCGACCGGCGGGTTCGCGCCCGACACCATCGCTGCACTTTCGTCTCGGTGCCGAATCGTGGGTGTTAAATGCACGCGGCCGCGGCGATATGCCAGAAGCCTCCGGGAACGGCTAAGCGGCAAAGTGACGGTTACCGATCCCGAGGAGGCGCGTTGGCTCCCAAACATGGCGCGGAGTGGGCTTAAGACACTCTATGCAGATCCAGAGCCATACCTTTTTCAGTCGGCCGATCGAATGCCGATCAAGGAATACACGCAGGCATACGTCGAGGGGAATGTCCGTCGGGCGCGCGGGATTTCGCGGAGTCTTGAGCCGCTCCGCCATATTTATTTGGAATGGATTATCGGGAGGCTGCATAAGGGGCTTCCACCAAATGCCGCGCTCAAACTCTGGTGCGAGACCCTTGGCATGGCCGGCGGTCCCGTCAGACCGCCGCTTACATCCCTTAGCACTAGTGAAAAAACGGCGTTCCGCACTGCTCTTACGCGTGCGCTAGCGTAATCTAAACCTCGGCGTTGTCAGGCTGAATTGGCTTCAGGCGGACAGACCTGACCCGTAGCGTCCGACGAGGCAGAATCCTCTTCGATATTTCAACAGTTCGCCCACGGAGATCAGAAAGCGACGCGTTCATCAACAATTGTATTCCCATCGGCGCTGGCGCCTGGACGCGATATTCGTCCAAATCAATGGCGACAATCCTCCTGGCGGAAGCACGACCGCAGCAGCGGCGGTGGGTTCTCCCAGCATAATGGCGCCGGCAGGATATCTGCACGGCCTGCCAATTGGATTATCGCTATTCGCGGCCGCGTACCGGGAACCTGTTCTGATACGTCTGGCCTACGCCTTTGAACTGGCAACCCGTGTCCGCCGACTGCCAATGTTTTCAGCGCACGCTGAGATCTGACTGAATCTGGGAACTGAACAGCCGCTATGTGGTTAAATTCGGAACTAAGTAGGCGAATTTCCGATGTCTGCTTTTACTCCCCAAGCGGACATCCGTCTGCGAGTCAGTTGGCGCCAGCAAATAACCGAATTTGAGCTAAACCAGCGAGTGGGTCCAACCGTGGGGGCAATTCACCGGTCGGCGCGCTCTGCGGCGCGCCATGCAAGCGTTTCGCCCGCGTGGAATGGCACGACGGAGACGTCGCCCCGAGTGATCGTTTCGGGCAGGGTATGTGCCTCGCGGTGCAACGAGATGGTTCCTTCGTTGAGCGGCAGGCCATAGAAGCGCGGACCGAACTCCGACGCGAATGCCTCCAACCGGTCGAGCGCACCTTCCTCATCGAAGGTGAGCGCGTAACTTTCCAGCGCCGCGGGTGCGCTGAAGATGCCGGCACAGCCGCAGGCGCTTTCCTTGTCCTGCTTCAGGTGCGGCGCAGAATCGGTGCCGAGAAAGAATTTTGGGTCGCCCGAAACCGCGGCTTGGCGCAGCGCGGTGCGATGATGTCGGCGTTTTGCAACTGGCAGGCAGTATGCATGCGGCCGCAGCCCGCCTTCGAACAACGCATTACGGTCGATGCGCAGATGATGCGGGGTGATCGTGGCCGCCAACGTTGGTCCGGCGGCTTGGATGAACTGCACCGAGTCCGCCGTGGTGATGTGCTCCAGAACCACCTTCAGCGCGGGAAAATCGCGAAGCATCGGTGCCAGGACAGTCTCCAAAAATACGGCCTCACGGTCAAAGATATCGATGTCGGACGAGGCCACCTCGCCATGAACCAGCAACGGCATGCCGATTGTCTGCATCCGTTCGAGCACCGGTCGTATTTTGCGTACGTCCGTCACGCCCGCCGCGGAATTGGTGGTCGCGCCCGCTGGGTAGAGCTTGCAGGCGGCGAAGACCCCGCGCTCGAATCCAGTCCCAATTTCGTCGGCATCGATCTCGTCGGTCAGATAGGCGGTCATTAACGGCGTGAACCTGCGGCCCTGCGGCAACGCCCCGAGGATGCGATCGCGATAGGCTTCCGCGGCGGCGACGGTTGTCACCGGGGGCACCAGATTGGGCATCACAATGGCCCGCGCAAACTGGCGTGCCGTGATATCGGTTGCGAGGGCCAGCATTGCGTCGTCGCGCAG
The DNA here is from genome assembly GCA_012103325.1 of Alphaproteobacteria bacterium. GTDB lineage: Bacteria > Pseudomonadota > Alphaproteobacteria > UBA8366. The sequence continues at coordinate 383,831 of WLWY01000003.1, forward strand.
ATGGAGATGCCAGTCATCGGGTTCCCGAATGGTGAGGTGTGCGGTACTTCGATTTGGGTCATTGTCGGCCGTCACGGTCGGCTCGGGTGTCGGCATGGGGTGGCTCCTCTGAGGCCGCACCGGATCGGTCGGGCGATATGATGGCAGCAGCTGTCCAGTCATCGGTCTACAACAATCCCATCATTTTAGTCTATCGCAGAAAGTGAACAGCCGGTATTGGCTAGATCCGGTCTTCATGACCCAACCCCAGGCACTTCCGCAGTTCCGTCAACAGGCAACATGCGGAAAACGATGTCAGATCTCCACGGTTTCACTTCCGGTTTTTCTCAAGACCGGGCTTCGCGAGCGAGACCGCGTGACAGCCGGGTTTGACCCCAAAGCCGTCATTTCCAACCTCCTTAAGCGTTTGCGATCTGGACGTATCCCGCCGAAAAATGGCGTTCGGCCTTGCGGAGGGTTAAGTCCACAACGCACTTTGATATTCAACCCACAGCTTGTATTTTGGACGGTAAATGAGTGCCGCTCGTCCTCAGATATAGAAAGCCAAGCTGTGAAGAATGATTTCGAAAAAAATGGCTATTACGTCCTTCGGAATGTCCTGACGAACGCGGAGGTGGACCGTCTCGCACGGCCGATCCGCGCTGCGTTTAACAGCGGCGATTACGATACGTACCAGAAGGGGTCAGCCTATCCACTGCCGGGCATCCATTCAATGGGCCCGCGGATTTTGGAAGAACACCCAGACCTCGCGGAGTTGAGCCTCGCGCACCCCGCAATCGTGGCGGCGATCCAGAAGCTCTTCGGCGAGCCCGCAACATTGGCGCAATATTGGTCGATTATGCGTTCGCCAGGCGCGGGCGTCGACGATAAGCCGTTCGTCAAGGGCAGCGGCGCCCACTACGACTACAAGCCTTGGCGATGTGTCGGCTCGTACGTCAAGTGGATGTTCGCGGTCGTCCCGTTCGTCGATTATACGGAGACTGCCGGCACGCTCGCCATATCGCCCGGTTCGCACCTTAAAACCACGGTACGGCCATCGAACGGACGGGTGCATCAGGTGGACGCCGCCCAGGTCCCTTCTCCGGACGAAATTACGCTAGTGGACCCGTCACTGAAAAAGGGCGATGTCGTCTTGATGAACGGATTCCTGTGGCATGAGGCGCGCCCCAACTACGGCAACGCTGATCGCTGTGGGCTCTATATGAAGTTCCATGCGAAGTCATCGCCGCCCGCCTGCGGGCCGACCGTTTACCCGTCTGCCGTTCATGACTTCCTACCGGACGACGTCAAGCACCTCGTGCCATATCATCGGGGCGACGGTCAGTACGCCGCGCTGCGCGACGGACCGGTGGGCGGCGTCGACGAGGCGCAGCTGTTAATCGAAGACAGCGATGAAAACGTGCTGGTCCTCGGAAACGAAACCGATGGCTGGCGGCTTCCTAAGTATGCCGCAGCGGAAGACGAAACAGCGGGCATCCTGGATGTCTGCAATGTCATGGGTTCCGTCGTCACACAGGCGCGCGATCAACTGGGATTGCAATTGCCGTGGCTCAGCTGGTTAGCCGACCTCCCCGGCGCGGCCCCGGACGGCGGCACTGGGCAGTGGCGGTGTCGGGTATATGGCCATCGCCTGCCAACCGCTGCCCCAGAGCTCAACCCCGCAAATGAATTAACGCGCGAGCATCGCTGGATGTCGGCCGACGAACTTGATGAGGCCAATTCAGCCGAACTATTAGAATGCGGTGCGGGCGTGCTCAAATGGCTGCACATGTGGCAGAATGAGGAGGATGAGGACGGACGCCCCATCACGAGAAGCTTTGGCTTGCCCTCCACCGATGTCGAATACTATTCGTACAACCGAAATGGTAACCCAGAAGGCACCTACCGTATCGGTGAGTTTGACCAAAACGGCCGGCCTGCGCCTTGAACCGGTCATTTTGACGTAAAGGTGGTGCCTAATTTGGCAAACGGGAAATGACCTGCCGCTTTCTCACTTTGCCCGCGTCCGGCTAAGGACCCAGGCCGGCATTACCGCGATTAAGTAAGCGATGGCCAATATCATAAAGCCGTCCTGGAAGGCCCGCGTGATGCCTTGGGCGTAGATTACCTGACCGAGATAATGATAGGCGCCGTGCTGCTGTATCGCTTCGGCGACACCCGCTTCGTTGAGCAGTCTTGTGACGGCGGATATCAACTCGCGGCTTGACGCGTTGGACGGGTTTTGTGTCAGCGCAAATCCCTCGCTGTGATAAAAAGTGCGCTGGTCTACAAAAACCACCCAAGCATTCGTGCCAAGCGACCCACCGGTTTGGCGAATAAAGTTAACCGTGCCGGCGCCGGCGTTCAGTTTCTCCGACGGCAAGGAACGCAGCGCCGTGGTGATTAGAAAGGGCTGAACAAATGTGGTTCCAAACCGCCCGATGGCACCGTATATCATGACGATAAACAAGGGCGTGTTCACGTCCGCCCAGGCCATGGGCATCGTTCCGATACCAAGGACGAACAGCCCGAACATCATTGCCTTTCCGGGTTCCAATTTATCGGCAAGATGCCCGGTAAATGGCACCAGGCAGACGGCCAGCAACATGCCCGGCAGCAAACTAAACCCTGCATCCAAGGGCGATAGCCCTTGCACGAGTTGCGTGAAAACGGGGAAGGCGTAGGTCGTGGCGAAATTGCCGATGCCGGAAAAAAAGGTCACGAACAGGACGATGACGAAATGTTTGTTCTGAAACAGGGATATGTCTATCAGCGTTTCTTTGTCGCGGCGCTGGCTTTTAACAAACCCTAATCCGCAAACAATGCCCAACATGCCCAGGATGAGGATGTGGTCCGATGTCCAACCCTTCCGCGGCCCGTCGGTCAGCACCGTCATGATACAAAATAATGTTACGGCGATGAGGATATAGCCGAACCAATCGAACGCCTGTCCGCCGGACTTGCGAACGGAGGGCATAAAGACCATGCCGAAAGGCAAGGAAATTATTAGCAACGGCAACGGTAGCCAGAAAATATAACGCCAGTTCAGAACCTCGAGTGCCAAGCCTCCGACGGGCGGCCCAAGCGCAATCGCCAAGACCAGACCCATGGAATAGATACCCAAGGCGAAGCCACGCCGTTCCTCGGGAAAGACCTGGAACACGGTCACCATGATCAATGGTTGAATGATGCCGGTTGCCATGCCTTGCATGACCCGTCCCGCGACCAGCATACCGAAGCTATCCGCTAGACCGGCAACGACGCTGCCCGTGGTAAAAAGAATTAGTGTGGCGATGTATCCGTATCGTTGACCCAATACGGCGACGACCCAGGCGTTAAGCAATTGGCAGGTTGTCATTGCGACATTGAAGGACGTCGCGAGCAACTGCGCCTGGTACTGACCTACCCCATAAGCGCCCATAACATCGGGGATTGCGACATTGACGATCGTGCCGGACAGGACCATGACGAATGACGCCGCCATACCGGACACGGTTACCAGCACGCGGTAGTTTTTACCGAAACGAGCAAACAAGTCGTCTACTGTTTCTGTTTGAAATGCCATTATACCAAGGAGCGGTGATAGTGACCCCTAGAGATCGCGAATGCGGTCCGTCGGGTAGGAGGGGCGGCGCCGACGATGCGGGGCATCGTCAAGCCGTTCCGACGCCCTCCGACGGACCGCACTCGCGACCCGAAGGGCGGGTTATCCAGGCTTTCGGACAGCGTCGCGCACGGCTTCCGATGCACCGCATCGCCGCACCGTGCGCTTCTTGCCGAAAACCTGGGTAACCCGTCTCTATGAGTCACTATCAACGCTCCTTGGTATTAGATTCTGCCGGTACCTATTTTTAGCTGCAGGGTTCGACGGCCTTGCCGGTCAGAGTAAATCATGAAGTAGTTTGCGTATGGATATGGGAGCCAAATGAGCCAGGATTAAATTGCCCTTATTTGGATATTCGCGCGATCTAATCTGAATGTGATCCGGGAACTAATCCCCGGAATCCTGCAAACCGATCCTGGCCGTCACGTTAGCACGATAGCGCTGGAGAGTCCGTTGTTAGCTAGTGCCCACGGATCATTGCGGCGGCTTTTTCGCCGATCATGATGGTCGGCGCGTGCAGGGCCGCGTTGGGGATTCTGGGCATGATCGAGGTATCCGCCACCCGCAGACCATCGATGCCGCGCACCCGAAGCTGCGGATCGAGGACGGCATCCGGGTCCGGCCCCATGGCGCAGCTGCCGCACTGATGATAGGCGGTCGCCCCGTTGCAGCGGATATCCGCTTCCAACGCGTCGTCGTCCTGGACGCTTTCACCCGGCATCATTTCCCGCTCGATATAACGCGCGATGGCGGGATATTTCATCATCTCGCGCATGCGGTTCACCGCCTTCAACAGCACCTGCATATCGCGCGGGTCGGTGAAGTAGCCGGGATCGATTTTGGGGAAGACCAAAGGATCGGCGGCGCGCAGACTGACCGTGCCGCGGCTGTGCGGCGAACCCTGATAGATCGTCAGGCCGAAACCGTGCTCTTTTGGCAATAGGTCGCCCAACCGAAAGCGGCTGCCGCCCGCATTTGTGGGGGCCAGCGCGGAGAGCAGGACGACCTGAGCGTCCGGCGTTTCCAGGGCCGAGTCCGTCCGGAAAAAACCACCTGCGGGCGCATAACTTTCCGCCAAGGGACCTTTACGCTGAAACGCATATTGCAGGCTGGCTTTCACCGCGCCCAAAGGCGTCAAATCGCGGCTGGCCGAAACAGGCGCATTGCAAATGTATTGTGGCCGGTAACAGACATGATTTTGCAAACCCTGGCCGACTTTGGGTGCGTCGTGATGCACGGGGATGTCCAACTGCCGCAACGGCTCCGCCGGCCCGATGCCGGAGAGCATCAAGAGCTGCGGTGACTTTACGGCGCCGCCGGATACGATGATTTCACCATCGACCATGATCGAAGTGGGCTCGCCGCGAACCAAAAGCTCCGCGCCTTTCGCCCGCCCCTTCTCGATGATGAGGCGCAGCGCGAGAGCCTGACTAATGACAGCGAGGTTGTTCCGCCCCCGAACCGGCTCGAGATAGGACCGCGCCGTACTCATGCGCCGCCCATGTTCGACGTTGATATCGTAATAGCCAAAGCCGTCGACGGTATCCCGGTTGAGGTCGTCCAGAACCGGGAAACCGGCGGCGTCCGCAGCCTCCAGAAAGGCGTCGCAGATCGGGATATCGGGCTTGGCCGGGCGTACCTTCAACGGTCCCGATCCGCCATGCCATTGCCCCTCCCCGCGCACATTGCCTTCGGATTTCTTGAAATACGGCAACACATCTTCGGCCGCCCAGCCTTCGCAACCCATTTGCCGCCAGATGTCGTATTCGCGGGAATGGCCCCGCGTGTAGATCATGCCGTTGATGCTGCTCGACCCGCCCAATACGCGGCCTTGCAGATAGACCAATGCGCGGTTGTCCAATCCCGGAACGGGCTCCGTCATGAAGCCCCAGTTGGAGCGGGGATGCGCACCCACCGCGAATTCGAGACCCGGCAGCTTGAAAAGAAGGCTGTCGTCCTTCCCACCCGCTTCCAGCAGGACAACCCTGACATCGGGATCTTCCGAGAGGCGAGCGGCCACAACGGCACCGGCCGCACCGGAACCGATCACCAGATAATCGCACGCCGCCGGCAAACCGTTCATTGTATGCCCGCTTTTGCCTCGAGCGTCGCCAGATCGTAGCCGGATACTTCCTTGTAACGCTGCTGGAACGCCGCCATTTCCGCTTTGGAAATCACGTCTTCGATATTGTCGAAAGGCTTATCGCCGGTCCGCTCGATGATTTCCTTGATGAGGATGTCCGGTGGCGCGACCCGGTTGATCAGCACGACCTTCGCCGTCGCCTCGCGGCGCTCCGCCTCATAGGCAGCCAGGGCGGACACCGGGTCATGGCCGCCCGCCAGCAGGTTGGCGAGGCATTCCGCATCGAGAATGGCCTGTCCCGCACCGTTCGATCCGCGCGGCACCATCGGATGGGCGGCGTCGCCCATCAGCGTCACGCGGCCCCGCGTCCAGAACGGCAGCGGATCCTGGTCGACCATGGGGAAATCGAGCACCACTTCAGCACCCCGGATGAGGCCGGGCACGTCGAGCCAGTCGAACCGCCAGTCCTCGAAGGCTGCGATGAAATCCTCGACCCTGCCCGGCTTGTTCCAGTCGCGCGGCTCCTTGACCAGAGGCCGCGCCAACTCCGCGACCCAGTTGACCAGCTGGTGTCCATCCGCATCCACGTTATCGCGGATCGGATAGATCACCATCTTGCCGGTTTCCAGCCAGCCGGCCCGGATCATGGTCGCGCCGGACAGAATGGCCGGCCAGCGCGTCACGCCGCGCCACATGTTGAAGCCGGAGTAACGTGGCGGTCCTTCCTGCGGATGCAATTGCTTGCGGATGTTGGAGTGGATGCCGTCGCACGCGACCGCGGCGCGGCCCGATACCGTCGGCAGCGGCTGACCGGATGCATCCTCGAGATGAAGCGAAACGCTGCCGCCCGCCTCCGTCGCACCGTTGCATGTCACGCCGGTGACGAGCCTGTCGGCGCCGGCTCGCGCGACGAACGCGTCGGCAAGTGTCTGCTGAAGATCGCCGCGATGGATCGAGTATTGCGGCGTCGCATAGCCCGCCGCCGTTCCTAAGCGATCAGTATAAATCAGCTGGCCAAACCGATTGAAAAAAGACGCCTCGCGGGTTTGCACTGCGGTGGCCGACAAGGCCGGCCCAAGACCCAAATCGTGCAAAACCCGCGTCGCATGCGGCAGCACGTTAATACCGACACCCAGCGGTTTGATTTCAGATGCCTTTTCGAAAATACGGCAGGAGATACCGGCGGCATGCAGGCAAAGACCGAAGGTCAGTCCGGCGATTCCGCCCCCGACGATGAGGATGTCTTCATTTTTAGTATTCAAAGCCGCTTCCATTCCTAGATCGGATCAAGTTTAGACGAACCCATTATATGGGTTCGGATGATCTTGTGAATCCGATCGCCATCAATAACTAAGATCAGATTCACACGGTTGCCGGATCGCCAAAGGCGATTCCAACAAACCCCGATCTGATCTATGTGTCGAAAATCGCCACCGCCCGGGTGAACCCGGCGGAGGCCGCGCGGATCTTGAACGGAAAGCAGGCGATCGTGAAACCGTCGCCTGGCAATGCTTCGAGATTATGCAGCTTTTCGAGATGACAATACCCGATCTCCATGCCCGCGCGATGGCCTTCCCAGATCAGGCCCGCATCCCCGGTCTGCGCGTATTTTTCCTTAGTGTGCACGAACGGCGCGTCCCAGCTCCACGCATCGGTGCCGGTCACCCGCACGCCGCGCTCCAGGAGATACAGTGTCGCCTCGCGGCCCATGCCACAACCTTTCGCAACGTAGTCGTCCTGGCCATAGGCAGTGCCCGCCGCGGTGTTGACGACGACAATATCGAGCGGCTCGAGCGCATGTCCGATCCGCGCCAGCTCCGCTTCGACATCGGCAGCCGTCACAACGTAGCCGTCTTCGAAATGCCGGAAATCGAGCTTCACGCCGGGATTGAAGCACCACTCCAGCGGCACCTCGTCGATGGTAATCGCGCGCTCGCCTTGGTTCATCGTCGTGTGGAAGTGATAGGGCGCATCGAGATGCGTCCCGTTGTGGGTCATCGCATGCACCCATTCCAGCGCCCAGCCCTGCCCGTCCGGCAGTTCCTCTTCCGTCATGCCGGGAAAGAAGGCGGTCACGTCCTTCGCCGAGTCCGCATGCGTCACATAATCGATCTTCGGCTGATAGCCCGGCGGATCGGAAATAATGTCGTTTTCGAGATAGATCGAAAGATCGACGATACGTCGGCCCATCGTGCGTTACCTCCAGCGATTTATTGTAAACCCGAATTGGCTTACCGCCGATCATATCGCAAAACGATGCACCGCGTGACGCGAACTACGTCACTCGCCTGTTGCTCCGCGTTCCAACCGCTACCGATACCAAGGAGCGATGATAGTAACCCCTAGAGACAGCTTGGCGCGGTTTTCGGCAAGGAGCGTGCGGCGCGGCGATGCGGTGCATCGGAAGCCGTGCGCGACGCTGTCCGAAAGCCGCGCCAAGCTGCCGTTCCGGTCGCGCATGTGGCCCGTCGGAGGGCGTCGGAACGGCTTGACGATGCCCCCATCGCCGGCGCCGCCCCTCCTACCCGACGGACCGCATTCGCGATCTCTAGGGGTTACTATCATCACTCCTTGGTATAAGCTCCACGTGTAATTTGCCGCGGAAAACCATCCAACGGACGCGAAACTACAAAAACACAATTTTAGCAAAAGTAGAAAAGTCCGTGCGCGGCGCAACAGGGAGAGAAATCCATGAAACGTCGTAACTTCGTAAAGGGCGCCGCAACAGCCGGTGTCGCCGCTGCTGCTGCATCGGCATTACCTGCACCCGCCATTTCGCAAGGCCTCAAACAGTGGAAGCTGGCCATGTCCTGGCCGCTGAATTCGCCGGGCCTCGGCACGTCCGGGCAACGCATCGCCAAGCGGATCTCGCAACTTTCCGGCGGCAAGATTACCGTCAAGGTCTATGGCGGCGGCGAATTGGTCCCCGCCTTCGGGGTTTTCGATGCCGTTGGCGCTGGCGATGCCGACATGTATCACTCAGCCGAATATTATTGGCAGGGCAAGCATAAGGCCTTCAACTACTTCACCGCCGTACCATATGGCCTAACCGGAACCGAACATGCCGCCTGGATGAATTATGGCGGCGGACAGGAGCTTTGGGACGAACTGTCGGCGCAATTCGGCCTAAAAGGATTCCTGGCCTCCAGCACCGGCACGCAGATGGGCGGCTGGTACCGCAAGCCGATCGACAAGCTGGACGATTTCAAAGGTTTGAAGTTCCGCATGCCGGGCATCGGTGGCGAAGTGCTGCGCGCGCTCGGCGTGACGGTCGTCAATCTGCCGGTTGCCGAAATTTATCCGGCCCTGGCATCGGGCGCGATCGATGCGGCCGAATGGGTCGGCCCTTGGCACGATCTCGCCTTCGGCTTCCACAAAATCACCAAACATTATTACTATCCGGGCTTCCACGAACCCGGCACGACCAGCAGCTGCGTCATGAATAAAAAGCTGTGGGACAGCCTGACCAAGGATGAACAGCTCTTGGTCAAGACCGTGATGGAAGCTGAATCCTACATTCAGTTCGCCGAGTTCAATGCCCGCAATCTAGGTTCGTTGAACGTGCTACTGAACAAACATGGTGTGAAACTGCATCAATACCCGCAAGACATGCTGATCAATATCGGCAAGGTCGCCGGCACCGTGATGAACGAAATCGGCAATACCGACGCCTTCACCAAGCGGGTGCATGAAAGCTTCATGACCTACAGGAAGCAAGCCATTGCCTGGGCCAAGATCGGCGAACAGGGCTACATGAACGCCCGTCTGCTACCGTTCAAATATGGTTGATTGCCGGCCGTATTCGTTTTGAGCCGCCAAGCGGGAGACCCGCGCCGTAACGGGCGCGGGCTCCCCGTATTTCAATTCAAAGCGCGGGGAGAACGCCGGTGAGCGGACTCAATTCTCTCGTTCGGGCAATCGACGCCCTGAACGAACATATCGGGCGCGTCGTGTCGTGGTTCGCCTTGATCATGGTGCTGATGCAGTTCACCGTCGTGCTGCTGCGCTACGTCTTCGGACTGGGCTTCATCCCGATGCAGGAATCGATCCTGTTCATGCACTCGCTGCTGTTTCTTGTCGGCGCAGGGTACACGCTGCTGCACGACGGTCATGTCCGGGTCGATATCTTCTACGGCTCGGCCAGCGCGGAGAAGAAGGCGCGGGTCAATTTCGTCGGCGTCTTCATCTTCCTGTGGCCATTATGCGCCGCCATGACCTGGCACGCGCTGACCTTCGTCGGTCAGTCCGTTCGGGTCTGGGAAGGATCGCCGGAAGGTACGTTCATGCCCTTCTAGCTGCTGAAGACAATGCTTCTGGCCTTTCCCTTGGTGTTGAGCCTGCAAGGTCTGTCCTTGGTGATCAAATCCTATTTTGTCATGACGGGCCTGACGAACGACACGAAACCTGCCCCCGGCCAACCGGGAGCAGGCGTATGATGACCAACGAAATTCTCGTTGTCCTCATGTTCGTCGGGGTCTGCGGTATGTTGATGGGCGGATTTCCGGTCGCCTTCTCGCTGGCCGGCGTCGCGCTCATGTTCGCTGGCATCAGCGCGCTATTCGGCGTCTTCGACCCCGCCTTCCTCGGCATTTTCCCCAACCGCGTCTTTGGCAATGCCATGACCAGCGAAATCCTAGTCGCCGTCCCGCTCTTCGTTTTCATGGGCGTCATGCTGGAGCGATCCAAGGTGGCGGAAGAACTCCTCGACACGATGGGCATGCTGTTCGGCTCGCTTCGCGGCGGACTCGGCATCTCCGTCTGTGTCGTCGGCGCTTTGCTGGCCGCGTCGACCGGGATCGTCGGTGCAACAGTGGTAACCATGGGCCTGCTGTCCCTGCCAACGATGATGCGACGCGGCTACGACCCTTCCCTCGCCTGCGGCTCGATTTGCGCCTCGGGGACGTTGGGACAAATTATCCCGCCATCCCTGGTCCTGGTCGTCCTGGGCGATCAAATCTCGGACGCCTATCAGGAAGCCCAACGAAAGCTCGGTAACTTCGCGCCCGATCCCGTCTCGGTCGGAGACCTTTTTGCCGGCGCCCTGCTGCCGGGCTTCGCCTTGGTCGGTATGTACATCGCCTACCAGATGTTCATCGCGTTCATAAAACCAGAATCGTCACCACCGATACCACGAGACGAACTGGTTCAGGGCCTGACAAGCGGCGAAATCGCCGTGCGGGTCTTCCGCGCCTTGGTCGCTCCCATCGTCCTCATTGTCGCCGTACTCGGCTCCATTCTGGCGGGAATCGCAACACCGACAGAAGCTGCTTCCGTCGGCGCTATCGGCGCGACCTTACTCGGCGGCCTCCGGATGAAACCCGACAACGGTAAGCCCATCTACGCTGCAGCAATCGGGCTGGTCGTCGTCCTGTTTCTGACCGGATTGATGGACCTCCGGGTGTCGCGGGACGACATTCCGGCCGCCGATATGGCTGGTATCCTCGTTGCCGCACTCTGCTGTATCGCGCTGGCCTGGGGAATCTGGGTCAGCCTCGCGCGTGTCTATCCGGGCGGCGGATTGAATGAGGTCATGCGCGGCACGACCCGGGTCAGCGCCATGGTATTCGGTATCGTTATTGGTGCACAGCTTTTCTCTTCCGTGTTCCGGGGGTTGGGCGGCGACGATCTTGTGCACGGCTTCCTGACCTCGCTGCCCGGCGGCACGATTGGCGCCATGTTCGTCGTCATGGCGATCATGTTCCTGCTCGGCTTCGTGCTGGACTTCATCGAGATTACCTTTGTTGTCGTGCCGATTGTCGCGCCGATCCTACTGCAAATGGACCTGAACCCCGTGTGGCTCGGCATCATGATCGCCTTGAACCTGCAGACGTCGTTCCTGACGCCGCCGTTCGGCTTCGCCCTGTTCTATCTGCGCGGCGTTGCCCCACCGGAAATAACAACGATGCAGATTTACAAGGGCGTGGTGCCTTTCGTGGCGATCCAGGTCGTGATGCTGGGCATCGTCGCGCTGTTCCCCGCGATGACGACATGGCTGCCAAAAATCGTATTCGGTCCGTGAGTGATGAATAAATCTTAGCGTTGCCCGCCCTTCCTGCTTAATCTGAGGCCAAACTTGGTCAGGAGCAGGCAATGACATTGCAAATTATCGGTATTCCCCGGTCGAACTTCGTGCGCGCGGTGCGCATGGTCGCGGAGGAAAAGGGCGTTCCCTACGAACATATTTCGGCAATGCCGCACTCGGATGAGGTCAAGGCGATCAATCCGCTGGGGCAAATTCCCGTGATGCGGCATGACGGGCTGGAACTGGCTGAGTCGCAAGCGATCGCCCGATATATCGACACCGCCTTTGCGGGTCCGGCGCTCGTGCCCACCGACCCAAAGGAAGCGGCACCGGTCAATCAATGGATTGCCGCGACCGCGGTTGGCGTCGACCAGCTGTTCATGCGCAACTACGTCGTCGAATACGCGTTCCACAAGGATGAAGACGGCAATGTCGTCCGAACCAAGATCGACCGCGCGCTGAAACGCTTCCCGCGCATGATCGCCATGCTGGAGAAAGCGGTGGCGCCCGGCTATCTCGGCACCGCCTCGTTCTCCATGGCGGATTGCTTCCTCGTTCCGATTCTGAACGCGATCCAGCTCTTCCCGGAAGGCAAAGAATTTTTCGAGGGCTCCGATGCCTTGAAGGCCTATTTCGGCCGCGTTACCAAACGGGCAAGCTTCATCGACACGACACCGCCAGCGTAGAACAGGAACAAGAGAATGAAAGAGATCGATACCGGCACCGAGCAGCTTCTTTGCCATGTGCGTGACGGCGTGGCGGTCATCACGCTGAACCGGCCTGAAGCCCGCAACGCACTATCCGATGATTTGACGCCGGCGTTGCGGCGCATGATCAAGGAACGCGGCGAAGACCCTGAGGTTGGAGCATTATTGCTGACCGGAGCGGGCACGGCTTTCTGTGCCGGCGGCGACGTAAAAGGCATGGGCAAGGGCAGCCGCAAGGCGCAGATGACCGCCGAAGAGCGCACCGCCGATCTAAAAATTCGCCAGCGCGGCCTGACCGGCGCTTTGTTCGGCCTCCGCAAACCGACGATTGCCGCCCTGCCCGGTCCCGCTGCCGGGGCCGGCCTTCGTCAGCGCCGGCTATGCAAGGGTCGGCATGAGCGGCGATTACGGCATTGCCTGGCTGCTGACCCATCTGGTGGGAACATCGCGGGCCCGGGAACTGATGTACACCGCCGACCGGGTGGACGCGGAGCGTGCCGAACGGATCGGTTTGTTCAACCGCGTCGTACCCGATGCCGCGCTGCAAGAAGAAGCCTTCGCACTCGCCGCGTCCCTGGCAGCAGGACCGCAGATCGCGCTGCGGAACATGAAGGGCAATCTCGACGATGCGCTGACGCAGGACTACCTGACATCGCTGGATGGCGAAGCGCCCCGGCTGGTCGAAACCTCACGGACCTCTGACCATCAGGAAGCCGTCAACGCCTTCATCGAAAAGCGCAAGCCTGTCTTCACCGGCAGCTGAGGATTTGCGATTTTTCCATCGCCTAGCCTATGAGCTAAGAATGATAAGGCCTAGCTTAGATTTCTGACTTTGGTTTACGCTATACAAAATCAGATTCTAAGAGTTACCCCTTGCAGGCAGGTTAGCATTAATACAAATCAACACTTTCTACTTCACATGAAACGGAGCCAACCTTTGCACTCGTAACTTCATCAAAAGGACCGAAAGAAAAGTTAAAATACATAGTATTCGAATCACTATCGTGCGCATACAAACTATGGCTTTCATCTTGCACGTTCGAATCACTGCCACCCAAATAGGTTTTCCGACTAGAATACTCAATTTCCACTTGGCACTCTATTTCTACATCTAAATTAGAACCGCCCCTATAGTCCGTAGATACTTCGTACGTCAATGAAACGTCACAATCGTCATAGTAAGCACCAAGATAACTTTCATTGCAGTCCAATTCACCAGATGAAATTTCCACACATATCTCACTTCCAGTTTTATATTCTGTTTCGCAATGATCACCGCTTACGCCTTGCAGGCGCCTTCTTTCTAATTCCCTTTTTAATGCTTCTTGACGCTCTTTTGACTTTTTTATTTCCCCAGCGGACATAGCCAGACACTTTTCGCTTACACGCTTGAAGTTATTATTACAAATCCATCCATTGCCCGTATAATTCAGGCTGGCATTTTCCGGTACCGACACCTTGAGGCATTGGTTCCTGGATCGATAATACTCCCTGTTACAGACCCAGCCGTGCCCGTTGTAATTGAGTTTGGCATTTTTTGGCACCGACACCTTTAGGCATTGGTTCTTGGATCGATAATACCCCCTGTTGCAGACCCAGCCGTGTCCGTTGTAATTAAGTTTGGCGTTTTTTGGCACCGACACCTTTAGACATTGATTCTTGGATCGATAATATCCCCTGTTGCAGACCCAGCCGTGTCCGTTGTAATTGAGTTTGGCGTTTTTTGGTACCGACACCTTTAGGCATTGGTTCTTGGATCGATAATACCCACCGTTGCAGACCCAGCCGTGTCCGTTGTAATTGAGTTTGGCGTTTTTTGGCACCGACACCTTTAGACATTGGTTCTTGGATCGATAATACCCACTGTTGCAGACCCAGCCGTGTCCATTGTAATTGAGTTTGGCATTTTTTGGTACATTAACTTTCAAACAATTATTATTTGATCGGTAATAACCTCTCATGCATGTCCACCCAGAACCAAACTGATTCTGAACCGCATTTTCAGGAAAAGATTGTGCATAACAAAACTCGAATGTATAAAATGAAGTTAACAAAAGAATTCCGAAACAAATTCGTCTTTTAAACTCAAACACAAACATTAGAACTTGTCCTACATACAATAATCTTGACGCGAAATTTTCACTAATCGAAGATCTTTGTGCAAGCCGTTTCTTGTAAAAAATGCACTCGTCTATAAAGTAAAAAAATGCACTCGTCTATAAAGTAGTTGTAACTTTTCCTAGCTAAGAGAACATTTGGTCTGCCGAATTCAGGTACCAAATGTTCTAGTCTTACTAATGCTCGGGGTTTCTGGATTTTTACGCAATAAGGATCAAAGCAGGTTCACCCGGTGGGGCTGTGACGTGCCAACTTGCAGCCTTTTCCACCCTTGTACTATGCTCTAGAGCAGTGTTTAACCGGACAACTGACCAGAAGGCACGGCGCGCCATGACCGTATCCATCCGACCGCTCCATCCGATGTTCTGTGGCGAAGTCGACGGTGTCGACCTGACCTGCGCGCTAACGCAGGAAGAGGTTGCGGCCATCGAGGCAGGCATGGACGAGTACGCGGTCCTGGTCTTTCACGATCAGAACATCACCGACGAGCAGCAGCTCGATTTCAGCCGCAATTTCGGCACGCTTGAACTGCCTGGCGCGGCGAGCAACATCACTAAGACGAAGGACCGCCGGCTCAGAGCGGAGCTGGCCGACGTCTCGAACCTGAACCGCGATCACAAACCGTTTGATCGCGACGACCGGCACCGAATGTTCAATCTCGGCAACCGGTTGTGGCATTCGGACAGCTCGTTCCGCGCGGTGCCCGCGAAATATTCCTTATTATCGGGACGCATCGTTTCCAAGAGCGGCGGCAATACCGAGTTTGCCGACATGCGCGCCGCGTACAATGCCCTCGACGACCGCACAAAGGCCGAAATCGAAGACCTGGTCTGCGAGCACTCGCTGCTCTATTCGCGCGGCAAACTTGGCTTTGACGCATTGAGCGAAGAAGAAATCGCCAATTTCAAACCTGTCCGGCAAAAGCTGGTACGAACCCATCCGGTAACAGGACGCAAGTCGCTTTATCTATCCGCGCATATCGGCAAAATCATCGGCTGGCCGACACCGGAAGCCCGTGTCCTGATTCAGGATCTGACCGAAGACGCGACGCGACCGGAATTCGTCCACAGCCATAAATGGCGGCAGTACGATCTTGTCATGTGGGACAACCGTCAGGTGATGCACCGCGTGCGGCGGTTCGACGACGTGGCAGAAGTCCGCGATATGCGGCGCACCACGATTGCCGGCGAGGAAATGACGGTCGAGCAAGCTGCGTAACTATTTACGCTTCCGGTTGACGAAGGCCGTCATAAGCCGTTTCGGCTCGTCGGTCCGATAAGCATCGACATAGGCCTGGATGCCCGCGCGTGCGCCGTCGGTCGGCGACATGCGGTCCCAATCGATGATCAACCGCTTCTGAATGCGCACCGCGCGGGGACCGCAGGCTAGTAGCGAGTCGACCCAGCGATCGACCGCATCGTCGAGTTCGGCCGCAGTCACCATGCGTTCCAAAAACCCGATCCGATAGGCCTCTTCGGCATCGATATGATCGCCGGTCAGCACCAGCTCGCACGCCTTGCCCCAGCCGATCAGGCGCGGCAGCACGGATGCTTCCATCCCCGATGGAATACCGTGCCGGGTTTCTGGCATGCCGAACTTGGCATGATCGGCGCCGGCCCGCATATCGGCGCAGGCCGCGATCTCCATGCCGGAGCCGAAGCAATAGCCGTTGATCCGGGCGATAACGGGAACGGGGAACTGACGCACGGAATCGCAGACACGGTGCGTCCAAGTCGATGAATTCTCGGCCTGTGCAAGATCGAATTCCGCCATCTCGGCGATATTGGTGCCGCCAACAAAGGATTTATCGCCGGCCCCCGTTAGCACGACGGCGCGCAGCGTCTCGTCATGCTTCAAGCCGGTCATCACCTCGACGAACTGTTGCTTGCCGGCAAGTCCGAGCGCGTTGCGTTTTTCAGGATTGTTGAAGGTGACCCGGGCGACCCGGCCTGCCTCACCGTGATCGTCATAGTCCAGTTTGATGAGCGATTCCGAACCCGTCATGCTTCTTCCTCCGTCAACGCGCGGTGTACCAGTTCTATGCCGTAATCCTGCTCGGCTTTCTCACGCGATATCAATTCGTCGTGGATGTCCGCCGCCAATGCAGTGGGCGCCCGCGCTGCTGGCGCCCCATACCCGCCGCCGCCTGCCGTCTCCAAACGCATCGAGTCGCCGCTTTTCATCTCGATATGCGACACCTTCGACGACAGCGCTTCACGGTCCGGGCCATCCGCGTTGCGGAACAGCTTAGCGGTCCCGCCTTCCCCGCCATCGAACACGCCCGGCGCGCCGATCACATGACTGTCCGAGCGGATCGAGAAGATAATGCCGTCCTGCAGGGCGCGGATCTGGCGCGCGATCCCGACACCGCCGCGCTGCGTTCCGGCACCGCCGGAGTCCGGGACCAGTGCATACTCGTCGACCATCAGCGGATATTCATGCTCCAGCGCTTCGGCCGGAAGGTTCGAGGTATTGGTCAGATGCACATGGACCGCATCCATGCCGTCCGACGTGGCGCGCGCGCCCGAACCGCCACCGACGGTCTCCAGATAGACGAACGGCCCCGCATCGTCGCGCCGCTCGCCGGAAAACACGATGGCAGGAATTGAGTCATGCCCCGCCGCCATCACGGCATCGTCCGGCAGCAGCGGCGCGAAGGCGCCGAGGATCGCGCGGGCCACCTTGTTGCAGGTGATGCTGCGCGCGCCGACCGCCGCCGGGTGCCGCGGGTTGACGAGGCAGCCTTCCGGCGCCTCGATAGCGATGGCCTCGAACATGCCGCCATTGGGCGGCAGATTGGGATCGAGCAGTGTCTTTATGCAATAGTAGGCCGTAGCCCGAAGCGCGCTTTCCGGCACGTTCATTGCGCCCCGCGCCTGCCCGCTGGTACCGGCAAAATCCAGCGTTAGCGCCTCGCCGGCGACCTTCGCCGTTACCGTAATCGCCACCGGGTCGCCGCCCTGCCCGTCATCGTCGAGATAGCTTGTGCAGGTGTAGGACCCGTCGGTAAGCGCCGCAATTCGGTTGCGCAGACGGCGTCCGGTATAGGCCAGCAGATCGTCCACCGCGCCCAGCACGCGCGCAAGACCGGAGCGTTCGACCTGTTCTTCCATCAATGCCGCGCCGCGTGCGTTCGTCGCGACCTGAACCTGGAGGTCGAGCGCGCGTTCCTCGGGCTCGCGCGTGTTGCTGCACACGAGGCGCATAATATCGCTGTCGACCGCACCGCCGCGCGCGATCCGGATGACCGGGATCCGGATACCTTCCTCGAAGACGGTCCGCGCCGACCCCGAAATCGAGCCCGGTACGCTGCCGCCGACATCGGAATGATGCGCGATATTAGCGGCGAAAAACCGCACGGCGCCATCGATCACCACCGGGGAGACAATCGAGATATCCGGCATATGGGTGCCGCCGGCGAGATAGGGATCGTTACAGATGAACGCGTCGCCGGCCGCCATATCGTCCGTCGAATAGGTCGCCAGCACCGCCTGCACGCCGCCCATCAAGGATCCCAAATGCAGGGGCACATGGGACGCCTGCGCAATAAGCCGCCCCGCCGCATCGAACAGCCCGACGGAGCAGTCGCGGCGCTCTTTGATATTGGTGGAAAAGGACGAACGGATTAGCGTATTGCCCATATCCTCGGTAATCGACAGCAGCCGGTTGCTGAAGACTTCCATTGCCACCGGATCGAATTCTCGGCTCATAGTCCCGTCTCGATAATGATATTGCCCATGGGATCGACCGTTGCCCGCTGTCCAGGCAGAAGCACCGTCGTCGCGCTCATTTCCTCGATAATCGCGGGTCCGTCGATCGCCGCGCCGATGGGAATATTCTGTCGCCAATACACCACCGACTCGCACCATCCCTGCGCTTCGCCGACGTAGACGGCTCGCCGGTCCCGCACCGCATCGTCGAGGCTATCTGCGCCGCCCTGGAATCGTGCATCGGGCCGAGCGACCCTGCCAATTGCCTGAATGCGGCAATTCACCGTTTCCACGGGGCGGCCGGGGATATCGTAGCCATATTCCTGGGTATGGCGCGCGGCGAAGCGTTGCACGAAGTTATCGAATCCGTCGCGGCCGACGGTATCGAGCGCGATCCGAACTTCATGGTTCTGCCCGACATAACGCGCCTCGATGAAATAACGATAGGTCCGATCCGCCGTCTCCACACCATCGCGCGACAGCCGCGCTTCGCCCTCGGCGCGCATGTCTTCGAACAACCCGCAGACGTGCCCCCATGCCGCGCGGTCGGCGCGCGCAATCGCGCTCCGCACGAGATCATGCACGATATCGGACAGCAATATGCCCCGGGCGCACATCGTTCCCGGCTCTTCCGGGACGATGATCCGCGGAATTCGGCATTCCAACGCCAGTTCACCCGCATGCAAGGGGCCGGCGCCGCCATAGGCGAACAGCGCAAAGTCGCTGATATCGTGTCCGCGCTCCGTCGTGACCGAGCGGATCGCCCGGCTCATATTGGCGATCGCGATTTCCAGCATGCCGAACGCCGCCGCATCGACGGTAAGGCCCAACGGTTCTGCAACCTGCGCTTCGATTGCGGCCTTCGCGCCCTCGGCGTCGACAGGCATCGCACCGTCCACCAGCGCTCTGGGATTGAGGCGGCCCAGTACGAGATTGGCGTCGGTCAATGTCGGCTCCGTTCCGCCGAGCCCGTAGGCGACCGGCCCTGGCGCCGCGCCGGCGCTCCGCGGCCCGACCTTCAGCGCACCGGCATCGTCGAGCCAGGCGATACTGCCGCCGCCCGCACCAATGACGTGAATGTCGAGCATTGGGGTGCGCACTGGAAAACCCGCGACCTGCCGATCCGATGTGAAGGCCGGTTGCGCGTCCCGAACCACCGAAATGTCCGTGCTGGTGCCGCCGACGTCATAGGTGATGATATGCGGGAAGCCAGCGGCACGCGCCACCTCCGACGCACCGACGACACCGGCCGCTGGGCCGGACAGGCACGTTCGAACAGGATAATCCCGTGCTGTCGCAGCCGTCATCAAGCCGCCGTTGGAGTGTATCGTATAGGGCTCCGTATCTGGTGCCATTGCTTTAACGGATTCAAAGAAACCCTTGAGATAATTCGCCATTGCCGGTCCAAGATAGGCGTTCAGGACCGTGGTCGACATCCGCTCATATTCCCGGAATTCCGGCAAGACATCCGACGACAGACTGATATAGGCATCGGGAAGCGTCTTCTCGATCATGGCCCGTATGCGCTGCTCGTGCGCCGGTGCGCGGTAACTATGCAGAAAGCAAACCGCCACCGCATCGACTCCGGCGTCTGCAAGCCGATCCACCGCAGCACGGGCCGATGTTTCGCAAAGCGGCGTCAACACCGACCCATCGGCGGCCAGGCGCTCCTCGACTTCCCGGCGATGGCGGCGCGGAACGATCGGCGGCGGTTTCGTCTGTGTGTAATCGTAAAGATGCGGACGAAGCTGCCGCCCCACCTCCAGAACGTCGCGAAACCCCTTCGTCGTGATCAATCCTGTTCGAGCGCCGCGGCGCTCGATCGCCATGTTCGTTGCCACCGTCGTGCCGTGACCCAGAAAGCTTAACGCGGTGCCATCGACACCGGCACGCTTAAGAATTGCGGGGATTCCCTTGCGGATCGATTCCGCAGGATCGCTAGGTGTCGACGGCGCCTTGTAATGCGTCGCCTGGCCCGTGTCCGCATTCAGCAACGTAAAGTCGGTAAAGGTTCCGCCGACATCGATACCCAAACGGTACATCAACGCCCTTGCATGGCTCGTAGACAAAGCAGCGCTTTGAAGTGGAAGGCAACGGTTATTACACTGGAATTGCTTTGGTTCACTTTGGTTTATACCTCGTTAACCCTATGGAAATATGATCTTAGACTGCGCCGCCACAGACGAGAAGCTCGGTTGGACTGTTCACGACAAGTACGAACACCACTGGACATTTGTTTTAAAATTTGGCACTGCTCTAACGTGCGGTTAGCATTGTCTATCATCGATCGCTCTGTATACGGCTATTCGGGTAAATGATCATGGTATCCTTAAGCGGACGTGGCAAACGAACGGAAGACCGGATCCCCGTCGGACGCGCCAAAGTCTATATCCATGGCGAAATGTTCAATGTCATCAATTGGAGCCGCCACGGCGTGATGATCGGCCCGTATTCCGGATCGCTTCGCGCAGGACAGCCCTTCACCTTCCGTTTCGTGCTTCCGATGAGCGACGAGGATGACTTCGAGTTCAGTGCTTGGGCCGAGACCGTACGGGTCGACGGCGCCGGCCTCGCGGCACGCTACAGCGATTTGAACGACCGGGTTTCGGAACACATCGAACGGATGCTGAGCGTCCTTCTGCCGGCGGCTTAGATCGGATCTAGTGTGATGATTCTGAAGTTCCTCGCATTAAATGCGAGGAAATTTAGGATCTGAATCACACTAGTTCCAAATAGTTGGTGTGCTGATTCACGCGAAATTCAATCCTTTGAATTTCACGATCCGGACACTAGAGTTCGCCCCGCTCCCGCAACACTTCTTCGGCAACGGCATGGCTATCGATCGCGGCCGGTAATCCGCAATACAGCGCGCTTTGGAGCAGGACTTCCTGGATTTCGGAAACGGTGCAGCCGTTGTTGAGCGCCGAATTTACGTGAATGCGTATTTCATGCGGGCGGTTCAACGCGGTCAGCATCGCCAGGCAAAGCATGCTGCGTGTCTTCCGATCGAGGCCCGGCCGGGACCAAACTTCACCGAAGGCGTACTCTTCCGACAGTGCCCGCAGCGGCGCGTTAAAGTCGTTGGTGCTCGCATCGCGCTTTTTCAGATAATCGTCGCCCAGATTCTCCCGCAAATATTGGCGGCCCGCTTCACGTCTTTCGTTCATAGTGATCAATCCTCGGTTTCAAGAGTCGAACCGAGTCGTACCCTACGGGCGCGGCCCCCGCAAACAAGGGTCAAGGCGCTAGCGCCTCAGCGCAGCTAAAAGTTAATCACTCTCTTTTCGCCGAACCGTGCGAATTCCAAATATTCCTTGAAACTCGGCAGATGGCTGATCTGCGATACGTTGCGCATACGCATCAACACTCTTCGTAAGGCGGGATTTTCTTCTCTGCTCAACAAATCCAGATAGAGCGTGTCGTTCTCCCGCTCCAGCTCGATCGCTTCCTCGCATGCCTCGACGAAGGATACCGGTATGGCGACCTGTCCCTCCCATTCGTTCGGTGGCGCCGACACGTCATAGCGCCTAGCCAAGCCCTCAAGCACCATCCGATATTTGTCTTCTATTTTTAACAGATCTTTGAATGGCTGCACCGGTCCGAACGCCTGCAACACCATATGATACAGTGCACAAGTCTTGAATTTGCTTCGGAGCGCCAACTTCAGTGCTTCGAAATCCAATTCATTCCTCATCGCTATTTCCTCTCCGGCTTATTGTTGTCGTGCCCATCCCCATCCGGCCAAACAAATATGCCATGAATTTTTTATTGTAATAATTTTTCTTTTACTTTAATTACTATTGTAGTATTGGTATTATTTTACCCGATCCACTATCATACCGCAGATCAATAACTACAATATTAGGATAGTTTTACTTAGATTCGACGATCACAACCGCACACAATTTTGTGTACGATGACTTCTAACGGGAATACTTCGACACTCCCTACCCGTACAGGCTGTTGTTTTCATTCCGCCTTCTGGGCGTGACCACTGCAGCCCAGCGCAAAAAAAGACCCCGCCGACGGTCTGGCATAGGAGAAACCAGGTCCGCCGAGCGGGGCTAGAGAAGGCCCGCGCGAGGGGCTTATCGCGCTGGCCAGGGGTAGGTAATGACGAGACGATAGGTGGATTCGGATTCTCTATCGTCATCCATTTGGATGAGGGTTTGGATAAAGGAGGATCCCCGCTCCGCTTCGATGAAACGGGTGCCGTTAAGACGATTCTAGACCGGATCGGGGTTTGTCGGAATCGCCTTTGGCGATCCGAAAACCGCGTGAATCTGGTCTGCCTGTTTGAAAATAGAGCATCTTCACAGGATCAGCCGGAACCGAAAACGGTTCCGGCTGATCCTGATATGCTCTGGTGGGTAGGCTTTTGGGCGCTCTGGCCCCACGCGACAAATTGTGAACCGCTACCGGCTCAGTCGCTCTTATCCCAGGTTTTTTGGCGCGCCTCGAAGGTACCGATCGAAGCGATGATTTCCTGGGTCATTGCCGCGGCATTGCGATCCGGATTGAACCCAACCAGAATCGCATCGGTCAACGGCTTGAGCAGCTGCAGGTCCACTCGCGCCGGCTTTGCATCGCCGTCGACAAGCGACGTGACGACCCGGAGCAGCGTCCGGCACAGATCTGCGCTTTGTGCGAAGACGCTCCCTGCCAAGCGCTGCGTCGTATCCATCGCGACCGTTTGAAGACGCGTAATATTCGAGCGAAGTTCCGAATCGGAAACGTTCGCGTCGAAGCTGGATAATGTAAGCTCGACGAGGAACGACAGTTCGAATGCGTTACGCCGCAACCGCTCTGCATTGATTTCGACGGTTAGCGACGCAATCTGCTGTTGCAGTGCAAGCCAGTCGATCGGTTCGCCGCTTATTTTAGCGCGCAGGGTATTCGGAACATCGATGAGCGGTACCGTACTCGTACGTTCCGGATCTTTACGCCGGTCCGGACCGATATAGCTGCTCGTTACGACAAATGGCTTACGCTTGTTCACGATCAGGTCGATATGGCGTTGAACCGTTTCGATCGAAATCGGCTTGATCAGCAACCCGTCCGCACCGCTGTCAATCAGTTCCCGTATATGCGCCGCAGTGCTAACCCATGAGGTGACGATAATCGGGATAAACGGATTCGGGCCGAGCCGGTGATGCCGTATTGCCCGAACCAGGCTACAGGCATCACCGCCCGTCAATTCCGCGTCGATAATGATGAGGTCGGGCGCACCTTCGCGTACCGCCTCGCGGAAGGGACCGCAGTCTTCATAGTCTTCGGAAACATTTAGCTGAATATCGCGCAACGCAGAACGCATCAGCCGGCGAATCTCGCGCTGCGGGTCCGCAAGATATATTTCGATGACCGAGGCTTCTGGCATGGATTCAGTTACTCCGGTTTCTGGCGGACGACGATACAGGCTTGCTTCAGAACTTGAAGATCGTTGCACAGCGCCGCTGCCATCGTACGGTCCGCAACCGGTCCCGCGCCGACGCGATAAAAGGTACCCTTCGCAAGCGCCGCTTCTACGACTTCCAAGCCACCCACAGGAGCAAACAATTCGGCATGGGCCTGCTTGAGGCGCGCAACCACTTTCTCTGCGGTATCACGTGAGCGAAATGCGGCCAGTTGCACCCGCCAGCCCTGCGCTTGCTTTCCACTCGTGTTTTCCCCCACGAGTACAGGCGATCCGGAAGCGGGCGCCGGCGCGGCTATAGTTTTGGCATCATCGGCCAACAAGCGCGGCAGATAACGCGCGAGCGATGGCGATTTGCGTCCCCGAGCCCGGCTCAGCCCCGCAAGCCGGTCTTGCGCCAACGTAATCCGGCCGGAATCCGGTATCGGCTGCGACTGCCAAATCTGCAGCGCCCGCGCATACAGCGCCCGCGCCTTTTTCGCGTCGCCGAGATATTCGCTCGCGTAGGCGTTGTTGTACGCCGCGACCGCGACCCTTGAATCATCCGGGCCAAAAGTCCGTTCCAAATTATCCAGTACGCGCCCCAACAACGGCTCCGCCTCGATGAAGCGTTTCCGCTCGACATAAACGATACTCAGCTCGTTCGTGACCTCCGCCACCACCCCATGGTCGGGCCCGAACGCGTCTTCAAAAATGCTCAAGGCCCGAACATATAGCGGCTCTGCTTCGGCAAACGCCCCCTGCTTGGCAAAGACAGTCGCCAGGTTCTTCAGAATAAAGGCGGTTCTCGAGCTGTTGCGCCCATATTCGGCTTCGCTCAGCACCAACGCCTTGGCGAAATAGGGCACGGACGCTTCATACAGGCCGGCCTCGACAAGCGATGAGCCGCGCTGATAGTTCCGTGTCAGATCTTCGGACTGCGCCCATGCCGACGCGACTGGAGTCATCGCCAGAAGGCCTATCAAAACCAATTCACGGAGCAACTTTCGGACCTGGGAACGCATATCAATTCACCGCATCCGGGCTAATCTTGCACCCGGCACATCAATTTCCAGCGAAATTATAACACGGCTGGACGCCGTCGTACGCCTTGCGCAGCGGGCCACATTGACTTTATCACTGGTGACGAACATATGCGGTACGAGGCAATATCGGTTTCGCGCACTAGGAGCCTGTCCAAGTATTCCAGCGAGATATTAAGGATTTCACTACGATGACGGGAACCGGGATCAACCAGGACTTAACACGCTATGCCGCGCAGCAGACGGACGATCTGCCGTGGACCCCGAGCCCGAGCGGAACGGTGTGGCGCAAGCGGCTTGAGCATTTCGGCGATGCCGCCGAGTCCGGGCACGTTACCTCCGTGGTCCGGTACGACGCGAATAGCGCGTTCGCGCCGCACGATCATCCGGACGGCGAAGAAATCCTGGTCCTCGACGGTGTGTTTTCCGACGAACATGGAGACTATCCGGCAGGCACCTTTCTGCTCAACCCAACCGGATTTCGCCACGCCCCCCGATCCCAAGCCGGCTGCGTGCTTTTCGTCAAACTATGCCAGTACGCGGGAGCCGACCGGCCGCAAATCACCATCGATACGGCGTCCGCAGCCTGGGAACCCCATGCAATCGATGGCGTCGAAGTCCTGCCCTTGTATCGCAGCGATAGCTACCCGGAAAACATCCGGCTGGTGCGGTTCCAACCGGGTGTGCGCTTCCCTCTGCACAAGCACGTGGGGGGCGAAGAGATATTCGTCATCGACGGCACGCTCGAAGATGCGCACGGCCGCTACGAAAAAGGCACGTGGGTTCGCTATCCGGACGGCAGCGAACACGAAGCGCACTCGCCTACGGGCGGCACTCTCTATGTCAAGACAGGCCACCTTTCCAGGTAATCCGCCAATGGATATGAAATCCTTGATCATTCGCCCCAGCCGGTCGGGATTCGGCCGCGGTATCTGCGCCGCACTGGGGATTCTTGTCGCCGCCGCGCTTTACTATCTCGGCTACACGCCAGCCGAACCGACAATGCTATCCGGCATTGCTTATGCGGCCGTAGGCGCGGCAGGCGGCATCCTGGTCTATGGCATATACGACGTTATCCGAACCTTGCTCTAGTGTGATGATTCTGAAGTTCGCCGCATTGAATGCGGCTAATTTTAGGATCTGAATCACACTAAATTCAAATAGTTAGTGTGCTGATTCACGCGAAACTCAATCTTTTGAATTTCACGATCAGCACACTAGCTCGGATCAGAATCCACGATCCGACGTCTTTTCCAGCGCCCGCTGAACAGTGCTCCGCATCAACTGGACGATAGCGACATTGTCTTCCACCGGAACGCCGTCGACGGCAGCAATCTGTCGTCCGGATCCACCATCCGTCAGGCCGAGCCCGACACCGATATACTCCAGCGCCATCTCCTCCTCCGGCGTATGACAGATCGACAGGTCTTCCCGAAGCAGCGCCAGCGCCGCCACCACACCGTAAGCGCCGATGTTGGAAGAGGTCGCGACCACGAGAACGTCCGTTGGTACGACGCTATACACGCCGCCGCCGCAGGGCGTGACATCCGCCAGCTTGTATTCGGGAATACGTTCGCAGAGCGCGTCGTAGATCTTGCCGAATCCGATCTCATTGCCGCCGTCGGCAATCGAGAGCGTCGGCTTCCCCAGTGCCATGGCGGTGTTGAACAAATGATCGACGTTGCATCGGAAATCGGAACGCGAAACACCCGTGGCGCCATAGACGATACCGTTGGGGTTTCCGCCGAGCCGCTCGATCGCCACAGCAACGTCGAGTTCCTCCGCAATCGCCTGTAGCTGATCCTTATCGTTTCGTTGCAGCTCGACAATCGGAACGTCAATCTTCTGTCGCTCGATCAGTGCCTGAAGCGGCGGCATCGCGGCATTATCCGTATAGATCGATACCCGTTGACCGATCCGCGTCAGAGCGTTGGCCAATATCACCGCCCCCAGCGGGCCGTCATTCTCGCCAACCGGCATGTGCCCCGGTACGGCGGCGCCGGTCACGATGCCGATATGCCGCGGCCCCTCGTTCAGCAGTTTAGCGGCCGCAAGCACGAGCGGTTCGTCATGTGCCGCCCGCGCCAGTTCGTAAAGCGGCCCCTTGAGGCCGCGCGGCAGCGCCCGGCCCTGGAGCTCCATGCACTGCAACCGGTCTATGTTTTCACAGGCAAACAACATCGAGTGTCCTTTCATGCGCCAAGCCGTATCGAACTTTACTCGGGATTTCGATCCTCGCCGATAATGCCATAGAGCGAGGGCCGGCGCTGATCCATGAGCGGATAGCGGCCGCGGATCTCGTCGATGAAATCGAGATCGATCGTTGCCGTGATGCAGCATTCGGTATCCGGCGCGGTCGCGATGACGACACCCCATGGGTCTACAATCATGCTGCGGCCGACGAACCCGATGCCGGATTTGGGCTCGACGCCGTATTGGCCCGAGGCCACGATAAAAGCCTGGTTCTCCGCCGCGCGGGCACGAAGAAAGAACTCCCAATGGTCGAACCGCGGGCTCAGAAACGCGGATGCACAGACAATAATCTGCGCGCCCTTCAAACTCAAAACGCGATAAACCTCCGGAAATCTGAGATCCGAACAGACGGACACGCCGATATGACCGATCCCGGTTTCGAATACCGGCAGTTCGTCGCCGGCTTTTACTTTGTCGGACTCACGAATCCCACTGCGGATATCGGTCCGGTCCGGCGCGTCGAACAGGTGCGTCTTGATGTACTTGCCGACAATCGATCCGCCGGGATCGATCAAAGGTGCCGCATTGTAATAAGCGTCGTTCCCCCGCTCATAGATCGACCCGACGACATACATGCCGTACGCCTTGGCCTTTTCGGCCAACAAATCGGTACTGGGTCCCGGAATCGTCTCCGCCGTCTCGCGATAAAGGTCACTGCCGCTATAGGAAAGGCCCGTCCAGACCTCGGGCAAAACGACGAGATCCGATCCGCGCTCCCCGGCGATGTCCAACAAGCGTGCGACTTTCTCCTGCGTTGCCGCGATCTCACCGTCGACCGCCGTAATCTGTATCGCGGAAACCACCAATTCGCTGCCGCTTGCCATCTCGTTTTCTCCGTCGTGTATACAAATGCCTTCTGCGACAGGTTAAGCCCGCTAGAAAAAATACGGAAGCGCGCGGATTGCGCGACACAGCCCAATCTGGTTCAATCGGAACGCCTTTCGAAGTGTGGTGGATATGAGCATGGCAGACAAACTCGACACGGGCGACTCCTTCCCGAACCTGACGTTGAACCTCGTCGGCGGAGCGACCCTGCAGCTTCCCGGCGACCTGAAGTCGACCTATAGCATCATCCTGTTCTATCGGGGTCATTGGTGACCTTACTGTCGTCGGCAGTTGGCCGACTTCGAAAGAGAATCCGAGCTATTGGCGTCTTTGGGCGCAAAAATCTACGCGGCAAGCGTCGATGACATCGACAACGCCAGCGAGATTGCCAGCAATCTTTCCTACCCGGTAGCGCACGGCGTGACACGGGCCGACGCAGATAAGCTGGGGTCCTGGTGGGAAGACCGCCGCAGCATCATTCAGCCGTCGGAGTTTATCCTCGGCGCGGACGGCAAGGTCGTGCTGTCGACCTACAGTTCCGGCCCAATCGGCCGCATGCTGGCGACCGATGCCGTGAAAATGATCGATATGTACGAGTCCCGGAAGTAAGGATCAGGCGAAGGCGGCGAACATCTCTTCGAACGCCTTCATCTGATTGCCGGCGGCGGAGGACGGCACCAGGATCGGGGTATGTACGCCTGAATCGTACCACGCCTCCAAACCTTCCATGACTTGCGATACCGACCCGAACAAGGTCGTATCCGCGAGCCATTTGTCGCTGAGCAGCGATGGGATGCTCTTTACGTCGCCTGCATCGACCGCCGCCTGAACCGCATCCATCTCCTCTACATACCCGGCCTCGCGCCAATAGTTCTGATAGTTCGGCAGCATGGCGTAACCAGTGAGCGTCCGCCGATTGACGGCCTTTGCCGCTTCGATATCCTCGGAGAAGCAGGTCGGAATCATATTTCCGATGTAGAAGTTTTTGTCGGTGCGTTTCGCGGCGGGCAGCGCGGACAAAGACTCAGCCATATGCGAGCGCGCGGCGTTGGCGAACACCATGCCGTCGCCAATCTCGCCGGCCAGACCGATCATCTTCCTGCGCAGGGTCGCAAGGACAATCGGCGGTTTCTCGCCGACTCGTTCCACCGCGTTGTATTCTTCGACGAAGTTCCGCGTATCGGTCAGCGGCTTGCCGAGGCTGCGGCCCATGCGTGCCATCGACGGTCCGTGACTGATGCCGATGCCGAAGCTAAAGCGCCCACCGGACACTTCATGAATGAACGCCGTCGTCTGCGCGTGATCGAGCACCGGGCGCGTATAAATTGGCGCAATCGAGGTCCCGAACGGAATTTCCTTCGTCGCGAAGGCCAACGCCTCGCAGAGCGCCATGCCGTCGGACATGCTGGGGCAGTAGATCCCCGTGAAGCCCCGCTTCTCGATTTCGCCGGCGAGTTCCAGTGTAGCGTTACGGCGCCCCGGGACGGCGGAGAGACTGAGGGCGGGCATTTGACGAGGCATGTGCTTCCTTTCAGACGACGAGTAGTTCTTCATTGTCGAAGTAGTCGGAGCGCACAACCGGCGCACCGTCCGTCACCTCGATGAGATCTTCCATATGGTATCCGACCTTGCCGACCCAGCGGACGCGGGTCTCAACCGTGGTCATCATGCCCGCTTCGTATGGAATATGATCGTGCGGGCTGATCAGCGGATGTTCGTGAATTTGCAGACCGATCCCGTGCCCGTTATGGGCATAGGGAAACGGGATCTTGTGTTTTTCGTGCAGCCGCGTTGCGGCATCGAAGAGCTGCGCACCGGTATTGCCGGGCCGGACCATATCGATGATCTCGTGATGGATGTCACGCAACCGAATCCACCAGGACAGATCCTCGTCGGTCGGCTCGCCCATCTTCGCCGTGCGGCCCACATTGGAGTAGTAGCGGCTGTAGAACCCGCCCGTATCCGCCTTCAGGATATCGCCTTTTTTGACCGTATTGCCCGAAGGGTCCATATGCGGGAAGCCCGTATTCGGTCCCGCGTTTATGTGGCAGAAGGCGACCGACTCCGCGCCCGAACGCAGAATGCCGTCGCACAGGCGGAACGCCATGTCCCGTTCCGTATCGCCGACCTTTGTCGCGGCATAGGTTTCCATCAGCGCCTTTTCGGTGCCCCGGAACGCCGCCGTCATGATTTCCCTCTCGCGCGGCGATTTGATCATGCGAGCGTGCGCGAACAATTCGTCGCACGGTTCCAAACGCAGCCCCGGCAGACGGCCCATCAGCGCCTGATGGTATTGCACGCCGAGATACTCCGCCTCGATACCGACACGGCCTTTCGCCAGCCCGAACTCATCCAGCACATCCGCCAGCACGTCGACCGGCGAGGTGACGAACTCCTTGTAGGTGCGGATATCGTCGATCCAGCCTTCCTGCCGAACGTACCCTTCCTCGACCTGACACAGGATATAGGCGGGCGCCCTGCCCTTGGCCCAGACGATCAGGGCCAGCCGGTCGCGGATATCGATCTGCGTGGAGATGAAAACGTCACCGATATACAGAACGTTCACGGGTGAGACGGCCACGACCGCGTCGAAGTCGCTCGCCTCGATGAAGTCCCGCATCCGGGTAAGGTTGCCCGTCGCCTCCTGCATCGTTTTCATGGGCCTAGGAACCTATCCGTGCGGCACTAAAATCTGCCGGATGGTCTCGCCCTGCTGCAGGCGGTCGAAACCTGCGTTGATTTCGTCAAGCCCGACCTGACTGCTGATCAGCTTGTCGACCGGCAACCGGCCCTGGCGATAGAGACTGATGAAGCGCGGGATATCGCGCACCGGCACGCAACTGCCCATGTAGCTGCCCTTGATCGCCTTTTCCTCGGCGACGAGATTGCTTTGCACGAAAGAGAACTCCGCCGTCGAGGGCGACAGACCCGCCGTCACGACCGTCCCGCCGTAGCGGGTCACTGCATAGGCGGTTTTCATCGCCGGAATGGCGCCCGCGAGATCGATGGCGAAATCGACACCGCCATTCGTCAGATCGCGCACTTGTGCAACGTGGTCCGCATCGGATGCGTTGACGGTATGCGTCGCCCCGAGCTGCCGCGCGAGGCCGAGCTTATCGTCGGCGAGATCGATGGCGATGATCGTCTCCGCCCCGCCCAGCTTCGCGCCAAGCACGCCGTTCAGCCCAACGCCGCCGAGGCCGATCACCGCCACGGAATCGCCCGGCAGAATCCGCGCCGTATTAATGACCGCACCGACGCCCGTCATGACCGCGCAGCCAAACAGCGCCGCTTCGGTCAGCGGCAAATCCTTATCGATCTTCACCACCGATCCCCGGTCCGAAACGGCATACTCGGCAAAGCAGGAAACGCCCGTGTGATGCGCAATCGAGTTGCCGTCGGCATCCCGGATACGGCGTCCGCCGCCCATCAGGTCGCCCGCCGCCTTCGCCTTGGCGCCGACCTCGCAGACCTGCGGACGGCCTTCCATGCAGCGGCGGCAACGCCCGCAACTCGGGCTGAACTGGAAAACGATATGATCGCCGGCTTCAAGATCGGTAATGGAGGACCCGACCTCGACAATCTGCCCCGCGCCCTCATGCCCCAGCACCAGCGGCTCCGGACGCGGCCGCGCGCCATTCATCACCGAAAGATCGGAATGGCACAGCCCGGCGCCACCAATCTTCACCAGCACCTCGTTCGGCCCCGGCGGATCGAGCGTCACTTCCTCGATGCTGATCGGCTTGCTGTTGGCGAAAGGCTGTTGCGCATCGAATTGGCGCAGTACCGCGGCTCTCATTTTCATGGCTTATCGCTCCCAATGTGTTTCGCTCACGGATGCACCGCAGCATTTTGCCCGACTATAACGCCCCACCCCGCCCAAGCGAAACACGGAAGCGCCTGAAATTTTTGCGATGTCGCGGCGATTGATCCATACATATCGGCCATGACCGATGAAAAAGCCGAAATCGTCATTTGCGGCGCGGGAATCGCGGGTGTCTCCGCCGCCTTTCATCTCGCCGTGCGCTGTGGCGTTCGCGGTGTCGTCCTGGTCGACGAGCGGCCGCCGCTCACGCTGACCAGCGACAAGTCGACGGAATGTTACCGGAACTGGTGGCCTGGTCCCGGCGACGCCATGGT
Source organism: Alphaproteobacteria bacterium (assembly GCA_012103325.1). Taxonomy (GTDB): domain Bacteria; phylum Pseudomonadota; class Alphaproteobacteria; order UBA8366. The sequence continues at coordinate 415,707 of WLWY01000003.1, forward strand.
CGCGCTGACCAATCGCAGCATCGATTTGCTGGAGCGCCTGGCGCACGAAACCGACAACGCGTTTCTGATGAACCGGCGCGGCTATCTGTTCGCGACGGCGGAGAATGGCGACGCGCTCGCCGCAGCGGCAGCGGAAACGTCATCCCTCGGCGCGGGCCCGTTGCGCGCGTATCAGGGCGGGGCCGACGATCCGGACTACATCCCTGCCCCACCGCAGGGTTTCGAAGACCTGCCGGAAGGGATCGATCTCTTTCAGGACCAAAGCCTGATCCAGCAACACTTCCCCTATTTGCCCGACCACACGACGACTGTCGCCCACGCGCGGCGTTGCGGGTGGCTGAGCGCGCAGCAGCTCGGCATGACCATGCTGACCCAGGCGCGGGAGGCTGGAGTCACGCTTGTGCGCGGCGCAGTAACGGGCGTCGATACCTCCGGTGGACGCATCAACGGCGTTACGGTCGAAACGGCAAGTGGCACTACGAACATATCGACACCGAAATTCATCAACGCCGCCGGTCCCTTCGGCCCTGCCGTGGCCAAGCTTTGCGGCCTCGAGCTACCAGTAACCCTTGAAGGGCACGTAAAAATTTCCTTCAACGACACCCGCGCTGCCATGCCTCGGAACGCACCGCTCGTCATCTGGAACGACTCTGTGCGCCTGCCGTGGCGTGCCGAAGAACGCGAGGCGCTTGCCGCCTCGCCGGATACACAGCACCTGCTGGAACCCTACGCCGCCGGCGTGCATGGCCGGCCCGACGGTGCAGGCGATACGGTGTTGCTGTACTGGACCTACGAAGACGGATCGCCGGAACCTATTTTTCCGGTTCCCTACGACCCAAACTATCCCGAGATCGTCCTGCGCGGCATGTCGGCGGTCATTCCCCGCCTTGCGGATTATTTCGACCAAATGCCCAAGCCCTATGTCGATGGCGGTTACTACGCCAAGACGGTTGAAAACCGGCCATTGATCGGCCCCCTTCCCCTGGAAGGCGCTTATATCTGTGGCGCCTTTTCCGGCTTCGGCATTATGACCTCCATGGCGGCGGGCGACTTGCTCGCGGTACATATCACAGGTGCCGAATTGCCGGATTATGCACCGGAATTCCTTCTTACACGCTACGATGCCCCCGGCTATCGACAAAGATTTTCGGAAGCAACGGCCTCCGGCCAGCTTTAAAGCGTCAGGTAACCGCCATCGACGGGGATCAACGTGCCCGTCACATAAGCCGACATCGCAGACGCCAGAAAAATCGCAGGCCCGGCAATGTCTTCCGCCTCGCCCGCGCGGCCGAGCGGCGTTTGGCGCAGGAACTTCGCTTCCATATCGGTGTTGGCCCGGTTTTCCGCGTTCAGCGGCGTGCGGATCAGACCGGGACCGATGGCGTTCACACGAATGCCGTCCGGGCCCAGCTCCGCCGCCAGCGCCCGCGTGAAACCTAAGACGCCGTGCTTCGCCACGGTGTAGGCCGCCGCGTTGCCCGTATGCACATGGGATTGGATCGAACCGATATTGACGATCCTTCCCTTGGTTTGCGTCAGCGGATTGAGGAACGCCTTGGTAACGTTATAGGGACCCGTCGCATTGACAGTCATGATGTCGTCCCAGTCTTGGTCAGCACCCTGCGCAGAAATAGGTGCGCGCCGCACAATGCCCGCATTGTTGACCAGCACAGATACGGCCCCAAAGTCGCGCGCGACCTGTTCGGCCAGCGCGGCACACGAGGCCCGGTCGGCGACATCGAGCGCGGCGCTGATCGTCTCGCCGCCAGCGTCCGAGATCATCGACGCCGTTTCCGCCGCGCCCACTTCGTTGATGTCGGCAGCGACAACGCGCGCGCCCTCGCCCGCATAGCCGACCGCAATGGCCCGCCCGATCCCCGATCCCGCACCGGTGACGACGGCGATATCTCCCTCAAGCAATCCGCCCATGGCCCTCTTTCCCCTTCCGTCCGATAAACGCTAGTTTGTCCTCAACCGCGATAGTGACGCGAGCACGCAGCAGGAGGCAAGTCATGCAGGTTGGCATTTCCATTCCATCCACGGAAATCGGCAACGATCCCATCGCCATCCGCGACTTCATGCAGGCGGTCGAGGATATGGGGTACGCGCACCTCACCCTGATCGACCACGTCATGCAGTCGGGCACCGCCGTCGCGGACGATTGGCGCGCCTTCTATACCCGCGACAACCCGTTCCACGAGCCCATCGTCTTCTATTCCTATGTCGCCGCAATCACGAAAACGATCGAGCTGGCGACGGCGATCCTGATCCTGCCGCAGCGCCCGACCGCGCTGGTCGCCAAACAGGCGGCGGAACTCGATATGCTGAGCGGCGGACGGCTGCGGCTCGGCGTCGGCATCGGCTGGAACGAGATGGAATTCGACGTGCTGGACCAGAACTTCCGCAACCGCGCCAACCGGATGGTGGAGCAGATCGAGGTGATGCGCGCGCTCTGGACCAACGAGTTGGTGACCTTCGAGGGCAAATATCACAAGATCGACGATGCGGGCATCAACCCGCTGCCGGTGCAGCGCCCGATCCCCGTGTGGATCGGCGCCTTCGTCGAACCCGCCATCAAGCGCGCCGGCCGCATCGCCGACGGCTGGTTCACCAACCCGCGCGTGCCGCCGGGCCTGGAATCGGAACAACACTTCGAATTCTTCCGCAGCGCCGCCATCGAGGCCGGCCGCGACCCCAGCAAACTCGGCATCGACGCCACCGTCCTGACCGAGGACAAGGGCTCGCAGGCCTGGGCGGCGGAAGCGGATCAATGGAAGGAATTGGGGGCGACGCATTTGACAGTGCGTACGATGGCGTCGGGGCTAGCGTCGAACGACGAACATATCGCAACGCTGCGGCGGTTTAAGGAGGCGTATCCTTGATAGAAAAGGAAGCCTTCAGAGTCGGCATGAAGCCGTCGCACCCCGGCGAGTTCATCCGCGAGGAAGTACTTAAACCGCTCGATCTCAGCATCACCAAGGCCGCTGAGATTCTCGGCGTCAGACGCGCCACGCTATCGGACCTCGTGAACGAAAAGGCTGCGCTGTCGCCGGAAATGGCGCTCAGGATCGAGAAGGCTTTCGCTCTCGACATGGATACGATGCTACGGATGCAGGCCTGGTATGACAGCACCGCCATGCGCGCGCAGGCCGCTGATATCAATGTGCAGCGCTACGAGCCTGTGTGATAATTTGCTGTATGGAAATAGAAAGAGGGTGAAATGTATCCTGCGCACGTTTTCTCACTGTTTCCGCCCTTTCCACGGGATCACACTGTCTTTATCGCGATGAGTTTTGATCCCCGTTTCGATGCTAGATGGCGCAACGTGATAGCACCGGCAGTTGGGCGATTGAGTGTTAATGACAAGCCTCTCGAACCCGTCAGGGTGGACACCAGAAATATTAGTGATTCCATCCTCACAGAGATACTCTCTGGCGTTGCGAATAGCCGCCTAGTATTTGCCGACATTACAACAATCGGACACTTGGATGGAAAGCCCATTCGCAATGGTAATGTTATGTATGAGGTTGGCTTGGCACAGGCGGTACGGCTTCCCGAAGAGGTTATCCTGTTCCGCTCCGACGATGACCCTTTATTGTTTGATACGTCCACAATTCGTGTCAATTCCTATTCACCTGATGATGCCGTTGACGAGGCCCTGAACGGAGTTGCAGATGCGCTCTTTGGCGCTTACAAGGAACTAGATCTTCGAAAACATCTTACAGTCCAAAAGGCTGCTGAGATGCTGGATATCCCAAGTTTCTATTTGCTGTTCGAGTCAGGGAGCCAGGAGGGCGTGTTCCATCCTCAGATGGGAACGATAGGTGCCGCTGTCGGCAATGCAGCTCGAGCCACCGCAATATCTCGGTTGCTTGAGATGGGCGCGCTACGGACGAAATACCTTAATATCACCCCAGAACTTCTTACTCAGAGTGGAGATGAACCAGCTGCCGATCTTCTGAAATACGAATGCACAGAATTCGGGCGTGCTCTCGGAAATGAGATAAACGAAAGATTGGGGACTATGTCACCGGGAGTCCGGGAAATATTAGAAAAACAGTATCAGGAAAATCTCCAATCTGAACAAGCGGATGAGTGATACCGGTGAGTATGGAAAATAAATTTCCAGTTATATTTTTTTAGTGACCATACTTCGGTTAGTTTAGTGTTACCGAGGCTTAATGTATTGCATCTTCCCAAGTTTATGCCATTGTGAACAACGGTTTTTACCCCACTGTCCCCACTTAATAAACGTTGGATCCCATCCACAGATCTCAAGAATCAACCAGTTTTTGTAAGCTCCGCCAGAGTTCACTTCGAGGCGTAGCTTCGTAAACTGTGAATTAATTCGCAAATTTTTATCTCTAATACCTGTCTTGGCCAAGACAGCTCTATAGAAGCCCCCACTCCCAGAGTGATGCCTGGCCTGGAAGAGCTTTTTCCCCCCGACAGTCGCGTAGACGCCATCGTCATTGCATACTTTGATCCCTTTCAAAGAACCCACATCAAATTTTATGCAGGTGCGTTCCGCGGCGTTTGCTCCAAAACTCAGAATAAATATTGAAAGTAAACTAGCTGAAATGATTTGAAGTAATTTTACCATTACGATTATTCCCCTCTGCCTTCACCCCATTAGCGGAATTCTACCATCACGAGTTGCTATGGCGCAATGCGGTTTTATGTTGTGGTGAGTCGGGTAGGATATAGGGTACTGGTCGCTTCCGTTTTTGCTCCGTCAAATTTGATTGAATTTCTGAGTCTCCAGTGTCGTACCATTGATGCAGTCCGCTCATCCCCAACATCTTGTGGCATGATGGCATTGTCTAAACTAACATAAAATCAAATTCTTAGCGTGATAATCGTCATTATGGAAAGCGATTTAGAGTAACTTTCAAACCATCTTAAATATAGTTCTCCAAAGGTTTCATTTTTAGTTCTCAGACCAAGAATTCGACGCGCTAATTGGTGCGCCGCATCAAAGCTCCAAGTGCAAGGTCAAGTCTTGAAGCGTGAATTCCCACACCCTCAAACAAACCCCAGCGGCATCCGTCCCGTAAAGTCGGTCGCGTGCTCGTAGGCCCAGCCGATGCGCAGGGCCATCGTCTCATCATAGGCACCGCACATGATCTGCAGCGATGTCGGCAATCCGCCCGACGTGAAGCCATTCGGGATCGATAGCGCACAGCGGTCGAGCAGATTGACGACGCGGGTGAAGGTGGCCGGGGTTTCGTTCTGGTCGACATCGTCCAGCGCGACCGCCGGCGAGCGCTTCGTCATAAGACCGCTTGATCGCTTCGCGGTCGCGCAGGGTTTCGAGGTATTCGCGGGCCGTCATGTCGCGGCCGATCCAGATGCGGGGGCGTACGTCTTCATCGATCTTGAGGTCCATATCGTCGACGCGGTCGCCGACGAACAGGTAGCCCTCGGCGCCGATGATCTTGCCGGTGATCGCGCCGAGGCCCGTGAAGCGGCCCGGCAGCTCGACATCGACGATCTCCGCGCCCAGCCCCGCCAGCGTTTCGAGCGAGGCGTCATAGGCGGCGAGCACTTCGGCATCAACGCCGTCACGTTCCCTCGCGCCCATCTTACCGAAGCGCAGGCCGGCGATGCCGCGCCGCATTTCCGGCGTGGGATCTTCGAACGGCACGCCTTTGGTATGCGCATCCAGCGGATCGGGTCCCTGCATCGCGTTGTAGATCAGCGCCGCGTCCTCGACGGTCCGGGTCATCGGGCCCGGCGTATCCAGCGTGCTCGCCAGCGGCAGGACACCATGCGTGCTGACCCGCCCAATCGTCGTCTTCAAACCGACCAAGCCGCACCAGGCCGCGGGCAGACGCACGGAGCCACCGGTGTCGGTGCCAATGGCGCAGGGCACCAGACCTGCTGCGACCGAAACGCCGGAACCGGCGCTGGATCCGCCCGGCGTGCGATGCGTTTCGGCGTCCCAGGGGTTCCAGGGCGTGCCCATATGCTGGTTTGTCCCCCAACCGCCCATGGCGAATTCGACCGTATGCGTCTTGCCGATCACGATCATGCCCGCTGCGATCAATCGCGACGCCAGGGTCGCCGTGGTCGGCGAGACGCGGTCCTTCCAGGGCAGCGAGCCGCCGGTCGTCACCCGCCCCTCCAAATCGATAATGTCCTTCAGCGCGATCGGCACCCCGTGCAGCGGCCCGACCGCATGTCCCGAGCGGATCGCCTTATCCGCCGCTTCCGCGGCCAGCCGCGCCTCGTCGGCATAGACGGTGACGAAGGCATGCAGTTTCTCGTCATGCTGCGCGATCCGCGCCAGATAGCGCTCCATCACATCGACCGGCGAAATCTCGCCGGAGGCAATCGCGGTGGACAGTGCTTTTACCGTCATGAAAGCGGTATCGGTCATGGGAATACTCCGTCAGGCCCGGTCGAGAAACGCGAGCACGTGTTTGCGAAAAGTTTCGGCTTCGGCGATGGGGAAGAAATGTCCGCCGGTCTCCAGGATTACGGTTTCGGCGTTTGGGATCAAGCGTCCGAGTTCTTCGGAGAAATAGGCGGGTGTCGTGATGTCGTCCCGCGCGCCCATCACCAGGGTTGGCGCCGAGATATTCCCCAACTCATCCTTACGGTCGAACTTCAGGATGCCGCGGATGCGGCTCAGCATGATCTCGGGTTTCGGAAATGACTCGATGGCCGATTTCTCGCCCGCCAGGATCGCCGAAAAACGATCCCGCACATAGGACGACGGAAACATGAATAGCGGGTGCGAGCGCACATAGGCGTCGACACCGCCCGCGCTCAGGATATTGCCACGCACCTTGAACAGCCGTTTGAAATAATCGTCCGGCGCCGTCCAGGTCGCGCTCAGGACGAGCCTGCCGATGCGGTCCGGTTGATCCAGCGCCAGGGTTTGTCCCATAGCGCCGCCGGTCGAATGGCCAATCAGATCAGCCCGCGCGATATCCAGATGACCCATGAGCTGCAGCAAATCGTCCGCCATCTGATCGACGGAATACTCCCGCCTCGGGGCGCTGCTCTGCCCCGTTCCACGATGATCGTGCAGGACAACGCGGAACCGCTCGGCGAGAGCCGGCACATGGTCGGACCAAAAGGCGCCGACACCGCCCAGGCCCGACACCAGCACGAGCGGCGGCCCCGCGCCGTGCTCCTCGTAATACAGATGATCGCCGTCGCGGAGCGTCAGCAGCGCCATCAGCTTTCCTTGTCGAGCGCTGCGAACACCGTCTGCGCTTCGACCTCCGCCACGTTGTCAGGCCGCGGGAACGGTGCCGGCGTCGCCTCCCCCGTCGCGCGCGGCCGCCCGATGGCTTCGAAGAAATCCTCCAGCCCGCCGGGCAGGAGCATCCACATCATCTTCAGATCGTCCTCGGTATCGTTGATGATCTTGTGTGCGTTCTGCTGCCCTGCATAGACCATCGTGCCTGGCTGTACCGGATGCTCTATCCCATTGACGAGGACCTTTCCGGTCCCCTCGAAGAAGAACAGCACTTCCTGCTCCGTGCCATGCTGATGCTCGCGGATATGGCTGCCAGGCGCGATCACCTGAATACCAGCGGAGAAATCGCCAATCGACGGATCGTTGCGCCTGGATACCAGCACTTCCGCATAGCCGTTCGCCGGCACCGGCTGCCAGAAGCTCTGTCCCTCGCCCGGCTGCACCACGAAGGCAGCACCTTGCTGTGTTTCTGCCATAACCGTCTCCTCCATAGGTGGACACTGATCCCATGATATAACAACCAGCGACAACGCCAAGGACCAAGAATGTCAGACGACAACGCCGTATTGGAGCGGACACCCGGTATATCCATCGACGGGCTCCCCGCACGGACCTTCATTTCCCGCAACACAGCGGTCGTCGCGCCGCGTCTCGTTCCAGAAATTCAGTTGCACCTTGCGGCCGAGGCGCGACCGCTCTACAGCGCCGGCGAGGACGAGTTGGCGGCGATGGGGATCGGTGCGCCTTATTGGGCGTTCGCCTGGTCAGGCGGTCAGGCGCTCGCTCGGTACGTGCTGGACCGACCGGAAACTCTTGCAGGCCGCCGTGTGCTGGATTTCGGCGCGGGCAGCGGCCTCGTCGCCATCGCGGCAGCGTTGGCAGGCGCCGCTGCGGTAACGGCGGCGGATATCGACCCTGTCGCGGTGGAAGCGATGGCGTTGAACCGCTCGCTCAACGATGTCGATTTTGAGATCGAAACCGCCGATTTGATCGGCGCGGCCGGCAATTGGGACGTTTTGCTGGTTGGCGATGTCTGCTACGACAAGCACCTCGCCGACCGCCTAATCCCCTGGTTGCGCAATGAATCCACGCGTGGCTGCGATGTACTGATCGGCGATCCAGGCCGGTTTATCCTGCGCGGCCTTGGGCTTGAAACCGTTGCCGCCTTCCATGCGGAAACCACCGGTATCATGGAGGACAGCGATCTGCGCAATGCGCGGGTCTGGCGGTTTGCGCGCTAAATCGGCGTCGCGGCCCAGCCTTTCGGTCCGGCTTCGTCCCGCGTCAGGCAGATCGGTTCGGCATTCTTGACAACCCGCGGGCCGCTCAATTGTAAACCGAAGGCCGCGAGCAGGACCGCGTAGTTACCGCCATGGGCGACGATCAGAATCTCCTTGCTGAGGCTCAGCACCTCGCGGAAACCGTCCAGGGTGCGCAGGGTGAATTGCTGCAGGGTTTCGCCGTTTTCCGGATCACCGCCCCAGTCCAAATCGACATTCGATTGGCCGGCCCAATCGCCCCAATCGCGCTCCCACAGATTGGATTGCTTGTGCAGCGGCTTGGCGCATTTCTCGTTGACGATTTCTGCTGTTTCCCAGGTCCGTTCCAAATCGCTGGCGTGAATTTCAATGAATGTCAGCGGCGCGAGAATGTCCGCTGCCTTACGAGCCTGAGATCGACCCGTATCGTTGAGTGTCACGCCACGCTGTGTCTGGATGATACGTTGCTTGTTGTGTTCGGTTTCGCCATGGCGAAGGAAATAGAAACGGTCCGCCGCCGGCGACAGACCGCCCGCTTCGGCGGTGTATTCCTGCATTCTAAGGTGCCATTCCGGCGATTCCATTCGTGAACTCCCGTAAGATTATCGTTGTAATAAGAAAATTAGTGTTTGTAGGACGGGTCTAGCTGGTCGATGAGCCGGACATAAGAGGCGAATTCCAACGTGCCGGCAGGCGCGCCGTCATTGCCGTTGAGAAAATCGTCGGTCAGCCGCGCCGACTCTTCGCACACGGCTGTCGAGGGAATCGTCAGCGCGCTCCCGCCCGCCTGCGCCGCGATTTGAATTTCACAGGCACGCTGCAAACGGAACATCAGAATAAACGCTTCTTCGACCGTCGCCCCCGCCGTCAGAAGACCATGATTACGCAGAATCAGAACCTGTTTTTCGCCCAACGAAGCGACGAGACGTTCGCGCTCATCGAGATTGAGACTCGGCCCTTCGTAATCGTGATAGGCGACACGGCCATGATATCCCGTCGCCATAATGCTGATCGGCAGCAGCCCATCCTGTTGCGCCGCGACGGCCATGCCCGCTGTTGTATGAATGTGGAAGACGCAGTGCAAATCGTCCCGGCCCGCATGTACGGCACTATGAATAACGAAACCGGCTTCGTTGACGGGATAGTTGCTGGGTCCGACGATGTTGCCGTCGATATCGATCTCGACGAGGTTGGAAGCCGTGACCTCGTCGTAGCGCAGCCCCCAGGGATTGATCAGGAAATGGTTCGTTCCCGGCACTCGCAAGGTGAGGTGCCCATAGATCGTTTCCGTCCAGCCAAGGTGATCGACGATACGGTATGCTGCGGCGAGTTTTTGGCGCGCGGCCGCTTGCGCGTCCATGAGTTCCGTGTCCTGTGCCGCCGTCATACTCACTGTTTCGTCGTCCCCTGATTCAATTGCATGCGCTTATCAGTATAAACCTTTGCGGCGGCCGGCGATAAACCCCTCTTCCAACTCTTCCGCACTTTCGGCAAGAGCGATCTGATCTTTGTAAATCTGGCCTGCCGTCGGCATCGCGGTGCGCGGCACTTTTACCTCGTCCGACCAAAGCTTCGACCGCAGCAACGCCTTCGGACAATGCAGAAACGCTTCGTCGACCGAAACGACGATTGCCGTCTTGGGTATCTTGCCATCAACCGCAAAGCCGCCGAGAACTGCCTCGTCATCGACGATCCGGGCCCGGCCGTTGATCCGCAGAATATCGTTGAAACCCGGAATGAAGAAGATCAGCCCGACATTCGGGTTCTCGACGATATTCCCCATCGTATCGAGCCGGTTGTTGCCGGGACGGTCGGGGATGACAACGGTGCGGTCGTCCGGTGCGGTGACGAAACCCGGCGCGTCGCCGCGGGGTGACACGTCCGCCGCGCCATCTGCTCCGGCCGTCGAGATACACAAGAACGGCGACAGTGAGATGAAGTGCCGACAATGCTTGTCGAGACTCGAGAGTACTTTTCTTTTAGCGACGTCCCCCGGCGTTTTATACAATTCGCGTAGAGCCGCTTCATCGTCTATACCGCTTTGCGGCGCTGCGTCATCCATTCCGCAAGCCCTTTTCCAATAATATGTTTAGGTCTAGCGCCCTTTTCTCGCACGCGAGGCGGCACGGTGTCGAGATCGCGCAGAATTTCCTGCGCTCAGCGGTCGCGCCACTCCCAGGGCTTTGCGAATTTGCCCCGCCACAATCCGCGCTTCGCTTTCTGCGCGCGCTTTTCAACGGCAACATATTTTTTGGTCACCGCACGGTCCGCCAGCGCCCAACCGGTATGCACCATATTCGAAGACAAATCGAAACCGCCCGCTTCGCAATAGGCATAAGCGAAAGGCGCGTCTTTGCTTTCTTTCAGCCGGCACGTTACCGACGCGCCCAGCACAAGGTCCATCAGTGCGGTTTTGGCAATCGCCCCGCAACGATACGTCTTACCTTTGGCGTCGCAGACCTGATCCAATTCGGGGGCGTCGATGCCATGTAAATGCATCCGGACCCCGTTGACCATCAAGATGTCCCCGGCGATGACCGTGGGATTGCCCATGATTTCGGCCGCGGCGGGGAACGCCGAAGACACGAGAAACAAAACAGCGATTAACTTTTTCATGCACCGATCCTAACCGATCGCCCCGAAATCACGGCTCACGTCATGACAATACAGTGTAAGGTTGCCGTCATTAAGAAACATTAGGGTAAACAACATCTTAACGGTGAATTTTCGCTTCGCGATAGAATATGAACAGGCCGCTACCGATAACTATCGCGGCGCCGAGCAACGTATTCAATCCCGGAATATCACCAAACATCAGATATCCGTACAGCGTGGCCCAAATCAGAGTAAAATAACGAAATGGCGCCACAACGACGGCTTCGCCATAAAGAAATGCGGAAACCAGAAAATACTGCCCGGTCCCCTGTAAAATGCCGGTCAGCATAAATAGACCAAGCGCCTCCAGGTCCGGCGTGCGCCACCCGAACAGGGCGCTTGAAAGCCCACCGAGCATCACACAGGCCGTGGTGCAAATCATGATCGAATTCGCATTGTCCGTTTTGGAAAGCCGGCGCGTCGCGATATCCCGGAAACAGATTAAAAATGTCGCGCCCAGCGCCAAGAGCGACGGCCAAAGCAGTGTATCGCCGCCGGGTCGGATCATCATAAGCGTGCCCCCGAACCCGACGGCCACGGCTGTCCAGCGCCGCCAGCCGACCTGTTCGCCCAAAAAATACGGTGCCAGCGCCGTCAGAATTATGGGGGATGCGAACATGACCGCGGTAATATCGGCCAGCGGCATATGTTTGATCGCCACCATGAACATGAACGATGTAACAACGGCGAAAAGGCCGCGGGCGATCTGTCCGTTCCAATTCACGATCCGCACCGCGCGGACACCACCGCTGCGCCACACCATGATCGATATCGGAATGAAAACGAAGATCGACCGGAAGAACAGAATTTCACCGGGCGGGAAACTACCCGTCAGGAATTTCGACATCCCGTCGGTAAACGCCAGGATCGCGCCCGCCACGATAAGACAGAAGATGCCTTTCAACTGCCTCGAAGATCGCAAGGCGGAACGGACATCCAATCGTCAGGAACCTGTTGGCATCTTACTTAGAGGCTGCAGTGCACCGCTCCTCACGACGCAAGGCGCACTTTCACAGTGATAACCGGCTCGACGTCTTGCAATTCGTCCATGGGAATATGGCAGGCAATGGCGTGCTTGTCGGCGTGAAATTGCACCGGCGGCGGTTCGTTGTCGCATATCGCGCCAAGCCGCCTCTGGCAGCGTGTGGAGAATGGGCATCCTTTTGGCGGATTTAGCGAACTGGGCAATACACCTTCAAGCACGATGCGGCGCTTTTCGACCGTGGTGTCAGCGATCGGCACAGCGGAGAGCAGCGCCTCGGTATAGGGGTGATAAGGTGGGCTGAATACCTCGTCCGTTGTCCCCTGCTCCATCACGCGCCCCAGATACATGACGACGACCCGATCCGCGAGATAGCGCACCGCGCTCAGATCGTGGCTGATAAACAGCAAGGTTGTCTTGTGGTCGCGCTGGATATCCATGATCAACTCGGTCACCGCCGCAGCGACGGACACATCCAGCGCGGAGATCGGTTCATCGGCGATAACCGCGGCAGGGTTGCCCGCGAAGGCGCGCGCGATCGCGACGCGTTGTTTCTGGCCACCAGACAGTTGGCGTGGTTTGCGTGACGCGAACTCACTCGGCAGCTTTACCATCTCAAGCAGTTTTTGCACCCGTGACCGGACTCGGGATGTATCCCGCTCGATGCCAAATTTTCGGATGACCCGGCCGATCTGGGCACCGATCGTGAGCGACGGATTCAAGGTTTCGTTCGGGTTCTGAAAAATCATCTGTAGCGCGCCCAACTGCGCCGGCGACCGGTCGTGCGCGAGCAGGCCTCCAACATCTGAGTCTTGAAAGCGAACCGCCCCACTCGTCGCCGTCTCCAATCCCATCAGGACGCGCGCGACCGTCGATTTACCGCAACCCGACTCGCCGACGATTGCCACGGTTTCCCCTTCGCGCGCCTTGAAGCTCAAATCCTCGTTCGCTTTGACATATCGGACCGTTTTTCCCGTTACGAACGCGCGTAAAGAGGTGTCGCGGACGGTGTAGTATTTTTGCATACCGTCGACTTCGAGAACCGTCTCGCCGAAAGCGCTTGGCGGACGATAATCGCCCTCGGGTAAGGCACAGACGGGCTCGACCACCTGCCATCGTGCACACCGCACGGTATGAGGCGCGCCGCCATCGGACGGCACCGCCTCCATCGCAATCGATTGAATGCCGCAGACGCCCTGCTCGAACGACGGGCAACGCGGCCCGAAATTGCACCCCTGCGGCCGCTCATGCGGCAAGGGGAGCTGGCCCGGAATTGCGGTCAACGGACGCTCATTCTTATCGGCATGGGGCAGCGGAACGCATCCGAGCAGTCCGAGCGTATAAGGGTGCCGGGGCTGCTCGAAAATTGCATCGATGTCACCGCTCTCCACCATCTCGCCCGAATACATAACGCCAATCCGGTCGCATACCTCCAGCATCAATCCCAAATTATGCGAAATGTAGAGCAGTGCCGTACCGTACTTCCGGCTCAATTCGGCGATCAGCGTGACAATGCCGGCCTCGACCGTCACGTCAAGTGCGGTCGTCGGTTCGTCGAGCAACAGCAGCGCCGGCCGGCCGAGCAACGCCATGGCGATGACGACCCTCTGTTGCTGTCCTCCGGAAATCTGGTGTGGATAGGCGGCCATGACCCGCTCGGGATCGGGCAACTCCACATCGCGAAGCATCTCGACCGCCTGATCATACGCTTCGTCGGCCGAGGCGTCGGCATGGGTCACCGGTACTTCCGCGAGCTGGGTGCCAATCGTAAGGGCCGGATTCAGCGCCGCCATTGGTTCCTGGTACACCATCGCGATCTGGGACCCGCGAAGGGCGCGGAGCTCCGCCGCACTGAGCGCGGCCATATCCTGGCCCTTGAAACGCACCGTCCCGTCAACGATGCCGCCGTTCCCGCCCAGATAGCGCATGATCGCCATGGCCACCGTCGACTTACCGCAACCGGATTCACCGACCAGCCCAACGCTTTCGCCAGGCATCAGCGATAGTGAGAAATCGATTACCGCTGGGATTTCACCCGCGCGGGTGAAATAGGAAACGCAGAGATCTTCGATCTCGAGGACCGGCGTGTCGTGCGTATCGTTGCGATCAGCCATGCTTATACCAAGGAGCGTTGATAGTGACCCCTAGAGATCGCGAATGCGGTCCGTCGGGTAGGAGGGGCGGCGCCGACGATGCGGGGCATCGTCAAGCCGTTCCGACGCCCTCCGACGGACCGCACTCGCGACCCGAAGGGCGGGTTATCCAGGCTTTCGGACAGCGTCGCGCACGGCTTCCGATGCACCGCATCGCCGCACCGTGCGCTTCTTGCCAAAAACCTGGATAATCTGTCTCTAAGGGTCACTATCAACGCTCCTTGGTATTAGTCCCGAAGTGAAACTTCGCGCAGGCCGTCGGCCAGCAGGTTGAAACCAAGAACAAGCGAAGAAATGGCGGCGCAGGGAATTAGCGTCATATGCGGAAAAATCATCGCCATGCCGCGCGCTTCATTGACCATCCCGCCCCAGTCCGGGTTCGGCGGCGGCAAGCCGAGGCCGAGGAAACCCAACACGCCAATCGTGATGATGACGTATCCCAAGCGCACGCAGGCGTCGACGATCAATGGTCCCCGCGCGTTCGGTAGGATCTCGACCATCATGATGTAGAACGACGTCTCGCCGCGGGTCTGCGACGCTGCAACATAGTCCCGGTTGCGCAGATCCAGCGCCAGACCGCGCACGATGCGCATGATGCCCGGCGCGCTGGCAAAGGTGATCGCGATAACGATGTTGAACCCCGATGCGCCGAAGGTCGCGATCACGATGATGTAGAGGACCAGCACCGGAAACGACAGGATGATGTCGCCGATCCGGCTTAGGACCGTATCCCACCAGCCGCGGTGATACCCAGCGGCCAACCCCATGATGATGCCCACGACATAGGCGCAGCCGGTCGCCAAAGGCGCATAGATCAGCACCGTCCGCGATCCCCAGATGATCCGCGACAGGATATCGCGGCCGAGATTGTCCGCGCCGAGCCACAAGGTCGTGCCCGACGCGGCGTGAAGCGTGCCTGGCTTCGCGAAAGGCTGCAGGATTGCCAGCGGATCATGCGGCGCCAGCAACGGCGCAAACAGAGCGACAAGAACCCAGAACAGGATTAGCCCGGCGCCGAGCATGCCGATCCAGCTTTCCCGCAGCAACGCGATCGAGCGCAGGGCGGCGCCGGTCGATGACGATGGGGTTTTCGCGATATCCGTCATCGGCGCCTCACGAAAACCGGATGCGCGGGTTGAGGTAGGTATAGCCGATATCGGCAATCGTCTGTGTCGCGACAGCAACGAATACTGCGACCATCGCGCAGGCTTCGATAACGAAGATATCCTGGTTCAGCGACGCCTCCAGAAGCAACGCGCCGAATCCTTTATAGGCAAAAAAGAATTCGACGACGATGACGCCAGACAGCAACCAATTGAGCTGCAGCATGATGACGGTGAACGGCGCGATCAACGCGTTGCGTAGGGCATGTTTCACGATGACTTGACGATACGGCAGGCCTTTCAGGATCGCCGTGCGGATATAGGGCGTGGTCATGACCTCGGCCATGGACGCCCGCGTCATGCGCGCGACATAGCCGAAGTCGTACAGGAACAGCACCATGACCGGCAGGATAAGTTGCGTCGGGTCGAACCCGTTGATCATGCCCGATGTGCCCGGCAGCCATTTCAGTCCAAAAACGAAGATCGCGGAGAGGAACACAGCGCTGGCGAATTCGGGGATCGACGTCGTCAGGACGCTCGTGATCGAAATCGCCCGATCAAGCTTCGAGCCTTCCCGCATCCCAGCCAGCACGCCGAGGATCAGAGATGCGGGAATGATCAATGCGAAGGTCCAAAACCCGAGCACCGCCGTGTTCCAAAGCCGCGGCCACATGATGTCTCCGACCGGAACCTTGAAGCGGTGCGACACGCCCAACTCGCCGGTCATAAAATTTCCAGCCCAAACGCCGTAGCGATACCAGAGGGGCTCGAAATAGCCGTGCTGCTCGAGCCATATATTCTTTTGCTCATCGCTGGCGTACTGACCGAGCACCTTGGTCGCCACGCTCCCCGGCGAAATTTCCAAGACCAGGAACAGCAGAATCGACACGGCAACCATGGTCATGACCATGAAACCGATCCGCTTGGCGATGAGTATCAACATGGGCTGGGCAGCGATCCGTTCGCGTTCAAGCACCAGTCGGCCGCATCGCCTCTTTCAAGGCGCGCTGATCTCATCATGATGACCCGATTATAGGTCATTCAGATCACGCTATGCGTCGATCCACACCTTGTTCCACTGATGGTAAACGGTCGGATGCATCTTGATGTTTTTAATCTTATCGCTAGCCGCAAACATGACGGACCGGAAGAACGGTTGCACCATGATGGCGTCGTCCTGGACCTGCTTTTCAACCTTCGCCATTACGTTACGACGCTCGTTGATATCGATTGTCGATTCTGCCTGGGTCAACAGGTCGTCGAACGCATCGCTATTGTAATGTGTCTCATTCCAAGGCACGCCTGAGCGATAAGCCAAGCCCAGCAGCATGGTACCCAAAAGGGCCGGTGCGTCCACGAAGTCAGGCTGAACGGCGCCTTGTCCCACACTTCCCAATATTGCGCCGCAGGCATCACATTAACGTTCAGCGTGATTCCGGCTTCGGCGAGATTCTGTTTCAGGACCACGACGGAATCCTGTTCCCAGGTGCCTTGTGTGTTGCCGACATTACAGGTGATCTCAAGGCCATTCGCATGGCCAGCTTCAGCCAGCAGTTTTTTCGCCCCCACCACGTCACGCGCCACCTTAGGCAGCGCTGCATAATCGGGCTGACAATCGCAGACGTGATGATTTTCGCCGACAGAACCCAGACCGCGATGCGCCGTCTTCAAGTTCTGCGCGTTGTCGGACGCCAGCAAAATCGCTTTACGCACGCGAATGTCGTCAAACGGCTTCGCGTCGGTCTGCATCCGGATGACACCGGTTTGAGCCGTCGTCGCTTCGTGAACGACGATGCCCGGGATTCCCTTAGCCACTTCCAGAGTATTGAGGTCCAGTACATACAGAGCATCGACCTGGCGCGACGCCACGGCGGCGAGAGCAGCCGACGAATCAGGGCCCGTATCAATGTAATGAATTTCGCTCAAGTAAGGCTCTTCGTCCCAATAGGGCGACTTCCGGCGTTTGAGAATCGCCTTCTCGCCGACTTTGTATTCCGCCAGCGTGAAAGGTCCGGTACCGAGTTCCGGTGTCTTGGAAATATTGCCGCCTTTTTCGTCGAAGCTCCGATGCACGATCATGGCCGGGTAGTGATACAGCTTTTCCGGCAGCGCCAGATCCGGTGAATTCAGATGGAAACGGACGGTATACGTATCGACCTTCTCGATGGCGCCGGGCGTCATCGTCTTGATCTTGATCGGCTTGCCGTCCTTGTCCTTCCCGTCCTTGGTATCCACCATCGAATTCAACAACCCAAGTATCGACGATCCGGTCGCGGGATCGAGCCAGCGCTTAACGTTGTAGACAACGTCATCAGCCGTCAATTCGTCGCCATTGCCGAACTTGACGCCCTTGCGAATTTTGAACGTCCAGGTCTTCAAATCGTCGGACGGCGCCCAGGACTCTGCCAGCAACGGCCGGGTGACGTTATCCGGTCCGGTGATCGTCAAATACTCCACCATCTGGCGGGCGATATTGGATTTCTCAACCCAGTCATAGGTATGCGGATCGGACATGTCCTGAACCGCCATGGCCATGCGGATTACGCCACCTTTTTTCGGTGTCGCCGCCATGGCATCGGTCGCAGGCCCGACGATGCCGGCCATCGCATAGGCAGCACCGGCCGAAACGCCGAGCAACGTCGTCGTACGCAGAAACTCCCTACGGTCGACCGCTCCCTTTTTGAGTTGTTCCCGAAGTTCCGGAATACTCGGATGCATTGCGTCGTGTTTCGAAAGGTTCTTCTTCGAATTCCGCATAACAAATGCGCTCCCTATTAGCCCTGTTCTGTTCCCCTTAAAGCGCAGGCCAATTAGGCGTGCACGCTCTCATCGATCGACACGTGCGCTTTGGGAAATGCGTTAATTGGATTGTTTATTCGTACCAGAACAAAACATATTATGGAGTACACATCAAATCGACGGTCGGCACCGACAAATATTGGGCCGGACCGGCGTTACCCCGATAGTGATGAGAATATGGAGCCGCCAAGTGCCGCGAACGACGATGGACAAGAACGATGTCACCCTTGAATCACGCGACGCACTCCATGATGGCTTCTTCCAGATGGATCATTTCCACCTGCGCCACCGGCTATTCGAAGGAGGCTGGAGCCCATCGCTCAGCCGCGAAATCATGCTCCGCGCCCCTGTCGCCGCCGTTATTCCCTACGATCCCTTGACCGACAAAGTCGTGCTGATCGAGCAGTTTCGCGGCGGCATGTTCGCCGCCGGCGATGCGCGGCCCTGGAGTATCGAAATCGTGGCCGGGATCATCGAGAAGGACGAAAGCGCGGAATCCATGGCGCGGCGGGAAACGCTGGAGGAAACCGGCTGCACGGTCGGCCGCCTCGAACAGATCATGGAATTCTACCCCAGCCCCGGCGGCTGTTCCGAGCATGTCACCGTCTTTTGCGGCGAAGTCTCCACCGACGGCGCCGGCGGCATCCATGGCGTGGCTTCGGAAGGCGAGGACATCCGCGTGTTCAGCGAAACGACCGATGCCGCAATGGCAATGATTCAAGCCGGCGAAATCAACAATTCAATCGGCGTCATCGGCGTGCAATGGCTCGCGTTGAACCGCGACAGCCTGCGCAAGCGTTGGGCATAAGAGCACGTCATGGATAGAAACGACGTCGAGCTTGAGAAAGAAGTCCCGTTGCATGACGGCTTCTTTCGCATGGTCCGCCTGCATCTGCGCCATCGTCTCTTCGCCGGTGGCTGGAGCCCGACGATGACCCGCGAGGTGGTGCGGCATGGCACCGTAGCGGCGATCATCCCCTACGATCCCGTGCGCGACACCGTTATCCTGATCGAACAGTTTCGGGCGGCGATCTTCGCGGCCGGCGATCCCCAGCCCTGGAGTATCTCCATCGCCGCCGGCATGATCGAACCGGGCGAAAGCGCAGAGGAAATGGCGCGGCGCGAGACACTCGAGGAAACGGGCTGTACGGTCGGGCGCCTCGAAAAGGCGTCGGAATTCTATTCGAGCCCTGGCGGCTCATCGCAGCATGTCACATTGTTCTGCGGCGAAATCTCCACTGAAGGCGCCGGGGGCCTGTATGGTGTTGCGGACGAGAGCGAAGACATAAAGGCTTTCGTCAAGACCGCGGACGAGGCCATCGCCATGGCGGATTCCGGTGCAATCGACAATGCGGTCAGCATCCTCGGCCTGCAATGGCTCGCCCGAAATCGCGATTCGCTGAGGGCGCGCTGGACTTGACCCCCGGGCAGCAGAATGGTTGAAAAGTGTCAGGCCAAGCGAGTGGCTCAGGGGGAGTTCTTCAAGGACAGAAAGTGCTGATAATGAATGTTCGCGATGGATTTACCGAAACGGTCGGCAACACGCCGCTCATCAAGCTTCGCAAGGCATCCGAAGAAACCGGCTGTACGATCCTGGGCAAGGCCGAATTCCTCAATCCCGGCGGATCGGTCAAGGACCGGGCAGCCCTCTATATCGTGCTCGACGCCGAGGAACGCAGCATCCTGCGGCCGGGCGGGCTGATCGTCGAAGGCACCGCGGGCAACACCGGCATCGGCTTGGCGCTGGTCGCCAATGCACGCGGCTATCGCACGCTTATCGTAATTCCCGAGACCCAAAGCCAAGAAAAGAGGGACATGCTGCGGCTATGCGGCGCGGAGCTTTTGGAAAACCCCGCCCTGCCCTACAAGAACCCGGATAATTACGTCCATGTCTCGGAACGGGTCGCGGCTGAAAAAGCGAAAACCGAGCCGAACGGCGCGCTCTGGGCCAACCAGTGGGACAACACAGCGAACCGCGACGCGCATCTCAAATCGACCGGCCCGGAAATCTGGGAACAGACCGACGGCACCGTCGATGGCTTCACCTGTGCGATCGGCACCGGCGGTACGCTTGCGGGCATGAGCATGTTCCTGAAGGGCAAGAACAAGGACATCGCCACGGCCGTCGCCGACCCAATGGGTGCTGCCATGTACAATTACTTCAAGCATGGCGAACTAAAATCGGAAGGCAGCTCCATCACCGAAGGCATTGGACAGGGCCGCATCACCGGAAACATCGAAGGCGCGCCGATCGACGATGCCTATCAAATCCCGGATAGCGAAGCGGTGCAAATCTGCTTCGATCTGCTCAAGGATGAAGGGCTCTGCCTCGGCAGTTCCAGCGGCATCAATGTTGCCGGCGCGATCCGCATGGCCAAGGAGATGGGACCGGGGCATACGATTGTTACGATCCTTTGCGATTCTGGAACGCGCTACACGTCGAAGCTGTTCAACCCCACCTTCCTGCGCGAAAAGAACCTGCCGGTTCCGGATTGGATGGAGAGCACATGATCACCGAAGAACTCTTTCGCGCGGATTCCTATCTGAAGGAATGCGATGCAACCGTAACCGCCATCAACGACAAGGGCGGTATCATCCTCGACCGCAGCATCTTCTATCCGACGGGCGGCGGCCAGCCGGGCGACAGCGGTGTCCTCGTCATGGCGGACGGCACCGAGATACCGGTCGTCATCACGGTCAAGGGTGGTGGCGACGAAAATGTCGTTCACGTCCCGGCCGAAGGCGCGGCAACTCCCGCGCCCGGCGATACGGTGACGGCGCGGATCGATTGGGACCGGCGCTATAAGCATATGCGCATGCATACCGGCCTGCATCTGATGTGCGCGGTAGTGCCGCATGGCGTGACCGGCGGAAAGATTGGCGCAGAGAAGAGCAGCCTCGATTTCGATATCGGCGACGCCTCGCTCGACAAGGAAGCAATCACCGAAGGGATAAACCAGCTGGTCGAGGAAGATCACACCGTGGGCGCGCGCTGGATTTCCGACGAGGAGCTCGATTCCAATCCGGACCTGGTGCGTACGATGTCGGTAAGCCCACCGCGCGGCGGGGGTAAAGTGCGGCTGCTCGACATACCCGAGGTCGATCTGCAGCCCTGCGGCGGAACCCACCTCGCCCAAACGGGAGAAGTCGGCCGAATTCGGGTCTCGAAGATCGAAAATAAAGGCAAGCGGAACCGCCGCGTAAACATCGTCTTCGACGAATAAACAAAGCTGTACCGATCCCAGGAGGTCCAAGGTGACATATGTAAACCCCGATGCGCTCGTCGAAACGGAATGGCTCGCCGCCAATATCTCCGACCCGAAAGTCAGAGTGCTGGATTCGAGCTACCATCTTCCCGGTACCGGCAGGGACGCCGAAACCGAATTCTCCGACCGTCATATCCCCGGCGCGATGCTGTTCGATATCGAGGACGTGCGGGATCGCGACATTCCCCTGCCGCATATGCTGCCCGACGCGGAACAGTTTGCCGCGCAGATGAGCACGCTGGGTATCAGCAACGACGACATGGTTGTCATTTACGACGTGCACGGCGTTCAGACATCGCCGCGTGCCTGGTGGACATTCCGCGCCTTCGGCCACGACAAGGTCGCCGTCCTGAATGGCGGTCTTCCAAAATGGCTGGCCGAGCATAGGCCGGTTTCGGACGACATCATCGACCGCGAGCGCGGCGAATTCAAAGCGCAGGCCGACACATCCCTTGTCCGCAGCGTCGATCAAATGCTGACCAATCAGGAAAGCCGCGGCGCGCTTGTCGTCGACGCTCG
This sequence comes from Alphaproteobacteria bacterium, assembly GCA_012103325.1. Classification (GTDB taxonomy): domain Bacteria; phylum Pseudomonadota; class Alphaproteobacteria; order UBA8366. The sequence goes on from WLWY01000003.1 coordinate 437,656, forward strand.
GCCAGCGGGCCGCTTCGAGGGCGTCGACCCGGAACCGCGGACCGGCCTTCGCTCGGGTCGCATGCCGGGTTCCGTCAATTTGCCGATCAACCAGCTAATCGATCCGGTGACCAAGACCTTTCTCCCTGCCGACGGTATTCGCACGGTACTGGCAGACGCTGGCGTCAGCGACCTCAGCCAGCCGATGATCACATCCTGCGGATCGGGTGTCGCCGCCTGCGTCGTCTCGCTCGGCCTCTATCTCATCGGCAATAAAGCGGTTCCCGTCTATGACGGATCCTGGTCGGAATGGGGCGCGCGCGAGGACACGCCGGTCGAAGTCTGACCGATGGAAATCCGCCCTATCCGCGACGGCGACGAAGCGGCCGTCGCTGACCTCTGGCGGCGCTGCGAATTGGTACGGCCCTGGAACGACCCAACGAGTGATATCGCTTTCGCGCGGGCGACACCGCAGTCCGAGATATTCATCGGTGAACGCGATGGTGCAATCGTCGCCAGCGCGATGTGCGGCAATGACGGCCATCGCGGTTGGGTCTATTACGTCGCCGTTTCTCCGGATTACCAGGGGTCGAAATACGGACGCATGATCATGGCGGCAGCGGAAGAGTGGCTGCGCATGCTGGGTGTCTCCAAACTCGAGCTCATGATCCGCGATACCAACGTCAAGGTAGTGAAATTCTACGAAGCGCTCGGTTACAAGACCGAACCGGTCATTACCATGTCGCGCTGGCTCAAAACGCCACCGGAGGCCTCTGGTGACTGAAGAATTCCTCGACGTCACGATTACGTCGCTGGAGATGCTGTCCCGTCCCGCGCGCGGCCCCGCCAGGGCGCCAAGCCTTTCCATTCCCGTCATGCTGCTTCGCGCCCATGAGCCGACCATTTCGTTCTATCGCTACCTGTACAACACCATCGGCCAGGACTGGCTCTGGTACGAGCGCCGCCAAATGAGCGACAACGCGCTTGCCGAGATAATTCATGACGAGAAAGTCTTGGTGAACGTGCTTTATTGCGGCGGCGTCCCGGCCGGCTATGCGGAACTCGACATGCGGTTTTTCCCCACGATAGAGGTCGCCTATCTGGGCCTCCTACCGGAGTTCATCGGCCGTGGTCTGGGCCGCTATATCGTCGACTGGGCGGTCGATGCCGCCTGGGACCAGGAGCCCACACGCGTATGGATTCACACCTGTAACCTCGACCATCCGGCGGCGTTACGCACCTATCAGAAAGCCGGGTTTTCGCCCTTTCAGCAGGAAACTGTCACTATTCCCAACCCGCGCCTGCTGCCCACATTTTCGAAACCCGAACTCGTCGCGTCAGGGACGCCGGGCCAGAGCAAGACCGATACCGGCCCCGATCAAGAGTGAACCGGTAATACGGTTCTGAATACGAGCCCGCCGTTCGCTGTTGAACAGCCCCCGTACCCGTCCAGCCAGCAACGCAAACCCGCTATCCAAACTGGCAGCGATGACCAAGTACGTAACGCTCAGCACGACCATCTGCGGCAGAGCCGCCGCCGACGGGTCGATGAACTGCGGGAAGAACGCCACGTAAAACAGCAGGACTTTCGGATTGGTCGCCGAAACCGCAAAGCCTTGCCAGAACAGGCGCGAGAGCGATGTCTCCTGCCCGGCCGCAACGCTCCCAACCGGCTTCGCCCGCCACTGCTGGACGCCGAGATAGATCAGATACACAACCCCGATCCAGCGCAGCCATTCGAACCAGACGGACGCGATCAGCAACAGGGACGTCATCCCCAAGGTCGTCAGCGAGAGCGCCACCACTATCGCCGAACTCGTCCCCGCCACCGTCGCGAGACCGCGGCGCGAACCGTAGGCGATGCTGTTCGAAACGATGAGCGCGATATTGGGTCCCGGAAGCAGAATGAGGGCCGTCGTCGTCGCAACGAAAGCTAGATAAAGGGTCCAATCCATCTCGTTTTCCTTCCGTCAGCTTTAGGACTCAGTTCCGCGTTCCCAGCATCTCCACAACACGGTCCGCAATCGCCATGGAACTGGTCAGCCCAGGCGACTCGATGCCAAGCAGGTTTACCAACCCATGAACGCCATGCTCGCCCGGTCCCTGCAACACGAAGTCGCAGAGCGGTGCACCGGGCGGGGTGATGCGGGGGCGGATGCCGGAATAGGCGGGTTGCAGCGCACCGTCCTTGAGGCCTGGCCAATAGCGGCGCACCGCCTCGTAAAAGCCGTCGGAACGGCGCGGGTCAACGTCGTAATCGATCGTGTCGATATGCTCCACATCGGGACCGAAACGCGCCTGTCCCCCGATGTCGATGGTGATGTGCACGCCGAGGAACTGCGTGGTGGGCGCGGGGTAGACCAGCCGGCTGAACGGGGTCTTGCCCGTCAGGGAGTAATAGTTGCCTTTGGTGAGGTATGTCGTCGGCACCTTGTCCGCCGGCATGCCCTCGATCAGCCCGGCGATATGGGGGGCGTGGATTCCAGCGCTATTGATCACCGTGCGGCACAGCAGCCGCATCGGAGTCTCGCCGCCGACGTTCAGCACGATGCCTTCGTCCGCCACTGCACCGCTCTCGACCGGGCTCAGATACGCGATCATGCCACCGGCGGCTTCCGTGTCGCCCAGGAATTCGAGCATTAGCGTGTGGGTGTCGATAATTCCGGTCGATGGCGACATCAGGGCGGCATGGCAAAACAGCTCCGGCTCCATCGCCTTAGCGTCCTCCGCGGTGAGGAACTCCAGATCGGTCACCCCGCACTTCGCCGCCCGCTCCTTGATCTCATGCATGGCCGGCACCTGATCCTCGTCCGTGGCGACGATGATCTTGCCGCAGCGGCGGTGCGGCACCCCATGTTCGGAACAATATTCGTAGAGCGCATTCTTGCCGTCGATACAAAACTCGGCCTTCAGGCTGCCGACCGGATAATAGATGCCCGCATGGATGACTTCGCTGTTCCGCGAGCTGGTTTCGCTGCCGATCATGTCAGCGCCTTCCAGGACGATCACCTCCCGACCCGACTGCGCCAGCGCCCGCGCCACGGCCAATCCGACGACCCCGGCGCCGATCACGACGCAATCCACGCTTTCAGTCATTTCAACGCTCACGCTTGCTCCTACTAAAGTGCGGGTGTAATCACCTCTTGGGGAGAAACACGTCGACCGTGCCCCCAAGAGTCTCGCAACGCTAAATAAATGGCAGGTCCATGAAAGACAACACCATCGTCACCCACGCCGGCAATCATCCCTTCGACAATCACGGGATCGTCAATCCGCCGGTCTATCACGCCTCCACGGTCCTGTCTCCGACCCTTGCCGCCCGGATCGAGAGATCGGCGCCAGTCCGCTATGGCCGGTCCGGCACGCCAACGACCTTCGCGCTCCAGGAAGCGATGACGGCGCTGGAACATGCGCACGGCACCGTGTTGGCGCCTTCCGGGCTGGCCGCGATCACGATGGCCCTGGCTGCCTTCGTGGAGTCCGGCGACCATATTCTGATCACCGATAGCACCTACACGCCGACCCGGAACTTCGCCAACAACACGCTGACGAAGCTGGGCATCGAGGTCGAGTATTTCGATCCGATGGTCGGTGCCGGGATCGCGGGTCAGATCCGCAACAATACGCGGCTGGTCTGGACGGAGTGCCCAGGCTCGCAGACTTTCGACGTTCAGGACCTGCCAGCCATCGTGAAAGCGGCACATGCGCGCGATGTGATCGTCATGACGGACAACACCTGGAGCGGCGGTTACTTCCGCAAACCGCTCGATGAAGGCGTCGACATTTCGGTCCAGGCGGCGACGAAATACATCGTCGGCCATTCCGACGTCATGATGGGCACGATTGCCTGCAACGAAGCGACCTACGAACAGGTCCGTGCCTCCAGCGCGAGCTTCGGCATGTCCATTGGCCCGAACGACGTTTATCTGGCGCTACGCGGATTGCGTACCATCGGCGTCCGCATGGATCGGCACCATGAAAGCGGCATCAAGGTCGCACAATGGATGCAGACGAGGCCCGAGATTTCACGGGTCATGCATCCGGCACTGCCCGAGGACCCGGGCCACGAAATCTGGAAGCGCGATTTCACCGGCGCCAGCGGATTATTTGGTTTCGTTTTGAAAGAAACCAACCAGGACAAGCTGGCGGCCATGATGGACAATATGACCCTCCATGGCATGGGGTCGAGTTGGGGCGGATATGAAAGCCTGCTCATTCCCAACTGGCCGGAGCAGAGCCGCACGGCGTCGGCCTGGGACGTCGAAGGGCAATGCATGCGCATCCATGTCGGGCTGGAGGATGTGGGCGATTTGATCGCTGACCTGGAGGCCGGGTTGGAGCGGATGAATAAGGCTTAGGCTAGGTAATCCCCTCACACCCAATTGGCATAGTTAGCCGCCGTCCACCCCCACCTTAATCCTCCCCCCTCAAGCGGGAGGAGACAAACGGTTGGGCCTCGGGCGTTTATTCCTTTCCCCCTTGCGGGGGAAGGCTAGGATGGGGGGTAGCCGATACCCCGGAAACGAAGGATTGTTGGCGATGTCCACCAAAACCATCATCGACGAAATCGCATTTACATCGGACGGGCTCGTACCAGCGATTGCACAGCAGCATGACACCGGCGAAGTCCTAATGGTTGCGTGGTTGAACGCAGACGCCGTGACGGAAACGCTGGATACCGGCCGCGTCTGCTACTGGTCGCGCTCAAGGCAGTCGCTCTGGCGCAAGGGCGAAAGCTCCGGTCAGGTTCAGCAGTTGGTCGAAATGCGCCTCGATTGCGATGGCGATACGCTATTGCTGCTCGTCGACCAAACGGGGGTTGCCTGCCACACAGGGCGGCGGAACTGCTTCTTCCGTGCGGTGCGCGACGGCGAACTGGTCACCATTGCCGATGTGGAGATCGATCCGGAAAAACTCTACGGCGCGTAACTGGGGTTAGCTTACCAATCGTGCAGCAGCCAGTTGCGGCGCGTCTTGACGTTGTCGCCAAACAGACGGCAAGCGCCCTCCGGCCAATCCTTCAGGCAGGCCACCATGCAGGCGACGTTGGAACCGCCAAATCCGATAAATCCGTCGCAGGCTGCCGCGATATGAGTATCCTTGATGACCTCCACGCCGAGCCGCCGCCGCGTATTGCTGTCCTTCCAGGTCAGCGGGACAATCCCATCCGTGCGTGCGCAATCGGTATTGAACACCCGGTCGCCATAGCGGGCGGCGTATTCGTCGACGACCTCGGCTGAATCCGTCATGAGATATAGCCGCTGGTCCGGATTGCTGGCGAGTTGCGCGTCGAGCACCTCAAGCATGCTGGCATTGTCGCCCACGATGCTCGGGTCCTCGAGCCCCTTGTCCAGGTTCCGGACATGGACCGCGAAGGTCGACCGCCCCGCGATATATTCGGTGACAAACGTATCGATCTCACCCTGGATGTCGGGTTGCAGCACGAAGTATTTGTAGTAGAGCATGCGGATCGCATCCATGGCATCCGCGCCGTACAGCCAATGATTTGTTTCCAGCCACGGCAGCAATTCCAGCACCTGGGTGAAGTAATCGCTCACCACCGTTCGCTCTTCACGGTTCAGCAGATACAGACCTGAAAACCGCGATTTCTCTTCTTCCTCCCACACGTTTCGCGGCGCATCCAAGAGATTGCCGCGCCTCCATCTCGGCGGATAGACGTCGCCCTCTTCCGCGATGATGGACTCGACAGTCATCGGCGATACCGGTTCAAAAAAAGTGCTGAAGGCATCACGCGAGGGATCGTCCGTAAAGTAACTGTTCCCCGCCCAATGGACGACCGGCGTCCGGTTCGTCATTTCCGCCAGCAACAAGGCCCCGATGACATGCTCGATATCGGACCAGAACCCGTACCCCCAGCCCTTGATCAAAAGGGTGCCACCGGCTTTTGGTTTTTGCACGGCGTCATCGAGTTCCGCATTCAGGGTCGCCAGCTCGGTTTCAACCTCGGGAAACGCCGCAGGCGGATAACCGGCAAGCCTGGCCGCGGTTTCTTTGCACCAATACCGGCAGGCATCGATTTCATCGATCTTCAGGGCCGTCTTGGCGAGCAGCATCGGCGGCCAGGGAAAGTCCGGCAGCGTCGCCATCGTATGGCGGCACAACAAATCGGCGCGGCCGTAATTGCCCTTCGCGATGGTATCCTGAATCTCTCGAACGGCGTCCGGAACGCTCATCGGAACGCCTTGCTAGTCTTTCTCAAGACCATCCGGCTCGTAGACGACAATACGGCTGCCCGGACTGCCAATCTTGATCGAAACGTGGGTCAAATCGGACAAGCGTTCGCGGACCTGCGCCTGATTCTCAGGTGCCACGAACAGCAACAGGAAGCCGCCACCACCGGCGCCGAGAAGCTTTCCGCCCAGCGCGCCCGCCTCCAGTGCGGCATCGTAGATGTCGTCGATGGCGCTGGTCGACACCATCTCGGACATTTCCTTCTTCAGCCGCCAGGCTTCATTCAGCAATTCACCGATTTCGCGCACGTCGCCATTGCGGTTTTGCAGGATCTGCATGCCTTCATCGACCATTGCGCCCAACGCCCGCAACTGCGTTTTGTGCTGACCCAGATTGGCGATCTTTTCCGCCTCGACAACCGACGCCGTCCGCGCGAAGCCGGTAAAGAATAGCATCATGTGATCGTTCAGCGCAGCCCGGCGCTCCGGATCGATCACCACCGGCTGAACGTCGAAAGAACCGTCGTGCGAAAAATTGATCCGGTTGATGCCGCCGTACGCTGCCCAGACCTGATCCTGCGAGCCGACCGCTTCCTTGATGACGTCCTGCTCGATGCGGATCGCTTCCTTCGCCAGCATCTTGGACGACACCATCTCGCCGCGGAACGCGTGCAATGCGTTCAACAACCCAACCGTGAAGGAAGAACTCGACCCGAGGCCGGAGCGCGCCGGCAGGTCGCCATCGTGATGAATTTCCAATCCGCGCTCGATACCCATCTCACCCATTACTGCGCGGACCGACGGATGATCGATCTCCGAGATTTGGTTGACCAGCTCGATTTTGGAATAAACCACCCGATGCTTGTATTCGAAGAACGGTGGCAGAAGACGGATCGCAAGATAACAGTATTTGTTGATCGTTGTCCCCAGCACGGAGCCACCGTGATCGAGATACCAGGCGGGATGATTGGTACCGCCGCCGAACAAAGACACGCGAAACGGTGTGCGGCAGATAATCATGCTCGTGCGCTCCCTTCATCACCCTTGCGGTAGGGTGCGAGTATGGCTGCGGCAGCAGCGAGGCTTTCCGGCGTGCCGATGTCATGGAAGGCACCGTTGACCGGAAAGCAGCGAATGCTGCCCGGTATCGCCGTCGCGAATACCTCCCGCTCCAGCGACGCGGCCTCGGACGCAACAACCGCGTCCAGGAATCCGCGCGTAAACAGATAGACGCCCGCGTTGATCAAGCCAGGGCCTTTCGCATCGGGATCTTTTTCGGCGAACCGCTCGACATAACCGCTACTGTCCGGAACGACTCGGCCATAGCGCGAAACATCGTCCATCTCGACACACATAACCGACGCGTCGGCTTTCGTCGCATGGAAGTCGGCGAGAAACGCTTCCAGATCTCCATCGACAAAGGAATCGCCGTTCATCACCATTACGGTGTTGCCCCGAAGCATCGGCCACGCATAGCGCAGAGCGCCTGCGGTTCCCGCCGGGCCCGGCTCAACGACGGCGCCCACGCACAACGCGTCTGACGGATTCTGCGCCAACCAGGTCTCAACCTTTCCGGCGAGATGTCCCAGGCAAAATATGACCCGCCGCACCCCCGTCCGCGCCAGCCAATCGAGTAGAAAGCGGATATAAGGCTCACCATCGACCGGTGCCAAAATCTTCGGCAGGTCGTCGAGCACATTCGCCAATCTTGTACCCAACCCACCGGCCAGCACGACAGCGTCTACAGCGGCGAGCGTAGGTCCGCTTGCAGTCTTAGACATTGCTGTACCGGCTATCGTTCAGCATGACATAGCCTTTGATCAGCTCCCGGATGCCGTCGTCGAGCGAATGAGCGGGCTTGAAGCCGGTGGCTTCCACTTTTTCGTTGGAGACGATGTAGTCCCGTTTGTCGGGGTCTTCGCCGATTGGCGCTTCCAGGGCGACGAAATTGGGCAAGTGCTGGCGGATTACCGCGCACAGCTCGGCTTTAGACAGGTTGGCGTCCGAAAGACCCACATTATAGGGCTCGCTCTTCATGGTTTCGAAGTTCGCAATGCCGTGCAGGAACACCCGCGCGACATCGCGGACATGGATGTAGTTGCGTTTGAAATGCGCTTCGAACAGTACGAGCGTGCGGTCGTTCACCGCACGATAGACGAAATCGTTGACCAGCAGATCAAGCCGCATGCGCGGCGACATGCCGAACACCGTCGCAAGCCGGAAGCTGATCGCATTTTCGCGGCTGAGCGCCGCCTGCTCGGCTTCGACCTTGGTTCGGCCATAGAGCGAGATCGGGCGCAGCGGTGTTTCTTCCGTGCAATACTTGCCTTTCTCGCCGACGCCGTAGCCGCTGTTCGTGATTGGCGTGAGCATCCATTGATCGCGGGACATTTTGTCGACCAGCATCTGGACCGCATCCCGGTTGATCGTCTCCGCGCCAATCGCATCGCGCGCGCACAGTGGTGCGCCGACGAGCGCTGCCAGAGGAATGACGATATCGTTCTTTGCCAGCAGCGGTGCGACGATATCGGTATCGCGCGTGTCGCCGCGCACGATCTCCAAATTCGGATCGGCGCAGACATGATTCAGCGAAGACTGCTGGAACATGAAACTGTCGATCACGGTGACTTTGTGGCCCTCGGCGAGCAGCATCGGGACGAGAGTCGAACCGAGATAGCCGGCGCCGCCGGTAACGAGGATCGAAGGTTTGTCGCTCATGCGCTTGCTCCGTCGCAAGTTTTGTCGAGCACTTCATAGACGCGCTCGATCTGCGGAGTCAGGTCGAAGGGGTGGTTGCCGACGAAGAAACCGAAATCGTGCGCCGTGTTGGCGTTTTCGACCGCGCCGACGATCTCGAAATCGAAATGGCGGATCGCGTCGTGTTTCGGGAAGCTGCCGCCGGTGATGATGCGGTAGCCGATATCGTCGTCTTCCAGCGCGGCGAATACGCGCGCACGGTCCGGATTTCGCGTCGGGTTCAGAATGATCGGAAAACAGAAGCTCGAACTGCGGCCGTTTTCCCGCTGAATAATGAAACGGTCGTCACCGCCGAACAGTCTCTGAAACAGCGCCAGGTTCTTCCGTCGCATCTCTGTCATTGCCGGAAGCTTCTTGAGTTGTTCCAGCCCGATGGCGCCGGACATCTCCACGGGGCGCAGGTTATAGCCCGGCAGGATAAAGCGGTACGCCTCGAAGAAATCCTCGTCGCGCGGCTCGAACACCTTGCTCCCCGACGGCACGTCACGGGTCCAGCCATGCGCGCGCAAGCTGCGCATCAGATGACAGAGCTCTTCGTCGTCCGTGACCACCATGCCGCCCTCCATCGTCGCGATGTGGTGCGAGAAGAAGAAACTGTGCGAACCCATATCGCCGAAGGTGCCGGTCTTGCGGCCACTCAGTTCGGCGTCGAGCGACTCGCAATTGTCCTCGAAGAAGTACAGCCCGTTCGCATCGGCAAAATCGCGCATCACATCCAGGGCCGCCGGGTTGCCGAGAATACTGACGGCGACGATCATCTTCGTACGCGGACTCAGCGCCGCTTCGAGCTTTGAACAATCGACATTAAGCGTATCGAGCTCGATATCGACGAACTTCAGCTTCAGGCCATATTGCTGCAACGGGTGGTACGTCGTGCTCCAGGACAATGCCGGCACGATCACCTCGTCGCCCGGTTTCAATGGATTGTCCTGTTTGAAAAACAGGCTCGCGACCGCGACCAGGTTGGCGGAGGAGCCGGAATTGACCATCACCCCATATTCGCAGCCGAGATAAGACGCGAACGCCTTCTCGAACGCCGCGACCTGAGGCCCCATCGTAAAACGGTCCGACTCGACGACGGCGGCAATCGCTGCCTTCTCCTCTTCGCCCCAATTCGAAACCGCCAGTTCGTAAAACATCGTCAGAAGGGTCCACGAAACTGCGCTTGATAGGCCAGCTTGGCGCGCTCCGGATCGGGCCGCCAATCGGCCGCATGTGGGCGCACCATCGCGTGCGCTTTTTCGGCGATCGTTACCGGGTTGGGATAGAATTCGTCTTCCAGAACCGGCGTCGTCGGACAGGTCGTCGGCGCATAACCCATGCGGCGCGCCATAATCGGCCGGTCCGTCCGTTCCATGACACCGGCAACGATCTCCGCGCTGGCGCCGCAATTCGTCCAGGCATTGTCGACAACCAGCAGTCGGCCGGTGCGTGCCGCAGAGGCGGTGATCGTTTCGATATCCAGCGGCACGAGCGACACCGGATCGATGACCTCCGCCGAAATCCCCTCTTCCGACAGAAGTTCCTGCGCCCGCAGACATTCGACCAGCATGTTGGACACACCGACAATCGTGATATCGCCGCCTTCGCGAACCGTCCGCGCCCGCCCGAACGGCACGGTGTACGATTCTTCCGGCACATAGGCATCCGTGTAATAGAGCAGCCGGTGCTCGACGAAGATGACCGGATTGTTGTCGCGGATGGCCGTCGTCAGACAGCCCTTCGCGTCGTAGGCATTCGACGGCGCCACCACCTTCAGTCCCGGAATGTGCATCAACAGGGAGTGCAGGCCCTGACTGTGCTGCGCGCCCTGCCCCCAGGACTTGCCGATCATCGCGCGCACGACCATCGGCACGGTGACTTGGCCGTCATACATGTAGTGGCTTTTCGACGCCATGTTGACGAGCTGGTTCATGCACAGCATCAGGAAGTCCATGCGGATATGGACATGAACCGGCCGCATGCCGGCAATCGCGGCACCGATGGCGACACCGGTCATCGCGTCTTCGGACAAGGGAGTCGTGAAAACCCGGTCGGCACCGAACTCATCGACCAAACCCAACGTCGAGCCCTGAATACCCTTGTGGTCGTCGACGTCCAGTCCGAAGACGAAGACATCGTCATCAAGACGCATCTCCTGCGCCATCCCTTCCAGAAGGGCATCGACATAGGTAACGACCCGATCGGTTTCAGCCGGCGAAGACATGCGTATGCAATTCCTCTATGGCAGGGAACGGGCTGCTCTCCGCGAATTCCACCGCTTCCGCGATTTGTTGCTCGATCTCAGCATCGATGTCCGCACGTCGGTTTTCGCCCAGCGCGGCGCCGAGGCGCGCCACCTCATCCTTGTCGCTCCACGCTTCGTATTCAGTTCTGTCGCGATACCCGGCATCGTAATCCTCGCCGGGCCCAACATGCTCGCGCCAGCGATAGGTCACGCATTCCATGAAAGCCGGGCCGCCGCCGGCACGCATTTCCGCAATGGCACCTTGCGTATGCGTTCGAATCGACTCGACATTCGAGTCTGCGAACTTCTTAGCGGAGATACCGTAGGTCTCCACGCGCTCGCAAAGACGATCAGTCGCCCAACGCTTCTCCAACGGCTGGTGAATGGCGAACTGGTTGTTCTCGCAGACGAACAGGACGGGCAGCTGCTTGAGCGCCGCAAAATTCAAGCTCTCGTGGAAAACACCTTCTTCCGTCGCACCGTCGCCGAAATAGGCAACGACCACACGGTCCTCGCCGCGGCGTCGGATTGCGTAGGCGTATCCCAAAGCGATGGGCACGGTCGTCCCGACCACTGCCGAGGAACCCAGAATGTTATGGCCCATATCGATCAAATGCATCGATCCGGCCTTGCCGCCGGCGCAACCAGTCGCCTTGCCGTACAGCTCCGCGAACATCGCCTTCAGATCGCCACCCTTGGCGATGTAGGCCGCGTGACTGCGATACGTGCCCGATACGACGTCGTCCGCGCGCAATGTATCGCACACGCCAACCGCGACCGCTTCCTGGCCGATGGACAGATGCACGGGACTCTTGATCTTGTCGCTCGGATAAATTTCGGCGACGACTTCCTCGACCCGCCGGATCAGCCGCAGCGACCGATACAGCCGAACCGTCACATCAATCGAAGACGGCCCGTTCACGCTGAGCTTCCGTTATGGTTAACGGCGATGCGCGCCGCTTGCCTGAATTTGAACACCCGACGCACCGGTCCTACTCCGCGCCGAGATTTGCCGCGCGCGGCAACGGTGTCAGTTGGGATTGTTCGACGATGCCGAACTGGATATCCGACGTCACGCCAAGCCGGTCCAGCGACTCCCAATCGCAATCGACCAGCAAGGCACCACTCTTGCGGCCCCATAAGATGGTCCGCTTTGCGAATTCCGGCCGAGCACCCCGAAAGTCGATAGGCTTACATGTCAACGCTTGCCGCTCCCGCTCGACCGATATCGGCTCGGTACCGAAGCAGCGTTGGAAATACTCCGGGAGATTATAGCTAAAGGTCCACTCGGTCTGTTCCGGCAGCGTCGGTCCCGGCATACGCATGCGCTGATACCGCACCACTTCCGAAATTTCGTCCTCCGAGTAGGAGACGCCTTCGCTGCTCAGATACTGGCAAACGATGTCGCGCAGCTCTTCGTAGAAACCGTCCAGATCCTCCGCAAGATGCAGGAATGCAGCTTCCTCCGCATCCCAATAGATGCCGCCGTGATCGGGCATGACGACGCCGCGCCCCTCGCCCGCCATCATGCGATTCAGATAGGCGTCGAAAATCTCCATCTCGCGCCGCAGGCGTTGTCCGGTTCCCGGCGCCATTTTTTGTTCGCAGACGAACTCGATGAACGGCGTAAAGTCCACCGCATACCGATCGGTCATATACCGCATCACATAGACGCCGAGCTTCATGCTGTGCAGCAGCATCGTCATCATCGATAAACGGTTCATGCGCCGCCAATCGTCCTGGGGCATGTCCGCCGTTTCGACGACGATATCGTGATATTCCGGCACCCAGCTTTCGTCCCGAACGCTGCCGTGAATTTCACGGAGTTCGAGCCGCTTCAACTTTATACCGAACTTTTCTTGATAGGCCGGTTCACCCAGTTCGGTGTTCGGATACGCTTCGCACTGATAGATGAACAGTTGGTTTTTCAAGCCCGATCGCAGCATTTCCTCAATGCCGTCGACCCAGGATGCGTATGATTCACCCGGCAATCCGAGGATCATCTCCGTGTAGACCGGCACGTCCAGGTCATTGAAACGGCGCTGCAGACTCGAATAGGTATCGAGCTTGATGTTGCCGCGCTTGATATTGGCCAGCACCTGCTTGTTCTGACTCTGCCGGGCCAGCGTGATGCCTTTCTCCATGTCGTGTTCATGTAGCATGCCGGCGATGCGAAAGATGTTCTCGTCGGTGTTTTTGCCCCAGCAGGTGCGGAACTTTTCCGGAAATCCATATTTCTTCTTCGTGGCGACGATGATCTCGCCGATCTCCGGATCGCGCTTGTGCATGCCGAAATTGGAGTCGGCGTTGAAGACGTAGCGAATGCTGTTCCGCCCACACCAATCGAGCTCACCCTGTACCCGCTCCATCGCGTGGTAACGGTATCGCCGGCTCGTGCCGCCGCGGCCCCAGTAGCAGAAGGTGCAGAGGAACGGGCAACCCCGGTTCGTTTCGATGATCGCCTGGAAATCGATATCCGGATGCGCATCGAACATATAGTCGAAGAGCCCCGTCATATAGGGTGACGGATACCGGTCCATCGCGCGTTCGAATTCCGGCGTCTCCTGATTGTAAATGAATTCACCGGTTTCCGGATGACGAAAGGAGACATTCGGCACACCGGAAAAATCGCGCGAATCGAGGTTGCGGTCGAGCAGCGTCATGAACGCTTCTTCGCCTTCCGCCCGCACGCCGACATCGATGAAAGGATGTTCCTCGAAATATTCTTCGGGGTGGTGCGGCAGTTGCGGACCGCCGAACACGATCAGGCAATCGGGCCAACGCTCCTTCAGCGTCCGCGCGACATGCAAACTCAGCTGCTCGTTCCACATCGCAATCGAAAAGCAGGCGACATCCGGCGCTTCGTCGTAGCGCGCCAAAACATTCTCAGCCGAATCGAGATGGAATATGAAGGGCTTAAAGCGATATGCCTCGTCCAATCGAGGCTGCGAGCGGGCCGCAGCGCAGAGAACACCCGACACCAACGGGAAATAAGTCGCATTCCCCATGCGGACATTGAATTCGTTGAAATAGACGGTTTTCATTTTATTCGTTCACTCGATACGTCATCCGGAAAGCTCGAATCCATCTGCAATCTCTGTACCAATGCCGCCCGGGAAATCCGGCTTCGGATGTAACAATCCACGCCATTGACCCTGTATCTTGCCTCTTCGACCGAATCGTATCGTAGATATAGTAAATTTAAGGTAAATGAGCGTCTGGTGAAGTAAAGCGGAACTTGGGGGAGAGTCGTGATGAAGGATGCGGGCGAGCGCGCCTTGGATCAGTCTTTCGCGAACGGCAATTATCACCGGGTTGCAGCGTCCGGGCGTACCGACCGCTGGCAGACCTTCGCAGCCCTTGGCCTCTGCGGAAATACCGCGCCGGCCTTGGATGGCCTCGCCCGGTTCGATGAGCCCGAGGCGCGGTTCTACGAAGCCGCCGTCCACTGGATCGACGGCAACGAGGACGCAGCGGCGACGCGGCTTGAGGACTGTGAAGGCGAGTACGCGGCCCGTCTGCTGGCCATGATTCGCAAGCGGCGCATCCAAATCCTGGCACAATTGCCATGGTCACAGTTTGGCGAAGGCCCGCACGCCGTCCTGGAAGCAGCCCGAACGAGTGCGAAATTCACCGTCCAGAATATCGGATCAAGGCCCGGCGACCTGCGCAATTCCGCCGATGCGGATGTCCATACCTATTACGACCGCAACAATCCGCCGGATTTCTATTTGGCCCAGATGATCGAATGGCAATTGATACCGCCAAACCTGCAGGAATTGCCCTGTCCCATTATCGGCCAGACGGCGGACTTCGATCTGCACATCCAGATGGTCCAGCCCTGGTTAAAGCTGTTCGATACGCTGATCGTGACGGATATGACGGAATATGACGACGTTTCCAGGCTCGTCGATGCCCCGGTCGCCACATTTCCCAAGACGTTCAGCCTGCCAAGCTCCTTGCCACCACCGCCGCCGCCGGGTGGCCGCGATATCGATTTGATGCTGACCGGCACGACCTTTCACGATTTTCACCGGGAAAAGGCCGAAATACTGCACCAGATCCTGCGCGTTCCGGATATCGCCCCATTTATCATGAACGGTTATCTCGACTGGTGGCAGTACCACGCCATGCTCGCCCGGGCGCGGCTGTCGATATCCCATGTCCGTCATCCCGGCGCCTCGCCGTCACGCGGCATCGAGACGTTGGGAATGGGCACCGTCCTGCTCGCCCAGCCGGAAACCACAATGCGGCTTTGGGTTGGCGAGGCCGAAGGTCTGCTCACTTACGAACTCGCGGACAACGGGCTGTCCGATGCGATCAAACGAGTACTGGCGGATTTCCCTGCTTATGAGCAGGCGGCGCAGCGCGGCATGGCGATCATCCGAAACGAGTTCACGCGAGACCGGTTGGGTGCGCAGTATCTGCGTTTCGCAACTTTTCTTGCCGCCCGCCCCGCGACGGCTCGGCAACATTCCGTTCCCCCACCGCAAAAGCGGGTCGTGGCCTGGCAAGGCTGGCTGCAGCACGACGGCCAGATTTATTCGAAGCTGCAGGAAAATGCCCTCACCACACTCAAGGAGACGCCGCCGGAACAGCACACCGTCGAAACGCTGAGCAACGCGGCGCGGGAGATGTTGCTCGACTACGTTCAGCAAAATCTTGAGAAACCGGTACGGCGGCACCGTGAACTCGTTGCCAGCACATTGGAAATCTTTCGCATTGCGTTGCAGATACGCCCTCAATCGCTTGTGCTGCGTTTCAATTTCATTCGCACCGCGCTTCATTTCGGCGGCGAGACGGATATCGAGCAAGCGCTCGGTGTCGCGCGGGAAACATTGGCGGCCGATACCTCCCTACTGGAACTCGACCCGCACGATGACGTTATGACCTGGGATTACTGCGCGACGTTCTTCAACTATCGATCCTATCTCGATTATGTCACCGAAGCCTTCATGGAGAAGGCCGACCAAACCGCAACATTGAAGGCGCTGATCCTGGCAAGCATTGCGTATTACTGCGGCCGCATAACCGGCGAGACCCGCTATTTCGCCAGCGCCGCGGAATACGATCCAACGTTTCCGGCCTACCGGCTCGCCTACGCCAAGTCGCTGGTTCGCGCGAACGAGCAGAGCACGGCGGCGGTGGCGTTATTGCATGATCTGTGCACCCATTCTTTGTATGCAGCCGAAGCCTGGAGCCTGCTCAAAGTCTTGCAACAAGAACAGGGAATTTCCATACCGGATGAAGCCGCAACCCAGTCGGCGATCCAGGCCTTGGAAACAAGAACGCTGCTCGATACTGACTACAAAGCGATCCGCGACGGTTACTACTTTCGGACACAACGGCTCGGTCTTGCACGGAATGAAGGCTACGACGTGATAAAGGAGAGTGAGCGGCCCATCAGTTTGTCGGTGCTGCTCGCGGATGTGAACGGCAGCCGTTACCCGCAGCTCATGACGGCCCTGAAACGGCAATCGCTGCCACGCTCAAATTTCGAAATTATTGCCGTCGACGTGTTCGATCGCATTTCACCCGCCATACAGGACGAAGCCGATACGATTATCGCGCTCGGGCAAAGCGAGTATCTTTATAACCGAAATGTCGCCTTCAACATGGCGCTGTCGCGCGCGCGCGGCCAGGTGGTTGCGCTATTCGACAACGACGCAGAGCCGGATGAGGATATGCTTGCGCGGCTGCTTGCGTTCTTCGAAGGCGGGGCTAAAGACGCCTTCGTGGTCGTCAATGACAATGCGATACCAATCGATCGTCACAGTCTCAATTTTCTTTCACTCACACGGGCTCGCGCGCTCCGCTCGGGAGGATTGGATGAGTCGCCGTACCGCGCCGCGGGCATGGGCGGTCCTTATGAGTTGGGCCAGCGGCTGCTATCCGATTATCCGGAGATACAAACATTGGAAGGCGTCTCCTTTGTCGGGAAATCGGCAAGAACGGAAGATATCGAACCGCTGTTGCGGTATCTCCAGCCTTACGAGTTTTCTCCCGTTCGGCGCCTCGCCAAAAACGAAAACCCGGAGATCAAGACGCTGCGAGAAGCGCTATGATCGAAATGACGAAGTCAATCGACGAGGCGTTCGAACGCGGCGATTATCATTATGTCGCGGCGAATGGTGGGCCGGACGATTGGCGTACGCATGCGGCGCTTGGTCTTTGCGGGAACACGGCCCCCGCCTTAGAGCGGCTAACCGGTTTTCATGCCGAGGGCGCCTTCTTCTATGAAGGCGTCCTCCGATGGCTTGATGGCGACGAAAGATCCGCGATCCGCCTGCTCTCCCGATGCGACAACGAACATGCCGATAATCTGCTCCGGCTGATCCGCAAACCGCAGATCTCGGTATTGTCGCAACTGCCCTGGAAACGGTCGCTGGATGGACCGCATACCCTGCTGCATGCGGGCGAAATGGATCCGAAATTCCGTATTCGGAATCTGAGCTTCGCCGACGACGATTTACCGAACGAGCCGAACGCGGACATCCACTCTTTTTACGATGCTAACGACCCGCCGGATTTCTATCTGACGGAAATGATCGAATGGCATCTGATACCACCCAACCTGCGGGAACTACCCTGCCCGACGATCGGCCAAACTGGCGATTACGACCTACATATCCAGACGCTTTATCCTTGGCTGCGGCTCTTCGACGAACTTGTCGTCACCGACACCACGGAATATGCCGATGTCGCGGGTCTCGTTAACGCACCCGTCACGACGTTCTGCAAGCCCGTCTCCCTGCCGATGCGTCTGTTACCGGAGATCGACATTCCCCGCGACATCGACCTGGTGATGACGGGTTCATTGCTGCACAGCTATTATCCCGACAAGGCTGAGATGATGCGCCAGATGCTCGCGGCCGACGGGTTCGAGCCTTATTTCCTCAGTGGTTTCCTGCAGGACCATGTCTATTATCCGACCTTGGCCCGCAGCAAGATTTCAGTCGCGCTGACGCGGCATCTCGGCGCCATACCGTCGCGCGGCTATGAGGCCTTGGCCATGGGGACCGTCCTTCTGGTGCCCCATCAATCCTGCATGCTGCTGTTTGCCGACGAAACGGCCGGCGTGAATACGTTCTCGCTGGAGCGCGACGGCCTGAAGACGGCGATCGAAGCCGTACTACGCGACCACGAGAGACACGCCGAGCGCGCCAAAGAAGGCATGCGGGCGATCCGCGATGTTTTCAATCCGTGGCGCGTGGCATCGCAACATATGCGCATGGCCACCTTCCTGGCAGCCCGGCCTCGTCCACCGCGCGATCCTATTACACCGCCCTTTCAGAAGCGGTCCGTCTCCTACAAAGGCTGGCTGCAGGAGAACGATAAGCAAACCCATCAAAAGCTGCGCAACGCGAGCCTCACGCGCTGGCAGTCGATCGCCGAGCCGGACCATACGCTGGACTCCTATTGCGATCCGGCGCGCGAGCTGTTGCTGGAATACGAACACAGCATCCTGATGTCGGACGACGAGTCGAATGCCGCACTGGTGCAAACCGCCCTGAATACCTATCGCAACGCCATGCCGCTGTTCCCGGATTCGCTTGCCTTGCGATTCAATTATGCCCGCGCGGCATTTCATTTCGGTACTGACGCGGATATCGAGGACGCGTTGACCGTCGTTAAGGCAACTTTGGAGCGGGATCCTGCGACGATGACGCTCGAACCGCTCGACGATGTGATGACCTGGGATTTTTGCCAGAATTTTTTCAATTACCGGGACTATTTGCAAACCGCCACCGAAGCGCTGCACGACAAATCGGATCGCGCGAGCGACTTGAAAAAAATGGTTCTTGCCAGCTTGCATTATTACTACGGGCGCATGTCGGGCGACGCAGCGCACTTCGCCACAGCAGCGGAACTCGATCCGAATTTCTCAGCCTATCGATTATGGCACGCCAAATCGCTGGCTCAGAGCGGCGAGCCGGCAGCTGCAATCGCACTTCTTTCAAACGTCATGCAGAAAATTCTTCATGCACCGGAGGCATGGGCGCTCATTCAATCGATCAAAGCGGAATACGAAACTCCTGTGCCCGAAGAAGCGAAGTTACGGGACCTTGCGGAGCAGATGGAAAGCCGCACGCTGATTGATGAGGCCTATGCCGGCATTCGGGTTGGCCCGTATTTCAGGGCGCAACGGTTATCCCTGGGTCGTAACACCGGGTTGGAATTCCGCAAGACATCGACCCGCGAGACACCTGCACAGCTATCGGTGCTGCTTGCTGACACCAACGGGTGCCGATATCCGAACCTTATCGCTTCCCTCGCGCGGCAATCGCTCGACCGTGACACTTTCGAAATCATCGCTTGCGATGTCTTCGACCATGTGGCGCCGCATATGATGCAGCATGCAGACACCATCATGGTTTGTGGGCAGGACGAGCATCTCTATAACCGGAACGCCGCATTCAATTTTGCGTTCAACGAATCGAGCAGCGCCCTGTTCGTCTTTTGCGATGGCGACCATCCGCTGCCCGAAAATGCCCTTGCCGAAATCCTCGCGCAGACCGAAGCGGGCCCAATGTCATGCACGGCGTTCGTAAACAAGGGCGGCACCAACCGCGAATCCATCCATACCGTCGTGCTGTCCCGGGAAGCGCTAATCGATGCGGGCGGGCTTGATGAAAGCGCCTATTTTGCCGGCGCCTATAGCGGGCCTTACGAAATCATCGGACGCCTGGAAGGCCAGCGCTGGACAATACGGCAGCTCGATTGCCTGCCGCCGCCGACCGTACGCGAAACAGCCGCTACGCAACGCAACATGTCGAACCTGTTCCGGGAAATCTGGCCGTCGAAATTTTCGCCGCACCGCGTATTGCCACTCCGAGAAAGCCCCGACATTGCGCGGCTGCGCCGCCAAGCCTCGTGACGTTCGAAATCCATACCCATCTCGATCCTGGCCTCTGGTTGCAATGCAACGGGGGTACGACGGCGCAGAAGCGACCGGCCCTGTTCCTCGATCGGGACGGTGTCCTGGTGGAGGAAATCAACTACCTGCATACGGTCGCCGATCTCCGCATCATCCCCGCCGCAACGTCAATCGTTCGCGCCGCCAACGAGCGCGGTATTCCCGTCGTCATCGTGACGAACCAGTCCGGCGTGGGGCGCGGTTACTATGGCTGGGCCGAGTTCGCGGTGGTGCAGGCGGCGCTCGCCGACAGTTTCGCGCAGGACGGCGCCCATTTCGATATGATCCTTGCCTGCGCCTATCACACCGATGCCGAAGCGCCGTACGACACGCCCAACCATCCTTGGCGCAAGCCGCAGCCCGGCATGCTGCACGCCGCTGCGGAAACGCTAGAGCTCGACTTGCCCCGGTCCTGGATCGTCGGTGACTCCGCCAGCGATATCGGAGCGGGGCGCAACGCGGGGCTCGCCGGCGGTGTGCACGTCGCGACGGGGCATGGCAGGCGCGACCGGGACAAAGCGCTCGCCCTGGCAACAGCCGAATTCGATGTCCGCGCCGAAGCGTCCATCGAAGGCGCGGAACAAATTCTTACGTTGTGTACCGCGTAAATGCCGCCGTTGTTGCGCGCGCCGTCCAGTCGGTGACCACATTGACGACCGCCGGCTTGCCGGCCGCATTTGCCGCCTTGGCCCGCTCAAGCGCCGGGCGGATATCGTCGGGACTCTCGACGAACTCGGCATGCGCGCCGAGCGCCTCGGCCATTTGATCGTAGCGTTTGTAGCCAAGATTACGTCCCGGCTTGTCCTGATCCGGATCGGCCGTCCAGCCACCGTTCAAACTGATCACGACCGTCAGCGGAACGTCGTGCCGAACGGCGGTGTCGATTTCCATCGCGTTGAGCCCGAACGAACCGTCGCCATGCAGGACCAGCACCTGCTTGTCGGGCGCGGCAATTTTTGCGCCGACGCCGAACGGCAGCCCAACCCCCATGGTGCCGAAGCAGCCGGAATTGATCCGATGCCGCGGCGTGAAGGTCGGGATCGACTGACGGCCGAAATTTAGGATTTCCTGTCCGTCGACGACCAGAACCGCGTCACGATCCAGAAAATCGCCGACTTCCTTGCAGAGCCGCAACGGGTGGATCGGCGTCGCATCGTTGGCGAACACTTTTTCCTGTTCGGCGACCTTGCTAGCATTCGTACCGCCAAGCCGGTCGCGCCAGACCTGATAATTGCTCGGCGTGATCTTGCCCTCGCACGCCGCGATCAGTTGCGAGAGCACGACCTTGATGTCGCCAACGATACCGAGATCGACGCGCGGGCTCGTATCGATTTCGGTTGGGTCGATGTCGATGCGCACCAGATTGGCATCCGCATTGAAGCGCGGCGGTGCGGCGTGGCCGATGATGTAATTCATGCGCGTCGCGAGAACGAGGATCAGATCGGCCTCACGGAACGCCGACGACCGTGCCGTGAGATAACAGAATTCGTGATCTTCCGGGATAACGCCGCGGCTTTGCGGCGTCGTGTAGAACGGGATGCCCGCCTTCTCGACGAAGCTTTGCAACTCGCCTTCGGCTTCCCCCCACTGAATACCGCTGCCGGAAATGATGACCGGCCGTTCCGCCTTTTCGAGCATGGCGACAATCGACGCGAGATCGGAATCGTTTGCCTGCGGCCGCGCCCGTTTTTCGGGACTCCACGGTTCCGGCCAATGGATCGAATCTTCGTCGACGTCGCGATATAGGACGTCGCCGGGAAAATCGAGATAGACCGGCCCGGGCTTGCCCGACATGGCCACCTGAAAGGCCTTGTTGATCATCTCCGGAATTCGGGCGGGATCGTAGACGCGCTCCGCCCATTTCGTGCACGGCTCCATCATGGCAAGCTGATCGATCTCCTGAAACACGCCATTGCCTTTGCCGCCATATGGCGACGAGCCGCCCAGCGCAATGACTGGTGTGCAATCCGCCCAAGCATGCGCGACACCGGTGATCAGGTTGGTGACACCCGGCCCCGACGCGGCCATGCAGATTCCCGGACGGTTCTGCAAGCGCGCGTAGGCGTGCGCCATCATGGCCGCCGCCTGCTCGTGCCGGACATCGACAGCCCGCAGGCCTTGGTCGATGCACTCGGATTCAACGAGCAGCATCGGCCCGCCCATAATGAAGAAGAAATCGTCGACACCCTGCTTCTTGAGCGCGCGTGCGATAATCTGCGATCCGTTAAGCGGCATGGATTGTTCCTCCCTACAAATAATGCTTCCGCTGATATGCGGCTTTCTCCTATTACTTTAGCGCCGCAAAACGATGCGGGACAAACGGAGACGATACACATGTGCGATGCGCCCCACGAAATCGGCACCGGCTGGCGCGGCTGGATGGACCTGCCGGCGCCGGCAACGCTGGACCCAACTGGTCCCTGGATAGACCTGTCGCATCCGTTGAGCAGCGACATGCCGCGCATCTCGTTCTTTCCGGTGCCCCGTTTCGAACAGATCATGGAAATGCCGGAACACCCGCTAAACGTCACCGAGGTCCAGATGGTCGTGCATCTGGGAACCCATGTCGACTCGCCGCGTCACTTCTTCCGCGACGGCCCGGCATTCGAGGATATCCCGATCGAACGGCTGCATGGCGCGGGCGTCGTGTGGCGCGTCGAAAAAGAACCGAACAGCCTGATCGAGCCGGAGGATCTGGAGGCCTGCACGCCGAAACTCCAGCCGGGCGACATTCTGCTGCTGAGCGCTGGATGGAGTGGCTTCGCCGGCAGCAGCAAGTACGATGACGAACACCCATCGCTCAGCGTCGCCGCGGCCGAGTGGATCGTCGCGCAGAAGGTAAAGCTGCTGGCGATCGATTTCCCGACACCCGACCTTCCCGTCGCGCAACGGCCCGAAGGCTTCGACTGGCCGGTCCATCACGCCCTGCTTGGCGACGGCGTTCTTGTCTCGGAGCATCTGCGCAATGTCGAGGCGCTGGTCGGCGGCCGCGCGGAGTTCGTTTTTTGCGCCTTGAATATCACCAAGGCCGACGGCGCACCGGCCCGCGTTCTCGCTCGCCCGATTGCGGGATGACGGATAAGATCCATGTCCTGATCGTTAGCGAACGCTGGTGCGATGCTGCAGTCGGTGGCTCTCCATCGAACCACAATTACAACATTATCGGTTCGCTCGAGAACACCGGCCTCGCCACAATCGCAACCGTTTTCATGGACGAAATCGCCGCAAATGGCGGTTCCGTCAATCAGGAAATCTTATCCGCGGTTTCACTAGAGCAACCGGACCTGATCTTTTTCACGCCCCTGCCCAGCCATCCGATTAATCCATCACCTGCAGCGCTGAACGTAATCCGACGGAAGTTCGGAATCCCGATTGCGGCGTTCTATTGCGATACCGCCTTGCCCGGTCAGGTAAAATTCGCCGACACGTTCGGGGATGCCGTCGATTTCAACATCGCGGTCGACTGCTACACCGTATATCCGCAAGTGAGTACCAGACCTGACTTGTTTCTGCCGCTCTGGCCTCCCCAGGACACGCGCGTCTTTTACAGCGACGATACGGCGCGCGATATCGACGTCTCTTTCATCGGTAGCACTGAGCGGTATCTGGATCGAAAAACCGCGCTCACCCGATTGATACAGGCAGGAATATCCATCAAGAAAAGCGGCGGCCAGCGCGAGCAGCATCTGTCTATCAACGACTACGCGGCCTTGCTCCGCCGCTCCCGCGTGACTTTGAATTTCTCCAAAGTGTTTGCGCCGGAAGTCCCAACGCACCAATTGAAGGGCCGGGTCCTGGAAGCGATGCTGTGCGGCGCGCTGCTGCTTGAGCCGAACAATTTGCAGACAAAACGGTGGTTGGTGCCGGGAGAACATTACGACACGTTCGGGTCGTTCGATGAACTAATCGAAAAGGTATCGTTTTATCTGGCAAACGAAGACGCGCGCGTAGCGATGACGAGGTGCGCAGCGGAAAAAGTAAAATCGACCCTTTCGGCGACGGCGTTCTGGACCGCCGTCTTTACGCGTGCGAACTTGCCCGCCATTGCAACGAAATCAACGATCAAGGAGACCCGATGAACGGGCCGGACGACTCGGAAGAAGAAATCCTGGCAAATATCGCAACGGTGGTTCAGGGCATCGAGCAATTCATCGCCGCGGGACAGAACGCAGAGGCTTCGGCGCTTCTCGAACAGCTCATTCCCGTCATCGCGCACGGCATCAGCTTCGTCGAAGAGGCGGACGAGGTCGGCCTCTTCTCCGGACTGGCACTGGCCTGCGCGCGGCTGTCGCGCCTCGAGGACGCGCAAAATTATGCCGGCCGCGCGATCATCGAGAACCCGTTGGACCTGCTGGCCCACGCCATTCTGCCGCCCGAGGCGCGGATCGTCATCGCACGGCAGTTGATCCACCATCAGCGCCACGACATCGCGCGGGACATGCTGAAGACCGTGGGCATGACGGGACAAAGCAGTGAAGGCGAGTTCTATCTCGAACTGCTCGATTTCTACGACACACAGAAGGCGATGGCCCGGCGTCTCGCCCCGACGGCCACTCCGGACGACACGCGTCCAACCTTGCTCAACCTCGTCGTCTGGGGCGAAGACAATGTCCAAAAATGTCTGACATACGCGCTACCGAGCTTGCTGGCCCTCGGAAACATTCCAGCCCTCGCTTCGGAAAGCAACGTCATACTGGACATCTATACCGCCGAGGAGGACCGCGTTCGCTTCGAAGACGATCCTGTATATGCCGCCCTATCCAAGTTTGCGGAGATACGAATTACAATGATTCCGGACTCGCTTCTCGACCACCCGCCAAGCGAGGCGACACCCGACCCGGATCGCTGGTGCGTCGCCGGTGCGCAATACGCATCGGCTGTCGCCGCGCGGCATCTCGACGCGGACCTTGTGTTCATCGACGCCGACAACCTCTACAGCGAAAGCTACTTGTCGGGCGCGAAGCAGCATATCGACGCAGGCCACAGCGGCGTTGTCGCAATGGCGACACCCGCGCCGGAAGATGCCATGGCGGATTTCCTCAAGGCGGAACCCGGCGCCCAACCGCACTGCATCGATGTCGACAGCACGTCGCTTCTGTCCTGCGCCAACGAACATATGTATCAACCGTTCTTCGACGCCTTCATCAGCTCCGACGAAACCGCTATCGAACGGCCTCCCACGACAATCTTCTTTCGTATGGACGAAGGGTACGCGACGCATTCCTTTCAGTTGCAGCCGGTGATGATTTCCAGCGACTTGTTGCCCGACGATTTCGTCTTCGATTTCCTCGCCACCGACGCGCGCTTCATGGCCGAGATCGTCAATGGGCGCGACCCGGAGGCGCTGCTCAAGGTCGTCGAGGAATCCGACGGCGATATTGCAATCATCGCGTTGGCGGACGAAACGGACGACGCGGCACAGGGTTTCGCGGAATACCCGGTAACGCCGAAGACGTGCGCTGCCGCCGGGCTCGAATTGTGCAAAAAGGAATCCGATATACCCTACTTCCTGTGGGCAATCCGCCAGCGCATAATCGTGGATTGCGGCGACCTAACCGCCGATCTGCCGGAGAGCGATTTCGACGAAGCGAACACCGTCGAAGAAATCCTCGACGCCTTCGAAGCCGAGATACCGGAAACGTCGCGGGCCATCCGGTTCTATAGCGGCGCGCTGCGTTAACTCCTAGGCGTCTGTCAGGATCATCGCGGACGCCTTCTCTGCGATCATCATCGTCGGCGAATTCGTGTTCCCCGACGTGATCGCCGGCATCACCGAGGCGTCGACGATGCGAAGCCCCTCGATACCGCGCACCCGGAGTTGATCGTCGGTCACCGCCATGGGATCGCTGTCCGTGCCCATCTTGGCCGTTCCGACCGGGTGGAAGATCGTTGTCCCGATATCGCCGGCCGCCTTCGCGAGATCGTCATCGGCCGCGACATGCGCACCGGGCAGGAATTCTTCCGGCCGGTACTTTTGCAACGCGGGCGAGCCCACGATCTTGCGCGACACCTTGATCGCGTCGACGGCGACCTGACGGTCTTCCGCGGCGGAGAGATAGTTCGGCGCGATCTTCGGCGCTGCCTCAGGGTCAGCGGACCGGGCATGGATCGAACCGCGGCTGACCGGACGCAGATTGCAGACACTCACCGTAAACGCATCGAAGGTATGCAGCGGGTCGCCGAACTTATCCAGCGACAGGGGCTGGATGTGATACTGAATATTCGGTGTTTCGAAGGCTGACGACGAACGCGTAAAGGCGCCGAGTTGCGAGGGCGCCATGGTCAGCGGCCCGCGCCGGAACAGCGCGTAGTTCAACCCCATGCCGATGCGCTTGGCGATCGACTGATATTCCGTGTTCATCGTCTTGACGCCGGAGAGCTTGAAGATCATCCGCATCTGCAAATGATCCTGCAGGTTCTCACCGACGCCCGGCAAATGGTGCAGCAGCGTCACGCCGAGCGCTTTCACATGCTCGGCATCACCGATCCCAGACCGCTCCAACAACGCCGGCGTGGCCACGGCGCCGCTGCTGACAATGACGGACTTGGCCGCCGTGATCGTGCGTTCGCGCCCCTTCTGACGGATGACGACCCCCGTCGCGCGGCGGCCGTCGAAAACCAGCCGGTCGGCGAGCGCATTCGAAATCAACGTCAGATTGGTGCGGGAGAGCGCCGGTTTCAGAAAGCCGCGCGCGGCACTCCAGCGCCGGCCGTTCTTCTGGTTCACGTGAAAGTACCCGCAGCCTTCGTTATTGCCGCTATTGAAATCGCCTGTCCGCGGGATGCCGGCCTCTTCGCTGGCCTCGATAAACGCGTCGAGAATTTCCCAACTCGTGCGCGGCTCGTCGACCTTCCATTCGCCACCGGCGCCATGCAGTTCGTTCGCACCCCGAAAGTGATCTTCCTGCTTCTTGAAAAGGGGCAGCACGTCGTCCCACCCCCAGCCGGAAAGCCCCATCTGCCGCCACCGGTCATAATCGGCCGCCTGACCGCGCATATAGACCATCGCATTGATCGCCGAACAGCCGCCGATCACCTTGCCGCGGGGATAGGCAAGACTGCGTCCGTTCAGCCCCGCCTCCTCCTCCGTCTTGAACATCCAGTCCGAACGCGGGTTGCCGATCGCGAACAGGTAGCCGACTGGAATGTGAAACCAGATCCATGAATCATTGCCGCCGCCCTCGATCACCGCAACGCGATGCCTTCCGTTCTCGCTGAGCCGGTTGGCCAGAACGCAGCCCGCCGATCCCGCGCCGACAACCACATAATCGTATGTCTCTCCGTCCACCAAAGTCTCCCCACCTGATAATCGCGGCAGAATATCAAATGCGATGCCCCTCGTCTTCGCACGAAGCGGCATACGACGCCAATGCTCGGGTTGGCATTAACCCTGCCACCCAAGCACCACCGAAGCGGGAAATTGATTCCCGCACGATGGACAATTCTGCCCATGGTCCGGTTTTCCTCAAATTCTTAGAATCATCCTATTGAAAAATATGAATAAATTCCCTCTTGGTGGCGGCACACTACTTGCAAAGAATTCCTTGAAATTTGAGTCCGATCTGAAGTCGGACTGTTAGACCCTGCCTGGCCGTTTGCCGGAACGGCAGTCTGGCGCGGTGATCGAAGGCCTGAAACGGTCAAACAAGGTAAGGTGCGCGCGCAGCGAAACGTCATGGCTGAACGAATATCACTCAGCGCCGCGATACGCTCGAACCTGCTCACGCTGAATCGAACGGCGGAGCTTGGCGACCGTACCCAGGAGCGTCTTGCGTCCGGGCTTAAGGTCAATTCCGCGCTCGACGACGCCAGCGCTTTTTTCGCCGCCGCCAGCCTCAATAACCGCGCCGACGACCTGCTCGGCCTCAAGGACAGTATCGATCAGAGCATCAGCACCTTGGAAGCGGCGATAAACGGCATCGAAGCGATTACACAGCTTGTCGAGCAGGCCAAGGGCCTTGCGGTGACGGCGAAGGCCACCAGCGATCTGACCCAACGCGCGACCCTCGCGACGCAGTTCGACGCGTTGTTATCTCAAATCAATGGCCTGTCCAACGATGCCAGCTATAACGGCACGAACCTCATATCGACCGCACCGGACAATCTTACCGTGACATTCAATGAAGATTCGACGAGCACGCTAACCGTATTGGGAATCGATACATCTGCGACTGGCCTAAACGTCGGCACAGCGATCGCAAGTTTTGCACTCGACGTATTTATCGATATCGCACTCACACAAGTCGATACCGCGATTGCGACTTTGCGGACTTCCGCGGCGACGCTCGGCTCGAACTCGACCGTCCTGCAAACCCGCCTGAACTTCACCCAAGGTTTAGCGAATACGCTTGAAGAAGGTTCCGGCAAGCTCACGCTCGCAGATCTCAACGAGGAAAGTGCAAATGCACTTTCACTCGAAACCCGTCAACAATTGGGGTTGAATTCCTTGTCTTTGGCAGCGCAAAGCGAGCAGGCAATCCTGAACCTGTTCAGCTAATACAGCGCTCAGCGGCGAATATAATTTTCGAGCTTAGCGGCGACGGCGGCGAGCGACCCCAAGCACAACAAGACCCGCACCGAACAGCGCCAGCACACTTGGTTCCGGAATCCGTTCTTCATCATCTGTCGTAAGGATAAGTCGAGGACCTATCGTCGCGCCGCCTACACTACCCGTAAAATCTGCAAAAGTGCCAAGCTCGCCAACGCGCAGGTTAAATCCGATAAAATCGTCGGTACCGATCCTGCCATTCACGAAAGCCGTTACGTCGATATTGAATATGGCATTCGGATCATCATCATACGGAAAACTTGCGACCTGATTTCCGTCACCAAGACTAAAGTCGCCTGCCGCTATCGGGTTGGCATCGCCCGTAAATCCGAAAACGTTAATATTCGTAGCGGGAACAGCCGCAACGCCGTTGGAGCCAAATAACTGGAGAATCGCCGATGTCACAGGCGACACCTGTGACAAAATATTAAACTCAATTATCCCACGGCCCTCGTCGCCTGCGAATTCGAACATCGTGATATTAACTGGATCTGTTGTACCATTGTTAATAACCGTGCCAGCAACGGTGTGCTGCAAGTTGATAACCACTGCCTTCGCCTCGGACGTAAGCGAGGCAAACAGCGCTAGGCCTAAAATAACCCCAGTTTTTTTTGAAAAAATATTCATAGAAAATATCTCCGTTGCTCCAATTCTTGCTACGCAACCTAGCTTCCATACTATAGATCACACCACAGGATTGAACAAAATTTGTGCAATATTTATGCCGAAAAGTTAAATAACTGTAATAAAACGATTTTGTTTATGAACGTTTTCTTAACACGCGCAAAAACGTAAAGTAACTCGACAGTGTAAATATCCGAAATTTGAACAATATACAAATTATCTACATTATATCAGCGGGTTATCATGTGTTTCATAAGCGAATCGGTATTGTAAAAAAATCCGACACCCCGAATATAACAAAATGAGGACCGCGGCCGCCTGTAGCTTGTTGCCTAACATACGTCGCAACGTAACTTCTGCCTCCCACAAGCCTTCCCACCGCGCCTTTTCTTGATCGCCCGCGCCGGTTAAGGTCGCCGCAATTACACAACTGCCGCCTCGCCGGATATCGAAACAGGAGAAATGAGTATGAGCAGCGACCTCGTCACCTATGAGTCCAACGACGGCATTGCCGTGATCACGATCAACCGGCCGGAGAAGATGAACGCGCTGAGCAATGGCGTGGTCGCCTCGATCCGCGACGCTTTTATTCAGTTGAACGAGTCGGACGACCGCTGCGCCATCGTCACCAGCGCCGGCGACCGCGCCTTCTCGGTCGGGGCCGACCTCAAGGATCCGCCGCGCGACCCGGAACTGTGGGAGTGCATGCCTGGTGTCGGGGTCGATGTCGACAAGCCGCTAATCGCCGCGGTCTCCGGCTACTGCGTCGGCGGGGCGTTTTGTCTGGTGCAGTTCTGCGACATCGCGGTCGCCGACGATTCCGCCGACTTTTTCTATCCCGAAGCACAAATCGGCTTCTGCGGCGGTCTGATTGCCGGGCTAGCGGCCCGCCTGCCGCACAAGATCGCCATGGAATTCATGATGACCGGGATCCATTACGACGCGCAGCGCGCCTACGAGGTCGGCATGGTCAACAAGGTGGTGCCGAAAGGGCAGCTCATGGAAGGCGCCATGAGTTACGCTGAAATCTTCGCCGTCAGCGCACCGCTCGTCATGGGCACCCTAAAACGCTTCGTGCGCAACGAGGTTCTCGCGCGCGGGCCGTCGGAACAAGCCGGTCTCGCCCGCCGCGACCTGCTGGCGATTTCCCGCAGCGAGGATCAGCAGGAAGGCGGTGCAGCGTTCCGCGAGAAACGTAAACCCATGTTTAAGGGGCGCTAGGACAGGAGCGTCGCGGGTTTCTTTTGCGGGTGATACAATCCTGCTATAAAGCGCCGTCGGCGCCTCCGCCACGCATGAGAAAAACGTAGCAAGCTATTGAAATGTACCTATTAATCGATAACTACGACAGCTTCACCTACAACTTGTGGCACTTCTTGGGTGAGCAGGGTGCGATCTTCACGGTGCATCGCAACGACGCGATCACGGTGGACGAAGCGCTCGCGCTGAAACCCGACGGCATCGTGATCTCTCCGGGACCGTGCGATCCGGACAAGGCGGGCATCTGTCTCGACCTGGTTCGTGCGGCGGCGGGCAAGGTTCCGATCCTCGGCGTCTGCCTGGGCCATCAGAGCGTCGGTCAGGCGATGGGCGGCCGCGTCGTGCGGGCGCCGGAATGCATGCATGGCAAGCTCAGCGAGATCAAACATACCGGCACGGGTGTCTTCAAAGATATCCCAAGCCCGCTGACCGCGACCCGTTATCACTCCTTGACCATGGAACGTTCGTCCCTGCCCGACTGCTTCGATATCACCGCGGAGACGCAAGACGGCGTCGTCATGGGTATTGAGCACAAGGAATTGCCACTGTTCGGCGTGCAATTCCATCCCGAGAGTATTGCTTCCGAGCATGGTCATGACCTGCTCGAAAACTTTCTGAAGACCACTAGGCACTAGTCGATGGCCAAAACTTTTCAGGAACTGCTCGGAAAGGTCGCCAGTGGCGCGACATTGAGTGCCGCCGAAGCGGAGCGCGCCTTCGACATCATGATGTCCGGCGACGCGACCGCGTCACAGATGGGCGGTCTGCTGCTGGCGCTACGGACGCGCGGCGAAACAGTCGAGGAAATTACCGGTGCCGCGGCAACGATGCGCGCCAAGGCGACGACGATCCGGGCACCGGAAGGCGCAATGGATGTCGTCGGCACCGGCGGCGACAAATCGGGCACCTACAATATTTCAACCTGCACCGCGATCGTTGTGGCCGGCTGCGGCGTGCCGGTCGCCAAGCATGGCAACCGGGCCGCCACGTCGAAGTCCGGCGCTGCCGATGTGCTGAGCGCGCTGGGGATCGACCTCGATGCAGATTTTCCGTTGCTCGAAAAAGCGGTCA
Source organism: Alphaproteobacteria bacterium (assembly GCA_012103325.1). Lineage (GTDB taxonomy): Bacteria > Pseudomonadota > Alphaproteobacteria > UBA8366. The sequence continues at coordinate 469,230 of WLWY01000003.1, forward strand.
CGGAAGCGGGCATCTGCTTCATGATGGCGCAACGTCACCATGGGGCCATGCGTAACGTGATGCCGACCCGCATCGAACTGGGCACACCGACGATTTTCAACATTCTAGGCCCGCTTTCCAACCCGGCCGGCGTCAAGCGGCTGCTGGTCGGCACCTATCTGCCGAAATGGGTTGAGCCGATGGCGACAACGCTTGGTAAATTGGGTGCCGAACGGGCCTGGGTCATGCACGGGTCGGACGGGCTCGACGAGCTTACGATCACCGGGCCGTCGATGGTTTGCGAATATTATCAGGGCAAGGTCACGCAGTTTGAGCTGTCGCCGGAAGACGCCGGCCTGCCTGTCGGTAAGGCAGAGGATCTGAAAGGCGGCGATGCGGAATACAACGCCGCAGCGATCCGCTCCGTCCTGGCAGGTGAAAAGAGCGCCTACCGCGATATCGTCCTGTTCGGGACAGCGGCGGCACTAAAGGTCGCGGGCCGGATCGAGGATTTGCGAGACGGGGTTGCCATGGCGTCGGAAGCGATTGCCAGTGGGGCTGCCAGCACCGCGCTCGACCGCATGGTCGCCATAACCAATGAGGGCAGCCCATGAGCGACGTACTCGACAAGATTTGCGCCGACAAGCGCGATCATATCGACGCCCTCAAGGCGGAAACGCCGCTCGAGGACATGAAGGCCCGCGCCGCGAGCGGGCCGCCGCCGCGAGGCTTCGCCGCCGCGCTCACCCGCGCAACAGAAGATGGCGGATACGGGCTGATCGCCGAACTCAAGAAGGCATCGCCGAGCAAGGGGCTGATCCGCGACGATTTCGCGCCATCCGCCCTCGCCCGGGCCTACCAGTCCGGCGGCGCCACCTGCCTGTCGATCCTCACCGACATTCCCTACTTCCAGGGCAAGAACGATTACCTAACCGCGGCGCGCATGGCGACCAGCCTTCCCGTTCTGCGCAAAGATTTCATGCTCGATCCCTATCAGATCTACGAGGCGCGGGCGATTGGCGCGGACTGTATCCTGCTGATCATGGCGGCGCTGGAAGACGATATGGCGGCAACCCTGGAAGGGCTCGCCGTCGAACTCGGCATGGACGTTCTGGTCGAAGTGCACAACGGCGAAGAGCTGGAGCGCGCACTCAAGCTGAAATCCGGCCTGATTGGCATCAACAACCGGAACCTTAAAACCCTCGATGTCGATCTTTCGACCACCGAAGCGCTCGCCCCGACCGTACCGGACGACCGAATGGTCGTCGGTGAAAGCGGCCTTGGCTCGCCAGCCGATCTGGCACGCTGTGCCGCGGTGGGTGTCCGCTGCTTCCTGATCGGCGAGTCCTTGATGCGGCAAGCCGATGTCGCCGCCGCGACCCGCGCGATCCTCGAACAACCCGCCGTGGCGCCCGCGTAATGGCGACGCTGACCCATTTCGACGGGGACGGCAATGCGGTCATGGTCGACGTGTCCGCCAAGGACGAAACCGAACGGACGGCGACGGCGGCCGGCTCGGTATTCATGCTGCCAGAGACGGTGCGGCTGATCGTCGAGGGCGGCGTAAAGAAGGGCGATGTGCTCTCTGTTGCGCGGCTTGCGGGAATCATGGGCGCGAAGAAGACGCCGGACCTCATCCCCCTATGCCACCCGTTGGCGCTTTCTTCGGTCAAAGTCGATCTGAGCGCCGACCCAGACCGCAATGCAATCGACATTACCGCGACCTGCAAACTCAAAGGCCGAACCGGCGTGGAGATGGAAGCGCTCACCGCCGTCTCGGTCGCCGCCCTGACGGTCTACGACATGTGCAAGGCGGTCGATCGCGGCATGCGGATCGCCGACATTCGCCTCACCCATAAGGCGGGCGGCAAGTCCGGCACGTACGAAGGCGCCTAATGCTCGCGGTCGAAGAAGCGCGCCAACGCATACTCGCTGCATTTTCACCGCTGGAGGCGGAACAGGTCTCGCTGACAGACAGTCTTGGCCGTGTCCTCGCGGCGCACGTGCGCTCGCGCCGGACGCAGCCGCCAACCGCCGTCTCGGCGATGGACGGATACGCGGTCCGCGCCGCCGATGTCGCGGCCCCGCCCACCACATTGGACATTGTCGGCCATGCACCGGCCGGCGGCGAACACGATGGCGCTATTGGCCCCGGACAATGCGTGCGCATCTTCACCGGCGGTCCCGTTCCCGCGGGTGCCGACGCCATTGTCATTCAGGAAGACACGGACGCTGACGACGGCCGCGTCACGGTCAAGGTATCAGTGCCGGAAGCGCACTACATCCGGCCTGCGGGCCTCGATTTCAGCGAAGGCGAAACCGGGCTCGAATCCGGCCGCGTTATAACCGCACGGGACGTCGGCTTCGCCGCGGCGATGAACGTGCCGTGGCTGATGGTTCGTCGCAAACCGCGTGTCGCCATCCTCGCAACCGGCGATGAAATCGTCATGCCCGGCGACCCGCTCGGCCCCAACCAAATCGTCAGTTCGAACAGTCTGACCTTGGCATCGACGGTGAAGGCCTGCGGTGGCGATCCGACCCTTCTCGGCATCGCGCCGGACGACCGCGATGCATTGGCCACCATGGCCGAAGGTGCGCGCGGGGCGGACCTGTTGGTCACGACGGGCGGCGCGTCCGTCGGCGATCACGATCTGGTTCAGAGCGTTCTCGGCGACATGGGCATGGCGCTGGACTTCTGGCGCATCGCGATGCGGCCGGGGAAACCTCTGATCTTCGGGACGATCGATAAAACCCCCGTGCTCGGCCTGCCCGGAAACCCGGTCTCGACGGTCGTGTGCAGCATCATCTTCATGCTCCCGGCGATCGAGAAGATGCTCGGAATCTCCCGTGCGGAAAAGCCCCATCTGACCGCACGCTTGAAGACGCCGCTCGGTAAAAACGACCAACGTGAAGATTACATCCGCGCCAGACTGGAGCATGACGATTCCGGAGGGCTTGTCGCCGCGCCCTTCTCCAAGCAGGACAGCTCCATGCTGTCGCGCATGGCGAGAGCGGATTGCCTGATTATACGGGCGCCGTTCGCCGCGGCCGCCGCCGAGGGCGATATCGTTGAATTCCTCCCCATTCCGGACGGCTTGATGCGTGTTTGACGCAAACGCTTAGTTATCGCTTGACCGAAAAAGCGAACTAAACTAGAACATGTGCTGTGTTTTTGTTTTGTTCCATATCTTGTGTATCTCGGTTGGATGGATCTGTACGGATTTCAGGAAACCTCACACCGGATCATGAGATGGCGATAATTTGAGGGGAATCGTCATGCTGACCCGCAAGCAATACGAGCTGCTTATGTATATCCAGAATCGGCTCGCCGAATCTGGGGTTTCGCCTTCTTTCGAAGAAATGAAGGAAGCGCTCGGCTTGAAGTCGAAATCAGGTATTCACAGGCTCATCACCGGATTGGAAGAACGCGGTTTCGTGCGGCGCCTGCCGCATCGCGCCCGGGCCCTGGAAATCCTTCGACTACCTGAAAATGCGGAGACGGCGGGTCTTGGTTCCAAGTCCGGATTTTCACCAAAGATTATCAGTAACGACGAATATGCACCGCCGCCCAGCGCAGTCGATTTCAGCGACGGTGGGGAGTCCGTCCCCTTACCGTTATATGGCAAGATCGCTGCGGGCACGCCGATCGAGGCGCTTCGCGATCAAACCAACGCGGTGGATATTCCCGCGAATATGTTGGCCGGAGGCGATCATTACGCGCTTGAGGTCGAAGGCGATTCCATGGTCGAGGCCGGCATACTGGATGGCGATACCGTTGTCATCCAACGCTGTGAAACGGCGGATACCGGCGCCATCGTTGTCGCCCTAATCGACGAAAGCGAAGTAACGCTGAAGCGCCTGCGACGCAAAGGCAACTCGATTGCGCTGGAACCCGCAAACGTCGCTTATGAAACGCGCATATTCGGCCCGGACCGGGTCAAGGTGCAAGGAAGACTGATTGGACTACTGCGCCGCTATTGATCCGTTTTCGTTTCCAGGGGGGACGTTTTCGGGTCCAAAGCCGTTCGCCCTGTGTGCCCGCGACAGTAGCCACTTTCAGGCCCTCCCGGTCGAACCAGATCGCGTGGGCACCCTTCCGCCAAAGATCGAAACGATCCACCACCAGCCGCGCGGACGGGCAACGGCTGCGGACGGGTATCGCACTAATGACAATATTCGCGCGCCGACAGTCTTCCAATAGCGCGCGGGCATCGTTGACCAACGCAACCATCCGTCCCTTGGTTTCATAGCTGCAAGCCAGCCCGTCGCAACGAATTACCGCTGCGGAGGAACGCCATGCGTTCGCGTCGTGTTGCCCGGCGCGGCGCAACCAGGCACTGGCCGTTCGTCTCTCCCTGCGTTTGGTCGAAAGCAACAGCGCGCCGTCCTGATCCAGCACGGCCATAAGGCGCCCATCTCCGGAAACGAGAATATCGGGAACCGCGTAAAGCGATATCGATGCAACCCCCGCTACGATGCCAACCAGGCCGGCATAGCGCCATTTGCGACGCCACAGACAAAGCCACAAGCCGCCGAATGCGGCCACCGCGAGCCCCTCGACCGGCATTGCCGGCGTATGACCGACGGCGCCGGGCCAGCCCGCCACGACCCCGGCGACACCGACAACCGCGTCGATTCCCCACGTCATTGGTACAAAAGCCAAGGCTTCCAGTCCGAACGGCATCAGGATCATCGCGATAACCGCCCACGGCATGATCCAGAATGCCGTAATCGGCACGGCCAGGAGGTTCGCCGCGACGCCGAAATGCGCAATGCGGCCGAAGTGATACATCGCGAAGATACCGGTCGCGGCGCCTGCCACGATCGTCGTCGTCGCAACCCCGCCCATATACAGGCTTAACTTCCCAAGCCAGCTCTCTACTCCCGTTTTCTTCCATGCCCGCCATCCGTCTTCATACAAGGCCACCAGCGCGACCACTGCGGCAAACGACATCTGAAAGCTGGCACTCAGCAGGCTTTCCGGAGAGATCAACAAAATTACCGTCGCGGCCCACGCCACCAGCCGCAGCGAGATCGCGATGCGGTCCAGCAAGACGGCGACGAGAACGAAGCCCGTCATCAGAAAAGCGCGTTGGGTCGGTATCGTGGCCCCGGCAAGCACGAGATAGGCGAAGCCGCCAAGCAACGCTACCGCCGCCGCTCCCTTCTTTATCGGATAACGCAACGCGAGCCGTTCGCTACACGCCAACAGGGTTCGCAGACCAAAGAACAATATCGCCGCAACCAGCCCCATATGCAGCCCGGATATCGCCAGCAGATGGGCCAGGCCAGAGTCCCGCATCGCCGCCATTGTGTCTCGCGAGATCCCGCTCCGATCGCCGGTAACCAGAGCGGCGGCAATTGCGCCGGCCTCGCCAGGCGCGGCGGCGCGAATACGTGTCGTCACCTGCTGCCGAACCGCGGCAATCCATAATGCGATACTGCCGCCTTCATTCGAAGGTTCCCCGGCAATCCGTTTTCCCTGCCCAAACGCAAAGCCCACGGCGCCAATCTTCGCAAACCAGGCATGGCGCTGAAAATCATAGGTTCCTGGCGCCGAGGGCTCGCCCGGCGGCATTAGCTTCGCATAGACCGAAATGCGGGACCCGACCGCAGGACGGTCGTCGGCGTGCAGACGGATGCGCACCAGTTCGGGTGTCCGCTCGGGTGAAAGCCGACCAAGCGTGACCTGATCCAGTAGAACGCGGGGTCCCTTGGGGAAAAGCTCGACGTGGCGCACCCGGCCACTCACGGGTGCAGGGCCATAAGGCCGCTCGAGCACCGGTGCTGCGACAAATTGAGCGCGCAGATGTGCTACAGTAAAGCCCAGCGCCGACAACGCGACGCCGAACGCGAGGAGCGTCGCAAGAACACTGCGCGAGCGCACCAAACACGCAAAGAGAGCGCCGACCAGGAGCACGGGGCCGGCCCAAACTGCCGGCTCCCACGGTAGTGCGAAGTAAATCGCGATGCCGGTCCCGACGAAAACAGGTGCCCATAGCGCCCATCGCTCACGCTCGGCGAGAAAAAACGCCGCGAGCGCTATCCCGCTATCGCGCAGATTCCAGCTGCCAAATAGAGCCTGCCGCACTTCGTTCCTCCCACCACGGTTATCGCAGACACACAACGCCGGGCGCTATCGTTTTCAGGGGTCCCGAGGCAAAAGAGTGTGCGCGCTCTGGCCCCTTCGTGCTAAACCGCCGTCCCGAAGAACACTCCTGTGGATCTGGAAAGGAATTCCGCATGGCCGTCGTCACGCGTTTTGCCCCCTCGCCGACCGGCTTCCTGCACATCGGCGGTGCGCGCACCGCGCTTTTCAATTGGCTTTTCGCAAAGCACCATGGCGGCGAATTCCTGTTGCGCATCGAAGACACCGACCGAAAACGTTCGACGCCGGAATCGGTCGCCGCGATCCTCGACGGTTTGCGCTGGCTGGAGTTGGAATGGGATCGCGAGGCCTTCTATCAATCGCAGCGCGCCGACCGGCATGCCGCCGCCGCGCGCGAACTCCTCGCGCAGGGCGGGGCGTATTACTGTTACTGCTCCGCTGAAGAGTTGGCGGAAATGCGGGAAACGGCGAAACGCGAAGGCCACTCGATGCGTTATGACGGCCGCTGGCGCGACCGGGACCCGGCCGACGCGCCGGCGGGTATCGATCCGGTGATCCGGCTGAAGGCGCCGCGGGAGGGCGAGACCGTCATCGAAGATCAGGTTCAGGGCCCGGTTCGCGTCGCCAACAGCCAGCTCGACGATATGATCCTGCTGCGCAGCGATGGTACGCCCACCTACATGCTGTCGGTGGTCGTCGACGATCACGATATGGGGGTCACGCATGTCATCCGCGGCGACGATCACCTGACCAATGCGGCACGGCAAACTCAGCTATTTCGCGCGCTCGGCTGGGACGAGCCCGTGTTCGGCCATATCCCGCTCATCCACGGCGCGGACGGTCAGAAGCTGTCGAAACGGCATGGCGCCCTGGGCATCGATGCCTATCAGGAGATGGGCTATCTTCCGGCGGCGCTGCGAAACTATCTGCTTCGCCTCGGCTGGGGCCATGGGGACGATGAAATCATTTCGACCGAACAAGCAGTCGAGTGGTTCGATCTCGATGGTGTCGGCAAATCGGCAGCGCGGATCGACTTTGCCAAGCTGGAGTATGTAAACGGGCAGTACCTTCGCAACGCGGATGCGGCCATGCTCGTCGAACAAATTCTTCCGCGCCTTACCGGCGACGAAGGTAGCGAAATATCAGAGACAGCACGCACGCGGCTTGAGGCTGGGATCGGAAGCTTGACCGAACGCGCCAAGAATTTAAATGATCTTGCCGACATGGCACGCTTTTATGCCTTCGCCCCTCAATACCCCTTGAGCAACACGAAAGCGGCTAAATTGCTTCAAGGCGACGGTCTAAAATTACTCGGCCAGTTTGCCGCCGATCTGGAGCCCGTTCCTTCCTGGACGGAAGAAACGCTAGAACAGGCAGCCCGGGACTTCGCCGAAGCACGCGACGTCGGGCTTGGCAAAGTAGCGCAACCATTGCGAGCGGCATTGACGGGTTCAAACGCGTCTCCCGGCATCTTCGAAGTCCTGCATATACTGGGTAAAGAAGAGGCGCTTTCGCGACTCGCCAGCGTCCCTGATATCGACCAAACCAGCTAACCAAATTTGCCCGAAGACAATTTGATCTCTATACTAAAGGACAACGCGGAACGAGACTGGCGCCGATTTACAGAGGGGCGGCGCGCAATAAAAAATCACACCGCGGCTACTTTGCAACTTATTGATAATAAAAGAAAGGGCTGCAATGAGTCAGGAATCCAAAGGCTCCGGAAACGAATACGTAACGCTGCAGGATCACAGCACGGGAAAGAACTACGACTTCCCGTTAATGCCCGGTTCGATCGGGCCAAAGGTCATAGATGTTCGACCGCTGTACGCGCAGACCGGCCACTTCACCTACGACCCGGGCTACACGTCTACGGGATCGTGTGAATCCAAGATCACCTATATCGATGGTGAAGAAGGAATTCTGCTCCATCGCGGTTATCCGATCGAGGAGTTGGCCGAACAGAGCAGTTTTCTGGAACTTTGCTATCTGCTCCTGAACGGGGAACTGCCGACGCAATCCGAACGGCAGAAATTCGAGGCTACGATCACGAACCACACGATGGTTCATGAACAGCTTCACAACCTTTACCGTGGTTTTCGTCGGGACGCGCATCCGATGGCCATCATGTGCGGCGTTGTTGGTGCACTCTCCGCATTTTATCACGACTCGACCGATATCAACGATCCCCGGCAACGGATGATTGCGTCGCACCGGCTGATCGCGAAAATTCCGACGATCGCGACCATGGCGTACAAATATTCGATCGGCCAGCCCTTCGTGTATCCACGCAACGATCTGAGTTACGCAGAAAATTTCCTGCACATGATGTTCTCCGTGCCGGCCGCCGACTACAAGGTCAGCCCCATCGTGTCACGCGCCATGGACCGGATTTTCATTCTGCATGCCGATCACGAGCAGAATGCGTCCACTTCCACCGTTCGCATGGCCGGTTCGTCCGGCGCCAATCCGTTTGCCTGCATCGCCGCGGGAATTGCCTCACTGTGGGGTCCGGCACATGGCGGCGCGAACGAAGCGGTGCTCGACATGCTCAACGAGATCGGATCCAAGGACCGTATCGGCGAGATGATCGAGCGTGCGAAGGACAAGGACGATCCCTTCCGCCTCATGGGCTTCGGCCATCGCGTCTACAAGAACCACGATCCGCGCGCGCGCGTGCTGATGAAGAGCGCGCACGAAGTGCTGGGCGAACTCGGCATCGAGAATGAGCCGTTGCTCGAAATTGCCATGGAACTCGAGAAGATTGCGCTGGAGGACGATTATTTCGTTCAACGCAAACTGTTCCCGAATGTCGATTTCTACTCCGGCATTATTCTGAAGGCACTCGGCTTCCCGACGTCGATGTTCACTGTGTTGTTCGCCGTCGCACGGACGGTCGGCTGGATCGCACAGTGGAAGGAGATGATCGAAGATCCTTCTCAGAAGATCGGCAGGCCACGCCAGCTGTACACCGGTTACACGCAACGGCCCTACGTGGCGGTCGACAAACGCTAACCCAGCCGGGGCGGCGTTACGCCGCCCCGGTTGCCTCACCAATAATATCGAGAATAGCATCGGCTGCACGACGACTAGGCACTACTGAGCCGGCGCCTAGCTGCTCTAACGCAGGTTGCATCGCGGCGACCTGAGCGGCCCCTTCCCCCTCCAGGAGCCTGCTAACACCAGCGCAAAGCGCCGCCGGATTACACTTCGACTGAATGTACTCCGGCACGATCTCGGCGCCCGCCGTGAGGTTTATCAAATTTATATAGGAGATATGGAAGAGCGGTCGGCCGAGAAAGTATGTGACCGGGGAAAGCTTGTAGGCGACCACGAACGGCACGCCGGATAAGGCAAGCTCCAGGGTCACGGTACCCGACGCCGCCAGACCGACATTGCACGCCGCCATCGCAGAGAACTTTTCCGCACGGTCTTCGACAATAACCGTCCGTATCGGCCATGACGTTGTGGCCTCACGCACGCATTCGGCAACATTCGCCACGGTCGGGACAACGGCGATCAAATCCGGATTGCGTTCCTGAAGCTGCAGCAGCGTATCGCGGAAGGGTTCCGCCAACCTCGCAACTTCGCCTTGACGGCTTCCCGGCAGCACGCAAATTGCCTGACCATTTGGGGCGATTTCGTAACGCGCGCGGAACGCGGCGCCATCTGCGTCCGCGACCTCACTTTCAACGACGGGATGGCCGACGAAACGGCAATCGACTCCGTAGCGCGCAAACCATTCCGGTTCAAACGGCAAGAGCGCTAAAAGATGATCGAAATGCCGCTTGAATTTATGAACCCGCCACGGCCGCCAGGCCCAAAGCTGTGGCGCGACATAATGAATTCGCGGAATGTTTTTGTTCCGAATTCGCTTTGCCACGCCATGCGCGAACGCGGGCGCATCGATCGTAACGACAGCATCCGGCACGGCATTATCAACCGCCGCGGCAGCCTCCCGCATACGGCGGAACAGCAAGCGGGCGTGCGGCAGCACTTCGACAATTCCCATCACCGACAGTTCCGCCATCGGGAACTGGCTTTCAAGGCCTTGCGCCTGCATCGCGGGACCGCCGACTCCCATGAAACGTACGGCACCACCTGTCGCGGTCTTGAGCGCCGCCATCAACCGCCCCCCCAGCAAATCGCCGGATGGCTCGCCGGCAAGCAGATATATTAGGGGGCCCTCACGCGTCACGGCGCCGACAGGCCGATCAGAAATAGCCCCGCCGCGTCCATTTCCTCGATGACCTTACTGCGTGTCAGAATAATCGTCCGACCGGCTTCCACCGCAATACCGCTCAAACCGGCCTCCCGTACCCGCATGACGGTGTCGAGACCAATCGTTGGCAAATCAGCACGCCTTTCCTGACCCGGCTTGCTCAATTTCACCAAAACCCCGCCTACGCCCTCCCTTCGCAATTCAGCGCAACGGGCGAGCAACGCATCGGTTCCTTCGACCGCTTCTACGCCCAAGACAATCCCCTCTTGAACGACGACGGCCTGACCGACATCCGCTGCCCCCAGGGCTTGCAGCACATCGACACCACGCGCAATGTCCTGCTCCGCCGCTTCGTCCGGTGCATGCTTACCCAAAACGCCGCGTGTTGCCGTGATATCGGAAATAACATCCTCCACTGCGATAACGCGAAATCCCTCGTCTTCCTCTAGATTACGAATAACAACTCGCAACAGCCCGTCATCGCCCAATGCTTTGACGCCTGCGCGTGCGAAGAATTTTATCACACGGGCATCGGGACGAAGGTCTGCTAGCGACGGGCGGCGTATCGGTCCTGCAAGGACCAGTTCCTCCACGCCCGCTTCATGGAGTCGGTCTAGCGCGGTACCGGCAGCGCCGAGACGGACCCAGGCATGTTCGACGTCCTGCGTCGTCTCAGGAGCGGTGAATCCGTTAAAAGCCAAAACAAAGACGGCGCGGTCCTGCTCCTGGCATGCTTCGACAAGTAAGCGGGGCAACCCGCCGCCGCCTGCCAATATTCCAAGTTTGCCAGTCACCGGCTCACCGGGGTTGCGTCAACCCGCGGGACGAATCTGCGCGCATGAATTCGACGATTTCCAGAATATCCGCATTTCCACCGAACATTTCCGCAACGTCATCGATACGCTCGAGCTGCGTTCCTTCCTCGGCGAACAGCATCCTGTATGCGGTGCGAAGGTTGTGAATTTCCGATTTGGCGAAGTTTCGCCGCTTAAGGCCGATGACGTTGAGGCCGCTCAGCCGCGCCCTGTCCCCCATCACCGACCCGTAGGGGATGACATCGTTCTCGACGCCGGACATGCCGCCGATGATGGCATGGCGGCCGATGCGGACGAATTGATGCACCGCCGATAAACCGCCAAGGATCGCATAATCGCCGACCATGACATGTCCGCCGAGGGTCGCATTGTTCGCCATAATGACATGATCGCCGACGATGCAGTCATGCGCCACGTGCGTGCTCGCCATGAAAAGACAATCGTCGCCAACTCTCGTGATCATGCCGCCGTCGGCCGTGCCGGGGTTCATTGTTACATATTCGCGGACTCTGTTGCGCTCACCGATCACGAGTTCCGACGATTCCCCGGAGTATTTCAGGTCCTGTGGCGGGAGCCCGATCGATGCGAAGGGATATATCTCCGTCCCCGCTCCAACACGGGTCAGGCCTCCGACAACGACGTGTGAATGCAGGGCAACGTTGTCTCCAAGGGTCACGCCGCTTTCAACGACGCAATACGGCCCGACAACGACACCGTCGCCAATATTCGCTTTCGGGTCGACGACGGCAGTCGGATGAATATCGGTCATTCAATCGTCCATAATCATGGCGGAGAACGTCGCTTCGGCGACGAGGACATCGTCGACTTTCGCCGCACCAGTAAAGCGCCAAACATTACCGCGCATTCGTTCCTTAGCGACATGGACATAAAGCGTGTCACCCGGCACAACGGGCTTTCTGAACCGCGCTTTATCAACGGACATAAAATAAACCAGCTTGCCTTCAGCTTCCGGCCCCAATGTCTTCACCACCAGAACGGCAGCCGTCTGCGCCATCGCTTCGATGATAAGAACGCCCGGCATAACCGGCCGGGTTGGGAAATGCCCTTGAAAATGCGGTTCCGCAATCGAAACGCTTTTGATGCCGACGGCGCGCTCGTTGACAACGATATCGGCCACCTTGTCGATCATGAGAAATGGATACCGATGCGGTATCATGCGCATGATCGCGTTTATATCGATTTTCTCGCCCCGCTCCGCGTGGTCATCCATTCCTACGCGCCCTTTTTCTTTGCCAATTTCTCAAGTGCGGCGATCTGCCTAAAAAATTGCCGCGCGGGCACCGCAGGCGTCCCCAGCATACGGGCACCTGGCTCGACATCCCGCATGACACCGGCCAGGGCGCCGATCTGCGCACCGCTGCCAATCCGCAAGTGGCCCGCGACACCCACTTGGGCGGCAATCACGGAAAAATCTTCCAGGATCGTACTCCCTGCAATCCCCGCCTGCGCAATGATGATACAGCCCCGACCGATTTGCACGTTGTGCCCGATCTGAACGAGATTATCAATCATCGTTCCCGCCCCGATCATGGTATCTGGACCCGCCCCTCTGTCGATCGTCGAATTCGCACCGATTTCGACATCGTCGCCGACGATGACGCGGCCGAGCTGCGGCACCATCACGTGTCCCTTCGGATCGGTCGCGAATCCAAAACCGCGCTGGCCGATACGCACACCAGGATGAATCAAGACACGAGCACCGATATCACAATGGCTAAGCGACGCGTTTGCGCCAATTGCCGTGTCGCTTCCGATGCGAACTGCGTCACCGATCACCGCGTTTGCGGCGATATGGCACCGCGCACCGAGCGCTACGTTCTCGCCAATGACAGCGCCCGCGTCGACTCGGCAGCCTTCTGCAAGCGATGCGGATTCTGCAATGACCGCAGTCGGGGCAATTCCCGGTTCCGGTGCCGGTGTCGGATAAAACATCGCGGCCGCACGCGCATAGGCCTTATACGGCTCGTTCGTTAGGAGCAGCGCCATATCCGCAGGCGCCCGTTCGGCAAACTTTGGCGCGACGATACACGCGGTCGCAGCACTCGCTTCGAAGGCCGGTATGTATTTCTGATTATCGAGAAAACTTAGCGTACCGACTGTCGCGGTATCCAACGGACCGACATCGACGAGTTCAATATCAGCGTGACGCTCGTCCGCAATGTCGGCCCCGATACTCGCCGCCAATGCGTCCAGGCGGAACGGACCCGATCGTGTAAAAAATCGAGGATCCGCCATAACCTTACTGTACTCTCGGCACCCGCAGACGTGGGGTCTGAGTCGTCGCCTTCGGGTCCGCTATCGGTTCCTGCACCTTTACATCCGGCAGCACTTTGTCGAGCCGTGCTTTCGCTTCATCAGTCACGAGAAGTTTCGAATCCGAAAACAGGATGCTTCCGCGTCCGGGGCCCGCATCGATGACGATATTGGCACCTAAATCATGGGCAATATTGCGCAAGATTTCCGTCAGCTTCGCTTCCACCTTTAATATACCCTGGCCCAGCATCGTATCGAGCCGCCTCTGCTCGGTCTGCACGGATGTCCGATACTGCTGAACCTTGTATTGGAATTCGCGGTACTTTTGCTTAAAGACATCCGGCGCCAGCAAGGCGCGCTGCCGTTCCAGTTCCTGGTTCGTCTTTTCGAGCTCGGCGGTATTTTTTACGATTTCCTTTTGTATCCGCTCGTGCCTCTCATTGATTTGTCGAAAAATACTCCGACCGGCGGACGATTCCTCCACCGCGCGCTTGAAATCGATCACCGCGACAACCGGCTTCGGCAGGACACGCTTGCCGCCCGCCTGTTGCGCCTGCGCTGGAGAAAGCAGAAATACCGAGGCGACGAACGCCACGAGAATCTGGAAATAGCGCCCTGAATTCACGTCAAACATAATTGGTACCTATTATTGAGAGTTCGCGTCCGCGTTGCGGTCCAAGGAACAACTTAAAATCTGGTGCCAAAGTTGAACCGGATGTTTTCCGTTTCGTCGAAATCCTCTTTGAGGATCGGCACGGCAAAATCGAGGCGCACCGGGCCGAAGGGCGATCGCCAAGCGATACCGATGCCTGCGGACCACCTTATACTCGCCGTATCCGCAATAATCGGGTCGTCGAAATCCAGGTCCGTCAGACTACCCGCATCTGTAAATACAGCGCCGTTCACGCCAAACTGCTTGGGAAGCCCCAACGGAAAAGTCATTTCCACCGTGCCTGAATAAACGAACTTTCCGCCGAGCGCGTCGTCGGTTTTCGTATCGCGCGGGCCGACACCGCCGTTATCGAAGCCGCGTAGCTTATCGCCGCCAAGAAAGAACCGGTCGCTAATGCGGACATCGTCGTCTCCGAGGCCGAAGATATATCCGGCCTCACCGCGCGTACTGACAACCCAATCCTGCGCGACTCCGTAGTAAACCGCACCCGATAGGCGCGACTTCAGGTACGAGATATCGCCGCCTAGTCCAGCAACGTCATTCGAAAGCCGCACGACAAACCCGTCGGTCGGCTCGATTTTCGAGTTACGCCGGTCGTAGGTGAGATCCTGGCCGACGACAGAAACGAAGTCCGTTCCTTCCTCGTTCTGAATGAACACCGATGCGTCGTTGTCGACATCGGTAATCTCATCACGCCGCAGCGTATACCGCACGCGATGGCTCCAATTCTCGGCCAACCGGTAGCCAAGGCGCACGCCGGCGCCGGTCACTATCGATTCAAACTCGCTGACATTGCTCGACGCAGTATGAAAGGCATCCAGGCCGAAAGAGAGTTCCTTGTCTAGGAAGTAGGGTTCGGTAAAGCCGACATCGATGTTCTGGCGTGACGCCGCAATAGTAATCGACGCGCGGAGGTCCTGCCCTTTTCCCAACAGATTTCGCTCCCGGATACGCAAATCGACCAATGGTCCGTTTTGCGATGAAAAGCCGGCACCGACGCTCAACTCGCCGGTCGACTGCTCCGAGACATCGACCTTGATAACCGTCTTGTCCGCCTCGCTTCCCGGTATGTTGTTCACATCGACACGGGAAAAGTAACCAAGGTTCTGGATGCGGGTACGCGACCGTCTCAGTTTCGTCGAATTGAAGGCGTCCCCTTCGACCACCTGAAACTCGCGCCGTATCACTTTATCCAGGGTCCGGACATTGCCACCGATATCGATCCGCTCGATGAAAACACGCGGTCCTTCCTGAACGACGAATTTGATGTCGATTTTCCGCTTGTCCCGATCCCGCCTGACATTCGGTAGAACCGAAACGAAGGCGAAGCCCAGATCGCCAACGGCATTTGAAAGCGCCACGACCGTATCGTCGACCGCTTCCGAATCGTACCAGTCGTCCTTTTCGATTTCGATGACCTGTTGTATTGCTTCCGGCTTGACGTCTTTGATCTTCGATTCGACGGTTAGAGCATCGAAAACGTAGCGGGCCCCCTCCTCGATCGTAAACGTGATGAAGAAATCCTTGCGATCGGGCGTCAGTTCCGCCACCGCAGATACAACTCTGAAATCCGCATACCCGCTGCGCAGATAATGCCGCCGCAGCAGTTCTCGGTCGAAGGTCAAGCGGTCAGGATCGTAGGTGTCGTCCGATGTCAGGAACCGGTACCACCGGGTTTCCGCGGTTTGAATGACCTCGCGTAAGGCGCGGTCCGAGAACTCACGGTTGCCGATAAAACTAATGCGGCGGATACCGGTCAGCGGACCTTCGTCGATTTCAAATATCAGATCGACGCGGTTTTGCGGCAGCTGAACGACTTTGGGCTCCACCGTCGCGGCAAATCGGCCGGTTCGCCGATACAGGTCCAAGATACGCTTAACATCGTTCTGAACCCGCGTTCGCGTGTACACGATCCGCGGCCGCAGTTGGACCTCGTTACGAAGAACCTCCTGCTCGAGCTTCTTATCTCCCTCAAAGGCAATGCGATTGATAATCGGATTTTCCACGACGCGGACGAATATGACGTCACCTTCGCGGCGCAGCGTTACGTCCGCGAACAGCCCGGTTGAAAACAGTCCTTTAAGCGATTGATTGATCCGGTCGGGATCAAGCGGATCCCCTTCCTTGATAAGCATGTAAGAGCGAACGGTCTCGGGCTCGATCCGCTGCGTCCCTTCAACCACGATTTCCGCAACAACAGGCAAGCCGGGACGCACTGGTGTGGAACGTCTTAGCGGTGGCGCGGCCGCACCGCCGCGCGGCGCTGGCGGTACAATTGTTGGACCGGTTTGGGCTTGTGCAGGCGTCCATAGCATAAGGGCGCTCCATGCTAGCGCCCCGCAAACAACTATCCGCACAACAAGCTTCAAAAATGGACTCCTGGAAAGCGCCTGATGCGAGACGCCGAAATATTCATGTATTCCAGATAGGTATATTCACTAGATCGTTAATAATAACAAATAGCATGAGACTGAATACCAGCACCACCCCAATTCTGAACCCGTATTCCTGCACTTTTTCACCTAGCGGGCGGCCTCGAATTGCTTCAAAAGCAAAAAACAGCAAGTGCCCACCGTCTAGCATTGGTATCGGGAATAGATTAATCAATCCGAGGTTTATCGAAAGCAACGCCATAAACGAAATCAACGATACGGCGCCCAACTTCCAAACTTCTCCGGACATCTGCGCGATTTTTATGGGCCCGCCCAATTCATCGGAAGACCGGGAACCGCTGATGATCTGACCGACGGCCTGCAAGGTCCCTAGGGAGAGATCCCAAGTTTCCTTCATCGCCTGCCATATGGCTTTCGCAGGATTGTGCTGCTGGAATGCGATGCCTTCCCGCGTGACGCCGAGAAGTCCGATGCGCACCGTATTTCCAATACGATCCTTTACTTCGCGCAAGGTTGGCGTGACTTCCATCGCCACTTCCGCACCATCCCGGACGACAACAAGCTCCACCGTCTTCAGCGGGTTCATGCGAATGAGTTGCTGGACTTCCTCGAATCGCTCGATATCGCGATCATCGATACGAACGATCATGTCCCCGGGCTTCAGTCCCGCTTTGTCGGCCGCGCTCCCTTCGACGACAGTACCGATCTCAGCCGGCGTAAAGGGCTGACCCAGCGTACTAAACAGGCCTGCCAGTACAATGATCGCAAAGATAAAATTGGCCGCAGGCCCGGCAAAAACTATGGCGGCACGACGGCCCAGAGACTTGTAGCGGAACGATACCTGCCGCTCTTCGGCCGTCAATGGCTGCGGGAGCTCATTCCCCTCCGAAGAGGTTTCTCCTTCCCCGAACATCTTGACATAGCCGCCGAGCGGTATCGCGCTGATCTTCCAGCGAGTATCCGCCTTGTCGGTCCAGCCGAACAATTCCGGCCCGAAACCGATGGAAAACACCTCCACCCGCACGCCGCAGCGCCGTGCAACCCAGTAGTGACCGAGTTCGTGAACGAAGACCAGCACCGTCAAAACGACGAGAAACGGCAGCACATAGTCCCAAAGCACACCCAAAATTTCCAAGATTTTCCTCGCGACTCAGTGGATTTATACCAAGGAGCGTTACGAGCCGTTGGCACGGGTTTCGAGCGTCTCCGCTGCCATCCGACGGGCCGCCTCGTCGCAGGATCGCACCCCGTCAAGGGAATCCAATCCGCAATGAGAGAACGCCATAAGAGTTTCCTCTACAATTGCCGCAATTTCGAGAAACCCGATGCGTTTGGACAAAAATCCCTCAACGGCGATCTCGTTGGCGGCATTCAGAACAGTTGGGGCGCTACCGCCACTCTTCAAGGCCTCGCGTGCCAGGCGCAACGCCGGAAACCGTATCGGATCAGGCGCTTCGAACGTCAGCTTCGCCATCGCTGCGAGGTCAAGCCGATCCTGCGGCGCCTGCATACGGGCGGGCCAAGCGAGCGCATAGGCGATCGGCGTCCGCATATCCGGTGTCCCCAATTGCGCCAGGACCGAACCGTCGACATAGGCCACCATGCTATGGATCACGGATTGCGGATGCACGAGAATGTCAATTCGATCCTCCGGCACGTCGAAGAGATGATGGGCTTCAATAACCTCAAGCCCCTTATTCATCATCGTCGCGGAATCGACGGAAATCTTAGCACCCATATCCCAGTTCGGATGCGCCACGGCTTGCGCCGGCGTCACCGACTGCATGGCTTCCCGGTCGAACGTCCGGAACGGCCCGCCTGACGCGGTCAAAACCAGCTTATCGACCGCCTCGCGGCGATCGAAGTCGAAAACCTGGAAGATGGCGTTGTGCTCGGAATCGACCGGCAGCAGCACCGCACCGCTGCGCTGTATTTCGGCGACCATAAGAGAGCCCGCGCAAACCAGGCATTCCTTGTTCGCCAAACCGACAACCACACCGCGGTTTACCGCTGCCAGAGTCGGCGCCAGCCCTGCCGCCCCGACGATCGCAGCCATGACGAAATCCGCGGGGCGTCTAGCGGCGGCGACAACGGCTTCCATCCCGGCGGCGACTTCGATGCCGCTCCCCGACAGGCCAGCCTTGAGCGCGCTGTATTGATTATCCTCGCTAACGGCAACGTATCTCGGACGCAGGCGCTTCGCCTGCTCAACCAGCAGGTCGACGTTCCGGCGCGCGGTCAGGGCTTCGACAATGTACCCGTCCGGATTCCGCTCAAGCAGATCGATGGTACTGCAGCCGACGGAACCCGTTGATCCTAAGATCGTAACCGATCGCGGTGCCGCATCGGCGTCTTGCACTATCACTGCCATCTAAGCGGACTCCCACCTGCGATCCATGTCATAAGACCCGTCACTGGCGCGACGGTCAAGAATCCGTCGAGCCTATCAAGGACACCGCCGTGTCCCGGAATCAAATTCCCGGCATCTTTGACGCCAAAGTGCCGCTTCACGACTGACTCGATCAAATCGCCAATCTGCGCGACGACGGCCAAAACGCCACTCAATACGGCGATTAGGACAATATTGCCACCATCCACCGCAATAGCGACGAGAACGCCTGCGCATGCCGCGCACCCCACGCCACCGGCCAATCCCGACCACGTCTTTGCAGGACTTATCCGCGGCGCCAATTTGGGGCCACCGATCAAACGGCCAAAGAAATACGCGCCGACATCCGTGGCAATCACGAGCGATACGACCCAGAACACGGCAACGAGCCCTGTCTCGGGCATAGATCGCAGCCAAACGATCGAAAGCAATGCCAAAGACACGTAAATGACACCGATAGGAAGCAAGGCGGATGCTTCAAGCCTATCGATTCGGGCAAAGACCGCAATCAACAGCGCGCCCAAAGCCGCGCACGCAAACGTTTCCTGGAGCATTCCGCTAAGCGCCAGAATCGAGGATAGGATCAGCGTCAGAACAGTGAGTCCCCGCAGCCATGCCGAGGTTTGGCAGAGCGCCGACCACTCCCAGCCTATCGCCCCACCGATCAGTATCACCATGGCGCCGAAATACCATCCGCCCCACCAGATGGCGGCGGCGGCCAATGGCATCAGGACGGCGGCGGACAGCACCCGCAGGGTCAGGTCGGAAAGATCAGGCCGGGCCAACGGCTGCACCATAGCGTCGCTCTCGACTATTGAATTCGCTGATCGCGCGGCGGAAATCTTCTGTTGAAAAATCCGGCCACAACGTGTCGAGAAAGACGAACTCGGTATATGCCAACTGCCACAATAGAAAATTGCTGATGCGTTGTTCACCGCTTGTGCGGATCAACAGATCAGGGTCCGGAATATCCGCGGTCAGCAGATAACCGCTTACCGTATCGACATCGATATCCGCCGGATCCAGATGTTTTTCCGCTACTTCCCGCGCCATCGACCGCATCGCCGCGGCAATTTCCTGTCGGCCGCCATAGCTGAGCGCCAAGACCAAGGTCAAACCGCTATTCTCGGCCGTCATACGCTCCACGTCCTCGATCAGATCGATGATATCCGCCTCGAACTGGCTGCGGTCGCCGATCATCCGCAGGCGGACATTCTTGCGGTGCAGCTCCGCCATTTCCGAGCTTAGATAAAGCCGCAGCAAGCCCATCAGGTCGCCGATCTCCTGCTTTGGCCGTTTCCAGTTCTCCGAAGAAAAACCGAACAAGGTCAGGTAGGAGATACCGAGCGCACCAGCCGTTTCAACGGTTCTCCGCACCGCATCGGCGCCACGACGATGCCCCATCACGCGGGGCAAGCCGCGCGACTTCGCCCATCGTCCATTGCCGTCCATGATGATCGCGACATGTACAGGTGCCGTCACATCGTCGGTATCCGTCATTGCCGACTGCATCAGGTCACACCTGTAAAATTTCCTGTTCTTTGGCCTGCAGCGCGGCGTCGATCTTCTTGATATGCGAGTCGGTCATGGACTGGACCTCATCCGCATATAAGTGCTGGTCGTCCTGGGACAAATCACCCGATTTTTCCATTTTCTTAAGGCGGTCCATACCATCGCGACGGACATTGCGCACGGCCACACGCGCCTGCTCGGCGTATTGTCCCGCTACCTTGGACAGCTCGACACGGCGCTCTTCGCTAAGGTCGGGAATCGGAATGCGAAGAAGATTGCCTTCGGTCTGTGGATTCAAGCCCAGGCTGGACTCCATGATCGCCTTTTCCACCGCCTTAACCAGGCTCTGATCCCACACTTGCACCGTCAGGAGCCTCGGCTCCGGAACGCTGATCGTTCCCACCTGATTCATCGGCATTTGCGAACCATAGGCGTCCACGGTCAGTGGTTCGAGCAGGCTCGCCGAGGCCCGCCCGGTCCGGAGTCCCCCGAACTCCCGGCCCAGCGCCTCAAATGCACCGTCCATCCGGCGTTCGATATCCGACAAATCAGCATCCGCCATCGTACAGCCCCCTCGAAAAAACCCAGTCCCAGCCTATGAAATTATCGTGTACATGCCCCCGCCTTTTACAACATCGACGAAAGCACCTGCATTGTGTATCGAAAACACCAAAATCGGAATGTTGTTCTCCCTCGCCAATGATACCGCAGCTGCATCCATAACTTTCAAATCCCGCGACAACACTTCAAGATACGCTAAGCTCTCGTACCGTTCCGCGTCCGGATTGGTCTCCGGATCCGCACTATAGACCCCATCGACCTTGGTTGCCTTTAAAAGCGCATCGCATCCCATTTCAGATGCTCGCAACGCGGCGGCCGTATCGGTCGTGAAGAAAGGGTTGCCCGTCCCGGCCGCAAAAATAACGATGCGCCCTTTTTCCATATGACGAACGGCACGGCGGCGGATATAGGGTTCGGAGACCGACTGCATTGGAATTGCGGACAACACGCGGGTCTGCGCGCCGATCCCTTCCAGGGCGCTCTGCATCGCCAGGGCATTCATGATGGTGGCGAGCATACCCATATAATCGGCGCTCGCCCGGTCCATTCCAGCCGACGCGGCGGAAACGCCGCGAAAGATATTACCGCCGCCGACGACGATGCAGACCTCGATGCCGAGCTCGGAAACAGTCTTTATCTCTGACGCAATTCTGTCGACCGTGCCGGAATCGAGGCCGAACTCGCGCTCGCCCATCAACGCTTCGCCGGAAAGTTTCAGCAGAACGCGGCGGTACTTGGGGGAGGCCTGTTCCGGCATAGTGTCCTTTCCGAGCGTGTGCTCCTTCGCCTGCTCGATCAGCCCGCCAATGTCGCGGCCACTTCGTCGGCGAGGCTCTCTTCGACCTTTTCAATACCCTCGCCCAACGCAAACCGAACGAACGCCTTCAGCGCAACCGGCTTACCGAGCTCCTTCGCCGCATTTTCCAGAACCTTCGAAACCTTGGTTTCGTTATCGATCACGAAGACCTGTTCCAGCAGTGCGACTTCCTCATAGTATTTCCGCAAACGGCCTTCGACCATCTTTTCGATAATCTCTTCCGGCCGGCCACTCGCACGCGCCTGCTCGGTGAGCACGTCACGCTCCCGGGCCAGGCTGTTCTCATCGATATCGGCAACCGCGACAAATTCCGGCCGCGCCGCGGCGATATGCATCGCAATCTGTTTGCCGAGGGCTTCCAGCGCTGCCTTGTCGCCTTCCGACTCGAGCGCCACGATGACGCCGATCTTTCCGATCCCCTCGCCAAGCGCGCCATGAACGTATGGCACGACGACGCCGTCATTCACCGCAAGTGCGACACAGCGGCGCAGCGCCATATTTTCGCCGATCGTCGCTATTTGGTGGGTCAATTCGTCCGCGACCGAGCGGTCGGATCCCGGGTAAGCCGCAGCGGCAAGCGCGTCAATCGACTCGCCATTGGTCAGTGCGATCGACGTGACGTTCCTTACGAATGCCTGGAAATCGTCGTTCCGCGCAACGAAGTCCGTTTCCGCGTTCACCTCCGCAACGGCACCCGTTTTTCCGTCGACAACCACGCCCACGAGCCCTTCGGCGGCAACCCGTCCCGCCTTCTTGGCAGCCATCGACAGGCCTTTCTTGCGCAGCCAGTCGACCGCGGTTTCAATGTCACCCTCAGTCTCGGTGAGTGCCTTCTTGCAATCCATCATGCCGGCACCGGTTTTGTCGCGCAGTGACTTGACAAGCGCGGCGGTAATATTAGCCATTACTTGAACCTCTATCTTAGATATGCGCCATTAAGTTTTTGAATTAACGCGCATACTGAAAACAAACACTATCTGTCTAATCGCCGAATTAGCTCGCCGGCTCAGCCTGTGCCGCTCCCTCACCGGCATCCGCCTCGGCCGGTGCCGCTTCAGCCGCTGCTGGCTCCGCTTCGGCTGCTACTGGCTTCGCTTTGGCTGCTGCTGGCTTCGCTTTGGCTGGCTCCGCTTCGGCTGCTGCTGGCTTCGCTTTGGCTGGCTTCGCTTCGGCGGCTGGTGCCGCTTCTGCAGGCGCTGCTTCGGCTGCTGCAGGAGCAGCTTCTGCTGGCGCAGCTTCCGGCAAGGCTTCCGCCGGGGCTTCCTCGCCTTCGCCGATATCCACACCGGACGACAGCAGCTCTGCCTGCAGGCCATCGAGCACCGAGTCCGCCACGAGATCGCAATACAGGGAAATCGCCCGCATCGCATCGTCATTGCCCGGAATCGGGAAGTTGATGCCGCGGGGATCGGAGTTGCTGTCCAAGACCGCAACCACGGGAATACCGAGTTTCTGCGCCTCGGCAACGGCAATCGCTTCCTTATTGGTGTCGACGATGAACAGGATGTCGGGCAGACTGCCCATTTCCTTGATCCCGCCAAGCGCCCGTTCGAGCTTGTCGCGCTCCGCCGTCAGGCGAAGAAGCTCTTTTTTGGTCAATCCAAGGTCTTCGACCGCGAGCTGCTCTTCGATATCACGCAGCCGTTTGATCGAATTCGAGATCGTCCGCCAATTGGTCAGCATTCCGCCGAGCCAGCGATGATTCACGAAATACTGGCCGCAGCGGACCGCCGAAGTGGAAACGATCTCCGTCGCCTGCCGCTTCGTGCCTACGAACAGAACCCGTCCGCCGCCGGCAGCAACCTCGCGGATCGCCTCCAATCCCCGCTGCAGCATGGGGACTGTCTGCTCCAAATCAATAATGTGAATGCCATTCCGCTCGCCGAAGATATAGGGCCGCATAAGCGGGTTCCATCTACGGGTGGTATGGCCAAAGTGTATGCCAGCTTCGAGAAGCTGACGCATCGAGTAAGTCGGCATCGCCATGGTACTATCCTTTACCGGTTATTCCTCCGTGGGCGAAAGCCAGTTTCCCGGCACCGGAGCGGCCACTGCCCTGATCGACAGCGCGCGCAAACCCACGTGTGAGATGGCAGCGGTATAGTCCCAATTGTTCGCCGTTGCAAGGCCTTAAGGCAGGCCGGGGGGAACGATTCCGGCCTAAAGATCCTGTACGTCGATGACGCCCGGGATCGCCTTTACCGCGGACCGGACGGCAACGGAAATCGCATAGCTCTGCGGCAGGTCCATTTCGATCTCGCGGTCGTCCGCTTCAAGCATAAGGCGTACTTTTCCAGGCCCCCGCTCGCCATGTTCCCGGAAAACGCTGACCAGGCTGTCAATCGGACCTTTGTCCCGCATAAAGACGCGAAGGCCCGCTGCGGCTCTGACCGCGGCTTCGTCCAGGGGCTGGATGTCCTGCGCTGTCAGCCGGAACCCTTCGTTCCACCGCTGCACGTCGACAGTAGCGATCAGCGGCGCACCGGACTCGAGCAACTCCCGGCTGACCGCCAAAACTTCCGAAAACACAGTGACTTCAAACGCACCGCTCGCATCGGACATTTGCACGAATGCCATCTTGGCGCCGCGGGACGATGTGGTAAACCGACGCGACGACACGATACCGGCAAGCTTGATCCGTCCTTCGGTCATCCGTCCGGACGTCACCGCGATCCATTCCTTGACGCCCAATTTTTCGCACGTCTTGCGGTAGGACGCGAGCGGGTGCGAAGACAGATAAAATCCTACCGCTTCGAATTCCTGCTGCAGCCGTTCCTGCACCGCCCAATCCTCGACATCGGGCAACGGCGGAATAATGGCGGCCGTGTCCTCGACTCCGAACAGATTGACCTGATTGCTTTCGCGGTCGTTTTGGGCCGCGTTTGCGTGACGGACGAGCATTTCAACGGCATCGTATACCTGATGCCGATTGGGATTGAGGCTATCGAAGGCGCCCGCCCGGGTCAGGTTTTCGACTTGCCGCTTGTTGAGAACGCTGGTGTCGAGCCGGCCGGCGAAATCGAATACCGATTGATACGGCCCATTCGACGTCCGCTCGGCGACGACGGTTTCCATCGCCGCGCCGCCGACATTCTTCAGCGCCGCCAGGGCGTAGCGAACCGCGCTTTCTTCATCGCTCAAGACCTCGACCGTAAAATCGACGCCCGATTTGTTAATATTCGGCGGCAGCAAGGCGATGCCCATATGGTCGAGTTCGGCGCGGAACAGTCCTAGCTTGTCCGTATTGCCCATATCTTCGCTCATGGACGCAGCGATGAACTCGACCGGATAATTAGCCTTCAGGTATGCCGTTTGGTAGGCGACAAGCGCGTACGCCGCGGCGTGAGATTTGTTGAAACCGTAGCCGGCAAACTTCGCAACCTGATCGAAGATCCGGCCCGCGAGATCCTCCTCGACATCGCGGCCGACCGCGCCTTCCACGAAATTCTGCCGCTGGGCATCCATTTCCGACTGAATCTTCTTGCCCATCGCGCGGCGCAGCAAATCCGCATCTCCGAGGGTGAACCCCGACAGGGTCTGCGCGATCTGCATGACCTGTTCCTGATAGATCATGATGCCGTAGGTTTCCTTCAGAATCCCTTCGAGCGATTCATGCAGATAATCCGGCGTCTCTTCGCCGTGCTTGCGCTTGATGAAGCTGGGGATATTGTCCATCGGACCCGGGCGGTACAGCGCCACAACGGCGATGATGTCCTCGAAACGGTCGGGCTTCAGCTTCTTGAGCACATCCCGCAGTCCCGAACTTTCAAGCTGGAACACGCCTGTCGAGTCGGCGCGGCACAACATCTCGAATGTTTTCGCATCGTCCAGCGGTATCTTGTCGAGCGCGAGGTCAATCCCGCGGTCGCGCAGGCGCCGAACCGTGCCGGACAGAACCGTCAGGGTCTTGAGTCCGAGGAAGTCGAACTTCACCAGCCCCGCCTGCTCGACATACTTCATGTTGAACTGAGTAACCGGCATGGTCGACCGGGAATCACGATAGAGCGGTACAAGCTCATGTAGCGGCCGATCACCGATAACGACACCTGCTGCGTGGGTCGATGCGTGCCGGTAAAGCCCTTCCAGCTTCAGCGACACATCGACCAAACGCCCAACCGTGGGATCGTCGTCCCGCATCTCCTGCAACAAGGGCTCGTCGGCCAGCGCTTTCTTGAGGCTGACCGGGTTCGCCGGATTGTAGGGCACCAGCTTACTGATGCGGTCGACCTGACCGTAAGGCATCTCCAAGACACGGCCGACATCGCGCAACACCGCGCGCGCTTCGAGTTTTCCGAAGGTAATGATCTGGGCCACCCGGTCCGCGCCATATTCGTTTTGAACATAGCGGATGACATCGTCACGGCGGTCCTTGCAGAAATCGATATCGAAATCCGGCATGGAGACGCGTTCGGGATTGAGGAAACGCTCGAACAGCAGACCAAACCGAAGCGGATCGAGATCCGTTATCGTCAGCGCCCACGCCACGACCGACCCGGCGCCCGAGCCGCGGCCGGGCCCGACGGGAATACTCTCGTTCTTCGCCCATTGAATGAAATCCGCGACGATGAGGAAATAACCGGGGAAACCCATCTGCGCGATGACATCCAGTTCGTACTGCAGCCGTTCGCGATAGGGTTTTGCAACCGCCTCGCGTTCTTCGGCACTCTGGCCTTCGGCATAGAGCTGCCGCTCGAGACGGCCGTCCAACCCTTCCGCGGCCATTTCGCGAAGCACTTCCTCTTCGCCCCGACCGTCCAATTTCGGATAGGGCGGCAAGATCGGCTCATGCGTATCCGGCATGAACGCGCAGCGTTGTGCGACAACGACCGTGTTATCGATCGCTTCCGGAATGTCGGCGAACAGTTCGCGCATCTCCGCGGGAGATTTGAAGTAGTGCTCGGCCGTAACGCGCCGGCGGTCGACCCGCGATACGGTCGTTCCTTCCGCGATGCACATGAGCGCGTCATGCGCTTCATACATATTCTGGTCGGCAAAGAAGACTTCGTTCGTCGCCACGAGCGGAATGTCATGGGCGTAGGCCAGATCGATCAGTTCGGATTCGATCTGTTCTTCAGCCGGCATGCCGTGGCGCATCAGTTCGACATAGAGCCTGCCATCGAAGATCGCTGCCAACTGCAGCAGCATCGCTTCGGCGGCGGGACGCTGCCCTTCCAGCAGCAAGCGCCCGACGGCGCCGGTAACCCCGCCCGTCAGCGCGATGAGACCGGAACTGTGGGCCTCCAGATCGGCGAGCGTGATCTGCGGCGAGTCTTCCGCCGCCGAACTCAAATACGAGCGGCTGACAAGATCGAGCAGATTGCCGTAACCCTCGGCGGACTGCGCAAGCAAAACGATCCAATCGCTCCCCTGCCCGGCACCGCCATGGACTTCGCCATCGGTGCGCTGGACGGCAATCTGGCAGCCGATGATCGGCTGTATGCCCGTCGCGCGCGCGGCCAGCGAGAACTCGAGTGCGCCGAACAGGTTGCCCGTATCGGCAACGCCGACCGCCGGCATCCGATGCTTCGCGCAGAGCGCCGCCAAATCGGGAATCTTGATCGCGCCTTCGGAAAGCGAAAACGCGTCATGAACTCTCAGGTGTACGAAATCCGCATGTGCCATAGTGACAAACTACACAATGGCAAATCCCCTGTCAGCCGGAACAACGGCCGATATGGTGTGATCGGCTAGAAACTTATCCACATGTGGCCGCTATTTACGGATTCGCACTTCAGCGGCTCGTACCTTTGCACCATGCTTTTTGAATATCGCGTCGACACCGGGCAGATACCAGCCGTTGACTCGCGGAATCGGGTTCAGCCGGAGGAAGATTTCGCCGGTATCCGTGAGGTGATTCTCCTTCATGTCCTTTATGAAAAAATCCCACTCGGCCGGTCCCCAAATCTCCTCGACCGAGGGGCGGTCGAAGGCGACGAGAAAACAGGTGATCAGATCGAACTTGGTCCCCAGGCTCTCCATCGGCTCGAATTTCTTGATGCTGTAATGCTTCTTGTCGATGCCCAGGAAGTCCGTCACCGCGTCGTACAGTATCTGTCCTTCGATATCGATGGCTTTCACCGTATGGCCATGCCAGCAATTGCAAACATACGGGAAATAGCCAAATCCTGTGCCGATATCGAGAATCGAGATGTGCCGCCGCTGCAGGATCCCGAGCTTGAGCGCCCGGCGGACGTTCTCGCGGATCCAGGGCTCGAAGTTGAAATACTTGAAGTCCATCAGGTGCTGTTTTCCCTTGCACGCCTTACGAAGCGCAAAGAAATCGTCCTGATCGATTGTGGCGCAAATATCTTCCGCCATCGATTTCGACTGCAAATTGATGATCAAGTTCTCAGGGCTGAGTTTTGCAATATACTTCTGAAAATTCATGCTCGAGTCCTTGCTCTCTATAAGGCCGTTTATTGTATTTGAGAAATTTGCGCACTAAAGACGCGCACTAGTCAGATTTGTCAAGTATTATGAAACACTTGTTTGACTAACAATTGGTTAACCGAGCCACGCGAAGTCGACCCGATTACTGGTCGACCAAAAACCCATCTTCGAGCTTTACGACGCGATCCATACGCGCCGCCAAGTCGAGGTTATGGGTTGCGATTACGGCCGCCAAGCCACTTTGCCGCACAAAATCCAGCAGCAAGCCAAACACGTCGCCAGCCGTATGCGAATCGAGGTTGCCCGTCGGCTCGTCGGCAAGCAGCAAGCGCGGGCCGTTAGCCAGCGCGCGGGCAATCGCGACCCGCTGCTGTTCGCCGCCGGAAAGCCGCGCGGGACGGTGGCTGGCGCGGTCCCGCAGTCCAACGGAATTGATCAATTCATCCGCCCGCTTGCGCGCGGCGCGGCGCGACCTCCCGGCAATCATCTGCGGCAGCATGACGTTTTCCACCGCCGAAAACTCCGGCAGAAGGTGGTGAAACTGGTACACGAATCCGATCTCGTTGCGGCGAATCTCGGTGCGTGCGCCATCGGACATCGCGCCGCAGGGCTGCCCGGCGATACTGACCTCACCGCCGTCCGGCATTTCGAGCAGACCGGCGACATGCAGCAGCGTCGACTTGCCGGCCCCGGAAGGTCCAACCAGGCCGACCAGGTCCCCCGCCTCGACCTTCAGCGTCGCCCCGCGGATTACCTCAAGCCGTGCATCCGCCTGCACATAGGTGCGGACGACCGCGTCGAGTTGCAGGATCGCGGGCTCACTCATAACGCAGCACTTCGACCGGATCGAGCCGCGCCGCCCGCCGCGCCGGCACGATCGAGGCCAGGAAGGAAAGCGTCAGCGCCATGACGATCACCGTCACCACTTCCATCGTTTCGATCTTTGCCGGCAACCGCGACAGAAAGTAGATTTCCGCATTGAACACGTTGGCGCCGGTCAAGGTCTGGATCCATTGCCGGATCGTTTCGATATTCGCCGCGAACGCGATACCAAGCGCGCTTCCGGCAACCGTCCCGATGAGACCGACGCTGGCCCCGGTCATGAAGAATACCCGCAGGATCATGCCCCGCGTCGCCCCCATGGTGCGCAGGATCGCGATGCCCTTGCCCTTGTCGTTGACCAGCATGATCTGACTGGAGATCACGTTGAACGCGGCAACGACGATGATGAGCGTGAGGATCAGAAACATCACGTTGCGTTCGACTTGGAGGGCTGTGAAGAAGCTGGCGTTTACACGCTGCCAATCGAGAACCCGAAACCCGTTGCCCAGCGTTTTTCGAATATCGGCGCCGACTTCGAAAACGCTGTCCGCATTATCGGTCATGACCTCGATTGCCGACACGGCAGCCTTCTTGCGGAAGAATATCTGCGCCTGCTTCAACGGCATGTAAATGAAGGTGCTGTCATATTCCGACATGCCTACTTCAAACACGGCGGCGACGGTATAGCCCTTCGTCCGCGGCATCGTACCGAATGCGCTGGGATTGCCCTGCGGCGAAATCAGCGTGATCTTGTCGCCCGGCCGCAAGCGCATATTCTGCGACATCCGGCTGCCGATAATCACACCCTTACCGTCCTCGAAACCGTTCAACCCGCCGGTGATAATATTATCGACCAGCAACGGCCGGCGCTTGAAATCCGCTTCCCGGAGCCCGCGAACCAGCGCGCCGGCAGCGACGCCGTGCGCGGTGGCCATGACTTGCCCCTCGACAATCGGTGCTGCCGATACGACACCCGGCAATTCCTGGATCTTCGCCACGAGCGGATCGAAATCTTCGATGCTTCTTGTGTTGCTCGAGATATTGATGTGCCCGTTCACGCCGAGAATGCGGGACAGCAATTCCTGGCGAAACCCGTTCATCACGGCCATCACGATAATAAGAGTCGCGACGCCCAGCATGATGCCGGCTAGCGAGAACCAGGCGATGACAGAGATGAAGCCTTCCTGCCGCCGGGCACGCAGATAGCGCAGGGCAACGAGCCGCTCGAATGCAGTAAACATCTAGGCGCCTAACTGGCCAAACGGGTGAGCGCCGCGTCGATGGTCAGTTCTTCCGTCTCGCCGGATCGGCGATTCTTCAACTCGACCTTGCCATCCTTCAGGCCGCGAGGGCCAGCAACGAGTTGCCAGGGCAAGCCGATCAGATCCATGTCCGCGAACTTACTGCCGGCGCGCTCCGAGCGGTCGTCGTAGAGTACTTCGACGCCGGCATCGCTGAGCTTCGTGTACATCTCCCCACACGCAGCATCGCACGCGTCGTCACCGCTGCGCAGATTGATCAGGCCGACTTTGAACGGCGCCACCGATTCCGGCCAGATAATGCCCTTCTCGTCATGGCTCGCCTCGATGATCGCGCCAACCAACCGCGAGACACCGATCCCGTAGGAGCCCATCTGAACCGCGACTTCGTCGCCATCGGGCGTCGTCACCAGGGCCCCCAGGGGCTTTGAGTAATTGTCGCCGAAGAAGAAGATGTGCCCGACTTCTATGCCGCGCGCCGAAACCCGACGGTCTTCCGGCACCGCGCTCTCGAACGCCGCCGCATCGTGCATTTCATCGGTCGCCGCATATAGGCTCGTCCATTCGTCGACGATGGGCTGCAGATCCGAGTCGAAATCGATATCCCGCTGAAGCACGTCGCGCTCGAGAAAGTCGCGGTGGCAGAAGACCTCGCTTTCGCCGGTATCGGCAAGGATGATGAATTCGTGGCTCATATCGCCGCCAATTGGACCGGTATCCGCCCGCATCGGGATCGCCTGAAGACCCATGCGCGCATAAGTGCGCAGATAGGCGACAAACATCCTGTTGTACGCCCTGCGGCCCGCCTCAGCGTCCAAATCGAACGAATAGGCGTCCTTCATCAGAAACTCGCGGCCCCGCATCACGCCGAAGCGCGGCCGCACCTCATCCCGGAACTTCCACTGGATGTGATACAGATTCTTCGGCAGATGTCGGTAACTCTTGATGGCCGCACCAAAAATCTCGGTAATCACTTCTTCATTGGTCGGTCCGTACAGCATTTCCCGGTCGTGCCGGTCGGTGATGCGCAGCATCTCCTGCCCGTAATCGTCGTACCGGCCGCTTTGGCGCCACAAATCGGCTGACTGGATCGTCGGCATCAGCATTTCCTGCGCGCCGGCGGCATTCTGCTCCTCGCGCACGATCTGCTCGATATTCTTCATGACCTTGAAGCCCATGGGCAGCCAGGAATAGATACCGGCGCTCGCCTGCCGGATCATACCGGCGCGCAACATATAGCGGTGCGAAACGATCTGCGCTTCGCTCGGCGTTTCCTTTAGCGTTGGCATGAAATACTGCGAAAGGCGCATCGGCGTTACTCCGCGGACCGGTCAATTGGGGTGTGGAATGTAGGGAATGGCCAGAGCGATGTCCATCCGCCCTCTTTTACTTACTTTTACGCAGAATCTCTTTGCATTTCCGCGACAACCGGCGCGTTTCCGTGCGAGTCAGCGGCTTGCCGTTGAAGGTAGCCCGGTTCTTCTCCATGTCGAAGGAAATGGTGCCGACATCGAGCGAGGTCTCGCCAAAGCGCGCCGCCCCGCCTTTCAATGGGTTGAGTGCAATGGAAAATTCCAGAACCTTCGGCACGATGTCTTTCAACGCCAGCGACTCTTCGACATTAGCCGGCGCCACCATGCGGCCCCTAACATCGACGCCGGGCTGATAGGCAACATCCGCGGACGGCCGGTGCTCGACAATCAGGATGCAGTCGGACTTGGTAATCCGCACGGCGGTCTCCTCCGCCGCCTGCCCGCTGTAAGCGACCAAAATCGCGAGAATTGCCGTCGTTGTCCGTATCATCACTCTTTTCATGTTGTGCCTATCCCGCCGCGCGCAAAGAAAAATTTAATACAATCAAGAATCGGGCCAGAATGAGATAAGCAATGAGTGTGGGGGCTCTCATGATCGACAGTTTTTTCAAGTTATCGGAGCATCAGACGACGGTGCGGGCCGAAGTGCTGGGCGGCGTCACGACGTTCCTGACGATGGCCTACATCATTTTCGTCAATCCGCTGATCTTGGCCGACGCCGGCATGGACAAGGGTGCGGTCTTCGTCGCCACCTGCCTCGCGGCGGCAATCGGCACGCTGATCATGGGACTTTACGCCAATTATCCCGTCGCATTGGCACCGGGCATGGGCCTGAACGCGTTTTTTACCTACGGCGTCGTCAAGGGCATGAACCATAGCTGGGAGGTCGCGCTCGGCGCGGTGTTCCTGTCTGGCGTCATCTTCCTGGTGCTCAGTATCCTTCCGGTCCGTGAATGGATCGTAAACGCCATTCCCCGCTCGATTAAAATGGCGGTTTCGGCGGGGATCGGCTTTTTTCTGGCAATTATTGCCTTGAAGAATGCGGGTATCGTCGTCGATCACCCGGCAACGCTGGTCACCTTGGGCGATCTCACCGCACCGGCAACGATACTCGCCTGTGCCGGCTTCCTGGTCATGGCCGCGCTCGACAAACTGCGCATCCCCGGCGCGATCATCATCGCCATTCTCGGCACGACGGTTATCGGCATCCTGCTCGGAATCTCAACCTTCAACGGCGTCGTTTCCGCACCGCCGAGCGTCGCGCCGACCTTCCTGAAGATGGATATCGTGGGCGCACTCGATGTCGGTCTCATTTCCATCGTCTTCGCCTTCCTGTTCGTCGATCTGTTCGATACGGCAGGCACCTTGGTCGGCGTCGCACACCGTGCCGGCCTGCTCGACGAAGACGGCAAGCTTCCCCGCCTTCGCCACGCCCTGATGGCGGACAGCGTCGCCACCGTCGCCGGCGCCGCTATCGGCACTTCAACGACCACCAGCTATATCGAGAGCGCGTCCGGCGTGAAGGCGGGCGGGCGCACCGGCCTAACCGCCGTCGTCGTGGCGATCCTGTTCCTCTGCAGCCTGTTCTTCGCACCGTTGGCGACGACGATTCCCGGCTATGCGACAGCACCGGCCCTGCTTTTCGTCGCCTGCATCATGGCGCGGGGCTTGACGGAGATCGATTGGGAAGACGTGACGGAGTACGCGCCCGCGGTCGTGACCGCACTGGCGATGCCGCTGACGTTCTCGGTTGCTAACGGTATCGCCTTCGGCTTCATCGCCTATGCGGCGGTGAAACTGCTAACCGGGCGACTTTCGGAGCTGAACCCAGCCGTCGCGATCCTCGCCGTGGCCTTTATCTTGAAATTCGGCTTCTTATAGATCCGGTAGCGCGGCTTCGTCCGCGTCGGGACACTTACGCGCGCGGCTCGCGGAACGTAATCCAGCCCGCATCGATAACCGCCCAGACAATCGCCAAGAGAACCGCGGACACCAAGGTCGTCACGCCCACTTTCAACCAGAGGCGCGGCTTGTCAGGTGCCCCGACCTCATGGCCCGGTTCCGGATTTTCCGCCCGGCTCACGCCCCACGGCAGCACCATGAAAAAGACAAGCCACCAGAGGACCACATAGGTTACGACGCCGCTGACCGGTCCCATTATACCAAGGAGCGCTGATAGTGACCCGTAGAGATCGCGAATGCGGTCCGTCGGGTAGGAGGGGCGGCGCCGGCGATGTGGTGCATCGTCAAGCGGTTCCGACGCCCACCGACGGACCGCATACGCGACCCGAAGGGCAGGTTATCCAGGCTTTCGGACAGCGTCGCGCCCGGCTTCCGATGCACCGCATCGCCACGCAGTGCACTCCTTGCCGAAAATCTGGATAACCCGTCTCTATGAGTCACTATCAACGCTCCTTGGTATTAAACTTGTTCCAACTCCACCAGCGTGCCGGCGAAATCCTTGGGATGCAGAAACAGCACTGGTTTGTCATGCGCGCCGTTCTTCGGCTCGCCATCGCCCAGCACCCGTGCGCCTTGCGCGGTCAGCCGGTCGCGCGCCGCGCGGATATCGTCGACCTCGTAACACACATGATGCATACCGCCGGACGGGTTGCGGTCGAGAAACGGTTGGATCGGCGAGTCGGCGCCGAGCGGATGCAGCAGCTCGATCTTGCTGTTATCGAGCTCGACGAAGACGACGGTAACGCCGTGCGCAGGCAGATCCTGCGGTTCCGTCACCGTCGCGCCCAGCGCATCGCGGTACATCGCCCGCGCCGCTTCCAAATCCGGGACGGCAATCGCCACGTGATTCAATCGGCCGATCATCTCATTCCTTCCTCGTGTCCGATAGCGAGTATTAAAGCCGGATCAAATGTATGTCGACCTTCGGCCGCTTGCCACACAGGGCGCGGAATTTTCTGCGGACCGCGACACGGACCGCCTCGCGGATTGCGTCATCATCGCGCCGCGATGGCCGCGGCAGATCTTCGACGGTTTCGGCTGCTGAATCGATAAGCGATTCGGCGATTTCGTAATCGTCCTCCAGATCGAACACGCCATGCGTGGAAATTTGCGGGTCGGTTTGCAATTCGCCTGCCTGATTGACGATGACCGTCACCACCGCGGCACCGCTGTGCAGCATCTTGCGGCGCTCACGCAAGGCGCTGCTGCCCATCGATATCAGCCGGCTTCCATCCAGCGCCAGCCTGCCGCTGAACACTTCGTCCACGATTTCAGCCGGTCCGGGTGCGAGCTTCAACACCGTGCCGTTCGGCGCGAAAAACGCTTCGGGCACCTGGCATTCCTGGGCGAGCTTCGCGTGCGCCCGCATATGCCGTTCTTCGCCATGCACCGGAACGGCGATCTTCGGCCGCACCCATTGATACATCTGCGCCAGCTCGTCGCGCGCAGGATGGCCCGAGACATGGATATGCTTTTCTTCGTGCGTCGTCAGCAGATCGACACCAAGCGCCGTGAGACGGTTCTGCAGCCGTCCGATGGACTTCTCGTTCCCCGGAATGACGCGGCTCGAAAAGATCACAACATCTCCGGGATCAAGCGCCGCATCGGAATGGTCGTTGCGGGCGATCCGGGACAATGCCGCGCGCGGTTCTCCCTGGCTTCCGGTGCAAATCAGGACGACCTTGTCCCGCGGCAGCAGGTTCGCTTCCTTGGGCGATAGAAACCGCGGGATGTCGGTCAGGTAGCCGTTTTCCTGCGCGGCGTCGTAAAACCGCCACAGCGACCGGCCGACGAGCCCAACGCTGCGGTCGTGAGCCGCGGCGGCGTGGGCAATGGAATCGAGCCGCGCCACATTCGATGCGAAACAGGCCACGACGATCCGGTTATCGTATTTACCGATCATCTCGGTCAATTTAGCGCGGACATCGCCTTCGGAACCGGAAGTGCCTTCGACGAGGACGTTCGTCGAATCGCATACCATGGCCAGGATGCCTTCTTCCCCGGCGCGGATCAGCGCAGCCTCATCGGTGCTGGGTCCGATACGGGGATCGGGATCGAGCTTCCAGTCGCCGGTGTGCATCACCGTTCCCGCTCCCGTGCGAATGACGCAAGCATTGGGCTCGGGAATCGAGTGGGTGAGCGTAATTAGCTCGATATTAAAAGGTCCAACGTCGAAGCGGCCGGACAGCGGGATCTCCGTTATCGGCGCCTCTTTCTCCAACCCAGCCTCAGCCAGTTTGCGGCGCAGGATGCTGGCCGTAAACGGCGTTGCATAAAGCGGGCAGCGCAGCCGCCGCCAGAGATAGGGCACCGCGCCGATATGATCCTCATGCGCATGGGTCAACACGAGCCCGGCCAGCGTATCCACGCGTTCCTCGATAAAGGTCGGGTCCGGCATGATCACGTCGATGCCGGGCGTCTCGTCATCGCCGAAGGTAATGCCAAGATCGACCATCAGCCATGCGCCGGCATGGCCGTACAAGTTGAGGTTCATGCCGATCTCGCCCGCCCCGCCGAGGGACAGGAACAGCAGCTCTTTCTTACCCGGCTCGCCCGTTTGCGCGAAGCCGCTCATGCGTTGCTGTTCCGTTGAAAAACTTCGAGAAGGCCCCGAATGGTAAGCTCCCTGTCGGTGTGATCGATCACATCAGTCGCCTCCGCGAACAGGGATGCCAGCCCGCCGGTTGCAACCACTTTCATCTCCGCCCCATACTCCTTACGGATCCGCCCGACCAGCCCCTCGATCATGCTGATGTAACCCCAGAAGATGCCGGACTTCATCGCCGGGACGGTCGCTTTTCCGATGACCTCGTCCGTCGGCTCGATCCGAATTCGGGGCAGCTGCGCGGACGCCATATGCAGCGCTTCGGCGGAGAGATTGATGCCCGGCGCGATAACGCCGCCGCAATAATTTCCATCGGCGTCGACAACCTCAAAGGTCGTAGCCGTGCCGAAATCGATCAGGATCGCCGGCCCGCCATACCGGCTATAGGCGGAAACAACGTTCACGAGGCGGTCCGCGCCGACCTGTTCCGGCCGGTCGATCAGCACCTTAAAGCCGAGATCCACACCCTCTTCGCCGACCACCAGGGGATGCCCGCCAAAATAGCGTTCGCACAGCGAAATCAGATTGAACAGTCCTTGCGGTACCACGGACGCGATGATGCAGTCGCTGATCTCGCTTTGTGGGATGCCTTTCAGGGCCATGAGCTGGGTCAGCCAGACGGCATATTCGTCTGCGGTTCGCATCGGATCGTTGGCACAGCGCCACACGCCCAGCAGCGCGTCGCCGTCATACAAGGCGAAGACCGTGTTGGTATTTCCTGAATCGATCGCGAGCAGCATCCGGGGCGTTCCTTACAAAAACACGTCGCCAGCCGTGATACGCTGGCATACGCCATCTGGAAGCTCTAGCAATAAAGCCCCATCCGCGTCCATATCACTGAATCGCCCGACGAGTTCCCGATCCGGCAATCGCACCGTTATCGGGCCGCCAATGCCGACCGCCCTGTCGATCCAGGCCTGGCGGATCGGCGCAACACCGTCCTTCAACCACCGGTCGCGCCACCTGAACAGGCTGGCGAGGAACGCTTCGAGGACGGTTTCCAGGCCAATCGCGCGCTCAAGGACCGTGTCCAAGTCGGTTGCCGTATAGTTCGCATCGTCGGGATGCGACGCGACATTGATCCCACATCCGACCACGACCCACGGTACCGCGCCGCCGGAGCCGGAGGATTCAAGCAGGATGCCTGCCACCTTGGCGCCGTTCACGAGGATATCGTTCGGCCATTTGCAGCCGACCGCCGCTGCCTCGGGCAGCAAAGACGCAAGGGCGTCGCCCAGCGCAACGGCCGCGACGAGCGACAGTTGCGCCGTCTCGCCCGCCGGTTTTCCCGGACGGAATATGGTCGAGGTATAGAGATTTCCTTGTGGCGACGACCAGGTCCGCCCCCGGCGTCCCCGCCCGGCAATCTGCTCGCGTGCCCAGACGACCGTCCCGTCGGATGCGCCATCCAGCGCCCGGGCCCGCGCCTCGTCATTCGTCGAGCCGACCGACTCGAGCGCGATCAGGGTGCAACCGTCGGGCAACGAAGACATAAGATCGATAACGCGCTAACCCGGAAACAAGGCGGCAGCCGCCACCGCGGCGCTGTCGAGGATCGGCGCCGGCCACAGGAAGAACAGGATCGTTACGACACCGGACAGCGTCATGACCGTACTCAACGACCGGCCGATAGGCTTGTCGAAGCGTTCCGTCAGATCGTCGAAGAAAACGATCTTCACGATCCGCAGGTAATAGTAAGCGCCAACGACACTCGCGACGACACCGATAATGGCCAGCGTATAAAGCTCCGCCTCGATGGCCGCCGTGAAGATGAAGAACTTGCCGAAGAACCCGGCCATCGGCGGGATACCGGCCAGCGAAAACATGAAGATCAGGATCGCGAGCGCCATCATTGGGTGGCTCTTCGCCGATCCCGCCAGATCGTCGATATTCTCGACCATGCGCCCGTTCACCCGCATGCACAGGATGCAGGCAAAGGCGCCGACATTCATGACCAGATAGATCGCCATGTAAATCAGGACGCCGCGCAATCCGGCCTCGGAGCCGGACGCGAGCCCGATCAGCGCGTAGCCGACATGACCGATCGAGCTGTACGCCATAAGGCGCTTGATATTGTTCTGTGCGATTGCCGCAAACGCGCCCAGCACCATCGAGGCAATCGAAATAAGCACGATGATCTGCCGCCATTCGTCGATCAGCCCGCCAAACGGCTCCAGCATGACCCGCAGGAACAAGGCGATCGCTGCGATCTTCGGCGCTACCGCGAAGAACGCCGTCACCGCCGTGGGCGCGCCTTCATAGACGTCCGGCGTCCACATATGGAAGGGCACGGCGGAAATCTTGAATGCCAGCCCGGCCGTCAGAAAGACCATCCCGACAATCAGCCCCGGCGACGCTTCCAGCCCCTGCCCCGCGAAGAGACCCGCGAGCGCGTCGAAATTCGTCGTGCCCGCGAAACCGTAAATCAGCGAGCAGCCATACAGCAGCAGCCCCGACGACAATGCGCCAAGGACGAAGTATTTTAGACCGGCTTCCGACGATCGCACCCGGTCGCGCTGGAACGCAGCGATCACATAGAGCGACAGACTTTGCAGTTCGAGCCCGACATACAGCGAAATCAAATCGTTCGCTGAGATCATCATCATCATGCCGACGGTGGCGTAGATGACAAGTATGGGGAATTCGAACCGGTCCATGCCTTCGCGCTGTACGTAGTTTTCGCTCATGAACAGCACGAAAATCGATCCTAGCAGGACCAGGATCTTCATATATACGGCGAACGCATCGGTTAGGAAGAGGCCGGAAAACGCGACAACCCGCCCGTCCGCCAACCAGATGACGAAGGCGAGTGTCACAATCAGTGACGCGATCGTCAGGCCGCTGACGATACTCAGCGCCTTTTTCTCCGGCGCGAACACACCGATCATCATCAGGACCATACCGATGACGGCAAGAGCGATTTCCGGTCCGGCGGCAAGCATGTCAGGCATTTCGATCATTTGCGCGCCTCCCTACCGGCTGGCCTGGAGGGTATTGGCGCCCTCCGCGGCGGCCAAGGCCCCATGATAATTGTCGACAAGATTGGCGACCGATGCCGAGATCACGTCGAGGAACGGTGCCGGATAAATACCCATCCACAACACCAGGACGATCAGCGGCGCAAAGATCAGAATTTCGCGCGGTCCAAGATCGAGGATCGATTTCAGGTCGTCCTTAGTCAGTTCGCCGAAGATGATACGGCGGTACAGGTAGAGCATATAGGCGGCGCCGAGCACCATGCCCGAGGCGATCAGGAAAGCGACCCAGGTATTGGCTTCGAACGCGCCCAGCATGATCAGAAACTCGCCGACGAACCCGCTGGTGCCCGGAAGTCCCACCGAGGCCAGCATGAACAGCATGAATACGGCGGCATAGCGCGGCATGCGGTGGACCAGTCCGCCATAGCGGGCGATCTCGCGTGAATGAATGCGGTCGTAAACGACGCCGACACAAAGGAACAGGGCGGCCGAGACAAAGCCGTGGCTCAGCATCTGAATGATCGCCCCTTCGACCGCCTGTTGGTTGGCAGCGAAGATGCCGACGGTCACGAAGCCCATATGGGCGACCGACGAATAGGCGATGAGCTTCTTCATGTCTTCCTGCGCCAGCGCCACCAGTGAGGTGTAGATCACTGCGATAACGCTGAGCGTGTATATGAAGGGGGTGAAGAATTCGGACGCTTCCGGCAGCAAGGGCAGCGAGAACCGCAGGAAGCCGTATGCGCCCATCTTCAAAAGCACGCCGGCGAGGATTACCGAACCCGCCGTCGGTGCCTCGACATGGGCATCCGGCAGCCAGGTATGAACCGGCCACATGGGCACTTTGACAGCAAACGAGGCAAAGAACGCCAGCCATAGCCAAAGCTGCAAATCCGGATCGATTTTATGCTGCATCAGCGTTGCGATATCGGTCGTGCCGGCATCGATATAGATCGCGATGATCGCCAGCAGCATCAGCACCGAGCCGAGCAGCGTGTAGAGGAAGAATTTAAACGCCGCGTACACCCGCCGCGGTCCGCCCCACACGCCGATGATGAGGAACATCGGGATCAGGACCGCCTCGAAGAAGATGTAGAACACCACGAAATCGAGCGCGGCGAACATGCCGACCATCATCGTCTCGAGGACGAGGAAGGCGATCATGTATTCCTTGACCCGCTCCTGGATCGTGTTCCAACTCGCCAGAATGCAGATCGGCGTCAGCAGAGTCGACAGCAGCACGAAAAAGACGGAGATACCGTCGACGCCGAGGCGGTAGGAAATCTTGAACGCCGGCAGCCAATCATGCTCTTCCACGAACTGGAAGTCCGGCGTGCCGCCTTTGAACTTCACCCACAGCATGAGCGATGCGAGGAATGTGGCCAGCGATACCCAGAACGCCCCCCACCGCGCATTGCGCGCAACGTCTTCCGGCGCGCCGCGCACGAACAGCAGGATCATGATCGCGCCGGCGAGCGGCAGGAACGTGACGACGGACAGCAGGGGGAAATCGGTCATAATCAGCCCCCGGTCCGCGTGAAGAAGTAGAATGTCACCAGAACCACGACGCCGATCAGCATGGCGAAGGCATAGTGGTAGAGATAACCGCTCTGCAGCGCGCTGGCGCGGCGTGCAAGACGGATCGTCGTCGCGGCGATACCGTCCGGCCCGACCCCGTCAATCAGCGCGCCATCGCCCGCCTTCCAGAAGCCGCGGCCGAGATAAAACGCCGGGCGTACGAACAGGCGCTCATAGATTTCGTCGAAATACCATTTGTTGTAGGACAGCAGATAGGCTGGACGCAGTTTCTCCGCCCAGATCGCTGCGATGTCCGTACGGACCATATACATCCAATAGGCAAGGCCTATCCCGCCAGCGACCATCACCAACGGCAGCACTTTGACCCAAACCGGCACATGGTGCGCATCGGCCAGCGCGGTATGCGTCGGCAGTATGGCAATGGAATCGCCCCAGAAATTGGCCAAACCGTCGCCGACAAAGAGATGATAGCCAAATGCGCCTGAGAAAATGGCACCGGCGGCGAGAAGGAAAAGCGGCCAGATCATGATCCTCGGCGACTCATGCACGTGCGCCAGCGTCTTCTCATCGCAGCGCGGTTGTCCGTGGAACGTCATGAACAGCAAGCGACAGGAATAGAATGCTGTCATGAAGGCGGCTGCAATGCCGAGCCAGAAGGCGAAGGTTCCCACACCGGTATGCGCGGCGAAGGCCGATTCCAGAATCACATCCTTCGAGAAGAAGCCGGCGAAACCGATGAGCGTACCGGGAATACCGATCCCAGCCAGCGCCAAACTGCCGATCCACATCAAAGCGTAGGTGACCGGAATCAGTTTCCACAGCCCGCCCATCTTGCGCATGTCCTGTTCGTCCGACATCGCATGAATGACCGAACCGGAGCCCAGGAACAGCAGCGCCTTGAAGAAGGCATGCGTCATTAGATGGAAGATCGCCGCCGGATAAGCCGAAACGCCAATCGCGAAGAACATGTAACCGAGCTGCGAGCAGGTCGAATAGGCGATCACCCGTTTGATGTCGTTCTGCGTCAGTCCGATCGTCGCGGTAACGAACGCCGTCGACGCGCCGACCACCGTCACCACCATGAGCGCGGTGTCCGACTGCTCGAACAAGGGCGACAGGCGGACGACCATGAAGACACCAGCGGTCACCATGGTCGCGGCATGGATCAGGGCGGAGACCGGGGTCGGGCCCTCCATCGCATCCGGCAGCCAGGTGTGAAGCCCGAGCTGCGCCGATTTGCCCATGGCGCCGATGAACAGCAGCAGACAGATGATCGTCAGCGCGTGGAATTCAAAACCGAGGAAGACAAGCGTGGCGTCCGCCTTGCCCGCCGCGGCGGCGAAGATCGCATCGAGGCGCACCGTGTCGAACAGCACGAAGATCGCGAAGATGCCCAGCGCGAACCCGATATCGCCGACCCGGTTGACGAGAAACGCCTTGATCGCCGCCGCGTTGGCCGACGGCCTGTCATACCAGAACCCGATCAGCAGGTAGGAGCACAGCCCCACGCCTTCCCAACCAAAGAACAGTTGCACCAGGTTGTCCGCCGTCACCAGCATCAGCATGAAGAAGGTGAACAGGCTGAGATAGGCCATGAAGCGCGGGATCGAGCCGTCGTGAGACATGTAGCCGATCGAATAGATGTGGACTACGGCGGAAACCGTCGTCACCACGATCAGCATCACGGCGGTCAGCGTATCGACCTTGAGCGACCAGAAGAATTCGAGCTCGCCCGACGTCACCCATTCGAACAGAACGACGGTCCGCGGATCGCCACCGAGCGCAACCGCATAAAACAGATAGAAGGAGATAACGGCCGACAGAACCAGGAACGCGCAGGTAATGAACTGCGCGGCCTTGTCGCCGATCATGCGCCCGAAAAAGCCGGCGATGATGGCGCCCAGCAACGGCAGGAATACGACAGCGGCTTCCATTACGATACCAAGGAACGCTGATAATGACGCATAGAGATCGTGTATGCGGTCCGTCGGGTAGGAGGAGCGCCGCGGGCGATGCGGAACATCGTCAAGGTGTTCCGACGCACTCCGACGGATCGCATACGCGACCCGAAGGGCGGCTTATCAAGGCTTTCGGACAGCGTCGCGCGCGCTTCGCGATGCCCCACATCGCCGCAGCCCGCGCTCCTTGCCGAAAACCTTGATAAGCTGTCTCTAAGTGTCATTATCAGCGCTCCTTGGTATTAGCCCTTCATCACGTTGATGTCTTCGACCGCGATGGAACCGCGGTTGCGGTAGTACACGACCAGGATGGCAAGCCCGATGGCCGCCTCCGCCGCCGCGACGGTCAGAATGAACATGGCGAATATCTGGCCCATCAGATCGTTCAGATGGGCGGAGAACGCGACGAGGTTGAGATTGACCGCCAACAGCATCAATTCGATCGACATCAGAATGATGATGACGTTCTTCCTGTTGAGGAAAATACCGAAGA
The DNA here is from genome assembly GCA_012103325.1 of Alphaproteobacteria bacterium. Taxonomy (GTDB): domain Bacteria; phylum Pseudomonadota; class Alphaproteobacteria; order UBA8366. Next base: position 512,293 of record WLWY01000003.1, read on the forward strand.
GCCCCAGCGTGAACAGGATCGCCGCGACGGTCAGGTAATGGGCAAGGCCGATCTCAAGCATGTCAGATACCGCTCCCCGTCGTGACCTTCACGACTTCGATCGCCTCGCCCGGCCGGCGCGTAACCTGATCGGCGATCTTCTGCCGCCGCACGCCGGCTCTGGAACGCAAGGTCAGCACGATGGCGCCGATCATCGCGACGAGCAGGATCAGCCCGGATGCCTGAAACAGATAGATGTATTTCGTGTAGATCAGGCGGCCGATCGCTTCCGTATTGGTCACCTGATCGATCGGCGGAATCGGCGCCGCCGCGACACCCGCCGCTTCCGGAATAATGACCCAGCCGCCGGCCACCACGAGCAGCTCAGCCAGCAAAATGAAGCCAACCAACGCGCCAATCGGCAGGTATTGCAGGACACCGCTGCGCAGCTCGACGAAGTTGATGTCGAGCATCATGACAACGAACAGGAACAGGACCGCGACCGCCCCGACATAGACGATCACCAGGATCATCGCGAGGAATTCCGCGCCCATAAGGACGAACAGCCCGGCGCTGTTAAAGAAGGCAAGGATCAGAAACAGCACCGAATGAACCGGATTGCGCGAAGCGATCACCAGCACGCCCGCGGCCACGGCCACGAACGCGAAGAGATAGAACGCTAAGGCTTGAATGATCATGCAGTCCCCTCCGCGCTAACGGCCCTCAATCTCCAGCCGGGTTATGGCTCACCCGGACCGAAAGCGCGCCTTGTTTACCGATACGGCAAATCCTGTTTAATGTTCGCGGCGATCTCCGCTTCCCAGCGGTCGCCATTCGCTAGCAGTTTGTCCTTGTCGTAAAAGAGCTCTTCGCGGGTCTCGGTCGCGAATTCGTAGTTCGGCCCTTCGACGATCGCATCCACCGGGCAGGCTTCCTGACAGAAGCCGCAATAGATGCATTTTGTCATATCGATATCGTACCGGGTCGTGCGCCGGCTGCCGTCTTCGCGCGGTTCCGCTTCGATGGTGATCGCCTGCGCCGGACATACCGCTTCGCAAAGCTTGCATGCGATGCAGCGCTCCTCGCCGTTCGGATAGCGACGCAGCACGTGCTCGCCCCGGAAACGCGGCGACAACGGCCCCTTCTCATAGGGGTAATTGATCGTGTGCTTCGGCCGGAACATCGTCCGCAATGTCAGCGACATGCCCCGGACGAGTTCCGCGAGCAACAGCCCGCGTACGGTCCCCTCTAAAAGCGCCATGTCAAAACCCTACCCATAGTCCTCAATTACGCCCCCGGCACCTTGTCGAGCGCGATCAGCCAACCCGCCACGACGATGACCCAGAGCAGCGATATCGGCAGGAACACCTTCCAGCCCAGCCGCATCAACTGGTCGTAGCGGTAGCGCGGGAACGTTGCCCGCACCCACAAAAACACGAACAGGCAAAACGCGATTTTTCCGGCGAACCAGATCGGCCCCGGAATCCAGTTAAACGGCGCCACGTCGATCGGCGCCATCCAGCCGCCCAGGAACAGGATCGATGTCATTGCCGACATCAGGATCATGTTCGCGTATTCGCCAAGGAAGAACATGCCAAAGGTCATCGCCGAATATTCGACGTTGTAGCCCGACACCAGTTCCGCTTCCGCCTCCGGTAAATCGAACGGCGCGCGATTGGTTTCCGCCAGGGTGGAAACGAAGAAGATGATGAACATCGGAAACAGGATGCCGAAGAAATGCCAGTTCCAGAACCCGCCGCTCTGCGCCTCGACGATTGCCGACAAGTTCAGCGATCCAACAAACAGCAACACCGTGATGATGACGAAGCCCATCGAGACTTCATAGGACACCATCTGCGCCGCGGACCGCAGCGCACCCAGGAACGCGTATTTCGAATTCGACGACCAGCCGGCCATGATGATGCCGTATACGCCCAGCGACGAGATCGCAAAAAGATAAAGAATTCCGACATTTATGTCGGCAAGTACAAGTCCCGCATCAAATGGAATAACCGCCCAGGCGACAAGGGCCAGGATGAAGGTCACCATCGGTGCAGCGAAGAACATGCCGCGGTTCGAACTCGCCGGGATGATGGTTTCCTTGAACATCAGCTTGATGCCGTCGGCGATTGGCTGCAGCAGCCCGAACGGCCCCACCACGTTGGGGCCCCTGCGCAGCTGCATCCAGCCAATGACCTTGCGCTCGGCCAGGGTGAGGTATGCGACCGCGCCCAGCAACGGTGCCACGATCAGAACGATGTAGAAGACGATCTCGATCGTCGGAAACGCGTATATGTCCCAGAACTCAGCCATCGGTGCCCGTCGCCTCGTCGTCGCCGAGAATGAATTCCTGCGTGCACTTCGCCATCGTTTCCGAGGCGCGGCTGATCGGATCGGTCATGTAAAAATTCGAAATCGATGCCACAAACGGCGCCGCGTCCATCGTGCCGACGGTCCCGAAGTCGCGCCAGACGGCTTTATCCGGATCGTCCAGCCGCGTGAAGTGCGGGCAGGCCGCATGCAACTGTTTGCGCAGGGCCGGTAGGTCGTCGAACGGCAGAGTGTGGCCAACCTTGGCCGACAAGGCCCGGATGATCGTCCAATCTTCCCGCGCATCGCCCGGGGGAAATGCGGCGACGCGGCCTTGCTGCACACGCCCTTCGGTATTCACATAGGTGCCCGACTTCTCCGTGTAGGCTGCGCCCGGCAGGATGACATCGGCGGCATGCGCGCCGGCATCGCCGTGATGGCCTTGATAGATGACGAACGCCTTTTCGAGCTTCTGTGTGTCGATCTCGTCGGCGCCGAGCAGATAGACGATTTCGACCGCGCCGGAACCGGCACCGTCGAGGATGCCGTTCGTATCCAGCCCGCCATCGCCGGGCACGAAGCCGAGATCGAGGCCGCCGACCCGTGCAGCGGCGGTATGCAAAACGTTGAAGCCGTTCCAGCCGTCGTCGATCATGCCGGTGCTGTCCGCGATCGCGCGCGCCGCCGCCAATACGGCAGCGCCATCCGAACGCGCCAGCGCGCCCATGCCGAGGATCAGCATCAGGCGCTCCGCGTTTTTCAAGGTCGATGCGAACGGATGGCTGCCATCGGCGATCTGGCGCAGCGTGTCCGTGCCGCCGCCGAGATAGTCCGAGTCGAACGTCAGATCGCTGCGCGGTCCGACGACACCGACCGAAAAGTTCCCGCGCAGCCAGCGCTTGCGCAGCCGGGCGTTCACCAACGGCGCTTCCCAGCGCGGGTTCGAACCGATGATCAGACAGGCATCCGCCTCTTCGACCCCGGCGATCCCGGTGTTGAATAGATAGGCTACGCGATTGGTGGGATCGAGCTTCGCGCCATCCTGCCGGCAATCGAGGTTTTGCGATCCGAGCGCTGCCATCAGCGCCTTCAAGGCGAACATCGATTCGGCGTCGCACAGATCGCCTGCCAGTGCCGCGATCTTGCTGCTGTCGACGCCCTTGACCCGGGCCGCGATCGCCTCGAACGCCTCGTCCCATTCGGCGGGCGCGAGTTTGCCCTCGGCATTGCGAACATAAGGCTTGTCGAGCCGCTGCCGCCGCAAGCCATCGCAGGCGAAACGGGTCTTGTCGGAAATCCACTCCTCGTTGACGTCCTCATTAAGCCGCGGAAGCACCCGCAGCACTTCGTTGCCGCGTGCGTCGATCCGGATGTTGCTGCCGGTCGCATCGAGAGCATCGATGGTTTCCGTCTTGCGCAGCTCCCATGGCCGCGCAACGAAGGAATACGGCTTCGAGGTCAGCGCGCCGACGGGACACAGATCGATCACATTGCCCGACAGTTCCGAGGATACGGCCTTGCCCAAGGTCGTGATCTCGGCGCTTTCGCCCCGATTAATCATGCCCATATCCTCGACACCGCCGACTTCGGTCGAGAACCGGACGCAGCGCGTGCAATGGATGCAGCGGGTCATGATCGTGTTGATCAGGGGGCCCATATACTTGTCGTCGATGGCGCGCTTGTTCTCCGCGTACCGGCTGCCGTCATGGCCGAACGCCATCGCCTGATCCTGCAAGTCGCACTCGCCGCCCTGATCGCAAATCGGGCAATCGAGCGGATGATTGATCAGCAGGAATTCCATCACCCCGTGGCGCGCCTTCTGCACCATCGGGCTATTGGTAATGACTTCCATCCCCTCGCCCGCCGGAAGCGCACAGGACGCTTGCGGTTTGGGTGGCCCGGGTTTGACCTCCACCAGGCACATGCGGCAGTTGCCCGCGATCGAAAGACGTTCGTGATAGCAGAAACGCGGGATCTCGACTCCAGCCTGTTCGCAGGCCTGCAGGACGGTCAGCCCGTCTTCGACTTCGATCTCGACACCATCGATCGTCAGTTTCGGCATGCCCCGCTCCTACTCCGCCGCCGCCACGGCCACGCTCTTGCGGCCCACGATGCGGTGCTCGATCTCGTCCCGGAAGTGCCGGATGAGGCCCTGTACCGGCCAGGCCGCGCCGTCGCCCAGCGCGCAAATCGTATGGCCTTCGATCTGCAGCGAGACATCGAGCAGAAGGTCGATCTCGGCAATCTCCGCCTCGCCCTTCGCCATGCGTTCCAGCACCCGCCACATCCAGCCGGTGCCCTCGCGGCACGGCGTGCATTGGCCGCAGCTTTCGTGCTTGTAGAAATAGGCCAGCCGCGCGATCGCCTTGATGATGTCGGTCGACTTGTCCATGACGATGACGCCGGCAGTGCCCAGCCCGGACTTGTGTTCCTTCAGTGCGTCGAAATCCATCAGCACGTCGTCGCAAATCGATTTCGGCAGCATCGGCGTCGAACTGCCGCCGGGAATGACAGCCATCAGATTGTCCCAGCCGCCGCGCACGCCGCCGGCATGTTTCTCGAGCAATTCCTTCAACGGAATGGACATCGCCTCTTCCACATTGCAGGGCTTTTCGACATGCCCCGAGATGCAGAAAACCTTGGTGCCGACATTGTTCTCGCGGCCGAAGCTGCTGAACCAGTCGGCGCCGCGGCGCAGGATCGTCGGCGCCACTGCGATGGTCTCGACATTATTGACAGTCGTCGGGCAGCCATACAGACCCGACATGGCCGGGAATGGCGGCTTGAGACGCGGTTGTCCCTTCTTGCCTTCCAGGCTTTCCAGCAGAGCGGTTTCTTCGCCGCAGATATAGGCGCCGGCCCCGCGATGGACGTAAACGTCGAATTTCCAGCCGGTGCCGCAAGCGTTCTCGCCCAACAGGCCGGCCTCGTAGGCCTCTTCGACGGCTTGGTTCAGCGCCGCCGCTTCATTATAGAACTCGCCGCGCACATAGATGTATGCCGCGTGTGCAGCCATCGCAAAACCCGCGACGAAACATCCCTCGACGAGTTTGTGCGGATCGTGGCGCATGATGTCCCGATCCTTACAGGTGCCCGGTTCACTTTCGTCGCCATTGACCACGAGATAATGCGGCCGGTCGCCGACTTCCTTGGGCATGAAGGACCACTTCAGACCGGAGGGAAATCCGGCTCCGCCACGGCCACGCAGGCCGGACGACTTCATCTCCTCGACGATCCAGTCGCGGCCCTTTTCGATAAGCCCCCTGGTGTTGTCCCAGTCGCCACGCGCGCGCGCGCCGGTAAGGCCCGGGTCATGAAGACCGTAGAGGTTCGTGAAAATGCGATCCTTGTCCTGCAGCATCAGTCAGCCTTTGCGAAGTCAAGATCGGTCAGGGTCTGCGCACCGCCGATGGGTGCGGAGGTCTGGCGGCCAGTCTGCGATCCGTGCGGCGGTACCCTGCCCGCCTTCAGCGCATCGAGCAGTTCCACCATCTTCGGGCCCGTCAGATCTTCATACATATCGTCGTTGACCTGCACGATCGGCGCATTGACGCAGGCGCCGAGACACTCGACCTCCCGCATCGTGAACAGCCCGTCTTCGGTCGTTCCGCCGAAATCGATCCCGAGATGGTCCTTCGTCGCGTCGACGACTTCGCCCGAGTCGCGGAGCCAGCACGGGGTGGTCGTACAAAACTGCAGCAGATACTTTCCAACCGGCTCGGTGTTGATCATCGTATAGAAGCTGGCGACTTCGACGACGCGGATGCGCGGCATGTCGAGCATCGCCGCCACCGCATCGATGACGGCGTCGGACGCGTAGTTGTCGTTCTGGCGCTGCGCCAAATCGAGCAGTGGCAATACCGCACTGGCCTGGCGGCCTTCCGGATACTTGGCGATATACCCCTTCGCGATTTCCAAGGTCTCGGGCGTGAATTCGAAGGTGTCACTCATCGATCGATCTCACCGAATACGACATCCATGGCGCCGAGAATGGCGACGGAGTCCGCAAGCATGTGTCCCTTGCAAAGAAAATCCATCGCCTGCAAATGCGCAAATCCCGGCGCGCGGATCTTGCAGCGATAGGGTTTGTTGGAGCCGTCGGAGACGAGATAGACGCCGAACTCGCCCTTCGGCGCTTCGACCGCCGTATAGGTCTCTCCGGCAGGCACATGAAAGCCTTCCGTGTAGAGCTTGAAGTGATGGATCAAGGCTTCCATCGACCGCTTCATCTCGCCGCGCGACGGCGGTCCCACCTTGCCGTCGTCGGTCATGACGGGGCCGTCTGGCATTTCGCTGAGACATTGCCGGATGATTCGCACGCTCTGCCGCATCTCCTCGACGCGGATGAGATAGCGGTCGTAGCAATCCCCGTTCTTGCCAATGGGAATGTCGAAATCCATCTGATCGTACACATCGTAGGGCTGCGCCTTACGCAGATCCCACGGCACGCCGGAAGCGCGCAGCATCGGTCCCGAGAATCCCCAAGCCATGGCCTCGTCTGCCGACACCACGCCGATATCGACCGTGCGCTGCTTGAAGATGCGGTTCTCGTTGAGCAACGTTTCCATGTCGTCGAGGAACTTAGGAAACGCATCCGCCCAGGCCACAATATCGTCCGCCATGCCCGCCGGCATATCCTGGTGCACACCGCCGACGCGGAAGTACGCGGCATGCAGCCGCGCGCCGCAGACGCCTTCGTGGAATTCCATCAGCTTTTCGCGTTCCTCGAACGCCCACAGCATCGGCGTCATCGCCCCTACATCCAACGCCAAGGCCGGCGCGTTCAGGAGATGATTGAGGATGCGCGAGACTTCCGCGAATAGAACGCGGACATACTGTCCACGCGGCGGCGGCGCGATGCCAAGGAGTTTCTCCGCGGCCAACACGAACGCGTGTTCTTGACACATCGGCGCGACGTAATCGAGGCGATCGAAATACGGCATCGCCTGAAGGTAGGTCTTGTATTCGATCAGTTTCTCGGTGCCGCGATGTAGCAGGCCGATATGGGGGTCGATCCGCTCTACGATCTCCCCGTCCATTTCCATGACCATGCGCAGCACACCGTGCGCCGCTGGATGCTGCGGCCCAAAATTCAAGGTTAGGTTTTTGATTTCCGCTTCCGCCGCCATCAGCCCTCTCCCGCCTCGGCTTTCTCGTCACCCGGCAGTTGCCGCGTCATGCCTTCCCACGGGCTCATGAAATCGAACGTCCGAAACGCCTGGGTCAATTTCACTGGCTCGTAGACGACGCGCTTCTGTTCGTCGTCGTAGCGGACTTCGACATAACCGGTGAGCGGAAAATCTTTGCGCAGCGGGTGGCCTTCGAAACCGTAATCGGTCAACAACCGCCGCAAATCAGGGTGATCGGAAAAGAAGACGCCGTACATGTCCCAGCATTCGCGCTCGAACCACGATGCGGTCGGAAACACCGACGCCACCGACGGCACGGGGGTTTCTTCGTCCGTGCGGACTTTGATCCGGACACGCTGATTGTGTTTGTAACTCAAAAGGTTATAGTTGACTTCAAAACGCTTTTCTTGCTCCGGATAGTCGACGCCACAGATATCCATGAGGCTTTTGAACAGGCAGGTCGGGTCGTCCCGCAGCACCTTCATCGACCGAACCAGCCCGTCGCCGGAAATCTCGACGTTCAGCTCGCCATTGGCAGTGTTGTGATCGATAACGGCCGCGGCCAGTTGCGAAACGATATGCGCCCCTAACTCCTCGAGCGCGTCTTGGCTGGCTTGATCCATGAGCGTTTCGTTCCTAGCGCGCTATGGTGCCGGTGCGCCGAATTTTCTTTTGCAGCTGCAAAAATCCGTAGACCAGCGCTTCGGCAGTCGGCGGGCAGCCCGGCACATAGATGTCCACCGGCACGACCCGGTCGCAGCCGCGGACGACGGAATAGGAATAGTGGTAATAGCCGCCGCCATTGGCGCAGGACCCCATGGAAATGACCCACCTTGGTTCCGCCATCTGGTCGTAGACCTTGCGCAATGCGGGCGCCATTTTGTTGGTCAGCGTGCCGGCGACAATCATGACATCGGACTGGCGGGGACTGCCGCGCGGCACGATGCCGAAACGGTCCAGATCGTAGCGCGGCATATAGGCGTGAATCATTTCGACAGCGCAGCAGGCAAGACCGAAAGTCATCGGCCATAGCGACCCCGTGCGCGCCCAGTTCACCAGCTTGTCGGCATTCGCGACGATAAAACCCTTATCGGCCAGCGTATCGTTCACCAGGCGCATCGCGCCTTCGTGATCGCCTTCCTTGAGCGCCGGAACGGCACCGCCTGTGGGGGATGCTACTCCCATTCGAGAGCTCCCTTTCGCCATTCATAGATAAACCCGATGGTCAGAATGCCAAGGAAAATCACCATCGACCAGAACCCGAACAAACCGATATTGCCGAGCGATATCGCCCATGGAAACAGGAACGCAACTTCGAGATCGAAGATAATGAAGAGAATGGCAACGAGGTAAAAGCGTACATCGAAACGGCTGCGCGCATCATCGAACGCCTCGAACCCACATTCATAGGCGGACAGTTTTTCGGAATCCGGTTTCTGGGTCGCGAGAATGCCGCTGGCCAGCAACATCGCAACGGAAATCCCGATGGCAATCGCGAGAAAAATGAGCACTGGCAGGTATTCCCGCAGCAGGCCATCCATCGTCTGTACTCCTCAACCACCCCTCCCAGCACACGACGCCTCAGCGTGTCGGTTATGCCAGGGAACCCTGAAATTTTTACAGCCCATGCCACAGCGGCTACAGGGCTAGCAATATAGAGTTAATCCTTAATGAAGCAAAGACTGAACACTACAAATTAATCTACGGTCAGAATACGGTACTTCGCAAACGTTGCTGAGTAATCCTAATAATCTAACAAAGGATTTTAAACTATTGATGGAAGTGAATTACTGCGAAATGGCGGGAGTGACGGGACTCGAACCCGCGGCCTCCGGCGTGACAGGCCGGCGCTCTAACCAACTGAGCTACACCCCCAAGCGCATCGCTTGAGCGGCCCCGATGTACTGCACGCCCTAGCACGTGTCAAGCGACCCGGGCGCTTGTTTCGAAATCGTTTTCGCGTTCAACAAAATCAAAGCACTACGGGCTCTCGTATCGAACGCTTTCACGCCGTCCACCTTCGCTGAAGCTGCGGCGGACACGCCTTCTTCTAAGGATCTGCGGATGGCTTACCAACCGACGCTCGAAGAGCAAAGGATGGTGGGCGATGAAGGACTCGAACCTCCGACATCCTCGGTGTAAACGAGGCGCTCTTCCAGCTGAGCTAATCGCCCTTATGACCACACGAGCTATCGCGCAAATGATGACCGGCCTACCGTAAAACGGAAGGCCGGTCAACGAACTGAGACAAAACGGCGCGGTGCTAGTTGACCGCTTCCTTGAGTCCTTTGCCAGCCTTGAACTTCGGCTGATTTGACGCCGGGATCTGAATCGGCTCACCCGTGCGCGGGTTGCGTCCTTGGGACGCCTGACGACGCGTTACGCTAAACGTGCCGAACCCGACGAGCCGCACTTCCGTGCCGCCCTTCAAGGAACCCGTAATCGAATCGAAAACCGCGTCAACGGCCTTACCCGCATCAGCTTTGCTCAAGCCGGCTCCGTCGGATACCGAAGCGATGAGATCGTTTTTATTCACTCTAAGCCCCCCTTCAAATAGGGTTTGGAAAGACAAAACTCAATGATCGAGATCTGTTACGATGGCGCGGAGTGTAATGGAGATTCGCGAAGCGCGTCAACGTGAAAACCGCAGAAATCCGCGCTTTTTATGATTAATTTACTCTCTTTTTACGACTCCGGTCGGCGCAAAAATCAACCAGGCCATGGACTTACGACTCAGTGCGTCGTAACGCCGCTAAGATCGCCATCCGGCTGCTGAGCGACGGCGACTTCGACACCGTCCTCTTCCGGATTCCACTCGATTGGCGAAAGTGATTCGACCAACGCCTCTTCAAGAACCTGATCAGCCTGGGAAACCGGGATGATATTGAGGCCCTTTTTGACGTTATCGGGAACCTCCGCGAGGTCCTTCTCATTCTCTGCCGGGATCAACACAGTCTTTATGCCGCCCCGAAGCGCCGCCAACAGTTTCTCCTTGAGTCCGCCGATCGGCAGCACCCGGCCGCGCAAGGTAATCTCGCCCGTCATGGCAATATCCTTGCGCACGGGAATTCCCGTCAGCACGGAGACGATGGACGTCACCATCGCCACGCCCGCGGACGGGCCATCCTTCGGTGTCGCACCTTCGGGAACGTGAACATGAATGTCCGTCTTCCCAAACATCGTCGGTTTGATGCCAAACGACGGAGCCCGACTCTTCACGTAGCTCTCGGCAGCCTGGACGGATTCCTGCATGACATCGCCGAGCTTACCGGTGCTGGTAATTTTGCCCTTGCCGGGAAGCTTGACCGACTCGATGGTCAGAAGCTCGCCGCCAACCTCAGTCCACGCCAGCCCCGTCACGACACCGACGAGATCTTCATCTTCGAGTTCGCCGTAGCGGAATTTGTGCACGCCGGCATATTTTTCCAGATTGCGCTGGGTGACATGAACCTGTGCCTTGTTTTCCTTGAGGATGTCCTTAATCCCCTTACGCGCAAGGTTGGCAATCTCGCGTTCGAGATTCCGAACGCCGGCCTCTCGTGTGTAATGGCGGATCAGCCCCCGCAGCGCTTCGTCGGAAATGGACCACTCGCTCTTCTTCAGCCCATGCTCTTTCATCTGCTTAGGGATCAAATGCCGGTTGGCGATCTCGACCTTTTCGTCCTCGGTGTAACCCGGGATACGAATGATCTCCATGCGGTCCATCAGCGGCGGCGGCATGCGCAGCGTGTTGGCCGTCGTCACGAACATCACGTCGGACAGATCGTAATCGACTTCGAGGTAGTGGTCGTTGAAGCTGTTATTCTGCTCCGGATCCAGGACCTCCAGCAGCGCCGATGTCGGATCGCCGCGCCAGTCGGCGCCAAGCTTGTCGATCTCATCCAGCAGGAACAGCGGATTGGAAGACTTCGCCTTCTTCATGCCTTGCAGGACCTTGCCCGGCATGGACCCGATATAGGTCCGCCTGTGGCCGCGGATTTCCGCCTCGTCGCGCACGCCGCCCAGCGACATGCGGACAAAATTACGGCCGGTCGCACGAGCAATCGATTTGCCCAGCGACGTCTTGCCGACACCCGGCGGACCGACGAGACACAAGATCGGTCCCTTGACCTTGCGCACGCGATTTTGCACCGCAAGATATTCGATAATCCGTTCCTTGACCTTCTCGAGTCCGAAGTGATCGGCGTCCAAAACGACCTCCGCCGCATGCAGGTCGCGCTTGACCCGCGTCCGCTTCTTCCAGGGAATCGACAACATCCAGTCGAGATAGTTTCGCACAACAGTGGATTCCGCGGACATCGGACTCATCGCCCGCAGCTTCTTCAACTCGGCAGTCGCCTTCTCGCGCGCCTCCTTGGAGAGCTTGGTCTTCTCGATCTTCTCTTCCAGTTCGGAGGTCTCGTCCTTGCCGTCTTCGCCTTCGCCGAGTTCCTTCTGGATCGCCTTCATCTGCTCGTTCAGATAATATTCACGCTGCGTCTTTTCCATCTGACGCTTCACCCGGCCGCGAATACGCTTCTCCACCTGAAGAACGCTGATTTCGCCTTCCATGAACGAATAGATACGCTCCAGGCGTTCGTTGATCGGTTCAATTTCAAGCAGCTGCTGCTTGTCGGCAATCTTGAGCGTGAGGTGCTGCGCGACCGTATCGGCCAGTTTGCTCGGATCATCGATCTGATTGATCGAGATAAGCACTTCCGCCGGGATCTTCTTGTTCAGTTTGATGTATTGCTCGAACTGCGACACGACGGCGCGGCTGAGCGCTTCCAGATCACCCTCGTCGCTCTGATCTTCGATCAGCTCGGCATAGGCCTCGAAGAATTCCGAATTCTCCGCATAGCCGCTGATCTTCGCGCGCTGGACGCCTTCGACCAACACTTTCACCGTGCCGTCGGGAAGCTTCAGCAGCTGCAATACCGTGCCGACAGTACCAAGCGTGTAGATATCTTCCGGGGACGGATCGTCGTCGGAGGCGTTTTTCTGGGTCACAAGCAGAATCTGCTTGTCATCCTTCATAACGTCCTCAAGCGCCCTAACCGACTTTTCCCGCCCGACGAACAGCGGGACGATCATGTGAGGGAATACGACAATATCTCGGAGCGGCAGTACCGGATGGAGCTTACCGCTGGGCATATCAATCATTGCGCTGTTTTCCGTTCGTCTTAAAGTTTTGTAACACCCCGAGCCGCCCACTCCCTCGCACAGGTGGCCCCATCAAGAGGGTCAATCAACCCCCTATGACACAAATGTGCCGCCCTAAGCGCTGTTTTCAACGTCTTCGCGGCGGTCGGAATAGATGTAGAGCGGCTCAGCGCGTCCTTCGACGACCTCGCGATTGATGACGATTTCCTCCGCACCGTCCAGTCCCGGCAACTGATACATCGGGTCCAGCAGGATGCTTTCCAAAATCGACCTCAGCCCCCGGGCACCGGTCTTGCGGGCAATCGCCTTGTTGGCAATCGCGACCAAGGCGTCATCGGCGAATTCAAGCCTGACATCTTCCATATCGAACAGGCGCTGATACTGCTTCACCAACGCGTTGCGCGGCGCCGTCAAAATTTCGACCAGCGCTTCCTCGTCCAGATCCGTCAGTGTCGCAAGGACAGGGAGCCGGCCCACGAATTCGGGGATAAGGCCGAACTTCAACAGATCTTCCGGCTCCACTTCCGTCAGCACGTCACCAATCTTCCGTTCCTCCGGGCCGCGCACATCGGCACCGAATCCGATGGAGGATCCTTTACCGCGCGAGGCGATTATCTTTTCCAAGCCGGAGAAAGCGCCACCGCAGATGAACAGGATGTTGGTCGTGTCGACCTGCAGGAATTCCTGCTGCGGGTGCTTGCGGCCGCCCTGCGGCGGAACGCTGGCAACCGTGCCTTCCATGATTTTCAGTAGGGCCTGCTGCACACCCTCACCCGACACATCGCGCGTGATCGACGGGTTGTCCGATTTGCGGCTGATCTTGTCGACTTCGTCGATATACACGATCCCGCGCTGCGCACGTTCGACGTTGTAGTCTGCAGACTGCAGCAGCTTCAGGATAATGTTTTCGACATCTTCACCGACATAGCCGGCTTCGGTCAGCGTCGTTGCATCGGCCATCGTGAAGGGAACGTCGAGGATGCGCGCCAGCGTTTGCGCCAACAGCGTCTTGCCGCAACCTGTCGGGCCCACCAGCAGAATGTTCGACTTGGCGAGTTCGACATCGTTGTTCTTGCCGGTATGCGACAGGCGCTTGTAATGATTGTGAACCGCTACGGACAGAACCTTCTTCGCATAATTCTGGCCGATCACATAATCGTCGAGCACCTTGCGAATTTCGCGCGGGGTCGGCACCCCGTCACGCGATTTCGAAACGCTCGACTTGTGATCTTCCTTGATGATGTCCATGCAGAGCTCGACGCATTCATCACAGATGAATACCGTCGGACCGGCAATAAGCTTCCGTACCTCATGCTGGCTCTTTCCGCAAAAAGAGCAATAGAGGGTATTCTTAGAGTCGCCCGAACCCGACTTACTCATGATGCTTGCATCCACTCATTTTCATCGTCGATACCGTTTAAACTATAGCACAACTAAGCCTGTAACGCCACGCAGCCAAATTACCGCGCGATGTCTTAATCGTCCATGAACGCCTCTTAACTTTTGCGTCAACACGCAAACGCCGAGCGGCCCTGCACGCATTACGTGTCGGCGCCGGTTTCGGCCGTGTCTCCGCCCGCTTCGGCACGCGTTTCGACGACATGATCGAGAAGGCCGAATGCCTTCGCATCCTCCGGCGTCATAAAGTTATCTCGCTCAAGCGCTTTCTCAATGTTTCCAACTTCCTGCCCCGTATGCTTCACGTAGATTTCGTTCAGCCGCTGGCGCAGATCCAAAATCTCTTTGGCGTGAATCTCAATATCCGTCGCCTGACCTTGGAAACCGCCGGACGGCTGATGAAGCATGATTCGACTATTGGGCAGCGAATAGCGCTTGCCCTTGGTTCCCGCCGTCAGCAGGAGCGACCCCATGGACGCCGCCTGCCCCAGACAAACCGTGGACACGTCGGGTTTGATGTATTGCATCGTGTCATAAATCGACAAACCGGACGTCACGATTCCGCCAGGAGAGTTAATGTAGAAGGAGATATCCTTCGTAGGGTTCTCAGACTCCAAATAGAGAAGCTGCGCACTCACCAGAGAGGCGACCATATCGTCAACGCCCCCGGTGAGGAAAATAATCCGCTCCTTGAGCAGCCGCGAATAGATATCGTAGGCACGCTCACCGCGGTTGGTCTGTTCCACGACCATCGGTACGAGCGCGTTCATTTGGGTTTCAATCGGATCCGTCATAGCCTGCCATCGATTGTGGGCGCCGGTCGAACGACCAGCCCTGGGGGGATTAACCATGTATGTGGCGTCGGCGGCCGAAAATTGCAATTGCCCTCATGACGACCGCGCGCCGCCTATTTCTTTTTGTCGGCGGCCTTATCCGCCTTCGGAGCCGCTTTCTTGCGACGGGGCTTGGCGGGTTTCTTCTTCGCCGCCGCCTTCTTCTCCTCTTTCTTCGCGTCCTCGCTGTCGGGAACCTTCGTCAACTCTTCAATGGTGACGCTCCGTTCCTTGACATTTGCTAATTCCAAGATGAAGTCAACGACTTTTTCTTCGAATATTGGAGCCCGCATGGTCGCCATTGCTTCCGGATTATTCCGGTACAGCTCAATAAACTCTTTTTCCTGCCCTGGATACTTCTGCGCTTCCATCATCAGTGCGCGATTTACTTCCTCGGCAGACACTTCGACATTGTTTGTATTTCCGACCTCGGTCAAAAGCAGCCCAAGCTGAACTCTGCGCATACTAATTTTGCGATATTCTTCTTTCAGTTCGTCGTCGCTCTTGTCCTCTTCCTCGACTTCCGCACCCTGCTGCTTGCGGGTCTCCTCGAATTGCGTCCAAATCGATTCGAACTCTGCATCCACCATGCCCGGCGGCACTTCGAATTCGTGTGCCTTTTCCAGGACATCGAGCAGGTCCCGCTTCAGCCGTTCCCGCGACAGGCCCGCATAATCCTGCTCTAGACGGCCGGAAATCGATTTCCGCAACTCTTCAAGCGACTCCTGACCCAGCGTTTTCGCGAACTCGTCATCGAGAACGGTATCTACATATTCGCGGATTTCTGTGACGTCGACCTCGAAGATCGCGTCTTTGCCCGCCAGGCTCTCCGCGCCGTAATCCGCCGGGAACGAGACCGGTACGGAGACATGCTCACCGGCTTTCGATCCGATCAGCTGATCTTCAAAGCCGGGAATGAACTGGTCCGACCCCAGCTCCAGGTTATGCCCCTCGGCGCTGCCGCCCGCGAAGACCTCACCATCGATCATGCCTTTAAAATCGATGACCAGGATATCGCCCTTCTTCGACTTCCGGGCGCGTTTGATCGGTTCCGACTGGCGGTATTGCTGCGCAAGGCGGTCGACGGTTTCGTCGATTTCCTTGTCTTCGACCTTGGCGACCAGACGTTCAACCTCGATCTTGGAGAAATCCATCGGCTGAATCTCCGGCAATACCTCGATCGCCATCTTATATTCGAGGTCTTCGCCTTCCTCGAATTTGGTGATTTCGATATTCGGCTGCATCGCCGGCCGCAAGGTGTTGTCCTCGATCGCCTGGCGGGAGGACTCGCTCACCGCCTGCTCCAGAACCTCCCCCATCACGGACTGGCCGTAACGCTGTTTCATCAGCGATGCCGGCACCTTTCCGGGACGAAACCCTGGAATATTGGCCGTCTTTCGTAGATCCTCCAGCCGCGTATCGACCTTCTCCTCAATCTCGGTGGCGAGGAGCGTGATCGTATATTCCCGGCTAAGGCCTTCGTTCTTGGTTTCGACTACCTGCATGGATTCCTGCCCGCGTCACGAAGTTTTAGGCGGCGTACCGCCCGTCGGATTCTCGGTCCAGCGCGTTGGTGCGGGCGAAGGGACTCGAACCCCCACGGATTTCTCCACCAGATCCTAAATCTGGCGCGTCTACCAATTCCGCCACGCCCGCGCGTGAACACCCTCTATGGCGCCTCGCCGAAGGCGCTCCTGTATAAGAACAGTGAAGTAGCGGGTCAAGCGAACCGTGGCCTTTATGCAGGCAAATAAAGACGGCAGACCTTAAGCCTTAAGAACTGGCGCGCATCCGGTAGGCTTGGGAAAACGCTTCGAGCGCGAGCAAACGCGGCCCGTCGCGGAATGAGGTCGTTCGCAGCGGCTTCTTCATCGTCACTGCATAGCGTACATGGGGAATGCCGAGCGGATCATTCAACACCGACAAAACCTTCGCGGTTTCGACCGTTCGATCGGGGTGAACCCGCTCGAACTGAGCACCTACGGAAACTGGATCTCTGCGGCGGCGAAGCCGGGAAATCCCATCGAAGAGGAAACTATCTTGTAAACTCATGACACCTTACAATCTTCTGGACCCCTATTTAAGAACACTACCCAACTTATAATATAAAATCAAGTATAAAGTTCAATTTTCAAATACAATGAAGTAAAAATTAACTTATAATTTTATCTATTTTTTAAATAATTAAATAAACGCATTCTTTTTCCGAATATATACCACACCCTTCATGCACCGATACTCTCCTGGTATGTTTTCGCGAATGTTTGCGTGGAGAGTAGCCGAGGGCCGTCGACCATCCGCCGCTGCGACCTTTCGATAACCACCTCGTAGCGCACGTGCGGAATGCCCGTCCTATCCGGCGAAACGGAAAGCACCCGCGCCGTTTCTGTCTGAGCCGGCCCTGTCGTACGGCGGAACCGGGCGCCGGGCCGGACGTACCGCACGCGGCCATCGAATCGGAGAAACGCACTGCTCCGAGCCCGCCCCTTAAAATTCAGGAATGCAGCGTGTGTCTTTCCTCGGAGCGGCAATGTGCGGGGCATTCGACAGTCTCTATTTGGGGTCGGCAATGAAAACGCATACAACTCATTGATAATTCAACCGCTATTTCTTTAAGAAACGGTTAACGGCTGTCGATGCCGATACCTTGCCATCGCCGGTATAACGCTCGTGGTTCTCTTCAATCTTCGATAGGTTGTACAAATAGTTGACCATCATTCCCGCAGATTGCTTCAGCCCCTGCGCCGACGCGTCGGCCAGCCAGTTCAACCGCTCGACCTGCGCGCCGTTGGTCAGATGGAAATGCGCGACCGGGTCTCTGGCGCGGCCCCGCGCGTTCTTCT
This sequence comes from Alphaproteobacteria bacterium, assembly GCA_012103325.1. Taxonomy (GTDB): domain Bacteria; phylum Pseudomonadota; class Alphaproteobacteria; order UBA8366. The sequence continues at coordinate 529,927 of WLWY01000003.1, forward strand.
CGTTCAGCAGGTAACGGGCGCACAGCCGGGTCAATATCGGCTCGAGCGCGGTCTGCATGGTCTCGTCCCGGGTCCAATTCGTGTCCACGAAGAGGCGCTGCAATCCATCCTCGCCGTTTTCCACCTGCAGCATGTCGGCGACAACGGCCCGATCCTCGTCGTTCAACAGCGTCCCCTCCTCGCCCCGCGACCGTTTAATCCAATGCGCAAAGCCCGGAATGGGAGACAGCGTCGAGAATGTCTTCAGCTTCTTGAACTCGGCCTGCAGTTCGTCGACCACGCGTTTGATGAGAAAACCGCCAAAACTGATACCGGCCAGCCCTCTTTGGGCATTCGTGATCGAATAGAATATGGCCGTATCCGCCTCCGCGGGATCGGTAACAGGCGCCGATTCGTCGAGCAGCGCATTCACATTCCCGGCCAAGCCGCTGACCAACGCCACCTGAACGAAAATCAGCGGCTCGTCCGGCATGCGCGGATGGAAAAAGGCAAAAAGCCGCCGGTCCGCCTCCAGCCGGTTCTTCAGATCGTCCCAGCTGCGAATCTCATGCACCGCTTCATAGGCGATCAGCTTTTCCAGCAGCGCCGCCGGTGAATTCCAGGTAATGCGCCGGAGTTCCAGAAACCCGACATCGAACCAGGACGCCAGCAGGTTGCGCAAATCATTGTTCAATGCCTTGAGTTCCGGGCCATCCGACAGTTCCGTCAAATCGGAACGCAGATCGACGAGAAACTTCACGCCTTCAGGCAGCCCGTTGAACTGTGTCAGCAAGCGCAGACGCGGCGGCTCCAGGGCGCGCCGCAGCTTTTCCTGAGCGACGGCGCGCGCGTCGGGATCGGCCACCTGTACGGCATCCATCGCCGCGTCGACCGCATCGGCATCGGGACCGAAGCCTTCCGCCACGATCCGCAGAAAGCGCTGCCGGCCTTCAGAGTCCAACTCAAGATAGGTGCGGCCCAGCGCCGCCGCACGCGCGCGGGCAGAAACCTCGCCGCCTCGCGCTTCCAAGCAGGCCGCCATCTGCTCGCGCAGACGATCGGCATCACCCTGCGACGACAGGTCAGGCGAGACCCGCCCGCTCGACGTCACCGAATCGGCGATATCGCGCCACGCACCCAGCAAGCGTTTGAACAACGAACTCGATTCACTCATGATTTTCCGTTTCAGTTTCGCGTTTCAACTGCCGCAGAATGGCGGGCAGCGTTTCAATAAGATCGTCGGCCACCAGACCCGGTCCGAAGGCTGCCGCCGCAGCGCCATGCAGCCACACCGCCGCGCAAGCCGCCTCGAAGGCACCCTGCCCCTGGGCCAGTAGGCCGGTAACGAATCCGGCCAGGACATCGCCGGACCCGCCCGTTGCAAGATCCGCCGGCGCATTCTCGTTGATTACGGCCCGGCCGTCCGGCGCGGCGATGACCGTATCGGCGCCTTTCAGCACAATCACAGCGCCGCTGTCCGCCGCGGCTTTTCTGACCCGTGAGAGCTTGTCGCCAGCCGTATCGAATAGCCGCGCGAACTCGCCGTCATGCGGGGTCATTACGCAGGGGCCGGAAATCGTCTCGAACAGGAGCGCCTGCGCGTCGTCGAACACGGTGAGCGCGTCGGCGTCAATCACCACCGGCTTTCCAGTGCGAAGGGCCGCCAGCGCGCGCTCCCGCGTACCGCCCGAAACCTCGTTTCCCGGCCCGACCAGACAGGCGGACACGCGCGGCTCCGCGATAAGCTCCGCGAAGCTTCCCGTATCCCGGAACGGCCGTACCAGGACCGAGGTCAGTGCTATCTTGTAGACGACGACGGCTTCCACCGGCACCAGCGCAGTCACCATGCCGGCGCCGACCCGCTGCGCCGCGCAAGCCGCCATGCGGGCCGCGCCGGTCATATTGCGCCCTCCGGTGACGACCGCGTGTCCTCGGCTGTATTTGTGATCCTCAGTGCGCGGCCAGGGGTAACCGGCTTGCCATAGCGCCGGGCCGTTGACAGCCTGGGCCGGACCGATGTCGGCGAGCACGCCATCCGGAATCCCGATATCCGCCACCAGCACATCGCCGCAATAGGCCCGCCCCGGCAGCAGAACATGCCCTGGCTTGCGCCGGAAGAAGGTGACGGTCAGATCCGCCCGCGGCGCGAGTCCCAGGATTGCGCCGGTATTTCCATCGAGACCGCTGGGAACATCGACGGCGACCGTCGGACAGCCGCCGATCGCGGCCAACGTGTCGTGCGCCACGCCATCGGGTTCCCGGGACAGCCCGGCCCCGAAGACAGCGTCGACGACCAGCTCTGCATCTTCCAGAATCGCTGGCGACAGGGCTTCCACGTCACCTCGCCAAAGGCCGGCATGGTGCTTTGCGTCCCCTTTCAGGCTCGCCGGATCGCCCAAAAGCGCCAGGCGGACCGGCCACCCGCATTCCGCCAGCAGCCGGGCCACCACGAACCCGTCCCCGCCATTGTTGCCCGGCCCGCACAGGACCGAAACCCGGCATGGCGCCCAACGTTGGCAGATTGCTATAGCGACCGAGCGCCCCGCATTCTCCATCAGCGTTGCGCCGGGAATGCCGGCTTCGACGGCCGCCCTGTCGGCGCGCGCCATCTCATCGGTCGACAGCAGGAGATTCTCTGATGCAAACACCTATAGACCCTCGCTGGGACGGGTCAGCTGCATCGTCTTCGAGCGGAATTCCCGTCTGTACAACACCAACACCACCCAGATCGCCGCCGCGAGCAAGAGCCAGGGATGCACGAACCACCCCAGAGCCGCGAGCCCGAAATAATAGGCCCGGATGCCGCGGTTCGAATGTTTCGCGGCCAGCGACGCAAGCGTCGCGATCGATGCGCCAACCGCCTCGAAATCGTCCGGCAGGTCCGACGCCGCCGGCGCTGCGCCTATTAGAATAGAACAGTAGTTATACTGCCGCATCGACCACACGAACTTAAAGAAGGCATAAATAAACACGAGAATCATGAACAATATTTTAGCTTCCCAGATTTCCCGCGACGTCGACACTGTAAAAGGCAAGTCCATAACAAGAGCAATAGCCTGTTCGGTCGCGCCCAATACTGCCAGCAAGCCGGCGATAATCAAGATCGCCGTCGAGGCGAAAAACCGGCCGGAACGAAGCAACGCATTGACGATCTGGATATCGACCATGCGGTTATCCCGCTTCAGCATGGCGGTCATCCACTCCTTGCGCCGGATCGCCATACCATCAATGAGATTACCGCGCGCCGCAGCACTGTGTTCGGCATAATAGGTATAGCCGGCCCAAAGCACGATAAAACCACCGACCGCCGCGAGGTCGAAATTGGTAAATTCAAGCACGTTTTCGTCCGCAATTCTTCAAGGAATTCAAACCCATTATGCCCGCCGAGCGCTGTCCACTCAACGGCAGCCGATAGCGGAGGCCATACTACCCCAACTGGGTGACCAACAGGAGCACGTGTCACCTTAAACTCCCCTTATCAATAGTTGAATTAATCATGATGGGCAGCATGAGTATGGCAGCAATGAAACAGCTTAATGAATTCGAACAGCGTTTGGCGGAAATCCTGGGCAGCGAACTGGCCCGGAACCTCATCCAATACGCCCGCGCGTCCAGCCCACTCGAAGCGCAGCTTCTTCAAGGGGACGGCGTCGAGCAGATCTCCTCCGTACAGCGTTACGGTGCTATGGCCCTGATCGCCGAGTTTTCCGGCAGAAGCGAATGGAGCGACAGCGCCCGGATGTGATAGTCTCGCCCCCGATTAGCGTTGTTCGCGCCGCTCGAGGGTTCATGTCTCCAATACAAGTCGCCGTAACCGCCTGTTTGAGCTGTGCATTTTGGGTGATTACGCCACAATCATCGATTGCCGCGCGCTTCGACGCAAAGAAGGATCACCAGCCAGCCGACGAATCGCTCTTCGAGTGGTCTCCGCTCATACAGGAAATTGAAGAGCTTCTCGTTGAATTCGAACTTTTAGCGGGTCCTGCCGATGGCAGGATGACCGCCGAAACCCGGCAGGCGATCCGCACCTATCAGAAGCAGAGCAAGATTCCGGTCGACGGTGTCGCGAACGAAGCGCTCCTGAAGCACATGAATAACATCGGTCGTGGCGAATCGCTGAAACAACGGCTTCTGGAGGCCCGAAACGAACAGATCGAAGAAGCCCGCACGGCGCTGACCGAGAACCCGGCGACACGGGATTTGGTAAACCCGCGGGTCGCGTCGCGAACCGCCCTGCCCTCCGGCAATGGACAAAAGTGCCTGCGCGCACCGACCGTCGACTGCCTTCTGAGAGAAGCCTCTGGCGCAATCGATTCAATCACTCGAGACGACTACCGCGACTGGGCGCTCCGGGACGTCATACGCGCGCAGGCCCGCGCCGGCAGAATCGCCGACGCAAGGGCCAGTATCCGAAGGCTGACCGATCTGCGGCTAATTCTCGTATCGCTCCGCGAAACCGCAATCGCGCTCGCGGAATCCGGCCATATCGACGAGGCGAGCGATCTCACCGCAACCATACCCGAGCAGGGGAACCGGGCCCGGGCCCTGCTCGCCATTGCCAAGTCTGAAACCAAGGCGACGCGCGCGTACGACACCCTGCTGGATTTACTGCCGCGTCTGGAGGACCGCACCGCCGCCGTTGAAATTGCTGCGGAACTGGCGGCGGACCAATCCGACCGCGGCGCTACCGATAAGGCGGAAGCGGCCATTGCCGCGATTGACGACCTACCGAACGGCGCCGTACCGACCGATGTCCAGCGCATCTCTCTTGGGGCAATCGCAACCGCCTATGCGCGGATCGGCCTCTCGGAAAAAGCCTTGCAGACGCTGAAACGCATTGGCGACACCAGCCGCGATCAGGCAGCACTTGCCGAAGCCGCGGGGCTTCTGGCGAAGCGTCACAAGACCGGCGATGCGCTGGCCACTGCTGACCAGCTTCGCGCGCCGCAGCTTCATGTCCTCGCCCTGACCAAGATCGCCAATGCGCAATTGCGCCTCGGCGACCATGACGCCGCAAGGGCAAGCCTGTCGCGCGCGCAGTCCGCGCGCCACGACATCAAGCGGCCTTTTGCAGCGGACACGGCCCTCGCGCGGATCGCGATCGCCTGGTCGAAATTTCCCGACTATCCGCACGCGTTCGACAACGTTAAGGCGATCAAAAGCCCCGCCCTAAAGGCGCGAACCTTGTGGCGATTTGCCACTAACGAGGCGCCGGCGACGGCCGCGAAGGACAGCACCGGGATTTTTTCCCGCGCCACTGCGGCAACCAACCATATCGAAAGCCCGTTCGACCGCGCCGCGACCCTGGCCCGGGCCGCCATGGAGTTCGCCAAGAAGAGCCAAACCAAGAATGCCAGAGCCACATTCGACATGGCGGTTCGCGAAGCGCGCGGCATTCGCAACAATTGGTGGCGCGCGAGAATTTACAGCCTACTCGCCACGGCGCTCGTCGCGATTTAACGAACTATCTAAGCGATAGACCAGCGAGCGGCCGGCAATTTCCCGTACCAGCTTGCGCCGGATGGCTGCGGCGAACGAATCGAAATCCTCGGCGATTTCCAGAAACGCCCCCGGCCCACCGATGACGTTCGCCGCGTAATACCCATCCAGCCGGGGCTCCTCATCGAGGATCGCCAACCCGTTGACGGTCAGGCCAAGCGCCACCGCCCGGTCACGGACGGCCCGCGGTTCGACGCCCATATTGTTCTGCCCATCGCCCGAAACGTCGATCACGCGCCGCTTCCCATCGAATGCATTCGTGCCGAACAGGCGCAGCGCATAGGCCATGGCGGAGCCCAGCCCGGTCCCGCCGGAAACGTCGATGCGGGCCACGTTCGCGACCTTCGCGGCAAATGCGGCAATCGATTCCGCGTCATGCAGATAGGACCACCCGACACCGGTCTCCTGCTGCTCGTGGTTAGACCACAGCACCAGAGCGACCGCGATGCCCTGATGCGACAGGATCGCACCGATCACATCGGGATCTTCGAACGCCTTCGCGATCCCGGAAATCTGTAGATCGAATTCGCGCGTGTTGACACTGAGCGAATTGTCGACCGCCAGGATAAGTTCGAGATCGATCGGCCGCCGCTGCGACAGGGGCTCTGCGCTTGCATCACTAATAAGCGCGCATAGTAAAAGGCCGATACCGCAATGCCACATCAGCTGGCCGAAGAGAGCATGCCCCGCAGGACATAGTGCAAGCTGCCGCCATGCCGGTAATACGCCACTTCGATCGCGGTATCGAGACGGCAGATCAACGCGACGCTTTCGCTGCCGCCATCAGACCGCGTGATGCGGCACATTACCGTCATCCCCGGCTCGATCCCCTGCTCCAGGCCCGTCAGATCGAAGCTTTCGCTGCCATCCAGCCCAAGACTCAGGCGCGTCACGCCATCCGGGAACTGCAAGGGCAGAACGCCCATGCCGATCAGGTTCGACCGATGAATGCGCTCCAGCCCTTCGGCGATCACCGCCGTGACGCCAAGCGCCCGCGTGCCCTTCGCCGCCCAGTCGCGCGACGAGCCTTGACCGTAGTCGCGGCCACCGATCACCACCATCGGTACATTGTCCGCGCGATAGCGCCGCGCCGCCTCGAAGATCGGCATCTCTTCATTGTCCGGCATGTGACGCGTCACGCCGCCTTCGGTCCCGGGGCACATTTCGTTGCGGATGCGCGTCTGGTTGAAAGTCGCGCGCAGCATGACGTCATGGTTGACCCGGCGCTGCGCATACGAACTGAGATCCTTTGCGGCGACCTGCTGCTCTTGCAGATATTCGCCAGCCAGACTGTCCGGCGGAATGGCAGAGACCGGTGAGATATGATCGGTGGTCAGAAAATCGCCGAAGACAGCGAGCGCCCGCGCGCCGGTGATATCGCCGACCGGCGGCACCTCGGCCGTCATATCGTCGAAGAAGGGCGGCCGCCGGATATAGGTGCTGCCCGGCTCCCAGGCGAAGATATCGCCACCCGCCGCGTCGAGCGCCTGCCAGTCGACCCCGCCCCGGTCGACGCCCTCATAGCGGTCCTGGAACATGTCAGGCGTGACGCAGCGCGCAATCGTCGCCTGCACCTCATCACGGTCCGGCCAGATGTCGCGCAACATCACCGGCGCGCCGTCCGCCCCCTCGCCGAGCGGTTCCTTCGTGAGGTCGATATTCAGCGAACCGGCCAACGCGCTCGCCACCACCAGCGGCGGCGAGGCGAGATAGTTGACCTTGCATTGCGGATGCGCCCGGCCTTCGAAATTGCGGTTGCCGGAATGCACCGCGCCCATCACGACACCGCCGGCTTCGATACTGTCCGCCAAGGGCGGATCGAGCGGCCCGGAGTTGCCCATACAGGTCGTGCAGCCATAGCCGACGACATGGAAGCCCAGCGCCTCCAGCGGATCCATCAATCCGGCTTCTTCGAGATACGCCGCGACAACGCGAGAACCCGGCCCGAGCGACGTCTTCACCCACGGCTTCGCCTTCAAGCCCTTCGCCACCGCGTTGCGCGCGAGCAGCCCGGCGCCGATCATCACGTCCGGGTTGGAGGTGTTGGTGCAGCTGGTGATCGCAGCGATCGCGATATCGCCATGCCGGATCGCGTAATCGGTTCCGCCAACGGGTACTTCCGCATCGCCGTCGGCAAGCTCCGGCAGAAGCGCCTGGAAACTGGCCGGCACCTGTCCTAGCGGCGTCTTCTCCTGTGGGCGGCGCGGCCCGGCCATGGTCGGCTCAACCGCATCCAGATCGAATTCGACCAACTCGCTGAAGGCCGGCTCCGGCGATCCCGCCTCGCGCCACATGCCCTGCGCCTTCGCGTAGGCTTCAACCAGCGCCACCTGCGCTGCGTCGCGCCCAGTCTGTGTAAGGTAGGCCACCGTCTCCCGGTCGACCGGAAAGTAGCCCATTGTCGCGCCGTATTCCGGCGCCATGTTGGCGATGGTCGTTCGGTCCGCCGTGGGCAGGCCGTCCAGCGCGGGTCCGCAGAACTCGACAAACTTCTGAACCACCCCCTGGTCGCGCAGCATCTTGGTTATACTGAGCACCAGATCGGTCGCCGTGACGCCCGTGCGCAAGCCGCCGACGAGACGGCAGCCGACGACATCGGGCACCAGCATCGACACCGGCTGCCCCAGCATCGCCGCGCCCGCTTCCAGCCCACCGACGCCCCAGCCGACGACGCCGAGCCCGTTTACCATCGGCGTGTGGCTGTCCATACCAAGCAGGCAGTCGGGATAAGCGAAAACATGGCCGTCGCGTTCCTCAGTCCACACGACCCGCGACAGGTATTCCAGATTGATCTGGTGGCAGATGCCGACGCCGGGCGGCAGCACACGAAGGTTCCGGAACGCCTGCTGGCCCCATTTCAGGAACCGGTAGCGCTCCTCGTTGCGGGCGAATTCGTTCGCCATATTGCGGTCGAGCGCATCCGGCGCGCCGGCGTGATCGACGACGACCGAATGGTCGATGATGAAGTCGAGCGGCACCATCGGATTGATCGCCGCCGGATCGCCGCCCAAGCGGCCCATCGCATCGCGCATCGCCGCCAGGTCGGCAAGCAGCGGCACGCCGGACGAATCCGGCATCATCACCCGCGCCGGATGGAAACTGATCTCGTGCCCGCCGCGGCAGTGGCCGGCCCACGCGCCGAGCGCGGCGATATCCGCCGCCGTTACCGCGACCTCGTCCTCGTGGCGCAGTAGGTTCTCGAGCAGCACTTTCAGCGAATAGGGCAGCCGGGAGACATCGCCGATGCCCGCCTCGGCTGCCGCGGAGAGGCTGAAATAACGGTAGTCGATGCCGTCGACGGAAAGCGTACGTTGCGTATTAAACGAGTCCAAATTGCCAACCATCACACCACACCCGGACTGAAATCATTTGCGAAAACCGTCATCCCTGACAAGCGGCGCAGCCGCGCAGATCGGGGATCCATTTTCATGCAGGGCGCGGCTGCACCTTGGATCCCGGCTCGGCGGCGCAAAGCGCCTTGTCCGGGATGACAGGTTGAGAAATAGCTATCAGCGAAACCGGACGTTCGGCTGGTGCGCCGCCGAGTGGGAGAAACGGCCACGAATGCGCCCTTCCGCATGCGCCGCTAACTCGCGTAGCGCTGATCGACTTCGATGAAGCGCGCCGTGTTGACGATCGCCTCGCGATCCTGGAACGACGCCATCTCGTCGGCCATTGCGCCGCTATGCCCGTCCTTCTGAATCATCTCCAGTGCCTTCTGCATTGCTTTGATCGCGGCACGCTGCGCGTCGCTCGGGATGATGACGATCTTGTAGCCGATTTCCTTGAGGCGCTGGACGGAGAGCAGCGGCGTCTTGGCGCCGAGGAACATGTTGATCAGTTTCGGCCCCGGAATACGCTCGGCTACCGCCTCGATCTCCTCTTCGGTCGTCGGCGCTTCGACGAAGGCGACGTCCGCGCCGGCCTCCATATAGGCATGCATGCGGTCGATGGCGGCGTCGAACCCTTCGACCGCAATCGCATCGGTGCGCGCGATCAGCACCATGTCAGGATCTTCGGAGGCGTCCTTGATCGCACGGATTTTCTGGCACAGCTCCTCGGTCGGTACGAGGCTCTTGTCGTCGTAATGACCGCAGCGTTTCGGAAACGTCTGATCCTCGAGATGGAAGCCCGCGACGCCGGCGCGCTCGAAGGCGCGGATCGCCTGCCGCGCGTTCAGCGCGTTGCCGTAGCCGGTATCCATGTCGGCTATCGCCGGGATGCCGATCGCATCGACGATCTGCCCAAGCCGCTGCGCGATTTCCGACAGGCTGATCAGCCCCATGTCGGGAATGCCCGTGCTGCGCGCCATCGCCCCGCCGCTGACATAGACGGCCGGGAACCCCGCACTCTCGACCAGCCGCGCCGACAGCCCGTCGTAACAACCGGGCGCGACAACGATGTCGTCCCCCTCGATCAATTTCCGCAACTTCGTTGACGCCCGCATCCCCTGCTCTCCCTCGAAAAATTACCGCGATTGAGTTGAGTCTAGGGTGCGCTCTTACGAGGTGCAAACGGCCAACCCTTGACCTGCGTCAATGCGCAACGTCCGACGATGCGATGCAATACCTGCAACACGAACATATCCCATGGAGGGTCGAATTATGGTCAAGGTGTGGACTCACAAGCACGGCGATACGGCACCGTTTCTTGTCATCGAAATGAGCGTGGCAGCGTGCGCGCGGCAGTTCGACTTGGAAGATGCCGAATTCCTGCAGCCGCTCGGCGAACATCCGCCGACACCGGCAGCGCCGGGACCGCTTGGCGACAATCTGGACCCCGAACTGGTCGTCTTCGAGGTCTTGCCCGACGAGCAATCAGCGCAGATCAAGCCGGGCTACTATACTTCGCACATGACCGCCGGCGCGGTGCAGGAACTCCTCGCCGAGGAGTGACGCCAGGACACAAAAGCGGCATTATGGCGGCCGGGTCCAGCCGGTGGGCTCTCACACAAATCATGGGGGCATTCATGAGCGACCAAAACCCGGATACCGCGGTGCGGCGCGGACATTGTCTTTGCGACGCGATCCAAATCACCGCAAGCCATGCCGCCAAGAGCGTGGGCGCGTGCCATTGCAGGATGTGCCGGCGTTGGGGCGGTGGCCCGTTCATGGAAATCGACTGCGGCACGGATGTGACGTTCGAGGGCGAGGAGAACCTGTCCGTTTTCGCCTCGTCCGACTGGGCGGAGCGCGGCTTCTGCGCCAAATGCGGGACTCACCTGTTTTACCGCCTCAAACAGACCGGCCAGCACATGGTGCCGGTGGGTATCTTCGACGACGGCGAAAACCTCGTCTTCGAGCACCAGGTTTTCATTGACGAAAAGCCGCCCTACTACCACTTCGCGGAAGAAACGCACGACATGACCGGGGCGGAGATCTTTGCCAAGTTTGGATCTTCCGATTAGCGGGCGCGCGATCTGGCCACCGCTTTACCAGCACTTAGGAAATTTGGACGATGTACGCACCGGACGTGACCGCAACAGCGCTCCCTGAAGAAAGCCTTCTGCATGATCGCGTCGCGTCGCAGGACTTCCTGGATTGCTATTCCGTCGCCTCCGATCTGCCGCCCCGCCGGGCCGCCGAGATCATCACCAGCTTTCCCGGATGGGCGCGCTTTCTTTTGCTCATTCGCAGAGTGCTGACCGCACCGTTCGGCCTTTCAAACGATGGCCCCGCAGCAAAGGACAAGGTCGGTATTTTCCCGATAGAAACCGAAACCAGCCGCGAGTTGGTCGCAGGGTTCAACGATCGGCATCTGGATTTTCGCGTTTCTGTCATATCCCAGGAAGGACGGGTGTTCTTGGCGACCTGGGTGCATCCGCACAATATCGGCGGTCATTTCTACCTTAAAACGATCCTCCCATTTCACATATTGATCGCGCGCAACGCGCTGGCGCGTGTCGGGGCTGAATCAACATTGGCAATAGCTACATCGGGTCAAGAATGACGAACTCTCCCGACGGCGCCTGCCCGTTCTCCGCGCCGCGCGCGATGAGCCGGCTGACCGTCTCGGCAACCGCACCGTTATAGTGCAGCGGGTCCCAGTAGTTTTCGTCGCGGGATGTCAGCGGCGACTCGATCATGAAATCCAATAACACCGCGTTATCGAGGGGCGCGACGATCCGGGTGACCCGGTCCTTGCATTCCTGCCAATGGGCGAAGCCCGCCGTGCCCCGTACGTGCTGATTGATGATATGGTAGGGCACGAAGAAAAGGATCTTGCGGGTCTCTGCCGGCAGGCTTGCCAGCATATCTTGCAAATCGGCGTGGCTGGGGTAGGTCCAGGCGGCACGGGTCTGCGCCGGCACAAATACCGGCGGGACCGGAACGATACGGGGGCGCGGCCCCTTTTCGCCGTATATATGTTTCCGCGCTTTCTGCAGATCGTACTCGCTGTCGGGCGGCAGGAAGTTAGCGTAGCCGTCCGGTCCGTACTTCGCCGCTTTCAAACCGAGCAGATAGGCGGCCTGCCGGCCCAGCACCTCGAAGCTCTTGAATTCGAACATGTGCGCTAGGTCGTTCCAGGGGTCGGCGTCATACATCCATTCGGGAAAGCGCCGGAAGGTGTATTTCGGCAGTTTCGCATTCGACGAACACCACACGATATCGAGCCCGATGATGACCGTCTTCGGCACCTCGTGCGCGCGGCGGAAGACTTCGAACAGGCGCGCTTGCTCATAAAACGTGGCGCTGTTCATCGACAGGTTGGCGAAGCGGCCGCCGAGCGTCTTGTTGAGGGCGGCCGGTTCCAGCAGACGCGTCGTCGAGGTGCCAACGACGGCGCTGTCGAAGCGCTGGTCGCGCGCCACGGCGGGATAGGAAAAGCGCTGGTTGCTGGCCATCGCCGTGCGCTCGAACGGCGGCGAACCCGGCAGGTTGCCGTACGGATCGACGACCCACAGCGCCGCGATCAGGAACAGCAGAGTGCCGGCAAGCGTGCCGAGGAACCACTTTAAGAAGCTATGCCAGTTCATGCCCATACCTAAAACTGGAAGTAGATGAATTCGAGATGTGCCTTGGAGCCGGCCTCGATAATCAGCGCGACCAGGGCCAGCGCCACGGGCGCGGCGACCCAGGGCTTGTCGTAGCGATATTTCAGGATCGCGTCCTGGCTGGTCGGTCCGAGGAGCGCGGCTAGCGCCGCAATGGCCAGCATCGCGGGGTTCGCGCCATAGTCGCCCCAGACGAACGAAAAGCCATTTCCGCCGGCGAGGCTCGCCATGATCCCTGCCGCATCGCCGAAATCCGCCGCGCGGAACAGCACCCAGGACACCATTACAAACAGCATCGTCAGCGCCCATCCCGGCACATAACTCATACTGCGGCCCGTACGGTGCCACACCGCATGCAGCGCGAGGCCGGCGCCGTGCCACAGCCCCCAAGCGACGAAGGTCCAGCCGGCGCCATGCCACAGCCCGCCAAGGAACATCGTCGCCACCGCCGCCATCACCTGACGCGATGGGCCGAACCGGCTGCCGCCCAAGGGGATGTAAAGATAATCTCGCAGGAACTGCGACAAGGTCATGTGCCAGCGCCGCCAGAATTCCTGGATCGACGCGGCGCGATAGGGCGCGTTGAAATTGACCGGCAGGGTGAAGCCGAACATCAAGGCCAGACCGATGGCCATGTCGGAATAGCCGGAGAAGTCGAAATAGATCTGCACCGTGAAAGCGGCTATCGCCATCCAGGCATCGACGAGCGAGAGCGGTGCGGTCCCCGCGGCGGCGAACAACGGATCGGCGATGCGCGCGGCCGTGTCGGCGATCACGACCTTCTTGACCAGCCCCATCGTCAGCATTGCCGCGCCGCGCGACAGCCGTTCCGCCAGCCCGTCGCGCCCTGGCGGTTCGGCGAGTTGCGGGATAAACTGGTTGTGGCGGACGATGGGCCCGGCAATGAGCTGCGGGAAGAAGGCGACGTAGAGGAAGTACTCGCGGAAACCGTACAGTGGTGCGGTACCCCTGTAGCGGTCGGCCAGATAGGAGATCTGCTGGAAGGTGAAGAAGCTGATGCCGAGCGGCAGCACGATATTCCAGCGCTCATGCGCGCCGCCCGCGAGCCACGCGAAGCTATCGGCGAAAAAGTCCGCGTACTTGAACACCCCGATGATCGCCAGGTTGAGCGCGATACCGAGGATTACGATGGCGCGGTGCCGCCCGCCCCGGAAGGCCCAGGAGAAGAGCCAGTTGGCCACGACGGAGAACACCAGCAGCGGCACCAGCCGGTAGTCCCAATAACCGTAGAAGACCAGCGAGGCGGCGATCAGCAGCCACTCGCGCCGCGCCCGGCTGCGCGCGCTGAGGTAATAAGCGCCCAGCGCCAGCGGCAGAAAGACCAGCAGGAAGAGTTGCGAGTTGAAAAGCATGCCACCCGATGCGACGCGCGAAGAGATGCGACCTTCTTAACGGCAAACCGCTCGCTTCTCAATTCGCGCGGCAAACCCCTTGTTAACCTTATTGCGTGAATACTGTCCGGGGAACCGCAACGGGAGTGGCGCGGCTTGTCGGACATGACGATAGCATTCCATCTGCCGGAAGATTGCGACCATCGCGTGCGCGCGATTTACGACTACTGGTGCGCCATCCGCCCGGGCGCGCGGCTGCCGACGCGCGCCGATATGGATCCGGTCGATATTCCCGCCCTGCTGCCGCACGTATGGATGGCGGACGTCGAACATTCCCCCTTCCGCTTCCGGTTCCGGCTGGTCGGCTCCGCGATCGTCCGGGGGCTTGGCCGGGACGTCACGGGCCGATATTTCGAAGATTGCTTCGACGATTTCGAGGGCAGCGGCCCGTACAACACCCTGGCCGAGGTGTGCAGCACGGGCGCGCCGACCTGGCGCCGCGGCCCCGCACTACTGACCCGCGAGGGCTACAACGTGAAACAGATCGAGCGCGTCTTCCTCCCCTTCGCCGCCGACGGCGAATCCGTCGACCTGCTGCTGGCGCTGAGCGTTTACGTGCTGGAGGATTAGCGCGGCGATCCTGATGTTCGCCGCATCTTGCCCTTGGTCTGCTTGACCGCCTTGCCTTCCAGATAGCGGATGAAGTGCAGCTTCATCCTGTCGCCGCTCAAGGTACGGTGATAGGCCTGCACATCCGCGCGGCCGTCCGCCGTCCTCTCAAGCGTATAGAGCGACAGCGTGTCGTTCTCGACGCGCGCCCAGACCAGGGGCGTCTTGGGCAATGCGCCTTTCAGGGGATCGCTTGCCAGCGGCACGTCGGTGCGGCCGAGATGCGCCTTGGCGACGAAGAGATTGTCGTGCGGCGTGGCGACCAGATCGACCGCGTGCGATTTGCGCTTCGGCTTGGTCGGGTCGCGCAGCGATATCGTGTCCCAAGCGACGGTAAAGCCCTCGCCCCGCGGCGCGATCACCACGTTGATGTCGCGCGGGCTGAGCCCGGCGCCCCAGGTCGTGGTACCGGCAAACGACCCGAAAAACTTCTCAACGATCCCGTCGGCTGCCGCGGCAGCGCCGCTGAAGAGCAAGATCGCCGTAAAGAGAAGGGCTTGCGCCCGTTTCATCGCACGTTCCTTCAACGTGATAACTGGGGGTCAGTGTAGCGCTTCGGGGGCGATTCGTGAAAGGGTATAACAGGGCCGCCGTTCACCCCCACCTTAATCCTCCCCCCTTCAAGGAGGAGGAGAACGAAACGCCGAATGCGCCTTACTCGTCCCTTCCCCCCTTGTGGGGGAAGGCTAGGATGGGGGTACCCCTACCCTTCCCAACTCTCCAACGCCGCGACCTCGCGGCCTGCGATGCGGCCGCCGATGAAGCATTCGGACAGGTTCGCGCCCGACAAATAGAGGTGGCCCCAGATGCTGCCGACCTCGCCCGCTTCGTAGAGGCGCTGGATCGGCTCGCCGTAGGCGTTCAACACACGCTGTTGCGCGTCGTGCACCGGGCCGCCTTGGGTGTTCGACACCACCGGCCAGATCTCGCCGACATAGAAGGGTGGCGTCGCAATCGGAGCCATGGTCTGGGACGGGCGGTTGTGGGCAGAGTCCTGCCCCGCCGCGCAGGCGGCGTTCCACGCCTCCAGACTCGCTTCGAGCGCCCCGACTTCGCAGCCGATGGCCGCCGCCAATTCCGCGACATCGCTGCATTTGGTCAGGATGCCGTTTTGCACCTCCGCGAGGTTATCGTCGCTCCATTCGTAGGGCGTGACGTCGCGGTCGTTGAAGACAACGCCGCCGAGCGGGTACATCTGCCGCCCGACCTCGTCCACCACCGCGTAGCACGGTACGAAGGGCTGGCGCTGTATGGCCGGGTCCATCACATCGAGCGGGCGGTGGCCGGTGTCCTGCAGGTAGGGCTCGTATTCGTTCATGAAGCGGCGGCCGGTGCGGTCGAGCAGGATCCAGCTCATCACCGCGTCCGTCTCGCGCACGTCGGGCACCCAGTCCGGCAGGCGCTTCATGCGGATGGCGAAAGGGAAACCCGGGTCCGGATGGCGAAAGCCGTACGACCCGTGGAAGTGCCACATGTGCCAGAGATCGGCGCCGACGTCGCTCGCCATGCGGATGCCATCGCCGGTATTGCCGCGGAACGCCGCCGACAGCACCGGGTTGAGCTGCCAGTACTGGCGCTGCATCTCGGGGTTCGCCTCGAACCCACCGCAGGCCAGGATGACGCCCTGGCGCGCGCCGATGGAACGCGGCCCGTCCGGCCCCTCGGCCCAAAGGCCGCGAACCGCACCGTCCTCCCCGGTAATTAGTCGGCCCGCGGCCGCCGACAGGCGCACGGCGATGCCACGGCGGGCGTTGACGTTGTCCTCCAGCACCTTCATCAGATTGGTGCCATTGCGCAGCGAGCGCGCATGGGGGTAACCCGTCTCCCGGTCGAAACCGGGCACGTTGTCGATCTCCAGGAAATACATGGAGTCATGCCCCGGAAAGGGATAGTTGCCGGGCCGCTCGACGCGCACGCTCTCCGCCCCGTTCACCTTGACCAACTCGGCGACGAAATCTTCGACTTCGAACATGCCGTCTACGAAGGCGCGTATCACATCGTCCGGCGTGGTGCCGTCATTGGTGGCTTTCAGATAGGCAAAGGCCGCCTCCCGGTCCCGCGACAGCCGCAGCCCGCCCCCCGCGCAGACCGAAATGCCGCCGGGATCGGCCATCTTCTCCAGCAGCAAAACCTGCGCGCCCGCATCGTGCGCGGCGATGGCGGAGACGGCGCCGGCGAAGCCGTAGCCGACGACGATGACGTCCACGGTTTCATCGAAAGCGGTGACGTGACGGGGGTATGGCGCGGTCATGGCCAAGGGTAACATGACGCGGCGCGCGCGTGGAAATCAGCGGTTGGGGCGCTCCGCCGGCATGCGGGCTTAGCGCTTTGCGAGCGCCAGTGACGCTGCCGATGCCGTTGCCGCTGCGGGGAGTTCGAGCACGATATTGACCCGGCGGTTCTGTTGCCGCTGTTCCGGCGAGGTATTCGGCACCAGCGGTCTTGTGTCGGCGAACCCGACGATTTTCAGCTGGTGCGATCCGATCCCGTTGGCGATGAAGTGGCGCGCCACGGACGACGCCCGCGAACCGGACAGCTCCCAGTTCGACGGGAACAAGGCGGTCTTGATCGGCAGGTTGTCAGTGTGGCCTTCCACGACGATGGCGCTGGCATGCGATTTCAGCAGTCCCGACAAGCGCGTCAATATGCCGATGCCGCTCTCGCTGAGATTCGCGCGGCCCAGGGGGAAGAGCACGTTCGCCTTGATTTCGACCTCGACGATCCCCTGCCGGTCGCGCACCCGGATGTCGTCCCCCAAACCATGTTCGCCAATCTGCTCCTGCAATACCGCCAGCGTGTCGTTTTCGAGTTGTGGCTGAGGCTCCGCCACGTCCGGGGCGGCGCCAACCTGAAACGACGCCGGCGTTACATCGAGCGGCCGGTCGGTCGAGGTGCCACTGTTCGCGGAAACATCGTCGCGCAGAGAGCCCGTCATGATGCCGGCGCCATATTTGGCGAGGCTCATGCCATGCTTGAACTGGTCGAACTTGTCCTTATCGAAACTGGCGTAGCTGAGGATCATCACCAGCAGCGTGATCAGCAACGTCACCGTGTCCAGATAGGTTAGCATCCATTCGTTGCCGGGTTTGGTCGTCGTACTGTCGAGCAGGTGCGCCTTCATGCGCCGCGGGCTGCGTTGCGGCACGGCATCGGCCGGTTCCGGCGCCGCGCCCATCAAGCCGAATACGCGTGCTTCCGCTTCCGGCGCGATATCCTTCATGCCAATTTCTCCTGCACGCGCAGCCGGAACGATCGGCTGTCGTCCAATTCGTCTTCGTATTCGGTGAGAAAGGAGTTCAGCGTTTCGCGAATATAGGCCGGCGTGCGTTTTTCGCTCAGCAGATGAATGGCCTCGACCACCATGCTGAGGTTCCGCACGCGCTGTTTGGTTCTCTCCTCCAGCATCGCGGCGACCGGCTTGAAGATCAGGTTGGCGAGGATCAGCCCGTAGAAGGTCGTGATCAACGCCAGGGCCATGTTCAGCCCGATCAGCTCCAGCCCTTCGCTGCCCATGTCGTAGAGCATATTGACCAGGCCCAGGAGCGTACCGAGCATGCCGAACGCCGGCGCATACATCCCCATGGTGCGAAAAACATTGGCTTCCGACGCTTCCTTGGCTTTCAACCGGGTGATCCGCCATTCCAGGAGATCCATGATTTCGTCGATGCTCGCCCCATCGATGATGAGTTGGATGCCGGAGCGCAGGAAGGGGCTGCGGATATTGGCCAGAACGGTCTCAACCTTGCCGATCTGCGCGTTGTGCCAGAGTTTCGCGATCCGGACGACCTCGTTGACATCTTCGGTGTCGTAGGCCCGCTCGTTTTTCAACGCGACCAGAAAACTCCGCCAAACCCGGAAAATGTAACGCGGCGGGAAACTCATCAGCGTCGCGGCAATGGTTCCGCCCAGGACGAGGGCGAAGCCGGGAATATTAATAAAGACCAGGGCATCGCTCGCCGTCGCCCAGATCGCGGCCCCGACAATGACGGACCCGACAATCATGCCCAAGACGGCCGATGGGTTGATACGTCTGATCATAATAGTTCCCATTCCAAATTCAGAGCCGTTTCAAAGATAGATCGGCTTCTTCGAGCCTGCCCCGACAGCAAATCCCCCCGGGTCATGTCGCCACGTTGCGCCACCCGCCGCCGCGGGACGGCCCTCAAATGGGTTAGCAAACCGTTAAATTTTCAATTTTAGCGTTAATATATGATGTATTTTATATATTCATAAGTCTTTGATTTTTAATATTTATCATCCTGCCGGCCCTATTGGCGGCGGTTTCCCGGCAACGCGGGGACGACCATATCATCGGTCCCAAATTCGATGTCAGGACAGTCTGCTGGACCGCTTACACCACGTCGTGCCATGCAACGGACCAGTGGAATAACCGCTGCGACGCAACAAAAGTGCGCATGGCAGACACTTACGAGGCAAGCAAACTTAATAACACTCAAGGAACATGGCTATGTCAGGTTTATCCCAAAAGCGGACGTCGGTGATCCAAATTGCCATTTCCGCTTTTGACCTAACTCGGACGTGACACCGCTGGAACCGCTCGACGCGGCGATCCAGTTCGTTCCGGATACCGAGTTTTGTCGGAAACCCTTACGGCGCCGGCGACGGAATACAACAATGCGCTGTGTGAGACGGTCCGAGATATCCGGTACAGCCTACTCAAGAGGCTTGTCTGGCGCGGGGTTAACTTCGAGGTGGTCGTAGCGTGGTTCGCGTCTAAGCCCATCAGCCGGGTAGGTTTTGACGAGGCGAAATTTTTCAACGTCGTAGGTGATGCCGTCCACTAGGCAAGCATCGGCCACGCGGGGGTTGTAAGCATGCAGCCAGGCAAAGTTCTTCTTAGTCCAGGAGAGGATCGCCTTGTGGAGGGCGCGACTGTCCTTATCGTTAGCGCCGTCGCTAAGCGTGAACCCCATAACGTTTAGGCACATGCCAAGGATCTTGGCCCCCTTGAAGTTCGGAAAGCGCTCCATTTCCACGACTTCGTCGTATAGGAGACGTCGGAGCTTGAACTTCACCACCCTGCCGGCGGGGTCATCAAGGTGGTGGAAGTTAAACAACTCTCCCCACACCATGTTATGCTGAATATCCCAGCATTCCCATTGTGGGGATTTGACGTACGAGGCATGGAAGATCACCTCAAAAATCATGCTGGCGATGTGATCATAGAAGGTCTTGCGCCGGTAGCCGTGTTCCTCGCGTACCCGAATGCGGATTTGCTCGGGAACTCCCTTCTCGTTGAGTATCTTGACTGCGTCTTTAATGAACTCGACGATGACGCGAAGACGGCGGACCGAATCGTTGTCCAAAGTGTTAGTGAGCTCGTTCAGCTTGTACAAGTCGGAGGCGGCGTGCTCGATGTAGCCCTTGGCACGAAAAAGGACGTAGGAATGACTCCAGAACTGATTATCCACGTAGTCCTGAAACGTGATAAGCACGATCCGAGAGTAGGCCTCCCACTGGTCAGCATCCCACTTTCTCTTACCCCAGATGTCCGGGTCGAGCATCGTCCCAACATTCTCGACCATTTGATAGTTCGCGAACATCGCTTGGCTGAGCGGCTTGAGATAGCCGATCAAGCCCGATTCGTAGCCTTCGGCCTCGTGGTAGAGGAATGAATCCTTGTTGGCCAGCGCCTCGTTGACGATGTTCTTGGCGAAGGTCTCAATCTGGATATTGTACTTCTTCGTCTCGCCCATCTCCTGAAACAGGGCCAAGGCGGTGACTGGCGAGGACTCAACGATTGCTCGACAGAGCCTTTTGTCAGCTATCAGGAGCAGGAGGTCGTTGGCGTATGCGTCCACCTTAGGAGGACTAGAAGGCTCCTTATCGTCTTTGCCTCCGGGGTACATCTTGGACACGCCCCTGTCCGTCGCGTGGTGAACAAGCGCCCTCGCCGATCGAGCGAGTTCATCGGCGATCACCGCTAATTCCGATGAATTCCCCCTAAGTATGAAACTGTACAGTGTCTGTGCGAAGGTAAGCGTCCGGCCTGACCGCTCTGCCGTGCAGAAGAAGTGAGGTTTAGTGTCCACTTGTTTAGGTGGACACTAACGGGGATCAGGATGTGGCGAAGCGGGGCAAGCGTCGGCGCTGGAGTGCAGACGAGAAGCGGATGATTTGCGCACAGACGCGGTTTGCGGGCGTTTCGGTTTCACAGGTTGCACGGCGCTACAATGTGAACGCCAATCAGGTTTTCAACTGGCTGAAAGATCCCCGGTTTGCGGGAAGTGACACGGTCGATGACGCCGCCTGTTTCCTGCCGGTTGAGATTGCGCGTCACGTCGAGCACGAAGCCGAGCGCCCTGTTGGTGACGAAGGCAAGATCGAGGTCACGCTTGCCGGAGGTCATCGCTTGAGCATTAGCGGCCCTTACGATCCCGAAGCGCTCGTACGTCTGCTCCGGTGCTTGTCGGGATGATCCCGGTTCCCACGAACACGAAGGTTTGGCTTGCGGCCGGCGTGACGGACATGCGTAAGGGGGTCAATGGGCTGTCAGCGCAAACAGAGAAGGTTCTAAAGGCGGCGCCGTATTGCGGTCATCTGTTCGTCTTCCGGGGTCGCCGTGGCGATCTGATCAAGGTGATCTGGTGGGACGGGCAAGGGGCATGTCTGTTCTCGAAGCGTCTGGAGAAGGGACGGTTTGTCTGGCCGTCTGCGAAAGCGGGCAAGGTTGCGCTGACCCCGGCTCAATTGGCGATGCTGCTGGAAGGGATTGATTGGCGCATACCACAACGAACGTGGCGTCCCCTGACGGCTGGGTAAAGTCGTTTCACAGCAAAGGGTTGTCAATTTCCGGGGATTCCCATGCGGGGTGGCGGCTGATAGATTGCCGGCATGCTCGACGACGCTGAGAACCTGCCGCATTAAAAGGTCTGGTGGCATCGCTGGCGTCGGAAGTGAAGTCACAGGCGGTGTTGATCGAGAAGCTCCAACACCAATTGGCCGGGATGCGCCAGCATCGCTTCGGGTCGCGCTCGGAGGCTCTGGATCAACTGGCGTTGACGCTGGAAGACGAAGAGATTGCGGCGTCCGCGCAGGAGCCCGCGTCAGACGATGCAAATGCAGATCAATCTGCAGCGCCAAAAGACAAGCCCAAACGTAAACCGCTGCCCGGTCATCTCCCACGCAACGAGACAACACTGTCGCCGGGCGATGCCTGTGGGGAATGCGGCGGTGCGCTCAAAACGCTTGGCGACGATGTCACCGAGGAACTGGAATATGTCCCCGGACGTTTTGTCGTGAACCGGATTGTTCGCCCGCGCATGGCCTGCACCTGCTGTGAGACGTTCCATCAGGCAGCCCTGCCGTCGCGGCCGATTGAGCACGGGCGGCCCGGTCCTGGCCTACTGGCCCATGTGCTGGTCAACAAGTACGCCGATCATTCGCCTTTGTACCGGCAAAGTCAGATATTCCAGCGCGAGGGGATCGATCTGGACCGCTCCACCCTGGCCGATTGGGTTGGCAAATCCACGGCTCTGTTGGAACCTTTGGCGGACGCCGTCGCGCGCCATGGTTTAAAGGGACAGGCCCTCTTCGCCGATGATACGCCGGTAAAAATGCTGACCCCAGGCTCCGGTAAAACCAGGACCGCGCGGCTTTGGGCCTATGTCCGCGATGAACGACCCTGGGCCGGAGAGGCGCATCCTGCCGCATGGTATCAGTTCTCGTCCGACAGGAAGGGCGTTCGCCCGCGCGAACATCTAGCGGACTTCACGGGCTTCATGCATGCCGATGGCTATGCGGGGTTCAATGACCTGTACCGCACGGGCAAGGTGACGGAAGTGGCCTGCATGGCCCATATCCGACGCAAGTTCGTCGATATCCACAAAGCTCAGGGATCGGCGATTGCCGAGGAAGCCATAAAACGTATCGCCACACTCTATGGCGTCGAGAAGGAGGTTCGGGGCCAATCGCCGGATCAACGGGTGAAGATCAGGCAGCGCCAATCAAAACCAATCTTCGACGACCTGGAATCATGGCTGCATGCCCAATTGACCCGGATATCCGGCAAATCACCCTTAGCCGGTGCTATTCGCTACGCCCTGACCCGCATGAAGAAGCTGCGACCATATCTAGATCACGGCTTTCTTGAACTCGACAACAATACCGCAGAGCGATCCATGCGGCCCATCGCCCTGGGGCGGAAGAATTATCTCTTCATGGGGTCCGAGGCCGGCGGCAAATCAGCCGCCATCGCCTATACGCTGATCGAGACAGCAAAACTCAATGGCGTCGATCCGCAGGCCTGGCTAACCGACACGCTAGCCTGTATCGCCGACCATAAAATCAATCGGATCGACGAACTGCTCCCCTGGCGTTACGCTCAAACCTGAGCGTAACAGTCCAACGTCATCATAGGCAGGGCTGCTTTACCGGACGCTCACGTGCGAAGCGCTTCGCGTTGCGTTTACCGAACGTCGGCGGTCTGATGAATGCGAACCATGCCCAAGTTAGGAATGTCAGAAGGATCAAGCCGGCGAGGATGGCCTGCCATGAGGCGGGCGTCAGCAGGTTCCCGCGCGGCACCAGCCACGCCTCTGCTCGCCAAAGGTCAGTCAGCAGAGTGAGTCCACCGACCGCAGCGACAACGCTGAAAGTCAGACCTTGGAGTGGTATGGGCGCGACCCTAATGCGAAAGCGGTAGCGGATGTCTGCGATGGTCCACGCCAAGACCACGAGTGCTAGGCCGGCCAGGAGCTCGGGGAACCCAAAGAGTTTTTGTTCCTTTGCGTCAAGCGGGATAAAGCATACCCCCATGAAGCATTGTTCAAGTGACATGGGCACTCCTCCTGACTACTGCGGCCTCAATGTTTCTTTGAATGTGCCTGGGAGAAAACGGGACACTATATTTAACTATGGCTCACCCGACCCGGCCTTCGGAGCCAGGGCCGTCAGTCGATAATTTTGAATTCGACCGGAGTTCCGTCTGGAAGGTCGTCAATCTGCTGGGCAACGTCTCCTGAAAAGCCAATCAACTCAATCAGGCTGATTTGTCCGATATTCGCGATTTCGTAGTCGCCACCCAAAACTGCAGGGACCTTCAAGCAAAAACAGCGACCTTCTCCCGGCTCCCCCAGGATTGCTCGGGCCTCTGCAGTCAATCTCGTCATTTCCCAGTCCGCCTGGAATTCCGGATCCTCTCGCAACGGCGCAAACTGCGGCGCGGTGTCCGCGATCAATGAACACAAAAGATCTTCCGGGCAAATGCGCCAGTACATGCCGCGCTCATCTTTGATTAAAAGGTTACCAAACGAATTTTGCGCCACAATCTCGCGAGGCCGAATGCCGGTCCAACCCCACGCTTCCGATACAGCAGTCAAAAGTTTCATGCGCTCGCACAACGGTGAGTACAGGGATCGACGCCCCTTTAATCCAGGGGCTTAAGCGCCTAGCGGCCTGCCGAGCTTTGCAAAAGAACTACAGTCTCGGATCCGATGCTAAAATAACGCTGCAAATGAATAGCCATACTTTGATTGAGGTATCAGATGGACCAAACTATGCAAGCAATTTCGAGCGATCTCCAAACTCAGTGGCAAGACCACTTTCATATGAGAGATCAGACGTGGAAGGTTCTTCAATATTCCATTCTTTTCTTCTTGGGCGTAGTGGGACTAGAGATTAAGCAACCAAATGAAGCCATTTTAATTGTAGCAAACACAGCCCTTCTAGTGACCAGCATTTTCGGTTTTATTGTGGCACTCCACCACCGCCAACGCCAGAAAGAGAAGTTCGAAATCATACTAATTTATGAAACGAAACTCGGCCTATACGAACTGATAAAACCAGTTCTCGATAATGCCCATAGGACAATCGCAGGACGGATCAACACGTCTACCTATATCGTTGTTATGCAGCTTGCATTGGCACTTATGGCAATCTTACTGCTTGGAAGCCACTATTCGTCCTCGTTATGGATTTAGGAGTATCGTTTGGTCTTTGAGGCACAATATCATTTCTGGCTAGACGCATTTCTCTGGCACCCTACGTACTGGCAGAAAAAGGGCACTATCCTTAACTATGTGACCGACTCCGCTGCTTGTGTTCTCGCGCGGCCGAATTTGCGCCGAATTACGAATTACCGCCGAAAAGAGCGCGGCATTTTTCCGCTGCCTGCTGCAAGCCTTCATCGGTGAAGACCACAGACTTCGCCTTGTTCGCGGGATCCGCAATCAGTCCTTTCGCGTGCAGGCGGTCCATCGCCGCCCAGTCGAAGCTCTTCCAGGCGCGGCGC
Source organism: Alphaproteobacteria bacterium (assembly GCA_012103325.1). Lineage (GTDB taxonomy): Bacteria > Pseudomonadota > Alphaproteobacteria > UBA8366. The sequence goes on from WLWY01000003.1 coordinate 554,672, forward strand.
TCGTCATGCAGCGTTAGCCACAACAACCCCAACACCGCATCGTCGATCTTGTCTTCGTCGAGTTTCATTGTCCGTTCCTCTTCCCGTCACGTCGTCACGCTGCGCTGACGTGGCGCTCGAAGCCAGCACCCCTATTTGATAATCAGTCTTATGCCTTTGAACTCGCCTACCGTTCTGTCGAATAGGTCGGCGCTGACCGGCCAGGTGTCCGGCTCGTCAGTGGAAAAGGAGTCGCCGCGCCAATGCTGATAGATTTTGACCTTGGTTTCTTTTGCGTACCCGATCCACATCAGCGTGACTTCGCCAACACCGTCGCCATAGCCGAATTCGGTGGGGCCGTTGGGGCTGTTGGTGCAGAGCAGTGCGATCAAATAGGTTTTTTCGGTTTCTTCCAGTTCCCGGACTTCGAGATTGTCTTCGCCGCAGGCGCGTTGAAAGGGCTTCAGCGCGATCTGTTTTAGATCGGCATAACGCAATCGTGGGCTTTTGACGGCCTGGACCGCGTGCAATTTTGTCCAGTTCTTGAACGTTTCGCCCTTCGGCAAAAATTCCAGCACAAACATATTTTGCTGTTGCTGGGGATGGACGGTGTAGTCGTCCGCCGGATTTACGGACTCCTGCCAACTCGGCGGCGGAAAAACAGCGACAGCATCGAACAGCCGAACCGTAATGTCGATGTTCTTGCCGTTGCGCTCCGCCGCAGATACCGAAAGCGCTAGAGCCGCGGTGGTAAGAATTCCAAGAACGATGAAAAGCCACACGCGGAAAATGCTGTTTCCAGTCAAAGGTTTCATGCCACTACACCCGCGAAGATTTATCTGTGCAAACAATATCAATAATAGAAAAACAGTGTGTTATTGCACCACCTTTGTAGTGCGGGACCGATTTGCGGACTGGTACTGAGAAAAGGCGGCGCGATGCGCCGACTCTCTATTTTACTGGATCCTCGATCAAGTCGAGGATGACGGTCTTGGGGTTGATGACGGTTTTGGGGTTATGCATGACGTTGGAAAATTGCACGGCTCGAGCGCGCCACAGTACGTTGGGTACGACGGCAAGAGAATGCAGCGATTACAGATGTCGCAGAGGATCCTGCCTTTCGCCCAGTATGCGGACGATGGCAATCCCGTCCCGATCCTGCTTGTAGAAGATCGTATGGCTTTCGTAGTCGTAGCGGAAATATCCCGGACGGATATGACCGATGTCCCGGCCTATACGCGTGTGTTCGGTGATCAGTGTGAACGCATCGAGCAGACCGCCCGTGTATTTTTCGGCTTGGTGCTCGCCAAAATTCTCGTAAGTATAGGCGTAGATATCGAAATAATCGGCTTCCGCTTTCGGTAACAGCCGATAACTAGCCGCCATTCGTCACGCCAGCCCGTCGCCGCGCTTCAGCCTGCAGTTCTTCACGAGTCCATTCGCGGGCCGGGCCGCTTTCCTCGCCCTCGATGAGCGCCTGAATAAGCGCCTCACGCCGATCTTTTCGGGCTTGATCGCGCCGCACCAAATCGCGGACATAATCGCTCACGCCGCTAAACTGGCCGTTACGGGCCTGTGTTTCGATCCACTCCTTCATCGGATCGGGCAAAGATACCGTTACCGTTGCCATGATCGAGTCCTTTCAGGTTGCCTGGGTCGAATATTAGCAAATATTGTGAATATTTCCTAATATTTCTTATCATCGCCTAAGCGCGGTTATAGCGAAAAGGTGGCGCGTACCGGCTGCCAGCCCCATTCACCTAGGCCAGCGCTTCCTTCACGCCGCACTGACGTGGAGCTCGACGCCTTCGTGCCGGCGCAGCGTGTCGATCACCTTGGCGATGTTCTCCAGGCTGGGGTTGCCCTTGTCGCCGAGCATGCGCATCAGGCTCGCCGGTTTCTTGCCTGTCAGCACGGCAAGTGCCTGAAAGCCGATCGTTGCATTAACGTAGTCGCGCAAAAGCGTCTTTGCGACGTCCACTTCGTCGGTCAGCAGGCATTCCGCCGCCTCTGTCAACAGGCCGACGCGAAAGGCCGGGTCGGCCTGCGCACGCGCCTGCACTGTCTCCTTGAAATCCCGGGTTAGTGCCATTTCTGACGATAACATAAATGTTATTAATTGGCAGCACAGATTGCCCTTGAATGAGCGTATAGCCATTCGGGCGCGGGCACTATTCTAGGGTTCGGCGTATGGCATAGACATGGATCCCGGCTCCTTGGCCGGGATGACGGTCTTGGGGGTTATAATCAGCGTAGAATGTTCTCGACGGCTTGAGCGCCCCATACCCCTGCCGCGCTTCGGGAAGGACGCGTGCGCCAGCCTACTTGTTGCCCCCTCACGCCCGCCGCAGCGCGCGGAACACGGCGGCGGGTTCGCGGTCGATGACGCGCAGGAGGATGCGGGCGGCGCTGTCGGGTTCGCGGCGGCCTTGCTCCCAGCCACGCAGCGTCTCGACGTTCAGGCCGAAGGTGCGGGCGAAGAAATCCTGGCTCATATGCAGCCGGCGGCGCAGCGAGACGATTTCCGCCGGCGCGATCTTCCGCGGCACGGCCGCCGGCATCGCCTCGCCCAGGTAGAACGGGCCGTACGGGTTGAATTGGCTCGGCATGGCGCCTCCTTCCGTGCTGCGGGTTGGCGGTGGCGGGTCCGTTATGCGCCGTTCCGCGGGCCGTCCGGGACCGGCTTTCCGGGGCCGAACGGGGGTCGGTCATTGACGGGCCGTACCCCTCCGCCGCCCGGTCCGTCAGCGACCGAGTATTTCCGGCGCGGGCCTCCGTCAGTGACGGGGTTATTTGCCGCCAGCACTACGGATAGGGATACGTCGCGCCATTGGAAAAAACAACAACCCGGGGCGGGGGCGGCTGTGTGTGGCGGCAACGTTTGGGCCTTGGCAAGGCGGCGCGTTCGGCATGAACATGGATCCCGCATCAAGTGCGGGATGACGGTATTGGGGGCTATTGGCGGCTTGGGACGTTCCCGGGGGCTTCAGCGCCCCCTACCCTGCCGGGCTTTGGGAAGGGCGCGCGTACCGCGCTATTCGTTCTTCCCATTCACCCAGGCGAGCGCTTCCTTCACGAAGCCCGGCAGCGAGGCCTCGTGTTCGGTGTCGATTTCGATCACCGCACTCATGCCGGCGCGCAGGGTGGGGCCGCTTTTGGGGTCTTCGAAGACGAGGCGCAGCGGCAGGCGCTGGACCACCTTGATCCAGTTGCCGGTCGCGTTCTGCGGCGGCAGGATGGCGAATTCGGCGCCGGTCGCGGGGCTGATGCTCTCCACCGTGGCGCGCCAGATGACGTCGGGGTAGGCGTCGATCTCAACCGACACGATCTGGCCGGTCGTGACGTGGGTGAGCTGGGTTTCCTTCAGGTTCGCCTCGACCCAGACATCCTGGTCGGAGATGACCGCGAACAGCGGCTCCTCTTCCTTCACGAACTCGCCCGGCTCCAGCTCGATCTTGCTGATGCGGCCCGAGGCCGGGGCGTAGACCAGGGTGCGCTGCAAATCGAGCTGACGGCGGTCATACACGGCCTGAGCCTGCTGGAACTTGGGATAGGCCTCGACCTTGAGGTTCGGGTTGCCGTTGAGGCCGGTGAGGATCTGCGAAATCTCGCTGCGCAGGATGGCGATCTTCTGGCGCGCGGCATTGGCGTTGCGGCGCGACTGGTCGAAGCGCTCCTGGGAAACGTTGCCGCGCGCCAGCAACGACTGGCGGCGCTTGAAGGTGCGGTTGAAATAGGCGAGGTCGTCCTTGGCGAGGCGCAGTTCGGCCTGCTTCACCTTGTAGGACGCACGCAGCGATTCGACCTCATGGCCGATGCTGTCGCGCGCCGCGTCGGCGTTGGCGAGCGCGATGCGGTACGGCTCGTCGTCGAGGCGGAACAGCAGCTGGCCCTGCTCTACCGTGTCGTGCTCGCGCACTTCGACGGCGGCGACCTTGCCGGAGACCTCGGCCGCGATGGTGACCTTGTCGGCCTTGATGTAGGCGTTCTCACTGGTCACGTAGCGCTGGCTGCTGACGTAGAAATACGCGCCGATCAGGGCGGCGGCGCCGGGCACGGCGACCATCAGGAACATGCGCACCAGGAAGCGCGCGAAGCGGCGCTGGCGCGGCGGGCGCGGCGATGGTGCCGTTTCGGTGGTGGTTTCGTCAGTCATTCATCCCTCCTGCCTGCGCCTGCAGCAGGTCCAGGGCGGTCCGCGACCCATTGGCCGGGGACAGGTTGTTCTTGATCACGGTCAGCAGCGACCGCAGGGTTTCCCGGTCGGCCTCGGATAGGCCGTCCAGCGCTTCGTCGTGCAGTTCGTTGGCCAGCGCCGTGATCTCGTCGAGCAGCGGGCGCGCCTTCTCGGTCAGGTACAGCAGGTGCACGCGGCGGTCGTTGGCGTCCGGGCGGCGTTCGACCAGATCGGCGGCCTCCAGACGGTCGATCATGCGGGCCATCGACATGCGCTCGACCTCGATGAGATCCGCCAACCCGCTCTGGTTGATGCCCTCGCTGGTGGACAGGAAGACCAGCACGCGCCATTGCGGGCGGGTCAGTTCCAAATCGCGGGCGCGGCTGTCAAAGCGCGTGCGCATCAGGCGCGACACGTCGTTCACCAGGAAGCCTAGCAGTTGATCGAGGGCGTATTCGGCCATGTCGTGCTTTTCTGGATCTTTGATCTGTTTTAGTTGCAGTGCTTACCGTAAGCAAGCTTACAATATTCGGGCGGCGAATGCACGCTTTCTTTACCGGTAGATAACCGGTAGTTAAAAAACCCCATGACCCGTGCAAATCCCACCCCCTGATGCCAAGCCGCCGCGAAGTCGCCCTCGTCGCCGCGAGCCTTGTTTTCGCCGGCGCGATGGCCGAAGTCGGCCTGCGGATCGCCGGCATCGCCTACCCCGTCTTCCACCGCCTGGAGACGCTGCGCGGCTGGTCGCCGCAGCCGGGACTGTCGGGCCGCTGGATGACCGAGGGCGAAGCGCTAATCGAGAACAACCGCGAAGGCTTCCGCGACCGCCACCACGACCTCGCCAAGCCGCCCGGCACGTTCCGCGTCGCGGTCCTCGGCGACTCGATGAGCGAAGCGCTGGCCGTACCGCTCGAGAAGACCTTCTGGTCGATCCTCGAACGCCGCCTCTCCGCCTGCCGGAAGGCCCCCGCCGAAGTGCTGAACTTCAGCGTGCCCGGTTACGGCACCGCGCAGCAGCGCCTGACCTTGCAGCACAACGTCCTGAAATACGACCCGGATCTCGTGCTGCTCGCCTTCTTCACCGGCAACGACGTCTGGAACAACGCGCGAGAACTGGACGGGCATGAAGACCGTATCTACTACGTGTTGGAAAATGGGGTGCTGCGCCTCGACGATAGCAACACCAACAGCAGCCGCTTCAAAACGAAGATGTTCTGGCGCGGTATCGGCAACGCGATCGTCAATACGTCGCGCCTGGTCCAGCTGACGCGGGAATTCTACACACGAACGAAGACCGCGCTGCGCAGCGACAAGAAGCAAAGCGGCGCGGTGTTCAACCCGGAAAACCCCGACTACGAGATCTTCAAGCCGCCCGCCACGCCTGAATGGGAACGGGCCTGGGCAACCACCGAAGCGCTGTTTGCCGCCCTGCGCGACGATGCGAAAGCGTCAGGTGCGGCGTTCTGGATCGCCAACCTGACGGCGCCGGTTCAGGTCTATCCCGACCGCCAGATCCGGCGCGACTTCGCCCAGGCGCTTGGGGTTGATAATTTGGATTATCCGGACCAGCGCGTTGCGGCGGTCGCAACACAGCTCGGCATCCCGGCTATTACGCTAGTCGACCCGCTGCGGGACTACGCGGACAAGAATGCTGCATACCTGCACGGTTTCGAGAATACGCGCCTCGGTACCGGACACTGGAACAAAACCGGTCACCGCCTCGCCGGCGAACACATCGCAAAGGCGCTATGTGATAACGGTCAGGCTACGAAGTAATTCGGGCCTAGCCCGTCAGGAGGCGCCGAGTTCCTTCCTCAGATCATCGATGATGACCTTCTTCCAGTCCGGACTAAGTTCGCTCCAGACACTGCCGACATAGCCGCCGACATCGACCGAATAACCGGCATCGCTATTGTCCGTCGGCCATACGAAGAATGCGACGGAGTCATTCCACAAGCCGCCGCCCTTGTTACCCCGGCCGACGATTTGCCCCATTTCCTGATCGGAATGGGCTACATTCGTGCGCTTCGCCATGACCTTGTTGGCCGCTTTCCAGAAGTCATCGTAGGACGTGTTTTTCACGCCGATCCACACACCGTTTTCGCTCGGCCGCAACCGGTCGTCCCGCAGACAACCGGCCACCAGCAAGACAGCGATAAGAACCGTTAACGACTTCCACATATCCACACCCCTTAAAAGGCCACCGCCGCGCATTTACCATACCAGGGCCACGCTGCGTGAAAAATCCACTGCTATCGGATAAAAAGCAAGTATTTCATGCCGTTTCCCATAGCGTGACCGGGATCACTGCAAAACCATCCCGGGACCGATACTCTTATCAGCATAGAATATGGCAACGATGAAACGGAAAGAGTGTTAAATGTCTGTTACCGATATCGAGATCGAGAATGCCCTCCGCAAGCGACTGTTTGCGCTGGAAAATCTGCCTCTGGTCCTGATGCCCTTCGATCCGGAAGCCGAAGATGGCTGTGACGGATCCGACACGGTCTCGATAGACAGGTAACGGCTTTTAACCATACTTAGAATTATGGTGATCGATTCATTAACCCTCACGGCGCGAAGCAGCCCGACTCCCCCTGCACCCATCCCAAGAGTGCGGGAATCACGGGCGCCTGAAGAGAATAACGAGCAGCCTCGCGATGCCGCATTCGAAGAACCGGATCAATCTTCGGAAGCTGCTGTCGCCTCACAGACCCAGGATGCACAGCCCTCCCTCTCCGCCCTTCGTGGATCCATCGTAGATCTGAGCGTCTAGGAACGCTGTAGGCGCGATACCATCCCGGTTCGGGACATTTCAACGCGCCCTGTACTCACACCAGCCAAATCGTGCTAGGCAAGTCTTCCTAGAGGGATTGCCCGGCGGCGATATCGCGTTGTCCGTGTATCCCCATTTTCAAAACCTGATGGGAATGCGGCCCGGCATGGGCGGTGAACATGCAACGCAATCCGAAAGACAGAAGCCTTGGCCGTCGAAAGCATTGACGACCTGTTCGAGCGCTATGGCCCGGCTTACCAGTGGTTCGCCGCCATAACATGCATGCTCGGCGCCATGACGATGGTGCTGTCGCAAACCACCGTCAACGTCGCGTTTCCGGACATCATGGGCGCGTTCGGCATCGGCCGGGACGAGGCGCAATGGCTGTCTTCCGGTTTCTTCGCCGCCATGACGGCAGGCATGCTCCTACAGGCATGGCTCGTTTCGATCTTCGGCGAACGCGCGACCTACGCGACCTGTCTTCTGGGTTTCCTATTGGGCGTCGCAATGAGCGGCCTGGCGCCAAACGCCGAAATCTTGACGGCAGGCCGCCTACTGCAAGGGCTGACGGCGGGGATCATCCAACCGCTGGCAATGGCGATCTGCTTCAAGGTCTTCCCACCGGAGCGGCGCGGCACGGCCATGGGCCTGTTCTCCATGGGGATCGTCTTCGCCCCCGCCATGGGGCCCACGCTCGGCGGCTTTGCGATCGAATGGTTCAACTGGCGTTATGCGTTCTTTCTGACGGTGCCCAGCACCGTCCTGGCCTTCGTGCTCGGATTCGTATTTTTGCCGAGCCGGCGACTGCCGAGCCGCATCCCGCCTTTCGATATTACCGGCTTTGCGCTGATGTGCGTGGCCTTGTTCACGCTTCTTCTCGCGCTCAGCAGCGGTACGCGCGATGGCTGGGTATCGGACAAGGTCATTCTGTTGTTCGTGACCGGAACAACGGCCGCATTCGGTTTTGTTGCCTGGGAAACGCACATTCCCGACCCCTTGCTGAACGTACGGCTGTTTCTCAATCTGCGCTTTTCTTCCGCATCGATCATCTCGTTTTTCGCCGGCGGCGTTTTCCTGACCTCGACATTCCTTATCCCCGTCTTCGTTCAACAGATACAAGGGTACACGCCGCTTCGCGCCGGCCTGCTGCTGATGCCGGGCGGGCTTTCCCTGCTTATCCTGTTCCCAATTGCGGGGCGTATATCGGACACGGTCTCCCCGCAAATCCTGCTTTGCGTTGGCCTCGGCGGGTTCGCCGCCGGATTCTTCTTTCTGTCCGGCACGGACGTGAACACACCGTTCTGGACCTTCGTCGCCTTTACGCTGTTCATTCGCCTTGGGATCGCGTTCACGACACCGGTCGTCAACGGAGCCGCACTCAAATCGCTACCCAGCGAACAGGTCAACCAAGGGTCGGGCGCGGTGAACTTTGTCCGCATGCTCGGCGCCGCGTTCTCCCTCAATATTGTCGTCGCATTCCTGGAAACTCGTGTCCCGTTCCACAGCGAAGCGCTGACTGCGACCCAGACAGCGGCGAGCCCGACCAGTCAGGCCTTCCTCGCCGCCGTCCGGCAATTGTTTTCCGAAGCGGGCGTCGCAGACGCGTTGGAGCATCCCGGCGCGCTGCATTATCTGGGACAAGTCGTTTATGCGCAGGCCAATTCTGCCGGCTTTCAGGACGCCTTCACGGCACTGGCAATCGCCAGCATATGCGGCCTCATTCCCGTCTATATCCTATCGAGAACCCCCGCCAATGCGGTGCGTGCGGTTGAACAGAATGCGCGCCCGCCGGTAAGCTCGAAACGACGCGAAGCAAAGAAGGTGTGACCATGGCCGAGGGAAACGGAAAACGGATCGCCATTCTGGCGCTGCATATCGAGAGCAACCGGTTCGCGCCGCCAGTGGGCCGCGCGGACTTCGAGGAAAAGGTCCTGCTCTATGGCGATGAAATCCTCGAAGACGCCGCAAGCGAGCATCCTCGCATGGTCGGCACCATGACCGGGTTCATCCACGCCATGAACGACGCCGGCCCCTGGACACCGGTGCCCATCGTGAACGCCGATGTCGGTGCGGCGGGTCCAATCGATCATGATTTCTATCTCGAACTGAAGCAGGAAATGCGCGAGCGCCTGGAAGCCGCGATGCCACTGGATGGTGTCTATTTCGGCGAGCATGGCGCCGCCGTTTCCACGGCAATATCGGACCCGGACGGCGATCTGTTCCAGATGGCGCGTGACGTAGTCGGTCCCAACGTGCCGATCATTTCGACATTGGACCTCCACACCAACATCTCGGAAGAGATGGTGTCCGCGACAGACGCCCTGATCATCTACCGCACCAACCCGCATGTCGATCAGTATGAGCGTGGCATGGAAGCGTCGGGCGTCATGCATGAACTCCTGGGCAATGTGACACCGACAACCGCTTTCATTCGTCTGCCCCTCGTCGCCCCGCAGGTCACTCAGCTCACTGCGAGCGGACCCTATGGCGAAATCATCGACTACGGACAAACCCTGATCGACGACACGGTCATGAATATTTCCATCGCCGGCGGCTTCACGTACGGCGACACACCGGAAAACGGCATGGCGTTTCTGGTGACGACCCGCGACGACATGACCCGCGCGCAGAGCATCTGCAGAGACCTTGCCGAGCGTGTGTGGAATTACCGCGAGCGCTTCACACCCAATCTGACATCTTTGGAGGATTGCATCGCGGGTGCGGTCGCTCGTGGAGAAGACCCGTCCGAACCATCCATCATCATCGCGGATGTCGCCGACAATCCGGGCGGCGGCGGCCGGGGTAATACGGCTTGGCTGCTCGAAGGCCTTTATGAAGCGAAAGCCAAGGGCGTCATTCTTGCCGTGTTCAACGATGCCGCGCTCGCAGCGGAGGCGCACGAGCATGGCGTAGGCGCAACCTTCGATGCCCGCTTTAACCGCGACGAAGCCGACCAGTACTCAAATCAGTTCACTGCCGAAGCAACCGTGCTAGCACTTTCCGATGGCAACATTGTCGGCCGCGACCCCGGCTCCCGGAAGAACATGAGCATCGATCTCGGTCCGACCGCAGCACTGCAGGTCGGCACCGTAACGGTGATCGTCATCTCGATCCGCCAGCAATGCATCGATCCCGGCTATTTTGAAAACTTTGGGGTTAGCGTCACCGATGCCCGCACCGTTGTCGTCAAATCACGCGGTCACTTTCGCGCCGGCTTCCTCCCCTACTTCCCGCCGGAGCGTGTCATTGAATGCGATGCACCCGGACTGACATCACCGAATTTGGATAATTTTGATTGGACCGGCTTCCAACGGCCCATCTATCCGTTGGATCAAGACGCAGAGTGGACGCCGCCCGACTGGTAGCGGCGTTTCCACATACGGAGAAAACGATATGGCCAAGAAACGCGTACTTATTACCGGCGCCGCCGGGACAATAACCAAACAGCTCCTCCCCGCATTCCGGGAACGTTATGATCTCGTCCTGCTCGACACGAACGCAGCGGGTAGCAACGATGTCATCGAGGCCGACTTGTCCAATCCCGATCTCGACGCCTACCGGGACCATTTCAAGGACGTCGATGCCGTCGTGCATAACGTCCGGTCGACCCAGCCAGGAATAAAAACAAGCGCGCCAAAGCAATGGCTCACCACACGCCCCGGCGCGGAAAGCCCAGACGGTTATTTCGTCGAACGCCGCAGTGTCGATATGGCCTTCAACGTCTATCGGCTGGCGCTCGAAGAAAAAATTCCACGCGTCGTCGTCGCTTCCTCGAACCATGCCGCTGATTGGTATGAGTCGAAACTCCACAACGGCACGATGGACACGATCGGTCCCGATATCTTTCCCCTGTCGGATAATTTCTACGGATGGGCCAAGGCAACCTATGAGCATCTCGGTTTCCTATTCGCGACCGGGCGCTTCGGGGGTGTCGTGGAGAACGTGCAAGTCCGCATCGGCGCGCCAAGACCGATCCGCAGCGCGGATTTCAATGGCGACGAGGTCAGTCATAAACGCGATCTCGGCGCCTATATCAGCCCGCGCGATATGCAGCAGCTCTATACGAAATCAATCGACACCGAAGATATTCGCAACGAGGACGGCATCCCTTTCCAGATCTTCTACGGTGTCTCCAACAACACACGCGCCTATTGGAGTATTACGAATGCGCGGCAGGTTATCGGCTACGCACCGGAAGATGACTCGGAACAGGAATTCGCGGAAGACATTCGCGTGAGCATAAATACCAACGGGCGCACGCTCTGAAAATGCACCCGGCTAGAGCGGATCAAGTTTAGTCGAACCCATTACATGGGTTCGGGTACTCTTGTGAATCCGCTCGCTATCAATAAGTTAGACCAGATTCACGCGGTTTTGGATCGCTGAAAGCGATTCCAACAAACCCCGATCTGGTCTAGCAAGGGAGTTTCACGATGGATTTGAAACTTAACGCGAACTCGACGCTTCCGGTCGATGCGGATGCGGCGACACTGGTGGGGCGCGTTTGGCGGCCGGACAAGGACGGTCCATCCGTTGTCGTCCTTCGGAACGGTCATCTGATCGATATCACTGCCTCCGAGCCGACAATGACCGACCTCATTAACGCTTATGCGTCTGCTGCCACGGCACATGATGCGGATGGCGACGACCTTGGCCCGGTCGGGACAATTATTGCGAACAGCGTGGCGGATGCGCGCGATCCTGCCCTGCCCTGGCTGCTGGCGCCGGTCGACCTCGCCGCCGTCAAGGCCGCGGGTGTCACGTTTGTCGACAGCATGCTGGAGCGGGTGATTGAAGAGCGTGCCGAAGGCGACCCGCAGGAAGCGGAATCTATCCGGCGCGTGATCAGGGGCGCCATCGGCGACGACCTCGCGGCAATCGTGCCTGGCTCGCCGGAGGCTGCCGCGCTGAAGGACGCGTTGATCGAACGTGAATTGTGGTCGCAGTACCTCGAGGTCGGCATCGGCCCAGACGCCGAGGTGTTCACCAAGGCGCAGCCGATGTCGGCGGTCGGCACTGGTGCGGAGATCGGATTGCACCCGAAATCGACCTGGAACAACCCGGAACCGGAAATCGTGCTGATCCTGAATGCGTCGGGTACCATCGTCGGCGCAACGCTCGGCAACGATGTCAATCTGCGCGACTTCGAAGGCCGCAGTGCCTTGTTGCTGAGCAAGGCGAAAGACAACAATGCGTCCTGTGCGATTGGGCCCTTCATCCGGCTTCTGGACGACAATTTCGGTCTCGACGATATCAGAAGCGCGGAGCTCACACTAACTGTCGCAGGAGACGATCAATTTCGGCTCGAAGGGACAAGCGAGATGTCGCGCATCAGTCGGGACATAGAAGATCTGGCCGGACAGACCCTAAACGAGAACCATCAATACCCGGACGGCGCGGCACTTTTCACGGGAACCGCCTTTGCACCGACCAAGGATCGGGATACACCGGGCGAAGGATTTACCCATAAGCCGGGCGATTTCGTGACGATTGCCAGCCCCAAGCTGGGGTCGCTGACCAACCGCGTCACGACGAGCAACAAGGCTGAGCCTTGGCAATTCGGGATTTCCGCGTTGATGCGGAATCTGGCGCAGCGTGGGGTATTGTAAGACACTGTGAATTTGCTGCTGTAAACAAAAGTAGATGTCTCAGTTTCAGACGCGATCGTCGTCCACCCCCACCCTATCCCTCCCCCCTCAATGGGGAGGGGAGAGTTGACCGATCGAACGGAGGTTTTCCCTTCCTCCCTTGTGGGGGAAGGTTAGGATGGGGGGTACTGCGGGTTCAGAGCGCAGCATTGCGACGACCTCTTTAGGAGCACGGCGTGAAAACAATTCTTATGACCGGCGCGGCCGGCGGTATCGGCACGTTTCTGCGTGAGGAATTGGGCACCAAATACAAGCTCCGTCTGTCGGACAGAGCGCCCGTCCAAAATTTGCGTGGCGACGAGACGTACATCGGCGCCGACCTGACGAACTTGAATGCGGTAAAGCGCGCCGCCGAAGGCGTGGACGGCATCTTACATTTCGGCGGCTGTGCCGGCGAAGCCGATTGGCAGACGATCCTCGACGCCAACATCGTCGGCATGCGTAATGTCTATGAAGCAGCCCTGCAATCCGGTGTGAAGCGCGTGGTTTGGGCGAGTTCCAATCACGCCGTCGGCTTCTACCGCCGCGATCAAACCATCGACCACACCGTCTACCCCAAACCGGACAGCCGCTATGGTGTCTCGAAGGTGTTCGGCGAAGCGATGGGCAGCCTGTATGCGGACAAGTATGGGCTGGAGGTCGTTAATCTGCGGATCGGCAATGTCGCGACCCAGCCGGTGGACAAGCGCCGTCTCTCGATCTGGGTTAGCCCACGCGATCTGGCGCAGCTCTGCGCAATCAGTCTCGACCACCCGGACATCAAGTTCGAGATCTTCTACGGTGCCTCCGACAATGCGCGCGGCTGGTGGGACAACAGCAACGCCGAACGGTTCGGCTACAAACCGCAGGACCAAAGCGAGCCCTACGCCGACGCCGTCATCGCCAAGGAACCGCCCGCCTCGCCTGACGATACGGACGAAATCTATCAGGGCGGCGCCTTCGTCTCGACCGAGCAAGGCGGCGGCCGACCGCGCTCCGAAACCGTATAAATTTGGTGCGCAGGGGTGATGCGGGCCGGGCTTCGTCGCCCGGCAGTCCTGCCGGCGTTCCCCCGCAAGGAGATGCAGAGCCCGTGCTACGTATTTGCTACTTCGACCGCCTGCTCAACCTCGAACTGTTCGAAAGCACCCTGACGCAAGGACACGATATCGAGCTGACGCGGGTCCATGACGGCATGACCGATGCGGAGGTCGCGGATGTCCTCTCGACCATCCATGGCTACCACACGCGCGGCGGACACGCGCTGGTCCCGCCACGGTTCCGGATCAACGAGGATTTCCTCGCAAAGTGCCCCAAGCTAGTGGCGGCCTGCACCGCGGGGGCCGGCTACGACATCGTCAACCTCGACCACTGTAGTGAGGCCGGCGTCCTGTTCGCCAATCAGGCAGGGCTGAACGCGGAAGCGGTGGCGGAACACGCCATCGCAATGATGATGTGCCTGAGCAAGAAGATCGCCCAGGTCAACATGGCGCTGCGCCGAGACCCGGACCTCGACCGCTTCGCCTACCGTAACAACGATGTTTTCGAAAAGACGATCGGCATTGTCGGGCTTGGCCATATCGGTACGCGCGTCGCGGAAGTATGCAGCATGGCCTTTCGTATGAATGTGCTCGCAACCCATCCGCGCTTGAACCCGGAAGAGGCGCAAAAGCGCCACGCCCGGCTGGTCCCTCTTGACGAACTACTCGAACAATCCGATTTCGTCCTCGTCGCCTGTGGGTTGAATGACGAGACGCGCGGCATGTTCGGCGCAGAAGCCTTTGAGAAGATGAAGCCGAGCGCCTATTTCCTCACCATCGGGCGCGGCGGCATCCATGACGAAGAGGCGCTAGCGCAAGCACTGGAGGCCGGTCAGGTTGCCGGCGCGGGACTGGACGTCTGGATGCAAGAACCGCCGCCGATCGACCACCCGCTGCTGAAGTTCGATAACGTACTGGCCTCCCCCCATATCGCAGCGAATACCGTCGAGAGCGCCGGGAAGGGCGCGACCGGCGCGGCGATACAGTGGCACGCCATCATGGAGGGCAAGGTTCCGGTGCGCCTCAAGAACCCGGACGTTTGGCCGAACTATACCAAGCGGTTCGAAAAGATTATGGGGTTTGCGCCCGAGACTTACTCGAACGCTTAACGAACGAATTCTCCGCCCAACTCATCCTCGATAAACCCGTGGATGATCTCTTCCATCGAGCCGTCGGTTTCGAAGCCCAGCGCCTTACCGCGCTCGGCGGCGAAGCGCATGGGCCAGCCGGAGACGATTTTCTGAATATCGGGGTCGGGCTTAAAGTTCACCCGGTCGCTGACCGTCTTCCCGGCGATGCCGGTAAGCGCGTCGAGCATTTCCCGGACCGTATGCGTAATACCAGGGATGGAAACCGCTCGGCTTGGCCCCCATGCCTCAGCGGGGAGTTCGGCCGCACGGATGAACGCATCGACGACGCGGCGCGGCGACAGCAGCCACATCGGTTGATCCGGGGAGACCGGACAATCCACCGGCTGCCCTTGCAGGGGCTCACGGATGATCGAACTGGCGAAGGTGGACGCGGCCTTGTTCGGTTTGCCAGGACGGACCACGACCGTCGGCAAACGCAGAGCGCGGCCATCGAGAAAGCCCTTGCGGCTGTAATCGTTGATCAGGAGTTCCCCCGCCGCCTTCTGCGCACCATACGAGGTCTGCGGTGTCAGGTGGGTATCGTCGCGGATCACATCCGGCACATCGCCGCCGAAGACCGCGACGGAACTCGCAAAGACAATTCGGGGTGCAGTACCCAGCTCGCGGCAAACATCGACCACCGCCCGCGTGCCACCGAGATTGACGCGCATACCGAGATCGAAATCCGCCTCAGCGCCGGCGCTCACAACGGCAGCCAGATGAAATACGGCGTCCGTATCCGGCGTGATGAGCGCGCGCAGCTGATCGGGATCGCTGACATCGCCCGTTACCATCTCGAGCCGCGGGTCGTCCGGAAACGGCGGATCCGGCTCGCCGACATCGAACGCAACAATCTTGTCCGGCGCCCCCTGCCCGCGTCCGAAATCCAGATCGTTTTTCTCAAGCAGCTTCAACGCCAGACGACGCCCGATGAATCCGGCGCCGCCGGTAATCACGATCTTCATGCCTTATTCCCTATTTGATTGCCGGTGCCCCACCACGATGCCACGACAATACGGCACCTCTGTGGGGTTCTGGACCAGCTTCTCACCATCGACTTTGCCGAAACCGGTGCTGCGGACCATGTGCCCCAGGCAATGCAAAGTCGGTACCCAGTAATTGGTATCGTTGTTGCCGTACTGACTGTCCGGGTAAAATAATTCCATCACCATATGGCCGTCCGCATACCCGTGTCCGATGCCGCCACGATAGGGGCTGTAATCGTCGAGAATTGCCGATTCGACAAAAATGGCCTGATCGCACACCGCCGACAGGCGGTCTAGCGCGAGCAAAGGATGCCGCAAATGGTAGAGCACACCGAAACAGAACACGATATCGAAACGGCCAAGTTTCGCTTCCACGACATCGTAGACGCTAATTTCTTGCCGCGAACACCGTTCGGCCGTGAAACCCAGCGCGTCCCTGCACAAATCGAAAGACGCCCATTCCTGCCGCGGCGTCGTGTCCGGTTTGCCCAAAAAATCGGAAAAATCGTCTATTGCGACGACTTCGCGCGCGCCCCGTTTCAGCGCCTCGAACGTCCAATAGCCATCCCAAGCGCCGACATCGAGAACGCGCAACCCGGTCAAATCATCGGGAACGCGATACGCTGCCGGGTCGATCGGTGCCCAGCCCGGCGTCGTGACTCCCCCGGGCAGCTCGATCTTGTGATACCAATAGTCGATTGCAGCGACCCTGGCAGCCAAGTCAGAGGACGCGGCAGCCGTTTGTTCATTATCCGGAATTTGCGGAGCCATCAGTGCGCCCGGTAAAACCATTCGAATATCGCCGCCGAGTGACGACCCCTGCATCTTACGGCGCGGCGGCGGCGGAATCCACGCGCGTGATGCGCCGATGACGGACAAACAGAACGCCATGGCGACAGCCAAATTTCAGAATGCCTTCACTGCGTTTCAAGCCGGGCAAATCGAGGCCGCGGAAAACGGATTTCGCGATGTCCTTGATGCCGAACCGCGCAATGCCGACGCTTTATATTTCCTCGCTGTTATCGCTTATCAAAGCGGCCGCAATCAGGATGCACTTGAAATTGTAGACACAGCGATCGCATACCGCCGTGACAGCCCAGATCTACACAATCTGCGCGGTCTTGCCCTAATCGCCCTGGAACGCGGCGCGGAGGCATGTGAGGCCTTACAAAAATCAGCCGCTTGCGACCCGAACTTTGCGGACCCTGTAAACAATCTTGGCGTGGCGCAGGAGTCCCTTGGGCAGCAGGAAGAGGCCGAGGCGTCCTACCGCCGAGCCATCGCGCTCAACGGCGACTACGCACAAGCCTTTTCCAATCTTGGACGAATACTGCTCAGTATCGGACAACCGGCTGAGGCCGAGGAAGCCTGCCGGCGCGCACTCGATATACAGCCCGACCTCGCCGACGCCCGGTTTAACCTTGCCGTTGCACAACAGCGCCAAGGCTTAATCGCCGAAGCCGAAGCAACGGTCCGGGCCTCTCTCATATCGGATCCGGACAGCGCCGATCTACACCGTTATCTAGGCGCATTGCTGCATCGCCAAGGCGATCTCAATGGTGCGGAGACGGCGTTAAGGAATGCGCTCTCACGGCAGCCAACGCTCGGCGAAGCTCATGACAATCTCGCCACTGTGTTGCTCGATCAGGGCCACATCGATGACGCCGAAACTCATTTCAAGAAGGCGCTCGACCTCAACCCAACAGATAGCCGCGCGCAATCGAACCTGCTGCTGTGCCGGAACTATCACGTGTCGGACCCCGCCGTGCTCCTGCAAGAGCATCGCGAATGGGTCGAGCAGCATGCAATCGCCATCGCCTCGCTGGTGCCTCCGATTGTACGAGAAACCCGAATCCGCTTGCGCATTGGGTATCTTTCCGCGGACTTTCGTCGACACTCGGTCGCCTCGTTTTTCGAACCGCTACTCGTCCGTCACGACCAATCGCGGTTCGAGATCTTCTGCTACGCCAATCTGGAAAACCCGGATGCAACGACGGCGCGGCTGCAGACCGCTTGCGACCATTGGCGCTGGGTCGCCGGCCTTACCGATGACCAACTCGCGAAAAGAATCCAGGCGGACGGCATCGATATCCTGGTCGACCTGTCCGGTCATACCGCGGGAAACCGGCTCTTGGCGCTTCAGCGAAAGCCTGCCCCTATTCAGGCAACATGGCTAGGCTACCCTAATACGACGGGGCTGACGGCGATTGACTACCGTCTCACCGACGCGGTCGCCGATCCTCCCGGCGCGGAAAGATTTGCGACGGAGACATTACTGCGGTTGGAAGACGGTTTCCTCTGTTACCAGCCGCCCGGCGACGCACCGGATGTGGCGCCTCTTCCAGCTCAATCCGCCGGTCATGTGACGTTCGGGTCGTTCAACAATCTTCGCAAGGTCACTCCGGCTGTGATTGCTGTATGGGCCGAGATTTTGCACCGCGCGCCACCCGCCCGCCTGCACCTAAAAGCGCGGCCATTCGCCGATCACGCAACAGTGGCGCATTTCACCGACGTGTTCCGTCAGCATGGCATTGCGGCAGAGCGGATTACCTTGCGTGGCCCCCTCAGCACGCCATCGGATCATCTGGGCGCCTACGCGGAGATGGATATCGCATTGGACTGCTTTCCCTATAATGGCACGACGACAACTTGCGAGGCGCTGTGGATGGGCGTCCCCGTCGTCACGCTCGCAGGCGACCGTCATGCGGCACGCGTCGGGGCAAGCCTGCTCACGCGGGTTGGACTCGAAGACTGCATTGCAGCGCAGCTTGACGACTATATCGGTATCGCTGCGCGTTTGGCTAACGACATAGAGGCGTTGGCAGGTTTGCGCGCCGGAATGCGAGACAGACTCTCTCAGTCTTCACTATGCGACGGCGACGGTTTCCGCCAACGGATAGAGGCGGCGTACGAGCAAATGTGGCGCAACAGACACAGCGATTAAGCTGCCCCCGTGGCAAGACGCGCCTGATACTCCATGGCAACTTTCGAGCCGGTTTTCTGGTCCCACTCCCGCAGGCACAGCAAGGCAAGATCGACAGACCCGTATACCTCATGCAGGATCATCGCCATCTTGAGGAGCCGCGCCGGCGACAGGGCCTCAAGCGCCATAAAATCTCTGACATAGACCGCCTCGCTCCAAAGCATCTGGCTGACGAGCGCGTTGGGTTCGTCGGGCACCATCGTCGGTTTGAACGCGCGGCCGGCGAAGCCGAGGAATTTGTGGAACTGGAAACCCTTGCCACGCAGTGCCTGGTCGACCTCCGCGAACAAAGGCTGGTCCTTGTAAAGCGGTACGAATTCGACTTCCGTATGAACGACGGCGACACTCTCCAAAACCGTTGCGGCCCCTTCGATGACTGCGTGCTCCGCCCCCTGCACATCCAGCTTCAAGAAGTCCGCCCCCTTGACCGCCTCCAACTCATCGAGCCGCACCGTGTCGACTGGCTCGCGCGAAACGACTTCGACCAGCTCCGACAGGTTCTGGAATTTCTCGAGCAGCGCCGTGTTCGGTTCATACAGCGAGGAGGTCATGGGTGCGCGGCATAGCCGGAACGTCGCAGGAGCACCGTCGCCGATAAAATACGGCAAAAACGTGCGACTGCCGTCTCCCTCGGCGTTCAACCGGTCGCACAGCGCCTGATCCGGTTCGAACGCAACGACATCGCACAACGCGCGGTCGAGCAGCCCCTGGTAGATTTCAATGTGGCCATCCAGGGGCAGTGCGCCGACATCGACGACCTTAAGCCGCGGCAACGGCGTGTCGAACAATTCGGCAAGCGGGAAGGCTGCCTCGAGCATTCGCCGTCCCCTGCCCTCTATCCGTCCTTGCCTACACAGGCTGCGACATCGATCCCGGCAAGCTGCTCGTAAACCTTTACGACGGCGCAATCGTCCTCCCGGCCATACCCTGCCGCGGCAGCGGCCAGAAACTGCTGCAGAGCCGCGGAGGCTACCGGCAAGGGAAATTTTAGCGACCTCGCGGCGTCCGCAACAATTCCCAAATCCTTTGTGAAAATATCGACCACACCACGCGGCGAATAATCGCGGGCTAGAATATTCGGGACACGGGTCTCGAAGGCCCACGAATTACCGCCGCCATGCGTGATAACGTCGTAAACAACGCTCGGGTCCGCACCGGCACGCGCCGCAAGGGCGACAGCTTCCGCCGCTGCCGCGACATGAACGCCGACGAGAAGCTGATTGATCATCTTCACCGACGAGCCGGCGCCGGGCGCATCGCCAACCCTATAGATGCGGCTGCCCATCGCCTTGAACGCACCGTCCGCCGCCGCCATCGCCGCCTCGGATCCCGATGCAATGACGGTCAGCGTGCCCTCGTCCGCGCCACGCTTGCCTCCCGTGACCGGCGCATCGATAAAGAGATGCCCGGTCTCCTCCAAACGAGTGGCGATCGCCCGGGCATGTTCGGGCGCCATGGTCGTACACATCACGACAGTCGCGCCCTTTGCCAGCGTGGAAGCGGCCCCCTCTTCGCCATACAAGACCGCTTCGGCCTGATCGGCGGAAAAAACACAAACGATGAGCAAGGATGCTTCCGCCGCCGCCAGCGCCGGGCTTGTCGCGGCCGATCCTCCAGCGTCGACCAGTTTGGTCATCGCGTCGCCATCGACATCGTAACCGCAGACGGCATAGCCCGCTTCAAGCAGTTTCTTCGACATGCCGACGCCCATAGCCCCTAGGCCGATAAAGCCGATCGTTTTCGCGGTCATATGGCATCTCCGTTGGTCATTCGCTTATCCGATAGTAACGGGCCGCGTTGTCATGAAACAGCTTCTCCCGCTCCCCTTGAGAGAAATCTGCAACGATTTCGATGAAACCGCTGAAAATTTGCGTATAGGTCGCAACCAGACTGTCGACCGGAAAATTACTGGCGAACATGCAGCGCTCGACCCCAAAGATATCGATGGTGGCGAGCACGATCTCTCGATTGTCGGCCGCAGTCCATGCAACACTTGGCGTCCCGATGCCTGAAATCTTGACGGCAACGTTTGGCGCCAGTGCGAACCGGCGCATCGCCGCGCGCCACCCCTCCAATCCCTCCGCACTTCGATCCGCAGGGAGACCCGTGTGGTTCAGAACAATTTGGATATTGGGGAAATCGCGTGCCAGCCCATACGCCTCCTCCAGCCTTGTCCATGGTGTCTGCAAATCGAACGACAATCCGTAACGATCCAGCAGTGCATACCCGCCTCGCCAGCGCATATCCTCCATCGACCCGGCCGGCTCTGGCGGTTTGTGCCGGACGGCGCGTACGAACGGAAATGAAGCATGCCGGGACAGAACCGTTTCGACGTCGTCATGATGCAGCCAAGCCTGTGCAACACATACCGACGGCAGGCCATGCGCCGACCGAATATGCGCGAGCCATGCCGTTTCGCCCACCGGATCGTCCGGATCCCACTCCGCTTCGATATGCACAGACCCGACAATGTCGAATTCCTTCGTATCGCGGCGATAATCGGGCAGAAGGTAGTCGCGGCATATCGCGGAATAATCGCCATAGCGAAACGGAATTCGCCCCTCATCAGTAAGCCATGGATGTGGGTTTCGGGTCAGGTCCCAAAAGTGATGATGGGCGTCAATGATTTTCATGCCCGCTGCCGCCCCTTAGTCACAATCGATTATCGATTTGTCATGGCAACAGGAATTGCACCCCGATACAACCCGATATTCACGGCAATACACCCAACCGAACTCAAGTGGTATAGAACGTGACCCAATACAGATTGATGACGAGCACCGTTCAGCAACTATTCTAAGAACTTAATTGAATAAATTCTCATAATATCCTGCCAAAAAAATTGAAATGACCGAACATGAATGGCTCATCTTCTTGCAAGAAGTACGGAACTTGGCGAAAATGAAAGTCTTTGATGCTCCACCAAGGCTGCTATCGGACATAACCGCAGCATGATTATCGATGAAGCAAACTACGGTAGCACTCTAGTCCTTTATCCGGACGGTCGTTTGGATCAGGACACGGCCGACGCGTTTCAAGAGCGCCTGCTGCAGGCCGTCAGCGCAGGAAAAGAAGCCGTAATCGTAGACTTCAGCAAGATTCCCTACATCAGCAGCGTCGGACTTCGCGCGATCATGATCGCCGCAAAACAGAGCAAATCAGACGGTGTCTCCCTTTCCGTTGCTGCGCTGACACCGACGGTAAATGAAATCTTCGAAATCAGCCGGTTCAATTACGTTGTCACGATTTTCGAAAGCCTGCGCGATGCCATCACTGCGGCCTCCGATGATGCGCTGAATGCGTTCGAAGCAGGCTGATTTGCATGCCAGAACCGGTTTGACTATCACGGGTAAATCGCTTGAATAGTGCCAGGACTATTCGGCGCGACAATCATCGAAAGGGTATCATACATGCTGGTTCGGTTCTGGGGCACACGCGGATCTTTGGCGGCACCCATGACCGTGCAGACGAGCCGCAAAAAGATACGGAATGCGCTGCGCAAAAGCATCGGCCATGATTTAGGCTCTGACGAGAAAATCGAGCGTTTCATCGATACGGAACTGAGTTTTGCGGAATCGGGAACGTATGGCGGCAATACGTCCTGCGTCGAAATAGATGGCGGTGGAGACGAGTACGTCGTTTGCGATCTCGGTACCGGCTGCCGAGAATATGGCAATGCAATCATGTCCAAATCGGTGCCTCAAAAAGCACCAGTTTTCAACGTCTTCCAGTCTCACCCCCATTGGGATCACATTTGCGGTTTCCCATTTTTCGTACCGGCCTACATTCCCGGCAACAAGATCAAAATCCATGGCTGCCACGACACCCTGGAAGAAGCCTATCGGATGCAAAACTCAGCACCCGGCTTTCCCGTCGATTTCGATATGCTGGGCGCCGATATCGAATTCGTAAAGCTCGAGCCAGGCAAGGAATATGCGGTCGCGGGAATGAAAGTAACCGCGATGGAGCAGTACCATTCGGGCGACTCCTACGGATACTGCTTTGAAAAAGACGGAAAGAAGGTCGTCTATTCGACGGATTCGGAACACAAATTCGAGTCGATCGATGAAAGCTACGGCTTTGTCGATTTCTTTCGAAATGCGGATTTGCTCATATTCGATGCCATGTATTCCCTCGCCGACGCCATATCCTTGAAGGAAGACTGGGGCCATTCGAGTAATATCATTGGTGTCGAGCTGGCGCACCGGGCCAGCGTCAAACAGCTCTGCCTCTTCCACCACGATCCAAATTCCGACGATGCGACAATATCGAGAATACTCGCCGAAACTATCCGTTTCGAAGAATTGAGCGAGGAAGGCGACGCGCTGAAGGTATGCGCAGCCTATGACGGACAGGAAATAAAGTTATAGAACGCGCTTCCGAGCATAAACTGCGAGACGCCCTAGCCTCGATCTTCCATTGGCGCGGGCGAACGCTCGCCCTGCTTTGCTTGATCGGCTTTATCGTCTTTCGCGTACTCGAACCTGTTCCCTTCGAAACACTGCGAACATCGCTGTTCGACGCGCTACATGTTCTGAAACCGCGCGAGCGACAGGCGCTGCCGGTAATCATCGTAGATATCGATGAAAAAAGCCTCGCCGAATTCGGGCAATGGCCATGGCCTCGCGATTTGCTCGCCCAGTTGGTCGATAACGTCGCGGAAACCCGACCGTTGGCGATCGGTTTCGATATCTTGTTTCCGGAGCCGGATCGATATTCGCCGCACCGAATTCTCGATAATCGAAAAAATCTACACCCAGCGTTGAAAGAGCACCTGGCCACAATGCCGTCCAACGACACGCGCTTTGCGCAAAGCCTTCGGGACGCACCAACCGTGCTCGGTATCGGCGCGCTGCTAAGCGATGAAAAGACCGCAAGCACGCGGCCGGTCAAAACAATACCCGTCGTCGAGCGTGGCGGCAGTGCAAAACCGTTTTTGCTGCGCTTCCCCACCGCCTTGCAAAGCATCCCGGAATTGGATGATGCCGCAAGAAGCCGGGCGACGCTCAACGTTCTGCCCGAATTCGATGGCGTTGTGCGGCGCGTCCCGCTGGTCATCGATATCGGCGGCACAGCAACACCAACGCTGACTCTGGAAATGCTACGCCTCGCCGTCGGCGCGTCTCATTTTGCGATCCACAGCGACGAACATGGGATACGGGGCATAGCGGTCGACGATGTCTTCGTGCCGACAGAGCCGGATGGTCGGATCTGGGTTAATTTTTCCAAACCGGACGGCAACCTTTACGTCTCTGCGGCGGATATCCTGAACGGAAAATTCAATCCAGGTGTGCTCGCCGGCAAACTGGTTTTGCTTGGCAGTACCGGATTGGGACTGACAGACACTAAGGCGACGCCCGTCGCCCCGCAAATGAATGGTATCGAAGTCCATGCTCATGTACTCGAGTCCATCATCTCGGGCGAGCACCTCATTCGGCCGATCTATGCGGATTGGCTGGAATTGGGATTCACGTTCGTCACCGGCTTGCTTCTGATTCTCATCGTGCCGTCGCTCGGGTCGAAGTGGGCAACGGCACCGCTTGCGATCCTTTTAGTGTTGCTTGCAGCCGTGGCTTGGCTGGCACACGCTGAGTTTTCTCTGCGCATCGACACGAGCTTCACCGGCGCCGCAAACACGACCATTTTTGCAATTTTGCTTATCGCCTCACTCATTGAAACCGATCGCCTACGGCGTCTCCTGCAACGCGACCTCGACCGTGAGCGCGCCGCTGCGGAGCGGCTTGAGGGTGAACTGTCCGCGGCACGCTCGATTCAGTTGGGCATCCTACCAAGCGATTTTCCCGCGTTTCCCGAACATAAGGAATTCGACCTCTACGCGATGCTTGAACCCGCTAAAGCGGTTGGCGGAGATCTCTATGACTTCGCAATGCTCGATGACGATCACCTCTTCTTCATCGTCGGCGATGTATCAGGAAAAGGCATACCCGCGTCGCTCTTCATGGCGTTGACGAAAGCGCTCTATAGAAGTAGCGCAATGCGCCGGCAGGTTTCGATCGAAAAAATCATGACCGAGGCCAATGCGGAAATTTCCCGTGAGAACCCGGCCATGATGTTCGTGACGGCGCTGTCGGGAATTCTCGACATCCGGACCGGCTTTGTCCAATTCTGCAACGCGGGGCACGACCCGCCCATTCTGGTGTCACCAGGTCAACCGGTTACGACAATTCCAAACTCAGGCGGGCCGCCGCTCTGCGTCCTCGACGACTTCGATTACCCTTCGGACTCGTATCAATTGAAACCGGGAGAAACAATCGTTCTGTTTACCGACGGGGTGACCGAAGCGTTAAATCCCGAAATGGAGCTTTATACCAACCGCCGGCTTACAACGCTCCTCGGCGCGCAGTCCAGAGATCTCGACACCGTTTCGGTCGCGAACGCGATCTATGAAGACGTCCAAAAGTTTGCCGACGGCGCCGAAGCATCCGACGACGTCACGCTCTTGGTATTGCGCTTCCTCGGAACGCCCGACGCCTCATCTGTTGCCTAGATCGGATCAAGTTTAGACGAGCCCATTATATGGGTTCGGATGATCTTGTGAATCCGATCGCTATCAACGAGTAAGATCAAATTCACACGGTTGCTGGATCGCCAAAGGCGATTCCAACAAACCCTAATCTGATCTAACGCACCATGATCTCAACACGTCGATTGAGTGCTTCGTGCCGGTTGTCTTTCGTTTTTACCAGAAGATCCCATTCTCCTCGGCCGTAAACGAAAATTAGATCCGCGTTGATACCGCGCTCCACCAGCTTGTCGCGAATTGCGGTCGCGCGGCGAATCGAAAGTGTTTCGTTATAGGCCGTATCTCCGACGCGGTCCGTATGCCCTGTCACTTCGACTTCGTAGGCCTGGCGACTCGCAATATTGCTGAACACCTTCTCGAAATCCTCGCGGGACGCATCCGTAAGGGCTGCGCTGTCTCCCTTAAAGTAAAGCCGGAACCGTTTTGGCAACGCGGGTAGCGACGCCAACGTGGCCTTGAAAATGTCGTCCACGTCGTTTTGCGTAACATCGACCGATTCGACTTTGCCGGCGTTTGTGACCTTGGCCGCGGACAGCGCTTTATTGAGCAAAACCTTGTTTTTTCCGTCGTCGAATTCAACCGCTCCAACTTTCCCTGTTTCATCGGGTAGAACGACTACCAGACTCTTTCCCAGGCGCGGTTCCGCGCATGCTGAAGCGAAAAGCGCGGCAAGCAACAAGGCGTATTTCAACGACCGTCGCACAACTATAGACCCCCACATGGATTATTCTTCGTTGACGCGAACGAGAAAGCGCGTACCGCGAACGCCCAAGATCGCCGACGGAGTACGGATCCGCATCGCCTTCGGGGAACCCCGGGCGATATCTCCGGAAACGACGGAAAGTGTACCGCGACTTAACTTCGCGAGAAACGACCCCTTCAACGTCACCGGGTTAAACTTAAACTCTTCCATGCTGACCCGACTATTGGGACCTGCGGAAAAAACCGTGTTGTCGTTGAACGTAACCCCGACAGAACCGTCTGCGGCCGTCTCGATGACATCGCTCTGCATGACATCTGCGCCGATCGCGGCTTTGGAGCGGCTTCCATCTCGCACGACGTAGGATTCGCCTGATACTACGCGGAACTTGCCAATAGCTTCCGCTTGCGCGTCTATGATCGGCGAACACACCAATAGCACAGCGGCCGCAGCAATCGTTTTGCACCAAACTCGCATGTTGAATCCTCGCTTATAACGCCCCCGCCGAAGAATATCGTTCAATAGGTGACAGAATGCCAGCATTCGATTTCAATAATTTTACAGACCGATATTGGAAGCCGCACGAGAAGCAGGTACGCTAGCGCCACACAGAAGGTACTGATCGGAATTCATCGCATCCAACCGGCTTTGGTTGTACATTCATAAGAGAAACCAAGGCTCACCTTCTCTCATCCCTGGTTTGTTGAATAAATTAAAGCGAAACACACGAAGCAATGGCCGAAACTTCAATTACAATCAGCAACGACATTTCAGAGGTTCGGCAACTCGCAAAATGGGCCGGACTTTTTTGCGACGCAAATGGTTTGCAGGCGTTGGAACATCGTTTGACCCTGGTGTTGGAAGAGCTTCTGACAAACGTTATCGCCTATGGCTACGATGACGATGCGGAACACAAGATCGACGCCTATGTCGCACTAACAGACGGTGTATTGACGGCGGTATTCGAAGATGACGGCCGCCCTTTCAATCCCTATGAGGCGCAGAAGCCCGTCATGACGGGACCGCTGGAAAAACGTACGGTGGGTGGGCTTGGGATCCACCTCATTCTCACGATCATGGACACTGTTGATTACGAGCGGATCGATGACCGCAACCGCACGACGATGACAATGGCTGTCGCGACGTAACGAACATTTGGTCAGTTGACGGTCGGTTTTGGCTCTTCCGGGGTTTCTGGCACGATAGCCCGTGTCGGTCCTGCTTGATGATGAACGATCTTCCAGTGACCATCTTCGCGGACAAAATAGTTCGTCGCGATCAAATGATCGCCATGGATGACCTCGAAACAAACGACAAACGCCGCCTCCCCATAAAAGTAAACGCGAGGGGCAACGCAATCGATATCGGGCGGCGTCATACCGGTCAGGATGGCGCGCCAGCTTTCGACGATATCGTCGCGCTCGTAAATCGCTTCCCATCCCGGATGAATACAGCAAACCGGCGCAGAGGAAGCCCAAAGGTCATCCATTGCTTCCATGTCGCGATCAGCGAACGCGCGATAGAACACTTCATTAGCAAAGAGGACGGCATCAAGATCGGACATTAGTAAACCTGCTATTCGATATTGATGCGATGGGCAAAGTCCCGGCCATCGGAAACGGTAATCCTCTCGAAACCTAACATCTTGCAAAGATCGAAAAAGGTGAAAAAATCCTCCACCGCGCCCTGTTTGAATAGCGGTGTCACCCGCGCGACAGCCGTCAGGGTCGCCAGAAGCCCCCGCATCCGATAGATCGTATCGTAAGTGTCAGCTTTGACACTTACGATAATAAGCTTTTCAGCATCCGTACCTTTGGCAAAAATCGCGAATTCCGGTGGATAGGGATTCTGTAGCATCCTGTTGGTCAACCCCGTCACAAAAGCGATCCGGGATCGGCGCCCGGTCTCCGGCAGTGTCTGCGCCCGCGCCTTGTACGTTTCGCTGGTTTGCGGCGGCGGGTAATAATAGTTCGCATGTCGATCCGCAGCATTGCCGATGGACGGCACGATAAGCCAAAGCAAAGCTGCCAATAGTACAAATTTAGCCATTTTATCTCCCTGCTCGGAAACGCTATGAAGTCGGTATCGAATACTAACGCTATCTACTAGCGCGCTGGCGGTGCTTCGCTATACTGCGCCGGGTTTCATTATCGCCCATTCTTGCGGGGTCACCCCATGAAGGACAAGAAAATAGCGTTCGTCGGCTCTGGATCGCCCAAAGCGGTCGAAGGTCTAGAAATGCTCACGAAACGATATCCGAACGTCCCAGTAGACGAAGCCGACCTTATCGTCGCGTTGGGCGGTGACGGCTTCATCCTTCATTGTCTCCATCAATCAATGGGCAAAAACGTTCCGATTTTTGGAATGAACCGGGGTTCTGTCGGCTTTCTGATGAACGAATTCTCCGAAGATCGCCTGTATGACAGGCTCCAGAGCGCGGAGGCCGTGCAATTCATACCCCTGCGCCTTCAGGCGGTCGGAATCGATGGTGAGGCAAGCGAAGCGCTCGCCATCAACGAAGTATCCCTGCTTCGAGAAACGCGACAGGCTTCGAAAATTCGTATCCTTGTCGATGGCGTCGAACGCATGGCGGAGATGATCTGCGACGGTGTGCTGGTCGCAACCCCCGCCGGCAGCACGGCCTATAACCTTTCTGCTCATGGGCCCATTGTCCCGCTCGGTTCCGGTGTTCTCGCCTTGACACCGATCAGCGCCTTCCGGCCCCGTCGCTGGCGTGGTGCCTTGTTGCCTCATAACGCGACCGTTCGCTTCGAGGTCTTGGAACCGGCGAAGCGTCCGGTGAGCGCCGTCGCTGATGGCACGGAGATTCGCGATGTGGCCAGCGTCGAGGTTCAGGAAGCACCGGAACTTGCCGTCACGATCCTGTTCGACAAGGAGCACGGGCTGGAAGAGCGAATTCTCAAGGAGCAATTCGCAAGCTGACATTATTGTGCCACAGGTTAACGCTACGCCGTGTTCGTGCGTGCGTAGTGGCACAGGATGTCGGCCAGCCGCGTCAGGTTTTCCTGTAATGCCGCGAAACCCTGGCCACGCTCCAATCGCACCTCGTCCATGTAAAGCGCCCGATTGATTTCGATCTGGAGACTATGCCGGCCCCTTGCAGGATCGGAATGAGCCCGCACGAGTTCAACCCCCTTGTAGGGATCATTGACCCGAACATGGTAGCCGAACTCTCTAAGGCTGGCCGCCACGAGCGCCGTAAACGCCGGCTCGCAGGTCGTACCGTCCCGGTCTCCCAAAACAAAATCGACGCGTCTTGAGTCGCTGGCACCCGGTAGCTGAGGAACACCGGCCGCCGGCATCGAATGGCAGTTTATGTGCCAGACCTTGCCAAATTTTTCGTACGCAAGATCCAGCATATCCCGCAGCGTGCGATGATAGGGGCGCCAGTAAGTATCGATCCGGTTCCGCACTTCCGTCGTGCGCAGTTTACGGTCGTACAGCGCATAGTCGGGTGGGCACATCCGCCAGATCAGGCCGTGACCCAGGCGGGTCTTTTCACTGGGCTCAAGCGGGTCCGGCCACCGCTCGTCCATCAGTTCCGGATCAATGTCCAACAGCGACCGGTTCGGATCGATGTACGCGCGGGGGAACAATGCCGCCTGCAGGCTGGCGCCGCACTCTGGCACCGAGGCATACAGCTCGTCGACGAACGCGTCCTCCGACTTGCGTACGACGGCCATCGGCGCGATACAGTCGAAGTCCTCCGGATAGTCAGTTCCGCTGTGCGGTGAGTCGAAAACGACCGGTGCGGATGAACCGTTCGATTTCTTGACGTAGAGAACGCCGGGTATAGAGGTGCTCAATCTACGCCTCGTTGTTCAGATGACAGGCAGAGAAGCGCCCTGGCGCGATTTCCCTGAGTACCGGCTGCTCGGCTTGGCACCGAGGCATCGCGTGCGGGCAGCGTGGATGGAAATGGCAACCGCTCGGGGGATCGATCGGCGAGGGTATTTCTCCCTTGATCGGCATGAACTTCCGGCCCCTGTTCTCGATACGCGGCACTTCAGCCAGCAGCGCCGTCGTGTAAGGGTGGTTCGGTTTATCGAAAAGTTCCTCTGTCGGCGCAGATTCAACGACGCGGCCCAGATACATGATCACGACACGATCCGACAGATGCTCGACCACACCGAGATCGTGGCTGATGAACAGATAGGTGAGGTTCAGATCCTCGCGCAGATCCGAAAACAGATTGATAACCTGCGCCTGGATCGAAACGTCGAGCGCGGCAATCGCTTCGTCGCAGACCAGAAAACCCGGCCGTACCGCCAGTGCGCGCGCGATGCCGATCCGTTGGCGCTGACCACCGGAGAACTGATGCGGATAACGGCGTTTGAACAACGGATCGAGGCCGACACGTAACAACATGTCGTCCACATAGTCATCCATCTCACCAGCCTTGATGATCCCATGTACGACCGGCGCCTCACCAATAATGTCTCGCACCCGCATACGGGGATTCAAGGACGACATCGGGTCCTGAAAGATCATCTGAACATCAAGGCCCCACTCTTTGGCCTCTTCCGGGGACAAGCCCGTCACATCTGTTCCACGGTAGAACAACGCACCGTCTGACGCGGCATGAATGCCCGCGATGACCCGACCGAGAGTAGATTTCCCGCAGCCCGATTCCCCGACCAAGCCGACGACTTCGCCTTCGTCGACATACAGATTGACCTGGTCGACAGCGTGGACGACTTCTTCGCGGAGACTGCCTCCGGCCAGATTGACGATCTTCTCCGCCAAATCGAGCGTCTTAACGAAGCGCTTGGACACATCGCGCAGTTCGATCAGCGGTTCCGCCATCACGCTTGCTCCAAATGCGGATGGACGCAACGGACTTCGTGGCCCAGCTTTGCGGGTTCCGTGACCTGCGGCTGCACGAAACAGGCACCGTCGGCACGCGGGCACCGCGGATGAAATGCGCATCCCTCCGGCAGATTGAGCAGCGACGGCGTCATCCCCGGGATCTGCGCCAGCGGCTGCCCCCGTCGGTTATGGCTTGGCACCGATCCGATCAGCCCATTGGTGTAAGGATGAAGCGGATGATCGAGCACGTCCGAAATCTCTCCCCTTTCAACAATCTGGCCCGCATACATCACGCATATCCGGTCGGCGAGACCGGCAACCACGGAAAGATCGTGCGTGATCCAGATCAGCGACATACCGGTCTCCCGGCAGAGCTTCTGAACTTCGTGCAGGATTTGTCCCTGGATCGTGACATCGAGGGCCGTTGTCGGCTCATCGGCAATAATAAGGTCCGGCTTGTGCAGCAGAGCCGTCGCAATCGCGACCCGCTGCCGCATTCCGCCGGAAAACTGATGCGGGTAGGATTTAAGCCGTTCGTCCGGCGACGGGATACCGACCTGCACCAGCGCATCGCGCGCCGTCTCACGGGCCTCCTTCTCGCTGACCTGCTCGTGCGCCTGCACCGCCTCGATCATCTGCGTGTCGATCCGCAGAACCGGATTCAGGGTCATCATCGGGTCCTGGAAGATCATCGCTATGCGGCGTCCGCGTAACGAGCGCATACGATCATCGTCCGCCTGAGCAAGATCCTCTCCCTTGAAGAGGATCTTGCCTTCAACGACCCGGCCCGGGTGATCTACGAGCCCGATAATGGAGAAGCCGGTCACGGACTTGCCGGAACCCGACTCACCGACGAGCCCCACGACTTCGCCCTTCTTCACCGTGAACGAAACGCCATTCACAGCCTCGGCAACCCCAAGCTTGGTGAAGAAATGGGTCTTCAAATCTTCGACGGCTAGCGTCGGCGTCTCATCTTCCAAAACGCGATCCTACCGTTCGAGGCGCGGGTTCAGAACGTCGCGCAACCGGTCGCCAACCAGATTGATACTGACGATCGTGAAAAGCAGCACGATGCCGGGATATATGCTGATCCAGTACTTGCCGCTCAGCATGTATTCGAAACCATTGGAGATGAGCAGGCCGAGGGACGGCTCCGTCACAGGCAGTCCGATACCGAGAAACGAGAGTGTCGCTTCCAGCGAAATCGCGTTGGCGATTTGTACGGTCCCAACAACGATCAGCGGTGGCAGGCAATTGGGCAGCAAATGTTTGAACACGATGCGTCGATGGCTTAAGGCAAGGCAGGCCGCCGCTTCGATATATTCCTTACGCCGCTCCACCAACGCGGTTCCCCGCACGGTCCGCGCAAAATAGGCCCATTGCACCACAATCAACGCGATGATGATTTTGTCGACCCCCTTGCCCAGCGTTGCGAGCAACACGAGTGCGATGAGGATCGCTGGGAAACTGAGCTGCAAATCGACGACCCGCATGATCAGCGTATCGACACGTCCACCGAAATACGCCGCCGTCAGCCCAACACAGACACCCACCATCAGTGCGATAAATCCGCTCATTGCGCCGACGGTCAGGCTTATACGCAAGCCGTAGAACATCGAGCTCAACATGTCGCGCCCCATACCGTCGGTACCCACGACGGCGGTGACACCGCTCATCATTTGCTTACCCGGGGCAAGGCGGGAATCCATAATGTCTACGGTCGCCAAATCGTACGGATTGGTCGGAGATATCCACGGCGCGAACACAGCGATAAGCGCAACGATCAAGACACCGATGGCGCCTGCAACTGCAACCTTGCTTTCGCAAAAATCCGAGACGAAACGCTGAAATGGCGAAAGATCGGCCGGCTTCCCCGTGGGATCGACGAGGGTTTCACTAATCGTTGCTGTCATGCTTTTACATCCTGCAGCCGAACGCGCGGATCGAGCACCGAATAAAGAATGTCGACCACGAGGTTGATGACGATGAACATGAACACAATGATCATCAGATAGGCGACGATCACCGGCCGGTCGAGTTGATCGATCGACTCGATGATCAGCTTACCCATTCCGGGCCATGCAAAGACCGTTTCCGTAACCACGGCGAACGCGATCACCGATCCGAACTCCAGACCAAGGATCGTCACCACCGGGATCAAGATGTTCTTCAGCACATGAACCAGGATCACGCGTTTCTCGCTCACCCCTTTGGCGCGGGCGAACTTGATGTAGTCCTGATGAATTACTTCCTGTGTGCCGGCGCGAGACAGCCGGATGACCAGGGAAAGCTTGAACAACGCCAGATTCACCGCCGGCAGTAGGATGTGAGAAAGCCCATCCCACGACAAGAAGCTGACCTGCATACCCAGGAACTCCGTCGTCTCCGCTCGTCCGCCCGAAGGCAAGACTCCCAATATGACGGCGAAAAACATGATGAACATGATCCCAACCCAAAAACTGGGCAGACTAAAACCCAGTATAGAGCCCGTCATGATGCTCCGGCCTGCAATCGATTCCGGATGCAGTCCCGCCCACATACCGAGCGGAATGCCAAAGAAAATCGAAATAAACAGCGACGCAAATGCCAGCTCCATCGTTGCGGGCATCCGTGCGAGAATAAGTTGAAGCGCCGGCTCGTTGAAGATGAACGAACTACCCAGATCGCCCTTCAGCGCGTTAATGAGAAAAAACCAATATTGCTCGTGGATCGGCTTGTCGAGACCCAAGGCGCGGATCGCGGCATCGATATCTTCCTGATCCGCTTCCGGGTTGATCAGCATATCGATGGGATCGCCGATCAGGTACACCCCGCCAAAAACCAAGAGCGACATCACCCAGATGACAACAACGCTTTGCAGCAATCTACGAATGATGAAAACCGACACGCGCCAATCCCGACTTTTTAAACGAAATGCCGGGCGACCCCTATAAAGAGCCGCCCGAATTTTCAATGGCCCTTACTTGACGACTTGGATATCCATCGCAAGCGTCCGCTCATCGGTACGCGCGTCATAGCGCAGTCCCGGCCGCGTCGCCCAGGTATTGACCTGGTAGTGCAGCGGGATGATGCCCTGATCTTCGCCAATACCGACTTCCGTCGCCTGCTGTAGCAGCGTGCGGCGTTTTTCGTCATCGACCGTCGCCAGAGCTTTGACGACAAGCGCATCCATTTTCGGGTTCGAGTGACGGCCCCGGTTCGATGCACCATGCCCCTTCGACTTGTCGTACGTCGTGAGCAGCGACTTCAACGGCGAGGACGCCTCGCCCGTACCGGAACCCCAGCCGACGAGAATGAAGCTGAACTCCGGCGACTTGTCCGGACCGCCACGCGACGCCCGCTTGAAGTAAACGTTCTTCGGCATCGTCACGACTTTGGTCGGAATACCACCACGCGTCAGCATCTGCGCAATTGCTTCACAGATCTTGGAGTCGTTGATATAGCGATTATTCGGACCGTGGATGGTCAAACCAAACCCGTCGCCCCAGCCGGCTTCCTTCAGCAGCTTCTTGGCCGCCGCTGGATCGTACTTTTCGGATTTCAGATTCGGGGTATGACCGAAGAAGGTCTCAGAAACGAGCTGCCCCGCCGGAATGGCGACGCCTTCCATGACACGTTCGACGATTGCCGGACGGTTGATCATCATCGAAATCGCCTTGCGCACCCGCACATCCTTAAGCGGATTCTTGTCCATCGGGTTGCCGTTTTTGTCGGTCACGAAGGGCGATTTGTCGCGCTGCTGATCCATATGCAAATAGATCACGCGGTTCGAGATTCCTTGGCTCAACTTGACCTTCGAGTTCTTCTTCAAAGTCTCGATATCGGCCGTCGGCACGCCATCGATCATGTCGACATCGCCCGCCAGCATAGCCGCAACACGGGTTGGCGCAGAGCTGATCGGCTTAAGAACAATCTTGCTCCATTTCGGCTTGCCGCCCCAATAATCGTCATTCCGGACGAATTCGACGATATCGCCCTTCTGCCACTTCACGAACTTGTATGGGCCGGTGCCGATTGCAGCTTTTCCAAGATTGAAATCCTTGGTCTGGGCGCCTTCGGCGGCCTTCTTCGAAATGATCAGGATGGTCGACATTTCCGTCGCCATCAGCGGATACGGGTCTTTCGTGCTGACATGAACGGTATAGTCATCAACCTTCTTAAACGTCTTACCCTTCAGATAAGTGCCGAAACTGGATGGACTGTTCGGGACATTCACCGCGCGCGTCGCAGTGAAAACGACGTCATCGGCTGTGAACGGCGAGCCATCATGCCATTTCACGCCCTTACGAAGTTTGAACTCCCAAACCGTCTCGCTGATCGGTTTCCAGGAAACGGCCAGCCCCGGCTTCAGCCGCTGCTTCGAATCCTGCTGAACCAACCGCTCGTAAACATGGCTCAGGAACCCATTGTTCGGGCCCAGATTATGGTAGTGCGGATCAATCGAGCTCGGTTCTTGCGCAATACCGATCCGAATTTCTTGCGCCGAGACGCCGGCCGCCGCCAATAGCGCCGCACCGGCGACAAACGCCGTAAAGGTCTTCCTCATTTCTTTAAACTCCCTGTGACAAGCTGGACCTGACAGCCACAGCCAGCGCATCGTTCACGCTATCCTGCAAACCGCTTAGCATCCCTACATATTCTGGTTGCATAACAGGCACCACTTTGATCTATCAGCAAGGAATGGACCACAAGTAAAGCGTTCTGGCAACTCATCAGTGAAATTCGTAAAAACAAAGCATTGTGATCCGCACGGCATTACCGAAAAGCCTGCAAAGAGCTATAAGGTTCCCGGATAAACGGCAGATCACCACGTACCCATTCGGCGCTCAAAAGGTAGGCAAATCAACGAAAATGGCTATAGAAGTAAACCTTGCTCCTCCGAATATTTCCGCCTATCAGGCGGGCAATACGGGCATCGACTACTACACGTCCTTCGATAGCGGAAAACCCGGCCCGCACGTCCTGGTCAACGCAGTAACACATGGCAACGAGCTTTGTGGCGCGATTGTCATTGATTTCCTATTTCGTCATGACGTCCGGCCCACCCGTGGCGCGCTCACGCTCGGTTTCGCGAATATCATGGCGTATCTGCAATTCGACCCGGCACGGCCAACGGCATCCCGTTTTGTCGACGAAGATTTCAACCGGCTCTGGTCAACCGATGTGCTCGACGGCCCGCGCGACTCGGTGGAACTTCAGCGTGCTCGGGAAATCCGGCCGCTCATCGATACAGTTGACCTGCTCCTCGACCTTCATTCCATGCAACAATCCTGCCCACCTTTGATGTTATGCGGCCCTCTCGACAAGGGACGGACCTTTGCTGAAGGCGTCGGCGTTCCGATGAATGTCATTGCCGATGAAGGCCATGCCGCTGGCAGGAGAATGCGGGACTACGGCGCATTCGGCGATCCAGCGAGTCCGAAGAATGCCTTGCTCGTGGAATGCGGCCAGCACTGGGAAAAGGAAAGCGCAGAGGTGGCATTGGAGACAACCCTTCGCTTCCTTCGCCATATCGACATTATCGATCCCGATTTCGCCGCGCAGCACCTTCCGAAGAAAGCCCCGCCCCGGCAACAAATCATCGAGGTAACGGAAGCGATAACCGTCCGTAGCAGTGAGTTTGCGTTCTCCGCCCCGTTCAAGGGTCTCGAAGTCATACTCAAGGCAGGCGACGTGATCGGACACGATGGTGACATGCCGGTTCTGGCACCTTACGACAACTGCGTTTTGATTATGCCGTTGCAGAGGCTTTATCCAGGTCAAACTGCGGTTCGACTCGGCCGGATCATTTCCAATCAGGCCGTTGCCGGTTGATCGGCGATATCAGGCGTCCTTTCCCGCTTCATTGATCGCTTTGGCGTCAATATCCCGCAATTCAGTTTTCAACACCTTGCCGTAATTGTTCTTTGGCAATTCATCGACGAACCGGTATTCCTTAGGGCGTTTGAAGCGCGCGATGTTCTCCGCGCAATAGGTGTCCAGTAATGCGGGTTCCGGTGCTCTGTCCCCTGCTACGATATAGGCAATCACCACTTCGCCCCATTCGGGATGCGGCCGGCCGATTACCGAAACTTCGGCGATCTCCGGATGCCGCAGAAGAACTTCCTCGACTTCGCGCGGATAAATATTGGTTCCGCCGGAAATGATCATGTCCTTCGACCTGTCCATCAATGTCAGAAAACCGTCCGCATCGAACGTCCCGACATCACCGGTATGCAGCCAGCCGCCGCGCAGGGTCTCCGCCGTCGCCTCGGGATTACCCCAATACCCATTCATGACGGAATCGCCACGCACGAGGATCTCACCAGACTCGCCGGCTGGAAGAAAGTTGTCGTCGGCATCCGCCACGCGCACTTCGACGACGCTTTGAGCGATTCCGACGGATCCAAGCCGCTCGAGCCAGCGGGGATGCGCACTATCCGCGTGAACCTGAGCCGAAAGCGCGGTAATCGTCATCGGGCTTTCGCCCTGTCCATATAGCTGCGCCAGTTTCGGGCCAAACCGCTCCAGCGCGGCGCGCGAGTCGGCTACATACATCGGACCGCCGCCATATTGGATTTGCTTCAGGTTCGAGGTATCGACGTCCTCGCTGTGGTCAAGCAGCCGTTTCACCATTGTCGGCGCGGCGAAGAAAACCAACCCGGGCCATTGGCCGATGATCTCGTATATCTCTGCAGGTACGAAGCTGCCGCTTTCCGGCAGAACGTGACACGACGCCTGGGTTACATGGGCCAAGCCATAGAGTCCGGATCCGTGGCTCATCGGAGCCGCGTGCAACATCGCATCCCAGGGCGCACCCTGATCCATATCCGCGAAATAACAGAATATGGCGGCCAGCAAATTACGGTGACTCAACTCGGCCCCTTTAGGCCGGCCGGTCGTCCCGCTCGTATAGAAAAGCCAGGCTGGATCCTGTGGCGCTCGGCCCGTGCAGGGTATGGCATCCGCCTGCAGGACACCTTGGTATTCGTCGCCGCCGACTTCAATCACACGCTCCAATGCATCGCCCTGCAAGGATGCGATCGTCTCGCTCAGATCAGCCGTTGTGAAACAGGCTTTTGCGCCGCTATTCTCCAGGATAAAGGCGAATTCCGACTTGTGGAGTTTCGCATTGATCGGTACAGCGACAAGGCCCGCATGCCAACAGCCATACATGACTTCGAGGAACTCAGGGCAATTCTTCATCGCCAATCCAACCCGGTCTCCGGGATTTAGGCCGAATGTCCGCCGAAGCGCGCCCGCGATGCGGGCCGCGC
Organism: Alphaproteobacteria bacterium; assembly: GCA_012103325.1. Classification (GTDB taxonomy): domain Bacteria; phylum Pseudomonadota; class Alphaproteobacteria; order UBA8366. The sequence continues at coordinate 592,700 of WLWY01000003.1, forward strand.
GATCCGCAAGCGCCGCATAGCGCAATAGGACAACGCCGCCGCGCGCCACGGCCGGGCGCTCGCCCCGCGCGGCACCGGCTCTGACAAGGTGGTTGGCAACATTCATCGACCTATCTCCATTATACGACCCATGGAATCTTGCCGTTACACACCCGTCGTGGCAAGTTCGCCGAGACGGTCGGCTCTCTTCCGAACTTTTCCAACGGATCTAAATTTATAGTGCGAATTCCGATCAGGCGACGCGGCGTGCCAATATTCAACACGTCACCGATGGTTAGCCGGTTAGTCGTGGCCTGTGTGATCGTACATGTCGTCGTAATTCTGTTGCCCATCCCTGTCGCCTTGGAATTGATCGAACGATTTGCCTTTGTTTCGGCGCGCTACACGTTCGGTAGCGGCTGGCAGGTTGATCCGGTCGCCTACGGGCTGGCACCCTTTACACATATGTTTCTGCATGGCGGGTTCATCCATTTGCTGTTGAACATGGCCATGCTCCTCGCGTTCGGCACGCCGATCGAACGGCGGATGACCGCACTCTCCTTCACCGTGCTCTATGTTATATGCGGATTGGCCGGCGCCTTGCTTTGGGCTGTTTTCCATCCTGTCGCTATTTCGCCTTTGCTGGGCGCGTCCGGCGCCATCTCCGGAATGGTTGGCGCCGTTGGCTGGATAAGCCTGACCGGCGGGCCGGACAACGGTATGCCCTTCCACAACCGCTCGGCAGCCCTTGTCTTCGTCGTTCTTTGGCTGGTTTTCAATTTTGTGTTTGGGATAATTGGGTTGGCCCTCTTCGGAATGGAAGGCGACGTCGCCTGGGAGGCGCATCTTGGGGGCTTCATCGCGGGCTTCGTCCTTATCGGCTTTTTCAAGCGGGTACGACGACCCGGCGCTGGCCTTTGAGACCGCCGAAGCCATATGTAATATGCTTTAGAGTGACGATGAACGTTAGATGAGGTCTTGACGATGGACACGATGGAAACCCTGATGTCCCGCAATTCGATCCCACCAAAGCTGCTGTCGGAGCCGGCACCCAGCGAAGATACCCTTCAGGAAATACTGGACACAGCAGTACGGGCGCCCGATCACGGCGCCATTCAGCCATGGCGATTCCATATCGTCCGCGGTGGCGCGCGTGCGCAACTTGCCGAGATTTTCGTCGAGGCGCTATTGAAACGCGTCCCCGACGCGCCCGAAGCGGCGATTACGAAAGAGCGAAACAGGACACGATTTGCGCCTGTCGTGATCGTCGCCTGCGCGAAAGTGACAACGGATCATCCCACTGTGCCGATCATCGAGCAGATCGTTTCCACGGGCGCTGCGATTCAGAACATCATGAACGCCGCGCATGCGAAAGGGTTCGGCAGTTTCCTGTCGACGGGAAAAAATGCGAGCGACCCGCATGTGAAGCAGGCCTTCAACTTGACGGAGGAAGACGAGATTGTTGGGTTCGTCTATCTCGGAACGCCAAAGCCGGGCCTCAGCGCGAAGCCGCGTCCGGATGTTAAGGAATTCTGCTCGGAATGGACCGGACCGATATCGGCAGCCGCCGCAGAATAATTCAGTCCACGAATGCGGGAACCGTTTTCCTACTTAATGCAATCGAACTCGGCGACATTGGTTTGCGGAACCAAACCATAATTCGACTGTTTCGGTCCCTTGCGCGCCAAGACCGCACGCTTGCTGAACTTGGCGCAATGATCCTTTGCCGTCCATTCTGCGACTCCGAACTGGCGGGTGGTGTATTCGATGGAGATGCCATTCGCATCACCTGATTTGACGGTGCACGCGCTCAACAACAGCACGGCAGCGAATGCAAAAGACGTCTTGAATGTTGTCGAACTTGAAATCACTGCCTTACCTTTCGCTGAGACAAGTAGCCTTTCAGCGCATATGGGGATCCCAGCCGCACTACGCCAGCGCAGATTCGGCGTCGACGAAATCCAGTCCGAGATCTCGCGCAACGGCATCGTAAGTCACTGCGCCGTCGTGAATGTTCAACCCATTGCGGAGATGCTCATCACTCTGCAACGCCTTCCGGTAGCCTTGCTCCGCGATGGCCAGTGCGAAGGGTAGCGTCGCGTTGTTCAGCGCAAAGGTCGATGTCCGGGCGACAGCGCCCGGCATATTCGTCACACAGTAATGCACCACATCGTGCATCTTGAATGTCGGCGCATCGTGCGATGTCGGACGCGATGTCGCAAAACAACCACCCTGGTCGATCGCGATATCGACGAGTACCGATCCCGGCTGCATCGCCCGGACCATATCTTCGGTGACCAACTTTGGCGCCGCCGCGCCCGGTACGAGAACCGCTCCCACGACCAGATCAGCTTCCATGACATGGGACTCGATCGAGTCGACCGTCGAATAGAGCGTATTCAACTGTCCGCCAAATCGCATGTCGAGCTCCGCCAGACGGTCCAGCGACCGGTCCAGTACCGTGACTTTGGCTTCCATGCCCATCGCCATGCGTGCCGCGTTGATCCCGGAAACGCCACCACCAATGATCAGGACCCGAGCCGCCGTGACACCGGGAACGCCCCCCAGCAAGACACCGGCACCACCCTGCTCTTTCTCCAGATTGTGCGCGCCGACCTGAATAGCCATGCGACCTGCCACTTCGCTCATCGGCGCGAGCAAAGGCAAATGACCGAACCGGTTCGTCACGGTCTCATAGGCGATGCCCACGCAACCGCTCGCCATCAACCCTTCCGTTAACGCCCGGTCCGCGGCGAGGTGGAGATAGGTGAACAGGATCTGGCCGCGGCGAAGCATCGCAATTTCTTCCGGCTGCGGCTCCTTGACCTTAACGATCATGTCCGCGGATGCGAAGACCTCGGCAGCCGTATCGACGACCGTGGCCCCAGCAGACCGATAGGCGCCGTCATCGAAACCGATCCCGCTTCCGGCCGCCGTCTCGACCACAATGTCGTGGCCGTGATGAACGAGTTCGCGGACACTGCCGGGCACGAGGCCAACCCGGTACTCCTGCGATTTAATTTCCTTTGGGACGCCGACGCGCATCTGTTCACCTATCAAATTTGGGTTCAAGCCAGACTAGCAAGTCTTCATAGCGCGGCAAGCGACTTCGCAAGCCGTTCAAATACTTTCTGTTTGGGCTCAGCCGCCAACTGGCGAAACAACCGCATACTCGGATACCAGGGCGTCGTTTCACCGTCACGGCCCCATCGCCAATCAGGACTAGAGGGAAGAATCAACCAGGTCGGAATCGCCAATGCGCCCGCGAGATGCGCCACGGATGTATCGACACTGATCAGCAGATCGAGCGCCGACAGCGCGGCAGCGGTATCGGCGAAGCTGTGAAAACCATCTCCCAACCGCAACAGCAACATACCCTCGGGCTCGGAGTCAGACGCCGCAGCACCCGCTTGCAGACCATGGAAAATGCATTTCGCCGAGACAAGCGGTGCAAACGACGCCAGGCTTTGGCTTCGGTTCCTGTCGTTCGCGTGCATGGGGTTTCCAGCCCAAACCAGGCCAACCCGCAACCGCCCACCCGACTCAGGCAGAACGGGAGACGGCTTGGGGATGTACGGATCGGAGCTGGACCGCACGCCGAACAACAACGGAAGGCTCAATAACGCGGCATGAGCGTCATGCGGCACTGCCACGCCTGGCGCGATCACGTCGGCAACGCCCCGAACCGTGCGGAACAAATCGTGTAGAGCGGCTGGACATTCGACGATCACCCGCGCGCCACGGTCCGCGACCAATGATGCATAACGAATGAACTGGATCGCGTCGCCCAACCCCTGCTCGGCCCAAAGCAGGATCGTTTGACCTGAAATATCTTCACCACGCCAAGGTTCGACGGACATACGCCGGGCGAATTCCGGTCGCCGCAACCGCCATTCATGGGTCTCCCATCCCCGATCGTACTCGCTGTCAAGCAGCAGCGAATGCGCGAGGTTCACATGAGCGTCGACTTGCGCCGGATCGATTGAGATTGCGGTCTCGAATGCCTCGCGCGCCGCGCCGAACTCATGGATCTGCGCCAATGCGACACCAAGAGTATTTCTGTAGGTCGGATTGCGCGGGTCCATAGCGCACGCCTTGTGCAGCAGACCTACCGCCTCTTCAGCGTCGCCCTGCCAGACAAGGACACGGCCCAAATTATAGACGGCGCCTGGATTCTCCGGGCGAATGCCAAGGGATTTGCGCAACGCATTTTCCGCGTCCGTGAAGCGCCGCATATCGGTGTACACCATGCCGAGATTGTTATGCGCGTCGGCATCGTCACCATCCAAAGCCGTCGCGGTCTGCAACGCCTTTACCGCGCCGTCGTAGTCGACCAGTCTATGAAGGACCAGTCCGAGGCTGTTGTGATAATTGGCCACACGCGGATCGAGCAGCAGGGCGCGATGAATGGCCGGAACGGCGGATGTGTTATGGCCACGCTGATGCAAGGTCAGGCCAAGCAGGTGCCAGGCATCGGCATGCGCCGGGTTCTCATCCAAGATACCCCGGTAGATGTCCGCCGCGGCTTCGATACGGCCGGCCCGGTGATCGGCCACCGCCCGGTCGAACTCAGACATCGCTCAGCTTCGCCTCTGTGGGTTGATCCCGGTCAATAGTTGGAAGGCGTTATCGGGTACGGTTCCGGGAATAGGACGCCGCCCACCAAACGCAACCTCCTCCTCCGGTCGCTTGCGGATCACGAACTCGATTCCCGATTCGCCGATTGGCGTGAGTGTCTGATCGAAGCGTGGCAGGCCGTAACGGTAGGTCGCATTCAGAAGGTCGAGTTTTTGCACGTCCGCGGCGGCACCCAGAGACGCGATCAGATCAAAGAGATTCCGTGACTTATCGCTCCAGGATTCGGTCTTGAAAATCGTGAACGTCCATTTGTGATCTGCATTGTAGGTGCTCGGAAACTGACCTTGCTCATATAGATCCTCATCGGGAACGGTTACAACGAGATGGCCGCCGGGCTTAAGTATGCGAAACCAGTTGCGCAGCCCCTCTTCCGGATCGTGCAGATGTTCGAGACAGTGGCTCGAATGCACGAAATCATAATGTGCGTCCGGGATACCTGCCATCGTTTGCCCGTCGCCATCCTTGAGGTCCCAAATGCGGACTCCCCGCATCAGAGGGAACAATTCGACGTAAAGCGCCAAAGGATCGGGCGCTCCGCCAATATCGATTCCGTCGCCGCGAAAGAACCGGTTGACGAAATTCGGCTCAGCGAGCCGGCGCATGATTGACTTACTGCATTCCTTCATTGATCGTCCCGACACGTGGCTATGACATTGCGCCGAAAATCATACCACAGCCGCGACCCAGGAACGTGCAAGATCGGTCGCCGTTTCGCTGTCAGCGCCACTTCGGTGGCGCCGCAAGCAAGCCAGCAGCCTCGTCTTCCGGTAAGGGCTTTGCGAAAAAGAAGCCTTGACCCTGTTCGCAATTCAACTCCCGCAGTAGCCCAAGCTGGCTTTCCGATTCGATGCCCTCGCCGATAACCTCCATCCCGAGCGTGTGGGCCAAGAGTATGATCATACGCACCAGCTCCATATCCCGTTCGTCGCTGTCCATGCGGCCAACGAACGATCTGTCCATCTTGAGAGTATCGATGGGAAATCGGCGCAAATAGCTTAGCGAGGAATACCCAGTGCCGAAGTCATCCAAAGACAGTGTCACCCCCAGCTCCTTGATTTGAGACAGTGTTTGCGCGGCGAGTTCCGGGTTGGTCATGATCAGCGATTCCGTGATCTCGATTTTAAGATCCTTCGGCGCTAGCCCGGATTGCGTCAGTATTTCGTCAAGAAGAGTGACGATATTCTCTTCTGATATATGGCGCGCCGACAGATTGACGCTCATCGACAGCTTGTTCTGCAGGTCAAAGCGTTGCTGCCATTCGCTTACCGTCGCGCATGCCCTTGCAAGCACCTGCTCACCCAACGGTATGATCAACCCGGTTTCCTCGGCAATACCGATGAATTCGCCAGGCGGCACTATCCCGCGAGTAGGATGCGCGATGCGAGCCAGGGCTTCAAAACCTGAGATGACCCCAGTGTTCAGATCGATGATCGGTTGATAGTGAAGGATGATGTCGCCGTTATCGAGCGCGCGCCGCAACCACGACTCGACTTGCAGTTGGTTGACCGCACGCCGGTGCCGGTTTTCATCGAAAGTTTCGAATCCGGACGAGCCTTCCTTCTTCGCCCGATACATTGCAAGGTCGGCATCGCGCAGTACTTCTTCGGCGCGCTTGTACCCCGGCGCGCCGATAGCCACTCCGAAGCTCGCGGAAACAAAAATCTCCTCACCGTTGATATCGAAGGGTTGGGAGATCGTCTTCTGCAAATCCTCGATCGTACCCCGAACTCCGTCGAGCGACTCGAACTCCTCGATCAGGATCGCAAATTCGTCGCCACCGAGTCGCGCCAATGTATTCCCCGGCGTCATTTTTAGTTCCAGGCGCTGCGCTAGGGAGACCAGAAGTTCGTCGCCTGCAGCATGTCCCAGGCTCTCGTTGACGATCATGAAACGGTCCAGATCGAGGACAGCCAACGCGAATTTATAGCCGGCGTTGCGCACCAGACGCGCCAGCGCCTGACCAACCCGGTCCAACAGTAAGCCCCGATTAGGCAGCCCCGTTAAAGCATCGTGCAGAGCGCCATGGGTCAGGTTTTCCTCAGCCCGCTTTCGGTCGGATATATCCGCCTGAGATCCGGCCAAGAGGTACGGCTCGCCATTTTCTCGGCGCGCCGCCACGCCGCGCGCGAGAACCCAGCGAAACTGACCGTCAGCGTGACGCATGCGATATTCATGTTCGAATTGAGATGTTTTCCCTTCAAGGTGTGCATCAAAGCGATTGCAGAACGAATCAACATCTTCGGGATGAATTCGGCTCAACCATTCTTCCGGGGAATACTTGATATTTTCTTCTTCCAAACCGAGCAGCGTGCGCCAACGGGCCGAGAAATGAACCGTGCCATCCTCAAGATTCCAGTCCCACAGGCCGTCATTCGCGCCGGAGGCGGCGAGCGCGTAGCGAGTATCGCTCTCCGCCAGAGCGCGGGAAACCGCCTGTCGCTCTGTAATGTCGGTGATAATTGCGCTGCAGACCTTTTCGCCGCCGGCTTCCGACACGTCCATCAGGACATTAACAGCGACTGTAGACCCATCATGGCGCCGTCCTACCGTGTCCTTCGACAACGACGACACGGCGTCCGCGAATTCAAACTCCGGCAGTATCGTTGCAAGTGTCCGGCCAAGGACATCTCGTGCTTCGCATCCAAAAATCCGCTCGGCCGGCTTACTGAACGCCTGAATCCGGCCCGTTCGATCCAGAGCCACGATACCTTCAGGAATGCTATCGAGCAATTGGCCGAATTGGGTTTCATGCAATCGACCGGCCCCTTCAGGCCGCCAAGGAACAATGGTAATTGCAATGAAGTCGGAGCGATCCCCGTTCGACATAGGGATACTTCTAACCCCACAAGCTTGCCCAGCGACCGTAACAATCAGCTCCGCCGGCTCACCGGCATAGGCGCGCTCCACAGCCTCAATCGCTTTCGAATCGTCCGAGAATTAGGTCTGCGAGAGAATCGCCAATCAAGTCGCGTGGCGCAAACCCAAGCCCCACCAACGCAGAGCCACCGCAGCGCAAAACACGCCGATGGGGACCGAGCAGAAGATAGCCAATCGAAGCTTCATCGATGACCGCGGCAAGCGTTGCTTCAATCGAAGGGGGGGAGACCTTTGATTGTAAAGCCTGCACGACCCGCAGCGCCAAATTTGTCACCGGAACTCGCTCCATACCTAGGCAGGAACGCCCTTATTGGAATATTCGGAAGCATTCAACGCAACCAACTGTAGGTACTAGTAATTAATGAAGAATGAAGGGCAGATAGTAGCCTCGAGAGCATACTATGATATCGATGGGCCGATAATTTTGGTAACGTTCGAGGACGGGTCGCTCGGCGCAATGCCGATCCCCCCATCACCGTATGGAGAGCGACGTGACAAAGCTGTCCCGACACAAACGAATCCCCAAAATTCGCAAAATTCTGGTCGCCAATCGTGGTGAAATCGCGATACGCGTTTGCCGCGCCGGGACGGAGTTGGGCCTGCGAACCGTCGCCATCTATTCACGCGAAGACCGCTTCGCGCTGCACCGCTTCAAGGCCGACGAGAGCTACCTGGTTGGCAGCGGGTTGGGACCGGTGCAAGCCTATCTCAATATCGACGACATCATCCGGATTGCGCGCGCGGCGAAGGTCGATGCGATCCATCCCGGTTATGGCTTTTTGTCCGAAAACCCGGACTTTGCTGACGCCTGCGCCAAGGCCGATATTATCTTTATCGGACCGCCCGCCGACGTTATGCGAAAACTCGGCAGCAAGGTCGAGGCGCGCCGAATGGCCGAAGAAGCCAACGTGCCCGTTATGCCGGCGACCGGCGCCCTGCCCCGCGACGATGCGGAAATCATTCGCCTCGCTGCTGATGTCGGCTACCCGGTCATGTGCAAGGCGAGTTGGGGCGGCGGCGGCCGTGGTATGCGCGTTATCCGCGACGAAAACGAGCTGCTGGAGCAGGTTGCCTCCGGCCAACGCGAAGCCAGCGCGGCGTTCGGCAATGATGAAATGTTCCTCGAAAAGCTGGTCGAACGCGCGCGACATGTCGAGGTCCAGATCCTCGGCGATACTCATGGCAACATCGTCCATCTATTCGAGCGGGATTGCAGCTTGCAGCGGCGCAATCAGAAGGTAATCGAGCGAGCCCCTGCCGCCTATCTGTCCGATACCCAGCGGAAGGAGCTTTGCGAGATGGCGACGCGGCTCGCCAAGGCCGCAAACTATGTGAATGCGGGCACGGCGGAATTCCTGATGGATGTCGACACCGGCGCCTTCTACTTCATCGAAGTAAATCCGCGTATCCAGGTCGAACACACAGTCACCGAAGTCGTGACCGGGATCGATATCGTCAAGGCGCAGATTCGCATCGCCGCCGGCGCCCGGATTGGCGACGCGGAGTCTGGGACGCCGGCACAGAACGACATTCGCTTGAACGGGTACGCACTGCAATGCCGTGTGACGACGGAAGATCCGGAAAACCAGTTCATCCCCGATTACGGACGGATAACAGCCTATCGCGGCGCCACCGGCTTCGGTATTCGGCTAGACGGCGGCACCGCCTATTCCGGCGCGATCATCACGCCGTTTTACGATTCGCTTCTGGAGAAAGTGACCGCCTGGGCGCCCGATCCGGAAGAAGCCGCCCTGCGCATGGACCGTGCCTTACGCGAGTTCCGCATCCGCGGCGCAAAGACCAACCTCGTCTTCCTGGAAGCGTTGATCGGTCATGAGAAGTTTTTGACCGGCGATTATACGACCCGTTTCATCGACGAAACACCGGAACTGTTCAAATTCAAACCGCGCCGCGACCGTGCAACACGGCTTCTCACCTTCCTTGGGAATGTGATCGTCAACGGAAACCCGGAAGTGGAAGGCCGTCCGAGCCCTGGTCCCCTTCCCGCCGCGGCCATGCCTCGTGATTTGCCAAAGCAATCGACATCCGGCACGCTGCAAAAGCTGAACGAACTCGGGCCGACAGGCTTCGCGCAATGGATGCGAAGCGAAAAACGCCTGCTGATCACAGACACGACATTCCGGGACGCACATCAGTCCTTGCTCGCAACCCGGTTCCGCACCCATGACCTGGCCCGAATTGCGCCGGTCTATGCCGAGTCGCTCCCGGAGCTGCTTTCCGTCGAATGCTGGGGCGGTGCGACATTCGACGTCGCGATGCGGTTCCTCAATGAGGATCCCTGGACACGCCTCGAGACCTTGCGCGAACAGCTCCCAAACACGCTGCTGCAAATGTTGCTGCGCGCGTCGAACGCGGTTGGTTACACGAACTATCCCGACAATGTCGTACGTTACTTCGTCGAAAAGGCGGCCGATGGCGGGATCGATCTGTTCCGGGTTTTCGATTCACTGAACTGGGTCGAGAATATGCGAGTTGCCATGGATGCGGTGCTCGAAACCGGCAAGCTATGCGAAGCCGCAATCTGTTACTCCGGCGACCTCAGCGACCCATCGGAAACGAAATACACACTCGACTACTACGTCACTCTTGCCCGGGAGTTGGAAGCCGCCGGCGCCCATATCCTGGCCATCAAGGACATGGCCGGCGTATGCAAGCCCGCCGCAATCACGACGTTGGTCGAGACGTTGAAACAGGAAATCGGACTGCCGATCCACTTCCACACGCATGACACCAGTGGCATTTCAGCAGCCAGTGTCCTGGCGGCATCTGCGGCGGGAATAGATGCCGTCGACGCTGCGATGGATTCGATGAGCGGCCTGACCTCTCAGCCCAGCCTCGGCGCCATCGCCGAAGCCCTGCGGGGATCCGAACGCGACCCGGGGCTCGACCGCGCAACGTTGCGTGCGCTGGCAACCTATTGGGAGGGGGTGCGCCGCTACTACCGCGCCTTCGAAAGCGACCTCCGCTCCGGTATGGCGGAAGTCTATGAACACGCGATGCCTGGCGGGCAATACACCAATCTGCGTGAGCAAGCCCGCGGCCTCGGTATCGAAGAGGCGCGCTGGCCGGATGTTGCGCGCGCCTACACCCAGGTAAACGAGATGTTTGGCGACATCGTAAAAGTAACACCCACGTCAAAGGTCGTCGGCGATATGGCGATCTTCATGGTTACAAACGACCTCACGCCCGAGAATGTACAAGACCCCGCCCATGATGTGGCCTTCCCGCAATCTGTCATCGAACTCTTCCGTGGGGACCTCGGCCAGCCACATGGCGGCTTCCCGAAAGCACTGCAGCAAAAAATCCTGAAGGGCGAAACACCGATGACCGACCGGCCAGGTGCGCACCTGGAAGCCGTCGACATGGAAGCTGCGCGAGAAGAGGCAGGGCAGAAGGTGCATCGGCATCTGAACGATTTCGATCTCGCCTCTTATTTGATGTATCCACAGGTCTATGCCGACTACGCAGCACATCGCCGCCAATTCGGCGATGTGGGCGTGCTGCCGACGCCGGTCTTCTTCTACGGACCGGAAATCGGCGAAGAGACCATTATCGAGATCGAAAAGGGCAAGCGCCTGATCGTCCGTTTTCTCGCTCTCGGTGAGCCCAACGAGGAAGGCGAACGGACGGTTTTCTTTGAACTCAACGGTCAACCACGCACCGTGAAAGTTCAGGACAAGAGCCTGTCGAGCAATGCGCGCGTGCACCGCAAAGCCGACGAGACGAATGCGGGCCATGTCGCGGCGCCCATGCCGGGCCTCGTTGTGAGCTTGTCCGTCGCAGCAGGCGAGACCGTCGAAGCCGGCGATCAGCTCCTGACCATCGAAGCGATGAAAATGGAATCGACGCTCTATGCGGACACCGGCGGAACGGTCGCCGAAATCGTCACGTCTGCCGGGGCACGGGTTGAAGCGAAAGACCTGTTGATTGTCATCGACGCCGATTAGGCAGCCGGCATCGCGCGTTTTATCAGCGGCACGACAGCGATCATTTTGCCGATCGGGCCATCGATGAATTGCGCCAGCGCGGCGCGAAGCGCTTCGCCCCCCTCCCCTGAAGGCTGTCGCTCCGGCTCCGCAAGGCTGCCGGACAGGGCTGCCGCGCGGCGGCGGCCTTCCGCAATCACCCCGAGGATCAATGGCTCCAACCGCCCATCGGCTGCAAATGGCGTAATCAAGGCAGAGACAACGCTCAAATAGGGTGGCCAGTTCGCGAGATGACGATACATGCTGGCAAGAATCTCCGTACGCCCGCCGACAGCGTTCAGCGCTTCGACAAGAGCACGGACATGCGGTTCCATCTCATCCAAGGCCAGAAGCGGCGGCATCTCTCCTTTGACGACAGCCTCGCTTGCTGAGCTCCGTGCGGTGGAGTCCTGCTGCGTCTCCGTCCCCTCGAGACGCGCCAAAAGCGCGGCGAGAGCTATCATATTCATCGCATTGCTTCGCTCATATGCGCTGAGGATCATCGAAATCCGAACAACATCGCTGCTACCGAGGCCGAGCGCCGCCAGCGATGATGTCGTCAATCCGGGCAATGCCGGAATCTCCAATCCATCGCGAAGCGCCGAGGCTTCGGCCATAATGGCGCCGCTGCCATAAAGCGGTTTCAACGATTCCCATGCCCATTGGAGGCCACCTGGGAAAACGGCGAGATGCCGCCAGATTAAATTCACCACCGGCACGCCGAGGGTTGCGCGGATGTCGCTATAGAGGGCCGCGACCTCTCCCGTCGCGTCGGCTTCTCTAATGGATGGTACCGAGTCGGCGGACGAAATGTTCATTTCAGTGCTTCCTTTGAACGGCTTTTCGGCAAGTGTGCGTCGCGTCTTCCCTAGGGACAAGCGCTTTCGGGATGCCGGGTTGCATGTTAAAGGATCGCGCAGCATATGAGCGACGATGGGAGAAAATAGATGGCCGACAATCTGGAAGCGCTCAAGGAATGGATCGGCAAGACGGAAGTCGCAGAGGAACGCGCAAGCGTGGGCCGGATACACGGCCTGGCGGCACTGCTAGACAAGCCGGAGGTTCCCGAGGAAGGCGATCCTGTCGGCCCCATGGGGCATTGGTGCTACTTCATGCCGCGCGTGCCTGCTTCCAAAATCGGTGCCGATGGCCATCCCGCGCGCGGTGGTTTCATGCCACCGGTCCCGCTGCCGCGCCGGATGTTCGGTGGCTTTCGGGCGACCTATCACAAGCCCCTTATCCTCGGTGAAATGATGCAGCGAGAAGCACGCATCGCCAATGTACAGATCAAGGAAGGCCGTACCGGCACTTTGGTCATCTGCACCGTTCATCACGAGTTCAGCGGAGAAAACGGGCTGGCCCTGGAAGAAGATCACGACTACGTCTATCGCGGCAATCCGCCGGCGGACAGCAGTGACAGCACTGGCGGCAGCGGAAAAACGGCCATGGCGCCCACGGACCACGCGTGGCGGAGAGAAATCACTCCCAACCCTGTTATGCTGTTCCGTTACTCCGCCGTCACCTTCAATGGCCATCGAATTCACTACGACCGAAAATATGTCACCGAAGTCGAAGGATATCCGGCCCTGGTCGTGCACGGCCCGCTTATTGCGACGCTGTTGGCAGAATTGGCGATCGACAACAACCCGGGACGCGAATTCCGGCGGTTCGATTTTCAGGCCCGTGCGCCCTTGTTCGACAACGCGCCCTTCACGGTTGCCGGCAAACCGACGGAGGACGGTTGCTCCCTTTGGTCGACGACGCCTGGGGGAAGCTACTCCGCCCGCGCCACGGCTGTTTTTGCCTAAGAACTCGGGAGCGGACGACCGGCAATGGATACCAGCGCACCCATCTTGATCATCGAGGATGACCGCAATATCGCGGATCTGGTCCGGCGTTATCTGGAACGCGCGGGTTATGAATCGCTTGTCGCCCATGATGGTGCTGAAGGGCTGGCGATGGCGCAGTCACACAAACCGCGTTTCGTCATTCTTGACGTCATGTTACCGGGCATGGATGGGTGGGAAGTGTGCCGAGCGCTCCGCAAAGTTTCCGAGATTCCGATCTTGATCCTGACCGCCCGCGCGGAAGAAATGGACCGCGTTGTCGGCTTGTCAATCGGGGCGGACGATTATGTCGTGAAACCATTCAGTCCAAGGGAACTGGTCGAGCGGGTCAAGGCGATCCTGCGCCGCGCCGGACCAGCAGCGGCGAATCCGACGTCCGTCATGGAGCATAACGGCCTCATGGTCGACGTGGAAAAACGCCGGGTCACCGTCGACGGTACCCTTGTTGCATTAACGCCTTCCGAATTTACACTGTTGGAAGCGCTTATGACGTCTCCGGGCCGTGTCTATACGCGCGCCGATTTGTTGAACCGTCTCTATGCCGGCGGCGAATCCGTCGTCGATCGCGTCGTCGACGTCCATATCGGCAAACTGCGGCGCAAGATCGAAACGGAATCGTCGCGACCCCGCTATATCGAAACGGTGCATGGCATCGGTTACCGGTTCGCCGATAGCGATATCGCCCCATGAAGCAACGGCTACTCTGGAAACTGCTGGCGATTAACCTGCCGATCATCGGCATCGTTATCGCGGTCCTCTGGCTTGCCATCGATGTTCTAGCGGCTGACTATTTCACCGACCTTATGGAGCGCTATAAGATATCGCCGTCGGAAACGCATCAGATGTTTCTCGATGCGATCCACCGCTATTTCATACAGGCAACTATCGTCGCGATCGCGATCGCCGCCTTGTTGAGCGTGATCCTCACGCGCAAAGTGCTGCGTCCTCTGTCGGAAATCGGCGAGGTTACCCGCCGGTTGGCGGCCGGGGACTACAGCGCCCGGACAACGACCGAATCTGCGGATGAGGTCGGCGACCTTGCCAGCGCATTCAATCAAATGGCAGATAGTCTGGAGCATCTGGAGGGGTTGCGCCGCACCATGGTCGCGGACTTCGCCCACGAGTTGCGCACTCCATTAACCAACATCCGCGGCTATCTCGAGGCGCTCGCCGATGGCGTCGTCACGCCGTCTAACGAGACCTACGATATCCTTCAGGACGAAATTATGCGCCTTGTTCGGCTGGTCGAGGATTTAAACCAGTTGACCAGTGCCGATGCCGCGCGCGCCTATCTTCGGCGAGAAAAAGTCGATCTTCGTGACTTTGTCGAACGCGCTCTGGCACTCAACCGCCATGAGTTTGACGCACGTAGCATAAATGTCAGCGTGACATTCGAACCAGATGCGGAACAAGTCGAAGGCGACCCGGACAAACTGTTGCAAGTCATCCGCAACCTGATCCAGAACGCCTGGCAGTATACGCCGGAGCGTGGCGCGTTTCGCATAGCAGCGAGCCGCACACAGGCCGCGGTGCGCATCGATTTCATCAACACAGGTGCCGGCATCACGGCGGCAGATGCACAACTCGTGTTCGAACGCTTTCACCGCATCGAAAAATCCCGTTCCCGGGAAACCGGCGGTGCTGGCATCGGCCTATCCATCGTCAAGCAACTCGTGGAAGCGCATGGCGGCAGTGTCGGTGTAGCGCCAGAAGGCGACGAAGTTCGGTTCTGGATAACCTTGCCCGCCTAAGCAAATCCAAAGAACTCAGCAAACTCATCGATCAGTTCACGCTGTAGCGCCTGGAACCGGGCATTGGGCTGATTGGCGCGGATGCGCTCATCGAACGGATCCGGCGCCCCAATCGCTGAGCCAGCGAGCGTTTGGATCGTGGCGTGGCCGCAGAACGGCACATGAACTTCCGAATACCCGCCCTCATGCGCCATAATCACCCGCCCGTCACAACGCGCATCCGCCAGGGTCATGATCTCTGCCGTCATCGCCCGATAGGTTTCGGCAGAGGCCAGCATGCGGGACAGCGGATCCAATCCAGAGGCATCAAAGCCGCACGCGACGATAATGACGTCCGGCGAGAACGTTTGCAGCGCGGGCGTCACGATCCGTTCGAAAGCATACAGATAGGAATCATGGCCACCGCCGGGCATCAGCGGGATGTTTATGTTGAACCCCTCGCCCGCGCCGATACCGCGCGTTTCCACAGTTCCAGTATTCCTCGGATAGTTGTTCTCCTGGTGAAGGGAAATTGTCAGCACATCGTCACGATCGATAAAAATCGATTCCGTGCCGTTGCCGTGATGGACGTCCCAATCGACCACGGCGAAGCGCGTTGCCATCTTGTTAGCAATGGCGGCTTCGATCGCAATTGCGATGTTGGCCAGCAAACAGAATCCCATCGGCGTGTCCGGCAAACAATGATGTCCGGGCGGACGGCTAAGCGCGTAGGCATTACGGGCCTCCCCACCAAGCACATGGAATAGCGCTCCCTTGACCAGTCCGGCCGACAATGCCGCTATATCGAAACTATCCGGCCCAAAGGGTGTACGTTCCCCAAGCTCACCACCGCCAGACGCACTCATCCGTCTAAACGTATCGAGATAGTCGGCTGGGTGAATGCGACGGAGATCTTCCTCGGATGCCGATAGTACCGAGGGGCAATCGAGCTCGCCGATCAAACCTGTAACGTCCATCAGGCTTTTCAGGCGCCGCTTGGTCTCCGGGCTCTCAGGCAACCCTCCGGCAGCCAAAGGTTGAACCAGCCCGCCCAGCGGCGCAACCGACGCATAATTGCCGCCCGAATGCCAAAAACAATGCTCGTTCCATAAAAACGCGGTCTCGGACAATTTGTTCTCCCTTGCCCAAATGGGCGACGGTGACAGTGTAGCAATATCAACAAGGTTTCCGGCTATGAATCGGCGGCCCACCTCATGCTCACGAAGCCGTGACCTATCTTTACAAAATCTTTAAGACTTCTTTATTCACGCCTTACATCAACTTGCCATCTTCTATGCGATGGCCGCTGCGACATTCGGTTTCCGGCGGGCTCATGATCGCAATCGGCCGGTATAGTGACCGGTCCAGCAGAGTTAAGGAGAGGCTAAATGTCGACGCAGAAAAAGTTCCCCTTGAAGCAATCCATTGCCGCGCTTGGTGCGGCTGCCATGTTGGCTGGCGCCACCGCATTGCCGGCCGCCGCCGCGACGGCGGGCGATACGCCTGTACAGCTCGCGAGCTGTAACCCCTGCAAAGCAAAGCGTGGCTGCAATCCTTGCGCCGCGAAGAAGGGCTGCAACCCCTGCGCCGCGAAGAAGGGCTGCAATCCCTGCGCTGCGAAGCGTGGCTGCAACCCCTGCGCCGCGAAGAAGGGCTGCAACCCCTGCGCCGCAAAAAAGTAACTAAGCCTTAAAACCGGGCTCATATGTAGGGGCCTTCGACCACGAGGAAGCAAACAGGAGAGCGATATCGTGCAAAAAGGCGCCTTATTTGCCATCGCCGCGCTGCTTAGTGCGGCGATGGCGGCCCCGGCAGTGGCCGCAACAGCGGAACGCGTAAAAATCACCGGCGAGGTCATCGACAGCTGGTGCTACATCACCGAAATCATGTACGCGGAAGGAACCGCGCACCATCAGTGCGCATTGTGGTGCGCAGCCGGTGGGGTTCCCGTCGGTATCCTAGGCGACGACGGCCAAGTCTACATGGTCCTGAAGCTGGGCCAGGATGACACCAGCGTGGCCAATCCGGCTATTCTGCGCATTCAAAGCCATCGCGTCACCGTCGATGGCTCCCTATATGACCGCGACGGGATCAAGTATCTCGTGGTCAACAAGGTCATCGACGACTCCGGTATCGTAAAACTGACCCACGAAGATTACGGCATTCAGCCGTTCGGGAAGTGACGCCATGAAACGCAATCTGCATATCGCCTTGATGGTATTTGGTATGGTCTTCCT
Organism: Alphaproteobacteria bacterium; assembly: GCA_012103325.1. GTDB lineage: Bacteria > Pseudomonadota > Alphaproteobacteria > UBA8366. The sequence goes on from WLWY01000003.1 coordinate 609,994, forward strand.
GTCCGGCGCGGCGCACGCCGCGGAAGAGTGGGGACTGCCCGAGGAAAAAACCGCACGGTTCGAAGCGAAGGTCGTCGACGTTCTTTGCGAACTGAGTGGCGATTGCCCGAAGGCCTGCGGCGGCGGCAAGCGTCAGCTTGGCCTGCTCGACGGCTCAGGAAAACTGGTTCTGCCGGTCAAGAACAACGTCATTTTCGCAGGCGTCGCTGATGAATTGATCGAATTTTGCGGCAAGCAGGTTATTGCCGATGGTCTGTTCACCACCAATAGAGGCTATACCATTTTCGCCCTGCAGTTCGTGAAGGAAGCACCGGACGGCAAATGGCAGCGCGCGAACCGCTTCCTGCCAAAATGGGCGAAGAAGAACGGAGTCTCTGCCGACAGCCCGAAAGCCGAGCGCTGGTTCGAGAACGACCCGCGCGTCAACGCGCTTATCGCGAAGGACGGAAAGCTCGGCTTGGGTCTTAAGACCGACAAAGAATACCTGTCCAAGCAGTAGGGATGCATTCGATCATGCCCAGGCTACTTGTTCTCGCGACTGCGGTGGCGTTGCTGTTATCAGGTCAGGCAATTGCCCATGACGGCAAGAAGCATCAGGCGGCGAAGTCCTCGGTCATCCCGGCAAAGGCATCGCCCCCCCTTCCCTTTGAAGTCGGGGGACCATTCACCCTGGTCGATCACACGGGCAAGCAGCGCACGGACCAGGATTTCCGCGGCAAATTCATGCTGGTCTTCTTCGGCTACGCCAATTGCCTGTCGATTTGTCCAGTTGGGCTGCGGCGGATGACGGTTGCGGTCGATGCGCTGGGGCCGGCCGGCGATAAGATTCAGCCGCTCTTGATCAGTGTCGACTCCGAACACGACACGCCACAGAACATGAGCAGCGAAGTTACTAAGATCCATCCCCGTCTTATCGGCCTAACGGGAACGGCCGCTCAGCTGAAAGCCGCGGCGAAAGCCTATCAGGTCGAGTCCAAACAGGTGTCGCAAACGCCGGACGGCAAACCAATTTTCGCGCATGGCTCTTACATCTATCTGATGCGTCCTGATGGGAAGCTGGCCACTATCATTCCACCCGTTCTCGGTGACGAGCAGATGGCCGGGATCATGCGTCGCTACGTGAATTAAACGGCACCATCGACGGTGCCGAGCGGATAAGGGGGAGACAATCCATGCTCATAAAAATCCCGCGCGGCTGGGAACGACCGGTCGAGCACGCGACACCGGAGGCGGTATTCCGCAATCGGCGTGCCTTGATGAAATCTCTTGCCGCAGGACCGATCCTGGCGTCCTCATCGCTTTTGCTTGCAGCATGCGACGACGCGCCCAAGGTGGCCGCGCAGCCGCCCGAGCCAGACCCTTCCGCACCGCTCTACCCGGTCGACAGAAATGCGACCTACACGCTAGATCGCCCGATCACGTCGGAGAAACTAGCAACGAGTTACAACAACTACTACGAATTCGGGTCTTCCAAATCCGTTGTCGCCGAATCGCAGGCCATCCCGCTGCGGCCCTGGATGGTCGCAATCGACGGTCTTGTCGACAAGCCGATCGAAATCGGAGTCGACGACCTGTTGAAACAGATGCCGCTCGAGGAACGGCTTTATCGGCACCGCTGTGTCGAAGCGTGGTCGATGGATGTACCCTGGAGCGGCTTCGCGCTGAAGGCGCTAGTCGACTTCGCGCAGCCAAAGTCAGACGCGAAGTATCTGGAAATGACCAGCTTTAACAATCCCGAAGTGGCACCAGGCCAGAAATCCTCCTGGTATCCATGGCCCTATGTCGAAGGCGTCACCCTGGCGGAGGCGGCGAACGAAATGGCCTTCATCGCGACAGGCGCGTACGGCAAGCCGCTTCCCAAGCAGAACGGCGCCCCGCTTCGCCTCACGCTACCATGGAAGTACGGGTTCAAATCGTCGAAAGGCCTCGTCCGTTTCACCTTTACGGACAAACGCCCCGTCGGTTTCTGGGAGCGCATACAAGGCCGCGAGTATGGGTTCTGGGCAAACGTCAATCCGGAAGTTTCGCATCCGAGATGGAGTCAGGCCACGGAGCGCGTTCTCGGCATCGATGGCAGGGTTCCGACCCGGCTGTACAATGGCTACGGCGAATTTGTTGCCGAACTCTACAAAGATATGAAGAACGAGCGCTTGTTTATGTAGCCGACGGCGCCCGATCGATATTGCACAGGACGTGATCAACCGTCCCGGCACCGAACGGGACCGCCGCGAGCTCATATGAAATCGGACCGTGAGGCGTATCGAAACGCGATGTATCCCGTATCGGTTCACCGCGCTCCGCTGAATTACGAGCCACCGACAATATCCATTGGGAGAGCATTGCCGTGATCTCAACGCCTCGGGCAATTGTGCCTTCGCCCGTACGATGCGCGCGAAGCGCAGTAGCGAACGTGGTGTCGGGCCGGATATCGCCCGGCTGTTCGCAGCGGAAGAGAACCACGTTAGGCCACCGCGCGGCGATATCCGAGGCCCGCAAATTGTCCCGCGACGGCAACGCCTGAGACGAGCGCAGATCATTCCAAAACGAGACGATATCCGTGCTCAAGGTTGGTGTGACATCACGCATTTCCTGACGTGGCGGCGGCACGCTTGCGTTTAAGAATTCCGGCGCTGCCCGCATCGAAGCAAGCGTATCGGTAATGTCGCTTTTCTTCCCACGAGCAGCTGAAGGCCGTCGAACGGACACCTTGGTCAGCGACGCGAATCCCGGCGCATCCGGTGGTTCGAATTCAGGCCAATCCTCGGTGCGCATTGCTAGCCGTCGTTGTTCAGGCACGCGCATTCGATACCAATCGACGGCGCGACTTTCACGAGGTATGCGTCGAGCGCTTCCAGCATGATTGTTTGACTGCTGCGCCGAAGATGCGCCGCCGCCAGTTTCAGCCGCAGATGGCGATTTTGATCCAGCCGCAGCGAAAGCTTCGCCCTCTGCCCGGGCTCAGCAATACCGTCACTGCAGGCTACAGGACATGAGGCGCCCACCACGGTCCGGTCGATTGCGCGAACAACCGAAGGCTTTTGCCTCTTAGCACTGAACGGACCGTTGCTTTTTGACGGCTTGGGTTTGGGAAACTCTTCGAGCAGTGCGGAAACGGCATCGCTTGGCGCAGCTGCCCCCTTATTGGCAAGCAAGGCACCGGTCAGTGCAGCGGAAGACTGATTGGAACTCATGTTAAAACCTCTCCAACAACTGAACGAATACCGTATGCGGGGTCGGGCGGCGGCAAGCGTTGCGCCTCCACGACATTCGACACCGCATCATCGCGGCCAAGCCGATTATCCAAATATTCCCATAGCCGCTCGATTTCCTCGGCGGAACGGGACTTCCGCGGCAACTCCATCACAGTCCGGCCATCGATCATGCTGCCGGCGAAGTCCGTCCGCTGATGAATAATCGAAGGCGCCAGGGTACCATGCTGAGAAAGTGCGATCGCGGCCTCGGAGGTGATGCGGGCCCGCGGTGTCGCGCCATTGATGACAAAGACCATCGACTTACCCATCCGCTCGACAAGCTCGATTGTCGCGCCCGCTGCACGCAGGTCATGCGGACTAGGACGAGTCGGAATAACGACGAGGTCGGCCTGCTTGATGACATGGGCGATCGTAAGTGTAATTGCCGGAGGGGTATCGACGATGAGCAGTTTGATGCCCAAACGCTGCATCCGTTCGATATCCTGCGGCAGCTGGGAGATAATGGTACGCGCAAAAACCGGGGTTTCTGCTTCGCGCTCATTCCACCAGTCCGACAGACTTCCCTGAGGGTCCGTATCCACGAGCGCGATCGGTCCTGCGCCGGCGCGCTCGGCCTGAACCGCCAAATGTCCCGCGAGGGTGGTCTTGCCAGACCCGCCCTTGCGAGATGCCATCGCCATTACCAACATCGCACCTACTCCTTCGATCAAGCCAGCGGTTGCCCGCCGAGCATTCCAGTATGACCACCCCGGAAATACAGACTGAGTACCTACGGCCAACAAATTCAGCCAAACAATAATAAAATCACCAATACTGTCAAATAATATTTGTTTATTTTAATAATGGATATTTATTTACATAATTATATAAAAGTAATTCATTATTTTTATTTTAATTTACCTAAAATACAAACTTTTTATTATTAACAAATTCACAACATGTCATTGAGCAGGCGAATGGGCACCGCTGCGGCAACCGCTAACAGGTTGTAATGTAGATAAAAAACGTAGAAGGACGGTGAGCGTCCGGTAAAGCAGCCCTGCCTATGATGACGTTGGACTGTTACGCTCAGGTTTGAGCGTAACGCCAGGGGAGCAGTTCGTCGATCCGATTGATTTTATGGTCGGCGATACAGGCTAGCGTGTCGGTTAGCCAGGCCTGCGGATCGACGCCATTGAGTTTTGCTGTCTCGATCAGCGTATAGGCGATGGCGGCTGATTTGCCGCCGGCCTCGGACCCCATGAAGAGATAATTCTTCCGCCCCAGGGCGATGGGCCGCATGGATCGCTCTGCGGTATTGTTGTCGAGTTCAAGAAAGCCGTGATCTAGATATGGTCGCAGCTTCTTCATGCGGGTCAGGGCGTAGCGAATAGCACCGGCTAAGGGTGATTTGCCGGATATCCGGGTCAATTGGGCATGCAGCCATGATTCCAGGTCGTCGAAGATTGGTTTTGATTGGCGCTGCCTGATCTTCACCCGTTGATCCGGCGATTGGCCCCGAACCTCCTTCTCGACGCCATAGAGTGTGGCGATACGTTTTATGGCTTCCTCGGCAATCGCCGATCCCTGAGCTTTGTGGATATCGACGAACTTGCGTCGGATATGGGCCATGCAGGCCACTTCCGTCACCTTGCCCGTGCGGTACAGGTCATTGAACCCCGCATAGCCATCGGCATGCATGAAGCCCGTGAAGTCCGCTAGATGTTCGCGCGGGCGAACGCCCTTCCTGTCGGACGAGAACTGATACCATGCGGCAGGATGCGCCTCTCCGGCCCAGGGTCGTTCATCGCGGACATAGGCCCAAAGCCGCGCGGTCCTGGTTTTACCGGAGCCTGGGGTCAGCATTTTTACCGGCGTATCATCGGCGAAGAGGGCCTGTCCCTTTAAAACATGGCGCGCGACGGCGTCCGCCAAAGGTTCCAACAGAGCCGTGGATTTGCCAACCCAATCGGCCAGGGTGGAGCGGTCCAGATCGATCCCCTCGCGCTGGAATATCTGACTTTGCCGGTACAAAGGCGAATGATCGGCGTACTTGTTGACCAGCACATGGGCCAGTAGGCCAGGACCGGGCCGCCCGTGCTCAATCGGCCGCGACGGCAGGGCTGCCTGATGGAACGTCTCACAGCAGGTGCAGGCCATGCGCGGGCGAACAATCCGGTTCACGACAAAACGTCCGGGGACATATTCCAGTTCCTCGGTGACATCGTCGCCAAGCGTTTTGAGCGCACCGCCGCATTCCCCACAGGCATCGCCCGGCGACAGTGTTGTCTCGTTGCGTGGGAGATGACCGGGCAGCGGTTTACGTTTGGGCTTGTCTTTTGGCGCTGCAGATTGATCTGCATTTGCATCGTCTGACGCGGGCTCCTGCGCGGACGCCGCAATCTCTTCGTCTTCCAGCGTCAACGCCAGTTGATCCAGAGCCTCCGAGCGCGACCCGAAGCGATGCTGGCGCATCCCGGCCAATTGGTGTTGGAGCTTCTCGATCAACACCGCCTGTGACTTCACTTCCGACGCCAGCGATGCCACCAGACCTTTTAATGCGGCAGGTTCATTCGGGAGGTTCTCAGCGTCGTCGAGCATGCCGGCAATCTATCAGCCGCCACCCCGCATGGGAATCCCCGGAAATTGACAACCCTTTGCTGTGAAACGACTTTACCCAGCCGTCAGGGGACGCCACGTTCGTTGTGGTATGCGCCAATCAATCCCTTCCAGCAGCATCGCCAATTGAACCGGGGTCAGCGCAACCTTGCCCGCTTTCGCAGACGGCCAGACAAACCGTCCCTTCTCCAGACGCTTCGAGAACAGACATGCCCCTTGCCCGTCCCACCAGATCACCTTGATCAGATCGCCACGGCGACCCCGGAAGACGAACAGATGACCGCAATACGGCGCCGCCTTTAGAACCTTCTCTGTTTGCGCTGACAGCCCATTGAACCCCTTACGCATGTCCGTCACGCCGGCCGCAAGCCAAACCTTCGTGTTCGTGGGAACCGGGATCATCCCGACAAGCACCGGAGCAGACGTACGAGCGCTTCGGGATCGTAAGGGCCGCTAATGCTCAAGCGATGACCTCCGGCAAGCGTGACCTCGATCTTGCCTTCGTCACCAACAGGGCGCTCGGCTTCGTGCTCGACGTGACGCGCAATCTCAACCGGCAGGAAACAGGCGGCGTCATCGACCGTGTCACTTCCCGCAAACCGGGGATCTTTCAGCCAGTTGAAAACCTGATTGGCGTTCACATTGTAGCGCCGTGCAACCTGTGAAACCGAAACGCCCGCAAACCGCGTCTGTGCGCAAATCATCCGCTTCTCGTCTGCACTCCAGCGCCGACGCTTGCCCCGCTTCGCCACATCCTGATCCCCGTTAGTGTCCACCTAAACAAGTGGACACTAAACCTCACTTCTTCTGCACGGCAGAGCGGTCAGGCCGGACGCTTACGAAGGACGTGGCGTTCCCGCCGCCGCTCTTTTAGGCGTTATTGTTGCCTTAACCGGGGGTCGAGTACGTCGCGTACGGCATCGCCAAACATATTGAAGCCGAACACTGCTAAGGCGATCGCGAATCCAGGAAAAAATGCGACCCAAAAAGCGCTTTCAACGTATTCCTCAGCGCCGCCCTGCAACATTAATCCCCATGCTGGTGTTGGTTCCTGGACCCCCATACCGAGATAGGACAACGATGCCTCCAGAAGGATCGCACCGCCGATGGCACTCGTAAAGATGATCAGATAGGGCGCCATAACGTTTGGGAGCATATGCCGAAGAATAATTCGGGCATGGCTAAAACCAAGCGCCCGTGCCGCATCGACATAGGGTATTTCCCGTATTTGCAAAGCGTTCGATCGCACGATCCGGGCGCAATCCGGAATAATCGGTAGGGTAATCGCAAGAATCACGAAATGCATCGCATTCCCAAAAATCGAAACGATCGCCAATGCCATAATGATCACGGGGAACGCCATGAACACATCGACGAAACGCATAAAAAGAAGATCGAAGGTGCCGCCAAAATAGGCACTAGATACGCCCAATACGAGGCCGGTCGTTGCCCCGAGAAATGCGCTAACGAGACCGACGAACAACGCCGTGCGTGCGCCATAAATAATTCGGGTCAGGATATCTCGGCCAAACTGATCCGTGCCCAGCCAATATTCAGCGCTAGGGCCAATCAGCATATCTTGAAAGTTATTATCGGTTGGGTCGAAGGGAGAAATAACATCGGCCATGACCGCGAGAATAATCATACCCAACACGAGTACCGCACCCACGGCACCCAGTGGTTGGCGGCGCGCAAGGCCAGCGAGTTTTTGAATAGGCGACCTTGTATCGATCGCCTGCTTCAACGAAAGACCGTCAGTAACTTCGGCGGCACTCATTTGTCTGTTTTCTTCCTCTTTTCCAGGCGTGTTATCGGCCTAAAAGCAGCCTGGGCCGCCGGGTCACCCTCGATGATCCGGCGGCCCGTTTTAGGGCAAATTCATCATTATCAAATTAGGCTTATTGCGTCCGTAGCCTTGGATCGAGAACATCACGGACAGAATCACCGAACAAGTTAAACCCAAATACCGCCATTGAGATGGCGACACCCGGGAAGATCGCGATCCAAGGTTCACTCTCGATATACTCTTCCGCACCACCTTGAAGCATTAAGCCCCACGCTGGTGTCGGTTCCTGGACGCCAAGTCCGAGATACGAAAGCGACGCTTCCGTCAAAATAGCTTGTCCAACAAATGACGTCAGCATGATCAGAAACGGCGCCATGACGTTCGGTGCCATATGCCGCAGAATGATGCGAGCATGCCCAAATCCAAGTGCCCGGGCCGCGTCGACATAGGGTATTTCCCGAATGGCCAAGGCATTGGAACGCACGACCCGCGCACAACGTGGAATAAACGGAATAGTGATCGCGATGATCACGTTTTGCGTGCTCGGACCAAAGATCGAAACGATGGCCAGCGCCATAATGATCAGCGGGAAGGACATGAAAACGTCCATAACCCGCTGGAAGATCAGGTCAAACGTGCCGCCAAAGTAGGCGCTCATCACACCCAGAACCAGGCCACAACTAGCACCGACAAATGACGCCGCAAAACCGACGAACAGCGCCGTTCTTGCGCCATAAACCAGTCTGCTCAATATGTCTCGACCGAACTGGTCTGTTCCAAGCCAATAATCCGCACCGGGCGCTACCAACATTGCCGCGAAGTCATTCAGTTCGGGATCGTACGGCGATATAATGTTAGCGAATATCGCCATAATGATCATGGCAATGACCACCGCAAAGCCAACAGCGCCAAGCGGTTGTTTTCGGAACAACTCCGCAAATTTTTGGAATATGTTCTTCTGAGATCGTAGCTCGTCAATTTCAGAAACTGAGGTAACGTCTGTAGCAGCCATTCCAAATACTCCTAGCTGTACCGAATCCTGGGATCCAGCATAGCGTAAAAGAGATCGACAACGAAGTTTGTTACTACAAAGACGAGAGCGACAAGCATGACCAAGGCTTGTGTCATTGTGTAATCGTGATTTTGCACCGATTCCACGAACAGTTTGCCGACACCGTTCAGGTTAAACACCTGCTCGGTCACGACCAAGCCACCCATAAGGAAGGCGAATTCAATACCGATCACGGTAACCACCGGCAGCATCGAGTTCTTTAGCGCATGACGATTTATGATGATCCGCTCGATCAACCCTTTCGCCTTGGCGGTCCGGACGTAATCTTCACGCAGTACTTCCAATAATGCCGATCGTGTCATACGGGTCGCAACGGCCGAATATCGATAACCCGTCGCAACCGCAGGCCAAATTAACTGAACCAAATTTGCAACCGGATCTTCTAAGGGAGATACATACTCAATTGGTGGCATCCAAGGTTCACCAAACCAAGCCTGGGTGGAAATCAACAATCCCAGAATAATCATGATACCAAGCCAGAATGACGGAATGGCAATGCCCGCGATACTGAACGTGCGCACGGCATAATCGAGCCATGTATCCTGTCGAATTGCTGATATCGTGCCCAATGGTATCGCGATAACGACGGCTACGAGTGTTGCCATTATCGCAATCTGAAGAGATAGCTGAAATCTCAGACCAAGTTCATGCGTGATCGCCTTGCCGGTCCACATGGACTCTCCAAGATCAAAAACCATAAATCCTGTAATAAAATCAACGAACTGGACAAATTTCGGCCGATCCATGCCGAGGTCATGCTGGCAGTCCTTGATCGCTTGCTCATCGACGTATCCGCCTTCGCCCGCCATGCGGAGCTCACACACGTCTCCAGGAATGAGACGTAGAAGGAAAAATACAAGGCACGCAGCGCCAAACAATGTCGGCACCATGAGAAGGACGCGTTTAATTGTATATTTAAACATATTTTTTTGGTTCGCATCTTGCTAGCGGTGCGCTGCCCGCTGCACGGCTACGTACAGCGGGCAGTCACCTGTTGATACAACCGGATCGGACTTATTTGTCCAACCAAACCTGATCAAGGCTTTGGTTCAGATAGTGGCTAGGAGCAATGTTCCAGCCCTTCACATAGGACCGGTACGGGTTGATCTTGTACCACCAGAACGAGACAGCATAGTGTGCTTTCTCGTGCAATATGCGTTTTTCATACTTACGCATGATCGAATACGCTTCAGCTTCGTCACCGGTACGGTTCATTTGGTCATACCATTTGTCGAGCTGACGATCCTGATAGTTCGCGTAATTGTTACTCGCGATGTCGTTCGACAGCCATTTGGAGGCATCAATCAGCGGATTGACAACGCCCTGACAGTTGAAGTCGATCATCGTTTCCTGATCTTTCTTCTTGCGGAACTTGGCATACCAAGGACCTGTCGGAAGAACGATCTGGGTCGTCTTCAGGCCAAGTTTCTTCCACTGACCGAGCATCCATGTGCCGACAACCTTGTAAGGCTGATCAACCGCGCGGTTCAGCAACTCAACGCTTGCACCGGACATGCCGGCTGCCGCGAGCAGCTTTTTAGCTTCTGCTTGGCTTGCCGCCAAATCAGTGCTGTAGCCCCTGAGCTGCATGAGCTCTTCTTTTTTGGCCGCAAGTTTATGGTTCGGGAACACCGTACCACCAACCGTCTTCACGATCGCGATCTTGGAGAGGTATTTCGAACCACCCCAACGGTCCAAGCCCATAGACAGAGCCTGACGGGTCCGAACGTCCTGGAACTTCTTCAGCTTCTGATTGCTGCTGAAGCCCATGACGCAGTTCCAATCACTTTCCTGGACCGTGATCTTGTCGCCCAAAGCTTTCTTCAGATCATCGCGGGCTTTCGGCGGGAAAGCACGGAATTCGATCTGCGCCCGGTCACCACGAATCGCCTGTAGGCGGATCGCCATCTTCGGTGCCGAAATGGCCTTGTAGCCGTCAAGGTAAGGCTTGTTTTTGCCGTCTTCGCCCTTGAGGTGATAGTTGGCATAACGCTTGCCTTCAACGAACGCACCTGGCTGATGCTGAACGAACGTAAAGGCGCCCGTGCCGTTGATGTTCTTCATGTGCCACTTGTAACCGTGCGTATCGAGGTCCTTCTTCGAATAAACGAAGTTGAACGGAGTCGCGAGTGCAGGGATGAACCCACCTGTGGCGTACTTAAGCTTGAAGGTGACTTCGTATTTACCCGTCGCTTCAACCGATTCCACCATGCCGTAGAACGCTTTTCGCGAACTGGCGATACCCTTCGGTGGGAAAATCAGCTTGTGCATCGTCGCTTTGATATCTTGCGATGTCAGCGGCGTACCGTCGTGAAATTTTACATTTTCGCGGATCTTGAAGGTATAGGTTTTACCATCCGAAGACTTCGTAAAGCTTTCGCACAAATCGCACGTGAAATCGCTTGTAGACTGCGGATTATCCGGATTCACCCGGATCAGCAGGCTATAGAACGGCCGGATCGGATGGATCATGCCGAACGTCGTCTCACGGTGTCCGTCATAAGACGGGATCTTACTGCCGACCACGATGTTCAACATACCGCCCCGCTTCGGCGCTGCCGAAGCCGTCGCCACCGCACCGAGAGCAAAGGCTGCGCCTGCCCCTAACGCGATCGCTAATTTAGTACTTGGTTTCATGTTCGCTTCTCCTTCCCTGTTGTTGAGTGGGCTGAGCGCCTACTCAATGACCAGTCTTTCGTCGGATGCTATTGCTGAACCTATCTCAGTAAGCGCACCTCTTTCGCCTCCCAGCGGCGACTTTCATGTTGCCCTGATTACCGAATGTAGTCAAACCTCCGTACAGGCAACCCAATGGCCCGGCTTAATTTCCCGAAACTCTGGAGCCGCCTGTTTACAGCTATCGACGGCCAATTCGCACCGCGGATGAAATACGCAGCCGGGCGGCGGATTCATCGGACTCGGAATTTCGCCGGTAACAATTTTGTGTTGGCGCGCCGCTTCGACCGTCGGATCCGGGATTGGGACAGCATCGAGGAGCGCCCTGGTATAAGGGTGGATGGGATTGTCGAAGAGTTCATCGCAACTCGCCAACTCGACCATATTACCAAGATACATGACCGCAACGCGGTGGCAGATATGCCGGACGACACTGAGATCGTGCGAGATGAAGAGATAAGTGAGCCCAAACTCATCGCGCAAATCTTCGAGCAAATTAATAACCTGCGCTTGAATCGACACATCAAGCGCCGAAACGGCTTCATCACAGACAATGAATTCTGGATTCACCGAAAGCGCCCGCGCAATACCAACGCGTTGCCGCTGGCCACCGCTCATTTCATGCGGGTACCGATCTGCAAACCGCGTACTCAACCCACAAATATTGAGCAGTTCCATGACACGTTCATCGCGCTTACGGGCGTCAGGGATAATCCCGTGCACACGCATTGGTTCGGCTAAAATCTCGCCAATCTTCATACGCGGGTTCAACGAACTGAACGGATCCTGAAAAATTACCTGCACTTTTTGGCGATATTGACTTAGGTCAGCCTTGTTCAGCTTAGATACATCTTTGCCATCGTAAAGAATTTGTCCGGACGTTACTTTCTCCAGCTGTAAGATACAGCGGCCCGTCGTCGTTTTGCCGCAACCCGACTCGCCAACAAGACCCAACGTCTCCCCCTTGTGCATCGCAAAGGAAATATCGTCGACCGCCTTTACCTCCGCGACCTTACGCTGAATGAGGATGCCTTCCGTCACCGGGAAGTACATTTTTAGATTACTGACTTGAAGGAAATCCATCTGACCAGCAGCTCCCGGCGCTGCTGTTGAACCCGCCACCGCGCTCATGACGCCTCCTTCATTGGGCTGTCTAACTCATCTTTTTTAAAGCAAGCGGAATAGTGAATGCCATCGACGTGTTCCGTCGGCGGAAAGGACATCCCACATTTGGCATCAGCATATCGGCAGCGCGGGCGGAAGGAACACCCCTCGTCGAGCCTCGCAAGATCCGGTGGTTGCCCATCAACAGGATCCAGCTTGGCGCCACGCGGCTGATCGAGCCGTGGCACCGACTTCAGCAATGCCAGTGTGTAGGGATGCTTAGGATTATGATAAATATCCTCGGCAGTACCGCTCTCGATGATTTTGCCTGCATACATCACATTGACGCGGTCAGCATACCGGGCAACGACACCCAAATTGTGCGTAATGATGATCATCGCCACGCCAAGATCGCGGGTGAGATTCTTCATCAGTTCAAGAATTTGCGCCTGAATTGTGACATCCAGCGCCGTAGTCGGCTCATCAGCGATAATCAGCTTTGGCTCGCAGCTTAGCGCCATAGCGATCATGACGCGCTGACGCATGCCACCACTCAAATGGTGCGGATACTGATCAAGGCGCCTTTCCGCATCGGACATTCCTACAAGGCCGAGCAATTCAACAGCACGCGCACGCGCCGTCGCATCATCGACACCAAGATGTTGCTGTACCGTCTCGGTCAGCTGCAACCCGATACTGAGCACCGGGTTCAACGAAGTCATCGGTTCCTGGAAAACCATGGCAATATTGTTGCCACGGACCTTGCGCATCTCCTCTTCAGGGAGCTGCAACAGGTCGGTACCCTGAAACATGATATTTCCGTCGACGACGCGACCGGCAGGTTCCGCGACCAACCGCATGATCGAAAGGGCGGTAACGGATTTCCCGCAACCCGACTCTCCAACGACCGCAACGGTCTCGCCTTCTTCTACGTCGTAGGTGACGCCATCGACGGCCTTCACCGTACCCGCGGACGTGAAGAATTGCGTCTTCAGGCCCTGAATCTTAAGCAGTTCAGTCACCGCACCTCCCTATACCTCACATCCGCTTCTTGATTGGCGGATATTTACACGGACGCTAGAGTTACAGTCGCACGATGTCAATCGGCACCGAACGCTGCACCCTACATTTGTTTACAGCAAATATTCGCTGCATCTAAATTTCAACAGGCGCTTCTACACAGACACGTCAATTTAAGCAAGCGCGTCAAGATTGCAGACGTACACCGGCTAGAATAGCAATCTATTCGTTCGCGAAAATATTAGTAATTCTCCAACATCTAGAGTTGCAAGCGCTACCCCAAAGCGTGCGATTGCTTGGGGCAGCGCCGCGTATTGCTTGTCGTTAACGCCTATGGTCGTCGTCATGATCGCGGCGCATTTTGCGGCCGCCGTCATGCCCGCCACCGCGCTGGCGCATCATCTCCTTGGCCGTCAACTGACCATCATCGTCGCGGTCGAGCCGGGAAATGATATTTTGCATCGGATAGGAAAATTCCTCCGATGTCACGATCGCATCCCCATTACGGTCTAGATGCTGGAAACGGTCGACCATGCGGTCCCGTGTAAAGTCGAGCCACAATCCTTCAAATTCTTTCAAAGATAGCTTGCCGTCCTGATCGGCGTCGAAACGAACGATTAGATCGGCCCTCGTCTTATCGATTTCAGCCTGGTTGACCGCACCGTCCTTGTTCGCATCGAACCGTTCGAACAGCCGCATGCCGCGCCCGGACATGCCGTCATGATGGCCTCCACCGTGATGCGACCCAAAGTACCGTTTACCGCCATTCGCGAAGCCAGGCGGGATCAAGGCGAGACCCCCAATACCGGCAACGACTCCAACAGCAATCAGAGTTTTGGTTAACGTCCTCATATTGAACCTCCATTGATAACGCAGATTTGACAGAAGGCCATTGAAACAGGTGGACAGCCCGAAGGTTCGTCAAAACTCCGACAAAGAGTAACGATCCGTCGCAGCACGCGCGACGGACACAGTTTGATACAATTTTATCCGCTGCGACGCAGCATGAGTGGCCTACACTGCCGCCGTAAATTGCCAAGAACGAGCGCCATGACATCGACGCCGCATATCCTGATCGTCGACGATCACGCTGAAATCCGCGACTTGCTCGCCAAATACCTTGCGAAGCACGAAATACGAGTCACCGTAGCGGACGGCGGCCGGGCGCTGCGTGAAACGCTGCGGACAAGCGCGATAGATCTCATTGTACTCGACGTCATGATGCCCGGCGAAGACGGCCTGTCTTTATGTCGGCACTTGCGCGAAACGACCAATATTCCTGTTATACTCCTGACCGCAATGGCGGAAGAAACGGACCGGGTCGTCGGGCTCGAAATTGGTGCGGACGACTACCTCACCAAGCCTTTTAATCCGCGGGAGCTTCTTGCACGAATCCGGGCTGTTCTACGCCGCGCGAACAGTCTTCCAAAACAACGAGTAGAGGCCACAGCGGACCGCTATGCGTTCGGCGAATGGCGTCTCGATACCGCGCAACGGGAAATCATCGGGAATGACAACATAGCCATTCCGCTGAGTACCGCGGAATTCCACCTGCTTTTGGCCTTCGTAGAGCATCCGAAGATCGTACTTAGCCGAGATAGGCTGCTCGACCTCACCCGCGGAAAAGCGGCAAACGTTTTTGACCGTAGTATCGACAACCAGGTCAGCCGGCTGCGCAAGAAAGTAGAGCCGGATCCGAAGAATCCGACCGTCATAAAAACCGTGTGGGGTGGTGGCTATCTATTCGCCGCCGATGTCACAACGTTGTGAAACGGTTTTTGCCACAGACCCTCGCCGGGCAAATGATCGTCCTACTGCTTCTGGCACTGGTCTCATCACAGGCGTTGAGCTTCTGGTTCTTCTTCGACGAGCGCCGATTGGCGGTACGCGCCGCTGCACGTGGGCAGGTGTTCGCCCGCACGGTTTCAATCGTTCGTCTTCTCGCGGAGACGCCGCCACGGCTGCATGGACAAATACTCGACACCGCAAGTACGAGACACCTCAGATTCTGGATTTCGAGCGAAGCTGCGGCACACGCTGACGACGACGGCGAAAGGGAAAATCTACTTGCGGAGCGGCTACTCGCGGAATTGCCGAGCACAGCGACTGCCGTCATCGTAGAAATTATCGACGATGACGACGACTTTTTCGATGATCGGCCGAGACGATGGCGTCCGCGCCAGTGGCACGAACACGATGCGCGATCGCACCGGCCGCAACACGACCGGCCAGGCCGCTGGGCTCCGCCCGCTGAAGGCCCTCGATTTCGGCATCGTCTTGGCCTGGCCGTGTCGGTCGGTTTACCGAACCGGCAATGGTTGAACGCCAAAACCGCGCTTCTTACGCCACCGCTGACATGGGCGGTACCATCATTCGCGGCAATGGCAGCAATGGCGGTTGCCCTTGTCATTATCGTCATCCTCATGGTGCGTCGGCTTACGGGACCGATGAACCGACTCGCTGCGGCAGCGGATCGCCTCGGCCGCGGCGACTCCGTCGAACCACTCCGCGAAGAGGGACCGAGCGACGTTCGCCGCACGACCCGTGCATTCGACCTCATGCGGGAAAGGCTACAACGTTATGTCCAGGATCGAACACAGATGCTCGCGGTAATCTCGCATGATTTGCGAACACCACTGACGACCCTGCGGCTGCGCGCAGAGTTCATCGACGACTCCGATACCAAGGACAGGATCCTCGCGACGATCGACGAGATGAACGCAATGATCGAGGCGACGCTCGCCTTCGTACGCGAAGAGGCCGCGCAGGAAGATACACGGATAGTCGATCTCACCGCGCTTGCCGAAAGCGTCTGCCACGACCTCGCCGATTTGGGCAACGATGTGATCTTCGAAGCCGGAGAAAGTCTGCCGTACCCGTGCCGTCCCGTCGGACTGAAACGCGCGCTACGCAACGTAGTCGAGAACGCCGCCCGTTACGGCGGCAACGCGAGAGTCGCAATCGAGCACGACGACACCGGTTATCGAATTACCGTCGACGATGACGGCTCCGGGATACCGGAACCCGAATTAGGCCGAGTCTTCGAACCATTCATGCGCCTTGAAGTGTCGCGCAACAAGGAGAGCGGCGGTATCGGGCTTGGACTTTCGATCGTCCGCTCCATCGTGCGCAGCCATGGCGGCGACATAATGCTGGAAAATCGCGCCGAGGGCGGGCTGCGCGCGACGATAACATTGCCGAATGTTTGAAGCGTCCATCGGCCAAACCGCTAATCGCGAACGAAATTCGGCGCACCAAAACCCTCAATATCGACATTCATACAAGTCGGTTGGCCGCTCGCAATCGCACGGTCAAACGCCGCACTGAGATCGGCCGCAGCCGCAACGTACTCGCCGTGGCATCCAAGGCCTGCCGCCGCAAGATCGTAGCGTGTCGGATTTAGCTCACAGCCAATTAGCCGCTGTTCACCATAGTCCCGCATTTGAATGAGGTGTTCCGCATTCCATCGCGCATCGTTACCGACAACAGCGACGATGCCAGCTCCGGCGCGAACAGCGGTATCGAATTCGCTAAAATGAAAACCCACCGTGCCATCTCCCATCATCGCGATGACCGTCGCATCGGGACGGGCAAGTTTAGCGGCAATCGCATAACAGAGCCCACCACCAATCGCACCCGAGGGACCATTGATGACCCGCGTTGGTGCAGACGCGAAAGCTTGCGCCCATTGCCCGAACTCACCGCCATCGGCCACCAAGATCGGGTCGTCCGCACCGTCAAGCGCGCGCTGAACCGCTTCGCATAATGCCCAGGATGGGATTTTTTCGCCTGAAGCGGAGGCACCGGTCTGTCGATAGGCAATTGCGCTCGCAACCTCTTCCCGCCACGCGGCTCGGCTGTCGGATACATCTTTACTCACGCTCGTCAAAGCTTTTGCGGTTTGATCGGCATCAGCGCGATGGGCCAACAGCAAGCGATCGCCCAAGCTGCGGCGCGCCCGCTCCAGCGCGTCCGCTTCCGGATCGACGGCACAAATCCGACATCCGGAATCAAGCGCGGGCGGCTGACCAAAGCCCAGCGTAAAGTCGATTGATTTGCCAAGGCTGATCACTAAATCCGCGCGCGCCAGCACCTCTCCGAAGGCACCAAGCGACGGATCCTTTAGACCGCGAGGACTTTCCATCGCGATCACCGGCGCATCCACAGCATCGGCGAGCGCGTCGAGTACGCCCCCGGCGCGCGATCGGTTCATCGCAGGACCCGTGACGATTACCGGTCGCGCAGATTTTGCCAGCGCTTCCGTAATCGATTGAAGGGCTGCCGGGCTTGCTGACGAGACATCGGCTTCGAACGCATCGGTTGTCGGCAAACCTGTATTCGTTACATCCGCATTCAAAAGATCGAAAGGCAATGCCAGATGGACCGGTCCCGGCCGCCCCGACCGCGCAATACGGATCGCCTTTGCGATATCGTGCCCCAATCCTTCGGCGGAACCGGCCCGGAATGCCGCCTTCGTCAAAGGCGCTGCGATGTCGGCTTGCACCAGTTCCTGAAAGGCGCCTAAGCCGTCTTGGCCGACAGACGAGTCACCACTAAGAAGAACCATGGGACTTTCGGCTGCCCGCGCGGAGAACAAAGGCGACAGGCCATTTGCAAACCCTGGCGCCGCCGTGATCATCGCCACCCCGACCTCGCCTGTAATTTGAGCCCAGGCATCGGCCATATAGACTGCAGCGGCTTCGTGCCGCGTGTGGATCAACCGGATATCGACATCGATGCAGGCATCGAAGATCGGCATGATCTGATTGCCGGATAGTGTAAAAATAGTCCGAACGCCCGCTTCAGCTAGCGTCTTGGCGACAAGATCCGCACCTCTCATTTCACACCCCCTATGCACCGTGCCCAATTAATTCGAGCCGGACCTTATATCGGCCTGCCATGGCGTTGTCACACACCACACGCGCACTGCTACCGGCCCTTGAAAACCGGATCGCGTTTTTCCGCGAAGGCGGCCAACCCTTCAAGGCAATCCTCTGTGCCATCCAGGGCACGTCGGATAGCTTCGGCGCGGCGCATTTCCTCCGACGTTCGATCCAATGCTAACTCGCGCCGCACTGCCTTTGCGGCGCGCAGCGCCAACGGCGCATTTTTCGCAATTTGATTTGCAAGCGCATTGGCGGTTTCTTCCAAAGCCGCGCGCGTTGCCACCACTTCATAGAGGAACCCCATTTCGGCCATGCGGCGCGCACTGAACCGCGCTGCCGTATAGGTCAAAGCAGCGTTGACACCCTCATGCCCGTCTCGGAGAAGCCGCACGATACTGCCCGTAGGAATGATACCGATCCCAGTTTCCGGCAGCCCAAAATCCGCGTTCTCGACCGAGAGGCGGATATCGCAGCCCAGTGCCAGTTCTGTCCCCCCACCAAGCGCATGGCCGTTCACGGCGGCAATTGTCGGAACCGGGATCGCCTCTATCTCCATCAGCGCCCTGTCGACGAGTTCGACATAACGCCAGCGCTCTTCCTCGCCGAGTTCGCGACGCTCTTTGAGGTCCGCTCCCGCGCAGAAGCCTTCGCCGGCTCCCGTGATGACGACACAGCGGATTTCCATGTCGGCCCCGACTTGCGCCGGGAGAGCCAAGAGACCTTCGCAGATCGGCGTCGACAATGCATTCCGCCGCTCTGGACGATTTAAGGTGACACGCAATATATGCCCATCCTTGTGGGTCCTTAGATAAGGTTCCATCACTGCCTCCACTAGGTGAGAACGATCCGGGCATCGGCAATGTCGACCCCGGTCTCATGAATAATGACCGGATTCAGATCGATTTCGCCAATCTCCGGCCGAACGGCCATCAACCTTGAAACCTGGACAAGCAAATCGATCGCCGCATTCAGACCAGGCAACAGTTCGCCATTACTGCATTCGAGGAGTTTACGCGCACGCAGCTCAGCGAACATTTCACGCGCATCACCGTGCGAAATCGGTGCCGGTCTGAAGGCGACATCGTCGAGCGCCTCGATTTGAACACCGCCCAATCCAAACATCACGAAGGGTCCGAACTGCCGGTCGCGCGCGCTGCCGATTACAATCTCGATCCCATCCGTAATCATGGGCGTCAGAAGTATCCGGGTGGAACCGACGTCACCTGCCATCATGTTTCCGAATATCGCTCGCGCCTCATCCACCCCCGTCACGTTAAGCCTGACGCCACCGGCTTCGCTCTTGTGAACGGCATTGGGCGCAATGCGCTTCATTGCCACGGCTACGCCAAATGCCTCAATCGCGGCGGCGCATTCATCAGCCGTTTCCGCAGTGCGGTAATCAGGAACGGCAATGTCGCTAAGTCGTAGCCATGCCCGCGCCTCCGGCTCCATCAACCATTTGGGCGGTCCAGGCGCCGCCCGTTCGAGGATTGCCGCACGCTCGTATACCTGTTGCGTCAAGTTGGGCTTATCCGACTTGGGAAATGTCCTCCCCCTCGCCGAACCCGCCTGCCACAGTCGTCCAGCCACCGCAGCAAGTGTCGAGATGGAAGCGGTGACAGGGACTCCCGCACTACGCAGTATATTTAGCGTCGGCAAATCGTCGTTACCATGCACCGAATGAACCAGAAGTGGCTTTGCGCGACGTTGGACGATCTCGCTCAGAGCGCTGGCAGTATCGTTCTCATGTGGCCCTACCGCCTCGCCGCCAATCCGATGGTAGCCGCCGAAATGCCCCACAAGAACTGCGCCGCTGATTTCGGCATCCGCGAGGCAGGCATCGAGAACTGGCGGTATCGCATCGGGTTCCGCCTCGGCGACGCCGGCGAAATCGACGGGATTATCGATTGCGCATCGGGACGGCAGGAGTTCCGCAAGACGTTGCCGCGTTGCCTCGCTGAATTGTGGAACCTGTAAACCAGCCCGATCGATCGCATCGCAAACCAACGTGGCATGACCACCACCATCCGACAAAATACAAACGTTCGGCGATGCCATCGCCGGCAGCGCACTTAAGCCTACTGCTAACACCCAGGCCTCTTCGATGTCGTGCACCTGCAGGATCCCGGATTGCCGGTAAGCGCCCGCGGCAATCCGCTGTGGCGCGGCCAGCGCGCCGGTATGCGAGAGCGCAGCACGCCGCCCTGTCTCCGTACTCCCAGGGTTCAAGATAATGACAGGCTTGCCGACACCGGCCGTTTGAACGACGTCGATCAAACGGCGCCCTTCACCGTCCCGCCACCCCTCCAGATAAATCAACACGACCTCCGTGTCGGGGTCATGCAGAAGGAAGTCGGTGAGCTCTACGACGCCGAGGTCGGCGGAATTTCCAATGGTTATCTGCCGGCTAAAGCCGCCACCTGCCCGGTTCGCCAAAAAAGACAGATTGAGAGCGATATTGCCGCTCTGCGATATCAGGCCCACCGGTCCTTTCGGCACCTCGAACCCAGTAATGTTGAGGTTTGCTGGCATGCTGGCAATACCAGCGCAGTTGGGGCCGATCATCCGGATACCCTCTGCCTGTATCTGCGCTAGAAGTTGAGCTTCACGTAGCTTTCCTTCTTCGCCGGTCTCCCCGAAGCCGCCGGAAATCACGACCATCGCGCCGACGCCAACCTCGACGCAATCACGCGTAACATTAGCCATTGCCTCCGACGGGACCACGATCACAGCGAGGTCGACCGGGCCAGGAACTTCACGCAACGTGCGATACGCGGGATGACCGCGCACGGCTTCTGCGCTGGGATGGATCGGGTACAAAGGACCGTCAAATTCGCCCTCAACCAGGGTCTTCCAGCGCCGGCCGGCAATCTTCTGCGCCGCCTGCGTAGCGCCGATCATGGCGACACTCTTTGGACGGAAGAAAGGGTCGAGGGGATGGCTCATCGCACGGTTAGGAATCCCATATCCAGAGACGGGTCGCCGTTCGTTCCCCTAGATGGTGCGGGCGGCGGGACTTGAACCCACACTTCCTTACGGAAAACAGATTTTAAGTGTTTTTCGTCTCATTGTAACACATTGTTAATTTGTATTTTTTCAGAACCAATACCGAGAATGTGTAAGAATACTGTGTAAGTTTCATCATTCCGCCCGGTGTTTTCGGCTTCGTCTTCCGCAAAACAGTCTCGCGCCGATCCGTACGTAAACGGGAGCTTATAACCCTGCCCAGATGTCTGTTTTATGCAGAATCACGCCGGCTTTTTTCTGACACCGGACAAGGCGAACGATACCGCGTTTTGGTCGAAGATGACCCACAGCCGACCTTCGGGCAGCGGCCATGGTTAAGCTCCCCAACTGCTTATCCAGCGACCCCATAGGCCAGCCTACCGACGTCACTGCGACAAGTGCGTCAATGCCTTCGTGAAGCTATCATTCCTTCCCAAGTATCCACTCTTTTCGAAGCCCGGTACGTTCTGCGATCAGCCTTGCGCGCATAATTTCCCATTGGTCTGGCGGATTAGACTTGTGCCAGTCCATAACCTCGTTGAGATCCATCTTCACATCGGCGCCTCGGGTTCGACGGTGATCGTGCCGTAAAGCGAATCGCGAGCAGACGGTATCGTCAGCGACGAAGTATTCGCGCCTAAAATACTTCCGCCTAGCTGCCTGTCTGCAGCGCGCGCCATACCGACTGGGTCGTCACGGCGTTGAGAAGATCATGGTGATTGCCAAGACAGGCGCGCAGATGCGGAAATATCTGGTAGCGCAGTTTCATGCGGCAGCTATCCAATGCGTGGCCGACGAGCTGCGCCGCGGCCGGTGACCCGCGCAGCGCGGTATCAGCCAGGTCCCGCATGGCGGCAATCTGCGCCGCGCCTGCGGGTTTTTCGTCCGGCAGCCGGTTGACCATGCCGATCAGCGATTGCGTGGCCAGCCTGTTGACCGAATCCCGGTTGGCGGCCCGCGCCGCTACGGCCCGCAAGGGCCCGGTAACGACTTGAATTTCCGCGTCGCTCAGCGGATCGGGATCGTCTTGCACCGAGACCGGTAATGCGGAAACCAGCGGCCCGATCGACAGCGATGCATCGGCCGGATCGCCGACAAGTTCCCGCACAAGGGATTCGGGCAAGCGAACCGACACCGCGCTGAAGGTCCGCAGCGAGACGATTTCAACCTTGCTCGCGACCGCAACGGATTGACCTTTGCCCTGCCGCGGCACCAGCGTGATATCCGCGGCGGATACGGCCTGGTAAGCGGTGCCCGGATCGGGGGCAGGCCGGTGTTCCTGCAGGCAGATGCCCGAGACCTCTACCGAACAGACGCCGTCGGCGCATTGCAGCGGCAGCGGCGCCGCGGTCGCGGCCAGCCCGAGAATTTGCGGTGCCGCCTGGGCGGCTGCCGGCAGAGCGGCAATCGCAAGCGTTGCGGCAATGAGCGAAATGACATGTATACGCATCGGCAACTCCTCCTCTTGAAGGCGTCGTCCCCCGCAACGCCGGATGTCCGAAAGGCCAGTTTAATATTACACGTTATGCGTCCGCGCGGCAAAATCGTTTTGATAGTCATCATCCGTCTACATTTTGCGGCACCGCGGCGCCGTCCAATACTCCGCCCGCGAGCAATTCATCGGCACGTGTGGCCGCTTGTATCACCGCGTCGTCGCCGTAGAGGTCGACAAGGCGCTGTGCTGATCGCCATATTTCGCGGTTATCCATGGAATTCGTATTAGCATATTCAACCGGCTGGTTGACGGTGTAAACTGAGCCAAGTACTTGATTGGCCAAGCATGATGGTACGCGCTTACATTCCAACTGAATATAATTCAGGTTGAACAGTGAGATCGTTGCCGCGTTTACGCGAGGCGGGACTGCCGGAGTGACCCACAATATCGACCATCTAAGAGGAGTGGTCGATTTCTGCTATTGGCTAGATTCGGCTGTCGCGTCCGATGGCATCGAAGTCTGTTTATGGCTCAGAACCGGTCGTGCGATCCTCGTCGATATTACCGACAACCCAATTCGGTAACAACGAGAAGCCGAGCGAACCTCAGATTATCGCGAACAAGCGAAGTTTCGACTAGCTCGTCAGGACGACCGCCTTCAGACGACAAGCGGAATTTCGGCGCAACCGAATTGTGGTGCCCACTCCCGGACTCGAACCGGGACGGTCCTTTCGGACCTACGGGTTTTAAGCCCGTTGCGTCTGCCAATTCCGCCAAGTGGGCATTTTTTGATTGCAAACCGTGATCATCGTTCGCGTACCGGTTTAGAAGACCCACCAGCCTTTTAAGTCTGTCGCGTCTACCAATTCCGCCACGCCCGCGATTGGCTGGCGACGGTAATGGTTCGCCTAATGGCGTGCAAGCCATGTTCTTCGCTCTCGAGGGCTGCAAAGGCGTTAAAATTGAACCCCAATTTCCCAACGAGGCTTGGATTCGGATCCACCTTCGACGCGTGCCGTAAAAGGCTCACAGGCGGCGAGTAGGTACGCGGCAGTCAAACCAAGCACGATTTGGTGGACCCTGCGCCTAAACTTCAAATGCACCAAAGGCTTGGCCTCCAGTAAGGTAAAAACCGTCAGCACCATGCTATAGACTAGTCAAATCAAAGGCGTTAACGCAGCGGCAATGGACCAAGACTGGACCTATTATTTTTACTTTGCCATCGGCGGCGCGATTCTGGCGCTGTTCGTAAGCCGACGCCGACGTGGTGGCAGCCAGGTCGCTATTGTCTGTGCGATTATGGCCGTCCTCGTCCTGCTGTTCCTGCTATCACGTCAAATGACCTAGGACGCGCATCAGCCTCGTGTTACCCATGCCCGGTCAAGGTACCGTGTCGCCCCGACACGGCTTACCGCAACGTGCGCCTGATAGCCTTCTGCCGGGTCCGACGAATAGGTTTCCGTTGTCGCTTCCGGCGGCTGCGTATCGTTCTCGGCCAGGGCCTCAAGCAACACGCGTCCCTCGACCGACTCCGGCGCCGGGATATCAAGAAGATGAAGAACCGTCGGCAGAATATCGATAATACCGGAAGGCCGCTCGACGACCTGCCCTGCTGCGAAGGCGCTGCCGCCGAGCGCCAGCCAGTTGTGAAGTTCCTTGGGGTTCATGCCGCCGTGCAGACCACCACCGACCGGATAGGTACTGTTCTGCAAAGACGAGCCCGCTAGACCATGCTCGTTCACCGCATCGTCGCTGGTGACGACGAAACCGATGTCGGGCGCACGGCGATGGGCGATACCGATCTGATCGTGCGACAACGTCGCGCCTCCATCACGTGTAAATACAGGACCGCACCAAGGCTGTGCCTGTAGCCAGCCGACCATGCGCGCGATCAAATCAGGGTCGGAATTCCGGACGTAAAGACCACCGGCGCTGGCCAGCGAAAGAACCGCATCCTGGTCCCCGCCCACCGTATCGCCGACCGAGAAACCGGCCTCCGTCAGCTTTTGCGCAACGTTCAGGGCGCCGCTCGTTACCGTAATCTGTCCATGATCGGACAAAGTTACGATTTGCAGCGTTTCTTTGAGGCCTTCCGCCTCGCGCCAGGCGAGGATACGGCCGAACTCGGCGTCGACCGCTCTGATTGCCGCCAGATTGTCCGGGGTACCGATGCCTTTGTAGTGATAGCTGTTGTCCGGTTCGCAATACCAGAGGATCGTTACCGCGGGCGCTTGTTCCGGCTCGATATATTTCAGATAGATGTCCGTAGTATAGGTCAGCCATTCGATCGACGGGATGCGATGTTTCGGGATCGGCCCGACACGCTCAATCGCCGCTGCAATACGGTCGGCCGGGACCGAGGCATCCGGGCGCATCAGCGCCAGACGAAAGGCGCCCTGCCCTTCTGCCTTGTGGTTCAGAATGCGGCAGCCACCAGGTGTGCCGGCGCTGACCACCGCAAGATCAAGGCCCGCCTCCGCCAAAATTTCGGACAAGACCGGCGTATCCACCAGACGGCCGTTGAGCCGCTTGTCCCCCGCCGACAGCGCCGTTTCGTCGCCTGTATTGAATAGCGCGTCCGGCGAGGCGACAAGATCCATGAACTGATTGCCGACGATGCCATGCCGGGACGGCGACGCGCCGGTCACAAGCGCGGTCTGGTTGACCCGTGTTTCCGTCGGATAGGTCGAACGGTTGTTGGCGAAACGGACACCCGACGCCGCGAACCGCGTCAGGTTCGGCATCAGTTCGGGCGTCACCATATCGGGACGCAAGGCGTCGAAGGAAACGATCAACACTCGGCGTTCAGGCATCCGACATATCCTGGAATTCCGGCTCGCCGCCAAGCGATCGCATCAATTCCGCGACCGCTTCCACCGCCTCGTCAAGCAGCGCCTCATCAGTGTGCCGCAGCACGATCGTCGTGCCGAACCGGTTGCCGGCCTTGTAGAAAGGATAGCTGCCGATATCCAGCGCTGCGTATTTTTCCTGCAGTTCGCCAAGCCCCTTTGCCATATTCCCTTCGCCGATGTAACTGGCAACGGCGCGCGACAGCGTCGTCTTGCCGCCAATCAGTTCAGGTTTGAGCCCTTCAAGCATCGCCTGCATGACCATCGGCACGCCCGCCATCACATAAACGTTCTCAACCCGGAACCCCGGCGCGGTCGATATCGGGTTCTTCACCAGCGCCGCGCCTTCCGGTGTGTTCGCCATCCGCAAGCGCGATTCATTCAGTTCGCGTCCCGTCCGCGCATAATGCGCTTCGAGCAGCGCCTGTGCCTCCCGGTTGCGGATCAAAGGCAGATCAAACGCCTTGGCGACGCATTCGGCGGTTATGTCATCGTGAGTGGGCCCAATGCCGCCTGTCGTAAAGACATAGTCATAGGCTGCGCGCAGCTCATTTACGGCGGCCACGATCATAGCCTCAACATCTGGAATAACCCGCGCCTCGGACAGGATAACCCCGACCCCGTTCAATTCCTTGGCAAGGTGTTGCAAATTCGCGTCCTGGGTACGGCCCGACAGAATCTCGTTGCCGATGATGATCAGGGCTGCGCGAACTTTTTTCTCTTCGCTCATTGGACTATGCGCCTGCTAGTAAGCTGCCGGTCTGGCAGTTAAGGCATCGATAATAGTCCAGCCACGCGGCGCGGCGCAAAGAGATCAGCCGAACGACTTCTTGATTACGTCCGTAATCGTAACGCCGAGCTTGTCGTCAACCGTCACTATTTCACCATAGGCGATGAGTTGCTGATTGACTTGTAATTCAACGGGATCTGAGGTCCGCTGATCGAGCTCGATAATCGCGCCTCGACCGATTTTCAGTAATTGGCTGACCAGCATTGTCGCCTGCCCGAGGACTGCATAGAGCTCCACCTCGACATCGCTGATCGCGCCTTCACGTTCCTCTGCCGGTTCCGCGCCTTCGTCTGCGTCGTCGTCCGCCATCGGTTTCTCCTTGTTTTTCCGACATTAATGCGATTCGGAACATCGTCAAACTGGCGATGCAAAAATAGCGCCAACTGTGTGTTGCCGCCAACTAAACGAGACCATAGATTGCGCACATGGAATTCTCCGGCCCCCTTGTCCGCGGCACGCTTGTGCAACGTTATAAACGGTTCCTTGCCGACGTGACATTGGACAGCGGTGAGACGATAACGGCGCATTGCGCCAATCCAGGATCGATGATCGGGCTGCAAACCCCAGGTTCGGAGGTCTGGCTGTCTCCAAACCAGAACCCGAAAGCGAAATTGGACTGGCGATGGGAGCTGATCCGCGTCGATGGACATCTGGTCGGGGTCAGTACATCGCACCCAAACGGAATCGTGTCCGCGGCCATCGAAAACGGCAAGATCGCTGAACTCGAAGGTTATGAGACGCAACGCCG
Source organism: Alphaproteobacteria bacterium (assembly GCA_012103325.1). Classification (GTDB taxonomy): domain Bacteria; phylum Pseudomonadota; class Alphaproteobacteria; order UBA8366. Next base: position 637,176 of record WLWY01000003.1, read on the forward strand.
CGAAGTGCCGTACGGACGCAACAGCCGGATTGACGTTCTCCTCGAAAGCAAGGATCGCCCTCCCTGTTATGTCGAGGTGAAGAACGTCAATCTGAGGCGCCCCAATGGTACCTACCCGAGCGCCGCCGAGTTTCCCGACGCGGTCACAAAGCGCGGTGCCAAGCATCTCGTTGAAATGACGGATATGGTTAACGCCGGATGCCGGGCTGTCATGTTTTACCTTGTCCAGAGAGACGATTGCGACCATTTCAGAATAGCGGCGGATATCGATCCGCATTATGCGGAGGCCTTTGCGCTGTCCCGATCGAACCGGGTGGAAGCGATATGCTATACTTGCCGGATGTCGCTTGATGGAATAGAGCTCGACGCTCCGTTGCGGATGATAGTGGATTGATAGCGTCGCTGGCGTGCGACGCGATAAAGGGAATGCAAATGAACGACTTACAGGCATTGCGCGCCTACGAACCGGATCGCGCAAGTATCGCATTGCATGGGCCGGAAGATTTTGCAGCAATGCGCGTGGCCGGACGATTGGCCGCGGAAGTCCTTGATTTCATTACGCCCCATGTCACCCCGGGTGTCTCGACCGGTGCGCTCGACACGCTATGTCATGAATTTATTCTCGACCACGATGCAATCCCCGCACCGCTGAACTATCGCGGCTTCCCAAAGTCGATCTGCACCAGCGTCAACCACGTTGTCTGTCACGGCATTCCGAACGATGCAAAAAAGCTGTCGAACGGCGACATCATCAATATCGACATCACTGTGATTGTCGATGGCTGGCATGGCGACACCAGTCGCATGTTTTTTGTCGGCGACAAGATCGCGGTGAAGTCACGGAAACTGGTCGATATTACATACCAGTCGATGATGCGGGGTATCGAGGTCGTCAAACCTGGCGCCACGCTCGGCGATATTGGGCACGCAATCCAGAGTTTTGCCGAATCGCACCGGTTTTCAGTGGTTCGTGACTTCTGCGGACACGGCATCGGCAGAATTTTCCATGCGCCGCCGAGCGTCGTGCATTATGGCACACCGGGCAGTGGCGTCTTGTTGAGAGAAGGCATGTTCTTCACCATCGAACCGATGATCAATGCGGGGCGATACGACGTTAAAATTCTCCAGGACGGCTGGACGGCCGTCACCAAAGACCGATCCCTATCGGCGCAGTTCGAGCATACGATCGGTGTGACCGCTGAAGGTTACGAGATATTCACGTTATCCCCAAAAGGGCTGCACACGCCTCCCTACAGCTGAAACCTACTCGGTAACCAAGCCTAACCGGATCTCAAGCGCACCGCAGAGCATCTGTCCAAGCGTAATGTGCATCTCCTGGATGCGTGCGCTCGCTTGATCGGGAACGATGATAATCGGATCGGCAAGAGCCACCATGTCGCCGCCATCCCGTCCCCCTAATGCCGTCGCAATAACCCCCATGCGCCTCGCTTCCTTCAGACCCGCGATAACGTTGGAGCTACGGCCCGAAGTCGAAATCGCCACAGCGACGTCTCCCGGCTTGCAGAGGGCCGTTATTTGACGCGCAAACAGCTGCTCAAAACCAAGGTCGTTGCCTGCCGCGGTAAGAGCTGAACTGTCGGTCGTCAAAGCCATCGCTGCAATCGGTGGTCGGTCCTTGATGTACCGGATTGCCAGCTCCGTTGCGAGGTGCTGCGCGTCGCCGGCGCTACCGCCATTGCCGAAGAACACGATTTTATTGCCGTGCTCGATCGCGGTCGTCCAAACGTCCAGCATGCGCACGAACGGATCCGCCAACGTCGTCCGTACCGCGTTAAGCACGTCCGCGTGCGCCGCAAGTTCCTTCTCGAAATATGCCTTCGGATCGATCACGCCGAATTCCTCCGCTGCGCCTGCCCTTCGGCGAAAGCTGCCCGGTCCGCGGCGACCATTTCCCGGACCAGCGTCTCGAAATCGGTCGTGGCCTGCCAACCTAATACGTCCGCTGCCTTGCTAGGGTCACCGATCAGGCAGTCGACTTCCGTTGGGCGGAAATAGCGCGGATCGACCTGCACACGAACGGTCCCGGTCTTGGCGTCGATCCCTGTCTCGTCGACACCTTTCCCCTGCCAGCTGATATCGACACCGATTTGTTCGAAGGCGATCTCCACGAACTCGCGCACAGTGTGCGATTCACCCGTCGCGAGGACAAAGTCATCCGGCGTGTCGTGCTGGACGATCCGCCACATCCCTTCGACGTAGTCGCGGGCATGGCCCCAGTCGCGCCTGGCATCAAGGTTGCCGAGATAAAGCTTATCCTGGACGCCAGCCTCAATGGCCGCGACCGCGCGTGTGATCTTGCGCGTCACGAACGTTTCCCCGCGCACCGGCCCCTCATGATTGAAAAGGATTCCGTTGGAGGCGTGAAACCCATAGGCTTCCCGATAGTTCACCGTGATCCAATAGGCGTAAAGCTTCGCCGCGCCATACGGGCTGCGGGGCAGAAAAGGCGTTGCCTCGTTCTGCGGCGCCGGCGCGTTGCCGAAAAGCTCCGAGGTGGACGCTTGATAGAACCGCACGCGGTCTCCGAGGTCCAGAATCCGAATTGCCTCAAGCAGACGCAGCGGCCCAAGTCCATCCGAATTGGCGGTATATTCGGGCGTTTCGAAGCTGACCTGCACATGGCTCTGGGCCGCGAGGTTATAGATTTCGTCAGGCTGGACCTGTTGCACGATCCGGATCAGGTTGGTCGCATCCGTCATGTCACCGTAGTGCAGGAAAAACCGGACCCCCGCTTCGTGTGGATCCTCGTACATGTGCTCGATACGCTCAGTATTGAACGAAGACGAGCGGCGTTTGATGCCGTGGACCGTATAGCCTTTGGAAAGAAGCAATTCGGTCAGACTAGCGCCGTCCTGCCCAGTTACGCCCGTAATCAGTGCTACTTTATCCGTCATCGCGCGAATGTCTTATGCAACGGGACGGGTGTCAACGTCATTGGTGGAGACCAATCCCAGATCCGTTTTACCGCCGGCAAGAAAGCGCCGCGGCGCATAGCCGAGGTCGTTTGCCGCTGGGCGATTGTCGCAAACAAGGTCTCGCCGCATCCGACGAACCATTTCGCCGGTTACTTCCGGTCGATTTAACAGTATTCCCGCTGCCGCTGCCGCGTGCTCAAGGAAAGGCAACGGTAGGAAAAGGCGCGGCAGCCCAAGCGTGTCGAATATGCGGCCAATCATCTCGCGATAAGGTAGCGTCTCGCCGCCCCCGACGTCATATCGCCGCCCCACCGCGGACGGCATTGACAAGGCGCTCAACGCTGCATCGGCAAGATCGTCCGCATGCACCGGCTGTCTGAGCCCTTCCGCACCAAACGCAATCGGATAGCATCGAAAGCGTCGAATGAAACGCGCGGCGCGGCTAATGTTCCGATCAATACCCATGCCGTAGACCAATGTTGGCCGCAAAACAGTCCATTCGATGCCAAGCGCATCGCATCGTTGGGCAATATCCGCTTCAGCCGCGAGCATACGCTGAACCAGATCGCGCTCGCCCGAGTTCGAGGACTCCTGCTTCACATATATCGAAGTAGAACTGAAGCACACAATTCGGCGGACGCCCTTGTCGTAAAGCGCCTCAATGTGCGGCGGTAAAAGCCAAATTCCAGCGATGTGAACGACAGACGATAAGATGTGGGGAATTGAAATGCTTTGCTGCGCCAAGTCACACTCAATGAATTGCGCGCCACTGTGCGCCATCCCATCCAACCGTCGCCGCCCAACCGCCACAACCGCCCTTCTCTCGACATCGAGCCGACGCAACACGCACCGGCCAATTTGGCTGCTGGCACCGGTCAACAATATAGCCTGCCGCCCGTCCCCTTCCGGCAATTTTCCGTTTTTGCCCATTTCGACCGGCAAGATAACAGCTTCCTTCGCAACGGATTCGTTCATGTAATAGGCCACGGCGCTTGGTTTTCGAGAATGCCGTTGATGCCAGCGAGGCAATAAACCGATGCGGTCGGATGGGCAAGCATTTCACATGGAATATAAAGCCCAATAGCGGTATAGAATATCGGTACAAATAACGCCGCTGTATGAATTAGGGCCTCAGTTTTGTCGATTGATAATGACACAGCGGCCATCTGTTCGTCCGCCATAGCACGTGTGCGATTAGTAGGCTCCCCAATCTGCCTCCTCGCCAAATTGCTACTGTTTTGTGTCATGGCGTGCATTGTTGGTAGCTGCAGTGCGTTTCGCGATTTGCGAAGCGGTGCGGAACGTGCCGAAGACTTGATGGAAGCCAGCGGATGGGCTGTGCAAAGGTTCGAAACCAACCAATTTTCAGTGCTTGGATATGTTCCTTCGACGATAAGCGAAAACGACAGGCTGGCCGTTTATATCGAAGGTGACGGTGCGTCATGGATAACGCCTATTACGCCGCCGCGCGATCCAACACCGAACGAACCGTTAATGCTGCGACTGGCCCTTCAGGACCCAACGCCCAATCGTCTCTATCTTGGCCGCCCCTGCCAGTACCTTTCCCGTGAAGCACTTGCCGCCTGCGACCCCATTTACTGGACATCACACCGCTATGCTCCTGAAGTTGTTAAATCTCTCAATGAGGCCATTGAACAACGAAAACGGGTGACAGGTGCTAAAAATATTGCCCTATTCGGCTACTCAGGAAGCGGCGGCCTCGCGATACTTATCGCGTCCAAACGGCAGGATGTTCGGTTAATTGTCACAATAGCTGGAAATCTGGATCACGCAGCTTGGACAAAGGTCAACCATGATGCGGCATTACAGGGTTCGCTGAACGCCGCGGATATAGCAAATGCAGTCGCCGCAATTCCACAGTTCCATTTTGTTGGCCTTCGAGACAAAATTGTGCCACCAGCAATCGTAAAGTCCTATGTAAATCAAATCGTTGACAAATCGCGCATATCCATAATAACAATCGCCGATATCGACCATACATGCTGCTGGGTCGACCGATGGCCAGCGTTAATATGCGGGGTTCACAGAGATCACTGCAGATTTTTGAACCACTGATCGAGAGCGTCTTCTCCGGCCCTCTGACACTTACCATAGTTCGATCAATTGCTTAATTCTATTAGGGTCAGGTGAAAGTAGGTCCATGTCCCCTCGTGGCAGCCCCCCTTGAAGCCCCGCCAACAAACAAAAAGAGGAAAAATTAAGAGAATCGCCTAAAATACAATAGTCCTAGAGCTAGGTATGTCAGCCAATCTCTATTTTTGCTTCAAATACTAATCTATTTCTCATGGATAGAAATAAAATATAAATCCACAATAATGAATTTAGAATTTACAGAAAATATGACTAAATTTTTTATTTTTACAGTATTGAATATTTTTCATAACATAAAATAAATAAAAATAGTGCCGGGTACACTGCCATGCTGTTTAATTCTTACGTTTTTATTTTACTTTTCCTACCAATAACTTTCTTAGTTTACCATTCATTACGGAAACTTAGTACCAATGATGCTTCGATTAAATTTTTAGTACTTGCATCAATATTCTTCTATGGCTGGTGGAACTACCGATACGTAGCACTCATCATCGCTTCGATATTGCTTAACTTCGTTCTTGGGCTCGCGATATCAAAGAAAGAAAATGCTTCAATACGAAAAAGCTTTCTCGCTCTTGGCATCACACTGAATTTGGCTGCATTAGGTTATTTTAAGTATTTCAACTTTTTTGTTGAAAACTGGAACACATTAATTGGAACAGAAGCTCCCCTGTTCTCTATCGCCCTGCCTCTCGCGATTTCCTTTTTTACGTTCCAGCAAATTGCCTACTTGTGCGATGTCTATACCGGAAGCGCAAAAGAGTATCGCTTCACTCATTACTGTCTGTTTGTCACTTTTTTCCCCCAACTAATCGCGGGGCCTATCGTTCATCATCGGGAGATGCTACCACAATTCTCTCAAAGCACCCGATTCTCAAAACTTCTACCATCAATCACGATGGGGATAGCAATATTTTCAATTGGTTTGATAAAAAAATCTGTCCTCGCTGATGGTATCGCTGCCTATTCAACTCCGCTGTTCAATGCAGCTCTTGCAGGCGAAGTAATCACATTCTTCGATGGTTGGTTTGCCGCGCTGTCTTATACGTTGCAGCTGTACTTCGATTTTTCTGGTTACTCTGATATGGCAATTGGCGCGGCGCTACTATTCGGTATTCGTCTTCCGCTGAATTTCAATTCACCCTATAGGTCTTTAAGCATAATAGAGTTTTGGCGACGATGGCATATCACGTTGTCGCGTTTTCTTAGGGATTACCTCTATATTCCGATCGGTGGTAATCGCGGCGGCTCCAGCCGGCGTTATGCGAACTTAATCACAACGATGCTCCTCGGTGGTCTATGGCACGGCGCAGGTTGGACATTCGTTGCCTGGGGCTTATTGCATGGTCTCTATCTAATCATAAACCATGGCTGGCGGAATTTGCTTCGCTATTTAGGAATACATCAGAAATCATCAACATTGACACGACTTATATCTTGGACCGTTACGTTCTTTGCTGTGGTCGTGGGATGGGTTTTCTTCAGGGCGGAGACCTTTGATGCGGCACTGATAATCATTTCCGGAATGTTTGGACTTAATGGAATTGTCCTGCCAGAAGCCTTTAAAACCAACGTTGTTACAGTAAACTTCATTTATGATTTAGCAGGTGTCAATTTCGGCTTTGGCGGTGGTACAAAATTCGTGTTGAATGTGGCATGGATTTCAACTTTGCTATTTATCGCCGTATTCTTTCCTAATACTCAACAAATTATGCGATACCGCCCCCCAGCGCCAGATGACCGATATAGCCCGCGCCAAAAAATAGACGAAGTACTATTTTCTTCACTTTGGAAAAAAAACTACTGGAAGGTATCAAGTGCTTGGTCAATTTTAATCGGACTTTTAACCGCTATCGGAATATTATCTTTAACCTCAATTTCCGAATTTCTCTATTTCCAGTTCTAAAACTGCCATGCAAATTAGATACCTAAAAATATGGATAGCCAGCAGCATTCTCTTTCTCTTATTTTTCGCTTTGATAAACTTTTCCATGGATCCTTACTTAATATTCGGTTCGAAACGTATCGCCGGAATAAACGCCATTAAGGCTACTTACGAAAGGAGAGAGAGAACCGTAAAAGCACATATTTTCCGAAGGTTGCATCCAACCACAATAATACTGGGAAACTCTCGCTCACAGCGTGGCTTCGACCCGAGTTCAAAGTACTGGCCGAAATCCTTTCGACCCGTTGTGAACGCCTCTCTGCCTGGTGGCACCATCTACGAAATTTTTCGATATGCGCAGCATGCTCAGTCCAGCACAAATTTAAAGAATATTTTTATAACGCTCGAATTTGAAGAGTTTCTCCAATTTTCCAATCCGAAATCTGATGCCCGGTATCAAAAGCGGTATAGAGCAATGAACAAGCGCCTCTCACTTCATGAGGACGGTTCGAAGAACGATTCGGGTACGATCGAACTTATAAAGGATTACGGACGCTCCCTCTTTTCTTTAGATGCCGTGACAGATTCTGTAATTACAGTAGCAAGTCAAGATCTGCCCCTTTCCGTGAACATCACCGACCTGGGGTTTAATCCATTAAGGGAAGAAAGAGCAAAAATTTTATCGAAAGGCCAGTTTTATTGGTTTCGTCGCAACCTACCAATTATCACCGCGAATTTGAAAGGGCGGTCCCGGAATGTACTAAAAAATATCGACTTCCAAAACACTGAAGCAGGCTACTATTTTGAGAAACTATTAGACCTCATATCCCAACATCGCCTCAACGCTTATTTTGTTATTCCACCATACCATTCAAAATATCTACTTATCATTGACGATTTAGGCCTATCAGAATCATTTTTCGAATGGCAAGCTTACGTAACACGGAGAATTAATGAGCGAAAGCTGCAGAATCAAATCTCCTTATGGAATTTTAGTGGATTCCATCAATTTAATGATGAACCAATTCCGGCCGCTCACGACAGGAAAACGATGATGAAGTGGCATGTCGAACCGGGACACTTTAGAGGTGCACTTGGCGAAAAGGTTATACAGAGAATTTTTACAAAGGAAGTTTCAGATTTTGGAATGCTACTTAAGAAGGAAACAGTTAGACTTCAAATTCAAACTCAACGAAAAGCATTGTACGATTATAGTAATTAAATAGGTAACAGAAAAATATTACTAGTGAGGCGAGAATTTGTCATTTATGAGGAATTTAAAATATTTAATCGAGCGAAATTTAGGAAATTCTGTAGCTCTCGATATTGAGGATGAATATCTTGTGTAGACGTGTCATTTATTGCTGAACAGCTAAAACCTATTAATTGTAGTTCTATTTTCCAAACTTTTTACCGCGATACTTTTTAGCAGTTCCAATATTGCAATAAGCGTAAAAACCATATCATAGTACGCGACACTCAATGCCATGCCACCTATACCGTAGCCCACCATACTTACTTGGAGCATGGCAGCCAGATTTTTAGCCCACTCGAGTTCAGGTGCTTCCCTACTTATACGGATAACAATTTGGGCATTTCGCCAAGCAACCATCAGCAATAGCAAAAATAGAATGAGACCGATAAAACCCAAATCGCCCAATACCTGGAAGTATATACTGTGCGCAGCTCGGGCTATTGTAGGATCACCAGACCCTCGATATACTTGGTAAACTCTGGGGGCCTGAATTGAGGAAAAACCTCCTCCATAGAATGGCCTATCAAGTGCGAGGTTAAAGCTTGTCTCCTACGCACGGAGGCGATTTTGAAACGAACTATCGTTCTCCGAAGCCCCCTCAATTGAACTCATTCGTGCCGTCCATCTGTCTGGCATAAACTGTACTGCCGGTATAACGACCACTATGGCAAAAACAATAATAATAAATCGTTTATTGCTCGTGAGCGTCCGGTAAAGCAGCCCTGCCTATGATGACGTTGGACTGTTACGCTCAGGTTTGAGCGTAACGCCAGGGGAGCAGTTCGTCGATCCGATTGATTTTATGGTCGGCGATACAGGCTAGCGTGTCGGTTAGCCAGGCCTGCGGATCGACGCCATTGAGTTTTGCTGTCTCGATCAGCGTATAGGCGATGGCGGCTGATTTGCCGCCGGCCTCGGACCCCATGAAGAGATAATTCTTCCGCCCCAGGGCGATGGGCCGCATGGATCGCTCTGCGGTATTGTTGTCGAGTTCAAGAAAGCCGTGATCTAGATATGGTCGCAGCTTCTTCATGCGGGTCAGGGCGTAGCGAATAGCACCGGCTAAGGGTGATTTGCCGGATATCCGGGTCAATTGGGCATGCAGCCATGATTCCAGGTCGTCGAAGATTGGTTTTGATTGGCGCTGCCTGATCTTCACCCGTTGATCCGGCGATTGGCCCCGAACCTCCTTCTCGACGCCATAGAGTGTGGCGATACGTTTTATGGCTTCCTCGGCAATCGCCGATCCCTGAGCTTTGTGGATATCGACGAACTTGCGTCGGATATGGGCCATGCAGGCCACTTCCGTCACCTTGCCCGTGCGGTACAGGTCATTGAACCCCGCATAGCCATCGGCATGCATGAAGCCCGTGAAGTCCGCTAGATGTTCGCGCGGGCGAACGCCCTTCCTGTCGGACGAGAACTGATACCATGCGGCAGGATGCGCCTCTCCGGCCCAGGGTCGTTCATCGCGGACATAGGCCCAAAGCCGCGCGGTCCTGGTTTTACCGGAGCCTGGGGTCAGCATTTTTACCGGCGTATCATCGGCGAAGAGGGCCTGTCCCTTTAAAACATGGCGCGCGACGGCGTCCGCCAAAGGTTCCAACAGAGCCGTGGATTTGCCAACCCAATCGGCCAGGGTGGAGCGGTCCAGATCGATCCCCTCGCGCTGGAATATCTGACTTTGCCGGTACAAAGGCGAATGATCGGCGTACTTGTTGACCAGCACATGGGCCAGTAGGCCAGGACCGGGCCGCCCGTGCTCAATCGGCCGCGACGGCAGGGCTGCCTGATGGAACGTCTCACAGCAGGTGCAGGCCATGCGCGGGCGAACAATCCGGTTCACGACAAAACGTCCGGGGACATATTCCAGTTCCTCGGTGACATCGTCGCCAAGCGTTTTGAGCGCACCGCCGCATTCCCCACAGGCATCGCCCGGCGACAGTGTTGTCTCGTTGCGTGGGAGATGACCGGGCAGCGGTTTACGTTTGGGCTTGTCTTTTGGCGCTGCAGATTGATCTGCATTTGCATCGTCTGACGCGGGCTCCTGCGCGGACGCCGCAATCTCTTCGTCTTCCAGCGTCAACGCCAGTTGATCCAGAGCCTCCGAGCGCGACCCGAAGCGATGCTGGCGCATCCCGGCCAATTGGTGTTGGAGCTTCTCGATCAACACCGCCTGTGACTTCACTTCCGACGCCAGCGATGCCACCAGACCTTTTAATGCGGCAGGTTCATTCGGGAGGTTCTCAGCGTCGTCGAGCATGCCGGCAATCTATCAGCCGCCACCCCGCATGGGAATCCCCGGAAATTGACAACCCTTTGCTGTGAAACGACTTTACCCAGCCGTCAGGGGACGCCACGTTCGTTGTGGTATGCGCCAATCAATCCCTTCCAGCAGCATCGCCAATTGAGCCGGGGTCAGCGCAACCTTGCCCGCTTTCGCAGACGGCCAGACAAACCGTCCCTTCTCCAGACGCTTCGAGAACAGACATGCCCCTTGCCCGTCCCACCAGATCACCTTGATCAGATCGCCACGGCGACCCCGGAAGACGAACAGATGACCGCAATACGGCGCCGCCTTTAGAACCTTCTCTGTTTGCGCTGACAGCCCATTGAACCCCTTACGCATGTCCGTCACGCCGGCCGCAAGCCAAACCTTCGTGTTCGTGGGAACCGGGATCATCCCGACAAGCACCGGAGCAGACGTACGAGCGCTTCGGGATCGTAAGGGCCGCTAATGCTCAAGCGATGACCTCCGGCAAGCGTGACCTCGATCTTGCCTTCGTCACCAACAGGGCGCTCGGCTTCGTGCTCGACGTGACGCGCAATCTCAACCGGCAGGAAACAGGCGGCGTCATCGACCGTGTCACTTCCCGCAAACCGGGGATCTTTCAGCCAGTTGAAAACCTGATTGGCGTTCACATTGTAGCGCCGTGCAACCTGTGAAACCGAAACGCCCGCAAACCGCGTCTGTGCGCAAATCATCCGCTTCTCGTCTGCACTCCAGCGCCGACGCTTGCCCCGCTTCGCCACATCCTGATCCCCGTTAGTGTCCACCTAAACAAGTGGACACTAAACCTCACTTCTTCTGCACGGCAGAGCGGTCAGGCCGGACGCTTACGAATCTACTGAAGATTATGATGATAGCGTCATCGAAGTCTCGAACGCGCATGTCGACGCGTTGCGCGGCATGATCGGCAACGATATTCGCGGCGATGGCGGACAAATCGGTAGAGAGATCCTCGCGGGTCTGGCGCAGGCCGTTGCAAAGCATTCGCCGCCGCCCACGGATGACGTAGAACAATAGCGCGTTTTAGAGGTGGGTTAGGCTTGATGCGGAAGTTGCGTATCAAGCCGGCCGCCACAGCGTACCGGTGAAACCCGAATGGCCAATCCTGTCTCCGCGTCGCTTTCGACGAAAACGCCACAAAACGTCGCTTCGCCGTCCGCAGGTTTCATTCGTTCGCGAGGTTGCCGGCGTAAGAAGTTCCCAATCGACGCTTCCTTCTGCATGCCGATAACTGAATCGTAATCACCACACATTCCCGCATCCGTCTGATATGCGGTGCCATTATTGAGAATGAACGCGTCGGCCGTGGGAACATGGGTGTGGGTCCCGACGACGAGCGTCGCACGGCCGTCGGCAACGTGACCGATCGCCATTTTCTCGCTTGTGGCCTCCCCGTGAACGTCGACGATCACCGCTTCCAGGCCCGCCATCTTTGGGTTTGCCGGTGGCAATTGCTGTTCGAGCGCGGCAAATGGGTCATCAAGCAGTTCCATGAAAAGGCGGGTCATTATGTTGATAACCTTAATCTTTCGCCCAGTGCCGTCGGTGAAGATATCAGCGCCTCGACCAGGCGTCGAAGGCGGATAGTTCGCGGGCCGCAAAAGCCGCGGATCGCTGTTCATTTGCGGGATAATATCCGGCTTGTCCCAGGTATGATTTCCGCCCGTGATAACGTCGACGCCGGCGGCGAACAGCTCCGCGCACGTCTTCTCGGTCATACCGAAACCGTGTGCCGCGTTTTCGCCGTTTGCGATGACGAAATCGAGCTTCAACCGCTCGCGCAAGTCCGGTACGTGCTTGGATATCGCCTCGCGGCCGGAGCGGCCGACAACATCGCCGCAGAACAGAATTCTCATTTATTGCCTCGTTCCGGCCTAAAGGCCTCGTTTTCCGTAATGATCCAATCCAGAAGCACGTCATCATCGCCATGGGGAACCTGCGGAACTTGTTGAGCCGCATAGGCAATGCCAACAACTAGTACGGGCTTATCTTCCCGTAGCGCGGCAATGGTCATGTCATAATATCCGCCGCCATAGCCGAGGCGGTTTCCCGTGCGATCGAAGGCCAGCAGTGGTGCCAGGACAAGATCCGGCCGGACGATCGAAGCGGCTTCTTGTGGCTCGGGTATGCCAAATGACCCTCGATCCATGGCGTCTGCGCATTGCCATTTTCGAAACGTTAGTGGCTTGCCGCGTTCCGAAACAATAGGCAACGCCACAGCCAGTCCGCGTGCCGACAAGTCATTTAGAAGCGGAAGTACATTTGCCTCGCTTCCAATAGGATAGTAGCCGGAAACCGCGATGTTGGCTGCCGGACTCAGCGCTGTGTTGAAAGCTTCAGTTAGCCGCTCACCGATGTCATTGTCGGCTGCGGCACGGTCGCGCTGCTTCGCGGCTTCTTCTCGCAGCCGCTTCTTCAGCGCTGTAATGGATGTCATTGGCGGAGCCTGGTGCGGTTCGGTAGGCGGTGCCAATCGGCCGTCGGTCGGGTCAAACCCTCAAGGACCTGGTAAACCAGGTGGGCACCGTATGCCGAAACCAGGGCTCCGACAGGGACAGCTCCCTAAGAGAACATTATCGCCCCTGGGGTATGGGTGACCTAACGTACCGAGCAGCACCGCCCTGTTATACCTAGTGCCCTGATCGTGAAATTCAAAGCATTGAATTTCGCGTGAATCAGCGCACTCTTATGAGAATATCGTGCGATTTAAATTCCAACACCCGCCACATTGAATGCGGCGATCTTCAGAATTATCACACTTAAGACGCTTCAAGCCGCGCGGCAATAGTTTCTGCCTGCTGGGCTAACCGCTCCAGCTTTTCCGCCGAGGATTCGCTATCTCCACCTTTTTCATCGGACTGACCCGCAGCCAGTTCAGCGTATGCGTCGGAGAGTTCGTCGGAAACAAGAAGACTGGCCATTAAAAGAAGCCTTGCATCGCCGATTTGGCCGACCGATTCGACAAGCTCCTCCACACGAACTTTTACATATCCCGCCAATCGTTCGATGTGTTCTTCCTGTCCTTCGTCACAAGCAATGGCGTAGTTTTTACCGTTTATGTTTACTTCAAATTGTGGCATCTCGCCTGTCACCTAATTGTTTAAAACACGCCCCAATCGTGCAATCGCCGAATCAAGTCGGCCCGCAATTTCCCGTTGTCGTTCCCGCAGTGCGGTATTCTCCCCCTCGAGGGATGGCTTGGGCGCGTTTTCAGCGGCTAACGCCGCGTCGACTCGAGCAAGCGCCGTTTCAAGTCGGCCCGCAATTTCCCGTTGTCGTTCCCGCAGTGCGGTATTCTCCCCCTCGAGGGATGGCTTGGGCGCGTTTTCAGCGGCTAACGCCGCGTCGACTCGAGCAAGCGCCGTTTCAAGTCGTTTTTCCGCATCTTTTATTCGCGAGTTCATCAAATTATTTGTGCAAATTCAATCAGTCGAGCTATTAGGTTAACGCCTTACAACAGCTTTCCAAATGGACCATAAGCGGCCCTCACAATATCGTCAACAGACGCTTGGCGCCCCTCGTATGGAATGTGGCGTTAAACCAGGCGAGAAAATTCGACGAACCCAATGCCAGAGGCGGCTAAAACACCGTTGACGCGTCCCCTGCCGCTCGGCATGTTGCCGCTGATCGCAATTTGCATGCGCGATTGCCCTATTTCTCTTGCCAAGGCCCCTAAGATGATGCGCGCCGATTCAATGACGGAAGCAGCCGTCACGCACAATCAAATGGCCAATGCGATTCGCGCCCTTTCAATGGACGCGGTTCAAGCCGCCAACAGTGGGCACCCCGGAATGCCCATGGGCATGGCTGATATCGCAACCGTGCTGTTTAAGGATTTTCTCAAGTTTGACTCTAGCGATGCAGCATGGCCCGACCGGGACCGCTTTGTGCTCTCCAATGGCCATGGCTCGATGCTGCTATACTCTTTGCTGTACCTGACCGGCTACCCGGATATGAATATCGAACAAATCCGTAATTTCCGGCAGCTGGGCAGCAAGACTGCCGGTCATCCCGAATTCGGCCACGCTCAAGGCATCGAGACCACGACGGGCCCGCTGGGCCAGGGGATCGCGACAGCCGTTGGTATGGCGCTCGCCGAACGCATGCTTGCGGCGCGGCACGGTCCGGAAATTGTCGACCATCATACCTATGTGTTTGCCGGCGACGGATGCCTCATGGAGGGCATCAGCCATGAAGCAGCCTCCTTGGCGGGGCATCTCGGACTCGGCAAGCTGATCGTCCTCTTCGACGACAACGCGATTTCGATCGATGGTCCCACCGATCTGTCGGTGCGTGACGATCAGATCGCACGGTTTAAGTCATACGGCTGGGAAGCGTCCCGTATCGATGGCCATGACCCGGAGGCGATTGCTAAGGCAATCGCAGCGGCGCGGCAAAGCGACCGCCCTTCCCTCATCGCCTGCCGAACGGTGATCGGCTATGGCTCTCCCAACAAGCAGGGCACAGAAGGCACGCATGGCGCGCCGCTTGGTGCAGACGAAGTCAAAGCAACGCGCGATGAGCTTGGTTGGCCACATGAACCCTTTGTCGTTCCCGATGACATTTTGACGGCTTGGAATGCTGTCGGCCAACGTGGAGAGAGCGAAAGGAGCGCCTGGACAGCGCGGCTCGATACGCTCGCGCCGGAGGCGAAGGCGGCGTTCGAAAGCACGCAATCCGGTGCGTTGCCAGAAAATTGGGAACGAGATTTCGAGGTTTTCAAGCAAGCATTGATTGCCGAACAACCTAAATTGGCGACCCGCCAAGCCTCGCAGAAATCTCTCGATGCGCTTGCGGCGATTATTCCGAACCTGGCGGGCGGGTCGGCAGACCTGACCGGCTCAAATCTTACCAAAGCCCGTGGCATGGAACCGGTTCGCGCTGAGGACTTCTCAGGCTCGTACATCTATTACGGTGTTCGCGAACATGGCATGGCAGCAGCAATGAACGGCATCGCGCTGCACGGTGGCCTGATCCCGTATGGCGGGACGTTTCTAATTTTCACGGATTATTGCCGGCCGTCGATACGGCTTTCCGCATTGATGGGACAGCGCGTTATCTATGTCATGACCCATGACTCGATCGGCCTCGGCGAAGACGGCCCGACCCATCAACCCGTGGAGCAAATTGCGAGTCTGCGCGCAATGCCGAATCTGAACGTATTCAGGCCGGCCGACGCTGTGGAAACGGCGGAATGTTGGGCGCTAGCGCTAAAAGCGGAAGCGACGCCCTCTGTCCTAGCCTTGACTCGTCAGGGACTTCCGACACTAAGAACATCGACCGATGACGGGAATCTTTGCGCGCGCGGCGCCTATGTCCTCGCCGATGCTGAGGGCGAACGGCAGGTCACACTGCTTGCGACCGGATCGGAAGTGAGCGTTGCCTTCGAGGCACGAGACTTGTTGCAAGCCGATGGGATTGGGACGGCTGTGGTGTCCATGCCGTGCCATGAGCTATTCGAAGCGCAGGAACCCGACTACAAAGAGGCGGTCCTTGGCAGAAACACGGTTAGGATTGCCGTGGAAGCTGCTGTTTCTCAAGGCTGGGATCGCTATATCGGCCCTGACGGCCTATTCGTCGGCATGACAGGATTCGGCGCTTCGGCGCCGGCCGATGCGCTTTACAAGCATTTCGGTATCACGGCGGAAGCCGTTGCGGAAGCCGCGCGGCAACATGTCTAGCGCGGCGCAATTTACGAATTAGGAGTGAAATCAATGGCAGTTCGGGTAGCAATCAACGGGTTCGGGCGGATCGGACGGCTGGTGCTGCGGGCGGCAATGGAGTCGAAACGCGACGACATCGAGTTCGTAGGCGTCAACGATCTGGGACCCGTCGCGACTAACGCGCATCTGGTAAAGTACGATTCGGTGCACGGCACGTTCCCCGGCGACGTGTCGTCTGGCGAAGACTGGATGGATCTTGGCCGTGGTAAGATCAAAGTGACCGCCGAGCGCGACCCAACCAAGCTGCCCTGGAAGGAACTCGGCGTTGATGTCGCTTTTGAATGCACGGGTATTTTCACGAAACGCGAGCAGGCTGCGATGCATTTGGAGGCCGGCGCCAAACGTGTTCTCGTCTCCGCGCCTGCAACTGGCGCCGATCTGACGGTAGTTTATGGCGTCAATCACGAGCAACTGACTCCGGAACATACCGTCGTTTCGAACGCGTCCTGTACGACGAATTGCCTCGTCCCGGTTGCGCATGTCCTCCACCAAGCGGTTGGGATCGAACGCGGGTTCATGACGACCGTGCATGCATTCACGGGCGATCAAGCGACAGTCGATACGCTGCATTCCGATCTTCGCCGTGCCCGTTCTGCCTCCCAATCTCTCATCCCGACATCGACCGGTGCGGCGAAAGCCGTCGGGCTGGTCCTTCCCGAGCTTGCGGGCAAGCTAGACGGCACATCGATCCGTGTACCGACGCCGAATGTTTCGCTGATCGATTTGAAATTCGACGCCTCGCGCGCGACCGATGTGGCGGAAATCAACGGCGCGATTACCCAGGCTGCCGGTGGCGCGCTCAAAGGCGTGCTTGAGACGAACGATGAGCCTCTGGTTTCATCCGACTTCAATCACAATCAGGCAAGCTCGACGTTCGACCTGACGCAGACGCAGGTTATTGATGAGACACTGGTTCGTATTCTCTCCTGGTACGACAACGAATGGGGTTTCTCCAACCGGATGTCGGACACCGCCGTTGCGATGGGGAAACTCGGCTGACACCAGCCGGAAAAGCGATAACCGTTATAAGCCTCGCCGAGGCTGAGGCTGCGCTTGCGGCAGCTGAGGCAATTAATGTCCCGGTTACCTTGCTGAGCGCTTCGAACGCAGCGTCCAGCGTCGGGGCCGGGTGGTTCGACGCTGTTGTGTCTCTCGCCCACGCTGCCTACCCAAAAGTGCGGGTGGAGGCCGCTTTAGACTGCGGCGATGCACCGGGGCACGCAATGTCGGCCTTGCGCCACGGCTTTAAGATCATCTGCTATTGCGGCCGAAATCAGTCCGAAATCGAAGATATCGCCAGCCGCAGCAAAGCTGCCGTGTTGCGGGAAAGGCCCGACACGCTGGATCTCTGCGAGATGGAGCCCGATGAATGGGAGACCGCCTGTGAATCATGGCTTAAGGTAGGGTTGGGTAAATCTTAATCGAAACAACAGACTATGTGGAGGACGTGTGATGCTTACTGAGGAGATGAAAAAGCTCATTAGCGAGCACAGTGCTGGAATGGTCGCCACGATCAACGAAGACGGCACGCCATCGGTCTCGCCAAAGGCGACTTTCGTGATTTTGGACGATAGAACAATCGCTTTTGGCAATCTCCGGTCTCCTGGAACGATCGCAAATATCGGCAACAAGCCAAGCACTGAGGTATGCTTCATCGATGTGCTGGCACGCAAGGCTGTGCGCGTTTCGGGCACGGCGCGGTATTTGCGGAACGCGGGAATGTCCGAAACATTGAAGGCGGCCTTCGCGGAGAAATGGTCCGACTATATGAGCAAATTTGGTGGTGTCGTCGAAATTTCGATAACCGGCACCGAGTTGCTTCTTTCACCCGCATACGATCTCGGTCTGACGGAGCCTGAACTCCGCGAAGCGAATTTGGCGCACCTGCAACGCCTGTCCTGAGTATCCAGTCTTAAAGCGAAAATAGGCCGCTGACCCCGATCAGGGTACTTGCGACAAAGCAGACGCCAGAAAAGTTCAACAGTCTGAAGCCGTTCTTCGCACGCTTCATCGCGTCGGCATTCTTTTCTCGTGCCACTGACAAGCGGCTATCGTCGTCGCCTGCTGCCCGACGTATTTCGATGGATTCGTTCGATAGGGCGATCACGGTGCGGAAGATCACGTAGGCCGCGATCGTCGTAGCCCCACCAATGGCGAAGATCATCCCCGACGCGAGCATCACACCCTGGACGCCTTCGATATCGGCGTATTGCTGATATACGGCGATACAACTCAGCAAGCCCAGTACCTGGGCGATTAGGACATAACCGACGACCTTGACGAACGGCGTATGGGCCTCGACGGTTTCCTCTGCAGCGTACTCGTCGAGCATCAGGGATTCGTCCTCGGCGGGCTGGTTTTCTTTTTTCATCATCGAGCCATCGTAACACCACCGGTGCTATAGTCGAACCGTCAAACTTGTGTAGATTAACGTGCCGTTTATTGAACTATCGGTATTCGTCGCGTATTGACTGCGAAACCACGAAAAAAAAGGAGCCGCCAAAAATGAGAATAACGCAGCGCGTCAAAAAGATCCTATCGAACTATGAGAGCGACTGCCCGGGCACGAAGACCAACCTCGCCCGAATTCTGATGCATGGCCGGCTCGGTGGCACCGGGAAACTTGTTATCCTGCCCGTCGATCAGGGCTTCGAGCACGGACCGGCGCGAAGCTTCGCCAAGAACGCACCGGGTTACGACCCGCATTACCATTACCAGCTTGCGGTTGATGCCAACCTCTCCGCCTATGCGGCGCCGCTTGGCGCGCTTGAAGCGGGCGCGGATACCTTTGCGGGTGCGGTTCCGACCATCTTGAAATGCAATAGCTCGAATAGCCATGCGACCTCGAAGGACCAGACGGTGTACGGTACTGTCGAAGATGCGTTGCGCCTGGGATGCGCGGCTGTCGGCTTCACGATTTACCCTGGCTCCGACGATCAGTTTGAGATGATGGAGGAGTTCCAGGAACTGGCAGCGGAGGCCAAATCAGTTGGTTTGGCGGTCGTACTATGGTCGTATCCCCGTGGCGGCAATCTCTCCAAAGAAGGCGAGTCAGCGATCGACGTTACCGCGTATGCCGCCCATTTAGCGGCGCTGCTTGGCGCGCATGTTATCAAAGTTAAGCCTCCGACAGACCACATCGAGCAAGCGGATGCGAAGAAGGTCTACGAAGCGGAAGGGATCGATACCTCGACCTTGACCAAACGGATCGCGCATGTGGTTCAATCGGCCTTCAATGGCCGTCGGATCGTCGTGTTCTCGGGCGGTGCGGCGAAGGGCACCGAAGGGCTGCTTAACGAAATCCGTGAAATTCGCGATGGCGGCGGATCGGGCTCGATTATTGGCCGCAACTCGTTCCAACGGCCGAAGGCGGAAGCGCTTGAGTTGCTGGGCACTATCACTCAAATCTATCAGGGCAAGGCTTGAACTCAGTGTGGTTTGGACCAGCAATATCAAGTCAGGCCAAAACGCTAAATGATGATTGAAGCTACGAAATACTAACGCTTGAACTAAGAATATCAGGACTAGGAGAGTTCGATGGCAAAACAAATGTCCAGTTATGCTATCTCCCCCATCGAAAGTATAAGGAAGTATTTCTTCAAGTTTAAAATTGATAGTGTGAAGATATGCAAGCTTAAGACTCCTAGTGTGAAGATAAAATTACAGTGCGGAGTGAAAAAACAAGAAACTAAGAATGAAGCACGGACAAATAAAATCGATACGTTAACTTCCTTCGCGCGCAGAAATTCTGGATCGAATTCACGGAGGCTATCGGCTCAATTCAATAATCGACCTCCGTTTGGTACCTTACGAAATGAAAGAAGCGAATAAAGCATTGAGTAATCTAAACCTGATCGATCAAGGCAAGGCTTGAGCGCGGACTCTTGTCGCCTGTACCTGATCACGCCGCCGCGTTTCGATCCGGCGGCTTTTCGGGACAGATTGGCCGAGGCGCTCGACGCGGGCGATGTGGCCTGCCTCCAACTGCGCCTCAAGGATATCGATGACGATGAGATTCGCCGGATCGCCGACATCCTGCGGCCAGTAACGCAAGAACGGGAGGTTGCGTTCATCATGAACGACCGGCCCGATTTGGCGGTCGAAACCGGCTGCGACGGCGTCCATGTCGGTCAGGAAGACGCGAGCTATGAGGATGCCCGGCGTCTTCTGGGGAATGACGCGATTGTCGGCGTGACCTGCCACGAATCCAGAGATTTGGCGATGCGGGCCGCCAAACAAGGCGCCGATTACGTCGCTTTCGGCGCTTTTTTTGCGTCCGGAACCAAGAAGCCTAAATATCACGCCGACCCGGCGATTCTGTCCTGGTGGCAGGAAATGATGCAGACGCCTTGCGTCGCGATCGGCGGTATTACCGTTGAGAACTGCCGAGCCCTGATATCCGCAGGGGCGGACTTTCTCTCGGTTGTCGCAGGCGTCTGGGATTACCCCGACGGCCCGGCAAAAGCTGTAGGCTTATTCAACAAGGCGATGGCGGAGATTGCTTGAGCATAGCGAAGCCGCTATAACGCCGCCGCAATCCAACTACAGAAAATCGATGCCATGAAAATCAACGGGAACGCCGTTCGGCCTGGCAATGTGATCGAGCACCAAAACCGTCTCTGGCGGGCGACGAAGATTCAGCATACGCAGCCCGGCAAAGGCGGCGCTTACCTTCAAGTGGAGCTCAAGGACATCCGGGACGGTACGAAGCTGAACGAACGATTTAGGTCTTCAGAAACCGTGGAGCGGGTAAGGCTGGACCAGCGCGAAAGCCAGTTCCTGTTCAAAGATGGTGACGACTACACTTTCATGGACAACGAAACCTACGATCAGACGACACTCAACGTGGATTTCATCGGACCGGACGCCGCCCAATTCCTACAGGATGGCATGGTCGTAATGATTGAGTCTTTCGAGGGGTCGCCGATCGGCGTGACATTGCCGGAATCGGTGACGATGGAGATCACTGAAGCCGATCCGGTGGTTAAGGGACAGACGGCTTCGTCGTCCTATAAGCCCGCACTGTTGGAAAACGGGGTCCGGATTCTGGTGCCGCCACATATCGAGTCGGGAACCCGCGTCGTCGTAAATACCGCCGACGGCACCTATGTTGCGCGGGCGAAAGATTAGACCCTACGCATTGCGTTAGGGGTTTCAGCAAGGGGTAAGCGCCGATGGCGTTGCGATCCGCGATCATCAACGTCATGGCGATGGCTGCCGACAAGGCGGGCCGCCGCCTCATCCGTGATTTTGGCGAAGTCGAGCAGCTTCAAGTCAGCCGAAAGGGGCCGGCCGATTTCGTGTCGAGCGCAGACACGCGCGCGGAGAAAATTCTTCGCGAATCGCTTATGCAAGCGCACCCGGATTTCGGCCTTCTCATGGAGGAGTCCGGTATCACTGAAGGGAAAGATAGCCGGCATCGCTGGATCGTCGATCCGCTCGACGGCACCACCAATTTCCTGCATGGTCTGCCACACTTTTGCATTTCAATCGCACTCGAACGTGACGGTCAGGTCATTGCGGGGATCGTCTACGATCCCGTGAAGGACGAGCTGTTTTGGGCCGAGCGCGGCTTGGGCGCTTATATCAACGACCGGCGGCTCCGCGTCTCTGGGCGCACCAAGATGGCGGATGCAATCTTCGCGACAGGTATACCCTTTCTCGGCATTCAAGATGGACCGGGGCACCAGCGTTTTCTCAAACAGCTCGGCAATGTCATGGCTGGCTGTGCTGGCGTTCGTCGTTTCGGTTCCGCAGCTCTCGATTTGGCCTATGTTGCTGCCGGCCGGTATGACGGCTTCTGGGAAAATGGCTTGAATCCCTGGGATGTAGCGGCGGGCGTTCTATTGGTCCGCGAAGCTGGAGGCCAGGTTACGGACATTGCTGGTCGGCGCTATGAACTTGGGGCGGCGGAAATTTGCGCCGGGAACGATCAACTGCATCAGCCGTTGCGCAAACTACTTCGTAACGCCGAAAGCCGGGACAAATAGTTGTGCGCAGATCAGCGCTGAGTTATGGTCGGGTCGCATTTAAGGATGCGGATCATGCGAAAAAATAGAAAATGAATAGGCTTCCATTTTGGAAAAGCGTGTTCTGAATTTGGGACGGTTCCGAGGTATTCTATCGTGGCGTATATGGCTGACGGCAGGCACGTTGCTGGCTGCCGTGATTCCTGCGAGCGCGCAACAGCAGTATGTTTTCCCTCCAGGCTCCAGTCGGCCGAGCGTGATAGTCGATTTGGGTGTGCTCGAAAAACTTGGCCCTGAGCCGACATTGCCGGGAATGCTGCGCTCCGGCCTTGGCCCGACGGCACCGGCCGCTACGGCTACGCCAAGTGTGACAGGGGGACTGCTACCGCCGCCAGCGCAGCCGCCGAAGTCACAACTTACCTTGCCGCAGGGATTAACATCCCGGACCGCTAAGCCGGTGCAAAGAGCGAAAGCGCCGCCGCCGCCCAAACCGACGGTGACGCCGGTCAGGCGGCCAACCGTGGCTGCGATCCCCAAGCCGCGAAAGACCGTTGTTCCCCCCTCACCCAGTGTCGCAAAACCTGCGCCGCAAAAGATGCGTCCGGCATCAAAGCCGGCAACGCCTCCTCCTGTGCCGAAGCGGACTGTTGTCGCGCCGCCACGGCCGAAGCCTGCCGTGCCAAAAGCAACGGCGCGCGTTGCCCCTCCTCCGCCAAAGCCGCCTGTCATACCGGCTGCCCCCGCGCTACCTAAAGCCAGTCCGCCAAGAGTAGCGAAGGCTGTGCCGCCTCCGGCGGTCAAAAAAGCGGCTCCGCCACCAGCGCCGAAAACATCGGCTACGACGAAATTAAGCCGGGCCGTGCCACCTCCGCCGACGGCACCCAAAAAGGCCACGGTGAGTAAACCGCGCCCAAGATCCAGTGTGCCGCCACCGCCAGCCGCGCCGCGTGTCTCGAAACCGCCGCAAGTTGCCTCCCGCGTTCCGCCGACGGATACGGCCGCCGACGGTACCATTCAGATCGGCTTTAATCCGGGCTCGTCCGACTTGCCGGCAACCGCCGGTGGCGCGCTCGATAAGCTTGTGGCGCAGATGGAGTCGAACCCTGACATTCGTGTGCAACTGCACGGATTTGCGAATGGAAAAAGCGACTCACCCAGCCAGGCGCGCCGAATGTCACTTTTCCGCGCCCTGTCAGTTCGCACCTATCTAATGAAAAAAGGCGTTCGCAGCACACGAATCGACGTCCGCGCGCTGGGCAAGCAGGATGACGGTAATGCAGCGGATCGCGTTGACGTAATAATTCCGAAATCATGATCGCGGCTGTGCTGCAAACCGGAGTAGCGGCACCCGCGCTATATGCTCCAGCGGCACGGCGCCTCAATTTCGTCACGGCACAAGTTTATTTCGTTTTCAAGACATCGGTGACGATGCTCTTTGCAGCCTGAGTTGGCCTTAATTCCTGTCAACGCAGTCACTGCCGGTTCACGGAGGATGTGATGGAGGTTCAACGCGTGACACAGCCTTCGCGTTTTCTCACGCGTATGGGAATCTTTCTCGGGGTCGTCGCAGTTACCATCGCACTGTTGTTCCCGGCACTGCGTAGCGCGTTCGTCGCCAACACGTTCTTGAACGGCGTCATTATTGGCGTTCTGTTGATCGGAATTATCCATGCATTCCGAACCGTGACGATGTTGCGCGGTGAAATCGCGTGGATCGAAAGCTTTCGCCGCGAAACAATGGTGGTGACAAGCGCAGCGACCCCGCGGCTTCTGTCGCCGATGGCGACAATGCTGGGCGAAAGCTCCGATCGTATCAGCCTGTCGACACTTGCGATGCGGACTCTGCTCGATGGGATTGCAGCGCGGCTGGACGAAAGCCGAGAAATCTCCCGTTATATGATAGGACTTCTGGTTTTCCTCGGCCTGCTAGGAACATTTTGGGGGTTGCTGGAAACGGTTCAGGCCGTTGGCAGTGTGGTCGGAGGTTTGGAGATTGCCGGCAACGATTTGAACGCAGCTTTTAGTGACCTTAAACGTGGTCTTCAGGCACCAATCTCCGGCATGGGCACGGCCTTCAGTTCCTCTCTCTTCGGACTGGCCGGTTCGCTGGTGCTTGGGTTCCTGGAATTGCAGGCCGGACAGGCGCAGAACCGATTCTATAACGAACTTGAAGAATGGCTTTCGAGCCTAACGCGGCTCAGCAGCGGTGCCATTGGCGTGGAAGGCGGCGACCAGTCGGTTCCTGCTTATATTCAAGCCCTTCTCGAGCAAACCGCAGATGGGTTGGAAGGTATGCAGCGAGCGCTTGCCCGGAGCGAAGAGAATCGAACGGACTATAGCCGCAATATTTTCGACCTGACCGAGAAGATCGGTACGCTGTCGACCCAAATGGCGAACGAGCAGACTTTGATGCTCAAACTAGCAGAAAGCCAATCGGAGCTGCCGCCTATTCTCGCCAAGCTCGCCGAATCGGATACGCGGTCCGCATCGGACGAAGCCACCCAGGCCTATCTGCGCAATATCGAAACCTATCTTAGCCGCATTCATGATGGTTTGAGCGTGGGGCGGACAGACACCGTCCAGGAAATTCGCAACGAGATCAGGCTGCTGGCCCGAACTATTGCAGCACTGGCCAAGGAACCAGAACAGTAGCGGTGAAACAGGTGTTCCAAATGATCGTGTTTCAGATAGCAGGACGCTAGTCGATGCTTGCCCAGGCCCGGCGCACGCGGGGCGTCATGAATATCTGGCCCGGTTTCGTCGATGCGCTGGCGACGCTGCTTATGGTCATCATCTTTCTCTTGATGATTTTCGTGGTGGCACAATTCTACCTCAACGACGCGCTTATCGGCCGCGACCGCGCACTCGATAAGCTCAACCTGCAGATTAGCGAGCTTGCCGAACTACTTTCGCTTGAACGACGGGCAAGCCGCGATCTTCGCAACAACGTCGCACAGATTTCCGCGGAACTGCAGAGCTCTTTGGCAGAGCGCGACAATTTATCGACACAACTTAGCGCTTTGCTCGGCGTGCGGGCGAACCTCGAAGCAGCGGAGGCGAACCTCGCCGAGATACAGGCGGAACGCGATGCAATCGCGGCTGAGCGCCATTCGCTGACCAGTGAATTGGAACAGACCTACAAGAATCTCGAGGAAGCCAACAAAACGATCTCCGTCGATAAACAGACAATCGAAGTGCAATTGCAGAAACTGGCGGCCTTGCAAGAGGATATCATCGCGTTGCAGGCGCTTCGGGACGAACTGGCGGAGCGCGCCGAAACGGCCATTAAGGATGCAGAAACGAGCGAGAAGGCGCTGGGCGAAGAACGCAAGGTATCGGTGGCAGCAAAGGCCCAGGTCGCTCTATTGAACCGGCAAATGGCGGCGCTTCGGCGTCAGGTCGCGACATTGAACGAAGCGCTCGAAGCATCGGAAGTACGAGACAAGGATGCGCAGGTAAAGATCGCAAATCTTGGGCAACGGTTGAACGCGGCGCTGGCAAGCAAGGTTCAGGAACTTGCGCGTTACCGATCGGAATTCTTTGGCCGTTTGCGCAAGGTTCTTGGCAACCGGCGCGATGTTCAGATCGTCGGCGACCGATTCGTGTTTCAGTCGGAGGTGCTGTTTGCGTCGGGATCGGACGAGCTGGCGCCAAACGGCAAACTTCAGATGGCAAAGCTGGCCAAGACCTTGAAGGAAATTGCGTCCGGTATCCCTCGGGACATTGATTGGATTCTCCGCGTCGATGGTCACACCGACAGTGTGCCGATCAAAACGCGGCGTTTTCCCTCGAACTGGGAATTATCAACGGCGCGGGCTATCTCGGTCGTAAAGTTCCTCGTGTCACAGGGGATTTCCGCAAAGCGGTTCGCCGCCGCCGGATTTGGTGAATTCCAGCCCTTGGATGCGCGAAACGACGAGTTCGCCTATCGCCGAAACCGGCGCATTGAACTGAAACTCGATCAACGCTAAGGAAACCTTGCGTTTGCCGGCAGTCTTGATTATACCCTCGCTCTGAATTTGCCCGGAGCAGGACCGTGAAAAAAGATACGCATCCCAATTACCACGAAATTACGATCGAAATGACGGACGGGACGTCATATCAGACGCGTTCGACGTGGGGCGAGCCCGGCGCGACGCTTAAACTGGATATCGATCCTACCACGCATCCGGCATGGACGGGCGTTCACCGCCTGATCGATTCCGGCGGCCAGTTGGCGAAATTCAATAAGCGTTTTGAGGGCTTTGGCCTGAAGTCTTAACGATGCGCAGATGGGAGGCGTTTTCCTGGTCCTCTTCTCTGCCCTGAATTCCGTTTTCTAGGCGGGCGACTATTTGCTCTTCGAGCCTGTCCACACGGCAGTACAAGTCATAACTGCGCCTTAGAAGATCGCGCAGGTATACTGGCACGTGAGCCGCTTCACCCGGTACATTTTCCATGCACACCGATTGTCCCGACAGCCTGTAGCGCTTCGACGCCGCTTCTTCCGGCGTTATTTCTTCGTTTTGAACCGCTTTTTGCGCCAGAATCCAGGCCATCACCTGTGTCAGCCTGCTTGTAAGCCGCATCGTTTCCAATGTCACGTCCAGGCAATCGGCGTTCTTCTTCGACGTATCGGTTCCCTGCAGACGTAACGTCACGATGTAGTTCCGAGCTTCGACGAGAAGCGAAAACGCTTCATCGTGGAGCGCGGAGAAATAGGTCGTCGTCAATGTTTCAGTCATATCAAAATTGCTTGTTTTTAAAAGAAAAGCGAAATTCAATCATGACAGGACTGTACCAGATTTTGCCCCGATTTCCTACGAAATGATAAAATATAGTTAATTTCCAACGTATTATCGTTTCATATCATCACTTTCCTCAAAGGCTTGAACCTCTATAAACCCTGCCTACATAAAAGATGTGCGGGGCGCCAAAGCTTGGGTCCTGCGCCGTTAAAACAGTGGGTTTGGCCATGATGGCAGACCCTTAATCCATGTCGCTTGCAAGGAGGATATGGCAATGCGTACGTTTGATATGACCCCCCTATTCCGTAATTCCGTTGGTTTCGACCGCATGGCGCGCCTGTTGGACGGTGTCGCCGGAGATCAGGTTCCAACCTACCCACCCTATAATATCGAGAGAGTCGGCGAAGAAGCCTATCGCATTACGATGGCGGTGGCAGGGTTCGGCGAAGCCGACATCGATGTTCAGGTGAAGGAGAACCAGCTGACCATCACCGGTCGTGTCGAGAAATCCGAAGACGAGGCAAAGGACAAGCAGTTCCTGCATCGTGGGATCGCCGAACGCGCTTTCGAGCGACGGTTCAACCTCGCCGACCACATCAAAGTGGCCGGTGCGGATCTCGTAAATGGATTGCTCCATGTCGACCTGGTCCGCGAAGTTCCCG
The DNA here is from genome assembly GCA_012103325.1 of Alphaproteobacteria bacterium. Lineage (GTDB taxonomy): Bacteria > Pseudomonadota > Alphaproteobacteria > UBA8366. The sequence continues at coordinate 664,738 of WLWY01000003.1, forward strand.
AGGCAATGAAGCCGCGAACCATTGCGATCAACAACACAGTCAAGGCCCTCAGCGATAAAGCTGCCTAATCGGGTCAGGACCTAACGACAGGAAGGGCGCGCCAGCACCAGCCGGCGCGCCCTTTTTCTTTTGTTGCGCGACGTATCAGACGCAGAGCGGCTGCAAGGCTGCCCTGATCGTATCCGGTACCGCTGTTGGCCGCCGGGTTACCCGATCGATCCACACATGAGCGAAAGTACCGAACGCCGCCGGCTCCGCATGGTTTTGCCGGAAGAGCCCGATTTCATAGCTGACACTGCTTTTACCCAAACGAACGACCTTGATGCCGGCGTCGATGACATCCGGAAAGCCGAGCTCCTGGCGGAATTGGCACCGGGTCTCGACAACGACACCGATTACTGGTGCCTCCATTGGCTTGAGTTCGCCCTCGCTGACCAGATGCCCCGTGACCGCTGTATCGAAATAGGAGTAGTAGACGACGTTATTGACGTGACCATACACGTCACAGTCTGACCACCGCGTCGGAATCGCGAGGTAATGCGGAAAATCGGCCCGCGTTGGGTCCTGAATATCGCCCATGCCGCTTAGTTGCTCATAAAGTTCACAAGCGCATCCAGCGTCGCCCCAGGCGCTTCGACCATCATCATATGCCCCGCGTGCGGCAGGATCTCCCGGACTGCGTCCGGCAAGGCATCGACAAGCGGCTGCGCAGACTTCACCGGCGTCATCTTATCCTGAGCGCCTAGAAGACAAAGGGTCCGGCATTGCACCTTCTCGGCAGCGCTCATCGCATCCTTGTAGGCATCCGATGCGGCAAGATCGTTCGCCAGCAGACCCGGGCGGGCACGCTCCAATAAGCGGCTACCGGCCTGTATGAGCCAGATACCCGACGCGATATTACCGCCCCGATGCGCCCGCGCACCATGACCCCAGCCCGCGATGAGTTCGATTGCCTTATGATCGTTTGCACTTGCGGCATCGAGCAGTTCCAGGTGTACGGGCATCTTCGCGGCCACGCCCAACAAAGCCAGCTTATCGACTTTTTCCGGGTGCCGTGCGGCGGTTTCAAGCACAGACAAGGCGCCCATGGAGTGGCCAACCAGGCGGGCCGATTTCACGCCGGCCGCTTGGATAGCCTTCGCAACCCAATCGCCCAATGCCGGAACGTCGGTGATCGGTTCACCGCCACTCAAACCATGCGCGGGAAGGTCGACCGCCAGAACGGAAAAGCCGTGATGCGCGAAATAGCGCGTTTGCTGCTGCCAGACACTATGATCGAAGCCGGCGCCGTGCACGAAGACGACCGCCGGAAGGTTGGGATCGAAGGGCTTTCCGCCCGTCGCCGCGAAAATTTCATCGCCACCGACTGTAAAGCGCATTTAGACCCTCCCCGCCGCACGTAGCGCACGCTTAAGGTCGTCAATCAGATCCTCCGGATCCTCGAGGCCGACCGACATTCGGATCATGTCCTCGCCAATTCCCGCGGCTTCGAGCTGTTCGGCGCTCATTTGCTGATGGGTGGTGCTGGCCGGATGGAGGATCAGCGACTTGGCATCGCCGACATTGGCCAAATGCGAGAATATCTCGAGCGATTCAATAAATTTGGACCCCGCCGAGCGGCCACCCTTAACCCCGAAGCTGACCATCGACCCTGCCCCTTTCGGCAGATATTTTTCGGCGAGATGCCGGTCCGGGTGCTGTTCCAGTGTCGGGTAGTTGATCCACGGCACCATTTCATGCGCATCGAGAAAAGCGACGATCTTTTCCGCATTCGCGACATGGCGTTCGATACGGATGGGCAACGTTTCCACGCCTTGGATAATGTAAAACGCGTTCGCCGGGCTCATACAGGCGCCGAAGTCGCGCACCCCTTCCGCCCGGGCTCGCATGATAAAAGCGGCCGGGCCGAATTCCTCGGTAAAGACGATACCGTGATACCCCTCATAGGGCGCGCTCATCTGTGGGTACTTGTCCGACCCTGCCCAATCGAAGCAGCCGGCGTCGATCAATGCGCCGCCGATCGCAACGCCATGACCGCCGAGCCATTTGGTGGCGGAATGCATGATGATATCGGCGCCGTGCTCTATCGGGCGGCATAGCGCCGGCGGCGTAAAGGTCGAGTCGATCATCAACGGGACACCGGCCTCATGCGCTACAGTAGCAATGGCTTCCACATCCATCACTTCGAGACCCGGATTGCCGATCACCTCACCGAAGACGAGCCGGGTTTCCGGCCGTATCGCCGCCTTGAACGCGTTGGGGTCCCGCGGGTCGACAAGGGTTGTCGTGATACCGAACCGCGGCAGCGTATGGGCAAACATGTTGATCGAACCGCCATAGAGCGATGCCGAAGCCACGATATGGCCACCACTATCCATTAGCGTTGCAATTGCGAGATGCAGTGCCGCCTGCCCGCTTGCGGTGCAGACAGCCCCTACCCCGCCGTCGAGGGCTGCCAGCCGTTCTTCCAAAACCGCAACGGTTGGGTTCGAAATTCGAGAATAGATATGTCCCGAACGCTCCAGATTGAATAGAGCTGCCGCCTGATCCGTATCGTCGAACACGAAAGAAGTCGTCTGATAGATCGGCACGGCACGTGCACCGGTAGCTGGGTCCGGCTGCTGCCCAGCATGGAGAGCCAGGGTCGAAAATTTCAGATAATCGGGATTAACCATTTCGGCATGCCCCTTTGAATTTCAGTCCGAGGGCGCTAAAACCGGCAGAAATCAGCCAAAAAAAAGGGCCGCCATTAATTGGCGGTCCCATATTCTTTTGATTTGCCTGTCCAACTTGAATTCGGGGCGGAGTGTAGCTTTGACCGAAATCTAGGTCAAAGGGATTCCCACATCGCTGCGCACAAAAAAAATGAGCTGCCAGAGGCAGCTCAAGTTGGACAGGGAGGCGTCAACATGAGGGGCCAAATGGCCCTGTGCATAATGCACAACAGGGGTCTCTCGTTGACGGTTTCAGTTATAGCGAGAAAGTTAATAATAAAAGGTTAACAAAAACGAGTACTTTAAAAATTTCGAATATTTTTTACTGGGCGGTCCAACCGCCATCGATCGGCACGGGAATCCCGGTTATCTGCGCCGCGGCGTCGGAACACAGGAAGACGCAAAGCGCACCGATTTGTTCCACCGTCACGAAATCGAGCGACGGCTGCTTTTTGGAGAGCAGATCGTGCGCCGCTTTGGTAGGCGATTTACCTATCGCCGTGGCGCGGTCTTCAATTTGAGCCTGGACCAGATCAGTATGAACAAATCCAGGATTGATGGCGTTGCAGGTCACGCCGGACTGGGCGGTCTCCAGTGCGACGACCTTCGTGAGCCCCATAATTCCATGCTTTGCCGAGACATAGGCGGCTTTGTTGATGCTGGCGACGAGCCCGTGCACCGAGGATGTGTTGATTATCCGCCCCCAGCTCTTCTCCAACATATGGGGCAAAGCATTCTGGATCGTATGAAACGCACCGGTCAGCATGATCGCGATGATCTTGTCCCATATATCTGCGGGGAACTCGGTCACTGGCGCGGTATGTTGGATACCGGCATTGTTGACCAGAATGTCGATCCCGCCGAGCGACGATACCGTGTCGTGAATCAGGGACGAAATCTGGTCGGCGTCGGATAGGTCCGCGCCATTGTATCCAACCTCGACGCCGGCCTTCTTTGCTAAGCCTGCCCGAATTTCTTCGATGGCCGTTTTGTCGCCGAACCCATTCAACATTATGTTGCAGCCCTCACCCGCGAGCGCCCGTGCGATGCCAAGCCCAATACCGGTGGTCGAGCCTGTTACCAGGGCCGTCTTTCCCTTAAGCATTCGAATTCCACTAACTTTTGAAAAATGATTCCGCTTCGCCGCGCCAGGATTCCTTAGCTGCAATAGCGCCACGGACCCGTTCGATTTCCGCTTCCAATTCGACGATATATTCCTGCAGCGCCTCGATAGAAAGCGAATCCAGGTCGAGGGGTTTGGGCCTTAACGTCTTGGGTACGAGATCTTCTTCCTCCATCTCGGTCTCCATCGCCTGTTCGACACGGCTTGCAAGTGTGATGGCATCGCATTAGACAGGCAAGCTCGTTTCTCGGCATATCCCCTATTCCACCACCTCGCAGGGAGCGCGCAATGCCTTTGCCAGATTCAATGACGGTCGTAGAGATTTCCGAGCCCGGCGGCCCGGAAGTCCTTGTGCCATCAACCCGTCCCGTGCCCTCGCCCGCGGCAGATGACGTACTCATCAAAGTGGCGGCCGCCGGCGTTAACCGGCCCGATGCCCTACAACGGGCGGGCAATTATCCACCACCGCCGGGCGCCACGGACCTTTTGGGACTGGAGGTTGCCGGAACTGTCGTGGCCTGTGGGGAGGCGGTGAGTGGTCTTGCCGTTGGCGACAGTGTTTGCGCACTGACGCCGGGCGGCGGTTATGCCGAGTACTGCCTGACTCCTGCGGCGCATTGCCTGCCTGTCCCCAACGGATATGACATGGTTCAAGCGGGAGCTGTCCCGGAGACATTTATGACGGTGTGGCACAACGTGTTTCAGCGTGGTCGTCTGACGGAAGGCGAGACCTTCCTGGTACACGGCGGCTCCAGCGGAATCGGAACGACAGCCATCCAGCTTGCCCGGGAATTTGGCGCTCGCGTTTTGACGACAGCGGGTAACGAAGAAAAATGCCGCTTTTGCGAGTCAATCGGCGCCGAGCGGGCGATCAGCTACAAGACTGAGGATTGGCCTGCCGTCGTACGTGAAATCGTTGGCCGCGATGGCGTCGACGTGATCCTCGACATGGTGGGCGGCGACTATATCCAGTCCAACATAAACGCGCTTGGTCTCGAGGGGCGGCTGGTCATGATCGCCTTTTTGGGTGGCTCGAAAGCGAATATCGATTTTGTCCGCCTGATGATGCGCCGGCAAACCATCACGGGGTCCACCCTGCGGGCGCAATCGGATACCGCCAAGGCAGGGATTGCGCAGGAATTGCGTGAAAAGGTCTGGCCACTGTTGAATGAAGGCAAGGTCAAGCCGATCATTCACGAAACCTTCGCGCTTCGCGATGCTGCGAAAGCGCACGCACTTATGGAATCGAGCGCTCACATTGGCAAAATCGTCCTCACGGTCGCGTGATAGCGGTATGCAAGGAGCCAATTGCCGATTCAACGGCACGGGTATATATACACGCTAAGAAGAGCCTCTCATCGAAAGCCTGCCGACACGACAGAGTTCCCGTCGAATCGGCTAGATTGTCTAAGGACAGGTCATGTCATTACTTTTAATGCCGAAAGCAACCGCTGTTTGGCTGGTCGAAAATACAACGCTGACGTTCATTCAGATTGGCGATTTCTGCAAGCTGCACGAGCTTGAAGTCCAGGCAATTGCGGACGGCGAAGTCGCCGTAGGCATTGTCGGGCTCGACCCGGTCACGAACGGTCAATTGACCAAGGAAGAGATCGAGCGTTGCGAAGCCGACCCGATGGAGAGGCTGAAAATCGCGAAGTCCGATATTCCACAGCCCGTCGCCCGGCAAAAAGGACCGCGCTATACCCCGGTGTCCAAGCGCGCGGACAAGCCTGACGCGATCGCATGGATGTTGAAAAACCAGCCGGATCTTACCGACGCGCAGATCAGCCGCCTTATCGGCACAACGAAGCCGACCATCAATGCCGTTCGCGACCGGACGCACTGGAATTCTTCGAATTTGCAGCCACGCAGCCCTGTCGAAGTGGGACTTTGCACCCATCAGGAATTGCATGACGCCGTCGTTCTTGCAGTCAAAAAGGCAGCTAAAAAGAGGCCAAAAGATGAGGATGCGGCGGAAACAGAGTCCGCGCCTGAACCCGCAATGCTTGACCCGATTCCGGAGCCAGCGGCAGCCGAACCCGATGCCTCGGCCGATCCTGTAGAAAACGCCGAGTCGTTCTTCAAGCCGACGGAAGCGCCGGCGGAAGAAGAAGAGGCGCCGGAGCCGACAATCGCCGACATTTGGCCAAGCGATAAGACAGAGAGCGTCTAGTTCCCCGAAAGCGAAATTCAGAGGGTTGAATTTCGCTTAAGTAGCACATCTGCCTTACCGGCTTAATCTTTTGCGACGCGCCACTTCTGTGGCACGAATTCGCCACTTTTCTTCCGCATTCCGGCGCTACTAGACTCCATCGGCACTAATGCCGGCGGCGGTCACGTTTGCGGAAGATACAGTATCCATGACATTCAAAGACCTGCGTCTGACTCGCAGGGCGGTATTAGCAGGCCTTGCGGGCAGCTTGACGATGCTCGGAGCAAGGCGCGGCTTTGCCCTGGAGCGTGCGGCATCGGGACATCCGTTCTCCCGGCAGACCGTAATTGACGAGGCCAAACGGACGGCAGCGGCGCCCTTTCGCTTGCCGCCTAAAGTTCCGCATGGCCTTAGAAAACTGAACTACGATAGCTATCGCCAGATACGGTTTCGCAAGGACAAGGCAGTTTGGGGCGAGACCCCGGCGCTATTTTCCACCGAACTGTTCGCGCCCGGATTCCTGTATGAAACAGGCATCGACATGTTCGTAGTTGAAAATGGCCAATCCCATGCAATAGCGATACAGGCCGACAGTTTCGAAACCCCGACGCCAGAAATCGCGGCTCTGTTAGCCGAGGTCGGCCAATTCGCCGGGTTTCGCCTGCACTACCCGATCAACCGTGAAGACTACCGCGACGAGTTTGTCGTTTTTCAGGGGGCCAGCTATTTTCGGGCGGTCTCGAAGGGGCAAAATTACGGACTGTCGGCGCGCGGTCTGGCAATCGACGTTGCGGAGTCGACCGGCGAGGAGTTTCCCGTATTCCGGCGCTTCTGGATCGAACGCCCTTCCTCCCGGGCGAAAAGTATCGTGGTCCATGCGGTGCTCGACAGCCCGCGTGTGGCCGGCGCCTACCGCTTCGGTATCTACCCGGGCACCCCAACAACGGTGGACGTACAGGCGACGCTGTTCGCCCGCGCGCCGTTGGCCCATGTGGGGCTCGGCACGCTTACCTCGATGTTCATGCATAGCAGCATAGACGGACCGGAACAGCCCGATTACCGCTCCGCGGTGCATGACTCACTTGGCCTCTCCATACATACGGGCCACGGCGAGCGGGTATGGCGCCCTCTCAGCAACCCGGTGGCCCTTCAGATCAGCGCCTTTGTCGACAGGAGTCCCAAAGGGTTCGGTCTGATACAACGCTCCCGCCGGTTCGAAGATTTTCAAGACCTGGAAGCGGTATACGAAAAACGGCCATCGGCCTGGGTTGCGCCGCGCGGCGACTGGGGCGATGGACATATTCAACTGGTCGAAATCCCCTCCGCCTCGGAAACAAATGACAACATTGTCACCTATTGGAGACCGAAACAGCCGATTGAGCCGGGGCAGCCCTATTACTTCTCATACCGGCTGACCTGGCCGGATAAAACGCCGCAGGTCAATGGTATCGCCCCCGTTGTCCGAAGCGCCTATGGCCGAAGATTCGATGGCGCTCATCATCAGTTGTCGATCGATTATGCGAACCCGGGAATTTCAGATGCCGAGGCATTAACCCTAGATGCTTCGCTGTCTGCAGGCCGTATCATTGAAAAATTGATACAGCCAAACCCGGCGACCCGTGGTCATCGCGTATTCCTGACATTCGATCCTGGTGATGCGAGCCTTATCGAATTCCGCCTGCAACCCCAAAGAGAAGGAACGCCAGCCGGTGAGACATGGCTTTACCGTTGGATCCGTCGCTGAAATATCGCCCTCGCAGAGGAAAGCAACAGCACTCCCACTGGAGCAGCCGCTCGCAATGCCTCGGCAGTCCGTGCACGGTATCCAACAGCAACTGCGGCCTGGCGGCACGGCGCCCTCCCGTCTTTTAACGGGACTTGCCCGCTTACACCTCGCCCTTGGCACGGGTGTCCTATCCGCTTATGGCGCAATTGAAATGTACGGCGTTATGTCGTCGATCGGCCTGACGCCGCTGCAATGGATCTTTCTCGCGCTTTTCACCATCAACTTTACCTGGATCGGCTTCGCGGCCTGCCAGGCTCTGTTGGGATTCATTCGGCGGATCTCCATCGACCTTCTTCCGCGCCGTATTAGCTCGAGCGGCGCATCGACGTTCCGAACGGCCATCCTGGCGCCGGTTTACAACGAAGATCCTGCATTGGTCGCCACGGCTTTGTCCGCGATGGCGAATGGGTTGGCGGCGCTCGCTCCGGAGCGTTTCGCCATTTTCATACTGAGCGACAGCAATCACCCGGATGACTGGATCCGCGAAGAGGCGGTATTCAGGAAGCTCATCTCCGAAACCGACGGTTCCTGTAAAATTTATTATCGCCATCGTCGAGATAACGAGGAGCGCAAGGCCGGCAATGTTTGCGATTGGGTGACGCGGTGGGGCGGCGGCTATGACGCCATGCTGGTGCTGGATGCCGATAGTCTCATGGCTCGGAAACGATCGTGGAACTGTCGGCACGTCTCGAAGCGGATCCAGGATTGGGGCTGCTGCAGACGTTACCCGCGATCGTTCGGGCGCGAAGCTTTTATGCGCGCATGCAGCAGTTCGCCAACCTATGTTACGGCCCCATATTTGGCAACGGGCTCGCGGCATGGCATGGCCGCAGCGGTAACTTCTGGGGCCATAACGCGATCCTTAGGACCGCAGCGTTTGCCGATTCCGCCCGGTTACCGCTGCTGGACGGCAAGCCGCCCTTTGGTGGCGCCGTGTTAAGCCACGACTTCATTGAAGCGGCCCTGCTGCGGCGGGCCGGCTGGGGTGTCCGTCTCGATACAGACCTGGAAGGCAGTTACGAGGAAGCACCGCCATCCCTTTCCGACGTGATGGTGCGTGACAGACGCTGGTGCCAAGGGAACCTTCAACACATAAAATTCCTGTTTGCTCCCGGCCTTGCATTTACGACCCGCATGCATCTCCTCGCTGGGATCATGGCCTATTTGAGCGCCCCGCTGTGGCTCGGATTGGTATTCGTCGGACTGATCATTGCTGTTCAGGCAGCCATCACGGAACCAGTCTATTTCCCCGGCCCGTCACTGTTTCCGGCATGGCCGATTTTCGATACCGCGCGGGCGATCGCGCTTTTCCTTGTATCCACCGCAATTGTGCTGACACCGAAAGCGCTTGGCTGGCTTTCGGTCATGCTCAATCCGCGTCGGCTACTTCGCTTCGGCGGTCCCTTCGCTTTAACGACGGGTGTAATAGTGGAAGTGCTAATGTCCGCCCTTTACGCACCGGTCATGATGGTCGCGCAAAGCCAGATCGTGTGCGATATACTCAGCGGCCGCGACAGCGGATGGGCAACGCAACGCCGCGGCAGGGGCTTCGTTGGTCTAGGCGAGGCTTTGCGTAGGCATCGATGGCACATATCTCTCGGGGTCGCCTTGGCCATCGTTGCGTATTTTCTCAACCCCGACCTTCTATTGTGGATGTTGCCAGTCACAGCAGGATTGATACTTGCCGCTTTTCTGTCTTGGATCAGTGGCAGTGAGCGCTTGGGACGGACACTGAGAACATTCGCAATCCTGCGGACGCCGGAGGAAAAGCGGCCCGGATACGGCAAAATTCTCACCACTTACGAAGATAAACTTGCTTGGTATGCTACGCCGTCAGACTCCACTCTAAGCATGTTGCGCAGTGACCGAATATTTCGGGAATGGCATCTGGCGCAATTGCCCGTCAACATGACCTCCCATTTCGATGCGCCGTTGATACTGGCTCGCGCGAAGGCGGCACGGGCGTCAAGCATCGACGCGCTGGAGTCCTGGCTCACGAGAGAAGAACTGTTCGCCTTCCTACACGACCCGAATCTTGTCGAGGCGCTCGCTCCCGAAGTCCTGCCGCGAGCAAGCTGAGAGCAGGCGAACTATTTGTCCGCGTAGCCGATCGTTTTTAGCGCCGTCTCGATTTCTCCCAGAATTGCCGGATCGTCGATGGTCGCGGGCTGTTTGTATTCCGTATTGTCGGCAATGCTGGCCATTGTGCCGCGTAGAATTTTGCCCGAACGGGTTTTCGGCAAACGCTCGACGACGATAGCCGATTTGAATGCGGCCACCGGACCGATCCGCTCGCGGACCATTTTCACGACTTCGCCAGCAATCGCATCGCCGTCTTTCGAAACGCCTGCATTCAATACGAGGAAACCGAGCGGTAACTGGCCTTTCAGCTTATCCTCGACGCCGATAACCGCGCACTCCGCGACATCCGGATGATCGGCAAGGACTTCTTCCATCGCGCCGGTCGAGAGCCGGTGTCCGGCCACATTGATGATGTCGTCGGTTCGTGCCATGACAAAGATGTAACCATCCTCATCCATATAGCCCGCGTCGCCGGATTCGTAATAACCCGGAAAATCCGCCATGTAGGAGCCAACGAAGCGATCGTCGGCATTCCACAAGGTCGGCAAGCAACTCGGTGGCATGGGAAGCTTGATGCAGATCGCCCCCATCTCGCCTCGCGGCACCTCTTTGCCGCTCGGATCAAGGACCTGGACGTCATAGCCCGGCACGGCACGGGTTGGCGACCCCGGCTTGATCGGCAGTGCCTCGATGCCGGGACAGTTGGCTGCTATCGGCCACCCGCTTTCGGTTTGCCACCAATGGTCGATGACCGGAACCTTGAGGTGATCTTCGGCCCAGCTCAGCGTATCCGGATCGAGCCGCTCGCCAGCGAGGAACAGCGTTCGTAAGGAACCGATGTCGTAGTCATTCAGCAGTTTTCCATCCGGGTCTTCGCGCTTGATTGCCCGGAATGCGGTCGGCGCGGTGAACAGCGTAGATACCTTGTGCTCGGCAATAATGCGCCAGAAGACCCCAGCGTCCGGTGTTTTCCCACGGGTTTGCCTTCGAACAAAACTGTCGTGCAGCCATGCAGCAGCGGTGCGTAAACGATGTAGGAATGGCCGACGACCCAGCCGACGTCGGACGCGGCCCAGTACACTTCGCCGGGCTCAGTATTGTAGATATTCTTCATCGACCATTTCAGCGCCACCATATGACCGCCATTGTCGCGGACGACGCCCTTCGGCTGTCCGGTCGTTCCGGAGGTATAGAGGATGTAGAGCGGATCAGTTGCCTTGACCGGTACGCATTCAGCGGGTTCCGCTGAGTCCAAGGCATCTTTCCAGTCATGATCGCGCCCGGATTTCAGTTCGGCGCGGCTTTCCTTGCGCTGCAGGACGATAACGTTGGGAACGTCGTGCGGCGACAAGGACAGCGCTTCGTCGACAATCGGCATGTAGTCGATGATGCGGCCCGGCTCGATACCGCAGGATGCGGCGACGATCGCTTTGGGTTTGGCGTCGGTGATCCGCGTCGCGAGTTCGTTCGGCGCGAACCCGCCGAAGACGACCGAGTGAATCGCACCGAGCCGCGCGCAGGCAAGCATCGCCACGGCGGTTTGCGGCACCATTGGCATATAGATAATGACGCGGTCGCCCTTATTCACACCAAGCTGACGTAATGCGCCGGCGCAGCGCGCGACTTTGTTCTGCAATTCACGGTAGGAAATTTTCCGCTGCTTGTCGGTGATCGGGCTGTCATAAATAATCGCGGTTTGATCGCCCCGGCCCGCTTCGACATGGCGGTCCACGGCGTTGTAGCAGGTGTTGCATTCGGCACCGGGAAACCATTTGTTGAAGGGCGACTTCGAGTCGTCGAGTACCTGGTCACAAGGTTTCGACCAATCGATGGCCGAAGCGGCCTCGCTCCAGAACCCTTGCGGATCGTCAAGCGACCGCTGATAGATTTCGTCGAATTGGCCCGTCATTTAAGCCTCCCTGAACCGATCTTGTGAACTGTTTGTACCGATTATACGGCGGTGACGCCGCATTCAAAGCTGCATTGACCTTTGACGCTCAATTGCCGTAAGCCGATGATGAGCAAGAAGCAATATAGGGTAGCTTTCATGCAGGATTTTGGTGCCACGGCGGCGAATTATACGCCGCTCAGCCCACTCAGTTTCATGCGCCGCGCCGCAACGGTGCATCCGTCGCATCCAGCCGTCATGCATGGCGATTTTCAGTATGATTGGGCGACCGCCTACGCCCGGGCTAGGCAGCTCGCTAGCGCGTTGCAAACCCTGGGCATCGGTAAGAACAGCACGGTTTCGATCATGGCGCCGAACATCCCGGCCTTGTTCGATGCGCATTATGGCGTCCCCATGGCGGGCGCAGTGTTGAACCCTCTGAACACGCGGCTCGATGCGGATACCATTGCGCATACGCTCGAACACAGCGAAGCAAAAGTTCTGATCACCGATACGGAATTCTCGCTAATCGTCGAGGCTGCTCTGTCGCAGCTCGATCATCCGCCTTTCGTGGTCGACATTGACGATCCGCTAGGCCCCGGCGGCAAGCGCCTTGGCGACATCGAGTACGAAGCGTTTCTGCAGACCGGCGATCCGGATTTCGCCTGGTCGTTACCGGACGATGAATGGGATGCGATCTCGCTCTGCTACACGTCGGGAACGACGGGCAATCCGAAGGGCGTCGTCTATCATCACCGGGGCGCCTATTTGCTCGCGTTGGGTAACGTCATGGCCTGGAGCCTGCCCCTGCAGCCGACCTATCTGTGGACCTTGCCGATGTTCCATTGCGACGGCTGGTGTTTTCCCTGGACGCTTGCGGCCGTCGGCGGCACAAGCGTGTGCCTGCGCAGGGTTGAGGCCAGGGCGATTTTCGATGCCATTGCCGACAAGCATGTGACGCATTTTTGCGGGGCACCGATCGTGCTGAATTTGTTGGCCCACGCTACGGAGTCGGAGCGACGGCCCCTGCCCCATCGGGTTTCGGTCATGACTGCTGCGGCGTCGCCGCCGGCCTCGGTTCTACGAGCCATGGAAGAGGAGGGATTCGACGTCACGCACGTCTATGGACTGACGGAAGTCTACGGTCCGGCGGTTGTTTGCGCCTGGCATGAGGAATGGGACGACAAACCGATCGAGGAACGTGCGAGTATCAAATCGCGGCAAGGTGTCGCTTATCCGGTTCTCGAAGATCTCATCGTTGCCGACGCCAATACAGGCAAGCCGGTGCCGAACGACGGCGAAACTCTTGGCGAGGTGTTCATGCGCGGCAATGTAGTCATGAAAGGATATCTGAAGAACGAGCAGGCGACTGCCGAGGCGTTCGAGGGCGGCTGGTTTCACACCGGCGATCTTGGTGTCTGGCACGAAGACAATTATGTCGAGCTCAAAGACCGTTCGAAGGACATTATCATTTCCGGCGGTGAGAATATTTCAACTATCGAAGTCGAAGGTGTGCTGTACGGCCATCCGGCCGTATTCGAAGCTGCCGTCGTGGCCAAGCACGACGATCACTGGGGCGAAGTCCCCTGCGCCTTCGTGACGCTGCACCAGGGAACAGCCGCGACGGAAGCGGAAATTATCGCGTTTTGCCGGGACAACATGGCGCACTACAAAGCACCGAAACATGTCGTCTTTGGCGAACTACCGAAAACCTCGACGGGCAAGGTCCAGAAGTTCGAATTGCGGGAACGAACCCGCGCCGTATAGGCACAAGCGCCTTCCTGCGCTCAATCGTGGAAGGTCGTGAACGCTTCGACGGGCTCTCGCACCGTCACCAACTCGTTGATCACGGAACTTTTGTCCTCTTTGCCGAGCGACATGCCGCAGATAATCGCATCCGAATCCGGCAGTCCCAGAACCTCACGAACGACTTTGTGATAATTCGCAAAGGCCGCCTGCGGGCAGGTTTCGAGCCCCTGCCCGCGCGCCGCGAGCATGATGTTCTCCAGGAACATGCCGCAATCGAGCCAACTGCCCCAATGCATATCCTGATCGATGGTGAAGATCATGCCGACGGGCGCGTCGAAGAATTTGTAGTTGCGCCCGGTCTGCTCGATCATGCCTGCCCTGTTATCCTTGGTGATGCCGACCAGACCGTACATATCCCAACCGACCTTGCGCCGCCGCGAAATATACGGCTCGCGCCATTCGGTCATGTAGTAGAGACGCTCATGGTCGTGTTCGCCGGATTTGTTGTGGAAGGCATCCAGGACCGCGTCGGTCAAACGTTGCTTGGTCTCGCCGACAAGAACATGCGCTTTCCAGGGCTGAGTATTCGTGCCGCTGGGCGCACGGCTGGCAACGGCTAGGATATGCTCCACGGTTTCGCGGGAAACAGGGTCGGGAAGGAACGCGCGCACCGAGCGACGGCCCGCAATAGCTTCATCTACGGATATCATTTGGAATCTCTGTGGCTGGGATTAAAGATGCAAAAAGGAGATATGTCCGACCGCACCGGTCGGATGTGAGAAACTTTATCGACCCGCGTAACGTTTGTCAGGAGCCGATTTTTGCGCGTAGCGAACTGCTAATGCGTATTTAAGCGCTCGAGTTCGTCTTTTATCGCGAGCTTTTCTCGTTTCAGATGAGCGAGCACGGATGAATCCGGCATGGGACGATTGAACTCATCGTCCAAAGCCGTTTCCAGCGATGCGTGTTTCTCTCTTAGGACCTCGATACGGTCAGTGGACGGGATGTCGATTTGTACCTCTTCCGCACTGTCCTTCACTGCCATCCTTATCTCCCTTGCTGCGTCGCAGCCGGGTCATTACTCTCCCGACCGCAACAATTCACATGGATACCGCATGCTACCGCAATTCTACACGGCTGTCAGCAGAAGGCTGTTCGCCAATTGCACGCAGTTGAACTCGGCATGAGCGAAAAACAGCGCCTCATTGTCGGAATCAGCGGCGCGTCCGGGGTCATCTATGGTGCACGCCTGCTCGAAACGCTGCGGGAGCTGCCGGTCGAATCCCATTTGGTCGTGAGTAAGGCTGCGGAAGTGACGCTCGCCTATGAAACTGATATCAAGGTTGCAGCGCTACATGCCCTTGCCGACGTCAGCTATCCGGAATCGGATATAGGCGCCGCCATTTCGAGCGGTTCGTTCCGGACTCTGGGCATGGTCGTCGCCCCTTGCTCTATCCGTTCCATGTCGGAAATCGCAACCGGCGTGACCGCGACCTTGCTGACGCGGGCAGCCGACGTTGTCCTTAAGGAACGCCGCCGGCTTGTCCTTATGGTGCGCGAGACGCCGCTGCATACCGGGCATTTGCGTACGATGACCGCACTCTCCGAGATGGGCGCGATAATCGCACCGCCGCTGCCCGGGTTCTATGCCATGCCGCAGAGCGTCGAGGATGTCATCGATCATTCGGTCGGACGGGTTTTGGACCTCTTCGGCCTCGATACGGGCAAGGTCCGCCGTTGGGGCGAACCTGCCGCCGACGGCGGCAAACCGCTTCGCGCCGTCCGGAGACCGAAAAAGAAGTAGCCCCTACCGGTTGCGCAACACATTCAAGGCCGAACCGGCACGAAACCACTCAAGTTGCGCTGCGCTGTAGGAATGCCGCAATTGCATGTGTTCGTCGGTGCCATCGGCATGCGCGATGCGGCAAGTTATGGGTTGGCCCGCCGCCATATCCGCCAAGTTGGTGAGATCGATACGGTCGTCGGCTTCAATTCGCTCATAGTCGCTTGGGTCGGCGAAGGTCAGCGCCAGCAGCCCCTGTTTCTTCAGGTTTGACTCGTGAATACGAGCGAAGCTTCGCGCGATAACCGCCGCACCGCCAAGCAGTCTTGGTGACAAGGCCGCGTGTTCCCGGCTGCTGCCTTCGCCATAGTTTGCATCACCGACGATGACCCATTTGACACCCTGTTCCCGATAGTGACGGGCGGTTTTTGAATAGGCCTGATTGGCTTCACTGTTCAGGACATTTATCCCTTCCCCGCGCGCACCGGTAAATGCATTGATCGCGCCCATCAGCATGTTGTCGCTGAACTTGTCGAGGTGCCCGCGCAAGGAAAGCCAGGGACCCGCCGGTGAAATCTGATCGGTGGTCGTTTTGCCCTTTGCTTTGGCGAGAACTGGCATATCGACAAAGTCATGCCTGTCCCACGGTTCCCAGGGGGTCATCAATTGCAGGCGTTTGCTTTGCGGATCGACTTCCAACACGATGCCGGTACCGTCCTCTGGCGGGGCAATGTAGGTGGACTGCCCTGGTTTGAAGCCCTGCTTCGGGACTTCCGGTGCCGCTTTCGGTGGTGTCAGGCGAAACGGTCTGCCGTCCGCACCTGTGAGGCTATCGGTCAAGGGATTGAACGACAGTCTGCCGGCGAGGGCGAAAGCCGTTACGATTTCCGGACTGGCAATAAAGTTCATCGTCGATGGCTGTCCGTCGTTTCGGCTGGGAAAGTTGCGGTTGTACGATGTCAGGATCGTATTGGGCGCGCCTGACACCTCGGCACGCCGCCATTGACCGATGCAGGGTCCGCACGCATTCGCCAGGACCGTTCCGTCGATTGCCTTCAGAGAATCGATTTGACCGTCGCGTTCGATGGTTGCGCGAATCTGCTCCGATCCTGGTGTCACGAGAAACGAGGTCTTTGCCGTCAGTCCGCTCGCCTTGGCTTGTTCGGCGACGTCTGCCGCGCGGCTCATATCTTCATAGGATGAATTCGTGCAACTGCCGATAAGTGCCGACGATATGTCGTCGACGAACCCGTTCTTCGGATCACTCACTTCAGCCGCAAGTTTCGATATCGGCCGGGCCCTATCCGGCGTATGCGGTCCGACGACATGCGGCTCCAGCGTCGAGAGGTCGAGACGCACGACATGGTCATAGAACGCCTCGGGGTCGGCCAGAATTTCCGCGTCCGGTTCGAGCAAATGCTGATGCGCCTCGATTATCGGCACAAACTCGGCGCGTCCGGTCGCCTCCAGATAGCGGGACATACGCGCGTCGAAGGCGAACAAAGACGTGGTCGCCCCCAACTCGGCGCCCATATTGGTGATCGTCGCCTTGCCGGTGGCGCTGATCGATGCGGCGCCGGGGCCGATATATTCGACAATGGCGTTGGTACCGCCGGCGACGCCCAGTTTACCGGCAACATAGAGGATGATGTCCTTTGGGGCGGCCCATCCGTTGAGTTCCCCCGTCAGATAGATAGCAATCCGCCTCGGGTACAAGACCGACCATGGCAGCCCGGCGATGGTCTCTACGGCGTCCGCGCCACCGACACTCACGGCACAGGCGCCGAGGCCGCCCGCATTCGGCGTGTGCGAGTCCGTGCCCAGAATGAGCGCACCAGGAAACGCATAATTCTCCAGGATTACCTGATGAATAATACCCGCGCCTGGCCCCCAGAACCCCGCGCCGAACTTCGCCGCCGCCGACCGCAGGAAGTCGTAGACCTCGCTATTTTCCTTGATCGAGTCCTGCAGATCGCCCTCGCCCTCGACCCGCGCCTGAATGAGGTGATCGCAATGGATCGTGGTCGGCACGACGACCTTGTCCAAGCCCGTCTGGATGAACTGCAGCATGCCGGTCTGCCCCAGCACGTCCTGAAAGGCGACTCTGTCCGGCCGAAGCATAAGCTGGCTTTCACCGACATCGAACGACTGCGCTTCCGAAGTGTCGAGATGGCCGAAGAAGAGCTTTTCAGACAAGGTTAACGGGCACAACAATTTGCGCCGCACCTGCGCAAGGTTCGTCATCATCCGCTGGTAGAGACCGGCGACCTGTTCAGGCGATATATCGACAGCAACCATGTATTCCTCCATTGGCCAAGAAGCGTTGGCAGGAACATATGACCGCTTTGAACTGTGATCTAATATATCTTTACCGCATTATTCATATGAAATATATATGAATAATGGAACTCCGACATCTCCGTTATTTCGTCGCCGTCGCCGAGGAAAGCCACATAACCCGTGCGGCCGAGAAGCTGGGCATCCAGCAACCGCCGCTAAGCCAGCAGATCAAAGCGTTGGAAACCGAGCTCGACGTGCAGCTTTTTCGCCGCAAACCGCGCGGTGTTGAGCTGACTGATGCCGGGAGATTGCTGCTGGAAGATGCCCGTCAGATCCTAGAAAAAGTCGAGCACGCGCGCGCGGCAACGCAGCGGACGGCCCGTGGCGAGCAAGGCAGAATCGTTGCCGGCTTCACCAGCTCGGCCCCGTTTCATCCGCTCGTCCCTCGGGTCATTCGGTCCTTTCGCGAAGCCACGCCGCTCGTCTCCATGCAACTCGAAGAGGCGGGCACGGGCACACTAGTCGAAGGGCTGCGCAACGAAACGCTGGATGTGGCCTTTATCCGCTCACCGGTTTCGGATGTGGAGGGCATTGCCGTGCATCCGTTGATCGAGGAGGACATGGTCGTTGCATTGCATGCCGGCCATCGCATTGCGGCAGAGGGCGATGAGGAACCTATCGCCCTCGAGGCGCTCGCCTCTGAGCCTTTCATTCTCTATCGGCGCTCCGTTGGCCCTGGGCTGCACGATGCGATCATCACTGCCTGCAACGGCGCCGGGTTCACCCCCGACGTGGCGCAGGAAGCGCCCCGGATCACCTCGACCCTGAACCTCGTCGCGGCGGGTCTAGGCGTCTCCCTCGTTCCGGATTCGCTGCGCCGCCTGCAAATGGACGGTATTTCCTATCGCTGCATTCGTCAGCGGCCCGCCTTGAAAGCGCCACTCAACTTGGCCTGCCGGCGTGTCGAGAATTCGATTGCAGTGCGGCGCTTCATCGATATGACGCGGCTCGCGGCGGCGGCGTTCCCCGTCGAAACCGTATAGGGAATGATCAAGACCCGTTAGAGAAAACGGCGTCGAGGATAATCGCGATATCTTTGCTGGTCCGTGCGTCCGTATCAATGGGCTGCGCGCGGAAATAGCATTCAAGATTCGCGAGTGCCTGTACCCGCCGGTCCGCAACCCTATCAGGCTCGACTGCAGGCAATTTCAACGCATCGAAAAGCGCGTCCTGCTGAAGTCTCTCCGCTTCGAGTTCCGCCTGTTTAACCTGGTCGCGAAGCGCCTCTCGTGCTGCTGGGCCGATCCCATCCGTCTCGCCTTTCAGCGCCCGCCGTGCGGCGCGAAGCGGGATCACGACATGCGCCTTCCATTCGGAAACCCTGCCAATCACCTTTGCCATATCCGCTTCGGCTAATGTGAGACAGGCATCTTGTGCGACCCAGCAGCAATACAGCAGAAGATTGACGTCCACACCATGCTGGTCCTGAAGGCGCAGGCAGGCTTCTGAGACGCCATCCAAGGCATATACCGACAGCGAAAAATCCCAGAATGGGTTTCCCGCATCTTTTGTCATTGATCGCCCAGGCAGATGCCCAGACCGCGCGCTGTGCGGACGACGGGACCGTCGACATCCACTAATGCCGGTTCTGCGATGGCCTCGCTGATCGGAACGTCGACGACATGACGGTCGCGCCACGCAACCATGCGCCCAAACTTTTCCTGTGCGATAAGCTCCACGGCGTGAACGCCGAAAACGGCCGCCATAAGCCGGTCGCGGGCATCCGGCGCTGCGCCGCGCTGTACATGCCCCAGAACGGTAACGCGTACTTCCGCATGCGTCGTTTCCGCGAGGCGGTCGCCCAGTAAATGCCCGATACCACTATAGGCGGACCGGCCGCCGGCGAATTTCTGTACGATTTTGTTGCCGGCCTCGTTCGGTACCGCCTCCGCGACAACGACGAGCGCGAAGTGTTTGCCGGCCTCTTGCAAGCCTTTGATCTTGCGAACGACATTCGCGATCCGGTAGGGAATTTCGGGAATCAGGATGACGTCCGCGCCACCAGCGATGCCGGCGACGAGGGCGATATGCCCGGCATCCCGGCCCATGACCTCCAGAATCATCACACGGTCGTGGCTCGCCGCCGTCGGTTGCAGCATATCTAGCGCATCGGTCGCGACTTGAACGGCCGTATCGTATCCGATTGAAACTTCTGTCGCGCTGACATCGTTGTCGATCGTTTTGGGAATACAGACGAGATTGAGCCCGCCCTTTTGCGCGAGCCGGTCGAGAATGCCGATACTGCCATCGCCGCCTATACCGATCAGCGCATCCAGCTCCAGCGCGCGATACCCGGCGATAACCTCATCCGAACGATCAAGATCCGCGCCATCGCGTTGCGGATAAGCAAACGGATTGCCGTAATTGGTCGTTCCGAGAATTGTACCACCTCTGCGGATAATCGTTCCGTCGAAGTCGGCGATATCGAGTTTGCGTGCCCGCGGCGGTGAATCCATGAGGCCCTGGGTGCCGTGCTCGATACCGAATACGGTCCAACCGAGGCCCGTTGCGTGATGCACGGCCGCCCGCAAAACGGCGTTCAATCCGGCGCAATCGCCGCCGCTTGTCAAAATACCGATACGCTTGCTTTCGCTCATTCCTATCCTCCTACTCGGCACGAAACATGACGAGCGATTGCCGATATCGCAAGATGCTAGTAGAGGCTAATTCTGTTAAAGTGTTGCCGTCGATAATGTCAAAGATCAGGCTTTCGGAAAAACGAACGAATGGACGAACAAGAAGAAATGCGGCGGCAGCTAGAAGAGATGCGGACCGAGCATCGCGATCTCGATGATGTTATCGCCCGCCTGACGGAAAAGGCGCCGTTCGATCAATTACAGTTGCAGCGACTAAAGAAGCGTAAACTCGGTTTAAAAGACTCGATTTTACGGCTGGAAAACGAGCTTCATCCCGACATTATCGCTTAGAGCGACTGCCTTACATCGACGCCATATCCGACGAGAACGTTCGCATTTCGCGGTCGGCCGCGTTCATCGCCTCGCCCGCATCTTCGTCACCGTGCAGATAGCGGGTTCCCCAGATCAAAGTAAGAGGCACTTCGGCATTTTCCCATATAAGGGGACGCTCGGCGACCGTCGCGGCAAGGGTTTCCGCCCTTTCCTGCGTCTGTGCTTCCTGCTCACCGATCAAAATGATGCCGAATACCGCGCCGCCAACCCGGCCGACCACATCGCCTTCCGGAATCTGGGCCTGCATGATTCCGGCGACATGTTCGATAGCCGCATCTCCAGCAGCCAACCCGTGCTCCGTGTTGATCGATTTCAGGTTCTCGATCTTGACGAACAATAGGCTGCTGTCCGTGCCGCGACGCTGCGCGATCATCAGCGCCCGCGACAATTCTCGCACAAAGGCACGCCGGTTCAGTACCAGGGAAACAGGATCCTGGTCTGCCAACATCGTCAGATATTCAAGCCGATTATGATTCTGCTCGAGAGCTTCACGTAGGGTTGCCACTTCGGCAATCAGGCCCACCATCGCGTCCCGTATATTGGGCGTTAGATCATCTTCATCCACGCCATGCACGGCAGCAACGTCCTGCAGTTCGCGCTCTGTCTCCCGCTCTTCCGGATTCGAGCGTCTCTGATCGCGCGATTCGCCCGTAGCGTCCGCTGGGGGAACTGACTGCTCTATGCCGACTTGCCGGGCCGGCTGTATGGGCGGCGTTTCTTCAATTTTCATCGAACACCAACGCCAGTTCAAACATTAACGGTAGAATAGACGATTCCCGGAGAAAGTGCGAACGGCATGGCGTCTCTAACGATAGTCCGCTTGCGCCGAGCAAGACGATTTCTATACTGCCTGCTTTCCGCGCCACAGGGCGCAACGATATGGGGCGCATAAGTCATGGCTGACCCGGCCGTCGTCGGAATCATCATGGGCAGTCAGTCGGACTGGGAAACCATGCGGCATACCGCTGAAACGCTGGACGCGTTGAAAGTGCCGCACGAGACCCGGATCGTCTCCGCTCACCGTACCCCAAAGCGGCTTACGGAATATGCGGAATCCGCCAGAAACCGGGGGTTGAAGGTCATTATTGCGGGAGCCGGCGGAGCAGCGCATTTACCTGGAATGACAGCAGCGATGACCTCCCTGCCCGTCTTCGGTGTGCCGATTGAAAGCAAGGCATTAAGTGGCATGGACAGTCTTCTGTCGATCGTACAGATGCCCGGTGGCATACCCGTGGGAACCCTGGCTATCGGCCGCGCCGGGGCGATCAATGCGGCCCTTCTTGCGGCCGCCGTTATTGCCCTCGACAATGCCAAGGTAC
Source organism: Alphaproteobacteria bacterium (assembly GCA_012103325.1). GTDB lineage: Bacteria > Pseudomonadota > Alphaproteobacteria > UBA8366. Next base: position 686,643 of record WLWY01000003.1, read on the forward strand.
GGCAGAGTCTAGACGACTGGCGGGCGAAGCAAACGGCCGGAATCGCCGAATCACCCAGCGATGGCTGATCCGGAGGCGATTGCAATCGCGCCGGGTGGCGTCATCGGAATACTCGGCGGCGGTCAGCTCGGGCGTATGACAGCGCTCGCCGCGGCGCGTCTCGGCTACCGATGCCATATCTTCGCGCCAGAAGCAGGCGGACCTGCGGCGCAGGTTTCCGCCGCGGAGACCATCGCCGAATATGACGACCGCAACGCGCTGTCGCGCTTTGCCGCGGCTATCGACGTCGCAACGTTCGAATTCGAGAATGTCCCGGTAGCGTCGGTCGACTATTTGCTTGATAAGGTGCCGGTACGGCCAGGCCCAAAGGCACTTGCCGCTGCGCAGGACCGGATGGTCGAAAAAACGTTCCTTCGCAGCATAGGCGTGCCGACGGTGCCGTTTATCGAGGTAAACGATGTCGCGGCGCTGTCGCGCGCTGTCGACGATTTGGGCACCCCCGCCGTACTCAAGACCGCGCGGCTGGGATATGACGGCAAGGGACAGGTCCTGATCGAGCCAGGCGCCGATATTGGCTGCGCATTTCGTCAGATGGGCGCGGACCGGGGTGTACTCGAAAAATGGATCGATTTTCGAATGGAAATTTCGGTCATTATCGCCCGCGGATTAGATGGTGCCACGGTGACATTTGACCCCGCGGAGAACCGGCACAAGAATCATATTCTCGATACCTCGATCGCGCCGGCGCGGCTTTCACCGGAACTCAGCATGCGAGCCTCTGAAATAGCGGCGCGTATCGCGTCCAAACTCGACCTCATTGGCCTTCTTGCTGTCGAGCTCTTCGTGACACGCGAAGATACATTGCTGGTGAACGAGATCGCCCCTCGGCCACACAATTCCGGGCATTGGTCGATGAATGCCTGTAGGACGTGCCAGTTCGAGCAATTCGTGCGGGCGATCTGCGGACAGCCCCTTGGGTCGACGGTGCGATATGCCGATGCGGTCATGACCAACCTCATCGGTAACAGGGTCAACGACTGGCCGTTAACTTTGAAAGAACCGAACGCGCATCTCCACCTCTACGGCAAGAACGAAGCCCGCGAAGGCCGTAAGATGGGCCATATTAATCGCACATACCCTTTAGGTTCGCTCGCCGAAGAATCGGCGAATTAGGCCGTCGTTGTTTTCAAGGGAAGCGATATCGTCATCGTTCGAAGGGATTTTCGAAGCTCGGATCCTCCGCTCGATACGACGGCTCATATAAGCGCCGGATCGATTTTTTTGAATATTACCAGCGGATCGTGCAAAATTCATGCGTGATCATGGCGATTAAGCGAGTGACAGCGTTGCGTAGGCATTGGCTATTCTGCCTTTTGGGTGTTGCGTGCATGTGGCACGCCGGTGCGGCGGCAGAAACGGTGCTGTTGAACCGCGCGCAGTTGGAGTCACTTTTTCAAGGCGGATTGGTCTTTTCCCTCCGTTCAGGTCATGGCCCCATGACTTTTGATTACCGTGACGATGGGACTTGGACGGCTAAGAAGCGAGGCGGGAAAGAAGTTTGGGGCAAGTGGAAATTCGAGAAGCGTAGACTTTGCCGACAGGAAACCGGCAATAGCGGAAACTGGGATGGACTGACCAAGAAATCCGTCTGTTTCGGGATTAAAATTGACGGATCTCGGCTCGTTGTTGGCGCCCAAAAAAAGCCATTGATATTGGACGATCCCGCTGTGATGGCGCGTCTGATTGGCAACAGTGTGTCAGTAAGCCGAAACGCGGCGAGCGAACAGTCCTCAGCTTTACGCGAGCAGGCGAGGGAAAAGAAAACGCTCGAAGCTGAAAAGCTTGAACTCGAGCGTATGCGCATCGAACTCGAAAAGGAAAAACAACGGTTGGAACGGGAAGTGCTCGCACATAGGCGCAGTGAAACGATAGGCGCTACAGACGCGGGCCACCTGGGGCGCAGCATCGAATTTGGCGACTACCACGCCGTTGTCATCGGTATCAACGATTACGAAAATTTGCCGGATCTCAAAACGGCGCTGATCGACGCCCGAGCCGTCGCCCAAACCTTGAAAGAGTATTACGGCTACAAGATTCATATGCTCGAGAATCCGACCCGTAACGATATTCTCGATAAGCTGGACGAACTTCGCGAGGTCTTGCGCGAGAGTGACAACCTGCTGATTTACTACGCTGGTCACGGCTGGCTCGATCCGCAATCCGGCCGCGGATACTGGCTCCCGGCAAATGCCCGAATTGACCGCCGGTCCCGGTGGTTCTCAAATAGCGACATCACCGACGCGTTGCAGGCTCTCTTCGCGAAACATGTGATGGTCGTTGCCGATAGCTGCTATTCGGGAACCTTGACGCGGTCGGTCAAGATCGCCGGTCGAACACCCGATTATATCGAGCATATGGCGACAAAACGCACACGGGTTGTGCTGTCTTCCGGGGGCCTGGAACCGGTGGCCGATTCCGGAGGCGGAAAGCATTCCGTGTTCGCGGCGCAGTTTTTGAAGGCGCTCAAGAACAACCAGGACATCTTGGATGGAACACAGCTGTTTGAGTACATCCGTAAGAACGTCATCCTCAATGCCGATCAAACGCCGCAATACTCAGACATCCGCCAAGCAGGACATGAGGGCGGCGATTTCCTTTTCGTGCGGAAGTTCTCCAATAGAAATTAGGGCTTTCCGTTACATTTAGTTTGAACAGAGGAATCTCAGGCTATGACAATTGGCAAACCGCGATACCGCTACCCCGAAGCGATTGTCGAGACGGAATGGCTCAGCGCTAATTTGGATGATCCAGCCTTACGTGTTTTCGATTGCACCACTCATTTGTTGTATTCGGGGGAAGGATCGGATGTGCCGTATATCGTCGAAAGCGGCCGCGCCGATTACGGTAAAGGGCACATTCCAGGTGCCGATTTTCTCGATCTGCAAGGCGAACTGTCGGTCACCAACTCGCCGTTCCGATTCACGGTTCCGCCCGCAGATCAGTTCGCCGCCGCCCTGTCGCAGCATGGCGTCGGCGACGATGCCCGCGTGATCCTCTACAGCACCGGCAACGCGCAATGGGCGACGCGCATCTGGTGGATGCTGCGGGCGTTCGGTTTCGATAATGCGGCCTTGTTGAACGGAGGCTGGCAGAAATGGACCGCTGAAGGCCGACCAGTTTCGACAGAACCGGCAACGTACCCGCCAGCCACATTTTCGCCACGTCCGCGGCCCGATTTGTTCGTGGGACCGGAAGCGGTGTCGGCCGCGATTAGCGACAGCACCGCCTGTACGATTAATGCGCTGTCCGAGGAACTGCATCGTGGTGAAAGCGGCCGCTATGGCCGTCCTGGGCGAATTCCCGAGAGCGTCAATATACCCGCGGCGTCCCTTCTCGACCCGAAAGACAATACGTTCCTCGATGCCGCTGCGGTCGCCGAACGCTTTGCATCGGTGGGCGCGTCTCCCGAGAAACAAGTCATCGCCTATTGCGGTGGCGGGATCGCCGCGACCTTGGACGCCTTCCTGTTGCACCAACTCGGCTACGAGCGGATCACCGTTTACGACAATTCGATGAGCGAGTGGGCCAAGGATGAATCGCTGCCGATCGAAACCGGGTAAGTCGGATCATCGCTACACTGTTGGGCTATCAACCCCATAATCACGTTGCGCGGATTCCTCGGTAACCAGACCGTCTCGAACATCCTCCGCGACGGCAGATGAATCGCGTTCCCGCGGATCGCCGATACCGCCGCCGCCGGGCGAATGCACGATAAGTCGCCCACCTGCCGATATTGGTTGACGCCCCTTGGACCCGATCGGCCCCTCACCTTCGACTCCGAGATATCCGTTGGCACCATCGGCGCCGCCCTGATTACCGCGAGGGGCATGGACGATACGATCATGCGCAGCATTGATATCGAACGCGACGCCTTCCCGGTTCTCGATTTCAATGACCTGGCCGTGACCACCACGATACTGGCCCGGTCCGCCGGAATCCGGGCGGTATTCCTTACGCCAGAAGATCAGCGGCGACTCGGACTCCGTAATTTCAATCGGTGTCCCCATGACGCCACTGGGATAGGCGGTCGCGGACAGTCCGTCCTTCATCGGCCGGGCGCCGGCGCCACCGGTCGTTACTTGCTTGATGCTGAAGATACGCTGTCCCGCATTGTCACCGGCCCGTCGGCCTTTCAGGTTTAACGTCCACAGCGAGGACGTACCCTCGGCGGGCACGCGGTCCGGCACGACCTGCCGTAAACAGCCAAACACGACGTCTGGCAGCATTTGGCCGATGACGTGGCGCGCCGATACCGGCGCCGGATAAGCCGCATTAAGGATCGACCCTTCCGGCGCGGAAGCGGTAATCGGGGCAAGCGAGCCGCCATTGTTTGGAATTCGCGGCGACACGACGCAACTGATGCCGAAACAGGTGTAGGCGAGCGTATAGCCGAACGGTACATTGATGCCGTAGCGGGACACCGGCGACGTACCGTCATAATCAACATGGATTCCGTTTTCGGAAATCGTCATTTCGGCAACGTATTCAATCGGGCTTTCGAAACCGTCGATGGTCATCGAGCTGCGCCAGGAACCCTGCGGTAGTTTGCGGATTTCCGCCAGCACCGCCGCATGGGAGTTTTCGCAGATCGCATTGGCAAGCTCTTCAAGATCGTCGAGGCCGAACTCGTCCATCATTTCAAGCAAGCGGCGGCAACCGATGTCATTGCAGGCAATCAGCGAATACAGATCACCCTCATTGTCGGTCGGCAGGCGGGTATTTGCCTTGATCATCTCGACCAGCGTGTGGTTGATCCTCCCCTGATCGGCGAGCTTGGTCATGGGGATATACAGCCCCTCCATAAGCACGTCGGTCCCGTCCGCGCCGGAACTGAGCCCGCCGATATCGGTGATATGCGCCGTGCACAGGAAGGTGGCGACGAGTTGGCCCTTACGAAAACACGGCGTCATGACAACCCAGTCATTCAGGTGTCCGGTTCCCATCCACGGGTCGTTGGTCATGTAGATATCGCCTTCCCGCATCGTCTCGAGCGGAAAATGGCGCATGAAATGGCCGACAGCGTTGTTCATAGAGTTGACGTGACCGGGCGTTCCGGTAACCGCCTGCGCCATCATGCGACCCTTCAGGTCGAAGACGCAGGCGGAAAGGTCTCCGCACTCGCGCACGATGGGGCTAAAGGCCGTGCGCATCAATGTCTGGCCCTGTTCCTCGACCACGGCGATCAACCGGTTCCACATGATCTGATTGCGGATTTTCGAAAGCCCGTCAGCCATTTAATACGCTTCCTTGATGTGAGTTATATTTTAAGAAACGGCACAATCCGCCATGATCTCCGGCTTGATCTTGAGGCCGTGCCCGGGTGTCTCCGGCGCGGTCACTATGCCGTTTACCGGTTTCGCCCAATCGACCCAGATATCGTCCATGAATTCCATATTCTCCAGGATCAGGCCATTGGGTATCGACGCCATCACGTGGATCATGAGCTCTGGATAGAGATGCGGCGCGATCTGCAATCCCCAGGTATCGGCAATGGCTGCCGTCTTGCGCAGATCGGTCAAACCGCCACGGATCACATCCGGCTGGAGGATCGGCAATTTGGGATGCTCGAAGAAAGGCCGCAGATCGTATCTAGTGAAGTGGCTTTCACCACCCACAACCCGCAGATCGAGTGCGTCCGCGATGCGGAAGTAGCCATGGAAATCGTCCGGGACAACCGGCTCCTCGAGCCAGTAGATTTCCGACTCCTCGAACTTGCGCCCCATCAGAATGGCCTTGTCCGCGGTCCAGGCCATGTTGACGTCTACCATGATGTCGATATCGGGCCCGACCGTATCGCGCATCTGGTGGACATTGGCGACGTCCTCGGCATCGCTCCAGATATGGCCGACCTGCATCTTGATCGCTTTGTAACCTTCGCTGACGAAGCGCTCCGCCTTCGCCGCCATGCCATCGCCGCCAAGCCCGCGCCAGCAGCCCGACCCGTAGATCGGCACTTCGCTGCGATAGTGGCCCCACAACCGATGCAAGGGCAGGCCCGCTTTCTGCCCTACGATATCCCACAGCGCGACATCGATCGCAGACAGCGCGAGCAACGGCGCTCCGCCCCGACCATCGGCAAGCGTTATGGACCAAAGGTCGCGCCAGATCGCTTCGATCGCCGAGGCGTCTTTGCCCAGAATGTGCGGGATCATCATCTCGTCGAGGCAGGCTTTTGTTGTGCGGAAGCCCTCCCGCAGGTAGAGCTGATATCCAAGCCCGACGATGCCGGAGGCGGTTTCGATTTCGACCACCAGAATTTCACGATCTTTGTCATAGCCCGCGGCCAATGCCGGCTGCTCCCGGAAAGGAAGCCGGAGCAGAGTCGTCTTTACGTCTGTGATGATCATTATGTCGCTCCTGAGTTCAAGCGACAGTAAACCGGGTGCGACCAGCTGCCGTCAAACGGCAACTCTTTCTCAGCGGCTGTTAAGCGATCAACTCGACATCCATCAGCTGATCGCCCAACTCGCTGGCAAAGTTCGGCCCTTTATGAATGATCCGCGTATTTTCCGGGATCTGAGTGCTGTTCAACTTCTTCGCGTCGTAACTCGTAAATAGAACGATTGGGATGTTTTTCGTCGCGTCGACACCGCGTAGTGCGTGCGCCAGTTCGACTCCGCTTAACTGATCGAACTCGATTGAAGACACGATTAGTTTCGGCTTTAGGGAGATCACCAGACCAAACGCTTCCAGAGGGTGGCTGGAGAATGCCATCCGGAAGCCCCGGGAGACCAATTCCGTCGTAATAAGGCGGCGTTGAACGCCTTTTGGCATCACCAGGAATATGTTGTCCGCTTGGCCTTTGGGAAGCGACTGAGTTGCTAAGGCGCTTGACGGAAGTTCATCGAGAATTTTTTTGAGTTTTTGTTCCTCGATCTCCGTGCCGGATTCGAGAATTTCGCGCATTCGGTCGACATAGGCTTGAAAACTGAGCATTTGGTCGCGCGAAATTTGCGGAATGGTCTCGATATAGTCTTCAAGCCGATGGGCAATCAGGGTCACGGAATGGAATCCGTACGTACCGGCCGACCCTTTCATGCTGTGGATTTCGCGTTGAAATCCCACCAAATCGGATTTCAGGTCACCATCATTCCGATACAGCCGGTCAATATAGCCATCGATCCGGTCGAGCCGCTCGGAAGCATCGTCAATAAATTCCCGCCGCAGACGCTCCAACGTTTCTTGGAAATCCATTTTGGACATAAATTGGGTCGTCTCGGTTGAGTGTCTCTAAAATGGAACAATGCTAGGCATCTAAAGTGGCACCAAGATCATTCGCATTTCCATTAAGCCGTTCATTTTCTTAATGAAACGCGAATATTCCTTAACTTTTAGGCTTTCCTTTCAAGGACAAGATAGCCGGCACGGTTAACCGAGACATCGAAGCTGCCGGAGACGAACGTCGAAGTCTCGTCTTCCGCGAGGATTGCCGGACCGGATACATGCATTCCTTGTTTCAATTCATCCCGGCGGTACAACGGCACATCTGTCATCGCTTCGGCAGCAGCGTCGTATACTTGACGCGATCCGACCGGTTGCGCACCGTCCACATTGCCGACATTTTCAAGCTCGGAATCGGAGGCGGCCTCTGTCCCAACCGTCATGGCCCAGGTTAATACTTCGATATCGGCGTCCGGGATGGTTCTGCCGTAAAGCGCTTCATATTCCCGGTCGTAGGTCCCCTTCAGCATCGCCGTGTCTTCGCGTGTCAAATCCCGGTTCGGCAATGGCACGACAATCTCGTGGCCCTGTCCCATATAGCGCATGAAAGCGATGCGTTTCTCGGTCAGCGGCGCATCCCCGGCCCCGGCCTGAACGACTCCCATCGCCTCATTACGCATGGCCTGCAGCATGTCATTCGCCAATGCAGGATCAAAGTCGCGCAAAGTCATGTAACGGCTACGCACTACCTCATATGCGATGGGCGCTCTCAGGAATCCGACGGCGGAGCCGACCCCGGCGTTGGTTGGAACGATGATGCGATCAATACCCAGCTTTTCCGCCAACCGTGACGCGTGTAGAGGAGCAGCGCCACCGAAGGCGATGATCGTATGCTCGCCAATCACCTTGCCGCGCTCGATCGAGTGCACGCGGGCGGCGTTCGCCATATTCTCGTCGACCATTTCGATCACGCCATAGGCCGCAAGTTCGCTGCTGAGACCCAAAGGGGTACCAATATCCTTATCGAGCGCCGCTGCCGACGCTTCGGGTACGAGACGCACCTTGCCACCGGCGAAAGACTCGGGATCGATACGTCCCAGCGCTACATCGCCATCCGTTACCGTCGGTGCGTTACCTCCCCGGTCATAGCAAGCCGGACCGGGTTCCGAGCCGGCACTGTGCGGGCCCACGGTGATCTGTTGCATGCTGTCGACAGCGGCAATGGATCCCCCGCCGGCGCCAATCTCCACCATCTCGATGACGGGTATCCGTAGCGGAAGGCCGCTGCCCTTCTGAAAGCGGGCCTCCCGAGCGACTTCGAAGCTGCGGCCGGTTTCAGGCGTGAAATCCTCGATCAGGCAGATCTTGGCGGTCGTCCCTCCCATATCGAAGGACAGCGCCTGGTTGGTGCCGCACTCGCGGGCGATACCGGTTGCCAGGATCGCGCCCCCGGCCGGTCCGGATTCAACCAAACGGATCGGAAAACGAACCGCCGTTTCGAGCGTGGTCAAGCCGCCGCCCGACGTCATCAGAAAAAGCGCGCCGTCGAAACCGCCCTCGTCCAATGCCGTCTGAAGCCTGGTCAGGTAACGCGCCATGAGCGGTTGGACGTACGCATTGGCCGTGGCCGTCGTAAAGCGTTCATATTCGCGGACTTCCGGGCACACCTCTGACGACAATGTAATCGTCAGGTCAGGTCTGGCTTCAGCCAGAATTTCGCGCGCGCGCTGTTCGTGAGCGCCATCGGCATAGGCGTGCAGAAAGCCGATGGCAACGCTTTCGACCTTTTCGCGGTCGAGGATCGGCAGCAATGCACGCACCGCGTCTTCATCCAGGGGCTTCAGAATTTGACCATTCACAGCCAGGCGCTCCGGAACCGTGAGACGCAGGTAGCGGGGGACGAGCGGTGACGTCTTGTCGAGAAAGACGTCGTATTGGTCGTAGCGGGTCTCGTACGCGATATCGAGTACGTCCCGGAAGCCCTCCGTCGTGATGAGGGCCGTCGTGGCGCCTTTACGCTCGATAATCGCGTTGGTGGCCAGAGTGGTGCCGTGGATCAGGATCCCGACATCGCCCACCGTCAATCCGGCGCCGTCGAGGGCCGATGCAATGCCTTCCAGAACGCCCTCTTCCGGTGCCTGGCTGGTCGTCAAAACCTTCGCCGTCGTCCGTTTGCCGCCATTTTCCACGACAACGTCGGTAAACGTGCCTCCGATATCGACGGCCAATCGTGCCGACTTTCCATGCGTCGCCATTCTTATTCTATGCTCCCATACCGGATTTATCGGAAAATGCTATTCTGCCAAGAGGTTGCGATATTAGACGCTTAACCGAAACAGGCAAACGTTAAGCGTCAGCAGTTGCCTCATGAGATTTAAGGCCCAAATGTAGGGGGTGGGGGCCATGTTCTCTCTAACGATCAAGCAAGGAAACGAAATGTCGAGACAGCGCCATTTTGGAAAGGCCACCGCCCTAATACTCGCGTTGCTGGCTGCAGCATGCGCCGGCGGCGCGGATAGCGCCAATGCCCCCGACTGGTCGAAGTCGACCACATATAACGTGACTACCGGTCACAGCGACCGCGTCGCCATGCGGGTGTTGGGCAATGCTCAAGACGGCTATGACTATCATGCGCGTATCCGCCACACCACGCGGTCCGACCCCGATCCGCTGGATCGCCAACGGACCCTGAGTGACGCCACGCGGACAGTTATCGCAAAACTCTGTCCCGCGGGAGCCAAAGAGGCCCGACCGTCATACGCTTCGAACAATTATGAGCAATCCGGCCGCTTCGTCTGTACGACGAATTAGCCTTCGCAATATTCCATGATCGTTTTGTGCAGCGATTCTGGGATCGTGATGCCTTCCGTTGGCGTTTGCTGCCGCGCGATATAGCGGCGGTCGGACGGGAGCCGGGTTCCCTCCTCCTCCAGAATTTCCCTGAACAACGTTTCGGCGTGCGCTAGAGCGGCTGTGCTGTCACCGGTGCCGCCGAAGCGCGCCGGATCCATGGCGATAAGAAGTTCCCCGCCTTCGGAAGGTCCGCCATCTGTATTCGCGTCCTTTGCGGATTCGAAGCCGAACTTGCAGCCTGTTAGCCCAACCGCCAGAAGCTCAACCATCATCGCGATTGCCGCACCCTTGTGACCGCCGAAGGGCAGTTGCGCCCCCGCAAGCCCCGCCTCGGGATCGGTGGTCGGATTGCCGTCCGGATCGATTGCCCAACCTTCCGGTATATCGTGCCCGTCGCGCAGATGGAGTTGGATTTCGCCACGTGCCGAGGCGCTCGATGCCTGGTCGAAGATCATCGGCGGCTTGCCGGGCCGCGGCCAACCGAACGCCATAGGATTGGTGCCATAAAGCTTGCGGATACCACCGGCGGGTGCGACGAAAGAACGCGAGTTGACGAAAGCGAACGCGACAAGGCCTTCCTCAACAAGCGCGTCGACGTCGTACCAAAGGGCTGCGAAATGATGCGCGTTCGTAATCGGCATCGCTGCAATGCCTTGGGATCGCGCCTTCTCGGCCAAGGTGGGCCGCCCAGCCGCCATGGCGACCGCCGCGAAGCCATGCTGCGCGTCGACCCGGATTACGCCCAGCGCATCGTCGTGCAAGGTCGGCGAGATTTTACCGTCGACGCGCCCACTCCGAACGCAAGAGCAATAGCCTGGCATCCTGAAGAGGCCATGCGATTTACAGCCGTCCTGTTCTGCCGTGGTCATAACGTCGGCAATCACGGCGGCATTCTCTTCGGAAATGCCGGACGTGGTCAGCCCGCGCATGGCGATATCGCGAACTTCCTGCAGCGTTAGTCTAACGTCGCTCACCAGCTGTTCCTTAATTCGCGAAGTTTCAGGAACACCGTCTTGGGATCCGGGTTCTCCGGCAGATCGGAAAAGGACTCATGCAGACGGGCTATGACGGACGGGCTGTGCAGCCGGAAGAACGTGTTGATTTCCTTTTCCATCGCCAACGTGGAAACGAGCGCATCGTCGGGGTCCTGACCGCCGATGTCGTCCAGCAGGGTCTTCGCCTTCATATTGTCCGGCTCACGATCAAGCGTGAATTCCAGATTGTTGGTCATGTAGTCGTGCCCGGGATAGATCAGCGTATTGTCCGGTAGACCCGCCAGTTGTGTCGCAAACGTGTGGTAGAGCTCGTTCGGATGGCCACCGTTGTGGCAGTTCCCGGCGCCAGCGTTGAACAGCGTGTCACCGCAAAACAGGGCCGGCTGCGCCGTGCGCGACATGATGCAGACATGCGCCATCGTATGACCCGGCGTATCGAGGCATTCCAGCTCAACCGACTTGCCGACCTTGATGACGTCCCCCGCGCCGAGCCCGCGATCCATGTTTGGAATCTTCGCCTTGGCATTCGCGTGCGCCAGAATTTTCGCGCCGGTTGCGGCAACCACGGCGTCATTTCCGCCCGTGTGATCGCCATGTTCGTGCGTATTGAGGATCTGAGTGATTTCCCAACCATTCCGCTTGGCGGCATCCAGGCATTTTTCATGATCCAGCGGATCGACCGCCATCGCCTCGCCCGTATCGGGGCATACGATCAAGTAGTTGAAGTTACGATACGCATTCGCGGTCCAAATTTGTTCGACAATCACGGCCAGCTCCCAAATTGCGAGATTTCTTATAACGCCCCGGATGCGATCCCGATCGCTCACGAAGCTATGAATGGCAGTTTACAGCGTCGCGCCACAAATTGTTATGCAAGAAATCGTTGGGGAATTTTGTGATATGCGGAACTTTCTGCGTGCAAGCGCGTTTATTGCCGTCGGGTTTGGGCTGGCCGGCTTCGGCGGTGTCGAATCTCTATTCGCACCAAAGGCTGAACTTTGGGAACGTTGGACAACATCAGATGAGGCGTCGCGCGAAAACGTTGATCATGGCGCGTGGGAACGTTTCCTGAAAACTTATGTAAAAACGAGCGGCGACGGCGTGAACAGAGTCGCCTACAACACCGTAAATACAGCAGACCGCGATGCGCTGGATCATTATATCCGAGCGTTGGTAGCGAGCTCGGTAACGCAACTGAACCGTGCTGAACAGCAGGCCTATTGGATCAATTTATACAATGCCCTAACCGTAAAACTTATTCTTGAATATAAGCCTGAAAAGTCGATCCAGGACATCGATATTTCACCGGGATTGTTCAGTAGTGGACCTTGGGACAAAAAACTGCTCGAGATCGAGGGGGAAGCGGTTAGCCTGAACGATATCGAGCACCGCATTCTGCGGCCGATCTGGCAAGATCCACGAATTCACTACGCTATAAACTGCGCAGCAATCGGTTGCCCTAACCTGCAAAAAAGCCCGTTTACCGCGGCGAACACAGAAGCCTTATTGGATGCAGCAGCGCGCGAATATATCAACGACCTCCGTGGCGTACGGTACGAAGATGGCAAGGTCGTCGTGTCGAGCATTTATGCGTGGTTTACAGACGATTTCGGCGGCGACATCGCGGGTGTGATCACGCACCTGAAACAATACGCCGGGCCGAGGGTCATGGCGCTTCTGGATAGCGCCGGAGAGTACGACGACGCCTACGACTGGACGCTGAACGGAACGGCGCCGTGAAGAATTAATCGTCGGCGCCATGCGCGCTGCCGAGAAGCAACTCACCGTCCTCATACCAATTGTCGATCCGGTCGCGGTATAAGGCGACGTAGCCTTTTATTCCCGAGACTTCGTCGCAAGGCGTCTCGTAGCCCCACATGACATCTTCCAGCACGCGCTCGCCGACCGTCAGCGTCCAATAGGATGCATCCCCCTTGAACGGACAATGGGTCGAATGATCCGTGCGTTCGAAGTGCGCCATTTCGATATCGGACATTGGAAAATAACAGACCGGCTTATGGTTCTGTTCCTGCATCAGCATCACATTCGCACTATCGGCTATCACCTGTCCGTTGACTTCCACACGCACTTGCTTGCCTGCCGGCACCATGTCAATTCGGTAGTCCGGCTTCTTCGCATATCCCGGACCGCTATTCGCGCCGCGCGCCGCTTCCGTCATCTGACGGCCTCCTCAATTTATACGTCAATCACGGCCAGTGTATCTTGCCTTGCGTGAGGTGCGAACCGTGAGAACGGGTTTTAAGTTCAACTTTTCGGGATCGCCAACGCCCTCACATCGGTATCAGCTTTGTTAAATCCGGCGCTTCTGTCTCACCCCTCGGCAAGGCGACTACAGGCAGTCCGGGCAGGAAGCGAGCGATCGTATCGACCGTCTCCGAAAGCGGCACGGGTGCTTCCGCCGACTCACTGACGACAACGCCAGCAATAACGCCGCCCCTGCTTTCGATCGCACAAACGGTCGTGAGTGTGTGGCTGATCGTTCCCAGATAGCTACCGGCAACGACAATCGCGGGCGCACCAATCGATACAATCCAATCCAAGACAGTTTCCGTTTCGGTAAGCGGAACCATGGCGCCGCCGACGCCTTCGATAAGCAGTCTGTCTTCCGCTCCGGGCTGGCAAAACTTCACCAGGGCGTCGAAATCGATTTCGCGCCCTTCCCGCGCGGCCGCCATGTCCGGGGACAGCGGCGCACCGAACCGCCACGGAGTGATTGCATCGACCGCGGCTTCGGTTATCGGCTTGCCCAGGGCTTCCAGGATCAAACCACTGTCGCTTTCGGCGGCCTGTTCCGGTTCGTAGCCGCTGAGAACGGGCTTCAAGACCCGCACCGTCAAGCCCTGGGTGCGCAATTGCCGGCAAAGCAAGGTCGTAACGAAGGTTTTGCCGATTTCGGTTCCGGTCGCGGTGATGAAGCAGGTGCTCATGACGCCATGATCCGTGCCTTTACGATCTCGGCGAGACGAAAGATATCGTGGTCCTCATGGGCTGCGGTGAACGTGAATCTCAGCCGCGCAGTGCCCTCCGGGACCGTTGGCGGCCGGATCGCCGTAACCAGGTATCCTTCCGTCTCGAGCAATTGAGACGCGGCGAGAGTCCGCGACGGATCGCCCAATAGGACGGGCACGATACAGCTCTCCGGTTCCGGCAACCCGAGGGTCCGGCAAAAGAGCCGTGCCTTTTCGAGCGGCAGCGCAGCAAACGCCGGCTCTCGTTTTATCAGGTCCAGCGCCGCGATGCTGGCCGCGACGGAAGCAGGCGGCAATCCGGTGGAATAGATGAACGTGCGGGACCGCGTGCGCATCAAATCGATCACCGGCTGCGCGGCGCAAAGATATCCACCATAACCGCCAATCGCCTTGGAAAGCGTCCCCATTTGCAATGGAACCGCCGCTTTCGATCCCGATAAGAAACTGCTGCCACGCCCGTCGGCGAGCACGCCAATGCCATGCGCATCGTCAGTCATGAACCAGGCGTCATATTCTGCCGCCAGTGCACCAAGTTCCTCAATCGGAGCGAGATCGCCGTCCATACTGAAAACGCCGTCGGTCACGAGCATCGTATGGGCATAGGAAGCGCGATGCTCGTCTAGCAACTGAGCGGCATGTTCGATGTCGTTGTGGTGAAACAAAAATGTCCGCGCGCGGGTTAAGGTTCCGGCTGCCAAAATGCAGGCATGGCTCAATTCGGCGGCGATCAGCAGATCGTCGGGGCCGATCAGAGTGGGGATTATCCCGAGATTGGCGAGGTAACCCGAACCGAAAACGCAAGCATCGTCCGTGCCCTTCAGTTCCGCCAGTCGGCTTTCCAACTCACGGAAAAGCGGATGATTGCCCGTAACGAGGCGGGAGGCGCCTGAGCCCACCCCATACCGTTCCGTTGCTGCGATTGCAGCGCGTTTGATTTCGGGATGCTGCGACAGGTTAAGGTAGTCGTTGCAGGCGAAGGAAATCAGTTTCTTGCCGTTGCGCAGGGTAACCGCTTGTTCCAACCGCTCGGTATCGAACAAGCTGCGGCGGAGCTGCTTTTGCTCTAACGCGCCCAGCTTTCCGCGCGCGAAATCTTCCAGGGATTGCGACATAAAGAAGACCTTACTTCAATCCAGCACTAAGGCCGGCGTTACGGGGAGACCCATTCTTGACGAGGCTCTCTGAGCGCCTATGCTTTCGGAGTGAAGCCAGTGTCCGCCGCTGCGCCAATTCTTGAGGAACCTAGCACCAATGACCGTAGAGTCCGCAATCCGCACCGACGACTACTCCGTTCCTCCCATAGCAGCTCTCGACAAGGGCACCGCGCCGGGTGTGCGTCACGACTGGAAAGAAACGGAAATTTCCGCGCTTTTCGATCTGCCGTTCAATGATCTTATTTTTCGGGCACAGATGGTGCACCGGCAGCATTTCGATCCCAATCAGGTGCAGATGTCGACATTGCTGAGCGTGAAAACCGGCGGCTGTTCCGAGGATTGCGCTTATTGTCCACAGAGCGCGCATTACGAAACTGGTGTGAAGGCGGAGAAGTTGATGGCCGTGGAGGCCGTCCTAGCCGAGGCGCGCCGCGCCCGGGACTCCGGGGCCACGCGGTACTGCATGGGCGCCGCTTGGCGGAGCCCGAAGGATCGGGACCTTGACGCGGTGTGCGCAATGATTGAAGGCGTGCGCGATCTCGGCATGGAGACCTGCGTAACACTGGGCATGCTGACTGAGACGCAGACCGAACGGCTGCGCGACTCCGGCCTAGACTATTACAACCACAACATTGACACGTCCGAGGAATTCTACGGCGAGATCATCACGACGCGGACCTATCAGGACCGCCTCGATACGCTGGGCCATGTTCGCGATGCCGGTATCAATGTGTGCAGCGGCGGTATTGTCGGCATGGGCGAGGCGCGAAGCGACCGTGTTGGCATGTTGAAGACGCTCGCCACGATGCCCAAGCATCCAGAGAGCGTTCCGATTAATATGCTGGTACGTGTTGAAGGTACGCCGGTCGACGGCGAAGCGGCTCTCGATCCGCTGGAATTCGTTCGCACGATTGCGGTCGCCCGCATCATGATGCCGGAATCCATGGTGCGTCTGTCGGCGGGACGCGAGACGATGAGTGACGAAATACAGGCGCTCTGCTTCCTTGCCGGCGCGAACTCGATCTTCGTCGGTCCGAAACTGTTGACGACGGACAACCCCGAGCGCGATCGGGACGAAGCGCTGTTCGATAAGCTCGGCATCGAGTCCATGCCGCTGTAGCGAGCCGTTGAACACTTCTACGCCCCTGCCTTCATGGTTTGACGACGGTTTTCGTCATGTCTGGCTGCCCTACACGCAGATGAAAACCACGCCGCCGCCATTGCCGGTGGTGGCGACGGACGGCATTCATATCGAGCTGGCCGACGGCAGACGCCTCATCGACGGTGTTTCTTCCTGGTGGACGGCATGCCATGGCTACAATCACCCGCACATCCAGCAGGCGCTTCAACGGCAGCTCGAGACGATGCCGCATGTCATGTTCGGTGGATTGGCGCACGAGCCCGCGCTTTCTTTGGCGCGCCGACTTTGCGACATACTGCCGGATGGCCTGGAACGCGTCTTCTTTTCCGACTCCGGCTCTGTGTCGGTAGAGATCGCGATGAAGATGGCGCTGCAATACTGGCTCAACCAGGGTGTCGCATCGCGTAAGAAATTCATCGGGTTCCAGTACGCCTATCATGGCGACACGATTGGCGCGATGTCGGTATGCGATCCCGACGAAGGCATGCACGCCCTGTTTAGCGGATTGCTGACCGAACAGCACATTGTCCCGTTACCGCGCACAGATGCGGAGTTTCAAGCGTTCGACGGATTTCTCAAACGGCATGCGGGAGAATGCGCCGCAGTCATTGTCGAGCCCTTAGTACAGGGCGCTGGCGGCATGAAGTTTCATTCTCCCGAAGCGTTGGCGAAAATTCGAGAGCACACGAAACGATATGATCTATTGCTTATCGTCGACGAAATCATGACGGGCTTCGGACGCACAGGAACGCTGTTCGCCAGCGAGCAAGCAGGTATTACGCCGGATATCGTAACCTTGTCGAAGGCCCTGACCGGCGGGGCAATGGCTTTGGCAGCAACGGTAGCGACTCGGGCAATATTCGAGACGTTTCTGTCCGATAGCCCGGGCGCTGCATTGATGCATGGGCCGACGTTCATGGCCAACCCATTGGGCTGTGCCGCCGCGCATGCGTCGCTCGACCTGTTCGAGAGTGAACCTCGGTTGGAGCAAGTTGCCATCATTGAGTCGCATCTCGCAGCCGCTTTAGAACCCTGCCGCTCCCGCCCCGGCGTTCTCGATGTCCGGGTAAAGGGCGCCATTGGTGTGGTTCAGTTGGATAACCTGACGGAGATCGACTGGTTCAAATCGCGCTTCGTCGAGAAAGGTGTCTGGGTTCGTCCCTTCGGCGACATCGTCTATGTAATGCCGCCCTTCGTTATTGGCGAGTCCGAGCTGACGCGGTTAACCGATTCCATCGTGTCCGTTGTCGGAGAATGGTCCGCGCGACGTTCGGAATCGTAAATTCGGGCAAGTCGCGACGGCGGTACGCCGAGATAATACAGCGCGTGGATCTTCAGCCACCCCCAGACGATCGCAACCGGGTGGCGGCCCTCGAAACGGCGCGACGATGTGACGAGCGGCGGGTCCGAGATGCATATGGTCTCACCATAACGCTCGAGGCGGCGGACGAGGTCGAAATCCTCCATCAACGCGATTGGGCGGATCCCGCCAACCGCCTCCAGAGCAGCGCGGCGCACAAAGATTCCAGAGTCGCCGTAATAAACGCCATGGGAGCGAATCCAAGCATAAAAGCCGTCAAGCCATTGGCTGAAGGAGTCGGTGCCATCGAAGATCAGCCGGTGATTGCCACCAATGCATTCTGGATTGGCCGAAAGAACCCGTTTGATCCGTGCAAGCCCGCCTTGGGGGAACCGGCAATCGGCGTGGAGGAATAGCAACACGTCGCCAGACGCCGCCGCAGCGCCCGCATGAAGCTGAACGCCCCGACCGGCCGGCGACGGGATAAAGTGAACGCCACTGCTGAGGCCAACTTGCGGTGTTCCGTCGTCGCTGCCGCCGTCGACGACGATGATCTCCGGTACGACGGTTTCCGCCAAAAGCCGTTCGAGCAACGGCTGAAGATTTTCGGCCTCATTCAGTGTTGGAATGACGACGGAGATCATGCCGCCAACCTCACCTCGTCTTCGCTCACAAGACCGGTTTGAACCAGAACGCGCCGATGCCTGTCCCAGCGCTCGTTTATCCAGCGACGGCCCATGGAGAGCCTGATTAGGCCGGGCAGGTCGTTGCTCGCCGCGACCGCACATTCTCGCCAAAGCGCTTCCAGCCAGCGATAAATTTCGACTCGCTCGTCCTGGGTCAGCGTTTCGAGTTTCGCGGTGAGCGTGCGCCGGCCAAAAGCAATATGGCGGGCTTCGTCGGGTGAAATATTGGCATTTATGCTGCGCAGTAGCCGGCAGGGGAACCAGTGACCGAATTCCCGCTGCACGCGCAGTCCCTCTCCCTCAAGGAGCACGTGAACCGCCACGATTGTGCCCAGCGGCGAGCCGGGCCATACAAAGCGTCCGTCCAAAGCGGCTTCAAGCGTGGGCTCCGCCGGGCCGATCTTGCCGAGCCGTTCGAGATACCGGCGGTACAAATCTATATGACGTGCCTCGTCGGCAATCTGTGTATCGAGGAATTGCTGGGTGGCCGCGTCGGACAGTAAACCGCGTAGATTGTGGCACATCGTAAACGTGGCGACTTCGCCGTGATAAAGCTGGCTAACCGCAGTAATATAGGCACGACGTGGCATCCAACGCGGCGGCGTTATCGGTAAGCTCCAATCAATAGCAGGTTCATCTCGGTCGTTTCGCGCTTGCATGCCCCTTATTATCCTTATGGTAAAATGGCCCGCTCCCACAGGGTCATCTAAAACTGATTTTCGAAAATGGGAGACGTAAACGTGCCGGTTGACGACAAAGTGATTATTTCGTGTGCAATTCCGGCACCGTTTCCAAGCCGGCTTTCTCGGTGAGCACAATCGAACCCAGCGCCAATCCCTGGCGATCCCGCCTTGCCATTCTGCTGGGCGCGCATGCAATCGGTACGATGCATAGTGTGTCTGTTTTGGCTCTCGCACCCGTAATGCGGCCGGAATTGGGACTGAACTTTGCCGAGTTCGGCTTGTTGATGACGGCCTACAGCGCCGGGCAGGTCAGCGGGTCGATTCCCGCCGGCGCCTTCGTGGAACGGGTTGGCGTTGGCTGGGCCTTGGTCGGCGCATGCGTGATACTGACGATCGGCGCGGCGCTGTTGACACAGGCGGAAGGTCTGACTGTGGCGCTTCTGGCCCTGCTGACCATCGGCTGGGGGTACTCCATCACTAATCCTGCCACAGCACGCGGCGTGTTGGAGTGGTTCCCGCCTAACCGTCGCGCGACGGCAATCGGACTAAAACAAACCGGAGTTCCCGTTGGCGGCGTCTTGGCTGCAGGAACGCTTGCGATCTCTGCATTCTTGTCCTGGCAGACCATCATCTGGCTGATTGCCGTGGCGACGCTGTGCAACGCCGCTATTTGTTTCACGATTGCCGAGCGGCCAAAGCGCCGTTCCGGCGCCTCGGCTGGTCCGCTTGCAGGTATCGTAAAAGTAGCCCGTGACCGGAATTTCGGCATCCTCGTTCTCGCAAGCGGTCTGTTCAATGTCGGCCAATACAACTTCTTTACCTATCTCACCTCGTTCATGCGCGAAGCAGCACAGGCAAGTCAGGAAATCGCCAGCCTGACATTGGGCTTGGCTCAAGCCGTGAGCGCCATAGGCCGCATCGGCTGGGGTGCAATGAGCGACATGGTTTTCAAGGGGCGACGCAAGAACCTCGCGGCGAGTGTTTGCATGGCAGCGGCAATTTTCTTCGTCGGCATGGCCGTCGCCGGGTGGATGGCGGAAGCGATGATCGGAATTGTGGTTGCCGTTCTGCTGGGCCTCACCATCGCGTCCTATGCCTCACTGATGCAAACCATGGCGGTCGAGGCGGTTCCGGCAGAACATTCCGGATCGTCGATCGGTTATATTTCCATCGGCACGGCAACCGGCGCTATGCTCGGTCCCCCGCTCTTCGGCGCGGTCATCGACGCGACGGGGCGCTTTGCCGATGGCTGGCTGATGACGGGGGCGATCGTTGCCAGCGGCGTGTTGCTGTTTGCATACGGTTTCCGCGAGAACCCTGCCAAACAACACATAAGATGAGGATGAAACGATGAAAGGCCTTGTTGTCTGCCCGCAACCACGGGCTGCCGATGTCGGAGCCGAAATTCTCTCAGCTGGCGGAAACGCCTTCGATGCGGCTGTTGCGACGGCGTTCGCGCAGATGATCGCGGATCCTTTCATGTGCGGGGTCGGCGGCATGGGTTCGTTCCAGTATTACGTCGCTGCGACCGGTGAAAACGGCATGATCGACTTTCACGCGACGTCCGGCGCAAAGGTCACGCCCGATATGTGGCAGGCGGACATGAAGGGCCGCACAGAGGTTTCGGGCTACACGCTGTTCGACGACTATCGCAGCGAACTCGGCTATACCTCGATCATGACTCCAGGGACCGTTGCCGGTTTCGCCGAAGCGCATCGTCGGCTCGGATCGCGTCCTTGGGCGGAGTTGCTGCAACCGGCAATCCGTATGGCGCGGGAAGGCTTCGCGATGACCCCATATGTCCGGGATTTCTGGTCTCGGAAATTTATGGACGGCATTCCCGACGGCATGACCCGTATCACCAAGACGGACGCGTGCCGCGACATCTTCGTTCATCCCGAGGGCCGCTTGTACGAGGTCGGCGAAATCCTGAAGAACCCGGATTACGGCGATACGCTGGAGACCATTGCGACGGAAGGCGCTGAAAGTTTCTATCGCGGCGCGCTTGGCGACCGGATTGCCGGCGATCTTTCGGCAAACGGGTCCTACGTGACAGACGAGGACCTCGCGACCTACACACCGAGTAGCTACGCACCGGTCAAGGGGACCTACCGTGGCTTTGGCGTATCCTCCAACCCGCCGCCCGGCAGCGGCGTTACCTTGATCCAGATGTTGCAGATCCTCGAACATTTCGATCTCGGCGCACTGCATCACGGCTCGGCTGCGCATATCGATCTTGTCGCGCGAGCAATGGCAGCGGCGCACGCCGACCGCAACGCCTTCCTGGCCGATCCCAACTTTGCCGACGTCCCGGTTGAAATGATGCTGTCCAAGGACCGTGCAGCCGAGTGGGCTGAAAAGATCAAGCAAGGCGAATTCCTCGGCGACGGCAAGGAAGGACCGCCGTCCTGCACCACCCACCTGTCCGTCTATGACGAAGTAGGCAACGCGGTGTCCTGTACGCACACGTTGGGCACCGGCTCGGGCGTCGTCACGCCAGGGCTTGGGTTCGTCTACAACAATTCGATGAAGCTGTTCGACCCGATCCCCGGCAATTCAAACTCGATTGCGCCAGGCAAGGCGCGAACGACTGGCATGGTGCCAACGATGGTGTTTCGGGAAGATGGCAGCCCCTTGATGATCGTCGGTGCGCCGGGCGGCAGTGTCATCATCAGCGCGGTGCTGCAAACTATTTTAAACGTCATCGATTTCGGCATGTCGCCGGTCGAGGCCGTTACCGTGTCGCGGATCCATTGCGAAGGCGCTGCTATCCATGCGGAAGCACGTCTCCAGGATGCCGAAATGAAGGTACTCGAAGCAATGGGTCATGAAGTCAAACGTAACGCAATCAGCTTCGACCCCGTTATGTCGCGTGGACACGTTATCGTCGTCGATGAAGACGGTAGTTGGAACGGCGGCGCAGACCCTCGTGGCGGCGGCGGCGTGGCTTACGCGCGCTAGCCGTTACGGTGCTTCCGACTTACGCTTCAGAAACGAAGCGGAATCGTAGGTAATCACAGCTTCGTCTCGCTGATTGTAACCAATCGTCCGATAGCGAAGGATGCCGCGGTCCGGTTTGGATTTGGAAGGCCGCGCTTCGAGAATTTCGATCTCCCCGCGGAGCGTATCGCCCGGGCGCACCGGTAAGAGCCAGCGCAAATCCTGAATGCCCGGACCGCCGAGGCTGGACTTCTCCATCAGACCAAGATCGATCCAAAGGCGGAAGAGAACGCAAGCCGTTTGCCAACCCGACGCGATAAGGCCTTCGAAGGGCCCGTTGGCTGCGGTTTCCCGATCGATATGAATCGGCTGCGGATCGTATTTGCGCGCGAAATCCATGATTTCGGACTCGTCCATGGTCATGCCGCGCGTGCGGAGGATTTCACCCGAGGTGAAGTCTTCTAGGTACCGTGTGTGCATATGTGCTGTGTCCGATTCAAAAGCAGGCGATGGCGCGCACGTCTTCGACACCTTCAGGCAGAGGAAGCGCGTTCCACGTTGCTCCACCGTCTTCCGTGCCGAAGACCTGACCTAGCCTTGCGGCACAAAAGATGCGCTTCGGGTCGTGCTTGCTAAGCGAAACGGTCATGACGGTGCTATCGATGGAAATGTCATGGTCCAAGCGCTTCCAGCTCTCGCCGGCATCTTCACTTCGATATACCGACCCGGCATTGCCTCGCGAAGACTCGCTCAAGGCAGCAACGAGAACCTTGGGATCATGGGGACTTGTCATCAGGTCGCGGGCATAGGTGAGATCGGAAAAACGGCCGATACCGAATTCCCGCCAATTGTCTCCCCGATCGTCACTGACGAACAGGCCCATCCGATTGGCAATCCAGACGGTCCCCGGTTGTGTCGCACTGACCGTCAGTGCATGCAGATCCAACATGCCTTCGGTTTCGTTGTCGCTGAGAATGCAGTTCTTGAGGTGCGGCTGTTCCGTAAGGTCGATCAGACCCTGAGTGATATCGTCCCAATGCTCCCCACCATCCAGGCTGCGAATAATGCCACCCACTTCCAATGCGCCATAAATTTCATCCGGGTTGGCAGGGTCGTTTGCCATTTTGAGGACACGAACCGGGAAACAGCTTGTCAGAGCCCCCACAGGTTGAACGGTCGCCAAACGCCGCCAGCTTTCCCCGTTATCTTCCGATTTGAAGATCGCGGTGTGGTCCGATCCTGCGTAGATCGTCCCTGGATCTTTAGGATGAACAAGCAACGACAAAATAGGGCGATCCTCCGACGGGACGCCAAGGTCGGACCAGTTTTCGCCGCCATCTTCACTTCGGAACACGCCATATTGCGTGCCGATGAGAAGTGATTCCGGGTCTCCTGGCGCAACAAGGATACTGTAGACCCTCACACGGTTCGGAAGACCGGTGCTCACACGCGACCATTCGGATTGTCCCGCGTCACGGCGAAACAGGCCGGAGCTTCCAGCGGTCGCAGCCCCTGCAAAAACTGTACTTCCCATGTTTGCCTCCTTGGCGAACCGTCTCGTTATCTCTGATCAACCAACCGCGGCGCGGTTATGGCCTCGCCAGGTTCTCGTAAGATCGAGAACACGGTCGATGTCGTCAGAATTGTTATAGAAATGAAGCGAAAAGCGCAGGATGCCGCGTCGGATCGATAGCTGAACGCCGTTCTCCTCCAGATGATCGTGCAGGCTGCTCATCGTGGGGTCGTCGGTTGTGTCATGCTGGCCCTCACCGATGGAGCCGACCGGGATGATCGAGCCTAGATGCGGTCCCGGCTCGCCGCCGCAAACCGGCAGCCCGAGGTCGAGCATGCCGCGGGCGAAATCATGTGCGAGACCGACGGTGTATTCCTCGATAGCCTCCGTGCCGAGTTCATGCATTATCCCCATGGACGCATCGGCGGCGGCAACGCCGACATAGTTGTAATTGCCGAGATCGAAACGCCGCGCGGCCGGCATCAGTCTGTAATCGCCATCCCCGAGTGACGCTTCGTGCGCGCCCGACTCGCCGAGATCAACACCGAAGCGTGCGAGATAGGCCGGTGATAGCCGCTCGGCCCAGTCGGCACGGCAATAGAGGAAGCCCATACCGTAGAGGCCCAGGAGGCCCTTCTGAGTCGATACCGACATCGCATCGATACCGAGCGCCTCGACATCGGTGTGCAGGATGCCAACCGACTGCACGCCGTCGACGAGAAAGAGGATGTCCTTCTCGCGACAAATCGTACCTATAGGCGCCATATCGGTACGAAAACCCGGGGCAAACGTAACACTGGAGGCGGTGACCATTCGCGTGTTCTGGTCAATTTGGTCGATAATCTCATCGGTTGGAATGGCGCCATCCCGCGGCGATACCGTGCGGATTTCAACCCCGAACCGTTTTGCCAGATTGCGCCAGGGGTAAACGTTATTCGGGTGTTCGAGGTCCTGGCATAGCACGACATTATCGCCACTTTTCCAAGGGAACGCTGCGATGATCGCATTCAGTCCTTCGGAGACGTTCTTCACGAAGGCAATCTCGTCGGCTGACGCGTTGATCAGGCGGGCATAACTGTCCCGCGCGTGCTCGATTAGCTCGAACATGGCTGCTTTGTCGTTGTCGCCGGACTGGCGATTGTCGAGCATTCTGTCGATATCGTCGCGTGCGCGCTGCGGCATCAACCCCCGCGCAGAGACATTCATATAGGTCAGGCTTTCAGTGCCGGGAAAATCGGCGCGCGCAGCTTCAATCGACGAGTATGCGACCATTTCTATGTTTCCTCTCCATTTGCGCTCACCAATTCGGCGGGACCCATTCCGCGTCTTTGTCCAGAGGGTAAACGGGTCTTGGCAGGCCGGTCCAATCAAACCGTGACAGATCAGGCGATGTAAAGCCCGCCGTATCGACTTCCTGAACTTGTTTCGGCGGGAACCAGGGTTCAAAGCCGGCGCGGAAATGGCCGCGCGACTTGACGCATACCGTTCGGGCCAAGCCGATATCGAGCCCAAGATGCTCGAAGAACATGGGGTCGGCGGTTTGGTAGCGATTGCTGATCACCACAACGGTGATGCCGCCGGGACCTCCGATCTCAAGCGCGCAAGATGGCGCTGTGTTCAAGAGCATGCCGTTAAAGAGACCCAGTCTCCCGACGAATGGCTCGGTCGACGTTGCGCTGACCCGAACAGGGATTTCAAAGCGTGCGGAAAAGCGCGTCGCCGGTTCCCGATTGAAGACGGCGGTGAATTCCGCACCCACCCCGTGTTGAATAGCCTCCGCTGCGAGCGTGGGGTCATAGACTGAACCATACAACACACCCCGTGCGTTGGCCGCAGTAAGCGCCGAAAGCAGTTCCATGGTATCGCCGCCGCCGCCCCCACCCGGGTTGTCGCCGGCGTCGGAATAGATCAGCGGCGGCAACGCCGCGTTGCTGCCACGTTCAACTGCACTTTCGACGGCATCTGCAAGCGGTGTGAGCGGACGCTGAAAGCGCGCGCGGTCCGCCCAGGCAAGCTCCGCGATTTCGCGCGCCAGCCTCTGCGCCGGCTCCAATTCGTGACGGCCGGTGACCGCGATGGACAAGCCTGCGCGCGGTGTGTCGGAAAATACGAAGCCGCCGACAACGGAGACATTGAGAATCGCACCGCCAAGCTCCCGCTTGCGGCGGAGGCCGTAATCGATCAGATCCGCGTAAGGTCCTTCACGAGTCAGAAGGGTCGTCGACGGCGGCGCGAGCGGCAATTTGATAAACGCGGATTGCGGATGAGCGTTGCCGCCCAGGATCGTCCGCACCACATGGGCCGCCTCCTCCCCGCGTTCGAACATATCGACATGCGGGTTGGTCTGGTATGCGATCAAGATATCCGCTGCTTCGGCCATACGCGCCGACACATTGGCGTGCAGGTCCAAGGTAACGACGACCGGAATATCGGGTCCGACAGTATCGCGCAGCCGTTCCAGAAAATCGCCATCCGGGTCCATGCTTCCAGTCGTGAGCATTGCCCCATGATTGGCAACGAAAACCGCGTCAACCCGGTTCGCCGCAATCCCATCGGCTATTTGCGCTACCACGCGATCGAAGAAATCCTGATCGGCCGGCCCCCAGGGATGGCAGTGGGTGTAGACCAGCGGAACCGGCTCCCAAGGTCCCGTCGCATCCATCGTGCTGACGAATCCAACAACGTCGGCGATGCAGCGCGGCGCGGCGCCACGGGCGTCGGCCAATATCTCATCGCCTTCGAGATAGCAAAGGTTTCGAAAATCCGCTTCGCTCGCGGGCGGCGAGAACGCGTTGCTCTCCAGATCGATACCACAGATGGCGACGCGGGGTGGATTGCTGGTCATTAGGGTGCTCAATATGCAGTGGAAAAGCTTTCGAAGGGCGATGAAATCCGTTGCAGATCTTGGATCAGGTCGGGTGTCAAGTTCGGTTCGGCATCCGGCGCGGAGATCGCGCTGACAGAATCGCTGATCCCGCCGAAACGCTTTTCGATCGCGCCGGCGATCTTGTCATGGGTGCCGACTGCCGCGAAGAGATGTACCACATCATCGGAAATTTCTGCCGCCATTTTGTCCCACTCCCCGGCACGGGACATGACGTGCAGCTTCTCGCCAAGATCATGCAGGCCGTGCAGTTCGAAGACCGGCCAGTAGGTCCGCGTCGAACCGTAGAAGGCAATCCTGTACCGGACATATTCGAAGATTTTCGAGACGGTCTTCTCGTCCGGGCCGGTCGCGATGAAGCCACCGCCGGATACTTCAAAATTCTCCCGCGCGACGCCCCCTTTGGCGCGCCCTTCCTCCAGCCGCGCCAACACAACGTCCTCCATGTATTTACGGGTGCAGAACGGGTGCAGTTGCACGCCGTCGCAGTGCGAACCGGCGACGCGCAACATGGCGGGGCCAACGGCGGCGATGGTCAGCGGCGTCATGGGCAGATCTGTGACCTCGGGCACGAAATGCGGCGTCATCAAGGTGAACTGGTAATGCTCGCCGACATAGTTCAGCCGCTCGCCGGTTTCCCAACAGCGCCAGATGGCGCGCAACGCTTCGACATACTCGCGCATGCGCGGCGCGGGTGCGGTCCACGGCACACTGAACCGCCTGACGTTGTGCCCCTTCACCTGGCTTCCCAGCCCGAGCTTAAAACGCCCACCAGAGGCCAACGTCAGATCGTGCGATATGTTGGCGGCGACCATTGGGCTGCGGTTGAACGAGATCGCAATACCCGTCATCAGCTCCACGCGCTCCGTTTCCATCGCCGCGATAGCGAGCGGCAGATACGGGTCGTTCGAATTTTCCATCGAGCTGATGCTGTCAAAGCCTTGGGCTTCCGCTGCCTTGGCAGCCGGCCCGGATTGTTTCAAGTTTTGTTTTGGTATCGAGGCCGAAACCCGCATCGAAGCTTCCTTCCCTTTTTAGACGCTGGCATTTATTGAAATGCCCCAACATCTCTAGCGTAGCAATTCCCACACGGCAGGAGAATGCCATGAGCTCGATGCAGTTTGGTTTGATGATCCGCGGTCAATTTCCCCAGGAAGACGACATGACCAAGCGGTTCGAGGAGTGCATGGAGATGGTGCGCCATGCCGACAAGCTCGGCTTTTCCTGCATTACCAAAGGCTCGCATTACGCGGGCTACCCGCTGCAGGACATTCAGCAATTACCATTTTTGGCCCGCGCCATGGTTGAAGGCCCGAATTTGCGTCTCAATGCCGGTATCGTCCTGCTGTCGCTACACAAGCCAATGGATATTGCCGAGCAGCTCGCCTCCATCGACGTCATGTCCGGCGGCCGGCTGATTTTCGGCGCGGCGCTCGGCTACCGTGAGGTCGAATTCAAGGCGTTCGGCTCGACGCAAAAGGAACGGGTCCAGCGTTTCGAAGAAAACCTGGTCGCGATCAAACGGCTTTGGACCGAGAATAACGTCAACATGGTTGGCTCTCATTTCGAGTTGATGGACGCCTCGACGTCGATCAAGCCGGTGCAGAAACCCAATCCGCCAATTTGGATCGGGGCAAATGCGGACCCTGCCATTCGGCGTGCCGCCAAGGTCGGCGATTGCTGGTACGTCAACCCGCACAACCGGATCGATACGATTATCGAGCAGACCGAAACCTACAAACGGGCGCTCGACGAATGCAACAAACCCTTCCCCGAAGAATTCCCGATCCGCCGTGAAATCTTCGTCGCCAAGACCCGCGAAGAGGCGTTACGGCTTTGCGCGCCCTACCTCGCAACCAAATACAAGGTCTATCACGAATGGGGACAGGACAAGGCGATGCCGGAAGGTGACAATGATCTGTCACTCGAATTCGACGAACTCGCCCGCGACCGCTTCCTGATCGGCTCGCCGGACGAAGTCGCGGAACAAGTCATCCATCTGCATCGCGAAACCGGCGTCAATCATATCATCGGCAGCATGCAATGGCCCGGCATGGACCACCGTATCACCATGGATTCAATGCAGATGCTGTCCGAAGAGGTCTTTCCGCGCGTGCGTCAGGGCGTGTGATATATCCGGATCTAATTGAGCGGGAGGGCGGCGCGGGATAGGCGTCATGAAGTATGGCATTGGTATGCCCACGCAGTATGGTGCGGGCAGCGACATGCAGACCGGGTTCGAAGAACAGGGCGCACATGTTTTGCAAGCTCATCGCATAGCCGTCCTTTAGAAGGATGCAGGCAACGTCGGCTTCGCTTGTTGCCGAGTCCGACCTGGCGATAATGTCTTAACCTACTGATATTTCGTCATTTATGTGGTTTCCTTCTCCTTTTCCAAGGCCGGCTCGAGAACGGCGATTGCGATTTCTTTAGAAAAAATTCAATTATTGATTTTATTATCTGAGGTCCCTTTGCCCAATTAATTGAATGCGAATTTGTTCGTTCCACAAAACGAGTGATCGTAAATGTTCAAATCGTGGAGGCCGAAAATGAATCGTAGAAACCTTTGCTCTATCCTTACGCCTGACGGCTAACCTAGAGCGAACTGTAATCGACATGCGTATTCCAGATTATGCCCATCCGGCCGTGAAAGAATTGCACACCTATTGGCAATCCCTTGCGCCCGAAGGCAAGCTTCCGAGCCGCCAACATATCGATCCTGTCGATATAGCGCCGCTCTTGCCAAATATTTGGCTGCTTGAAGTTCATCGCGAGCCGCTGCGGTTCTGGCGTCGCCTTGTCGGCACCAGGATTGAGGAATATTCGGGAAGAAATCTCACCCGAGGTTGGATCCATGACAAGGTACATGACAAGGTAGAAGAGGCCAAGTTATTGAACGTAAGTAAGTCTTTGATCGACGTTGTTGAAACCAAAATGCCCAATTGGCGGCGCGGCAAACCTAACATCAGCGAACATGCGGATTACGCGGAGTTGGAGCGGCTTTACTTGCCCTTAGCCTCCGATAGCGAAACCGTGGATATGATTTTGGCGATAACAGTCTTTTTTAAGAAACCGGAACCTGGCAACCGCGATGCCGGCTATTTTCCTGCGCACCAGACCCAAGATTGCGAGAATACTCGTGATCTCTGATTTTTCGAACACCTTGCTATTTTCAACGGCATTATATCGAGCGAACTATATGACTCGACTCTTTATGACGCAGCGAGAGGTGCAGTGAAACGGTCGTTAACGCAATAGCTACCCTAAGAGGTCTTCCCGCGCGGGCGTCAGGGCGTATGATATGTCCGGACTTAGTTAAGCAGGAGGGCGACGCGGGATGGGCGTCATGAAGTACGGCATTGGGATGCGCACGCAGTATGGCGCGGACAGCGATATGCAGACCGGGTTCGAGGAGCAGATGGAACAGGCCCGGCTCGCAGAGAAGCTGGGCTTCCATTCCCTGATGAAAAGCTCGCACCTTGCCGGTCATCCCTTGCAGGAATTCCAGCAGCTTCCCTTCCTGGGCCGCGTGATGTCCGAAGCGCCTAGCCTGCGCTTGATCACCGGTGTTGTTTTGCTGTCACTGCACAAGCCGCTCGATATGGCGGAGCAGCTTGCCACCATCGACGTGATGTCCGGCGGGCGGCTGACCTTCGGCTGCGGGCTTGGCTACCGTGACGTGGAGTTCAAGGCGTTCGGCACGAATTCGAAGGAACGCGTAAAGCGTTTCGAGGAAAATCTGGAGGCGATCAAACGTCTGTGGACCGAAGACCGCGTTTCCATGACAGGGTCGCATTTCGAACTGGACGATGCCGCGCTCTCGCTAAAACCGCTGCAACAGCCCATGCCGCCGATCTGGATCGGCGCGAATGCGGACGCGGCCATTCACCGGGCGGCGAGAATGGCCGACGCCTGGTTCATCAACCCGCATCAGCGTCTGGATACGATCGAGCGTCAGGTGGAGCTGTACAAGCGGGCACTCGATGAAGAAGGGAAACCCTTCCCCGACGATCTGCCGGCGGCGCGCGAGGTGTTCGTCGCGAACTCCCGGGAAGAAGCGATCGAGGCGGCCAAGCCATTTCTTGAGGCGAAGTACAAAATCTATCACCAGTGGGGCCAGGACAAGGACATGCCGGCGGACGACAATGATTTGTCGCTGGACTATGACGAGCTGCTTGAAGATCGCTTCATGCTGGGCTCGCCCGATGAAATTGCCGAACAGGTCATCGCCCATAACAAACGTCTGGGCGTGAACCACATGATCCTCAGTTTTCACTGGGTCGGCATGCCGCAATCGCTCACCTTGGAATCGATGACGCGCTTTGCCGAAGAAGTGATGCCGCTCGTTGAACAGGGCCTCTAAGACTAAGGACGGGGAGATAGATAAATGTGCGCTATGGATTACGGGATGTTCATCCGCAGCCAATACAACATGGGCGACGATATGGTCGCACGCTTCGGCGAGCTTATGGAACAGGCCCGGCTTGCGGAAAAGCTCGGCTTTGCAAGCCTGTTGAAAGGCTCGCACTACGCCGGTGCGCCATTGCAGGAATTTCAGCAACTCCCCTTCCTGTCCCGCGTCATGACGGAATGCCCCAGCCTGCGTCTCGTTACCGGTATCGTCCTGCTGTCCTTGCACAAGCCGCTCGATATCGCCGAGCAACTTGCGACGATCGACGTGATGTCGAACGGCAAGCTCACCTTCGGTGCGGGTCTCGGCTACCGCGAAGTCGAGTTCCAGGGCTTCGGCACGACGCAGTCGGAACGCGTGCAGCGGTTCGAGGAGAACCTCGAGGCTATCGTGCGGCTTTGGACCGAAGACAACGTCAGCATGAAGGGATCGCATTTCACACTCGACAACGTCACCACATCGATGAAACCGGTGCAGAAGCCGCGTCCGCCGATCTGGATCGGCGCCAATGCCGACGGTGCCGTGCGCCGGGCCGCGACAATGTCCGATACCTGGTTCATCAATCCGCATCAGCGCATGGAGACCATCGAACGGCAGATGGATGTCTACAAGCGGGCGCTCGACGGCGCCGGCAAGCCCTTCCCCGACGAGTTGCCGTTGATGCGGGAGTTGTTCGTGGCGCCGACACGCAAGGAAGCCGAAGAACTCGCCCGCCCCTACCTGGAAGCCAAGTACAAGGTCTATCACCAATGGGGTCAGGACAAGGCGATGCCCAAGGACGACGCCAATCTGAACCTCGACTTCGACGACCTCGCCCGCGACCGCTTTCTGTTCGGTTCGCCAAACGAAGTGACCGAGCAGATCGTCCGCTTCAACAAAACGATCGGCGCGAACCACTTCATCCTCGGCATTCACTGGGTCAGCATGCCGAACAATCTCGTCCTCGACATGATGAATATCATGGCTGAACAGGTATTCCCGCAGGTCGAGCAAGCGCTATAATATGAATCAGTAAAAATACTGGCATTCTACTAAAATGATTAACAGTTAACCGTAAAATAAAGAATGATTCCAATAAAAGGCGTTTTGAAATAGTTTGCCAAATTCAGAAAAATCGAAGAATATAACCACGCTGGGATAACAAAAAGCCGTTCCATTACTTGAGTCTTGGCGCATGCGGTTCTCGGTACGTTTGGCCGGACATTTCTATTCGATCCGATACCCGAATAGAGGTGCCTTTCTTGGTGCCGTTCGCTCGATAAGAATATTGCAACTGGACCGTCGATGCTGAGCAGCGCCCTAAAAAACCTGTCGAAGCATTCGATAATCTACATATCGGCGATCGCGTTCAATCGCGGTGCAAGCTTTCTCATCATACCGCTTGTCACGGCTTACATCGGATCCGTTGAAAACTACGGCGTTAAGGAGATTGCCGAAGTTGCCATTGCCCTGATGGTGCAGTTGCTCGGGTTTACGGTTTTTCAAGCGATGGTGCGATACCTGGCCGACGCCGATACCGATCTGGCCCGCGGACAGATCCTCAACACCTCCCTGTACCTGGTTGCCGGAGGTGCCGGCGCGCTCCTTCTATTGTGTTTGATTTTCGCGGATTCTGGTGCGGTCGCTCTGTTCGGCTCCGAAGAATACGCCCCTGCCCTGAGAGTTACCGCGGCGATTTTGTTCTTTAGCGTTTTTACCAGATGGGGATTGGCCTACTTCGGTGCACAAGAGCAGTCAGTCCTGTATTCCGCAATTATTACCTCTAAGCTTGTCCTTGAGATCCTGCTCAAAGTCGTCTTTCTAGTCTATATGAATCTCACATACATGGGAGTACTCTATAGCGTTCTTTGGAGCGAAATTATATTCGGAGTGGGCATATTCTGTGTTCTGCAATACCGCCATCGCATTGGATTTTCTCCAGAGATCGCACGCCGCCTCTTGTCTTATGTGTTTCCATTAATCTTAAGTGGCCTTTTCATGTTTGTCGTGCATCAAGGAGATCGTTTTTTCATTAGAATATTCGACGGCCTTGATAGCACGGGAATCTACGGCCTTGGGTACAAGTTCGGTTCTATCGTAAACGCACTAATCTATACTGGTTTCGCGACGATCTGGTTCCCTTTTATATTCAAGGTGAAGGAGGACGGTCAACTGCGCGAGTTGTGTCGTACTGTTTTGATCGGTTTTGGAGCGGTTACCTGCTTTGCGACGTTGGTCCTTTGCGTTTTCGGAGCAGAGCTTGTTTCGCTGATGGTCCCGCGCGAATTTCAAGAAGCGGCCCGCGTTTTGCCCTTGATTGCCATCTCCTATATTTTCTGGATCATATTTCAGCTCTTTCATACAATATTTTTCATTCGCGAAAGAACAAAACTGGTTCTCGTAATCTCTCTTTCTGCGGCAATCATTAATACACTCTTGAACGTAGTTCTCGTACCAGAATATGGCTATATCGGTGCGGCCTGGTCGACCCTAGGTGCCTATTTTTCAGCCGCCGCGATCGCCTATATTTTAGCCCAACGCGTTTTCTACATTCCCTACGACCTCGGCCGGCTGAGCCTCGCCGTCGGTCTTGCCGCCCTATTTTGGATATTGAGCTCGGCGATAGAAGTCGAAAATACTATGATGTTGATTGCTCTGAAAATATTGTTGTGCCTAGCATATCCGCTGGTGCTACTCACTGTTGGGTATCTCACGCCAGAAGCTAAGTCTGGCTTGTATCAACTGTTAAGGAATATTGGCAAATAGCATGAAGTCGATTGCGGAATTACGACAGCAGCTACAGGTACCGATGCGGCGCTATAATGATATCGGGGGACTGCTGTTCGCCGATTGGGTCTCGATATACATAACGTGGCTATTTTTGCGATTCGGCATAGGTCCAACCCCTGCCACGATAGGAATGCTGGTTGTCGGTCTTTCCGGGGCTGCTTTGCTTCCGTTCGGGGGTACCGCTGCGGTCTTCGGCGGTGTCCTTCTCGTGTGTTTTTATATTCTAGATTGCGTCGACGGCGAGGTCGCACGATTTCAAAAAGTAGATAAATATTTATGGACGTTTCATGGCTTTTTCTTTGGTTACTTCGTCAAGTCGGCATTTTATATCGGCCTCGCGATATATGCGTTCAGGCTCACACAGGAAGCATGGATATTGAGTTTTGGATTGGCTGCGGTTTTGGCTTTACTGTTCAAAGCTTTTTTAGATCAAGTCGCACTATTTCTCACAGCAAGACATGTTTTTTTAAGGACAAAAAGTGAGCGGAAAAATATTCTTAAAGAACTTTCCAAATTCCGAGTAGCCCCAGCTGAGAGCAAGGAGATCAAAGGTCCTTCTCTAGATTGGTTTCAGGCGCTATCAATGTATGGTGGATTCCTAGGTATCGTCCGCAGCATTTTTATGAGCTTTGACTTAAGCATATTGGGATTTATTATGTTAGCGGTACTCGACCTTTGGGTTTCCCCAGTTAATATTTTTGGTACACTTATTGATTTAAAAACGGTCTTTATACTGGTTTATGGTGTCGTCCTGCCTTTGAATTTTTTTAATCACCTCTTTTACTATGTTCGCTCGGATAAATTTTACAAGGACAGTGCCCGCCTTCTTTCGGAAATCGGGACATTCTCCGATAATAAATAGCCCTCACCCGCTGCCAATCGCTGAAATCTAATCACCGTAAATAATGAGGTCACTGGCACCCGTTGGCGCATCGCGTTCGGATGCCTGAACGAGTCGATTCAGCGCCTCGAATATTTTTGTTGCTTTATGCTCCAGAGGAGTATTAACTAATATTCATTACGAGCATAAATAAACTCTTTATGAACATATTAGGGAAGGAGCGGTATGATGACCGTGACCCTCAATTACACACCAGAGATTGCCGCCGCGACCGCACCGCTCTATGCGAAGGTCGACCGTATTATTCCGGCATTCGAATGGCCCGTGTTCGCGCCCAAGGTCGTCGCGATCAACGCGCTCAAGAAAGAACGCGACGCCATTATCCTGGCGCACAATTATCAGACACCGGAAATTTATCACTGCGTCGCCGATTTCGTCGGGGACTCTCTGGCACTAGCCCGCAAAGGAGCGAGCGTTGATGCATCGGTCATCGTCATGGCCGGCGTTCACTTCATGGCGGAAACGACCAAGCTTTTGAATCCCGAGAAGATCGTGCTTATCCCCGACATGAAGGCGGGCTGCTCCTTGGCCGAGTCTATTACAGGTGCCGATATCCGGCGCATGCGTGAGCTTCATCCTGGCGCGCCAGTCGTCACCTATGTCAACACCTCAGCCGAGGTGAAGGCGGAATCCGACATCTGCTGCACGTCTGGCAATGCAGTCGAAGTCGTCGAGTCGCTTGGGGTCGACAAGGTCATCTTCCTGCCGGACGAATACCTGGCCGCCCATGTCGCGACCCAGACCGATGTCGAGATCATTCCCTGGACCACCGGCCATTGCGAGGTACACGAGCGCTTCTCCGGCGCGGAGGTCGAGCAATACCGCAAGGATGTCGAGGGTCTGATCGTTCTCGCCCATCCGGAATGCCCGCCGGACGTGCTCGACGCTGCCGACTTTGTCGGGTCGACCGCTGGGATGGCCAATTACGTGAAAGACGTTCAGCCGGAACGCGTGTTGATGATGACCGAATGTTCGATGAGCGACAATGTTTCCGCTGAGAACCCGAACGTCGAATTCGTCAAACCCTGTAACCTGTGCCCGCACATGAAGCGGATTACGCTGGACAACATTTTAACGTCTCTGGAGACGCTAGAACCGCGTGTCGAAATCGATCCGGACATCGCTGCCCGTGCTCGCGTCGCTGTCGAGCGGATGGTTGCGGTTGGCTAACCTTTAGAGGTCGAAGAACGCCGTTTCGCCTTCGCCCTGCAGGATCACGTCGAAGCTGATTGAACGGGGCGGTCCCGGCGCAACCTCGCGCGCGATCAGGGTCGAGCGGACCGTCTCATTGGCAATGCCGGAAAGCACGGGGTCGTCCTTGTTGGCGTCTTCATCGGGAAAGTAAACCCGTGTCGTCACCCTCTTTAGAAGGCCGCTGCTAAACAACGACAGGCTGATATGCGGCGCTTGCCAGGCGTTGCCCTTCCCCGGCACGGCGCCCGGGATGACGGTCGTGAATTCATACCAGCCGTCGTCGTCGGTTAGGGTCCTGCCGAAGCCGGTGAAATTAGCATCGCTGTCATCCATGTCAGTGTGATGCCCCTTTGCATCGGCCTGCCAGATTTCCACCAGGACATTCTGACACGGTGCGCTCGCCCCGTCGGTAACGCGGCCACGCAGTGTAACGATTTCCCCATCGGCTTGCGGTCCGCTGGGCGACCGGCGAGTAAGGTCGTTGTCCCCCTCACGCCGCAATGCGTAATTAAAGAACGGTCCTAGCGTCTGTGAGCCAGTGCGTTTTAGCGCCATCGCGTGCTACTCCTGTTTACTCGAACGATCCATGACGGCCGGCCCCCGCGGCAAATCGCGCCGCACCGCTCTGCGCTTCCTGGCGCTTGGCCGCTTCCGCCAAACGAGTCTCTTCCAAAACCGCATCATCCAACGTCAGTCCGAGCTGTGTGTAGGCGGACTCTCTGTCGGACCGCATCGCGATTTGCGGATATTCCGAGACCTTCAGCGCGAGCGCTTCCGCTTCAGCCCGCGCGGCCCCTTTCGGCACGACGTAATTTGCCAAGCCCATCTGCTTCGCCTCGTCCGCACCGATAGCGCGTCCGGTCAGCAGCATGTCCAACGCATTGCTCATTCCGACAAGGCGCGGTAGGCGCACCGTGGTGCCATCGCTCATCGGTACGCCCCAGCGCCGCGAGAATACGCCGAAGACCGCTGTCTCGTCGGCAACGCGAAGATCGCAATAAAGTGCAACACCGAGCCCGCCTGCGCAGGCATGCCCTTCGACGGCCGCGATCACCGGTTTTGACAGCGGCGTACGCAGCGCTCCGCCCTCACTACCAGCCCAGGCCTGATAGTTCGCACCTTGTGCCATCTCCTTCAGGTCGGCGCCGGCACAGAACGCGCCACCCTCGCCGGTCAGCACGGCGACGCGTGCCTCATCATCCCGGTCGAATGACTGGAAAACTTCACCCAACAGGCCAATCGCCTCATTATCCAGCGCATTACGGACCTCGGGCCGGTTCATGATGATGGTCGTAACGGAGCCGTTCCGTTCAACGAGAATTTTTGGCATTTATCCTCTCACAACCGCGCTGTGTTCAGCCGTTCGCCCGGCCCCGCAGGACAATATCGAATTCGTAGCCAAGCGATACGCCGCGCACGCCGAGATCCGAGTCGAAACGTGCGATCAGCCGTTCGCGCGCGGCACGATCCTCAATGCTCATATAGATGGCGTCGAGTTCAAGCAGCGGATCGCCCGGGAAATACATCTGGGTCACGAGGCGCGCCATGAGGCTTGGACCGGTCACCGAAAAATGTAAATGCGCAGGCCGCCACCATCCGCTGTCGGGAACGGGATAGGCGCCAGGTCGGATCGTCTCAAAAGAATAGGCACCGTCGGCGCCCGTCACGTAGCGCCCTGCCCCGACGAAGTTCGGATCGAGCGGCGCGTCGCGCCCATCAGCATTGTGGCGATAACGGCCCGAGGCGTTGGCTTGCCACATTTCGACAAGCGCGCCCGCATAAGGCTTACCGTCTTCATCGAGAACCCGCCCGGTCACGACAATCCGCTCGCCCAGCGGCAGGCCTTCGCCATCGCTCAACAAGTCGTTTTCGCCCACGGATACAGTATCAGCGTCGAATACCGGGCCGGTCAGCTCCGAGACCGTATGGTCCAGTGGAATGAGCGGGCGTGATGGCGATTTAGTCACCGTCGACCGGTAGTCTGCATGGAGATAGGGCGGGTCGGCTGTATCGTCGCCTGCCGGGTACTGCCGCTCTTCCGTTTCAGTATTCGCCATCGTGTTTCTCCTGACTACTTCTGGTAGTTCGATACCTCGACCAGATTACCGTCTGGGTCGCGAAAATAAACGGAATTAATAGGGCCAACCGCACCATTGCGGATACTTGGTTTCGCTTCCAGCTCGATCCCGCAGACGTCGAGGTGCGCCAGCACTTCTTCCATTGGCGTTTCCGTGATCAGACAGAAGTCCGCCGTTCCTTGGATATGATTGCGCGCGCGCATCACTTCTTTCCAACCGGCAGGCTGCAGATTGATCTTTTGCTGCCCAAATCCCAGCGCAACGCGTCCGTTGCCGAAATCGATGCGGCGCATGTTCAGCACCCGGACGTAGAAGTCGCAAATGGTTTCGATATCGCTGCACGGGATTACGAAATGGTCGATATGATCGATTTCCAGCATGATTTTACGCCACCTCCGCTTTCGTTTGCTCCGCAATCCAGTCCAGGAACGCCACATTGCCACCTGTGATGGGTAGTGCAGCGACACAAGGACAATCGTAACTATGCAGTTCCTTCACGCGGTCGGTAAGCGCTTCCAACTGCGTATCGGTTGTCTTGGTGATGAGCACACTCTCCGCGTCCTCGCAGATTTCACCCTGCCATCGATAGATCGAAGTCATGCCGTCCAGCACATTCGCACAGGCTGCCAGCTGTTCTTCGACCAGCACACGGCCGATGCGCTTTGCTTCCGCCGTGTCATTCGCGGTGATGTAGACAAGAAATGCCGTCATTCGGTGAAATACTCCTCGGCGCCGGGTTGGATTCCGAATCGCTCTGACCTAGGATAGCATCAACGTCGAAAAACGACGAAGTATGCGGGGAGAGTCAAGATGCAGAGATCGAACGTCGTCGATTTGACGCCGCCGCGGCAAGCGCGCCCGAAAGCCGAGCGTCGCCCGACAAAGGCACAACGCCTGTGGCTGCAAGCAGGAATCGACCAACCCGGTGGAAAACTGCCCCTTTTCGATGCGCGCGGCCAACGGATTAACGAGCGGACAATCCGCAGCTGCCTTCAACAGGGCTGGGCGGAGCCATGGTTCTACAATCCGATCAAGCCGGATTGGATGGTCTGTAAGTTGACCGAAGCCGGGCGGGACATCGTTTCCTGACCGTGCCGGTCGATTTTCACCAAGACTTAAGGCGCATACGCTAATATGCGACGTCTGTTTCTGTGATCATCCTCTAGGACGATGGCGATCGACCTTCTGCTCATCAATCCCGGCGGCCGGGAGAAGATCTACCAGCAACTTGGCGGCGATCTGACAGCGATCGAGCCGCCCTTGTGGTGCCGACTGATCGCCGGCTATGTGCTGGATCGCGGGTTCACGGTGGAAATTCTCGACTCCGAGGCGGAGAATATGGGCGTCGATGCCGTTGCGGCGGAAGTAAAGCGCCTCGCGCCGCGCCTGGTCGGTATGATCGTCTTCGGTCATCAGCCTTCCGCGTCAACGCAGCAAATGGCGGCAGCGAGCGAAGCCAGCAAGGCAATCAAGGCCCTGTGCCCCGAGCAGCCCATCATAATCGCCGGCGGCCACGTCGCCGCCCTGCCAGAACGGACCCTCGACGAGGAAGCGGTCGATTACGCCTGCGCTGGCGAAGGCCCGGTGACGATCCACCGGCTGCTGGAGGTCCTGAGTAAACAGACGGAAGATGTTCTGTCCGACGTCGAGGGCCTTGTCTGGCGAGCCGGCGGGCAAGCCCGCGTCAACTCGCCTGCCCCATTGATCAACGATATGGATGCGGATTTACACGGCAATGTATGGCACCTGCTGCCGATGGACCGTTACCGCGCGCACAATTGGCAGTGCTTCGGCGACCTCGGCGCGCGTCAGCCCTATGCCTCGATTTATACCTCGCTCGGTTGCCCCTTCCGCTGCAGCTTCTGTTGCATCAACGCGCCGTTCGGCACCAACCGCTACCGCATGCGCTCACCCGAGGCCGTCGTGGCGGAAATCGACTTGCTGTATCGCGAATATGGCGTGAAAACCTTCAAGATCATCGACGAGATGTTCGTGCTCAACGACCGCCATGTGAACGGCATCTGCGAAGGCCTTGCTGCGAAACCCTATGCGGGCGAGCTCAATATCTGGGCCTATGCCCGCGTCGATACGGTTAAGGAAGACCAGTTGGCGATTTTGCGGGCGGCGGGTTTGCGCTGGCTAGCACTCGGCATCGAGTCCGGCAGCGCCCATGTCCGCGACGGGGCGGAAAAATCCTTCGATCAGGACGACATTCGCGAGATCGTCCGGCAAATTCAATCCGCGGGAATCAGTGTCATTGGCAACTATATCTTCGGCCTGCCGGATGACGATCAAACGACGATGCGCCAGACCTTGGACCTAGCCAAAGAACTAAACTGCGAATTCGCTAACTTCTATTCCGCTATGGCGTATCCAGGCTCCCCGCTCTACACGATGGCGGTGGAAAAAGACTGGGATTTGCCGGAAAGCTGGAGCGGCTTTTCCCAGCATAGCCTCGACTGCCGTCCTTTGCCGACGGAGCATATCTCGGCGGCGGAGGTGCTGCGCTTCCGCGACGACGCGTTCCATGAATACTTTGCCAATAAACGTTACCTCGATATGGCAACGCAGAAATTCGGCGTCGAAACGCGGCAGCATATCGAACAGATGTCGCAAGCGCGGCTAGAACGGACGTTGTATTCGTGAACAGCCCACCACGCACCCTCGTCTTCGATCTCGACGGCACCTTAATCCACAGCGCACCGGACCTCGCCGCCGCCCTCAACCTCGTGCTCGAAGAAGCCGGGCGCGATACGGTCACGTTGCATCAAGTAACACAGATGATCGGCGACGGTATCGCCGTTCTGGTCGAACGGGGTTTTGCGGCAACCGGTGGCCCGGCCGACGACCAGACTGCCCGGCTGGACCGTTTCCACCATCACTACGGCAAAGCAACCGCCGACCTGACTGAGCTCTATCCCGGCGTTTTGGAAACGCTGCAGGCGCTCGCCGCGGCAGGACATCGCATGGCGCTGTGCACGAACAAGCCCGCACAGGCAACGGCGTCCGTATTGGAGGCCTTCGGCCTCGCCCGCTTTTTTGAAGCGGTTGCGGGTGGCGACACCTTCGCGGTGCGCAAGCCCAGCCCCGGCCACCTGCTCGGCACACTCCAGATGATGGACGCCGACCCGGAACATGCGGTTATGATCGGCGACAGCCCCAACGACGTTCAGGTCGCGCTCAACGCCGCTATACCGGCCATTGCGGTGTCCTATGGTTACCGCCGCGTGCCCGCCGAAGAGATGGGCGCCGACATCCTGATCGATCATTTCCACGAAGTCCCAGCCGCCCTGCAGCAACTCGGCCTCGCCTCCGCTTGACACCCACAAGCGCGAGCCGTAAATCAAGGCATCCGCACACATAGCGCGGGCGCGTAGCTCAGCGGGAGAGCACTGCCTTCACACGGCAGGGGTCACAGGTTCAATCCCTGTCGCGCCCACCATTCCATTAGCGCCACCCTTGGACATGATCTTGCCTAACTCTCGGTGGCGCGGAATATTAAATATATCTGGCGATCAGGTTGCTTGGTCTAATTTCCGTAATCTGGCGGCCGACGCCGCATGCCAGTCTGATTATGGCAAGTAACAAA
The DNA here is from genome assembly GCA_012103325.1 of Alphaproteobacteria bacterium. GTDB lineage: Bacteria > Pseudomonadota > Alphaproteobacteria > UBA8366. The sequence goes on from WLWY01000003.1 coordinate 727,945, forward strand.
ACCTATGGCACTCGATGTTCCATAGATTAATATGAAACTATAAAATCAATTATGAATTGAAGTTTCCGTAGGTCGACGAAGATATGAAAAACTACCTAATTGCGGTTATGGTAATTTTGATTGTGGCGGCACATCCGATGGCCTCGAACGCTGCGATGGATAATGACTTATTTGATAAAATTAAAGAACGTGTCAGTGAAGATGCTTCAGTTTTTGCGACACTTCAGGAATGCGGATTAAAAAAATTGGCGGGGTCGCTTTTCAGCGAAATTTCTGCCGCAATAAACGTTTGTAATCCAGATAAAAGACAGCTGTCAGAGTTGAAAAATATCTTAGAAAACGGAAAAGTAGTAAAAGAATATTGTGAATTTTCACTTGAAACGTTCAAGAAAAACTCCAGAACAAATATAGATAGATGGAAAGATGACAAAAGAATAATTAAGATACTTACTTCTATTTACGAGAACAAGAAAGCATGTAGAGAATATTTTCAATAATAAAGTTTTTTATTTTAAGTGATTCTATTTTTGAATTTAACTTTATTGACAAATTAGCCTAACAAGACAGAAGAGTAAGCCGTTCGGTGCTCTTATTTGCTGTCGGTTCATTCTATCTACCATAACTGAAACACCAATGAACTTCGAGGAGCAGATACATGACACATCTATCCGGAAAATGCCTGTGCGGGAACGTCTCGTTCAGCGCCGACACCGACATCAAATTGATGGCGAACTGCCATTGCAGCGACTGCCGCGCGGCCACGGGTGCGGCGTATGGAACCCTGCTATTCGTCGAAGCAGATGCGCTGCAGGTCACCGGTTCGCCGAAGGTCTTCAAGCACACAGCCGACAGCGGCGCAGATATGGAGAAGCATTTCTGCCCGGATTGCGGTTCGCAACTGTTTGGCAAGAACTCCAACCGCGCCAATATGGTGAGCGTCCGGGCCGGCGTCGTGGAGCAAACTGATTTGATCAAGCCAGCGGTCAATGTCTATATGTCGAGCAAGATCCCCTCGACACCGGTTGATCCGGAGCTCAAAGGCTTTGACAAAATGCCCGGCTAGTACGCGACGTTAAAGGCCCATCTGCGCAATCAACGCTTTGGTCAGCGGATCGCGGGTGTTGCCCAGCCGGTCAGTGATATCAAAGTGATGATCGCCAGGTGTGGCGATGAACTCTGCGTCAATGCGATTCTTCCGCAGATGTGCAGCGTAAGCGAGCGACTGCCAGTGCCACAAATGGGTTTCGTCGCCACCAAGCGCCACAATTGCGGGGCCTTTTGCGATGGGCGGCAGATGCATCGGGCTCATCGTTTTGACCTCCGCGGCAGTGATCCGAAGGTCCCTTTGGAATGACTCCAGCCGACGATGCGGTTCTATGTCGAAGAGGCCGCTTAGGGCCGCGGTGCCCTTGATCAGACCTTTCGGCAATCGCCCCTCTTTCGACCAATCGGTTGCCGTCATCATGCCCGTAAGATGTCCGCCCGCCGAATGTCCCGAAACATAAATTCGTTTCGGGTCGCCATTGTACTTGGCAATGTTCCGGTACACCCAAACGATCGCCCGCCGCGTCTGACGCACTATCTCGGTAATCGACACGACCGGACAAAGGTCGTAGTCCGGCAGGACGACCGCCGCGCCAGCCGCTACCATCGGGGCGGCCACGTGGCTATAGGTGTCTTTGGTGATGCCGGGGTTACGCCAATAGCCGCCATGGATGAATACATGCACGGGGGCGCCCTTCCGCTTCGCTGGGAATATATCCAGCTTTTGGCCGGACGTGTCGCCATAGGGTACGCCGAAGTGACATTTAAGCTTCTTGCGCACGCGCGCGCTGCGTTGCGCGGACCTTTCAACATACTCGTCCGCATTCGGCACGTTAAGCCGCGCGATGTATTGGCCTTCAAGATCCTTTACCTGTGCTGCTATAGGTGGGCGCACCACGCTTTCCTTTCCGCATTCCAATCGCTGAGTTCGGCCGGAATGAATGAAACTGCCATTCATGTTAAGAAAAAATAAACCTTATAATATAATGAGTTGTTAGATAACCCTCCCCAGGCAGTTTATGATCGCATGTCCGGTGGTCGAACTGAACACGACAAGCGCTTGTAGCTTTTGGTAGAAGCAAAAAGATAGATTTTTGATGGCCAATACCTTCCCGGGAAGACCTGCTACTGCCCTGCTTGTGGTTGTTTTCCTTATCTTGCTAGTAAGATTTATCCCCTTCCTCGATATCCACGACCCCTGGATCGACGAAGCGATGTTGCTCGCGAATTTTCCCTTGGCAACGATATCCGGACTCTTCGAACCTCTTCCATATTTTGAACAGGGAGGCGCTCTCGGCTACATCGCGTTACTTAACTTCGTTGCGTTGTCGTTTCCGGATCAGCCAGTACTCCCGTTTCGTATCCTTAGCGTCATTGCCAGCCTAGTCGGCGCAGGCCTCATCCTCGCTGCGGTGCGTCGCTTAGCATCTGGACCCGTCGTGGTGCTGGCGCTCGCCTTCGCGTGCCTGACCCCATTCATTGTCAGGTACAGCCTGGAGATCAAACCGTATATTTTCGAATATTTGGCAACCGCGCTTGTCATGCATGCAAGCACGTATCTGCTTAGCGGAACGGATGTTAAACGCTTTTCGTACTTTCTCGGCGCCAGCATTTTCGCAATTGTTTTTTCATTTACGGCCCCAATTGCAATTGGGGCTTTTGGCATTGGTGTCATGGCGCATCGCTGGTTCCGCGATACTGGGGAAACGCGTATCAAAGGAATGCTCTATATCCTCGCAGCTTTGTCGCTGACCGCCGTGATCTTCTTAGTCTACTATTTCGGATACACGCGCCCCGTGACGGCGATTCAGTTTTCAGCGCATGCGTATATTTATGATGCCTATCATCTGACCTATCCGCCGCAAACCGAGGATGCGATCAAGCGTTGGTTTATGTTGCCGTACCTTTTTGTCTTCCAGCTCGATTTATTTCCCCAACATATTTATGCCAAGTATCAGTTTATCGAGTTGAAATGGATCGTGTACGCGGCAATTGCTCTATTTTTTGTTGCCGGTGTAATCTCCGCTGCTCGTATCAGCCTCTTTGTTGTTGCGAGTTTTATCAGCGCCATCTTCCTGATCTTCGGTCTCAGTTTGATCGGCCTGTTACCGATAGGATTTGTGCGCCATTTCACGTTTATGCTGCCACTTACAGCGATTGTCGCAGCATTCGGCGTTGCAGTATGCTTTCATTGGAGTTTCGGGTGGGTCACGCCGAAAATTGCACCAGCATGCATTATCTTAGGCTTATCAGCGATCGGCATAAGTGGCTACCATAAGGCCAGCAATCTTGAACGGGAGGCACTGTCGCCTCTCATCACGCACATCGTTGAGAGCGATGGCTTCGATACGCCGGTGTGGGTATTTTACAGTGCGCAACCTGCCATGAGAATCCTTGCGCCGAAATCATTAGTGCAAACCGGCCTTGTCGATCACAAAAGCAGTATTGCGGGTTGGTCCTCGAAGCAAAAGAATGCTTCGAGAAACGCAATAGGCGAGCAATATTACGAACAGTTCGCACAGTCGATCCGGAATTATTCAGAGATCTGGCTCGTCTTCTCACACATGTGGTTGGAGCCCGATCTTGCGCGGTTTATGGTCATTGCCAAGCAGGAAGTTGGCGGGTGCCGAGAAGTAATGACCGCACAGGATTCCCATTTATGGCGCTGCGGCCAGACGCAAAAGCAAAATATACAATCCGATAAGGCTCAGCGATAGAGACGAAGCCTCCGCTCTAACAGACGGCAGTTACATCGCCGCCACATCGACCTCCACGCCGTGCAGTGCCGTACTGTTCCCCATATCGCTACGCAGTCCGGGGTTGAGGGCATTGACGTTGAGACCGTCCGCAGCGGCGCCGGGCCAGCGGCCCCTGGGTGCCCAGCCGACACCAGGCGGGGTCAGGTCGTCGACGAGGACACGCAACGTCAGTGATGCGCAGTCGTTGGAGACCTGAGCTGTATCTCCGGCTTTAAGGCCACGTGCGCTGGCATCCTTCGGATTCAGCGTGATCGTTGCCGGGTCGGTGCGGTTGCGGATACGCGGTTCGTTATCATAGGACGAATTCATATGCCACTCGCTTGCCGGAGTCAGCAGACGCAAGCGCCCGTTCGCAGGCCGCGCAAGCGGGTCAGGCTGAGCGACTCGCGGATGGCCATCTGCCGCAGCATGTTCGCTGGCAATTTCAATCTTGCCGGACGCTGTTGGAAAGTCGAGTTCTTCCCACAGCACGACCGCCTCGGCATCGGGATATATCGTTCCCCGTTCCTTCAGGTCTGCGAAGGTCAGCCCCAGCGGCGCCAGCATGTGAGCCAGAATCGCGGCGTCTTCCTCGAAGAGCGACGATTCCTGCAAACCCATTTTGCGGGCAAGCCGACGGAAGATTTCCTGGTTCGGCAACGCTTCCCCTGGCGGATCGATCGCTTTGGTTTGCGGACCGACCGACAGATGGAAGTAAGAGCCAACCACATCGTCGAATTCCAAAAAGCTCGCGGCCGGCAGCACAATGTCGGCGAAGCGTGCGCTGTCGGTCATGAACAGATCGGCCACAACAGTGAAGAGATCCTCTGACCGCAAAGCGTCGAGCAAGCGCCCCTGGTCCGGGTTCGACGCCGCGATGTTGATGTTCCAGAGGATCAGTGCCTTGTCCTGCGGCATGGCTTCCAGAGTTTCACGCAGATCCATGTGGCTGAGAGCCGGTGTATCGCCTTTGCGCAGGTCGGCGCGTCCGAGATAGCCCATCTCCATGTTTCTAGTCGTGCCCTTGCCGTTGAGGAAGTTCACGCCCGTGCCGGGCTTTCCGATATTGCCCGTAACTGCTGGTAGCATGGCTGCGGCGCGAAACGCGTTGCCGCCCGTCGGCGCGCGGCAAAGCGCCTGCCCGAGCCACAACATCGACGGTCCCGCACCATAGGCCTCAGACGCCGCGCGAATATCCGCCTCCGGCACACCGGTCGCTTCTGCGGCGCGCGCCGGCGACCAGTCGTCGATCAGCGGCTCCAACTCGTCGAACCCAACCGTATGCTGGGCGATGAAGTCCGCATCCATTTTACCCGTAGCCTTCAACGCGTTCATCATGCCAAATGCGAGCGCCGCGTCCGTCCCCGGGAAGGGGCGTAGATGGATATCCGCACGTTCGGCGGTGGGTGTGCGGATCGGATCGATCACGATCAGGGTGCCGGGGAATTCGGGCAGCCAGTGTTTGTCCGTATGCGGCCCGCTCGCCGACGGATTGGCCCCCCAGACAATCAGGCATTGGGAATCCTTCGCCGTGCGCGGATCGAAACCCTTGGCGCTTTCGCCCAGCACATAGCTCAGCCCGACATGACCGGAGAGATTGCAGATCGAGTCCGGCTCGACTTCGGTCGCGCCAATATGGTTGAAGAATCGCATCGGGAACTGGTTGGCAATGATCGAGCAGGTGCCGGTGTAATGCGCGGTCAGGATGTCTTGCGCGCGGCCGGCATCGATCAGACCTGAGAGTTTTCCTGCGATCTCTCTTAGAGCCTCGTCCCAGGAGATTTCCGTGAAGGCGCCCTCACCTTTCGGCCCGATGCGCTTAAGTGGTTTCGTCAATCGTGCGTCCGGGTCACGCCAAACCCCGTTATAGGCGAGCGTGCACTTACCGCAGAGCGAGCCCCGATTCGCCGGATGATCAGGGTCACCCGTTACGCGGTCGATGTTGCCGTCCTTGAGGACAACGCGGATCCCGCAACTGTCGTAGCAGTCGCGTGGACAGGTGGTCAGAATCGATTGCTCGGTAGCCGCGTCGCTCATGTCCATCCCCTAGTTACTCAGCCGCCATCTGCGCCGGCGTTAGGCCAATGCCCGTCAAGCTCCGCTGCAATTCTTGTGTCTCCGGCTCGGTCAGACGCCGGATCGCCGGACGGGCATTCGTCCATGATGAATCGCCCGAGAGCCAGGCCATCGTCGCCCGCAATGCACTGAACCAAGGCAGATCGCCCATGGCGCTGCGAATTTCGCCGACTCGTGCTTGCATCGCGTCACCCTGCTCGCCCTCGAACCCAGCATAGAGGGCCGTCGTGACATCGGGGACGATGTTGCTGATCCCGGACATGATGCCATTGCCGCCCGCCCGCAGGCAGGTCAGTGTCATCCCGTCAGTGCCGGCCAACACGTCCTTGTTGGGAAAGACACGGCATCGTTCCACCAGCATGTCGGCCACGCCGCTGCTGTCTTTGATACCGACCGCGTTGTCCGGATAGGCCTCAAAAAGCTGATGGAAGAAGTCCAAACTATGATGAACATTGAGGTTGGATTCCCAGTCGTAGACATAGAGCCGCAATCGGGCGTCGTTCACACCGTCGATGACTCGGGAAAAGAAGTCGAGCAGCCCTACCGTCTCCGCCGGCTTGTAATAGAAGGGCGGCTGCACGCAGACGCCTCCAGCCCCAATGCCTACCGCATGCTTCACCAAACGAATAGTATCCGGAAAGGCCAACGCGCTGGTTCCAATCAACATGCGTTCTGTCGGAATGCCGCTTTCCGCCAGCGCGTCCATGGTTTCAATGCGCTCCTCCACGGTGAAGGAATGCCCCTCCCCCGTGGAACCAATTGGCATCAGACCCTGACAACCGGCTTCCAGGAGGCTCCGGCAATGGCCGACGTATTTCGATAGATCGGCACTCAGATCGTCGCGCAACGGCATCAGCGGCGCGGCATAAACGCCTCTATGGTCGATCGACATGGCATCCCTTTCGCTAAGGCGGAGACTGATTGTATGCTTACATCGTTCTTACGCGCTTTAATGGTTTGCCGGATAGAGCCAATTTTGTGAATAGGTCCGGTCCAATGCAAGCGAACCAATCCCACGTCACGACGAACCGGACCTACGCCATGAAAATGAAAGCCGTCATTCTCTTCGAAGCGGGTGCCCCCGCACCCTATGCGGAAAGCCAGCCGCTCCGCGTTGAGGAGGTCGATCTCGACCCGCCGCAGTCGAACGAGCTGCTAATACGCATCGGCGGCGCGGGCCTGTGTCATTCGGATCTGTCGCTCATCAACGCGTCCCTTCCCCGCACTTTCCCGCTGGTGCTGGGCCATGAAGGTGCGGGCGAAGTCGTAGAGGTTGGCGATGGTGTTACCGATATCCAGCCCGGCGATCATATCGTCTTTCAGTTCCGGTCGAGCTGCGGACGCTGCCGACGGTGCATGGAAGGCCGGCCGGCCTTATGCGAGGTCTCCGCAAAGGCCAAGGCGACCGGAGGGCTGATGGGCGGCGGCACGAGGCTATCACTCGACGGACAGCCGATCTGGCATCATTCGGGCATTTCCTGCATGGCGGAATACGCCGTTGTCGACCGAGGCACGGTCGTTGTTATCGATAAGGATTTGCCATTGCACGAAGCGGCGATCTTCGGCTGCGCGGTTATGACGGGTGTCGGCGCCGTCACCAACACGGCGCGGGTCCGGGCCGGCGACGTGGTGGCGGTCGTGGGGCTTGGCGGCGTCGGGCTGAACGCCCTGCTAGGCGCGAAACTGGGCGGTGCGGAGCGGATCATTGCGGTCGATGTCAGCGACGACAAGCTCGGCCTCGCCCGCCAACTGGGTGCGACAGACACATTCAACGCCACCGATGCGGATTGCGTGGCCGAAATTCTCGAACTTACGAAAGGCGGTGTCGACTTCGCCATCGAAACGGCTGGGGCCATCAAGGCGATGGAAACCTGCTATGCAATCCTGCGCACCGGTGGACGGGTTATTGCGGCCGGCTTGCCGCCCGCGAAAGAATCGTTTTCGTTCAAACCGGCGCAATTGGTTAGTGAGGAGCGCGGCATTCTCGGAAGTTCGATGGGCAGTTGCGTGCCTGTCCGGGATATCCCGCGCTATATCAACCTTTATCAGCAGGGTCGCCTCCCCGTTGATCGGCTCATCGACGCGAAAATTGGATTTGACGATATCAATGTCGGCTTTGACCGGTTGAACGAAGGTTCGGTCGTGCGGCAAATCCTCGTTCCGCACGCCTGACAAATAAATGATGAGCCTGTCTACGAGCACTCAGCAACGGACGTTTTTGTGTTTATTTATCCGATCTCGGACTAACCTAACGTAATCAAAATACTTTTCGGGAGTTCGCCGATGTCTGAAAGAAACGAGCTACCAAAACCGCCGAGCAACAACGTTTCGCCCCGTTTCATGGGCTTGGCCACCTTCATGCGAACTCCGGTCGTTTCGGATTACAGCATGATCGATATTGCGCTTACTGGCGTTCCCTGGGACGGGGCCGTGACGAACCGCGCCGGCGCCCGGCATGGTCCGCGCGAGGTGCGCAATATGTCGAGCTTCATCCGGCGCGTCCATCATGTGAGCAACATCAACCCGTTCGAGCTATGCCGCGTCGGCGACGTCGGCGACACGCCGGTCAATCCGATCAACAACGACAAGATGCTGGTCATGATCGAGGAATTCTACGCCGGTCTCGTGGCTGCCGGCGTTACGCCACTGTCCTGTGGCGGCGATCATTTGGTGACCTTGCCGATCATGCGCGCGCTGTGCAAGGACCGGCCCGTTGGCATGGTGCATTTCGACGCGCATACCGATACAGCGGACGTGGCCTTCGACGGCGAGAAGTATCACCATGGCACACCGTTCCGCCGCGCCGTCGAAGAAGGATTGCTAGATCCGAAACGGACGATTCAGATTGGCATTCGTGGCGCACGATCGGATGCGGATTATAACGACTTTTCCCACGACAGCGGCATGCGCGTTATCTACATCGAAGAATTCTACGACATGGGCGTCAATGCCGTGATCGAGGAAGCACGGCGCGTGGTCGGCGACGGGCCCGTATATATCAGTTTCGACGTCGATGGGTTGGACCCAGTTTATGCGCCCGGCACAGGCACGCCGGAGGTTGGCGGCTATTCGACGCACGAAGCGCAGCGGATGGTGCGTGGCCTGCAGGGCCTCAATATTGTCGGCGGCGACGTCGTCGAAGTCGCGCCCCCCTTCGACCAAACCGGCAATACAGCTTTAGTAGGCGCAACGTTTATGTTCGAAATTTTATGCGTCATGGCTGACGCCATTTCGCAGCGCAAGAAAAGTTGAACATAAAATTACTGGATTAATTTTCAACAACACTACATATCGGGGTATTCACCGCGATAGAATTCATCGCTAACTTTCAAAAATAAACGGAGACGCTCATGTCACTAGCTGAACAGCTAGACGCCATACGCGAGGCAGGAAGCAAAAGAATTCCGGACGACAAGCGTGCCATCATGGGGCAAGCAACCGTCGACCTTAAGAATTCCGGCATCCTGAACGGGGTGCCGAAAGTCGGCGATCGGTTGCCGGACTTTTCCTTGAAGAATGCCCAAGGGGTCGAAATCCATTCGGAAAATCTGCTCGGTACCGGCGCGATTGTCCTGTCGGTCTTCCGGGGAGTTTGGTGACCCTACTGTAATGCGGAGCTGTATGCTTTGCAGGAAGTGCTGAACGACCTAGAAGAAAGTAACGCCACCCTCGTTGCGTTGACACCTCAATTGCAAGAACACAACGTAGCGTTGATCGACAAGCACGCCTTGAATTTCCATCTGCTTTCAGACCCAGGTAACGGATACGCAGCGCAACTCGGGCTTCGTTTCGAAGTGCCCGACAGCGTAAAGGAAATCTATGCTGCATTCGGGATCGATCTTCCGAAATACAATGGCGACGATAGCTGGACCTTGCCTGTACCCGCTCGGTTAGTCATCGACTCGGACGGCATCATTCGCGCCACCGATATCGACGTGGACTATACACGCAGGCCGGAACCACATAAGACCGTGAGCGACGTTACGGCTCTCGGATAGTTTCCCTGGCATCGCGGCCCTTCGACATGTGAGAGGCCGCGATGCCGGCACTGTCTTAGACTGGCCGGCTGAATTCAACACTAACGGCTACCAGTGAGAACTTTTAACAAGCGTTCCACCAAGTAACATTGTAACCGACTGCCCACCGTCGGATAGCGGCAACAAAAGTCGCTCGTATCTTAGCGATTTGTGCTGCATGAGATTAGGGTCGTATCGTCTCTGATCGCTGAAATAGACCCCCGGTTTACCGGCTTTTAGGGTTTCCGCACACTGCTCGTGAACACCGCCGCCGGGAAGCTCGTCGACGTAACGCCCTGTCCAATCGACGCCCAGCATTTCAGTGATCGCGGTCCCCATCAGACGATATCGGAACCGAAGCGGGGATAAAATTATGTCCATGAGGACGATATTGGGCAACAGTTCGCGCGGTATCGTAACAGGGTCTATATCCGCACGCGACGGTATCAACTTCTCCCCACGCACCGCGAGCCAATACAAATACAGCGGCCGCAACGCTTCACTCAAACCCACCGGTTCATCTAGCAAGAAAATAATCCTGTTACAAAAAAAGCTGACCCTAGATATGCCCGTATTTGGACAAACTATACCATTTTAAGGTGCATTTTGAGTATTCCGCAACGTGCTTTTGATAATTTGTCCAAACTTACGTGGATTTTTGCGAATTTGGCGTGATCTGCGTCACATCGATTTCAGATGGGCTGATGTTAGCGGGTGTCTGATCTGTTCTGGGCAGATTTCTCTTTGCTCTGTTTGCTGATGACGAATATCGGACCAATTGGCTCGATTGCGGTTCGAATTGCGCCTTCGGTCAGTATCCTGAAGAGATTCCGGCGCAAACATGGTAGCGAAAGCAGCACATGTCTGGGAACATTTGGGAGAGTCATTCGCATGAAGACCGTCGTCTGCCACGAATTCGGACCATACCAAAATCTTGTTATCGAAGAGCGGTCCGAGCCAGCGCTTGCGGCGAATCAGGTCCGCGTCGTTCCTGAGGCATGGGGCGTCAACTACGTTGACGTCATCATGGTTGGCGGAACCTATCAGTTACGGCCCGAACTGCCCTTTGTACCTGGCACGGAAGCGGCCGGCACCGTTACGGAAGTGGGGTCAGACGTTCATGATCTTGCCGTTGGCGACCGCGTCATGACAAGCCATCGGCCAGGTGCCTTCGCCGAAAACCTAGCGGCAACGCGGGCGAACGTAATACCGATTCCCGACACCATGTCTTTCGAGGAAGCGGCCGGGTTCCGTGCCGGATTCGCGACCGCATATCACGGGCTCGTCCAAGGCGGCCGGCTACAGCCGGGCGAAACGGCACTTATTCATGGCGCCGCCGGAGGCATGGGGCTAGCCGCGGTGCAGGTTGCCAAGCAATTGGGCGCAACCGTGATCGCGACCGCGGGGAATGACGAAAAACTTTCGGTCGTCGGCGACTGTGGTGCGGACCATCTGATCAATTACAACAATGGATTTCGAGATCGCGTGAAGGAGATAACGGCAGGACGGGGCGCCGATGTGGTCTTCGACCCGGTCGGTGGCGACGTGTTCGATGAATCCATGCGGTGCATCAATATGGGTGCGCGTCTGGTTGTCGTCGGTTTCACCGGCGGACGGGCTGCTGAAGCCCGGACCAATCACCTGCTCATCAAATGCGCGTCCGTCACCGGCATCCGCGCCGGCTCTATGTCGCGTCGCGATCCTGCAACCGCCCAGTCCAATATGGACGTGCTTTTGGAGTGGGCGTCCGAAGGCCGCATTCGAACTCATATTTCACATCGCTTTCCGCTTGAGCGGGTTGCGGAAGCGATGCGGGTCATCGCCGACAGGAACGTCATCGGTAAAGTCGTGCTTTCGAAGAACGCATAACGTTTCCCAATCCCGGAAGGTTGGTGCAAATGAACCGCAAAACCGGTTTACAATAGCGGGTGAGCTTTATAATATATCTGTGATATATCACCAGAAGCGAAGCAGAGGCTAATCTCTATGGCGACCTATACGGGCGCTCGCACGATTGACGGCATCGCGGTTCTGGCCGACGGTGCGCCGCTCGATCCACGGACGGATTTGAAGCGATTTACCGATCGAGGATTCGAATGGACCTATGAAGGGGATGAGCCGGCACAACTCGCCTTGGCGCTCCTTGCACATCACTTTAACGACGACGTGAAAGCGCTTTCTCTGTGTGACGTTTTTATGCGGCGTGTCGTGGCAAATCTCGACAATGACTGGGAACTGAACGGCACGCAAATCGATAGTGCCGTGGCAGAACTTGACGGAGGATCCAATCCATGATGAGCGAAAAACAATCCGCTTTTCGGCGGGAATACAGATCGCGGATCGATGGCTGGTATAACGGCTACGTCCATATCGCGGTAATCTATGGGATCGGTCTTCCGGCACTGTATGTTTATATCCAGAACGTCGCGGCGGTTCAGTGGTGGGAGTGGCTAACGATCCCTGCCGTCGTCCTGCTGTGCAATATCTTCGAGTGGTTCTTGCACACGCACGTCATGCACCGGCCGATAACGATCAGAGGGTTACGCCCGATCTATGTTCGCCACACACTGAATCACCATCAGTTCTTTTCCGACAGCGAAATGCGGTTCCGCGATCAGCTCGACTGGCGCGTCACGGTTTTTCCACCTTATGCACTCGTCGTGTTCATTCTGATGTCGGCACCGGGTGGCCTCGTCATGGGGTATTTGATCTCGCCGAACGTGGGCTGGCTGCTGATGTGCACGACGACCGGCATGTATCTGGTCTATGAATTCATGCATTTCTGCTGTCACGTCGATGAGAATTGGTTCGTTCGCTATTGCCCATTCGTGAACACGCTGCGCCGCCATCACACCGCGCACCATAATTCACGGCTGATGATGGAAGTGAACATGAACCTCACCTTTCCCATCGCGGACTGGATGTTCGGGACCTCCGATCTCGACCGTGGGTTACTCGGCCACCTCTTCAACGGCTACAGCACCAAACATCTGAAAACCGATCTCCGCGGACGGCCGAAGACCCCAATCGAAGCCGCGGCGCATCCGATTGCCGCCGAATAATTAGGGATACTATCGACCGATAAGGGGAAACGATGTGCCCACATATTTGAAAATCATCATCTGTCTCATCGTCGCAACTGCGGCAGCGTTGACGTATTATGTCGGCATCAATGCCAAGGAAGTTGTGCTCGGCGTTGCCGCCTTGATGATAATCGCGATCTGGTTATTCCCGGAAGCGAGCGGTGGGAAAGGGATCGACCAACTAGCCCGGCAAAAGATACCCTGAGTCTCGGTCGAAATTTCCCGCCAACCAACTATTCTATCATAGCCAAGCCAGTAAGGCGCTGATTTACAAATAAAAGTCAGAAAAAATGTATTGGCATCAGCCTTGCTACATCGTCTGCGAAGATTGCGACCGCTGATATTCAGCATCGTAAGCGGCGGTGTTTCCAGGTCTGCCTAGCAGAGCGGGTCCGCCATTTGCGGCATCTCATGGGTAAAGCCCGTAGATGGCGGAAGCGGTCACCCATGCCCTAGAAGGGGAATTAGCTATGGCAGACAAAGTTGAATTATCATCAGCAATACGTTCGAACCTTCTAACGCTTTCTCGGACGACCGGCCTTATCGACCGGACCCAGAACCGACTATCCACGGGTCTGAAGGTCGCTTCCGCGCTGGATGACGCAGCGGCGTTCTTCGCAGCACGAAGCTTAACAAACCGTGCGGACGATTTGACCGGCCTGAAGGATTCGATCGATCAGGGGATCAGCACCATCGAAGCCGCAATCAACGGTATCGAGGCAATCACTGAGCTGATCGAACAAGCTAAGGGCCTTGCGATCACAGCAAAGGCAACGAGCGACACCAATGAGCGGTCAGCTCTTGCGGTTCAGTTCGACGCCCTCCTGACGCAAATCGATAGCCTTGGCAACGATGCCAGCTTCGGCGGCACAAACCTGATTGCAGGCACGCCGGACAACCTGACCGTCAGCTTCAATGAAGACGGCTCCAGTTCGCTGACGATCTCCGGAATCGATTCCTCGACCGGCACCGGCGGCATTAACGTTGCGGGTGCGGCCACCAACTTCACCGCCGATTCGAATATTGATTTGGCGATTACCGCGGTCAATAGTGCGATCACAACGCTTCGGACCACCGCGGCGACCCTGGGATCGAATGCAACCGTACTTCAAACGCGCCTCAACTTCACTGAGGACCTGGTCAATACGTTGGAAGGCGGTGCCGGAAAACTGACACTGGCCGACCTGAACGAGGAAAGTGCAAACCTGCTGGCCCTGCAAACGCGGCAGCAGCTCGGCATCAACTCCTTGTCGCTGGCGGCGCAGAGCGAGCGGTCTATCCTGGCCCTGTTCGGTTAGGCGCACGCAACAACACCCCTTCGCGTCATGGTGCGAACCGCTTTCTTCCGCACGGAAGAGAGCGGTTTCGCGCGCGCGATATCAGCGGCGCTATCGCAACAATCCTCGTGCCGTTATCGGCCACAAACTTTCGACATGGCCGTTTCGGATACCGACATACCAGTCATACAAATTGACCGTCGGGTCGACATGCCCCGGGACCAGCTGAACTTTGTCCCCGACCCGCAAATTTCGGTTTCCGCTCGCTGCGGCGTCGCCGATTGCGAGCTTGCCATGCTCATCCGAGGCGCCGACAAAATCCACGCCCGGTGTTTCCCATAGTCGCGGCATGCCGGAATCGATGCTGAGCGCTTTTAATCCGGCATCGAGCATGGCCCGCTCGTCGGTTACCCGGCTCATGACGGTGGCGTAAACGAACAGACTGTTCTCGAAATCCGCAAAGGCGCCACCGCCTTCATTTTCATTCTCGCCGTAATCGACATCCATGAAGACATAAGAGCCGGCCTGCAGCTCGTTATACACACCGCTCGTCGCTTCGAACTGGTAGGTACCCGTCCCTGCCCCGCCGACGATATCGCATTCGAGGCCGTGCTCGGCGAGAAGCGCGACGGTATCTTTGGTGAGCGCAATCGCATTTTCAGCGGCTCTGCGACGCTCGTCATACGCCCGGATGTGTTGCGAGCGGCCGTGATAAGCCTGAAGGCCGCCAAAACTGAGATTTCCCGCCTTATCAATTGTCTGCGCTAATTCCAGCGCCGGGGTGCCAGGTGCGACGCCACAGCGCTCCGCTCCCACATCGATCTCGACCAAAACATCGAGCACAACACCAGCATTTTCTGCCGCAGCATCGAGGTCAGAAACATTGCCCGCATCGTCGGCGCAGACACCCACCTTCGCTTGCCTGGCGAGCGCCGCGAGCCGGGCCAGTTTGGGTGCTCCGACGATCTGATTGCTGACGAGCACGTCGGGGACGCCGCCATAGACCATGGCTTCGGCCTCGCCGACTTTCTGACAGCAGGCGCCAACCGCGCCGTATGCCATCTGGCGCAACGCAACGACGGGACATTTATGGGTCTTGGAATGGGGACGCAGCCGCGCGGCGCTACCCTCGATCGCATCGGCCATGCGTTTCAAGTTGCGTTCAAAAGCGTCGAGATCGACCAGTAAAGCCGGTGTGTCGACATCTTCCATCGCCATGCCAACGGTCGCGGGCGCAGGTGTTTCCGCCATCTTCAAATTCCTTTCCGAGAGACTTTAAGCAGCTTACGAATTTCTCTTACCAAAGCAACGCTGCAACACCCATCACCGCGACCAGGCTCAGCACCAGAATGCGAAACGCACGATCCGAGACACCGCGAAACAAACGGCTGCCGACCCAGATACCGATCAGATAGGGCAATGTGAGGATAGCGCCGAGGGTGAGCGTTTCGACCGCGTAAAGACCATGCCACGCATACACCGCGACACGAAGCAGCGTAGAAAAGGAAAAATAGGCCATGACGCCGGCGCGAACCTGATGCGCCGTATTCTGGCCGGCGAGCAGAAAGACCACCACCAGTGGCCCGCTCATGTTGGCCGCACCACCAATCAATCCACTAAGGCCGCCAACTCCCAGCATGACTGGCATCGTCGGAGGGCGCCGATAACGCCATCCTGTCGCGAGCAACGCGGCAAAGATAAGAACAAGAATCGCGATCGAGCGCTGCAAAACTTCTGTGTCGAGAGATACGAGTATCCAGCCGCCAAGCGGAATAGTGACCAAGGACGCCAGACCAAGCGGCATCACCGCACCCCAATTCGCATGCCGTATGAAAGAAGGAAGCAGGAGCGCCGTCGCGGGCACCTCCATCAAGGTCATCATCACGACGGCGGGTACCGGGCCGTATAGGATAGACAGGATCGGCATCACGATCAGCGCGGCACCAAAATCGGAAAAGCCGCGTGACAGTCCCGCGAAGAAGACACCGATCACGGCGATTGCTAAACTCTCGTCGAAAGGCACGGCGGGTCTACTGTTTTCGTTCGCCGCGCCTTCTACTCATTCGTCTTCGTCGTCACCTTCCTGTGCGGCGAAATAATCCTCGACCAGCTGAAAAATAACCGATGCGTCCTCCGGGCTGCTGACGACCAAGTTGCTGCCTTCACCATAGATATTGAGGACATAGCCCCGGTCCGCACAGACCGCTTCCAGAGCGGAAACAAACGGAGTGATAACGTTATCGTTGAGCGATTCCGCGTCCGAATATTGCGCCATTCGGGACAGCAAATCCTCCCGTAAGGCCTTTACGCCATCCTTGCCTTTGGCCTTCGGCCGCCGCTTTCCTTGCGATTTGCCCTGCGTCATGACGCTTCCTAGAATTGTTCTTGCCACTATGCTGTTGTGGTAAGGCGAATACGCGGCGAGCGCAAGCAAGGAGGCATTGTTTGTCATGAAGTTCATCCATATCACCGACCCGCATATCGTGCCCGTGCCGCAAACTCTCTGTGCCCTGGATCCACGGGAGCGGCTGACCACGGCAATCGCGGATATCAACCGGCATCATCGGGATGCGGCGTTGACTGTGATGACCGGCGACTTGGCCTATCTTGGCGAACCGGCAGCCTATCGCGATTTGCGGACGCTGCTCGATGCATTGGATATGCCGTACCATCTGCTCGTCGGCAATCACGACGATCGGGCGAATTTTCGAGAGGCCTTCCCGGAAACGCCCGTCGACGAAAACGGTTTCGTGCAGTATGTCGTGCCGACGCGGGCCGGCCATTTTGTCATGATGGACACGATGGAGGCAGAGGCTTCGTTCGGAATCTACTGCGAGAAGCGCTTTGAATGGCTGGAAGCGCAGCTAACGCTGCTGGCTGGACAGCCTGTTTTCCTATTTTTGCATCATCCGCCCTTTGACATCGGCATCAATTCCCTCGATGCGAGTCGCCTTCCGGACGCAGACCGGCTTGCGAATTTGATCAAGAAACACGGCAATGTCCGATACATGTTTTACGGCCATGTTCACCGCGCGGTATGGGGAGCCTGGCGCGGCATTCCGACATCGGCGCTGCCCGGCACCAATCATCAGGTGGGGCTCACGCTAGGCGATACGGACGAAATGTTGGGCACACACGAGCGGCCGGCCTATGGCGTCGTGCTGATCGAGGATGATTGCGTGAATGTCCATCTTCGCGACTTCATCGACGAAAGCCCGCGCTTTCCGTTGCTCGATAAGGCATCGAAGAATGCGGCAACGGCAGCTGACTTACCGTCCGTACCAGCAGAGTTCGTTGGCATCTAGTCCGATGCGCTCTCAGCGCAGAGCCATTCCTTGAATGCCCTCAGGCGCCGATTGCGCAGGCGGTCCGGCGGATAGACGAGAAAAAACGGGCGCTTCGACCGACGGGTCGGACCGAATGGCTGAATCAGACGCCCGGCGGCGAGATCGTCTGAAACCAGTTCCTCCACCGCGATTGCGATCCCAAGCCCCTCTACCGCCGCCTGGATGGACAGGTTGAGGCTGTCGAAGGTGACGCCGGAATTGGCGTCAATATCCTCCACGCCGGCAAATTCGAGCCACCGCTGCCAGTCCTGCTGGCGGGGCGTGCCATGCAACAGCGTAAAGCGCTTAAGATCGGAGATTTGACGCAAAGCGTCCGGACCTTCGCACAGCACCGGGTTGCATACGGGAAAGAGCGAGACGTCGAGGAGCTTGACCGCATCCAGCCCCGGCCAGCTCTGTGGCCCCTCGCCCACCAGAATTGCAGCATCGACATCACCGCGCGAAAAATCGACCGGCTGCAGCGACGTCGTGAGTTGCACATCGATTTCGGGGTGTTGATCGTAAAATCGCCCCCAGCGTGGCACCAGCCAGCGCAAGGCAAAGGTCGGGTAGCATGTGATAGCAATCGGTCGCTCCGCGTCTTGCCGAAGGGCACGTTCGGTTGCGGACGCGATCCGCTCAAGCGGTTCGCTGATGGATTGCAGATAACTCCGTCCCAGCGGCGTCAAAAGCACTTGCTTGTGCCGCCGTCGGAACAGCGGCGCGCCCAGCCATTCCTCTAATGCCTTTACCTGCCGGCTCACGGCGCCAGGCGTAACGTTCAGTTCTTCTGCAGCGTGAACGAAACTCAAGTGTCGTCCAGCGCATTCGAAGGTCCGTAGGGCATTCAGCGGCGGATAGCGTTCGGCCATATCCAGTATTGAGTGATTAAAACTCACTCAATACTACAGAAAAATCGGTTGTCGCGCAACAATGCGACCGTCAGTATCGCAATCATCCGCGATCCTCGCATTACCGCTTGTCTTCTGGAGAATTGAAATGACCGACACCGCTATCGATACATCGAATATGTCTCTCGAGGATTGGATCGCGCCCGATTGTCACGGTTTGAATTTCTTCGACATCGATACAAGCCTGAAGAGTTTGCTAGAACTGCGCATGGACGATGCGGTGCGCAAGCACATGATCCCGCATTATCAAAGGCTAGGGGAGATAGCCGGCGACCGGCTCGACGATCTGTCGCGTATGGCGGACCGGCACGATCCCAAACTGCATACAAGGGACGGATATGGCCGCGACGAGGATTGGATCGAATTCCACCCGTCTTATCGCGAAATGGAAGCCCTGGGATATGGCGAATTCGGCATCCATTGCATGTCCCGGACAGCGGGCGTGCTTGGTTGGCCCAACAAGGTGCCGCCCCTTGTAAAGTACGTTTTTCAGTATCTGTTCACGCAAAGCGAATTTGCGCTGATGTGTCCGATCTCAGCGACAGATACCTCCGCGATGCTGATCGAACGTTACGGCGACGAAGAAACGAAACAGCGCTTCCTGCCCCGTATGTGGAGTCAGGACATGAACAACATCTTCAAGGGTGCTCAGTTCATGACGGAGAAGACCGGCGGATCGGACGTCGGCAATATCGAATTGCAGGCGCGGCGTGACGAAACCGGTCAGTGGCGTCTCTATGGCGAAAAGTGGTTCTGTTCCTGCGCCGACGGCGATGTCGCGCTGCTGCTTGCCCGGCCAGAAGGCGCTCCGGATGGCAGCCGTGGTCTAGGTCTCTTCGCCCTACCCCGCCACCTCGATGATGGCAACCGTAACAGCTATCGAATTATTCGCCTGAAGGAAAAGCTCGGTAGCCGCTCCATGGCGTCCGGCGAGATCAAGTTCGACGGCGCGGTGGCTTACGCGCTCGGCGATTACGGTGCGAAGCCGAACACCGGCCTCAAGCAGATGATGGATCAGGTCAACATGTCGCGTCTATCCCATGGCGTACGCGCCGCCGGCATGATGCGGCGCTGCCTGAACGAAGCGATGGCCGTCGCGCGCAACCGGATTGCGTTTGGCGAAACGATCATCGACCACCCGCTGATGCGCCGTCAGTTGCTCAAGATCATGGTGCCCACGGAACAAGTACTCTCGGTGTTCACCTATGCCGCAAGCATGATGGCGCGCGCAGAGGCGGGCGATACGCAGGCCGAACGCCTGCTACGCATCATCACACCACTGCTCAAGTTCCGCGCCTGCCGGGACAACGTCACGGTTGCCACGGCAGCCATGGAGGCGCGCGGCGGCAACGGCTATATCGAGGATTGGGTCAACGCCAAGTTGGTCCGTGACGCCCATCTCGGCGTTCTCTGGGAAGGCACGTCCTCCATCAATGCGCTCGACGTCACCGGCCGCGCGGTCGGCAAGGTCCGGGCACATGAAGATCTGGGCGCCGCACTGCACGACGTTGTCGACGACGCAGATCAGGCGCCCGGCCAGTTCCGTGGCGAACTGTCCAGTATGATCGATCAGGCGGTCGCCTTCGCTGACGAAGTCGCGTCAAAACCGGAGCACGAACCGTTCTCCCGACAGGCCACCAACGCTCTCTACCACGTCATGAGTGCGTCCCTATTGGCACATGAGGGTTCGGCCTTGGCAAAGACGACCGGAGACGCGCGGCGCCTCCTCCTTTCCCGGCTCGTCATCGACCATCGCATGCGCCCGCGCGATCCGATGAGCGTTAATGACGGGCCAGTTGAAGCGCGCTGTGCCGATCTGCTGTTAAAAGACGGACCGGTACCCCTCGACGAAGCATCGCGCGCCTTGGCAGGGTAGATTGTAATCCGCAATCGCGTTCGGCTAAGCTGGTGTCAGCACTGACAATTGGATGAGTCGATGAAGCCCGAAACCATTTTAGCGCATACGCCTAAGGTCCTGACGCAGGAACAACGCCAGAGTTACTTCGATCACGGCTACCTACTGGTGGAAAACTTCGTCTCTCGGGAATGGCTCGACCGGCTATGGGGGGTGACGAACCGCTTTATCGACGAAAGCAAGGGCATGAACCGGTCGAACGGAAAGCTCGACCTGGAAGCCAATCACAGCACTGAGAACCCGCGGCTGCGCCGGCTCATCCAACCGGTGGCGCACGACCCGGTTTATTGGGAATTCACCCGCAGCGGTCCCATCGTCGATCTCGCCGAAGACTTGCTGGGACCAGACATCAAGTTCCATCACTCAAAGCTGAACTTTAAATGGTCCGGTGGCGGCGAGGAGGTGAAATGGCACCAGGACATTCAGTTCTGGCCACACACCAATTACAGCGTGCTGACGATCGGTGTCTATCTGGAGGATGTCGATGACGAGATGGGACCGATGGGGGTCGTTCCCGGCAGTCACAAGGGCGAACTCTTCAATCAGTACAACGACAAAGATCAATGGGTCGGCTGCATCGACGACCGGGACGTCCCGCGCGTCGATACAGGTAGCGCAGTCTATCTGAAGGGCCCCGCCGGATCGGTGACCATCCATCATTGCCGTATGGTGCACGGTTCGATGCCGAACAATCATCCGAGCCGCGCACGGCCGCTATTGCTGCAGGCCTATTCCTCTGCCGATGCGCTGCCGGTCACCCCGCACAACAATCCGTCGCCAGAAAGCGGCGCTATCGTGCGCGGTAAAGCAGCGCGCTGGGTCGAGTTCGACGAGACCCCCTGCCAGATCCCGCCGATCTGGGACGGCAGCTACCGCTCAATTTTTGTCGTGCAACAAGAAGAGCGGGAAGCCGAACTCGCGGCGAGCGGCGCTGCGGACTAATCGTCTCAAGCGGCCTCATTTGATTGCATAGACACTTGAAACGAGCGCTTTAGCGGAACCGCGATGAGTGCCACAGCCCACGCCAGTATCGACGATCTATTCGAGCGGTATGGGCCGATCTATCGTTGGTTGGTCACCGCGACTGTCATGACCGCTGCCATCGCCATGGGGTTCGCCTCATCCATGGTCAATGTCGCAGTGCCCTCGGTGATGGGCGCGTTCAGCGTCGGGCTGGATCAGGCGCAATGGATGGCGACCGGCTTTCTCGCCACCATGGCCGCGACAATGCTGCTCAGCTCCTGGCTGATTGAAGTATTGGGCCAGCGCATCACTTTCATCGCCGCCATGACGATCTTTGCAACAGGCTCGTTTATGAGCGCGACGGCGCCGAATATCGACCTTCTAATTCTTGGACGCGTCCTACAGGGGTTTGCAACAGGTATTGGCCAGCCGCTCGCCATGTTCAGCATCTTTAGTGTTTTTCCACCAGAGCGCCGCGGCATGGCGATGGGGATCTATGGCTTGGGCAGCGTGCTCGCGCCAACGTTTGGTCCGATCCTGGGCGGGATCGCGATCGACACGATCAGCTGGCGGTATCTGTTTTATCTCCCGCTGCCCTTTTGTCTTCCGGCCCTGCTCCTGGGCCTGATTTTTATGCCGAGCAAGAAGCTGGCCAAGCAATTGCCGCCATTCGACTGGATCGGATTGGCACTTGTCTTCTTCATTCTGTTCAGCGTGCTCAGTGGACTCGCCAATGGCCCGCGGTGGGGCTGGGATTCGAATGCGATCCTGCTGCGGCTCGTAGGCGGTGCCCTCGGCGTGGTCGTGTTTGTCTTTTGGGAATTGCGTGCTGCCTATCCCTTGCTAGATCTGACGTTGTTCAGGGATAAACAATTCAGCCTGATCATGATCGCGGGGTTTGTCTTCGGCGCCGGTCTGTTTGCGTCGGGATACTTTATTCCGGTCTTCGTGCAGACGATCCAGGATTACAGCGCGACGCGCGCCGGCTTGCTATTGGCTCCAGGCGGACTGGTGATGATGCTGTTCTTTCCGCTCGCCGGCCGCATCACCGATTCCATACCGGCACATATCCCCATTGCCGCCGGATTGCTGATATTCGCGATCGGATTTTTCCTCATTGAAGCGGTGGACGTAAATACGACATTCTGGGCGCTGGTCGCCTACACTGCGATTAATCGCGTCGGGCTCAGCCTCGCAATCCCGTCGCTCAGCGTGGCCGCCCTGCGCGCCGTGCCGACCGAGAAACTGGCGCGCGGCGCCTCCAGCGCCACCTTCTTCCGCAATCTTGGCGGCGGCTTCGGCATCACCTTGCTGACCGCGTTCTTCCAGCATCGCACAAGATTCCACGGCGAGGCCTTTACCGCGACCCAGACCTCCGGCAATCAGACGACCCAACAGTTGCTCGATGCTGTGGAGCGTCTGCTTGCCGAGTCCGGCATGCCCGATACGACACAGACCGCCGGCGCCTTGAATTACCTCTCGGAAGTGGTTCTGGCACAGGCAAGCACGCTCGGCTTCAAGGACACGTTTCTCGCCATCGCCATAACCGCCTTGCTCGCCGTCGGCCCCGCCTGGCTGATCGGACGCGCCGCGCCGAAGCGCTAGATCATAAGAAGTATTCACTGTAAGACTGTCAAAGCAAACCGTAAGCACGCACAGTTAGAATCGTGCTGCAAGTTTAGAGTATTAAGGAAAGTGCTGTGGAAAACGAGAAGCCGAATGGCCTGCGAGGCTGGCTAATTCTTCCGGCCATCTTCTTAGTTACGACGCCATTCAATATCGGAGCGACTTTAGTTCGCGATTTTCTCCCGATATTTCGAGACGGCGGTTGGGCGCTTTTTACCACGCCAGGATCGGAGTTTTATCATCCGTACTGGGCCCCAGGAATAACTTTAGAAGTAGTGGGTAATATACTATTGATCGTATTCAGCGTTACCTTGATTTTTTTATTTTTTTCAAAATCTTACCGGTTCCCGCTTCTATTCATCATATTCATCAGTGCGAATTTTATTTTTGTATTGTGTGATACATTCCTCGCTTACTCCATTCCTGCACTTGAAGCGAGAAATGACCCCGGAGTGCTCAAAGAGTTAATACGATCCGTTGTCTACGCGGCTGTCTGGATTCCATACTTTTTGATTTCGAAGAGAGTAAAAAATACGTTCGTAAAGGATGAACCCAAACATGTCGCTGACGTGTTCTCATAACGTAGGTTGAAATTTCGGAACAAACTTTTCTTTTACACGCTCGAGTTCGTTACTTCCGCTTGTTTATTTCTGCGTGACGCTGGCGCACTGATTTGGGCCATCGGGATTTTATATAAGCCAGAACGGCCCAGATTTCAGTATCGCTTAACACCGAACCGAATGCAGCCATATCTGTCCTATAGCCCGGTCCGGCCACGGCCGCGGTACCATACTTGGTCACTTCAAAAAGCTGCAGGTCCGCATGGTGCCAGGTGTGGCCGGTTTCGTCGTGCGGCGGGGCCGGTAGGCGACCATCGGGTCTGCGCTCACGCCAGTTCGGCTGACCTTCTAGGTCTGCGCCATGACAGGCTGCACATTGCTCGACATAAACGACTTCGCCACGCGCGACCAAAGCCGCATCCTCCGCGTTGGCGAATGTCGGCTCGCCCTGTCCCGAATACCACCAGAACAGGCCGGCTACTGCCGTGACAAGTCCTAGAATGCCGAAGAGTACTCTGAATTTACGCATGATCCCGCGATACTCGTTTCGGGCTCTTTTGCGCCTTCGAGTAGCGGGAAGGTCAAGACAAAATCGTCGCATGCTCTACCCGAAGCGCCTCGAAAGAGGTATTTTCTCCGCCAATCAAGAATACAATACGGAACGGAGACCCTCGCATGAGTGACGCTGCTGCACGCCCCCTGCCCCTTCAGGGGGTCCGGGTCGTGGAATTTTGTCAGACCATCATGGGGCCGTGCGCGGGATTGATTCTGGCCGATCTCGGTGCAGACGTCATCAAGGTCGAACCGGCCCCGGACGGCGACAAGACACGCCGCCTGCATGGTTTCGCGGCAGGCTTTTTCGGCGCCTTCAACCGCAACAAGCGAGGGCTCGCGGTCAATCTAAAGAGCGATGAAGGCCGTGCCGTTGTACATCGCCTGCTCGAAACCGCCGACGCGGTGATCGAGAATTACGCGCCGGGTACCGTGGAAAAGCTCGGCTGCGGCTATAAGGATTGCGCGAAGATCAATCCGCGCATCATCTACTGCTCGCTGAAAGGGTTCCTGAGTGGCCCGTACGAGAATAGGCCGGCGCTGGATGAAGTCGTGCAGTATATGGCGGGTCTGGCCTATATGACCGGCCCCCCAGGACGCCCCCTCCGCGCCGGATCGTCAGTCGTCGACATCATGGGCGGCACGTTCGCGGTGGTCGGTATCCAGGCTGCCTTGCGCGAGCGCGAAACCACGGGCAAGGGACAGTTCGTCAAAAGCGCTCTGTTCGAATCCACGGCCTTCCTGATGATGCAGCATCTGGTCGGCCGCGCCGTCACTGACGTCGATCAGCCGCCGATGCCAGGACGCGTCGGCGCCTGGGCCGTATACGAGACGTTCGAGACCTCCGACGACCAGCGTATCTTCATCGGCATCACCAGCGACAATCACTGGCGGCGTTATTGCGAAAAGTTTGACCGGCAGGATCTGCTCGAAGACCCAAATTTGAAAACAAACGAGGATCGTGTCCGGGCACGCGAGCGGACACTGCCCATCGTTGCCGAGATCACGAAGCAGTATACGATCGAGGAAATGTCGGCGATCTGCGAGGAGATCGAAATCCCCTTCTCGCCCGTCGCGCGGCCTGAAGACCTGACCGACGACCCACAGCTCAATGCCAACGATCGCATGTTGCATGTCGAGCTCGACAATGCGCCGGTCACCAAGGTGCCGCGACTGCCCGTCGAAATCGGCGACCATGATCTTAACCTGCGCCTGCAGCCGCCGAAGATCGGCGAGCATACGCGCGATATCTTGACTGAGCTCGGCTATGGCGAAGCGGACATCGTGCGTATGAACGACGCCGGCACCATCGTCGCGCGGTAGTCACAGCTGGAATCTGGTCGATGCAAGTACCCGAAAGCCGAACGGCAGCGGAATTGCTCGACGAGCTCGTTGCCCGCCAAGGCGAGCGGAAATTCATCGTCGATGGCGACAGGCGTTACAGCTACGCCGCGTTCCAGGCGGACGTCCGCTCGCATGCCAAAGGCCTATTGGCGCTGGGGCTGAAACGCGGCGACCGTATGGCGATCCTTTTGGACAACCGGGCGGAATGGCTCACCGCCTATTTCGCGGCAATGTCGATCGGTGCCGAAACCGTCGCGCTGAACTGCTGGGCCAGCGCACCGGAACTCGCCTATCAACTCGACCATGCCAAGGTGCGCAGCCTGGTCGCGACCGCCGAGGTCCGGGGCCGTGGTCTCGCTGATCTCCTTGCCGATATCCACGCACACAATGCCGGCGTTCGGCTTGAGCATATCATTTGCGTGTCGTCCGAACCGGTTGACGAAACATTGGCCTTTTCAACGCTGCCGGAGCTCGGCGCCACAGTCAGCGACGCAGCCTGGCGGAATGCGAGCAACGCTGTCGACCCGAAAGATACCGCCTGCATCCTCTATACATCCGGCTCAACGGCAACGCCGAAAGGGGTGCCGCTGCTGCACCACGGTCTGGTCGAGAACATGTGGCGTATCGGCGAGCGGCAGCATCTCACGCCGGACGACCGATTGTGGCTCGCGGTTTCACTGTTCTGGTCGTTTGGCTGTGTGAATGCGCTGTTCGCCGTGATGACGCATGGCGGCACGGTCGTCTTGCAGCGCGAATTCGACGCTGGGGAAGCGCTCGCGCTTATCGAGCGAGAGCGCTGTACTGTTTTCTATGGCACACCGAACATGTCGCTGGCGCTGTGGGAACATCCGGACCGGGAGCAGCACGACCTCTCCTCCCTGCGCACGGGGGCGACAATTGGTACGCCGGAACAGGTCAGGCGCATCGCCATGCTCGGCGCGACCGAAATCTGCAACGTGTACGGCTTGACCGAGGCATATGGGAATTCCGCGGTTGGCGATGCGCACGACCCGATGGATATCCGCGTTGGAAATTGCGGCCGTCCTCTCGACGATGTCGAAATCAGAATTGTCGACCCCGAATCCCGCGCGCCGCTGCCTGCCGGCGCGCCGGGCGAAATCATCGTTCGCGGTTTTCTCACACCCGGTTATCTGGATGCCCCCGAACGGACGGCGGAAGCCTTCGATGCCGAAGGGTTTCTGTTAACGGGCGATCTCGGAGTACTGGACAGCGACGGCTATCTCACCTTCCGGGGCCGGCTAAAGGAGATGGTCAAAACGGGCGGCATCAACGTCGCGCCCGCCGAAGTCGAAGCGGCGCTCAGCGCGCATCCGGCAATCGAAGAGGTCTATGTGACCGGCATTCCCGATACCCGCCTCGACGAGGCACTAGCTGCCGTCATCGTCTTCCGGGACGGGATGGAGACAACGGACGCCGAGCTTATCGCTCATTGCCGCGAACAGTTGGCGGCTTACAAGGTGCCGCGGCATTACCGTTTCGTGGAACGAAGCGACCTGCCGCTAACGGGCACCGGAAAACTACAGAAGAACCGCCTGTCGGAATTTTTCGATCCCGGAAACAACGTGTCTCAGTCGTAATTCGGTTTCCGCTTTTCCAGAAACGCATCCACGCCTTCCTGGAAATGCGGGCTGGCACGCACCTTGTCTCCGAGCGTTTGCTCCAGCGCTTCGCGGGACTGGACATGCACCGCCAATGTTTCGCTGATCTGTCGCTTCACCGCCTGTACCGCGGAGGGACTATTGGCCGCGATCAGTTCCGCTTTGCTTAACGCAGCGTCGAGCAACTCTTCCGCCGGCACGACCCGATTAACGAGACCAATAGCTGCTGCCTCTTCGGCACTGATAAGTTCACCGCCCAACAACAATTCCGCCGCATGCACATACCCGATCTGTGCGACCAATTTGGTCGTGGAACCGCCGAACGGGTATATCGACCAGCGCACTTCCGGCAGACCGAAACGGGCATGTGGTGCCGCAAGGCGAATGTCCGCGGCGAGCATGAGCTCCAGTCCGCCGGCGACGCAATCGCCGTTCACCGCCGCGATGATCGGTTTGGGAAAAGCGTCGGTCTTGAGAAGACCGCGATTGATCTTCGCCGCCAGCTCGACCGACGCGCTGAGATCGCCACCCAGATCCGCACCGGAACTGAACGCCTTTTCTCCCGCTCCGGTGATAACGACGCATCGATGCTCGGAAATCTCCAACCGGTTCCATATCGCGGCGAGATCGGCAATCATGTCGCGCGACATAGCGTTTCGGCGCGGCTGGTTGTCGATTGTCACAATGGCGATGTGGTCACCATGCTCGGTAACGCGAATTTCCATGCTCTTTCCTTTGTCCGCCTATAACGCACCGGGATATTCGACATTACCGGTGCGCTCGCCGCCAAAGCGATCATAGACACGCGCGGCGACGGCATCGGCATCGGTTGTGACGGTCGCTGAGGCCAATCCCTGATCCCGCAACCAGGCAAGAGCTTGCCCCAGCAATGCCGTGCCGAGACCGCGCCCCTGATGCTCGGGGTCGACGCAGATACCCGTCAGAAAGTTCATCTTGGTCGGACTGGAGATTGCGACGCCATTCAATCCGATGACTTGCCCGCCACATTCAGCGAGCACGAAGTGCGCTGCCGGATCGGATATCCGCTCGCGTATGCGCGCGCCGATCCCTTGCTCGATCGCGTCGGTCTTCCCTGCCCAGACCGCATCCGAGGCGTAGGAAGTAGCAACAACGCGCTGCATTGCCTCAAGATCGTCGGGCCGCGCGGCGCGTAGCCGGTATTCGTCGGCAACCGATATCTCGAAGTCCCGTCCCTTAAGCGGCCAGTCGAACCGTACCCATTTCGTTAAACCAGCAGTCATAAGTGCGTGATAACCCTCCTGCGATGCGGTCTGCAGGGTAAGATCGCATCCTATGCGAACACAAGTTCCGAACTCGTTCGACCGAAATCTTCAACGCGTTGCAGCATTTCTGTTGCTCGCGACTGGCCTTGCCGGCTGCAGTGGAAACGTGGTGGAGACCGGGAAATCGGAGGCTCAAGAAGGCCGACACATCGCACTGCTCGACGTGTCGCATATGCCCACCGATTCCTGGCGGCATCTGAAGATAAAGGGGCACACCGACTATCGTATCGTTGAAATGGATGGCCGCCTTGCGATCCGCGCGCGGGGCGCAGGCGGCGCGTCCGGACTGATCCGGCGAACGGCATTCTCGCCACAGCAATGCGAAACTCTCTCCTGGACGTGGCGGGTGAACCAACTCCAGCCGAGCGCCGATCTTGCAAAAAAGCGAGGCGACGATGTGGCCGCCGCGATTTTTGTCATGTTCGGCGACCCAGGCCTATTGTCCGCGCCGGATCCGGTGTCGACCCTGCGCTACGTCTGGACGGTGGCACGGCATCGCGTCGACGAGATCGTTGCCAACCCCTACATGCCGGATATGGTTCAGAACGTCGTGGTGCATGCGGGAAACGCCGATGTCGGGCAATGGGTTACGGAGCAGCGCAATATTCGCGCGGACTACCAACGCGCCTTCGGCAAAGCGCCAACAGACGAAGTCGAGGCGATCGCACTATTCGTCGACAACGATCAGACGAAAGAACCCGTGGAAGCGTACTTCCAGCGCATCGACGTGTCCTGCTCCTAACGAAGCGCCCCTAATCCTCTGCGATGATCTCCAAGATGCGGGCGAGTTTACCGGCAACTTTTCGTTTATAGGCGTCCGCGTCCCGGTCCCGCCAGTCGTAGAATCCCTGCCCCTTCGATACGCCCAGGTTTCCCTTAGCGACCATATCCTGCAACAGAGCCACCGGCGTGCCGGTATGGTGCAGGTCGGGGATCAGGTTGCGGTGCGTCGCAGCCGTAACCTGCAAGCCGCTAAGATCTTTTTGCTCGATCAGACCGGTGAGGCACATGCGCGGTGCGAGCCCATTTCTCAGGCAGTTATCGACATCCGCCGCCGTACAGACGCCGTCTTCGATCATCGCCAGCGCTTCATGCATCATCGCGTGCTGCAACCGGTTGAGCAGGAATCCCGGTACGGGCCTGTTCAGCACGAGCGCGCCCTGCCCATTCCGTCGCAGCGCTGCCTTCACGGCGTTGAGCACACTATCGGTTGTCGCCTCAACACGGATGACCTCGACGATCGGCAGTGCATCTGCGGGTTGCAGATAATGTACGCCGATGAAGCGTTCTGGATGAATCAGCTTCGCCACCATGTCGTTCATCGACAGGCCGGAGGTATTGGTCGCAAGGATCGGTCCGCCGCCATATTTGACCTCTATCTGCGCGAATAGCGCATGCTTGGCGTCCATATCCTCGACAATCGACTCGAGGATGAAATCCGGTGCCGTATCCGGTAGAGCATCGGCAACCGTTACACGCCCCTCGAAGGGCGCGACCTTGCCGGGATTACGGCTTAGTACCGTTACATTGTGTCCCCCGCGCACGAACGTATTTACGATCCCCCGCCCCATGGTGCCGGGGCCGATGACCACGACGTTCCGTATTCCCTCTTGCATGCCGTCCACCTTGCCGTTGCGTTGGCAAACAGTATCATTGAGCGCCTGTCCGGCGTCGAGAGCGCCTAATCAAAATCAAGGAACCGTACATGCCATTCGAGGACGTCAATAAGGATCTCGACGAACGCCGCGCCAAAGTCCTGAAAATGGGCAAGCCCGCGATCCTGGAACGCATGAAGAATGATGGGCTGCTCAATGCGCGTCAGCGGCTTGACTACCTGTTCGATAAGGGAACGTTTGTCGAAAGCGGTATGCTCGCGACCGCCTCGCGGCCCGAAGTGCGTGAAAAAGCACCCGCCGACGGCAAAGTCGCCGGCTACGGCAAAGTCGATGGCCGCTGGGTCGGCAGTGTCTCGAACGATTTCTCGGTCATGGGCGCGTCGAGCGCGTTGATCAATCTCAAGAAAATGAAGCACATCAAGGATGTTGCCAATAAACGCGGCATGCCTTTGGTTTGGATTGGCGAGTCTTCCGGCTCCCGCATGCCCGACCGGATGGGTGCGCAAGGGCGCGTCATCATCGCGCAGGACCCTTATGAATACCGCCGGATGCGTGACACACCGTGGATCACAGCGCAACTTGGTGACTGTTACGGCTCGTCGACCTGGTACGCCTGCATGTCCGACTTCGTCGTAATGCGCAAAGGGGCGACGATGGCAGTCGCCAGCAGCCGCGTGACATCCATGGCGATCAATCAGCCGGTTTCGAACGAAGAGCTTGGTGGCTGGAAGATGCACACTTCGACAAGCGGCCTGGTCGACATGGCCGTCGATACGGACGAGGAAGCGCTCGACGTTTGCAAAAACTTTCTGTCCTACCTGCCAAGCCACAATATGGAGGCGCCACCTGTACATGCGGTTCCAGCCGGTTCCGACACGGCAATCGAGCGCATTACCGAGATCGTTCCCGAAGCGCGGCAGAAAGTTTACAACATGCGCCACGTGGTCGAGGTCATCGCTGACCGCGACAGCCTGTTTGAAATGAAGCCGCGTTATGGTCGCTCTGTTCTAACGACACTGGCGCGGCTAAACGGCCAGACCGTCGGATTCCTCGCCAGCAATCCGCTTTATAAAGGCGGTGCGGCGGATCCGGACGGTTGCTGCAAAGCGGCAAGCTTTATCGTCTTTTGCGACTCATTCAACATTCCGATCATCATGCTCGTCGATGTGCCGGGCTTCCTGATCGGCGTCGAGGGCGAACGCAAGGCAGCGCCCGGCAAGATCATGAACTGGATGAACGCGTTGTCGCTTGCGACGGTGCCGAAGCTCTCGGTGATCATGCGCAAGAGCTACGGCCAGGCCTATATCAACATGGCGGGCAACAAGGGTTCGGACGAGATGGCCATGTGGCCGACCGCCGATGTCGGCTTCATGGATCCCCATACCGGCGTCAATGTGGTCTTCGGTCTGAAGCAGGAAGACGATCCCGAAGAATTCGCCAGACGGGTTGAGGAGTTGCAACGCGATGCGGCACCTTGGGAACTCGCGGCGATGTACGAGGCTCAGGACGTCATCAAACCGCAAGAAACGCGCCAGCACCTGATCAATATGCTGGAAGTGCACCGCATGCGCCTGACCAACGGCGTCGGCGAGCACCTGATGCGAACCTGGCCGACCAGCATCGTCTAGTTTTCTCTGAAAGAGTACGAAGATCACCGTAAACGTGACTGATATCCTATCGATATTCGACAATGCACGCCGTGAGGGCCGAACCGTTCTCGATGAACGGTCCGGCAAGCAGATACTCGCGGCGTTCGGGGTCGATACGCCCCGCGGCACGGTAGTATCCGGACGCAACGATGCCGCGACGGCATGTGCTGGATTGTCCGCACCCTTTGCCGTGAAGGCCGTCTCCCGCGATGTCGTGCATAAAAGCGATATGGGTGCCGTTCGGCTTGCGCTGGCCGACGTTGCGGCGGTTGAGACCGCTATTGAGGGCATTGAAGGGGCATTGGCCAGCCAAGGCGCACAGATAGACGGCTACCTGATCGAGGAAATGGCGCCCGCCGGGCGCGAGCTCGTTATCGGCGGCATTGTCGACCCGCAATTCGGCCCCATGATCATGGTTGGGCTGGGGGGCGTCTTCGTGGAGATCTTCAACGACGTCGCCTTCCGGGTCTGCCCAATCGATGCCCAGGACGCTGCGGCTATGCTGGACGAATTGCGTGCCGCGCCGATCCTCGAGGGCGCGCGCGGCGAAGCGCCCATTGACCGGGCGCGGGTGATCGAAGCACTTTGCGCGATCGGTGGTGCGGAAGGGCTGTTATGCCGGCATGGCGATGAGATCCGCGAACTCGACATCAATCCGCTAATCGTTTCCGGCGATGCCGCCGTAGCTGTCGATGCACGGGTCGTTCTCGCCGAGCATCCGTCGTTGCTCTCGGACGGAGCAGCATTGAAAAGCGATGCGGAAGTCCGCGAAACGTTCGCGCCGCTCTTTACCCCCCGTACGATTGCCATTGTCGGGGCCTCCGCGACCAAGCCGAACCGCGCCAACGTATTCATCGACCAGCTTCGTGAATTTGGCTTCGACGGTGCGATCTATCCCATTCATCCGACGGCCACCGAAATTTCAGGGTTACCCGCCTTCCCGTCCCTGGGCGACACACCGGAAGCGGTCGATTACGCCTATATCGCAATCCCTGCGGCCCGCGTCCCGGACGCTGTCGCCGCCGCAAAGGGACGCGTCCGGTTTGCTCATATACTGGCCGCAGGATTTGCGGAAACCGATAGCCAAGGCGCAGACCTACAAAATGCGCTATGCGATGCCGCCCGGCGCGAAGGCGTACGCCTGCTCGGCCCCAACTGCAACGGCGGCTACTCGCCGCGCGGCGGGCTTACCTTTACCCATGGCGCAGCCCGCGAGACCGGCTCGGTCGGCGTGTTCACGCAAAGCGGCGGCCTTGGCATCGACATCGTGCGCCGCGGACAAGAACGCGGCTTACGCTTCAGCGGTTTGATGACTGGTGGCAACTGCGCCGATCTTGGGCCAGCAGACCTATTGGAATTCTATCTCGCCGATCCGGAAACTAAGGTCATCGGCATGTATCTGGAAGGCGTGCGCGACGGCCGGCGCTTCTACGACCTTTTGCGCCGCGCCAAGGCAAAAAAACCAGTGGTCCTCCTGAAAGGCGGTCGTACAGACCTTGGGCACAAAGCGGCTGTGTCCCATACCGGCGTACTTGCTGCCGACGCGCGCATATGGCAGGCCTTGGCACGCCAGACAGGCGCGGTGCTCGTTGAGGATCTCGAAAGCTTCATCGACGCACTGCTGACCTTTCAATCCTTGCAGCCACGCACCAGCGCTCCAACCCGACGTGTCGCTCTATTCGGCAATGGCGGCGGCACCAGCGTGCTTGCTGTCGATGCCTTTGCAGAACATGGGATCGAGGTCGCGCCGTTCGGCGATGCGACGCGCACCGCCCTCGCCGCGATGAACATGCCGCCGGGCACCAGCATCGCTAATCCTATCGATGCGCCGATCGGAACTTTGAAGCAGGGCGAAGGCGCGCTCTGCGGACAGGTCATGCAGACCGTGCAGGACAGCGAAGACCTCGACGCGTTCGTGCTGCATTTCAATCTTCCGGTTATGTGGAGCCACATCGATGGTGGCGACAATACGATCGTCGAGAATATGCTCGACGCAGCAAATCGGGTCAGGGAGAAGTTCTGCGACCAAACGCATTTTCTGCTCGTGCTACGATCCGACGGGCGCGCTGACATAGACCAGCGTAAGCGGCATTGCCGCGACCTAGCGTTGGCCCGTGGGTTCCCCGTCTATGACGAGCTCACCAATGCAGCGCACGCACTGGCGGTTCTGCGCCATCATGAGGAATTCCTGCATAAACATAGTTAACGTTCGTCCCGTTCTTCCAATGCGCGCATTTCACATAGAAATTAATGCGGAAATTTTACGAATCGGCGATTGGCTTTTGAGTCAAATACTGTTTTAGTTGATCCAACCCGCGCATGCGGTGTTGTGAAACTGGCAACTAACAGGGGACTTGGGAGATGAAGATAAAAACAATCATCGCCGCCGTGGCAACGACCACTGCCATGCTGACGATCGCGGGGGCCGCAAATGCGGGTATCCTCGATGATGTGAAAAAGAAAGGCTTCCTGCAGTGCGGTGTGAACACCGGACTGACAGGCTTCTCGGCGCCGAACGACAAAGGCAAGTGGGAAGGCTTCGATGTCGATTTCTGCCGCGCCATGTCGGCCGCGATCTTCGGCAGCCCGGATAAGGTAAAATACACGCCACTAACCTCGAAAGAGCGTTTTACGGCACTGCAGTCGGGTGAAATCGATGTCCTGGCGCGAAACACAACCTGGACCTTTACGCGCGACGTCAATCTTGGCCTCGAATTCATCGGCTCGAACTATACCGATGGCCAAGGCTTCATGGTCCGCAAGAATCTAGGCGTCAAGAGCGCCAAAGAACTCGACGGCGCATCGGTTTGCATTCAGACCGGTACGACCACCGAGCTTAACCTTGCCGATTTCTTCCGTTCGAACAGCATGAAATTCAAGTCGGTTGTCTTTGAAAAGGCCGACGAAATCCGCGCTGCATATGACGCCGGCCGCTGCGACGTCTACACGACGGACCGTTCCGGTCTTGCCGCGCAGCGTTCGCTGCTGAAGAAGCCAGACGATCATGTCGTCCTGCCGGAAGTCGTCTCGAAAGAGCCGCTTGGCCCGGTCGTCCGTCATGGACAGTCCGAATGGGGCGATGTGGCACGCTGGACGCTCTTCGCACTGATCGTTTCCGAAGAACTCGGTGTCACTTCGGCGAATGCCGACCAGATGAAGAGTTCCAAGAATCCGGAAGTTCTCCGCCTTCTCGGTGTCGAAGGCAAGATGGGCGAGCAGCTCGGCGTCCGTCAGGGCTGGGCCTATCAGATCGTCAAGACCGTGGGTAACTACGGCGAGGTCTATGAGCGCCACGTCGGTGTCAATACCCCGCTCAAGCTAGAGCGCGGCATAAACCAGCAGTGGTCCAAAGGCGGCCTGCTCTACGCACCTCCGTTCCGCTAGGATAATCGAAACAGATCAGCCGGCCATCGCGCCGGCTGATCGCGTTTTGACGATTTGACGGCTCGGAGTCGCGGTTGAACACGCGACCGCGCTTCCGCCTTCGTCCTAAAAGGAGTGCGAGATGGCGGCCAGTAGCGACGCCCAGGGCGGCACACCACGTGTCAGCCTTTGGAATGATCCCAAAAAGCGCGCGTTGATCTATCAGGCGATTGTCGTCTTGATGATCGTTAGCTTCGCCGCGTATATGATCAACAACACAGCAGACAACCTTGAAAAACGTGGCATTGCGTCCGGTTTCGGGTTCCTCTATTCGCCGGCAGGTTTCGATGTCGGCATGTCCCCCTTCCTGACCTACGATGCCTCCAAAGCGACGCACGGCACCGTCCTTATCGTCGGCATCCTGAACACCCTTCTTGTCGCGGTTACCGGCATCTTTATAGCGACGATCGTTGGTTTCGTTGTCGGTGTTCTCAGGCTATCCCCCAATTGGCTGGTCTCGCGGATGGCGTATTGCTACGTCGAAACGCTGCGAAACATTCCACTCTTGCTGCAGCTTCTGTTTTGGTACTTCGCGGTACTGGGAACGTTGCCGAGCAAGCGCGACAGTATCAGCATGTTCGATACGTTCTTCCTGAACATCGAAGGGCTGTTCGGTCCCCTGCCCGTCCCGCAGGACGGTTTCTGGATGATCCTTGTCGCCATCGCGATCGCTTTCGTCGCCAGTTTCTTTATCAAACGCTGGGCACAGAAACGCCAGGATGAAATAGGGCAGCCATTCCCCGTCTTTATGGTTACGGTCGGCCTGCTAATCGTTCTTCCGCTTATTGCCGCTGTCATTGCTGGCTTCCCACTGGAGTTCGAGCATCCACAACAAAATCGGTTCGGGTTACGCGGCGGCATGATTATCCTGCCGGAATTCGCGGCACTCGTGCTTGGATTGAGCCTTTATACGGCTGCCTTCATTGCAGAGATCGTTCGCGCCGGCATTCAGGCAATCAGCCATGGCCAAACGGAGGCTGCCTATGCGCTTGGCGTCCGGCCGACGATCACGATGCGGCTCGTCGTTATTCCGCAAGCGCTGCGGGTCATCGTGCCACCGCTGACTAGCCAATATCTGAACCTGACAAAGAACTCCTCCCTCGCAGTCGCAATCGGCGGCGCGGAAATTGTTGCGATCTTCGCTGGCACCTCGCTCAATCAGGCGGGTCAGGCGATCGAGATCATTGCCATAACCATGGGCTTCTACCTGACGGTCAGTCTGCTGATCTCCATGTTCATGAACTGGTACAACCGCAGAATCGCGCTGGTGGAGAGATAGGTCATGGCAGACATTTCCTTTGTAAGGACCGAATCTCACCCTGATCTGCCACCGCCGAAGAGCGAAACCGGCATTCTTGCCTGGTTGCGGCAGAACTTGTTTTCGGGCTGGCTGAATACGCTGCTCACACTGTCGGCAATTTATCTGCTGTATAAAATCCTGCCTCCGTTCTTGGACTGGGCGATCTTCAGCGCAGATTTGAGCGGCAAGACGTATGAGGACTGCACGAGCGGCGGCGCCTGCTGGGCGATGATCCGCGTTCGCTTCGATCAGTTCATGTACGGATTTTACCCGGAGGCGGAGCGCTGGCGGGTCAATCTCGGCTTCCTCCTGCTTTTCGGCACTGGCATTCCCCTGTTGATCGAAGGCGTTCCCGGCAAGAAGTACCTCGCCATTTTTGTGTTCCTTCTGTTCCCGCCAATCGCGTTTGTGCTGTTTTACGGCGGCTTGGGTCTCCCTGTCGTCGATACGGCTCAATGGGGCGGATTGATGCTGACGATGGTTTTGGCGACCGTCACCATCATCGTCTCGTTACCGCTGGGTATCGTCTTCGCCCTGGGACGAAGATCGAACATGCCGATCGTCCGCATGGTTTGCATCTGCTTCATCGAATTGTGGCGCGGTGTCCCGCTGATCACGGTGCTGTTCATGGGCTCGGTCATGTTGCCGCTATTCCTGCCGCCGGGCACGAATTTCGATAAAATCCTGCGGACCCTAATCGTCATGGCCTTCTTTGCCGCCGCGTATATGGCGGAGGTTGTCCGGGGCGGCCTGCAGGCGATCCCCAAGGGACAGTTCGAAGCGGCGCAGGCTATGG
This sequence comes from Alphaproteobacteria bacterium, assembly GCA_012103325.1. Taxonomy (GTDB): domain Bacteria; phylum Pseudomonadota; class Alphaproteobacteria; order UBA8366. The sequence continues at coordinate 765,083 of WLWY01000003.1, forward strand.
GCCTAAGCTACTGGAAACTGATGGGCCTTATCGTTCTTCCGCAAGCGTTGAAGATCGTCATTCCCGGCATCGTCAATACCTTCATCGGCCTGTTCAAGGACACGACCCTGGTGCTGGTTATCGGCCTGTTCGATTTCCTCAGCATCATTCAAGCGGCAACGACCCATAAGAACTGGCTTGGCACGTCGACCGAAGGTTATGTCTTTGCGGCCTGTATATACTTCATATTCTGCTTCGGTATGTCCCGGTACAGAATCACGCTGGAACGTCGGCTCGACACCGGTCATCGAAATTAGAGGGATACATCATGGCAAACCTCGACACGGCACAAGGCACGATGGAGGTCAGCGACGAAGTCGCGATCCAAATCATCGGCATGCACAAATGGTACGGCGACTTCCATGTCCTGAAGGACATCGATATGACGGTCTACCGCGGCGAACGGATCGTTATTTGCGGCCCGTCCGGATCGGGAAAGTCAACCTTGATCCGCTGTATCAATCGGCTGGAAGAGCACCAGCAGGGACAGATCATCGTCGACAACATCGAGCTAACCGGCGATTTGAAGGGCATCGATGCGATCCGGCGTGAAGTCGGCATGGTGTTCCAGCATTTCAACCTGTTCCCGCATCTGACGATCCTGGAGAACCTCACCTTGGCGCCGATCTGGGTCCGCAAGACGCCCAAGGCCGAAGCCGAAGAAGCGGCGATGCACTATCTGGAGCGGGTCAAGATTCCGGAACAGGCCGACAAGTATCCCGGGCAGCTTTCCGGCGGCCAACAGCAGCGCGTCGCCATTGCCCGGTCGCTTTGCATGAACCCCAGGATTATGCTGTTCGACGAACCGACATCGGCGCTCGATCCGGAAATGATTTCCGAGGTGCTGGACGTAATGGTCGGGCTTGCCGAGACCGGCATGACCATGCTCTGCGTGACGCATGAAATGGGTTTCGCGCGAAAGGTCGCCAACCGCGTGATCTTCATGGACGAGGGCGAGATCATCGAGCAGAATGAACCGGAAGAGTTCTTCAACAATCCGAAATCGGACAGGACGAAACTCTTCCTCAGCCAGATCCTGTCGCATTGAGGGTCTGCATTGTTGGCGCCGGTGCGGTTGGCTGTGTGCTGGCCGCGCGTCTGGCGCGTGCTGGGTGCGACGTCTCGATGGTCGCCCGTGGCGACACCTTGCGGGCAATTCAGGAGCGTGGCCTGCGGCTGATCGACCGCAAGGGCGAATTCAGCTACGACATCCCCGTAACCGATAACGCGGCAGACCTCGGGACCCAGGACCACGTCATTGTGGCCACCAAGGCGCATACCATCGCCGCAGCGCTCGGTGCCGTTACGCCGCTGCTCGGAACGGACACCGCGGTCGCAAGCGCCGTGAACGGCATTCCCTGGTGGTATTTCCACAAACTGGACGGCAATTATCCAAGCCCACACCTCGATAGCGTCGACCCCGGGGGTACGGTGTGGAAGGCAATAGGCCCAGAACGCGCACTCGGTTGCGTCGTCTACATCGCCGCCGCAATGCGCGAGCCCGGTACGGTCTACCATTCGTTTGGCATTCAGTTCGTGCTGGGTGAACCCAACAACACTACCAGTCCCAGGGTCACCGCCCTGTCGGAAGCACTTATCGCCGGCGGACTTCACGCACCGATATCTAACGATATCCGCGCGGCTGTTTGGGCGAAGCTATGGGGCAATCTGAATGCCAATCCGGTCAGCGCCCTCACCAGCGCATCGATCGGCGAGATGCTGGATGATCCAGTCATTCGGGAAATCCTAATAGACATTGCCCGGGAAGGCTTCGAAGTCGCCACCGCGATGGGCGTTCCATTGGAAGGCGACCCGGCGGCACGGGTCAAGGAAATGGACGGTCTCGGCGCCTTTCGTACATCGATGCTTCAGGACATGGACGCTGGCAAGGCAATCGAACTTGATCCGATTGTAGGATCGGTTGCAGAACTTGGGCGCTTGGTCGGCGTAGCGACGCCAACGATCGATACGATTTACGCTCTCACCCGCAAACGCGCTGCGCTAGAAGGCAAATACATTTCGCCAACTTGATATATGCGAGGCGTCAAGCGTGTCGGAAAAATCGTCCGTCCTGATTGACCTTATCTTAAATGAGCCGTGGCGGCGCAACGTTTTGGAAGCCGTTGCCGCGTTGCACCTTAACGATTGCTGGATCGGCGCGGGCTTTCTGCGCACCCCTTTGTGGGACCTGTTGCACAATTATCAAACGCCGACACCGATTGCCGATATCGATGTCATCTATTTCAATTCCACTAATGTCGAAACCGATACGGAACTCGAACTCGAACGCCGATTGGCGCAATCCGGGCCCGACCTGCCTTGGCCCGAAACTTACTGGTCGGTACGCAATCAAGCGCGGATGCATCTGCTAAACGGCGATCCGCCCTACAGCGATACAAGCGACGCCATCGCGCATTGGCCCGAAACGCCAACGGCGGTCGCAATTCGCTTGAACGAGGCCGGAACGCCGGAACTACTGGCACCGTTCGGTCTGGACGACCTCTTCGCATTGACTGTACGCCCAACGCCCCATGCCAAAGCGCATAAAATGCCGGTATTCCGCGAACGGGTCAGCCGCAAGAACTGGCAGACCAAATGGCCGAAACTGACGGTCGTCCTCTAACGGCAAATGGGCTCAGCACCTTTGCGGCCTAGAGCAGATCGAGCTGTGTCGCGACCTTTACCGGCACCGTTTCCGTCCACAGGGATGCGTCGTCGTTCGCGACCTTGTTGACGGCGGTACTGATCGGGTAGGCACGCAACGCGTCCGCATAGGGCCGCAAGCACGCAACCAGCGGTGCCGCCAACCAGTCGCCATAGCACTCGGGCGGCAGGATTACCGGCATGCGGTGATGGATGCCTGCGACCTGCTCGTTGGCATCCGTCGTGATGATCGAACAGCTCTCAAGCATCTCGCCTTGCGCGCTCCGCCACTGCTCCCAAATGCCAGCGAAAGCGAATAGCGCATTGTCCGGCAGAGATATGCGATAGGGCTGCTTTACGCCATTTTCGGATTTCCACTCGTAGAACCCGTCCGATGGAATGAGACACCGCCGCTGACGAAACGCATCGCGAAAGGACGGTTTTTCACCAACGGTTTCCGCCCGCGCGTTTATCAGCGGTGCACTGCCGCCGATCTCCTTGGCCCAGGACGGCACCAGACCCCAGCGCATCATGGCGAACCTACGCTTACCATCCTCGTCATCGCGGACAACAGGCACATCCTGTGTCGGCGCGATGTTGTAGCGCACACCAAGATTGGGCAATTCGTCGAACCCGAACAATGCCCGGATCGCCTCGACCGGGCTGGTCAGGCTATAGCGCCCGCACATGTCCTAAACGTCGAGACCGTCGAACAGCGGTGTTGTCATATAGCGCTCGGCGAACGACGGCAGCACAGTCACGACCGTCTTGCCCGTCATATCGTCGCGCGCGGCGACGCGCAATGCGGCTGCAGCCATGGCACCTGAAGAAATGCCGCCCGGTATTGCCTCCAGCAGGGCGAGTTGTTTCGTGGTTTCCAGGGCTTCCTCGTTGCTCACCGCGAGGATCTCGTCAACGATCTCGGTATCGAGCGTGTCGGGTATAAAGCCCGCGCCGATACCCTGGATCATGTGCGGCGAATGTTCGCCGCCGGCTATCACTTGACTGTTCTCCGGCTCGACCACAATCAGCTTCGCGTCCGGCTTTTTCTCTTTGAGAAAATGCCCAACACCCGTCGCCGTACCACCGGTGCCGACACCCGAGACGAAGACATCGACTTTGCCATCCGTATCGCGCCAGATTTCCGGGCCGGTCGTGTGGTAATGCACCGCCGGGTTCGCGGGGTTGCCGAACTGCCACGGCATAATCGCGCCCTCGATGCTGTCGACCAGCTCCTGCGCTTTGTCGATCGAGGCCTTAATGCCCTTCTCTTTTGGGGTCAGGTGAAGTTCCGCGCCGAGATAGACGAGCATCTTGCGCCGCTCAATGGAGAAGCTGTCCGGCATCGTCAGGATACAGCGATAGCCCTTCGCCGCACATACGAACGCTAGCGCGATGCCCGTATTACCGGACGTCGGCTCCACGATTGTCGAACCGGGGCCAATCTTGCCGTCGCGCTCCAGCGCCTCGATCATGGCGACGCCGATACGATCCTTCACGCTGGCCAGCGGGTTGAAGAATTCGAGCTTCACCAGTACGTCGGCCTTTGCGCCGCGCTCCTCGGCGAGCCGGTTCAGCCGCACCATCGGCGTGTTGGCAAAGGTCTCCATGATGTTGTTGTAGACGCGACCGCGCCCCGGAGCGTCGAGTTTCAGACTGCTTTTTTCAAATGGACTCTGCATTGCTGCGGCCCTCCGTTTGGCGGGAGAATGTTACGTTGCCGCTATCATATGGCGCGGCAGTGGGGACGCCAGAAAATTCGCGGGGGTGGCGGCCGATCAACCCAAATAGAAGGGCCGGCCGGCGTCACGGACCCACAAGCGGACGAGATGGCGTCGCTGCTCTGGCTCCGGCCAGTCGGTAAAGGCTGTGCGCCGGTGGCCTAGGCGGCGATTGTCGACAATCTGGATCTGCCCCGGTTCGAACATGAACTCGCGCCGCGCGCCAGGCTCGCTAATAATTTCCCTCAGCGCATCGATCGCATCACTGCCCTTGGCATCGATCGAGCCGCCGCGCATCTCGTAGCCGACCCGGGACAACCGGTCGGAAAATCGGGTTCGCAGAGTCGTGCCGTCATATTCAAAGATCGGATAGTCGCTAACCCGATCGTCGTCTGGCGCGTGTTCCATCTGGCGGTCGAAACAGAACGGTTCGTACAGCCGTTCCAGAAGATCGGGATGCCGTTCCAGCATCTTATTGTGCGCAGTCTGAAAACTGACGACGCCGTTGACGCCGCCTTCCTTCGCCGTCTGCAAGCAGAACAGCGCGACATAATCCGGCGGCAGATTGAACGCGTTATCGTTATGATATTCCTGCCCGGCATTGGTGACGGACGAACGCACGCCGCTGGCATCGATCAGCGCCTTGCCCGTGTCGCGGACGTCATAGACCATCAACCCGTCCCACTTCTGCGCGACAGTCTGACCGACCATCCGGGTCAGCAGCCAGTACAGCGCCGTCGCGGACTCCCGGCTGATGTCATCGAGTGGCAGCCGGTCTATGACGGCAAACCCAGCGCCGCTCTTTAACATCGCCCTCACCTCACCCATCATCGTGCGGCATGCCGGCATGTCGAAATCTGATGGCCGCAGCGACAGAATGGGCAGCGGATTGGCCTCTACGAACGCTGCAATGGCCAGCATCTCCTCCCGACACGCGTCCGTAACACGGATTAGCCCGGCGTCGGCAGGCAAGCTGTCGCTGGTCCACGCAATCGGACCGTTATCGATTTCTCGCAGCATTAACGGGCCGCTCGCTTCGTTTGACGCCATCGAATGATCTCCGAAGTTTTGGCTTTCTGTCCAATATTCACCCAAGCCGTCCTTGTGGGTCAATGGATCGGTATCTACGCAGCGGCCTTTAGCTTCCTAAGGCTGACCACATCCACGCAGGCACAAAACACTTCCATCGCCCGTTCGAGTTCCTCGATGGGTGGCAGGGTCGGGGCAATCCGCAGGTTGCGGTCGCGCGGATCGCGGCCATAGGGGAAAGTCGCGCCGGCCGGAGTTAGGGTCACGCCCGCCTCTCCCGCGAGGCGCACGACTTCCGCGGCGCAACCGTCCAGCAGGTCGACGTTGAAGAAGTAGCCGCCGAGCGGCTTGTTCCATGTCGCCATGTTTTTGCCACCGAGATTGCGTGTCAGCGCGTCGTCCACCACGGCAAATTTGGGCGCGATGATGGTCGCATGCTTCTCCATATGGACGGCCATACCGTCGAGGTCGCCGAAGAAACGCACATGGCGCATCTGATTGAGCTTGTCGGGCCCGATTGTCTGGAAAGACATCTTGTGCGCCACGTCGGCGATATTCGCGTCCGATCCGGCCAGCGACGCGAGACCTGTGCCGGGGTGAACGATCTTCGACGTCGACGCGAACATATAGGGGCGATCGGGATGACCCGTCGCTGTACAGGCCTCGAGGATATTCATGACCTGTAGTCGAACATCGGTCAGGTGATGCATCGTGTAGGCGTCGTCCCAGAAGATACGAAAATCGGCTGCTGCCGTTTTCATCGCCGCCAAGCGCTCGACCACCGCGTCGGAATAGATCGCACCGGTCGGGTTGGAATATTTCGGCACGCACCAGATGCCCTTGATCGCGGGATCGCCGGCGACCAGCGCCTCCACCGTATCCATGTCGGGACCGTCGTCGCGCATATCGACATTGATCATCTCGATGCCCAGCCGTTCGCAAATTGCAAAATGCCGGTCATAGCCGGGCACGGGGCAGAGAAACTTGGCGTCCTTGCCCCAAGGCGCAGAACCACCCGGCACCCCCCAAAGGACAGCGCCGACCATAGTGTCGTGCATCAGGGCGAGACTGGAATTGCCGCCAGCGATGACCTGCTTCGCCGGCACGCCCATATAGGCCCCCAGGAGCACCTTGGCCTCCGGAATGCCGGTACCGAAACCATAGTTGCGGTAATCGTCGCCGTCCGCGTTGACGCAGTCCTCGGCGCTCAGAACGGTCAGAATCTCATTGCTCAAATCGAGCTGTTCGCGCGACGGTTTGCCCCGCGTCATATCGATCCGGTAATTGCGCCCTCTCAAATCGGCAAGGCGCGCCTGCGTCCTCCCCTCCGCATCTGCGAGCGACTCGCCCGCCGGCATCTTCGCTTCCATGATCCGTGTCCCAATACGCCGCGCCGCGCGCTTAATAGGTCGGTTTTCTGGTCGGTTTCAAGCTCGGTCTTCGATGCCACGATCGCGGCGTTCTTCAACCGCATCCGGCGCTCGGTTCGCCCGTGCATTGGTGAACGCCTCCAAATCCTTATACGCCACGCGCCAGTCGCGACCGAATTTGACGGCGCGCAAACTGTTGTCGTGAATCCAGGCGCGGACGGTGCTTTCCTTTACTTTCAACAGATCGGCGACCTCGTGCACCGTAAGCATGGGACGGCTGAGCATAGCTCGTTCTCCTGATTTCTTATTTGTTTATATATTTTCTTCGTTGTTTATTGAAGTTCTTTGTTGTCCTTCTATCTGTAACGTAACGTATGCGTGGAGGGACAAACGAACATGAGCGCAATCGGCCGCCGGCTTTCTGCATTATTGCATCACGAAGCGGCCGGCGGTGTCCTGCTGATGTTGGCCGCCGCTGCGGCTCTCATTCTAGACAACTCGCCGCTGGACTGGCTTTACGACGCCATGCTGACGACTCCAGTGGTTGCGCAGGTCGGCGATCTGATTATCGACAAACCGCTGCTGCTGTGGATCAACGACGGCCTGATGGCGGTGTTTTTCTTCCTGGTCGGTCTCGAAATCAAACGCGAACTGCTCGAAGGACGCCTATCGAGTTGGGATCAAGCCGCGCTGCCCGCCATTGCGGCGGTGGGCGGCATGGTGATGCCGGCGCTGATCTATGTGGCCTTCAACTATCAGGATCCAGGAACCCTGCGCGGTTGGGCCATTCCCGCCGCCACCGATATTGCCTTCGCCCTCGGCGCCTTGGCCTTACTCGGCAGCCGGGTGCCTGTTGCTCTCAAGGTGTTTCTGCTCGCGCTCGCAATCCTCGACGACCTCGGCGCCATTGTGATCATCGCCATTTTCTACACGGCAGAACTCTCGCTGACGTCTTTGACGATCGCCGGTATCAGTACGGCTATCCTGATCGGCCTCAACCGAGCGGGCGTACGCCGCGTTGCGCCGTACGTATTAGTGGGGCTCGTGATGTGGGTGTGCGTACTGAAATCAGGGGTGCATGCGACGCTCGCCGGTGTGATCATCGCGCTGACCATTCCATTACGCGTGCCCGACGGTGCACCCACGTCACCGTTAAAACGTCTCGAACATGAACTGCATCCTTGGGTGGCCTATTTTATCATGCCGGTTTTCGCCTTCGCCAATGCAGGCGTTCATCTGGGCGGCCTGTCGGTATCCGACCTTCTGGCGCCGATCCCTCTGGGCATTGCGTTTGGCCTTTTCGTAGGTAAGCAGTTGGGCGTGTTCGGCTTCACCTGGCTGGCAACCCAAGCCGGCTTCTGCCGCCTGCCGGACGGTATCAATTGGGTTCAGATTTACGGCATCGCCCTGCTCGCCGGCATCGGCTTCACCATGAGCCTCTTCATCGGCACCCTCGCCTTCCCGGACCCCGATCATGCCGCGGCAGTGCGACTTGGCGTGCTCTTGGGATCGATCCTGTCCGCGGTCATGGGGTACACTGTTCTGCGGCTGTCGACCGAGCCCGTAGCGCCTGTTCCCGGCGGTGCGCGGCAGCCAGCAAAATCGACCGCCTGACGACGGAGAAACCCCATGCGAGACGTGCCCGAACTGATCGAAGGTTACCGGCGGTTCCTCGACACCCGCTATCCGCAAGAGGCCGCCCTGTACCGCGCGCTGGCCGAAGACGGCCAAGAGCCAAAGACGATGATCATCGCCTGTTGCGACAGCCGGGCCGACCCGGCAGCGATCTTCAATGCGCGGCCTGGCGAGCTTTTCATCGTCCGCAACGTTGCCAATCTTGTGCCGCCGCACGAACCGCATGGCGACTATCACGGCACCAGCGCAGCGCTTGAATTCGCGGTCGAAAGCCTCGAAGTCGAGACGATCCTCGTGATGGGCCATGCCCGTTGCGGCGGTATCAGCGCATTCCTCGACGGCCTCTACGAACCGACCGAGGAACCCGGCTTCATCGCCCGGTGGATGTCGCTGTTGAACCCGGCCCGGACGGACGCCCTGCGCGAAGCCGGTGGCGAGTCGACGGAACGGCAGCAGGAAGCGCTCGAACATGCCGCCATCCGGCATTCGATCGAAAATCTGCAAACCTTTCCGTGCATAAAGGAACGACTCGCCGACGGTCGCCTGCGCTTGCGCGGCGCCTATTTCGATATTGCGGATGGCCGGCTGTTGGCGCTCGATCCGGATACGGACCGGTTTGCACCCGTCACGTAGTACGAAAACATCCGTCAGGCATCGAGGTCGAGAGGATCGGACTTGATGATCGTATCGATCTCCTGCCAAGGCTTCTCCGGGACTTCGCAATAGATTTCGAGCTGATTGCCTTCCGGGTCGTTGAAATACACGCTCTTGGTCACCCCATGGTCCGCGGTCCGGATGCCCTGCACGTCGTTCTCTTTCAGCCGGCGGTACATCGCCTTGACCGTATCCAGGCCGTCGGCGACCAGAGCGACATGAGCAAGACCGACCTGGTTCTGTTCGGGGGATGCCGCGTCTTCGTCGACCTTGAAGATGGCAATGTCATGGTGATAGTCGTCGAAACGGAAGAACACCCCGAAGTCTTCACGTTCGTCGGCAATCTTCATGCCCAGGACACCATTGTAAAAGCGCTTTGCCGCATCGAGGTCCCGCATTTTCAGCACCACATGGCCCACGCGTTGAATCGGCATGCCAGTCTCCTTTACGTCCCCACATCGCTACGCATACACAGCAGTTCCAAGAACGCTCGCACCAACACAGAGCGATGTCCAGTTTCTTTCCTGCTTCTTGCCATAACCCACCGGCGCAGTCATTTGAAACAAACACGGTGTCCCGGCGGTCGAAAATCCCCGATGAACAATTCGTTACAAGACTTGGTTCAGGTCTCCTGGCACACCACGTAATGAAAACATCCATCGTATGTTTTGCACAACGGGAGATAGGGAATGCGCCAATTGGCAATAATTGCCTTTGCAAGTTTGGTCCTCGCCGCTTGCCAAACGAGGGGACCGGATGCCTCTGCTGATCCCTACTATACCGGCAATGTGATCGATTATTATTTCGGCAAGGTCAATCCAACGGATAACGACCCGGACTTCACCTATGGCAACGATATCGACGGCGCCGGTTAATCGCCTGGACTGGCTCCCGAGCGATGGCCGGGTCTGCCGACGGCGATAGCCGACCTTAACGGTGGCGTCGATACCACTCTGGAAGTTCACCACGCGGTGGGCCATTACCACTATTCTCTATCTCGTGCGATAAGCTGCCCCGCTTGGGGATCTAAGACTGATAAACCGGGACGCGTTCGATACCGATTTTCTCCGTCCCAATAAGCCTCGCTATTCCGCATCCGGGCCCCCGTTTAACAGACAGGGCATGGAAACGGCGCAGGAAGAAATCCCTACAAGCTCAAATTGTCCGACTCGCCTACTGGCTTAATTCTCTGCGGCATTGGCCTCGCGCGACAGGCCGTTATTTTGCGAATACCTCTTCGTTTTCGCAGCTTCGTTGAGAAGTTCCTCTCGGACGTCCGGGCCGCCTGATCCGGTTTTTTCGGTGCGTTCAACGATCTCCCCGGTCAGCGCATACCGCTGGCCGGGACCTGGATTACGGAACACCACTGCTTACCCCAACATGTGAGGTGGGACATGACAGATACGCAAATTCATCCTTACTTCCTGAGAAGAAGGCAGGAAGTACAATCGGATCGGGAAGAAAAATATGATATCGCCCGCACTAAAATTATCGATGATCTGAGAAGGACTATCAGCACGCTTGTCACGGTAAACAACAAAACAAATCTGGACCTGATAAGCGTACACATCGATCTCGCCCGAACTGATCGGCGCTTATCGGCGTTTCCTCGATACGCGCTATTCGTTAAGCGCTGCTTTGTACCCTCGCTGCCTTCACATTAGAGGGTCGGCACCTCCGCCGATCCGCATTTTACCGCCAATGTGAACGACGAACGCCTTAAGAAAGGCGCTTCCCGCCAAATTTCTCCCCTATATGCAGGAAGCGCGGTGAAGCCGCCTCCTGTTAGCATGGTTCTCTGGACGCTGACGAACGCTAAAGGAGTTTCCAATGGCTTTACGGTCTGGAGCGCGATTATTTGCCGCCTTATTCGTCCTCCTTATAACGGGGTCCGTGGCGCAAGCGATACCCATTAGGGACATACCGGGCTTACAGGGCATCGCTTTGTTTGAAACCAGTGGCAGCCAGACCACGCTCTTCAACATGCTCCCAGGTGGTTCCGTCATTACACAACGTCGTAGCGATCGGTTATCATTCTCGAATAGTGATTTTGCATCGAACGCGAGTGAATTTTACGATTTCTTTTACTCGGATGCCGATGGCACCTTCAATCCCAACGGTGCGTTTCTCTCAATAACGGCCGTTTTTGACGGCACGCCAGATAGGGGATTGAATATAGAGAGGGTGGAGCTTGCCATAGTCGAGAACTTCGTTCTCCTACGGGAGTATGCGAGCGTCGTTTCGAGTTTCGTCGCTCTTGGGTCCAATCCGGAACCCGGTTCAGTCGATAACGTTCTTGGCGACACAGCAGGTACGACGACATTTCTGGGCGATACTTTTGGTCAGCCTGATAATGTCCGCCTACGGTTGACGGTTGGCTTTGAGTCGACCGGTGAAAGCAATCTAACGACTGTTTTGGAGCCGAGCGCCTTAATAGTCTTTGGAGTGGGTTTACTTGGTCTCGATGCTCTTCGGCGGCATAGAAAAGCGGACGAGCTAATCTAAACGCAAAAAACGTCGACCATGCCCGGCACGTAGTCGTTCATCAGGACGATCTTCTTGCGCCTGATGCGCCAGTCGCCGTCGATCCGCGCAAGTTCATGCCGGTTGCGACCGAAGAAGACGTGCTGGGTCTTGTTGCGCAGGCTGAAAACGTGGCAGGTCCATGCCGAATGCAGGGTCATTGCGTCCGCCGTCGCGCCGTCCGCCAGAACCGAATTCGTGATCTGATGCGTGGTGCGAGGCAGCGGGTTGAGCGACGGGGCCTCGCCGGAGCGGATGCGCCAGACCCGATCCTCCAAGCCTGCCCGTGACTTGAAGTAGAAGATTGAAATTTCGCGGTTCGGGTCATCGGTCATCTCGGTGTCGTCTTTCCAGGCCGGCGCCCAGAACTCGCAGTCCTCGCAATACAGCGCCAACCAATCATCCCAGCGACGCTCGTCGAGATACAGCCCCTCATGCGCCAAGACGGCGCGCCCCGCGGCCAGCAGCGAATTCCTGTCCATGTTCTCGGTCATTCGGCGGCGAGAGACGTGCTGTTCGAGAGGCGGCGGACCCATTCTCGGTAAGCGGCGTGATAGACCACTTCGCATTGCACGCCGTAGCTGCCATCGAGGCTGTAGGCCGGATTGATGCCCAATTCCGTCGCCTGTTCGTCGGGTCCCTTTTTGACGGCGGCGATGCCGCGCTCGAAGCTCTGCAGCCAGTCGTCCGACATCGCCTCCAGGCCTGTCTGGCAGTCTTCGTAGCAGACCGTATCGTCCGGCGTGGCAAGACCGGAAACGTTGAAGAAATCTTCGTGCTGGCGAATCCGCTTGGCCCGCATTTCGTCCGGTTCACCGACCGGCCCCAGGCTATGCAGTGTCATCTCGGTGCGGTCGACCGCCAACGGCGTGAAAGTGCGCAGGATCAGCGACGTGGTATCGGCAAGCTGCAGGTTTGGAAAAATCGTCAGATTACGTCCGCGCAGCATCCATTTCGCCCGCGTCTCGCCGACGCGTTTCCGCACCGCGTCGATCGTCCCGTGCAGCGGTTGGTTTTCCGGGTTGGGCAAATCGGCCCAGATGACGCCGTGACCATTGTCGAACGTGAACATGCCAGCATCCATGGCGAAGCGGTTGCGGAAGTTCGGCGACACGACCTGCTTGTTACCGCTTTCCCCCGCTTCGCGCCGGTAGACGATCTTGGCGAAGCCGCGATGCGTCGAGGTCAGATGGTACCCGTCCTTGCCGTTGTCCATCTGCAGCTTCCAGTTGGCCGCATAGGTGTAGTGGGAGCGGCCCGGTATCAACTCCATCGGATCGCCCTGATCCATCACCAGGTCGATCATGGTCCGCGCGTCACCCAGATAGTCCGCGAGCGGCATGACATCGGGGTTGAGGCTAACGAAGCAGAGCTCGCGGTAGCGCTCGAAGCGTGGCACGGGGATCAAGTTATGGTCGGTCTCGTCGAAGGGCGCGCCGTATTCTCCCTGCTCCCGATCCTTGATATCCACGTTCGCGCCATCCGACCCATAGGACCAGCCGTGATACTCGCAAATATGCGTCTTACAATTACCGCTTTGGGTATGGCACAAGGTCGCGCCACGGTGCCGGCAGGTATTGAAAAAGCAATGCAGCTCGCCCTTGCCGTCGCGCGTCACCATTACCGACCGCCGGCCGACCCTCGTGACGAAGAAATCGTGCGGTTCCGGGACTTGAGAGTCCAGGCAGACATAGACCCAGCCGCCTTCGAAGATGTGCGCCATCTCGAGCTCGAACAGGTCTGAGTCGCGGAACAGATCGCGATGCACGCGGAACATGCCCCGTGCGGGATCGTCTTTTACATAGTCCGTGGCGTCAGCGAAGCGCATGCGAGTGCCTCCAATATCCGTGCCGCAAGAGCCCAAGCTTAGTAGACACGGCGTAAATCCGCTAGGGCTAGGCCTCTGCGGTCATCCTACGGCCCAGTCCCGAAAGAGATCCGCCGTCGCGGCATCGCTCGGGAAAAAGCTCTCGATGCGGATTTCCTGCACCGTTACGTCCTGCGGCGTGCCCAGCGTAGCTATCGTCGTGAACAGTTTTATGGACGTCCCGTCCTTGAGGAACTCGATGGTGAGAACCGGCTCTTGCGGCGCTTCGATCCTGGGGATCTCGAACGGTTTCGGGACGTCCGGGTAGCCGAGCAGCCGGGTCAGCAGCGCTGCGGTTTCCGCCGACCCGTCGGCGAGTGCGTCGGCCTGCACCGCGCGGACGAAGGATTGCGCAACTTCCGTCCAGTTCACGATGATTGGCCGCAAGATGTCGGGGGCGAGCAGGACGTCGGCGAGGTTGACCGGATTGGCGGGATCGGCCGGTCGCTTCGGCGTGTCGTTGAGAAAGCTCGTCAGCCGCTGCGACCCCTCGTTTTCGCGCAACACGTTCCAGCGGCGGTCGACCACGAGCGCCGGATAGGGTTCCTGCTGATCAAGGATGTGATCGAGCGCCTGGTTGACCAACATCAACGCCGGCTCCCCAAAACTGCTTTCGTTCCACACGGGGGCAAAGCCGGCTGCGAGCAACAGCGCGTTCTGTTCCCGTAACGGCATCTCCAACGCCGCAGACAATCGCAGGACCATTTCCCGGCTCGGCAGCGCGCGGCCAACTTCCAGGAAGCTCACATGGCGCTGCGAGACGTCGGCATGATGCGCGAGGTCGAGTTGCGAGAGACCGCGATGTTTCCGCCACCAACGTAGTTGCGACATAAATTTGCTGTTTTTGCTCAAAACGATCTTAGAGGTAGTTGTTTTTGCCTCGTCGCCTGACATCCTAGCCGAGAACGCGGGAGAAAGCAGCGATGGGCGAATGGCTCGGTGTGATAATGGCGGTCGTCTCCAGCGCGCTCGGCGGTACCGGGGCGACGGTGACCCGTTACCTTGCCGTCGATGCCGATCCGTTTACGCTCGGCATTCTGCGCTTCGGCTTCGGCTTCCTTTGTGTGTTGCCGATTGCGGTGGCGCTTCGTGCGCGATGGCCGCAACGTAAGGACTGGCTGGGAGTCGCCAGCCTCGGCATCCTGTTCTACGGCTTCGCCATCGTGCTCTACAACATCGCGCTGGGCCATACGACGGCGGCTCGGGCGACACTCGCGCTGGCAACACTACCGTTTCTGACGATGGTCGTGGGCGCGCTGCTCGGTGTGGAATCGGTAACCGCCCGAAAAACCGTCGGTGTCGTCATCGCCATGCTCGGCGTCGCGGTCGGCCTGGCGGCAGGACTGACCGAAGCCCCGCCGGGCGCATGGCGTGGCGAACTCGTGATGCTGGGCACGTCGCTATGCATGTCGTTCTACAACGTCTGGTCCCGGCCCTTCATAGAACGCTCGAGCGCAATGGGCTTCCTCACGGTGGGCATGGGCGCCGGGGCCGCCGTGCTGGTCATGGTCGGCCTCTTCTCTGGATCGTTCGCAGTCATGAGCAATTTCGGCCCGCGCGAATGGACCGCCGGCCTCTATCTCGGGGCGGCAGGCGGCGCCTTGGCCTTCGTGCTCTGGGTGCTCGCTCTGCAACGGACGAGCCCGACCCGCGTCGCCATCACCATGACCGCCAACCCCATGGCCGCCGCCCTGCTGGCCACTGTCCTGCTCGACGAGCCGATCACCATCAGCTTCCTGATCGGCCTCGTCGCGGTGCTCGCCGGCATCTGGATGGCGAGCAGCAGATCAAAGGTCGAGCGAACGACCGGAAACCGAAGCTAAGTTCTTCCTCCTCGTAATATGCGCTTCAAACGCGCCGTGCTTCGCGCATGGCATTAAAAACAATTGAATCCGGATTGTCCTGACACCAGGACGTAAATTTGTGGGAATTAGGAAAGCTCATGACGAGATCTCTTCGAGAGCCGAAACTGAACAGGAGGAAAATGTCCTCCTCCAAACTTTCCAGTTTGACCGCTTCGTACTGCGATTGGATATCACGCAATCTTCGGAGATAGGTTTCACATCGTTCGTAGACAGACCCCACAAACCATTTGTGTGTTTTGCCGTCCAACAAAACTGTATGGGTGCTACCCTCGGCGCCTTCATTCGCCGTCCCGCACGCGCTAAGTCCGGCGGCAATTAGCAAACCAACGCTAAATATCGCGCTGCGCATGTACTCAATCCACCTCAGTCCTTATAAGACGGGTCCAGCCGCTCCGCGAGACGAAGGCAGGCCGCCCAATCCTTGCCGCCTTTCAGGAAATCGCCCGCGTCCTTGAACTGGCTATGCGCGTATTCACACGCCGCCTTGTCCGGCACGAGGTAGTTGCCCTCGCCCGCCGCCAGTGCAGCGATCTGGCCTTGGCAAGCCATTTCGAGCCAATGGTGATTGACCACGCATTCCGCAACGCTCTCGCCGCATACCAGCGCGCCGTGGCTGCGCAACAGCATGAGCTTACCGCCTTCAAGATCGTCGATCAGGCGCTGCGTCATGTTGGGGTCGAACTCGAAGCCCTGGAAGTCGTGATAGCGCAGCTCGCCGTAGAACCGCATGGCGTGCTGGTTGATCGGCAGCAGCCCGAACTTGTGCGCACAAACGCCCATGATGTTGGGCGTATGGGTGTGCAGGGTAGCGTTCAAATCGGGGCGCCCTTTGAGCAGCCCGGCATGGATGATCAGGGCACCGCCGCGGATTGTCTTCACATCGCCCGGCGAGAGCACATTGCCGTCGAAGTCGGTCTTCAGCAGCGACGAAGCGGTCACCTCGGCGAACATCCAGTCGGTCCGCTTGACCAGCATATGATCCAGCTCGCCCGGCACGCGCAGGGCGAAATGGTTGTAGGTCATATCGTTGACGCCATAATACGCCAGCACCCGATGCCCCGCCGCCAGTTCCACGCGCGCCTGCCACTCCTCGGCGCTGACCTGTTCGCGGAGGCTCTCACCCTTCTCGACGAGTTGGACCGCCATCACTTTTCTCCCTGTTGATTGCAAGAGGGATTGAACCGCCCCGCCCGCCCGGTGTCAAATTGGAGACAAACTACACATGGGAGCAGGACATGGGACGGTTGAACGGCAAACGGGCGGTCATCACGGGCGCCGGTTCGGGTATCGCGCGGGCGGCGACACGGATGTTCGTCGCTGAGGGCGCTCGGGTCGTGGTGGCGGAACTCGATGAGGAAAAAGGCGCATCCAGCGCTGCGGAGGCCGGCGACGGCGCGACATTCATCCGCACCGACGTGACCGACGAAGACAGCGTCAAGGCGACGATGGACGAAGCGGCCGAAACGTTCGGCGGGCTGGACATCCTATTCAACTGCGCCGGCGGCTCGGTATTGGACGACAATAGCGTCACCGAAGTCGACATGTCGGTCTGGGACCACACGATTCCGCTCGACCTCAAAGGGCCGTTCCTGTGCTGCCGCCACGGCGTGCCCAAGCTGATCGAGAGCGGCGGCGGCGCCATCGTCAATGTCTCCTCCGTCGTCGCGCTGCGCGGCAACCACCCGGCGCATGTCTATGCCGCGGCCAAAGGCGGCATCATCTCGCTGACCCGTAGCCTCGCTGGTTCCTATTCCGAGCATGGCGTGCGGGCGAATGCGATCTGCCCCGGCCTGATCAAAACCCAGCGCATTCTCGACCGCTACATCGAACGCGAGCGCCCAAACTCGCGCAAGGGATCCGTTGGGGTTTTTGAAAGCTATCCTTTCGGCGTCGGCGAGCCGAAAGACATCGCCAACATCGCGTTGTTCCTCGCCAGCGACGAGTCGCGCATGGTCAACGCCGCGATCATCCCGGCGGAGGGTGGGATTTCAGCTTATTGAATTAAAATGGCGGACGATGTATGCCCCTCCCTCTCCCGCGGGGAGAGGGGAAACCAAGGCAAGCTCCATTCATAGCCCTCTCCTTGGGGCTGAACGGCTTTGATGACCGTTCAGGGTTGGGTGAGGGGAAAATCAGCGGTGAAGGACGCAACATGTCTAACGAATCCGAAACCATCGAACGTCACGCCATCGCCGCCTTCCACGCAGCCGCGCCTCCTCAGTTGCGGGCACGGCTCGGCCTCCAGACCGCCGAGGTCGGCGGCGCTCTTGTCTCCATCGCCGCCAAGGCGCCGGCCAGCGCGATCGTCGCCAATCGGACCATCGGCCTCGGCCTCGACGGCGCCGAGACGCAAGAGACCATCCAGCGCATCGTCGCGCTATACCGAGATGCCGGTGTCGCCCGCCACTTCGTGCACGTTCACCCGGACTCGCAACCGGTTGATTTACGCGGCTGGCTTCAAGATGCGGGCCTGGAAAAGGCACGCGGCTGGATGAAATTCAAACGCGGCCGCGACACGCTGCCGGCGATCCGCGAAACCCATCTCACCGTGCGCCACGCGGAATCGGCTGATGCGCCGGCCTTCGGTCGCATCGTCGCAGACGCCTTCGATCTCGGCCCGGACCTGGCGGACTGGGTCGCCTGCCTCGTCGGCGCGGAGGGCTGGCACATCTATATGAGCTTCGACGGCAACGAGCCAGCCGGCACCGGTGGCCTCTATGTACGTGACGGCGTCGGGTATTGCGACTGGGGCGCCACCGCCCCTGCCTTTCGCCAACGCGGCAGTCAAAGCGCCCTACTCCACCGCCGCGTCACCGACGCCCTCAATATGGGCTGCCGCCTGATCGTCACCGAAATCGGCGAAGAGGTGCCGGGCGACCCGCAGCACTCCTACAACAACATCCTGCGCATGGGCTTCGCAGAAGACTTCGTGCGGGAAAACTACGCGCCGCCGCGACCGTGAATTGATCTTCGTCATCGCGTTCATGCCACCACGCAGGCTAGCCTTCGCAATCGCCGTAACGGAGGAGAAGCAGTATGGCTAAAGTTGAAAGCCTGCATGGGACGACGCCGGCAGAAATCTTCGAGAGCGGGCTCGAAAACCTCGAACAAATTCAATCCATCGCGTTATCCGTGACATGGCGCGATGGCAGGGTGACCTCGGGATGGTCGAACGCGCCGCCCACGGACTTGGCCTACATGCTCCTGGCACTTGACGAAAAATTTCGCGACGAGAATCTTCGCGATTAACTTGGTCATTTCGAAAGGCCACCGGCTGGTTCCATCGCCAGCGACCGAGGAAGTGTCTCCAGCAAATGGCGGCATGCGTCGGCGCCCACGATATTGCCGGAAGAAGCCCGAATAGTTACGCTGCTCCATGGAACCGACGTTCAATTGGAGAATGTTGGCGCAGTTCTAGGAGGCACTGGTGCCAGACAAGCTCATCCTTTCTTCCGACTCGCACGTCTTCGAGCCGCCGGACTTATGGACGCAGCGGATCGACAACGCGTTCAAGAGCCGTGCACCGCGCATGAAACGGGTTGGTGAAGTCGATCATCTGATCATCGAAGATGGCCAGATGATCGCCGGCATCGGGCTGATTTCGAATGCCGGCGCGCGCTATGAAGCGCCGGAGACGATCTCCGACCATGCCCGCTTCGAGGACGTGCATGAAGGCGGCTACGAGCCGGAACAGCACCTAAAGGACATGGTGATCGACGGGGTGTATGGCGAAGTGCTCTACCCCTCGCAGGGCCTGTTCTATTACAAGGTCGCCGATCCGCTGCTGTTCTCTGCGATCTGCCGGGCCTACAACGACTGGCTCGCCGAATTCTGCAGCGCCGATCCCGACCGCCTCAAGGCGATCGCGATGATCAATGTCGACCATGTTGCCGATGCCGTCAGCGAATTGGAACGCACGGCGAAGATGGGTTTCGTCGGCGGTATGATTGCCGAATATCCGTTGGAAGAGCGGCGCTACGACCAACCCGACTACGAACCGCTGTGGGCCGCGGCGGCGGCGCTGAATATGTCGATCAGCCTGCACACCGCCACCCGGCGCGTGCAGAGCAATTCGGCGCTGGGCGAACGCTCCGTGCACGACGCCAGCCGGCGTTCCACCAAGGTGTTTCTGCCGGCGATCTCAATGTGCGACATGATCTTTTCCGGCGTGTTTGAGCGTCATCCCAGCCTGCGCCTCGCCATCGTCGAGTTCGAATTGTCCTGGGTGCCCTACGTTCTCACGAACATGGACTACACCTACCGAGAACGGAATGAAGAAGCGCTGTACCGATTCAAGGGTGACACGATGCCGAGCGATTTCGTTGCACAAAACGTCTATTTGAGCTTTCAGGAGGACGATATGGGCATCCGCATGCGGGACCGCATCGGGGTCGACCGGATGATGTGGGGATCGGATTATCCGCACAGCGAATCCACCTTCCCGCGCTCCCGCGAGGTGCTCGACGAAATCCTGCAGGACGTACCGGAAGCGGAGCGGGCGAAGATCGTTTGCCACAATACAGCAGAGCTCTACGGCTTCGATCTGGACCGTATATCGAGCCCGCCAGTGGTCGGCTAAATCTAAAGCAGAACGTAGCCGCCATCGGCAACCAGCGTTTCCCCGACCACATAAGACGCCGCGTCCGATGCGAGGAACAACGCCAGTTTGGCCATCTCCTCGCGGCTGCCAAAGCGGTCGGCGGGGATGTGTTTCAAAGCTTCACTCCGTTGCGCTTCCGTCGCGAGAAAATTCGCCGTCATCGGCGTCAAGGTGCGTCCGGGCGCCAACGCCACGACTCGCACGCCATGCGGCGCCCACTCTGCCGCCGTACTCTTGGTGAACTGTACCATCCCGGCCTTGGCGGTGGCATAGGCGGCGCGCGTCGCCGAACCGTGGAAGGCCAGTTGCGAGGCGGTGTTGACAATGACGCCGCTACCGCGCGCGACCATGCCTTCGCCGATATGCCGCGCCAGCAACATCGGGCCGATCAAATCGATCGCGATAATCCTCTGAATGGTTTCAGGCGATTGCTCCAAATAGGGTCCGGCCTCAATCATGCCCGCGTTGTTGCACAACACGTCGACCGGGCCCACGGCAGCGGCCAGTGTCGCAATCGAGGCAGCATCGCTTTGATCGTACTGATGGAACGAGGCCCCCTCGCCCAATGTTCCGGCCAACTCCGCCACGGCTTCCGCGTCCAAATCCACCAGTATCAACTCGCCGCCATGCGCGGCAAAGGCCTCAGCCATCGCCGAACCGATGCCGCCCGCGGCCCCGGTAACCAGCACCCGCCGGCCCGTGAAATCCAAATCCATACTCTCGATCACACCTTGTCTCCTCAAACAGGCTTAGTCGGTCCAGCGCGACGCACAGCCTAAGCAATATCATGGCCCCTTCGCGATACTCTGCACGCAGAAGCCTCGCGCAAAACTGACGATGCCGAATATTCGAGCTCACCCAAACGTTTCCATCGCCGCTGCATCACCAGGGACGGGTGAGTAGTTGAAAGTGCCACGCTCGCGTACCGCATCGGCGCCGCCGTGGCGGTCCATATGCGCGCGCTGATCGGCCTTGGCACGGCGATCGACTTCTTCCGGATCGACGATCCCGCGTAACTTATTTTCCAAGGATGCAAGGACGTCGCCACCTTGCGCGGCGAGATCATTGGTCTCCTCAGGATCGATTTTAAGATCAAAGAGTTGCGACGGCATATCAACATGATAGATGAGCTTGTCCGTTCCGTCGCGCAGCATGAAGCTGCCGACTTTGGCGGATTGTGAATGGAATTCGCCGAAGCCCAGCCTTTCCGTTTCCCGCCCCGCTATCGCCTGCCAGAGGGAGATGCCGCGCAGATCAGCGTCCTCGTCTGTCAGCGACGCGCCGGCGGCTTCGACCATGGTCGGGTACAGATCGACATGCGAGACGATCTGCTGAACCGCGCGGCCTTTCGGGACGCCAGGACCGGCCATGATCAGCGGCACGGTCATCGCGTGATCGTACAGCACCGATTTCGCAAACAGGCCGTGATTGCCGGCCGCTTCACCATGGTCGCTGGTGTACACCACCCGCGTCGTTTCCAGCAGCCCAAGTTCTTCGGCCGCCGACATCACTTCGCCGATTTGCTCGTCGGTGTGGGTGATGAGTCCGCAATAACCGGCGACGGTGCGGCGCACCCATTCCTCGTCAAAGGGTTCCTCAAAATTATCGACCCGCCGCACATGGTTTATCGCCGGGTGATCCGGCCGGGTCTCGGCGGTGAACTGAACCGGCAAGGGCATGTGTTCTGGCGGATATAGATCATAGAGCCGTTTCGGAACGGCAAAGGGTGGATGCGGGCTCGCATAAGAGACGTAAAGCACCCAGGGACGGTCCAACTTGGCACCTTCCCGGTTCAGCCATTCGATCGCGTGCTTGGTGATGTCGCGGTCGTAGCGCTGGTAGTCCGCCTCCCCGATACCAGAACGACCGTACATCTCGCGCGGCCCGGTTCGCGGCGGGACGCCTTCGTCGGTCGCGCGCAGGAGGCCGATCAGCGCGCCCTTCCCTTCGACGATATGCATCGGAATGATTTCTTCGCTGAAGCCGTTATCGTCTTCTGTCGACCGATAATGCAGCTTGCCGATGGACGTTACGGCCGCGCCGCTCTCGCGCACCCGGTGATGCCAGGTCGGCACACTGCCGTCATAGGCCAATGCGTTGTCCCAAAAGCCCGTCTGGTGTGGGTAGCGTCCCGTCGCGAGCGCCGCCCGCGACGCGCAGCACAACGGACTGGCGCAATACGCATTGTCGAACCGCACGCCGCGCGCGGCGATACGGTCGAGCGCCGGGGTCTGCACGAAGGGATGCCCGTACGCGCCAACCACGTTGCGGGTGTGATTGTCGGACATGAAGAAAATCATGTTCGCGGCTTCGGTCATGGGTGTTCTCCCAAACTTTTGTTACTCGAACACGATCCGCGGAAAATAAAACGACACGATCCAGTTCGGCTGGTCGACGATTTCCGAAATACGCAGGTCGCCGCAAACGCTGCACAGCATATAGGCGTCGACCGGCGCCATGCCATGGGCGGCGGTCAGCAGGTCGATCATGCCCGACACGGCGTCGCGCGCGCCCGTCATCAAGTCTGGGCCGACGCCAGTCGTAACCTCGTAGCCCTTTTCGTCGAGATGGCGCGAGACCGGTCCCGGCGTGGTGAAGCGCGGGAAGGGTAAGTTTGCGTTCTTGACCAAATCGAATGTCAGGGTCACGTCCATCGGGCTTTCGATGGCGGTGCCGCAAATCTCGCCGTCGCCCTGTGCGGCATGGGTGTCGCCGAGCGAGAACAGCGCGCCCTCCACTTCCACGGGCAGATACAGCACGCTGCCCGCCGAGAGATCGCGGACATCCATGTTGCCGCCGACCCGGCGCGGCGGAACGATGCTGTGATTGCCCGGCTCGGCAGGTGCCAAACCTACAGTGCCGGCGAACGGTTTCAGTGGGACGCTTCCGTGCTTGCCGTAGAGCGCTGGCGCCAGACTGTCGGCATCGTAGGACCAGATATGCAGAGCCGGGTCTTCGAACTGATCGGCCAGCAATCCGAACCCTGGAATGTTCGCCGTCCAGCCCCAGCCGGAGGGCTTGAACCCGTCGAGCGTTACCTTGAGCGCATCACCAGGCTGCGCGCCGTCAATGAAGACAGGCCCGGTCACCGGATTGATCTTCCCGAAATCCAGCGCCCCTATATCAGCGACCGTTGAGTCTGGCGAGAGTTGCCCGCCGGAACTGTCGACCGTCTCGATTTCCACTGTCGACCCCGGTGCCACCGTCAAGGCGGGCGCGTTGGCGTTGTCCCAGCCGATATGGTGATCGTGCTTGTGGATCGTGTAACCCGGTTCCATGACCACTCCCTTGCCACTGGCCCAAAGGCGCGAAGCGTCTCTCAGCTGCGCGCCATCTGCTTTATCGGTTGTCTTACGGATGATCTGCGGCACAAAACGTTCGCTAAACCCCGCCACAAAGGACCAGAAGAGGAGTTTTGCAATATCCGGACCGGTCGCTGGAAACGTCGTCTTCAGCCAAGCAGTGTACTGCTTCACCAGCTCCGGCAAGTCTATATACTCGAACGGCGGCGTTTCACCATATTTCGGGAACAGCGCTCCTTCAACAATACCGGAAAGGAATAGCAGCATCAGGACGAGGGCAAAGATGCCGCCATTGAACGGGATCAGGACGATGGACATCCATGACGCCGATAATTCTCGTAACTCGCCAAGGCCGATTTTGGGCAGCCGCTGCTGAATGCTGACGAATCCGCCGATCAAGCCGGCCACGAAGACAAAAATGACTAAATAGGTCTGCTGCGGCTGAGCCGCATCAATGATAAAATAGAAATATACAAGCAGTGCAAAGATGCACGTGCCTGTCAGGATTACCAGCTTACGGGTAACGGCTTGCAAATGCTTTTGCCGTTCCTGCGCTTCCTCTTCATCTTTCGAATCCGTCATCGCTTCTAGCCGGCCGCGATCGAGCGTTCCTTGGAACCGAGATCGTCGAACGCTTGACGGAGCCTGTCCACAATCCCCTTCTCGCCCTGGCGCAGCCATTTTCGCGGATCGTACAACTTCTTCAACGGTTCACCGGTTTCCGGATGGATCTGGTGCTGGAACGCCGCTCCATTCTCCGTCACATAGGCGCCGACTGCCTCGGCGAAGGCGAACTGGGTGTCGGTGTCGATGTTCATCTTGAAGACGCCGTAGCGGATCGCCTCGGAAATCGCCGCCGTCTCCGAACCGGAACCGCCATGGAAGACGAGATCCAGCGGCGTTTCGCTGGCGAGGCCATGGGTGCTCCGCACAAGGTCCTGCGAGTTCTTCAAAATTTCCGGCCGCAGCTGCACGTTTCCGGGTTTGTAGACGCCGTGCACATTGCCGAATGACGCGGCCAGCGAGAAATGGCCGATCGGGCTGAGCCGGTCATAGGCAGCCAGCACGTCTTCCGGCTGGGTATAGAGCTTCGCGTTGTCCGCAGCGTCGAATTCGGAGCCGACACCGTCTTCTTCACCGCCGGTGATGCCCAGTTCGATCTCCAGGCTCATCTCCAGCGGCACCAGCTTCTCGAGAACACGCTCGCAGTCGTTCAGATTGTCGTCGAGATCGTCTTCCGAAAGATCGAGCATGTGGGAGCTAAACAACGGCGGTCGCCCCTGCCGGCGTTCCTCGGCGCTGCGTTCGATCATACCATCGACCCAGCCGAGCAGCTTGCGGTTCGCATGATCCGTATGCAGCACGACGCAGATGCCGTAATGCTCGGCCAAAAGGGCGACGTGCCGCGCCGCGGAAACCGCGCCCAGAACCATTGCATCCTGCTGATTGGCGAGCCCCTGCCCCGCAAAATAGGCCGCACCGCCGTTGGACAGCTGAATGATGACATCGGACCGGTTCTGCGCCGCAGCTTCCATCACCGCGTTGATCGAATTCGTGCCCACGACATTGACCGCCGGTAGGGCGTAGCCGTTTTCCTTACAATGTCCCACTAGGGCCTTGTAGGCATCGCCATACACCACGCCCGGCGTCAATTCCAGTCCCATTCAAATGTCCTTTCGCTCAATACGGTTCAGCAATTCTCATGCAATACGGCGATGATAAAGCCATTCGCCGGTGGGAGAAACCGGCGCGGCCTTTAACTGTCCAAAAGATCGGGGATGTTGGCGCGCAGCATCTCGATAAGGGCCATGGCCGAGGCGCCGCGAACACTGCCGCGGCGTTGCACCAGCACGACCGGCAACTGTGCGGTCAGCGTATCCACGGCGACGAGCCGTAGGCTGCCATTGCGCACTTCTTCCTGCACATTTCGCTTCGGCATTAGGGCGATCCCGAACCCTGCTTCCACCAGCCGCTTCTGCGCTGTCAGACTATCGACGGTCGTGATCTGCGGATCGGTCACGCCATCGGCGGCGAGTTGCGCATCGAGCAGACTGCCGTATGATTCCGGCTGGTTGCGATTCGCGGGGAACCCCAGCCAGCGGTCCGTTGCGAAGGGTTTCAGGTTTTTTCGCCGTTGCACGGTCACCTGGTGGTCGGCAGGGATCACGACATAGAGCCGCTCCGAGCCAAGCGAGGAGGTTTCCAGGCGGGTATCCGCATCCTCGAAATAGCGCAGACCGATGGCGGCCTCGCCGCGGCGCACCAGATCGCTCACCTCGCGGCTGTTCGCGGTCTGCAGGTCGACGCGAATGTTTTCGTATTCGCTCTGAAAGCGGCGCAGCACGTCGACGAGGTAGCTGTCGGCGATGGTACCGACGACCGCCAGGGTCAGCGCGCCGTCCGTTCGTTCCAAACTTTCCCGGACGGCATTATAGCCATCCTGAACCGCTGCCAGCGCGTCTTCCGCATGGGGCAGCAGCGATTTTCCGGCGCGCGTCAGCCCGATCTGACGGCCACGCCGCTCGAACAGGGGCGTACCAAGCGTCTTCTCCAGCAGGTCGATACGGCGGCTGATCGCCGGTTGCGAACGGTGCAGCAGCGCCGACGCCTTGGTGAAACCGCCGGCTTCGGCAACGGTAACGAATGCCTTCAACTCGTCCAGAGTCATATCATCAGTTTTCCTGATATAATCTAGAGATATTATGCATTAGACAAATGGCAGGTCCATCGGTCAAGCTGATCAAAATTCAGACATTGGAGGCACAAAATGACCGACCAGCTCAGCAAAGCGAATACGTTCATGGCCCTGCATGAACGGCAGGAACCCATGCTCATCCCGAACCCGTGGGACGCCGGGAGCGCCAAGTTGCTCGCCAGCCTCGGCTTCGAAGCCCTGGCAACCACGAGTGCGGGGGCGTGTTTCACGCAGGGTACGACAACGGCCGACGCGGATCTGATCTTGGAGAATTGCCGCGCGATTTGCGAGGCGACCGATCTGCCGGTGACGATAGATTCCGAAAATTGTTTTGCCGACGATCCGGCCGAAGCTGCGAAGATGATACCTTTGTCTTACGAGGCCGGCGCCGTCGGCGGCTCCATCGAAGACGCGACCGGCGACCGCGACAACCCGGTCTATGAATTTTCCCTCGCCGTCGACCGTGTGCAGGCCGCAGTCGAGGCGGCACGCGCCCTACCTGTGCCCTTCGTGTTGACCGCCCGGGCCGACGGTCTGCTCTTCGGCGGCGGCGACATCGACGACATCATCCGCCGCCTACAGGCGTTCGAGGAAGTCGGCGCCGACGTGCTCTATCCTCCCCGCGTGCAAACCATCGAAGAAATGAAAATTGTGATGGATGCGGTCAGCAAGCCAGTCAATATCGTCATGGGCTTAGCCGATCCGACGATCACCCTGCCACAAC
Source organism: Alphaproteobacteria bacterium (assembly GCA_012103325.1). GTDB lineage: Bacteria > Pseudomonadota > Alphaproteobacteria > UBA8366. The sequence goes on from WLWY01000003.1 coordinate 791,750, forward strand.
TGGCCGAAATCGGCGTACGCCGCATCAGCATCGGCGCCGGGCTGTCCCGCGTCGCGCTGAACGCCTTCATGCGGGCGGCACAGGAGATGAAGGACGGCCGCTTCGGCTTCATCAACGATATGATCAGCTTCGGCGATGTGAAGCGAGGTTTTGGCGAAGGTGGCGGGCGCAAAAGGTTTGGAGAATAGCAATCTCTCTCTAGCATCTAGCACCGACCCGTCTCCCGGCTTAGGCTATATCGGGAAACGGTAAGAGGTGCAGATATGCGCATCGGCATGTTTACGGCGATGCAATGGTCGCCGGAAGAAGACCCGGCGGCGGTTCTGACGGCGCTGCGCGAACAGGTGCGGGCCGCCCGCGACAACGGCTTTTCGGCGCTGATCATGGGGCAGCATCTGCTGACCGGGCCGGTCGGCATGTTCCAGACCAATCCGCTGCTCGGCCTGCTGACGGAAGACGCGGCGGGGATGCAGATCGGGCCCGGCGTGTTGCTGCTGTCGATGATGAACCCGGTGCTGGCGGCGGAGGAAGCGGCCACCATCGACTGGCTGTCGGACGGCAACTACGTGCTCTGCGCCGGTCTCGGCTACCGCCCGGAGGAATTTCAGGCCATGGGCGTGGAGATGCGCCAGCGCGTCGGCCGCCTGACCGAAGGGCTGGACGTCATCAAACGGCTGTGGACCGAAGACAGCGTCACCCATCACGGCAAGCACTTCCAACTCGACGATGCCAAGGCGAGCGTCAAGCCGAAGCAGTCGCCGCGTCCGCCGATTTGGCTCGGCGGCGATGTGGAACCCGCCGTGCGCCGGGCGGCGCGGATCGCCGACGCTTGGTGCGTCGCGCCGACCCTGTCGACGGAATCGATGCTAGCCTATCTGGAGGTCTTCCGGGAGGAACGCCGCAAGACCGGCCAGTCCGAAGAGGTCGACACGCCGGTCATCCGCGAATGCTTCGTCGGGCGAGACGCGGCGCATGCGCGCGAGGTCAGCCGCGGGCTGTTGCTGTACAAGTACCGCGCTTACGCATCCTGGGGTCAGGGCGAGACGACGCAAGGCGACTTCGATTCCGCCTTCGACGATTTCACGAAGGGCCGGTTCCTGATCGGTGACTCCGAACAGGTGAAAGACGAAATATTGCACTATGCCGAGATCGCCCGCACCGATAACTTCCTGCTGCGCATGCAATGGCCCGGCCTGGACCATAAGGAAGCCATGGGTAACATCGAGCGCGTCGGAAAAATCATCGCGGATCTCGTGTCCTGATCGTGAAATTCAAATGATTGAATTTCGCGTGAATCAGCACACTCACTATAAGACTATCGTGTGATTCAGATCCTAAATTTCCTCGCATATAATGCGAGGAACTTAAGAATCATCACACTAGGATAACTAAATGAGTTTTGAAAAGCCGTATGAGGGCCTGCGCGTCGTCGATCTGAGCCAGGGCGTTGCCGGCCCTTACTGTGCGATGCTGCTGGCGCGGCAAGGTGCGGACGTGATCAAGGTGGAGCCGATCGGCGGCGACTGGTCGCGTATGCTGGCCCCGGTCTATGGCGACAATACCGCCTACTCGATCCCCGCCAATATCGGCAAGCGCAGCCTGGCCGTCGACCTCAAGGCCGAGGCCGGGCGCGCCATCGTCGAGCGCCTATTGCCGGACGCGGACGTTTTTCTGGAGGGTTTCAGGCCCGGCGTCATCGACCGGCTAGGCTATTCCTACGATCGTCTGTCGGCGCTCAACGCCGGCCTGATCTATCTTTCGATTTCCGGCTTCGGTCAGGAAGGCCCCCTGCGCGAGAAACCGGCGATGGACCCGGTACTACAGGCCTTCACCGGCTTCATGGCGGAGAATAAGGGCCCGGACGGCATCCCGCACCGCACGCCGACCATCATCAACGACATGTCGACGGCGCTCTATGCCCAACAGGCGGTCGCCGCAGCGCTGTATGCGCGACGCGACGACCCGCGCGGCCGGCGCATCAATGTCAGCCTGATGGAAGCTGCCGCCAATCTGCAAAGCGTCCGTCTCATGAGCGGTTACCGCGACGGCCCCTTTAAGCCCAGCATGGCGCCGAACGGAGTCTTCCCAACCAAAGCAGGCTCGATCCAGATCGTTGTCATCCGCGACCATGACTTCGTAAAGTTCTGCGCGGCGCTCGGTCGGGCGGATTTAAGCAGCGACCTACGCTTCAGCACCGGTGAGGGCCGGCGCGAAAATGCCGATGCGCTTTACGAGGTCGTCAATGCGCGATTGCAGGAGGAGCCGGCGACCTACTGGCGAGACGCCTTCACCGAGGTCGGGCTGCAGAACGAAATCGTGCAGACCTATGATGAGTTCGTGCAACACCCGCATGTCGAGGAGACGGGCCTCATTTCGTGGCTCACCCATCCCGGCTCGGCGGACGCCTGGCCGACGCCCAACGTTCCCGGCCTGCCGCGTCTCAACCCGGATGCACCGCAGGATGTCGCGCCGCGCAACGGCCAGCACACGCGCGAGATCCTCGCCGAGTTGGATTACAGCGCGACCGACATCGACGCGCTGGCCGCCGACGGCGTCATCAGAGTCTAGCGGCACAATGACGGACCAGGACGACATTACCTTCCTGGAGACGTTTCGCGCCAACATCGAACGCTTCCTCATCCTCGGCGCCGCGCCAACAGAGGACCCGTTATGGGGCGGCAAAGCGCTGACGAAGATGAAGGAGGCGCTGAAGGATCCGGAATTTCGCGACCTGCGCCGCGACATCAACCGCATGAAGGGCCGAGCTACAGAAATTCTAGAGGGACTCGGCATCGGCTGCACCTTCGAGCAGTACCCGCCGCCCGCCGTCGGCGGCCCGGTCGTGAAGCTGCCGCTGTTCGACCTCATCACCGACAATCAGTCGCTGCATACGATCGACGGCGCGGCTTTTACCGACAAGATCGACGAAGCGATCGGCCTGCTGCGTAATGCAGCGACTATCGGCCCCGCCTCGCCCTTCTTCATCGTTAGCGATCTTGTGCGCAGCCTCGACTTCTACCAACGGATGCTCGGCTTCGATTGCCGCTACAAGACACCGGAAGACGAGCCCTTCTTTGCCATCGTGGGCCGCGGCAGTGCGCAGTTCCTGTTCAAGGCCGTCGACATCGCACCACAGCCCAACCCCGTGCAGCACGAAGGGGCGGCATGGGATGCGTTCGTCCACACATCCGATCCCGACGCGCTGGCGGCTGAAATTTCCGACCGTGGCGTAACGTTTCACACGCCGCTTGCGAACACCGAAGACGGGCTGCGCGGTTTCGCGGTCGCCGACCCAGACGGCTACGTGCTGTTCTTCGGCCGCCCCGTGTAACGAGCGAAAGCACTCTTTCGCGCATACCGTTCGAGCGCTGCATTCACAAAATCTTGAGCTTCGTATCCGTCCTCACGGGTTGCCGAAGCCACATGCGACACCATGTACAGCTCAAATAACCGCAACCATAAGCGTTCCGGTATTTCAACAACCGCATGCGCGCGACAACGAATGTCTCAAGGCAGACGTTTCAGCCGCCATTGCGGACCCAAAAAGGAGACACCATTGTGTATCGACCCAATTTGAAAATCATGATGCTTCTGCTCATCGCAGGGCTCGGGCTCAGCGCCTGTCAGGTCACGCCCCTGGGCGACGACGGCCCCGGTTCCTATCGCAGCACCATTTCGGAGCCCTGATCGGCGCGCGGCGCTTTTCAATCCTTCGAAGAAACGGCCACGCAGGACGCACCGGTTGCGGCCACGACACGTTCTATCATTGGAACGATGTTCGGGGCCGCACCGCGTGTCTTGGCCTTTATGTTGGTGGTAACGACGACAATAAGCGACGCGTCCGGGACCATGACGATATATTGGCCGCCGCGGCCGGCCGCATAGAAGGCCTCGCAGCCGGCAAACGTCCGAATCCAGAAATAATAGCCGTAACCGGCACTTTCCGAGAGACGCACATGCGTCTTCGTCGCGTCCCGCAGCCAGGCTTCAGGCACCACCTGCCGAGCGCCCCACTTTCCTTTGTTGAGAATGAGCAAGCCGAGTTTCGCCATCTGGCGTGGCGTCAGTTCCATTCCCCAACCGCCGAAATTATGACCCAATGGGTCGCGCCGCCAGACCGTCACCTTTTCACCCATAGGACCGAACAGGTGGGCATTCGCGTAATCCAAAAGACTCTCGCCCGTGGCGCGGGCAATAGCGCCGCCAACCAGATGTGAGTTGGCAGAGTCGTACTTGAACACGCGTCCAGGGGTATTCAGCTGAGGCAAGCGCAGAGTGCTGCGGAACCGGTCCCGGCTACGGACATGGCGCCGGAGGTCTTCGCCCGGACGGGGCCGTCCCAAACCCGATCGCATCGTTAGGAGCTGATCCAGGGTGATACCGTTGGTGCGGGTATCGGGCAAGTCGCGCGACTCTTCAGGATACACCTCCGAAACCGTCAAATGCGTTCCTGCAAGCTTACCCTCGGCAATAGCAATGCCGAGCAGGGCGGAGACCACGCTCTTCGTCACCGAAGCAACCTTGTATTGCTGATAGCCGTTGGCTGTCCCGAAATAGCTCTCGGAGACCAGACTACCGTTCCGCACGATCAAGATGCTGCGCGTGAGCGGAAGCTTGTTGGCGATCGCGGCATGCACATCCTTCAGGATGACCGGATCGATACCTTCACTTTCCCCCGCCGCCGCATGCGTCCCGCCATCGGGCCAATCGCGCATCGGGCTTGCAAAGGTTTCCGAGGAAAGCGCCAGCGCGAATGCAAAAACAAGCGATATACCGGTAATTAATTGGTGATAATACCGTTGTAAGTAGAAGGCCAATATCGTCACATCTCCCTGTTTCCAAGCCGTGCCTAAGTTTGCCTGCGCGAGGTTCCCAGCAGCGATCCGATAAAATGAGCGAGCCCGCAAATCCCTCTATTAAAGAATTTACTGTAACTTAATACAATCATGAAAAGATATTTGAACGTAACATTAATCTTCAAATGAGCGGTTCGCCAACTCGAATTTCGCTCGGATTCGAAGGAGACACAGTTTGACTGACGAGACAACCAGCATTTCCGAAGAGAGTCCGCCGGTCCGGCCGCAAGGCGAGACCTTGCCGCCAGCAGGCGGACGGACGCCAGCACAACTTGTCTCAATCGAGCTGAGTGTTTGGCTGAACATAAAGGAAACCGACTAAATAAGCTTTGTACCGTTTCGCCGGGTTTACGAGGATCTACACACTTATTCGAGAACGCGGTTGAACGGAGACTAACTTACGCTCCCGCCCCCGCCGCAAATCGGTCCGTCCGATACTCTCGCACCGACACCGGCGGATACTTCGCCGCCTCGCCCGCCGCCCCGATGCATTCCACGGCCGCGTCGTAGTTCGGCACGACGAAGAAGCCGATCGACAAGCGACGGCTGCGCGCGCGGGCTTGTGCCGGCGGGATGGCGACACGGTGCGGCGTGGAGCGCCAGCGGTCGTTGGTCCAGCGCATCATCAGGTCACCGATATTGACGACGAAGGTGTCCGGGATCGCGGGCGCGGCGACCCAGTTGCCGTCGCGGGTGCGTACTTCGAGTCCGCCGGGCACGGCTTCGTTGCGCAAGATCGTCGTCAGGCCGAGATCGGTATGCACGCCACAGCGCAACTGATCCGGCAGGAATTCGGTTTCCGGTGCGGGGTAGTGTAGCAAACGGAGCTGGCATGAATGCCGTTCGAGCCGCTCAACGAAAAAATCCTCCGGCATGCCAAGCGCCACCGCATAGGCGTGCCCAAGCAGCCGGGCGAGCCGCAGCATGCCCTCGTAATAGGCGGCCATTGCGGGGCGTAGCATTGCGGGCCGCTCCGGCCACAGGTTCGGCGCGAAATCTGGATAAGCCAGATCACAGGTATAGTACGGTTCGTCCGGAACATCGTCGGGACCGATGGCGAACACCTCCTTATAATCCGCAGGCGTCACTTGCCCATGCATCTTGGCGAGCGTTTCTTCGCCATAAGGAATGTAGCCTCGGTTCTGGTCGTTGCGCGGCCGCCGCACGGTGAGTTTTTCCTCAAGCGGCAGATCGAAGAAATCGAGCGCCGCCCTGTGCAGTGCAGTACCGTCCGCTTCCGGTACGCCGTGGCCGGAGACGACGAGAAAGCCGATTGTCTCACAGGCGTCGGCAATGGCAGCAGCGACACGCTTGCGGTCGAATGCGTCGCCGTCGCGGAAAACAGACAGGTCGATGACAGGAATCTCTTGCGGCATGATGGCTTCCGAATGCGTAAGCTTATGGATCACATGCGAGCCCACTCTACCCGCTACGCGTGCCGTTGTCGCCATCCTTGGGTTGCTAGAAAACGGCTGGTTGCAGCGGTCGCGCTACGCACTTGACTATTGGGTGTTTGCTAGAGCGAATGTCGGCTTCGATTTCACCGGGATTCACACTAACGTGACCATCAAATCTGAACGCAAACTGACATTCGCGCGATTGCCGGACATTTCGCCGGACGAGATCATTGCGCAGATGTCTGACGCACGCGTCGCGGAACACATGCCACTGCTCATATTCAATTGGGACCGGCAGGCCGTTACTAAATTCGTTGCAGCGAAAGAAGCGTACTGGCGTCGCGATGGACTCGGTCATTGGGCGATTCTCTGTAACGGCACCTATGTCGGATGGGGCGGATTTCAGAAAGAAGGCGACGAGTGGGATTACGGGCTGGTGCTGAAGCCGGAGCACTTTGGACTCGGCGCGCGTATCACCAGGAAGGCGATTGAATTTGCCAAGGCCGATAAACGAATTCCCTTCGTGACATTCCTCGTGCCGCCATCGCGCAAGAACCTTGGAGGGCTTGCGCGGCTTGGCTCCAGGTTTGTCGAAGAGATCGAGTACGATGGGGCTCGATTTCTGAAGTATCGCCTAGATACGAAATGACCGGCTGCTTGCGCGATAGGCGCTTGTCGTGTTCCGGAGAGCAACCGCACTGCGGTGCGTTCCGCCAACAGAGCGTGCGTCAGCCCGAACGTAGCAAACCCTACTTCCCGTTGCCGTCCGTTCCGCTATGCTGAGCCTCCACGGCCCGCCGCAGCGCCGCACGCGCCAGCAAGCGTGTGGAATCTAGAGTCGGCAGCGGCGAATTCCCGTCGTTCATGAGAAACGGGAATTCAGTGCAGCCAAGGATGACGGCCTCGCATCCTTCTCGCTTCATCTTCTCGACAACGCGCTGGAAGTAGGCGACCGCCTCCGGTGTGAAACGGCCACATACCAACTCGGCCATGACGATGCGGTTGAGCTCCTCGCGCTCATCGGCGGCCGGCCGGACATAGCTTAAACCTTGCGCCGCGAGCGCATCGGGATAGACATCGCTTTCGACCAGCCAGCGCGTTCCGGTCAGGCCCAAGCGTTTAAAGCCACGCGTCGCGGCCTGTTCCGCGACGACTTCTGCAATATGCAGCCACGGCAGCGGCGAGGCCGGCGAGACATGCGGCAGCGCCTGGTGAATGGTGTTATCGGGGCAAATAAGGAAATCCGCGCCAATTGCCGCGAGCTTCTTGGCGGACTCCAACATAAGCCGCCCCACGCCTGGCCAGTATTCGCGGTCGAGATACGGCGTATAATCCGCGAGCGAAGGTGTATGCATCGACACTTCGGGGTGCGCATGCGGGCCGAGCAATTCGGGCCCTTCCGTGCAAATCGTCCGGTAACACAGCGCCGCGCCCTCGGCGGAGCACGCGACGATGCCGATATGCTGCGGCTTGCCGGTCATCGGCTACAGCAGACAGCCGCCGGGTATGAAGACCGGATCGCTGCGCAGACCGGTGTTGACGGGCGTTATCGGATGGACGCCGGCGAGCAGATCTTCCGCCTTGGTCCGCGCATCGTCCGCATGGGGTTTGTCGCCAAGGCCGTCGAGAGCGCGGCCCATCAATTTCCAGGTCATCGGGCTGGTCTCCTTGACCGCCGTGCGTTCCGCCAATAGTGCGTGCGCCAGCTTGAACTGCCCGGCGCGCAGGGCCGCCTCGATCAGGGTCAGCGCGATGACGTCGCGCTGCGCATAGCTGCCGCCGAAGACATTGCTCTTGTAGCGGATCGGCAGTAGCAGGTCGACGGTCTGGCCGTAATCTTCACGGCTGAAGGCGAGCAACGCGCGGCACAGCGGAATGCCGACATCCTTAGTCATCTGCGCATTGGTGCCGCCGCGCTCGGTCACGTAGCTCGCCGTCGCCGCCAGCAGCTTCGCCGCCGCCATGTCGCGGCCCGCGCCGGCGAAGGCCATCATCGCATGCATATCGTTGAAGGCGTAATAGGTGTCCTCCGCGCTCGGCTCCCACTTGTCCGCCAGCTCGTCCCAGCGGCCGCTGACATCCACGCCCAGCAGATTGAGCCGCCACAGCATGGATGCCGCGTCGAGCTCCTCCAGCGAGATACCATCGGCGCTCTTGCGAATGCCGTTCTCGTAGATCTCGAACACCCGGTCATATTGCCCGAGATCGAGATGATACATCGCGGTGTGCCACCAGAGATGGATCGAGAAGCCGCAATCGACCGCCCAGTCGTCCTGCCGCCCGGTCATCCAGGCGATGCCGTCTTCCTGGCGACCCTGCATCTCCATGACATGGGCGACGGCGTGAATCGCATAGACATCCTTGGGATTCAGTTCCACCGCCATGCGGCCATATTCTTCACCGCGAACGAAATCGCCGGCTTCTTCCAGGGAGAAGCCATACATGCCGAGGACATAACCATATCCCGGCGTATCCGCATCCCAGGCGCGCAGTGCACGGGACAACCGGTCGCGCATCTGTGGCGCCTCGCCAAGGAAGAAGTCCGTATTGTGTGCGGCGAATACCGCCATCAGGTCGCGCGGATAGTCCAGCAGTACCGCTTCCCAGCGCTCAACGGCTTTTTCCAGATCGCCTTCGAGCCAGGCGCGTATTGCGGCAATGTGGCCGCGCTCCCGGTCGTTCGCGGCGCCGGTCAGCGCCTCGGCCATTTCCACGTCGCGCGCGGCCAACGGCACGCCAGAACGCTCCGTCGTCAACAGCCGAAATTCTGCGCGGATGCAATAGCCCAAAACGAAGTCCGGCGCCGCCTCCAGCGCTTCGTCGATCACCGCGACCGGATCGCCCCGGATCGCCAGTGCCTGGTCCAGCGCCACCTCCAAAAGATCAAGCGCCTTCTGGCTGTCGGTGGAGGTCGGGACACCCCGAATATCGGACAGGCCCATCGCGCATTCTCCCAATTCAGAATACCGTTTTTATGCTGTGCAGTGTGCCACGATCACAGTTCGAGGGGAACTGTCGAGACTGTCGCAGGAGCGCTACCGCCCCCCTCATGGAGACCCCTCTGGACCCGCACTTGCTTCGCGGTCCACAATCATGGCCGGGGCGAACGAAAAAACGACAATCAAGGGGTAAACTATGCCGCGTACACCCGACTATTTCCAAGGCAAGACCATCGTCATTACTGGCGCCGCCAGCGGGATCGGCCGCGCGACCGCGCTGATTTTTGCGCGCGAAGGCGCGAACGTCGTCTGCGCCGACATCGACGGCACCGGCGCGCAGGATACCGCGGATGCGGTCGTGGCCGCCGGGGCACAGGCCGTTGCCACGACAACCGATGTCTCCCAGCGTGCCGCCGTCGAAGCGATGACCGACGAGGCGATCGCGTCCTATGGCGGGGTCGACTTCCTGTTCAATTCCGCGGGTGCGGCTTTCAGGCGATCCAAATTCCTCGATATCGACGACGATCTGTGGAAGCGGACGTTCGATCTCAATGTGAACGGCGTGATGTACGGGATGCAAGCCGCCCTGCCGCATATGCTCGCAGCCGGGCGCGGCGTGATCGTCAACATGGCCAGCATGTCGCATAAGCGCGGCGGGCCGGGCGCATCGGTGCATTATGCCTCGGCCAAGGGCGCGGTGCTGACCATGACCTTGGGCGTGGCGCGGGAATTTGCGGCGCAGGGCATCCGTTGTCTGTCGATTTCGCCTGGACCCGTCGACACCGCGTTTCAGGGCACCGCGAATACGACGGCGGAGCTGATGCAGCAGTTCCGCAACGACGTGCCGATGAAACGCTTCGGCGCCCCGGAAGAAATCGGCGAATTGGTGCTGTTCATGTGCTCCGACGCCTGCGAATTCATGACCGCCGACACGGTCTATGTCAGCGGCGGCGGCGGTTGGCGGTAACGCGTTACAGGGAGAAAGAAGATGTCGAAGCGCAGAATTACACACCCTCAGGTCGGCGAACCGCCGGAGGACACCTGGTCGAACTGTCTGGTCATCGACGGCCACGTCTACATCGCCGGCATGACGGCGCGTGGTAAGGACTTCGATGGCGCGATCGGATCAACGGATGCCTATGGGCAAGCGGTGGAAATCTTCACCAAGATCAAGAACCTGATGGAGGCGGCGGGCGGCGGCATGGACGATGTCGTCAAAGTGCTCATCTACCTCACCGACATCAACGACCGGGACGCCGTATGGAAGGCCAGGCGGGAATTCTTTACCGGCAACTATCCCGTTTCGACCCTGATCGAAGTGAGCAAGCTGGTTCGTCCCGAACTCTGCGTTGAGATCGAAGCGGTCGGCATGCTGGGTGCGGCTCCAGGTTCAAGCTATGGGATCGACGACTCACCCTAAGCAGTCGGATCCTCGTAGTAGCAGAACTCGATCGCGAGATAATCTTCGTCGGCGCGGAACGGCCCGTGCGGCACCCCGGCAGGGCGGCAGACATAACTGTTCGCTTCGACACGCACGGTCCCTCCCCTGTCGAGCCACAAAAGCGAACCGGCAATGACATAGACCTCTTCGGTATACTCATGCGTGATCGCTTCCGCGACTTCGGTACCAGCGCGCCAACGGGTCAGAGTCGTACACCGGCCTCGTTTTGCTGCGTGATCGAGGGCGCCGGCCAGCACTTTGACCGATACACCCTCCGGCGCGCCGTCCGGTCGCGTCCAGTTGTTCTCAAAATCGATCTTTGAAAAATCTACAAAGGCTGCGTTTGTCATTCGGTTGCTCACTATCGCATGACGACATTCTGTTTTAGGCGTACAACTTTGTCTCTTATCCTCTACAATACACGAAGTTTTTTTAAATAAGCTTCCAACAGCCTTCCCTACATCACGGAGAAACGCGAATGTCCCGACTACTGGCAATCCTCGCGATCTGCATCCTGTCCGGCGGCTGCGCCGTCGGTGTTACGCATGAATATGACGCGGCCGACACGACATTCGACATCAAAACGGAATCCAAAGTTGCCGTTGCCACGCACGATCAGCGATTTTATATCGTCGATGGCGATAAAGAAGCGAATTTTGTTGGTCTATCTCGCGGTGGCTATGGCAACCCATTCAACGTAACGACCGCGTCAGAAAAACCGCTGGCAGACGATTTCTCCGCGTCTGTCGTTGCAGCGCTAAGCGCGAGCGGCACTACTGGGCAGGCAATTGACGTCTCGCCGGATGATCAGGAATCTCAGGCGCGCGCCAAGTTGCTTGCTGCCAAGGCAAACCGCTCGATCTTCCTGACGATAAACGAATGGAAAGCGGATACTTATTTCAATACGAAACTTACTTACAACGTTCTGCTTCGTATATTCGACGCTAACGGCAATGAACGAGCGGATAAGCAGATTCAAGGTGAAGACAATCTCGGCGGCCACCCGGTTAACCCGCCAGGCCACTCACGCGAAGTCGTTCCCGTCGCCTTTCGCGAGAAACTAAAAGAGCTGTTCGGCGACCCGAAAATAAAGGCCGCCTTACAGTAATTTAGCGTTCGAACGACTCCCAATCGTAGAGCGGCGTTTCCTTGTCGGCGAAGCGCCGCACGGCCTCCTTGTGGAACGCGGTATCGCGGCAAATCGACTGCCCCGCCGCTTCCATTTCCAGCAAGGTGCGGTGGTCCTGGTTGTAGGACTGGTTGAGGACGTTCTTCGCCACGCCGATCGCGGTCGTGGACGCATTGCGGAACCGACCCGCAAAAGCGCGCGCCTCGGCCATCGCGTTGTCCTGGCTGACCACGTCGTAGATCATGCCCATTTCCTTGGCCTCTTCCGCATAGACCCGGCGGCCGGAGAAGACGAGCTCCTTGGCGCGCATCTGGCCGACGAGGCGCGGCAGGATGTAGAAGCCGCTCCAGTCCGGCACGAGGCCGATGCGCGCGAAGGCTTGCATAAAGAACGCACGTGGCGTCGCCAGCACGAAATCGCCCGCCAGCGCCAGATTGCAGCCGGCCCCCGCCGCCGCACCGTCGACCAAGGTGATGACCGGCAGCTCGATATGGAACAGATTGTAGATCGTACTGTGGCTGCTGCGCATGCGGCTGCGCGACGCGTTGGCTTCAACCCCGCCGTCCTGCTGGCTGTTGTTCATGCCCTTAACATCGCCGCCGGCGCAGAACGCCCCGCCCGCACCGGTAATCAGCACCACCTTCACATCGTCGCCCGCCCGGTCGCGCGCATCGTTGAGCGCTTCGTCGAGCTGCTCGCGCATTTCCGTGCTCAGCGCGTTCCGCGCCTCCGGGCGGTTCAAGGTGATCGTCGCGATCTCGTCGCTGACCTCATAAATGACGTGCTGTTTGCTCATATCTGTCCCGCTTCGTTGTTCCTTCGCACCCATGGCGCGGCTCCCGCGTATTGTGTCATGCCGGACCCGGTGGCGGAAGTGGGGCGGACCCCGAATGGCCGGCACACCCTATTTGTCATCCTTGCCCCCCAAGCTGTCGCCCTTGGGCTTGTCCCGAGGGCCCAAGTTGAAGCGATGCGCGGCCTATGACGGTTGCGTGGGTGTCGAAGCCGGGTGGCCAATTACAAGCGTCTCACGGTCGCACCATGGGCCCTCGGGTCAAGCCCACTGTTGTCCGGTTTAATTTCTTTAACATATGAAGGCCAACTGATTTTGGCATTGAGGTGTGTTTGGTTCAGGTTCGAGCAGACGGTCAATGCGCTTTCGATGCATGAGGTTTGTTCGGACGAGGCGAGCGAATGCGAGCGGGGATTTGACGGTTTTCTGATCGGCTTTTGCGAGGTGAAGCAAGAGATAGGCGATCAGGGCAACGGTGATCTGAATGCGCACGGCATTCTCGGACCGGCCGAGGAAGTGCCGGATTTTGAGGTTCTGTTTGACCCAGCGAAAGAACAGCTCGATCGCCCAGCGGCGCTTATAGAGGTCGGCGATTTGCCGGGCCGAGGCGTCCAGATCGTTGGACAGGATCCGGAGGGTCTTGCCGGTATCGATCCGCACCGTGACTTCGCGCACGGGCTTGGAGAAGGGGTTTTTGCGGCTCATCCTTTGCCGTTTGGGCAGCAGGCCGACCCGGTCGGACAAGATGTCTTCGCCCTCGGGCACCGCCCGATCGGTGGCCTCTGTTAGCGGCGTGTGCGACTTGAAACGGGTGACAATGCGGCAACCCGCGGCGTCGAGCTTCGCCCACCAGGCGTAATCGTAGTAAGCCAGATCAAAGACATAGGTCGCGCCCGCCTCGATCGGCATCTCCTGCGCCACCTTGATATCGGCGGTCTTTGCCGGCGTCACCGCCGCGTAGACCGGGTGTTCGGCGCCCGCATCGTAAACCACATGCAGTTTCGCGCCACAGGCCCTGGCCGAAAAATACGCCCACTGCGATCCCCGGCCACTCAAGGCAAGCGGACTGGCATCGATCAGGTAGGTCGCCTCGCCAAGCGTCCGCCGCAACCCGCGCCCGGCGCGCCCAACCAACGCCGTGAACAGCTCCGAGAACACCGCGCTCGGCCGCGTCGCGTTCGCATCGGCCAGCGTCGAACGCGTCACAAGGCGACCGCCGACATGATAGAGCCGGGCACGATGGCTCTGTAGACCGCCGACGATCTCGCGCAAGCTCACCGCACCGGAAAGCTGAGCATATAGCAGGGCGATGAACTGGTCCTTCGTGCTCAGGCGGCGAACGTGTTTGTCGGCTTCATGCCGTTCCACCAAAGCCGCAAAACGATCCCAAGGAACACGCTTCATCAGATCATGAAATACGCTATTCTCATGCCGCATGGTGTTGATCCTTTCCCGTGTCCAAAACGTCGCCAAACGATTGGTCACCAGTAGAATCAATGCCATGCAAACCGTCCACTGAATTAAACCGGACAACAGTGGGTCAAGCCCAAGGGCGACAGGTTATGGGTTTTTCACCCTACCCCGCCAGAAGCCCGTGCACCGCATCGCGCAGGAAGGCGCGGTCTTCGTCGGATTCGATGGGGTTGCCGGCGCGGTGGCCCCAGATGGATTCGATGGGGCGGTATTCGGCGCCCGGAATGCGGGCGGCTTCGGCCTCGCTGTCTTCGGGGGTGAAGTAGAGGTCGGTGCGGCCCGGCATAATGAGGGTTTTGGCGGTGATGGCGCCGAGGGCAGCATCGATGTCGCCGTTATGGATTTCATTGTCGCTAATGTCGGAGCGGGTCCAGACGTCGAGCATGGCGAGCAGATTGTCGGCGTCGCGGCGCAGATAGTTGGCCTCCCAGGCGCGCACCAAGAAATCCTCGAGCGAGGCGAAGCCGTGCTGCAGGTACAGATGTTCGCGGTAGAAGGCTTGCGACATGGCCCAGCCGGCATAGACTCGGCCCATGGCGCGCAACCCGCGCACCGGGCGTTCGGCAAAATAACCATCACGCCAGTTCGGATCGGCCTTCAGGGTCGAGCGCACGCCGTCGAGAAATACCTTGTTGTGCGGCGAGGTACGCGCGGAACCGCAGACAGCGCAGATGCGCGCGACCCGGTCGGGGAAAACCGCACCCCAATGCAGCGCCTGCTGCGCGCCCATCGACCAGCCATAGACCATGGCCAATTTCTCGACGCCGAATTTTTCTTCGAGCAGGCGTTTCTGGGCGTGGATGTTATCCCAATGGGTAAATTCGGGCCACCGGCCATTGCCGAACATGTTGGGGATCACGACGAACCAGCGGTCGGTGTCGAGAATATGGCCGGGGCCGATTAGCCATTCGATATCGGTGTGATGCGCGCCGAATGAGGTCGGATACAAAACAGCGTTGGAGCGGTCGTCCGCCAAGGTGCCGTATGTCTTGTAAGCCAGCGTGGCGCCGGGCACGGTCATGCCGCGCTGCAGGCGCAGTTCGCCGAGGTCGAAGAGTTTATAGTCGAGCATTTCGTTGCTTCCTGTCGCTGAGCAGGTCCCCCCATCCTAGCCTTCCCCCGCAAGGGGGGAAGGGATTAGTAAAAAGGTTCCATTACTTATTCCCTCCCCCTCCGACGGGGGAGGGCTAGGGAGGGGGTGGACGGCGGTGAAGCTGGTTCGTGGTTGGCTGCCGTTAAGACGCCGCCTGCGCCCGATATTTCTTGTAACCCGATGCGCGCAATTCGCAGGCCGGGCACGTGCCGCAACCATAGCCCCAATTATGGCGCGTCTCGCGGATGCCCAAATAACAGGTGTGGGTTTCCTCGAGGATGATATCTGTCAGCGCCGCGCCGCCCAGCCGCTCGGCCATCGCCCAGGATTCGGCCTTGTCGATCCACATCAACGGCGTGTGCAAAACGAAACGGCGGTCCATGCCGAGATTGAGCGCCAGCTGCATCGCCTTGATCGCATCGTCGTGGCAATCCGGATAGCCCGAATAATCGGTCTCGCACATGCCGCCGACGATATGCCGCGCCTCGCGCCGGTAAGCGACCGCCGCCGCCACGGTGAGGAACAGCAGGTTCCGGCCCGGCACGAAGGTATTCGGCAGGCCGTCCGCGCCCATCTTGATCTCGGCTTCCTGGGTCAGGGCGGTATCGCTGATCTTGTTCAATACATCGAGGTCGATCAGATGGTCTTCGCCCAGGTTAGACGACCAGTCCGGAAACGCCTCCCGCAACGCGCGGAAGATATGCTGGCGGCTCTCCAGCTCGATGGCGTGGCGCTGCCCGTAATCGAACCCGATCGTCTCGACCGCAGCAAAATTCTCCAGCGCCCAGGCCAGGCAGATCGTGGAATCCTGACCGCCGGAAAAAAGAATCACCGCGCAGTCATTGGGGTTGGACATCAACTAAACTCCAAACGTCGCTATCGGCTTCTCGTCCAGGCGAGAAGCGAGGCGGGAATAATGGCGAACAGAAAGACGAGCGCAAGAGCCGTGAATCCGTCCTGAAACCCTAGCGTACTCGCTTGGGCATGCACGACCTTACCCAGATAGTCCAGGGCCAGCGGGCTATGCAGCGAGACGGGGATGCCGCCCTCCCCCAGCAGCCCGTGCACACCGACCAGCATTTCGCGCGTCGCGGCATTGCCGGCGGTCTGCGTCGCCACCAGCAGGTCGCCATGCCACTGGGTACGCTGCTCCATGATCACGACCAGCGTATTGATACCGCACGCCCCGCCGAGCAGCAGGAAGAAGTTGATCGCGCCCGTGCCCTGGCTGAGTTGGGTCGGCGGGAGCGAACTGAGCGCCGCCCCGTTCATGGACGGCACGACGAAGGCCAGACCCAACCGCCCGATGAAGATGAAGAACCCCACGCTCCACACGACCGTATCAATATCGGCACCCGCCATCAGCATCATGCTGACCGCAAAGATCGTCAGGCCGAAGATGATCGGGAGGTGATGCGGCACGGCGTCTGCCAGGCGTCCGGTCAGAGGCAAGATCGCCATGGCGATCAGACTACCCGGCAGGATCAGGAAGCCCGCGAGCGTGGCCGTATATTCCTGCACCAACTGGCTGAACACCGGGAAGGCATAGATCGTGGCGAAATTGCCGCTGCCGAACAGGAACGCAATCATCGCCGCCGACGCGAACTGCGGATTACGGAACAGCGCCATATCGAGCAGGCTCGCGCCGGGCCGGAACTGGGACAAGACGAACCCGGCCCCGGCCGCCACCGCAACGCTGAACAGCGCCACGATCTCGTTGGAAATCCAGCCTTCGCGCTGGCCATTGGCGATCGCCGTCATCAGGCAGAACAGTGCAGCGCACAGACAAGCATAGCCGAGCCAGTCGAACCGGATCGTACGAACCGCCGACCGTATGGAAGGGACAAACAGCAGACCCATCAGAAACGCGATAACAACCATCGGCATCGGCGCCAGGAAGATGTATCGCCATGTCATATTGTCGATCACCACGCCGCCTATAAACGGCCCCAACCCCAAGGCGGCGACGATGCCCATGCTGAACAGCCCCATCGCCAGGCCGCGCCGTTCCGGCGGAAACACTTGCATGAGAAGCATCATGACCAGCGGCTGCAGGGCACCGGCGGCGAACCCCTGCAGGATGCGTCCGACGATGACGAAATCGAGAGTCGGCCCGAAGCCGCTCACCGCGCTGCCGAAACTAAAGAGGATCAGTGCCGCCGAGAATGTCAGACGCTGGCCCCACCGCTCGTTGATCCAGCGATTGAGCAGCAGGCTTGCCGTCATCGTCGCGAAAAACGCGGTTGCCAGGAACTGCACCTTGTCCTGGCCGACGCCGAAGGCACCCATCACGTCTGGGACGGCGACATTCACGATCGTGCTGGACAGGACCATCGTAAAAAAGGCGGTCAGCCCCGTCGCCGTCGCCATCCAGCGATAGGCCGGACCGTAGCGCGCGAACAAACCATCTGTGTCGTCGGAAAAAACCACGAACCGTATTTCTCCAGCGAGCGAGCAATCTGGAGTAACGGTACCATCGCTCTTATCGCGGAGCGGAACTTTTTCCCCCGGCGTGGGATCCCCCCACTAGAGCGGATCAGGATTGATCGAACCCGATTACTTGGGTTCGGTCGGTTCTGTGAATTCGCTCTACCTTAATAGTTGAGAGCAGATTCACGCGATTCCAAGCAATCCCGATCTGCTCGAATTCACCGATTATTCTATCGGTCAAAGATCAGGAGTTGTTGCCCTTATTCCTCCGCACGCCTTGGCTGAGATCCTTTGTGGTGCCGTTCGCGCAGGGCTGCGCCGCAACATCTCTGGGGTCAGGTCCGGACACGATTTCAAACGCGCTTTTCCCGCCTTGTGTCGCGTCGAAACTTTCGGCCTCGTAGCGGGCGATCTGCGACTGAACCTGCTCTTTCGCTGTCACCGCACGACCGACGACGTTTTCCGCTCGCGCGATCGCAGTCTCCGCATCGGCGGCGCTGAAACGAGCGGTCGTTAATTCCTCATCAGCCTGCATGAGGTCGCCCTTTACCCCTTCAAGGATGATCTGGAGCGCCGCGACTTCAATCTCCAGATCGTCGATATCCGTAGCGTTTTCCTGGCTTACCGGCAATGCCTTAAGGGTCTTGAGTTCGGATTTCGCAATTCGAAGCTCCATATTCACGCCGTTCAGAGCGTTACGCGCATCTGTTACGGTGGCCTCTGCGTTTACCGCCTTAAGCAGCGCGCCAGCAGCGTCAATTTCCGTCTGATGCAGGTCCATGGTGGCCTGATCCAGCTTATTTTCGAACTTTTCAAGCGAAGGACGCAGCGCGGTCAGCCAGTCAGTCTGAGCCTCCGCCCATAGCGCACCGGTTTGCTGGTCGGAACCGGAAGAATTCTGCGTCCCATAGCCAACGGGGCTCTCCGCCGCTTGCTGCATGCAATTCGCCACATCGGCCGCATGCGCCGGTAAACCCATCGCGAAGACAAAAAGACCGCCTGTCGCAAGGCGAACCAGTTGAAGCTTATTCATGACCGTACCCTTCTAAGTATGGCGTACTTCCTAGGTGAAACCCGAAGCACCGAACCCGTTGAACATCACTGGCCAACCCCAAGTTACCCGGCACCGTCCATCGCATGGCTGCAAACCGGCCTGCACAGTCGCAACAAGACAAGCTGTTGCGGTTACGATAATGGGTTAATTTATTTACTTTCAATTTTATATAAACTTTCTTGGTGTTTACCGAATTTCTGCAATCACTATACTATCATTTCTTGAATTTCTAAATAACTATCGAATCCAAACTATTTAAATTTTAATATATATTATTAATGTATTACTAAGATTTTGAGTTTTCACCACAGACCGTCGGCATTCTCTTCATTACAAGGGCGGTATAAGCGACCCATAGACCCAGACGGCCCCAATAACCGCGCCGAACAGCGCAACGGAGAAGGCATACAGCAGCCGCGCCGGCGCCAACCCCCAGGACAGTCCGTCCATTATGATCCGCACCCACTGTCCTTCGACGGGTGCACGGAAGAAGATAAAGGCGGCCACGAGCGACGGCACCGAAGCGAACAGGAACCCCAGCCCGTAGGAATCCGTAACCGCAAGCAGTCCGCCATAGATCGCGGGATAGATCATCATCGCGATACTGGTGAAGGACAGCACGCCACCCGTTACCCCACCCACCTTGTCCGGTGGCGCCAGACGCGCCGTTTCGGCCAGCAGGACGCCATGCCAGCTTAATCCGGTAATATTGTACAGGATCGCAACCGCCATGATCGAACCCTGGCTCCAGCTGAAATCGTAATACGCCGTGAGCACGGCCGCGACGAAGCCGAACAGGCCGATGAGACCCATCACGATGCGCGGCGACACCAGGGTGCTACCCAGCCAGCCCCACAGGATGCGGGCTGCGACCGCTGTGGTACTTGCCACGGCAAAAGTGAATCCCGCGTCGATCTCGCTATATTCCAACCCGTCGATCAGATAGAGGATGAAGAAACCGGAATAGATCGACTGCAGCCCGCC
Organism: Alphaproteobacteria bacterium; assembly: GCA_012103325.1. Taxonomy (GTDB): domain Bacteria; phylum Pseudomonadota; class Alphaproteobacteria; order UBA8366. Next base: position 811,339 of record WLWY01000003.1, read on the forward strand.
GAACGCGAAGGCGGCGAAGGCAAGGTCGCGCAAATTCGGCGTCGACAGGACGATCTTCATTGTATCGGAGACGCCGGAGAAGGACGGGCGGACCGTCGGATCCCGGTCGGAATCGAAGAAGCCGCGGAATGGCTGCAACATGATAGCGACCGAATACACGATCAACGCCGCGACGAGCGCCGCCCCATAAGCGTCCAAGTAAACCGACTCGCGGATCGTCGCCACATAGAAGCCGAGCCCGAGTAATGCGGGGATCAATAGCCCCCCGATCAAGCTGCCGACCGGAACGCCGGTCTGCTTGACCGAAAAGATGATCGGGGCGAGATGACGCGGGCAGTGCCGCGCCAGGACATGCGAGCTGGCGGGCGTCGATACGGCGCCGGCCCCCAAAAGCACCGCGCCCAGTGGATACAGCCACAGGACTCCACCGGCGATGACGATCAGGCTCGTTCCCATCAGGATCAGACAGATCTGGCTGACCCGCCACGCGCCGAGGCGAATGATGAAGCCGCCGCACTCCATCGCGGCGACAATCGCAGTGATATTCTGAATGAACAAGTAAAGCCCCAACCAGGCCCGCGAGATGCCGAAATCCTCGGCGATGCGGTCGGCAAGGATCGGCAGCGCGATCTGGCAGACGTAGGAGAACGCCTGCTGAAGCAGCATTGCGCTCGTCGCGATGGTCAGAATTGCACGCCAATCAAGCTTCGCCAGCGACACCGGAGCTAAAACCCGAGTTGATCGTAGATCTGGATATTCACCTCGACCAGCATGCCCGGCGCGATGGTCGCCGGCGGGTCGAGCAGTTTGATGTAGACGGGAATGCGTTGGGTCGCCTTGCTGGCCCGAGCGTCACCGTTCCCCCGGTCCATCTGCGCCGTGGTCACACTGCCGATCCGTGTGACGACCCCGGTGAAACTGTCGAACGGATACGCATCGATATCGATGACGACCTTCTGTGACACCTTCAGGTGCCGAAGCTGCGTCTCCTCAATATTGGCTTCGATCCAGAACGATTTCGTATCGTGCAGGAGAATGAGGTTCTCGTTCTCTTCCGCGTGTTCGCCTTCATACTTGAAAATATTGTCGATGATCCCGTCGATGGGGCTGACGATGAAGCGCTGCTTCCGCTTCTCCTCCGACTCCTTGATGAGGATTTTTATTTTCTCGATCGTGATGCCGGAAATACCGATTTCGGAAACAAGAACGCCGATACTCGATTTCGAGGCTTCGATTTCATCTCGCTCGCGTTCCGCCACCCGAACCTTGGCGGCCGCGAAATTCACCTGCCCGGCCAGATCCAGCGCCTTCGCCTGCTCCTCTTCCAGGCGCTTGGAGGACAGCAGTTGCTTGCCATGCAAAATTTTCGAGCGATCGATGTTTTTCTGCGAGAGCTTCAGCCGGTCGTCGATGGATTTGCGCTCGATCCTAAGCGCGCGGATCTCCTCGGTCTTGGTTGCGATCCGCGACTTGAGGTTCTTTTCCAGCGCGTCTTTCTCCGCCAGCAGTTTGGTGACCCGCGCCCGCTCGCGCGCGAGGTCGACCTTCAATGCCTCGATACGCAGCCGCTCGACTTCGGAATCGAGTGCGACGAGCAGGCTGCCCCGGCTGACTTGATCGCCCTCCTTGACGTAAATTTTTTCGATATTGGCGTCGACCGGACTCGACAGGGTGGTCAGCTCTGTCTTGATGCGGGCATCGAATTCGTAGACATGCGTCAGCCAATAAAACAGTTCATAGGAAAGAACCGAGACCAACGCAACCCCGAGCACTAGAATTATCAGCCTTAATTTCTTGTTTGTTTTCATACACTTTCAAGCCATAAGCACGCGAACAGGAAGCCCAGTTCGTGTGCCGTTCATCAAGCAACAACACAGGGGAACATGTGTGCCAGCAACAGGTCTTCGCCGACGCGGTTGTCCAGTCAAAGAGTGTACGATGTCGAAGCGGAGGGGCAAATAGGACGCGCGAGAGTCTCGCGATCAAGAGCGAGCTACACCGAGCGGATCAACTCGTCCTCGATGAACGCCATCCGGTCTTTGCCCCAGAACAGCTCGCCGTTGACGATGAAGGATGGTGCGCCAAAGACACCGCGCGCTAGCGCGTCGTTGGTCGCGTCGATCAAGGCCTGGCGTACGGCTTCACTCTCACAAGCCTGCTCGAACGCGTCCGGGTCGACGCCAAGCAACGACGCCACGTCCTTCAAACCAGCATGGTCTGCAATCGACGCGTCATTCGCCTCCCAGTAGCGGCGAAAGATTTCGTCGATGAACGGTCGCTCCTTGTCCCATTGCCGCATGGCCAAAGCGCCCCGCAAGGCCCGGCTCGTCTTGATCGGAAAGGTGTCGGGAAACCGAAATTTCAGCGCATACTTTTCCGCCCAGCGCGCCAGGTCCCGCCGGCGGTTCGTATGCTTCGCCGCCGGCTCGTCCGCCAGGACATAATTGTGATGCCGAAAGACATAGCCCAGGTTGAAGGGATGCATCACCAACTCAGCACCGTGCGCATCGACAATCGGGTCGATCAGTTTGAGCGCGAAATAGGTATTGGTGCTGCCGACATCCCAATAAAAATCGATCACTTTAGTCATATGCGTATCCAATCGAAAACGAACCCTCGCCACATCCGGCGTACCGTCATTGCGATAATGATGAAGTCGTTTTCGGACCGCAACCTCGGCTATCCGGCCCCGCGTTAAGGGCACGATTGGACAGGAGTGGCCTTCAACTGGCAGAATTGTCCGGACAAAGGATGCAGACCCTCGCAAAATGGAGAAGAGCATGAGCTACGATCTGGTGGTCAAGAACGGCATGATTGTCGACGGTTCGGGTGGCGCGCGCTATCGCGGCGATGTCGGCGTGAAGGACGGGAAGATCACCAAGATCGGCCGTATCAACGGCGAGACGACGGAAGAGACAATCGATGCCGAAGGGCATGTCGTCACCCCGGGCTTCGTCGACGGCCACACCCATATGGACGCGCAATTGTTCTGGGATCAGCTTGGCAGTTGCTCCTGCTACCACGGCGTGACCACCGCGGTGATGGGCAATTGCGGCTTTACCCTGGCGCCGTGCCGCGAATCCGAAGCCGATTTCGTCTTCCGCAACCTGGAGCGTGCCGAGGACATCTCGCGCAGCGCCATGCTGGCGGGCATCAACTGGGATTGGGAGACCTATCCCGAATATATGGACGCCGTCGACAAGATGCCAAAGGGCATCAACTACGCGGGCTATATCGGCCATTCGGCGCTGCGCACCTACGTGATGGGCGAGCGGGCATTCGAAGAAGACGCCTCCGAAGACGACATGGAGAAGATGAAGGCGGCGGTGCAGGAAGCGGTACGCGCCGGCGCGATGGGCTTCTCGACCTCACGCAGCCCGAGCCATCTGACCTCCGACGACCGCTTTGTCGCGAGCCGCGTCGGCAGCGACGAGGAAATCCGCGACATCGTGATGGCGATGGGCGAGACCGGCGCCGGTATTTTCCAGCTCGCCATGGAACGTGGCGAGATGCAGAAAATGATGGGCGTCTATCGCAGCCTCGGCGAATTGTCGAAGAAGAGCGGCCGCCCCGTAACGTTCGGCAGCCTCAGCCGTAAGAAGTTCCCAGGCCAATGGAAGGCGCTCTACGAGATTATCGAAGAAGAGAACCTGCAGGGCGCTCGTATCTGGACCCAGGTGCACAGCCGCGAGATCAACTCGATCCTCTCCTTCGAAACCGCGACGCCATTCGACAATTGGGAAGTCTGGAAGGACTTCCGCAAACTGCCGCTCGACGAACAGTTGGCAAAACTGAAATCCGACGCGGCACTGAAACAGAAACTGATCGATGTCGCCGACCGTCCTTATGACGGGCCGGAAGTGGTCGGGGCCGAGGCGCGGCCGCCCGAGTGGGACATGTTCTACCACATCGATAAGATCCGACTGCCGCATCCAAGCCTGGCGCAGATCGCCGAGGAACGGGGCATCACGCCGGCAGCCGCCATGATCGAAGTGGCGATCGAGGAAGATCTAAAGGCTTTCTTCCGTCAGCCGCTGGCGAACGAGAACCAGGACGACGCCTTGGCGCTGATGAAGCACCCGCGCTCGACCGTGACCTTCTCCGATTCCGGCGCGCATGTCTCGCAGATCATGGACAGCTCGCTGCAAACGCATCTGCTGAGCCACTGGGTGCGCGAACGCGAAGCCTTCACCCTCGAGGAAGCCGTGCGGATGATCACCTACGATACCGCCACCAACTGGGGCTTCCACGACCGCGGCCTGTTGCGCGAAGGCATGACCGCCGACATCACCGTATTCGATGCGGACAAGGTCGAGCCGCGGATGCCGGAAGTCGTGCATGACCTGCCGTCAGGCTCGAAGCGCCTGAAGCAGTACGCCGACGGCATGCTGGCCACCGTCGTTGCCGGCCAGACCGTGCTGAAGGAGAACCAGCACACCGGCGCCCTGCCCGGCCAGCTGTTGCGCGGACCGCTGGCGCGGGCTTGAACGTCGTGGCTTAACCATCCATCTATGGATGATGATGGCATACCGACTGTCCGTAGGCGCTTTCGTCCGGCCACCCATATCGCATCGCTGACGCTCCCCGCGAGGTCCATTCGCCTTGCCGGTTGAATTCGCGGGCGGCGCGCCCGCGCCTGTTACTTATGCGAAAGCGATAATCATGCCTTATATCTCCGATACGCCGGAAACGCCGTACTACGCCGTCATTTTTACATCGGTTAACGCCGACACCGACCACACCGAGCATCAGAAGATGACACTGCGCATGCTCGAACTTGCCAGTGCCTATGACGGATATCTCGGCATCGAGCCGGCCCGCAACCCGGACGGCTCGGGAGTCGCCGTATCGTATTGGCGCGATCTCGAAACGATACAGCAATGGGCGAGAGATCCCGAACATCTGATCGCCAAGGAAAAAGGACGCACCGCTTGGTACGATCACTACATGATCCGGATCGCCAAAGTGGAGCGGGCATATGGCAGGCCAGACGAGTAGCGAACATACGCCATCAGGGGCGGCCACCTAATGACCGCTGTCACCGTGACGCGGCGATATCCATGACCAGATAATATGTGCATGGCACATCGCCGTCGTTGCGATAGCCGTGAGAGCAATCGCCCTCATAGTAGATGCTATCGCCCGCATGAAGTTCGTAAATGGTTTTGGCCAGGGTCAGTATCAACGTGCCCTGCTCAACTGCCAGGTATTCACGCGATCCCGCGCGATGTGCCGGAAACGTGCCGGCATCGACTCCCGGTTCCATGGTCGTTCGCATCATTTCGAATTCGACGCCAGGTAATACGGGCGAAAGGGTGCGGCGCTCTATACCTGCTGGGTCCTTTATCACCCGTTGTTCCGCAGCCCGCACGATAACGACGCGCGGGCCGGTTTCTTCGTCCACAAGACGCGCAATACTGGTATCGAGAGCCGTCGCGATCTGACTCAAGATCAAGATTGTGGGGATTCTTTTTCCCCGCTCGACGGTGGAGAGCATGCTGGTACTAACGCCGGACCGCTCCGACAACGCTTGCAAGGAAAGTTCGCGCCGTTTCCGGAGATTCCTAATCCTGCGGCCCAGGGCGGCGATATCAAGCGCTGCTGACATTTGCATAGCATCCTCTATAGGGGATAAATTACCTTATAAAGAATATTTTGGATAGGGCTGTGCATCCGATGGTGGGCTCAGGCGCAAACAATGCCGAAAAACCGCAATACCTTCGCGGCGCCATATACGCCGTCTCGGCCGTGAGCATTTGGGCTGGCTGGATCGTAGTGATGCGGCTTGGGGTGACGACAACCCTCACGGCATCGGACCTTACCGCGCTTCGCTTCGGCGTAGCCGGATTGATCCTACTGCCGATTGTTTTTCGCCGCGGTATCGCACTTGAGCGTCTGGGCTGGATTGGATTCATCGCCCTCGCCGTCGGTGGGGGCGCGCCCATGGTTCTCGCTGTGGGAATTGGGCTGCTATATGCGCCAGCCGTGCATGGCGGCACGCTCTTTCCCGGTGTGATGCCTTTGTTTGTCGCTCTCCTCGCGACGATTATCCTTGGGGAGCCGTTTCCCCTGGGCAAAAAATCGGTCTTATTTTGATTCTGTCCGGCGTGTTCGCCATTACCGGCCTTGCGATCTTCACACACGTTGGCACGCAAAGTATTGGTCATCTGCTGTTTCTTTGTGCCGCGTTTCTGTGGGCCTGCTACACAGTGTCGATAAGACGCGCCCGGCTGGACGCGCTGCACGCCGTTGCCATTGCCGCCGTATCGTCGATGCTGCTTTATCTGCCGATCTATATCGTATTCTTGGAAGACGACTTACTCGACGCGCCGCTGGGGGATCTGGTCTTCCAAGGGTTCTATCAGGGCGTTCTCACGATGATCGTTTCGCTCTTCCTGTACGGAAGGGCCGTTAGTCTTCTCGGAGCCTCGAACGCCGCTGCCTTTGGTGCGCTCGGTCCCGCGATGGCTGCACTCTTTGCAATACCGATCCTCGGCGAATTTCCCACACCCACGGACTGGGCCGGGATCGTCGTCATTACCGCCGGCGTTTACCTTGCGAGTGGCGCCCCTCTCCCAAAGCGGAAAGCGGGTTAAGCAGTAGGCGACCCACTTGATAATTGGACGTAGACCTTCCCGTCCTCGACCTTGGTCGGGAAGGTCGCGATCGGGTCGCTGACGGGCGGGCTGAGTGCGCGGCCGTCGCGCACGCAGAAGCGGCCCTGATGCAGCGGACATTCGATAACGTCATCGATCACGATGCCTTCGGAAAGCTGCGCGTCGCCGTGGGTACAGCGGTCCACTGAGGCGTAGAATTCGCCTTCCACGCAATAGATCGCGATTTCCCGGCCGTCGATTTCGGCGGGCATGACGTCTTCTTCTTCGACCTCGTCCGCGTCGATCGCGTAGTGCCAGCCATCCGACATTGAGCGCTCCCCTACTCGGCCGGGGCGACGGATTGCTTCGGCGAGACGATGCCGGACAGATGTTTGGTGAGCACTTCCCATTGCACCGCGATGTAGCCCTTGTCGACCGGGTTCAGCTCATGGCCGATCTTCTCGTGCAAACCGCGGAGTTGATGGAACGGCACGGACGACGCGAGGTGGTGTTCGCAGTGATAGGACATGTTCCAGCAGAAGAACCGCGTGATTGGATCCGTCGTCACCGTTCGGGCATAGGTGCGCAAATCCGCGCCTTCAGTGCAGCCGGTATGGTCCGCCACCCGGATCATGCGGGCGATGGGAACGCCAATGATTGTCGGAATGAACCAGTAGATCGCAACGATCCAGGAGCCAGTGGCAACGGAAATAGCGAGCAGGGCCGCGTAGATCGACAGCATCAGGCGAGCCTCGAAATAGATGCGCGGCAATTCCACATCCGGCACGAACTGACGGTTGAAGGGATGCATGGTCCCGGCGGCATGGCGGAACAGCCAGCCAAAATTTTTGACCCAGAGATGCACCGCGGAGACATAGTAGAGATAGCCCAGCAGAGTGCGCGGGCTGGGCAGGACGAACTCGGGATCCTTGCCCTTGATCTGCGCATAGGTGTGGTGTCCTGCATGGTCGTAGCGGAAATAGATCGGCGTCCAGATCGTGACGATGCCGCAGAACCACAACACGGCCTCGTTCAGCCAGCGCGTTTTGAAAGCGGTGCCGTGACTGCATTCGTGCAGCGGCGCGAATAGATGGCCCAGCATGATGCCGTGCAGCAGCATCGCCGGCCACAGCCACGCCGTCCCGTCCGCGAAATAGATCAGAGCGCCCGTCGCACCAATGCACGCAAGCAGACCGCCGAAATAAATCAGGCCGGGCCCGTCGCTGCGTTTGGTGAACGGCTTCAGTTCCTTGCGCGAGATGATATCGCGTTGGCGTTTCAGCAGGTCGGCGTTGGCATCCAACTCTGTCATGTCCCAGCCCCATCGTTGCGCGCGCCGGAAGACGGCGCGGCGATCTGCTCCTGAACGACGGTAGCGCCACTCCTATCTTCAGTCAAAACAATGATATTGAAGTTTTTCTTCAATTATACTTAAGTAGCTGCATGCAGCTCAGACAATTGAAAACCTTCGTCGCCATCGCGGAAACCGGCAGCTTTCATGCGGCTGCCGAGAAAATGTCGATTACCCAGTCCGCGGTCAGCATGCAGATGAAGGGCCTCGAAGAGACTCTGCAATTGGACTTATTCGAGCGCTCCGTGAGGCCGCCGCGTCTCAGCAACACCGGCCTATTGCTGCTGGAACAGGCCCGCGAGATCGTCCGGCTCTACGACCAACTCCTCGACTCCTCGCCGGTCGCCAGCCAACTCGCCGGTTCGATCCATATCGGGAGCATTCCCGGCGCCTCGTTCATCCTGCCGGAGACTCTGGATAATCTGCGCAAGACGTACCGTCATCTGCAGGTCCGCGTTCAATCCAATCTGACGGATGAGTTGGTCAACCTCGTCTCCCAGGGACGCCTCGATGCCGCCCTGGTGACCGAACCAAAAGATCTCGATCCACAGTTGTTGAGCCGCCCCGTACTGAACGAGCCGATGCTGGTTCTCGCCGCCCGCGATCAGTCGGGGCTGAGCGATGTCGAGCTGCTGAACGGCAATCACTACATCAGTTTCAACCGCAAGGCCGAAGTCAGCCGCATGGTCGAGGAATCCTTGACGAAGCGGAACATCAAGGTCGACCCGATCATGGAGCTCGACACGCTGGAAACCTTCCAGATGATGATCATGCGCGGCCTCGGCGTCGGAATCCTGCCGCTCTCCTCGATCCGCGAGCGGTTCCAGGACGATTTCTACACCGTTCCCTTCGGCTCCCCGGCGCTGCAGCGCCGGCTCTCGCTGGTGCAGCGCCGCGCGCATCACCGACAGGTGTTCCTCGACACGTTGTTCGATGCGCTGAGCCGCGTCGCTGACGATTAGTCAGCCGCCTCCATGGGAATTGGCTGATTTTTTTGCTTTAGCGCCGCACGCACCTCATCCGCGACACGCAACCCGCTCAGGTAGGCCGTCTCGACAAGTTCGGAAACCGGGCGCGACTCGGTGCCGGCTCCGGCCCAGAAGAGCGCGCCCGTATCCATCGCGCGCAACTTTTCCCGCGCGCCGCGCCCGCCGGGACGCAGATAGGTATAGCCACCACCGGCGAAGGGGTCCTCGCCCCATTTCACGAAACGGATATCAGCCAGCGCGCGATGCGGGTCGGCGCCGGGATACATGCGCTTGAGGTCATCCATGACGATCTCGGTCGCTTTGTCGTCGCTCTCTTCCGAAAGCGCGGTCGACCGCGGCCCGATGCAATAACCGGTCAGCGCTGCCGGCCGGTCTTTCATATTTCTGAAGGACGTCCAGTAGAGATTGACGGGGCCCGTAGCGGACGCCGCCATTTCCATCCAGCGCGGCCAGAACTGCTCATTGAAATGCATCAGGATCTTGGTGATCGGCCCCGCTTCCATATGCGCCAGCGCCCACTGTTTGGATTCCGGCAGCGCGGGTTCGAAGCGGACGGCGCCAGCTTTCAGAACACCCACGGGCAACGTAGAGATGACCGCCTGCGCCTCGAGTTCCTCGCCGCCCTGCAACTGGAGGCGCACGCCCTCGCCATTCCAGATGACGGTTTCGACAACGGTGTTGAGTCGAATGTCGAGATCCTTGGCCATGCTGTGCGGCAGCGAACTGTAGCCCGTCACGATACGATGGTTGTACCGGTTCTGAAGATCCATCACGCCGTCGTCGATCCAGCCGAGGACGCCGACATCGTCCGCACTGCCCGGCAGATGCTGGAGGAGCGTCATCTCCGTCAACTGCCGCGCGCGGCCCGTGTAGCCATGCTTGTCCATGAATTCCCGCGCCGACAGATCGGGCGGTTCGCTGCGCGTAATCTTTCCCCGCATCCCGGCACACGCCCAGGTGCCAGGATGAAGACAGGCAATCGGCAACCAGCGTGTCCCGCCGCCCAAATTGAATGCGGTGCGACGCATTTGCGGCGAACCGCGCAACGTCAGTCCCGCCGCTTCGACTTCCTTCATGGTCGCGGCCTTGCGGCCGTGCACGAATTCAGCGCCGCCCTCGACGAGGCCGTCGCAGAAATCATCTACGGTCATGATCCTGCCGCCGATACGGTCTCGGGCTTCCAATATCTTGACCGAGAGCCCCGCGCGCGATAGTTCCCGCGCCGCCGTGATCCCCGCCATCCCGGCGCCGATAACGATTACGTCCAACATGTCAGCTACTTTTCCAACTCGATCTTTACTTAAGACTCCAAGCCGACCTCATCCGCCGACATTATTTTTTGGTGACGCGTAACACTTGCTTTCGTAAAAAGTTTGGCGCGAGCGCCTTCACGATATATCCGGCCGACAATCCGCCCGGATAGGTAAGCTCCCGTTTCCCTTGAGCGAGAGCACCGAAGATCGCATCGACGAGTCCCTCCGGCTCGACCATCGAACTTCGCGTCTTTTCCGACATGCCTTCGAGCATCTGATCCGTGAAGAACGGTGTGCGTACCACGCCCGGATGCACCGTCAGCAGATGCACGCCCGCGCCCGATACTTCCAAATCGAGCGAGAGTCCTTCTGCGAGGCCCGTCATGGCAAATTTCGTCGCCGCGTACGCGCTCTTTTCCGGCGATGCGATCTTGCCCGACACCGAAGAGATGAAGACCAGCCAGCCCTTCTTGCGCGCTGCCATTTGCGGCAGCAGCGCCTTCGTAAAATACAGCGTGCCGAAATAGTTCACCCGCATCATGCGTTCCATATCCTCGATGTCCCAATCGAGGAAATTACTCTGACCGCCATAGCCCGCATTGTTGACCAGAATGTCGATGTCGCCGAACGCCTCAAGCGCGCGGCGCGACACGTCTGCAACCTGATCCGCCTCGGCTACATCGCAGGGCAGCACCAGCGCTTCGCCACCAGCAGAACGGATCTCCGAGGCAAGTGTCTCAAGCTCTGCTTCGCGCCGCGCCACCAAGGCGACGCGCGCGCCCTCCTTCGCCAAACGCAAGGCTAGCTCGCGCCCTATCCCGCTCGACGCTCCGGTGACGAGCGCCGCCAGACCGTTGTAATTCTCTAACTGCATTCAGTTCAGCCGATCCAATTATCTATCGGATTCTGTTACACGCGCCTGTTTATGACAGATTCAGCGGTCGTTAACAGCACAAACGGCGCGGCAAAAAACCCCTTCCTTAGCAGGAAGGCGGCTGGGGAGACGCTTTACGCCGACGGTGCCAATAGTTCCCGCCTTCGGTAACCTGCCAGGCGACGAGACCGGGCAGCCCCTCGATCAATTCGCCCAGCCGGGTCGCCAGCGATATGGCGAGCATGACGTCGGGCGGCAAGCCGATCAGCGCGCCGAGCATGATGTATCCGCCCTCCTGCACGCCGAGCCCGCCGGGCACCGCGAAAGCGGCGCTGCGTAAAGCGAGAGCGAGGCTGTTCAACATGATGGCCTCTTCCCATCCGATGGGATGGTCCAGCAGCCACGCGACCAGCCAGACCTCGCCGGCCATCACGGCACGCTTTGCCACCCGCAGGATAGTAGAGACAGTGACGGCGATGGGCTGGCGGTAGAGCGCGCGAATGGCTTGATCCAGATCGGCCGCGCTTTCGACCAGGGACTGCCATGTGTCGCTGCGCGACACGCGCGCAGCCGGCCGGGCGAATAGGCCGAAGGCGCCGGCATATTGCACGACGACGAACCCCCCGATCCCCAGCGCCAACAGCCCCGCGCCGGTGACGGCCGCCAGGACCATCGGTTCGTCCGAGGGCGTCACCACGGCGAGGATCACGGTACCTATGATTGCCCAGATCAGAATGGACAGCGCCTGCACCGTCTTGTCGAGCACCACCGACGCGGCAGCATCGACACCCGTTACCGAGCGCAGCGTAAGAATACGTGCCTTGACGAATTCGCCGCCGACCGTCGCTACGGGCAGCAGGAAGTTGACCGACGAACCGATCCACATGGCGAGCGCCGTATCTGCGAAGCGCGGCGCACGGCCGCGCAGGAACAGCAACTGGAAGGACGCGGCCCGCAAAATCAAATCGGGCGGAATGAACAAGGCAACCAACAGGATCGCCCAGCCCGCACCGGCTAGCCGATCGGCCATGGTCGTAACACCCTGCCATCCGACCAGCAGGATGACGATGGCGAGGCCGATCAGTAATCCGACTCTCATACTGCGCTTTCGGTGATGAAACGGCGGCCATCCTAGAGGTACACCAGGCTATTTTCCATGCGCATATTGCGCTTGTGCGATGAGAGGCTTTGAGTACAGTGCCCGCCGAACATCGAAGGGATAGCCACCGAATGGCCATTAAGTCCTGGGACACGCGGCTCGCCCAGCTGCTCGTAAAGCCGCTGGTGAACACCCCCGTTCACCCCAATCACCTGACCGGGCTGAGCTTCCTCTTCGGGCTGGCCGCAGCCGTACTGTTCGTTCTTGGCGGAACGGTGCAGGTCAATGTCGCTGCGGGCCTTTTCATCATCGCAGTCTTCCTCGACCATACCGACGGAGAGTTGGCGCGGCGAGCGGGGAAATCCTCATCGTTTGGCCAGCGTTTCGACTCTGCCGTCAATGCGTCCAACTACACGATGCTGTTCATCAGTATCGGCATTGGCTTGTCGGATGGACCGCTGGGGAATTGGGCCTTGCTGCTAGGATTTGCCGCGGGGCTCAGCAATCCGATCATTCTGTTTCTGCGCATCCGCACGGAAACCCGTCACGGATCGAAAGCCGTAGCCCATCCCCGCTATGCCGGTTTTGAAATTGAGGATATGGTCTACCTCATCGGCCCGATTACCTGGTTCGTCGGCCTCGAATACTTCTTCCTGGCGTACGGGATCGGCTCTTTCGGCTACTTCATCTGGACCATTTGGGAGGCCCTCAAGCCGCGCGCCTCCACAGCCGACTCATAACCAACGAACGCGGCTTATCGCCAAAGTCGAGCAGTAGTAGATATCGCGACCCCAACCGGGGGTCAGGAACATGCCGTTGGCGACGCGTGACCCGGTGCAGACGCGGCTCAGGACCTCACCGCTTGGGATATCGACGACAATCAGTTGATCGTCGCCGTCCCGGAAGTCGTTGATGACCAGTTCGGCTGTTTCCGGGAACACGACCGGCTGCAGGGAGGGCCGAGCATCGACGGTCCACGCCACCCGCAAACTCGCCTCATCGGTGGCGATACCCGCGAGACCGCCATTGATGCTGTCCCACGCAATACAGATGTTGTGTTCGGGCACATGCACCGGCGGTGCGATGATCCCGCCGCCCTGCTTTTCAAACGGTGCGATCTCAGCAATCGACCCGCTTTCCAGGCAGACCTTCAGCAACCGCTGGCGTCCGCGCCACGGTGCGGGCCGGCGCCAACTCAATTTTTCGTTCGGCGCATCGCGGCCATTGGGGTGCTGTCCATAGATCGCGCGCAGTGAGTCGATGTCGCCATTGTCCATCAGCCAGAGCGCGCCCTCGGAAATACAGCCGTCCCAGGACAATCCCTGATCGCCGCCTGCCGTTCGGTATTGCGGCGACCAGTCTTCGTCCACGAATAAGCGGTCTGGCGCGACCCGGATGCGCCAGACATGCTCGATGCCCGGGATATAGATGAACTCACCGTCTTCGGTCAGGTCGCTGGCGATGCGGCCCATCGATCCTTCCGGTAGGGCGAGCGGCGGTCCGAGCAATTCCAAGTCGGGACTAAGCCGGGTCACGGTAGACGGCCCCTGCCCCGCCAGCCGCAGATCCTTCGTGACGATACTGCCGTCCGACAGGATCAACAGCCCGTTATGCGCCTGATCGACGGGCAACCGTTTTTCCGCAACCACACCGCATTCCGGGTCGAGCCGATGCATATATGAGCCGTTGACCTTGTAGATGTCACCGTTCGCGTGGGCGGCGGTGGCACCGCACCAGACATGCTCGCCGCACGGCAGCTGCGGTGACTCGGCGATCACCTCCAGGCTTTCCGGATCCAGCTTCTGTAACCAACCAAAGGGCGGCGGTCCCGTGAACGCGGGCAGCGTGCCGCCGAGATAAAGCTCGCCGTCGCCGCGCCGGATCATCATCACGTTCCAGCGGCCGTTGGTCTGGGTGGTCGCGGTCGCCGTCGCACCACGCGCATTGAGGCCGCCATGCGCCGCCTTCTGCCGTCGGTTCCCGCCGCATTCGACCGGCCAGGCCGAAGGGAAGTAACCCGGCAGCGCGGCATCCCTGTCCTTGCGCGTTATCATGCCTCGCGGGGATGGTCCGGCAGTTTCGGCGAGACGAACGGGAAGCGTGCCAGCCCCTTCACATGGGTCGGGCTATTGCCGGAGCGGAGGTACTGTTTCGAGGCGTCCCAATGGGGCTGGAAGTCCCACATCGGCGCGGCGCCGGCCTGCATCGTCTTTTGCAGGAAATGGCGGCGCTGCTGGCTGGCGATGATGTCCGCCTTCAAGGTCACCGGGTCCCATCGGCCCAGCACGTCGCGGCGCATTTCTTGCGCCCGGTCGCTATGCGCCGGATCCTCGCAGAGATTGTTGAGTTCGTGCGGGTCGTTCTCCAGATCGTACATCATACCCGGATCGGTCTCGCAATAGACGTATTTATACGCCCCCTTCCGTAGGATCAGCGCCGGCGCGAAGGTGCCCTCGGCGGTGAACTCGACCATTACGTCGTTCTGCCAGCCCGCCTGCTGACCGCTGAGCAACGGCACGAGACTGCGGCCATCGATTGGGTCGATCGGCTGCGGCGGCTTGCCGTCCGTCGCCAGGTCGAGAAATGTGGGCAGCAGATCGACCAACGAGACCAGCGACGGGTCTTTGACCCCGCTGACGAAGCCCGGTGCGCTGACCAGCAGCGGTACCCGGATCGACCCTTCGTAGGGATTGAATTTGTACCACATGCCACGCTCACCGATCATGTCGCCATGGTCGGAGGTAAACAGGATGACCGTGTTGTCGGCGAGCCCGCTGTCGTCGAGCACCTTCAGCAATCGGCCGATCAGGTGATCGATGTAGGAGCACATGGCGTAATAGGCGTGCCGCGCGTTGCGCACGTCGGCATCGGTCACGTCGTGTTCGTCGTTGCGGATCAGATAGTAGTAGCGCTGCGACCAGGCATCGCGTTCCTCGACCGGCTGTGTGGGAACGGTCGGCATCGGGATCTCGTCGTGATCGTACAGGTCCCAGAATTCCTGCTGCGTCGTGAACGGATTGTGCGGGTGGGTGAAGGAGGCGGCCAGGAAGAACTGCTTCTGCTCCGCGGCACGGGCGTACTCCCACAGCTTGACTTCGGCCTGATAGCAGACGTCCTCGTCGTAATCGATCTGTAGCGAACGCGCCGAGATACCCGCCTCAACGACCGAGCGCATCGACATGCCGGACGGGGGCAGTTGATGCCCCTCCGCCAGCCAGTCCGGCGTCCAACCGAAATCGGACGGGTAGATGTCCGTCGTCACCCGTTCCTCGAAACCGTGCAGCTGATCCGGGCCGACAAAATGCATCTTGCCCGACAGGCAGGTGCGGTAGCCGAGATCGCGCAGATAATGCGCGAAGGTCGGAATGGAAGCCGGAAACTCCGCCGCATTGTCGTACGCGCCGATCTTCGACGACAGCTGCCCCGCCATCATCGAAAATCGCGACGAGGCACAGATCGGGTTGTTGCAATAGGCGTTCTCGAACACGACGCCGCTTTCCGCCAACCGGTCGATGTTCGGCGTCTTCACCAGCGGATTGCCGTACTGACCAAGCGCGAACGCCGTCATCTGATCGGCTTGAATGAACAGGATGTTCGGTTGCGTGAATTCGGGCATGACCTCTCCTCCCAAAATGCCGGTACGGCATATCTGATGGTAACTTCGAAGGCGCGCGGCTTAAACGCAAATGAAAATCACTGAAAGCTTCTTCAATTGCGCTGAAGATATGGCGAATGACGGAATGTGTCGGTGATACCCCCCATCCTAACCCTGAAATGCCTGTGATGGACATTTCAGCCCACAAGGGGGGAAGGGATAATTAAAGCGGATCAACGGGATATTCTCCTCCCCCTTGAGGAGACCTCTGCGAAACGGGTTCAGGATCGGAGATAATCGTTGGGTTTGGAGGTTGGTGCATAGGTTTGGCGGTTTTTCGCGTTGGGTTTTGGGACGCTCTTGACGAGATCGGCAAGGGACGGTGTCAGGGCATAAGAGTTTCGGCACGTCTCAGGTTCATGGCGATGCACAGGAGATGAAGGTGGGACTGGTTCTTCTGCATCCCCCTGTATCGGGCCCGGCGGTATCGGTAAGACCGCTTCAGAGTTCCGAACAGGCGCTCGACATTAGCGCGGATCGGGGAGATCAGGCGGTTGCGGACCTGTTGCCAGTGCGGCAGCGCCGGTTGGTTCTTATGGCTGCGGTGCATGATCCGGTCCTTGATGCCCCTCGCCTTGAGGCGCCGGCGGCGCTCCTTGTGCTCATAGGCTTTGTCAGCATAGACCGCCCGCTCGTCGCCCTGGATCAGCGCGTCGGCCACTTCGCTCTCATAGGTTTTGGCCGACGTCATCATCGCATCGCGGATCAATTCGGAGCCCTGATCGACGGCGATATGCGCCTTGTACCCGAAATAGGCCGTGCGCCCGCGCCGCGTCCAATCGGCATCCGGATCGAGCGCCGAACGCTCGCCGGAAACACCGGACGGCCGGCTGACCGAAGCCTCGATCAGGGTGGCATCGATCAGTGTGCCCGTCTTCAGCATCAGCCCGTGACGCTCCAACTGCCGGTTCGTTTCCGCCAGAAGCTTCGCCGTCAGTTTCCTCTCTGCCAGCGCCGCCCGGAAGCGCACGAACGTCGTCTCGTCCGGTGTCTCGTCGCTCAACGAGAACCCGCAGAACCGTCGGAACGACAGACGATCCCCCAACGCCTCCTCCAGGTCCGGGTCGGAAAGACCATACCATTGCTGCAGCAAAACCGCCTTGTACATCGACAGCGCCGGATACCCTCTGCGCCCCTTCTTCGAGCGAACCGACTTCAGGAGCTTCTCGAAGCGAGACCAGTCGAAAAGACCTTCGATACGCTCCAGACGTTTATTCGAACCCGCACCCGGCGCCACAAACGCATCCGCAAAGCCACCCTCACCAACCCGCTTCTCACCCATCAAGACCTCCGTCATAGCGATCACTCTAAAGAATCACCGTTTCGACAAAGTTGCTACCCATTTCGCAGAGGTCTCCTTGAGGGGGGAGGATCAAGGTGGGGGTGGACGGCGATGCGTTATGCTCATAGCGTCAAGCCAGACGCAACACCAAGGCCATCCGGTGGAGAAATTTGAGATGAGCCTGGAAATCGTTCCCACGAATGCCGGTATCGGCGCGGAAATCCGCGGCGTCGATCTCGTCCGGCCACTGGACGACGCGATCTTTGCTGAGATCGAGGCCACTCTCGACACGCATGGCGTCATCATCCTGCGCGATCAAAAGATCACACCCGAACAGCAGGTCGCCTTCAGCGCGCAATTCGGCGACGTGGCGATCAACCACAACGCCAAGGATTTCGGCATCGACGGCAATCCGGAGATCTATCTCATCTCCAACATCACCGAGAGCGGCCGCCTGATCGGCACGCCGCGGGCGGGCAGCGAGTGGCACACCGATATGTGCTACGCCAAGCAGCCGGCGCGCGCGACAATGCTACATGCGATCGAGGTCCCGGAACTGAACGGCCTCGCGCTCGGCGACACGCAGTTCGCGAACACGGCAGCGGCTTGGGAAACGCTGCCCGATGCGATGAAACGCAAACTCGACGGGCTCAAGGGCGTCTTCGACTTCCGCGGCCGCAAGCGCGGCCGACCGATCAGCGCGGAGACCATCGCGCAGTACCCGCCGGTCGAGCATCCCATCGTCCGCACCCATCCGCGCACCGGGCGCAAGGGGCTTTACGTCATGCGCAACGACTGCACCGGCATCGTCGGGCTGGAAGAGGACGAAGCGCTGTCGCTGATCGGTGCGCTGGCCGATCACATTACCCGGCCGGCGTTCGTCTACCGCCACCGCTGGCGCGTCGGCGATGTGGTCGTGTGGGACAATTGCACGGCGCAGCATCAAGCCATGATCGACTACGACCTGCCGCAACGGCGGTTGATGTGGCGGACGACGGTTAAAGGGTCGGTGCCGTTTTAGAGCCGGAACACGAGGCAATCACACTCCCCCCACCCCGTCATCCTCGACTTGATCGAGGATCCAGCCCGCCGTCCGAAAGGCCACCGTTCCAATTGAAGTTCGCGCCGGACATATAAAGTCAGACTTTCGAACCGCCGTAAGGGATCACCGTGGCATGGATCCTCGATCAAGCCGAGGATGACAGCTTTTGTTGGTGGAGACCGTGGTGCCGAAGATTTCCGCGCACGAGTGTTCTGGGTTATCGTATCGGCCATAACGGACACCCAGACCGGGAGGGCACGCCATGGACAAGATCATTATCGAAGCGCGCGTCAACGAGCTGGCGGCGCGGGACGAGAACCCGAACGTGCCCTTCCTGCCCTCGGAAATCATTCGCGACGCCAAAGCCTGTTACGACGAAGGCGCGTCGATCATTCACTATCATGGCCGCACCGCGACCGGCGAGGCGGAGCATGACGCCGCCTTCTATCTGCAAACCAATGCCGGCATCCGCGCGCAGTGCCCGATCCTGGTGCATCCGACCCTGGGCTATGTGGCGAACGATGCCGACGCCATGGGACGCTTCGCGGCGGTCGAGGAAATGATGAAACGCCCGGAGACCGCGCCGGACTTCGCGCCGATGGATATCGGTTCGGTCAATGTCGACTGGTGGGACCCGGAGAACAATACCTACACGACGACCAATCTCGTCTATGAGAACTCGACCGAAACGTTGATGCATTTCGCCGACCGCATCAAGCATCATCAGCTGAAGCAGTATCTCGTATCCTGGAACATCAGCTTCACAAGACAGATCGAAGCCTTCATGAAGATGGGCGTGATCACCGAACCGGCCATCGTCCTGCTCTGCATGACCGACGGCACCTCGCTGGCCGGGCATCCCGGCACGCCAGAAGGCCTCGACGCGCACACCACCTTTCTGCCGAAGGACCGCAACGTCTTGTGGTCCGCGATGAACTACAAGGGCAATCTATTGCTGCTGACCGAAAAGGTCATAAAGGCCGGGGGTCATATCTCCATCGGTCTCGGCGACTACCCCTATTTGGAGCTCGGCGGCACGCCGACCAACGCGGATATCATCGCCAAAGTCGTCGAACAGGCGCGCGCCTTGGGCCGCGAACCGGCGACGGTCGAAGAGACGCGGGAAATCCTGCAGATGGGAACGCCCCGCATCGCAGCCTGAAACGCTTAGCGGAACGTGGCAAAACGCCATCTGTCTAATTTTTGAGCACCACAGAATTTGCATAATAATTATGCGATTATTTTTGCGTTGCAAAAATTTTGATCGTTTCCCGTTCTTATAGAATTTTCACAACATGCTGAAACTAAGTAATAAATTACTTCCCCCCAACTGGCACACTCCTTGCGATGTAATGGGAAACCCTCACCAACGAGGGGCACAACATCATCAAGAGGTGTCAGATGAGTATCACGAAGAACCCCTACGACCCCGACGTAACATTAGGATCCGGTTGCAGTTGCGGCAGCCATTCGTCGCAAGCGGAACACGACGCCGCGGAAGCGACGACATCTGATGCCGGAAATGAGTCCACCGAAGACATTCTCGTCAAATCTGTGGAGACAGCCGTCGTCCAGGCGGTCTTCGGCACGGACATGGCGCGGCGCAACTTCCTGCGCGCGGTCGGCGCTTCGACCGCGGCAGCGGCAATCGCCGATGTCTTTCCCCTAGGCGCGGCCAAGGCGCTTGCAGCTGAAGCCAGCGCGAAGTTGGAGAAGTCGAAGCTGAATGTCGGCTTCGTGCCGATCACCTGCGCCACGCCGATCATCATGGCGCAGCCGATGGGCTTCTACGAAAAGTATGGGCTCGACGTCGATGTCATCAAGACCGCCGGTTGGGCAGTATCACGCGACAAATCGATGAATGGCGAATACGACGCCTCGCACATGCTGACGCCGATGCCTCTGGCGATCACAGTCGGTTCGGGTTCCAACGCAACGCCCTGGACCATGCCCGCGGTGGAAAACATCAACGGTCAGGCGATCACGCTGGCCTCCAAACACAAGGACAAGAACGACCCGAAGATGTGGAAGGGCTTCAAGTTCGCAGTACCCTTCGACTATTCCATGCACAATTTCCTACTGCGCTACTACGTCGCCGAGCACGGGCTGGACCCGGACCAGGATATTCAGATCCGCGTACTGCCGCCGCCGGAGATGGTGGCGAACCTGGCAGCCGACAATGTCGACGGCTATCTGGCGCCCGATCCCTTCAATCAGCGCGCGGTCTATGACGGTGTTGGCTTCATCCACAAGCTGACCAAGGAAATCTGGGACGGTCACCCCTGCTGCGCCTTCGCCGCAAGCCAGCAATTCGTCGACGAAATGCCCAATACATTCATCGCGCTGTACAAGGCCATCATCGACGCGACCCAGTATGCCTCAAAACAGGAAAACCGGAAGGAAGTCGCCAAGGCGATCTCGCCGAAGAACTATCTGAACCAGCCGGAGACCGTCGTGCAGCAGGTGCTGACCGGCACCTTCGCCGACGGCCTCGGCGGCATTCAGAAGGTGCCGGACCGTATCGACTTCGACCCCTTCCCCTATCACTCCATGGCGGTGTGGATCCTGACGCAGATGAAGCGCTGGGGCTATATCGAGGGCGACGTCAATTACAAGGCCGTCGCGGAACAGGTGTATCTGGCAACCCGCGCCAAGGAAGTGATGACGGAGATGGGCCTCACTCCGCCGGAATCGACCTACCAAAAGTACTCGATCATGGGCAAGGAGTTCGATCCGGAAAAAGCGGAGGCATACGCCGCCTCCTTCTCCATCGGACGCGTGTAGGCATGAAGCCCACGCTTCCGCTCACCGCCAGAGCCGCGCTACTCTCCTTTATCCTGTTCGGTGCAACTGTTCTCGTCTGGCAACTCGCCATCGAGAGCAGCACCGGCACGGCCCCCAACATGGACCCCGAGCTTGCGGCCCTTCTGGGGCCGCAGGCGAAGGGCCAGTCCGCCTTCCCCGCGCCTATGGCAATTTTCGATGAGCTGGTCCGGCATGTGACAGACCCCTTCTACGACGCCGGGCCCAACGACAAGGGTATCGGCATCCAGCTTGCCTATTCGATCGGCCGGGTCGCGCTGGGGTTCGGGGCGGCAGCGCTCGTCGCCATCCCGTTCGGTTTCGTCATTGGGATGAGCCCGCTGTTCTACAAGGCGCTCGATCCCTTCTTCCAATTGCTGAAGCCGATTTCGCCGCTCGCCTGGATGCCGCTTGCGCTGTACACGATCAAGGACTCCAACAGTTCCGCGATTTTCGTGATCTTCATATGCTCGCTCTGGCCTATGCTGATCAACACCGCCTTCGGCGTCGGAGCGGTCAGGCGTGAATATCTGAACGTCGCCAAGACGCTCGAACTCGGGCCGTTCCGCACCGCCTGGAAAGTCATCCTGCCCGCTGCCGCGCCGACCATCGTCACCGGGATGCGCATTTCGATTGGTATCGCCTGGCTGGTTATCGTTGCGGCCGAGATGCTCGTTGGCGGCACCGGCATCGGCTACTTCGTCTGGAACGAGTGGAACAATTTGTCGATCACCAATGTGATCGCGGCGATCCTCTTCATCGGCTTTATCGGCATGGTGCTCGACCAACTCATGGGCCGCGTCCAGGCTGCCGTCGCCTATGCCGACTAAACCGACAACAATAGGGAATACCATGCGCAACCCCCTCATCAGTGTGGAAAACCTGGCCAAACGCTTCCCGGAACCGTCGGGCAAAGGCGAGCTCACCGTTTTCGACGATATCTGGTTCACCATCGAGGAAGGCGAGTTCGTCTGCATCATCGGCCATTCCGGATGCGGCAAGTCGACGATCCTGAACGCGCTCGCCGGACTGGACGAGGCCTCGTCCGGCGTCATCATCATCGACGGTCAGGCCATATCCGGCCCGAGCCTGGACCGCGCCGTTATCTTCCAGGGCCACGCCCTGATGCCGTGGATGAGCGCCTTGGAGAACATCCGGCTCGCGGTCACGTCTCGATTCCCGGAGTGGAGCAAGGCGCAGGTTCAGGACCAGTGCGAAAAATATCTGCGGATGGTGCATCTCGACGGCGCCCATGACAAGAAGCCCGCACAACTCTCCGGCGGCATGAAGCAGCGCGTGGGGATCGCCCGGGCATTGGCCATTGAACCGCAAATCCTGCTGATGGACGAGCCGTTCAGCGCGCTCGACGCCCTCACCCGCGGTTCCCTGCAGGACGAGTTGATGGGGATCTGCAAGAGCACGAAGCAAACCACTTTCATGATCACGCATGATGTGGACGAGGCCCTGCTGCTCGCCGACAAGATCCTGCTGATGACCAACGGCCCGAACGCCCGCGTCGCCGAGATCGTCGTCAACACGCTGCCCGAGAATCGCAGCAGGGACAGCCTGCACAAACACGAGCAGTACTACCCTCTGCGCAACCATCTGATCGAATTCCTCGTCACCCGGTCACGTGAGCTGGCCAGCGAAGCCGAGGGAGCCCTGGACGGCCGGCAGACGAAAGTCGTTCGCCTGGACGAGACCAAACCCGAAACTGTGACCAATTCTGAACCGGCGCCATTGCGCGCAGTCAACGAATAAAACCAGAACTCAAAACGGAGGTTACCGACATGTCGACAGTTACAGCGATGCCCGCAGCAGAGACAGCGCCCATGATGCCAATGTCCAAACTGGAAATGACGGAACTGATCATGGCGGCAAAATTCGCCCAAGGCGCAAGCTGGGCGGATATCAGTGAAGCCGCCGGCATGTCTGACGTGTTCGTCGTCTCCGCCTGCCTCGGCCAGAACACGCTGCCGGCCGACGCCGCGGCAAAGGTGGCCACCTATCTCGACCTCGGCATCCACGCGAAGGAAGTGGAAACCGCACTGCAATTGCCGCCGAAAAAGGCCCAGGATGCGGACACCGTCTCCAAGGATCCGCTGATCTACCGCTTCCACGAGATCACCTACGTCTACGGCGATACGATCAAGGAACTCATCCACGAGAAGTTCGGCGACGGCATCATGAGCGCCATCGACTTCGACCTGAAAATCGACAAGGTCGAAAACCCCAAAGGCGACCGCGTGAAGGTCTCCATGACCGGCAAGTTCCTGCCTTATAATCAGTGGTGACGGGCGTCCGCTTGTTTCGGCCGCTCTCATTGAAAGGTTAAAAGGGGTCAGAGTGAGCTAACCCGGGTTTGACGGACACCTTAGAACGGGGACAATTTCCCATGGAGAGGTGCCGCATGAATGAGCGACGTCATTACAGTAAAGCGTTCAAATTGGAAGCGGTTCGGCTTTTGGCGCTTGGCGAGCAGTCGGCCGCGCAGCTGGCTCGTGAGTTGGGGATCCGGCGCAATCAACGGGACATAAAATCTCCGGTAAAAGACGGCGGGACCATAGCGGTCAAATTCGGAAAATCAATCTGCTAAAAAAGAAAGTCGGCGCCTTTGCCTGCCCACACCCGGCGTTGCAACTGCCCAAAAGTTTCGCAGGTATTAGGACAAATAGTCCGCCAGGAGGTCATACGTCGTCTCGCGGGATTCTTCATCGGGCGCCGCGACCTGTATGCGCAAATCTGTCGCGCCCGCCTCGGCATATGCCGCCAGCCCATCCAGCACCTGCTGCCAGCTCCCGATCAAGTGCAGGTCGGAGGCGTCATCGAGGCCTTCGTGCTTGGTGGCATTGGCATAGGACGGGTTCGACTGGTAGTGCGCCGCGATTTCCCGCGCCAGCGCCTTCGCCCCCGCAATATCGTCGGTGACGCAGATCCGTACCAGCGCCATGACGCGCGGGTCGCTGCTGCGGCCGGCTTTCTCGGCACCCTCCTGGAGGTGCGGCAGGACATAGGACGATATGGTCCGCGGTCCGCATTGACCCAGCGACGTGCCCTGTAGCCTGCCCCCGGCAAACCGCAACATCCGCGGGCCGAGCGCCGCCAGCAGAATAGGTGTCGGCTGCGCGTCGATCCCAAGCTGAGTGTGTGCGGAAATCTGTTCGCCGTCGGTATCCGCCGGCTCGCCCGCCAGTAACGGCTCCAAGGCATCCACGAACTCTCGCGTGTAGGAGAATGGTTTGTCCCACGAAAGGCCCAGCACTTCCTCGGCATGGCGCCGGGAGGCGGCCCCGATGCCAAGGGTAAACCGCCCGCCCAAGGCATTCTGCGCGGTCCGCGTAAGCTGGGCGAGCCCGACCGGATGGCGGCCATATAGCGGCACAACCGACGTGCCCATTTCACCGATGCCGGGGAAGTCGCCGCCAATACAGGCCAGCGCCATAATGGGATCGATGCCCATGGCGTGCGAGATCCAAAAGCTGTCGAAGCCGTTTGTCTCGGCGAACCGGGCCGCCTCGCGCGCTTCATCCAGGGACGCCAGCGTCGTGCCGCCCGCCAACCCCCAGCGGATACCGAAGCGATCATTCGTCATGGTTCAAAACCTTTGTTTGTCTGGTCAGGGTTGCTTCGCATAGCCGGTACTATAACGGCTTCCCCCTGTACACACGACACCGCGCGGTGACCTGACTCTCCCTAACAGGTCAAAAGGGGTTTGAGCCCTAATTCCGTTGTTCGCGTAACGACGGCGGGCGGGCGACTGGACAGCGGCATTACCCAGCTTTGGGCCGCCAAGGCAGGCATGGGAACCGCGATGCTGCCCTGTTGCATTACGGACGAGGAACCGGATCTGGTGCGCGTACTGCCGGCCGTACCGTTTCCGATGTTCGACCTCTGGGTCCTCTCTCACCCCGATTTGAAAGACACACCCCGGCTGAGGGTGTTTCGAGATTCCGTTTCAGATGGAATCTTGAAAAAACGGGTTTTGTTTGAAGGCGAATTCCGTATGTCGAGCACAGCCGTGTGAGTGATCGTGTCAGCCAATTCGGCTGAGCGGTGCGCTGAAACCCGCTGGAAGGGCTCCATACGGGGAACTCGTGTTGAAGGGCCTCGAATGGAGGATATCGGTTCGACGGTCTCTTCGAGGCTAGGGCGTCAAATTAAGAACCCTCATTAGTTGAATAATATCACTTTTTTTCCCAACTTTTTTGGTCGCATTGCTCCCGGTATGCCAGATGGACAAGCGCTCAATTCCGTGCAAAAAATGAAAGACGAGAGTTACCCAAGACTATTACCGCACAAAATCAAGGTTCCTACCGTGTGTAATTCCTGCCGAAACCAAAGCATAATTGATCCCATTTGCGTGCTCGACGATCGAGAAAGTCAATTCTAATCGCGCATCTGCATGAAGTATATTTTCACATTACTCCTGTCAGCACTCTTCGCCGCACTGACATACGCTAGCGCTCCGGACGAGTTCAATGCGTACGATCTTGGTCTTCTCGGTAGTTTGCTCTTAGTCGTATTCGGGGCGGAAATCCTGATTGCCAGAATTTTCGTCCGATATCAATTTATACATAATGCGATGCTGGCTGGCTTTGCTACATTGAATATCCTGTTTCTTAATTTGGCACTAAACAACGATTTCACGCTCCTGCCGAAATACGGACAGATTCTGGCTCTCCTTGTCGCGTTGTTTATCCTGATAACTTTCATGAAAATATTGGATGAAAACCCCCGTTTGGCTCGGATTTTACCGATAGTCCTCGCCTTCGCAACGACAGGCATCCTGGCGCAGGTGTTTCTAGAAGCCGCGCCCGTACCGGTTCAGAAATCGTTGATAGAGCCGGGAAAGACCAGTGCAAAAAATATCCGAAGCGTGGAGTTCAAAATCAAGCCAAATGTTTATTTTATTTCGTTTGACTCCATGATTCCCAAACCGTTACTCCAGAAACATTTAAGTTTAGAAACGACCGCTTATCACGAAGTTCTGCATACGCACTTTCGACGTATAAATAATTTCTTTGCAGTTGGGTTTCCGACTAGGCCGTCGTTGAATGGTCTTCTTGCGCTAGATGCAGAGCATTATTCTGAAGCCACGCGGAACGGGACTGCAAAACAATTCTTTCCTGGTCTAACGCCCAGTCCGCTTCTCGAGATTTTTAAACACAACGGCTACGAGACAACCACCCTTTTCCATGGCCGATACTTCGGTAACGACAAAGGCCCGCATGTCGACAATTATCAGATTAGCGATAAGGGCTTGAAACATGGCGCGTGCGAGTTCATTCCTACTGAAGGATTTAGAA
Organism: Alphaproteobacteria bacterium; assembly: GCA_012103325.1. Taxonomy (GTDB): domain Bacteria; phylum Pseudomonadota; class Alphaproteobacteria; order UBA8366. The sequence continues at coordinate 837,588 of WLWY01000003.1, forward strand.
TGCTCACATTCATGGGTTACTGCTTTTTGACAAGGACTGAGATATTTCGTTCGATTGTAGAACGATTTGGGCTTACCGACACGCTTGGTATCAACGATAAGCTCACAACAACTGAATTTCTCATGACACATATGCGTGCCGGTTTACGTAAAGGAATTCCACAATTCTTTTTTTCATATATTATTTCTCCCGGGCATACACCTGGATCGTTTGATCCAAACTCAGAATCAGACCTAGAAGAATATAGGCAGTACTATTTTAAGGAGAGCAAAAATACTGCTAAACACATTAATACGATTGTCGCTTTCATAACCGAAGAAGACCCAGATGCGATAGTCTATCTATTTGGCGACCATGGGCCGTGGTTGTCGCGGGGCGGAACTATGGAAAAAAATGATGTCTTCTTTGTCCAGGATAGATTTGGCGTTTATGGCGGCATCTATCCGCCTGATCGTTGTTCCGAGTTCTTTTCTAAACCGGACAATAGAAAATTTATAACGACAGTACAGGGAGCACTTAAGATTATTGAATGTCTTTCCGACGGAAAGACAGCTGTCTCCAAATTCGAGGGTGGTCGTTCTCCTAACTCAGAAACTAGGAATAGTATTCGCTATGAAGATTACCTCTATGAATAACAGAGCAAGTTGGTCGGATCAGCTGTTACTGGTGATTTCCGTCTGGTTGATTTCAAGCCTGTTTTTTCCTCGCATTGCTTTTGCATATGTCGACCCTGGATCCGGTAGTGTGATTGTAACCACAATTTTGGGGCTTATTGCTGCAGTCAGCTACACATTCAGAAAGTATTTGTACAAGATCAAAAGAATGATGTTCGGGAAAAAGACGGAAGAACAACAGAACGATCACAAATAGAATGGATCAGAGGCCTGAAGTAAACGCTGGTTCATTTCGCGACCCGGAAAATCAAGTCTACGAGGTAACGCGGGCGGCCGGTGGCGGGAAGACCCGCATTCTGCGCGGCCTCAGTCAAGGCGCACTGGCAAACTATCGGCTACTCTCGGAGGAGGCATTCTTCCAGAAGGCAATGGATGCCGGGCATATCGTGCAAACGAGCGTTCTGACAGCAGGTGACGAAGACGCCAATGCGATCATGATGGATGGCTGGGCCGGTGTCCTGGAACATGAACCTATTCCTTTCGTAACGTACCCTTATGAATGGACATTCTCAATGCTAAAGGACGCAGCGCTATTGCAGCTACGCCTGATTGAAGAGAGCCTTAAAAACGGTTGGACGCTAAAGGACGCAACCCCTTATAACATCCAATGGATAGGTCCGCGCCCTGTATTCATCGACTTGGTATCCTTTGAGCCTTGGGAGAAAGGCGAACCTTGGGTCGGCTATCGCCAGTTTTGCTCTATGTTTCTTATGCCTCTAATGCTACGAGCGCATTTAGGTATCGACGACCTTCCGTTGCGGCGATCCTACATCGATGGCATTCCACCGACGGAAGCGGCGAAATTCTTTGCAGGCATCAGCCGATTTAAGAAGGGCGTGCTGAGCCACATCATTTTCCCTGCAAATGTGGAAAATGCCATAGCAAAGCGTGAACGCGACGATGCTCCGGCACGACAACGATCTTCACGCGGACAGTCTACGGCAATGGTCCTGGGCCTCGTCCAAAGCCTCACGCGGTTAGTGCACAAGCTGTCGGCCAAAATCAGGCATACCGACTGGTCACAGTACGACAAGACGCACTCGTACCAAGAACTGGACTTTGATGCCAAAAAGGCCTTCGTACTGAAGCATGCATCGACTGTCCAACGTGAGTACGTCTGGGATATCGGCTGCAATACCGGAACCTTCTCAAGGATTGCGGGTGAACATTGCAGCCGGGTGATCTCAGTCGACGGTGATCACGACGCGGTCGAACAACTCTACTTGACCGAAAAAGAAAACCCGAACTCAAATATTCTGCCGCTTGTGATGAACCTCGCAAATTTGTCTCCAGGGCAAGGCTGGGCAGGCCGTGAACGACAGGCATTCGATCAACGCAAGAACCCAAACCTCGTGCTTTGCCTAGCGCTTATTCACCACGTACGCATGTCAGCCAATATTCCGAACGTACTCTTTCTGAAGTGGTTGCGTTCATTGCAGTCGGAGATAATTCTGGAATTTGTAAATCGCGAAGATGAAATGGTTGTCAAACTGCTAACCAACAAAAAGGAACAGTATGAAGATTACAATCTTGAACAGTTTATATCGGAGGCTGAACAATTTTTCACGATCGTAGATCGCGAGCCTCTTAAGGGTGGCAAGCGTGAAATTTTCTACTTGAAGCCGCGATAGGAAGTACCCGTATGCTGGTACTTGAATTTATTCTCAGCCCAATTGTGTGGTTGATGGAATTCATTCTGACTTTCTATACCTCCTTAATTCCATCTACGGGTGTTTCAATATTGGTTTTGAGTTTTACCTTCACCTTGGCGCTGCTGCCGTTGCAGAGAATTGCGCATCGCGTCGAACAGCGTATTGGCAAAAAAATAGAAGCTACCGATAAAGAATTGCAGAGTCAAAGAGGAGATCTAAAAGGCGAAGATTTATTTCTTTTAACTGAACAGATTTACAAGAAGAACGGCTACCATCCAATCCAGAGTATAGGTATGGGGGCGAGCTTTTTTGTTATGCTGCCTGTGCTAGTGTCAGCTATTCTACTATTCAGTAATAGCGAACTCTTAGTGGATAAGAGTTTCTTGTTTATAGATGATTTATCGAAACCGGACGGTTTGATTGCACCGATCAATGTGCTTCCATTGCTAATGTCATTAGTCACAATAATTGATGCAAAATTGAGATTTAAAGGAGATAAAAAGAGTCAGCGCCGATTTCTGATAATATCTTTAATTCTTCTTGTGATCGTTTACAATTTGGCATCAGGGCTGGTTCTATATTGGACCGGTAGCAATATAATGTCTCTAATAATGAGTAGAATACAATCGCCATAATTGATGAAATTATGGCATTTGCCATGCCTGCGGGTGCTCGTCATTGAATGAGATCATGTCGATATTAGCGACATCTAACTTTGCGGTGATCGATAGATCAAAGGGGCTCTGAACAACTACTGTCCCCTTTTCGCGCCGACGGTCACGAGCGAGCTGTGTTCGAAGGAACCGCAAGGTTCAAGGAACGGCCGCAAGACGATTGCGCCGCGCTAGCAAAATTGTAATAGATTCACCATATAAGGTTCTGGTGGAGCAAGCGGATTACGTTCGGCAATGTAGACGGTACGCAGCCGCGTCAATCCGGATCCTGTAAGTATTGAGAGAATTCCACCGTATGAACCGACTGATCCCAGCCGAAGCACCGCGCAACGACCCACTGATCTACCGCTTCCACGAAATCACCTATGTCTACGGCGATAGGATCAAGGAACTCATCCACGAAATATTCGGCGACGGAATCATGAGCGCCATCGACTTCGACCTGAAAATAGAAAAGGTTGAGAACCCCAAAGGTAACCGTGTGAAGGTCACGATGACCCGGAAGTTTTTACCGTATAATCAGTGGTGACGGGCATCGGCCTGCACCGCCTAATCTAGTAGAATCGGGCCGGTCTAATCGATCAGGGCGATTCCTTCCCGCCCGGGAAAAGGGTGAGAGCCTCTGCAGTCAAACGCCCGAATTCACGGGAACGAAGGCGACGTTGTCCTCTATATCGGTCACACCATCGATTTTTTGGATTCTTCCAATTGCCCCGTTGATGCTGCCGGTCCCGCCAACGACGCCACTCAACACGACCTTACCCTTCGACACCGATATATCGATGCCGCTGCCATAGGGCGTATCTGGGGCGAAAGCATCCAGGATTTTACGCACTTCCGCTTCGATAACCTTGTCGATCAAATTGCCGCGTGACGACGGCGTCTCCTTATACGCCGGACTGCTTGCGAGCTGCTGTATAACCGAGACACAAGATGCGACTGATACGAACCCGGTGTTAAGGACAATGTCGTAATTCTCGGGACGACGCCAGTCGGCATTAAACTGGCGCTGGATAACGCGGCTGTGGCCATTATCGTTGCGCTCGATTTCATGCCGCATCGAACGCTCGTCCGACAGGCCGAGCCGCTCCAGCATCACGGAAACGCGAAAAGACATCGGCGCGCAAACACGAACGCAAAGCACATGAGATACGTCGCGCAGCAGTTGCGCCGCTCCCCAACCGCGGATCAGAACGTTGCCCTTATTCGCGAGTTCGAGGATTTCCTCGGCGGTGTATCGCGACATCCGGTCGGAGCCGATCTTCCAGCGTTCCCACAGCGAGGCGTTCCCTTCGAGAAAGCGGTGCACGGTGCTTTCACCAAGCTGAAGGCGTTCCGCCAGATGATGTTCGACGAGTTCCTGGTGGACGACCTCCATGTGAAGCGCTTCCGCCAACTCAGCAGCCACATCCTTTCCAAGCGTTCCCATTTCACGGGTCATGGCAATAACAGTCATTGGCGGTCTCCTTTCCAAGCGACGAGAAAATTTCGAGTAAGACCTCGTGTAAAGTTTCTGAAGTTTGCCGCAGTGAATACGGCGAAATTCAGGCTCTGAATCACATTGGCCTCAAATAATTGGTGTGCTGATACACGTAAAATTCAATCTTCTGAATTTCGCGACCAGGACACAGCGCTGGCTGCGAATGTTCGCAGCCCAAAAAGCAGTAACTTCGACGCGCAACGCCGAACACTCCGGTGCGCGCGCTGCAGCCGGTTACTCGTCCTCGAAACGGAACGAGATATTGAGCCGTACGCGATAGGCGGCGACTTTGCCGTTTTCAATTTGCACGTCTTGTTTGACGACTTCGGCGATACGCAAGTCGCGCAGCGATTTACTCGCCCGCTCTATAGCAGCCGCGGTCGCTCTCTCCCACGAATCCGGGCTCGAACCAACGATCTCGATTACTTTGTAGATGCTCTCAGTCATGACGGCCTCCGAGGTTGCATTGCCTTCGATGTCAGGCGCTACCAACGTCGGATATTCAAGAATTCAGCAGCAGCACCCAGCAATCGCTTAACAAACTGCCAACAAACAGAATTCTACTCGTCACAAGCTACTTCATGGTCGCCTAGAATACGCGATGGCGTCAAGTAAATTTAGGCCGTCTCCGGCAGGTAAAAACGAAAGCGGTTTGCGGATTGCATCACTTCTTATGCTGGCCTCCTGCCGCATTTGCCGGCAACCGGATAAATGGAACAATATCGGCCAATACATTGAATGTGCGTTGATTTATTCTGTCTTCGCTGCTGATAATAGGTCTGGGCAGGCGACGTGTGGAATGTAGGCGGAAGATGTCGGGCAAAGTATCTCTTCCTGATACGATCCCAGAAGACAGCGATCTTGAGGTCCAGGAAATCGTTCGATATTGGCAGTCAATTCATCGCAATGGTGAATTGCCCGATCGTCGGCAAATCGACCCGTGCGACATTCCAGATCTTCTCCCGGGGATAGCGTTAGTCGATATCGAGCGTTCTCCGTTTCGGTTCAAATTTCGCTTGCTCGGCGAACGTATGAATCTTTATCACGGCAGAAATTTCACGGGCCGCTGGCTCGATGAAGTGTTTCCACATTTTGATAAAACAGAGACGCCGAAAGATTTTATTTTCGTCACAGAACAGGGAAACCCGAGCTATCGGCTTGGTCGACCGCTTATGACCTTTGAAAAGTCGTTTATTGAAATGGAACGGGTATTTCTGCCATTTCGAAACGGTCGCGCAAGCGTTGACCTCGTAATGGCCTATACGATTTTTCGATAGCCGGTTCGTCAACGTCCCAACGTCGCAATATCCGACTCCGGCAACGCTCGGGCTTGACGAAGGACCGCCGCGACGGCCACGTAGCAAAATCGTAATATGTTCACTATATGGTGCTAGGATGAAAGAAGCGGGCTATATCCAGCGAAGAGAACGGCATTTACCCGCAAAATCCAGGCCCTGAACGCATTGAAAGAGTCCCAGCGCATGAGCCGACTGATCCCAGCCGAAGTACCGCGCAAGGCCCCCGGCGACCGGTATTGCCTCGTTGAGGCTATTCCCTTCGCCCTGGCGCACCTTGCCTGTATGGCCGTTGTCTTTACGGGCGTAGACCTGACGGCCTTGTTGATCGCCGTGGCGTTCTATGCCGTTCGTATGTTCGGGATCACCGCCGGGTATCACCGCTATTTTTCGCATCGGACCTTCAAGACAAGCCGCGTGTTCGCTTTCGTCCTGGGCTTTATCGCGCAAAGTTCCGCCCAGCGCGGCGTGCTGTGGTGGGCCAGCGCGCACCGCCACCATCACCGATTTTCCGACACCGACAACGATGTGCATTCCCCGGTGCGGCGCGGCTTCTGGTATGCGCATTTCGGCTGGTTCTTCACCGTGAAACACCGGGTGACCAATTTCGACACGATCCCGGATCTCTCGAAATTCCCCGAACTCCGCTGGCTCGACCGGCAGCACTATTTGCCCGCGATCGTCGTGGCGATCTTGGCGTTCCTGATTGGCGGCTGGTCCGGCCTGGTGGTGGGCTTCTTCTGGTCGACCGTGGCGCTGTGGCACGCCACCTTCTCGATCAACTCGCTGGCCCATGTGGTCGGCCGGCGGCGCTATCCGACCGGCGATCAGTCGCGCAACAATTGGTGGCTCGCGCTGCTGACCTTCGGCGAGGGCTGGCATAACAACCATCACCATTACCAAAGCGCCGCGCGCCAGGGATTCCGCTGGTACGAGGTCGATTTCAGCTATTACGCGCTGAAGGCCCTGTCGGCGGTCGGGCTGGTCTGGGATCTGCAAACGGCGCCGAAGCGCGTCGTCCGCAATGAGCAACGGCTGCGCCGCGCGGTCGTCGAAAAAGTCGCGGCCGAGCTCGCAGGAACCTTCCCGGTCGAAAAGATCGCCGCCGATTTGCGTGCCGCGTTAGGCGAGAAAAGGGCCAGCCTGGATGCGTCCCTGCACGAACTGCAGGACGAGCTCGCCGCCCTTATCGAGAAAGGCCAGCACCAGTTTGACCAGAAAGCGGAAACGTTCCGCGACGAGCTGGAACAGTTGATTCACGCCATCGACCTGTCAGCCCTGCCATCGGTCGGCGATATCCGCGACCGGGCCGCGGCGACCTTCATGCGCACGCCGTCCCTGAACGAAATCGCCGAACGCGCGCGGCACATCCTGATCGACGATCTGTGCGAGGCGCTGATCGCCGCCAAGGCGGTACCGGCTAACGCCGGACGTTAGGATAAAGCGGCTGTTTCCCGTCTTACGGGGCACCGGATTCGAGGCGTTGCGCCAACAGGTTCAACGTGCCGCGCACCCTCTCGAGCGTGTTGCCGTGGAATGCGTCGGGATCAACCCATTCGAACCAGCCCACCCAAGCAGCGACCGCGGTTAATTCCAACGCGGTCAACAGAGTCCAACGGGGTCGAAAAAAATCGTCCCAATAGTCCGGTTCGGCACTGCGGTCCAGCATGCCGATCAGCGAATCATAGGCGTTGGCGTCGCACCGCCCCTCTTTCAGCCCGGCCGACAAAAAACCGGGCAGGTAGTAACAAAAGGCTTGCGGCGAAAACCAGAATACCGCATCCGAGTTTTGCTCGACATGCGCGAAACTCACCTCCTGCCAGCGCATGCCTTCGAACGACATGACTTCTTCGTACCCAACGCCGGAGAGCTGCTTCGAGTCGGTCATTTCCGACGGCGGGGACCGGTGCGCGAACGCGCTATCGATCAGGCCGCGGGCGGCGACAGCCTGAGCCTCAATGTTCGATCTTGTCATCCATCCAGCCCGGCTATCGTTTCCACCAATGCGTTGAACTCCCGTTCCTCCGCAAAATCGGCGGCCGTCCTGCCCGCGAAGCCGGGCGCCCCCGTGCCGCGCAACTTCGTATTGGCGCCGGCTTCGATGAGACTGGCTGCAATGTCGGGATGATGGTTGACGATGGCAAGCATCAGAGCGCTCAAGCCGTACTTCGCGGTCACATCCAGATCGGCGTCATTGGCAATCAACGTGTCGACAATGGCCTTGTGACCATGCATGGACGCCAGCATCAACGCCGTTTGACCATAGCGGTCGCGCCCATCGACCGCGTGGCCCTCCGTGATCAAACGCTCGATCCAGGAAACGTCACCGTCTTTCGCCGCGCTGCGCCATTCGTTCTGCATTTTTCGACCTATCGTACGGAGCAGACGAATTCGATCTAGCTTCGGACTCTACACCGAACGGCGGTGCAAAGTCGCTCTGTCAAGAATCGGCAGTTACACATTCCTAATCCTGTGAAGATGCTCTATTTTCAAACAGGTAGACCAGATTCACGCGGTTTTCCGATCGCCAAAGGCGATTCCGAAAAACCACGATCCGGTCTAGAAGGTACGGCGAAAGCATAGGTCAAAACGATCACTCCGATTTGCACCTATACGGCCAGATGAGCTTCGTATCGGCCGGGTAAACCGTGCCGTCCTCCAACATGATGGGGATTGATACCTGCTTTTCGCCTTCCGACAGCACGCGCAACGAATACGAATCGAATGGCGGCTTCTTCCGGTAAAGCGCTAGGGGGTCCAACCATTTGCCATCGACCGGAACAACTTTCCGACGCCCCGCAAAGAATTTAGGGCTGGGGCTGAACCATGCCGCAAAATGGATTGCCGGTCGTCGCTCCTTGCCGGACAACCCTGTTTTTCCGGAATTTCCGGTCGGACCAAGCACCTCCCCCCGTTGGACACGCTGTCCGACCTGTTGCTTGGGCATTTCATCGAAATGGGCATATTGCGTGTAAACCCAAACTGGCAAACCGGTATCCTCGGGACTATGGCGCAGGATAATTTCAATGCCGCGGTGGCCGCGCTCTCCCATGGATTTCGCAACGACCCTGCCCGACGCAACCGCGACAATCGGCGTTCCAAAGGGGGCCGGCATGTCGATACCCCCGTGGTAGGCTTCCCGGTCCCGCTTGTGGGTGTAGGAAATCGCCCACGCCTCGTCGATATCGCGGCAATCGAATCCCGCAGGAAACCGTGGCGTCAAGCCCGTCTCGATAAGACCGCGATCGACGGCCAAGTCGATATCGCAGCGCCGCCCCCGCGCAATCCCGCACATTGTTTCGCGATCGATTGCATCGCGCGAAACCCGATTGTCCCGCCCTTCGGCGGATACCTCTATCGAAAAAACGCTCATAGAAGCCATCAGAAGGAACGCAATTGCGGTCCCCAACCAGCACATCGGCGGAAATTGGACAGGCATGATTTCGTTACCTCGATGCTTTCGCGCGGACGGGCTGTGTTGCGCTTATGGCTCGGCTCTATTCCTAGGGCGCACATTTCACACTGTTATAATGTATAATAGGCGATTCGCAATGATTATACCGGTAGATAACCGGTCTTTAATTCTTGTAGTCCGGCTCATCCTTATCGAGCACCCGCTTCAAAGCTTCGAAGTGCAGCGGCGCGCTATCGGTGTTGGAATGTGCAAATTGCTGCTTGGTCCGATCGACCACCTGATCCGGCAGCTTGCGCAACGGCAGCCCCGTCGAGCGCGCAATCACCTGCACCTGGCAGGCCCGCTCGAGGTAATACAGCGCGTCATAGGTCCGCGCGACCGTCGAACCCGTCACGGTGACACCATGCGCCCCCATGAAGACAATGCTCTTGTTGCCCAATGAAGCCGCAATTCGGTCGCCCTCGCCCGTATCCAGCGCGAGACCGGCATAGTCGTCGTCGTAGGCGATATCGTCGACGAACCGCAAGGCGCCCTGCTCCACCGGCTCCAGCCGCCCGCCCTCGACCATCGTCAGGGCCGTCGCGTAGGGCATATGGGTGTGCATGACGCAAACGGCGTGCGGGCAGGCCTTGTGAATGCGGCTGTGGATATAGAACGCGGTCGGCTCGACCTCCCGGTCGCCCTCGATAATCGTGCCATCGTAATCCGCCAGCATAATGCTGGAGGCGGTGATTTCCGACCAGTGAAAGCCATGCGCGTTGATCAGGAACTGATCGTCCCCGACGGCCAGGCTGAAATGGTTGCAAATCCCGACGTTGAAATCGTGCCGGACCGCCCAGCGGAAGGAAGCCGCGAGATCGATTCGCGCTTGTTGCAGTTCTTCGTCGCTCAGTGTAGCCATAGCCGCGCCTTTCGAGGATGTATTGCGATCATGCTATAATACGCCGATGCAACCTCGACAAGCCGTACACGCATTCAGAGGTATCGGAGCCTATCGAGTATGATCCCACGCTACAGCCGCCCTGACATGAAGGCGATATGGGAACCGGAAACACGGTTTCAGATCTGGCTGGAGATCGAGGCCCATGCCTGCGATGCGATGGCGACCCTCGGCGTCGTCCCTGAAGAGGCAGCCAAGGCGATCTGGGAGCGGGGCGCGTTCGAAATCGACCGGATCGACGAGATCGAACAGGAAACCAAACACGATGTCATCGCCTTCCTGACCAATGTTGCCGAACATGTCGGCGACGAAGCGCGCTTCCTGCACCAAGGCATGACGTCTTCGGACGTGCTCGATACCTGCCTTGCGGTCCAGCTCAGCCGGGCCGCCGATATTCTCATTGCCGATCTCGACGCCCTGCTTGCCGCGCTACGCACACAGGCCGAAGCGCACAAATACACGGTCACGATCGGCCGCAGTCACGCCATCCATGCCGAGCCGACGACGTTCGGTCTCAAGCTCGCGGGACATTACGCGGCGTTCAAACGCGGTCGGCAACGGCTGATCGACGCCCGCGCCGAGGTTGCGACTTGCGCGATTTCGGGCGCCGTCGGAACGTTTGCCAATATCGATCCGTCGGTAGAAGCCCATGTCGCAAATAAAATGGGCCTGACGGCAGAACCCGTCTCGACACAGGTCATTCCCCGCGACCGGCATGCCATGTTCTTCGCCGTGCTGGGCGTGATCGCCTCATCCCTGGAAAACCTCTCCGTGGAAATCCGCCACCTGCAGCGCACCGAACTGCGTGAGGCCGAGGAATACTTCTCTCCGGGCCAGAAGGGCTCGTCGGCGATGCCGCACAAGCGCAATCCGGTGCTTTCGGAAAACCTGACCGGCCTCGCCAGGATCGTCCGCAGCGCTGTAACGCCGGCGATGGAAAATGTCGCGCTCTGGCATGAGCGGGATATCTCCCACTCCTCGGTCGAACGGATGATCGGCCCGGACGCGACCGTCACGCTGGACTTCGCACTCGGACGTGCGACCGGCATGATGGAAAAGCTTGTCGTCTATCCCGAACAGATGCAGCGCAATCTCGATCAGCTCGGTGGACTGCATAACTCGCAGCGCGTCCTGCTTGCGCTCACGCAGGCCGGGATGAGCCGCGAAGACGCCTATCGTGTCGTGCAGACAAACGCGATGGACTCCTGGCAGCATGGGAAAAACTTCGTCGACCTGCTTAAGACAGATGCCGAAATCAGCGGTCATCTATCTGCCGAAACGCTGGACGACTTGTTCGACATCGAATACCACACCAAACATGTCGATACGATTTTCAAACGCGTGTTCGACGCTGCGTAGCGCGCTCGTCGCCCTTGCGCTGTTGTGTGCCGCCGCGCCGGCGCTGGCGCAGGTCGATGTAATCACCAAAGAAGCGCAAAAGGACCCCTTCATTCTGGTCCGCCTGGCGGCGCTATCTCTCGAAACGCCTGCCGAGCAGGGCGAAGCGCTCGCCGGGCTGGTCGAGGCGGAACTGACGCGGGAGCAATTGAAGGACGCGCTCGAAGAACTTGGCCGGATTACCGACGGCTTCTGGCGCGCCACGGCGCTGTTAAAACTTGCGGAGTATAACGCCGCCAAGGATCGCAGGAAGGCGGCCCTGAAGGCACTGGACGAGGCCCGCCAAGCGCTCGGAGCCAAGGTGTCCAGCGCAGACGCGGTAGCGCTCTTGAGCCAAATCGCGAGGACCTATGCCGCACTCGACCACATCAGCGGCGTCATAGCGGCAACCAACCGGATTCCCGACCGTATTATTCGCATCCAGTCCCTCCTCAAAGCCGGGCTGACAGGCACTGTCGATGAGTCCGGCAAGCTCGTCAAAAACGCAACGAAGCGTAAAAATGCGCGCCGTGCCCTAGCGGAGGCCTACAAACATACCAGGGCGATCAAAGGCAACGATTCCGAGGCCGCGCGATTGCTTCTGTTCATTGGCGAAGCGCAAACCCGCATCGGTGACAACAAGAACGCCGCAGTGACTTTGGGACAGGCCCGCCGGATGATCGAGAACCGTAAGTTCTCGGGCCGCGACGAAGCCCTTGCGGAATTGGCCGCAGCGGAAACACAGGCTGGCGACCAAAGCCGCGCCATGGTCCTGGTACGGTCAATCCAAGACCCGGAGCGGCGCGTCCGCTCCCTTGGGTCCGTTGCCCGTGCGATTGCCGAAAAAGGCAATATGGACGCAGCCGTAACGCTGTTTACCCTGGCGGTGGAATCTACGGTAGGAATCGACAATCCAGAGCTCCGATATGATTTATTGACGCACCTGGTTATTGAGCAAAGCCGCGTTGGACGGCTCGCCGATGCATTCAAAACGGCGGGTATGATTCAGGACAGGGCGACGCAAGCGAACGCTCTGTTCGAGAAAGGCAAAGTCCTCATCGAAAATCGCCGTTTCAAGGATGCGCTGACCATCACCGATTACATTCCCTACATCGGATTGCGCGCGCAAATTCTCGCCGATGTCGCGCTGTGGGAAGGAGAGAAAAAGGGCGATGCCGTCGCGGCGAGTGCCCTGCTTGCGAAGGCGTTGGAACCGATGCGCGAAATACCAGTGCCTGCGCGCGTCGAAACCGCACTCGAGAAGGTACTTGATACGCAGATCAAGGTAGGAGATCCCAAAACGGCGGAAGCATTGTTCGAGCGCGCGAACAGCCTGATCGCAACGCTGCCTGGTGCGCTTAACCGGGTCCGGTTATTAACACTGCTTGCCCGAGCGTATGCCCGTAGCGACGATCCGGAAAAAGCCGTAGCCGTGATAACGACGGCACGGCGCATAACATTGAACCGACGTCAGGAGCCCGACTACCCAAGATCCGCCGCCCGTATCGTCGAGGCGCTAATCGCCACCAAGTCTATTCTAGAAGGTTTCAACGCCGCAGCGCGCATACCGGAAGTAGAGCCGCTTGACGACATGCGCCTTAGTCAGACGCCCCGCAATCGCGCTCTGAAGGATGTGGCAGAAGCGGCGGCCCGGTCGGGGAAACCGCAAATGGCAATCCGCGCCGCACGCAAGATACGCGATCCGGCCTCCCGTGCAGCGGCCCTTGCCGCCGTTGCACGCGGCATGTCTCAGGCGAAGTAATGTGCAACGCGACCCAATTTAGGAGCACGATATGTCGGCCTGGATAAAGATGATCCCGCTCGAAGACGCGGACGGCGAGCTTGCGCGCGTCTATGATCTTGTTAAAACGTCGAACGGGACAGTGGACAACGTCATGCGTGCGCATTCTTTGCGGCCGCATACGATGGAAGGGCACGTCGTCCTGTACCGCAGTGTCCTGCACAATCCGGACAACGTGCTGCCATTCTGGTTCCTTGAGGTCATCGCGTCCTATACGAGCATCGCCAACGATTGCGAATACAGCCTGACCCATCACTTCGCCAACGCGCGGCGGCTGATCGCCGACAATGCGCGGGCGGACAGCATTTTCAAAGCGCTTAAGGCTGACCGGCCGGAAGACGTATTCGAGGGCAAGGAATTGGCGCTGTTACGGTATGCCGGAAAGCTGACCCGCGACATTGGAAAAATGGTAAAATCCGACATCGATATCCTGCATCAAGCAGGATGCGACGATGGTGAAATACTCGAGGTCAATCAGGTCTGCGCCTACTTCAATTATTCGAACCGCTTACTGAACGGCCTTGGCGTGACCACCGAAGGCGACGTTATCGGATATTATCAAGACGACGCTGAAGGAGCTTGAAGTGGCTTACGCCAAGGCAAAAGAGATTGCGGCAGATGCCATCCCCGTTATTGACATGGCACCCTTATCCGATGGGGCAACCGGCGAACGGCAGGTCGGTCGCCAGCTTCTGGAAACGGTCCAGCGCATCGGGTTCTTTTACATCGAGAACCATCAAGTTCCGCAAGAGTTGATAGACAGCGCGCTTCACCAAGGCAGCCAATTCTTTCACGCACCGCGTGAGCAAAAAGAAACGGTGCGGGTTGCCGAGTATCACCGCGGGTTCCTGCCAATCGGCGAGGCAACGATGTCCGGCGCGCGCAACCCGGATTACAAGGAAAGCTTCATCTGGGGGTGGGATGTCCAGGCGGGTGATCCAGACATCGAGAACAGCAAGCGCATTCTTGCGCCGAACCGGTGGCCCGCATTTTTACCAGATCTAAAACCGGCGCTGGACGCGTATATCGAAACGGTCAATGGCCTCGGCATTCGTCTCCTGAGTGCCTTTGCCGCCGGTCTGGATCTGCCGCACGATCACTTCGTCCGCTATTTCGACAAACCACTGACCCGTGCGGCCATCGTCTACTATCCCCCGCAGCCCGAAGAAATGGGCGAAGATCAGTATGGCGTCTCTCCGCACACCGATTATGGCTGCATTACGATCCTCCATCAGGACGCCAGGGGCGGCCTCCAGGTCAAGGACAGAAATGGCGAATGGCTGACCGCGCCTCCGATCCCAGGAACCTTCGTCGTCAATGTCGGTGACCTGCTGCACCGCTGGAGCAACGACCGCTTTATCTCCAACCCGCACCGCGTCGTGAACGCTTCAGGCAAGGAACGCTTCTCGGTTCCCGTCTTCATCGACCCGAACTGGGATACGGTGATCGATCCTGTTGTCGAGCCGGGCGGCTCCACGCCCCATGAGCCGGTTGGCTGTGCGGAATATATCCACGGGATCTATCAACGCTCCTTCGCCTACCGGGCCGAAGATGCCGATTAAACACCGGAACGCGGGTGAAAAGAGCCCATTGCTGCGCGACGACTGGGCCTATGCATCGCCCGTAAGCCTCGACGATTTCTCGACGCAAGATTGGATCTTGCTGGATTCTCAGCGTGGTCCTTACGGCGCGGCGGAACGCACCAAACAGGCGTTGGAGATGCTTACGGCGCAAGCTTCCGCACCAACGTTCGGCTATCAAATCAACAATTATGAACACTGCCTGCAGGCCGCGACCCTGGCGCTACAGGACGGCGCCGACGACGAAGATATCGTCGTCGCACTCTTTCATGACCTTGGCTTCGTCACCAACAATGAAAACCATGGCGAATTCGCCGCCGCTTTCCTGAAATCCTATATTTCCGACCGCAATGTCTGGATGCTTGAGCGGCACATGTATTTTCAAGCCGTTCATTGCGCAACGCATCCAGCAGTGGATCCGGACGTCCGCGAACGCTGGCGCGGCCATCCGCATTTCGAGTACGCGGCGAACTGGGTCGCGCGCTACGACGTGCCGTCCATCAATCCCGATTTCGAAAACGCACCGCTCGACACTTTCATTCCGATGGTCGAACGTCTATTCGCGACCCTGCGGCGCGATATCCCGCTCCCCGACTAAGAGCGCCCAAGGCAAATGTCATCCCCAGGGATCGGTGCCCGCGACGACGCGGAAGGAACGCGGCTGGGTGTCAGCGTTATGTTGGCGACGACAACGGCCTTCGCCGTTATGGACGCGCTGACAAAGCACGTCGCGACGCTCTATCCAGCACCGCAAATCCTTTGGATCCGCTACATGATTTTCTCACTCTACGGCTTGGGCGTCACGCTGCGCCGGCGCGGTAAGCGCGCCCTTTATTCCAATGCGCCGTGGCTACAGATTGCCCGTGGCTTGCTGCTGACAGTCGAAATACTCATGTTCATCGTCGCATTTCGGCATCTGCCGCTGGCAGATATTCAGGCGATTGCCGGCGCCGGGCCGCTTGTAACGACCGCGCTTTCGGTACCGATCCTCAAGGAAACCGTCGGTATACGCCGCTGGAGCGCAATCGGGGTCGGGATTGTTGGACTTCTAATCATCATCCGGCCCGGCTTTGCGCATTTCAATCCGCTGCTGCTCCTCCCCTTGGCCGGCATTGTACTCTACGCCCTCTATCAGGTCCTGACCCGCGTCGTCGCCCGCCACGATCACCCGGACACGACTGTGCTTTATACGGGATTGGTCGGATTGGTGGCGATGACACTCGTCGGGCCGTTCTTTTGGAAGACGCCGGATGCAACGGGACTCACCCTCATGCTAACCATCGGCGTCATTGGTCTAACCGGCCACGCCCTGCTGATCAAAGCACTGGCGCTCGCGCCTGCCAGCGTGCTGCAACCGCTCAACTACACGATGATCGTATGGGCTGTCATTTTTGGCTACATCTTCTATGGCGATTTGCCCGATATACCGACGGTAGTCGGCGCCTTTATCATCGTTGCTGGCGGCCTTTATACCTTCCACCGAGAACGCGTGCGGGCAGAGACCTCTTAAAATCTAATGCGACAAAATCTGGCTAAGGAACAGTTTCGTCCGTTCGCTTTTGGGGGCGTTGAAGAATCCTTCCGGTGGGCCCTCTTCCACGATGCGGCCTTCGTCCATAAAGATCATTGTGTCCGCCACCGTGCGCGCGAAACCCATTTCGTGCGTCACGCATATCATCGTCATGCCGGATTCGGCGAGATCGACCATAACGTCCAACACTTCCTTGATCATCTCCGGATCGAGAGACGAGGTCGGTTCGTCGAACAGCATGACCTCGGGCTTCATGCACAAAGAACGGGCGATCGCGGCGCGCTGTTGTTGACCGCCGGAAAGCTGGCTCGGGTATTTGTCCGCCTGATCGGGAATCTGCACCCGTTCTAGGTATTCCATCGCCAGTGCTTCGGCGTCGGCGCGACTGGCGTTGCGTACTTTGATGGGGCCAAGCGTACAGTTATCCAGCACGCTCAAATGCGGAAACAGGTTGAACTGCTGGAACACCATGCCGATCTCGGTGCGAATTTCGGCGATATTCTTTGTATCTTCGTCGAGCTCTATACCTTTGAAAGTGATGCTGCCCGCCTGATGTTCCTCGAGCCGGTTTATGCAGCGGATCAGTGTGGATTTTCCAGATCCGGACGGGCCGCATACGACGACCCGCTCGCCCTGCCGGACCGACAGGTTGATATCCTTAAGAACATGGAAATCGTCATACCATTTGTTGACGCCGGACATGACGATCATGGTTTCGCTATCGGTCATATCCCGCTCTTCCTCACCGCCGGTGCACGCCGATCCGGCGTTCCAGGCGGCCGAACACCAGAGCGCAGGAATAGCACACTACGAAATACATAGCGCCCGTCACGATCCAAACTTCAAAGAAGCGCTGTTCCGAGATCGCGATTTCCATAGCCAGAAAAGACAGCTCCTGAATGGAAATCAGCGCGACTAGCGACGAGTCCTTGATCAAAGTGATGAACTGCCCGGCCAGCGGCGGTACGACCCGCGCGACTGCTTGCGGCAGCACGATGTAGCGCATCGATTGGAGATGCGACAGTCCGATACTGTGTCCCGCTTCCAGCTGCCCCTTCGGTACGGCCAGAACGCCCGCCCGAACAATCTCGGCAATGTAGGCCGCCGCCATCATGGAAAGGCTAACGACGCCAGACGCAAAGTTGCTTATCAGGTTCGCCGGACCGAACAGGAGCTCGGCAACGACCTTTGTCCCAGGAGACATATCGCGGATCGCATCATCGATACCCAACAGCGGCATGACTTGGCTGGCGATGAAGAAATAGAACAGGAATAGAAACGGCACCGGTGGGATATTGCGAATGAACTCGACATAGGCCCAGCTCACCAAACGCGGGAACAGCCGGGAACTGGTCCGGGCAATGCCGAGGACGACGTCGATAATCGATGCGACCAGCATCGTCCAAAACGTAATTCGGATCGTCGTTACGAGGCCCTTGATCAAAAGGTTCGGGATCAAGCTGCCCGTCGCCTCGTCCCAGCGGAACAAATAGCTGGGGATCGCCGACCAATCCCACTTGTAGATCAAAACGTTTTCGACCCGGTAGGCGACATACCCAATCGCCGCCACGACACAGGCGAAGATGACAAAATCGATCAGCGTCAGCTTTTGGCCGCGTATTGTCATTGCCGGGCCCTCACCCGGCGTTCCATCCATCCGACCAAGGTGGACAGGCTGATTGTCAGGATGAGATACATCGGCCCGACAACGAACCAGACTTCGAAACTCATGAAGGTATCGCCGATCAGATTGCGCGCCTCTGTCGTTAGTTCGAAGACGGCGATGAAACTGAGAATCGCACTGTGCTTGATCAGATTAACCATGATGCCGGTCAGCGGCGGCAGCATCAGCGGGATTGCCTGCGGCAATATGATGTAGATATAAGTCTTGGTCCGGCTGAGGCCGATGGTGGAACCGGCTTCCCATTGACCGCGCGGTACGGAATTGATACCGGCGCGCATGATCTCCGACGCGAAGGTGCCTTCGAAAAACGCCAGGCACAGGATACCCGTCCAGATCGGATTGTTGATGCCGAGGATCGGCTGCAGCACGAAGTAGAAGATCGACACCTGGACCAGCAGCGGCGTGTTGCGGATGATTTCCAGATACACGGTGGAAACGATCCTGCCCGCAAAGGAATCCGACAGTCGCAGGATCGCCGTTATCAAGCCAATGATAAGCGCCAGCACCATGCCCCAGGCGGCAATCTCGATCGTGACCATCAGCCCGTAGACCAGCGGTCCCCAGAGCAGCTCGCCATCGATGATCTCGTAGAAATATTGCGGCAGCCGGTGCCATTGCCAGCGATATTCCATGCCAGCCGCACCGCGCCAGGTAAGCCAGACCACGAGCCCCGTCAGCAAGGTGAACTGCGCGACGTCAAACGGCTTCGACTTCCACCACCGAACGCGGCGCGCGCGCGGCCGAGGCACGGCCATGTCGGCCTCATGGACTGTCATTGGCGTAGTGTGATCATCTGAAATGCAAGAGGCCGTGACTGGGATATGCCACGGCCTCCATTATACCCCGCTACTTGAGCCGGGATTTCCAGTCACGCCCCTTGAACCACTTGTCGTGGGTTTCTTTCAGCCAGCCATTGAGTTCGTGGTAGAGGATCCAGTTGTTGAAGAAGTTCAAGGCGTCATGATCGCCCTTACGCACCGCGAATGCCGAGGCGGAGGGATCGAACGGCCCGCGGCCAAACGGGTGATACAGCGTTTCCGGATTGTCGATGACGTAATGTGTCGGTTTCGGCTCCGAGGTCAGGAACGCGTGCGCGTTGCCGTTCAGCACGTCCTGCAGCGCCTGGGCATCGTCGTCGAACTGACGGACCCGCGCCTTCGGGAAGTTGCGCCGCGCAGTTTCACCGGGCGCCGTGCCGCGCTTGATCGTCAGCGTGACCTTGCGGTTGTTCCAGTCTTCCTTCGTTTTCAGACCATCGCGGTCGGCGAGCTTCTTGTTCGCCGCCATGCCAACGGTCAGGTACGCATAGGGCCGCGAGAAATTGACCGTCAGGTTCCGTTTCGGCTTGATCACCATGCCGGTGATGATGACATCGAATTTCTTAGCCAAAAGAGCTGGAATGATGCCGTCGAAAGCGGTCGGCACGAGCTCGACCTCGACCCCCATATCCTTCCCCAGCTTATTGATGACATCGACCTCGAACCCGATCATCTCGCCATTCTTGTCACGCATCGACCAAGGTACGAAGGTCGATAGGCCGACGATGATCTTGCCGCGTTTCAGGATGTCATCGACGACGCTTGCGGCGGCCGCCTGCCCCGCAGCGCCCAGCGCTAAGGCCCCGGCAACGAGTGCGCCCAGAATTTTTGTCTTGAATTTCATTATATGCTCCCCTCCGTTAGCGCACCCCGAGCGGATGCCGCATTGTGTGGCGCAGTGTAGAAGATCGCATCGGGAATTGCGACGCTTCGGATTGCGTCCCAGGATGAAACGCGCGACAAATCGGTTGCCGTGAAGGGAGGCGCCCCTATGTCCGATTACTACGTCAAACACCTCACCGTTCCCCTGCCTCTGGCTGCCGCATCGGCAATCGTCGATCACGCGCTGCGGATCGGACGGGAGAACGGGATGCTGCCGTTGACGGTCGCGGTACTGGATGCGGGTGGCAACCTCCTGGCATTCAAGCGCGAAGACGGCTCCGGAATCATGCGGGGCGACATCGCAATCGGAAAGGCTTGGGGCGCCTTGGGCATGGGCATTTCCAGCCGCACGATCCGGGAGCGCCTGAAAGACCGTCCCGCGTTTCAGGCCGCGTTATCATCCGCCTCCCAAGGCCGCTTCGTTCCCGTGCCGGGCGGAGTTCTGGTTTGCAGCGACGACGATGCAGTCGTCGGTGCTATCGGGATCAGTGGTGATGCCTCGGACAAGGACGAATACTGCGCCATTGAAGCGGTCAAAGCGGCAGACCTGCGATCGCATCCCGAGACACCGTCGGATAACTGGCAAGATGCGGGACTCTAACCTCGAAGGAAAACGTTATGCGGAAACTCGTCTCAAGCGGTAGGCCATGGGAGGACATGGCGGGCTATTCGCGGGCCGTGCGGGTCGGCAATATGATCGAGATCGGCTTGACGTCGCCCTCCGCGCCGGACGGATCGATCCTGCATGACGGCGATGTCTATCGGCAGACCCAGCTGTGTCTCGAAATCGTCGGCGAGGCGCTGGAACAGGCCGGTGCGTCCTTCGGCGATGTCATCAAGACCAACATCATGATGCTCGACACGACGCAATGGGCCGATGCCGCCAAGGCGCATGCGGAGATCTTCAAGGACATCCGCCCGGCGCTGTCCTTCGTCGGCGTCAGCGGCTTCTTCGACCCCGCCATTCACGTCGAGGTCGAGGTGACGGCGTATGTCGATCCCTCTGAAGCTTAGGTCGACCCGCCGTCGACCCTGATGATCGAGCCCGTCGTGTAACTCGCATGATCCGACGCCAGATAGAGTGCGGCCCCAACGATTTCGTCTGCTTCGCCACCGCGTTTTAAGGCGATGCGTTCGTTAGCGCGCACCTGGAAAGCGTCCATGTCCCAGGCTTTGGAAATGTCGGTCAGGAACGGGCCGGGCATAATGCCGTTGACACGCACCGTCGGCCCATAGGCATTCGCAAAGGCCTCGGTCATCGCGTTGAGGCCCGCCTTGGCCGCGGCGTAGGTGATGATGTTCTTCATTGGCCGGATCGCGCCCGTGCTGGACACGTTAATGATCGAACCGCCGCCGGCATCGACCATGCGCTGACCGATCTCGGCACAAAGCCGGAACGGGCCCTTCAGGTTCACGTCCAGCACCTTGTCGTAGAGCGCTTCGGGAATGTCCGCCGGGCGGTCGTAGAGGGGCGACATGCCGGCATTATTGATCAGCACGTCGAGCTTGCCGAATTCACCGTACACGGCGTCGATCAGGCCGTTGACCTGATCCCAGTAGCCGACATGACAGGCATAAGCGAAGGCGCGGCGGCCAAGCGCCTCGATTTCCGCCGCAACTTCTTGGCAGGACTCGATCTTGCGGCTCGTAATGGCGACATCCGCACCCGCTTCGGCAAAGCCAAGCGCCATCTCGCGGCCCATGCCCCGGCTGCCACCTGTGATGAGTACCGTCTTGCCGGTCATATCGATGATGTGCTTGGACATTGTATGTTCTCCGCTCAATCGTATCCGACGTCGGCGCGCTTGAACGCCTTGCGGAGGCCCTCTTCCATCGCGGCGACATCGGCGCACACGGCGTATCGGATGCAGCCGGGGAAGTGCACGCCGACGACGCCCGCCTTGTCGATCATCGCGAAATTGAAGGCCTCGGCGCTTTCTATCTTCTGCCCGAACGCTCGGGTCGGGGCATCCCACAATGTGTAGAAGCCGGCTTGGGGTTGGCTGGCGAGGCGCATGCCGCAATCCGACATCACGCCGATCAGCGTTTCGAGCCGTACACGATACATCTCGCGGTATTGCTCGATGCCAGCCTGATCCTCTTCCAGCGACGCGATGGCCCCAGCGGCCATCGGCGCAACGATGCCGGCGTCGGTCTTGCCTTTCACTTCCTTCATATCGCCGATGAAATCCGGCGAACCGATCAAGGCCCCCACATGCCAACCGGTGCCATTGCCGATCAGCTTGGCCGCGGTATAGGCCTCCGCCCAGGAGAGCTCGGGGAAGTCGATCGCAATTTCGGCAAGCGTCGTACTCTCATCGCTATGACTCAGCGAGTAGTAAGCCGCGTCGTTGAACAGTCGGATCTCGTTGTCGCTGCAGTACCGACACAGCAGCTTGAGCCAATCCGCCGTTGCAATCTGGCCTGACGGGTTGTGCGGATAATTCATCATGATCAGATGCGTCGGCGTCTCGACATCGGCGACGGAAAAGCGGAACTGGTTCTGCGAGTTCAGCGGCAGCGGATAATGCGTGGCGTTGACATGGTATGCGCACCAGTCCTCCGGGATCGGGTAACCCGGCTTGGTCATCGTCGCGACAGTTACGTCCTGTAGCGCACAACCGCACGCAAGCGGCAGCAGGCCGATGATCGGCTTGATCCCCGGAATCGGGAGATAGTCAACGCCTTCCGCTGGCATCTCGCGGTTTAGGTGCGCCGTGACGAAGCGGCGCGCGAAGTCGGGCACCGCAGGGCTATCGTTGTATTGATAGGCGTGCATGCTTTCCTGGTCGCTCATCACCGCATCCCGAGCCGCCTTGCGGGCGCTCATCAGGGCCGGCCCTTTGGGTTCGCCGATCGACATGTCGAGCAATTCCATGCCCTGCGCCGCGGCTTCGGCCCGTTTGCTCCGGATTCTCTGGAAAATGTTCGCGCCACCGGCCGGCAACCTGGATCGTTGCATACGCCCTACTCCCTTTTGTTATCGTTTTGCCGCCGCTCTGTGGCCAGCGGTGTGGGTATATCAGAAGAAGATCGTCAGGTTCTTCGCCAAAAGAACGCTTTGATCGAGAAAGATCTCTCGCGCGGCGACCTTAAAGCCGTCCCCGTCGCGGCGCAGCGTATCGTGACGCTTGCCGACGAAGAAGTCGGTCTCGGTTTCGGTCCGGTTTCGATAGACCAGGAACCGGCAACGCGTGTTGAGCGACCCGTCCTCCCGGTCCTCGACCTGCAAATTGGAATACATGTGCGACGTGCGGGACACCGGCTCCTCCGCCCAATGCAGGCCCGTCATGATTTGCTTTACGCGCTGTTCCAGCTCGAACTTGCCTTCATCGAACCAATTCAGATCCTTGCCTTCACGGGTATATTCGCCGTCCCATTTACCCGATTCCTGATTGCGCGCCAGCGGCATCCAGTAGCGGATGTCGTCAGCCAGCAGTTCGAGCCAGGCATGGAACTGCCGCGAGTCCAGCAGTTCCGCCTCTTGGATGTAAAACTGCTCCACCCGGTAGCGCAGAAGAAGTCGGTCGATCAGGACCTTGTCCGGCGTTCCATCCATTTGGGTTTACTCCGCCGCCGCGGCCGTTTCGCGCTGCTGGGGTGCTGAAGGCGGCTGGTCCATCAACGCCGCCCAACGGGCATAATAGGCCCGCTGGTTCTGCTCCGACACATCCTCGGTGGCATAGACGTCGCCGCCGAGCCAATCCACCGGCCAGCCCTTACGCTCGTAGCCCATGCCCATGCCGTAATTGTAGGCGTAACGCCGCGCGATCGTGCCGCGCGCGCCTTCGTGGGCCGAACCCCAGTTCTCCATATCGTCCTGCTCGGTCAGCCCCGACGGGCCCTGATAGCGGATCACATAGTGCCGCAATACGTCCTTGACCTCGTCCGGCGCGCTCTTCGGCGCCAGGAAGATACGCCAGACCTGGGTTTCGTGCGGGCCGCTGGGATGCCAGGTCCCCATGCTCTGTACGCCATTCGAATAGGACACGTTGGGAAAGATGGTGCCGCCATGGCCGAACCAGCGCGACTTTTCGCCCAAACGTGCCTGGCGCTGGGCGTAACAGTCCCTGAAATAATCCTCAACAACCGTCATTTCCTGATAGGTCGGCATGTATTCGTAATCGTCCTTGAAGAGCTGGCCGCGCGATGTATGCCCTTCCGGTGTCACGCAGATATTGAGCAGATACTGCTCGCGCTTGCGGGTGATCGTATCGTAGGTATGCCGCCCCTTGACGCCCGCCGGTGAAAGAACGATCGAGTCCACCGATGCGTGGCTGGGATTATGGTAGTAATCGCCGGCGAAGTTCTCAGCCCCAAATTTCCAATTGCAGGGGACGCGCCACTTGAAGGTGCCGCCGAAGGCTTCCCATTCCCCGTGCGTGCCGTCCGGCAATTCGCAATAATCGTCGAAATAAAAGCGCAGATCGCCCAAATATGTCTCGAAGTCCGGCGTTTCTTCGTCCCAACAGGCGAAGACATAACCGTAGTAGCTATAAACACGGGCTTCGATCAGGCCCCATTTCGAACGGTCGAGTTCGTTATGATAGGCGCTGTCCAGCTTCGGTACGCCAACCAGCTTACCTTCGTCGGAGAACACCCAGGCGTGAAACGGGCAGGCGAATTTCGTCGAATTGCCCCGATCGTAACGACATACCCGCATCCCGCGATGTCGGCAGTTATTCAGAAATACGTGCAGCTTGCCGTGCCGGTCTCGATTGAAAATGACCGACTCTTCAGCCATTTTCCCAAGTATGTAATCGCCGGGCTCCGGAATTTGGCTCTCATGGCCAACGAACAGCCAAGAGCGGGCAAATATACGCTCCAACTCCTCGTCATAAATCGATTGGCGGGTAAAAATATCCCGACTGATCAACCCACTGTCTAGATTTACTAATCCATTGGTATAGCCGGCCAGCGTATCGACGCTCATTTTCCGGTTCTCCATGCCACGCCCGTACGGAGGAGACCATAGCGGGTTCATGGATGGAGCGGCAATAGCGACTGGAGCCTTGCGACAAATCGACCGGCGCAGGCCGTCACATCATCTACTTTCTACCGGTTTCGATCGTAAAGGATTCCCACGTCGGCACCGCTTGCTGCCGCTTGAGAATTTCTTCTATCTGACTGATTTTCTCCATTCCTTGCATCATGTCGGATCGGACAAAATCCGCGCGACGCACAAGGCCCCGTCCCTTGGACAAACTATGCTCCCAGCCGTTCATCTTGACCGAAAGGCCGCACAGGATGGCGCCGATCGAGATATGATGCTTTCGGGTCAGCTTTTTGACCTGGTTGAAGGATTCGGCCGAGATATCGTCCCACATCGTTTCCGATGAACGATCGAAGCTTTCGAAACGGCTTACCACAGACGCCGTCACGTCAGTGATGCTGTCCTTGATGTAATCGATACTCCGCATCAGCCGCACATCGTTTCGAAGCTCGTAATTCTCCTTCAACTCTTCCATCGCTTCTTCGAACGACAGGATTTTTGGAATTAAGGAGTTCAGGGTGTCTTTGCCGTAGGATATGGACAGATATATATCCGCATATTCTTCAAGAAAATTGGGCACTTCTTGAACACGGATATGCAGCTTGTCTGCGATAAGCTTAAGATTTTTCAGGGCCTCCTGCCTGTCCGGAGCCGTAAACTTCTTAACCAATTCTTCCATATTGTCGACCGTGGAATCGGTCGTGTTGTAGACCTGCTGAAGCAGCGGCAGGGTGAAGACATTCATGTACTGCATCAGCTCTGCGCGTTTCTTTTCCGAGAGTCGGAGGCGCTGGTTGAACTGCTCGACCCTGATACCCAGTTTGCGAAGCTGAATACGAAGCGAATAAACGTCGAAACTATGCAATTCGGTCAATGCGGAAATTATCCGCTCGTCGGGATGTTTCCCGTTTTTCGGCCAGTCGAACATATCGGCAAGCACTTCTGTCTCGATTTGACCGCTGCCGCCGCCCGTATCGTTGAACAGTTCAATAACGCTTTCGAGCCGTACGTTCTTAATCAGTTTTGCTCGGCGTAAACTGGGGGTCTTCAACGGAATGATGTTAAGGGGCAGGATATGCAACGAGTCCATATCCGCTTCCATCTGCTCTTGATCTTCCAGTTCGGTCGGTCGGGTCTCCTTAGGCAGTCTAAGCGCAGCTTGAGCCATATTGCCTCTCATAATGTACTTTCAACTTCAGTAATTAGGTATTTCGAGTATGACGCACCTTGTATTAGAATAAAAATTCTGTCTTCCTTAAATAATTCTTAACATTATATTTATCTTTTATTCTATATTAACGAACTAATTTCTATTACATTACGATCTATAATATGGAATACGTAGCGCTACTACGCCCTCCAAATGGGGGACGAAAAGAGAAATATCACCCAACTCAATAAGATAACTCGTCTTTAGGTAATGTTTATTTTTTAATTATCTAATTTAAGCTGAATATTATGGTGTCTCAGCGTAGATTACCTCTACCTCTCGTGCTCGGTTAACACGCTAGTGCGCATCCGGTTCAATCGCCAAAATTTGATATTCGCGTCGAAACTGGCAGGATATGCACCGAAATCACCGTTTGCGCGACGCGGGAGGATCCCTTGACCCTACAATTCGGTGTGTTCGACCACATAGAGCCGGTGGAAGGGATGCCGCTCAAGAAAATCTACGATCTTAGGCTCGAGCAAATCGAAGCGCTGGATAAAGCGGGTTTCTATGCCTATCACCTCGCCGAGCACCACACCCCGGCAGTGCACAGCCTGGCGCCGTCCCAGAACGTCTTCCTCGCCGCGGTATCCCAGCGCACCTCACAATTGCGCTTCGGCCCTTGCGTCTATGTACTGCCACTGCACCATCCGCTGCGTTTGATCGAAGAAATCAGCATGTTGGATCATCTCAGCGGCGGGCGGATGGAGATCGGCGTTGGTAGAGGCGGCGTCATGGAAGCCTATTTCTGGGGTCAAGAGGCCGATACGGACACCAATTTCGAGCGCTACCAGGAAACCCT
Organism: Alphaproteobacteria bacterium; assembly: GCA_012103325.1. Classification (GTDB taxonomy): domain Bacteria; phylum Pseudomonadota; class Alphaproteobacteria; order UBA8366. The sequence goes on from WLWY01000003.1 coordinate 864,396, forward strand.
GGACATCATCCGTGCGGGGTTGAATACGGAAGCACTGACCTATGAAGGCCGGTTCCACAGTTTCGACGCGCTGCCGATGCGGCTACAGCCGATCCAACGGCCCTACCCGCCGCTCTGGTACATGCGAAATGCGGAGACAGCGGCGCTGGAGGGCATGAATACCGTTATCGTCGGTACACTCGACAGTCTGCGCGGAGAGGTTGTTCGCTACAAAGACGTTTGGGCCGCAACCCATGGCGAAGGCGCGCTCACGCCGCAAGGCCAGGAGCCGAAGATCGGCCTCGTCGTCCATATGGTCGTGGCGGATACGGACGCGAAAGCCATTGAGATCGCCAAGCCCGCGTGGGAAAAATACCGCTGGAATCTTGCCGCACCGCGCCGGCTCGAGGCGGAGAAACGGGGCCTCACACAGTTTTAGTCCGCATCCGACGGCTCCTCGGGATTCACCGGCGCCAGGCCCGCGCATCTGCCCGCGCGGGAAACCCGGAAAGATATAGAAGCCGAGCTGGAGCGGTTCGACACGCAGGCAAACCGAACGGATCCGACGCGGCTTGGTGGTGTCGCGCTGGCGGGTTCACCGGATGCGGTAAAACGCTATATGGCGGAATATCAGGAAACCGGCGCAAACTACTTCGTTTGCTCGTTTCAATGGGGTGATCTTTCACATGAAACCGCAATGCGGTCGATCGAATTGTTTCGCGAAGAGGTGCTGCCACACCTTCTGCCGAAAGCAGCCGAATAGACGAGTTTTTACCGCTTACTCGATACTGTTGTTCCTACAGTAGATCGGCTTAGAATAGCCACAACGTAATTCGATCCGGAAGCGCTTGTTATGACCGTTGATTCCCCAATCTGGCCCTCGCAACTCGACCATTTGCGTCTAAATTCGGATGATCCGGCAATGCTGGCAGACTATTACGCCACCGCTTTCGGATATCACCAGACATCGCTGCCGGATGAAACATTCCTGCTGCAAGGCCCCGGCCGGCGGCTGATCGTGGGCGGCGGTTCCCCCGGCGAGCGCCCTTATCATGGGTTTCGGGTCCAAAATCGGCGGCAGCTCGAGGACATACGCGATTTCTTGCAGGGACAGGGGCTGAACAGCGAACCCTCTCCATCCACGATCTTCGAACCGGACGCCGTGGCGGTGCGCGACCCCGACGGCTGGCTGAACGTCTTCGGGGTGCCGCGCACCGATCTACCCTCGCAGAAGGCCGTTAATACGCCATCTGCGGTACGGCTATCCGGACGGCTGCAGCATGTGGTCGTCGCAACAAGCAACCTTCAGCCGATGATCAAGTTCTACGAAGACGTGCTGGGCTATGTCGCGTCAGACTACTGTAGTGCCGATGTTAATGATCCGGCGACGCGGCAGGTCGCCTTTTACCGCTCCGATCCCGAACATCACAGTTTCGCGGTATTCGGCGCCTCGGAAGTCCGCAGCGACCATCATGCCTACGAAGTCGATAGCTGGAACGACATCCGAGACTGGGCCGACCACATGTCGTCCCTGCATATCAAGCTATGGTGGGGTCCCGGCCGCCATGGGCCCGGCAACAACCTGTTTTTCATGATCAAGGACCCGCACGGCAATCAGGTCGAGATTTCCGCCGAACTGGAAGTCATGCCACGTGAAATGGCCGCACGTGTCTGGCCGCTCGAAGAACGCAGCCTAAACCTTTGGGGACCCGGCTGGATCCGTGATTAGGAAGTTGGGTTAGTTTTCCGCCATAACTTGGTCGCGGGCGACGGACATCAGGCGGTCCATCTCCTTGCGCACCAGATGTTCCGACGTCTGCAGGCCCTTCCCTTCCAGATCGCCCAGTACCTTGCGCAAAACATCGTCGTCACCCGGTTCATCGAAATCGGATACAACGACTTCCTTGGCATAGGCCTCGGCCACATCCGCATCGAGCGAAAGCTGCTCGGCCGCCCACAGGCCCAACAGCTTGTTGCGCCGCGCAGTGATCTTGCATTCCAGCTCTTTCTCGCGTTTGAATTTGTTTTCAAACGCTTTTTCCCGATCGTTGAACTGCGACATAAATTCGTTTCCCTCTCGCCACGCTACCGGCGCGCTCCCACGCGACGGTCTTGAACTCTATATAGTCAATCGGACGGCATACTTGAATGCCGAAATTGGAAAATCATGCCGGCGCATTGGCACGGCCGGGATAAACGTGATATCGACACGGCTTATGTGCACCCTCGTTCTCCTCCGAAGATCCGACAACGACTGGCCCTTGATCCTCGCTGCGAACCGCGACGAGATGCTGAATCGGCCATCCCTCGCACCCGCGCGGCACTGGCAAGACAGGCCGGAAGTCATTGCGGGCAAAGATAAATTGTCTGGTGGAAGCTGGCTTGGCATTAACGATCATGGCGTCGTCGCCGCGATACTGAACCGAACGGGATCGCTCGGCCCCGTGGCCGACAAACGAAGCCGAGGCGAACTCGTGCTGGAAGCGCTGGATCACGCCGACGCCCGGGATGCCGCGGAAGCGCTGGGGGATGTCGACCCCAACGCCTACAGAACGTTCAACCTCGTTATTACCGACAATCGTGACGCCTATTGGCTTGCTGCCCGTGACGGATCGAAACGGATAACTGTGGAATCCATTCCCGAGGGTATCTCGATTTTCACCTCCCAGGACCGCAACGACCCAACCAAGCCTCGCGTGGCCGCCTATCTTCCCCTGTTCGAGGCCGCGGCCGCACCTGACCCTAAGTCCAGCGACTGGTCTGAATGGACACGCCTAATGGCCGACCGGACCGGCGCGGCTTATGACGAGCCGATGTGCATCGTGAGCGATTATGGCTACGGTACCGTATCCAGCTCCCTTATCGCGCTGCCGCAATCAGCGCCCGGTGCTGCGGCACAGTGGCGGTTCGCCGCGGGCAGGCCCGATATCACGGAATACAACGCGATTGATCTTGGCGAACCGATAACAGCAGTATTGGATAGCTGAAGCGACCAGCAAGGCTGAGCCTAACCCCGCACCGCCTCCAATGCCTGCCAATCGAATACGACGCCATGACCATGCCGATCCGGCGCGCTAGCGAACCCGTCAACGACCTGCAACGGTTCGGCGATGTATTTGTCGAGGCCGAAGCCGTGCGCTTCCAGATAAGAGGCATTCGGCACCGCGCCTAGCAAATGAACATGTAACTCATGCACGCCGTGCGACGTGACCGGCAGGTTTCGCGCTTCGGCCAACGCTGCGATTTTCATCCATACCGTTATGCCGCCGCAGTTTGAAACATCCGGTTCCGGATAGCTGACGCCGTTTGCGGCAATCAGATGTTCGAACTCATGGATAGAGTGCAGATTCTCCCCCGCGGCAATCGGCACGCCGCCTTCGGACAGAATACGGGCATAGCCTGCGAAATCGTCCGGAATAGTTGGTTCCTCAAGCCAAACGAGGTCGAATTCCCGCAAAGCGCGCGCCGCGCGTATCGCCTGATCGGTACTCCATCCCATATTGGCATCGACCATAAGGGGGAAACCGTCGCCAAGATGTTTGCGCATCGCCGCCACTCGGGCGATGTCCTCATGCGTATCCTCGCGCCCCACCTTCATCTTGATCGCGCGAAACCCTTTCTCCAGGTTCGTGTCAGTCTGGCGCAATAGGTCGTCGAGCGTGAAAAAGAGATCGATCCCACCCGCATAGGCCTTCACCTTGGGATCGGCACCGCCGAGGAACCGCCAGAGCGGTTCGCCCGCGCGCTTCGCCTTCAAATCCCAGAGCGCAATATCGATGGCAGAAAGCGCATGCACGGCCAAACCGCCACGCCCGACATAGTGGATGCGCCACCAGAGCATCTTCCACAGCGCCTCGACCCTATCCGCCTCGAGACCAATCAGGTCGGGCGCCATATCTTGGGCAATCAGTACCTGTATCGCCGCTCCACCACGCCCGACAGTGTAGGTGTAGCCAACGCCTTCCATACCATCACTATCGGCGATTCGGACGGTGATCAGTTCGAAGGCTGGAATCTCGCCATGGGTCGAATCAGAAAGAACCACCGGGAGCGGGATTTTATAGTGATCGGCGCGAACGGTCGCGATGGGCATTCGAGGTTCCTCCCCTTGGAAGATGCATATTCCCATTCGTCAGAGGTTACGACAATAGAAGCTCCGCAACGTTATGGAATTCCTTACATTTCTTTAACAACGAAACCTCTTTTATGGTCAGCTTTCATGGAAAATTAGGGAATTTAATAATACTAAAAGTTGATACTCGAGCATCGGGTTTAGAATCTAAGTGGCATCTCATGCAGCCGGAGATCTTGAACGAGGCCATCAAGCGGCACGCTCTATGGCTTCTCAATAAACGAAGCGGCCGTCGCGCCGATCTTTCGTTGGAGGATTTGCATAGCGCGCAATTACGCCGTGTGCTGCTTCAACGCGCAAAACTGACTGGCACCAACTTTACCCGCGCCAATCTTCAAGAAGCGGATTTAAGCGAGGCCGATCTCTTCGGCGCAAATTTCCTGACCGCCTCCCTAATCGATGCCAATCTCTCGAGCGCCGACATGCGAGGTTCTTGCCTGCAAGCAAGCGATCTAACCCGGGCAAACCTTGAAGGTGCCGACATGCGAGAAGGCGCGCTAGTCGAAGGAGCCTCCGAGAACGGTATCGTCAATAGCGATTTAAGTATGTGTTCGCTCGATGAAGCGAATCTGCGCGGCGCAAATCTGCGTAAAGCGAATTTGAACCGCTGCTCCGCCGTGGCCGCCGAACTGCAAGGCGCCATGCTGGAAGGCGTCCGCATGAGAAACGCCAATTTAAAGGGCGCAAATCTCAGCGGCGCGACCCTGTGCGGGATCGATTTTTCCGGTTCAGAACTGACAGGGTGCGACCTGTCTGGCGCAAACCTAAAGGGTGCGGTCATGGAAAGTGTCAACCTGACCGGGGCAAACCTGGACAATGTTTTCGCCGACGGCGCCTCGTTCACGAATGCTAAACTGGGTGATCGGGATATTCCGGAGCCGGATGCCAAGCAATCGAAACGGCACGACGACGCCATCAACGACCATGCGCTCTGGGTCAAAAGTCAGGGCGGTCAGGGCGCGCCGGCTGTCATCGAAGGTGCCGATCTGCGCCGGCTCGATCTTTCCAACAAGAACCTCGCCGGTATCAGCCTCAAGGGGGCCAACCTTTGCGGTGTCTCACTTGCCGGCGCGCAATTATCGTTGGCCGACCTTTCCGGCGCCGATCTCAAGAACACCGACATGACAAAGTCGGACCTGCGCGGCGCAAACCTGTCGGACGTAAGCTTGATGTATGCGAGTTTGACTGAAGCAAAGCTGTCGCCGATGCCGATCCGCTCGAAGAAGGGCGACGAGACCAAGCGACACATGGCAACAAATCTTACGTCATGTGATTTACGATTTGCCGATCTTTCCGGCACCAATTTTTCTGGCGCTAACTTGAGCAAGGCCGATCTCCGTTCCGCGACCCGGAGCCGGACAAATTTCAAAGGCGCCGTGTTGGAAGGCGCGCTTGTGACCAAGTGACGGCAATCGATAATTTCGCCAGACTGTCGGTTTTTCGCCGCTGCCCAGGTGCTTTTAGTCGTCGATCAAGTCAGACCCCGCCCCCAATTCTCGAGACGTTTTGGTCGCTGGCGCATAGGTACGATGGGCAAACGCGCTGAGACGATTCCAGATATCCATATCGATGGCGCGTCGCACCGACGCGACGACAGATGACGCAACTTTACTGTTTTCAAGCACTCGGCACTGTGCGCTACCGGCAGTGGAAACGAAAACATCACGATCGCTGCCTTCAATCGCAAATCCATCGCTTGACGCGACCGTCAGCGTTACACCGGACCAGCGCAGTTCGATCGGTGCCCGCAGAACTTTGGCGCTTATCGCCGCATAAGGAGCAATAAGAAGCGGAAAGGCGACCTCTCCAATTTCTAAGCCACGTGACGGCGCAAGTGTCTCCGCGCGATCCGCAAGAGTAACGCCGACGATCAGGGGACAGAGACAACCCGACTTCGCGGTCCAGATACCCTCGATGGAAACCGGCGCCAGATCATCATAACACTTGCCATCGTTGCGGGTCAGCAGTTCGGCCAGCAGCTCTGCGCCGGGCAAATTACGCTCGGCCAGCCACCGCACCGCCTTTCCTGCTTCCTCGGCGATACCCCAATCCAGACCGGCACCGCGTGCCGCCTTCATGCCCATCGTCTCGAATTCATTTAACGTGAACGTCATCAAACGATCTCCGGCGAGAGTGGATAGGACCAATCATCGAATTCCGCATCCGCCAGTTCGTCGGGAAATGGTGCGTTCTGAAACATATTTATCCGGACCCAGCGATCCGAACGGGGATCGAAATGAGTAGCGCCAAAAAAAGCCAGTTTGCAGCGCAGCAAATCGATCGGCAGCATATCCGCCGAGATCGTGTTATCGCAGATCTCTGCATAAGGCAGCCGTGCCGCAATTTGCGCCCGGCGTGCAACATGCCGGTGCTCGGGGTGGTGCAACAGGAAAGCGGCGACGGTTTCCTCCCCCTTCCAGACGACAATATCCTTGTGCATCCGCGCCGCGTCCCGACCGGGCGACAGAGGCTGCTCGTAGGGCTCGACCGATTCCTCGAAGCGCTCGCCCAGGCGAGGCTCCAATTTCTCCTCGGACACGTACCAGGCCCGGGCATTGTTATCGGGTGCGGCCCAGTCCAGTTTGAGGGCAAACGCATAAACATGCTCAACGATTTCCTGCAGGCGAGCCAGCGACATCGCGCCGTCAATGCGAAATACGGCACCTTCGTCGGCGCTCATACGATCAGCCAAATCGTCGATAAGATCGCCATAAGGTTCGAGCATCAGCGAAACGAGTTGCTCTTGCCCCTCCAGGGTCAAGTTCTGCTCACCCCATAGATAGAGCCGGTCCCATGGTCTCGCCCCTTCCAAGGTGCCGACCTCGATATGCGTTTCGAGTCGAAGCAGGTCGGCTTTCAGCATTGCCAGTTTTTCGTTCTGGATCTCGTGCACGGATTGCCATGTGTCCGCATTAATTCGAGCCCGGGCCACCCACGCACGGAAGGAACCGGCTTTTCCGGCTGTCGCGAGGGGTAGCACTCGAACACGTGCTAATCCCTCTTCCCGCGCGGCAATCCAGTTGTTGAACAGAGCCGGATGTTTAACGATGAACGGCGCAAGACCGAGCCCGGTAGAATTGCCGACACCGAAACGGCGGCGCAGCGACGGGGCAATGCGAACCGCGGTTTCCGGTGCTCGGATACGGGCCATTTGCTCGACGAGATCAAGCGTATACGCGCGGATCAAATACACCGTCAGCATTTCCGGCTGAAATGGCGCCGTGAATTCTGGCCGGTCCGCGATTTCCTCCCGGTCGACGGCACCGAATTTGCCCGACCCATACACCGCCGTCGTGCGCATCATATACCCAACGGCTTCGATCTGTTCGGTGTCCGGCTGCCGTCCATTGGCGAGGCGATCGACGACATGCTCGAAGAGTCGAACCGACCGATTGGCACGCGACAGTGTAATTTCACTCTGACTGACCCGCCCTGCCTCCTGTTTGGGAACGTTCTGGGACAACCGCTCAATATCGGCAGCGGTCGGCACGCCGTCGAACAGGGTAAATGTCGAGTCCCAGGCGTGCGCGATAACACGGTCGGACCGCTGGTCCGGTGGTAGGTCATGGCCGAAACAGATCAGGCTGTATGTCCGCTCCGGCCCCTCGGCGGTGTAGACGGCAGGGCCAACGCCCCGTTCGTCGATCTCGAAGACCGGACGCTCGAAGAGCCAGCGCTCACGCTTCAACCGGCGCAACAAGATGCGCATGAACGAAAGCCGGCACTGATGGAACGACCCCAGGCGAGCAAGCCGCATAACGGTCTCGGGCGACCGTAGAAGCGATGCCGTGTTCGCCGAACGCATCTGTTCCATGAGCTGCTTCCTCACCAAACGAGAATGGCCGGCATGCACCGACCATTCTGGTCGCCTAAGCCGATGCCCTGCCCTTCTCCAGCGTAATGCGCACCGCGTCCCAAAGAGACGGCAGCAACACCAACGACACCGGTACCGCAGTAACCACGATGAAGCTTTGCAGCTTACCGACCCCCCCGGCACCGGTCGAGACCAAGATCAAGGCCATTACGCCCATCGCTAATCCCCAGAAGACTCGCACGGCCGTCGAAGAGCGGTCTTCGCGCGACATTGCGACCGAGATCACATAGGTCATCGAGTCGCCCGTCGTCGCCACGAAGATCGTCGTCAAAATCAAGAACAGCAGTGACACGAGAAAACCGAGGGGCAGGTTCTGGGTGATCGCGAGCAAGGCCGCCGGCAAATTGAAGCCTTCGAAGGCGGCGGATACCGAGTTGGGCTCCGACAGTTCGAAGGCAATACCTGTGCCACCGACGATGGTGAACCAGAAATTTGTCACAATCGGTGCCACGATCGACAGCATGATAATGATCGCGCGGATCGACCGGCCACGGCTAACCCGCGCAATAAACATTGCCATAAGCGGTCCGTAACCGAGGAACCATGCCCAGAAGAATACGGTCCACCACCCCAGCCAGCCAGGGTCGCTGAAGAAATTCGCCTCGCCACGATAAAGCGCCATTTGAAAGAAGTTAGCGAAATAAACGGCCATGCCCTCGAAGAAGCCCGAGAAGATAAAGGCAGTCGGGCCGACAATAAGCATGAACAGCAACAGCGCGAATCCCAGCACGATATTGATCCGGCTCAGAATTTGAATGCCCTTATTGATCCCGGTTACGGCCGAAACGGTATAGACCGCAACGAGGCCTGCGATGACCAACGCTTGGGTCAGAAAGCTGTTCGGAACATCGAACAGTGCCTCGAGCCCGTACGCGACCTGCAATCCCAGGAAACCGATCGGACCGACCGTTCCGGCAACGACGGCAAGAATACAACTGGCATCGGCTATCAGTCCGATCGGGCCATTAATCGCTTTATCACCAAAAACAGGATAGAGCAGAGTCCGCGGCGCGAGCGGCAACCCTTTCTCGTAGTGGTAATGCATCAGCATAACGGTCGTCAGAGCTCCGAGAATCGCCCAGGCAAGAAATCCCCAATGCAGATAGGACTGTGCCAATGCCGGCGCAGCGGCGGCAGCGGACTTGGCCGCAGCACCAAACACCGGTGGGGAAGAGAGGAAATGCGCCATCGGTTCGCCAGCCGCCCAAAATACGCCGCCGCCGGCGAGCAGTGTGCACATAATCATCGAGCCCCATTGGAAAACGGTGAACTCAGGCGTATCGAGGCCGCCCAGCTTCGCTTTGCCGCCCGGCAACAAACAGAGCGCGATGCCGATCAGGAATGTCGCAAGCAGGAGAATTTGCCAGTAAAGGCCGAACCATTTCGCAGACCAAGCGAACCCGATATCCACCATGCCTGAGAGCCATTCGAGATCGACCAGGGCGGTCACGCAAAACAATGCAATAAAACCGCCCGTAATCAGGAACAACGGTTTGTTGATGTGATCAAATCCATGTGGACTTTCGATACTGGAATTGCTCATCGCTTCCCTCCCGAAGTCATTATGTTGCGGGCTCTTTCGAATGGCCGGCTCCCGCTACCGGCCGCCCCAGTTCAATCGGCGGCGGGACCGAAATTTTTGTCGTAAAAACGCAACCAATTCTCGCCCATTACTCCCGCGACCTCTTTATCGCTTAGGCCAACGGCGCGCAGACCGTCTTCGACAGTGTCGAAATCTCGGTTGTCGTTGAACCACGACGGCATGGGCGGAAATCCGGCGTCATCGCGCGATCCTTCGCCGTAGTCGATCTGTTTCGTCCAGCGGCCAACGCGCATCCATTCGACGATGCTGTTGGGTTGATTCTGACAGAGATCCGAGCCGATCCCAATCGACTCCGGTCCCATCAAATCCGCCGTACGCGCGACCATTTCGCAAAAGTTCGATAGCGTGCAGTCGGATTTGTCCTTCAAATGATGCGGATAGAATGAGAAGCCCAGCATGCCGCCCGCTTGGCTCAGAGCACGCAGCACATCATCCGATTTGTTTCGCAACGCCGGGTGCCAGGCTGCCGGGTTTGCATGCGTAATAGCGATCGGACGCGTCGAAAATTCTATCGCTTCAAGCGTCGAACGTTCGGCGGAATGGCTCATATCGACAACCATGCCGACCCGGTTCATCTCCACGATTACCTGCCGGCCCATGCGGGTAACGCCCGGATCTTGTGCCTCGTAACAACCCGTCGCCAATAGCGATTGATTATTGTAGCTGAGCTGCATAAAGCGGACGCCGAGGGTGTGGCATATCTCGACCAGGCCGATATCATCCTCGATCGGCGAGGGATTCTGAAATCCGAAGAAGATTGCCGTCCGTCCGTTCTCTCGGGCGCGGCGCACATCATCTCCGGTTCGCCCTGCAAAGATCAAGTCGGGAAACCGTTCGAACCAACTGTTCCATTGCTCAATCGCAAGAACGGTTTCACGGAAATTGCCGTGATAGGCGATGGTAGCGTGCACCGCATCGACATTGCCGCTGCGCATCTGTTGGAAAATCTCTTCGGACCAGTTGGCGAACTGCAAACAGTCGATTCGATGGGACCGGGCCATCCTGCGCACTCCAATGTCGAAACGGGCGCCTCAAATCTCCCGGCAACTGTCCTGGCAACCGAAACTTCAGTCAATCTTGATTTTCTTTAAAAAATTTCAGATAAACTGAAGCATGATAAAACTCGAACATTTGCGCGTATTCGTGACCGTGGCTGAAACGCGAGCCTTGACAGAGGCCGCAGAGCGGTTGGGCCGCACGCCCTCCGCCATTTCGATGACCCTGAAACAGATCGAAGATGAGCTAGGGGGCACGTTGTTCGAAGGGGAACGGAAAGTCGCGCTAACGCCGCTTGGAGCTTTTGCGCTTCAGCACGCGCGTCGGGCAGTGGCCGAGCACGATACAGCCACCACGGCTATACAGCGCTTCGCCCGTGGCGAGGAAGGTGAAGTACGCATCGCCGCCGTACCTTCCGCTGCGACCCGGCTGCTTCCGCCCGCTGTGGCACGGCTACGTTTGCATAGGCCGAGAATTCGGGTCAACCTCCGGGACATCGATTCCACAGCCGTTGTGCAGGCACTTGAGCAGAAGGCTGTCGATGTCGGCATTGGCAGTCCGTCGGATCTATCGGCCGGTTTGGCGGAAGATTTGCTGCTCGAGGACCCTTTTGTGCTTATCTGTCGGGAGGATCACCCGGTCGCGCAACTCGACCGCCCGGTGACTTGGCGTGATATCGATCCATCCGAATTCATCGCCAATGGCTTATGCGCAAACATTGACGCGCCCGAACTGGACAAACTCGTGCGCGAAGCACCCTTGATGGTCCACAATGTCTCCTCTCTTTTTGCATTTGTTTCCGGGGGCTTCGGTATTACGCTATTACCTGCACTTGCCATGACCGAGGACTCATCCGGCTTGCGCGCTATACCACTCGCTGTTCCTAGCGCGAGTCGCCGCCTTGTGGCGATGACCCGGCCAAATGAAACGCTATCGCCGTCCGCGGCGACCCTGGTCGAAGAAATCCGCATCGAAGCTCAGGTGAAAACGGAGCAACTAACGCAGGGTTCCCGCAACGACCGGAATTAGGCATCATTCATTCAGAACGCGCGTTGTACCGGCGCAGTGCAGTTGCTATATGAGGCGCCGCGAGAGGCGGCTTCGCGGTTGCCCCAAACCGCCGCCGAAATGGATTTCTTATGGCAAAGCGCAGACGCATATACGAAGGCAAGTCGAAGGATCTCTTCGAAGGCCCCGAACCCGGCACGATCGTTCAGCATTTTCGGGACGACGTCACTGCCCATAACAATAAAAAACAAGGTGTAATTACCGGAAAAGGTGTGCTCAACAACCGGATTTCCGAATATTTGATGCTCCGCCTGCACGATATCGGCGTACCTACGCACCTCATTCGTCGTCTTAATATGCGTGAACAACTCGTTCGAGAAGTTGAAATTATCCCCATTCAGCTCGTTATTCGAAACACCGTAGCGGGATCGATGGCGACGCGGTTTGGGATCGATGAAGGTACGCCCCTGCCCCGCTCAATTGTCGAGTATTACTGGAAAAGCGACGAATTCGGAGATCCCATCGTTTCAGAGGAGCATATTACCGCCTTTGGCTGGGCAGCACCGCAGGATATCGATGACATGCTGGCGCTGGCATTGCGAATCAATGACTATCTCGCCGGCTTGTTCTTCGGCGCGGGCTTAAAGCTCGTTGATTTCAAACTCGAGTTCGGACGGAATTATGATGAAAATGGCGACATGCGTATCGTCGTCGCCGACGAAATCAGCCCGGACACCTGCAGGCTGTGGGATGTTGAAACCCGCAAGAAGCTTGATAAAGATCGGTTCCGCCAGGATCTTGGCAACGTTGCCGAAGCCTACCAGGAAGTGGCCCGCCGGCTGGGTGTCCTGCCGACAAGCGGCCCCGGCGATGTCGCAGAATCGAAAACGGTGCAATGACCAACCGGAAAAAAGGGAGATCCCGTGAAGGCTAGAGTCCATGTAATGCTGAAAAACGGGGTCCTCGACCCACAGGGCAAGGCGATTGGGCATGCGCTAGGATCGCTTGGGTTCAAGGGCGTCGGGGAAGTGCGGCAGGGAAAGATCATCGAGCTGGAAATCGATGCCGCCAACCGCGAGGCTGCGGAAGAACTGGTGGAGCAGATGTGCCAGCGTCTTCTCGCCAATACGGTCATCGAAAACTTCACCATCGATATCGAAGAATGAAATCGGCCGTCATCGTTTTCCCCGGTTCCAACTGCGACAGGGACATTGCGGTCGCCCTGGAACGCGCGAGCGGTACGGCACCGGCCATGGTATGGCATCGGGAGACTAGCCTACCCGCCGTCGATTTCATCGTCCTACCCGGCGGATTTTCCTATGGCGACTACCTTCGCGGCGGCGCCATTGCCGCACGCTCCCCGGTCATGCGAGACGTGGAGGCGCAGGCTCGGGCAGGCGTCCCAGTCCTCGGCATCTGTAACGGGTTCCAGATTCTAACCGAAATTGGCCTGCTGCCGGGCATTTTGATGCGCAATGCGGGGCTCAAATTCATTTGCCGCGACGTCTATGTTTCGGTTGCCGATAACCGAACCGCCTTCACTGCCGGCTATGCCGAAGGCCAGGTGCTGCGTATTCCCGTCGCGCACAATGAAGGCAATTATTTTGCGGACGACGAAACGCTCGACGCGCTCGAATCGAACGGTCGAATTGCCTTTCGCTATACCACGCCAGACGGCGCTGTCTGCGATGCAGGCAATCCCAACGGATCGGCCCGCAATATTGCAGGAATCTTCAACGAAAACTGCACGGTATTGGGTCTCATGCCGCATCCCGAGCGGGTCGTCGACCCCGCGCATGGTGGCACGGACGGGGCTGGCATGTTCACGGGGCTGGTAGAGGCGCTCGCACAATGACGGAGGTCAATCAGGCCACCGCCGCGGAGCACGGGCTCAGCGCTTCCGAATACGACACCATGCTCTCCATCATGGGGCGCGCGCCGACGATTACCGAACTTGGCATCTTTTCTGTTATGTGGTCGGAACATTGTTCCTATAAATCATCGCGTAAATGGCTGAAAACTCTACCAACCAAGGGACCGCAGGTCATTTGCGGGCCTGGTGAGAATGCCGGTGTCGTCGATATCGGCGATGGGTTGGCCGCGGTCTTCAAGATCGAAAGCCATAACCACCCCAGTTTCATCGAACCCTATCAGGGCGCGGCCACAGGTGTCGGGGGCATTATGCGGGATGTTTTCACGATGGGTGCGCGTCCTGTGGCTAACATGAATGCCTTGCGGTTCGGCAGCCCGGATCACCCCAAGACGCGGCATCTGGTATCCGGTGTCGTCGCGGGTATTGGCGGCTATGGCAACTGCATCGGCGTGCCAACAGTAGGCGGCGAAGCCAATTTCGACCCCGCCTACAACGGCAATATTCTCGTCAACGCGATGACCGTGGGGATCGCCAAGGCAGACAAAATCTTCTATTCCGCCGCCGCAGGGCCCGGAAATCCGGTCGTGTATGTCGGCTCCAAGACAGGCCGTGACGGAATCCACGGCGCGACCATGGCTTCCGCGGAATTCGACGACGATTCAGAGGAAAAGCGTCCCACCGTACAGGTCGGCGACCCTTTCACGGAAAAACTGCTGCTGGAAGCCTGCCTCGAGCTTATGGCGACAGATGCCATCGTTGCCATCCAAGATATGGGTGCCGCTGGTCTCACCTCTTCAACGGTCGAAATGGCGGACAAAGGCGGTGTCGGTGTCGAGCTGAACCTGGAAAAGACCCCCGTCCGCGAAGAAGGCATGACACCTTACGAGATCATGTTGTCGGAAAGCCAAGAGCGGATGCTCATGGTATTGAAGCCAGGCCGGGAGGAAGAAGCGCGCGCGATCTTCGAGAAATGGGAACTCGATTTCGCGGTTATCGGGCGCGTAACCGACTCCGGCCGCGTCATGCTGAAAATGAAAAACGAGACGGTCGCGGACATTCCCGTGGCACCCCTCGTCGACGCCGCCCCGATTTACGACCGTCCCTGGGAACCGACACCGACGCGCGCGCCCGTTATGGCCTCCCAATCAGCCGAACCGGAAAATCCGCTTGATGCCCTCAAGCAACTGCTCGCATCCCCGAACCATTGCTCGCGGCGCTGGATTTGGGAGCAGTACGACCACATGGTGATGGCAGATACCGCGCAGCGCCCTGGCGGCGACGCGGCGATCGTGCGCATTCACGGTTCCGAACGGGGGCTGGCGATTACCACGGATTGCACGCCACGCTATTGCTATGCCGAGCCGGAAACCGGTGGCAAACAGGCAGTGGCGGAAGCCTGGCGGAACCTGATCGCTGTCGGCGCAACGCCCCTCGCCCTTACCAACAATCTCAATTTCGGCAGTCCCGAACGCGCACCGATTATGGGTCAGTTCGTCGGTTGTGTTTCCGGTATAGGCGCGGCCGCGGCGGCACTGGATTTCCCGGTCGTTTCCGGCAATGTCTCCTTCTATAACGAGACCAGCGGCGAAGCGATTCTGCCGACACCCGTGATCGGCGGGTTGGGACTCGTAGACGATTTAGCCCAGACAGCGCGGGTTGCCTTTGCCGAACAGGATCAGGCAATCGTGCTGATCGGTACCACAGCGGGCTGGCTCGGCGCCTCTTCCTATCTCCAGGAGATCGAAGAACGGCGAGAAGGTGCACCACCGCCTGTCGATTTGGTCGTTGAAAAGGCAAATGGGTCTTTCGTTCGCGAACAAATTATTGGCGGTGCGGCTTCATCATGCCACGACGTCTCCGATGGCGGCCTAATCGTCGCGATCGCCGAAATGGCGATGGCGAGCGGAATTGGCGCGGCAATAGAAGCACCGGAGACGGGAATCCCACTCCACGCCTGGCTATTCGGCGAAGATCAGGCGCGCTACGTATTGACCACGGCTGATCCGGCAGCGATGCTGGAAGCAGCAGAAATGTGTGGTGTAAAGGCATCGGTTATCGGCCAAACCGGCGGCGAATCGTTGACAGTGGGCGGGATCCACACCATATCCGTTAACGAGTTGCGCGGCGCGCATGAAGCATGGTTGCCGGAATATATGGCGGCTCCATAAGGGTGCGAGCACGCAGAGGAGAGCGAATATGGCGATGAATCAGTCGGATATCGTGCAAATGATCAAGGAAGCGATCCCGGACGCAGAGGTCCAGATCGAGGATTTGCGCGGTGATGGCGACCATTATGCCGCTTATGTCCGTTCTGCTGAATTCGAAGGAAAAACACGCGTTCAACAACACCAAATGGTCTATAAAGCCCTGCAAGGCCGTATGGGCAATGAACTACATGCCCTCGCGTTGCAAACGTCGGTACCGGAAACCGCGTGAGTGACGTTGAGACGGAGCGAGAAGGAAGGAAGTATCAATGAGTGACAATCCCGTATTCGGACGAATTAAGGAAGATGTGGACAGCAACGATGTTGTTCTGTTCATGAAAGGCAGCCCGGTTTTCCCGCAATGCGGCTTCTCCGCGGCTTTGGTCCAGGCACTGACGCTGCTCGGCGTGAAATTCAAAGGTATCGACGTCCTGCAAGACCCGAGCCTACGACAGGGCATCAAGGAATTCTCGAGTTGGCCGACTATTCCTCAGCTCTACGTCAAAGGAGAG
Organism: Alphaproteobacteria bacterium; assembly: GCA_012103325.1. GTDB lineage: Bacteria > Pseudomonadota > Alphaproteobacteria > UBA8366. Next base: position 880,577 of record WLWY01000003.1, read on the forward strand.
TTCGTTGGCGGCTGCGATATCGTGCGTGAAATGTATGAGTCCGGCGAATTAGGTGAGTTGATGACCAATAGCGGCATCGAGATGCAAAGCGCCGCCTGACAGACATTCGAATGCGTATCCAAAAGGGCCGCCACCGTGCGGCCCTTTTCTTATGCCTCATGATGGAGAAATGCCCTTTTCTTGCATCCGGCGCAGAGGTTGCGCATTCTGCCCACGACTACGCTACAAATTCATATACGGAACGAATGAATGGGTGTACTGCTCGGCTGTATCGCGGATGACTTCACCGGTGCAACGGACCTCGCTGGCACGCTAGTCCGCGAAGGCATGCGTACGGTTCAGATGATCGACATTCCCTCCGATTCAGCGCCCGACGTGGATGCGGTTGTCATTGCCTTAAAATCACGCACCACGCCAGTGGGTGACGCGGTCGCGGAGTCGCTTGCTGCGCTAGCTTGGCTGCGCGAAGCGGGGTGTCGCCAGTTTTTCTTCAAATACTGCTCCACCTTCGACTCTACGGATGACGGCAATATCGGGCCGGTCGGCGAAGCGCTACTGGAAGCGCTGGGCGACGACTTCACCATCGCCTGTCCTGCCTTCCCCCGAAATGCACGTACGATATGCAAAGGGTATCTTTTCGTCGGTGATGTGCTGCTGAACGAAAGCGGCATGCAGGACCATCCACTAACACCGATGACCGATGCAAACCTGGTGCGTGTGCTCGAACGGCAGACGAAAGGTGGCGTCGGGCTGGTCGACTACGCCGCCGTGCGGCGCGGTGCGCTTGCGACGATGGAAGCGTTTTCGGAACTGCGTCAGAGCGGGACGCGCTTCGCGGTCGTCGATGCGCTGGACGACGCCGATCTCGTCACAATTGGCGAGGCATGTGCCGACATGGATTTAGTCACTGGCGGGTCCGGTGTGGCGATCGGCTTGCCGGAAAATTTTCGCCGTCAGGGATTGCTCGACTCAGCGGAGCCAGCAGATATTCTGCCTGACATTCGGGGACACGCCGCGGTTCTAGCGGGAAGCTGTTCGCGCGCAACGCGAGAGCAGATTGCTATCATGTCTCGCGCCCATCCCGCATTGAAGTTCGACCCTATGGAACTGAATGGAGATCCGGACGTCGCGGCACGCGCGCTCGATTGGGCGCGGCCTCACTTGTCGAAGGGACCTGTGCTGATCTACGCGTCAGCCGACCCTGAAGAGGTCCAAAAAGCCCAGGAAGCGCTCGGCGCTGAGCTGGCCGGCAAGCTGGTAGAAGACGCAATGGCCGAGATTGCGCGTGGGCTGGTTGCCGGCGGCGTGCGTCGCCTAATCGTCGCCGGCGGCGAAACGTCGGGAGCGGTCGTCGGCGGGCTCGGCATCACCGGTCTGCGGATCGGCCCAGAGATCGACCCCGGCGTGCCCTGGACTGCGAGCCTCGGCGAAACACCATTGCTGCTTGCCCTGAAGTCCGGAAACTTTGGCGCGCCCGACTTTTTCACCAAAGCCTTTGGACAATTGCCATGAGCGAATCCAATCTGCGCGAAGAGATTACCCGGTTCGGCAAATCCATGTTTGACCGCGGTCTTACCGGCGGCAGTTCCGGCAATATCAGCGTCCGGATAGAAGATGGCTGGCTCATGACACCGACCGGCTCATCGCTGGGCAATCTCAATCCCACGCGGATCTCCAAGCTGGACGAAAGCGGACAACTCATTTCCGGCGATCCGCCGACGAAAGAGCATTTTCTGCACCGGGCAATGTACGAAGAACGGTCGAATGCGGGCGCTATCGTTCACCTTCATTCGACCAATTCGGTTGCCGTGTCGTGCCTACCGGATATAGACCCCGCGAACGTTCTGCCGCCGTTGACCGCCTACTACGTAATGAAGATTGGCAAATTGCCGCTTGTTCCATACTACCGTCCCGGTGACGCGGCGCTTGGCGACGCGATCCGCGGACTTGCCGGGAAGCACACCGCCGTGTTGCTTGCCAACCATGGACCCGTCGTCGCGGGGAAATCGCTCGAGGCAGCGGTTTATGCGACCGAGGAGCTGGAGGAAACCGCTAAGCTTCACCTTCTGCTCCACGCCCATAATCCGCGAGTGCTGACAGAAGAACAAATCGAAGAACTGAACCGCACATTCTCGAAGGATTAAGGGATGCCCAAACTCGCCGCCAACCTGTCCATGATGTTCACCGAAGTCCCTTTCCTCGAGCGCTTTGCCGCAGCAGCGGAAGCGGGCTTCAAAGGGGTCGAGTATCTGTTTCCTTACGATCATCCGGCGGAAACGATTGCTGCGGCGCTGCGTGACAACGGTTTACAAAACGTGCTGTTCAATCTGCCGCCCGGCAATTGGGAAACCGGCGATCGAGGGCTTGCTGCGATCCCAGGGCGCGAAGCGGAATTCGACGGCCTAATCGATAAGGCGCTCGAATACGCGCGCATCATCGGCTGCCCGCGCCTGCATGTCATGGCCGGCATACCGTCCGCCGATGCGAACAAGGAGGCGTGCCAGAGCACTTATGTCCGCAATATCCGGCACGCAGCAGAACGGTGCGCGCCGCACGGCATCACGGTTCTCCTGGAGCCGATCAATCTGCGCGACATCCCGGGTTTCTATTTGAACCGGCAGGAAGATGCACTCGCGACGCTGGATGCTGTCGGCGCGCGCAACGCGGCGGTGCAGATGGATCTCTATCATTGCCAGATCGTCGAAGGTGACGTCGCCATGAAGATCCGGGCCAATATTGATCGTGTTGCCCATTTCCAGATCGCCGGCGTACCCGAGCGCCGCGAGCCGGATATCGGCGAGGTCAACTACCCCTATCTGTTCGATGTGATCGACGAACTGGGCTTCGAGGGCTGGATCGGCTGCGAATACCGGCCGAAAGGCGAGACCCGGGCCGGATTGGGCTGGGCGGCCCCGTACGGGATTAAAGCGTGAGCGAAACTGCAACAGTACCTTTGACCGCCACTCGAATTGGCGGCTCCTTCGTTGCCGACGTCACCGATATCGACGTGGCACGCAATCTGGATACAGCCTGGGACGCGATCCATGCAGCCTACCTGGAGCACAAGATACTGGCCTTTCACGGGCAACAGCTAACCGCCAAACAGTTCCATGACTTCGGAGAACGGTTTGGCGTTATCGAACCGCATACAGTTGCGATGTATCATCACGAAGAATTTCCGGGCATCACGGTCCTTTCGAACCGAGTCGAGATGGGCCGACCCAAGGGCATCCGCGATGCCGGTTCACACTGGCATTCCGACTATTCCTATAAGGAGATTCCGGCCAACGTCACCATGCTCTATGCATTGGAAATTCCGAATGGCGGCGGCGACACCATGTTCACGGACCTCGCAGCCGCTTATAAAGCGTTTCCCGAGGCTATGAAGCGGCGGCTCGATGGGTTGAAAGCGCTGCACCACTATCGCCATACCAAGGACCGGGACCACCCGGAAGGCCGCTGGCGGCTGTTGAGCGAGGTGGAACAAGAGGCGACGCCGGAGGTGGTGCATCCTGTCGTGCGAACTCATCCGGAAACCGGCGAAAAGTCCATCTTCGCCTTTCCCGGCATCACCTCCGGTATTCAGCATATCCTGGGAATGAACCTGGCAGAAAGCAAGGAACTGCTGGCAGAAATCTACGCACATTGCACGGATAGGCGGTTCCGCTTCACCCATAAATGGCAGGTTGGCGACCTGCTTCTATGGGACAACCGCTGTACAATGCATCACGCGACCACCGACATCCTGCCTGCTGACCAATTCCGCACGATCTATCGCATCAATACGAGGGGCACCCGGCCTGTTTAACCGTCTGATTCTACTGCATTCTCTCGAAGCCAATCGATATACGACGCCACTCCCGCTTCGATCGTCCAGCGTGGCGTCCAGTTCAAATCGCGTTCGGCTGCGCTGAGATCGAATTGGCCGCGTACCGGGTCGTCCGGACTTCCCTTGATTTCGATGTCTGCGTTACGGAACTCGGACCAGACCAGTTCGGCAATCTGCGCCATCGAAGGATAGTCCGGACCGGCAACATTGTAGGCGTATTGCGTGGTGGGTGGCGCGTCGAGCGCGGCCACCGTCGCCGTCACCACATCGTCCACGTAAACATAGGGCCATCGCCTGCCGGCGCCTTGATGCAAACGCGTCGGACGTCCCGCTATGGCATCCTCGATCATCGTGCGTATGGCGCAATCGGTCGCACGCCGAGGACCGTAAACCGTTGAATAGCGGAGGCCGATGGCATCGACGCCGTAATCGTTGCGATAGGCCATGAGAATAAGATCGGAAGCCGCCTTGGTCGCACCATAAAGCGAGGTCGGACGAAATGCCGTGTCTTCCCGGACAGGCGATACTGGCGTCTCGCCATAGGCGGAGCCTGACGAGCAATAGACAAAGCGGGAGATATTCGTGCGGTATGCGGCCTCAGCAAGATCGATCGTCGAGCGGAGGTTCGCTGCCGTAATTCTCTGCGGCGCATCGTTTGCCAGCATCGGTCCGGAAATACCGCCCGCATGAACAATCTTGGTGATCCCGTGCGTTTCAAGCAGAGCGTATATCGAGTCGTATCCACCGAACCCTTGCTGAATATGATTAATACCGTCGATCGATTCCGGCAGCGGCGCCGGATCGAGCGCCACGACGCGGTCGCCTCGTGCTACGAGCAGGCGGCTCAAGGGGAACCCCACAAGACCGCTCGCTCCCGTAATCAGGATATTTTGCGCCTGCATGTCGCTTGTCTCCTTACACACGGTAAGCCTAACCAGCGCGCAAGGAAGCGAATATAAAAAAGCCGCCCAACCAGAAGATTGAGCAGCTTTCTTTAGGCCGCGCCGAATTTCCGGCGCGCGCTTCGCAGATCCTTAACGCGAGTAGAACTCAATCACCAGGTTTGGTTCCATCTGAACAGGATATGGTACGTCCGCGAGGCCCGGTCCGCGCAGGAACGTCGCAGTCATCTTGCCGTAATCGACGGAGATGTAATCCGGCAGTTCGCGCTCCACCGAAGCCATCGCCTCGAGTACCAAAGGCAGCTCCCGGCTTTTCGCTTTGACTTCGACAACATCGTCGTCCTGCACCTGATAGGACGGGATATTGGTCCGCTTGCCGTTCACGAGAATATGGCCGTGATTGACGATTTGGCGGGCGGAAAAGACAGTTGGAACAAATTTAGAACGGTAGACGACCGCATCAAGGCGTCGCTCCAACAGGCCGACCAGATTCTCGCCTGTATCACCACGCCGGCGCACGGCTTCTTCGTAATACCGGCGGAACTTCTTCTCGCCAATATTGCCGTAATAACCCTTCAGTTTTTGCTTCGCCATCAACTGGGTGCCAAAATCGGACGGCTTGCGGCGGCGCTGCCCGTGCTGGCCGGGAGGGTAATCCCGATTGTTGATGGAACTTTTCGGACGTCCCCAGAGATTAACCCCCAGGCGCCGGTCGATCTTATACTTAGAACTCTGACGTTTTGACATTTCTCTATATCCCGCTCATTTGTCGGTGTTGTTGTTGTCCCGGTCAGCCCGACTTTGGACGGGGCACGCTTGCCCACATGCCCGGAATCGCGCGGGAGTATAGGGTTTCGCACGGGGTTGTCAAACGGCGTGTTGGGCCAGTAGCCCCAGTGCCTTAACCAAGTTTCGGGTCCGCATCCTAATCTATGTCGAATTATCATCTTTCGGCTGCGTCAGGCAGGAAACGATGCCATGCAGCGTGCGAACTTCCTGCTCCATCAGGTTGGCGCGCTGAAAGATATTCCGGATATTGCGCACCATGATCGGCCGCTTCTCAGCCACATGCATAAAACCGCATGCATCCAGAGCCGCCTCCAGGCGCTGGAAAAAACCGATCAGTTCCTCCTTGGTGGCAGGTTGCGTTCGCCCTTCCGGAAGATATTCCGGCGGCGTCTCATCTCCCGCCTGATACCATTCATAGGTGGCGATAAGAACCGCGTGGCCGAGATTGAGCGAACTGAAGGCCGGGTTAAGCGGCGCCTGGATCACCGTATCGGCGAGTGCAATGTCGTCATTGTCGAGCCCTGCCCGCTCGCCGCCAAACAGGATACCAACCCGTTCGCCGCCTGCTACCGCTGTGCGCATCTCTGCTGCCCCCCGGCGGGGCGTCAGAACGGCTTTGATCATGTCCCGCGGTCTCGCAGTGGCCGCATAAACCCTGTTTAAATCCGCTACTGCCGCTGCCGTCGTCTCGAATACCCGGGAATCATCGATCACCGCATCCGCACCGGATGCCGTGTGGCGCGCCTTCGGGTTGGGCCAGACATCGCGCGGCCGGACGAGCCGCAAGTCCCCCAAGCCAGAGTTCAGCATCGCACGCGCCGCCATGCCGATATTCTCGCCCATCTGCGGCTCGATTAGAATAATCGCCGGCCCTTCCGCAATCGAGTCGGCCCGCGATTTATCTGTTCCAGCCATCATCTCCACTCCTACTCTGAACCAACACTGGTATAGTCCCGTCCTATGCGATTGATCAAAGGCTTCGAAGTTCTCTTTTTGCTCGGGCTGCTTCTTGCAGCCAGCGGTGTCGCCCTATGGCTCTCGATCTGGAGCCCGGACGCCCTGATCCGCGATCCATTGCCGCTCTACAGACAAGCCGCTGCAACGGTAACGCCAGACGACGAGGGGAAGCGAGACATTCAGGATGTGCGGCTTGTCGACCCTGACAACAACGCCGTCACATTCTCCGTCAGCCTTCCCAAAGGCCGTCTCGCGGATGATACGGGTGAAAAATTGCCGACCCTCGTTGTTATATCCGGGTTCCGCAGCGCGCGTCACAACCTGGCGCACATCCCGGAACCGGGCCCGAACGCAATCATCTCTTACGACTACCCTTATGCGTCAAGGGAATGGAAGGAAGCATCGACAATTGGCCGTATCCTGATCGCGCGCCGAGTCGCATTTAGGCTACCCAACGACGTTGCCGGCCTCATCGCCTGGGTGCGGCGCCAACATTGGGCCGCCCCCAATAGGATCAGTCTGGTTGGTGTCAGTCTGGGTGCAGTCGCACTTCCGGTCATCAACCGCCGTGCACTAGCGACAGGCCAGACGACGGGACCTTCGGTGATGGCCTATGGCGGTGTCGACATTCAGGCTTTGGCGGCGGCGAACCTCGATATTTCACCGGGATGGCTGCGCAGCCTCGCAGCCTGAGGTATTTGGCTGGTGCTCAGACCACTCGAGCCGGAAAAGCACTTAACTAAGATTTCCGGGCCCTTCCTTCTGATCAATAGCCGCAGCGACGAACGGCTGCCGGCGGAAAGTGTTCGACGTTTGCATGCACTTACGCCGGAACCGAAAACCATATTGAATGTAGACGGCCTGCATATCGATGGTAAACGGCCGGAAATTATCGAAAACACGGTCAGGCTCGCCAGGGTTTGGTTGGTTAGCAAAGGTGCGCTGAATCCTTCGCGCTGACCAAGGAAGCTTCCCCGCCGAAATTGCTACTTAGCATCCAAAATCCAAACCCCATCCCAATTATTGGGCGGTGGCGTGTTACGAAAATGCGCAATGCGCTCGATATAGGTGCGTGAGGGCAAATCGTCAGGTACTGCGGCGCAAACGACACCGAACGCAGTCTCGCCTATTTCCCAGTCGCCTGCGCGGTAGGCGGCGAGACCGCGTTCGAACTCGCGGCACTCCTCTTCACCCAGAGTGCTGCCGGCAGCAACGAGTTCAAATACTCGAATCGGTTCGTTCTTGCCCTTAACCCGCAACAAGTCGATTTCCCGGAATTGAAGGCTGGAATCCTCGGTCATTGCACGGGTTTCGTCTGCGACCAGGATATGCGTCCCATAAGCCTTATTCGCACCTTCGAGCCGAGAACCCAAATTCACCGGATCGCCCACGACCGTAAAACTCTTGGATACGTGCGACCCCACAGTGCCGACAATCATGGCCCCGGTCGAGACACCAATACGCAGGTCGATTTCCAAATCCCGCGCGTCCGCACCGAGCTCCGCAACGACTTCAGCGCGAAAATCATCCAACCGCGCGACGGCCGCCAATGCCGCCCGGCACGCCAAAGTGCCGTGCTCCTGTGGGCTTGTGAACGGTGGCCCCCAGAACGCCATGACCGCATCGCCCATGAATTTGTCGACCACGCCACCATTTTCGGCTATCGCCTCGGTCATATGATCAAAGAATCGGTTGATCATCTTTACAAGGTCATGCGGCGACAGTTTCTCAGAAATCGACGTGAATCCTTTGAGATCGATGAACATAACCGTCATGTTCCGCCGCGCGCCACCGGGCTCCGCAACTTCCGGCCGATCCAATAGGCGCGTCACGATCCGAGGGTCCATATATTTGCCAAATGTATCTTTGATCCGCTCCTTCAGACGCAGTTCACCAATCATGTGATTAAAGGAGTCGGTGAGCGACCCGATCTCGTCGGTGGATGTCTTCGCCACTATCGTATCGAGATCCCCCTCCTCCACCGCTTGCGCGCCCGCAACCAGATTGCGTACCGACCGGACCAACACGCGTGTCACGAGGCTGGCAAAGATCAGGCCGAGCAGGACAGCGATAACGGTGAGGACGACATTGACTTGCAGGGCCAGGATTTCGCCTGGTCAGCCTTTGAGGTCGCGACTTCGACAAGTCCTTCCAAGGCGCTGCGAAACGCAACGACTTCGCGATCGAGAGCATCCTGAGCAACATCGAGCTCGGGAAAGAGCACCTCGAACGTCGCGCGGTCTCCGACAACAAGCGCAAGCGATAGAACCTCTGCCTCCTTGAGGAACGCCGCATAATGAGCAGCGATTGCCTCTAATCCCGGCAGCAATCGGTCATAAATCTCAGCATGGGCATGGCTATCCGGTGGGTGATTTGCCATCAAGTTTCGTGTCGACTCGAACTCCAGGCCAATTTGCGTGGTAAAGGCCTCGTACTCGCGGCGCGTACGCTCGATAAGTGCAGGGTCCGGCTCCACTTCCTCGGCAAGGACAAAAAGACGCTGCAGAAGAATCCCCTGTTCGAGAATGCGAACAGTGATACGGGCAACCGCTTCGGATACCGGCAATTGCGTCTGAGACACGACATCGAGCTGATGCTTCACTTTGGAAATCAAATTAACGGAGATAGTCGCGGCTGCGATCATCAAGACAACCAGCACTGCCGCGATGCTAAATATTTTATGCCCAATATTGATCTGCATCTGCGCCAACCGGAAATTCCACCCAAAGTTTGATAACAGATTCGGAGTCGAATATTCGATTTCGTCTAAGATAAGATTAATGATGTTTCGCGTCGTGCCTTTACCGTGCCTCTTTGAAGGAGAGAGCCCATGATCACACCGACTAAAAACGGGTCCACATATGTCGATCCGACGACAATCGATTGGGCACCGTCACAGTTCGACGGCATTCAGATCAAGGTCCTGTACGAAGACAAAGCAAAGGGCGAAATGACCTGCTTGCTGAAATGGGAGCCCGGGGCCACGTTGCCGATGCACAAGCATCCTGAAATCGAACAGTCCTTCGTGCTCGAAGGTTCGTTCTACGATCATGACGGCGTTTGCTGTGCCGGGGAATATGTCTGGCGCAAGCCCGGATCGTTTCACGAGACCCACTCGGACGAAGGCGCCGTGCTGTTGGCAATTTACCGCAAGCCAAACGTCTTCCAGAACACTGCGGGATTCCACGCGGACGGTGATGCGAAAGGATACGCCGACGCGGAATAGGCTGTCTGCATCAGGCCGCCTTGCGTGGCCTGTGTTCCGATTTTGGCTTTCGCCCCTTGCTTCGACCTCTTGTCCCAACGGACTTAGAGCGCGCAAGCAACTCAACGATTCGCTCGTGGCCGGCTTGTTGCGCATCTGCAAGCGGCGTGTTTTCCCATCGGTCCAAAGGCTCCTTTTCGACACCTTGCGCCAAAAGAAATCGAACCGCACCGACATGCCCTTCGACCGATGCGAGGTGCAGCGGCGTGCGCCCATCGTAATCCGCTCTGTCTAGGGAGTGTCCGTAGGCAACCAGCCGTTTCAGTTCACTAATATCGCCACGGCTGGCAGCGTTAATCGCACTGAAGGTCGCATTCGCCTCGATTGTCTGACGCCGTGCCCGCGGATCCAACTTCTGCGAATCGAGAAGACTGTCATAATTGTGAAAATTGAACGTCTCGACGAGTCTCTTGAGGAACGCCACTCCGCGCGCACTATTGCCGTAGCTGTCGATCCGCGGCGACCACAGTGCGATCCCCAAGACGTTCGGCACAACGGCAAAAATCGCCCCGGACACACCGGACTTTGCAGGCATGCCAACGCGGAATGCGAACTCACCGGAATAATCATACATCCCACAACTATTCATCATCGAAAGACAGTTTTTCACCGTGGAGTCGGTGAACACGCGGATACCGGTCGGAGGACAGATGCCACCATTCGCAAAAGTCGCCGCAATATTCGCCAGCCGCTCCGTCGTAAGCTCGACCGAACACGCAGCGAAAAACAGTTCCAGCGCCTTGAAGATATCCGTATCTCTGGGAAACGCACCGACTTCGCGCATATAGTGCGCCAGCGCAAAATTTCGATCTGCTGTGTCCCGTTCGGAGTGAAAAATCGCATTATCGAATCCCGGACGGGACCCGCCCGATAGCGTCGCAATCAAATGGGCTAGGCGATCGAACCTGTCCGCCATCGGCAACTCCGGATGCCACAGGCTCGCGGACATGATGCCGCCAGCATTGATCATCGGATTGTGCGGTAGCCCGGCGTTGTTCAAAGAAAGCTCGTTGAACGACATACCGCTCGGTTCGCGCCCCATGTGACGATGCACATAATCGCCGCCGCACAATTCCAGCGCGCCGCAATACAAGATCGGTTTGCAGCTCGATTGGACAGAAAACAGTTGCCCTGCATCGCCAAGGTTCAATCGCTGGCCATCGACCGTACAGACTGATACTGCGAATTGTTCCGGCTCGACCCGGGCCAATTGCGGGATGTAGCTGGCGAGATCACCCGACCGGTTCGACTTAACCTCGTCGAACAACGTTCGAAGGTGTTCCGCAAACACAGAGAACTGCGGAATTACAAGCTCTTCTTTCATTGCCCGCTCAACGAGCGACTGACCCGCCTGTAGAATTTCAGCGAACGTCGCCGCGTCAATAATCTTTGCCGGATCGTTTCCGCAGTCGGCAAGACGATCCCTTAAGGCCGATAGACGAGGGTCATCATCCGAAAGCCCCGCTTGCGCGAGGCGCGACTGGATATCCTTGGCCGTTACGGCTCCCTTGCCGCTTTCGTCCAGTGCCTTAAAAATTGGTTCAGATATCTGCGTATTCATTTTCCAGGTCCCAACTGAGAAATGGGGGGCGCTGTCATACCGCCCCCCAATAAAAATTACGAAAAGTTATGCGCCCGCAGTCCAACCTCGGCCAGATCCGCACCGGAGTCTTCCTGTTCACGGCCAAGGCGGATGCCTACAGTCACTTTCAACAGAAGCCACGCCGCAAGCGACCCGACGATCGCTACGATACCCACAGCCAACACGCCCACAGCCTGAACCGCGAAGCTTGCCTCGGCGTTGGTCAGAGCGACCGCAAGCGTCCCCCAAATCCCGGCGGCAAGATGCACCGGAACCGCGCCGACAACGTCGTCGAGCTTCAGCGTCTCCAGAAGGCGGGCAGCCGCCATCATCACAAGTGCCCCCGCAGCCCCAATGAGCATCGCTTGCCATATCGTCGGCGCTACCGGCTCAGCCGTGATACTGACCAGTCCGGCCAGTGCGCCGTTCAGAATAAGCGGCAGGTCCAGGCGACCCAGAACAAATTGGCTTGCAGCCGCCATAACAACCACGCCTCCGGCGGCAGCGGCATTCGTATTCACAAAGATATTCGCAACCGCAACCGCATCGGCGATGCTTGAGAAAGAAAGCTGCGAGCCGCCATTGAATCCGAACCATCCCAACCAGAGCACGAAGGTGCCCAACGTCACATACGGTAACGACGATGGCAGCATTACGCGGGGTCTGCCGTTCTTGTCGAAACGCCCGCGGCGAGCACCAAGCAGGACGGTTCCGACCAGGGCTGCCCACCCACCAACCGAATGCACGATCGTGGAACCGGCAAAATCGACAAAGCCTAATTCGGACAGCCAGCCGCCGCCCCAGGTCCAGTGGCCGATCACGGGATAGATAAGTCCAGCCAACAGCATCGTGAACCCAGCAAACGCCCAGAAGCGAACCCGCTCCGCAAGCGCGCCGGAAACGACCGATGCCGCGGTCGCCACGAAGACCATCTGGAAAAACCAGTCGGTCGCCGGCGCAAGATTACCCGACAGATCGCCGGCAAGAACCGCTTTGTCATCGCCTTGCCACATACCCACCGAACCGATGACACCCGCAACGCTATCGCCGTACATCAACGAATAACCCGAGAGGAAGAAGGCGATACCCGCCAGGGCGTAGAGTGAAATATTCTTCATGCAAATCGTTGCAACGGACTTGCTGCGAACCATGCCGGCCTCGAGCATCGCGAAACCGGCCGCCATGAACATCACCAGCGCGCCGCACAACAGCACGAACAGATTGTTCAGTAGAAAGCCGGTCTCTGCCGCTGTCGGATCCGCCGCGAGTGCATGCGGCGCTAGCAACAGCGCTGCCCCCGCAACGAAACTGGTAGATATGAGAGTACGTTTCATTTGTTTTCCCCTATGGAAAGCAACCGGCGCCGAATTCAAGCGGCGGCGGCTGTACTGGGTTGATCGAAATTACGGAATGTCTGTTCTGCGTCGCAGACCGTCGCGACAAGACAAGCTGCAACCAGATATGGGTCGGCATTGGCGCCCGGACGCCGATCCTCCAAGTATCCGTAGCCTTTCAATGCAACCGGATGCGGGATACGGATGGATGCACCGCGGTGTGCAACGCCGGACTTGAACGTGTCGATATCGCAGGTTTCATGCAGCCCGGTCAGCCGCTCATGCAGACGGTCGCCATAGTGCGCAATATGAAACTCGTGACCGTTTTCCAGTTTACTCACGGCCTGCTGAATCGCGTCGGCTCCGCGATTGGGATCGCGCGTCGCCGCGGTTGAAAAGTTAGTGTGCATACCGGCGCCATTCCAGTCGCCGGGCACTGGCTTATTTTCAAACGAGATTGTTGCATCGAAGGATTCGCCAACCCGATGCAACAAATAGCGGGCAATCCACAGATGATCCGCCATTTCGAGCGCATCGCCGGTCTCGCCCTCGATACCACGGTAACCGACCTGGAACTCCCACTGACCCGGCATGACCTCGGCATTCGTGCCATACAGCATAAGGTTCGCCCCCATGCAGGCACTCGCATGCGCAACAGCGACGTCGCGGCCATAGGCGCGATCCGTACCAACGCTGCAATAGTACGGGCCTTGCGGTCCGGGAAACCCATTAGCTGGAAAGCCCAGCGGACGTCCGTCTTGATAGATTGTATATTCCTGCTCGAAACCGACCCACGGCGCCTCGGTGGGATCGATAGCGCTTAGGACATGGCGCAGCCGCGCGCGCTGGTTGGACAGATGCGGTGTTCCATCCGGATTCAAAACCTCGCAAAGAACGAGATAGTTACCCACACCTTGAGCTGGATCCCGCGCAACTCTTATGGGTTTAAGAAGGCAGTCCGAGTTTTCCCCGGTGGCCTGTTCGGTCGATGATCCATCGAAACTCCATTCCGGAAAATCGGCTGGGGCACAATGTTGCGGAACGTCAACAATCCGCGCTTTGGAGCGGATCCGTTGCGTGGGCTGACTTCCGTCGAGCCAGATATACTCAGCAAAACCAAGAGTGCTCATCACTATGTTCCTTTCAATAAAGCAACAGTTCTTTTCTGCGGTCTGGCTGCCGTTGCAGTGAATAGAAACCGAGAAACCGTCTCGACCAGCGACGACCGCTATCCGCATAGGAACCTGATGGCCGGGTGTGATTTCGCAGCGTTCTAAGCTGTTACATGTTCGTGAATTCGTCGCGGATACTAAAATATATGACTCCGAGCGAGCAGCACGGGTCCCAGCTGAAACAACTGAAACAAAAAACCGACACAGACGACACATTCGTGACAAACCAGAAACTCATAATACGTCCGGGTATTACCCGCTTCACAGCAACCACACAGACTAGGTTCCGAATGCAGAACTAAGGGCGCTTTCACAGAAATTGTGTCGATTAGCTCAGCGAACCGGCTCGAGCTGGCGGCGTTTTGCATTGCAGCCGAAAATCTTTTTGATGTCGATCGGGAGGATCGAAAAATGAACTCGACAGTGTCACTGCGCCCTTACAGCGGTGAGATGCTGAACGTTCGAATGCTGGGACCGATGGACGTCCAGGGACATGGCCCCATTGAATTTCCTACGCGAAAGACCGCGATGCTTTTTGCAATATTGGCGTTCAATCTGGGAACTCCGATGCGGCGCGAATCCGTCCGCAACTTTCTTTGGAGCGAGCGAGGCGAGGCGCAATCCTCGGGTAGCTTGCGACGCGCATTGAGCGATATCCGCCGTACGTTTGAAATGCACGGCGTCGACAACGCACTTCGTACCTCGGCTACCGAACTGGAGTTGGATGCGCAATATGTTTCGCTCGACGTTCATGCCTTTGTCGACCTCGCAAAGGAGGATAACGAAGCCGCCTATTCGCAAGCCGCATTGGCCTATCGCGGCGACCTGTTATGTGACGCCGGCGCGACGGACCCAAATTTCGATGACTGGCTAAGAATCGAGCGCCGATCCCTACGCAACATTGCGGCCAGATTGGTCGAAAAGCTTTCCGAGACTGCGGTATCGGAGAGTGGATTCGATGCGGCAGAGAACCTTGCATTGCAATTGCTCCGGACCGACGAAGCCTGCGAAGAAGCGCATCGCGCCATCATACGGGGCTTTATCAGACGCGGCCGCCATAACGCAGCACTCAAACAATATGCCAGCTGCGTTGATGCCGTGCGCGAGCAGCTCGGTGCCGAGCCGGAAGACGAAACAAAGGAATTATTCTCGGAAGCAAGGAAACACACGCGCGTTCGGCATGAAACCAGCCGCTCGAACATGTTGCCGAGCCGGTTGGCGGCGATGATCAATTTCGATAGAACGGAGTCCGCACCAAAGCCGAAAATCGCTGTATTGCCATTCGAAACCCTAACCACCGACTCGAATCAGGATTTTATCGGAACCGGTCTCGCTGAAGATCTAATCATCGAGTTTTCCAAAGTCGAAGATTACGACGTCATCTCGCAACAATCGTCCTTATACGAACCGGCTGGCAACCATCTCTTAGAGGAATCGGTCTACAACGAAATCTCTTACGTAATCCTCGGCAGCGTCAGGCGGTCGGAGAATAGAGTCCGGGTGACGGTCAGGCTTGTGGAACCTTCATCCGGTCAGCAGATTTGGGCTGATCGGCTTGACCGCGACATCGGCGACGTTTTCATACTGCAAGATGAGATCGCATCCACCCTATTTGCGACAATCGACAGCCAAATTCGCAGTCGCCAAAGCCAAGACATGAAGCGCCAACAGTTTGGGAGACCCGACGCTAAGCATGTGCTATCGCGCGGAGTACATCAGATTTAAAATTCGATTTTGACCGAATTACTTATTGACTGTTGGCAAGAATTTTAAGCGACATACTTCGCAAACAAAATCGCTTCCCCTGATTGCTTTACCAAGGGATGGCTGGGCAGTTTCTCGCGCGCAAAAGACATGTAGCGATTTGCGATGAGGAAGTGGCACAAATCCAAATCTTGTGCCAATGCTATGATCGACGTTGCAGCAAGTCCCATCGTATAGGCCTCTGTCTCCGCCAGACTTATTAGCTTCGTTCCGAGCCCGAGCCTCCGATATTCCGACCGAACGGTTATTGCACCGATATGCAGCGTTCGCAACGCGGGCCACTCGGAAAATCCGATCGGCAACCGATCAAGCTGCTTGAAACGTTTTGTCGCCCCTTCCGGACCGCTGAGAAACGCAACCATAGCGCCGACGACACATTCGCCCACCGCGGCGACTGTGCTGTTATCGCAGATCAGCTGATCAACGTGCCCCGAAAACGCTTGCGCGCCAGTTTTTAACTTAGCCTCATTCAGCTCAGGTTCGCTGCACGATACAAAATCCACAAGGCGCTCCGGTTCTAGACGAAACAGTTCGGCAATGGCTTGGGTATCGGCTTGACGCGCCACGTGAAACACCGGATTGGCGCTATGGTTGCCCAATGCGTTCATCACTCTTGTCCCTTTCGCATTCTCGAGGCGCGGAGCGCCCATTCAAGCTGCGGCAGGACATAAATGCATGAAGCGCGTTACACCATCGGTGTGTCTCGCGTTAATTCAGCGTGAAATCTGAGCATCTACTGTCGAACCTATCGTGAACACGACATCGCTGCCCGTTATAAACGGTAGACGCGCGCCGCTGTATCGTGGAATAGCTTTGCCCGCTCCCCCGCGGAGTAATCCTTGGTCATCCGCTTGAACGCATTCCACAAAACGGAATAGCTGCAACTGATCTTGTCGACCGGGAAATTCGACTCAAACATGCATCGATCCGGGCCGAACGCCTCGATAGCGGACTCGTAATAACGCCGCGTCGCATCGCACAGTTCTTGGCTGGTCGGCGGCTTCGGTTTTTCGTGCCAGCCGAAACCGCTGTAATCCATATTGATACCGCCAAGCTTGATCACGATGTTCGGACAGGCTGCAAGCGCCGCGATGCTCTTTTTCCATTCGATGAAGATTTCCTCACGCTTGCCGGCATATACGCCTATCCCAGCAACCCCGCCCAGGTGATTTAAGACGATTACCGTATCGGGAAATGACTGTGCCAGATCCACAACATCGGAGAGCTGCGGATGCCGGCAAACCGCTTCGAACGTGAGCCCAATGGCACCAGTTCGGCGAAGCCCTCGCGGAAGGACGCGTCCAAATACAAGCCCGGCGCCGATGCCCGGCTGATCCTAGGATCTGCGTCCCACGCGCCAGTTCGGCGGATACCGCGAAAGCGATCTGGAGCCGCCGCTATTTGAGCTTCCAGAACGGCCCGGACCCGAGACCCGAGCTGCAGTTCCGCAAAGCCCATAATTCCCGCCGCGACGCGGGTCTTGCCGTATAGACCAGCCGCCGCCATCGCCGCGATGCCGTTGACGAACTCGACTTCGCCGACAGTTTTCAACTCCTCCGGCCCATCGGCGCGGTACATGGCGCGGCATTCGATAAAAACCGTCGAGACGATATTGTGGCCGGTCCGGAGATCCTCCTGGATCTCATCCATCAGATAGCGTTGGTGAACGCGACCCGTGCGGTGGCCCCAAAGGTGATGGTGGGTGTCGCAGATCGGCAAGTCCGGTTCTAACGCATCTTCGCAAACCTGATCGAGCCACGCGCAGTTTGTCGCGCTCAAGCGTTGTTTTCCAGAAACTCGACCCAGTTCCCGTCAGGATCTTCAACCATGGAAATGCGGACGCCCGGACGCACGTCGCGCGGTTCTACCGCGACGGTGTAACCGGCGTCGCGGCATTTGTCCGTTATCGCCGCGAGATCCTTAACGGAAATCGTCCAGTAGCGAATGCCGCTGGCTCCAAGGGGACCGCCACCATTGTCCGACTTCGCTGGAAGGGTGTCATGAATGACGATTTTTACGACCGTCGTACCGCACATCAACCGATGCATCCTACCGCCACCGGCCGGCATCTCCGCTGCGTATTCCAGGCCGAGCGTATCGCGATAGAATTTAAGCGCGGCGTCAAGGTCCCGCACCACGATGCCGATATCAATCGATTCCTTGCCCAGTTCGATATTCATCTTTTCTTCCCCCGATTTATTGGCGTCACGGTTCTATGCGAACGATGGCGCACATGCCGCCCTTGATCACGCGCGAGGTGTGCCCGCGCCCGCTCTTGTCTTCGGCCAGCAGTACGTCGCCCGGCTCCATCACATGGGTCGAGCCATCGCCCAATCCGATTTCAACCGACGCCGTCAGGTACATGACATATTGCCGCCGCGGTGCATTGTGAAAGTCGGTAAAAGCCCCTTCCTTTCGGAGACCGAACTGCGCCCCCGTAACGCCGGCGACGGCAGTACGAGTACCGTCCCGCTCGACATAATCAAGCTCGATTTGATCCATAATATCGAGATGGGATTCGTTGTCCTCGCCAGTGTAGACACGTACCAGTTTCATCGATTTCCTCCCCTCCAAAATTACTCCATTTAGACGACAGGCGTGCGGTTGCCGTCGACATTGATCGCTGTACC
Organism: Alphaproteobacteria bacterium; assembly: GCA_012103325.1. Classification (GTDB taxonomy): domain Bacteria; phylum Pseudomonadota; class Alphaproteobacteria; order UBA8366. The sequence continues at coordinate 898,801 of WLWY01000003.1, forward strand.
AGTGATATAGGAGCCAGCATCCGACGCCAGAAAACACGCCATGTTGGCGAACTCCTCCGCCTTGCCGACACGGCCCATCGGCACTGCCTTGCCCATCTTGTCGTAGAACTCTTCAATGGTTTCGTTCGAGCCGGACTTCAAATGGCGCTGCAAATGCTGATCGCTTTCAATCAACCCAACCAGCATGCCATTGACCAGCACGTTGTGCGGAGCGCCCTCGCCCGCGAGGACCTTGGTCAGCGCCATACCTGCTGCGCGCGATACCGCCGTCGGCGCGCCACCCGCGCGCGGCGCCTTGGCGCCCGAATTCAGCACGTTGATGATACGGCCCCAGCGCCGTTCCTTCATGCCGGGGAAAACGAGCCGAATAAGACGGACTGCGCCCATCAGTTTCAGGTCGAGGTCTTCTTCCCAAAGCTCGTCGGTAATCTCCATGAAATCCATTGCTCGTGACGTGCCCGCGTTATTCACGAGGACATCGACGTCGCCAAGCTCACCAACAATCGATTGATGGGCCGATTTGATCGCTGCGGGGTCACGCAAGTCGCACGGATAGGCACCAACTTTTGCACCGGGTGCCGCAATATGAAGACTATTCACGCATCTGGAATCAACTCCTTTATGCCCGCAAATACTTCAGGAAAATAGATGTAGTTGATCGACCCTTCACCGATCGCCTTTGCTTCGTTGGCGCCCTTAAACAGCGCACCGTATCTTTTGAAACTCGTTACGGCTGTCCGGTGCCGATGGGTGCTCAACGTCCCATTGAATTTGAGTCCTGCATAGCAGAAGATGAAGTAATTCACCTCCTTTATGGATGGCATAAAGACGTCAGGGTGCGCGCAGCAATATGCCTCTAGAGACGTGGTGCCGCACCGCGCCGGCGATGTAAAATGTCGGTAAGGTCATGTTCGAATCATCAGTCGAAACCGCCTCAATATGTATCCCTATTGCATATTCTCATTCGCACTGCCTGACTTTAATTCGGGTTACCTTCAGGCTGTCTTTTCAGCCGTGCAAAGAGCACCGCCGTCCAAACGACGCTGCCGCAGCCGAATGCGAGGAGCAACCCATATACTGACCAATTCGGCGTGAAATAAAACGCCAGCGCTACGGCCAAGCAAATTGGAAACATTGCGATACGGGATGACCACTTAAACAGACCACGGGCCAAAGCCGCATTCGAGAGCAACAATGCTGTGCTGTAGGGTGCGACGAATATGATGAGACCAAATGCAAGAAACTCAGCAGCAGTTCCGTAACTCGAACCAAACACAAGGGGAATAATGGAGTCGCCCATCAGGTACACCAGCACCGTCAGAATGACCGCGGAGAAAAGAGATACTGGGATAGCAAGCAGAACATACTGTTGGTCGGCAGCACCGTTATTATGAAAGCTTCGGCTTAGCGCCGGCATAGCGGCGTTGCCGAAAGCACCCGGCACCATTGCGCAAACCTGAAGCAACTGCATCGCAAGCGCGAATTGACCAAACGTCACGGCATCCAAGTTCCAGCGACCGATCGCCAATGGCGCTTGCATGAACCATGCTACGGCAAGCGAAACGATAAGGCTCGCGCCGCTATCACGTAATAACCAGACATTTTCGCCTATTTTCCAGCTTGGACGAAGTCCTGGGTACGAGCGCTTTATCCACACATAACTGACACCAGCCTGCAACCACCAAACCGTCGCATAGACAAACAGCAATGACTTAATACCGCCACCATTGATCAAGAAAATAGAGGCTGCGACGACCTCCAGGGGGCGGAAAAAGAAATCTAGGAGCAGTACCTTCTGGCTATTTTCACTCGCTATGAAGAAATGACTTGCCCATAACGCAAGGCCGCGTCCCATGAGGCCGATGCAGGCGACCAGTAAAAAAAATCGAGTATCTGGATTTGACTCGACCAGCCAACCGCTCAAGAGACACATGCCGGCAACCACTGGCAACAGGAAAGCCCGAAATCCCAGCAGCTTCGCGGCGATATCGATTCCAACTCGCGGTCCTTGTCCGAAATATCGCGACATAACCGACTGGGACCCAAAATGGATCAGCGGAAGAAATAGAAGGCACCATGCTTGAACGTAAACAAACGTACCATAATTCTGGGCACCCAATTCGCGCGCGGCAATCAGAACAAACGCCAATCTTGAGATGAGGCTGACCGCTCGCGCCAGCAGCAAGAACGCGGCATTGCGAAAAACGGACATGGCTAGGCCGCTCGACTTCGCCGGACTCCTCCGGTCAGCGCTCAATTCGTAATATCCATAATTAGGATGGCGATTAGCGTCTCCATAAGGAAAACTTAGTCGCCGCGCAGCCGCGACGTAAAACGTTCGGTTTCGCCATTCAAACTCAAGAGATGAGCTTCGCATTCAACATCGCGACGTAACCGGTCCGCTACATACTGCCGCTGTGTCCCGACTGTTTCGCGATTTTCCCACATTTCCTTTACCTTGGCCGATACGGAATCCTTATTCATCGTATCCCATTCGACGGCGTGGTCCTTCGCACCAACGGAGTCGACGAATCCCATCATGCGGGCGTCATAAGCAATACTGAATGTCGGTACGCCCAGCGCCGCGCCGAAGACGGACGAAACCAGACGGCTAGAGATTAGCATGTCGCAATGTTTCATCACGGCCATACACTCGGTCGCACTCATATTGCGGTCCAGTAATTTGATCGAGGTTAGGTTTTGATCATTGCGCCGAACGACATCCTCCATCGCCGCATCTTCTTCCGGAGTTTTATGCATGGGAATAATTAGAATCTGCGCAGTTGCTGCCAGATCGCCAATGATGGCGCCGATGGTCGCATTTGCCTGTTTATTGGTTTCGCTGGAAAATCCCTGGTTCCGCTTCACCCAGTCGGGAATGTTTTCATCCATGTAACGAGTCGTTACACCGACCAGGGGCCGGCCGGGATCAATCCCCGCCCGCTTCAGAAGCGCAACACCAACGGCCTCAGACGCAGGGTTAAGCAGGCACCGCGGATCAGTTATCAAATGGCATTCCTTTACGACCCCTATCCGCCGCGCAATCTCCGTACCGATTTGTTCGCGGATTGCCAGCCGGTCAACTCTGTTTAAAAGAAACGCGAAAAGTTTCTCACCCCATAACGTGCCATAGTCAAAAACAGTGATCCCATAGCACAAAACCGGGGTGCGAAAGATCATCGCGGTAAACATCACAAACAGGCAGTGGATTACTTGGCGCGGACTTTCGAAAAACGGGGCGCCAATCACAATCAATGCATCCGACCGCGCAATTCGTGGCAACGATAGCCAAGCGTTCCGTACACGGATCGTCCGAATCGATGAATAGGCGACGCGAGTCTTTTCCCGTCCACGGTCCAGCAACACAACGTCGATCGCGTCATAGACGCTTTCAAGCCGCTGGTTTACCGAAACAATTTGCGCTTCATCGCCGATCTTGGCGAATGACGTACCCCAAAGCGTGAACCGTTTCATGCGCATTACCTACAGTTCAACGCATCTTGGTAGGCATCTAAATGAAGCCCTGCTGCAACCGAGGATTCGTTAAAGGATTTGACATACGCATAACCGGCGTCGCCACGCGCCCGCCAGGCGTCGTGCTGAAGGAGTTTTCGTAAACCCTTGGCAAAATCCCGATCCGGCACATGCTCGCCAAAACGAGAAGCGAATGTGTCCGGATCGACGGCGCTCAGGATGGCACAGCGATAACCGCACGCTTCGATAAAGCTGTTTGGCAGACCTTCGCGGACGGAGGTATTTACAAGTATCCAGCTGCTGCCAAGGGTATCCGAGAGACGGTTATCAGCGAACTGATCGATAAATCCGGTTAACTCCAGATTTGGAATATCACCGTAACGCGTTTGGATCATCGATGCGTATCTCGGGTCTTGGGCTGCGCCAACGCATACAAACTGCACGTCGGGAAATTGTCTCGGCAGTTCAAGGAAGGCTTCGGGCCGCTTACGACGGTCCAACCGGCCAATGAAGCAGACCATAGGACGGCGAGCCTTAGAAACCTCGGCAGGAAAACGTATCGGAGTTGGCAAGAATTTGGGCAGTACCTTCAAACTGTACTTTCGCTTTACACGTTCCCGTAAAAACTGAGCTGGAACAAATACCCGATCCGCCCTGCGAACACCCTCGCGCGTGAAGAAATTTTCATAATAAGCGGCGGCCTTGAGTACCTGTGAGGCCGAATAGCTGGGATAGCGCAGCTCCAGCAACCAGTCCCGCAGAAGCCTCGGGTCGCGACACGTGACAAAATGCCTCTTGCTTGGGCGGGCCCATTTAGCCAACCAAGTTCCCACGCTCGGTTCCTGTGAGTGATAGATGTCTGAATCGACTTCGCCTAAAAGGGCAGCCCCTTGCTTGAATGCAAGCCGTGGGTAGGCGCAAACTTCAATCTCATCCAGCATGATGCGACGATCCGAAGTACCGCGCGGTTGCGGTAAAACAACAGTCACGCGATGGCCACGCTTAACGATCTCGTTGCCAAGCGACCGGGTGGCAAATCCAAAACCGCCTGCCGGCCCCCAGCCAAGAATTTCCGTGCTTAGCAGGCAAACATGCATTTTTTAGTTCTTTGTAGGTTGGACAACCTCAAAGCGACGGGACTCGATCGCATGTCACCCGATTGATGACTTGCGCAAATTGCTCTGCGATCCGACGCCACGAAAAGTTCTTTGCGTGCATTTGAGCCTCGCTACCGAGCCGCAGGCGCATTGCCTTGTCCGCCACCAAGAGACAAATTGCAGCCGCCAAAGACGACGTATCGCCTGGTATCGTTAAGACACCAGTTTTTTCGGGTATTACCATTGTCGGAATACCAGCTATGTCAGAACCGATGAGCGGCAGGCCGCTCGCACCTGCTTCAAATAGAACCGTCGGCGTCCCATCGATATCTCCGTTCTTGGCAAGAACCGATGGCACGCAAAAAATATCGCCCGATGCAAGAGCCTCCGGGAGCGTATCGTGCCCCATCGGACCCAGGAATTTCACGCGATCTCTCAGATTAAGCCGATCGACCTTCGCCTCAAACTCGCGCTTCAGAGGCCCGTCCCCGATGATAGCCAGTGTCGCATCCGTATTCCGAACCTCGGCTGTTGCCATAGCGTCAATCAAATGGGCGACACCCTTTTTCTCCACCAGTCGCCCGACAAAAAGAACAACTGTCCCCTTTAAATTGTTGCGGCTCCGCCAGTTCTCTTTCTGCTTAGCTGGCGAAAAGGTCTCAAGATTGGCGCCCATAGGTATGATCGGTATCTCTTCCGCCTCGAGCTCAACATTGATTTCCCGAAGTTTGTGCGCAATCCACGGCGCCACCGCAGTAACTGCGCCCGCGTTTCGAAGCACCCTGCGATAAGCCTGCTCAAGCAGCCTGTTGGGCAGCAGTCCCAAGTCACCGCCGTGCGACGTTAGAATAAAGGGGGGTGAAGATCCCTTACGCCGCAAGCGAGATTGAACGGTACCCTGCGGCAATAACCAGTGAGCGTGAACGCAATCATAATGGGCCGAAGCCAGTTCGTTTGCTACCGCTCGGGACAGCCCCCAAATCAAAAATGGAACCAAAAGCGCAAGCTGCGGATAATCCCTCACTCGACCAGCAATTGCGCCAGGGTTGGTTAAGATTTCCAAACTGCGAATTGGCGCATATCTATAACGTTTGATCGTAACCGAGCCGTCAATTTCCTGTGCGCTAGCTCCAGGATAGAGAGGCGCAAGCACGGTGGGATCGAACTCATCCGCAAGGTGACGCGCTAAGTCCAATACAAAACGCGGTTCTGTATCTCCCTGCCATCGAGGCAAGGTTGTTGTGGTGATGAGAATTTTTTTCTTCAATTCCCAAATCCTCAAAATCAGGGCGCGCAATTCGTCCTATTCAAGACTGACCAAAGCGCCAAGAAATTGAATGCTTTATCTATTGATAATCCACCCGGTCGAAATCAATAATCTTAAAGTCAGATATAATATCAAACTATAATTGAATAAAGAAACTATTACTTATTCCATGTAGTGCATGTCATAAAGTTGTAAGACATTATTAATGTCAATTATATCGCTAGTAGTACAAGTTCACGAAGCGCTGAAATCTTGATTTTGGAGCGAATATTCAGTCGAAGAACTCGAAAACCTATCACTTGGATAGCCGATTATATGCTTATGCCGTTTTCTAAAGACACACTTCAACTCCGATAACCTATCTAACGACTCAGCTGCCGCGCCTCCTCATCCATAACAAGCGCGACACGGCCAATGGATTTCCGGCCAAGCACCGTAATCATAGCTTTCTGAAAATCGGATAGCACAAAGGTGTGGGAAATTATGGGCTTTAGATGCCCTTCACCAAACCATTCAAAGAGTTGGGCCATCATTTCGCGCAGGCGGCCGGCGTATTTATGGCGGACGTCGTCGGGGCTCCAGCCGACATAATAGCCCATGTTCAGGCCGCAGACAGTGATGTTCTTGACAAGCAGTATATTGGCGGGAATTTGCTGGATCGTACCGCCCGCGAAACCGACAGGCATGATGCGTCCTTCAGGGGCGATGCAGCGTAAGGACTCGGCAAATACGTCGCCACCGACTGGGTCGTAGATCGCATTCGCACCGACACCGCCGGTGATGTCCAACACGTGTTCGCGGAACTTTTCCTCGCGATAATTGATCACATGGTCGGCGCCATGTTCTTGGGCGACCGCAAGTTTCTCCGCGGAACCGGCGGTAGCGATCACTTTCGCACCCAGGATCTTGGCAATCTCGGTCGCCGCCATGCCGACACCTCCTGCCGCGCCATGAACCAATAGGGTCTCGCCTTTCTGAAGGCGCAGCAGATGCGGCCAGACGAGAGCAGCGTAGGACGTCCCGTAGGAATTAGTGAAACAAATGGCACGGCTAAAATCGAGGCTGTCTGGAATGTGAAAAGTATTAACCTCATTTGCTACGGCTTCCTCGGCCAGCCCTCCCCAGTCGAGAACGCAGCACACCCGGTCGCCTGATTTGAACCGCGTAGCGCCGTCCGCGACTTCCGTCACGATGCCTGAGACCTCCGTACCTGGAACAAAAGGCAATGGCGGCTTACGCTGGTATCTGCCCGATACCACGAGGCTCGTCGCGAAACTAACCCCCGCAGCCTGCGTCTTGATGCGAAGCTCGCCTGATTTCAGCGCCGGGGACGGACACTCTTCGAGTGTCAGATTCTCGAACTCGGTCCATTCCTTGACCAAAACGCCATGCATACGCAGTTCCTCCAATGTTATCAGGGGACATTCGGTTTCCCCACCCGTTCGGTGGCATCATATCCGCCGATACCGTGAAATCGAAACTCTCGCCAACCTTGTTTCATGACAGGGGAACGCATAGCGTCGCACCCACGTGAAAATTGCCATGGCCATGCTCATGCAGACGAAAACCGGAATCCTTTATCTCTCTCGTTCCATCGTGGAATCGCTCGGCCTGACAGCAGCCGATACCATGGCACGTATCGAGCATCTATGCCGCGAACGGGATCAATCGCGCGTGCTGAATGCGCCAAAGAGCCTATTGCGTCCAATCGACGAAGTGCTGTTCATGTCGACACTGGCGGTGTCGGAGGACCCACCCTTCATGGCCGTGAAATCGCTCGGCGTGAATGCCGCAAACGCGCAAAGGGGCATGGATACGATTGGCTCGCTGATCACCCTATTCGACCGCGAAACTGCCTACCCGCTGGCTGTCATGGATGGCACCTGGATTACAGAAGTTCGGACCGCGGCACTCAGCATCGTCGCAGCGAAACATTTCGCACGCGGCGATTCCAAAACGATCGCTTTCATCGGCAGTGGTGCGCAAGCCCGCAGCCATCTGGATGCCTTCCTCGACCTTTTCCCCCTACGCAACGTTCGTGTCTTTGGTCGCGGCCAGACCAATCGTGACGCGTTGTGCCATAAAGCAACCGGCCTCGGCCTCGAAGCGACCGATTGCGCCGATCCACGAGACGCCATAGACGGCGCCGACATCATCGTTTCGTCGGTCCCGAAGGCGAGTGGCCTCGAACCGTTCCTGGAAACTGATTGGGTAAAGTCGGGCGCCTACGTCAATCTCGTTGATCTGGCACGGACATGGCGACCGGAAACGCTATCCGAGTTCGACCGCATCATTATCGAGGACGCGAAACAAGAAGCCGAAATGGCGGATCAGATGATCCCGGCGAGCCTCATCGGCAACGACCTGCTCGATCTGGTCACAGGCCGTATCCAAGGAAGGCAGAACGATGCCGAACGGATCGCCTTCATCTTCCGGGGACTGGCTATCGGAGACCTTGCGTTGGCAATGCTTGTTTACGAGCATGCCCTAAAGGCCGAGGTCGACTCCTATCTCGAGCGCTAGGCGACATCTTTCAAGATATCCATCACCTGCTCGAGCAGAGCCGTCTTAGCGCTGGTGCCGAGTGCGTTATCGAAACGCAAGCTGAGCGAATCGACACCGGCCCGTTTGTAAATGCGAAACCGGTCACGGACCATCTCCGGTGTACCAATGGCGCCGAACTGGGTGATCATTTCGTCAGGCACAATTCGGCGTGCCTCGTCGCGTCTGCCAGCCACCCATAACTGTTGGATCTCGACTGCTTCGTCGGCATAACCCGCGCGCTTGAAGGCATCGTTGTAAAAATTGGTGGTTGCCGAGCCCATGCCGCCCATCTGAAAGGCGACGCCGCCACGTCGCTCTGCGATCATCTCCTCGACATTCTCACCGATGGCAACGTTACAGGCGGCGTGCAATTCGATGTCGTCCAATGTCCGTCCCGCCGCTTCCGCACCTTCGCGAATGAAGGACAGGTGCGCCTCCGCATGGTCCGGCGAAAAGGACGTGCCGAGCCAACCGTCCGCCGCCTGGCCCGTATACTCAAGAGATTTCGGCCCCAAGGTTGCAAGAAAGATCGGAATCTCCGCCGGGGCGTGCTCAAGCTTGATCGCCTTCCCTTCCCCACCGGGCCGCGGCAAAACATGATACTGACCGTTATAGATAACTTTCTCGCCGCGACACGCCATGCGGATAATGTCGACATTCTCCTTAAGTCGGGTAAGCGGCCCCTTGTAGGGTACGCCTTGCAACCCCTCCACGACTTGCGGCCCGCTGACGCCGAGGCCTAAAAGGAAACGTCCATCCGATATTTTGTTCAGCGAAAGTGCCGTCATGGCCGTCATCGCCGGAACGCGCGCGCTGATCTGCATGATCCCCGTGCCGAGCTTGATACGATCGGTTCGTGCCGCGAGGTAGGCAAGCGTCGTTACCGCATCGGTTCCCCAGGCTTCCGCCGACCAGGCATGATCGACGCCCAGCCGTTCGGCTTCCACGACGAAGTCCATCACGTCCTTGATATCCCGACGCCCATAGGCACCGATAGAGATCGATGTTTTCATACTGTCGTCCTATACCTCTCACCAATGGTGCGCATTCGATTCACACCATCAGACGCAATGGAAAAGTGCCCAGCCGGCGTTAACATAATTAATATCGATTATGTTCATAATCCCAACCGGCCCGACAATAGCGAGCGAACCTGGCGCCGCAAGTAGACTTCGCTGAAGCGGTATGCAAAGAACAGAAAACGATTCCGATGAAGATCCAAAACTCGCTTCAAACGTCACCCTCGGTCATACCAGCGCAACATCTCAGCCACGTCTCCACAAAAGATGACAAGAAACGAAATATGATCGGTTAAGTATGGCAAGCGTCCGGAAATCTTTAGCAATCTCCTTTGCGCAAAAGTACACGGCGATGGCAATCACCATCGTCTCCGTAATGGTTATCGCCCGATTGCTGACGCCTAAAGAAATTGGCATTTTTTCCGTTGGCATGGCGCTGATCACGATCATGCAGGTGTTGCGGGATTTCGGGGTCGGCCGCTATCTGATACAGGAGAAAGAGCTGACGTCGGATCGAATTCGTGCCGCGTTCACCATCATCCTATGCACGTCATGGGGACTGGCCGCAGCGATATTTTTCTCTGCGCCGGTCATCGCCGAATTCTACAAGGAACCTCAAACCGAGCTTATTATTTGGGTGCTGTCGATAAGCTTTTTTCTCGCCCCGTTCGGCTTACCCGTGCTCTCTCTGCTGCAGCGAGAAATGAATTTCGCTGCCCTCTATCGGATCAACGTCAGCGCCAGCTTTGTGCAGGCTGCAACGTCGATAGGCCTCGCCTGGATCGGTTACGGCGCACTCGGTCTGGCTTGGGGGGCCGTGGCCGGTGGCGCCACCATGGCGGCACTCGCGACGATTTACCGCCCAAAGGAAGCCTGGGTTTGGCCTGGATTGCGGGAATGGCGGCGTGTCGCCGGCTTCGGCTCTTTTTCCAGCGGTGCTGCGATCGTCAATCAGTTCGGATTGAGCGCCAACGACCTGATCCTGGGACGCATGTTGGGCTTCTCCGCGGTTGGCATTTTCAGCAGGGCCGACAGCCTCATTAATATGTTTCGCCGTTACGTGGGAGAGGCAGCGGGCCTGGTTGCAATGCCAGCCTTTTCCAAGGTCAGCCGGGAAGGCGGTAGTCTGCGGGAGCCTTATTTACTGGCCGCGCAGCACGCAACCGTTCTGGCATGGCCATTTTTTGGCGTGTTGGGGCTGATGGCGTTTCCTATTGTGCGCATCATGTTCGGCGGGCAATGGGATGCAGCGGTACCGCTGGTGCAGATATTGTCGATTGGCGGCGCGATGCTGTCGATTTACATGTTTGGTCCGCAAGCCCTAGTCGCATCAGGCAAGGTTAAATCGGTATTCGTAATTGAGTTGGTCGTCCAATCGCTTCGTGCTCTGCTGATCGTCGTCGCTGCTTCCTACAGCCTGGAAGCTGTCGCGGGCGTTAACAGTTTCGTGTTCTTGTTGAGTGCGATCATTTTCACTGTCGCAATTTCCCGGACCATCAGGTTCACGTTTGGAGAGTTTTTGAGAGCCGTGAGTGTGAGCCTCGCCGTCACGATCTGCACACTGCTCGTCCCCACCCTGGTCTATATCCTAGTGGCGCCCGCAAGCGGCAATCTGGTACTGCCGTTACTGATATCGATTGCCGGTGCCGCTGTGGGGTGGTTCGCTGGTATTTTCGTGTGTCGGCATCCGATACGGCTCGAGATCGTTGTTATTTTAAAGAACTTCCCGATCAAATTACCGTTTCTTTCCGGTTAGCAGACACGCGATGGCTCGGCGACGGTACCTATAGCCCGCCAATCGCCTCCTCGACATCGCGAAGTCGGTCCTTGCCGAAATAGATCTCTTCGCCAACGAAAAACGTCGGGCTTCCAAACGTACCACGCGCGACAGAATTCTCCGTGTTGGCGAGCAAACGGTCCTTGATTTCCTGATCCTGAATGCGCGCAAGGACGCTCTCTCCATCCAATCCGGAGGCATTGAGCGCTTCATGAATCACCGCCGGTTCGTCCATCTTCTTCGGAGCTTCCCACATGTGATGGAACACGCCATCGATATAATCGGCAAAAAGGCCGTCCGCTTCGGCAACGACGGCACCGCGCATAATCTGGACCGTGTTTACCGGAAAAAACGGGTTGCGGTTGTATGCCGTCAATCCATGTTTCGCGACGAAACGTTGTGTTTCCAACCGATTGTATTCCTGCTTGTTCTTGATACCTTCGAACTGAACCATGGGCGGCTTGTTGTTGGTGAGCTTGAACACCCCACCGAGAAGAACCGGCACATACTGAAATTCAGCGCCTGTCCGTGCTTCAACCTGCGGGATCAGCTTGTGGCAGAAATAGGCGTTGGGGCTGCCGAAATCGAAATGGAACTCGACGATCATGATTATCAGTCCCTCCTATAGTTTTATGCGAAGGCGTCCCGCGCAAATCCAGTCAGCATCTCATCTTCGCCTGGCGCCGCGAGCAGCGACAACCCTATTGGCACCCCTTCGACCTCAGCCAGCGGCAGGCTCATCTGAGGCGCACCAAGGAGACCAGCGACGCAGGTGAGCGTGATGATACGAGACCGGCGGTCCCACATCTGGCTTTGCGGCTGCCCCGCTTCGGGTGCGGGGAATGGAGCCGTTGGGAGGCAGACGACCGTGCCCGGCCCTAGGAGCTCAGCCATGCGGGCCTGAACGGCCTCGCGGCCGGCCTGCGCCGTCGCAATTGTCTCATCGGTGACTTCAGCCGCCTCAACGAGGCGCCGTGCGACATCATATCCGAAGCGGGGATTGCAGCGGTCGACCCACTCGTGCGCCGTCTCCCATGCTTCACGGCTTTGCAAGGGCTGCTGGTAGGCACGCCACTCGTCCAGACCAACGTCGGACAGTCGCATGGTGGTGACGTCGCCGATCAAATCGCCAACCGCCTCCATCGGTCCTTCCAGTGCTTCCCGAACCGCTGAATCCGCAACTTCGAATGCATCGTCAGCCACGATCATGCGAGTAGGCTTGGCGTTCGGAATATCGGTCTCGAACATGACGGCGGCGACTTTGGCGAACATCTCGGCATCACGCGCAAACCAGCCAACTGTATCGAAGGATCTGGCCTGCATCAGCATGCCGTCCAGCGTGAGCCGGCCGTGTGTCGTGCGCATGCCGTAGAGACCACAGAAGCTCGCCGGAACACGCACCGAGCCGCCGGTATCAGAACCCAAAGCGAAGTCGACCAACCCACCGGCCACCGCCGACGCCGAGCCACTCGACGAACCGCCCGGCACCCGGCCCGGTGCGCGCGGGTTGACCGGCGTTCCATAATGCGCATTCTCGCCAAGAATGCCGCGGGTGATTTCATCGGTGATCGTCTTGCCGGCCATTGTCGCGCCAGCATCGACCAGCCGCTGAACATGGGGCGCTGTCTTCGCCGCGGGCGCTTGCGATGCCTTCCAATCCGGATTGCCACCGCCGGTCGTGTGGCCGGCGACATCGAAGATATCCTTCGCCGCGAAGGTCAGCCCGGCAAGCGGCCCCTCAGCCGCGCCTTCCAGATAAGCGTCCGTGTCGGTGCAGAAAGCCCCATAGGGGTCGTCTATACGCGCCGCCATATCGTGCCCTCCGGCTTGTCCTCCAGGACGATCCCGGCCTCCGCCAGCTCATCGCGGATGCGATCGGATTCGGCAAAATCCTTCGCATCTCGGGCTTCGGTGCGTTTCGCCACCAGATCGTCAATTTGATCTTCAGTAAGGCCCGTGTTCACCTCAGCGGAAAATCCATCGGCGACCCCTTCGCCGGTTCCCGCGGTTAGTTTTACAGCGACCCCTTTAAACCAACGGTTTGAGTCCGCCTCCAACAAACCAAGCTGCCTTGCGTTCTCCAAGTAGCTCACCCCAAGTTGGGCCATTTCTGTGGCGTCTGAGCTCAAAATTTTGCGTGCTTGCTTTTCAAGAATACTGATAGCGAGCGCCGTGTTTAGATCGTCCTCAAGCGCATCGGTAAACTCGCAATCCAGTTCTGAGATAATAATGCCTTTTGACTCATGCTTTTCGACAAGTGCGCGAGCCCTATAAAGTCGATCTAACCTAACCTTCGCCTGGCGCACCCCATCCTTGGTAAAGTCTAGCGGCGCGCGGTAGTGGGTCTGCAGCAAGACTAGGCGGAGCGCTTCGCCGGGGAATTCTTCGAGCAATTCCGCAACAGTGTAGAAGTTGCCGAGCGACTTCGACATCTTCTCGCCTTCGCTCATCAGGTAGCCGTTATGCATCCAGTATTTCGCGAAATGCGAGCCGGGATTGCCGCAGCGGCTCTGGGCGATCTCGTTTTCATGATGTGGGAAGATCAGATCCTGGCCACCGCCATGGATGTCGAAATCCTCGCCAAGGTGCTTTTGGCTCATGGCCGAGCACTCGATATGCCAGCCAGGCCGGCCTCTGCCCCACGGGCTGTCCCAGCCGGGCACGCCTTCTTCGCTGGGCTTCCACAACACGAAATCGGCTGGATCTCGCTTATAAGGCGCCACATCGACCCGCGCACCGGCGATCAGCGCGTCTCGGCTGTGCCGCGACAATCCGCCATAATCTGGCATCGAGGGCACGTTGAACAGAACATGGCCGTCTGCCTCATAGGCATGGCCGGACGCGATCAACCGTTCCATTAGCGCGATCATTTCCGGAATATGATCCGTCGCGCGCGGCTCCACGTCCGGCCCCAACACACCCAGCGCCGCCGCGTCGGCGTGGAACCGCTCGGCAGTCTGTTCGGTAAGCGTGCGGATGTCGACACCGAGTTCTTTCGCCCGGTCGTTAATCTTGTCTTCCACATCGGTGATGTTGCGTGCGTAGGTGACCTTCGGATAGAGCCGCTTCAGCAACCGGTACAGCACGTCGAAAATGACCAGCGGCCGCGCGTTGCCAATATGGATATTGTCGTAGACGGTCGGGCCGCAGACATACATGCGAACGTTTTGATCATCCAGCGGGACGAAGTCCTGCTTCTCACGGGCGATGGTATTGTGGATTTTCAACGACATTGTGGGCTACGGAATCGCGTCCGCCTCTCTCAACCGGTCGATATCCGCGTCGTCATAACCCGCATTGCGCAAGACCTCAACCGTGTGTTCGCCCAGTTTCGGCGCAGGCTTGACTGGGGTCTTTTCGACCCCTTCCATCCAAACCGGGCTATCGACCGTCAAAGGCGCTCCGACGTCGGGGTCCTCCACCTTGCGCAACACACCACTTTCCAGCATCTGCGGGTCGTGCGGCACGTCGCCGATGCTTTGCACCTCGCCATAGGTAATACCCATATCGTTGAGCAATTCACGCCAAGCCTGCCGGTCCTTTCTCGCAAAGAGTTTATCCAGCGCGCCGATCAGTGCCTTCGTATTCTCCGCGCGCGCTTCCGCCGTCGCGAACCGAGGATCCCGGCTCAACTCCGGCGCACCAGCCCGTTCGGTGAATTCAGGCCAACGCGCAAGGCTGTTCATGAATGTCACGATCAGCCAATAGTCGTCACTGGTGCGGTAGAGGTTAATCAACGCATCTTCGGCATCCTCGCGCGCCGGGCGCGGCTTAACCGGATTGCCGCAGAGCACCGCCTGCAGCCAGCAGCCGTTCGACCACACGCCGTTCGCCATCAACGACGTCGAGACCATCGAACCCTTGCCCGTCCGCTCGCGTTGATACAGCCCCATCATGATCGCGCCGAACAAGGTTGCCGCGGTCGGGTGATCGCCCATGCCAGGCAACGAACGCGCCGGTGCAGCATCGGGTGACGGCTTGACGAGATCCATTAAACCGCTACGCGCCCACAACGCGGTACTGTCGAAGCCGGAACGGTGCGCCTCCGGCCCGGTCTCACCATAGGCCGAGAGCGAAGCGTAGATCAGGCGCTCGTTGAGTGGCTTAAGATCCTCGTAGCGGATTCCCAAACGTTCCCGTGGGTATTGCGGAGCGTTGGTGACAAAGACGTCTGCGTCCGAGACCAGGCGGTACAGCACATCGCGGCCTGCTTCGCTTTTTAGATTGAGGACGACGCCTTTCTTGTTGCGGTTATCGAGGATCCAGGAGTGGGCGAGTCCGCCGACCGGATATCGTGAACCGCCGAGCGCGCTGCGAAACGGGTCGCCCGTCGGCGGTTCGATCTTGATCACCTGCGCACCGAAATCCGCCATGATCGTCGTCGATGCCGGCCCGGCGATGAAACTGGCCGCATCGATGACCTTCAACCCGCTCAGAATACCCTCTTCCCCGTTCATGAACCTGCTACTCCAGAATGAATGACATCCCGCTATCGTAGCGGGCGGCGCTGGTTCATGCGAGGACCCGGTCTCCTTGGACCCGAAACGGGCCCGGTCGCTCCCCGTCCCGCTGGCGGCGCGCCATTTCCATGTAGGTCGTTTCCAATTCGGCAACGTGGCTGGCAGGATCGAATAAGCGCGCCTTCACCTCTTGGCGCAGCGTATCTCGGAGCGTTTGAAGTCTCGTGGTATTACTGGCGAGCCTGACGGCCGCCGCAACGTAATCGTCCTTCGTCGAGGCGATAAGATCGTGCAGCCCCAGCTTGCCCAGATAATTGCTGCCCTGCCGGCCCATGAAAGTCTCGCCTGCCATCGTCACGACGGGCACACCCATCCACAGCGCCTCACAGCTCGTCGTGCCGCCGTTGCAGGGGAATGGGTCGAGCGCGATATCGACCGATCTGTAACGCGACAGATGAGCTTGCAAATCCGAATCACCGGTCAATAAGTCGATCCGCTCGGGCTCAATGCCATGCGCCGCAAACTGGTTGAGGAAGTACTGCCGCGCACCCGCGTCCGCCAATCGGTTCACGCTTTTCATCGCCAGCTTCGACTCAGGCAAGGCCTGCAGGATGCGGCTCCAAAGTACCACAACTGCGGGCGTCACCTTGCCGAGATTGTTGAAGCTTGCGAACGTGACATATCCGTTCGCGAGACAAGGTGGCGGGCTTGGTTCCGGTGAAGCCTCTGGTGGCTGATAGATATTTCGGTTGCTTAGCCGGACGAGTTTTTCGGTATACAACGCGTCACTGCCGGCAGGATCGGTTGCCTCTTCGGTGATCAAATAATCTACGGTCGGCAGGCCGGTCGTTGAAACCAAGTTCGAATAGCAGACCTGGATAGGAGCCGGCTTGAAGGCCAGAACCGTTCGCGTTTCTGCCCGATAGGAGGTGCACAACACCAGAATATCGATTTCGTCCGCCCGGATCGCCTCGGCTGCCGCGCGGTCGTCCAGACCCGATAGGTCGCGCCAGCGGTCGGTCAGGGCTTCAAGCGTCTCCGTCGTTGAATCACGGTAGGTGTTGCGAGCGTAGCCCGTCACATGGAACCGCGTGCGGTCGTGATGTGCCAGCACAGGCGCCATGAAGCGCGCCGTAACACGTTCGTAGAACTCGTCAGACAGATACCCGATCCGCAGCGGTCCATCGCCGCCGACATGCAGGTCGAGCGGTTCGACGGTTGCCGCGATCTTACCACCCCAATCCCGGTTCAGGGAGGCGATCCGCGCCGCGTCGTAACGCGGATCGAAGACCGTGTGGAACAGATATTTTGACAGAGCGGTCGGATTGTAGGGCTGGATCGAGAGCGACCTCTCGAAACAACCCATCGCCTCCGTCGTCTTGCCCTGCTCGACCAACGCTTCGGCGAGGAACGACCAGGCTTCGAAGTAATCCGGCTTTAGCGCGATTGCGCGCCGAAGACTGGCCTCAGCGTCGGAATAGAGCCCCAACAAACCGCAGCAGGCGCCCATCCCGGCTTCAGCTTCGGCCGAGTCGGGATGGTGTTCCAATATCGCAGCGTAAAGCTCAGCAGCCGCCTCAACGTTGCCGCTGCGCCTTACAATGCGGGCGCTAAGCAGCAACGCTTCCATATTTTCCGGATCTTCCGACAGCGCCTGGCGCGCTGCCGCGATGGCCTCGTTAAGACGGCCCGCTGTCAGATGCGTCTGCGCCTGCTCGAGATGTTCAGCGGCGGACATAATGGCCTAAAGAATGCGGCGGAAGGTGTTGGTGATGGGGTAGCGCCGGTCGCGGCCGAACGCGCGGCTGGTCAGCTTGACGCCGGGCGGCGCCTGTCGACGCTTGTATTCTGCCAGATCCAGCATGTTCCACACCCGCTGCACCGTTTCCGGATCATGGTCACGTGCGCAGATCTCATCAACACTGAGTTCCTTTTCGATCAGGCATTCGAGAATATCGTCCAACTCCTCATATTCCGGCAGCGAGTCCTGGTCCTTCTGGTCGGGCCGCAATTCAGCGCTTGGCGGTTTTGTGATGATCCGTTCCGGCATAACGCGCCCCTCGGGGCCCAGCGCGCGCGGTGGGCGCGCCTGATTGCGCCATCTCGACAGTGCGAAGACGGCCATCTTATAGACGTCCTTCAGGACCGAATACCCGCCGCACATATCGCCGTACAAGGTTGCGTAGCCGACCGACATCTCCGATTTGTTACCAGTCGTCAGCAGCATAAGGCCGAGCTTGTTTGAGATCGCCATCAGAATCAGACCGCGGCTACGGGCCTGAATGTTTTCTTCAGTGATATCCGGCGGGCGGTCTTCGAAAATCGGCGCCAACATGCCTTCGAACGCATTGATCGCCGGCTCGATCCGGATTTCGTCGAGCTTCGTGCCAAGCAGGCGTGCGCATTCGGCCGCGTCTTCAAGGCTCTCCTGGCTGGTATAGGGGCTGGGCATCATCACGCAGCGCACCCGCTCCGGCCCCAGAGCGTCGACCGCGACCGCGGCCGTCAACGCCGAATCGATACCGCCTGAAAGCCCCAGTACGACTCCCGGAAAGCCGTTCTTGTTCACATAATCGGCCAGCCCCAGGACCATCGCCTCATAGACGGCGTCCAGCCCTTCCGGATGCGGCGCACGATCCGTCGTGGCGCACACCCAACCGTCACTCCCACGGGTCCACTCGGTCAGCGTGACATCTTCCACGAACGCCGGCTGTCGCGCCGCGAGGCTGCGGTCCGCATTCAGGACGAAAGATCCGCCGTCGAAGATAAGCTCATCTTGCCCGCCAATCTGATTTACGTAAACCAATGGCAATCCGGTCTCGGTCACGCGCTGAACGGCATGTTGCAAGCGAACATCACCCTTGTCCGACTCGAATGGCGATCCGTTGAGGACGACGAGAATTTCGGCGCCGCTCTCCTCTAGGCATTCCGGCACCTCCGGTGTCCAGATATCCTCGCAGATCGGCACACCAAGACGCACATCGCGGAAATTGACCGGTCCCGGCATCGGCCCGGCCTGAAAGACCCGCTTTTCATCGAAGACGCCGTAATTCGGCAGATCATATTTGTACCGAATGGAAACCACAGCACCGCCATCCAGCAGCAGCACGGCATTATGCAAACGGCCTTCGTTTCGCCAGGGTGCACCAACCAGAAGCGCTGAACCGCCATCCGCCGTCGCTGCCGCCAAACGGCCGACAGCCTGCTCGACCTTGTCCTGAAAGAACGGCTTCAAAACCAGATCCTCCGGCGGATACCCGCACAGCACCAGTTCGGAATAAACGACGAGATCCGCACCCTTTGCCTTGTCGCGGGCAGCCAGGATACGATCGGCATTGCCCTCTATATCCCCAACGGTCGGGTTTATCTGCGCCAACGCGATAGTCAATCGGTCCGTCATAACCCGCTATACTCCTTGGCGGACTGGTATCTGCGGACTATCCTTACCAGGACTGAAAAATCAAGTGCCGCACCGTGCGCAACGCAAGGGATCACGGTAATGCCCGAAAACCAAAAACAAACAGGCACCGGCGGTTCGGAGATCATTCGATCCGCAGTAGCGCAGGCTATCGATGTTCTTTCTGGCCAGCTCCTGAAAAAGGCAAAAGACAATGGCGGCGGCCTGACCGCGCCCGACATCCGCAGCACGGTCGAGCACTTCAAGGAACAGCCTGACACGATCCTCGCTAATCTCTTTGAAGAAACATGGCTGCAATGCCTGGCAGGCGCGGAGTCGGCCCACTGGACAGCGGCCCGCAAGTTTCATTTCGAGCGGATCATGGTGAAATGCTTCTCCTCTCTGTTGCCGAGCAACGATGAAATTATTCAGCCAGGCCGCCATCTGTCCCGGCGCATCATCCCGGGTTTCATCTATGCGCTGCAGCAAATGATGGGCCCGGAAATCTATGAACGCTATGGCGACCGGACCACAACTCTGGTCGATACTCTGCGTGCTGTGCATGGCGACGAGTTTACTTGGAACGAAGTCTACGGGGACCCAACCTGCCAGGACGTTGTGGAACAGGTGCTGGTCGATATTGCGCATCATTTCAGCGATATGGCGAAACGGCGCAACTGGATGATCGACGTCGTCGATGCGCAAATGCCAGCGACCTCGGACGATTCCGAAAAGGCATGGTTCTTCGATGACGGCGCATTTCATGCACTCATGAACATGCTCTACAGCAGTTTGCGGGAGCAGTCGCAGGACCCGGTCGGCTTGCGGGACCTCGAGGCGCGCCTTGGCGAAGAAAAAGTAGCGGCATTGCGAATCCTTCTGGATGGCCTGCAGATCGATCATGCCGATTTGATGCACGCGGGAAGGCTATAGCCCAATGGATCTTCCACAGCATGGACGATACGACTATTCACCGATCATCGAGCGGCCCAACTATTCCTGGCCGGACGGGAAGCGGCTCGCATTCTTCTTCGCGCTCAACGTCGAGCACTTCGCCTTCGGCGAAGGGCGAGGTCATTCCCCCACGAGCGAGGCGCCGCATCCGGATCAACGTAACTACGCCTGGCGGGATTATGGATTGCGTGTCGGGATCTGGCGCATTTTCGACATGTTGGATGAGCTAGGACTCCCCGCCTGCCATCTTCTCAATACGACAGTGTTCGATTATGCGCCGCAGATCATCGACAAGATCAAAGCACGCGGCGACGAATTTGTCGGCCATGGGCGCACGAACTCTGAGGCGCAAGGCACCTACGACGAGGCCGGCGAAGCCGCGCTGATCGGCGAGGCGACCGAAGCGATCAAGAACAATTCCGGCACGGCCCCCGGCGGCTGGATGGGTCCCTGGATTTCGGAAAGCCTGGTGACCCCGGACCTGCTGAAAGAAGCGGGCTACAGCTATATTATGGATTGGCCGTGCGACGACCAGCCCTTCTGGATGCGTACGCGGTCGGGTCCGTTGCTGTCCGTTCCCTATCCCATCGAAATCAACGACTCGCCCGCGATGCTCAACCGGCGCCATACACCGCAGGATTTCGAGAGGATGGCAATTGACCAGTTCGAGCAAATGCTGAAAGACTCCGAAAAACAACCGCTTGTCTGCGGCCTTTCGACCCATACGTTCGTTGTGGGACAGCCCTTCCGCCTGCCCTATTTGCGCCGCGCGCTGGAGCATATCGTCAACCATCCGGACGCTGACAAGGTCTGGTTCACCCGCCCCGGCGAAATCGCGCAGCATGCCGCCAACCTAGCCCCCGGGATCGTGCCCGGTGACGGTCCTTCCGCTGGATGAGCGCACATAGCGAAGATATCGAAATCGGTATTGATATCGGCGGCACGTTCACCGATGTCGTTTGCCGTCGTAAAGGTGGCCCGGAAACGATTCTAAAACTGCCGACGACCCGCGCCGACCCGGGGATGGCTGTCCTGCAGGCGCTCGATAGTTTATCCAGCGATTTCCCACCCGAGCATATCGTCCGCTTCGTCCATGGCACGACGGTCGCGACGAACGCCGTCCTGGAACGCAAGGGCGCAAAAGTTGGCATTCTGACGACTGATGGCTTCCGCGACGTGCTGGAAATTGGCCGTCAGATCCGCCAGGCGCTCTACAGCGTCATCCTGAAACCCGAAACACCGGTCTTTCTGGCCCCTGGCGCGCGGCGGCGTGAGGTTCACGAGCGCATTTCATCAACCGGCGAAGTCCTGACACCGCTCGACGAACAGTCGGTGCTGGACGCCGTGGAGGCGTTGGCTGCTGACGGCGTTGAGGCGATCGCTATCTGTTTTCTGTTCTCGTTCCTGGAACCCAAGCATGAAATCCGCGCGCGAGACCTGATCGCAGCGCGCTATCCCGAGATCGCGGTTTCGATCTCAAGCGAGGTCGATCCGGCATTCAGGGAATATGAGCGTACGCTAGCCACGGCATTCGACGCCTATATCAAACCGATTGTGGACGGTTACCTCGACCGGCTGGAGACGAACCTGCGCACCGCCGGTGTCCCGGCGCCACTGCAGGTCATGCAGTCGCGCGGCGGTGCCTCCGGCGCATCAGTCGTCCGGCGCCGCCCGGTGCGGATGTTCCTGTCGGGCCCCGCTGCCGGCGTTATCGGCGGGCGCATGGCCGGCGCGGTCGTTGGCGCTACCAACTTGATCACGGTGGATATTGGCGGCACGACATCCGATATCGCCCTGATCGAAGACGGCGCCCCCATCATCCGAACCGAGGGTGTCATCGACGGGTTTCCAATCCGCGTACCAATGGTCGACGTCAACCCGGTCGGCGCCGGCGGCGGCAGCATTGCCTGGATCGACGATGCCGGTGGGTTGCGCGTGGGCCCACAGTCGGCAGGTTCCGAGCCCGGGCCCGCCTGCTATGGACGCGGCGGCGAAGACGCCACGGTCACCGACGCGTCCGTCGTGCTGGGCTATCTCGATCCGCAGAACTTCGCCGGTGGCACGATGAGCTTGGATGCTGCACGGGCGCAAGACATTGTCAAAAGCCGTGTCGCAAAGCCTCTGGGCCTCGAGCTGGAAGCGGCTGCGCTGGGTATCCATCAGGTTATCAACGCACAAATGGCGGAGGGCATCCGCCTCGTTTCGATCCAGCGCGGTTTCGATCCCCGCGATTTTGCGCTCGTTGCGCTCGGCGGCGCCGGGCCGCTGCACGCCGCAGCGCTTGCGGAGGAACTCAGAATCGGCCGCATCGTCGTGCCGCGCCACCCCGGCGTCCTGTCCGCGGCGGGACTATTAGCGGCACCGGTCGAGCACGAAATCTCCGCTAGCTTCGCCCGTCCCCTCGACGGCCTGGATATTGCCAACGTCGTGGCCGAGTTAGAACGTCTCGACGCCGGCTGTGCCGCGCTAATGCGCGAAGATGGAATCGAGGCCAACGCGGTGGAAACACAACATGCCGCAGACGTTTGCTTCGTCGGCCAGTCCTATCATCTGGAGGTTTCGCTCGAATTGCGTGCTGCGGATCCGCTCGCGAAACTTCGGCGCGACTTTCTCGCCCTGCATGACCGCATCTACGGATACAGCACGGATTCGCCTGCACGTATCGTCAATCTGCGGTCGGTGCAGAGAGCCGGCGGCGAAACACCAAATGCGGAAACCCCGAATATCCAGGGATCAAACAGCCCGAAAGCCGTACGGAGAATCCTGCTCGGCGATGGCCCCGTCGAGGCTGCCATATACGACCGCGATGCATTGTCGCCGAGCCTGCGTTTCGACGGTCCCGCAATTATCGAGCAGTCGGATACGACAACTCTGATCCCCAACGGCTGGCACGCCGAAGCGACCGCAGACGGCTCGCTGGTGCTGAACCGCGAGAGTACGGAGCCTGCATCATGACACTGGACCCGATCACGCTAGAGGTGGTGCGCAACAAGCTGGACGGCATCGCCAACGAGATGCAGTCGACCTTGCTGCGCAGTTCCTTTTCGCCAATCGTCAAGGAAGGGCTCGACGCCTCAGCCAGCCTGTTCACGATAAACGGCGAAACACTGTCGCAGGCGCTTGCGGTCCCGATCCATCTGGCGACCCTAATACCGGTCGTGCGGGCGCTGCTCGACACCTATTCGCTGGACACGGTCAAGGAAGGCGACATCTACATCCTCAACGATCCCTATCTGGGCGGCACGCACCTGCCCGATATCGCACTGATGATGCCGGTCTTCCACGACGGGAAGCCGATTGCGCTCAGCGCCGCGATGACGCATCACCAGGATGTCGGCGGCATGACGCCCGGATCGGTACCAACGAATGCGACGGAGATCTATCAGGAAGGCGTGCGTATTCCGCCGCTCAAGCTGCGCGATGGTGACGTGATGAACGACACGTTCATGCGGATGATGCGCCAGAACGTACGCATGCCGGACTCGTTCGAAGGCGATCTCAACGCCCAAATCGCGGCTTGCACATTCGGCGCCCGACGTTTGGCGGATTTGGCCCGCGTGCAAGGTGACGACAAGTTAACGGCGATTTTTGAAGAACTGCTCGACCGGTCCGAACGGATGACGCGCGCCACGCTCGCCGGCATTCCAAACGGGACCTACACTTACACCGAACATCTCGACAATGACGGGATCGACCTCGACACACCAGTCCGTATCCAGGTCGCGGTGACGGTGAGCGAAGACGAATTTCATTGCGACTTCACGGGCACGAGCCTGCAGGTGCGCGGTCCCTTCAACTGCGTACAGTCGGGCACAGCCGCTGCCGCGTGTTTCGCATTGCGTGCGGTCACCGACCCCAGCATTCCGACGAATGGCGGCTGCTTCCGGCCCCTGCGCCTGACCCTGCCGGAGGGCAGCATCGTCAACCCGACGGAGCCCGCACCGGTCAACGCCCGTACCGCGACGATCAAACGCATCACCTCCAGCATCCTCGGCGCCCTGAAAGAAGTGCTGCCGGATAAAGTGCCCGCCGACTCCGGCAACGAGCTGGTGATCCTGATGTTCGGCGGACAGCGCGGCAATGGCGCGAACTACGTCGTCGGAGACCTGATCGCGAGCGGCAGCGGCGCATCGAACCGAAGCGACGGCGTAGATATGGTCGAAACCGATGCGACGAACTGCATGAACCTGCCGGTCGAAGCCCTTGAAATGGAAGCGCCGATCCGGGTCAAACAGTTTGGACTTCGCGCAAACTCCGGCGGTGCTGGTACCTATCGCGGTGGCCTTGGCTGCGTCCGCGAGTTCGAAATCCTGCGCGGCGAGGTCACGGTCACCTACCGCGGCGAACGGCACGCCTACCCCGCCGAAGGGTCCCATGGCGGCGAAGCCGGTGCTCCGGCGCAGGCCGAAATAACCCGCGCCGACGGCCATACCGAAACGATTCCATCGAAACAGGTTTTCACACTATCGCCAGGCGATCGCTTCAAACTCGAGACGGCGGGCGGCGGCGGCTATGGCGATCCGTCGAAGCGTGCGCCGGAACGGGTGGTGCAAGATCGTCGGGATGGCAAGGTTACTGGCGGTCCCTAAGCAGAAACTCGCGGCCGACCTTCACGCGGGGTTCGCCGTCATAAGCGACGATATCTGCCGTTGCGTATGTTTCGCTCCAGCGGTCCGGCAGATAGCTGCCGGTCCCGACCACATCGATCGGCGCGGACGCGATCGCCATTGCCTTGCATTTTGCCGGACCGAATCCGCTGGAGGCGACGATGCGGGCCTCCTGGAACCCGGCCTCGTCGAGTGCTTCGCGGAAGCGCCAGATTGCGGCGGCGGACACGCCCGGTCCGGTCAAGTGGCGCAATTCCTCCTCTGTCCGGTAACCGCGGATCGCGTCGGGAGCGTTGCGGTCGAGCACGGCGTAAGCCGATGCCGTGTCCAGCGCTTCCATATAACGGCTGCCGGGCGTATCGAGGCGGAATGAGATCTGGCCCGCCTCCACCATCTCCGGGAAGCGTTCGCAAACTGCCAGCGAATCCGACAGCTCGCGTCCGAAATAGTCCGAGAGAACGGTCAGGCTTTCGCCGGGAAAGGTCTCCACAAACATTTCCGCCGCGCGCACGGTCGAGCCGGCATAGCCGATCAGCGCATGGGGCATCGTGCCTAGCCCTTTTTCCTGATCGAAATAATGCGCCGTCGCATCGGTGGCGTTGCCGATGAATCCAACCGCCTTGACTTTACGCTGCGCCCGGGCCGAGCCGACCGACGCGGCGTACGCCATCATGTCTGCCATTTCCGTGCCGGCACAGTGGCGCGCATCCATCGCCAGGAATGCGGCCTCGGGCAGATCCATGCACATCATGCAAGCGTTATAGGCGGCGACCGATGCCGGTCCGATCTTCTGCAGGAATAGCGTTTCCAGATCGACGAGATGCAGGAAGGAGCCGCTGATATACATCATCGGGTCGCCCGCCCCGACCCATTTGCCTTCCTCGTGGCAGAGCTCGACCTCAAAGTCGACACCGCGCGCGCGGCCCGTCTCTGCGAGCCAGCTCAGTGCGAGCCGGGGAGCGACCACGACCGGACGGCGCATGAACACGGCGTATGTTACGGGCACGTCGCCAAACCGGGCGACCGTTTCCTTCGTCCGGTTGAAATAGGCGTCGGTCCAATCACGGACCGGATCGGGCGTTTTGGCCATCGCCCTCCCCCGTAAAAATCCTCTAGGACGCAGCAGCGATCCGCTTGCCGTTGCCGATACGACGGTTCTTCAGGAAATCGGCAATCATGAACGACAATTCGAGCGACTGGCTTGCATTCAAACGCGGGTCGCAATGGGTGTGATAGCGTTCCGACAGTGCCTCATCGCTGATCGCCTGTGCACCACCGATACACTCGGTTACGTCTTGTCCGGTCATCTCGATGTGGATGCCGCCGGCGTAGCTGCCTTCGGCCTCATGCACTTCGAAGAAACGGCGGACCTCGGTCAGGATGCGGTCGAACGGCCGTGTCTTGTAACCAGTCTGCGCTTTGATCGTATTGCCGTGCATCGGATCGCAGGACCAGACGACGGTTTTGCCCTCGCGATCGATGGCGCGGATCAGACCCGGCAGATGCTCATGCACGTTGTCCGACCCCATGCGCGAAATCAACGTCATCCTGCCTGCCTCGTTCTCCGGGTTCAACGTATCGATCAGCTTCAGGAGCGTGTCCGGGTCCGAAGTTGGACCGCATTTGATCCCGATCGGGTTCTTCACGCCGCGCAGGAATTCAACATGCGCGCTGTCCGCCTGACGAGTGCGGTCGCCAATCCACAGCATATGGGCAGAGCAGTCGTACCAATCGCCGGTCAGGCTGTCCTGCCGGATCAAGGCCTCTTCGTACCACAACAGCAGCGCCTCGTGGCTCGTGTAGAACTCCGTCTCGCGCAGTTGTGGCACGGCATCGCCGGTCAGGCCGCACGCCTCCATGAAGGCGAGGCTCTCGTCGATCCGCTCCGACATCTCCGCATACTGTGCGCCCTGCGGGCTGTCAGCGACGAAGTCGAGGTTCCAGCGGTTGACCTGGTGCAAATCGGCGAAGCCGCCCTGCGCAAAAGCGCGCAGCAGATTCAAGGTCGCCGCCGCCTGATTGTACGCCTTGACGAGACGGTCCGGATCGGGCTTGCGCCGTTCCGCGTCGAACTCGATCCCGTTGATGATATCGCCGCGATAGCTCGGCAGTTCGACATCGTCGATGGTTTCGGTCGGGGCCGAGCGCGGCTTGGCGAACTGACCCGCCATGCGCCCGACCTTCACGATCGGGCATGACCCGGCAAAGGTCAGAACCGTCGCCATCTGCAGCAGCACCTTGAAGGTGTCGCGGATATTGTCGGCGTGGAATTCGGCGAAGCTTTCCGCGCAATCGCCACCCTGCATCAGAAACGCCTTGCCTTCGGCGACCCGCGCCAGCCGCGCCTTTAAGTTCCGCGCCTCGCCGGCGAAGACAAGGGGCGGAAATGCGCGCAACGTCGCCTCGGTCGCGTCCAGTTTCGCCTGGTCCGGGTATTCCGGAACCTGCCCGATCGGCTTGCCCCGCCAGCTGTTTACAGTCCAATTCGCGGTCATTTTCGGTCCCCGCCTTCAGTCGATTCGCAAAAGAGGGTTGCTATACGCCTCCCGCACCCCGTTTTCCACTGAATTTTCATTCGATTCACCGTGGAATTCAGTACAAACTAATGGACAGTTCCTCATCTTAACCATGCAACCGAGCGCAATCCGGGTAGTCAGCACATGATAGAATTGGACGTCGAGCTGGAACAATTCCAGTCCCTCTTGGACGAAAGCAGCCGCGCCGTGGTGTTCACGGGCGCCGGCATCAGCACGGAATCCGGTATTCCCGATTTCCGCAGCCCCGGCGGCGTATGGACGACCAACCAGCCCATCGAGTTTCAAGACTTCATGGCCTCCGAGGCAATGCGCCGCGAGACCTGGAAACGCAAGCTCAACACCGATGTCAGTATCCGCTCCGCCGAACCGAACCGCGGCCATCGCGCGGTCGAGAAGCTGGTGCGCAGCGGCAAGGTTGCCGCCGTGATCACCCAGAATATCGATGGGCTGCACCAGCAATCCGGCATCGCCGATGAAAAAATCATCGAACTGCACGGGAACTCGACCTACGCCACCTGCCTGGATTGCGGCGTCCGCCATGAGCTCAACGAGATCATGCCGTCCTTCGAGAAAGACGAGTCTCTGCCCTTGTGCAAGGCCTGCAAGGGACCGTTCGTGAAACCGGCAACGATCTCCTTCGGCCAGTCCATGCCGGAACAGCCGATGCGCGACGCACAGCGGGAGTCGGAAGCCTGCGATCTCTTCATCTCCGTCGGCTCATCTCTTGTCGTCTATCCGGCCACCGGATTCCCCCTCATCGCCAAACGTTCCGGGGCTCGGCTAGTCATCATCAATCGTGACCCGACCGAACTCGACGCCGCCGCCGACCTGGTACTCAACCGAGAGATCGGCCCCACGTTGGGCGATGTGGTGGGCGTCAATTGAGCGCGACCGACGCGCTTATCGATTTCGTCACGACAGCCGAAGACATTCCGAAACAGGCATGCACCGCTTGCCAAACCTTCCTGCTCGACAGCCTCGGCGTCGCCGTCGCCGGCAGTGCTGCGCCCTGGGCCGACAAGCTGATCGACATGCAAACGCAATGGGGCACTGGTAGCGATGCGAGGAGCTGGGTCTTCGGCGCTTCGCTGCCTGCACCCGCCGCGGCGTTCAGCAACGCCTATCAGATTCATAACTCGGAATTCGACTGCATCCACGAGGCAGCCGTTGTGCATCCGATGGCCGTCACGCTGCCCACTTTGATGGCGGTCGCGGAACGCGAGGGTAATGTCAGCGGTTCGGATTTTCTGGCAGCTCTGACCATCGGCGTCGATGTCGCGTGCACCATCGGTATCGCCGCGACCGGCGGCATGCGCTTCTTTCGCCCGGCGACTGCCGGTGCGTTCGGCGCGGTGGCGGGAATTGGCCGTCTGCTCGGTTTTGACACCGAAACCCTGCGCAGCGCGATGGGCGTCGTTTACGGTCAACTTTCCGGCAACATGCAGGCGCACACCGAAGGGTCTGTGCTGCTCGCCATGCAGGTGGGCTTCAACGCGCGCAATGCGGTTATCGCGTGCGACTTGGCGGCGACCGGCATCGCGGCGCCGCGCGACATGCTGGAAGGTGAATTCGGGTACTTCAAGCTATTCGAGGAAAGTCACGCTTTCGAAGCCGCTGTCGAGAGCCTGGGAAAGGTCTGGCAAATTGCGGAAACG
This sequence comes from Alphaproteobacteria bacterium, assembly GCA_012103325.1. GTDB lineage: Bacteria > Pseudomonadota > Alphaproteobacteria > UBA8366. Next base: position 927,589 of record WLWY01000003.1, read on the forward strand.
GCCCACAAACCATTCCCGAGCGGCCGCGCCACCCATGGCGTCCTTGACGCCGTCCTGGAACTTCAGCGGGAAGCAGGGTTCAGCGCTACGGAGGTCTCTCGAATAGAAGCGCGAGTTCCCTCCCTGACCCACCAATTGGTGGCCCGAACGCCGCAGCCGAGGATGACGCCGAACCAGGCGCGGCTTTGCATCGGCTATGTCGTCGCGCGGGCCTTGAGAAACGGCACGCTGGGCGTTGAAGATTTCACCGCCCAATCGCTATCGGATCCAGAGACCTTCTCGCTGGCAGACAAGGTCTCGGTCGGAAAAGATGAGAACCTGGATCCTAGCGCGCTGTCCCCCATAACAGTCCGGGTCACGTTGCAAGACGGGCAGACGCTCGAACGCACTCAGGACCTAATCTACGGCAATCCGGCAAAACCGATGTCCCGCGACGGACATCTCGACAAGTTCCGTACCAATTGGACATCCGGCGCGCGCGCGCTTCCAGCCGAGAATGCGGAACGGCTGATCGAAGCTATCGATAACATCGAAACGATCTCAGACATGCGAGAGATCGTCGATCTTATTGTTTAGGGCTTAGAGACCGAGCAAAGCGTCGATCTTGGCCGGCTCCAGATCCTGGCCATGCAGTAGCGTGTTGTCGACCTGCAGGATCGGCGAGGTGCGGATGTTCTGTTCGTCGATGAATTCCGCCGCATCCTCATCCATCATCAAATCCTTGGCGGTGAATTCAATACCGCGATCCCGCAGATAGGATTTGAGCTGTTCGCATGGCGCGCAAAGCGGTGTTGAATAGACGGTGACATTGGCCATAGTTACACTTTTCCTTGCTGCTTGAGCTGTCGGTACAGCGCCTTTTTCTCTTTCCACTCGCGCTCGGTCTCCGGGTCCTGGAACGGCTGCGCTTCCGTGAAGATTAGCTCCTTCCATTTCTCGCCGCCGCTCCAGTCGAAGGGCGCGCGTTCGGTCGTGCGGGGTGCCGTCGCGGATTCCAGCAGATCGAGCGCCATGGTGAATATCCGCCGTTGCATGTCGAGCCTGGCCGGTTCGCCGACAGGATTGCCGAGCGGGAAGTCCGTAAAGACAAACCGCGCAACGCCGCAATGTTCGACAATATCGCGGGCGGTGCCGATCACGACGGTTGGGATACCGTTTTCTTCGAGGTGCCGGGCAACCAGACTCACGGTCTGGTGGCAGACGGGTCAGACCGGTGTCAGAACAGCGACATCGACCTCTTCGTCGCGGCAGCGCGCCAATACCTCCGGCGCATCCGTCTCGCGCGTCTTGCGCTGACTGTAAGCGTTGTAAACGCCGTAAAAGGTCGGCGCGACCTCACCGATGCGCCCCTCGGCGGCAGCCTCGTGCATCCGCGAGATCGGGAAGTAAGTGTCTACATCCTCCAGTGTGGTCGCATACTGATCGAAGTCGGGCGTCTGGCTGTAAAGATCCTCGACGGGCGTATCGGACGGGATTCCATAGACATTCGGCGCCGCACCTTTTTCCAACGGCGTGCGCTGATCGTCCCAACTGCGGACCGCAATCTCACTCGTTGAGACCAGAACCACCCGCGATTCCGCAAGCGGTTTCTTCAGCGAAGAGAACGGAACGTCATCGAATTGCGCCCAGCGATAGGGCTTGTCGTAGCCTTGCGACAAGTAATAAGCGCGCGTGCGGTCTATATACTTCACGTGGCTCACGGTATTTCCCTCCTAGTGTGATGATCCTAAAGGTCGTCGCATCAATGCGACGACCTTTAGGATCATCACACTAGATTCAAATAGTGAGTGTGCTGATTCACACGAAATTCAATCCTTTGAATTTCACGATCAGGACACTAGCCATGAACAGTCAGTCCAGACTGCCATGCCGCACGAGCGCCATCAATCCGCTGCGGCTTTTTCCGCGTCGTCCGGCACTTTTTCCCGCATCGTGACGAATTCCTCAGCCGCCGTCGGATGAATACCGACTGTCGCGTCGAATTGCGCCTTGGTCGCACCGCACTTGAACGCGATACCGACACCTTGCGTCGTTTCGCCCGCATCCGGTCCAACGATATGAAAACCGACGACACGGTCGCTGGCACGGTCAACGATCAGCTTCATGAAGGTCTGCTCATCACTGCCAGTCAACGTGTGCTTCATGGGCTTGAAGGACGAGGTGTAAATGTCCACCGCGCCATAGGTTTCGCGAGCTTGCGCTTCGGTAAGCCCAACGGTCCCGATGTTCGGCTGGCTGAAAACCGCCGTCGGCACATCCGCGTAATCCATCGTCCCTGAACCGCCACGGAACAAATTGTCCGCCAGCACCATGCCTTCGGCTATCGCGACTGGCGTCAAAGCGATGCGGTCGATGACATCGCCAATGGCGTAGATGGAATCGACAGACGTCTTGAAGTAATCGTCGACGACGACAGCGCCCTTCCCGTTCAGTTCGACACCGGCTTCTTCCAGACCAATGCCACGGGCGTTCGGATCGCGGCCCGTCGCGTACATAATGACGTCGGCTTCCATTTCACTGCCGTCTTCCATCTCCGCCAGCAATGCATCGCCACGTTTTTCAATCCGGGCGATATTGGTATTGAACTGGAGATCGACACCCTTCTTGCGCATCTCGTCGGCAAGGAAATGCCGGACATCGTCATCGAAACCGCGCAGGAAATGCGGACCGCGATAGAGTTGAGTAACCTTACTGCCGAGGCCATTGAAGATACCGGCGAACTCGACCGCGATATAGCCGCCGCCCACGACAATCACCCGTTTCGGCAAATCGTCGAGAAAGAACGCTTCGTTCGACGTGATCGCGTGCTCCTTTCCGGGAATATCCGGCACGGATGGCCAACCGCCAGTCGCGACCAGGATGTACTTGGCGGTATAGGTCTTACCATTCACGGAAACCGTATGCGGATCGACGACCGTTGCTCTGCCCTCATGAAGGTCTACGCCGGCATTGCCGAGCAGTCGGCCATAAATTCCGTTAAGGCGCTCAATTTCCTTGTTCTTGTTGGCGATCAGGGTCGGCCAATCGAACTTACGCTCGCCCACGGTCCAGCCGAATCCGGCAGCATCCTCGAAATCTTCCGCGAAGTGCAATGCATAGACGAGCAGCTTCTTCGGTACGCAGCCGACATTGACGCAGGTCCCGCCGAGATAGCGGTCTTCCGCGATCCCGACCTTTGCCCCGTAACTCGCCGAAATCCGCGCCGCTCGGACGCCCCCTGAGCCCGCACCAATGGTGTACAGGTCATAATCATACTCGGCCATCGCTCTTCACCCTTCGCTGAATTCTCCGCATCAGCGACACATATAGGGCCGGCGTTGCGAAAAAGGAATAAAACTTCCGCGAGCCGCCCGCGAACTATGATTTGTCCGACACCTGACGTAGCATCTCCGGAGACTTCCAACAGGGGAGACCATCATGGCCAAAATCGCACTGATCGTGGAATTCAACGTCAAAGCGGAGCATCGAGTAGCGTTTATTACATTGCTGCGCGAACATGCGGAAGGCACGGTGCAGGAAGAGGAGGGCTGCGTGCAGTTCGACGTCCTCCTGCCGAATGAAAACGGTCGCGTTTTCCTCTACGAGGTCTATCGCGACGAAGTCGCATTAAAGGCGCATATGGCCTCCGAAAGGCTCGCGAACACGCGCAGCAGCTACGACGGCTGGATCGACGACCGAACGATCCATGTATGCACGGTGGGTTAGCAACAACCCATCACGGTGATAGCGGGCATTCCAGTGTCTGCATCGTGATCGGACGATCCCAATCCGTGTTTTCAAAGGTTCCTGTTTCGATGAATCCGTGTCGGTCGTATAGTTTCCGCGCCGCATCGAGGCCGGCAAAGGTCGTTAGCCAGACACCCGAATAGCCCCGGTTTCGGCAAAACGACATCGCCGCATCCATCAACTGCGCGCCGATGCCGCGCCCGGTGATTTCTGGGTCAGCGATGAACCAGCGCAGATGGGCGCGGTTGTCTGCACCCTCCCCATCGATCGTGATCGAGCCGACCATTTCATCGTCCAGCCAGGCAAGCCAGAGTCCGTCCCTGTCCGCATCAAAGCGTGTCAGGAACCCCGCCATTTCGGCGGCGACATCGCTCTCGAACCCGATATCAAAACCCCATTCAGCCCCATAATAGCGACCATGCAGCTCGACGGTCTTGCCCAGGCCGCCCGGCCGATACCCCGTCAGCTTGATACTTTTTGTGCCCTGCACCATGACTAAATCTCAAAAAATGAATCTGATTCACTTTATCGAACGAATCTAATAATATCTAACCCTATGATTCGAATTCTGATGGGAATTTTCCTATAACTGCTCATAAGAGGCATATTTGGCTTATCGAAAAACCGCACGCACGGAGGCCCGCAAAGCCGATATTCGGCGGCGTTTGCTTGATGTCGCCCGCCGGCTTGTCGCCGACGGTGGATTTTCCGCCCTTCAGATCGGCACCGTCGCGCAGTTGGCTGGAGTCGCAGCAGGCACCGTGTACCGGTATTTCCCCTCGAAAGCAGACCTATCAGCCGAAGTCTTTCACATCGTCTCGCAGCACGAAATCGACGTCGCCGCCGAAATTGCGCGGTCAGGCGGCCCCGCCACCGAGCGGCTTGTCGCGGCGATCCGTGCGGTGGCCAGCCGCGCCGTCCAAGGCCGTATCACCGCCTATGCCCTGATCGCCGAACCCGCGGATGCCGAAATCGATACACAGCGGCTCGTGCACAGGCGAGCGCTCGCGCGCGTGTTCGAGGAAATTCTCAAAGACGGCACGGCAAACGGCGAATTTCCGAAACTGAACGTGGAGGCGAGCGCGGCATGCATTGTCGGCGCCGTCATGGAGTCCCTGGTCAATCCCCTCGCCCCCGACTCTGACGGTGTCGGCGATGACGGCAGCACGTTTTTCGATGCCGTCGCCAGCTTCTGTCTCCGTGGTATCCTCGAAGACCGCGTACCCCGGGAATGACACGGCCCTCCCTTGCCCTCAGAGCCGTTTTCGCCGCCGCGGTCGCGGGCTTTCTTGTCGGTTCGGGGATCGTCGCAACGCGGTTCGTCATCGCGGAGACGACCCCCGCTGCCCTCGCCTTCCTACGCTATGCGATCGGTCTTGTCTGCTTTCTGCTGCCGATATTACTGACAAGCTGGCCACGCTTTCAGCCCCGCGATCTGCTGCCGATCGCACTGCTGGGAATCGGACAGTTCGGCATCCTGATCGTCCTGTTGAACTACGGCCTGCAATTCATGCCATCCGCGCGCGGCGCGCTTATTTTTGCGACGTTTCCGCTGATGACCATGCTGCTCGCCGCCGGCATGGGTAAGGAAAGCCTGACCCGGTATAAGATCCTCGGCGTCACGGCGACTTTTACCGGGGTCGCCCTCGTTCTCGGTGAAAAAGCGCTGCTGGCCGGAAGCTCGGGCTGGTGGGGCGAAATAGCCGTGCTCGGCAGTGCCTTTTGCGGTGCCCTTTGCAGCGTCCTGTACCGCCCTTACCTGCAGCGCTATCCGCCGCTTTCCGTCAGCGCCTTCGCGATGCTTGCTTCCGTTCTCTTCCTCGCCGTACTCGCCGGCGCAGACGGCTTTTTCGCCACCGTCCCCGATTTCACCGCCGGCGGTTGGTTCGCCATCGTCTTCATCGGCATCAGCAGCGGAGTCGGCTATTTTCTGTGGCTGTGGGCGCTCAAGCACACCACGCCGACACGCGTGGCCGTATTCCTGAGCCTCAGCCCGATTACGGCAACGATCCTGGGTGCGCTGGTTCTCTCCGAGCCGGTGTCAGCCTATTTCCTCGCCGGCCTTGCCGCGGTTGCCCTTGGTCTCGTCATCGCACACCGCGAGAAATGACACAGCACCTTGATATTACGGCAATTTGGACTCCGGATTGTAAATCAGCCCAATCACATTGCCCCAAGGGTCTTTGACCGACGCGACCATGACCTCGCCACCAACATTGACGGGCGCTTCGTCCTCCGTCGCCCCCAAGGCCAAAAAGCTCTTCACCGCGTCATCGATATCGTCAACGCCCCAATAAGTCAGTACGTTGGACGTCTTAGGTGCACCCGGCGCGTCGTCCAACATCAACCCAAGCTCGTATCCCGCCACGTTGAAACCGATGTAAGGCTCCGCCTCGAAATAAGGTTGGGCATCGAAGGCCTGCGAATACCATGCCTTAGCCTTCTGCATGTCGCCGACTTTGTAGATAGCGGTCCGAAGTCCGAGAATGGGGGTCGGCATGGTTCAATTGTCCTTTTCGGCAAAGCGGGAAACGATTGGATTCAATTCAGTTTCCCTACTTTGCCGATTCTAGAACAAAGCAGCAACATTTTAATTTAAGCTATTTCGAAACGTCGCCCATGCAGAGATATTTGACCTCTAGATAATCTTCGATGCCGTATTTCGAGCCTTCGCGGCCGAGCCCGGACTCCTTGACGCCGCCGAACGGTGCGACTTCTGTCGAGATGATTCCGGTGTTGGCCCCGACAATGCCGTATTCCAGTCCCTCCGATACCCGCCAGATACGGCCCACGTCGCGGCTGTAGAAATACGATGCGAGGCCGAACTCGGTGTCATTGGCCATCTGAACGGCTTCGTCCTCGGTCTTAAAGCGGAACAAGGGCGCGACAGGACCGAACGTTTCTTCGCGCGTCACGGCCATATCCGTGGTCACGTCGGCCAGGACGGTGGGTTCGAAGAAAGTGCCGCCCTTCGCATGGCGATTACCACCAACGACCACGCGTGCGCCCTTAGACACCGCATCCGCGATGTGGCTTTCAACCTTTTCGACAGCCCCGAGATCGATCAGTGGCCCTTGACTGACGCCGGTATCCATCCCGTTGCCAACCAACAAACCACTTACGGCCTGGGATAGCTTGGCAGCGAACTCATCATAAACGTCGTCCTGAACCAGCATCCGGTTCGCGCAAACACAAGTCTGCCCCGCATTGCGGTATTTGGACGCCATAGCGCCTTCGACCGCGGAGTCGAGATCGGCATCGTCAAACACGATAAAGGGCGCGTTGCCGCCGAGTTCCATGCTGACCTTCTTCATCGTCGCCGCGCACTGTTCGGTCAAAATTTTGCCAACTTCGGTCGAACCGGTGAAGGTGAGCTTGCGTACGATCGGGTTCGATGTCATCTCGCCGCCGATCGCGCCGGATGCCCCCGTCACGACGCTGAAGACGCCGGCAGGCACGCCGGCGCGTGCCGCCAAGTCCGCCATTGCCAAGGCAGAATAGGGCGTCGCCGTCGCAGGCTTGCAGACCATCGTGCAGCCGGCAGCCAACGCAGGGCCGACCTTGCGGGCAATCATCGCTGACGGGAAGTTCCACGGCGTAATCGCCGCACAAACGCCGATCGGTTCTTTGGTAACGACGATACGCCAGTCGCCGTTTGGCGCCGGGATCGTGTCGCCATAGATACGCTTGCCTTCCTCGGCGAACCATTCGATGAAGGAGGCAGAATACAGCACCTCACCCATCGCTTCGGGAAGCGGCTTGCCCTGCTCTTTGGTCATCAGGACGGCCAGATCCTCCTGGTTCTCGAGCATCAGATCGAACCACTTGCGCAAGATCACCGAGCGTTCCTTGGCCGTCTTGGCCCGCCAGATCGGCAATGCCGCATTCGCCGCCGCTATCGCGCGGGCCGTTTCCGAAGCACCCATCTTTGGGATCGAACCCAAGGTTTCGCCCGTCGCCGGGTTGTTGACCGGGATCGTCTCGCCGCTGTCGGCGTCCGCCCAGGCGCCGTCGACATAGCATTTCTCGTGGAAAAGACTGCTGTCCTTGAGTTCCATGACCCTGCCTCCAATAAGGAAAATTTCGTTGTTATTAATGTAGTTCGCGTACCATCGCACGAAAAGGCGCAGATGGTCGCGGACCGTTCATTGACCTCTCGAGATGCGCCGCTATCTTTCCTCAAACGGGGAAACAGGAGCTGCAATGCCTCCAAACGACGAACAGGCCGACACGGTGCCACGGACGTTGAATATTTGCATCAATTTCCGGGCCGGAAAACTGTTGCCATCATGCGGCGCTGTCGGCAGCAAAGAGCTCGCGGATGCGCTGGAGGCTGGGATCGCCGCACGAGGCTTGCCATTCGAGTTCAAGCGCCTGCACTGCATGGGTAAATGCCATATCGGCCCAACCATCAAGCTGTCCCATGGCGGCCCCTTCATCATGGGGGCGAAGGAAAGCGACGTGCCTCAGATACTCGACTGGCTCGAGGCGGAAGATTTCGAGGCGCTAAAGGCCGCCTTCCCGCTGCCGAAGGTCGATATAAATGTTGAACAGTATTGCTAGAGTTTAGTTGTAGTCCGCCGATAACCAGCTTTCCGGCGTGATCGTCACCTTGATGCCGTGGCCCTGGCCGTACGTTGCGCGCATCGCTTCAATAAACTCCGCGCCGCCAGCCTCTCCAAGATAACGCACCGCCATCGCTCGCAGATCGATGTCCAGATCATAATGTTTGATCTCGGAAACCGGTCCCTCAACGCTGACATACTGATAGGGCCGCGTTTCTTTTTGCGCACAAAGGCTGACGCGCGACCCAACCTCTAGCAGCTTGCCCTTGCGGGAATCATTCTGCATCAGGATCCACAGCGAGCCGCCCGCTTCATAGTCGTACCAGACCGGAGACGACAACGGTCCCTTCCCCAGTTGCGGCACGCTCAAAATTGCCGGACGCGCTTCGCACAGAAAGGCCTCGCGCGCCGCTTTGGACATCGGTTTCGCCATACTAAATCTGTTCTATCAGAGCTCCTGCGACCGGATCACAAGCATTTTCTCAATCTGCATGTCATGCATGGTGTGATGGATACCGCCGACATTGTAGCCGGAGTGCTTGAGCCCGGCGAAGGGCATCCAATCGACCCGGAAGGCGGTGTGGTCGTTGACCATGACCGCGCTCGCATCGAGCTTGCGGAAACACCGCATCGCGCGGTCCAGGTCCTGGGTGCAGACCGCCGACTGGAAGGCGAAGGGTAGCGAGTTCGCGCGGGCAATGGCCTCGTCGAGATCGCTATACGGATAGACGCAGACGGCAGGGCCGAAGATTTCCAAGGTGCTGACCTTCGCGTCCGCCGGCGGATTGTAGAGCACCGTCGCTTCGTGACAGCTTGCAGAAATCTTACGGCCGCCGACGACGACTTCGGCGCCACCATCGACCGCCTCACCGATCCATTCTGCGACCCTGTCGCATTCGTTGGTACGGATCAACGGGCCGACTTCCGTCGTGGCCAACGTCGGATCGCCCACCGGCATAGCAGCACCAATCGAACCAATCTGCTCAGCGACATCGCGCGCAATCGATTCATGGGCATAAACACGCTGCACCGAAACGCAAACCTGGCCAGCATGGTAGAAACCGCCCTTCGCCAGCAAAGGCAGCACGGCGTCCTGATTGGCGTCTTCCGCAACGATCACAGGTGCGGCGCCGCCATGTTCGAGCGCGCAACGGGTACCCGGTGCCAACTGCGAGCGCAACATCCAGCCCACTTTCGGCGAGCCGATGAAGCTGAAAAAACCGACGCGCGGGTCGGTGACCAATTTCGTCGAAACTTCGCGGCCGCCGGTGATGACAACCTGGCACCATTCCTCCGGCAACCCGGCCTCACGCAAAATTTGAACGAACCGGATGCACGACAAGGGCGTGACCTCGGCGGGCTTGACGACACATGGGCAGCCAACGGCGATCGCCGGGGCGACCTGGTGCACGATCAGATTAAGCGGATGATTGAACGCGCTCACCGCGACGACCACGCCGATCGGCTCATGAGTCGTCATGGCGATCCGATTCATCGACGAGGCGTTCAGCCCCATCGGTATTTCGGTGCCATGTTGCGTCCGCAGGGATTCGACACAGAGCTTCACGCCGTCGATCGCGCGGGCCACTTCAACGCGGCTATCCGGCAGAGGCTTGCCCCCTTCGCGCGCCGCCTCGATCGCAAGCGTTTCGAAACGCTCGCCCATGATCTCCGCGGTCTTGTCGAGGATCTCGATGCGCTTTTCCGCGCTTAACCACCCATCGCGGTCGCGAAACAGCCGGGTCGCCGTATCAAGCGCCTTATCCACGGCATCGATGTCGGAGATGGCAACCGTCGCAACCTCCGCACCATCAAACGGTGCCCATACCATGACTTCCTTATCGGACTTGGCACCCGGCACCATCAACGGAAAGCTTTCGACCATCTTATCCCCCTCTGCGCATCATAGAATCGCAATATCGCGCCACATTAACGCGATCCGGTGCGAAACGGTAGGTCGATAACCTTAGCGCCCGGTTAAAAAGTGGGAGCCGCCGACTTGTCCCAGCTTGCCATTCGTCGATAATAAGCGCGAATTTCCCCGCATTACCGAGGAGCGTAACCGTGAGCGATCATCGCCTTCCCCTCTCCCGCTTTACCGTGCTCGATCTGACGGCACACCGCGCCGGCCCCGCATGCGTGCGCCAGCTTGCCGATTGGGGCGCAAATGTAATCAAGATCGAAGCCCCGTCCGCGATCAACAAGGATAAGGGTGGATTGACCGGCGCGCGCCACGGTTTCGACTTTCAGAACCTACACCGCAACAAACGCAGCCTGACGCTCGACCTCAAGAGCGAGGGCGGCAAGGAGATCTTTTTCAAGCTGGTGGAACAGGCCGATGTCGTGGTCGAGAACTTCCGCTCCGCGGTGAAACACCGGCTCGGCATCGACTATGAGCCATGCGCGAAGGTCAATCCGCGTATCGTCTATGGCAGCATCGCCGGTTTCGGCCAGGACGGTCCGTACGGCAAACGGCCCGGTGTCGACCAAATCGCGCAGGGCATGGGCGGACTGATGTCGATTACCGGCCTGCCTGGCCAAGGCCCGGTTCGGGTTGGCATTCCGATTTGCGATCTCACTTCGGGCATCTTCCTGGCGCAGGGCATCCTCATGGCGCTGCTGGACCGCGAAGTGACCGGGAAGGGTCAATGGGTGCATACGTCGTTGCTTGAATCGATCATGCAGATGCTGGACTTCCAGGCGTCGCGCTGGACGATCGCGAGTGAGGTGGCACCACAAGCCGGCAACAATCACCCCACGGGTATTCCGACGGGCGTATTCCCGACGTCGGATGGCCACATCAATATCGCTGCCTCGGGCAACAATCTCTGGCTCCGTTTCTGCAAGACCATCGGTCATGAGGAATTGACCGAAGACCCGGATTACGCGACAGGGGACGCGCGGTCCGCCAATCGCGATGCGCTCAATGCGCTATTGGGCGAAATTACCAAACAGAAATCCAGTCAGGAATGGATCGACCTGTTGAACGAGGCCGGCGTGCCTTGTGGTCCGATCTACTCCATCGATCAGGTCTTCGCAGACCCGCAGGTACAGCATCTCCAAATGACCCGTCCGGCGAGTCATCCGGTTCTGGGTGAGCTAAACCTGCTCAGCCAAGCCCTTAACCTGACGGGAACGCCAGAGCCGGACAAAATTCGGCGTCCCACGCCCGAGCTTGGTGAGCATACCGATGAGATACTGGCCGAAATAGGCTACGACAAAGATGCCGTCGAAACCTTCCACACAAGCGGCGCGGTCTAACCATAACCCTAGGGGAGCAGCATGGAACTTCAAACCGACAAGATGATCGCGTCCAAAGAGAACGGGATCGGCTGGATGACGTTCAACAATCCGGCGCGCCGCAATGCGACGTCGCTCGAAATGTGGCAGGCGATCGGAGTCATTCTAGACGATTTCGAAAAGGACGACTCGGTACGGGTAATCGTGATGCAGGGGGCGGGCGACAAGGCGTTCGTGTCTGGCGCCGACATCTCGGAATTCAAGGAAAAGCGAAACAACGCAGAAGCCGCCGCCGAATACACGCGAATTTCAGAGTCCGCGCGCGCCAAGCTGGCGGACTTTCCAAAGCCGGTGATTGCCATGATCCGCGGCTATTGCCTTGGCGGTGGCCTTGCCGTTGCCATGTCTGCCGATATGCGTTTCGCGACCGAATATTCCCAGTTCGGCGTCCCGGCGGCCCGGCTTGGCATTGCTTATGGCTTCGAAGGATTGCGGAAAATGGTTTCCCTCGTCGGCCCTGCGATGGCCAACGAGATCATGTTTACTGCCCGCCGCCTCAACGCCGAAGAGGCAGTGCGCGCTGGTCTCATTAACCGCGTCATTCCTGCCGAGGCGCTCGAAGAAACAGTGCGCAATCTCGCGCTTACCATCTGCCGCAACGCACCGTTGTCGGTCAACGCTTCCAAGGTGACGATCAAGGAAGTCCTGAAAGACGCAGAAAACCGTAATATGGCGCGCCTCGAAGAAATCACCAAGACTTGCTTCGACAGTGCCGACTACCGTGAAGGCCGTGAAGCTTTTATGGAAAAACGGGACCCAGTTTTCACTGGTCAGTAGCGCACTACTCGACCGTCACGCTCTTGGCCAGATTGCGCGGCTGATCGACGTCCGTGCCTTTTAGCACTGCGGTGTGGTAGGCGAGCAACTGCACCGGAATCGAATACAGGATCGGCGCGACAAACGGATCGACTTCCGGCAAGACAAGGCTGGCGGTTGGTTTTGCCTGACTTTCCATCCGCTCCACACCCTTCTTATCGGAGAGAAAGATCACGTTTCCGCCGCGTGCGATGACTTCCTGCACATTTCCGGCCGTCTTTTCAAAAAGCGGGTCGTTGCCGGGCGCGATCACGATGACGGGGACATTCTCGTCGATCAACGCAATGGGGCCGTGTTTCATTTCCCCGGCGGCATAACCCTCGGCGTGAATATATGAAATTTCCTTCAGCTTGAGCGCGCCTTCCAGCGCAATCGGATAGGCGGTCCCCCGGCCAAGGTACAACACGTCGCGTGCTTCGACGAGCAGTTGGGCCAAGCTCTCGATCTCCTTGTCGCGATTGAGCACCTCCAGTGCGCGGCCTGGCACTTCGGCCAGAGCTTGGGAAAGCTCACGCTCGCGCGCAGTATCGATCGCACCTCGCGCCCGAGCCATTTCGATGGACAGGCAAGCAAGCACCGTAAGCTGTGTGGTAAAGGCCTTGGTCGACGCGACACCGATTTCCGGGCCCGCATGTGTCCGCAATACCGCATCGCTTTCCCGCGCGATACTCGACTCGGGAACGTTTACAATGGAGATAATATGTTGCCCTGACTCCCGCGCATAGCGGAGCGCGGCAATGGTATCCATAGTTTCACCGGACTGGCTAACGAATACTGCGAGTCCACCCTCTGGCATTGGCGCTTCGCGATAGCGGAATTCCGACGCAACGTCGATCTCGACCGGCACACGCGCATGCTGCTCCAGCCAATACTTGGTCACCAACCCTGCATAATAAGCTGTGCCGCACGCGCTGATCGTGACGCGTGGTATCTTGGCAAAGTCGCACGGCAGCGGTGGCATCGTGATGGTGTTGGTCGCCGGGTTCAGCACGCCATGCAGCGTGTCGCCAATAACCGCTGGCTGCTCGTAAATCTCCTTCAGCATGAAGTGGCGGAAATTGCCTTTGCCAATCAAGGCTCCCGACAGGGCAGTTTCCACGACCGGCCGCTCGACCGCCGCATTGTTTAAATCGAATATGCGCGCTTCCTCACGCGCGATTACCGCCCAATCCCCCTCCTCCAAATAGCAGATACGCTGAGTCAGGGGTGCCAGCGCCAACGCATCCGATCCGAAATACATTTCGCCGTCACCATAGCCAATCGCCAACGGGCTGCCGCGGCGCGCACCGATCATGAGGTTTTCTTCGCCGGAAAATATCATCACCAAGGCAAACGCACCTTCGAGCCGTGGCAATGTTGCCGCTACGGCTTCCTCGGGGGTCATCCCGTCATCCATCAGGCTGGAAATCAGATGCACGACGGCTTCAGTATCCGTTTCCGTCTCGAACGCTCTGCCCCCATCGGCAAGCGCCGCGCGCAATTCCTGGAAATTTTCAATGATACCGTTGTGAACCAGGGCAACTTTATCCGTCGCATGCGGATGCGCGTTGTTCTCGGTGGGGAGCCCGTGCGTCGCCCATCGGGTATGACCGATACCGATCGTCCCATCCAATGGCGCAGTATCCACTACAGATTGGAGATTGACGATCTTTCCTTCAGCACGCCGCCGATCGATTTTCCCATTGACCAAGGTCGCGACACCCGCGGAGTCGTAACCGCGGTATTCGAGCCGCTTGAGGCCGTCGACCAAGAGGGCGGCGGCCGGCTGAGTCCCGATAATTCCTATAATGCCACACATTTAATCGTCGCCCTTTGCTACCTGGTCTTTTTTCGTTTGTTGGGTTGTCCGGAATTCGGCGGCCCAACCCTCCCGGTCATCCTGCCGGCCACGGCCGACGGCTAACGCGTCGCGCTTCACGTCATCGGTAATCACGCTTCCTGCGCCTACAATCGCTCCGTCGCCCACGACAACAGGTGCAACAAGCGCCGTATTCGAACCGATGAAGGCGCCGGAACCTATCGTCGTCTTGTACTTGAAGTAGCCGTCGTAATTGCACGTGATCGTGCCGGCGCCGATATTGGCATTGGCGCCAACTTCGGCGTCACCGATATAGGACAAGTGGCTAGCTTTGGCCCCCGCTCCGAGTACGGCGTTCTTCACTTCAACGAAGTTGCCAATTTTTACGCCACGTTCGAGCACGACACCCGGACGCAACCGCGCAAAGGGCCCGACAGTTACCGAGTCACCAACAATAACACCCTCAAGATGGCAGAACGCGCGAATTTCAGCGTCGCGTCCGACAGAAACACCCGGACCGAAAACGACGTTGGGCCCAATCAGCACATCTTCCGCGAATTTCGTGTCGTAGCTGAAATACACTGTCGCGGGATCACTGAGCGTGACACCCTCTTCCATCACTTGAAGTCTGCGTCGTTGCTGCCAAAAAGCTTCGGCTGCGGCCAGATCGATACGGCTGTTGATGCCCTGCAGCTCGTCCGCTTCCGCCTCAACGACCACACAATCGATGTTGTCAGCACGCGCCAAGGCAACAATATCGGTCAGGTAGAATTCGTTCTTCGCATTATCATCGTCGACTGCATCGACAAGCCGGAACAAAATAGACGCATCAACAGCCATAACGCCGGAATTACACAAGGTGACGGCGCGCTCGACTTCATTCGCCTCCCGGAATTCGACGATTCGCTCCAGGCGGCTGGAATTGTCCGTGATCAGTCTCCCGTAAGCTGCCGGATCATCAGGTCGAAACCCAAGTACCACAACGCCGGCCCCGGCCGCACGCTGCGCCGCCATAGCGTTTAGAGTCTCAGCTTCGATAAATGGAGTATCCCCATACACGATAAAAACTGTCCCCGACAAGACATCTGCAAGTGGCTGCCGCGCTGCCTTGACTGCGTCGGCCGTGCCCCGCTGCTCAGCCTGAACAACCGCTTCATGAGGCGCGGCTTCGGCAGCGACTTCTTCCATATCAGGGCCAATAACGACGACCAATCGATCCGGATTAATTGTGGCAGCGGTGTCCAGAACATGCCCCAATAGCGAACGGCCCGCGACCGAATGCAGCACTTTGGAGCGAGCGGACTTCATTCGTGTCCCCTTGCCGGCGGCCAAAACGACGACTGCGAGTTGATCTTTACTCATCTTGAAAATTCCGCATCATCGATCCCGAATTTCTAAATGTTGCGCTGCGCAAACTGCCATAGCCCTACATCCGCCGCCAAGTAACGAAATGTTACCGGTTTTTTCACCATAACGGCGAATGCATACTAACCTGTAAATTATTACTGGAACGCAAATGACGGCGGCAGCAGGAGCGTGTATACACGGCCTCGAACTCCTAAATCCGGGCCGCTTTTTAACGAATCATGTCTAACCAAGGTGCTCATGAAAGCTTTCGCGAGCGCGAGACTGTAAAAGGTTCCTCAAACCGCTCGTTTGGCATCGTCTTCGCCACGGTCTTTGCGATCCTGGCCTTATGGCCATTGCTTCGCGGTGCAGACCCACGTTGGTGGGCGCTGGGGTTAGCCGGTTTATTCCTGTTCGCGGCAATCGCATTTCCCAAAGTCCTCACACCGCTAAACCGGCTATGGATGCGATTTGGACTTCTTCTGCATCGCATCGTCAATCCACTTGTTATGGCATTGTTGTTTTTCCTTGTTGTCACACCAATTGCTCTGATAATGCGGCTTTTAGGCAAGCGGCCGCTGCATCTTGACGTAGACTCGGATGCGACGACGTATTGGATTAAGCGCGACCCGCCGGGGCCGTCGCCAGAAACGATGAAACAACAATTTTGAAGTAGCGGGACCGAACCAAAACCATGTCATTTCTGAAAGAGCTTTGGACTTTCATGCGGGTTCGAAAAAAATTCTGGCTCCTCCCCATATTCATCATGATGGCCGCCTTCGGAGGCTTAATCGTCTTGACTCAAGGTAGCGCGGTAGCCCCCTTCATCTATACAATTTTCTAGGTGCGCTATGCGCGTCTTGGGCGTTTCCGCATTCTATCATGATAGCGCCGCAGCGCTTGTCGAAGACGGACAGATTGTCGCCGCTGCACAGGAAGAGCGGTTCACGCGTCGCAAACACGATTCCGACTATCCTGCCCAGGCAATCAACTACTGTCTGTCAGCGGCAGGCATAACGTTGGGCGATGTCGACTTCGTCGCGTTTTACGACAAACCCTTCCTGAAGTTCGAACGCCTTTTGGAAACCTATGTCGCGTTCGCGCCGCGCGGTTTCAAAAGCTTCTCCATGGCCATCCCAGTCTGGATTAAGGAAAAGCTCTTTCAGAAATCATTACTCGTGCGCAAGCTCAAGGAGCAGGCGCCGAATTTCGACTGGGACAGCCAGCTGCTTTTTGCAGAGCATCACCAGAGTCACGCTGCCAGCGCCTTCTTCCCCTCACCGTTCGAAGACGCAACGGTTCTGACCATGGATGGCGTCGGCGAGTGGGCAACGGCATCGGTGGCCGAAGGAAGTGGGAACAACTTAGCCATGACCCGCGAGATCCATTGGCCGCATTCACTGGGTCTGCTGTATTCCGCCTTCACCTTTTATACCGGATTCAGGGTGAATTCCGGCGAATACAAGGTGATGGGACTGGCGCCGTATGGCGATCCGAAATACCGCGACCTGATTCTCGGCACGCTGATCGATTTGAAAGAAGACGGCTCGTTCCGGCTAAATCTGGACTATTTCGACTATTGCACCGGCTTGCGCATGACCAATAGCCGGTTCGACGAGTTATTCGACGGACCGGCCCGCGGTCCGAAAGAGTTACTGACACAAAAGCACATGGACCTTGCAGCGTCGATTCAAGCTGTAACCGAAGAGGTCATGCTGCGTTTGACACGCGCGCTCGCCAAGGAAGGCAGTCGCAATCTCTGCCTTGCCGGCGGGGTCGCGCTAAATTGTGTCGCGAATGGCAAGGTGCTACGCGATGGCGCATTCGAGAATATCTGGGTGCAGCCCGCGGCGGGCGATGCCGGCGGCGCGCTAGGCGCAGCGCTCACCGCTTATCACAGCTTTCAAAACCAACCACGTCACGTCAATGGCGTCATGGACGCGATGGAGGGCAGTTATCTAGGCCCCTCCTATCCTCAGGACGAAATCGAGTCTCGGCTGCTGGCGGAAGGTGCAAGGTTCGAAGTCCTGGACGAGACCGCACTCACGAAGGCGATAGCGGATGCACTCGCCGACGAAAAAGCTATTGGCTGGTTTCAGGGCCGCATGGAATTCGGTCCGCGGGCGCTCGGTGGCCGTTCTATTCTGGGAGACCCTCGGTCGCCCAGCATGCAGAAAACGCTCAACCTCAAAGTCAAATATCGGGAAAGCTTTCGTCCCTTCGCGCCTTCCGTGCTGCGCGAAGAAGTATCCGACTGGTTCGATATCGATACGGACAGCCCGTATATGCTGATGGTAGCCGATGTGAATCCCGAACGTCAGCGAGAGATGACGGCAGAGGAGCAGGCCCTCTTCGGCATCGATAAACTGAATATCGCGCGGTCCGATATCCCCGCAGTCACGCATGTCGACTATTCCGCACGGATCCAGACGGTACATGCGGAAACGAACCCGCGCTATCACGCCCTCATTTCCGCGTTCAAACAGCGCACTGGGTGCCCCGTCCTCGTTAATACGAGCTTCAACGTACGGGGCGAACCGATCGTCTGCACGCCGGAAGACGCCTTCCGCTGCTTCATGGGCAGCGAAATCGACGTACTAGCGGTCGGCAATTGCGTCCTCTACAAGCAAGATCAGGATCCCGCCCTGAAGCGCGACTACAAGGATGCGTTCGAACTCGACTAACCGGGGTTCTCAAACGCCGTTATAGCCGCGGAACCATTCGATAAACTTTGGAATACCGTCTTCGATGGACGTGCGCGGCTCAAAACCGAAATCACGCCGGATCGCCTCGATATCGGCAAACGTCTCCTTGACGTCGCCGGGCTGCATGGGTTGTAGATCGAGCGTCGCCTTGCGGCCCATCGCCTGTTCGATCAGCTCGATAAATCGCAACAGCGGTTCCGCGTGGTTATTGCCGATATTGTAAACTCGATGCGGCGCGGATTTATCGTCGGCGGGCGGCTTGTCGGCAACCGCCAGCACTCCGGCAACGATGTCGTCGATATACGTGAAATCGCGCCGCATTTCCCCATGATTGAATACCGGTATCGGACGGTCTTGGGAAATCGCGTGCGCAAAAATATAAGCCGCCATATCGGGACGGCCCCAGGGGCCATAGACGGTGAAGAAACGAAGGCCGGTTGCCGGAATGCCGTAAAGATGGCTATAGCAATGTCCCATCAGCTCATCCGCCTTTTTTGTCGCCGCATAAAGCGAGACAGGCGTATCTGTCGGATCACCAATCGCAAACGGCAATTTTGTGTTACCGCCATAAACCGAGGACGAACTCGCATAAACCAGCTGTTCGAGCCGATCCATATTCCGGCATAGTTCGAGAATTACGAGATGCCCTAGGACGTTCGACTGGACGTAGGCAAACGGATTTTCAAGCGAATACCGGACCCCCGCCTGCGCCGCCAAGTGAATGACATGAGTGATATCGGGATGGCTCGCGGCCATCGACTGCATCGCGGCATTGTCCGAAATATCGACTTTGCAGAATTCAAACCCGGACCGCACTGCCAGCCTATCCCGCCGGGCTTCCTTGAGGCTGACATCGTAATAGTCGTTAAGATTGTCGACACCAACCACGCTTTCTCCACGCGCCAGCAGCGCCTCGCATACGTGATAGCCGATAAAGCCCGCGGCGCCGGTAACGAGATAGGACATGACATCTTAGCTGCAGTTGGAAGGCGGCTTCTGTATAACCCTCAGGACTTTATAAATCACTAGCGTTTCTAGAATGCATTTGGTCTCACAGCACTTTAAAAAGCCTGCCGCCTGCGACCGCCACTACGAGCGGACCAACGGGATCGTACAGTCCACAAGTTAAGACGTCTCGGCGTGCGTCTTGGCCAGACCGTCTTCGAGCGACGTATAGCGAAACGCAGGGAACGCGGACCGGCATGCGTCGATATTGAACGGCCGGTACCCGCTATGCGGCATCGGTCCTTGCCGCGGGCGGCCGGCAATCTTCGGCAGTGGGTTGAAATGGCCCGCGACCATCTCGGCAACCTCCCGGAATGACGCCACCACGCCTGTCGCGATATTAAGCGCACCGCGACTGCGGTGAAATAAGACCAAGCGGATGATCTCCGCCACATCATCGATCAGGACATGATCCCGCCGTTCTTCGCCCTCGCCGAACAGAACGATATCTTCGCCCGCCGCGGCGCGCCGGCGGAATTGGTTTGGTCCGTACCCGTTGTGCGGATCGGCAACGCCGTAAAGCAGGCTCGGCCGCAAGACGGCGTATGGCGTTTCCCCCACAATGCTTTTCAACATCAGCTCGCGCGCCGCATGCATCATGCCGTGCAATGAATCAGGCCCTACGCGCGACGTTTCAATCAACGGGTTCGGATCGTCCGCATAGACAGCATCAGAGCTGATATAGACGACGTGCGATACCGGCGATTTCTCCAGTCCCCGGCAAACACTATCCATCATGCGAATATTGTCAGCCAGCATTGTTGTGTTCTTGCACGGCGCGTGCGCGGAAACGACGAGTAGCGCGTCCTGCGAGTCGAGTTGCGCTGCCAGGATGTCCGAAGCGCCGTCGGTCAGCAGGTCGACCGTCTTTCGGCCAAGACGCGCTACCTCGACATTATCCGACGCCAGCCGGTCCGCCGCCGCACCACCGACGAAGCCTCCAGCACCGAGCACGACGACGCGCGATGGTGCCTTCGGCGCGCGGTTTTCATGTTTAACCATTAGTATAGCCCCCGCTCAGAAACACCGAGCGTCACATACTCCAACCCAACCGCAATCGCCGCTTGCCGGTTCAGGATTTGGAACGGATCGAGCACCAACCGTCCTGCCATCGCGTCGGCTAGGCTGGACGGCTCCAATGTCCGGAATTCATCCCAAGGCGTCATGATCACAACCGCATCCGCCTCCTTAACGGCGGCCATCATGCTCTGAGCCCTTATAACGTTCGGCACAGCGATGTCACCGACGACCGGGTCATAGACCGTCACATGTTCAACGGAAAGGCGCGCCAGCAACGCCAACGCCGGCGCGTTCTTCGTGCTGTCCGTATTCTCTTTGTATGCCAATCCCAGCACTGCAATCCGAGCGTGCGGATTATTGTCGAGCAAATGCGATTGAAGCGTTCGGTAGGCCCATTCCTTGCGATGTGCACTGTTCGCGATCCAGGAAGAAACAACGCCGGCATCGGAACCGTACTCTTCCGCCATCCGTCGAACGACCCAAAGGTCGCGTTCCAGATTGCCGCCTGCAATGCCCAGCCCCGGCGTCAAATAAGCACGTGGCCCAATGCGCTGATCCAACTTCAGAGCCGGAGCGATTTCCGACCAGTCCGCTCCGACACTTTCGCAAAGTTCCGCCAGCATGTTCGCCGCACTGATCGACGCGGCCAGGCAGCAGTTGATCGATATCTTTGCCAGTTCGGCGCTTTCATAACGCATGATAAGCCGTGGACATCCGAACCGCTCCAGATAGGCCTCATAGGCTGCAGGCAACGGCGCATCCGGATCCGCCGCGCCGACGATGAACCGCTCCGGGTGCAATGCCCGTTCAACGGCTCGCCCAAAGATAAGGGTCTCGACTTGATAATAGAGCGCGCGGTCGCCGGCACTACGCGGCCTCATATAGCCAGGTGGCACTTGGCTCAAAACGACAATCGCCGCATTTTCATGTGTGCGAGCGAGCGCCAGTTCGATCAACGCATCCACGGCCCGCAAGTCGCTTCGCCCCTCGTCATCGGTTTCAACATCCAAAGCAACGAAGACAACATCGCAACCTTTTACGGCATCGTCATCCGCAGCGAATGTCAGGCGATCTCTGTTCTTTGACAAGAGTTCGGAGAGTCCAGGTTCTGAAATATGCACTTTGCCGTCACGCAGTTGGCCGACACGTTCGTGATCGGGATCGAAACCGATAGTCTGGAAACCATGCTCTGCGCTCGCCACAGCGGAATTCAGGCCGAGATGACTGAGCCCCATGAAGCCGATTACCAGTGCGGTCATATCGGCACCGTTCTTACGCGCTGGAAAAGGTCGCCCGACGTTCGACCTGATTGATCTTTTCGATAATATCCGCCGGCGTCACCGGCACGTTGCCTTCACGCTCGCATTCGACAGCACCCGCCATCGCCCCGAGAACAGTCGCCACGACCTCGTTGCCATGCGCCGCGTGCGCGAGCGTTGCGTAAGACAACAGCGCATCGCCGGACCCGACCGCGTCAACGACATTGCCTGCGAAGCTGTCGATAACGAAAAAAGATCGCACATCGTGATCCACTTGGTGACGTGGTCGGTAGGCCAGCAGGCCACGCTCTCCCAATGTCAGAATAAGGTTCCGGCAGTTCGCTTCGCGGTAAAGCTTGAGCGCCAGAGGGCGAATGACCGAGTCCTGATCACCCAGCGAAAACCGCGCCTCCCGCTCATTCGGTGTGATCAGGTCGAAATTCTGGAAGTCGCAGATATTACCCCAACGGCTCGCCACCTGGCTGTCGGCAACACGAAACGCGCTGTCGGGAATGCTCTCGATCAGCGTTGGAATCGTCATCGCGTTAAAAATACCGTGCCGAAAATCGCTAAAGACCACAGCATCCGACTTGGTGCCGCGCAGACCCTCACACATTTCTTCCAGAATTTCGTGACTGATCGGCCGGTTATCGAGCGTATCGATCTTCAACAATCTGTAACCACCGCAAATGATGGCGTTCTTATTCGTTGTCGGCCGGTTTTTTGAAATAATGGCACGCAGTTCAACGCCGTCCTCGGCCAAATCCTCCTTGGTAAATTCACACCATGGATCGTCACCAAGAACCGTCGTGAACACCACGTTCGCGCCGCCCGCCCGCAAATGCTTGGCAACGATGCCAGCGCCGCCGACATAGGTCGTCTGATCTTCAAACCGCACCGACATCGTTGGCGTCTTGGTCTGACCGCCAATCATTGTAGTCTGGGTGTAACTGTCCAGAATGGTGTCGCCGACGACATGAACCGTCAGCTTGTCGAAGCCGTCCAGCGCGTCACGCAAGTCCTGAAAGGACAACCCTTCGGCATCAAGAAGCATGTAGAGCTTGTCGGAGGCAATATCGGGCGGCATCGTCTCGATGATCTTCGAAGACGAGTAAACGATATCGCCCGGCGTAAAAATGAACTCACCCCCGAAGGTATCGAGGACCTTCTTTTCTTCCTGTGTCGCCGGGGGCATGCCTTCCGCAACGTACTCATAGCCCTTCGCAAAATAGTCCGGCTGAATTTCCTCCAGGTTTCTCAGAGGTGTCGGCGATGGGTCGATCAGCACGTAATCGACCATGTCGAGTGCGGCGAGATTAAGCGCCCGCAAATTTTCCGGCACGAAGGGGCGGAAGTTCGCCTTCTCGATATGTTCGTCGCAAGTCAGGCTGGCAACCAGCACATCCGCTTTGCCCTTTGCGTACATCAAATGTCGCACATGTCCTGGGTGCACGACATCGAATGTGCCGTGACACATGACAACCGAACGGTCGCGCGGGCGCGGACCGATCTCGCGCTTCAGTTCGTCGATGGTCTTTATCTTGGCCTGATATTTGGCATCATCCATGGGCGGCCGCTTCCCGGTCCGATAACATCTCGAACCAAGTCCGGGTTGCATCCGCGATCGACTCCGGCTCCCACAGCGGTGCATCGCGCCAGTAATCGATATTCTCCAAGATACGTCCGACGCCTTCTTCGAACGTGACCTTCGGCCGCCATCCAAGCTCGCTGGAAACTCGTGTGATATCGGCCCAGGTGCACTCCGGTTCGCCTGGGCGTTTGGGAATATGGATCGTCTCTCCGTCAAGCAGTTCGACAAGCCGATTGACCGACTGCGGGTTGCCGGCACCGAGGTTATAGATGCGCCCGACATGCTGCGTTTCGGCGGCGAGGAAAAACGCTTCCGCTACGTCGCTAGCATAGAGGAAATCGCGGCTCTGCGTTCCATCGCCGACAACCGTAAAGGGTTTGCCCGCGAGCTTCTGCTTCAGGAACACGCCAAAGACCGCGCCATACGCGCCGGACGTGCGTGACCGCGTGCCGTACGCATTGAAGATGCGGATCGAATTAACCGGCAAACCATACGCCTGATGCCAATGCAATACGCTCTGTTCGCCGAGATACTTGCTTAGTGCATAGGGATATTGTGGATTGATCGGGTGGTCTTCCGCTGTCGGCGTTTTCGCCATTCCATAACAAGAGGAAGACGCCGCGTAGACGAATTTCTCGACTCCAGCGGCACGCGCAGCCTCCAGCACATAAGCCGTGCCTTGCACATTCGTCGACATGTAGGCCAGCGGATCTTCCATGGATGGCACGATGTCGCCGATTCCCGCAAAATGGAACACGTATTTTGCGTCGGAAAACAGAGGGTCCGCATTCTCAAGCGCGCGAATATCGCGCTCGTCCAGCGTAACGGCAGCATCGTTTTTTTGACCTGAAAGATTATCCGCGCGGCCACCGGTCAAATTATCGATGACCCGCACAGCAAAGCCATGCCCCACCAGCAAGTCCACCATATGGCTGCCGATGAATCCCGCACCACCAGTTACGATCGCTACCGGCCTTTCCGTCATGCCGCGCCGATTGCCTGCATGGTCCGCACGTTGAAGTACCAATCGTTGTCGAAACTCATCGGCAGTTCACCTGCGCGAAACGCCTCACAGAGGCTGCGCACCGCATCCTCAATCGAATGGGTCGGCTTGAAGCCAAGCACGCGGAAAATTTTATCCGAGTTGATATGATAGGAGCGGTTGTCATCGCTCTCGGTTACCGCAATCTCGATCTCGCCCTTTTCGGGGAACTCTTCCTCGACCACCTTTTTGACGAACTGTGCGATCTCCATGATCGTATGATTCTGGTAACCCGCGTTGAAGGTTTCGCCCTGGATCTTCTCCGCCGGCGCTTCCAGCATCAGCTTGTAGACCGCGCACATATCCTGAATATGCAGATTGGGCCGTTTCTGATCACCGCCGAACACGGTGATCTTGCCCTTGTTCACCGCGTGGTTGGTCAGGATATTGACCGAAAGATCGAGCCGGCAGCGTGGCCCGTAGCCGCACACGGTAGCGGGACGGATCGTCACACAGGTGAAGTCGTCCGACATGTGCTTGAACAGGCGCGGTTCGCACATGCCCTTATATTTGTTGTACAGCGTGAGCGGCACCAGCGGATGGTCTTCGGTGACATCCGGCGCGTTCGATACACCGTAGACGGAGCTGGACGAGCAATAGACGAAACGCCGCACACCGGCTTCCTTCGCCGCAATTACGATCGGTTCGAAGGCGTCGAGATTGATGGTTGTGCTGAGTTGTTCGTCAAGTTCGAAACTGGCGTCGTTCGAAATGCAAGCAAGATGCAAAACCGCATCGATCCCCTTCATCGCCGCCGCAATGGACGCCGCGTCGCGAATATCACCATCGATGGTCGCAAGCTTCGGGTTATCCAGCGGCAGATGCTCTTTGCCGAAATACGGCTTGTCGAAGATTGTGACCGCGTAGCCTGCGTCGAGCAACTGCGGCACCAGAACGCTGCCGACATATCCTGCACCGCCGGTAATCAAAACTCTATCGAACTGCTTCGTCACGCCGCTTCCTTCCCGCCGCACTTATACCAAGGAGCGCTGATAGTGACCCGTAGAGATCGCGAATGCGGTCCGTCGGGTAGGAGGTGCGGCGCGGCAATGCGGGACATCGGAAGCCGTGCGCGACGCTGTCCGAAAGCCTTGATAACCCGTCTCTATGGGTCATTATCACCGCTCCTTGGTATTAAGCGTTCGTCAAGGACAGTTCGGTTTCGATGGCATAGCCTGCCGACCGCGCGTCCTCGTAAAACATTTTCACCGTATCCATCGAGTACTCGCGCAAATCCTTGCCAACGTTCGGCAGCTTGTCGAGCAGATCCTGAGTGACCGTAATGATGTGACAGCCGACGGAATCCGCATGGAAAATATTCAACAATTCCCGCGGGCTCGCCCAAAGCAGCTCGGCCAGAGGCCGTGCCATCATCAGATCCGCTGCCGCCCGCATATGCCCCATCGGATCGACACCGGTATCGGCAATCCGACCCGCAAAGACCGAAACGATCGCCGGCACATCAGCGGCAAGCGCCGCCGTCACGTCCCGAACTTGATTCAACGTAAATACCGCCGTCACGTTGACCACAACGCCGGCTTCAGACAGTTCGTTGATGACAGGTACGCAGCTCTCACCGCGCGTATTGGTAACCGGGATCTTCACATTGACGTTCGGTCCCCACGACGCGATTTCCCGCGCCTGCGCCGCCATCTCCGGCAGATCGTCGGCAAAAACTTCGAACGAGATCGGCCGATCCGGAATGGCTTCGATAAGGTCGAGAGCGAAGCGCTTATAGTCGAGAACCCCGGCTTTCCGCATCAGTGTCGGGTTGGTCGTAAATCCTTGGATCAACGGATTCCCGGCGAGCCGGACCATTGTCTCCCGTTCCGCGCCGTCGGCGAAAATCTTGACCGTTAAAAGATCCAGTGCCGTCGCCGTTATCATCGCCTTACTCCTAGAGTCGGCCGACCGCCCACCCTGCGCCCCGATAAATGGTTAAGCCAACGTGGTTTCGATATGGTTAATTTTTTCATTTAGTATTATCTAGCTCCGACGCACGCCTCTGCTTCTCCGGCATCGCCGAAGTCGTTCCATTCGGGGTCCATCTCAAGAATCGTCCAACAATAGTCACCGCGATATCCCGCCTCCGCGAACAGCGCGCGCCATTCGTCTGGTTTCAGGAAGGTCAGCGCGGTCAGAACCCACCCCAGAAAATGCTCACGCTCGGCTTCGTTGCGATACGCATCGACCTGAACGTAACCGCGGCCGGGCGCTAGGCGCTCCATCTCCCGCAGAGCGGCAATTAGCCGGGGCCGTTCGAAGTTGTGCAGCGTGTTGATCGAGACGACCAAATCGAACGCGCCATCGGCATACGGCAAACTGTCGCCGCTTCCCAACACCAGGCGTCCGTGCGCCTCGGGCTCGGCATGCCGCAACGCATAATCTGAAATATCGAGCCCGTAGACCTGCAAGCCGGGGCAGACCGTCTTGAGGTCCTTCATCAAGAACCCCTTCGCGCAACCGACATCAAGGACCTTATCGCCCGCTTTCAGACCGAAGTGATTGACGATGTCTTCAGCAATTGGAATCCAGCGCCCGTCATAACGATAACCGCCATACCCTTCTTCGCGCCGACCATCAAAGTAGGCTTCGCCGAACTCCCGTGCCTTACGAACATTCTCGGGATCCGAGGAACGTGGTTTGTCCAGTTTTCGCTTCGCGCGCGGATAGCGGCGCATCAGATCGACTTCCGTCACGCCGCCGCCTCGGAGCGCCGCATCGCCTGCGTCGTCAACGTGTTCAGCGTTTCGTTTATCCAAATATCGTTTTCGAGGTTTCCGCCGCCGTCTCTGCAAAGCCGCTTGAAGTGTTCATATTCCAGCGCCCAGGTCGGATCCGGCTGAATAAGTGTTTCGACATCTTCGTCCGGCCGGCCGCTTGGCAATTTTCGCATCCGGACCGTGAAATCGACCGGCCCCCATTTGCACAGCGAGCGGATATGGGCCGAGCCGTTCTCCGCGAGCACATCGCACGTGAAGGTGTTGCGCCAGCTCAGCAATGTCATCTCGAGTTCCAGCGCCGGATCACCGTCCCCACCGATAACCACATGATCGAACGCCGCATTCTCGAACCGGTCGCACGAAATCACCCGAAAGGCGCTGTTCGGCCGTCCGAACCAATACAACGTCGTATCCAGCAAATGCGAGCCGAGGTCCGGCAACACGCCGGCTCCCTTGTCCCGCCAAGACGAGCTACGGACATCCGTTGCCGTGCCATTGCCGTAGAACAAGCGGCACCGGTAAATCTTGCCCAGCACACCGGACGCCAGAAGGTCTTTCATGCGCCGGAAATGCGGCTCGAACCGGTGGTTATAGGCGGTATAACAGACGGCATTGTTGGTTGCCGACAATGCCGCAAGCGCTTCGATCTCCTGCGTTTTTGTCGCGAGCAATGGCTTTTCGACCAGGACGTGCTTCCCCGCACCGAGCAACGACGTCAAAACGTCGATCTTGGCCCCATCGGGCGTGCAAACCAGCGCAGCGTCGTACATTTCCGCCGGCACGTCAGAAATATCGCGGTAATCCGCCGTCGCCGAGACCGGATCGACTGTCGCGACCACCTCGCCGTCAGCTATTTTCAGGCGCTTCATCCCCTGAATGCCAAGTCCGATAATGACGATCCGCATGCTCACCTCGGCCGAACGCCGGCTGAATAGAAGCCTTTGCAGAGAAAGCTGCTCGTCAAAGCGTTAATGTGAAATTCCCCTCTATCGTCCATGGCGTTCACCTCGAAACACACCGAAACCCTTCAGCTATTCCAGCAAGATCGATGCCATGCGGGAGGATGCAAAGCATCGAATTGCTGTCAGCCTCGGCGACGGTGGCGCAGTATAGTTAATATTTGATTTTCGAGACATTGAGCGACGGTGCACGCCTATACACTTCGCGCCACCGTCAACGCTCCGATCTGAATTTGCCCTTACGGCACACAAAATTATTATTAAGATCGACTCATAATAGATTGTAATATTTGAACTTTAGATAATTCGAACGAATAATCCTGGGCCAATGTGAACATACTGTAAATCGCATTGAGACACGCAAAAGCTGTTCCACCGAAGACCAATTTCGGCGTTACGCCACTGCACTAAGACGGCAAAACTCCGTTGATTCGGCTGGGTTTGCGTCGTTACCAGGTCGTATCTTTCTGTTGCAGCGCCGGGTGCGAGACTAGACAGTGCCAAACGACTGCCTGGAACGCCTCGGTGTGGGGCGTTACCCGTGACGCCTCTACCGTCGGAACGATCAGCACCTTATCCCCAACCTGAGCGGTATAGCCACCGTCGCGGCCCACAACCCCGAATACTTTCAAACCGCGCGTTTTCGCTTCCTGCAACGCACGCACGATGTTCATGCTGACATTTTTCTCGGCACTACCGCCGCCTACGGAAAACACGAAGACCGCATCCCGTTCGCTGGCATTGCTGCCGTCCAGCCATGCCGCGAACACCGTCTCCCAGCCTTCGTCGTTGGTACGCGCAGTCAGCTCCGAAACATTGTCCGTCGGGGCATAAGCCTCGATGCCGCAGAGCTTGCGGAAATCGTTCACCGCATGCCCTGCGTTCCCAGCGCCACCACCGACGCCCAGCACGAACAGCCGCCCGCCATTGTCGCGCAGCGTAACCAATCCTTCCGCTAATTGCTCAATGGCCGTCCGATCGATCAGACGCGCTATCTCCGCAACTTCACGAAAGTAATCGTCAGCGTGTCTCTTTGGCATCCTAAGGAAACTCCTGGAACACAATTGCAGGCGAACCGGGATACCAGTACCAAAGAAATGACGCAATCAGGCTCTTTGATGAGTCCCTTAGCAGAGAAAGGGCACAACGTCGTAAACTGATAAAGAGTTAATATAATTCCAGACCACGACCTCTATTTACAGTAAAAATATAAAGTTACTAAATTTATCATAAAATAAAAAAAGAAAAATTATTTACTATTCTTTCTAATTTACTTAAATAATATTCTTGTGACCCTAGTCACTGCATTGAGAGCATATTATGGCCAGTATACATAAAATTTTCTGCTGGAATTTGATTAGAACATGAAGAACAAAGCACTCGCCATCACACTTACCGCCACAGCCCTGCTTATCGGTATCGCCGAAGCACAGGCGGGCTGGTCTCTCAGTCATTCGAATTTACAGAATGGACGCACTTCCTGCCTGACGGGCGGTCTTGCGGCATTGAATGACAACACCTCTGGCCCGTCGATCGAAGTGACCGCGAGTAGCAAGTGCAAGTCGAAAACCGTCGCAGGTGTCAAAATGACGGGAACCAAAAGCGGGAAAAAGGGGGAAATTGATGCGCTTGGCGAGTTTATGCGTTTCGAATTCGGCGCATCCGTCATTTTGTCCTCTCTTGAAGTCGCCGCTCTATTTCCGCGCGGCGAGAAGGGCGAGAACCGCAACGAGCAAGCCGTCGTCAAAATCTTCAACGGCGAAACACTGATCGATAGTTTTATTTTGGAGGCGACTGACGCTCTTGCCGCTTCCTGGTCCGGCGAAGGTACTGTCAACAACCTTAGCCCGGCGCGTGACGGCAAAAATGACGGCAGAGGGGTAAAAAAGGGCGCCGGTCACTGGCGCATTTCAGGCGACAATATCTTCGGCGCAAGCTTCGACACATTGGTGCTGACTGGTGGACAATCTAATGGATTTGGCAAGAACGGGTCCGATTTCGGTTTCGTGAGCCTGTCGGGCGCGGCAGCGCCGACAAATTTACAGAGAACCGCGTCGACGGTCTTGTCAGTACCGGAGCCGACTTCCCTCGCCCTTTTCTCCCTCGGCCTGGTCGGACTCGGGTTCTTACGCCGGCGAGGCCGCCGGTAAGGCTGCTTTCGACGGTTCACCAAAAAAACGCACCGCATAAATACTGCCGCGCACTATAATTCAGGCTGCACTTCTACAGGGAGGACAGTGTCGCCATGATCCACGAACTCAGAACCTATACCTTTTTCCCGGGCAAGCAGGGTGAGTATCTCAAACTCGCTGAGGAAGTCGGACGCCCCATCCGAGGCAACGATTACGGCTTGAACCAGGGCTACTGGACAACGGAAATCGGCACGCTGGGCCAGATCTGGCATCTGTGGAGCTACGAAGACCTGAGCGAACGCGAAGTGTTACGACAAAAGCTCTCGAAGAACGACGCTTGGAAGAACGAGTATGTCGCCAATGTTCGCGGGCTGATCCAGAAGCAGGAAATCCGCTTCCTTAACCCGGTCATCGACTTCACGCCGCCAACGACAACCGGCAACATTTACGAACTGCGCCATTATCAGGCACAAACCGGACGCGCGCCGGAGTTCCTCAACCACTTCAGGGAAATCATGCCGGTACGCCGGAAGTATTCAAACCCGGTCTGCCTCTGGCAAGACGAAGCGCCCTTCCCAAACAACGTTCTGCATATGTGGGCTTACGCGAACATGCAGGAGCGCGACGAAGTTCGCGACAAAGCCGGCGCTGACCCGGAATGGCGGAAGTTCCTGGGCATTGCCCCCACACTCCTGTCGAACATGGAATCGATCATCCTGGTTCCAACTAACTTCTCACCGTTAAGGTAACGCCATGCTGAAACCCGTACGACGGATCGTTACCGGCCATGATGAGAATGGTCGCTCGATCTTCCTCAGCGATGAGGTCTCGCCGCATACGCGCCCGAGCCCGGTTTATGCCAATCGCGGTCTGACCGACCTCTGGCGCACCAACGGCACGCCGGCCGATAACAGCGGTGACGCGGACAACGCCGCAACCGAGGTTCTCCTGACACCACCCAAGAACGGCTCAGTGTTCCGATACTTTCAAATCCCGCCGGACGACACCGATCCGAACAAGACACCGGAGCAAATACAGGCGGATGCGGACAAGACTTTCGCGGCGATGGGGGTGGCGCATAACAGAGATCCGGACGCGCGACATCCCAACATGCACAAGACGGATTCGGTCGACTACATCATCCTGCTCGAGGGTGAAGTGACTATGATCCTCGACGAAGGCGAAGTCGATATGAAACCTCTCGATGTCGTCGTGCAACGCGGTACAAATCATGCGTGGTCGAACCGAAGCGACAAGATTGCGGTTCTGGCGGGCATCCTGATCGATGCGGAACCGGTTTAGGATGCTACCAGCTTCCCGCTCGGGATTGGGGTTCGGGTAATCGAAGCACTAAGCGCTAGCGAACGATCCCAGCGTGCCGCAGCGTACCAATCTCGTCGGCACCCATATCGAGAAGTTCGGTAAGCACGGCATCCGTGTGTTCGCCCAACAAGGGCGGCGCGACAGGATCGACGACAGGCGTCTCGGAAAACCGCAGGGGCGAACCGATCATCCGGTAGTCGCCGATCGTCGGATGCGGCACAGTGGAAATCATGCCTCGCGCTTCCGTTTCGGGCGCGTTGAGCGCCTCTGCCACGGTGCGCACCGCCCCACCTGGGACGCCCCCCTTGACGATCTTTTGAAGCCAATAATCACGCGGTTTCTGCCGTAAGATTTCGCCGATGAGCGCGACCAGCGCTTCGCGGTTCTCGATCCGCCCATCGCGCGTGTTGTAAGGCGGCTCCGTCACCATCTCCGGCTTTTCGATTACGTTTTCGCAGAACAGCTTCCAGAGCCTGGGATTCCCAACGGCGATATAGATCGGTGCCGTCGCGGTGTGGAACATGCCATTGGGCACTGACGAGCCGCGCGCGTTGCCGCGCTGGATCGGTTCCTCACCGGCATTGAGATAGCCTGCTCCAATGTCGGTCAGCACCGATAGTGCGCAATCGTACAGCGCCAAATCGATGAACTGCCCCCTTCCCGTGCGTTGGCGGGTCAGGATCGCGCCCATGATCGCCTGTGTCGCGAACAAGGAGGTATAGGTATCGATGATCGATAGCGGATGGCGCAGCGGGTCCTGCCCCGGCTCGCCGCTGAACGACATCATGCCGGATTCCGCCTGCAGGATGGGATCGTATCCGGGCAAATCGGCGAGCGGGCTATTGCGGCCATAGGCGGAGATTGAGCAATAGATCAGATGCGGATGCCGCTCCTTGATCGCGTCGTAATCGAGGTCGCGGCGCGACATCACGCCCTTGCGGAAATTTTCGACCAGGACATCGCATTTCGCCGCCAGCGCATGGAAAATCTCGCCGCCTTCCGGTTTCGTAAAGTCGAGCCCAACGCTGCGCTTGTTGCGGTTTGCGGAGAGAAAGAACGTCGCCTCGCCACCGGCTTCTGGTGGTCGCATCGAGCGCGTATCGTCACCCGTCTTCGGATGTTCGACCTTGATAATTTCAGCTCCCATATCCGACATCTGCATTGTACAGAGCGGTCCCGCCAGCACCCGAGACAGGTCGAGGACGCGAATGCCGGCGAGCGGCCTGTTGTCTTCCATTGCCATCCCTGAAATCCCCGTTTGACGAAATCGCGCGCCGGACGGCGAAACAACCGGCGCGCGAAATGTCGTTGCCAAGCAATCACTCACCATACAATGATGCCGGACCTTCTGTCAGCGGCAAGGCCGGTATGAAAGAAACCCAGGACAAACCGCATTATCTCGGCCACCGCCAGCGGCTGCGCGACCGCTTCATGGCGACCAGCGGCGACGGCATGCCAGATTACGAGATCCTGGAACTCCTGCTGTCACAGGCGATCCCTCGGGCGGACGTAAAACCCATTGCAAAGGCATTGCTGGAGCGGTTCGGCAGCCTGGGCGAGGTGTTGAGCCCCGCGCCGGAAAAACTATGCACGGTAAAAGGAATTGGCGAGGCGGCGGCCGTCGCGCTCAAGGTCGTGCAAGCCGCCGGGCTTCGCCTGTCCCGCCAGCAGATCATGAATAAAAATGCGATAGGCTCGTGGGATCAATTGCTCGACTACTGCAAAGCCGCGATGGGTTACGAGAAGATCGAGCAACTCCGTGTACTGTTTCTCGACCGGAAAAACATATTGATCGCTGATGAGGTGCAACAGACTGGTACGGTCGACCACACGCCACTCTATCCGCGCGAGGTGGTGAAGCGTGCTCTCGATCTCAACGCCTCAGCCATCATCCTCGTCCACAACCACCCCTCCGGCGATCCAGCGCCCTCAAGAGGCGATATCGATATGACCAAGGAAGTCCAGGACGCCGCCGGTAAGCTTGGCATCACGCTGCACGACCATGTGGTGATCGGCAAAAACAAGCATGTGAGCTTTCGGTCGCAGGGCTTGCTGTAGTCAGTGACCCAGCTTCCGGAACAATTCCGTAAACGGTGAGTCTTTGGTCGTTTTGCCGGGGTATTTAATGCCGCGGTTCCGGGAGTCCATGGCCCCTTCATATTCCTCACGAATAACTAACTGTTTCTTGCGGATGATATGGCGCGCGATACCAGCGGCCGCGGCAACGATGACAGCAGCCGCAAAGTACGGGCTGCCCAGCAGGATCAGTGTAATGCCGGCAAAGCCTGCAAGGCTCAATACAATGCTGTAAATACTGTCCCGTTTCGCGTAGGGCTCCAGCCGCGAGTCCAATTCGATTTCTTCCTTCGACTTTGTGGTCATAGAGCGGCTTTCTATCAATCGGAAAAGAATTTCATAAACCAGACGAAGGTTTCGCCCGGCGCTTCTTCCTGCACGTAGTGGCCGCAATCGATCGGACCGCCAACCGCGGTCGGGCACCATTCGCGCCAGATCGATAGCGGGTCGTCATAGAGCCGCCCTGTATGGCTCTTTGCGCCCCACAGAACCAGCACCGGCATATCGCAGGTGACACCATTTTCCCTGTCTTTGGTATCCATCTCCAGATCGGAGGTCGGACAGGCGCGATAATCCTCGCAAGATCCGAAGATCGTCTTCTGGGTGAAGCAGCGCACATATTCTTCAAACGCCTCGCCTTCGCAGTGGGCAAGGCCGATGCCCGGCTTGGAAAGCTTTTTCTCCATGTACCATCGCGGATCAACGGCGCCCATCATCTCTTCCGGGAAAGGCGCCTTTTGCGCCATGAAGGTCCAATGCCACGAATTCAGCACCCACCCCTTCGAGACGTTGTTCCAGATATGCCAGTTCGGCAGGATATCGACGAGCGATGCCTTCTGCACCCGGTCGGGATGATCTACGGCCATGCGGTGTGCCGTGCGTGCGCCCCGGTCGTGTCCGGCGACCATGAACTGTTTGTAGCCTAGGGCCTCCATGACTTCGACCTGATCCTGCGCCATGGCGCGAAAGGTATAGGGTGTGTGGTTTTCGTCGGTTTCTGGTGCGGAGCTGTCTCCATATCCCCGCAGATCGGTCGCCACGACATGGAAATGTTCGGCCAGTCGGTTCGCCATCTTGTGCCACGCGACATGGGTCAGTGGGTTGCCATGCAACAACAGTAGCGGCGGCCCTTCGCCGCCGTGGCGCAAATGAATCCGCGCGCCCGCAGTGTCAATATCCGTCGTCTCGAAGCCTTCGAACATATCCCCCATCCTTCGCGTATGCGTGCGGAGTGTATAGTCTCGCGCGGAAAGGCCAAACGCCGATTGCAAACTGGGAGACTATAGAAATGTCGAGTGATCGAATTACCGTTTGGGGACATAATTCAGGTCGTGCAATGCGGGTCCACTGGATGTTGCAGGAACTTGGTCTTGCGTATGATTTCAAACCGATCGGCGCACGCACCGGCGAGACACAGACAGCGGCGTATAAGAAACTGAA
Source organism: Alphaproteobacteria bacterium (assembly GCA_012103325.1). Classification (GTDB taxonomy): domain Bacteria; phylum Pseudomonadota; class Alphaproteobacteria; order UBA8366. The sequence continues at coordinate 962,416 of WLWY01000003.1, forward strand.
CCCCAAAGGCAAGATTCCGACGCTGCAACACGGAGCCCTCGTGCTGACCGAGAGCCCGGCGATCCTCACCTATCTCGCTGAAACGTTCGATCCACCAGCCGGGTTCTATGCCCCCACCGATCCCGTCGGTCGCGCCAGGGTCAATGAATGGTGCTATTTCGTTTCCATGGAGCTGGATGCGCACACGCTCTATGTCATTCGACGCCATGATGCACTCAGCGAGATTTACGGTACCGCGCCAGACGCCGTGGCTTCTGCCAAGGAATATTATCTGAAACAACTCAACGCTGTTGCCGGCCGGGTCGACGCCGCCGGAACCTATCTGTTCGGCGACGCGTTCAGCACTGCGGACATCCTGTTCATGACCGTCCTGGATTGGGGCCGCAACTACGGAATCGCCTTGCCTGCCGTGCTAACGGATTATCAACAGCGCGTCGGCAAGCGTCCGGCCTATCACCGGGCGTTCGGACTAAATTATTCGGACCGTACCATCGCCGAAGTACGCTAACGTTACTCCGTCCCGCTCGGCAGCTGATTGAACGGCAATTCCTTATCGACACGGATGTCAGGCGGCAGACCAAGAACCCGCTCGCTGATGATGTTGCGCAGGATTTCGTCCGACCCCGCCGCAATGCGGCCACCCGGCGAATCCAGCAAAGCCTGCTGGTAAAGCGCGCGCGACGGCATCTTGTCCGGGTCCATCATCGCGCCGCTCATATCCAGCAAATCCATGCCGAAATGAGCGATTTCCTGACGCCGGAAACTGGATACGAGCTTGGAGATCGAGTTCTCCGGACCCGGCCGTTCGCCACGGGACAACGCCGTCATCAGCCGCGCGCGGATCAGCTTCACGCCCTGCGCCTTGATGTACCAGTCGGCGAGCTTCTCGCGTACCGCCGCATCCGCAATCGCCGGACCGTCTTCGAACTCGGTATCCCGTGCTAGCTGGAAGATGTCTTCGAAATCCGGCGCTGGACGGATCCCCGAACTAACCCGCTCGTTCATCAAGGTCGTAATGGCGACCTGCCACCCCTGCCCGACATCGCCGAGACGCTGGGTATCGGGAATGCGCAAATCGGTCATGAAGACTTCGTTGAAGTTCGCAAAACCTGACACCTGTCGGATCGGCCGGATTTCGATCCCCGGCGACTTCATGTCGAGGAAGAAATAAGTCAGCCCTTTATGTTTAGGCGCATCAGGATCGCTCCGGGTGACCAGGATCGCCATGTCGGCGTAGTGCGCCCCGGACGTCCAGATCTTCTGCCCGTTGATAATCCAGTCGTCGCCATCGCGTACCGAACGGGTACGCAACCCTGCCAGATCTGACCCGCCGGCAGGTTCAGAGAACAGCTGGCACCAAATTTCATCGCCCCGCAGCGTGGCCGGGACGTACCGCTGTTTCTGTTCTTCAGTGGCGTAGGTCAGCATGGTCGGCACCGCCATACCGTGGCTGATGCTGAAGATCGGCGGCGGGATCAGATAGTTGAGTTCTTCCTCACCGAAGATAATCTGTTGCAAGCGTGTTGCGCCGCGGCCACCATATTCCTTGGGCAAGGCGATACCGGAAAACCCACCTTCGAATTTCTTCGCTTCCCAAGCGCGGGCCGCCGGAATCAGTTCCGGCTCGCCGCGCTTGTATTTATAGACCTTCCCAGGCGCTTTGCGCTCTGCGTTCTCTTCCAGCCAGGCTCGGGCCTCGGCACGAAATTCAGCTTCTTCCGGTGTGTCGTTGAAATCCATCGGGCCTATTCCTCTCCGGTGCTGTTGCGGACTTCGAGCTGACTGATCAACCGATCCTTCCAGCGCCGTTCGCCACCCAGAGCCAGCGACAGCAGCTTGGCGCGGCGGTAATAGAGATGACAGTCGAACTCCCAAGTAAATCCCATGCCGCCATGCGTCTGGATGTTCTCACGTGCCGCAAGATTGTAGGCTTCGCTCGCCGCGACTCGAGCGGCTGCGGCAGCAGTCGACAGGTCCGGCGCATCCGTCGCCAGTGCCCAGGCGCCGTAATACGCATTGGCGCGGGCCAGTTCCGTGGCGATGTAGATATCCGCCAGTTTGTGTTTGATCGCCTGGAACGACCCGATGGCGCGGCCAAACGCAAACCGGTTCTTGGCATAATCGGTCGCCATATCGAGGCATGCCTGCGCCCCGCCTACCTGCTCGAAGGCCATGAGGATCGCCGCATGGTCGAATACAGATTGCGTGATCGACCAGCCCTCACCCGGCTCGCCGAGTGGCTCCGCTGCGGCATTCTCGAATGTAATTTCCGCATGGGACCGCGTCGGGTCCACGGTCTCAACGGACTTGCGGCTCACACCGTCACCATTCAAATCGGCGATGAAAAGCGACAACCCAGTGCCGGCTCGCGCAAGAACGACCGCGAAGTCGGCAATATCGCCATCGGCGACCGGCACTTTCGTGCCGTCGACCACACCATCACCGCCACGCATCTTGATCGACGCGGCATTCGCAACGCCGACGCCTTCGGATACCGCAAAACACCCTATGCGATCCCCCGCCGCCAGCGCCGGCAGATATTCCTGCTTTTGCGCCTCGCTGCCGGCAATGAGAAGAGCTTCCGTTGCCACGTAGACCGAAGACGAAAACGGCGTCGGCGCGAGGCTCCGCCCCAATTCCTCAGCGATGACGCACAGGTCTTCGCGGCTGAGACCGGCCCCGCCATACTCCTCCGGAATAGTCGTACCGACCCAACCGAGTTCGGCCATTTCCCGCCACAGCCCATCATCATAGGGTTTTGCATCATCCTCCAGGACGGCACGAACGACGCTCGGCGTCGAACGGTCGCCCAGAAACCGCTTCGCCTGGTCGCGCAGCAGGTATTGTTCTTCAGAAAAATCGAAATTCATCTTGTCCCCGTGCCTGTCGCCCGCGTTGGCTCTTGGAACCATCGCCGTGTTCATCGTTGGCTCTACTATCGGACGTGCACCAAGGCGCAGTCAAACGTTTGGGGTACGGAGAACGAAATACCTAGCAATACGATGCAAATCACGTGCGGCAGTTTAGATGTTCCCGGTCAGTCCTCGATCCGGACGTCGTATAAGACGAGGAGCCCGTCAAAAAGCGGCATAAACTCTTCCCGGCGCAGTTCCCCGCCATACCGGGCCATGTGAGTCCTCCAAAAGTTCACACTATGCGTCGCAATCGACACGTGATTTGACAGCAGCAGATACGAGTCCTCGGCCTCCGCGAGGAAGTTCAAAAACAGGCGAGGCCTGTCTTCGTTTACGAACTGATCATAGCTGTGTTCGTATTCACTCAATATTTTGTGGGTCGCAATAAATCCGTCGCGAGCGGCTTTACGTAACGCAGCACGACGTTCCACAAGCCGGTTCTGCTGTCCCTTAGAAAGCTGGAGGGAATCGGTAGGGTAACAAAGCTGGTCATTCCCGATCCAGTGGAACATCGTTTTCAAGGATTCCATCAACTGCGCAAAGCGCAATTGATAGTAACAGACGGCTTTCCAGGCGAAAAAAAGACTGGGCGCCTCATCCGGTTCAATCTGTAACGATTTAACGAACGGTTCGATGCCCTCAACGTCCTTCGCATGCCAGATTTTGTTTAGAAAGTGATTGATATGATCCTGCTCGGATGTCGCATCGTCGTCACCGTCTACCTCACCCAGCGCCTTAGTAACAAGGCGGGCGATCTTGTCCCGAATTGGGTATTGAAGCAGCTCCCACTCTTCGCTCGAAATCGCAAAATAGGCTTCATGGATTTTCGCTTCGATCCCAACTTGCTCGATCTTGCTCCGAAAAATGAACGGATCGAGGCTATGCATGGATTCCAGTAAATCGAGGATAGTTTCATCTGCTTTCAACCGCTCGATCAACTCGCTCGAAGGACTGCCTTGCGAAATCTTCTGGGCCAGCAAGTCGATAAATTTTCGGCCGGTATAGAGGATAGACTCGCCACCGGCATACGGATTCTCGAAATCGTATGGGAAGTAGATCACCGTGTTTACGTTCACGGTGGGCGCCGTTTTTTGCCCGCCGCCGAACTGCTGCAGAAAATCCGAATCGAACATCGTCGACTTGCCCGTTTTCGGCAGGACTTTCTCGTACTGTTTTAAGACGACGGATTTATTGAGGATATCCGTTTGAAACAGGCGGCCCACGGGATCGTCGTCGGGGATTCCCTTTCCAATCGCATAGCAATCCAGCGCAACCGACCGACCGGAGTCGATCATATTGGTGAGTTCCGTGCGGTCCAAAAGCCTGTTCTTCCCCCGTGCCCAACCGCGAGCAGAACGACGATTGTGCGCGATTTACGAATACCTACCCAATAAGAATAATAACACATGAGTTTACAATTTTTGAATAGTATTTGGGATCCTTGAAGAAATACGCTGACATCTAAAACCATGAGCAATATCAGTAATTGTGATTGTTCTCGAAAACCGAGAATTCATAAAAAATACAGTGTCTGATTGTTTAGCGAAGAGTGTCGATATCACGTGAAACGCTCCATAATGAACGGACTCACAGTGGAGGAGAACTTTCATGGCGAACAAAATTCTAGAAGCGGTAAAGATCCAATCTCGCGTAGTCATACCCATCGTGAAGGCATTGGAAGCGGAAATCGGCAAGGAGCAGGCCCACGCCATCGTCGGCAGCGCCATCGCAGGCGCCTATGTCACACACCGCGAACGACGCGGGTTCGAGCCCAATAGCCACCCCCGGACCGAGCAGGAAAGCGGCATGGACTTTCCCGTCGAACGCGAGGTCGTCGAAGATACTGAAACAGGTTACGGCCACAACATCACGGGCTGCCAGTTCGCAGAATATTTCCGGTCAATCGGCGAACCGGAAATAGGTGCCTTGATGACCTGCGGCGTAGATTTCGCCGCCGAAGATCTAGTTCGCCCCGATTGGAATTCTCGAGGACCCAAACGCGGATGCAAAACGCGCCTCACTGTGACTTTCGCTGGCGGAAAAAGGGCGTCTAATCGGGGCCAAAAGCCTTTCATCGCGGTCAAACGGCCCAGCAATCGCTCGTTTGCGGCCTCTCGGCTATGAACTCCCACAATGCCGCGATGCAACAACACGGTTGGATTAGCGGTCGAAATTCGATAAAAGGCCTGTATCAAATTCTGTACCCCGTAATGCTGAACAGAAAAATGTCGAGCGACATGACAAACGGCAGACCGGATTTCTGCGCCGCGAAAGCGGTTTTGGTGTATCGGCACTGAACCGAATGGTTCCGCGCCGCTTGAGCTGGCGCAGGGGCGAATTTGATTATCGAAGGAATGGACGACAGAGGCCGTATTGGGGAAAAAATCACGATGAGCGAATACACCTATACCGCACCCAAGGGATTTCCGAAGCCACAAGGGCTTTACGACAGTCGTAACGAACACGACGCGTGCGGGATCGGCTTTATCGCGAACATCAAGGGCAAAAAAAGCCATGCGATCATCCAGCAAGGGCTGGAGCTTCTGGTCAACCTCACCCACCGTGGCGCGGTCGGTGCGGACCCCAAGGCGGGCGACGGCGCAGGCATCCTGCTCCAGATTCCAGACGCGTTCTATCGCGAGGAGTGCAAAGCGCTCGGTTTCGATCTGCCCGCGATCGGAGAATACGGTGTCGGAACCTTCTTCCTGCCTCAGGAGGCGGATCACCGTGCGACTTGCGAACGAATTCTGACGGATTGCATCACGTCTGAAGGTCAGACGATTCTGGGCTGGCGCGATATGCCGGTCGACAACAGCGATCTCGGCGAGTCAGTCAAATCGACTGAGCCCTATATCCGGCAGGTATTTATCGGCCGTGGCGCTAATGCAGCCGATACGGATGCGCTCGAGCGCAAACTGCTCGTCATCCGCAAGCGGGCCGCACGCGAAATTCATGCTTTGGGCGCAGATTTCGCAAGCTTCTACGTCCCGTCCCTGTCGGCGCGGACGGTTGTCTACAAGGGCATGGTGCTTGCCAGCCAAGTCGGACCATTTTTCCACGACCTCCTAGACCCGCGCGTGGATTCTGCACTGGCTCTTGTCCATCAGCGCTTCTCGACAAATACCTTCCCAACCTGGTCGCTCGCGCACCCATTTCGGATGATCTGCCACAACGGCGAAATCAACACACATCGCGGCAACCTCAACTGGATGAATGCCCGGCGCTACTCGATGCGTTCGAAACAGCTTGGCGACGATCTCGACAAGGTCTGGCCGCTTATCCCCGAGGGACAATCGGACTCTGCGGGATTCGACAACGCGCTCGAACTGCTGGTTCTCGGCGGATACTCGCTTGCCCATGCGATGATGCTGTTGATCCCGGAAGCGTGGCACGGCAACCCGCTCATGGACGACGAACGCCGAGCTTTTTACGAGTATCACGCCGCCCTTATGGAGCCATGGGACGGTCCAGCCGCCGTGGCCTTCACCGATGGCCGGCAAATCGGCGCCACGCTGGACCGAAACGGTCTGCGGCCGGCGCGCTATCTTGTCACAGAGGACGACACAGTCGTTATGGCGTCGGAGATGGGCGTCCTGCCAATCGCCGAAGACCGAATTGTTCAGAAATGGCGGCTTCAGCCGGGCAAGATGCTGCTGATCGACCTCGAACAGGGCCGCATCATCGACGACACGGAAGTAAAGGCCGAGCTTTCGGGCATGCGGCCTTATCAGGAATGGCTCAACCGCACCCAGATCGTACTCGAAGATCTGCCACCCGTTCCGCATAGCGATGCCGGGTCCAATACGCCGAGCCTGCTCGACCGACAACAGGCGTTCGGGTACACGCAGGAGGACCTTAAGCTTCTGCTGACGCCGATGGCGGCAACCGGGCAGGAAGCCATCGGTTCCATGGGCACCGATACGCCACTCGCCGCGCTGTCGAGCCGTCCCAAACTGCTCTATGTCTATTTCAAGCAACTCTTCGCGCAGGTCACGAACCCACCGATCGATCCGATCCGTGAAGAACTCGTCATGTCGCTAGTCTCGTTGATCGGACCGCGGCCGAACCTGCTCGGGCTGGAAGATTCCGGAACGCACCGACGCCTGGAAGTCCGGCAGCCAATTCTGACGAACGACGATCTGGAAAAGATTCGGGCGATTGGCGATATCGCGGACAATCCCTTCCGTACCGTGACTCTCGATCTGACCTATCCTGCAGAACAAGGTGCCGCTGGCATGAAGGACGCGCTAGACAGGCTGTGCGAACAGGCAGTCGGCGCATGCCGTGACGGCTATAACATCATTGTCCTCAGCGACCGTGCCATCAGCGAAGATCAAGTAGCGATACCCGCCCTGCTCGGCACCTCGGCCGTGCATCACCATTTGATTCGAGAAGGATTGCGCACCGGGCTCGGCCTTGTCGTCGAGACAGGTGAAGCGCGCGAGGTGCACCATTTCTGTCTGCTGGCCGGGTATGGCGCGGAGGCGATTAATCCCTATCTAGCTTTCGACACACTGCACGAGATGAAGCAGGAGCTTCCCTCCGACCTGACCAGCGTGGAGATCGAAAAACGCTATATCAAGGCAATCGATAAAGGCATCCTCAAAGTGATGTCAAAGATGGGCATCTCGACCTACCATTCCTATTGTGGCGCCCAGATTTTCGACGCCGTCGGCCTATCTAGCGGCTTCGTCGAACAATATTTCTTCGGCACACACACGGCGATCGAAGGTGTCGGACTGGAACAGATTGCCCAGGAAACCGTGGAACGCCATCAGCAGGCGTTCGGCAATGTGCATATTTACGAAAACTACCTGGATGCTGGTGGTGAGTATGCCTACCGATTGCGTGGCGAAGATCACTACTGGACCCCCGAAACCATCGGCAGCCTGCAGCACAGTGTTCGGGGTAACAGCAAGGACCGCTACAAAGAGTATGCGGACGAGATCAACGATCAAACCGCCCGCCTGAAGACAATCCGCGGTCTGTTCGACCTTGCACCGTCCGACGAACCGGTACCGTTGGATGAAGTCGAGCCGGCAAGCGAAATCGTAAAGCGCTTCTCCACTGGCGCCATGTCGTTCGGTTCCATTTCGCGTGAAGCCCACACTAATCTTGCTGTTGCGATGAACCGAATTGGCGGCAAATCCAACACCGGCGAAGGCGGCGAGGAACCTGACCGTTACGTCGTAAAAAAGAACGGCGACTCCGAACGGTCCGCCATCAAGCAGGTGGCGTCGGGACGCTTCGGCGTTACAGCCGAGTACCTCGCTAATTCCGACATGATGCAGATCAAGATGGCGCAAGGCGCGAAGCCTGGCGAAGGGGGACAACTTCCTGGTCATAAGGTCGATGCGGTTATTGCAAAGGTACGCCATTCGACGCCGGGGGTCGGCCTGATCTCGCCTCCGCCGCACCACGATATCTACTCCATCGAGGATCTGGCGCAGCTGATCTACGATCTGAAAAACGTCAACCCCGCCGGCGACGTCAGCGTCAAGCTGGTCTCCGAAATCGGCGTCGGTACGGTTGCCGCGGGCGTCTCGAAGGCGAAAGCCGACCATGTGACGATATCCGGCTTTGAGGGCGGCACGGGTGCAAGCCCGCTGACATCGATTGTCCATGCCGGATCGCCGTGGGAAATCGGCCTTGCAGAAACGCATCAGACGCTCGTGCTGAACCGCCTGCGTTCCCGTATTGCCGTCCAAGTGGATGGCGGCCTCAGGACAGGGCGTGACGTTGTCATCGGCGCGCTGCTGGGTGCAGACGAGTTTGGATTCGCGTCGGCGCCCTTGATCGCTTCCGGCTGCATCATGATGCGAAAGTGCCACTTGAACACCTGCCCCGTCGGTATCGCGACGCAGGACCCGGAGCTGAGACGGCGCTTCACCGGCAAGCCTGAGCACGTGATCAACTATTTCTTCTTCGTCGCGGAGGAAGTGCGCACCCTTATGGCGGAACTCGGGTTCCGCCGGTTCGACGAGATGATCGGCCAGTCCGACCGGCTCGATCAACGCCAGGCAATCGCCCACTACAAGGCGAAAGGGCTCGACCTGTCCAAGATATTGCACAAGCCCACCGCCGCACCCAACACGCCTATATACAATTGCGAAACCCAGCAACATGATATCGACAGCATTATGGACCGCTGGCTGATCGAGAAATCGCTTCCAGCTTTGCAACAGCGTAAAGCCGTCCAGATCGAGGGTGAGATCCATAATACGGACCGGACGACCGGCGCTATGCTTTCGGGCGAGATCGCCAAACGCCTCGGTCATGCCGGTCTGCCAGAAGACACGATCAACATCAAACTGCGAGGCACCGCGGGGCAGAGCTTCGGCGCGTTCCTTGCCAAGGGTGTGGCCATCGAACTGACTGGCGATGCTAACGACTATGTCGGCAAGGGTCTCAGTGGCGGGCGTCTCGTCATCTGTCCGTCCGAGGAAAGCAAGATCGTGCCGGAGGAAAGCATCATTGTGGGCAATACCGTTCTCTACGGTGCGACCGAAGGCGAATGCTATTTCCGAGGCGTTGGCGGCGAGCGCTTCGCAGTGCGCAATTCCGGCGCGACCGCCGTCGTCGAAGGCGTCGGCGATCACGGTTGCGAGTATATGACCGGCGGCATCGTTGTCGTATTGGGCCATACCGGCCGGAACTTCGCGGCCGGTATGAGCGGTGGCATTGCCTATGTGTTGGATGAAGAAGGCAACTTCGAACAGCGCTGCAACCTTGCCATGGTTGATCTGGAACCGGTCGCAGCAGAAGACGAAACGCTGGAAGAGATCGCCCACCAAGGCGGCGATCTCGAAGCTCATGGCCGTGTCGATGTATCTCATGACATGACCAGGCACGATGCGGAACGCCTGTTCGGCCTGATCGAGCGGCACGCGCATTACACCAACTCTGCGCGGGCTCATGAAATTTTAAGAAACTGGGACGATTTCCTGCCGCGCTTCGTCAAGGTGATGCCCGTCGATTATCGACGCGCCTTGCAGGAAATGCAGATCGCCCAAGGGCCTTCGGCCGATGCCGGCATCGCAACGGGGGGCGAATAGTATGGGCAAGATCACTGGCTTTCTCGAAATTGACCGCCAGGACCGGAAGAATGCGCCGGCGGGCGACCGGGTGCGTCACTTCCGCGAGTTCGTCATCCCGATGGACCACAAGCAGGTATCACAACAAGGCGCACGCTGCATGGACTGCGGCATCCCTTTTTGCCATCAGGGCTGTCCGGTCAACAACATCATCCCCGACTGGAACGACCTCGTTTACAAGGACGATTGGCGCGGCGCGCTGGATGTCCTGCACTCGACGAACAACTTCCCGGAATTCACCGGCAGGATCTGTCCGGCCCCGTGCGAAGAGGCATGCACGCTGAATATCGACGACAACCCGGTCACCATCAAGACAATCGAGTGCACGATCGTCGATACGGGCTGGGAGAACGGCTGGGTCGTCCCCGTCACTACAGAGCGGAAGACCGGCAAGCGTGTCGCGGTTGTCGGTTCGGGACCGGCGGGGCTCGCCAGTGCGCAGCAGCTTGCCCGCGCCGGGCATGATGTGACTGTTTACGAGAAGAACGACAAGCCCGGGGGCCTGCTGCGCTATGGCATTCCAGACTTCAAGATGGAGAAGCATCTGATCGATCGGCGTGTCGCGCAGATGGAGGCGGAGGGTGTGACATTCCAGACGGGCGTCCATATCGGTGTCAACGATACGGCCGAGGGCCTGCTTGAGAAATTCGATGCCGTTGTCATGGCCGGTGGATCTGAACATGGACGCGACCTTCCCGTCCCGGGCCGCAACCTCGAGGGCATCGAGTTTGCGATGGACTTTTTGCCGCAGCAGAACCGCCGTGTCGGTGGCGAGTCCTTAGGCGGCGTGGAGGAAATAACCGCCACTGGCAAGAATGTCGTGGTGATCGGCGGTGGCGATACAGGATCTGACTGCATCGGTACGTCGTTCCGGCAGGGCGCAATTTCGGTGACCCAGTATGAGATCATGCCGATGCCCCCGGAGCATCCGGACAAAGGCACAACATGGCCGCTCTGGCCACGCAGAATGCGGACATCGTCGTCACAAAACGAAGGTGCGAAACGCGACTGGTGTGTTTCGACCACGAAGTTTTCCGGTAACGACGGCAAAGTTACGACCCTGCACGTCACGAGATTGGATGAGAAGCTGCGCGATATCCCCGGCAGCGAGTTCACTGTTCAGGCGGACCTTGTCCTGCTTGCGATGGGCTTCGTGCATCCCGTCCATGAAGGCATGATCGAGAGCCTTGGCGTCGAACTTGACGGACGCGGCAACGTCAAAGCCAACACCGACGACTATCAAACGTCGATACCGAAGCTATTCGCGGCGGGCGATATGCGGCGTGGTCAGTCCTTGGTGGTCTGGGCAATCCGCGAAGGCCGGCAATGTGCCCGTGCCGTCGACGAGTTTCTTATGGGCGAGTCGGTACTGCCGCGCTAACTAAACGCCGGCATGACTTCTTCCGCAAATAGACGTAGTCCATCCTTGCCCCGCGACGAGAGCAGAACGTAATCAACGCCTTGGCCCTCGAGCCATTTCAGGCGCTCGATGATCTCTTTCGGCGTGCCCAGTAACGTTCCCTCCACGGCGGCTTTCCGCAAGTCAGGATCAGAAACCATGCTTGATTTAGCCTTCCCATCTGATGACATGCCAAAGGCGTTCATGACCTCCTGAGATTTCATCCGGGCGGTTATCGCGGCCTCCCGCTCTTCGTCGGTCTTGGCGATCAGCAGCCCTCGCGCGACAGCAACGCCGAGCGGCGCATGCGCGCGCCCGGCTTCCGTCAGCGCGTGTCTGTAGACCTTTAGCCGCTCGAGAATAACCTCGAAGGTCTGGAACTGGTCGAGAAATAGGTTGTAGCCTTCGCGCGCCGCGTAGCGCAGCGATTCCGGACGGCCCGCCGCGAGCCACAGCGGTGGATGCGGCTTCTGTGTTGGCATCGGCTCGACGATTATGTCTTCGTAGTGCCATCGTTTGCCATGGTGCGAGAAGCGTCCTTCCGTCGTCCACGCCTTACGGATCACGGCAACGGCTTCTTCGAAGCGTTCCGTCGACTCCTCTATCGGGATGCAAAACCCTTCGAACTCGTTGTAGCGGTAACCCTTACCGACGCCGAAGTCGAACCGTCCGTTGGACAGGAGGTCGACAGTCGCCGCCTGCTCCGCAATCAGAACCGGATTGTGCCACGGCAGGACGACGACGGCGGTGCCGAGCCGGATCGTTTTTGTCATTGCCGCGAGGTAGGACAATAGATTGAGCGAGGCCGACACCTGGCCCATGCCGCTAAAGTGATGCTCTACCAGGAAATTACTGTAATAGCCCAGCGCCTCGGCTTCGACGACAGCGTCGATATAGGCGTTGTAACCCTCATGATACCCGTCCTCGACACCGGGAACCGGCCGTGCACCGCCAAACATTCCAAACTTCACACTGGGCCCTCTCGATTATGCGAAGCCTGTTCGCAACGGCCATGACATTGTTTCAATTTGCCATCATGATATGGACAAAGCTCTCGTTCGTCTCATTCAGTCTATCGTGCTGCATGCGACAAACGAAAGCGTTTCGGTAAGTTGGAGGAGATCGCGCCGTCATGATGGAGAAACCGAAAACCGTTACGGACCCGGGACGGGTCGATGTCCTCGCGAAGCAAATTCGGGACGGCGCTCTGTCACCTGTCGAGCTCGTGCAGCACTATCTCGACAGGATCGAAACGGTGGAACCGCAGGTCGAGGCCTGGCGCGAGCTTTGTGCCGATGCCGCGCTCGAAGAAGCCACCATTCAGGAAACGGAAATCCGGTCCGGCACGATCCGCGGCCCGCTGCACGGGATACCGGTCGGGGTAAAGGACATCATCGACGTTGCCGGCGTGCCGACACGCTGTAACAGCAAATCCCGTGCCGATGCCGCACCGGCGACGGCCGACGCGGAAGTTGTCACCGCGCTGCGCGTCGCCGGCGCCATTATTCTTGGCAAGACCCATACGACCGAATTCGCTTTCCGCGACATCTCGCCGGCGCGCAATCCCTACAATCTGGATCACACGCCCGGCGGCTCCAGCAGCGGCTCCGGTGCGGCGGTTTCCGCCGGCATGGTGCCTGTCGCGCTTGGGACGCAGACCATGGCCTCGGTCAACCGGCCAGCAGCTTATTGCGGTATTGCCGCCTTCAAACCCAGTACGCGCCTGATGCCCGGCGGCGGCGTTGCCCCCCTCTCCTATCTCTACGACACAGTTGGCTTCTACGGCTGGAGCGTCGCCGACGCCGCGACGGTGTTCGAAGCGATATGCCCGTCGCATGCGCGGATGCATCGGATAGCAGCAACAGACTCGGCCCTCAACATCACGGTCCTGCAGGATCCGTTTATCGAGAATGCGAACTCCGATATCCACAAATCCATCGATCAAACCGAGGCCAGCCTCAAGGAAGCAGACTACAATGTCGTGCGCCAGGACGCGCCAATCGACATCGCTGCCCTTCAGGAGTTACATCGGCTCACGATGGAATACGATATCGGCCATACCCAAAAGGGTCTGCTCGACGAACCGGAAGGCAGCGTTGGTAGCTTTTTATGTGAGGCTATCCGCCGCGGACTGGAAACGTCAGTTGGTGAATATGCCGAGGGGCGGCGGGCGATCGACATCGCGCGCCACACTTTCTTCAACCATTTCCCTGAAACGGATGCGTTCATCTGGCCCGCAACACCGAAGACCGCGCCAAAAGGCTTGGAATGGACCGGCGATGCCAGCTACATCTCGCCCTGGACCGCACTCGGCGGACCTGTCGTTACGATGCCCGTCGGGTTATCGTCCGAAAAGATGCCGATCGGCTGCCTTGTCGCAGGGACGCCGGGCAGCGATTACCGCTTCGCCAGTATGGCCAGGAAAATTGCCGACGCGGCGGAGACGCACTAAGCGTAGCGTTCAGAATTTGCTGCAAAGTTCAGAATGAACCGACGCTGTTCGTCTGTATCTGGAATCTCCAGCAGCCTTGCACCGCTTACGATCGAAATAGCTTCTTCGGCATCGACGGCGAACCGAGTAAGAATACAGCTGGCAACCATGCCGGTGCGACCGATCCCGGCTCTACAGTGCACAGCAATATTGCCTCCTGCCCGCAACGCGGCACAGGTCGATTCCACCAGAGCGGCGAAACTCGGTTTTTCAGGCAACCCCCGATCTTCAATCGGATACTGGACGAACTCTATCTCGAACTCTCCGCATGTTTCACTCTCTTTGGCGAGACCCAGTTGCTGAGCCTCACGATATTCAAGTAGCGAGACGATCCGCGTAACCCCCATATCGCTGAACGCCTGTATATCGTCCCGAAGCCGCTCCCCCGATGGTTTCGGCATGACATAGAGATCGCCCGCCGTATCAGTCTGAACCTTATAAATAGACGGCGGTACCATGCTTTCGATCCATGCTGTTTTCCTTCGGCAACCCGTCGCAGGGCCCGGCGTCAGGCGGCCTGATCCTCCTTAACCATGGCAGCCCCCTTCTCACCGATCATGATCGTAGGCGCGTTCGTATTGCCCGTCGTTACGGTCGGCATGATCGAGGCGTCGACGACGCGCAAGCCGGAGATCCCGTGCACGCGCAAGCGCGGATCGACGACCGCCATCGGGTCTTCGCCCATCTTACAGGTGCCGACGGGGTGGTAGATCGATGCGCCGTTGCGTTTCGCGAACTCGAAGACATCCTCGACCGTATCGATGGGATTGCCCGGCTCCAGCTCCCGCACGCTGTGTTCCGCGAGAGCTGGCGCGGCCAGGATACGCTGCGTATGCCGGATGCCTGCCAGCATGACATAGGCGTCGCCCTCGGCGGACATGTAGTTGGGCCGGATAACCGGCGCCGCCAGCGGATCCGCGCTTTCCGCCATGATCGTGCCGCGGCTTTCCGGCCGTACCGGGCAGACCGCAACGGTCATGCCTGGCTCGCGCTCCAGCGACCCGATGACTTCGGTGCCGTAACTCGCCGGGGTAAAGAGAAGCTGCAGGTCGGGGCTGCTGAGGCCTTCGCGGCTGCGGCAGAATACCTGTGCGCTGGTGACGCCGAATGTCAGCGCGCCATTGCCGCGGAAAACAAACCGCAGCGCTTCACGGGCGACCCGAACGCCACGCGCCAACTCATTGATCGAAATCAGATCTTTGACCCTGTGCGAAACCCGGGTCACGTAGTGGTCGGACAGATTGGAGCCCACGCCCGGCAGGTCGTGCACCACCTCGACACCGATCGAGCGGAGATGTTCCGCCGGGCCGACACCGGAGACCTGCAGCAAGTGCGGCGAATTCACCGCACCGCCGGACAAAATAACTTCCTTATCCGCGCGAACCTCGCGGTCGACACCGCCCTGACGATAGGCGACGCCGACGCAGCGCTTGCCCTCGAACAGCAGCTTCGTTGCGACCGCGTCAGTGACGATTTCCAGATTTTTCCGCCCCTTCGCTTCTGCGAGGAAGGTGCGCGCCGTCGACCCGCGGAAGCGTCCCCGTCGCGTCATTTGCGAATAACCGACGCCTTCCTGTTGCTTACCGTTAAGATCTCGGTTGAAAGAGAAACCTGCCTGAACCGCCGCCTCCACAAATTTGTGTGTGAGCGGCAGGATCGTCCGGTAGTCCTCGACGATGAGCGGTCCGCCGCGGCCCCGCACCTCGTCTTCGCTGCCATTGCGGTAAGTCTCCGATTTCATGAAGAGCGGCAGCACATCGTCGAAACCCCAACCTCGGCAGCCGCGCTGCGCCCAACCGTCGAAATCCGCCCGATTCCCCCGCACATAGAGCATGCCGTTAATTGAGCTGGAACCGCCCAAGACCCGGCCTCGCGGCCAGTGGATACGGCGGCCTCCCGTATTCTCCTCCGGCTCGCTGCTGTACATCCAGTTCACTGCTGGATTGTGGAGCAAAGCGCGGATACCGGCGGGAATGTGGATCATCGGGTGCCGGTCTTTTGGCCCAGCTTCCAAAAGGACAACCTTCGAGCCGTCCTCGCTCAACCGCGCCGCCATGACGCAACCGGCCGACCCGGCGCCGACGACGACATAATCCGCATTCATTACCGTGTTCCTTTTCTTCTTGCGACACAAACTTACCGGCGTCGATCACTCGGCTTGAAGCAATATGAAAGCGGCGGGCAAGAAGCCCGCCGCAATCACATCAAAGCGTTAAGAGATCAGTCGGCGGCTTCCGCCATCCGCATCTTCGGCATGACCTCCTTACCGAAGATTTCGAGCTGCTCGATCATAACCTTCTCGGGCGTGCCCATGGCGGACTGGACATTCACATCCTCCAGGCCTGGGAATTTCTCGTTCAATGTGTGCAGGAAGTCGACGAAACCCTCGGACGGACCGCAATACCAGGCGCCATTGTCGCAAGCCCATTCCAGGGTTGGGATACCGGAATCCGGAATGCCGCCGCGCCGGCTGATCGCCTCGACTTGGTCGTCGGTGAGCTTGCCGAGGAAGCCCAGCGGGCCGAACATCTTGGCGTGCTCCTCGTAGAATGGGCGTGCTTCTTCGATCGCCTTCTCTTTCGTCTCGGCGATATGAAAGGAAATACCGAGGCATAGACCGGTGCCAGGCTGCGATTCCTTCCCGGCCCGCAGATGCGCTTCGTGGAACTTGCTGATCGAACTGTTCAACAACAGCGCGGAACCGCCACCGATGATACCCTTGATGCCGTATTTCATCATGAAGTCCAGGCCGCGGTCCGTCGCGCTAACGACCGGCTGCCAGCATTCCACCGGCAGATTCTTGGGCCGCGGCACCAGGGTCAGCTCCTTCAAATCATAGCCGCGATACGGCACGTCCGGGGGCAAGGTGTAGTATTTGCCTTTGTGCGAGAAGGATTCGCTGTGGAACGCCTTAAACAGAATCTCGACCTGCTCTTCGAACTGTTCCCGGTTGGCGTCCTTGTCGATCAACGCGCCGCCGAGCGTTTCCACCTCGCGGGTGTGATAGCCGCGTCCGACACCGAATATGCATCGGCCATTGGTCAGGTGATCAGCGACCGCGAAATCTTCCGCCAGACGCAGCGGATGCCACATCGGCGTGATGTTGAAACCGCAACCGTAGTTCAGCTTCTCGGTAATGTGGGACAGATGAACCGCCAACATCGGGATGTTCGGAATGACCTCATAACCCTCATGCTGGAAATGGTGCTCCGCAAACCACAGCGTGTGGTAGCCGAGCTTATCCATGCATTTGGCCAGCGCTTCGGTCTTGCCGAAAATACCCGCCAACTGCTCATCCGAATAGCGCCGCTCATTCGCCGGCGTCGCGTCCGTGCCCATGTCGCCGAGGTCAATATGCCCGGCGAAGAGCGATGAAAACCGTTTGATCATGCCGATCCTCCTATCCCGTGCTGCGCACGCAGCCGCGCGTCATGCACTTCCCAAAATTTGAGAAATGGTACCAACTGGAACGGGCAAAAAATAGCCGTTTTGTCAAATCGATGGAAAATTGTCCGGACATATAAGGAAACGGCGGAAATCAAGGCCTTACACCGTCGCCGGCAGCCGGTCGTCAGGTAGAGAAAAAACGTACTATAACGTTGTCCACGGAAGCTGAGCGACAACAGGAAGGAACCGCACAACGATGGATCTCAATGAGGAGATAAAATTTCGTCCGGCGGCACTGGCCGATCTGGAAACAATTGTCGCCTTGCTGGCCAAGGATGATCTGGGAAAAATCCGCGAAACCCTCGCGACCGCATTGGATCCTGCCTATGTGAAAGCGTTCGAGGCGATCGAGCGCGATATCGGAAACGAGGTTATTGTTGGGGAAGATGCGCAGGGCATCGTCGGCGCGATGCAACTGACTTATATCCCGAATTTGACCTTTACGGGCGCCACACGATGCCAGATCGAAGGGGTGAGGATCTCGGACCGTCTCCGAGGCCAAGGCGTGGGACGAAGAATGATTATGTGGGCCGTCGAGCGCGCCCGAAAAAACGGCTGCGGCATCGTACAATTGACCTCGAACAAGGCGCGCGACCGCGCAATCGCCTTTTATGAGGATCTTGGATTCGAAGCCAGCCATATCGGGTTCAAGCTCTACCTCGATTAGGCATCGATGGCTTCGCCCCAAAGGAACGCAATTTGCACATCCCTGATATCCTCTACGACGTTCTGATATTCCTGGCCGCCGCCATTATCGTCGTGCCGCTGCTTAAGCGGTTTAGGATCAGCCCCATCCTTGGTTATCTCGCGGCCGGCGTCGTTATCGGCCCGCATTTGTTCTCACTGGTTAAGCTTACTTCCGGCGCTCATGCGCTGGCGGAGTTCGGCGTCGTCTTCCTGCTATTCATGATCGGCCTCGAGCTTTCCGTCGAACGCCTGCGGAATTTAGCGGGGAGCGTCCTGGGCCTGGGCACACTTCAGGTCGTGATCACGGGATTTGCCATTGGGGGCGTTGCCGTCGCGTTTGGGGCCACCGGACGCGAAGCCATCGTCATTGGCGGTGGCTTGGCACTGTCTTCGACCGCCTTTGTATTGCAACTCCTCATCGAACGCGGTGAGCGAATGACAGGATACGGTCAGGCGTCATTTGCCATTCTGCTTCTGCAGGACATCGCCGTCGTGCCCCTGCTTATCATCGTGCGGTTGCTCGCGGAATCCGAAGCCGGGATCATTCAACTCGCCGCCATCTCCGCGCTTCAGGCCGCGGCGGCCATTGCCGCCATCATCGTCATCGGGCGGCTCGTTCTGCGGCCGCTCTACCGCATCGTTGCGGGAACCAACAGCTCGGAACTCTTCGTCGCCACAACTCTGCTCGTTGTCCTGGGGACCAGTTGGGCGGTTTCCCTGGGTGGTTTCTCGATGGCGCTGGGCGCCTTTTTGGCGGGCCTGTTGCTTGCGGAAACAGAATACCGCCATCAGGTCGAAGCGGATATCAGACCATTCCGCGGCATTCTGCTCGGCCTTTTCTTCATGATCATCGGCATGTCGCTCGACTTGCCGCTTGTCGGCCGACATTGGTTGGACATCGTCCTGCTGGTGTTCGGCCTCATGATTGGGAAGTCGATTATCACTGCCGTGTTATGCCGCCTGGTCGGCCAAAGCAACGAAATCGCCGTCAGAACCGGCCTGCTGCTTTCTCAGGGCGGCGAGTTCGGTTTCGTGATTTTCGGCGCCGCTATGGTCACCGGCGTATTGCCGCAAGAGATCGGTCAAATTTTACTCGCCGTCATTTCGGTCACCATGATGCTGACGCCGATTGTCGATTCCGCAGGCAAAAGGCTCTCGCGAATGCTCGGTAAAGATCCGGCACCGAATCTCGATACGATCAGCGAAGAAACGCAGAATTTAAGCAGCCACGTCGTTATCGTCGGCTTCGGCCGGGTTGGGCAAACGGTCGCGAAAGCGCTTTCGCTTGGCGGTGTCGATTATGTCGCGCTCGACCTCAACCACAAGCGGGTTCGGAATTGCCACCGAAAGGGGATGTCCGTGTATTACGGCAATGGGGGCGACATCGGCATCCTGAATGCGGTCGGCGCCGGACGCGCCAGCGCCGCCGTGATCACCACCGATCAGGCAGTAAAGGCTCTGCGCATCAGCTTTCGCGACCTTCAGATCTTCGTGCGCGCCCGCAACCTCAGGCACCGGCGCGACCTGACCCGGGAAGGCGCGACTTCCGTCGTTCCCGAAGCGCTCGAAGCCAGCATTCAACTCGCGGGCATCGTGCTGCGTGCCGTCGGCACGAGCATCGATACGATCGACGAGGTCGAACAGGAATTCCGGCGGGAGGATTATGCCGCCCTGGAAGAAATCGAAGGCGACACCTAAGCAAAGCTCAATGTTTTTTACCCGAACCGACCAACCACGCCGGGATCATCGCCAGGACGAACACGATGACGAAAATCAGGAATCCGTCCTGGAACCCCAACGTCATTGCCTGGGCTTCCACAACTTGACCCAGGAAATGCAGCGCGCCGGGCTGGTTGACGAGTTCCGGAACACCGGCTTCCCGCAAAATCTGCCCAACACTGTCGAGAAATTCTCGGCTCGAGGTATTCGAAGAATCCTGTGTCGCCGTCAGCGCGTCGGCATGAAACTGCGTGCGCATTTGAACGAAAACCACCCAGGCGTTAGTCCCTAATGACCCTCCGAGCTGACGGGAAAAGTTGACCATCCCCGCTCCCGAATTGAGCTTTTCCGGCTCGAGCGTCCGTAGTGCCGTGCTCATCAGAAACGGCATGGTGAAGGCCATGCCGAAACGGCTGATGATGTAATAGATCATGAGGCTGAAGAAGGGCGTGTTCACGTCCGCGTCGATCATAAAGGCCGAGCCCGACGCGAATAGCGTGAGTCCGATCAAAATTCCGAGCCGCGCCGAAATCGTGTCCGCCAATCGTCCGGTAAACGGCAACGCCGCGGCGACCATCAGCGCCGCTGGCATGATCAGCAAGCCAGCGGAGAGCGGTGTCATTCCCTGAACCAGCTGACCAAAGACCGGCACCGCATAGGACGTGCCGAAATTGCCGATGCCGAAGATCAGCGTAATGAACATAACCGCCGTATATTCACGGTTTTTGAAAAGCGACAGATCGACCAGTGTCGCGCCACGGCGCATTTGCGAGCGCAAAAACCCGACACTGCATAGTACGGCAACGACGAAATAGGTGACGATCCGGTCGGATACCCAGCCGTCGCGCTGCCCATCGGTCAGCCCCGTCATCACGCAATACAGCGCAACGATAATCAATCCATATCCGGTCCAATCGAACGGCTGTTCCTTGGCGTCCCGGTAGGACGGCATAAAAATAAGGCCCGCAAAGAAAGCGACGAGAACCAGCGGCAGCGGGGCGAAGAAAATGTATCGCCAGTCGAAAATGCCGATGGCGATACCGCCGAAAGCCGGTCCGATTGCGACCGCCAGCGAAAGAGCCATGCCATAGAGCCCCATCGCCGATCCACGGCGGTCGCTCGGGAAGACCTGGAAGATCGTCACCATTACAAGCGGCTGAATGACGCCAGCGGAAAACCCCTGCAAGGTGCGGCCGAACACGACGAAACTGTAATCTTCCGCGAACCCGCATATCAGACTGCCGATGGCAAAAATAATCAGCGTCGCCGAAAATCCGATGCGTTGACCGAATACGGCGATGACCCAGGCGTTAAGGAGCTGACTAGTCGTCATGGCAATGTTGAACGCCGTTGCCATCAGCTGCGCCTGATCCAAACCGATCCCAAACGCGCCCATGACATCGGGCACCGCCACATTCGAAATCGTCCCCGAAACCACCATGACGAAGGAAGCTGTCATACCCGTTACGGTCACAAACATCCGATAGGACGGGCCGAAACGAGCGAACAGTTCGTCGACGGACTCCGTTCTCACGCGGCGGCTTCCCCGTTAAATCGGCTTGATCGATTTTCGAGTTTAGGAGAGCCCATGAACGAGAGCCTGTTCCGATCCTGAAAACTGGGAGAATGAGGCGCGATGCTATTGCAATCGCGACAATATGCATAGGGCGCGGTCTCGGGTTAGATTACCGTAGCATCCCCATCTTGGCGGATTCCCGGCTATTCAATATTTATTGAGCGGAGCAACAACGATGCGCGATATCAAAGTCCTGAACATTCAACGCATGCCGCCGGAAGAGACGGAACGTGTCAAGGCAATCAGCCCCGCGATCCAATTCACCGAAGCCGCCGGATGGTTCGACGGCGAAATCCGCGAAACGTGGCCGCCGTTCACCTCCAATCGCTACCTCGCACCGGATGCCAGCGGTGAAGGCACCAAGGAAGAGCGCGACGCCCTGCTCGCCGACGCCGAAGTCGTGCTCGGAGGATGGCCCTTCCCGCTCGATTTGCGCGCCCGTGCGCCGAAACTCAAATGGTTCCATCAGCGCCCCGCCGGAGCGAGCAATTTAATGCTGGGCGACCTATGGGGCAGCGACGTGACGGTGACGACCTCCCGCGGGTTCGGGAACACGCTACCTATCGCGGAATACACGATTGCCGGTATCCTGCATTTCGCCAAAGGCCTTCACCGCACCGCTATCGACAGCGAGAAAGCGGAGTTCGATTACCGCGCCTACAAGCCGACGCTGATCGAAGGAAAGACTGTCTGCGTCATCGGCGCCGGCGGTATCGGCCAGGATGTCGGCCGACTTTGCGCCGCGCTCGGCATGCGGGTCATCGGCACGCGGCGGCACCCGCCCGCCAAGGGCGAAACGCTGCCGGAAGGTTTCGCGGAAATCAGATCTCCCGCCGACTTGCCCGCAATGCTGGCCGAAAGCGACTTCGTTGCTGTGTGCTGCCAATGGACGCCGGAAACGACAAACCTTATCAATGCCAAAACCTTGGCCGTCATGAAGCCGGGCGGGGTTCTGGTCAACGTCGCGCGCGGTGAGATCATCGACGAGAACGCCCTGGCCGACGCGCTCGATTCCGGACATTTGCGTGGTGCGGCACTCGACGTCTACGTCGGCGAATTCGAGCGCACGCCGCCGGAACGCCTGTGGCAGCACCCGAATATCCTGATCACGCCGCACACTTCCGGCATGACAGACATCAACCGGCACCGGGCCATCGAAGTGCTGTGCGAGAATATGGAGCGCTATTTGCGCGACGAACCCTTGCGCAACGTAATCGACTGGGAAGCGGGATATTGATGCGCCTTGCCGTCATCAACGATTATCAAAACCTCGCCCGGGAAGCCGCCGATTGGTCACAGCTGCCGGATGAGGTGGAAGCCGATTTCTTCCAGGGACGGCTCACGGATGCGGAAGATGCAGCGGATCTGCTGGCCCCTTACGACATCGTCGTCACCGCCCGCGAAGAAACGCCGTTCGACCGCGCCCTGATCGAACGCCTGCCGAAGCTGAAATGCCTTGTCACGCATGGCCAGCGCAACGCGGCCCTGGATATGCAGGCCCTCGCCGAACGCCAGATCACGGTCTGCGGCACCGGCTACGGTTTCCCGATCGCGACGGTCGAGCTCACCTGGGGCCTGATCCTCAGCCTGCTCAAGCACATCCCTTCCGAAGACCGAGCGATGCGCGAAGGGAAATGGGGGATCGACCTGCCCCTTGGCCTCAGCGGCAGAACTTTGGGTGTTGTCGGACTCGGCACGCTCGGCTCCGGTGTCGCCAGGGTCGGCAAGGCGTTCGACATGGATGTCATCGCCTGGAGCGAGAACCTGACGGACGCGCGTTGCGCGGAAATCGGCGTGGAACAGGTCGACAAGGACACGCTTTTCAAGCGTGCCGATATCGTCAGCGTGCATCTGATCCTAGGCGACCGAAGCCGCGGGACGGTCGGCGCCCGCGAGATTGGCTTGATGAAACCGACTGCCTTACTGATCAATACCGCGCGCGGCCCCATCGTCGACGAGGCGGCACTGATCTCAGCCTTGGAGACGGGCGCAATCGCCGGTGCCGGGCTCGATGTCTACGACCAGGAACCGCTGCCCGTGGATCACAAGCTCCGCACCCAACCAAACACGGTGCTGATGCCGCATGTCGGCGGCCGGACACGGGAAAATTTTATTGCCCGCTATCGGGACAGCTTGGAGGATGTGCAAGCTTGGCTTGCGGGTAACCCCATTCGGGTGCTTAGCTGACCCGATTGCTGGAGGGAACCATGACCGAATTCAATCCATTCGCCGGTGCGTTTCAGATCGCCGCAGACATCAGGGCAAAGAAAATAACGGCGCGCGATACATTGGAAGCTTATCTGGAGCGCGTCGAGCGCTACAATCCGGACCTGAACGCCATCATCTTCAGCGATCCCGAAGGCGCGCGGCGGCGCGCCGACGATCTCGACACCATGGCGGCGCGCGACGAGTGGGCGGGGCCGCTACACGGCGTACCCATGACGATCAAGGAGTCCTACAACATCACCGGCATGCCGACGACCTGGGGCGTGCCGTCGCTCAAGGACAATTATTCGGATTCCAATGCGCTGTCCGTCGACCGGCTAAACGCCGCCGGGGTCAATCTGTTCGGCAAGACGAACGTGCCCCTGCTTCTCTCGGACTGGCAGAGCTTCAACGATATCTATGGCGTGACCAACCATCCATGGGATCTGGCGTTGAGTCCCGGCGGTTCCTCCGGCGGATCGGCCGCCGCGCTCGCGGCGGGGATGAGTGGTCTCGACGCCGGCAGCGATATCGGCGCATCGATCCGCAATCCAGCCCATTTTTGCGGCATCTTCGGACACAAGCCCAGCTACGGCGTTATCTCGCCGCGCGGGCATGCAATGCCGGGCGCCCTCACCTATGCCGACATCTCCGTGGTCGGCCCACTCGCCAGGACGGCCAAGGACCTGGCCATCGCGCTGGATGCAATGGCGGGACCGGACGAAATCGATGGTGTCGGTTGGCGCCTCGAGCTGCCGAGGCCAAAGAAAACGCGCCTGTCGGACTTCAAAATCGGCGTTATGCTCTCGGAACCCGGATCGACGGTCGACAGGGAAATGACGGACGTGCTTCAGGCCCTGGTCGATAAAATCGCCCAGGCCGGCGCGACAATTAGCGACAGCGCCCGACCGGACATCGATCTCTACCGCGCCCACGAGCTTTACGTTTTACTCCTGCGCGCCGCCACGTCGAGCCGCATGAAGCCGGCGGATATCGAAGCGCAGCAATCGAAAGCCACCGCGCTGGACGCCTCCGACGACAGCTATTACGCCCGCATGCTGCGCGGCAATACGATGGGCCACAGCCAGTGGCTGCAACTCAACAATGAGCGCGCGCATCTTCGACAACGCTGGGCGGAATATTTCGAGGATTACGATCTGCTGCTTTGCCCTGTTGGCGCGTCCGCCGCGCAACCGCACGATCACGAAGGCGAACGTTGGGAGCGTATGGTCACGGTCAACAACGAGCGTGTCCTAACGACCGATCAGCTATTCTGGGCCGGGATCAGTGGCGTCGTCTATCTCCCCGCCAGCGTCGCGCCCGCCGGCCTCACCCGGTCCGGTCTGCCCGTCGGCATCCAGATCATCGGTCCCTATCTACACGACCACACCTGCATCGAATTCGCTCGGCTGATCGAAGAGAATTTCGGCGGCTTCGTGCCTCCCCCCGGCTATGATTCGTAGGTAATATCGTCGGCGGCGAGATGCCGCCACTTCGTGCCCTGCTGCTGTTCCTCGTAGTAATGCGCGGCGAAACTGACCGAACGTGGCGTGATCAGAAACATGCGGGTTAGCTGCCATGGGAAACCAAGATCGAGAATGACGACCGCGCCAACCCCATCGAGGTTTAGCGGAATCGATTTCCCTGTCGTGCGCTCAATTTCCTGCTCGATCAGTTCGGCCAGTCGGCAATGCGTCCCAAAACAACCCTCTTCGCGCGCAACGCTGAGCATCTTAGGCGAACGCGGGTCGGCGCCATGCAACGGGATGCCGTAACCGGGAATACGGCCACCGCGCCCAACGATATCTGCAGCTAACTGGCGCAACGCATCGTCGCTTGGGTCGACATCAAGTCCAGCCGCAGCCTCGGACAGCATTTTCGCAAGCTGCTCGCCCGCCCCGCCCATTGTGTCGCCGAACGCCATAATCCCGCCGGCCATCGCCGCCTGGATTGAGGTGCCGTAAGATGCATAGCAACGGGCGATCATCGACGGTGGGGCTATGCCGTGCTCTATTGACGCCACAAGCAGTGCGTCGAGCACTCTCGCCTGTGGTTTGGTTGGCTCGCGTCCCGTCAGCAACAGGAACATCATTTCCGCGAAGGAGAGCGAGCCGATCAGCTCGCTCAACTTACGCCCCCGAATGAGCACCTCCTCCTCGGTTTCTGTGCTGACGACCTCGGCAATGCCGGTCCGCCAGTTCGCCATGTTGTCAGCGCTCATCCTGCGCCTAGCGTCCGTGGAACACAGGCTTACGCTTCTCGACGAAGGCCTTGCGGGCTTCCGTTTCGTCGTCGGAGCTGTTCAGGATCAGTGCCGCGTTCGAGGTCAGCACCATCGTGTGATCGAGCGTCGTGTCCAGTGCGGCGCGCATGATGCGCTTGCTGTTCCACTGCACCAGCGGCGGAATGCCGAGCATCTTGTCGCACATCTCGCGGGTGAACTCTTCCAGCTTCTCGGACTCCACCAGATGATTGATCATGCCCCAGCGATAGGCGGTTTCCGCGTCGCAGCTGCCCGTATAGGCGTATTCCAGCGCACGGCCGAGGCCGATCATCTTCGGCAGGTAATAACAGCCACCATTCTCAATGATCTGGCCCGCCTGATGGTAGGCGACGAAGCGGGTTTTCTCGCAGCCGATGCGGATATCGCAATGCAGCGACATATCCATGCCCGACCCTACGGCGGGACCGTTGATCATGGCGATCGTCGGCTTGCGGATATCGGCGATATCGCGGTGTAGTTTTGTGAAACCGTGGAAGAAGTGCTGACGCACGGCATCGGCCCCTTCCCGGCCACTGCGGTTCCCCACGAAGTTCTCTCCCGTCACCTCCGGCGGTGCCTTACCTTTCAGGTTTGCACCGGAGCAGAACCCGCGTCCCACACCCGTCAAAATGATGATCCGTACATCGGGATCATCATCCGCGGCACGCATATATTCGCCGACCTTTGCCACCGTGCTGTTTTCTTCTGAATTACCGATCAATGCATTCATGACTTCCGGCTGATTGAACTTGATCCAGACAAGTCCGTTTTCTTCCTTTTCGTAGAGCAGATGGTCGACGAGCTTCGGGCCCATTTTCGTTTCCTCCTTGGCAAGGCGTTTTTGGATTAGTGTCTGACGCCATGTTGTGACCTGACGCCCGCCAATGCAAGAATGTGAAACACCGACACGTCACGAGGGAGAATGTCATGGATCTGCTCATCAAGAACGGAACGGTCATCGACGGATCAGGCGGGGCACGCTACCGCGCGGATGTCGGTGTACAGGACGGGAGGATCGTTGAAATCGGCCGCATTCGCGAAAGCGCGGATAAGGTTATCGACGCCGAGGGCATGATCGTCTCGCCCGGATTCATCGACGGCCACACCCATATGGACGCGCAAGTCACCTGGGACCCTTTGGGAAGCTGCTCCTGCTGGCACGGCGTGACCAGTGTGATGATGGGCAATTGTGGCTTTGCACTCGCGCCCTGCAAGCCGGAAGAGCGGGAATGGTTCGCGCAGTGCCTGGAAGCGGTCGAGGACATCCCCAGCGACGCGATCATGGCCGGCGTGGATTGGACGTGGGAAACCTTCCCGGAATATCTCGACGCGGTGGATCGAGCACCGAAGGGTATCAATTACGGCGCCTATATCGGCCACTCCGCCTTGCGCATGTATGTGATGGGCGAGCGGGCGCTCTCGGACCGTGCAACGGATGACGATGTCGCCAAGATGGCAGCAGCCGTATCGGAAGCCGTGAAGGCGGGCGCGGTCGGCTTCTCGACCTCACTGTCGACAACGCACTCCACGCCGGCAGGACTACCCGTTGCGAGCCGCTATGCGGATTGGTCGGAAATCGACCGCCTGGTCGGTGCCATGACGGATCTGAACGCGGGCATCTTCCAAGTCGGCCCGGATGTCTCTAGCGGCACCGCGCAGAAGGGCTTCTTCAAGGAACTGCAACGAGTCGCGCTGGAAAGCGGCCGTCCCGTCATGTTCGGCACCATCGCGACGCAAATGGCGGACGACCCCACCTCATGGCAGTTCCAGACGGAAATGATCGACGACACCGTCGCCAAAGGCGGCCGCATGTACGGCCAGTCCTCGACCCGTCCGATCAGCGTCATCTTCTCACTCAAATCCAATCTGCCGTTCGACGTCTTGCCCACGTGGAAGGAAATCCGGTCCCTACCGATTGCCGAGCAGCAGCAACGCTTGGCCGATCCTGAAACACGCAAGAAACTCGTCGCCGAAGAAGCAACGATGCGGCCGCGCGGTGCTGAGTTCCAGGGCGGCGGCGATGCCACGACCAACCCCATGCGGCCGGACTACGAAAACCTGCTCGCAATGCAGGGCGTCGATTGGAACGATCCCTCCGTTGCGGAACTCGCACGACAGCGTAACACGGGTCCGGTCGAAACAATGATCGACCTGATGCTGGAAAACGAAGACCAACTTTTCATCCAGCCCATCGTCAATGTGAATAAAGACGACGTGCAGGGCATGCTGAAGCACCCGCGCACGCTCGCAACCTTCTCCGACTCTGGCGCACATGTCTGTCAGGAAATGGGCTCATCGTTGCAGACCCATATGCTCAGCTACTGGGTCCGCGACAGACAGGCCTTCACCCTCGAAGAAGCGGTGCGCATGCTGACGTTCGACAACGCGTCCGCCTGGGAACTCCCCAACCGGGGCTTGATCCGCACTGGCTACGCTGCCGATCTCGTCGTCTTCGATGCGGATACGATCAAGCCGCAGATGCCTACTGTGGTGCAGGACCTGCCGGGTGGCGCAAAACGCTTGATCCAGAAAGCCAACGGTATCGCCGCCACGGTCGTGAACGGCAAAACCGCCTTCGAAAACGGTGTGTCGACCGGAGATTATGCGGGTCGGTTGCTGAAAGGCCCGCTCGCGGCGGCATAGGTGCCCCGTTACGCGGTTCCTTCATTGGGGTCGTTGATCAGGTCGAGCGGATAAATCGGTCGGCGTACATTCTCGAAGGTCAACTGGCTGTAGTCCAATGTGCAAACGCCCGTGCCCGCACATTCGATGACCTCCTTGGCGATATCGCTGAACCCGGCCCGGTAGTGGATCCGGCTCTTCAGCATCAGGTATTTTTTGCGCGTCGGATCGATACCAAGGCTAAGGAACGCATTCTTGTCGTTCGGTTCCTGCTGGCGCGAGATCACGACGATTTCGACCTTTCCCGTATCGAACACCACGGTCGGTCCCATATCCATCAGCATGCCCGTCGATGCCGGACCGAGATTGCGGTAAAGCCCGTCGGAAATCAGTTTGACCGTGCCCGTCACCGTGACCGGCACGCCTTTCTTGTCGATCGACGGCATATCCATCTTGCCGCCCAAGGGTAGCATGACTTCCGCGCCCACGCCGGCCTCGATCAACGTCTGCACCGCTTCCGGATCGCATATCGCAAACGCGGCGACATCCTCTAGTCCGGCCTCCAAAATTGCGGCCAGCACTGTCATGGTATCTTGCGTGCCGCCCGAGGATGAGTTGTCGTAATGGTCCAACAGAATCACCGGCCCGTCCGTCACCTTCTTCGCCCGCTCCAGTGATTCCTCAAGCGGCTCGATCTGATAGACCCAGGCTTCACGGTCTTTCCAAGCCGAATCCAGAAGTTCGTCACATAGCTGCTGCGCTTTCTCCGGATCGTTGTCCGTCACGACGCAGACGCTCAGCCCCGCATTGCGAATGTCGGCGTGCGGAAATCCGGTGAACAGCGTCGCGACCATCGCCTCTCCGCTCGCTTCCATTTCCTTCACACGTTCCTGGAGCTGCTTGTTAGGAAAGTCCGCCGTGCCCTGCCGCATGACATGGGGCAGCATCGGCCGGTTGCCCCAGGCCAGCGCCGGCTTCGCATCGCCCTTGATCATTTTGATCAGCGCTTCGCCTGCGCGTTCGCCGGTGCCGTAATTGTCGATATGCGGATAGGTCGTGTAGCCCGCCAACGTCGTCGCATTCTCGACGATCTCTGGATACAGGTTGGTGTGCATATCGAGAGCAACGGCAATCGGCACGTCCGGCGCAATCTCGCGCAGGCGCGTCATCAACGCGCCCTCCCCGTCCTCGCGGCTTTCCGTCACCATCGCGCCATGAAGGTCCAGCATCACGGCGTCGCAACCCGCGGCCACGGCCTCACAAATCGCATCTGACATTTCTTTATACGCGGAGTCCTGCACCGGCGCGCTGGGCGCGGCCTGCGCCGCGATGGGCGTGACGATGTCCCAGCCCTCGCGCTCCGCCAAGTCGATATAGGCGCCCATGGCCGATCCGGTGCCCTTGAAAGCGTCGTAGGCATCCTTGCCGCGCGGCGGCAGCGGAAAGCCACGCGCGAAGCGCTCTATCGGCGTCGGTACAGGCGAAAAGGTGTTGGTCTCGTGTTTCATCATGGCGATGACGACGCGCATGGAATGTCCTCCCTTGAAAGCCGTCTAATCGATGCGGCTCTTGCTTATACGGATTCGGTAGGAGGATAGAACATGGCAGAACGGCGCAAAACGATTTCCTACCGGACCTCTAATTTACGATTTTGGGAAGTTGCGGCAACGCTAGCGGCGCACGACGAGACAACCCTGTCCTGCGGACTTCATTTTCATGCAAAGATCCCGCGCCTGTTTTTTGGTCTCGAAACCCGCTGCACGAAGGCGATAGAACGTCCCCCGTTTCGCGATCGACGTCTTCTGAATAGAAGGTTCCAAGGATCCGAAGAGAGCTGCGAACCGTTTCTTCAAGCGCGCCCACTCCCGGTTCGCTGCACGTTGCGACTTCACGGACGCGAGCTGCACGAAATACGCTGAATTTGCGGCAACCGGCGGTACTGTCCGCTTAGGCGGTTTCGGACGACTCGCGGTTTGAACGGCCGGTTTTTGTGCTTTCGGCGGCACTTTTGCCGCTGTCGGCGTCGACGCCGCTGGTGCAGCGGGCGGCACTGCCGGTTTCGGCGGCTCTGGAACCAACGCGCTTTGCGGCGGCGTTGGCGGCTCCTTGGCCCTCAGCAGGGCGGAGACCGCTGCCGGGGTCGCAGGCACGTCTGGCGTATCGGCTTTTTCGGCGACAGCACGCCCCATTACCGGTGTGACGTGAGCAGGAGGCGCTGCAGGCTCAACCACCGCATTATCGGGCTTTGCTGGCGGTTCCGGGGCTGCTACTGCGCCTGTTTCACTTGCGGACGGTGGTGACGCTTGCGGTGCGGACGGGGGCAGAGGCGTCTCCGTCTTGCCAGTAACACCCGAAACAGCGAGATCGGCCTGCACGCTCCCACCGGAAGACGGTGCAATCGCCTCTAATTGCGTTTGAGCTTTGGCTAGTTGACTCGCTTGCTCAACGCCCTCTGTGTTTGGCTGCACCGGAACGGGTAAGGCAGCTCGCTGCTCAATACTTTGCGCCGATTCCGGTGCCAAATTTGGACGTACGAAATAGCCGACTGCTACAGAACCGGTCACCAAGAGAACGACGGCTGCAAAAATCCACATTTTTGGGAGTGCGGTGAACGGCCCTGATTGCACATCGGTCGAGCCCGAAGCTTCAACATCAGCGGACGGCATCGCCGCGACATTCTCCACCGATTCCGCGAACTGCCGCACCGTGTCGGATTCGGCCTCCCATGTCGCCGATGCTGCTTGTCCCTTTCGCGCAAGCAGCGCATGGGTAAGCGGCGCCGGGCTTTTACGGCCGGAGGGCTTATCCTTAATATCAATCAACGGGCGCACAGTCTTGCATGATTAGATATGCCGCTTTCAGATCGAAGCGTTAGGCCCGGATCTGTCCATAGCCAAATGCCCGGCTCGCCGCCGTTAATATCTCGCCGAACGGGAGTAAAACCTTCTTGCCGAATGTCTTATTCAGGCGTTCGTCGAGATAGGTCCACAGCTCGGCGATTTCCGCCGCGGCACGTCCCTGCCCCGGAATTTCCATCACCGTACGGCCATCCGTCATACTGGTCGCAAACCCGATACGTTGATGAATAACGGATGGCGACACGGTGCCATGTTGCGACAGCGCAATCGCCACTTCAGAGGTTACCTTGGCCCGCGGTGTCGCGCCATTTACAACGAATACGAGCGGCTTATTCAGCGCCTCGATCAAATCCACCAATGCCCCCACCGCACGCAGATCGTGCGGGCTGGGCCGCGTCGGAACCACGACAAGGTCGGCAACCTGGACGACCTGCGTGATCGTATCGGTAACCGCCGGCGGCGTATCGATCACGACGAGCTTGATATCGTGCTCCCGCAACCGGCGAATATCGGCGGTCAGATTTGTCACGGAAGTCCGCATAAAGACCGGCGTCGATTCGTTTCTCTCGTTCCACCAGTCTGCAAGACTCGCCTGCGGGTCTGTATCGACAACCGCCACAGGCCCTGCGCCCGCCAGTTCGGCCTGAACGGCAATATGTCCCGCAAGTGTGGTTTTTCCCGATCCGCCCTTCTGGGACGCTACCGCAACTACATGCATAAAAATCTCTCCCCGCCTCAACAGAAGCCGGAGAGTCATATCCTCTTCACCGTTTCCCGAATTTGGAACGGGTACGCAGCTGACCCTCCGCACCCTCAGCGGAGCATTTCGAACCAACGGCGTCAATAACTTGTGTGGTCAAAATTGCGAGACACAGAATATGCGGTTTATTTTTCGAAAGAATTCCCCGAAATCGATTGCACAAGCGCACACATATCGAAATATCGGGCGTGTAACTTCGCCACATACCCCTGTTTCAGGACTAATGATTCGCGTATTGATTGGACACGATAACGCGCACGAGCCATTGCCGCCGAAACAAGCGAATACAGCGATCAGATAGCGGCGGCGCCTTGAGAACCGATCCTGGAGATCGTTCGCCTACTTCAGACGGCGAGCCCACATTGAAAAGAGCTTTTCCCAGGCTTCTTCGGCGGCTACGGGCGCGTAAACCTGCCGCTCGGCAAACTGGAAACCATGCTCCGTGCCCGGGAAAATCTGAACCTCATGCGCCGTTCCGGCCTTTTCCAACGCGACGCTCAAATCCGGAATGACATGATCGGGAACATGCGCATCCGTCTCGGCAAATGCGTAGTAGAGTTCGCCCTGAACCTGGTCCAACAGCAAATGCGGTGAATCTTCTCCATCGGTCACAATGCCGACGCCATACATCGATGCGGACGCGGTGAAGCGGGTGGGAAACCGGGCCGCTACAGTAGTGATGTATTGGCCGCTCATGCAATGCCCGACACATCCGACCGGTCCCGGAGCGCACTTATCCTGAGCGTCTAGGAAACCCAAGATGCCAGCCGTGTCGTCCGCGACATCGGCATTCCCGATGTGCCGCATTGCCGACATGACGACAGCGGACATCTTGTCGGATCGCCGAGGCAGGTCAAAGCGGATCGTGCCAAGCCGGTAATACATATCGGGCAAAATGCAAAAATAGCCCTGTTTGGCGATGCGCCGCGCCATATTACACAGCTCCTCACGAAAGCCCGGCGCGTCCATGTAGAAGATGATGCCAGGGAAACGGCCCGGCTCATCCGGACACACCGCGAAGCTCGGCATCCGGCCATATTTTGTGGTGACAACGACATCCTGTTCGATCAAAGCCATGCTCTTCCCTCTCCCTGAATTTTCAAATTTGCGGGCATCCTTACATCAAACTCGCAAGGAACGGATCGACTTCCTGAATGAACCCGTGCGTATTTTGCGAATGCACGTTGTGTCCGCAATCCGGCACCGTGGCGAGTTTCCCCTGCGGCAGGGCATCCCGGAACCGCTCCGCCGCATCGGGCGTCAGGATGTTCGAAGTTTCGCCGCGAACCAGCAACACCGGAAACTCGAACGCACCCGCGTCCTCCAGCGTAATATTGTCCCGCTGTTCCTTCTTGTTCAGCGTCCCGGCGCGCCGCGGATTCGAGTCGCATTTGCTGACGAACTTTCCGTCCTCGCGCTGAATCATATTATATTTCACGGTCCGCTCGATGTGCTCCCGGCTGCGATAGGGATCGTATTTCCGGACGTTGCGGACGAAATGCTCCAAATCGTCGAATTCCTCGTTCTCGCGCACGAACGCCGATATCGCCTGGCGTCCCTTATCGGAAATTTCCGGCCCAACATCGACGATAATCAGACCGCGCAACAGCGACGGATTGTGCTTCGCCAGCAGCATCGAATTCCGACCGCCCATCGAATGGGCCATGACGATTGGCTTTTCCAATCCCATCGCACCAATAAAGGCTTCCGCGTCCTGTGACATCGTATAGTTCGAATAATCCCAGCTTCGCGACCATTCGCTGTCGCCATGGCCCCGCTGATCCAGTGCCAAGACGCGATAGCGATCTGCCAGATGCAGGCTCACCAGATCCCAGGAATGGGCCGACTGATGCCCCCCATGCAGCAAGACGATCGTCGGCGCGTCGGCCGCCCCCCACTCCAGGAAATGGAAGCGCTGATGCCGCAGAACGACATTGCACGACCGGTATGGAATATCCGGCGAATGGGGAATGGAGAGGTCAGCCGCGCTCGCCAACAGGCTCGCGAACTCGTCGGTCTGCGTCATATCCAAAGGGTTGCTCGTCTCAGAAAACGCATTTAAGTGCATTTATTTTTCCTTATTTCCCATAGCCTTAAGTCTGTACGTGGGCGTGATACTGATTAGATTGGTGCGCGTAACCACCTAAAGATAGCCGATGAGACAGACGTGGGCGACCGTCTGGACGGATGAAATTTTGACGCCAGTTGGGAATTTGGAAATTGCACTATATATTAGTGTTGTTCTCCCTTCCGCCACATCCGAAGACATCGGATCTTGGCGCTCCCCAAATTAAAGACGGAACACATGACCGATACGCTTCGCCTTGCCCACTGCTCCGACATTCACCTGGATGGCGATGCCTCCGGGCTGAACGGCAGCGCACAAGATTACTACCGTGAGGGATTTGCCCGCGTCCTTGCCGAAATGTGCGGGCATAAGCCCGACCTGATGCTGGTCGCGGGCGACCTGTTCGATTCGAACACCGCGACGGACGGCACGATCAACTGGGCGATGGATATTCTTTCGCAACAGCCGGTTCCCGTCGTGATGATCCCGGGGAACCATGACTGCCTCGAAGAGGGATCGATTTACCATCGTTACGACTTCAACCGGATACCCAACGTCCAGATGCTGGCGACGGCAATCGGGACGATCGCGCGCATTCCCGAGTTGAGCGTGGCCGTCTGGGGCAAGGGCATGGTCGAGCATGCACCGGAATACAGCCCTTTGGGCGGTTGTCCGGAGCGGCCGTCGGATGCCGACTGGTATTTTGGCATGGGACACGGCATCTATGTTCCCCATGGTGGAGAGACGCACCGGTCTTCCCCCATCCATATGCAGGAAATCGAAGACAGCCATTGCGACTATCTAGCCCTGGGGCATCATCACGCCGCCTTGAAACTGGTGTCAGAGAAAGCATCTGCCGCCTATTGCGGCTCGCCGACGGACACGATCGGCCGCGGCGCGACATATATCATGGTCGACCTGGAACAAGGCACGGCCCCCGCTGTGACCGTCCACGCGATCAGTTAAGGAACGCCTTGTAGACCGGATTTTCCGTTTCCGACCAATAGCTATAGCCGAGATTTTTAAGAAAATCCTGGAACTGGGGCCGGTCCGATTTCGGGACCTGCATACCGCATAAAACACGGCCAAAAGCGGAACCATGATTGCGGTAATGGAACAGGCTTATGTTCCACCGCTTCCCGAAATGTTTCAGGAACTTCAGAAGCGCGCCTGGCCGTTCGGGGAACTGAAAGCGATAGACCACCTCGTCTGTAAGGTTCTTCGGCCTTCCCCCGATCATGTAACGGATGTGCAACTTTGCCGTATCATTGTCGGTTAGGTCCGTGACCGCATAGCCGCCTTCGCGAAACAGCTCCAGAAGAGCGGCTTTCTCCTCCTGACCGCCGCTTAGTTTGATGCCAACGAATATCTGCGCATCGGTTTCGTCAGCATAGCGGTAGTTGAATTCGGTCACCGATCTTTTGCCCAAAATCCCGCAGAACTTCCGGAAACTGCCGGGCTGCTCCGGAATTGTAACGGCGAACAGCGTCTCGCGGTTCTCGCCGATATCAGCGCGCTCCGAGATATGACGCAAACGGTCGAAATTCACATTTGCACCGCTATTGATCGCAACCAAGGTCTTGCCTTCAAGGCCGTGCTCTGCGACGTATTTCTTTAGCCCCGCAACCGCCAGCGCACCCGCCGGTTCCGCGATCAGCCGCGTGTCGTCAAAGACATCCTTCACCGCGGCGCAGATTTCATCGACCGACGCCAGCACCATGTCATCAACGAGCTTGCGGACGAGCCGGAAGTTCTCCTTGCCCACCTGCGCGACCGCGACTCCGTCGGCGAAGATACCCACCTGGTTCAATTTGACCCGGCGGTTGCTCTCCAGTGACCGTGTCATCGACGCCGCGTCCTCCGGCTCGACGCCGATAACCTTGATTTCGGGCCGGACAGCCTTGACGTAAGCCGCGATCCCGGCAATCAGACCGCCACCGCCGACCGGGACGAAAATCGCGTCGATATCTTCAGTGCATTGGCGCAGGATTTCCATCCCCACCGTGCCCTGCCCGGCTATGACGTCGGGATCGTCGAAGGGATGCACGTAGGTCAGGTTATCTGCCTCGGCGATTTCCATAGAGCGCGCATAGGCTTCCTGGTAATCGTCGCCATGCAGCACAATCCGGGGCGACCAGTTCCCGACCGCCTCAACCTTAATTTCGGGTGTTGTCTCCGGCATCACGATGGTCACCGGAATGCCGAGCTTCTTGGCGGCCAAGGCAACGCCCTGTGCGTGATTGCCGGCTGAGGCCGCGATGACACCACGCTCCTTCTCGGCATCCGTAAGGTGCAGCATCTTGTTGTAGGCACCGCGCAGTTTGAACGAGAAGACCGGCTGCAAGTCCTCCCGCTTTATCAAAACGTTATTGTTCAGGCGCATGGATAGCGAATTTGCGACATCAAGCGGCGACTCCGATGCAACGTCGTACACGCGTGCATTGAGAATCTTGTTTAGATATTTTTTTGGCACAGTACGGAATCTCCCTCAAACAACCGGCCGCAGCGTATATTTGCGTCAAATTAAACTGCCGACGCACTACCGGGCGAGCAGGACATAACAAGCTTCGCTCAGTTTCTCCAGCCCGCACCACACGTTCGCGTTGATTTATCGGGTGGGCCTACATCGAAGGAACCCCGCCGACATCGTATGAATGCGGTTTCCCCGCTATCCGCTTGCCATCTAACGCAGATTATTCTTTGACCTTTCCCTCCAGCGCGCTAGGTGTTCGGTGAACAGCCTAGAAAACCTCGTCGGCGCCTCACTTCCCTTCGTCGAGCGAAATCACAAATGCCTGTTGAGACACATTCCAGCCACGGAAACGGCCGTGCCTATATCCTGCTCGCAACCGCCGCACTCTGTTGGGCCGGAAATGCGATATTCGGGCGGCTGGCAGTTGGGGAAATTTCTCCCCTGCTTCTGGTCTCGTTTCGCTGGCTGGGCGTTCTGCTTCTGCTCTGTGTTTTCGCGCGGCAGCATATATCTCGCGATTGGCCAATCCTGCGCACGCGCCTGCCCTTCGTTTGTGCGATGGGCGCATTGGGATTCGCGATTTTCAATGCGCTTTTCTATGTCGCGGCGCATTCGACCACGGCGATTAATCTCGGCATCCTTCAGGGTTCCGTACCGGTCTTCGTGATCATCGGCATGTTCGTCGTATTTCGGACGCATGTGACCAAAGTCCAGCTTGCGGGCGTATTCATCACGATCGTCGGAGTGACCATCGTCGGTTCGGGCGGCAGTTGGGCGCGCCTCTCGGCACTGGCCTTCAATATCGGCGACCTACTGATGATTGCGGCCTGCGCGCTTTATGCCGGTTACACCGTGGGCTTGCGTCGACGGCCGGCGGTTTCATCGCTTGGCCTGTTCACCGCCATCGTCGCTGCGGCCTTTGTGACGACGATCCCGCTGGTCGGCATCGAAGCAATGCTCGGCCAACTCCAATGGCCAACACCCAAAGGGTGGGTCATTATCGCCTTGGTCACCCTTTTCCCGTCGTTCCTGGCGCAAATCTGCTTCATGCAGGGTGTCTCACTCATCGGGCCGAACAGGGCGGGCGTTTTCGTGAACCTGGTGCCCGTCTTCGCCTCTATCCTGGCGGTTGTCTTTCTGCGGGAAGCCTTCGAGCTTTTTCACGCCGCGGCCCTGGGCCTCGTCCTTTTTGGCATTTGGCTGTCGGAACGCGGAAAGACGGCCTGACCGGAAAAATGTTGCGTCCTTTTCCAATGGCAAACGTCATATAGAGTAAAGTAACGCGACATGAAGGAGGATCGATATGCGCGTACAACTTGCGTTAAACGTCAAAGATCTCGATGAAGCGATCGCCTATTACAGCAAAATGTTCGGCGTCGAGCCGCATAAAATTCGCGATGGATACGCCAATTTCGAAGTCGAACAACCGCCCTTGAAACTCGTACTGTTCGAACGTCCCGACGCGGAGCAGCAATTGAATCATATCGGTGTGGAGATGTTCAAACATTCAGACATCGACAGAATAGCCGAGCGTTTCAGCGAAACGGAAATTCTCGAATCCGTGCAGAAGAGCACCGTCTGTTGCCACGCCGATCAGGACAAAGTGTGGACAAAGGAGTCACAGGGCCTGCGATGGGAATGGTACGTCATCAACGACGACCAACCGGACCGTAAAGAAGACGCATCGTCGTGTTGCGCCGGCTTGGTCCAGGAAGCGCTTTAGATTTCGAGTCACAGAGCGGGTGTTCGCCATGGAAATCGCTTGGCGAGAATTTGAGCAAAAGCTTAAGTCCTATGTGAGCCGCCGCGTCGGCGGCGGCCACGCGGACGATGTCGTGGGCGATATCCTGCTCCGCCTCGTTAAATCCCGCGACAAACTGGAGGGTGCAACGAACCCCAACGCTTGGGTCTATCGTGTCGCTGCAAACGTCATTACTGATCACCATCGCAAGCGCGTGCGTGAGAACAATGCCGCGGATACATCCGCCCGGGAGGCGCAGACCGACGGCCTCGAAGAACAGGCAGACACCTCGGAAACAGCGGCGCTCGCCAAGTGTCTGATACCGATGATCAACGACCTGCCGGCCCCTTATGGCGAAGCGCTGATCATGACGGAGATCGACGGTCTTAGTCAGTCAGCGGCGGCAAAGAAGCTTGGGCTCTCCGTTTCCGGCATGAAGAGCCGCGTGCAGCGGGCCCGGCAAAAACTGAAATCAGTGCTGCTGCGTTGCTGCGACGTCGCGTTCGACCGTCGCGGCGGCGTACTCGACTACAGGCAGAAAAATCTGCAGTGCGACGCGGAAGTCTGTTAGAGCGCCGCAAGCAGCGAACCGGGAGAAGCTACCAGCCGCTGCGCACCCGCTGCCTGTAGCTCTTCCTGCGTGCCGTAACCGTACAGAACGCCAATCCCCAATAACCCGTTGTTGCGCGCGCCGATCATGTCGTGCTCGCGATCGCCGATCATGACCGCGTCGCTGACGTCTATTCCAATGCGCTCGCTCGCATAGGCCAAGAGTTCGGATTTGTCAGCACGGGTTCCATCCAGTTCGGAGCCGAAGACAGTTTCGAAAAAACCATCCAGTTCAAAATGGCTCACGATTCGTTCCGCGTAAACGTGCGGTTTGCTAGTTGCAACGAACAGGCTGTGCCCATCGGCCTGTAACGCGCTCAGAACGTCCGAGATCCCGTCATAGACTGCATTCTCGTAAAGTCCCGTTTCCGTAAACCGTTCACGGTAAAGGGCAAGAGCCTGCCCCGCCGCGTCTTCATCTCCATCGAGCAATCTTGCCAAACTCGCCTTCAGCGGTGGCCCGATGCACCACAATAGATCGTCCGTATCCGGCGCGGGTGCGCCGAGCGTCTCAAGCGCGTACTGAATACACCGTGCAATACCTTCCTTGGGATCGGTCAGTGTCCCGTCGAGATCGAAAAAGATCGTGCTCATTTATCGTCCCGCCGCCCTTGATGAATATCAC
This sequence comes from Alphaproteobacteria bacterium, assembly GCA_012103325.1. GTDB lineage: Bacteria > Pseudomonadota > Alphaproteobacteria > UBA8366. Next base: position 1,001,968 of record WLWY01000003.1, read on the forward strand.
GCTCCACCGATGCCGGGTCGCGGCTCCCGGGATTGCCGAACCCGCCGCCACCGGGCGTTTCGATCCGCAAAACTGACCCTTTCGATAGGGGTTCCTCTTGAACGGCGGACGGCAATTTGCGCGAATGCTCGCTCTCCGGATCGCGCATGAACAGACCCGTCGCACCGTCGCCCCCACCAGAGACGCCCGGTGCCGCCACGTCCTGGCGTTCGCCACTCAGGCTAACCGTTACATCGTCACCGAGAATACGGTAGTCGCGTACGATGCCATCACCGCCTCGAAACTGGCCCTGCCCACCGGAACCGCGACGCAGCGCGTAACGCTCGACGCGAACGGGATAAGCATGCTCCAGCGCCTCGACGGGCAGGTTCGCGCTCCCGGAGGTCAGGGTCCGTACTGCATCCAAACCGTCGCGGTGCGCCTGCGCGCCGATGGCGCCGGCAACCGTCTCATAATTGACAAAATAGCGTCCGGTGCGGGGGTCTGTGCCCGACAGCAGAAGCAAATGATGCGGGCCCGAACCCGCAAAGCCGCGTCCTGGAACTGCCTGAGACAGCGCCGCCAGCACCACGTCGGACAGAACACTGCAGGAAATAGAGCGGGTGCCCACCGGCGCGGGCGCGACCGGTTGGACGATCGTTCCCGGTGGCGCGGTAATGCCGATGACGCGAAAGGCGCCACCATTCGCCGGCGCATCGGGGTCGAGCAGCGCTTTTACGACGCAGAAAACCGTCGCAACCAGGGCCTGATTGGGAATATTGCGGGCGTAGCGCAGTTGCGGGTCGGTCCCATCGAAATCGAAACTTAACCGTCCCCCTTCGACCGTCAGCGTACAGGCGAGCCGCGCCACTGTCCCCGGATCGTCGCCGCCAAGAAAATCCTCGGCCGAATAGCGCCCGTTCGGCAGTTCAGCCACCGCGGCATGAAAACGCCGTTCGGTGAAATCCAGATAGGACGCCAAGGCGGTCTCGAACAAATCCGCACCATAGCGGTCGATGAGCGCACTGACCGCTCGTATACCGACATGGTTGGCGGCGAGTTGCGCATTGAGACCGCCTCGACGTTCGTCCGGCGTGCGCGAGTTCAGCAGTACGACTTCGAACATGTCGCGGGCGACTTCGCCTTCGCGCATCAGCCGCACGGGCGGCAACCGCAAGCCTTCCTGAAAGATGCTCTCGCAGACCGCCGCCTCGCTGCCCGGCACCATGCCGCCGACATCGGCGTGATGGGCGATGTTGGCGACGTAGGCGACGATGCGTCCGTCATGGAAGACGGGCGCCACGAGGTTGAGGTCGGGCAGATGCGACCCGCCGCCATTATAGGGGTCGTTGGCGAGGAACATGTCGCCCGGTCGGATCTCTTCCTCCGGGAAGCGCTGTTTCAGGCTTTCAATGGCGCCAATCATCGAGCCGAGATGGATCGGCACGTGCTCAGCCTGCGCCACGACCTCGCCCTTTGCGTCAAAAACTGCCGTCGAAAAATCGTTGCGCTCCTTAATGTTCGGCGAAAATGCCGTGCGCATCAGCGTCACGCCCATTTCCTCCGCCGCGGCGAGAACGTGCCGCGCGATCACTTCCGTCGTTACGGGATCCATCCGCTCGGTCATGTCTGCGCGCCCAGTTCGACGTGCAGATTTCCCAAGGCGTCGATTTCAACCAGCGCATCGGGCGGGACGATAGTCGTCGAATCCGTCTGCTCGACAACCGCCGGTCCGGCGAAGCGGTGTCCCGGCCCCAGACGCGTACGATTATAGATCGGCGTTTTGACGAAACCGGAAACGGGGAACCAGACCTTCCGGTAGGTCTCGATCGCCATCTCAACAGGGGTCGCCGCGGCGGCCTGCGCTTCGGCTTCATCCGTTGGCCGGATCGCGGACAATCCGAGCCGAAGCGTGACGATTTCGACCGAGCGATCCGGCATCGTATACCCATTCAGGCTCTCATGACGGCGATGGAATTCGTCGACGAGTTTAGAAAGTGCCTCGTCATCGACGCCATCGCTTTCCAACGGCATGGAAATTTCGAAGGCCTGTCCCAGATACCGAATATCCGCGCGCCATTCCGCGATCAGTGATGCGGCATCCAGGCCCTCCCCGTCCCGCCATGCGTCCCCTCTTTCGGCGAGCACGTCCATTCCGTCGCGGAGCACCGGGATGTTGTCCGCGGTCGCCGTGACCAAGCGCGTAATACTGAAATCCCCGCGGCGGTCCGCATCGAGCAGGCCAATCGCCGATAAAAGCCCTGGGCGTGGCGGCACAATCACATGGCCGATGCCGATTTCCCGCGCGACGTCCGCCGCGTGTAGCGGCCCTGCCCCGCCAAACGCGGCCAGCGCATAGTGCCGCGGGTCCTCGCCGCACTCGATCGAGACAACCCGCACGGCCCCCATCATGTTGACGCTGACGATTTCCAATATGCCCGCCGCCGTGGCTACGGGGTCGAGCCCAGCACGTTCTCCCAATTCCGTAACGGCCGCTAACGATTTTTCGGGGAATACCGTCATCGCACCCCCTATCAACGATGCGCCCGACAGCCGTCCAAGCAGGACGTTGGCATCCGTCACCGTAGCCTCCGTGCCGCCGCGCCCATACAGCGCGGGCCCTGGATCGGCACCGGCACTCTGCGGCCCGACCTTGAGCAAGCCGCCGGGATCGACCCAGGCGATACTACCGCCGCCGGCGCCGATGGTGTGAATATCCAGCGCCGCAACCCGGACGGGGAATCCCGCCATCTCCAACAGGTTCCGCTTCGACGCCATGCCTTCGCGGATGAGGCTGACATCCGTCGAGGTTCCACCCATATCGAAGGAAATCAAGTTGGGGCTGCTCGCCTCGAGTCCGAGCTTCGCCGCGGCGATGACACCGCCAGCGGGGCCGGAGAAGAATGTGTTGATCGGCGCCTTCCGCACGGTGGCGACCGACACGGCGCCGCCGTTCGATTGCATGACGAGCGGCGACGCGCCAACCCCGGCGCCTTTCAATTCCGCTTGCAGCCGTTCCAGATAGCGGTCGATGACGGGCAAAAGGCTTGCATTCACGGCGGTGCTGGCGAACCGCTCGAACTCGCGGAATTCCCGCAGCACCTCAACCGACGTGCAGATATAGCCGTCTGGCCAGATCTCACCGACGATCTCCTTCGCACGCGCCTCGTGATCGGGATTGGCGTAGGCGTGCATGAAGCAAATCGCAACGGCGGCGATATCGCTTCGTTTCAACGTCTCCGCCGCCTGACGGACCGCATCCTCATCTAGTGGCACGATCTCGGCGCCGGTTTCGTCGAGCCGCCCGTCGATCTCGAAAATACAGTCCCGGGTCGCCGGCGGCACCGGCTTGGACACATCCAGATTATAGAAACTCGGCCGGCGTTGCCGCCCGATCTCCAGCACATCGCGGAATCCCGTGGTGGTCAGCATGCCTGTCTTGGCATAGTTGCGCTGCAGGATCGCGTTGGTCGCCAGAGTCGTCCCGTGTACCAGCAGGTCGACGGCATCGGGCGCACGCTCCGCTTCCTTCAGAAGGGCAGCAACCCCATCGAGGATGCCACGCGCCGGGTCGTCGGGCGTTGTCGGCAGCTTATAGACCGTACGGCGGGCTGTGCCGCGGTCATAGAGGACAAGATCGGTAAACGTCCCGCCGGTATCGACACCGATCGAAAGGCCGCTCGCCGCCATGCGACCGTCAGGCCGTCTTGCGGGATATGTCCGGGACGGTCTGCGTGCCAAGCGACCGCAAAAGGCCGCCATAGCCATCCAGCTGAGGGTCGATGCCGAGCGTATCGAACGCCTTCCAGAACGAGGCCTGGTTGGCGCTGAAGACTGGCTTGCCCAGATCCCGTTCCAGCAGGTCGACGATTTCCAACCCGCGCACCTGCGTGCAGGCAATGAACACCGCGTCTGACTCTGCCGATACCGTTTCCTTGACCTTCTGATAAACGTCGCTCGGCTGGATCCGCGCGTGATCGAACATATCCAGCATGTCGAACGTGCCAAGATTGGCGACCTCGATCCCCTCGCTTTCCAGGTAGCGGCGCAATCGTTCGTTCGTCGTCTCGACATAGGGGGTGACGACATCGACCTTGCGCACGTTGTTGCGTTGCAGACATTCGGCCATCGCGCCCGTCGTCGAAATAGCCGGGACGCCGGCAATGTCCGAGAGCTCCTTCTGGAACCCGGCGTTCCACGCCGCGCCCTGATAGAAGCTGGCGCTCGTGCAGCCAAACAATACGACATGGGGTTCCGCCATGATCACGCGTTCGCAGGCAGCCTTTCCCTCATGCTCCATCTCGCGCATCGTATCGGCCGTCCCTTCCCGCTCGCAGGCGATCCGGGCGGTGGACACCGTTACCCCCTCTGGCACCAGCGACCAGAGCTCCCGCTCCATCGTATTGTTTACCGCGGGGACCAAAAGCCCGATCCGGGCGCGCCATCCATGCATGAGAAAATCCTCTCAGTATCACTGCCGAATTGCCAACAAGCATAAGGCCCTCGAACCACCGAGGTAAATCTTCGATATCACCGAAATTACTATTACCAATTCCGGTTTGATTTCTGGCTTGGCCATGTGATTATCTTTGGCCTCCCGATTTTGTTGTTCAGGACGCCACCTCCGCGCTTTTGGTATCGTTACGGCTTAAGAAAAGCGTGGTAATACATTCGTGAATAGTCAAAAATCGGGATTCGTATCAAAACGGTCGTGCATTTGACGCGAACGCACAAAAAGAGACTGGGAGGAATATCAATGGCTCCGAAAAGCGATATCGAAATTGCCCGCGCCGCAACCATGCGTCCCATCGGGGAAATCGGCGAGCGACTGGGTATTTCGGACGACAACCTGTTCCGCTACGGCCCCTATAAGGCCAAAGTCTCTTTCGACCATGTAAATTCCCTTCAGGGCAAACCTGACGGCAAGCTCATCCTGGTGACCGCCATCACGCCGACCCCGGCGGGCGAAGGCAAAACCACCACTTCGGTCGGTCTCGGCGACGGCCTTAATCGGATCGGCAAGAACACCATCACCTGCCTGCGCGAACCGAGCCTCGGCCCCTGTTTCGGCATGAAGGGTGGCGCTGCCGGCGGCGGTTACGCCCAGGTCGTACCCATGGAGGACATCAACCTCCATTTCACGGGCGACATGCACGCCATTGGCACGGCGCACAATCTGCTCTCCGCACTGGTCGACAACCATATCTATTGGGGCAACGAGTTGAATATCGACGCGCGCCGGGTGACCTGGCGCCGCGTGCTGGACATGAACGAGCGCGCCCTACGCGACATCGTCACCTCGCTGGGTGGTGTCGCCAACGGGTTCCCGCGCCAGTCCGGTTTCGACATTACCGTCGCCTCGGAGATCATGGCGATCTTCTGCCTTGCTCGGGATCTCGACGATCTGCAGGAAAGGCTTTCCAATATCGTGGTCGCCTATACACGCGACCGCCAACCGATCCGGGCGCGCGACGTGAAGGGGCACGGTCCCATGACTGTCCTGTTAAAGGACGCCCTGATGCCGAACCTGGTCCAGACGCTGGAAAACAATCCGGCCTTCATTCATGGCGGGCCGTTCGCCAATATCGCGCATGGCTGTAACACCGTTCTGGCGACCACGACTGCACTCAAGATGGCCGACTATGTCGTGACCGAGGCCGGCTTTGGCGCGGACCTGGGTGCCGAGAAATTCTTCGATATCAAATGCCGCAAGGCCGGCTTGAAGCCGTCGGCGGCAGTCGTCGTTGCAACGGTCCGGGCGCTCAAGATGCATGGCGGCGTCGCACGTGGCGATCTAGGCAACGAGAATGTAGAAGCCGTTCGCGCCGGGCTGGAGAATCTCGGCCGGCACATCGGCAACATTCGCAAGTTCGGCGTGCCGCCGGTTGTCGCGATCAACCAGTTCATTGCCGATACCGATGCCGAAATGGCAGTTGTACGCGAATACTGCGATGGGCTTGGCGTCAACGCCTATGTCTGCTCGCACTGGGCGAATGGCGGCGCGGGCACCGAAGAACTGGCAACGAAAGTCGCGGAGATCGCCGATAGCGGCGATGCGGACTTCAAGCCGCTTTACGGCGACGATCTTTCGCTCTGGGACAAGATCCGCACCGTGACTAAGGAAATTTACGGTGCCGACGACGCCACGGCTGATGGCGCTGTCATGAACCAGATCGAGCAGTACGAAAAGGACGGCTTCGGGAAATTCCCGGTCTGCATGGCGAAGACTCAATACAGCTTCTCTGCCAACCCAGACCTTAAGGGGGCCCCTTCAGGCTTTACGGTTCCGGTCCGTGAAGTCCGTCTTTCCGCCGGCGCGGAGTTCCTGGTCGTCATTTGCGGCGCTGTCATGACCATGCCCGGACTGCCCCGCGTGCCTGCAGCGAACGAAATTCATATTAACGAAGCAGGCAACGTCGAAGGTCTGTTCTAGCGCCAGCGGTTCGCGGAGTAGCATATGTCAGAGGGTGATAAGACGATCCGGAAGCGGAAACATCCAGGCCGCGGCCGAGGCAAAGGACGCATCCATCCCAAGGGCCGGCAACTGGACCCAACCGCTCAAGCCGAGGTCTCGGCACTGCTTGGCGACAAGCCGCGCAACCGGGATCTCCTGATTGAATTTCTGCATCTGATCCAGGATTCGCAAGGTTGCTTGCCCGCGCCGCACTTGGTGGCGCTCGCAGACGAAATGCGCATACCGCTGGCGGAGATCTACGAAGTCGCCTCGTTCTACGCTCACTTCGACATTGTGAAAGACGACGAAGAACGCCCCCCCGCCGTCACGGTGAGGGTCTGTGACAGCTTGACTTGCGAATTGATGGGGGCGCAATCCCTGCTCAAAGACCTTCGGGCCAAGCATAATGGCGCGGTTCGTGTGGTGCCCGCTCCTTGCATGGGACGTTGCGATTGCGCGCCGGTTGCTGAAATCGGCCATGCCCATGTGACAAACGCGACAGCCACTTCAATTGACGCCGCCGTGAGTGACGGCCACACATCGCCAACCATTCCCGATTATCGGGACTTCGACGCCTATTGCGCCGACGGCGGTTACACGCTGCTGCGATCCTGTCTCGGTGGCAGCACGTCCGTCGATGATATCCTCGCCGCTTTGGACGATTCTGGATTACGTGGTTTCGGCGGCGCCGGGTTTCCGACGGGCCGAAAATGGCAACTGGTCCGCGCCGAACCGAAACCGCGGTTGATGACGGTCAACGCCGACGAAGGCGAACCGGGCACCTTCAAGGACCGGTATTATTTGGAAACCGATCCGCACCGGTTCCTGGAGGGCATGCTGATCGGCGCTTGGGCGGTCGAGGCAGACAAGGCTTATATCTACCTCCGGGACGAATATCCGCAGATCCGCGAATTGCTTCTGGCCGAGATGCCGAAGCTCGTTGCTGCCGGCCTCGCAAAGAAAGATGCAATCGAACTGCGGCGCGGCGCAGGCGCTTACATCTGTGGCGAAGAGTCAGCGATGATCGAGAGCATAGAAGGCAAGCGCGGCCTGCCCCGACACCGCCCGCCCTATGTGGCACAAGTCGGCCTGTTCGGCCGGCCGACCTTGGTCAACAACGTGGAAACGCTGTTCTGGGTCCGCGACATCGTCGAAAAGGGTGCCGGTTGGTTCGGCGACCAGGGACGCAACGGCGGCAAGGGCCTTAGAAGCTTTTCGGTATCTGGCCGCGTCGCCGAACCCGGCGTCAAGCTCGCACCAGCCGGTATTTCCGTGCAGGAGCTCATCGATGAGTTCTGCGGCGGCATGGCCGACGGACACAGCTTCAAGGCCTATCTGCCCGGCGGTGCATCCGGCGGCATCTTGCCCGCATCGAAAGGCGACCTACCCTTAGAATTCGGCAAGCTAGAATCCGAGGGCTGTTTTGTGGGCTCACATGCTGTGGTGATCCTGTCCGACAAGGACGATATGGGCGATGTCGCCCGCAATCTGATGCGGTTTTTCGAAGACGAAAGCTGCGGCCAGTGCACGCCCTGCCGCGTCGGTACCGAGAAAGCCGTAGCCCTGATGTCCAATGACGAATGGGATGTTCCGCTGCTCGAAGAACTGGGCCGGGCCATGGCGGACGCGTCGATCTGCGGCTTAGGTCAGGCAGCGGCAAATCCGTTATTCTCGGTCTTAAAGCATTTCCGTGAGGAGGTCGTATGACCGTTACCTTTACGCTGAACGGCAACGACGTCGAAGCGCAACCGGGCGAAACGATCTGGCAGGTCGCCACACGGCTTGGTGTCGAGATTCCCCATCTGTGCCATTCGCCGGACCCGGGCTATCGGCCTGACGGCAATTGCCGCGCCTGCATGGTCGAAATCGAAGGCGAGCGGGTTCTCGCGGCGTCCTGCATCCGCACGCCGAACGAAGGCATGGTCGTGAACTCCGCCTCCGACCGTGCGAAGAGCGCGCGCAAGATGGTCTTCGAAATGCTCGCGGCGGATCAGCCGGAACGCCCCGTTGCACACGACCCGCAATCCAAGTTCTGGCACTGGGCGGATCACGTCGAGATTTCCGACAGCCGCCTCCCCGCCCGCACACCGCACAAGGCGGACTCCAGCCACACCGCGATGGCGGTCAATCTCGACGCCTGCATCAACTGCAATCTTTGCGTCCGCGCCTGCCGCGAAGTGCAGGTCAACGACGTAATCGGCATGGCCTATCGCGGCCACGGCAGCAAGATCGTCTTCGATTTCGACGATCCAATGGGCAACAGCACCTGCGTCGCCTGCGGCGAATGCGTCCAGGCCTGCCCGACCGGCGCGCTAATGGAAGCTTCATTGGTCGACGAGAACGGTATCGGTAAGACCGAGCCGCTGCGCGAGGTCGACAGCGTCTGCCCCTATTGCGGTGTCGGCTGTCAGATCACCTATCAAATCAATAGCGATAACGAAATCGCTGCCGTACAAGGCCGTACGGGCCCGGCAAACGAAAACCGGCTGTGCGTGAAAGGCCGCTTCGGGTTCGATTACGTCAAGCATCCGCACCGTCTGACCAAGCCGATGATCCGCCGCGACGACGCGCCGAAAAGCATGGATATCGACATCGATCCTGCCAACCCCTGGACTCATTTCAGAGAGGCAACCTGGGAAGAGGCGCTCGACAAGGCCGGCGGCGGATTGAAAACCATTCTCGACCGCGATGGTTCCAGCGCCCTCGCCGGGTTCGGCTCCGCCAAGGGCTCGAACGAAGAAGCCTACATGTTCCAGAAGCTGGTCCGCACTGGCTTCGGCACCAACAACGTCGATCACTGCACGCGGCTGTGCCACGCGTCCTCCGTCGCCGCATTGATGGAAGGCATCGGATCAGGAGCGGTCACCGCACCGTTCACCGCTTGCAAGGACTCCGAACTCATTATCGTCATCGGCGCGAACCCCACCGAAAATCATCCGGTTGCGGCAACCTTCTTCAAGCAGGCCACGAAGCGCGGTGCGACGCTCGTCGTCATGGACCCGCGCGGTCAGGCGCTTCGCAAACACGCTACCCACATGCTGCAGTTCAAGCCGGGCACCGACGTCGCGATGCTGAACGCCCTCCTGAACGTCATCATCACGGAAGAGCTGTACGACCGCCAATATGTCGAATCTCAGACCGAAGGTTTTGAGAACCTCAAGAAACATATCGTCGATTTTACGCCTGAAGCGATGTCAGAAATTTGTGGCATTGATCCAGAGACACTGCGAACCGTGGCGCGCCATTACGCGCGGGCGGAATCGTCGATCATCTTCTGGGGCATGGGGATTTCGCAGAGCACGCACGGGACCGACAACGCCCGTTGCCTCATCGCCCTTGCCCTGACCACGGGACAGGTCGGACGGCCCGGAACCGGGCTGCATCCGCTGCGTGGCCAGAACAACGTGCAGGGCGCGTCCGATGCAGGCCTGATCCCAATCGTTTATCCCGATTATCAGGCCGTCGACTCAGACGATATCCGCAGCCGTTTCGAAGATGTCTGGGGCACCACGCTAGATCCAAACCGCGGCTTGACGGTCGTCGAAATCATGGACGCGGTCCATGACGACATCATCAAGGGCATGTACATCATGGGCGAGAACCCGGCCATGTCCGATCCGGATGCCGACCACGCCCGCGAGGCCCTCGCTAAGCTCGAACATCTCGTCGCGCAGGACCTGTTCCTGACCGAAACCGCGTTTCACGCCGATGTCGTTCTGCCCGCCTCTGCCTGGCCGGAAAAAGACGGCACTGTCACCAACACAAACCGTCAGGTGCAGATGGGCCGGACAGCACTCGACCTGCCCGGCGACGCGCGGCAGGATTGGTGGATCATTCAGGAAGTCGCCCGCCGCATCGGGCTCGACTGGACCTACTCCCACCCCAGCGACGTGTTTGCCGAGATGAAGGGCGTCATGAACTCGCTCGACAACATCACCTGGGACCGGTTGGAGCGGGAAAGCGCGGTCACCTACCCGGTCGATGCACCGGATCAACCGGGCAACGAGATCGTCTTCGGTGACGGTTTCCCGACCGCATCCGGGCGCGGCAAACTGGTGGCGGCGGACATCATTCCGCCGGACGAAATGCCGGACGACGACTACCCGATGGTGCTGACGACGGGCCGTCAGCTTGAACACTGGCACACTGGCGCCATGACGCGCCGCAGCCGCGTGCTCGATCAGATCGAACCGGAAGCCATCGCACAAATGTCATCGCGCGACCTGCACAAACTTGGGCTTAAGGCCGGGGACATGATCCGGGTCGAGACCCGGCGCGGCACCATCGAACTGATGGCGCGGGTCGACGGCGCGATGCCGGAAGGGCTGATCTTCATTCCCTTCTGCTTCGCCGAGGCGCCCGCCAACGTGCTGACGAACCCGCAGCTCGACCCGTTCGGCAAGATCCCCGAGTTCAAATTCTGCGCCGCCCGCGTCACGGGCGCGAGCGAGCCCGCCGCCGCCGAGTAAGTCGGTTACACGAGCCCGGTATCTTCCGGCAGGCCAAGCATGATGTTCATGTTCTGCACGGCCATGCCGGACGCGCCCTTGCCGAGATTATCGAGCAAGCCAACCAGAACCGCCTGGCCGTGTTCCTCATTGCCGAAGACGTGCAGGCGCAGCTCATTGGTGCCGTTCAGCGCTTCCGGCTCAAGCCGGTTGATTTCCGTTATATCCGCCAAAGACGCAACGGTAACGAAGCGCCGGCTCGCATAATAGTCGCTCAGAACAGCATGAAGGTCCGACGGTGTGGGCTGCGTTGGCAGGGCCCATAGTTGCAGCGGAACCTGCACGATCATGCCTTGATGATAACGGCCGACACTCGGCACGAAGAGCGGCCGGCGCGTCAGCCCCGTGTATTTGTGAATCTCCGGCGCGTGCTTGTGCTCCAGGGTGAGACCGTAAAGCTGGAAGTTATCGTCTGTGTGATTGTCCGCTTCGGCATTCTCGAACGCCGCGATGAGCCCCTTGCCGCCGCCCGAATAACCCGATACGGCATTGATCGTCAGCGGCCAGTCCGCCGGAATTAGCCCCGCCTCAACCAGCGGATGCACCAGCGCGATGGTAGCGACCGGATAGCAACCCGGATTGCTCACCCGTTTGGCGTCGGCGATGCGCGCCGTCTGACCGGCATCATATTCCGCCATGCCATAGACCCAGTCCTCGGCGACCCGGTGCGCCGTGCTGGCGTCGATGACCCGCGCGTCCGGGTCCTCGATCATCGAGACCGCTTCCCGCGCCGCATCGTCCGGCAGGCAAAGAATCGACAGATCGGCACGGTTCAGCATCGCCTGGCGCCGTTGCGGGTCCTTACGTTCGGAATCGGACAGATGCAGGAGCTCTACGTCTTTCCGGTCCGCGAGCCGAGCATGGATCTGCAACCCCGTCGTACCGGCCTCGCCGTCGATGAATACCGTTGCCGTCATTTCCTTGGTCCTTCTCCTAGAGCGTATCAGGTTTAGGGGAACCCATTACTTGGGTTCAACTAATCCTGTGAATCCGCTCTTTATCGATAGCATAGGCCAGATTCACGCAATTGCTGGATCGCCAAAGGCGATTCCAACAAATCCGATCTGGTCTAAAACAAATCGGGCGTCCCTGATAAGGGGCGCCCGATTGGTCGAAGCATCCATCTTTCAGAGACTCTGAATCGCGTTACATTTCACCTCGGGAACGTCGTCGCAACTCAACCATGATGTCCTCCAAAAAACGAGTGCCGCGCGGTTCGCGCGCGCCGGTATGTACGCCGAACCGCGCGCGAACGCAAGCACAAGATGTTTAGAAGCGCTTTTTGTAGATCGCAATCCCGACGGCAATCGCCACGACCAGGATCAACTGCTCGAAACCGCCGGACATGTGCAAGGCGTCGTGCACGAAGCTCGAGCCTTGTTCCATGCCAGGATGGGCAAATGCTGGCAAAGCGGCGAAAACCGCCGCCAAAACAGAGAGTAGTGCTTTCATGATTACTCCTTCGAGGACCCTCCGTCCTCACGGGTTAGGTGTTTCAGACAGACGGCCGGTCTCCTGGCTTCAGACAAATCCGCGTTCGCCTTCCCGGCTTGAGACCAGTGGCGACATGAACGCGGCGCTGTCTGTCACAGTGGCGGGGGCCACGCCGGATTCACACCGGCTTCCCGTTTCACCTCGAAAGGCACCGTCAAGATGAGGCTATGGAAGGAGACCACCGACCGCAAGGCTGAGATAAGAAAAAAGGGGGCCGAAGCCCCCTTGAAGTGCAGCATTTACTGCTGCTGTGTTGTTCGTGTTTAGCGCTTGGAGAACTGGAAGCTCTTCCGTGCCTTGGCCTTGCCGTATTTTTTACGCTCGACAACGCGTGAGTCGCGGGTGAGAAAGCCACCGGACTTGAGCGTCGGACGCAAGGTTGGCTCAAAACCGGTCAACGCCTTGCTGATCCCGTGGCGCACCGCCCCGGCCTGCCCCGAAAGCCCACCGCCCTTGACGGTGCAGCTTACGTCGTACTGGTTTTCCCGGTTGACCGCCGTAAACGGCTGATTGATGACCATACGCAGCACGGGCCGCGCGAAATAGGTTTCGATGTCGCGTCCATTGACGACGATTCGCCCCGCCCCCGGCTTGATCCAGACCCGCGCCACGGCGTTCTTGCGCTTGCCGGTCGCATAGGCCCGGCCCTGCTCGTCGATACTGGCCACCGTTGGCGCATCCGCCGCGGCCGTGTCGGCTGCTGGCGCGTCGGGCTGCGTGAGCCCCGTCGCGGCGCCCAGATCCGCCAGATCGCGGATCGGCTTGGCTGCCTTTTCCTCGACGGCTGTGGGTTGCTCGGCCGGCGTTTCGGTTGCCTCGGGCGTTTCTTGATCTTTTTCGTCGGCCATGATCAGGCGCTCCGCTTATTCTTTGAATTCATCGACGCGATATCCAGCACTTCCGGGCTTTGCGCCTCATGAGGATGCTCGGTGCCGGCATAGACCTTCAGGTTGCTCAGTTGCTTTCGCGCCAGCCGGCTCCTCGGCAGCATGCGCTGCACTGCCTTGATGACGACGTTCTCTGGAAACTTGCCGTCGAGAATTTCGCCCGCCGTGCGCGACTTGATGCCGCCCGGATATCCCGTGTGACGGTAATAGGTCTTGTCGGCGCGCTTGTTGCCCGTCAGCTGCACCTTCTCCGCGTTGATTACGATGACGTTGTCACCGCAATCGACATGCGGGGTGAATTCCGGGCGATGCTTGCCGCGCAGGATTTTGGCGATTTCCGCCGCCATCCGACCCAGCACGACACCATCAGCGTCGACGACGAGCCATTTCTTCTGCACGTCGGCTGGCTTCATGGAAAAAGTCTTCATGTCTCAATACCCGTCCAAATTAAGTACCGGTTTAAACCCGGTAGAGCGGTAGCGGCGCAGTATGCCGATATCCGTTGGAGGGTCAACGATTTTTATCGCCCAATATGCCAACGAAAACAATGCGTTGCAGTAACGGTATCATAATACCGTTATTTAAGTCCCTGATTTCGCGGGCGGGATCGAGTAAGTGGCGGTGACGTGCGCGACGGGTCCCTCGACGCCCTCGGCATAGACCGTGCCCTCGCCCACGGCGAGCCGTTTGCCGGGCTTCAGCACGCGCGCCTCGCAGATCAGATCGTTCAGTCCGGCGGCACGCAGAAAATTGACGTTGAGCCCGGTCGTCACCGCCATCTTGGCCATCACGCCATAGGCGCCGACCACCGCGACCCACAGCGCGTAATCGCCGAGCGCCATCATCGACGGTCCGCTCATCGTCTCGCCGGGCCGGACATGCTTGCGGTCGTAAGGCAGCCGTACCGTCGCTTCGCCATATTCGATGCGTTCGGCCTGGAAGTCGTAAACCTGCAGAAAATCGGCCGCGCCGGCGCAAAATTCCTCGAATTCGGCGAGTGTCGCCAAGGATGCTTTGTCGGGCATGGGATAAGGCTTCGCTTGAGGTTAAGGCACTGTTACAACTACAGTCCGGGGGACTACAGGCAAAGCGAAAATCGGAGAACTATCGTGGACACGGTGGTACAGGCGGACGAGAATATATTGCTGCGCGAGGATAACGGCGGCGTGGCAACGCTTACCTTCAACCGGCCGAGGGCGCGCAACGCCCTTTCGCTGGAGATGCTGAGCGAAATGAACGCCGCGCTCGACGCCATCAAGGCCGACGCGTCGGTGCGCGCGGTGGTGATCGCCGCAAACGGCCCGGCCTTCTGTGCCGGACACGACATCCGCCAGCTCCGCGCCCATGCCGAACGTGCCTATTACGAAGAAACCATGGCCGCCTGCGCGCGGATGATGCTGGGGGTGATGCGCCTGCCGCAGCCGGTCATCGCGCGCGTTCAGGGCATCGCAACGGCAGCGGGCTGCCAGTTGGTCGCGACCTGCGATCTGGCGGTGGCCGCCGAGGAGGCGCAGTTCGCCACGCCGGGCGTGCATATCGGCCTGTTCTGCTCGACCCCGATGGTCGCGCTGAGCCGCAATGTCGGCCGCAAGGAAGCGATGGAGTTGCTGGTGCTGGGCGACCCGGTCACCTCCGCCCGCGCGAAGGAAATCGGCCTCGTCAACGCCGTGGTCCCGGAGAGCGAACTGGACGCGAAGGTGTCCGAAATGACGGACAAGATCACCTCCAAATCCTCTCTCACCATCGCCATTGGCAAGGAAGCCTTCTACAAACAACTCGAATTGGGCGTCGAGGACGCCTACGCCTATGCCAGCGAGGTGATGGTACAAAACATGATGGCGGAGGATGCCGAAGAAGGCATGGGCGCCTTCATCGAGAAACGCACGCCCGTGTGGCGGGGGAGATAGGGTTTGAACCACGACAGTTACGACGACGTCTATGTCAAAGGCATCCTGGCCGACGTAAAGACCATCGCCATGGTCGGCGCCTCGACCAACTGGAACCGGCCGAGCTATTTCGCTATGAAATATCTGCAGGCGAAGGGCTTCCGCGTCATTCCGGTCAACCCGGGCTCCGCCGGCAAGGAGTTGCTCGGCGAAACCATCCGCGCCGGTCTGGAGGAGATCGAAGAACCCATCGACATGGTCGACATCTTCCGCAACGCCGAAGCGGCGGGCCCGATCACCGACGAAGCCATCGAGATCGGCGCCAAGGTGGTGTGGATGCAGTTCGGCGTCGTCAACCCGCCAGCCGCCGAACGCGCCGAAGCCGCCGGCCTGCGCGTCGTGATGGACCGCTGCCCGAAAGTGGAATATGCACGGCTCAACGGCGAGCTGTCGTGGAACGGCTTCAATTCCAAGGTCATTTCGAGTAAGCGGCGGAAGTTGTAGGGGATGGGGCGGTTGGATCATTTACACGACCTCGCCCCCTACTCTTCCCGTCACCCCCGGCTTGATCGGGGGTCCAAGCAACGGTGGTCCTACACGTGCAGGACTGGATCCCCGGTCAAGCCGGGGATGACGGATAATGAGATTTCAAGGGATAGCGTGTAGAAGATCAATAGGCGCAAAAAACGACACAGAATAAATAAACACACACAGGAGGCACCATAATCATGACCGATCAGGAACCCGGCTTCGAGACTCTCGCGGTCCATGCGGGCGGCGCGCCCGACCCGGCCACCGGCGCGCGGCAGACGCCGGTTTATCAGACCACGTCCTTCGTCTTCGACGATGCGGACCACGCGGCATCGCTGTTCAACCTGCAGGTCCCGGGCTTCATCTATTCGCGCCTGACCAACCCGACCGTGTCGGTGCTGGAGGAACGCTGCGCGGCGCTGGAAGGCGGCGTCGGCAGCACCGCGACCGCGTCCGGCCATGCGGCGCAGATCCTGGCCCTGTTTCCGCTGATGCAGCCGGGCGACGAGATCATTGCGGCCA
Organism: Alphaproteobacteria bacterium; assembly: GCA_012103325.1. Classification (GTDB taxonomy): domain Bacteria; phylum Pseudomonadota; class Alphaproteobacteria; order UBA8366. The sequence goes on from WLWY01000003.1 coordinate 1,018,229, forward strand.
ACAAGCTGTATGGCGGCTCGATCAACCAGATGGGCCACAGCTACAAGAAGTTCGGCTGGGGTGCGAAATTCGTTGAAACGGAAGACACCGAGAATTTCCGCCGCGCGATTACCGACCGGACCCGCGCGATCTTCATCGAGAGTCTCGCCAATCCGGGCGGCGTCGTCATGGACATCGCCGCCATCGCGGACATCGCGCATGAGGCCGGCATCCCGTTGATCGTCGACAACACGATGGCAACGCCCTATCTGTGCCGCCCGTTCGACCATGGCGCGGACATCGTCGTGCATTCGACGACCAAGTTCCTCAGCGGCAACGGCACGGCGATTGGTGGCGTCGTCGTCGATTCCGGCAAATTCAACTGGATGCAGAACGACAAGTTCCCCAGCCTGTCGAAACCGGCGCCGGAATATCACGACCTGACCTTCGCGGAGACGTTCGGCGAACTCAGCTACACGATCTACGGCCACGCCATCGGGCTGCGCGATCTGGGCGCCTCGCAGGCCCCGATGAACGCCTTCCTGACCCTGCTCGGTATCGAAACCCTGCCGCTGCGCATGGACCGGCACTGCGCCAATGCGCAGGCCGTGGCGGAGCATCTCTCGCTGCATAAGTCGGTGGACTGGGTCAGCTATGCGGGGCTGGAAACCGACAAGTATCACGGGCTGGCGCAGCGCTACCTGCCCCGGGGTGCCGGCGCGGTGATGACCGTCGGCCTGAAAGGCGGCTACGACGCGGGCGTCAAAATGGTCGAGGCGGTCGAGCTGTTCAGCCACCTCGCCAACATCGGCGACAGCCGATCGCTGATCATCCACCCCGCTTCAACGACGCACCGGCAATTGACTGAGGAGCAATTGACGGCCGCCGGTGCGGGCGCGGAAGTCGTGCGTCTGTCGATCGGCATCGAAAGCGTCGCCGACATCATCGCCGACCTCGACCAGGCGCTGGCGACGGCGGGCGGTTGAGGGTGGTCACCGGCACGAGATGAAGGACTTTCCACTCAAACCGCCGTCCACCCCCTCCCTAGCCCTCCCCCCTCTAAGGGGGAGGGGATGTTCTTTCGTGGTGACGCGCCGACAGTTTCTCCTTCCGGCCCATTTTCCCCTCCCCCTTGAGGGGGGAGGGCTAGGGTGGGGGTGGACGGCGATGTCCCAAGGCTAATGACCACCCCACCCCGCGCATGACCGCCCCCGCCGCCACCCTGCTCGTGCTCAACGCGGTCATCCTCGCCGTCACCGACGAGGTCCCGCGCTTCCTCGTGCTGGAGCATCACAGCCAACCACCGGACCATGACGGCCCCGCCCTGCCTTTCGGCCCGTTCGAACCGGAGCATCACCGCACCTTGGAGATCGCTCTGCGCGGCTGGGTCGACGAGCAGGCCGGGCTGCCGATCGGTTATGTCGAGCAGCTCTACACCTTCGGCGACCGCTTCCGCGACCCGCGCGAGCTGGCCGGCGGACCGCGGGTCATCTCGGTCGGCTATCTGGCGCTGGTCCGCCAGGCGCAACTCTCGGGCGACGCGGAATGGCGCGATGCCTACGACTTCCTGCCATGGGAGGACTGGCGCAAGGGGCGGCCGAAGATCATCGATCAAGTGATCCTGCCGGCGCTTCACCATTGGGCCGGCGACGCCGATGACGCTGCCGAGGGCCGGGCGCGCCGAGAGCGCCTCTCTATAACCTTTGCCGCCGACAACGCGCATTGGGACATGGAACGCGTGCTGGAGCGCTACGAGGTGCTGTACGAGGCCGGGCTGGTCCAGGAAGCCGACCGCGACCGCGGCACCCATAACGGCAAGCCCGCCGACGACACCAACCTGTGCGAAACCGCCCGCACCGCCACCGGCCGCCTCGCCGCCCTAGACCACCGCCGCATGATGGCCACAGCGCTGGGGCGCATCCGCGGCAAACTGCAATACCGCCCCGTGGTCTTCGAACTCCTGCCCAAGGCCTTCACCCTGCTGCAGCTACAACAAGTCGCCGAAAGCCTCGCCGGCGTCAGCCTGCACAAACAGAACTTCCGGCGGCTGGTGGTGAACAACCGGCTCGTCGAACCGACGGGCCAGCAGGACCGGCGCAGCCCCGGCCGGCCGGCGGAACTGTTTCGGTTCCGGCGCGATGTGCTTTACGAGCGGCCTACGCCGGGGGTTGGGATTACGGCGCGAAGTGGAGGATAAGTCGCAGCCGCATTACCAAACTGGCAAAGAAGACACCAAAACGACAATTTGGTAGTTTGGTGTCTACCGTTATTGCCATAAAGGATAACATGGTTGGACTAAAATACGAGCGCCGTCCCACTACGCCTGGGACCATTCTGCAAGAGGAATTTCTTAAACAGCGCGGTGTCAAAATCAGCGAATTAGCGGACGCAATCAAGGTCTCGCAAAGGCGACTCAGCAGGCTTATCAACGGACACGCGCCTGTAACTCCAAGCATGCGATCCTCCTATCCAAGGCGCTGAACACATCGGCGCAACTTTAGCTCAACATGCAAGTGTCGATTAACGCCTATGACGCGGAGCAGGCGGCAAAGAGTTGGAAGACGAAGAAGATGTTTGCAATATTCGGGGTCAGGTCTTGCAATGCAACATTTTGCTCACGAACAGCGACGCCATCAGCAATTTTTGTCGGATCGCAAGACCTGACTCTGAATTCTCGCGTCAACCTTCGAAATGACCGTCTCCACCCCCGGCCAAGACGATCATTCCCTGAAAGTAATGCTGTCGTTCGACACCGTCATAGCGCTTCGTTTTCAGACAACAACGTTTGAAATCTCCGTCCCGAGCCACAGGGGCAGAGATCCTCGCGGCCTAGCTTTTCGACAAGCTCGACGTCGCCGTGAACATAGCGTTCACCGCGTTTGACCTTCGTTTCGGACGGATAGGAGTTTCGACGCTTGCGCGTGACCTCAAAAGGACGGCGCGGGGTCGTCTTTGCGGTGCTTAGGCATGATACACCTCCAATTGTGTGTGGCGTAAGGTCGCCAAACTGAGCCCACCGGGGCCCAACGGCGCGGATCAGGTATCACAGGTTCGAAACGATGGGAAGCGATTACGTTTGCCAACGTCTCAATTCTTAGTATGACCCACCGCAAAGTTATTGACTGCGTTGCGGTTCTCGCCGCGCACCAGCTCGATCGGTAGCGTGGTCCAGTCGAACTTGGCGAGCGGCAGCACGTCGTCACGGTGCAGGCCTGACGTCGCGGGCATGTAGCGCAGGGCGAGACCGGCCCGCCTGCGGCCGGAGCGGTTGGCGGCCGAGCCGTGCACGATGCCCACATCGTGCAGCGAGGCCTGCCCCGGCTCCAGTTCGATATAGCGGGTGTCTTGTTCCGCCAGTTGATCGTCGCCGATCACCTGATTGAGGGTGAGGTCCGGGCTGGCGTCGGCGTGATGCGCCCAATCCCGCCGCCGGTGCGAGCCGGGCACGACCCGCATCGCGCCGTTCTCGCGGTCGACCTTGTCCAGCGCCAGCCACACCGTGCAGGTCGCCCAGGGCCGAATCGGCCAGTACTGGCCGTCCTGATGCCACGGTACGGCGCGGGGCGTGTCCGGCAGCTTGCAGAACAGATGGCTCAGCCACAGGATCACGTCCGGCCCGATCACCGCTGCCACCATGTCGAGGACCGCGGAGTCGCGCGCGATGGCGTCGAACGCCGCATGCCCCTTCACGCCGTAGGGCGGCCCGCCATGGAGATGCGGGTTGATCATCCGGTCCGGCATGATGTCGGGATTCCCCGCGAGCACCGCGTCCAGTGCCTCGCGCAATGCCGCCAGCGTTTCGGGGTCGACCCGGAACGCCTGTGGAATGACGTACCCGTCCTCCTCGTAGCGCGCGATTTCGTCCGCTGTCAGCATGGTGCCCTCCCGATAGGTCGGTTTGGCACCAGGGTAAAATCGCGGCCCGGGATTTCCAAGCGTTTCGGACCGCCGCCCCGTCGTCAGCCGCTCCGGATGCCGACGGCCCTTGCGACGCGGTTGCGGGCTTCGATCACGGGGACCGACGGGTTGCGCTGGAGATAGACGATCGTGGCGGCGACGAGCGCGGACCGCGGCGGGTTGCCGAATTTTACCTGTTTCCGATAGGCCTTTTGCGCCGCGAAGATCTCTTCGCCTTCTGCAACGACACACTGACTCATAATGTACTCCTTCCATATCCTGATGTCGTACCGCCTTGATGCGCCGATGCGGCGCAGTGGCGGTTTTGACCGGCCCGTCATAGAAGCCCGATGTTTCAGACGCGTTTCCGGTTTCGAGAAAATTGTTTCGATTGCTTCCGTCCCGGCCGGCGGCGGTCCGGTTTTCGCGGCCGGTGTCGCCGCGTACTGCCGCCGATTTGATCGCGCGCGTCTGCCCGCGCATTATAGGAGCAGGATCGCCATTCCATTTCGCCACGGAGATATCCCATGGACGACACCGCCCTGATGCCGAAACCCTCGCTCAGCTCGCAATCGATCTTCGACGACCAGATCGCGGCAACCGAGACCTCGAAGCCCACCCTGTTCAGTATGAAGGCGCAGATGCTGGAACAGGGGCGCACCGATACGGTGCTGGCGGCGACAGAAGATATGTCGGTGCGGCTCAAGGTCTATGCGTCCGGCGGCGAGAACGAGCTGCACGCCCATCCGACCGAAGACCACGTCTTCGTCATCCTACAGGGCAGCGCGCGGTTCTACGGCCCGGACGGCGAGACGCAGGACGTTGCCGCCAACCAGGGCTTCATGATGCCCAAGGGCATGCTGTACCGGTTCAACGCGACCAGCACGGACGAATGCCTCGTCATGCTGCGGGTCGGCACGCCGAACTTCCAGAAGCAGGACAAGATCGACCGCCTCGGCCGCGACGGCAAGCCGCTGGTCGGCGACTCCAAGGAGAACAAACAGGTGCCGGTGATCTTCAAGGACGGGGTGTTCTTCGGGGATTGAGGGAGGGGTCGGAGGACGGGGCTCCGCCCCATCGCTTTACCGTCATCCTCGGCTTGATCGAGGATCCAGCCCTGACCGTAAAACCCCACCGTCGCATGGATCCTCGATCAAGCCGAGGATGACGGCGGGGTGTGTTGGGGTAATAGTTTGGTTAATCACTAGCAGGAAAACCCCATGGATCTGACGCACCTCTCCGCAAAAGACATCGCGGCCAAGATCGACGCTGGCGAAACTTCCTGCGAGGCGGTGACGCGCGCCCTGCTCGACCGCATCGCCGAACGCGAGCCGGCCGTCGATGCGTGGGAGTATCTCGATCCGGACAAGGCGCTGGCGGATGCGCGCGCCATCGACGCCCTGCCGTCGAAGGGTCTGATCCATGGCGTGCCGCTCGGCGTGAAGGACATTATCGACACCAAGGACATGCCAACGCGGCACGGCTCGCCGATCCACGCGAACAACCAACCCTGTACGGACGCGCCCTGTGTGACCCTGGTCCGGGGTGCCGGCGGGCTGACGCTCGGCAAGACGGTGACCTCGGAATTCGCGTCGCAGCATGCGGGCAAGACGAAGAACCCGCACAACCCGGCGCATTCTCCGGCCGGCTCGTCGAGTGGCTCGGCGGCGGCGGTGGCGGATTTCATGGTGCCGGTCGCCTTCGGGACGCAGACCGGCGGGTCCATCGTGCGGCCCGGCGCGTTCTGCGGCTGCATCGGCTACAAGCCAAGCTACGGCGACTACAACCCGCTGGGCGTGCACGACAATACCCGCAGCGTCGATACGCTGGGCATGATGAGCCGGACGATGGACGACCAGGCGCTGCTGCGCGCGGTGCTGACCGGTGCGCCCTACCGGCCGATCCAACCACCGGCGATTGGCGATCTGCGCATTGGCCTCTGCCGCACGCCGAACTGGCACCTGGCCGACGCGCCGACGCAGGCCTGTCTCGAGGGTGCCGCGCGGGATTTATCCGCCGCCGGGGCGACAGTGACGGATTTCGACCTGCCCGATGGGTTCGAGGCCGCGATGGAAGGGTTCGACGCGGTGTCCGGCTATGAGTATTCGCGGACCCTGTCCTATGAGTGGATCAATTATCCCGAACTGCTGAGCGAGAACTTGCGCGGCAACCGCGTGCCGAACGGCCTGAAAGTCACCGCGGCGGCCTATCAGTCCGGGCTCGCCGCGCTGGGCGACTATCGCAAGCGCTACGCCGCGGCCTTGCAAGACTGGGACGTGCTGATCACGCCGAGCGCCCCCGGCGAAGCCCCCGCCGACCTGACGACCATCGGCGAGCCGCCCTTCAACCGGATTTGGACGGGGCTATACGGCCCAGCGATCAACCTGCCGCTGTTCACCGGCCCGCAAGGCCTGCCGATCGGACTGCAGGTGATCGGGCATCTCGGCCAGGACGACCGCTTCCTCGACGCGGCGGACGCGGTCTACCGCGCGCTACGGTAGTCAGACATCTCGCGCCGAAGGGAAATCGTTGATACCGAGTTCTTCGCGCAGATCCTCGGAAATTTCCGCCTTGTAGTCTTCGAGCGGCGTGCCGGTGGAATCGGCGATCCGGACGACGGCGTCGAAAATCCCGACGATCCCGGCCGCGTCAACCAGAGCCGCGTCGCCGATGGCTGCCCGCAACGTTTCGCGCGCGCCGTCCAACGCTCCGGTATGTTCGCTATAGAACGCGTCAGCGAAGGCGATCAGCACTGCCGCATGAGGGATGCGAGCATCCTCCGAACCGTGGATGTTCGCCAGGTCGTAATCGTCTCCAGTGTGTTGGCCGCTCGCACGGAGCAGCACGGCATGGCTGGTGGTTCAATAGACGCACTGGTTGATGGCGGACACCCGCGCCGCCAGGAATTCGATCTGCGCGTGGGTCAGATCGCGGTATTCGGTACTGAAGTCGCGCAGCGCCGCGTCGGGTAGATACTGTGCGGTGTCGATATCGAAAAAGCCCATCACCTCTGCCGGGACCAGGCTGAGCGCACGGTGGATGTTCGCGCCGCCGAGCCCGTCATAGAGCCCTGCGTCGGCATCGGTGACGTCTTCCGGCGCGACCCGCGGGACCCAGGCGTGATCGGTCTTGGCGCCAACTGGCCGATGACGGCTCGGGTTGCCGGGCTGCGGATCGGGCAGCGCAAAATCCGGCAGGCCTATCGCGCGGGTGAAGCCATCGACGGCGAAGACCGTGGCGATGACGCCGATCGTCTCGACATATTCGCCGTCCGATATCCCGCTTTCGAGTGCGGTATCATAGAAAGCGCGGGTCAGGCGGCTCTGATCCGTTGCGACCCGGTGGATGACTTCGATCAGCGCAATCGGCAGACTGTTCGTGGTATCGTGTTCTCCCTGCACCGCGTAGGGCGACAACGCGTCGCGCCGTTTCGCACAAAAATCACAGGTCCGGGCTCTGCGTGCTTCCGCCGCGATGGCAATCCGCGTCGCCCCATCCCACCAGGTTCCTGCCGCTGCCAGCCGTTCCCATCCTCGCCGGTGCGCGGCGGCGAGATCGCCGCGAACGGGGTATGGGAGTGCGCTGTAATCTATGGTGTTGGTCATATTGCCTCCTCGCGCACTTTTAGCATGAAATAGATATCTGCGTCCGATTGCGCGGGGTCATGAACGAAACCGCATTTCTCGTAGCAGCGGATGGCGCGTCGGTTGGACTGATGCGGGTCGAGGGAGATCGTGTCCGGAGCCTCGCGCCCATCGATCAGCGTGACGAATTCCGTGAGACACCGTGCCCCGAGCCCCTGAGATAAGGCACCACCGTCCGCGAGAAACTGATCAACACCGATTTCCGTCGGGCCAAGCCGGGAATATTGGAAATAACCCGCGTCCACGCCATCGACCACGGCTAAGAACCGCTTCGTCTCCTCCGGGCTCCGGGAATAATGCGCGGCGACCTTATCGAGTGTGTCGTCGCCATCGTCCCACCATTCTCGAATGTGAGGACGTTGCAGCCAGTCCTGCAGCATCGGGAAGTCATCCGGCGATAGAGGGCGGAAATGGATCATAAACAGATAGGTCGTGAGGCGAATTTAGTTTGTCAATCGAGTGCTGCCTGTCCCCTCACCCTCCCGCTACGCGGGGGCCTCCCTGAACGGTCATCAAAACCGTTCAGCCCCAGGGAGAGGGTTGAAATGAGGGAAAAATTTGCGATGAATGCGCTCAATCCGCGGCGTCGAGACCGGGGCGCAGCAGGACGCGGGGTTCACTTCCTGCCGCGCGTTCATATTTGCGGGCCGGGGTGTTGACGACCTCGCCGAGTTCGTCAGCACCAAACGACGCGTCCGTTTGCCCTGTAGGCGCCTCGGCATAGAGAGTCGTGCGCTGTTTCGGCGTGCGGCCGATGGCGCGAATCATCTCTTCCATCGCCTCGGGCGGCATTTCCTGTCCGAACGCAGCGCCCGCGGCGCGGGTGATGGTTTCGTTCATCAGAGTCCCGCCGAGATCGTTCACGCCGGCATTGAGGCATGCCTTCACGCCCTCGGGGCCCATCTTCACCCAAGAGGTCTGAATATTGGGAATATGCGGATGCAGCGCGAGCCGTGCCACGGCATGCATGAGCACCGCCTCGCGGAAAGTCGGACCGCGCCGGGCCTTGCCTTTGAGATAAAGCGGCGCTTCTTCCGCGACGAAGGGCAACGGCACGAACTCGGTGAAGCCGCCGGTCTTTTTCTGCAAGGTGCGCAGGCGCAGCAAATGGCGCGCCCAATGTTCCGGCTGGTCGACATGGCCATACATAATCGTCGCGGTCGTGCGCAGCCCTGCCTTGTGTGCCGCTTCCATGACTTCGAGCCATTGCGCCGTGTTCACCTTGTCGGGGCAGAGGATCGCGCGGACTTCATCGTCGAGGACTTCCGCCGCCGTACCGGGCAACGAGCCAAGGCCTTCGTCGCGCAGCCGGCCAAGATAGTCGTCGAGACTGATACCAAGCGTCTGGGCGCCCTGCCAAACCTCCAGCGGCGAGAAGGCATGCACATGCATGTCCGGCGTGACCGCCTTTACGGCACGGCAGATCTCCAGATAGGTCTCGCCGGTATATTCGGGATGAATGCCGCCCTGCATGCAGACTTCGACCGCGCCGCGTTCCCACGCCTCGGCCGCGCGCCGGGTAATCTCATCGATGTCGAGATCGTACGGCCTGCCGCGCAGGTTCTCGCTCAGCTTGCCCTTGGAGAAGGCGCAGAATTGGCATTTGAAGTAGCAGACATTGGTGTAGTTGATGTTGCGCGTCACGACATAGGTGACCGTGTCGCCATTGACCTGACGGCGCAGCGCGTCGGCGGCGTTGCAGATCGCCGCGACTTCCGTGCCGCGCGCCTTGAACAGGCGGACCACGTTGCTTTCGCTCAGATCGCCACCCGCCTGTGCCTTGTCCAGGATCACGTTGAGATCATCGCTGATCGGTGCCGACGGTCCGGCGGCCAGCGCCGGTGGTGCAGACGGCGTGCCGGTCATCCAGCCATCGGTGCGCGGGAACCCGTCGGCATCGACGCTGCGCAGCACCGAGGTACGGAACGGTTTGGAGAGCCAGCGGTCGCCGTCGAGCGCGTAGGCCGGGTAAATCGCCAGCCGCTCGATCAACGTCTTGCCGCACGCGGCGGTTTCTTTCGCCAGTGCGTCGAGATGCGGCCACGGCGCTTCCGGGTTGACGTGGTCCGGCGTTACCGGCGACACGCCACCCCAATCGTCTAGTCCCGCCGTGACCAGTTCCTGCAGCGCACCGGGGCTGAGGTTCGGCGGCGCCTGGATCGTCATTTCGGGGCCGAAGATCAGCCGCGCGACGGCGATCGTCCACAAGAGTTCCTCGGTCGAGGGCTCCGGCGCATCGGCCATCTTGGTGTCCGCCTTGGCGCGGAAATTCTGGACGATGATTTCCTGGATATGGCCGAACTCGTCATGCAGGTCACGGATCGCCAGCAGCGACTCGATCCGCTCGCGCCGCGTCTCGCCGATCCCGATCAGGATGCCAGTGGTGAACGGTACGGCAAGCCGTCCCGCGGCGCGCATCGTCTCCAACCGGACATCGGGGTTCTTGTCCGGCGAGCCGAAATGCGGTCCGCCCTTTTCCAGCAGCCGCGGCGATAGGGATTCCAGCATCAAGCCCTGGCTCACTGAAACCTCGCGCAAGGCGGCAATCTCCGCCTCCGTCATGACGCCGGCATTGATATGCGGCAGCAATCCGGTTTCCTTGAACACCAGAGCTGCCATTTCCGTCAGGTAGGAAATCGTCGTTTCGTGCCCGAGTTCTTCCAGTTCCTCGCGGGCGACGCGATAGCGCAACTCCGGCTTGTCGCCGAGCGTGAACAGCGCTTCCTTGCAGCCTGCCCTAGCCCCCGCGCGGGCGACGTCCAGGACTTCTTCTCGGGTCATGAAGGCGCGCTGCCCCTTCCGCGGCGGATGGGCAAAGGTGCAGTAATGGCACACATCGCGGCACAGCTGGGTCAGCGGAATAAAGACCTTGCGGGAATAGGTGAACGTCTTGCCATGCCCTTGGTCGCGCAACGCCGCTGCGCGCGCCATCAAAGTCCGGTAGTCCGCCTCGTCAGCCAACGCCAGGGCGGCATTATGATTGAGTGTTTCCGTCATGCCGTAACCGCGATCCGTTCTGCAATCCCATTCTCGCGCAGCCAGCTCTGCGCACGGCTTTCGCCCGCTTCCGCGATCAACGCTGCCAAATCGTCCGGCCGGTCGATATCGAGCCCGATCCCGGGCAACCGGAGAACTTTCGGCTCAACGCCTGCTTCTCTTGCCGCTTGGAGATGAGGCTGGAAGCTGTCATTGCCGAAATGAAAGGAAATCAGGTCCGGTGGCGAACAGGCGATGCAATTCGATCCGCGCTCATCCCGCGCCGGCACGATGGTCATGCCGCGGCTGGTTTCATGCGCCGCCAATACGGCTTCTATCTCTTCCACCGGCACAAGCGGAACATCGCCGGGCACCGCCAGCATCCCCTCTGCGCCCTGCCCCGCCAGCCATGCCGTGGCCGCTTCAACCGCTGCCGTCTGACCGAGATTTTCCGCTTCGATGAGAACTTCCGCGCCATGCTGCCTGGCCAGCGCGGCGGCAGTTTCGTCCCGCGTTACGACAAGCACGCCTTCGAGTGCGGATACGGCGCACAGCGATGTCAAAACGTCTTCGTACATCGTACGAAACAGCCCGCGCCGCTCCTCGGCGTCGAGCACGCCGCCAAGCCGTTGCTTGGCGTCATTGAAGTTCTTGGCTGGCAGTACGGCCCACATGTTTCTCTTACTTTTCACTCACCTGCTGGGAAAACGCGATGACCTCGCGCGCCAACGATACACGATCATCCAAAGATTTCATCACAGTATTCGTCACAAGTACACCGAGCCCCAAATCCCGTACGGCACCGGCCACTTCGCGGTCCGCCTCATCGAGGACGAAGCCGTCAATCAACCCCGTATAATGCTTCGCCACTTCCAGCGCCGTCGCGGGCATCCCCAGCTCATCCATCATCTTGGCGGTCGGTCCCTTGATCGCCTTGCCGCCAACAATCGGGGATATCGCGATGACCGGTGCACGGCTTGCTTCCAACATGCGGCGCACGCCCGAAACCGCGAGGATCGGATCGATACTGATAAAAGGGTTGGAGGGGCAGATAATCACCATCGCCGGGTCCCTGCCCTCAAAGGCGCCCCGAAACGCCGGACTGGGACGCGCATCGGACGCGCCCGCAAAGCGGAACCCGGTGACCTTCGGCTCGCACCGCTCGCGCACGAAATAATGCTGGAACGCCAGGGGTCCCCCAGGGGTATCGACAATCGTCCGCACGTCATCGTCGCTCATCGGGACGATGGTCGACGCGATACCAAAGCGCGCCGCCATGTCCGTTGTTACCACGCTCAAAGTGTTGCCTGCCTGGAGCCGCCGCGTGCGCTCGACATGCAAGGCCAGGTCCCGGTCGCCCAGATTGAACCACGCCTCGCCGCCGAGCGTCTTCAGCGTTTCCATAAAGGACCAGCTTTCGTCGCGACGCCCCCAGCCGAGTTCCGGGTTGGCCAGATCGCCCAAGGTGTAGCTCACCGTGTCGATATCGGGACAGATGCGCAGGCCCAGATGATCGAAGTCGTCGCCGGTATTGGCAACGATCAGCAGCGACGCCGGGTCCATCGCCTTCGACAGTCCGAGCGCCAATTTGGCCCCGCCGACCCCGCCCGACAGCGCAACGCATTCGATCACCGGAACAGATCCTCGCTCTTGTCGCGGACCAGCGCCTGCGCCGTGGTCGGTTCCCCTTCAACCGCATAGCCGCGGATCACGACAGCCGGCGCGCCCTCGTCCGCCTGTCCTTGCAGCACCGACGCCGCCGCCGCGATTTCGTCGGCGATACCGACAATGGATGTCTTCAGGGGCCGGCCGAACATGTCGTGTTCGCCGCGCAAATCGAGAATTGCCGGCAAACCGGCGACGCCGATCGCAATGCCGACGGTGCCGCTCCGCCAGGCGCGCCCGACACTGTCATTCATAATGACCGCTACATCGACACCGGCGCGCTCCCGGATTTCAGCGCGCATCCGTGCGCAGTCTCCATCCGGGTTTATCGGCAGCAGCAGGACGCGATCATCTTCATCGCCGTCCTCGGCGACGTTGGAAGCGTCGATACCGGCGTTGGCCATCACGAAGCCGAGCTTATGCTCGACAATCAACACGCCCGGCCGATAGCGCACGATCTCATTTGCCTCCGACAGGATCAACTCGACGATCCGTGGATCCTTGTCGATCTCCAAGCCCAGTTTCTGCGCGCGCGGCGACGGAACGACGTCGGAGAGTTTCGCGTAACGGTCCTGCGCCTTGGAAAAGATCTTCTGGGCAACGACCAGTATGTCGCCATCGGCCAGCGCGTCGCCGGACACCTTCAGTGCATCCAGCAAGATAGCCGTCACGTCATCCCCCGGCCGCACCAAGGGAACGCCGTCAATCGTACTAAGGGTGAGTCGCCGTGTGCTCACAACGGGCGCGCTTCCACTGCACAGGGACTATCGCGAAAAGACTGAATGTCACCGCCGTCCACCCCCACCTTAGTCCTCCCCCCTTGAGGGGCAGGAGAATAACCTGTTGATCTGTTTAAATTATCCCCTCCCCCTCGAGGGGCTGAACGGCTTTGATGACCGTTCAGGGTTAGGGAGGGGGTGCTGACGCGCTTCCGTGACATGGTCCGGAACCGTGTGAATCTGGTAGGATCGAACTTGAGCGTGACGTTAAGACAAGCTGGTGAAGCGCGAAACATCGATAACACGTCACTCACTCAAGCCAGTTTCAAACCGCGTAAGAGTTCATGATGCCGCGATACGCATCGAGATGCTGCGCCGGGTTCAAATCCTGACCCGCCATCGACGGTGGCGCTTCTTTGCCAACCGCGCCATCGTTGCGATAAATGACTCCCGCCGGCATACGGCCTTCGGCATCCAGGGCCACACCGCGCGAGAACGCCATCGACAAATCGGTCGGATCGTAATCCGGGTCCTCGTCGAGATTGTCCAGCATCGATTCCCAACTTGCATACGTGTCGTTGTAGGTGACGCAAGGCGACAGCACTTCCAGGAAGGCGAAGCCGCGTCCCGCTCTGGTATGCTCCAGTGCGGCAACGGTGAGCTCATGCAGCTGCGCCGACCAGCGGGAAAAACCGCGGGCGATGAAGCTCGCACCCGGAATCGACAGCGCCAAGCGCGTCGAATCCAAACCCTCGGCAGCGCTGGAATCCATCGTCGGCGAGTCTTGGCCTTTGGTCAGGCCGTAGACGCTGTTGTTCATGACGATATAAACGAGATTGGGGTTCCGCTTGACACTATGGACGAAGTGTCCGGCGCCGATTGCAAATCCATCGCCATCCCCACCGACGGCGATAACCGTCAGGTCTGGATTGGCGAAAGCAACGCCCGTCGCCGCAGGAAGAACGCGGCCATGCAGCGCGTGATAGCCGTACGTCCCGACATTGTTCTGCAACGTACCAGAACAGCCGATGCCGGCCAGGATCATCACGTCGTGCTTGGCAATGTTAAGGTCGATCAGGGACCGTTCAAGCGCGCCTTGCACACCGAAATCGCCACAACCGGCACACCAGATCGGTTCGGCAGGTGTATAGGTCTTGGTCATTCCGCAGCCTCCTTCTCGAGGACAGTATTGGCGATATCGACGGCCCGGAAAGGCGTGCCGTCATATTTACGAAGACTTACCATCTTTTCCTTCGGTGCTCCGGCACCGCTAACCGTGTGTGCAAGCTGTCCCGCTTCGTTGTATTCGATGACATAGACCCGTTCGCACTGGCGGATAAAGTCGATCGTTTCGTCGAGAACCGGCCAGATCGTGCGGGGCCGGAGAACCTGGACATCCGTCCCGGCCTCCGCCAACCGGATAGCTGCGCGTTCAATGATCGGACCCGCAGAGCCAAAGCCCAGCAGTCCGATGGGCGCTTTTGCATCGCCCCAACGACAGCCTTTGGGCAGGTCGTCGCGCACCGTCTCGATCTTACGGGCCCGCTTGTCGATCATCTTGTTGCGGTTCTTCGGCTCCGCGGAAACGAGGCCCCATTCGTTACGCTCGTTGCCCGTCACCAGGTTCTGGCCGCCCGGCGTACCCGGCACGGCCCATGGGGACACGCCATCGTCGGTAATTTTGTAGCGCTTGTATTCTTCCAGTTTCAGGACTTCTTCGCGCGTAAGACGCTTGGCGTTATCGACGGTGATGCCTTCCAGATCGAAGGGTTTGACGGTTGTCGAATCCTGCGACATGGCACGGTCCATCGCGATGATTACCGGCCCCTGAATACGTTGCGCCAGATTGGTTGCAAAGGCGCCGATCACGAAACTGTCGCCCTGATTGGCCGGTGACAGGACAACCTTGGGATAATCGCCGTGGCCGCCATTGATCATGGTGCCGATATCGCTCTGCTCGACCTTCGTCGGCATGCCAGTAGACGGGCCAGCGCGCTGGCAATCGACGACGACCAGCGGAATTTCCGCCGATCCCAATTGACTGACACCTTCCTGCATCAGGACGAAGCCGGGCCCGGACGAAGCCGCCATGGAACGCGTTCCGGTCAGCGCCGCGCCGGTCGCCATATTGATCGCGGACAGCTCGTCTTCCGCCTGAATGGCCATACCGCCATATTTCGGCAAATGCCGTTGCAGCCAGCCGAGAATTTCACTCGCCGGCGTAATCGGATAACCCGCATAGAACCGGCCACCGGCAGCCAGGAAGCCAAAGGACAAGGCTTCGTTGCCGGCGATCATCAGATGCTCTTCACGCTCGGCTTCATCGACCGTCCAGGGGCTCGTACCTTCGCCAAGCCCGATTTCATCGGCGTGCGACAGACCGATCCGGAAGGCCTCGACATTGGTTTCGACCACGGCCGCAGGCAGGCGCTTGAAGCGCTGGCGAAGACTGCTTTCCGCCGCATCGTCAACGATGCCCAGGATGCGGGACACGATACCAAAACCGAGGCAGTTCTTGAGCAAATCACGACCCAGATCCCGAACGGCGAGACGGCCAAACGGCACGGCAAAGACCTGGATGGTATCGGCAAGAATGCCTTCCGGCGGCGCGCCCTTCGAGGCATCGAAGACGACGATGCCATCCGGCGCCATGTTCGGCGCCGCCATCTCCACCGCCTCGTCATCGAAGGCGACAAGCAGGTCGATGTGATCGCCCATGCATCCCGTCGGCACGACCGAGGCCCGCAGAAAAGCGGCGGCGTGCCCGCCCTTGATGCGGGACGCGATGTTGCTGGTCGAATAGAGATGAAGTCCCCTTGATGCGAACTGCGCCGACAGCAGCGAGGCAATCGTCAGCGAGCCATCACCGCCCTGCCCCGCGACCATGACGCTGATATCGGATAGCTGACGCTTTGGCGTTGCTGCAGCGTCGCCCGCGTTCGGTTTGGTGGTTACGTTCATTTCTTGTCCCCTTCCGGCGCTGCTTCTACAGCCGGTGCACCAGGCCCCTTCGTATAGAAGGTCTTGGGATCGAGGTAATCCAGCGCCAGACGCTCCTGATAGGTCGGCATCTGCGCCGGCAAGGGCCGGTTCTTGCGCTTGTCCATGGATAGCTTGTTGGCCAGGAACTCGCCCTTCGGTTCGTCTTCCAGGGGCCGCGTCTCGATCTTGCCGTCGTCGATCGCCGCCTGGAACGCCTCGTGACCCGCATCCGTGCGGATCACGGTCATGGTCCAGTCGTCCATACCGATGCCACCCGCGCCGATATCGGCGTTCTCCGCCCCATAGTCGAGGCAGTAGAGGCAGGCCGGACGGGCCCACTCGCGATACTTTCTGAGCGATGTGGTGAGAACCTCGCCATCGTCGAGCCGGACCACGACCTTGCCCTTGATGTTGATGTTGTCGATGCGGTGCGGCTCGACTTCAACGATTTCCGCCAGTCTCTCGATGCTTTCGTGGGTGAAGCTCTCCGAGCAGAAGAGGCCAACCGTCAGCGCGATGTTCTCTTTGTACCATTGGCTCATTTCAAGCTGAATGCTGGATGTCTGCTGCAGCCAAACCCCGTCGATCTGACAGGGCACGCCGACCACCGCGAGGGGCTTCACGTCCTGGCGCATGGCTTCCTGCAGCGCCAGCGTATTCGGCGAGTAGGTATAGCGCGATGCGGCACATTCGAGGACGTCCTGGCGGTTCATCGCCAGCCTGTGGCGGCCGATCTGCTTGGCGTCGGGAAAGACGTCGCCGAGCACCGCGCCGCCGAGACGGCCCGTCTCCAGCCCGTGGATCAACAGCGCCGACGTCATGCCGCCATCCTGGCCGCGCGTCACCAGCTCTGGGTCGGTGGCACGAGCGTAGACGCCGTAGCTGTAAAAGCCGTAGCCATCGTCCTTCGCCGGGGCGCGGAAACGGGCGCGGGTGCGTGCATTGTCGTCGACCGGCCGCAGGACCGGACAGACCTCGACGCAGAGCACACAAAAGACGCAGGCCTCGGGCCGCGCGTTGACCGGCTTCTCGTCGGCGTAATCGAACACGTCGGCGGGGCAAATCGTCAGGCACGACGCGCAGCCGATGCATTTGCCGGTATCGACGATCTCGTCCATCAGGAAGTCGACGGCCCGGAAGCCGCCGCGATTGATCTCAGTACGCCAGGCGTAGGGCCATTCTCGCGGGTCGACATCGTCCTGCAGGTAGGAGCGGTAGCGGGCCAGGACCGCCTCCGTCTTGGGGTCGATATCGCCCGGTCCGTTATTGCTCATCGTGTCGTCAGACATTCATGCCCGTCCTATGAATTCGCCAATTACAGAAAAACTATGTAGATCAGTAAACGCTACTTTCCAATGCCCACATTGTCGCAAGCGCTTACTGCATGATACCTCATGCCGCCTGTCAACGTTGTCGGAGTGTTTCGTTGGCAGGGAATTCACCAGAGGAACGCCCAAATTCAGCGCGATATCCCCTGCCGCGTTGCCGGGAAAATATCGACTCTACTCCCGTAAGGTCAAGAGACGTCACCGGAACGCCGCAATCCCGGTGATTTCGCGGCCCTGGATCAGGGTCAGGATCTCGTCGGTGGCGTCTGGCACTGAAAGCATGCGGGCGTCGCGCCAGAGCTGCTCGAGCCCCGCCTCCTCCGTGATGCCCATGCCGCCATGCACTGCCATGGCCTTGGAAATCGCCTCCAGGCAGACCGTCGTCGCGTGGCGCTTGGCCATCGCCGCGTCCGCATTGTTGCGCGCGCCCTGGTCCATCAGGTCGAGCGCGCGGTAGCACAGCAGCCGGCTGGTCATGATCGCGGTCTGGATATCGGCCAGATTCTTCTGGATCAGCTGATGGCCCGCAATCGGCTTGCCGAACTGCTCGCGGATACCGGCATAGTCAACCGCGGCCTCGAAGGCCCTCTCCGCCAGCCGCGCCGCGACCAGCCCGACCAGCGGACGGTTGCCGTTCCACGTGATCGTCAGCATGCGCGCCGCGTCTCCCCCCGACGAGAGGATATTGGCGGCGGGCACCTCGCAATCCTCGAACACCGCTTCCGAGAGGTGGCCCTGGCGCAGGCCCGTGGTCTCGATCTCGCGGATTTCGAACTTGGAATGTTCCGGTTCGATGACGATGCGCTTCAGCGTATTGCGGCCCTTCTCGTCGACGCCGTCGATGCAGGTCACCGCCAGCACGTCGGCGACCGACCCGTTGGTGATCCAAATCTTGCGGCCGTTGACGATGGCGGTGTCGCCCTCGACCGTCATGCGGGTGGTGAGGCCGCGCGGGTCCGACCCGGCATTCGGCTCCGAGGTGGCGGTGCCGCCGATCTTGTCCCCCGACAACATGCCCGGAAGGAAGCGCGCGCGCTGCTCCGGCGTCGCTTCGGCATGAATGCGGGCGAAGGTCACGTCATGCCCCATGATCGAGATCGACAGCCAGGCCGGCAGCTGCTCATAGACCAGCGCGTAATCGAGCATCTTCATACCGGAGCCGCCCTCATCCGCCGGCACCCGCGGCGCGGTGATTCCCTGTGCGGCGAGCACGGGATAGATCTTCGCCATCGCCTCGCGCGGCAGGGATTTGTCCGAAGGATGCGCGGCCAGTACCGGCGCGATATCCTTCTCCACCATGCGCTTGGCGGAGTCCTGAATCAGTTGCTGTTCCTCGGTTAACGCGAATTCCATAGACGGCTTGGCTCCCCTGATCGACACATGGCGATCACGATAGCATGCTGTGCCCGCTCTGCATCCTGGTCCGGACAAATTTGTCGTCTGCGCGCGATGTTGTACAGTAACTGCCGCAACCGCGTGATGGAGAAAGCCCGATGCAAATCGCCCAGACCCCGGACAACAGCATGCCGGTATCGCCAGCCCCCTACCCGTTCGAAATCAACCGGATTGGCGAGGTCGCCGGCGCGGAAATCATCGGGCTCGACCTGTCGCAGCCGATCGACGCGGCGACCAAGGACGCGATCCTGCGGGCGTTCCTCGAACACCATATTCTGGTCTTCCGCGATCAGTCGTTGACGAAGGACGAGCAGGCCCGCTTCAGCGAGAACTTCGGCGAACTGGAAAGCCATGTCGGCCGTCATCCCAGCGGCGAGCAATATCATATCGTCCACACCGTCACGAATTTGGGCCCCGACGGGAAACCGGAACCGAAAGTCATGCCGAAGGGCAATTATTACTGGCACACGGACAAATCCTACCACGAGGTCCCGTCCCTCACGACGATGCTGCACGCCATCGAAGTGCCCGAGGAGGGCGGCGATACGCTGTTCGCCAATACGCGCATGGGCTACGAAACGCTGACGCCGGAGATGAAATCCCGCATCGCAGACCTAAAGGCGGAACACAGCTGGGAAGCCAGCCGCCGCAACACCAACTCCGCGCCGGCGACGGAAGAGCAGAAGAAAGCGCGGCCCCCGGTCACGCACCCCATCGTCCGCACCCATCCGGATACGGGGGAGAAGACGCTCTATGTGGGGATGCATGTGTCGCACATTCACGGCCTGCCGAAGGACGAAAGCGACGCGCTGCTGGCCGAGCTCCTGGAACACACAACGCAGCCGGACCTGGTCTATACCCATCAATGGCGCAAAGGCGACTATACGATGTGGGACAACCGCTGCTTGTTGCACCGGGCCAGCCCGAACTACGACGCGGCCACCGAGCGGCGGGTGTTGCACCGCACGGTGATCATCGGCACGAAGCCGTATTAGGAGGCCGGGATGCAGCTAGCCGGAAACGATTCCACGACCGCCCCGTTCGACATTACGCCGGCCGGCGGCGTGCTCGGCGCGGAAATCACTGGCCCCGATCTCTCCCAGCCGATTGACGCGGCTACGAAGGACACGATCTATCGGGCGCTGCTCGACCATCATGTGCTCGTGTTCCGCAACCAGTCGCTCACCAAGGAACAGCAAGGCCGCTTCGCGCAGAATTACGGCGAGCTGGAAAGCCATGTCGGGCGATTGCGCAACGGCAAGCGCTATCCGATCATCAACAACATCACCAATGTCGACCCGGACGGCAATCTGGTGCCGGAAGCGGTCAACCGCGGCCCCAACCACTGGCACACCGACAAGTCCTATCACGCCAAACCGTCGGCGATCACGATGCTGCACGCGCTCGAAGTACCGTCGCGCGGCGGCGAAACGCTGTTCGTGAATATGCGGCGTGCCTATCAAGCATTGCCACCGGACCTGAAGACCCAGGTCGACGGCCTTACGGCGGAGCACAGCTGGGAGGCGAACCGCCGCAATGTCGGCGAGACACCCGCGACGCCGGACCAGGTCCGCGAACGCCCGCCAGTCACGCATCCTGTCGTGCGTACCCATCCCGATACGGGCACCCGGGCGCTTTACATCGGCACCCATATCGACTTCTTCCACGGCATGCCGCGCGCCGAAAGCGACGCCCTGATGAAAACGCTGATGGATCACGCGACGCAGCCGCGGTTCCGCTACGATCACGCCTGGCGAACGGGCGACCTGGTCATGTGGGACAACCGCTCGCTGATGCACCGCGGCAACACCAACTACGCCATGGCCGACGAACGGCGCGTCCTGCAGCGCACCGTCATCATCGGGACCGTGCCCTACTGAAGACAAGGAGCAAGTGATGCAAGTTGCCCACAGCACCGAAACCAGCGCGGCAGCGCCCTACCCGTTTGACATCCGCCGCATCAGCGACGTCGCCGGCGCGGAGATCTTCGGCGTCGACCTCAAGCAGCCCGTCAGCGAGAGCCTCAAAGAGGCGATCATGCGGGCGTTTCTGGAGTTCCACATCCTCGTCTTCCGCGGCCAAGACCTCAACAAGGACGAGCAGCACACCTTCAGCAAGAATTTCGGCGAGCTCGAGCACCATGTCGGGCGATTGCCCGACGGCACGCCCTTCCCGATCGTGCACACGGTGACGAACCTGGACGCCGACGGGAACCCAACCGAAAAGACCGTCTCGAAAGGCAATTACCACTGGCACACCGACAAGTCGTATCACGCGATCCCCTCGCTAATGTCGATGCTGCACGCCAAGGAAGTCCCGGCGAATGGCGGCGATACGCAATTCGCCAACACGCGCATGGGCTACGCGGCGCTGCCGGACGAGATGAAGGCGCGCATCGCTGACCTGCAGGTCGAGCACAGTTGGGAAGCCAGCCGCCGCAATGTCGGCGACGCACCGCCCAGCGAAGAACAGAAACGCGAGCGCCCGCCGGTCGTTCATCCACTGGTCCGCACGCACCCGGACACCGGCGACAAGACGATCTATCTCGGCCACCACACATCGCACATCCACGGCGTCCCGAAGGCCGAAAGTGACGCCCTGCTGGAAGAACTGACCGCCCACACAACGCAAGAGCCGTTCACCTATACCCACCAATGGCGCCCGGGCGATTACACGATGTGGGACAACCGCTGCCTCCTGCACCGCGCCCGTCCGAACTACGAAGTCGGCAAGGAGCGGCGGTTATTGCACCGCACGGTGATTATCGGCACGAAGCCGTATTAGGGGCGCCCAAGGGCGCAGCAACCATATCGGTCGCCAACGACTGCAACTGTCGGGCGCACAGCCGGGATCGATGCTGAAGCCACGCCCAGCCCCGATATGGTTTCCGGGTCGGCTCGGCTCCGGCGCTTGTCGGGGATGACAGACACCGAAGAACCGGAGCCGAAAACGGACAACCCAGAAGTATCGGTTGCCGTTTCTCCAAGACCACAACTCAATGTATACTATCAGCAAAAGACCGTGCCGGAGCAGGGACATGCGCTGTAGCAGCAAGTTAGTTTGGTTGGGAATCGCAGAAAAGCGGCGGTCGATCCTGTGACGTTCGGATCGCTCGACAACGACGCCTTCGCCAAGCCGAGTGAAGAACTTGCGCACTTCACCAACCGCGAGAAGGAGCAGGACATTTTCCGGCACGCCCTTGAGGCGCCGGAGAGCGAGCCGCCTCCGCTGATCATGTTCTATGGCGTCGGCGGCGCGGGTAAATCCTGTCTGCTCAAGCGTCTGCGCCAACAAGCAGATCAATTGCCGACGGCCTATGTCGATCTCGACCCGCGTTTCGGCAGCCAGGCGCACCGGACCGATCCCTCGCGCGTTCTGGGCGACATACGTCGCCAACTGGGAGCCTCGGTCCGCTGCCCGCGGTTCGACCTCGCCTACACCTGGTTGCGGTACAAAGAAGGCCTGCAGGACGAGCCGAACTTTCGCGGTTCTGGAGTCCTCGGCAACACGTGGGAATTTGTGGTCGAAGCCGGAGACGCGGCCGCCAGCGATATACCCGGCGCGTCACTAGTGACTTGGCTTGTCGGCAAGGTGACGGCGCCAGTCCGGGACTGGCTGAACGAGAGCGGTGTAGGTGCGTGGCTCGCGACCAAGCTCGGACAGGAAGATTTTGTCCGGCTTAAGAATCAGCTTCCCGCGGAAATTTACCCTCAACTTCATCGCCGCTTGCTCGCAGATTTGAGCGAACACCTGCCGGACCGCGATGGCCGCGCATGCCGGGCAGTCGTATTCGTCGATACGGTCGAAGCGATCCAAGGTCAGCGCGACAGCGCCGAGCGGTTATTCGATGCCCAACAGTGGCTGCGAGACTTGTACCACCCGGACTCAAGGCTGCTCGTCGTTCTGGCGGGCCGCGACCGCCTGTCCTGGGACCGCGATCCGGATTCTACATTCGCCGATACCGCCGTCCTCGAACAGCATCTGATCGGCGGGCTTTCGGAAACCGACGCGCGCGACTTTCTTACCCGCTGCACCATAAGCGATCCCGCTTTGCAACACGCCATTTTGAGGGTTTGCGAAGATACAGAATCCTCGCCCACGGACTCGATGGAGATAGGATATCACGCGTTCAGTCTCGGCCTTTGCGCCGATACGTGCTGGGCGCTGAATCAACGTGGCGAGACAATCGACGCCTCCGCGTTCGACATGACCGCCGCCGATACCCGCACGCTCGCGGCGCGGTTTCTGCGTTCTCTTGGCGGTGACGGCGCCTATGCGGAATGGCTGAAACGGCTGGCGCTGACGATACGCTTCGACGAAAGCGCCGCGCGCGCCTGTTTTTCACCCGGAACGAATGTCGAACAGGACTTCGCATGGCGCTCGCTGGCCGCGTACAGCTTCGTCCGTCCAGCGGAAGAATCGGGTTGGATGATGCTGCATGCCCGCATGCGCGATGCGCTAAACGAGTTGGAACAGACCGAAGACACGGCGCGTTGGCGAGATAACCATGAGTGGTGGCGCAATTATTGGAGCACTCGACCGGACAGCGGCATCGATCGCATCGCGGCCGCAGCCTGGCACCATGCGTGGAAGCTCGACCCAACGGCGGCGCAGCGGGAATGGAATGACCGGGTAGAGACTTCCCGAGCTGAGTTACGCATGGCGGACCACTACGCGCTCCTGACCTGGTGGGAGCCGTGCGGCCTCTCAGAGATCCAGGTTGACCCTGACCGCCAGTGGGGAAATGCAGCGGCGCTAAATGACTGGGGCACAGAGTACGGGCAAGCATCTCTAGGCGACCGCGACGCCAACCTCAGGCGCGCCATCGACTGCTACGAATACGCCCTACGCGTCTACACCGAAGATGCCTTCCCGCAAGACTGGGCAATGACGCAGAACAACCTCGCCCTTACCTATGCCGATCTACCGTCGGGCGACCGCGATGCCAACCTCAGGCGCGCCATCGACTGCTACGAATACGCCCTACGCGTCTACACCGAAGACGCCTTCCCGCAACAATGGGCGGTGACGCAGAACAACCTCGCCAATGCCTATCGTAACCTGCCGTCGGGCGACCGTGACGCCAACCTCAGGCGCGCCATCGACTGCTTCGAAAACGCCCTACGCGTCCTCACCGAAGACGCCTTCCCGCAAAACTGGGCGATGACGCAGAACAACCTCGCCAACGCCCACGCCAACCTGCCGTCAGGCGACCGCAATGCCAACCTCAGGCGCGCCGTCGACTGCTACGAATACGCCCTGTGCGTCTACACCGAAGACGCCTTCCCGCAAGACTGGGCGATGACGCAGAATAACCTCGCCAACGCCTATGCCAACCTGCCGTCGGGCGACCGTGACGCCAACCTCAGGCGCGCCATCGAACGCTACGAAAACGCCCTGCGCGTCCGCACCGAAGACGCCTTCCCTCAATATTGGGCGACGACACAGAACAACCTCGCCAACGCCTATGCCAGCCTGCCGTCGGGCGACCGCGACGCCAACCTCAGGCGCGCCATCGAACGCTACGAAAACGCCCTGCGCGTCCGCACCGAAGACGCCTTCCCGCAAGATTGGGCGATGACGCAGAACAACCTCGCCAACACCTATGCCAGCCTGCCGTCGGGCGACCGCGACGCCAACCTCAGGCGCGCCATCGAACGCTACGAAAACGCCCTGCGCGTCTACACCGAAGACGCCTTCCCCAACGAGCACGCGCAAGTGCTTCGCAATCGTCAAACAGCAAAAGACGGACTAACCAGCTCTACCTAAGTCGCTGCTGTGTTTCGTAGGAAAGCGAACGCCGCTGCAAGACGATCTATCTCGGCCACCACGTCACCCACATTCATGGCATCCCGAAGGCGGAAAACGACGCCCTGCTGGAAGAACTAACCTAACACACAACGCAGCCGCAGTTCGTCCATACCCACCAATGGCGCCCAGGCGACTACACGATGTAGGACAATCGCTGCCTGCTCCACGGCGCTCGCCCCAACTACGAGGCCGAAATTCCAAACGCCGCAGCTGACTTCGCCTGTTGCCCCCAAGCTGTCGTTTGCCGTCATAAAAATCCAAGTGCATCATCAAACCGATGGGCAACGGACTTTCAAGCCCCACTACCGTTTGCCGATCAGACGGTTTTCGACTTTCCGGCCAAATAAACGTTCGGCATTTTTATAGGCAAATTTTTCTGCAATGGGGCGCGGAAATTGGCCAAGCCATTTCCGGTTTTCCGCCATTATTTCTTGGTAGCTGTCCCACTGTTCATTGACCCAGGTATCGGAACCGACCATGAAGCGGTCCGGAAAGCGTTCGAGAACCCGGCGCCAAGCAGGATCAATCGTGCCGTCCGGCGTTAAAATATCGCCCTCGCGATAGGAGGTGTCGGCGTAAAGCGTCTCATAGGTCGCCATCATTGTTTCGACCGTTTCGGCTGGCTCGGACATACCCGCATGCGCCCAAATTATTTTAAGCTCCGGCTCAAGTGAAAAAAGCAGATCGACGGGTTCTTTCCCCGAGTGAACATGAATGTAGAGGTTTTTCGATTTGGCCAGTTCAGCGATTTTCGCCAACAAGGCTTCATCGCTGGGATCGACGCTATGCAAGTGAAATTCGCCGATACCCTCATGCGGATATGTATTCAATCGCTTCATCAGATAGTCGAACATATCTGGCGCTTTGGTCCAGTTCGACGATCCGGCCTCACCGTGATAGGGGCGTAGTTCCGGGACGATGCGGCTTGGCGCATATTTCCATAGCTTGATGGTGCCTTCGTCGGGGGTCGACGAAACCAACGCCATGGCAACGCCGGATTTGTCCATCAATTGCAGGACCGTCGCTGGGGGGTAAGGCCCCCAGGCCGGTTCTTTGTAGTGAATGTGAGCATCGAATAGAGGGAGCGTTTCAACAGCTTTGCCGATGTGCTTTTCACTACCATCGGCAGTGTTGGAGAAGGACATGGTCATCGACAAAGCAAAAACCATAGCGCCCGATATCAGGGCTCGACAAAAATTACGCATTCCAATCAAAACCTTGTTTTACATGATCCGGCAATCAATTCAGATCCGTTATCTATAGGAGTAACGCCTGATTTGCACCTGTATGGAAACGGTGTCCATTTGGCTTAGACTGCGAGATCCGAACTTGCCGGGAAAACCCTCTCGCCGAAACTGTCAATCCGGCACAATGGAAAAGGCTCATGCTTCGACTGTCAAAATTATCCAACACGGGCATAGCGATAACGAGCGTGGTTTTGTGTCTCGCTGTTTCCTTTTCAGCCTATGGCCAGAGACCGGGTTCGCAGTTGCCCGATGGCGCGGGCAAGCAGCTCGTCGAGAGCCTATGCTTTGGATGTCACAATTCCAGGCAGATCGCACGCAGCTCGGGCTATACGCAAACCGATTGGAAAGCGCTGATCGGCACGATGGTCGATCTCTCCGCCAGCCCGGCCGAGCAAGACAAAATCACGCAATATCTTGCCACCCATTATCCGCCGAACAACAAACAGGCGCCCGTACTGATCCCAGGCGATTCCGAGATTGTCTTCAAGGAATGGGTGACGCCCACCCTTGGCCAGCGTTCGCGCGATCCCATCGAAGCGCCGGACGGCACAATTTGGTGGGCCGGCCAGTGGGGCAATCTGATCGGACGCCTCAATCCCAATTCAGGCGAGATGAAGGAATTTCCGCTACCGGATAACGCCAAGCCACACACCGTGACACTCGATAAGGCTGGCAACGTTTGGTACACGGGGAACAAGAACGGCACGATCGGCACCCTGGATCCAAAAACAGGCAAAGTCACCGAATTCAAGATGCCCGATCCCGCCGCGCGGGATCCACACTCGGCGATCTTCGACGCCAAGGGCATCCTCTGGTTTACCCTGCAACACAGCAATATGGTGGGCCGGCTCGATCCGACGACCGGCAATATCAAGCTTGTCCGGATGAAGACAAACGGGTCCAAGCCCTATGGCATCAAAATCGATTCCGAGGGAAACCCCTGGGTCGCGTGCAACGGTAGCAACTGCCTGGTCAAGGTCGACACCCAGACCATGGCGCTGACTGAAATCAAGCTGCCGAACGAGGAAACGACGGTCAGGCGTCTCGATTTCGATAAGGATGGCGCGATCTGGTACGTCAATTCGTCACAGGGCCGGCTCGGGCGATACAATCCGAAAACCGGCGAGGTCAAGGAGTGGCCATCACCCAGCGGGCCGAAATCTCATCCCTACGCCATCGCCGTTATCGATGGCATCGTCTGGTATAACGAGTCGCGGCGACGGCCGGAAACGCTGGTCCGCTTCGACCCCAGGACAGAAATATTCCAGAGCTGGCCGATCCCCTCCGGGCGTATCCATGCCGGCATTATCCGTCATATGCGGCCGACAAGGGACGGCAATCTTGTGATCCATCAGAGCAGCACCAACCGTATCATGCTGGTGACACTAAAGCGCCCGAACTGAACCGATATGCTGACGATGATGTCGGCTTTCAGAAGACTTACGTCTGGATTTCCGCAGCACCGAGCGTGACGCGCGAGGCTTGTTGACAGGAGAAATTTAGCAGGCTCGGACGCTCTTAAATCCAAATTATATGAAGGGAAAAAATTTTAGCCGTACGGGAATAAATCTCCCGCTACGCTGTTTATTAAGTATAGGGAAAAGACATGCTGAGCGCTCGCCTTGAATTCCGAATTCGACCCTATGCAGACATCCGTAACAGGGAAAGGAAGTTGAAATGGATATCGTAAGAAAAATAGCAACAGTCGGCGCCACTGCAGGGTTGGCTCTCATGCTCGGTAGCCCGTTCGCACAGGCCGGCGATCACGCAATGAGTTTTTTCGTCACCAGTGTCGGTATCGGCGATGGCGGCAACCTCGGTGGCGTAGCGGGTGGCGATGCGCACTGCAATAAACTGGCTGAGGCGGCAGGGTCCAAAGGTAAAACGTGGCGTGCTTACCTTTCCACCCAAGTAACGGAAGGGCGCGGCAAAGCTGCCCGCGACCGGATCGGCAAGGGTCCTTGGTACAATGCCAGGGGCGACTTGATCGCCAGCGATCTTGACCAGCTGCATCTCAACCCCAACTTGGTCAAGCGAACAGCGGTGGATGAAAATGGCGAGCAAGTTAATGGCCGGGGCGATAAACCCAACCGGCACGACATTCTGACCGGGTCCAAGGATGACGGCACCGCCTATTTTCCATGGGAAAAAGGCGATCATACGTGCAGCAACTGGACCAGCAACACTGACGGTAAGGGCAACGCATCCCTCGGGCATCACGACCGTCACGGCGGCGGCAACACTTCATGGAACGCAGCCCATCACTCACGTGGTTGTAGCCAGGCTAATCTGACGCAAACCGGGGGAGCCGGGCTGCTTTACTGCTTCGCGGCGGATTAAGATGACGGCTTAATAACTATGAGGAGCCCTGTTATGGCGCGGAGCATTGTAAAGATATGCGTTTCTGTCGCGGTGATAGCAATGTTGGCCGGCTGTCAGACGTTGCCGCCAGAGCGGTCGAAGCCGCCTGCGTTTCGCGATTTCAGCCCACTCAGCGAACCTTGAACATCGAAAAAATGGGTTAGCCCAACCTGACCCCTATATTTGGGTCGCGTGCAACGGCAGCAATTGCCTGGTCAAGGTCGATCCCTGGACCAAAAAAATGCCAGAGCGGGCCTATCCCTTCGGGGCGTATCTGTGCCGGCATTATCCGTCATATGCGCTCTACAAGGGACGGCAACCTTGTGATCCATCAGAGCGGCACCAACCGCATCATGATGGTGACACTAAAGCGCCCGAACTGAACCGATGGGCAATATTATTCAGTGATTGTCGAATGTCCCGGATTGATGCGGTGGACGGCGTTCACCTCAACACCCTTTGTAATTCCTGCGGACACATTCTTGGGCAAGTTTTTCCGCCTGTTTAATTTCAATTTTCGTCATCTGTTTCGCAACGTGGATTTTCACCTCGCCGCCATATTTGTTTCCCTTAGACGCCGCAAGATTTCCCCACATATGGGCATAGACATTGTCTTTTATGACACCGTGCCCCGTGAAGTACATCACGCCCAGATTGAACTGGGATTTGGCATAGCCCTGTTCGGCCGCAAGTCTGTACCACATCACCGCAGTCTTATCGTCCTGTGGAACGCCTTTTCCTTTGCGGTACATCCAACCAATATTGAACTGGGCGTCGGCATACCCCTGTTCGGCCGCAAGTCTGTACCACGTCAACGCCGTCTCGTAGTTCCGGGGGACACCCAGCCCGATTTCGTACATCTCACCCAGTTTGAATTGGGCACGCGCGTATCCCTGTTCGGCGGCAAGTTTCCGCCACTTAACCGTGCCCTCAAGGCTCTGTGGAACGCCGCGCCCTTTCAGATGCATCTCGCCCAGATCGAACTGGGATTTGGCATGCCCCCGTTCGGCCGCCTGTCTGTACCACTTCAGCGCGGTCTGACGGTCCCAGGGAACGCCGTGCCCATGGGTGTACAGGAAAGCCAGATTGTTCTGGGCATCGGCAAGTCCTTGTTTCGCCGCAAGCCCGTACCATTTCGCCGCCGCCTCATAGTTCTGCGGGACGCCCTGCCCTTTTTCGTACATCTTCCCCAATTTGAACTGAGCCCGGGGATTGCCCTGTTCAGCAGCACTCAGAACCTTTTGAAGATCGGCACCCCGACTCAATCCCGCGCTTCCAAGAAGTACGGCAACGGTCAGGCATACGGCGGCGGTCAGTTTTTTCATCGGGAGAGTCTGACAGAGAAAGCGGGGTATGGGGAGTCTGGCTTCACTGGCCGACAACGGCAAATTGCTGCGTGCGGCATTGTTTGCCGCCATTCGATGAGAGCGCCATGGTTTGGCCAGACCTTCGCCCTAAGGTCTCCCGAATGCCTCACTTCTGGGGCAACACGGCTGTCGCCGTGATTTCGACGAGTGCGTCAGGCCTGTTCAAAGCTTTCACCGTCACAAGGGTGGAAGCCGGATAACGGTCTTGCTTGAAATATTCTTTCCTTACTTCGACAAAGTCGAGGTTGTCGCTCACTTCCGTGATGTATCCGGTCATCGTCACGATATCGTCCAGGGTGCCGCCGACCTCCTCCATCTGCGACGCCATCTTTCGGAAGACGCAATGCACCTGACCGCGAAAATCATTTGCCAGCGAACGGCCATTCTCATCCTCGGTCGCCAGGATGCCGGCAAGCCATGCAATCCTTCCCCCTTCGGTCACGACCGCGGGCGCGTAAGATCTCGACTTTTGAAAATCAGAAGCGTATTGCGTGCGTTTCATGCAACCTCCCTTGTTACTCGTTTGGGCGTCGCCCTGAGCCGTAAGGAACGGCTCACTCGTTTCCGTAGCCAGGCAGCACCCTCTCATATTAGGCTCCCAACGCAATATGACTGACGCGCAAGGATATCGCACGCAAACCGGGCGGGGCATTGCCTGTATGGTCTTGGGCGCCGGCGTGCTGACCGTCAGCGACGGGTTCGTTAAATGGCTCACCGACGGCTATCCGGTTTCGCAAATAATTGTCGTGCGGGGCGCGTTTATTCTGCTGCCGATGTTCATCCTGTCGTGGCGCATGGACAGATTTTCGTCGCTGCGCGTCAGCAGACCAGGGTGGCAGTTCGTGCGCGCCCTTTTGTTTACGGCATCGGTGTTTCTGTTTCTGCACGGATTGCGCTTCAATCCGCTGGCGATCAACACGGCGATCGCATTCGCAAGCCCGCTGATTATTACCGCGCTGGCCGTGCCGTTCCTGGGTGAATCAATCGGGTGGCGGCGCTGGAGCGCCGTTGTGGCCGGGTTTTGCGGCGTTCTCGTAATTTTGCGGCCGGTTGGCGAGGCGATTAATCTATATGCACTACTACCCTTCGCCGCCGCCATAACAGGCGCTCTTCAGGACATTATTACGCGCCGGATCAGCGATACCGAGTCGGCGCTCTCGGTCCTGCTCTGCTCATCGGTGCTCGTCATGCTGGCGGCATCGGGTTTTGCGTTCGATGGCAGTTGGCGTCTACCGACGCTGCTCGATTTTAGTTTCCTGGTCCTCACCGGTTTGCTATCGGGCGCCGCACATTACCTGCTAATCGAAACCTTCGTCCTTGCCGAAGCGGCTATCGTTGCGCCGTTTCGATATTCGGCACTGGTCTGGGGCCTGCTGATTGGCTTCTTCGTCTGGGGCGACCTGCCGACGGAGTTGGACTGGCTCGGCATCTTTCTGATCGTCGGCAGCGGCATTTACATTATTCACCGCGAATCCAAACGCCGGAGCGCCGCATAACGGCTGCCGCTCATGGCCATGGAGCTGCAGATCACCGGTGGCGCATACGATCTTGTACAGCCGCCATCCCCCGGCTTACGTTATCTTTACGTCGCCACATCAGAAATCTCCCAGTAACCGATGACGAAGCCTGCAACAGACACCAACGCGGCGCGCGCCGACCTCCTCGAAAAGGTCACGGGCCGTGCCGTGTATGCGAGCGATATCAGCGTTCCCGGCATGGCACACGGACGCATTTTGCGCAGTGCGGTACCGCATGCGCGGATTGCCCGTCTGGACGACGCGGCGGCCAGCGCGCTCGACGGTGTCGTCTCGGTTTTGACCGGTGAGGATCTGCCGACGCTGGCGCATGATCGCTGGGGCCTGTTTCTCAATGACCGTCCGGTGATTGCGGGCGAAAAAGTGCGCTATGTCGGGGAGCCGCTGGCGCTGGTCGTTGCCGAGACGCCGGAGATCGCAGAAGCGGCACTCGACCTGATCGACGTCGATTATGAGCACCTCCCCTTCGTCGATGATGCCACCGCGGCGTTAGCGCCCGACGCGCCGTTGTTGCACGAGAGGCACGAGTCGATCGCGGATTTCTATTTCAAGGGTCAAGCAAAGCCCGTCGATGGAACGAATATCTTCCAGAACTATGGGGTAAGTACGGGCGATGTCGACGCCGCCGAACGCGACGCAGCGCATGTTTTCGAACAGACTTACACCTTCCCCGGCATTTCCCATTTCGCGATCGAGCCGCATAGCGTGGTCGCCGCCTTCGACGGCGGTCGGCTGACCGTCTGGTCCGGCGCGCAATCGCCAACGGCGGTGCAAAAGGTATTGTCGCGGGTTTTCGGCCTCGCGCTTTCCGATATCCGGATCATCGTTCCCTTTGTCGGCGGCGGATTTGGCGGCAAGGCCTCGGTCAAGATAGAGCCGCTGGTGGTTGCCGCCGCGCGCAAGGCAGGCAGACCGGTCCGCGTCGCGCTGACGCTCGAGGAGTCGATGCTCACCTGCCGGCGCCTGGGAGCGAGCATCACGTTGCGAACGTCGCTTGATCGCGACGGCAAAATTCTCGCCAAACGCGGCACGATCCTGCTCGACGGGGGCGCCTACGCGGACACCGGCCCGGCGGTCGCGGTCAAGGCCGCGCACTGTGTCATCGGGCCCTACGACATCGCCAATCTCGAAATCGAAGCGAAGGCCGTCTACACGAACACCGTGCCGGGTGCTGCCTTCCGGTCGATCGGCGGACCGCAGGCTGTTTGGGCCACGGAGTCGCAGATGGATGAAATAGCCGAGGCGATGAGCATCGATCCCGTCGATCTGCGGCATCGCAATCTCCTGCCGCGGGGTGGTGAAATCCTCGACAGTTTGCGCGCCCTCGATGCCGACATCGGCGAAATGCTGGGGCAAGCGGGTCAGGCGATAGCATCCCTTGGCGGCGGATCTGCCGCCGGCATCGCGGTGGCCGCGACCGACCCGGGAATCCTACCGCTTGGAGGGTCGCTGGTCCGGGTCCTCGCGGACGGCTCCATCACCGTGATGTCCAACAGTGTCGATATCGGCCAAGGCGTGCGCGCCGTCTTGCGTGCGGTGGTCGCAAAGACGTTAAATCAGGACGTCGGATCCATTCGGGTGGCGGACCCGGATACGGCAACCGCACCCTTCGACTGGGGCACCGGCGCGAGCCGATCGACCGTGATCATGGGCCTCGCCGTGGAAGACGCGGCACAGGACGCAAGCGATCAGATCCTGGAACTGGCGGCTTCGATATTCGACGGAGCGCCGAACGATCTCCGGCTCGTACCGGGCGGCGTCGCACGAGGCGAAGATGTCCTCTCTTTCGAGGATCTTTATCATCGCGCGTTCGGGATCGATTCCGGCGAAGTTGTCGGCCGCGCCATGGTTACCCCGGCGCGCAAAGGCAGCGACTTCGCAAAATCGCCGCTATTTTGGGAAACCGCCGTCGGCACCTGCGATGTCGAACTCGACGAAATGACGGGCGAGCTGGCCGTCACGCGCTATGTCGGCGTCGCGGATATCGGCCATGCGATCAATCCCGCCGGCGCCGAAGGCCAGGAGGAAGGGGCGTCCGTGCAAGGCATCGGGCACGCGCTGTACGAGCAGCTCGACTACAGGGAGGGGCAGCCGGTCAATGCGACTCCCGTCGCCTACCGTGTCCCGGCGGCGGCAGACGTCCCCCAGCATGCGCACACAGTGTTGATCGAAAACGGCGACGGCCCCGGTCCGATGGGCGCGAAGGGCATGGGCGAAGGCGGCATCCTGCCAGTGGCGCCGGCCATTGGGAACGCGCTGGCGCGCCGCTACGGCGTCCGCATTCGCGATCTTCCCATGACGCCGGAGCGGATCTGGCGCGCGCTGCGCGAAAGGGACCATGATGCTTCCTAGGCCGTTCACCTATCACCGTCCGACATCCCTCGATGAAGCGGTCACCCTGATGGCCCGCCATGTCGATGACGTCTCGCCTTACGCGGGTGGCACCGAACTGCTTCTGGCGATGAAGATGCATTTCGCGGATTACGAACATCTCGTGGACCTCAAACGGATTTCCGAGCTGCGTGCGGTCAAACGAAACGGCGGCACGCTTTCGATTGGCGCGCTCGCGACCCACGCGGCAATCGCCGCCGATGCCGCAATCCAGGGCTCCTTGCCCGCGCTTGCCGGACTTTGCGGTTCGATCGCCAATGCCCGCGTCCGCGCCGCCGGCACCATCGGCGGCAATTTGTGCTTCGCCGAGCCGCGCGCCGACCCGCCGGTCTTGCTCGCCGCCCTCGATGCGCAGCTATGCTTGATCTCCGCGCGCGGCGAACGCCACGTGGCCGCGAGCCAATTCATCACAGGCGCGCTGGAAACCGTGCGCGCACCGGACGAAATCCTCCTACGGATCGACATTCCCCTGACCGCCCGCTCGACGCGCTATGAACGTGTGGTCCATGGCCATCGCACCGTTGCCGGCGCCGCCGCCGTGATTGCGCAAGATGCCCATGCCGCGCCGCGCGTCTGGCTGGGCTGCGTCGCAACGCACCCGGTGGCGCTACCGAACGCGGAAGCGCATGTCGCGGCCAATCCTGGCGTACTCGACAACGCACTGACGCAAGCTATCGCGTCGGACATCGCCCGGCTCGACATCGCCGATGACGAAGACGCCAGCGCGGACTACCGGCGGCATTTGGCGACGACCGTGGCGATCCGCGCCATAACCGCTACTGTCGAACAAGAAGAGCGGGCGTAATGTCGTCTATCCACGAGATCACCCTCATGCTGAATGGCGACCCGGTCGAGGCCGCCGTCGCGGCGCATACATTGCTCGTCGATTTCCTGCGCGACTCGCATGCCCTGCGCGGGGTCAAACGGTCGTGCGACATGCAGGTCTGCGGCGCATGCACGGTCCTCGTGGACGGCCGGCCGGTGAGCAGTTGCACGATGCTCGCCGTCGACGCCGATGGCGCGTCGGTGGTGACTATCGAAGGCCTCGGCGGACCCGACGGACTCGATCCCGTGCAAGAGGCCTTCCTCGAGCACGGCGCCTTGCAATGCGGCTTTTGCACGCCAGGCTTCATTCTGGCAACCAAGGCGCTGTTGGCAACCAATCCGTCGCCAAGCCGGGAGGAGATCGTGCATCATCTGAGCGGGAATATCTGCCGCTGTACTGGCTACCAGAAAATCATCGAAGCGGTGGAAAGCCTTGCCCGTTAGCATTTCATTCGACGGCCGCGAACCGGTCGAGGCCGTTCTGGCGAAAGCCCAAGCCGCCGTCGATGGCGGCGTCGACGCGATCTGGCTCGCCTGCCACCTGTTCCAGCGCGATCCCATCGTCACGGCCGGCGTCTTGCTGAGCCGCCACCAACGCCTGAAGGTGACCCTGGTGGCGATAAGCCCCTATCTGGTTCATCCGGTGCACGCCGCCATGGCCGCCGCGACGCTCGACGAATTCTTTCCCGGCCGGGTCTCCTTATGTCTCGGCGTTGGCGCGCCTGGCGACCTCGCCGATGTCGGTGTCGAAACACGCGCACCGCTTGGGCCGATACGCGAGGCATTGCAAATTTGCCGGGCCTTGTTCAGCGGCGAAACGGTTCAGGTCGACGGCAAGCGCTTTAAGGTTTCCGGCCGGTCGCTGGCGTCCGGGCCGCATGAGATTCCGCTCCTCCTCGCGGCGTCCGGCCCCAAGATGCTGCGGCTCGCGGGAACCCATGCCGATGGCGTTCTGTTGTCGGCCGGTGCGTCGGTCGAGTTCGTGCGCTGGAGTCTCGGCCGTGTTTCGGCGGATGGCGACCGAGCGAATTTTCTAAGAGCGGGTCTCGTCTATGGATCGGTCGACGATGATGCGAGAACCGCCTTCGATCGCGTGCGGCGTGTCCTCGCGACGACCTTGCGCGGCAAGCATCACGCCCGGAATCTCAACCTCGCGGGCAGCCCTCTGGATCAGGATGCGGTCAATCTCGCGATAGTGTCGGGCGATGGAGACGCGGCGGACAGGCTGATCGTGGATTCGATCGTCGAACGTCACGCCGCCGCGGGATCGCCTGACATTTTCCGATCCCGGCTTGCCGCATACCGGGCCGCCGGTCTTGACGATACCGTCCTGGCTTCGATGCGGACCCCGGCACAGATCACGGCAATTTTGTCTGCTCTTAACGGCGTGGCGTGAGGACACCCTTATGAAATTCAGTATCTGCCTCTCAACCGGTTTCGAAGGTGTCATGTATCCGATCCCCTTCGTTGAGCCGCAGGATTTCGTGGCGCAGGCGCAACTGTGCGAGCGGCTCGGCTACCACTCCGTATGGGGCAACGATCACATCACGACCCAGAACTACGTGAGCGCGCTGCATCCGGGAAAGGTGCCGAACTTCTACGAACCGCTGATCACGCTGGCGATGTGCGCGCAGGCGACGGAAACCCTTGTCATCGGCACCGCGCTGCTGGTCATGCCAATGCGCGAGCCCGTTTACCTCGCGAAACAGGTGGCGACGCTTGACCAGATGTCGGGCGGCCGCTTCATCCTGGCGGTCGGCCTCGGTGCGTACCGCGAAGAATTTACTGCTATTTCGCCACGCCTGAAGGGCGCGCGGCGCGGCGACATGCTGGATGAAGGGATCGAGGCTTTCCTGAAACTAATCACCGAACCCTCGGCTAGCCATGGCGGTCAGTTCTATGCGTTCGACGACGTCGAGATGTTCCCGAAGCCGAAACAGGACCCCTACCCGCTCTATATCGGCGGCCACAATATGGCGGCCGTCGAGCGCGCCGCTAAACTGGGGCATGGCTGGCTGTCGGGATGGCGTCCGCTGACGGAACTGGAAGAGCGTATCCGCATTCTAAAAGACCGCACCGAAGAGCTCGGCCGCCCCCGCGACGCGGTCGAAATCGCGCCGCAATTCTCCATGCTGCTGGCCAAAACGGATGAAGAGGCGGAAGCCAAATACATGGCGAGCGGTCTGGTCGCGCACAGGCAATCGCTTGCCTATACGGGCCGCGATCTCAGTCACCAGGTGATCGCCAACCTCGTCGGGTCACCCGATACCGTCATCGAAAAAGTCGCGAAGCTGAAATCGATAGGCGTCGATCATTGCTCCGCCCTGATGATCCCCGCCGACACGCCGAGCGAGATGAACGAGCAAATCGAATGGTTTGCCCGTGACGTCATGCCGAAGGTTTAACGCTCATAAGCACGAAGGGCTTAGATGACATCGTATTACTGAAATTCACCCTCGCGGCCGATAGCGGAAACAACACTGCAAACTTAAGCGGATATTCATTCGCGTTCCAAAGCAAGAAACGGGTCGCTCCTTTGATCCTATCTCACTAATTTCGGCTTCGGAAAACACTTGTAAGGGAACGCGGGATGGACGCGCCGAAGACGATGGACGGACAGGATTGGGGTCTATTGATTCTGCTCTCCGTTTTATGGGGCGGCGCATATTTCTTTGCGGGCGTCGCTGTTAAAGAGCTGCCGCCGTTAACCGTCGTGTTGGTCCGTGTCTTTTTGGCCGCAGTCGCCTTGTTGCCGTTGTTTTGGTATCTCGGCCATTCCTTGCCGAAGTCGTTTTCCGGCTGGCTTCCGTATTTCGGCATGGGCCTTTTGAACAATGTACTCCCATTCGGCTTCATATTTGCCGGCCAGACTCAAATCACTGTCGGTCTTTCCTCAATCATCAATGCCATGACGCCGTTGTTCACAGTTCTCGTAATGGCCAGCTTTCAAGAAGAGCGTCTGATCGTTAACCGGGTCATCGGGGTGCTTCTGGGTGTCGTGGGGGTTGCCGTGTTGCGCGGCTTCGATGGACCCATAGACGGTAATCAGACGCTCGGTATCGGGCTGTGCCTGGCCGGCGCGCTCAGTTACGGGTTTGCCGCCCTTTGGGGCCGCAGGTTCCTCGCCGGCGTTCCGCCCGTTAAGTCGGCGACCTGCCAATTGATGTGCTCGACGCTGATCATAGCCGTGGTCGTTTCCGTAATCGACCGGCCCTGGACGCTCGCCGCGCCCAGCCAGGGCGCGATTTGGTCGCTGGTGGCGCTTGCCGTCTTTGGAACGGCTCTCGCGTACATCGTCTTTTTCAAGATCCTGGTTCGCGCCGGCGCCAGCAATGTCATGCTCGTGACCCTGCTGATACCGGTGACGGCATTGATCTTGGGAAATGTCTTTTTGGGCGAACCGATCCACGCACAAGAAATTATAGGTGCTACCATTATCGGAGCGGGACTTTTGTTCATCGATGGCCGCGTCATCAATCGGTTGACCGGAAAACGCGCTGCTGCAGGTTAAAGGGCGTCTGCAACGGCCTGCTGGTCGCCGGACTTGCCGCACCGGACTGGCTGATGGAGATCGACGTCGTTGCCGAAAGGGAATAAAGGGTGCGGCGTATGAAGAAAAAGAAATTTCTGGTCCGAGAGAGCGGATGACGGCATCGAAAAACGGCGCGGCGGCACTTATCGCCGTAGACTGGGGAACCACGAACCGGCGCGGCTACCTGATCGGCCGCGATGGGGTCATTCTCGATGCGCGGGCGGACAGTCTCGGCTTGGCCAATATAGAAGACGGCGGTTTTCAAGCGGCGTTCGATGCGCTTGTGGCGCCCTGGACGGCGGCGCATGGCGTACTGCCGGCCCTGCTATCGGGGATGGTCGGCGCGTCCACGGGGTGGCGGGAAGCGCCCTATTGCGGCCTGCCGACGGGGCTGGACGATCTGGCTGGGAACCTGGAACGGCTGCCCGGTGAACAACCGATCTGGATCGTGCCCGGCGTGTCGACCCATGACGAGACCGGCATGCCCGACGTCATCCGGGGCGAGGAAGTACAGGCCATCGCCGCTGCCGGGTCCGACGACGATGCTTTGATCGTCCTGCCCGGCACCCACAGAAAATGGGTGCGCATGGCGGCGGGACGTATCACTGGCTTCACAACGTTCATGACCGGGGATCTGCATGCGGCCATTCTGAATCATACGATCGTCGGCAAACTCTCCATCGGAGATGGGTCCAGCGATCCAGACGCCTTTACCCAAGGCGTCTCGGCCGGGTACGCGCATCATGGCGACCTGACTCACATCCTGTTCGGCGCCAGAAGCCGGGTCCTGTTCGGGGAATTGTCACCGGAAAACGTTTCCGACTATCTGTCCGGCCTGCTGATCGGCGCGGAACTCGCCAGCGCGCTCAAAACGCATGACATGGATGCAGCGCCCCTCAAACTGATCGGCAGCGACGCGCATGCCGCGTTGTACCACCGCGCGCTGGAGATCTGCGGAGCAAAGGCCGATATCGTGAACGTGGATACACTTGGCGGAACATACGAGGATATCGCTCTGCGGGCCGGTATCCTGTAGGTACGCGCGCCATGAATACCCCCGACATTCGTCGGCGCGATGCCCATTTATGAAACGTCGGCAAA
The DNA here is from genome assembly GCA_012103325.1 of Alphaproteobacteria bacterium. Lineage (GTDB taxonomy): Bacteria > Pseudomonadota > Alphaproteobacteria > UBA8366. Next base: position 1,056,984 of record WLWY01000003.1, read on the forward strand.
GTCCCGCAGGAGCTGACCAGGCGTACCGCAGTCCTTCAGATTGTCGCCGGCCTCGTCGACAGTACGGATGCCATTGACCCAGACGCCGTGCAGTCCGATGGCCGGCGTGTCGATACGGTCGGCACCGGTCGGTAGGTCGCTCACCCGGCGCTTCTCGCCGCGGCCCACTGTCTTGGGGTCAAACAGCATCAGATCGGCCCAGGCTCCCGGCACCAGTCGGCCCCGGTCCTTGATACGATAGATGTCCGCCGCACGCGACGTTAATGCCTGGACCGCATATTCGATCGACATGTCGCCCCGGTCCCGGGCCCAATGGCCCAACAGATGCAAGCCGAAACCCGCATCGCAAAAGAAGGAGAGATGCGCGCCCGCGTCCGACAGGGTAATCGCGGCGGCGGGATTCTGGAGCAGTTTGACAACCCGGTCTTCGTCGACATTGAACAGCTTGACATCGAACATCGTTTTCAGATCGTCGGCGAGACCGAAATCGAGGAACCAGTCCCAAGGGTCCTGGCCCGCCTCGCGCGCCAGGGGGCCGACCGTCTTACCGATCAGGTCTGCGTGCGCCGGTTTGTGCACGCTCATGATTGTCATATGGTCCCAATTGTTAGAGGAGAACCGGTTCGGCACACCCGTTGTGTTCATTTCCGTTTTCAGCGCCTGCCGGAAATTCGGATCGGCGATGATGCGTTTGAATTCGTCCGTCCCTTCGGCTTCCATCGCGGAACGCCAGCCGATCAGTGCCTCCATCGGATAGGGATGTTCGAGCGAAAACTCCATGCCGAGCGGGAAGCAGCCGACCTGCGACCAGAGTTCGCGGCCACGGTCCCGCGCCTGCTCGATCTCCGCCACTTCGCGAAAGACCCGGTCCGGGTCGCCGGGATCGACGAACATCGCGGCGATCATCACCGGGCGGCCATTCTTAGCAGCGACCCCTTCCAGCCATGGCACCGTCGTCTTCATGCCTTTGGTCAACATGAAAGCGCCCCTGCCCGCCTCGCCGAGCGCGCCGGTCAATTCGAACATCTCGTGTTCGTCGGCGAGCCGCGAGGGCATCGGGATGCCGTTGTCGCCATTGTGCTGTTCCAGGGTCGATGTCGCAAAGCCGCAAGCCCCCGCGTCGAGCGCTTCCCGCACCAGGGCCTTCATCTCTGCGACTTCCGTTGCCGTCGCGGCCCGGTCCGACGCGTCATCGCCTAGCACCCAGGTCCGGACCGACGAATGGCCGCAGAAGGCGGCGACGTTCGGCACCAGCCCACGGCGTTCCAGCGAATTCATATAGTCGGGAAAACTGACGAAATCCCAATCGATGCCCGCCTGCATCGCTGCCAGCGACATGCCCTCGACATGGGTCAGGTTCTTCAATGTCCGCTCGCGGTGCTCGGGCTTGCAGGGTGCGATGGTGAAGCCGCAATTGCCGATGACGACCGTGGTGACGCCGAGCCGGTTCGACGGCGTCGCATACGGATCCCAGGTGAGCTGCGCGTCGAAATGGGTATGCAGATCGATGATCCCCGGCGCCAATGTGAGCCCCGCAGCGTCCACCGTCTCGCTACCCGCGCCGACATGCGTACCGACTGCGGCGATGCGTCCGTCCTTGACCGCAAGTTCTCCCGCGACGCCGGGATTGCCGAGACCATCGACGATAACGGCATTCTTGATCACCAAATCATGCATGCGCCCACTCTCCCGTCTTCAGAAACCATTAGCAAAGATTAGGAGATTGGAGCCGCTGAGAAAACCGCCCCCGCGGCGAAACATGACCGCGGGGGCTCGTGACATGTTGGTACGTAGTTGATGTTCTACCAGCGTGTCAGGACGACTTCGATATAGTCCGCCGGGACGACCATCGTGCCATCCTTGGCGACGTTGCAGCTATCGATCAGACCAATGAGATCCTGGCTCAATGCTTCCTGCTTGTCCGCGTCGAGCGCGGCGTAGGCCTTGTGCACCGGGCCGTAATAATCACGGAAGATGTTCAGCCAATGCGCCGGCGAGCGGTAGCGGAACGCGAATGTTTTTTCCACGATCCGGATATCTTGTACGCCTTCACCGAACAGCGCTTCGATATGCGCCGACGTTCCCCACAATGCTGGCGAGCGGACGCCGGCGGGTGGCGGGACATAGCGGCCGATGACCTTGAACAGGGATCCGATGAAACCGTTCGGCGTCCAGTTGGCGAGACCGATCTTGCCGCCACTGCTGCAAACGCGCAGCATTTCCGATGCCGCCTTCTCCTGGTTCGGCGTGAACATGACACCGAAGGTCGACGCGACCGTGTCGTACGTCGCTTCGGCGAACGGCAGGTCTTCGGCGTCCGCCACCTGATAGGCCACGTCGAGCCGCTCGGCATCCGCGCACTCTTCGCTGCGTGCCAGAAGGCCCTCGACATAATCCGTGGACGTCACCTTGGCCCAGCGCCGGGCGGCGGCAAGCGTGAAGTTGCCGTTTCCCGCGGCCACGTCCAGAACCTTCTGATCGGACCGCACATCGAGCGCTTCGGCGAGGTTTTCGCCGACGATTTGCAGGGTCGTGCCGACAATCGCATAGTCGCCGGACGACCATGCGGCGTTTTGCTTGGTCTTAATCGTGGTATAATCGGGCGCAGCAGTTTCAATGGCGGTGTTACTCATGACGATATCCTTTCGTTTCCTATCCCGGACCCAGCGCCGGAACTTGGCGACGATAGTGCGATGAGCCGCGATCCCATGCTTGCAGACGGTCTGCAGAAACCAGGGATAATGTCTGCAGATTTCGGGTATCTGGGGCCTCGGACCGCCAAATGATCTACAGGTTCGACGATGTGGAGATCGACACAGACCGCTTCGAACTGCGGCGCAGCGGCGAACTTCAGAAGGTCGAACCGCAGGTCTTCGCGCTGATCGAGTTTCTCGTCGAAAACCGCGCCCGCATGGTGTCGAAGGACGAGCTCAATCAGCGCATCTGGGGCGGGCGCTTCGTCTCCGACGCCGCGGTGAACAGCCGAATCCGCTCCGCCCGCCAGGCCATCGGCGACGACGGCAAAGCGCAGCGGCTGATCAAGACCGTGCATGGCCGCGGCTTCCGGTTCGTCGGCGAGGCGATTGCGGAAGACACCGTCGCATCGGACTTTTTCGCGGCCGGCGATATCCAGGTTCCGGACGCAGCACCCGTGGAAGATACAGGAGCGACCGCTGCCGCCGGCCGGCCGTCGATTGCCGTCCTGCCGTTTCAAATGTTCGGCGCGGACCAGCAGTACAGCGCGCTCGGCGATGCGCTCGCGCACGACGTCACCGTCGAGCTGGCCCGGCTGCGCTGGCTCTTCGTGATCTCCCGCGGCTCGTCGTTCCGGTTCCGCGGCCCGGATGCCGATCTGCATTCGGCCGGCACCGTTTTGGGCGTCCGCTACATCCTGACCGGTAATGTCGCCATCGAAGGTAACCGCAGCGTCGTCACCGCCGAGCTGTCGCATGTCGAGGATGGCGGCATCCTGTGGGCCGATCGCTTCGAAGGGGCCATCGACGATCTTCTCGGACTGCGCCTGACCCTCGCCGCCAGTATCGTGACTGCCATCGAAGTCCGCATACCGATGGACGAAGCAAGCCGCGCGGCGGCGCTGCCGACCACGAGCCTGGACTCCTGGTCGGCCTATCACCGCGGTCTTTGGCATATGTTCCGCTTCAATGCGCATGACAACGAAATCGCCGCGCGCCTGTTTCACCGCGCGCTCGAGGTCGACAAGAATTTCGCACGCGCGCATGCCGGCCTGTCCTTCACGCATTTCCAAGACGCCTTCGTCGGCTACGCCAAGGATACGGAGACCGCCCGGCACCTGGCGAAGGAGCACGCCGAAACGGGCATGGCGCTGGACCCGCTCGATCCGTTCGCGAATCTGACCATGGGCCGCGCCATCATGCTCGCCGGCGACATGGACAGCGCGGTATCCTGGTTCGACCGCAGCGCGGAACTCAATCCAAACTTCGCCTTCGCCATCTATAACCGTGCGCTCGCCGATGCCGTGATCGGCCGCGGCAGCGAAAGCGAACGTGGCGCCATGAAAGCTATTTCGCTAAGCCCGCTCGACCCGCTGCACTACGCCATGCTGTCGACGCGGGCGCTGTCCCATATCGTGCGGGGCGACTATAGAGAAGCCAGCATATGGGGCGAACGCGGCGCCAAGGCGCCGAACGCGCATATCCACATCAAAATGATCGCGGCCATCGCACACGAACTCGCCGGCAACCGGCAGGCCGCGGAGCGCTGGACATCCGACGTAAAACGGATCGACCCCCGGTACGAGCAGAAACAGTTCTTCGCGGCATTCCCCTTCTACGACGAGGACACGCTGGCGACCGTGGGCGCGGCGCTAAAACGCCTGGGCATTTAGATCCCCAGCCCGTCACCCAATTTGGAGAGTAAGCATGTCAGGACAATTGGAAGATAAAGTCGCGGTCGTCACCGGTGCGGCACGCGGGCTGGGCCGCGAATATGCACTGAGGCTCGCCGCTGAGGGTGCCGCTATCGTCGCGGGCGACGTCCGCGATTGCGCCGATACCGTGGCGGACGTCATCAACGAAGGCGGCCGCGCCATCGGCGTCACCCTCAACGTCACCAGCATGGACAGCTGCACCGCCATGGCAGACGCGGCGATGGCCGAATACGGCAATATCGACGTGCTGGTGAACAACGCCGCACTCTATGGTGGGCTGACCGGCGGCCGCTTCGAAAAACTCGACCCGAAGGAATGGCAGCAGGTGATGGACGTCAACATCACCGGCGTGTGGAACTGCTGCAAAGCGGTGATCGGCCCGATGCGCGAGGTCGGCAGCGGCTCGATCATCAACATCTCGTCTCTCGCCGCCGTCTACGGCTTGCCCTTCTCGCTGCATTACGCGATGTCGAAGGCAGCCGTCATCGGCATCACGCGCAGCCTGGCGCGCGAGCTCGGCCGCGACTGGGTCCGCGTCAATGCCGTCGCCCCCAGCGCCGTGATGACCGAAGGCACCGAGGAATTCTTCGGCGACAAGCTCGATCGCGCCAAGGACGTCATCGCGCAAAGCCAGACCTTGCAGCGCAATCTGGAAACCGGCGATCTTGCCGGCACGATCATCTACCTCGCTAGCGACGCCAGCAAGTTCGTGACCGGGCAGACGATCATGGTCGATGGGGGCACGGTGTATTTGTAGAGAGGAAATCCCAGTCGCGCCGAAACTCCCTCTCCTTCGGGAGAGGGAGTTGCCGCCGATGCTTCCAGGACCCCTAACCCTTCGCCGCCATCGCTTCCGCCAGCGCCAACACGGCGCGGGCCTGTTTCAGGTGGGGCATGTCGACCATCATGCCGTCAAGGCCGACCGTGCCCGCACCCGGGTTTTCTTCGAACACCGCCACGATGCGCTTGGCGTGCGCGATTTCGTCCGCTGTCGGCGTGAAGGCTTCGTTGATCGGGGCGGATTGCGCCGGGTGGATCGCCATCTTGCCGAAAAAGCCGGAGCGCCGCGCCTGCACCGCCTCCGCTATGAGGCCGTCCATATCCCGGAAGTCGATGAACACCGTGTCCACGGGCATCACTTCCGCCGCCCGCGATGCGGCGAGGCAGAGCGTGCGCGCGAGCTGATAGGGCCCATCATACTCCCCGTTCGGCAGGCGGTTGTTGGTGGCACTCAGTGCCGCCGCCAGATCTTCCGCACCCCAGGTCATGCCGTACAGCCGCTCCGTCGCACCGATAAAGGTGTCGAGGTCGAACAGCGAGCGCGCGGTTTCCGTCGCCACCGCCAGGATCTTCGTCGACCCGTTTTCGATTCCATCGCGCGCCTCCAGCGCGTCGAGCGCGTGGCCGAGCGCCACCGCTTCGGCGGCAGAGTAGGTCTTCGGCAGCAGGATGCCATCCGGCGCGCCGACCATGACGGCGGCCAGATCGTGCATCGCATATTCGGTATCGAGCGGGTTGATCCGCACCCAGACCTGCTGGCGCTCGCGGTCGTCCTTATGGCTCGTCAGATACTCGGCCGCCATGCCGCGGGCGATTTCGAGCCGGTCCTTGGAGACCGAGTCCTCTAGATCGAGGATCAGCGCATCGGCCTCGTTCCCCTCCCCCTTGATCAGCTTGCGTTCGCTGTCGCTGGGGACGAACAGAAAGCTTCGTAACGTCATACCGGTTTCTTTCGCATCAAGCCGGAGCGCAAGCAGTAGGCGACTTCCTCGTCACGCTGATTGAAGGCGCGGTGCTCGAAGACGACGATACCCATGGTCGGACGCGACTTGCTCTCGCGCTTGTCCTTGATCGTCGTGGTCGAATGCAGGGTATCGCCATGAAACACCGGCTTCGGGAAACGGCAGTCTGTCATCCCAAGATTGCCGACCGTTGTGCCCAGAGTCGTGTCCACAACCGACACGCCAATCATCAGGCCCAGGGTAAAAATGCTGTTGACCAGCGGTTTTCCGAACTCGGTATCCTTGGAGAATTCCGCATCAAGATGCAGCGGCTGCGCGTTGTGGGTCAGCGCCGTGAACAGGACATTGTCCATCTCGGTCACGGTGCGCGTCAGCGCGTGTTCGAACGTCTGCCCGATCTCGAACTCTTCGTAATACAGCCCCGCCATAGTGTCTTGCTCCCTACTGAATAGAATCTAACAACCGTTCGTTTTTATACCTATAGTTCGACGCCCTCCGGCGCAAGATCACACCGACCCGTTGCCGACGCTCATGCCGCCACAGACATAAAGAACCTGACCGGTCACGTAGGACGCGTCGTCGGAGAGCAGAAACGCGATAGGGGCGGCGATTTCCTCGGACGTGCCGGCGCGTTGCAGCGGCACGTTGTTCATGACGGCTTTGAGCTTGTCCGAGCCCTCCGGGTGGTTGCGCTGAAACAGCTCGGTCGCGACCGGCCCAGGAGCAACGGCGTTAACGTTGATGCCGTGTTGCGCCAGCTCCAGCGCCCAGGTTCGCGTAAATCCGATCGTCCCCGCCTTCGCCGCGGCATAGGCGGTGCGCTCTTCCTTGCCGAGCACGGCGCGGCTGGAAATGTTGACAATGCGCCCCTTGCCCTTGCGTTTCATCGACGGAATGCAGGCCTGGGTACATTGCAAAGTGGCTCCGAGATTGACCGCGATGACGCTGTCAAAGGACTCGAACGAAGTTTCTTCCAGTGGCTCCGGCAGCGAGAAGCCGGCGTTGTTGACGAGATTGTCGATCTCGTAATTCGATGTGATCTCCGCCAAAGCTTCCGCCGTCGCCACACGGTCCGTCAGGTCGACCGCATAAAACGGGCCCGGCGCGCCGTCCGGCGTGGTCCGCGCGATACCGATTACCAAATGTCCGTCCGCGGCGAGCCGCGTCGCGGTCGCCTTGCCAATCCCTTTGGATGTTCCCGTAACCAGCGTTACCGGTTGTGCCATCGCATGTCCCCCTTCTTCCATCTCTTGCAAAAGTTATCGTATTCTGGATTGCTTCCCTCACCTTACCCTCTCGCAAGGAGAGGCAGAGGCTATATGCATCGCGTTGGGAGGGGACCGCACCTACTCCATCATGGCCTGTCCCACGCTTATTACCAATTTCTAGTTTAGGATATGCTCTGCCTTTTTTTAGAGGCGAGTGATTTGCCCGAAACATCCGAAATTCAGGGGACGCCCGGCGTGTTCCCGAGTGAGATGTTTGTTTCGGTACGCCACATATCGCGTTATCATTTGGCCGCCTTCGACAGTGTCTGATGCGGGAGGGGGCCGTGGCCTTCGGCACACAACAAGGACGACGATGACAACGCGAAATCGCCACACCAGCGGACTGCCGCAGCCGAAATCGGCCCCAGTGCATCCGAGGCCGGCAAAGGATGCCGATGCTGCTTTGAATGAAGCGGCGCATCTGATGATCGACAACAAGACACAAAAGGCGGAGCGCATCCTGCGCAAACTCCTTAAGGCCGAACCGGACAATGCCGAGGCGCTACACCTCGCCGGCGTGGCGCGCTATCGGACCGGAAAGTCGAAACGAGCCCGCGACCTCGTCCAGCGGGCTATTCGCATTGCACCCGACGTGTCTACCTATCATGTCACCCTCGGCGACATTCTTGAGGAGGCGCATGAAACGGCGCTTGCCATAGCGGCCTATGAACGCGCGGTGCTGTTGGACCCCATGGACGGCGACACGTATTTCGCGCTGGCCAATGCCTTGAAGCGGCTCGGGCATCTCGAAGAAGCGATCAAATGCTATAAACGAGCGCTTGAAATCACGCCCGACGACGCACCAACGCTGTACAATCTGGGAAATGCCTTCAAGGACGCGCGCCGATTTGCAGAGGCCGTCGATGCATACCGTTTGGCGCTTTCCGCGCAGCCCGGCTTTGTCGATGTCTACAAGAATCTCGGCGTATCGCTGACGGAACTTGGCCGCACCGAAGAGGCCTTCGCAGTCCTACGGACTGGTGCAATTAATATATTCGGGCCGGACAATTTGAGCGACGAAGCGTTACGTCATCCGCTATCGACCTCGAACGCGAAGCTTCTGCATGACGCCGAGCAAATCGACTATTTGATTGCGCACACGAAAATCCCCAAAAACGATGCGGAACATGCGCAGACCTACCGCCAGCTGATCGAAACGGGCCCGGCCTCGCGCCTGCCGACGGAGTCGTTTCAGATGCCAGCGCAACAGCAAAAGGCGTCGTTCAGAGCCTATAATCGTTTGGTTTATCTGAATGAAGCGCCTCGTTGCGATGGCGGCGCAGTCAATCCCAAACTCGATACCGACGCGATCGAGAAGGCCTACCAAGCAGGCAACCCTGAGATCGTGTATTTCGACGATTTTCTAACACAAGAGGCCTTGCAGCGCCTGCGCGAGTTCTGTCTCGAATCGACGATCTGGTATACCCGCTACGACAACGGATATCTCGGCGCGATGTTGGGAAACGGATTTGCCAGCCCCTTGCTGGCGCAGATCGTCGACGAAATGCCGCAAGCTCTGCCTGGAATATTCGGCAACCACAAACTCAAACAAGCCTGGGCGTTCAAATATGACAGCCGGCTGAGCGGCATCAACATGCACGCGGATTTTGCCGCCGTGAACGTCAATTTCTGGATCACGCCCGACGACGCCCTGGAAGATGACGAAGCAGGCGGCCTGATCGTTTGGGACAAAGAGGCGCCGCTCGATTGGAATTTCGAAAAATATAACAGTGACCAAGAAGCGATGCGCCGTTTCCTGGACGAGACCGATGCTAAACCGGTTCGCATACCCTACCGTCAGAATCGCACGATTATATTCAATTCTGACCTCTTCCATGAGACCGATCGAATTGCCTTCCGGCCAGGCTACGAAAACCGGCGCATCAATGTCACATTGCTCTACGGCGACCGGCGAAACGCGTGAGGCCCGCACGAACAACGGGCGCGCAAACAATCAGAACCATTGGATGCACCGGAACTTAGCAATGGTGCTTAGCGAACTGGAGGTCACGAGCGCTTGTTGCAGAAAACTGCGATAGCGGCACCACGCCGATGAAGCTTCTCTAGCCATTGGCTGATCGCTGATTTGCATGGCCAGCGAACCAGTGGCTAGGCTACGAGCGCCCGCCCCTATAACAAGAGCAGGAGACTCGTCGTGCCCGTCCTCTATAAGAAACAAGGCCCCATCGGGGTTTTGACCTTGAGCCGTCCCAAGAACCGCAACGCCTGGGCACCGGATTTCTACGAGGCGATCGATCAATATTTCGCCGAGATGGAAGCGGATGACGACATCCGTTGCGTCATCCTGACCGGCGACGAGGAAGGCGGCGCGTTTTGCGCCGGGGCGAATCTGAAAGATCCCAATACGCACTCTCATCCCTCGACCGCGGACTTCATTAAGGGTCTACCGCGTCTCAAGAAATCGCCATTCACGACCCTGAACGGCTTCGCCAAGCCGATCGTTTGCGCGGTGAACGGCTACGCCATCGGCATTGGCTGCATCATCACCTTCTGTTGCGACCTTATCGTCGCGTCGGAAAAGGCCGAGTGGCGGCTGCCACAGGTGGCACTCGGCATCATCCCCGCCTATGGCGGCTCCGCCCGTCTCGCACGCTGGATCGGCAAGGGTCAGGCGACGCGCATGGCGATGGGCTTCCCACTGAAGGCGGAGGAAGCGCACCGCATCGGCCTCGCACAATGGATGGTGCCGCACGACAAGCTGATGGCGCAGGCCATGGAAGTGGCGGAACACATCGCCGGCATGCCTCCGCTCGCCGCCCGCCTGGTCAAGGAGTCGATGAACCGCAGCCTCGACATCCCCAACATCACCGATGCCGCACTGGCGGATGCCTACCGCTTCATGGCGCTCGAATTCACCGAAGACCGCGCCGAAGCGCATGATGCGTGGCGGGAGAAACGAACGCCGAGCTTCAAGGGGGAGTAACGGTGCGAAGAAAGAAGTTCTCCCCTCACCCTGCCCTCTCCCTAAGGAGAGGGTTTACTTAGAGTCCGCCAATTCTCCCTCTCCCTAAGGAGAGGGTCGGGGTGAGGGGTAAAATACCGTCCGTTAAAGCGTCGGATCGTCGCTCACCCGGACCAGCCGCTTAC
>WLWY01000004.1 GCA_012103325.1 Alphaproteobacteria bacterium
GTCGGGGTCGCCGTGGCGGTGGCGGTGGCGTTGTCGCCGTCGGTCACCGTCAGCTCGATCGCGCTCAACGTCCCGCCGGCATTGACAACAGCCGCACCGTCGGCGGTCAGCTCGACCTCGGCGTTGTCCGTATCCAGCTCATAGTACCCGTTGGTGTTGGTCCCGACGGTAAAAGTCACCGTCAGGGAAGCGTTCTCTTCATCCGCGGCCACGTAGGTGGCCGCCACCGTCGCCCCGCCATCTTCGGTCAAGGTCTCCGCCGTGATCACAATGGTCGGCGGGTCGTTGACCGGCGTAACCGTCGGGGTCGCCGTGGCGGTGGCGGTGGCGTTGTCGCCGTCGGTCACCGTCAGTCGACGCGCTCAACGTCCCGCGGCATTGACGACAGCCGCCAACGTCGGCAGGTCAGCTCGACCTGGGCCGTTGTCCGTACAGCGTGTTAGGTTGCGGGGTGGCGGTCAGGGTCACCGTCGGGGAAGTGGTTTCTTCGTCCGCGGCCACGTAGGTCGCCGCCACCGTCGCCCCGCCATCTTCGAACAAGGTCTCCGCCGTGATCACAATGGTCGGCGGGTCGTTGACCGGCGTAACCGTCGGGGTCGCCGTGGCGGTGGCGGTGGCGTTGTCGCCGTCGGTCACCGTCAGCTCGATCGCGCTCAACGTCCCGCCGGCATTGACGACAGCCGCACCGTCGGCGGTCAGCTCGACCTCGGCGTTGTCCGTATCCAGCGTGTAGTGCGGGTTGGCGGTCAGGGTCACCGTCGGGGAAGTGGTTTCTTCGTCCGCGGCCACGTAGGTCGCCGCCACCGTCGCCCCGCCATCTTCGAACAAGGTCTCCGCCGTGATCACAATGGTCGGCGGGTCGTTGACCGGCGTAACCGTCGGGGTCGCCGTGGCGGTGGCGGTGGCGTTGTCGCCGTCGGTCACCGTCAGCTCGATCGCGCTCAACGTCCCGCCGGCATTGACGACCTCCGCGCCGTCGGCGGTCAGCTCGACCTCGGCGTTGTCCGTATCCAGCTCATAGTACCCGTTGGTGTTGGTCCCGACGGTAAAAGTCACCGTCAGGGAAGCGTTCTCTTCATCCGCGGCCACGTAGGTGGCCGCCACCGTCGCCCCGCCATCTTCGGTCAAGGTCTCCGCCGTGATCACAATGGTCGGCGGGTCGTTGACCGGCGTAACCGTCGGGGTCGCCGTGGCGGTGGCGGTGGCGTTGTCGCCGTCGGTCACCGTCAGCTCGATCGCGCTCAACGTCCCGCCGGCATTGACGACAGCCGCACCGTCGGCGGTCAGCTCGACCTCGGCGTTGTCCGTATCCAGCTCATAGTACCCGTTGGTGTTGGTCCCGACGGTAAAAGTCACCGTCAGGGAAGCGTTCTCTTCATCCGCGGCCACGTAGGTCGCCGCCACCGTCGCCCCGCCATCTTCGGTCAAGGTCTCCGCCGTGATCACAATGGTCGGCGGGTCGTTGACCGGCGTAACCGTCGGGGTCGCCGTGGCGGTGGCGGTCACCGTGCCGTCGTCCACCGACAGAGCGATCGCGCTCAGCGGCCCGCCGAGATTGACGGCAGCCACACCGACATCGGTCAGCTTGACCTCGGCGTTGTCCGTATCCAGCGTATAGTGCCCGTCGGTGTTGGTCCCGGCGGTAAAATCCACCGTCAGGGTATCGCCGTCTTCATCCGTGGCCACATAGGTCGCCGCCACCGTGGCCGTCGACACCCCCCTGTCTTCGAGCAAGGTCTCCGCCGTGATCACAATGGTCGGCGGATCGTTGACCGCATCGATCGTGATGTCGAAGGTCTGGGCCGCACTGGTGGCGTCGTCCGCCGTCACGCCGGGCGTGCCGCCATCGTCCGTCAGTGTCACCGTCGTCGTGCCGTTGGCATCATCCGCCGGCGTGTAGCTCAGGTTGCCGCTGGCCAGATCGATCGCTGGGGCGGCCGAGAAGAGGGCCTCGCCGGCCGCCGGGATCTCGACGTTGAAGGTCAGCACCTGCCCGCTCTCGTTCGCCGGACCCGCCGAGATCGCAGAGGCAAAGCCGGTCACCGTCTGGTCGCCGGCATCCTCGGCGACCGTCTGGTTCCGGTTCGGATCGGCCGGAAGCGTAAAGCTCGGCCTCGCATTGATCGTCAAGATGGCCGCCGCACTCGTCACCTCCTCGGCGGCGTTGCTCACCACCACCTGGAACTGCGCCCCGTTATCCGCCAGCGCCGTGGGATCAAGGGTATAGGTCGCGCTCGTCGCCCCGGAGATATCCTCCCCATCGCGCTGCCATTGATAGCTCAACGTGCCGCCGCCCGTCGCCGCCGCCGTGAAGCTCGCCGCCGCGGGCGGCGTCACCGTTACATCCGCCGGCTCCGTCGTGATTACCACCGTTTCCAGCACCCTGACAAAGACCGTCACGGTGTTACTGCCGCCAATTCCAGGTGCTACCGTTACGTAGGTAAACTCGGCACTGCCGACGAAGCCTGTGTTTGGCTCGAATCTGATCTCGGCGCCTGTGTCACTGCCAATGATCGTCGCGGTGCCAACCGTAGCAGTAGAGCCGCTGCCCACTTCGGTCACGCGGAGCACGCTCGCGGTGCTATTGATCGTATGGCCTGTGCCGTCGTTCGCGAGCACATCAATGTCGATCAGCGTGTTCTTAGGGGTGAACGCCTCGTCTTGCGGCGGCGTCACCTGTGCCTGCGCCGCCACGGGCGCGGCCAGCCAGGCGAAGCCGGCGACGGCGATCAGGGCGGCCGCGCGCGCCCAGCGGCGGCCGGTCGGAGAGGAGCCTTCAGACCAGAGATCTCGGCGCGTAGCGTGCATGGATAATTTTCCCCAAATATATCGATTAAGGTTCTATTATCCATATTCTATAATAATATAATGTCTTTAATGATACTAAAAAGATCATAATAGATATTTTTAGATTTCACGAAGGTTCACGAACCGGCCGGCGATTGTCGTGCTCGGGAGTGGGCTTATCGGTCCGCCTGATCCGGCGGAGAGCCCTGATCGCTCTCACGCAGCGGACGCGGCGCAACGTCGGCCGGGGACGATGGCGCCTGTCTCGAAGAACTCAGCTGCTTGTCGGACTGTTATGAATGTCTGTGGTGGGCGCGCGCGAGGCCAACCCGCCCGGCCCCTCGCCAAGGCGCGATATCGTGACTGCGAGGTTCCGTTACCGCCTCGCCGGGGCGCCGATTACCGCAGGACCCGGGGCGATCTGTGAGCGTCCGGTAAAGCAGCCCTGCCTATGATGACGTTGGACTGTTACGCTCAGGTTTGAGCGTAACGCCAGGGGAGCAGTTCGTCGATCCGATTGATTTTATGGTCGGCGATACAGGCTAGCGTGTCGGTTAGCCAGGCCTGCGGATCGACGCCATTGAGTTTTGCTGTCTCGATCAGCGTATAGGCGATGGCGGCTGATTTGCCGCCGGCCTCGGACCCCATGAAGAGATAATTCTTCCGCCCCAGGGCGATGGGCCGCATGGATCGCTCTGCGGTATTGTTGTCGAGTTCAAGAAAGCCGTGATCTAGATATGGTCGCAGCTTCTTCATGCGGGTCAGGGCGTAGCGAATAGCACCGGCTAAGGGTGATTTGCCGGATATCCGGGTCAATTGGGCATGCAGCCATGATTCCAGGTCGTCGAAGATTGGTTTTGATTGGCGCTGCCTGATCTTCACCCGTTGATCCGGCGATTGGCCCCGAACCTCCTTCTCGACGCCATAGAGTGTGGCGATACGTTTTATGGCTTCCTCGGCAATCGCCGATCCCTGAGCTTTGTGGATATCGACGAACTTGCGTCGGATATGGGCCATGCAGGCCACTTCCGTCACCTTGCCCGTGCGGTACAGGTCATTGAACCCCGCATAGCCATCGGCATGCATGAAGCCCGTGAAGTCCGCTAGATGTTCGCGCGGGCGAACGCCCTTCCTGTCGGACGAGAACTGATACCATGCGGCAGGATGCGCCTCTCCGGCCCAGGGTCGTTCATCGCGGACATAGGCCCAAAGCCGCGCGGTCCTGGTTTTACCGGAGCCTGGGGTCAGCATTTTTACCGGCGTATCATCGGCGAAGAGGGCCTGTCCCTTTAAAACATGGCGCGCGACGGCGTCCGCCAAAGGTTCCAACAGAGCCGTGGATTTGCCAACCCAATCGGCCAGGGTGGAGCGGTCCAGATCGATCCCCTCGCGCTGGAATATCTGACTTTGCCGGTACAAAGGCGAATGATCGGCGTACTTGTTGACCAGCACATGGGCCAGTAGGCCAGGACCGGGCCGCCCGTGCTCAATCGGCCGCGACGGCAGGGCTGCCTGATGGAACGTCTCACAGCAGGTGCAGGCCATGCGCGGGCGAACAATCCGGTTCACGACAAAACGTCCGGGGACATATTCCAGTTCCTCGGTGACATCGTCGCCAAGCGTTTTGAGCGCACCGCCGCATTCCCCACAGGCATCGCCCGGCGACAGTGTTGTCTCGTTGCGTGGGAGATGACCGGGCAGCGGTTTACGTTTGGGCTTGTCTTTTGGCGCTGCAGATTGATCTGCATTTGCATCGTCTGACGCGGGCTCCTGCGCGGACGCCGCAATCTCTTCGTCTTCCAGCGTCAACGCCAGTTGATCCAGAGCCTCCGAGCGCGACCCGAAGCGATGCTGGCGCATCCCGGCCAATTGGTGTTGGAGCTTCTCGATCAACACCGCCTGTGACTTCACTTCCGACGCCAGCGATGCCACCAGACCTTTTAATGCGGCAGGTTCATTCGGGAGGTTCTCAGCGTCGTCGAGCATGCCGGCAATCTATCAGCCGCCACCCCGCATGGGAATCCCCGGAAATTGACAACCCTTTGCTGTGAAACGACTTTACCCAGCCGTCAGGGGACGCCACGTTCGTTGTGGTATGCGCCAATCAATCCCTTCCAGCAGCATCGCCAATTGAGCCGGGGTCAGCGCAACCTTGCCCGCTTTCGCAGACGGCCAGACAAACCGTCCCTTCTCCAGACGCTTCGAGAACAGACATGCCCCTTGCCCGTCCCACCAGATCACCTTGATCAGATCGCCACGGCGACCCCGGAAGACGAACAGATGACCGCAATACGGCGCCGCCTTTAGAACCTTCTCTGTTTGCGCTGACAGCCCATTGAACCCCTTACGCATGTCCGTCACGCCGGCCGCAAGCCAAACCTTCGTGTTCGTGGGAACCGGGATCATCCCGACAAGCACCGGAGCAGACGTACGAGCGCTTCGGGATCGTAAGGGCCGCTAATGCTCAAGCGATGACCTCCGGCAAGCGTGACCTCGATCTTGCCTTCGTCACCAACAGGGCGCTCGGCTTCGTGCTCGACGTGACGCGCAATCTCAACCGGCAGGAAACAGGCGGCGTCATCGACCGTGTCACTTCCCGCAAACCGGGGATCTTTCAGCCAGTTGAAAACCTGATTGGCGTTCACATTGTAGCGCCGTGCAACCTGTGAAACCGAAACGCCCGCAAACCGCGTCTGTGCGCAAATCATCCGCTTCTCGTCTGCACTCCAGCGCCGACGCTTGCCCCGCTTCGCCACATCCTGATCCCCGTTAGTGTCCACCTAAACAAGTGGACACTAAACCTCACTTCTTCTGCACGGCAGAGCGGTCAGGCCGGACGCTTACCCTTATGTGGCATGACAGAAACCCCTGAATCGAATAGTAAGAAGGGAAAAGGGCCAAGTCTTAAATTATGAATTACTTTCTCTCGACAATATAGCGGATTCGATGTTGGAGAATGCTTAGTCCCAACCAAAAAAAGGGAACACGGTGCAATGCAGGGCCATCAGCGTGGGAATAAAAGAGGCACTATATCTAATTGAAATAGCCTTCCGTTTAATTAAAGAACATCCGCCCGCAAGACATCCCCGGCAACCCGCGCCTGACAGCAAGCGGCTATCACAACCATCGCCGCACCGACGCCTTGTAGGCCCGATATGCCTCGCCGAACTTGGCGTCCAAGTAGCGTTCCTCGCGCAGGATCACGCCGTAATGCAGCGTTGCCAGCGTGGGGAGCAGCATGGCGAGTAACCAGGCACCGCCGAATGCGGCGGCGATGGCGAGGTAGATCAGCGTCAGGCCGACATACATCGGGTTGCGTGTGTACTTGTACAGCCCCTCCGTCACCAACGCCGTCGAGGGGTGCCAGGGTTCGGGGCTGGTGCCAGCGCGGCGGAAGCCGCGGAGAGCCGGCAGGGCGGCGGCGAGGCCCGTCACACCGAGCAGCACCCCCAGCGGGTAGCCGAACTCGTTCGGCAGCGACGGTGCGGGCCACAGGAAATCCAATCCGTAACCGGCGAGCAGCCCCGCCAGGACGATCAGCGGGGGCGGCGCGATAACGTCGGCGGTGTCCGGTTTCGCCATCGGTTACTTGAAGCTGGAGATTTCCGTCTCCTTGCAGGTGATGAATTCGAGCAGCGCCGGGACACCAGCCTCGGTCTGTTCGATGCCGCGCTTGATCGCTGGGATGATGTCCTCCGGCTGCGTCACGCGCTCGCCATAGCCGCCGAAGGCGCGGGCCATCGCGGCGTAGTCGCCGGAGATGTCGGTGGCGCGGTACTTCTCGGTCGACTGCTCCATGATGTGCAGTTCGATGGCCATGGAGAAATTGTTCAGCAGGATGGAGAGGATCGGGATGCGTTCGCGCACGGCGGTTTCGAAGTCCATGCCGGTGAAGCCGATCGCCGCATCGCCCCAGACATTGATGCAGAGCTTGTCCGGCCGCGCCAGCTTCGCGCCCATCGCGAGGCCGAGCCCGTAGCCCAGCTGCGTCGTCTTGCCCCAGCCGATATAGGAGAGCGGCGTGGTCGATTCCCAGAACGGGGTCAGCTGATCGCGCGGGCTGCCGGCGTCGTGGGTGATGATGGTGTTGTCGATATCGACCGTCTTGGCGAGGTCGGCCAGCACCCGGTAGGGGGACAGCGGTGTCTCGTCGGAATTGTGCTTCGGTGCCCATTCGGCGAGCCAGGGCTCCTTGATCGACTGGATTTCCGCTGCGACCGGCGCGGCATCGCGCTTACTCTTCAGTTTCGCTTCGATCGCCGGGATCAACGCGTCCAGGGTCAGCGCGGCATCGCCGATCAGGGCATGCGCGGCAACAACGTCCTTGTTCAAATCACCCGGGTCGAGCGTCGCGTGCACGATGGTCTTGCCCTTGGGCATGCCGACGCCGAAGCTGGTTTCCGTGAAGCTGCAGCCGATGCCGAAGATCGTGTCGGATTTCTGCAGGAACTCGTGCAACGCTTTCGGCACGCCGCGCCCCCCAGCACCAAGCGCCAGCGGATGCGTCTCGGGGAAAGCGCTCTTGCCGCCAAGACTTGTGGCGACCGGCGCAGCCAACAATTCTGCGAGCTGTTTCAATTGCGGCCAGGCTTCCGCGTAGTGAATACCCTGCCCCGCATAGATCACCAGCCGCTCCGCACCGGCGAGAACGTCCGCCGCCGCCTCGACCAGCTCCGGGTCGGGACCGACGCGCGTACTCGGCACCGGCACGTATTCGATCTCGCCCTCGAAATCCTCGCCAAAGATGTCCGTCGGCACTTCGATCAGTGCCGGGCCGGGGCGGCCGTTGCAGATCGCGGTAAAGGCGCGCCGCATAATGTTCGGGATTTCCTTGGTCGACGTGACCGGCTCCGCCAACTTCGTGACGTGTTGGAAATTTAACACCGAGTTGAAGTTCGGCTGCATGTGCGCGATGCGGCGCGCGTAACCCATCGGCATGACGAGGATCGGCGAGGATTCGCCATAGGCCTGCGCCACGCCGCCGAAGGCGTTCTCCGCACCGGGCCCGTGCTGCATGCAGAACACGCCGATATTCTTACCGCTCGACAGGCGGGACATGGCATCCGCCATGTGCAGACCGATCCGTTCCTGGCGAACAATCACGGTTCGGATATCCGCGCGGGCCGCATACTCGATGATGTGATTCACCGGGTACGCGATCAGGGTTTCAACGCCTTCGCGCTTCAGGATTTCAGCAATGACTTCTGCGGATTTCATATCATCCTCCCTGTTTTCCTAAATCGTCTCAGCTTTTGAGCACCGTCTCCGTCGTGCCGGACGCCGCCGATTTATTGATCGCATCATAGACCTCGATACCATGTATCGCATCCGCCGCCGGCAGCGGGTAGGTCACGCCATCCGTCACGGCAGCGGCAAAGGCCTCCAGCTCGGCACGCTCTTTGTCGACCTTTCCGAAATCGATCACTTCCGTCTCACCCTCGATGGGACGCATCTCGAACAGCGACTCCTGCCGTATTTCCGCCGACCCTTTGGAACCGAATACCCGGACGGTCTGGGTCTGCACCGTGGCCGCCATGGTCCCGAGATACCCCGTCATGCCATTCTCGAACTTGAACAGCATCGAGGTCGTATCGTCCGTGTCGATGGAAACCGCGCGGCGCAGGCTCAGGCAATGCACCTCGCTGATCCGGCCGAACAGGCCGATGAGCGTATCGACCATGTGAATTCCCATGCCGCTCATGCCACCGGCAGGGCTCTCATGCCGCTGCGCGCGCCAACCACCCGGCTGATATTGCAGCCCGCCGCTGCCGGAAAAATTCGTTTCCGCATGCAGAATGGTGCCGAGGGATCCATTATCTATGCGCTTCTGCAATTCAGCCCAGGAGGGCATGAAGCGGCGATTGTGGCCGAGCGCTAGAACCACGCCAGCCTTGTCCGCTGCCGCAACCGACTCAACGGCGCTGGCGGCGGACATCGTAAAGGGTTTTTCGACGAAGATATGCTTGCCGACCGCAGCGGCCTGCTTGATCTGATCCGCATGCTGCGTATGCGGGGTCGCCAGTACAATGGCATCGATGTCAGGATCGGCCAGCACAGCCGCGTAGTCGTCGCCGAGCGGAAATCCCTTCTCCTTGGCATAGGCTTCGGCCTTAGAAACGGTCCGCGTCACGCCCGCGGTGAACTGAATGGTCTCGCTCTTGCCTTGCACGGAATCGACGAGGATTTGCCCCCAGCGTCCCAGTCCAATGATCGCTGCTTTGATCACTCCTTAAACTCCCTGTTTGGTATCTCTTCGAAATTCAATTGTTTCTCCCCTCACCCGCCCTGAACGGTCATCAAAGCCGTTCAGCCCCAAGGAGAGGGTTCTATATTTGACGTCGCCGCAACATCCCCTTCACCTCCGGAAATTTCCGCGAAAATGCACTACCGACACCATTTCACCCCCCATCCTAACCTTCCCCCGCAAGGGGGGAAGGGATAATTCAGGTAGGTCAATAAGCTGTTCTCCTCCCCCCTCAAGGAGACCTCTGCGAAATGGGTAGCAACTTTGTCGAAACGGTGATTCTTTAGAGTGATCGCTATGACGGAGGTCTTGATGGGTGAGAAGCGGGTTGGTGAGGGTGGCTTTGCGGATGCGTTTGTGGCGCCGGGTGCGGGTTCGAATAAACGTCTGGAGCGTATCGAAGGTCTTTTCGACTGGTCTCGCTTCGAGAAGCTCCTGAAGTCGGTTCGCTCGAAGAAGGGGCGCAGAGGGTATCCGGCGCTGTCGATGTACAAGGCGGTTTTGCTGCAGCAATGGTATGGTCTTTCCGACCCGGACCTGGAGGAGGCGTTGGGGGATCGTCTGTCGTTCCGACGGTTCTGCGGGTTCTCGTTGAGCGACGAGACACCGGACGAGACGACGTTCGTGCGCTTCCGGGCGGCGCTGGCAGAGAGGAAACTGACGGCGAAGCTTCTGGCGGAAACGAACCGGCAGTTGGAGCGTCACGGGCTGATGCTGAAGACGGGCACACTGATCGATGCCACCCTGATCGAGGCTTCGGTCAGCCGGCCGTCCGGTGTTTCCGGCGGGCGTTCGGCGCTCGATCCGGATGCCGATTGGACGCGGCGCGGGCGCACGGCCTATTTCGGGTACAAGGCGCATATCGCCGTCGATCAGGGCTCCGAATTGATCCGCGATGCGATGATGACGTCGGCCAAAACCTATGAGAGCGAAGTGGCCGACGCGCTGATCCAGGGCGACGAGCGGGCGGTCTATGCTGACAAAGCCTATGAGCACAAGGAGCGCCGCCGGCGCCTCAAGGCGAGGGGCATCAAGGACCGGATCATGCACCGCAGCCATAAGAACCAACCGGCGCTGCCGCACTGGCAACAGGTCCGCAACCGCCTGATCTCCCCGATCCGCGCTAATGTCGAGCGCCTGTTCGGAACTCTGAAGCGGTCTTACCGATACCGCCGGGCCCGATACAGGGGGATGCAGAAGAACCAGTCCCACCTTCATCTCCTGTGCATCGCCATGAACCTGAGACGTGCCGAAACTCTTATGCCCTGACGCCGTCCCTTGCCGATCTCGTCAAGAGCGTCCCAAAACCCAACGCGAAAAACCGCCAAACCTATGCACCAACCTCCAAACCCAACGATTATCTCCGATCCTGAACCCGTTTCGCAGAGGTCTCCTCAAGGGGGAGGACTAAGGTGGGGGTGGACGGCGGTGGCCCAATACGATTTCGCGCAGGCTTGCGCCCAAAGTTGCATACATTTGACCCGACTATATCCCATCGCGTCGCACGATCATCCGTATTGCACAGCGGCCCGCCCGACTTTCTCCCGCGCGACGATCAGCTTCATGATCTGCGCGGTGCCGTCACCGATTTCCAGCCCGATCACGTCACGCAGCCGCTGTTGATGCGGCAGATCGCGGGAATAGCCGGAATGGCCGTGCGTAAGCAGGCATTGATGGATGATATCGACGGATTTCTTCGGCGCCAGCCACTTCGCCATCGCCGCCTCGCTGGTATGCGGCAGGCCGGCGTCGCGCCGCCACAGCGTCTCGAAGCAGATCAACCGCGCGGCCTTGTAGTCGGTCTCCGCTTCGGCGAGCGGGAAGCTGACGCCTTGAAATTGCGCCAGCGGTGCGCCAAACGCATGGCGTTCCGTGATGTAGGGCCAGGTTTCGTCCAAGGACGCCCGTGCCGCGCCGAGACATTGCAGACCGATCAGCGCGCGGCTGTAGTCGAAGCCCTGCATCACCTGCCGGAACCCCTGCCCCTCATCGCCCAGCATGTTTTCCGCCGGGACCCGGACGGAATCGAAAAACACCGATCCACGGCCAACCGCCTCCGACCCCAGATCGGAAAAACGGGATTGCGTGATGCCGGGACCGTCCAGCGGTACGAGGAAAGCGCTCACACCGCGCGCGCCATCGTCTTCACCGCTCGTGCGGGCGAAGATGACCGCCGCGTCTGCCTGATCGGACAGCGACATCGATGTCTTCTCGCCATTCAGAACGAATTCGGCATTACCCGTACGCTCGGCCTTGAGTTGCAAATGCGCCGCGTCCGATCCGCCGCGCGGTTCCGTCAGCCCAAGCGCCACGATCTTTTCGCCCGCAACCATTTTCGGCGCCCAGGCTTGCGCTACTTCCGGCCGGGCATGCGTGACGACGATCTGCCCCATCAGCGACGCGAGGAGCTGAACATAGGCGACGTTCAGATCCGCATAGGCGATTTCTTCCATGATCAGTCCCGCGCTGACTCCATCGAGGCCAAATCCGCCGAATTCCTCGGGCAGATCGCCGGCGACAAGGCCGAGCGCACCCATCTCTCGGATGAGTTCCGGTTCGATAACACCAGTCCCTTCGCGAGCCTGGTATCCCGGGGCAATCTTATCTCGTGCGAATTTGCGCGCCGTTTCCTGTATTGCCTGCTGTTCATCGGTAATGCCGAATTCCATAAGCGTTTCCGCCGCGTTATTGATCGAACCTCTGGGCCATCATAGTCTGCCCGAACACAACAGGGCGACCAAACATGGCGGGAGACAACAATAAATTTGGCTCGAGCGACGCAGAAATGGTGGCGCTGCCGACGGTATTCGCATCGGATCTGTTTCGGGGCAAGACCGTCCTGGTTTCCGGCGCCGGTAGCGGCCTGGGCAAGGCCATCGCGGTCCTGTTCGCTCGGCTTGGTGCGACGCTCGCCGTCTGCGGCCGCAATCCCGAGAAAATCGAAGCGGCCGGCGACTTCTTCCGCACGCTCGGCGGCGACGTCATGGTGCACGCGATGACTATTCGCGACCCGGATGCCGTGGCGGCGATGATGGACGCGATCGACGAACGCTACGGCCGCCTCGACGTCCTGATCAACAATGCCGGCGGTCAGTTCCCGCAACCCGCCATCGACTATTCGGTCAATGGCTGGAATGCCGTCATCGATACGAACCTCAACGGCACCTGGCACATGATGCAGGCCGCCGCGCGCCGCTGGCGTGACAAGAAACAGCAGGGCAGCATCGTCAATATCGTCGCCGATATCTGGCGCGGCATGCCCGGCATCGCCCACACCTGCGCCGCACGCGCCGGCGTCATCTATCTGTCGAAGAGCGTCGCCATCGAATGGGCCCCGCTGAACATTCGCGTCAATTGCGTCGCGCCCGGCTGCGTCGAGAGTACCGGCTTCAACAACTACCCCGAAGAAGGTGCGGCCACGTTCAACGAGTCGAACCCGATGCGCCAGACCGGGGATGAGCAGGACATCGCCGAGGCGTGTGTCTATCTCGCCGCGTCGTCCGGGAAATTCGTTACCGGCGAAGTCATCACCGTCGATGGCGGACAGCAGCTCTGGGGCGACCCCTGGCCAACCGGACGCCCGGACTATTTCAAGCTTTAAGAGCTCAAATCTTGACCTGCCAATGCGAGGGCACAGCACCAGCGATGGGGCTGCGGAAGGAATAGATCTTGTCGTCCAGCAAGTTGCCCATATACGCGGTCTTCCGGTCCGGTCCACCGAAAGCAATTGACGAGATACTGCGCGCCACATCGGACACGACCGAATCCATGTGCTTCCGGCCTAGTTCCCCGCGCTGAAAGGCGTCTTCCACCGTCGCCAAGGCGTCGGCGTCGCAATCCTCGAACACGATCGTTTGGTCGCCATTCGGCGCCACATGGACCAGACGGTTCGAAACGACACTGGTCATCCAGATACCGCCGGCTTCGTCGAAGGCGAGACCGTCCGGATAGACGCCGGCTCCATATTCCGTGACTGTTTCCTTCGCGCCAAGCGACCCGTCACCGCCGATCCGAAGCCGGCTTGTCCGGCGGCCGAAGGTTTCGTTGACAACCAGCCATTCACCGGACGGATCGACAATCGCCTCGTTGGTATAACCCAGCCCATCCGCGACAATCCGGGCGGTACCCTTGTCAACTAGGATGATGTAGCCATCCGTGACATCGCCACGATAGGCCAGATCGCGCGGCTCATGCCGCGTGCTGACCGTGATCCAGACCCGGCCCTTGGCATCCACCCCGACGAAATTCGTCGGCGGCACCGGTTCGCCATCCACTTCCAGAAGGAAGGGCGTCGCCGTCCCGTCCGCTTGCAACCGCCACACGCCGCCGCCGGCCGGGTTCAGGTCGGCGAGCAGAAAGTCACCCTCGGCCGTAATGGCAAACCCATTGACGCCAATCGCGTGCGGCGTCGATCCGGCTGCGGGCAGAATATGATGCGGTGTTCCATCCGGCGCGATACGTGTCACGCCGCCGTCCCAGTTGGACACAAGCGTGTCGCCGGATTCGAGGCAAAGGACGCATTCGGGTCGCGATAAATCACGTCCGAAAAAATCCAGGTCATTCTTTTTGACTTTGAAATCGAGCATTTCACTCATCCTTGTTTTTAAGCCGTCGGCGCATCCGCCCGGAGCAAACCTTCGGCCTTCAGCTCTGCCCAAAAATCGGTCGGTATTGGCTGATTAAGCAACGCCGCGTTCTCCGTCACATGCTCCGGCGCCATCGCGCCGGGTATGATCGATGCGACCGCCGGGTGGAGGAGCGGAAACTGTAATGCCGCCGCGCGCAGGGGAACCGCATGTCGTGTGCACACCGCTTCCATGCCGCTCAGTTTCGCGACAATTTCAGGCGGTGGCGGCTGGTAGCCGTATACAGCATCGTCCCTCGCACCGGTTGCGAGGACGCCGGATGAGAACACCGAGCCGATGACGACTCCGATCCCCTTTTCCGCGCACAATGGCAACTCCTCGTCCAGCGCGTCCTGGTCCATCAGCGTGTAGGGCATGGCGACAAGGAACATGTCGGGATCGAAGCGTTCCAGGAAGCGCGGGATGAAACCGACATTGTTGATCCCAAAACCGACGCCGCCAATTTCGCCGCGCGCCCGCATATCCGCGAGAACTTGCCATCCTCCACCGCGGTCCAACTGCTCAATCGCGCCGGCAATGCCGCCGACACCTTGCGTGTGCGAATTATTGTCCTCCAGCCGCTCGTCAAGATCGTGAACGAAGAGCAGATCGACCTTGTTCAGGCCCAGCCGGTGCAGGCTGTCTTCGTATGAGCGGCGGATACCCGCCGCCGTGTAATCGAACCGGTAATCGAACGGCAGCCCTTCGCACCACGGCGCCGTAGTGTATCGGTCCGGGTCTTCGGGCCGGAAGAAGAGCCGACCGACCTTGGTCGACAGGACGAAGCTGCCGCGCGGGCGGGTTCGCAGGACATGACCGGTGCGATGCTCGCTCAAACAATGGCCGTACCAGGGAGAGGTATCGAAATATGCGACACCCGCATCAAGCGCGGCGTTCAAGGTCGCTTCCGCCTGCGCCTCGCTGATCACGTCAACGCGCTGTCCAAGGCCGACGCCACCAAATCCCAACTCCGTGACCGAAACCTCGGTCCCGCCGATCACCCGCTTTGCAATGTCCGGCATCGCTGATGCCCCTTTTTCACTTTTTCGATACCCGGACTATCGAGGAACCGGCCTTCCGGGTAAATATCCATGCTGGGATCAATAAATTCGAGTTGGTCCCGCGAACCGACGCAATTAGCGGGAGCACCAGTGAAGATGCGTGTAGTTGCTCAAAAGCCGATGGATCTTCGCAATCCGGGCTTCGCTTTAGCAGTTCTCGGCTTTTTCCTTTTGTTCGGTTTTTCCGTTGCGCAAGCGAAGGATCAGCTGAATCAGGGACTTAAAGTCGGTACGAAGATCCCCAACACACTGACAGTGGCGGATCAGAGTGGCGAAGCGTATAGCCTAAGATCGCTTTCCGGACGCAGCGGCCTTATCCTGCTGTTTACCCGATCGCTTGATTGGTGACCCTACTGCAAAAGCCAGGCGGTCGCCTGGAATCAACGGATTAAAGAATTTACGGACCTCGGCTATAACGTTGCGACGGTCAGCTATGACAAAGTCCCGCCGCTCACGAGTTTCGCCAAGCGGCGCAATATCGGCTTTAAACTTCTGGCCGACTCGGATGCGGCGATCATCAAGGCGTTCGATGTCGTTAATGAAAGCTTCCCAAAAGACGCGCCCTGGTACGGCGTCGCAGTGCCCATCATATTCGTTACGAACGCGGAGGGCGTCATCACGCAGCGGTTTTCCGAAGTGCCTTATTCCAACAGGCCGAAAATCGATCTGGTGCTGAACGCCATTCGAAAATAGGCGGCATCTCCCCTAAAGGCGTCTCTGGTGATATGGCTATGGTGCCGGAGCCAACGGTTTCGCGCACGACACCTATCCGCCGGAGGAGCTGCCATGTCCGCCATCGCGTTCGACATTCCCGAGGAAATAGCCGCCGTCGCAGACGGTTTGCGCGCGTTTGCCGATGCCGAAGTGTTGCCGCGGCACGAAGCCAACCGCGATCTGTTCGAAGATCCGCGCCGGCTCTACGATGAAGGCGGCCGCTTTTCCGACGCCTTGAGAGCACAAATCGGCGAGGTGCGCCGCGCTGCCGCGAAGGCCGGTTACTACGCCATGTGCGTACCCGAAGAGCTTGGCGGCGGTGGGCTTGGACATCTTGCCTATTTCGTCGGCTGGGAAGCGCTGTTTCACCATTGCGGGCCGCAAAACTGGCTGATGCTCTACGCCGTCAGTCATTGGGCCTTCGGGCCGAGCCGCTTGCTGGAAAAGGTCACGCCCCGTGCGCGCGAGGAAATCCTTGCGCCGCTGATGGCCGGCGAAAAATCGATGTGCTTCGGCTTATCCGAGCCGGGGGCCGGCTCGGATGTGGCTGCGCTGAAAACCAAAGCCGAGCCGGATGGCAATGGCTGGCGCATTTCCGGCCGCAAGATCTGGACCTCGAACGCACCGATCGCGGATTACTGCATCCTGTTCGCCATCACCGACCCGGAGCGGGCAGCGGCCCGACGCGGCGGCATCTCCGCCTTCCTCGTGCCAACCGACGCGCCCGGCTTCGAAGTGCAACGCGTCATCAGACTATTCGGGCACATCGGTGGCGATGAGGCGGAGCTGCGGTTCGAAGATTTGAAAGTCGAACCTTGGCAGCTCGTCGGCGACTTGCACGAGGGGTTCGCCATGGCCCTATACGGCGTGTCTTTGGGACGAATCTACAATTCGGCGCGAGCGGTCGGATATGGCCGCTGGGCGCTGGAGCAGGCAATGGAATATGCAAACACCCGGGAGGCATTCGGCCAGCCTATCGCAGAATATCAGGGCGTTACCTTCCCGCTGGCAGATTCAGCGATGGAACTCCATGCCGCGCATTTGATGGGGCTGAATTCGGCAACATTGCTGGACCGAGGCGATCGTGCGGTGAAGGAGTTGTCCATGACAAAAGCTTATGCTGTTCAGGCCGGATATCGTGCCGTGGACCGGGCAATGCAGACCCATGGCGCCATGGGGTTCACCAACGAACTCGGCCTGCATGACGCCTGGCATGCGCTGCGCGTCGTCAATGTCGCCGACGGCACCAACGAAATTCTTCGCCGGACAATTGTTCAGCGAATGCGGAAAGGGGATACAGATTTATGATCTAACACCACGCGGCGTTAGATCATCGCGTGCATCGAGACCATGCTATGTGCACTGTCGAGCGTATAAACCGTCTTCTCGCCGAACCCTTTGATCGCGATCTCTCCGCGATCCCTGAACCGGAAATCATGCTCGATTAGCGCATGCATGTCCTCGCAAAGGGTAATTTCCATTGGCTCGGAAAGCTCTTCCATCCGTGATGCCAAGTTCACGCCCGGACCGAATATGTCGTAGACGTATTTCTGAACGCCGACAATCGATCCGATCACCGTACCGGAGTTAATACCGATACGGCATCGCCACTGATTGGTATGCGCTGCGTTTCGGCGCTCAAGATAGCGCAGGACCAGAACCGCAACCTTAGCGATGTTCTGCGCATGCTCCGGGGTCGCTTCCGGAATGCCGGAAACCGCCATATAGGCGTCACCGACCGTTTTGATCCGCTCGCAGCCAAACTGCTCCATGATGCGGTCGAAGGCGGTAAAGATATCGTTCAGTTCAGAGATAACCCCGGCCGGGTCCTGCGAAATCGCCATATCGGTGAATCCGACGAAATCGAGCATCAACACAGACGCTGCTTCGTATTTCTGCGGCGTCGTCACACCAAAGGTCTTGAGTTCCTCATAGACTGTTTTCGGCATGATGTTGAGGAGTAGTTTTTCGACTCTTTCTTTTTCGCGCTGCAGAGTCCGGTTCTGCTTTTCGACCATCGTCGAGTAGGATTCGATCATATATTCCAGTTCTTTGACCTTCGAAATGTTTTGGCATTCGAGAATCACGACCGGGCTGTCGTTGTGGGTATGTTTCGTGAACTGCAGCGCAAGCGTGACGGACCGTCGTTTAACCTTGATCGTGGCCTCACAGGTATAGATTTCGTCGGCCCCTATCTTTCCTTCCAGCGATTTGTAATCGATGTCCGGAAAAACTTCGTCAATCGGCCGGCCCAAGCTCGTCGTACCGGGCAGCCACTCAATGAAGCGCCGATTGGCGAAAAGAACCTCGCGCGACTCCAACTCCAATATCGCCAAGCCGACGCCAACAGACTCGAGCAGCATCTTGTTGAACTTATCGAGCTTCATAACTGGCAGACTCGGACCGAGATCGCCATTTTCGCTGTCTGAATCTGTCGCTGTCACGACGTCAGGCACCGATGATGTATTGTGCACGGTTCCGGATGTCTTCGATGATAATGCCGATATCTTCCGACTTAAGTTCGAATTCCTCCAGGGTCTCCTGCAATAACGATACGGCCTCATTGAATGCCGCTGTATCGATTTCGAGATCGGCATGAACCTGGCGCAGCATCTCGTTCGTATAGCTTGCCGGCCCCCCCATCGCCATCGCAATGAACTTTGTCTGATGATCAATGAGGTTCGGCATATCAACGTCTTCAAAAAAGTCACCGATGACATCCGAGTCGAGCGCCTTATCGTAGAACGACATGACAATTTTGCTGACGCTGGCAAAGCCGCCGTAGCGCTCAAACATACTGCTTGCCATGAAGCTTTCCCCTATCCGACATTTTTTGCACTACCTAGACGCGCGACCGGGCGGCGAACTCGTCTGCGCATCCCAAATTGGCGGAAATCTGCAGAACCGGAAGACATCAACTATCCTGCCCTGTAACCACCGGCCAATTTAGGCAGATGGTAAGGCCTAATTGCCGCAGAGGGAAGTAGGTCTAATGACCTCTCCTTTTAGTTGATTATCTTATCGAACCATCGCCATAAATAATCCGCAAAAGATCTCGCGACATAGACATCGAATACTGGCCCGCCATCATCTGTCTCGTCCGCCGTTTGATGCAAGATTACATCGGCCTTCGCAATCATTGTCCGGGCGACATCGCCAAAGGCAAATGCGCGCGGATGCAGATCGAGGGCGCAGCCTTTGGCTAGAATCGTCCGAGACGCCGGGCCCGAGAGGCGGAGAACCGTATACGCGTCGCTCACATCTACAACAGTACTGTGCCCTTCCGCGAGCGCAGCATTTAATGAATCCACGACGGCTGCTTCGCTGCCGGGCGCGCAAATCAGCATCCATTCATCCGGCCCAAGCCAAAGGGCGGAAACGGGCGGCGTCTCACTCGACGTATTTGGAGCTAGCGGCAGGTCGAGCTCCAGCGCACCACGTACCGTCGCAAGAAATTCCGAGTCGCTCGGATTTCCGCGCAAGACCACCTTTCCGACAAACGCCTGTTCGGAAATGCTTGCGTCTAAACCACTCTTGGCCACCACGCCGTCGATGGCGCAATGCGCAAGTGCGCTGCGGATTTTTCCGGGTTCAGCCATTCAAGCGGGTCCCCTCCGGATCGAAGAAGACGGGACTGGTAACTGTGACCTCGATGGGTCCGTCGGGCATCGGCGCGTATAGAGTCTCGCCGAGACGGCCACGCCCGGAGCGGATCATGGCAAGCGCGATCGAGCGGCCGAGATTGGGGCTGTAATAGCTCGATGTGACATGCCCGATCATATCCATCGGCGGCGCTTCGGACACCCGTTCGACGATCTGCGAGCCCTCGTCCAGTACCGTCTGCGGATCGGCCGTAAAGAGCCCGACCAGTTGCTTGCGGTCTTCGCGCGCCGTATCCGACCGGTTGAGCGACCGCCGGCCGATGAAATCGCCTTTCGTCCAATTGACGATCCAATCCATGCCAAGATCGATGGGCGTCACCGTGCCGTCCGACTCCTGACCGGCAATGACGAACCCCTTCTCGGCCCGCAGAACGTGCATCGCTTCTGTACCGTAAGAGGTTATGCCATGCGGCGCTCCCGCTTCGATCAAGGCATCCCAAACGGCGCGGCCATGGCGGGCAGGCACGTTGATCTCAAAACCGATTTCGCCGGTGAAGCTGACGCGGAGCACGCGGGCCGCAACGCCGGCGACCATGCCTTCCTGCATCGACATGTGCGGGAACACATCGCCGCCGAGCCTCATTTCCGGTGCGACTGCACCAAGAAGCGCGCGCGCGTTCGGCCCGCAGATACTAATCGTCGCATATTGCTCGGTCACAGATGTGCAATACACTTGCAACTCCGGCCACTCCGTCTGCAGCCATTCTTCGAGCCAGGACAGCACGCTGGCGGCGTTCCCGGTTGTCGTGGTCATGAGAAAATGATTCTCGCCAAGCCGAAGCGTGACGCCGTCATCCATGACCATGCCGTCATCGCGGAGCATCAGCCCATATCGGCATCGCCCGACGCCAAGCTTCGTCCAGGCGTTCGTATAGACCCGGTTCAGAAATGCCGCCGCGTCGGGACCGCGGATATCGATCTTGCCAAGCGTCGAATAGTCGAGGATACCGACGCTTTCCCGCGCCGCCCTGACCTCCCGGTCCACCGCCTGGCGCATAGTCTCGCCTTCGCGGGGGTAATACCAGGCCCGCTTCCACTGGCCGACATCCTCGAATTTTGCACCGCACTGCACATGCCACTCGTGCATCGGCGTACCGCGCACGGGGTCGAACAGACCTCCCACATGGCGGCCGGCAATCGCGCCAAAAGTAACCGGTGTATAGGGCGCCCGAAACGTCGTCACACCGACTGCCGGAATTTCCGCGCCCAGCGAGCCCGCGACAATCGCCAAGGCGTTGACATTCCCTGTCTTCCCTTGATCCGTGCCCATGCCGGTCGTCGTGTACCGTTTGACATGCTCGATCGAGCGGTAGCCCTCGCGCACCGCAAGATCGAGATCCTTGGTGGTTACGTCATTCTGAAAGTCGACGAACATGCGCGCGTCTTTGCGTTCGGACGGCACACGCCAGAGAGACCGTTGCGGACCATCTGCCGGCTCAATCGCCGCTAGGGTTGCCGCATCCGCACCTTCGAAACCGGCGACGCGCGCCGCCGCAAGCCCTGCGTCCGCACCTTCTTTCAGGCACTCAGCCAACGAGAACGAACCGTTGCAGGCCCCCGCCGACCGTGCCGCCTGTACTGACTCTCCGGGAACAAAAATGTTCATTTCCGATTGGAAGTTAAGCTTGCCGCGGGATTGAGAAAACAAATGTACTGCCGGATTCCAGCCACCCGACACCGCCACGCAATCGCAGCGCAGCTTCCGCGCCGTGCCCGACACGCCGTCACCCGCATCATTCAAACGCATCACCGTCACACCGGTCACGCGATGCCGTCCGGACGTCGCGACGACCGCGTAACCCTGTAGAACGGGGATACCGGCCTCACGCGCAAGACGGGGCAAATCCCCTTCGACTTCGGTCCGCAGATCGATTACGGCCTCGACGGCAACACCCGCCGCCGCCATATCGAGCGCCGCAGCGTAGGCGCTGTCGTTGTTTGTAAACACGACCGCACGCGTTCCGGGCGCCACCGCATATCGGTTCACGAATTCACGCGCCGCCCCCGCCAGCAAGATGCCCGGCCGGTCGTTCTCCGCGAAGACCAGCGGGCGCTCGATGCTCCCGGTTGCCAGCACAACTTCTTTCGCGCGCAGTTTCCACAAGCGTTGGCGCGCCTGGTTTCCTGCTTCGGCTCTGGGAAGATGGTCGGTCAGGCGTTCGAGCATGCCGATAAAGTTGTGTGTGTAGTAGCCGAACGCCGTGGTGCGCGGCAGCACCGTTACGTCTGACATGTCTTCCAGAGCGGCAATCGTGTCTTCACGCCAAGCGTCGGGAGACGTATCTCTGATTCGAATATGACGGCCGCTTTCCGCCAGCATTGTGCCGCCAAATTCGGCTTGTTCGTCGACGACGAAAACCCGAGCCCCTGTCCTTCCAGCCGCCAGCGCGGCAGCCAGTCCTGCCGGGCCTGCTCCCACGACGAGGACATCGCAATGCGCATATTGCTGATCGTAGCGGTCCGGGTCGCGTTCTGTTGGCGCCCGTCCCAGGCCTGCCGCCCTGCGGATAAATTTCTCGTAGAGCTTCCACAATCGAGCCGGCTGCATGAATGTCTTGTAATAAAACCCAGCAGGCAACAGGCCGGAAAGGCGGTCGTTGATACCGCCGATATCGAACCGCAGCGTTGGCCAGCAGTTCTGACTGGCGGCGCGCAAACCGTCGAACAATTCTGTCGTCGTCGCCCGCATATTGGGATCGGTGCGGGCACCGGCGCCAAGCTGAACCAGCGCATTGGGCTCTTCCGCACCGCTACCGAGTACGCCACGCGGGCGATGGTATTTGAAGCTGCGGCCAACGAAATGCACGCCGTTCGCAAGCAACGCCGACGCCAGCGTATCGCCGGAAAATCCATAATAGCGACGCCCATTGAAGCTGAAAGCGCGCGCATCGCCGCGATCGATGCGACCGCCCGACGGCAGACGGAACCGTTGCCGCTTCATGACGATCGGCCCGGAAGATCGGGCGGCGCTTCGTTCATCAAATAGACCGCGAGGACCTGGTCGCTATCCGTATCGCGAACGACATGGAACCATCGCCGGCAGCCATGCGCGTGGCTCCAGCGCTCATGATGCGACCCCTTCGGATTCTGGCGCATGAACAGATATTCCGCCCACGCATCGTCGTCGATCGTGTCGGCGCCTGAAGGCCGCGCGATATGGGCCTCGCCACCACAGTGAAACTCACCGACATCTCTTTCGCCACACCAGGGGCAGGGAATGCGCAGCATTGTTTCCTATCCCTCGTTAATGTGCGACCGCCGCCGCGCCATGCTCATCGACAAGCGCCCCGGACGAAAAGCGATCGAGGGAAAACGCCGCGTTGAGCGGATGCGGTTCGTCGTGCGCAATCGTATGCGCGAAGACATTGCCGGAGCCCGGCGTCGCCTTGAACCCGCCAGTCCCCCAGCCGCAATTGATGAACAGCCCATCGACGGGCGTCTTGCCGATGATCGGACTGGCATCGGGACAGACATCGACGATGCCGCCCCACTGGCGAAGCATCCGGAGCCTGCTTAGAGTCGGGAACAGCTCGACGACCGCTTGCAGCGTGTCCTCAACAACATCGAACCCACCGCGCTGGGAATATGAGATATAGCCGTCGATCCCCGCGCCAATGACCATCTCCCCCTTGTCGGACTGGCTGATATAGGCGTGCACCGCATTCGACATCACGACCGTGTCGAGGATCGGCTTCACCGGTTCGGAAACCAACGCCTGCAGCGGATGACTCTCGATCGGCAATCGAAAACCTGCCATGGCCGCGATGACGCTGGAATGACCTGCCGCTACGACGCCAACCTTCTTCGCCTTGATAATGCCCCGGGTCGTCTCGATTCCCTCGACGCGCCCTTCGGTACGCTGAAAGCCAGTCACCTCGCAGTTTTGAATGATATCGACGCCGAGCGCATCCGCGGCGCGCGCAAAGCCCCAGGCAACCGCATCGTGCCGGGCAACGCCGCCACGGCGCTGCAGGGACGCGCCAAGAACCGGGTAGCGGATATCGGGCGAGCAGTCGATCAGCGGGCAGAACGCTTTCACTTCGTCGGTGGAGAGAATTTCGGAATCGACGCCATTCAACCGGTTTGCATTAACCCGCCGCGACAATTCCCGAAGGTCGTGCAGATTGTGCGCGAGATTGAGCACGCCGCGCTGACTGAACATGACGTTGAAATTCAGCGCCTGAGATAGGCCCTCCCACAGCTTGAGGGAATGCTCATATAGTCCAGCGCTTTCATCCCAGAGATAGTTGGAACGGACAATTGTGGTGTTGCGCCCCGTGTTACCGCCACCGAGCCAGCCTTTTTCGACCACCGCAACGTTGGTAACGCCGTGCTCCTTGGCGAGGTAATAGGCCGTCGCCAACCCATGTCCGCCACCGCCAACAATGATAACGTCATATTCCGGCTTGGGATCCGGGCTCCGCCAAGCCTCGCGCCAATTTTCGTGGCGCGTTAACGCGTTCCTCGCGAGCGAAAAGATGGAATATTTCTGCAAGGCGCTTTTACCTCAAGCCGATGGACCGTTATATCGTTGGTGCCGCAACAAGGAAACGCGAAATCGATGACCGATAAAAACGACGACGTAATCCGTGGCTACGACGCTGTCGCCACGCTCTATCATGCCTATGTCACGGGTTTCATCATGACGGCCGTCACGCGCGGCAGTACCCGCCACGCGGAAGATCTGTGGTTTCGTGTCTTCCGACGCCAGCATGAGGACCTTTTCCTCCCAGGCCTCAAGAAGTTGGGGCTTGATAGCCTGCCGGACGCAGTCGCCGCAGCGCAATATCACTATCTATCGAACAGCGTCGCAGGGGTGAAGGTCCAGTACATGTACGAATCGGACCGCAAGGCCTGGGTCCGTTTCGTCCCACCCCGCTGGATTTATGACGGCACCGCAATCTGCGCCATCCCCGGCGAGGTATCGCGGGCGCTGTTGCGCGGCTGGTACAGCCATAACGGGGTCTCGCTCAGCAACAAGCGGCTGGGTTTCGTCTGTACCGCACAGACCATGGACGGACAGCACGGCCTTGCCGGGTATTTCTACGAATACGACCATGATCTTGAACCGGAAGAGCGTTTACGGTTCTCCCCGGGCGAGCAACCGCCCCCGTTCGATCCCGCGGCCGCGCCCACCTTCGATGCGACAGACTGGCCGCCGGAACGGCTCCGCAAGGCAAACCGAAACTATTCGATGAACTTCACGCGTGCGCTACTAAGCGAGTCGGCTGCCTTGTTCGGTCCCGCCGAAGCGACCCATTTTGGCAATGTGACCGGGCTATTGATCGGCATGCAGTATCACGAGGAAACTGCCAAGCTGCTCGGTGTTGCGGGTAACGATGCGGCAACCTTTGGCGCCTATCTTGCGGCCATGGCAACTGCACAGGACGACCGGGTCGAAGTGGAAACCAAAGGTGATGCGGTCCATGTCCGGCAATATGGCTGGCGCGTGATGCGCGGCCACACCAACATTCCGGATAGCGCATTTGAGTCCTGGAACGGGCTATGGCAAGGGGCGCTTACTGCGCATAACCGGTTTCTCGTTCTCGAAGTCCTGCAGCGCATGGATTACGGTGACGACTGCTTCGAATGGCGCATCCGCTCCCGCAAACCGTCGACAATAGGCTAATATTCAGACTTAGTGCGGGATCGCGCATAAAATCAGAGGTTAATGAATGAAAGCGGCGTATATCGAAAAACATGGCGGCCCCGAGGTGCTAACCTATGGCAACATACTCGATCCGGTGGCTGGCCCGGGCGAAGCGATCGTCGACATACACGCGGCGAGCGTAAATGGGGCAGATTGGAAGGTCCGATCCGGGGCGAGTGGTACGATTACCGACTTTCCCTACGTCCTCGGCCGGGATTTCTCGGGCGTGGTTCGCGCTGTAGGCGATGACGTCAAGGACGTGCAAGTCGGCGATTCGGTCTTCGGAGTCTGCGATGTCGGACAGGAAGGCGCTTACGCGGAAAAGATCGCGATCAAGTCCTCGATCCTCGCTCCGAAGCCGGACAGATGGTCCCACGTCGAAGCAGCGTCCGTAGCACTGATCGGATTGACGGCACTGATTTCCATCGAGGATACGCTGCAGCTTAAGCGAGGCGAGACAATCCTGATACAAGGCGGCGCCGGCGGTGTTGCGGGTTTCGCCATTGCGCTCGCCAGGTATCTTGGCGCCCGCGTGATAACAACGGCCAGCGCCGTCAACCACGATTATCTGCGCAGCCTCGGCGCCGACGAAATCATCGATTATAACGCCCTGGATTTCACCAAAGTGGTCTCCGAATGCGAAGCGGTTTTCGAAACCGTCGGCGGCGACGTCGCGAAGCGGTCCTTCAATGTGCTCGCGCCGGGAGGGCGTGCGGCGTTCATTGCCTCCGGTGCCAAAGCACCGGAATCACCGCGTGAGGATGTTCACTCCCTGCGGCCAGCCGTGGGACGTGATCGCCCACACCTGGAGCGGATTGTTAAACTCGTCACGGCCGGCAAAATTCCCATTCCCGAAATAACGGAATACCCCTTGTCCGCAGCGGCAGCCGCGCACGAAATCAGCGAAGCGCGCCATTTGCGCGGCAAGTTGGTCTTCAAGGTTCGTTAAGACTGGTTCAGCGCAGCGCACGCCGCGACAAAAGGCTCCAACGGCGGACGGTACAGTCCCGCGCCAAGACCGCCATCGACACCCGCTTTGTCGACAAGCCCCAGTTCAACGACTGGCGTCACGCCGCTTTCCACGACGGCGCGCGCCGACAGGCCCGCGCGGGCGCCGGAGAGCGGCAATCCGGTATGTACCGACAACAAGTGTTTTTCGGGCAGCGTATAGATCTCCTGGTCGTAATAGCCTTCGTGCAGCGCCTGCATATCAGGGCAAAAAGACAGGGCCATTGCGCCAAGACCGAACCCCTCCGCGAGCGCGCTGTCCCCGTATGCGCCGACACAGGACTCCAGCGAATACGGCGCTCGCACGGTACCGCT
Organism: Alphaproteobacteria bacterium; assembly: GCA_012103325.1. GTDB lineage: Bacteria > Pseudomonadota > Alphaproteobacteria > UBA8366. Next base: position 26,067 of record WLWY01000004.1, read on the forward strand.
TGGCACGTCAGCCGGAACGGTGAACCAGCACCCGGGTAGCCCGCTTACCTGCAACCCGAACTCGGCGCCATTACCGCCGAACGCCGTGATCAGCCCGCTTCCTTTTACGCCCGACGCCGCAGAAAGCGCACACCGTGCGGCAGCCATCCAAAAATTCAGATGAAAGATTGGCCATTCCGCGACGAACGCGCCGACATCAGAACTCGCAAACCCAGACCCCAGACGTTCCTGCAGGATGCCCAGAAGCGTCTTATGAGCTTCGAGGTGCCGCAGATGCGCGTCGTCTCCTTTTGTCAGCGCGTGATCGACAATCGGCAACCAAGGCACCGGCTCCGTCGCAGCGGGTGCAATGGCAGGCGCGACCTCCTCGTTGAGGAAGCGGAGCAGGTCGAGCGCCGCCTGCGATTTTCGGCCATAACGGGCCGCCGGCGCGCCACCCGTGCCGCCGCCGTTTAGCGGCGCGAACGCACGCTGGCCGGAACCGTTCTGATCCGATAATTCAACAACACGCATGGAAGGCGATACGACCGCGGCCAGCGGGGTCGCCACATTGCGGTCCTGCGCCGGCTCGAACCGGACGTCACCTGATGCAATCAGCTCGTCGGCCTCGTCAAGGTCCCTTGCCCACCCTTCGAAAACGCAGGCGACGGCAGCCGAATTCAAAGTCGGCACGACATGCGCCCGTTCAGCAGGCGGCCCACTATGCAGCAGCACATGCCTCTCAAGCCCGACCGCCTCCGCCGCAGTCAAAACTCCCGTCCAGGCGGGATGAGCCGACAACAATTGTTCCAGGGCTTGCGAATCCGCAGGTGCGACGGGCATTTCTCCAGCCTCCCTAACCGGCATCGCGATCTTGGATGACTTTGGCTGCATCGAGAATACGCTGCGCCTTATAGACGATCGGGTAGTCGATAAAGTAGCCATCCAGCTGGATCGAAGACGATCCGGCCTTCTCCGCCTCCGCGAACGCGGCAACGACACGCTCCGCGTGTTCGACTTCCGCCGCACCGGGACTGTACACCTCGTTCACGACTGCGACCTGAGGCGGGTAGATGCACATCTTTCCCTGGAATCCCATGCGCTTGGCGCGTTCCGAGGATTTTCGCAGCCCCTCGAGATCCTTGATATGAATCCAAACTGTATCCAGCGGCGGCTCCAGGTCGGCCGCCCGCGACGCGAGCACCATGCGAGCCCGCGCGCCGTCGAGCTCAACCTCGTCCAACGTCCATTCCATGTTCATGTCGAGCGAATAATCGCCGGCACCAAACGCCATGCGCCGGACACGGCTGCCGCAACCGGCGATTTCGGGCAGCGCCGCGATCCCCTTTCCCGTCTCAAGAATAGGAACAAGATCTATTTTGCCTATTTCGAGACCCGTTTTGCGTTCCAGGTTGGCCAGCATCCAATCAACGGCAAGAAGTTGCGATGCGCTTTCGACCATCGGCAGCACGATGCCGTCGAGGCCCTTGCCCACAATGGCTTCAAGGTCGCCGAAACAGAATTCCGTCTCGAACGAGTTGACCCGGACGTAACCTAGATTGCGGCGCGGCCGCTGCAGCGCCGCGACGATCACCTCGCGCGTCGCGGTCTTCTCGTCATTCGCGACCGCGTCTTCCAAGTCGAGAATGACGCCGTCGGCGCCCACGTCGAAGACCTTCTCGACCTTGCGCGGATGGTTGCCGGGCGCGAAGAGAAAGCTGCGATAAGGTCCCATGGAAGAAGTTCCCGTTCTGTCTGTTTGTTACGATATGTCTATACCGCAATCGATACTGCGGCAGCGCTGCGTCTATGGCAAAGTGTAGCTTAGACAAGCAAGAGGAAGAAACGATGCAAACATATCATGGAAGCTGCCATTGCGGCGCAGTCACCTTCGAAGTCGATGGCGATCTGTCCAAACTCGGAGACTGCAACTGCTCATTGTGCGCCAAGAAGGGATCTGTGCACTACGCCGTTCCCAAAGATCGCTTCCGCTTGCTATCGGGCGCGGATACTTTGAAGGGCTATCAGTTCAACAAGAAGATCGCGACGCACTTCTTTTGCCCGAATTGTGGGATTCATACCTATTCGCACCCGCGCACTGCACCGGATAAGTTCAACGTCAACGTCCGGTGTCTGAACGATTTCGATCTGCAAACAGACGATTACGAGCTATCGCATTTCGACGGACAAAACTGGGAAACCGCCTTTAAGGCACGTCAGCACGCGGCCCATTCGTCGTCTTAAGAACGCCGATCAGGCGCGCACGCCCCACTCCCGCTCCAGATCCATCGCGTAAGTGAAGCGTCCTTCCGGATGCACGCTGACGGACACTTCGAACGTCCGGTCGCGATTGCCCACATAGCGGCGTACGATCGTCATGGCCGGCGTATCCGGTTCGACGGCTAGCGCCTCAGCCATTTCCGCAGTTACACTGGTTGCCGACATTTCAATGCGTACGTTGGTTACGGTTTCGCCGAACTCGTCTATCAGGAGTTCGAACACCGGCTTCGGTTCGACGCCGATGAATTTGAAGACATCTTTGTAGCGCGGCAACACGTAAACGTCCGTCCAACATATCGGCGTGTCGGACCCCTCAATCCAACGCACGCAACTGATCCGTTCCCACTTACGACCGACTTTGCAGTCCAACATGCGAGCCTGTGCTGCACTGGCGGTAATCGTCTCGCTCCTAAGCGCTCTTATTTGCGTTTCCGGCGGATATTGCAGCATCGCCGACATCGAACTCAGCGCCTGCACAAGCGCCGCCTGCGGTTCCTGCGCGCGTACGACCGTGCCCGACCCGCGCCGCCGATGCAGCAACCCCATGTCATGCAACCGCCGCAACGCCTCGCGAATGGTGAAGCGGCTCACCTCGAACCGATCACAGAGCTCGAGCTCCGTCGGCAGCATCGAGCCCACGGCGAATTTACCGGCACCGATATCGCCAAGCAGTTCGTCGGTTATTTCCTGATAGCGCGGCTGCGGTTTCTTCACGCGGAATCCCCGATCACGTCGAGCAAAGCATCAAGGCCACGTACATAAGAGGAAATACCCAAGCCGTAAACAACCCCGTTTGCGGCTGGCGCCAAGACCGAACGAGTACCGCGGCGTTCGATATTGGTCATATGAACTTCGACATAGGGTAATGACACAGCACGAATGCAGTCACGCAGCGCGTATCCGGCATAGGTAAATCCAGCCGGATTCATCAAGATGCCGTCGATCCCGTCTTTAACGGATTGATAGATATGGGAGATCGCCTCACCCTCGATGTTGGCGTAGAATATGTCCAACTCGACGCTAAGAGCTGCGGCGCGGTCGCGCATCAACGCGTCGAGCTCGGTTGCTGTGGTCGTGCCATAAAGCTCTGGCTCGCGCTTGCCGAGCCAGACCATATTCGCGCCTTGCACCAACAATATCTTCGTCATTACCCGTCTCTACTCGCGTTCCGTCGGACGGCTGGACAAAACGCCTGCCGCCATGCTGGGATTAATACCAAGGAGCACTGACAGTAACCCTTGGTATAAGCCACCATAACCGCATTGAGGAGGCAGACAAGCGTGCATCCCAACAGTACAGAAGCCAGGGCCGTTCTTGCCGTCTGGACCGACGCCCAAGCCGATGCGGAGGCAGATTTCAATGAGTGGTACAATCGGCAACACGTCAACGAGCGATGCGATGTGTCGGGCTTCCTGAGCGGCCGGCGGTACGGCGCGATAGCCGGGCGTCCCCGCTATATGGCGCTCTACGATACGACCGGCGCGGATATCCTGTCGAGCAAGCCCTACCGTGCGGCGCTCGACAACCCGACACCGTGGACACAGCGCATCATGCCGAGCTTTCACAACATGACCCGCGCCGTCTTGGACATTCATACCCGCGTGGGGCGCGGTTATGGATCGGTTGCCGCATCCTTCCGTCCGCGCCCTGGCGTTGCGTTGCCGTCAGCGCTTGCCGACTGGCTGGTCTCGGACGCGATACCGGCCGTGCTCGATCAGCCGGGCATTACCGGCGCACAGCTGCTCGAAAGCAACCAGCAGCGCACTGCCACCGACACGACCGAAGGACGTCTGCGGTCGGAAAAAGACTCAACCGTCGAATGGGCGCTGTTCGTCGAAGGGACGGAACCGAAGCTTGTCCGCTCCGCATGCCGAACGGTTTTTCCGCAGCCCGCGCTGCAACGGCACGGCACAGGGCCGATATCCCGAGGGCTCTATCGCCTGCTCTACGGGAACGATGCCTTGCGCAAGGACTTCGCGTGAATACGCTGCTGACACGGCACGATCCCGCTGAAGCCCGGCGCTATTACGATGAAGGGCTGTGGCGGCCGGACACCTTCTATTCCCTCGTTGTCGGTCACGCCGCTGAACGGCCGGATGCCTTCGCCCTGCGCGACAGCCGGAGACGCCTCACCTGGCACGAGGTAAAGGCGTGGAGCGACGCCGTTGCCAAATCGCTGCACGACGCGGGCTTGCGGAAGGGTGACCGGGTCGCGATCTGGCTCGCGAACCGCGTGGAGGCTGTGATCGTATTTCTAGCCTGTGCCCGAAATGGCTATGTCTGCAATCCATCACTGCATCGCAGCTATACGAAGGCGGACATTCTGAAACTATTGCAGGACCTGGGTGCGGCCGCCGTCTTCGCCGAGACGGATGCCACCTTTTTGACAGAACTAACCGCCTTGCCAGCGATGAAACATGCCGTCCGACTGCCCGGCGGACACGATCCCGGCGACAACTTTCCTGTCGCGTGCACCGGTGCGGCCGAGTCGGTTCCTCCCGACGACAACCCGGACCGGGTCTGCTATCTGGCGTTCACGTCGGGCACGACTGGGACGCCGAAGGGTGTCATGCATTCCCACAACACGCTGCTCGCCAATCCGCGCGATATGGTTGCCGACTGGAAACACGGAACCGGTACAGTTTTACTCTCCTTGAGTCCGCTCAGCCATCACATCGCCTGGGTCGCCGTCGCTCAGATCCTGGTTTGCGGCGGCGAATTGGTGGTCAACGATCCTCCTGCCGGCATGAAGCCGCTCGACTGGATCACCGAGTCCGGCGCGACCTACGTCATGGGCGTTCCGACACACGCCATGGACATTCAGGCGGATCAGATGGCGCGCGGTTTGGACCGCATCGGCAAGGTCGAGGTCTTCTATATGGCGGGCGCCCCAATCCCACGCGCCACGGCGCAGGCTTTCCTCGATCAAGGCATCGCGCCGCAGAATATTTACGGCATGACGGAAAACTCGTCACATCAATACACTTACCCCGGCGACGATGCGGAGACGATCGTTGCGACCTGCGGGCGTGGCGGACCGAGCTATACGGTTCGGCTATTCCACCAAGACGACCCGGACAGGGAAGTCGCCGCTGGAGAAATCGGCCAAATCGGTGGCAAGGGTGCGTGCCTCATGCTCGGCTATTTCGACAACCAGACGGCAACGGAGGAGTCGTTCAACCGGGACGGTTGGTTTCTGTCCGGCGATTTGGGGCGCATGAACGAAAACGGATGCCTGGAAATTGTCGGCCGACTCAAGGACATCATCATCCGGGGCGGGCACAATATCCACCCGGCGAAGATCGAGGATTTGGCAATCAAACACATCGGGATCGAAAAAGCGGCAGCGTTCCCCGTTCCGGACGAGCGGCTCGGCGAAAAAGTCGGGTTGGCTGTCATCCCAAGCGCGGGCGCAACGCCGAGCGGCGCCGACATCCTATCACATTTGTATGAATCCGGACTGTCGGTGCAGGACATGCCAGAGTATTACATCGCCATGGGCGCGTTACCGCTGACCGCGAGCGGCAAAATTCTGAAACGGGAACTGGCGAACTTGGCCCGAGCCGGGAAAATCATGCCGGAGCCTATCCGTTTCACGCGGCCGAACTAAGGGAGCTGAACCATGCCCGTAGAGTTGACCCGAAAGGACGAATTCGCCGTCATTACGCTGAATCGGCCTGAAGCGTTGAATGCCCTGAGCTTTCAGATCGTACGCGATATCGGCGCGGCGTTAAGCGAAGTCGCGGAGTCGGACGCCCGAGCCGTCCTCTTTATTGGCGCGGGCGAAAAAGCTTTTTGTGCCGGTGCCGATATCAACGAGTTGGCGGGCCGCAGCCTGTCGGAAACCAAAGCCGGTGCGGAAGCGGGTCAGCGCACGTTCGCCCGGCTCGACACCTTCCCGATCCCGTCGGTGGCGATTATCAACGGGTACGCCTTCGGCGGCGGCTTCGAACTGGCCTCCGCCTGCACGTTTCGGATTGCGACGCCCAACGCCAAGATGGGCCTGCCGGAGATAAAGCTCGGCCTCATCCCCGGATATGGCGGCACTCAGCGACTACCCCGGCTGGTTGGCGAGGCAAGAGCCCTGGAGATAATCATGACCGGCCGAACGGTGGAGGCCGAAGAGGCGGAGCGCATTGGGCTCGTTAATCGCATCGTCGACGGCGATCCTTTGGAAGCCGGCATGGCCTACGCCCGCGAGTTCACCTGTTACAGCCTGCCTGTCCTGGGCTTCGCCCGCGACGCAGTGAAGCGGGCGCTTGATCTTCCGGTCTACGAGGGACTCAAGGTCGAAGCGGACCTCAACACCATGTCCTTCCAGACCGAAGACTGCGTGGAAGGCACCGACGCGTTCCTGAACAAGCGCAAGCCGGTCTTCCGCGATGGCTGAGGGCACGAAGGCGATCGCGGTTACTGGGTCGAGCCGGGGTATTGGCGCGGAGATCGTACGCGAGCTGGCCCGTCGCGGCTTCACGGTCGGGTGCCTGTCGCGCGGCGGTGGGCTCCCGGACGATATCCCCACGAACGCGACGCTCCTACCCTTTACCTGTGACGTGACGGACGAGGATAGCGTCACGGCTGCGCTGGCCGGTTTCGCGCAAGCGGCAGGCGGACTGAATGGTTTGGTCAACAACGCGGGCGTCCTGAAAGAACACAAAAGCGCCGAACTGTCGGTCGCGGATTACGACAACGTCATGCGGACAAACGCCACCTCGGTGATGATGGTGAGCCGCGAGGCCTATCCCTATCTTTGCGCTGCGGATGGCGGCGCCATCGTCAATATCGGATCCTTCTGGGACAAGATCGGCGTGCCGCGCAACCTGCCCTATTGTGCCTCGAAGGCCGCGATCGCCGCGATCACCCGCTGTCATGCGGTCGAGTGGGCGCGGGACGGAATCAGCGTCATGAATATTGCGCCCGGATATATAGAGACCGACTTCAACCATGATTTCTTTGCCGACAAAAAAACACGCGAATGGCTGCGGCAGCGCGCACCGATGCAGAAGCCAGGCACGGTCGGCGACGTGGCGCGTCTAGTCGCGGCACTGTTTTCCGAGGACATCCCGTTCCTGACGGGGGACACGATTTACCTCGACGGCGCGCAATCCGTCGCCTTGTAGGAAACACGGTATGAAACTCTTCGATCATCTCGACGCAACGGTCACGCTGAGCGACGATGAGGCGCTTCTGTTCGAAAGCGTGCGAGCGCTGGCCCGCGACAAGATCGCGCCGCGTGCCGCCGCCTACGACGCCAGCGGTGCGTTCCCCTGGGATAATGTCGAAGACATCAATGCGTTGGGCCTCAACGCTATGTTCGTGCCGGAGGCGTATGGCGGCGCCGCCATGTCGTTCAGCGCCTATCTCGCCTGCGTCCGCGAGATCAGCAAAGCCTGTGCCGCGACGGGCATCATCTGGGCGACCAACTTTCATGCCATGAAACCGGTCATCGACTTCGGCACCGAAGAGCAGAAAAAACGATTCCTGCCAAAACTTGCCGAAGGCGCGCTCGCCTCGCTGTGCATCACGGAGCCGACCGCCGGTTCCGATGCAACGGGAATGACCACGCGTTTCACGCCGGATGGCGACGACATCATCGTTAGTGGCGGCAAGACCTTCATTTCCAACGGCGATGTTTCCGATTTTTATCTGGTTTTCGGCAAATGGTCGGAGATCGGCGACGACAAGAAGTCCATGTCGGCCCTTGTGATCGAGAGGGATACACCCGGCTTCTCCGCCGGCAAGCCGGAAGACAAGATGGGGATGCGTGCCTCCGCAACGACACCGCTGACATTCGACGATTGCCGCGTCCAGCGCGAGAACCTGCTGTGCGAACCCGGCGACGGCTTGCGCATTCTGCTGGCCTCGTTGAACAAGTCCCGGCCCAGTGTCGGTGCGCACGCGCTCGGCATCGCCCGCGCCGCGTTCGAGGATGCCGCCGCCTATATCAATCAGCGCCGCCAGTCCGGCCGCCCGATCATCGATTTTCAGGGCATTCAGTTCCTGCTATCCGATATGGCGACGGATTTGGCGCTTTGCGAAACGCTGCTGTGGCATGTCGGTCGCATGGTCGACAGCGGCGCGGAAGATTTCAGTGTTGAGGCGTCGATGCTGAAAATGCGGGCGGGCGACGTCGCTATGCGCATTGCGACCGATGCGGTCCAACTCCATGGCGGTTATGGCTATATCAAGGATTATCGAGTCGAACGGCTCATGCGCGACGCCAAGATCTGCCAGATCTGGGAAGGCACCAAACAGGTGCATCAGCAGTATATCGGGCGAAGCTTCATCGAACGCTAATCGCGGCTCCTATCAGCCAAAACCGAATGAACACCCGAACTCCTCCTAGGTGGCGTCCTTAATCAAACGTAAACCATGTGTTTGTAAAATCCTTCGCACTGAATTGTTATGGGATTCTTTACCATCGCATGTTGACCATCGGCATGGCACGCAATCGCCATTCGTTTGGTTAATACGCGCTAATTTTCTTCTGCTGGCGCTTCGTGCGTCGCGACCCAGGCGCAAGAGAGTATGATACTCGGCCCTACGAGAAATCCGTGATGAGCGATCCCGCAGCGACTTCATTGGACGCTGAATCCGCCCGTCTTGAGGCACTGGGTAGTTTTGCCATCATCGATACGGAACCGGAAGAAGCATTCGATCGCATCACGCGCATCGTTTCGACCGCCCTCGACACGCCCATGGCCTTCGTGACCTTCGTCGAGGCGGAACGTGTCTGGTTCAAATCCGCTTATGGCGCCAAATTAAGCCAGTGCGAACGAACCGGCGCGTTCTGCACAATGACGATTACACAGGACACACCGCTGGTTATCGAAGACACCACGCGCGATGCGCGGTTTTGCGATAACCCCTTTGTTACCGGTCCAACGGGAATACGCTTCTATGCAGGCGCGCCCCTGCAAACCCCAAAGCATATGAGCTTGGGTTCCCTATGCGTCTTCGATACCCAGCCGCGCGTCTTTGGCAAAAAGGAGCTCTGCATTCTCGAGGATATGGCCGCACTTGTCGTCGACGAGCTCGAACTCCGCCGCGCGACTCACAAAGCTCTGAACGAAACGGAGAAACGTTTCCGCGACTTCGCGACAACGACGTCCGACTGGTTCTGGGAGGTGGATAGAGATCTCCGGTTTTCCTATTTTTCTAAACGTTTTACCGAAATTACAGGCGTTCCAGCAGAGTGGTTGCTTGGGAAGACACGGCAGGAGTCCGGCGTCGAAAAATCGCTTGATCCTGCTATTTGGCAATCACATCTGGATGACTTGGCAGCCCATCGGCCTTTCCGGAACTTCGTCCATCCGCGCACCAAGGCAAATGGGCAGGTGGTCTGGTTGGCGATCAGCGGCGTTCCGTACTACGACGACGACGATGTGTTTCTCGGCTATCGGGGAACCGGTGCAGACGTCACGCAGCAAAAACTGACGGAAGACGCCCTACGCGACGCCAAGGATCGCGCAGAGCGAGCCGACACCGCAAAGACCGAATTCGTCGCCAACATGAGCCATGAATTGCGCACACCACTCAATGCCATCATCGGCTTCTCCGATGTCATGAAGAACGAAGTTTTCGGTGAGATCGGCAGCAACCGTTATCTGGATTACGCCAAGGATATAAACGCTTCCGGAACCCATCTGCTGGCAATCATCAACGACATTCTCGACGTTGCTAAGATTGATACGGGAGAGTTTTCGATCAGCGTCTCCGATGTCGATATCCGGAGCCTGCTTCGCGAATGCGAGGTTATGATTGTAGAGCGTCTCGTTCGAGCGGGCCTCACATTGGAGACACATGTCGACGAAGCTCTTACGGTTGTTCGGGCCGACACACTTCGGCTGCGGCAAGTTCTCCTGAACTTGCTGACAAACGCCATAAAGTTCACGCCCGCGCCGGGAAAGATCGCCGTTACGGTGCGACCGCAGGACGATGGTACGATAGGATTTACCGTCGCCGATACTGGCATGGGCATCGCTCAGGAAGATATCGCGCGCATCCTCGAACCGTTTACCCAGGCGATTACAGCCGCGTCACAGCATCTCGAAGGCACCGGCCTTGGCCTGTATCTCACAAAACATCTCGTCGAAAAACACGGCGGTCATCTGATTATTGACAGCGATGTTGGTGTAGGAACCTCCGTCACGTTCTCGCTACCCTCGAAGGGCTTGGATCAGGCAGTCGGGTAGCTTCGCCACAGTCTTTCGGGCGTCGCCTAGTGTGCACAATCGATGCAAACCGGCGTCGCCGGATCGAATTCCAGGCGTTTCGGCTCGATTTCTTCCCCGCAGGTAAGGCAATAGCCGTAATCGCCCGCCTCCACACGGTTAAGCGCCGCGTCGATGCGACGTAATTCGATTTCACGCCGCCTCTCAGTTTCCAACGCCATAGCCTGATCCTGTAACGCATCCATCCGTGAAAGACGACCGACCCTGCTTTGGTCCAACTCGACAGGCTTGCGTGACTCGCGGCTCGACACTGCGATTTCCTCCAGATCACGTTTTCTCTCGGCAAGACGCTTCTTCGCGCCTTTGATATCGATCCCGCCTGCCATCGGATCATCTCCTTCGAGTGATATCTTTATGCTATCCCGCCTTTGAACCCATCTCAATCGTGCCGCGCTCTTTACCCACCGTCATGGATCGTTAAGCTGGCCGCAAATTCGAAACACTTATGAGGAAGATATTCATGAGCCGGTTGGCCGCACTCGACCCAGAAAACATGACATCAGCGCAGAAAAAGGCCCATGACGGTATCGCGTCGGGTCCGCGCGGCAGCGTCCGCGGACCGTTTGCCGCGTTGCTGCACAACCCAGGCGTCGCGGACGCCGTCCAACGCATGGGAGCCGCTTTACGATTCGATGGAACCCTGCCGGATAATTTGCGCGAGATCGCGATCCTGGTAACGGGACGTTTTTGGACTGCGCAGTATGAATGGTGGGCGCACGCCCGCATTGCGCTCGAAGCCGGCGTCGACGAAGCCATCGTCAATGCGATGGCGCAGCGCCGCCGCCCGAGCTTCGTCAAATCCGACGAAGCGGCAGTGTATGAATTCTGTACTGAACTGCACGAGAAGCAGAGTGTCAGTGATGAAAACTATGCCTGGGTCGTCGAACAGCTGGGCGAAGCCGGCGCCGTGGAGTTGATCGCTTTGTGCGGCTACTACACCATTATTTCGATGACCCTGAACGTCGCACAGACCGAAATCCCGGACGGGATCGAACCGCCGCTCCGGCCCTGATCCCGTGAGCCAGACACACGCACTCGGCATCGATATTGGCGGAACCTTCACCGATATCGTCGTCTACGACCGCGCCACGGGCCGGATCAGTAAAGGCAAGGGGCTGACCACGCCCGACGATCCATCACGTGGCGTGCTGACAGGGTTGAAAAAATTGCTCGAGCATGATGTCGCGCCGGACTCTTTGTACCGGATCGTCCATGCCACGACCTTGTTCACGAACGCCTTGATCGAACGCAAGGGCGCGCGAACAGGGCTGATCACAACCAAGGGATTCCGCGACGTTCTGGAGATCGGGCGGGAACGGAAGTACGAGCTCTACGACATCTACATCGCAATGCCGAAGCCATTGGCGCCACGCGACTTACGGCTCGAAGTGACCGAACGCATCGCCCCGGACGGCAGCGAGATCACGCCGCTGGATGAAGCCGAACTGCTGCAACGGGTCGGCGAGTTGGTTGCGCTTGGCGTTGAGTCGATTGCGATCGTGTTCCTGCATGCTTATGCCAACCCGGAGCATGAAGATGCAGCGTTGGCCGCTATTGCGACAAATTACCCGGATCTGATCGTTACGGCATCGCATGATGTCGCGCCGGAAATTCGCGAATACGACCGTACATCGACGACCGTAACCAACGCCTATGTAAAACCGCTGGCACACACCTATGTCGACCAGCTGGTTAAACAGACAGCCGATTTGGGCGTCGATGCCCCCTATTTCATGATGCTCTCGAACGGCGGCCTGACCCATATCGACGAAGCCAAACGGTCACCGGTCCAACTCCTCGAATCCGGCCCCGCCGCGGGAGCCTTGGTCGCTGCCTATTTCGGCAGCCGCGCCGGAATCGATAACGTTCTCGCCTTCGATATGGGCGGCACGACGGCAAAACTTGCACTGGTCGAGGATGGCGAACCGCATGTCGACTATCATTTCGAAGCGGCCCGCGAGAAACGCTTCGCCGAAGGCAGCGGGTTGCCGCTCAACATTTCCGCGATCAAACTAATCGAAATCGGCGCCGGCGGCGGCTCTATCGCCCACATTGATGCGATGGATCTCTTGAAGGTCGGACCGGAAAGCGCGGGCTCGGAACCTGGACCCGTGTGCTACGCCCGTGGTGGCGAGGCGCCGACGGTAACCGACGCCGACCTGCTTCTCGGCTTTCTGAACGCCGAATATTTTGCCGGCGGCAGCATGAAGATTGACCGCGATGCCACAGCACGCGCGATGCAGCCACTGGCCGACCGCACCGGTCTGTCCGTGGTTGATGTCGCGCGCGGCATCTACGATGTTGTAAACGAAAACATGGCCAGCGCCGCGCGCGTGCACATCGCCGAACAGGGCAAGGACCCGCGGCAATACACGTTGCTGGCGACTGGCGGTGCGGGACCGGTTCACGCCTACTACGTTGCCAAGAAACTTGGCGTAAAACGGCTGTTCTGCCCATTAGCGGCCGGCGTCGCGTCCGCGCTTGGCCTGCTGATCGCGCCCGCGCGTATCGACCGGGTTGTCACGATCGCCAGCCGCCTCAGCGATATGGACTGGCCACGCCTCGAAGCCGCATTCAAGGATCTCGAAACGGATGCGGCCAAGGTCATCGAGGAGACTGGGTTTGATCCGGCAACCGCGCGCATCACGCGGCTCGCCGACATGCGGTATATCGGCCAGGGATTCGAAGTCGTGACCGAACTTCCAGACGGTCCTTATAACGCAAACGCCGCACCGGCATTGTTGAAGTCGTTCGAGGACACTTACCGCAAAACCTTCTCGCGCACGCCGCCGGACGTGAATGCGGAAATCATTAATATTCGCGTCTCGCTGCGTGCCGACGTACCAGGCGACGGCGTCGGTTTCACTGCAACCGCAGAAACGGAGAACGGGACGAAGACGGGCAGAACCCGTCCGGTGCGCTTTCCGGAAAACGACGACTATATCGACACCGCGGTGTTCGACCGTTCGCAGCTGCGAGCCGGAGAAACCTTTGAAGGCCCCGCGGTGATCGAGGAAAGCGAATCCACCCTGATCGTCGGACCAGGCAGCACGGTGCAGGTCGATGTCGATGGAAACCTTTTGGTCGAGCTGCCGGAGGACCCGCAATGAGCACGCATTCGTTCGATTCCGCGACGCTGGAAGTGTTGTGGACACGGCTTGTGTCCATTGTCGACGAGGCCGCCGCCGCGCTCGTTCGCACCTCTTTCTCGACCGTTGTGCGCGATAGCCATGACTTTTCCTGCGTCATTACCGATGCCGCGGGCCGCTCCCTTGTTCAGGCGACGGACAGCATTCCGTCCTTCATCGGAACCTTGCCGCGCACGATCCGGCATTTCCTCGACGAGTTCCCGGCGGAAACGCTTCAACCGGGCGATGTGCTGATTACCAACGATATCTGGATGGGCACGGGCCATCTGCCCGATATCAGCGTCGGAAAACCTCTGTTCTTCAACGGAAAGATCGTCGGGTTCGCCGGCAGCACGGCACACGCACCGGATATCGGCGGCAAGATCCGCTCGCCGGAGCCGCGCGAAGTGTTCGAGGAAGGCTTTCAAATTCCGATCATGAAGGTCATCCGTGCCGGCGAACCGGACGAAACCTTCTTCGGTCTCTTGCGCAAGAACGTGCGCGCGCCGGACGAGGTCGTCGGCGACCTTTGGGCGCAAATCACGGCGCTCGACCTTATGGACGCCCGGATCGATACCTTCATGAGCGAATACGAATTGGCAACGCTCGACGACCTGGCAATGGAGATCCAGACGCGATCGGAACGCGCCATGCGTGCCGCGATAAGAGAACTACCCGATGGCACTTACGAAAATACAATCCGAACCGACGGTCTGACGGAACCGCTCGACCTCAAAGTGACGCTTACTATCGACGACGACGAAGTTCATGCCGACTTCGCCGCACAGGTCGACAAGGCGATCAATTGCGCCATGTGCTACACCTACGCAATGACGGCCTATGCGATGAAATGCGCTGCTGCGCCAAATCTGCCAAACAATGACGGATCGATTCGACCGATCAGCGCAACCGCACCGGAAGGCTGCATCCTCAACCCACAATTCCCAGCCTCGGGCGGCTCGCGCGCATTGATCGGCCATTTCGTGCCTTCGCTGATCTTCGGCGCACTCGCCAAGGTCATTCCGGAAAAAATCATGGCGGGCGCCGGCTCGCCGCTGTGGTGCATCAACCAGTCCGGGGTCACCGAAAGCGGCGCCCCCTTCGCGAAGCTGTTCTTTTTCAATGGCGGCATGGGCGGCACCAACCAGACGGACGGGCAAAGCTGCCTCAGCTGGCCGAGCAATATCTCCACGACACCCATCGAAGTCATCGAGCAGCTGGCCCCGCTGCGCGTGCATCGTCGCGCGCTACGGCCCGGCTCCGGCGGCACGGGTGAATTTCGCGGCGGCCTCGGTCAGGAAGTTCTGTTCGAGAGTGTGTCAAAGACGCCGACCGCCGTTGCCTTTCTTGCAGAGCGGACCCGGGTCGCCGCACCAGGCGTCGCGGGCGGCGGCGGCGGTGCGACCGGCGAACTGCAGATAAACGGCCAGCCTGTCGATCCGAAACAGCAGCATATCGTCAAATCCGGCGATACGATCCTGCTGCGCACACCCGGCGGCGGTGGCTACGGCGTAGAAGGCGACCGAAAACCCGACGCGATTGAGAGAGACCGCGCAGAAGGCAAGCTAGCCGAGTAAAGGTCGCGCCATAGTCTCTAATTAATTGTCGCCCTAAGCCAAACCTGTTTAATTATGTGCATGAAAGCACTGCATCTCATCGCCTTGTCGGTAACGGCTTTTCTTTGGTTTTCGGTCGGCCCAGCAACCGCACAGCAGTCCCGATATCCGGGTAAAATCTGGACCAAGGCGGCGTCTCCGGAAGCAATGGGCTGGTCTTCGTCGCATCTGGCCGATGCGCGCGCTTTCTCGAAAAAAATCGGTTCCACCGCGGTGATGATCGTTCAGCACGGTGTCGTCGTAGACGAATGGGGCGAAGTTGCGACGAAGTCGCCGGCGCACTCCGTCCGCAAAAGCCTGCTCAGCGCGCTGATCGGGATTGCCGTCGCGGAGAAGAAAATAGACCTGACCGATAGCATGACCGACCTTGGCATCGATGATAACGAGCCGTCGCTTACGGATGTGGAGAAGCAGGCAACCGTCGGCGATCTGATCAAGGCGCGATCCGGCATTTATCATGCGGCGCTGTACGAGTCGAAAGGCATGACTGCGTCGAAACCGAAACGGGGCAGTTCTGCACCGGGGACGCTCTGGCACTACAACAATTGGGATTTCAACGCGCTCGGCACGATCTACCGGCAGCAAACCGGAGCCGATATCTTCGAAGCGTTCAAGCACCGGATCGCCGTACCCTTGCAGATGCAAGACTACGTGCCCGCCGACGGCGAGTATTTCACCGGCGCCAAGTCGATCCACGCGGCCTATCCGTTCCGCATTTCCGCACGCGATTTGGCGCGGTTTGCGTTGTTATATCTGCGCAAAGGCAAATGGAGAGGCCAGCAACTTGTCTCCGAAGACTGGGTCGCAACGAGTACGAAAAGCCATTCGAAAATCGGCCCGGGCCGGGGATATGGCTACATGTGGTGGACTGGCTACGACAGCTTCCGGCATCTCAGAACGAAGGCACATTACTATTTTGCTGCCGGTTACCGCCGTCAATACGCGTTCGTGTTTCCACATCTGGACATGGTCGTCATACACCGAATCAATTCCGACACCTCGAAAGCGTTTCCGCCGCGATACCAGATCGAACGGCTGCTTTGGCATATCTTCGCCGCGTCAGGCGAAACCGACATAGGGCCCAGTCAGGCAATCGAAACCGCCATCGGCGAGCACCTGACTGATGAAGGTTTGCAACGAACCCTGTCTGGCGCGACGTTGACCGGCACCAACCGTAAAGGAAAACCATACCGATTAACGCTGCATGAAGACGGGCAGCTCATGCGGATATCGGGAACCAACAACGAACGTCGGGATCAAGGAAACTGGCATGTTGAGAACGGCAAATATTGCCGTAAATACGAAAAGCTGTTCCGTGGCCGCGAACTTTGCTTTTCGGTGGTAAAGGCCGAAAACACTCTGAAGATGTACGATGGCCTGGGCACATTTATTTCCGATGCGGTGTTAGCGGAACGTTAGTCCGAGGCCGACACCGCCTCCAGGAAAGCCCGTAGCGGCGGATTGAACTGATCCGGGACTTCGACATTTGAGAAGTGCCGCTGTCCCGGAATCAGTACGAGCTTAGAACCGGCGATCCGGTCGTGAATTTCGTGCGAATGCGCCGGCGGCGTGGCCGGATCATCGCCCGCACCGAGCACCAACGTCGGCGCGGTAATCAGATGCAGACGATCTCGATAGGCGAGTTTGGCAGTCGCCGATGTCGCCCCAATGTAACCCTCAACTGGCGTTCGAATAAAAAACTCGCGCACAGTACGATAATCGGCGCCTGCCGCTGCCGCGAAGGCATCGGTGAACCAACGGCGGTCCGTCATATCCCAAATCCGCGTCATGCCATGCTCCCGCAGAATGGCATGACGCTCGGTCACAAAGTCTTTATAGGCCTGGTTCGCTTGCGAAGTCGTGTTACAGAGCGACAAGGACGCGATCCGGTCCGGATGTTCGATAGCAAGTCCCTGCCCGATCATACCGCCGGTCGAAATGCCGACCCAATGCACCTTCTCGAGCCCGAGCGCATCCATCAGCCCGACGGCGTCGGCGACAAACTGGTCCAGCGTATACGGGCCCACCGGCGCGTCGGTATCGCCATGGCCGCGCCAATCGTATCGAAGCACACGAAAACGATCCGTGAGGGCCGGCACCTGCCAATCCCACAGGCGGTGGCTGGTGCCCATGGCGTGCGCCATCATGACAACGGGGCCATCCTCGGGCCCGTCCCAGCGATGAAAAATGTCGATGTCGCCGACGCGGACTTTCGAACCAACGGAAACGGACATCGGTCTGCTACAGTCCCTGCGCTTCTTTCCAGAGATAAAAAGGTCCAATCGTCGGGTCCGCGGCTCGCACCCGATAATAAGGAATCCGTGGGGCGTAGGTGTCGAACAACCGCCGCAGTTCAGCGATGGGCTCGTCGTAATCATCTGCCCGCAGATCGACGATCGGGTAGTCGAGCTCGTCGCAGACCTTGATCGCCGCCGACCGTTGTCCGCCATGCTGCCCACCGGCATCCCGGCCCGCTTCGATCGCCCGTACCAAGCGTTCTTCAAGCGCCTCGCCCGCGCTGTCGCGAAAAGCCGCCGCCATGGCGTCCACGACGGCGCCGCCGGTCAATCGGTTGCCCATGGCGACGAACCCGTCTCCCTCGTGATGCCCGTTCCAGTCACGGTTGTCACTGCCCGTACGCGCCGCTACGCGGCCCTGCGCGTCGACAACGGCAATCTGGCGCGATTCGATGTGCGGGTCGGAAGCGGCTAGTTTCTCGACCACGTCGGCGGGTGGAAGCCCTTCCTCGAGAAGTGCGAGGCCCTTCGGCCCATGCCTTGGGTCGGTCAGCGCCTGTGTCGCGACTGCACCGACCCCAGTCTTAACGAAGGGGACACGAGACCCGACCGCCATCTCGCCCGTCGATGTCGCGACGCCGAGCGCCCCGGTCCGAGCGCAGCGTCCGACGATCGTGAATGTATTGAATTCGATGGCTAATTCTCGCACGGCCTTTCCCTTCATTCGACTGGCTCAGACTGCAATGGTAGTCATAGCAGCGGCGGCCCCGCCACAAGTTTCTAAATAAGGTGGAGATCAGCGTTCGCATGAATTCAGCGCACGACGTACCAGCCTACCATGGCGGCGATTTACAGAATGCGGAAGCGCTGTTCGGGCGGCCAAGTGCCGGATGGCTCGACCTTTCCACCGGCGTGAACCCCGAATCCTATCCAAATACCGCAGTCGACGATACGTCCTGGCAACGGTTGCCCCAGCAACAGTCGATGGAAGCGTTGATGGCTGCCGCGCGACGCTATTATCGCGTGCCGGACACTACTGAGATCACCGTGGCACCAGGATCGCAATCCGTTCTGCAGCACCTGCCGACCCTCTTCGAAGCCTGCCGCGTCGCCGTCATTGGGCCTTGCTACGCGGAGCACGAAAAGACCTGGTCGGCATGCGGGCACGTTGTTGAGACCGTAGAAAAGATAGCCGATACGGACGGCGCGGATATCGTCGTCGTTGTCAATCCGAACAACCCCGACGGGCGGACATTTAGCGCCTCGACGCTGCTCGACCTTGCGAGGAGGCAAACGCAGCGAAACGGACTGCTGGTCATCGACGAAGCGTTCGCCGATGTCGATCCCGATGTCAGCCTCATTCCGGAATTGAGCGACGAGTCAGCCTTGGTCATTCGATCGTTCGGGAAGTTCTTCGGCCTGCCGGGACTTCGCCTGGGATTTGCCGTGAGCAAGAATCGTATCGTCTCCCAACTGGAGCGCCGACTCGGCCCCTGGCCCGTGTCCGGTGCCGCGCTTGAAATCGGCGCGCGCGCGCTAAGTGACAACACGTGGATCGACGCAGTGCGCGCGCGCCTGGCGACGCGGTGCAACGCCTTGGATCAAGTGCTCCGTGCCGCCGACCTCAACATCATCGGCGGCACAGCCCTGTTCCGTCTGATCGAGAGCGATAACGCACCGCGCGTTTTCGAACAGCTTGGCAGGGCAGGTATTTTTGTCCGCATGTTCCCGGAACGGCCGTCTTGGCTGCGCATTGCCGTTCCCGGTTCGGACAACGATTTGCGCAGGCTGGAGAACGCCCTTCGCTGACTATGCCGCCGGAGGCTTTGTATCAGACGGCTTAGCAACCGTTTCAGCTCGATCGGACGGCTCCTTCGATATGCCGGTCTTTAGCGCAGACCCTCGTCCCGAAAGGCTGGGATTGGTCATAAAGTATTCGTATGTACTGAAACTTTTCGGACTCCGCGACCTGCGCCTATAGGTGCCGTCCGGTTGAAGAATCCAGGACTGAGCCTTGTCCTTGAAATTGGCATCCATGATCTGATCGATGATTTGGCGATGCACCGTCGGGTTTTCGATTGGGACCAGGATTTCGACACGCCGGTTTAAATTTCGGGGCATCCAATCGGCGGAGGAGATAAAGACCTTCGCTTTCTCCGACGGCATGGCATGTCCGCCGCCGAAACAGATAATCCGTGCATGTTCCAGAAAACGGCCGATGATCGATTGCACCGTTATGTTTTCGGATAAGCCGGACACGCCGGGCCGCAGACAACAGATGCCTCGAACGACCAGATGAATCTTCACGCCGGCCTGAGATGCCTTATACAGCGCGTCGATTATTTCGCCATCGACGAGCGCGTTCAGCTTGACCCAAATCGTTCCCGGCCGGCCCTGCCGCACAAATTTGATTTCATCGTTGATAAGATCGATCAGTGTCGCACGCATATTCACGGGCGATACCGAAAGTTTTTCCATTTCGACAGGCCCTGCCGTGCCCGTCGTGAAATGAAACAGCCACGCGGCATCCCGGCAAAGTGCCGGGTCGCAGCTGAAGAAGGATAAATCGGTGTAAATACGCGCGGTTATCGGGTGATAGTTGCCCGTACCGAAATGACAATAGCTCTGGAACTGCTTGCCTTCACGACGCACGACGAGTGAAATCTTGGCATGGGTTTTTAGGTGAACGAAGCCATAGACGACCTGCACGCCGGCCCGCTCCAAATCGCGCGCCCAGCGGATATTGCGCTCTTCGTCAAACCGCGCCTTCACTTCAACCAGCGCGGTCACCGACTTGCCCGCTTCGGCGGCGTCGATCAATGCAGCGACGATGGGCGAGTTCTCGCTTGTCCGATAGAGAGTCTGCTTGATGGCGATTACGTCAGGATCATCGGCCGCCTGACGTAGGAACTGCGCGACGACATCGAAGCTTTCATAAGGGTGATGAACGACGAAATCCTTGGCCTTGATGGCCTGGAAGCAATCACCGCCAAAATCCAGGACGCGTTCCGGAAAGCGGGCGGCGTAGGGCGCGAACACCAGGTCCGGACGGTTATCGACGATGAGTTCGCCGGTATCCGCCAACCCCAGCAAACCCTTCAACGCGAATACGGTTTCAGGCGCCGCGTCGAGGCCTCCAACGAGGAATTTTCGAAGGCCGGAAGACATCCCGTGATTGATCGTCAAGCGGATGACTGAACCGCGCCGGCGTTCCTTCAACGCACTCTCGTACAACCGAACAAGATCCTCGGCTTCTTCCTCGATCTCGATATCGCTGTCGCGCAGCACACGGCACTGGCCGACCTCCGCTACGCGGAATCCTGGAAACAGTTTGTCGACATACATCGTCACCACAGTTTCCAACGCAACAAAGCGATGCTCGTCGCCCGGCAGGCGAATAAACCGCTCAACCAGATGCGGCAAAGGCACCAGGGCGTTGAGAGTTTCTTTCCGCCGGCCCTTTTTCAAGGCCAGAACAAGGGCAAAGCCCAGATTGGGTAGGAACGGAAACGGATGCGCCGGATCGACCGCAATCGGACTCAGTACGGAAAACAGTTTTTCGAGGAAGAATTTTCGAAGCCACGTCTTGTCCGCAGTGCGAAGCTCGTCGCCTTCGAGGACGTGGATATCCTCCCCCTTAAGCGAGCGAACGATCCGCCGCCAGCATTTCTGCTGGTTGTGCATGAGCTCGATGGCACGCGCATTGACGAGTTCCAACTGCTGACGCGGCGTTAAACCTTCCTGGCTTGGAACATCGACCTTGGCTTCGACCTGACCGCGTAGCCCAGCAACGCGGACCATGTAGAATTCATTGAGATTACTGGCTGAAATCGACAGAAAACGCAGCCGCTCAAGCAGCGGATGTTTCTTACTCTCGGCCGCTTCAAGGACACGTTCGTTGAACGCAAGCCATGACAACTCACGATTAATAAATCGCTCCGGAGACCCCAACGAGATCAGCGACGTATCCGCGTCTCCTTCCGCGGAAACAGATTTCGCTTCTTCCGCAAGCTTGTTTCGCTTTGCCTTTAAGCCTTCACCATCCATCAAGTATTTCCATGTCCAATCTGTCCTATCCTACTCTGCTATTCGAATAGGAAACAATTATGACAATCTGAAATCGTCAAAACAGGGCACAATCGCTCTTGTAAAAATCGAAAGCTGATGCCCATCATTCGCCAGTCAGCATAGGAGCGTTCAATCATGAACGCGTTAACGGACACTGGTGTGCTGTCCGTAAAACCGTGACAGTACCACTGAATCGACACGCCAATAGGGGCTCCCATGAGCGAAGACGCACTTATTTCCGACCTGTCTTTCGACAATGTCCAGCAGCATATGGAGCATATCTGCCTCCAGATCCCGTCCCGGCTCGCCGGCACCGAAAACGCCCGCCGCGCGGCCGAATATAACGCCGACGCGCTGCGCCAGCATGGCATCGCCGCCGAAGTGCACGACCTGCCGGGACTGGTCAGTTTCCCCGAACCGACATTGCTCCGCGTGTTAAACGCTCCGGAAGAGGCAATCGAAGCGTTCACCTGCGGTCATAGCGTGCCAACGGCTCCGGAAGGCCTGAGCGGAGAGCTGGTTTATGTCGGCTCGGGCGCAGAGGCCGACTATGCCGGCAGGTCCGTGGCGGGGAAAATCATCCTGGCGGAAACCTCGTACCATCCCGCGCGCCACGAAAAACTCCGCATCGCGGCCGGGAAAGGCGTGATCGGGGTCGTGCTGATGAACTGGGGCGGGCCGGACAATACCGCCGTGCCTTTCGGTTCGGTCAAACCCGCCTGGGGCAACCCGACACGGGAAACGATCGCGACGGAAATGCCGACCGTGCCGGCAATCGGCATCGCGCGGACTGCCGGTCTGCGGCTGGTGGCGAAATGCGAGAAAGGGCCTGTAAAGGTCCGTTTTCAGGCTATCGTCGAAAACGGCTGGCGCGACATTCAGGTCACCTCCGGCGAAGTCCCGAGTTCCCAAAGTGACGACTTTGTCTTGCTGGGTGGCCATCAGGATTCATGGTTCGGACAGGCGGCGACCGACAATGCCGCCGGCAACGCTTGCATTGTCGAGCTGGCGCGCGTGATCAACCTGCACCGCGACAAGCTGAAGCGCGGCCTGGTCTGCGGGTTCTGGACGGCACATGAAACCGGCACCATGGTCGGCTCGTCCTGGTTTGCCGACCGCAACTGGGATCGGCTGCGCGATCACGGGTGCGCCTATATGCAGATCGATCAGCCCGCCTGTGTCGGCACCACACGCTGGGGCACCGGTTCCAACGTTCAGCTTCGGCGCTTTCATCAGTCGGTCGAGGCGCGGCAACTAGGAAACATGGAATATTACTGGCATCGCCTGCCGAAAGGTGGCGACGCTTCCTTCATGGGTCTCGGCATCCCCAGCATGTACGGCATCGGGCACTACACTGAGCAGGAGTTGAAGGAAACAGGATTAGCGCGGCTTGGCTGGTGGCATCATTCCATCGAATGCAACATGGACAAGATCGACCTCAACTTTCTCGCTACGCACCTGAAAGTCTACGCCGGGTACCTGTGGGGTTTGTGCACCGAAACCGTACTACCGTTCGAGTTCACCGACGCAGCGGATCAATTTGTCGACCGTCTCGTCGAACTGCAGAAACCCGGGCAGTCGATCGGGCTGGACGGCGCCTTGCAACGCGCCAGAGATTTTCAGAACGCAGCCAACGCGTTCGACACGGCAACAGATGTGTGGCGCGGTCGCTATACACAGGATGCCACGCGCGACGATGCGCCGGCTCACGTCCTTAACGAGACGATGAAACGCGTCAATCGCCTCCTCATCCCGCTCGCCAGCACGGCGAAGGGAACCTATGGGCATGATCCATACGGGTATACGCCCCAGGGAAGCATGATCCCGGTGCTGCACGACGTTCCGCAACTGAACGGTCTTCCGGAGGACGAAACACGCTGGATGCTGGAAACCGAACTGGTACGCGCCCGCAACCTCGTCGCCGATACCATGACCGACGCCACTGCGGCTCTACGTGACGCCGTCGTGCAGGTGTCTTAACCGCGAACCATGGCGTCGGTGAGCTTTGCGCGCGCCGGATCGGGATAGTCGATCACTCGGGCTTTGGCGGTCTGTGTATCCAGCACGGCACAACTCAACTGACGATCGTTCCGTGAATCCCGTCCATCGCCGGCAGAGCCCGGATTGACGACAAGCACCCGGCCGAACCGACGGACCAGTTGCTGGTGCGTATGACCAAAGAGCACAAAGTCGGCATCTTCTTCGCCAAACCTTTCAAGCAAAGGGCTATGCGGATAGATGTAAGCGCCGCGGGGCTCCCAGGGCGTCGAATGCACCATGAGGACCTTCTTGTCGCCATAGTGCAACGCAAGGCGTGCCGGACGATCGGCAAGCCATTGCAGAAGACCCGGATCGATTCCTTCTCGCTCGCGCGCTCGCGCACCAAGCGGCCCAAGGAAAACCTCTTCGTGGTTGCCCTGGATGGTGTGCGCGCCAAGCTCCCGCAGCTTCCCGACGACTTCATTGGAAAACCGGTATTCGAAAATGCTGTCGCCGAGACACAACAACTCGTCGACCGGGCCCATCAGCTCAAGCGCTCGATTTAATCCCAAGATGTTGCAATGCAAGTCCGAAACGATGCCTAGCTTCAAAGTGTCTTCCCTGCCGTCCAGCCGCCATCGACGATCAGTGTCGTGCCGGTGCAGAAGCTCGCATCGTCGGACGCCAGGAACAGAATCGCTTTGGCGATTTCCGGCGGCTCGCCCCACCGGTTCATCGCATGCACGCTGCGGATCTTGTCCGCATACTCCGCATCCTGGAAATAACGTTCGGTGAGCGGCGTCCGGATGACGCCCCGCCCGACGGCGTTGACCCGGATATCTTTCTCGCCAAATTCCATCGCCATTTCCTTGGTTAGGCCGACGACGGCATGTTTCGAAGCGGTATAAGCGGCGCGGTTCGGCGACGCGACAACGCCCAAGGTCGAGGCGAGATTGACGATAGCGCCTGGTTTTCCTGCCGCCACAAGATGGCGTCCGAAGGCCTGAGAGCAAAGGAAAACGCCCGTGATATTCACGTTGATGACGCGACTCCATTCCTCGTGCGACAGTTCGAGAACCGGGACGATCTCCCGAATTCCTGCGCTACAGACCAGCACGTCAAGGCGGCCAAGCACCTGTGCGGCTTCCTCAACACAGTCGGTGACCGATTTCGGATCCGTTACGTCGACCGCGAATGCGTGTGCCTTTCCGCCTTCTTGCGTAATTTCATCAGCCGTCCGCTGGGCCATGGCGACATCGATATCGCTGGCGGCAACGACAGCGCCCTCGCGCGCGAATTCGAAGCAGGTTTGACGGCCAATGCCGCTGCCCGCGCCCGTAACAATGACACCCTTATCCTGAAATCGCATCTATCCGCCCTCCCTCTCTATGACTCGCCACAAGCTTGCGTCACAAGACTTGGAGCGTCAATTGACAGACCCAACATGAAATTCGAGCAGCAGGTGATTCACGGCTTCCGCGCTATCATACATCGCCCAGTGCGCGGCCCCGGGGATGACGTCGATGCGCAAGTTTGGCACCCGCTCGCGGCATAACGCGACGCGGTCGTCTATCGATGGGTAGGCGGTTATATCGTTCGCGCCCCAGATCAACTGCAGGGGGCATGTAACTTTCGCGAGGTCATAACGCTGGGTATTGCCCCAACTCACCTTACGGCTGTCAAAACGGGTCCGGCCGACATTGCCACCATGATAATCGATGGCATCATCGTCGACCGTATCGGGATCGCTCAGCATGAAAGCGAGCAGGTTCTCCCGGACAATCTCCCGGTACTTTGCCTCGTCGTCGCCAGCGGATTTATAGCTGCGGGTTTTTACGACCCGCCCTTCCGGCTTGCCGAAGCCGCTCGCGCCAATTAGCGACAAGCCTTCGACACGGTCGCCGAAATGCGCCGCGACGCCGGAGCTCAACGCGGCACCGAAGGAAAAGCCGGTGAGCCGAAACGGCGCGCCGTCATCGAGCATCTCGCCGATCGCGCGGCACACCAACTTCCGATATTCTTCGCCGGACATCTCCCGGTCGACGTCGGGCGACGCGCCGTAACCCGGTAAATCGACCGCGTAGACATGGAAATGTTCGGCCAGAACATCGATGTTGCGCGCCCAATGGTTCCACGACCCCATGCCGCCATGGAGCAGCACGTAGTTCGGCCCCTCGCCCCTTTCTTTGGCCGCGACCTGTGGCCGTTCGGTTTTTGCCGTCAGCATTGTGTCATCCCGTTCATTTGCATCAGCCGATCGCTTCTTCCGCGGCGAGCCAATCAGCCTCCACAGCGGCGATTTTTCGGTCCAAATCGGCAAGCTGCTTGTTGAGCATCGCAATCTCGAAAGGCGGTCCGCGGTAGAGCGCCGGGTCCGCCAGCTTCGCCTCTATTTGCACCTTCTCCTTGCCCAACGCCTCCAGGCGGCGCTCCGCGGCGGCGGCGGCTTTGCGCTGCGACGCGCGCGCGGCACGCGCGCTGGCACTGGCCCGGCGGGCGTCGCGACGATCCTGTTTGCCGTCGGCTCGTTCCGACCGGTCACGGCGGCGGGCGGCGCGGCGCGACTCCAAAATCGTCTTTTTATATTCATCGATATCGCCGTCGAACGGATTGCAGGTCCCATTTCGCACAATCCAAAGCCGATCCGCGCACAGCTCCACCAAATGCAGATCATGCGTGACCAGGATGACGGCCCCCTTATAAGCACTGATCGCACCGACCAGCGCCTGACGGGAATCGATGTCCAGATGGTTGGTCGGTTCATCGAGGAGCAACACGTGCGGCGCATCGCGTGTGATGCAGGCGAACAGAAGCTTTGCCTTTTCGCCGCCGGACAGCGACGCCACTTTCACATCCGCCCGCTCCTGCGTGAATCCGAACCGCCCGAGATGCGAGCGGATTTTCGTCTCCATCGCGTCGGGAAGCCGCAACGCCATCTCCTGGCGTGCCGTACGCTCGGGATCGAAGGCGTCCGCCTGCTCCTGCGCAAAATACCCGACCCGCATTTTGGAGGAGTGGCGGATCGAGCCCGACATCGTTTGCAGTTCCCCCATCAGCAGCCGCAGCAATGTCGTCTTGCCATTGCCGTTTTCGCCGAGCAAGGCAATCCGGTCGTCCATATCCAGAGTCAGGCCCAACCGGCTCAGCACCGGTGTCCCCGGTTCATAGCCGACACTGGCATTGTCGAGCGCGATTAGTGGTGGCGCCATCTGATCGGGGTCGGGAAAATCGAACGCCACCTCGTGATCCGGCCGCACCGGGCGCAACTCCTCCATCCGCTCTAGTGCCTTCAATCGAGATTGTGCCTGGCGCGCCTTGCTTGCTTTGTAGCGGAAGCGGTCGACAAAGGCCTGCATGTGCTGACGCTGCTCCAACTGCTTGGCGAACTGCGCTGCCTGAAGGACCATGCGTTCCCGGCGTTCTTTTTCGAACCAATCGTAATCGCCCCGATAAACCGTCAGCTTGCAATCGTCGAGGTGGATGATGGTGTCGACCACCGTGTTAAGCAGGTTCCGGTCATGGCTGACGAGAATGATCGTACCCTGATAGGCGACGAGATGGTTTTCGAGCCAAAGCCGCGTTTCGAGGTCGAGGTGGTTGCTGGGTTCGTCGAGCAGCAACAGATCGGGCGCCGAGAAAAGCGTTGCCGCCAAGGCGACACGCATGCGCCAGCCGCCGGAAAAGGTATCGAGGGGCCGTGTCTGTGCCTCTTCGTCGAAACCGAGCCCTGCCAAGATCGCAGCCGCGCGCGCCGGCGCTGTCTCGGCGCCTATATCGGCAAGGCGTATATGAATTTCCGCGATTCGATTGGGATCCTCGACCTCAGAAGCCTCCGCTAATAGCGCATTGCGCTCCTCATCGGCAGCAAGCACAAAATCGCGTGGAGATTGTTCACCTTCGGGGGTTTGTTGCGCCACCGTGCCGACTTTTGCATCGTTGCGCAGATTCAGCGAGCCACCGTCGGCTTCCAGTTCGCCCATAATCAACCGCAATAACGTCGACTTTCCGGTGCCGTTGCGGCCCACGAGTCCGATCTTGTGCCCACGCGGCACCACCGCCGTCGCCTCGTCGAGCAGAACGCGTCCGCCAACGCGGTATGTCAAATCATTGATATGCAGCATCTGATGTGATTTTTTCGGCGTAGGTCAGAGTATTTCAGGAAAAATAATGAGGCAGGTCTCTCAAAGCACGTCTTTCCTGCTTTTAATCATGCCTATGCGGCCAGAAAAATTTTGCGCCGATCAACGACAAGTCTTCGACACGCTCAGACTATGGCTTCGTACCCACAACCGTGAGATTGGGCAAAACGCGACGAAATAGTCCCACTAATGCGAGAATTTTAAAGACCAAGTACTTAGATCGAGATAGTTTCGCCGCCAATCCATTCTTGAGTTGAGTCGCAACATCATTGGAAAAATCAAAAATATAGTCCGGGGACTGATAGCCGGGGTAAGGCCCGTGCAGCTGCAAATTCTTGAACCCCGCCCGTTCAAACATCCGCCTATAACCGCCATAGCTGTAATTTATTATTCGATACCTTCCCTTATTTTGAATTCGTACTATCAAGTCAGCCAGCCAGATTGGTAGCGCCGGCCCGAACGGAATTCCAAAATTATCCTTCCCACCCAACAAATAGTGCCAACCAAACCTGTTCTTCGAATTCACAAGTATCGTGCCGCCCGGGCGAAGAATTCTCATAAACGACTTCAGGCACATGACATGCGCCTCCTGCACGGATTGATCCGCAATATTCATAGGAAGATATTCAAGCACGCCAACAAGAACGATTGCGTCAAAGTGATTATCAGGAAAAGGTAAGTTTAAGACATCCATATGACAAACAGTTGTTACATTGTCCATGTTATCCTGTTGCCGCCTGATATTTAGAAAGGATACTCTTCCCTCCGATCCATCAAGAGAAACTACCTCATCAAACATATCGGCAAGAAGCGCCGTTACGCCACCATAGCCACAGCCAAAATCCAAAACCTTTCCACCGACATTTTCTACTAACTCTATAGACCTCTGTCGTTTTGGATCACGAATTAACCTGTCTATTCTATCGATATTCAGATCCTCTATTGCAACCTTCCAACCCTTATCTCTTGCAACATCGAGAACGGATTTCATCTCCGTATTTGAAAGCTCACCGTGATCACTCTCCTCGACGATAAACTTATAGAGTCCATCGTTAATCGTATAAATCGAACCACACTTATCGCAGGATAACTCGTCATCTTTCTTCGTCAGCGACGATCGACAACAAGGACTACAAAAATGCGGAACATCCGAAGAAAGCGAATTAGACGGGTTGTCGTTCATTACCAATTCTCTTCAATTCAGTTTAAGCGAACACTCAACTCACGAAAGGGCCGTACCTACAACGGTTCTGGTTCAAGCATCTTTTGCATCTGATCGATGTGCCATGAGAATCGGCGGTCAGCGGTGTTCGACTCAACGAGGGCACTAAGTAAAGCGAAATGACGCGATGCACAACAAATTCGCCAAACCTTCGGGTCTGCACCATACACATCGCCATACGCCTCGAAAAAGTTCGACAGCACGCGCGCCCGAAGAAACGGCAACCATTTAAGAGGACTCTTCATCCTAAATTGGTTTTCTCTTGTCAAATATATAACAAAAGTTGCGATGTCCCAGTAAGGAGACATCGCTGTCCACTCCGCAACACCAAAATCTATCACCGATATTTTTTCACCGTCAGAGAATATATTTGGCGGAGCAAAATCGCTATGCACTGTTGTGAGGAAATGATCTGGACAACCTCGAACGCTCTCAAGGAATCGATTCCGAAGCCCGGATGGAAGTGCATCCAGTATATATTTTCGAGCATCTATATACTTCAATAACGGAGAAGAAACAGATTCTCTACCCTCGTTATCTTGGCTATTTCGACCAAATTCATGATAGTATTTAAGCCACCTACCAGAAAGATTTGCGACCTTGTTGAGCTGTTTATACCAAGAAATGGGATTCGGAAAACCATTTAACGCAATCTGCTCTTGAAATCTCAAATACTCTGACTTTCGTGATATAATTACATTCCTATTTGAAACATAAACGGTATTTAGAGGATGATAAAAATCGCAGTTTTCAAAAAATTTCTCAGCATCAATGCACAATTTAGCTTGTTTACTCTGCCCAATATCTGACTGCTTATATAAAAACTTTCCAGTTTCGAATTCGTTTCTATGGTCAGGGCCCACAAAATAGAATCTCTACGTTGAAATCGCTCGATATTCGTTTCAACAACATCAGGAATATCAAAGTATTCTCTCACTAGATCTATTATTTCCCTATCATCCATATGTAAAATCGACTCATCCGTTATCGTATTATCTCGGGATAAAAATTTTGAATTTTGAACAATTTCGATAAATTAATCCGCATGTCTAGCTGATGTTGATAAATATATAAATAAATCAATAGGTTATGAATTTACAGCAATTCATCTGCGCCCCGCACAAGTTAGAAAACCCACCATACGCCAGCACACACGCGGTCAAGTTCGGGTGCGACGCTATGGGGCCATAATTTAGAAATCAAGATATCATTTTCTTCACTAAAGACTAAGTCTAAATATATCGCAAATACACGGTTTGTTTTTTCTTGTATAGATTTGAATTAGGGGAATCTTACCAAGATAAATCGCTCGTGGCCTTAAAAGGCCACAGCCGCGTTCCCTGATATCGTCTCAGGGGTAGTAAACGCGCGCGCGGTTATGAGCGCTCGGCGTCGATACGCCGGAAAATGGCTGGGAAATGACGGCCGTACCGACATTGACATGTAATACTAAGATTGATTTGGATCAGCGCGCCGCCCTAGTCCGGATGTCTATGACATGCTGTCGGAGGATCGCGGACCATGGAAAAAAAGACTCAGATTAACATCTGGTATGTGATCGCCGCCGTTTGGGCCGTCATATTCCTACAGCAATGGTGGAGCGAAAAGCAGGCGGTCCAGACGATCCCCTATAGCGAATTCCAACAATTGTTGCGCGAAAACAAGATCGCGCAGATCGGTATCGCGGAGAACTTCATCCGCGGAACGCTTCGGGAAACCAGTCCCGACGGTCAAACCAGGATCTATACATTGCGTGTCGAGCCCGACCTGGCTCAAGATCTCGATAAATATGGGATCGAATACACCGGCATCGTCGAAAGCAAATTTCTCGCGAATCTGCTGTCCTGGGTCGTACCGATCGCCATCTTCTTCGGGATCTGGATGTTCGTCATCCGCCGCTTCGCGAACCAGTCCGGCATGGGCGGCTTCATGTCGGTCGGGAAAAGCAAGGCCAAAGTCTATATGGAGAAGGACACGCAGGTGACCTTCGATGACGTGGCGGGTGTCGACGAAGCAAAGGAGGAGTTGAACGAAGTCGTCCAATTCCTCAAAGATTCTGACACTTACGGTCGGCTCGGCGCCCGGATTCCGAAGGGCGTGTTGCTCGTCGGCCCGCCGGGAACCGGCAAGACTTTGCTGGCCCGCGCGGTCGCCGGCGAGGCGGGCGTGCCGTTCTTCTCGATCAACGGGTCGGAGTTCGTCGAAATGTTTGTCGGCGTTGGTGCAGCCCGGGTTCGCGACCTATTCGAACAAGCGCGCAAGGCAGCCCCCTGCATCATCTTCATCGACGAACTTGACGCCCTGGGGCGCGCGCGCGGTGCTGTACCAATGGGAGGTGGCAATGACGAAAAGGAACAAACGCTAAACCAGTTGCTCAGCGAGATGGACGGTTTCGACAGCAGCGTCGGGGTCGTTCTGCTATCCGCGACGAACCGGCCGGAAATTCTCGACCCGGCGCTGTTGCGCGCCGGCCGCTTCGACCGGCAAGTGCTCGTCGACCGTCCGGACAAGACGGGCCGCGAGGCGATCCTGAAGGTCCATCTGAAGAAGATTCAGCTTGCCGAGGGCGTCTCGATCACGGAGATCGCCGCGCTGACGCCGGGCTTCTCCGGTGCGGATCTCGCGAACCTCGTCAACGAAGCGGCCATCATGGCGACGCGGCGCGGCGGCGACGCCGTGACCAACGACGATTTTACTATGGCCATCGAGCGGATCGTCGCGGGGCTGGAAAAGAAGAACCGTCTAATGAACCCGCAGGAACGCCGGGTCGTTGCCTATCACGAACTGGGCCACGCGTTCGTTGCACGCGCACTGCCCCAAACCGATGTTGTGCACAAGGTGTCGATCATTCCCCGCGGGATAGGCTCGCTCGGCTACACCATTCAACGGCCAACCGAAGACCGCTATCTCATGAATCGACACGAACTCGAGAACAAAATGGCCGTCCTCCTTGGCGGCCGGGCGGCCGAGGTTCTGGTCTTCGACGAGATCTCAACAGGTGCGGCCGATGACCTCAACAAGGCGACGGAGATCGCTCGCAACATGGTCACCCGATATGGCATGGACCCAACACTGGGGCATGCAACCTATGTCGAGGAGCCGCCCCGTTTCCTGGGCGATATCGCATCGCAAAACCTGCATGGCCGATACAGCGAGGAAACCGCGCAATCGATCGACCGAGCCGTGCGGGCGCTTATCGCAAGCGCGTTCAGCCGCGCGACTGATATCCTGGGCCGCTATCGGGAAACGCTGGATCAAACCGCCGAGCGTTTGCTCGAGAAAGAAACCTTGATGGCAGACGAGCTACCAGCGCTGGAAACCAAAGAGGCAGCAACCGAACATAGCTGACCGGCTTGACGCAGATCAAAGACGGAATCAGCCAAAACCATCACCCTACGGTCATGTTTTGCCAGTACAACCCAGGACGCCTCCTTCCAGGCATGATTGCTCTCACCGGCTTATTCCTATTGCCCTTCAATCCAGCATCGGGAACCGAAAGCGACGATTGGCAATCGATCGTCACGGAAGACATCTGGTTCGAGCACAGCTGCAAGGCTGCGTTCTTCAGCCACGTGATCGAGCGCGAAACGAAAAGCGGGAAGATCGTCATGGTGAAAATTCACTGCGACGATAAACGCAGCTTCGATGCGGTTCGGCCCGGAACCAACGCCCCCTTCACATTCAGCGAGTGTACGCCCCGTGAACAACAAGCCTGTTAGACGAAGTACCGCTGGGCTCGCGATTGCCCTTCTTTTGGCGATGACAAATGTCGCGAGTGCGGCGGATCCTGAGTTGGGACAGGCACTTGTCGCGCGATGGTGCGAGGAATGTCACCTCGCAAACGGAAATCCTAACGCTTCAGATGCCGCGCCACCCTTCGGTCAGATCGCAAACGATTCCGCCTACACCGATTCCCGGCTGCGCGGATGGTTGTATGAACCACACCCGCCGATGCCAAATTTTTCACTGGATAGGCGCGAAATCGACAACATTATCGCCTATATTCGAACGCTCAAGGATTAGACGGCGACAACTTTGCGCGCTGCCGCGAATGTCTCTTCGGTCCCCTCGCTCGCGTCAATCCGACGCCATTCCACCTGACCAAGATCGTATGCGAGCTGCTGCTGGACAACGGTTGCATCCGCATCAGAAGCGTCGCCTGTCCGGTTCGTCACCCGCGCCTGGAGCGTTGCTCCAGGCGCTTCGAGCCACAAGCCAATCATTGGAACACCGGCCTTTGTCGCAATTGCTTCGATTGCCGACCGTTCCTCCGAACGCGCGAAGACGGCATCGGTGATGACACTCTGCCCAGCCGACAGTGCGGTTTGAGCGTCGCGTTGAAGATGGGCATAGACGTGAGCCGACTGTTCCGATGTATACGCTGCAGCGTCCAATTCCGCTTCGGGCGCAACGCCAAACATCCGTTTGCGAATGACATCGCTTCGGAGCAGTAATGCGCCCGGCGCGCGCGCGACCAACGGCGCCAATCGCCCTGCGAGCGTAGATTTTCCGGTACCCGACAGCCCGCCAACCGCAATCAGCTGGGGCGGCGGCGGCGTCAAAAAATCGCAGGCAAGATCGAGATATGCACGCGCTTCCCCTTCCAGTTCCCGCGCGACCGTCGGGTCCGGCTGCGCACTCGCCGCGGCGGCCGTGGTGTGGGTACGGATGGCAGCGCGGCAGGACAGAAACAGCGGCATGGCGGCCAGCCCATCGAGGTCGCCAGTCATCGCGAGATAACGATTGAATACAATATTCGCGAGGTCCCGATGGCCACGATGCTCCAGATCCATCAGCAGAAATGCCAAGTCGTACAGAACGTCGATCGAGGTAATCGCCTCGTTGAACTCGACACCATCGAATAAGGTCGGCCGCCCTTCGAACAGACAGATGTTCCGCAAATGCAGGTCACCGTGACAGTGACGCAGCCGGCCCCGCACCGCCCTGTCATCCAATAGCGCCGCCACATCGTCCAATGCTTGCACAGAGTGTGATCTCAGATGCTCGACCTGCTGTGCAGCGAACATAATCGGTACGCGCTCACCGATTTCTCTGTTGTTGCCGTCCACAACCCAGCGCATTGCCGCCGCACCAGAACGGCCCGCCTTTGCCTCCGCATCATCGTGGAACGCGGCAATCGAATCCGCCAGGGTCGTCATCAAGGCAGTCGTTAAACGGTCGGCCGTCGCCATCCGGTCGAACAGCGTATCCTGATCGAACCGTGTCATCTCGATCAGCCACTCTACGGGCGTTCCCACACCGTCGAGACATAGCGCGCCATCCACCTCACGAGTGACCGACATCACCCGCCGATAGAGGCTCGGGGCCGTCCTGCGGTTTACGGCCAGCTCCAATTCGCAGAAATGCCGCCGGCGATCCACCGTCCCATAATCGAGGTACGGAAAACGGATCGTGCGTTTCATTTTGTACGCGCGGTCACCGACCAGAAATATTACTGAGATATGCGTATCGATGCGCGTGACGGGCGCTTTCGCCCTGCCATAGCTTTCGGGCCGCAAAAGAAACGCAATGACGTCCCGCTGCGTTTCGGCCTCTGTCTGGTTCCGTGTCAAAGCGCCTATTCCTTAAGAAATTCAGGCGCACGCATGGTACCGATCCGCTTCCCCCTCGCGGCGCAATCTGTATCATGGCCGCAACGCTCCTTAGCCTCTACGTGTGCAGGAAAACAATGGATAACAATAGCAATCTGCGGAAAATTATCGTTGCGGGCCCGCTGCCGCCAGCCGCGCTGGCCCTCCTCGACGCTCGGGACGATATCGTCTACGAAACGATTACTGATGTTTCCGAAGAAAATCTGCTGGCAAAGCTGAAAGACGCCGCCGGGATCACGGTGCGGGCGGCGAAGATAACCGCGCGCGTGATCGAGCAGTCGCCGCAGTTGCAAGTCGTATCCCGCTATGGGGTCGGCTACGACAACGTCGATGTGCCAGCACTCAGTAAACGCGGCATTCCGCTCACCGTCGTCGGCACCGCGAACTCCGTCGCCGTGGCAGAAGCCGCGCTCTACATGATGCTCGAACTCGCCAAGAAAGGCCGGGAGCACGATCAGGCGGTGCGCGACAGCAACTGGGACTATCGTCTAGAAACGACGGCCATTGAGATGTGGCAAAAGAAACTGTTGATCATCGGCTTCGGCCGGATCGGGACACGGACGGCGGAGCGATGCCGCGCCTTCGGTATGGATATTCTAGTCGCCGACCCCTACGTCGACGATGCGGTGATAAGGGACGCCGGCTACACGCCTGTCGATGATTTCCGAACCGTGCTACCCGACATGGATTACGCGTCCCTGCATTTGCCGCTATCGGCGGACAGCGAAAACTTGTTCGGCAAGGCGGAGTTCGCCGGCATGAAGCCGAGCGCGATCCTCATCAATGCCGCACGCGGCGGGATCGTCGATGAAACCGCACTGCACGAAGCCCTGAAAACGGGCCAGATCCGTGGCGCCGGCCTCGACGTTTTCGCGCTTGAGCCACCTCGGGCGGACGACGCCTTGTTCTCGCTCGACAATGTTATCTTCAGCCCGCACATCGCCGGCGTTACCAGGGAGGCGGCACACCGGATGGGCATTGCGTGCGTGCAGAATGTGCTCGATGCCCTCGACGGCAAGCTCGACCTAGACATGGTCATCAACACGGACGTTCTCGATAAGACTTAGATCCAGCAGGTTAGGTCGCCCCCTCTTCCGGCGCGACGCTGATGACACGGCGAATCTCATCCGTCACAAAGCCGATCGCCGTCGGGCGCCGAACGCCCGGCATGACTACGACGTCGTAGAGTTCCTCGATGACGCCTTCGATGCGCAGCCAGTGCACGACATCGCCGGTTCGGAGGTCGATGATATGCAACCCGCACCGTGGATCGGCGTCCCGCTCACGCAACCCATCATCCAGAGCCAGTCCACTGAGAGTACTGCTGCCACGCTGTTTCGAAAGACCGACAATCGCATAGTGCCCGTGAAACGCCATGCCTCGTAAATAGCCGGGGCAGAACGCCACACGCTCGAAAACGCCTTTCTCCAAATCGACATAACCGAAAAATCCACTACCGGAGTCCAGCAGTCAAAGCTTGCCGTCATAAAACCGCGGCGAATGCGGCATGGACAGTCCCTGGACCACGATCTCGTTCGTCTCCACATCGATCACCACGCCGCCATCCTGACGGCGATCGCGCCAGCGTGCGCTCCTCGATCGACAATCGTTCTTCATCCCGCAACCCGATTAGAAACAGCTTGCCGGCCTGATAAGTCGTGAAACCGATGCTGAGTCCTTGTTCGGCCATCCAGGCGTTGAACTACCGCGAGGCGGAAATAGCGAGCTTCGGCTCCGTCGTCTCGCCGTCGCTTTCCTTCTCGGTCTTTTTCCTCGCTGCCAAAGCGCTTATCTCCAAATGCGTGCCGGTCTATTTTTCGGCTTTCGCAACTAGCGTATAGCGACACCGGAATTCTGTCACTTTCGCAGATCGTTCGGCCGCTGAGTATTTATCATAAATTGATGAAATCAAATATATTTCCAGCACGTTAATTAGTCCTTATGGTGGCCAGCGCGTAATCAATGGGCCTTCTTCCGTGCGTAAATTTCTCCCGATGATCTTCTTTTGCAAGACCAAAACCGCGTCCTCCCGATGAGCACATTCGGCCACCTTGCAGCTACCGGGCTCGCAATCGCCTTCCTGAACCTGCTGCTGACATTGCAGAACATCTGGCCGACGCCATGGGTTAGACCGACAGCCGAAATTTCGATCGAAGTCGCTGCCATCGTGTTATTACTGGCCATTGCCACCGAAGTGCGGGACGCCGTCGGATCGAAACTGCGAAACCTAGGAATTGGTATTCTGCTGATCCTCGTTGTCGGACGTTATGCGGATATCACCGCACCGTCTCTGTTCGGCCGGCCGGTCGATTTGTTCTGGGATGCGCCGCATTTGCCGCGTCTCGTCGCGATGATCGTTGAAAGCACGCCGCTGTGGCAGCTGGCCCTCTATACGCTCGGTGTTCTGGCCCTGGTGTCGGCAATCGTTTTCGCTGTTGCTCGGTCGGTCGACGCGTTGATCTCGGCTTTCGCGCGCGCGCGCCTGCGGCGCGGCTTTGCCGGCTTCGCATTCGTGATCCTCATTCTCTTCGGTGCCGGCATCGGCAGCGACAAGATTGCGACCGAAGGGTGGTATTCGCTTCCCGTCACGCCGGTCTACGTCAAGCAAGCCGCTTTCATTGCCCGCGCGAAAACAGCCGATAACAAGCAAACAGCACCGCTCGCGGCATCCGACCTAAAGAGGCTCAATGGTGCGGACGCGTTTTTGGTTTTCTTTGAGTCCTATGGCGCCGGGGCCTTCGAAACACCACGGATGCGCAACGCGCTCGCCGCCGATTACGCCGCTCTGAATACGTTTCTCGAAAGGTCCGGCTGGCGCGCCGCATCCGCCTTTATCGACTCGCCGACATTCGGCGGCGCTTCCTGGCTCGCGCACTCGACCACCCTGTCGGGACGCTGGATCACGCGCGAAGCCGACTACCGCTTGTTCCTCGCCAATCCACCGGAGACACTCGTCGACCGGTTTCAAAGCGCCGGCTACCGGTCCATCTTGTTGCTGCCGGGTATCAAGCTGGACTGGCCGGAAGGACAGGCACTGCGCTTCGACCGCATCCTCGATGCCCGCGCGCTCGACTACAAGGGGCCACCATTCGGCTGGTGGACAATCCCCGACCAATACAGCCTCGAAACACTCCATCAAAGCGAGTTGCTGCGGCCGAACCGTCAGCCGCTGTTTATCACTTTCGCCTCGATCATGAGCCATATGCCCTTCGGTCCAACACCGCCATACCAACCCGACTGGCCCCGTATGACGACAGGCCAGCCGTTCGATCAAGCGCCCCTAGAAGCAGCATTGGCAACGACG
>WLWY01000005.1 GCA_012103325.1 Alphaproteobacteria bacterium
GGTGCGGGGAAATTCTCCAGAATTCCGCGAAGGTGGCTAGTGGTGCCTCAACGAGTTAAAGCACCCCCACCGTCATCCCGCACTTGATGCGGGATCCAAGTCGATGCCGGACGCGGCGTTTCCCTGGATCCCGGATCGGCGGCGCTCCGCGCCTTGTCCGGGATGACGCCCGGAGGGATATGCGCGGTAACGCCTACACCGCCGCCGCCCCGCCCTGGACAACTTTCCCGCCGCCATGGCAAGCTTAGGCCCAATCCCAATGGTTCCTTGAATGCAGGAGGCGCGCGATGGCGCAGGCGGCGGCACGGCAGGTCGACGATACCGATCTCACCTTAAAACTCGCGGAAAATAGTATGTCTTTCACGCTCGACGGGCTTCCCAAGGAAGCGGTCGAAGTGGCGCGGCACTGTTTCCTGGACTGGCTGGGCGTGACCCTGGCCGGCTCGCGGGAGCCGCTGGCGGGCATTTTGCTGAAGGAAGCCCTGTCCGAGGGCGGCAATCCGCAGGCGACCGTGATCGGCGACGGCCGCAAAGTGTCCATCCAGCAGGCGGCGCTAATCAATGGCTCCGCCGGCCATGCGCTTGATTACGACGATGTGCACCTGCTCATGCCAGGCCATCCGACGGTGCCGGTCGTGCCCGCGCTGCTCGCCCTGGCAGAATATCAGAACCGCGACGGCAAGGACTTCCTGACGGCGCTGGTCGCCGGCATCGAAGCGGAATGCCGTGTCGGTGCGATCATGAACCAGTCGCACTATGGCGCCGGCTGGCATGCCACCGGTACGGTCGGCACGTTCGGTGCCACGGCAGCAGCGGCGAAGCTGCTCGGCCTCAACGCCAAGGCGTGCGCCAACGCGATGGGGATCGGCGGGACGCAGGCAGCCGGGCTGCGCTCCATGTTCGGCACGATGTGTAAGCCGTTCCATGCCGGCAAGGCGGCGGTCAACGGGCTGTCTTCCGCCCTGCTGTCGCAGCGTGGGTTCGAAAGCCGCCCCGACGTGCTGGAATGCGAGCAGGGCTTCGCCGATACGCAGACGGAGAACTACGATCCCGCCGCGGCGCTCGACGGGCTGGGCGACGTGTTTCACACGCCGGACGTGCTGTTCAAATATCACGCGGCCTGCTACGGCACGCATGCCTCGATTGAAGCGGCGGCGGCCCTGAAGCGGGAACACAACATCGATCCCGACAATGTCGCCGACATTGAAGTCCATGTCCGGGGCGATAATTTGAGGATTTGCAACATCCTCAACCCGGTGACGGGTCTGGAGGGAAAATTCAGTCTGCGCTTCACGGCGGCGATGGCATTGCTCGGCGAAAACACTGCGGTGATCGCCAATTATAACGAGCAGAAGGTTCAGGACCCGGAAATCGTCGCGGTGCGCGATAAGATCTCGGTTCATGTAAACGACGACCTCGGATTGGCGCAGTCGGACGTCGTGATTTCGATGAAGGACGGCACCGTGCACAAAACCCGGGCCGATGTCGAAACGCCGGACACGGATCTCGACCGGCAATGGTCGCGCCTTAGAGCCAAGTTCACCGACATGGCCACGCCGGTGATCAGTGCGGCGGGTGTGCGCACGGTGATCGACGCGGTCCGCAACCTGGAAACCTGCGACGACATTGCCGAGATCGCAGCGTTGTGCGGGAAGCCGGCTGGCAATGACGTTTAGCGGACCCTTGCAAGGCTGTCGGGTCCTCGAACTCGGCTCCACCGTCGCCGGCCCGTTCTGCGGCCGCCTGTTCGCCGATTTCGGCGCCGAAGTGGTCAAGGTGGAGACGCCGTCCGGCGATCCGCTGCGCACCATCGGGCGGCACTTCGAAGGCAAATCTCTGTGGTGGGCGAGCATGCACCGAAACAAGGAAGTCATCGCCATCAATCTGAAGTCGGAGGAGGGCCGCGACATCGTGCGCCGCTTGATGCCGCGCTACGATGTGGTGGTGGAGAACTTCAAACCGGGTGCGATGGAAAAGTGGGGCCTTGGCTACGAGGAACTGGCCAAGGACCATCCAGGCCTGATCCTGGTGCGGATCAGCGGCTTCGGCCAGACCGGTCCGTATAGCGAGCGCGCCGGCTACGGCATCATCGGCGAATCCGTCAGCGGCATCCGCAGCATCACCGGCGATCCCGACCGGCCGCCGGCCCGCGTCGCCACGCCGCTGACCGACTATGTCGCCGGCATGTATGGCGCGTTCGGCGCCTTGGCGGCTATGCGGCGGCGCGACGCGACCGGCAAGGGCCAGGTCGTCGACGTGGCGCTTTACGAATCCGCGTTCTCGATGATGGAAAGCTTCGTGCCCGCGTTCGAAAAGCTCGGCGTCGTGCCGGGCCGCGTCGGCTCGCGCCTGCACGGCCATGTGCCGAACAGCCTATTCCCGGCCAAGGACGGCGAGTGGATCCACATCGCCGCCGGCAATACCTCCACCTTCCGCCGCCTTGCCGCCGCGATGGGACAGGCGGAACTGGCCGATGATCCGCGTTTCGTGGAAGGCGACAACAGGCTGGTCAACGAGGAAGCATTGGTCGCGATCATCTCGGCTTGGTCGGAGACATGGGCGCTCGACGAAATCTACGAACATCTCGTCAAGAACGACGTACCAGCGGCTCCGATCTACACCGTCGCCGACGTCTTCCGAGACCCCCAATTCGCCGCCCGTGACATGATCCTCGACGTGCCGGACGAGGAAATTGGCAGCGTGAAGCTGTCGGGCGTTGCGCCAAAGTTCAGCGAGTCGCCGGGCGTGGTCCGCTGGGCCGGGCGCGCCATTGGACGGGATACGCGCGCAGTGCTGGCACGGGAACTCGGCTTCAGCGAAGCCGAACTCGACACGCTGGAGGCCAACGCCGCCATCGCAACCCGCCCGCCGCAGGACGTCGCGGCGGAGTAGGGGGCTGGCAGCCTTGCGGAGGGAACATCTCTAAATGAGCGGTATCGCGATCATCGTCGAATACGACGTCAAACCCGATTGCCTGG
Organism: Alphaproteobacteria bacterium; assembly: GCA_012103325.1. GTDB lineage: Bacteria > Pseudomonadota > Alphaproteobacteria > UBA8366. Next base: position 2,979 of record WLWY01000005.1, read on the forward strand.
AAGAACAAGAAAAGCGTGTTCTGGAAAGCGCCGCCAAATGTCTGCGGGAAGACGGCTGCCTCCGCATGGAGGTGTTCGTTCCGGATGGGCAAGAGAACAAGCTGGTTCTTAGCGAACTGTGGCGCGATGAAGTGGCGTTGAAAGTGCACCGCAGCCAGCCGGGACATGCTGAGGAGCATGAACACGTCGACCAACTGTGCGCTGGAAAACAGGTGCGCCGCGGCCGCCCGATCTAATTATAGCTCAGACTGCAGGGATGATCTTTTCGGAAAGTCGGTTCTGAACGGAATTTTCCGTAGGTTAGGTGCGAGCCTCCTTAATTTCATATCTCAATAATGATATTTACATGCTATTCCGCAAATCTTTCGTAGATACGCCATGAAAGTTCTTAAGTTCGAAATTCGCACCAACGCTAATAAAAAAATCTTGTAGATCAGTGGAGCCGCGGGATTCGAATTCCGCACGCATAAGCGCTGTATTTCCATTACCGTCGACCGCATCGACCTCAGCGCCAGCATCGACTAAGTATTTGCACATATCCAAATCATAGTTTTGCGCCGCAAAATGCAAAGCAGTCCAATCGCTTGAGTCTTTTGCTTTTACGTCTGCTCCTCTTTCGCACAGCAATTTTACGATCTCAAATTCTTTATCAGTCACCGCATGAGTTAGTGGGGTTCTTCCGTCCCTATCAACGATATTTACATCAGCGTCAGTCTCCAAAGCGGCTAATACTCCAGCGTAGTTTTGTATATAAGCAGCCTCAATTAGAAGCTTGCTGTTTTCTTTGGAGCTCAAAATTTTAGTTCCTGGTCGAATTCGGGTCTTCAATTTGTAAAAAAACTTAAACACGGTATCGCCTCACCCTGTTTATAATTTAGTGATCGCGGTCACGAAGTGCTTGACGATTGGTGTTCGCAAACGCCGAAATTGAACGGTATCGCCTTCCATAGCGCCCAATGTTCTGCAGCCATTTTGATCAACGGGCACCGTGCCAACCGGAACGCTGTCGTTGAGTGTGAGCCACCCCCGCAGCGGCGCGCTGTTGCCGCTCAGCAGTTCAACCTTCTCATCCGGCCTTAGCTCTGCCTTCGCCGCGTCGGCTGGGTTCAGGAGGATGATGCGTTTCTTGCTCGGGCCCGAGGGGGTGTAGGCATCGGCGTCGCTTTCGGTCATCGTCAGGCTGTGTCGGTTTGCGGCGAGGGTTGCGCGGTGCGTTTCCGTGGCCGCTGTGTCGAGCGCGCTGTCGCTGTCCAGGATCACGCCGTAGATATCGTGCGCGCTGTCTGCGGTGATCAGGTCGTCGGCCACGTCGCGCTGCACCATCTCGGCGTCCCGGTCCAGCGGGTCGCCGTAGCCGCCGCCGCCGGCGGATTGCAATATTACCGTATCGCCTTCGCTGAGCGGGTGGCCGCCGACCTTGCCGGGGGAGGCGAAGCGGTGTTCGCTGCTGTCGGCGTTTATCACGAAGCTGTCGACGGGCGCGCCGGTTTCGCCGTCGAGGATGCCGAAGGGGGGCATGATGGCGCCGTCGGATAGGAGGGAATAGAGCGCGGTGCCGCGGCCGAGTTTTAGGGCGCGGCGCATGCCGAGGCCGCCGCGGTGTTTGCCGGGGCCGCCGGAATCGGTGCCGAGCTGCGACCATTCGATGTGCAGTGGGAAGCGGTTTTCCAGCACTTCGGTCGATTGCGCGGTGGTGAGGTCGCCCCAGTCGATGGCCGCCATGGCGCTTGGCCCGTCGGCTTCGAGGAAGCCGCCATTGCCGCCGGACGCCCATTCGTAATGCACGAACTCGGCACTGGTCTTGGGATCGACGCCGCCGATCAGATTGTGGAACGAGGTGCGGTGAATGTCGCCGGAGACGAGGTCCGGGCAGGCGCGGGCCAGCGCGCCCAGCATCGTCGCAATGACGCGCTTGCGGATTTCGCCGTGGCTGCCGGCGGGGGCGGGGTGCGCGACGTTGACGATGGTGCCCTCGGGCGCGATCACCGTGACCGGGCGGAACGAGCCGTGGTTGAGCGAATGCTGCGGGTCGAGCGTGGATTTCAGCGTGATGAAGACGGACGCGGCGGTGACGGCAAGGGTTGAGTTGACCGGAACGGAGACTTGCGGCGACGCGCCGGTGAAGTCGGCCGTGAGGGTGTCGCCGTCAATTGTTAGGTCGAGCGGCAGCAGCAGCGGTTCGAACCCGTTCGGTCCGAAGGTTTCCAGATAATCCTCGTAGTAATAGCGGCCGTCCGGCAGAGCGCGGATGTTCTCGCGCATGCGGGCCTCGGACCGCTCAAGGTTCAGCTTTACGCAATCGAGCAGCAGCGCCATGCCGTAGCGTGCGGTGAGTTCCGTGAGACGGCGCTCGGCGGTGCGGCAGGCGGTCAGGCCCGAATTGAAATCGCCGAGCCGTTCGTCGCGCACCCGCATGTTGCTGAGCAGCACTTCCATCAGCGGCGCGTTGATCCGGCCCTGCTCGACGATCTTGACCGGCGGGATGCGCAGGCCTTCCTGATAGATCTCCGTCGCCGTGCCCGACATCGATCCCGGCACCGCGCCGCCGACATCGGCCCAATGTTCCCGCACGGCGGGGAAAAACACGAGTTCGCCGTCGACGAAGATCGGGTATATGATCGTGACGTCGTTCAGATGCGTGCCGCCGCGATAGGGATCGTTCATCAGGATGACGTCACCCGGCTCGAGGTCGTCGCCCATGTCCTTCAGCGCGGCCTCGACCGACCAGGGCAGGGGGACAACGTGACTGCCGATGTCCTCCGACTGCGCGACGACTTGACCGGTGGCGTCGAAAAGCCCGCAGGAAAAATCGCGCGCCTCGTAGATCGCGACCGAGCGCGCGGTGCGGAAAACGGTCGCGCGCATCTCCCGCACGACGGAGATCAGGCCTTCGGTCACGACTTCCAATGTGATCGGGTCGATCATGGGGCAGGCTTCTGTGTGGCGCAGTCGTGGCTGTTTTGGGAAAGCGTCGCCGTCCACCCCCACCCCGAACGGCCCCTACAGGCCGTTCGGCCTCCCTCCTCAAGGGGGAGGAGGGCGAATTGGATTTCGTCAGTTATTCCCTTCCCCTTTGAGGGGGGAAGGATAGGATGGGGGTGGACGGCGGTGTCTATTGTCATCTTACGCGCCCTCCTTCGTCAGTGTTAGGACGCCGTAGCTGTCGGTACCGGCCGCGAAGCCGGGCGGGACGACGGTCGTGGCGCCGTCTTCCTCGATGATCGCCGGGCCGTTGAACGAAACGCCTGTCGGCAGTCGGTCGCGCTGGAAGATTGGCGTGTCGTGGGTCTCACCCTCGAAAATCACCGGGCGGGTCGCAAGCCGTGCGTCGTCGAGCGTGCCCTCAACCGTTCGCGACGGCAGGTCGGTGCGGTTGGCGGCGCCGATGCCGATGACGCGGAAGGAGACGATTTCGACCGGCCCGTCATCGAGCTGCCCGTAGCGTTCCTCATAGGCGCCGCGGAACGCCTCGGCGATTTCTTCGGTCGTATGGAAGTCGCTCGGCACACTGGTCGCCAGTTCGAAGGCCTGACCGACATAGCGCATGTCCAAGGAGATTTCGAGACGAATACGGTCTTCCTCGAAACCGTCCGCCCGCAGGCGTTCCTCGGCGTGGGCGCGCAGCGGGGCCAGAATCTCCTCCAGTGCGGCGCGGTCCGTTTGATCGAGCCGGGTCAGCCGCGTCCTTGTGACGTCGTAGCGCGTGTCCGCCGTCAGCAGACCATAGGCGGAGAATGCGCCGGGCATCGCAGGAATGACGATCTGGCGCATGCCGAGTTCCTCGGCGATGGCGGTGGCGTGCAGCGGTCCCGCACCGCCATAGGCGAACAGCGTGAAGTCGCGCGGATCGAGGCCTCGCATGACCGAGATTTCCTTCACCGTCGCGGTCATGCGCGACACGGCGAGCCGGACGATGCCCTCGGCCATGCGTTCCGGCGAGAGATCGAGTTCCTCGCCGAGTCGGGTGACTGCCGCCTCCGCCGCCGCGGTATCGAGCGTGATCTCGCCGCCGAGCGCTTGGTCCGGCTGGAACCGGCCAAGCACGACATTGGCGTCGGTGACCGTCGGCTCCGTGCCGCCGCGCCCGTAGCAGGCCGGTCCTGGCTGCGCACCGGCGGAGCGCGGTCCGACATTGAGGAATTTGCCGGTGTCGAGATAGGCGATTGAACCGCCGCCGGCACCGACCGTCTTGATCTCGATCTGCGGCGCGCGGTTGGGCCACATGCCGACATGGCCTTCCATGGTCATGTCGTGCGCGAAGTTCCGCACCAGGCAGGCGTCGGTGCTGGTCCCGCCCATGTCGTAGGTAATGATGTTGGGGAGATCGAGCAGCCGCGCCACGCCGATCGAGGCGGTCACCCCGCCGGCCGGGCCGGACAGCATCGAGTTGACCGGCTCGGCGGCCATGGCGGCGGCGCGCCAGGTGCCACCGTTCGACCCCATGATGCGGAGCGGCGCGGCGATCCCTTCCGCCGTCAGATCATCGGACAATTTGTTCAGATAGCCCGCGACCTTGGGCCCGACATAGGCGTTCAGCGCGGTTGTCGAAAAGCGCTCGAACTCGCGGTACTCCGGCAGGATCTCGCTCGACAATGACAGGGGGAGACCCGGCAACGCCTCGCGCACGATCTCCGCCGCGCGCTGCTCGTGCGCGGCATTGACGTAGGAATGCAGAAAGCAGATCGCCACTGCCTCGACCTGCATCGATTTGAGCTTGTCACAGGCCGAACGGACATCGTCTTCGTCGAGCCGCGTATGGGTGTCGCCTGTGGCGGTCAGCCGCTCGTCGACTTCCAGAATACGGGAGCGGGGGACCAGAGCCGGCGGACGCACCGCCTTGATGTCGTACAGCTTGGTCCGGTTGCCGCGGCCGACGACCAGCACGTCCCGGAACCCCCGCGTGGTGATGACACCGAGCCGCGCGCCGTTCATCTCCAGTGCCGTGTTAGTCGCCACGGTCATGCCGTGGGTAATGCCGGCGATCTCCGCGCTGGGAATGTCGGTCAGCCGAATGGCGGTCATGACGCCTTGCGCGAGGTCCCCTGGTGTCGAAGGAGTCTTGAACGTGCGCAGATTGCCGCTTGCTTCGTTGCGCAAGACCAGGTCGGTGAAGGTGCCGCCGACGTCGACGCCGATCGTGATCATCGAACGGCTTGGGCGTCGTGGCGGGAGGTCTGCAGTCTTGAATTCACACGAGAGCTGTCATCTCGGACAAGGCGCATCGCGCCGCCGGTCCGGGATCCATGATGCAACCTCGCCCGGCATCGACATGGATCCCCGATCTGCGCGGCTGCGCCGCTTGTCAGGGATGACGGAATGGGGGAGGTGCCACGCCGGCGATTGCGCTGGTTACAGGAGGAGCGTGCGATAGTCGTAGCAAGTTGAAACAGTTCCATCGCTTATTGCTAACGCAAGGCAGCGCGATTTCCAACCGCAGCCGAAATGCTCTCGTTGTATAGGTGCGTCATGATTAGACTATGTGCTTGAACAAGACGATGGAGCGTTGGCGATATGACATCACAAATCGAACGGGTTGTGCTCATCACCGGTGCAGCGAGCGGCGTGGGCGCGGCGACAGTCCGCGCGCTTGCTGGACCGGGAACGGCGATGCTGTTGCACACCCGCCGCAACGAGGCGGGATTACAAACGGTTGCCGAGGCCGCGCAGGCGGCCGGTACGGAGGTCGCGACGGAACTCGCCGATCTCGCCGAGGCGGACGCGTCGGCGGTGCTGGTGGCGACAACCTTGGATCGGTTCGGGCGGCTGGATCAAATCGTCAGCAATGCGGGCTATGCCGACAAGCGAGGGTTCGGCGATGTGGACGCCGCTGCGCTGCGCGCGTCGCTGGCGTCGATTACGGAGGCTTTCTTTGGGCTCGTCACCGCCGCACTGCCGCAACTCGAGGCGTCGTCCTGGGGCCGGGTCGTTGCGGTCAGTTCCTTCGTCGCCCATTCCATCGGGGTCAACGATACGATCTTCCCGGTGTCCGCCGCGGCCAAGTCTGGTCTGGAGGGGCTGGCGAAGACCTTGGCGTTTCAGCTTGCCCGCACGGGCACGACGGTGAACTGCGTGTCGCCGGGCTTCACGCAGAAAGATCCCGGCGCACATGCCGCCGTGTCGGGCGATGGCTGGCAGCGCGCGGCGGACGCGGCGCCAATGAAAACGCTGGTTACGCCGGCCGATGTTGCTGCGGCGATCGCGTTCTTTCTCAGCCGGGAGGCGGACCGCATCACCGGGCAGGTCCTGCACGTGGATGCAGGCCTGGACCTTCTTTGATTGAATTTGGTTTTCTGCTATATAGTAAGAAACGGCAATTATGTTGATGTAGGAATAGCTCATGTCCGAGATGCTGCTGGAACCGGTGCGCGACCCGTCTGCCTGGAAAAGCGCCGACTTCGAAAACAACGACACGTGGATTCATCGTTTCACCGAACAGGATCTGGCGGAAATCGACTCTGCGCTAAAAGCGGTTCGGCAGAGGGGTCTGGCGGTGCCGGACTTCGGGCGCGACGAATTTCCACTGCCGGCGCTCCAGGAAAAGATCGACCGGGTGATCAAAGAAATCGAGAACGGGCGCGGTTTCGCGCTGTTCCGTGGCCTGCCGGTCGACAAGTACGATCTGGATACGCTGCGCGTGATCTATTGGGGGATCGGCGCCTATTTCGGCGACCCGATCTCGCAGAATTCCAAGGGCCAGATCCTCGCCGATGTGGTCGATCTGGGCAACGACTACAGCGACATCAACGGGCGCGGCTACAAGACGAATGCCGAACTGCTGCCGCATGTCGACTCGTCCGACCTCGTTGCGTTGATGTGCGTGAAAACCGCACGATCCGGCGGCGAAAGCATGCTGTCGAGTTCGATGTCGGTCTATAACGAAATACTCGAACATCACCGCGAATTCCTGCCGGTCCTTTATCGCGGGTTCAAGCGCGATTTGCGGGGCGAAGGCGTTACCGAGGAGCTCGACGAGCTGACGTTCCACGAAATACCGATTTTCAGCTATTTTGGTGGGCAGCTCAGCTGCAATTTCAACGACAAGATCATCCGGTCGGCCCATATAAAAATGGGTAAGCCTTTGACCGAACAGGAAGAGGCAGCGCTGCACTGCGTCATGACCCTGGCACGTCGGCCCGATATCTGTTTCCGCATGCATCTGCAGAAAGGCGACATACAGCTCGTCAACAATTATACGGTGCTGCATTCGAGAGCCGCCTATACCGACTACACGGATGAGGAACGCAAACGGCGCCTGATGCGCTTCTGGGTCAACTCGCGGAATGCTCGCGCACTGGAGCCGAATTTCGCGAACAAATACAATACCGGCCCGCGCGGCGGGGTCGCCGTCGGAGACGGCGCCCACTACAATTTTTAGCGTCCAGGGACGACGCGCTAAAAGCGGTAACCGATTCCGACACCGACGATGACCGGGTTGATGTCGACGTCGAGGGTGCGCACGGTGCCCCCGGAGTTGAGTTCGACGTCCATGCCGATATCGATGTATTTCACATCGAAATTCACGAACCAGTTTTCCGCAAAGTGATAATCTATGCCGGCTTGTACGGCCCACCCAAGGGAGTTGTCGGCCTTTACGCTCGTCGGCCCAAGCACCGCTTCGAGCGAACGGTCGGCGTTCTCCAGATAGGAGATCGTGTAGTTTATGCCGGCGCCGAGATAGGGGCGGAACTTGCCCTTGGAGTTGAAGTGATACTGCAGCAGCAAGGTCGGCGGCAGCAGCATGGTTTCCGCCGCTTTGCCAAGGCCTGCTATCGCCCCAGTACCATCAAGGTCGTGCGGCGACGTGGCGAGGATAAGCTCGATACCGATGCTGTCGGTCGCCATGTAGGTGATATCCAGTTCGGGAACGACCGCGGGCTGCGGCTCGAGACCGGACGTCAGAAGATCCGGAGCAATACCGCCGCTCTCGCTGGTCGGAATTACGCCGATACCTCGTAACCGGACAAGCCAGTCACCTTTATCGACGGCGAAACTTTCAGAAATCGGAAGCAGGAATGCGGCAACAATCGTTGCAAGTATTACGAGTTTTTTTTCTGTACACGGCATCGGACAAAGTTCTCATCGATTGCCAGGCTCCCCATCTGTGATCTGCGTGGATCAAAATTTCGTTGTGTATTTCCATGGAGAACTCTGGATGTAGAACCGCCGTACCCCTCGACCCTAACGTTGAACAATCTCTGCTCCAGCGTGTATTGCAACTATAAAGGACCGCGTCGCCTTTGGACATATCTTCAGCGATGTCGGGGAGAGAACATTCGATTCGTATTGGCGGTTTTGCGAATATTCCTATTGCTTCAAGTTTGTGTTGTGGGTTTAGGGTGAAAGCGGCATGATTTGATGACAAATATATGCTAACCATATGCAATTAAATAATATATTTTCGATACAATCGTGTGTCCGACAGCGTCCAAACGGGGCTGGCTGGTATTGTAGAGGGCGGTAATCTGGGTCGGGATTTGCTACGAATTTTGGCTGCTGCAACAAATAGCCGCAGGCCTATACAACTGCCTGAATTTTTCGGAAAACACTTTGCGCGTGATAGTAAGAGCAAATAGTGCATAATCTGAATATGAATCGCGTATCAGTCTAATTTTTATATGGTTAACACTTAAAGCCAGCAATTCAGTGTGGCTTTCTTTGTTGAAGTCGACGTAGATTTTCTTATCGTTGTAATATCGAAATCAAATGCGAGGAATCATGGCGAGAGCGAAGAGGCGTACTGTTCAGGAATTTGGCGCCCACCCGGTTGATGTTTACGTTGGACAACGCGTTCGGATGCGTCGCGTCATGTGTGGATTGAGCCAGACGGCGCTCGCCAACCGGATCGGCCTGACCTTCCAGCAGTTGCAAAAGTATGAGAGCGGCATGAACCGTATCTCGGCGAGCAAGCTGTGGCTGATCGCACAAGAGTTGGATGCGCCGGTGCAGTGGTTCTTTACCGATGCGGTGGTTGGCAAAAGCCCGACCGCGGAGTTCGGCACGAAACGCGAAACGCTGGAGCTCGTCCGCAATTTCATGAACATTTCTCCGGAATCGCGCAAGCATTTCCTGTCGCTCGCGAAATCCGTCGGCCCGGAAGCTGTGGACGAAGCGGAAACCGAGGAGATGGAGAGCCCGGCAGTCTAATTCTGAGTAACGGCGCCGATTAGAGCGTCCGAAGTCGCGCCTCCGGTGTTCGCCGGAGGCGTTTTTCGTTGTGCGGCGATTTTGTTTACAGCAGGGACCTATTTTGGCTGCTGCACCTTCAACGTCGTCATCGTGAAGGCCGGATAGCGTTCGCCTTCTTCCTCGATTGTCGTGCCGATGACTTTGAAACGCTTGCCTTGCGCTTCCAGACCTTCCGGTCCCGCATAGACGACGCTGTCGGGAATATGCCGCATCTTCGCGGTGATGAAGCAGAGCCGCTCCTTGAGGGCCTTTTCGAGGGAAGACCAATAGGCTTCGTATTCGGCACTGCCCTGTTTAGCGCCGCTCACATAGAATGTATTGGCACGCTTTGCGATGGTGACGATGGTTTCGCCTTCCTCGCCGCCGCAGACCAGCGACTTGCCGGATTCGGTGCGCCATTCGCCGAGGGCGATCTGGTTTTCGCTGGCCGCTGCCGTCGCGATACAGCCGAACAGGATACCGAGCACGATAAGTATTGGTTTCGACGTCATAGCCTTATCTTTGCAGTCCTTTGGACCGCCTTTATATCGAGTTCTGTAACGCGGGTGGCAAATTTTGACGAAAAGTTCAGCCGGTTGGTTATGCCCCGGCGGCCAGCGGCGTTAGCTGACAGCGCATGCCGCGTGAATCCGGGGATCCGGTGACCGGGTCCCAGGGCCCGGCGTAGGACATGGCGCCGTTGATATTAATGTCGCACGCGCCTAAATCCGGGCTGTCCGCATCGGGCCGCCACCACCCCATGCCGGTGGCGACGACCCCGCGCGGCGCGCGTTCGGTCACCTGCGCCCGCAATCGGCAATGGGTTGCAATGCCCGGCGTCCGCAGGGATACCCATTGCGCGTCGGCGACGCCATAGGCAGCCGCGGTCTCGGGATGGATCTGGATGAGCGGATCGGGCGAAACTTTGCGCGCCCACGCTTGATCGCGGAACCGGGAATGGTGGTAGGTCTTCTCCCGAATCCCGGTGATGAGGATAAGCGGATAGTCCGCTCGCGATCGCTCATCCGACTGATCGGCGCTCGGCGCGACGTGGTCCGGTAGCGGTTCGAGGCCCAAATCGTTCAGGCGCTCGGAGAACAGCTCGACCTTGCCGGTCGGGGTTCCGAAGTCGGCGGATTCAAACTCTCCCTGCCGATGGGGGAAGGTGGCGTAGCCGTTCTCCTGCAGGGCGTCGATTGTGATTCCGCTATCGCCGAGCAGATATTCGTTGAACGCGCGCTGGTCTTTCCAGGGCAGGAAATCCTGTGTGAGCGCTTGCCGTTCGGCCAGCTTGTCGCGCAGGCTCAGCGCGATGTCGAGATCGCAGCGCGCTTCGCCGCGTGGCGGGACGACCGCCCTTGTATAGCTGACGCACGGCACGCCGCCCTGCAACTGCACCTCTTCCTCTTCGAGGGTGGTGGTCTTCGGCAGAACGATATCGGCGAAGGCGGCGGTCGGCGTCATCGTCTGTGCCGCGACAGCGACGAAGTCGAGCGACTTGAGCGCTTCGATGGTCCGCGCCGCATTCGGATAGGTGACAACGATATTGACACCGCTGATATACAGGGCGCGGACCGGGTAGGGCTTGTCGGTCAGGATCGCATCGATCACCGAAGGGTTATGGCAGGCCGTTTGCCAGCCCTCGGGGCCGGCCCATAGCGGGAAGCGGTCGGCGCCGATCGTCTGCTTTTCGGTTTCCCGTGGCAGACGGAACTGCGGATCGTGCAGCAGGTCGAGATAGGTCCGGAAGCCTTTCGGCCGCTTTACTAGGCGATTGCCACCGGGCCTGTCCAGATTGCCGCTGATCGCGACCAGACAATCGAAGGCGCGGAAGGTCTGCACGCCGGCACTGAACGCGTCGATGCCATGCCCGGGCACGAAGACGGAAGGGCCGTCGGCGTAACAGCGAGCCGCTTCGACGATATCTTCCTCTGCAACGCCGGTGAGCTCGGCGGCGACATGCGGCGGATACTCTTCGACGCGCGCCTTGTATTGCTCAAACCCATGGCACCATTTGTCGACGAAGTCCCGGTCGTAGCGGTCCTCGGCAATCAGGACATGGGCGATGGCCAGCGCGAGCGCGGCATCCGTGCCGGGGCGAGGGCGCAGCCAGATATCGGCAAGGTCGCTCGCCGGTCCCTGTATCGGGTCGATGACGATAATGCGGCCGCCCCGTTTCTTGAGCGCCTTGAGCGCCATCCATTGTACCGGGTCGGCAGCCTGCGGGTTGCGCCCGACCAGCATGGCACACTGCGCGTTGTCGATATCTTCGCCGTTTTTCATTGGCGTGCCAGTGATCTTCTCGCCCAGCGCCTGGCAGCCGCCGCACAGATCCTGGTTGATCATCCAATTCGGCGAGCCGATAGAGCGCAACAGCAGGGCCATGACGGCGCCGCGGCTAAAGGCGGCGCCACTGACAGCACCGGCAATTGACAAGGGACCGTAGGTGGCGCGGGTTGCCGCGAGCCGGTCGGCCATTTCGCTGAGCGCCCCATCCCAGCTAATGCGTTCCCACTTGCCGCTACCGCGTGAGCCGACGCGGCGCATCGGATACTGCAGGCGGCTGTCATTGTCGGTCCATTCCCGCACCGCCCGGATACCCTTAACGCAGAAACCGCCCTTCGAGCCCGGGTGGTCCGGATTCGGCGCGATCTTCGTCACCTGTCCGTCGCGAAGGGTGACCAGCGAGCCGCAATAGGTGTTGCATTCCCAGCATTGACTCGGATGGACGGTTTCGGTCGTGGTCATCGGCACTCCCTGCGGACCTGTATAAACGCGTGCGAAGTATAGCATGGTTTGGTCGCCGCCGCTTCGGGCTTGAACGCTCCGGTCTGAAGCCGTTTACTAAGCGCCAGAAAACACTTAAACGCTGCAGCAGGGAGATCACCGATGAAACTCTACACAACCAAGGTCGCTCCGAACCCGCGGCGCGTTCATATCTTTCTGGCCGAAAAAGGAATTGAGGTCGATTGCGTCGAAATCGATCTCGGCAAGTCGGAAAATCTCAATGCCGATTTCGTCGCCATCAATCCGCTGGGACGGGTGCCGGTCCTGGAGCTCGACGACGGTACCGCTATCGCCGAGTCTGTGGCGATCTGCCGTTACTTCGAAGAAGGTCAGCCGGAGCCGCCGCTGTTCGGCACGGATGCGACGGACAAGGCGGTCGTCGAAATGTGGAACCGGCGGATGGAGTCCGAAATTCTGGGGAATGTGTCGATGTGTTTCCGCCATTGCCACACCTACTGGGAGGGACGCATCCCGCAGGTTGCCGAGTTCGGCGAGCTCTGCCGCAAGAACGTGCTCGAGCGGATGGCATGGCTCGACGGCGAACTAGCGGATCGGGAGTTCATCGCGGGCGACCGGTTTACCGTGGCCGATATCACCGCGTTCACCGGCATTACACTGGGCCGCATTCCCAAAATCCGTATCGGCGAAGAACTAAGCAATCTGCAGCGCTGGTATGACGCCGTCGGAGCGCGGCCGAGCGCCGCATAGGCGAGTAGTTAGTGCTGCTCGTCGCCGCGGATGCCGAGCCACCACATCCAGCCCATCACCGCGCCCTTGATACGAGGCAGTGCGATGAAAGCGCAGAGCAGGGTCAGCGGCGGCCAAAGCGCCCAATGTATCCAGGTCGGCGGCGCGTAAAGCTGTTCGACCATCAGCACCAGCGGCACGATCAGGTGTCCAACCACCAGGATCGTGAAATAGGGTGCGATGTCATCGGTGCGGATTTCGCCATAGGGCTCGCCGCAGGAGCTGCAGGTCGCGGCAGGCTTCAAGTAGCGCGCGAAGATATTGCCGCGCCCACAGCGCGGACAGCTGCAGGAGAGCCCCCGGCCAACGGCGCGGGAAAGGGTGACGCTGACGCTGTTTGTCATTGAGATACCTCGACAATTTTCCGGCGTCGCCTTTGCGGCGATAGCACAACAGATATCTATTCCGCTTTAGGCAGGCATGCCAGTGATTGGCGACGGATTGGTCCGCGGCATAGTGTCCTATTCGAACTCAAACCCGGTTAATTCGCGCAGTTTGTCATTCTCACTCGCGAAGTAATCCTCGAGATAGGCGCGGTCGGCATCGGTCATCGCCGGGATATCCTGCGAGATCAGCGATTTCAGCCGGCCGTGCAGTGCTGTCGGGATGCACCGCTTGACGAGGGAATTTATGAACTTGAGGGTGTGCTCGGAGCCGAGCAGCTTCTGCAGCATGCGGCCGGCGTTATTGTACTGGAACGATTTGTTTTTTTCGACATCGAGTGCGAATTTGAAGTCCGGTTGCGGCACTTCGAGGAAATTCAGACATTGCCGCGCATATTTCTCGGGATCGTTCGAGAAGGCCTTGAAATCGATCAGTAAAAAGTCGTCGAGCTCGAAATGTTTCAAATATACAAGCAGTTGCGCGTGATACTTGCTGGTTTCCAGATAGACCGGATGGGCGTCGATGGCCTCGCGGAACGGTAGGGTTTCGTTCCCGCTGCGGATGTTGTGCCAATAGGCCGAATAGGTTCGGTCTGCGGGCCTGCGCAGCAGATAGATGAATTTCGCGCCGCTGGCGACGCCGCGGATCCGTTCGGGCACGCTCTGTCCCCATCGCGGCCGGCGGCTCGATGGCGGCGAGTGTTCGGCGATCGGCGCCATGGCGTAGCTTGTCGAGGCGTCGAGCAGCATCACGTCGTCGGCCGCGGCGGGAAACTGCGTGCGATACCAGGCCTCGCCCTTGTCCCAGTAGGTCGAAAAGAAATGCGGTTCCTTCGGCGAGGAGAGCTGTATCGCCGGGTGCTGGTCCAGCAGGAAAGCAAGACTCGTCGTAGCCGCTTTTTGCGCGCCGATAATGAATGCCCGTGGCGGATAACTCATCGTTTGGGATCAATTCCGTTCGAAGCGAAGGATTGGAGAGGTTAGGAGCTTGCTGGAGTAATGCTTGCGGCCTGCATCGACCAGAGAAACGTGCATGTTAGGAGAGGGTGCGCCGGCGATGCTGGAAGCATCGTCAAGCGCCCTCGACGTAGCATGCACGTTTCTCTGGTCGACCCGAAGGGCCGCGTTTTCAAGGGTTTGGGATGTCGTCCGGCGCCGCTCACGATGCCCCCGGCATCGTCACGCGACGCCATCCTAACCCAAACCCTTGAAAACGCGGTGCAGACCATAAGCATTACTCCGGCAAGCTCCTATGGTAACACTTCTAATTATTGGATAAGACGGCGGCGCGCAATCGCGGCGCATCGATTTCATCCGTTGCACCGCCATTCACCCTCACATACGGTTAATACTTCGTTGCCGTTTTGGAAATGCGCAGGAGGACATTATGCCGGACGATCAGACCGCCACACCGAAGGAAGAGCTACCCTGGCAATGGGCCGAGGAGAAATGGCGCGGCATCGTCGACAAGGTCCGCGCCGGCCGGTCGCTGAGGCCGGCGCAGTGGAAGAATGGCGCCAAGGCTTGTGTCGCCCTGTCGTTCGATTCCGATCATGAGTCGAGCACCCTGCGGCACGGTCAAAACTCGCCCGGCAAGCTGTCGCAGGGCGAGTACGGCTCGCGCGTCGGCGTGCCGCGCATCCTGCGCCTGCTCGACCAGCACGGCATAAAGGCGAGCTTCTTCGTGCCTGCCGTGGTGGCGATGCTGCATCCTGATGAGCAACGCGCGGTAGTCGAGCAGGGCCATGAGGTCGGCATCCATGGCTGGATCCACGAATTCAACAGCACCCTGCCGCCGGCCGACGAGCGCGACCTGCAGATGCGCGCCGCCGACGTGCTGGAAAAGATCACCGGCGTACGGCCGGTTGGCATCCGGACGCCAAGCTGGGATTTCAGTCCGCAGACTCTGGCGATCAGCCGCGAGATGGGCCTGATCTACGATTCTTCACTGATGGCCGACGACGAGCCCTACGAGATCGTCGAGGATGGCGAGCCGACCGGCATGGTCGAGCTGCCGGTCGAATGGATCCGTGACGACGCGGTCTATTTCAACATGGATCGCATGTCGGCGTTGCGCCCCTATACGCCGCCTTCCGCGGTGCTGGAAATCTTCAAGTCGGAGTTCGACGAGGCTTACCGTGAAAGCGGGTTGTTCTTGCTGACCATGCACCCGCACTTCATCGGCCACCGATCGCGTATGGCGATGCTCGATCAGTTGATCCAGCATATCCGTTCGCATGACGATGTGTGGTTCGCGACGCACGCCGAAGTTGCGGAATACTGTCTGGAGAATGCTGGGTGAAGATTGCGGACCTGCTGTGCGCGCCGGGACGCAGCGGTTACTTCAATAAGGATCTCGCGGCCGTGCGCGGCGGTGCGCGGCAGGAGGGCTTCGGCTATATCGATCCGCCGGTGACGCCGGGCTTCAGCCAGGTGATCCAGCCCGGCGAGGCGCTGTCGATTATGCTCGTGTTGGAAGACGGGCAGGTCGCCTATGGCGACTGCATCGATGTGATTTTCACCGGTGCGGCGGGCCGCGACCCGCTGTTCAAGGCGGAGGAGCATCGCGGCGTTGTCGAAGGTGTTGTGCGCGATCTGCTGGTCGGCCGCGACTGCGGCATGTTTCGCCCGCTGGCCGACGAGATCGAGTTGTTCAAGCCCTCACTGCACACCGCATTGCGCTACGGCATATCTCAGGCTCTGCTGCATGCCACAGCCTTAGCTGGCCGCCGCACGGCGGCGGAGATCGTTGCGGCGGAATACGACTCGCAGATCGCTACGGCACCAATCCCGATCCTCGGCATGTGCCCGACACCACAGACCTTCATGGTCGAGAAAATGATCATGAAACGGGTCGACATCATGCCGCACGGCTCCTTCGCCAATGTCGAAACGGACCTCGGCCCGGACGGCCACAAGTTGATCGACTACGCGGCCTGGGTTTCGCAACTGGTGCAGCGCACCGGCGCGCCGGACTATAAACCGGCGATCCATCTTGACGTCTACGGCACCATCGGCGAGCTGTTCGGTTTCGACATGGCGCGCATGGCGGATTATGTCGGCAAGGTCGCTGTGGCGGCGGCACCCTATGACCTCTACCTTGAAACCCCGATGATCGCCGACAGCCGCAAAGGCCAGATCGAGGCCTTCCGCGATTTGCGTGCCGCACTTGGCGAGCAGGGCAGTGCGGTGAAGCTGGTTGCCGACGAATGGTGCAATACGCTCGACGACATCCGCGCCTTCGCCGATGCCCGGGCGGCCGACTACCTACAGGTCAAGGCGCCCGATCTCGGTGGCATCGGCAATTCCATCGAGGCGCTGCTTTATTGCCGCCGCGCCGGCGCCGGCGTCTATATGGGCGGCTCCGCCAACGAGACCGATCAGTCCGCACGGCTCTCTGCCCATGTCGCCTTGGCCTGCCAGGCTGACTTTCTAATGAACAAGCCGGGGCAGGGAGTCGATGAAGGCCTCGTCGTGCTCACCAACGAAATGGCCCGGACCCTGGCGCTGATCGCCGCGCGCGGGTAACGCCGACCCGTCCACGCTCTCCCGAAAGGAAACCGATGCCCACTGAGCCTATCTCACCGGACCGACTTACCGCGTTGATCCGCGACAGCCTCGCCGCCGGCGGCTTCTCGCCGGACAATGCCGATATCGTCGCGCGGCACCTGGTCGACGCCGAGATGAAGGGGGTGTCGTCGCACGGCGTCAACCGCCTCGGCCTCTATCTTGGCGAGGCCGCCAAGGACATCATCGATCCGAAGGCGGAACCGGTGGTGAAGGCGGTGCGCGATGGGCTGCTGCATGTCGACGGCGCGCGCGGCATTGGCATCGTCGCCATGGCCCGCGCGACCGAGGCGCTGATTGCGGCAGCGGGCGAGCGGGGGATCGCGGCGGCGGGGGTCGTCAATTGCGGCCACTCCGGGCGGATGGGCGCCTATGCCGAACAGGCCGCGGCGGCCGGCTTCCTCGCGATCAGTTTCGGTGGCGGGGGAAGGCGGCAATGGGGCAATGTAGCGCCGTTCGGCGGCGTGCAACCGGTGATGAGCACGAACCCCTATACGCTGGGCCTGCCCGGCCTGCCGGACGACCCGGTGGTTTGTGATTTCGCGACCTCCGCGGTGGCGGCGGGCAAGGTCGCGGTGGCCCGCGCCAACGGCGAAACTCTGCCGCCTGGCGCCGTCATCGACCGTCATGGCAACCCGAGCCAGGATCCGGAGGCTTATTACGACGGCGGCGCGCTGCTGCCGGCGGCCGGCCCAAAGGGCAGCGGCCTCGGCATCATCGCGGAACTGGCCGGCGACGCCATGTTGGGTGACTGCGTGGAATACAATTGGATGATGATTCTGATCCGCGCTGACGCTTTCCAGCCGATGGCGGAATATGAAAAACGCGCCGAGTCTTTCGTGAACGAAGTGCGCAATTCGAAGACGGCAGCAGGCTTTGACAAAGTGATGATGCCCGGCGAACGTGAAGCCACCCTGGCGCGGCAGGCGGCAGATGGCATCGTCATCGGCGATGGCGTCTGGGCCGGTATCGTCGAGGCGGCGGAGAGCGTCGGCGTTAAGGTGTGAGGATCTTGCTCTTCCTCTGTCAGTTCTTGGTCAAAAACGCATCGATCACCGCCTGTGGCTCACCCTTGGCGTAGGCTTCCTGCTGGCCGAGCACGCCGGCGCGGAAGGCGTCGTCGAAACCGGCCAGCGCGATGTCGCGGAAGCGGCCCTTGGTGCGCTTCCAGGCGACCGACGGCTTGGCCGCGAACTGTTCGGCGATCTCGCACGCCGTGGCGACGACCGCGTCGGCCGCAACCAGATGGTTCACCAGGCCCAACGTCTGAGCCTCCTCCGCCGCGAGGAGGCGGCCTGTCATTGAGAGTTCCTGATTCTTCGACCAGCCGAGATGCAGGCTCATCCAGTAGGACCCCATGATGCTCGGAATGCCGGCATTGATCTCCGGCTGGCCCATGCGGGTGCCGGGATGGGCGACGCGCTGATCGGACACCAACGCCATCTGGAAGCCGCCCCCGGCAGCAACCCCGTTCAGCGCCGCGATCACCGGCTTCTTCGTTAGCAGGATCTGTTTGTATATATTGCAGACGGTGCCGAACCATTCCTCGATCTCCGCTACCTGCACGGCCCGCGCCTCTTTAAGATCGACCCCGGCACAGAACGCCCGCTCACCGGCCCCGGTCAGCACGATCCCGTCGACCGCATCGTCGCCGTCCAGGGCAATTAGGTCGCGCGCGATTGCCCGCGCCAGCTCCACGCTAAGCGCGTTCAGCGCGCCCGGCCGGTTAAAGCGTAACACCGCGATGCGACCATGGGATTCGATTTCGGTAACGTTGGGCATAGGATACTTTCTACTGGTAATGGTGCTGGGTACTGCACGCCTACTTCCGCAAATCCCGCACCCGCACTGCCTTGCCTTCCGACCGCGGCACCGCGCCGATATCCATGACCGCGACCTCGCAGGTCACGCCGACGATGGATTTGATGTGGTGTTGCACCTCCGCCGCCTTGGCGGTGCGCGCATCGTCGTCCATCGCCGCATCGGCTTCGACTTCGACGCGCAGCGCGGTCATGGGACCGTCCTGGGTGACGACGAACTGGTAGTGCGGGGCGATGCCGGGCAGACCGACGAGGACGGCTTCGACCTGGCTTGGATAGACGTTGACGCCGCGGATGATCAGCATGTCGTCGTCGCGGCCGGTGATACGCAGGATGCGGCGGTGGGTGCGACCGCACGAACACGGTTCGTCGCTGAGCCGCGTAATGTCCCGCGTGCGGTAGCGCACCATCGGCAGGGCTTCTTTGGTCAGTGTGGTGATGACCAGCTCGCCCGGTTCGCCGTCCGGCACCGGTTCCAGCGTTTCGGGGTCGATGGTTTCGAAGATGAAATGGTCTTCCCAGGCGTGCAGCCCGGCCTGTTCGACATGGCATTCCATCGCGACGCCGGGGCCGAGGATTTCCGAAAGGCCGTAGATGTCGACCGCCTTGAGGCCGAGCTTGTCTTCGAGTTCGCCGCGCAGCGCGTCGCTCCACGGCTCTGCGCCGAACACGCCGATAGAAACGGGCAACGTGCGCAAATCGACACCCTGGCGCGCCGCGACCTCGGCGATGTTGAGTGCGTAGGACGGGGTTGCGCAGATGACCCGCGCGGCGAAGTCCTCCAATAGAATGACCTGCCGCTCGGTGCCGCCGCCGGAGACAGGGACGACCGTGCAGCCGAGCCGTTCCGCCCCGTAATGCGCGCCGAGACCGCCGGTGAACAGCCCGTAGCCATAGGCGTTGTGCACGATGTCGCCGGGCAGCGCGCCGGCGCAGGCGAGCGAGCGCGCCATCAGATTGGTCCACAGCTCGACATCCGCCGGGGTATAGCCGACGACCGTGGGCTTGCCCGTGGTGCCGGAGGAAGCGTGCAGCCGCATCAGCGTCTCGCGCGGTTCGGCGAACATGCCGAACGGGTAGTTGTCACGCAGATCGGTCTTCACCGTGAAGGGAAAGCGCTGCAGATCGTCGAGTGTCTTGAAATCGTCCGGCTTCACACCCGCCGCGTCGAAGGCCCGCTTGTAGTGCGGCACTTTTTCGTAGGCGCGGCCGAGCGTATTCATGACCCGCTTGCACTGCAGGGCGGCGATATCGTCGCACGGCATCGTCTCGGCGGTGCGGTCGAACATGAAGATGTCGGTCATGGCGAAACTTTCCGCTTAAACTCCGGCCTTCTCGGCCTTCGCGCGCAGCCGCTCCGCCGATTTCGACGCATCGGTGATGAAGCGGTCATGCGTACCCCGGCCGACCTCTTCCAGATCGTCCTTGACCGAGACGTCGAACACCACGCGGCGGCGGTCGAGGGTGCTCACCGTCACGGTGACCTCTGCCGACATACCCATCAGGGTCGCGCCGACATGGGCGATGTTGACCTGGGTGCCGACCGAGTCCTCGCCGGGGCCGGCGAATTCCAGGATGAAGCTTTTGCAGGTGTGCTCGATGTCGCGGATCATCTCCGGTGTGGCGTAGACTCTGAATTCATCGCCGGCGACGGAAATCGTGCGCGGTTCGTCGATGGTGACACGTCGTGTCGTCGACACGCCTTCCTTGAAACTGTCCTGCATGTCTGCATCCTCCCAGTTTGGCGAGCGAACGCGAGTCTAGCCTAATACGAATTTCTTGTCTCGCGATGCCGGTTTGTGCGGTCTACTATTTTGCAAAGAATGAGGAGGGAATGATGGACAGTCAAACGATGCGCGATCTCGTCATGTACTGGCAGGGCGTGACACTGGACGATGAAGCGGCGTCGCGGCTTGCCGCTCTCTCGACGTCCGTGGGCAAGACTTTGAATGCGGTGGCCGGCGGATCGATGTTCGATACCGAACCGGCGCATTACGACCGCGCGCTCATCGCGATGGCGGAGCGCAGCGATGACTGATCCGACACAGATGAGCCTTGTCGATGCGGCGAATATGGTGGCATCGAAAGAGATTTCCGCACGTGAATTGACAGAAGCCTGCATCGCCAAGGCGGAACGGATGCAGCCTACGCTGAACTGTTTCATCTCACTGGATGCCAAGGGCGCGCTGGCCGAGGCCGATGCGGCGGACGCGGCGCTGGCGCGCGGCGATGCCGCTGGGCCACTGCAGGGTGTGCCGCTGGCGCACAAGGATATGTACTACCGCGCTGGTAAGGTTTCGACCTGCGGGTCCAAGATCCGAAAGGACTTCAAACCGGACCACACGGCGACTGTGCTCGAGCGGTTGGCCGCGGCGGGTGCGCTGCATATGGGTGGGCTGAACATGTCGGAGTTCGCGGTCGGTCCGTTCGGGCACAACGAGCATTGGGGGCATTGCCGCAATCCCTGGAATCCGGAACATGTGACCGGCGGCTCGTCGAGCGGCTCCGGCTCGTCGGTTGGCGGAAGGGTCGTATTCGGCGCGCTGGGGTCGGATACCGGCGGGTCGGTGCGCTTGCCGGCGGCCTGTTGTGGACTGGTCGGCATGAAAGGCACGCAGACGAGGGTTAGTCGCTACGGCGTCATGGGCTTGTCCTTTTCGCTCGACAATGTCGGACCGTTGACCCGGACCGTGCGCGACAATGCGCGCATGATGGGCATCATTGCCGGCGCCGACCCGAAGGATCTGACTGCCAGTGCGATGCCCGTGGACGATTACGAGACGGCAACGATCGATGCCGAGATCAAGGGACTGCGGATCGCGGTGCCGTCCAACTATTACTACGACGGCGCGACGGACGATGTCCGGGCACTCATGAATGCGAGTCTGAAGACCTTCGAGTCGCTCGGTGCGGAGATCGTTACGGTCGAAGTGCCGGATCACGAGAAGCTGGCCGATCTGGCGATCGCGTTGCGCGGTCCCGAAGGGGCGGTGCTGCATCAGGCCTGGATGCGCGACCGGCCAGACGATTATGGCGCACAGGTCAAGGCGCGGCTCGAACCGGGGCTGGCGATCTCCGGCACCGAATATGTTATGTCGCAGCAGATCCGGCCACGCATTACGCAGCGTTTCGTCGATACGGTGTTCGCCGATGCGGACGTGTTCCATGCGCCGACAATCAACATACCGGTGCCGTCTATCGCCGAATCGGATGTGAAGGCGTCGCCAAACTTCCCCGCCGCCATTGCGGGCATGACCCATTGTACGCGGCCGATCAACTATCTTGGTTTGCCGTCGCTGGCCGTACCGGCGGGGTTCACCGACAACGGCTTGCCGGCGTCTTTTCAACTTGTTGGCCGGCCCTTCGCCGAAGCGACGCTGTATCGTGTTGCGGCAGCGTATGAGTCGGAGGCGCGGTTCTGCGATCATGCGCCAAGTTGACTTGCATGCAGAGAATGCGTGAAATACGCGCAGGCCGTATCCGGAAAGAAGGAGCGTTCGATGTTTCAGTTGGGCGAGTCGCGGATAGAGGACAGTACGAGTTGGCGTGCAAGTGAGTTTGCCGACAGGCAGCCTCTCTATATTGAGTTGGGCGCGCCGGAGCTGAGTGCGATCGACCGGATCATGGCGGGATTGCGTGACGAGGATGTGCCGTTCCATGACATCCGTCAGGCGATGTTCTCCGACCCCGATCTCAATGGAACGCTGGCCGATCTCTTTGCGACGATCATGGAAGGGCGCGGCTTCGCGATCCTGCGCGGCATTCCGGTCGACCGCTACGGCGTTGCGGATGTGGAACGCATCTTCTGGGGCATCGGCAGTCACCTCGGGACGGGCCATTCGCAAAGTGCGCGCGGCGACTATATGGGCCATGTCTTTGACGAAACCAAACCCGGCGAGCGTCAAAGTGCGCGCGGCTATCTGAGCCGCCGGAAGCTGACCCTGCACACCGACCTGTCGGAAATCGTCAGCCTGCTCTGCGTACGGCGGGCAAAGTCCGGCGGCGAGAGCGTCTTCGTCAGCGCGCCGGCCGTCTACAATACGGTCTTAGCGGAGCATCCGGAATTCATGCCGGTCTATCTGCGCGGTTTTCCCTATCACCGCCGCGGCGAGGAAGCCCCCGACGCGGAGCCGATCACGCCTTACGACATTCCAATCTTCTCGGCGGCCCACGGCACATTCAGTTGCTTTTACGTGCGTGGCATTTTCGAAGTCGGCCTGCGGGACCTGAAGCGCGACTTTACGGCGCTGGAAATCGACGCGCTCGACTATCTCGACGAGGTCATGAACCGCGACGATATTTGCCTGCGCATTCAACTCGAGCCGGGCGACGCGGCGTTCACCAACAACCGTACCGTTCTGCATGCGCGCACCGAATTTGAGGATTGGGACGAACCCGAAATGAAGCGGCTGCTGTTGCGGCTTTGGTTGAAGTCGAGCGCGTCACGCCCCGTGATCGAAAACATTGATATCTACCGCAACGCAAGTGGTGGCCTCGGTATCGACTATCAGCCGGGGCAAGAGCCTGCAACGCCGGCCTATTCCGCTTATGACGATCAACCGGCACCCGCGGCCTAACTTTGGCTACCAGAATAGCTCTCCCGCGATAAATGCGCGCACCTCTTCGCTGCCGGGGTGGTTAAGGATGTCCTGAGCGGGGGCATGGGCGATGAGGCGGCCGCGATGCAGGAAGAGGATCTCGTCGGCGAGCCGTCTCGCCTGACCCAGGTCGTGGGTCGACATGACGATCTTCGTGCCGGCGTCGTGGATCAGATTGATCAAATCTTCGATCGATCTGGTGACGGCAGGATCGAGGCTGGCCGTGGGTTCGTCGAGGAATAGGATATCTGGCTTCATCGCCCAGGCGCGCGCCAGGGCGAGGCGCTGTTGCTCGCCGAAGGACAGGGTGCGCGCTTGCCGGTCAGCGTGACGATGGAGGCGAGTCTGTTTCAGCGCGTCGACGACCAGTGGGCGGCGTTCCGCGCGCGGGATACCGCGCATTTTAAGCGCGAAGTCGACATTTCCCGCTGCCGTTCGGCGTAACATCATCGGGCGCTGGAATACCATCGCCTGGTGCCGTGCGGGTTCCTCCGCCGGACCGCGCCAGATAATGTCCCCGCCCGTCGGCGGTATCAGCCCGTGGCAAAGCCGCAGCAGGAGACTTTTCCCGGCGCCATTGTGGCCCAGGATAATCGTCCGCGATCCGCCGTTCAGGGTGAACGATATGTCCTTGATCAGGCTCGTGCCGTCGACCTCGTACCGCAGGTCGCGCACCTGAAGCGGCAGGATGGAAGCCACCGTCAATCGTTTCCCTCATTCGTTTCGCTGCCGACTTCGACACCGGCCCAGTGTTCGATATGCTTGATCAGCGCGATCGAGGTGTCGTCGCCTGTTCCCTGGCTGACCGCATAAGCGAGGAACTGTTTGACCGTGCTGCCGAGCCACATGGGACAACCCAGCGCTTCAGCTTCTTCGAGGCACAGCCGGACGTCCTTGTAGAGCAGTTTCTGTTTCATCGTTTTGGTGAAACTGCGGTCGAGAACGGCGCGAGGGAACTTGTCCATCGTTGCCGAGTTGCGGCCGCTGCTCGCATTGATGACGTCGAGCATCACCTTCGGGTCGAGGCCGCCCTTGACGCCCATGACCATAGCTTCCGCCGCAGCGATATTGTTCGTAGCCGAAAGGAAATTGTTGGTCAGCTTCATGGTCTGGCCGAGACCGGGCTCGGCACCGATATAGAAGAGATTGTTGCCGATCGCGTTTAGTATCGGACGCGCTGTTTCGAACACTGCCTCGGGGCCGGAAACCATCAATGACAGTTTGCCCGACTCCGCACCGAGAATGCCGCCGCTGACCGGGCTGTCGAGCGCGGCAATATTCTTCTCGCCGAGTTCCGCGGCGACGGTCTTCGCCATCACCGCGCCCGTGGTCGACAAGTCGATATAGGTGCGGACAGCTTTGCCTTTCGCAATCCCGTTCACCCCAAGCGCCACCTCGCGCACCACATCCGGCGTCGGCAGGCTGACCAGAATCGTCTCCGCCCGATCCGCGACGTCAGCCGGCGCCATTGCCCGATGCGCACCCTTGGCGACGACGGGCGCCAACGCCGCGTCGCGCGTGTCGAAGACGCTCATTTCATAACCGGCATCGAGCAGCCGCAACGCCATGGGGCCGCCCATATCTCCCAGGCCTATGAAACCGACTAAACCCTTCGCCATGTTCGCCGTTCCTTGCTGCCGCACCATATAACGTCGTGTGCAGTGTGCTTGTTTTAACGGCGCGAGGGAATGCGCGCGAAGCGTAAATTCACGAGCGCAGCAGCATCGTTGGGGTAAAACCGTCAAATTGATATATCTCAGGGGAGCCAACGGCAGGATTTCGTATTCGTTCTGGCGCACGTGGGTTCTTCGTATTGGATAGAGAACGGTAGATGGCGAACAGTGATCCGGCCGGCAAAGGCTTCGGTATTTTTCTGGGCTACGGCCTGCGCCCGTTCTTCCTGTTTGCGGGCCTGTATGCGGCATTGGCTATGCTAGTCTGGATCGGCTGGCTGGCGCTACATGCGATGAACGGGATCGTTCTGGAGCCGATGTCGCATTTTCCTGCCCTGTTGTGGCACGGCCACGAGATGTTGTTCGGCTATGTTGTCGCGGTAATCGCCGGCTTTCTACTGACGGCAGTGCCCAACTGGACGGGTTCGCCGATGTTGGGCCGCACGCGTCTTATGCTGTTGACCGCCGTTTGGTGTGCGGGCCGATTGGCAATGTGGTTTGGCGCGGCGCTGCCCGGCTGGCTCGTCGCCGCTATTGATGTGCCGTTCCCCATAATCCTGGCGGCGATGGTCGTTGGCCCATTGTGGCAGAAGAGAGCGCCACGGAACTACGTCTTCGTCGCGGTGCTATTCGCCATCGCGACGGCCAACTTCTTTGTCCATGCCGAAGTTCTGGGCTGGTTCGAGGACTCCGCCCGCACTGGTTTTGTCCTTGGCATCGACGTGGTTCTGTTGCTGATGACCGTCGTTGGCGGCCGGATCGTGCCGGCCTTTACGACGGGTGCGCTCCGTGCCGAGGACGTAACTCTTCGGTCATCAAATCTTTTGGATAAATTGGCGATCGCTAGCGTCTTGGCTGTGGGGATCACGGATCTGGCGCTGCCGGATTCGTTTTCGAGCGGCGTTTGCGCGTTGATCGCCGGTACGGCTCTAGGGCTCCGAATGATCGGGTGGCGGACAGGGAAGACGCTGGACAAGCCGATCCTGTGGGTGCTGCATCTAGGCTACGGGTGGATTGCGTTCGCCTTGCTGTTGAAAGGGATCGCGGAGACCACCAGCTGGGTTTCGTCTGTGACGGCGATGCATGGGCTGACGGTAGGCGCGATCGGGACCTTGACGCTTGGCGTGATGTCGCGTGCCGCGCTGGGGCATACCGGCCGCCCACTCGTCGCAAGCCGCGCTCTCGCCTTGGCCTATGGAGCCGTTTCGCTCGCCGCGCTGACCCGCCTGTTCGGCCCGGAAATATTGCCGGACTGGTACACCGAAGTGATGATCGCGTCGGGCGTGCTGTGGGTGGTCGCCTTCGGCATCTTCACGACCTTGTTCTGGCCGGTTTTGACCCGTCCCCGTGTGGACGGACAGCCCGGCTAATACGACCTCCGATAGCGCTTACCCTAACTGAGAGCGGAAGTCCGGGTCGCGCTTTTCACGCATGGCGTTGCCGCCTTCCTTGGACTCGTCGGTGTCGTACATCATGCGCACCGCCTCGAAGCCGAGACGGCTGATCCCGCGTATGCTTTCGCTGTCGGCGTTGAAGGTGCGTTTGGCGATGGCAATCGCGGTCGGACTGCGCAGCACCAGTTCGGCGCACCAGCGGTCGACTTCCGCGTCGAGTTCGTCGTCGGGGACGACCGCATTGATCAGCCCCATCTGTAACGCTTCCTGTGCCGAATAGCGGCGGCACAAATACCAGATCTCGCGCGCCTTCTTTTCGCCGACGATGCGGGCCAGATAGGCGGTGCCGTAGCCGGGATCCACGGAACCCATCTTGGGGCCGACCTGGCCGAAGATGGCATTGTCCGAGGCGATGGTCAGGTCGCAGATCGTCGCGATGACGTTGCCGCCGCCGATGGCGTAGCCGCGCACCTTGGCGATGACGGGCTGCGGTGCGTCGCGGATCGCGCTGTGCAGATCCTCGACCGGTACGCCGATGGTGCCCTTGCCGCGCCGGCCCTTCTTCTTGTCTGACAAGTCGCCGCCGACACCGAAGGCGCGGTTGCCCGCGCCTGTCAGCACGATCGCCGCGATCTGGCGATTCCAGGACGCGTGCACGATAGCGTCGGTCACTTCCTCGTACATGCCTTCGCGGAAGGCGTTCAGTCGGTCGGGACGGTTGAAAGTGATCGTAGCGACGTTGTTCTTTTCTTCGTACAGGATATCCTGGTAGGTCGGCACTTGGTCTTCGGACATGGTGGCTATCGCTTTCGGTTGGTTATTTGCCTTTGAATTCGGCGTCGCGTTTTTCGAGGAAGGCAGACATGCCTTCGCTGCGGTCTTCGGTGGTGAACAGGCTGGCCGTGAGGTGTCGCTCGAACTCCAGCGCCGGCTCCAAGTCCATCTGCATGCCGGAGTTCACTGCCATCTTCGCGTACCAGACACTGAGCGGCGCGCGGGCGGCATAGGCCTCAGCGCGCGCCATCGCTTCGTCCATCACCTTGTCTGGATCGACGACCCGGCTAACCAGACCGATGCGCAAGGCGGTCTCGGCGTCGATGAAGTCGGCGCTGAATAGCATATCCTTGGCCCACTCCATCCCGACCACGCGGGGCAGGCGCTGAGTGCCGCCTGCGCCAGCGACCGAGCCGATCTTCGAGCTGGTGACGCCGAACTGCGCGCCACTGCCGGCGATGCGGATATCGCAGGCGAGCGCCACTTCCAGACCGCCGGTCAGGCAGAAGCCGTTGATCGCGGCGACGACCGGCTTGCGGGACCGCTCGATGGCGCGGTTGCAGTGGTCGAAATAGCTCAGCATCGTATGAGTGCTCGGCAGATCCTTTGCCTCCAGCGCACTCTTTAGATCGGCGCCGGTGGAAAAGAACTTGTCGGTGCCGGTAAGGATGATCGCGCGGCAGTCGTCATCGTGGTCCAGTTCGTGGACCCTGTCGCCGATGGCCGTCAGCAGCTCATTGCTGAGCGCATTGTATTTGTCGTGACGGTTCATGGTCAGCACCATCGCCACGCCGCGCCGTTCGGACAGTAAAATCTCGGACATGGCTCTCTCCCTTACCCGACCATCGCGAAGCCGCCATTGACGCTCAGCACCTGTCCAGTGATGTGGCGTGCGGCGTCGGAAGTGATGAACAGGACGGCGTTGGTGATGTCCTCCATCTCGCCGATGCGGCGGATGGGATACAGCCGCATGACCTTGGCCTCGCGTGCCTTCCAAGCTTCGTCGCCGAGTTTTTTGCGCAATTCTTCCTGCAGTCCGATCCGCATCGGCGAATTCGTGGCGCCGGGCGATACGACATTGACGTTCACGTTATGCCGTCCAACTTCCTTGGCGATCGATTTGGTAAAAGAGATGACCCCGCCCTTGGCAGCGGAGTAGTTCACTTCGCGTTCCTGACCGACTCGCGCGGCGTCTGTGGCAATATTCACGATCTTGCCGTAACCGCGCTCGATCATGCCGGGTAACACGCTGCGCGAGCAGTTCATCGTACCACCGAGGATGACCCGGATTTCCCGGTCGCAGGCCGCCGGGTCGGTTTCGAGGAACAGCGTGTGTTCGGTCAGCAGGGCTGCGTTGTTGACCAGGATATCGATCCCGCCCAACGCTGCTTCCGCCGACGCGATCATTTCGCCGACGGCCGCGAGATCCGTAATGTCCGCGGTCGCGTCGTGCGCCGTACCACCGGCGGCGGTGACCTGTTTCACAGTTTCCGCGACGGCTTCGACATTGATATCGTTGACGGCGATCCTGGCGCCTTCCTTGGCAAAACCGAGCGCCATGTGCTGGCCCATGCCCGATCCGCTGCCGGTGATCAGCACATTCTTGCCGTTCAAGTCGAGATCCATTCGCCCTGCCTCTTGTTATGGTTTTGGTTCAACGCGTTATGCGTGTTCGACAGCACGGGAAGCCGCCGCGTATAAACGTAACATCGCGGAAAGCATCGAAACAAGGCGACCCCAGGCATGACCTCCGCTCTATTTTCACCGATCACGCTGCGCGGCCTCGAGATCGAAAATTGCATCGTTGTCGGTCCCATGGATCAGTACAGCGCCAGCGACGGCAGCGCGAGCGATTGGCACTTGATGCATCTCGGCAAGTTTGCGGTGTCCGGTGCGGGTTTGATCATCACGGAGTCGGCGGCGGTGGAAGAACGGGGCCGGATTACCCATGGCTGCCTCGGTCTCTATTCCGACGAAAATGAAGCGGCGCTGGACCGCGTCGTGCGGTTCTGCCGCGAGCACGGGACCGCCAAGCTTGGTGTGCAGCTTGCCCATTCGGGACGCAAGGGCTCGACCTTGCTGCCGTGGGAAGGTCGCGCTGCGCCGCTGACGGCGGATCAAGGGGCATGGCAGACATTCGGCTGTGCGGGGCAGCCTCGTGCCGATGGCTGGCCGGTGCCGGAACCGCTCGACCTGACCGGGCTGAAGCGCGTCCGCGATGCCCACGCGGCAGCGGTGACACGCGCCGCGCGAATCGGGTTCGATCTCGTCGAGTTGGTGATGGCGCATGGCTATCTGCTGCACGAGTTTTTGTCGCCGCTAAGCAACCTGCGAAACGATGCGTATGGCGGCGATATCGTGGGCCGGATGCGATTTCCGCTGGAGGTGTTCGATGCGATGCGCGCGGTGTGGCCGGCGGACAAGCCGATGGGCGTGCGCGTTTCGGCAACCGACTGGATAGAAGGTGGCTGGTCAGTCGAGGATACAGTTCTGCTGGCTCGGGAACTGAAGGCGCGGGGCTGTGACTACATGGCGGTGTCCAGCGGCGGCCTGTCGCTCGAGCAGAAAATTCCGGTTGGAGAGGGCCACCAGGTCGATTTCTCTTCCCAGGTCAAACGCGAGGCCGGTATGCCGACGATGACCATGGGCATGATCCAGGATCCGCATCACGCCGAGCGTATCGTCGCTGGCGACGCCGCCGATTTCGTTGCGCTTGCTCGCACAATGCTCAGCGACCCGCACTGGCCCTGGTATGCGGCCGCCACATTGGGTATGGAAATCTCCTATCCGCGACAATATCTAAGGGGCTATTTGTCGCGTTGGCACCGGGCCAAACGCGCGGGAGAATAGGGCGTTTGACAGCCCGAGGATAAGCCGATGTCCTTACGACCGTTGCCGATGGCCTGTTTCGCCGCCATTTTGACGCTGTCCAGCGTCGTTGCCGCGCAAGAGAAGCCAAACTGGCGCGACGGCCGCAAGGTGTTCAAGCAGTGCGGCAGCTGCCACACCTTCAAGCCTGGCGAACACCGTTTCGGCCCTTCGCTTGCGGGTTTTTACGGCCGCAAGGCCGGTACCGCGCCGGACTTCTCCTATTCGGCTGGTATGAAAGAGAAGAGTGGGGGTGGCCTCGTTTGGACGACGGAGACTCTGGACACGTTCCTCACTGCGCCGAAGAAGTTCATCCCCCAAACGAAGATGAGCTTCAAAGGCCTGGCATCGGAAACGGATCGTCGCAACGTCATCGCCTATGCGAAGCGGCGTTCGAAGCGGTAGTAAAATTCGGATACGGGCGACCGCACCTATGATAGGTGATGGTCGCGATGCCCGACTTTTTCACAACCGACGTCCTGATTGCGCTCGCTGTCGCCGCGGTGGCAGGGCTGATGCGCGGCTTTGCCGGTTTCGGGTCGGGTATGCTGATGGCGCCAGTCTTCGCCATTCTTTTCGGGCCCGTCGAGACGGTCGCCATTATCATTCTGTTGGAAGCAGTTGTCACGGTGCAGCTTATGCCCGGGGTATGGCGCGAAATTGATTGGCGGTTCGTTGTGCCGATGGGAATGGCAGCAGCGTTGCTGATGCCGGCCGGCAGTTGGCTGCTGGTCAATACCGATGCGGCAATCGTCTCCCGCGTGATTGCCGGTATTGTAGTCGCCTTCGTCCTTGTGCTCTGGACGGGCTGGCGCTACGAGGGCGCGAAGCCCCTGCCGGTTACTTTCGGAGTCGGCGGCTTGTCCGGCGTGATGATGGCGGGCACCAGCCTCGGCAACCCGCCGGTGATGCTCTACATGCTGTCGAGCCGTGACAGTGCGGCCCGCAACCGTGCCAACGTCACCGCCTATTTCGCCATAACCCTGGCGGCGTTGATCCTGATTATGGCGTTCAAGGAGTTGATCACGATTGCCGCGATCAGCCGGGTCGGAGTAATGCTGCCGGTCTTCATGCTTGCCGCTTGGCTCGGTGGCCGTGCGTTTCGCCGCTCTGGTGAGGGCCTTTATCGTCACATTACGTTGGCGTTTCTGTTCGCCGTCGGGCTTTACGGGTTGCTCCGATAGCGAGCGTGCTAGGGGAAGGTGGAAGCGGCTTCGGCAAGCTCCGCAATAATGCCGGCCAGCGGCGGGGCGGCCTGGGCGTTATGCATGGCGTAGAACGGCGTCGGGTCAAGCGGCGGTTCTGTATGCAGCTCGACGAGGCCGCTTTCGCGGTAGCTGCGGGGCAGCAGCCCAACGCCCAGACCCGCCCGCGTGAGGCTGGCGCACGCGCTTAAACTGTTGCAGACATTGACTTGTCTGGGTCTTGCCGCACCCGTCTTGAACCAGTTTTCCATCAGGCGGTGCAGCACCGACGCGCGGCTCATGGTCAGGACAGGCCAGTGCGACAGGTCGTCGGGTGAGAGCGGCGTTTCCGGTAAATTGAGCGCCGGGCTTGCCATCCAGACGAACCGCTCGCTGCCGAGCGGCCGATAGCTGATATCCGGTTCCGAATTGTCCTGGGCGGCGGTCAACAGGATGTCGAACTCGCCGGACCGAAGCTGCGCCGTCATTTGTTCGAGTAGACCGATGTCGAGTTCCACCACCACGTCCGGATGCCGTCGGTTGAGTTCGGCCACCAGGTCCGGAAGCCAGGTGAGCGCGACATGCTCGCCAACGCCGATCTTGACAGATCCCGTAAGCTGCGCCGGGTCGCCGACGCGATGGCGAATGTGCTGGGTCAGCGTCACCACTTCATCCGCATAGGCGACGAGATCACGGCCTTTTGATGTCAGCCGGCACGGCCGGTAGCGCCGGTCGACCAGTTCAACGCCGAGTTCCCGCTCCAAATCGGCGAGCCGCATGGAGACGGCGGACTGCGTCGCATGGAGGCGTTCTGCGGCCTTGCTCAGGCTGCCCAGCCGTGCGATTTGCAGAAACGTTTCGAGCTGTTGAAAGTTCATTCACAGTATCAAAAAATTTGAAGTCACTTATCAGATAACACAATTTGACTTGATACTAAAATCCCACGCAAATGGCATGAGTTGATTGGCAGAGCGGACGAGAGGGTCAGATGGGCACAAAGCCGATACGGGCGATCACCGAAGATGAAATTCGGCGCTTCGAGGAAGACGGCGTCGTCCACCTGAAGGGATTTTTCGACACCGGCTGGGTCGAGATGATGCGCGAGCGGGTGGAGTATGTTGCGAACAATCCCGGCAAGCTGCATCACGAACTGTCGAAGCCGGGCGACGAGGGTCGGTTCTTTAGCGAGACCTTTCTGTGGCATCAGAATGACGGTTTTCGCGAGTTCATTTACGGCTCGCCGGCGGCGGCCATCGTCGGTCAGATCATGCGGTCGGCGAAGATCAACATCGTCTTCGACCAATTCCTGATCAAGGAACCGAATACGGATGAGCCGACGGTCTGGCATCACGACCTGACCTATTGGCCGATCCGCGGCGATCAGGTCTGCACTTTGTGGCTGGCGCTGGACGAGGTCACGGAGGAAACCGGGTCGATGGAATTCGTCGTTGGCTCGCATAAATGGGGAAAACGCTTCCATCCCGTCGCCTTTGTCGATCCCGAGAAATACAAGACGGGCGAGCCCGCCGTGCCGGATATCGATGCGATGCGGGACGAGCTTGAATTCACACGTTTCGATTATGAAATCGGCGACTGCACGGTGCATCACGGCTTGCTAGTGCATGCGGCCGGCGGCAATCAGAGCCGCGACCGCCGCCGCCGTGCCTACGTGACACGATGGGCCGGTAGCGATGTGGTCTACGATCCGCGACCGAATATTCAGGACATGTTGTGGGAACCGGATATGGCGCCCGGCGCACCGCTGGACAGTGAACTATGGCCGGCCGTATGGCAGGGAGAGGTACGATGACGCAAGAACTTGCGCGCGCGATCACCGAAGACGAAATCCGGACCTATGAAGAAGACGGTATCGTTCACCTGAAGGGCCTGTTCGACGCGGATTGGGTGGAACGGCTGCGCGGTCTGGTCGACGAGGACATGGCCAATCCCGGCAAGCTTTGCCAGGAACTCACCAAAGAGGGTAACCCAGGCCGGTTCTTTTTCGACACCTTCATGTGGACCTACAATGACGGCTTCAAACAGGCTGTGTTCGAGTCGCCCGCCGCCAGGATCGCGGCGTCCGTCATGCGATCGAACAAGGTGAATATTTTCTTCGATCAATTGCTGATCAAGGAGCCGGGCACGACCGAACGCACGCCCTGGCATCATGACATGCCTTACTGGCCAGTCGTGGGCACGCAGATTTGCACAGTCTGGCTTGCACTTGACCCCGTCACGGCGGAGACCGGGTCGGTGGAATATGTGAAGGGGTCGCACAGATGGGGACAGCGTTACCGCGCCGATGCGTTCGCCGGTGACGGCCGCTACAAGGAAGACCTACCGAAGGTGCCCGATATCGACACGATGCGGGACGAGGTAGAGTTGCTCCAGTTCGAGTTCGAACTGGGCGACTGCACGGCGCACCACGCCTTGCTGGTGCACGGTGCGCCGGGCAATGCGCGTAGCGATGCCCGCCGCCGCGCTTATGTCACGCGATGGGCCGGTGCGGATGCAACTTATTATCCGCGCGAGAACATCCAGCAAATGATGTGGGACCCGACATGCGCGCCGGGCGCGCCGCTCGACAGCGAACTCTGGCCGGTGGTGATCGGCGAAGGCGCGTAATCAGGCCTTCCGCTTCTGTCCTGCAAGCCGGACGGCCTTCACGATCTCCGCATAGGCACCGCAGCGGCACAGGTTGCCCGACAGGTAATGCATAATCTCTTCATCGCTGGGCTCCGGGTTCTCGTCGAGCAACTGCTTCGTCATGAGAATAAAGCCGGGTGTACAGTAACCACACTGGAAGGCGCCGGTTTCGATGAAGGCCTCCTGTTCCGGGCTCAGCGTGTCGCCGTCGGCAAGGCCTTCAATCGTATCTATTGTCGATCCGTCAGCGAAGGCGGCGAGGGAAAGGCAACTGGTCACTGCTTGCCCGTCGACCAGCACGGTGCAGCAACCACATAGGCCCTGACCACAGCTCTCCCGCGCGCCGAACAGGCCGAAACTTTCCTGCAGCACTTCCGTCAGATTCTGATGCACGCCGATATCGGCAGCCACGTCGCGGCCGTTGAGGGTGAAGGTGATCGTCCTGCGGTGGCCGCTCATCTCACACATCCTCCAGCGGCCGACCCGCCTTTTCGCGCAGGGCACGGAAGATGGCTTCGGCGGTGATCGGCATTTCCGTGATCCGTACGCCGACCGCATCCGCAATGGCGTTTGCAATGGCGGGGGACACGCCGAAGGTGCCGGACTCGCCCGCGCCTTTTGCGCCGAACGGGCCGTTATGCTGCTCCGCCTCGATGAAGCCGTTTTCCATCACGTCCGGCATGTCGAAGAGGCCGGGAATTTTGTAGTCCGCCAGCGACGGATTCGTGAGCTGTCCGTTTTCGATGATCATCGTCTCGGTTAGGGTGAAACCGAGTTGCATGACGGCCGCGCCGGAGATCTGCGTTTCCACGACCTCCGGATTGATTGGCTTGCCGATGTCGCAAACATTGACCAGCCGCAGAATACGGAACTGGCCGGTTTCGGTATCGACTTCGACTTCCGCGCCCGCTGCACCGATCATCCAGAACGGGGTCGCGTTCGGCGATTGTCCGGTCTCGTAATTGGGCGGTGCGTAATCCGGCTTGTAGTTGGCGGCGCCGACGACGGTCCCGGCGCGCATGCCGAACTTCTTGATGAACAGTTCTGGCAGCGGTGCGTTGCTGCCTTCGGGCAATCCGACTTCGTCGGCCATAGCACGCAGCTTGTCGCGCGCATCCGTCGCCGCCAACTGCACGGCGTGGCCCATATGGAAGGTCGAGCGCGACCCCAGGGTCGACATATCGTAGGGCGTGACGTCGGTGTCCGGATTGACCACGCGGATCAGATCGAGCGGGACGTCCAAAACCTCGGCGGCGATCTGCGCCATAGCTGTGTCCGAGCCCTGGCCCATATCCACCGTGCTGCAATAGACGATGACGCTGCCGTCCGCGTTGACGCTGACGATGGCGCTGGAGGTGGTTGGCGAGATTGAGGCCTTGAACCCGATCGCGACGCCGCGGCCGCGGCGTTTCGTGCCGCTGCCCTTGTCGAACGGACGGTTCCAGCCAAGCCGTTGCGCCACACCGTCGAGTACTGCTTCGAACTCGCCATCCTCGACGATAGTGCCAACCGCCTGCGGCCGGCCATTACGCAGGATGTTGCGCTTTCGGAAATCCACCGGATCGAGGCCGAGTTCGCTGGCGATGATGTCGGTATGGCTTTCATAGGCCCAGACAAGCTGCGGGATGCCGAAGCCGCGCAACGCCCCAGCTGGTGGCCGGTTGGTATAGAGCGCAAAAGAATCGATATCGATGTTGTCGATATCGTAGGGGCCTGCCGCGGTGAAGCCAGATTTCTGTGTCACCCGCGGACCGATATCTGCATAGGCGCCGCCGTTCCACCACACTTCGCATTTGCGCCCGGTGATGCGGCCATCCCCGTCAACAGCGCTCCGGATACGGAAGGTGTTGGGGTGTTTGGTGATGGTATAGAACTGCTCTTCCATCGTCTGTGCCACGCGCACCGGCCGGTGTGCGATCAGGGATAGCGCCATCGCCAGCGCCTCCACCTTCACGTAGACCTTGGCGCCGAAACCGCCGCCGAGATGGCTTGTCTTTACCCGCACATTGCTTTCGGGCCAGCCGAGCAGACGGGACAATTCGAAGCGCACGAAGGAGGGACTCTGCGTCGAGGAAAAGATTTCCGCCCGGTCGTTGCGGACGTCGGCCAACGCGACCATCGGCTCGAACGGCGTGTGCATGGTTTGCTGCGTGCGGAAGGTATGCTCGAAGACATGCGCCGCTTCGGCGAAGGCCTTGTCCGCATCGCCATGGTTCAGATGGAAGTCGAGCGCAATATTGGTGTCCCGTTTGCCGGACAGATGTTTCAGGTCGGCGAAGGTGCCCGCCGGTTTGAGTTCTTCATGAACGATCGCCTCGGAGGTGAGCGCCTCGACTTCGTCGAAGACAGCCGGCAATTCCTCGTAGTCGACGACGATGCGCTGCGCCGCCGTCTCGGCGACATGCGGATCGGGGGCCAGCACGACGGCGACCGGTTCGCCGAAATGGCGGACCTTCTCTAGAGCCAGGATCGGCTGGTCGTGGAAGGCCGGCCCGTAATAGGGTTCCGGCAACACCGCCTTCACATCCTCGCCGGTGATGACCTGATGCACACCCGGCATGGCCGCTGCGGCGGCAGTATTGATCGACCGGATGCGGCCGTGCGAAATCGGGCTGCGATGGACCTTCGCATGCAGCATCGAAGGCAGCCGCATGTTGTAAATATAGTCTGCCTGACCAGTGACCTTGGCTCGCCCCTCCATCCGGGGAAACGAATGCCCGACCGTTGTCGTCGATCCGCCCGTCATGCCCTGTCTCCCTCGACAGCCTGCCTGATCGCCCGCGCTGTGAAGACGCGGATGAGCTCTCGCTTGTACGCTGCTGAGCCGCGCGCGTCGGAATGAACTTCCGCTTCGCCCGCGGTCGCGTCGCCGGTGGTTTGCAAGACCGCATCGTTGTGAGGGTTGCCGATCAGCATCGTTTCCACCGATGTCAGTCGTCGCGGCGTGTCTGTTGCCGCACCGATGGCGACGCGCGCCGTCTCGACTGTGCCGCCGTTCAAGGTGAGCGCCACCGCGATCCCGAGTGCCGGCCAGTCCTCCGCCGACCGGGTCGTGTGCTTCAGATAGGCTGCCCTTTGATCCGGGTTTGCCGGGACAATGACTTCCGCGATCAGCTCGTCCGGCGCCAGCGCCGTTTCCAAATAACCGCGGAACAGATCTTCGACCGGCATGGTCCGCTCGCCCGACGGGCTGGCAAC
This sequence comes from Alphaproteobacteria bacterium, assembly GCA_012103325.1. Classification (GTDB taxonomy): domain Bacteria; phylum Pseudomonadota; class Alphaproteobacteria; order UBA8366. The sequence goes on from WLWY01000005.1 coordinate 39,783, forward strand.
GACCAGTGATGCATTCAGTGCGATCAGTACGGGTGGCAGGTCGAGATGCGGGTCACCATGGGCCAGGTGCCCGCCCAAGGTCGCGACGTTACGCACCCGCACGTTGGATAGCCGCCGCATCGCGGCGGTGACGACGGGCGCCACCGCCGCGACATCCGCCGATCTTTCGATTCGTCGCAAAGGCGTCATAGCGCCAAGACGCAAATTTCCTTCACTGTCTAAACGAATTTGCGAATATTGCGATTCGATCTTACGCAGGCTGACCAACCGCTCTGGCTGAAAGACACCGGTCTTCATCATCAGCATGACCGCGGTGCCACCGGCGACCGGCCGGCCGCCCGAGTCGCCGAGCAGCCCGATCGCCTCTTGCAAGCTCGCCGGTTCTGCCAGTTCGAAAAAATGCATGCCGTGACGGCTCCTGCGTTAATGTGGTTTTCGGCCTACTGCCCCACGATCTCTCGGATCGAGTCCATGCGATCGTCGTCGCCGAAGCCGCGCAGCAGGTCGTAGAGCGCTTGCGCGTCGTCGCCGATGACCGGTTCGGCGAGGGGCATGAATTTGCCGGCCATGTCATCCCAATCCATTGGGTTGCCGGGATTGCCGAGCGCTAGCGGCGTTTCCTGGTCGATCTCGGTGCCGTCGGTGAGACGCAAACGGAGTTTGGCCGCCGTCATATGCATGTCCGGTGCGGGGGTCAGAGTGACCTTGTCGAGCAGGCTACGCACTGTCGGGTCGGCAACCCGGTCTTCCGCGAAGTCCTGAGCGGTGACCATATGCCCCGTGAGGCCCAGCGCGGCACAGTAAGCGGTGCTGAACTTACCTTCGAGGCCGGTCTGCGGTTGCGGTTTGCCGGCGAGCTGGATGCAGATTGGGTTTACTTCGACGGCGATTTCCGCGACGTCATTGTCCTTGGCAGCCTCTGCGAGTGCGCGGGCCGCGTCGATGACCGGGTGGGTGAGCAGGCAGGACGCGTAGGGCTTCAGCGTGTTGCGGGTAATTTCCATGCTGCCGTCGAAATCGAGCAGCGCCGGTACCTTGCTGCCGTCCTGCACATAGGCGCTGGCGAACCCGCTTTTTGCTTCGATCAGGTTCTGTGCCGCTTCGAATCCTTCCTTCGCCAGTTCCGCCGCGAGAATACCGTTCATCGCCGCTTTGCCGGCATGGAAAGGTTTCGACATGGTGCCGAAGGACGCCGTGAGTCCGGCGGCTTGGGTTGCTGCCGCGCCGAGCGCGTTGCGGATACCTTCTTCGTCGAGACCGAGCAGCACTGCCGCCGCCGTTGCCGAGGCGAAGCAGCCGAACATGCCCGTTGAGTGGAAGCCGCGCTCATTCAAGGTGTGGCCGAGACCGCCGCCGCCGAGCCGCGCGCCAACTTCAAAGCCGGTGATGAAGGCGCCGAGGATTTCGCGGTCGGACGCGCCGACCTGTTGTCCCACGGCGATGGCCGTCGCCCAGGTCGGATTGCCGAGATGCGCCACCGCACCGACATGGGTGTCGTCGTAATCCAGGCAATGGCCGAGCGTCGCATTGACCAGCGCCGCGACAGCAGGCGCGGAGCGGCCGCCCATCAGGATTTGTGCCTCGCCGCTGGCGCCCCAGTTGCCAGCAACGCGGCGGACTGATTGGCCAGCACCCTCACTATGCGCGCCGAGCGCAACGCCAATGGTGTCGACCAGCGCCATACGTGCCGCCTCGACGACCTCGGCAGGGTAATTCCGGCCCTGCGCGGTGCTGATGAATTGGGCTGCTGCGTCTGCATTCGGGGTTTGGATCGTTGTCATGATACCGCTCCTTTGTCGTGCAATGCCGCGCGCTCGCATTCCGAATAGCCGAGCTCGGCCAGTATATCCTCATTGTTCTCACCGAGTCCCGGGGCCGGCGTGCGGATGTCCTTGGTCAGGCCGGTGCGGTCCAGCGGATTGGTCAGGTGGGGTATGCGGCCATCCTTAGGATGGTCGATATGTTCGATGAGACCACGCTGCGCGACATTTTCCGAAGCAAGCGCTTCGTCCGGCGTGTTGATCGCGCAAACGGGAATCTGTTCCGATTCCATCTTCGCCAGCAGGCTGTCGCGCGTATGCGCTTTACAATAAGCGGCGATGGCTTCGCGGTAGATCGGTGCGCGGTCGCCATGCGTTGTGTGGCGATCCTCCGGGCCTTCGTCTTCATGGATCAGATCGGGGCGTTCGATGAATGTGCAGAACTGACGCCACTGCACGGCCTCCAGCAGCGACACCGCGACGGGCTTATTGTCCCCGCAAAGATAAGTGTCGTAGCGCGGGTTCGCCCCCCAAGGCTGCATCGCCGGCTCGCCCGTATAGCCCGCCAATCGCGACATGCCGCCGGTCAGCACGATGTTGCACATGTAGAACAGGCAATCGAACATCGACAGATCAATGTAGCAGCCTTCGCCGCTCTGCTGCTTGCGCATCAGGGCGGCCAGGATCGCGGTCGGCGCCATCGCGCCGCCGGCATAGTCGGCGGCCTGGAAGCCGGGGACGGGCGGCAACGGCTCGCGGTCGACCGACATGCCCATCAGCCCAGTCATCGACTGGATGACGAGATCATGCCCCGGCACGCGCGACAGTGGGCCGTCCTGGCCATAGCCGGTGATCGCACAGTAGACGATGCTTTCGTTCAGCGCGCGGGCGCGTTCGTAGTGCACGTCCAGCTTCTTCGCGACGCCGGTACGGAAAGACTCCACGATAACGTCGGACTTTTCGATCAGGCGATGCGCGACGGCACGGCCTTCCGAACTGGTAAGATCGATGACGATGCTGCGCTTGTTCGAATTCACGCTGTTGTAGTAGACGCCGCCTTCCTTGTAGCTCGGCGGATTGTGACGGCTGTAGTCGCCGACGTCTGGCTGCTCGACCTTGATGACGTCGGCGCCTAGATCGGCCAACAACTGCGTTGCCCACGGGCCTGGCAGCAGGCGGCTGAAATCGACGATGCGGACGCCGGAAAGAACTTTGTTGGAGGAGTTGTTCTGTTGCGCGGTCATCAATGATCCTGAGATTGTAGTGTCGAAATAAGCTACTGTTCTGTGGGCGACAATACAAAATCGAAGGCGGTTGCACACGCTCGTGTTGATTGCAGAAACGAAGAGAGGAAGATCGATGGGTGACGCAGAGTCTTTAATTATTGAACGGCGCGGGCCGGTCTTGTGGATGACCGTAAACCGACCGGAACGTCGGAATGCTTATACTGGGGACCTATTCCACCGCATGATCGCAACCTTGTCCGAAGCGGAAAATGACTCTGCTGTGTTGGCCGTGGTGCTCACCGGTGCGGGAGATCTGGCATTTTCGACCGGTGCCGATTTGAAACCCGATACGGAATATAGCCCCTTAAAAATGGGTGAGGGGGAGCTCGTGCATCCTGCCGTCGCCTATTTTCGTGCCGCGGACGCTTTTACCAAGCCGCTAATCGCCCGGGTCAATGGCGATGCCATGGCAGGCGGAATGGGCGTGCTATCCATGTGCGATCTCGCTGTGGCCGCGGACCATGCGCGGTTCGCATTGCGGGAAGTGCGGATCGGCCTCTTCCCAACGGTTATTGTCGCTTCGTTGCGCCGCTTGCTGCCGCGGCGCATCGTCATGGAGATGGCGCTGACCGGTGGATTCTTCGATGCGGCATTCGCAAAGGAAGTGGGCCTTGTGAACTATGTCGTACCCGTTGAACAGCTGGATGCGAAATTAGATTGGCTCACCAGTCGCATTACCGATAAATCGCCGACTGCGGTAAGGCGCGGCAAGCACGCCATGCATCACATGTGGGAAATGACATTGGATGGCTCGTTCGCATTCGGCCAGGACGAGTTGACCCATCTGTTCAATTCAGCGGATCACAAGGAAGGCGTTGCTGCTTTCAACGAGAAGCGTAAACCCGTGTGGCCGAGCTTGGCCTGAACCGTCCCGTCTTGACAGTGGCAGCGGTGCGTGAACACCATCTTTCAGAACAACCAGCTCAACAGCGGAGGATATCATGGCAAAGCTTCGGCATATCGCCGTAACAGTTCCCGATATGGAAACGGCGGCGAGTTTCTACGAAAAGACATTCGAGATGGAGCGCGTCTTTGAATCGCCCATTGTCATTATGCTATCCGACGGCACCATTAGCCTGGCTATTCTGAAATTCAAATCCGACGAGCAGGCTGGCGACGAGCGAGGCAAGGATTTTCACGGGCTGCATCATATGGGGTTCGTCGTCGACGACATCGCTCAATCCAGCGAGGCGATCGAGGAGAATGGCGGACGCTATCACATGCGGCTTCCCGACTCGGCGGAGGGTGCGACGGAGATCAAGTTTCGCGATCCGAACGGCGTGGTGTTCGATATCGTGACAAAGGATTACGCGGAACGTGCTTGGGGCGCCAAGGTCTGAGGCACCCGCGAACGAGGACTATGACCGATGACGCTTAAGATCGGGTACCTGCTGCCGACCCGCGAGCAGATCATGCAGGGCCGGCCGGAAGCCGCACCTCTATTGGCGCTTGCCGAACGGGCGGAGGGGCTCGGGCTGGACTCGATTTGGGTCGGCGATTCCTTGCTGGCTCGGCCGCGGCACGAGCCGTTGTCGCTGCTCGCCGGGGTGGCCGGACGCGTCGGACGGGTTGAATTGGGAACGGCGGTTCTGCTGCCGGCGTTGCGTAATCCGGTTCTGCTCGCACACCAGGTGGCAACGCTCGATCAAGTCAGCGAAGGCCGCTTCATCCTGGGAATCGGTATTGCCGCGGACGTGCCCAATATCCGCGCGGAATTCGAAGCGGCCGGTGTGCCTTTTGAAAAACGCGTCGGCCGCATGATGGAAGGGCTGCGGCTTTGTAAGGCGCTGTGGTCCGGTGAGCCTGTAAACTGGGACGGGCGCTGGCATGTTGAGGATGGTGTGCTCGGCCCGACGCCGCATCGTACGGGAGGCCCGCCGATCTGGGGCGGTGGATCGGCGGAAGCGAGTCTCAAGAGGGCCGGCCGGCACTTCGACGGCTGGTTCCCGACGGGCCCGGATGCCGCCGGCTGGCAGACACAATGGACCGAAGTCGGTGCCGCTGCAAAAGCGGCGGGCCGTACCGAAGGCGACGTCACGGGGGCTGTGTATCTGACAGTCTTCATCGACGATGATGCGGCGCGCGCAAACGACCGAATCAATGCCTATCTGGAACAGTATTATGGACAGCCGGCGGAAGTCCTGCGGCGGCGGCAGGCATGCTATGCGGGACCCGAGGCGGAGATGGCCTCTTGGCTACAGGCCTATGCCGATGCGGGGGCAAGCCATCTCATGGTCCGCTTCGCTGGCGATCATGAAAGACACCTTCCGATACTTGCGAGAGTCCGTTCCGGTCTTGTGTGATCGAAATGGCTCTCCTGCGTGTATTCGTTGTTGGATACAATAATTAAGAGTCGATGCGTTGCGTAAACGCTGACTAGTAAAATCGTATCCGTGTTTTTCTTGCAGTATAGAAAAGACTAGTCGTGATGGGGGTATAAATAGAATCGTTCCAGATACCTAATATTGCTTATTACTAATTTGTAACTTGACAAAACTCACAAATATTGTATTTGATTGCGATAAATTTGTAGAATGATGACTTGGGTTGGGGGCGTGACCGTTCGTCAAATAGTCTACCTTAGTTCCGAAGCGATGGTTATGGGGGACGCTGAACTCCATAATTTGCGTGACGAGGCGCTCGCCAACAACTCGCATCATGGCGTAACAGGGCTCCTGCTCTACGTGAACAGGGTGTTCATGCAGATCATCGAAGGGCCAAATGCCGCTATTGGCCAACTCTACGACAACATCCGCCACGACCCGCGCAATCAGGATGTCATCGAAATGTTCGACCGTGACGTTGGGGACCGTGCCTTTCCCAATTGGTCGATGGGTTTTCATTCTCCTGGCGCGGCCAACGGCGGCATGGATCAAGGATTTCATAACCTGCGCACCCGTGCGGACTTCGCTGCGGTCGAACGTCAGGATCTGGCGGTATTCTCCTTGATGCAGGAGCTATATGTCGCAAACGCGGGACGCGGCTTCTAAACGCTTTTGGTCCCCAAAACATGGCAGCGGACGCTGTGCGTTCTTCTGTCCTCTTTCAACTCTCCTCTCATGTCGTAGTATTTTAGCGTAGCAGCAAAGCTTGGCGGCGAATGGGTCGGCAACGCAAAGACTGCAACGTGACCTTAGGGAGGATGCAAATGGATTACGATGTCGTTGTCGTTGGCGCCGGCAATGCTGCGCTTTGTGCCGCGCTGGCCGCATTCGAGGGCGGGGCCCACTGTTGTCCGGTTTAATTCAGTGGACGGTTTGCATGGCATTGATTCTACTGGTGACCAATCGTTTGGCGACGTTTTGGACACGGGAAAGGATCAACACCATGCGGCATGAGAATAGCGTATTTCATGATCTGATGAAGCGTGTTCCTTGGGATCGTTTTGCGGCTTTGGTGGAACGGCATGAAGCCGACAAACACGTTCGCCGCCTGAGCACGAAGGACCAGTTCATCGCCCTGCTATATGCTCAGCTTTCCGGTGCGGTGAGCTTGCGCGAGATCGTCGGCGGTCTACAGAGCCATCGTGCCCGGCTCTATCATGTCGGCGGTCGCCTTGTGACGCGTTCGACGCTGGCCGATGCGAACGCGACGCGGCCGAGCGCGGTGTTCTCGGAGCTGTTCACGGCGTTGGTTGGGCGCGCCGGGCGCGGGTTGCGGCGGACGCTTGGCGAGGCGACCTACCTGATCGATGCCAGTCCGCTTGCCTTGAGTGGCCGGGGATCGCAGTGGGCGTATTTTTCGGCCAGGGCCTGTGGCGCGAAACTGCATGTGGTTTACGATGCGGGCGCCGAACACCCGGTCTACGCGGCGGTGACGCCGGCAAAGACCGCCGATATCAAGGTGGCGCAGGAGATGCCGATCGAGGCGGGCGCGACCTATGTCTTTGATCTGGCTTACTACGATTACGCCTGGTGGGCGAAGCTCGACGCCGCGGGTTGCCGCATTGTCACCCGTTTCAAGTCGCACACGCCGCTAACAGAGGCCACCGATCGGGCGGTGCCCGAGGGCGAAGACATCTTGTCCGACCGGGTCGGCCTGCTGCCCAAACGGCAAAGGATGAGCCGCAAAAACCCCTTCTCCAAGCCCGTGCGCGAAGTCACGGTGCGGATCGATACCGGCAAGACCCTCCGGATCCTGTCCAACGATCTGGACGCCTCGGCCCGGCAAATCGCCGACCTCTATAAGCGCCGCTGGGCGATCGAGCTGTTCTTTCGCTGGGTCAAACAGAACCTCAAAATCCGGCACTTCCTCGGCCGGTCCGAGAATGCCGTGCGCATTCAGATCACCGTTGCCCTGATCGCCTATCTCTTGCTTCACCTCGCAAAAGCCGATCAGAAAACCGTCAAATCCCCGCTCGCATTCGCTCGCCTCGTCCGAACAAACCTCATGCATCGAAAGCGCATTGACCGTCTGCTCGAACCTGAACCAAACACACCTCAATGCCAAAATCAGTTGGCCTTCATATGTTAGAGAAATTAAACCGGACAACAGTGGGCGGGGCCAAGGTTCTGGTGCTGGAGAAAGCGTCCGAGGATGAAAAGGGAGGGAACTCCTATTTCACTGCGGGGGGGTTCCGCTTTGCCCATGATGGGTTGGAAGATGTCTGCGAAGATATCCTCGTTGACCTGTCGGATGCCGAGCGCGATCAAATCGTTCTGCCGTCGCATGACAGGCAGTATTTCTACGAACAGCTGATGAAGGTCACCCATCATCAGGCAGATGAAACGATGTCCTGGCGATTGATCGACGATTCCCGGCCAACCATGGGCTGGTTGCGGGGACATGGCGTTCGTTTCATCCCCATGTTTGGCCGCCAATCCTATCTCGTCGATGGCAAGCATGTTTTCTATGGCGGCGTGAACATCGAAGCCGTGGGCGGCGGGCAGGGGCTTGTCGAATTCGAGCTCGCGCGGTTGAGCCAACTCGGTATCGAAGTCCGCTATGAAACCGGCGCGACGAAACTGCTGCAGGATCAGCGTTGCAATGTCGTCGGCGTTCAAGTGCGCGGACCGAACGGCTACGAGGACATTGCCGCACGCTCTGTGGTGCTTGCCTGCGGCGGTTTCGAAGCGAACCCGGAGATGCGCGTGCGCTACCTCGGTCCCGGCTGGGACCTTTGCCGTGTGCGCGGCACCCGGCACAACAAGGGCGAAGGGATTCAAATGGCCCTCGACATCGGCGCGCAGGCTTTCGGCAACTGGTCGGGCTGTCACTCGGTCGGATGGGATATCAGCGCGCCGCCCTATGGCGACCGCGTCGTCCTGGATAATTTTCAGAAACACTCCTACCCGCTCGGCATCATGGTCAATTTGAATGGCGAGCGCTTCGTTGACGAGGGCGAGGACCTGCGCAACCTGACCTATGTGCGCTTCGGCCGGGAGATCATGGCGCAGCCGCACCGGACCTGCGTACAGATATTCGATCAGAAGACGGTCGACATGTTGCGCGACGAATATCGCATCCATCAGGTGACCAAGGTGCAATCGGATACCATAGAAGGTTTGGCCGAGGAGCTTGAGATCGATCCGGCCGCGCTGGCGAAGACGGTGTCGGAATATAATGCGGCCTGCCAGCCTGGCGAATACAACCCGGCCATTCTGGATGGTGTGACCACCAAAGGCATCACGCCGCCGAAAACCAACTGGGCCTTGCCGATCGACAAGCCGCCCTATGTCGGTTTCATTACCACGACCGGCATCACCTTCACATTCGGCGGTTTGCGCATCAACGATGAAGGCGCGGTCCAGGATGTGAGCGAACGCAGTATTCCCGGCCTGTTTGCGGCCGGGGAGCTGGTCGGTGGTCTGTTTTACGGTAACTATCCCGGTGGCAGCGGCTTGATGGCCGGATCCGTCTTTGGAAAGCTGGCGGGGACGAGTGCCGCGCAATATGCCGTCGGCAATGCGTGAGGGGAGGATGCTGTGACGAAAATGCTCGACGATAATCCTCTATGCCAGATGCTTGGCATCCAATACCCGATCTGCCAGGCGGGCATGTACTCGGTCGCTTATGGGAAATTGGCGGCTGCGGTATCGAATGCGGGCGGGCTCGGCGTGATTGGCTCCGCCTTCATGGACCCGGAAGATCTGCGCCGGGAAATCCGGCTGGTGAAGAACGAGACGGACAAACCCTATGGTGTCGATATCCTGTTTGCGGAAGTGCAGGGCGGTGACGCCACGGCCGGCGGCTACACAAGGGAGGTCGAAGAGCATATCGAGGTGACCTTCGAGGAGGGCGCCTCCGTTATCGTCTCGGGCCTCGGCAATCCCGGCCGGATCGTGTCCCGCGCGCATGCGGCGGGCATGAAGGTCATGTCGCTCGTCGGCACTTCGCGGCAGGCGCAAAAAGTGGAAGCGGCCGGTGTTGATGCCGTGATTGCGTCGGGGAATGAAGGCGGCGGTCATGTCGGGCGGGTCGGAACCTTGCCGCTGGTCTCGAAAGTTGTCGACAGCGTGAGCATCCCCGTCCTGGCTGCCGGCGGTATTTCCAACGGACGCGGTCTGATAGCGGCCTTGGCGCTGGGGGCGCAAGGGGTCTGGATGGGCACGCGGTTCATCGCGACCGAGGAAGCGCGCGGGCACATCAATTACAAACAAAAGATCGTCGATATCGACGAAGATGGCACAGTCGTGACCCGCGGTCATTCCGGCAAGACGGCGCGTATCATTCGCAACAAGTTCACCCAGTACTGGGCACAGCACGAAGCGGAGATCAAACCGTTTCCCTACCAGTTGCGGGAGGTCGGGGAGCCGGCTTCCGCGCTTGGCCGTATCGAAGGGGATGCGGAAAACGGTGTCCTGGCCGCGGGGCAGGGATCGGGCCTCATCGATTCGATCCCACCCGCGGGTGATGTGGTTCGGCAAATTATGCAGGAGGCTCGGACCGTTTTGGAAAACTGGTCATAGACTGGCGACCGCGCCGCTTTGCCTTTTTCGCAATTGTAAACCGATGCGCGGCGCGATATGGTTAACATCCCACGAGATAGGAGGTCTAGGCTCCCTTTTTACGCGATGAAACCAGACTGAAGGAGGCTCGGAAAATGACGCCACCCGACAGTAGTGCGGACATAATCACGTAAACAAAACTAGGCCCGGTCAAGGATCGGGCGGTGCCGACAGGTACCCGAAAAAAAGCCCCGCTCATCGCGGGGCTTTTGCGTTTCGGCAATGTCGTGAAGGCCTTTGGCGATCCAACAACTGTGTGAATTTGATCTAAGGTATTGAGTGCGAGCGGATTCACAAGAATACTCGAACTCGTAAAATGAGTTCGCCTAAACTTGATCCGCTCTATGGCGACTGGGCCTTTATCCAGTTCGAGATATCGCGAATGACCGTCTCTTCGATGCCGTTGAAACCATGGTAATGCGCAGCGTGGCAGGGATTGCCGCGTGCGATGCCACCACTATACAGAAATGTTTTTACGATACGGGCATTCGACAAACGGGAGACGAGTTCGAGTACTTCGCCGGGCGGTGTGACGAAGCATTCGTCTTCTTCGTGATGCCCGATGAGCACAGGGACGGTGATATCGCCCAGCGCGTAGTCGAAAAGGTGATCGCCTTTCTTGTTCCATGCCAGCATGGACGCCGTGAGGACGATGCCGTCGGGGCCGCTCGTCCCGAGCCGCGCTGCCGCACTGCCGGCCGAATTGGTCCCGCGGCTGGTGCCGATCAGCCAAACCGGCTTGTTGAAGGCGGCTCGCAGATGTGCAATTGCCGCACCGATATCGGCGGCATGCGCCGCCGAGCCGCGGAACCCTCCTCTGAGGTCGTAAGGTTTGTCGGTCGGCGCGTCGAAAACGGCCGTCGTGATGCCGTTTTGCAGGAACAGAGTGCGGCCGCGGATCAGAAAATTGCCCTTGCCCCAGCCGATATCGCCGGTGGCGGACAGACGCGTCGCGCCCTTGCCGCCGGCGAACAATATCGCGACCGCCGCGGGATTATTTACGGTTTCGATAAGCAGTCGGGTCCGCTCGCCGCGCGAGCGTACGTCGTGCACTTCGATGGTTCGAACACTGGCTGCGGCAGTTTTCGTGGTGACTGTCGCGCCGCGGGCGACGATGTTGATTGTGGCCGGTTCCGCCGCCGCAGCGGCGCAGCCAGTGGCAATCAGCGCCGCCGCGATAACCGTCCGCATGTGCTCAGCCATCGCCGCCGGCAATCCACTCGAGGCGAACCGCGTTGCATTCGTCGATCCTGACATCTGTCACGATATCGTACGAACAGCCCGTCAACTCCAACAGCGCTTCGACGCTATAGCCCCCATAGTCGCGCGCGCTGACACCCCGGAACTCAGCGTGCCGCGACCCCAGCACGACACCGCCGCAACCGGCTGCCTCGATCGCCCAGCAGCACATCGGGCAGGGCTCCATGGAGGTGTAGCAGACCGCGCCGGAAAGGTCGGTCGATCCGATATTGCGGCAAGCATCCCGGATCGCGTCGACTTCGGCGTGCGCGGTGGGGTCGGTGTCCGAGTTCACACGATTGCGCCCGATACCGATAACCTCGCCATCCCGGACGATGACCGAGCCGACGGGCGGGTTTCCTTCGGCGCCGCCTTTGCGGCCTTCCTCAAGCGCGATGTCCATGAATTTGTCATGATCGACAGGCATAGCCGCCTCCCTATTCAGTTGGCGTTGTCCTTCGACTTTATCGGCTTGGAGGAGGATTGTTAACGGAATAACAACTGTCGGTCGGGCACGGGCTATAAGTTTGCGGCAAGCGCCAGTGAGGTGTCCATTTCGTAGAAGCCGGCAATGATCATGTCGACATCGGTACCGTTCGCCGAGAGCGGCAGGCCCAATCGATAAAAATGCCCGAACCTTCCTGAATGGTGGGGATAGGGTGCATCGATATAGGTCGGCTGCTTGTTTTCGACGACCTGCATATTTGCCTGAACGGCAAGGTCGACAATATTGGATACGTTCGGTTCGTCGAGATAACAGCCTGTCAGGTCGCGGCCGCGGAGCCCGGCGATGGCGGTTCCGTATAGCCGGATGCGAAAGCGCAAAGGGTCGCGCTCGACGTCGATTAGGATGAGATTGGGAAGCAGATGCGGAATATCGACCGGATCGAAATTGGATCGCGACGGCATATCGCGACCGCCGCATATTTTGTTCCAATAGGCGTAAAGCGCTAAAAGTTTCGCGTGGTGAATTGTGTCCGAGATGTCCATCTTTACGGTCCCAATACTCCTGAGACCATCATCGATAATTCACCATTAAAATAACGTGTACTTTTGCGATTAATTTGATAATAATTATCACTTTAAGTGAGGTTTATTTTGAGCGCGGTACATTTCGTTTGCGGCAGTCTCGGACCCGCGGTAATCAAGGGAAATGGAGGATCTCAGTTGAAACTCGAGGCAATCGAGAACGAAGTGCTGAGCTTTTGGTTCGGGCCGGAACCGATCGAACCGAGGGTTGTTTGGTTCCAAAAAGACCCGAATTTCGACGCGGCCGTCGCGGCGCGGTTCGGCAGCGTCCACGAAGCCGCAGCCAGTGGCGCCTTGGATGCCATGGCGGTGACGCCGTTCGGGTGTCTTGCCCTGGTAATCCTGCTGGATCAGTTTCCGCGCAACCTGTTCAGGGACGATCCGTGGGCCTTTGCAACCGACCGGAAAGCTCTGAATCTGACGCGTCTCGCGATAGAAAAGGGGTTCGACCGCGAGATGAATGAGCTGCAGCGCCAGTTCCTTTACATGCCCTACCAGCACAGTGAGGATCTGGATGAGCAACGACGCTCGGTAGCGCTGTTTGCGGGACTCGATAAGCAAACCCACGAATACGCCGTTCGCCACTATGAGATTATCGAGAGGTTCGGGCGGTTCCCGCACCGTAACGACATTCTGGGCCGGGACTCGACAGAAGCCGAAATGCAATTTCTAACCGAACCGAATTCGTCATTTTAGGGCATACGGCTGCAGAAGCGTTCGGATATTTCCGGGACGGTGCCTTGGCTAGGGCAGCAGCCCGCGAACCTCTTCATCGGTAGGAAAGCGTCCTGTTGCGTGCTTTGAATAGACGCGGCCGCCGTCAAGGTCGATGTCGAAGACGCCGCCGCCGCCACGTACAAGCTCTACCTCTACGGTGCTATCTTGTGCGGTTATGATGTCTCTCGCACGGAGAGCTCGGGGCTCGTAGTTTCAAACTCCGCAATATTCAATTCTGAACTTCATCAATCGTTCTCCCGGTACGGTGCTGTATCCAAACGGGTAGCATTTTGCGCCTCGCGTTGCGCTATATATAGAGTGTTACGGATCGTTCGCCAGGAACAGGACCCAAAAATATGTCAGATCTGAAATTAAACCATATTCGCGCCGGTACCGGCGCGCCGCCGGTCGTTTTTGTTCACGGCTTCCTGTGCCGGCACCAGGATTGGCGACATCAGGTTTCGCATTTTTCCGCCCGGCACGCCGTCCTTGCTTGCGACCTGCGGGGGCATGGCGCTACGCCGCAGGGCGAAGCGCCGATGACGATCGAGACGGTGGGCGGTGACGTCGCGGCGCTGCTTGAAGAGCAAGGTATTGAAGGGGCGATATTGGTTGGCCACTCGATGGGCTGCCGCGTCGTCATGGAGGCGCGGCGTCAGGCGCCGGACCGGGTCGCGGGGCTGATTCTCGTTGACGGTAGCCGGGTCGGTGTCGATCGGTTGGTGGGAGAACGAGCGTTCGATGAAACCATTGCTATGAATGGCTATGGCACCGTCGTGCGCGGTCTGTTCGAAAGCATGTTTTTCGACGATCCGCCGGATTGGAAGGACGAGACACTGAAAAAGGTGCTGGCGGTCCCGGAAACGACGGGACGTCCTTTGTTTCGGGCCTTGATTGCCTGGGATGCGGAAAAGCTGGAACCGGCAATGGCAGAAATCAACGTGCCGGTGCTTGTCGTTCAGAGCACGACGATGGACCTCGATCGCAAGCGGCGGCCTCTGAAAAACGGTGAGTCCGGGCCGTTTCAAGACTTGATTTTGGCGCATATCGTCGACGCCGAAAGCAAGACCATATCCGGCCCGGGCCATTTCTGTATGACGGAAGCGCCGGCCGCGATAAATGCCGAAATCGAGCGTTTTATCGCAGCACGGTTTTAAAGCAGCGCGTTCGGGCTGCTTAGCTTACGAGGGGCGCATATTCGTCAAGAAGCCGCAGAACTGTGTCCCTGTCTGCCGAAGGAAGCTGCAGCAGGCCTCCTGAAATCCCCGCTTGCGCAAAGGATTCAAGCTTTTGGGCGTCCGGCGGTGCGCGGAAGACCGTAACGGAGAGGTCCGACATATCGCGGCCGGCTTCGTCTGCGGCCTCCCGCAGGCGCGCCATGCTTTCGGTCGGGTCGAAATCCGGCGTCACGCGCGGCAGCCAGCCGTCACAGAACTCGACCACACGGCGCAACGTGTACTTCGTTTCGCCGCCCAGGATGATCGGAGGATGCGGTTTCTGTAGCGGCTTTGGCCATGACCAGGATTTTTCGAATTTAACCATATCGCCGTTGAATTCGGCTTCGTCCTCGGTCCACAGCGCCTTCATCGCGAGGACGTTTTCCCGCATCAGCGCGAACCGTTCCTTATAGGTCGTGCCGTGGTTTTCCATTTCCTCAACGTTCCAGCCGCCGCCGATACCAAAGATGAAACGGCCGTTTGAGAGCATATCGAGGCTGGCTGCAGCCTTCGCAGTCACGATGGGCTCCCGCTGCGGCAGCAAGGCGATGCCGGTGCCCAGCTTCAGTTTGGTGGTCGCCGCCGCGGCGAACGAGAGGGCAACGAAAGGATCGTGCGTATGCGCGTACTCCTTTGGCAACTCGCCGCCGCCCGGCCATGGCGACTTCCGGCTTACGGGGATGTGCGTGTGTTCCGGCAGAAATAGTGAAGCGTAACCGCGGTCTTCCAATGCGCGTGCAAGTTCGTCGATTTGGATACTGTAGTCGGTGGCAAATATGAAGACGCCGATATCCATGGCTGTTCCTCCCATTATCTTTGCATGATTAGGCGTGAACCGGTGCATACCGATTATTAACGCCGCTAGTGCCAGTATATCGAAGTTCCGCGGAGAAAACGCAAGATGTATGGAAGCATTGGGTTTCGTGATTTTGCGAATTTTGGCCAATTATCCATAAAATTTTATTTATAATCCATGAGTATTTAAAATACTTAATCGTAAACATTAGAATAATGGCAAATAATAAAAACTTTCTTTATTATAATAACAGTGATAATGGTTTTATGAATTCATGGGTGGTCAAATAGAGATGAATACGAATGCACTTCAATACGGCTCTTTGCGTTGCGTCAGGCGCCTTTTCAGGTCATGCCGCGGCGGTACGCTGGTTGAGTTCGCCTTTGCCGCCCCTTTTGTCATTCTACTCCTGACGGCAACGGTGGAAGTCGCGGTAACGCTCTTCGTCGAAGCGGCGCTTAGTGGTGCGGCTGAGAGCGCTGCGCGCGATATTCGAACGGGCCGCGTGCAGGAAGACGATGACCCGCTTACTGCCTTTCGCACAAAGCTCTGCGATTCTCTGTTCGGGGTGGTCAATTGTAACCAGGTCGTCTTCGACGTTCGGGCGTTCGCGGATTTCGGGTCGGTTGATACATCGCTGCAGCTCGATGAGGATGGCAATGTCGTCGATCCTCAGTTCGCACCAGGCGACAGTGGCGAGATCACGATCGTTCGGGTTACCTATCGCTGGCAGTTTATTACACCGCTCGTTGGCAATGCACTTTCATCGGACGGTACCGGGAGCGTCTTGTTGCTTTCGACGATGGCCTTTCAGAATGAACCATACGAGCTCGGCGGATGATGCAAATTCTGAAAGAATGTATGCGATGCCGGCGCGGCTCGGCACTCACGGAATTTGTGCTCATCGTACCGATGATGACGCTGCTTTTCGCGGGTGCCGTCGAAGCGACGCGTTTGCTCCGACTCGACCGCAAGCTGCAGAATGCGGCCTATGCCACAGCGGATTTGGTCACGCACAAACCGAGCGTCAATGACGATCGCATGGCTGATATCCTGGTTGCCGCCGATCTAGTGATGCAGCCTTTTACCGCCAGCGGACTTGCGGTGGGCGTTTCGAGTGTCGTTTTCGATGAAACCGACGGCGTGCCCTCCGTCGATTGGACGGAAAGCCATCGCGGCGGGGTCGTGCCTGATGCCGTTACCAAGGCCGAAGGTATGGGCCCCCCGGGTGACAGCGTTGTCATCGTACGGGCGACCTATGACTACGTACCGATTTTTGGCGACTTTGTTTTCGGCTCGTTCGAGCTCGTAGAGATGGCGTTTGCCCGCCCGCGGCGCAGCGCCATCGTCGAGCGGGAATAACTCGGGAGACTCTTGATATGTTCTGGATTGAAAGAGTGCAAAACCGTGTCGGGCGGTTGTTCCGCGCCGTAGGGCGGTCGCAACGCGGTGGTGTCTTGATCTTATGGGCTCTGGCCGCGATTCCGGTTGTGATTGGCGTTGGCGCCGCGGTTGACGTGTCGCGCGCCTACATGGCGAAATCCCGGCTTGCCTTTGCGCTGGATGCCGCGGGTCTTGCGGCCGGCGCGGGTGGCGAGACAGAGGCGGAAATGCGGACAATCGCAGAGCAATATTTCGCTGCCAACTATCGGGAAGAATTGCCCGGCACGCCATCGGTTCCAACGCTGGTCGTGGATGGCGGCGTTATCAAGGTTTCCGGCACCGTGACGCTCGAGCCGACACTGCTACGCCTGATTGGGCAAGGGGATTTTACGGTTGCCGCGGCGGCCGAAGTCTTGCGTAAGGGATTGGAAGTCGCATTGGTCCTCGATAATACGGGTTCGATGAGAAGCAGCGATAAAATCGGCGCATTGCGAACGGCATCGCAAGATCTTGTCGATATCCTTTTCGCAAATCCCGAATTGTCATCGAAGCTGACGGTGGGCATCGTTCCGTATGCAGGGACGGTGAATTTAGGCGCTGCCGGGTTGAGCATTATTTCGGGCGTAACGCCGGCAGACTTCAGTGAGACGGATCAAGAAAAGTGGAAGGGATGCGTTCTGGCCCGGACTTATCCGGATGACGTTCGGGATACGCCCAGCGGTGGCGGCGCAGATTGGTCTCAATTCTTTTGGCCATCGGAACCGCCAAGCTCCAACAGCAATACATGGCCTCCAGCCTCTATCGTATTTGTAAATAACGCCAATGATGTGACAGGGCCAAATCGCGCGTGTCCGACGCCGGTTACACCGTTGACGAATGATAAAGGAATCCTCGACGCAGCGGTTGGCGCGATGAGGGCATGGCGTGGTGGCGGTACGTTCAGCAATGTGGGTATGGCTTGGGGGTGGCGGGTGCTGTCGCCGGAAGCGCCGTTCACGACTGGGTTGCCATACGAAACGCCCGGCTTTGATAAGGTCGCAATTCTGATGACCGATGGGCGAAACAACTACGCCGGTAACGACTACGCCGCCTATGAATATCTATCTGAAGGCAATTTAGGGACAACGAGCAGTTCCGCCGCGAGGACGATTCTGAACAATCGGCTGGCCGAAGTCTGTACGAATATGAAGGCAGCAGGCATCATTATCTATACGATCACATTTTTGCTGACTGACGAGCCCACCAAGACAATTTACCGGAATTGCGCGAGCGACGACGATAAATACTTCGATTCAGGGAACAACGCAGCTTTGCAGGATACCTTCAATGATATCGCGGAACAGCTCATCAATCTTCGCGTCACCAAGTAAGGCGAGGGTCGTTGGTGCGTATTCCTGGTAACGATTGATTAAGCATTAACGCCTACCGTGTAGGCGTCGCGGCTCAGGACACCGTGACGCTAAAGAAGGCGAGCCGTTATGAGCTTGATGGATTATCCCAATGTGACGCCACCGGCGTTCGAAGGACACCGGAACAATCGCGGGATCACCTGGCTTCGTGCCGCAGTCGTTATTGCCTGTGGCAGTGTGGCCCTGTGGAGCTTGATCATGTATGCGGTCTGGCAGCTTATCTGAGCGCTGTAAGGCCGTTTTTAAGCGACGCGATAGCGGTCGATAACCGCTTGATCCGGGTCGGCGCCGAGTCCCGGCCCCTCCGGTACGCGGAAACCACCGTTTGTGGGTTCGATCAAATCGCCGTAAAGCGTCGCTTCCGGCGACAGGTAAAAACGCTCTACCAGCCCTTCGGCCGCTTGCGCCGCCATGAGGTGCAAGGTCGCCACAAAACCGGGACCGAAATAGGGTGAGTGCGGCATGACCGTCACCCCGCTTGCTTCGGCTTGTGCCACGACTTTCCGGAATTCTGTCACGCCGCCTACCTTGGTCACGCTGGGTTGCGCGTAGTCGACCGCCCCTGCGGCAAACATGGCGCGGAAATCAAAGGCGGTGCAGGCGTTCTCGCCGGCGGCAATGGGCACGCCGCTTTCCCTTCGAAGTTGGGCGAGCGCCGAATAGTCCTCCGGCGGGAAAATCGGTTCCTCCAACCAATACAGATCGTAGGACTTCAATATGTGCGCGGCTTCGCGGGCCTGCGCCGGCGTCCACGGGCAGTTGGTGTCCACCATGAGCGGAATGCCGGAGCCGATCGCCTCGCGGGCGGCGCGGACTTCCGGCTCGGCAATTTCATGCAGCTTGATCCGCGTGAATCCCTCATCGAGGGCGGCCCGGCATTTCTCCGCGACGATGTCGGCATCGCGGTAGTGGAACAGGCTCGCATAGCCATCGACGGAATCTCGCGCCGCACCGCCGAGCAGGCGGTGAAGCGGCAGGCCCGCTGCCTTGCCGGCAATGTCCCACAGGGCGATATCGAGACCGGACAGCGCGAAGATCGTCACCCCGTAGCGCCCGAACAAATGCATCGCCTTCTGCAGCGTGTGGCTCAGCCCTGCGATGTCGCCGGCATCGTGTCCGATTGCGACCGGCGCGATGATGCGGTCGACCACCGCCTGGACCGCGTGGCGGCAATTGTAGGCGAAGGCATCCCCATACCCGACGATGCCGGCGTCCGTCTCCACCCGGACCAGCAATGTCGATAGTATTTTCCACTCCTGTCCGCCCCAGCCATAGGGCGCGCCGCCATGGCTGAACGGAATATCCAGGGCGATTGTTTCGATACCGGTAATTTTCATGGTGTGCTCCCGATGGCCGCGCGTTTCTTCCGCGGATGGTATAGGTTGCACGACAAGGGACGCTAGTAGAATGAGCCGATGAGTCATCAGGACCGATTGCGCGAGGCGCTGACAGCAGGCGACATGGAAGCCGCAGCGGAGTTCGCTTCGGCCGCCCTTGCTGAGGACCCCGCGAATGCGGTGCTGCAGGCCCGGCTCGGCTCGATCCAGATGACGCTTGGACGCCTGGATGAAGCTGTACAGAATTTGCGCTACGCGGCAGAGGCTGCGCCGGACTTAGGGATCGTGTGGAACGAATACGGTGTGGCGTTGGCGCGGGCGGGTGCCTCGCAGGACGCGGAGCGCGCGTTGCGCCGCGCACTTTCGCTCTCACCGGAAATTCCTCAAATTCACAACAATTACGGCAACATGCTGCGGGAACGCGGCGATTATGCGCACGCCATCGCCAGCTACCGCGCCGCGCTCGAGCGCAAGCCGGATTATCTGGAAGCGCGCGGCAATCTTGGCGTCGCTTTGCAGGAAGCGGGCGACGTGGCGGCAGCGGTTGCGTGTTTCGAAACCGTGCTGGAAGCCAACGCGGATGACGGCGCGGCCTGGACGCATCTCGGGGCGGCATTCGCGGCACAGGGCCGGCTGGTGGAGGCCGAAGAGGCACATCGCAAGGCAATCGTATTACGACCGGACTCGCCGGACGGCTACAATAATCTTGGCATCGTGCTCAAGGATCAGGGGCGCCTCGACGCGGCGCGCGATGCTTATCAGGCGGCGCTGGATCGCGATCCGGAGGATGCCGGCGTTCATTCGAACCTCTTGATGTGCCTTTGTTACGACTCGTCTGTCGATGCGTCGGAGACAATAACGATGCATCGTGCATGGGCCGCTCGGCACGCGCCGGAACGGACGACCGAGCCATTCGACCTGGAAGAGGAAGGGACGCTTCGCGTCGGCTATCTCTCTCCGGATTTCCGTGACCATTCCGTCGCCTTCTTCGTCGATTCCCTCTTCGCGAACCACACGGCAGACCGGATATCGTTGCATTGCTATAGCGATGTTGCGGAACCGGACGCGACGACGGCGCGGTTACGCAACCATGTCCCCTGTTGGCACGACGTCTACCAAGATGATGGCGAGACCTTATATCGCAGAATCCGCGACGACGGCATTCAGGTTCTGGTCGACTTGGCGGGACACACTGCGAACAACCGGCTGCCTGTCTTCGCACGCTGCGCGGCGCCGGTACAAGTTACCTGGCTCGGTTACGGCATGACGACCGGCATGCCGCAGATGGACTATTTGCTCTCGGATGGTTGGGTGGATCCCGAGGGCCCCGCCGATGATTGGTGTACAGAAGAGCTCTACAGGCTACCGTCCGGATTCATGTGTTACACGCCGCCGGAAGACTGTCCCTTGCCGGAGCGGGAAACGGGCCGGTCGGTCACGTTTGGGTCGTTCAATAATCTGTCCAAAATGAATGGTGATGTCATCGAATTGTGGGCGCAGGTACTGAACGCCGTGCCGACGTCGCGCCTGTTGTTGAAATCGAGGCAACTGGCGGACCCGCAGATTGGGGGGCGGTTGCGAGATGCCTTCGAAGGCCTTGGCATCGACGGTAGCCGGCTTGACTTCGCGGGACGCACGGCGACGCGGGAGGAACACTTTGATTTGTACGGCGGTGTCGATGTTGCGCTTGATACGTTTCCCTATAACGGCGCGACCACTACCTGCGAGGCTCTGTGGATGGGCACGCCTGTTGTCAGTCTCGCTAGCGATAGGCATGTCGGCCGGTTCGGTGTTACCTTTTTGAGCCGTGCCGGTTATCCGCAATGGGTGGCGCCGTCGCTTGACGCCTATGTGTCGATCGCGGCCCAACTGGCGCAAGAGCGGCCGGAACCAGAAGCGATACGCGCACAGGTTGCTAAGTCGGTGCTTACGGACGGTGCGCTGGCGGCGCGGGATCTGGAAGACGCACTTCACGAGATGTGGCGCCGCTGGAGGGGGAGTGAAGATGGCTGACGGCATCAAACTGCATTTGGGATGCGGTGGCGTATCGATCCCCGGCTATGTGAATATCGACCTGAGCACGCGGCCGGGTGTAGACCTTGTCGCTGACTTACGCCGGTTGCCTTTTCCCGCTGGCGGCGTTGACTTCATTTACGCATGCGCGGTTATCGAGCATTTCGAGCGCAATGAGTGGCGCTCCGTTCTGGCGCACTGGTTCTCGGTGCTGCGGCCTGGCGCGATCTTGCGCCTGTCGACATCTGATTTCGAAGCCTGTGTGGTGGAGTATGCGGCGGCAGGTAACATCACTGAAGTGACCGGACTGATTATCGGCGGCCAGCGGGATTTCTACGATTGGCATGGCATGATCTTCGATTTCGAATTGATGCGTGGCGGCCTCGAAGAGGCCGGCTTTACCAATGTTAGGCGATACGACTGGCGCGAAACCGATATCGGGCGTGCCGGTATCGACGACTACAGTCAGGCCTATCTGCCGCATATGGATAAGGAAAACGGCCGGCTTATGGCGCTCAACGTCGAAGCGGACAAGTCGGCGTAATGGAACTCGATGCGCACGAACGGTCGATCGCCGAAGGTGCGGAAGGCGCCGCCTCGGCCATGGCAATGCGGATCGTTGCCGAGGCCGGGCGCTTGCTCGGTGCGGGATGCCTGATTGAAATTGCTTCGGTGCATGTCGATGGCTGCCTTTACCACGGTGACTCGAGCGTGCACTTCATCGAAAGGCTCGTTGCGGAGGGTGGCCGTGTCCGGGTGCCGACGACACTCAATGTCGGCGCGTTGGACTTGCTGCATCCGGAGCGGGTGCGCGGTGACTCGCACTTTCGCGATATGGCGCGGCGGCTGATGGATGGGCATCTGGCGCTCGGCTGTACCCAAAGCTTTACCTGTGCGCCTTATCAGAGTGGACACCGGCCCGGCTTGGGCCAACATGTCGCCTGGGGCGAAAGTAATGCGGTCGCGTTTGCCAATTCGGTTCTCGGTGCGCGGACAAACCGTTGTGGCGATTTCCTCGATATTTCCGCCGGAATTGCCGGACGGGCGCCTTATTGTGGCTTGCATCTCGATCGTAATCGAGTGGCGCGCGCCGTCGTGAACACAGATGCAGTATCGTCAGCGCTGAAGGGTACAGATGCTTTTTATCCAGTGCTCGGCGCCTGGCTTGGCGCAACGCTCGGGGAAATAGTCGCGGCCGTCGATGGCCTCCCATCCGGCCTGTCGGACGACCGGTTGAAAGCCATCGCCGCCGGGGCGGCGTCGACGGGGGCTATCGGTCTTTTCCATATTGTCGGTGTTACACCGGAAGCGGCGACGGTGAAGGACGCGTGTGGCGGAGGCGAGCCTGAAATGGAAGTAGCGCTGACGCCCGAGATGGTTCGGCAGACCCGAGATCGCCTGTCGACAGTCGACGATGAGCGTATCGACGCCGTGGCCGTCGGCAGTCCCCATTTTTCGAGAGCCGAGTTCGCGGCCCTTGCCGCCCTGTCGCGAGGACAGAAATTTGCCATACCGTTCTACGCTTGCACGGGACGGGACGTTCTTTCCACGCTTGCAAACAGCGGAGAGCAAACCGCGCTGGAAGAAGCGGGTGTCGTGTTCGTTGTCGATACCTGTGTCGTTGTCGCGCCCATCTTGCCGGAGGCTGGCGGTGTGCTGATGACCAACTCGGCCAAGTTCGCCCATTACGGCCCCGCCAATACCGGGTTCGAGGTCGTCTATGGCAGTTTGTCCGATTGCGTCGCTTCGGCCGTCGCGGGCCGCGTCGTTCGGGATGAGACGGTATGGCGGTAACCTTGCAGGGCGAGGTTCTGATAGACGGGACGGCGGAAGGGCCGCTCTTCCGCATGGCGAAACCGATCAGCTTCTGGGGCGGGGTCGATCCGGCGAGTGGCCGGGTGACGGACCCAAGGCATCCCGATCACGGCGCCTCCGTCTCAGGGACGGTATTGGCGCTTTCGGAAACCATCGGCTCGAGCTCGTCCAGTGCCGTTATGCTGGAGTTGATCGCCGCTGGGCTGGCGCCGCGCGCTTTACTGCTTGGCCGGCCGGACGCAATTCTGACGCTCGGTGTTGTGGTCGCGCGGGAAATGGAGATCGGATCGATTCCGGTGCTGCGCGTGCCGGTCGAACAGTTACCGCAAGACGGCTATGCGCGTATTGGCGAAGGCGGCGAAATAACGTTTGCAAGCTGATGCGCGCTGCTATTCTGCCCGCCAAGAAAAAGCAGAGCCGAAGGTAGGGAGACGATGAGCGACAGAATACCCACCACAGCAACGATGGATGCGGTGCCGGTGCTGGAGAAACACCGGTTCGACGAGGCTGCGCTGTCCCGTTACATGGAAGCGCATGTAGAGGGCTACGAGGGTCCGCTGGAAGTCGGCCAGAGCATGGGCGGGATGTCGAATCCGACTTTCATCCTGCGCGACGGCAATGGGACGCGCTACGTGCTGCGCAAGAAGCCGCCGGGCAAGCTATTGCCGTCGGCGCATGCGGTCGACCGTGAGTTTCGCGTCATCTCCGCGCTTGGTCAGACTGAGGTGCCGGTCGCCAAGGCCTATGCGTTGTGTGAGGACGAGTCGGTCATCGGGCAGACTTTCTACATCATGGAGTTCAAGGACGGCCGTGTATTCCGCGACATGTCGCTGCCCGAACTGCCGCCAACGGAGCGGGCTGCCATCTACGACGCCATGAACGATGCGCTGGCGAAGCTGCATATGGTCGATTACGAAGCGATAGGTCTTGGCGACTATGGCCGCGTCGGCGGCTACATCGCGCGTCAGGTTAGCCGCTGGAGCAAGCAGTACGCGGCCAGCAAGACCGAAGACATCGACGCCATGGACAAGCTGATGGCATGGCTGCCGGAGCATATCCCCGACGACAGCCTGACGACCGTCGCGCATGGCGATTTCCGTCTGGAAAATATCATCTTCCATCCCACCGAACCCACGGTGCTGGCCGTGGTCGATTGGGAACTCGGCACGCTCGGCAACCCGCTCTCCGATCTCGCCTATAATTGCCTGCCTTATGTTTGGCCGGACGAGGGACGCGGCGATCTCATCGGGATCGATTTCGCCAACTACGGGATCCCGTCCGAAGAAGATTACGTCGCCGCCTATTGCCGCCGCACTGGCCGCGCCGGTGTCGACGACTGGACGTTCTATGTCGTGCTATCGCTTTTCCGGATCTCCGCGATTATCCAGGGTGTCTACTACCGCGGTCTGCAAGGCAATGCACCGTCGGCGGCGGCATTGGAACGCAAGGAATCCTGCCGCATGCTGTCGGAGATCGCGTGGGACATGGTGGAGAAAGGTTAGAAGTCGACGACTACATTATAGAGGTCTTCGACGACGGCACCGAATTTTCCGCCAATCCCAACAGCATGGTATTGCGCCCTCCGAACGTCTTTCCACGCCGAATGGCTGGTGAGACCGTAGTCTCACCAGCACTCGTGGGTGGGCCGAGTATGTTCGAGCGCCACGATCTGAAAATCGTCCTGATAGATCGGCAAGCCCGGTTCTGCTGTCCAGTGACGAGTCACGGGATAACCGATTTCGTTCAGGATAACGCACATATCGCGCATCCGGCCGATGTGCGGCGCCGCATTGCCTCGGAACCAACACACACCGATGCCGGTGCTCGCGCGACCCATTCGACGCTGAAACCGGTTGGGAACTGGTAGGTGTGCCTCGAACCAAAGGAGATTCTCGCACAAGGGGGCGCGGTAGTAGGCAGGCTGGTCCTGGTCCTGCGCCATTGCATAGGCAAGATAAAACGGACCATTGGACATGGCCCTCGGGTCCTGCCGGCTGGACGCGATGAATCGAAGGTAAGGCATGAGGAGCCCCCCAGTCTTGTACAGATAAGTGATCGAGGTCGCCGCGGCGGCGTATCGCTGCCGGGGAGATGGAATGCCGCCCTAGCGTGGGGGACTGGACCTCAATTTCTGTACAAACATCGGGATGCTCCGTTGGGGTTAACGCTACCCTAAGCACGGGAAAGGCACGGCGCGTTATCTATTGTGAATCCGTGCAGCCGTCAATCCTTGTGACGCCTTTGGCCATTGGAGCGGACAAAGTACTCCATGCTTTTTGCCTCCGCTGAGGAGCCAATTTGGCATATGTGCTGTCGCGGTTTACGAATAAGGGCGAACCGATGCAAGGAAACGGGCCATGCTGGACGTCAAAACCATACAGCCAATGTTGATCGTCGATGGGTTTGTCGGCGAGCTTGCGGGACTCGACCTTAGCGCGGGATCAGGCGCGGAGATGGAGGCGCTGCTGACGCGTGCGCACCAGCAGTTTCCGGTGCTCGTGATCCGCGACCAATCGCTCGACACGAGTGCCTTTATGGATTTTGGCAAAGTTTTCGGCACCTTTGAGATCGATCATCATGTGCCCCAGTTCCAGGATAAGAACCACCCGGAAGTCGTTTATCTGACCAACCGCGATTCTGGCGGGCAGCCGGATCCGGCGTCAGCGGGGCGAGGGGCCGCTTGGCATGCGGACAGCACCTTCAAGGAATATCCGTGCGCGCATACCGTTCTCTACGCGTTAAAGATGCCGCGCCGGGGTGCCGGCACGCATTTCGCGGACATGCATCGCGCCTACGAAACGCTGTCACCTGACATCAAAAAAAACCATCGAAGGGCGGCAAGCGAAGCACAAGTTCTCCGCTGGGCCGGCGGACGGTGGCGTTATTCCGATGACCGAGGAACAGGACGATATGCACCCGCCTGTAATCCATCCCATGGTCCGGATGCATCCGTCGAGCGGACGCAAGTCGCTCAATATCAATCCGCTGCATGTGTACGGTATCGTCGATATGCCGCAGGAAGAGGCGGCACCGTTGCTCGACGAGATTTTCGAGCACGCCCTGAATACTGACTTCCAGCACCTCCACAATTACCGGGTGGGCGATCTCGTTATCTGGGACCAACGCTGCACCTGGCACAAGGCCGAGGCGGCATATTCGATGGATGAGCATCGCCTGTTGATGCGCGCGAAAATCAGTGCGGTGGGATAATCGCGGGCCGGCACGCACACGGATTGAGAAATATGGATAACGGGTCAAAGAAGACGCTGGACGACCACCGCCGGCGCGCGCGCGGCATGGGCGGTGAAGCGAGCGTCGAAAAAATCCATGCGCGCGGCAAGCTGACGGCGCGCGAGCGTCTCGATCTTCTGCTCGACCCGGACTCGTTCGTGGAGATAGGAATGCTGGCGCATAGTCAGCATGGCGACCTTAAGGACCGGACGCCGGCGGATGGCATGTTGGCCGGGTCAGGCAAGATCGACGGCCGGACGGTTTACGTGACCGCCGACGATGGCACCGTGCTGGCCGGCACGCGCGGGCGGGTGGCGGAGGTGAAGAACAAGCGGGTGCGCGACCTTGCCTTGAAACACGAGAAGCCCTTCATCGCCCTTATGGAGGCCGGTGCGGCCCGGGTGCAAGAAACCTATGGGGCGACGGCGGCGGGGCTTGGTTATCGGTTTGGCGATCATTTCAAGATGTCAGGCCGCGTGCCGCAGGTTGGCGCCGCCGTCGGTCCCTGTTTTGGCGGACCTTCCTTCACCGCAGCGCAATCCGACTTCGTATCGATTGTAAAGGGTACCGGCTTCATCGGTATGTCGGGACCGCCCGTTGTGAAAGTTGGAATCGGCCTCGATACCACGAGCGAGGATATCGGTGGCGGGGAGATGTCCGCGGTTGAAACCGGACAGGCCAGCTACCTCGCCGAGAGCGAAGCCGACTGCATGGCTTCGATCCGCGAATTTCTTTCCTACCTGCCGTCGAATTGCAACGAAGCGCCGCCCCGCGCAGCGCCGAAACCTGCACCGGTCGAGAGTGCCGCGGGGCGTGAAGCGATCCATAACCTTGTTCCTGAAAATCATAGGCGCGCTTACAATATGCATAAGCTCGTCGAACTGCTGGTTGATGGCGGTGCGTATTTCGAGTTGAAGCGGGATCATGCGCGAAGCGTGATCACCGCGTTTGCCCGCATGGACGGGTATTCGGTCGGGATCGTTGCGAACCAGCCGCTCCGCCAGGCCGGTACCATCGATGACAAGGGTTCGGCCAAGGTTCGGCAGTTCATCGATCTATGTGACGCCTTCCATATCCCGTTGATTTCGCTAATGGATTGCCCGGGCTTCCTGGTCGGGCCAGAGATCGAACGGCAACGCATGGTAAGCCTCACCGGCCGGCTGCTGAATTCGATCTTCGGCGCGTCGGTGCCTCTGGTCACCGTCGTACTGCGCAAGGCAATTGGTCTCGCTTATATCGCGCTCGGTGGACGCGCCGTCGATCCGGATCTGTTGGTCGCCTGGCCGACCGCACGGTTCGATGTCATGGGCCCGGAAGCCGGAATAGAGCTGGTGCATGGTCGCGCGATCGCGAAGGCAGATGATCCGGAGCAAGCGCGCGACGGCATCCGAAAAAAGATCGAAGAAGAATCGAGCGCCTATGCCGCCGCCGGGATGGGCCTGATCGACGATGTGATCGCACCCGCGGAGACACGCGCCCGGATCCTCGAAGCCCTCGAGCGTTGCCGGGGCACGCAGGCTTATAGCTGGAAACACCGGATCGACCCCTAAGACGGATCGGGATTGCGACGGTGCGCGTCAGATTGGATAGTAAGCTGTGAGTCGCATGGGAGGATATAGATGCGTATCGAAGCGATCGGCGGCAACTTTGCCCATGAAGTGAAAGATTTTCCGCTCTGGGAGCCGGTTGCCGATGCAGATGCGGCGGCCATCCGTGATGTCTTCCGCGAATGTGGCGTCTTGGTTTTTCGCCGTCAGGCGCTTTCCGAAGGAGAACTACTCACCTTTGGAAAGATGATCGGCGAACCGGATCTCTATGCGGAGACCGGCTGGCTATCGACTTATCCGGAGGTCATCATTCTCTCAAACATGCGAGGTCAGGATGGAGAGATGCTGGGCGGCCTCGCAAACAAGCCACTTACTTGGCATACCGATCAATCCTATTACACCACACCCGTCACGGGTTGTTTCCTCTACGGTGTGGAGTTGCCGGAGGAAGGCGGAAGCACAAGTTGGGCAAGCCTCTACCGCTCGTACGAGACGCTGTCGCCAGAACTCGCGAAGGCTGTCGACGGCGCCATCGGGACCTTCAGCTTCGCCGCACGTGTTGGCACGAATCTCAAACAGGGAGACAATCACGACCGCGCCAAACGTCTTGCCGAGACTCCGGACGTCAAACATCCGCTGGTCAACATCGAGCCGGGCACCGGCAGGAAAGCACTCTATATCGATCCGAATACGGTTACCGGTATCGATGGAATGCCGCAGGACGAAGCCGATGATCTGTTGGATCGATTGCTAGCGCATGCGACACAGCCGGCCCATGTATACGATCATGATTGGGGGCCGGGAGATCTTGTGCTCTGGGACAACGCGGTCGTGCTCCACAAGCGAGACGGTTTTTCGGAAAAGTACAACCGGCTGGTCAAGCGGATGATCATCAACCTAGATCCATCCCGACACATAATCCCGCCTGTTGCGGCGTAGCTGAAAGAACGAGGGAACGATGGATATTGGCGTTTCGATCCGGAACATGGGTACGCAGTCTACTCGCGAACTGATGGCCGCGTGCGCACGGGCTGTGGAAGAAATGGGGTTCGAGTCGATCTGGATTACCGATCACATCGCCATCCCGCCGGACGATGCCGAAGGCAGTGGTGGCCGGTATATGGACACTCTGACGACGCTTGCCTGGCTGGCGGGGATCACCGAACGGGTCAAGCTCGGCTCCGGCGTGCTGATCCTGCCCTATCGGGCGGCGCTGCCGACAGCGAAGCAGGTCGCGACCGTGCAGGAGCTGAGTGGCAACCGGCTGGTCCTGGGAGTAGGGATCGGCTGGATGGATGCCGAATTTCACGCTCTCGGCGTCGACCGGCGTGCCCGCGGCCGCATTTCGGACGAGATGCTGGGTTTCTTTCACGACTGTTTCGCGCAGGACGAGGTCGAAGCCAACGGGCAGGCGTTTTTGTTCAAGCCACGCCCGCCACGGCCGCCCATCCTGATCGGCGGCCGGGCGCCGCATGCGATTGAGCGCGCCGCAAAATACGGCGATGGCTGGTTTCCGATGGCGCGCGGTCCGCACGATGTTGCTTCGGCATTGCCGCAATACCGAGAGCTGAGCGAAGCGGCGCACAAACCACCGGGCACCATTACCGTGTCGGTGCGATTACCCCTGGCGGACCCAGGGCATTCGCGCGACCTCTTGGACGAATACCGCAGCGTTGGCGTGGACCGGCTGATTTGCGGCATGCGCTATGACACGATCGACGAGTACCGAGAGCAGCTTGACCGGTTGAAGGGCGCGTTGGACGCGTAACAGGCCGCGTCCAACGCATTGATTTACGCAGCCTTCAACCGCTCGCCTTCCTCGATTTCGGCTGCCTCGATTGCCTTCGTCAGAGCGGCGTTCAACGCTTTCGCCGACTCCAGCGTCAGTTCCACGGCGGCCCGCGCACCGGGTTCGAGTCTCTGATTCATGAAATCGATGGTGATGGCCTCTTCCAGTAGGGCGTAATGCGGGTGGTCATAGGACACGACTGCGTGCGTGAGAGGGAACCATCCATTATTGCCTTTGCCGGAACCTTCGGCATCGACGATCTCGACTATTGACGTGCACATAGTGTCGTTTACCCCGCCAAGCGTTTTTCGAAGAAGGCGAAGACCTTCTGCCAGCCATCCAGCGCCTGCTCGATGCAGTACACTGGCCGGTCGTAGTAGAAGAAGCCGTGCCCGGCGCCGTCGTAACGATGAAACTCGTAATCCTTGCTGTGCTTCTTCAGCTCTTCCTCGTGCTGGTCCACTTGTTCTGGATTCGGCGCCCGGTCTTCATTCCCGAACAGGCCGAGTAGTGGACAGGAGAGATCCGCGGTCATGTCGATCGGCTGCACCGGCTGTTTCTCCGGCCGGTCGTCCTCAGCCTGCACCACACGGCCGCCCCACAGTTCGATAACGGCGTCGATGCTGCTGGTCTTGCAGGCGTACAGGAAAGCCTGCCGCCCGCCCGAGCAACTGCCGATCACGCCGACCTTGCCGTTAAGCCAGGGCTGCGCCCGCAACCACTGCACCGCGCCCTCGGTATCGCCGACCATTTGATCGTCGGCGACTCCGCCCTCGGCGCGCGCCTTTGCCGCGACATCGGCGGCGTTGCCCTCGCCCAACCGGTGATAGAGGTTATGGCTGATGGCAGCATAGCCGTGATGGGCGAACTTGCGGGTTGCCTCGCGATAGAATTCGTCCCAGCCGGGAAGATGATGGATCAGAACGACGCCGGGGAATGGACCAGAGCCGAGAGGTCGCGCGGCATAAGCCGAGACCATCTCGTTGTTGTGACCGTTGATCGATAAAGTTTCCGCAATCATGCCTTCGTAAGCCATCTTCGCTACCTCCTCTGCATATACAATTAGGGCTGTCATTCTTCGGGATACATCGGTTCCCGGAGAGTGCGTATTGTTCTTTCCGCTAATGATAGGCTGGACTCGCGCCCGGGGTCCATTGCCGACGCCGATTGCGCGGCAATGGCGCGCTGGCTATCGTTGGGCGAGGCTCTTACGCGTTCAACCGGTGAGATGACAATGACTGAGACTAATCCGAAGCAGCGTGTCTCCGAACTGCCGGCGCAGCATCCGGCGGCACCGGCCACGCCGGCGCAGGGCCGTGCGCGCTTCTTCAACTCCGGCAATGCGTTCGATGTAAAGCTGCCGCCTGTGCCCGACCATGCTTTCGTCGAGGAACCCGCGCGGGCGCTGGACCCGGAAACGCCCACCGGCCTCATACTCTGCGATATCTCCGATCAACTCGCATGTCCCTTTCCGGCAACCTCTCCCTTGGTACTGGCGGGCTACGCGCGCATCCGCGCGGGCGAAAAGCTGGCGACCGAGCCGCGGGCGAGTGGTGTCATTGCCTATGTCATCGAAGGCGCTGGCGTCACGCAGTGCGGCGATGAAGAGGTCGCCTGGAACCGCGGCGATCTGACGCTGTTCCCGGGCGGATCCGTGCAGGATCATCGGGCGGGCGATGCCGATGCGGTTCTTTGGGTGGTCAGCAACGAGCCGCAAGTGGCGTTCGAAGGATTGCAGGCACCGGCGGCGGGCGATGCACCGACCGGCGTCGTGCATTACACGGCAGCCGAAATCACCGCGCAGATCGATTATCTTTACGATAATGCCGAGGAAGGGGAACTCCCCGGTTACGCGATCGTCTTTTCTTCCGAGCAACAGGAAGCCAACCGGAACGTGTTGCCGACCTTGACGCTGGCGATGAACTCGCTGTCGGGCGGCAGCATGCAACGGCCGCACCGCCATAATTCCGTAGCGGTGTCTCTCGTGATCAGTGGTGAGGGCTGCTATTCGATGGTCGATGGTAACCGAAAGGATTGGGCGCCTTGGGCAACGACTATTACGCCGCCGGTCGCGGTACACTCACACCATAACAGTGGCAACAGCCGTGCGCTTTTTCTGATCGTCCAGGATGGTGGGATCTACTATCACACGCGCGCCATGGGGTTCGAATTCGCGGAGGCTTAAAGACATGGCAATGAGCGATAGCTACGAACAGGCAGGCTTGGAGATCGAGCCGCTACATCCGGCGCTCGGCGCTGCCGTACGCGGCCTCGATCTGACACGGCCAATGTCGCAGGAGAGTTTTGTCGCCGTTCACGAGGCGTGGATGAAACATCTGGTCCTCGTCTTTCCCGACCAACCCGTCAGCGACGCGCAGCAAATCACCTTCGCGCGGATGTTCGGCGACTTGGAAACCCATCATCAGGACATCATCAAGTCGGCCCGGGAACCGGAAATCTTCCGGGTATCGAATGTCGACGATACCGGTAATCTTATGGAAGCCGATCATCCGACAGTCGCTCAGATTACGCTTGCGCAGCGCTGGCATACCGACAGCAGCTACCGCGCCACGCCATCGATGGGATCGATCTTGCATGGCATCGAGGTTGCGGAAACCGGCGGCGAGACTTGCTTCACCAACATGTACGAGGTGCACGAGGCGCTTCCCAACCGGCTCCGGCAGGCGGTAGGCGACCGCAAGTTGTGCCACGATTTTGGCCACCTCGCGACCCTCGCGCCCATCAAGCCGCTGAGCGAAGAAGAACGCGCCGCGATGCCGCCAGTCTGGCAGCCGATGCGCCGCCGCCACCCTGTGACCGGGCGCACCTCGTTGTACATCAGCCCGATTTACAACGACGCCATCGAAGGTATGGAGCAGGCGGCAGCGGTGGATCTCATCGCGGAGCTAACCAAATTCGCCGGGCGGCCGGATTTCGTTTATCGCCACCGCTGGTCGAACGACGACATCGTGATGTGGGACAATCGCTGCGCGATGCACCGCGTGACGCCTTACGATCTTGGCGAACGCCGCGTCATGCACCGCACCACCATCGTCGGCGACGGCCCAGTGATCGCCGCCTGAATGCAGCCGTTAGGCTAATTCCATTTGTGCAATAGCCGCGCGGCCGAGCAGACCATCGGGAGCCGCCAAGGTTTCGAGAATCTCGAAATGGTTTAGCCCTTCGCCGATCAAATGCGTGCAATCATGATTCCGCGCGATGAGTGCGGCGGCGAAATCGTTCGTCTGACGCTGAAACTCGGGCGTCTCCTGAGTTCCATGCGCCAGAATGACAGGGCAGGCGATGCGTTCGATATGCCGCATCGGACTCAAAAGCGCTTCGCTTTCGTCGGTAAACGTGACGTAAGAACTGCGAGCCGAAAGCCGCACGGGCTCCAAATCGTACATTCCGCTGCAGAGCAAGGCGCCTTTGATCGCATCGTTCGGTAGATCGTACGCCTTTGGCCAATCGGCCGTCAGCGCGACACCGGCAAGATGTGCGCCGGAGGAATGCGCGGAAAGGAACAGCCGATCCCGGTCGCCACCGAAGCGATCTGCGTTTCGCCAGACCCAGGCAATGGCGCGGCGGACCTGATCGGCGATTGGCAGCAGGTCGCCGCCGCGATCCTGAACCCAGTCGAAATCGGGAACTACAAAGCGGGCTCCCGCCGGTACAAGGAGGCTGGCTGGGAATCCGTAGTCGGCCGCGGTGCCTGCCCGCCACGCGCCACCGTGAATGAAAATGTTGATCGGCGCGTTGGCCGTGCCGGTCCCATAAACGTCGAGCCCTTCCTTCCCGCCACCGCCATAGGCGAACCGTTTCGGCGGGCCAAGCCGCTTTCGGCAGTGTTTACTATTCACAACATAACGCGCGAGTATTTGTTCGCGATTAGCCGCATAAGCGGCTTGATCATAAGCCGCGTCGAGCTCCGACTGGGCCAGGTTTTGCCAGACAGCTTTGCCAGTCATGCCGTGCCTAGTCGTTTGGCGATGGGCGCGAGTTAGCCCGCGATGCGCGCCGCTTTCGATTTGTAGTTGTGCCGGCGCAGTTCCAGTCGGGCGATCTGCTGGCGGTGCACTTCATCGGGGCCGTCGGCGAAGCGCAGGGCGCGCATCCGTGACCACATGAAGGAGAGCGGAAACTCCTGGCTCATGGCGCCACCGCCATGTGCCTGCATCGCATCGTCGATGACTTTGAGCGCCATATTCGGGGCAGCCACCTTAATCATCGCAATTTCCTGCCGGGCTTCTTTGTTGCCGACCGTATCCATCATATAGGCGGCCTTGAGCGTCAGCAGACGGCACATCTCGATCTCGATGCGCGCGTTGGCGATACGCTCCTGCGTGACGCCGCGGTCGGCCAGTGTAACGCCCCAAGTAGTGCGTTCCATCGAGCGTTTGCACATTAGTTCCAGTGCACGTTCGGCGACGCCGACGATGCGCATGCAGTGATGGATCCGGCCCGGGCCAAGGCGGCCTTGCGCTATCTCGAAGCCGCGACCTTCGCCGAGCAGCATGTTGTCGGCAGGCACGCGAACATTGTCGAATTCGACTTCGCCATGACCGTGCGGCGCATCATCGAAGCCCATCACGTTGAGCATACGATGCACCTTGATACCCGGTGTGTCGCGCGGGACTAGGATCATCGATTGTTGGTTATAGGTTGGCGCGTCCGGGTCTGTTTTGCCCATGACGATGAGGATTTTGCAGCGCGGATCGCCGATGCCCGAGGTCCACCATTTGCGCCCGTTGATGACATATTCGTCGCCGTCGCGTTCGATCCGGGTTTCGATGTTGGTGGCGTCGGAGGAGGCCACGCGCGGCTCCGTCATCGCGAAGGCAGAGCGGATTTCGCCCGCGAGCAATGGGTCGAGCCATTTACGTTGGTTTGCTTCGGAGGCATAGCGGACGAGGGTTTCCATGTTGCCGGTGTCCGGCGCGGAGCAGTTGAACACCTCTGGCGCCCAGTTGATGCGACCCATGATCTCGCACAACGGCGCGTATTCCATGTTGGTCAAGCCGGCACCCTTATCGCTTTCCGGCAGGAACAAGTTCCAGAGGCCTTCTTCCTTCGCCTTGGCTTTCAGTTCTTCGAGAATTGGGACTGCTGCCCAGCGGGTTTCGCCGCCGGCAACTTGCTCGGCATAGGTGCCTTCGTTCGGATAGACGTTTTCGTCCATGAACGCTTGAACGCGAAGCTGAAGTTCTCTTGTCTGCTCGGAAAATTCGAAGTCCATGGGGCCACTCCCTGCCATCTCGGTGCGTTTGACGGCACCTTAGCGCGCGGGAGGCGGCGCAGGCTACCCGCGGAGCGGGGAAAAAGGCGCGGTGGCGACGGCTGCGGCGATAGGACGCGCGGATTACCCTGCGGCGCGGCGCCAGCCTTCCAAAATATTGCCGGCGTTCTCTTGCGCCATCGAGTCGAAATATTGCGTCATGCGGACGCCATACTCGGAGGTTAGGAAGTCGTCGAAGATGTCGACACTGTGCAAATGACAGACAATGCGCGCATACGTTTCGCATTCCAGGCCGATCGCCTTGCTGGCGATGGCCAAGGCTTCGCCGGAACAATACAGCGAGTCCTCGGCCCAGCTCGACGGGATGCCGCACAATTCCTCGAACGTCTGCTTGAACAGGGTCAGATTGTCATGCGTCAGCGCATGCAGCAGCCTCGGACCGGGCTGTTCTCCTTCGATGTCTAAGGTAAGCTTGTCCTTGTTCGCTTCGAAGATGTCGCCGTCGATCGCTTCTAGAACCGCGTCCGAGACCGCGCGGTCGAAGCTTGGGTCATTGATCTGGAAGCGCTCGGCGATATAGCCGCGCAGTGACTCGCCGACCCAATCGGCCATGCGCATGGCCATATCGAGGTTCAGATCCTTTCTCCCCAGCAACGGTGCTTGAAACGCTTCTGTGCTCTGGGATTGCGCTATCAGCCCGTCCATCGCCTCGCCGGACAACGTTGCACCGTCGTTTTTCAACAGGGACACCACGACATCCGTATCGCCGGTTTCGACCAGCGCATCGCCGACGGCGGGAGAAATCGTCTCGCGTTTCGTGACGGCGAGGGCGTGTTCCCGGGCATGCCGCGAGACGACATCAATCAAGTCCTGATCGCGGAGCATGGGGCTTTTTGCAAGCAAAGGGAAGGCGACATCAATGACGTCGTTGGCCAACAGGACGATGAGATCTTGAGGGGCGTCGTCGCGGCCTGATAATTGGTCCGCAAGGGCCCGGCGCACGGGCATTTCGACATCGCGGATCAATTGACGCAGGATGTCGCCGAGCAATGCCGATTCCGACTCGCGGAGTTTTCTACCAGGTGTTAGGCAAGCTTTTTCAAGAGCTTCCAACAGGTCCTGGCTTCCGGGAACACGGCCTGTGTTCGCGATCTCCCGAAGATGGTCGTATTCGTCAGTATGCATGGCAGTCTGTCAGGGAACCTTGAGGATCCTATAATGGAATTTATCTTCTAAAGAATTGCTAAAATGAAAGTGAAAGTCAAATATAATAAATATCGACAAATTTCTTAGTAAATAAATAGTTATTTGAAAATTATATACATAAAATTTTATATTTATTTGCTTTGTAATTTTTGTTCTTGGCCTTTTGGCACTTCGATCTTTCAAACGGCGCATAGTTAAAAAAAATTGGTTTATGTGACGTCAGTCACTGCGGGCAGGGCGGGTGTGTGGTTTTCTATAGTTGCTTGAGTGACAAGTTCGAGCGAGGCCGTGGGGGCAATTTGAACGTCGTTAATTTAGTTCGGCATCCTTGGCTTTCACGACGCTGTCACAACCAGCGCGCGTAAAAAGACCTACTGATTTGCTTGAGGCGGACTAATGACGACACAGACAAAATCACTCGATATATCTCGCATCGCCGTTTCGGCCGGAAATCGGGTTTTCGCTGCGTTCTTCTTGATCTACTTCTCCCCCGTTTTGCTGGCGGTTGCGCTGCTAATAAAATTGGATTCGCACGGGCCGGTATTCTTGTGGCAAAGGCGTCGGGGCCCGAACGGTGAAATAGTTGCGTTGTTGGAATTTCGGACGAAGTTAAATGACGGTTCCAGTGACGCCTTCGAACGCATGACGAGTCAGACCGTTCTGGGAGCGTTTCTGTACGAGACTCGCCTCGATATGTTGCCGCGGCTCGTCAACATGCTGCGGGGCGAGGTTTCCTTTGGCGGCTTACTTCGGTAGTATTTTACAGCGGTACGATCGACCTCCCATAAGGTTTTTCTGGATGGTGAAGGGGCGTTCCGCTGGTTCGGGACGCCCGTTTGTTTGTCCCTAATGCAGGAAAATCGATTGAGACAGTGGCGAAATATAATTTCCTTGGTGCTCTCCATGCCGAACGAATCGTTCGTGAATGGCCGAGACCCTGGCCGTTGTTCGGAAGCGATACTATCGCCTGCTTATAACAATTTGTTTTGCAACATTAAAACGGCGTTTAGCTTGACTCGTGATTTGCGGACCGTCTACACCAATTGGACGATGCGAAATTTGCGCAAATCGGCTGTAATCCTGGGGATAGGAATTGAATCCGCAGCGCTGCCGATTGTCGGCAGCCGCTGCGGATTCGTGGTTTAGAAAATGGCGATCCCAAGACAACCAGGGAACGGGGAAAATCCGGGTGATATCCGGGGTGCTTCGGCGACCGACGCGACGACGATTGTCGAAGCCGCGTCGCAGGTGCCGCCAATGTTGCCCAGCGGCCAGTTCGCGAGCGACGCAGAATATCTCCAGCAGGGCGACGACCTGGTTCTGATTGGTACGGATGGCGCTACCGTTGTCGTTCGGGACTACTTTCTGTCGGACCCCCCGCCTGACCTTTTGACACCGGAAGGGGGTCGCCTGACGCCGGCGATGGTTGATTCGTTCACCCCGCCGGAGGCTGTGGGCCAGTATGCGCAGGCCGGTGATAGCGCTGCTGCGCCGATCGGGCAGGCAACGAGTATTGTCGGACAGGTCTTCGTCGTGCGGACCAACGGTGTCCGTGAAACGATCGGCGCTGGCGATGCGATCTACCAAGGCGATGTGATCGAGACGGCCGATGGAGGTGCCATTGATATTCTGTTTGTTGACAAGACCACTTTCGCGCTCGGCGGCGATGCGCGACTTGCCATCGACAAACTCGTCTACAACCCGGAAACGCATGAAGGTTCGTCCTCCTATTCGATCCTGAAGGGCATGTTCGTGTTTTCCAGCGGTGAGATTGCGAAAGTTAATCCGCTCGATATGACGGTGAAGACGACAGTCGCCACAATTGGCATTCGTGGCACGAAGGTTGCCGGCGACGTTAAGCCTGCCGGCGAAGAGAGCAAATTCACGATCCTCGAAGGCGAAATTATCGTCACGACCGACGCTGGCTACGTCGTCTTGGGCGAAGCCAATGAAACGACTTTCGTGACCGGGTTCGATGCGCCACCGACGGAAGCGGTTCTTCTCGATGAGAACGAGATCGATAACTTCTACGGTGATGTCAAGCGCATCTCGAATGACTTCTATGGCTCTGGCTCTTCTGACGGGCAGGGACTTAAGGGAGAAGGTGACGAGCCAAATCTCGAGAAATTGGCCGAGGAGCTCTCCGATCTTGCACCCGCAGCCGGTCCCGGTGGCGAAGGGGAAGGCGAGGGAGGCGCGCCTGAAGCCCCGGCGCTGCCGTCTCCAATCGATCCTGGAACGGGCTTCACGCCGGCGGAGAACGATTTTGGCCTAGTCGTTGGCGGGAGTGGAACAGGCGGTGGTCCCGACGACGATGACGGTCTGGTTGACCCGCTCGGCGACAGTGGTGGCCGATCGGCCAATGGGCTGGGCCAACTCTTCGATCGCAGCGGTGAAACCGAGTCCGTGACTGTGCGCGGCACCGAAGGCGACGACACGATTATCGGCGGTGCAGGTGACGATCTGCTCGCGGGGCTCGGAGGTAATGATTCCATAACCGGCGGTGACGGGAACGATCACATCACCGGCGGCGACGGCGACGATGTCGTTTCCGGTGGCGACGGAGACGATGTGATCGTCGCCGGAAGCGGCGGCGGCGATGACAGCTATGATGGTGGCGACGGCACCGACACCATAATTTTCTCAAGCTCTTCCGCTCCGGTGACAATTAATCTAGAGACCGGTTTCGCAGATGGATTGGAAACCGAATTCGACTCGATCGCCAATATTGAGAATGTCGTCGGCGGCAGCGGTGATGACACGATTACGGGAAATGCGAGTGACAACAGCATTTTTGGTGGTGACGGTAACGACGGCCTTAGCGGCGGTGATGGCTCTGACACCCTTGACGGCGGAAACGGCGACGACGGCATCGCAGGTGGAGCTGGTGCGGATCTGATTCACGGTGGCGATGGTGACGATTTCGGAACCGGCGGTATCGGGGACGATACGATCTTCGGCGGCGCCGGCGAAGACGGCTTGGCCGGTAATGACGGCGACGATGTGATCGATGGTGGTGACGACGCTGACGGAATCGATGGTGGCGAAGGGGACGACACGCTCCGCGGCGGCGGCGGCAACGATAAAATTGTCGGTAGCGCGGGCGACGATCTTCTGGAAGGTGGTGTTGGAGATGATGAGCTCGATGGCGGGACCGGCGCAAACTCGGTAATGGGCGACGCTGGCGACGACATTGGAATCGTCACGCTCGACCAGACGATCGATCTCTATGACGGCGGTGTTGGTAATGACGCTCTTTCCCTAAACCTGACGTCGAATAAATTTTCTGAAACGGCTGTTGTGGACGATTTTCTCGCGCTGCGGTCATTCGTCTCCGAGAATGCGGATCCGGAATCCGACAACGGGGCGGTGGGCGTGTTTGGTGCTCTCGGTCTGAAAGTGACCAATTGGGAGTCTCTTGAGATCTTGGTTGATGGCGAGGCGGCGGATCTTGATGCCTCTACACCTAATCTTTCGGTTCTGCCAGCGGCTGGGAGTGAGGATAGTGCGATCTCGCTGGACATCGCAGCCACGCTAAGCGATCAGGATGGTTCGGAGATCCTATCAGTGATTGTCACCGATATCCCAGTTGGTGCCAAACTGTCCTCAGGCACGGAGAACGAGGATGGCAGTGTCACCTTGACTGCCGCGCAGCTGGATGGATTGACCATAACGCCACCGGCGGATAGCGATGAGGACTTCACGCTAACTATCAAGGCGGAAGCTCAGGAATCATCGAGCGGTGCGGTTTCGACTGCGTCGGCAGTGCTGCCAGTTACGGTACTAGCGGTGTCGGATGCACCGAAGATTTTTGATGTGGAAGCTCAATCAGCCCAGGCCGAACCGGTTCAGTTAATCCACATGCTTGAGACGGACACGCCGTTTTCTGATTTGCAGGATGGTGCATCGGTACCTGCGGACAAGCAGAACGGTGTCGAAATGTCGGACTTGGAGGTCGCGAACGATCATCCAGTAACCGTGACATTTATGAGTGAAACCGCTGGATTCCATAACACGATTGGGTATTACAAAATCGCTGACGATGGGCAAATATTAGACGTCGAACTGATCTGGGAGAATGCCTCCGCCGTGGGGTCGGGGGGCGATCTTGTGCCAGGCGTCTCCTCAGCGACTTTGGATGTTGCTGCCGGCGACCGAATCTCATTTTTCATTGTAGCCAATGGCGATAGGCTGAATAATTTCGGGCAATTCGGAGATGGTTCGTTCGAGTTCAAAGAGGGTGCGAGCGCGGCGACGGTACAAAGTGATGACCCTTCATTGGTTTTTGTCGGGACGGATGGGAGCGAACGTACTGTCTCGGGCGCTGTGTATCATACGACTCGGATTGATGAATCCGTGCAGCTCAACGACGATGGTTTGCTTCATACGGTGAGCGGATTAGACGCAGAGACCGGTGGTCTGACGATTGGTTTTGAAGATTTACGGGGTCTCGGCGACCGTGACTTCGACGATGCGGTATTCCGGGTCGATTTTGGCCCTGCGATCGAAGAATTTTTGACACCGTTCGCTGTCTTGCCCGACATTTCGTTGAGTGATGTCGATAGTGAAACACTATCGAAAGCGGAGTTGGAGATTGTTTCCGGTTCGGAAGCTGACGACGTTCTGCAATTAGAGGGACTGTCGGGCACCGGCATCGTTGTTACCGAGAACGGCTTCGATGCAACGGCGGGCGTTTATAGGCTGACGCTATCGGGTGAGGCATCGTTGGACGCCTATGAGACGGCGCTTCAGGCAGTACGATTTGCGAATGGTGCAGATGATGTGACGCCGGGAGAGCGGGAATTCACTATCAGTGTGACCGACAACGATGGTGTTGAAAGCGAAATCACAACAGTACGAGTTGATATAGGCTCGGCGAATGTGCTTGAGGGTACGGTAGACGCGGATGTGCTCCTTGGCGATGCAGGGAACGATATTATCCTGGGAAACAGCGGCAATGATCTCATCATAGGTGGTGGTGGAAAGGACGCATTGCGGGGTGACGAGGGCGACGATCGCATGATCGTAAGTGACGATAGTTTCGTTCTTATCGATGGCGGAGCTGGTACGGATACGGTTCAGATCGATTTCACGCTCGACCTTGGTAATGTTGCGAACAACACGCTGCGTGGTATCGAAAGTTTCGATCTTGGCGATGGTTCGAACATATCGCTTACGATTGGGTTGGACGATGTTTTGGCAGCGACGAGCGGTGTAAATGCTCTGACGGGGAATGAGAATTCTCTTGTTATCCGGCGCGATGGCGACGCTGAGGTGGCTGTCGTTGGAGCGGATTGGGAAGAGAGCGACGAGTTCCTCGATACCGACGGTGACGACGTTGCGGAAGGCTACACTGTCTTTACAGATAATGCGTCGGGCGCCGCTGTTTACGTTGAGAACGTGACTTAATGCTTCTCGCCCCGAGCGTATTCAAGCGCTAAGTTGTCGCTTGCTGAATTTTCGATAGCCGTGGGGTTTGGATATGGCAAGCGCGAAGCCGCTGACGATACGTCTTAATGCCGCCGATAACGTTGTTGTCGCGCGCATCGACCTACTTGCGGGCACGGAGGCCGCAGGTACCGTCTGCCGGGATACGATACCCGCGGGCCATAAGATCGCCGTTGACGCGATCGCGGCGGGGGCGGCAGTGCGCAAGTACAATCAGATTATCGGCTTTGCGACGACGGATATCGCGCCGGGCGACCACGTGCATGTCCACAATGTGGAGATGCGCCAGTTCGATCGCGACTACGCATATTGCGAGGAAGCCCGCGCGACCGATTTCATAAACGACCCTGCCACGTTCGAAGGGTATAGGCGCAGTGGCGATCGCGTCGGAACACGGAACTACATCGGCATCTTGACAAGCGTTAACTGCTCAGCTTCCGTCGCACGGTACATCGCCGATGCGGTGCGGCAGGAAGATTTGGCCGACTATCCAAATGTCGATGGCGTTGTCGCGCTTGTCCATGGCACCGGTTGCGGCATGGCGGATACCGGCGAGGGTTACGCCAACCTGCAGCGGACGCTTTGGGGTTATGCCCGGCACCCCAATTTTGCGGGTATCGTCATGGTCGGCCTCGGCTGCGAAGTGAACCAGATCGACTTTTTGCTCGAAGCGTATGGGATCGAGCGCGGCCCGCTGTTCCAGACTATGACCATCCAGGAGTCCGGCGGCACGCGGCGTTCCGTCGAGCGCGGTGCCGCCCTGATCCGTGAGATGCTGCCGGAAGCCAACCGTGTCCGGCGTGAAACCCTGCCGGCAAGCCATCTTACCCTGGCGTTGCAGTGCGGCGGCTCGGATGCTTATTCCGGCATTACGGCAAATCCGTCGCTGGGTGCGGCGGTGGACCTTCTGGTCCGACATGGCGGTACGGCGATCTTGAGCGAAACACCGGAAATATACGGTGCGGAACACCTTCTGACGCGCCGCGCCGTGAGCCAGGAAGTTGGCGAAAAACTGATCGAACGCATCCGCTGGTGGGAAGCCTACACCGAACGAAATGGTGGAGAGATGAACAACAATCCGTCGCCCGGCAATAAGGCCGGAGGATTGACGACCATCTTGGAGAAGTCGCTTGGGGCGGCGGCCAAAGGCGGTACGACGAATCTGTGCGGCGTTTATCAGTACGCGGAGCCGATAACGCAGAGCGGTTTCGTGTTCATGGATTCACCAGGCTACGATCCCTGCTCGATCACAGGCCAGGTCGCAAGTGGCGCGAATATCGTCACCTTTACCACAGGGCGGGGGTCCGTCTATGGCTGCAAACCTGCGCCAAGCTTGAAGCTGGCGACCAATACGCCGATGTTCGAGCGCATGGACGAGGATATGGATATCAACTGCGGTGGCGTCGTCGATGCCGGTGAATCGATTGAAAGCGTGGGTGAGAAAATATTTCAACGCCTCCTCGAGGTCGCGTCCGGGGACCCGACGAAAAGCGAGCAATTCGGATTTGGCGATGACGAGTTCGTTCCTTGGCAGATTGGGGCTGTCATGTAGCGCCGCACCCGTTACGTTTCATCCAGTATTTTGCAACGGTAAAGCTTTAAGAGATGTCCGAAACACAGTCATCGGGCCTGGGCGATCAGACGCCATCGGCCCAACGTATTCTCTCCCTCTTCGGTACGATGTGCAGGATCCGCGCCTTCGAAGAGGC
This sequence comes from Alphaproteobacteria bacterium, assembly GCA_012103325.1. GTDB lineage: Bacteria > Pseudomonadota > Alphaproteobacteria > UBA8366. Next base: position 82,897 of record WLWY01000005.1, read on the forward strand.
GACGGACAAGGCCGCCAAAGAAGGGCTGGTCATGGGGGCGGCTCACCTGTCGATTGGGCAGGAAGCGGTTGCGACCGGCGTCTGCGGCAACCTCCGCAGGTCGGATTTGATTACCAGCACGCATCGCGGCCATGGCCATACGATTGCGAAGGGCGCGAACGCGGAAGCCATGATGCGCGAGCTGTTCGGGCGTGCTGGTGGCACCAGTGACGGCAAAGGCGGTTCGATGCATATTGCCGATTTCTCGGTCGGCATGCTGGGCGCCAATGGCATTGTCGCTGCCGGTATTCCGATTGCCGCGGGGGCGGCGCAGGCCAAGCGATTGCTTGGTGAGGACACGGTCGTTGCGTGTTTTTTCGGGGACGGTGCGGTTAACCGGGGGCCCTTCCTCGAAGGCCTAAACTGGGCGCGGATTTACGACCTCCCAGTCTTATTCGTGTGCGAGGACAACCGCTATGCGGCGCGCACCCGGACGGGCGATATGACCGGCGGTCCCGGTCCGGCGGCGCGGGCGGAGAGTCTCGGCGTACCGGCGCATCCTGTTGACGGCAACGATATCGTTGCGATCGACATCCTCGCCGGAAAGCTGGTGGAGGAGATGCGTATTGGCGGCGGGCCGCATTTCATTCATGCGAAGACATATCGACAGCGCGGCCATACGGTTGCCGATCCAGGAACGTGGCGTCCCGCGGACGAAATCGCCGAGTTCATGGCCCATGATCCATTGACGATTGCGCGTGATTTTTTGACCGAGAACGGCGTTTTGGCAGCGGATCTGGAGGCGATCCAAGGGGATGCGCAGCAGGAAATGGCGGCGGCCTACGAGGCAGCCAAAGACGCACCCTGGCCAGCACCGGAACTTGCGGCGGCGGACGTACAGGACATCGGAGGCGCGGCATGACCACGATGTCCTACAAGGACGCGGCGCGGCTTGCACTGGCAGAGGAAATGCGGCGCGACGCAACGGTCTGGGCGCTGGGCGAGGATGTCAGCGAAGGCGGCGTCTTCGGACAGTATCTTGGTCTGGTGGATGAATTCGGCCCAGCGCGGGTCGTCAGTACACCGATCTCGGAAGCAACGATCATGGGAGCGGCGGTCGGAGCCGCGATGGTCGGGACTCGCCCGGTCGTCGAGCTACGGTTCTCCGATTTCGCCTTATGCGCGGTGGATGAGATGGTCAACCAGGCTGCGAAGGCTCGCTACATGTTCGGCGGACAGACGCGGGCGCCCTTGGTCATCAGGCAACCGATTGGGATGTGGCGCTCCTCAGCCGCACAACATTCGCAGTCGCTTGAGTCGTGGTATGTCCACGTTCCCGGTTTCGTCGTTCTGGCGCCTGGGACGCCGGAGGACAATCGCGGTCTTTTGAAGTCCGCTATTCGTTGCGACGATCCGGTCATCTATATGGAGCATAAGGATAGTTGGGACATGGAAGGCGAGGTGCCGGACGGTGACGATGGCGCAGTTCCCATTGGCGAGGCGCGGATTGACCGGACGGGCGACGATGTAACGATCGTAACCTGGTCGGGCGCGCTGCAGGTTGCTCGGCAGGCGGCCGATGCCGCTGCCGATAAAGATGTTTCCGTCGAAATCATCGATCTGCGCAGCCTGTGGCCCTGGGATCAGAATGCGGTATTCGCCTCGGTCGAGAAAACCGGGCGTCTGGCGGTTGTCCATGAGGCGGTCAAGGTGTGCGGGTTCGGCGCAGAGATCGCGGCGACGGTGTCCGAAACGATGGGGGACCGGCTGAAGTCACCGGTGCGGCGGCTTGGCGCACCCCGTATTCCAATCCCTTACGCGCCGCCGCTGGAAGATTTGTGCCGCGTGCGCGTGGCGGATGTCATGAATGTATTTGAGGAGATGGGCGTATGAGCGCGCAAGGCAACGATAACGTTACCCGCCGTATGAATGGCGGCGAGGCGCTGGCGGAAATGCTGCAGGCGCATGAGGTCGAGTTGATGTGCGGCATGGGCGGTTTCCAGCTGTCGCCGTTTTACGAAGCAGTTCGTGTTCTGGGCCTGAACCATAATCTGATCAACGACGAACGCAGCGGCGCTTTCATCGCGGACGCTTATGCGCGAGTGACCGGCAAGCCGGGCGTCTGCGATGCGACGCTTGGACCGGGTGCGACCAATCTCGTGACCGGCTTGGTGGAGTCTTTGAACGCAGGGGTTCCGCTGGTGGTACTCACGGGTGATGCGAACCGCGAACATGCCTGGAAGAACATGACTCAGGAATGCCGGCAAGTGGATATCCTGACGCCGGCGGTCAAGGAGTTGATCCGCGTCGAGAGCGGCAAACGGATTCCGGAGCTCGTGCGGCGTGCCTTCGCGGTGGCGACGAGCGGCCGGCCGGGACCGGTCATTCTCGATGTGCCCGAAGATATCTGTCACGACATTCATGAAATTCGCGCGGACGAATTCTGGGTCGACCCGGAGTCGATGTCGATACCGGCCCGGCGTATTCGCCCCGGCGCAGACGATGTTTCGCGTGCGGCAGCACTGCTGGCAAAAGCGGAGCGGCCCTTGCTGCTGGTAGGTGGCGGTATTCACCTCTCCAACGATTATGAAGCGCTGCAGGAATTTGCTGAGGCGCACAACATTCCGGTGGCCCACACGATGAGCGGAAAGGGCGGCATTGCCTGCTCCCACCCGCTCTCCGCGGGATTGTTCGGACGATATACGCGGATCGCGAACGATTTGATCGAGTCGTCGGATTGCCTGATGGCCGTTGGCTGCAAACTCGGTGAGATCGCGACCAAGCGATACCAGCTTTTGCCGACCGAGACACCGATCATACAACTCGATATTTTGGCGGAAGAGATCGGCCGTACGACGCGCATACACGCCGGTTTATGCGGCGACGCGGGCGAGGGGTTGCGGGCGTTGAGCGCGGAGATGTCCGACAGTGCGGGCAAACAGCACGCGGCGCGCACCGATTATGTCGCCGAGGTCCCCGTGCGGATGAAGAAATGGCTCGATGACGCCTCCGAGCGGCTCCATTCGACGGAACGGCCGATCAATGTGGCGCGCATGATCAACGAGTTGAACAATGTGATGCCGGCGGAATCGGTTCTGGTCGCCGATGGCGGGTTTTCCGGCCATTGGACCGGGCTGCTCTACGACACCAAGATCGCGGGCAGAACTTATGCCCCGGATCGTGGTCTCGCCTCGATCGGTTACGGTCTGCCGGGCGCTATCGGCGCGCAGATTGGCGTGCCGGATCGCCCGGTCGTCGGCATGACGGGCGACGGTGGTTTCAATATGGTAATCGGCGAGTTGGAGACCGCGCTGCGCATGAAGGCGGGCATCACGATCCTGGTCGTAAACAATGCCGCGTCCGGTTATGTGAAAGCGCTTCAGCACGCGATGTATGACGGTAAGTACCAGTCGAGCGACCTTATGGAGACGAACTACGCCAATGTGGCGAATGCGTTCGGCTGCCACGGTATTCGCGTCGAGGATCCCGAGGCGCTAGCCGGTGCAATACAGGAGGGTCTGGCCGAAACGGAACGCCCGACTGTCGTCGATGTCGTTGTGACGCGCGATCCGACGAAGATGCTACCGGCCGTGGACAGCCGAGTCCTCAAGGTCGAGAAGGGGGATCGCCCCGTCTAAGGATCAGCTGCTTTTCAGCGATGCGATGACGCAGTCGACGAACTCGGGCGTCCGCATTCCCGTTTTTGCGCCAATATTTTTTGCGGTTTCGTTAACGCAGGAAATCACGCCGTCCTCGTAGATTGAGCGGCCGTCGCCGATCCGCGCGCTCTCTGCGGACACGGTAGCGGCTGGGATACTGCGCGAGTCGAGCGCCGGCAAACGGCTGAGTCCGGCTTGATCTATGCCAATGCCGGCGTCGCTAAAAACCGCTGCGATAGCGTCGTATTTCAGGGCCGTTTCCGGCTTGCCGCCAAGGCTCTCGCCGTGCGATCCGGAAATAACGATATGGCCCGCATCCTCCGGCACGATCAGGGATATCGAGTCGAGACCCCACACTTCGGGATCTCCCGAAATGTTGCGCAACAGAATGCGGTTTTCCAATTGTGTGGGCGGCGCAGCGATAACTGGTGGCGCTGCGCACAATCGGTCGGCGCACGCCTCGCAGCTCTGGCCGGTGGCGCAGCCGAGTGCCTCTGCGGCAGCATTCACGTGGCTGACCGTGCCGCGTGCCATCATATCCGTGCCGTCGCCAATGCGTGCCGTGCTGTGACTGACCGTAGCGGCGGGGACGCCGAGGGCCTGCAGATAGCGCAGTCCGGAAATTCCGGCGTTGTCTTTTCCGACGCCGGCATCGTTCAGAATAACCGCACGCGCACCGCCTTTCGCCGCGAGATAGGCGGCGTACTCGGCGCCGTGTGAGCCTGCGACGATGACCTGACCGCGGTGGCCGTCCGTCAACTTGGTAATACTGTCCAGGACAGCGATGTTCGCGTCCGAATTCGACTGAGACATAGTTCGATTCCACTACAAGATTACGTTTAGGGATCGTAGTGGATGCTGGCGTTGAACGCGACCACGATACGGTCTCGTGGGCGGCTATAGGACGTCGCTGAGTGATACAGGTATGAGGGAAAGACGATCAGAGCGCCGTCCGTTGGTGGCATATCGATACGGGTCTTGTCTTCCAGATTGGCAGTCCCGTAGTCGGAGTAGTTGTGTGCCGCGGGCCGCGGATCAAAGAAACTATTGCAGCCATCATGATTTCCTCAATCGCTTCGCATTGAGTCGTGGCTCGTCAGGATTTTCGATCAGCGGATAGGGTGTCGTTGCTCGTTTGCTTGAACAACTATCTGTGATCGGCCACCGAGCAGGTGAACGTTGACAGGAAAATACACCTAACGGACACTATTCTTTGGTGTGAATCTCTGCTGTCAATGAACAGCTGGCGCGTTTTTATTTTGCGCGCCGACGAAAGAGAGCGCGCCGCAAACAGGGAGGATACGATGACCAAATTTTGGGCGCCGTCGCGGCGCAGTTTTGTCAAGGGCGGCCTCGCGGCTGCAGGCCTTTCAGCCGTGCCGTTTTCTAGTGCGCTCAGCGCGGGATTCCCCGACCGCAATATCAAGGTTTACGTGCCCACGAGAGAGGGCGGTGGTGCGGACCGTAACCTTCGCGCCTTTACCGGTGTCTGGAAAAAATATCTGAAGACCAACTTCGAGCCTTCTTTCTATCCGGGTGCCGCGGGTCGTGTCGGTTATGAGACCTATATGGGAAAGGCGCCGGCCGATTGTTACAATCTGCTGTTCGGCAATATGGGGCCGGAGATGCTGAACTGGGTAGTGAAGAAGCCATCGTTCAGCCTCGACGACTATTTTTACTTCGCCCGCGTCGATGTAGACCCGAGCGTCGTCTTCGTGAGCGCGAAGAGTCCCTTCCGCAGCATCGATGACGTTATCGCTGAAGGCAAAAAGCGGACCCTAAATGTTGGGACTAGTCGCCTCGCGCATCCAGCTTCGATCGGTATCCTGGCGGTTGGCGAGCACACCGGGGCCAAGTTCAACTTGATTCCATTGTCCGGCGGAAAGAATACGATTGCCGGTGTTGTCACAGGTGAAATGGATCTTGGCGTGCTGCCGTCCGGCAGCGTTTCGAAAAAAGGCGTGAAAGTGCTGCGGTCCCTTTTGGTTTTCGACGAGAAGAATCGGCTGGGCGCCCGGCTGAGCAGCTTCGATGTGAATGCACCGACAGCGAACGATCATTTCGGAACCAAACTGCCGCCGTTGGTCTCGGCGCGCGCCTTTGCCATTCAAAAGAGGGCGGTGGACGCGCATCCGGACCGCTACAAAGCCATGAACGATACGATTCTGAAAGTATTCGGCGACCCGGATTATAAGAAAGCGGTGCTGAAGACCAAGGCGCCTTGGGAGAACATCCGCTATGGCGACGCGGCGGCGTGCAAGACCTACGCGGAGAGTATTACCGCGATTGGTGAGCGGTTTAAGCCGCTGATGACCGGGAAAAAATCGTAGGCGGTATAAAACGGTGCGCTGTTCTGCGCTACCGGAAGCACGGGAATGACGGGCGATAGTATGGCCGAACGCCGCGAAAAGAAGTCGATCGGCGGCGATCTCGTCATTCCGGTCGCCGCTCTGGTTTTTACGCTCTACTACTTTTCCACGATCCTCGATTCGCCCTGGACTGCGCAGGTCAGCGCCTTTTTCGTCGGCGCAATCCTGATCGCGCTGATCGCGGCGTTCCTGGTCAAATCGGCCCGTCAAATCATTCGCAAAGAGGCATCGTGGCATTTTGACACTCTGGTGTCGCCGCCGGGGCTTGTCCTTCGACGGCTGCTGCTTTTGGTTCTCACACTCGCTTACATCGCGCTGATCGAGTGGGGTGGTTTTACCCTGACCAGCTTCGGGTTTCTTTTCCTGGCAATGCTGTTGCTGGGCGGTGGCCGAAACTTTCGCCTGGCGCTGTTGCTGTCGGTGTCCCTATCGCTCGTCGGTTATCTGCTGTTCATCGTGGCTTTCGAGACCCGGTTCCCGGTAGGGCCCTTTGAAGCGCTTATGAAGCCGTTGTTCTGACATGGAGTTTGATTGGGACATATTCGCGCCGCTGTTCGCGCATACCTTGACCTTCTGGTGGGTCATTATCCCGGCGATCTTTCTTGGCCTGGTTGTCGGTGCGATCCCGGGGTTTAGCGCCGCCAACACGATTATCATTCTGCTGCCGCTGACCTTGGCGATGGATGTCGAGGTTGGGCTGATCTTCATGGTCGCGCTCTATTGTTCGTCCCGCATGGGCGCGGGGATACCGGCAATTCTGGTCAATATTCCGGGAACGGCCGGTGCCGCTGCAACACCGCTGGATGGATATCCAATGACGAGGGCAGGGAAGGGGCAACAGGCGCTGGCGATTTCCTTCGTATCGTCGACCGCAGGCGGGCTGCTGACAACCATCGTTGCCTTGCTGGCGATGCCGTGGTTGGCGCAAGTTGCGTTCTATCTGCACAGCGTGGAGATGATCGTCGTTATGCTGTTCGGCATATCGCTGATTGCGACGATCGCTGCGCGCGACACTCTGAAGGGGCTGATCGCTGGCTTCCTCGGCTTGATGATCGGCGCAATCGGTGCCGACGCTGTGTATGCGACGCCGCGGGCCACGTTCGGTTTTCTGGAATTGTATGACGGCGTACCTCTGATTCCAGCACTGGTCGGCCTGTTCGCGGTCTCCGAGGCGTTCCTCGTTATCGAGGGAGAAACGATACTTTCGGGCAAGGGACAAGACTTGATGCGCAAGGCCGGCTGGGCGGAAACGATGGAAGGAGTCCGGGCGGCATTGTCCCGCTGGTGGCACATCGTGTGGACTAGTCTCATCGGCCTCGTCATCGGCGTTGTACCCGGTGCGGGTGCGAGCATCGCCGCGTTCGTGGCGTATCAGCAATCGCGGACATTCTCAAAGACGCCGGAGCTCTATGGCACAGGGCATATCGAAGGGCTTGTCGCGCCAGAGTCAGCGAATAACGGCGTGACATCCGGCACGCTGATCCCGCTGCTCGTGATCGGCATTCCCGGCGGTGCGACGGCGGCGATTATGCTGGTTGTGTTGCAATATCATGGTGTTACGGTAGGTCCGGAATTGTTCATCGAAAATCCGGAACTGGCTTATGGCGTCTTTACAGCGATGGCGGTGACCTACGCGCTGATGATTCTGACAATACTGCCGCTGTCGCGTTACATGTCGCGGGTAACGATGGTGTCGACGACTTACATGGCGCCACTGATCATCGCCTTCACGCTGGTTGGCTCCTTCGTGCCGCGCGAATATTTGTTCGACATGTATCTCGCCTTCGCGTTTGGCGTGTTGGGCTATATCGCGCGCAAGACCGGGTACCACACGGCAGCGATATTGATCGGCGTTATACTCGGGCCGTTGCTCGAACAGTATTTCCTGCGTGCCATGAAGATGTCGCAGGGCGATCTGACGGTTTTGTTTTCCTCCAGCCTCGCAAACATCTTGTGGGTGCTTTTGATCTTGTCGGTCGGCTTTCCCTATGCCCTCGAATATCGCCGCAAACGCCTAAAAGAACGAGAGTAGTACGTTTCGTTAGCCCATGATCCGTGTCACGTTGGACGTTAAGGGCTCTTCCTGAATGTCATACGGTGGCGCGCAGCCTGCCACCCCAGACATAGCGCGAGGCCTGCGATAACACCCGCAACGTTCGCCATACCGTCGGCAATCCCGGCTGACCGAGTGATGACGAAGATCTGCAGGAGCTCGGTCGCTGTTGCGGCAAGCAGCAAGTACCCGAGGAGCCGCCACCACGCCACTTCGAAAAACACCAAAGATACGAGAAATCCCAGCAAGAGGTGGCTGAAAAAGTGTGCGGTGTATTGTCCGCTGTCACCCGTTATTGCAGATGCAAGCGTTACTGGACGTGTTTTCACGCGGCTTGCCGAGGTCATTGTTTCGTTAGGCGCCTCTAATAGCGGCCTTTCTTTCACTGATTGTCGTGCGGGGGCCTTTTTACGATCAGCCGTCTTTTCCGTCGGCGCGATAAATCTTGTGAGCTTGTCTGATACCGGACGGCTGGATTCGGAGAGCAGGGGTTGCGGTGTAAGCGCGCCGGCTAAAGTGATAAGAAATACAAAAAGCGCGAGATAGGCTGAAAGGGTTTTGCGTCTCTCAATCAGGAGTGGGATCAGTACCCAGAAAGCAGCGACTACCCAAAATGCGATCAGCAGGGGCTTTGCGGCAACGAACCAGAACGCTTCGTCGACGGCATCCACACGAATATTCTTCACCTGCATCAGGCCGGCTTTGCCGCCATGGACGAGGAACAGCTGGAACCGTGCAATATTAGCCGACACCGGTATGATGGCCTCATATTGTTGCCAAGGATGCGTTCCTGAGATCAAAACGACTTCGGATGGCCAGTGCGTCATCCGCGCGCCTCTCCTGTCGAACGCAAGCAAAAGGATGCCCGCTTGTTGCCACCAAATGGGACCGGGTACCACCTTATCGATCCTGATATCGACGGAGACGTGGACATTCTCGAAGCGATGCGGATTTCGCAAAACCTGCGTCACCATTGTTTGCCGTCGGCCTTCGTTGCTGAACTCGAGAACCGGTGCAGGTGTCCGTCTTAATTTTATTCCGTTTCGTGTTCCTATCCAATGACTGCCCTGCTGGCGAAAGTCCAAGTTGGGCAGAATGTTTGTTTCCGCCACCACGTAACGGTTGTTGGTCTGAAAAATGGCGAGGGAAATCAATCCGAGCATTACGACGGCAAACAGTTTCCATTTCTCGGAATGGTAGAAAAACTTGAGCTTTGAATTGCTGGACATCTAGGCGATGATACTACGCTTATTCCGTGCGCCCGGTTGGGGCATTTCGATCCGAAAACGGAGGAAATGACATGAAGGCGATTCTTGTACCATTCGAAGAGAGCGATGTCGTCGATTCAGTGCTGGGGACCGCGGTTTTGGCCGCACAGCGCTTTGGCAGCTATATCGAAGGGGTCTATGTTCAACCCGCGCTTCCTGCAATTGCGAGTGCGGACGGATTTGGCGTCGTAACGCCCGCCTTCGTCGAGAAATACGAGCAGGAGGACCGAGCTCGAATAAGTCAGGCGGAGCAATATTTCAACGATTTCATGCAAGCCCGGGGCGTTGCCGGTTCGGAGCCCTCTACGCCCTCCGATCAAGCCTCTGCCGTGTGGCAGAATGTCGGCCCCAGCGACGATTATGTGGGCCACCGTGGCAGGTTGTTCGATCTTGTTGTCGTCGGCCGTCCTGTGCACGGCGCCACCACCCCGACGATGCACACATTGGAGGCAGCCCTCTTCGAGACCGGTCGTCCCATCTTGATTGCCCCGCCAAAGGCGCTACCGACGCTGGGGGAAACGGCAGTTATCGCTTGGAATGGCAGCACGGAGACGGCGCGGACAATCGCGTTTGCGATGCCATTTTTGAAGCGGGCGGCGAAGGTTGTCGTTTCAACAGTCGAGGATGCCATGGTTCCCGGGCCAACGGGGGCGGACGTAGCGAGACATCTGGCGCGTAACGGCATAAATGCGACGGCCGCAGACTGTGTTGCCGGCAAACGCTCGCTTGGCGAAGCGATGCTCGAGGAAGCGGCGACGCACGGCGCCGATTTGATCGTCAAAGGCGCATATACTCATAGCCGCCTGCGGCAAATGATATTTGGCGGTGCGACAAGCCATATTCTCGCCTATTCAGAAATTCCGGTCATCATGGCGCATTAATCGAGTTCATGATGACGAATAGGCATGGATCGCTGCCGGCCCAGGGCCGTTCCTGGGCACAGATAAAATCGGAAATGGAGTCGCTCGCAGAGAACGACTTCGATTGGCGTGCCGGACGGCTCGGCGTGTATGTCTTCAATGCAGGCGAAGACGTGCGCACCGTCGCCAGAGACGCCTACAGCATGTTTATCTCCGAGAACGGGCTCGGCCCGGCGGCGTTTCCAAGCCTGCGGCGCATGGAGGACGAGGTCGTTGGATTTGGCCTGTCTTTGCTTGAAGCACCGGAAGATGCCTGTGGCGACATGACCTCGGGCGGCACGGAAAGCATCCTGATGGCCGTGAAAACCTGCCGCGACTGGTGGCGCGCGCAAGGTGAAACGGAACGGACAGAGATCGTCGCGCCGCATTCGGCCCATCCGGCCTTCAACAAGGCCGCCGAGTATCTAGGCCTCACCGTGACCCGGGTGCCAGTGGCGGCGGATTTCACCGCCGATACCGATGCCATGGCGGTAGCGGTCAATGACCGGACGATGATGGTTGTCGGATCGGCACCCTGTTTTCCGTTCGGTGTCATCGACGGGATCGAGCAACTTTCGACACTCGCGCTCGAACGGAATCTCTGGCTGCATGTGGACGCTTGCGTCGGCGGATATTTTGCGCCTTTTGCGCGGATGAACGGGATCAATCTGCCGCCTTTCGATTTCGCCTTGCCTGGTGTCCGGTCGATGTCGGCCGATCTGCATAAATACGGCTATGCGGCCAAAGGAGCATCCACAGTTTTCTATCGTTCCGGTGAGTTGCGGGAGCATCAACTGTTTCGTTTTGGCGATTGGCCGACGGGTGAAATGGCGACGCCAACCTTGGCGGGCACGCGACCCGGTGGCGCTATTGCTGCCGCTTGGGCGGTGATGAATTATCTCGGACAGGAAGGGTATCAGTCCAAGGCGCAGACCGTGATCGAGACGCGCGAGAAATACGAACGCGGGCTGGAAGCCATTGGCGGCTTCCAGTTCTGGGGGCGGCACCAGCTCGGGCTGCTGGCATTCGGGTCCGATGAATTCGATATGTTTGCCGTCGCGGAAGGCATGCGGGACCGCGGCTGGATGTCGGCTGGTCTGCGTCAGCCGAAGGGCATGCATCTCATGCTGTCGCCAGGCCATGCAGAGGTTGCCGATGAATATCTGTCGGATATGGCAGCTGTGGTTACGGAAGTCCGGTCTGGTGATCGTGTTGCCGTCGCCGGAGGCGGTTCGCGATACAGTTAGCGGACTCTACCGGCGATAAGACTCACCATAAACAGCAGGAACGCGACGACGACAATAGACGGGCCGGAAGGTGTGTCCCATTGGAACGATGCTGTTAGCCCACCCGCGACGGAAACGGCGCCGATCGAGGCAGCCAGTCCCGCCATCTGCTCGGGCGAGCGGGAGAAAGGGCGGGCCGTTGCCGCTGGAATAATCAGGAGCGATATGATCAGGAGCGCCCCGACGATCTTCATCGATACGGCGATCACGATCGCCAGCAACAATGTAAAGGTCAACTGCACCGACAGAACGGAAACGCCCTCGGCTTGGGCGAGTTCCTCATGCACCGTGATGGAAAGAAGCGGTCGCCAGATTGCGACCAGGATCGCAATAGAAGCCCCCCCGCCACCGAAAATCCATAGCAGGTCGGTGTGCGAGATGCTCAGAATATCCCCGAACAGATAGGCCATAAGGTCGATCCGTACGCCCTTCATGAAGGACAGGGCGACGAGACCGATGGCGAGTGCGGCATGGGCCAGGATCCCAAGCAAAGTATCCGACGCCAGCTTTGTCCCGCGTTGCAGGAATACGATCGCAACGGCGAACGCAATGCAGGTCAAGGCGATGCCGAGCGTAAGGTCGATCGCCAGAACGAACCCCAGTGCAACGCCGAGGAGCGCGGTATGTGCGATGGAGGCACCGAAATAGGCCATTCGCCGCCACACTATGAAACAGCCGAGCGGCCCCGCGGCAAGCGCGACACCCAACCCGCCGAGTGCCGCGCGCCAGAAGAAATCGTCCAGTATGTTTATCAATGTTCGTGCTGGTGCGGTTCGACGATCTCGCCTGCGAGGTCGTGATTGTGGTCGTGATGATGCGCGTAGACCGCCAACCGTTCGGCGGCGTCGGGACCGAAAAGCGCCAGATATTCGGGGTGCCGTCTTACCGACTCCGGTTCGCCCGAACAGCAGATGTGGTGATTCAGGCAGACGACCCGGTCGGTTGCGGCCATAACGAGATGCAGGTCGTGAGAGATCGTCAGAACGCCGCAGCCATGGCGATCGCGGATGCGGCTGATCAAGCCGTAAAATTCGATCTGGCCTGAGAAATCGACGCCCTGAGTTGGTTCGTCGAGGACGAGAAGGTCCGGTGCGCGGAGCAGGGCGCGCGCCAATAGAACACGCTGCAACTCGCCACCCGAGAGACTACCGATATCGGCCTTTGCAAGATGCTGCGCGCCGACTTCCCCCAGCGCATCGTCAATGGGTATGCGGTTCTTGCCTTTGGCGAGACGCAGAAATCGTGCGACCGTCAGCGGCAGATTGGTGCCAACGCTCAAACGCTGGGGCAGATATCCGACCGACAGGCCGGGCCGCCGCCGGATGAAACCGCGCTCCGGCTCGACAAGACCGAGCAGTATCCGTGCCAGGGTTGTTTTGCCGGATCCGTTCGGTCCGATTAGGGTTACGATCTCCTTCTCGGCAACAGCGATCTCAACGCCGTCGAGGATCGCCCGGCCGTCATATCCAAGAACGATGTCGTGGGCTTCGACCAGCACATCTGGTGGTTGGAGCATCGAGGAATCCAGTCATTCTGAAGCTGTCTGCCGCATTTAGCTCAATGGCGTTGACAGAGTGGGCAGCAGCGCTACATATGTTATATTATAACATATCAAAATAGAAGACCTTCCGAATGATCCTGACGCTGCACTCTTTACGACGGCACGGCCGATATTCGCTAAGCGCTCTACTGCTGCTTTCGGTCCTTGGGGTCGGTTCGGCGATGGCAGCGCCGCCTGCTGTCGTGGTCAGTATAAAGCCGCTGCATTCGCTTGTTACGGCGGTGATGCGCGGCATTGCCCCGGCGGAGCTCCTGATTGGTGGGGCGGAAACACCGCATAGTTTTGCATTGAAACCGTCGCAGGCACGGTCGCTTCAGCGCGCGGACGCAGTGTTCTGGGTCGGTGCCGACCTTGAAGGGTTCCTGGTCAAGCCGTTGGAGACTCTCTCAAGGCGCGCGAAAGTCGTGGCGCTGTCGAAGTCCGTGACGTTGCTCCCGTACCGTAGAGATGGCATGTGGAACGTTGCGGAAGACGCCGACGATCATACGAAACACGACCAGGAGCATCGCCACGAGCGCGGTACGCATGATCTGCATTTTTGGCTTGATCCGGTTTTGGTGCAGACAGCGACAGAGACCATCGTACGGACGCTATCGGACATCGATAACGCGAATGCCGCCCGTTACCGGCGCAACGGCGATGCGTTGATAGCTAGGCTGGCTGCGCTGAACGAGCGTCTTCGAGAGACGTTGGAGCCAGTCCGCTCGGTCCCATACCTCGTATTTCACGATGCATTTCAATATTTTGAAAAACGATACGGCTTGAAAGCAATTGGGACGGTCACGCTCAATCCGGAACACCGCCCCGGTGCGCGGCACCTAGACGCTGTCCAGCAGAGAGTGGCTCGTGGAGACATACGATGTGTATTCCGGGAACCGCAGTTCCAACCATCCATGTTGAATACGATTGTTGCGAACAGGGCGCTGCGCATTTCCGTGCTTGATCCTTTGGGCGCTACACTAGCGTCTGGCCCGGATACCTATTTCACAATACTCGAGAATATTACTGACAGCCTATCTGACTGTCTCGAGCGGCGCACGGGCTAGGGCCTTCGTCCGATTAACAGTATCTAAATAGAAATTACCGAAAATTTTGAAGATCATCGTGCGGCAAGGAGCATGTTGAGCTTCGATTCTATTGTTTTAGTTGTGAAAAAATTACAATGACCGAATTCGAATCTTTTTTTCGGAATGATCTTATCGAAGCCAGTTTCGCGGCGGCGGTCGAGTCGACGACTGCGGGGGTTGTGATTTCAAATTCAGATTTGACAGATAATCCAATTGTTTATGGAAATCCGGCGTTTGAAAAACTATCCGGGTATGAAAAACCTGAATTCATAGGGCGCAATTGCCGTTTCCTTCAGGGGGCGGATACCAGCCCTGACGCTGTCGCCGCGATCAAGCGCTCGATTGAGGAAAAACGCAGCATTACGCTGCGGTTACTAAACTATCGAAAGAATGGATCGACCTTTTGGAATGAACTCACCATCAGCCCTGTCATGGTATCTGATCAAGGGCTTGCCGGATTTGTTGGTGTCCAACGGGATGTGACGGCTGAAATCGCCGCGCAGCGGACCTTAACCGAGAAGGTTGAGATTTTGCAGTCGACAAGCGCATCGCTCGAACAGGCGCGGGCCGAGTTGCTGAGTGCTGCAAATTACGACGCGCTGACAGGGTTGGCGACTCGACGCCTTTTCGACGAACGGTTGAGTCAGAGCCTGTCACGGTCGTCCCGCACCAATGAGCCAGTCGCGATTGTTCTCATGGACCTTGATGGATTCAAAGCGGTCAATGACAGGTTCGGGCATGCTGCGGGTGACAATGTTCTGCGGATGGCCGCGACGCGGATGCGCGAGCAGGTTCGAGACTGCGATACCCTTACGCGCCTCGGTGGTGACGAGTTCGTATTGCTCGTCGATACAGGTGTGACGGCAGAATCCGTGCAAATCGTCTCCAGCAGAATTCAGAAAGTGTTCGATAGAGGCTTCGACCTTGAAACAAACCGCGTCAAGTTAGGAATCAGTATGGGCGTTGCCTTGTTTCCCGATCAGTGCGGCAGCCCGGACGGCTTGGTGCGTTTGGCGGATTCCCGTATGTACGAGGACAAGCGGAAGAAACATTCCGGCGATGCGCGCCCCTTCCTGATCGAGCCAATTCCAATGACAACACAAGGCATCGGCCCGACGACCGACTTTTAGATCTCAATGTAACGGTTATTGTAGGCGCGTTTCCATTTGCTGGCGAATTTCGTGTCGAACAAGATTTGTTCATCGCTTGGTGCGACGACCCAGTCTCTTCGGTCGAGTTCTTGTTCCAATTGCCCTTTGCCCCACCCGGCGTAACCGATTGCCAAAATGCTGCGCTTGGGCCCGAAGCCATTTGCCAAAGCGAGCAAAAGGTCGGTACTCATGGTGATGCTGTAGCGATCGTTCACCGGAATCAAGGGGGGATGCGGATAATCGTTCGAATGCAGGATGAACCCGCGTTTTGGATCCACCGGACCGCCATAAAAAATGGCGACGTCGCCCTCCAATCCGGCAGGGTCAACACCCAGGCTTTCAATGATCGTTGCGTAGTCGATTTGACCAAGGGGGCGGTTCACGATCAAGCCGAATGCGCCGTTTTCGTCATGTCGTGCGACGAAGATGACCGTATCCCGAAATCGAGGATCCGGCATGTCCGGGCGCGCGACCAGAAGCTTGCCCGTGAGAAATTGATTCTGGAGGGGAAGGACGTCCGCCGCATACGTCCTATGCGGCAGGATTATTGCCGCGGCGGCGAGGAAACACCAAACACATAGCGCCCGAGTTACAACAGATGACGCGCGCGGCAAATTTAACGCTCCTGTGTTGCTACAGAAGAACGCGATTGTTGGATAAATATAGTCGTATCGAACGCTTGCGCGAAGGGTTCTTCCGAAGCGCCGCGTTTCCCGTCCAGTCTGACCGGACGGTGGCTGCAGTTGCATTTACGAAGGTAAACGGAAAAGCGCCCGAGCCGCGACAGATCGCGGCCGAGCGCTTCCCGTGTACCGGATACGCTAGCTGTGGCTTACCACTACTTCTTTTTTGCGGCGCAGGGATTGCAGCCCTTCGCAGCGCAAGGATTGCAGCCTTTCTTGGCGGCGCAGGGGTTGCAGCCCTTCGCAGCGCAAGGATTGCAGCCTTTCTTGGCGGCGCAGGGGTTGCAGCCTTTTTTGGCTTTGCAGGGGTTGCAGCTGGCAAGCTGAACCGGGGTATCGAGGCTCGCTGCCGCTGCCGGAAGCGCAACGCTGCCCGCAGCCAGGGCCGCGACGCTCAGGGCGACTACAGTTTTCTTCATCATAGCGTTCTCCTGTCTACAATTATCGCGCGGCCGGTTTTCCCGCTCCGCATCTGATTTAGCCGCCCGATTAGACAATCACGCGCCTCGTCACGCTAGTAACGTTCCCTTTTGTTTCCTCAAATTCCCGTGATCGTCCAATTCGGCGCGGAGTCACACGCGCGCGCACCGTCGTATATAGTGCCCCAATCGCAATGGATTTCGCTGAGGGACATCATGGCAGCCGCGGACATTAAAGCATTGATATTCGACGTATTTGGTACGGTTGTGGACTGGCGCGGCAGTATTACCCGGGAGGGTCAGGAATTGGGGGCGCGAAAGGGGATCGACCTGGATTGGGCCGCCTTCGCCGACGGCTGGCGGTCGCTATACGACCCGGCCATGGCCCGCATTCGGGACGGCAATCGGGAATTCGTTAAACTCGACATTTTGCATCGCGAAAACCTGCTCGAGATGCTGGGCCGTTCCGGCATAACCGGACTGGATGAAGCGGAAATCGACGATTTCAACTTCGCCTGGCATCGCCTCGACCCGTGGCCCGATTCGGTCGCGGGCCTCACGCGGCTGAAGTCGAAGTTCATCATCGCCACGCAGTCCAATGGCAACATCGCGCTGATGGTTAATATGGCCAAGCGTGCCGGATTGCCATGGGACACGATCCTGGGTGCCGAGGTGGTCGGGCATTACAAACCGGAGCCGCAGGCCTACATCAAGGCGTGCGACCGGCTTGGGCTCGCGCCGGAACAGGTGTTGATGACGGCGGCCCATAACGGCGACCTCGTTGCCGCCGCTGCCTGCGGGCTGCGGACAGCCTTCGTGCCGCGGCCCAACGAACACGGCCCCGGACAGGCTCGCGACCTCAAAGCGGAACACGATTTCGACTATGTCGCGAGAGATTTTGAAGACTTGGCTAGCCAGCTTGGTTGTTGAAGGCTCGGGATCTGTGAGGGCTCGTTTATTCGAGGGTCTCGAACAACCGGATCCATAACTCGGTGCGTGGTTCCAGCGACGAGAAATAGATCTGCTCGTCATGCGCATGCGCGCCTTTGCCGTCGGCACCTAGCCCGTCGAGAGTGGGGACGCCCAGTGCTGCCGTGAAATTCCCGTCGCTGCCGCCACCGGTATACATATCCTGCAAATCGAAGCCGATCTCTTCGGCGAGGCCTTTGGCATGCTCGTATAGTGCCTGAATGCCGTCATTTTTTTGGTAGGGGGGCGGTTCAATCCACCTTTGACCGTGACGATGCAATCGGGATCGATCTTCTTGATGTTGAGCACCGCCGGCACGAATTCCTCGACCGCTTCCATGTCGGGTAGGCGCATATCGACTTCGATCACGCATTCGCTCGGCACGACATTGGTTCCCGTGCCACCGGAGATTAGCCCCACATTGGTCGTAACGTTGCGGTCGTAGTCGGTCAGACCCTCGATATAGAGGATATGTTTCGCCATCTCGCGGATCGCGCTGCGGCCGTCCTGATGGCGGAGACCGGAATGGGCCGGAACGCCGTTGACGGTAATCTGAAACCGGGCCGAACCGCGGCGCCCGGTGACAATTTTACCGCCTTCGCGCGCCGGTTCGGTCACCAGCACATATTTGTTGCGCCGTGCGGCTTCTTCGATCGCCTCATGCGATGTGGGGCTGCCGACTTCTTCTTCCGGGATGAACATGAAAGTGATCGGCAACGGTGTCTGTTTGCCTTGCCGAACGAGGTGCCGGTAGGCGTAGTAGGCCATGTAGGCGCCAGACTTCATGTCATAGATGCCGGGGCCGAAGACGCTGTCACCCTCGCGACGCCAGCGCAGGATGTCTTTGATCATGCCGATCGGATGAACAGTGTCGGAATGGCTCACGACAAGGATGCCGGGTTCGTCCCCGCCCCAGGGTGTGCGGGCGGTCAGGATGTCGCCGAAGCCGTCGCAGCCTGGCGTGCGGTCGATTTCGGCGCCGATCGCACGGTAATCGGTCTCGACCTTGTCGACCATCCGGTTGACCGCTTCCGCGTCATTCGAGGGCGACTCGATTTCGACCCAGGTCCGAATGCCTTCGAGAATCTCGTCGGGGTCGACTTTTGGCCGATTGCTTGCTTGGTCCGCCATGGGTTTGCTCTCTCCTTATTCTATTCCAGCGTCTCGAGCAGCCGGATCCACATCTTCGCGCGTGGCTCCAAGGACGAGAAATAGATTTGTTCATGGTGTGCGTGCGCGCCGACGCCATCCGCGCCCAGCCCGTCCAACGTCGGGATGCCGAGAGCGGCGGTGAAATTGCCATCGCTGCCGCCACCGGTCTTCATATCCTGCAGATCGAAACCGATTTCCGCACAGACTTTTTTTGCATGCTCGAACAACATGCTGATGCCTTCGTCTTTTTCGAAAGGCGGCCGATTCATACCGCCGGTGATTTTCAGCGTTACATCGGGATCGACAGGCGTCAGCGCCATCATTTTCCCAACGAACTCTTCTCCCGCTTCCGGGTCGGGTACGCGGATGTCGACTTCGACTCGGCACGACGAGGCCACGACATTGATGCCCGTGCCGCCTTCGATGAGCCCGACATTCGCGGAGACACCCCGTTCGAAGTCGTTCATTGCCTGAATTTTTACGATCTGGTGCGCCATTTCATGGATCGCGCTACGCCCGTCCTCGGGCCGCGATCCGGCGTGCGCAGAGACACCGGTTGTTTCGACCTGGAAGTGGGCCACGCCCTTGCGCGCGGTGACGATCTTGCCGCCCTCGCGTGCCGGTTCCGTAACGAGAACGTATTTGTTTGCTTTCGCGGCTTCTTCGATGCGCGCGCGCGACGTCGGGCTGCCAATCTCTTCTTCCGGGATATACATGAAGGTGATCGGCAGCGGCGTCTGTTTGCCCTGCCGCACGAGGTGCCTATAGGCGTAGTAGGCGAGATAGGCGCCGGCCTTCATGTCGTAGATGCCGGGCCCGAAGACGCTGTCGCCCTCCCGCCGCCAGCGCAGGATGCCGTCCTTCATGCCGATCGGATGCACCGTATCGACGTGGCTCAGAACCAGTATCCCCGGCCCATCGCCGCCCCAAGGCGTGCGCGTCGTCAGGATGTCGCCGAATCCGTCCTGGCCCGGTACGCGGTCGATGTCCGCGCCGATGGCTCGCATGTCCGACTCCACCTTGTCGACAAGTTTGTTGACGGCCTCGCCGTCATAGGAGGGCGTCTCGATCTCAACCCAGGTGCGAATACCTTCGAGTATCTCGTCGGGATCGACTTTAGGCGTATTGGTGGCCGTGTCGGGCATTGTTTCCTCGTGGGTTTTGTCACGCGCGAATGGCGAGGCCGGCAATACTATCGGAGCACGATGAGTTTGGACAAGGATATCGGAGAACGGCCGAACGACTTATCCCTTTCTCCTGCGCGGTTTGTTCACCCGGTATTTCGGCCGCTTGTTTTGCAGAAAACGAGCGATATCCTCAGCCGCCGTGCCGGCAATCGTATCGAGGCATTCATTGGTCGATCCGGCCATGTGCGGCGTGAGGAGTATATTCGGCGCGTCGAATATCGGGCTCTTCGGGTTCGGCGGTTCCCCCTCAAGGACATCCAGCGCCGCGCCGCCAAGGCGGCCACTCTTTAGCGCCTGCGCAACAGCAATTTCGTCGACCAGGGCGCCCCGTGCGGCGTTGATCAGGAGCGCGCCCTTTTTCATCCGATTGATAGCCTTGCGGTTGATCAGGTGATGCGTGGCGGGAATGTGAGGCGCATGCAGCGAAATGTAATCGCAGCCGGCCAGCAGGGCGTCCAAGGTCATCGGTTTTGCACCGGTTGCGCGGATGTCCTTCGACGCGAGACCCGGATCGTGGGCGCACACTTTCATGCCGAATGCCTTGGCGAGGCGTGCGACGCGCCCACCGATCTGACCGATGCCGACCAGGCCGAGCGTTTTGCCCCTCAGCTCGCTCCCGGTATGGCGGGCGTCGCCCCAGACTCGTTCGTTATGGACGCGCCACGCCCCTGCTGAAACGCGTCGCGCCAAATCGATCATCAGACATATTGTCAGCTCTGCGACGGCGTCGGCGTTTGCGCCTGGTGCGTTCGTCACCAGGACACCACGTTCGGTGCAGGCATCGACGTCGACCTGGTCGACACCAGCACCATGGACCGCGATGATTTTCAGGTCGGGCAACTGGTCGAGCAACGATGCGGTAATGTATCCGGGCCGCAACAGCATGCCCGCCGCGCCTTGCAGCATCTTCGCGAACTTCGTTTCCTCCGCGGCGCTTAAGGGGCTGTAGGGAAGCGGTACGGTTTTTGCGGGTGCGATGTCGCGCAACGCCTCACGGACGGGTTTCATGGCAACGGGCAAGTCTTCGGTCGCGGTGATCGCGACCCAGGGGCGTCTTTTCGATGGCATCGGAGTTCCTCTTGTTTGGACGCCGGACCATACAGAGTTTCCGCGCTGTGTTTAATGCCCTTTTCGACGGTGTTATGTTTGGAATCGGTTCACCGCACCGTGATATCGTTTACCGCGGAATCGTTCTATGATGGACACTTGACGAGCAATTAGGGGAGAAGCGACATGCGCATTGGAATCTTTGCCGTTTCGTCAGTACTCGCTGCTGTCGGATTTTTAGGCGCCGCTGCGGCAGCGCCACAGGTGCTTATGGTGGTGACACCGACCGACGAATTGCCGCTGACCTGCGAGAACGGACTTTGTTCCACAGAAGTGGCGGCGATTTGCCTGCAACCGGATCGTGGAAACCCGGCACGCGGCAAGAACTACAGCGTGCGCGAAAGCGATGCCAATATTCGTGGCGCGCGCAGCACGCGGGTCGAAGACACGATGACCTTGGTTGGCACGGATGCCGCCGGGCACGAGAAAATTCTCCCTGCAACAAACACCCTGCGCATAAAAGCGGAACGTGATCATTTCGCGGTGACGCTGAGCGTCGATGAGGCGGTCATGCGGCAGAACGGGCTGACCTCGCTTGCTGTGCGGGTGACGGGCAACGTGCTGCTGTTCCCGGAAGCGGACAAGAACGACCCCAACCCGCAGACGGCCTCCGATATCGAGGTTGCGAAGACCATGCAGCGCGGCACCGCCAAGCGCATTCTCAGCAAACGGTCGGACAAGGTTGTCGGCGCCAGCGTGGTGCAGGTTGCGATGAACGCCTTGCCACGGGACCGCGCGACCAACGAGGACGAGCGGGTTTCGGCACGGGACGCGGCGCTGAGCAAGACCGTTTCGAAAACCGCTTTGTCTCACGCCAAAGAGGCGTTTTATGCCTGCCGGAGCGTATCGGACCACGCCATCATCAAGCGCTACGACTCACGGTACAGCTACCGGGCCTGCCTTGGCATCATGCATGACGATTTGATCGACGGCGTGAACAAGGAATACTGGAACGCACTGAAGGCGGGTAGCTAAGACTCTTCCGTCAAGGCATGGCGCCGGCGACGATGCCGGCATCGTGCAGCTTGCCGATTTCGCCGTCGCCGAGGCCCAGTTCACCGGCCAGGATCTCGTCCGTGCTGCCGCCGATGACCGGGGCGGGTAGCACAGGCGTGCGGGGGGCGTCTCCGAAGTCAAGCATCGGTCCGGCGGCCAGATAGCGCCCGATATTGGGCTGATCGATTTCCTCGAACATCGGGTTTTCTGCCGAAAGCCGGCTGTCTTCCTGCACCGCTTGCGCAAAGGTCTGGTAGGGACCCCAGCAGGCGCCCGCGTCGTCCAGTGCGGTGCGGATTTCTCCCAAACTGTGGCTGGAAAACCAAGGCTTGAGCACCGCGATAATGGTGTCTCGGGCTTCCCAGCGCGCCTCTTCGAGACGCAAATCGAGTTCGAACAGATCTTCGACCTGTTTCATGCGTGCTTCCATGCCGGTCGCTTTGAGCAACGCCTGCCAGTGTCGCGGCGTAAAGGCGGTGATCATGACCCGGCGTCCGTCCGATGTCGCGAAATCGCAACCGAACGTGCCGTAGACTTGGTTGCCCGTTGCTGGCCGGTTGTCACCGTTAATTTGGACCTCGCCGACATAGCCGAGATGGCTCAAGGTCGAGAAGGCGGTGTCGGCGAGCGCCAGCCCAATGAATTGCCCTTGGCCGGTTTCGCGGCGGTGCCGTTCCGCCGTCAGGATGCCGTTGGCGGCGGATAGGCCCGCGACGACGTCCCACACCGGCATGACGTGATTGACCGGCCCGCTGTGATCTTCCGGGCCCGTAACCGAAGGGAACCCCGCAGCGGCGTTGACGGTGTAATCGAGGGCTACCGACCCGTCCCGGTTGCCGGTGATGCCCAGCATGATCAAATCGTCGCGCTTGGTTTTGAGGCCCTCGTAGTCGAGCCATCCCCGCGCCGGCAAATTGGTCAGCACGATGCCGGTTTCCGGTCCTGGCTTGGTCATCAGCGCATGGGCGAGTTCGCGGCCCTCGGCCTCACGGACGTTCAGCATAATCGACCGCTTGCCCTTGTTGAGGCCGGCCCAATAAAGGCTCCTGTTGTCCGAAGTCACCGGCCAGCGCCGGTAGTCGAGGCCGCCGCCCACGGGGTCGATACGGATGACGTCGGCGCCCATCTGCGCCAAGGTGAGGCCGGCATAGGGCGCTGCGATAAAGGCGGAGACTTCGACAAGCCGAAGCCCCTTGATGATTTCGGTCATCGTTATTTCCTAGAGACGGTAGATAGGACCATTAAAGCCAAAACCGCCGACGAAACAATCTATGAAATTGGCCGTAGCGATTAAGGGGCTTCGGGCGAGGGGCCTGTTTCGTCGATCGAACGGTTGGCGCGCCGCACGGCCCCGACGGCGAAATCGAAAAACGTATCGAGCCGTTCGCGCATGTCGTCGGACAAGGTGAGCAGTTTGGAGCGGGCATCGTCCGGGTTCTCGGTCTCGTGAAGAATGCCCTGCTTGATCGAGAAGTCGACATACTTGCTCGCCGTGTGGGCGCTCTTGATCGCCGTCATATAGCGAAGTGCGTCGGTTTTCCGGACCGGTCCCTTGGCGCGCCAGATACCGGTGAGCAAGTCCCAGTATGCCGCGGAGTAGAATTCGGTATCGCCCCTGAACACGTCGACCCAGCTGCTGCCGACGCCATCTATCATTTCGAGGTATTGTTTATGTTGCGCATTATTATACTTCAGCGCCATTCGTTCCTCGCGTTCTGCGTTTCTAGTTTAAATTCATTTCGAATTTGCATTTAATATTTTGCCTAAATACAGGCGATTCGCAGCGATTGCAAACGCATCACATTATTGTCTCGGAGAAACGGTCCGAAAGACGGCATTCCTATTTAGTCAGGCATCGTATGTTAAAAATTTATATAACGTATTGACATCAAAAATGCAATCAATTATTATAGTTTTAATTGCTGCAATGAGGCCGATGGAGAATTGAGTGCCAGGCCCATTCATATCTGATTTGGTGGATTCTTTTTAGACGAGGAGCAAATTATGGCAGCGACGAAACTAACATGGCCGCGCGCGATGATGGTTGTCTTGCTCGCGGTGACATTAGGTGCCTGTCAGACGACCGGTGGCCAGAAGCAAACCGGCGGGACCTTGCTGGGTGCAGGATTGGGCGCTTTAGCCGGATCGCAGTTCGGGTCCGGCCGGGGACAGCTCGCTGCCGTCGCCATTGGCGCGCTCGGTGGTGCGTTCTTGGGCAATTCGGTTGGCAAATCGCTTGATAGCGCAGACCGGCTTCAAGCCGAACGCGCCGCGCGGGCTGCACAGACCGCGCCCATTGGCCAGCCGATCGAATGGCGCAATCCCGACAGCGGGAATTATGGCAGCGTCACGCCGGTTCGCGAAGGAAACGACCGGGCGACAGGTGCCTATTGCCGCGAATACCAGAAGACCGTGACGGTAAACGGGCGCAGCGAAGAAGCATATGGAACAGCGTGCCGCCAGCCGGACGGCAGCTGGAAAATTCTCTAAGCGCTTAATCAGCGCAGGAACTCTCTCCCTGTAAAGCTTCGCCCCCGTCGTGCCGGCGGGGGCGTTTTTTTGCCTTCCAAACAAGTGATCGGGCCGCGAGGGTGGCGCGACCCGATCTTGGAGCAGAGGGGAAGGGAGCACAACGTGCACTCGTCTTCACATTTTCTATACTAGGGAGCGGCGATGCTGACCGAATTGATGTAGATCAATTTGAGCCGTGAAACGTTAAAAATAGTCCCACATTGCGGCGGTGTGTCTGTCGCGGCCAATTCCACCAGACTCCGAATTGCCTTAGAATGCCGCTCCAGGACGTATTGCGCGAGAAGAAGGACGACATTGCATGGCGGCGCCTTCGCTGCTTCTTATCACCGACCGCAGGAACACGGCGCTGCCGCTGGCAGAAGTCGTGGCACAGGCGCTGCAGGCCGGGTGCCGTTGGATCATGGTGCGCGAGAAAGACCTCGCGACGGCGGAGCTGTGCCCGATCGTCGATGCGACCGTGGCAGTTGCGAAGGATTTCGGCGCGACGGTTTCGATCAACAACGATTTTACCGCCGCCTCGATCTGCAAGGTTCGCGCGGTGCATCTGCCGCAAGGTCAGCCGGTGGCGATGATCCGCAGGGTGATGGGGCCGGAAACGTTGATCGGAGTCTCGGCGCATTCGCCGACCGAGGCGCTGCAAGCGACCGCCGACGGTGCAAATTACATCACCGCGAGCCCGGTATTCCCAACGGACAGCAAGCCCGGCTACGGACCCGCGCTGGAAGCCGAAGGGTTGGCCGCCATCACGGCCGCCGTCTCGGTTCCGGTCCTCGCGCTCGGCGGTGTCACATCAGAGAATGCCGGGGCCTGCATCGAAGCCGGCGCCGCAGGCGTCGCCGTCATGGGTTCGGTCATGCGCTCCGAAACTCCGGGCCAGGTCATCGCCGACCTGATCGACGCGTTGGCCGCGACGCAGGGGTAGTTGCCGGCTAGAGCGGATCAGGATTGATCGAACCCATTACTTGGGTTCGGTTGGTTCTGTGAATCCGCTCTATCTTAATAGTTGAGAGCAGATTCACGCGATTATTGGATCGCCGCAGGCGATTCCAATCAATCCCGATCTGCTCTAGTAGGGGTGATCCAGATCGATCAACGGGAAGGCGCTGGTCACGTGCGGCAGGTTCACCGGCAGCGCCTTGTGCAGATAGCTTGAATTGAGCTCGGCGAAGCTGGTCACGCCCAGCAGTCCGAAGCAGATCTGAATTTCCTCCTCCAACAGCTCCAGTACGCGGACCAGCCCTTCCTTGCCGTCTGCCGCAAGACCGTAACCCTGCATCCGGCCAATCCCGACCGCATCCGCGCCGAGCGCCATCGCCTTCACGATGTCGGTGCCCCGGTTGATCGCACCATCGACGATCACCGCTACCTTGCCGCCGACCGCCTCGACGACTTCCGGCAGCACGTCCATTGAGCCGCGCCCATGGTCGAGCTGGCGGCCGCCATGGTTGGAGACATAGACGCCGTCGACGCCATGCTCGACGCACAGCGCCGCGTCCTCCGCGGTGGCGATGCCCTTCAGGATCAGTGGCACGTCGTGCTTGTCCTTGAAGCGCTTCACGTTGTCCCAGGTATAGAGCGCTTGATATTCCATACCGCCCGCGCCGACCCGCCAGGTCTTCACGAACCGGTTGTCGAAATCGCGCTCGCGGCGGCTGTAATGGGCCGTGTCGACCGTGACGGCGAAGGCGTAATAGCCGTTGTCGATGGCGCGCTTGACATAATCGTCCTCGAACGACGCGTCGCCGCGCACATAAAGCTGGAAGATGCGCGCATTGTCCGCTGCCGCCGCCGTCTCCTCCAACCCTGGTGCACAGCGCGAACTCAGCATGTGCACGACGTCGAATTCCTCGGCGGCCTTACCGGAGGTCGCGCCGCCGCCGCGCGTGGGATCGAACGTCTCCAGGGACCCGATCGGCGCCAACATCACCGGAATACGCATCTTTTGCCCCAGCAAGGTACCGCTGGTGTCGAGCTCATGCACGTTGCGGCAAACCCGTGGCCGGAAGGCGAGCGTATCCAGCGCCTGCCGGTTGCGCCGCAACGTCGTCTCCGATTCCGCACCACCCGCGAGATACCCCCACGCGCCGTCCGAAAGGTTCATTTTCGCTCGGTAGACGATGTCGTGCAGGGACGGGAATTCAGGTATCTGTTCGCTCACGGGCTGGTCTCGCTGTCTGGTTGGCAAAAAGGCCGCCGATCCTAAGCGGTGAGGTACGGCGGACACAAGGGCGGGGCGGCGAACTTCACGATCGTTAGGGCACACACCTCTATGTCATCCCGGACTTGATCCGGGATCCCGCAACAAGCGATGATCCACACTTGTCCTACTACGTTTACATCCTCGCGACGCGCAAAGGCGGGACGCTTTATGTCGGCGTCACCAACGACCTTGTGCGCCGGGTACATGAGCACCGCACCGATGCCGTTGATGGCTTCACTAAGTGGTACGGTGTGAAGTCTCTGGTGTATTTCGAAGTGCATGACGATCCAGAATCCGCGATTGCGCGGGAGAAGAAGCTCAAGCGCTGGCGGCGGGCTTGGAAGACCGCGCTGATCGAACGCGGAAATCCAGCGTGGCGGGATTTGTTCGACGAGATCGTCTGATCGCACTGTTGGATGGATCCCGGATCAAGTCCGGGATGACGTGAGAAGTGTCCTCGGCAAAACTATGAATCCGAAGCGTTTAACCGTTCCCTCTGCCGATTTCCCCCTCTGTCGCCCCGGACTTGATCCGGGGGCCATCCGGAAACGATGTCGGCGTCCCTGTCCCATCTTGCGTTTTCTGCCCTGCGGCGACATGTATACGGTCCACCCAGATAGGACCTCAACGTGGCGCCCAATACCTTGTCTTTCGACCGGCCCAAAGGCCGAAACCTGCGTTACCTGTCGCGCACTGCGGGCTTTCTGAAGCCCTATAAGGCGCGGCTTGCGGCTGCGATCGTGGCGCTGCTCGTGACGGTGTTGACAGGGCTGGCGCTAGGGCAGGGGTTGAAGGAGCTAATCGATAGCGGGTTCGCGGCGGGCGATGCGGCGGCGCTCGACCGGGCGCTGTATTTTCTGCTGGGGCTGTCCGTCGTGATGGCGGTGGGGACCTTCGCGCGGTTCTATTTTGTGTCCTGGCTGGGAGAACGGGTGGTGGCGGATCTGCGCAAGGCGGTGTTCGACCGTGTACTGTCGCTGCATACCGGCTTTTTCGAGGTGACCCGCACCGGCGAGGTGCTGTCGCGGCTGACCACGGACACGACCTTGCTGCAGACGGTGATTGGCTCGTCCGCCTCTGTCGCGCTGCGCAATGCGTTGAACCTGGTCGGCGGCATCGTCATGTTGTTCGTCACTAACCCGAAGCTGACCGGACTTGTGCTGCTGGTGGTACCGCTGGTCGTGGCACCCATCATGATCTTTGGGCGGCGCGTGCGGAAGCTGTCGCGCGCCAGCCAGGACCGAGTCGCCGATGTCGGGGCTTTCGCCGAGGAATCGATCAACGCGATGCGCACGGTCCAGGCCTTTACCCATGAAGGCGTCGACCGCAACCGCTTTGCCGGCGAAGTGAGTAACGCGTTCAACGTGGCGATCAGCCGTATTCTGATGCGCGGGGCGTTGACGGCCGTCGTGATCCTGCTGGTGTTCGGATCGATCGGCTTCATCCTTTGGCTCGGCGGGCGTGACATGCAGGCGGGCGAGATCACTGGCGGCGAGCTGGCCGCCTTCATTTTCTATGCGACGATGGTTGCCTTTTCCGTTGGGGTGATCAGCGAGGTCTATGGCGAGTTGCAGCGCGCGGCGGGCGCGACGGAGCGGTTGATCGAACTGCTCGAAGCGGAGCCGGAGATCGTCGCCCCGCCCAATCCAAAGGCGTTGCCCGAGCCGGCGGAGGGGCGGGTGCGGTTCGAGAACGTCACCTTCCATTATCCCTCGCGGCCCGATCTGCCGGCGCTGATCGATTTCTCGCTCGACGTGCAGCCAGGCGAGACGGTGGCGCTGGTCGGTCCGTCCGGGGCGGGCAAATCGACGGTCTTCCAGCTTCTACTGCGCTTTTATGATCCGGAGTCGGGGCACGTCCGTCTGGATGGCGTCGACGTCCGCGAGGCTGATCCGAAGGCGGTCCGTGAGCGCTATGCGTTGGTGCCACAGGATCCGGTAATCTTTGGCGCGGACGCCTGGGAGAATATCCGCTATGGCCGACCTGGCGCGGACGATGCGGCGGTGCGGGCGGCGGCGGAAGCGGCGGCTGCAGCTGAGTTCCTCGACGAGTTGCCGGACGGATTTGCCACCTTCATGGGCGAGAAGGGTATGCGCCTGTCGGGCGGGCAGCGTCAGCGCATTTCATTGGCCCGCGCTCTGCTGCGGGATCCGTCCGTGCTTTTGCTTGACGAGGCGACGAGTGCGCTCGATGCGGAGAACGAACGGCTGGTGCAGGCGGCTTTGGAAAAATTGAAGGCGGGCCGCACCACCTTGGTTATTGCGCACCGTCTTGCCACGGTGGTCGATGCGGACCGGATCGTCGTGATCGACAAGGGAAGGGTGGTCGCCAGCGGCACCCATGCCGAGTTACTGCAAAGCAACCGTCTCTACGCCCGCCTTGCCGCGCTGCAATTCGATGTCGACCTACGGGACAGCGTGTTGGCACCATCTGAATTTCCGATGGCGGAAACCGACGCCGCGCGATAGACAGTCGGCGATGGATGCTTGCCCCATATGCGACGGCGTGCAGACGGCGTTCTATGCGCGTCAGGACGATTATAATTTTGTCGTCTGCCGGAATTGCGGCTTCGTGTTCCTGCTGCCGATGCCGTCGGCGGCGGCGCTCGCGGCCGTATATGACGATGCGGCGTTCGATGTTGCCCGTTATCCGAAAGCCAGGTCGCGCATGCGCCGGGCGATGTTCCGGGCGCTGGGGCTGTGGCCGCATTTCTTTCGCAAGGACGCCATCGATGTGGGCTGTGGCGGCGGGTTCGTAGCCGAGTCGATGCGCCGTCTCGGCGCGCGGGTCGCCGGGCTCGATATCAGTCCCGGCTCGATTGCCTATGCCAAGGACGCGTTCCCTGGTGTGCGGTTCTTTGAAGAAAGCTTCGAAACATTCCTGGCGCGCGGCGAGACGTTCGACTTCATCCACTCCTCGGAGGTCATCGAGCATATCGGCGATGTGAAAAGCTATATGGCGTTTCTCGCCGGCATTGCGCGTCCTGGCGCAAGAGTTTTTCTGACGACCCCCGACATCGCCCACCCGACAGTGCCGGAGGACGTAACAAAATGGGACATGCTCTCGCCACCGCGCCACGTGCAGCTGTTCACCGAGGCGACCTTGACGCGCCTGTTCGAAGCGCACGGCTTCGACATCGTGAAGCGCTATTACAAGAAGAACGCCCCGACCTTGCAGGTGCTGGCGCGGAAGCGGGTCTGAAAATCTTACGCCTCCCGCAAGTGGTCGATTAAACTGGCCGAACGTTAGTTGGATCTCGGAGGCGGTGGATCATGAGCTACAAATTTTACTATTGGCCCGGCATTCAGGGACGCGGCGAGTTCGTGCGGCTGGCGCTGGAGCAGGCGGGCGCGGATTATGCGGATGTCGCACGCGGTTCGGGCGGCGTTGATGCGATGCGGGCGTTCCTCGACGGCGAGTCCGATGGCGCGCTGCCCTACGCGCCGCCCTTTCTCCAGGCGGGCGATCTCGTGGTCGCGCATGCGGCGAACATCCTGCTGTTCCTCGGCAGCCGCCACGACATCGCACCACAGGACGAGGCGGGACGATTGTGGGCGCATCAGCTGCAGTTGACCGTCACGGACTTCGTTCAGGAAATTCACGATACGCATCATCCGATCGCCAACGCGCTGTATTACGAAGAGCAGAAAGATGAGGCGAAGCGGCACACGGAAAATTTTTTGTCGATCCGGGTGCCGAAATTTCTCACTTACTTCGAGCGTGCGATTGCGCGCAACCCGGCGAAGTCGGGAACGCTAATCGGTGATGCGCCGACCTATCCGGACCTGTCGCTCTTTCAGCTTGTTACCGGCCTGCGTTTCGCCTTTCCCAAGGCGATGGCGCGGGTCGAGCCGGGCTATCCAAAGGTGTCTGCTGTCCATGACAGGGTGGCCGCACTGCCGAATATCGCGGCCTATCTCGCCTCGGACCGGCGTATCCCGTTCAACGAGCACGGCGTGTTCCGTCATTATCCGGAGCTGGATGCGTAGGTGACGGCTACTCCTGCGATTGCCCCGGCACTGGGGTCGCACCGGGAGCGCCGAAATTCATCGCTGCTTCGCGGCCGCCGAAGCGTTCGATCAGCGCGGCCTGATCAGCTTTCGCCGCCTTGTCGATCGCGTCGGGATCGAGCATGACGCGCAGGGCGGCTTCGCATTTTGCAAGTGTTGCCGTATGGGCGGGGTCGGCCGCGAGGTCGGTCAGTTCTTCGGGGTCGGTTTCGAGGTCGAACAGCTCCGGCGGAAAACCCACATAATGGTGATACTTGTAGTGCCCCATTCGCAGCATGAAGGCGGCCGATGGCGCGCCGACGGCGTGGTATTCGCTGAACGCGATGCGCTCCGGTTCCGACGCGCCTGATGCCAGTTCGAACAGGGAGCGGCCCGGCAGTGTCATTTCTTCGTCATCGGGTGACAGATCGGCGCCGTCGAGCACGGTCTGATAGATATCGACGAGATTGACCGGCGTTTCGCTGACCTTGCCGGTGGGAACGTCGGGCCCGGCGACGATCATGGGAATCTTGGTGGCTTCTTCATATAGGGTCGACTTACCCCATAGGCCGCGCGCGCCGAGGTTGTCGCCATGGTCGCTGGTGTAGACGACCCGCGTGGAGTCGGCGAGACCGGTATCCTCCAGCATATCCAGGACTAGCCCGACTTGTTCGTCCATGAAAGTGCAGAGGCCGAAATAGGCGGCCATCGCCAACAAGCGCTGCTCGTCGCTTTCGAAGAACGGGTCCTGGCCGACGAAGGCTTCGGCTTCCTTGATCCAGGGATGCTGCTGATAGCCGGTGCGCGGAAGCAGTTTGGGGAACGGAATAGCGTCGAGCGGATAAAGGTCGAGATAGTGCTTCGGCACGACGAATGGGAAATGCGGCGCGACGAAGCCGACATAGAGCACCCAGGGTTCTGCGTCCGCATGCCGCTTTAGCCAGTTGCAGGCATCGTTGGCGCATTGGCGGTCGTACAGATTGTAGTTCGAGACGCCAGGCCCGATCTTGCGGAAGAGGCGTTTCGGTCCCGCCAACCCGGTTCGTGTCGGCAGCGGGTCGCGGATCGAACCCCACACCATGCCGATCCCGTCGATGATATGCATTGCATTATGCTGCTCGTCGATGCCGAGCGGGTCTTCCTCTTTGCGGTAGTGCAGCTTGCCGATGGTGTCGTGGCGTATGCCCTCGCGCTGCAGTCGATGGCCCCAGCCCTCGACCCGGCCGTCATAGGCAATCGCATTGTCCCAATAGCCGATCTCATGCACGTAACGGCCTGTCGCATAGCTCGCCCGTGCCGGCACGCAAATCGGGCAGGGCGTGTAGGCGTTTGCAAACTGGGTGCCGCGCGCCGCGAGGCGATCCATGTTCGGTGTGCGTGCAAACGGATGCCCCGATGCGCCCATGAAACGCGGATCGTGCTCGTCCGACATGATAATCAATAGGTTCTTGGCTTCCATCGCGATCTCTTTCTCTTATCGTACGGTCAACCCAGCGCCAGCACCGGCTCTTTGCGCAATTGCTCGGCGAGGTAATCCACGACGGCACGGGTGCGGGCGGATGTGTGGCCGGCTTCTTTGTGCAGGACATGCACGGGGGCGGCGGGCAGTTCGTAGTCTTCGAGAATAATCTTCAGCGTGCCTGCTTCAAGCTGTTGCGCGATCATATAGTACAGAACCCGTGTTATCCCGCGGCCGGCGACGGCGCCCGCGATGGCGGTATCCGCGTTGTTCACCGTGAGACGCGAGTTCAGCTTGACCCCGAAGCGCTTACCATTGGTCTCGAGTGTCCATTCGCCCCCCAACGCCATGTGCGCGGAATTGATCGTTTCGTGGTCCCGCAGTTCTTGTGGCCGTTCGGGTGTTCCATGCGCTGCGAGGTATTCCGGCGATGCGCAGATGACCCGCCGCATCGAGCCGACGCGAATGGCCGAAAAGGACGAGTCGGGAAGCTCGGCAATGCGTACGGCGACATCGACGCCTTCCTCGATCAAATGGACGATCCGGTCGACGAATAGGGTATTGAAGGAGATGCCGGGATACTGATCTAGAAGGTCGAGCAGAATGGGCGCGACATAAATGCGGCCGAACAGTGCTGATGCGGATATCATCACTAAGCCCTGTGGCGCGGCGTGAATGCCGGCCGCGTGCCGGTCCGCTTCTTCGATCTCCGTTAGGATACGCCGGCAGTCGGCGAGATATCGTTCGCCGGTCTCCGTCAAACGGACCGAACGGGTGGTGCGGTAAAACAGGCGGGCGCCGAGCCGTATCTCGAGTTCCGATACCGCGCGGGTCACCGATGGGGGCGACACGCCAAGGCGCCGCGCGGCGGGCGCGAAACCAGCCTCTTCGGCGACTGCCACGAAGGCGGACATGGTCTGGATGCGGTCCATAATTATTCCAATTAATGAAATAATAACTTGTGTATTTTGCCCATTCTCTCCTGAAGCGGCAATTCTTAAGTTTCCCATATCACACACGGCCATGGGCCATTCACAACCGTTCTGGAGAGGACAGGATTATGTCGAACACCGCATTAACCCAAGGCGCGCACCACATCGGTCTCACCGTTCCCAATCTTGCGGACGCCGCCGCGTTCTTCACCGAGACGCTCGGTTTCGCTCAGGTCGGCGAAAAGCCGCTCTACCCTGCCATTTTCGTATCGGACGGCAGCACGATGATTACCCTCTGGCAGGCGGCGGACCCAGCAACCGCGGTATCGTTTGATCGCAAGAACGTCATCGGACTGCATCATATTGCGTTCAAGGTCGATGACGCGGCGGCGCTGGATACCGTCCACGAAAAAGTGCAAGTGGCCGCGGGCGTTGAAATCGAGTTCGCGCCAGAGGCAGTCGGCGACGGGCCGAACAAGCACATGATGTGCGCGATCCCGGGCGGCATCCGCGTCGAATTCTTCGCTCCTGGCAGTTGAGGCAGGAGCCGCGACAATGTCCGATGTTGAGACAGTGGTGGATTCGCCTTTCCATCCGGGAGAACAGCAGGTGCAGGAGCGCCTTGGCGTGCGCGATCGCATCGAGCCGTTCGCCCGCCGGGCCGTCCGCGACCACATGCCGGATCAGCATCGGGAATTCTACGCACAACTGCCCTTCGTTCTGATCGGTTCCGTTGACGATCAAGGGAGGCCTTGGGCCTCCCTGGTTGCCAAGACGCCGGGCTTCATGTCGAGCCCCGATGCACGGACACTCAACGTCGCCGCTAGACCGCTTGCCGGCGATCCGCTGAACGGGACTCTCAAGCCAGGTGCCGATGTCGGGCTGCTCGGTATCGAGCCCGCGACAAGGCGTCGAAACCGGCTGACGGGGCGCATCGGCACGGTTCGGCCCGATGGGTTTGCGATCGATATTCTTCAGTCATTCGGCAATTGTCCGCAATATATCCAAACCCGCGACATTGAGATATTGCCCGAGGCATGCGCTACGGCGCCAAAGGTGAGCTGGAGCAATCGCTTCGATGACCGCACCCGCGCGCTGATCGGTCAGGCCGATACGCTGTTTATTGCGACAGCTTACCGCCAAGATCCGGGCGCGGTAAGCGAGGGTGCCGATGTTTCCCATCGCGGTGGTAAGCCCGGTTTTGTCCGAATTGATGATGACCGTACGTTCGTGTTCCCCGATTTCTCCGGTAACAATCACTACAACACGATCGGCAATATCCTACTGAACCCGAAGGCAGGGTTCCTTTTCGTGGATTTTGAAACACGCGATCTCGTCTATATGACCGGCTCGGCGGACATCGTTTGGGACAGCGAAGAGGTAAAGGCATTTGCCGGCGCGGAGCGGCTGGTGCGTTTTCGCGCTGAAGAGATTATCCGGGTTGAGAAAACTCTGCCGCTGCGCTTCGCGTTTGGCGACTACTCACCGCAATTGAATTTCACCGGAACGTGGGCGGCAGCGGCGGAAGCGCTGGCGGCGGAGCGCGAGCGCAACGCCTATCTGCCGTATGAAGTTACCGAGGTAACACGAGAGAGCGCCTCGATCTCATCCTTCCTGCTGCGCCGAACGGATGGCAAGACGCCGGCGGCCTATGAACCGGGTCAGTTTCTGCCAGTTCGAGTACGGATTCCGGGCACAGACGGCCTGTTGAGCCGGACCTATACGCTTTCGGACGCACCGGGTGAGGGGCACTATCGCCTCTCGATCAAGCGGGAAGAGGGATCGGCGCTGGTGTCGAACTATCTGCATGAAAACGCCAAACCCGGTTTCCAGCTTGAAGCGATGGCGCCACGAGGCAAATTCGTTTTGGACCGGTCGAGTGATCGACCGGTGGTTCTGATTTCCGCTGGTGTTGGCGTTACGCCCATGATCGCGATGACGAATTTCATCATCAATGAGGGGCATCGGACTCGCGATTTTCGCCGTACTTGTTTCATTCATGGCACCCGCAACGGCGGAGATCATGCGTTCGGCGGCCATATCCGCGAACTCGCGAGATCGTATGATAATGTGGCCGCGCACATCCGCTATAGCCGTCCAAACGAAAGCGACCGGCTTGGCGCAACGCATGACAGCGAGGGTCATGTCGACGTCGATTTGCTCAAGGCCGTTCTGCCGTTCGACGATTACGATTTCTATCTCTGCGGTCCGGGACCGTTCATGCAGTCGCTTTACGAGGGACTCGTTGAACTCGGCGTGCGCGACGAACGCATCCATTACGAGTCTTTCGGACCCGCAATGATCCTCAAACCGACCTCCGCTGTGGAACCGGAACCTGCCGGGGAACCCGTTGCCGTTCGCTTTGCGGCATCCGAGGTTGACGCGACGTGGTCAGCAGGCAAGGGAACATTGCTGGAGCTTGCGGAAGACGCCGGACTAAACCCCGCTTTCTCGTGCCGCTCCGGCATTTGCGGCACATGCGCGACACGCTTGAAGTCCGGGGCCGTCGATTATGTCGAAGAACCAAACGCGCCGCATGAAGACGACGAAGTGTTGATCTGCTGCGCGACGCCTGGCGTCGGTGGTGTGGAGCTTAATCTCTAAACGCCGCTGATGAATAAGTTGCGTCTCCCGCGTCTCAAAGCGCATCCTTAGGCGGCGTCCCATTCGAGGGCGCGTCCTATTGCGAACTTGGATACGAGGGAGGCGGCCATCTTTAACATATCGCCGGATACGCTGCGCCGGCAGCTTACCGAAGTTTATCGCGCTTGGGGAATGCCCGAGGCGGACATCGAAACCATTGTCGACAACATGGTCGAGTCCGATCTGCGCGGCATCGACTCGCACGGTGTCGGCATGCTGCCCCGTTACGACGGGTTGCGCGGTGACGGCGCGCTGAACATGACGCCCGATGTCAGGGTGGTAAACGACTTCGGCGCGGTGGCGCTGATCGATGCCGATCATGGCCTCGGCCATGTTGCGGGGACGCGCGCCATGCAGCTCGCCTGCGACAAGGCGGAGCAGTTCGGCGTCGGGACGGTGACGGCGCGGGGTTCGAACCATTTCGGCGCGGCAGGCGTATATGCGACGATGGCGGTCGAGCGCGGCCTGATCGGGCTCTGCACGACAGGCACGACACAGCGATCCGTGTTGCCGACCTTTGGCAAGGAACCGCGTTTCAGCACCAATCCGATCGCCTTTGCAGCGCCGGCGAAACGCAATGATCCGTTTTCCCTCGACATGGCGACGAGCACGGTGGCGGTCGGAAAACTCAATATCGCCCGCCGCGCCGGCAAGGAACTGCCGCTGGGTTGGGCGCATGACGCCGACGGTCATCCGACGACCGATCCCAATGTGGCGCTGAATGCCGTGCCGAAACGGCTTTCGCCGCTGGGCGGGTCGCGCGAACTGGGATCGCACAAGGGCTATGGTCTCGCGGTGATGGTCGATATCCTTTCGAGCGTTTTGTCCGGGTCGTTTATCGGCGGATACAATTTGAAATCCGGAGACCGAGAGCAGTTCATCAATGTCGGCCATTTTTGTCTCGCCTTGAATCCAGCAGCCTTCCGGGGGGAGGGCGTATTCGAGGAGGAGTTGGACGATTTGATCGACATGCTCCATGGCACCGACCCGGTTGACCCGGCGCAGCAGGTGCTCGTCGCCGGAGATCCTGAACATCGCGAGCGGGCCATCCGCATGGAAAGTGGTATCCCGATGACGGAAACACTCTTCAACGAGGTGCGTCAGGTTGCCGAAGCCTGTGGCGCGCCGTTTATCCTGGGGAACGATGCGTCGTGACGCGGATTCGTTTGGCGCTCCGCATTGGGGTTTCTGGTGATCTCGCTACACTTAGAAGGCCGGCATCCAAGGAATTCGGTTACCTAAATTAGTATCGGTATATTCGGAAATCAGCCAATGCTAGAGGCTTCCAGAATATCACATGATCATGGATTGCCTGACCAATTCGAATTGGTTACTTAGGCTGGCGTCACCAAGGGGGTAAGCGAGATGGAACAGGATCTAAACGCCGTCACGGAACAGGTAATGGCAATCGTCACGGTCTACGGGCTGCAAGTCGTCGGCGCGATTGCGATACTCATAGTCGGCTGGATCGCGTCCGGCTGGGCGTCGCGCGTGACGGGTAATGGTCTTCGTCGCGTCAAGAATATGGACGAGACTCTGACGCGCTTCTTCATGAGCGCTGTACGTTATCTGGTTCTCGTTGTGACGGTACTCGCCGTTCTGTCGCAGTTTGGTATCCAGATGGCGAGCCTATTGGTGGTCCTTAGTACCGCGGGCCTTGCGATCGGTTTGGCGCTGCAGGGAACGTTAAGCAATGTCGCGGCTGGCGTCATGTTGCTGCTCTTCCGTCCCTTTAAAATCGGCGATTACGTTGAAGTCGGCGGGCATGCAGGTACGGTCCAGGCGATTTCCCTGTTCGTGACGGAAATGGCGACACCCGATAATGTCCACATCGTCGTGCCGAACGGCCAAGTTTGGGGCTCGTCGGTGAAAAACTACAGCCATCACGCGACTCGTCGCGTCGATATTGTCGTCGGTATCGGCTACGAGGATGACATCGACAAAGGAATGGCGACGATCAACAGCGTGATCGAGGCGGACGACCGGACGCTGAATGATCCGGCGCCCTTGGTAGCGGTGACGGATCTCGGCGACAACTCCGTCAACTTCACCGTTCGCGCCTGGTGCAAGGGAGCGGACTACTGGGGCGTGAAGTTCGATCTCACGAAGGACATCAAGGAAGCCCTGGACGGCGCAGGGGTCAATATTCCCTACCCGCAGCGCACCGTTCATTTGGTCAACGACAGCGCGGACTGATCCTCGACGGTCAGCTAAGGTTTCGTTTCCGCAAACGCCGGCAACGCATTGGCGCGGTCAGCGATCGCGACGAGGTTGGGGCAGTCCATCGCCGGGGCGTCGGACGGACGGACGCGGACGGCGAAATCCCAGAACGCGACCGTGCTAATGTCGGCCTGGGTCATTCGGTCGCCCGCAAGCCAGGGCGTTGCCGCCGCCCGGTCCAAGGCTTCGAATCCGTCTTTCGATTGTTCCAGCAAGGTGTCCAGCCAGGGACGGTGCCACATTTCCTCTGGCCGCTTGCCCATTTCATAATAGGCGGCAATCGATTTTTCGATGCCGCCAATGGCCAAGCCGATTAGCGCCATAACCTTCGTACGCGCGGCGCCATCCGATGGCGTGAGCGCCTTTTCCGGGCCGACAAGGCGGTCCAGATAGTCAAGGATTGTCACACTATCGATCAGCGTTTCGCCCTCGTCGGTGATGAGTGCGGGCACGCGCGCGACCGGATTGATCGCCTGCAGCTTCGGGCGGTCGTCGCCGCTCGCGGAAAGAGCCTGATGTTCGTGCGGGATACCGTAGAGACGAAGGGTAATCGCGACACGGCGAACGAAAGGGGAGCCGAAACGGCCGATTAGGATCATCTGAGATACCTCAATTGAAGGGAATTCTATTGGCGGCAAGATAGACCAAATTTCTCGGTTTGACAGGTACTCGCCGCTTTATCAGGCTGTAAATCGAAACGGAAAGAGGACAATTTCAATGAACAGCTATGATTTCGACGGGCGGACGATTGTTGTCACTGGCGGGGCCGGTGGTATCGGAGTTGAATGTGCAAAACTCCTGGCCGCAGGTGGTGCGCATGTTCACCTCGTTGACCCCCGTGCCGATGCATTGGAGGCGGCCGTCGAAGCCGCGGGGCCAGGGCAAATTTCGACGCATGTGTCTGCGTTGGAGGGACCGGATGCGTGTGCGGCGGCCCTGGACTCCGCGGAAGACCAGCCCCACGGGTTGATTCATCTGGCGGGGCTATTCGAGCCGGATCCGTTCGACCCGTCGGTTCAGGACGTCTGGGATCGGGCCATTCAAGTGAATCTCAAGTCTGCCTACGACATGTCCGTTGCGTTCGAGTCCCGGTACAGCCGGGATGCTGTCGCGCGCATGGTTTTCACGGCCTCGATTGCCGCCGGTCGCGGGTCGCCGGATTTCACGCCGTACAGTTGCGCGAAAGCCGGCTTGCATGGGTTGGTCCGCTCGCTTGCGAAAAAGTTTTCGCCGAGTGTTCTGGTCAATGCGGTAGCGCCGGGAATCATCGTGACACGCATGACGACCGACCTTATCGCGCAGCGCGGCAATTACGTGACCGACGGCACCATCCTCGGCCGCCTCGGCGAGCCGGAGGAAGTGGCTCAGGTTATCGCGTTCTTGTGCAGTTCAGGAGCAAGCTACATCAACGGGCAGATCATCCAGGTCGATGACGGCACCGTGCTGCGTTAACGCTTCTTACCCCTTCACCTCGGATATGAAGTCTTCGAACTTGCCGCTCGGGTGGCGGGGAATGTCGTCTACGGGCACAAGATGCAGATTGAAGGGCCGGCCCAGCGCATCGAGGATCATTTTTCGCATGTGGGCTTCTTCGTCGCCTTCGAAGTCGCGCGAAAGGGTCAGCTTCATCTCGATGTCGGTGAAGCTTTTCTGAATCATCTGATACTGTCGCAACGGCGCGATCTCGTTCAGATGCAAGGCCGCGATGTCCGGGAAAATCTGTTCGCCCGACTCGAGCCGCAACATATTGCGCACGCGGCCGAAAATCCGTTTTACGGTCGGCAATCCGCGCCCGCAGGAACAGGGCGGCCCGAAAGTCGCCAAATCGCCGATTTCATAGCGGATGAAGGGCATGGCAAAGTTATGCAGATCGGTCACCAGGATACGGCCGGTCTCGCCGATATCACACCGCGTACCATCGTCTTTGACCACTTCCATCAGGACGTTTTCCGACTGCACATGATAGTTGCCCGGCTTGTCCGGACATTGCACCGCGATCATCGAGACTTCAGCGGCGCTGTACATGTCTTCCACGCCGACCCCGAAGACATCTTCGATGACGCTGCGCTGTCCGGGGGACAAGGCTTCGCTGAAGGTGACAAGCGCTTTCAGCCACGGCATGCGTAGGTCTAACTCGGCGCAGCGCAGTGCCAGCGCATGCAGGTTGGTTGGATAGGAAAGGATATAGGGCGGGCGCTCCTTGACGATCCAATGCACCTGTTCGCCCAGCGTGCAGTGCGCGGAATTTAGCTGTACCGACGGGCCCGTCTGATAAACGGCAGCCCAGCTTTTGTTGTGCTGACCGTCCGGGGCCATTGCAACGCCGGGGTCGTAGCCGCGGACCGTGGCGAATTTCGCCGAGAGGTCGCGCTTGTGCCATAGGTGGTTACGCAGATTCAAGGCGCGGTGAAACGTTTGATTGACGTCCGTCTTGCGTGCCGTAACCGGTCGGCCGGTCGACCCCGAAGAGGAGGCCGTCAATAGGCGACCATGGCCTTTTGGAATGTTATCGCTCAGTAAAGAGTCGCCGGCGGACTGGATATCCTCGCGGGTCAGAGGCGGAATGGTGCGAAAATCATCGAACCCGAGCGGTTTGCTAAGGTCGATATCGATGGCGTTGAGGCGCTCCGCGTAGAACGGTGAGGTGTCTCGGAAATGTCGAAGGAGCAATCCGATCTGCGTCATTTGATGATCGAGAATGCGCTCCGGCGTCCACCATTGCGATTGATCGAACTGATAGATCAGTGCCAGGACGGCAGCGTTGGTCCGGTTCGGTACAACCGGCCAGGTAAGCCCAGTAAGGTGCGACTTCAACATTTGCCGCAGTCTATACCAATAGCGGTGGGCGGCTCCATATGCCGCCCTTGCCGCTCTAACCGAATGTCTCGTTACTTGGTGTTTTCTTTGATATAGGCGATGACATTGTCGCGGTCTTTCTGCTTCTTCAGACCGGCGAAGGACATTTTCGTGCCCTTAAGGAATTTCTTTGGTTTGGTCAGATAGGCGTCCAGCGTCTTATCGTCCCAAGTGATGTCGGCAGCTTTCATCGCCTTGGAATATTTGTACCCTTTCATTCCAGCGGCCTTGTTGCCGAGAACGCCGTGCAGCGTGGGACCGACTTTCTTTTTGCCCGGCTTAAGCGAATGGCACGCCTTGCATTTCTTGAAGACTTTCTTGCCCGCATTTGCGTCGGCGGCAGATGCAGAAGTACTTCCCAGCGCGAGCGCCAACCCGAAAGCAACTAGAAGAGATTTCCTCATAATGAACGCTCCATTAACCATTAAACGCCTAAATACCGCCCGACCCTGCGGGTCTGCCGCACTCAATTAGTGGGAATGGGCGAATTGATCAAGTCATGAAAGCTGCGCCCCATCGTCGCGGCTTTGCTGGACATTGGCCCGTTTCGACCATATTGAACCGGATATTACTGGCCAAAGGCGTCGCAAGTGGCGGATTTCGACATACTCGTTATTGGTGGGGGTGTAAACGGCGCGGGTATCGCCCGGGATGCCGCTGGACGCGGCTATTCCGTACTGCTGTGCGAAAAAGACGATCTGGCGCAGGCGACATCGTCGGCGAGCAGCAAGCTTATCCACGGCGGTTTGCGCTATCTGGAGCAATATGATTTCCGGCTGGTGCGGGACGCGCTGCGGGAGCGTGAAGTCCTGTTGCGTGCAGCACCCCATATCGTTCGGCCGCTGCGATTCGTGTTGCCGCACGACGATACCTTGCGGCCGGCCTGGCTGATTCGCGCCGGACTGTTTCTTTACGACCATCTGGGCGCGCGGAAGGTTTTGCCCGGGTCAGAGCGCATTGATCTAAATCGGCATCCAGCAGGGGCGCCACTGACACCCGGGTTAGCGACCGGGTTCGCTTACTCGGACTGCCGGGTCGACGACTCTCGCCTGGTCGTGCTGAACGCCCTGGATGCCGCCTTGCGCGGCGCTGTCGTGCGGCCGCGTACGGCAGTTGCATCGATGCAGCCGCAGGGACCTGAATGGCGCGCGACCTTGCGATCAGAGCAGAACAACAGCGAGGAAACGGTTACCGCGCGCGCCGTGGTCAACGCGGCTGGGCCTTGGATCGGTCATGCCTTAGACGGCGCTGCGCCCAAGAGCGTGCGTCTTGTGAAGGGCAGCCATTTTACCGTACCCAAGCTGTACGACGGCGACCACGCCTATATCCTACAGAACGCCGATCGCCGGGTTGTCTTTGTCATCCCGTACGAAGGCAAATACTCGCTGATCGGCACGACCGATACGGACTACGATGACGATCCGGCAGATGTCGAATGCTCGGACAAGGACATCGCTTATCTTTGCGAGGCAGTTAATCGCTGGTTCCAACCAGGGATTAACGCAAGTCAGATCACGTGGACCTATGCCGGGGTTCGCCCGTTGCTCGACGACGCGTCGGAGACAGCGTCTTCGGTAAGCCGGGATTACCGGCTCGATTTCGAGCAATCACAGGACCTGGGGCCGGTATTGACCGTCGTCGGCGGTAAAGTAACGACATATCGAAAACTCGCCGAACAGGCGCTTGATCGACTAAGCCCTGCACTCGGCGGCGGCAAAGGGCCCTGGACCGCGCAGGCGGCACTTCCTGGCGGCGACATGCCGAATGCCGATTTCGACGCTTATCTCGCGGAAGCCCGGCGCAGGTATTCCTGGCTTCCCGCGGAGATGCTATGCCGGCTCACCAGCGCCTACGGGACGCGGCTCGAGACGGTCTTGGGAGGTGCGACCGGCCTGACAGATTTGGGCGAAGATTTCGGGGGCGGTCTTTACGAGGCGGAGGTCGACTATCTGACACAACAGGAGTGGGCGACAACCCCAGACGACATATTGTGGCGGCGCTCCAAGTTGGGGTTGCACACCGATGCGACGGTCCGGGACCGGCTCCAGGCATGGCTCGATTGATTTTGATGGGTTTGACGGAGGTGGCATGACCAAGAAAAAGCGCTTTCCACTGCCGAAGCGATTCATCGCTCCTTGGTATTATGCGCGATTGCGTGCTTTGAATGCGAAGTACGGGTTGGGCAACAATTATCTGTTGGTCGTCCTCCTGGAGCATCTCGACGACTATGCGGAGCCAGACAAGCTCGAAGCCGCATTCACGGCTTTCATTGAGGAATACGCGGCGCCGAAGACTTCGTAATCGAGCGTCAGGCCCGGGCGAGAATAGTGACGCAACACACAGATTCTTCGATGCCGTAGATGCCGCCGCCATTCTCGGCAATCGCGAAACGAGCGCCTTCCACTTGGCGTTGGCCCGCTTCGCCGCGCAAATGGGTGGCAAGCTCGTAGATCTGGCCGAGGCCCGTCGCGCCGATGGGGTGGCCCTTCGATTCGAGACCACCGGACGGGTTGATCGGAATGCGTCCGCCCAACGCGGTTTCGCCCTGTTCGGCAAGCCACGCACCCTTGCCGAATTCACAGAAACCGAGGTTCTCGGTTTGCGTCACTTCGCCGAACGCCGTTGCGTCGTGGACTTCGGCCAGCGAGATGTCATTGGGGCCGATGCCGGCGCGGTCATAGGCGCGGTTCGCGGTCAGATGCGTGATGTGTTTGTCGATCTCCTCGGCGGTGCGGGATGTACCGGTGCCGAGTTCGCAGGCGCCGATCCGGACCGCCCGGTCGCGGACCGCATCGTCCAGGGTCGCAAGGTATTCTTCGCTGCACAGGATTGCGGCGGCGGCGCCGTCGCTGATCGGGGAGCACATCGGCAAGGTCAGTGGCCAGGAAATGAGCCGCGCACCAAGGATCTCATCGACCGAATAGGCCTCTTGATATTGCGATAGCGGATTCAGGGTGGAGTGCTGATGGTTCTTTGCGGCGACGGCTGCGAACTGTCGCTGTGTGCTCCCGAAATTCTTCATGTGAAACTTCGCAAAGCTGGCATAAACATCCATAAACACGCTACGTTTACCATTTGGCATGACGGTTCCGGCTGGCGGCTCCACGCCTTCGCCCAAAGCTTCAAGGCCGGCAATCGTGCCGTCGACATTGTGCACGTCCCAGGCGCCATCGAAGATCGCGAAGGATTTCAGTTTATCCTCGGCGTACATCTTGTCCGCGCCGACCGCGAGCGTGACGTTGGCCATCTCGGCTTTGACGGCGAGGTAGGCGCTGTGAAAGGCGCTGGATGCGCTGGCGCAGGCGTTTTCCACATTCATCATGGGAATGCCTTCGAAGCCCATGTCCCGCAGCGCCATTTCGCCGGGCACCAGATGCTGGCCTTCGATCAGGCCTTGCGTCGTATTGGCGAAGTAGGCGGCGCCGACAGCTTCCTTTTCCAGCGACGAGTCCGCCAGCGCGGCGGTCACGGATTCACGCGTCAGCTGCTTCACGGACTTGTCGAGAAAGCGGCCGAACGGTGTCATCGAGACACCGATTACGTAAACATCACCCATCGTCCATTACTCCCGCGTCAAGGCATTCGGATCGCCGCGTCGAGGCGGATTACTTCCCCGTTCAGCATATCATTTTCGCAAATATGGCGGACAAGCGCCGCATATTCCCGTGGTTGGCCCAACCGCTTCGGGAAAGGCACAGCACTCATGATCTGCTCCTGCGCCGTATCGCGCAGGCCGGCCGCCATGGGCGTTTCGAACAATCCCGGCGCAATGGCCACGACACGAATGCCTTCCCGGGCAAACTCGCGCGCCAAAGGCAACGTCATGCCGGCAATGCCCGCTTTTGCCGTCGAATAGGACACGGCGCCGATCTGACCTTCC
This sequence comes from Alphaproteobacteria bacterium, assembly GCA_012103325.1. Lineage (GTDB taxonomy): Bacteria > Pseudomonadota > Alphaproteobacteria > UBA8366. The sequence continues at coordinate 127,413 of WLWY01000005.1, forward strand.
AGCCCCGCGACGGAGGAGGTGTTGACGATGACGCCGCGGTGTCCGTCTTCGGAAAGCGGTTCCAACTGCCGCGCGGAGTCGGCAAACAGCCGGGCCACATTGAAGGTGCCGATCAGGTGGACATCGATCAGGTGACGAAAATGATCCAGCGGCATGACGCCCTCACGTCCCAATACGCGGCGGCTTTCCAGGATGCCGGCGCAATTGACCAGGATGCGGGCCGAACCGAATGCCGATTGCGCCGCCGCCAAGGCGGCTTCGACGCTGGCTTCGCTGGTCACGTCGCAGGGATGTTTTAGAACGTCGGCGGTGATCTCTGCGTCGGAAAAGGCGATATCGAGCGCGGCAACCTTCGCTCCGGCATCGGTCAGCATAGCCGCCGTCGCCTGGCCGAGGCCCGATGCCGCACCGGTGACGATTGCCGTCGTTCCCTGGATGTCCATTAGACGACCTTGCCGGGATTCATGAGGCCTTTCGGATCGAAGGCCGCCTTGATGCGTAACATCATCTCTCGCTCGGCGGGCTGCTTGTAGCGGATCAGCTCGTCGCGTTTCAGCTGACCGATGCCATGTTCGGCGCTGAAGCTGCCCTCCAACTCCGTTGCGATATCGTGGATTTTTACTTCGATGTCATGAGTCCGGGCGAGGAAGGCGTCGCGCGCCCCGCCGGTGGGCTGCACCAAATTGAAGTGGATATTGCCGTCGCCGATATGGCCGAACGGCGCGATACGTACGCCTTCGATAGTCGTTTCGGCACTTTGGCGCGCTTTTCGCAGGAATTCTGGGACGTGCGACACTGGAACCGACACGTCATGCCGGATAACGCCGCCGGCATGATTCTGCGCTTCCGGGATCAATTCGCGCAGCCGCCACAAGGTCGCGGCTTGCGCGCCGCTCGACGCGATGACAGCGTCGCGTACTTCTTCCGCTTCGAAGGCCTCGCCCAGCACCTCTTCCGCCACATCCTGGTTCGACGACATCTCGATAAGGGCGTAGTGGTCGTGCCGGTCCTCGAACGGGTCCGACAAATCCGAGTCGAGGGCGAAGACGAGATCGAGACAGGCGCGATGGATATATTCGAATGTCGTCGTGCCATCGCCGCTGGCATCCTTCGCGCGCGCCAGCAGTTTAACGGCGGCCTCCGCATCGGATAGCGCGACAAACGCCGTGCAATTCTCAACCGGCCTCGGATAGAGCTTCAAGGTTGCCGCCGTAATGATGCCGAGCGTGCCTTCCGCGCCGATAAAGAGCTGTTTCAGGTCGTAGCCTGTATTGTTCTTGCGCAGCAGGCGCAGCCCGTCCCAAACCTGCCCGTCGGGCAGGACCACTTCCAGCCCGAGCGCCAGACTGCGCGCGTTGCCGTAGCGCAGCACCGCCGTGCCGCCGGCATTGGTCGAGAGGTTGCCGCCGATCTGGCAGCTGCCTTCCGCGGCGAGGCTGAGCGGGAACAGCCGGTCGACGGCTTCCGCGGCGCTTTGAATGTCCGCCAGCACGCACCCCGCTTCCACCGTAATCGTGTCGTCGAGCGGATCGACGTTGCGGATCTTGTTCATTCGGGTAAGCGCCAGCACGATTTCGCCGCCGTCTTCATGCGGCGTCGCGCCACCGCAATAGCCCGTATTGCCACCTTGCGGAACGATCCCGATCCCGGCATTGGCGCAAAGCCGAACGATTGTCGCCACCTCGGCGGTATTCGCCGGGCGTAACACGAGCGGCGTCGCCCCCTGATAGAGCGTTCGAAAGTCGACCAGATAGGGGGCTTTGTCGTCTTCGTTTTCGATCCATCCCTTGGGGCCGACGATGTCCTTCAACTGATCAAGGATGGCCGAGTCGATTTTGGTGGATGCGCTCATTGATGTTGCACGTTGGGTTCGTTCGGCATCCGGAACGGGCAGGCGGACTCGTAGGCGCGGGCGGCGCGCAGCACTAGGGCATCGGCGTGTTTGGGGCCAATGATTTGCATCCCCGCTGGCAGGCCGTCGCTGGTAAAGCCACACGGCGCCGATGAAACAGGCTGCTGCGTGAGGTTGAAGGGGAAGGTGAACGGGGTCCAGACGGTCCAACGCGGCTGGTTGTCCGGATCGGGGACCTCCTGTCCTGCCTTGAAGGCCGGGATGGGCATCGTCGGCGTCAGCAGCAGGTCGTAGGTCTCGTGGAATTGCGACATCGTCTCGCCAAGCTGGTTGCGCGCTTCCACGGCGTCCAGAAATTCGCTGAAGGTAAGGGTGGACCCCATCGCTGCAACTTCCCGCAGACCGGGATCGAGCAGTTCCTGTTTTTCGGCCGGGAAGCCGTCGACCATTTTCCCAGCCGCACCGAACCAGTGCCGCCGGAACGTTTCGGCCGGGTCGTTGAAGCCGGGATCGATTTCCTCCACCGTGGCACCGAGATCGCGCATGACCTTCGCTGCCGCCCGGACGAGGGCAGCGATTTCCGGGTCGACGTCGATATAGCCGAGCGTCGGGCTGAACGCGATGCGCAGCCCCGCTACGCCATCTTCGAGCCCGACGCGGTAATCGCGCGCGCTGTAGGGAAGGGCGGTCCAGTCGCGGGCATCCGGTTCGGAGATGACGTTCAGCATCAGGGCCGCATCACCCACCGTCCGGGTCAGCGGTCCGACATGGGATAGGGTACCGAAAGCGCTGCCCGGCCAGGCCGGCACGCGGCCAAAGCTCGGCTTGTGCCCGAAGACGCCGGTAAATCCGCTCGGGATGCGGATCGATCCGCCGCCGTCGGTGCCGATATGCAGTGCCCCCATCCCGAGTGCCGCCGCGGCGGCGGCACCGCCGCTGCTGCCGCCCGGCGTGCGGTCCGTGTTCCAGGGGTTTCGGGTGATCCCTGACACGAGGTTGTCCGTGACGCCCTTCCAGCCGAATTCCGGCGTCGTCGTCTTGCCCAGCAGTACGGCGCCATGCTCGCGAAGACGCGCCGTGCAGGGTGCATCGACCTCCCAGGGCTGGTCCGGGTCGGTGGTGCGGCTGCCGCGCAAGGTCGGCCAACCCCTGGTCAGGACGACATCCTTGATCGTCGTGGGAACGCCGTCGACCAATCCGCACGGCTCGCCTTTTACCCAACGCGCTTCCGACGCGGCCGCACCGGCGAGCGCCTGATCGGCATCGATGACGCAAAAGGCGTTGACGGCGCCGTTGCATTGCTCGATCCGCGCGAGCGCGGCCTTGGTGACTTCGACCGGCGAGAGTGTCTTGCGGCGGTACCTATTTACCAGCTCGGCGGCTGGCAGCTTCGCAATTTCGGACATGACAACGGCTTCCTTCCAGAGAACCGCCATCATAGCGGCGCTAAAGCGCGCGCGACAATGCTTCGAACCGCTCGAGAAATTCAGCCTTTGCTTCGGCGGGTGGCTTGGGTTTGAGGCGTAGGCGCTCCAGCCCGCGCGGGTTGCCGAATATCTTCCGCGCTTCAGTGGCCTCGAATCCGGCGAGCTGAGTTGCCTCCAGATAGGCCGATGTCCGGTCGGCGCGCTTGATCAGCTTTTGCGCCGTTTCCGGAAGCTTTGCCGGGATACCGGCGCGGATATGGATGGCGCTTTGCAGTCCGATCTCGAAAGATTTGTAGTCGAGACCGACCGCCGCCTTGAAGGGCGAGATAAGATCGCCGATCACATATTCGGCCGCGTCATGGATCAAGGCGGCAAGCTGCCACGTCACCGGCGCTGTCTCGCGAAACCGGCCGACGAGTGTTTCTACCAGGACGGAATGCTGTGCGACCGTGAAGGCCCAGTCGCCGGATGTCTGGCCGTTCCACCGTGCTACCCGCGACAGCCCGTGCGCAATATCCTCGATCTCGATATCGAGCGGCGAGGGGTCGAGCAGGTTCAGACGCCGCCCGCTCAGCATTCGTTGCCATGCCCGCATGATCAATTCCTTTTCAGTCGGCGCTATACAATCGCGGTATAGTCGCGGCCGCAAGGAGGATAAATATGGCTTACAGTTGCGCGCTGGTTACCGGGGCGACAAGTGGGATTGGCAGATCCTTTGCCGAACTGCTGCCATCCTCGACCAATCTGGTGCTGACGGGCCGTGCCGAAGACCGGTTGCTCGAACTTAAGGACGCGCTTTCGCGCGATGGCCGACAGGTTGAAACGATCGCCGCCGACCTTGCGGAGCAGGAAGGGCGTGTACGCGTTATCGCCGCTGCGGAGGCCGCGAATGTCGATTTACTGATCAACAATGCCGGTCTTGGCCGATTCGGCGTGTTCGTGGAGAATCCCGCCCCATTGGAGCGCGAGATGGTCGAGGTGAATGTTGTTGCACCCGTCGTGCTGACGCGGTCTTTGCTGCCGAATATGATCACGCGGGCGGAAGTCAGCGGTCAACGGGCGGGCGTCATCGTCTTGTCCAGCGTTGCAGGATTTCAGGCGCTGCCCTTTTTCGGGACGTACGCGGCAACGAAGTCCTTCGATCTGCTGTTCGCGGAAGCGCTCTCGGCTGAGCTTGCGGACTCGCTCGTTGACGTGCTCGCCCTGTGTCCCGGCGCGACACGCACCGAATTCTTCAACCGGGCGAACCTGGCGGATTCCGCGATGCCATACATGATCGATGCCGACACGGTCGCACGGCGGGGGCTTTCGGCGCTGGGCAAGCGCACGATCGAGGTGACCGATCCGGTGCGGCGCACGATGATGGCCCCCTCGCTGGCGTTCCGTGCCTTGAAACGCGCGGTGACGACGATGGTGATGCGCAGGTTGGGGAATTGAATATGAGCGACATTCACGATGCGGTTCTCGCCGAAGTCGAAGCGCTTCATCGTTTCATTTCGGCGTGGTTCCAAGGCACCGAACCCAATACGACTGAAGGTTTCGACGCCGGGTTTTCCGCTCGGCTGGACCCCGAGTTCGTAAATGTGCAACCGGCAGGCCGCATCCTGACACGAGACGAATTGCTGGATCCAATTCGAAGCGGTCACGGAACGAATTCGGCTTTCGAGATCGAAATCAGGGAATTGGTGATCCACCGTATTTTCGGCGATGGGCGGTTCGTCATGGCGACCTATACCGAATTACAACACGGGGCGAAGAACTCTCATCCGCCGATAAATGCCCCTTTATCCAGTGTGTTACTGCAATGTGCTGAAGGTAAAGATCACTTTGTCTGGCTTCATCTCCACGAAACCAGGGTCCCGGTTCCCGGCAAGAGTTAACCATCTCGCCTTCACGGGCGCAGATTTTCGTGTTATCGTCGCACATCGGTTAAAGAATTTTTTCCGAATTTCCGCAAGAATTCGCGCTACCTCATAAAAGGGACCCGGTCGCCTTGGGGATCGGTGCAATTTGCGATGCTTGAATCGGAAACCGAGTTCAACTTTCTGGATACCGTGGTCGAGGGGTTCGGGGACGTGGCCCGAAAACTGATCGCCGACGCGGAATCAATGAAGGATCTGGATACCATCTGCTACGGTTCGTTGCTGGCCGCTTGCATTCTTCATTGCGAGAAGCATGGTATCGAGGATGCCGAGAAGGCGGTACTTTCGCTGGTCGGAGAAATTTTCAATGAACGCCGCCAGCGCGAAGGCCAGCTGCCGATACCGACGGACGTTACCCTCCACTAGGTGCTACCGGCCCGTATCGCGCGACCACACGGGATATTGAACGCCATGAGAGCGGTCGTATCTTGCGGTTCGTGGATGTGATGCATTACGGATGACCCGATTTTTACAACGGCAAGAGTCAAGCCGGATATTGAACAGGGCACCGTTATGGCAAAACCGAAAAGAAAACGAAAAAAATCCGCGTCTTCCTCTGAAGTTAAAACATCGAAGCGTGGTGGCTTTCCGACGAAATACGTCATCTATGGGCTCGCCGTTCTGGCCCTCGCCGGCGCGGTATACGGCTTTTTCAGCGGCCAAGAGCAAGCCAGCGCCTTCGCCGCCCTTGCTGAGGAGGGACGCGCAACGCTGACAAAGGTGAAAACGCACAACAACGAAGGCCGTAACCATGTGCCGCCGGGAACGCGGATCAGCTACGGTACGAATCCACCGACCTCCGGTTCGCATTTCCCGACATGGGTCGATCCCGGATTCTATGAAACCGCTAAGGGGCGCAGCAACCTGGTTCACTCTCTCGAGCACGGGATGATTGTTTTTCATTACGATGCACCCGGCGCCGAAGTGCTTGAAACGCTTCGGGATTGGACAGGGCTGTTCAACGGGCCGTGGAGCGGTATCGTCGCGGTAAAACGAGCTGGTCTGGGGGAGAAACTGATATTTACGGCATGGCGCCGTACCCTGCGGCTAGACCGCTTTGACGCGAAAGCGGCGGCAGCCTTCATCGATGCGTATCGAGGGCGGGGCCCCGAAAATCCCGTTCGTTGATTTCTCAGTCGAAAAGACAAAAATATAGCGATTCCGACTCCGGTTTCCGCGCAGTTCTGATATAGTCCCGTTACCAGGGGATAAGGGGCTATCAGAAGCGTGCCGGAACAGAAATCAGCGTCGGATCGATCGCAATCAAGAGCCGCACGGATTCTGGCGCACGCCTTCCGGGAGCGGGAACTGCTGCTACGATCAGGTGGGCAGGTTCGCTTTCTTCGGCTGACGCGGCCGCTGCAAATCGGTCTGGTTTCCGTTGCAGCGGCGTTCCTGCTGTGGGCCTCCGCGGCGACGGTTGTGTCGTGGCTCGAATATGACCGAATCGCCATAGGCGATGCGCGTTTGAAGGACGCCCGCGTTGCCTATAAAGATCTGTTGGAAGAGATTGCGATCTATCAGCGCAAGGTCGCGGAAGTCACCAGTAAGCTGAAACAGAATCAGGCTGAACTGATCGGGCGGTTTGCCCGCGCGGATGCGCTGGAGCGCGATGACAGTATCGACGGGTCGCCCGACGCCAATGCAAGCAAGCGGCTTGCGGCAATCACCGAGTCGCGCGATGCGATGCGGCAGCATTTGCGGCAACTCGATGTAGAATTGCGCGAGATGACCGATCTGGACGATGTGCTTGCCGCGTCGCTCAACTCGATTCAGCATGATCTGATCACCGCTGTTGCGGAGCGCAAAAAGGTCTATCAAGCCCGCGCCAATCTCAAGAAACAAGTCTGGGTGTTGCAGGGAAAACTGCAATCTTCACGTGGCTCTGTCGGTGGTCTTGAGACAAAAGTTGCGGAATTGGCCGGAGCCTTGAAAAGCACCCGGAACGAGATGGTGCGTGTCGAAGCGGTGCGCGACCGGTTTGCTGAGGGGCAGTCGAACTTGGAACGGCTCCTGGAAGAAGCCGCGTCGCGCGAAGCCGAACTGGCAACGAAGACGGCCGAATTGCGGGCCGACCTCGCCGTGGCGCAGGGAGATTACGATCGCGTGTCCAGCGAGCGGGCGGACCTCGAAGTGCAGACGGCTGCGTTGCAAGGGTCCCTGCGCGCGGAAGAGGATCGTGCGAACCAACTGGAGGCCGACCTGCGGCGTTTCGCGTTGCATCTGGGGGAAGAGACAGGTGACCCCGAACCGCACAACCCGGCGAAAGAGTCCTTGAGCGAAAGAGTTGCCGTGTTGCTCGACCGACTTACCAAAATTCATCAGGCAAGATCCCGGGTTATTGCGAACCTGAGTACGCTGACTGTTGGCGATATCGAGGATGCCGAGCGGATCATCGGTATGACCGGACTGAACGTTAATAAATTACTGACGAAAGTCGGCACCCCTGAGGAGTTGGGGCAAGGCGGGCCTTTTGTCGCATTGGCCGGGGGTGTGGCGAACGACAGCCTTGCCGGTGCGGTACATGGCTTGGATAGCCGGCTGACCCGCCTCGAAACGCTTCGGGTCGCGTTGCAGGCCGTGCCGCTGGTTTCCCCGGTCGACACTTACCGCGTAGCCAGCCGGTTCGGGAAGCGTCGGGATCCGATTTCCAAGAAATGGGCGATCCACTCCGGTGTCGACCTGTCAAGTCGCAGGAAGACGAAGGTATATGCGTCCGCGCCCGGCATTGTAACGAAAGCCGGCTATAAGGGACGCTACGGGCGCATGATCGAAATCGATCATGGATTTGGCATCCGTACACGGTACGGACACTTGCACAAGATCTTGGTCAAGAAAGGTCAAGAAGTCCGGCACCGCGATAAGATTGGCCTTTTGGGCAGCAGTGGGCGGAGCACAGGACCGCATTTGCATTACGAAATTTTATACGGCAACATCGCTATGGACCCGATAAAATTTATTCAGGCAGGGAAACATGTTTTCAAAGAGTAAGCGAGAAAACGCTGGCAGTAATTTGGAAATAAAAGAAAAAAACTACCCGCCATCAATTCTCAGTAAGAACCTTCATATTACTGGCAATCTTGAGACCGAAGGCGATATCCAAATCGAGGGTGTGATTGACGGCGATGTAAAATCCCAGCTTGTGACCGTGGGCGCTGCGGCCGTGGTTAATGGGGCGATCACCGGAGATACGGTCCGAGTAGATGGAACGGTCAACGGGCAAATCAATGCGCGATCGGTTCAACTGGGCAAATCCGCCAAAGTAACCGGCGACATCGTGCATGAAAGTCTGGCGGTCGAGGCGGGCGCGTTCGTGCATGGCATGTGCCGTAACGTGGAGCAGGACCGGCAGAGGCCGGACCTCTTCGCTGCGAAACCAAGTCTCGTGGTCGCCGGTGGAGATGAAGAAAGCGTCGTCGCTCAGTAATTTTCACTGCGTTCCTTGAAGGCGCGCAACGCGTCGATCTGATCGGCGACAGTTTCGATATCCGTACCCGAGGTATAAAGCGTCACATCCGTGGCGCCGATGTCGCGCCAGGCATTAGCGGCACGGGCCCAGGAATCGGGATCGCGCCGCGTGGTTCTGATCCAGCATTCAATGCCGAAACCGTCGGGGTCCCGGCCCGCTGCCTCAAGATAGCCGCATAAGGCGGTGAGGCGTGAGACGGCGTCCACATCCGGCTTGCCCAGTGGAATCCAGCCAGCGCCGTAGCGCACTGCCCGTCGCAAAGTTGCGTCCGCCGAGCCGCCAAACCAGATCGGGATAGGTTGTTGTATTGGTCGAGGATTCAATCCTATTCCATTGAAGTTATGAAATTTTCCATTGTAGTTAACAACGTCATTTGTCCAAAGGCGTTGCATGGCTTCGAGCTGTTCGGTTTGGTGCGAGCCTCTGGTTTTCCAATCCTCATTTAGCGCTTCGTATTCTACCGAATTCCACCCGACCCCGACCCCAAGGTCGAACCGGCCGCCGGAAAGAACGTCGACTTCGGCTGCTTGTTTGGCGACAAGCGCGGTCTGCCGTTGCGGCAAAATCAGAACCGCACTGCGCAGCCGAACCCGTTCGGTAATGGCAGCCAGATAGCCGAGCGTTACGAAGGTCTCATGAAAGGCATCCGAAATATCATAAGGGCCTTCGAAATCGGGCCGGCTCTGCCGGTCGACACCGAGCACATGATCGGGCACGTCTATATAGTCGTAGCCGAGTTCCTCGACGGCCATCGCCCAATCGCGGATTGCACGCGGGTCTTTGGAAAACGCGCGGGTTGGTAGGAATGCGCCCAAAGGCATGGTGCTACCTCTCGTTTTTCTGGTGGGAAAGTCCCGCGATGAAGGTGTCGATCGGTTCTCGAACCGAGGGTTCGCTCAACGTCGGGACGTGCCCTGCTCCGGGGACGGTGATTTGCACCAAGTCGGCGCGCGCCATCGCCATTTTGTCAAACGTCGCGGCCGTCAGGACATCGGACAGCGCACCGCGGATTGCCAGTATCGGGATATTGCCAAGGCTATGGAACAGGGGCCAAAGATCCGGAACAGGCGGCCCGTCGCGCAACATGTCGACAAGTTTCACGTCCCAGTCGAAATGCAGCATGCCGTCCGCGCCTTCGCGCCAGGTGGCTTGCGCCGCTTCGAGCCACGCTTCCTCGGTATCAAGCGACAGATGCGGAAACATACGCCGCAAATCTTGTACGGCGCTATCCCAGTCGGAGTGCGGGCGGTCCACGCCGACATAATCGAGAATCCGGCTCAAACCGTCGCCGCCAATATCTGGCCCAACATCGTTCAATACGACGCCGGCCAACATGCTTGGCATTGCGGCGCCCATGGCCATTGCGAGAAGGCCACCCAATGAGGTGCCAATAATGATTGCGGGCCCGACATTCGCGGCAGCGAAAAGATGGCGAATATCGTTCAGATAGGTCGCAGGCTGATAATGTTGCGGATTGGGGTCATACGCCGATCGGCCGCGACCGCGATAGTCCGGGCAGATCACCCGCCGTCCTGTATGCAGGCGCATCGCGACGCTGTGAAAATCCTTTGAGTTCCGTGTCAGGCCGCCGAGGCACAGCACCGGCGTTTCCGGTGCGTCGCGGTCTCCGTATTCCCGGTAGTAAAGCGATAGGCCGTCCTGAGCCGTGTAGTGCTGTTCGCGAAACTCAGGCATTTGTGCTCATTCGCTTCGTCCCGGCCCGCATGCCTTTCAGTGTTCAGCCGCAGACCAACGCGGGCAATGGCTCGAGCGACGTAATTTCCGCCTTTGGTGTGCCGGGCAGACGTTCGCGCGGTTGTCCGAAACGGTTGACCCAGGCGACCTGGAACCCGAAATGAGCCGCGCCGGCGGCATCCCAGGCGTTGGATGACATGAAACAGATCCGCCCGGCCTCAAGGCCGAGACGGTCCACGGCAAGCTGATAGGTCTTCGGCGATACTTTGAAGACACCGACATCCTCGATGGACAGGACTGCGTCGAGCAATTCCGCGATACCGGCGTTGGAGACGGCGGCATCCAGCATCATCGGCAACCCGTTTGACAGGATCGCAGTTTTCATCCCCGCCTCCCTGAGCGCCGCAAGCACGGCGGGCACTTCCGGATAGGCGTCGAGGGTGAGGTAAAGCGACATAAGCTTTTCGCGCAGCGCATCGCCGCTCAAGCCCGTTGCGGCCATGGCGTAGTCCAGTGCGTCGCCGGTAATATGCCAGAAATCCGTGTGCGCCCCCATGAGAGACCGCAACCACGTGTATTCCAGCTGTTTTTGCCGCCATAGAGCCGACAGCGCATCGGCTTGGTCGCCCAGGTCGTCACGGCACTGGGCCGCAGCGGAGTGAACATCGAATAGCGTACCGTAGGCATCGAAGACGCATGCGCCCACATTCTCCAAAACGTCCTGCCCTGCCATGAATACTGTCCTTTATGGATTTGCTATGGGTAATCGACCGTATCGGAACCGATCATCGCGTCAATGATCATGCTTGGCAAAAAGCTATCCTCGAAGCGATAGCCGTAGATGGTCAGGTTTTCCAGCACCCGCTGAACGTAGTTCCGCGTCTCGGGAATAGGAATAGCTTCGATCCAATCGATCGCTTCCAGTGTCGAGAAGTCTCGCGGATCGCCGTTCATGCGCAGCCAGCGGTTCACATTGCCCGGCCCTGCGTTATAGGCGGCGAGCGTTAAGATCAGCGAACTGTCATAGTAGTCGTGCAATTGGCGCAGATACGCACTTCCCAGGCTCAGATTGTGGAGTGGATCGCTGATAAGGCGCTGCTTCGTGTGCCGGAGCTTCAACTGCCGGGCCACGAGCTTCGCTGTGGCAGGCATCAGCTGCATCAGGCCGCGGGCCCCGGCACTGCTGATTGCCCTTGGATTGAAGAGGCTTTCTTGCCGAATGACGGCATGGACGAGGGCAGGGCCGACAGAGAAATTTTTGTTTACGGTTAGCTTTGGATATCCGGCCTCAGTCAGCGCGATGCCGTTTCGGATGGCAGCCTTGGCGACCTTGATCGCGAGATCGTTCCGGCCGGACTCGACAGCGAGCCTCGCAATCAACGCCCATTCGGCTGGGCTCTCGGCAGCCTTCGAAAGGCCCGAGATGAAATCGCCCAGCAGTTTGTCCTCGCCAAGCGTGGCCAAAATCCGAACCAGGCGAACCATCTCCCGCTTCTCAAACGCGCGCGTTTCCGCCGGGCTCGGCGTCGGCTCCTGTGGCGGCGCCTTGACTCGGTTCTGCCGCAGCCGGTCTATCGCGAGCTGACCATAGAAGGTGGTGGCATATTGCGCTGCGTTTCGATACCAAATCGCCGCCTTGGCGCTGCGGTTCTCGACATCGGCGATGTTCGCTTCGATTGCCCGTCCCGTCCAGTAAGCACCGCGGGCACGGCTGACCGGGTACTGAACCTTGCCGTAGAGTCTTTTGAAGTGCTGCTGCGCGACATCGTAATCGCCAAGGAACCTGAGGGCGATCCAGCCGGCGAGCCATTCGGCTTCGGCATGGGGCGCGCCGTCTGTCTGCCGGTGATCGTTGACGAGCCGGTAGGCTTGCGTGATATCGCCGTCGCGCAAGGCGCGGCGCGCTAGAATGGCGCGCTCGAGCCACCATTTGCCGGGCCTTTCTAACTGCGCCGGAGGGTTGAGCAGCAACTCGACGGCGCTGTCCGAAAACCCCTTACGCCGCCGCCAGCGCAGCCGCTCATAGACGAGGCCCGGATGATCGCGCAGCGATTCGGGCACGCGGGCAATCGCGCCGTCGACGCCGCCGGTACGGCGCATGAGCGCGAGACGCGCCAGCGCAAGGTGCTGATGATCGCGGCCGACCCGACGCATTTGCCGGCGGGCGGAAGAGACCTGCTGATCCCAGATCAACCTGTCGAGACGGGCAATGTTATCCTCGGTGCGCAGCAGCTTACGGAATTGTCGTCTGAAGTTGCGCTCCTCCGCCCGGTTCATGCGAAGTTCCCGCCACGTCTCTCGCACAAAGGCGATTGCTTCGGCTTTACGTCCCTTGGCGATCAGGGCGCTGGCGTAACGCGCAGAACCTGCGGTCGTTAGGGGTGGATTCTTTTCGAACCAGGCAATAGCGGCATCATCGGATAAGACGTTGCGCATCGTTAGTTCGGCGTTACGGCGCAGATCGAACTGGTGCGGCCAGGCAGCGTTGGCGCGCAGAAACCTGTCGATGGCAGTAAAATCCGCGCCGGAGTTAACTGTCTTGTAGCGAAGCCAAGCCAACGCCTTGGCGGGAAGGGGATTCTTGGCCCGCGCGGCTCTCCGTTCTGCCTCGCTCCATTTACCGGAATGTGCCGCCTTGAACGCAGCCCGGTAGTGCGCCGCATCTGTTTTTGTCAGTGTATCGCCGAGGGCCGCCGACGGCGAATTCGAGATCAAAGCCGCAATGACGGCGCAAAACAACAGCGCCGACTTTACCAAAGCCTTGTATTTCTGAGAAAAATACTGCATTTCCTGGGTAGGATTCTATGCGATTCTCGAAATGGGGCCAATAACGAGCACATCAAACCATTGTGTGCCTATTGTTGGCTTAACCCGGGAAGGTTAATTTTTAGTCGACGTCGCGGTGGCGGCAGGGAGAAACGACATGTTTAAGGGATCACTCGTTGCGTTGATTACGCCAATGGAGAATGGGGCAATCGATGAAGACGGATTTCAATCCTTTGTAGACTGGCAGATCAATGAGGGGACGCACGGGCTTGTCCCGACCGGGACGACGGGCGAGTCGCCGACGCTTGATCATAAGGAACACAAACGTGTCGTTGAGCTTTGCATCGAGGCAACGAAAGGTCGGGTGCCGATTATCGCCGGGACTGGTTCGAACTCGACCGCAGAAGCGATCGAATTGACTCAACATGCCAAAGATGCCGGAGCGGATGCGGCGCTTGTCGTGACGCCGTACTATAACAAGCCGACCCAGGAAGGCTTGTACATGCATTACAAGATGATCGTGGATGCGGTCGACCTGCCGGTCATTATCTACAACATTCCCGGCCGGTCCGTGGTGGACATGTCTGTCGAAACCATGGCGCGGTTGGCCAAACTGCCGAACATTGTCGGCGTGAAGGACGCGACATGTGATCTGGCGCGGCCGCTTGCTTCGCGTCTCGCGATCAGCGAGGAATTTTGTCAGCTGTCCGGCGAGGACGCGACGATCGGTGCTTTTCTGGGACAGGGCGGTGATGGCTGCATTTCAGTGACCGCCAATGTGGCCCCGAAACTCTGTGCGACATTGCACACCGCCTGGCAGGATCGGGATCTAGACACATTCAGCTCGGCGCGCGATCGTCTTGGGCCGCTGCATGAAGCATTGTTCTGCGAGTCGAGTCCGGGACCGGTCAAATATGCGGCAAGCCTGCTTGGCAGGAGTTCGCCTGAATGCCGGCCGCCCTTGGCGCCGATTGCGGAAAGCAGCAAAACGGCCGTACGGGACGCGATGGTTTCGGCCGGATTGCTCAACTGAAGCAATGGCTCGCAAGTCGTCGGAAAGCGGGACCGTCGCCCAGAATCGGCGGGCGCGATACGACTACTTTATTGATGAGAAGATAGAAGCCGGGATCGTCTTACAGGGGACCGAGGTCAAATCCCTGCGTCAGGGCCAGGCCAGTCTGTCGGAGGCTTGGGCGGGGCCACGCGAAGGCGATCTCTGGCTCAACAACTGCTATATTCCCGAATACAATAACAGCGCGCAGTTTGCTAATCATGAGGCACGGCGTCCCCGCAAACTACTGCTCCATAAACGAGAAATTCAGAAACTGACGGGCGCGGCGAACCGGCAAGGCGTCACGATCGTGCCGATGTCGATCTATTTCAACGACCGAGGTATCGCAAAGGTGATGCTCGGATTGGCGCGCGGCAAGCGGCAGGTGGATAAACGGCAGACGACGAAAGATCGGGACTGGCAGCGGCAGAAGGCGCGTGTCATGCGCGAACGCGACTAGCAATCTCCGCAAATACATCGTGAAACATCGCTTCCGTCAGCCGGCCGGTGTTCGTGTTGTAGCGCGAGCAGTGGTAGCTATCGGCGAGAACAAGGCCGTCGGGCAATTCATGAAATACGTTGTGGCCGAAGCGCCAGTCTTTCTGCTTGAGGCCCCGTGCGCGCAGTAGAGACGCATGGGAGATGGTGCCCAGCGCCAGGATAACGCGCAAATTCTTCATGCTGTCGATTTCCGCGTTCAGGAAGGGGCGGCAGGTATTGATTTCCGCACCAACCGGCTTGTTTTGCGGCGGCACGCAGCGAACGGCGTTCGTCACCCGGCAATCGACAAGCGACAGTTCGTCGTCCGGAGACTCGCCATAGCGTCCTTCCGCGAATCCGAACCGCTTTAGGGTTGGGTATAGGAGTTGGCCCGCATAATCGCCGGTGAAGGGGCGGCTGGTGCGGTTGGCACCACGCAATCCCGGTGCGAGTCCGACCACCAGAAGAGCGGCGTCCGTCGAGCCGAAACTTTCGACGGGTGCATTGTGCCAGTCTGGCCAGTTGGCCCGGTTTTCTTCCCTGAAGGAGACGAGCCTGGGACAAAGCGGGCAATCCCTCCCGGGGGACGTCTCGCTCATGCGTGCTGCTCGTTCGCGTTGGAAACGTTAGCGTCAGGCTGTCGTGACGATGGGGTCGTCGTACTCATCATCGTCGTAGTCATCGTCATTAAGCTCGTCCGGTTGATCGTCCGGAAGGTCGTCCACTTCGTTTTCCTTGCGAACATGTTTTCGGGCGATTTCGCTCGTAAGATCCATGAGTTCGACGAAATGGTCGGCTTGGCGCCGCAGTTCGTCGGCGACCATCGGCGGTGAAGATTTCACTGTGCTGACGACAGTGACACGCACGCCTTTTCTTTGAATGGCCTCAACCAGGCGGCGGAAATCGCCATCTCCGGAGAACAGCACAACATGGTCTAGGATCCCAGCCATTTCCATGACATCGATTGCGAGTTCGATGTCCATATTGCCTTTGATCTTGCGGCGCCCGTAATTGTCGGTGAATTCCTTCGTCGGCTTCGTCACCATCGTGTAGCCGTTGTAGTCGAGCCAGTCGACAAGCGGCCGGATCGGCGAATACTCCTGATCTTCAATGAGCGCCGTGTAGTAAAACGCGCGAATGACACGCGTATTTTCGCCAAAGATGCTTAAGAGGCGCTTGTAGTTGATATCGAAACCAAGCGCTCGCGCCGCCGCGTAAAGATTAGCCCCGTCGATAAATAATGCTGTTTTTTCATCTTTATAGAATTTGAAAGTCATTCCGAATTACCTTGAAAACAACAGAAATTAATTATCCCCAGCCGAACTGTGAATTTTTCAGTCACGGGCGACAATTCGCCAGTATAATAAAGTATTTATAATGATCGGACTAGCCCGACAAGAGGCTGTACGGGTTTATATTTGGCGTAAAACCGGGCGTTGATCGCCAAAAGCGCGTGGTTGCGGCAATTTTCTTGAATTGCCCAGTTCCCGCGCCTATATTCCGCCGCCCGCATGCGTTCGGCGAAAATGGAGAAATTTTCCGATGGCCCGTGTAACCGTAGAAGATTGCGTTCTCAAGATTCCAAATCGTTTTGAGTTGGTTGTTCTTGCTGCACAACGAAGCCGCACTATTTCCGCCGGTGCGCCGCTTTCGATAGACCGGGACAACGACAAGAATCCGGTTGTTGCGCTGCGCGAAATTGCAGACGAGACGATCGAGCTCGAAGAGCTGGAAAATAACGTCGTTCGCAGCATGCAAAAGCATGTTGAGATTGACGAACCTGAGGAAGAAGACCCCATCGAGTTAATGGCCGGCGCCGCGATGGCGGGAGATGCCGATATCATCGGGAGCGACGCGCCGCAACCTATCGAAGCACCTCAAGACACTAACAAAGAAGAATATTAACCTGCGGGGCGGGCCTCTGCTTCGCGTCATGGAGTAACGCCGCATGATGCGGCAATATGAGCTTGTAGAACGCGTTAAGAGCTACGATCCGGGCGCGGATGAGGATGCCCTCAATCGCGCCTATGTTTTTTCGATGAAAGCGCACGGCACGCAGAAACGCGAATCCGGCGACCCCTATTTTTCCCATCCTGTCGAAGTAGCCGGCATTCTGTCGGACAAGAAGCTCGACTGCGATTCCATTATTACCGGCCTGCTGCACGATACCGTCGAGGATACGCTGGCGACGATGGAGGATATACAGGGCTTGTTTGGCGACGATGTCGCTCGGCTCGTGGATGGCGTCACCAAACTCAGCCAGATCGAGACCCTGTCCGACCGCGCCAAGCAGGCGGAAAATTTCCGCAAGCTTCTGCTGGCGATGTCGCAGGATATTCGCGTTCTACTCGTCAAGCAGGCCGACCGCCTGCACAACATGCGCACGCTGCAATTCGTGCGCAACGAGAAGAAGCGTTCGCGTATTGCCCTGGAAACGATGGATATCTATGCGCCGCTGGCGGAGCGGATCGGCATTCGCGACTGGAAGGACGAATTGGAAGACCGCGCGTTTATGGAACTTAACCCCGATGCGCGGGACTCCATTGAACGGCGCCTTACCTTTTTGCGCGAAAGCGGAGGCGATATTGTTGGCCGGGTGACCTCCGAACTGACGCAGACGTTGGCGAAGAATGGCGTGGAGGCCGATGTGTTCGGCCGAGAAAAGTCGCCCTATTCGATCTGGCGCAAGATGCAGCGCAAGAATATCGGCTTTGAACAGCTTTCCGACATCATGGCGTTCCGGGTGATCGTCGAACGGGTCGAGGACTGTTATCAGGCGCTGGGCGCCATCCATGGCCACTACCGCGTCGTCCCCGGCCGGTTCAAGGATTATGTTTCCATTCCGAAACCGAACGACTACCGGTCTCTGCATACCAGTGTCTACGGCCCGGAGAACCAGCGCATCGAAATACAAATCCGGACCGAGGAGATGCATCAGGTTGCGGAGCTTGGGGTCGCCGCACATTGGCAGTTCAAGCAGAACAGGACGACCGATGGCCGACAGTATCGCTGGCTGCGAGAGTTGCTCGAAATTCTTGATCATGCCGAAGCGCCGGAAGAGTTTCTCGAACACACAAAACTTGAGATGTTTTCCGATCAGGTTTTCTGCTTCTCGCCGAAGGGGGACCTGATGGAACTGCCGCGTGGCGCGACGCCGGTCGATTTCGCCTATGCCGTACATACCGAGGTTGGCGACAGGTGTGTGAGTGCGAAAATCAACGGGCACGCCGTCCCGCTACGGACCGAGCTAAAAAATGGCGATCAGGTGGAAATTCAGACATCCAAGGTTCAGACACCGTCGCCGATGTGGGATGGCTTCGTCGTTACCGGCAAGGCTCGCGCCTGCATACGGCGGTTCGTAAGATCCCAAACGCGCGAGCAGTATATCCGGCTCGGCCGTGAAATTGTCGAGAAGGCCTTCCGCCGCGAAGGGCGTAAGGTCGTGACCAGGACGCTGAAGAGCGTACTGGTCAGCTTTTCCTGCCGTACCTTGGACGATCTGTTCGCAATGGTGGGGCAGGGACAGCTGACCGGGCAGGAGGTATTCGACGTCACCTATCCCTCGGCCAAACGCGGCCGTAAGCGGCCCGCCACCAGTAACGGCAACGGGAAGGCAGCGCCGGAGGAATTTGCCGTGCCGATCCGCGGCCTGATCCCGGGGATGGCTGTCCATCTCGCCGCTTGTTGCCACCCGCTTCCCGGGGAGCAAATCGTCGGAATCGTATCTACGGGTAAGGGTTTGACGGTCCATACGAAAGATTGCGAGACGCTGGAAAATTTTGTCGAGATGCCGGAGCAATGGGTCGGTGTTCAGTGGGACGATAGCGCGGAAGGGACGGCAAACCATGTCGGCCGGCTCATTGTTATTCTGGCGAACAGGCCGGGCAGCCTGGCGGCACTCACATCGGTCATCGGCCGCAATAATGGCAACATCTCGAACTTGAAGATAAACGACCGTGCGGAAGAATTCTTCGAAATGCAGATCGACATCGAGGTGAGCGACGTCAAGCATCTGACGAATATCATCGCGGAATTGCGCGCGGATCCGGCGGTCGGCTCGGTTGAACGCGCACGAGGCTAATACCAAGGAGTGATGATAGTGACCCCTAGAGATCGCATCTGCGGTCCGTCGGGTAGGAGGGACGGCGCCGGCGATGCGGGGCATCGTCAAGCCGTTCCGACGCCCTCCGACGGGCCGCAGACGCGACCGGAACGGCAGCTTAGCGCGGCTTTCGGACAGCGTCGCGCGCGGCTTTCGATGCCCCGCATCGCCGCGCCGCACGCTCCTTGCCGAAAACCGCGCTAAGCTGTCTCTATGGGTCGCTATCATCACTCCTTGGTATAATGTTCAAACGGCGTGAAAAACTGGCCCCTGGCCGGCGGCTCATGGGATGGTTGTGGCCGGAGATGGGGTGGCGGCGGCTTTGGCGGTATACGGTCTATCGCGTTATTCGGTTGCCCGGCACGCCTTACGGTATTGCCGCAGGGTTCGCGTGCGGAGCGGCGGTTTCCTTTACGCCGCTGATCGGACTTCACGTCGTGCTGGGCATGGTGGTTGCTTGGCTGATCCGGGGAAACATGGTCGCGGCACTGATCGGCACGGTACTGGGCAACCCGTGGACCTTCCCGCTTATCTGGGTTTGGACCTATAAGCTTGGAATATGGCTCGGCGCCGGCTCCCACTCGGCAACGTCTTCGGAGCAAAGGGTCGGCGGCCTGTTGCCGGATGTGGTCGACGGGATCCTCCGATTTGACGTGCGGTTTCTTGTTGCCGAGGTCTGGCCGATTATGGCGCCGATGCTGGCTGGTGGTGCCGTCACCGCCACCGTTGTTTGGATCGTGGCATTCCTGCTCTTGAAGCGGGTACTCGACATATATCAGAATAGGCGTGCCGCCCGTGTTGGCGCGAAATCACTGAGGGTTGCGAACCATGAAACCTAAACTCCGCCTTGGCGTGAATATCGACCATGTGGCGACGATCCGGAACGCCCGCGGTGGCGTCTATCCGGACCCTGTGCGGGCCGCAAAACTGGCGGCTGCGGCTGGTGCCGATGGGATTACGGCGCATTTGCGCGAAGATCGCCGGCACATCCGTGACGAGGATATCCAGCGCATCAACAGCGAAGTGGACAAGCCGCTGAACTTTGAAATGGCCGCCACGGCGGAGATGTTGGACATTGCGCTGAAGCACAAGCCGCACGCGGCCTGCATTGTGCCCGAAAAACGGGAAGAGCAGACGACGGAAGGCGGCTTGGACGCGATTGGCGGGCACAACCATCTAAAGCCCTTTATCCGCCAGCTCGCCGACGCCGGTATCCGGGTGTCCCTGTTCATCGAGCCGGACCCGATCCAGCTCGACGCGGCGGTTTCGCTGGGCGCGCCGGTCGTCGAATTGCATACAGGCCGCTACGCGGAACTCGAGGGCGTTGAACAAGATACGGAGTTCGCACGGATCGAAGCCGCTGCCGCGCATGCGGAGACAATTGGTCTGGAATGCCATGCTGGTCATGGATTGACCTTCGATAATGTGGCGCCGGTTGCCGCGATTACCTCGGTCGTCGAGTTGAATATCGGGCACTTCCTGATCGGCGAGGCGATTTTCAGCGGTCTCGACAGCGCGATTCGGCGCATGCGGTCGCTGATGGACAAGGCGCGGGCCGATGCCGAAGGCGCGCGCAGCGCATGATCCTCGGTCTCGGCACCGATTTGTGCGATATCGGCCGCGTGGCGGAAACGCTGAAACGCTTTCCCGGCCGATTCGAAAATCGCCTTTATACCGAGCAGGAACAGGCCCGCGCCGAGCGCCGTCCGTTCAACCGCGATGGCCGTTACGCGCAAATGTTCGCTGCCAAGGAAGCCTGCTCGAAGGCGCTGGGTACCGGATTCCGAAGAGGCGTTTTCTGGCGCGATATGGAAGTCGTGCATCTGCGGTCCGGCAAGCCCACGATGCAGCTGAGCGGCGGCGCGCTGGCGCGCATGCAGGCGTTGACCCCGGACGGGATGCGTGCCCAGGTAGAGCTTTCCTTGAGCGACGAGTCGGGGCTGGCGAATGCCGTCGTGATCATTTTCGCCGTCCCGGCGTGATGCCATTGTGATGACCTCCTGGCGGGCCGGCATCGACACCCCCCTTGACAGGACTGAGTCCGGGCGACCATAAAGCCGCCCGACGGTTCCCCGCAAAGGCATTAAATGGCGTCAAAAATTCCCAGGAGTGGCTCTGGCGCTGAGGCTAAGGCGGAATCGGATTCCGGCGGCGTGCTGGAAACGCTGAAGACCGTTGTTTATGCGATCCTTTTTGCCGTTATCGTCCGAACCTTCGCGTTCGAACCCTTCAACATTCCGTCCGGGTCGATGATCCCGACATTGTTGGTCGGGGACTATCTGTTCGTTTCCAAATTTTCCTACGGGTACAGCAAGCACTCGCTGCCGTTCAGCCCACCGATTTTCAAAGGCCGGATCTTCGAAAGCCAGCCGGAGCGCGGCGATGTCGCCGTCTTCAAGCTGCCGCGCGACAACAAGACCGATTATATAAAGCGGATCATCGGATTGCCGGGCGACCGCATTCAGGTCATCACCGGTATCTTGCATGTGAATGGCGAGCCGATGAAGCGCCGGCGGGTCGGCGATTTCCCGGGGGAGCGGCCAGGCCAGCGGGCGGCGATCCAGTATCAGGAGACGCTGCCGGGCGGACTTGTCCACAACATCATCGAAACGAATGGCGATTTCGGACCGTTGGACAACACCGGTATCTTTACCGTGCCGAAGGGACATTATTTCGCGATGGGCGACAATCGCGACAGTTCCCTGGACAGCCGTGTACTCAACAGGGACGGGTCTGCCCCGGTCGGGTTTGTTCCCGCGGAGAACCTGGTTGGGCGGGCGGAATTCCTGTTCTTCTCGACCAATGGCGAGGCCCGAATCTGGGAAATCTGGAAATGGCCGTTTTCGATACGCTACAGTCGCCTCTTTAACGGCATTGAGTAGTCATACCAAGGAGCGGTGATAGTGACCCTTAGAGACGGGTTATCCAGGCCTTCGGCAAGGAGCATACGGTGCAGCGATGCGGGGCATCGGAAGCCGTGTGCGACGCAGCCCGAAGGCCTGGATAACCCGTCTCTAAGGGTCACTATCACCGCTCCTTGGTATAACCTCCCGAAGCGGCGGAGCGATGACGAAAGAACTTGCCGCAGCGTTACAGTATGAGTTCAGCGATTCCCAGGTGCTGGCCACCGCGCTGACGCACGGCAGTGCGGCGTCCAAGCCGGATGACACCTATGAGCGCCTCGAATTTCTCGGCGACCGGGTCTTGTCCCTCGCGATCGCCGAGCTGCTTTTCAATTCCTATCCCGACGAGAACGAAGGCAAGCTTGCCCGCCGCTATGTCGCGTTGGTGCGCCGGGAAACCCTGGCCGATGTCGCGACGGAGCTAGGGCTGGGCGCGTATATCGTCATGAGCCAGAGCGAGGCCGATGCGGGCGGCCGCGAAAACCCGTCGCTGCTGGCGGATGTTTGCGAAGCGGTCATCGCGGCCATATATCTCGATGGCGGATTGGCGCCGGCCGTGTCCTTCATTCAGCGCTATTGGCGGGACCGGATGAACCAGTCGGATAAGCCGCCGCTCGATGCGAAAACGGCCCTGCAGGAATGGGCCCAGGGGCGGGGACTGCCGCTGCCGGCCTACGAAATCGTCGAGCGCACGGGGCCGGATCATGCGCCGACCTTTACCATCGCCGTGTCCGTCGGCGATAGCCAGACGGGGCAGGGCGAAGGCTCGACCCGACGCGCGGCGGAGCAGGCGGCGGCTGAGGTTTTGCTGGAAATGTTGACGGCCGATGACTGACGAACCTGAAAACACCGGTATGCGCTTTGGTTTTATCGCCGTTCTGGGTGCGCCGAACGCCGGCAAGTCCACGCTGATCAACCGGATCGTTGGCGCGAAGGTGTCGATCGTCTCGCCCAAGGTGCAGACGACGCGGACCCGGGTTCTCGGCATCATGATTCAGGACAAGAGCCAACTCGTCTTCGTCGATACGCCGGGCATTTTTGCACCGAAGAAGCGGCTCGACCGCGCGATGGTGGACGCCGCCTGGAAAGGCGCGTCCGACGCCGACCTGCTGGCGCTGGTTGTCGACAGCGAGCGGGGCTTCGACCGCAATACACGGAACATTGTCGCGAATCTGAAGTCGGATGCGGTTCTGATACTCAACAAGGTCGACCGGGTGCCCCGCGAAAAACTGCTGGCGTTGGCACAGTCGATCCACGAGGCGGGGAAATTTCGTGAGACCTTCATGATTTCCGCGCTGAACGGCGACGGCGTGGACGATCTGGTCGCCTATTTTGCGGCCCAAGTGCCGGCGGGAATCTGGATGTTCCCGGACGACCAGCTTTCCGACATGCCGATGCGCCTGATGGCGGCGGAGATCGTCCGCGAACAGCTTTTCCTGCAGCTCCATCAGGAACTGCCCTACGCCCTAACGGTCGAGACCGAGGACTGGAAGACGCTGAAGGACGGCAGCGTGCGTATCGCGGCCGTCGTCATCATCGAGCGTGACAGTCACAAGGGCATGGTGCTGGGCAAGCGCGGTGCGCGGATCAAGGAAGTCGGCGCGACGGCGCGCGCCGAACTCGAAACCATGTTCGACTGCAAGGTGCATTTGTTCCTGCACGTCAAGGTACGCAGCGACTGGAAGGACAAGGCCGAGCACTACCGCGCCCTCGGCCTCGACTTCCCGTCTTAAGGATTCCTCTGCGTAATAAGGCTATCGGCCTCGTTTCCACCCCCTTCCTAACCTTCCCCCCTCAAGGAGACCTCTGCGAAATGGGTAGCAACTTTGTCGAAACGGTGATTCTTTAGAGTGATCGCTATGACGGAGGTCTTGATGGGTGAGAAGCGGGTTGGTGAGGGTGGCTTTGCGGATGCGTTTGTGGCGCCGGGTGCGGGTTCGAATAAACGTCTGGAGCGTATCGAAGGTCTTTTCGACTGGTCTCGCTTCGAGAAGCTCCTGAAGTCGGTTCGCTCGAAGAAGGGGCGCAGAGGGTATCCGGCGCTGTCGATGTACAAGGCGGTTTTGCTGCAGCAATGGTATGGTCTTTCCGACCCGGACCTGGAGGAGGCGTTGGGGGATCGTCTGTCGTTCCGACGGTTCTGCGGGTTCTCGTTGAGCGACGAGACACCGGACGAGACGACGTTCGTGCGCTTCCGGGCGGCGCTGGCAGAGAGGAAACTGACGGCGAAGCTTCTGGCGGAAACGAACCGGCAGTTGGAGCGTCACGGGCTGATGCTGAAGACGGGCACACTGATCGATGCCACCCTGATCGAGGCTTCGGTCAGCCGGCCGTCCGGTGTTTCCGGCGGGCGTTCGGCGCTCGATCCGGATGCCGATTGGACGCGGCGCGGGCGCACGGCCTATTTCGGGTACAAGGCGCATATCGCCGTCGATCAGGGCTCCGAATTGATCCGCGATGCGATGATGACGTCGGCCAAAACCTATGAGAGCGAAGTGGCCGACGCGCTGATCCAGGGCGACGAGCGGGCGGTCTATGCTGACAAAGCCTATGAGCACAAGGAGCGCCGCCGGCGCCTCAAGGCGAGGGGCATCAAGGACCGGATCATGCACCGCAGCCATAAGAACCAACCGGCGCTGCCGCACTGGCAACAGGTCCGCAACCGCCTGATCTCCCCGATCCGCGCTAATGTCGAGCGCCTGTTCGGAACTCTGAAGCGGTCTTACCGATACCGCCGGGCCCGATACAGGGGGATGCAGAAGAACCAGTCCCACCTTCATCTCCTGTGCATCGCCATGAACCTGAGACGTGCCGAAACTCTTATGCCCTGACACCGTCCCTTGCCGATCTCGTCAAGAGCGTCCCAAAACCCAACGCGAAAAACCGCCAAACCTATGCACCAACCTCCAAACCCAACGATTATCTCCGATCCTGAACCCGTTTCGCAGAGGTCTTCTTAAGGGCTCGCGCCGCCTAGATGATCGACAGGTGGCTGTTCTTGAGGTCCGTCACCAGCATGTGACCCGGCAGGTGGGTGATGCAGAAGGACGGCTTCGCGTGCTCGATGGCGACTTGCGGCGTCACCCCGCAGGCCCAGAAGACCGGAATCTCGTCCGCCGCCATGCGCGGCGGGTCGCCGCCGAAGACGGGTTTTTCCAAATCCTCGACGCCGATGGCTTCCGGCAGGCCGATATGCACCGGCGCGCCATGCACGTTGGGAAAGCGGCTGGTGATCTGAATAGCGCGGATCGCGTCCGCTGGCTTCAGCGGGCGCATGGACACGACCAGCTTGCCGCCGAACCGCCCCGACGGCACCGTGTCGATATTGGTGCGGTACATTGCGACGCATTCGTCACGTTCGAAATGCTTCAACGGAATATCGTCGCGCAGCAGCGCGTCCTCGAACGAAAACGAGCAGCCGAGCGGGAAGGCGACCAGATCGTCGCGCCAGTACTTGGTGACGTCGTCGGTGACATCGATCTCTTCGCCGTCGCGAAACACGCGGTAGCCGGAGAGATCGGTGCGCAAATTTAGATCCGCGCCCAAGGTCGGCAGATGCGGCGACCCCACCTCGCCAATCGCCAGCATTGGGCAGGGCTTGGGATTCAACTGGCAGAAAGTCTGAAACTCCTGCGCATACTCTTTTGGCATGATCGCCAGGTTCGCCTGCACATACCCCGGCGCCACCCCCGCCGTATGCCCCTGATGCGCGCCGGTGCGCATTCGCAAACGCGCCTCATGCGCCGGATTGTCGCCGCGTGTTACCTCGGCTGCCGCTATCTGCGCCATTGCTGCCTCCTTGTGAAAATGCGTTGCGGAGATAATGTCACGGTGGCGAGGGGCGTCAAGGGATTCACACTCGGCTAGCTGTGAGATGTTCGGGAACCTCGCTACCGCTTACGCAGATTCTCGGACCCAGATTGTTATTTCAGGTCAGTTTCGCGAATTCTGTAACTCTTTCTATAATGGTAAAACTATTCTGCATCGCCGGTTAGGTTATATTATGGGTATGAATTTCGTAACACGGTCAGTCAGTCCATGAACTGGAAATCAGTCAACCTATTAATTCTCCTGGCGGTAGGCGGTTGCCAAACGACAGGAAATGATATTGGGAGTGGTTCCCTGGACTTATCGCCGCGAGTAGCAACTGCGGTTGAGGGATACTTTCGTCTTGAGCGTCCCGCGGCTATGGCAATAACGACTGACGGGAGCCACGCTGCGCGGTTCTTTTGCCTGACCGACGAGTGTGAACAAAACATGACGGACCCTCGAGCAATCGATGGTGCCTTGAAGAATTGCCGGAAAAATGCGGGTGATCGCACCTGTCTTGTTTACGCAATCGGTAGGAACGTTGTCTGGAAAGGAGCGGTTGCCAGACAACAATCAATATGGAACCCGGCGGATAATACCCAGAACCGTCTCATATTGAAGTGGGAGGGGCATGACACAAGCGGAACGGTGCGCATGGTCGCGGGGATCGCAACATTCTCCCCGGATGGCAAGGCTGCGAGCATGAATTTTCAGGAGCATGCCCGCTTCATGGGAGGATGCGAAGGCGAAGCGAAATTTGAAACTGGCGGTATGGGGAAGTGGACCGTACGGTGCACAGAGGCACCCGATATTGATGGTACGGTACGTATCGATAAGGCGGACCGGTCCGGCCTTGGGACTGCGCGTGACCAGTTAAATCGCAAAGTGACGTTGGAATTTTTGCCGAGAGGCCGTTAGGCGCCAAACGCGCGCTTGGTTCGCAGGGTTTTTTTTACTCATGTCCTTTTTTTACTTCGTTCCTGTTCGAAGCATGAGTGGAAGCGTATCCACTACAGTTCGTTCATCCCTGATGGAGGATCACGACATGACCGTAACTGTCTTTATCCGTTACCGGATTGACCCGTTCAAACGCGAGCGGTTCGAGGAATACGCCCGCCGCTGGCATGAGATCATTCCGGCGCAGGGGGGCGATTTGTTGGGGTATTGGATGCCGCATGAGGGCACGAACGATATCGCGTATGCGCTGATCTCGTTCGGCAGTCTGGCGTCGTACGAAGCGTATCGGGCGCGGCTGAAGGACGATCCTGCGGGGGCGGCGAACTTTGCGTTTGCGGAGGAGGAGCGCTTCATTCAGTCCGAGGAACGGACGTTTCTCCGCAAGGTCGAGGTGTAAGCGGCGTCAGCACTCCGGCGGCAGGACGATGGGTTCGCCGTGTGGCGTGGCGTGGGCGGCGCGGTCCCAGACGTCTTTGCGGCGCGACAGTTCGTCTTCGGTGAGCAGGCCTTTTTGCGCCACGATCCGCTCCAGCGCCTTCAGCCAGTGCAGATAGTAGGTGTCGCCCAGATCCGGGTCGCCGGCCTCCTGCGCCGCGGTGATTTCGGTGGCGAGGCAGTCCGCCCATTCCGGCCAGGTGAAGTGACCGCCGTCGTAGAGCCGCAGGGTCATGGCGAAGGCCTGGGCTTCCCAGGGTTCGCGGAAGACGGGGCCGTCCTCGTCGCGGGGCAGGGAGGGCAGTTCTTCTTGGGTGGGGACGCTGGCGGTCATCTTATGCCGAGACCAGATAGTCGTCCCACAAATCCAGGTAAATACTGTCCGGCGAGGGCGCGTCGGGATCCCAGAGCTCCTGCGCGGTGAAGCGCACGCTGTAGATGTGCTGCGGCTTCTTGCCCTGGAACAGCGCGTTGGTGTCCGGGAAGATGAACACGCCATGGTCGCGGTAGATCGTGCCGTGCCGCCCGCGCGCATAGCGTGGCACGCGGGTATGGCCCTTGGGGTGGATGTTGCGGACCAGCACGGTGTCGCCGGTTTTGAATTTGGGCGCGATCTCTTCGTCGACGCGGGCCGACCGGTTCTTGCTTTGGCGCTCGAAGATCTGCGCCGCGGTAAGCGGCTGCGAGTCGCGACCGCTCGGTTTTTCCTTACCGTCGAGCTCGTCCTGCGTGATCAAGCCGTGCTCGACCATCATGTTCGAGGTGCGATACAGCCAACGCTCGTAATAGTTCGACGCTAGATAGAGCGCGGGATTCATCTGTTCGATTCCGTAGCGGCCGGCGTCGATGTTCCATTTGCCCCAGGCGCCGATGGCGGTGTTCATCGCGTAGACCCGGCCTTCCCATTCGCCGTGAAAGACGGGCTCGTCGGTTTCGATGGGGATGGGGCCGAAGCCGTCCATGCCGCCCATGTCGTGAATGCCGTCCATTACGCGTCTCCCGCCGGCGAGGCGACCTTTTCCGTACCGATCATCGAGTTCCGCGTGACGAGATCGACGAGTTCGTCTTCGGACATACCGTCCGTGCCTGCCGGACGCTCCGGCAGGACGAGGTAGCGGAGTTCCGCCGTGCTGTCCCAGACGCGGACTTCGACGTCGCTGGCGAGCGTGAGTCCGAATTCTTCCAGAACGGGGCGCGGTTCCTTCACCAGCCGGGCGCGGTACGGGAAGGATTTATACCAGGCCGGCGGCAGGCCCAAGACCGACCACGGATAACAGGAACACAAGGTGCAGACGGTGACGTTATGCACGTCCGCTGTGTTCTCCAGCACAACCAGATCCGCGCCTTGGGTGCCGACATAGCCGAGCGATCCGATGGCCGCGGTGGCATCTTCCAGCAGCCATTTCTTGAATTCGGGATCGGTCCAGGCCTTGGCCACGACCCGGGCGCCGTTGCGCGGGCCGACCTTGTTTTCGTACCGGTCGACGATCTCGTCCAGCGCCGCCGGGTCGACGAGCCCTTTTTCCGCCAGCAGCGATTCAAGGGCCCGGACCCGCAGGTCGGTATCCGCAAGGTGAGAGTGGTCGTGATGATCATCCATGGCGACTATCCGCATGTTGCAAGAGGTTGAATTGATACTACAAAAACAGCGACGCGCGCGATACGCGATTCTTTTGCTCACGGCTGTTTGATGAGCGCGCTATCAATTCTAAGAGCGGCTGTTATACAGTCGCGCCATGGATTGGACGGACCGAGGCATCGTGTTGTCGGCCCGCCGCCACGGTGAATCGTCGGTCATTCTGTCGCTTCTGACGGTGGAGCATGGCCGGCACGCGGGGGTGGTGCGGGGCGGGCAGTCGCGCCGACAGCGCGGCGTGCTTGAGGTCGGCAATCTGCTTTCCGCGTCCTGGCGGGCGCGGCTCGAGGAGCATCTCGGCAACTTCACGGTCGAGCTGGAAACCGGCCACGCGGCGCGCGTGCTCGACCGGGCGGACCGGCTGGCGGCGCTGAGCGCACTGTGTGCGACATTGGACGGCTGTCTGGCGGAGCGGGAGCCGCATCCGGCCCTGTTCGCATCGACGTTGCACTTGATCGAAACGCTGGAAAACGGTCCGTTCGCAGCGCGCTACGCGATGTGGGAATTCAATCTGCTTGGTGAGTTGGGTTTTGGGCTCGATCTGACGTCCTGCGCGGCAACCGGTGTGACCGAGGACTTGATCTATGTGTCGCCGCGCAGCGGTCAGGCGGTCTCACGGTCGGCGGGCGAACCTTATCGCGACAAGCTGTTGGCGTTGCCGGAATTCCTGAAAGGCGGGACGCTGGCGAACGCGGACGACGTCCTCAATGGGCTGCGTTTGACCGGGTATTTCCTCGACCGGCACGTTTCCCAGCCCGAGGGGCGCAGCCTCCCGGATGCGCGCGAGAGATTGATCGGACTTCTGCGCCGTGCGGCGGAAAGCGGGCTTCTCGAACTCGACGCTTGATACTATATATGGCAATATCACCCGCGCCCATCCACCCGATCTTGTAAGAGCAGATTGATATGGCCCAATCGTCCGAAGCTGGCGACATTCGCCCCACGACGTTCTCCGATGCGCTCGGCGAGCGCTATTTGTCCTATGCGATGTCGACCATCATGTCGCGCTCGCTGCCGGATGTCCGCGATGGTCTGAAGCCGGTACACCGCCGCATGCTGCATGCGATGCGCGAACTGCGGCTCGATCCGTCGTCGGGGTTCAAGAAATGCGCGCGCATCGTCGGCGACGTGATGGGCAAGTATCACCCGCATGGCGACGTTGCGATCTACGATGCGATGGTACGCTTGGCGCAATCCTTTGCGGTGCGCTATCCGCTCGTCGACGGGCAGGGCAACTTCGGCAATATCGACGGCGATAACCCGGCGGCCATGCGCTATACCGAGGCGCGCCTGACCGAAGTCGCCAAAGCGTTATTGGAGGGGATCGACGAGGACGCCGTCGATTTCCGCGAGACCTATGACGGCGAAGGCGACGAGCCGGTCGTCCTCCCGGCGCGGTTCCCAAATCTGTTGGCGAACGGTGCCGCGGGCATTGCCGTCGGCATGGCGACCAGCATTCCGCCGCACAATGTGGGTGAAATCTGCACAGCACTGCTGCACATGATCAAGCGGCCGAACGCGACGATCGGCAAGCTGGTCGAACTGATCCCGGGTCCGGACTTTCCGACCGGCGGCGTCCTGGTCGAAAGCCGCGACAGTATTGTGGAGGCCTACAAGACCGGACGCGGTGGTTTCCGGCTGCGCGCGCGCTGGCATACCGAGAAGATCAAGGGCGGCGGCTACAATATTGTCGTCACCGAAATTCCCTATCAGGTACAGAAGTCCAAGCTGATCGAAAAGATCGCCGAGCTGATGCACGCACGCAAGCTCACGATGCTCAATGACATCCAGGACGAGTCGGCGGAGGAAGTCCGCCTCGTCCTGGAACCGAAGAGCCGCAATGTCGATCCGTCCGTTCTGATGGAGTCGCTGTTCCGCCAGACCGATCTGGAAACCCGATTTTCGCTGAACATGAATGTGCTGGACGCCGATCAGTCGCCGCGCGTCATGAACCTGCAGGAGGTGCTGCGCGCGTTTCTAGATCATCGTCATGATGTTCTCATCCGGCGCTCGCGATTCCGGCTGGGCCGCATCGAACACCGCCTGGAAATCCTCGACGGTTATCTGATCGCTTATCTGAACCTCGACGAAGTGATCCGTATCGTGCGCGAGGAGGACGACGCCAAGGGCGCCTTGATGAAGCAGTTCAAGTTGACCGAACTGCAGGCGGATTCAGTGCTCAATATGCGGCTGCGCAATTTGCGCAAGCTCGAAGAAATGGAAATCCGCACGGAACATGAGGCCTTGAGCGAGGAAAAGGCCGGTTTGGAGACGCTGCTCGGCGATGAGACGCTGCGCTGGGCGGCGATTTCCGACGAGATCGGCGACATTCGCAAGAAGTTCGGCGAGAAGACCGAACTCGGCAAGCGCCGGACCGAAATTGGCGAGCCGCCTTCCGACGTGGTCATTCCCTTGGAAGCGATGATCGATCGTGAGCCGGTGACGGTGATCTGTTCCGCAAAGGGTTGGATCCGCGCGGCAAAAGGGCACCTGCAGGATTTCGAGGAGGTTCGGTACAAGGAGGGGGACAAAAAACGCTTCGCCTTCCATGCGGAAACCACGGACAAAGTCTTGGTTTTCGCAACGAACGGACGGTTCTACGCGATGGGCATCGACAAATTGCCGGGCGGGCGCGGTTTCGGCGAGCCGCTACGCCTGATGTTCGATATGCCGAGCGACCACGACATCGTGTCCCTGTTCATTTTCAAGCCCGACCGCAAGTTGCTCGTCGCGTCGAGCGACGGGCGCGGTTTCGTGGTGACCGAAAAGGATGTGTTTGCGCAGACCCGTGCCGGCAAACAGGTGCTCAACGTCTCCGGCGGGAACGAGGCGAAGGTATGCTCGCCGGCGGAAGGCGACTCGGTCGCCGTCATTGGCGACAATCGGAAACTGCTGGTCTTCGACGCGGCCGAATTGCCGGAAATGACGCGCGGCCGCGGCGTCATCTTGCAGCGCTTCCGTGACGGCGGTCTGTCTGATGCCGTGATGTTCGACAGTGCCGTTGGTCTGCAGTGGCGCAGCGGCGAGCGCACCCGCACCGAGACCGATCTGCGCGACTGGATTGGCAAGCGCGCGCAATCGGGACGATTGCCGCCGAAGGGGTTCCCCCGGACGAACCGTTTTAGCTAGATCAGATCAGGGTTTGTTGGAATCGCCTTTGGCGATCCGAAATCCGTGTGAATCTGATCTAACTTACTGATAGAGATCGGATTCACAAAAGTATCCGAACTCATAAAATGAGTTCGTCTAAACTTGAACCGATCTAGGCGGTGTTATCCGGATCCGCGCCGGCGAATTCCGCGAGCGGACGCCAGCCCTGCGGTCCGAATCCTTCGATCGGCCGGAACCGGATCTTATAGTGCATCTTCGGACTGTTCGCGACCCAGAAGCCTAGATAGACGTAGGGCAGATCTTCGACGCGCGCGCGCTCGATGAGAGACAGGACGACAAAACTGCCAAGGCTGCGCTGGGTCAGATGCGGTTCGAAAAAACTGTAGACGGCGGAGAATCCATCGCCGACCCGGTCGGTCAGGCAGGCGGCCACGAGATCGCTGTCGGCATTCCGATATTCGATAATGCTGGTATCGACGGGGCTGGAGACCACCATTTCGAAATAGTCGTTGCGGTCCATGCGCGCCATGTCGCCGCCATCGTGCCGCGACCGCATGTACCGCGAAAACAGATCGAACTGCTCATTGCTGACCTTCGTGCCCACATCTTCGGCGTGGAGATCGGCATTCTTGTTCAGAATGCGGCGCCAGCTGCGGTTAGTCTGGAACTCGGATGCAGCGACGCGGACTGGCACACAGGCGTCGCAGCCGCGGCAGGCGGGGCGATAGGCAATGTGATGACTGCGGCGGAATCCGCCTTGCGACAGGACTTCATAGCGCGACCGTGCGCCCAGACCGGACAGATCGGTGAATAGCTGCTGTTCGACCTTGCCCCGCAAATAGGGGCAGGGCATCGGCCCGGACCGAAAGAAAGTGAATAGGTTTGGCTTCCGCTGACTGGTCATCGGCGAAAATGTTACGCGCCGGACGCGCCGGGGTCAAAGTTCCGCGTGCGTGTTAACGACCGATGTTCCCGAAAGGATGTCATGGGCGCAGCGGCGCTGATCGTTGAACAGCGCGATGATCAAAATCAGAGTCCCGGTAACCGAGACGCTGAGATAGAACAATGCCGTCATCGCGAATGCCTGCAGGATCGCCGGGCGTTCGCCGGATTGGCTGCGCACTTCGATACCCATAAACTGCATGCCGAGCGTCGCCGAGCGGCGGCTGGCAATCAGCAATGTGTGGTAGATGACCGGAACGAGGGGCATGAGCGTCAACAGGCCCGATAGAAGCCCCCAGGACAGCAAGACGATGGCCCAAAGTGCCGTCAAGAGAACGCTGATGATGGCCACGTCGATGAAGAAGGCGATAATCCGCCGCCATGTAACCCCTTCGTACAGCGCTTCACGGTCCAAATCGAAGCCCGCGCGCGACCAGTCAAGACTGGCGTTGGAAAGCTCTGGTAAATCCTTCCCGCTCAATTTCAGCACCTCCATCGGCCATATTGTGGTCTTTTAGATTGGTTCGATGCGGCGCTTGCGCAAGATGTCTCGAAATTACTGATCGACACCGAAGATGCGCGGCGGGGTAGGGGGGCGGTCTTCCCGGTCCTTTTCTTCGCGCAGTACCTGTATGATCAGGCGCCGGTTGCGCGGCGAGAGTGGGTTCTCGGGCACCAGCGGGTCGCGATCCGCAAGTCCGCTGATCTTCTCGAACCTGACGTTCGGAATGCCATTGTCGACGAGTACGCGCCGGCCGGCATTCGCACGCTCGAGCGACAGTTCCCAGTTCGTCTTGCCGACCGGCGACCGGAACGGCGTTGCATCCGTATGGCCGGACAAGGTCAGTTTATTCGGTAGCCGCTCGACCACGCTTGCGATCAGCAGCAGCAGCGTCTTTGTCCGCTCATTGAGTTCCGCGCCGCCCGGCTTGAACATTGCGGCGTCTTGCTGATCGATCAATTGAATGCGCAAGCCATCTTCGTTGACGTCGAGCTGGATTGCCTCATGCAGGTCGCGGAGCTCGGGGATACTGTCGACCGCTTGCTGAATGGCGGCTTCTGCGGCCTTGAACTGCTGTTGCTGGTTATCGGGCTTTATGGGCGCTACGTTTGGAAGATCTTCTTTCAGATCCGGAACCTTGGATTCATTCCTGACCTGCTGATCCCCGGATTCGACTTCGGAGGTCGGGGCGATCTGCCGTGCTGTGAATGGTTCCGTCACGGGGCCGGGGTCGGTTGCGGATATACCGCCGAAGACACCCTCGCCGCCACTGGTACCGGTTTTCGCGCCGACCGGCAGGAAGAAGTTTGAGATACCTTTCAGCTTCTCTTCCGTCGTTGCGTTTAACAGCCAAAGCAAAAGGAAAAACGCCATCATGGCCGTGACGAAGTCGGCATAGGCGACTTTCCAGGCGCCACCATGGGCGGGCGGCGGCGGTGGCTTAATCTTCTTGAATAAGATTTCCTGTTTTGCTTCCTCTTCGGCCGCGTCGCTCATTTCGACGAGCCTTTTTCGCGCTGCTCGGACCCATCGGCGCCGGCGTTGACCTTATCGGCCATGCGGATCATGAGAATGCTGATGCGCCGGTTGCTGGATGCGTTCGGTTCTTTCGGAAACAAATGTTCTGTGTCCGCACGGCCAGTGACATTGGCGATTCTGTCTGTGGGAAGTCCGGCACCGACCATCGTGCGCCGCGCAGAGTTGGCGCGGTCGCCGGACAGCTCCCAATTCGTATAGGGCGCGTCGAGTGGCAGGGGGGCGGAGTCCGTATGGCCGCTGATCGAAACGGGATTTGGGAAGCGTGCGACAACACGCGTGATGATTTGCAGCAATGCTTTGAAATACGGCGTAAAAACTGCGCTGCCAGGCTCGAACATCGTGGCTTTTTCACGGTCGATCAACTGAATGCGCAGGCCTTCCGGAGTCTGATCGATAAGGAGGCTGTCCTGAAAATTGCGCAATTGGTCGGTCTGCTCGACCGCCAGGCGCAAATCGGCTTTTGCCTTCTGGAACGCGTCCTCCTCTTCCTCCCGTTTGCGGGCTTCGAAATTGGTGCTGTCGGGATTGGGGTCTTTCGATGTAAGGGCGGCTTCGTCTTTTCCCTTTCGTTCCTTGGGACCACCGGCCGAGGGGATGGGAATCGTTACCGACGGTGGCGACCCGGCGGAGCGCAGATTTCCAATGGCGCCGACGGCCAAGCCGCCCAGCAATCCCCCCGAACCGCTTTCGTCGCCCGACGTTACGGTTTTTGGCTGGAAATAAAACGATAGCCCCTGTTTCTGATCCGATGTCGTAGCGTTGAGCAACCAGAGGAGCAGGAAGAACGCCATCATCGCGGTGACGAAATCGGCGTACGCCACTTTCCATGCGCCGCCATGACCGCCGTCAGCCCCTTTGAGCTTTTTCTTCAGGATTAATGGCTCAAGCGCTTCTTCGTCGGACATTATCTTGGCTAAATCCGTTTGCGGTGAGGTCTAAACCGGCGGCAACTCGCCGCAGGCGTCTTCCACTTCGGCGAATGTCGGGCGCTGGTGCGATTGCAGGACCTTGCGGGAAAATTCGACGGTGACGGCCGGCGCGTAGCCTTGCAGGTACGCGATGATTCCCGCCTTCATACAGATGAAATAGGCGTGTTCGTCTTCGCCAATTGCCTTCACGGAAGCGGCCATGGGCCCGAAGAATCCGTAACAGAGCAAAATTCCTAGGAACGTTCCAACCAACGCTGCAGCAATCAATCCGCCAAGAATCTCTGGCGGTTCGGAAATCGAACCCATCGTGACAATGACGCCGAGAACCGCCGCGACAATGCCCAGTCCTGGAAAACTCTCGGCCATCGTGTTCAGGGCATGCGCGATATGGTCCGCTTCGTGATGGTGGACGTCGAGCTCGATATCGATCAGCGTCTCGACTTCAACTGGGTTATCGGTTCCCAAGGTCATGAGACGCAGATAGTCGCACAGAAATTCAACGGCGTGATGATCGGCGTGAAACTTCGGAAACGCCTGAAATACGGAACTATCGTGCGGGTTTTCCACATGCTGTTCCAGCACCAGCATGCCCTTGGTCTTGGCCATGCGAAAGACCTGATACTGCATCGTCAGTAGTTCGAGATAGTCGGCCTTCTTGTATTTCGGACCCTTCAGTAGCGCGCCGAATGCACCGGCAGCGCCTTTAAGGACATGCGGGGGGTTGGCGATGATGAACGCGCCGATGCCACTGCCGCCGATGATAATGAACTCGAGCGGTTGCCACAAAACGCCCATATCGCCATGGACAGCGTAGGACCCCAACACACAGCCGGTCACAACGACGACGCCAATGATTAGAAACATGCCTGCCCCACACCCAAGACCCGGAGAAACCTACGTTCTTATGGTTAACGAAGTCCATCCTTATGGTTAACAAATCCTGTGGAGTATTGCGGCAAAGTGTTAACAATCCCTTTTCCAAATACCGGTTTTTCGAAAAAAATCTTCGGTTTTATGCAATCGAGAAGGGTGGCAAAAAATTAATTTCTTGCGCCTGAATCGTGCAGGCGGCGCGTCGGGAAGCCGGCAGCGGCGAGGCGCTTCATAATATCGTCGGCGTGATCCGAATCACGGGTTTCGACGACGGCATCGAGCTCCGCCAATTTGACGGGAACGTCGTAGAACATGCGTTGGTGATAGATTTCCACGATATTGCCGCCGGCCTCGCCGATCTGTTGCGTGACCCGGGCCAGCGTGCCCGGCTGGTCGCTTATCGTGATACGCAACCGGGCCATATGGCCCGCCCTAATCATGGCCCGCATCAAGACCGACGCAAGGATGCGGGGATCGATGTTGCCGCCGCAAGCGATGAGCCCGACGCGTTTCCCAGCGAAGCGCGCCGCATGTTCGCGCAACGCCGCCAGAGGGGTGGCGCCCGCGCCCTCGGTGTGGATTTTGGCGTCGACCAACATTGATTGCACTGCCGATTCGATCGTTGATTCGTTGACAACGAGCAAATCGCCGACAAGACGCTCGACAATTTCGCGCGTGATCTTGCCGGGCGATTTAACGGCAATCCCTTCCGCGATGCTGTCGCCACCCGCCTTTTGTTCCAGTCCCCGAACTGCGTTGTGCATGCTCGGATAAAGCTCGGTCTCAACGCCGATAATTTCGATCTTCGGGTTGATCGCCTTGGCGGCAATCGCAACGCCGGAGATGATTCCGCCACCGCCGATCGGGACGATGATGGTCTCCAGGTCCGGAACGTCTTCCATCATCTCCAAGCCGACGGTGCCTTGCCCGGCGATGATCCGCACGTCGTCGTAGGGATGAACGAAGGTAAGTTTCTCCTGGTCCGCCAGGTCATAGGCGAACGGTTCCGCCATATTGATGTTTTCGCCCTTCAGCACGACATGGGCGCCGAATGCCTGGGTACGCCGTACCTTGTTGAAGGGCGTACCTTCGGGCATGACGATTGTCGCAGGAATGCCCAGCCGCTGCGCATGGTAGGCGACACCCTGCGCATGGTTGCCAGCAGAAATGGCAATCACGCCGCGCGACCGTTCACCCGGCGTCAGGCTTTTCAGTTTTACTAACGCGCCGCGATCCTTGAAGGACCCCGTATGCTGAAGCGTTTCGAGCTTAATGAAAATATCGCAGCCCAGCTGGTCGGATAGCGCGCCGGAACGAACAATCGGCGTGCGGACGACCTGCCCCTCAATTAGGGCGGCGGCGGCGCGAATATCGGCAATCGTGACGCTCATGCCTGTACCTCCATTGTCCACGGCAGGGACGGCTTAGCTAAATGCTAAATATAGTATTCGTCGAGCGGCGGGAAGCCGTTGAACCCGATTGAGGCGTAGGTCGAGGTGTAGGCGCCGGCGCTCAGGAACTCGATTTTGTCACCGGTTTGAAGCGCGAGCGGCAAGGCATAGGCCGCATCTTTATAAAGGATATCGAGATCATCGCAGGTCGGGCCGGCAATGATGACCGGGCCTGTTTCCCCACCGTCATGCGGCGTCCGAATACGGTATTGGATGAGCTCGTCCGCTGTCTCGGGGAGGCCGCCGAACTTGCCGACATCCAAATATACCCAGCGCTTCTCGTCGTCATCGTTCCTGCGCGAAATGAGCACCACTTCGCTTTGAATGACCCCGGCGTCGCCGCTGATACCGCGCCCGGGCTCGATGATGATCCGGGGAAGCGAATTGCCGAACTGTGCTGCCATCGCCGTCATGATCACATCGCCGTAACGGGCCAGGTCGGGGACGTCATCGCGATAATTGGCGGGGAAGCCGCCACCCAAATTGATCGTCTTCAACGGTATACCGGAATCCGCGGCAGCGGCGAACAGGGACGCAGTTTGCTCGATTGCCGCGATCCACTGCTGTGGATTGATCTGTTGCGACCCGACATGGAACGAGATGCCGTACGGGTGCAGGCCCATATCCTTGGCGGTGGTCAAAAGGTCGATGGCCATCCCCGGGGCGCAGCCGAATTTCTGGGATAGGGGCCATTGCGCATCGCCACTGTCCATCATGATGCGGCACATGACCCGGGCGCCGGGTGCCGCTTCGGCCAGCTTGGTCAATTCCGGTTTGCTGTCGAAACAGAATAAGTCGATGCCCTGTTTGGAGGCCTTGGCGATATCGCTCTGTTTCTTGACGGTGTTTCCGTAGGACAGCTGCGCCGGGGACGCGCCGGCGGCAAGACAAAGCTCGACCTCGGCATAGCTCGCGGCATCGAAATGGGAGCCAAGGGCGACGAGAGCCGATAGAATCTGCGGTGCCGGATTGGCCTTCACGGCATAATGGATTTCTGCCTGAGGCAGGTTTTCCGCCAATGCCCCGTAATTCTGCCGAATGACGTCGACGTCAACGACAAGACATGGTGTGGCCGGTTGTTGCATATCGAGAAAACGGACAATTTTCTCATTCATGGCAGCGGCACTTTCGGGCAGATTATGAGCGTTGTGGGAGCAGTTTGCTGTCGCGCGAGCTATATAGGGATAGCGTGTTCCTTAGGGAATAAAAAAGTACGCGCAATTTGGTTGCTTTCAAGCCCGGTATGGGCGAGCGGGGAAGTCGGATGAGAAACGCATCGTCACGCGATATGACGTCGGGATCGGTGCCGTGCCTGGGACCGGGTGGTTTCCATCGCATGGCCTATGTCGCTTGGGGCGATGGGGAGGCGGCGAGCAACGTCGTCTGCGTGCACGGCCTCACGCGCAACGGTCGGGATTTCGACGATCTGGCGTCGAGACTTGCGGAGAACCGGCGCGTCGTGTGTCCGGACGTTGTCGGCAGAGGAGTGAGCGACTGGCTGCCCGATCCCGCTCAATATCAGACGCCCCAATACGTCTCCGATATGGCGGCACTGATTGCGCGCATGGATGTCGGCTGGGTCGATTGGGTAGGCACGTCGATGGGCGGGCTTATCGGGATGGCGCTGGCGTCGCAAGCGGGGACACCGATACGCCGCCTGGTGCTCAACGATGTCGGTCCGTTCATCCCGAAATCCGCGCTGGAGAGGATCGCGGAATATTGCGGCAAGGCGAAGCCATTCGCTGACATCGACGCGCTGGAACATTATCTGCGGCAGGTGCATGCGCCGTTCGGTCCGTTGGCCGATCCCCAGTGGCGGCACCTTGCCGAGCATGGCGGCCGTGCGTAAGAAGGGCAGCTCATGCTTGCCTACGATCCCGGGATAGCCGTGCCCTTCAATAACGCCGATGGGTTGGCGGATATTGACCTGTGGCAGATATGGGACGCGATACGCTGTCCCGTGCTTGTTTTGCGTGGCGAGAGTTCCGACTTACTGTCGGCGGAGACCGCGGCGGAAATGGCCGCGCGCGGTCCGAAGGCAGCGGTCGTTGAAATCAAGGGATGCGGCCACGCGCCGGCACTGATGGCAGAGGATCAAATCGCGATTATCGATGACTGGCTTGCAACTTGAATTTCCACCGTTCCATCCTCGCGCGCCTTGGTGGGGCCCGGACCTGCAGACCTTGCGGAACTTCTTTACCGCACGCAGCGGCGGCCGGCCGCATCTGGTGGGGGAGCGACTCCATCTCGAAATGAAGGACGGCAGCAGTGACCGGTTGGCCGCACTGCTTTCCCCCATCTCCCGGCACTAAGCCGTTGGTCATACTGCTGCATGGGCTGACCGGATGCGAGACCTCAATGAATATGGTCCGCGCGGCGCTTCATCATCACGGCTTGGGCCATCCGGTTCTGCGTCTGAATCTGCGTGGTGCTGGACCGTCGCGCGCGACCTGCCGCGGCGACTATCATGCCGGATGTAGCCGTGACCTGGCTGACGCGCTGACATCGCTGGTCGAAACTGCGCCGGAACTGACCGCGAACGGTATCTTTATCTCCGCCGTGTCTCTCGGCGCGAACGTGATGATCAAGTTCCTCGCCGAGCGCGGCTCGGAATTCCCGATCCGGGCGGCGGCATCGATCTCGGCGCCGATTGATCTTGCCGCCTCGTCGCGATCCGTCATGCGACGGCGCAACGCGCTGTATCATCGCTGGCTGCTCATCCGCATGAAGGCCGATTGCGGCGGATCGGATCTCAAGCCGGCGGAGCGCACGGCGATGCAACAGGCGCGTACCGTTTTCGAGTTCGACGATCGCTTCCTGGCGCCGCGGCACGGTTTCGACGGCGCTATGCATTATTATACGGAGTGCGCGGCGGGCCGCTTTCTCGATGCGGTACGGGTGCCGACTCTG
This sequence comes from Alphaproteobacteria bacterium, assembly GCA_012103325.1. Taxonomy (GTDB): domain Bacteria; phylum Pseudomonadota; class Alphaproteobacteria; order UBA8366. Next base: position 167,674 of record WLWY01000005.1, read on the forward strand.
GTTGTCCATGCGCAGAACGATCCGTGGATACCGGCAGGACCCTATCTCGCCCATGATTGGTCGCGTAATTCGTGCCTAACGCCCTTGCTGCCGCGAACGGGCGGGCATGTCGGATTTCACGATGCGGGGCACGACGTGTCCTGGCACGACCGTTGTGCGGCTGATTTCTTCGCCGCGCACTAAGTGTTGAGTGCTTGCGCCGCTTCCAGCGCGAAGTAAGTCAGCACGCCGTCCGCACCGGCGCGCTTGAAGCCGAGCAAGGTTTCCAGGATCACCCTGTCGTCGAGCCAGCCCCGGTCGACCGCGCCCTTAATCATCGAATATTCGCCGCTGACCTGGTAGACGAGCGTCGGCACGCCGAAGCTGTCTTTTACGCGGCGGACGATGTCGAGATACGGCATGCCCGGTTTGACCATCACCATGTCGGCGCCTTCCTGCAGGTCGAGCGCGACTTCGCGCAGCGCTTCGTCCGAGTTCGCCGGGTTCATCTGGTAGGTGCGCTTGTCGCCGCGCAGCGCCGAGCTCGATCCAATGGCGTCGCGGAACGGGCCGTAGAAGCCGGACGCGTACTTCGCGGAATAGGCCATGATGCGTGTGTGTTGAAAGCCGTTCTTGTCGAGCGCCTGGCGGATCGCGCCGACACGGCCGTCCATCATGTCGGAAGGCGCAATGGTGTCGCAGCCCGCTTCCGCTTGAACCAGGGATTGCTTGACCAGAACCTCAAGCGTTTCGTCGTTGAGGATTTCCTCGCCCTTCATGAGCCCGTCATGGCCGTGCGAGGTATAGGGGTCGAGCGCCGCGTCGCAGACGACCATGACATCCGGACGGGCCGCCTTGACGGCGCGGGTCGCGGTGCAGACGAGGTTGTCGGAGTTGACCGCCTCACGGCCGTCTTCCGTCTTGCGCGCGGGGTCCGTATAGGGAAACAGCGCGAACGCGGGAATCCCGAGATCAGCCGCTTCGGAGACCGCATCCGCAACCAGGTCGGTTGAGTAACGGAATACGCCCGGCATCGAGTCGACCGGCGTCTTGACGTTGACGCCATCGACGATGAAGAGCGGCCAGATCAAATCGTCGACGGACAACCGGTTTTCGGCAACCAGCCGGCGAACCGACTCTTCGCTGCGGTTGCGGCGCATCCGGTTCGTGGGAAAGCCTGTGGCGGGGAAATCGATCATGGTAATTGTCCTCCGTCGGCGATATTACGGGCCGTCTATTGCGGTTACAATGGCCCTGTAGCGGTCGAATTGACGCGGGAAGAAAGATATGCGGCAAACCGGTAAACGAGGTGCTAACACATGACGCTGGCGGATTTGGAACTTGGCGAGGAGCAGCGGGCGTTCCAAGAAACCGCGCGCGACTTCGCAGTGGCCGAATTTGCGCCACACGCGGCCAAGTGGGACGACGAGTGTATTTTTCCGGTCGAGGCGCTGCGCAAGGCGGCGGCGCTTGGTTTCGCCGGCATCTATGTCGGCGAGGCGAATGGTGGTTCGGATCTGTCGCGGACCGATGCGACGGTTATCTTCGAAGAGCTGTCGAGCGGCTGCGTATCGACCTCCGCCTATATCTCGATCCACAACATGGCGTGCTGGATGATCGACAGTTTCGGGAGTGAGGCGCAACGCGCGAAGTGGTTGCCGAAACTCATGACGATGGAACATTTCGCCAGCTATTGCCTGACCGAACCGGGATCCGGGTCCGATGCCGCGTCGCTGCAGACACGCGCGGTGCAGGACGGCGACCATTATGTTTTGAACGGATCGAAGGCGTTCATCTCCGGCGGATCCACCAGCGATGTCTACGTTTGCATGGTGCGGACGGGCGGCGAGGGGCCGGGTGGTATCTCCTGCATAGTGGTGGAGAAGGACGCACCCGGACTGAGTTTCGGCAAGAAGGAAAGCAAGCTTGGCTGGAACAGCCAGCCGACGGCCGCCGTCATCTTTGAGGAGTGCCGCGTCCCGGTCGCGAACCGGATTGGCGCGGAGGGCGACGGCTTCAAGATTGCGATGAAGGGGCTCGATGGCGGCCGGTTGAACGTCGCGGCCTGTTCGGTTGGCGGTGCGCGTGCCTGCCTCGAGGCGGCCCGCGAGCACATGCTGGCCCGCCGCCAATTCGGCCGCGCCATCGCCGATTTCCAGGCGTTGCAGTTCAAGTTGGCCGACATGGCGACCGAGCTTGAGGCGGCGCGCCTCATGGTGCGCAAGGCGGCAGGTGCGCTCGATGCCGGACATCCGGAGGCGACGCAATATTGTGCGATGGCCAAGCGCTTCGCGACCGATACCGGCTTTCAGGTGTGCAACGATGCGCTGCAGCTGCATGGCGGGTATGGCTATATCAAGGAGTACCCGATCGAACGCTATCTGCGCGACGTGCGCGTGCATCAGATCCTGGAAGGGACCAACGAGATCATGCGCGTGATCATCGCGCGGCGGCTGTTACAGGAATGAGCAACGATGTCCTTTTCTCGGTGGCGGACGGCATTGCCGAGATCACCCTGAACCGCCCCGCGGCAATGAATGCGCTGAGTTTGGGCATGGCGGAGGCGCTGATGGCGCAGTTATCGGCGTGGACGAAGGACGATACGGTGCGTGCCGTTGTCATTCGGGGTGCCGGCGACAAGGCGTTCTGCGCGGGTGGCGACATCCGCGCGATGTATGATACGAAGCAGACCGGCGGTACGCTCACCGTGGACTTCTTTCGCGCCGAATACCGCCTCAACCATTTGGTCTTCCACTATCCCAAGCCTTACATCGCGCTGATCGATGGCGTGGCGATGGGCGGCGGAGTCGGGCTATCGGTGCATGCGGGAACACGCATCGCATCGGCGCGCACCTTGTTCGCGATGCCGGAGACAGGCATCGGGCTTTTTCCCGATGTCGGCGGATCTTATTTTTTGCCGCGTTGCCCAGGCGCTATCGGCATGTATCTGGCGCTGACGGGCGCGCGCCTCCGTGCGGCTGATTGCCGGTATTCTGGAATCGTCGATAGCTATATCGAAGACGACTACCACGACGATTTCATAAGTGCACTGCGCCAGGGTGAATCCGTCGACGATGCTGTATCCCGTTTCTCCGGCGATACCGGACCTGCGCCGCTCTCGGAACACAAGGAGGCGATCGACCGCTGTTTTTCGCAGGGGACGGTGGAGGAAATACAAAGCATGCTGGAGCGGGAAGGCGGCCCGTGGGCGGAGAAGACCTTGCAGATTATGGCCGGCAAATCGCCGACCAGCCAAAAGGTCGCGCGCCGGCAGCTTCGGAACGGTGCGGCGATGGGTTTCGACGACTGCATGGTCATGGAATATCGCATGAGCCAGCATTTTATGGCCGGGCATGACTTCTTTGAGGGGGTCCGGGCGCTGATTGTCGACAAGGACAACGCGCCGCAATGGCAGCCGGACACGCTAGCCGGTGTGGACGATGCGATGGTGGAGAGCTATTTCGCACCGCTCGGCGCGGACGACCTGACGTTTAATAGAATTTGAATAAGGGAGGAAGAGACGATGTCGAAGCTAGGGTTTATCGGATTGGGCAATATGGGCGGGCCGATGCTGGCCAATCTCGTGAAAGCCGGTCATGAGGTCAAAGCGTTCGATCTTTCGCCGGAAGCGATGGCGCGGGCGGCAGAGGCGGGTGCGTCGACGACCAACGACGCGGCCTCCGCGTGCCGCGGCGTTGATGCGGTCCTTACCATGCTGCCGGCGGGCCCGCATGTGCGCGCGGTGTATGGCGAGACGGTCCTCGATAATGCCGATGAAGGCACGCTCCTGATCGATTGCTCGACAATCGACGTCGCGTCCGCGCGCGCGGTTGGGGAAATGGCCGCTGCGCGCGGGTTCGAAATGCTCGACGCGCCCGTTTCCGGCGGCACTGGTGGTGCGGAGGCGGGAACGCTAACCTTCATGGTAGGCGGCCCGGATAGCGCCTTTGCCCGCGGCAAACCCTTGCTCGACATCATGGGGCAGAACATCGTCCATACCGGTGGCAGCGGAAACGGGCAGGTCGCGAAAATTTGCAACAACATGATCCTCGGCGCGACCATGATCGCGGTCTCCGAAGGTTTCGTGATGGCCGAGAAGCTGGGACTCGATAAGCAGAAGCTCTACGACATCTGCTCGACCTCTTCATCGTCCTGCTGGGCGCTGAACACTTATTGTCCCGTACCGGGTCCGGCGCCGGCGTCGCCCGCGAACCGGGACTACGAAGCGGGATTCACGGCGGCGATGATGCTGAAGGATCTGAGATTGTCGCAGGGGGCGGCGCAGGACGCGGGAACGGCGACCCCGATGGGCGCTGCGGCGGCCGCGATGTTCGCTCTTTTCTGTAACTCAAACGACGAAAATCTCGATTTTTCCGCAATAGTTAATATGATTCGGGGGAATTAGAAGAAAATCTTGCAAAAAATAGAAAAGTATGTAATATGTAGTCGAAATTTCCCGATATTCGTAACAATTCCGAGTGTTTCGACATGGCCGTGAAGACAGACTACCTGCAATCGATCCATCTGATCGAACGTTTACACCGACAGTTTTTAGAAGTCGTTAAGAACGAGCTCGATCGACATGGTATGCAGGATATCAACAACATTCAGGCGGTTATTCTCTATAATATCGGTGAAGATGAGCTCACCGTCGGAGAGTTGACCAACCGAGGCTATTATCTCGGCTCGAATGTTTCCTATAACGTCCGGAAAATGGTCGAGAACGGCTATTTGATCCAGGAACGCTCCGCCCATGACCGTCGTTCGATCCGTGTTCGTCTGGCGGACAAGGGGCTTGAGTTGCGGAACATCGTCGATACGATGTTCGACCGCCATTCGGAGCGTCTCGGATCGGATACCGTGCCCGTCGAAGAACTGAACCACGCAAATACAATCTTGTTGCGTCTGGAACGGTTCTGGAGCGGCGGCATGGGCTTCGGCGCCGGCCCGATCTAGCACCGCAAAGCGGTGAGGGTTCTCGTCCTACAGCATATCGCTGTCGAGCACCCGGGGATCTTTCGCGACTTCTTTGCCGAGGACGGTATCGACTGGGACGCGGTCGAATTGGACGACGGCGCCGCGATACCGGATTTCGACGGATACGATATCCTGATGGCGATGGGCGGTCCCATGGATGTTTGGGAAGATGCCGTCCACCCTTGGCTCCGGCCGGAAAAACAGGCCATTCGGAATTGGGTTGAGGCAGACCGTCCCTTCCTGGGTTTTTGCCTTGGTCATCAGCTGCTCGCCGATGCGTTCGGCGGTCAAGTCGGGCTCATTCCGGTACCCGAAGTCGGCATCATGGATATCGAACTGACCGATGACGGCGTTTGCGATCCGTTATTTGCCGGGCTTCCAAGGCGCGGCCAATGCATGCAATGGCATTCCGCCGGCGTTCTTGAACCGCCCTCCGGCGCAGCCGTGCTGGCCGGCAGCGATGCCTGCCCGGTTCAGGCGATCAGGCTGGGCCGTGTGGCGTACGGCCTGCAGTATCACGTCGAGGTCACCGGAGATACGGCCGGGGAATGGGGCTGTGTGCCGGCCTATGCCGAGTCTCTGGAAGCGGTGAAGGGGACGGGGTCGTTATCGAGGCTGTCCCGGGACATGGCGTCGGCGCTGCCGGCGCTCAATCGCAGCGCCCGGACGATCTATGAAAACTTCATGGCGCTCGCCCGCGAAGGCTAGCCTTGTTTTAAACGCGGCACTGGCAGGACGGTCGCCAGGGATGCCGTGCATTTTCGTGTCTGAGGAGAGAAGTTGCGGATCAGCTTCACTATATTGATTTTGACGCCCTCGTAGCATAATCGGCGTAACAACGGCATATCGATTGCATTGGCTTAACGGGAACGGTGTCTTCGAATTCTCTTTGCAGCCAAATTCATCTGACGTAATATTCTAATGGTCCATATTGCTTCCCGAAAACGTAGAAAATATGCAAATTCAAGAGCCTAAGGGGGCATGCCCAAGTTTATTGGACGACCCTTTCGCTCTGACCCGCCCGGCAGAATTTGCGGCATTGCCGCTGCCGGGCCCGCCACGATTGCTGATCGTGGTGGATACGGAGGAAACATTCGACTGGTCCGCTCCGTTCGATCGCAGTGCCACGAACACACACGCAATGTCCGAAGTCGGGCGCGGTCAAGCGCTCTGTGACGCGGTTGGTTTGGCGCCGACCTATGTCGTGGACTATCCCGTCGCGAGCGATGCGCGCGCGATGGAGGAACTATCCCGCTATGCGAAGGAGGGCCGCGCGACAATTGGCGCTCATCTCCATGGCTGGGTTTGTCCGCCGTTCGAGGAGGATGTGACCGCGGCGAATTCCTACCAGGGGAATCTTCCTCCCACCCTGGAAAAACGAAAATTGCAGTTCCTCTGTGACCGGATTGCGGATAGTTCCGGCAACCGTCCTATAGTCCATAAGGCCGGTCGCTACGGCTTCGGCTGGGGAACGGCCGCAACGCTGATCGAACTTGGGTTCGCCGTTGACATGAGCGCGACCCCTGGTTTCGACCTGACGGGCGATGGCGGACCCAATCATGAGACCGTATCCAACGCGCCGATGTGGCTGGATGCGGACCGTGACTTACTTTGTATCGCCGGAACCGGCGCTTTCGTCGGCGGATTAAGGGCTTTCGGGCCCGGGTTGCGTAGAGTTTCGGAAAACCCTGCGGGACGAATGGTCCGGGCAGGTGGGGTATTGTCCCGGTTGGGCCTGATGGAAAGAATTAGGCTGTCGCCAGAAGGATTCAACTTAAACGAAATGAAACGGCTAACTTATAGTCTTCTGGCGCGGGGTGAGAAAGTATTTACTCTGACTTATCATAGTCCTAGTTTAGCGGTTGGTTGCACGCCTTATGTGCGCGATAAACAAGACCTTAAGAATTTCTTGAGTACTCTTGAAAATTATTATTCTTTCTTTTTTGAAGAGCTCGATGGACAATCCGCGACGCCGCTAGGGCTGCTTGCTGAAATTCGGTCTGTGGAAGAAGCGGGATCATAATGAAAATACTAGGTATCTCGCCTCTGGATAAGGACGCGACGGTGTCGTTGATCGAGGACGGCAAGGTTCTCTTCGCCGCGGGCGAAGAGCGCTACAGCCGAAAGAAGCATCATGCCGGGTTCCCTACGAAGGCACTCGCGGATGGTCTGCGGTATGTCGGCTGGTCGCCGGAAGATATCGAGCTTGCGGCCTATGCATTCCTTGACGCCGGGCGCGAAGAGGAACTGATGACGGCCAATGTCAACGAGTCGCTTCGACAAAATCTGCCGAAGGATTGGAAGCAGGCATTGGACGCCGCGCTTGCCGCATCGGATCGCACCGGCGTGCCCGGCGTGCCGGGTTTGAGCAGCCCGCATGAAAAGGTCGAGAAGGGGTGGCTGAAGAGGCTGGGATACAGCGCGCTTGGCACCTGGCCGGGTGTCTCCAGCGCGGTCAACCGGCATCTTGGACAGAGCTGGATTCGCCAGGCGGTGAAGGACCACAAGTTTTGGCAGGACGACCTGCTAAGTGGTTTGAAGGAATCCGGCATCGAAGCGCCGCTGCGGCGCTTCGAACATCATATCTCTCACGCCGCGAATGCCTATTACTGCAGCGGTTTCGACCGCGCTTTGATCCTATCCCTGGACGGATATGGCAGCGGTTTGGCGGGGGCGGTCGCCGTCGGCGAGGGCGGCAAGATGGAGCGGCTGCACAGCCTCCGTTACCCCCATTCGCTGGGCTCGTTTTACGAACATGTGACGACCTGCCTCGGCTACAACGCCGATCGTCATGCCGGCAAGATCGTCGGGCTGGCGGCGTATGGAGATCCCAATCGTCTATCGCCGCTCCTGCTGAAACGCTTCCGGCAGGAGAATGGCGATTACGAAATTGGCGAGAGTTTCAATTATTATTTCAGCCGCCATCTCAGCGCGAATTTCTCGAAGATCGATATCGCCGCCGCCTATCAGAACGTTCTGGAAGCCGTCGCTCAGGAATTGGTTCGCTACTGGATCGGCAAGACGGGCTGCAGCAATGTGGTGCTGTCCGGCGGCGTCACCGCCAACGTCAAAATGAACCAGCGTATTTATGAAGTGGAAGGCGTCGAGAAGCTCTTCGTCTATCCCAACATGGGCGATGGCGGCTGCGGCACGGGCGTGGCATTGCATGCGGCGCGGGACGGTGACGTCTGCCGCGCGTTTCCGACCGCCTATCTTGGTCCCGATTATTCGGAAAGCGAGATCGAGGCGGCGCTGAAGCACGAGGGCCTGATGTTCTCGCGGCCCGATAATCTGGCGGCCGAGGCCGCCAAAAGTATCAATGAGGGCAAGGTCCTGGCCCGGTTCGACGGCCGCATGGAGTATGGACCGCGCGCGCTTGGCAACCGTTCGGTCATGTATCACGCGCGCGAGCCGCAGATTAACCAGTGGCTCAACGATCGGCTCGGCCGAACGGAATTCATGCCCTTCGCGCCGGTCACGCTGTGGGAAGAGCGCCACGCGATGTACGAGAATATCGACGGCATCGATTTTGCCGCGCAATTCATGACCGTGACGACCGATTGCAAGCCGGTGATGAAGCAGAATTGCCCGGCCGCCGTGCATGTCGACGGGACGGCGCGACCGCAGCTGATCAAGCGCGAGGTCAATCCGGGCTACTACGATATCGTCCAGGAATATCAAAAGCTCACCTCAATACCGACGCTCATCAATACGAGCTTCAACATGCATGAGGAGCCGATCGTCTGCAGCCCCGCCGACGCCGCGCGGGCCTTCATTCGAGGCGGTCTCGATGTGCTCGTGGCGGGCCCGTTTCTGGCCGAGAAGCCTGCTGCGGCGTAGGCCGTGACGCACAAATTTACCGAGGACGGGATCCAAAGCTGGACGGCGAACGCCGACCGGTGGACGCGAGCGGTGCGCAACAAATCCATTGCCAGCCGCGTGGTGGCTACCGATCGGGCCATCCTCGATGCCGTGGCGAAACTGAAGCCGAAAAGGGTTCTGGATGTCGGATGTGGCGAGGGCTGGCTGGCAAGGGCCCTCGCGAACGACATCCGCTGCGAAATTGTCGGCGTCGATAGTTGCGCGCCACTCATTGGCCACGCCCGGGCGGCGCACGATGCCGGAACCTATCTCGCGCTGTCCTACGAAGAAATCGCATCCGGAACGGCACGGCTCGCGGGACCGTTCGATGTCACGGTCTGCAATTTCTCGCTGCTGGATGAAGACCCGGTCCCGCTGTTGGCCGGATTGCGCCGCCTAATGGCCTCCGGTGGCGCGGTGATCATTCAAACCGTCCACCCGCTTTCGCTCGGCGATGGCGTGCCGTATGCGGACGGATGGCGGCAGGAGAGCTTCGCGGCCTTCGATGAGGCAGGCTGGGCGCCGATGCCTTGGTATTTTCGAACCTTCGCGTCTTGGTTGACGGTCGTTGCCGATGCCGGGCTCTCCGTTTCCAGCTGCTCGGAACCGCGCCACCCGGAAACGGGAATGCCGCTGTCGCTCGTGCTGGAATGCATCTGCGCCGGCGATTTACCGGCTGCGGGAAAATATGGCACAATGCCTTGAGGGGCTTGCGGCCCGGCATAGGAACTCGGGCCGCCAGGCGAAGAAGGCGATTTTCCGATGGTGCGAGAGAATGAAGTTCTTGATGTCGTTGAGGGAATTTACGCCGCAGCGCTTGATGGCGAGCGCTGGCCCGGCGTGCTGACGGCGGTGGCCGACATCGTCGGTGGCGTCGATACCACCCTGGAAGTTCATTCGGTCGTTGGCGCCCCGCCGCTGTTCTTTGTCGCTGGCGACAGGCTGCCGCCATTGGGGATCGACGATTACCTTAGCCATTATGCGCCAATCTGCCCGCGCATTCCGTATCTCGCGTCGCAGTCTCCCGGCAGCGTCGGTTGCGATTATGAATTCATCTCCGAACAGGAGATGGACCGGGATGCGTTTTATGCCGACTTCCTTGGTTCCGACGATCTTCGCTATTTCTCATCGGGAAGCTTGATCAACAAGCCCGGCATGCTGGGCGGTGCCTATGTCCATCGCTCCCGGCGCCAGGGACATCCAGACGCCGCCGACCTCACAGTCATGACGCGGCTCGTGCCCCATTTGGCGCAGGGGCTTAATCTTCATCTGCATTTAAAGACACAGAGTTCGCGGGAAACGCGGTTCCTTTCGTTGGTCGATCATCTGCCGCAGGCGATTGTCACCTTGGATGCCCGGGGTGGTGTTCAGTTTGCGAATGACGCGGCCGCGGCGATTTTGAGGAAAGGCGATGGATTGATGCAGCGCGATGGCCGGCTGCACGCCACCGATGTGGTGGCCAACGCAGATATGGCCGCCATCCTGACCGAACTGTTCAGGCGCGAGCCGGACGCCGGCCGAATGATCGATAATCTGGTTGTCACGCGGCGGCCTTCCGGTCTCCCGGCCTATGTCCTGGCCCTACACCGCTTGAGCGGCGTTCATGCCGTCTATGATGATCCGGTTGCGCCCGCTGCCGCGGTCTTCATCTACGATCCGGAATTGGCCGCGCGGCCCCGCGCATCCGCGATGGCAAAGGCTTTCTCGCTGACGCACCGCGAGACCGAACTCGCCTTTGCGCTGCTGCACGGCCGGACGTTGCACCAACAGGCCGCGGCGCGCGATGTCAAAATCTCTACGGAGCGCAGCCACCTTAAATCGTTGATGCGGAAAACAGACACGCATAGCCAGGCGGATTTGGTTCGTCTGCTGACCAGCTTCCTAGCCGCCATTCCCTGACCTGCTGGGTCATGGAGACGGTCGAACCGGGTCGGGCGCGATTTCAGTCGATCTCGAGTTCGTTGTGATCCATGACCCAAACTTCCTTTTCCGAATCGCGGTTGAATGCGACGGTCGAAGGATGGGAGAGGAGAGTGTCCACGTAAGCCGCAGGCTTACCATCCGGCACAACCCCATAGGTTCTGAAACGCGCGGCGACAGGCGCAAAGAACGCGTCCGCCGCCGTAAACTGTTCGCCGAACAAGTACGGGCCGCCATCGCCCCAGTTGTCGCGCGCCCAGCGCCACAAGGTATAGACCCGTTCGATATCGGCGGCGGCATCTTCGCTCGGCTGGAATGTCGAGTATCGCCGCCGCAGGTTCATGGGCATCGTCGACCGCAGAGCCTGGAATCCCGAATGCATCTCCGCGCAAAGGCTGCGCGCCGCGGCACGCGCCGCGGGGTCTTTCGGCCAGATGCCGGCGTCCGGATGCTGTTCATGCAGAAATTCGGCAATCGACAGGCTGTCCCAGATGACCAGTGGCGTCTCACCACCGGAAACGACCAGCGTCGGGACCTGCCGTGCCGGGAAGGTATTTGTCCGAAAGGCTTCGAAGTCGTCCGTGTAGAGCGGGACGACCTGCTGATCGAAGGCGATGCCAAACGGCTTGAAGAGCAGCCATCCGCGTAGTGACCAACTCGAGTAGACCTTGTTTCCCAAGATAAGCTGCAACCGAACGGTCCGATGCACGGAACGAAATCGCCGGGCATCACGCTCAGGTCGATATCGGACAACGCATGAACCGGCCCGTCCGTTGTTTGAAAAGTTAGCGACAATGCACCGATGTCGATGACCGGCACGGCGGATTGCCGTCCGGACGCGGCCAATGCCTTCAGTGACGCCGCCGGGGGATTTCGTCGATTGCGATCATAGATAAATCCAAACATATCATTATCGATTTTAATTATGTCTTTATAAAAAAAATTATCTCTTTCACGGTGAGCGTCCGGTAAAGCAGCCCTGCCTATGATGACGTTGGACTGTTACGCTCAGGTTTGAGCGTAACGCCAGGGGAGCAGTTCGTCGATCCGATTGATTTTATGGTCGGCGATACAGGCTAGCGTGTCGGTTAGCCAGGCCTGCGGATCGACGCCATTGAGTTTTGCTGTCTCGATCAGCGTATAGGCGATGGCGGCTGATTTGCCGCCGGCCTCGGACCCCATGAAGAGATAATTCTTCCGCCCCAGGGCGATGGGCCGCATGGATCGCTCTGCGGTATTGTTGTCGAGTTCAAGAAAGCCGTGATCTAGATATGGTCGCAGCTTCTTCATGCGGGTCAGGGCGTAGCGAATAGCACCGGCTAAGGGTGATTTGCCGGATATCCGGGTCAATTGGGCATGCAGCCATGATTCCAGGTCGTCGAAGATTGGTTTTGATTGGCGCTGCCTGATCTTCACCCGTTGATCCGGCGATTGGCCCCGAACCTCCTTCTCGACGCCATAGAGTGTGGCGATACGTTTTATGGCTTCCTCGGCAATCGCCGATCCCTGAGCTTTGTGGATATCGACGAACTTGCGTCGGATATGGGCCATGCAGGCCACTTCCGTCACCTTGCCCGTGCGGTACAGGTCATTGAACCCCGCATAGCCATCGGCATGCATGAAGCCCGTGAAGTCCGCTAGATGTTCGCGCGGGCGAACGCCCTTCCTGTCGGACGAGAACTGATACCATGCGGCAGGATGCGCCTCTCCGGCCCAGGGTCGTTCATCGCGGACATAGGCCCAAAGCCGCGCGGTCCTGGTTTTACCGGAGCCTGGGGTCAGCATTTTTACCGGCGTATCATCGGCGAAGAGGGCCTGTCCCTTTAAAACATGGCGCGCGACGGCGTCCGCCAAAGGTTCCAACAGAGCCGTGGATTTGCCAACCCAATCGGCCAGGGTGGAGCGGTCCAGATCGATCCCCTCGCGCTGGAATATCTGACTTTGCCGGTACAAAGGCGAATGATCGGCGTACTTGTTGACCAGCACATGGGCCAGTAGGCCAGGACCGGGCCGCCCGTGCTCAATCGGCCGCGACGGCAGGGCTGCCTGATGGAACGTCTCACAGCAGGTGCAGGCCATGCGCGGGCGAACAATCCGGTTCACGACAAAACGTCCGGGGACATATTCCAGTTCCTCGGTGACATCGTCGCCAAGCGTTTTGAGCGCACCGCCGCATTCCCCACAGGCATCGCCCGGCGACAGTGTTGTCTCGTTGCGTGGGAGATGACCGGGCAGCGGTTTACGTTTGGGCTTGTCTTTTGGCGCTGCAGATTGATCTGCATTTGCATCGTCTGACGCGGGCTCCTGCGCGGACGCCGCAATCTCTTCGTCTTCCAGCGTCAACGCCAGTTGATCCAGAGCCTCCGAGCGCGACCCGAAGCGATGCTGGCGCATCCCGGCCAATTGGTGTTGGAGCTTCTCGATCAACACCGCCTGTGACTTCACTTCCGACGCCAGCGATGCCACCAGACCTTTTAATGCGGCAGGTTCTCAGCGTCGTCGAGCATGCCGGCAATCTATCAGCCGCCACCCCGCATGGGAATCCCCGGAAATTGACAACCCTTTGCTGTGAAACGACTTTACCCAGCCGTCAGGGGACGCCACGTTCGTTGTGGTATGCGCCAATCAATCCCTTCCAGCAGCATCGCCAATTGAGCCGGGGTCAGCGCAACCTTGCCCGCTTTCGCAGACGGCCAGACAAACCGTCCCTTCTCCAGACGCTTCGAGAACAGACATGCCCCTTGCCCGTCCCACCAGATCACCTTGATCAGATCGCCACGGCGACCCCGGAAGACGAACAGATGACCGCAATACGGCGCCGCCTTTAGAACCTTCTCTGTTTGCGCTGACAGCCCATTGAACCCCTTACGCATGTCCGTCACGCCGGCCGCAAGCCAAACCTTCGTGTTCGTGGGAACCGGGATCATCCCGACAAGCACCGGAGCAGACGTACGAGCGCTTCGGGATCGTAAGGGCCGCTAATGCTCAAGCGATGACCTCCGGCAAGCGTGACCTCGATCTTGCCTTCGTCACCAACAGGGCGCTCGGCTTCGTGCTCGACGTGACGCGCAATCTCAACCGGCAGGAAACAGGCGGCGTCATCGACCGTGTCACTTCCCGCAAACCGGGGATCTTTCAGCCAGTTGAAAACCTGATTGGCGTTCACATTGTAGCGCCGTGCAACCTGTGAAACCGAAACGCCCGCAAACCGCGTCTGTGCGCAAATCATCCGCTTCTCGTCTGCACTCCAGCGCCGACGCTTGCCCCGCTTCGCCACATCCTGATCCCCGTTAGTGTCCACCTAAACAAGTGGACACTAAACCTCACTTCTTCTGCACGGCAGAGCGGTCAGGCCGGACGCTTACGATAAGCTTGTAGTCCATCTGTTTGCTTTCACACTGAATTTGAGGCGCTTCTTGTATCCAGACGATACCCGGGAGTCGACCGCCGAAGTTTCGATTGCCGCCGAACAATGCGTTCGACGCAGAACCGAATCGTTGTATTTATGGGATTGGTGCCCACAAACTATCGTTTCCAACCCTTTGGCCTTGAACATGTCGCGACGTCACGAGCACGGAGTCATAATCGAGCTTATCTCGATCGGCAGTTACGTGAAGGTTTCTGCCATCGATACCCGAACCGGAACGGAAGTGTCGATCGTCGGCGACCCGAAGCGCGGCGAAGTCGCCTTGCGGCGTATCGCGATGCGGAAGCTTGAAAATGTGATGCGTAAAGCCGCGGAGAAGGGCGAGCGCGGCCGTCTGGTTTAGCGCTATCTCAGGATGTCGCGACCTGGAAACGATGGTCGTCGTCGGCCGCCATCTGGTTTACCAAATCGATTTCCCAGGCGAGATAGGCGCGCATCGCGTCTTCGACCGCGCCGCTCTGTTCGCGGGCCTTGAGGCGTATATCGTCGGGTGCGCTCGCCATATCGGTGGCGCCGCGTTCCAGCGCCAGCCCCTTGTCGATCCAGGCCTGCGTGCCGCCGGCGAGCGCGCGAGCGCCGCCGCCAATTTCGCTTGCAGCGAGGCGGGCAAGCCGTCCGTCCGGCGACGTCAGGATCAAGGCCTCCGCAGACACATCGCTCGTAAGGCGGGAGCGGATGGCGAACTGCGCGCCGGGTATATGGCCCTCGCGGTATTGCCGGCTGGTCGCCAAATCGACGATCGTGTCGGTTGTGTCTTGCAGCGCGTCGACATCGATCGTCGGTGCGGAGGCAGCGTCCAATCCGAGGATACGGGGCTCGTATGACCCGGAAGTGAGGTCGTTGCGTGTCGGATCGATGGTGTGGATTGCCAAGTCGATCCATCCCATCTGCCGCAGCCAGGATGCCGTGATTGTGGCACGCACGCCGTTGTCGTCGACAAGAACGACCCTCCCGTCCCAGGCACCCAGATAGACGTCGGTTTCCTGCACCAGCTGTCCGCCGGGCGCGAGCCGCGCGTCGGGCAGATGTCCGGCCTCGTATTCTTCCGGTGTGCGCACGTCGAGGATGTAGAGGCTGCGGCGGTCGGCTTCCGCGCGCCAGACGTCCAATGTCGCGTCGCGGATGGACCGAATGGTAAAGCGGTCCGCAATGCGGGCGGTGGCGTCGAGCGCCTTGGCCAGCCCGTCCGGAGATACCTCCGGCGGGCGCCGCGTGGCGCCTCGCACGACATCGAACCCCGACAGGTGCCATGCCTGGGTGCCGTTCTTGAGGGACACGATCTTGTTGGGAACGCCGGCGTTGATCAGCGCCTGCGCGCCGATAATGCTGCGTGTGCGGCCGCCGCAATTGACGATGACGGTCGTCTCCGGCGACGGCGTCAGGTCGGCGAAGCGGTAGACCAGCTCCGCGCCGGGCACGCTGACCGCGCCGGGGATGCTGTTTTCGTGATACTCCTCGTAGGACCGGCTGTCATAGATGGCGATATCGTCGCCTCGGTCGATCATGGCCTGCAATTCTTCTGCGGAAATCCATGGCGTGCCGGCTTCGTGCTCGACGACCTCGGCGAAGGCCTTGCTGGGCACATGGATGCCGCTATAGATAGGATAGCCGGCCGCTTCCCACGCCGCGACGCCGCCGTCGAGTAGGGAAACGTCGGTATAGCCGAGGGCCGCCATCCGCGCGGCCGCCTTTTCCGCGAGCCTGTCGCCATCGTCGCACCACACCACGCGGGCGGACCGGCGCGGGACGAGCGCGTCGACCAGGACTTCCAGCCGGCTGAGCGGCACGCAGGACGTCATCAACAGGTGGCGCGCGTCGAAAGGCACTTCCTCGCGGGCGTCGAGCAGGGCCAACTCGTCGCCGTCATGTAGCCATGCTTTCAGGGTTGCGGCATCGATCCGGCTTACTGTCTCGCTCACGCTATGCTCCTACCGTTGATTACCGATAGTAGCCCGCCGCGCGGCGGGAGCTAAATCTTTTCCCGTCGGACGCCGGGAATGCCGAGCGTGATGTCGAATACGCCGAGGCGCGATTCCGCTTCGAGTGCCGCCGTTGGCGGTTTCAGCGCGACCGTTACCCGGTTGCGGTCTGCGTCCGTCGGCAGGCCCTGCAGCAGAAAGTCGCTGTCGTTCAGCGGTTCGCCGGCGAAATAGAGTTGCGTCGTCCAGGACGGCCCGCCCGGTGGGAAAACCGCGAAATGGATATGCGGCGGACGCAGCCAGTTCGGCGAGTCGGGGTAGGGGCCGGGCTTGATCGTGCGGAACCGGTAGGCGCCGGCCTCGTCGGTTGCGTCGTGGCCAAAGCCCTGGAAGTTCGGGTCGAGTTTCAGGTTGGAGTTTTCGTGCCGCGGATGGTTGTAGCGGCCGTACTGGTTGGCCTGCCAGATCTCGACCCGCGCACCCTTGATGGCTTTGCCGGACTGATCGCGCACCCGGCCGGAGATATGGATCATCTCACCGTCGGCCCGCTGGGTCCGACCCGGCAGAAACAGCAGATCATTGTCGATAGACAGCGGTTTGAAGGGGGCATAGAACGGCCCGGCGGGCTGCATCGGTGTCGGCGGAAACCAGGCCGACGCGGCCGGTTTCAGACTGGCGGTCAGCGCGCTTGCGCTCAAGGATACCTGTAGGAGCCGACGCCGGGTCAATCCCTGTCTGTCGTGCGACATGACGCCCTTTCCCTGCTTGTGCCAAGACGAGTTTCTTAGCATGCGCGAATGGCAGGCGCTGTCACTTCAACGTGAAAGGGTTGTGTGTCCGCGCGTCTCCGCGCGGACGCCGTATTATCAGCTGGCCGGCGGGCCGGAACGGCCGCGGCCAAGTCCGATGCGCTTGGCGAAACTGGACCGTTGCGCGGAATAGTTCGGCGCGACCATCGGATAATCCGAGTTGAGGCCCCATTTCGCGCGGTATTCCTCCGGCGTCATGCTGTAGTTGGTCCGGAGATGGCGCTTCAGCATTTTCAGCTTCTTGCCATCTTCGAGGCAGACGATGAAATCCGGCGTGATCGACTTGCGGATGGGAACCGCAGGCTTTGGCCGTTCGCCGCCGTTGGGATAGCTGGTATCCAGAGTCCGCAGTGTTCCGAAAACGGAACTGATGACATCCGGAATCTTCGCCAGCGGCAAAGAATTGTTGCCAACATATGCCGAAACGACTTCTGTCGTCATGCGGAGCATGTCGCCCTGCGAGATATTATTGTTGGACTTTTCAAGTCCTGACTTGTCGGTCATAGAGTCCACCCGTTAATCAAACTCTGTTCACTCTTTTGAATATGCACACTGTACAGTCAATGTCAATTAAAGCCGAATATAGCGTTAATATTCATTTCATTTGAAAACATTTAAGTAGTTAATAGATTTGTACTTTAAATCTATTTTATACTATATATGGTAAAATTAACTTATTTATTATCAATATAGTGTGGTGTGTGCGGCCGGGGCGTGATTGTTGATTCAATGACGGGACGAGAACATCAACTCTTCCTGTGAATACTGTTGTCTGTCCGACTTTTTGCCGGTTTCCGGCTAAAGATAGAGCACAGCTTGTGGGAACGCTGGCGCCCACATGCGACATATGGTAACTCATGACATTGAGGAAGCGGGTGGAGTGCGCCGTCAGGACGGCGCGGGAATTTGCGACATGACAGCCATTCAAAGCGCAGCAGGGGCCGTCGGTATCGCCTCGGATCATGCGGGCTATGACTTGAAGTCGACGCTCAAAGTCTTGCTGTCCGAGATGGGATTCGAAGCGGTCGATCTAGGCACCGATGGTCTGGACTCTGTCGACTATCCGGACTTCGCCGACGCGCTGGCCGGGGCGATGGCCGAAGGGCGCGTCGCGCGCGGTATTCTCGTCTGCGGCACCGGGATCGGTATCGCGATGGCGGCGAACCGGCACCGCAACGTTCGCGCCGCGACCTGCCATGATACGACCGATGCGCGATTGGCGCGGCAGCACAACGACGCGAACGTGCTGGCGCTCGGCGCGCGGACGATGGGCCCGGAAGTTGCGCAGGACTGTGTGCGGGTTTTCCTACAAACCGAATTCGAAGGGGATACGAACCCGCGCCATGCAAGGCGGGTTGCGAAAATGTCCTGAGGGGCGGCACGTCCGTCCCCGATGAAAAGGAATATTGGTAGACCGTGCTGCATAACGCTTCCGAAAAGCCGGGATCCGCACCGGACAAGTTTTTCGACGAGGACCTCACTCAGGCTGACCCGGAACTGCAGGCGACGCTCGTGGCGGAATGCCGGCGGCAACAGGATCAGATAGAGCTCATCGCATCGGAGAATATCGTCAGCAAGGCGGTGCTTCAGGCCGCTGGCTCGGTGCTCACCAATAAATACGCCGAGGGATATCCCGGCCGCCGCTACTATGGCGGTTGCGAGCATGTCGACGATACCGAGCGGTTAGCGATCGAGCGGGCGAAGGCCTTGTTCGGCTGCAGTTTTGTTAACGTGCAACCCCATGCCGGCGCGCAGGCGAACGAGGCTGTTTTCCTCGCCTTGGTCAAGCCGGGCGAGACGATCATGGGGATGTCCCTTGCCGCCGGTGGCCACCTCACGCACGGCGCGCGGCCGAATATTTCCGGGAAATGGTTCGATGCGGTGCAGTACGGCGTCCGTCCGGACGATGCACTGGTCGATTTCGACGAGGTTGCTTCCTTGGCCAAGGAACATCGTCCCAAGCTCATCATCGCCGGCGGGTCCGCTTATCCACGCGAGATAGATTTTACCCGGTTCCGCGAGATTGCGGATTCGGTCGACGCGTATTTCATGGTCGACATGGCGCATTTCGCCGGGCTTGTCGCCGGCGGTGCGCATCCGACCCCCTTCGGCCACGCTCATGTCGTGACCACGACGACCCACAAGACGTTGCGCGGGCCGCGCGGCGGCATGATCATGACGGACGACGAGGCGATCGCGAAGAAGATCGACAGCGCGGTCTTTCCCGGTCTGCAGGGTGGGCCGCTGATGCATATAATCGCCGCGAAGGCGGTCGCTTTCAGAGAAGCGTTGGATCCGTCGTTTAAGGATTATGCGAAAGCCGTGGCGGAAAATGCGCGCGTTCTCGCGGACACATTGATCGAAGGGGGGCTGGATATCGTGTCCGGCGGTACGGATACACATGTGGTCCTCGTCGATTTGCGGCCGCTGGGATTGACCGGCGACATTTCGGAATCGAGTCTCGAGCGGGCCGGCATGACCTGCAACAAGAACGGTGTGCCGTTCGATCCCGAAAAGCCGACGGTGACGTCCGGCATACGGCTTGGCAGCCCGGCGGCGACGACACGCGGTTTCGGCGTTGCCGAGTTTCGCAAGGTTGGCGAAATGATTGTCGAAGTCCTTCAAGGGCTGGCGGCAAACCGCGATAATAATGCTGCGGTCGAAACCGCAGTGCATTCGCGCGTCGGTGCGCTGTGCCGGCGTTTTCCTATCTATTCGGATTTATACGAGTGACCGGGGAGGTCTGAAGTCATGCGTTGTCCCTTCTGTGCTCACAACGATACGCAAGTTAAGGATTCGCGGCCGACGGAGGACAACTCCGCGATACGGCGGCGGCGGTATTGTCCGAATTGCGGCGCCCGCTTCACGACGTTCGAGCGGGTTCAGCTGCGCGAACTTACCGTCCTGAAGAAAGGCGGTCAGCGAGAACCCTTCGACCGGGAGAAGCTCCTGCGCTCGATGCGGATTGCATTGCGCAAGCGGCCCGTCGAGGAAGACCGGGTGGACCGCGTCGTCAACGGCATTGTGCGCCGCCTGGAAAGCTCCGGCGAGATCGAGATCACCGTCGACAATATCGGCGAACTCGTGATGGAAGCACTGCTGACCTTGGATAAGGTCGCCTATATCCGCTTCGCCTCCGTCTACCGGAATTTCCGGGAGACGAAGGATTTCGAAGACTTTATCACCGGCGAACTCGGTGCCGAGGACGACTAAACAGACGGATGAAATCCACATGCGCGCGGCGCTGGCATTGGCGCGGCGCGGTCTCGGCGTTGTCTGGCCGAATCCGTCGGTTGGCTGTGTCATCGTAAAAGACGATCGGGTTGTCGGCCGCGGCTGGACTCAGCCGGGGGGCCGTCCCCATGCCGAAACCGAAGCGTTGCGCAGAGCCGGCGCTGCCGCCAAGGGCGCTTGCGCTTACGTTACTCTCGAACCCTGCAATCACTTTGGCGAGACGCCGCCTTGTACATCGGCCTTGCTTGATGCCGGTCTGGCGCGGGTCGCTACTGCGCTGAAAGATCCGGATGCGCGAACGGCGGGCGGGGGGCATGACCGGTTGCGCGAGGGCGGCATTGAGGTCGTAACCGATGTGCTTGGCAACGAGGCCGCATGGGTCAATGCGGGCTTCCTCTCTCGTGTTCAGTCCGGACGCCCGCTGGTGACCCTCAAGACCGCAACAACGCTCGACGGCAAAATCGCCGCGTCCGGCGGGGCGAGCCAATGGATCACGGGACCGGAGGCGCGGCAGCGGGGGCATCTGCTGCGCGCAACGCATGACGCGATCATGATCGGCGTCGGAACCGCACTTGCCGATGCGCCGTCGCTGACCTGCCGGCTTGCCGGGTTGGAAGACAGGTCTCCGGTGCGGATCGTCATGGATTCGAAGCTGCGGCTTCCGCTCGACTCGGTATTGGTCGAAACCGCGCGCGAGGTCCCGACCTGGATCGTGACGGTGGGCGATGCGCCGAACCCGGACCGGTTCACGGACTGCGGGGTCGATGTCATTCAAGTCGATCCCGACTCCGCGGGGCGGCCCGACGTGCCGGCGACGCTTGATGCGCTGGGCCAGCGGGGCTTGACCCGACTTCTCGTCGAAGGCGGTGGCGGGCTCGCGGCCGAACTTATGCGCAACGATCTGATCGACCGCCTCGTGTGGTTCCGGTCCGCCGGGGTGATGGGAGGGGACGGCATCGGCGCGATTGCCGGATATGGTGTTACCCATCCCGACAAGGCGGCTTTATTCAAGCGCGTTGAGAGCCTTCCCGTGGGGGCTGACACCATGGAAGTATTCGTCCGGCGTCCCTCCGGCTAAGCGGTCTTGCGTTTCCGCTGCCGCACCCAGCCGAGGCCGAGAAGCCCGATGCCGAACAACGCCAGATTCGCCGGCTCCGGCACGGCGGTGGATTGCGCCACCGGCGCGAAGGCGATACCGACCACCAGTCCGTTAAAGTTGTCGTCGAAGGCCTGAAAGTCGGCCGCGGCGACGAAGATCGAGCCGGGGAGAGTCACTTCCGGGTCGGTCAGCGCATCGTCCACGACGAATTTCAGGATATTGTCCGAAGAATCATCCAGAAGATAAAAATTTCCCGCATCGTCGAAGGCGATTCCACCGTCCTCACTGGTAACGACGCCACCGTTGGCGACTATCAATTGGGCCTCGCTCAGAAATTCGCTGACATCGCCCCCCGGTGTGATCCGCAGGATGTTGCCGCCACCGTTGTGGCCGACGAACAGATCGCCATTGGGGCCGCGGGTGATGTAGGCGGGCTGGTTGGTGAGTAAATCCGCGTCGCCGCTGGCGAGTTCCGTGACAACGCCGGTCCCGAGATCGACTTCGAAAACACCGCGCGGATTGCCGCCTTCGTTGGTGACATAGATCTTGCCGTCAAGGGAGCCGACGACACCGCCATCGAAGTTGAAACTGCCACTCCCCGAGACGGCCGCCGCATTCGCGGCGGCGTTTAGCGTGGCTTCGCTGACGAAAAGGCTGGCCGCGCCGCTGTCTGGGTCGACCCGGACGATGCTGCGGCCCGTACTGGCTTCGTCGTTCAGCACGTATAGGAAACCGTCATTGCCGAAGGCGACACCGGCCGTGTCGACATTCCCGCCTCCCCCGACCGCGGCTTCCAGGGCCGTTTGACTGGCCAGCACGGAGAGCGCGCCACCGGCTGTCCGCCGGAGCACGGAATCGGCGCCGTCGTCGGTGAAGTAGAGGTTTCCGGCCGAGTCGAAGGCAAGGTTGGTTTGACCGTAACTGCCGCCTCCCGAGGCCCCGGGATCGGCGGCCGTGGCGGTTTGAATTTGACTGTCGGTCACGAAGAACGAGAGCGCGCCGGTAGTCTCGTCGACCCGGACAATCCCGTTCTGCGTTGTCACGAACAAATCGCCGGTATCCGGAAACGGCACGATGGGTGTGGATTGCGCCTGCTGTGCGGCCAGCATCAGCGGCGCACACAGGGCCAGAGTGGCGGCCCACGTCCGAATGGTGCGGGCTAACGGTGCTGTTTCGTAAACGTTCGTCGCGCCCGCGTTCTCCCGTGCGATATAGATCGCTGGATTGTCGTTAGCGCGATTTTGCGTGTCCGCGTCCAATGTTCATCTCCGATCAGTCAAAGCTGTTCCGAATTTCAAAATCGATTTTACGCCGCTTTACGACATTGAAGGTTTCTGGAATATTTCTGGACTCAAATTTTTTGTCATCGTTTCCCGTTGTCGGATTGATTGGCGTTCACATCGTAACGCCGCGCAACCTGTGAAACCGAAACGCCCGTAAATCGCGCCTGTGCGCAGATTATGCGCTTCTCATCTTCACCCCAGCGCTTACACTTGTCCCGCTTCCCCGGCCGTGTCCCCCTAATCTAAGTGGACACCAAACCTCACCTACTCGTGGCGGCAGAGCGGTCAGGCCGGACGGTTACAATGTTTCTCCTATCTTCATCAGTTCTCTCCCGCTAAGGCGCGCCGCTTCACTGGCTCGCCGCTGAAGAGCACTGAGTTCGCAGTTTTCCCAGGGGTTTAACAGATTCGGAATGCGCAATAATTTGTTGCAAACCATGCAACATGGCGACGATTGGCCCCCGCGGTCCCACGCTGAGTTACTGGGTGACGCCCCAATCGACGTTTAGCGATTTCAGCCAGCGCCGATAGGCGACGCCGAACTTGTCGGCCCGGATATGGAGATCGGTATTGAGGTCCAGCGAGATTTCCGGGGGACTTTGGGATTCGACAATCCATTTGTCCTGGGCGAAGACCGCGTCCTGGCGATCGATGATTTGGGCGTCGGTGAGCTCTTCGCCAAAATTGATCGCGACATGGAGCCATACGATGCAATCGTCCGGCGCCAGCGGGGTCAGGGTAATCAACATGCAGAAGAGATTGCCTTCGCCGGTATCCTTGGAAAAATAAGCGGAGAACGGCCGCAGAACCCGATAGCTGTATTTGGCCATTGCCGGGATGCCCCGATGGTCGGCGAAGGGCTGGAACACTTCCACCGGACTGGTGTGAAGGCCGTCCTCATCCGTGATCACATCGTAATCGACGAATTCGTCGGGCCGGTCGGGATCGCCATTAATCATCGGATGGACAAAGGGAAAATGCGGAATGTCGATGAAGTTTTCGATGGTCCGGTAGGGGCTGCCGTGAAATTCGTAGGGCCCGGCGATGACGTTTCTGAACTTGTCGTTGCCGTACTCTGGGAAAGGAGGAACGTCCCGCGTTGGCTCGCCCAACGACGCCCAGATGAAACCGTACGCTTCCGTCGCGCGATAGGCCGTCGCGCGGGCCTTCGCGGGAGGCTGGGTATTGGGCTGGGCGGGAATGTGCGTGCAAACGCCGCCTTTATCATATCGCCAGCCGTGATAGGGACAGGCGAGCTGGCCGTCCTTGATCTGGCCAAGCGAGAGCCGCGTGCCGCGATGGGCGCAGCGGTCCCGCCAGACGATGACCTCGCCGTCCAACCGCCAGAGGACGAGGTTTTCATCGAACAGACGGGCCGCCAGGATGCCGCCTTCTTTCAGGTCGCTCGAGCGACCGACCGTATACCAGTCGTTCAAAATAACAGGATCGTCGATCATCTGTCGTCGACTCGTGTTCTGCGTATAGAGGCTCCTGACCTTGCCGAGGCTACTATAGCGTCAACACCGAGGCTACCAAACCGTCAACACCGCCGTTGTATCGCGCCCGCTTTGATCGTGATCTTGGTCGTGCCATGGTGAAAGGCAGGCGTCCCAAACCATAATACCAAGGAGCGTTGATAGTGACTCATAGAGACGGGTTATCCAGGTTTTCGGCAAGGAGCGTGCGGCGCGGCGATGCGGTGCATCGGAAGCCGTGCGCGACGCTGTCCGAAAGCCTGGATAACCCGCCCTTCGGGTCGCGAGTGCGGTCCGTCGGAGGGCGTCGGAACGGCTTGACGATGCCCCACATCGCCTGCGCCGTCCCTCCTACCCGACGAACCGCACTCGCAATCTCTATTGGTCACTATCAACGCTCCTTGGTATAAGCGGAAATACCATGCGGCAAAAATTTGAGAGCATTCTCGAGACCATCGGCAACACGCCGGTTGTGCGCATCAACAACATCGCCCCGGCGCACGTGAATCTTTACATAAAAGTCGAGGCGTTCAATCCGCTCGGCTCGATAAAAGACCGGCTTGCGCTGGGCGTTATCGAGGATGCGGAACGATCCGGCACGCTCAAACCGGGCCAAACCGTGGTGGAGTCGACGAGCGGCAATACGGGCATCGGCCTCGCCATGGTATGTGCCCAGAAGGGCTATCCGCTGGTGATTACAATGACGGAGAGTTTCAGTATTGAGCGCCGTAAGTTGATGCGGTTCCTGGGGGCGAGGGTGGTGCTGACTCCAGCCGCGGAGCGCAGCACGGGCATGATCAACAAGGCTGCCGAACTTTCCGAAAAACATGGCTGGTTCATGACGCGGCAATTCGAGAACGAAGCCAATCCCGATTTCCATTCGGCCACGACCGCCCAGGAAATCTTACGTGACTTCAAGGACGAGGCGCTCGATTACTGGGTGACGGGCTATGGGACGGGCGGCACGCTCAAGGGGGTTGCTCGGGTCCTGGCCAAGGAACGTCCCGACACCAAGATCGTCGTCTGCGAAGCGGAGGAAGCCCCCGTCCTGTCGAGCGGTCTGCCGCAGGAAAAGGATACCGATGGCATGCCGGTCGGAACACACCCAGCCTATAACCCGCATCCGATGCAGGGCTGGGGACCGAATTTCATGTCCAAACTGACCGGTGACACGGCGGATATGGATATCATCCATCAGGTCGTCACCATTGCGGAAGCGGAAGCCTTGAGATGCAGCCGCGATCTTGCGACCAAGGAAGGTATATTCGTCGGGATCACATCGGGCGCGACGTTCGCCGGGGCGCTCAAATGCTGCGCCGGAGCGCCGGATGGCGCGACGGTTCTCTGCATGTTACCCGATACGGGCGAGCGTTATCTCAGCACGCCGCTTTTTGCGGACGTGGCGGAGGAAATGGGAGAAGGCGAGTTGAAAATCTCCCGTTCGACACCCAATCATCAGCTTGAGGCGGGGTCAAGAATACAGCCGTGAAACTCGAGCGCGTCGGGAGCTTTCCCGCGGAGGGTGATGCTACGACTCGTCCATCAGTGTTGCCAATGTTTCCGCCACGGCAAGACGCAAATCGTCGGGCATGATCGGCTTCTCCAGATAGGGACGTGCGCCTTCGACCAGGAATGTGCGTGCCATAGGGCTCAGGATGTCGCCGGTCAGGAACAGGAAGCGGCGCGATAGCCCCGGTTTCAATGTTTCTGCCCGCTCCCAAAGCGCACGGCCGTCGAGGTCCGGCATCCGCAAGTCAGAGATGATCAGGTCGAAGTCACGCTCGCCCAGAGCCTTCAAGCCGGCCAGGCCGCCATGCGCGACCTCGATATCATGGCCCACACTTTCCAGAATTTCCGCCATCAGGTCGGCGACATCTTCTTCGTCGTCGACCACCAGGATGCGCCGTGCATCAGGCTTTACGGCAGGCTCGTCGGCCGGCGCTTCTTCGTCGGCGGGCGAGGTGTCGATCGGCAGCTGGAGGCAGAAGGTCGTCCCCTCGGGGCGACTCATCACGTCGATCGTGCCGCCATGCGCCAACACGATACCGTGGCATACCGACAGACCGATCCCTGTGCCGACGCCTGTTGGTTTGGTGGTGAAGAACGGTTCGAAGATGCGGTCGCGGACATCGTCGGGAATTCCCGGCCCGGTGTCGATGATGTCCGCGACGACACTATGCCCGCCTGTGCTGCGCGTACGTACGGTGATCCGTCGTTCGGTCTCGTTGCCGGAAAGAGCTTGTTCTGCATTGACCAACAGGTTGGTAAAAACCTGCGTCAGCTCATCCGGATCGCCCGACACTGGCGGCAGGTCTTCGGCCAGGTCGCGTTCGATCTCGACGCCGCCGGATCGCAAACCATAGGCAAGCAGCTGCAGGGCATCTTCGATCGTTTGGTTGAGCTGAACCTTCTGGCGCACCGGCGTGCGCTGACGGGCCATGGCCAGGAAGGTCTTGACGATGCGCCCGCACCGTTCCGCCGCCGCGCGCACCTTGGCCACGCTGGCCGCGATTGCCGAGTCGTTGACCTGCTCTTCCAGCAGCGCGGTCTGGCCAACGACCACGGACAGGGGGTTGTTCAGTTCGTGCGCCACGCCGGCCAGCAGAGAGCCCAGAGCTGTCAGTTTTTCGGACTGGTGCAAGGTCTCTTGTTGTTTCTCGATCTGTGCTTGGGCAGATTTCAGGTCTGAGATGTCGATGCCGACGGAAAGGATACGGTCGACATCGCCATTCTCGTCCAGTAGCGGGATTTTCTGGGCCCACAGGGTCATGGTGCGACCGTCGGCTCTGGGGTAGCTGACTTCGTAATAGCCTGTGGGCTTGCGCTGTTCCAACACCCAATAGTCGCGATCGGTGGCCTGTTGTCCGTAGGCAGGCTCGAGATCGTCCTGGAACACCTCTTCCTGGGTCTTGCCGACGACATCCGTGCGCTGCAGATCCCAGATCTCCAGGAAATAGCGGTTCACCAGGTCGTAGCGCATTTTGCGGTCCTTGGTGTGGATCGTTGCCGGGACCTCGTCCACCAGTTCGCGCAGCAGCCGTTCACTCGCCTGGGCATTCTGTTCGCTGAGCTTCAATTCGGTTACATCGGTACGGATACCAACGATGCCGCCTTCCCGTGTCCGATGTTCGGTCATCAGGGTCCAGCGGTCGTCGGACCGTTCGACCAGGTAGGGCGGTGGCGGGTTTCGGTGCGCTGCTACCCGTTCCTTGACCCAGGTATCGATGTCGTAGCCTTGCGGCACGCTGTCGTCGGCGACGCCGCGGCGCAGGATCTCGGCATAGGTGACGCCGGGCACCAGGGCTTCGGGGGCATAAGAAAACTCATCGCGGTAGCGCTGATTGAACATCACCAGACGGTCTTCGGCGTCGAACAGGATGAAGCCTTCCGAAATCGCTTCAATGGCGTCGCGCAACTGGCGTCGCGCCCGGGTCATTTCCTTGCGCAATCGGCGTTGCTGCGCCTCTGCTTGCTTCAGCGGCGTAACGTCCGTCACGGTGATAACCAGGCCGCTTTGAGCGATCGGGTTGACGTTGATCTGCAACCAGCCGCTGTCTGCGATTTTTACTTCAAATCGATCGGCGATTCCGGCCGCGGCATGGTCCAGAAGGCGCTTGCGTATGACCAAGCCGTTTCTCCTGCCGCCATCGTCGCCGGCACGCACGACTGCGGCCACGAATCGAATGGCATCGGCATAAGGGGTTTGATCGGGCACCAGCCCACCCTCGGGCAGGGCGAGCAACCTGTCGAAGCGATCGTTGCGCACGACCAGACGCTGGTCCGGGCCAAAGACGGCCAGACCCTGCTCCATATGGTTGAACGTGTTTTGCAGGATGGTACCCATCTCCTGCAGCTGCTGGCGCGCGGTAATGGTGTCCGTTACGTCTGTGGCGGTCCCCCGGTAGCCGGTGAACCTGCCATCCCCGTCATAGACCGGTGCGCCTGAAGTGAGGACATGGCGGATACCGAGATCGGGGACGTTCGCCAGGTAGGTGAAATCGCGGAATGGCTTGCGCGCTTCCATATCTGCCAGATGCACCTGCCATTTTTCTTCGTCATCACGGTCGGCAGCTAAATCATATCGCCCGACACCGAGAAGCTGATCGTGGTCCCGGTCATCGGGAAGCCCGGCTCCCATAATCATCGTGAAACGGTTCTCAATATCGGTTTCCCAAAGCCAGTCGGAGCCGGCTGCCAGCAGGCTTGAAAGCCGCTGTTCGGTCAGCTTCAGTGCGGCTTCGGTTTGCCGGTGTGCGGCCCGTTCACGCGCCAGTGCCGCTTCCGCCTCGCTGGCGGGATCATCGCGCTGAGGCGTCTGTGGCCCGAGCTTGGACCCGTCTTCAGCCATCGGTTGCTTCAATCATCGAGGTTGAGATCGCCATTATCCGACATTCCCCTGATGGCCGCCGGTTCCGGCCCTCAGAGTAGCCGTCTAGGCCTTTGACGGCAATTCGGAGGTTAATCGGCGTGGATGGCATCGCCGCGATCGCCGGGCACGGTGTCCTATAGCCATGATCGGCTTCAAGCGACTTCGGGTCGCCATGCGACGACCCCTTCGGTTCTCGCGCGCGCTTCAGGGGTGGCCAGACAAGTCGCGACGGCTTCGTAGCCGGGGGCGCCGGGGTAGGGGGCGACCTGGGCCGGCGGACTGTGGTTGGCCGGGCATAGGATGATCGCCTCGTCGGGACCGACGGCGGCCAAGTCGAGGACAGCGCAGGAGCGCGTAAGCAGAAAGAGTGGCCGGGCGTTGGGTCCGCGAAGGCGGAGGTATGAAATGAGCGCCTCCTGCGAGGCCTGATCCAAACCGTCCTCCACCATGTCGACAATCAGTATCCCCAGGTTTTCCGATTCCAGCGAAACGACAAGTACGCGTAAAGCCGCAGATTCCGTGGCACCATCTTCGATCAGCCAATGCAACGACTTATCCACACGTGCCTTCAGGGCCGGGTTCCTGTCCAATGTCTCCCTTGCCGCGGCGCCTTCGTCGGTCAGGCGTTCCAGACCCAGAAAAGTGGCATCCGGCAGGGTCTCTGCAATAGTTCGGGCGAGCCGCGTCTTGCCGCTGAACAGGGGGCCGATGATGTAGTTGAGCGCGCGTATGTCTCTCAGTTCGAATCTTTCGCCGCCCCATGGCCATGGCAGGTCTATGGCGATCCTGATCTCGGGAGTCGGTTGCACCATACGCGCGAGTTCGCTGACTTTCGGCGCCTTTTCCCGGGCAAGGTCGGCTCTGAGACCACGTACCTGCTCGACCGTATCGGCGAGCCTACGGATTCGACCTTCGAGTGCTTTCTGATGGGCGGCTAGAGCTGGTTCCAGAGACTGCGGATCGCCGTTCGATACCCGAGCCACTTCCGCAAGACTGAGGCCAAGCGCGCGCAAGGCCACGATCTCGGCGGCTTGGGCCATTTCGACGGGACCATAGGTCCGCCATCCTGCCTCGGTGCGGACCGGGTCGAGTAATCCGCGCTGTTCATAGAGACGAAGTGCCTTGGTCGAGACGCCAAGCCGCTTGGCAGCCTCGGACGGGCTTAGGAATTGTTTGGAACGGCTCACGGATCGACTCCTCGTTTACTGACTGCCATCCTTATCGGGGCAGCCCCAAGGGCCGGGTCAAGCGCTTACTTCCAGGGTGGCGTTTGGCCCCAGCGGTCCCACGAGGTCGTTGCACTGGTAGGCAGCCGGCTGGTGGGCCCGAATTTGCCGCGCGGATAACCAAGCGGGATGCAGCAGTGAAAGACCATCTCCTCGGGGACGCCGAACATGGCGTTGACGCGCTCCATGACCTCCGCGTGCAGGGTGGTCAGCACGCTGCCTAGGCCCAACGCGCGGGCCGCCAGCAGGAGGTTTTGGACCCCGGGGAAGGTCGAGGACGCGGCGACGCCGGACGATTCCGAGTACACCAGGATGACCGCGGGCGCATTGACCATCTCGTCCGCCAGCAGCGCCGCCAGGCGGTACGGGGAGTCCTCCGGTATATCGGCCTTCGAGCTCCAGCCGTACGCATCGCGGCGTTTGGCCCACCAGGCTTCGAAATACAGCTTGCCGAATTCGTTGATGGCATCGCGCTCGCGGATGACCAGATAGCGTGCCGGTTGAGTGTTGCCCCCGTTCGGCGCTTTCGAGGCGGCATTTAGAATGATTTCCAACTGCGCGTCCGTGACGGGCCGGTCAGGGTCCAGCCGGCGCGTCGCGCGTTGGCTGAACATTGCCTCGCCGATTGGCATCGTCAGTTCGGCAGGCGGATCGAGGCGGACCATGTCCATCGCGTTTCTCCCTAAATATTATGTCTGTGCGGCGTGTTGTGCCGCGTTGTCGTTTCCGTTGCGCTAATAGCAGTACCTAATCTGCGCGGCCGGGGGAAGTGCTCGCCAGTACCGTCTTGATCCATTAACCATTAAGGGCTAAGAAGCACGCAGCACAAAGACGGAGTGCACAGATGGAAATGAGCAGCGTAATCATCCGACTTCGGTGACCGCACCCTGCGCAGGGTGACGTCATCCTCGCCCCGGCTTTGCCGGCCTTTCTTCCATCGACCAAGTCTGATTTCAGCCATGATGACGCGATGTTTTGCATCGGCGTCTCTGTCGCGACCAAGGAGCGATAAGCATGTTCCGTCTTTTGGAGTCCCTAATCGACCCGTTCCGGGCAACGAATGACGCCCCACCGGACCGGTTTTGGCCGTTCATCCTCGGCCACCTACGGCCATTCCGCCGACTGCTGGCCGTCGTCGCCGTCACCGGATTCTGTGTCGCCACGATAGAGACCGGCCTGATCTTCTACGCAGGGCGGCTGGTGGATCTGATGACGGCCAGCGGACTGGACCATCTCACCATGCGCCATGGTGTCGAACTCGCCGTCGTCGCGTTGCTGATCCTGCTCGTCCGCCCGATCGTCATCGTGCTCAATATCGCGCTGCTCAATCAGGGCCTGTCGGTCAATCTGCTCGATCAGGTGCGGTGGCGGGCGCATAAGCATCTGCTGGGCCAGTCGGTTGGCTTCTTTCATAACGATTTCGCCGGCCGCATCGCCAACCGCGTGATGCAGACCGGCCCCGCTGTAGAGGATTCGACCTATATGGCGTTCGAGGCGCTGTGGTACGCGGCCGCTTATATACTCGGCGCCACCCTGGTGCTCGTTAATGCGGACGAGCGGCTGATCGTCCCGCTCGCTCTTTGGCTCGTGGCTTATCTGCTGTTGTTGCGCGTGCTGATCCCGCGCATCGGGCATGCGTCGATGCGGTTGTCCGATGCGCGTTCGCTTGTCACCGGGCGTATCGTCGACGCCTACACCAACATCCAGACGGTCAAGCTGTTCGCCCATGCAGCGCGGGAGGAAGCCTACGCGCAGACCGCCATGCGCATGCACCGGCTGCGTCTCGCGCGGCTGATGCGGCTGATGACGACCATGACCGCGGGGCTGGCGACACTGAACGGTGTGCTGATCGTCAGCACCGTCGGCGGGGCCGTGTGGCTGTGGCATGTCGGCGAAACCACACTCGGTGTCGTGGCCGCGGCGGCGGCGCTGACCCTGCGCCTGAACGGCATGACCGGCTGGATCATGTGGGTGTTGTCGCAACTGTTCCAGTATGCGGGCATGATCAAGGAAGGCATGGAGACGATCTCCGAACCGCACGAAATCGTCGATGCGCCGGACGCTCCCGCGCTGAACGTCAGCGGCGGCGCCATTCGTTTCCACGACGTGGAGCATCTATACCGCGGCCGGACCAATCGAACGACCGCGGGCGGGTTGCGCGGTGTCGATCTGGACATTCGTCCGGGCGAGAGAGTTGGTCTGGTCGGGCGCTCCGGTGCGGGCAAATCCACGCTGATCAACCTGCTGCTCCGCTTCTACGATATCGAGTGCGGCCGTATCGAGATCGATGGCCAGGATATCAGCCGCGTAAGTCAAGAATCGCTGCGCCGGTCCATCGCCGTCGTGACGCAGGACACGGCCCTGCTGCACCGTTCCGTGCGCGACAACATCCTATATGGCCGGCCGGATGCGACAGAGGCCGAAATGCGCGAAGCGGCCCGGCTGGTCTATGCCGACGAATTCATCGGCCATCTCGAAGATCCGAAAGAGCGTCGCGGCTACGACGCCCATGTCGGCGAGCGTGGCGTGAAGCTGTCCGGCGGTCAGCGGCAGCGCATCGCTTTGGCGCGCGCGGTGCTGAAAGACGCGCCGATCCTGATTTTGGACGAGGCGACCTCCGCGCTCGACTCGGAAGCGGAAGCCCTCATTCAGGCGGCGCTGGGAACACTGATGGCCGGTAAAACGGTGATCGCTATCGCCCACCGGCTGTCCACGATTCAGCGGATGGACCGCATCATCGTTCTCGACCAGGGTCGGATCGTTGAGCAGGGCACGCACGCCGAACTGCTGGAACGGCGCGGCCTCTACGAAATCTTCTGGTCCCGGCAATCGGGCGGGTTCATCGGCATCGAGCCAGAACAGTCGGAACGGCCGGTCGAAACGCGCGCTGGGTGATTTCGGTTTCGCCTAAAGTCCTTGTTGGACCCGGGGGAAGACTTCTTCGGCGATGAGCTGCATTGTTTCCATCGAGCGCGCCACTTCCAGCCCGGGCCAATGCATGCTCATCACAATATGATTCATGCCCACGCGCTTGTTGAAATTGATGATCTGCTCCGCAACGTCGTCTGGCGAGCCGATGAAGAAGCGGTCCTTGAGCAGTTCCTCGAAGGGCTGGCCGAGTTCGTCCTTCGCGTCCGGGCGCGAGCGGCCAAGGCCCCAGGCGTGGTACGCTTTGTACTTGGTCATGATCGGTTCTTTCGCTAGACGGTACGCTTCTTCGCGGGTCGGCGCGCAGAAGACCTCTCGCCGGATTGGAAATTCTTCCGGGAAAGCTTTCCCTTCCGCGTCCAGCGCCCGCTTGTAGGTCTCGACTTGGCTCACCAATTCGTCCAGTCGATCGTTGGGGCCGGCGTACCAGGTCGTGCCCATCTTCGCGGCGCGCTCGATAACGGCATCGGCGCTGCCGCCAATCCAGATAGGCGGATAAGGCTTCTGAACGGGTTTTGCGGAACAGCTCGCCTCTTTCAACTCGAAGTGCGATCCCTTCATGGTAACGGTTTGTTCCGTCCACAACCGTTTGATCGCGGTCAGATTTTCTTCGAACCGGCGGGCGCGTAGTTTGCGCGAGGCCCCGAATGCCATGAATTCGACATCGCGATATCCAACGCCGCATCCGAAGATCACCTTGCCGTTGGTCATGATGTCCAGGGTGCCGAGCTGTTCCGCCACGTCGAGCGGTTTGTGCAGCGGCAGCAGCAGGACGCCCGCGTTCAACCGCAGACTGGGCGCTTCCGCGGCGACGCGGCACAGGAACGGAATCTGCTGAAGGTCCTGCAGCGGGTGGGTGCTGTAATGCGCCCCTTTGGTAATGGAATGATAACCCAGCCGTTCGAGCATACGAGCCTGTTCCATCATTTCCGCAAAACGTTCGGCGACGTTTTCACCTTCCGGAAACTGGCCCCGCATCATGATTCCAAATTGCATAGACATGGTCTCTCGCGCTCCAATTGGATCTAAACTACCCTAAAGCTAGAAGTCTGAAGCCTACACTGTGGCAGGTGTTCGACACCAACTGTCCGGTCTCTGTATGTCCATTGTTCCGGAGGACTGTAGGCGGCAAGGTCTTGCCAACGAGAAGGGAACCAATCCGATATGGAAAAACGAAACATCGGGGGAAAAGGCGGATTGCAGGTCTCGTTGGTCGGCCTCGGATGCAACGCGTTTGGGGGCCGCGTGGACGAAAAAGGGACCCATGCCGTTATGGATGCGGCAATCGACGCCGGCATCGATTTTTTCGATACGGCGGAAACCTACGGCGGCGGCAAGTCCGAGCTGTACATGGGAAGCGGACTCAAAGGAAAGCGCGACAAGGTGTTCCTCGCGTCGAAGTTCGGCTTCGGCACCTCCCATGTCGCGGACAAGAACCGCGGGTCGCCGGAGAATATCCGCGCCGCCCTCGACCAAAGCCTCTCGAAGCTTCAGACCGACTGGATCGATCTGTATCAGATACATCGGCCCGACCCCGATACGCCGGTCGGTGAGACGATGGGCGCGCTCGAGGACCTCGTGACGGCAGGCAAGATCCGTTACTACGGATGTTCCTACTTTACCGGCGCGCAAATGCAGGAAGCCGTCGACGAGGCCGCGCGCGCGGGGCTGAAAGGCTTCGTCACCGCCCAGAACGCCTGGAACATGCTGGAACGGGAGATCGAGACGGACCTAATTCCTGTTTGCGAATCCAACGCGATCGGCCTCTTGCCCTATTATCCGATCGCCAAAGGGTTGCTCACCGGGAAATACCGAAAGGGCAATGCCGCACCGGCCGGCAGCCGATTGTCCGGCGACCAGTACCTCGCCGACGCGGATTTCGACCTATTGGAACGGTTGGAGGCATATGCGCGGGACCACGGTTACGAGCTACTGACCTTGGCGATATCCTGGCTTGCCGCGCAACCGTCGATCGCCAGCATCATCTCCGGCGCGTCCCGCCCCGATCAGATGACGGCGAACGCTGCCGCCGCCCGATGGAAATTGACTGAGGAGAACCGCAACGAGATCGATGCCATCTTGACCGTATAGCGGCGGTGTTTTTGGCCGAATATCAGGGGATATTTTATGGTCAGCAACCGTTGGGGCAGTAGATTTGGTTAGCCCAACCTGGCCCCTAATGTGGCGAAATGAGATAGCCCGGTCGTCGGATACAGTAGTCAGGGTCGGGTCTGGCGATCTGCTTCGCAGTTTTGTTGCTCATAAATTGTAAAGAATCCCGACGGTTTTCCGTTGAAATTTGGGCGTCTGACAGTAGAAAAATAAAAATTTATATTTGTTTCAATGCCTTATCTGGGAATTTCTTGGTGGCCCGCATTTTGCTGCTATAGCCTTAGAGGCCCCTGTATATGGGAAAATCGTAAAGTTTCCCGACAGGAAATGTAGCGTGAGCACACTTATTCGTAGGGTGTGCGAGATTTTAGGAGCGAAAATTTATGAATTGCACTAAAGCACTGGTTGGGATCGCTTTAGCAGGCGTTTTCTTTATATCCTCATCGAATAATTCGCATTCTGCCATTGTCAGTTGGGATCTGCTCGATCACGGTTCCGGTGGTTTGGGTCCTTTCTACGGTTTACGGCTGGATGACACATTGCCCGTTGGTCCTGATAGGCTCTTCAGTTTTGGTGGTGCCTCAACAGCACGGTTGATTTTTGACACCGCTGGAACAGCGTCCATTAGCGGCACAGTCATCGAAAATGGTGATGGAAGCACTGCCGCATGCTCAGGCGGTAATGACGACAGTCCAGAAGACTGTAGCGTTTGGGATCTAGAGTACACTTTTTCCGGAATTACGGTTCAAGATGTTGGAGATCCGTTCGCTGGATTTATAGCCACTGGTGGCTCTGGGAGCGTTAATCAACAAGGGTCCCTCACAGAGCTTGAGCTCGGGTTCGCGCTAAATGGTGACGACTTGGCGTTCCTTTGGCTTCCCGATGGGCATAGACTACCCGGCGACAATTCTTCATTAGTCGGTCGCGGATGGGTTGATCCGACTAGTAATTCCTCGGGAGCAAATGATTTCTTGTTCCAAGGCAGAATTGTTCCCGAACCTGGTGCAATTGCACTCTTCGGTGTTGGCCTTATTGGGCTTAGCGTCATGCGTCGCCGCAAAAATTTAGCTTAACAGGCCAAGATAATTCGTTTAGCGGCGGCCGTTAGGCCGCCGTTTTTCGTAATGGTTTCCGGAATCACCGATATGCGACCTTGACCTAAAAGCGGCTAATGGGTGACCCCTAGTGTGCGGTTTCGCCGTCCAGCTTAACAGACAACCGTACCGGCATCACGCCCCCTTTCCCAGCTCGGCAACAGGGGAATCTGTGTTATTTGTTTAGCGAGGGTCCCGATAGAAGGCGGTTGTTCAAGGCCTGCAGCGGACGGGCGTTTTCACCGCCGACGGCTTGCAAGAACTTCTCGATCTGGGCGCGGCTCACCGTAACCGTCTTATTGGAAACAAACCAGTTTACCCCTTCGCTGCAGGGCGG
Source organism: Alphaproteobacteria bacterium (assembly GCA_012103325.1). Lineage (GTDB taxonomy): Bacteria > Pseudomonadota > Alphaproteobacteria > UBA8366. Next base: position 203,723 of record WLWY01000005.1, read on the forward strand.
CGTCGTCAGTGACCCCATATAGCGATAGAACTGGGTACCGGACGGCACCAGATCGCCGGCGTTGATCGCGACACGGGCATGCGTTGCGGATGCGCCTGCCTGCATCGGCATGTGATCCCACATTTCCATCAGCGCGATGTTTTCCGCGCCGCTTTCCATGAACACACCAACGACAGCCAACTGGCCCTTGGCATTCTTATGCACCAGATGCGCCTCAATCGGATAACGCTTGCCGTCTCGGCCGTGCTCGCTCGGGGAATGGAAGTGGAACTGCAGCAACTCGAAGCGTTCGCCGTTGATGGAGATACCACTGCCGGCGCCATATCCGACCTGGAAGGTGTGGCCGTTGTTCAGTACCTGCAGGACAGAGGCCTTATAATCGAACTCGATATCGACCTCACCTTGGACGGCAGGGCCTTGAAGGTTGATTGGCGATTGCATGCGGCCCTTGCCACAGGCCTCGTACTCCGCTTTCAAGAGACCCCATCTGTCGGGCCCATTCTCCCCGCTATAGCTCCAGGGACTGGTGTGGCCGCCACCAAGGGCAGGTTTTGCGGCTGTGCCATGAGCGGTTGCCGCTACTTTGGAGGGGCTGGCCTTCGTATCGCCATGCCCCGCCGAGGCTGGCTTTATGGCACGCACCCGTTCCGACAAGGAACCACCGCCACTCGCTTGGCCCGCTTGCTTGGCTTCCGACGCGATCTGGGTGTTATGGCCATTGCCGTGCGTTGACGATTCGGCCATTGCGACACCGGCGCCTACCAGCAGGGTCAGTGACGTTGTCAGCGTCAAAAATGATTTATTCCGCATGGTAAGCTTGCTCTTTCAGGTTCTTTGTATCCGTATCGCCTGTTTGCTTACGCTGCACGGAGCCCGGCCAGGAACGTATCCATTTCACGGCGAAGGCCTTCCGCCTGTTGCGACAACTCACCGGTCGCATCCAGCACCATCTTTGCGGATTGACCGGATTCGCCTGCCGCATCGCTTACGCCGCCTATGGTGCTGCTCACTTCCTGTGTGCCCCGAGCGGCTTGCTGTACGTTGCTGGCGATTTCACTCGTCGCGGCGCTCTGCTCCTCCACGGCGGAAGCAACAGCCGTCGCCACGTGACTGACATCTTCGATCTCCTTCCGGATTTCTCCGATCGCCGTTGAGGTGTCGGCAACGACGCCCTGGATACTGCCGATCTGCTGTGCAATCTCTTCGGTCGCCGTGCCCGTCTGACTGGCCAGGGATTTGACCTCCGAGGCGACGACCGCAAAGCCCTTGCCGGCTTCACCAGCACGGGCCGCTTCGATCGTCGCGTTGAGCGCCAATAAGTTGGTCTGCGCGGCGATGTCGTTGATCAGATCAACGACCTCTCCGATGCGGCCGGCCGCTTCGGAGAGATTACTGACCGTCTCGGTCGCGGTCGTCGACCGCGTCACTGCGCTTTGCACCTTTTGATCGGCATCGCTGATCTGACGGCTGATTTCGGTGATCGACGCTCCCAGCTCTTCTGCCGCGGCAGCGACCGTCTGCACATTGGTCGAAGCCTCTTCGGAGGCAGCCGCAACCGCTGTTGCTTGCTTGCTCGTCTGCTCGGCGTTTGCCGACATGCCTTGCGCAGACGATTGCATCTCCGTCGCGGCGGACGCTATGCTTTCGACGACACCTTTGACACTGTTCTCAAGATCATCGGCCATCTTCAGGAGATCCTGACGCCGTTGTTCCTCGGCACGTTTTTCTGCTTCGGCGCTCTCCTCCTTCAGCCGTTGCGCTTCGATCGTCGTCTCTTTGAAGGACTGGAAGGCTAGGCCAACCTGGCCAATCTCGTCTGTCGAACGGACCGCCACGTCAACCGACGTATCGCCCTGTGCCAGCGCGTTCAGCGCGTCGACGGTGTTGATAAGCGGTGCCGAGACGAAGCGGCGGACGACAAATATAGTCGATGCAAAACCCAAGACCGTCGCGACCGCGGAAAGGATCACAAGCATCTGTAGGGCTGCCTTCTCGTGTTCCTCCGCAGTTAAAGCCGCCTTTCTGGTGAAGGTCTCGACTTCGGACAATAGGGCCACGAGTTCGTGGTTCAGTTTTTCTTCTTCCGCTTCCACCTCGAACGCCAGTGAAATCGCTTCCTTGTTTTTTCCCGCGACCAGCAGCTCCAGGACATGCAGGGCATGTTCGTCGAAGGTCCCATGCGCTTTCTCGATCTTCTTGAGTGCGCTCAGCACATGCGTGAACTCCTCCTTAGCGTACGGCGTTACGGCGTTCTTTATTGCATCGGCCGCGAGCGCCTCGCCTTCCTTGATCTCTTTATCGACCTTACCGGCCAGGCTTTCAAAATGCTCCGTGGCGGTCGCAAAATGCTCACGTGCGGCTGGCTCATGGGCCATTTCTTCCCCGAACCGGATGGCACGCTCGAAATATACCGACTGTTCAAGCTGATGGGTGGTGATTTTGCTGAGGATCTCGGTGAGCGGTATATCGCGCTCCGCAATACCTGTCAGTTCCTCGCCAATCTTGTAGATTTGATAAATTGCCGTGCCGGCGACCGTTATCATCAGAACAATTATGATAGAGACAATCGACTGTATCTTTGTTCCGACATTGAGATTGGTGAAAAAGCTAAAAACCCCGGAATTACTCATGATTGAATTGCCTCATCTAGTTAACAAATATTGGTATAAGTTTCCCCGACAGCATTCTCTACCGACACCGGGAATTCTCAATAAACCCACCAAAACTAAAATTTTTTATGAAGTTTTTTTTCTTAATTGATAAAATACAACGGCGTAATTATTGTTAATTAAAAGTTTTTTTTAGACGCTTAGACGTTGAATTACTTCAATTAATTTTCCGATTTTATCAGAGGTTGAATTTTTCGTTTCTCGTATTTTGGGACGTCTCTTATGACTCTTTGGCGGTTTCTCGAGATAACTTTGTCAAAACAAGCATGCCCGCTTCTAATTGATCCAACATGCTGTTTCCATAAACAGGGATCCGCAGCATTGACTTCCGAGTTCGGTCAAAGCCGGAACAATTTACGCTGCTCTTTCGCAAGCCGGTCACGATCAGTTCGCGGCCATCGGAGGCAAGAAACTTATTCCGTGAGCCGATGCCCTAGCGGACAAATCGTAGCCGATATCGCACGGCCCCCAAAATCGCCGCGCCACTGTGGGACTCGCGGCATCGGGCTGTTATTGTGCGGCATGTTTACGGGACTGATTACGGATATCGGTGAGGTGCGGGAGGTCGAGCGGTCGACCGATGCCCGTTTTGTTATCGCAACAGCCTACGATATGGCTGCCGTTGAGATCGGCGCGTCGATTGCATGTTCGGGCGCATGCCTGACCGTGGTCGAGAAGACAGCCGATTCATTCCTGGTCGATGTTTCGGCGGAGACGCTGGCCTGCACGACATTGGGACAGTGGCAGGAAGGACGGCGCATCAACCTGGAGCAGTCGTTGCGGCTTGGCGCCGAATTGGGCGGCCATCTGGTCCAGGGGCATGTCGACGACGTGGCGGCGGTCACGGCGCGGCGTCCCGATGGCGAGAGCATACGGTTCGAATTCGAGGCGCCGGAAGAACTGGCGTACTATATCGCGCGCAAGGGCTCGGTTGCGATCGACGGGATCTCTTTGACGGTGAATGAGGTCGATAAACGCCGGTTCGGCGTCAACATCATACCGCACACCGCGCAGCAAACGACGCTGGGGGCGACCCAACCCGGCGATAACGTCAATCTTGAGGTGGACCTGCTGGCCCGATATGTTGCGCGCCTTCAGGAAGCGCGGTCATCCGGATCCTAGCGAGGGGCCGGATACTGTGACAGCGATGCTAGCGGCAGGTGAACGAACGTGAGTTTCAAAGACTATAAATCTACGGCCGAGGAACTGATCGAAGACGCGCGGAACGGCAAGATGTTCGTGTTGGTCGATGATGAGGATCGCGAAAACGAAGGCGACCTTGTCATTCCGGCGCAAATGGCGACGCCGGAAACGATCAATTTCATGGCCAAGCACGGACGCGGGTTGGTCTGCCTGGCGATGACGAAGGAGCGGGTCGACGATCTCGGCCTGACCTTGTTGCCGCAGCAGAATTCTAGCCGCCTGGAGACCGCCTTTACCGTGTCGATCGAAGCGCGGGAAGGGGTGACGACGGGTATTTCAGCGCCGGACCGGGCGCGCACTGTCGCCGTCGCCATCGATCCCACCAAAGGTGCCGCCGATGTCGCGACGCCAGGTCACATTTTTCCGCTGGTGGCGCGCGATGGCGGTGTTCTAGTGCGCTCTGGGCACACCGAAGCGTCCGTCGATATCGCCCGCCTTGCGGGCCTGAATCCGGCCGGTGTGATCTGCGAGATCATGAACGACGACGGCACCATGGCGCGCCGCGAAGATCTGGTGAAGTTCGCGCAGTTCCACAATTTGAAGATTGGGACGATTGCCGATCTGATCGCCTATCGCCGCCGTCATGACCGTACGATCGAACGGGTCGCGGAAACCGTCATGAACAGCGAGTACGGCGGCGACTGGAAACTCTATGTCTACGCCAACAAGATCAATTATTCAGAGCACGTTGCGCTCGTAAAGGGCGACATTGCCGGATCGGAGCCGCCGCTGGTGCGGATGCACGCGATCAACCTGTTCAACGATGCGCTCGGCGCCCAGCGAAGCGGCAAGGCCGGCGATTTGCAGGGCGCGATGCGGAAAATCGGCGAGGAGGGGCGGGGTGTCGTGGTTGTCATCCGCGAGTGGTACCCGACGATCATTTCCGACCGCGTGCACGCCGCGAATGATGAGCTGTCACGGGTCGTCGTGACCGATCCCAGCGAATTGCGCGATTACGGCATGGGCGCGCAAATTTTGCTCGATCTGGGCGTCAGTGACATGGTGCTGTTGTCGAATTCGCCGAAGATGCGGGTGATCGGAATCGACGGCTACGGCCTGAACGTGGTGGATCAATGTCCGATAGAAGAAAGGTTTAGGCAGACGGAGCATGACTGAGCCCAAGCCGCATATACTGATCGCCGAGTCGCGATATTACAAAGAGATCGCCGAGGAATTGCTTGCCGGCGCGCTGGCCGCGTTCGACGCCGCCGGCGCCACATATGAGCGCGTGGAAGTGCCCGGTGCGTTTGAAATCCCGGCGGCGGTCAAGATGGCTTTCGAAGCCGGCAAAGGCGCGCGGCGGCCCTTCGATGGCTATATCGGCCTCGGATGCGTCATTCGCGGTGAGACGACGCATTACGACTATGTCTGCCAGGAAAGCGCGCGCGGATTGCAGGATCTGGCGCTGCAGCACGGGCTCGCGATCGGCTATGGCGTTTTGACCACGGAGAACCGGGAACAGGCCTGGGTACGCGCCGACCGGAAGCAGGGCGACAAGGGCGGATATGTGGCGAATGCGTGCCTTTCCATGGTGGCGCTGCGCCGGCAGTTCGGTCTCGACGGTCAATGACCCGCAAGCGGCCTTCGGTGTCGCGGGGCAGACGGCGTAGTGCGGCGCGGCTGGCAGCGGTGCAGGCGCTGTATCAGCTCGATGTCGCTGGGGGCGGCGCGGAATCGGTCGTCGGCGAATTCAACCGATACCGTTTGGGTGGCGAGGCGGAAGGCGCGCGCCTGGTCGAAGCAGAACCCGAACTGTTCGGCGATCTGGTGCTTGGCGTCACCAGCCGTCGTGCGGAAATCGACGAGCGGCTGGATGCAATCCTGAGCGATGAGTTGCCGCTGGCCAAGCTGGAACTCTTGATCCAGGCGATCCTACGGGCCGGCGCATACGAGTTACTGGCGCGCCAGGACATCGACCCGCCGCTGACGATCAGCGAGTATGTTGACGTTGCGAACTCTTTTTTCGTGCGCCGGGAGTCCACGATGGTCAACGGCGTCCTCGATAAGTTGGCACGTGAGATCCGGCCCGACGGCATGGGAGACCGCCCGCATGGAGAGCGAAGCGAGGCGTAGTGAATTCGACCGTATTGCGCGGTATTTCGCGCCGCTAGCCGAGTCGTTTCCAGGCGCCTTCGGCTTGCGGGACGATGCCGCCGTCATCGCGCCGTCGGCGGGCGCGGAATTCGTCATTACGACCGATACCATCGTTGCTGGCGTTCACTATGTCGGGGACGAGGCGCCGGGGCTTGTCGCGGCCAAACTGTTGCGCGTCAATCTATCCGACCTCGCCGCGATGGGCGCGCGGCCGCGGGCCTACACACTGAACATTGCCCTGCCCGAAAGCATCGACGAGACGTGGCTGGCGGCATTTGCCGGCGGACTGGCCGACGATCAGGCGCGTTTCGGCATTACCTTGATCGGGGGCGATTCGGTCAGCACGCCGGGTCCTGCGGTGTTTACCTTGACCGCAATCGGCGAAGTCGCGTCGGGGCGTGCCCTACGCCGTGCTGGGGCCCGGCCGGACGAAATCGTTTTCGTCAGCGGGACTGTCGGCGATGGTGCGCTCGGCCTGCGGGCGGCGCGCGGGACGCTCGCGGGGCTGGATCAGAAGGCCGCCGCTGCCCTGATCGAGCGCTACAGGCTGCCGCGGCCAAGGTTGGAACTCGGTCAGCGCCTGGCCGGGCTGGCGCATGCGGCGGCCGATATCTCCGACGGGCTCGTCGCCGACCTCGGACATATCGTCGCAGCGTCCGGTGTCGCCGCGACAATCGAGGCCGATGCCGTGCCCTTGTCGTCCGCGGCGCGGGCCGCAATCGGTGCGCAGCCTGAATTGCGGGAGACCGTTCTGACCGGTGGCGACGATTACGAACTGATATTCTGTGCGCCGGAGACTGCTGCCGATGCGATACAGGCCGTGGCGAAGGAAATCGATCTACCGCTTACGGCAATCGGGAAGATAGCTGAGGGCGCTGGCGTGCGCGTGCTGGATGCGGGCGGGACGCCGATGACATTGACGCAATCCGGCTATTCGCATGGATAACGCTGCCCCTCGACGGCGTTAACCATGCGGTAAGGACCCACCGGGTACGGTTCACGGGGACTACCACTGCAGGCTGTTCCTGCTAAAAGAGGCGCCGAGCGGAATCGGTGGGGGCATGAAGCTAATCATCATCATCGTTGTCGTTCTGGTGCTCGTGGCTGGAGGCGGCGCCGCAACGTGGTTCTTCGTGCTCGGCGACACGGAGACCGCGGAGGAAGAGGCGCCGCCCGCGGATCCGGTCTTTCTGGCCATGGAGACGTTGAGCGTCCACGTGATCCGCGACGGCGGCGTTCAGAAATACATCGTTCTCGATATCACGCTGGAGCTGCGCGACCTTCCTGCCAAGGCGCTGGCAGAGCTGAAGATTCCCAAGCTGCGTGACGTGTTCATCAATGCACTGAACGAATACTTCACTAACCTGCCGTCGCTGAAAGCCGGCCTGAAGGTGCCGCATATCAAGAAGCGTTTGCTACGGCACAGCGAAAAAGCGCTTGGGAAAGATGCCGTCAAGGATGTATTGGTGCTGAGCTTATTCGAGCGTGACTGGAAGCCGACCAACTGAATCGGTCGAATCGAGTTCGCGTTTCCGGCCGGCCCCCTCTGCTAGGATCCTTGTCGATGTCAAATGCGGTAACGACCCGCCGCGATCCGACCCATAGGAACGTTTTTCTCCTGGCGGCCTGCCAGGGGCTGGCGATGAGCGGGTCCTCCATGCTGGCCGCCGTGGCGGCGCTCGCCGGCTATATGATCGCCGACGACAAAAGCCTGGCGACGCTGCCCGTTGCCTGTCAGTTCCTGGCGACGATGCTGAGCACGATACCGGCCTCGCTGATCATGCGGCGAATCGGTCGGCGTGCGGGCTTCACGATCGGCCAGATGTTCGGCATGACAGGCGCGGCCATCGCGGGTTATGCAATCTATGATATTAATTTTCCCTTATTTATTGCAGGATCGTTTTGCATCGGCGTGCACAACGCGTTTTGGCAATACTACCGCTTCGCCGCCGCCGACACCGCGAGCGAAGCCTTCCGTGCCCGTTCGATCTCTTACGTTCTGGCCGGCGGAATCGTTGCCGCGATCGTCGGCCCCGAGGTCGCCAAGCTCACCGTCGACCTCTTCGAGCCCGTAAAATTTGCCGGTAGTTACGCGGCCTTTGTGATCATCGTCCTGATCGCGATTTCGGTCCTGCAATTCATCGAAATCCCGACCGCTACAGCGAGCGAACGCCGCGACTCGGGCCGCCCCTTGGGCGAAATTGCACGGCAGCCGAAATTCGCCGTGGCCGTGCTGTCCTCTATGCTGGGATACGCCGTCATGGCGATGGTGATGACTGCCACGCCCCTGGCCATGGCGGTCTGCGGTCACGCCTTCAACGATACGGCGTTCGTAATCGAATGGCATATGCTGGGCATGTTCGCACCAAGCTTTTTCATGGGGCATCTGATAAGCCGCTTCGGCGCGTTGAACATCATCATGATCGGCGTCGGCCTGATGATCGCATCGCTGCTGACCGGGCTGTCGGGGATATCGGTGGTGCAGTTCTGGGGCGCGCTGGTTCTGCTGGGGCTGGGTTGGAACTGTATGTTCGTCGGTGGAACGTCACTGCTGACGGAGACGTATCGCCCGGCGGAACGCGCGAAGGCGCAGGCGTTGAACGATTTCCTAGTGTTTACGGCGGTCGCGATCGGCAGTTTTTCGTCGGGGGCGATTCAGCATCAACTGGGCTGGGACTGGATTAATTTGGCGATGGTTCCGCCGATGCTGGTGGTATTCCTGGCGGTTATTTGGCTTCGATACATGCGGCGTCAGTCGGCAGCGGCATGATCTACTTCTTTACTTGTCCATCGCATATGCGTTCATCGGTTGCGTTTCGGATAACGTTCTGGCATGTTCCCGCCGATTTTCGCCCGCCACCGAGCGTTTATGCAGGACCGGAAGGTTGATTTTGGGGCTGTGAGTTAGGCAGCGGACGTTGTTTCCTTAAAACAAGAACGGGATGGGTCGGTGATGCTTTGGTTCGTCATTGCCTGTGGCGCTTTCGCGCTACTTTATGGAATTTACGCGAGTCGCGCGGTGCTCAGCGCGGATGCGGGTAACGAGCGCATGCAGGAAATTGCCAGCGCGGTGCAAGAAGGTGCGGCGGCCTATCTGAACCGGCAATACACGACGATCGCGATCGTAGGCGTTGTCGTTGCGATTCTGATCTGGCTGTTCTTGGGCATGTTGTCCGCAATTGCCTTCGTAATCGGTGCGGTTCTGTCTGGGGCTGCCGGCTATATCGGCATGCATATTTCGGTTCGCGCCAATGTACGAACCGCCGAAGGCGCGCGCCAGAGCCTGGACAAGGGGTTGGACCTGGCATTCAAATCCGGCGCGGTGACGGGCATGCTGGTTGCGGGTTTGGCGCTTCTGGCGATCGCGGTCTACTACGTTGTTCTGCTTCAGACTGGCACGACAGGACGCGATCTGATCGGTCCGCTGGTCGCGCTGGGATTTGGTGCTTCGCTGATTTCCATTTTCGCCCGGTTGGGCGGTGGTATTTTCACCAAGGGTGCCGATGTCGGTGCTGACCTGGTCGGTAAGGTGGAAGCGGGCATTCCTGAAGACGATCCGCGCAACCCGGCGGTGATCGCGGACAATGTTGGCGATAATGTTGGCGATTGCGCCGGCATGGCCGCAGATTTGTTCGAGACCTACATCGTCTCGATGGTCGCAACCATGGTCCTGGGCCTGATCTTCTTCGAAGGCGCCCAGGCCGAGCAGTTCCTGCTCTATCCCATGATGATCGGCGGCGCCTGTATCATCGCTTCCGTTATTTCAACGTTCTTCGTGAAGTTGGGATCGAGCCAGAACATCATGGGCGCACTGTATCGCGGCTTCATCGTTTGTGCGGTTCTTTCAGCGATCGCGCTGTATCCGATTACCGAGTGGGTTCTGGGGACCGAGACCAGCTTTACTGCGGATGGCAAGACCTTCACAGGTATGAGCCTGTTCTATTGCGGTTTGGTTGGACTGGCCCTGACCGGCCTGATCATTTGGGTGACCGAGTACTATACCTCAACGGAATATCGCCCGGTGCGGGCCATCGCACTGGCTTCGGAAACGGGGCATGGCACCAACGTCATTCAGGGACTAGCGATCTCGCTTGAGGCAACGGCGGTTCCGGCACTGCTCATTTGTGCCGCGATCATAATAACGCATCTCCTGGCCGGGCTGGTGGGCATTGCCATTGCGGTAACTGCGATGCTGGCGATTGCCGGTATGGTCGTTGCTCTCGACGCCTACGGTCCTGTGACCGATAACGCTGGCGGCATCGCGGAAATGGCGGAGATGGACGAGGACGTGCGTAAAACCACCGATGCGCTCGACGCTGTCGGCAACACGACCAAGGCGGTGACCAAAGGCTATGCGATCGGGTCCGCTGGTTTGGGTGCGTTGGTACTGTTCGCGGCCTATACCCAGGACTTGCAGTACTTCATCGCCAATGCAAACGAGTTCACCTACTTCAAAGGCGTTGTTTTGGACTTCTCCTTGTCCAATCCGTTTGTCGTCGTGGGGCTTTTCGTTGGCGGCTTGCTGCCCTATCTGTTTGGGGCAATGGGCATGATGGCGGTCGGCCGCGCGGCGGGCTCTGTCGTGATCGAAGTCCGGCGCCAGTTCAGGGAAATCCCGGGGATCATGGAAGGCACGGGCAAGCCTGAATACGGGACCTGTGTCGACTTGCTGACCAAGGCGGCGATCAAGGAAATGATCATTCCGTCGCTTCTACCGGTGTTGGCGCCGCTCGTCGTCTTTGGCGTCGTGCTGCTGATCGCGGGCAAGTCGGCGGCTTTTGCGGCTCTTGGCGCGATGTTGCTGGGTGTGATCGTTACCGGCCTGTTCCTCGCGATTTCGATGACCGCCGGTGGCGGCGCTTGGGACAATGCCAAGAAATACATCGAGGACGGCAATCATGGCGGCAAAGGATCGGAAGCGCATAAAGCGGCGGTGACTGGCGATACCGTTGGGGATCCTTACAAGGACACTGCCGGTCCGGCCGTGAACCCGATGATCAAGATCACCAATATCGTTGCGCTATTGCTGCTGGCGATGCTCGCACACTAGGCGGTAAGCCTAGTTGCGGCCGAAGCGGCCGAGGTTGCCGATGAGCTGGTCGAGGACCGAAAGGTCCTTGCCAGCGGTCGGGGTGGTGCGATCGACCATTTCGATCTGCCGAAGGTCATCTTTGGTATAGCGGTGAATGGCCTGAACGATATTGCTGTCGCTGAAATAAACGGCGATAACTTGCTGATCGATGATTTCTTCTTCGAGAAAGGCGAATTTTTCGGTTTTTCGGCTGATGTAGTACCAGACTTTGTCGTCGAAAGTGCCGAGCGTTGATGGTGTGCCGAGTATCTCCGCGACTTCGTCGCGATTTTGCTCACCGATCTTAATTTTTGCCATTTGTTCCTGTCGCGGCAAGTTTCCGCGAATCGCCACGCGCGGGGCGCAGGCGTTAACCAGAAGGGCCAGAGCCAGGGTGAGTGCGATGCCGGTTCGTTTGGTGCGCTGTGACATTTTCAATAGTATCCGCGTTTCGGCGATTTCTCGGCGAAATTCGCACTTCATGATGACTCGTGTCAACGCCGCGAAGGCAGAGTATTATGGAGCCGTCATGATCCGTGCGCACGGATATCAAGTTGAACGGTCGCAAATAGGGAGCGGTTTGCCGTGAGCGGCTGGTCGATAAAGAAGCTGTTTGGCCGGTCGCCTTTCGATATCGCGGTTCGTCAATCCTATAATTCGACGGTAGCGCAGGCGCGCCAGCCCGGCTTCTATCGTGACTGGAAGGTGCCCGATACGGCGATCGGACGGTTCGACGTTATTGCGCTGCACGGCTTTCTGGTTCTTTACAGGCTTAAGGACGAAGGCGATGCGGAGAAGTTTGCCGAGGCCTATTCCGGCGCGATTTTCGATGATATGGACCGGAACCTGAGGGAAATGGGTGTCGGCGACCTTAGCGTCGGGAAAAAAGTCCGCAAGCTGGCGGAAGGGTTCTACGGCCGGGCGGCGGCCTACGAGAAAGCACTGTCTGGAGGCGATGTCGATTTGCGCGATGCGCTTGAAAGAAACCTCTATGCCGAGACCGGGCCCGATGCGAATACGCTGTCGGACGTGGCTGATTACGTTCGGCGGAACGTGAAGGTGCTGGCCGCGCAAGACCTCTCGGAAATGACCATGGGGCGTATCTTCTTTGCACCGCTTTGTAAGGGGGAAGATTGATGGGGGCAGAAATAGTGCCCGAATTTTCCAAGGTTCTTCGCGTCGATGCATTCAATGACACAGCAAAACAACTGCGTCTTGAAGCCGGAGAACTGGAGCGAGCAGCGCTAGCGCGTCGTTTCGATCTGTTGTCAATCGACTCCCTGACTGCTGATCTGACGGCCGAGCGCATCAAAGGCGGAGATCTGGTTCGTGTGCGTGGCCGCCTTACGGCCACGATTGTGCTGGCCTGCGTGGTGACGGGTGAGCCGGTAGCGCAATCGATAGACGAGGTCGTGGATGAGCGTTTCGGGCCTCCTGGCGAAGCCGAGACCGAGGTGGCGTTCTCGTTCGATGAGGAAGATCCGCCTGAGCCGATTATCGACAATGAAATCGATTTGGGGGAGATTGTTGCCCAAAATCTTGGTGTCGTGATCGATCCCTATCCAAGAGCACCTGAGGCAAAGGTGCCGTGTCAGTATCAGGATGATGGCGAAGAGCCGCAGGAAACCTCGAAAAATCCGTTCGAGTCGCTTGCCGCTTTAAAGAAGACCGGAGATTAGCGTATGCTTGCTGTACCGCTGGTTTCTGTTTATGTAGACCCTCGTTTTTCGACCTTGATAGGTGAAAGAGTTAATCCATGGCGGTTCCAAAGAGTAAAATATCAAAATCACGCCGGAATATGCGGCGGTCGCACGACTCGCTAAAGACGTCGGCGTCCATCGAATGCCCTAATTGCGGTGAACTTAAGCGCCCGCATCATGTATGCTCGGCGTGTGGCCATTATGATGGACGTGAGGTCGTAGAAGCCTCCACATTCTAACGCGGCGTTATAAATATTAGGGGCAGGTAAAACACGTGACGACGCCGATTATAATCGCGCTTGACGCTATGGGGGGAGATCGTGCCCCCCATGTCGTTGTGCGCGGCGCAGAGTTGGCGTGGGAACGCTATCCGGACGTTCAGTTCCTTATGTTCGGGGACGAGGCGAAAATCTCGCCTCTCCTCGCGAAATATGATGCGCTGTCGGCCATTACGACGTTGCGGCATTCAGACGGTGTCATCCTGAATGAGGACAAGCCGTCGACGGCATTACGGGGCGGCCGCAATTCGAGCATGCGGCATGCTATCGATGCCGTCAGCGCGGGTGAGGCGAGTGCGGTCATTTCCGCGGGCAACACCGGCGCCCTGATGGCAATCGCCAAGTTCGTCCTAAAAACGCTTCCCGGCATCGACAGACCGGCGATTTGTGGATTTTTTCCGACTGCGCGTGGCGAAGCGGCGATGCTCGATCTCGGCGCGAATGTGCAGTGCAACGCCCAGAATCTGGTTCAGTTTGCGGTTATGGGAGAAGTCTTCGCGCGCACGGTTCTTGGGCTGGACCGTCCGATCATTGGCCTGCTGAACGTTGGGGTTGAGGATTTGAAGGGGGTCGAAGAAGTCCGCGAGGCTGCGACGATCCTCCGTGCCATCGACCTGCCGATCGAATTCAAAGGTTTCATCGAAGGTACCGACATTGCGGCCGGCACCGTCGATGTCGTCGTGACGGATGGATTTACCGGCAACGTTGCGCTGAAGACGGCCGAAGGAATCGTACGGCTATATGCCGGTTTCCTGCGCGAAGCGTTTCGGAGCGATATCTTCTCGAAGATCGGTTACCTCTTTGCAAAGCGGCAGATCGAGAAGCTGCGGGAGCGAATCGATCCGCGTCAATATAACGGCGCGATGCTTCTCGGGTTGAACGGTATCGTGGTGAAGAGCCACGGCGGGGCCGACGCGTTGGGCTTTGCGAATGCGATCGGTGTCGGGATCGATATGGCGCGGCACGGTTTCATGGAAAAGATGACGCAGGATTTTGCCAGCCTTGGTACAGTCGAGGAAGCGCAACTGCGGGAAGCGGCTGGCCCCTGAAGGGGGCACGCGTAAAACATGCTTATGAAAGCGGACACAATTCATCAAGCAGGGTCGCAATACCCTGAAAGACATGTACTTTTAGAGCAGGAAGGCGCCGTTCGGAAATCGCTCGTCCTCGGCTGCGGAGGGTATCTTCCGGAACGCATCGTAACGAATGACGAGTTGGCGACACGAATCGACACCTCCGATGCATGGATTCGCAAGCGTACGGGCATTCGACAACGGCATATTGCCGCGGAGGGCGAACTCACCTCCGACCTGGCGGTTGCGGCGTGCCGGCCTGCGCTGGAGCGGGCAGGGATCGATGCGGAAGAAATCGACCTCATCGTTCTTGCGACATCGACACCGGATAATACGTTCCCCGCGACGGCGACCAAGGTGCAGGCGCAGCTGGGGATCAAGCGTGCAATCGCTTTCGACGTCCAGGCCGTGTGCTCCGGGTTCATTTACGCTTTGTCGGTTGCGGACAATATGATTCGACTTGGCCAGGCGCAGACCGCGCTGGTTGTCGGTGCAGAAGTCTTCAGTCGGATATTGGATTGGGAAGACCGCGGGACCTGCGTGCTGTTCGGCGACGGAGCCGGTGCCCTTGTGCTGCGTGGCGGGATGTCCGATGCCGGGTCTAGCGGCCGTGGCGTCCTCTCCACGCATCTGTTCACGGACGGTTCCCATTACGATTCGCTGTATGTCGATGGCGGTCCTTCGACGACGGGCAAATCGGGCTACCTTCGCATGGCAGGGCAAGAGGTGTACCGCCACGCCGTTCACAACATGGCCGAGGCGATTGAAATTGCGATAGAAGCAAACGGCCTGAGCCTATCCGATATCGATCTACTGGTGCCTCATCAGGCGAATATTCGCATCATCGAGAGCATTAGCCGCCGACTCGGGGTCGACAACGAAAAAGTCGTCATCACGGTGGGCTCACAGGCTAATACATCGGCGGCGACGATTCCGCTCGCTCTGACCAATGCACAAAACAATGATCGGATCCAGCCGGGGCACCTGGTTGCTCTGTCTGCCCTCGGCGGCGGGTTCGCCTGGGGATCGTCGTTGATCCGCTGGTAGAGCATCGGCGGACAAATTTAAGTCGAATATCATCAAGTTGGCCGATCCCTTTGGAATTGACGGCGTTCCCGATGGGCGGTACCGTTGGTCAAAAGATGGAAGAACAGGGGGACGGTATGATGGGGAACACCGTAACGCGGGCTCAGTTGACAGAGGCCGTGTATCAGGAGGTAGGCCTGTCGCGGAACGAGTCGGCGGATTTGGTCGAGTCGATACTCGGTGAAGTCTCAAATGCGCTTGCGCGAGGGGAGATGGTCAAGATCTCGTCTTTCGGCAGTTTTGCTGTGCGGCAAAAAGGACGGCGCATCGGGCGCAACCCGAAGACAGGGCAGGAAGTCCCAATTCTACCACGCCGGGTGCTTGTGTTCCGACCGAGCCATGTGCTCAAGAATCGGATCAACATGCATGGCGACAGGGCCTCTACCGGTACCTGACGATGGCAATTGGCGTTGAGCCAGAAGTCCGAAAGTCTGCCGAAAAATCGGCTGCGGCGTTTCGTACGATTAGCGAAGTCGGACGGGAACTCGACATACCGCAGCATGTGTTGCGGTTTTGGGAGTCCAAATTCTCGCAGGTAAAACCGCTCAAACGTGGCGGTGGGCGCCGGTACTACCGGCCCGAAGACATCCAACTGCTCCGGCGCATCCGCGATCTTCTCTATACCGAAGGCTACACGATCCGAGGCGTGCAACGTCTCTTTCGTGAGGTCGGCGTAAAGAGCGTCCTGGACGGCGCCGGCAAGGTGCAGGAAGGCGATGTCGAAACGCAGGATGCGCAACAGCCGCATTCGGCGGACGAGAGTGCTGTTCCCGTCGCGCTGCGGGCGGAGCTGGAGGCGGTTATGGCCGAGCTGGTTGCCCTGCGCCGCATGATCGACACCGAGTAAGCGCATTGCACCCAGACGCCGGCGGCGGTAGAGTGCGCGCCGTGTCGGAGCGTAGCGCAGCCTGGTAGCGCACTTCACTGGGGGTGAAGGGGTCGGAGGTTCGAATCCTCTCGCTCCGACCAGTTTTTTTGGGAAGCTATTGACGCGATTCTTCGGAGTCGCGTTTTTTCATGTCATACCCCATGCTTCGTCGGATCTGCGGAGCGAGATGGAATGACCGATCGAAACACGAACCTTTTCGACGCAGTGCCCGAAAACCGTTCGGATGAAGAATTTACGACACTGTTGGAGACCGGCCAGTTTAAGCTGGTGCGGATCGTCTCGACGGGACAAGCGACACCCGACGGCGAATGGTACGACCAACCTGAGGCCGAATGGGTTGTCGTGTTACGGGGACGTGCGGGGCTGGTGTTCGAGGACGAACCGGGTGAGCATATCTTGGAAGAAGGCGATTTCATCGATATTGCGCCGCGTCGGCGGCATCGCGTGAGTTGGACTGACGAAACCAAGCCGACCGTTTGGTTGGCTTTGCATTACAATAGCTAGGAGCCTTTCCAACAACTTCCCGAGGGCAAGCGGGCGACTTCACTGATTTGCGATTGGCATTGGCGTCCTTCCACACCTTATGATTGGGTAACACGTTATGGGAACGTGTGAAGGAATGCTGATGTGCTCGGTCGACGATTTACATACGTTCGTTTGTCGCGGTGGCGAAACGATCTTATCCCGGTTGAAAATGGCGGCGCCATGCTGACTGCTCTGTCTTTACGCAAACTTGCCGTATTGCTGATCGTGGCTTTAATCGGCACCGGGTGCAGCGGCCTGACGTTTGTGTACGGTTTGGCTGAAACGGCACTGGCAAGCGAGGCGAAGGACCATCTGGACCTGGACGAAGACGGCGAAGCCTTCGTCGATCAAAAGATCGAGGCGCTTCTGGAATGGCATAGCGCTGAAATGCTGCCGCAATATGCGCGCTTCATGAATGCGCAGGCCGATGCGGTGGATCGCGGCGCGCTGGACCGTGCTGCGATTGATGAGGCGGTGGTGGCGATGCGGGAAATTTTGGAAGCGCTTGTATCGGGAGCGTCGCGCTATACGGCGGATGTGCTCGTCAACCATACCGAGCCGGACAAAGTGCGCCATCTCAAGGAACAAATGGCCGAGCACCAGGCGGAGAGGCGCGAGGAGTTAGACGAGCCGCCGGAAGAACAGTTGGAAGCGCGCATCGAGCGGATCGTTGATAATTTCGAGCGGTTTACCGGTTTGCTGACCGAAACGCAGATCGTGGCGGTCAGCCGTTATGCCGAGGCGTCTCTTGGCGATACGGAGGTCTGGCTTCGCAACCGCGCGAACCGTCAGCGCGTTTTTACGGACTTCCTTGCTCAAGAGCCGAGCAAGCAAGAGATAAGCGCATTCGTCTACAAGATCATTCTGCGCCCGCATGAGATTGTCGACCCGGGGTACAAGGCGGTGTCCGAAGGGCGCTGGCGGCGCTTCCAGGAATTGCTGTATGGCGTCATGACAACATTGTCCGACGAGCAACGAAAGACCATGAGCACGACCTTGCGGGGCTACGCAGCTGAAATGCTGGAGCTTGCGAGCTAATTTGGCTTTCGGGAATCATTCCAAACACTGTGCCGTTCGGCCTATAGTCTTCGGAACCGACAAAGTGGAGAGGACTTGGAATGAAGCATAGGCTGCTTGGCGATATGACGATCTCCCGCGTGCTGGAGATGAACACACCGGACTTCGATCCGTACGGGTTCTTTCCCGACACGTCGCCAGAAGATTGGGAGCCGCATTTGCATTGGCTGCAACCGAGCGCCATGGACCCGGTGAGCGGTAATTTGATTTTTCCCATGCAAAGCTATGTCGTTCGGACCAAGCACCACACGATCTTGGTTGATAGCTGCGTCGGCAACGACAAGGACCGTCCGCATCGGCCGAACTGGAATCACAAAACGGATACGACTTATATCGATGCGCTGGCGGCGGTTGGACTTGCGCCGGAGGACATCGATTACGTCATGTGCACCCATCTGCATCCGGACCATGTCGGCTGGAATACGAAGCTGCTCGACGGCCGATGGGTGCCGACGTTCCCGAATGCGGAATATGTTTTTTCGCGTAAAGAGTTCGATTATTGGCGCGATTTCAATAAGACCAGACCGCTGGAACACATCATCGATAGCGTGCTGCCGATCGAAGAAGCGGGCCGGGCGAAGCTGGTCGCGAGCGATCATGCCATCGACGATTCCGTCTGGCTGGAGCCGACGCCGGGGCATACGCCGGACCATTTCGCCATTCGCCTGTCGTCGAACGGCAATGAAGCGGTGATGAGCGGCGATTTGATGCATTGCCCGATACAGACGCACCATCCGGAATGGGCGGCGCGGCCGGACTACGACGTTGAAATAGCGCGAACGACCCGCCGCGCGTTCCTGGAACGCTATTGCGAGAACGGTGTCCTGGTTTGCACGGCACACTTTCCGCTGCCGTCAGCCGGGTGGATTGTTCCCGATGGCAATGCATTCCGGTTCGAGTACGAAGAGAAGGACTGGTAGGAGTCATCGTCGACTGAAAGGAGGACACTGTGTCCGATCTCACCGAGTACGAAGCCCGCCGAGAGGCGCTGCGCGAAAACTACCTATCGGAGGATTCGAGCGCGCCGGTATCGACGGCGGGCGTCGATCATCTGGCGCTTATCTGTTCCGATATGGACGCGACCGTCCGGTTCTATACCGAAGTTTTGGATATGCGATTGGCGAAGGTCATCACCAACCGGGACGACCCGACATCGACGCATGTCTTTCTCGATATGGGGGGCGGGAACATGCTGGCGTTCTTCGACTTCCCGGAACATGGACCGGCGCCGGCCGTGCGCGGCGTGGGCGCCATGCATCACGTCGCCCTAAAGGCGGAGGCTGAGAAATACCGAAAGATCGTGCAAACATTGAAGGCACGGAAAATCGACCATTCGATCCACGGCTCCGAAGACGTCGGCTCGGTCTATCTGCGCGATCCGGATAATATCCTGGTCGAGGTGACGACAGGCTATTAGAGCAGATCAAAATCGTTCGAACCCATTACCTGGGTTCGAACGGTTTTGTGAATCTGCTCGTCATGAATAGTTTTAGAGCAAATTCACGCGGTTGTTGGATCGCCATAGGCGATTCCAACCAACCCCGATTTGCTCTATGCGGGTAGTGCCGCGACAATGGTGATCTCGACCAGCGTATCGCCGGCCAAGCCGGTGCAGACGCAGGCCCGCTGCGGCCAGTTGTCGGCGCTGCCGATCCAGTCGCACCACACCGCGTCCATCTCGTCCTTCTTCTCGATATCGACGACATAGACCGTCGCGGAAAGGATCCGCGTTTTATCGGTGCCGGCGTCGGCCAGGTTCTTGTCGAGCGCGGCGAGCGTCTGCGCGGTCTGTCCCGCGACATCCTGGCTCGTGTCGGGTGCGGTCGCGACGGTATAAACCCGGCCGTCATGCACGGTAGCGCGGCTGCGGCCCTGCGCGCCGCCCGCCAATCGTTGAATGGTCATGGTTGTCTCTCCCTGTGGCGTTATTGCTGCGACTGTAACGGAGAACGACGGGTCCGGACAATGCCGCTATGATCACCGGATGACACACCCGAAATCCATCCTGATTACCGGCGCGTCGAGCGGCATTGGCGCCGCGCTGGCCCAGGAATATGCAGCGCCCGGTGTCCGCATGGCGCTTGGCGGCCGCGACCTGGTACGCCTGGATGCGGTTGGCGATGCGTGCCGCTCTGCGGGAGCAGATATAGCGGGTAGCGTCATCGATGTGACCGACCACAGCGCGATGCGTGAATGGCTAGAAGCGGAGGACAGGCAGGTGCCGCTGGACCTGGTCGTTGCGAATGCCGGCATCTCCGGCGGTGCGGCGGATGGCGGCGAGTCTTCGGCGCAGGCGTCCGAGATCTTCCGGACCAATGTCGATGGCGTCCTCAACACGGTACATCCGGCAGCAGAGGTCATGCGGCGGCGGGGTAGGGGGCAGATCGCCATCATGAGCTCTCTCGCCGCATTTCGGGGTTTCCCCGGCGCCCCCGCCTATTCCGCTAGCAAGGCGTCCGTGCGGGTCTATGGCGAGGCGCTTCGCGGCGCGCTGGCGGTGGACGGTGTCCGTGTTTCGGTCATCTGTCCCGGCTACATCCGCAGTCGGATGACCGACGCAAATACGTTCCCGATGCCCATGCTGATGGATGCGGACCGGGCGGCGCGCATCATCCGGCGCGGATTGTCGAAAAACCGGCCACGGATCGCATTCCCTTGGCCGGTCTATGCCGTGGCGTGGCTGCTCGGCGTGCTTCCGCCGCGGTTGACCGATCCTCTAATGAGCCGTTTGCCTAAAAAACATAGCCGCTAAGGCGCTGTCCACCTTGAAGACAATGGTTAACGCGAAACCGTGGCACTGGCCGCAAATTTATCTGATTTAGGCAACATTCGTTGTTTTATCCCCCATTTGGAGGACGTCCAAATGGGCATGCTTTCGTACCTTCCTGCTCACAGAGACGACGCAAACCGCGCCGAGAATGAAGAGGGGACGCTTTCATGGAAGAAATGCTCATTTCGGTACTTGCCGGTTTTATTCTTATTGCCGCCTGTTTTTTCGGTCGACGGATCGAGCAAGACAGTCTAGAGCCGCAGGAAATAGACTCCTGAGCGTATACGGTTTCGCGGTCTTATATTGAACCCAGTATGGGTATGGGGCCTCGGTTCGCCGAGGCCCCTTTTTCTTGTTTATGGATGTTAAAACTTAATCACGCTACGGGCGACTTCGCCGGTTTTCAGCGCTTCGAAGCCCTCGTTTATCTGATCCAGCGTGATGTGCCGAGACAGCAACTCGTCGAGTTTGAGTTTCCCCGAGAGATAGAAATCGACATAGTTCGGCATATCGACCCGGAAGCGGTTCGATCCCATGGCGCAGCCGATGATCTTGCGTTCCTGCAGGAAATCGGCGCCGTGGATTTCGATTTTGGTGCCGTAGGGGATCATGCCGATCATCGTCGCGGTACCACCGGGGCGTAGCATCTCGAACGCCTGTTCCGCCGTCCGTTTGTGGCCAATCGCCTCGAACGAATAATGCACGCCGCCATCGAACATCTCTTTGATCTGTTCCACCGGATCGCCGTTCGCCGCATCGATAACATCCGTCGCGCCGAACTGTTTGGCGAGGTTGAGCTTGGAACCCACGACGTCGATCGCGACGATCCGCCCCGCCCCGGCGATCGCGGCACCGTTAATGCAGGAAAGGCCGACGCCGCCGCAGCCGATGACGGCGACGGTCGAGCCGACTTCGACCTTGGCAGTGTTATGCACGGCGCCGACGCCTGTCGTGACGCCACAGCCGATCAAAGCTGCCTTGTCAAGCGGCATATCCTTGCGGATTTTGACCAGCGCATGCTCGTGCACCAGCATCATCTCGGCAAAGGACGATAGGTTCGCGAACTGGCTTACCGGTCGTTCCGCCTGGGAGAGGCGAGATTCCTGGTCCCGCTGCCGCCGTGTTTCCTTGCCGTCGCAGATCGACATATGGCCGGTCAGGCAAGCCTCGCAATGGCCGCAAAACGCGGAAAGACAAGTGATCACATGATCGCCAGGCGACACGTAGGTTACGTCGGACCCGACGGCTTCAACCACGCCGGCGGACTCATGGCCGAGGACGACGGGCAACCGGTACTGGTAGAGACCTTCGATGAAGTGCAGGTCGCTGTGACAAACGCCCGCCGCCGCCGTGCGGATTAGTACTTCGCGCGGACCCGGCTTGTCGATCTGCACCTCTTCGATGGCAAGAGGTTGTCCCACTTCATGCAGTACGGCGGCCTTCATGATCTTCTCCTCGGTTGCGCGATATGTATTGAAGAGAGATTGTGTCGAAGGCCGAAGGTACGGTCAAACTTCAGAGCAGATCAAGATTGGTTGAACCCATTATCTGGGTTCGAACGATTTTGTGAATCTGCTCGTCATGGATAGTTTTAGAGCAAATTCACGCGGTTGTTGGATCGCCAAAGGCGATGCCAACCAACCCCGATTTGCTCTAGAAAGCGGCGGCTCCTCTCGAAGCCGCCGCTTTGTTTTCCGGTCAATTCTAACGCTTGATTGTGTGAAAGCTGACCGGTTGCATGAGCTTGTTTTCCTGGGCTTCCAGGGCACCGAGTTTCGCGCTTTCCTGCGTATAGGCTATCCATGCTGGATCCTGCCACATCGCGCCTCGTTTGGCCTCGCGGTCTCCCGCATTCTCATACACCCAGATATGTACGTACTGGTTCGGGTTTCCGGTTTCCGTCGTCATATAGGCGAGAGGCTCGCCAAGATTGCGGAACTGCGGTTCCTTGCCCATCTTCTCATAAAGTTCGAGGTGCTTTTTGATCGTCCCCGGACGGCAGGTGTAAGTGCGAACGTCGAGCAGCATTGTATGTCTCCCTATGGCGCTGTTTTGGTGAATGCTTATAGCGCGCCGCAACGAGTACGGCGCGTTTAAATGCATTCTCTCTTTACGCGTAGGGAGTTGGCAAGGCCCGGGGTGCTAATACAGGCGATTTATGCCGTCGAACGCGGCGGTCTTGTAGCACTCGGCGAGCGTCGGGTAGTTGAAAACAGTATCGACGAAATAATCGACCGTCCCGCCGAGAGAGAGGGCCGCTTGACCAATGTGTATCAACTCGCAGGCGCCTTCGCCCAGAATGGCGACGCCGAGCAGTTGGCGGGTTTCTCTGTGAAACAACAGCTTTAAGACTCCGACAGAGTCGCCGATTATCTGACCGCGTGAAATTTCCTTGTATGACGCCTTGCCGACTTCATAAGGAATGCCCGCCTCGGTCAGGGTTTCTTCGCTCTGTCCGACGATTGAAATTTCTGGGATGGTGTATATCCCGTAGGGGAGCAAATTCGGTACGCTTTCCGCCTCCACGCCAAACGCGTGACAGGATGCGACCCGGCCTTGTTCCATGGATGTCGAGGCAAGGCTAGGAAAGCCGATAACATCGCCGACTGCGTAGATATGGTCGACTTCGGTCTGGAAGTTCTCGCTCACCTTGATCAGGGCGCGGTCGACAACGGAAATCCCGACAGCATCAAGATTGAGGTTCGCCGTGGCGCCGGTACGGCCAATGCTATACAGCGCGCTTTCTGCCTGAATCTGCTTGCCGCTTGCCAGTGTAATGCGCACCCGCTCGCCTTGTTCGCCAGAGATATGCTCAAGACCACTGACTTCTTCACCGAGGCGAAGAGTCATCCGGTTTTGCCGCATTTGATATACAAGCGTGTCGATAATTTCGAAATCGACGAAGGTAAGCAATCTCGGCCGTTTATCGACGACCGTTACGCGCACGCCGAGTGCGGCGAAGATCGTTCCGTATTCCAGGCCGATGACGCCGGCGCCGATGATGACCATCGAGCGTGGCAGTTCCTTGAGATTGAGGATGTCATCGCTGGTGAAAATTTTCTGACCGTCGAATTCGACGTGGGAGTCACGGGTCGTCGTCGTGCCGACGGCGATGATGATCTTGTCGGCCGTCACGTCCCAATGCCCGTGCCCGTCCAGCCCCGCCAGTCGAACCGTATGCGGGTCAACAAAAGTCCCCTCCGCTTGCAGCAACTCGACCCGATTGCGCTGAAGCTGATGGCGGTTGACGTCAAGTTCGTTGGCGACGACGTTGTCGGTACGTACGAGCAGGTCCGACATGGTGATATCCTTCTTCACCGTATAGGACGCACCGTAGATGCTGCGTTCTCGGTATCCCGACAGATGCAGTACGGCTTCGCGCAGCGTCTTGCTGGGTATCGTGCCGGTATTGATGCAGGCCCCTCCGACAACGGCCTTATGCTCCACGACGGCGGTGCGTTTGCCAAGCTTCGATGCTTGAATCGCTGCTCGATGACCGCCCGGTCCCGACCCAAGAACCAATAGATCGTAATCATACGCCGTCGCCGTCATCCACTCGCCTCCTTTGTCAATGAAGTTCCTTGATTGGCATTGCTTTCACCGGAACCTATCAAATATGACCAAAAATGGTTAACAAAGTCTGAGCGGAAGGATTTCATAAGACGAGCCGTGTTGATTTTCTGCTATATTTTGAATGAGATACGCAGCCACCCCATAAAAACCCTTGCCCTCTGACCTGCTTCCTTTCGCCGACGTTCCCGTCTGGGCCGTGATTTGTGTCTTCGTGGCACACTTTATTGGATTCTTCATTCGTGGCGCGTTCGGCTTTGGCTCGAATATGCCAATCGTTCTGCTGACGACATGGCTGCTGGGACCGCACCACGCCATTCTGCTGGTCATCTTCACTGCGACTGTGGCGCAGGTTCATCTTTTCCCGCAGGGGTTTCGCACCGCCGACTGGACGGTGACGCGACCACTCATTTTGGGGATGTTTGTCGGCGTTGCTGTGGGAACCTGGTTGTTTACGATTTTGGCGGCGGATTGGCTGACCTTGTTGATGGGCATTCTAATTACGGTCGTCGTCGCAATGGACCGGTTGCGCCTTCTGGAACGGCTTACCCAATATGTCGACATCCGGGCACGCGCCGTCACCTCGACACTCGCGGCAATTTCCGGCGGCGTCGGGACCGTCAGTGGCGGCGGCGGAATCTACTTTCTGGTGATATATCTCAAACTGGCGTGCAAGACAGCGGCTTCGTTGCGGGGGACAAACCTCATCCTCGCCGGCTTCTTCATTTTGGTTCGCGTTGCGTTGCTGGTACCGACGGGGCTGATAACGGCACCTTTGTTGATCGAAGCAGCGTTGCTATCGCCGGTCGTGCTGTTGGGTACCTGGGCGGGGACGCGGGCTTTCCACGTTACGGAGCCGCGGCGGTTTTACGATGCGCTTCAGCTCTTACTGCTGCTGGCGGCGTTAGCGCTGATGTTCCGCGGTATTGCAAAAGTCTTCTGACAAACGCTGCCCCTTCCTATTTCTGCCGTTTCCGTAGTGATCGCTGCAAGCGGCGCCAGCGAGCAACGTTGCGATTGTGCTCGCGCAGCGTTTTGGCAAAGGCGTGTCCACCGTTGCCGTCCGCGACGAAATATAGCTCCTTCGTTTCCGCGGGTTGTAAGACGGCAGCCAGGGACGCCGCGCCGGGATTGGTGATCGGTCCAGGCGGAAGGCCCTTGATAACATAAGTATTATAGGGATTGTCGATGGCCAGATCGGCACGGGTCAAGCGGCGTCCCAGGGGGCCTTTGCCGGCGGTCAAGGCGTACACGACGGTCGGGTCGGACTGCAGCCGCATGCCGCGGCGTAGCCGGTTTATAAATACTGCCGCGATACGCGGTCGCTCGTCCGGGCTCGCGGTTTCCTTTTCGACGATGGAGGCGAGTGTCGCGGCCGCATGCGGGGTTGTGAACGGCAGCTTGTCCGCGCGGGACTTCCACAGCGTGTCGAGGGTTGTGCTGCGAGCCTCGACCATGCGCCGTACCAGCGCGGTACGGGTGTCCCCATAGATATAGTCGTAGGTCTCCGGCAGCACAGTACCTTCCGCCGGTACCGCATCGAGCGCGCCTTCCAACCCTGGAGCCGCATCGATAAGGGCGGCGACCTGCAGGCTGGTGAAACCCTCGGGAATCGTGATGCGGCGGATGACGACCCGGCCATTACGGATTTGGTTGAGAGCTTCAGCCGACGAAACATGAGCCGAAAAAGCGTATTCGCCGGCTTTCAAACTCCGGTGCGCGTCGGTCCATTTCGCTTTCGCGATAAAAAGCATCGGATGTCGGATGACGTCGGCCCGATGCAGCATTGTCGCAATGGTGCGCAAGCCGGCACCGCGTGGGATCACAATAACGGTGTCGCGTTCAAGCGGCCCTGCTCGTTGGAACGTTTCATTACCCCAGAGCACAACGCCGCCTGCGATAAGCACGGCGGCGGTAATGACGACGAGGATTGCGCCAAGCGCGCGTTTCATTATCCGGTCGGCGGGCCCGCGAAGATCAGGCTCGCATTGGTGCCGCCGAAACCAAAGGAATTCGTCATCACGGTTTGAATGTCGCGCTCCTTCGCTGTGAGCGCAACAAGGTCGATATCGCAATCTTCCGACGGATTTTCCAGATTGATCGTTGGCGGTGCAATATTGTCCTTCATCGCCAAGATGGAGAAAATCGACTCAACGCTGCCAGCGGCACCGAGAAGGTGGCCGACCGCCGATTTTGTGGAGGACATGGACAAACTATAGGCGTGTTCGCCGAACAGCCGTTTGACGGCATTGAGTTCGATTTCATCACCGAGCGGCGTCGAGGTGCCGTGTGCGTTGATGTAATCGATGTCTTCGGCATTGCGCTCCGCGCTCTTGAGGGCCGCTTTCATGGAGCGAAAGGCACCATTACCGTCCGGCGCTGGCGCCGTCACATGATGGCCATCGCCGGACATCCCGTAACCGACGACTTCAGCATAGATTTTCGCACCGCGGCGGCGCGCGTGCTCCAATTCTTCGAGCACGACGATACCCGCACCTTCGCCCATCACGAATCCATCGCGATCCTTGTCCCAGGGGCGGGAGGCCTTTTCAGGCGTATCGTTGAAGTGAGTTGAAAGCGCCCGCGCGGACGCGAAGCCTGCAATGCCAAGGCGGCAAATTGCGGCTTCGGCACCACCGGCGACCATAACGTCGGCATCGTCCCATTTGATCATCCGCGCAGCGTCGCCGATAGCGTGCGCACCGCTTGCGCATGCGGTGACCACCGAATGATTGGGGCCCCGAAATCCGTGTTCGATGGATACGTGACCAGAGGCAAGGTTGATTAGGTTGGCGGGAATAAAGAATGGGCTGAGCCGTCTCGGGCCCTTCTTTTCGATCAGCAACGCGGCTTCCGCTATGCCAGGAAGGCCGCCTATGCCCGAGCCAATCAAGACACCGCTGCGCTCCTGCTGCTCTTCGGTTTCCGCAACCCAGCCGGAATCTTGCACTGCGAGCTTTGCCGCCGCAATCGCGTAAACGATAAACTGGTCCATCTTGCGCTGATCCTTGGGCGTGACCCAGTCGTCAGCGTTGAACGCACCCTGTTCGGTTTCTCCGGGCGGTACGGAGCCGGCGACCTTGCAAGGAAGGTCGGAGACGTCGAAAGCTTGAATGGACGATATGCCAGACTCACCGGCCAGCAATCGCTTCCAGTTTCTATCGACACCGACGCCTAATGGCGTAACCGCACCCAAACCTGTGACAACAACGCGTTTCATTTACTTCCAACCATCACAAAAGCAGACGCCAGAATACAGAAGTCCTAACGGCGACCTAGGAATGCGATTAGCCGTCGGTGTTTGCGTCAATAAACGTGATCGCGTCTTTGACCGTCTGAATTTTCTCGGCTGCATCGTCAGGAATTTCGCACCCGAATTCCTCTTCGAAGGCCATAACCAACTCGACAGTGTCCAGGCTGTCGGCGCCCAGATCATCGATGAAACTGGCGTTGTCCGTCACCTTTGCTTCTTCGACCCCAAGGTGCTCAACGACAATCTTTTTTACGCGTTCGGAAACGTCACTCATCTTCGCCTATCCTTTAAACTATTCTGGGCTATTCGTTGGAAACTCCGCGCATCCACAGGCGGAAGCGCGCCCTAGTAACATAATTAATTCGTAAACGCCAGCACCCCAGAATGGGTACTGGCCTCCCCTCATATCATCGCCATTCCGCCGTTGATATGCAATGTCTGACCGGTCACGTAGGCCGCTTCATTGCTGGCCAAATAGACGGTTCCCGACGCGACGTCTTCAACGGCGCCGAAACGGCCGGCCGGCACGGCGGCAGCCAGGGTTTCGCGCTGCTGCTCGTTCAAGGCGTCGGTCATCGCGGTTTCGATAAATCCAGGCGCGATGCAGTTCACCGTAATGCCCCGGCTGGCAACTTCCTGCGCGAGCGATTTGGACATGCCGATCAGTCCCGCTTTGGAGGCCGCGTAGTTTGCCTGGCCGGCATTGCCAGTAACGCCGACGATCGACGTTATGGCGATGATTCGCCCCCAGCGCCGCTTCATCATGCCGCGCAATGTCGCCTGACTAAGGCGGAAAGCTGCGGTTAGATTGACGTCCAGCACGCGGCCCCAGTCCTTTTCCTTCATACGCATCGCCAAGCCATCGCGTGTCAGCCCCGCGTTGTTGACAAGGATATCGATCTGTCCAAGCGCCGCCTCGGCGTCTTTTGCAAGCTGCGCCGCTCCGTCCACTGCGCCCAGGTCCGCAGGCGTGACATGCGCGCGGTCGCCCAGCGCGTCGCGCAACGCTTCCAGCGGTTCGGTGCGCGTTCCTGACAGCGCGACGGCGGCACCAGATGCATGCAACGCGCGGGCAATCGCACCGCCAATACCACCCGATGCGCCCGTCACCAGGGCTGATTTTCCCGTAAGATCGAACATGATCGCCTTTCCTCCGCCAGCGCGGATCCTATAAATCCTTTAGCAGTGCTTCAATATCGTCCGGCGCTTGGACGGAGCGGCCTGTCAATTCACGGTCGATTCGGCGCGTGAGGCCGGTTAGCACATTTCCGGCGCCCAGCTCGATCAGCGTGTCGACCCCCTGGTCTCTCATATACAAAACGCATTCGCGCCAGCGGACCATGCCGGTCACTTGCTCGACCAGCAGCCGACGGATGATCGGCGGGTCTTGCACGCTCTCGGCCGTAACGTTGGCGACAAGTGCTGGTGCCGGGGCTGCGATCTCCGTCTTGCCCAGCGCCTCTGCCATGATTTCCGCCGCCGGCGCCAGCATCGAGCAATGGAATGGTGCGCTTACGGGGAGTGGCACGGCACGCCGCGCGCCTTTCTCCTTGGCGATCTCGACAGCCCGTTCGATTGCCGCCGTGGCGCCGCTCAAGACCACCTGACCCGGCGCATTGTCGTTGCCGACATCGCAAACGTCACCCTCTGCAGCTTCTTCGGCAACTTCCCGGGCGGCATCCAGATCGAGGCCAAGCAGTGCTGCCATTGCGCCTTCGCCAACGGGAACAGCCTCCTGCATGGATTGGCCGCGCAGCTTGAGCAACCGTGCCGTATCCGCGACTGCCAGCGAACCCGCCGCGGCCAATGCCGAGTACTCACCCAAGGAGTGACCCGCGACGAAAGCGGCTTTGTCGTCGATCGTTACGCCACCTTCTTCCGCGAGCACCCGGACGATCGCCATGCTGACGGCCATGAGAGCGGGCTGCGCATTTTCCGTTAAGCGGAGCTCATCGTCCGGACCTTCGAACATGAGCTTGGACAGGTTCTGGTTCAGTGCGTCGTTGATTTCTTCGAAGACGTGGCGTGCAGGTGCGAACGCCTCTGCAAGCTCGTGGCCCATTCCCACCGCCTGCGAACCTTGCCCGGGAAAAACGAATGCCTTGGTCATATTCCGCCTTATTATTTTCTAGAGACTAAAGAGTGAGCCCACCGTCGAGCACCATCGCTGTGCCCGTCGTGTAGCGCGATTCGTCGCTTGCCAGATAGACCGCCATCGCGGCGATTTCCTCTGCTGTGCCAAGCCGCCCTATAGGTTGCCGAGCGATGAAATCCTTGCGCGCCGTGACCGGATTATCGAAGGCAGCGATCCTTTCGTCGAGGGAAGGGGACTGCACTGTCCCCGGACACAGTGCGTTGCAGCGAATACCTTGCCGGATGTAGTCGGCGGCAACCGACTTCGTCAAGCCGATGACGGCGGCCTTGCTGGCGCCATAGAGAAATCGGTTGGGCAGGCCAGAGACCGACGATGCCACGGACGACATGTTGATGATCGATCCGCCGCCCGCCTCCAGCATCGCCGGCAGGAACGCGCGGATCATCCGGTAGGCCGCTTTGACGTTGAGATTGAAGGCGAAATCCCAGTCGGGTTCTTCGCTGTCGAGCACCGTTCCGTGATGGACCATGCCGGCGACGTTAAACAGAATGTCGACGGCACCAACCTCTTCGGCGAGGGCCTTAACCGCGGCACTATCGGTTACGTCGAGGGTTCGCACCGAGATACCGGGAGTTTCCGAAAATTCTTCGAGTTTTTCGGCATTGATGTCGGTCGCAACGACCTCCGCGCCTTCGGCGGCAAATGCGAGCGCCGACGCGTGGCCGATGCCTTGTGCCGCGGCACTCAGCACCGCTTTCTTGCCCGCCAATCTTCCTGTCATGGTGTCTGTTCCGATCAGTGCGAGTGGCGCGGCATCTTGGCGGCGACGCCGTGATAGTGTGTCGCCACTTCGAGGCAGGCGCCGCTGGACAATTGACCGACCATGCCTCGATAGATTTCCTGCCATGGCGTCTGATGTTCGAGTACGGGCGCCTCGTGTGCATCCCAGCGCGCCTGCAATTCATCGTCGGAGAGGAGGACATCGACGCGCCGCGTATTCAAGTCGATCCGCACCATATCTCCGGTTTGGAGGATTGCCAGTCCACCGCCGACCGCCGACTCGGGAGACGCGTTCAAGATAGAAGGACTCGCCGACGTACCGCTCTGACGGCCATCGCCGATGCAAGGTAATTCCGCCGTACCGGCCTGAACCAGGGCATCCGGCGGCAGCATGTTGACGACTTCGGCTGAACCGGGATAGGCGACGGGTCCGCTGCCGCGAATGAACAACATGCAGGAGTCGTCGATTTCGAGAGACGGATCGTTGATGCGGTCGTGATAGTCCTCTGGACCATCGAATACGATGGCGCGCCCTTCGAAGCGGTTCTCGCTGCCCGGTTCCGACAGGTATCGCGCCCGGAACTCGTCGCTGATCACAGACGTCTTCATCAACGCCGCATCGAAAAGGTTGCCGCTAACGACGACGAAACCGGCTTGCGCCATCAGCGGATCGTCGTAGGGCCGGATCACATCCGTATCCAGAACTCTCGCGTCGTGGTAGTTCTCGCCAATCGTTCGGCCGCTTACGGTCAGCGCCTTTTCATTAAGTTTCCCTACTTTCATGAGTTCGCTGCAAACCGCGGGGACGCCGCCCGCAAGATGATAGCCTTCACCTAGATATGCGCCGGCGGGCTGGCAGTTTACCAATAGGGGAATGTCAAAGCCGTGGCTTTGCCACTCCTCGATATCGAGGTCGACCCCGATGTGGCGCGCGATGGCGGTGATATGTATGGGACAGTTGGTCGATCCGCCGATCGCGGTGTTGACGGCGATTGCGTTCTGAAATGCCTCTTTTGTAAGAATTTGGGATGGTTTCAGGTCTTCGTGGACCATTGCCACGATGCGCCTGCCGGTCTCGAACGCCATCTGGCCGCGCTCCCGATAGGGCGCGGGGATGCTGGCGCAGCCCGGTAGCGACATGCCGAGGGCTTCGGCCAGCGAGTTCATTGACAGCGCTGTTCCCATGGTATTGCAATGGCCGAGGCTGGGCGCGGAGGCTGCGACCATTTCGATGAATTCTTCGTAGTCGATTTCCTTGGCGGCCAGTTGGCGGCGCGCCTCCCACAGAATGGTGCCGGAGCCCACAAGTTTGCCGTCCCAGTGGCCATCAAGCATCGGCCCGCCGGACAGAACGATGGCCGGAAGATCGGCCGTCGCTGCTGCCATGATGCAGGCCGGTGTCGTCTTGTCGCAGCCCGTGGTCAGGATCACGCCGTCAATCGGATAGCCATGCAGAATTTCGACGAGCCCGAGATAGGCCAGGTTCCGGTCCAGCGCGGCCGTCGGCCGTCGGCCGGTTTCCTGGATCGGGTGTACGGGAAAGACGAACGGAACGCCGCCGGCCTCCCGAATGCCCGCCTTGAGCCGCTCCGCCAGCTCAACATGGATTTTATTGCAAGGAGACAAATCGCTACCGGTTTGCGCGATGCCGATGATCGGCTGGCCGGACTGCAGCTCCCCGCGGGTGATGCCATAGTTCATGTAGCGCTCAATATAAAGCGCGGTCATGCCCGGATTGTCCGGGTCGTTGAACCAGGAGCGGCTGCGAAGCGGTGGCTTTTTGCCGTTGGTCGCCATGTTCGGTCCCCCTGTTATTCGTGCCGCGCGGCAGCGCGCCTTTGCTCTGGATTATGGTGACGCACCCGCACGCGTCAACCGGTGAACGAACGCGATCCGCCAGGGGTCGTTAATACGATATTAATCATCGTGCAATAGCGTTTCCGCGCCTGTCCAAGAGGGTCAGCCGGGGGAACACGCATGGCGCTACGGACGCCGGAAGCGGACGTCGTACAGCGCGACACTGCCGTCATACGAGAGACCGGGTCTCAGGCCGGGGTCGATGCGTCCTGGGGCGCGGAGATCGTATTGCCGGGCGCTCGATTTGCGACCGATGCGACCTACCTGCAGCAAGGTGACGATCTCGTTCTTGTCGGGCTGGACGGCACAACGTTTGTCGTTCGCGGCTATTTTCTGCTGGAAAATCCGCCTGACCTAGTGACGCCGGAGGGCGCCCGGATGACACCGGCGCTGGTGCAGTCGTTCACGCCGCCGGAAACGACAGGACAATACGCACAAATTGGGCAACTTGCGCAGGCGTCGCAACCGATCGGTCAAGTCAAGGATTTGACCGGGAAAGTGTTTGCAGTACGTGTGGATGGAACACGCGCCGCGTTGTCCGCCGGCGACTCGGTCTTTCAGGGGGACGTGATCGAGACCGGCGACGGCGGCGCGATCAACATGGTGTTCGTCGACAAGACAACGTTCGCACTTGGCGGTGATGCGCGCCTCGCTCTGGACGAGCTGGTCTACAACCCGGCAACGCAGTCGGGGAGTTCTTCCTTTTCGATCATGAAAGGCGTCTTCGTTTTCGTCAGCGGCGAGATTGCCAAGACCGATAGTACGAAGATGCAGGTCAACA
The DNA here is from genome assembly GCA_012103325.1 of Alphaproteobacteria bacterium. Lineage (GTDB taxonomy): Bacteria > Pseudomonadota > Alphaproteobacteria > UBA8366. The sequence goes on from WLWY01000005.1 coordinate 236,494, forward strand.
CCCCAGTGGCGACGATCGGCATTCGCGGAACCAAGGTCGCAGGCGAGATCAGGCCGGCCGGCGAGGAAAGCAAGTTCACCGTAATCGATGGCGAAATCGCAGTGGCGACACAGGCTGGCACTGTTGTCATGGGAGACCAGAACGCCACGACGACCGTTACGAGTTTCAGCGCGGCGCCGACGGCGCCCGTTATCATCAGTCAAAGCGAAGTCAATCAAAGCTATGGCGATGTGAATACGGTTTCCGGTGGTGTTTTGAACGGTGGCGGCCAAAGCCAGACCGCACCGGACGCGCCGCCACCGCAACAGCCGGCGGATCAGGGGCCAGACGGTGCAGCCGGCGGAGAAGCCGCGGCGGGCGAGGGTGGACCGGACAACGGTGAAGAAGCTGCCGGCGAAGGCGAAGGTGCCGGCGAGGGGGAAGGCGCTGCGGCCGTGGAGGCCGAAGGCGCTGGAGAAGCAGAAGGCGGCGGAGAGGGCGAAGGTGGTGATCCCCAGACGGTCGGTACCGGCGACCGCCGGGAACGGGGGCCAGATGGCGAGCGGCCGGCCGGCGAAAACGATGCCGCGCAACTCGCTGACGGGGAAGGTACCGCTGGTCCTGAAGGCGAGGAAGGTGATCGGCGTGCTGAGCTGGCGGGCCGCGCGCTCCAGGGTGATGAAGCGGGACCGGTAGAGGGCGCGCCGCAGACGGCAGAGGGCGAAGGCGGTCCCGAGTCGCGAGAAACTCGTGAAGGTGAGGAGGTTTTTGGCGGCAAGGGATCCGAGGGCGAGAAAGTGGTCGATAGGCCAGGGGCGGCTGACAGTGGTGAATTCGGGGGCGGGGATTTCGGTTTCAGTGGCGGCAGCGCATTTGGCGGCCCGGCCGATGGCCTCACAGGATTTGGCGGCGGATTCGATGGCGGGTTCGGTTCGCTTGGCGACCCGTTTGGGCCGGGCGATTTTCTTGGCGGCTTTGACGACTTTTTAGGACCGGGCCCTCTCGATGGTCCGTTGCCACCACCAGACGGTCCGAACGATCCGATCGATCCGATCGATACCGGCGATCCCTTTATTCTCGATCCGCCGATCGTCGACGACCGGGGTACGGAAACGACCACACAGAATATTTCCGGCGGGAACAACGACGATACGCTAACGGGCGGTTCCGGTGCCGACAATATCCTTGGTTTTCAGGGCAACGATATCATCACAGGTAATGCTGGCGACGATACGCTATCCGGCAGTTCCGGTGACGATACGGTAATTGGTGGCCTTGGTAATGATTTACTGATCGCCGGAAGCGGCGCGGGATTCGACACCTATGATGGTGGTGCCGGCACGGATACCTTGTCGTTCTCGAGTACGTCCTCTGGAATAATAGCTGACCTTGCGGCCGGCACGGCATCCGGGAGCCAGATCGATAGCGATACGTTTAGTGGCATCGAGGTTCTGGTCGGCGGCAGCGGTAGCGATGTGCTGGATGGCGATGCCGGGGTCAACGAAATTTTCGGCGGTGCCGGTGACGATATTATCGACGGCGAGGGAGGGGTCGACACGATCCATGGCGGCGGCGGCGACGACACGATTGGCTTCGACATTTCGGCGGAGACGATCGATGGGGGCGCGGGCACCGATAAACTGAAGCTGTTTGGCGCTGGTCAAGTCGTAAACACCGGCAACCTCGTCAATGTCAGTTTGATCGAAGAAATCGACCTTAGCGGAACCATCGGGGTCGGTAACACACTAACAGTTACCAGCGCACTCATCACGTCAGTTTCCGGAAATGGAACGCTGTCCGCTTTCGGTAATGGCAACGATGTCGTGGAGACGAGCGACAACTGGAATCTTACGGGGCCTATCGTGCTGGGGACCGCGACGCTCGATCGTTTTACGGACGGTGGATCGACGATTAACTCCGAGGTCAGCGCTTTTAAGAGTAACGGCACGATCAACTTCAATGCCGGCGCAGCATTGACCAACAACATCGTCAATCAGGGCTCACTGACCACCAGCGACGGCACCTATACCAACAACGGATCGATTACGCTGACCGGGGCGGGCGATATCGACATGACCGGGTCGAAGACGCTTGCTGGCACTGGCACGTTTCTCAATCAGCAGTCGCTCTCGCTGACGGATGATACCATTGCGGCAACACTCGACGGTGGCACTGGTACCGGTACGTTCGGGCTCGATGGAACGGTGACCGTCGACGGCGCACTGATCCTGGGGTCGAACACCGTCGTCGATAGTGCGATACCGTCTTTGCTGCAGGGGTCCGGTACATTGGTGAACCAGGGCACGCAGGGAATTGATGACGGCAGCACGTTCTCCGTCGACTCGCTGATCAATCAGGGCATCTTCAATTTCACGACGGCTGCCGGTACCATCACCAGCGCTACGATTGACAATACGGTTGGCGCGGTGATGGATTTCAACGTCAATACGACCACCGATATGGCGCCGGGTCAGACCTTGACGAACGACGGCGTCCTACGGTTGTCGGGCACCGCGAACATGAACTTCTTCGACGGGCTGATCGCGAACGCCGGCACCCTAGATATTGTCGCTGCCGCGTCGACTTTCGCGGCGTCCAATGGCACGGTCAAAATGTTGAGTGGCAGCACTCTGACTGGTGCGGGCACGCTGGGACTGGCCTCATCGAATTTCGACATCGACACGGGATATGGTTTTACCCTCGGTGCCGGTGCCGGTGCCGGTGCCGGTGGCGTTGGGCCGGATTTGGAGATTCTTACCGGCAATATCACCGGCGGTGGGACTCTCGTGAACGAGAGTTCAGTTGTCATCGACAATGCCGGTGCCGTCAGCGTTGCGACCTTTACCAATTCCAACGGTGGCACGCTCGACCACGCCGACGGCGCGCTGTCCGTAACTTCGGTGTTCGAGAATCAAGCGGGCGCCAATCTAATCGTCGACACAACCGTCTCCAATACGAGCATTAATTTTACCAACGACTTTACGAATAGCGGGCTGATCAAATTCGTCGGTGCGAACACGGGAGCTATTTCCGTTGGCGGCGGTTCCGGCACAATAACGAATACGGCGACCGGAACGATCCAGGCTCTCGAAGGCACCAACTCTCTGGACGCCAGACTGGTTAATCCGGCCAGTGGCCTTGTCGAAATCAAGGCCGATGGTTCGACATTAACGCAGCTTAATCACCTGACCGCTTTCACGAATGACGGCTTGATCCGCCTGACAACGGGCACGCTTGCAACTGACACAGCAATCTTCAACCAAGGTTCGGGATTCACGCTCACCAACACGGGAACATTGGCGTTAGAGGGTGGGGTTGCCAGCGCAACGATGGAATTCAATGGCGACCTCGACAATCAGGGCCTGGTGTTGGCGAATACGCCTGGGATTGCCCGTATTGCCCCGATCGATGGGGTCGATGCGACGATGACGAATAGCGGAACGCTCGATGTCGATGTCAGCAGGACTCTCGATCTTGGCCAGACCGATGCGGCGGGGGATGTCCTCTTCACGAATACCGGTACCATGAACATTGATGGCGATCTCGTCCTGCATCAGACCACGTTGACCCATAATGGTGTCCTGCTGATGGGGTCCGGCAGCGCGGTAACGGTAAAAGATAACAGTATCTTCAATCTCAACAACGATTTCACCGCGACGGCGGGGCGGACCTTCATAATCGGTGATGGCGCGACCAGTGGGGAGTTGGGTGGAACCGGCACACTGACGGTGACGTCGGCCATGGCGCTGAACAACGGTACGCTGACGGGGTTTCTCAACAATACGACCGGCCTGATTACGATCGCCGGTGCCAATAATTTGAATAGCGGCGTCATCGATTTCGACAATACGACGACGCTGCTCCTTAGCAGCGCGCCGGACAAGCTGGCGAACAGCGGGACGATCGATGTCAATAACAGCACGACCCTGACAGTCGATACGGGAACATTGGAGAATCTCGCCGCGGGGACGATCAACGTCTTCGGTACAGGGACCATCGCGACGTCGAGCGGCGGTGTTTTTTCCGATAGCGGAACGACGACGTTCGGTCTGTCGCCGGGGTCGCTGACAATTGCTGGCGACATGATTCGGGGCGATACCGCGTTCATGCAGTTTGAGTTGGGAGGCCTCACGCCGGGCGTTGGGGGGTTCGATCAGTTTACCGTGACAGGCGAACTGGATGCGGGCGGCACCGTGGATATTGTCGAGTTCGGCGGGTTCGATGTTTCGGTCGGCGACACCTTTGCTATCGTTAACGCCGGGACGCTGACCGGTAGCTTCCGTGAAATCTCCGGTCTCGAGGTCGGTGGCGGTGTGGTTCTTGACGCGGCGCAGAGCACCAATGGGGTGACGTTGACCGGCCGCGCGGTAACCCATCAAGGGACGGCGAGCGACGACAGCTTGACGGGTGGCACGGGCGCCGATGTGTTCGTCGGTGCAGCCGGCAACGACTTCATTGTCGGCGGCGGTGGCGCCGATTTGATGCATGGTGGCGAGGGCGACGATATCTTCATCGCCGCCGATACCGGTTTCGGCCGCCTCGACGGCAATGGCGGCGTGGACACGGTGCGGTTCGATGGTGGCAGTTTTGATCTGACCTCGTTGCGGGGCGATCAGTTAAGCGGCATCGAACGCATCGACATTGCCGGAACGGGCGGCAATACACTGACCCTAGACACGGAAATCGCGCTCGCTGCGACCAGCGGGACCAATGCGCTGACCAACGCGTCGGACAGCCTTTTGATTGACGGAAATGCTGGCGATGCGGTGACCGCGCACGGCGCATGGTCTAACACGGGCACGGTAACGATTGCGGGCAACGGCTATACGGTCTTCGAGAGCGGCACGAACGGTGCGCAACTCGTCATCGATAACGACGTTTCCGTGAACATCGTCTGATCCTTACTTTGTATCCTTAATCGCGGCGGAAAGTTTTTCCTTCGGTGGAAGCGTGTCGGTCACCAGATCGCGGATCAGCGATTTGGTGCTCAACGGCCGCACGGTGACGCCGGTGTTTGCCAATCGCGCTGTGCAGGCGTATTCGGTCTTGCCATCCACCTTGACCACGCACTCCTTGCACGCGTTGGCATTTATGCAGCTGTATCGAAACGCAAGTGTCGGATCGACATTGCTGCGGATCCAAATAAGTGCATCCAAAACGGACATACCGTCGCGGTACGGCGCTTCGTATGTTTGCAGATCTTCCGCGTCGTCGCCGCCGCGTTGTACGCGAATGGTGACGGTCTTCATACTGCGGTTTCCAGCGCGGCGCGATCGAATTCGATGTGGCGGACGGCGGCCGTTTCGATTGCCAGACCGGCGTCTTCCTGTCTGACGATTTGATTGTGGGTTTGGCTTTCATCGGTATCCGGCATGTCTTCGCGCTGATGGGCACCCCGACTTTCCGTGCGGTTCAGAGCGGCACGCGTAATCGTTTCCGCCGTCGCGAGCGCCGCGCGCAGGTCGAACCATTCCTGAATTCCTACGGCAAAAGCCTTGCCGTCCTGTGGGCGCAGCGCGGGGAGATCATGGGCGATCATTCCCTGGATGCGCGTCAACGCCTGTTGGAGTTTTTCGCCGGTGCGGAGAAGCCCAACCTTGTCCCACATGAGGTTCTGAAGTTCGCTGAAAAGTTCACCGAATACCGGGCTGTTGTTGTCCCTGGGAGGCGACTTAAGGGTCCGAATTTCGTCGATACCCCGTTGTGCCCACGCTGTATCCCAACTTGGCGCCGATACGGATTTGGCTGCGAAACGACCTGCCCGTTCACCGAAAACGAGCGCCTCGGTGATCGCGTTGCCGGACAGGCGGTTTGCGCCATTCGCACCGCCAACGGCCTCCCCGGCGGCATAGAGCCCCGGCAGTGTCGTTTCCATCGACGCGTTCACGCGAATTCCGCCCATATGATAATGCGCAATCGGGGCGTCCTCGATCGGGCCTTTGGTCAAATCGATGCCATTGTTCGCCAAGCGATCGATCACGGGACCGAACGCGTCCCGCAAGGTTGCTTCATCGAGATGTTCGAAGCTGAGATAGGCGCCGCCGTTTGGCGACGCGCGCCCGGCTTCTACTTCCTTGACGATGGCGTAGGAGGTGACGTCGCGCGGCGCAGTGTAGGTGCCGGAGTCGCTCGCGCCGTAGCGTTCGATAAATTCTTCCTTGTTGCCGTTCAGCAAGCGCCCACCCAGTTTGTAGCGGAATGGGTCCCACATGATCGGGTCCATGCCGACAAGCCGGGGCGCCAGATGCCCTATGGGAAAGAACTGCACGAACTCCATATCGATCAGATCCGCGCCAGCTGCCAGCGCCATGGCATAGGAATCGCCACCCATATTTACCGAGGCACTATTGCGCCGGTACAGCCGGGTTAGACCGCCGCCGGCGAGAACCACGGCGCCCGCGGCGATCGTTACCGTGCGGCCCTCTTCGAGGTCTAGGGCCACAGCGCCGGTAACCCGGCCGCTATGTTTGACCAGGGACGTGACCGACAGGCCGCTGACCCGGGTAATGCCATCCGTTCTGGCAATACGGGTCCGCAACGTCCTTGCGACCGCCGGACCGGTGTTCAGAAAATCGACGAAAACACAGCGGGCAACATCATGGCCGGGCGCCATCACCTGTTTCAAATGGCCGTCTTCGCGGGTCCAGTGGACGCCCCATTCGTCCATCTCGCGGATGCGGTCCGGTCCCTCCCGGCACAGGATCGCGGCCAATTCCTCGTCGCATAGCCCGCGTCCGGCCGCCAACGTATCCGCGAGGTGGTGGGTCCAGTGATCGGGCTCCTGCTCGCCAACCGCCACGGCAACAGTCATCTGCGCCATGATCGTCGCTCCACCGCGGCTGATCAGGCTCTTGTCCACCAGCAGAACCCGGGCGCCGTTGCGCGCGGCGGCGATGGCGGCGTACATTCCGGCGCCGCCGGCCCCGACCACCAACACGTCGGTTTCAAGATGAATTGGAATTTCGTTCATGGGGACATTGTCCCTCACGTGACGCTGTAGAACAATGGTGCCGGATGCGAGAGGAACGAGAAAATGACGAAGAATGAGCGGACGATGGTCGTCATCCCCGGTGACGGCATCGGGTCGGAAATCATCGGCCAGGCGTCGCGCGTGGTGGAATGGTTCGACCGGCACCGAGGCCTTGGGCTCGACATCAAGGAGCGCCAGCTCGGCGTCAACGTCTATGAGAAGCATGGCACGCTAATTCAGGACGAAACGCTGGAGGCGATTGAGGCGGCGGACGCCACGCTCTTTGGGGCGATCGGCGGTGATGGCTATGACGAAATTCCCCGGCATATAAGAACGGAAACCGGACTGCTTAGCGTGCGCCGTAGACTTGCCATGTTTGCAAACATTCGCCCGGTCGTCGCCTTCGATGCACTGGTGGATGCCTCCTCGCTGAAACCGGAAATCGTCCGTGGCGTGAATATGATCATCCTGCGCGAACTGAATGGCGGCCTCTATTTCGGTCAACCGCGTGGGATCGAAGATATCGGCAACGGCGAGCGGCGCGGGTTCAATACGATGGCCTATACGACGCCCGAGATTCGCCGGGTCGCGCGCGTTGGTTTCGAACTGGCAAAGGAACGCGGCGGGCATTTGACTTCGGTAGACAAGGCCAACGCGCTCGATGTAGGCGAGCTGTGGCGTGAGGAAGTCATCCGCCTCGGCGCGGAGGAATACCCGGACGTTCTGCTCAACCATCTCTACGTCGACAACGCAATGTTGCAGGTGGTCCGCGATCCCAAACAGTTCGACGTGGTCGTCACGGAGAATACATTCGGCGACATCATGTCCGACTGCGCGGCGGCGATCGGCGGGTCGCTTGGCATGCTGCCGTCGGCGTCTCTCAGCGATCCGGATAAGGAGGGGCGGCGCCAGGCCTTCTATGAACCGATTCATGGCTGTGCGCCCGATATAGCGGGTCAGAATGTCGCCAATCCCATCGGCACGATTTTGAGCTTCGCGATGGCGATGCGTCATTCCTTCGAACGACCGGAGGATGCAACGCTCCTGGAAAGCGCGATCGCAAACACGCTGGCCGCCGGTGTCCGTACGGCGGATATCGCGGGAGATGTCTCAACCACGGTCTCGACGACGGCGATGGGCGACGCGATCCTCGATCAGCTCGACCGTTTGGCGCGCTAGAACGACAATAGGAATCTTCATGCAATCGCTGTACTTCGAACCCTGTGAGTTGCCGCCGGAAACGGAAACATTGCGCGGCGAGATCCGGGAATTTCTCGCCGAAACACTGACCGACTATTCGCCGGAAACCTTGTCCCGATCCTGGGCCGGGGGCGATGCGGCGTTCAGCCGCAAGCTGGGTGCGGCTGGGTATATCGGCATGCGGTTTCCAAAGAAATACGGCGGGCAGGAACGAACGGCTCTCGAACGGTACGTTGTAATTGAGGAACTGCTGGCGGCCGGCGCGCCGGTAACGCTGCATTGGATCGCCGACCGGCAAAGCGGTCCGCTGTTGTTGCATTACGGGACCGAAAAACAGCGCGAGCTCTGCCTTCCCGGTATCGCCGCCGGTGAGATCTACTTCTGCATCGGCATGAGCGAACCGGACTCCGGTTCCGACCTCGCCTCGATCCGCACCCGGGCGGTGAAGGTCGATGGTGGGTATGTCGTGAACGGGACCAAGATTTGGACGTCTAAGGCGCACGAAGCGCACTACATGATCGCGCTGTTCCGGACGGATACCGACGTCGAAGACAGGCATGAAGGGCTGACCCAGTTCCTGGTCGATATGAAGACGCCGGGCGTGACGGCGCGCCCGATCCGCAACATGGCGGGGGAGGAGATGTTCAACGAAGTATCCTTCGTCGACGCCTTCGTTCCCGAGGACATGGTCGTCGGTAAGGAAGGCGGCGGCTGGCAGCAGGTGTTGAACGAACTCGCCTTCGAGCGCTCAGGGCCCGAGCGGTATATGAGCAGCCACATACTGCTGCACGCTTTGATTCGCGAAGCGTCGCAAATTCCAAGCGCGCGCGCGGCGGTGACTATTGGCCGTTTGGTTGCGCATTACGCAACGCTGCGCCAAATGTCGCTTTCCGTCGCGGGTATGCAGGACGCGGGAGCGGACCCGTCGTTGGCGGGATCGGTGGTCAAGGATCTCGGCGCGGTCTACGAACAGGACATGCCGAAGATTGCTCATGAACTTGTGGGCGCCGACCCGCAACTCATGGGCGGAAGCGATTTCGAAAAGGTTCTGGCCTATGTCACCCAGGCGGCGATTTCATTCTCGTTGCGCGGCGGCACGCGGGAGATCTTGCGTGGCATTATCGCAAGGGGGCTTGGGCTGCGATGAGTGAGATGCGCGACATTCTAACCGATACGGTAACGCGGCTCTTCGCCGACCTGGTAACCCGAGAGACGTTGCAGGATGCGGAGAATGGCATTTGGCCCGAAGCCTTGTGGAACGCGTGCGAAGAAAACGGGCTGACCTTGGCGCTTGTGCCCGAAGAGCGAGGCGGTGCCGGGCTCAGCTGGGCCGACAGCTTCGCCATCGCGCGCGCAGCCGGCTACTACGGCCCCCCGATTCCGTTGGTTGAAACGATGCTGGGCGCGTGGCTGCTGGCCGGAGCAGGCATCGACGTGCCGGACGGTCCGATGACGGTTGCGCCCGTTCGCGCGATAGACAGTTTGCTGATCGACGGCAGCGCTCTTTCAGGCAAAGCCGCTGCTGTACCGTGGGGCCGTCAGGCCAGACATACCGTTGTGCTGACCGGCGGCGCTGTTGCGTTGGCAGCCCTGGATGCCGCGACGATCGAAGAGGATTGCAATATCGCCCGCGAACCGCGCGATACGGTGACATTCGATAATGCACCAATCGTAGCGTTGGCGCAGACGGCACTGCCGCCGGATACGCTGCAACTGTATGGCGCGATGTTCCGCGCCGCGCAGCTTGCCGGCGGCGTGGCTCGGGCGTTGGACGAAACCGTTCAATATGCGGGTGACCGTATCCAGTTTGGCCGCCCGATCGGAAAATTTCAGGCTATTCAGCAAAATCTGGCGGCTCTCGCCGGGCAAATGGCGTTGGCAGGTGCGGCGGCTGAAATGGCGTTTCGTGCCGCGGACAGAGGCAATCCGCAATTCGAAGCGGCATCTGCGAAAGTGGTGACCGGCGATGCGGCCAGTTCGGCTGCGGCGACGGCGCATCAGATCCACGGCGCGATTGGCTTTACCTATGAGCATATTTTGCAGTTCACAACCCGCAGATTATGGTCGTGGCGTGCGGAATTCGGGGCCGAAAGCCGTTGGGCGGAAGAACTGGGGCGCGGCATCGCGGGCCGCGGCGCTGACGCGTTCTGGCCGGATTTGACGGCGCGGCAAGCAGGCATGCTACCCTAAGGTCAACAAATTGCTCGTGAATATGGAGGAATGGAAATGACAACAGCAACGAAAACCAAAGCGGCGGCGCTGTCTGGGCAGATCTCGCGCACGTTGGGGGACTTTGCGCACGGTCTAACCTACGACGACATTCCGGCGGATATTCGCGAGCGGGCCAAATATCTGATCCTCGACTCCGTCGGGATTGCGATGGCGTCGACCCAGCACGAGTTCGCCAATTGTATTCTCGCGGGCATTCAGGCGATCGCCGAGCCGGGGGACTGCCCGGTGATCGGCATGAAGGCGCGGCTCGGGATGCGCGATGCCGTGCTGATGAATGGCGCGCTGGTGCATGGTCTCGACTATGACGACACGCATATGAAATCGGTCGTGCATGCGACCGCCGCGACCCTGCCGACTGCGATGGTGGTTGCCGCGCGCGAAGGTGCCAGCGGGAAAGATGTTCTGACCGCCTATATCGTCGGCATGGAAGTCGCCATCCGGATTGGCGAGGCGGCAAATTTCGGTTTTCATCATCGCGGCTACCATGCGACCGGCGTCGTCGCGCATTTCGCGTCCGCGTTGATTGCGGGCAAGCTGTTGGGCCTCGATGCGGCGCAACTCGCGACGGCGCAAGGCGTGGTCTGCAGCACGGCGATGGCGAGCCAGGAATTCGTCGAAGACGGTGCATGGAACAAGCGGCTGCACCCGGGTTGGGGTGGTGTCGCTGGCATCATGGCGGCTGGGCAGGCCAAGCACGGTTACATCGCGCCGGGCAAACCCTATGAGGGCCGCTTCGGTATCTTCAAGAATCATCTGGCGGATCTTGAAAGCCATGTCGACTACGCGGCGATTACGGATCAGCTGGGAGACCGCTGGGCGGTGGTCGAGTCGGCCATCAAGCCTTATCCGACCTGCCATTTCACGCATGCGATTGCCGACTCCGCACTGGCTCTGCGGGAGCGGCACGGCATCGAAGCAACGAATATCGCGCGTATCCGCGCCCTCATTCCAGAAGACACCGTACCGGTGATCGCGGAACCGGTTGCGAACAAGAAGCGCCCCAGCAGCGACTACGACGCGAAATTCAGCACGCAGTTCATTGCCGCCGCTTGTTTCGAGCGTGGGAAGTTCGGTTTGGCAGAACTAGAAGATGAAGCGCTGAGTGACCCGGCGATCCTGGCCCTTGCCGACAAGGTCGATTGTGAAATCGACCCGAACTCCGAGTTTCCTCGCTTCTTCTCAGGCGGTATGGTCGTTACGACTAAGGATGGCGGTGAGTTCATTCACCACGAGCGCATAAACCGCGGTGCCGGTGACCGGGCATTGACCGGCGAGGAGATTGTCTCGAAATTTACCGACAACGCGATGATGGCGTCGTCGCGCGAACGTGCGGAAGCCGTACAGTCTTTGGTGCTCAGTCTTGACGATAGCGATGCACAATCGTTGGCGGAGGGGCTCACCGCGCAATGAGCCGGAGAGGCATAGTTGTCGCCGCGTAGACCGGTCGCGTAATTTCGGAAAGCACATGGGATAAGATGCCGACGGCCTACCACTTTATCGATAAGGCCGTGGCGTGGGGTGTTGATATCCTGACTTTCAGTGCGCTATTTCTACCGTTTTTCCGATTGGCTGGTCGAGAATTTCGAGAGTGGCGTCTTTGTAGTCGCTGCAAGCAAGGTCGCACGGAAAGCGTTTCGTTGTACTTCGGACGTGGCATCGCGATCCTACCAAACGGTGCCTTTCAAACAAGAAGCGGGTTCAGCGAACGAGCAACTGCCGGTTCAGAAAATCGGTTTGGATGAAGGCTCTGCGCAGGACAAGAAACGTCTTTGGTGGCAAGGCCGCCCCGATCTTTACGGGCTAGTATCCAATTTTTGCTATTTTTTTGTTTTAACAACCTAAAGTGATATTTCAGATGTTGAAATAAAGTATTTGTATTGTCGCAATTTCACAACAATTTTTTATTGCAATCTGGAATGCAAGATAATCTACCTTTGTAAGAAGTTATTCCATTTTTTCGAATAAGATTGTTAATCCTACCTCTTAGTAATGTTCGCTGGATTGTTTAGCAATTTTATTAAGGTTAATATTGGATTTCGCTCGATAAAGGCGAACAATTATCCTGTTTACACGAAAAAATGTCATAGGAGAAGGAAATGACTTTATTGACGAAGGCTGAGTTAGATACAATCCAGGCTTGGATCGAAAAAAAAGTCGAGCAAGCAGCTGAACTCGGACTCACGATGCATGTCGATGACGATTTAAGAAAATGGAAGGAACATGCCGAAAACGCACCGAACGGCGGCACGGTTTCGAGAACATTGGATCCAACCGTCAACGACGTTAGACCTGGTAATTCCTTTTGGGTTTACCTCAAGGATGCCCGGAATCGTATCGTCGTGTGCCATGCAAACCGGTTTCTAGAGGTCGACGATTTCGTACAGGAATACATTTGTACGCATCGGTTCTTCGGCAATCGCTGCCCGACGCTGCATCACTTTCCGGTAGAGTTGTGCGAATCAGTCCCAGTACTCGGCGGTCGCATCGATTTCGGTGGTGGAACCTGGGTCCACCCCGATTATCGCGGCAAAAAGCTTAGCGGCCTGATCAGTAGGATGGGCCGGATATTGGCGCTGCGGCATTTCTTGATCGACTACTATGTCGGGTTCATTACAGCTACCGGCAAGCGTCGGCAATACGGTTCCAATGGGCTAGGTTTGGGTAACAGGCGGCACTTGCTGACCGGGCGTTATCCAGGCCGCAATAGTGATCTCGACGTTGATATCTACTGGATGCATCGTGGCGAGCTCATGTCACAAATCACTCAGGAATTGGCCGGGGAGTCTGGCGGAGCGGCCGCGCCAATGAGGCGGACCGCGTAGACAAGTCTGGTAACGTCGCCGGAGTCATCGACGACGGGGAGCAATAGCCGTACGAAGTGACGGCTATTGCTCTCGACCGTTTGCTCGATTTCGTGATAGAGCGGTCGTTGTAAACTTTTGCAGTAAAGATACTCTTTGATTATGGCTTTCGCGTTCATTTTGAACGTTAGTTCACCCAGGCGGTGGTTCGAATGATCGCCAAAGGCTGTTAACTTCGGATGATTCCTCAGAACGAAGCCCAACGGATTGGATGTTTCCGTTTCGAGCCAGGATGTAAAGCGCCGCGCCGATTGTGGGAGGAGGCTGCGTGACGAAAATTCGTTCATATTCGGTAAATTCGATGTGCCGGCACATTTAAGCCGCCAATAGGAAAATAGATCGCCCAATGCCGTGTCACGTTCGCGCGAAAACATTTTGTCGAAAGAGAGCATGAGCCGCTCTTGTTGATCGGTGCCACTCTCTTCGTACTGTCTTCTCAGTATGCCGTACATTAGCTTTCTCCAACCACGTGGAAAGCAACCCGCGTTATGGGTTGCAGCTGGTTCGTCGCATAATAGATGCGGTCGACCTCTCCAGCGTTGTTTTCGACGGGTAGCATGATCCGCGTATAGTGGCGCTTCAACCCGCCGATCAACTGGTCGATCTCGTGATACATCGGCTTCCGCTCATGTTTGCAGAACAGATACTCCACCGCACACGCTGTCGTGTGCATTTCCATTTCCGGGCAATTGCAAAGCGGTTTGTCCGAGAGCTCGACACCCCAGCCCGGGATGGTGCTTTCCACATGATCCCGGATGATAAAGTTTAGCGGATCGTCCGGTGTCGTATCGATCCAGGAAACCATGTCGGCGACTTTTGCGGAAAGATCCACTTTCGGGCGGCACTGGTCCTCATGCGGCAATCCGTGCGCTCCGACCGGCAGGGTTACCCAGTAATTGTAGAGATGGCGCAGGATGGTACCGTTTTCGCGGTCTTTGAAAGCATCAAATGAATAAAGCGACCGTGTCTGTTCGTCGAAGCCGATCGTTTCGGTCATTGTTTCGAGTGGCGTATGCAATTCAATTTCCTTGTGACAAAAGTAGATAACAAATCAGTGTTATATCAGATCGATAGAACGTTAATTATTCTACGTATTAAGCGAGCATTGGTAAATAAAACGGTTACGGATTTACGGTGAGCGTCAATCGACATATTTATCATCGTTTGAAGCGCCCGGTCTCCTAATTTACCGTTATGGTCTTTGAGCCCTTTGCCTTTTACTCCTGCGTAGTAAGGTTAAAGAAACCTATCCCCTGAGGGCCCCATGGAAATAACGGAAAATCTCTGCCGCTGCGTCACCAATTTAGGGTACGAGGATATCGGTGATGCTGCGCGCACGGCGGCGCGGCGATTGGTGATCGACGGCGTGGCCGTCGCGGTTGCGGGATCCAATCAGGAAGCGTCGCCAGGGATACTTGCCGATCATTTACGCGAAATGGGCGGTGCGCCGGCTGCATCGGCGATCGGTTTCGGGTTTCAAACCTCTCCGGTCAACGCCGCCTATATCAACGGCGTCAGCATGCATGTCCTTGACTTTGAGCCGATGTGGAATCCAGCCAATCATCAAATGTCGACGACCTTGCCGGCAGCCCTTGCCTTGGCGGAAGCGCGGGATATGGGGGGGCGAGAGGTGTTGACGGCTTTGGTTAAGGGCATTGAGATGCAGGGTTGGATCCGCCAGGCGTCGCACCAGTTCGAGGCGCGTCAGGCGCGGTTCCATCCGCCCAGCCAGGTGGGCCCGATGGGGGCCGCGGTTGCGGCGGCACATATGCTTGGTCTCGACGTCATGGGGCTGCGCAATGCGCTTGGAATTGCCGCGTCGCGCACGGGCGGTTTGCTTGCCAACGCCGGGACGATGACGAAGTCGACGAATTGCGGCGTCGCCGTCGCGGCAGGGCTCGATGCGGCGATGCTGGCGGCGCGCGGCTTTACCGGGAACCCCGATATCTTTGAGGCCCCTCAGGGCTATGTCGAAGGCCTGTTCGACGAGGGCTTTGTCCTTGAGGAATTGCTCAACTACGGACCGCCGTTTCGGGTTGTCGAGCCGGGCTACGCAATCAAAATGTTTCCCAGCCAGTATGGTACGCATTTCGCCATAACGGCAGCGTTGGAATTGCATGGGCGCATTCCGGAACCGCAAGCCATCGAGTCCGTTGAAGTGGTCACGCCGCAGATGTTCTATATCGACCGTCCGCGTCCGGTGACCGGGTTGGCCGGCAAGTTCAGTTGGCAGTACGTGACGTCGTGCGCACTGCTCGACGGGCGCGTCAATATGGCGAGCTTCGAGGATTCCCGGCGCTTTGCAGCCGATATGGAAGATATGCTCGATCGAGTCACCGTGGATATGCGCGCAGATATCCCGGCGCGGTTCGATCAGATGCATGTCGAGACGACGGTACGGCTAAAGGATGGTTCGACCGTACAGGCGCGTTGCGACGGCCCGCGTGGTAAGTGGGGCGGACCGCCGATTAGAGACGAGGATCATTTGGTCAAGGTGCGCGACTGTCTTGCTGTTCGCCTCGACGAAGCACAAGCGGCGGAGGTCGCCGAACTGGCTGGAAACATCGATGGGCTAACCGCCGATGATGTGAAGCGGTTGATGTCGCTTCTTTCTACTCCGTAGCAGTTGTTCTTATTTTGTTCTTGGATTGCTTTCCGACTCATTGCACTGATGTGCTTGTCCTTCGCTAAATTTGAATCACGCGTGAACCACTCTCCATGATCGACCGCCTTTCCAATCGTGACGCCCGCCGCCTGTTTTTGACTCTGCACGGTTTGTCCGAACCCGTTCATCGGAAGATGGCAACCGCGGACCTGAACGCACGTATCGAGCAGATTGGATTTGTCCAGGTGGACAGCATCAATACGGTCGAGCGGGCGCACCATATGATCCTGCATGCGCGTAACCGAACCTATCGGCCAAAGCAACTCAGCCAGCTTCTCGAGCGGGACCGGTCGATGTTCGAAAACTGGACCCATGACGCATCGATTATTCCGAGCCGGTATTTTCCGTACTGGCGTCCCCGGTTTCGTAAAACGGCGGCGCATTTGCAGGAGCGTTGGCGCAAGCACCGCCGCCCCGGTTTCGAGGCGGAGGTGGAGTCCGTGCTAGACCGGATTTCAACGTCGGGGCCGGTGATGGCGCGCGAACTGGGCGGAGACCAGCCGAAGCAGGCTGGCGGCTGGTGGAACTGGCATCCGAGCAAGACCGCGCTGGAATATCTGTGGCGCACCGGCGCCTTGGCGGTTACCCGACGGGAAGGGTTTCAAAAAGTTTACGATCTTGCCGAAAATGTTATTCCGGACGAGCATCGTGCGCATGAACCGGACGACGAAGAGACAATCGAATGGGCCTGCCGCTCGGCGCTGGAGCGCTTGGGGTTTGCGTCTTCCGGCGAGATTGCGGGCTTCTGGGAGGCGGTAAGTCCAGCTGAAGCCGCCGACTGGTGCCGCCGGAACCTTGGCAACGGCTTGCGGCGGGTCATATTGGAGGATGCCGATGGGTCGAAGCCGCGCGAGGTTTACGCGAACGAGGATGTCTTCGACCGCGCTGCCGGTTCAGCGGAGCCGCTGCCGACGCTGCGCGTCCTATCCCCCTTCGATCCGATGATCCGAGACCGCGTCCGCGCCAAGCGGCTGTTCGGTTTCGATTACCGCATCGAAGTTTTCGTTCCGGCTGCCAAGCGCCAGTATGGCTACTACGTATTCCCCTTGCTGGAAGGCGATCGGTTCGTCGGCCGAATCGATATGAAGCATCAGCGCCAGGAGGACAATGCACTCCATGTAACCGGCCTGTGGCTGGAACCCGGCGTGCGCTTCGGTAAAGCCCGCGAGAACGCGCTCACCGCGGCGCTTGATCGCATGCGGCGTTTCGGTGGCGCGGATGCGGTGACATTCGCAAACGGTTATTTGCGCGACGCGAAATGACGGCGGGCTCGTACCAGAGGCCTGCGAAGTGAAGAGTGGCGCAACACCGCAATCGCTGTCGGGCGCGGTCCTGTGGATGGTGGGTGCCGTCCTGTCGCTGATCGCGATGGCGATTGCGGGACGCGAGTTGGCTACGGAAATCTCGATATTCGAGATCATGTTCTTCCGGAATGCGATTTGCCTCGCGATCATCTGCCTGTTGGTGATGCGTTATGGCGGCCACCTGTTTCGCACGCGGCGACTTCGCATGCATGGGTTCCGGAACGTCGTTCATTTCGCGGCGCAGGCGGGATGGTATTACGGCCTGTTCAATCTGCCGCTGTCCGAAGTCTTTGCCATCGAATTTACCGCGCCGATCTGGACGGCGATTTTGGCTGCGATGTTTCTGGCCGAGCCGCTGACGCGTAAGCGAAGCGTCGCCACGCTTCTTGGGTTTATCGGCATACTGATCATCCTGCGGCCCGGGGTCGCGATCGTCGATCCGGCGGCCTTTGTCGTTTTGGGGGCGGCGGTCGGGTTCGCCGCGACGTTCGTCATCACCCGTTCGATGGCGTCGAGCGATAGGCCGCTGACCATCCTGTTTTATATGAACCTGGTGCAACTGCCGCTCAGCTTCGTCTTGATGGTGCCGGACTGGGTGATGCCGTCCGCGAGCGCCTGGCCCTGGATCGTGATGACGGGGTTAGCGGGGTTGAGCAGCCATTATTGTTTTGCGCGAGCTTTCGCGCTCGCCGACGCTGCCATTGTCGCGCCGATCGATTTCATCCGCCTGCCGATGGCGGCATTCCTCGGCTATTTTCTATACCAGGAGCCGACCAGCTTGTTCGTCTTCTTAGGGGCGGGTGTGATCTTTGCCGGCAACCTGCTGAACATCCGGGCCGACCGCGAAAACCGTTAGTGACCGTCCGGAAATTTCCGCCGACTTGCTTCTGGTCGATATTCGTTCAAAACTCACTGTCGGACGAAACATATGTGGCGAGGTCTATGAAGCAAGTCAGGATACCGGCGGCGTTTATTCGGGGCGGGACGAGCAATGCGATCGTCTTCCATCAAAAGGATTTGCCCGAGGACCGCGCGCAATGGGACGCGGTGTTTCTTGCCGCGATCGGCAGCCCGGATCCCAATGGGCGGCAGTTGAACGGCATGGGCGGCGGGATCTCCTCGCTGAGCAAGGTCTGCGTCGTCGGGCCGTCGAGCCATCCCGACGCGGATATCGATTACACCTTCGCCCAGGTCGCCGTGCGCGACGCGATGGTCGACTATGCCGGGAATTGCGGCAACATGTCGTCCGCGATGGGGCCGTTCGCCGTCGACGAGGGGCTGGTTTCGGTTGAGGGTGATGAGGCGCTAATCCGCATTCACAATACCAACACCAAGAAAATCATTCATGCGCGCTTTTCGGTCGATGAAGGGTTTGCCGCCGTCGATGGCATCCTGGAACTGCCCGGCGTCTCCGGCACGGGATCACCGGTCAGCATGGAATTCGTTGCGCCGGGTGGTGCCGGTACCGGCACATTGCTGCCGACGGGTAACGTCACCGATACGCTGGATATCGAAGGGCACGGTTCGATTGAAGCGTCGCTCGTCGACGCGGCCAATCCGGGCATGTTCGTTGCAGCATCGGATCTTGGGCTGATTGGCAACGAAATGCCCGCCGATCTCGACGCGCGGGAGGACCTGATGGCGCTGCTGCAGGCCATTCGAAAAGCGGGTGCGGCGGCGATGGGTTTCCCATTTTCCCCCGCGCTGCCGATGATCGGTTTCGTTGCGCCGCCGAGGGATGCCGCGTTCTTGTCCGGGGAAACGGTTACGGCTGATGACGGTGACCTGCTCGGGCGCATGGTATCGATGGGCAATATTCACCGCGCACTGCCGCTGACCGGTTCGCTTTGCATGACAGTGGCCGCGCGGATCGAAGGAACGGTCGTACATCGCGCTGCGCGGCACACGGTGGATCCAAAATCGGAACTACGTATCGTCCAGCCCTCCGGTGTGATTGTCTGTACTGCGGATGTTGGACAGGTGGAGGGCGCATGGCATGCGGAGAAGGCGGCGGTCATGCGAACGCAGCGTCGTTTATTTGACGGCTATGTCTATATTCCCGCCTCGGCACTGGCGGCATAGTCTCTAGCCATCCTTGAATAGAGCGGAAGGAGCGAAAGATGACGTACCGGAAAATTGACGTATCGCCTATCGCTGGCGCACTGGGTGCGGAAATCGGCGGTGTCGATCTGGCGCAGCCACTCGACGACGAGACGTTCGCGGAGGTTCGCAGGGCGTTCGATGAGAATCTCATTATATTCTTCCGCGATCAGACAATTACGCCGGAGCAGCATCTGGCGTTTGCCGGCCGGTTCGGGGAATTCGATATCCATCCCTTCGTCGCGGGGCTCCCGGATCATCCCGAAGTTATGCCGGTTATCAAGGAAGCGGATGACCAGGGCACCAACTTCGGTGGATTGTGGCACTCTGACGTCACCTTCTACGAAAGGCCGCCCTTGGGATCGATGCTCTATGCGCTCGATGCACCGGCCTATGGCGGTGATACGATGTTCGCCAATCAGTATCTTGCTTATGATACCCTGTCGGATGGTTTGAAAGACATGCTCGATGGCATGACGGTAGTGCACAGTGCGACACGCGTTTACGGGAATACCGATACAGCAATTGCCAAATATGGCCCCGGTGCGAAATCGATGCAGGTTCGCACCGGTGATGACGCGAATGCGACGGTGGAACATCCGGCGGTGCGTCTTATTCCGGAGACCGGCCGCAAAGCGTTGTTTGTCAACGGAACCTACGCGATCCGGTTTTCCGGATGGACCGAGGCGGAGAGTAAACCGCTATTGGATTATCTCTGCGACCATGCCGTCCGTCCTGAATTCACCTGCCGCTTCCGCTGGCGGGCCGGGTCGATAGCGTTCTGGGACAATCGCTGCGCGCAGCACAACGCGCTGAACGACTATCACGGTCAACGCCGTGAAATGCACCGGGTGACGATCGTCGGAGAACGGCCGATGTCGATCCGGGACGGGAGCCGCGCAGCCGCAGCCTAATACCAAGGAACGTTGATAGTGACCCCTAGAGATCGCGAATGCGGCCCGTCGGAGGGCGTCGGAACGGCAGCTTAGCGCGGCTTTCGGACAGCGTCGCGCCCGGCTTCCGATGCACCGCATCGCCACGCCGCACGTTCCTTGCCGAAAACCGCGATAAGCTGTCTCTAGGGGTCACTATCATCGCTCCTTGGTATAGCGCGCCGCCAGTTCGAGATAGGCTGGTACCGCCAATCCGGCGAAGACCATCGCCGCCGGGATGTCGCTCTCATCGTACCAGCCTGCCTCGTTCAGAATGTTGAGCGTTCCCAAAGTCTCGCCCTTATGGACAACGGGGATGTTGAGAATTGACTCGCAGCCGAGCGAGAGGATGAGTTCGTGATCAAAAAATATCTCGCGAATATCGTCCGCGTTACGGCCGATATAGGGCCGTCGCTCGACCAGAAGATTCTGCGTCCAGGCCGTGAGATTGGGCGGTTTGCGGCCGCCGACCGGATAGGCGTCTGGATTGCTGGTGTAGTATCGCTCCGTGTAGCCTGACTCGGCATCGTAGAGCAGAGCGGTAAACAGCGTGTGGCCGAATACGGCATCCAAAGCCGGGTCCAGGGCGGCCAGAAAGCCGTCCGCGGATGATGCCTCCGCGGAGGCTGTCGCGACAGCGTGAAAGTGAGGTAGGGGGTCTGTCGAAGACAGTTTGCTCATAATGCCGGTTCCGGAATTGTTTTGCTGCCGAAGGGAGGGAAGGGTAGCCGGTGTTCTCCATGGTTAACAGAGGCGGCCAAAATTTTCTCCGGCTGGTAGCTGATCTTACCCGCGTTGCGGGCTATAGTCCGCGCTGTCCCCTCTGACAGCAATAAGAGTGCTTGAATGTTAGTGCGTGTTGAAGCCGCCAGCGGCAAAGCGACGATCCCGATGCCCGGCGGACCGATTTCGGGCCCGTCGGCTTGGTACGGCAAGGATATCGAGAGCTCGACGGCATGGATTTATCACCTGTCCGACAGCGATCTAGTGGAGCTGCATGGCGCGTTGCAGGCGGTTCAATCCCGTGGGCTCGACATAGCCGCAATTCGCCGGACTGACTTTCCGCTTCCGACGCTGGGCGCGACGCTGGACAAGCTGCGTGGCGATGTTCTTCGCGGGCGGGGCTTCGTATTGATCCGCGGCTTGCCGGTCGAGCGGTACTCGATGGAAGAAGCGGCCATCCTCTATTGGGGCATCGGCTGCTATTTCGGTTCCGCGGTTCCGCAGAATGCGAAGGGGCATTTGCTGGGTCACGTTATCGATCTGGGTCGCGATCCCCAGGACACCAGCGCGCGCATCTATCAGACGACGGCGCGCCAGACCTATCATGTCGACACATGCGATATCGTTTCGCTGCTCTGCCTGCAAAAGGCCAAATCTGGCGGTCTCAGCAGTCTTGTGAGCGCGGTTACGATCTACAACGAAATGAGCAAGCGCCGGCCTGATCTTGCAGCAGTGCTGTTCGAAAGCTTCGAGGCCGACAGGCGGGACGAAATTCCGCCGGGCCGGAATCCATATTATTCGGCGCCAATTTTCAGTTGGCATGACGGGCTTCTGACAACGCAAATGGTGCGGCGCTATATCGAATCCGCGCGGCGGTTTCCCGATCTGAACCCCTTGACCGACATACAGATCGAGGCGCTCGACCTCTTCGAAAAGCTTGCCGACGAACTGTGCATGTTCATGGAGTTCGCGCCGGGCGATATGCAGTTCGTCCATAATCACCAGATACTGCACGACCGCACCGAGTTCGAGGATTATCCGGACAAGAAACGCCACCTCTTGCGCCTGTGGCTGTGCCCCCCCGATGGGCGTCCGCTGCCGCCGAGTTACGAGGACAAGTACAATGGCGATATTGAAATCGGTAAGCGAGGCGGCATGTATATCGATGGGGCGACCCTGCACGCACCGCTGGAACCGGTGTAACAGATGTGCTCTGATATGAACGCAGTATTTGTATGGAGAATTCGATGACAAAACCGACGGGTTCCTTCGTTGCCATGATCACGCCGTTCAATCGGGACGGTTCGATCGATTATGGCGGGTTCCGGACATTGCTCGACTTCCAGGAGAAGAACGGCACCAGCGCCGTGCTGATCATGGGCTCGACCGGCGAAGTCTCCATGCTGAGCCAGGAAGAGCGGCATAGGGTCGTCGAGGAAACGATGAAGTTCAAGACCGGCGGCATGCAGTTCTTTTACGGCTGCACCGGCAACAATACGCAGACGACAATCGACTACGTCCAGCACGCCGCCGCGGCCGGCGCGGACGGAACGATTATCGCAGCACCCGCCTATATCTGTGCGCCCGAAGCCGATATCGAACAGTTCTTCTTCGATGTCGCGGAGGCCAGCGATATTCCCGTCGGCATTTACAACAATCCGCCGCGCGTCACGACAGATCTGTCCGCCGAAGCCATCCTGCGGTTGGCGGAGCATCCCAACATCGTGGTGAACAAGGAATCCACCGGCCGAGTCGGCCAGGCGGCGAAACTTGCCGCGGGCAATCCCGACATGTCGCTGATGTGCTGCGACTCGCCAAACCTTGGTCTCGTTGTGCCGACGATGTCGCTGGGCGGACACGGCACCGCGAACATGTCCGGCAACATCATCCCGGCAGAGATGGCGGTGATTTCCAAGCCCTGGGAGAGCTTCGAGGATTCGGAGAACTTCAAGGATATGTGGCTGCACATGCTGCCGATGCTGCACTTCACCTATTCGGCGATCAATCCGGTGCCGGTGAAGTCGCTGATGCGTGCCGTCGGACTGCCGGCGGGCGATTTGCGCCGGCCGCTGACCGGTCTGCAGGGCGCGGCGCTGCAGCGCGGGCTCGACATCCTGCGCGACCTTGGCCTGGCAGAGAAGTACGGGTTTACGCTCGCCGCCGCTGCGGAATAACGGATAGCCGGCCGGCGATTGATAGCGGACCTTTTGGGTTCTAAGCGCGAGTACGGCCTGTTGGACATGGCTGCGACGCACGCAGGCTTAAGGAGCTTCTACGACCGATTCGTCTTCGATCGGAGGTCACACTTGCCCGCTCGTGAGATCGCGTGCGTTGGCATAGCCCAGTCATAAAATTCAATGCGAGGTTGCTCGGCGCCAATGCTGTAACGATGATCCCTCTAATATTGTATTCACTGTAAGGCAAAACAATTTTTACTATAAATAAAAATACATGATATTACTTATTACGGTATAGTATTAAAAAAAATACTCCAAACAGTACTGGTGATATATTATATATATTTGTGATTCATCTTAAATATTCATACTATTTTATATTTATACCATTAGTTTCCTTTCCTATTACGAACAAGCTCAGACGGAGCGCCACTTCTGGCAATTGCTTTGTCTATGGTTGTGTTGAGCTTGTCGCATTGGAGGCTAATGATGACCTTTCGATTTCTTTCCGCGCTCACACAAATGCAAATCGCAAAAAAAATACCTGCTGTCATTGTTCTGCTTGGCGCTTTATCGATTGGTCTGACCGGAAGTTTTTCTTACTTCAAGGCTGTTGACACGATTACCTCCGCAGCCGAGGACACCTTGCTGGCGGTGACATCATCGCGGAAGGCCGCTCTCGCCGACTATTTAAAGAGCATTTCGGAAGATCTGTTGGTTCAAGCCGAGAACGATGCCGTAATTCAGGCGCTGGTCGATTTCCAAGAAGGTTATCGTGCGTTTGAGGTACCCGAAGCGGTACTCCAGCGCCTTTATATCACCGATAATCCGCATCCAACCGGGAAAAAGGAGGAGCTGGACGCGGCCAGTGATGGCTCCGCCTATAGCAGGAGCCACGCACGATATCACCCGTGGTTTCGCAAGCTTCTGCGCGCCCGCGACTACTACGACATCTTCTTGTTCGACGCGAAGGGAAATCTCGTCTACACGGTTTTCAAAGAGTTGGACTTTGCGACAAATCTCGTCATTGGTAAGTGGCGGGACAGCGGTCTCGGAGAAGCATTCCGGGCGGGACGCGATAATCCGACGCGTGGATTTCAGGCATTTTTCGATTTTGCGCCTTATGCACCGAGTCATGGCGCGCCGGCGAGCTTTATCTCGGCGCCTATTTTGTCGTCCACGGGCGATTTCCTGGGCGTATTGGCATTCCAGATGCCGATCAGCCGGATCAACAAGATCATGGAAGAAGCCTCGGGCATGGGGCGGACGGGCCAATCTTTTATCCTTGGCACGGATCTGCTGATGCGGAACGATGCTCGCCTCGCCAAGGAATCGACCATCCTTAAGCAAAAAGTCGACACTCCTGCAGTGCGTGCCGCGCTGGCCGGCAAGACTGGGTTGTTGGAGGCGGTTAATCATGATGGTGTGCATGTCGCCACCGCCTATGTCCCCATGACCTTCAAAGGCACGCAATTTGCGGTCGTGTCGGAAAAAGCCATGGCCGAATTGCTCGAGGATGCGCATGTCATGCGCAATACCCTGCTTATCATCGGCGCCGCTATTTTAGCCGTTTTGTGCGGTGTGGGCTTTTTTATCGGGCGCGCTCTGGCCAAGCCGATCGTTCGGCTGAATAGCGATATGGCGGCGATCGCTAAAAATGCGCTGGAACTCGAGATCACCGGCATCGAACGTACCGACGAGATTGGCGACATGGCACGGTCGGTGCTGGTGTTCAAGGACAACGCCATGGAAATGAAGCGAATGGAAGAGGACAAGGTCGAGCAGGAAAAAAATGCAGGAGCAGAGAAACGGGCAGCCATGAACGCGCTCGCTGACGAATTCGAAGGCCGGGTAATGGTTGTTGTCGAGACCGTATCCACCTCTTCAGGCCGGATGCAGGAGACGGCACAGTCCATGATGTCGACGGCAGAAGAGAGCAACACTCAGGCAGCCACCGTGGCGACAGCCGCCGAACAAGCGACCAGTAATGTTCAGACTGTTGCATCTGCGGCCGAAGAAATGTCGGCATCGATTGGCGAGATTAACCGTCAGGTTGGGCAGTCGACGGAAATCGCGGCCAAGGCCAACAGCGATGCCCAGCGTACAAATGAGACGGTGCAAGGTCTGGCGGAAAAGGCGCAGAAGATCGGTGAAGTCGTCGACCTGATCACTGATATCGCCGAACAGACCAACCTGTTGGCTTTGAACGCGACGATTGAGGCGGCCCGAGCGGGCGAGGCCGGCAAAGGTTTCGCGGTGGTCGCCTCTGAGGTGAAAAACTTGGCGACACAGACGGCAAAGGCAACCGAGGAGATCGGTACGCAGATTGGCGACATGCAATCAGTGACGAACGATGCCGTGGGTGCGATCAAGAGTATTGGCGAGACGATCAACGAAATCAGCGGCATTGCCGAGGCGATCGCATCGTCGGTGGGTGAGCAGGGTGCCGCGACCCAAGAAATAGCGACAAGCACGCAGCATGCGGCGACCGGCACGCGTGAGGTAAGTAGTACGATCGATAACGTGACCCATGCCGCGTCCGATACCAAATCGGCGGCACAGGAAGTGTTGACCGGGGCTGGTGCGTTGTCGGAGCAGTCCGAGACGTTGCGCGGCGAGGTTCAAAGCTTCGTACAGCAGATCCGATCCGCATAGTCGGCTTTATAAGGCTGGTTCTCGGCCCAGCCGCGAAGCGTCATCATCATTGACCTTTGGTGTATCTGGTAGCGTTCAAGCTTTGCTTATCATTTCGCTTATCATCGCGTTGAAGATCTCGGGCGTTTCGTACATCACCCAATGCCCCGCACCCTTGATGACGCGAAAGTCGATGTCCGGGTGACTCTCCCGGTATAGCTTTTGACGCCGTTCGAGACCGGTGCCGGTCTCGTCGTCCATTTCGCCGTAGATTGCATTCAGGTTCGCTTTGATATTCGGCAGAACCCGCGCCAGCGTGTCGGTGCGGGCGATTAGGGGGCTCTTCACCCGGGCGCGCTTGACTGTTTCCCGCTGCAGATGGAGCGCAAGATCATCGATCTTCGTGGCGTCGTGGAACATGATGATCGACAGATTATGCCGATGCGCTTCGACGAGTTCTTCAGGGCTCATGTGCGAGCGTATCTTCGCCAGCGGTGGCCGCTCACCGGTGCGCGGAATGCCCAAACCGCCCGGCGCAACGACGACTAGGTTGCGGACCCGGTTGCCCATAATCGAGCCGACATGCCCACCAAGCAGCCCGCCGAATGAAAACCCAACCAGATCGAACTGCGCCGGTGCGGGAATAAGCCGATCGATCCCCTCGACGATGATTCCGGCGAGTTGCTCGGCGGAATGCGGCAGCGGTACGGACGCAGAGTCGCCCAGCCCGGGATTGTCCGCGACATAGAGCCGCCGTGTTTTCGACAGCGTTTCGATATTCTTGACCCAGTGCCGCCAGGAGCCGTATCCGCCATGCAGAAGGACCAGAGGCGGCCCTTCGCCCCACATTCGCCAGATCATGTCTCCATCACAGCAAGGTGTCGTCGTCCTTTCCGCCGATTCCTCGAACCGGCGTTCGATTTCCACCGGGGTCAGACCGGGCTCAAGCAATGCGTCCATTCTTCTTCGTTCCGATTTGTAGGGGAGGAGGATTCAGGTGCGGCACTTATCGGGAAGCGCTTCGGGATTGATCACGCAGGCGGGGTTGATCGGCTCACCGTTGAGTATCCTGTAGGCGTTTTCGACGGCCATGGTGCCCATGCGCGTGAATGATTCATGGGTCACGCCGGCAATATGGGGACTGAGCATGACGTTGGGGCATTGCCAGAGCGGGTGGTTGGTCGGCGGTGCCTCGACGTCAAAAACGTCTATCGCAGCTCCGGCAATCTGCCCCTCGTTCAGCGCAGTCACCAGCGCATCTTCATCGACGATGCCACCGCGGGCGCAGTTGATCAGATGCGCGGTCGGTTTCATTTTCCGAAAACTATCGCCATCGATCATGCCGTCCGTTTCGGAAGTGCGCGGACAATGGATGCTGAGGATGTCGATGTCGGATAGGAAGTCGTCCATATGCGCCGCACGGTTCACGCCTTGGAAGAATTCGGTGTCGTCGAGATAGGGGTCGTAAGCGGTGATTTTAACACCAAACGGAACGAGCAATCGCGCGAGCGCGCTGCCGTTGCCACCGAGTCCGATCAGCCCGACATGCTTGCCGGAGAGTTCGGTACCGTAATAGGTCGCCTTCTCCCACTTCCCAGCCCGGACGCTGGTATCGAGGCGCCGGAAATCCTTGAGCTGCGCGATGATCATGCCGAGCGCATGTTCGGCAACAGATTGCGAGTTCGAGTTTCGTCCGTTGACGACGGGGATGCCTCTTTTCGTCGCGTGAGCGAGATCGACATTGTCGACGCCGATACCGTTCTTGCTGAGCACGCGCAGCTTTTTTGAGGCGTCGATCACCCGCGCATCGATCTCGCCTATCCGCACGATGATCCCATCGATTTGTTCGGTCACGGCGATGTCATAAATAACGCTGTCGGGCGACCCGTCCGGCACGGTGAACACGGTTGCCCCCAGCTCGTCG
Organism: Alphaproteobacteria bacterium; assembly: GCA_012103325.1. Lineage (GTDB taxonomy): Bacteria > Pseudomonadota > Alphaproteobacteria > UBA8366. Next base: position 264,195 of record WLWY01000005.1, read on the forward strand.
AGCAACGCCATCGCCTTGTCGGCGAGGGTCGGCGCCGTGATCAGAATCTTATAGCCCATCAGATCGTTTCATCCGGTCCGAGAACGCCGTTGGCCCGCAGTGGTGTGGTGATATCGAACGGCCAGCGGTCGACGGATTCGATAGCGTCGAGAATATCCTTCTCCGCATCGACCCGCTTCGCGCCGCCTTCCAATGCGGTTTCCGCCATATCGGGCGGGATCACGATGACGCCGTCGCCGTCTCCCAGGATGATGTCGCCCGGATTGACTGCTACGCCGCCGCAGGAGATTGGCTGGTTCACTTCGCCGGGGCCGTTCTTCTCCGGGCCGCGCGGATTGGCGCCCCGGCTGTAAACCGGCCAGCCGAATTCGATCAATTCTTCAAGGTCCCGAATAGGGCCATCAACGATAAGCCCGGCGACGCCCTTTGCCTTAGCAGCGCGCGCCATCAGGTCGCCCCAGAGCGCGCAGCTCTGATCGCCCTTTGCATCGATGACGATGACATCGCCCGGCTGCGCAATCTTGAGCGCGACATGCGCCATCAAATTGTCCCCAGGTTTTGTGCTCACCGTGACCGCAGTGCCACAGAGCCGTGTGCCAGTGCGGATCGGCGAAATGCCCGCGTCCATGTTGCCGCGGTGGGCGAGGGCATCGCCCAAGATGGAGGCTGGAAATTGCGCTATTCGTGCCACCAATTCGGCGGGCGCGCGTGAAATCTCGGTGACGACGCAAAAACCCGGTCTGCCCAGCATGGTCATAATTCGTCCTGTTTTCCATTGATCGGTATGTGAAGCGGTCGAACCGACCGCCGCGGTGTTTATACTGTGCGAGACCGAGAATCGAAAATCCTGGAGGAATGAATAGATGGCACCCAAGAACCCGAACGGTATTGCGACGGTTGCGCTGCTCGGTCTCGGCGAGGCAGGGACGGCAATCGCGCACGGGCTGGCGGAACACTGGCGAGGAGACGATCCGGCCCGTCGCATCCTGTCTGTGGATATTGCGCAAAACGACAATGTTCGCGGACCGGCAATGACCGAACGGGCGAGGGAAATCGGTGTTGAAATCGAACCGCGTTACACGCCCGCTTTGGCGGCAGCCGATATCGTCATCTCCGTCGTAACCGGCGTCGAGGCGCGCAATGCGGCCGCGTCGGCAATTGAGCACTTGCAGCCCGGAGCGATCTATCTCGATGTGAACACACTGACCGGCAAGCAGACCGCCGACATCGCAAAGATGGTTGACGCTACGGGTGTCGATTACGTCGACATCGCCGCGATGGGCGGCTTCAGTACTTATGGCTTCAAGGCGCCCTTCGTTTTGTCGGGGCCGGCGGCGGAGCGGGCGGCATCGTGGATGCGGCCGCTCGGTTTCGATGTCAGCGTCATGAGCGACAGGGCAGGCGATGCCTCGGCTGTCAAGATCATTCGTTCGATTATGGTCAAGGGACTCGAGGCGCTCGGTGTCGAATGTTTGGTTGCGGCGCACCGCGCCGGATTGACCGACGAAGTCCTCGCCTGTTTCGCTGACATCGACGATCGCACCTTCGCCGGCATGGTCACGTCCCTGACGGCGAGCCATACCAATCACGCCAAACGCCGCATGGAAGAAGTCGACAAGGTCATGGAGAATTTGGCGGAGCTGGGCATGGAGCCGATCATGTCGGCGAGCACCCGCCGCTCCCACGCCCGCACGGTCGATGCCGATATTGCGTTCGCCGATGGCGTTAATCCGTCTTTTGAGGACGCGGTAAAACTGTTGAGCGAGAAGGTCGTGAAAGGGTTATCGTCGTAAGATGCAGTTGAACAATGGGGGAGGACAGGCCATGGCCGCCGATATCAAGATCTACAATCCAGATACCCTGGGCACGCCGCTGGGACAGTATTCTCAGATCACCCGGGTCAAGGCGTCGGAGTTTCTGTTCATTGCCGGCTCTCTATCCGCCGACAAGGCAGGGAATTCGGTTGGCATCGGCGACTTCGATGCGCAATGCGTTCAGGTGTTCGGCAATATCGAAAAGGCGTTGGCCGCTGAAGGCGCCGGATGGGGCAATGTGGTGCAGTTCACGACCTATCTCGTGCACAGCCAGGACATCCCGAACTTCATGGAATTTCGACTACGCGAATTCCCGAACTTCTTTCCGAACGGCGCCTATCCGCCGAACACGCTGCTAATGGTCGACCGTCTTGTGCAGGAAGAGTTCCTGGTCGAAGTGCAGACGATCGCAGCCGTTTGAAGGGTTACGCCGCAACATTTCGATAGGCGCCGTCCACTAGGGACGGGACGCAGTCGCTCACATTGAGTTCGGTGCAGAGTCGGACGTCGTCTTCGTGTCCTCGCGTGACGAGCTCATTTCCCGATGCACACTCTCGGTATGTTTGCTCAAGACTTTCTCGTGCGGTCTCAAAAGCGCGTTGGGCGAATTTTGCTTCCGGCGATTTGGCGCCGCTGCAGAAGCTGATGATCGCACCGGCTGCGATGATATCTTCGATCGCCGGCCGCAACGTGCGGTCCGGCCAGCGCTCCGCTGCGGGAACGATGACGGCTGATCCGTCTATTGCCGCTGCCACCGCGCGGGCATTGCGCAGACACCCTGCGAACAGGCGGTTCGCCTTTGTCTTGCGCGTCAGCGTCGAGCCGTTAGGGGAGGGAAGGACCAACTTAGTGCCGCTCGGTATGTCGGTCAGTGTCCCCGGCGATAGAGAATATCGGCCAACGCCGCGTTTCTCGGCCAGTTCCGCGCCGAGCGCTGCCGCACAGGCCTTCGGGTCATCCTCCGGAATACAAGGATAGACCGTTGCGCCGCGCGCCGTGGCGATATCCACGCAGCTTGAAAACGAGAGGGCACCGACGATGACGCAGCACTCGACACGCGATGCGATCTCGGCAACCCCGTACTCGCCCCACTCACAACGGATGTCGTAGCCGTCTTGGTAGATGGGCATGGGCCTGACTAGCTCTGCGTCGGCAGGTTCGATTCCGCATCCGGATCGAGCGGATAGACGGGCCGCCGCAAGTTCTTCCAGGGGAAGAGACTGTAATCCGATGTACAAGTGCCCGGTCCGGAGACCATGACGATGTGTTTGGCGAGCGGTTCGAAGCCGGCACGGAAATGCTGGCGCGTTTTCAGCAAGACGTATTTCTTGCGCGCCGGATCGATCCCGGCGTGAGTGAAGGCGCCGACATCGAAGGGTTCGTAGCGGCCTTCGCTGACGACGATTTCGACCTTGCCCGTATCCAGCACGGCACAGCGCCCGATGTTGAACTTCACGCCGGTGAACATTGGCCCGGTGATCGTGAACGATCCGTCGGTGATGCGGCGCACTGTGCCGGTGACTTTGAGCGGTTCGCCTTTGAGGTCCATCGCCGGCATATCGACCTTGCCGCCGAGCTGCAATGTGATCTTAGCGCCAACGCCTGCCTCGATCATTTGGGCCACGGACTCGGGGTCGCAAAACGGGCCGGCGCAGACGTTGTCGAGATCTTGACGCAGCACTTCCTTGAGAACGGCCATGACGTCCTGATTGCCGCCCGATCCGCAATTGTCGCCATGATCGACCAGGATGACGGGGCCGCCGTCGAGTGCCTTCGCTTCGGAAATTGATTTCTCGACGGGTTCGACCGGGAAGACGAACTCTTCGCGCCGCTCCCAGCCTTCGTTCAGGATGTCGTAGAGCAGGCGCTCGGCGCCGTCCTTGTCGCCATCTGCGACGACGATGGCGCTCAAGCCGACATGCGGAATATCGGCGAGGGGGAAACAGCCGAAGATCGAGGCATTCAGAACCGTGCCGGCGCTCTCCGCCGCAATTGCCTTGGCATACATGTCCTTCATCGGCTGCATCGATGGCGCGTGACGGTTCATGTGGGTCAGCACCGGAAGCGAGTGCCAAGCCATGACCGGATTGACTTCGCCGTTCAGGGCGCGGATCAGCGTGCGGCCGGCGCGGTCGCCGGTTTCGTACATATCGATATGCGGATAGGTCCGGTAGCCGGCGATCACCGTGGCGTTGTCGACGATGGCGGCGGACAGGTTGGTGTGAAAATCCAACGCGACAGCGATCGGGAGATCGGGTGCGATGGCACGGATGCGGCCGAGCAAATCGCCTTCGCCGTCATCATGGGCCTGCGTGACCATGGCGCCATGAAGATCCAGGAACAACGCATCGCAACCCTTCTGCACGGCCTCGCAGATCGCGTCTGCGCAGAGGTCGATGATTTCACCCGGCGCGGGCGCGCTGGGATGCGCATTTGCGGCGATGGGGAAGACCAGTTCCGCGCCTTCCTCGGCGGCGATGTCGATATAGGCGGCAACGGGGTTGTTCGTATTCGCATAGACCCGCAGCGCTTCGTCGCCCCGCGCCGGGCCGTCCGTAGGTCCGATGCGGCCGAAGTCGGCGACGGGCGTTGGGATCGGAGAGAACGTGTTCGTTTCGTGCCGCATCACGGCTGTCACAAAGCATCTTGTCATTTCTTCCGTCCCTGTATTGCCGTGCCGCTTCGCCGAAGCGGCAATTTAGAGGGCTAAGAGACGATGTTCAAATGGGGCCGGGATGATGCTGTCGGGCGAAGTTCTGACGAGAGCCAATCAGAAGTATCGGCTCTAGAATAGAATGGCGAGATTGCAGTATTAAAATACCGTTTCATCATTATTTATTACCGCTGTACCGCTTTTTAATACCCCCATACCCTTTCATCTATTATCAATATACCGCCAATTTTTGTTCTTCGGGGGCGGCTTATGTCGCAAAGGAACCATTCGCAACCACGGCGGTTGAGCATCCAACAGGCTTTGGAACACGCAATGCGACACCACGGTGCCGGCGCGTTATCCGATGCTGCAGAGATCTATCGGGAGATCCTCCAGCGCGAGCCCGATAACCCCTTTGCCTTACATCTGCTGGGCGTCACTGAACATCAGCAGGGAAAGAGCCACAGCGCACTGGAACTGATCCAGCGTGCCATTGCCCATAAACCGGAATATGCGGATGCGCATTGCAATTTAGGCCTGGTGCACAAGGCGCTGGGGCAGCTGGACGATGCGATAGCGAGTTACCGGCGCGCCATTGCGCTCAGTCCGGATTACGCCCAGGCACATAACAATTTGGGAAATGCACTCCAGGAAATGGATTTGTTGGATGCCGCCGCGGAGAGTTATGAACGGGCTCTGCTGTGCGACCCGGATTATATCAACGCGCTATGCAATCTGGGATTCGTGCTCAAGAAGCTCGGGCGTTTAAGCGACGCGATTGCACGGTGTCGTCAGGCACTTGCGCTCGATCCGGACAATGTCGACGCCCACAGCAATTTAGGTCTTGCGCTTCAGGAGCAGGGCGAGCTCGACGCAGCCATTGTACATTATCGGCACGCTGTTGCTTTGAGCCCGGACGACGCAGATGCGCACAATAATTTGGGAAACGCGCTTCAGGAGCTCGACAGCCACGAGGACGCGATAGCGAGCTACCGGCGTGCGATCGCCCTCGTTCCCGACTATTTCGACGCCCTCAATAATTTGGGCAATGCCCTTCATGAAATGGAGCGCTATGACGAGGCTGCCGAGCGCTATCGGCAAGCGCTAACGCTGAACCCGGAGAGCGCGGATGCGCACAATAATCTCGGGCTTCTTTTTCAGGACCAGGGTCGTTACGAGGCGGCGGTTGCCAGCTATCGTCGAGCGCTTGCGGTTGATGCGGACGCTGCGGATGCGCATGGCAATCTCGGCGTCGCACTGAATGCGCTTGGTAATCGTAGCGAGGCGATCGAGCATTTCAGCAGACATCTGGTGCTAACACGCAGTGCTCATTCGGCGCGTGCCGACGACAATCGATTCCGGTTCATCTCCCGAGCGAAGATCGATCACGATATCGAGCAGTTCCGATACCTGGAAGGCCGGTCATACGAGGCGGAACGTTTTGGCAAGCTCGCTGAGATTTATGAGCGTTTGCGAGATGAAATCGATTGGCCGGCTGGCGATCCATTTCTGGTTCCGCTGACGGACGCGCAGTACCGCCTCGTCGCCGACAGTTATAACCGGCCAGTACATCAGTCCGATGCTCTGGAGGTGCCGGGATCTGCATTGGGTGAGGATATCGACGCCGACGAAATCACGCGCCAATATTTTGGGAACGGGCCGGGCATGACGTTCTGCGACAATGTGCTGTCACCACCTGCTTTGGTCGCGCTACGCCGGTATTTGCTGGAGAGCACGATATGGTTCGATTTCAAGTATCGCGGCGGGTATTTGGGCGCATTCCTGAACGACGGGCTGGCGTGTCCGCTGGTTCTGCAGATCGCGGAAGATTTTCGCCGCACCTTCCCCGATATATTCAAGGATCACGCGCTGCGGCAATGCTGGGCCTATAAATATGACAGCCGCTTGCGGGGGATCGATGTTCATGCGGATACCGCCGCCGTCAACGTGAACTTCTGGGTCACGCCGAGTTCGGCCAACCTGAATCGGGATAGTGGCGGCCTCGTGGTTTACAAGACGGAGGCGCCCCTGGATTGGCGCTTTAACGCATTTAACAAGGATCAACGTCGCATTCGGCGTTACCTCGCGGAGAACGATGAAGGCAAGATGGTCGTCCCCTACGCGGAAAATCGGGCCGTTCTATTCAACTCCGATTTGTTTCATGAAACCGATACGATTGATTTCAAATCCGGATACGAAAATCGGCGCATCAACGTGACCATGCTGTTCGGCCGCCGGCAGGATTAGTCGGAACCGGTTTCGGCGCATAACGGTTCTTGGTCGCCTGCGCGGGCAGGTTTAGAATGCGGCGCCGAAACCATCCTATGGCGCGTGAATTTTCTTCCGATGACTGAACAGACAATCGACCCGGTTACCCTCGCCGTGCTGAAGGGGCGTCTCGAGCAGATCGCCGACGAAATGGACGCGACGCTGTTCCGCAGCGCATTCAATCCGATCATCGCCGAAGCGCATGACGCCTCGCATGGATTATACGACGCGGCGACCGGCGAGACGCTGGTGCAGGGCAAGTCCGGCTTGCCGATTTTCGTCGGCGTCATGTCCTTCGCGGTCAAGGCCGTCATCGACAAGGTCGCCCGGGACGGCGGGCTACGGGATGGCGACGTCTATATCTTCAACGACCCTTATGACGGCGGCACGCATCTTTCCGATTTCAAGCTGGTGCGGCCCTATTTCCGGGACGGCACGGTGTTTTGCTATCTCGCGTCGGTCGGGCATTGGCACGATGTCGGGGGTAATGTGCCCGGCAACTACAATCCGGTCGCGACCGAGAGTTTTCAGGAAGGCATGCTGATCCCGCCGGTCAAGCTGTTCGAGGCCGGCACGTTGCGTCAGGACATCGTCGACATCGTCATGGCCAATTCACGATTGCCGGGCAGCCTGTATGGCGACTTGAACGGCCAGATCAATGCGCTTGGCCTTGGCGAACGCCGCCTCGATGCATTGCTGGACGAGTATGGCGACGGGACTGTTCTTTCGGCGCTGGATGGCCTGCGGAAGCGCGCCGCGCGTTTGATGGCGGCCAGCATCGGTGAATTGCCGGACGGGACCTATTCCTGTGACGATTGGCTCGACAATGACGGGATCACCGACGATCCCTTAAAAATCGCCCTAGACCTTACGGTCGCGGGCGAGCGTATGACGCTCGACTTTTCGCGTAGCGCGGACGCATGCGCCGGGCCGGTTAACATCGCACGCTCGACAGCCGTCGCGTCCTGTTACGTCGCCTTGAAACACATCTTCGCAGACGTTCCCGCCAATGCCGGCGTCATGGAGCCCATCGAAATCATCATTCCCGAGGGCTCGTTGCTTGGCGTCGGCGCGCCGAAACCGGTCGGGGGTTATACTGAGACGATTCTTCGCATTATCGACGTGATGTTCGGTGCGATGGCACAGGCTGCGCCCAACATGGTCAATGGCTGCGCCTATGGGACGATTAATGCGTTGTCGATGGCGGGGCATCGAAAGGACGGGCGGCGTTGGGTGCTCTTCAGTTTCTTTGGCGGCGGCCATGGTGGGCATCCGGAGGGCGATGGGCTGAACCATGGCAACGCGCCTATTTCGACGGCGACGATCCCTCCGCTGGAGATCCTCGAAGCCGCTTATCCCGTCATGTTTACCCAATGGGCGCTGCGCGCGGATAGCGGCGGACCGGGGCGACATCGTGGTGGCCTCGGCGCCATTTACGAAATCGAATTGCTCGAGGAACAAGCCGACGTTTTTCTGTTCGGCGAACGTGGCAAGTATCCGCCCGCAGGTGTCATTGGCGGCGGCACCGGTGCGTTGAACCGATTTTCGTTCGAGCAGGATGATGGTTCCCATGAACCGGCCCTGGTATCGAAAGCGGGAAACATTTCGATCCGCAAAGGACAAAAAGTCCGTTTGGAAACGCCTGGTGGCGGTGGCTACGGAACGGCGTTCGAGCGCGATCCGCAGGCGGTTGCGCGCGATATCCGCCTCGACTTTGTTACTCCGCAACGAGCTGCCGGAGACTATGGTGTCGCAATTGATGGCGCGGGGCAGGTCAGGGAAGCGGAGACCGCCACTCTCCGGAAGGCAAAGACAACGTGACGGACCAGTCCCGCTGGATCGTCGGTGTCGATGTCGGTGGCACGTTTACCGATGTGTTTTTCCTCGACCTGGAAACCGGGCGCTACGAGACGGCCAAGGCGCCTTCGGTGCCAGCCGACCAGTCGCAGGGGTTTCTGGCCGGTATCAGAATGCAGCTCGATGACTTCGCCGATATAGCGACGATCGTGCATGGTACGACGGTCGGCACGAATTCTTTGCTGGAACGAGACGGGGCAAAGACAGGGATCATTGCGACGCGGGGTTTCCGCGACGTGCTGGAAATGCGCCGCCGCGACAGACCGCAGACATGGGGGCTATGGGGACAGTTCGAGCCGGTCGTGCCACGCGACATGCGGTTGGAGGTGGATGAGCGCACGCTGGCTGACGGCGATGTCAGGACGCCCGTCGATCTGGACGAGGTAATGGCCGCCGCGCTGCAACTGCGCGAGAAGGGCGCGGAGTCGATATGCATCGCTTTCATTAACAGCTATGCGAACGACGCTAACGAACGCGCAGCCCTGGATGCCGTTCGGGCTGTTTGGCCCAACGAACATGTCGACGCATCCTCGCAGATCCTTCCCGAGATCCGCGAGTTCGAGCGCATATCGACGGCGACCTTGAACGCTTATCTTCGGCCCAAGGTCGGGCATTACCTGGAACGGCTGGAAACCCTGCTGCGGGAAGGCGGGTTCGGCGGGCAGGTGCTGATTGTGCAATCGAATGGCGGCCTGGTGTCGCTCGACCATGCCAAGCAGGTTCCGGTACGCACCGCGCTTTCCGGCCCCGCCGCGGGCGTTATTGCCGCGGAACATATCGCCGCCTCGGCGGAGATCGAAAACATCATTACCTGCGACATGGGTGGAACCAGTTTCGACGTGTCGCTGATCGCCAACGGCAGTAGTGCGCTCGCGGCGCAGACCGAGATCGATTTTGGCCTGGTCGTGCGCACGCCGATGATCGAAATCACGACCATTGGCGCGGGGGGCGGTTCGATCGCGTCGGTCGATCGTGGCGGGTTGCTACAGGTCGGCCCGGAGTCCGCCGGCTCGGATCCCGGTCCCGTTTGCTATGGCCTCGGCAATAGGCGGCCGACCGTGACGGATGCCAATGTGGTGCTGGGGCGCATCAATGCGGAGCGGCCGATCGGTGGCGGAAGGAAGCGTCTCGATGTCGAGGCCGCAAAGGCAGCAATCCTGGCAGAGGTCGGCTCGCCGCTCGGTCTGGACCTCATGGCGGCGGCGGATGCGATACTCCGTGTCGCCAACGCGAATATGGCGGGCGCAATCCGCTTGGTTTCGATCGAGCGGGGCCATGATCCACGCAAGTTCTTCTCGATGCCGTTCGGTGGCGGCGGCGCGTTGCACGCCTGTGCTTTGATCAGAGACATCGGCCTCGCCGGTGCGATTGTGCCTCGGTTCCCCGGGATTAACAGCGCGCTGGGCTGCGCCATGGCCGATATGCGGCATGATTTTGTGCAGACGGTGAATGGCGTGCTGGGCGATACCGATCTGCGTGCGCTCGGCGGGCGTATGAATGGCCTCGCGCAAGAGGGCCGTGAGATGCTTGAGGCTACGCACGTGACCTTCGACGAAGTGGCGTGCGTATTTGCTTTCGACATGTGCTACCAGGGCCAAACGCACACGGTTGACGTTCCGCTCGACGCACTCGTGCAGGGTAATAAGATTGAATTGAACGAGACGAATGTCCGCATCGCCTATGAAAACCGATACCGTCAGGCCTATGGCCGGCCCTTGATAGGATTGCCGGAACGAATCCTGAACCTGCGCGTTTCGGTGATTGGGAAACGGCCGAGCTTTGATCTTTCCTTGCTGGCGCCGACGGGCGGCGAAACAGATGCCGCCCTAGGCACACGGACGGTTTGGGCGGGCGACGATTGGCAAAAGACCTCCGTCTACGAGCGGCTTGCCCTACCGGTCGGCACAATTGTGCCAGGACCGGCGATTCTGGAACAATCCGATGCGACGATCTTCATCGAGCCGGACATGGCGGGGACGGTCGACCGGCTTGGCAACCTGATCATTCGCTCAGACGACAACGCTCACGCCGACTAACTACCCGCGAGACTGTTCCAGTATCGCGTATTCGCGTCACGGAGCAGGGTGTCGTGTGCCCGCTGCAGGCAACGGCGCATGGACGACGCGAAGGCAACATTGCTGAGCACCCGACCAACAGAAAGCGTATTCTGATACGGGCTCTGCTTGGAAACGGCCGAGATGCAACGCTCATATCCGTGTCGAGCAACGCGCAACCCGTCTTTATCGGCGGTGTCCGCTTTCGCTGCGTTCGTGACGGTATGCCACAATCCGGGCAATTGGTCTGAGCGATACGACTCTATCGGAGCGAACTGGCTCGATGCCTGGTTGAGCAATCGCACTGCGGATGCCGTCGGAGAACGGTCGATCATCTTTCGGCCGATGTGGCGCAAGGTTCCCGTGGCCGTATCGATTTCCCCTTCTGTCAAAGGCCGGGCGTCGCGCGCATCGGCATTCGGTACCAATGAGGCATCTTTCGCGATGGCGATTTTGGCGGACGCGATTTTCTCGCGGGACATAACATCGCCCAAGATGACGGCGCGCACCGACACAAAGCCTCGGTCGGCCACAAACATTACATTGCCGGCGATTGGTATCTGACGCTGCAGACCGGCGTTGTCGGTAACTGTCACGGCGAAATCGGTCATGCGGGCGGGATGATAGGCGACACCGCGGCGCGGCGGATCTCTATCTTGTTGCAAGCAATAGGTCGAAAGCTCTGCGCTACATTCGCCCGACGAACATACGAAGTGAATACCGTTGGAAGATAGAACAGCGAGGATTTGCGGCGCGGCCTTTGCGCTCATGCTGATCGCTACAAAAAGCGGCACAATTGTCAAGCCAAAGAGGAAACGTCCAAGCATTGCTATCCTCCAATTTAGTATGCGTTGTGCTCTCTCAGATGTTCGTTGTGCAAATGTCATGTCTCCTCACGGGCACGCCACATGCGGCGGCGCGTCCGTGAGTGGCTCTGTCAGCCACCGCTCTCGGCCGCCGCCGCGACGGGCGTTGCCGCCCGCGCCGCAAACTTGCCGAGCAGCACGCCCGGTATCAGAAGGCCGACGCCGATGGCGTTCGTCATCATCTCCGGATAGGCCAGTAGGAGCCCCGCGGCGATCAGGATGACGCGTGTCAGAAGCGCTGCCGGTGCGGCGTTGAGCGATCCGACCAGGACCAAGTGGCCTTGCAGCCCCGACGCGATCAACGTCACACCGAGAATCGCCGTACTGCATTCGATGAGAATGACGCCGATTTCTCCGTTCAATACGAGGGCCGGATTGAGGACGAAGAAGAACGGCAGGAAATAAATGACGCTGCCGAGCCGCATCGCCTCGAGACCCGTTCGCATCGGGCTCGAACCCGCAACCGTAGCCGCCGCGAAGGCGCCCAACGCGACCGGCGGTGTAATGAAGGACACCATGCCCCAATATAGAATGAACAGGTGAACCGCGATGGGGTCGAGGCCAAGTTCCACGAGGGCAGGGGCCAGCACGATGGCGAGGAAAATATACGCCGCTGTTACCGTCATGCCGATTCCGAGAATGAAGCTCGTGATTGCCCCCATGATGAGCAGCAGAAACACATTACCACCCGCGATCCGCACCAGATCGCCGGAGAACGTCCCCGCCATGCCGGTTACCATGACGCCGCCGATAATCAGGCCAACGGCGGCGAGGATGCCGACAAGTTCGGCCAGGAGACGGCCATTGGCATCGATATAATCTCGAATGGCATCGCCCGATATCCGAATGTGCTTCGGCAGATGCGAAATCACCAGCACCGCTGCCGCCGCACCAACCGGGATGAGGGTCACATATTCCGGTGGGAAGTAGACGCTCGCCAAAACGAGCCCGAGGAATGTAATGATCGATGCGCCCAGGATATAAAGCCAGGGGTCATTGAGCTTGAGCTTGCCGAACTGGCTCAGCGCGAGCAGGGCAACGGTCGCATAGAACGGCGCCTGCGCTTCCCGCTTGAGATAGACGAGCAGATAGATCAGCAGGAAGAAGGCGAAGACGTAATACCAGCCCTCCTTCAGTGTCTGCTTGGTTTCCGGGAGTTCCTCCCTGGGCAAACCCTTAATACCGAAGCGTGCGGCATAAGAGTCGATCTGGACGAACAGCCCGTAGAAATACAAGATCGACGGCACGATCGCGGCGATCGCGACCCAGATGTAGGGGATGTCCAGGAACGAGGCCATGACGAACGCGGTCGCACCCATGACCGGGGGCATAAGTACACCGCCGGTTGACGCACAAGCCTCGATGCCGGCGGCATATCGGGCAGGATAGCCCGTCCGCTTCATCGCCGGGATCGTCATCGAACCGGTCGTCAACACGTTGGTAATGACACTGCCACTCAACGAACCGAACAACCCGCTGGCGACGATGGCGACTTTTGCCGGCCCGCCGCGGACGCCGCCGAGCAACGCGAAGGCAAGGTTGATGAAGAACTTGCCGCCGCCCGTCGACTGCAGGGTCACGCCGAAGATGATGAACCCGATGATCAGCGTACCGAACACGCGCATCGGGATGCCAAGAACGGATTCCTCGCTCAACAAATGGTATCGCGCGGTACCCATAATATCCTGCGGCATACCGGAGAAGATCGCGGGCATGAAGGCCGCATCGGCGAAAATTGGATAGAGCGAGAGGATGCCGAAGATGACGAAAATCGCGAACCCACCGGCGCGGCGGGCACCTTCCATGATCATCGCCCACATGATGAAGGCGAGAATGACCGGCGTGACCGGCGACGCGTATTCCCAACCTTCTTCGAGGCTGCGAAGACCATTCCAGGCGTAGTATCCGGTGACGCCGAGCGTCGTCAGAAACAGGACGTAGTCATACCAGGGAATCCGCGACCGCGACGATTTTGCCGTTGCGGGGAAAATAAGGAAAACCGTGGAAAAGAAGACCCCAAGCAGCACATACAGGTAGCTGTTATCCATAATAACGAAATCAAACATCATCTTCAGATTGAAGATCTGGTTGACCGCTAGGAGAACGCCTAGACAGGTTGATAGCAGAAACAGTTTCTGCCATATGCCACCAAGCTTGCGAAAACGGCCGAGGTCCGCTTGGGCCTCGGCCGCTTCCATGGCCTCGAGATCGATGCCTACTTTTGCCATACTGGATCAAAGCCCGCTGCTGTCAGTGCCGCGGCACGCTCACTCATCCATTTTTCATAGCCGGCTGCCGTGCCGCCAACCTTTTTCCAGGTCGCCTGCAGCACTTTCTGCCGATCCATTACGCTGTTGTTATGTGCTTCCGCATCGTCGCTCCAGACTCCGATTTCCTTGAAGTATTTCACGGCGCCCGCATGGTACGGCATGATCCATTTGAAGACCTGACGTTCCATGGCGAAGCCTGCGGCGGCGGCATGCGCATCCTTGTACTTGTCGTACCTGGTGTGCATCAGCTTAACGAGGTCGTAGACGGCCCCTTCGGTCTGCCAGTCATAAGTAACCATGACCGGGTAGCCGAACGTGGCGCCGGTATGCGGCGTTCCCTTCGAGAGGCCGACGCCGGCTGTCGCGACATGTGGCACGAACCACGGTCCGACTTTCAACAGACGTGCCCAGCCGTCCTTCTCACTCTGCGGCGCTTCGAAGAAATGTAAGCCGCGCGGCGAACTTGCCACCTGGAACAGCATCGAGGAATTGGTCGATGCAATCGCGGCATCGATATTGCCATCAATGATGCCCTGAATGGACGCTTTCCAGCCGGGAACCTTAACCTGCTTCACGTCTTTCCAGGTCAGACCGCCATAGGCGAGCCAGGCTTCCATGTTCTGGTTCAGGGCGGGGCCACCGACGATCCAGGCAATCCGTTTGCCTTTCAGGTCCGATGCTTTCTTGATGTTCGCGTCCTTGGCGGTGGCCGGTAACGCGTTGTTCGTATCGGACCAGCCCATCATGACGAGACGGATGGATTGCGGTCCCCACTGTCCCTTGCCGAAATCCAACACGCCTTCCTGCGCCTGGAAAGAGCCGATGCCCATGGCGGAGAAATGGACCTGCTTGTTCTTCAGTGGCGTCATCCGCGAAATGTCGTTTTTCGCCGGTAGGACGCGCAGTTTGTATCCGTCCTCGGCAAGGGCATTTCCGACGGCGACCGATGCCGCATAGCCGGACGACGTCGTACCGTAAGCTGTCCATGCAAAAGTTTTCGGCAAGCCCTCGGCTTGCGCGGTTGCCACGCCAAGCGCGGCCGTTAAGGCCATCGCCGTGATCGTGGCAAGTTTACGGTGAAGCATATTATTTCTCCCTATGTGTACGTGACCCGGCTCTGCGGGCCGTTTGACGTGGGCCGGATTATCACTGTATTCACCGGTTTTGCACATCTTTTATTTGTGCTGAAGCGTCCGCTTGGCTGGTTTAAGTAGACTCCAGCGTTAGCTTAAGCCGCGCTTCCTGTGCGGCCTGTATATGCGTGCGGGCGGCGGCTTCGGCCGCGTCCGTATCGCGCTCGCGGATTGCCTGTGCCAGTGCGGTATGTTCCTCGTGCGCGCTGCTCCCCCGTCCCGGAACCGCCATCGTGGTGCCGCGCATCAACGCCATCGAGTCGCGCAGTGCATTCGCTGTCTTAAGCAGGTAGCGGTTGTGCGCCGACCGGAAGAGCACTTGGTGGAATTGAGCGTTGTGCTGCGACAGCCGGGCAGGGTCGTGGAGGATATCCGTTTCCCTCGTCAGCATTTCGAACAGGACGGCAATTTCCGCCTCCGAGGCATGCCGGGCGGCCAGTCCGGCCGCCGTGCCTTCCAGCACTTCCCGCATGGCGTACAGCTCCATCATCGACTGATGATCGAGCTGCACGACGATCATGCCGCGATGCGGCTCGAAGGTCAGAAACCCGTCCGCCTCCAGCCGCCGGAGCGCTTCCCGGACCGGCGTGCGGCTGATCTCCAACCGCTCTGCGACGTCCTTTTCGCGAACGCGCGAGCCGGGCGGCAGCACGCCTTCGCGAATATCAGCACGCAGCTGCTCGTAGGCATATTCCCCGAGCGAGGGGTAATTTTGTTTGGCGGTGTCCGCCGGCATATCAGCCCGCTTTCGCGAGCGCTCCTGCACTGTTGCCGGCCAATCGTCCGAAGATCGCGCCGGACATCAGCCCCGTGCCACCCGGATAGTTGAAGCAGAACACGCCGCCGACCAACTCACCGGCCGCGTAGAGACCGGGGATTGGCGCAAGCTCCATGTCGAGAACACTGCCGTTGTCGTCTGTCCGCAAGCCGCCGAAGGTGAAGGTGATCCCACAAGTTATGGCATAGGCCTCGTAGGGCGGTTCGTCCAACACGTTGGCCCAGTTCGATTTCGGAACATCCAAGCCGGTCGTGCCGCGGCCATCCAGAACCGCAGGATTGAAAGCCACGTCCGTCTGAACCGCCACGTTGTACTCGTTGACCGTCTTGAGAAACTGATCGGGGTCGACGCCCTCCAGCTTCGGCGCGAGCTCTTCCAGCGTATTGCCGGTCGCCTTGGTGACGCGGCGGATCCGGTACTCGTCCCGCATCATCCCCGTGACCTTCTGATCGAAGACCTGCCACGCCATCATGCCCGGCTGGTTCATGATCTCTCGGCCATATTTGGCGTAAGTATAGTTGCGGAAATCCGCTCCCTCGTCGACGAAGCGCTTGCCGTCGGCGTTGACCATGATGCCAAGCGGGTAGCTGTGTTTCTGGAAATTATCGCCCACGGTGAGGTCGCCGGTTTCCGGCGCGTTCAGATCCCAACCGACCGCGTGACAGCCCGACCAGTTGCCGTGCGGCATGGCGCCGATATCGAGCGCCATCTGAATGCCGCCACCGGTATTGAAGCGCGTGCCGCGCACCTTGACCAGCTCCCAGCCCGGACCGAGATAGCGGGTGCGCATCTCCGAGTTGGCCTCGAACCCGCCGGAGGCCAGAATGACCGCCTTGACGTTGATGTTTCGGACCTTGCCCTTGTGCTTGACCTTGATGCCGGTGACTTTCTCGTCGTCATAGATCAGCGACAGGCCGCGTGTCTCATACAGGATATCGATGCCGTTTTCTTCCGCTGCCTTGGTCTCCAGCTCGATGAGCCCTTCGCCGCCGCCCCAGGTCTCGACGCACAGCCCGCCCCAGAAGCGGTATTTGCCGTCGACCTTGAAGGCCTGCCGGCCGTAGCTCGGCTGGAACTTGATGCCGCGGCTCTTCATCCACTGCACGGTTTCAAGGCTCTTGGTGACCAGCATCTCGGCCTTATCCGGATCGGCGCGATACTGCGTCAGGCGGAACAGATCGTCGTAGAATTGATCGCTCGTGTAGGTGCCGAAATCGGCGTTGTCGATCTCGTCTTGCGTGAGGTCGAGGACCGTTGTCAGATCCTGCAGCCCGTCATGTGCGAACCGGATGGCGCCCGCCGTATAGCGGCTGTTGCCGCCGGCTTCCTCGAGCGGCGCTGCTTCGATCATAACGACCTTCGCACCATGTTCCTGCGCGGCGAGGGCGGCGGAAAAGGCGGCGTTCCCGGCGCCAAGGATAGCGACATCATATTGCGATTCAGACATGGGTCCCTCCGGATAACGATTCTGATTGTGCACAATTGTATACAATCTATGGGGCGAATTGTTCTAAGGCAAGGGAAGTGAATCAGTTTACGTAAAAGCGCCTGAATTCGCTGCTTTTGGCGAATGTTCCTAAAAAAAGAAAAATGCCGACGACCCTAATTCACCAAAGCGATGATGGATTAGGGCTGCCGACAATACTCGTCTGAGGTCTCGTTTGTCGCTACTAATTGAGGATCGCGTAAAACTTGGTGAACACCATATCTTTCGTGGCGTTGTCGATATGACACTGGGCACAATTCGCAACAGGCGCTGCTGCGGCCGTTGCTTTGTAGGGCGGTGCGTGATGTCCAAAGTTGAAGTAGCCCCAATTTTTGCTCTCGGAAAAGCGCTTTGAGTCCTTCACGGCAATATCGATGCCGTTGCGGGCGGCCGGGAAATAGCCGCGGCCCGACACTTCGGAACGCGAGCCGTCCTCATTTTCCCCAGGCTGGGTAAGCTGTAGTTCCTTCAGCATGATCGTGCCTTCGGGGAAAGTGCCGGTCTCCTTATAAATACTGTAAGCCTGCGGCTGAATATAGACGTTGTGATACTCCGGGAATCCCGCCTTGCCGTCATTCAGCGCGTTTGGCGTTAACGGTGAACCAACGAAAACCCATTCATGATAGCCGACTGGCAGAATGAGATTTCCATTATCGGCCCATTTGGGACCCCAATCAGAATCAGAGGCGGCTTTGGCCGCATCCAATTTATATGTGCCGCCAGCGATGACGAGCCCAAGGAACGCCGCCACGCCAAGCGCATATTTTGATACCAATTTCATCTATCTTCCTTTCTTTAAGCAACGTTGTTGAAAAGAGAAATCCGGACCCAGACGCCCGGAGATCAATGGTGCGGGTAAAGGCTTCATGCTTGATTGAAGGTGAGGTAGGCGATCGCGAGAATGGCGAACCAGGACACCAGATATATCGGCGTTCTGAGATATGGCATGCCCGTGATGTAGACGACGGCGTGTACGACTCGGGCATAGAAGAAGACGGCAGCCCAGGCATTCACGGCGGCCAACGTTCCGTTTGTCAGCAAACTTGCCGCAAGCACGACGGCAATGAAGGCTGGCATCGTCTCCACCATGTTGAGGTGGGATCGCTGCGCACGTGCTGCCCAAAGCGGTTGTTCCGGGGTCTCCCGCGGGAAATCCCCTGTGTAATTCTTCAGAAATCCACCGAGGCCCCACGTGAATAGTCGGGCGACGATGTATGGCGTCCATAGCAGAACGGTCAAGACGCCGCTCAACGCTAAATATTGATAGGTCTCAGTCATTTTCTTCTCTTGCTTTCGTAGGGTTGCATTGACGTTTCTTGATCGGGGTCAGCTCACCTGCAGCGTCGCCCTCATGTTGGGGTGAAAGAGACAGAGATACGGCTCGGCATGCTTCGCCTTGACGAGGATTTCCGCACTTTCGTTCGGCTTGAGTTCCCCTGTATCCCAACTGGAATCGAGGGCGGTTGCGGTATGCGGAACGATGTCGAGATTGACCCATTTGATCCAGTCTCCCACGCGAACTTGGAGCGTGGCGGGTGAGAACTGGAAATTGGTAATCTCCACCGTGTGAAGGATTGAACGCTGTGCGCTTTTCGCGAAGGTTCCCGCGACCGCGCCGACGATGGCGACCGTACTCACGGCCGCCATGCCACTCAGAAGTGTTCGGCGATGCATCGGTAAAGCTTTAGTTCAGCTTCTTGACCATCATCTCCGCATGGTGCTCATGCACCTTGAAGATTTTCAGGCCAGCTTTGAACAGGGTCTTTACCTCGGCGTTTTCGATGTTCGGGATGAAGGCGTTCTCGACCAGGTTGTTTACCGCCTTGTGATAGGCCAGTTCGTTTTCCGCATAGCGCTTGTCGAACGCCGCGCCGCGCAGCTGGCTCATCTCGTTAATCAGTGCCTCCGCACCGACGTTCAGCTTCTTGCTGAGGAAATTATCCTGCGGCTGAGCGTTGAGTTTCTTCAGTAGGGCGAGCGCTTGCGTGTTTACCGCATTGTGGTCGCGGATCATGGTCTTGGCGAAGGTGTGGATATCCGGGTTGCTGGAAATCGCCAGGGCGAGATGCGCATAACGGATGTCGATATTATCGGCGATATAGGCGACATGCGCTATTTGAAGATCGTTGAGCGCCGCGGGGTCCTCGGCTTTTGCCGCCCCGATCCCGAGCACCAGCGACATCATGCCGGCGACGACTAACGTTTGGATTTTCATTTTTGAGGTCTCCTTCTCTTTGCGGTTCGGGCACATCGGCGAACGTTCCTTCGGTATTGCCGGTGTGCTGAATGCAGAAGATAGGGAGGCTGAAATGTATGATGAATGATCATTCATTCAGATAAATTGATTGATCGTTCAAACCTGTTTCCAAACTGGTCGGAATAACGATATACCTTCAAGTCGCAGATATGGAATGAGGACCATGGACCTACTCAGTGACATCTTGAACCTGATGCAACTCTCGGGAACGCTTTATTTCCGGACGTCTTTCACCGCGCCGTGGGGTATCCAGGTTCCGCAGTTCGAGAATGTCTCCCGCTTCCACTATGTGCATCGCGGCCGCTGCTTTGCCCATGTGAAGGGGCAAAAAGAGACTGTTGCGCTTGAGCAGGGCGATCTCATCATCATAACGCGGGGCGCGCAGCACACCTTGTCCGACCCGGTTGACGCAGACGCCCAAACCGTCGATCGGGTGGTCGAGATATCCGGATTTTCGGGACGGGGCGCGTTGATTTATGGCGAAGCGGGTGCGGGTCATGAAACCCAGCTGATCTGCGGCCATTTTGCCTTCGATCCCGGTGCACGGCATATTCTGCTCGATGCGCTGCCGGCGTATCTTCTCATCAAGGATTACGGTAAATCGACGCCCGACTGGCTCGACGACACGCTGAAGATCATTGGCGGCGAAGCGGGAAATGACGGGCTAGGCAGCGATCTGATCGCGTTGAAGCTGTCCGAGATCATATTCACCCAGGCCATCCGCAAATATTTATCGACCGACGGCCGAACGCGCGCGGGTCTCGCCGGGTTTTCTGACTCGCAGATCTGCCGGGCCTTGGAAGCCATTCATTCCGAGCCATCAAAGTCCTGGACGGTCGAGGATCTTGCGCGGGTCGCGGGGCTATCCCGGACGTCGTTTTCCAATCGCTTTAGCGAACTGCTCGACCATACGCCGTTGAACTATTTGACGGCCTGGCGGATGCAAATTGCGCGGCGACTGCTCATCGATTCCGAACTACCGATCATCGAGGTCGCCGAGCAAAGCGGTTATCGCTCGGAAGCGGCATTCGGACGGGTCTTCAAGCGGCACTTCGAAATCCCGCCGGCGAGCTATCGGCGCATGAGGGCTGAACCGCTGCATTGACGGCGTGATCGTTATTCCTTGATCGCGACGGCGAACAACGTCTTGCCTTTTCCGGGCCGCCATTCGTGATCGATACGAAATCCCGCATCCGTAAGGTCACGCACCAACTCGTCCACTGTCAAAAATCGTACCAGAGGCAGCAGACCCAAAAAATGCCCGATCGGCAAGACAAGCCGCCACAGCGACATCATTTCGCCAAGGCAGGCGGTGGAGGAAACGAACACCCCGCCCGGTTTCAGCAGCCGGTGGATCTTCGCGACGGCGGCGTCCTTGTCCTTCAGCAGGTGGAGGACGCTGTGCGTCATCACGACGTCGTAGGTGGCGTCCGCCGCCGCCAGGTCTTCGATACTCGACCGTTCGAAGGTCACGTTCTCGATGTCGCGGGATTCCGCCTTGCCCCGCGCGATCTCGAGCATCTTTTCGGAAATATCGACGGCTCGGATATGTTTCACGAACGGGGCGTGGATCAGCGCGGTTGTCCCGGTGCCGCAGCCGAGTTCCAGCACTTCCATATCCGGCCGCAGATAGTCTTGCGTAATTTTCAGCTTTTTCTCGTAGGTCGCCTGGTCGCTGACGGGCCGCTTTGCGTAGCCCTTTGCGTGCCGGTCCCAGAATAAACTCGCCTGCGCCATGGTTTCGCTCCGTTCGAATTGGCGTTGTGTGATGCGCGGATCAATACCTATGCGTTCGAGAAATATAAATTGCCAAATTTCGTTTTCCTGCTATGCATTTTTGCATGGATTGGCAATCGATCGATTTTGATTGGAATCAGGTCCGCGCGTTTTTGGTAACGGCCGAGGAAGGTTCTTTCTCCGCGGCCGGCCGAGCGCTCGGCGTGACCCAGCCGACCTTGGGCCGGCAGGTGGCGGCGCTGGAGGCGCGGCTGGGCGTAACTCTGTTCGAACGGCTGGGCCGAAGCCTGCCCCTCACACAATCGGGGCTCGAGCTGCTGGACCATGTCCGCGCCATGGGCGAAGCCGCCAGCCGAGTGTCCCTCACGGCGTCGGGCCAGTCGCAAAGCATCGAGGGGCGGGTCTGTATCACGGCGACGGATCTATTCGCCATGCATCTCCTGCCGGACGCATTGGCGCGGTTGCGAGAGCTGGCGCCGGGGATCGAAATCGAGATCGTCGCGTCGAACGATATACGCGACCTACGCCGCCGCGAAGCGGACATTGCGATACGGCACGCCCGTCCCGAGCAGCCGGACCTGATCGCCAGACTTCTGCGCGAAACCCCGGCGCATCTTTACGCTTCGACTGAGTACCTTGCGCGGAACGCGCACCCGACGTCGCCGGAAGAGGTGTCGGACTCCGAATTCATCGGGTTCGACGGGGCGGGCCGCCTGATCGCCTATCTTAATGACATGGGCCTCAGACTTACGCAGGATAATTTCAAGGTATTCTCGGAGAACGGTGCGGTTGCCTGGGAGCTGGTGAAACGGGGCCTTGGCATCGGAGTCATGGCCCAGGTCATCGCGGACCGGACGCCCGGCGTCGAGCGCGTCCTCCCCGGTCTCAAACCGATGCCGATCCCGATCTGGCTCGTGACCCATCGCGAACTCCACACCAGCCGTCGAATCCGGCTTGTGTTCGACGTGTTGGCGGAAACGTTGAAATAGGACCCGCTAGTCCCGTTCCCGTAACAACCGCGTGTACGATTTCTTGTTCGCGCCGTCGATAAAGTTAGAGGCGCTGTTGGCATCAACAAGGATGTTGCTAGCATAGTCTCTTCGGCGGAAACTCCCCGGAGTCAAATAGAAATAATAAATTAAGTATCATACCCCTTGAGCCATATATTAAAATTCGGATAGTACTTAATGAAAAGAAAGGGAAGTGCATACCGTGTAGAGAGTATGATGTGTTCTCTAATATTTCGATAGATTTCAGATATTACTGATTTCTAAGGTGACTATTTAGCTATTAGAAATATTGAAATCCCTTATTATTTCTTCAACTGATTCTGGCTCTTAGGCAATAATACTTATATGATTCAATTGGTTATCTTTATATAGATTGAGTTCTTTGGATATAACTTCAATTATTTCCTTTCCTTCTTGAGGCGGGGCGTCAAAAACTAAAATGCAATGTTGTATAGCCTTTTCGAGTACATATTTTGCCACTCTGTGGACGTAACCTGTAATTCTTCCAGCGTTTTTCGATGCGCCCTTTTCAAAAGCCGAAATTCCCACCTTTTTCTCGTTAAGTGTAAATATCCCATCAAATAGATCATCCCCAGACCCTAAAGAATGGCCATGATCCATTTTTTGTGCTTTCACACCTTCTCTGTTTGAAAAGCCTAAAAGTACAGCTTGATGAAAATCTTCATAACGTGATTCATCTTCTTTTCGTTTTTGTATTCGTCTTTCTTTTTCTGATGGATCTATGTTTTCCCTCACTCCCCTCATTATCGACTGCGATATTTCTTTTTCTAACTCTTTTGGATCAAGTATTGCTCCTTTCCGTTTCCCAGACGCTAGTTCGGCTATCGAATGAGAAATATCGCCAACTCGCCCAGAGATAATATCTTCTATACGTTTTTCTGTAACGCCGGTAGATGCTTCGATTCTTTGTAATGCTTCGGTTGTCTTAGTAAATACTTCGTTTTGTAGCCGAATACTTTCGTCGCTTCTCTTTATAACCGACTGTTCTGATGACCTTCCTAATGAAATTGCAGAAATAGCAAGCACGATAGAGGCTCCAGAAACAATTACAGATAATACAAACCCGATAAGTTCTGTTGTCGTGAAATTTGTCTGAACATCGGTTTTTGTATTCTCAAATAGCAGGGCTGTTGTCAGGCCAAAAATAAATGCGAGAATAATAATCCCAATCTGTTTGATACTAATTGACCAATCGCCATATGCGTTGTTTTGCTCATTCATTGATCGCTTCCCTATGTTGAAAGGCGATAAACATCTACCTAAAATTTAATCAGTGTACTATCGGGAACTTTCATGCTCTTAAAAGTTGATTATCGCATAAAATACATGCATTGCTAAGGTTTTCAATCAAGCAAGCGACACAGACCATACGAATTCCGCAAGGCAAGGGCCGCCAGCGAATATCTTTAGTGTTGGGCTTACCCAATTGGATCGGATGACAGTGGACGCGAGACGTTAAGCTGCGCCGCCGTAGATAACCTCTTCCTGATCCGTCGGCGCGTAGAAGAAGGAGCCGGGGCGGAAGTCGTAGCCGAGATCGCCAAGCCGCCGCATCTGGCTTGTGTTCGACGTTTTGGCGGAAACGTTAAAGTAGGACTGGCTACTCCCGTTCCCGTAACAACCGCGTGTACGACTTCTTGTTCGCGCCGTCGACCAGCAGCGAGGCGCCGTTGACGTAACTGGCGCGGTCGGAGGCGAGGTAGAGGATCGTGTCCGCGACCTGCCATGCGTCGCCCCAAGGGCCATCCTCTTTCACGATTTTGTCGCGTCGGGTGCGGGCCGCAGCGGGGTCGTAGGCGTTGCCGGCGGCTTCCCGTTCCCATTTCTCGAAGCGTTCCTCGGTGACGACGACGCCGGGTACGACGCAATTGACCCGGATATTATGCGGCCGCAGCTCGTCGGCGAGGTCGGCGGTGAAGCGAAGCTCGGCTGCTTTTGCCGGGCCGGTGCATGTGGAACCGGGAGGAAGTGCTGTTTGATACGCTGTGCGTCCGGCAACGTTGACGATGCTGCCGCCGCCTTGCGCGATCATCATCGGCACCACCCGCTGCGACAGGCGAAACTGCGCAAAGAAGTTGATCGCCATGCCGTATTCCAGCTCGTCGTCCGTGACTTCGAGAAACGGCTTGTAAGTCCCGGTCCCCGCATTGTTGATGAGGATATCGACGCGGCCGAAGCGGTCCTTCAGCCAAGTCACAAACCGGTCGAGGTCGGCGGCCTGTGCAACATCGACTACCATGGTTTCGGGTGTGTGGCCGGTCTCATCGGCGATCACGGCGGCGGCTTCCGCCAGTGCCGACACGCGCCGCGCCGCGATCACAACTTGAGCGCCCTCGCTGGCGAGCCGGTGTGCCGCTGCGTAGCCGATACCTTTGCTGCCGCCTGTGACGACGGCCACCTTGCCGCTCAGATCAAGATCCATCTAAGCCGCGCCGCCGTAAATGACCTCTTCCTGATCCGTTGGCGCGTAGAAGTAAGAGCCGGGCCGGAAGTCGTAGCCAAGATCGCCTAGTAGGCGGCGCTGGCGCGGGGTGCAGCGGTCGACGACTTCGGAAACAGAGCCGAAATCGTACCAGCGGACGAACATCTGGCAGTAATTGTAGAGCAACGTCTTGCGCGCCTTGTTCGAATGGTTCGGCGACGGACCATGCCACAGGGCGTGGCTGAACAGATAGGCGTCGCCCGCTTTGCCGGTGAGTTGCACTGCGCCCGGGGTGTGCGGCGTGAGCTCGGCATTGTCTTCGGGGAAGGGGCGAAGATGGCTGCCGGGGAAAACGGTGAAGTTGCCGCTATCCGTGCCCTCCACGTCACTCAGCAAATACATCACTTTCATCGCCAGCGGCCGGCTGGTCTCCGTCACGCGAATGCGGCGCAGCGCTTCGCCGCCGTCGGTGTGGGTGTAGCCGGGGAAGGTCTCGGTCGCGGCACGTACGATCGCTTGTGACATACTGAACACGATCCAGGGCCCCATGATGTCGACGATGAGATCGAAGACGTTGGGCCGATCGATCAGCTTGATGAACTCGTCGCCATAGGTGAGCAGGTCGCGCCGATCCATGAATCCTTCGGGATCAAGATCGTCGGCGTGGTCGAGCCATTTGTAATGGCCGCGTTGCAGTTCGTCCGGGCGCGGCTCGAAGCCGGGTTTCTTGCGCACCTCGTCGAGCTCGTTGCTGAAGAATTCGACTTCGTCGGGGTTAAGCGCACCTTCCAGCTGGATATAGCCGTCCGTGGCCCACTTGATCTTCTGTTCTTCGCTTAACGTCTTCACGATATTCGATCCTTGCTCCGATTATTGCTCTGCTGACGCTTCATAAATGGGCGCCTCGCCAGGCGCCGGCGTCGCGCCAAAGCCGCCCTTCTTGAGCACCGCCTCGCGGCCGCCATGTTTGTCGACGAGCGCGCGCTGGCTGGCCTTGGCGCTGGCGTCGACGGCGTCCGGGTCGAGTATATTCCGCAGCGCCTTTTCGAATGCGGCGATGCGATCCGATTGGGCCGGGTCTTGCCCGAGATCGGATACTTCCTCGGGGTCGTTCACGAGGTCGAAGAGTTCCGGCGGCATGCCGACATAATGCACGTATTTCCACATGCCCTGCCGCAGCATGAAGGCGCCGGTCGGCGCGCCGACGGCGTGGTACTGGCTGAGTACGATGCGCTTTTCGTCGTCCGGTGCGGCTGCAATATCGAGCAAGGAAGTCCCGCTCCGGTCATCGCTCTCGACCGCTTGACCGACGCCTTGCAGGATTGTCTGGTGGAAGTCGACATGACTGATCGGCGTGGCGCACACCTTGCCGGCCGGAATGTCGGGGCCGGCCATGACCGTCGGCACGCCGGCGGATTCTTCGTACTGGTTGGATTTTCCCCAAAGTTCCCGCGCGCCGAGATTGTCGCCGTGGTCGCTGGTGTAGATCACGCGCGTATCGTCGGCCAAACCCACCGCATCGAGTTTCGCCAGAACCTTGCCGATATTGTCGTCGAGAAAACTGCACATGCCGTAATAGGAGGCAATGGCGATCTTTCGCGTCTCGTCGGTGAAGTAGTCGTCATAGACCTGACAGCCCGCCAGCGCCTCGGCCCACGGGTGGCGCACATAGCCGTCGCGCGCTCTGGCCTTTGGCGGCGCAATCGAGTCGAGCGGATACATCTCGTAGAACTCCGGCGGCGCGATGAGCGGGAAGTGCGGGCAGACGAACGATACGAACAGCACCCAGGGCTTGTCCGTGTGCTTGGGTGCTTCGTTTTCCAGCCAGTCGAGGGTGTTGCCGGCGATGTCGCGGTCGTAGTCCAGATAGGTCGAGTTGCCGGGCCCGACATTCTCCGACAGGGCGCGGCACTTGACGCGGACATGCAGCGGTTCGCGGATGCATCCGGACACGTCGCCGACACCGTCGACGACATGCATCGGAATAACCTGTTCGTCGAAGCCGGTCGCCAGTTCGTCGTTCCGATAGTGCAGCTTGCCGATCGACACGACGCGGTGCCCGGCTCGCTGAAGCTGGTGCCCCCAGCCCTCGACGCGACCGTCATAGGGATGCCCGTTATCCCAATAATCATCCATCTCATGGACGTGGCGGCCGGTGGCGAAACTGGCGCGTGCCGGAATGCAGATCGGCGAGTTGGTGTAGGCGGCATTGAACTGGACGCCGGATGCGGCCAGGCGGTCGATATTCGGC
Source organism: Alphaproteobacteria bacterium (assembly GCA_012103325.1). Lineage (GTDB taxonomy): Bacteria > Pseudomonadota > Alphaproteobacteria > UBA8366. Next base: position 291,072 of record WLWY01000005.1, read on the forward strand.
GTTTTCACCAAGGGGTGACCGTAACACCCTAATGCCTTCGGATTGTGTTCGTCGGACATGAGGACCAGCATGTTCGTTGCGCGCATCGCCGATACTTTCGTCGTTGGATAGGACTTTCATCGTTAACCATTGCAGGTTAGCCGCCGACACAGGACAGGTCCAATACGGCACTTTGATCCCACTTATGGGCAGTCTTTCGCGGGTGCGGCAATTGGCGCGATTTTCCCACTTGATTATTCAAACGTTTGTCCAAATATATAGGGGGATATTGTATGGAGGCGAACGTGGTTGTTGATATTGGCGGTTCGGCAGAAACCGCCGAAAACACGCCGACAAGCCGAGCTGTCATACCGACAGACAGCGCGCGGTCGCGCGGCAGGCCCGGAGGTGACGACAGCCGGGCGCGGATATTGGCCAGCGCCGGCAAGCTGTTCGCCGCGCGCGGTTACAATGGCGTTTCCATGCGGGAACTGGCGCGGTCTGCAAAAGTCAATCTGGGCGCCGTCAACTATCATTTCGGCGGCAAGGCCAAGCTCTATCATGAGACCGTACTGAAGCTGATCGAAGATGTCGGTCCCGTGTTCGGTCCGATCATCGAGCGGTTATGTGAGGATGTGGAGACCGCCGCGGGAGATCGCGTGCTGCTGTCCCGCTGCGTTGCCAATTTTATCGAGGGCATGTTCGCCTCGGTTTTGGGCAAGCGTTCGATGCGGTGGCAAATGGAATTTCTATTGCGCGAATTTCACCAGCCGTCGCGCGAATTTCCCACGATACTGGCAGAACGAATCAGCCCGATGCACGACGCGGTCGCGGGATTGCTGTCTGCCGCCCTGGAGCGAAATCCGAAAGATCCAGAAGTATTGGTGCGAACCCAGGCCTTTATCGGACAGATCATGTCGTTCGGCACGTGCCGGGCGGTCGTTTGCGCACGGCTCGATTGGAACGATTATTCGCGCGACCGTATCGCGTTCATTGCCGCGACGATGATTCCGGCGACCCTTGCGTAGCTGGATCTACCGCAAATTTCCATTGCGAAAGGGGAGGCGTCGTCATGATGCGGCTTGCTCTCAAAATCGTCCTGCCAGTGGTTATACTCGTCGCTGCGTCGTTTGGTGCCTACGCCCTTGTGAAATCTCGGCCCGAACCGGAACGTCGCGCTGCGCCGGAGAAAGTTTGGGTCGTTGAAACGACGCTCGCGCGCTTTGGCGACGAGATGCCGGAACTCACCTTGTTCGGTGAGGTCGTCGCGGGACGTAAGGTCGATCTGCGGCCGTTGGTGGCGGGCCGCGTCGTCGACGTCGGGACGAATTTCCAGGAAGGCGGTGTGGTTCGCAAGGGCGACCTGCTGATTGCGATCGACCCGTTCGACTATGAGGCCGATGTCGCCGAGCGCGACGCGGAACGCAATGAAGCGCGGGCGCGCATGCGCGAAATCAGCGCTGAAATCGCGGGCACCAAGGCTCAGTTGAAACACGACAAGGTACAGCTTGAAATTCGAAAGCGCGATGTGGCGCGGCGCGAAAAGCTACGCGGCAGCGGCACCTCGTCGGCCAAGGCGCTTGACGATGCCCGGCTCGCGCTGATCGATAACGAGCAGCGTATTGCAGATCGTACGCGCGCCGTGAAAACGTGGAATGCGAAGTGGCAGCAGCAGGAAGCGACGATCGCGCGGCTCGATGTCGCGGTACGACGTGCACGCCGGGATCTGGAAGAAACACGGTTGGTCGCGCCGTTCGACGGGTTCCTGCTGAATGTTGCGTCGGAACTGGGCAAGAGGATCGGGACGGGCGATAGCGTTGCGAGCCTGATCGATGCCGAACGTTTGGAAGTCCGTTTCCATGTGAGCAATGCAACGTTTGCACGGCTTCGCACGGAACAGGGATATGCCGGCAGCGTCGCCCGTGTTTATTGGCCGGGCGAAAAGAACGGCGCGCCTTTCGAGGCTGTGTTGGAGCGCGAAGGAAGCGAAATCGAAACGGCGAGCGGCGGGGTCAGCCTCTATGCGCGTTTGCGTAACCTCGGGCCGGATACCGCGGTGCGCCCCGGTGCTTTCGTTCGGATCGAGGTGCCGGGCCGGACCTATCGCGGCGTGGCGCGGTTGCCGGAAACGTCGCTGTATGGCGGTGATACCGTTTACGTCGTCGTCGATGACCGCCTGACGGCCCGCAAGACAACCGTCATGGCTCGAATTGGTACCGATGTCTTGGTTCGCGACGGTATTGTCGAAGGGGACAAAGTCCTGACCACGCGCCTTTCGGAGGTCGGGACCGGTGTCAGGGTGACGGCACCGTGAGCGACAACGCCGATACCGGGAAGTTCTCCATTATCCGGTTGTTCGCGAGCCATCGGACGGCTGCAAATCTGTTGATGCTGTCGATGATTCTGGTTGGCATTTTCGCGCTACGCCAGATCAATACGCAGTTTTTTCCGGACTTCGGTCTCGACATCATCAGCATTTCCGTCGAATGGCGCGGCGCCAGTGCGGAAGATATCGACTCGAACATCATCCAGGCGCTCGATCCCGAGGTCCGCTTTCTCGATGGCGTCCGTCGCGTGCAATCGTCTTCGGTCGAAGGGCACGGCCAGATCGTTATCGAGTTCGATGCCGGAACCGATATGCAGTCGGCGTTGTCCAATATCGAAACCGCCGTGGGGCAGGTGACGACGTTGCCCGAGGACAGCGAAACGCCGGAAATCCGTAGGCTCGTGCGCTACGACACCATTTCGCGCATCGTCATCTCGGGCCCCTATCCGGAATCGTCGCTTAAGGAGATTGGAAAACGGCTTCGCGACGATCTTTTGAATAGCGGCAGCGACAAGGTCGATTTGTTCGGCGCGCGTGACGAGGAGATTTGGGTCGAAGTAGCGCCGGAAACGCTGCGCGAATTCGATCTGACTTTGGGCGATATCGCGGAGCGGATCGCAGAAACATCCCAGGACCTGCCGTCCGGCGACACGACGGGATCGGCGGAGCGGCAGATCCGAAGTTTGGGACTCCGCAAGGATGCGCTCAGCCTCGGCCGGGTCGAGGTTCGCGCATTGGAGAACGGCGAAAAGATACAGTTGCACGATATCGCGGCCGTTTCCGAACGCTTCGAAGAGGGCGGCAAAACGGCCCGGCGATTCGGCGAAGCAGCGGTCGAGTTGCATGTACGCCGTGCGGTGAATGCCGATGCGTTGAAGGTTGCCAAACAGGTCGATGCCTATATCGAGAAAATCCGCCCCGAGCTTCCACCGAACCTCCGTCTGGAGCGATACGACGTCCAGTCCGATCTGATCAAAGGATGCATCAACCTGCTGCTGGTGAATGGCGGCGGCGGGCTGGTTCTGGTTCTGCTGATCCTCTTTGTGTTCCTGAACACGCCAACGGCGTTCTGGGTCGCGGTCGGTATTCCCACATCCCTGATGGCGACGGTCGTGGTCATGGAGCTGAGCGGTCAATCCATCAATATGGTGAGCCTGTTCGGTTTGATCATGGCGCCCGGCATCATCGTCGACGATGCGATCGTCGTTGGCGAGCACGCGGCGTTTCGGGCCCGGAGTGGGGAAGCGCCCCTGGACGCCGCCGTAAACGGGGCCAGGCGGATGGCGGCACCCGTATTCAGCTCGTCTCTCACCACGATCGCGGCGTTCATTCCGTTGCTGGTGATCTCCGACATCATCGGACAGATCATTCGCTCCATTCCGCTGGTTATCATCGCGGTGATCGTGGCCAGCCTGATTGAATGCTTTTTCGTGCTGCCCGGCCACATGCGCGGCGCGCTTTCCTGGAACGCCGGGCGTCGCTCCAGGCCCCGGATCTGGTTCAATAACAAATTCGATGCGTTCCGTGACGGGCCCTTCAACGCGCTGGTCCATCTGGTGTTACGCTGGCGGTATGCGACCTTGGCGGTTGCAATTGGCGGGCTCATTCTTTCCGTTGGCCTGGTTGCCGGCGGTCGCGTCGGTTTTGTCTTCTTCCCATCCCCCGAGGCGGACCGGGTCTATGCCAACGTGCAGTTTACGGCGGGGTCGCCGCGGGAACGCACGATTGCGATGCTTGCGGAGTTGGAACGAAGTCTGGCTGCTGCCGAGCAGGAATTGACGAACGGCGAGGGCGGATTGATCCGGATGGCCCTGTCCAAGGTCGGTGCGTCGGTCGGTCAGCAGACGCCGTTGCCGGGCTCCGGCGATCACATTGGCGGTCTTGCCGTTGAAATGACGCCGTCGGACGAACGGGACATCCGCACCGCTACGCTGGTTGCGGCGTGGCGCAAACATGTCCGTCTGCATGCCGGTACCGAATTCATGACCATTCGCCAGGCGCGGGGTGGCCCGCCGGGACGCGAGGTCGATATCCGGCTCGCCGGCGCAGATCTCGATTCGCTCAAGGCGGCGGCGACGGAAATTCGCCTGCTGCTGGCCGAATACCCCGGTGTCACGGGCGTTGAAGACAATCTGCCGTTCGGCAAGCGGGAAACGATCCTGGAGGTCACGCCGACGGGTCGTGCGCTCGGTTTCAACACGCAAAGCGTTGGCCGGCAGGTGCGCAACGCGTTCGAGGGCGCCATCGCGAAACGCTTCTCGCGGGATGACGAGGAAGTCACGGTCCGTGTGCGGTTCCCGCGCAACAGCGTCGATACGGCGAGCCTGGACGGTCTGTATCTGCGCGGGCCCGGTGGTGCGGAAGTGCTGCTCGACGAGGTCGTTTCCGCGACGGACAAGAGCGGGTTTTCCCGTATCCGGCGCGAAGACGGCGTGCGCCAGGTTGCCATTACAGCGGATACGACGGCCGGCATTACGACGACGGACAAGGTCATCGAGGCGCTGAACCGGGACGGCATTCAGGAGATCGTCAAGCGGTACGGGTTGAAACTCAGCTTCGCCGGCAAGGCGGAAGAACAGGCGCGCACGATTGCCGACATGCAGGCTGGGGCGATGCTGGGGCTGGCCGGTATCTACATCATCCTGGCCTGGGTCTTTTCGAGTTACTTCCGGCCGATTGCAGTGATGGCGATTATCCCCCTCGGGTTCGTCGGCGCGACCTTGGGGCACTGGCTGCTTGGTTACGAGCTGACGATCCTCAGCATCATGGCATTGGTCGGGTTGTCGGGGATCGTGATCAACGACTCGATCATTCTCGTCAGCACGATTGACGAACGGCTCGACAAGGGTGAGCCGATGGAAAGCGCCATCGTCGACGGCACGCGCGACCGTCTTCGCGCCGTGATCCTGACCTCGGCGACGACGATGGGCGGACTGACCCCGTTGATGTTCGAGCGTAGCCTGCAGGCGCAGTTCCTGATCCCGATGGCGATCACCATGGTGTTCGGTTTGATGGTGACGACGTTCTTGGTGCTGTTGGTCGTCCCGGCGCTGATCCGTATCCAGCATGATTTTGGGACGCTCTACCGTTGGCTGCGAGGCTCCCGCGCAGTCAGTGCAGCGGCAGAGTAGACCGCTTACTTGACGAATTCCGGTTGCCGCTCCAGGCGGACAACTGGCGACATCAATATAATGCCGGCCTGGATTGCAAACGCCGCGGCGGCGGCGAACAGGCACGCTTCCAGACCGAGCTGGCTTCCGACGAACGCGCCGATACCGGCACCGATGGGCCGGGCGCCATAGGCCAGGATGTTGATGGCCGAAATGCGCCCCAACAGGTCCTGAGGGGTGACCGATTGGCGAAGCGTGGTGGTGCTGATCACCCACACGATGGGGCCGACGCCCAGCAGGAAAAAGCTCAGGCCTGCGACAAGGGGCGAGGGCAGCCACATCGTCGCGAGCATGATGAGGGCGGCAACCGCGCCGGCGATTGGCCCCAGAGCGATAACGGTACCGAAGCGAAGCACCCGCAGCACACGGCCTGTTAGGAGCGCGCCGACAATCATGCCAATGCCATATGTGGCCAGCGTCATGCCGATCTCGGATGCGGAGAGACGAAGTGCATCGACGGCGTAGGGAACGTACACGGCGAGCAGGATGAAAAACGCCATGTTGAAAACGAACTGCGTCGCGAACACCGGCAGAAGCAAGGCGTGCGTGGCCATGAACCGCGCGCCCACACGGAGATCCTGCAGTGGGTGCCGTTTCGGTTGCGGCGGTCTCGGCGGCTCTCGCAGGCCGGCGAGCAGGAGGGTGGCCCAGATCGAAAGGGCCGCAGCGAGTGCGAAGGCCGGTGCGGCGCCGGCCCAGCCGACTAATGTGCCGGCGAGCGCCGGGCCAGCGGTGAAGGCGACGGTGCGGGCCAACTCGATCCGTGCATTTGCAGCGGCCAGCGCGTCCGGCGGGACGAGGGTGGGAACCAGCGCCGGTGCGGCGACGCCATAGGCGACGGTGCCTGTGGCACCGAGGAACCCGAGGATCGCGAGCAGGGGCCAGGTCAGGAGATCGAAATACAATAGCGCCAGAATAGCGAGCAGGGATAGGACGCGTACTGACTCGGCGGCGGCCATGAGGTTTCGGCGCGAATAGCGGTCGGCCAGCAGCCCCGTCGGAATGGCCATGAGAAGGAACGGCAGGGTCGCTGCCGTTTGCAGTAGCCCCGTTTCGCCGGCGCCCGCGCCCAGCGCAAGGACGGCCACCAGGGGCGCTGCCGCAAGACCGATTTGCTCGGCCGACTGCGCGGAAAGATTGGACCAGGCCAGGCGATTGAACCCGGGCGGCAAGCGGGTTGGGGATTGCGGGCGCAACGGCGACACCTCGTTCGAAAACCGAATGAGAGTGTCGTATGCCGCTTCCCTTGCCGGGCCGCGACCCGGTTCTTGCTATTGGGGAATCAGGCCGGGCTGGATTGCGTTCGCTTTCTTGTGCGGCGGCGGTTGACCCCGGGCGCCGCGATCTTTCGCCGGATTATGATGCGCCGTTCAGATGGCCTCTATTGTCCGTCGTCGGGACAACGATACCGACAGTCCCAAGCCCAACAGGCCTAGCGCGAAGAGCGCGAAGCTCTGCGGCTCCGGAATTTCGTGGATCGGCGTGAGGAATGCGCCCTGCCCATACGGAGATTCGCGGAAGGCGAAGTCGCCACCGTTGCAGCTAGTCCCACCACTTTCAAAACAATCCAGGAGAAGGTTGTTTTGTTGGATGTCTATGACGCTGTCGAAAATGCCAGGACCAAGATCGACACTCGCCTCTATATTCAGGGCGTCGAAGGTCCAATTGTTGTTGAGAATCCAACTAAAATTACCGATGTCGGCTAAACCGAAGGAACATAGGTTGTCTGTGCCGCCCGCGTCCTGGCCGCAGACTCCGCTGAATTCGAACGCGACCAAGCCGTCGGCTTCGGTGGGGCCGCCCAGGGTGAATGACCCCGTGCCCTCGAAATTGTTGACTCTGTCGTCGAAGCCGAATTCCCACATCAAGGCCGCTTTGGCCGATGTCGATCCCAGCCCGACGGCGGCGATGCCGATGAAAACGAAGGTGACGAGTGCTGCAAGATTCCGCATAACGTGATCTCTCCCCGTGACCCGCAGGCGTTTTAGTGCGCTGCGGTTGCGCTCCTCTTGGACGATGACAGGCAATAAACGTGCCTTTTTAAGGAATGGTTTTTTATCAATGTGTTACGGAAAAACCGCCTGAACTTCCTACGAAATGTGTAAACTATTCCGACAGGTTATTCAGCGAACGAACTCGCGTTAAACGAAAATTTTCTCGAATTAACAAAGGCATAGTCGTATTCGGGGTGCGCACTTAGAAAGTTGTAAAGGATTCCGACACTTCGCGCAGGTTTGCGCTTATGTCTAGATTGCTTTCTCTTTTTTCTCCGGTGCGGGCCGCCCCGGCGTGGTGCGGTTTTCCAACGGGTTTTTGCGCCGGATGATGATGTCGCCGTTTTCGTTGATGAACGGCGCTTCGTATTGGGGAATAGCCATCAGCATCAGTTCCATGGCCTGCAGCAAGGATTGCATACCCTCGCTTGCGAGCGCCTGCGGGTCTTTCTGATCCTGCGATGCAGCCACGCCGGGAAGGGCTGTGAGCGTCGCAATGGCGATCAATCCGGCGGCAAAGTGGCGTTTCATCGATAACTCCCCAGAGGATGGCGTCGTTGAATATATCGGAACGTTAATATGGCGGTTCAATCCCCGTGCCGTATGACACCGGAATGGCTTATTGTGCGATGATAAGCGCTGAAAAAGGCAAAAATGGGGACAGGGTATGGCGGCGATAGGGACATTGACTGTAGGAATCGGCGGTTTCGGGGTTATCGGCGAGGCCGTTGCGCGTGCGCTCGATGCCGGCATATCCGGTCTGAAGCTGGTGGCCGTCTCCGCCCGCGACCGCGGCGCGGCGGCTGAGCGGATGACCGGCATGGCGTCGCCGCCGCCGGTCGTCACTCTTCCGGAACTCGCGGAACGGGCGGACGTTGTCGTTGAATGCGCGCCGGCATCCGTGTTTCGGGATATCGCCGAGCCGGCCATTGCGGCGGGCCGTATCTTTATTCCCTTGAGCTGCGGCGTTCTTCTGGAGCATCCGGATTTGGAACAACAAGCCGTGGAAGCTGGCGGCCGGATCATCGTGCCGACCGGGGCGCTGCTGGGTCTCGATGCGGTGCGGGCGGCATCGGAAGGGGTGATCCATTCCGTGCATATGATCACACGCAAGCCACCGAAAGGCCTCGCCGGGGCACCCTATCTGGTCGAGAATGACATTTGTGTCGATAATCTCGATGCGGCGCTTCTGGTGTTCGAGGGAACGGCGCGGGATGCGGCGAAGGCGTTCCCTGCCAACCTTAACGTCGTCGCGGCGTTGAGCCTGGCGGGCAACGGTCCGGACAATACGACGATCGAGATTTGGGCCGATCCGGGTGTCGAACGCAATACGCATAATATCAAGGTCGACTCGGACGCCACCCGCTTCGACATGACGATCGAGGGAATTCCATCGTTGGAAAATCCCGCCACCGGCATGCTGACGCCGCTCAGCGTCGTGGCAACGTTGCGGGGGCTCGTGAGCCCCATGAAGGTCGGGACCTAACAGCGGAGGCAGGCGATGCAGACCACGACGATTGGCAGTTATCCGAAACCAGATTCCATGACTCTACCTGGCTTCATCGCCAAGCATCCCAACCCGACGGCGCGCTATACCGAGTGGCTGGCGACACGGACGGACGCCGATAAAGAGGCGGCGCTTGAAGGTGCCCGTACCATCGTTCGAGAGCAGGCGAGCTGCGGAATTGATATTCCAACGGACGGCGAAGCGCCGCGCGAGCATTACGTCTACTATCACCTCCGGCATATCGAAGGCTTCGATTTCGAAAACCTGGCGGAACGGGAGTCGCGGGGCGGTGCCTGGTCGCCGCGCGTGCCGGTACTGCGCCATGCGGTCCAGCCCGGCTTTCCCTTTCTGGTCAAGGATTGGCGCACGGCTCAGGAAGCCACCGGGAACCCGGTCAAGATGACGGTGCCGGGCCCGATGACGATCATCGACTCGACCGTCAACGAACATTACAGCGACGAGAGGGCGCTGGCGCGCGCGTTGGCCGATACGCTGAACGTCGAAATACGGCGTTTGGCGGAAGCGGGGTGCCGATTCATTCAGGTCGACGAACCGCTCTTTGCCCGCAGGCCCGATGCGGCGCTGGATTGGGGGATCGAATGCCTGGAGCGCTGCTTCCACGGGCTGCCGCCGACACTAACGCGCGTCATGCATATGTGTTGCGGCTATCCCTCGGCGCTGAATATGACGGATTACCCGAAGGCCGATCCGCAGGCCTATTTCGAACTCGCGGGTCCGTTGGACATGGCCAAGATCGATGCGGTTTCGATCGAAGACGCGCATCGCCACAACGACTTAGCCTTGCTTGAAAAATTCACCCAAACGACGGTCATTCTCGGCTGCGTCGATATCGCGAATACCAGAGTCGAGACCGTCGATGAAATATCCGGGCGGCTCGGCGCCGCGCATCAGCATATCGATCCGGCACGCCTCATCGCCGCGCCGGATTGCGGCCTGGCGATGCTCGACCGGGACACGGCAGTTCAAAAGATGAGCAACCTCGCCAGCGCCGCGCACGCGATCGATTAGGCGGTCTCAGCTAGTAGGAGCGCGGCATGCCGAGGATGTGCTGGCCGATATAGCCCAGGATCATGTTGGTCGAGACCGGCGCGGTTCTGTAGAGCCGGATTTCCCGCCACTTCCGCTCGATATCGTACTCCCGCGCGAAGGCGAAACCGCCGAACGTCGTGAAGGCGGCTTCCGCTGCGGCCCATGCCGCTTCGGCGCACAGATGCTTGGCCATGTTGGCTTCTCCGCCGCAGTCGAGACCGGCATCGAAAAGCGCCGCCGCCTTGCGCGCCATGAGGTCGGCGGCCAGCAGATCGGCGTAGGCCTTGGCGATGGGAAACTGAACGCCCTGATTTTTGCCGATGGGATGGCCGAAGACGATGCGCTCGTTGGCGTACTCGACGGCACGTTTCGTCATGTAATGACCGTCGCCCACGACCTCGCCGGCCACCAGAATGCGTTCCGCATTCATGCCGTCGAGGATGTAGCGGAAGCCTTTGCCTTCCTCGCCGATAAGGCTGTCTGCGGGGATGCGCAAATTGTCGAAGAAGATTTCCGTCGTATTGTGATTGACCATGGCGTCGATTGGCTGGATATCCATGCCGTTGCCGCGCGCCGCGCGCATATCGACCAGGAAGGTGGATAGCCCGTCGCTGCGACGCTTGACCTGGTCCGGCGATGTCGTCCTGGCGAGCAGGAGCATCAGGTCGGAATGCAGGGCACGGCTGGTCCAGACTTTCTGACCGTTGATGACGTACTCGTCACCGTCCCGTTCGGCGCGGGTCTTGAGCTGCGTCGTGTCCGACCCGGTCGTCGGTTCGGTGACGCCGAACGCCTGCAGGCGAAGCTCGCCGCTGGCGATTTTGGGCAGATAATTCTTTTTCTGTTCCGGCGAGCCATGCCGCAGCACGGTACCCATCGTGTACATCTGGGCGTGACAGGCGGCGGCACTACAGCCCGATGCGTGGATCGTCTCCAGGATGACCGCACCGGCGCGGATCGGCAGCCCCACGCCGCCATACTCTTCGGGGATCAGTGCGCCGAGATAGCCCGATTCCGTGAGTGCTTTGACGAACGCGGTCGGGTAACTGCCTTCAACGCCCTGATCTTCCAGATCACGCCAATATTGGCTGGGAAACCCCTCGCAAATTTTTGCAACGGCGTCGCGTATTTCCGGATAATCGTTGTCGTCCAGTGCCATCATGGCGGTCTGATCGGTCATGCGAACGGTCTCTTTTGTTTGATACTAAATTTTGTTACGCGGCTTGCGTGGCCGGGACGAAGCCCTTCGGTGCGCCGGCTTTCGCATACATGCCATTTAACGGTTCGTCCGGCAGGTTGGCCGCGATGATGTCGCGGACTTCTACGAGCTTGTCGAGGTCGACCCCGGTTTTCAGGCCGGCACCCTCGAGCAGGAAGACGAGATCGTCCATGACGATGTTGCCCGTTGCCTTCGGCGCAAAAGGACAGCCGCCGAGACCGGCCAGCGAGGCATCGAAGTGCCGGCAGCCGGTTTCCAACGCGGCGTAGACATTGGCGAGACCGAGGCCGCGCGTGTCGTGGAAGTGCGCCGTGACGGCAACCTGCTTGCTAAACGCGCCCATAACGGCGGTGAACATGTCCTTCACCTGCTGCGGGTTGGCGTAGCCGACGGTATCGGAAACCGAAATCTCGTCCGCGCCCGCATCGACAAAGCGCTCGGCGAGCTTCATGACATCGGCAACGGGAACCTGGCCGGCAATGGAACAGCCCAGCGCGGTTGCAAGGCCAGCGCATAAGATGGTTTTTTCCGAGCCGGCGGTTTCGTTGCGCAGCGCGACAATTCGTTTGAAATCTTCGATCGACTCGTCGATCGTGCGGCGGACGTTTGCGAGGTTATGCTCCTCACTGACCGACGTGACGTAATTCAGTTTGTGAACGCCGGCATTAAACGCGTCCATGGCGCCGCGTAGATTGGGGCTCAGTGCGGCGATGCGAAAGCCTTCGACCTTCTTCGCCGCGGCGACGACTTCCGCCGCGTCGGCGAACTGCGGCAGGAGCTTCGGCGGCACGAAGGAGCACACCTCGATCTCCGGCATGCCGGCGGCCGCCTCGGCCGTCAGCCAGGCAATCTTGCCTGCTGTCGGGAAAAACACCTTCTGGATCTGGATACCATCGCGAAGTCCGACCTCGCGGCATTCTACGTCGATTCCTGGTCGCATGTTCGCTCTCCTTATCGTCCCTTGAATTCTGCTTTGCGCTTTTCGTTGAAGGCGCGCACGCCTTCCAATCGATCTTCTGTCGGCACCATGCGGTTGTAGGCCTCGATCTCGAACCCATAGCCGTTCTTCAGATCGATCTGAGTCGCCACGTTCAGCGACTTCTTGGCCTGCCGCGTCGAAATCGGCGCATTATTGCAAATCTTGCGCGCCGTTTCGAGAGCCTCCTCCATAAGTTTTCCGTCTTCGCAGATGCGGTTCAGAACACCCCATTCCAGGGCTTCTGCGGCGGAGAAGGGGGTGCCCGTCAGGATGATCTCCTTGGCCCGACGAACGCCGACCGCACGTGGCAGGTTCTGCGTGCCCATCCCGCCCGGCATGATGCCGAGCGTGGTCTCCGTCAGCGCGAAACGGGCATGCGGGGCGCCGTAGGCGAAGTCCGCGCAAAGCAGGAATTCCAGACCGCCCGCGAAGGCGGCACCGTTGACGGCGATGATCACCGGGATCGGGCAATCGATGACGGCCAAAAACGCCTGCTCGAACAGCGCATGCTGCTTCTGCCAGGTCTCGTCGGTCATGTTGTTGCGCTCTTTAAGGTCGCCGCCGGCGCAGAAGATGCGGTCGCCGGAACCGGTCACGACGATGCAGCGCAGATCCTCCTGATCGACATAGAAATGCGAAAAAAGATCCCGCAAATCGTAACCCATTTGTGTGTTCAAGGCGTTTGCGGAGTCGGGACGGTTCAAGGTCAACAGAAGCAGATGGTCCTCGACCCGCTCGAGTTTCAGCGTTTCGTAATCCATTTTCATGACGAACCGTCTCCGAAAATAATATCGTTATCGGCGCCCAACTCCGGCGAGCCTTTTGATTGTGGCGGCCGCTTGCCGTCGAACGACAGCGGCATGCCCATCAGTTTGTATTTCCCGTCCTCGGTTTCCTGAATGATGCCAAGCGCGTCGGTTTGCGGGTGGGAGACGACGGCATCGATCGTTTGCAGGGGGGCATTCGGGATCCCAGCCTCTTCCAGCTTCGCCTGCCACGATGCCATCGGTTCCGTTCTCGTGATTTCTTCAATCAGCGTGTTGAGCGTGTCGCGATTGGCCCATCGACTTTTATTGATATCGAACCGGGCATCCGTCGGCCATTCCGGCTTGCCGAGGATACCGCAGAGCGTCGCGAAGAGACGGTCGTTCGGCGCGGCGATGATCAGATAGCCGTCGGAACAATTGTAGGCTTGATAGGGTGCCATGCCGGGGCCGGATGTGCCGCGGCGTTCGGCAATCGTGCCATCGCCGAAATAGCTGGTTGCGTGGTAGTTCATCCAGCCCAGCGCGGTTTCATACAGCGACGCATCGATTTTGCCGCCCTTGCCCGTGCGATTGCGGTTTTGCAGCGCGGCGAGTACGCCCATCGCGCACCACATGCCGGTGCCCATATCGACGATCGATGTGCCGACGCGGACGGGCGGGCGGCCTTCTTCGCCGGTTACGCTCATGATGCCACCGAACGCCTGCATCAGCGGATCGTAACCCGGACGCATATTGAGCGGCCCCTTGGCGCCAAACGCACCGCTGTTGACGTAGATCAGCGTTTCCTTTTCGGCGAGTAGTTCGTCCGCGCCGAGGCCCATTTTCTCGACCTGGCCGGGCCGCAGATTCTGCACGACGACATCGGCCTGCTCGACGATGAAGCGCCGCAGGGAGGCGCGCTGTTCCTCGTCGTACAAATCGACAGTGACGGAATGTTTGCCAGCGTTCAACGCGACGAAAATGCCGCTGACGCCGTGATACCAGCCCGTACCCCATTCCCGGCAGTCGTCGCCGACTTCCGGCCGTTCGATTTTCACCACTGTGGCGCCCAGCGTTGCCAAAATCCAGGTGCCATAGGGGACCGCGACACTGCTTCCGAGTTCGACAACTCGAATCCCCGCAAGGGGTGTTTCGTTATTCATCTTGTCCGTACATTTGTAAATTCGGCGCGGCAGATTAGCCGGTAACGTCCACAAAACGAAACGATTTTCGGATTTCGTTAGGCTTTCCTAACACATATAAAGGCGAATCTGCTTAAGATGCGAAGCGATGCCTGACGACACCCCCCCCTTATCCGCTGCTGTGACGCAGTTTCAAGCCGGTGACCTAGCCGGTGCGGAAAAGCTGTGCCGGCAGGTGCTGGCTGCGGACGCGAACAATGCAGAAGCGTTGCATTTGGTGGGTGTCATCGCGCATCGCGGCGGCCGGAACGATATCGGGGTCGATTTTGTCCGCCGCGCCATTGCTGCCGATGAAACGGTTGCGTCGTTCCAGAATACGCTGGGCTATTTGCTGCGCATCGGCGGGCACTATTCCGAAGCCATTGCGGCCTTGCGGAGGGCCGTTGCGCTCCAGGCGGACTATGCCGACGCGCATAATAATCTTGGCATCGCATACGCGGAGTCCGGCGATCTGGACGCCGCGGAAACGGCCTATCGAGACGCGCTTGCGCACCGTGCCGAGTTCCCCGAAGCGCAAAACAATCTCGGCAACCTTCTCTACCGCATGGGCCGCATCGACGATTCACTGGCAGCCTACGAGGCCGCGACGACGCTCCGGCCGGACTACGCGGAAGCCCATGCCAACAGGGGCGATGCGTGTCTTAATCAAGGCAAAACCGACGAGGCACTGGACGCCTACCGTAAGGCGGCGGAGGCGGCACCGAAATGGCCGAGCGCCTGGTTTAAGCTTGGCAGCGTACTTTTCCAGAAAAACGACTTCGAGCGCGCACTGCGCGCCTTTCGGCGCAGCATCGACCTCAACCCCAATCACTTGCGAGGGCTGACTAACCTCGGCGCGACGCTGGAGAAACTTGGCCGCTACGAGGAAGCCGCACTGATCCTCCGCCACGCCCTGGTGCTCGCACCGGACGATCTTTCGAGCTTGAAGAATCTTGGCCATGTCATTTTAAAGTTGGGCCACGTAGGGGAGGGGTTGCACCTGCTTCGCCGCGCGATCGAAGTGGCCCCCGACGACCCCGATGCGCATTATACGCTCGGCAACGCCTTGCTGCGGATGGAGCGTCTGCAGGAGGCGGTGGCATCGTACGCGCGCGTTCGGGAGCTGCAGCCGAGCGCCGCACGTGCTTACTTTGCCCCGGCAAGCGTTCTGCTGATGAACGGCCAGTACAAAGACGGCTGGGCCGCCTACGAATCCCGCTTCGACATGGCCGCCTACAAACCGAATGTGAAGAATGTGCGCGAGCGGCTTTGGGACGGCAGCCCGCTGAACGGCCGGCGGTTGCTGGTCCATGTCGAGCAGGGTTTTGGCGATACGCTCGAATTCGTGCGTTATGTCCCGCTTATTCGAGAGCGTTTTGGCGACGGGAAGATATTCCTGCTTTGCGAGCCGGAGCTCGCCCGTATTTTGCGAACGCTCGATGGCGTTGACGAGTTTTTTGAACTGCGCTCCGATGCGTCCGTCACGTACGACCTTCATGTCCCCTTGCTCAGCCTGCCGCACCGTTTCGGAACGACCCTTGAGACAATTCCAAACAAGACGCCGTACCTCAAGGTCCCGGCTGGAACGAAAGCGAAAATCCGCCGCCGCAAGGAAACGAAGCTTGCGGTTGCTTTCGTTTGGGCCGGACGGCCGACGCACAGCGACGATCGTTTTCGGTCTTGCACCGTGAACTGGTTCGCGACCCTTTTCGATATTCCCGGCGTTGATTTTTACAGCATACAGTGGGGCCCGCGTGCGGCGGAACTCACACCGCATCTGGAACGCAAGAACGTTTCCAGCATGACCGATAAGCTAACGGATTTCGCGGAGACGGCAGCGATTATCGATCAGGCCGATCTGGTTATTTCGATCGATACGGCGGTTGCGCACCTCGCGGGTGCACTTGGCAAGCCGGTGTGGACCATTCTCCCGTTCGGCGGTGAATGGCGCTGGCTTTTCCGGCGCGAGGATACGCCCTGGTATCCGAATATGCGGCTGTTCCGGCAGCCTATTCTGGGCGACTGGCGCCCCGTTTTCCAGCGCATGGGCACGGCCTTGTCCCAGATGGTGGGTGTTGGAGAAGGAAATGGTCAATCCGGCGTTAGTGCAGCGGTAGGGCAGCACGACACTGCGCCGGAACCGGGCGCTTCCTCGGCACCGAAGAAAAAGTCCGGCAAAACGAAAAAAGCACCGGCAAAACCGCGCACCCGGGCAAAACGAAAACCACGTTCCCGCGCGCCGGCAAAAAAGCCGTAAGCGCTATTTCGTTTCCGCGATATACACGCCGTCCTAATCTACCGGCGGCGGTACCTCGCGATAATATTCGATGCGCTCCTGGTAAAGGTCGTAGAGCATATCGAATTCGGAATCGTTCAGCGTCCGGCATTCTTTGAGAAGCGCGTCAGCATCGTCCCAGTGCTGCGTGCGGTACGCCTCCATCATCGCGTGGTGTTTTTCCCTGATAGCGACAAATTCGGGATTTGATGCGAGGTCTGAATCGCCAAGAAGCGCATAGATGGCGACCCCGACGGATTGGCCCTTTACCTGGATCAAGTCGAGCTGCAATGTCGCGAAACGGCCTTCCGCCGCCTCCGCCGTTTTGGGACCCAACACGATTTTCATGCCGTAGTTTTTCGACTGGCTCTCCAACCGCGCTGCGAGATTGACCGGATCGCCCAGCACCGAGTAATCGAACCGTTGCTCCGACCCCATATTGCCGACCACACATTCACCCGTATTGATGCCGGCGCCGACATTGAGCGGCATGAACTCGATGCCTTCCTCTTCCGCCTCGAGACGACGCTCTTCGTTCAGGACATCGAGCGCGTCGAACATTTTCAATGCGGATTCGCAGGCGTTGATTGCATGTTGTTCATCGTCGATCGGCGCGTTCCAGAACGCCATAATGCAATCGCCCATATATTTGTCGATCGTTCCCTTGCGGGCGAGGATGGCGTCGGTCAGCGGCGTGAGAAGCCGGTTGATAAGAGTGGTCAGTCCATAGGGATTGGACTTGAACGTTTCGGAAATTGCTGTGAAGCCACGTACGTCGCAGAACAGGAATGTCATCTCCTTGGTCTCGCCGCCGAGCTGCAGCTTGTCCGGATCGTCGGCGAGTTGTTCGACCAGTGCTGGCGACAGATACTGCGCGAAAGCGCCCCGCACCATTTTCTTCTCCGCCGCCTCACGGGTGTAATTGGCGAAAGTCAGGACGGAATAGAGCGCTATGGTTACGATGCCGGGATAGGTGACGTCGATCAGCAAGAGGTGCTCGCGATACAGATACCAGCTCAGCCCGACAAGCACGCCGCCAGCGATGGCGATACCGCTCAAAGTTAGCATCGGCCCGAGACGTGGAATCATGATTGTCATGAACAAGCCGGCGAACAGGATCATCGCCAACTCGACGCTGTTCGCATAGTTCGGGTACTTCAGATAAAACTCTTCGTCCCTAATTTTGGAGATCTCGGCGTTCGCGGCCTGCGCCAGCATTTGCGGTGTCAGCTTGGTGCCGTCCGCTTTGGCATCGGCCTTGATTTTCTCGACAATCGCCTGCGCCTTTTGGCCTTTATGCGTGTTTGCGGCAAGGATCGTTTCCAGAATATTGGCATGGACTTCGACACCGGGAAGGCGTCCGGCGATGGGGGTCGCTCGAATATCCAATAAGCCGACAGCCGAGGTTCCGACGACGAACAACCGCCCCGCCAGTTTCTCGGGCGGGACCCGCTTGTTAATGATGTCGGTAGCGGAAACATACAAACGGCCCGAATTGTCCTGGGAGTTGTAGGCATCCGGTTTTGCGAAATGCACCCAGATCCGGCCATGGCTGTCCGTCGGAATTTCAAAATTGCCCTGCCGCGTTTGAAGCCCGATATGCGAAAGACCGGCCGCGTCCCGTTTGGTGAAAACCATATTCCCGCGGAATGCGGCGCGGAGCATTTCGACGGTCAGTGCCGGCCTGATATCCTTGCCGATGCGGGCGACCAGCGGCACCCGCCGTACGACGCCGTCTTCTTCGTCCCAGACCGTGAAGAAGCCATGTCCGGAAGCGGCATCCTCCAGCTCCTGAACATTGCCCATATAGGCAACATATTCGAAGAGGAAGTCACGCGGGTCTCCCCCAAACAACCCCTTAACCGATGACTTTACCGTCGGTGGGTTCCGGCCTTCCGGCAGCTGGGAAAAAAGACCGACTTGTCCGACGACGGTAGGGATCCGCTTCATCGCCGCTGCCATGACATCTTCGTTGCGCGGCAGTTTATTTAATGAAGCGATCGTCTGTTTGTCCGCGCCACGGATTGCCGAAGCAACCAGATTCGGTGACATCCGGTCGTATTCCGGAAAGACGGCGTCAAACCCGACCACAGCGGCCTTGCCGTCGGCCAGGCGGTTGATCAGATCTGCGATGACGGTGCGCGGCCACGGCCATTGACCGATTTCGAGCAGGCTTTTTTCGTCGATATCGACGATGCCAACGCCATAATTCTCAGGCGGCCGCGGCGCCAGCCGCTGGTACAGATCGAATGTTTTGACGCGCGCTAACTCGACCCAGCCGACGTCAAACACGCGTCCGCTGATGCCAAGAACAAGGACTGATAATGCAATAATCGTCGACACACGGAGCTTCCACCACGGCCCTTTGCTGCCGCCGCTGCGAAAGAACTGATCTTTGAGGCTGCGTCCGAAGTCGGCGATTCTAGCGCCGATACCGGAGCGTCCAACATCTTCGCGAGCATGGGCTGTCGCTGTCATTGCCGTTTCGCGCCTCGCCGCTCTTCGCGCCCACCCTGGCGCCGAACATGGTTAAAGTATCACACTAATAGAGCCGGATAAACGTAAACGGATTGATAACCCCCGGCGGAAAGTTACGGCTTGCGGCCTTTCATCGCCATCGTCTCGTAGGCATTCATGTCCGGTGCGCCGACAATGTGGCCGTGCTTTTCGATGTTCGCCAGGTTCGGGTCCGGGCTCTCGCCGACGGCATTAACGGCGAGATCGGCGAATCCGATCTTGCTCAGGATTGCCGCGAGCAGGTTCTGGTCGTAGATGAAACGGTGTCCCCAATTGTAGAACATATTGTTGAGGATCAGCGTCGGGTTATAGCCCGAAGCCCCACCGATGAAAGTCTTGGTAACCCAGTCGACATATCGTTTTTGCAGCTCTGTCGGCTCGGCGGCGTACAGGGCGAGGAGGCGGGTGATATCGGGTGTCGCCAGCCGCAGCCTGGCGCCCGGTTTCATGATGCGGAAACATTCGCCGAGCAGCCGGATGCCATCCGATAGGTTCATGTGCTCGATGAAATGCTCGCTGGCGACATAGTCGAATGTCTCGTCCTCGAAGGGCAGGGGCCTTGTGAGGTCGAGCGCCAGCACGTCCCGGCTATGCGGTGCGATATCCGTGTTGAGCCAGCCCGGCAGGATGTTCGTTCCCGCGCCGAGGTGCAGCTTCCGCGTCAGGTTCGATAGCAGGTATTCGTTGATGCGTTCGTTCTGGTGCGTGAAGGTGGCGGATTTGGCGCGCTGCGGCTTGGTTAGCGTGTAGCCCCGTTCGGCGAATATCTTCTCGCGGATCGGCTGCACGCCGGAGTCGGGGTTGATGACGTAATAGACGCTGGGCCGCCTCGTCCAGGCGACGGCGTGCTGTTTCACCAGCGCGCTGAAGACGTTCCGGTCCTCGCCGCTGCCGTCCGGCAGCATCGGGATCGACCAGTTCGGCAGCGCCCAGTGGCACTTCGTCTTGTCGATCATCAGGCAGTTCGCATCGACGAAACCGCCGAGCTTCTCGGCGTAGATACCGCGGCCGGGACCGACCGATTCAAAATCGTCGACGCAGAACGGCTCCTGCGTCCCGGCATCCACATACCATCGGTGGCTGAACGCCCAGTCGAATCCGTCGATGGCCAGCAGCAGGTCGGAAAGATGATGCGGCGCCCACCAATTGTCGTCGTCGAGATAGGCGAGCCGGCGGCTGTTCGCGGCATAGCTCAAAACGGTGCGCAGCGAACCGCTAAAGGCGTTGTGATAGATCCCGCCATGCACCTGCGCGGTCGAATAGCCTGGATCGAAGATCGTAAGCGCCATCCGGTCCGGGCATTCCGCACCGAGCTGACGCAGCATGTCGCGGTCGCCTTGCGCAACATCGACGCCGATCAGTATCTGGACGCGGCCGGGCCATTCCTGGGTGAAGACCGATCGGACGGCGCGCATCAACGTATCGCGCAGCACGGTTGGGATGATCACGGCGACGTCGAACGGCGCCTGCAGCGTATCCTGGGAGGCCTGAGGGCCAATTGTGTTCAAGCGTTTCTCACGGACGGTGGTGACGTTTCGTCCCGTAGTTTAGCGGCAATCGTCAGGCGGCGGATACGGCTATATCGTCGTCCACGAAAATCTGCGCGTCGTTGGCGCTGTTTTGATAGACGGAGTAGCCGTTGCCGTCGATCGTGACCGTACCGGTGTTACTCCAATCGCCGATGGCGTTGAGCGTATCGCCACTATCGCCGTCGATGACCAAGCTGTGCGCTTCACCCGTCAGCGTATTCTCATTGCCGGTTGCCGCGAAGGCCATATCGGTGTCGAGGGTCAGCGTGTTGTCGCCGAACCCGCTGAAATCGATTCGCTCGATACCGCTCAACTGGTCGCCGCGTAGGGTGGTCAGGTCGAACGTCTGACCGCCGCCGTCGAAGGATAGAAGATCGGTGCCGCTGCCGCCGTCGAACCGGCCAAAGCTTGTATCGGCGGCAACGAACACATCGTCGCCGTCTCCGGTATGGACAAGGTCCGCGCCGCCATTGCCGGTGAACACATCGTTGCCATCGCCTGCCGACACCACATCGTCGCCTATGCCGCCGGTGAGCATATTGTCGCCGCCGTCGCCCTGATGCGTCACGGCACGACCGGTCAGCGTAATCGCGGACGAGGATTGCGTCGCATCCAGCACGACGCCGCCGCCAACATCGAGGCCGCTGATTTCATCCGAGCTCCCGACAATGGTGCCCGCCTGAACGATGGCGAAGCTGTCGCCGACCCCGACGTCGAAATCGCCGAACTCGACCACGTTCAGCGTACCGCCGGCCGCCATGGTGCCGTTGACGGTAAGCTGATCGAAGCCGTCGTGAATGCCGGCCGCGAGGCCGCCCAACTCGAATTCCATGACTGCCGCGTCGCCGCGCATGTAGTCGCCTGTTATCGTCAGCGATCCTGGTGAGCTACCAAAATTGATTGCAGCTCCGTCAAAAATAACCTGATCGATATTATTTATCGATCCTTCCAGGTCATCAATATTAATGACCCCAAGGTTGGAGAATGTGCCGCCTTGCGCCACGGGACCGTCGAGCGTGAAGGCATTAGGGCCAGCATTGTTGATATCGATCGTGCCCTGATTCGTAAAAATTGAATCGGACCCTAGGAACCGGAAGGTCACGTCGTCATCGAACACCATGTTGCCGAGGTTTATGTTGTCCACATTTCCGGCGTCGATTTCAAAGACAACCGCCGAACCTGCGACGCTGGTCACGACGCCAGAGGCCTCGTTTTGTAGGATGCCACCGTTTGCGGTTGTGATCGTCGTCGGGCCGGCTCCCGTGCCGAGGTTAAGGTTGCCGGAGTTAAATAACGTCGCGGAATCGAGATTGATTCCACCATCGTTACTCACAGTGATGATGCCGCCGAGGCTGTTCGTCACGACGCCGTTCTCGGCGGTGAGCGTGGAGCCGTCGTTGATATTGATAGTGCCACCGCTGGTGTTGGTAAGGACCCCACCGCCGACCAAGTCGATTGTGGCATCGACGTTGCTGTTGATGACACCGCCGGAGGCGATTTCGCCCGTGCCTCCCGAGAGATCGATAACGTTGGTGTTGGCGGTGTTGAGGATAATGCTGCCCGAATTCACGAATTCGAGGTCGAGGATGCCACCACCGCCAAGCGTAACCACCCCGCCGCTTTCGATCGTCAGCGTGCCCGTTCCATCCAGCGTTCCGCCTGTCCCGAGTAAGCCGACTGTGGCGGTGGCGCCGTTGCCCACGGTAAGGTCGGTGTTCTGAATGAAATGGCTTGTATTGGCGATTTGCAGCTGACCGGTGCCCATATTGAGCTGCCCGTCATTGGTAAACGTGCTCCCGGCGAGGCCGAGCGTCAGGATGCCGCCATTCACATTGACGGCGCCGGTGCCCGTGTTGTCAAAATTGAGGGCAAAGCTCTGCCCGGCGATAAACCGGCCACCGGTTGCGATGTCGATGACCGCATTGTTTGTGAAGACGCCATCGCCAAACGCGCCCGTACCGTCGGCGATGGAGACGGTTCCATTATTCAGAACATCGCCCAGGACAGAATGATTGGCCGCGACCAAGCCGTCGACAAGCAGCGTCCCGGTTGCACCGATCTCCAGCCTATCTTCTGAGCCCAGTCTGAGTATGGATGCCGCAACCCCGTCGCTGGTCAGGTTCAGAACACCATTGTTGACCAAGTCCGTATTGAACGTACCGTCGACGACGCCGGGCGTCGAATCCAGCTGGATGGTGCCATCCGCGTCGTTTGTGAAGTTGGTGTTGTCAACGGTGAAAATGCTATCCGCGAATTGCAGCGTGCCGTCTGCCAGATTGACGAACGTATCGACGTCGACCGATATATCGATGCCGATTATGTCGGAGAAGCCGGAGTTCGTGAACGTTCCGTCGCCACCGATATTGGCATTGTTGTCGAGTTCTATTTCCGTGGTCCCGCTGTCGAGATCGAACACTTCGCCCGTCTCAGCGTCAAAAGACGAACTCGAACCGATGCGTATTCCGCCGAAACCAAGTAGTTGCGTGTTTTCGCCGACGACGAACGAGCCGTTCGATATGGTCAGGGTGGAATCGCCAAGCACGTCCACCGTACCATCGGCCGTATTAAAGGAATTTCCTTCGACAAGGTCGATTTCGGTGTCGCCGTTGATATCGAAAAGGCCGACATTGGTTTGGGCGCTATCGTCGATAAACGCGGTGGTTCCGGCGCCGTTGACCTGGACGGTTCCGAAGTTGAAGAGAGACGCGTTGACTTCATTGGTCCCGAAAGCGTCGCTGAAGAATTGTATTTCCGCGCCCACCGAATTGACCAGCTGACCGCCCGTCACGGAGAACTGGGTAAACCCGCCTTCCGCGCCGCCCGACGAATCGAATTCCATAAAGTCATCATTCGTCAATCCGCCATTGACGAACAAACTGCTGGCCGCGCCGCCGGCGACATCGACGAGGATTTCGCCGTTGGCGATGTTCACCACCGAACCGTCAATCGTCAAATTCGATCTGATAACGTCCGTTACACCCTCATTCGCAAACGACGTTCCTATCTGGACAGTCGCATCCTGCACGTCGACACCAGCGCCGGCGAGGGTGAACATGCTGCCGCCGGTATTAAAAACCGTAAGGCCGTCGAGAAAGTCTGTTGCGCCGGAGACGGTGAGGTTGTTGGCCAAGTTTATGGTGCCGCCGAGCGTCGTATCCCCTGATGCGGTAATACCGCCCGAGCCAACGATATCGACCGTAACGCCCGGATCTATGATGAAGTCGTCGTTGAGGAGAATCGCGCCGGGACCGCCGAAGCCGCCGCCTTGCAGCTCTACCGCGCCGTCATAGATTGTTATTGTATCGGTGACTGTGAGCGTGCCGCCGGTAACGAATAGATCGTCGTTGCCAAAGAACGAGGTGAGCGTCGTATCGCCCGCATCGGCGTCGTAATTGACGTTGCCGCCGCTGTTGAGTTCCACCGTGTCGCCATCGGAGGGCTGAAGACCCGTGTTCCAGTTCCCGGGCTCGGACCACAGGTTGGCATCGCCGTCGCCGACGAAGCTTGGATCGGCCACGGCTGGGGTGAAGTTAATCTGATCGTCGATGAAAAGTGTCGCGCCGCCGAAATCGAATCGCGTGACAGCGACATCGTCGACAACGGCCACGCCGCCAAGGGCCCAGGGGGTCGAGGAGATAATCGAATTGGTATCGTTGCCGAAGACTGCCAGCGTACCGCCTTCGGTGGTATTCAGAATGTCGTCGGCCTCGACGATGACCGAATTGGCGTTGGACGCTAAATCGATTCGTTCGAAACCGGTCGTCGATGTGGTTTCGAAGGTCAGATCGATGACGCTTCCCCCCGTAAGGTCGAGCAGCGTGTCGATTCCGGCGCCCCCGTCGACATTCGAGTCCGCGGCGTCGAAGACGATCGTATCGTCGCCGTCGCCGCCGAGGAGGATATCGTTGCCGGCGCCGCCGATGAGGATATCGTTGCCGGCGTTACCTGAGATCGTGTCGTTGCCGCCGCCGCCATCGATCGTGTCGTCGCCAGCACTACCTCCGAAAGTTTCGTCGACGACGTCGCTGCCCCGAACATTGACGGTACCAACAGTGACGTTGACCTTTTCGATATTTTCGAAAAAATCGAGGAAGCCGGCGCCGCTGACGGTGCCCGCGTTGAAATCGATAAAGAGGCCGGCGATGTCGTAGGTCAGAACGTCGACGCCGCCGTCGCCGTCAATCGTGTCGTTGCCCGTGCTGCCGAAGAACGTATTTGGGCCGCCGTCGCCGGTGATGAAGTCGCTGCCCGTGCCGCCCCGGACGTTTTCGATATTGATGAAAGAATCACCGTCCGACTCAAAGCTAAGGATGGATTGGCCGATAGCCAGATTGACTGATAAAGCGTCCGTCTCGCTGGAATAGTCCAGCGTGTCGATTCCGGCACCGCCATCGAAGAAATCACCCGCCGCTTCGTCGTTGCTCGCGACGATCGTATCGTTGCCGGCACCGCCGAAAACGTTGTCGTTGCCGCCACCGCCATCCAGCGTGTCATTTCCTGCATCGCCGAACAGATTGTCGGCGCCGCTGCCGCCATCCAGCGTATCGTCGCCGTCATTGCCCGACAGGAGGTCGCCTTCGCCGTTGCCGAAGATAATATCGTTACCGCCGCGGCCGCTCAGGATATTGGTATTATTGTCGCCGTTGATCGTGTCGTTGCCCGCGCCGCCGACGATCCCTTCAATGTTGAAGAGAAGATCTGAGCCGACTTCCGCGCTGCCGTTCGCGAAACCGTCGGAGAGATTGATCGTGACGCTGTTGACAGCGCTGGAGAAGACGGCGGTGTCGAAGCCTTCTCCGCCATCGTAGGTGTCGTCTCCCAGCCCGTTCGCAGCGATCAGGATATCGTCGCCAAGACCACCGAATATCGTGTCGTCGCCGTCGCCGCCGGTGATGACGTCGTTGCCGTCGAGCGTGTCGTTGAAGATGGTGCCGACCATGACATCCGCGCCTTCGCTGCCGACTTCGTTTACGGATTCGGTAGCGTTGCTGAAATCGAAGGGGTTAAAGGCTTCGCCTTCGCCTTCGCCTTCGCCTTCACCCTCGCCTACGACGGGAGGATCATCTTCATCCTTAACGGACGGGGTTACAGGGGGATCGTCATCGCTTTCTGTAGTCGCCTCCGGTTCCTCCTGCGCAACCTCTTCGCCAAGGCTCGGCGGATCTTCATCCTCATCCGATTCGCCGCCCTCTCTGCTCAGCGGCCCTTTAGTCACGCTGACCACATCGTCGCCACCTACGACACCGCCGCCGGCTTCCGGGGAAATGTCGCCCGGCGAGCCGAAGCCGCCGCCAATCTCACCGACCGATCCGTAGTTTGCTTCCATCTGATTTTGTGTAAGAATTACGGGGTCGCTCGGTGGGGCCTGGAAGCTGGTGACCCGGGTGGTGGCGTACTGCTCGCTCATCAGGACCGTGCCGCCCTGGGTGATGATCGCGACCTCGCCGTCGACAACCGTGAACTTCGATTCTTCGCCCGCCGGCTTGACGTCGCCCGCGACCTTCGTGCCGCGGATGCCGATGGTTGCAACCGGTGTCGTCACCGTCATCTGCGTGTTGTCGGTCTGCGCGATCTGGCCGCTGACGAACACGAATACGCCCTTAAGGATCGAAAACGACGACTGGCCCTGCTGCGTCGACGGGTTGTACACCATCTCGTCCAGTGCCAGACGCGCCGAATTGCCCAAGGCGAACGTCGTCTCGTCGACGAACAGCAGGCCGACCGCGCCATCGTCGCTGGTCTCGATCACATCGCCCTGAAATACTGGATCGCCCGAGTTCAGCGCGACCCGCAACCCGTCCGCGCGGATCGCGAAGGCCTGGCCCGCCAGATCCCGGACCTGACCGATCGGCTGTGCCGCCTGCGCCAGCTGTGGGCCCGCCTGCGCATATTGGCCCGCTGCTTCGGGCGGCGTGAACGACTGCACCAGCGCCGCGGTCATGACGCCACCTTCCGGCGTCACCAGATCGGGGGGATTATCGAGCAGGAAATAGTCGCGCACGACAAACGTCGTGCCGTCCGGTCCAATCAGAACCAGATCGTCGCCTTGCTGAAGGTAGCTGGCATCCGACAGAAACGCGCCGCTCGGCAGAACGACCGTCCCACCCGACGTCGCTTCAACGACTGCGGCACCCGAGTTTTCAGCGGATGCCGAAGAATCAAGCACTTCACCACGCATATCAGATCTAAGAAGCGCCATCCCGTAATCCCTGTGCCGAACGGCTCCGGTTTGTCCGGAAGTCCAACCTATACTCTAGCGCCCCATGCGCGTATTTTAACACAATACTAATAAAAGGCCTAGAAACATCCCCTAAATGAAGTAGGAATGACAAACAAAATCGTCCAGTGTAATGATTTTAACCATAAATATACCCTCCAAGGGATAGGAAGCCCCATGGGAGACCAACTGTAATGAATGAGGACGGTAAAGGCTGGCTGCGCTATGCGCTGCATGAGAGCCGCGGCGCGTTTCGCGATCTCATCCTGATATCGCTGTTCATAAACATATTGGTGCTGTCGATCCCCGTTTTCGTCCTGCAGGTATATGACCGGGTGGTTTTCCAGTCCGGCATGACGACCTTGCAGGGTCTGGTCATCGGGATGGGGATCGTCATCGGCTTCGACTTTATCCTGCGCCAGGCGCGCAGCCGGGTGTTTCAGGGCGTCGCATTGCGGGTCGACGCCGCGGTCGGCAGGGCGCTTTACAATAAAGTCGTATCGCTGCCGTTGCGGATGCTGGAATCGCGGCCAACGACCTTCTGGCAGTCGGTCTTCCGCGATGTCGATGCAATTCGCAACGCCGTCTCCGGGCCGTCGGCGGCGCTGATGCTGGATTTGCCGTTCGCCGTGCTGTTTTTCTTCGTGGTCCTGATTATCGCACCGCCGGTCGCCTGGGTCCTCTTGGTTTTCGTGCCACTGTTCATGATCCTGGCGTGGCGGTCGGGCAAGGTCATGCGGCGCGCCGCATCCGACGAGCGCGAATCGACCATGAACCGCGAAGGCCTGCTGAGCGAGCTGATCGCCGGCCGCGCGACCGTGAAGTCGCTGGCCCTGGGCGAAACGGTCGGCCCGCGCTGGGAAGACCGCCATGCGCAGGCCATCGAGGTCGCGCAGCAGCGCGGCGAGGCCGGCGACGGCTATCACAATCTCGGCTACATCATGACCATGAGCACGACGGTCATCGTGACGACGGTCGGCGCGCTGGCAATCCTTGAGCAGCAGATGACGATCGGCTCCCTGATCGCAGCCAACATGCTGAGCGCGCGGCTGGTCGGTCCGATGAGCCAGCTCGTATCGCAATGGCGCATGTTCATGCAGTTCCGGGAATCGGCGAAGCGGTTGGACGAAGTTTTCGCGATGGCTTCGGAGCGAACGGAAGCCGGTATCGAACTGCCGCGGCCGAAAGGTTCCGTGCATATCGAAAAGCTGGTCTTTCAGTACAAGGCGGAAGGGAACCCAATCATTGACGGAATCGACGGCAAGATTGGACCCGGCGGGCTGCACGGCATTATCGGCGCCAACGGTTCGGGCAAGACGACCCTGCTCAAGCTGATCCGGGGGATCTATGCGCCGGCAAGCGGCCGGGTCTTGCTGGACGACGCCGATATCTCTCAGTTCACGCAACGGCAACTCGCCGACTGGATCGGCTATTTGCCACAGGAATGCACGCTGTTCGCAGGAACCGTCCGCGAGAACATCGCCATTGCGCATCCCGACGCGGAAGATGCGGCGGTTGTCGCCGCCGCCGAGCAGGCGAAGGCGCATCAGTATATCGTCGATCTGCCGGACGGGTACGATACCCAGCTTACCGAAGGCGGCCACGGACTCTCGACCGGCCAGCGCCAGCGTATTGCCATCGCACGCGCCTTCATGAGCCAGCCGCCGGTCCTGCTGCTGGATGAGCCATCGAGCAATCTGGACCGGGAAGCGGAGCAGGGATTGGCGGAAACGCTGCGTGAATATTCGCGCGACAACACCGCGATGGTCGTAACGCACAGTCCGGTTCTTCTCGCCTCGTGCGACTCCATCCTGGTGCTCGAAAAGGGCCGGGTCGTCATGGCCGGTCCCGCCGGTCAGGTTCTGGCTAAACTGCAACCCGGGCCCAAGCCGGTTCCGGTTCAGGAAGGTAAGCCCGCATGAGCCGCCTCGACGATCTCGTTGCCAGCCGCCGCGTGCCGTCATTCCGCGTTTCGGCGCTGCTGATTTGCGTCCTGTTGGGCAGCCTGCTCATATGGGCCACGTTCGCCAAGCTCGACGAAGTTTCCGTAGCGATGGGGGAGGTGGTTCCCCAGAGTCAGATGAAGGTCGTGCAGCATTTCGAGGGCGGCATCATCGAACGGCTGGAGGTCGCCGAAGGCACGCGAGTGAAAAGCGGGCAGGTCTTGGCGCAGCTCGATCTCGCCGGCGCCGGGACCAATCGCGAGGAGCTGATCGTGCAATTGGATGGTCTGCTGCTGCGCAAAGCCCGGTTGAGCGCGCAGATCGCAAATCAAGAGCCGAAATTTCCGGAGGAGGCTGCCGAGCGGCGGCCGGGGTTGCTGCGCACTGAGTGGCAATCCTACGAAGCCTGGAAACGCGAACTGAAGACATCGCTCTCGGTGCTGGACAAACAGATTACGCAAAGCGAGCTGGAAGTGAAGCAGCTCGCCGCGCAGCGCAAGGCGGTTCTGGCCGATGTCGCACTGTCTCGGCAACGTCTCCAGATGTCGGCGAGTTTGCTTTCGGAAGGCTTGACACCGCGTATGGAGCATCTCGTCCTGAAAGGCGAAGTCGAAAAGCTTTCCGGCGAGGCGGAGGTGCTGAAACAATCTATTCCTCGGGCGAAAGCATCGCTTGCCGAGGCGCGGGCGCGATATGAAGAGGAAAAGGAGCGCACGAACCGCCGTTCAATCGAGAACGAGGCCGCCATCGAACTTCAAATCGCCCGTGTGAACGAGCTTCTCACTCGCGCCTCGGACCAGGTTCGTCGCGCGGTCATCCGCAGTCCGATCGACGGGGTGGTCAAGAACATGCGCTACCATACGATCGGCGGCGTCGTGAAACCGGGCGAGCCGATTATGGAGATCGTGCCGGTGAGCGACCGTCTGGTCATCGAGGCGCAACTGAATCCGGTCGACCGCGGCTACGTTCAGGAGGGGCAGCGCGCGGTGGTGAAAATCTCCACCTATGACTTCGTTCGTTACGGGAGTCTCGACGGCGTCGTTGATCGAATCGGGGCGAGTACCAATACCGACCCGAATGGGGCGCCTTATTATCAGGTCGTCGTGCGGACCAGTAAGACCTACCTTGGGGATCAGCAAGGCTTGCTGCCGATAACGCCGGGTATGCAGGCGACCGTCGATATCCATACCGGTACGCGTTCCGTGTTGAACTACTTCATTAAACCGGTATTGAAGCTGCGGAACGAGGCGTTTCGGGAGCGTTGATGCCGAACATTGGAATTTGCAATGTTGTGCGATGCGGCGCGCCGTAAAAAAATACACAATTGACCGCGAGACTCGGTAATATTAGTAGTCATCTCATATTTTGGGGCGTGAAAGAGTCGCTGGGTTGCTGGCAGGTATCTTGAGCGGGGGACTTCAGTTGCGTTTATTGCCGTTTTTTGCGGTAGCGGTTTTTGTATTGTTTGGTTTGATGCCGGTTGGCCCGGCGTTGAGCGAGCCGCTTCGTTCGGAATTGGATTTGCTGCTTCGGGAGCATCCGGATCTTCGGCGTGCGCGCAACGAGGCGTCTGCGGCGCGGGCGCGGATCGAGGAAGCGCGTTCGGCGTATCTGCCGCGCTTCGAGCTGTCGGGGGACAGCGGGGCGGAACGGACGGACGATCCGGCGCGGCGTCAGGCGGGTCAGGGGGCGTTCAGCATGCGGCGCGACAAGCTGACCCTGACGGCGACGCAGAACCTGTTCAACGGCTTTCGGGACGAGGCGGGGATCAACGCGGCGGAACTGGGCCATATCGAGCAGCAGATGAGCCTGGAGAACACGCGCCAGGAATTGCTGTTCCAGGGCTTGAACCAGTATCTGGACGTGTTGCGGAACGTACGCCTGATCGCGGTGGCGCAGAACACGGAGAGTACGATCCGCACGCAGTTGCGTTTGGAGGACGAGCGGGTTCAGCGCGGTTCGGGCATCGCGGTCGACGTGCTGCAGGCGAAGTCTCGGCTGCAGGTTGCGAAGGAACAGCGGGTGGCGTTCGAGG
Organism: Alphaproteobacteria bacterium; assembly: GCA_012103325.1. Taxonomy (GTDB): domain Bacteria; phylum Pseudomonadota; class Alphaproteobacteria; order UBA8366. The sequence continues at coordinate 321,739 of WLWY01000005.1, forward strand.
GCCGGCTGCAGGAAGCCTTGGCGCGCTACAAGCAACTGTTCGGCCACCTGCCGGAGGTTTCGAGCCTTGAGGAAGGGGTGCCGCCGGAGGGTGTGGTGCCATCGGACCTGGACGGCGCGATCGCGACGGCGGTGCAGTATCACCCGGCGTTGCGTCAGACGCGGTTTCAGGCGGACATCGCGCGCGAGCAGCGCTGGATTGCGCGGGCGGACTATTACCCGTCGGTGGATCTGGTGGGATCGCTGGACTACGAGGACAATGTGTCGACGACGCGGGGCATCGAGCGCGAGCAGTCGCTTCTGGTGCGGGCGCGTTGGGAATTTTTCAGCGGGTTTCGGACGCGCGCGCGGGTTGAGAGCGCGTCTCGGACGTTGGCGGCGCGGAAGGACAGCTACAATTTTGCGACACGGCGCGTCGAGGAAGACGTGCGTGTGGCGTGGGACCGGTTGCTGACGGAGCGTCGCCGCGTGGATCTTCTGAACAACGCGGTGAACCTTGCGATCGAAGTGTTCAACGCGAAGAAGCGGTTGCGGGAAGCGGGCAAGGAAACGTCGCTGAACGTGCTGGACGCGGAGCGCGAGGTGTTCAGCGCACGGATCAACCAGATCTCTGCGGAGTTCGACGCGCGGATCGCCGGCTACCTGCTGGCCCGGCGCACCGGCATGCTCACACCCGCAGCCCTCGGCCTCGGCGCCAATTAGACAGAGTCCGTCAGCGTGCGTATTCATAACCGGAGGGGCTAACCGCACTTTTTTGTTTGAGTGTAAAGAATCCCGACAGTTTTACGCGAACTTTCGCGCGTTCCAAGATCTCATATGTTGTGAATTGTGTTTTTCAATATCTTATTCTTGCACTCTAAGATGGCATGAATAGTGCATAAAACACTTTCAAGGCGCCTTTTTAGAGGTAAATTGTAAAATTTTCCGACAGGGAGACAGGGGGAGGAAAAATTTTATGACATTTAGAACGTTAATGATGCGTATTGGTTCCTTCATATTCGGGGCATTTTTACTCGCCGAAGTTTCGTCTGCGAACGCTATGTTTATTAACGGTGGCTTTGAAACCGGAGATTTCACCGGTTGGACCGTTAGCGATATCGGGGGAGGCAGTAGCGGCGTCGGCGTGGATGGATCGGCAATCCCAGGCGAGAGTGCATCTTTCGAGCCCGCTTTCGTTAATGTTCGAGGCGGTACGCAAGCCGCGTTTGCCGTGGTCGCAACAAGCCTCGGAGAATTTTTATCATTGAGCCAGACAATAGATTTAGCGGCGGGCACCTATAACACCGGATTTTTCATGGGGAATGACAATGCTGCCGAATTCGGCATCAATGGTGCGATTTCCAACGAGCATCTTGGGATCTTCGTCGATGGGAACAATATTGGTTTCGACGTTCGTTTTCCCGACAACAGCTTCCCGGTCGGTACCCTGCCCACAGACACAGAGGAATTCTCTTCTGAGTTTAGTGTTCTGGGGGGCCTGCACACAATAGAATTTCGTATTTCAGGCAGCGGCAATGTTAGACCCGGCATCTCGGTAGACGATGCTTTTCTCAACAGGGTCGCGGACAACGGGATATCGGTTCCTGAACCTTCTACACTCGCAGTCTTTGCTCTTGGCTTGCTTGGTTTAGGCATGGCGCGGCGGACCAGAAAAACCGCCTGGTAGCATCGGAACTCTCGCGACGTTGCATAGTTGAGGTAGATTGAAAGCAGTGGCTCCGGGAGCCACTGCTTTCTTTTGTTCATGTTCGCAGTAGGTTAGAATTGCGACATTGGACTGATGCATCCCAACGTCCGCTCTGGGGCAAACTTCCGACATGGACGGACAAGGATTGGGTTATAGTACCAAGAAGCGTTGATAGTGACTCATAGAGACCGGTTATCAACGCTCTTTGGTATAAAAGACGGTTGGCAATGATGCTCCGATTTTGTGGTTTCCGGTTGCGTGCGGTACCTGTGTTTTTGGGAACGCTGCTGGCGCTTGCGGGCTGTAGCGATATCCCTGGGTATGACACGGTTGCCGGTTTGGTTTCCTCATCCGAGAAAGCAACCGAGGAGAAAACGAAAGACGCCGCCGGCGATGCGCCTTTCAAGCTCAGGATCGGCGATCGCTATACGTTCGATAACCCGGTCGAGCGATGGGAAGTTGTTGCGATCGAGGGACAGCACGTTTCCTGGCGAAGCGATGCGCGCGCGCGCCGGATCACCAACGTCAATCCGATCCTGCCGCCGCTCGAATGGCAAAACCACGCAACGGGATCGGGGCGCCGCCTTATCCGTGACGAGGAAGGCTCGCTGTTTCCTATGCGGGTGGGGGCAACCACGAGTTTCCGGGTGACTGCGACATCGGACCACCCGCCGTTCGGCTGGGAGCACAAATGGACGTGCCGGGTCGATGAGCGGAAAACCGTCGATACCATAAGCGGGCCCTTTGAGACCTTCGTCGTCCGGTGCGGCCACGGGCAAAAAAATAGACTGACCTATTACTACGCACCGAAGGTTGGCAATTACGTCGTTCGCCGGGTAAAGCAGTCGGATGGACAGCCCGATCTCGTGCGGAACCTCCTTTCCTTCGAGCGGGCGGACGGTACGGTCGTTGCGGGGATTGTCCCGGGTAAATCCAAAACCGCATCGGTGCGGCCAACGGAAAACCCCAAACCGGCTCTCGTGCAAATTCCCCCATTGCAACCAGATCCGGAAGTCGCGGCGATTGCCCAAGAGCCCGATACGCCGACGGGCACGTCGGAAGAGCAGGCGCTGGCATCTGTCGTTCTGACGGCACCGAAGTTCGGCGGCAGAGACGCACCGCTTCCGCCGCAACGGCCGGTCAAGCCACGCATGGCGCAAACTGCCGATCGAGGGGCTGCGCCGCCGCCGCCAACGCCGGCACCCTTGGCTAAAGTGCGGCGAGCGGTTCCGCCGCCGCCGGTGCCAAAAGCCGTGCCGCCTCAGAAACCAGTCCCGAAGGCGAGGACAGTGCGGGTTGCGCCGCCGTTGGTTGGACCCCGTGCCGTTGCCCGGCCAGGGTTGGTGCCGCCACGGCAGCGGGTTCCCGTGCCGCCGCCGCCGACGGTAAGGAAGGCGGTGCCCTCGGTCCCGCCGCCGCCGCCAATTCCCGCGGCGGCAAAACCTGTGGCGGCGGTTTCACCAAGCGTGCCGCCACCGCCTGCGGTGCCAAAACCTGTGGCAAATGTGCCGCCACCGCCGCCAGCACTTGCTGCCATCAGTACCGTGCATCTGGCGTCCTATCGAAGCGAGCCAGCGGCGCAAGAGGGGTGGACGGCGTTGGCGACTGCCAATTCGGATTTGCTGGACGGGCTGAAACCCGCGATCCGCCGTGTCGATGTCGACGGCAAGGGAACCTACTTCCGGCTATATGCAAAGCCGGTGTCGGCATCGATGGCGGCAGAATTGTGCCGCAAGTTGAACAGCCGCGGCGTGTTCTGTTCGCCAGCGGGCTAGATCGGGTCAAGTTTAGACGAACTCATTATATGGGTTCGGATGATCTTGCGAATCCGATCGCTATCAATAATTGAGATCAGATTCACACGGCTGCTGGATCGCCAAAAGCAATTCCAACAAACCCTGATCTGATCTAGCGACCGACAGATCAATCTAGGGCGAACATCATCAACAGGGTGCGCTGTACGGCGGAGAAGTTATCGTCGGAGATCAGGTAGATCAGCGTATCGCCCGCCGCATTGCGACGCGCGGCAATGCCTTCGAAATTATCAATCGTCAGCAGGTCGGAGAGGCTTGCAAGCGGTTCGGGTTCCAGGACGGCGCCGGCCTTAATGGATGAAGCTGATATCTGAGATATCCGGATGTCCAGCCCGGCGAGCATGCCGAAGCTGCGTTCGGAGACAACGACATCGCAATTCGGCAGCGTCGCAGCACCCGTGGGACGCAGACCCGCGGTGGTTCGATAGGCCAGCTCTTGCCAGCCTGTGTCGGACTGAACCCACGCCGCAACCGTATCCCGCCGGGCGACGCTTTTCTCGGCGATAGCGAGGAGCCGGCCGTCGCACAGCCGGGTCAGCGCTTCGATGCCGCCGTTGCTTGGCAGATCTTGAAACCCCTCCGGCGTACGCAGCGGAGTCGGAGTCGATCGTGTGGGATCGGGCGTGCCGGTATAGCGCCACAGCCTGTGCCGCCGCTCGAAGGAAACGATGAATCCGTTGTCGTCCGTTCTGGCGAGGGACTCCGAGTCCGCTTGACGGCCGGTAACCGGCTGTCCGGTATGGTCGAGCAGGGGCGCTATCCTGAAATCGGCAACAGTGGAAAGCGCGCCATCGCGATAGCGCAGCATGGCGGTCAGCCAGTTGCCGCGATCACTGATCGCCAGCAGCCTGTCGCCACTGGCACTGATATGCAGGGCGGACAATCCGCCGAAGCGGCCATCGCCACCCGTGATTGCAACGCCGCCGCGCCAGGATAATTTGCCGAACGTGACCCGGTCGGGATTTTCGTCGTCCAGCAGGATGGGCGTGACCGTGTAGTCGGCGGCGGCGAGCGGTATTGGCGCAACAAGAAAGCAGACCAGACCGATGAGCAAATATGCGGGATGGACTCTACTCGGAAAAGCCATGGTTTGTGGTGCCCCGGAACGATTGTTAACGCCGCTGCGTGTAGAAAAAACGCCCTGTTCACAACCTGGTGACCGAACAGTGCGCGCTTGCAACTCTTAATAAGGCTGGATTACCATCCACACACTTAAAATTTGGCCGTAGGCCGAGTGAAAGTGCATTGAGCCGATCGCAAAGAATCGGCTGATAAAACGCGAAATTCAAGGGAGGAAACAATGGAAGCAACTAAAGCATTCCGTAAAGCCGTGCTGGCGTGCGCCGGGTTCGGCGTCGCACTGAGCGCCGGCAGTATCGCCTATTCGGGTTCTGCGCTGGCAGCGTGGGAACCGAAGAAGCCGGTTGAATTCGTCGTCATGGCGGGCAAGGGGGGCGGTGCCGACAAGCTGGCCCGGCTCATTCAATCGATCATCGCGAAACACAAACTCGCGTCCAAGCCATTTACGCCGATCAACAAGCCCGGCGGTTCCGGCGCCGAAGCGCTGGTCTATGCGAATACGGCGAAGGATCCGAACCATACGATCATGGTGACGCTGAACAGCTTCTACACGACGCCGATGCGCCAGCCTGCGATCAACGTCGATATCACCAAGTTCGCGCCGATCGCCCGCATGGCGGAAGACACCTTCCTGTTGTGGGTCAACAAGGATAGCGGCATCACGGATGTGGGCTCTTTCGTCGCCGCAGCGAAAAAAGCGGGCGACAAGTGGATCATGGCCGGTACCGGCAAAGGTCAGGAAGACCAGTTGCTGACCGATTTCCTGAATACCGCCTATGACCTCAAGATGAAATATGTGCCCTACAAGGGCGGCGGCCGCGTGGCCAAGGAACTGGCGGGCAACAACGCCAACTCGACGGTCAACAATCCATCCGAGCAGCTTGGCTTCTATCAGGCAGGCAAGACGGCCGCGATTGCGGCGTTTACACCGGCACGCCTCGAACTGTTCGGCGATGCACCGACCTTCAAGGAGCTCGGCAAGGACTTCGTCTACTTCATGCAACGCAGCGTCGTCGGCGCGCCGGGCATGAGCGAAGAAGCAGAGTCGTTCTATCGTGGCGTCTTCGCGCGCGTCTATGCGAGCGACGAGTGGCAGACCTACATGCAGAAGAAAAGCCTGTATGGCGGGTTCCTCACTGGGAAACGCCTCAAGGCATACTGGGCCCGCGAGAAGGCCATCCATAAGGCGATGCTGACGAAGATGGGCGAAATCAAGTAGCGCCTGTCATCGCTGTCTAACGCTTCGGGATTGGGGGGAGGCCTGCGCCATGCGCCGTGCAGAACTAGTCATGGCTGTCGTGATGGGGGTCTTCTCCCTGTACCTGATGTGGAAGAGCGCCGAGCTGCCCATCGGCTGGGCCGAAGGGGAAGGGCCGGGCGGCGGGTTCTGGCCGTTCTGGTTGTCCGCCGGGATGCTGGTCTGCTGTATCTGGATCGGCATTCGATGGGCTATCCGGGCAAGCCCGCCGTCGCGGTCCGAAGAACCTTTTATGGATCGGCGCGCGGTAAAACTCTTCGCGCTTAATGCCGGCGCCCTGACGGTCACCATCGGCCTGTTTCATGTTATCGGTGCGTATGGCGCCATCCCGTTGTTTCTTATTTTCTATCTGCGGTTTCTGGGGCGGCATTCCTGGACCCTGACCGGACTCTTCGCCGTGCTGACGCCGGTCGTGACGTTCCTGTTCTTCGAAGTGGCGCTGCTGAAGAGCCTGCCGAAGGGATATACCGAACCGCTGTTCGAACCGATCTACGCGATCGTTTTTTAGGGTCCCGATGGAAGTCATACAGCTCTTGTTTGACGGTTTCGCCGTCGCGTTCCAGCCCGTAAATCTAGCGCTGATCATCATCGGCTGCGCTGTCGGGCTTTTCATCGGCGCCATGCCGGGATTGGGATCGGTGAACGGCGTCGCCATCCTGCTGCCGGTTACCTTTTTGGTGCCGCCGACCGGCGCCATTATTTTCCTCGCGGCGATCTATTACGGTGCCATGTATGGCGGCGCGATTAGTTCGATCATGTTGGGCATCCCCGGCGCATCGACCGCAGTGGCGACGACGTTCGACGGCCGGCCGCTCGCCCTGCAGGGGAAGGCCGACAAAGCCCTGATTGCTGCGGCGACCGCGTCCTTCGTCGGGGGCACGATCTCCGTCATTTTATTTACGTTGTTCGCGCCGCCGCTGGCGGAGTTCGCGCTGGTCTTCGGGGCACCGGAGATATTCGCACTGATGCTGCTCGCCTTCGCGACCTTCGTCGGCCTCGGCGGCGACGACATCCCAAAGACCCTGTTTTCGATCTTCATCGGCCTCGTCTTCGGCGCGGTGGGCCTCGACATCATCAGCGGTCAGCCGCGTCTGATTTTCGGTGATGTTATTGGCTTCATGCATGGCATCAATTTTCTGGTCTTGGCTATTGGTATATATGGCATTTGTGAAATGCTGTGGACGATCGAATCGAACAAGGGCGACGCCATGATCAGCCAGGCCACGATGAGCTTCCGCAGTCTGGTCGACTCCGTACGGAGCCTTATTTCCTCGTGGAAGAGCATGATCATGGGCTCGTTCCTCGGCTTTTTCGTCGGTATCTTGCCCGCGGCGGGTGCCACGCCGGGGTCTCTTATGGCGTATGGGACCGCGAAGCAGCTGTCGAAGTCGCCGGACACCTTCGGCAAGGGCAATATCGATGGCGTGGTCGCGCCGGAAGCTGCCAACAACGCCGCCAGCACGGGTGCCATGCTACCGATGCTGACGCTCGGCATTCCGGGCTCGCCGACGACGGCGATCCTGCTCGGCGGCATCGTGATCTGGGGCTTGGAGCCCGGGCCGATGCTGTTCATCGACCAGCAGGAATTCGTTTGGGCGCTGATCGCCAGCCTTTATGCGGCAAATTTTGTTTCGCTTCTGTTGAACATCGCCTTGATTCCCGGGTTCATCTGGATCTTGAAACTGCCCTTCACGATCCTGGCCCCGATCATCTTCATTCTCTGCATCGTCGGCGGCTTCGTGCCCACGCTCGACATGCATGATGTGTGGCTGATGCTGATCTTCGGCGTCGTTGGCTATCTGATGCGGAAGCTGGACTATCCGCTGGCGCCGGCCGTGCTCGCAATCGTCCTGGGGCCGCTGGCGGAGCCGGCGCTACGGCAATCGCTGCTAATGTCTGGCGGGGAGATTTCGATTTTCTTCACGCGCCCGATCGCCAGCGTGATCATGATCATCGCGATCGTTCTTTTGTTGTTGCCCCTGTATCCGGTCATCAAGCGACGGCTTAGGGGCTGACGCGATCGCACCGTTGTGAGAGGAGGGAATGCGAGCGCTCATTCTTTTGGCGGCATTGTCCGCCACCGCGCCGACACCCGCGGAGGAGCACGCTGCGAACCTGCAATGGTGCAGCACCGCCAGCACGCCTTCGGATCGCCGCATATCGGCTTGCACGAGGCTGATTGAAATGGGACGGCTGGTGCGGGTAAAGCAGGCGGAAGCGCTCTATAACCGCGGCAATGCCTATCTAGGTAAGGGCCAGCGCGACCGGGCAATCGCCGATTACGGACGGGCAATCGACTTGATGCCGGGCTTCGCCAGCGCCTATCACGATCGCGGCAAGGCCCATCAGGAAGAGGGCTTTTGGGACCGGGCGCTGCGCGATTATGACAGCGCCATAAGACTCAAGCCGGACTTCGCGTTTGCCCTGAACGACAAAGCCTGGTTGCTCGCGACCGCACCGGAGGCCGCGCTGCGCGATGGCGACGCGGCGGTGCGGCTGGCACAGCGCGCCCTGCGGCTCGTCGATTTTCCCGCGCTGCATGGCACCCTCGCGGCCGCCTACGCGGAAGCGGGCCGGTTCGCCGATGCCGTCCGTGCGCAGGAAACGGCAATCGCCCGGTTGCGGGCAAGGGGACAGGTTTTGTTGCTGCCGGATTATGAGGCCCGGTTGGCGCTGTTCCGCACGCAGCGACCGTATCGGCGGTAGGGGCGATAGGGCCGCTTGACCGAAGCATCGTCCATTTTTTCTTGTCGTCCTCGGGTCGGGGGCCAAGGACGACAGAAGAGGAGGAAAATCGCTAGTCCCGCAGAAAATCACTTGCACCCCGTAAATTCATTGGCATAATGTATACCACAGAGTCTCCACCCCAGAACCAACGCGAGTTTCCGGCCATGCCCGGCGTTGCCGCCATCGTCCAGCCCATCGAGGACGTCCAGACACTTAAGGACAGGACCTACGACGCGCTGAAGCAGGCGATTACGGAAATGGATATCTATGCCAACCCGGAGGAACCGCGGCTCGACGAGCGCGAACTTTCGGCGCAGCTTGGTGTCAGCCGCACGCCGATCCGCGAAGCGATCGCGCGGCTCGAGCAGGAGGGGCTGGTGCGGATCGCGCCGCGCAAGGGCGTGTTCGTCGTTCGCAAGCCGAAGCACGAAGTCCTGCAGATGATCACCGTCTGGGCGGCGCTGGAGAGCATGGCGGCGCGGCTGATCACGCTGCATGCGAGCGATGAAGAGATCGCATCGCTGCGCACGTTGTTCGCGACCTTCGAAGGGGATCAGGCGCAGGCCAATATCGACGAATATTCCGACCACAACATCCGCTTTCATCAAGCGATCATTCGCCTGAGCAAGTGCGATCTGCTGGTCGATATGGCGGACAATCTTTTTATCCATATGCGCGCGATCCGCGCGAAAACGATTTCCGAGGACGACCGGGTCAGCCGGTCGATCATCGATCACATGAACATCATCGAAGCGCTGGAACAGCGGAACACGGAACTGGCAGAAAAACTGGCGCGGCAGCACACGCTGGATCTCGCCGTGCATGTCGAAAAGAACGTGCACTACTTAGACTAGACGCGCGATAGGGAGAAGAAGATGGCGGAAGAAATGGCAGAAGAGGCGACGTTAACGGATGGCTTCAATCTGGTTATCGACGCGCTCAAGCTCAACGACATCAACACAATCTATAACGTGCCCGGAATACCGATCACGGATTTGGGGCGTTACATGCAGGCCGCGGGCATGCGAGTCTTGTCGTTCCGGCACGAACAAAACGCAGGCTATGCCGCCGCGATTGCCGGTTACCTGACGCAGAAGCCGGGCGTCTGCATGACCGTCTCCGCGCCGGGGTTCCTCAATGGGCTGACGGCGCTGGCGCACGCCACGACCAATTGTTTTCCGATGATCTTGATCAGCGGGTCGTCCGAGCGCGAGATCATTGATCTGCAACAGGGCGATTATGAGGAAATGGACCAGTTGGCCATCGCCAAGCCGCTGTGCAAGGCCGCCTACCGCGTCCTGCATGCCGAAGATATCGGCATCGGCATCGCGCGGGCGATCCGCGCTGCCGTGTCCGGCCGCCCTGGTGGCGTCTATCTCGATTTTCCAGCGAAGCTCCTGGCGCAGACCATGGACGCAGCAGCCGGCGAACAATCGCTGGTCAAGGTGATCGACGCCGCCCCGCGCCAGCTTCCCGCGCCGGAGTCTGTCGCGCGCGCGCTCGACGTGCTGAAAGGCGCCGAGCGCCCCTTGATCATTCTCGGTAAGGGGGCGGCCTACGCGCAGGCGGATGATGCGATCCGCGAATTTGTCGAAAAGAGCGGCGTGCCTTATCTGCCGATGAGCATGGCCAAAGGTCTGTTGCCCGACACGCACAAACAATCCGCCGGTGCGGCGCGCTCGCTCGCGTTGAAGGAGAGCGATGTCGTGATGCTGATTGGCGCCCGATTGAATTGGTTGCTTTCACACGGCAAGGGCAGGACCTGGGGCGATAAGCCGAAGAAGTTTATTCAGGTCGACATCGAACCCAAGGAAATGGACAGCAATGTCGAAATCGTGGCTCCGGTGGTCGGCGATATCGGGTCCTGCGTTGCGGCGCTGCTCGACGGCATGGGCGATAGCTGGTCCGCACCGCCCTCCGACTGGACCGGCGCGATCCGGGAGAAAGTTGAAACCAACGTCGCCCGCATGGCGCCCCGGCTGCAGAACAACAACGTGCCGATGGATTACCAGGGCGCGCTCGGCGCGTTGCGCACGATCATCAAGCAACGGCCGGACGCGATCCTGGTCAATGAAGGCGCCAACACGCTCGATTTCGCGCGCAGCATCATCGACATGTACAAGCCTCGCAAGCGTCTCGATGTCGGGACCTGGGGCGTCATGGGGGTCGGCATGGGCACGGCCATCGCGGCGGCGGTGGAAACCGGCAATCAGGTGCTGGCCATTGAAGGCGACAGCGCCTTCGGTTTCTCCGGCATGGAGATCGAAACGATCTGCCGCTACGACCTGCCGGTCTGCGTCGTCGTCTTCAACAATGGCGGCATCTATCAGGGCACGGGCGTCAACCCGTCCGGCGGTTCGGACGTCTCGACGACCGTGTTCGTCAAGGACTCGCGCTACGACAAGATGATCGAAGCGTTCGGCGGGGTGGGCGTCACCGCGACCTCACCCGACGCGCTGAGCCAGGCCGTAAATGCCGCCATGGATTCCGGCAAACCGACCTTGGTGAATGCCGTCATCGACGAAGCGGCCGGGACCGAAAGCGGCCGGATCGGCAATCTCAATCCGCAGCGCGTTGTGGCCCAGAAGAAATAGCCACGCTGAACCGAATTCACTCCTAAGAACGGGAACGATATAATGAGCAAAGCCCTAGAAGGCGTCAAAATTCTCGACATGACCCATGTCCAGTCGGGGCCGACCTGCACGCAATTGTTGGCATGGTTCGGTGCGGACTGCATTAAGGTCGAACGTCCCGGCGTCGGCGACGCGACACGCGGTCAGCTTCAGGATATTCCGGACGTGGACAGCCTGTATTTCACCATGTTGAACGGCAACAAGCGTAGCCTCACGCTCAACACCAAGTCGGACGACGGCAAGGCGATCTTCACCAAGCTGATCGAACATTGCGACGTCATGGTAGAGAATTTCGCGCCGGGCGCACTCGACCGGATGGGCTTCACCTGGGAGCGCATTCAGGAAATCAACCCGCGCATGATCTACGCGTCGGTGAAGGGCTTCGGTCCTGGCCCGTATGAAGACTGCAAGGTCTATGAAAATGTTGCGCAGTGCACCGGCGGGTCCGCCTCGACGACCGGCGAAATTGGCAGCGTGCCCCTGGTGACCGGCGCGCAGATTGGCGACTCCGGAACGGGATTGCATTTGGCGCTGGGCATCGTGACGGCGCTGTTTCATCGCACGGTGTCCGGGAAGGGACAGCGCGTGACCTGCGCGATGCAGGACGGCGTGCTCAACCTTTGCAGGGTCAAGCTGCGCGACCAGCAGCGGCTGGCGCATGGCCCGCTGACCGAATATCCGCAATACCCGAACGGCGAGTTCGGCGAAGCGGCGCCGCGCGCCGGCAATGCGTCCGGCGGCGGTCAGCCCGGCTGGATCGTGAAGTGCAAGGGGTGGGAGACCGATCCCGACGCCTACATCTATGTCATTACGCAGGCCGCCGCGTTCGCCGGCCTTGCCAAGGCGATCGGCCACGAGGATTGGCTCGAGGATCCGGAGTGGAATACGCCCGCGGCGCGACTGCCCCGGCTGGAACAAATGTTCGATGAAATCGAGAAATGGACCATGACCAAGAACAAGTTCGAAGTCATGGATATCCTCAATCCGCTCAACGTGCCGTGCGGTCCGATCCTCAGCATGAAGGAGCTGGCGGAGGAGCCGTCCCTGCGGGATACCGGTACGATCGTCGAAGTCGATCATCCGGAACGCGGCAAGTATCTGACGGTCGGTAATCCGGTCAAACTATCGGATTCACCGGCAGACGTTGCCCGTTCGCCGTTGCTGGGCGAACATACGGACGAGATATTGCGGGAGATCGGGCTGAGCGCTGACGATATCGCCGCTTCAAAGAGCGCTGGCGCCGTTTAGCCTGACGCGATCAGAATAAAGAAAGGGATAGGGATGAGAATTATCGTTCATGGCCAGCAGGCCTTTGGCGAGGCCGTGTTGAAGGCGCTGATCGAACGCGGCGAAGACATCGTTGCAGTGTACTGCTCGCCGGACAAGGAAGGCCGCCCGGTCGACTCGATCAAGACCTTGGCGCTGGAGCACGACCTGCCGGTCTATCAGCCCAAGACGTTCAAGGACCCGGACGTATGGGAAGAATGCAAGGCGCTGAAGCCGGATCTCGGCGTCATGGCCTATGTCACGAAGTTCGTGCCGGAAGAGTTCCTGTATATCCCGACCAAGGGGACGATCCAGTATCACCCGTCGCTGCTGCCGCTGCATCGCGGGCCGAGCTCGATCAACTGGCCGATCATCATGGGTTCCAAGAAGACCGGGCTCAGCATCTTCTGGCCGGACAACGGTCTCGACGAAGGGCCGATCCTGCTGCAGAAGGAAACCGAAATTTCCGACACCGACACGCTTGGCAGCGTCTATTTCGACCGTCTCTTTCCCATGGGGGTCGAGGCGATGGTCGAAAGCGTCGATCTGGTGCGCAACGGGAAAGCGCCGAAGATCGATCAGGACGAGTCCAAGTCGACCTACGAAAGCTGGTGCCGCAAGGACGACGTGCAAGTCGACTGGAGCAAGCCGGCCGATGAAGTGTCCGCGCTGATCCGGGGCGCGAACCCGCAGCCCGGCGCGTGGACGACGCATGACGGCAAGGTTCTGCAAGTCTTCGATTGCGTTAAATCGAGCGCCACCGGAGCGGCGGGCGAGGTGATTGCGATTGACGACAACGGAGTCACGGTCGCGGCCGGCGATGGCTCCATCGTGCTGCAACGCGTGCGTCCCGAAGGCGACAAGAAACTCAAGGCTGCGGACTTTATCGCCAGCAGTGGTATCAGCGTCGGCACGAAGTTTGGTTAGTCAGCATTCGTAATTGTCGTAATCGCGTTTTCGCCCCTCAACGTGTCATCCCTGACAAGCGGCATAGCCGCGCAGATCGGGGATCCATGTCGATGCAAAACGCCGCGCCTCGCATAGACATGGATCCCGCATCAAGTGCGGGATGACAGTTAAAGAGAGTTCGGGCCGTTCAGCCCATGGATAGAACCTAAAGCAAGGACGTTTCATGAAGTACACATTGGAAGGCGTTCGCGTCAGTACCGACGGCGACCAATATTTCATCGCGCCGACGGCGGCCGTGATCGGCAAGGTCCGGCTCGACAAGAATGCGAGCGTCTGGTGGAACGCCGTTATCCGCGGCGATAACGAACTGATTACCGTCGGCGAGAATTCGAACATTCAGGATGGCTGCATTCTGCACACCGACATCGGGTTCCCGTGCACCGTCGGTGCCAATACGACGATCGGGCACATGGCGATGCTGCATGGCTGCGTCATCGGCGACAACTCGATGGTCGGCATCGGCGCGGTTGTCCTGAACGGCGTCACGGTCGGGAACAATTGCATCATCGGCTCGAACGCACTGATCCCCGACGGCAAGCAGATCCCGGATAACTCCATCGTGATGGGCTCGCCCGGCAAGATCGTGCGAGAAACCACGGCGGCCGATATTGCCTATATCGAGGAAACCGTCGAGTTCTATGTCGGCAATCAGGACCGGTTCAAGAACGCGCTGGTGATCGACGACGCCTGACGGCGTTTTGGGTTCCTCTGAGACGCTCTTGTGGAATGGCGAAAGGCATCGCCGTCCACCCCCTCCTCAATCCTCCCCCCGCAAGGGGGAGGAGAATAACCTTACGACCTACCTATAATTTCCCCTCCCCCTTGCGGGAGACCTCTGCGAAACGGGTTCAGGATCGGAGATAATCGTTGGGTTTGGAGGTTGGTGCATAGGTTTGGCGGTTTTTCGCGTTGGGTTTTGGGACGCTCTTGACGAGATCGGCAAGGGACGGTGTCAGGGCATAAGAGTTTCGGCACGTCTCAGGTTCATGGCGATGCACAGGAGATGAAGGTGGGACTGGTTCTTCTGCATCCCCCTGTATCGGGCCCGGCGGTATCGGTAAGACCGCTTCAGAGTTCCGAACAGGCGCTCGACATTAGCGCGGATCGGGGAGATCAGGCGGTTGCGGACCTGTTGCCAGTGCGGCAGCGCCGGTTGGTTCTTATGGCTGCGGTGCATGATCCGGTCCTTGATGCCCCTCGCCTTGAGGCGCCGGCGGCGCTCCTTGTGCTCATAGGCTTTGTCAGCATAGACCGCCCGCTCGTCGCCCTGGATCAGCGCGTCGGCCACTTCGCTCTCATAGGTTTTGGCCGACGTCATCATCGCATCGCGGATCAATTCGGAGCCCTGATCGACGGCGATATGCGCCTTGTACCCGAAATAGGCCGTGCGCCCGCGCCGCGTCCAATCGGCATCCGGATCGAGCGCCGAACGCCCGCCGGAAACACCGGACGGCCGGCTGACCGAAGCCTCGATCAGGGTGGCATCGATCAGTGTGCCCGTCTTCAGCATCAGCCCGTGACGCTCCAACTGCCGGTTCGTTTCCGCCAGAAGCTTCGCCGTCAGTTTCCTCTCTGCCAGCGCCGCCCGGAAGCGCACGAACGTCGTCTCGTCCGGTGTCTCGTCGCTCAACGAGAACCCGCAGAACCGTCGGAACGACAGACGATCCCCCAACGCCTCCTCCAGGTCCGGGTCGGAAAGACCATACCATTGCTGCAGCAAAACCGCCTTGTACATCGACAGCGCCGGATACCCTCTGCGCCCCTTCTTCGAGCGAACCGACTTCAGGAGCTTCTCGAAGCGAGACCAGTCGAAAAGACCTTCGATACGCTCCAGACGTTTATTCGAACCCGCACCCGGCGCCACAAACGCATCCGCAAAGCCACCCTCACCAACCCGCTTCTCACCCATCAAGACCTCCGTCATAGCGATCACTCTAAAGAATCACCGTTTCGACAAAGTTGCTACCCATTTCGCAGAGGTCTCCTTGCGGGGGGAGGCCGGGTGGGGGTGGACGACGGCCACGCTGCTCCAATATCCCTGCAACCGTAACTGAACAATTAGTGACCGGCGCGGCGCTTGACCCGGCGCACATAATCCGCGCACATTTCCGTTAAATCTGTAAATCTTGTAAATTCACAGACGCGGACAGCAGATCCGCTCGAAAAAAATAAAACCATCGGATCAGGGAGAAGAAAGATGGCCTACAACACACTAATTATGGGCGCCTCGTATGGCTCGCTGCTGGCGATCAAGATGCTGCTCGCGGGGCATTCGGCAAAGCTTATCTGCCTGCCCGAAGAGGCTGATTTGATCAACTCGCAAGGCCAGATCGTCCGCATGCCGGTACGCGGCCGCGAGGGGCTGGTCGAAATCCATTCGAACGACCTGCCGGGCAACATCTCCGCCGCCGGTCCGGGCGATGTCGATCCCAGCGAATACGATCTGATCGCACTCGCCATGCAGGAGCCGCAATACCGCTCCCCCGGCGTGCGCGAATTGCTGGACAAGGTGGCCACGTCCGGCGTGCCCGTGATGTCGATCATGAACATGCCGCCGCTGCCCTACATGGCGCGTATTCCCGGCCTCGACACGGAAATGCTGAAGCCGTGCTACACCGACCCCACGGTCTGGGACAGCTTCGATCCCAAGATGATTACCCTGTGCAGCCCCGACCCGCAGGCCTTCCGCCCGCCGGAGGAAAAGACGAATGTCCTGCAGGTCAGCCTGCCGACCAATTTCAAGGCGGCCCGCTTCGAATCCGACGAACACACCGCGATCCTGCGCCAGATGCAGGCGGATATCGAGGCGATCCGTTACGATGACGGGCAGGGCGAGATCGAACTGCCGGTGAAGCTCAAGGTGCACGACTCGGTTTTCGTGCCGCTCGCCAAGTGGAGCATGCTGCTGACCGGCAATTACCGCTGCGTGATGGAAAACGAGATGCAGTCGATCAAGGACGCGGTGCACAGCGACCTCGACAAATCGCGCGACGTCTACAATTGGGTTAGCGAACTCTGCCGCGCCATGGGCGCCGACCCGGCCGATCAGGTGCCGTTCGAGAAATACGCCAACGCCGCCAACGGGCTCGCAAAGCCGTCTTCAGCCGCACGGGCACTCGCCGCCGGCGTGCCGAATATCGAGCGCGCCGACTGCCTGGTAAAGACCATCGCCGCGCAGAAGGGCATGCACAATGAGACGGTGGAGGCGACGGTGGCGCTGGTCGAAAGCTGGCTGGCGAAAAATCGCGCGGCGGCGTGACGGCGCACCGCCAGATCACCGGAACACCGTAGCGCTAATTTTCCCTAACGTGTCATCCCGCACTTGATGCGGGATCCATGTCTATGCCAATCGCCGTGTCCGGCATCGACATGGATCCTTGTCTGTTGTGTTTGTGTCAGAATGAGAACGGGCGGGAGACCGTTGGATCCTCGGTCTTGAAGACCGTGATTGGGCCTGGCTCCCCGCCCGCGTTTGCTTACTCATCCTGAACAGTTGCCAGGGGCTGCCCCAAGCAGATCCCGCATGACAAGGACAGGAACCATGACGATATACCAAGATCACATCGGAATCGACGTTTCCAAGGACCAGCTCGACCTGTTCAGCATCGCCCGCGACAAGGCCTGGCGTATCGCCAATGAGCGTGATGCCATCCGGGTGCTGCTGCGCGAGTTGCCCCCTGACGCGCTCGTCGTCTTCGAAGCCACGAGCGTCTATGACAAAACCCTGCGCCGTGTGCTGTCTCGCGCCGGTCGGCCCTTCGCCAGGGTCAATCCGAGGCGGGCCCGTGAGTTCGCCCGCGCCACCGGCCTCCTCGCCAAGACCGACCGCGTCGATGCTCGCATGCTTGCCTGGCTCGGCGCCCGTCTCGACCCAACGCCGACCTGCGAGCCTTCGCCCGAACGGCAGCACCTGGCCGAGTTGCTGCAGCGGCGCAACCAGCTCGTCGAGATGCGCAAACAGGAAAAGACCCGCCTCAAACAGGTCGACCCCGGTCCTCTCCGGCGCGATATCAAAAGCCTCATCGAAGTCCTGTCGCGCCACATTGCTACCTTCGAGCGCGCCATCAAAAACCTTATCGAAACGAACACGGAGTTCGACCGTCTCGTACACACCCTGCAGACCGCGCCCGGTGTCGGACCGGTCATCGCCGCGACCCTGATCGCCGAAATGCCGGAACTCGGAAACCTCGACCGCCGGGCCGTCGCCCTGCTGGCCGGTCTCGCACCCATCGCCGACGACTCAGGAAAACGCAAAGGCTATCGAAAAATCAGCGGCGGCAGGCCACGCCTTAGACGCGCCCTTTATCTCGCGGCTCTCACCGCAAAGCGTAACCCGGCCTTTCAGCCCTTCTATGACAGGCTCCGCGATAACGGAAAACAGCCCAAAACCGCCATTATCGCTGTCGCCCGAAAACTTATCGTCACACTCAACGCAATGATCCGAAACAACGAAACCTTCAAACAACAAACCGCATGACAAACACAGTTGCCCGATCTGCGCGGCTGCGCCGCTTGTCAGGGATGACGAGGTGGGGGAATTGGCGGACTAGCCAATAAGCAGGACTACGCCGCGGGAACCCCCGTCTCCACATACGCCCGGATCCCCTCCGGCGACAGGCCCGCCAGGCCGAGCCGCTCAAGCGTCAGGCCGTCTTGCCAGGAGTCGCTGCCGAGCAGCGCGTCGACCATATGGACGTATCCGCGGTTCAGGGGCACGCGCAACCCCGCGCTTTCGGCCAGCTGCACGAAGGGCACCTGGGCAAGCGGGGCGTCGAGCGCCATCCAGGACCGCCAGATGTCGGCCGGAAGCGATCCGATATTCCTGTAGAAGGGCGAGTCCTTCACGGCGTCGTACACCGTGCCCCCGGGACCGCCGTAGAGACGTTGAATATGCTCGAGCAGCGGCCGGTAGCGGACGCTGAAGGCATCGCAGACCGCGGGCCGCTCCGCGTCGAACGCTTCGGCGAGCCGGCCGGCATGCACCGTATTCCCGGTCCCGTAGAAACTGATCGGTTCGCCCTTGGCCTCCGCACGGTCGAAGTACCCGACATTGAGCAGCGCCATGGCGGGATGCACCATCAGGTTTATGTTCTCGAAGTTGGTTTCAATGACACTGCGCCGCAGGTCCGCCGATGCCATGATCAGGGGGAGGAACCGCATCGCATCCGGGGCGCGGTTGGCCGGAAACGCGGCGACGGGGATTTCGGACCGGATGACTCGCGGCGTCACCTCCGCACCCGTCCGCACCGCGGCGATGGGGGGCGCTGTGCCTTCCGCCACGGTCACACCCGCCTTGTCCGCAGCCCGTAGTGCCGGCGCCAATCGCAAGGCCGGCCAGTAACCGTAGGTGCTGACGAACAACACCTGGCCGTTCTCCAAATGCGGAATCAGCCCCGCCGCCCGTTCTTCAAGCTCGGCCGGCTCGACATCCATCACCACCAGATCGGCCCCGGCGATCGCCTCGGCCGGATCGTCGGTTAGAATACGGGGCGTCCCCAGCCCGCTGCGTGCCGAGGGAGACGGGGCCGACGGCGGCATAAGCGTAATACCGCCCGCCGCCCGCACAGCTTCCAGGCATTCTGCTTGGTCGGGCCAAGGCGCAAAGCGCACATCGTGCCCGCCGAGCGCCAGATCGCCGGCCATCGTGGCGCCAATGTTCATCCCGGTATTTCCGATAACCGCGATAGCAACCGTCATGCCGCCTCCGTTCAGAATATTGCGCTATATGCGTACGTCGAGACAGTGCTCACCCGGTCATGAGGAGTCAACGACGCGCCGCCACCGATTAGGTGTGGCGGTCGACGAACGCTTCGTAAACGGCGAGTATATCCTCCCGCCGCATCTGTTTGGCCGCCATGTCGCGTTCGTCGATCGGCAGTCCGACCTGATGACGCAGTTCCTGGTTGCTCATGCTGCGGGCCCATTTGGGATCGTGCGCGGCAAGGCGCTGGAAAAGTGCCGCGCTGTCGTCTGCCGCACCGGCGTAGAACAGCCGCTCGATGCCAACTTGGTACATGGTCGCCACGCACATCGAGCACGGTTCGCCCGACGTGTACAGATCGGCGCCCTTGAGGGAGGTAAGCGAATGCCGGCGGCAGGCGTCGCGGATCGCCTCGACCTCGCCATGCGACGTCGGATCGAAATTTGCGGTGCTCCGATTGAGCCCTTCGCCGATGATCTCCCCATCTTTTACGACAACCGCGCCATAGGGCAGGGTGCCCGGCGTATCGACGGCTTCGCGGGCAATTTCTATTGCGCGGACCATGAATTTTTCTTGCATGCGGCTGTCCTCCAATGTGGTCGCTTTCCGTATTAGAACCACGCGCCTAAACGCGTTTCAACGGTATCTTGAAATCTTCGACCTTGCCGGTATCGGGGTCGATCTGACAACGGCCGGTATGATTGATGCTCATGCCGTAAGTATGGAGAGCGACGGAAACCGCGTCCGACTGATTGCTGACCGTGTGATAACTGCCTGATGGCATGGCCAGCGCGTCGCCGTGGTGAAATATCTTCTCGCCGCGTTTCTGGATTTTGCCGTAACCCGGCACGGATCCATTATCTTCGCGGCTGTACATGGTGTTGCATTCCTCACCCTGGATGCCAACGACAACGGCCCAGGTGCCGTGATCATGAACCTTCGAGACGTAACCGGGGCTGAGGCAGCCTGTGAACACCATGAGCGAATGATCGTCTTCTTCGTTCAGGACGTTCAGACCTGTGCCCCGCGCAGGATCATATCGAGTGAATTCCGATTTGAACCATGTTTCGCTGTTGGCCACGAATTTTTGCGCGAGCGGACGAACGCTTCTCATTATCTGCGCTTCATCGTTTGTCTCGGCAACAATAGCGCGGAGGTCCGCGACATATTCTGAAAGGGTATAGTTCTGTGTCATGCCAATTCCCCTTTTCATATTTCAGCTGGCGAGGAACGTTTCCAGCGCATCGCCGACGCGCTGCAGGTCCTCGTGGCGGCCAATGGTGATCCGCAGGTGGTTGCGATAGGCGGGTGTGGGAAACCGCCGGACGGCGACGCCATTTGCGCGCAGGTGCCGGTCCGCGGCTTCGGCGGTCCGCGCCGGGTTGGGGAAACCGGCGAGAACGAAGTTCGTCTGGCTCGGCACGACGGCGAGACCGAGACCTGTCAGACGCTCCGAGAGCCAGGCGCGGCCGTCCCGGTTTGCCGTATAGACCGCATCGTAATGGCCGCGGTCGGTGAGCGCAGCCCGTGCGGCGGCCATCGAAACGCCGGAGAGCGGAAACGTCGTGGAGATGCGGCGCACGTCGGCGACGATATCCAGGGGCGCGTAGAGCCAGCCGATACGCGCGCCGGCCAGCCCGAAAATCTTCGAAAAGGTCCGGCTCATGACGATGTTCGACGCGCCGTCGACCAGCGTGTGGACCGGCTGCCGTCCCGGATCGTCGACATATTCGTCATAGGCGCTATCCAGGACGAGGAGCGCTTCCGCCGGCATCGCGGCATGCAGCGCCTGCAATTCGTCGCTGCCGAGATAGGTACCGGCCGGGTTTTCCGGATTGGCGAGGTAGATCATCCGCGTGCGTTCGTTGATCCCTTCAATCAGATGACGGACCGAAGGGCGAAAGCCCTGATCCGGAACCGAGCGGACTTCGGCGTCATTGGCGAAGGCGTAGTTGGGCGTCTTGGGGTACCCGTTCTCGCTGCGCAGCATCTCGGTCCCGGGGCCGAGATAGATCCGCGCCAGCCGCGCCAAGAGATCGTCCGAGCCGTTTCCAACCGTGATTTTCGCCGCGTCGACGCCGAAGAAGGATGCGATCTCGGGCGCCAGCGTTCCGTCGATATTCTCGGTGTACCGTTCGAGATGCCCCGTCGCCTCGCGCGCCGCTTCGATCGCCTTCGGACTCGGCCCGAACACACTTTCGTTCGAATTCAACAGCAGGTCCGGCGCCGGCAAACCGTCGTCCTCGGCTTCGGTCATATAGGCCCTAATCTTGCGAATGCCGGGCCGGGCGGGTTGAAGGGTCATGCCGCCTCCGTTTTGTGGATCGCGCGCTGGCGTCGGCGCATCGCCGTATGTGCGTCGTCGCTACCGTCGTGGTAGGTGCCGAACAGCTTGTCCAGCGCCGCCAGGCTGCCGCCGTAATTACATTCGAAATATTTGTGGTGGAGGTAATGGAAATAGCTGCCGCCCTCGACCGCCAAATGCTTGCCGAGTTTCACTTTCTCGAAACCGGTATGGGCCGTTGCCGCATTGAAGATGGCGATATGAATTTGGAAGAGTGCGTTTACCGGGTGCAGCGCCACCAGCCACTGTACGACAACGGTCGAGAAATAGAGGATATGCTCCACCGGATGCATGGCAAGGCCGGACCAGGGCCCGATTTCGACATTGTGATGGTGCAGGACATGCACTGTCCGATAGAGCGCGCGCGTGTGCAGCAGCCGGTGGGCGAAATAGAAATGCACCGAATGCACGACGGGGGTCAGGATTAGCAGCGCCATGCACCAGCCCCAGAACAGGACTGGTCCAACGTCTGCACCGGCATAGCCGAGAAATCCGTTGGCGAAACCCCAATAGGTTAAAACCTCGTAACCGGTGAACACCGGAACGCCATAGACGAGCGCATGAAACATGTTGTCGCGCACCTGTTGGCGGAAGCGGAACCGCCCGCTGTCGGTGGCGAACGGTTTAAGGGTGAAGCGCAGCGCCTCGCCCTGCCACGCGAAGACGTAGAGGGTGAGATGCAGCCCGCCGAACAGCAGCAGGGTGAGGGCCAGGTTCCGTCCAAGCAGCAGCGCAATCCACCACAACTCGAGCGATTGCATGGCAGCGAGTTCGGGCGTCAGCCAGGTCCAAGTGACGAGTGTGACGGCGAGCCAGAAGGCGTTGGTCGGCCAGAGGTATCCGGGAAAGCCGACGCACCAGCGCAACACCGCGCCGGGCCGCGGCGGCCAATGATTGATCGGCGCGGGCGCGATCCGGCCCGCGGGCCGCCACTCGCCCCGTTCGTTACGGGCGCTCGCGGGTGCATCCGTCATCCGATCGCTCCTTCTTCGGCACCCCAAAGCCTATGCGCCCCACCGGACCTCGTCAATTCCGGGGCGGTCGCTCAAAACGTACGCGGAGCCCCCGTCTTGATGGAGGTGAAACGGCTATGCGATGCGCCGGGAGCGGCGAATCGGGGTACCCTGATCTGAACGCCAAGCCACCCCATCGCCATGTCCCGCCTGCAAGAAACCGACCTGTATCCGCCCGTCAAAGCCTTCCTGGAAGGCCAGGGCTACGCCGTGAAAAGCGAAATATCGAACTGCGACGTGGTCGCGGTGCGGGGCGAGGAGGACCCGGTCATCGTCGAGTTGAAGACGGCCTTCACGCTGCCGCTGGTGCTGCAGGGCATTCGCCGCCAGACCGTGACCGACCATGTCTACCTCGCCTTCGCGATCCAAACCGGCCGCCCGGCAGCAACGGTGTGGCGCCGCCATGCGCGCGATGTGTTGAAGCTGTGCCGCATGCTCGGTCTTGGTCTGATGACGGTCCGCATGGCGGCAGAGGGCCCTTCAAGCATCGAAATCCATCTCGATCCCGCCCCCTACCAGCCGCGCAAGAACAAGCGCCGGCGTGGCATGCTGCTGCAAGAATTTCATCGCCGCGTTGGCGACCCCAATCAGGGCGGCGCCACCAAGCAGCCGGTCATGACCGCGTACCGCCAGGACGCCTTGCGCTGCGCCGCCTTCCTCCAGCGCGGCGGGGCCAGCCGGGCGGTCGTTGTGAAAACGCAAACGGGCGTCATTCGCGCACCACAGATCCTGCAAAAAGACCACTATGGCTGGTTTCAGCGCGTCGCACGGGGTACCTACGCCTTGACGCCGAACGGCGAGCGCGCGCTCGATACCTATGCCGATGTCGTTGCGATGCTTGAGTGAGGGACAGCGCCGGAACTGAATATTACGTTTTGACGGGATCATCGGTCAGGATGCGCGGGTGCCCAACCTGTTTCGGCCGAAGAGCGTTCAGCCCGTCGGCTGCGTCACCGTAATTCCGCCCGCGCCCACACTGCCGACGGACCGCAGCGCAAGACGCACATCCTGCCCGCGAGCGCCAGATCCCTTGCCATCGGCGCGCCAATGAAATTCCCAGTGAATGCGCACGAACACGTGCACATCAAGTGATGTGCAAATCGCATCCTCACGACACATATCTGTCACAGAATCAAGGGGCTTTGGTTGGTCCTCTTCATACACCGGAGTACGTTTCCAGCCCGGGGGGAGGGACACCAACCGTTGCTCGAAACAGCTCTACTGAGGAGAGGCAATACAATGCGACCCTATCGAAATGGCACAAAGCTTATGGTTGTTTTATTGGCGGCACTAATAGGCCTTAGCGCCTGCCAATCCACGGTTTTAACACCAGCCGACGCGGAGCTGTTTAAGGATAGTGAAAAATAGTTTTTTGATTGCCTGGCAACTGACTGGCTTTTGGGGTCACGGCTTTTGGGGTCAGGTCTTGCAACCACGCATTAGGACCCAATCGCGACGCGGCGTTCGTGGATTGCGATCTACTGGGTAAATGTATGAATCCAAGACCTGACCCCGGTTGCCTCTGACCCCGATCGCCTCCCAGTCGCTGTTTTGCAGGCTGTGCGTTGCTCCTCACCCTAACCCTGAAACACAAGTAAGGTCCGGTCTTGAATTGTGAAATTTTGCTGCCGCTCTCGCGCGAACAACAGAGTTCTATTTGCATAGCGTGTCTGGGTGCGGCCGATTATTCATAATTCGAGACCTGACTCTGTATTTCTCACGCCCACCGCGCCCCGCGCCCTTCTTTCCTTGACCGCACCGGTTGTGCCAAGCTTGTCGCTGCACCGATCCGTTTCCTGCCATCAGCCAGCCGGAGGAACCAGCCATGCCGGATACCACAACCGAACCCATCGCCAACATCACCGAATTCAGCTTCCTGGAAGGTGTCAAGGTCGTCGACTTTACCCAGTTCGAGGCCGGCACCACCTGCACTGAGGCGCTTGCTTGGATGGGCGCCGACGTGGTCAAGGTCGAGAACCCCAAGCTGGGCGACCCAGGCCGCCGGCTGAACGTTGACAAGCCGGACGACGATCCCTATTATTTTCACGTCTTCAACGCCAACAAGAAATCCATCGCCGTCAACCTGAAGTCGGACTCGGGCTTGGCCCTGGTCAAGGACATGATCCGCGGCGCGGACGTGATGGTGGAAAATTTCGCCCCCGGCGCCATCGAGCGCCTCGGCCTGTCCTATGACGTGGTCCGGGAAATCAACCCCGGCATCGTCTACGCCCAGATCAAGGGCTTCGGCGAGGGCAGCCCGTATGAGAAAAACCTCGCCTTCGACATGATCGCCCAAGCCGCTGGCGGCACCTTCAGCGTCACCGGCGAGGCGGATGGTCCGCCGACCCGGCCGGGCATTTCCATCGGCGACACGGGCACCGGCATGGTGATGGCCTTCACCATCGCGAGCGCCCTGCACAAGCGCAAGGAAACAGGCGAGGGGCACCACCTGCAGGTCGCCATGCAGGATGCGATCCTGCATTACATGCGCACCAATTTCGCCACCACCGGCCGCACCGGCAAGCCCGCCGGGCGCGCCGGCAGCAAGATCGCGGATTCCCAGTCGGCGCCGAAGGGGCTGTTTCCCTGCGCGCCTGGCGGGCCGAACGATTATGTCTACATCTCGACCAGTGCGGCCAACCCGGAACATTGGAACCGGCTGCTGAAGGTGGTCGGGCGCGAGGATTTGATCGGCGACGAACGCTACCACACACCGCGCGACCGTGCGGCGCACGAGCCGGAGGTGGACGAGATCGTCGCCGCCTGGACCCGCACCAAATCCAAGTTCGAAGCGATGGAACAGATCGGCGGGGAGGGCATTCCGATCGGCCCGGTGCTGGATACGATGGAGCTGAACAATGACGTGACCTTCGAGCAGCGGGGCATCATGCAGACGATGCGTCACCCGGCGCACAAGCCGTTCAAGATGCCGGCCTGGCCGGTGCGGGTGGATGGCCGGCCGACGCGCATCAAGCCATCGCCGATGCTCGGCGAGCACACCGACGAGGTGTTGCGCGACTGGTTGAAGCTGGACGGCGACGCGGTGGCGGACCTGAAGACGGACGGCGCCGTGAAGTGACCGCCAGGGGCGCCCAACACCCTATCCGTTATCCTTCCAATTCTCGGACACACAACAGCGCGAATGTCGGATATCGGGGGAAGCGCGGAAGTCGATCGAGAACGTTGCGACAGCCGCTTCTAGCCAAATGGAGACGGTCAGGACAATTCCACAGTGACCTTGTGGCCATCATAGAATCCTTCACCATCTGCTTGAAACATCCCGGCGTGATTCCTTACGAAGTAGTTCAAGAGTTCGCCGTTCCAGTGGAACCCGTCGTCGTCAATATCGCCAAGTAATTGGCAACTGACAATGAAGCGGGTGTTCTTGAGTTGATTGATAACGCGTCTCTTTGACATCGATAGACCGGGCTTACCGATCTTTTCAATAAACTCCTGAGACTCCTCAGCGGCAAGGCTTTCGCTGCCGTGGTTACGGTTGATTTCGACGACGATCGGCTGATTTCCTTCTTTATAGTAATACTCAGCAAAATCCCAACTGTCTGATTCGCGGTCATCATCCGTATCTAAGCGAGCAGCCGGGTTGTCTCGATTTAATGTCGCTTCAAGCTGGTCAATTGACGGACAGGAATCGTCGGTGCAAAAAGCGCGAGTGTAGTAAGGCATAAGTTATTCTATCAAAATTTAGGCGAAAGCCAACGCCGCCTTAGGGTCAAAAGTCCCCGTTAGCCAGCTCCGTCAGTCACGTCTGAAGCTGCGGGATAAGCGGACGCGAATCCGCGCAAAGCCGACATAGCCGTGTTAACGTCGGATGCTGAGTAGACCTGTGGTCACGTCTTGAAACTTGAATTGCTCACTCGCACGGCGGGCTCGACCGCCGTTGGCAGTGCCTCGCCCTGAGCCGTGGCACTTTCCGAGGCCATCAGTATCTGTCGGCCTAGTCTAACGACGCCTGTCGCAGAAAGTTCATCTCTTGCCGAAACCGACAACCTCCGAATACATACGTGGCTCGCTTTACGGCCTTGCGGCCGTGAGCATCTGGGCGTCATGGATCCTGGCCGTGCGGTTTGGGATCAGGACAAGCCTCACACCCTGGGACATCGTGGCAATTCGTTTCGGTGTCGCCGGACTGATCTTGCTGCCGTATCTGCTGAAGAAGGGTCTTGCCGTCGACCGCCTGGGGGGGATGGGATTGGCAGCGATTATGCTGGGCGGCGGGGCACCGGTGGTGTTGGCTTCCTACGGTGGTCTGCTCTTCGCACCGGCAGCACACGCAGCATCTCTGTTTACCGCCCTCATACCCCTATATGTAGCGATTTTGGCCGCCGTCGTGCTTGGTGAGGCCTTCACCCTTGCGAAGCGGATCGGACTCGTCTTTATCGTTACCGGTGTCCTCGGCATTGTCTGGGGCGCGGGCGGCTCGATCGGATCGCCGCAGAACATCGGCCACGCCATGTTCATCGGTGCGGGCCTGTTGTGGGCCTGCTATACCGTTGCCCTGCAGAAAGCGAGATTGGAAGGGCTTCACGCGGCGGCTATTGCTGCGGTCGGGTCATTGATCGCTTACGTACCCGTGCACTTCATCATTTTCGGGACCAGTCTGTTCGACGCGCCGTGGCGTGACCTTGCCTTGCAGGCATTTGTCCATGGATTTCTGGTGGCCGTGATTTCGTTCATGTGTATCGGACGCGCGGTCAGCCTTCTTGGCGCGTCGAACGGCTCAGCGTTCACGGCCCTGGCCCCCGCGATAACCGCGATCTTGGCCATTCCTGTCCTCGGCGAATGGCCAGCGACGAGTGACTGGATCGCAATGCTTCTGATTTCGGGCGGTGTCTACATTGCAAGTGGAGGCCGGCTCCCGGCCCGACGGGTCGGACACTAGATTCATAGTGTTGGTGTCCTGATTCACGCGAAATTCAATCCTTTGAGTTTCACAATTAGGACACTAGTTTCGGGAGTCGGCACGCATAATTTTGATGTCCGGTTTGCCTCCGTTGGCTTCAGTGGGCCGCACCATCGTGAATATGCCAATTGCCTCGAAGACGTCAGTTCAGAATAATCCAGAAAAGCGATAGAGAGATAAAATGACCCGCGAAGAAACCTTGACGTTATTGGACGACATCGGCGCCGCCTTTGCCCGCCACGATATCGATGCCATGGTGAGCTACTTCGCCGCCGACGGTGAATTCGTCAACGCCGTTGGCCCCGACCCGCACGGCACTACCTACAAAGGGCACCAGCAGATCAGGGGCTATTTCGAAAATCTGTTCGACATGGTGGAGGATGTGCAATGGGAAAAAACCGACATCCGCGTCATCGATGAAAAGGCCTACGCCGAATGGCACCGCCGCGCCACGCTGAAATCCGGTGAGACTCAGGACTGGCTGGGCGTCGATATCTACACCTTCGGCGACGGCCGGATCGTCAAGAAAGATACCTACATCAAGGTCGTGGGTTAGGGCAGGGTGGTCCTTCGGCGACGACAATTTGCCAAGACTTGGAGTGAAGGCACAAAGTGACGTTTCGGCACAGCTGGACGCTGATAACCTTGGCGGGAAGCGTTGCCGTGGCGGGCCCGGCGGTTGCGCAAGATCTCAATGTCTTGGAAAAGCGCGTCGAGGCGTTGGAGAAGGCCGGCAGGGGGCAAACGGTTCAGCGCAGCAAGAAATCCATGTCGCTGACCGTATCCGGACATGTAAATCGCGCGATTCAATTCCGCGATAACGGTTCGGAAAGCGGTGTCTTGCACGTCACCAACAACCTGTCCCGAACCCGCGTGCGTTGGGTCGGCGAGGGTAAGATCAACGACGACCTTACCGCCGGGACGCTGATCGAACTCGGCAATCAATCGGCGATTTCGTCGCGGCAGGATCTCGGCGATAACGCAAATGCGGACGCTGCATCGGCGCTCGATGAACGGCGGATCGAATTTACGATTACCAGCAAGAGGCTGGGCCAACTCACGGTTGGACAGGGTGATACCGCGAGCGAGGACACAGCGGATGTCGATTTGTCCGGCACCGGGATCGCCACGCTAAGCGGCGACCCCGTGCTGCTGGCGGGGAGCGAGGCATTTCAGCTCAACAATGCCGCGCAGGGCCGCACGGTTGGGAACGTCTTCAGCAGTTTTGACGGGGCCGGGCGACGCGACCGTATTCGCTACGACACCCCGGCTTTTGCCGGGTTTACCGTTGCGGTTGCGCATCACAATGCGGACCGCTGGGACGCCGGCCTGCATTACGGCGCGACGTTCGGTGGGGTCAAAGTTGCCGCCGGCCTCGGCTATGCCGATGACGCGAGCCGCAACTTCAACAAGACGTTTGTTGGATCGCTGTCGGTCCTCCTTCCGATGGGGTTGAGCGTCTCCGTTGGGGGTGAGACCCATGGCAAAATCGGATATCGCTTCAACCGTTTCCCGTTGGGCGAAACGCGGCTGGCGGTCGAATACAGTGAAGTGAACGATGGCGCCGGGGTTAACGAAAAAGCGCGTTATTATGGCGCAGCAGCGGTC
Organism: Alphaproteobacteria bacterium; assembly: GCA_012103325.1. GTDB lineage: Bacteria > Pseudomonadota > Alphaproteobacteria > UBA8366. The sequence continues at coordinate 350,759 of WLWY01000005.1, forward strand.
CAGGTGATCGAGCCCCTTGGCGCGGAGTTATACCTCTCCTATCACAATTTTTCTCTCGACGTTGGCGCGGGCGCCGATCCGGACGATATCGACGTTGTAACGGCTGGTGCGCGCTTCAAATTCTAATGCGATGATTCTGAAGTTATTCAATAACACCGAAAGGCAATACCCATGCCCATTCGCTCCATCATGCCGCCGGCACTTCGCGCCGCGTCCGAGCAAGCGAAGATGTCGCCGGGGATCGTTCCGGGGAACCATCTCTTCCTGACCGGTATGACGGGGGGCGATGCGCAGGGGCTGGTGCCGGAAGACCCGGCGGCGCAGATGCGGAACGCGTTCGATAAGATCGGGGCTATTCTGCGCGAGACCGATCTGACGTTCCGGGCGGTCGTTGAGATGACCAGCTACCATGTCGGCCTGCGCGGTCATTTCGATCTCTTCGATTCCATTCGTCTTGAGTACGTTAAAGAACCCTATCCGGCCTGGACCGCTGTCGAGGTCGCCGGTCTGCGCCGGGAGGGCGCTATTGTTGAAATCCGCGTGATCGCGAAACTGGAGCGGGACGGGTGAGGGGGCGTGTGCCGTTATCTCGGTTCCCCACCGACCCGTCATCCCTGACAAGCGGCGCAGCCGCGCAGATCGGGGATCCATCTTTATGCCGGACGCAGTTTCACCATGGATCCCGGATCTGCGGCGCAAAGCGCCTTGTCCGGGATGACACGTTGCGTGAGGATAGATAACGTGGCGTGACCGATAATAAGTTCAGGGTCAGGTCTTGCAATCACACATTAGGACTCTGTCGTGACGAGACGTCCACAGATCGCGATCTATTAGGTAAATATATGAATGCAAGACCTGACCCTAGTCGCACCCTGACCTTAGTCGGGCGGTCGTGGAGATGACGATCTACAATCGTGGCAAAACAGCATATTTGACCGTGAAAAATATTGGGAAAATATTACAAAATATCACAACTATAATTTTGCCAATAAAAACTTTCCCCAAAATTGTTTTATTCTCTCTGCAAGTTTTCGTTATTATATTTTTCCCCATGAATTGTATCCCCAAAGAAGATAGAATCAGAGAGACAAAAAACATTATTGTAATGGTGATCGATAAAGAGAGTGATTTTTTTACCAACGCGTTAAAAAAGGGATTTGTTCCAAAGTAAAAACAAAATGTAAGAGCCTGCACGGCGATGAAGGCGACTATTGCATTAGAGTACAATTCCAATTGTTTTACTAAAGCCTCATCGTTCATGTGGAACTTCCAATAATTGGGTGAACTCTTTTCTTACTGGCGATTAATGATGTTCTCGGACGCATAGAAGTTTTGGGACATCATATACTGCTGGAATACAGTTAGGTATCGTGTCTCCAAAATTTATGACGATCTCCTCGCCCTTCGCGGCGCGTTCGACGAGACGCGAGAGGTGCGCTTTGCCATCATTGATGCCGAAGGTCGTTTTCATCGGCGTAGTAAACAGGATTCTACTTCGTTAGTCTTGTTCGCTGGAAAGCAGCCTAAAGGAACCCCCCATGCCCGAGCTTCAATCGGAATATCTCTTCACCATCACGGTGACCGTGACGCAGCTGCACGATTTCGGCGATACGCCGTTCGGGCTGCGGCATGTCGATATGCTGGGCGAGGGGACGTTCGAGGGGCCGAAGCTGCGCGGCGCGGTGCTGCCGGGCGGGATCGATCAGAAGATCATCCGCGCGGACGGGGCGATGACGCCGAATGTGCGGCTGGTGCTGCGGACCGACGACGACGCGCTGATCTACATGTACTACACCGGCGTGCGGCATGGCTCGCCGGAGGTCATGCAGCGCATCGCCGACGGGGAGACGGTCGATCCCTCGGAATATTATCTGCGCAACGCGCCGTTCTTTGAGACCGCGTCGCCGAAATATGACTGGCTGAACCGGATCGTCGGGGTCGGCGTCGGGCGGCGCATGCCGGACCACGCGGCCTATGACGTGTTCGAGATATTGTAAAAGGTTTCGCTAAACCTGCCCGGGCCAATCGCCCGCTTCGGTCAGCGCTGCGACGGTGGTCCGGATCGTCTCCGCAAGGGTGCGCGCGGCTATCGAGGGGCGGCTGAGGGCAGGGGACGCCAGCGTGACCTGCCAGGAGAGCTCGGGGCGGTAAATCGGCGCGGCCGATAACAGGCCGGCACTCACCTCGCGCGCGATGGCGCCATAGGGCAGAACCGATATGCCCAGCCCCTGCCGCACCAGCGCCTTGTGAACGTTGAGCGAGTTCGCTTCGAACGCAATCGAGAGGGTGATGCCGGCGCGTTCCGCCGCGTCTTCGATAACTTCGCGGAGCCGTTGCTCGCGGCTCGCCGTAATCAGTTTTTCCGAGGCGAGCGATGCCAATGGGCACGGCTGGTCGATATGGAAGCCGCGCTCGGGGGTGCCGACCATGAACAGTTTTTCGGGGACGAGCGCCTCGCGCCGCACGCGTTTGTCGGCGCGCGGGTCGTACAGGACGGCGAGGTCGATCCTGCCGTCGATGAGCCACTCCTCGATATAGCCGGTGAAGCCCTCGACGATTTCGATCTGCACGTCGGGATGGCTGCGCCCATAGGCGGCGATGACGCGGCCGAGCAGAAAATCCACCAGCGCCGGCGCGATGGCGAGCGCCACGGGGCCGGTGACGGCGCCGGACCTGGCGCGGAACTCTTCGCGGGTCCGCTCCGCATCGCGCAGGATCGATCGCGCGCGGGTCAGGAAGGCGCGCCCGTCCTCCGTCAGATCGACGCCACGGCTGTGCCGGTCGAACAGGCGAATTTCCAGGTCGGATTCCAGGAGATGGACTTGTCGCGTCAGGGCCGGTTGGGCGATCCGCAGACGGTCGGCCGCCTTCGAGACGCTGCCGCTGTCGGCAACCTCGCAGAAGGTGCGCAATTGCTTGAGGTCGAACATTCCAGATATCAAATTATTCTATATTAAACATAAGAACAATATATTTGTGCTATGTTAAACCGCGTGGCAAATACCGGGTCTAAACCGGGGGTAAAATCATGACCGATATCGAGATGCTGAAGCGCGAAGTGAAGGTGCTGGTCTTCGATCAATACGGCACCGTCGTCGACATGCAGGGCGGGCTGACCGAAATCGTGACCGCCTATTTCAAGGACAAGAAGGTCGACATCGACCCGGGCCGCTTCGTGACCTGGTGGCGCCGCACCCATTTCGAAAATTCGATGATCGATTCCCTCTGCAACCGCGGCCACACGCCCTACCGCGAGATCGGCCACCGCGCGGTGGACTACACGCTGGAACGCGCCGGCATTCCCCACACGTCGGAGGAAGTCCAGTACCTCGTCGCCGAGATCGAAAAGCTGCGGCCGTTCCCGGAGGTGCCGGCGGCGCTGGAGAAACTCCATACGCGATACAAGCTCGCTATCCTGTCGAACGGCGACCGGGACATGCTGGAAGCGGCGAAGCCCTATATCGGCTTCGATTTCGACGCGACGATTTCGGTGCAGGAAGCCGGTGCGTTCAAGCCACATCACCGAACCTATGAGCGGGCGTCTGAGATTCTGGACGTCAGCCGCTCATCGATCCTGTTTGTCGCCAACCATCAGTTCGATTGCACCGGCGCGAAGGCGTTCGGTATGCGCACCGCCTTCATCGACCGCCGCGACCGCCCTTTCGGGCAGACGCCGCATACGCCGGACATCACGGTGCGCGACATGGGCGCCCTGGCCGACCTGATCGCGTAACGCCTATTTCAGCTTTGCCTTCACATAGGACCCCGGCGCGTCTTCGATCACCTTGAGGTCCCCGTCGCCCGGTGTGCGGGCCGGCACCTTGCCGCCGCCGTGGCGGGAAATCCATTTGTCCCATTCCGACCACCAGGAACCCGGTTTCTCGGTCGCGCCGGCGAGCCAGGCGTCCGGGTCTTTGGGCTTTTTCGTGTTGGTCCAGTGGGAATATTTGCCGCTCTCGGCCGGATTGACGACACCGGCAATGTGACCCGACGCGGCGAGGCAGAAGCGAGAGGGACCGCCATAGGCGTGCACGCCGGCGTAGGTCGACTTCCACGGCGCGATATGGTCTTCGCGGGTCGACAGCAGAAACTTGGGTGTCTTTACCTTGCTCAGATCGATCGGCACGCCATTCAGCTCGATGCCGCCCGGCTCGATCAGCTTATTCTCGACATACATCTTGCGTAGATAAAATTTATGCATCGCCGCGGGCATGCGCGTGGAATCGGAATTCCAGTACAGCAGGTCGAAGGGGAAGGGGTCCTTGCCCAGCAGGTAGTTGTTGATGACGAAGGACCAGATCAAATCGTTGGCGCGCAGCATGTTGAAGGTCGTCGCCATCTCGCTACCTTCGAGATAGCCGCGTTCGTCCATGCGTTCTTCCAGGGCGGCAAGCTGCTCATCGTCGATGAAGACGCCGAGCTCGCCCGGTTCCTCGAAGTCGATCAGTGATACGAAGAATGTGGCGGAGACGATGCGGTCGTCGTTGGTTGCCGCCATATAGCCGAGGGTTGCCGCCAGCAAGGTGCCGCCGAGGCAGTATCCGATGACGTTGGTTTCCTTTTCGCCCGTCGCGGCTTCGATCGCATCCAGCGCCGCAAGCGTGCCTTCGAGCATGTAATCCTCGAAGCCCTTGTCCGCCAGCTTCTCATCCGGGTTCACCCAGGAGACGACGAAGACGGTATGGCCCTGTTCGACGGCCCAGCGGATGAAGGAGTTCTTTGGCCGCAGATCGAGAATGTAGAACTTGTTGATCCAGGGCGGAATGATCAGGAGCGGCCGTTTGTGCACCTGTTTTGTCGTGGGTTCGTATTGGATCAATTGCATAAGATCGGTTTGGGCCACGACCTTTCCCGGTGTCGTCGCAATGTTCTTGCCTACTTCGAAGGCTTCGTCATCGACCATGCGGATCCGCAGGCTGCCGTCGCCGCGTTCCAAATCGTCGAGCATGTTCTCCAGACCCTTCACGAGGTTCTCGCCGCGCGAATCAATGGTCGCCTGGAGGACCTGCGGGTTGGTCATGACGAAGTTCGACGGCGCCATCGCGTCGGCGAATTGCCGTGTGTAAAAATCGACCTTCTTTGCCGTCTGGTCATCCAGACCTTCGACGTCTCGTACCGTGTCGACCATCCAGCGGGAGGTCAGCAGGTAGGACTGTTTGATGAAATCGAAGACGCCGTTGTCGCTCCAGGACGGATCGCTGAACCGGCGGTCGTCCTTTTCCGGCATGGCGATCGGTTCGGTCGTTTCTCCCAGAAAACGGCGCGTCGTGTTCTGCCACAGGGTCATATAGTCCTGCCACAGCGCGGCCTGCGCCTCGATCATTTTCGCCGGATCGGTCATCATCTGGCGCGTCATTTCGAAGAAGGCTTCGCCGATATTCAGCGGGTCGCCGTGCCCCAGCGCGTTTTCTTTCCCGGCCTGCCGGGACAGGAACGCCTGGACGAGGCGCTGGCTGCGCTCCGCGATATTCGCCAGATTGGCGGCAAGCTCCGCCGCGTCCGGGCTGCTGTTTTCGCTATCCGATTGATCGCTCATTGGAGGTTCCTTATTGTGGCCGGCATCGTCGGGACGTAGCCGCGAAGGACTGGGCCGGCTGCGTATTACTGCATGCTATTAGGACCGATCCGAAATTATGTTGCAGTGCAAAAAAATGCAAGACACGATCACTGGAAATTACATCGCCGGATTTCGCAAGGGTGGGATAGTGTTGGCGGTGGTCATGTCTGTTTTGATGAGTGGCTGTGAGATTATTCCAGATGCCGTCAATCCCGTAACGTGGTTCGAGGATGACGAGAAAGAAGCACCTCCTACCGCCGAGCAGCGTAAACAGGAATACCCCAAGCTGGGCGCCGTTCCAAAGCGGCCGCCGTCCCTGGAAACGCAGCAGTCGAAGATTGCCGAAGGTCTGACGGCGGATCTGGAGAACGCGCGTTATACGGATGAGAAGATAAAGCAGGAAGCCGCACGCCGTGCCGCAGGAACGTCTGTTGCACCGGCGACCCGGTCGGTTCCGGCGCCGCGTCCCGTTCCATCTGCGCCGCGGGTTTCCAGCGTGCCGCCCGCTCCTGCTGCGAGATCCGCGGTTCCGCCGCCGCCTGTTGCGCGGCCGGCCGCGCCGCAACCCGTACGGCCAACGGTCACAGCCCCGGCGCGACGGTCCGCGGTTCCACCGCCGCCAGCGGCACCTCGTCCAGCCGTACCAGCCCCGACGCAACAGCCGTCCGTAGCGCCGCCATTGCAGGCCAGCGGCAGCGCCGCGCCGCAAGCACCGGCTGTGCGGAATGCGCCTACGCCACCGCAGCCAACGGCGCCTCCTGTCGCGCCGGCTCCGCAAACTGCTCAACCACCTGCTATCCCGGCGCTGGGGCAAGTCGTTAAGGTGGGCACGATCTATTTTTCGGACGGATCGACCAAATTAGAGCAAAGGGACGAGTTGATTTTGCGGGAGATCGCGTCCGCGCAGCGACAGACCGGGCGTGCTGTTCGGATTGTCGGGCATGCCAGCGGCCGGGCTCGGACGTTCGACGCGGCGCGACGTCATTTGATCAACTATCAAGTTTCGCTGGAACGGGCGCATGCGGTGGCGGCCGTGTTACTTCGAATGGGAATTCCTGTCGGCAAGCTGCTGGTCGAAGGAAAGGGCGATACCCAACCGATCTATGCGGAATATACAGCGACCGGTGAAGCCGCCAACCGTCGCACCGAACTCTATTTGGTCAACTAGGTTAGTACCTCGATAGGCTTGCGACGGCTGGGCTGTCGTCAGTGCCGCAAACTGTCGCCGAGTGACCGGTACCGCACGACAGGGCGACGCGTGTCGAGATCGCGGTTTTGCCGAAATTGGCCTCCAGGCCCTCTGCGTCGAGCCGGTTGAACGGTCCGGCCGTTACTTGGTAAAGCAGATCGCCTTCGTATAGGACCATGCGGATTTTCGTGTCGAGACCGGCATGCTCCAGACGGACCTTTTCGGCATCTCCCAGCGCGCGGTATTGACCGATGACCAGATAGTTTTTGCCGTCGCTGAAGCCAGCCTTCGGTTCGCCGTCATGATCGATCTTGTCGAGGGTATCCGCCATCGCGAGGAGCGCTGTATCGAGAGACCGTGGCGTTTCCGCCGAAACGGGCTGTAGGTCCGCATCAAGGTTTGTGGCGAGTGCGATCATGCTATCCCGCAGGCGTTCCGTCGGCTGTGTTGGTGTTGTCGGCGTGTTTTCGACAATCGCTGTCCCGTCGATATCTACTGGGTTGCAGATTTCCTTGCCGAGTGCGACGCGGTGCATTGCGCAATCCTGCTCCGCGACAGCGGAAAATGCGTGATCCGAAATGCCTTTACCAGTTGTTGCGTAGCTCAAGCCGGTCATGGCCCATGATGCGAGCTGAACCGAGACAGGCAAGGCGCAACCGCCCAAGAGAAAGGTAACGCCGACGAACAAAAGAGAATAACGCATGATCTATATACTCGTACCGAGGGAAATGTTCTTGATCAGTAAAGATCAAATCCTAAATTTTAGCAACAACTATAAAATAAGTATTATGTAAATATTAAAAATCGGTTAACTATAATACTTTGAAAATTTTGTTAAGATTAATATACAATTTTCGATAATTTAGAAATTTCTACGTTATTTCGGTGGTATTTTTATTATTTACCATGAAAGAAGCCGGTGGAAGACCGGTTTTCAGCCGATTCATCATATGATTGTAAGCTGTTTCGAGTTCGAGGACGTGTTGCTGATAATTGAAGATCTCACGTTCAACGATAGGACGCATCGTTTTGCGCAAATTCGCGAGACGATCTGTATTCAACGCGAGACGTTGCGCGATATCGATATATTCGGTCGCGGTATGAGCGATAAGGTCGGTCAGGCCCAGTTTTGCGAGATAGCTCGCGCCTTGCCGCCCCATATATGTCTCGCTTTCCATCGTCACGAGCGGCAAACCCATCCATAGGGCCTCACAACTGGTCGTGCCGCCGTTGCAAGGAAAGGGGTCGAGTGTCAAATCGGCTTCCTGCATTCCAGAAAGGTGGTCGGCTCGGGTCGCGCGCATGCCCTGGAATTCGAGCCGTGTTGCATCGACACCGTGGGCGACGAAGCGCGCCTGATAGAAATCTCGCGTCGTTTGATTGCCGAAATGAATCGAACTGCGGAGGATCAACCGCGCGTTTGGGACGGCGTTCAGGATTCGGGCCCAAACCGCGATGACGTCATCACCGATCTTGGCATGGTTGTTAAAACTGCCGAACGTAACGTAGCCGTTCTTGAGGCAAGGGGGTGGCAATGGTGTCGGCGCGTCCGGCGGCGGCAGGTAAACGTTGTGATTGGTCAATCGAACGAGTGCTTCGGTATAGAACGCCTCGACACGGCCGATCGGGTCGGACACGGGTTCCGTGATGATATAGTCCGTCGTCTCAAACCCCGTCGATGCGACGCGGTTATGGTAGCCGACTTGTACGGGGGCCGAGCGATAGGCAAGAACCCTACGGTCCTTGCCGCGGAAAAATGACGCCAGGATAAAGATATCGATCTCATCCCGCCGTATCCGCGCCGCCGTTTCGGCGATCGTATCCCGGGAAATATCCTGCCAAGACTCGACATAGCCGCCGAGCCTGGCCGTCACGTGATCTGTTGTTTCGTTGCCGTAGTACCCGGTGACATGGAAGCGGTCATGGTCATGGCGGGCCAACACGGGTTCGAGAAACCAGGATGTGACGTGATCGAGAAGGTCGTAGGCCAAGTAGGCAATGCGAATTCTATCGTCGGCGCGGGCAATCGCGGGAGCCGATATCGCCGGACTATCGGCCGCGTCGACAAGCCGGCGGCTCCAGGCCCGGTTTAGGTCGAACAGGGCGGCGGCGTCCGAATGCGGATCGAACGCTGTGTAAAAGCATAACCCGGATATTGCATCGAGATTGAAGGGGGACGCGGCGTGTGATGTACGCAAGCAGGCCAGCGCGGACTGGGTGTCGCCGCGCGCGATAAAGACATCGGCGAGTTCGTTCAGGGCCTCGTGATGTGCTGGTACCAGCGCAAGGCAGCGCTGCAATGCCGCTTCGGCGTCCTCATTCTGTCCCGTGCGTTTTAAGGAAGCGCCTAATACGAATTGGGCATCGGGAGAGTTGGCCAAGAGCGTGGCCGCGCGTTTCGCTGGTTCTTGCGCCTCGGTGAATAGTTTGCGTGCCATGAGGCAGCGGGCGTGAAACAGTTGGATACCGCCATCGTTTGGCATGTATCTGACAACGCGCTCTATCGCGGTTGTTGCCGCTTCGAATTTCTGTACGGCGAACAGGGCCGTGGCGTGTATCAGGTCTGCCTCGATGCAGTCGGCATCCAGCGCCAGCGTCTTCGCTGCAGCCTCGGTGCAAGCCGGCCAATTTGAGAGGTCATGGAGCGTTCGTGTCAGCTCGAGCCAGATGTCTGCCGACTCCGGTGCGAACTGAGCCGCTCGATCCAGCAGGGTGGCGGATTCGGCGAGGTCGCCCTGTTCTCGGCGTAATACGCCGAGCAACTGTAATGCTTCGCTCCGCTCGGGGTCGAGCACCAGCGCCCGCCGATAAAGCGTTTCGGCGTCGTCGAGGTTGCCTGCCGCATGGTGATGCTGTGCGTTGCGAAGTGCGTCGCTTGCTTCCGCGTAGACTGCTGGGTCCGGGTTGGTCATGGCTCTGCACACTCGTGCCGCTTGCCGGGTAAAGAAGGCGTATTTCTACCGCACGCGGTACGCCGTGTCCTCACGGTAACCGAGATATCGCGTTGGCCGAGCAAGCGGCGGGCGCAAGAAGCGGTCGACAGCGCTAGTTGGGAAGGTTACATAGTCGCCGTTGCCGCCTGCTGACGGCACTCTTTTCAACGAACACACAAATCTCCGATGAATGAAGAATTTTACAAGGTAAAGCGGCTTCCACCCTACGTTTTCGCCGAAGTGAACGATATGAAAGCTCGTGCGCGAGCGGATGGTGCGGATATCATCGATTTCGGAATGGGCAATCCGGATATGCCGCCGCCGGCGCATATCATCGATAAACTGATCGAAACGACCCGGAATCCGCGAGTCCACCGATATTCAAACTCGCGTGGTATTCCTGGCTTGAGAAAGGCGCTTGCCGGTTACTACGACCGGCGATTCGGCGTGGAAATCGATCCCGAGCGCGAGGCGATTGTGACGCTCGGCTCCAAGGAGGGGCTTGCCAATCTCGCGCAGGCGATAACCAGCCCCGGCGATGTCCTGCTTGTGCCCAACCCGTCCTATCCGATCCATCAGTTCGGTTTCATTATCGCAGGAGGATCGGCGCGCCACATTCCCGTAGCGCCTGATGGGGAGTTCATTGCGGCATTGGAGCGTGCAGTGATCCATTCCGTACCGAAACCCATCGCGCTCGTGGTGAACTATCCTTCTAATCCGACGGCATTGACCGCCGATCTGGATTTCTTTAGCGAGGTTCTGGAATTCTGTCGGCGGCATGAGATCTACGTCCTGTCCGATCTTGCGTATGCAGAGATCTATTTCGACGGCGATCCGCCACCCTCCATTCTGCAAATTCCCGGCGCGAAGGATATTGCCGTGGAATTCACCTCGTGCAGCAAGACCTATTCGATGCCTGGTTGGCGGATCGGATTCGCGGCCGGCAATCCCCGGCTGATCGCTGCCCTGGCCCGCGTCAAAAGTTACCTCGACTATGGCGCGTTTACGCCGGTGCAGGTCGCCGCGACGGCAGCGTTGAATGGACCGCAGGATTGTGTCGAGGAAGTGCGCCAAATCTACAAGGAACGGCGCGATGTCCTGATCGACAGTCTGGGCCGTGCTGGGTGGGACATCCCAAGCCCGCCGGCGACGATGTTCGCATGGGCGCCGTTGCCGCCGGCATTCGCGTCCATGGGCAGTCTCGCTTTTTCGAAGAAGCTGCTGGAGGAAGCGGAGGTCGCCGTTTCGCCCGGGATCGGGTTTGGCGAGCACGGCGAAGGTTATGTCCGGATTGCTCTGTGCGAGAACACCCATCGTATCCGTCAGGCCGCGCGCAATATTCGTCGCTTTTTGTCGCAGGCTGATCCGTCCGATAGCGCAGCGGGCTCGCACTTGAAGGCTGTATCGTGACCGCGCCGTTGAAGATAGCCGTTGCGGGGCTCGGCGTTGTCGGCGCTGAAACCGTTCGATTGATCGCGGCGCAGCACGATGTGCTCGCCCGCCGTGGCGGCCGGCCGCTGGTCGTTACCGCAGTTTCGGCGCGTGACAAGAACCGGGACCGGGGTGTCTCGTTCGATGGAATCGAGTGGTTCGACGATCCGGTCGCCATGGCGCGCAGTGCCGATGCGGATGTGATTTGCGAGTTGATCGGTGGCAGCGACGGCGTGGCGCGCGATGTGTGCGAGGTGGCGATTGCTGCCGGCCGACATGTCGTCACCGCGAACAAGGCTCTGATTGCCATGCATGGCGCTTCGCTGGGGCGCGACGCAGAGGCGGCAAAAAGAACGCTCGCCTATGAAGCGGCCGTCGCCGGTGGTATCCCGATTATCAAGGCGCTGCGCGAAGGTCTGGCGGCGAACCAGGTGACGCGCCTGCAGGGCATCCTGAATGGCACGTGCAATTATATCCTAACCGTGATGCGGGAAAGCGGGCGGGATTTTGCTGAAATCCTTGCTGAAGCACAGGCGCATGGCTATGCGGAAGCCGACCCGAGTTTCGATATCGACGGTGTCGATGCCGCCCACAAGCTGGCAATCCTGACCAGCGTCGCATTCGGTTGCGAGATCGATTTCGACGCCGTTCATATCGAAGGCATACGGCATATCGATGCGCAGGATATTCGCTTCGCGACCGAACTCGGCTATCGCATTAAGCTGCTCGGCATCGCCGAAATGACCGAGGCTGGTGTGCAACAACGCGTGCATCCCGCCATGGTGCCATTGGAAGCGCCGATCGCGTCCGTCGAGGGCGTGTTCAACGGTGTTGTCGCGGAAGGCGATTTTGTCGGCACCACGATGTTTGAGGGCAGGGGGGCCGGCGCCGGGCCGACCGCGTCCGCTGTCGTCGCGGACATCGTGGATATTGCACGGGGCCGGGAAACGCCGACCTATGGCGTGCCCGCCGATGCGCTGCAGGCAATGCGCGTTATGCCGATGGATGAGCGGGTTGGCCTCTATTTCGTACGTGTCATGGTTTATGACAAGCCGGGCGTCTTTGCGGATATTGCCGGCGCTTTACGCGATTCGGAGATTTCCATCGAATCGGCCATCCAGCGGAGCCGCTCCGAGGGCGGTGTGGTGCCTGTCGTGCTGACAACGCATGAGACCAAAGAGGCCTCTATGCGCCACGCTCTCAACCTTATCGGGGCCTTGGATTCCGTGGCGGAAGCGCCGCGTATGATTCGGATCGAGACGCCCTGAGCGGCAGTTCTTTAAGCACGGATCGAATATTGTTTCGATCCAAGCTGTCTCTAGGGGCTACTATCGTCGCTCCTTGGTGTGAGCTTATAATCTGAATAAGGGCCTGTCCTGCTGGGAGAGTAATAGATGAGTGAAAATGCGAGCACGATGGACCGCAACCTTGCGTTGGAGGCGGTTCGTGTCACCGAAGCGGCGGCGCTATCAGCGTCTCGATGGATGGGGCGCGGCGATGAAAAGGCAGCCGACCAGGCGGCTGTCGACGCGATGCGCGATGCGCTGAATAGCCTGTCGATCGACGGCACGGTGGTGATCGGCGAAGGCGAGCGGGACGAAGCGCCGATGCTGTATATCGGCGAGAAGGTCGGCAAGGGCGATGGTCCGAAGGTCGACATTGCGCTCGACCCGCTCGAAGGAACGACGATCACCGCAAAAGGCGGTACCAACGCACTCGCCGTCATTGCCATGGCGGACGAAGGCGGCTTTCTCAATGCGCCGGACGTTTATATGGAGAAGATCGCCGTTGGCGGCGGTCTACCGCAGGACGTCGTCGATATCGACGCGCCGCCCATCGATAACCTCAATACACTCGCCAAGGCGATGGACAAGAAGATTCACGATCTCGTGGTCTGTATCCTCGATCGTCCGCGTCATGCCGATTTGATTAAGGCGGTGCGCGATTCCGGCGCGCGGATCATGCTGATTTCCGATGGCGATGTCTCCGGCGTGATCGCAACGTCCAGCCCGCGCAGCGGCGTCGACATCTATATGGGCAGCGGCGGCGCGCCGGAAGGAGTGCTTGCTGCTGCGGCCTTGCGCTGCATTGGCGGACAGATGCAGGGCCGGCTGCTGTTTCGTAACGACGACGAGCGGGGCCGTGCCGCGAAGTGGGGCATCACCGACCTGAACCGTGTTTATGGGCTGCTTGATCTAGCATCTGGTGATGTCATGTTTGCGGCCACGGGCGTTACCGACGGCACTATGGTGAGCGGTGTGCGCCGTAGCAGCGGCGGCGCGTTCACGGAATCGATCGTGATGCGGTCGAAGAGCGGTACGGTGCGGAAGATCGCCTCGGAGCACGATTTTATTCGGAAGACCGGATTCCGTTTCAGCGAAGAATGAGTGACGTGTCTGCGGCGTATCTCGGCGTCGAATGTTCTGTTGGCGGCAAGCGCTGGCGGATGCGCGGTGAGGACGACCGCCTTGGATTGGCGCTCGCGCAACGCTTCGACCTACCCGAAGCCGTCGGTCGGGTCATGGCGGCGCGCGGTATATCGCTGGATGACGCCACGGCCTTTCTTCATCCGGTGCTCAAAGAACAGCTTCCCGACCCGTCCCATTTGAACGATATGGATGCCGCGGTAACGCGCCTGGTAGACGCCGTCCGAAATGGCGAGATGATTGGCATTTTTGGCGATTACGATGTCGATGGCGCAACGTCGTCCGCGTTGCTGTCGCGGTTCTTCGCGGCGGCTGGGGGGCGGACACGCGTCTATATTCCGGACCGGATCAAGGAAGGCTACGGCCCGAACGCGGCGGCTCTGGAGCGGTTGGCGGCGGAGGGGATATCCGTCGTCGTGACAGTCGATTGCGGTATCACCGCATTCGAGCCTCTCGAAACCGCAGCATCGGTAGGCCTCGAAGTCATCGTCGTGGATCATCATGTTGCTGAACCGCGATTGCCGACAGCATTGGCCGTCATCAATCCAAACCGGCTCGACGATGATAGCCCTTACGGCCAGCTTGCCGCCGTGGGCGTCTCGTTTCTCCTGGCGGTCGCGGTCAACCGTGGACTGCGTGAGGCGGGCTGCTACGACGATGGTAAGGAGCCGGATCTGCGCTGGCTGCTCGATCTCGTTGCACTGGGTACGGTCTGCGATGTCGTACCGCTGACGGGGCTGAACCGCGTCTTCGTGCGGCAGGGGCTGGCCGTCATGGCGCGCCGCCGCAACCTCGGCATTGCGGCGCTGGCCGACGTTGCCGGTGTCAGTGAGACGCCGGAAGCCTATCACGCTGGCTTCGTGCTGGGACCACGCGTCAATGCGGGCGGCCGAGTTGGGGAAGCTGGCTTGGGCGCGACATTACTCACCACGTCGGATTCCGGAGAAGCAACGCGGATCGCAAAATCGCTCGACGACTACAATAAGGAACGGCGGGCGATCGAAGCGGCATGCCTGGATGCGGCGATTGCTCAAGTCGAGGGCGAGGCGCTGGACGATGGTTTGGTCTATGTCGCCGCTGAAGGGTGGCATCCCGGTGTCATCGGTATCGTCGCCAGCCGGCTGAAGGATCGCTACAACAGACCGGCCTGCGTCGTCGCTTTTGATGGGGATATCGGGAAAGGTTCGGGTCGCTCGGTACGCGGCGTCGATTTAGGCGTCGCCGTCGTGGCGGCGCGACAGTCCGGTCTTCTCGTGAATGGAGGCGGCCACCCCATGGCGGCAGGGTTTACCGTTGAACGAGGTGCGGAAGCGGAATTTCGGGCGTTCCTTGCCGCGCGCATTGCCGATGACATAGGAGATGGCGGTATCGTTGCCGAGTTGGGCATCGACGGGTCCTTGCAGCCGCGCGGCGCCAATGTCGATTTCATCGAGTCGCTCGAGCAGCTCTCGCCGTTCGGCGCCGGCAATGCGCGGCCACGCTTCGTCTTTCCGGCCGTAAGGGTGCTAAAGGCGGACGTGGTCGGCCGCGATCATGTCCGCTGTTTCATCGGCGGCGAGGATGGCGCGCGGATCAAGGGCATTGCGTTCCGTGCGACCGAGCGGCCGCTCGGTCAGATGTTGCTGGCATCGGGGGGCTTGCCGCTGCATATCGCAGGACATCTACAGCGCGATCGCTGGCAGGGGCGGGACGAGCCTCAGCTGATTATCGAGGACGCGGCGAAAGCGGTCTGACTGACTAATACCAAGGAGTCACTATCAACGATCCTTGGTATTATGCCTTCAAGCGGGTGGCGACCTGCGCCATTTCATCGACGACCTTGATCGTCTGCGCCGCCGATGAGTACGCCCGTTGCGCAACCACCATGTCGCTGAACTCGCCGGCCAGATCGACCGTCGACTCTTCGACGCTCTGGGGCACGAAAAACGCGAAGTCGGATTGATCGGCTTCGACAAGACGGATATCGCCTGTGTTCGGGTTCGGCAGGAATTTCGTGCCTTCTTCGGGAGTGAGTTGATTTTCACTTCGAACCAGAGCGACGGGCAATTTCGCAATACTCTGAATCAAACCGTTGCTGAACGTTCCAACGACTTCGCCTGCCGCGTTGAATTCGACCTCGACCAGTGTGCCGGCCGTGTTGCCGTTAGAGGCTACGATATTCGGCGTAAAGGATCCGGCAAATTGCGTCATTCGGGAAAAGTCGACTGCGACGGCGCTTGCGGCCGCGGTCGCTGGGTTGGTCCAGGTAATGCCGACCGCCAAGTTGGTGGGCGAGACGATATTGCCGACCGCGTCGAATGTCATCGATGCCGGCGAGCCCGCTGTGACAGTGCCATCTGCCGTCGTCGCGACAACATCCCAGGTATCGATCGCGGCGTTTTTCGTAAAATCGAAAAGTACCGTGTGCGTGTTGCCTAGATTATCAAAGACGCCGACAGATAGGTCGAAGTTCGTTCCTGTCGCAACGCCCGCTGGAAGGTTCGCGGCAAGCGTCGCCGTCGTGGTTGCGGCCGCCGCGGATCCCGCCGCACCGCTATCGATACGGATCGGCTGCAGGGACGATACCGTCGTGCCGGTCGTAAACCCACCCAGGCCGTTGCTTGGCCAGCCCAGAACGAAGTTGCCGTTCTGGTCGGCCAGAAACACCTGATCCGTACCGCCGGTGCTGACGACACGTCCATCCAGCGAGCCGGAGCGTGTAAGCTGCGTTTCGCCGGCCAAGTCCTGTTGCGTGTTGGTTACCAGAAATCCCGTGCCGACGATCGCGACGTCGAGTTTTCGGCTCGTGCTTTGAATGGCCCCTTGATGATCAATCAGGTTGCGCGTTCCCGACTTGGTACCGCTGAACTGATCAAAAATCGAACCCGCTCCGGAATGGACCAGTTCTGCGAACTGCGTGTCCGTGGCCTTGTATCCTTGCGTCGTCAGGTTGGAGATGTCCTGACTGATTCCCGCGAATGCATCGGCTTGTGCCCGAAGAGCGGAAATACCCGATGCAAAAAGTCCAAATCCCGTCATGCGCCATGTTCCCTGAAGGCGGAGTTGGCTACGAATAGCCTGTTCGCCGCTGAGGTATGCAAGCGCAATGCCAATAGGGGAACCATATATTATTAAATAATCTTAATAGGTTACACTATATTGCATGTACGGTAGGTTTGATCGGAGCCAAATTTATCCGTTTTCCGGCAACAGTTGCCGAGTTGGTACAAAAGTCACCATTCAACGACGTTCCGGGGCTTGACCTATCGACCTTCGCCCCTTAAATCTGCGTCCTAGATGTCCCCATCGTCTAGAGGCCTAGGACACTGCCCTTTCAAGGCGGCAACACGGGTTCGAATCCCGTTGGGGGCACCACTTTTCCACCTTTCTTCAACCTGCGCTCGATTTCCTGATGTTTGACCGACCTGAGAGCGGCTTCTCGGTTGGGTTTCCCGTGGCTGATCACAATCTTGCGACATCGTAATTACGTGTCTTGGCAATGGTTAACGCCAAACTTATCCTTCCCGTTGCGTTTGAAAAACATTTCTAGGTAACAGGGAAAAAAATTCATGATGAATATGGCAAAAAGAATCACCACGATTGGGGCCGCTGCGGGGCTGGCTGTACTGCTCGGCAGTCCACTGGCACAAGCCGGTGATCACAGCATGGGATTTTTCGTCACTAGCGTCGGCATCGGCGATGGCGGCAATCTTGGCGGCGTCGCGGGTGGCGATGCCCATTGCGCAAAGCTCGCCGAGGCGGCTGGCTCCAAAGGCCGTACATGGCGTGCCTATCTTTCCACGCAGGTAACGGAAGGGCGGGGCAAGGCCGCTCGTGACCGGATCGGTAAGGGACCTTGGTACAATGCCCGGGGCGATTTGATCGCCAGCGATCTCGATCAGTTGCATCTCAGCCCGAACTTGGTCAAGCGAACCGCGGTCGACGAAAATGGCAATCAGATCAAAGGCCGTGGCGACAAGCCGAACGAGCACGATATTCTGACTGGCTCCAAGAACGATGGCACGGCCTTTTTCCCGTGGGAGAAAGGCGATCATACGTGCAGTAACTGGACCAGTAACGCTGACGGCAAAGGCAATGCTTCGGTCGGTCATCATGACCGTCATGGCGGCGGTAACACGTCCTGGAACGCGGCTCATCACTCGCGCGGATGCAGTCAGACCAATCTAACCAAAACCGGCGGTGCCGGCCTGCTTTACTGCTTCGCAGCAGACTAGATCAGCGGTTACACCTGGCGGGGGCGGTCAGCGGTCGTCCCCACTGCCGTGGCCATATGGCAACGCTGTTTCAAGTGAATGCTCGGCCATCGGGTCGAGCACCAGACGGATGCGAGGCTGGTGTGAAGCTCGCGATGGGGCACGAGCCAGATGGACTCGGCAACGGGACCTAATCTCCCACAACACGCATTCAACGCCGGGCATCAGCGGTTTGGTCGATGTGCCCGACCGTTTCTTCACACCGACCCAAATATCATTGAAGCTTTACCAAGCCAAAATACGCTTACGCACGGCTTGGACATTCCGCGAACGCGAATGCCAATAGCGCGCGCATCTCACTGACGGTGTGCGTGAAGTTTGCTCGTGGATTTCTCCAGAATTCACGCACAGGTAACGCTGCGCCTAACGGCAAAATCACGCGTATCCGGCACCTTGCTCGCGGCTTTGTAAATGATCTTGGATTGTAGCATGCACCCGACAAAACCTCCCGCGAAGAGAACGACGCGCTTTGTTCGCCGCAATTGCCTATTTTCCGCCCGCCCGCGGTAAGTTTCATGATTCGTAAAACGATATCTCTGGTCTATACCGCGGTAGGCTATGTCGCGGGGCTCGTGAGCCTCGCCTATATCGCTGGATTCCTGATGGATTTTGGAGTGCCAAAGGGGATCAACGACGGTTCTAACGGCCCTCTGTGGCTTGCGCTCGTCGTGGACACCGCGCTCATTGCCGCCTTCGGCCTCAGCCACTCGATACCGGCGCGACGCTGGTTCAAAGCGTGGTGGGACGACACTCTCCCTGCGGAGTTGCAGCGGGCGTCCTATGTGATTTTGACGTCTTTGATGACCGCGCTGCTGGTCGGATTCTGGCGGCCAATTCCGGATGTAATTTGGGTTGTCGAGGAACCGGCGGCGATAGGTGCGATCATTGCCCTATACCTGTGCGTCTGGTTGATGATGGCCGCGGCGACGTTTCATTTCGGGCATTTCCGTTTCTTCGGCCTGGCCCAGGGTTGGGCTAGGGCACGGGCGCGGTCTATGGCGGGCTCTTCCTTTTCGGCGCGGCTCCTGTACGCGATCATCCGCCACCCCATAAGCTTCGGTTGGATAACGGTACCGTGGATCACGCCGCATATGACGACCGGTCAGTTGGTGTTTGCCCTTGGTGCCCTCGTCTATGTGCTCATCGCAACGCCGTTCGAAGAAGCCGACTTGATCGAGGAATTTGGAGACGACTACAAGCAATACCGAGAGCGGGTGCCGGCGTTTATTCCGGGGGCGAAATCGCGAAAGAGGGCCAACGCCGCCATACGCAAACGGCTGTTGCGTCCGCGCCGGCGAGGTTTCTGACAAACGGACGCTTATACGCCGCGAGCAATTTTCACTGTTCTCGATTACAGATGCGGCCGCCCGGCTGCGAGCGTCTTTACGTCGTCGATGCCGAAGGCAGTGTTGCCTAGATCGGGTCAAGCTTAGACGAACCCATTTTATGGGTTCGGATATTCTTGTGAATCCGATCGTTCTCAATAAGTTAGATCAGATTCACACGGTTTGGATCGCCAAAGGCGATTCCAAGAAACCCTGATCTGATCTATTCCGCCGCTTCGGTATCCCAGCTTTTCACTTCGCCGACATGCTTGACGCCGTAGAGATGGGTGAGACCGCTGAACAATTCCATGAATTGTTCTCTCGGCATCGAATCGCCATATCGGTCGAGATACAGTTTCCACAGGCTGATAGCATGCGCCGCGTTAGAGACATGCGATGCGAGCGCGAGGTATGAGGCGTCCGAATTTCCAAGAAATCCCATAAATGACTGCGGGCGATCTTGATGCACGAACTGTTTGTAGCTCTCTTCGTATTCGGCCAGCACGGTGTTCGCGGTAACGTAGCTGCCGCGTATTTCGTCGCGCAACTTGTCACGTAACCCTTGGACTCTTTGTTCGTCTTCCTTTGCCATCGTGGCGAAATCGGACGGGTAGCAGAGCGTATTGTCGCCGACCCATTGAAAGAACGCCTTCAAATCTTCCAGGATTGCGTCGAACCGTACCTGATAGTAACAGACTGCTTTCCACGCGAAGAACACGTCGGGTGCCCGCTCGGGCTCAATTTGCATGGCCTTGATGAAAGGCTCGATCCCTTCGACATCCTTAGCTTGCCAGATTTTCTTTAGAAACCGCTCGATTTGTTCCTGCTGCGCATCGCCTTCATTATTCCCGCCGCCAACCGCCTTGGTGACGAGGCGCGAAATTTTCTCGCGAATGGGTTTGCGAATCCGCGCCCATTCTTTTGGCGAAATCGCAAAATACGAATCGTGGATCTCGTCACTGACGCCAGCTTGCTCTGCTTTGCTTCGAAAGACGAACGGATCCAGGCTATGTAGCGAAGCGAGCATGTGCAGTATGCTGAAATCCTGCGCGATGCGCTCCAGCATTTCCTTCGAGGCGACGCCATTGCATATTTTATCTGCGAGGGTGCGTTGAAATGCCATATCGCTGAAGCACAAGGATTCGCCGCCTTCATAGACGTTTTCGAAATCATACGGAAAGTAGACTGTTGTATCGACTTTCGACGGTCGGCCGGAGCCCGGTTCGGCTGCCTCGAAGCGCTTAAAGATAATCGACGTATTCAAAACGTAAGCGTCCGGCCTGACCGCTCTGCCGTGCAGAAGAAGTGAGGTTTAGTGTCCACTTGTTTAGGTGGACACTAACGGGGATCAGGATGTGGCGAAGCGGGGCAAGCGTCGGCGCTGGAGTGCAGACGAGAAGCGGATGATTTGCGCACAGACGCGGTTTGCGGGCGTTTCGGTTTCACAGGTTGCACGGCGCTACAATGTGAACGCCAATCAGGTTTTCAACTGGCTGAAAGATCCCCGGTTTGCGGGAAGTGACACGGTCGATGACGCCGCCTGTTTCCTGCCGGTTGAGATTGCGCGTCACGTCGAGCACGAAGCCGAGCGCCCTGTTGGTGACGAAGGCAAGATCGAGGTCACGCTTGCCGGAGGTCATCGCTTGAGCATTAGCGGCCCTTACGATCCCGAAGCGCTCGTACGTCTGCTCCGGTGCTTGTCGGGATGATCCCGGTTCCCACGAACACGAAGGTTTGGCTTGCGGCCGGCGTGACGGACATGCGTAAGGGGGTCAATGGGCTGTCAGCGCAAACAGAGAAGGTTCTAAAGGCGGCGCCGTATTGCGGTCATCTGTTCGTCTTCCGGGGTCGCCGTGGCGATCTGATCAAGGTGATCTGGTGGGACGGGCAAGGGGCATGTCTGTTCTCGAAGCGTCTGGAGAAGGGACGGTTTGTCTGGCCGTCTGCGAAAGCGGGCAAGGTTGCGCTGACCCCGGCTCAATTGGCGATGCTGCTGGAAGGGATTGATTGGCGCATACCACAACGAACGTGGCGTCCCCTGACGGCTGGGTAAAGTCGTTTCACAGCAAAGGGTTGTCAATTTCCGGGGATTCCCATGCGGGGTGGCGGCTGATAGATTGCCGGCATGCTCGACGACGCTGAGAACCTGCCGCATTAAAAGGTCTGGTGGCATCGCTGGCGTCGGAAGTGAAGTCACAGGCGGTGTTGATCGAGAAGCTCCAACACCAATTGGCCGGGATGCGCCAGCATCGCTTCGGGTCGCGCTCGGAGGCTCTGGATCAACTGGCGTTGACGCTGGAAGACGAAGAGATTGCGGCGTCCGCGCAGGAGCCCGCGTCAGACGATGCAAATGCAGATCAATCTGCAGCGCCAAAAGACAAGCCCAAACGTAAACCGCTGCCCGGTCATCTCCCACGCAACGAGACAACACTGTCGCCGGGCGATGCCTGTGGGGAATGCGGCGGTGCGCTCAAAACGCTTGGCGACGATGTCACCGAGGAACTGGAATATGTCCCCGGACGTTTTGTCGTGAACCGGATTGTTCGCCCGCGCATGGCCTGCACCTGCTGTGAGACGTTCCATCAGGCAGCCCTGCCGTCGCGGCCGATTGAGCACGGGCGGCCCGGTCCTGGCCTACTGGCCCATGTGCTGGTCAACAAGTACGCCGATCATTCGCCTTTGTACCGGCAAAGTCAGATATTCCAGCGCGAGGGGATCGATCTGGACCGCTCCACCCTGGCCGATTGGGTTGGCAAATCCACGGCTCTGTTGGAACCTTTGGCGGACGCCGTCGCGCGCCATGTTTTAAAGGGACAGGCCCTCTTCGCCGATGATACGCCGGTAAAAATGCTGACCCCAGGCTCCGGTAAAACCAGGACCGCGCGGCTTTGGGCCTATGTCCGCGATGAACGACCCTGGGCCGGAGAGGCGCATCCTGCCGCATGGTATCAGTTCTCGTCCGACAGGAAGGGCGTTCGCCCGCGCGAACATCTAGCGGACTTCACGGGCTTCATGCATGCCGATGGCTATGCGGGGGTCAATGACCTGTACCGCACGGGCAAGGTGACGGAAGTGGCCTGCATGGCCCATATCCGACGCAAGTTCGTCGATATCCACAAAGCTCAGGGATCGGCGATTGCCGAGGAAGCCATAAAACGTATCGCCACACTCTATGGCGTCGAGAAGGAGGTTCGGGGCCAATCGCCGGATCAACGGGTGAAGATCAGGCAGCGCCAATCAAAACCAATCTTCGACGACCTGGAATCATGGCTGCATGCCCAATTGACCCGGATATCCGGCAAATCACCCTTAGCCGGTGCTATTCGCTACGCCCTGACCCGCATGAAGAAGCTGCGACCATATCTAGATCACGGCTTTCTTGAACTCGACAACAATACCGCAGAGCGATCCATGCGGCCCATCGCCCTGGGGCGGAAGAATTATCTCTTCATGGGGTCCGAGGCCGGCGGCAAATCAGCCGCCATCGCCTATACGCTGATCGAGACAGCAAAACTCAATGGCGTCGATCCGCAGGCCTGGCTAACCGACACGCTAGCCTGTATCGCCGACCATAAAATCAATCGGATCGACGAACTGCTCCCCTGGCGTTACGCTCAAACCTGAGCGTAACAGTCCAACGTCATCATAGGCAGGGCTGCTTTACCGGACGCTCACGTATCGCCGACCATAAAATCAATCGGATCGACGAACTGCTCCCCTGGCGTTACGCTCAAACCTGAGCGTAACAGTCCAACGTCATCATAGGCAGGGCTGCTTTACCGGACGCTCACTGATCAACCCAGGGAGCCGGGTTTTCTTGCAGCCCTTGGCGACAAACGTATCAATGGTGCGCTCAAATACATTCACCAAGGCGCGGATCGCGACATGACATTGGCCGATATCGCCAAGGCTGTCGGCATGTCCAGATCGGGGCTGGCGGTGCGGTTCAAGGAGTTGGTTGGGGATACGCCAATGAACTATTTGACGAATTGGCGCATGCTGAGGGCCAAGGAGTTCTTGAAGTCGGGAGACTTGCCGTTGATGGCGGTGGCGGAGCAGGTTGGCTATACCTCCGAGGCTGCATTCAGTCGCGCCTTCAAACGGGAGCACAATCAAAGCCCCAGCGCGTTTCGTCGTTCCGTTAAACATTCGAGAGAGTCGGCATAACGCAAGACTTGTCCCTAACATTTATACGGATCCCCAGAGATCAAGGCTACGCCCAACAAGCCCGGTCGAAGAAACATCGATAGGACGCGCAACCGAAGCCCGGGTCAGCTCACCATGTCCCCATAACTACGGCGCTAATCAACGCCTTCGACGATCCTGAAATCTCGGACCGCGCCGTCGCCCAGTGCAGTGACGGCGGCTTGGTATTCTGGGCTTTTGTAGGCTTCGAGCGCGTCCTCAAAGCTTGGGAACTCAACCACCACTGTGCGTTCGGCGAGGCCGTCTTCGAAAGCCGCCACCCGGCCGTCGCGGACCAGGATGCGTGCGCCGCGCGGTAGCATCGCGCGAGGGGCCAGTTCCGCGTAGGTCTTGAGTTTGTCCTGATCTCGGATCTCTCGATAGCAAACCACCAGGTAGCCTTTAGCCATTGTCTCGTGCTCCTTCCTGAGCCGTGATTCGAATAATTCCGCGGCAGGATATTCCCAAATCAGCCGAGAATATCTACTGCCTCTCCACGATAGTCCTTTCTAGGGGCCAACAAGGATCCGACGTATTTTGGGCGTGTCGTTTTATCGCCGTGATCACGCGGACCAGTCGGTATCGCCGATCATGTGATACTTGCGGACATAGGCGCTAAATGTCTCGACCTCGCGGTCGATATCGCCTGCATCCCATCCGAGGGTGGGCGCTATGAGTTCCGCCGCTTCGCGCACCTTTGTGTCGGGGATCCGGACATACCAGCCGAGCCCGGTCCGTCTGTAAAGGATGCCGACGAGGTCGCGAGCGTGTTCTTTCTCGGCGCATCGGACGATGTCGGCGCGCGTCACCTCCGGCCACGAATCCATGAAGGGCGATGACGTTTCCGCCTGATCCCGCTCTCCTTCGTAGCGTAGCGGCTGCGGCGAACCTCCGGGCCGAACGCGTTTGCTTACCTCTTTTACAATGCGCCGGGCCGTCGGTTGGTGGAACATGATCGCGTTCCAGGTGACCGTCAGCATATTGGGATAGCCTTCTCGCCCCAGATCGTGAATCACACTGAACGGCATCCGGCGTCCCTTGGGGCGATCCGGATCGTAGGTGATCGGCCGCACGCCCGCCCAGGCGTGCAGAATTTTGGACCGGTCCATGTTGAAGCCGGGCATGAAGAGATTGATCTCGTGGATCAGCTCGTCGATATCCTCATCCTCGGGCTTTACGTCGTCTATATTACCCTCATAGACGGTTTCCGTCGGGCCGATATAGTGCAGCTTGCCCCAAGGCATGCACATGATGGCATCGCCCTCGGAGTTAAGCCCGGCAATGCCGACCCCTTCGTAACTTTCCGGCAGTTGGACCGCGAGGGAGACGCCCTTGACGCCGATAATCTGACGCTTGGGCGCCTTGCCGGCAGCGGTCATGGCATTGGTACGGTCGGTCCAGGCCCCCGTGAAATTCAACAGGACCTTGCCGGAGACCGTTGCGTGCGTACCGTCCTTTCCGCGAACCGCAACCTGCCAAAGGTCGTCCTCGCGGGTGATATCCTCCGCCGCGGTGTAATTCAAGACCACCGCGCCCATCCGCTCCGCATCCATGATGCTGTCGATGCAGATCCGTTCGGGCCAATGGAACTGATGGTCGTCGATCTCGACGACGCTTTCCAGGCGGTTGCCTTCCCGCAGCCATTGGATGAAGGGCAGGTTCCGCGCGTCGTCGTGCGACGTACGCACATAGTTGAGCGGTGTCTTCCGACGGCCGATCAGTTTCAGGAAGCGGGCGCCGAGATCGATTTGCCAGCCGCGGAATGCCGCGGTCTCGACGATCGGCAAAAGAAGACGCGTCGGACGGATCCTGTTCGGCAGATTGCGCACCAACTCGTCCCCGACCATGGCCGATTTACGGGCGGTATCGACACCGGCGAAGAAAGAACTCGGCTTCTTGACGAAGTCCCAGAGCGATTTCGGCGGTGCGAGGTAGCGAAGGCCACTATGGAGCAGCCGGCTCGACCGCGACGTCGCGGCGGAAGCGAAATCGCTCTTTTCGACGAGGAGGACGTTGAAACCGGCGGCCGCCAAATGCTGGGCCGAACTGGCACCGCTGATCCCGCCGCCAATGATGACAACGTCGAATGTCCGGCCGTCGATTCCGCCGAGCGGCCCTTCCGTTGCACTGTCTTCTTGTTTCATCGCGCTTCTCCCGAAGGAGCGTGTTGACTATTCCTAACTACGCTAGCCGGCCATTTGCGGTGCGGCTACTCTGTAACGAACATCTCCCACCAATATTAGTCAGCACTCGAAGGTAACCGAGCCCGAGCCTGCTGGAGCGCCCATTCCACAACTTCTATTGGAATGTTCTCGCGAAACGCCGTCATCGTCATTGTGTGCGTTTGATCGGAATAGAAGATCTCCAAAATGTCCGTTGGCTCTTTTGTTTCATCTGACAACTCGAGATACATGCCGTCTCGTACTAGATCGCTTCCAATTACATAACTATAGCGACGTCCATTGATGTCAGCGGCCATGGGCTCTTTCCAAATTCGTCTGCCAAAGCTTTGAGCGATGTCGGGGCTCGATCATACAACTAACTGGGTTTATGGGGACATAATATCTAATTGATTAGCGGTTGGGTTCCTGGTACTCACGATTTCACGAGTTAAGTATTGTGTCCCCCAAACAGACAGGCTCCCATGCACCCGGCGCGGTTCGATGAGCGTCCGATAATCAATGTCCGGTCGAATCGATGTCGCGTTCGCATCCATCTGGTCCATCTGAGCTAACTCCTAATATATTGGCGCTAATTTATACACGGAACGCCAGAGATCGGAGCTACGATCCATAAGCCCGATAGCGGAAACACCGACAGGACGCGCAACTGAAACACAGGAGGCCTCCCATGCCGCAAACCAGCAACGACGCTTCATCACCCGCGGATGCCAACACGCCGCCGAACATTTCGGTGCGTCTTTTGGGCACCGGCGGGCCGTGGGTCGACGGGGAGCGGTTCGGGCCGTCCACGCTGATCAGCTACAATGACGAGTGGCTGTTGTTCGATACGGGGCGCGGCGTCGGTATCCGGCTGGTGCAGGCGGGCGAGGACCCCGCTGCGGTGAGCCCGATCTTCATCACCCATCATCATCTCGACCACATCAGCGATCTGGCGGACGTGCTAATCACCTCCTGGCTGCGCGGCCGGGACAAGGAGTTGGTCGTCTACGGGCCGCTCGGCACGGAAACTATTGTCGACGCGCTGATGAACATCGTCTACGCCAAGGACATCGAGTGGCGTTCGGTCGGCGAGCCTGCTTGGGGCGGCTGGAAACCGGTGCGCGCCGTCGACGTCGAGCCGGGCACGGTCGTCGATATGGGCCGCTGGAAAGTAAGTTGCGACTATGTCGTGCACGGTCACAAGCTCGGCTTCCGCAAGGAATTCGTGAAGAACTGGCGTTGTCTCGGCTACCGGTTCGAGGCTGGCGGCAAGTCGATCGTCGTCAGCGGCGACACGGTGGATTGCGGCGGCATCCGCCGGCTGGCGCAGGATGCGGATGTGCTGGTGCAATGCTGCTTCGAAAACTATTCGCTCTGCGAAGGCGACGAACATTTGAGCCGCGTTGCGGAATTCACCCTGGCCGACACGAAACAGACCGCCACGATTGCCACGGAATGCGGTGTCGGGCATTTGATGGCGACTCACATCCGGCCGAAATCGGACGACGCCATGGCGGTCATGGAGAAAGAAATCCGCGAATTCTACGACGGCCCGCTGACCATCGGCACGGATCTGACGTCGCTGACCTTGTAACGGGTTTCCGCAAACCGGGTCGGTCCGATAGCGGAGGGGGCTCTGAGAGACCTCTGCGAAATTGTGTTACTGATACCGTTTCACCCCCCATCCTAACCCTGAAATGCCTGTGATGGACATTTCAGCCCACAAGGGGGGAAGGGATAATTAAAGCGGATCAACGGGATATTCTCCTCCCCCTTGAGGAGACCTCTGCGAAACGGGTTCAGGATCGGAGATAATCGTTGGGTTTGGAGGTTGGTGCATAGGTTTGGCGGTTTTTCGCGTTGGGTTTTGGGACGCTCTTGACGAGATCGGCAAGGGACGGTGTCAGGGCATAAGAGTTTCGGCACGTCTCAGGTTCATGGCGATGCACAGGAGATGAAGGTGGGACTGGTTCTTCTGCATCCCCCTGTATCGGGCCCGGCGGTATCGGTAAGACCGCTTCAGAGTTCCGAACAGGCGCTCGACATTAGCGCGGATCGGGGAGATCAGGCGGTTGCGGACCTGTTGCCAGTGCGGCAGCGCCGGTTGGTTCTTATGGCTGCGGTGCATGATCCGGTCCTTGATGCCCCTCGCCTTGAGGCGCCGGCGGCGCTCCTTGTGCTCATAGGCTTTGTCAGCATAGACCGCCCGCTCGTCGCCCTGGATCAGCGCGTCGGCCACTTCGCTCTCATAGGTTTTGGCCGACGTCATCATCGCATCGCGGATCAATTCGGAGCCCTGATCGACGGCGATATGCGCCTTGTACCCGAAATAGGCCGTGCGCCCGCGCCGCGTCCAATCGGCATCCGGATCGAGCGCCGAACGCCCGCCGGAAACACCGGACGGCCGGCTGACCGAAGCCTCGATCAGGGTGGCATCGATCAGTGTGCCCGTCTTCAGCATCAGCCCGTGACGCTCCAACTGCCGGTTCGTTTCCGCCAGAAGCTTCGCCGTCAGTTTCCTCTCTGCCAGCGCCGCCCGGAAGCGCACGAACGTCGTCTCGTCCGGTGTCTCGTCGCTCAACGAGAACCCGCAGAACCGTCGGAACGACAGACGATCCCCCAACGCCTCCTCCAGGTCCGGGTCGGAAAGACCATACCATTGCTGCAGCAAAACCGCCTTGTACATCGACAGCGCCGGATACCCTCTGCGCCCCTTCTTCGAGCGAACCGACTTCAGGAGCTTCTCGAAGCGAGACCAGTCGAAAAGACCTTCGATACGCTCCAGACGTTTATTCGAACCCGCACCCGGCGCCACAAACGCATCCGCAAAGCCACCCTCACCAACCCGCTTCTCACCCATCAAGACCTCCGTCATAGCGATCACTCTAAAGAATCACCGTTTCGACAAAGTTGCTACCCATTTCGCAGAGGTCTCCTTGAGGGGGGAGGACTAAGGTGGGGGTGGACGGCGGCTCCATTCACTATTTCGCATAGATCTCTCTGACCCCTTTTAGACCGACCCCGCCGCCGGGCTTACACGCTCGGCCGGTAGCATCGCGACCGGAACGGCAAACACCCTAAGTATGCGGTCCTCCTATCTTACTAATTTAAATTGTGCTACGTTTTTCTGTCGCGCCCCGAACGGCGCCCGGACCCCGTACCGTCCTGGGATAGCCGCGCCGCCGCAGACGCAACATCGCAATACCGCGCGCGTGCACAAGCGCCGCCACTATAGATGAGGGATGTGATGGGACAGGCCACACCGCGTAAATTTCGGCAATCGGCGGCGGCGTGCGCCGTTGCGTTGATGGGCAGCGGCCTCCTCGCCGGGTGTGCGACGGCGCAGCAGACCGGCGAGCCGCGCCTGTTCGCCAATCCGCCAGCGCTGACGTCGGCAGCTCCCGCGGCGGTACCGGGGCGTGGCGCCATGCTCGTCAGTCAACCGCCCGCCGGGAACAAGCTGTCCTACGATCTGACGATTAAGATGACCAGGGGCCATATCTTCGATCCGGCGCACAATCGTGATCAACCCGTTCGCCTGCGCAGTTATGTCGATACGAATCTGCTGCCAGCCAGCAACCGGCGCGGCAAGAAACGATTCATTGCGCCGCTGATCAACGCAACGCCCGGCGACACGGTCCGCGTCATGTTGCGCAACACGCTTGCGGCGGATCCCAGCTGCGCCCATGAGGGCCCGTTGCCGGAGACGCCGCATTGCTTCAACGGCACCAATCTCCATACCCATGGCCTGTGGATCAGCCCGACCGGCAACAGCGACAACGTGCTGCTCTCGATCAATCCCGGCGTCGATTTTCAGTATGAATACAACATCCCGGTGGATCACCCGGCGGGGACCTTCTGGTATCACCCGCATCGTCACGGGTCGACGGCGCTGCAGGTCTCGAGCGGCATGGCCGGCGCGCTGATCATCCGGGGCGACCGCAAGCCACGTGGCGTCAAAGGCACGCGAAAGGCGAAGAATGGCGATCTCGACACCTTGCTGGTCGCGAAGAACGGCACGCCCTTCAAGGAACGCACGGTTGTGTTCGAACAAATCCAATACGCTTGTCTGGGGCCGGACGGCAAACTGAAGTATCGTATCGACAAGGACGGAAACAAGGTTATCGACTGGTCCTGCAAGCCGAGAGAAGTCGGCGTGATTGAATCCTACGATCAGTTCGGTCCCGGCACCTGGGCGGCGTCGGGCCGCTGGACGAGCATCAACGGCACAGTGCTGCCGACCTTCCACGACGTTAAAACCGGTCAGGTGGAGCGCTGGCGGCTGATCCATGCCGGGGTGCGCGATACGATTATCATGCAGTTCCGCAAAGCGTCTTCGTCGCTGGCGGTGCCGCAGCGGCTTGCCAAGACGAGCCTGCCGAAAACGCTGAAGGAAGATTGCAGCGGCGATCCGGTGCCCTATCAGGTGGTTGCCGCGGACGGCCTGACGATGGACCGCACGATCACGACTGACAAGGTCACCTTGCAGCCCGGCTACCGCTACGACCTGCTGACGATTTTTCCGGAACCGGGCCTGTATTGCATGATCGAGCCGCCGTCACCCCGGAGCGGAAGCGTGAGTGACGCCAACGAGGCGCCCAACCTACTGGGTTACGTGAAAGTGTCTGGCGGCAAGGCGATTGCGGTATCGAAGATTACCGAGAAACTGGTTGAGACCCTGGTCCAATCCGCCGAGGCGCATATGCCTGTCGGCGTCAAAAAGCAAATCGTCCGCGATCTGAAGCGGACCGACCCAAAAAGCCAAAAGCCGACGCCGCACCTGACGCGCTTCGTGGCGCACCCGACGGTAACCGAGGCGGAGGTGGCAGCGTCGAAGCTGAAAACGGAAGAAATGGTTTTCTTCATCGATGTCGTCAGCGATCCGAAGAATGTCGGGTTCTTTGTCGGCAACAGCTTTGACGTTGTTCGGAACCCGCGCGGCAAATATGTGCCGAAAGGGGCCGCACCCTATGGACCGGACCGGGTCGACCGCGCGTTGGCCCTGGGAAAAACCCAACAGTGGGAATTGCGCTCCTACAGCGTCAGCCACCCGTTCCACATACACGTCAACCCGTTCCAGATCGTCGCCGTATACGACCCCGACGGCAAGGATGTCAGTCTGCCGGGCGTGGTCGAGCATGAGGGCACGAAGGACGAAGACAGCCAGTTCGCCGGCCTGAAGGGCGTCTGGAAAGATACGCTCTGGGTCAAGACCGACCTCAACCCCGGACAGCTGACCAATCCCCCGAAAGACTATTACCGGATGATCGTCCGCACGCGCTACCAGCGCTATATCGGGGAATTCGTTCTGCACTGCCACATCCTGGATCACGAAGACCAGGGCATGATGCAGAATGTTTCCGTCGTCCTGCCGCAGCATTAATACCAAGGGTCACTATCAGCGCTCCTTGGTATAAAGCGCCCGATTTTCTCCCAGGAGGTATCACACATGGCTGACAAACAAGTTTCCAACCCGACCTATATGGCCAACATCCGCCATTTCTTCACCGACGGGGACAAGGGGTGCATGGCGGGACGCGGCATCGATCTGGGGACCTACGAAGGCGTCAAGTTCAACGCGCTGCGGATCTATTTCAAGGTGCGCGATGGCGAGATGCCGGTAGGCGCCCCGCGCTGGAAGAAGGCGCGCGTGGAGACTTTCTACAACTGGATGAAGAACGATTACCCGCGCGGCATCGCGGCGCCGAAGCGTCCGAAAGCCGCACGAAGGACGGACGCGCAGTTCAAGCGCCGGCCCGCGAGACGGGAAGACGCGGCGACCTATAGCGGCCGCAAGTTGGCGAAACTCAAGACCGCCTTTCAGGCGCTGATGGACAAACCGGCGACGGATCCGGACAGCTACTTCGCCCTCGCCGGGCTGCATTGGTTGCCCAAGCCCACCGTGTATTGCCGGCATCACGAAAACGCCTACAACCCCTGGCAGCGCGCCTACATGAACCATTTCGAAGATGCCCTGCGCCGGGTCCCGGGATGCGCGGACGTGACCCTGCCTTATTGGGACATCACCAGCCGGAGGATCCCCGCCTTTCTGTTCAAGCCGCCCTTCGACAGCTACAAATTTCCGCAGGATCTGTACGACTTCCAGGGCGAACGCGTCGCGAAGAAAGGCGACCGGACGAAACGCAACGGCGCGCGGCACATTCTGGCGTCACTTGCCTGCCGAAACGTGACGGAGACCGTCGAGACCGCGCTTACCAGCTCGCGCTGGGAACTCTTCAACGGCTGGGTTTCGGGCAACACTCATGGCGGGATCATTTCGGCGCACGATAACGGGCACAACGCGTGCGGCGAGACGATGCAGAACCAGGACATCGCGGCCTTCGACCCGATCTTCTGGTTCTTCCACAGCAATTGGGACCGCGTCTGGTGGAACTGGCAGCGCAATTTCGACGCGATGACGGTCGATAGCTTCAAGAGCCACCTGATCGGGACGCCGGACTGGCTGAGCGATCCAGTGCTGAACGGTCTGCCGCCTTTTGATGTCGCGGTCCCCGACACGATCAACCTCGCCAATTTCGATGTGAGCTACGGCCCGCCGAAGGCAAAATCGAAAGCGACCGTCCGGCAGACCCTCAAGGCAGGAAGCGTCGCGGCTTATCGCCCCTTCCACATCGGCACGCCCAACAAGGTGTCCGTGCGCGCCAAGAACGTGGATCGTCTGAAGATCCCCGGTAGCTTCGACGTGGTCCTGCAGGTAAGGGGCAGGGAGATCGCCAGGACGGGGCTGTTTCAGTCGACGATGCCGTCGCAGTGCTCTACCTGCCGGATGAAAGCGCTCGCGAACTTCGATTTCGAAGTCGACCTGGCGGCGCTCAACGGACCGGTCTCGCTCAAAATATTGCTGCACCAAAAGGGCAAGGAGATGAATTTCCCGCTTACCTCCTGTGGCAGCCCCAGCATCAACGCCCGCCTGCTGTTGACATAACTGTCCGCGTTCGCGGCCGTGCCTTTGGGCCCGCTGACCATCGGCTCTGCTCGTCACGCACGCACCTGACCATGTCACTAAAAACTCTCCGGCCACATCCGTGCGCTGTGATAGACGCGGTAGATGATTATGTCCCCCTCCCGAACCTGATACGGGATCACAAACGGGGTGCCCGAAACGACGAGCTCGCGGGCTCCGGGAACACGCCCCGGCCGGCCGCTCTCAGGATTAGCGGGCAGTTGCTCGCGAACGAGCGTCGCAATGCGTTCTACGACCGCTTTTGCAGCCTTCGGATCATCTTGAGAAATAAATGCACGGATATCTCGGAGGTCTTGTAGGGCCTCCGGCGACCAAATGAGAGTCATACAGCCTTTGGTGTTGGGTGCTCATCATCGGTGTCCCACGACGCAATCCACGCCGCGACATCGTCGTGCGGAACGCCAAGACCGTTGTCGATCGAGATCATCGCTTTCTTGATCCCCTCGATTTGACGTTCCTCAAGATCGACAAATGTACCGATGCCCTCGGCCGCCAACGACGACTTACTCCGCTTCGTTTCCCGCGCAAGGTTCTCAAGCCGATCCCGCATGCTCTTGCTCACGCGGACAGAGATGGTAGTGCTATCGCCCATGACATCCAAAACAGTGTTTGTTTTCCACTGTATACATTGTACACAAATCCCTAAAAACTACCAGCCCTGCGGCGGCCAATACCGATCTGCCCCGCAAGTCAGACACAGGTTAATGCGTGTTCGCCTTTTTGAGCTGTGCGATCAGGCCGTCGATGCCGCCTCTTGAGATGATGCCTTTCAGTTCCGAGCGTTTTGCGACGAGCAGACTGACGCCGTTGATCAAAACGTCGTATATCCGCTGCTTGCCGTCCTCCTGCACGACCTTGAAGGCGAGTCTGACTGTCTCTCTGTCGTTGGCGTCACGAATTTCAGCGGTGACTTCGCTGCCGCCGCGGCCAAACTGCCGCTCTCCTTTGACGAGGAACGCCTCACCGGAATAATCCGCGAACTTCGCGGCATAGAGGCGCGTCATATGCTGCGCGAACAGGTCGCGATACTCGACGAACTTTTTCCGCGGGACGCCACGTTGATATTTGCCGATGGCAAACGCGCTGATACGGTCCCAATCGAACGCCTTTTCGAAGTGCGCGCTATACTGTTCGGCACGTTCCTTCGGCGACAAAGCAGGGTTTTCCAGGATATCCACGACGGCTTTCCCCAACGATGTGATGAGCGCTGTTGACGTGCCGTCCACCGCTGTCGCGGACGCAGGCGTTACTGCCGTCGTCCAGGTTGCCATGAGAACTGCGATTGCGAAGAAGAACTGTTTCATCAGGGGTACCTCGAACCTTGTTGGAGAAATGGTTTTCCGAGCGCCCCACCACGACTTCGGCTGCTTCTCTATATCGCTCCGCAGTTAACCTATTGTTAAGAAATGTGACTATTTTATGAAAGTAAGAGATAAATCGTTCCGTCCTGCTGCCGCCAAGCTTATCGTGCGTCCAATCGATTAGGCCGTTTGAACGAGGAGGCAGCACGATGAGCGCTTATCGTCCGGTCATCATGGGCACCCGCCACGCCGTGGCCGCGGGGCACTATCTGGCGGCGGAGGCGGGGTTCGACGTTCTCAATGCCGGGGGGAACGCCATCGATGCCGGCGTTGCGGCGGGGCTCGCGATTGGGGTGCTGCAGAGCGATATCGTCAATATCGCCGGCGTCGCGCCGATCATTCTGTGGATCGCCGAAGAGCGAAAGGTCATCAACATCGATGGGCTCGGCCCGTGGCCCAGTGGTCTGCCGGACGGTTACTTTCAGCGCGAGCATGGCGGTGCCATCCCGGAAGGCATTCTCCGCACTGTACTGCCCGCCGCGCCCGCGGCGTGGCTGTGGGCGCTCGAACGGTACGGCACAATGTCGTTCGGCGATGTCGCGCGTTACGCCATCCGGTTCGCGCGGGACGGCTTCCCGATGTATCCGCTGCTGCGGGAAAATATCGCCCTCGATGCCGACAACTACCGGCGTTGGCCGTCGAGCGCAGCGGTTTATCTACCGGACGGCGAGGTGCCCGAGGTGGGCGATGTTTTCGTCCAGGCGGAACTTGCGCAGTCGCTGCAATACATGGCGGACGAGGAGGCAGGCCGCGCCCGAGACGGACGGGCGGCGGGGATACGGGCCGCGCGCGACGCGTTTTACAAGGGCGATATCGCTCGGCACATCGCGCGCTATCACGCCGAGAACGACGGCTTCGTGACGTACGAGGATCTGGCAGGCTACGACGTACGGGTCGAGCCGACCGTGCAGACCCGCTTCGGTGACATCGAACTGCATTGCTGCGGCCCGTGGACGCAAGGCCCCGTGCTGTCGCAGACCTTGCGTCTGCTCGAAGGTGCGGATCTGGCGGCGCTGGGTCATAACAGTCCGGCCTATATTCACCTGCTGACCGAGGCGCTCAAGCTGTCCTGCGCCGACCGCGAACGGTACTACGGCGATCCGAATATGGTGGACGTGCCGATGGCCGAATTGCTGTCGGACGGCTACACCGCGCAACGGCGTGCGCTTATCCGCGCTGACGAGGCCTGGCCGGAAATGCCGCCGCCTGGCGATCCGGTTGGTGGTGCTGCGACGGCGGTTTCCGGCCCAGCGATTCCGCCGCCGGCGGCACCGCCTCGGGACGTTCGGGAACCGGCGACCCTGGATACGTCTTATGTCTGCGCCGTGGATTTGCAGGGCAACGCGTTTTCCGCCACGCCGAGCGACGTGTCGCGATCGACGCCCGTCATTCCGGGGACCGGGTTTTGTCCGTCCTCGCGCGGCTCGCAGTCCTGGGGCGATCCGGCCCATCCGTCCAGCGCGCAAGCCGGCAAGCGGCCGCGGCTCACCCCAAACCCGGCCATGGCGTTCAAGAACGGCAAGCCCTGGCTGCTGTTCGGCACGCCCGGCGGCGACGTGCAATCGCAGGCCATGCTGCAGGTGCTGCTCAATCAGACGGTGTTCGACATGGACATTCAAACGGCGATCGAGGCGCCACGCTTCGCGACATTCAGCTTCCCCTCGTCGTTCGAGCCGCACAGCTATTTCCCGGGGCGGCTCAATCTGGAGGGGCGTATCTCGCGGGAAACCGGCGACGCGCTCACCGGTCTCGGCCACAAGGTCGAATGGTGGCCGGACATGATCTGGCGCGCCGCGGCGGTATGCGCCATTCGCGTCGACGAGAACAACGGCGTGTTGCACGCCGGTGCCGACCCTCGCCGGCCGGCCTACGCGCTCGGCTGGTAAAACTGCCGCCGCGCTGTGGCCGTTCTATCGGCCAATCAGCCAAAAAAAGGGCGGCAGGCGATCCGTCGATCACGCTGCCGCCCGAGGGAGGGAGGAGCCTGGGAGGGGTTATCCGGTATCGTTTGACCGGGTTACGCCGCGATAAGGCTGGTTTCCGGCGGGCCTATGTCGGCCCTACGGAGAAATCGGCGGCGTAAACGGTGGAAATGCCGTGCCGCTGTGCGAAAGTTTTGGCCCAGCGCAAGGCATCTTCGAAGCTTTCGTCCGCGTTGAAGGGGTTTTTCTGGAACGATATTTCGCTGCCGGCCATGCGGTAGCGGCACATGACGTTGCTGATCTGTTTCTTTGGGTCTGCCGGGTTCGGCACCGTCAGGACGCACATGAAGTTAATCGGTTTGCACGGCAGTATCTCGGCGAAGTCGAATGTTTGGATGTCCATTTTCGTCTCCAGAATTTCCAGCCACTTGTTGAAGTTGCTCATACTCAGGCTCCCGTTTGCTCAACGTTTCGGCGACGCTGCGGCCGGGGCGACGGGTTCCGGCACTTGCGGTATCGGCAGTTCGTTAACCTGGACCTGCTCCGTCTGCGGCGGAGTTCTGGCCGGTGCGCTGAGGAAGAACGACGCCAGCGTCAGGCACAAAATGCAGTAGCCGCAAACGACCCAGGCGGAAAACACGTGCTGGGAACGGTTGGTGATGTCGGTGATTTGCATTTCGGTTTTCATCTCGCTGTCCTGTTTTGGTTGGTTATTGCGTCTTGAACGCCAGGACATCTTTAAAAACCGAACGTGATTCCATCGTGAACGCCCTGTTAGGGCTGGATTCACGCGTTCACGCGGCCAAAAATCTCGTTCCCGACATGCGATTGCTGGGCAAAGCGGGGGAGGGTGCTATAGTTGTGAAACTTGGCTATCCAGCAGGGACGGGGACATGGGGAAACATGGGGCGTCGGGCGGTTTTGAGCCCGCGGACGCTGGCCGCCGCGACGGCAATAAGAATGCGCAGACGGACTACCGGAACATGTTCGGCGATGCAAAAGCGCGCGAGCTGTATGACGGTTTCGGGCACAGCGCGGCAAACCGGACGAAGACGCGGCGGATGCTGCGGTGGCTGGCGCAATGCATGGTGCGCGACCGCTTCGATGCGTCGGATGAGAATCCGAGAATTCCCGCCGGATATACCTATCTGGCGCAACTCGTTTCGCATGATTCGGTGCAAAGCCTGGCGCCCTTGCCGGATATGAGCGGTAAGCATCTGCTGCGCCGCAATGCGCGGTCCGCCCGGCTTCTGCTCGATACGGTGTATGGCGGCGGACCGGAGGCGGATCCGCTCGCCTACGCGATCGATGGCCGGACCTGGGAAGACCGCGCCCGGCTGCGGCTGAGCGTGGTGGAGAGCGTCAGGCGCAGCGGCAGCCCGAAGCTGGGCACCCTGCGCGACGTGGCGCGCACCGGTTGCCCCTATATCGAGGACCGGGCGAACTTTCCGCCGGGGAACGCGGTGCGCCAGCAGACCGGGAGTCCGGATGCGCTGATCGCCGACCCGCGGAACGACGACAATGTCATTCTCTCGCAGCTCACGGTGCTGTTCATCCTGCTGCACAACCAGCTTTGCGCGGCGGTCGAAAAGTTGGATGGTAAGAAGCTCACTTATCGGCGCTTCAACGATGTGCGCCGGGTCGTCACGCTGGTCTACCGGCGAATCGTGTTCGACGATCTGCTGCGCAAGCTACTGCATCCGGCCGTCTACGAAGTCTATCGGAAGAAAAACCGCCTGGCGGATTTCGGGGACGGTACGGACGACTGGCGCATGCCGCTCGAATTCTCCCACGCGGTGTACCGTTTCGGTCATGCCATGGTCCGGGGGACATATGAGATCAATGACGAATTGCAGAAGCAGGGCCTCATTCAGATGGTCCGGCGCAACTCCGCCATGCGGCCGCAGGACGTGCCGCTGACGCATGACTGGCTGGTCGACTGGTCGTTCCTGTTCGCGACGGGCAAGGACCGCGAGCAGCCGAGCCGTAAGATCGGACCGGCCTTCAACGAGGAGTTCGTGAAGGGCTATCTGTTCCCGGTATCGGCGGACGAGGACGCCACGAAACAGCCCGACGACAATGACGGGCTGGTCTATCGCGATCTGGTGCGCGGGGCGGATGCCGGGTTGCGCACCGTGAAGTCCGTTCTCGATAATCTGGACTCCGCGCTATGCGAACATTCGCCGCTGGTTCGCCGGGGGCGGGTGTCGTCGCGGAAGATCGCGGCGTGGCTACGCACACGCGCCGGTGATTCCGAAGACGCGCTGGCGGACGACTACATCAAGAACATCTCGCGCGATCCACCGCTGCTGTTCTTCCTTCTGCTGGAAGCCGGGGAAACCGAGATCACCACCGGACGCGCTGCTGACCGGCGCAGCAAGGGCGAATGTCTCGGGCCGATTGGGTCCGCCCTGCTGGCGGAGTTCTTCTTCCGCGAACGGGTCCGCAGCTACGACGTCATCGAAGGCGATAAGGCGCTGGGCAAGTTCGCCGCTACGCTTTTCCAAGCGCGCGGGGTGCCGGGCTCGATGCCCGACCTCGTCGCCGAAGTCGCGGCCGGACAGGACTGGACTGATCCGAAATATCAATTCGTTTGAACAAATATCCGTATTCATGGAGGCGCGAATGGCGAAAAAACTGAAGAAGAGAGTGGCGATTGTACCGGGCAAGCATGCCATCGTCGGCGCGAAGATGATCGAGTGGGTGATGAACCCGGAGTCGCGGCCCAAGACGGTTGAGGAACTCCGGGAACAGTTCGGCGATGCCGTAGAGCTGTCCGATACCTTGAAGGCGGTTCAGTTCATCGATACGAACATGGAAATCGCGCTGTTCCGGTTGCCGCCCCGGGAGATGGTGGAAGCGTCGTTCAACCGGGCGAAGGATCCGAAGTTCGAACTAACCGACTACAACCTGCCCGCCTATTACGGGTTGAAGGCGGAAGACCTGCCGATGTCGGCGCTGGAACTGCTGCAATCGCGCGTCGGCGATTACACGACGGGGGAATGCGAATAGACGTTTAAGACCCGCTCACGGCGGGAACGGGCACGTCCGCGATCTTGAGCCCGTCCCGCAGCCGTTCCCAGTCCGCCGTATTACGGATCGGGAACGCCTTGAGCAGCCAATCCGCGATGGCGCCTTCGTCCTGCGGGCGATCTTCTCGCCAGTCCTTGCGGACCAGTTCGACGAAGCGCTGCCATTCCGCCTTGGCGTCCGAGACGCGCCCGAGATGGGCCAGCGCCGCCGCATTCCAGGCCGCGAAATTGTAGACCGCGTCCTCGCTGCGGACCGCGGCCTCCACGCAGCCTTCGTAGTCGTTGCAAAGGAAGCGGATCACCGCCTGATAGCCCCAATGCAGCGGCTGCACGGTGAGACCGACCTCGAGCGCCTGATCGGCGCGGCCGCGGGCGATGTCCTGCCGGCCGCAGAAGCTCAGTCCGAGCGTCGAGGAGACCAGCGTCCAGGGATCGTTCTCGTTCAACTCGAACGCCATCTCGTAGGACAGTTCGGCTTGATCGAAATGGCCGTCGAGGGCGTAGGACCACGCGGCGCAGAGATGGGCGCGGCAATTTGTCGGGTCCAGGCTGACGGCCGACTTCGCCTGGGCCAGCGCCTCTTTCGTGCGCTCGGCGGTACGGAACGCGCCCGGAAATATGAGATGATATGAGTTGCTGAAATTGGCGAGGCCGAAATGCGCCGGCGCGAAGCTCGGCACGTCCTCGATGATTTCCTGAAAAATTTCCGCAGCTTTCAGGCGGTTGCCCTTGCGCCAGCGGTTGGTCAGCGCGGCTGCCTGCAGCCAGCGGTCATAGACGGAAAGCGTGACATCGCTGGGTTCCCAGAGGATACGCTGCATGCGGTCGGCGGAAATCTGCACGTTTAGCGCGATGGCCATCCGCCGGACGACGAGCCGCTGCGTCATAAACCATTGCTCGAGATCGGTCTCGTGTTCCTCGCTCCACACAAACTCGCCGTTAGATTGGTCATACAGGGTCAGCACGAGCCGGACGCGTTCGCCGGAGCGGACGCCGCTTGCATCGACGAGATACTGCACCTGGCCCGACGCCGCATTCGGCGCGGCGACGTTGCCGCTCGAGCCGTCGACGACCGACCATTCGCGGAAGCGGACGAGGCTGGCGATCAGCTGGTGGCGAACACCGTTCAACAGATCATGGTGGACTTCCTCGATCGGCGCGCCGTTCCCGTTGGCGGGGCTGATGCCGAACGAGCCAACGACGAGGCGTGGCCGCCTTGCCTGTTCGCTGACGCTGCGCGGTTGCGCCGCGACGGTGGCCGGGGATACCGGTGCTGCCGGGGCGGCTTGCGGTATTTCCAACGCCTTGAACTGCCCGCTCTTGATCTCGGCGACCAGCGCCTGGGTCTCGTCGGACGGCTCCATATCGTATTCGCTGTCGAGCAGGTCCCAGAGCGCACTGTAGCGGCGGAGCGCGCCGGAAATATCGGCCTCCAGCGCGGACACCTGCATGAGCCGACGGCACGCGCCTTCGTGGGTTGGGTCGAGGTTCGACAACGCGATAGCGAGGCTTTTGACCTCCTGTATCCGGTTTGGCGGGATTCTCTCGCCGATTTCCGCGAGCTGCGATTCCAGGCTTAGAACGACGCGGTCGTGCAGGTTCTGGCGCTGTACCAACAACCAGGATCGCAGAGAGTCATCGAGATCCTCGTACCCGTCGAGCAGCGACTCCATCAGAAATTTCCGCTGCAGCGCCATCGTATTCGGGGCGGTCCGCTCGACGCTGTCGACGACGTCCCAGACATCGACTTCGAGCTGCGCGCCGTCGAGGCGCACGTCGCTGCGACTGATCTTCAGGGCAGATGCGCCCAGCGTTTCGAAGACTTTCCGCAGACCTCGCAAGACCTGGCGCAAGGATGCCCGGGCCTGCGCCTCCGGGACATCGCTCCACAGAAGCCCCGCGGCCTGCTCACGCGTTGCCCCCAGATTGGGGCTCAACGCGACATAGGCGAGTAGCGCCTGCGCCTTGCGGCTGCCGAGGTCGACCGGCCGGCCCTGATAGGCGAGCGAGAACCCGCCGAGGAGAGAAAAGGCCAGTTTCCCCCCGGATAAGTCACCCGCAATCGCGCCGTTGCCGGACAACCCCCACGCCATACCGTTTGTCACCCCCATCGTTTATTCTGTGTTTAGGTTCAGAGACTTAACTGTAGGAAGTCAAAATAGCGGTATCTCGGAACCCTCGTGTTTCAGGATGTGGTTGCGCGCCGCTTCCGCTGCAAGTCTAGCGGTTGTTATCGTCGAGGGGAACGGCTGCAGACCCGGAGCCAATGCGCGCACCACCGGCACCCCCAGAAAGGAGCGCGTCAGGTCGACAACCAGCGGCTCTATGCCTAGGCCGTGCAGCCTGCGGACGATGAGATCGATGCCCGCCTCGGGGTCGGACTGCTCGGAGGCCAGGAACATCCGTGGGGAACCGGTGGGGTGGAGTCGGTCGTCTCGGTGTGCATCGATCCTCTGGCTCCGCAGCAGCTTTCTGCGGTCGGCGTCGTTGAGGGCCGCGTCGCCCCGGACCTGCCGTTTCGCGTCGACGATATGGTGCCCGAGCTCGATCTGACAAAGCTCGAGAACCGCCCTGCGAATGGCGCCCCACGGATCGAGCCCGGCGGCGAGCCCGCTGGCGAAGCCGCGGCCGTCGGCGTTGCAGGAGACAGCCGCAAAACATGGGATTTCCAGTTCCGTGGTGATGTCCAGGAGCCCGCTCATCCGATTTTCGGAGCCTGCGCGAAGCTGGCTGATAAGCGCGGGCGCGTCCGCCTGGGCTGACGTTTCAAGGGAAACGGCACGGGCGCGTCGGCCGCCGTCCCACCACAGGGCCGCAGCATCGCGTTCGACCAGTTCGAGAAGCGCCGCCACTGTGGCTGCCTCGTTGGTTGGCCCGGCGGCACACCCGGAGCTTATCGCGGAGGGCAATGCGCGCGCGCGAGCACCGGGTGCGCGGCGCAGACAGAGGTCCGCAGGCACCAGAACGGCTTCGCCGTCGGATAGACGGGTCGCGTGCATCCAATCCAGTTCGACCGGCACCTCTTCCGGATCGGCGCCCAACAGCTCTAAAAGGGTACTGAGCACGGGCGTATCGTGGCCATGAGGCACGGTGTCAGGCGCGCCCTGCGCCAGATCCTCGCTGTGCCATTCCAGCCGCGACAGATGCTCGATGCCCTCGCCGACACAGCCTTCGAACGCTTCCTTCTTGTTCAACCCCTTACCGGATAGGCTGGCCACCGGCCAATCCGCTTCAGGATGCCCGAAATCGTTGGCGTGAACTTCACCGCCAAAGAAAACGAAGCCAGGAGCGTCCGGCGCCTCGATTTGCGAAATCCAGCGAAATTTCGTTGCCGCTTTTTCCAAAGCGCCCTGTGTCGCCGAAGGTTCGCGTGCGTCAAGGTTATCGTTCAAGGGCCGAAGATCTTCTCAATTGTCGATTACGTCCGTTCTGACCTATGAGGCCGGAAAAGTCGAGACGCCGCGCTTTGGGGATACCTCAGCGAAATAGCGGAACGCAGTCGTTTCCTCCCCCCATCCTAGCCTTCCCCCACAAGGGGGGAAGGGATGCGATCGGTAAATCAGCGCGTTAATCCCCTCCCCCTTGAGGGAGGAGGGCCAGGGCGGGGGTGGACGGCAGTGATGTCGATTATTTCCGAGAGGTCTCTTGGGGGGAGAAGCTGCTGAACTGTAGTATGATGCGCGCGCACTGTCCCCCTAGCAAAGGCCTGTTCCCTCCATGAATACCTGTCCCTGTGGCTCCGGCACCGAACTCGATCTCTGTTGCGGCCGGTATTTCGAAACCCTGACGGCGCCGACGGCGGAAGCGCTGATGCGGTCGCGTTACAGCGCCCACGCGCTCGGCAAGGGCCAGTATCTCTCGGACACGCTGTCGGCGAAGGAGCGCGCCGATTTCGACGTCGCCGAATTCGAGGCGGCGTTCGAGCAGCATAAATGGGTCGGTCTGGAGATCCGCGAGACGGCCGGCGGTGGCGAGACGGACGATACCGGCACGGTCGAATTCGTCGCCCGCTACAAGGACGGCAGCGGCCCGGCCATTCACCACGAACGCTCCAACTTCATCCGCGAAGAAGGCCGCTGGGTGTTCGACGGGGCCGTCTTCAACCCAAAGGCGCCGCCTCGGCAGGTCGAAAAGGTCGGCCGCAACGAACCGTGCCCCTGCGGCTCGGGCAAGAAATACAAGAAATGCTGCGGGGCTTAGGGCGGCGGCTACGGGGTGGGTCCCATTGACAGGATACGGTACGCGGTTGGATGCTATTGTTGGAAACGATGTAACCGCTGTATGAGGAGGCGTCGCTGCCATGGAAGTGAACCGTCTGGGGCCGGAGATTGGGGCGGAAATTCTCGGGGTGGATATCCGGGATCTTGACGACGCGGCGTTCGATGCGATTTACCAGACCTGGCTCGACTGCAATGTCATCGCGGTGCGCGATCAGACTCTGGATCTCGACGATTTCTTCCGTTACAGCCGCCGCTTCGGGCACCTGCATGAGCATCCGTCGAAGAGTACGCGCCATCCCGACTATCCGGAGCTGACCGTGCTCGGCACCGACAAGTTCGACGCCGACGGGAAGCTGAACAAGGCGATCTATGGCCGCGGGTCGGAGAATTGGCACACCGACGGCGCCTATGACGAAATCCCGTTCAAGGCGACGCAGCTCTATGCGCTGGCGATCCCGAGCACCGGCGGCGATACGATGTTCGCCAGCATGTACGCGGCCTACGACGCATTACCGGAAGCGGTGAGGCAGCAGCTCGGCGACCGGCGCGGCGCGTTCACCTATGGCGGGCGCAAGAAGAGCACCGCGCTGCTCAACCCCGAGGACCGCGACTGGACGCCGGTGATGCATCCGGTCCTGCGCACCCATCCCGAAACGGGACGCAAAGGGCTGTATTTCGACCCCGGCAAGATCGTTGCCGTCGAAGGGCTGCCGGAAGACGAAAGCGAGGCGCTGATTGAGGAACTGACCGGCTACATGATCCAGCCGGACGGGCAGTACCGCCACCAGTGGCGCAAGGGCGATGTGGTGATCTGGGACAACCGCTGCACCTACCACCGCGCTGCCGCCGACTACCCGCCGGAAGAGGACCGCATCCACTGGCGCGTCTCGATCAAGCCGCCGGCATAGATCCGGGCTATCGAAGGTAACGCGGGGTGTATGTACAAATATTGTCCGTCATCCCGGACTTGATCCGGGATCCAGGCCGAACCGTGCAGCCAAGGCATGGCAATTGTCATAAATCGCCGCGGCATCATGCAGACGGATGGCGCGGCATCGCCATGGACCCCCGATCAAGTCGGGGGTGACGGAGTGGAGTAACCGCGGAATACCCCGCGTACGACTTTAGAGCTTGGCCGGTAGCAGGTGCACCTTGGCGTTTGGCGTGAAGCGTAGCAGTTCAAGTCGTGTATCCTGCCGCTGCAAAATCAGCGTATAGCGTCCGCGGCGTTCCCGATCGAAGCCCACGATTGTCGGTGGCAGTATGCCGAAGTCGAACAGCATTTCGACGTCTGCGTACCAGCGAGACGACGCCACGCCCTCCAGCTTGAGCAGTTCGAAATCCTTGAGCTTGGCGTTTCGGTAAAAGGACGGCACGAAAATACGGTTGTTTGTCAGCGCGTCGCGGAGCAGCGTTTCGATTTGGCTGGCGGTCGGCCTGTCTTCCGCGGCCGCGGCGAGGCTT
This sequence comes from Alphaproteobacteria bacterium, assembly GCA_012103325.1. Taxonomy (GTDB): domain Bacteria; phylum Pseudomonadota; class Alphaproteobacteria; order UBA8366. The sequence goes on from WLWY01000005.1 coordinate 395,204, forward strand.
GCCAGCAGCATAAATAAACCCGCTGCGAAGGCTGTCAGTGTTCCTGTCCGTAATGTGCTTGTGAACGTCCATTGTGATGCGAGCATGAGAGGGGTCTCCCTATACACACTAGTTTCGCGACAATTTTAAGGGGAGCCTGTTTTGCAAGCAAGCGGTTGCTGTGTTTGCGTGCCTCGAATTTCGCGGGCGTTCGCGCCGACTCGCGTTATAAATCCAGCGGGGTCTTCGAACTTTTCGGGATACGGCCATGCGCATCTTTCTCGTTCGCCACGGCGAGTCGATTTCCAACGTCGACGCGAGCATCTACGCCGAACTGTCCGACCATGTGATCCCGCTTTCGGACAAGGGGAAAACGCAGGCGGAGGAAGCGGGCGCGTTCCTGCGCGACTATTTCCGCACTTTGCCGCGCGATGAGGCTTTTTCACCCGTCCGGCTCTGGACCAGCCCCTACCGGCGCACGCGCGAGACGGCGCACGCGATTGAAACGGTGATCGGCGACAGCGTTCCGCTCGACCGGCGCGAACATATCAATCTGTGCGAGCAGCAATTCGGCCTGTTCGACGGCGTTCCCGACGAGGAGCTGCCGGTGCGCTTTCCCAATGAATACGCGCACTACAAGAAATGCGTCGATCACGAGGGCAAGTTCTGGGCCCGCGTGCCGCTCGGCGAGAGTCGTTTCGATGTGGCCGTGCGGGTGCGCGAGACCTTCGGCACCTTTCTGCGCGACGCGGAGCGCTGGCGGTACAAGAACATCATCGTCATCTGCCATGGCGTGACCCTGCGGGCCTTCGTTATGCAATGGCTGCACCTGACCCCGGAATGGTTCGAAGCCGAACCGACGCCCGGCAATTGCTGGATCCGGCTCATCGATGACGCGGGCGATCAGGGCTATATCTACCGGAAGGACTAAGGCGCAGGCTGCAACGGTTTTCGGCACCGACACCCACAGAATTGCCTTATCCAGTGACGGCGGGATAGCATTGCGGTTATCTCACGCCGATCGCCCTTCCGTTCGCGGTTCCAGGATTCAAGCCCAAAAGGAAAATGTCCATGCCCACAGCCGGCCTCAGTAAATACGGTCCTGTCCCCAGCCAGTTCAGTCCCGAAGAATGGGAGGCCCGTTGCGACCTCGCCGCGTGCTATCGCCTTGTCGATCTCTATGGCTGGAGCGATCTGTTCGGGACCCACATCTCGCTCCGCGTGCCGGGGACCGAGCATTTCCTGCTCAACCCCTACGGCCTGCTCTTCGGCGAGATCACGGCGTCTTCGCTGATCAAGGTCGATCAGGATGGCCAGGTTGTCGGCGAGGCCGAATACCCCATCAACCCGGCGGGCTTCACGATCCATTCGGCGATCCATATGTCGTCGTATGAACTGAACGCGGTGCTGCACACCCATACCCGTGCCGGCAACGCGGTCGCCTGCATGAAGGAAGGCCTGCTGCCCTATCATCAGAAGGCGCTGACGCTCATCGGCTTCGTGTCCTATCACGACTACGAGTCGGTTGCCCTCGACCATTCCGAGCGAGAGCGTCTGGTCAAGGACCTCGGCGACGGCCGCATCATGGTGCTGCGCAACCACGGCCTGTTGACGGTTGGCGAAACCATTGCGGAGGCGTTCTTCTGGATGTACCGGATGGAGATGGCCTGCCAATACCAGGTCGACCTGCTGAGCCTGGGCCGTGAATTACAGCTGCCATCGAAGGAAACCCAGGACTACACCATCGAGATGGGCAAGAAACTGTTCGGCAAGGGCGGTAGTGCGTCCAAAAACATGCAGTGGGGTGCGATGACCCGCAAGCTGGAGCGCGAGGTCGGCACCGACTGGCTGAGCTAGCCGTTTTGAAATGCCCCTTTGCTTCGTCTTGAATTTTCAAAAGGCGAAGCGGAATGCAAACGCTGCCTAATCGTCGTCGCGGTCGTCGTCCCAAATATCGTCGCTGTGCATGCTGTCCATGTCGTCGCGGACGTCGCGCGTGAAGGGCAGATGCTCCTCTGGGTCGTGATCGCCGGTATCACTGGTCCGTCGTCCGCTGAAGAAAAACACCACGAAGCCCACGACCATGACGATGGCCCCGGGCGTTTCGGCAGGAATCGTTAAGCCAAACAGATCAAGAGCGAACAGCTCGCTGCTGCCCATGATCAGCAGCAGCACACCGGCTAGGATGATCGTGATCCCGCCGAGCGCGAAGCCGAACCGGGCCAGGCGGGATCGCGGCTTTGACATTTCACTTCTCCGCTTGGGCGATCCGCACGCCTTGCCCGAAACTTTCCCCGTCCGCCGCCAGGAAGGCGCGTTCTTCCTCTGTATTCTCCCGGCCCAGCACCTCATTGCGATGCGGGAAGCGGCCGAAACGGGCAACGATGTCGCGGTGGCGGGTCCAGCCGGTGATGCTGCGCTGGACATAGGCGTGCCATTCCGGTGCCGCGGAATCGTGGAGCTTTTGCAGCAATGCGAGTCCCCGGTCCTGTTCTTCGACCTGCTCCGAATGATGGAAGGGGTGGTAGAGCCAGATCCGTGCGACCGGATGCAGTTCCTGGTCCAGCTCGTCATCGATGGCACGGTTGACGATTTCGAAGGCGCAGATGTCGCCGCGATAGGCATCCGGCGTGTTGCGATACAGGTTCCGGGTGAACTGATCGAGCAGCAGAATGAGCGCCAACGCGCCGTCCGGCGTCGTCTGCCAGTCCATCAAGGTTCGGGCGCAGGCTTGCGGGACAATCGACCCGAAGCGCGCGCGGATGTCGTCGTCCACTGCGGGTCCACCCTTGTACCACCAGTCGCGGCGTGCGGCGGCGACCTTTGGCCCGTCGAGGCTCGGGCCGAGCCAGAAGGCAACAATGTCCGCGATGATCGTGCTGCTCATGGTAATGTACCTAAAAGAATGGTGAACGCTGGAATCGGCGGCAACCCTAACCGACGGGAGATTTGCATGTCCACGGCTCTTATTACCGGATGCGATTACGGCATCGGCTTCGAATTTGCGCGGCAATACGCGGCAGACGGCTGGACCGTGCACGCGATCTGCCTGGACGAGGCGAGCCGGGATAAGGTGAGCGCGCTGTCCGACAACGTGCATTTCCATCATGCGGACGTCTCCGACCAGGCTGGCGTCGCCGCGCTGGCGGAGGCGTTGAGCGGCGAAGCCATCGATCTGCTGATCAACAATGCGGCGACCTTCGCGCCGGACGGTCCCGGCACCTTGATGCTGCCCGACATGGATGAATTCACCCGCGTCATGCGGGTCAACGCCGTCGCGCCGATCTACGTTGCCGACGCCTTCGAAAAGCATGTCGCGCGGAGCGGCACGAAACTGATGGTGTTCATCGGCACGCGATCCGGGTCGATCGGCGACAACGGGTCGGGCGGGCACTATGCCTACCGCTGCAGCAAGACGGCGCTCAACATGGCGGTAAAAAGCCTGTCCCTCGACTTCGCCGAGCAGGGCGTGATCACCGCCGTGTTGCATCCGGGCTCGGTCGCCACGGAAACCCGCAAGGGCGGCCAGATCCCCGTGACCGAGAGCGTGACCGGTATGCGCGGCATTATCAGCGGGCTGACGCTGGAACAGTCCGGTTCGTTCCTGCGCTACGACGGCGGCACTATCGAGTGGTGAGAGCATGAAAGTCACGACCGTTGCACCCGGCGACGATGTGTATGCGGAACTGAACAAGCGGCTCGTCGCTTTCAACCGCGACCATGTCGATTGGGACGCAGACATATTTACGGTTTGTCTGCGCGACGATACCGGTACGCTACGCGGCGGCGGCCGCGGTATCGTGCGCATGGGTGCGTTGGAGGTGCGCAGTCTGTGGCTTGACCAGGATCAGCGTCGTGGCGGGTTCGGCCGCGAGATCGTTGAGGAAATCGAAAGCGAAGCCCGCCTGCGCGGTGCGACGAAGGCGTTTCTCGACACTTACGATTTTCAGGCGAAGGAATTCTACGAGGGGCTGGGATACGCCGTCTTTGGATCGTTCGAATTTCCAAACGACACGGCACGGTTCTATCTCGGCAAGGTGTTGTAGTATGACCGAAGCCAATTTTCGTCCGTGCCTATTATTCGGAGGGTCCGATGTCCGTCTTTGAACCGATCGTGCCGCCGGCACTCGATATCCTGCGCGCTAAACGCGGCTATTCGCCAGGCGTGCGCGTCGGCAATTTGCTGTTGATCTCTGGCATGTTGGGCCGCGATTCCGATCTTGCCATTGTCGCCGACCCCGAGGCGCAGTTGGTGCAGATGTTCGATAATATGGGCCTCGTGCTCGATGAGGCCGGATGCGGATGGACGGAGTTGGTCGAAATGACCGCCTATTGCACGCATCTGCAGCGCGACTTCGAGCTGTTCATGACGGTCCGCAAACGCTATCTCGGCGAACCCTACCCGGCCATGACCATGATTGGTGTCGCCGAACTGGCGCAGCCGGGCCTGATCTGCGAACTCAAGGGCATGGCCGCAATTCCCGGCTGAGGGCGCGCGCCTGCACACTCGCGATCAGTGGTGGATCGAATCAAAGCAAGGAGTTCTGAATGAAAATCGTCAATCCCGATACGGTCATCAAACCGCTGTCGAATTACGCCCAAGGCGTCGTGCATGCCGCCAGCGCGGAGCGCATTGTGATTTCCGGCCAGCTCGGTGTCCATTCGGACGGCACGCTGGAAGACGGTCTGGAAGCGCAGATGGAGCAGTCCTGGCGCAACGTGCTCGCCGTTTTGGCTGCGGCCGGCTTCGAGCGGGAGCATCTCGTCAAGGCGATCATCTATGTCACGGTGCCGGGACAGGTGCTGGTCTATCGCCGAGTCCGCGACAAGATGCTGGAAGGTCATCTTTGCGCCAACACCTATCTCGAAATCGCCGGTCTGGCGGGGCCGGACAACCTTGTCGAGATCGAAGCGGAAGCCGTCAAGGATTGACGCGGACGAGGGAAAATGGAGACGCGAGGGTTTACAATTCGGCCTATGCAGGACGCGGATGCGACTGGGATGCATGACGTGCATACGCGAGCCGTACAGCAGGTTTGCGCGCGGATGGTGGAACCGCGCATCGTCGAGGCGTGGTTGTATGGGCGGACACCGGAAGGTTATCTGCGGGCCACCGACGAGGGCGGCGAGGCGTTTTGGATCGCCGCGTTGGATAACGGGGAAATCGCCGGCTTCGCCTCCTGGCGGGAAGATGAGCTGGTGAGCTTGTTCGTCGATCCGGAATTGGAGAAGCGCGGTCTCGGTCGCAAGCTGTTCGCCGCCTGTGAGGAAGATGCCGCCAAGAACGGCCACACGATCGGTCGCTTGATCTCGACGCGCAACGCGCAAACATTCTATGAGTCTCTGGCGTTCATCTCAGAGCGCGAAGGCTATACCGAAAAGCGCGGTGTGCGGATCCCGCATATCGAAATGCGGCGGCTTTCAGAACCATCACACTAGGTCATGTATGATATTCCGGAAACTGAATGAAGCGGGGACTCCAGGCATGGCTTTCGAATTCATTGAACTGGACGTTCGGGCGTCGGTGGGCTGGTTCCGGTTCAACCGGCCGCCGGTAAACGCCGTCCATTGGGAGATGCTGGACGAGTTTGTGCCCGCACTTCAGGAACTCGCGGCGCGCCCGGACGTGAAAGTCGTGGTGATCGCGAGCGCGCTCGAGCGCTATTTCAGTTCGGGCGCCGACATATCGGCATTCAAGGACACCGAGCCCGGACGCATGCAGCATTGGATCGAGAAGACGCATCATCTGGCGCGGGTGATCCGCGCCTTGGATAAACCCGTCCTCGCGGCGATTAGGGGCGTTGCGGTCGGCGGCGGACTGGAGATGACGTTGCACGCCGATCTCCGCTTCGCGGCCGAAGACGCGCGGCTGGGGCAGCCGGAAATCAATATCGGCTTCATTCCGCCGATTGCCGGAACGCAGAGCCTGGTGCGGCTCATCGGTCGAAGCGAGGCGTTCCGGATGCTTTATGGCGGCGACCTCATGGACGCGGCGGCGGCGTTGCGGATCGGCTTGGTCGATTCCGTATCGCCGTCCGAGCAGTTGATCGACGACGTCCAAGCGTTTGGGGAAATGCTGGCCAGCAAGCCCGCGAATGCTCTGGCGGCAATCCGCCGCTGTCTCATCGACGGCGGCGGTCAGACATTCGATGCGGGGATGGAGATCGAGAAAAAGCAGGCCGTCGATTTGGCGGCCCACCCGAACTTCGAAGAAGGCATTGCCGCGTTCCTGGACAAAAGAAAACCAAACTGGGTGTGACGGAGCACGCTCTACCGGCCTCCACCGCTACTCTCTCGTCGATACGTGCCGTGTCGCTGACGCGGAAAACCGCGCTGCACATTGAGCCGCGAGGTTAAGCCAGGCTCAGTTTCCCGGGAGGGCTTCGTTGATCGTGGCGACGACTTCGCGCATTCGGAATGGTTTTGTGAGGTACGCGCAAAATCCTGCCGCAATGCCTCCCTCAACATCATGCTGCATTGCCGCACCGCTGACCGCCACAACCGGAATGCCGCAGGTGAGGGGGCCGTTCCTTAATTTGCGCAAGGCATCGAGACCATTCATGCCCGGCAAGTTTATATCCATCAGGATGATGTCAGGCACCACCTCTTCCGCGAGAAACAGCCCTGTTTCCGCGTTGTGAGCTGAGATCATGTCCATGTCTGGCTCACGGTTCAGAATATTTTCCATGAGTTGAATGAGATCCGGATTGTCTTCGATATACAGGACCATACGGACAGCGGATTGTATCTGAGAGGGTGCCTGGAGATTTTTTGCGACGCGCGTGTCCGGTTCCGACTCGGCACAATCGGGTGCATCTGCTGGGGCAATTGGAAGATCAACAAAAAACTTGCTGCCTTTCCCTAGCTCACTGTTAAAGGTGAGCTTCCCGTCCATTTTCTCGACCAGGCTTCGGCTGACGGCGAGGCCGATGCCGGCGCCCTCAATCGAACCTTTCTCCATTCCTAGCCGATGAAACGGGGCAAATAGTTGCTCCTGGTCCTGTTGAGAGATGCCGCTCCCGGTGTCGGAGACCGTGAAGCGCATCATCCCGTCAGGTGTCGGCTCGCAAGCCAGGGAGGCAGCACCGTCTTTTCGATTATATTTTATGGCATTTGCAAGCAGGTTGATGAGAACCTGCTGTAATCGTGTCTGGTCGCCGCGGATCGCGGGAAATTGTTGTCCCACTGTCCGGTCTGTCAGGGTAATGCCGTTCCGGTTGGCCAGAGGCTGGGCTATTTCCAGACTTCGCGCAATTACGGCGTCCGGTGCAAAGTTTTCGATCGCAAGCGATATGTTGCCACGCTCGATTCGGGTCAAGTCCAGGACCGTATCAATGAGATTCAAGAGGTGGTCGCCGCTGCGCAGAATACGATCGACATATTTCTGCTGAACTTCATCCAGAGCACGCTCTTGATCTGTTGCGAGAAGTTCCGCAAAACCGAGAAGTGCATGAAGCGGCGTCCTCAGCTCATGGCTTATGCTCGATAGGAAATCCGACTTCGCGTTGTTTGCCGTCTCTGCTTCTTCCTTTGCGTCGACGAGAAGGTTCTGGACGTTCTTTATTTCGGAAATATCGGTCCATAGTCCAATTGACGCGACTTTTTCACCGCGCGAATTCAAAACGGGGGTCGCATTGTTCAAGCACGGTACATTGGTTCCGTCTGGCCGGCGGAGCGCTATTTCATAGCTACCCAGTTTTCCCGACTTGCGCGCTTCAATCTCGTGATGGAACGTCGCTGTATTCGTTTCGTCAACGAACTCGAAAATCGATCGCCCGATGATCTCTTCCTTCGGTAGACCCAATATCCTGCACATTGCCGGATTGACATCGATCGTTAGAGTGTCGTTATCGATATGCCAGTAGCCTTCCTGCGTTGTTTGCAGCAAATGTTGGAACAACAGGTTATTTTCGCCGGCCCTGTCGGGCATTTTTACGTCTCCAATACCGATTGGCGCGCGTGCCGCCGCCAACCGTCACAAGCGAGGATACTTAATCGAATGAACTCTCCGGTAATGATCGAAAATCCTTAATTGAAGGGAAAAATGTAGGAAAATTTTTCTCGTTAGCGCTTTCCTTATACCGGTTAGTGCTTTCCTTATACCGGAATGTGTTTGGCTTTATTCCCAATCTCGGGTTACGGCTCACAAGGCTAAAAATTGCTCGTTTTGGGAGAGACGGGGAGGTGCCTTGCGTCATTCGGTGGCGCCACGTCCAACCGTGCGACGATGCCTTCCAGTTCCGGCGACGGCGCAGGGTAGCGTTGCAGCACCATCGGGTCGTGGCCGGGGACGATGTGGGCGTCGCTGGGGGCAAGTTTGCGCAGGCGGCGGAAGCCTTCGAGCATTTGGAACATGTTCTCGTGCGTCAGGAACGGCGTGCCGACTTCCAGGCTTTCGTAATAATGCGCCGCGTCTGACGCGAGCACGACCCAGCCGCGCCCCGTGTGCACCTTGACCGACTGCATGCCGCGCGTGTGGCCTGGGACGTGGTGCAGGCTGATGCCGGGCGCCAAGTCCTCGTCGCCGTCATGGAAGACGACGCGGTCGCCATACAGCATAGCAATCATCTGCTGCACGTCGTCCAGCACGAAGGAATGGCGCAGCGCCTTGTGGGTCATGGCGCGGCCGGTGATGAAGGACATTTCGCTGTCCTGAATATGGAAGTTCGCCTTGGGGAACAGTGCCAGATTGCCCGCATGATCGTAATGCATATGCGTGATCACGACGTCCTGCACCGTGTCGGGGTCGGCGCCGACGAGCTTGATGCTTTCTGCCGGGCAGCGCAGGAAGCTGCGGCCGCGCCGCTCACCTTCTTCCTGGCCGTAGCCGACATCGACGACGATGGTGCGTTCGTCGTTCTTGATGACCCAGACGAAATAATCCATCGCCAGCGGCGCGTCGTGCGGGTCGCCATGCACGAAGATCGTCCCGCGCGACCCGACCCGGTCGCCATATTTGATCGCATAGACTTCGTAGACCGGTAGCGTCATGTCGGTTCCTCCCTCGATTGACCTATGGCGCCAGCGCTTCGAGCGCCTTCATGTCGTAGGGCGCTTCGCCGTCAGGGTCGAAAGGCTGGATGCAGACATGGGTCGCTCCGGCGTCTTTGTGCGCCTTGAGGCGCGCGCGAATGTCGTCCGCGCTGCCCCAGGCGACCATGCCGTCGAGGAAGCGGTCGGATCCGCGGCCGGTGATGTCTTCCTCGCTGAAGCCGGTGCGCAGCCAGTTGTTGCGGTAATTGGGCAGGGCCATATAGCGCTGCAGCTGCTTCGAGGCGACGTCGCGGGCCTTGGCGGTGTCGGTGGTCAGGCAGATCTTCTGCTCGACGCACAGCCACTTGTCGGGGCCGAGGATGTCCTTGGCGATGGCGGTGTGTTCCGGCGTTACGCAATAGGGATGCGCGCCTTCCGCCATGTCGCGCGACAGGGCCAGCATGTTCGGGCCGAGCGCGGCGAGCACGACGTTGCGTGCCGGTGGATCGAGCGCGATGTTCGCCGCTGCCATGCCTTCCAGATAGGCGCGCATTGTCGCGACCGGCTTGCCGTAGGTGTGGCCGCGCTGATTGACGACCAGCGGCACATGGGAAACGCCGAGCCCAAAGATGAAGCGGTCGTCATAGAGGCTGTTCAGGGTGTCGTGACCGGCCCGTGCGGTAACCGGATCGCGGGCGTAGATATTGGCAATACCGCTGGCTAAGCAGAGTTTCGAGGTTTCGCCAAGCAGGAATCCGCCGAGCGCCAGCGACTCATACGCCAGCGATTCCGGATACCACAGCACGTCGTAGTTCAGCCGCTCAACACGCTGCGCCAATTCGGCAAGTTCCGCCTGTGATAGCCCGTTTGTCGAGACCCAAACGCCGTATTTACCCGGTTGCATGCGCATATCCTTCCAAACTCAGTGCCCAATTTTGCGTAAGGCTACACATCGAAGGCCATGAGGGCCAATATCGGGCACATCGAAAACGTTTGGGAAGCGCCATGACCGAGTTCACCGATGATCAGATCGCGATCCGCGATATGACCCGCGACTTCATTCAGAAGGAAGTCGCGCCGTTCGCGGCGGAATGGGATCGTTTAGCAACAGTTCCGAAGGAGGTTGTGCGTAAGGCGGGCGCGCTCGGCCTGTTCGGGGTAACGATGCCGACGGACTACGCTGGCGCCGGTGCGGACTTCCTGTCCTACGTGCTGGTTACCGAGGAAATCGCCGCCGGTGACGCCGGTTTCGCCAACCTGATCAACGGCACCAATTCCTACGGCTTCAAGGTTCGGGACTACGGCACAGCCGAACAAAAGGAAAAGTATCTGGCGCCGGTCGCGCGGGGTGACGCGCTCGCCTGCATGATGCTGACCGAACCGCATACCGGGTCCGACGCCGCCAATATCCGGACCCGAGCCGAGCGCCACGACGACCGCTACGTGATCAATGGAACGAAGGCCTTCATCACCAACGGCGAGTCCTCCGGCTACGCTTGCGTCATTGCCGTGACCGACCCCGAGGCCGGCAAGAAGGGCATCTCCGCCTTTCTCATTTCGACGGATCAGCCGGGTTACAAGGTCCTGCGCCACGAGTCGAAACTCGGTCACCGCACCAACGAAACCTGCCAGGTCCTTTTGGAGGACCTGGAAGTGCCTGCCTCGGACATACTTGGCGAACCGGGGCAGGGCCTGAAGATTGCCCTATCGGGTCTCGACAGCGGCCGGGTTGCGGTCGCCGCGCAGGCGATCGGCGTGGCGCGGGCGGCACTGGATGCGGCGCTTGCCTATGCGCGGGAGCGCGAGGCGTTCGGCAAGAAGATTTTCGAGCATCAGGCGGTCGCCTTTCAATTGGCGGAAATGGCCATGCGGATCGAGGTCGCACGCGCCATGTGCCACCGCGCGGCGGCGCTGAAGGAGACTGGCGTCCGCTGCATCAAGGAATCATCGATTGCAAAGCTGTACGCCTCCGTTATGGCGGAGAAAGTGTGCTCCGCCGCAATCCAGGTGCATGGCGGCTACGGCTTCATCAACGATTATCCGGTCGAAAAATACTACCGCGACGCCCGCGTCTTTCAGATTTACGATGGCACCAACGAGGTTCAGAAGATCTTGATTTCCCGGGAGCTGGCGGCGGGGTACTGATTACGTTCCGGCGCGTTCTATCGCCTGCTCGATCAGTCTTGCCGCATCGTCCGGGCCGCCCCAGCGGTCCAGCTTGACCCATTTGTTGGGCTCTAGGTCCTTGTAGTGCAGAAAGAAGTGGGAGATCTGTTCGCGCAGGATTTCCGGCAGGTCCTCGTAGCTGTCGACGCCGGTGTAGTAAGGGTGCAGCGCGTCGACGGGAACCGACAAGATCTTCTCGTCGGGTCCGGCTTCGTCCGTCATGAACAAAACGCCGACGGGGCGCACGCGGACGACGCAGCCCGGGAACAGCGAAACGTCGCTGGCGATCAGCACATCGATGGGGTCGCCGTCTTCGGACAGCGTGTGCGGCACGAAGCCGTAATTGCACGGGTAGCGCATCGCGGTGTGCATGATCCGGTCGACATAGAGCGCGCCGGACTTCTTATCCAACTCGTACTTCACCGGTTCGCCGCCTTTGGGTACTTCGACGATGACGTTGATGTCCCAGGGCGGCTGAACGCCCGTGGGGATTTCTTCGATTCTCATATCGCTGGATCTATGCCGTTGCATCGGAAAGGTAGTCGATCAGCTGCTGCAGCGGTTTCGTCGGCGCGCGGTCCTGCCGCCAGACGAGGTAGGTGCGGCAGTCTCCGAGAGGCGCGGGCAGGTCTTCGATGTCGAAGCCGTCGCGGTGGACGCTGGCTTCGGCGGAGATGCGCGGCACGACGGCGATCCCGACGCCGGCTTTGACGCAACCCAGCATGCCGTCGAGCGTGCCCATCTCGATGATCGGCACGGGGACGGCGCCGATATCGCGCAGCCATTGTTCGGCCAGCGCGCGGTAGGAGCAGCCCTGGCGGAAGGCGATCAGCGGGGCCAGGGCATTCTGGCCCTTCGGGCTGACGCATACCATCGTCTCGCGGAACGCCTCCCTACTGTCCAGCGCATCATGGTCGACCCGGCCGGCGACGAATGCCGCGTCGACCTGCCGGTCCAGCACGGCCGTAACCAGCTCGTCGGTCGTCGCGGTCATCAGGGACAGCGGCGCATCGGGGAACCGTTCATGCAGGCGCTTGATCAGCGCCGGCAGGCGTGTCGCCGTCGCGTTCTCCAGTCCGCCGAGCCGCAGCCCGGCGCGCTCGCCATCCGCGTCCGCGACCACGGTTTCCGCTTCCTCGATCAGGGAAACGATCTGCTCGGCATAGGCTTCCAGCCGGGTGCCAGCCGTGGTCAGTTTCGTGGCGCGACCGTCCCGCTCGAACAGGGCGACGCCGAGCCGCTCCTCCAGCTTGCGGATGCGCGCGGTCACGTTGGACTGCACGCAGCCCAACTCGTCCGCCGCATGGGTGAAACTGCCGCTTCGAGCGATGGCGCGAAAGGTCTGGAGATGTCGGGTATCGATCATAATTAATCACTATAATTGATTATTTGTGGGAATCTAGATCATCTTTTTAGAAACGTTCGCGAGCCACCGGATTGCGGGGTGGTGCATGCTGTCCTAACCTGATCGGATCGGGAAACGAGGGAGAGCAATCATGGACATCAAACGCGCAAACGACCGGCCGACCAAAATGGCGCCGGAAGATAACTTTACGGGGCAGGTCTGGCAGGATCCGGTGATCGTGGGAGAGGCGCCGTCGCGGATGCGCGCCACCAACGTGTCCTTCACACCCGGCGCGCGGACGGCCTGGCATTCCCACCCGGTTGGCCAGACGCTGTATTGCGTGACCGGCATCGGCCGGGTTCAGCTCGAAGGCGAGCAGGTGCAGGAACTGCACCCCGGCGACACTGCCGTCATCCCGCCGAACACGCGGCATTGGCATGGGGCGGCGTCCGACCGGCTGTTCATCCATCTCGCGATGTCGGAAACGAGCGACACGGGCGAAGGTACGGAGTGGTTCGAGAAGGTCAGCGACGAGGATTACACCAAGCCGCCCGCGCCGGTGGTGTAGAAGCCATTGCTGCATACAGGAGCCGTTATCCTGAACAAGGCGAGAAGCGCCGCAGATTCCGGGTGATAAGTTGGTGAGGTTGCTGTCGACAACGCGATATGGGCCTGCTATTCGCACTGTTCCCCAATTTATAGCGCGAGGTGGATCGCCTTAGGCGCCGTAACGGGTGTCGAAAAATCTTACAATGGCGAAGATGTTTCTTGCGGACCTATAAACTTTTGTAAATAAATATAAAATTTGGTTCGTGTCGATTTTTTTCGTCAAAATGTCCGCAGACTGTGTCGGAATAGTTTACAGTTTTTGCGATCGTTATGGGGCGGACCTTCTAAGCCATTGAATCTATGTTACTTTGGAATTTGGCACGAATTTTGCTTCAGATAGTTTGGGTTGGTGGTGGTATGGCCTAGCGTCAACCGTCGAAAACTGAAAGGAAAAGGCATATGAAACGCAACTTGTTTGGGGGAACGCTCGGTTTCGTGCTGCTCGCCGCGGCAGGGACGGCAAACGCCGGCGTGATACTTCAAGATCTCGGTCCCAGTAACACACAAATAAATTCTGCTGAGCGGATTGGCCAATCATTCACGGCCGAAGACTCATTTGTCAGTTTCGCCTTTTCTTTTGAAGAAATAAATCCGAGTTTCCCCAACGATTCCCTAGCGTTCTCTCTCCATGATGGCTCCGGTTTTGGAGGGGCTACCCTATTCTCGACCAACTTTTCGCTCGCGGACGGGTTCGTGGGTTTCTTTGATTTTGATATTTCTTCCGTCGCACTTGCGGTTGGTCAGGTTTATACGGCTGAGGTGGAAGCGCCCGCGCCCGGAAACAGTCCGCGCTGGGGGATCAACAGCACGAGCGGCAATCCCTACGCCGGGGGAGAGTTTTTCAGTCAAAGCAGCGCTGTTGTCAATCGGGACGCCAGGTTCCGTGTGACTCCCCAGACAGTGAACTCGGTCCCGGAACCCTCGGCGTTGCTCCTATTCGGAGTGGGCTTAGCGGGTTTGGCGGGGTACGGGCGCCGCCGTCGGAGTGATTAGCCGGATCGAAAGCGCGAGTTCTCCCGCAGTGCCATTGACCCGCCAGACCCGGCGTCTGACCTACGTACCACCCAGATATTGCCGAAAATGCGCCAGCGTGCGGTCCCGCGCGATGGCGGCCTGCGCTTCGTTGTACGGGTCGTAGCCGAAGCGGTTGAAGCCGTGCTCCGTGCCGGGATAGATGTGGATCTGCACATTGTCCATGTCGCCCATCCGGGCCCGGATCGTCTCGACGGTGTCGGCGGGGACATGCGGGTCGTTCTCGGCGAAGTTCATGATGAGCGGGCAGTTCAGCCCGTCGGCCTCGTCGAGATGCTCGTGGATCTGCACACCGTAATAGCTGACCGCCGCGTCGATCTTGTGCCGCACGCTCGACAGATAGGTGAACTTGCCGCCGAGGCAGAAGCCCATGACGCCGACCTTGCCGGTGCACGCATCGTGCTCTCTCAGCTCCGCCACGGTATCGCCGAGGTCGCGGGCGAATTGGTCGGTGTCCATTTGCGCCCGCAGCGCCTGCGCCTTGGCGCGGCCGTCGTCGGTATAGGGCAGGTAGCAGCCCGCCTCCTGCCGCCAATAGACGTCGGGCGCGAGGGCGACGAACCCGTCTTCCGCATAGCCGTCGGCGACGGACCGGATGTGCCGGTTCGTGTTGAAGACCTCCGGCAGGACGACGATGCCCGGCGCCGGGGTTGTCTTCGGCAGGGCTAAATAGCCTGCGAAGATCTCGCCGTCGGCGGCCGTAATTTCGATTTCCATTCCCATCTGTTCTCTCGATTCAGTGTAATTCGTTACGGATGATGGCAGCACCTTCGGCCAGCGCCTTGAGTTTACCGAATGCCACGCCGCGCGGCAGATATTTCATGCCGCAGTCGGGCGCGGCGATGAGGCGGTCGGCCGGGATATGCTTGAGCGCACCGCGCAGCCGCTCGGCGACCAGCGCCGGCGTCTCCACTTCTTCGGTGCCGAGATTGATGACGCCGAACAGCACCTTCTTGTTCGGCAGTTTTTCCAGAATCGCCGGATCGAGCTTCGGCTGCGCCGCTTCGATGGAGATCGCGCCGGCACAGCAGGCGTCCAGTTGCGGCAGATAGGAATACCCCTCGGGCTTCTCGCTGACGACATAGGCGTAGCCGAAACAGAGATGCACGACCGTGGGACCGTCGACGCCATCCAGCGCCCGGTCGATGGCGGCGACGCCGAATTTTTCCGCTTCGATCGGGTTGGCCTGCATGTAGGGCTCGTCGATCTGGATCACGTCCGCCCCCGCAGCCTTTAATTCGCGGACTTCTTCGTTCAGCGCGTCGGCGTAGGCCATGATCAGGGTTTCCTGATCGCCGTAATGCTCGTCGAGCGCCAGCTTCGCCATTGTGAAGGCGCCGGGGATGGTGATCTTGATCGGCTTGTCGGTATGGGCGCGTAGGAATTCGACATCGCGAACCTGCACCGGTTTCGCGCGGCGGATCGGCCCGACGACACGCGGCACCTGCGTCGGCCGGCCGCTGCGGCTCGGCACGATGCCCGGGGTTTCAAGGTCGATTCCGTCGAGCGCATTGGCGAAGCGGTTGAAATAACTCTCACGCCGGACCTCGCCGTCGCTGACGATATCGATCCCGGCGCGTTCCTGATCGTGCAGCGCGGCCAAGGTGGCGTCGTCCTGCGCTTCTTCGAGCAGATCGTCAGCGACCCGCCAGACCTCCCGCATGCGCACGCGCGGCGGACCGCTGCCGAGCAGCTTTTCCTTGTCGACCAGCCAGGCCGGCTGCGGATAACTGCCCACCAGGGTTGTCGGGATCAGGGTGTCGAACATGGCGGTCTCGCGTGCCTTGAATTAGTTTGGACACACCAAATGGAGGTCCCTGCGGCGCAACGAAGCGTTGGCGCATTCCCCCCATCCTAACCTTCCCTCACAAGGGGGGAAGGGAATATTTAAATAAGGTGACGTCGCGGTTCCCCTCCCCCTTGAGGGGCTGAACGGCTTTGGTGACCGTTCAGGGATAGGGTGGGGGTGGACGGCGGCGTCCCAAGTTCTAAGATTGATCGTTGCCACTACACGGAGGTTCCGAGATGCCGATCAACATTCGTCAAGTCGGCCCCTGTTTCGCGGGGGAGGTCGAGGGAGTCGACATGACCAAGCCGCTATCGGCGGAAGAGGCGGCGGCGATCCATGCTGGCATGGACGAATACGCCTTGCTGGTGTTTCGCGGTCCGGTCCTCACCGGCGACCAGCAGATGGCCTTTACGCTCAGCCTCGGCGAGATCGAACCGCCCTCGAAAGCGAGCCTGCGCGCCAAGGACGATTACCGCCTGCCGGACACTTTTGCCGACGTGTCGAACCTGGATAAGGAAAACAAACCCATGGCGCGCGACGATCGGCGGCGGCTGTTTGCGATTGGCAACCGGCTGTGGCATTCCGACAGTTCGTTCAAGAAGGTGCCGGCGAAATACTCGCTGCTGCACGCGCACAGCGTGACCTCGAAGGGCGGGAATACGGAATTCGCCGATATGCGCGCGGCGTACGATGCGCTGGACGACGACACCAAGGCGGAAGTCGAGGGGCTCGTCTGCGAACATTCGCAGATCTACTCGCGCCAGCAATGCGGCTTCTTCGATCTCTCCGATGTGGAGCGCGAGCGGTTTGCGCCGGTACGCCAGACACTGGTGCGGACGCATCCAGTGACGGGGCGCAAATCACTCTATCTGGCGTCGCATGCCGGCGGCATCGTCGGTTGGCCGGTGCCGGAAGCGCGCCTGTTTCTGCGCGATTTGATCGAACACGCCACGCAGCCGCAGTTCGTGTACTCCCATAAATGGGGCGTCGGCGATTTGGTGATGTACGACAACCGCCAGACGATGCACCGGGCGCGGCCCTTCCCAGAGAATGAGGTCCGCGATATGCGCCGCACCACCCTGGCCGGCGATGTGCCGACGGTCGAACAGGTTGCCTAAAGCCGTCTGGACAGCTTCCGTGCCGCGGTGATCGAGCAGAGCGCGATTGCCATGAACGCGGCGGCGATGACGAACACCATATGCGGCATGCCCGCGTCGAGTAGCCAGCCGAAGAACAAGGGCGTGAGGCCGGAGCCGACCGCGAAACCGACGAAAACAAACCCGAAGACCTTGCCGGTCTGACCGGGCGGGGTCATCTCGCGGACCATCAAATCGCGCGGCGGCAACACGAGGCCGAGGCCAATTCCCACGACAATCATAATCGCAATAAGGGCGATGTGCGGCAGCCCGGCGACGAGGGGGAGGAGGACGAACGCCGTCGCGAGGATCATCGCGCCTGCGGCGGTGATGCCGTGCCGGTTGAACCGGTCGACGATCAAACCGGCGAAGAAGATGCCGCCGACCACGCCGAACAAATGGCCCGTGAGTGCCGTATTCGCGAGATCGACACTCAGGCCGTGCAGATTGATCAGGCTACTGGCCGTGAAGGCGACCAACCCGCCGCTGGCCATGCCATAGAAGATAAAAAATCCCAGAAACAGGAGGACCGGTGCGGTCATGAGCAGACGCATGCCGCGCTTGTCCGTCGTGCCATTCGGGGCGGTTTTCTTGGTGCTTGCACTTTCACCGACGAACATGTCGCTGCGGACCAGCATCACCGCCCAGACCGCGACCCCGACGAGCCCGGTGGCAATGAAGGCCGTCCGCCAATCGCTGAACCCGGCGATGGCCAGCATCGTTAAGGGGGCACAGGCGCCGCCGAGGAAGCCGGAGAAGGTGTGTATCGAAAAGGCGCGCCCGAGGCGTCCTTCGCTGATCGAGCCGGACAGGATCGAATAGTCCGCCGGATGGAACACGCTGTTGCCCAGGCCGGCAATCACGGCGAGGACGAGCAAAATCCAGTAGGCGTCGGCGAAGCCGATCAGACTGACCGCCACGGCATTCAGACCCAGGCCGACCAGAAGCACCCGGCGCGGCCCGAAATGATCGACCATGAAGCCGACCGGCGCTTGTACGAGCCCGCCCAGCAAGCTGTAGGCGGTCATCGCCAGGCCAAGTTCCGCATAGCTGACGCCGAACTCTTCCTTGAGGAAGAGGAACATCGCCGGCAGGGCCAGATAATAGAAGTGACTGAGGAAATGCCCCGTACTGATCAGCCCGATAATCCAGCTGTCGTGCCGTGGCCGCTCGACAACGGCCTCCATTTTTCCTCCTGCAAGCGATCCGCGTATTGGCGCGACTGTGCGCTGTCAATTGCGGTGGCGCAAGCTTAAACGGTGTTTTTTATCAATATGGTATGGGCTAACCATAAGCCGAACCATACCAATCGGATTGCACCTCCCCCTTAACCGTCATGCTTGAGCTTGACCCACTGTTGTCCGGTTTAATTCAGTGGACGGTTTGCATGGCATTGATTCTACTGGTGACCAATCGTTTGGCGACGTTTTGGACACGGGAAAGGATCAACACCATGCGGCATGAGAATAGCGTATTTCATGATCTGATGAAGCGTGTTCCTTGGGATCGTTTTGCGGCTTTGGTGGAACGGCATGAAGCCGACAAACACGTTCGCCGCCTGAGCACGAAGGACCAGTTCATCGCCCTGCTATATGCTCAGCTTTCCGGTGCGGTGAGCTTGCGCGAGATCGTCGGCGGTCTACAGAGCCATCGTGCCCGGCTCTATCATGTCGGCGGTCGCCTTGTGACGCGTTCGACGCTGGCCGATGCGAACGCGACGCGGCCGAGCGCGGTGTTCTCGGAGCTGTTCACGGCGTTGGTTGGGCGCGCCGGGCGCGGGTTGCGGCGGACGCTTGGCGAGGCGACCTACCTGATCGATGCCAGTCCGCTTGCCTTGAGTGGCCGGGGATCGCAGTGGGCGTATTTTTCGGCCAGGGCCTGTGGCGCGAAACTGCATGTGGTTTACGATGCGGGCGCCGAACACCCGGTCTACGCGGCGGTGACGCCGGCAAAGACCGCCGATATCAAGGTGGCGCAGGAGATGCCGATCGAGGCGGGCGCGACCTATGTCTTTGATCTGGCTTACTACGATTACGCCTGGTGGGCGAAGCTCGACGCCGCGGGTTGCCGCATTGTCACCCGTTTCAAGTCGCACACGCCGCTAACAGAGGCCACCGATCGGGCGGTGCCCGAGGGCGAAGACATCTTGTCCGACCGGGTCGGCCTGCTGCCCAAACGGCAAAGGATGAGCCGCAAAAACCCCTTCTCCAAGCCCGTGCGCGAAGTCACGGTGCGGATCGATACCGGCAAGACCCTCCGGATCCTGTCCAACGATCTGGACGCCTCGGCCCGGCAAATCGCCGACCTCTATAAGCGCCGCTGGGCGATCGAGCTGTTCTTTCGCTGGGTCAAACAGAACCTCAAAATCCGGCACTTCCTCGGCCGGTCCGAGAATGCCGTGCGCATTCAGATCACCGTTGCCCTGATCGCCTATCTCTTGCTTCACCTCGCAAAAGCCGATCAGAAAACCGTCAAATCCCCGCTCGCATTCGCTCGCCTCGTCCGAACAAACCTCATGCATCGAAAGCGCATTGACCGTCTGCTCGAACCTGAACCAAACACACCTCAATGCCAAAATCAGTTGGCCTTCATATGTTAGAGAAATTAAACCGGACAACAGTGGGCTTGGCCCGAGGGTCCATACTTCAACGAGGACGCTTGCCATCGGCATGGATACTCGGATCAAGTCCGAGTATGACAAAGGAGGGCTTCTCAAAGCCCTAGCTGCGCCTTGGCGATGATGTTGTGCTGGATTTCGTTCGAGCCGGAATAGATCGTCACCTTGCGGAAATGCAGATAGCCGGGCGTGATCCCGTTGGCGTATTCGGCGCCGATCGGCGGTTCGTTCCAGCCGTGGCTGAGCGCGGAGATCAGATACGGATTGGCGTAGTAGCCGATCGCTTTCATCTTCAGCTCGGTCAGCCGCTGATGGATTTCCGTGTTGCGGATCTTGAAGATGTTGGCCTCGACGCCGAGCGCCTTGCCGCCCAGCTCGCCATCCTTGGAGAGCTTGTCCAGCGCGCGCAGATTGAAAGCCTCCAGAGTCCGCATCTCGATCTCGATCTTGGCGATCTCGTGCGCGAAGTCCGGATCCTCCGCCAGTGGACGGCCGCCGCTGACTTCGTCGTCGGTGGCGATCTGCTTGAGCTGGCGTAGCAACGTCTTGTGGGTGCCCAGCGACCCGCCGGACATGCGCTCATGCGCCAGCAGGTACTTGCCGATCGACCAGCCCTTGTCGATCTCGCCGATCGTATTCTCCACGGGCACCCGAACGTCGGTGAAGAAAACCATGTTCGTCTCGTGCAGCCCGTCCATCAGGATGATCGGCTTGATTTCGATGCCGGGCGACTTGAGGTCGACGAGCACGAAGGTAATGCCTTCCTGCTTTTTGCCTTCGCTGGAGGTGCGCACGAGCATGAAGCACCAGTCCGCCCAGTGTGCCTTCGTGGTCCAGGTCTTGGTCCCGTTGATGACCCATTCATCGCCGTCGCGCACGGCGCGCGTCTGCAGGGATGCTAGGTCCGAACCCGAACCCGGCTCGGAATATCCTTGGCACCAGACCTCTTCGCCGGACAGCATCGGTGGCAGGAAACGTTCGCGCTGCGCTTCCGTGCCGAAGCCGATTAGCACCGGACCGCACATGTTGATCCCGAAGGTGACGAGCCGCGGCGCACCGGCGAACCCGAGCTCCTCATCGAAGATGTATTTCTGCGTCAGCGTCCAGCCCGGGCCGCCATATTCCTCCGGCCAGTTTGGCGCGACCCAGCCCTTCTTGTAGAGGATCTTGTGCCAGCCGATAACGTCGTCGCGCTTCATCTCGATGCCGTTCTCGACCTTGTATTTCAGTTCGGGTGGCGTCGCCTCGCGCAAATAGGTCCGGACTTCGTCGCGGAAGACCTCGTCTTCGGCGGTAAAGGCGGCATCCATGGTTGGTTCCCTTCGTGATTGTCGCGGCGGGGTGATTATCTTGCCCCGTATTGGGCGAGGGGACAAATCGCACGTTGTTGGAAGATTGGGGGAAACACCGCCGTCCACCCCCACCCTAGCCCTGAACGGTCATCCAAACCGTTCAGCCCCTCAAGGGGGAGGGGATCCAAAGAGGAGTTCAGAAGCTGCTTTTCCCTTCCCCCCATGTGGGGGAAGGATAGGATGGGGGGTAAGCGCATCGTTAAATACGCCGCAAACAGTTTGGAAGTTGGAAATAATTTCAGGAGACTCGCCATGACCACATTCGATCTAGCCACGACCGACGAACTGCTGTCGACGACGCGGGCGGTACGCAAGCGGCTTGACTTTGACCGGCCCGTCGAAAGGTCCGTCATCACCGACTGCATCGACCTGTCGCAGCAGGCGCCGACCGGGTCGAACAAGCAGGGCTGGCGCTGGATCGTCGTGACGGATGCGGACAAGCGCAAAACCCTTGGCGATCTCTATCGCAAGGGCGTTGGCAATTATCTGGAAACGGCGAAGCAGGCGGCGGAAGAACGCGGCGCAACGCAAGACACGCGCGTCTTCGACTCGGCGCAGTATCTTGCCGAGCGCATGCAGGACGCGCCCGTGCATGTGATTCCCTGCATCGAAGCGGGTCACATTGCCGCCGACGCGCCACGGCGAGCTTGGATCGGGCTGGGCGGCTCGATTTTCCCCGCGATCTGGAGCTTCCAGCTGGCACTGCGGGCACGCGGTCTGGGGTCTTGTCTCACGACCTTGCATCTGGCGCATGAGACGGAAGCGGCGGCGCTTCTTGGGATACCAGACAACATGGTGCAGATGGCGCTACTGCCGGTCGCCTATACGAAGGGCACAGACTTCAAACCGGCGAAGCGAGGCCCGGCCGACGACATCATCCATTGGGAGGGGTGGGAAGACTAGGGTTCGGGTGTGCAGACCAGTTGGACTTCCTAAATCCCGTCACCCCGGACTTTGATCCGGGGTCCAGCCCCGATGCAAATACCTGCGCAGCCTGGTTCCCGGATCGGCGGCGCTGCGCGCCTTGTCCGGGATGACGGTTGTTGCTGTTATGAATGTGGTCAGAAACATCGGAATGTGTGGACGGGATCGACAGCCGGGGGCTCGGAGGCTATTGAATCACGGTTGCGCGCGCGATTGCACGGAATACAGGGAGACGACGGGATATGGAAAAGAGACGACTGGGCCGGACAGGCCTCGAGGTGTCGGCGCTGGGCTTCGGCGGCGGACCTGTCGGTTTCCTCGGTACCGAGCAGGACCGTGTCGCGGAAATCCTCAACTATTTGCTCGATAACGGCGTCAATTTCGTCGACACGGCGGCGGGTTATCCGGGGTCTGAGGAGGCCATCGGCAATGCCGTGAGCCACCGGCGCGACGAGTATGTGCTGGTCTCGAAATGCGGGCAGGCGTTCGACGATCTCGACGGCGAGGCCTGGTCGGCGACGGTCATCGAACAGACGGTCGACCGGGCGCTGCGGCGGCTGAAGACCGATCATCTCGACGTCATGCTGCTGCATTCCTGCGATCAGGAAGTGCTGGAAAAGGGTGAGGCGGTCGAGGCGCTGGTCAAGGCGCGCGACGCCGGGAAGATCCGCCATGCCGGCTATTCGGGCGATAATGAGGCCGCACTTTACGCGGCCGGCCTCGACGCCATCGACGTGATCGAAACCTCAGTCAATATTTGCGATCAGGCCAATATCGACACGCTGCTGCCGGAAGCGCAGCGCCGCGATATCGGCATCATTGTCAAGCGGCCGGTTGCCAATGCGGCCTGGTTGGGGGTGGGCGAGCAGCCGGGCTTCTATGCCAACTACACGACGACCTATGCGGAACGGTTCGCCGCTATGGGCCTGAGCCCCGGCGATCTTGGGTTCACTGGCGGCCCTATAGATCCTTGGCCGATGATTGCATTGCGGTTCACCCTGTCTCAGGCGGGCGTCACGACAGCGATTGTCGGCACGACGAACCCGAATAATGCCGCGCGGAATATCGAAGCCGCCGCGCAAGGACCGTTGCCCGGCGATGCCATCGATGCTATTCGCGCCGCTTTCGCATCTGCGGAATCCGTGTCGGGGACGCAATGGGCTGGTCAACGGTAGCCCGGCGGATATTATTGGTTGAAATGAACAAAAGACACTTGTTGCGTAAGGGAGAATTAGGTTGCCAGGTCCGCTCGATGGAATTCGCATAATCGATATCACTACGGTCCTGCTCGGCCCGTATGGAACCCAGGCGCTTGCCGATGCCGGCGCCGACGTGATCAAGGTCGAAGCCCCGCCGACCGGCGACATCGCGCGCAATATGGGCGCCGTGAAGAACGTCAACATGGGCGGCATCTTCCTCAACGCCAACCGTAACAAGCGTTCGCTGGCGCTGAACCTCAAGGAGGAGTCGGCGAAAGAGGTGCTGCGCAAGCTGATCCCGACGGCGGACGTGTTCATACACAATATGCGCCCGCAGGCGATGGCCGGACTGGGCTTCGACTATGACGCGGTCGCGGCGATCAAGCCGGACATCATCTATGTCGGCGCTTACGGGTTCGGCCAGGACGGGCCCTACAAGTCCAAGCCGGCCTATGACGACGCGATCCAGGCGTCGTCCGGGCTCGCCAGCATGTTCAAGCGGCAGGATGGCGCGGCACGCTACGTGCCGGCAGCGATTGCGGACAAGGTCACCGGGCTGACCATGAGCCAGGCCGTCGCCTTCGCGCTACTGCACAAGGTGCGGACCGGCGAAGGCCAGTTCGTCGAAGTGCCGATGCTGGAGACCATGGTGAGCTTCAACCTGGTTGAGCACATCAACGGTTGCGCCTACGAGCCGCCGATCAGCGAGCTGGGTTACGCGCGGGTCATGACGAACGCCCGCCGGCCGTTTCCGACCAAGGACGGATTTGTTTGCATGCTGCCCTATAGCGACAAGCACTGGCTGAACTTCTTCACCGCCGTCGGCCGGCCGGAGCTGATGGACGATCCACGCTTTTCGAACTATCGCGCCCGCATCGGCAGCGTCGACGATCTGTACGGGTTCGTCGGCGAATGCACGCCGGAACGGACCACGGCGGAGTGGGTCGCGGTCTGCGAGGAACAGCAGATCCCTTGCATGCCGATCGCCGATCTCGACGACCTCATGGAGGACGAACATCTCAAGGCCGTCGGCATGTTCGAGAAACACCAACACCCGACCGAAGGGGAAACCCTGCTGGTGCGGGCGCCGGTAAATTACGCCAAGACGCCGAACAGCATCCGCACCCACGCGCCGCGCTTCGGCGAACACGGGCCCGAGGTGCTGCGCGAAATCGGGTACGATGAGGGGGCTATCGAAGAACTGATGAGCGGCGGCGCGGTGCTGCGCGATTCGGAACTGGAGTAGCAAGGCACTCCCATCCTAACCTTCCCCCACAAGGAGACCTCTGCGAAACGGGTTCAGGATCGGAGATAATCGTTGGGTTTGGAGGTTGGTGCATAGGTTTGGCGGTTTTTCGCGTTGGGTTTTGGGACGCTCTTGACGAGATCGGCAAGGGACGGTGTCAGGGCATAAGAGTTTCGGCACGTCTCAGGTTCATGGCGATGCACAGGAGATGAAGGTGGGACTGGTTCTTCTGCATCCCCCTGTATCGGGCCCGGCGGTATCGGTAAGACCGCTTCAGAGTTCCGAACAGGCGCTCGACATTAGCGCGGATCGGGGAGATCAGGCGGTTGCGGACCTGTTGCCAGTGCGGCAGCGCCGGTTGGTTCTTATGGCTGCGGTGCATGATCCGGTCCTTGATGCCCCTCGCCTTGAGGCGCCGGCGGCGCTCCTTGTGCTCATAGGCTTTGTCAGCATAGACCGCCCGCTCGTCGCCCTGGATCAGCGCGTCGGCCACTTCGCTCTCATAGGTTTTGGCCGACGTCATCATCGCATCGCGGATCAATTCGGAGCCCTGATCGACGGCGATATGCGCCTTGTACCCGAAATAGGCCGTGCGCCCGCGCCGCGTCCAATCGGCATCCGGATCGAGCGCCGAACGCTCGCCGGAAACACCGGACGGCCGGCTGACCGAAGCCTCGATCAGGGTGGCATCGATCAGTGTGCCCGTCTTCAGCATCAGCCCGTGACGCTCCAACTGCCGGTTCGTTTCCGCCAGAAGCTTCGCCGTCAGTTTCCTCTCTGCCAGCGCCGCCCGGAAGCGCACGAACGTCGTCTCGTCCGGTGTCTCGTCGCTCAACGAGAACCCGCAGAACCGTCGGAACGACAGACGATCCCCCAACGCCTCCTCCAGGTCCGGGTCGGAAAGACCATACCATTGCTGCAGCAAAACCGCCTTGTACATCGACAGCGCCGGATACCCTCTGCGCCCCTTCTTCGAGCGAACCGACTTCAGGAGCTTCTCGAAGCGAGACCAGTCGAAAAGACCTTCGATACGCTCCAGACGTTTATTCGAACCCGCACCCGGCGCCACAAACGCATCCGCAAAGCCACCCTCACCAACCCGCTTCTCACCCATCAAGACCTCCGTCATAGCGATCACTCTAAAGAATCACCGTTTCGACAAAGTTGCTACCCATTTCGCAGAGGTCTCCTTGAGGGGGGAGGACTAAGGTGGGGGTGGACGACGGCGAAGTTTTGCCCTTATGCGCTTGCCACCCGAATGAAAGCGACTCATGGAGCAGGTTCCCGTCGTCGATTTTGCGCCTTTCCTTTCGGGCAGCTCCGCGGATAAGCAGACCGTTGCGGACGCCATCGGCGCGGCCTGCGAAGGCATCGGCTTCTTCTATCTGACGAACCACGGCATATCGCCGGAAACGATACGCGGAATTTTCGATGCCGCGCGGCGCTTTTTCGATGTGCCACTCGAACAACGCATGGATCCGGCGCTGCTGATTTCGCCCGAACACAGCCGAGGCTATCAGCCTGTTGGCGCGCGGCTTTATCCCGACACAGCGGCCCCTGACGTGATGGAGGCGTTCAAGTACCAGCGCGAATTGCCGCTGGACGACCCGGACATCCTGGCGGGCGACCGAATCCAGCAGTCGAACAAGTGGCCGCGCGGGCTGCCCGGCTGGCGCGAGACGCTACTTGGTTATTTCGAAGCCGTCGACGGCGTGGCGGCGAACCTGCTGCGCACCTTCGCGCTGACGCTGGATGTCGAAGAAGATTACTTCCTGGGCTTTTACGAAAAGCCTTTAACGCAGGTGTCACTCTTGCATTACCCGCCGGCACCGCCGACGGATGGCCTTTACGGCAACCGGCCGCACGCGGACGCGACAGCCTTCACGATCGTGCTGCAGGGCGACGTACCGGGCCTGGAAGTACAAACCCCGTCCGGCCGCTGGGCGACGGTGCCGCCAATCGAAGGCAGCTTCGTGATCAATATCGGCGACTACATGGCGCGCTGGACCAACGACCGCTTTCGCTCGACGAAGCACCGCGTGGTCAACCGCACGGGGCAGGAGCGGTTTTCCGTGCCCTACTTCGCGATCCCCGATTACGACGCGGTGGTGGAATGTGTGCCCACTTGCCAGGGGCCCGGCGACCCGCCGAAATACGACCCGTTGCATGTCGGCCGATCGATCCAGCAGAAATTTTCCGGCGATTACGTCTGAGGATCGGTATACGGCACGGCGTTAGCCAGCACCGGCGTGCCTGACGCCCCAGTCGCGCATCGCGCCGACAATTTTGCCGAGGCTTTTGCCTTTCTGAGTGAGGCTGTATTCGGCACGCGGTGGGTGGTTGGAATATAGCCGGCTTTCAATGATATCGCTCGCCTGCAGGGTCTTGAGCCGCGCCGACAAGGTGGTTGGCGCGATGCCGGGCATGGATTTCTCGAAGTCCTGAAATTTCCGCGGCCCGTCAATGAGCAGGTCGCGGAGAATAAGGATGGTCCATTTCTCGCCGATGACGTCGAGTGTACGCGCGACCGGACACATCTGATTATAGCCTTTGGTCATTGGAGGAAAATGTACCGGATTAATAATTATTGCAAGTTGCTATAAAAAAAATAGTGACTATATAATAAATAATCACTAAACAACTGGCGGACTGAAGCTCATGCTCTCGAAGCGATTTTGGCAACCCGGCACAGCCGCTCTGTTCGCGATGGTTGTCGCGGGCTGCGGTGTTGCCGATTATGGCGATGCGGTCGAAGCTTATGATCGGGACTATGCTGATCAACACAGGTACACGGCGCATTCGGTGCCACGTGGCGAGTTGAAACTGTACGCTCGTGCCTTTGGTTCCAGTGAAAAGAATGGTAAGCCGCCCTTCATACTGTTGCATGGATTTCCAGACAATCTTCATCTCTATGACCGGCTTTCACCCTTGTTGGGCGCCGACCGGCAAACCATTGCCTTCGACTTTTTAGGGTGGGGACGATCCGACAAACCCGACGGGCATCGCTATGACGCGGCGAGTTTGCGTACCGATCTGGAGGCGGTCATCGATTACTTCAAGCTCGACCGCGTCATCCTCGTTGCGCATGACGCCTCCGGCTTTCCTGTTATCGATTGGACGCTGGACAATCCGGAACGAACCGCCGGCCTTGTTCTTTTGAATACCGTCTATAGCCCGTCCGAAGCGGTAAAGGCACCGGATGCGATCGAGCGGTTTTCGTCGACCGGGATCAAACGGGACATCGCGGTATTCGTCGCCAGCCTGTTCGATGGGATATGGCAGTCGGGACATACCGAGCAGCTGGGCAAATTCTATTGCGACGCGGACGTAAAAGACCAGCACCTCAAAATTCTCTCCTATTATTCCTTTGCCATGAGACCCGCCTTTTTCGGGTTGAACGAGGTTCTGCGGGAGGAAATTGCCAGCCGGGCGAAAAATTTGCCGCGGATGAAAAGGTTTGCGCCGCCCGTGCTCGTGCTTTTCGGTGCTGAAGACCAGGATCTCAACAGCGGCGTGGCGCGCGAATTTCATGACATCTTTCCGAACTCGACGCTGCACCTCCTGGAAGGTGCGTGCCACTATGTGCAACTCGACGCTCCAGCCGCAGTCGCAAAGCTCATCCTGACAGCAAAAATGCGGTAAGCTTGCTTCCCATCACCGGCTTTCGGTTCGGTCAAGGTGGAGGGAGGCGAATGGACATCACGGTTACCGCCATTACGGCGGGATTGCTCGCGTTGACGCTTATCGTTCTCAGCGTCAATGTCATCAGGTTGCGGGGACAGAACAAAGTTTCGCTTGGCGATGGCGGCAACGAGGCGCTGCAGCGCGCCATCCGCGGGCAGGCCAATTGTGCGGAATATGCGCCGATCGGCGTCCTGCTACTGCTTGTCGCCGAACTGCAGTCAGCCAATTTCTACCTGTTGATCGTGCTTGGCGCCGCGCTGCTTATCGGCCGGCTGATGCACGGCTACGCCTTCGGCTTTACGAGCGGCAATATTCCGTTGCGGCGGGGCGGCATGATGCTGACGTTCATCGCCATCGTTTCGCTTGCGGTGGTCGATGTGGCGATGCCGATGATCGGTTGGCTGAGCTAATTCGGCACCAGGCCGCCATCGACGTTGTAGGCTTGGCCAGTAATGTTGCGCGCGCCGGGCGAGGCGAGGAAGACAGCCAAAGCAGCGATATCTTCCGGCTGATTGGCGCGGCCAATCGGGATCGGCTTGAGGTGATTGGCCAACGCTTCTTCGAGGCTGACGCCCTGCTCCTCGGCCCGGACGACCAGGTTGCGGTCGCTCAGCGGCGTGCGGGTCACGCCGGGGCAGATCGCATTGACGTTGATATTGTGTTGGCCGAGCTGTTGCGCCGCCGTCTTGGTCAGCGCGATGACTGCGCCCTTGCTGGCCGCATAGGCCGCGTTCGAGGTGCCGGCATAGCCGCGCCCGGCGATGGAGGCGGTGTTGATGATGCAGCCATGCCCTTGTTCGATCATTTGCCGCGCCGCGCGCTGCAGGCAGAAGAAGACGCCTTTCGCGTTGACCCGGTGGATGCGGTCCCAGTCCTCTTCCGTCAAATCCATGATGTAGGCGCGTCGCGTGACACCGGCATTGTTGACGATGACGTCCAGCTGGCCGAATTCGGCGACCGCGGCCTCAACCATGCGGTCGATGTCGCCGACATCGCCGACGTCGGCTTGCACCGCGAGTGTCTTGACCTGAAACTCGCCGGCCTTGTTGGCGGCTTTTTGCGCCGCGTCGCCGTCGATATCCACCGATACGACATGCGCGCCGGCTTCGGCCATGGCCACCGCAATCGCTTCTCCGATGCCCGCACCCGACCCGGTGACCAGCACGACCTTGTCTTTCAGGATCATCGCATCCTCCTCCGTGTGCGTTAAATCGGGTCCAGCGGCGCCTTGAATTCGGTGCCGGGGCAGACGATGCCGCCGCGGTCGCCGATATCGATATTGCCGTATCGCTCCGCATAGCTGGGTGGGAGCGGTCTCCCGTTCGGCGGGCAGACCCAGAGCCGCAGCAGATAGCGCCGCTTTGCCGGGTCTTCCCAGTCGCGGTAGTCGGCACGGCCATGCAGGATCTCATGATTGTTGAGCAGCTGTATGTCGCCTTCCTTGAACTCGATGGCGAGATGGTTCGCCGGGTCCTCGGCGATTTCCTCGATCAGATCGAAGGTTTCGAACTGGGCATCGGTGAAACGCGGCACGGCTTCAAAGCGCTGGGAGGACCGAATGTAGAGGCCCGAAAAATGACTGTTCAGACGGCCTTCGTACCATTGGAAGATCGGCATAACCCACCACGGGTCCTTGCCTTCGGGCACTTCGCCGCGCCGGTCGCGGTGGATCGGGCGATACAATTCCTTGACCAGTTCGGGCCGGCGTTTGAGCATCTCATTGTGAATGGTCGAGGCAGAGATGATCGTGCTCTCGCCGCCTTCCATCGCCGCGCGCAGGCACAGCAGGCCGACGATATCGACGGAATCGGTGTGAAACCGCAGCGGACCGCCACCGCGATAGCCGCGAAGATTGGCGTCGTTCACGAAATCATGGCCAAGATCGCAGACATGGCCCAGAACGTGGCCCTCGGCATTTTGCGAGCGCGGCGTGCCCATATGCGCACCGATCCCGAAATAGACGCGCGCCGCCTCTTCCTTTGAATAGCCGCCGACCGGGATGCCGCGGATCTGCACGAAGCCGCGGCCATCCATAATATCGCGCCGCAGCTCCCGAAGGCGGTCGCCGAAGGTCGGCAACGGGAAGTTCGACTGATCGATTTCGATGATCTCCAAGCCGTTCGCCACGGTCGATCGCATGGCATCGTCCAGCTCCTGTATTTCCGTGTCGGAGAGGATGTACTGCCAGCTTAAATCCTTTTGCATGTCCTGCGCGCGCCACGCGGCAGGGCCTTCCAGCATGCCTTCGGGCACCGGCGGCAATTCAGATAACGTCGTTTGCTCAATCATGATTTTCGTTCCGCAACATTCGATTGGTCCGTTGAACCGTTCTCCGCTTCTTTCATTCTGCTTCGACAGACCGTTTAATATCCAGTCCTACTTGCCGGGCACGCCTGTGCCATGTGTCAACGCAACGCAAAGGAGCATCTCATGACGGATCAAACCGCTGAACTCACGCTTGCGGATCTTGACTACATCAACGACGCCTACCGGTCCCGCGATGTCGACGCCGTCGTCGATACCTTCACCGACGACGCGGTTTTCATGATCTCTCGCGGCGCCGATTCCTGGGGCACGAAATTCGAGGGCAAGGATGAGATCCGAAAACTGTTCGAGAAGCGTTTCACAAGCAAGAGAAATATGCGTTGGGAACACCAGGGCAAATGGATTTGCGGCGACCGCGTCGTGCTGCAATTCATCGTCGTCGCGACCTTGGACAATGGTGAGGAAATCCGCCTGCACGGCTGCGATCTGATGCAGATGCGCGGCAACAAGGTTGCGGTCAAGGATACCTACTGGAAGTCTCACGAACCGCCGCTGTAATTCGTTAAAACTACGTGGCCGCGTAGCGGCAGACCGCTTCGATCACGTGATCCATCGTTTCCTTGACCGCCGCGAAGCCATCCGTCCGTTTGAACGTTTCGGTGTCGATGAACATCCGTTTGTTGATTTCGACAAAGACGCTCTCGACGCCATTTGCCGGGTCGCAGTGCCGGCGCGTGAGATAACCGCCATAGTAAGGAAAGTTGATGCTCACCGAATGCCCCCGATCTTCCAGCGTCTTGGTCACGAACTGCAAAAATTCGGGGGTACAGGTCGTCCCGTGCACATCGCCAAGATTGAAATCGGCGCGCGGTTTGCCCGGATCGGCGTGGGTCGGCGCGCCGACCGCGGACATGCAGTGGCAAGAGAACTGAAACGCACGGCCATGCGCCGCCTTCATTCCGGTGAGGATTCGCGACAGCTCTTGATGATAAGGCTCGTGGTAATCGTCGAGCCGCGCCTGAACCTCTTCGACGGTCAACTTGCGCTCCTGCATCTCCTCGCCGTAACGGGACAAGCGCTTGATCAGACCGAGGCCGCGCTCTGTGAAATCGCTCTGCTCGGTCGGACCCGGCCATTCGCCTTCGATCTGACGCTCGTCGATATCCGCAGCACTGCGGTTGGTATCGACGTAGGTGTTGGGGAAACTGGCGTAGAGCATGGTCGCGCCGAGACCCGGGGCCGCGCCGCATAGTTCTTCGACATACATCGAGACGTTGTCATGCAGCACCGAGAACGGGATCGGCGAGCGAAAATCATGAGGATACTCGCGGCCGCTGCGCGAGACGTCGACGAGCACCGGAACCGGCGCGCCGGCCGGTTCGTAGCGCAGAAAGACTCCCGGGCGCGTGTCGATAAGGCCTGTCATGCACCAATCCCCCTTGGATATAATTTGGGCGATTTACGATGGTAACGCCGCCGGCAACGGGCTCCAACGCTATTGTGCGGGGTAAGCCCTCTTGTGCGCCGGCCTTTGCTGGAGGCGCGCGTAATAGGCTTCCGCGCAGGCGAGGACGCTCCATTGATAATAGAGTGCGCGCTCCGGGCTGCCGGGTGCGCACGCCAAATTCTTCCCCGGATGCTGTCCAGACTAATCGAACCACGGCGCCACCGGTTCGATTAGTCTGGACAGCACCCGGGTGCAGCCGGTACCCCTTTAGGAAGGTGCTTCCAGTCGAGTTCCCCATGACAACCTACACTTGCCATTCCCCCGAGAGAGGGGCGACCTCATGACACGCCAGGCCTGGATCATGGTCGTTTGCGGTGTCTTGATCGTCATGGTGGGTGGCGGTCTGCGTCAGGCCTTCGGTGTCTTCCTGCGGCCTGTGGCACTCGATTTGGATATCGGCCGGCAGCTGTTCGGTCTGGTCATCGCGGCGCAGGCGCTCATCTACGGCGTATCTCAACCTGCGGCGGGCCTGCTCGCCGACCGCTACGGCTCGATCCGGATCATCATTGCCGGAGTCGTGCTCTATGCCGCCGGCCTTTGGATGGCGAGTTTCGCCACCGACGCTGTCGATCTGTTCATTTCGCTCGGCGTTCTGGTCGGGTTGGGGCTCAGTGGCCCGACACAGGTTCTAGTACTCGGCGCGGTGGGCAAGGTCGTTCCCAATGAGAAGCGCAGCCTCGTATTCGGGACGGTGATCGCTTCCACATCGCTCGGCATGTTCTTCTTCGTGCCGGGTGTGCAGCAATTGCTCGATACGCTGGGGTGGCGGGAAACATTCGTGATTCTGGCGCTGATGATCGCGGTGCTGCCGCTGTTCACGATTGGATTGCGCACCGGCTCTACCGTGCAGGCCAGCGGTCCCAGCCAGTCATTGCGGGAGGCGATTGGTGAGGCGAGTTCCCATTCGGGCTATCTTTTTCTGACAGCCGGTTTCTTCGTCTGCGGCTTTCACGTGACCTTTATCGCGACGCACCTGCCGGCCTTCCTGATCGACAACGGTGTGTCTTCGACCGCCGCCGCCTATTCGCTGGGTCTGATCGGGCTGTGCAACGTCGCGGGTGCCTACATCTTTGGCGCGCTGGGTGACCGGTTCAGCAAGAAAAACCTTTTGTGCTGGATCTACTTCGGGCGCGCGGTGTTGATGGGAATGGTCCTGATCGTGCCGATCAACGATGTGACGGCGCTGATCTTCGGCGTCTTCATGGGGTTGCTGTGGCTCGCCACCGTACCGCTCACGAGCGGGATCGTCGCCCAGGTGTTCGGGACACGCTATTTCTCGATGCTGTTCGGCGTCGTCATGATGAGCCACCAGTTCGGCAGCTTCGCCGGCGCGTGGCTCGGCGGCTACATTTACGACACGACGGGGACCTACGACCTGATGTGGGCGGCCTCGGTCGGCGTCGGATTGCTTGCCACCGCGCTGCACTGGCCGATCCGCGAGCAGCCGCTTGCGCGGCTGTCGCAAGAAACGGCCTAGCCGACGTTTCCTACCAGTTTCCCGTGTTTTCCATCGACGCCCAGGGCTCCTGGTCCGGCAAGCGCTCGCCGTTCTGCAGCAGTTCGATGGAGATGTTATCCGGCGTGCGGATGAACGCCATATAACCGTCGCGCGGCGGCCGGTTGATAGTGATGCCCGCATCCATCAGCTTCTGGCAGGTGTCGTAGATGTTGTCGACCTGATAAGCGAGATGGCCGAAATTGCGGCCGCCGGCATAATCTTCCGGGTCCCAATTGTAGGTGAGTTCGAGAACCGGCGCCTTGTTCGCTCGGGCCGCTTCCTCATCTTCCTTGGCGGCGAGAAAAAGGTTGGTATAGCGGCCCTTTTCGCTTTCGGTACGGCGCATCTCGACCATGCCAAGCATGTTGCAGAAAAAATCCAGCGTCTTATCGAGATCCGTAACGCGCACCATGGTGTGAAGATATCGCATAGGAAGCACTCCCTCCGTTCGAATTGATTTGGCCAATTCGTAACATGCGCCGGGAGTTGCGCAAATGCCTGATACCAAGGAGCGCTGATAGTGACCCCTAGAGACGGGTTATCCAGGTTTTCGGCAAGGAGCGCGCGGCGCAGCGATGCGGGGTATCGGAAGCCGGGCGCGACGCTGTCCGAAAGCCTGGATAACCCGCCCTTCGGGTCGCGTATGCGGTCCGTCGGAGAGCGTCGGAACGGCTTGACGATGCCCCGCATCGACTGCGCCGCCCCTCCTACCCGACGGACCGCATACGCGATCTCTAGGGGTCACTATCAGCGCTCCTTGGTATGAGTTCAACGGACCAGCAGAACCGTGCAGGTGATTGAGTCGAGCAACCCGGCAACGTCGCCCGCCGGTAGCAAGGGGCTGTCGGCGCTCATGACGACCAACCCCGTATCCGGCCGTCCGACATGCGCGCAAAGTCCGGCGAGCGTGTTTGCCGAGAATGACTCCATCGTCACATCTCCGGCTTCTCCGCTAAGCAATCCTTGGGCCTGTTCTTTGAGTTGCTGGGGATCCTTGTCCTTCGTTTCCGGAAGGAGAACGGTGAGGGCGCCATTGCCATGGGTTAGGGCGGACGCCATTTGCAGGGCTTTTTCGCTCTGTTCGCCGCCGTCGAAGACGACGAATATCCGGCCCTCGACGCGGCGGCCGTCGCGCAGAATAAGAACGGACCGCGTCACGCGTTTAACCGTGGCGCTGGCGGGTAGGCCAAGGCGGGCATGCGCCGGGCCGCCGTGATGTCCGCCTTCGACGATAACCAGATCGGCGCCTTCCGCAGCGCTGGCAACCTCGTGGGCGATGCGGCCGCGCACCGTGCGGAAGGACCATGCAACGCGGTCTCGTTCCGCGATTGTGGCCAGCTGCCGCTGAGCCGCCGCGGCGAGCCTTGCCATTTGCGATTCCAGTTCCGACGGTTCGAGCGGTTGGCGCCCGCCGGTCGTCAGGTTGACTTGCGTCGTGAACGGCAGGGCGGCGAGTTGCAGAAGCTCGTCGTCTTCGACGAAGAGGCCCTGCAGTTCGGCGCGCAGGCGACGCGCCAACCCGGCGGCGACTTCCACGCTATTCGGTGTCGAGGCGCTTGAATCGAGCGCGATCAGGATGCGCCGGATACGCGAAGCGGGGCTGTTCATTCCGAATTCTCCGACTTGTCCTTATGGCCGAAGCGGCGAACGATTTCCGATAAGGCTTCCAGCCGTTTTTCGACGCGGCCATTTATGCTGTCGGGCGGGAACTTGCCGGACTTGTCGCGTTCGCCGGCCGGGATGCCGGTCAGGATTTCGATGCCCTGGTCGATCGTTTCGACCGGATAGATGCGAAACTTGCCGGCTGCTGCCGCCTCGACGACATCGTCGCGCAGCATCAGATGTTTCACATTGGAAGCGGGAATGAGAACGCCCTGGTCGCCGGTTAGGCCCGATTGGCGGCAGATATCGAAGAAGCCCTCGATCTTCTCATTCGCGCCGCCGATGGCCTGGACCTGGCCATGCTGATTGACCGAACCGGTGACAGCGTAGGATTGTTTGATCGGCGCGTCGGCAAGCGCGGACAAAAGTGCGTAAAGCTCGGTCGACGATGCGCTGTCGCCGTCCACACCACCATAGGATTGTTCGAAGGCCAGGCTCGCCTTGAGCGCCAAGGGACGATCCTTCGCGTAGCGCGCGCCGAGGAAGCCGGAAAGGATCATGACGCCTTTTGAGTGGGTCGGGCCGCCAAGCTCGACCTGCCGTTCGATATCGATTACATCGCCCTTGCCGAGTTGGATGCTGGCGGTGATGCGCGATGGTTTGCCGAAAGCGAAACCGCCAAGTTGCAAGACGGCGAGCCCATTGACCTGGCCGACGGCTTCGCCTTGCGTGTCGATTAGGATTGTGCCGCGGCGGATTGCATCCTGCGACCGTTCCCGCACCCGGTCGGCCCGATGGATTTGCGCGTCGATCGAGCGCTGAACGTCTTCCGCCAGGACCGTCTCGCGGCCGGCTTGTCCGGCCCAGTAGTCGGACTCCTGCAGAATGTCCGAGATGTTTTCCGCGTGGCAGGACAGCCTCTCCGAGTCGCCGGCCAGCCGGGCGGCATGATCGACGACCCGCGCCACGGCGTGCGCATCGAGTGGCTTGAGCGATTCCCGTTTCGCCAACTGGGCGACGAACTGCGCAAACAGGGCGGTCGATTCCGCATTCCGTTCGACGTCCTCTTCGACATCCACGGCGACTTTGAAGATTTCCTGGAACTCGGGGTCGTACGCGGCAAGCATGTAATACAGCATGCGGTCGCCGAGCAGCACGACCTTGACGTCGAGCGGGATCGGTTCCGGTTCGAGCGATACCGTGCTGATCAGGCTCATGGCCTGGCCGATACTCTCGATGCGTATTTCTCGCGCCTTGATCGCGCGTTTCAGTTCTTCCCAGGCGAGCGGCTGCATCAGCACCTTGCGCGCTTCGAGAATCAGGTAGCCGCCATTGGCGCGATGCAGTGCGCCAGGCTTGATCAAGGTGAAGTCGGTCATCAGCGCGCCGAATTGGGAGATATGCTCGACGCGCCCGATCAGATTGCCGTGCGTCGGGTGGTTCTCGTAGACCACCGGGGCGCCGGCTGCCGGGCCGGCATGATCGCGCAGCAGATTGACCTGATAACGGCGCAGCATTGCCCCTTCGCCGGCTTCTTGCTGCATCAACGCTTCCGGCTGCGCCGGTTTGGGGGCGATCAATTGATTGGTATGCTCGACGATGTCCTGTTCGACGGCGTCCAGATAGGCGAGCAGGGCGGGGATGTCCTGATATTTCGACTGGATTTCGTCGATCAGATGACCGACGGAAAACCGCGTGATGTCATGGGTCAGGTCGCGGATGCGCTCGCGGTGTTCCTGCGCCCAGCGGGGCATTTCGCGCAGGATCTCCTGTAGTTCCTGCTGCAGCGTTTCGATATCGGCCTGAACCTGTTTCTGCTCGTCTTCCGGCAGCTTCTGGAAGGCTTCCGGGCCGAGCACCTCGCCGTTCCGCACCGGCGCCAGCGTCATGCCGACTGGCGTGCGGACCAGGGCGATCGATTTCTCGCCGGCACGCTTCTGCAGATCGCCGAACGCCTTTTCGCTGCGCTGATTGAACTCGGCTTCGATCGCTTCGATCCGCGCCCGGTTGTCATCGCTTTCGAAGGCCGCGGGGATCGAGACCTTCAGCTCTTCGACCAGCCGCTCCATGTCTTTCTGGAAAATCAGGCCGCGGCCAGGCGGCAGGCTGAGCGCGATCGGCTTGTGCGGTTCCGTGAAATTCTGGACGTAACACCAGTCGTCCGGGAACGGTTCGGTTGCGGCCTGTTCGTCGATGAACTTCCGCACCAGCGTGTGCTTGCCCGCACCCGTCGGGCCGAGCGCGAAGAGGTTGTAGCCGGCGCGCTTCATGCCGATGCCGAAACGGACCGCTTCGACGGCGCGGCTCTGTCCAAGCCACTCGTCCGGTGCTTCCAGTTCGGCCGTGGTCTTGAAACGGAACGTCGCGGGATCGGTCTTGCGGCATAGCGCGTCCGTCCCAAGCGGTTCGATTTCGGTCATCACTCACTCCGGTATTCCTTATCCGAATTGCGTAACCGATTGCGCGCGTGGAAACCTTGATCTGGCTCAATTGCTTGCCGTTGGTGATGCAGAGCCATATATCGGTTCGTAATCATCGAAGAGAGAAAGTCCGCCATGCCGGCCGATACCGAAATGGAGCAACAGGAAGCGAGGAAGGCCAAGCGCGATGCGTTGGTCGCCGTCGTCGTTGCCGTCGGGGTCGCCGTTCTTGGCTGGTATGGCTTTGAGCGGATGTCGAATGTTGCCGAAAAGGCTGGCATCAAGCCGAAACCGGTCGCCTTGGCGCCAGCGGAGAAGCCTAAAAGAAAACCGATTGAGATCGCGCCACGAGCGGTAGAGACCGAGCAAGAGCCCACAGAAGAAACAGTGCCGCCGGTGGAACGCGAAGTGGCTGCGCCGTCGATCGCGCCAACACAGTCCATTCTGCCGCCCTTGGCGGTGCTGATGGACATGGCACGCCAGAAGATCGCCGCGGGCGATCCGGTCACGGGCGCGCTTTTGGTGCTGGCCGGCCTGCCAAAAGATACTGACACGCTCAAAGAAGACGAAAAGGCGACGGCCTATCGCGTCCTGCATCGAGCCTATTGGGACCGGCGGGAAATGTCTGTGTTCCGTGGTCACTACCGGTTCGTGCGGCTGGCCGCGTTCAACGCTGACGGCACGCTTGCGGTCACGGCGTCGTCGGACAAGTCCGCCCGCCTATGGAATGTCGCCACGGGGACGGAGATTGCGGCGCTCGAAGGTCATGAGGCGGAGGTGTGGTCGGCGGCGTTCAGTCCGGACAGCCGCCGGGTCATGACGGTTTCCTTCGACAACACGGCGCGGCTTTGGGATGTGGAGAGCGGCGAAACGCTCGCCGTCCTGCGTGGCCACCAGGCGGAGGTGAATGCCGCCGCGTTCAGCCCCGACGGCAGCCGCATGCTCACGGCCTCGCACGACAACACCGCACGTGTTTGGGATACCGAAACCGCCACCACGATTGCGGAGTTGAGCGGACATGAGAGCCTGATCCGCACCGCCGCCTTTAGCGCCGACGGCACCCGTGTCGTCACGGCCTCGCACGATACGACGGCCAGGATTTGGAATGCCGAAACCGGTGAGGAACTCCTGGTGCTCCGCGGCCATAAACGGCTCGTCCGGTTGGCCGCGTTCAGCCCCGATGGCAGCCGTGTCGCGACCGCCTCAGCGGATGGGACGGCGCGGCTCTGGGATGCGAAGACCGGCGCGGTTGTCGCCGTTCTGAGCGGTCACGACCAATACGTGACCGCCGCCTATTTTAGCCCGGACGGACGCCGGGTCGTGACGTCGGCCTGGGGCGACAACAATGCGCGGCTGTGGAACGCCGATACGGGTGCGGCCATTGCGGTTCTGCGCGGCCATCGCGGCGAGGTCAATTCGGCCGCCTTTAGTGCGGACAGCCGGCGGGTCGTCACTGCGGCGGGGGACCATACCGCACGGCTTTGGGACGCAAATACTGGGGCGGTCCAGGGCGTGCTGGGCGGACACGCCAATGCCATCTATACGGCGGTGTTCAGCCCGGACGGTACGCGGATACTGACGGCGTCGGCGGACGGGACGGCGCGGCTCTGGGATGCACATGTCGGCGTGGAGAGCAAGACGATTGCGTCCCTGAAAGACCTCGTCGCTCATCTGGAAGCCGTCCTTCCGCGCGCGCTGACCCGCGACGACCGGCGCGAGCTGACCCGAATTGCAAATGTGACCAGATAGCGCATCCGGTTGCCAAGCTGGCGGCGACGCGCGAAACTTGCCCGGAAATCAATGCGGGAGAGTACAGCGTGATTGTAGGAATCGAGGTCGGTGGGACCTTTACCGACCTGGTTATGGTTGACGAGTCGGGTCAACTATCCATCCATAAGCTGCCTTCGACGCCAAGCGACCCGAGCGTCGCGGCGGTCGACGGTCTGCGGGAAATCCTGGATGCGGCGAACGCGTCCGGCAGTGCGGTATCGGAACTGCTGCACGGGTCGACGATTGCGGCGAACGCACTGATTCAGCGGCGCGGTGCGCGTACGGCGCTGATCACGACGCGCGGATTCCGCGACGTTCTGTTCATCCAGCGTCAGGACAAGACTGTCGTCTACGATATGTTCTACCAGAAGGCCGAGCCGCTGATTTCGCGTGCCGCGGTGCACGAAGTCACCGAGCGGGTGGGCGCCGATGGGGAGGTCGTGACGCCGCTCGATGCGCGCGAGGCGGAAGCTCTGGTCGACGATCTCGTCGGCGGTCAGGATGTCGAGTCGGTCGCCGTGTGCCTGCTGCACGCCTATGCCAATCCCAGCCATGAACAGGCGATCGGCGACATCATCAAGCGGAAATACCCGAATGTCCGGGTTTCGTTGTCGTCAGAGGTGGCGCCGGAGCACCGCGAGTACGAGCGCACCAGCACGGCAGTGATCGACGCCTATATCGGCCCGGCGGTGGAGAAATATCTGACCAAGTTCGGCGATTCCGTGCGCGAGGTTGGGTTCGACGGCACGCCGCTCATCATGCAGTCCAACGGCGGTGCGGTGCCGCTGGAAACGGCGCGGCGGCTTACCGCCAACATGTTCGTGTCCGGTCCGGCAGCCGCCGTAACCGCGGCGTCGGAAGTGGCCCAGGCGACGGGGATTTCCGATGTCATCTCCATCGATGTCGGCGGTACGAGCTGCGATGTCTGCCTGATCACCAACGGCATGCCGCAGACGACGGTCAAAGGCACGGCGGAATTCAGCGTCGACGGCCTGCCGCTCAATGTTGTCATGACCG
Organism: Alphaproteobacteria bacterium; assembly: GCA_012103325.1. Classification (GTDB taxonomy): domain Bacteria; phylum Pseudomonadota; class Alphaproteobacteria; order UBA8366. Next base: position 435,334 of record WLWY01000005.1, read on the forward strand.
ATATCGTCACCATCGGCGCCGGAGGCGGGAGTATCGCCCATATCGATGCTGGCGGCATGCTGCAGGTCGGGCCGCAGAGCGCGGGCGCCGATCCGGGGCCGGCCTGCTACGGCCATGGTGGTGAATTCTTTACGTTGACCGATGCGATGCTGTTGCTGGGTCTGCTCGACCCGGAGGCGGTGCTGCCGGGTGGGATCAAGCTGCAATCGGATCTGTCGGAAAAGGCGGCGGCGGACCTCTGTGGCCGGCTCGATCTGGAGCCCTTGGCGCTGGCGGAACGGGTGTACCGGATCGCCATTGTCAACATGGCGCAGGCCTTGCGCCGCGTCAGCGTCAAGCGCGGCTATGATCCGCGCCAGTTCGCGCTGCTGCCCTGCGGCGGTGCCGGCGCTTTGATCGCTGGACCGCTGGCGGTCGAGATGGGCATGGATCAGATCCTCGTGCCGCCGCATCCTGGAATTTTCTCGGCGTATGGATTGGCGGTGGCCGATGTCCGCATCGACTATGTGCGGGCGGACGGCGCGGTGCGGACCGATACGCTGACCAAGGAAGGGTTTGCCGAGCGGATTGAGGATCTGCGCAACCGGGCTAAAACGGAGTTTTCGGCGCTCGGCTATGATCCGGATGCTCTGACTCTGAGCTTCGCCGTCGACGCCCGTTATGTCGGGCAGGGCTACGAATTGCGCGTGCCGATCGACCCGGAAAGCGTGGCCCGCGGCGGGGTCGAGACGCTGGTCGCCAAGTTCCATGATTTGCACGAGCTGCAATACAACCACGCCTTCCGGAAGAGCCGAGTCGAGGCGATATCGTTCCGGCTGACGGCGGAGCATCCGCGTCCCGCGCTGTCGCATGCGGCTACCGGCGCAGGCGGGACCGAAAGCACCGGCAGCCGTTCGATTGCCCTGCCGGGCCTGACCGGCTCCTACGCGATCTATCAGCGCGAGGGCCTGCCCGAGGGGTTTAGGGCCGAGGGCCCGGCCATCGTGGTCGAGGCGACGACCAGCACGCCGGTGCCGCCGGGCTGGGGCTTCGAAGTGGTTACGAACGGCGCCATCAAGCTGACGCGGAGCGCCGAATGAATTCGATAGACCCCGCTGACTTCAATGTCGTTTCCAGTGCGTATAAATCCATTGCGCAGGAAATGCAGGACATCATGCTGCGCGCCGCATACTCCTCGCTGGTGCGCGAGGCGAAGGATTGTTCGACCTGCGTGATGGATGCGCAGGCGCGCACCGTGGCGCAGGCGGAAGCGATCCCGGTGCATATGAATTCGCTCGCCGCGGCGGTGCCCTTCATCAAGGCGCGGTACGATTTTGCCACCCTGCGGCCGACAGACGCCTTCATTACCAACAATCCCTATCAGAACGGCCAACACCTGAACGATGTCATCTTCATCATGCCGGTTTTCTACGAGGGCAAACTGGCGGCGTTTACCGGCAGTATCTGCCACCATCTCGAACTCGGCGGCGCGGTCGCAGGCTCGAATGCGGATGCGACGGAGCTGTATCAGGAAGGGCTGATCCTGCCGACCCTGCGCATCGACGTCGAGAAGGACCTCGACGACGGCCCTGTCGAACAGATCATCGCCGCCAATGTCCGCCTGCCGGAAACGATCATCGGCGATTTTCATGCGCAGATTTCCGCCGTCATGCGCGGGCGCGATCTGCTGCAGGAACTGTTCGGCCGGCATGGGCTCGACCTGTCGACGGCCTGCATGGCGGCGTTACAGGACTATTCCGAGAAAATGATCCGCGCGACGATTGCCAGTCTGCCGGACGGCGAATATTTTGCGGAAGACAAGCTCGACGGGCGGACATTGAACAGCACCCAGCCGGTGATCCGGGCGCGCGTCGTGATCGATGGCGATCAGGCGCTGGTCGATATGTCGGGAACAGATGATCAGGTGCCGTGGCCGGTCAATAATCCGGTCGCTTCGACCCAGTCGGCAGTGCTGACCGTGTTCGGCCAGTTGGCGGGCTCCGGAGTGCCGACGAATGACGGGATCTACCGGCCCATCGAAATCGTGACCCGCAAGGGCTCGCTGCTCGACCCGCATCATCCCGCACCGGTGCAGAGCCGTATGTCGGCGGCCTACCGGACGGCGTCGTCGGTGAAACGCGCCCTGGCGGAAGCCGCGCCGGATATGTTCTCCGCCGCGGGTGCGGACACCACCAACTCGATCACGATGAGCCGGGTCGGCGATGACGGCTACGAGATGTTCTGCGAGATCGTGATGGGCGGCAACGGGGCCGGTCCTGGCAACGACGGGGCGGAAGTCGTAGCCCAGATGCTGTCGAATACGGGCAACACGCCAACCGAAGCCATCGAGATGGATCAGAGTTTCGTGCGTATCGCCGAATACGCGCTGATTCCCGATTCCGGCGGTCCGGGGCAGCAACGCGGGGGCCTCGGTGTGCGGCGGATTTACGATGTGTTGCGTGATGGCGTGCTGCTCAGCACCTATGGCGACCGCCACAATACGCCGCCCTGGGGTCTGGCGGACGGCTACGATGGCAGTTTCTCCGCGTTCACAATAATCCGGGACGGCGAGGAAATCCGCATCCCCGCGTCGACCAATATGGAATGTCGCGAGGGCGACCGGCTGATCATCGAGATTTCCGGCGGCGGCGGCTATGGCGATGCGAAGGCGCGCGACCGCGAGGCGGTGCGAGACGATCTGGCCTGCGGCCGCATCGGCGTTCGGGCGGCAACCGAAGTTTATGGACTGAACCTAAATGAGGCCGCCGCCGAGTAGGCGACGCATGGAGCAGAGCATGAGCAAGATCGATCCGGCCGATTTCAACGTCATCACCAGCGCGTTCAAATCCATTGCGCAGGAGATGAGCGATATCCTGCTGCTGTCGGCCTATTCCTCCATCGTGCGGGAAGCCAAGGACTGTTCCACCTGTGTCATGGATGCGCAGGCGCGCACGGTGGCCCAGGCGGAAGCGATCCCCATGCACATGAATTCGCTCGCCGCCGCCGTGCCCTATATCCGCGCCAAGTACGATCTGGAAACCGTGCGCCCAACCGACGCCTTCATCACCAATAATCCGTACGAAAACGGGCAGCACCTCAACGACATCATCTTCATCCTGCCGATCTTTCACGAGGGCAAGCTGGCGGCCTTCGCGGGCAGCATCTGCCATCATTTGGAAGTGGGCGGTGCCGTTGCCGGATCGAACGCGAATGCGACGGAGCTGTTCCAGGAAGGGCTGATCCTGCCGACGATGCGGATCGATATCGAGAAGGATCTCGGCGACGGCCCGGTCGAACAAATTATCGCCACCAATGTCCGCCTGCCGGAAATCGTCATCGGCGATTTCCATGCCCAGATCTCCGCGGTGATGCGCGGCCGCGAGCTGATGCAGGATCTTTTCAAGCGCTATGGATCGGAGCTCACATCCGCCTGCATGGCCGGCTTGCAGGATTATTCCGAAAAGATGCTGCGGGACACGATTTCGAAATTGCCGGACGGCGAATATTTCGCCGAAGACAAGCTTGACGGCCAGCAACTCAACAGCCCGCAGCCGGTGATCCGTGCCAGGGTCGTGATCGAAGGCGATCAGGCGATGGTCGATCTGTCGAAGAGCGACGACCAGATTACCTGGCCCGTCAACAACCCGGTTGCCTCGACCCATTCCGCCGTCTTGACCGTGTTTGGACAGCTGGCCGGCGCGGGCGTGCCGACCAACGACGGCATCTACCGGCCCATCGAGGTGAAGACCCGCAAGGGCTCGATGCTCGATCCGCATCGCCCCGCACCAGTGCGTGGCCGCATGTCGGCGTCCTACCGCGCCGCGTCTGCCGTCAAGCGGGCCTTGGCGGAGGCGGCACCGGAGCTGTTTTCCGCCGCCGGCGCGGACACGACCAATACCGTCACGATGAGTCAGCCGGGCGCCGACGGCTATCAGATGTTCGCCGAGATTATCATGGGTGGCAACGGAGCCGGACCGAGCAATGACGGCGCGGAAGTCGTGGCGCAGATGCTGTCGAATACCGGCAATACGCCGACAGAAGCGATCGAGATGGATCAGGACTTCGTGCGCATCGTCGAATATTCCTTGATCACCGACTCGGGCGGTGCGGGCCAGAAACGCGGAGGCCTCGGCGCGCGGCGGGTATACGATATCCTCGGCGACAATGTACTGATCAGCACCAACAGCGACCGGCACAATTCGACACCCTGGGGTCTGGCCGGCGGCTATGACGGGACCTTCGTGTCCTTCACCCTGATCCGCGACGGCGAGGAAATCCGCTATCCGGGCGCGTCCAACATTCAATGCCGCAAGGGCGACCGCTTCGTGATCGAGATTTCCGGCGGCGGTGGTTACGGAGACCCGAAATTGCGCGAACGCAGCGCGGTCCGCGACGATCTCGCCTGCGGGCGCATTAGCGAACGGGCGGCGAGAGAAGTGTACGGGCTGATGGACGTCGCGGCGGAATAGGCGGCGGTACCCCCCACCCTAACCCTGAAATGCCTGTGATGGACATTTCAGCCCACAAGGGGGAAGGGGAAACAAAAATTAGGCGCCAACAGATTACTCCCTCCCCCTTGAGGGGGGAGGGCTGGGGTGGGTGTGTGATGCCTCCGCTAGGGGGCGTGTTTGAGGGTTAGAGATTGGTCAGAAACTCATCCAGGACCGCATTAAACGCGTCCGGCGAGTCGAAATTCGGAAAGTGTGCCGCGCCTTCGATGATCGACATCCGCGCATTCGGAATGTCCGAGCCGTAGATCGCCATCCGTTCCGGCGTCGTCGACGCGTCTTTCGATCCCGCGGCGACCAGGGTCGGTGCCGCAATGTCACCCAGCCTGTCATCATAGTTCATCGCTGCAATCGCGACGCAGGCGCGCTCGTAACCTTCGACGGTGCCGCCCGTCGCCATATCCCGCAACTGCGCGTAGCCTTCGGGGGCGTCCGTCCGATACCCGTCACGGTTCAGGCGCTCCAGCATCGCGTCGACTTGCAGGGCGAGACCGCGCTCGTCCGCGTGCATTTTGGCGATGTTCTCGCGCTGTATCTGTGCCCGTTCCTTCGGCAGTACACCTTGCGTCGCGAGCAGGGTCAGGCTGGCGAGCCGGTCAGGGTGATCCAACGCTAGGGCAAAGCCGGCCATGCCGCCGAGCGAACTGCCGGCGAAATGAGTGCGGTCGATATTGAGATGATCGAGCAAGCCGATCACATCGCCGGCCAGATCCTCGATACTGAACGGCGCGCCATCGACGTCGGTTTGCGCATGACCCCTGAGGTTGAAGCACAGCACGCGATAGCGGTTGCGAAAGAAGGCGATTTGCGGCGCCCAACTGCGCATGTCGAGGGACAGGGCATGCGCCAGGGTAAGGACGGGCGCATCGGCCGGTCCGTCGAGCGAGTAGGTAAGCGTTACGCCATTGATGTCTTGCTGCACGGTATGCCTTTCAGGCTTCAAGAAGACTGCGGAGCTTGCGCACCGCGCTGGCTGGGCTGGTCAGGATTGATTTCGAATAGCGTCCTTCGACGTCGTTTCGTGCCTGTGCGGTAGAGAATTGCGCCAGCATCAAGACATCCGGATCGTCGAGCTGATCCACCGCGTCCGCGACCAGCTGGTTGTGCGTTGCCGCATCGCCCGCGCGCAACGCCGTCATCGCGTCGGGAACGCAGACGGTTTCGATCACCGCGGTGGCGTTGCGGGCTTCCGCCATTTCCTCGAACTCGCGGGTCATGGAGGGAATGCTGGGCTTGAAGGTCGCAATCATCCCAATTCGGTTGCCCATCGTGAGCGCTTCTTCGAACATCGCCTCGTTGGGCTTGAGCACGGGCATTGCCGCATGTGCGGTGGCGGCGGCTTCGATCGCCGTGCCGAACGCGGAACAGGTGAACAGAATGCCGTCCGCGCCGGTATCGACGGCATAGTCGGCGAGATGCTTGAACCGGTTCACCATCGCATCGTCGATTGTGCCCGCGGCCTGAAGATCCGCGGACAGCGAGTCTTCCAGAAGGCTGTACACATCGGCGTCGGGCCAGTCCGTTTCGAAGGCGTCGACCACGGGCTGGATCGCAACAGGTATCGCGTGGATGAGGGAAATTCGTGGCATGCCATGGGTGTCCTTTTCTTCGGGTCCATCATTCTGCCGGTGGCGGTCGGAAATGCCAACACGAGAAGGGCTGGTTGGTGCCCACACCAGTTGCTTTGCTATGCTCCCAGAAGAACGATTCACAGGAAAAACGGAAAGCATGAACGCATCCCCCCAAACCACCATGGCCGAGTTGCCGGAATCCGAGGTCACCGGCGAGCTGGCGCGGATCTATGAGGAGATCAGAGTCTATTGCGGTGTCCCCTACGTGTCGTCCTTGCAGCGACACGTCGCGACGATGCCGGGATGCCTCGAATATGCTTGGGCCGCGTGCCGGCCCGCTTTTCTTGACGGCACCATCCCAGCGACGGCGTGGCGGCGCGTGAACATGGTGTCTGTCAGCCCGTTCCCGCCATTGACGTCTGCAGCTTTGCAGCTGATGGGTGTCGATGCGAACGGAATCCGGGCGATCCGCAATATCTGCGACAATTTCACCCGCGTCTCGCCGATCAATCTGCTGTTCGCCGGATGCGTTGAGCGACTGATCGACGGCGCGGTCTTGGGTGGGCCAGATGTGGCGCGGCCGTCTGGGACGCCTCCCGATATGCTGCCTCCGATGCCGGCCATGATCGATGTGGACGATACGGATAAGGATATTGCATCGGTGCTCATGCAGTTGCGGACAGAAATCGGCGGTAAGCCCTTTGTACCGGGCCTGTATCGCTGTCTTGCGCACTGGCCAGCCTATCTGGCGCATGCCGCGACGTTAATTGAGCCAATGCTGAACGATGACACCGCCCGGCAAGCTCGCGCGTCGATTGCGGAGGCGATAATCGCGGCGGCGGATGATATCATTGCATCGCTGCCGCCGGTGCCGGCAGGCTACACGCCGCCGACGGCGGAGCAGGGCCGGGCGATTGTCGGTGCGATAAAAACATACCGGGTCACCAGCCCGGAAATGGTCGTGTTCGGATCCCTGTTGCGGGATGCGCTGCCGGCGAAAGATGAAGAAGGAGAATAAGGATGAGTGATCAGTTGAAAGTGGTCCCGACGGGCGCGGCGCTGGGCGCCGATATCGAAGGGGTCGATCTGCGTGACATCGATGACGCGGTATTCGCGAAGATTCTCGATGGCTGGCACGAAAACCTCATCTTGCGATTTCGGGGACAGGATCTGGACGACGACAGTCTGGCCGAATTCAGCTGCCGTTTCGGTGAACTCGACATGGCACCGACGGGGCGTGGCGGCACGCCGTTCGACCCGACGCGACCGGAGATTACGGTGCTCTCGAACATTGTCGTCAATGGCGAAGCGGTAGGCGCTTTAGGCAATTCGGAACTCGTCTGGCACCAGGACATGACCTATAACGACCTGCCGCCGAAGGCGAGTTTGCTGTACGCGATGGAGGTGCCCGAGGCTGGCGGCGACACTTCGTTCTACAATATGTATAAGGCGTATGAGACGCTGCCGGACGATCTGCGGGCGCGGATTCAGGGCCTGAGCTGCAAGCACGATGCGACCCGGACGTCGTCGGGCGAGCTCCGCCATGGCTACGACGAGACCTATAATCACGAGGATCGGCCTGGCGCCGTGCACCCCTTCGTCATCCGCCATCCCGCGACAGATAAGCCGGCGCTGTTCCTAGGGCGGCGGCCCAACGCCTACGTGCCTGGTTTGCCGGAGGACGAAGGCGACGCGCTGCTCGATGCGCTGTGGGACCACATCAACAGCGGACTGCATTCCTGGACCCAGCAATGGCGGGCCGGTGACCTAGTGATCTGGGACAACCGCTGCGCCTTGCACCGCCGGAACGGTCTGGACCCGAATATGCGTCGGTTGATGCACCGCACGCAGGTCCGCGACGAGGCGCGTCCCGTGGCGGCTTGGGCGAGCTAGAGTGCGTTTCGAAGACAAAGTGGCGATGGTCACTGGTGCCGGGCACGGAATCGGCAATGCAGTCGGGGTGCGACTGGCGTCGGAAGGCGCGCGCGTGCTGGTGTGCGATCTCGACGGCGATCTTGCTGCGGCCAACGCGAAAGCGATACAGGAAACTGGCGGTACAGCGGAAGCCTGCGTAATGGACGTGGCACAGCGCGATGACGTGCAACGCGCGGTCGATCAGGCAGTTTCGTCATGGTCGCGTCTCGATATCCTGGTCTGTAGCGCCGGCGTAATGGAACGGGCGCCGTTCCTCGAAACGACGGATAAGCATTGGCTCAGAGTGACCGGCATCAACCTCCACGGCACATTCCTGTGTGGGCAAATCGCGGCGCGTCAGATGGTGACGCAGGGCGAGGGCGGGCGGATCGTCAATGTCGCATCGAACTCCGGCATCTTCGGCGGCAGGGGTCGAGCCGCCTACGGTGCGAGCAAAGCGGGTGTCATCAACCTGACCCAATCCATGGCCATCGAACTTGCGGAGCACGATATCCTCGTCAACGCTGTCGGACCAGGCCCGACCCTGACCCGGCCGGAAGTGCAGGGTGCGCTGATGGCGAGCGCGCAGAACCGCATGCCGCTCAAACGCTATGGGTTGCCGGAGGAGATCGCCTCGGTCGCGGCGTTTCTTGCCTCTGACGAATGCAGCTTCACGACGGGTCATGTCTTCGCCGCAGACGGCGGGTTTACGATTGCCGGCGTCATGGAAGGTTGAACAGTAAATAGTAGGAATGATCGAGATGATGAACTTCGCCGTTGGTCAGCCGGTGCCGCGCACCGAAGATCCTCGTCTGTTGCGAGGCCACGGCAACTATGTCGATGATGTCAATCTGCGGGACCAGGCTTACGCCTTCATGGTCCGCTCGCCGCACGCGCATGCCCAAATCAAATCGATTGATACGGCTGAGGCCTTGTCGATGCCCGGCGTTCTGGCGATTCTGACCGGTGCGGAATACGCGGCCGATGGGCTGGGGTTCATTACTGGTCCGACGCCCTACAAACGCCGTGACGGTGCAGTGATGTATCGGCCGCCTCGTCCGGCCCTGACCGCGGACCGGGTCCGGCATGTCGGTCAGATCGCTGCCGTCGTCGTGGCGGAGACAGTCGATCAGGCGAAAGACGCCGCCGAAGCCGTCGAAATCGACTACGAGCCGTTGCCGGTCAACGCGTTGACGGGCGAGGCGCGGCAGGCGGCGGCGATCTGGGACGATTGCGCGGACAATGAATCATTCCGCTATGAGGTCGGCGACAAATCTGCAATGGACGCTGCGGTCGCGGGGGCGGCGCATGTGATCCGGCAGCGCTACGTCATCAACCGCATCACGGCGAACACGATGGAGCCGCGCGGTGCGCTCGCCGACTATGATACGCGAACGGAGCGCTACACGATCTATACCGGTGTGCAGCGGCCCTATGCGTGGCGTGCGACCCTAGCGAAGAACCTGTTCCATGTGCGGGAGAGTCAGATCCGGTTCATCACGGGCGATCTTGGCGGCTCGTTCGGCATGAAGGGTGCGATCTATCCGGAAGTGCCGCTCGTCGCCTGGGCCTCCAAGCGGCTCGGCCGGCCGGTCAAATGGCGCTGCGAGCGGAGCGAAGGGTTTCCCGCCGACGACCATGCGCGGGACAATGTCAGCGATGTCACCTTAGCGCTCGACGAGAATGGCAAGTTTCTGGCGATGGGCGTTGAGACGAGCGCCGCGCTTGGCGCCTATGTCGCCTTCCTGGGCATGGGCGCGCCGACCGGCAATGTCGGCGGGCTGGCGGGCGTCTACATGACACCGGCGATGCATGTCGCGGTCTCCGCCGTGCTGACCAACACGTCGCCGACATCGCCCTATCGCGGTGCGGGCCGGCCCGAAGCGTCCTACATCCTGGAGCGGACGATAGACATTGCCGCCAGAACGCTTGGCATCGATCCGGTCGCGCTGCGGCGGCGGAACATGATTCCGTCCGGCCAGATGCCCTACAAGACGCCGCTGACCTTTACCTATGACTGCGGAGAGTTCGAAGCCGTCCTCGACAAGACATTGGCGAAGGCGGATTACGATGGCTTCGCGGCGCGCCGGGCGGAATCAGAATCCGCTGGCAAGCTGCGGGGGATCGGCATTTCCTGCACGATCGAGCGCGCCGCAGCGGCACAGCTGGAAACCGCGGAGCTACGCTTTGATCCGTCGGGCGATGCGACGATCTTGATCGGCACGACGCCGCACGGGCAGGGGCACGAAACAATCTATAAACAGATCGTCTGCGGTGCGCTCGGCCTCGATCCGGAGAACGTTCGAGTCATCGAGGGCGACACCGACGCCGTGTCGTTCGGCACTGGGACCGGCGGGTCCCGGACGGCGACGATTGGATCCGGTGCGGTTCTGAAGGCGATGGAGAAGGTAATCGACAAGACCAAACGGATCGCAGCACATACGTTAGAAGCCGCACCGGAGGACATCGCCTTCGAAGACGGCCAATTTTCCATTGTCGGGACAGACCGCGGCATGACTTTTCTCGAAGCCGCGGCGCTGGCTTTCGATCCAAGCAAGCTGCCGCCGGGCATGGAACCGACCCTCGCCGAGCTTGCAAGCTATACGCCGGAGGTCGCGAATTATCCGAACGGCTGCCATATCGTCGAGGTTGAGATCACGCCAGAAACCGGCGAGATCGCCCTCGACCGCTATTCCGTCGTCGACGATTGCGGTTTCGAGCTCAACCCGCTCTTGGTTAAAGGGCAGGTGCATGGCGGCATCGCCCAGGGCGTCGGTCAGGCTCTGATGGAAAACATGGTCTACGACCAGGGCAGCGGCCAGCTGCTCAGCGGGTCCTTCATGGATTACAGCATGCCGCGCGCAGGCGATTTCTGCGCCCTCGATGTCGGCGCGCACCCCGTCCTGACCGAAACCAATCCCCTGGGCGTGAAGGGCGTCGGCGAAGCCGGCACGGTGGGCGCTCTGGCGGCGGTTATGAATGCGATCAACGATGCCCTTTCGGGCTTGGGCATAACGCACTTCGAAATGCCGGCGACGCCGGACCGGGTCTGGAAGGCGATCGCGGAGGCGCGGGCTTCTTCTATTGAAGGTCCGGGGTAAAGAGTTCGGGCGCGATGTGGCGTGCGCCGTGCAGAACGCGGATGACCGTGATCCCATCAACCTCGGGCAGGAAGAAGATCAGGTAATTGTCATAGGGCAAATATCTAAGACCCGGTGCAAGGTCCGGACGCGCCGGTGCGAGCTCAGGGTTCCGGGCGAGCAAGACGAATTTCTCGTATAGCGCGTTGCGGAAATTTCGGGCCGCTTCGGGGTTATCGGCGGCGATGTAACGGACAATCCCTTTCAGATCGTCTAAGGCAATGCGTTTGAGCCGGATTGACGCCACTATCGATTGCCATCGTAATCATCGATGATCGCATCCAGTTCCGTGAAAGCAGCCTCGCCTTCGATAAAGACCGGGTCGTTTAACCCTTTTTGGATTTCGGCGCGAAGAATGGCGAGCCTTTCGGCCTCGCGTTGTTCCTGGTTTTCAAGATGCCGTAGACCGTCTCGGATAACTTCGCTCGCGGTGGCGTAGCGGCCCGACCGAACCTTTTCCTCTACGAATTCATCGTAATATTTTCCGAGAGAAACATTCTTCGCCATATTCGCCTCCTTCGATCAGTGAAGGCATAGATAGCATAAAATAGCATTTTTTGACATCGAATTATGATGTCGAATGGCTGACGACGAGGAATTACGTCGATAAATCTTCCGATGGCGCGCGCCGATAGGTTCAGAACGTGTGTAATCGCCATCCGATAAACACGCCCGAAAGGGCGCCGCTCAACCCCATATAACTGTAGATCACGGCGGGCTGCGCAACGAAATCGGGGTCCGTCGCCGATTTGTATCCAAAAGCATAGCGGATCGCGAAGATCAACAAGATCAGACCGAGCGTTTTCCATTCGCCGGGGATAAGAAGCCGCCGGTTGGCACGGTCGACCCGCACTCCAGCATCGCGATTGGCGAACCAGCCGAGCAGCGTGCCGCACAGCAACCCGGAACCCCAGATCAGAACGATGGTGAAACCCGGCGCCGCGGTGAGCAGGGTCGAAACCGACATCGCGAATATGGCGGATGGCAGGATGATCATTTGCCGAACACTGACGATCCTCGTTTGTCCGGCGCGAATGCCAAGCCAGAGCAGTGCCGCCAGCAGCGGCCAGACCCAAAGCGGCGTTCCCGAGACGATGCCGATCAATCTATCCATGGCAAGAAGGTATCGTTGTCCGGAGCATCCACGCTACCGATGGGTCCGGAAGAAGCTGCGCACATCTTCGACGAAGGGCTTGCCGACTTCCATTGCCGTAAAGTGGCCGCCTTTTTCCAGCCGCGTCTCGTGTGTCACGTTGCCGAGCCGCTTGACCCAGCTCGACGGCGGTGGCGGGAAGAGATCGTTGGGCGGCAGGCAGAGTCCGAGCGGCTGCTCGACGCGCTGGCCTGTTGCCAGATTGCCGCAGCGTTCTTCGCGATAGCCGCGGTATATGCGAGTCGAGCTGTTGATCGTGCCGGTCGCCCAATAGACCATGATGTTGGTCAACAGATCGTCCATCGGGAAAGGCGGTTCCGCGACGGTGGGATCGGTCCAGCCGTGGAACTTTTCAGCGATCCAGCCTGCGAGGCCAATCGGAGAGTCCATGAGGCCGTAGGCAAGCGTCTGCGGTTTCGTTGCTTGAATATCCTGGTACGCCGTTTCCTGCCGCAGGTGCTTCTTGACCTTGGCGAACCAGGCGGCTTCCTCGTCGGTGACCGGCGGGTCGTCCGGCCCGGTGCTGGGGCGCAGTGGCAGGATGTTGACGTGCAGGGCGGTGAGCGCTTTCGGATGATCGAGAGCGATGCGGGCGGCGATGATCCCACCCCAGTCGCCGCCTTGCGCGACATAGCGCTCGTAGCCCAGCGTTTCGCGCATCAATTTGCTCATCATGCCGCCGACAGCTTGCGGGCCGAGTGTTACGGGGGGAATGCCGGAGAAGCCGAAGCCGGGCAGCGATGGCGCGATGACATCGAACCCGTCCGACGCGTCGCCGCCGAAACGCTCCGGATGGGCGAGCGGTTCGATGACATCGAGGAACTCGACGATGGAGCCCGGCCAGCCATGCATCAGCAACAGCGGGAGGGGATTGCCGCCGCTGCCCCGTACATGGATGAAGTGGATGTCGAGCGGGTCGCCGTTCGGCATCGCAACCGGCGCGGTGAATTGCGGGAAGCGGTTGATCCGGGCCTCGGCCGCGCGCCAGTCGTATTCGTCGCGCCAATAGGCTGCGAGGCGCTGCATGTAATCGAGGTTCGCGCCGAATGCCCACCCGGCCTCGTCGGGTTCGTCCGGCCAGCGGATATTGTCGAGACGCTGCTGCAAATCCTTCAGTACCGTGTCCGGGACCGCGATCTGGAAGGGCAGCGGCGCATTCATGGTTTGGCTTCAGTCAGCGGCATCGCTGTTGCCGCGCCAGTCGCCGATGGCAGGGCGCGACAGGCCGAGATGGTCGCGCAAGGTCGAGCCGGAATATTCCTTGCGGTAGATCCCGCGTTTCTGCAATTCCGGAATGACGTATTTGACGAACTCCTCGAAACAGCCCGGCTGATGGGTCGGGCCGATCACGAAGCCGTCGCAGCCGCGCGCCGACCACCATTCCTCGATATTGTCGGCGATTTCTTTTGGCCCACCGATCCACGCGTTACTCAATAATCCACGCCCGGTGACCTGCATGAAATCGCGCGGCGTCGGGTTCTTGATCCCGGCCTGGACGACGACCCGGTCGCGCATCGACTGCATGCCCTGAATGCCCTGGATTTCCTCATCGCTGAAGGGTTCGTCGAGTCCCTTGGTGGCGAAGTCGAAGTTGAGCGCTTCGGACAGCAGCAGTAACTGATCCATTTCGTTCGGCAGTTTCTCGTATGCGGCCGCCTTGTCTTCCGCCTCCGACTTGCTTTCCCCGGTGATTGGATAGAACAGGCTGCAGATTTTCATGCCTTCCGGGTCGCGGCCCGCGGCGGCGGTCATTTCTTTCTGTGTTTTGTAGCGCGCCTGGGCCTGTTTCAAATCGTGATAGACGACGAACAGCAGCTCGCCCCAGCGGGCGGCGAATTCCTGGCCTCGGCCGCTCATGCCGGCCTGAATGACGACGGGGTGGCCTTGTGGTGAGCGCGGTACGGTGAACGGGCCGCGTGAGGATTTGTATTTGCCCTTGTAGTCGATGCGCCGGACCTTGTCGGGATGAGCGTAGATATTGTTGACCTTATCGACGGCGACGGCGTCGTCGTCCCAGCTATCCCAGTGGCTGAGCACGATCTCCATGAATTCGTCGCCCTCGTCGTAACGGGTGTCGTGCGCCATATGGAGTTCTTTGCCCATGTTGCGGGCTTCGTTGTCGTTGACCGACGTGACGACGTTCCAGGCTGCGCGGCCTTTTGTCATAAGGTCGACGGTCTGAAACAGCCGCGCGACGTGGAACGGTTCGTAATAGGTCGTCGAATAGGTCGCGCCGAGACCGAGATGCTTGGTCACCGCGGCCATCGTCATTAGGCAGGTGACGGCATCCATTTTCACGCAGCGGATACCATTCTTGACGGTTTCTGCGTGGTCGCCGCCATACATGTCGGGCATCGCCAGCCGGTCGTCGAAGAAGCCGATATCGAATTTCCCTTCCTCGAGGACCCGGGCGATGTGTTGGTAATATTCCGGCGAGTAGGTGTCCGTTCTGGCGTCGGGATGCCGCCATGAGGCGGGCAGGGTTGTACAGTTCTGGGCTTGTAGGAAGGCGACGAAATGGACTTGGCGCATGGTGTTTTCCTTACATCCCGCCCGCGCTCGATGGGCATGGTTTTGTGGTGGGTAATTGCCCGCTGACTATAGTCTCTGGCACAGGTCCGGACAAATCGGCCGAGGCGTTGACGGTGCACCGTTTGTCGAATCGGTGTCAGCGTGTATTAGTTTCCCTCATAGAAAAAAACCATCAAGAGAGGAACTGGAATGACCCTTTTATGCGAAGGCAGGGTAGCCATTGTCACAGGGGCTGCACGAGGTGTCGGGCGCGAACATGCGCTGCTGCTGGCGAAACATGGCGCGAAGGTTGTGGTCAACGATCTCGGCGCCGCCGTTGACGGCACGGGGGCGGATACGCATCCCGCGCAGGAGGTCGCCGAAGAAATCAAGGCGATGGGCGGCGAGGCGATCGTCAACGGCGACGACGTCGGCAATTTCGACGGCGCGAAGAACATGGTCGACCAGGCGATCAACACCTTCGGGCAGCTCGATATCCTGGTCAACAATGCGGGCATTTTGCGTGACCGCATGCTGGTCAATATGACGGAAGAAGAGTGGGACTCCGTCGTCCATGTGCATCTGAAAGGCACTTTTGCACCGACTCGTCATGCCGCCTCTTATTGGCGCGCGATGTCGAAGCAGAAGGATGGTCCTGTTTACGGACGCGTCATCAATACCAGTTCGACTTCGGGCATCTACGGTAATGTCGGTCAGACGAATTACGGCGCCGCCAAGGCGGGGATCGCCGCGTTCACGGTTATCGCCGCGCGGGAATTGGGCCGCTTGGGCGTCACCGTCAACGCGATTTCGCCAAGCGCCTATACCCGCATGACCGACTATCTGCGGGAATATACCGAGGAAGAGATCGAGGAGCGCGCACCGCGCTGGGTCTCGCCGACGGTCGTCTGGCTCGCCAGCGAAGAGGCCGGCGACATCTCCGGCCGCGTCATTCAGGCGGGTGCCGGCATGGTGGCGGTCTGCGAAGGCTGGCGCCGCGGCGCGGAAGTCGAGGCGATGGAAGATCCCGTAGCGCTCGGCCCCAAGATCCGCGAGATGTGCGGCCAAGCCCGCAAGAACTCCGGCATGGACGGGTTCGAGCTCGACTAAGGCCTTGGCCGCGAACTGACAGGAACCGGTTTCTCCTATAGAGTGATGTCGTGGAATTCAGAGGAACACCATGACATCACTCGAAACCTTTCTCCGTCAGTCGAACGACGCCTTTATCGAAAACTGCACCAGTTGCGGCAAATGTGTCGAAGTCTGTCCGGTAACCCCTGTTGCCGGGATCGACGCGACGCAGGGGCCGCAGATCGTCGGCAGCCTGCTAAAGCTGCTCGACGGCGGACCGCCGCTCGAAGGCGATGCCAAGATTTGGGCGCATCAGTGCAATGGCTGCGGGCTCTGCATCCCGGCATGTCCGGAAAGCATCAATCCGCGCCGCATGATCATGCTCGCCAATACCGCGGAGTCCGAGCAGGAAACTGCGACGCCGCAACTGTTCCGAAAGATGGCGCGGTCGATCCGCATCATGGCGGCGATGCAGCTGGCGCCGGATGAGTTCCAGAAGCTGCTGCGCAATCCGCGTGTCCGCGACGTGCCGGTGGTGTTCTATCTCGGCTGCAACCCGATCCGCACGCCGCATCTGCTGATCAACGCGATGACCATTCTTGACGCGCTGGAAGTCGACTATGAAGTGGTGGGCGGGCCCGGCGCGTGCTGCGGCATCATCCATTCGAAGTGGGAAGGCGAAATCGAACGCGGCGGCAAGGTCGTCGACGGCACCCTGGACCGGTTCGAGGATTTCACGCCGGACCATGTGCTGAGCTGGTGCCCGTCCTGCGTCCTGCATCTGGGCGAAACCATAGACGGGTTCCGCGACACCAGTTTCAACTTCGATCACATCACCAATTTCCTCATCGATCAGGCCGAGGGGCTGAGTGGCCGCTTCGTGACGCCCGTCAACCGCCGGGTGCTTCTGCATGCCCATGAGGGCATGGCGGAGATCGGCGAGAATGTCGCGAAGATGCTGAAGGCCGTTTCCGGCTTGACCCTGGTCGATACGGTACTGGAGCCGGGCTACACCTGCGGCGGTTCCGGCGCCGACCGGTCCCCGGAACTGAAGCGTATCAAGCGCGAAGAGACGATCCGCCGCGCGGAAAGCGACGATGTCGATACCCTCGTCACGCTGTTCCATGGCTGTCACGGACAGCTGTCCGGCGAGGAAAGGCGCGGTACGTTCGAAGTGCTGAACTGGACCGACATTCTGGTCGAAGCGCTTGGCGGCACGCCGCATGACGACGTGTCCAAGCGTTACCGGATGCAGGACGATTGGGACATGATCCTGGATGAAGGCGAGATCTATCTGCGCGCCAACGGAGTCGATGTCGATCGCGAGTGGCTCAAGGGCGTCCTCCCGGACATCTTCGCCCAGGTCGAATTTAAGGGCGGTCTGGAGGAATTCGCTTCTGGGAAATCCGCCTAACGCATGAGTCCATGAAGCTTCCTTTACGGAAATATCCGCAGAACTATGCCCGCAGCCAGTCGGAAAATACATCTGCGCGTGCCAGTATTCCGACGATATTGCTTTTCGTTTTTGTAGCTGCCGTGTCGGCTTGTCGGTCTTACGAGTCCTACACGGGGCCGACGAGCTATGGCGGTGGAGACGAGACCGGTGTGACGATCTATGGAACCAACTTCAGTTCAATCGATCAGGTCACCGCTGTCGCGAATGCCCATTGTAGGAAGTTCGATAGGAAAGCGGAGTTGGTCAACTGTACTTCGGCCAAGCTGAATGCTTGTTTTTTTGCATGTAAATCCACCGTTGCCGGGAACTTGCCTAACGTCGCTGAGAAATTCAAAAAAGGCGGGCATCACACACCGCCAGGGCCGCACACTGCTGCTGAAAAGAACGTAAAAACCGGAACGGGTTTTTTCGTTACGCATGAGGGCCATCTGTTGACCAACGCGCATGTGGTCCACGGCTGTAAGAACATAACCTTGTTACGCGTTGGGGATACAAGATTGTCAGCGTCGATCCTTGCGGAAGATCGGGATGCCGATCTCGCCTTGCTGAAATCTTCGGCGCAACCCAACGATATTGCGAATTTCCGAAGTGGTAAGGGAATACGGGTTGGAAACGATATCGTGACATACGGATTCCCTCTAACGGGGATACTTTCGAGCGAAGGCAATTTCTCCAAAGGGTCTGTAGCCGCGATGAGCGGCATGGACGATAGAGCGTCATTGATGCAAATCTCCGCGCCGGTCCAACCGGGAAATAGCGGCGGTCCTTTACTAGACTACGGCGGAAATGTCGTCGGTGTCATCGTCAGCAAGCTGTCGGCGGTCAAGGTGGTGCTCGCGACCGGCGATATTCCGCAAAATGTAAACTTCGCGATCAAGCGGGCGGTAGCCACCAAGTTCCTCGAAGAAAACAATGTGAAATACCAGACACATCGTACCGGGTCGCGGTTGGATGCGGCGGACATCGCCGATATCGCAAAAAAGTACACCATCCAGATCGTTTGCTGGTGAAGAAGTCCAGGGTCGGCAGGTGTATTGAACAGTACGGAACAAGCCAATGATTGAATCCAGGAACGCCATCGTCACCGGATCGACACGCGGCATCGGTGAAGCCATTGCCCGAGCGCTCGCGACGGATGGTTGTAACGTCATGATGAACGGTTTCGGTGATGCGGATGAAATCGAACGCAAGCGCGCGTCGATCGAAGCTGATACGGGCGCGACCGTAAAATTTCATGGCGCGGATCTGTCGGACGAAAATCAGCTCGATGATTTGACCAGCAGTGCTGTGGACGCGTTCGGGTCGGTGGATATTCTCGTCAACAACGCCGTTATCCGATATTTCCATGATATTGAAAATTTCGACCGGAAAGACTGGAACCATGCGCTCGCTGTCAATGTGACCGCACCGTTCTTGTTGAGCCAAAACGTCCTGCCGGGCATGCGCGCGCAGGGCTGGGGCCGCATCGTGAATTTCTCGTCGGTGCTGGGGTTGGCGGCCCGGTCCGGCCGCGCCGACTACGTAACCTCGAAAACGGCTATGCTCGGCCTGACCCGCGCGGTCGCGGCGGAAACGCGGTCGGAGAAGAATATCACCTGCAATGCGCTATGCCCGGGTTCGGTCCTGACGCCGAACACGGAGATGAAAATTGCCGAACTGGCGGACGAAACAGGCTTGAGCGCTGACGAGGCCAAGGACGAATATTTGCGCCGTCGTGGTCAGACGACGGGATATATCGAACCGGCCCGCGTTGCCGGTCTCGTCACCTTCCTGTGTCAGGACGCCGCTAGCGACATCACAGGTGCAGCAATCCCGATTGATCGAGGCCGTTCCGCGACTTGGCTCGACGGTGCTGGCGAGTAACGGACGTTACGGATCTAATTCTGCGCCGCTAACACATTCTTGGGATGATGTTGCATGAAATGATGCAGCACGGCTTTCAATTCGAAGGCGCGCTTCAAATCCTGCCGCGCTTCAGCGGCGCGGATATCGTCGAGGATGATGCGGCGGATCCGGTCTTCACCATCCGATGAACGAACAAGATAGGCACCCAACTCGGCCGCGACGATTTCCGGAATATGTTCGTGCTCGCTGATCGCCCGGATTTCTTCTTCGGTCAGTTCGCACAATCCGATGCAATCTTCATAGGTCAACATCGCGGGCCTCTCTTTTCGATCTCCCGTTAGGCCCAATCATTCTCCGTGACGGCCCCACAGGCATTGATATGCATCAATGAGGTCTATCGAGGCATTGCTATCGTTGGCGTGCGCAACGGAGGGGAGGTGATTGCCGATGAAGAGAACGACGCACCCGATCCAGGACAAGGCCGAAGTGGCCATTGATTTTCCCGATAAGTTCTATATGGGCTCGTTTTCGCGGGGAGCGAAGTTCGAAGCCCGTGCTGAGAATGATGGCCTACTCATCAAGCTGGTGCGCGAAGGCGAAGACAGCCGTGTGGCCGAAGTACACCTGCATCATCATCTATTGTCGGATATTCTGACCGCATGGGCGGAATCCCTGTCGCAGGAACCACCGATGGAGGACGATCACCGCAAGACATTGCTGGACGCGCTGACCAGCGTTGAGAAGGCGGTCAAGAAGAAGCGCCGTTAAGAGTGGAGACGTTCAGGCGTAGCCGAACTTCCCCTCCATATCGCCGACGGCGCCGTCGATGATTTCGACAATCCGGTCCACCTGATCTTCTGTGATGCACAGCGGTGGCGACAGCGAGATTATGTGGCTCGCCCGAGTCAGGAGGCCGCGGTCCCGCAAGGCCTCGTTCAGATGCGTTATCTCATCGCTGGACTCGGCGAACTTTTCCTTGGTCGCCTTATCCTTGACCAGTTCGACGCCGGCGATCAGGCCTAGGCCCCGGACGTCGCCCAAAGTCGGGTGATGGCCGAGCGAATTCAGGCCGTCCAGCAACCGGGCGCCCATCCTGGCCGAATTCTCGACAAGGCCTTCGTTTTCGATGATCGAAATGTTCGCCAGCGCTGCGGCGCAAGCCGCCGCGTGTCCACCATAGGTCAGCAGATGGGAAAGCTTGTTGTCGCCCTCGAAGGCTTCGACGACATGGGGCCGGCACATGACGGCGCCGATTGGTGCGTAGCCGCTCGACAGGCCCTTCGCCATGGTCATGATGTCGCCGACCAGGTTCCAATGTTCAGACGCGAACATCTTGCCGGTGCGGCCGAATCCGTTGATGACCTCGTCGGTGATCAGAAGGACGCCGTGACGGTCGCAGATTTCGCGCAGGCGCGTCCAATAGCCCTCCGGCGGCACGACGATGCCGTTTGACGCGGAGATCGGCTCGGCAATCACCGCCGCGACCGTCTGCGGGTTTTCATACTGGATCATCTGTTCGATCTGATCGGCGCACAGCAGATCGCAGGCCGGAAAGGTCTGCCGGAAGTCGCACCGATAGCAATAGGGCGGCGAGGCGTGCAGCACGCCATGCATGAACGGGCTGTGATAGGGCTCTGACATCGGGCGGGTGCCGCTGACGCTCATCGCCGCGTATGTCGCGCCATGATAGGAACCGCGCCGCCCGATGATCTTGAGCCGTTTTGGGTCGCCATTGTGATAGTGATACTGCCGCGCGATCTTGATTGCCGACTCGACGGCCTCCGACCCACCGGAGCAGAAGAACGCGGTGCCCAGGTCGCCCGGCGTGATTTCCGCCAGATGGGTTGCCAGTTGGATGGCCGGGATTGTCGTTGCCTGGGTCGAGCTGGCATAGGCGAGCGTGCTCGCCTGCCGCGCCATGGCTTCGCCGATTTCCGCGCGGCCATGCCCGACATTGACGAGCCACAACCCGGCCAGCGCGTCGATGAACTCGTTGCCGTCGATATCCTTGACGATACAGCCCTTGCCCTCGACCAGGATGCGTTTGCCTGCATCCTTGGCGAGCGCCCGGTAGGGCGAGGCGTGCATGAAGATATGGTCGCTGCCGGCTTCCTTCAGCGCCGCTTCGTTGGAGGCTGCGACGTCAGGTTCCTGTGTCGAGATCGACATTCGATTCCTCCTAAATGGCGATTATCTTGGCGCGCCGGGCACTATGCCGAAGGGCGCGGCTTAGTCGGCGGCCTCTTCGGCTGGCGCGTCCACGATCCGCGTCTCGAAGTTGGCGGGCGCGACGATCTCGAGAATTTCGAGATCTTCCGAGCAGTCGATCTCCCTGTGCTTGATGCCTGGGATCTGGTTGATGCAGTCGCCTTTCTGGATCTTGCGGACGCCCTGGCCTTCATACTCGAACTTCGCCCAGCCGTTCAGCACATAGACCATCTGAAATGTGCAGTCGTGTACGTGCCAGTGCTGGACTTCGTCCTTGCTCTTTTTGCCGTTCGCTTTGACGATGTGCGCAACGTAATCGCCTTTGGTGCCGTCTTTGATGCCCAGGTCACGGTATTCGAAAATTTCGCGCAAACCCGGAGTCCAGTCCGCCTCGGATGCGAGGTTGTGCACGTAATCCCAATCTTTCGCCATAACGGCCTCCCTTGAAATTTCACTATCTCAATGTTGCCTAAATCCAATCCTAGGACTGCGCTTAAGCCTTGTCATGCGTTTATGCCCGCTAGCGCCTGCTCGACGATTTCCTGTCCGCGGGCCCAGATATCCGCTTTCCACTGGCTGTCCTCGCCGTAAAACGCCGCGCGGACCTGCTGCTTGATGTCCTTGAAGTGCGGTGAAGCCTCGCCGCCGCCCTTCGCATAGAGCCAGTTATCGGCGCGGATTGCCTCATGCACCTCTTCCAAAGACAAGGTGCCGAATTCGAGCGTGATGGCCGTCTGCTCGGCGTTAGGGCAGGCGCGCTTGTAACCGAAATCGATGGTTCCGTTGAGCTTGACCGATGCCGAATTGCCGAGCGCCGCACTTTTGACCTCATCGCCATACCAGGCGCGGGTGCGTTCGTATTGCGGGTCGCCTTTCCCCCCGCGTCCGATGACTTCGCCGTAGCCGCGCGGCCCCAGCCCCGTATGAAAATCGACCACTGCGATCCGTTCCGCGCCTATCATATGCTCGCCGGCAAATCCTTCGATTGTCTGGCGCGACCAGCTCGGTCCGGTGCCGCCGTAGAACAGACCGTCGGGAAACGTGTATTGGCCGCGCGACGTGATCTGCTGGAAGGCGCGCAAGCCCTCCGTCTCCTTGAATTTTTCAATCGCGGCATCTGCTGCTTCACGCGCCGGGCCGTCCCAATCGTCGGGTACCAGGATCGGATGCAGTTCAGCATAGCCGGGGTTGTCCGGCGGCCCACCGGTGAAATCGACGAAATTGCGGTTAAGGTCGATGTTGTCTTCGTTGACGCGGCGCTGATGGGCAAAGCCATGCGGGTTGTTGGCATGGACCAGCACCAGGGCGGTGTCCGGGTTCAGCCGGCTCGCCCAGCCTTCGGTCAGGAAGCCGGTCTGGCAGCCGGAGCCGCAGAATCCCTCAACGCCATGAGTGGCCGAACCCGCAACGACGATGCGAGTCGCATCCGTTGCGCCGAGCCACGCAATGTCGGTTGCGAGATCCTCTCCGTCCGGGCCTTTGAGTGGGTGCGGGAAAGTCCATACCGGCGTGCCTGCCGTTTCGACGGCACTCAGGAACTTCGTACGGGCTTCCGCGTAATCGGCGGAGAAGTATGTGTCGGCGCTCATAATGCTTTCCTTTAGGCGGGGATTGCAGCGCCGTCGCGCCGGCTGTCGGCGGCGGCGGCAAGGGCGCCGCTTTCCGGATCGCGGGAGACCGCCTGCATCCCGCCGGCGCGCCAGGAGAACTCAGGCAACAGGGTCACGTCGTGTCCGCGGGCGGAAAGTTCGCGACAGACGGTATGCGGCACACGGCGTTCCAGATAGATCTGTTTGCCGTCCCAAAGCCGCGCCCGGGGCATGTCGATGGCCGCCTGCAAATGGAGACCGAAATCGACATAACCGACCATCGCCTGGACCTGTGTCTGCAGGATGCCGTAGCTGCCGGGCGTGCCCAGCGCCAGCACGCCCTTGCCGTCGCGGGTCGAGATCGAGGGGGCGAGGCACATCGCCATTCGTTGGCCCGGTTGCAGTGCGTTCGGCGAGGCGGGATTGAGGTCGGTCCAGTTCAAGAAATTGTTCAGCAGCACGCCGGTGCCCGGGATCATTACGCCGGAGCCGTAGGCCGAACCCAGGCTCTGGGTCAGGCAGACCATATTGCCTTCCGAGTCTGCAATCGACATGGAGGTGGTGTTCTCTTTGGGCGCATCACGCTCGAAGTCGGAGTCGCCGGACCATTTTTCGGTCGGCCCAACGACGGGCTTTCCGTCGCTGACCCGTGCTACGTATTCTTCGACATCAGCTAGGAGCGCCATGGCGTCTTTAGGACTGCAGCGGTTGTGCTTGATCCGCAGGCCGGCGGCGATGCGGATGGCCCGGAAGACGGTATCCAAGTGACCGGCGCTCAGCAGGCCCATGGCCGAAGGGTCGAACGAGTCGAGAATGCGGAGTGCCAGCAGCATCTGGAAGGATTCGGCGGGCGGTGGTGGCACGTGGATCAGCCGGTCGCGATAGGCCGCCTTGACTGGCGCTTCGATTGCAGGCGACACGGCTTCGAGATCCTGCATCGCGATGACGCCGCCTTCGGCCGCAAGATGGCTTGCCAGTTTCTCGCCCAACTCGCCGCCGTAGAGGTGTTCGATGCCGTTCTTCGCGATGGCTTCGAGCGTTCCGGCCAAATCGGGCAGTTTGAGCACCTCGCCGGGCTTCCAGTCGTGTTCCGGCCGGAAGATGCGATGCCATTCTGGGTCTTTTATCCGGTCGATGCTGGTGCTGGTTTCGACGATAAAGAAGGGCGAGACAGGAAAACCGTCGGTCGCCAAGCGGATCGCCGGCTGCAGGACATCGGCGAAGGCAAGCTTGCCATAGCGGCTCTGCAGGCCGTGCCAGCCGGCGAGACTGCCTGGCGTGCAGGGCGCAAGCGGTCCCGTCATCGCAACGGCGCCGTCCATCTCCGCAGGCTTGAGGCCAGAGGGCGCGGGTGGGATGAAATCGATGCATGAGACCTCGCCGGTCTCGGCCCGCAGAAACGTTGCCGCTCCGGCACCGGCCAGCCCCGACATGAAAGGTTCGACGACATTCAACGCCGCCGCCGTTGCAGCCACGGCGTCGAACGCATTACCGCCTCGGCGCAGCATTTCCGCGCCGGCATTCGCCGCCAGCGGGTGTGCTGCCGCGACCATGCCGCTCACGCCACGCATACTCGGCCTTCCGCCCAGGGACCAATCGCCGTTTGTCAGTTCCAACATCGTCTGTTCCTTCTTGAATGCGGCAGCCATGATCCTCTTCGACCCGCGCTACGGCAACGGTTTTTTCCACCCGCTCCGATTTGGCCTTGGCTGCCATGGTGCGCGGGCAGTGCGGGCGGTATAACTGTCTGCCGATACAGGCAATGATTTAGGGAGACGTGGGGCGATGGCGAACAAAACAGCGGCGGAAGTGGTGGTCGAATCCCTCATCGGCAACGGTATCGAGACGCTTTTCTGCCTTCCCGGTATTCAGAACGATCCGCTGTTCGCGGCACTGTACGACGCCCGTTCCGATATTCGCGTCATCAATGCCCGGCACGAGCAGGGCGTGGCCTATATGGCGGTCGGCGCGGCATTGTCGACAGGCAAACCGCAGGCCTATGCGGTCGTGCCCGGGCCTGGCTTCCTGAACACGGCGTCGGCCTTGGCGACGGCCTACGCCGTGGGTGCGCCGGTGCTGTGCCTGGCGGGCGAAGTGGCGACCGGCGCCATCGGGAAAGGCTACGGCCACCTGCATGAATTGCCGGACCAGATGGGGATCATGTCGCGGCTGACCAAATGGTCGGGGCGAGTGACGTCTGCCGCCGATGCGCAAACCCAGATGGCGACGGCGTTTCAGGAAATGCAGTCTGGCCGCCCACAGCCGGTCGGTATCGAAGTGCCGATGGACGTCTGGAACGACAGCGCCGACATCGGTTACATCGACGCGGCGGAAATCGATCCTGCCCCGAAAGCGCCGCAAGCGGATATCGAGCAGGCGGTGAGTCTGATAGAACAATCCGAACGGATCATGATCGTCGTCGGTGGTGGCGCAAAGAACGCCAGCGCGGAAGTACAGGCCTTGGCGGAAAGACTGGAAGCGCCGGTCATCTGTTACCGAAACGGGCAGGGCGTCCTCGACGGTCGGCATCCGCTGAGCCAAAGCGGCCCCGTCGGACACCGGTTGTGGCCGGAGACCGATCTGGTCATCGGCACCCGGCTCAGCGCGCAGCTGCAGGGATGGGGCGCCGACGACGATTTGAAAATTCTTCGCATCGATATCGATCCCGAAGAGGTCGCGCGGATCAAGCCCGCGGATGTCGCGGTCATTGGCGACGCGGCAGCGGAGACAGCTGCGCTCGTTTCCTTGCTTGAGGCGCGGAGTGTGCAACGCACGCGCTGGCAGAAGATCGCCGAGACCGCCGATACGTTGGCGGAGGAGGTGAGCGCCCTGTCGCCGCAAGTGGAATGGCTGCAGGCGATCCGTGCGGCGCTTGGCGAGGACGGAATCTATGTCGACGAGTTGACTCAGCCGGGTTATGTCAGCCGTCTGGCCTACCCGGTCTACAAGCCGCACACCTTCGTGTCGTCGGGCTATATGGGTACGCTGGGCTGGGGGTATGCTGCGGCACTTGGCGTCAAGGCGGCGAACCCGGATCTGCCAGTGGTATCGATATCGGGCGATGGCGGGTTCCTGTTTACCGGTAACGAGATTGCCACGGCGGTGCATCACGGGATCAATCTCGTCACTGTCGTATTCAAGGACGGCGCGTACGGTAACGTCCGCCGCATCCAACGCGACATGTACGACAATAAGATCATTGCCAGCGAGCTGACCAATCCGGATTTCGTTGCCTATGCGGAATCCTTCGGGGCGGTCGGGCTGCGCGCCGAGAAACCGGAACATCTGGAAGGCCGTATCAAGGAAGCGCTGGCGCTGGAGCGTCCCACGATCATCGAAGTGCCGATGGGCGATGTGCCCAGCCCGTGGCCGTTCCTGATGTTGCCGAAGAACCGGGGCGTATAAGTACCTCTGGATGGCCGCGTCCGCACAACCCGAGCGTTCCGAAGGGCTGGTCATCGGTCTCGTCGGGTTCGCGCATCTGCTGTCCCACTTCTATCAGATCGCGTTGGGACCGTTATTTCCGCTGCTGCGCGCGGAGTTCGATGTCAGCTACACGGCCCTTGGTCTCATCGTTACGGTTTTCTTCGGGACGTCGGGCGTGTGTCAGGCATTTGTCGGCATTCTCGTCGACCGCCATGGCGCGGACCGGTTACTGTTGTTCGGTGTCGTGGCGATGTCGACTTCTATCTTTCTGATGGGATTGGCGCCGAGCTATTGGGTGTTTTTGCCATTGGCGGTGACGGCTGCGCTTGGCAACAGCGTATTTCACCCGGCCGATCTTTCTATTCTTTCCGCCAAGGTCGATCCGCGACGGATGGGCCGCGCCTATGCTATCCACGGTTTCGCCGGTACCAGTGGTTATTTCCTGTCGCCCGTGGTGATTTTTTACGGCGTCGTGAGTTTTGCGGGATGGCGTGTCGGCTTGATGACCGCCGGTGTGATTGGCTGGTTTGCGGCGATCCTCCTGTACAAATACCGCGCCGTACTACGGATGCCAGCCGGCTCAGTGGATAGCAGCGGTGCGATGCCGGGGATGGCCTTCTATCTGCGCCTGATTACCAGCTTGCCGTTGATTGCGGCGTTTTGTTATTTCGCGCTGATTTCGGGCGCACTCATAGGCATGCAGAATTTCTCGGCGACCGTTTTGGTCGAGATTTACAATGCGCCACTGTATCTCGCGACCGCGGGGCTTACCGCCTATCTGGGCGCCAGTGCCGCCGGAAATCTGGCCGGTGGCGAGGTAGCGGATCGCTTGCAGCGTCACGCCGTCATCGCGACGACGGGCTTGGGTTTGTCGGCAATCTGCATGGGCGCTATCGCTTTCCTTCCGCTGAGTGTGCCCGTCATCATCGTTCTGTTCGGCGGTGTCGGGTTTTGCGGCGGGGCGACGCATGCCTCGCGCGACATCCTCGTGCGCGCTGCGGCGCCGGCGGGGGCGACCGGCAAGGTCTTCGGCTTCGTCTATTCCGGCCTCGATTTGGGCGGCGCATTGGCGCCATTGCTGTTTGGCTGGCTGATGGACAGCGGTGAATATCGCGGCGTCTTTATCGCCATGACGGCGATGTACCTGATCTGCATCGCCAGTGTGTTGCAACTCAAGCAGGGCCGTGCGCAAATCCCTGCTGAAGCCGATTGAGTCCGGTGGGTTAGTGTCCCGCTGGAATTTCGGCGAGTTCGATCAATATGTCACCCGTGGACTCGGGATTGAGGAAGGCGATGCGGGCGCCGCCATGGCCGATGCGGGGCGTTTCGTCGAGTAGTTTCACACCCTTCTCCCGGAGTTCGTCGAGCGCACCGTCGATGTCGTCGACTTCGAAGCAGAGATGGAACAGGCTCTGTCCCTTTTCCTCGATCCACTTCGAAGTGCCGGACTCCGGTCCAAGTGCCTCGAGGAGTTCCAAATAGGTTTCGCCGACCGGATACATCGCCAGCTTGGTCTGGCCGATCTGCTCTTCGAAATCCAGTTTCAGCCCGAAGGTGTTTTCGAGCATCTCCATCGAGCCCTTCATATCATTGACGGCGATGGCGACATGTTCGATGCGCTTGATCTTCATTTCTTTTCTCCCTTGTCCCGCTAGTTTCGCCTTTCCAGCAGGCCGCGCGCAATGACATGCGCCTGAATTTCGGCAGCACCCTCGAAGATGTTGAGGATACGGGCATCACAGAGTACGCGGCTGATCTCATATTCTTCGGCGTAACCGTTGCCGCCATGGACCTGCACGCCATTATCCGCGTTTGACCAGGCGACGCGCGCGGCGAGCAGTTTCGCCATGCCGGCTTCGATATCGCAGCGGCGATCTGAGTCTTTCTCCCGCGCTGCAAAATAGCTCAGCTGGCGGGCGATCATCGTTTCGACGGCCATCCAGGCGATCTTGCCCGCGACGCGCGGGAACTTGTAAATCGACTTTCCGAACTGCTGCCGGTCGACGGCATAGTCGCGTGCTAGCTCCATCGCGCGCTGGGCGACGCCGACGGACCGGGCGGCCGTCTGGATACGGGCGGATTCGAAGGTTGCCATAAGCTGCTTGAAGCCATCGCCTTCCTGCTCGCCGAGCAGGTTTTCCGCCTTGATCTCGAAGCCGTCGAAGGCGATCTCGTATTCCTTCATACCGCGATAGCCGAGCACGTTGATCTCGCCACCGGACATGCCGTCTGCGGGGAACGGGTCGTCGTCGCTGCCACGCGGCTTCGGCGCGATGAACATGGACAGGCCCCTGTAGCCAGGTTCGTCCGGGTTGGTCCGTGCCAGCAAGGTCATGACATCGGTGCGCGCACCGTGGGTAATCCAGGTCTTGTTGCCCTGGACGCGATAGACATCGCCGTCCCGGATGGCCCGCGTTTTCAGGCTACCGAGGTCGGAGCCGGTGCCGGGTTCGGTAAACACCGCGGTCGGGAGAATTTCGCCGGAGGCAAGCTTCGGCAGCCAGTGCATCTTCTGCGCCTCCGTGCCGCCGAGGCGGATCAGCTCGCAGGCGATCTCCGGCCGGGTGCCGAGCGAGCCGACACCGATATAACCGCGCGACAGCTCCTCTGTGACGACGCACATCGACACCTTGCCGAGGCCATGCCCGCCATACTCCTCCGGAACCGTGAGGCCGAAGACGCCCATCTCCGACATCTGGTCGATGATCTCCATCGGAATAAGCTGATCTTGACGATGCCACTCATGCGCGGACGGAATGATCTGTTCGTCGACGAAACGATGAAACTGATCGGCGATCATCTCCAGCGTCTCGTCGCCATAGCCCGGGTCGCCGAATACGCCTTCTTCGATCAGTGCGGCGATGCGCATGCGCACGGCGTTGGTATTGCCCGCCGCCGCCAACTGGCCCGCCGCACCTTCGGAGAGCGGCGCCGTATCCGTATCGGTCATGCCGAGATCGCCGGGCCGGACGATTTCGCTCTGACTGATCGCAACGCCGGATTTCAGCTGGTTGATATATTCGCCGAACGCGGATTGCAGAATAAGCGCTTCGATCTCGCCGAGCTTACCCCCCTGATCGAGGCGTTCCGCCCAACGCAGCAATTCCCGCAGCCCGGTTGCGTAGGTCGTCATCCAGGATAGGCCGTGTGCGGCAAACTGTTCCTCGTTCAGGCGCGCGCTACTGATCCGTGCGTCTGCCGTGACCAACGTGCCAACGCGGGACCGTGCTGTTTCGACATAGGTTTCAACGGATTGCAGTGCCTGTGCACAGAGGCCAAGCAGATCGGGCAGGGTGGCGGCATCCTCAGCCTGTGTCGCCGAGTCGGGCATTGTTCGGGCTCCAGCATGGGTAAGATTTGCGCGGACTCTATAGCAATCGAAAATACGGGCAAACCCCGGCCAAATCCGCGCGATTTGGTTCTGGCGAAACTTTATCGATAAGATTGGCGGGTTTCATAGCAAGGATCTCCATTACCCGTGCCCGCCGAAAACATCGATGCTCTGTTTAATCGGTATGGACCCGCCTATCGATGGTTGGCGACGATTACCTGCGTAACGGGGGCCATGACGGGCGGGCTTGCCAGCACGACGGTCAATGTCGCGTTCCCGGATCTTATGGGCACATTCGGGCTCGGGCGTGACCAGGCGCAACTGCTGTCGACCGGTTATTTCGCATCGCAAACCTTGGGCATGCTGCTAAGCGCTTGGCTCATCAAGGCTAGCGGCGAACGCACAACTAACATCGTCGCGCTGAGTCTGTTTCTGATCGGCTCTGCGATGAGCGGTTTGGCCGTGGACTCCGCAACTCTGATGATCGGGCGGGTGACGCAAGGCGTCTCGGCCGGCATTCTGCAGCCGCTCGCTATGGCGGTCGTCTTTTCGGTGTTCCCGCCGGGCCGTAAAGGCTTTGCGATGGGCATCTTCAGCATGGGCATGGTGATCGCGCCGACGCTCGGCCCGATGATGGGAGGGCTGGCGATCGATGCTTTCAATTGGCGCTATATCTTTTTGCTGACCTTGCCGACGACGTTCCTGACTTTGGTGCTCAGCATGTTTTTTATGCCGAGCCGGCCGCTGCCGAAGTTTCTGCCGAAGTTCGATTTTCTCGGCGCCGCTTTACTGGCAGCGACGCTCATCGGGCTGCTTCTCGGCTTCAGCTATGGACAGCGCCTCGGCTGGACATCGTACGATATCATTTTCCTCTTTGCGCTGGGGATTTTCGGCGGCATCGGATTTATCTATCGGCAGCTCCAGGGCGAAGCCCCGCTGGTTAATTTGAGAATGTACGGGAACATGCAATTCTCAGCGGCGGCGCTGATCGCGTTTTTCACCGAGTGTGCGTTTCTGTCGTCGACCATCATGCTGCCCTTGTTCGTGCAGCAAATTCAGCACTTCACGGCTTTCCATTCGGGACTATTGCTGGTGCCTTCCGGATTGCTGATGCTGGTTCTCTTCCCGCTTTCGGGACGTCTTGCAGACATGATTCCGCCGCAGTATTTGGTCTATGCGGGCCTGTTATCCTATTCGTTTTCCTTTGCCCTGATGGCGGGCATGGACGTGAATACACCGTTTTGGACCGTGGTTGGCTTTACGCTTTTCATGCGGATGGGGTCGGCGTTCACGCGTCCGGTCACCAACGCAACGGCGCTGAGTTCCTTGCCAACGGACCAAGTTCATCAGGGGTCGAGCGCGTTGAACTTCACGCGCAAGCTGGGCGGCGCGCTGGGAGCGAATGGCGTTATCGTGTTCCTGGAACTACGGATTCCGTTCCACGGCGATGCGTTTGCGGCGATGCAGACCAGCGTGAATGAAACCGGCAAGGAAATGCGCGAACAAATCATCCGCCTTTTTACGGAGGCCGGCGTTCCCGAAGTCGCCCGGGAGCCGGGTGCGATCCAATACATGGGCGATGTGATCTTGGCGCAAGCCAGTACGCGTGGTTTTCAGGATGCTTTCATGGTTTTGGCCATCATGGCTTTCATGGCGATTATCCCGGCGCTTATGATGGCGCATCGGATGAAAGCAGACGCAGCGGCGAAGAAGAACGTGGCGGCGGTAGCGCCGGCAGCGGCAGAATAATTAGACGTTCAACGGAAGGGTCAGGTCATGAAATTCGGATTACGGTACTGCAACGCGGGCCGCTATGTGCATTCGGCGAAGGCGGTGGAACTGCTCCAGGCGGGCGAAGAGGCGGGCTTCGAGTCCGCATGGACCGTCGATCATGTTGTCGTCCCGGAAGGCTATGAATCGGCCTATCCCTATTCCGATGACGGCAAGATGGCGGGCGGCAAGAACGACATGCCGATCCCCGACTGCCTGATCTGGATGGCCTACGCCGCCGCCGTAACGAAGACGATCAAGCTCGGCACCGGTGTCCTGATCGTACCGCAGCGCAACCCCGTCGTGACCGCGAACCAGATCGCGACTCTGGATCATATGTCCGGCGGCCGTGTTTTGCTGGGCATCGGCGTCGGGTGGCTGGAAGAGGAGTTCAGCGCGCTTAGCACACCGTTCGACGACCGGGGCCGGCGGACCGATGAGCATATCGCCGCCATGCGCGAGCTTTGGTCTTCCGATTCCCCAACCTTCGATGGCGAGTTCACCCAGTTCAACGGCGCACACTGCCTGCCGAGGCCGGTGAATAGATCGGTGCCGATCATCGTCGGTGGCCATTCCAAGATGGCGGCGCGGCGGGCTGGTCGGCTCGGCGATGGATTCTTCCCGGCGCGCGGCGCATCGCCGGAACTGATCGAGCTGGTGCGCCAGACGGCGCGCGAACACGACCGCGATCCGGATGCGATTGAAATCACCACCAGCCTGCCGGAGGACCTTGATACGATCCCGGATCTTGCCAAGATCGGCGTCAGTCGCTTGCTTATCCCGGTGCTGCCGATGTTCGGTGTCAGCGGGACGATCGACAGGGTCGAAGAAGTGATGGCGTGGCGCGATACCATCGAGAAATACGCGGATCTGTGAGGCGCTATGTGGGAACAGTCTGAAAATATCGAATGGATCGACCCTTATGAGGGGTTCACATTTCGCGAACAGACGACGGTAGTCGAAACAAGTGAACAGACGCGGTTGCTCGAAGTCTGCGGCATAGATCCGGCCGATTTCGGTAATGTCGCGGACCCGTCTTTCTTCATCGGGATCGCGATCCATGCCGGCGTGCAAAGCGGCATCTCCTCCGAGGGCAATGTGAACATGGTGCAGAGCCTGATCCAGCACGCGCCGATCCGGCTGGATGAGGAATTCACGATCACCGGCAAGGTCGTGAAGATCGAGCCGGTGCCGCGCGGTCAGGCGGAGACCAGTGAAATCCTGTTCACCGGTGCGGATGGCAGACCTGCGATTACCGCCAAACGCACCTCTCTGCGCCCCGACCCGGCCAAACGCGACGCACGCGGCGCGGGCGCCAAACCGCTACCGGTCGTCGAGGACGTGTCCCGGCTTCGTAAGCTAAGCGACGTGGAAATGACGCCGGACCGCGTGACCGGTTACCGCTCGGATGGCAATGCGATCCATTACGACATGAACGCCGCGAATGCCGGCGGCTTCCGCGCGCCGATCATCGGTGGCGGCATGGGGGTGCATTATCTCGCGGCGGCGATCTGGCGCGAGTTTTCGCCGCAATCGGTCGACCTCGATATCTATTTCCGGCGGCCGGTGTTTTGGGACGACGCGCTTTCGGTGATGGTCGACGGCCGCGGTGCGGACTGGACCGCGATCTGCCTTGCCAAGGATGGCAAGGTCGCGACCGAGGCGCGGATCAACGGGATTGGATAGGGGAAGAATGAAATGACAATGGATACGCTGGTGGAGACCACATTTGGCAAACTGCGTGGCGCGGTCGGCGAGGGCATTCACAGCTTCAAGGGTATCCCCTACGCGCAGTCCACGGCGGGGGAGGCCCGGTTCATGCCGCCGTTGAAACCGGAGACTTGGCCTGATGTTAGAGACGCCCTAACGCTTGGCCCGCAGGCGCCGCAGCCGGAGCGGCCGATCCGCCCCGCGAACGCCTGGATCCGCGACACCACGCCGACCGGCGAAGACTGCCTCGTCCTCAACGTCTATACGCCAGCGGTGAATGACGGCGGCAAGCGGCCGGTCATGGTCTGGATGCATGGCGGCGGTTACTTCACCGGTTCCGGTGGTGCTACCGGCCTTGACGGCTCGAATCTCGCCCGGCGCGGCGATGTGGTCGTGGTTACCTTGAACCATCGTCTGAACGCGTTCGGTTTTAGCGATCTCAGCGACTTCGGCGACGAGCGCTTCGCCGATGCGGGCAACGCCGGCATGCTCGATATCGTCATGGCACTGGAATGGGTGCGCGACAATATCGGCAATTTCGGCGGCGATGCGGGCAATGTGACGGTCTTCGGCCAATCCGGCGGTGGGTCCAAGGTCGCGGTGCTGATGACGATGCCATCGGCCAAGGGCCTGTTTCATAAGGCGGTGATGCAGAGCTCATCGTCCCATCTGCGCTTGGCCACGCAGGAAAACGCATCGCGCGCTGGGCGGCAGCTCTTGAGCGAACTTGGATTGGATGACGCCGCCGCGTTGCAGCACGCGCCGACGGACCGGATGCTCGAAGGCTACGCCGCCGCCGTCGCCGCGAATTATGGCAACGACAGTTTCCGGCCCGTCGTCGATGGACGCTCGATCCTGAACCATCCCTTCGATCTCGACAGCCCGGATCTGGCATCGGATATCCCGCTGCTGATCGGCTCCTGCGAGACGGAGAAGAGTTTCTACGACATTACCCTCGACCCGGCGAAACTGCCCATGACATCGGAACAGCTTCATGCGCAGGTCAAACGGTTCGTCGGCATCGACGATGCGCAAACTAGGGATTTGATCGCCGATTACACGGACCGGCGCGGCGAGATCTCTGGCCGCGACCTCTTCAACGTTCTATCCAGCGACCACATGTACCGCCGCAACGCGGTCGCGGCGGCGGAAATCAAGTCTAAGCAGGGCGGCGCGCCCGCCTATCTCTACGAGTTCACTTGGAAGACCCCGGTACTCGACGGCATGCTCAAGACCCCGCACACGCTGTGCATCCCGTTTGTCTTCGGCAACGTGGAGATCGCCCGGGAATTCACAGGTACGGGACCGGAACAGACGGTGCTGATGGACACGGTGATGGAAACCTGGCTTGCCTTCGCCCGCACCGGCAACCCGAACAACGCGCGGCTCCCCGACTGGTCGCCCTACGACGCTTCGGATCGCACGACGATGATCTTCGACAACGAATGCGGGCCAATAAAGGATCCGAAGCGGGAGGACCGGCTGACGATCAACGCCTGCCCGAAATTCATCTCCGACCAGCAATGGTCGGCAGCAGCGTGAAGGGCAAGGGGACCGATTGGCGAGGTCCCTTCTATGCGATTTTTTAACGCCGGACCTCATGGGCGATTCCGCATCAAGGGAGAGGCTGGCCCGAAGCATGCATTCGGGTTTTCCCCCATAACATGAAGACTGAATCGATCGACGACCTGTTCGGACGTTACGGCGAATCCTACCGGATCCTCGTGATGGTGACGGGTATGGCGGCGTCGTTCACGATGGTTGTCTCCGGCACGATCGTCAACGTCGCTGTGCCCGATGTCATGGGAGCGTTTGGGGTCGGTCTCGATCAGGCGCAATTGATGACGTCGGCGTTCAATATCGCGATGGTGACCAGTCAGCTTCTGAGCGCCTGGCTGGTTTCCGCATTCGGGCAACGCGGCGGTTTCTTGCTGATGTCTTTGGTGTTCGTCATCGGCAGCCTAATCGCCGCGTTAGGTCAGGATTTCAATTTCATTGTCGTCGGCCGCGTCCTGCAGGGCGTGGCCGCGGGCGTTATTCAGCCGCTGGTGATGGTCGTCGCGTTCCAGGTTTTCCCCACCGAGCGGCGCGGCTATGCGATGGCGATATACTCCATGGGTGTTTTCATGGCGGTCGCGGTGGGTCCCATCATAGGGGGCGTCGCCATCGACCTGTTTCACTGGCGGTACATTTTTTGGGCGCCTCTGCCGGTCATCGGGGTGGCCGCGCTGATGGGGTGGATATTCATGCCATCGGTCCGAAACAAGGACAGCGGACCGTTCGATTGGCCGGGTTATCTGCTCTTGCTCGTTACTGTTTATTGCCTGATCACCGGCTTGACCGAAGGCAATCGCGAGGGCTGGACATCCACCTATATTCTGGGACTTTTCACGCTCGGCATCGGGTCGGGGATCGTGCTGATCCTCTCGCAATTGCAGGACCGCCCGACGCTCATTGATCTTTCCCTGTTCCAGCACAAACAGTTCGCGATGACGGCGCTGATCGCGTTCGTCTTCGGCGTCGGCAATTTCGGCAGCGGATACGGCGTGCCAGTGTTCGGGCAGTTGGTTCAGGGCATGACGGCGCTCGACGCCGCACTGGTCATGTTTCCGTCGGCCATCTTGGTCGTCATCACACTGCCCCTGACGGGCAGGCTCGCTGACAAGATCCCGCCGCATATCGGCATTATGATCGGCCTGATGCTGTTCGCCGTCGGAACCGCACCCATGAGTGGCGCGGATGTCAACACGCCCTTCGTCCTCATCATGACCTACTTCGTCATCAGTCGGTTGGGGATGAGTTTCACGAATCCCTTTATCATGAACACGGCGTTGCGCGCATTGCCGCAAGACAAAATCAGCGCTGGCGGCGGCACCATCAATTTTTGCCGCCAGTTCGGCGGATCGCTCGGTCTGACCGCGTGGGTCGCGTTCGTTCAAAACAGGACGCAGTTTCATAGCGAGGCGTTAACGGCGACGCAAAGCTCGGCGAACGCGACAACACAGGAAATGCTGAGAGGAATCGAACGGATCTACAGCGAAGCGGGCCTGCCCGAAGATTCTCGCGCGTCGGGTGCGCTGCATTACCTGGGTGAGGTCATTCAGGCCCAGGCCAGCACGCACGGATTTCAGGACGGCTTCCTGCTCCTGGTATTTTTCTTCCTGTGCGCCATGATCCCCGCCTTTCTCCTCGGCCGGCTGAAGAAATAACGCGGACTGAGCCATGAAGTGCTGATCTAGGCAGCAAAACCAGTTTGGATGTCCTTGATCATGGCGAGCGCGTCTGATGGCAGCGGTCCCTTGTTGACCGCATTGGTCGCAAACTGGAACTCCTGAAGCGTTGCGATGCCGATCTCGGTTGTACAAAGCGCAGAATTCGAAACCACGTAGCGGGTTGCCAATTCCGGTAGGCTCGCCGCGTGCCCTGCCGCAACGACCGGTTCGAACTGCAGGGCGCGCTTCACATCGGTCGCATAGTCCTGGCTCGATCCGATAGGCGCGACCTCCTGTATGCCCAACGGATGGCGCGCCTCGCTTCCCGACAGTGCGCCGCCGGCCAGAACGCGTACCCCGATCGAACCGACGCCGTTATCCTTGGCGACATTCAGGAGTAGACGGAAATCGTCCGCGGGATAGCCGGCCGGAATGGGTTCGCCTGCCGAGGGGGCGAGCATGTTGAAGAAGATCTGTGCGCTGTTGAAATGGCCGGACCCGATCAGTTTGTGAAGATCGTCCGTCGCCCCTTTCGCGGTAAAGCCGAGGTAGCGCGTTTTGCCTTCGTCCCGCAGTTTCTCGAAGACCGGTACGATCTCGTTAAGCACCTGGTCGGCGCCGAGAAAGCCACGATTGTCGGGAACGCCCAGCGTGTTGTGCAGCTGAAAGATATCGACGTGATCCTGTTCCAACCGAGTCAGGCTGGCTTCGAGGGAGGACCGGATCGTTCCGGCCAGATCGCCGTAATCCGCTTCGTCCAAGCCGACTTTGGTGCTGACGATGATACCGTCGCGGTTGCGGCCCAGCGCCCGGCCAAGATTGGTCTCCGAGGCCGTGTTCCCATAGGACGGTGCGGTGTCGAAATGATTGATGCCGTTGTCCCGCGCCCAGGCAACCGCGCGGTCCTGGTCGGCGGCGTCGCCTTTCGTCATCAACCCGCCGACCGCACCGCAGCCGAACGTCAACAGGGACACATTGAGGTCTGTGTGGCCAAACTGTTTGGTTTTCATCATCGCAATCCTTAAGCCGGTTTCTCGGCAATGAGTTCTACCGGCGCAATCCGGTTGTTGGAAATGTTCTCGGCCATATTGCCGATTTTTACCGGCGCCGTCTTGCCCATAACGATGTGCAGCCCGAGCGGCGGGGCCCCTATTGCGTTCGCGGCGGCGGTTTTGAGCCTCCCCAGGAAGTCCAGTGCAAATTCGCGCCGGTTGCGCTCGGCTGTAACGGCAAAGCCCGCTGCCTGCAGGGCCGCTTTGTAATCGTCAGGCGACCCAACGGCGCTGTCTTCCGGCGCCGTTGCCCAGGGTAACGGATAGGAGAGGTCGCCCGCACCGACACGCATTATGTCATAGATACCAAGCTGCCCACCGGGCTTCAGAACCCGGTACAGCTCGCGCGATAGTCCTGCTTTATCCGCAATGTTCATGCCGACATGCAGCATATAGGCCTTGTCGAAATTGCCGTCGGCAAAGGATGTCGCCGTTGCGTCGCCCTGTTCGGATGTGACCCGGTCCGTCAGCCCGACCCAGGCGCACAAGGCGGCGCCTGTCTCAACGAACTCTGGGGTCAGATCGACCCCGGTAACGCGGCAATCGTATTTCTGTGCCGCGAACCGGCTCGCGCCGCCGAGCCCGCAACCGACATCTAGAACATGGTTGTCCGGCGTGAGCGCCAATTGGTCGAGGAAAATTTCCGTCGCGATACGGCCGCCGATATGGAACTCGTCAACCGGGCCCAAATCTTCGACCGCAACCGTATCCGGTGTCTTGCCGAGTTTTACGACGCCTTCCTCAATCGCCTTGAGGAGGCGGCCATGGGTGTAATGGGTCGCGAGAGAGTCCAAGTCAGGCATCAATTCCTCCGGCTTAGGCCGGTCGCCACGAGATATCCCGCTGGCGCGCCATGCGAAAGCGCCGTCGATATTACATCATTGGGTATTTTGTAACATCAGCCGCTGTCGAAGGTCTGCTTCCAGGGCAGGAGCGGGTGTAATCCTGAGTGGCTGTTTAAGGCAGGTTTTAGCCATAAGCAGCCCTTGTTGGCGATCTCGACAGTGTCAGGGTGCACGCACTAAATTTGCGATTACATTTTCGATTCTGGGCTACTTTGCCCCAAGCGTGGCTCTGTCCCAGCCAGTAGCCGTTGAATGTTGGCACGATGGCGCACAATCACGTAAATGCTACCTGCACTCACCAGCAATCGATAGGGCAACGGTTGCTCCAAGCCCCAGATGAGGGCGATCGCAGTCAACGCCGCTAGCATCGAACTAAGGGAAACAGTCCGAAAAATAGCCAGCACAACGCCAAAAACCGTCGCAGCACCTAAACCTACTGGCCAAGATATCGCCAGCAACATGCCTAGCCCCGTCGCAGCGGATTTACCACCTGTAAAATTCAACCAAATCGAACGGCTATGCCCCAACAACACGGCAAGTCCGGCCAAGCAAACAGCCCAAGGCACCCAGGTTTGCAGATCAAGCGCCGTCGGTGGTGTGACGGACGGCAATGTATAGAACCAAGGAAAAAACCAACGGGCAAAGACGATCGCCCCCACACCTTTCAGCATATCTACTAGGAGCACCACCAACGCAGGCCATTTCCCCAGGGTGCGCAATACGTTCGTTGCCCCAATAGATTTGGAGCCATGCTCTCGGATATCAATTCCCTTGAGCAGTTTCCCCGCCAGATAGCCCGTGGGCGTAGAACCGACGAGATAAGCGATCGCCAACCCAATCACACTCGCTATCCAGAAAACCATGGGATTCACCTCGACGCACTAATTTCAGGCAATCATCATTTGGTCGTCTACTTCTTTGACCGCTATGGGTCAAAAGCGGGCTCCGAGGTTAGGGTGGCGTTCGTCCGCAGTTGATGTGCGAACGGACCCCATCGGGTCGGAAACGGACACCGGCCGAAACGGTCGAGGCTATCATATAGCGCTCTTCCTATTGGCCTATCGATGCCGTTGCCGGTTCGTTATCCCGACAGGAGAAAAATCAAGGCAAGCAAGGCGGCGAACATGATGCAGCCCGCTATAATCCGGCTCCGGCAAGGACCAAGAACTTCGAATGGCGCTGAAAATTTCATCGTAACCCGGCGGACCTATTCAATCGGTTTCCGTTCAATAGGACTATATCGCAATTACCCGCGCGTAAAAGCCGGCGACCGATCAACGCTTGTCCGCAACTATCTCCGACCGGTAATGGTCAGCGGTGGCGGAAGGGAGACGGCTACGCTTTCTATTCCGCCGCGGCAGGCGCTGGTTCGGGCGTCGGCAGTTGCTTCGGTAGGATCGCAACGGCGGCGAGAATGACGGCGGCGGCACTGGCGAGGATGATGAACAGCGTGTCGAAGCCCCAGTTTTTGTAAACGAACGCGATCAACGGCAGAGTCGCCGCCAGCACCGTGAAGCTCACCACGTAGCGGATACCGTATATGCGGGCGCGGTAGGCGCCGCTGGCCGTTTTGCCGATCATGAAGTCGTTGATCGGAATCTGACCGAATGCACCAAGCATGAAGCCGAAGGCGACGGCAAGGGCGATGCCGTCCGACAGCCCGGGCATCGCCGCAAAGAAGACGATTTGGATCGTTGCAACGACCATGAACACGCGGCGCGGACCGAACCGGTCGAGCATCATGCCGACGACAAGCTGCGCGATCGATGCGACCGCGAATACGACGAATGCCAAAGTGCCGATTACGGTGGCCACATCGCCCTGACTGGATCCGGCAATCCCGTCGAGCCAGGCGGAGAGGTCCGTGGCGAGGCCCTGCAAACGTTCGTCGAAGATCTTGGGCAGGGCGAACGTCGTCGACTGGAAAATGATCGAGGAGACGGCGGTGGTGAGAAATACG
This sequence comes from Alphaproteobacteria bacterium, assembly GCA_012103325.1. Lineage (GTDB taxonomy): Bacteria > Pseudomonadota > Alphaproteobacteria > UBA8366. Next base: position 475,585 of record WLWY01000005.1, read on the forward strand.
ATTGCCGCAACGCGGAACAGCAAGGCGCGATATTCCGGGGACGGCTTCGGGCCCTCCGCGGCTTTCGCCTTGGGTGCGTTCCCGTCGGCGTGAATGCTGTGCCGCCGCATCGTCATATAGACGAAGCCTACGGCAATCGAAAACACGCCCGGCGCGATGAACGCCATGCGCCAGCCGCCATTATCGATCAGGTAACCGGTGATCAGCGCGGCCGCAGCGACGCCAAGATTGCCCCACACGCCATTCGTGGCGATGCGCATGCCGGTGTCGCGCCACTTCGTGGTGACGATGGCGAGGCCGACGGGATGGTAGATCGCCGCGAACATGCCGATCACGAACAGCCCGATACCGATTTGCAGGGGCGTTTGCGTAAAGCCCGTCGCGATGGCGGCCAGGCCAATGCCGATGAAAAACACGCACATCATGCCGTCGCGGCTCCACTTGTCGGCGAGCCAACCGGCGGGCAGTGAGAAAAGACCGAAAGCGAAGAACCCCGGTGTCGCATAGGCCAGCAATTCTGCATAGCCGACGCCCCATTCCTTATAGAGCACCAGGGCCGCGACCGTTGCGAACACAAGAGTGAACAGGTGGTCGAGAAAGTGACCAATGTTGAGCAACAGGAAATACGAGCGATCCTGGTTCATGATGATGTGTCCTCCGCCTCGTCGCCTGCACGGCCGCGCACGCGCGGACGGCATGATCTTAGTGATTCCTTGCAGGTTACGCTTGGCGTAAATGCGATGTCATGCCAACATCAGTCGAATTTCTGCCAATGTTCCCGCTGGAAGGTGTGGGCCGCATGACGATTACCCAGTCCCGTAGCACGGATCCAGATGATTATCAGGATCTGCCGCAAGCCATCGGCGCCATGTCGAAGCGCTTTGCGGATGGCTTCGTTACCCCGCTGCATGACCATGAGCGGGACCAGTTGCTCTACGCAGCGTGCGGCGTCATGCGGTTACGGACAAACCGGGAAGCCTGGATCGTACCGCAAGGCAGTGCGTTTTATGTGCCTGCCGGAACGCCTCATTCGGTTGGTATGCACGGCGACGTCGAGATGCGGACTTTGTATATCGACACCTCTGTCTCTCATGCGCGGCCGCTGTCTCCGCGCGTCGTGACGGTATCCAATCTGCTACGGGAATTGATTCTCGCGCTCAGCGAAGAACCGGTTCAATACGAGCCAGACAGCCGTGGCGATATCATTGCGCGATTGATCAATCAGGAACTCGATCGTGCTCGCGAACTTACTTTGAGCGTTCCCTTGCCGAAGGACATAAGGCTGCAAAGGCTATGTGCCGAACTTCTCGCCGACCCCTCGGACCGCCGGACGTTGGCGGATTGGGCAGATGTTGCCGGCGCTTCGGCACGTACATTGGCCCGGTTGTTCGAACGTGATTTGGGAATGGGGTTCAATCGCTGGCGTCAGCGCGTCCGCCTGCACAGCGCCCTTGAAGCGATCTCGTCCGGCGAACCGATCGCCCGCGTAGCGCGGCAGCATGGCTATCTCAGCACAAGCGCCTTCTCCGCCGCCTTCGGAAAGGTCATGGGGTTTCCGCCGTCCAAGGCATCGAACGAGCGATAGGCTTTGGCGGCGTAAAGTGCCGGTCTAGGATCCCTCAGGAGTAAAGCCTGTCTCTAAATTCTTGATCATGGCCAGTGCATCTTTTGCGATGGCAGGAATTCTGCGGAGGATGATTAAGTGTCGTGTCCTCGGATAATTAATGTGCGTTTTAACTTTGTGCCAAATTAGCTCTTTGTATTTGTTAACCCTCGGAAAATATACATATATAGATACGGTGCTCCTACAATTTCCAAGATGATCCATGTGACATCAAATGGGATGAGTGAGCGAAATGCTAGTGCGATAAAAAAAGGGAAAACAATACATAAAAATCCTATCACCAGCCCATGTAAGAATTTTTTGTTCTGATAATATCTGTGCATTGCATCACTAGTATTTATATAAAATGATGCAACGTAATTAATTAAATACATGTCAAATCAGGCCCGCTCACTCAATCCCAACCATTTCCATCCCACTGCAAAAGATCGACATCGCGTCGTAATCGACCCACTGCGCCATGCCATCAGGTTGGATGGTCTCGCGGTATGCGGTCCAGCCGGACGAGTCCGGAAAGTACAGTTCCGCCATGCCGGCGTACGGTTCCGTGTCCGGTTCCAGGCTGTGGCTGACGACATAGCGGAAGCCGCCGACGGCCTCCATGGTCTGGCGCACATTCGGGACATGGATGTCGAGCCAATGATCAAACAGGGCGTTCCGGTCCGCACCTGGCTGCATCGCGACCAGGAAGGTCACCTTGAAGAAGCCGCTTCTTGTGCAGGGGAAGGGCAGATTCAGGGTCAGCGGCGCTAAGGGCAGCTTGCCGTCCATGACGACATATTCCCGCGTCGCCCACGGCCAGTAGGGTTCGACCTTTTCCTGAAACGTGTCATAGGGCTTGACGGCGCTGGCTTGCGCCGGGCGGGGCAGCGGTTCCGCGTACCAGAGTTGTGCCACACCATCCCAGGGGTGCGGCTTGTCGGGCTCGGGATCGAACAAGGTCGCGACATAGTGCGTCGCGTGGGGTTTGCCGGCGGCGCGGTTCTTTGTGTTGCGGTCGATGACGCCCGGCATGTGGTTGGCGAACCAATGGGCGATCAGTTCCTCGCGGCTGGTATCGGCGCGGCGCTTGATCAGATACTGCATTTTCGCGCCTTGTGTTGCCGGCGGTCTCGATGCGGTCATATCCGTTCTCCCTTAAACGTCTGGCAGGGTTTGAAAAGCCTCCCGTAAGGCATGCGACCAGCGTTCGCTGAGTTCGGTGAACTCGGGATCGCCGTCCTCGATTCGCCGCTGGATGTCGAAATCGAACGTATCGCTACGGATGACCGTGAGGTCGAGCGGCATGCCGACCGACAGGTTGCTGCGTAGGGTCGAATCCATGGAGAGCATGACGGCTTTCAGAGCATCTTTCATGGGTGTGTCGATCGTCAGGACGCGGTCGAGGATGGGCTTGCCGTACTTGTGCTCGCCGATTTGAAAGTAGGGGGTGTCGGGCGTGGCCTCGATGAAGTTGCCGGGGGCATAGACTTGAAACAGGCGATGCCGCCCACCCTTGCGTTGTCCGCCGACGATCATCGTTGCATCAGATGCCTCGCCGCGCGCCTGAAGCGCATCGCTATTGCGCTCTTGCACGTCGCGCATCGTGTTGCCGACGATTTGCGCGATCCGGTACATCGTCTCCGCGTTCAGGATACTTTCCACATCTTCCGTCCGGTCGCGGTGGATGGCCTGATTAAGCCGCGTGATGACGCCTTGTGTGATGGATAGATTGCCCGCGGTCGCGATCGTGATCGCCCGCTCGCCCGTAACGGACCAGTTGAACGTTTTCTTGTAGCGCGCGATATTGTCGACCCCCGCGTTGGTCCGCGTGTCGGACAGAAACACCAGGCCGTCCGAGATTTTCAAACCGACACAATAGGTCATCGTCTATCGCCACTCCTGTTGGGAATTCTGGAGACGCGAAGGTAATTACACCATATCCCCGGCTGGCGAGAAGACTTCATCGCGTAGCTAACCAACGCGGCAGCGCGCGTAGGCCTTCTCGTCCAACGAAAGCCCGTGCCCTGGCCGGTCCGGCGCGGTGAGCACACCATCCACGGGTTCGGGCATGTCCTGCAGGATTGCCGTCGAGCGCGGCATGTATTCGAGGATCTGCCCATTGGGCGCGGCGGCGAGCAAATGGACGTGGAACTCCGGCGCGACGTGGCCGCTGATCTGTATGCGGTGCGACTCGGCGAGGGCGGCGATCTTGCGCCACGGCGTGATACCGCCGACCCGGAATAGGTCGAGGATCGCGATGTCGACGGCGCGCGCTTCCAAGGTCTGCCGGAATTGCGTCAAGGTATACAGGTTTTCGCCGCCCGTGACGGGGATGTCGAGTTCGGCCGCCAGGCTCGCCAGCCCCGCGACGCCGGTGCCGGCCGCGTCACGTGCGACAGCGGCGCGCTCGGCCTGCGCTGAGGGACCGATCTCCTTGCCGAGTCTCAGCTTGATCGCCTTGTAGCCGGCCGCCGCATGATTCCGGGCCGACGCCGCGAGCTCGTCGTAAGAGAGGCTGTACCACAGCCGGTCGCTGGCATAGGCAGGTACATGGTCGCGGAACCCGCCGAGCAGCCGATACAGCGGTTGTCCCTGGATCTTGCCCGCCGCGTCCCACATCGCGATATCGAGCGGCGCAATGGCCCAATGCAGTAGCCCGCCCGGCCCGACCCATTTGCCGGCTGCCGTCATTTTCTGCCACGCGGCCTCGGTTTCCAGCACGTTCATGCCGATCAGGCTTTCGCCCAGTTCCCGGGCCGCCTGCGTGATGGGGTGAACCAGTTGCGCGCCCAGCTTCACGATATAGCCGAAGCCTTCCGCGCCATCGCTCGTCCGGATGCGGGCGACGACATGCCAATTCGCATCGACGGTCCGGCCGGCGGCGATATAGGCATCTTCGACCGGCACTTGCAGCACATCGATGGTGATGTTTTCGATTTTCATAGCGTGTCTCTCCTCACCGAACAGTCTAGCAAATCAATCGAGTAGGTCACCGGGGTTCCGTGCGATGGCGCGGCGGTCTTTAATGGCGCGCAATCGAATTGGAATTCACGGGACGGACTAGATGACGGTACAGCCACTGCAGGGCATTAAGGTGCTCGATCTCACACAGATATTTCAGGGACCCTATGCGTCCTTTCTGATGGCAATGGCGGGGGCCGAGGTCGTCAAGGTCGAGGCTCATAGCGGCGACCGAATCCGGCGCGGTGGCGGCCCGGACACACCGCTCGCCTTCGCGATGCTGAATTCGAACAAGAAGTGCCTCACACTTGACCTGAAGCATCCGCGCGGCAAGGAAATCCTGAAATCCATGGCCAAGGAAGCCGACGTGATGCTGGAAAACTTCGCCACGGGGACGATGGACCGCCTCGGCCTCGGCTGGGAGGTGATGCGCGAGATCAATCCGCGCCTCATCTACGGCACGGCGACGGGCTATGGCGTCTCCGGGCCTGACAAGGACCAGCTTGCCATGGACCACACCATACAGGCGGCCGCTGGCATCATGAGCATTACGGGAGAGACGGGCGGTCCGCCGGCGCGGGCAGGGGGCACGCCCAGCGATATTATGGGCGGCATCCATTTCTACGCCGGTGTGTTGAGCGCGATCCTGGGCCGTAACGCCACCGGCAAGGGCACGCTGGTCGAAGTGGCGATGACGGAAGCGATGTACTTTACCCTGGCCAGCGAATACTCCCATTACCACCGAACCGGCGAACTGCCGGAGCGCCGCGGCGACAAGACGGCAGCCAATTCCGCGCCCTATGGCCGCTATGAATGCAAGGATGGCTGGATTGCTTTGATTTGTGTCAGCGAAGCGCAATGGGAGCGGCTTCTAGATCTGGTCGGCCGCGAGGACCTTAAGGGGGACCCGGGATATGCCAGCCCCGCCTTGCGTCATAACCACGAACCGGCAATCAACGCGATGATCGAAGGTTGGACCAGGACGCGGTCCCGCGACGAGGTGTACCGTCAGATTCGCGATAACAAGATCCCCGTGGCGCCGGTGCGGGACGTTGCCGATGTGATGAACGACCCTCACATGCATGAACGAGGCATGTTGAACCGGATGGAGCACCCCTATATCGGGGACCTCATTTTGCCGAGCTCGCCCATAAGGCTTTCCGAATTCCCGCCCAGTCCGCTCGAATTTTTTCACGAACCCGGTGCTGACAATGCGGAGGTTTTGGGTGACTGGCTGGGCATGAGCGAAGCGGACGTTGCGTCGCTCGCGGCCGAAAAAGTGATTTAGGGGGCCTCTTTTTGCGTCTTTCCGTCCTCGACCAATCCGTCGCCATCGCTGGGCGACCGCAGAGCGTTTCCATCCGCGAGTCGATAGAACTGGCGCAATTCTGCGAGGGGCTAGGCTATCATCGCTTCTGGGTCGCGGAGCACCACAACCACGACACGATCACCGGAACCGCGCCGGAAGTATTGATGGCGGCAATCGCCGCGACCACGAAACGCATTCGGATCGGCAGCGCCGGTGTCATGCTGCCGCATTATTCGTCGCTGAAAGTGGCGGAACAGTTCCGCGTGCTGGATGCGATCGCGCCGGACCGGATCGATTTGGGGCTTGGCCGCGCGCCGGGTTCGGATGGCCGGACGGCTTTCGCGCTTAATCCCAATGCTGGACAGGCTGCGGCACAGTTTCCCGAACAGGTCCGAGATCTTCTGGCCTGGGTCTCCGGCGAGCCGCTGCCGGCGGGCCATCCGTACGGGATGATCCGGGCTTTTCCCAGCAGCGATACCTCACCGGACATGTGGATGCTGGGTACGTCGGATTACGGCGCACAGGTCGCGGCCCATTTCGGCATTCCGTACTGCTTCGCGCATTTTATTACCCAGGGGCAAGGCTGTGCCCAGGCCTTGGCGCTTTATCGCCAGCATTATCAGCCGAGTGAACGGCATCCCGAACCAATCGCGACGGTTTGTGTGTGGGCGCTGGTGACAGACACTGTAGAAGAAGCGAACCATCAGTACATGCCGCGCGCGCGCTCCCGGCTGGCGCGGGACCGCGGTGTGCTGCAGGCAATCGAGTCGCCTGAATTTGCGGCGGCGCAGCCCTATACCGCAGCCGAGCAGGCGCGGATCGATGCGCTGCGGGAGGACGCCTTTGTCGGTACGCCGGATAAAGTCGGCGAGCAGCTGCGGAACCTGGCGCAACAGCTTGGGGTCGACGAACTCGTCGTTCTGACCTGGACACATGACTTGGCCGTACGCAAACATTCCTACGAACTTTTAGCGAAAGAGTTCAGTATCGCGTCGAACGCGGAGGAGGAATAGATGTCCGAAGAATTGATCCTAACGAAGGTCGAGGACGGTGTCGGATACCTGACCTTTAATCGGCCTAAATCGTTGAACGCCTTTAACAATGAGCTGATGGTGCAGTCCATCGAAGCCATGGATGGTTTTGCGACTGACGATGATGTGAGAGCTGTGATCGTGCAGGGCGCGGGGCGGGCCTTCTCCGCCGGGTTCGACCTTAAGGCGTCGGGCGAACGGCAGCTCGACAGTGTCGACAAGGTTCGCACGCAGATGGCGTTGCAGTTTGATTTCATCATCAAGTTCTGGGATTGCCCGAAGCCGACCATTGCTGTCGTGCAGGGCTATTGCCTCGCGGGTGCCTTCGAACTGGCCTTGGCCTGCGACATGACCGTGGCGGCAGAAGGAACGATGTTCGGCGAGCCTGAGGTACGGTTTGGGACCGGTATCGTCGCAATGCTGCTGCCCTGGATTACGGGGCCGAAGCAGGCCAAAGAACTGCTCCTGACGGGCGAGGATCGCCTGAGCGCGGAAGACGCGCTACGCATGGGCATCATCAATTGTGTCGTGCCGCCGAAAGAGGCGGCTGGCAGGGCGCGAAACATGGCACGGAAGATGGTTCGCTCCGCAGCGGTCTCAGTCCAATTGACGAAACAGGCGATCAACCGCAGTTATGAAATCATGGGTCTGCGGCAGGCATTGTTGATGAGCTTGGATGTCGATGTTGAGATTAACGCGACGCCGTCCTGGGAAAAGCAGGAGTTTGCCCGCATTCGCAAAGACGAAGGGACCAAGCAGGCGATTGCCTGGCGCGATGCCCGCTTCGCCGATGAATTTCCGACGGACTGATCGCTAAAAAACAATTTTCGGTTGAGAGATAATTCGGCATATCATACGGATCGTCAGATAACGATGTCCAATTGAAGTCACCGTTATGGGGATAGAGACTAATCGTGAGCGATATCCTGCAGCGCGTAGACCGTAAGTTCGAGGACGACCACCAGATACGTTTGATGTTGTCGCATGACGCGCTGTTGAAGCGTGAGCAGCTTAGTACGATCGGCCCTTTATTTGACTATTGGCGCGAGTGCACCACAAATCGGGTGCCGGGCAAACAGATAGCGTTTAATCCCGGAAGCGCCTTGTCAGCGGAAGCGCTGCGTTGGGTTTCATGGATCGATGTGCGCTCGGATTCGGCGCTCGACTTCATCTGGTGTAACCACGTTTACGGTTGGCTTGGCGATGTTTCAACAGAGTATTGCGATTCCTCTGGTCGGAAGGTTCGCGATCATAATGTAAAACTGCATAGGCAATACTGCGCGGTCGAATACCAGCTTTGCAAAAGCTCGAAGCAACCACTCTACCACGAGATCAAACAGCATACAGGAAGCATTCAAAGACACTACACACGCCTATTGCTTCCGGTTTTGGACGAAGGTGGGAACGTTTTTCGAATTTTTTACGCTTGCCGGCGCTTTCTACCAATTTAGGGAACCTTCTATCTAGGATCTCATATAGGGCAATAATTTCTTTGCGTTGTTGTGAGACCCCGCAGGGGCGCGTTGTCGTTCATACGGGATGCTGATGGTCAGGATACCGGCAGGATCGCAACCCACATCGGCTTGGCGCCGACTTCATGGGTAGCGATACGCTCCAGCCGGCCAGACTCGTTATCGATTTGATAGACGGCGAGACGTCCCGACTCGAGACCGGCTGACAAAAGGAAATGACCTGCCGGATCGATTTCGAAAGCGCGGGGGACCGGCTCGGCGGCGGTGTGGCCGAGCGAGGTCAAGAGGCCGCTATCCGGGTCGACCGAGAACTCGGCGATACTGTCGTGTCCCCGGTTCGGGGCGTAGAGAAAGCGTCCGCCGGGTGAAATTCGGATCTGCGAACATTTGCTCTCGCCTGCCCAACTGTCAGGCAGGGTGGAAATGGTTTGCAGAAGTGACAAGGTGCCTGTCCCGGTATCGAGCGCGCAAACGCTGACGCTGCAACCCTGTTCGTTGGAGACGTAGATGATCTCTTTCGTCGGATGAAAACAGAAATGCCGCGGTCCGGTCATGGCCGGCTCCGCGAAACGCGGTGGGTCGTTGGGGGTCAACTGACCGGTGGATGGATCGAAACGGAATTGAAAGATCGCGTTCGGCGCGCCGTTCCCATCGATATGCGGCACGAAGGCATAGCGGTTCGAGCGGTCGGTCTGAAAGCAGTGCGAGCCACGTCCCGTCGTCCGCCATTCAATCGGCGGGTGGGTAACCGCACCGTTCTCGATGCGATGGACCGCTGCTTTCTCGGCCAAATAATAGGCGGAAAACAGGTATCTGCCGGTCCGGTCTGTTGCCATGTAGCAAGGGTCGGACTCTAGAGGGATCGTGCCAATCGCGGTCAGCGCACCGTCTGATGCGTTGATGCGAAAGCCCGTTATCTCGCAGGACTCGCGCTGCGCGACATACATGTATTGCTGGTCCGGCGAGACAGCTATCGGCGCCGGACGTCCTGATAGCGGGACATCGCCGCGCGTCTCCAACTCGCCGGTATCCGAGTCCATCGCGTATCGTGCGATCCGATCCTCGCCGGAAACGGTGACGTAAACATTGTAGTGCATGGTACCTCCACGAACTGACCCATAGCGGCTTTGTCCCGTATTCTGGAAGACGGCGCGGATGATTCCTAGTGCCGGCAGACTCGTGCCTTGGTCATCCTGTTGTATAGTCGGGTTATGAACGGATTCGATTTTTCCAACGATACGATTCTGATCAGCGGTGCGGCGGCCGGGATCGGACGGGCGATTGCGGACCGTTTGGCGGACGCCGGCGCCAAGCTTGCGCTGCTCGGTCGCGACGCCGAAGGGGTAAGCCAAGCTGCAGAATCGATTGGCCCGGCAGCGTCGGCCTTCGTTGGTGACTTGTCCGATGGAGCGGCCATCGATGCGCTGGTGGGGAGCGCCTGGGAGGCGGTGGGGCCGATCACGGGGCTGGTCAATTGCGCCGGCATATTTCCCAACACGCCGATGCTCGATGTTGCCGTCGAAGAATGGACGCGCGTGTTGGATACGAATCTACGAGCACCGTTCCTCGTGGCCCAGGCGGTGGCGCGGCGGATGATCGCCAACGAGATCCAGGGCGCCATCGTCAACATCAGCTCGTCCGCTGCAATTCTGGCCCGGCCGGGCATTCCACATTACGGCGCGTCCAAGGCGGGCGTTGAACAATTGACCCGCAACATGGCGATCGAACTGGCGCCACACGGTATTCGCGTCAACGCGGTCGCGCCGGGTCTGATCGCGACTGATCGCGTCATGGCCAAGGCCGCGGGTGCGGGGAAAACCGAGCATGCAGCGAAGACCGCACGTATCCCTCTTCGCCGCGAAGGGCGTCCGGACGAGATTGCCGGACTGGTTCTCGTCATGCTCTCGCCGCTGGCGAGCTACTGCACGGGCAGCGTGTTGCTCGCGGATGGTGGATTCACCCTCGGAATCCCGAGTTATTAGGACAAAATCGCGTCTGATCCTTGCTTCAATAGGGTCTCGTCGTTTAGCGTTCAGTTAGTCTTTTTTGTCCTACAGGGAGAGGCAAGTCGGTCGCGGAGACGGCCCAGCCTTTGTTGCAACGCCAGCGGACATCACACACGAAAAAAAGGAAGGAAAACCGTGGAACTCAAACGACCGCTACCAACGCCCATGACACCGGAGGCCAAACCCTATTGGGACGGGCTGAAGGAAGGGAAACTCATGATGCCAAAATGCGACGATTGCGGGCATGTCTTCTTTTATCCGCGCATCGCGTGCCCGTCTTGCCATTCGCGCAGCGTTGGCTGGATGCAGGCCAGCGGCAAAGGGAAGCTGTTCTCCTTCGAAATCGCGCATCGCTCTCTCAATCCCGCGTTCAAGATCGAAGCGCCGTACATTCTCGCCATGATCGAGCTTGAAGAGGGGCCGAGGATGATGTCGAACCTTATCAACATCGACCCAGATCCCACGGTCGTGAAATGCGACATGCCGGTCGAGGTCGTGTTCGAAAAGCAGAATGACGACGTCACCATTGCGCTCTTTCAACCGGCCGGTTGAGACCGGCGGATAAGAGAACGCGAAACGAATTCGATTGATGGAAGAGTGAAATGAAAGAGCTATCAAATTCCGTATGTATCGTCGGTGTCGAAGAGTCCGATGAAGTGGGTAAATTGCCTGGTGTCAGCCAGCTGAGCCTGCATCTCCAGGCGTGCCACAACGCCGTGGCCGACGCCGGACTGAAGATGTCCGAGGTCGATGGTATTTTCACCGCGGGGCAGCATTCGCCGGCCCTGCTTGGAGAGGCGCTGGGCGTCAACCCGCGCTATGTCGACGGCACTTCGGTCGGCGGCTGTTCCTTTATTATCATGGTCGGCCATGCCCTTCTGGCGTTGCATCACGGGCTGTGCGACGTCGCCTTGATTTCGCACGGAGAAAGCGGGCGCTCCGGTACGGGCGTCACGCGCGGCCGCGACACCAGTCTCAGCGGTCAGTTCGAAATGCCCTATGGCTTTGGCGGCGCGCCGACCTATTTCGGCATGATCACCAATCGGCATATGCATGAGTACGGCACGACCCTGGAAGATTGGGCCAAGGTTGCGGTTTCGACCCGGGCTTGGGCCGGACTGAACCCGAAGGCCATGTTCCGCGATCCGATCACGGTCCAGGACGTTCTCGACTCGCGGCCGATGTTCTACCCGTTCAACCTGTTGAACATCTGCCTGGTGACGGATGCCGGCGGTGCCGTCGTCCTGACGCGCGCCGATCGGGCCCAGGACTGCGCTAAGAAGCCCGTCTATGTGCGCGGCGCTGGTGAGGGCACTGACCACGTCTTCGTGACGGAAATGGAAGAACTGCCGCTCAGCGTAGCGACCCGCAATTCCGGCAAGAAGGCGTTCGAGATGGCTGGTGTCAGCCATGGCGATTTCGACCACATCATGCTGTATGACGCCTTCTCGTCCGGCCCGCCGATCATGCTGGAGTCGCTGGGCTTCTGCGAACCGGGCGAGGGCTGTTCCTTCTTCGACGAAGGAAAGTCGACGCCGGGTGGATCGCTGCCGATCAACACCAATGGCGGCGGCCTGTCCTACACCCATTCGGGCATGTACGGCATTTTCCCGATCATCGAAGCGGTGCGTCAGCAACGCGGCGAGTGCGGAGACCGTCAGGTGCCGGGCGCCAGCTTGTCGCTGGTCAATGGTATGGGCGGTATGCTTTCCGCGGCCGGTACGATCGTGCTTTCCAATCAGAAGTGATACCGGACACGATTGAAGACTAGGAAAGAGGAGCGGTTTCGGCCGCTCCTCTTTCTGCTTTCGGGGCGGGCTTTTTTGGATGTTAGACCATGAAACTGACGCTGTTCATCAATCCAGAACATCGGGCCGATGACGATCTGACGGCCCGTTTCAACGACCATATCGAGCAGGTACGGGTCGCCAAGCGGGCCGGCTTTGATGGTGTCGCGGTCGGCAATCATCTTTCCTACGGCTCGACCGCATGGTTTCCGCCTCTCGAAACATTGACCCGGCTCGCCGCCGAAGCCGACGGCATGTCGCTTGCGACCTGCATGCTCGTGCTGCCGCTTTATCATCCGTTGCATGTGATCGAGCAGGCGTCGCTGCTGGATACCATTTCGGGCGGTAACCTCATCCTTGGGGTCGCGCCGGGTTGGACGGAGGACGAGTTCCGGGTGATGGATGTGGAGCACGGGCGGCGGCTCGGCCGTTACATCGAAGCGGTTCAGTTGATGCAGCGGCTGTGGTCGGAGGGAACAGTCGATTTTACCGGTAAACATTTTCAAGCCGACGGGCTGTCCTTGGCGTTCAAGTCGGTCCAGAAACCACGCCCGCCAATGTGGTATGGCGGCAGCGTGACGCCCGCCGTGGCGCGGGCGGCGCGGCTGGCGGATACCGCGTTGGGCGACAGTTGGGTGGCGTCGTCGCATCTCGTCGAGGACGTGATCGTCAAACAGGCGGGCGTCTTCCGCGACGCATTGGCGGAACATGGCAAACCGATGCCGGCAGAGTTTCCGCTGCTGCGTAATATCGTCGTTGCGCCCGACCGGGAAACCGCGCTGCGCGAAGCCGGCCCGTTTCTGGAAGCCAGCTACCGGGTCTTCGGGCAATGGGGTCTGTTCTCGAAGGTCGTCGGAAGCGGAAAAGAGCAGCTCGATCTGGAGGAACTGATCGCAGGCCGCGTCATCCTCGGGTCGCCGGAGGAGTGCGCCGAGGAATTGGTGCGTCTGGCGCGTGCGACGGGTTACACGCGGCTGATCGCCCGGGTCCAATGGCTCGGTATGGATCAGAGTCTGGTGCTTCGAACCATCGAATTGCTGGCCGACCGCGTGCGGCCGCTTGTCGAGCGCGAGTTGAGTTAAGGTGTCGGTGATCCGCCTGATCGACCGGTTCACGGGAACCGTTGGCGGAATAGGCGCGGGACTGGTTGTCCCCTTGTTCCTGATCATGGGCTTCGAAGTCTTCATGCGCTTCCTGTTCAACCTACCGACTTTCTGGGCCTATGAACTGGCCTACATGATCACGGGCGCCCATTTCGTGCTGGGCATCGCCTATGTCACGAAGAGGCGGCAGCATGTACGGATCGATTTCCTGTACAGCCATTTCCCGCCGCAGCTGCAAGCGGCAATCGATTGCATAATTTACTGTTTTTTCCTGTTGCCTGTTTCGGCCTGGATAACCTGGCGGCTGGGAGTCGTTGCGCTTGAGGCGTACAGCGTTGGAGAAACCTCCGGCGAGTCAGCCTGGAACCCGGTCATCTGGCCGGTACGCACGGTAGCCGCGTTCGGCTTTTTTCTGTTCACGTTGCAAGTGCTGGCGGAAGGGATGCGGACGTTCCGGATCGTGTCCGGCCAGTCCGAAAACGTCGAATGAGCGTCGATCTGGCGCTGTGGATGTTCCCTGTCCTGCTGGCGCTGATTTTCGTCGGCGTGCCGGTCGCCTTCGCCCTGATGTCGGTCGCGCTGGTTTTCGGGGTCGCGCAGTTCGGGGACTCCGTGGTCGTGATCTTCGCGCACCGGGTCGAGGAGGTCTCAAGCTCGCACATCCTGTCCGCCGTGCCGCTATTCATCTTCATGGGCGCCATGCTGGAACGGTCGGGTATTGCCGAGGGCATGTTCGAAACCATCCATTTCTGGACCCGGAAGCTACCGGGAGGTCTGGCAGTCGGGACCATCGTGATTTGTGTCCTGTTCGCCGCGTCGAGCGGCGTCGTCGGTGCGACCGAAACGGTGGTCGGCATGCTGGCGACGCCGGTGATGCTGCGGCACGGTTACGACAAAGGATTGATATCGGGTACGATCTGCGCCGGCGGATCGCTCGGGTCGATCATTCCACCGTCCGTGCTTGTCGTGATTCTGGCAACCATCGCGGACCTCGGTATTGGCGATCTGTTTGCCGCGATGCTGTTGCCCGGCCTCGCGTTGGCGGGCCTCTATATTCTCTACATTCTGATATACAGTCTCCTCAAGCCCTCGGCGGCACCTCGGGCGCCTGTCGACGAAGACGATACGCCGCTGCTGCAACAGCTGTGGCGCACGGTGCTCGTTCTCGTGCCACCACTGGCGTTGATCGCCGCGGTGCTGGGCAGCATCATCTTTGCGATTGCGGTGCCGACGGAAGCGGCCGCGGTCGGTGCAATTGGCGGGCTGCTGCTGACCGTTTTGTACGGGAAATTTTCGTTCTCTGTGGTGCGCGAGGCCCTGTTTACGACTCTCTCGATCACGGCCATGGTCCTCACCATCGTCGTCGGTGGCTTGATGTTCTCCGGCGTCTTTGCTGGTGCGGGCGGGCTGATCGCCCTTCAGGATCTCTTGGCCCAGGCCAACCTCGGCCCTTGGGGCACGGTTTCGCTGATCTTGCTGATTACATTCCTTGCCGGGTTTGTGCTCGAACTGATTTCGATCATGTTGATCCTGGTACCGATTGCGATGCCTATCGTCACCGGCTTCGGTTTCGATGCGACCTGGTTCTGCATCGCCTTGCTGATCATGATGCAGACCAGTCTGCTGACCCCGCCGATGGCCGGCGCGGTTTTCTACTTTCGCGCCATTGCGCCGCCGGAAATCACGCTCCGCCATATGTACCGGGGCGTTATCCCGTTCATTGCGCTGCACTTTGCCGTGCTCGCGCTGATTATCGCGTTTCCGTCGCTTGTGCTGTGGCTGCCGTCGGTGCTCCTCGGTTTCGACTGAGTGCCGCGCATAACTGTTTCGGTTGTACATTGCCGAATCGGCAACCAAACTGTTTGGCAAGGCAATCGATGGGTCCAAAAGCGCCTAACTCAGGGCGGCACAGGAGCAGGGAAAGCATGTCGAACGATACTTTGAAGCAGATGGCGCTGGACTATCATCGCAACCCGGTTCCCGGGAAGCTCATGGTCGTGGCCAGCAAGCCGTTGGGCAATCAGCGCGACCTCGCGCTTGCCTATTCGCCCGGTGTCGCCGCTGCCTGCGAGGCTATCGTCGATGACCCGTCGGAAGTCGCAACCCTGACCGCACGCCAGAATCTTGTGGCCGTGATCACCAACGGCACCGCCGTGCTGGGGCTCGGCGCTATCGGTCCGCTTGCCTCGAAACCAGTGATGGAAGGTAAGGCGGTTCTGTTCAAGAAATTCGCCGGCATCGATGTGTTCGATATTGAGATCGACCAAACCGACCCGGCAAAGATGGTCGATATCATCACCAGTCTGGAGCCGACCTTCGGGGCGATTAATTTGGAAGATATCAAAGCGCCGGAATGCTTCATCGTCGAGAAGCAATGCCGGGAGCGCATGAACATTCCCGTCTTTCACGACGATCAGCACGGCACGGCCATCGTTGCGGCCGCTGCGATCCTCAACGGTATGCGGCTCGTCGGAAAAAAGTTCCCCGATATTAAGCTGGTTTCCACCGGTGGTGGGGCGGCCGGCATCGCCTGCCTCAATCTGTTGGTTGGCATGGGGGTTACCCGCGAAAACATTACGTTGGTCGACCGGCTTGGGGTCGTTCATACGGGCCGAAACGAGGAAATGGACGCTTACAAAGAAGTCTACGCGCAGGATACCGACGCCCGAACGCTTGATGAGGTGATCGACGATGCGGATGTTTTCCTTGGTTTGTCGGCACCGGGAGTCTTGACCGGTGATATGGTCAAGCGCATGGCGGAAAAGCCGCTGATAATGGCGCTTGCCAATCCGAACCCGGAAATCGAGCCCGACGATGCGCGCGCTGCGGCCCCGGATGCGATCATCGCCACTGGCCGGTCGGATTTTCCCAATCAGGTCAACAATGTCCTGTGCTTTCCCTTCATCTTCCGCGGCGCACTCGATGTCGGGGCGACGACGATCAACGAGGAAATGAAGCAGGCGGCGGTGAAGGCGATTGCCGGGCTGGCGATGGCGGAAAGTTCCGAAGTCGTCGCAATGGCCTATCAAAACGACGATTTGAAGTTTGGCCCGGAATATCTCATTCCCAAACCGTTCGATCTGCGGCTCATCGTCGAGATCGCTCCGGCGGTAGCGCGCGCAGCCATGGACAGCGGTGTTGCGACGCGCCCGATCGATGATTTCGAAGCCTATCGTAATCGGCTGGAACGTTTCGTATTCCGCTCCGGCATGCTGATGAAGCCGGTCATCGATCGAGCGCGGCAGGCGCCGCAGCGCCTGGTCTACGCCGAGGGCGAGGATGAGCGCGTTCTTCGTGCGGCTCAGGTGGTTGTCGATGACGGTATTGCCCGGCCGATCCTGATTGGCCGTCCGGCCGTCGTTGCCGACCGGATCGAGAAGCTCGGACTTCGGCTGAAGCAGGACAAGGATTTTGAGCTCTGCAATCCGCAGTCCGACCCGCGTTACGACGCCTATTGGACGGGTTATCACGAGATCATGGAACGTCACGGCGTTTCGCCCGATCTTGCACGCACCATTATCCGTACCAACACCACGGTGATCGCCGCGATGATGCTCAAGCGTGGCGAGGCTGACGCGATGATCTGCGGTACCTATGGCAATTACGGTTGGCATCTGCGTCATGTCATGGACATTATCGGCAAGGACGAAGGCGTCCGCGATGTCTCCGCGCTTGGCATCCTGATCCTGCCGAAGGGCACCTTCTTCCTCTGCGATACGCATGTAACGCCAAACCCGACAGCTGAAGAGATCGTGGAGATGACGTTGCTCAGCGCCGAGACGGTCCGCCGGTTCGGGGAGACCCCGCGAGTCGCGTTGCTGTCTCACTCGAACTTCGGAACCGCCGATACGGCGTCGGCGATCAAAATGCGCGAGGCTGTTCAAGCGCTGAAAGAAGCCGATCCTGAGCTCGAAGTGGAAGGGGAGATGCACGCGGACGCGGCGATAGACCCCACTGTGCGCGAGCGGATCTTTCCCAATTCGCGATTGAAGGGGCGGGCTAATTTGCTTGTCCTGCCAAATCTGGAAGCGGCGAATAATGCGTTCAATTTGCTTAAATCGATTGGCGATGGATTGCCGGTCTGGCCGATATTGGTGGGGGCGTCGGCGCCGGCGCATATCCTGACGCCATCGGTGACGGCGCGGGGGCTCGTCAATATGAGCGCGCTAGCCGTGGTCGACGCGCAGTCGCGGGAGGACGTGCAGTCCCGCATGCAGGTTTAGGGTGATTTGTTCGATCCGCTAAGCTGTCCTAGAGTTGCGGAAAGCCGGCGCGCTTCTGTCGTGCTGATCCATGCAACAATGTAGGACGTCAATATCATGACCATCGGCACATCCGTTCCGCTTCCCGCCTATACAATCGATCCTGCGTTCATGGCGAAGAAGGCTGAAGACCTCGGCTTCACGTCGATCTGGTATGCCGAGCATCCGGTCGTGCCGGTGCACAGCGAGAGCCCGTTCCCGTCGACCGGCGGTGAGATCCCGTGGACCTATTCCCATTTTGACGATCCCTATATCGCGCTGGCCCGCGCCTCCGCCGTCACCAGCACGATCAAGCTCGGCACCGGCATCACGCTTGTGCCGGAACGCAACCCGCTGGTCCTGGCAAAGGAAATCGCGGCGCTCGATCTGCACAGCGGCGGCCGGTTCTTGTTCGGCATCGGGACAGGTTGGTTGAAGGAGGAGACGGAGCTGATGGGCGGCGATTTCCCGCGCCGCTGGACGCAGACCCGCGAAGCGCTGGATGTTCTAAAACTGCTCTGGACTAAGGAAGAGGCAGAGTATCACGGCAAGTATTTCGATTTCCCGCTGGTGCGCTGTTTCCCAAAACCGGCCCAGAAACCCTATCCACCGATCATCATCGGCGGCATGGCAAAGAACGTGCTGTCGCGCATTGTCGCGCATGCGGATGGCTGGCTGCCCAACCGTGTCACGCCTGCCGAGTTGGAAGCGTCCCGCAAAGAGCTCGACAGGCTGGCAGGCGAGGCGGGACGGGATCCGAAGTCGATTACGATCACGATCTATGGGCAGGAACCCAATCGCGCGCATGTTCAGTCGCTGCTCGACGCCGGGGCTGACAGTGTCGTCGTCAAACCGGAATGGGTCGAGACCGAGGCCGAGATGGGCGCGCAACTGGAGCGGATGGCGGAGGCGGTTCTGTAGAACGTTACGTCTACTTCGCTGATTTCGTTTTGCGCTGGTAGTGTCGCTGCGCTTTCGCGCGGTTGCCGCAGGTTTCCATCGAACACCAAGTTCGGCGCCGGTTTTTGCTCTCGTCCAGAAACAGCCAGGCACAATCATTGCCCGGGCAGATCTTCACGCGGCTGACTTCCAAGTCGCGGCTCAACACCGCCGCGGCGGAAATCGCAATCGCCTGCTCCAGTGTTAGCGAGGGGCTTAGCGCAAGCCCTTTCTTCCGCGAAACCCGCAGAGCCGAGCTTGGCATCGATGCGAGAGCGCCGTTAAGAGCGGCCATGCCCTTTTTCGTCGGGGCCGTGCCGTCGAGTGTGGCCACGAAGATACCTCTGAGCGATCCGCGGAACTCCAATATCTCTGTAAGCCGGCCGCTTTTCCCCGTCACGTCTTGGAGACCTGCCGCATGGCACCACAGGGCAAGGTCTTTGTCGGATAGCAGTTTGTCCTCAATGACTTCGCCGTCCTTGGACCAATTGGCCGTGTTGAGGAAATCCAGGCAAGTTCTGCCGCCGATCAATTGAAAGGCGTTGTCGGTCATACTCATGAGGTTCATTCTAACCAGTATACAGGTTGACACGCAAATATCCGCACCATAATCTAACCATAACAACAGTTATACTGATAGCGAATTGGATTAGGAGGCGAATGAAATGCCGTACACACTCTATGGCAGCCGCCGCTCGGGGTCGTGCATCGTGGAACTCGCGTTGGCGGAAACCCGGGCACCATATGATGTTCAAGATGTCGACCTGCGCTTGGACCAGCAGCGCGACGCGACATACGCTGCGGTTAATCCGCAACGGAAACTCCCTGCTCTTACAATGCCGAATGGGGAGACGCTGACGGAGAGTGTGGCAATTTTGCTCACTCTCGACCGGCTTCATCCCGATGCCAAGCTCATGCCGCCACCGCAGTCCGGCGCGTACGGGCAGGCGCTGCGCTGGCTCATGTTCGTCGCGACGGAAATCTATCCGATCGTTGAAATCAACGACTATCCGGAGCGTTTCGTGGCCGACCCTGCCGGCGATGCGAAGGCGATGCGCGAAAACGCCCGACGAATTTGGCGCGACCGCTGGTTGATTGTCGAGGAACATGTCGCCGGCGCGCCCTTCCTGCTTTCCGGCAGGTTTTGCTTGAGCGATCTGTATATCGCCGTGGTGAGCCGTTGGGCGCAGCAAGATGACTGGCGTCCTGGTAACATCCCCAAGGTTGAGGCTCTTACGCAGGCGGTCGCTGGCCGGGAAGCCTGCGCTCCGGTGTGGGAGCGTCATTTCGCCAAAACGGGTTAGCGCGTTTCGGCGATGAGGTTTCCGAACCGGTCGCAGGTAACGTGCTGATCCGGATGGATCAGGGCAGTCGAGTCGAGTTGCACGACAAGCGCAGGACCCGGAAAAGATATTCCGGCGGAGAGCTTGTCGCGGTCGTAGACCGGCACAGATTGCGTGCCACCTTCGAAATGAATCGTCTGTTGATCGACGCGCGCCTCTTCGAGCGTCCCGCCGCTTGGACGTTCCGTCAGACGCGGTTGCGGCAGGCTGCCTTCCGCCGTCACATGGAGGGTGACGATTTCCACCGGCGTATCGCGCTGGGCGAAGGTGTATAGCTGCTCGTGCAGCGCGTGGAACGCATCCAGTGTCTTATCCGTCGTTTCCGGCGTGACGGCATTACCGGCCCAGGGCACGTTGAGTTCGAAGCCTTGATGGCGGTATCGCAAACTAACATGCCGTGTCAGCGTTCGGGCGGCATTCGGCACGCGCTCGCGCTCGAACCATTGCGTTGCCTCGGCTTCGAGTTCGTCGAAGGTCGTGGCCATCCGGGCGTGGTCATACTCTGGCGGCACTTCCAGACAGGTGCGCGCATAGTCGGCGCGGAACTGTGAGACAAGCAGCCCCATCGCCGAAAGCACGCCCGGATGCGGCGGAATGATGACGGTTCGCGCGCCGAGTAATCGCGCCAGCGATCCGCCATGCAACGGTCCCGCGCCGCCGAAGGCGATCAGCGCGAAATCCCGGGGATCGTGACCTCGCTCGACGGAGATGACTCGGATCGCGCCGACCATGTCGTTATCGCTGATCGATAGAATGCCGCGCGCCGCTTCCTCGACACCGAGACCCAAGGGCTGCGCGACTTGCCGCTCGACCGCCGCACGGGCCGCCTCGACGTCGAGCTGCATCGTGCCGCCAAGCAGATAGGATGGCAGGTGGCCGAGAACGAGGTGCGCGTCGGTTACCGTCGGCTCTTCGCCGCCGTTGCCATAGCAGGCGGGACCCGGGTTTGCCCCCGCGCTGGCCGGACCGACCGTTAGGGCGCCAGTGTCGGAAACGCGGGCAATCGACCCGCCGCCGGTTCCAACTGTGTTGATATCCAGCATCGGGAAAGACAGCGGCCATTCGCCGATGCGGCCGTTATTGGTGAGATCGTAGTTGCCGTCCTTGATGAGGCAAATATCCGCTGAAGTGCCGCCGATATCGATCCCGATAACGTCCTTGAACCCCGCCGCTTCACCGATAAACCGTGCGCCGACCACACCTGCTGCCGGGCCGGACAATGCGGTATGCGCAGGGACCCGCTCCACTTCGCCTGCGCCGACGACGCCGCCGTTCGATTTCATGATCAGCAGCGGTGCCACCGCGTCGGCCTCGGCAAGACGTTCCGCGAGCTGCGCGACATATCGGGAAACCGCCGGCATCACATAGACGTTGAGGACCGTTGCGATGCTGCGTTCGTACTCGCGGAAGACCCGTAGAACGTCGGATGACAGGGAGAGCAGGGCATCGGGGTGCTCTTCCCGTACCAATTCGCCGGCGCGCAGCTCGTGCTTGGGGTCGACAAAGCTGTTCAGGAAGCAAACCGCGATTGCATTCACACCGCGGTCCCGCAAGGTTCGAGCGGCGTCGCGGACGGCGTCCTCGTTCAGTTCGGTCAGCACGCCGCCCTGCGCGTCGAGCCGTTCCGGAATTTCCAGAATCCGTTCCGGCGGCACCGGCCGCGTCGGCTTGATCCAGGCGAACAGGTTGACGCGCCGGGGAATGTCCTGGCGGCCGATTTCGAGCACATGCTTGAAGCCGGCGGTCGTCAGCAGGCCGACCTTGTCTCCCTTGCCTTCGAGGATGAGATTGGTTGCGACGGTTGTGCCATGGAAGACCTGCGACAGGTCGCTCGGCGAGAGGGAAGCCTGCTGCAGCGCCGCCTCGATACCGTTCATGAAGCCGCGCGACGGATCATCCGGCGTCGAAGGTGTCTTGGCCGTCCACATTTGGCCCCTGTCGCGGTCGAACAGCGTGACGTCGGTGAAGGTCCCGCCCGTGTCAACCGCGACCGCAAACCGCATGCCGGCGTTCTCGCTCATTCGAGCACATCCCGGTAGGTGCCACGATGGAACATACCGTCGACCGTGGGACGATCTTCGCGCCGGGCGATTGTCGCCGCGTCGTCGACCGTTTCGTCATCAGGCTTTAGCACGACACCATAATCCCGTTCAGCCGCGTCCCGGCTGACATAGCTGCCAAGCACATCCGACAAGACAAGAGCCGGATCCCGGTCGAAGGGGTGGCCCCACCCGCCGCCGCCGCCGGTTTCCAGGCGTAGAATGTCTCCGCGCACCAGAACGTTGCCATCGCTGAACGGTTCCAGCTCCCGTTCCTGTGGCGTGCCGGGGTTGACCACAGCGCGTCCCGATCCGCCGTTGCGGCCGCCATGCACGCCCCAGGCCGGTTTATCGACGCCGTCGATCCGGATCGAGAAGATTGCCTTCTCGGCCAGCAACTCGATCTCGCGAACGACGCCGCAGCCGCCCCGCCACAGGCCGGGGCCGCCGGAGTCGCAATGAATGCCGTAGGCCCGGATGCGCGCCGGATAGGAGAGCTCGACAAGTTCCGCTGGATAGTTTTCCTGGGCGACGTAGTAGACGGCATTGATGCCGTCGGCGTAAGGCCGCGCGCCATAGCCGACGCCGATACCGTCGGTCAGCAGGAAGGGCTCGCCGTTGTCGGCAATACCGCGCGCGAAATAGATGACGTAGGCGCAGTTGGCTGCCGTCGCATCGCCGCCCGCCGCATTGACCAGCCCCATGCTGGCACTGAGCAGGCGCATCATGGTGAGACCGCGCTGTCCCAGCGGTGCCGGCCACCGTGGTTGCAGCACGCTGCCTTCGCGCAGAATGACCTTGTCGATGGCGCGTCCGGCGCCGGCGTTCAGCAACAGCGTCGGGTCGCCCGCCAGCAGATACATCGCGATCATCGCGCGCGGCACGGCCGGATTGACCAGATAGTTGATCGGTCCCGGCGCCTGATCGTCGCTGTCGGAGAAATCCAGAACGACGCCATTATCGTCGACGCTGAGTTCCAGGCTCAGCTTATACGGCCCGTTGCCTTGGCCGTCATGGTCGAGCGCATCCGTGAAACGGTACTGGCCCGGCGCGAAGGTTGCCCGCAACCGTTCCGTCGCGGCCTGTTGCGATCGTTCGGCAAGCTGGCGAAAGGCGTCAGTGATGACTTCCCTTCGGAACCGTTCCGCCAACTCGACGATGCGGCGCTCGCCGAGCCGGACGGCGGCGAAACAGGCGCGGGTGTCGCCTTGTGAAATGTCGGGGAAGCGCGAGTTGCGGTAGAAGATACGCAGCAATTCTTCGTTCACCACGCCTTCGCGCGCGAGGCGCACCGGCGGGACGATGATGCCTTCCTGAAAGATGTCGGTGCAATCCGGCGAGATCGATCCTGGCCGCATGCCGCCGATATCGGCGAAGTGAGCCCAGCTTTGCGCGAACGCGATCAACTCGCCATCGACGAAAACTGGCGCCACAAAGACCTGATCCGGTGAATGGGAAACGGAACCCTTCGACCCGTAGCAGTCATTGTACCAATACAGATCGCCGGGCCGCATATCGTCGACCGGGTAATGCTCAAACAACGGGCGGACGGGGTCGCCGAACGTGGGTCGGTAGGCACCGACGATCATGTCGCCCTCGGCGTCGAACAGGGCGACGAAGAAGTCTTTCTTCTCGCGGATGAAGGCCGACATCGCGGTGCGCTCGATCAGCGCTTCCATCTCGCTCTGGCTGGCCCGCAAGGCGCCGCGCACCACTTCGAGCGTGACGGCGTCGCAAACTGGCGCCTGCTGGGCCGTAGATTCGATGTTCATGTTGTTGTTCCCGCGCTGCATCCCATTGGCTCAAGCTGCGCCGTCTCGTCCGCGATAAACCGCGCGACCAACTGCGGGTCTTGCATGGGAATGAAGTGCGTAAAGTCGGGCAGATAGACGTCGCGGCCATGCTTGAACTGTGCCGCGAGTTGTTCCCAAGTCGGCGATTTCGTGAAGTTCGTGACTTTCCACTCCGCTTCGGTACGGCGCTGCGCCCGCAGTACGGTGACAGGTGTCTCTATCTGCTCGATCAGGTGATAAATATTCGTGTGGCGCTGTTCGTAGTAAACCGAGGCCTCCACGAGCGGCGCGCACGCCAGTTCCAACCCATCGCCGTCAGAGCGAGGTAGGAGACCATACGCGCAATAATCTTCGAGCACGTCCGGACGCCACAGCGAATAGGGGTGTCTGCCTTTGAAGTAGTCAAACATTTCCTGTGGAGACGACCAGCGATTGCGCCGATTGGCGACCGGATGCGCCTCTGGACCCGCGAGATCTGCGTAGCGGTTTTGTTCATATATGTCTGGGCGGCTCAATACGGGGTCGACGAGCACCAGACGTTTGAAGGACTGCGGCAGGTCGTAAGCCGTCCGGGTCATGCAATAACCGCCCATCGAATGACCGACACCGATAATGTCCTGCAGCGAAAGCGCCTGGACCAGCTCCCGAACGTCCTGCGCAATGATGCGCCAGGATTCCAGCGGCTTCGAGTATTCGCTGCGGCCATGCCCGCGCAGCTCGATGGCAATTACTCGGAAGCCTTCCGGCAATGCGGCAATCGTCTTGTCCCAGACGCGGGCGTGGAACCCTGTCGCATGCGCCAGCAAAATGACCGGTGCCGCCGCGTCGCCCCATTCGAAATAGGAAATGCGTGCCTCGCTGGCGTCGAACATGTGATGTGTTGGGGTGCCTTGCACGCGGTACTCCTGGTGGACACAATCTAACATATGATACCGCTACGACGGCTTCCCGAGATCACTGGTTAGGCGCGCGATGCGCCGTGATGCGGGGCCATCACAAGCGTCGTGCAACGCAGCCGGTGATCTCGGGAAGCCGCCCTTTGGGTCCCCCATTCCGATTCCTCGGTGCGTCGAAGGTCTTTGCCGATGGCCCCGCATCGCCGGCGGACCTTCTCCTGCCGAGGAATCGGGATGAGGGATCGTAGTGGTATCATATGTTAGATTGTGTCCACTAGTGCGGGACGTCGCCGATAACCGTTATGCGGTGACCGTATCGCCGCACGCCTGAATAGTCGTTCAGGGCGTAATGCTGGGCGCAACGGTTGTCCCAGAACGCGACCGATCCCTTCTCCCAGCGGAACCGGCAGGTAAATTCGGGCCGTGACGCATGCGCGTAGAGAAATTCAAGCAACGGTCGGCTTTCGTCTGCCGTCATACCGTCGAAGCGGACTGTATAGGGTCGATGCACGAAGAGGCTTTTGCGCCCGGTCTGTGCGTGGATGCGCACAACGGGGTGCACCGCATCGTAACTTGGGCGGTTCGCCGCGTCGGGATGGACCTTCATCGACCGGCCCTTGTTGCGCTGTTGCAGCGTGCCATCGGAATAGACCGCGCGCATGGACGAGAGCATGTCCTGCATGCCGGGTGAGAGCGCGTTGTAGGCGGCGTACTGGTTGGCAAACATCGTGTCGCCACCGAACTCGGGACACTCGATGATATAAAGGATCGAGCCGAGCGCCGGTCGCTCCAGGAAACTTTCGTCGCAGTGCCACAGATTGCCGACGATATCGGTCGCGTCCGGTTCCTTGCCGATTTCCAGGATTTCCGGGTGCGCGTCGAGCGGCTGGTACTGATCGCTGATCCGAAGTTCGCCGAAACGGCGACCGAAGGCAATCTGCTGATCCGGAGTCAAATTCTGATCGCGAAAGAAGATCACAAGATGGTCGAGGAAGGCCTGCTGCACGGCCTCGAATGTCTCGTCATCCAGCGGTTGCGATAGGTCGACCCCGTCGATTTCGGCGCCGCAGAACCCGGCGATCGGCTTAACGGTAATCCGTTCCGGCATCTTGCAGCTTTTCCTTCGGTGCGATCAGAGATAGAAGCCGGCGAGCGGCAAATTGAGTACCTTTGGTTCTATAGTGTACCGAACCAGGCGGTTTTGGCCAAAATGTTGATCGGCAAAGCAGGGGGAAACAATGCGTGCGGCGTGGTATGAGCAGCTTGGCCCGGCCCGAGATGTATTGACGGTCGGAGACATCGAGACACCGTCGCCGCAGGCTGGAGAGGTGCTGGTGAAGCTGGCTGCGTCGGGTATTAACCCGTCGGACGTCAAGAAACGGGCAGGGTGGCACGGCGGCACGCTCGAATACGAACGCATCGCTCCCCATAGCGACGGTGCCGGGGTCATCGAGGCGGTTGGCGCCGATGTCCCCGAAGACCGTATCGGCGAGCGTGTTTGGATATTCAACGGGCAACGGTTCCGCGCCTTAGGGACAGCGGCAGAGTACATCGCGCTGCCGGCAGAACAGGCAGTTCCGTTGCCGGATGCAGTCGACTTCGGGGCTGGAGCGTGTCTCGGTATCCCCGCTTGTACCGCCCATTATGCCTTGTTCTGGCAAGGGCCGCTCGATGGCCTGACAGTCCTGGTGCAGGGTGGCGCGGGTGCGGTTGGCCAATATGCTATCCAATTGGCGGCGCTTGCTGGCGCACGCGTCATCGCGACGGTCAGCTCGCCTGAAAAGGCCGCAATGGCCCGCAACGTAGGCGCGCTTGAAACCATCGATTACCGAAAAGAGGATGTCGTTGCTGCCGTTCAGGACTTCACGGACGGCGCAGGCGTCGACCATATTGTCGAGGTCCATTTCGGTGCGAATTTCGAAACGGACGCAGAAATCCTTAAGCCGAGAGGCGTCATTGCTGCTTATTCCTCGACACGGGCGCCGCGGTTCGATTTCGATTACTACGCGCTAGGGTACAAAGGCGCGCGTGTCGCTTTCGTGCAGGCCTACCTGCTGAACGAGGCGGAGCGCGCTGCGGCGATTGTCGACCTGACCCGTTTCATGGAAAGCGGTGAATTACGCCACGACACGCGGCATCGATTTCCTTTGGATCGCATTGCCGACGCCCATGAGCTGATGGAAAGCGGCACGGCGCTCGGCAATATCGTTCTGGAGATCTGAAACCGTTAGCTTTTTGTTATTTAAGCAGTCGCCGTTCTTTCGCCGGGGACGAGAGCGAAAATCTGGATCGCATTTGGATCGACGATGCAGGCCTCGCGGCAAAGTGCGCA
Organism: Alphaproteobacteria bacterium; assembly: GCA_012103325.1. Taxonomy (GTDB): domain Bacteria; phylum Pseudomonadota; class Alphaproteobacteria; order UBA8366. The sequence continues at coordinate 502,443 of WLWY01000005.1, forward strand.
GCCGGTGCAATGTTCCGGGTCGATAACGGGCCGGGCGCCGCCTTCCCAACTTAATGCCCCCGGGACGGGGCAGGAATCTGCGCAAGCACCGCACTCCGGACCTGAATACGGCAGGCAGTTTGTCTGGGCGATTCTGGCGGAAGCGAATTTCGGGGAAGCTGGTGGCAGGTCCTCCTCATCTTCGGGAAGTTTGAGGGCATCTGGCTCACAGGCGGTGACGCAGGGCCAGTCGGTACACATATGGCAGCCCTGTCGCAGCAGGTCCATCGCCGGCGTGCCTGCCGCAGTCCGTCCTTCTTTAGGCGACAGCGCGAACAAGACATCGTGCGGGCAGGCGGCGATGCATGCGTCGCATCGGGTGCAGCTTAACAGGAATTCCAATTCGTCCCGGGCGAAGGGAGGCCGGATCCAGCGCTCGGCGCGGTTTGCCGTTTTTGCCGCGGCGAGGTGTGAGGTTAATTCGGTGATTTTTGTTCCACCGAACCGAAAGAAGTCACGACGCCCGATTGATGCGGTCACGCCTTGCTTCCATCGGCATGAAGGTTGCGAATTTTCCCGGTCATCGAGCGCCGGCGTTGGATGACGACGAATCCCACGAGTACCAACAGCGCGAAGCCGAGTATGAAATCCATCGGCATCAGTGCCCCGATGCGCAGTGGAAACTCCACATTGTAGGGCAAGCCGTCGGCTTCGAACTCGGCGGAGATGATATATTCGCCTTCTTTTGGAAAGACAAAGACCTGCCGGAAGACGCTGTCGTCCTGCAACTGGGTGCCCAAGGTTATTTCCTCTTCATCGTTCCACAACCAGGACAGCCAGGAATTGCTCCGAATCTTGAAGGTGACCTTACCCTCGAAGGGTACGTCGCTCCGGTCTTGCTTCAGGTAGAGGTTGATCCGCCCTGGTTCCTCGGGCTTCGGGAATGCGGGGAAGACCATGTAGGTGGCCGTGACGCTGCCGAGATGGGTCTCGCCCTGCACCGCGGGGGGCGTATTGGAGTCCTCGTTTAGACCGTAACTGGGGCGGCCCAGGACATGATGAGCGCTGGCAAATCCCGCCGCCGCTAGCGACAGGACCGTTACCAGCGTGGCGCATAGGAGCTTGGGCATTAATCTGTTCATGCTCTACCCTTCGCGTTGTCAGTGAATTGTTGCGGGCGTTCGACGACCCAGATCGGCAAGCTTGGATGCGGGCATACCTCGACACAGAGCCCGCAGCCGACGCAGCCTCGCTTGATGATCGGGCGATACTGATTCCACATCTTGAAACCGATTGCCTTGTCGCCGAGGGGACAGACGCTGACACAGGCGCCACAAATTCCTCGGTCGACCCAGGGGAAGCAGGCGGTCTGATCGATCTCCGCGATTCCCATATCGATCTCGTTCCGGGGAACGATGGTGAGCGCTTCGGTCGGGCAAGCTTCCATGCATTTGTTACACAGGATGCAGCCTTTCTGTTCGGGATCGATGTACGGCGTGTTGACCTTCGCACCGCCGTCCCGGCTGTGGAAGAGGATGCAGCGCGGCGGGCAGACCTCGCCGCACAGCCCGCAGCCGATACAGGCGGTAATAAACGCCGTATCGTCCTTTAGCGCGCCGGGCGGTCGCAGATAATTGCGTTTCGCCGCGGCGTGCCTGGGCGCCAGCAGTGCGGATATGCCATAGGGCAGCGCGCCCGCTGCGAGTATCGCCGCATATGCGATGAGACCTTGCAGGGCGCTGCGCCGTTTCATCAGGCGGCCTCCTCGTGTCCGGCCACGTCCTCATGTTCGCCACGATACCGGCGGCCGAGATGGCCCGGCCCCTGCGCGGGGTAATCGGTGATCCTGACCGCGAAGGTCAGCGCATCGGTTGGGCAGACGGCGATGCAGGCCGTGCAGTTGTTGCACTCCTGACCGAAACCATCGCGCAACGGATCGAGATCGAATTCGCAGACCGCATTGCATTTCGCACAATCGTTGCACGTCTCGACAATCCGCCGGATCCGGAAGAGCCGGTAGCGGCCGAGCAGTGAATAGAGCGCGCCGCCGGGACACAAATAGCGGCAGAACCCGCGCCGCGCGACAAGCAGGTCGAACAGCAGGGTGCCGAGGAAGAACATCGCGCCCGCTCCGAAACCGCCGATCCCGATCATGTAATAAAGTTCGCGCCCAATGATGGCGGGCGGGTAGATCGCTGCGACGAGGACTGAACCGGTTGCCGCCGAGAGAACTATACCGATGGCCAGGACGCCGTATTTGATGCGCTTGTCCAGCCGACGGTTGCCAACTTTCAGACCGGCCCAGCGCAGCCATGACGCAAGGTTGGAATTCAGTTCGTAAATAAAGGTTGCGGGGCAGATCCAGCCACAGAAGAAGCGGCCGAAAACGACGCTCAAGCCGATTGGGATGAGTGCTGTGAGCAGAAACGGCCAATAAAGGGTCAATCCCGCCGCCATTTGGCCCAGCGCGGCGAGCGGGTCCGATAGCTTCAACCCCCAGAAGGTTCCCGACCAGGTATTGCCCTTGATCGCGTCTAAATCTTCAGCCGGGTCGTTGGTAAACGGTTGGGTCAGCGTCTCCATAACGTCGAATACCCGCTGTTCCGACGGTGCCAGCAGGTCGTAGGCGTGGGCGGCGACGTAGGTTTGATAGACGTGGATGTAGGGCAACAGCACGAGCATCGCGAACACGACACTCAGACTGACCCAGCGCAGCTTGTTCAGATGGCGCCAGAGGAAGAAAGGTTTCATATACCGTTCTCCGCCAATCATCCGTGACTCGGGACAATGCGGATCGCGTGCGGCATCTGGATACACGACCGCTCGCAAAGCCCGCAGCCGACGCAATTTTCGAGGACGTGAGGCTGCTCCAGACGCCCGACGCGGATCGCGACATCCGGCAGCGGGCACGCCCGATAGCACACGCCGCAGGTTTTGCCCTGATAGGACAGGCAGAGGCTTTCATCGACTTCCGCGTGGCCCATTTTGACGTTTTCCATGATTGCCTCGGCCTCGCGCGGAACCGGCTGGATGGCGCCAGTCGGGCAGACATCGCCGCATTTCATGCACAGGATGCAGGCCTTTTCGCGCGGCGTGATATAGGGCGTGTCGATCGAGGCCAAACCGTTTTCGAGGCTGAAATACTTAATGCAGCGATTGGGGCAGGCCTCGCCGCACTGCCCGCAATTGATACAGTGGGCGAGGAATTCTTCTTCCTCCAAAGCGCAGGGCGGCCGCAGGTAGCGTAGCGACGGCCGGTTCGCCGCAGCCCGAGTGGGCTCTGACGACACTGCCGCCGCGGCGCCTGCGCCCAACACCTTGAAAAAGCTCCTGCGTTTCATCCGCTGTCCAAGCCTGTGTATTTTGCTCGTTAGACTTTCTCGATCCGGCAAGCGCTCTTCTTGAAGTCGACCTGTCCCGATACAGGATCCCAAATCCGGCTCGTTACGCCATTGGCCAGCCACTTGTTTTTCTTTGGGTCGGCGCTATCGGCGACCGAGAGGTTCCAAGGCCCAAACATGTAGCCGCGCGGCACGTTGTTGCGGGCCGGTTTGACGAGGCTGTTGGTGCCGACTTGGGCCCGCGCTTCCAGGGAGCCGCGACGGGTCACCACACGCAGTTTGTCGCCATCCTTGACACCAAGATCCTTGGCGTCCTCTGGATGTATCTCGACATACATTTCCGGCACCAGCCGGCGTGTCGTTGGGCTGCGGCTGGATTTGGCGGTGTGAAAATGCTCGTACACGACGCCGAGGCCGAACCAGTACGGGAATTTGTCTTCGGGCACTTTGTCCCAAGATTTGCCGCGATGTTCCTCGTCCGGCATATCCGGAGTCAGACCCTTGTCCCGCGCCTCATGGATCAGGTCCATATGGTCGATGGTGTACAGGTCCTTTTCCGTACCGAACGCCATCAATTTCTTCGTCACGGCCTCACGGTCGGAATAATCCTGATGGACTAGCTTCATGTGCACCTTGCCGTCCTTGGTGCGGAAATAGCCGTAGGGTTTGTTCGCCCAATCACCTTCCTGCAGCATGTAGCGCCGCTTGGTGCCGCCATTCTGCGCCGACTCGTAGCTCGGCGCCGGCCACTGAATGCCGCGCAACTCCTCAAGCTGCTCATAGGGTGATAGCTTGTCGAGCTTCTCCACTTCCAAAATGCCGGTGAGGTCGGTGTCGGTTCCCTCCGACGCTATGATCACATCGCGGAAAATTTCCTCGGCTGCGTAGAAGCCGTCCTCCTTGCGTTGGTAGGGCAGGACCTTGTCCATATCGAGCCCCAGGAGCTTGCCGATGCCCTTGGCCTTGTCGATCACCATGTCCAGATCCGGCCGGCAACCTTGAGGCGGCTCGGCGGCCTTCTGGCACAAATTGATCCGCCGCTCCGAGGAAATGTAGACGCCTTCCACTTCGCCCCAGGTCGCGGCTGGGAAGATCACGTCCGCATAGAGGTTGTTGGGCGCGTGGCGATAGATTTCCTGGACGACATTGAAGGTCTTGGAGATCGCTGGCCGCACCAAATTGTACACGTCTGGCAGATCGATGTGCGTCGCGTAGACAAAGAAGAACGCCTTGACCTCGTCTTTGAGGGCGCGCTCCATCATCCCCACGGCGTAGCCCGGATTTTTTGAGTTCATGGCGTTGATCAGATTCTTCTCGGGCACACGCCATGCCTTGGCCATCTTCTGCCGGTGCTTTTTGTCATTCAGCGGCATGTTGAACGGCAGCCGTCCGGTGAGCCCGCCGGTAAAACGTTCGCCCATGGCGTTGGGCTGTCCGGTCATCGAGAATGGGCCGCAGCCGGGCTTAGCCAGGTTCCCCGTCAGGGTCAGCAGATTGACGATTGCGATGACGTTGTGCTGGCCGTGGATGTGCTGGTTATAGCCGATGCCCCACATGATGATGACACCGCCATAGCCACCCGTCTGCTTGCCCTTGGCGCGGGCGAGACGCTTGCGGGTGGCATCGGCGAACATGCCGGCCACTCGGCGGATCAGCGCCGGGGAGACGTCGTGATTGGGCCCGCCCATCCGGTCCTGCACCTGCTCGGGGCTGTAATCGTTGAGCACGCCGTCGGTATATTCCTTCCAACCGGTAGCGTGTTCTTTCACGAAATCCCAGTCGATGACGTCCTTATGCTCTTTCAACAGGACGTGAGCGATGGCGTTCAGGAAGCTGATATCGCCATTGAGGACGGGAACGTGGACGGTGTTCTTTGGGTTGATATCCTCATAGCCCATCACCGTGCCGGTACGGCGCGGATCGACGATAACCGTCGGAATATCCTTTTTCTTCTTGTGGTCGGCGGCACGCCAGAAGATGATCGGATGCGACTCCCGTGCGTTGTGGCCGAAATGCATGATCATGTCGCTGAGTTCGATGTCTTCGTAGGCCAGCGGCGGCGTGTCCGATCCGAGCGTCGCGAAATAACCGGTGACTGCGGACGTCATGCACATGCGCGCGTTGGCTTCGATGGTGTTCGAGCCGAGTACACCCTTCATGAACAGGTTTTCGAGATACTGCCCTTCCATGGTGAGCTGGCCGGAGCCGTAGAGGCCGATGGAATTGCCACCATATTTCTGCGCGAAATGGGCAATCTTGTGATCCACCAGTTCCGAGGCCTCTTCGTACGACACCCGGGTGAAATGTTCCTCGTCGAATGACCCCTTTGTCTTGGAGACATAATCCATGTCGCCATGTCCGGGCTTGTTCCATTCCGCCCAGACATCCTTGCGCACGTATGAATCGCCTTCCATGCGGTCGACATACATCGGCTCCGCCGCGGTCAGGCCTTTGATGCATTGCAGCCCGTAATTGGTCGGATGGTCCTTGTCGGGCCGCATGGATACGATTTTGCCGTTCTCAGCCTGGATGATCGTGCCGCAGCCGACGCCGCAATACGGGCATTGCGCGATTGCCGTCGTCCGGTTTTCTTCGGTTTCCGCTGCCTCGGCGGAGGCGATTTCCAGCTCTGGATTCGCACCGACCATGAGTCCTGCTCCGGCGGCGGAGGCGGAGACGAACGCGCTGGTTTTCACAAAATCCCGGCGCGATAGGTGTTTCTTGATGCGTTTCATGGAATTGTCTCCTATTCCTTCGGTAGGCTGCGGAGATAGACGATGATGTCGTCGATTTCCTGGTCGGAAAGATTGGCGAGCCCGGTTGGTCCCTGGAAGGCGAGCATCCGGGTATTGGAGCGGCCTTTCTTGATGGTCTCGCGAATGAAGCCGTCCGAAACCTTGTTCAAAAAGCCGGGCAGGCCGATTGCCGTGCCGGTGCCGCCCGCCTCGTAGCCGTCGCCGCTGAGGCCATGGCAGGTGGAGCAGATGTTGTCGTACCACTGCTTGCCGAGGCGGGGATCGCCGTGCGCTTCAGGCTGTGCATCGACTTCCTTGGCCCGGTTCGGCCCCTTTGCATGGGCGCGGAGATAGCTGACGATCGCCCGGACGTTCTTCCGGCCAAGAGGCGCAAAGGGCATCATGCTGGTGTCGGCGCGCCCGTCGCGGATGGTGCTCATGAAATAATCATCGGAAGAAATACTGAGCAGTTCTGGATTGGTCAGCGACGGTGCGATGCCGGGCTTGCCAATGGCGTCTTCCTGATGACAGGCGGCGCAATTCTCATCGAACTGCACCTTGCCCAATTTCAGCATCGCGTCATCCGCCGTTTGTGCCGTTACGGCACCGGCATATGTCAGCCAACCGAGCCCGGCCAGACCGTAAATTATGCGTTTGTAAGCGACCATCGTCTCCTCCGAATCGTCATTTCCCGATCTCTACCAACCTTGTCCTTTGGGAGGCCCGGCCATGTCCGTATGGCATTGCCGGCAGGCTATTTTTTCGGTCTCCATCCGCTCATGCAGCCTGTCCATGAGCAGGTTTTCGTCGAATCCTCGCGGCAGCCGATGCGCGATACCTTTGTGGCAATCGATACAGGTCTCGCCCCATGTTTTGGCAAGCGTGTGCATGATGCGGGCCTTGGCGGGCTGTGCCGCGGCGTTCATGAATTCGATGCCATGGCAGTTTCGGCACTCGCGCGAATCCGTTGCCTCCATGCTGGCCCAGACGTCGCGCGCGAGGACGGGCCGCTTCGCCTCGAAATCTGCTCGAGAATCGATCGAGCCCTTCAACCAGTGGAACAGCTCGTTGGTGGCGCGCACTTTGCGTACGACCTTGTGGACCCATTCTTTGGGAACGTGGCAGTCCGGACAAGACGCCCGCACGCCGGTGCGATTGTTGTAGTGACCGGTTTCCCGATATTCCGCATAGACATAGCTCCGCATCGCGTGGCAGGAGATGCAGAATGTCTCGGTGTTGGTGAGTTCCAGGCTCCAGTTGAAGGCCCCCCAGAAAACCATGCCTGCCAGGAACACGGCAGAAAGACTGGCGAGAGGGTGCCTGATCAAAGGCTTCCACAATCTCAACAACCGATTCCTTCGCGCCCGCGAAGCCGTTCGCCATCCATCTGTCGCACCCTCTGCTCATCGGCTGATCCCGATGTTCCGTAAATTGACTTCGTGGAGAATAGATGCAGGCTCGATACCGCGAATTGATCGAGATCAATTCATTGCAGTCAGAATGAGGTATGAGATGAAATCGGCGCTATGTGACAAGCTGGGAATCGAGTTTCCGCTATTCGCGTTCAGCCATTGCCGCGATGTCGTTGCGGAGGTCACCAATGCCGGCGGCTTTGGCGTTCTGGGGGCGGTTGGGCACACGCCCGAGAGCTTGGAGATCGAACTTAGCTGGATCGATGATCAGGTGAAGGGTAAGCCGTACGGCGTCGATCTTCTCATTCCCAACAAGATGGACAGCAAGGATACGGCGATTTCCATAGCGGAACTGGAAGCTCGGATTCCCCCCGAACACCGCCGATATGTGACGGACCTTCTCGAGCGAAATGGCCTCGACGTTACGGATCTGTGGAACGACAAGCTGGACGAAAATTTCGGCAACAGGTTGCGTGAAGCGGGAGCGGCGAAAGTCTTGGATGTCGCCTTCGCGCATCCGATCAAGCTCATCGTGAACGCGCTGGGCGTGCCGCCGGCGGCCATGATGGACCGCGCGCGGACGAACGGCGTATTCGTCGGGGCGCTGACCGGTGCGAAGGAACATGCGATTAAACATGCCGAGGCCGGCGTCGATATTCTTGTCGTTTCCGGCACCGAGGCAGGCGGACATTGCGGCGAGGTCTCGACCTTGGTCCTGGTGCCCGAAGTGTTGCGCGCGGTCGAGGCCTATCCGGATATTGAGGTGCTCGCCGCCGGCGGGATTGCCACGGGACGCCAAATGGCCGCATGTATGGCGATGGGGGCGGCCGGTGCATGGACGGGTTCGGTCTGGCTCACCACGGCGGAAGCGGAGACGACGCCCACCGTGAAGGAGAAAATGCTGGCAGCGCATTCACGCAATACCGTGCGTTCGCGCAGCCGGACCGGCAAGCCGACTCGGCAGCTTCAGTCGGCTTGGACGGACGCATGGGGTGCGCCGCAGGCGCCGGATCCCTTACCGATGCCGTTGCAGATGGTTCTCAGCAAACCGGCAATGGCGAAGATCGACAAACTGGCAGAGAGCGGTCACGACGGCGCCAAAGCGTTGGCGACCTATTATGTGGGCCAGGCCGTGGGGCTCATGAATACCGAGCAATCAACCCGTTCGGTCGTCTACGATTTCATGGAAGATTATGCCGATGCGGTGGAACGGCTGTCGGGAACGCTGGACGATTGATTTCGTAGGAATGCCAAACATGCACATGCTCGAAATTTTTATCGCTATTGGGCTTGTTGTTTCCGCTTGTGAAGGCAGTAGCGACCCGGATCATTCACAGCGCCTGCTTTGGGACAACCTTCGCGACTACTATTACGGCGATAAGGGAAACTCGACCGACAACGACCCGGATTTTACCTATGGTTGGGATATCGATGGGTCCTGATTTGGGCATCGGTAAATGCCGCCGGCGTTCCCTGAATGCGAAGGGTGCGCGATCCCTTGAAATCTGGCGGAGAGACAGGGATTCGAACCCTGGGTACCCGCAAAGGCACAACGGTTTTCGAGACCGCCCCGTTCGACCACTCCGGCATCTCTCCGCGATACGTCCATTGGACGGGTCGGGCGGGAAACTAATGAAAACCACGGAGCGCTGCAAGCCGTGCGGAAAACCATGGCGGTACTTAATGCGCTGGCATGCTAAACTTCCGCTCCGATGAGACTAGAACCCGTCGCAATGTCCTTTCTTTCCCGCAAATCGCCGCCATTAGACCTCGACGCAGAGAGGATTTTTCGTTGAGCTCTGCGCCGCGCGGGAACGTCATGCACGTTATAACGGGGTTGGACGTTGGCGGGGCGGAAACCATGCTGGCGACACTGGCAATTGCGGAGGCGGCGTCCGGCGCACCACCCATCGTTGTCAGCTTGACGTCCGGTGGTTTGATTGCCGATCGGCTAACTGCGGCCGGCGTTCCGGTGCTCGACCTGGCGATGGTCCGCGGCAGGCCAGGGATTGGCGGGGTGATGAAGCTTGCCGGATTGATCCGGCGACACCAACCGACTGTTGTTCAAAGCTGGATGTACCACGCGAACCTAGCGTCGACGGCTGCGCTTGCCGTATCGGGACGGCGTGCCCGTACGACTCACTATTGGGGCATCCGGTGTTCCGATATGGATCTGGACGGCTATGGCCCGCGTTTTCGCTTGGTCGTGAAGGCCGGCGCCCGTCTGTCACGGTGGCCGGATGCGGTGACCTGCAATTCGGAGGCCGGGATCGCGGTGCATGAGGCCTTGGGTTACCGGCCACGGCGGTTCATCCTCATCGATAATGGCATCGATACGGTGCGTTTTAAGCCGGATAGCGAGGCTCGGGTGGAGGTCCGCAGGATACATGGCATCGCGGCGGATGCTCCGGTTCTGGCCGTAGTCGCCCGGGTCGATCCGATGAAGGATTACTCGACGTTGCTGGCGGCGCTCGATCGGCTGCCGGATGTGACGGCGATTGTCATGGGTGAGGGGACGGAACGGTTGCCGGATCGGCCGGGTCTCGTTCGGTTGGGCCGCTGCGACGACGTGCCGCGCGTGCTGGCAGCGGCGGATCTCCTCGTTTCGGCCTCGGCCTATGGCGAAGGGTTCTCGAATGCCATTGCGGAAGGCATGGCCTGCGGTCTGCCCGTGGTTGCGACGGATGTGGGCGATGCTCGGCGCATTGTGGGCGCGACCGGCACGGTGGTACCGCCGCGGGACCCAGTCGCTTTAGGGGCCGCGATAGGCGATTTTTTTCAGTCGTCGGACCGTTGTGAGCAAGGCCGCGCCGCTCGACGACGGATTGAGGCGGAATTCGACCTCGATGGCGCAATCGTGCGGTTTCGTGCGCTTCATCGCGGCAAAGATTGAGCCCGGCGCCGGCACGGCAAAACCATTGACTTGCGGTTACGCAGAGGTATAGTGCGCCCCGCTTTTTCGAGTGGGCTCTGCAGGGCCCTCTTATGTATGGACCCCGGTATGGCGGGGGACGGGAAGATACAAAATGTATGCAGTCATAAAAACCGGCGGCAAGCAGTACAAAGTCGCCAAAGACGACGTTATTACCGTCGAGAAACTGGCAGGCGAGCCGGGATCGTCGATCGATATCGGCGACGTTCTTTTGGTCGGTGACGACAAGGGGCAGACCGTTGGCGCGCCGCTGGTCGAGGGGGCCCAGGTGGCCGCCGAGGTTGTCGAGCAGACCCGCGACGAAAAGATCATCGTTTTCAAGAAGAAACGCCGCAAAAATTATCGCCGGAAGAACGGCCACCGCCAGGAAGTGACAGTATTGCGGATTACCGATATCCTGACGGACGGTAAGAAAAAGGCAGCCAAGAAGAGTACGGCGAAGAAGTCGGACGACGACACGGAAAAGCCGAAGGCAGCGGCGAAGAAAAAGCCCGCGGCGAAGAAAGCCGACGACGGTGCGAAAAAGCCCAAAGCCGCGGCAAAGAAGAAACCGGCTGCAAAGAAAGCTGATGAAGGCGCTGCAAAAGAGAAGCCGGCGCCCGCAGCGAAAAACGAGGAGTAAGCGAGATGGCTCATAAAAAGGCAGGCGGCAGTTCTCGCAACGGCCGCGATACGGCAGGACGCCGGCTCGGCGTCAAGAAATACGGTGGCGAAGCGGTTATTCCCGGAAATATCATCATGCGGCAGCGCGGCACGAAGGTACATCCCGGTGACAATGTGGGTATGGGCAGAGACCATACGCTCTTCGCCCTGACCGAAGGACAAGTAAAGTTTCATAAGACGCGAAGCCGCACCCGTGTGTCCGTGGTGCCGCCGGCGTAGGACGTCCCGGCGTTTGCGCGTTTTTCCGGGGGAATGGTTGGCCATTCCCCTTTTTCTTTGCGCCCGGGCTTCGGGCGGTAATGGTTGGTAGCGGGCGATGAAATTTCTCGACCAGGCCAAAGTGTTCATTAAGAGTGGCGACGGCGGCGGCGGCTGTGTGTCTTTCCGTCGCGAGAAGTATATTGAATTCGGTGGACCGGACGGCGGCGATGGCGGCCGAGGTGGTGATGTCATTGCGGAAGCCGTTGAGCATTTGAACACACTGATCGACTACCGCTATCAGCAGCACTTCAAGGCGCAGAACGGTCGCCCAGGCATGGGTAAGCAGCGGACCGGGGCGGCGGGCCAATCGACGATACTGAAATTGCCGGTCGGTACTCAAATATTGACCGAAGATAAAGAGTCTGTGATTGCCGATCTGGTGGAACCGGGACAGCAAATCCTGCTGGCGCGCGGCGGCGACCGCGGATTTGGAAATTTGCACTACAAATCGGCGACGAATCGGGCGCCGCGACGCTCGGACCCTGGTTTCCCGGGTGAAGAGTTCTGGGTTTGGTTGCGCCTCAAGCTAATTGCGGACGCAGGTCTCGTGGGGCTGCCGAATGCCGGCAAGTCCACCTTCTTGGCGGCGACGACGCGCGCGCGGCCCAAGATCGCCGGCTATCCATTCACCACCTTGCACCCCAACCTCGGTGTCGCTGCGGTCGACGGTGAGGAATTTGTGCTGGCCGATATTCCGGGGTTGATAGAGGGCGCGCATGAAGGTCACGGCCTCGGCGACCGGTTTCTCGGTCATGTCGAGCGCTGCGGCGTGCTGCTCCATTTGATCGACGGCACGGCGGACGATGTCGTTGACGCCTATCGCACGGTCCGCGCGGAACTTGACGCCTATGGCGCGGGATTGCCTGATAAGATCGAGATTATCGGCCTAAACAAGTGCGACTCGCTTAGTCACGAGGCTGTGGAAGAGAAAGCGGCTGCGCTACGCGCCGCAATCGATAGGCCCGTAATGCCGCTTTCCGGCGTGTCGGGGCGCGGCGTTCAGGCAATACTCCGGGTGCTGCTGCCTCTCATCGGCAAGGAGCGCGCGTCGCGTCGCCCTGTACTCGCGGAAGCGGAAGTCGAGGCGGCGTCCGACAGCTGGACACCTTAGGGGGTAAGGCGGTGTCGGTTCGGCTCAATGATGCCCGGCGGTTGGTGATTAAGATTGGTTCCGCCTTGCTTGTCGAAAATGCCACCGGTTTGATTCGGACCGAATGGTTGCAGTCGCTCGCGGCAGATGTGGCAGCGCTCAGGGAAAAAGGACAAGAGGTTCTGATCGTTTCCTCGGGTGCAATCGCAGTCGGGCGCCGGCACCTGGGCCTTTCGCATGGCGATCTGAGGCTCGAAGAAAAGCAGGCAGCTGCGGCAACCGGACAAATTCGGCTCGCCCACGCCTTCCAGGATGCGTTGCTGGGACACGGAATTACGGTTGCCCAGATTCTGCTGACGTTGGACGATACGGAAGAACGCCGCCGTCACCTCAATGCGCGAGCGACACTGCAGCAACTCCTCGATCTGAGGGCCGTACCGGTCATCAATGAGAACGATACGGTCGCAACCTCGGAAATCCGTTTCGGAGACAATGATCGGCTCGCGGCGCGCGTGGCGGTCATGACCGGCGCCGATGCGCTGGTGCTGCTGTCCGATATCGATGGCCTTTATAATTCCGACCCGCGTTTGAACGACAACGCGGTCCATATTCCCGAAGTCTCGGTTGTGACGCCGGAGATCGAGGCGATGGCGGGTGCCGCGGCCACTGGTTATGCCTCCGGTGGCATGGTGACCAAGCTTCAGGCCGCAAAGATCGCCTTGGCCGGCGGCTGCCATATGGCAGTCGCCGATGGCCGCTCCTCAAACCCGCTGCAGGCACTGATCGGCGGGTCGCAGTCGACCTGGTTCGTCTCCGGGGCGACGCCACGCACCGCGCGGAAGCGATGGATTGCCGGATCGTTGAAGCCGAAGGGCGTCCTGACGGTCGACGATGGGGCCGGCAAGGCATTGCGCAACGGCCGTAGTCTGTTGCCCGCTGGCATCTCGCAGGTGGCGGGCCGATTCGAACGGGGCGACCTGGTGACAGTTCGGGCATTGGATGGCTGTGAGCTGGGGCGCGGGCTTTGTGCCTATTCGAGCCAGGATGCCACCAGCATCGCCGGGCACAAGAGCAGTGAAATCGAAAATATTCTAGGCTATCGTGGGCGCGACGAGGTTATTCACCGCGACGATCTCGTCCTGGATTGAAAGGAACGCAACATGACTGCCGCTACAGTCCTTAAAGGGGACGACACGATCGCCGCCGAGATGCGTCGGACCGCGGAGGCCGCGAAGGGTGCCAGCAGGGCCTTAGCCTTGGCGGACACGGCGACCAAAGCGAACGCGTTGCGCGCGGCTGCGGATACGATCCGGGCACAGTCCGACGCCATCCTCGAGGCGAATGAAAAGGATATGATGGCGGCGGAAGCGCGGAACCTGACCGCGGCATTCAAGGATCGTTTGAAATTGACGCCGGACCGGGTCGAGGCCATGGCAGCGGGTTTGGAAGATGTCGCCGAACGGCCGGATCCGGTAGGCCGCCTGCTGGACGAATGGACGCGCCCGAACGGCTTGAAGATATCGCGTGTCAGCGTCCCGCTCGGCGTCATTGGCATCATCTACGAGTCGCGGCCCAATGTTACGGCGGATGCGGGAGGCCTCTGCCTCAAATCGGGAAATGCGGCGATCCTTCGTGGCGGTTCCGACAGCCTGCATTCTTCCAGCGCAATCGCGGAGTGCTTGCGCGAGGGACTGACGCGCGCTGGACTGCCGGCTGATGGGATCCAACTCGTGCAGACTCGCGACAGGGCGGCCGTCGGGGAGATGCTGCGGCAACATGACCTTATCGATATCATCGTACCTCGGGGCGGACGGAGCCTGATCGAACGGGTTATGAACGAGTCGACCATCCCGGTCATTGCTCATCTCGAGGGCATTTGCCATGTCTATGTCGATCGTGCCGCGGATCCGAAAATGGCCCGTGAAATCGTACTCAATGCCAAAATGCGGCGGACTGGTATTTGCGGCGCGGCGGAAACCTTGTTGATTGACCGATCCCAGGCGGACGCGCAGCTCCCCGGCATTGTGGACGACCTCGTCGAAGCGCAGTGCAAAATCCGTGGCGACGCGGTCTCGCAGCAGATCGATGGCCGTATTACACCGGCGACAGAGGCGGACTGGGAGACCGAATACCTCGACGCGATTATCTCGGTAAAAGTCGTCGACGGCGTTAAGGAGGCCGTCGCGCATGTGAATCGCCATGGCACGAATCATACGGACACAATCGTCACCGATGATGCGGAAGCTGCCGAGGCCTTCCTCTCCGGCGTCGATAGCGGCATCGTCATGCACAACGCATCGACTCAGTTTGCCGACGGCGGCGAATTCGGTATGGGGGCGGAAATCGGTATCTCGACGGGAAAATTGCATGCACGCGGTCCGGTCGGTGCCGATCAGCTGACCAGCTACAAATACATCGTGCGCGGCGGGGGTCAGACCCGCCCTTGATAGACACCCGATGAAAGGTTTGCGGATTGGTTTGCTTGGGGGGTCCTTTAACCCCGCGCATGAGGGCCATCGTCATATTAGCTTGTTAGCGCTGCAGCGTTTGGGGCTCGACGTCGTCTGGTGGCTGGTCTCGCCGCAGAACCCCTTGAAACCGGAAGACGGCATGGCAGCGTTCGACGAACGTTTTGCGGGCGCGGAACGCATAGCGCGGCATCCGCGAATCCATGTCTCCGATATCGAGGTGCGGCTTGGGACCCGGTACACCATTGATACGCTGCGCGCGTTGTCGCGCCGGCATAGGCGCGACCGTTTTGTCTGGATAATCGGTGCCGACAACCTCAGCCAGATGCCGAAATGGCGCGATTGGACCAATATTTTCGAGATGGTGCCGATCGCCGTATTTGCTCGTCCGACCTACTCGGCGCACGCCCTGGCTGGCGCGGCGGCGCGGCGTTATGCGCGAAACCGTCTGCCGGACCGGGCGGCGGCGCTGCTGGCTGACCGGAAACCGCCAGCCTGGGTATTCCTTCACACCCAGCTGCATCCGGCTTCGGCAACGGAAATTCGACTGGAGAGCTTGACGGGAAAGCCCGGTGTGCCAATGTAACTTTATGTATATGTTGCTATAATAGAGCAGAGTGCCATTAACCAACCAATGAGGAACAAGCTATAGCCATTGATATCCAGACGACATTGTCCCCTGAAACGCTCCTGTCACTAATCCAGGAGCAACTCGAAGATGATAAGGCTGGGGATATTGTTGTCATTGATTTGTCCGGAAAATCGAGCATCGCGGATTATATGGTGGTCGCATCCGGGCAATCGACCCGTCAGGTCGGTGCGATGACCGACCATCTTCTTGAATTGTTTCGAAAAAATGGTCTGCGGGGCGCCAAGGTGGAAGGCCGCTCGCGAAGCGATTGGGTGCTGGTGGACGCAGGTGATGTTGTCATCCATCTGTTCCGGCCGGAAGTTCGCGAATTCTACAAGCTGGAAAAGCTGTGGAGCCATAACTTGCCCGATATGCCGGAGACCTCCGCCGCGGTATCTACCGCGTAATCGTTGCGTATTCTGATCTGCGCGGTTGGCCGGGCCCGGAAAAGTCCGGCGCGGGCTGTTTTCGAAGAATATGTACGGCTGGTACGCTGGCCTCTCGATCTCATCGAAGTAGAGGAACGTAAGCGTCTGCCGCCGGAACAACGCCGGGCGGCGGAAGCGGCGCTGCTTTTGCGCGCGGTGCCGGACGATACGGTCGTCATCGCCTTGGACGAAGCCGGCAAAACCCTGTCGAGCCGCGCGCTGGCTTCACGGATTGGCCAGTGGCGTGACGATGGTAGATCCTGCGTTGCATTCCTGATCGGCGGGGCCGATGGCTTGGACGATGCGGTTCGCAGGCGGGCTGATCTGATTTTGTCCCTTGGCCGGCTGACATGGCCGCATCTGTTGGTGCGCGGCATGCTGGCGGAACAAATCTACCGGTCCCAGCAGATCCTTGCCGGGCACCCTTATCACCGGGATTAGAAGCTCTTAGCCGAAGATCGAGAGAAACTCGGGATATATTCTAACTGCTAGAAATAGTGAAAATCTGCACGAATTCTTAATAGGCGCGGGATTTGATCGGCTCTATCCGAACGGCCAGTTTTCGCCTATATATCCCGTACTTTCGGACTCGGAATTTGCGATGAATTCACCACGGCCTGTTGTTCTTTGTGTCCTCGATGGGTGGGGGGAGCGTGCTGATCGCGACAATAACGCGATTGCGCTCGCGAATACGCCGGTCTGGGACCGTTTTGCCATGGATTACCCCTACGCCCAGCTCGACGCTTCGGAAGAACATGTCGGGTTGCCCGCGGGACAGATGGGGAACTCGGAAGTCGGCCACATGAACCTCGGCGCCGGACGTCCCGTGTTGCAGGACTTGCCACGCATCGACACTGCGATTGCGGAGAGCATGGTCGCGAAAATCCCGTCGCTTCGGCATTTCGTTAAGGCGATGAAGGCGTCCGGCGGCTCAGCACACCTCATGGGGCTGATGTCGCCTGGTGGTGTGCATTCCCATCAGGACCATATCGCTCACCTGGCCAATATCCTGGCAGACGAAGGCGTGGACGTGGTCGTTCACGCCTTCCTGGACGGCCGCGATACGCCGCCGAAAAGTGCGCTTGAGTATATGCAGAATTTCCAGCAAACCGCCCCTCGCGCCCGGATAGGCACCGTAATCGGCCGCTACTATGCCCTGGACCGGGACAAGCGATGGGACCGGGTGAGTACTGCCTACGATGCGATGGTCTCAGCGCAGGGTGCGAAGGCACCCGATGCGCAAGCCGCGATAGCGGTCTCCTACGAACGCGGCGAATCGGATGAATTCGTGCAGCCAACCGCGATCGGCGATTACGCGGGCATGAAGGATGGCGATGGTCTTTTGGTCGCGAATTTCCGTGCCGATCGGATCCGCGAAATTCTTACCGCACTTCTCGACCCTACCTTTGCGGAGTTTCCGGAGCAGAAGCGTGTTCAATTTGCCGCGGCGCTGGGTATGACTTCCTATTCGGAAGAATTGGACGGCTTTCTGGAGACGCTGTTTCCGCCGCAGCACATCGACAATGTACTGGGCAGTGTGGTTGCGGCGGCGAATCTGCGCCAGCTTCGCATCGCCGAAACCGAGAAATACGCACATGTGACGTTTTTCTTCAATGGTGGGGAAGAGCGCCCGTTTCCTGGTGAGGACCGTGTTCTCATTCCTTCGCCAAAGGTTGCGACGTACGATCTACAGCCCGAGATGTCCGCACCCGAGCTTACCGATCGTCTCGTCGCGGAGATCGAAGGCGGTGTCTACGATCTGATTATCGTCAATTATGCCAATACCGACATGGTCGGACATACCGGTGTTCTCGATGCGGCGGTTCGCGCGGTAGAGACCGTCGACACCTGTCTCGGCCGGCTTGAAGTGGCGGTGCGTCGTGCCGGGGGGATGATGATCGTGACCGCTGACCACGGCAACGCGGAGATGATGACCGACACGGCCACGGGGCAGGCGCATACTGCGCATACGATGAACCCGGTGCCGTTGCTCCTTGTCGGAGAAGTGATTCGGGCGACCGGCTTAGAAAATGGGCAGCTTGCCGATATCGCACCGACCTTGCTCGACTTGCTTGGCATCGAACAGCCCTCTGATATGACGGGACGATCGCTGATCAAACGCACTGGTGAGGCCCGTGCAGCGGAGTAGCCGACTACTTCTCCGCGGTATTGCGCTGTCGTTCTTGATCGTGACATGCGGAGGGGCGGCAGCGTTAGCGGCGCCGAAGCAAAAGGATCTTCAGTCGGTTGAGCGGCAGATCGAGCAGGAGAAAGAACGCAAGAAGGTCCTCGAAGCGCAAAGCCGCAAGCTTCTGCTGGAGACTGCGGCACTGCGGCGTGAGCTGATTGGCGCGGCACGCAACGCGCAAGAAAAGGAAGGGCTGCTGACCCGGCTGGAAGGACAGCTATCGGAACTTGTCCGAGAGGCGGAGACGCGGGAAAAGGCATTGGCCGCGCAACGGCAGCAGCTCGCCGGCACGCTGGGGGCCTTGGGCCGTCTTTCGCGCAACACGCCGCAGGCATTGCTCTTCTTTCCCGGTGAACCGACGGACGTCGTGCGGAGCGCCATGCTGCTTCGTATCACGATCCCGCGCCTTGGCGACCGGGCGGCGACGCTCGCGCGAGAGATCGAATCGCTGTCCGTGGTTAAGAAAGATATCGCAAGCAAGCTATTGAGCTTGCGCCAGGCGAGCGCCGCGCTCGACGAGGAGCGGGCGGGCCTGAGGCAATTGCTTGGCCGCAAGAGTACCCTTCGGCGCGAGACCGAAACGGCTTATCGCAAAAACACGCGGCGGATGCGGGATCTCGCGGCTAAAGCGCGCAATCTTCGCGAACTGATGGCACGGCTGCATAACGATTCGGATGAGAAAGCACCCGAATCGCAACCGCCGGCCGCCGCCGCACCGCCGGAAAAGCCGGAGGAAAAGACCGCCCGCGCCCCAGCACCGCTGCCTGACAGTCCAAGCGGTCCGCCGGGTGGCTTGCGCGTATTTCCTGAGCGTGGTCCCCTGACCCTGCCGGTCCGGGGACGATTGGTTGGCCGGTACGGGGAGTCGACAAATTTCGGGAATACCGCGAAAGGTATCCGGCTTGAAACGAGGTTCGATGCGCAGGTCGTTGCGCCCTTCGACGGAAAAGTCGTGTTCGCCGGGCCGTTCCGGAACTACGGGCAAATCTTGATCATTGAACACCGAGGCGGATATCATACGCTGCTTGCCGGATTAGCGCGCATAGATGCGGTGGTGGGGCAATGGTTGCTGGCGGGCGAGCCTCTCGGTGCAATGGCTACTCGAAAGACAGAGAAGCCGGTATTATATGTTGAGCTTCGCCGCAACGGGCAGCCGATAAACCCGCTGCCTTGGATTACAGCTGAAAAACAAAGGGTGCGTGGATGAAAAAAATCGTTAGCACGATGGCCGTGGCGTTAGCGACCGTCGCCTTGGTAAGTGCCACACCGGCATCCGCCGCCAAGACCGATAAATCGGACATTTATCGATTGTTGGAGCTTTTCGGTGATGTATTCGAGCGCGTACGCGCCGATTACGTCGAGGAAACCACCGATGAGGAACTCGTGGAGGCGGCCATTCAAGGCATGCTGCAGAGCCTCGACCCGCACTCAAGCTATTTGAATAAAAAGACTTTCAAGGATATGCGGGTACAGACCAAAGGCGAATTCGGCGGTCTCGGTATCGAAGTCACCATGGAAGGTGGCTATGTCAAAGTCGTGTCGCCCATCGACGATACCCCGGCATTCCGTGCGGGCATTGAACCGGGAGACCTGATTACGCATCTGGATGGCAAGGCAGTGCAGGGTCTGACATTGAGCCAGGCGGTTGAGAAGATGCGCGGCAAGGTCGGTACCGACATTATCCTCACTGTTCGTCGAAAAGACGTCAAACCGCTGCAGATCACGATCACGAGGGACAAAATCCGCATTCGGTCGGTTCGTTCCCGTTCGGAAGGCGATATTGGCTATCTTCGGATTACAAATTTTAGTGAACAGACCAAGGCTGGTGTTGCCAAATCCGTCGCCAAATTGCGCGAGGAGATCGGCGACGATATCCGGGGGTTCGTCGTGGATTTGCGAAACAATCCGGGCGGCCTACTGGATCAGGCCGTAGCGGTGTCGGATGCATTTCTCGAGCGGGGAGAAATCGTGTCCACTCGTGGCCGGGACGTGGACAATGCGCAGCGTTTCCATGCGCGGCCCGGTGATCTGGCGGCTGGGCTGCCGGTCATCGTGCTGATCAATGGCGGCTCGGCATCGGCCTCCGAAATCGTTGCCGGTGCCCTGCAGGATCACAAGCGGGCGATCATTTTGGGTACCCGGAGCTTTGGCAAAGGGTCGGTGCAAACGATCATTCCGCTTGGTGCCAGTGGCGCGATGAAGCTGACGACGCAGCGCTACTACACGCCGTCAGGTCGATCGATCCAGGCGAAAGGCATCGATCCGGATATCATCGTCGAGCAGTCCAAGGTGGAACCGCTGCGGCGGGGGCCGAGCCGAAAGGAAGCCGATCTACGTGGATCGCTCAAGAACAACGAGGGCGAGGAGCCCGACAAAGCCGATAAGGAAGCATCGAAGGACGGCGATAAGACGAAAACGGACGGCGTCGAGAAGAAGCCGGAGCGGCCGTTCGATTATCAATTGGTGCGCGCGCTCGATTTGATCCGCGGCATTTCATTGTACCGCAGTCAGGCCGTAAATTAGGGCGTATTCGTTCTGGTTAGTCTTTCCCTCAAACTGCCATCTTTGCCGCAGCTTCCCTGGAGGCGTGGTGGTGCGGGCGTGGCTGCGGAGGACGCGGATGTATCGTTCGACGATAACGATGATGACTATCTGAAGTCGAGCGATATCCAGGAGAAGTTGCCGCAATATGCGCTGTATGGCACGACCGGTTTTGCGGTGTTGCTATTCCTTGGCGTATTCGTCTGGCTTCAGTTTCCATCGGAGTCGATTGAAGCGGAACTCCGTGCCATGCGCCCGCAGATGACAATGCGAGTGCCTCCGATGCGCCGTAGCGCGCGCGATGCGGCTACCCCGCGTGGTGAGGCCGGTGCAGAAAGGTCCTCTGAAGAACGGACGCCGAGCGTCCCCGAGGCCGCCAAGCGGCGGTCGGCCGTACTGCATCCGCATCCGGATCCCAAACTTGTGGAGCGCAGCGATATCGGCATGCTGCCGATTATCGGCACGGATGGGCGCAAACCCTGGCGGGTCTATTCACGCCCCTTCAACGTCCTGGAAAAGCGCCCGCGGATTGCGATCGTCATGACGGGCTTGGGGGTTTCTTTCAACGCAACGGAATCGGTTGTTGGTGTCCTCCCCGGCGAGGTAACGCTCGCCTTCGCGCCATATGCGCAGAAGTTGAAGGAGTGGATCGATGCCGCGCGGGGTGCCGGGCATGAGGTCTTGATCAACCTGCCCATGGAACCCAGAGATTATCCGCGCAGCGATCCGGGGCCGTTTGGTCTGCTGACGGGACTCGACGTGGAGCAGAACCGGCGGCGGCTCGACTGGGTCTTGAGCCGAATGACGGGGTATGTCGGTGTGACCAACTATCTGGGCGACCGTTTTACCTCCAGCCAAAGCGGAATGCGCCCCGTTCTTCGGGAACTGGAGCGCCGTGGCCTGATGTTCCTCGACAGTATGGAGAGTAACGTTAGTGTCGGTCCCAAGACTGCGAAGTCGTTGAATCTGCCACTAGCCATTAGCGATCGCGCGATCGACGTCATCACAAGCCGGGCGGATATCGACCGGAAATTGGCTGAATTGGAGACCATCGCCAAGACACAAGGGGTCGCCGTTGCTTTGGCGCGTCCCTATCCCGTTACGATTCGGCGTTTACAGCGATGGATACGCGATCTGGATGAAAAAGGATTGGCTTTGGCGCCGATTACCGCCGTCGTCAATAAACAGAGTCTTCGATAAACGCGCTATGTCTGCCGACCCCGATTCCCGTCCCTATCGCCCCTGTGTCGGGGTCATGCTGCTGAACGCCGACGGTTTGGTCTTCGTCGGCAGCCGCATTGATACGCCGGGGGAAAATTGGCAAATGCCGCAAGGGGGTATCGATGACGGCGAATCCCCGCGTGACGCTGCGCTGCGCGAATTGGAAGAAGAGGTCGGGACTCGTGAGGCTGTAATCGTCGCTGAAAGTGCGCATTGGTATTCCTACGATCTTCCGGCGCACTTCTCAAAACGAAGTTGGAACGGACGCTATCGTGGGCAGACGCAGCGCTGGTTTGCGATGCGTTTTGCAGGACAAGACAGCGACATTCGGCTGGATCGGCATAAGCCGGAATTCAGTGATTGGCAATGGGTCCCGATGAAACGCGTGGTGGATATGATAACACCGTTCAAGCAGGCGGTTTATAGGGAGGTCATCCGTGAATTTTCACATCTTATACCAAGGAGCGCTGATAGTGACCCCTAGAGATCGCGCATGCGGTCCGTCGGGTAGGAGGGGCGGCGCAAGCGATGCGAGGCATCGTCAAGCCGTTCCGACGCCCTCCGACGGGCCGCATGCACGACCGGAACGGCAGCTTGGCGCGGCTTTCGGACAGTGTCGCGCCCGGCTTCCGATGCCCCGCATCGCCGCGCCGCACGCTCCTTGCCGAAAACCGCGCTAAGCTGTCTCTATGGGTTACTATCATCGCTCCTTGGTATTAGCGACAAGATTGCGCCGAAATAACTAGATGCTGAACGAGTCGGTGACAGAATATTTATTAATAATAGTTAATATAAATTTACCATTACTTGACGTAAATTCAATTTTTAGTAATATTTTATGTATTAACTATCTTAGATTTTGTTTCGTAAATATTAGTTGGAACGGAATCTCTGTATATACTTGATTCGTAAGCAAAAAGACCGCCAGAATGGTGGCATACTAATTGCGGGGCGCGGAAGAGCCTATGTTGTCATTGCAGGTCAATGCAGCATTATCGATTGGCGGCGGCGGTGCGGTTGGCGTACCGAACCGAAGCCTTGCGTCCGATTCCGATAACCCCTCGACGGTGCAGCGTGGCGGAGAGATCAATCGCGACGCCGCCCGGCCAGGCCCACCGATCGCCAGGCTGGATTTCCAGACGCAAAATCAGTCGCAAAGCGTGCCCGGTGAAGCGGAAGGCGATGGCGCCGCGCAGGCTCAAGCTGAAGAGGGCGCGCGGACCAATGAGGATGGCGAGAAGGTCGACGAGAACGGTTTGACCGAGGCGGAGCAGCGGGAGATCGAGAAACTGAAAGCGCGGGACCGCGAAGTCCGGGCGCATGAGCAAGCGCACGCGGCGGCCGGAGGTTCGGTAACCGGATCGCCTCAACTTACGTTCACGCAGGGCCCGGACGGCAAGCAGTACGCGGTTAGTGGCGAAGTGTCCGTCGATACCAGCCCGGTGCGGGGCAATCCGGAAGCCACGATCCGCAAGATGGAACTGGTTAGGAAGGCGGCGTTGGCGCCCGCCAGTCCCTCCAGTCAGGACAGGCGGGTTGCCGCCGAGGCCGATGCCCAAATTCTTGCGGCCCGCCAGGAGATCGCGAAAGAGAAACGCGAAGCACAGGCGGAACAGGCCGAGAAACGCAGCGAGGGACAGAACGGCGATCCAAGCATCGGTCAGTCCGATCCGGCTTTCGATCCAGAGAAGCGCTTTAATCAGCCCGTGGGTGGCGCGAGCTCCCCGTTGAATACGGGGCTGGCCGGTACGGGCGAACTGAACCTAAATACTGAAGTGCTGTCGCCGGGCGATCTGTTCAATCTCGTCGCTTAAGACGCGCCTTCTTTAATGGCCGCCAGCGTAGGGCGGGGCGTCCATCGATTGCAGTTTCGCTTCGGCGATTTCTAAAGCCGCGATTGCCTTGGCACGATCATTGTCGTTCGCCGCGGCACTGACATCTTCGCGCAAGTCTTTGAGTTCCTGCTCCAGCGCAGCACGGTCGATGTTCTCGACCCGGACAGCGCCTTCCGCCAGGATGGTGCAGCGTTCCTTGGTGACCTCGGCGAAGCCGCCGGCAAGGAAAAAGCGTTGCGTCACCGCACCGCCTTCGAACACGGCGAGCGTTCCTGGCCTGATGTTCGAGATGAGGGGCGCATGATTGGCAAGCACGCCGAAATCGCCCTCTTCTCCGGGAACGACGACCATCTCAACCGATTCCGACAAGATCAGGCTTTCCGGCGAAACGAGCTCGAGTTCAAACTGATCGGCCATACTGTATCGCTCCCGTAGACGCGGTTAATCTCTACGCGGCTTCCGCGGCCATGACCTTGGCTTTTTCGACGGCTTCCTCGATCGCGCCGCACATATAGAAAGCGGCCTCTGGAAGATCGTCATATTCGCCGTCAAGAATGCCTCTGAAGCCTTTGATCGTGTCTTCGAGAGCGACGAGCTTGCCTGGCGAGCCGGTGAAGACTTCTGCGACAAAGAAAGGCTGCGACAGGAAGCGCTGGATCTTGCGGGCGCGCGAAACCGTCTGCCTGTCGTCTTCGGACAACTCGTCCATACCCAGAATGGCGATAATTTCCTGCAGGGACTTGTAGCTCTGCAACACGCGCTGAACCTCGCGCGCCGTGTCATAATGTTCCTGGCCGACCGTGCGCGGCTCCATAATCCGGCTGGTTGAATCAAGCGGATCAACGGCGGGATAAATGCCGAGCTCCGCGATTTGCCGCGACAGAACCGTCGTTGCATCCAAGTGGGAAAAGGTCGTGGCCGGTGCCGGATCGGTCAAATCATCGGCAGGCACATAGACTGCCTGCACGCTCGTGATAGACCCTGTTTTCGTGGTCGTGATTCGTTCCTGCAGGTTGCCCATATCGGTGCCCAGGGTCGGCTGATAACCCACCGCGGACGGGATACGGCCA
>WLWY01000006.1 GCA_012103325.1 Alphaproteobacteria bacterium
CTACTGCCGATCGGTTTCCTGCGTCAGCTCATCGGCTTCTATGGCGATAGCATGCAGCAGATGGTCCTGCCGCGATACCTCGATTATTCGATGAAGGCTTTTGCCCACAATCAGGAACAAATGCACGATCATATGCGAAATTCCATGGGCAGCGTATTTCCGATGGGTCAGTTGGAGGAAATGGGCCGGCAGAACATGGCCGTCTTCGAAAAAGCCATGCAGATGTTCTCGCCATTCGGCGGCGAGCCGGGCGAAGAGAATGAAACGGCGCCACCGGACGAACCTGAAAAGGAAAAATCAGGCGAGGACAAGGATCAGATTTCGGCTCTCGAACGCAAGCTGGACGCGTTACAGGCCCAAATCGAGGCAATGTCCCGCAAGTAGGATCAAGCGGCGGACGATGACGACCGCACGCTTTCCTCGAGGCCATCAAGCTCCGGACGGCCATAGATCCAACCCTGAAGATAGGTCACACCGCGGTCGAGCAGATAGTCGCGGTCGGCTTCCGCTTCGACGCATTCGGCCACCGTTTCCACCCCGAATGAATGGGTCAGGCCGAGCAGCGTATCGAGAAACTCCTGGCTTTCACGCTTCGTTGCGATCCCCCGGATGAAGGACCCGTCAATCTTGACGACATCGACCGGCAGACTCTTCAGATGCCGAAACGATGTGTAACCAACGCCGAAATCGTCCAGCGCGACGCGGCAACCGAGATCCCGCACGGCCGAAACAAATCGCGCCGCATCTTCAAAATCATAGATTTCCGCTGTCTCGGTAATTTCCACCATGAGACGGCGCGCTATTTCGGGTCGCCCTTTGACAAGACTGCCGAATAGCCGAAGCCATGACCGGTCCGTCGTCGTGAAGGCGGAAATGTTGATCGCGAGACTGGCATCCGGGTGTTCCACAAGATCTGCAACTGCGAGTTCCAGAACACGGCGGTCGATATGCCGCGAGTGGCCAAGTTGCTCCGCGACAGGCACGAATACAGATGCTTCGAAAGGCCCGCTCTCTTCGCCGACGACGCGTAGCAACGTTTCGTGGTAGGCCGTGGCGCCATCGTTGGCACGCACAACGGGTTGATAGGCAAGCGCGATACGGTCATCGCGTAGCGCATCGAGCAATGCTGCGCCAAGGATGGTGTGCGCACCGCGATGTGACACTTGATGCGCAGAAAGCTGGTGCAATGAGAATTGCCCCGTTCCCTGCTTACTCGCCTCGCGATAAGCATTATCGCTGTCGCTCATCGCACCGGTCGGTGTCTTAGCAACGTCCGGAAACACGACGCCCCCGACGGAGACCGTTACCGGTATCGAGCCGCTAGAAATCACAATAGGCTCCGCCGCGATCTTCGCGATAATCTTATCCGCGGCTGCCGCCAATCCGTCCTCTGCACAACGACTGAGAACGATGCCGAAGCAGCCATCATCGGTGCGCCCGATAACGTCCGTCGTTCGGACACTGTCTTCCAGACGCCGGCCAACCGTAACGATCACCTGGTCGGCATTATCGCTGCCATGGACATCGGTGATTTGCGACAGGCCATCGATGCCGATCACCATATACCCGCCCCGCTGCGCATAGCGCTGCGCGTGTGATAAAGCATGGTCAAGCGCCTCGCGGAGGCGCGACCGGTTGTAGTGTCCCGTCAAGGCGTCGTAGATGGCGCTGTCCCGCTCCTCGGCTTCCGCGACTTTGCGATCGGTCACGATGCGGAGCGTCCCCGTCGTTCGAGCGGGCTTCCCGCTCTCCGCAGGGAAAATTCGCCCGCGGTCCTGAACCCAACAAAGCTTGCCATCGGAACGGCGCACCCGGTACTCGCAATCAAATACCCGGCTCGCTAGGGAAACTTCGGACAAGAGCGCCAGCCGCCGCCGCAGATCCTCCGCATTGACGCGCGCATGAAATGACTCGCCGTCTGGAACGACCACATCAGCCCCAAAAAGTGCGTCGGTTTTGCCATAAAAGGTCATGCGATCGGAGGCATTATCCCAAAAATAGGCCACGTCGCCCGATGCGTCGAGCGCTGCCAGAACAATGTCTTGCATGTTTGAGTCGTCACTCATGAAGGGAGCCTGAGAAAGAAATATAAAATTTTAATTAATTTATCAGAAAACTTTTTCTAGTGAAATGCCTTTTGCGTTAACCAACCGCTAACCCGCGTTTTGTAAGCCATCCTTATGGTTAACGAAAAACCGCGTCGGCGCCGCATGTATTCAGGCTGTTGGAACCATGAACTCGCCGGCGTCGCGGAGCGCTGGATGTGGCGGAAGTAACGGTCATCGCGCCGAATGTCGTTGAGTTTGTCGGGAAAGAGTTTGTCGGGAATCTGGCCCGGCAGACCGCGCCGACGGCTGAGCGCGCGTTCCCCCTTCCCCCACCACCGCCAAGGCCGGAAACGCCGCTCAAACCGCGCGAGGATGTCGGCCAGCAACGCCGCCGACTGGCCGCGAACCGGAACACACCACTGGCGGCGCCTGCCACACCGAAAACGACGTCGCCCGGCGGGTTCAATCCCATTGTCGATCCGCGCCGCCGGCCCAGTCAGCCATCGACGCAGTTTCTCGCACAGCAAATCGCTCAGGAATCGGCATCCACGGTGCGCGCCGCGAGACCATTCCCATCGGCTCTTGCCGCCTACGAACGATCGCGCCCGACGCAACCGCGTGCACAGTCGGAACCAGTCATCATCACGCGCAGCGTTGATACGACGGTCTAGGAGCTTGTCCTAGTTCCGCTTCTCGAGAACGATCTGTATACGGAATGAGAGCGCCCAGCCAAGTAGCGGTGCGAGTGCGTTCTCCAGCATCGTCAGCGACCGCACCAGGGCAGCGGGCACCAGGCTCCAAGAACGGAACCCTCCGGACAAAGGATAGACGATGAGCGCGAGGCGCTCGGTTGCTGACACGGTCAATGCCGGAAAGCGTTGCTCGAAGGTGCGGCGTCGGCGTCGATTGCCGAACAGGAGTGTCGGGATTGCCTGATTTGAGTCATAGGGATCGCGCGCTGGATCGAGCGGCCCGTCCGCGAGAGGGTCGACCGCCATATCAACCGGCTCGTGATGAAACAGTCCATAGAAAATCCGGCTGACCGGCGTAATCCCCGGCTCCAGCAGCACGACACGCCCACCCGGACGCAGGATACGCGACGCTTCTTCGAAAAATCGGGCAGGCCGCTCCAAATGATGCAGCACATCGAACATTACGATGTTGTCGAAGCTCTCCGCTGAGAACGGCAACCGGTGCGCATCGCAGACCGCATCCAGCCAGCCAGTCGCAAACATGTCTGTCGACACGACATCCGGGGCGAACGCTTTCAGGTTGCCCGATCCGCCGCCAACCTCAAGCGTGCGTCCCGGTCGGCACGCGGCGGCAATGCGCTCGTACCAGCCGCGATAGACGGCACGCAGAACAGGCTTCCCTTCCCAGATCGTGCGAAAGTCGGCCGGATGAGCCGGCGAGGTCATCAGAACGCTTTCAAACGGAAAAATGCGAATACCACCATGCGGACCAGCAGCCAACCGTGCGAGAAGCGTGAAATTTGCGTCTCGCCGTAGGTCCGGCTGGCGTAGCGAATCGGTACCTCGGAGACTTTGAGGTTCAATTTCGTCGCTCCGAAAATCAGATCGAAATCGCCAAAAGGATCGAAGTCGCCGAAATACGCGCGGTTCTCGGCTATTTTCTCGTAGTGCCGTTTCCGCAGCACCTTGGTACCGCACAACGTATCGGTGAAACGCTGGTTCAATAGCCAGGAGAACAGAACCGAGAATATCTGGTTCGCGACCCAGTTCAGAAATCGCATCGCTTCGCGTTCCATGGGGTAGACGAGACGGCTGCCATTGATGAACTCGCCTTTCCCCGAGCGAAGTGCCGCATAAAACTTCGGCAAATCTTCCGGCGGCATGGTCAGATCCGAATCCAGGATCATCAGCACGTCGCCGCGCGCGAGGTCGAACCCTTTGCGGACGGCATCGCCTTTGCCCTTGCCGTCTTGCCGGGCCGCCTTGATGTCCCATTGTCCGGCATAGGCGTCACGCACGCGCTCGCATTCCTCGAACGTTCCGTCGCTCGAATTGCCCTCGACGAACAGAATTTCCATATCGTCCGCGAAACGGGGCATGCGCTGGATCGCAGGTTCGATATTGCCGCGCTCGTTCCGGCACGGAATTAGTACGGTGACCGACAGTGGTTCCGAGGATGCTTCCGGCATCGGCCGCGCGACAAGATAGTTGCGCAGCGAAAACCGCCTTAACCCCGGCAGCGTGCCGAGGAAACGGTTAACCAGTGGGCCCAGCCCCAACAACCGGCGCGGCACAAGCTGACGCCAATCGCGCTTGATGATATCAAAATCAGCCAGATGGAGAAGATTGCCAATGTCGCCTGTAGACAGCCAGTTGAGTGACGGCTGGCGCATCTTCAACCCAAACAGCTCGGCCATGCGCAAAAGTGGCTCCCAGTACCGCGAATAGTACGCAATAACGATTCGCGTATCGGGGCTGCACAACCGGTGCAAATTCCGCAGGGTTGTTTCGCAATCATCGAAGTACCCAATGGTATCGGACAGGACGATGACGTCGAAAGGACCTTCAATATGGGCCAGAGATTCAAGATCTTCGGCATCACCCATTTCGAACGTAAAATTCGGAAAATTTTCGCGCGCGACATCGATCATCTTGGCGCTAAAATCGAGCCCCACCCCGTAGCTGGGTTCAAGCGACGCCAGCAATTGTCCGGTGCCACAGCCGAGATCGAGAACTCGCGCGTTCTTCGGTATTAGAAACTGCATATAGCGTTGGTGTTCCTGATGGAAATAGTCATTGCGGCGCAGCCAACTGTCGCGTGCACCAGCAACCTGGTCCATCCATGAAATAATTGTCGCCTTACGCGACGAGTGCTCTGCGCCGAGTTGCGTCATGTCCTTATGACTCGCTTTCTCTGCTATGATCCTTAAAACCGAAACCGCGCCGCGACGCGCGACCTTCCGCGAGCCACATCAACCCGCCAGGCGCACCAGCAGCTACTAAAATGAGACCCAGAAGCACCGATACGACAAGCGAATCTGCCTCGGGCACACCAACGAAACCAAAAGCGACAATCATGGCGCCTTCGCGAATACCCCAACCGGCAACCGAAACCGGCACCAAGGAAATCAACGTTACCGGCGGCACAAATACCAAACAGTGCAGCAGCGCAATCCCCGCTCCTATCGATTGTCCGATTAACCACACGGCAAGCACCATCAGCAGGTGAATCGCCAAGGCCATCGCCAGAATTTGAACAAGACTCGCGAAAGACGCATTTAACCGTCTAGCATCGCGCGCCAGCACTACAATCGCCCGCGTCACCTTCCACCGTGCGAAGATGTCGCCCAATCGCCCTCCTAGGGCAAACAATGTGACAAAACCACATATCCCAAGCACTACGATAAGTGGCAGACTCCATCGCGGTGTCGAATCTTCAATAATCGCGAACAGCATCGGTAGCGAAAGACCAACAACCATCAGCAGCGCAGCGAACGCGCAGAGTCGATCCAACACGACACTCGACGCCGCACGGTCCATAGGGATGCCGTCCCTATAAACAAACCAAACCCTCATGAAATCGCCACCAATCGTCGATGGTAACGTTTGACTGAAAAATAGACCGATAAATGTCAATCGTAGCGCCCGCGCGAGACGCAACGGAATATCAAGCAACTTGTTGACGGCCGTCCACCTTAAGGAGAGCAAACCTGTCGCAAATAATATTGTGACGAGAGCCAAGACAAGCGGTCCCACCGACACCCGGCCGAGACCCTCAATTACCGACGCCGTGTCAATGCGCGCGAGCAGCCACCAGATCAGCGCACCGGATACGGCGGCCTTGACTGCAAATATGAGCCACTGCTTCACATTACTAATCTCTGAAATACTGTCTACGGCGCCGAATCGCGGCGCGCTGTTTAGCAGGATCAGGCAGTCGGGGACAAGGGGAGCGGTCGAAAACGACGCTCACTCGCCGCTACCTATCGCGCCATAATACGTGCTGAGGAACTCAGCGCTAAACTTTCCGCCGGCCCTATCGGTGGCAATGGCATCGGCGTCACGTTCCGCGGCATTTCCGTAGCCGCCAGCGCCAGGCGACTCGACAATGACCTTTTCGCCGGCGCCGAGCGTCACGCCGGCCGGTTTGATATCGAGGCCCTGCTCGGCGCCATCAGCACCGACGCGGACGAATCGTCCACGGCCGCCGGGCTGACCGCCGAAGATACCCCAAGGCTCGTGTCGAAACCGTTCACCCGCCCCGTTGAACGTACAGTCATGCCCAATTGGACCAATGACCCGGCGTATACCCATTCCGCCGCGATATCGGCCCGCCCCGCCGGAATCCTCGATCAGCCCGTAGCTTTCAACACGCAGCGGATATTCGGTTTCGATCACTTCGATCGGCAGGTTCGACGTGTTGGTGATATGCACCTGAACACCATCGGTCCCGTCCCGATCGTTGCGGCCGCCAAACCCGCCTCCTAATGTTTCGAGGTAGAGATAGCCCTGCCCGGTCGCCGGATCGATGCCGGAGAACACCGCCGTCGTATTGGCACCGTTCGCGGCGCCGACCGCCGCTTCTGGCATCGCTTGAGCGAGCGCGCCAATAACAACGTCTACGATGCGCTGGCTGGTATGCGCGCGGGCTGCCACCGGTGCCGGGGCGACGCAATTCAGCAAACAGCCTTCAGGCGCCGAGGTTTCGCAAACATTCAACACACCCTGATTATTCGGGATGTCCGGATCGAGCATTCCTTTCATGCAATAGGCAACCGCTGCCTGCGTCGCGTTCATCGTGACATTGATGTTGCCCTGAACTTGCGGCGAGGTGCCGGAAAAGTCGGCGTGCATGCTATCGCCGTCAATTTCGATGCGCAGCTTGATCGGAATATCGACGGCTCCCAACCCGTCATCGTCCATGACATCTTCGAATTCGTACACGCCGTCGGGAATCGTGCGAACGCCGTCGCGCATGCGCTGTTCCGTGCGCGACACGATGTCGTCGAATGCCGCACGCAACTGATCGATTGAATATTTGCCAATCATCTCGCGGAGCCGCCGCTCGCCAAGCCGGCACGCGGCGATCTGCGCGTAGTAGTCACCCAGCCGTTCTTCGGGCAGTCTTACATTGAGCAGCATGAGATCGAACAGATCCTGCTGCATTTCGCCTTGGCGAAATAGTCTGACAACTGGGATGCGCAAACCTTCCTGATAGATCTCCGACATTCCGCCGGCCATCGATCCGGGCACCATGCCGCCAACATCCGCGTGGTGGGCGATGTTGCAGACGAATGCCACGAGCTCTCCCGCTTCGAATATCGGCAGGGCCAAATTGATGTCCGGCAAATGCGTGCCGCCTGCGACGTGAGGATCGTTGGCGACGAACAAATCGCCTTCGTGGATATTTTCGCGGCCGAACTTCGCAAGCAAACTGTCCATCAGTCCGATCATCGACGCCAAATGAATCGGCAGGGAGTTTTCCGCCTGAACGATCAGCACGCCGTCCGCATCGCAGATTGCCGTCGAGTGATCGCGGCGTTCCTTGATGTTCGTCGAGTACGCGCTCCGCGTCAGGGCGATGTAGGTCTCGTCGGTAATCGAGCGGAGTCCGTTGAACAGAATTTCGAGAGTAATCGGGTCCAGTGTCGGCTTCATGTCGCATCCGCCAGTTCAATAATAAGGTTGTGCGCGCGGTCGACCCGCGCCCTATCGCCCGGATAGACAAGCGTTGTCGAGTCGAGCTGATCGATCACCGCCGGTCCGGCAATTTCCTGTCCCGGCAGCAGCTGTGTTCGATCGAATAGCGCCGCATCGACGGCTGCGTCACCGTCGAAGTAAACGGTTCTACTTCCAACCGGGTCCGGCGCGCGTTGCGTCATTTCGGTTTCCGTCAGCGTCGGCCGTGGCAACCGCCCACGTGCCGTCAGGCGAAAATTGACGATCTCCACGGCGTCGTCCGGGTTGAAGTAGCCATAATTCATTTCATGCGCCGTGAAGAAACGTTGCTTCAGATCTTCACAATCGAAAGCTATTGGCGCCGAGCTTGTGTCGACGACCCCGTCCAGAAGCACGTTCAGTTCGTAATTCTGCCCGACATAGCGCATATCGAAACTGAGCTGCAGGTCCCGCCGGTCGGGTGCGACATCCTCTTCCGCGAACCAGTTCTCGGCTTCCGCCATCAGTGTCGCTACGTGACGTGAGGTTTCCGCCATCCCCGGCATATCGGCCACGATACGCGCGCTAACGACGAAATCTTCTTTCAAATCCGACACAACAAGACCCTGCGCGCACAGAATGCCGGGTGAAGCCGGGACAATAACTTCACGCATATCGAGCGCGTGGGCGACATCGATGGCGTGCAACGGCCCCGCGCCGCCGAATGCCATGAGACTGAATTCGCGCGGATCGTGGCCCCGTTCCACAGAAATTGCCCGGATGGCGCGCACCATATTAGAGACAACGATACCCAACACACCATGCGCCGCTTTCTCGACACTAAATCCGAGCTGCGCCGCGGCCGGTTCGAACGCCGCATGCGCAGCCTTCTGGTCGAGCGCCATCGCGCCGCCCAACAGGCCCGCCGGAGACAATCGTCCAAGGACAAGATTGGCGTCGGAGACAGTCGGCTCCGTGCCGCCCTGCCCGTAGCACGCCGGTCCCGGCACCGCGCCTGCACTGATTGGTCCAACCTTCATCAAACCGTCGCGGTCAAACCAGGCGATCGATCCACCGCCCGCGCCGACAGTGTTGACATCCACCATGGGAAGACGCACCGGAAAGTCGGCAATTTTCTGGTCATAGCCGATACCCGCCGCGCCATCGCGGACCAAACAGACATCCGCACTGGTTCCTCCCATATCGAGCGTAATGATATTTTGCCGCCCCGCCTGTGCCGCCGTATGCATGGCCCCGACGGCGCCTGCGGCTGGGCCTGACAGTGCCGTACGGACAGGGAATTCGCCAGCGCGCTCAATCGACATGAGACCGCCGGAAGATTGATTGATGCCGACAGCGGCGTTCGGCGCGCGCGGCTGTAAGCCGTCTTTCAGGCGGTCCATATACCGGGTGACGATCGGCTGCAGATAGGCGTTCAACGCTGTCGTAGAAAGCCGTTCAAACTCACGGAATTCGGGCTGAACGGAAGAGGACAACGATACGAAAACGTCTGGCAATGCCTCTCTTAACGCTGAACCGATGCGCCGTTCATGTTCCGGATTGAGAAACGCGAAAAGCAACCCAACTGCGCACGCCTCCGCGCCTGACTGTTTCACCGCATCGATCGCTTCTGCAATAGTTGACTCTTCAAGCGGGACAACGACCTCGCCACGCGAACCCACTCGCTCCTTGATTTCGAATCGATTCTGCCGCGGCACCAACGGCGGCGGATTATCGGCCTTGAAGTCGTATAATTTCGGACGGATCTGCCGGCCGATTTCCAACAGATCACGGAACCCTTCGGTTGTGATCAGTGCAACCGGCGCGCCTTTGCGCTGGAGCAAGGCGTTCGTGGCGACAGTCGTTCCGTGCGCGAACCGCGAGATGTCATCCGATGCTATCGCCGCAATCTCGCACAACGAATCCAACCCGTTAAGAATGGCATCGGCAGGGTCAGCAGGCGTCGACGGCGTTTTGTAGACATGCTCCAACCCACGCTCGGCGTCGAAAGCATAGAAATCTGTAAACGTGCCCCCAACATCGACTCCGACAAACCAGACCATGCGCCACTCCTAATTCGCGAATTTCTGGACGAACACCAACCAAAGCGCCCGCTTGTTCAATAACATATTGGATTCCGCATTTGACTGTTAGTGCTCTAGTCCGTTTAACTACAGCCTCGCGCGGCCTGGATTACATTTATTGGGACGGTGCGCGCTAAAACGATCGAGGTAAAATATCTTCAACAACAGAGCGTTTGCCGCCAGCTTTGCCGCCAGGCGCAATCTGAAGAGGGACAGCAGGGAGACTATATGATGTTGAAAACGAGTTATAAATTGGCCACGGCCGCGGCATTTGCCGGCGCTGTTGCACTCGGAGCCGCGATGCCCGCGTCGGCCGAGATTCAAAACCTAAAGATCAAGGCAGTCGGGACGTGGGCAAACCTCACGAACTATTATGATTTCGAAAAACCCTTCTACGGTGGCGATCTGACCAAGGCTTCGGGTGGCAAGATCCAATCCCAGGTCAACCCGATCACCGAACTCGGCCTCAAGGGCTGGGAAGTCATGCGATTGCTCAAGCTCGGCGTATTCGACGTCGCGCATGGCGTCTATGGTTATGTTGCGTCGGAAGATCCTGCCCTGGAAGGCGTCGATCTGTCCGGAGCCTCCGCGGACTTCAAGCAGGCGCGGCAAGTCGTCAAGGCCTACGAGCCGGTCATCGCGCAGCGGTTCGACAAGGTATTCAACGCGCATTATCTCGGCACCTTCCGTTGGCCGAGCCAGTTCATCTGGTGCAACCAGCCCGTCAACAAGGTCTCTGACCTGAAGGGCAAGAAAATCCGCGTTTACAGCACCACGCTCGGCGATTTCGTCGAAGGCGTCGGCGGCACCAGCGTTACCATCGCATTCGCGGAGGTCGTGCCGGCCCTGCAAAAAGGCGTCGCGGATTGCGGTATCACCGGTTCCATGCCGGCCTATCAGGCGAAATGGCATGAAGTCATCACCCACGCCATGGTGATGCCGGTTGGCGCCGGTCTCGGCTTCGTTGCGATGAGCAACAAGATGTGGAAATCCTTGAACAAGGAAACCCAGGCGTTCATTCAAAAGCAGTATGACGATCTGACCGAGCGTCAGTGGGCCAATGCGCAGAAGGAAGACGAAGAAGCGCTCAACTGCCTCTCAGGTAGCGGCCCCTGCGGCAAGGGAGCCCCGGGCAAGGTCAAGCTGACCAACCCATCGGCTTCCGACGTTAAAGACCGCGAACGCATCCTGCGTGACTTCGTTCTCAAGAAATGGGCAGCGCGTTGCAGCGCGGATTGCATCAAGGACTGGAATGCGACCGCGGCCAAAGTGGTCGGCGTAAAAGCTGTAAAATAAGACCAACTTTGTCCATCGCGGCGGACGCTGTTCCCTCGGGAGCGGCGTCCGTCTGCGATAGGCAACATCCCCTATAGGTAAAATGCTTGATCGACTCCTCGAAAAGGCGGAGCTTGCATCTAGAATTGTCGTCTGGATCGGCGGTGGATTACTGATATTTGCCGCCTTCATGACGACGCTCGAAGTTCTCCTCCGAAAATTCGCAAATTGGTCGTTCGGCGGCGCGGACGAAATTGCCGGCTATATATTCGCAATCTCAACTTCTTTCGCCTTTGCCTTCGCCACATTGCATAGGGCGCATGTTCGTATCGACGCGTTGTATTTGAGGTTGCCGCAAGCGGCCCGACTCTTCCTCGATATCGTCGGATTCCTGCTGCTTGGTGGGTTTCTCCTGCTTATGGCTGAACGTTCGTTTGACGTTTGGTGGAACAGTTTCGAAAATTCTTCCGTTTCGATCACACCACTAGTGACCCCGCTGGCGCTACCGCAGGGATTCTGGTTCGCCGGCATGGTGTTCTTTTTCTTTGTCTTCGCCCTGATGTTGCTCAGGATCATTTCAGCGGCATTCAGCCGCGATTGGAACCGAATCGCCGCTCTGGTCGGGCCCCGTGGCATCGAAGAAGAAGTCGAAGAGGAACGCGAACACGCGCGTGCCGAGCTCAAGCGCGAGCAAGCGCTAAAGGAAGAGAAAGAAGGTAACTGAGCATGCTGGGCTGGACCGGAGTAATTCTGTTATCGCTGCTGGCGCTGAGCGTGCCGGTGGCTGCCGCCCTGGGTTGGCTCGGGATGATCCTGGAGAAATTCTATTCGCCGATGCCGCTGCATTTGGCACTTGGCGAGATCGTCTGGCAGAACGCCATCGAGTACGTCCTGGTCGCCATCCCGCTATTCATCATGCTCGGAGAAATCCTGCTGCGCGCCGGCATCGCCGAACGCATGTACACAGCAATGGTACAATGGCTGTCCTGGCTGCCCGGCGGCACAATGCATTCGAATATCGGGTCGTGCGCAATTTTCGCCGCCTCTTCCGGGTCGAGCGTCGCAACGGCGGCAACCGTAGGAACCGTTGCCTACCCTGAAATTGCGCGCCGTGGTTATAATGAGCCGCTGTTCCTCGGGACGCTAGCGGCGGGTGGGACGCTTGGGATATTGATTCCTCCGTCCATTAACTTAATCATCTACGGGTTGCTCACTGATACTTCGGTCCCACAGCTCTATCTCGCCGGCTTCATTCCGGGCTTCATCCTGGCCAGCCTGTTCATGCTGACCGTCTTGATCGCTGTACTGTTCCGGCGGGAATGGGGTGGCACGCCGGTGGCGACCAGCTGGGATGAGCGCTGGAAATCACTGCCGCATCTATTGCCGCCGCTCGGTATTTTCGTCGTCGTCGTCGGTTCGATCTATGCCGGCTTTGCAACCCCAACCGAAGCCGCATCGGTCGGCGTCGTCGCCGCACTCGGCTTGGCCGCCGCGTTCGGCTCGCTGAATCTGAACATGCTGCGCGAAGCAATCGAAGGAACGCTGCGAACGACGGCAATGGTCATGCTGATCATCTTTGCCGCCTTGTTCTTGAACTTCGTGCTCGCCGCCGTCGGTATGACCGGCAAACTGATTACCCTGATCGAAGGCCTCGGCGTAACACCCATGCAGACCTTGTGGGTGGTGATCGCGTTTTACATCATCATCGGCTGCTTCATGGAAACGCTGTCGATGCTGATCACGACGACGC
This sequence comes from Alphaproteobacteria bacterium, assembly GCA_012103325.1. GTDB lineage: Bacteria > Pseudomonadota > Alphaproteobacteria > UBA8366. The sequence continues at coordinate 12,788 of WLWY01000006.1, forward strand.
CGCTGATCGCGCCGATTCTTATCGGGATGGGATTCGATCCGGTGTGGCTCGGTATTCTGATCACGATATTGCTAGAGACCGCTCTGATCACGCCACCGGTCGGCGTTAACCTCTATATCGTTCACGGGGTGCGTGACGGCGGGACGATGAACGATGTGATTGTCGGCGCGGCCCCGTTTGTCGTCACGATGTTTGTGATGATCGGCCTGCTGGTATTGTTCCCGCAGATTGCGCTGTTTCTACCGCAACTGTTCTATTAATCGGGCGCGGTTACGAAAAAAGGAGACCGCCTCATGGCGCACAACCCCGCTTCGACGGCTCTGTCGGATATCACCGTTCTCGATTTGACCCGAGCGCGGGCCGGACCGACCGCAGTGCGCCAGCTCGCCGATTGGGGCGCGGACGTCATCAAGATCGAGATTCCGGAAGCGATCGAAGGCGGCGATGTCATGGGTGGCGCGCGGCACGGCTCCGATTTCCAGAATCTGCAGCGCAACAAGCGCAGTTTGACGCTCAATCTGAAAGACCCGGAAGCCGTCGGCATCTTCAAACGGATGGTCAAGGACGCCGACGTGGTAATCGAGAATTACCGGCCCGGTGTGAAACACAGGCTTGGCATTGATTACGACACGTTGAAGGAACTCAACCCGCGCCTGATCTACGGCAGCATTTCAGGCTTCGGTCAGCAAGGTCCGTATCGCGACCGGCCCGGCTTCGATCAGATCGCCCAAGGGATGGGCGGCTTGATGTCGATCACCGGGCTGCCAGGACAGGGCCCGGTTCGGGTTGGCATTCCCATCGACGATCTGTGCGCCGGCATGTTTCTCGCGCACGGCATCATGGTTGCGCTCTACGAACGGCAAAAATCCGGCGAAGGCCAGTGGGTGCATTCCTCACTGCTGCAGGCGCAGATCTTCATGCTCGATTTTCAGGCCGCACGCTGGCTCATCGATAAGGAAGTACCGCCACAGGCGGGTAACAACCATCCGACTACGATGCCGCAGGGTGTCTACGAAACCAGCGACGGCCATATCAATATCGCCGCGGCGGGACAGGTGATCTTCGGCCGCCTCTGCAAGGCGCTTGGCACCGAAGCGTGGATCGACGATCCGGATTATGCGACACCGGACGGACGCTCGAAAAACCGAGACGCTCTGAATGCATTGATTGCCGAACACACAAAAAAGAAGAGCAGCGCACACTGGATCGAACTGCTCGCCGAGGCCAGCGTGCCGTGCGGCCCGATCTACAGCATCGATCAGGTCTTCGCCGACCCACATGTGCAACAGCTTGGCGTAACCGGCACATCGGAATCCGCGGCGCTGGGACCGCTGGAAATCAACGCGCAACCCGTGGTGCTGACCCGAACGCCAAGCAGCATCGCAATGGCCGCACCGGAAAAGGGCGAGCATAGCGACGAAGTGTTGGAACGGTTTGGCTATAGCGCGGAAGAGATCGCCGACTTCCGGAGCCGCAACGTCGTTTAGGCCGCCGGATAATGGGGGCTGAAGAATGGCAGACGACCTAACAGACATCGAAGCGAAGATCGCGGAACTCGAAGAACGGCGGCGCAAGGCGCTGGCGATGGGCGGCGAGAAAAAGCTCGCGCGGCGGCGCAATACAGGCGAACTGAACGCCCGCGAGCGGATCGATCATCTGGTCGACAAAGACAGTTTCTTCGAAACCGGCTTGCTTGGCACCTCCGGCGTCTATCCAGAAGACCATGACGCGACACCGACGGATGGCAAGATCACTGGCTACGCCAAAATCGGCGGCCGGGATATCTCGCTCGTCGTCAACGACTTTACCGTCAAGGGCTCGTCGACCAGTGCCACGAACAGCAAGAAGGTCGGACAGGTCAAGCGGACCGGCACGGAACGGGGCATGCCGATCGCCTTCGTCGGTGAGTCGACCGGCGCGCGACTGCCGGATGCGATGGGATCGCGCGGCATGGGCGCGCTGCTCGGCAACGACATCTCTCAGTTCCAGCGTATGCGCGACACGCCTTGGGTCGCGGCAGCGCTTGGCTTCTCCTTCGGCTCTTCCGCCTGGCTCGCCTGCTGCTCCGATTTCGCCGTCATGCGCCGCGGTTCCACCATGGCAGTGTCGAGTCCGCGCCTCGTCAGCCGTGCCATCGGGCAATCCGTCGACCTGGAAGAGCTTGGCGGCTGGAAACTGCACGCCGAGACTACCGGCCAGATCGACATGGTGGTCGATACGGATGAAGAAGCACTCGACGCGATCCGCACCTTCCTCAGCTACCTGCCGAGCCACAACAAGGAAGCACCGCCGGTGCGCGACGTCACACCCGGTTCCGGCGAGGGTATGGCGGATTTGCACAAGGTCCTGCCGGAAAAGCGCACTCAGGTCTACAACATGCGCAAGGTGCTTGAGGCCGTGTTCGACAAGGGCAGTCTCTTCGAGTTGAAAGCCCGGTTCGGCCGGCCTGCGATCACCGCGCTGGCCCGGCTCGACGGCAAGAGCGTCGGCGTCATCGCCAATAATCCGCAGCACCGCGGTGGCGCGCTCGACACACAGGCTTGCGAGAAGATCGTCGACTTTCTCGTGATGTGCGATTCCTTCAACATCCCCATCGTCCAGCTCGTCGATACGCCGGGCTTCGCCATTGGCACTGATGCGGAACGCATGCGCGCACCGGGCCGAATCATAAATTTCATGAACGCGATGACCCTTGTCTCCGTGCCCCGGATCGCGGTTATTTTGCGCAAGAGTTATGGCCGGGCCTATGTCTGCATGGGCGGTGGGAAACATTCCGATACGCTGGCGGCATGGCCGACCGGCGAGGTCAGCTTCATGGACCCGCGCTTCGCGACGATGATCGTGCATGGGCTAGAGGAAGGTGACGAGGGTTTCGAGGAAGCCTTTGCCGATGTGCAAAAGGATACCGAGATCTGGGACATGGCTTCGATCTACAGCGTGCACGATGTCATCAAGCCTTCGGAAACCCGCGACTTCCTGATCCGTATGCTCGACGTCCATCGACTGCGCATGACGAACGGTGTCGGCAAGCATCTGATGCGCACCTGGCCGACGAGCTACTAGGGAGGCGGTAAGTCCCCCTTCCCCCTCTCCTTGGGGTGAGGGGCGAACCGACAGACGACTGACAAGTACAGAAGCAATACTCACCCAAGCGAAACACGATGGGCGTCATTCACTCAACGAAGCCTCGGGTAAAAAAATCCTTTCTGCTTCTGGTATCGCAGTCCCCAAGTCCGTCGTCATTTCTCGCCCCGAAGAGGTTGCCGGCGCCTTCGCGACGCTGACGCCGCCTGTCGTCGTGAAAATCATGTCCCCCGACATCCTGCACAAGTCGGACGCCGGCGGTGTCATTGTAGGCTTGGATTCCGCGGAACAAACCGCCGAGGCCGTCCGCACCATGCTGGAAACACCAGCCATCCGCGATAGCACGCGCGACGGATTCCTGATCGAGGAAATGGCGCCACCGGGGCAGGAAATCGCTATCGGCGCGATCCACGATTCGCAATTCGGCCCCATGATCATGGTCGGACTGGGCGGCATTTTCGTCGAAGTGCTAGCCGACGTTGCCTTTCGGCTCTGCCCGATCACCGAGCGAGATGCGCGCGCAATGTTGGACGAGCTGCGAGGCCGTGCCTTGCTTTCCGGCACGCGGGGCGGGGAAGCTGTTTCCGAAGCCGCCATAATCGACGCATTGCTCCGCATCGGCGGGGAAGATGGGCTTCTGGCGACCCACGGCAGTGTCATCGAAGGACTCGATATCAATCCGTTGATCGTCTCGGCCGATGGCGCTGTCGCGGTCGATGCCCGCTTTATTCTCGCGGAAACCACGCCACAGGAAGCGAGCGCGCATCTCGATGATCCGCGCGCCATATTCAAACCCTTGTTCGAACCCGAGGCGATAGCGGTGGTCGGTGCTTCCGCATCCAGCGTGAGCATCGGCAATACTTTCATCGACCGGCTTCGGGAAACCGGGTTCCCTGGCGCCATCTATCCAATCCATCCCACCGCTGAAACGGTCGCCGACCTACCCGCCTACCCGTCGCTCGCCGAAACGCCGACACGGGTCGATTACGCCTATATTGCCGTGGCCGCCAATCGCATTCCCCCCATGCTGCGCAAGGCAAAAGGCCGTGTCCGGTTCGCGCAGGTCATCTCAGCCGGATTCGGGGAAGTCGCCGCGGGCGAAACGCTGCAAACGGAGTTGGTCGAAGCCGGACGTGAGGGTGGCTGTCGTGTCATCGGACCGAATTGTCTCGGATTGCATACGCCGCGCGGCCGCGTCTCGTTTGCAAAGAATGCGTCGATGACAGCCGGAAGCGTCGGCATCATTTCGCAAAGCGGCGGCCTCGGCACCGATATCATCCGCCGCGGACAGATCCGCGGCATCCAATACAGCGGCCTGCTGACCGTCGGCAACAGCGCCGATATCGGGCCGAACGATTTGCTTGAATTTTATCTCGCGGACCCCGCAACAAAGGTCATCGGCCTATATCTCGAAGACACCAAGGATGGACGGCGCTTCACGCAAATCCTCCGGCGTGCGGACAAGCCCGTCGTCATTCTCAAAGGTGGACGGACAAAGGCAGGCCAAGCCGCCGCCGCCTCACACACCGGCTCGCTTGCGGGCGACGACCGGGTGTGGGGTACGCTTGAGAAGCAGACCGGCTGCGTGTTGGTGGAAACCCTCGACGATTTCCTGGAGACCCTGCTCGCTTTCCAAATGCTCGGCGTGCGGTCGACGCGGCCAACGCAGCGGATCGTCCTGTTTGGCAATGGCGGCGGCACCAGCGTGCTGGCAACGGATTACTTCGCCCGGCTCGGCCTCGATATCGACCCCCTCGACGACACAACTGTGGCAACACTCGATGCCTTGAAGCTGCCGCCGGGCACCAGCGTGATAAACCCGATCGATACGCCCGTCATGACACTGCAGACAGACGAAGGTCGCATCGCCGAGAAAATTCTGGATACCATCTACGCATCGGACGAGGCCGACGCGGTCGTCATGCATCTCAATTTGGCATCGTTCCAAGGTCGCGGCCCGATCGACCCGCTCGACAACTTGATCCAGGCTGCCGTCCGGACACAAGAGCGCTATCCGGGCAAGGCTCATTTCATGCTGGTGCTGCGCTCCGACGGCGAAGCGGCTATCGACGACATCAAAAGGAAATACCGCATCCGCGCCAACGATGCCGGCATCCCGGTCTACGACGAGCTCGCCAACGCCGCCCGGGCGCTGGCGTCGATCCAGAAACTCGAACGGTTTCGGCACGGCGCGCGGAGGGGCTGAATTTCGCACCACGATCCCAAACGATTTCACCGCCGCGCACTACTTGATCGCGTGTAAATTATGATGACGCTATCGCCCCATATCACGAAAAAATTATCAATCTTGCCTATTATAGATCGAATTAATTCCTTTCAAATTGGGGATTTTGAAAACGTTCCCGTAAAGCGTCGGAATTCTTTACAACTCCGGCAAATCTCCAGAGGCGATATAACCGTTTGAAAAACATATGAAAAATACGATATGGCGATCCGTGAATCGACTTTCAGCAGCTTCTGGTGACGGATTTCTTTACAATTATTGCGTTTAAGTTTTTCAAAAATTACATATTATATTTATGAATCAATAAGTTAACTCCAAGGCATAAAACTTGCAGAAAGTAGCTTGTACTCTCGAATTGAGGGTCCTTGGCAGGGGTCGCCAATCTGGCGATACAGTTTTATGGGAGGAGTTACGTCCATGCGACGGAAGCTAACGCACAACTACATTCGTATTTTCGCCGGACTGGCCGGCGCACTCGTCTTCGCGCAAGCGAACGCAACAATCATTGGGATTGGCGAGGTGCAGCCGACGGCGCTCCTTGGCGTCAATCCAGGCAACGCCGACATCACCGGATCGTTCGCTGAAGTTAATAACGGATCACTCACGGTCAACGGTGGCAGCAGCCTCACAGCGGATGCCATTCTCGGTTCGAATTCTTCGCAAACGGCGGTCAGCAATTTCGAGTTCACCGGCAGCGGGACCATCGTCAGCCTCGTCGGTGTCGGCGGTCCCTTGGCCATGGGTATCCAGGGGCATTCGAACCTGACGGTCTCCGCCGGGGCAGTCGTGAATGCGACCAATTCGACCTCGAATATCTTCGGCCAGAATGCTGGAAGCAGTGCAAACATCACCATCACCGGCCAGAACACGAGCGTCAATTTTTTGAACAACCAATCTCTATCCGTCGGAGTGGGAAACAAGGAAATTTCCTCGACACCCGACGCAGCGACCACCGTAACCATGGAGATCCTCGATGGCGCCGTCCTGAATACCGGAAGAGGTATCATTGCTCAGCAAATTTTCGCGGCGGACCCCAATGATCTTCCGAGTGACATCACAGCCACTGTGACCGTCTCGGGACAAGGATCCGCCTGGAACATGGCCGACGGGAATGGCAGCTTCGCCGTCGGTCAAGGTCAAACCAATCTGGGTACGCTCAATATCGCGGACGGCGGCAATGTCAGCGTTACCGGGCCGAGCCCCTTCATGAACGCCGGCCTGTCCGGCGGCACCGGCGACGTCAATATAGACGGCGCCGGCTCGACGCTGACGTTGAGCGGGACAAGCGCGTTCCTCACTATCGGCAGAACTGGAACCGGTACGCTCGACATCACCAACGGCGGCAGCGTCATCATCGATGGTGCCGCAGACGGAACATTCCCCGGCTTTCAAGCCGGACGCGAAGCCAAAGGAACGATCAACGTTACGGGCTCGGACTCGACGATCCGGGTAATCGGGCCACAGGCCGGCTTCGCGAATATCGGCCGCAACAATGGCAGCGACGGCACTCTCAACATCATGGCCGGCGGCAAGGTGCTGCAGAATGCAGGTGCGGTGAACTTCATCGGCCGCAACGTCGGCGCGACGGGCGAGGTCAACGTCTCGGGCGCTGGATCGGAATACGACGGCGGCCGTTTCATCGGAGTCGGAATACAATTCAACGAAACTTCCTCCGGCGGCACGGGCACGATCAATGTCAGCGACAACGGTCTGGTGAAGGCGGAGCTAATGCGGCTCGGCGTCAATGGCTCGCTGAATGTCAAAAGCGGCGGTCAGGTCGTCGTAACCGAGGGTATCAATACGGGTTTCGACTTGGTACCCGCACCCGCCAACGGCCTCAGCGTTGTCACCGTTTCCGGCGCGGGATCGAAAATTTCTGCCGGAACGCCAGGGAATGGGTTTCTGTTTTTCGGGAACCATTCGGATGTGGATGTGAGTATTACCGACGGCGGCTCGATGGAAAATTTCCGCTTTCTCAACCTCGCGGCCGGCGGTAGCACCGGAAACATGGTCATTGACGGCGCCGGTTCGACCCTCAAATTGAATGGCGGGCCTCCGGGTGGCGGCCAGGGCGCGTTCATGACCATCGGCCGGGCCGGCACGGGCGTCCTCGACATAACCAATGGCGGCAAGGTCATCATCGACGGCGGCATCGACGGCACTTCTCCCGGATTTCAGCTCGGCCGAGACGAGAACACCAACGCCGACGGCACGATCAACGTGACCGGTCCGGGCTCCATGATCGAAGTCAAAGGCCCCAATCGGGGTTTCGTTTCCGTTGGCCGGAACAATACCACATCCGGGACACTCAACATCACAGCGGGCGGCAAGGTGCTGATGAACGATGGTGCGGTGACTTTCATCGGCCGTAACGCTGGTGCGACAGGGCGTGTGCTGGTTTCCGGTCCCGGTTCCGAATATGACGGCGGACGTTTCATCGGCATTGGCTTGCAGTCCGACGAAGTCACCTCCGGCGGCGACGGCATGCTCACGGTCGAAAATAACGGCCTCGTCAAAGCCGGCACCATCGGCATCGGCGCCAACGGTGTGCTGAAAGGTGCGGGCGGTGTCATCGACGCAAATGTGGTTGCCTTCGACGGCGGCACCGTCGCACCCGGGAGTTCGCCCGGGGACATGGGCATCCTCGGCAATTTCGACCTGCGCAATGGCGGCGTGCTGGAAGTCGAAATCGGTGGCGTTGGTCTGGGTGAATTCGACCGCCTGTTTCTCGGCGGCAGCGTACTGGTCGACGACACCACGTCGATCGTCTTCTCCTTCATCGACGGCGCCGCGAACAATCCGGAACTGCTTGTCACCGACTTTGTCGATATCAACGCCTTCTTCTTCGATATCGATCCGTTGAATTTTGATATCAACGACCCGACGGCGAACGCGGTGGCCTTCGATCCTTCGCTGTGGATACCGGCGCAATTCTCCGCCAGGGGGAACGGGTTCGATCTCGAGGTTCTCGTCGACTCGGACGGAGTCTTCGCCTTCCGCAATGGCGTCCCGGTTCCAGAACCGGGAACGCTCGCGCTATTCGCCATCGGCCTCGCCGGAGTCGGCGCAGCACGGCGGCGCAGATTGGCAGCTTGAACGCAAACGATCCGAAAGGCGGGGGTCACCTTCGCCTTTCGGATTAGGGGGTGTTTTTCCACCAGTTGTCGAATTCAGGACCTAATGGTTCCAACCGCACGCCCTTGCGCAGCTTCTGATACGGGTATTGTTTGGAGTCCGCGATGTGCCCGCCCGGCGCAATCGCGATCAGGACTTTCTCGGCGATCGGCTCGAAATCGGCCCGAAAATGGCAGGTGCTTTTCAGTGCCAGGATTTTCTGATCGCTCGGCTCGACGCCGAGATGGCGGAAAATATCCTGGTCGTAGGCCTGCATCCGCTTGCTCGCCACGACGACGCTAACGCCGTCGATGACGAGCAACGCGGTCGGGCCGATATCGACGGTCCGGCCACGAATGCACGGCCCCGTACAGGTGAACTTGCCATCGCCAAGCTTAGCGACATGGAACGTCGCTTCGAACGGCTCCACACCCTCCGGACCCGACTTGCCGCCAAGTGCGATGCTGATCTCCACCCCTTCCCCCGCTTCATGAGCCGCCGCCGCCGCTTCCGGATCTGCCATCACGCCGAGAACCGCGTCCTGAGCCTTGCCTTCGACCAACGCCTTCAGCAGTCCGGTCGTATCGCCGGTACCGCCACAACCCGGATTGTCCTGCGTATCCGCCAGCACTACGGGACGCGACGCTGATGCCGCGATTGCCTTTGCCTCGCCCACTGCACTCTCCGGCGTAAACAGCGGCTCCGAGAATTCCGCCTCCCGGGCTTCGATCTCCGCCACCAGTTTTGCCGCCGCGGCATCGACCGCATCCCGGTCATAACCATGGGCCACGACACTCGGTCCACACTCGGCTAGATCGGACGGCGGGAAGCCGGCGCCGTAACTGAGGTTCAACACCTCTCCGCCCTCGCCCGCCACCGACGACGCCACGATATCCGCCGAGGGCGACACCATCGTGCACTGAAAATTCAGGGGGATCAGGAACGGCAGCTTCACAAACTTGCGCGCTGTCGGTTGTCCGCGCTCCAAGACCGTGGACAAAATATGCGCGGCGCGTTGCCCGGTCTCGGCGCGGTCGATGTGTGGATAGGTCAGGTAGATCGCCATTCCATCGCAGTTCTCGACAATCGCTTCCGTCAAATTGACGTGATAGTCGAGGCTGATGACAATTGGGGTATCGGGGCCGACAGCGGCGCGCACCCGACGCAACAGCTCACCCTCGCCATCTTCGAAATCCTCCGTCACCATCGCGCCGTGCAGATCGAGATAGATCGCGTCGACTGGCATCGACTGGGACAGCCCGCCGACGAGTTCACCGGCGATCCGCTCGTAAGCGTCCCGGGTCACAATGCCGCCGGCCCCGCCACTGGTCCACAGCAACGGGACAAGCTCGTGCGATGCCGCCATCTCGTCCAGAAAGCCGGACATCGCAAAACTGACACCGGCCAACCAATCGATGACATCCGAACCACGGCATAGCGGCGGCCGGTCGCGGTGTGCTGCAAAATAGGCAAAGTCCGTCGCCGGCTCAACGAAGCAGTTGGTCTCATGCTGAAAACCACCGATTGCAATCCGGGCCATGCGTCGAACCTCTACCAGCCAAGCGCATAGCTTGGGCGGCGCGGGTCGCCACCGGCGCTGCGCAGGCCGGTTTCCGGATCGACCTGCACGGCGCAAACACCGCCGGCTCGGAAGATCCAGTCGGGCCACCATTCGATCCTGTGACCGAGAGCGGCCAGGACGTCGCCTGTTTCCACCGGGATGCGCGCTTCGAGATTGAGCCGGCCGGGATAATAGTCGTGCGGCTCGAACGATCCCGGGAAACTGTAGGTCGCGAACCGCGGCGCCTCGATCGCTTCCTGCACATCCATGCCGAACACGACGTGGTTGAGCAGAACCTGCAGCGTTGCCTGGGGCTGCACATCCGAACCCGGCGTCGCCCACACCATGTAAGGCTCGCCATCCTTCAGCGCCATCATCGGGTTCGAAGAAAGGCGTGACCGTTTCCCCGGTGCGAGGCACGCGGCATGTCCCTTCACGGCCCACGACTGGGAGCCGCGTGACGACGGGCAAACACCGGTGCCGGGAATAACCGGCGTATCGCGCGGTATGTCGCTCGGTGTCGCCACGAACGCATTACCATCCGCATCGACGACACAGACTGCACTGGTGTCGCCAGCCGGCGGATCGGGGTTGAGCGACGGCGCGAACAGATGGCCACCTTCCATAGTCGGCGCCCCTGTTCGCGGATCTCCCGCAGGTGGCAGTTCCGGCCATGCCTTCTCGTTGTCGATAAGGGCGCGGCGGCCCTCCAGATAGGCCGGGTCAAACAGGCCATCCAACGGGACATCGACGAAGGCCGGGTCGCCGCAATGCCGATCTCGATCTGCAAAGGCGAGCTTCATCGACTCGGCGATAGTATGGATATAAGCAGGCGAATTGTGCCCCATCGCTTCGAGATCGAAACCGTCCGCCAGCATCAACGCTTGAGTCAAAACCGGACCGCTTGCGCATGGTCCGAAACCAAATACGTCGAGCCCGCGGAATGGCACACGAATGGGAGGCTCCAGCCGCGGACGATGCGCTGCCATATCCTCCATCGTGAGGAACCCGTCATTCTCGCGGTGATAGTCGGTGATCGTTTTGGCAATGTCGCCCTTATAGAAAGCATCGTAGGCGGCCCGGATACCCGCTTCTCGGCCTTCACCGTCCCGGGCAGCGGCTTCGTCGGCCATGTATTGCAAGGTTTTCGCCAGATCGGGCTGCTTGAAGATTTCCCCGACCCGCGGCGGCCTATCGTTCGGCAAATATACCGCAACGCTCGACGGCCAGCGGCGAAGCGATGCTTCGTCGGACGTTATATTATTCACCATTTGCGGATACATCGGGAAACCCTCGCGGGCAAAGCGGATCGCCGCAGCAACCACGTCTCCGAACCGCATCGTACCGTAGCGTTCCAACGCAAACAGCCAGGATCCCGGCGCACCCGGCGTCAGTGTCCGCTGGATGCCCTCGGGAATGTGCTGATTGTTGCCTTCAATGAACAGTTCCGGCCGAACCGACTTTGGCCAGGTTCCGACGCCGTCGATGGTCAAAACCGTATCCGATCCGGCTAGCCGGATCATGATCGGCGCGATCCCGGCAATATTCACGAACTCGCTTTGCAGAACGCCGATCGCAAGTCCCGCCGTAACGCCGGCGTCGATCGCATTACCGCCATTATTCAGGATGTCGAATCCTGCTTGGCTCGCGAAATAATGCCCCGTCGCGATCGCATGCCGGGCTCCCATGATTACAGGCCGGTGTGCGTCCATGGTCTCGTTCTCCACCGTTGGCAATATTCGTCCTTAGTAGGCTGCGTCGTGGGTGACATCTGGTCAAGTAGCGCTTTGAAACTGGTAAGGGGGTGTTACGGCGACGAGCGCGCACTTAGATCGTCTGGCATTTGCTGCGACAAGTTTTCGCATTTGCTGCAAAACTGGCAAGATTCGCCTATAATGCGATCAACAGCACATCAAACACTAGAAATAGGCTTCCTCGTGTCTAACATAGAGACAACAGCAACACTCGTCGGAGAACTCCTCCGTCGACGCGGCGAGACCATTTCGGTCGCTGAATCTTCGTCGGGCGGGCTCGTTTCAGCCGCTTTATTGGCGGTACCGGGAGCGTCCGCGTACTTTTTAGGTGGCGCGGTGGTTTATACACGGCCCGCCAAAACTGAATTGCTGTCTATTCCCGATACCGTACTGGATGAGTTTCGCTCGGCTTCCGAACCGCACGCGCTCGTGCTGGCACGCACCGCGCGCGAAAGATTAGGCGCCGATTGGGGACTCGCAGAAACCGGTGCTGCAGGCCCAACCGGCAACCGTTACGGCGATGCCGCCGGCCATGTCTGCATCGCGATCGCCGGCCCGGCGACCGAAATAGTAAGAACAATAGAAACCGGAGATTCGGACCGGGCAGCGAATATGCAAAAATTCACCGCAGCGGCGTTGGCGCTTGCACAAGAGATAATTGAGGACGCCTGATTTATTAGCCTTGCGGCTTATCGATTTATTTATATTAACCATTTTCAATAGTAGGTTGAAGCGCCAGTAAAAGTTATTCTTGTTCGGAACATAACGTGTTCCTTCATTTAGTAAGCCGGCCATATGGCAGATTTTGAGCACAAACTGAGAAACTTCTTCATTGCAATGGTGTTTGCATTGACGGTGTTAGGAGCCGCAAGCAGCGGATTCGTTGCACCGGCGAGAGCGACCGCCATTGGTGATTCAAAATCCGCCTTGCCGGATAATAGTGGAGACCGGCACGAACCAACCGCAAACGAACCTGAATCGCCTCTTCCAGAGGAACGGGGAACGAACGGCGCCGCAACGGATTTCGAAAACTTTCCGACCTCGGCGACCCGGGATCTTTCGGAGCCAAATGACGAATTCATTGACGAGGCAGATACGATACTGGCAAGCATCACCGATATCGCTCCAATACCGGATTTTGCCGATGCATTGACGGCATTGGATTGGGTCCGGCGATGGGCTGATACGGGCTATTGGCTTGAAATCGATCAATGGACAGACTTCAAGGCTGTTGCGATCGCCGGCTACTCACCCGAAATTCGATACTGGCTTGGCCGCGACAGCTGGTCGTCCGTTAGTTCGGCCGGGGCCGGCATCGGTACACACAGTCCTGCCTCGAATAATATCTCAACAATGCAACACCGCATGGCGGTTCATAACCTGCGCGTGAATAAGCATGGCAGAGCGCTCGATGATAAAGGAGTTGGACCGAAGAAACGCGATGCAATGCATGATCAGTCGGCAACGATGACGATTAGAAAGCTAGCGGGCTCCATGATCAGGAAGATGGCAGAGCAGCCGATGTTTTACGTTATTTTTGCGTGCGGATTCGGTCTACTATTCTGGGCGTTGCGGCAGCAAAAACGAACGCTGCAGAAGCAGGAACCGACACGGCGGAGGCGCACGCATCGCTCGCGGAAGCGTACATAACTCATCAAAGTTTCATATTTAATCAATATTAGCCAACAGCGTTAACCGGTTCGTCTAGAATTGTTTGCTAAACTCCTTGGCAGGCGCTTGGACGCGCATTAAGAAGCTTTCCCTTCATATGCTGAAAATTCTTACCTTCTCGACGCTGTTCCCGAATGCGGCTCAACCGGTTCACGGTGTATTCGTCGAGAACAGATTGCGCCATTTGCTTGCCGATGGCGGTGTGCAGGCTCACGTCGTCGCGCCCGTGCCTTGGTTCCCCCTACGGTCGCCGATTTTCGGCCACTATGCCGATTTTGCCAAAGTCCCGAAAATAGAACACCGGCACGGGCTGACGATCCATCACCCGCGCTTTCCGCTGATTCCGAAAATCGGGACCAATCTGGCACCGCTTTGCATTTACGCGTTCGTCAAACCATTCATCGCCGGGCTGATACGAGACGGGCTCGAATTCGACTTGATCGACTCGCATTATTTCTATCCCGACGGCGTCGCCGCGGCGATGCTCGGCAGGGCATTTGGAAAGCCTGTCACAATTACGGCGCGCGGTACCGATCTGAACCTGCTGCCGGAATACCCCATCCCCCGGCGTCAGATCAAATGGGCGGCGGACAAGGCCCAGGGTCTAATCACCGTCTGCCAGGCGCTAAAAGACGAACTCGTCGATCTCGAAGTCCCACCCGACAAGGTCCGCGTGCTGCGCAACGGTGTCGATCTGGAGATGTTCAAGCCCGTCGAGCGCGCACCGGCGCGCGACCGTCTCGGCCTGACCGGCCGCACCCTGCTGTCGGTCGGTCTTCTGATCGAGCGCAAGGGCCACAACCTGATCATCGAGGCGCTGCCGAAACTTCCCGACACCACGTTACTGATCGCCGGTGACGGCCCCGAACGTGCCGCCCTGGAACGTCTGGCGCGCGACCGCGGCGTCGCTGACCGCGTTCGGTTTCTGGGGCGCGTCGGTCATAACGATCTCGGCCAGATTTATGGCGCCGTCGACGCGCTGGTGCTGGCGTCGAGCCGCGAGGGTTGGGCGAACGTGCTGCTCGAGGCGATGGCCTGCGGCACGCCGGTGGTCGCGAGCAATGTGTGGGGCACGCCGGAAATTGTCGCCGAGCCAGCGGCGGGCGTCTTGATGGCGGAGCGGACGCCGGCAGCACTGGCCGATGCGGTCGAGCAATTGTTCGCCGCCCAGCCCGACCGGGCGGCAACACGGGCCTATGCGGAGCAATTCAGTTGGGAAGCCACGACCGCGGGACAAAAGGCGCTGTTCGACGACATTTTAGGACCGGTTAACTACCGGTAAAAAAAGGGCCGCGCCGATGAGGCGCGGCCTGAAGTCTGGTTTAGGGAGGAAACGCTAGAATGGGTGTAGGGGAGGCCTACAGCCATCTCGCGTTGCAACATGAAACCAAAGAATATGTTGCAATGCACAATATAAAGATACGGCTAGACGCTTTCAACTAGGTGATTGAAAAAAATCCCTGAATCTTTTTCAGCAGGCCGGTGGGAACTTCTCAACTACCCGGTTATTCCGCAGATGCGAAGGACGCGAGATCGTCCAGCCCGACCGGACCGCCGTCATACTCGGCCATCGCATCGATCAGGCAATCCCACAGATAGGGCGCGGACGCGCTGTCGGCCAGGATGTGGTAGGCCAGCGCGCCGCCGCGATCGTCGCGGATCAGGATCCCGTTCATCCGCGCGAGGGAGGTCTGCGCGATGGCGCCGTCCGCGAACCGGTGCGGCCGAAGGTCGACGCCGCACAGCTTGGCGAGGCAATCGGCGGCGCGGTCCCCGGCGAGCGTGAACCAGGCATGGCTATCGCGCCGCGGCATCGCGTAGCAGCCCGCACCGTGCAACGCGCCATAGGCGGCAAGCGGATCCCCCGTCCCCGTGGGGTCGCCGAGCAACAGCGCCTCGCTGTCGGCAAGCCGCGCCACCAGCCCGCCGCCCGGCATCGCCAGCGCCGTATTGTTCGCCTCGGGGACCGGCACCCCCACGGTCGCGAGCGCCGCCAGCGCCCCCGGCCCCTTGTAGCCGAGCCGCGGCAGCACCGAGAGATCGGCCAACCCGAGCGGACGCGGCGCGCCCGGCACCGTGGCCGCGACCGCACCGTCCGCGGCCTCGCGGAAGGTTGCCCCCGCCGCCACGAGCTTGCGATAGACGGGGCTGCGCCGCGTATGCTGGGCCGGGTCGGTCATCACAGCGCCTGCCGCTTGTTGTCGGGGTCGTAGAAGGGCAGCGCCACCACCGTCGCCTCGATCAGGCGCCCGCGCGGCCCCTTGATCGCAAGCCGCCCGTCTGGTTCGCCCATGTCCGGCGGCACGAAGGCGAGCCCGATCGGGCGGCCGAGGGTCGGCGAGCGCACGATCGAGGTGATCCGCCCGGCAATAACCCCATCGCGCAGCACGAGATGGCTTTCTTCCGGCAGCGCCGCCGTGTCTTCCGGCAGCACGAATCCGGCGAGCCGCCGCGTCATCGGCTGCTTCATCTGCATCTCGATGCCGCGCGCGCCGTTGAAATAGGGTTTGCGCTTGCCGAGCGCCCAGCCCATGTCGACCTCGTGCGGATGGGTCAGCGCGTCGCTGTCCTGGCCAATGATGATATGTCCCTTCTCGAGCCGCAGGATACGCTGCGCCTCGACGCCGAACGGCCGGATGCCGTCTTCCGCGCCGGCTTCCATCAGCGCGTCCCACAAGGCCTCGCCCATGCTCGACGGCACATGGATCTCCCAGCCGAGTTCGCCGACGAACCCGACCCGCAGCAGCCGCGCTGGAATGCCCGCGACCGTGCCTTCGCGCACGCCCATATAGGGGAAGCCCTCGGCCGACAAATCCAGATCGTCGCAGACCCGTTCCAGCACCTGCCGCGATTTCGGCCCCGCCAGGCTGACCGCGCTATAGGCCGCGGTCACGTTGCCGATATCGACATCGAGCCGCCACTGCACGTTGCGGAACAGCATCTCGCGATAGACCCCGTCCGCATTGCCCGTCGTCGCCGTGACGTAGAAATGGTCGTCCGCCAGCCGGCAAGCCACACCGTCATCGACGATGGTGCCGAGGTCGTTGCACATCAGCACGTAGCGCGAGCGCCCGACCGGCTGCTTCAGATAGCTCATCGTATAGATGCGGTTGAGGAACTCCGCCGCGTCCGGCCCGCGCACTTCCAGCCCGCCGAGCGTGGACACGTCCATCATGGCGACATTGCCGCGCACGGCGTTGACTTCCGCTTCGATGTTCGCCGCGCCGCCGTAACAGGCCGGCCGCAGCCACGCGCCGGCGATCAGCATCGACGCCCCCGCTTCCAGATGCCGCTCGTGCATGGCGGAGACGCGCACCGGGTGGAAATTCCGCCCCGCCAGCGCGCCGAGCGTTTCCGGAAAGGCCGGCGGCCGGTTGGTCGAGCCGCGCGCATCGGCCAGCAATCCGCCATTGGCTTCCTGGGTCAGCCGCACCGCGTTGCTGGCAGTCTGCCGCCCCTGGCTCGGCCCCATGCCGACCGTGGAGAAGCGCTTGACCAGCTCGATATCCTCGAACCCGTCCGCGACCGCGTTGCGGATATCGGCAATCGTCAGATCCTCGTCGAAATCGACGAATTCCTTACCGTCCGGATGGGGGAAGATCGGCCAGTGATGGTTCGGCGACGGTGTCGCCGGAATGTCGCCTCCACCCGCGCCGTCTTCGAGCGCCGCGTCCAGATCCCAGACGCCGTTGACCGCGCCCGCGACGCGCATCCCCGGCGGCGTTTCGCGCACCGTGAAGCCGTGCCAGGAGTCGTCATAGAGGACGGGCGCACCCGCATGCGCCGGCAAGGCCGATGACGGCGCCCAGCCGACCGACAGGCACAGCAGGTCGCATTCGATAAGGCGGTCCTGACCGGCATTGTCCGCGACCATGACAGCCCCGACCGACAGACCGCCCTCCGTCGGCAGCGCCTCGCGCAGCGCGCCGCCGCTCACGATCTCGATGCCCTTCTCGGAGGCCGCCCGGGCCAGCGGTCCCATCCCGGACCTAGCGCTGATATCGACGATTGCCGCGACATCGACCCCGGCGTCGAGCAGATCGAGCGCGACGCCATAGCCGTCTTCGTTCGCTGTCGCGACGACCGCGCGGATACCGGGCCGGACGCCATAGAGCCGGATCAACCGCTGCGCCGCCGACCCGAACATGATGCCCGGCAGGTCGTTGTTGCGGAACACCGCCGGCTGCTCCAGCGCGCCGGTCGCAACGACCACATCCGTGGCGCGCAGCTTGAACATCCGGTTGCCTTGTAGGATCGGCAGGTAGTTGTCGGCGAACCAGCCGGTGCAGGTGGCGTCCGTCATCACCCGGATCTTCGGATGCACCAGCGCCTGGGCGACCAGGCTCCTCGCCGTGTCGATGCCCCGCATCCTCTCGGCATCGAAGCGCGCATGGTTGAGCGACCCGCCGAGCACCGGCTGCCGCTCGACCAGGACGGTTTCGTCGCCTCTTTCTGCCGCCGCCAGGGCTGCCGACAGGCCGGCCGCGCCGCCGCCGATCACCACAGTATCGGCGAACAGGTATTGCTTGTCGTAATATCCGTGCTTTGCGTCGAGCGACACGCGGCCGAGCCCCGCCATGCGTCGCACGAGCTTCTCCCACAGCGGCCAGATACCGCGCGGGCGAAACAAAGCGCGATAATAGAAGCCGACCGGCAGGAACTTGGCGATGCGCTCGATCCAGCGCCCGTTATCGCCGATCAGACTGCCGCTGTAATGCTGCCCCATGACGTTCATGCCCTCGCGGATCGGCACCACGTCCGCCAGCAGGTTGGGCGTACTGTCGATGGTCACGAACGTATTGGCATCGTCCCCCGTCATGGTCAATATGCCGCGCGGCCGGTGATATTTGAACGACCGCCCGAGCAGAATCACGTCGTTTGCGGCCAAGGCACTGGCGACCGTGTCGCCATCGAAGCCGGTATAGCGGCGGCCCTCGAAGGAGAAGGCGATGGAGGTGCCGCGGTCGATCCGCGACCCGTGCGGTGGGAGGAGACGCATTAGGGCGCGCTTTCCTGAACGTTCGCAGCGATCGCGCAGGAGGTGCGGCCTCTACAAACAAAAGCCGTCATCCCTGACAAGCGGCGCAGCCGCGCAGATCGGGGATCCATCTTGATGCCGGACGCGGTTGCACCTTGGATCCCGGATCGGCGGCGCAATGCGCCTGTTCCCCGATCAAGTCGGGGACGATGACACGGAAAAGTCTTTGATAGCGAAAGATGCGTCACTTCCCGCCCTCGTCCTTCGCCGCCGCATAATCGAACCGCGCCTTGAACACCTCACCCGCCGGATAAGTGCGCAGGATCTCATCCGTCACCGTGTTGCGCTCCGCAATGAACCAGTATGACGTCGGCGTATGAAACCACCACTCCCGCACCACCCCCGCCGTGTTGTTCGAAAAGATGACATGCTCCGCCCAGGAAGTGTCATCGCAGTCGGCGGGATCGCGCAGCTCGGCGACTTCGCCGGCGCAGGCGAACTCGGAGATATTGCGTGGGCCGTTCAGGGGGCAGGGCATGAGTTTCATGGGGCGGTGCTCCCCTGGCGATTGCCACTTGGTCGCCCAATCCACCGCCGTCGTGTCATCCCGGACAAGGCGCATTGCGCCGCAGATCCGGGATCCAAGCTGCAACCGCGCCCTACATAGACATGGATCCCCGATCTGCGTGGCTGCGCCACTTGCCGGGGATGACAGGTTGGGGAATTTGAGAGCGGGTCGGAACCTAACAGTCGATGAAACACATTCACCCCCTAATGACTCGCCGCCGTAGCACCCATCTCGTTCGCCAGCGCGAAACTCCGGAACCGGTCGAGCCGAAACGGCTGCAGAATATCCGGCACCTTGCCCGCCGCTACCGTCTCCGCCATGCGCTTGCCGGTCACCGGGGTCGCCTTGAAGCCCCAGGTGCCCCAGCCGGCGTCGAGCCAGTAATTCTGCACCGGGCTTTCGCCCATGATCGGGCTGTAGTCGGGGGTCATGTCGGTCATCCCCGCCCATTGCCGCATCAGTTTCACCTCGGCCAGGAACGGGAACAATTCCAAGGTGTCGGCGATCAGCGATTCCTTCAGGTCGAGGGTCGAGCGCGTCGAGTAGAGCTCGTAGGGATCGGAGCCGCCGCCGATCACCAGCTCGCCGCGCGCCGTCTGCGAGACATAGGTGTGCAGGGCGGTGGAACTAATCATCGGATCGAGGAATGGTTTCAGCGGCACGGTCACCATCGCCTGCAAGGGATAGGTGCGGATCGGCAGGCGGAAGCCCGCCATTTTGGCCACGACCGAACTCATTCCCGCCACGGCCTGCACCACCTGCCCGCAGCGCACGGTGCCGCGCGTGGTTTCGACGCCGACGGCCTTGCCGTTTTCGACAGTGACGCCGGTGACCTCGGTCTTCTGATGGATTTCCACCCCCGCCCGCGACGCGCCCATGGCGTAGCCCCAGGCCATCGCATCGTGCCGCCCGGTGCCGCCATCCTCATGCCACAGCCCGCCCTGGATCGGATAGCGCGCCTCCGGATCGAGCGTCATGCAGGGCACGATCTCGGCGATCTGTTTCAGATCTACCATCTTCGTCCGCGCGCCGAGATGCGTGCCGACCTCCGCCCGCTCGCGGAAGGTGCGCACGGTGGCGTCGGTATGCGCCAGGGTCAGCTGACCGCGCTGGGTGTAGAGCAAATTGATGCCGAGATCGTTCGCCAGCCCGGTCCAGATATCGACCGATTCCTTATAGAACCGCACCGCCTCTGGCGTGATGTAATTGGAGCGGATCACCGCCGTATTGCGCGCCGTATTCCCGCCGCCGATATATCCCTTGTCAAGCACCGCGACATTGGTGATGCCATGCACCGTCGACAGGTAATACGCCGTCGCCAGCCCATGCCCCCCGGCGCCGATAATCACGACATCATAAGACGGCTTCAACTCCGGCGTTTTCGGCAGGATCGGATTGGCAGGATAGGTTTTCGCGAACCCGTATTTGAGCAGACCGAACGGCATGCGGCGACCGTAGAGGGGGATGGCGGGCGGCGCAATATGTGTCAGCGATCTATCCGGTTGCTCATACGTCTAGGGTGTGTGGGGCAGCGCCGCGAACGCGAGTAAAAGAGTGTTCAGAGTTGCGACGCAACACATGAAACAGGTGAGGCCTTTCTAAAACCGAAATTAAGCTGCATTTACAACCTATAATGCATGTGATTAAATAATGTGCGTAATTCTACAGGAATTAAGATTCAAGCATCGCGTTGAAGCCATGACCATATTCAATGTGGCCGAATATATGGAGAATCCTGACCTGAAACTGAGGGACCTCGGAATGGCTAACAAAAATTGGGTAATAGCCGTGCTGGCTGTCATCTTATCTACACAATTGTTGGAACCGCTCACCCCCACACTCTACAGCCAACACGTCCATCAATCCGAAACTGAAATAGTTATCGAACATGGTGGCACACGCGGATGTCACGAGGATGGGTCCGGTGGATATCATTGTCACTAGGTCAGCCGTTTCGGCGGTGCAGCAATTCATCAGTAAAGCGTGCAGCAAGATGTTAACCGCATTACTGGTCGCAACCTTAAGTCTTATAGTTTCAGTCTCAGCGAGTGCGGTCGACTACTCCGTTGGCATCGTCATCGAGGGAGCCTTTTTGCTAAGCGACATCCCCAACGTCAAACGGGAAAATAGATACGTATATGGGTTGGTCGGATATCTACCTGTCGGTACACGCGTATATCTCAACGGCGAAACCGAAGAAGTTACCAATCTGTCCGAAGGAGGACGGGACACTTACTTTCACGTATTTTCCAGTATCGGGATCAAGGGACTCATACGCCAGGATCGATTTCAAAAGGTGGACGGCAATCGGATCGCTGTAGCAGTCAGCAGTTACGAAGTCGCCCTGCACAATCCCGATCCCGCTACGGACCCTGATCCTGCCAAAGGCAAATTCAAAAAGATGGGCACGATTGGACGTTACGGTGGCAACTACCTCGAAATAACCGATGACGGTGATGAAATTTTTTATAAAGCTATCCTCCACCGTTCGCATCCGACCGCGAATCTCAAAAAATCGGAAAAAGTTCGTTTATGGAAGGAACTAGTGAATCAGGGCGCGGTAATCTTGGTCAATCCAGAAAAATTTTCAGAAACGAATTTACCAGCTCCCTTATGGTCTAAATATGATGTCGTTGAAAAAGAATCGGTGGAAGTACTCGTCGAAAAAGTCAAAGAAAAATTTGGCGATAACCTCGATAAGGTTCGAGAGTGGTTAGGAGATTCTGACAATTTTCAATGTTTATTGAAAGCGGATGGAAGTGCCCAGCTCGGGTTTAATGTTTTTGGCACAGGGCTATCGTTCAAAATGGCTGTAGCATTCAAAGATCAAGACCATATGTTCCGATTCGGAATGAGAACGTTGCGCACCGGCCCCAACAGAGTCAAATACACATTTCTCAAAAACGTCAAATGTGACGGTGCCACACCAGAGAGATTGCATCAACTTACCATACAGAAAGGCCTCTATGACTCGGCACAGCGCGAGTTCATCCGTTTAAAATATTTTGTACCAAAGCTCCAATCGAAATGGATTACGTCTCTCGCGGGAAAAGAAATTCCGTTCAGGATGATCCATATCCAGAATGAGCCTGGTTATGCTGTAGCTCTCCGTCGTCTAGATAAATTTGTATCGGCGGGAAATAGTTTCTTGGCCAAGATTCTCGCAGAGCAAAAAGAAATATTTCTGAATTTAATCTTACGAGAAATCAGCTATTTTGAACCAAAAGATATTTTGCTCAAACGACAGCCAAACTTAGCAAGTAGATAACAAGACACACAATAAGCCGGCTCTATCAATCGCGGAATTGAATGTAATTAGCTCAGGTCTTGCGATACGACAAATCCGCCGACGTTAGATTGGCCGAGTATGCATTGTTCCCTACTGCAAGGCTATAGGACGCGCCAGCGAATTCGATCCGCAAAGACCGAGCGATGCAGTCACGTCAACAATAAATATTTAAGATTGCAAATTGCTGGGATCAGGTATTGCAATCTTGCACATTGGGAGGTGCTGTCGAGTTATCCAAAATTGTAGGATTGCAAGACCTGACCCAAACCTGTGTATTCACAATTCTAGACCTGTCCTCACCCACATCATTTTATCAGGAAATCAATATCAAGATCCCTAAATGATAGAAAATTCCAATCACAAAGAGTCGAAATACTACGTACGAATTCTGTCCCCCCGCGGAGTCTATCCAGATGAATCGGTTTTTTTTGACGATGCTGCTTACGTAAAAGGTCGTGACATTTCTTTTTCCGTATGTAGATGCAATAAAAATCAAAAAGATTATGAAAACAAATCTTACAGCGAGGTGGAGTGGCTAAAGCCAACTGAAGCCCGTTTATACGGAAGCCTTATGTTAGCCGTAGATAGAGACGTTAGTTATTGCGCGTTTTATCCTTACCCGCATCTGGAAATGTTAACTTACAATTCCGACATGCCCTATCGAACTTGGTTATTGAAAGCTGTTAAACCCTACCTTCAAAGGAAATATTCTGATCCAGATGTTTTACATCCTGGATACTCACTGCCAGAACGGAATTTATATAGATGGTCCTTTGACATTTTACCTCCACCAATGTTTGGAGGGCCTGATTACGAATTCCGAGATCACGGAATAGATTACAAACTATCTAAAAATATATTTTGCAATATCAACACACATGATGACCTTATGATACGGGGAATTACTACGTTGATAAAATCTGCTATGTTGCATTTTCACTATCAGTTTTTTGAGTCTGCCATACATTCTTTATTTATTTCTATGGAAGTCTCTTTTAGGTTGGTAGTAAGGACACTTAAGGAAAAAGGCATACTTGAACCGACATCGAAGGATGCCATGGCATATATTCATGATTCATTCAACGATGTATACCGAATAGAGCACTATTTTGAAGAATATTATGAAAATCGCGTAACTACATTTCATCCGGAAAGCAGATTTGGAATCTTTCCACATGCCCCGCTACAAGCAGATGATTATTATTTCCTTTTTAATGATCTATTGGAGATCTATGCCTTCTTAATTTGCGGTTACATTCACCCAAAATACAATAATCTCTAAAAGAAGAAACATCGAAACCTTGAAGGGCCGGGTCCCGCAGCCGCATATCGTTCGGCAACAAAACCCGGCCCCTCCTTTTCGCAAATTCTCGTCAGGAACGCTTACTTCATCTTCTTCTTGAAGTACTTGCCGGCCTCGTCCTTGAGCCCCTTGGCGGGGGTAAAGCGCGGCTGCAGGGTGGCGGGCTTGGCCTTGAAGGTGGCCGGCTCGCCGGTAAAGGGGTTGGTGCCCTTGCGCGCCTTGGTGGCGGGCTTGTAGCGCATCTTGATGCGGCCGAGATGGCCGAGCGGGACACTGCCCGGGGTCTTCTTCTTGGTGTCCTTGAGGGCCAGGTCGGAAACCACGGGCCACAGGGATTCAAGGAGCCTGCTCGCGTCCTTGCGGCTAAAATTCCGGTCCCAATCGTCGCTGAATTCCTTGGTCAGAACCGCGGAATAGGCGTCGGCAAGTTGAGTCTTCGTCACAGTCATGGCTTTTCCTTCGTGCGTTATCTCGGAAGATCGTTGATAGGCGTCAAACATCGCAGGGATGCGAGGCCGCGCGACCCTATACCCGTAGTGGTAAATCAAAAGTAAACATCGCTCGGGCCGGTCGTCTTGGGCATACAGAAGCCGTCATCCCGGACCAGGCGCGTAGCGCCGCCGATCCGGGATCCAGGGGAACGCCGCGCTTGGCATCGACATGGACCCCCGATCAAGCCGGGGGTGACGGGACGGGAAGTCGGCTACGAACATTTCCGATTGCCCTATCCTTGCGGGGGAGGGCAAGGTCGGAGGCATCGACCGCCGTTTCACAGCAGTCGCTCCTGGCGTGATCCTCGTTGTTAGCGGGCAGACCCAGGTACAAAATACCGGTATAGTCGGCATGCTACGATTCCATCCTTTCTCCACGCGGAGGACCGGTCGCATGAAGTATCGGAAATCGGACGCCAAGGACTATGCACGCGCGAACATGAAGGGGCTGTGGGCGGCGAATCTGACGCCGTTCGGGCCGGACGGGGCGCTCGACGAAGAGGGGTTCCGGCGCAATTTGCGGCACTGGATCGACGACCTCGGGCTGGGCGGGCTGTTTATCGCCGGCAAGCAGGCGGAGTTCTTCTCGATGTCGCTGGAGGAACGCAAGCGCCTGCTCGAAATCGCCGTCGACGAGGCGGGGGACAGCTGCGGGACGATGATGTCCTGTTCGGACGAGAACCTGGACACGGTGCTGGAGCTGGCGGACCACGCCCAGGGTGCGGGCGCCGACTACATCATCGTGCACAGCCCGCCGCTCTATTTCCACAAATCGGTCGACGAAGTTCTCTACGAGTATTACCGCCATATCTGCGCGCAGGTGGAGATCGGCGTCGCCATCTGGCACCAGCCCGACTACGGCTATGTCATGGGGCCGGAGGTCTGCGCACGCATCGCCGAGCTACCGAATATCGTCGCGATCAAATACAGCGTCGCGCGCGACCTCTATACCGAACTGACGCGCATGGCGGGGGACAAGCTGATCGTCAGCACCTCGGCGGAGGACCAGTGGCTGGAGAATATCGTCGAGCTCGGCTGGCAGGTCTATCTCTGCTCGACCCCGCCCTTCCTCATGCAGACGAAACACGACCGGCGCATGCAGGAATACACGGATTTGGCTATGCAAGGCGACGTCGAACGGGCGCGCCGGGTGCGCGACAGTCTGGCGCCGGTGCGCGCCGCATTGCGCGACACGCGGCCGGACGACAAGCCGGCGGCGCATCAGAAATACTGGCAGGATCTGCTCGGTCAGACTGGCGGGACGGTGCGGCGGCCGCTGCTCGAACTCAGCGACGCGGAGAAGGCGGCGACCAAGGCCGCGTTCGAAACCTGCGGCTTGGCACGCGCCAAGGACGACGCGGCATAACCTGCCGGCGCTCGGTTGTCGGGTCGTGGCGAACATCCTAAGTTTGCCTGATCTTGCGCGACGGCGCGAGGACATCCAAGCATCCAACCGGGGGACAGTTTCTTGAAAGCATTGGTGATCGGCGGCACGGGGCCGACCGGGCCTTATCTGGTGAACGGGTTGATCGCGCAGGGATACGACGTGTCCATCATGCATCGCGGCACCCATGACAGCGACGAGATCCCGGCGTCGGTGCCGCGCATCATCGGCGACCCGCATTTCCGCGAGACTCTGAAAGAGGCGCTGGAGGGACTGCGGTTCGATCTGATCATCGCGACGTATGGGCGCATCCGCTACGTGGCGGAGATCGCCGGCGATCATTGCGAGCGGCTGATCACCGTCGGCGGCGCGCCCTGCTATCGCGGCGTGCTGCAACCCGAAACCCTGTTTCCCGCCGGGCTGCAGATCCCGTTGCCGGAGGACGCGCCCAAGGTGCCCAACGAAGAAGAATTCCGCTTCGGCTATCTGGTGCGGATCTCCGAAGAAGCGGTGATGGCAGGGCACGATGCCGGACGGTACAGCGGCACGCATTTCCGCTACCCCGTCGTCTACGGACCGCGGCAGTTGACCCCGGCGGTGTGGTCGATCATGCGGCGCTTCATGGACAAGCGGCCACATTTCGTGCTGTCGGACGGCGGGCTGACCCTGACGACGCGCGGCTATAACGAGAACGTGGCGCACGCTGTGCTGCTGGCCGCCCAACAGCCCGAGGCGGCGGCGGGGCAGGTGTATAATTGCGGCGACGAGGTGCAGTACACCTGGAAGCAATGGATCGAGATCGTCGGGCATGAGATGGGCGGCGAGATCGAAATTATCGGCGTGCCGGACCAATACGCCTACCCGGCGCGCACGCTGATGATGTTCTTCGGGCCGTCGGATCATCAGATGTTCGATCTCTACAAGCTGAAATCGGAACTCGGCTACCGCGACGTGGTGCCGCCGCTGGAAGCGATGGCGCGCACCGTGCAGTGGTACCGCGACAACCCGCCGGAAGAGACGGAGGAATTCACGCGCGTGCTGGCGGAGGACTACGCGATGGAGGACGCGCTCGCCGCCGTGTACCGCGAGAGCTGTGCCAAGTTCGCCACCATCGATCACATCGTGCGCGATTTCCACCACCCCTACCCGCACCCCAAAGCGCCCGGCCTCGACAAGGATCACCGCGCCCGCTAGGCGCAAGCGACGCTGCCGCCATGCGCGACCTCTTCCAGGCCCGGGTGATGACGCCGCTGATCGTGATCATCGTCATTCAGTCGGTGCTGACGATGGCGTCCTATGCGATTCCGGTGATCGCGCCGGTCGCGGCGATCGACCTCGGCATGGCGCCCAGCGCGGTCGGCGCCGCCGTCTCCATCGTCTATTTCACCGCGATGCTCGCCGGCCTGCCCAGCGGCCTGTTCATCGCGCGTTTCGGCGCACAACGTGTCTTTCAGGCGACATTGGTCCTGGCCGGCGCGGGCATTCTGCTGATCGCGCTGGGACATCCGCTTTGGGCGCTGGCCGGCGCCCTGCTGATCGGCACCGCGACCGCGCCGATGAACCCGACCGGCAGCCATGTGCTGGCCCGCGTCTCGCCGCCGAACTGGCAGCCGCTGATCTTCTCGATCAAGCAATGCAGCACGCCCGCGGGCGGCATGCTCGCCGGCGCCATCCTGCCGCCGCTGATCGTGCTCTACGATTGGCGCATGGCGCTCACGGTCGTGCCCGCCCTCGCGCTGGCCGCTTTGATCCTGTCGATGATTTTCGGCGTGGGCCCGCGCGAACCGCGCCGCGCCGGCAGCCGGATCGCGTTGCGCGACATTCTCGCGTCGCTTCGCTTCGTCTGGTTGGACCGGATCCTGCGCGGCTATGCGCTGGCCGGCATGGCGTTCGCCGGGTGTCAGCTGGCGATGGCGACCTACCTCGTCGTCTATCTGTGGCGCGAGCTCGGCATCGCGCCGGAAATTGCGGGATTGATCTTCGCGGTCAACCACGTCTCGGGCATTGTCGCGCGGATTATCTTGGGGTTCGTCGCCGGGCGGTGGCTCGCCACCAAGACGATCTTGCCGATATTGGCGCTTGTCGGAGCCGCGGGACTCACTGCCCTTGCCCTCTCGAGCGCGTCCTGGCCGCTCGCCTTCTTATTTGTCACCGCGACCGTGGTCGGCGCCGGCGGCAACGGCTGGGTCGGGTTGTTCCTGTCCGAAATCGCCATCCTGGCGGCCGACGGCCGCGCCGCCGACGCCACCAGCGGCGCCCAATTCTTCATGTATGGCGGGATCGTCGCCGGCCCCTTGCTGGGCAGCGGCATCATCGCGGTGACAGGCAGCTACCCGGCGCTCTACATGACCTTCGCCGTCGTCGCCTTCGCCGCCGGTCTGGGGCTCTATCGGCTGACCCGCTAGTTCAAAACGCCGTCCCGCCGGCGCAGCAATCGTCCGGGCAGCGCGTCGGTATGCGCGCCCTGATGGATGACCACCGTCCCGTTGACGATGACGGTGTCGATCCCCGAGGGATAGGTGTGCGGTTCGTCGAAGGTCGCCTCGTCCATGATCGACTCCGCATCGAAGATGGCGACATCCGCCGCGTAGCCTTCGCGCAGCAGCCCGCGCTCCGTCAGCCCCAGCGCCGTCGCCGCGACGCCGGTCATCTTGGCAATCGCCTGCGGCAGGCTGAGTAGCCCGAGGTCGCGGGCGTAGCGGCCGATCAGCCGCGGAAACGTCCCATACAATCGCGGATGCGGCTTGCCCTGCCCCGTCACGCCATAGGGCGCGACACACGGCCCGTCCGATCCGACCGTCGCCGACGGTTCGCTAGCGATGCGGCGCACATCGTCTTCCGACATGCTGCGCACCAGAATGCGGGTCGCCCCCCGGTCGGCGATGATGATGTCGAAGATCGCGTCGAGCGGATCGACGTTGCGCGCCGCCGCGATTGCCTCGATGGTCTCGCCCGGTTCCGCCGCACCGTGCGGCGAGATGGCGATACGGATATCGGCCCAGCTTTCCAGGCGGCCGAAGTTGTTGAACCCAACTTCCGCGATCTTCTGCTTCACGCGGCTGCGCGAGTACGGATCGGCGAGGCGCGCCAGCATCTCGTCCATGCCGCCCTCCTGCAACCAGGTCGGCAGCAGAAAGCGTAACGGGTTGGTTGCCCAATCATAGGGATACTGGTCGCAATGCACATCGACGCCACGGGTACGCGCCGCCGCGACGGTGCCGAGCAGCTTGTCCGCCTCGCCCCAATTGTCGATGCCCGACAACTTCATATGCGCCAGCTGGACATGGATGCCGCACTGCTCGCCGACATCGATCGCCTCCGCCACCGCCTCGTGCACGCCGTGCGACTCGTCGCGGACATGGGAGGAATAGCGCCCGCCATGTGCCTTCACCACCGATCCCAGCGCGTGCAGTTCTTCCGGCACGCTGTAACAACCGGGCGCGGTGAATAGCCCCGACGACAGGCCCAGCGCACCCGCCTCCAGCCCCTCGGCCAGCATCTCCTGCATGTGGCGCAGCTCATCGTCCTTCGGCGCGCGGTCCTCGAACCCCATCGCCATCAGCCGTAGAGTGTTGTGCCCGACCTGCATGATCGTGTTGACCGCGATGTCCGGCCAGCTATCCATGTAGCGCGTAAAGTCGGTCTCCTCGAAGGGCAGCCACGGTGCGCTGCCCGACAGATAGTCGCGCAGCATCTCGACCTTGTCCGGCAAGGCGGGCGCGACGGAAAAGCCGCAATTGCCGACGACTTCGGTGGTCACCCCCTGGCGGATCTTGCACTCCGCCTTCGGGTTGAGCGGCAGGGTGAAGTCGGAATGGGTATGGATATCGATGAAACCGGGTGCCACGATGCGACCCTGCGCCTCGATGACCCGTTCGGCACTGTCGGTGCGGTTTTCCTCGATGGCGGCAATACGGCCGTCGCGGATCGCGACATCCGCGACGCGTTCCGGCGCCCCGGTCCCGTCGATTACCGTGCCGCCCTTAATCAGAATGTCGTCCATCGTGCGCCCCTGCAACTATTTCACGGACAAGCCTAACACGCCGGAGGCTCGTTCGCGTAACATCACACCTCACCCAAACGCCTTCGCAATCCGTCCCCAATCCTCGATCGCATCCTCCTGCCCCGGCACGATCTGGACCATGAACTGGGTGTAGCCCGAATCGCGCAGATCGCCGATGCGGGTCTTCAGTTTCGCCTCGCTCGCCGTGAAGGAGGTATCGCGGATCAGTTCGGCGGCGATGTATTGCCGCTCCCTCGGCGGAGGCCATCGCGATTCCGAATTTCGTCCTTTCCTCTCCTTATCGCGGCCCACACCGTCAGCGTAGCGGATCGTGTGGGCCTCTGTATCGTCCCACTGTGCAAAATTCGTATCGGCGTCAAAACTGTAAACTGAAACCAACTATTATCCTGTTGGTAACCGCCCAGCCGGTATCGAAATAAGCAACCGTAAAAGAATTCTTAACACATGTGTCGGTAAATTTAGGCAATTATAGATGGTTTTCGTGATGACAGTGCCTGCAAAAAACCTTGTGAAGGAAATGATGGCTCCCCTCGACGGCCTCGAAGTGCCGTGAGCGCTTCGGAACAGCGTCGCCAAACACCAGGTTAATCTTGAGAGCCTAGCCGTAGCCCTGTTGGTTGGCGGGCAAAGCGAAGTGCGGCAGACGCTGGATAACGTCTTTACGTCTTATAAGGCGAAGCTCGCAAAGACCATACTTGTCATAAGAGAGCAGAAATGAATTGCGATAAGAGAGCAGAAACGCCCGAAGCTCTTAAAACTGATGACGACGAAGGCCGTGTACGCGCTCTTGAACGTTACGAAGTTCTCGACACCGATGAAGAGGAACCGTTTGAGAACGTCGTGAAGCTCGTTCAACAGGCACTTAAGGTGCCGATGTGTGCCGTAAGTCTGTTAGATCGGCAGCGCCAATGGTTCAAAGCACGCCGTGGTCTTGGTGTACGAGAAACACCGCGTGACATTTCCTTTTGCACGCATGCCATACAGCAAGCGGATGCCTTCATCGTCTCCGACGCTGCAGAACATCCAATTTTCAAAGGCAATCCGCTCGTTACGGGAGAACCGCATATTCGAGCTTATGCCGGTATCCCGCTGAAGACGCCCGACGGATACAACCTCGGCAGCCTTTGTGCCATTGACGATGTGCCGAGGGATTTTCAGCCGCATGAAATCAGTATGCTCGAAAGCTTTGCCAAGATCGTTATGGAAGAGCTTGAACTGCGGCAAATCGCATCCTCCGACGGATTGACAGGCGCCTTGACCCGACGGGCTTGGCGCGAAACCGCGGATACGGAGATCAAGCGCGCAAACCGCTACGGGCGACCGCTAAGCCTGGCGATTATGGACATCGATAAATTCAAGTCGGTCAACGACACCTATGGGCATGCAGCTGGTGACACGGTAATTAAGCACTTGGCCAGGCTGTTCATGGACTCTAAGCGGGAGTCTGATTTCTTTGGGCGTTTGGGCGGCGAAGAGTTTGTTTTGTTAATGGCCGAAACATCTGACGTGAATGCACAACATATTTTGGAACGCCTCAGAGAAGAATTTTCTGCCGCGCCAATCGAAAATGACGCGGGCAATCAGATCAACTGTTCGTTCAGCGCAGGCATTGCCGAGCTCTCAGAAGGAGAAGACTTGGACCCGCTGCTGGCGAGGGCGGATCAATGCCTTTACGAAGCCAAGAACGGCGGTCGGAATCGCACGGTACTCGACCAGACGCAGCAGCCAAGAAAAAAAGCGGTTGATCACGGTTTGGCAAAAACGCTGGTTACTGAAAGCCAATAGCGGGTACCTTAGAGTCTGGCTCTTAGGTCATGAACAACGACTTGACCCTTTTAAGTGCTCCCTGAACGGTCATCAAAACCGTTCAGCCCCAAGGAGAGGGGAAGATCCCCCTGCGACTCCTTCTCGGACAAGCCTGACACGCCGGCGACGCATTCGCGTAAGACCCCTCCTTCACCCAAACGCCTTCGCAATCCGTCCCCAGTCCTCAATCGCGGCCTCCTGCCCCGGCACGATCTGGATCGTAAACTGGGTGTAGCCTGAATCGCGCAGATCGCCGATGCGGGTCTTCAGCTCCGCCTCGGTCGAAGTGAAGGAGGTGTCGCGGATCAGTTCGGCGGTGACGTATTGCCGTTCCTCCGGCTTGACGAACATCAGATGGCCGCGGTGGTTCTCCAGATATTTCGCGTCCGCCGGTTCGTAGTTCATCGCGTGCGCGACATAGCCCGCCACCGCCGCCGCCGCCGCATCGGGAATGCCGCTGGAATTGAGCAGCCCAGCAATCGCCTCGTCGGCGGCGCGGTGCAGAACGACAGCGGCGCGCGGCCCCGCCTGCGCCATCGCGCGCGGCGAGTCGAACGGCTCGCCGTCTGCCAGCAAACACCCCAGCGCGAAGGCCGTGGCCTTCAGATCGCTCGCGGCCCGGCCTGCACCGGTCCAGCTGTCGCGCATCGCCGCCGCACCCGTCGCCGCGCTATCGACATCGCCGACGAAGTTGAGCCAACCGGCATCCAGCTTGGCGGTCAGCGCGCGCGAGCGCGGCCCGTAGGCGGAAACGTGCAACGGAATATCGTCCTGCGTGTTGATCAGCCCGAGCTCGGGATTGAGGAATCTGATCTTGCGCGGTTTGCCCTCGAATTCCGCCTCCAAGGTTTCGCCGGCGATCAGGCCGCGGACGACACGGATATAGTCTTCCATGTCGGCCAGCTTCATCGCGCCCATCCCCATGGCGCGCCGTCCGGTGAATCCGGTCCCAACGCCGAAATCGATCCGCCCCGGCGCCAGATGGTTCAAACTCGCCAGCGCATTCGCGGTCACCGGCGCGATCCGGTTGGTCGGGATCAGCACGCCGGTGCCCATCCGGATGCGGTCCGTCTTCACCGCCGCCGCGCCCATGGCGACGAAACAGTCGGCGCTCAACATCTGCGTGTCGTAGAACCACGCGCTGGTGAACCCCAGCGCCTCAGCCCGTTCGACCAGCTTCCAAGCGTCGGCAGCCGTCGCCGTGGCAATTCCGAATTCCATCCATCCCTCCTCTTGTCGCCGCAACGCAATCCGCAACCTAGCGCAACGCGGTCTTTGGCTTCCGTATCGCCTCACTGTACGGGATAATCGAAGAGTCCGTTAGCAAAGGAAATCGGCGCTCGAATCCCCCGGAACGGATGATTTTGGAACATCGGGGTTGCCAGATCCCGGCGGTCGCGCAACTGTTGGGGCGTCGAAAAGGGAGGAAGCGTGATGAACACAGAAGCGACAATCGAACACATTACCGGGTGGCTCCAGAGATACGCCGAAAGCGCCAGCGCAAGCGGGTTTGTTATCGGCATCTCCGGCGGCATCGATTCCGCCGTCTCCTCGACCCTGGCGGCGCGAACCGGCCTGCCGTTGCTCGTGGTCGAGATGCCGATCCACCAGCACATCAGCCAGGTGAGCCGCGCGCGGGAGCATATCGAATTTCTCAAACAGAACTACCCGGCGGTCGATAGCGTGGAGGTTGAACTGACCGGCGTTTTCGACGGGCTGGTCGAGGCGTACCCCGGCGGCGATGACGACGCGCGGCGCGAGATGTCGCTGGTCAACACCCGCGCGCGCCTGCGCATGACGACGCTGTATTATTTCGCCGCACTGCACGGCCGCCTCGTGGTCGGCACGGGAAACAAGGTGGAAGATTTCGGCATCGGCTTTTTCACCAAGTATGGCGACGGCGGCGTCGATCTCAGCCCGATCGCCGATCTGGTGAAGACCGAAGTGTACGCGCTCGGCCGCACGCTCGGCGTCAATGAGGCCATCCTGACGGCGGCGCCTACCGACGGGTTGTGGGGCGACGACCGCACCGACGAGGACCAGATCGGCGCCAGCTATCCGGAACTCGAATGGGCCATGAGTTTCGACGGCGACGAGTCGGCGCTCGACAACCGGCAGCGCGAGGTGATGACGATCTACCGACGCCTGAACGCCGCAAACCAGCACAAGATGGAAGAGATCCCGGTCTGCATGATTCCCGACGCGCTGCGTTAGACCCGCCGACCTCCGGGAAAGGTTCCCCGTGACACCATCATCGCCGATGGCGGCCCGTGGTCTGGACTGGCTCGAAAGCCAGGTCCGTCGCGAGATCGATATATTCCGCCACACCTATCAGCCCTGGGTCCCGCCCGCGGCCGACGTAAACGGCAAGCCGGTCGCCGATGTCCTCATCGTCGGTGGCGGACTTTATGGCATGGGTCTCGCTTGGGGCCTTATGCGTTCCAAGGTCACGAACATCGTGGTTGTCGATCAGGCGCCTCGCGGGCAAGAGGGGATTTGGACGACCACTGCCCGTATGAAGACGCTGCGCACCGCCAAGCAGCTGACGGGCATCGAGTTCGGCATCCCCAGCCTTTCCGTGCAGGCCTATTGGGAAGCGAAGTTCGGTCGCGCCGCATGGGAGGCACTGGACCGCGTCCCGCGACTGGAGTGGTTCCGGTATCTCGAATGGTTCCGTGACGTGCTCGATATCCCAATCCGCAACAATACGGAAGTCGTCGGCATCGACGGCGATTCTGATTTGGTGCGCGTCACTGTCCGTCAAGACGGCAAGATGGAAACGCTGCTCACACGGCGGCTCATCATCGCAACCGGCCTGCTCGGCAGCGGCGGCGCGCACGTTCCCGCCGGCCTTGTCGAGAACCTGCCGGCGGACCGGTGGGCGCATTCATCGGACGATATCGATTTCACGCGCTGGCAGGGTGCGGATGTCGGCGTCCTTGGCGCGGGGGCCTCCGCCTTCGACAGCGCGATCACGGCCATCGAGAACGGCGCAGCGGGCGCATGGCTGTTCTGCCGACGGCCGGAATTGCCCTGGCTCAGTGCCAAACGGGGCCTGGAAAACGCCGGCTTCATGCGTCACTTTGCGAGCCTGCCCGACCCTTACCGCTGGCAATTCATCAAGACGATTGTCGAGACACCGATCCCGCCGCCCCGGCATACGGTCGAGCGGGCGTTGGCTCTTGCCAATTTCCATTTACGGCTCAGCAGGCCCTGGACCGCCAGCCGCCTGGACGGCGACAAAGTCGTAGTCACCACGCCGAACGGAGAACACCGATTCGATTTCGTTATCTTCGGCACCGGCTTTGACATGGACATCGCCCGGCGTCCGGAAATGGCCGCCCTCGCCCCGCACATGCTGCAATGGCGAGACCGCTTTACGCCGCCGGACGGTGAGGATAACGACATGCTCTCGGACCAACCTTACCTGGGGGACGCCCTGGAGTTTCAAGAGCGTGTGCCGGGCAGCTGTCCGGTTCTCGGCAGGGTCAGTATGCTCGGCGCCGCTGCCACATTGAGCGTCGGGCCGTTGTTCGGCGGCCTTAACGGGCTCAAGTTTCTTCTGGAGCGAATGGTCGAGCAGACCTGCCGGGCCCTTATCCTGGAGACCGTCGATACGTTCCACGACAATTTCCGCAAAGGGTTGCAGGCGCAAAAACCGCCAGGAGCGATGGGTTCGACCGATTGAACGATCATAGGCTCAAATTGTCCAGTCATGGCAGTCAATCCCGCCACCGGACATTGCCAGACGAGTCCAATCTTATCATGGCGACGTATATTTGCTGTTGTGCGCCGCCCTCTGCTTGACTATTCCAAGGGAACGAGATCGTGGCCAAGCCCAAACCAACAAGGACAGGGCGGCTGGCCCGGATTGATTGCTCTAACAATGCTGCACTGAATGTCGACCGGATTACGAGAAAGCAGACATTTCGCCCGCCGCCAGCGCCGTAGCCGGTTTTACAAACGGCTTTTCGTGCTGTGTGTGCTGGGCGGGCTTGGGGTCTTCGCCTATTGGTCCGGCAAGACCCTGTCCGAGCGGTCGCTCGAACAAGCGCGTGACGATATTTCCCAGCTCGAGACCCAAACAGCCGAACTCGAACGCCGCAACGACGAGTTGCTGAACGCCGCCGCCGTCGACCGGCAAGAGATTGCGGCGCTCAAACGCCGCTACGGCAAGGACGTCCCGAAGGGGGAGCGCCAGAAACTTCTGGGATTGATCGACGAACAGCTCGGCAAGGGCGCCAAAACCGACCGGCTATCCTTTCTCATTGCGGCGGCAAGTCTCGAAGAAAAATGCGACGGGGCGCCCAGCACCAAGCGGTTCCTGGTGCGAACGCCGCTCTATGACGGACCGGCCGCATCGGTGCAATTCGCCGACGGCGCTCTCACCGTGACCGCCGCGGGCGAACCGGCCGTCGACGAGGCAGGGCGAATTCTTGGCTGGTACGACCCCTCCAAGCCGGTCACGCTCGGGCTCGCACGTCTGGGGCAGGCGGCGCAGAAATTCGGCGGAACGCTGCCGATGCATCGCAAGCTTGTCGTCAATGGCAGCGAGTACCGGTTGACCGTCGTGGCAGGGGACCGCACGGGCTTCGTCAACGTGACCGCCGACCGCTGCCGGTTTCCGTAAGAGCTGGATCGAAAAACCTCAACCCATCATCCTCAAGCCCCACCCCCGTCATCCTCAAAACCCACCTCGTCATCCTCAACTTGATTGAGGATCCAGTCCGTCATCCGAAAGGCTATTGCTCTGTCGAGGTTTACTGCGAACAAGTGAAGCCGTCTTTCGTAACGCATCGCTTCGGAACGGTTCCGCTGAGCGTGCGGCCACCCAAGGTAGGGAACTTCCAAACACCGCCGCGCCGGATCGGCGTAGCCTGGATCCTCAATCAAGTTGAGGATGACGGGGGTGGGGTGTTGAGGATGACGTTGTGGGGTGTTGAGGATGACGTTGTGGGGTGTTGAGGATGACGTTGTGGGGTGCTGAGGCGGCGGCGCACCTTATGCGTCGACCGCCATGAAGGCCTGGAACGTCCCGTAGGTTTCAAGCGATGGGCCCTGTTGGATCGCTATAGACGATTTCAACAAACCACAATCTCATCTATAGACTGACGCTATGGTAAAACTCTCCGTCCTCGACCTCGCCAATATCGGCGAAGGCTTCACCCCCGCCGACGCGCTGCGCAACGCGCTCGATCTGGCGCAGCATGTCGAGGCCGCAGGCTACAAGCGCTTCTGGCTGGCCGAACATCATAATCTCGCCGGCATCGCCAGCGCCGCCACATCGGTGTGCATCTGCCACGTTGCCAACGGCACCAAGACGATCCGCGTCGGCGCGGGCGGCATTATGCTGCCGAACCACTCGCCGATGGTGATCGCCGAGCAGTTCGGCACGCTGGCGACGCTGTTCCCCGACCGCATCGACCTCGGATTAGGCCGCGCGCCGGGCACCGACCAGCGCACTTGGCAGGCGCTGCGGCGCGACCCGCAGGCGTCGGAATATTTCCCGCAGGACGTGGTCGAACTGCAAGCCCTGCTCGGCCCGCCGCGGGAAGGCCAGACGCTCCACGCCATTCCCGGCGAGGATACCAACGTGCCGCTGTGGATTCTGGGCTCCAGCCTGTTTGGCGCCCAGCTCGCCGCGATGCTCGGCCTGCCCTACGCCTTCGCCTCGCACTTCGCGCCGCAGGCGCTGATGCAGGCGATATCGGTCTACCGCGAGCGGTTCGAGCCGTCGGCGCAACTCGACAAGCCCTATGTGATGGTCGGCTGCAACGCCATCGTCGCCGAAACCGAGGACGCGGCGAAGCGGCTGTTCACCAGCCCGCAACAAAATTTCGCCCGCATGGTCCGCGGCACCCGCGGCCAGCTGCCGCCGCCGGTCGACGACATCGAAGACTACTGGTCGCCGATGGAGAAGGCGCAATCATCGTCGATGCTGGCCTGCTCGTTCTACGGCGCGAAAGAGACGATCAAGGCGAAACTGGAACCGCTGATCGCGGAAACCGGCGCCGACGAGTTGATGGTCGCCGCCGCGATATGGGACCACAAGGCGCGCGCGCGGTCGTTCGAGTTGCTGGCGGAGGCGATGGGTTAGGAGGGAAAGGTGAACGGAACAATACTCAGATTAGGCTTCTGATCTACATCTGCCTGACCACATTTTCTTCCCCTCACCCTACCCTCTCCCCAGGGAGAGGGTAAGTGGAACGTGCCGCCTTTAGACCCTCTCCTAGGGGAGAGGGAGGGACCCGCGAAGCGGGAGGGTGAGGGGACAACGCGCCTGCGGCTCACCACCAGCTGGAAAAGCTCACTCGCCTAACCCGCCTCGTCGGATCAATCCAACCGGAGATCGAAACGTTCGATCACCTCTGGCTGGGTTACCTTGGCCAGGAGTGTCAGCATGGCGAACCGGGCATCCAAACTTTCACCGCTTGCAATCGCATGGTGAAGCCGCGCCTCAATCGCCGATGTGGCGTCCGGCCCGTTGGCTTCGCCAAATTCTTCGCTGCCCAGCACGCAATACGCCAACATCGGCGCCGCCCGCGCGCAGCTCGCATCTACATCCGCCAGGACGCCACCCTCCGCATCCTTCAACAAATTCAAAACCGTCAGTTTAACTGAATCCGGTACCCGCTTTGGCGCCAACCCAACGGCGCGCAGTGCATCGTCGAGGCGATACACCTCTTTCGAGCGACCGCGAATGCCGAATACGCTGAGAATGTCCATGATATCAGGATGCGCCAATCAACCGCGATTATCCACCCTATGCGGGGCAGAGCAATCACATGTAGAATTTTCGATATACCCTCTCCTTGCGAAGACCTCGGTGAAATTGCGAATGGAGCCGCCGTCCACCCCCACCTTAATCCTCCCCCCTCAAGGAGACCTCTGCGAAACGGGTTCAGGATCGGAGATAATCGTTGGGTTTGGAGGTTGGTGCATAGGTTTGGCGGTTTTTCGCGTTGGGTTTTGGGACGCTCTTGACGAGATCGGCAAGGGACGGTGTCAGGGCATAAGAGTTTCGGCACGTCTCAGGTTCATGGCGATGCACAGGAGATGAAGGTGGGACTGGTTCTTCTGCATCCCCCTGTATCGGGCCCGGCGGTATCGGTAAGACCGCTTCAGAGTTCCGAACAGGCGCTCGACATTAGCGCGGATCGGGGAGATCAGGCGGTTGCGGACCTGTTGCCAGTGCGGCAGCGCCGGTTGGTTCTTATGGCTGCGGTGCATGATCCGGTCCTTGATGCCCCTCGCCTTGAGGCGCCGGCGGCGCTCCTTGTGCTCATAGGCTTTGTCAGCATAGACCGCCCGCTCGTCGCCCTGGATCAGCGCGTCGGCCACTTCGCTCTCATAGGTTTTGGCCGACGTCATCATCGCATCGCGGATCAATTCGGAGCCCTGATCGACGGCGATATGCGCCTTGTACCCGAAATAGGCCGTGCGCCCGCGCCGCGTCCAATCGGCATCCGGATCGAGCGCCGAACGCCCGCCGGAAACACCGGACGGCCGGCTGACCGAAGCCTCGATCAGGGTGGCATCGATCAGTGTGCCCGTCTTCAGCATCAGCCCGTGACGCTCCAACTGCCGGTTCGTTTCCGCCAGAAGCTTCGCCGTCAGTTTCCTCTCTGCCAGCGCCGCCCGGAAGCGCACGAACGTCGTCTCGTCCGGTGTCTCGTCGCTCAACGAGAACCCGCAGAACCGTCGGAACGACAGACGATCCCCCAACGCCTCCTCCAGGTCCGGGTCGGAAAGACCATACCATTGCTGCAGCAAAACCGCCTTGTACATCGACAGCGCCGGATACCCTCTGCGCCCCTTCTTCGAGCGAACCGACTTCAGGAGCTTCTCGAAGCGAGACCAGTCGAAAAGACCTTCGATACGCTCCAGACGTTTATTCGAACCCGCACCCGGCGCCACAAACGCATCCGCAAAGCCACCCTCACCAACCCGCTTCTCACCCATCAAGACCTCCGTCATAGCGATCACTCTAAAGAATCACCGTTTCGACAAAGTTGCTACCCATTTCGCAGAGGTCTCCATCAAGGGGGAGGAGAATAACCTATTGATCTATCTAAATTATCCCTTCCCCCCTTGTGGGGGAAGGTTAGGATGGGGGGTGAAACGGTGTCGCCAACCCTGTTTCGCAGAGGTCTCGCTCGGGGAAAGGGAGAGTGAGGGGACAACGCGCCTGCGGCGCGCTACCAGTTGAAAAGCACGTTGCTCACGCCGCCCGCACCCACACCGCCGTATCATGGAACACCGCACCGCCCTTCGGCGGGCCGGGGTCGGCGCTGGTGAGGGCGTTGATGCCCATGTCCTTGTTGCCGAACGCGGTGTTGGGCCATAACCCTTCGACGATGACGACGCCGCGCTGCAGGCCGTCGAACGCTTCGGCGTGCAGGGAAATTTCGGCCTGGCGGTTGCCCATACGGATCGCCTGACCGTCTTCGATGCCGAGGTTGGCGAGGTCGTCCGGGTGCATCTTGGCGGACGGGCGGCCCTCACGTTTGATCGAGGTTGGGGTTTCGGCAAAGGTGCTGTTGAGGTAGTTGCGCGAAGGTGCTGCGACGAGGCGGAAGGGCCGGTCCTCCGTGGCCTTGTCGATATTGTCCATATGATCCGGCATCGCCGGCAGACCCGCATTGTCGGCGCCCATGCGCGACCAGTCGGGGGCGAAGTGGAACTTCTTGTCCGGCGTCTCGAACCCGGTCAGGAAATGCGCGTCCTCGAAGGGCATCGCGCAGTCGATCCATTTGTCGCCGGCCCAGACCTCGTCCGCGCCGGGGAAGCCGGATGCCTTGAAGGTCTCGTCGATGATCTCCCACTCGGTCATGTCGAAGCCGCGATGGCTGCCGCCGAGGCGCTTCGCCAGAGTGGCCAGCACCCAATGGTTCGAACGGCATTCCGCATAGGGCTCGATGACCGGCTTGGAGAGCATCAGCAAGGTGTGGCCGCCGCCGGTATAGAGGTCCGTGTGTTCCAGGAACATCGTCGCCGGCAGCACGATGTCGGCCATCGCCGCCGTGTCGGTCATGAACTGCTCATGCACGCAGATGAACAGATCGTCGCGCGCGAAGCCCTGTCGCACCCGCGTGGTGTCAGGTGCGACGTTCATCGGGTTGGTGTTTTGCACGAACAGCGCGTCCACCGGCGGGCCGCCGCACAGCGCATCCTCGTCGCCGGTCAGCACCGCGCCGATGCGCGACATGTCGAGCATGCGAGTGGACATGTCCGCCACGTCCAACCCATCGAGCAAGGTGCGGTCCAGCTCGTACATCGAGGCGTTGCTGTACAGGGCACCGCCGCCCTTGTGCTGCCACGCACCGGTCACCGCCGGCAGGCAGGTTACCGCATGCATCTGCGCCGCCCCGTTGCGCGAGCGGGCAAAGCCGTAGCCGCAGCGCAGATAGGCCTTCTTGTTGCGGCCATAGAGCCGCGCGAATTCGACGATCTGTGCCGCCGGCACGCCGCTGATCTCTTCCGCCCACTCCGGCGTTTTCGATTCCAAATGCGCTTCCAGGGCGGGGCTATGATCCGTCATCCGCGCCAGGTAGTCGCGGTCGGCGAAGCCTTCCTTGAACAGCACATGCATCATCGCGGCCGCCACCGCACCATCCGTGCCGGGCTTCACCATGATATGCATGTCGGCCTGCGCCGCCGCCGGCGTGCGGTAAGGGTCGACGACGACGAGCTTGCCGCCACGCTTCCGTGCCGCGGCCACATGGGTCATGACATGGACTTGGGTGTGCACCGGGTTGCCGCCCCAGATCACGATCAAATCGGCGTCGGCCATCTCGCGCGAATCGACGCCGCGCTTCTTGCCGATGCCCGCTTCCCAGCCGGAATCGGGCAGCCAGGTACAGATCGACCCGCCATGGCGGGAGAAGCCCAGCGCGTGACGGAACCGGCTGATGCCATGCCGCTGGATCTGCCCCATCGTCCCAGCAAAGTCGTAGGCCCAGACCGTTTCCCGCCCGTGCCGGTCGATGGCCCTGGCCATGCCCTCGGCAACCGCGTCGAGCGCATCGTCCCAGGACATCGGCTCGAACCCTTTCGGGTCACCCTTCTCGCCCACCCGCCGCATCGGCGTGGCCAGGCGGTCCGGATGGTGCACCCGCTCGCTGTAGCGGGCGACCTTGGCGCATAGAACGCCGCCGTGATAGTCGCTGCGGGTCGCGCCATAGATGCGTTTTATGGTCCGGTCATTGATCAATTCGACCTCGACCGGGCACTGGCTGGGGCAGTCATGCGGACAAACCGAATGAAGCCGCTCCATTTCGTTCATGATCGTATCAGGCATGGCGGCATCGTAATGCTTTGAGATTTAGGGAGCAATGGCGGGATCGTGCCGGTATTCAACCCTGCCTCTCGGCCTTGAGCGCCATCATTGCCGAATGTTGCGGCTCGGCTTGATCGAAATCAACGTATCGCAGCGGGAAAAAAGCGATCATTCACCGAGTGCGGCCGGTAGCCTCGATCCCGAATGCCAACGACACAACCTTTCGAGAGGACAGGTCCGGCGCGTTGCAAGGCGTACCCATAGGAGGACGTGATCATGCCTCTTTACCTGGAACCGAAAGACGTCATTGCCGACCTCGAAGATTTCCGCTCGGTCTTGATCGTTCCCTGTCCGATCTGCCCGCCGATGAGCCTGGCGATGCAGACGAAGACGCCGTTCATCGACCTGTTCAAGCACGGCCTCAAGACCGGCGCATTCGAGGACTACATCCAGTCCATTCGAGAGCCGCTCGAGCAGCGCGGGATTCGAACCGACGTGCTCACGATACGAGCTCCGTTGCCCCTGATGTGCCTTTGGACGGAAGGACAGCGCCAGCGGCTTGTCGAGCGCGCAAAGGATTTCGAGGCGGTGCTCGTGCTGGGATGCAATTCCGCCACCGTTACCGCGAAGGACGCCCTCAAGGACGCCGATTGCCAGGTCTTCCAGGCGATGCGGATGAAGGCGATGGCGAACGCGACGACGAAGTTCGGGTTTCCCCCAACGATGGAACTCGAAAGACATCCGATGAAGAAGACGGATAGGGATGGCCGCCATCCCGCCGACGCCACACCGGAACAGGAGGAGAAACCGTCATGACTGTCAATGCTTCGATGAACAAGGACGATCGCCAGGCGATGATGAAATCGATGATGGAACAGTTCTTCGGCGGCATGGGCGCGGACGAGAAGAAAGAGATGTGCGCGACCATGATGGGCAAGATGACCGAAGGGCTCGATATGAAGGAAATGATGCCCAAGATGATGGGCATGATGCCCGGGAGCGACGGGTCCGGCGGAATGCCGGACATGATGGCCAAAATGACGCAAGGCGGCCCCGAGCAGCATATGGGGCAGATGCCCGAAATGATGTTGAAGACGATGATGCCGCACTGCATCGGGATGATGCTGCCGGCGATCGAGCCAGATCAGCGCGGCGATGTGGTCGCCGCAATTCTTTCGGCAATCGTCGAGAAAGGCGCCGCCGGAATGTCGGACGAACAAATGCGCGCCTTCCACAAGGCTCTCGATGACGTGTTGAACCCCAAGGACTGAGGACAGCGATCTGCGCGCGCGGTCTACCCCGCGTAGCTCCCGACGAGCGCGCCCAAAATCGTGATCAGGCTGATCGTCAGCAGGACCCAATACAGCCGTTCGATCAGCCGGAAGGTCTGTTCCGGTTTCGCCGT
Organism: Alphaproteobacteria bacterium; assembly: GCA_012103325.1. Taxonomy (GTDB): domain Bacteria; phylum Pseudomonadota; class Alphaproteobacteria; order UBA8366. The sequence goes on from WLWY01000006.1 coordinate 55,744, forward strand.
GGCGCGGGCGAGAAACCAGCGATGCAGGAACAGCGGCTCCGCGACGAAAAGCATCAGGGAAAACACCGCCCAGACAAACACCATGGCGTGCATCCACCAGTATTCGATGATCAAAAACCGATCCCACAAATTCAAGACGTGAACCATATGGAGTCCGGAGACACCGACCAGCAGGGTCGTTCCCCGCGCCTGCCAGGCAAACCGCTTTTCGACCGCCTCGAAGAAGGCGACGCGTTCTGCAGGGTCCTTCATCCGCCGCACGGCGGGGAGCAGGACCGTGGTGACGAAACCGACCCCGCCGATCCAAAGCACGACCCCGAAGATATGCAGCGCGCGGGCAATTGTGAGATCATCCGGCATCGGCTTACTCTCTATCGTGTCGGCATGGCTTCGTTTTTCGGCAGATCCGGATGCAGAATATCCCAGGGCTGCGCGCTCCGGACGAAGATATCCCGGCTGGGTGTATACCAACTCGGATCGTCCAGGCTTCCCGCGTACAGCACCCGGTTGTCCGAGCGCGCGCCGTTGATCAGAAAGACCGGCGAACCGCAGGACGGGCAAAAGGCGCGGCGCATGGGGTGCCCCTGATCGGAGGGCCGCTCGAAATATTGCGGTTCGCCGCTGAGCAGGGTGAAATCCTCCCCCTTCACCAGCACGGCAGGGAAATACGCGCTGCCGGTCGCCTGCTGGCAATCACGGCAGTGACAGTTCCCCATATACAAAGGTTCGGCCGCGCAGCTGTAGCGAATCTCGCCGCAAGCGCAGCCACCGGTAAACGGAACAGGCATGGTCAGTCTCCTCACAGAGCGAATCAGGTTCGGTCGAACCCATTTTATGGGTTCGGACGATTCTGTGAATCCGCTCTATTCCAATAATGCAGAGCAGATTCACGCGGTTATTGGACCGCTGAAGGCGATTCCAATCAACCCCGATCTGCTCTCGATATTCAAGGGCGTCGCCACTTCTTTGGTTCGACGAACGTCCCGCGCCACAGCCCCTTGCGAGCCGCTTTGGCGTCCTTTTCCTGGCCGGCATACAGCGTCGAAGCCTCTCGGTCCGCGAGGGCCCAGCCTTCCGACACCATCCACGCCCCGACATCGGTACTCCCGACAGTGCAGACGCCGATCGGTTGTCCGTTCGCGCCATACCATTCCTTCCGGCACGTCACCTCCACAAGGCCGATCAACTCGGTAAGGGCCGCAATCGCCTCCGCGCCACAAGGATAGGGCCGACCGTCGCGCGTGCAGGTCTGCTCGGGGTGCGGCGCGTCGATGCCGAACAGCCGGACTCGCTCGCCATGAACCACCAGCACATCCCCTTCGATCGCATGCGGTGAATCGATGGTGCAGGCGGCAATCGTAAGACTGATAAGGAGCGCCAGGCATTTTGCTTCGATCCACGGAACACAAGCCAGTCTAAATGGAAATTGCCTCTGGCTATTAAGCAACGTTATCATAAGAATGCGCCACCGTACCGTCGATTCTTTCGCGGACCAGCAGATCATCAACCAGCTAAATCAGACGAATTTTCAGAAGCGAAGTTTCCAAGGTCAACAAGAGATGGCGGATCACCATAAACTGGCAACACATAGTACATAATACCGTTCATAATTTTGTTTTTCCCAGTTTTCATTGCTCTTGGAAGCGGGCAGGCTCTGGAAACAATAAGTATATTTAGAATAGCCGTGACTACGATCCATATGAAAATAAAACTAAGGCCAACAGCTAGGTTTTCGTGATCTGGCCACAATGAACTAAAGCAAACTATCGATTCTTCAAAAAGAGAAATTATAGAGATAACAAGTGCAAGAACAAACGATGCCATTACCCCGTATGCTGAAGAACGGCACTTTTGCGCAACATCGAGCATTGAATGTTCGTTTATTTGAAGATCCTTCAGTTCCATCTTATGTAACTCTCCTAGAAATTCTCCATTGTTGCTGTTAAATTTATAAAGCTTTGAAATTGAGGCCAGCACCGCCATATATCGCGTTGATATCATATTTGTCTGGGCCATAGAAAAATATGTCGCGAAACCGCAAAGAGTTAAGGCCACTAGATAGACGATTCCAACGAACTCATCGGTTAAATCTTCCGCTAGTTTTGCAGCCATAGCCGCTAGCGTTGGCATCACGGTGATAAATGCCCAGTTTAAATTCGCTGTTGCGCCCATAAAATTTTTGGCGTCATAAATAATCTTAAAGTATTCCGATGCCGGTTGCGTTGGGGGACCTATTTCACCTTCATTCCAAGCCCAGACTTTACACATCAATGCCTTCCAAATTATGATTAACGGAATTTCAACTTACTATAGCGGAGAGAAAAATGCTCAAGAAAGGATTTTTTGTTTTTTTTCTGACTGCGCTGGCACCATTTATATCGTTGGCTGAAAGCATAAATATTACGATCAGAGGAATTCAGCCAACAATAGGGGAACTCCGCATCACCCTAATCGAGAACAAAGTTCAGTTCAAACAATACGTCAGCAAATCTGATGCTGACCCAAAGCCAAAACTAGGTAAAATTATCAAAGTGACGGATAATATTATGAAACTAAAGTTTGAAAACATACCGTTTCAGAATAAAGTGTGGGCAATTGCTTACTATCACGACGCAAACTGCAACGGCGAACTAGATAAAAGTTTTTTTTGGAAAATTCCAGAGGAAGGTTTTGGATTTTCTCGGGACCCGAGCGGTCTCCCTCCTGAGTTCGAAGATACCAAATTTGAGATTGAAGGCACAAAAAATATTGAGATGAATATTACCTATCTATCAGACACTCCCACAAACCCAGAATTCTGTAACTAAATAAAATCCTTAACGGAAAACCACTGTAATGGCTTGAAAGCAAAAGCCTACAAACACACTGGTTCTTCTCACTATCATTGTGCAAGTTCTGGAATAGGCTGGGTTCCACAATGAAATATCGATACCCGAAGAAAAGCGTCAAACCTTAACAAAGTAATCTTCTGTGATAACCCCTAAGGTTCGCCCGTATCGACATCGGATGAATATTGATGCACGGCAGCGGAACGTCCAACGCTTAGGGCAGGTTAGGGTCCGTTACAGTGCGGTCATGGTTGAAATTTATCAATGCCCTCAAAATCCCTCACTCCGTCTCCCGATAAAACGCTTCCCGCTGGCGCACCGGATCGAGCAGCGACCAGTCGCCTTGTTCGACTTCGTAACCCTTTGGGTGCGGCGGGCGCGGTTCCATGCCGAGCGATGTCATCACGCGGTCGTCGCGGTAATAGCCTTGTACCGTCAGGTTGGCGATCAGGTCGGCACCGGCAGCATGAGCCGCGCGGAAGGTTTCGGCGACACTGTCGCGCTGCGCGGGATCGAGATCTGTGAAAACCGCGCCATGTTCTTTCCGAGCGATGTCGTCCAGCGCCGACAAAGCGGCGATTATCCGTGCACGGTGCCGTTCGGCATCGGCCAGGATGTTGTCCATGATGGCCGGATCGCCCGCCCCCGGCACGCCATATTCGTCGCTCGCGGGAACGATCATATCGGCGAGGATGGTGAGCGCGCGCGCTTCGGTTTCGGTGAAGGTGGTCTCAGTCATGCGCGCCCTCAATCGAACAGGTTGGCCAGACGGCTTTTCATCTGGTCGGCCACATAGAGCGCCAGCGCCTGAATGGTGCTGGTCGGATTGACGCCGGCGCTGGTGACGAAAATGCTGCCATCGACGATGAACAGATTCTTCACGTCGTGGCTGCGGCCCCATTCGTTGACGACGGAGCGTTCCGGATCGCTGCCCATCCGCGCCGTACCCATCAGGTGCCAGCCGCCCCAGGGGATCGGCGCTTCGCTGAGAATATCCACCGCGCCGGCGGCGGTGAGGATTTCGCTCGCGCGGGCAACGGCGTGGTCCATCATCTTGCGGCTGTTATCGCTCAGCGTGTAGCTGATCTTCGGCGCGGGAATACCGTTGCCATCCATGAGATCGGGATCGAGCGTGACGCGGTTATGTTCCTCCGGCAGATCCTCGCACACGGCGACCATACCGGCCATGCAGTTGTACAGGCGGCGGAAAGCCGTGTGATGGTCCGCGCCCCACGGGATCCTGCCGTTGCGGAACCCGGACAGCGCCGTGCGTACCGGTGCGTGGCCGCGCTGAATTTCCATCGTATAGCCGCGCACGTAACCGCGGTCCGCATCGGTCTCATAGAATTGCTGGCTGCGGATCGCCTTGTGCGGCCCGGCATAGCCGTCCGTCTCCTCCTCGAACACGCCCATGATCGAGGTGTAGGGATGGAACATCAGGTTCTTGCCGACAAGGCCGCTGCTGTTTGCCAGCCCGTCGGGAAATTGCTCGGACTTGGAATTCAGCAACAGGCGCGGTGTGCCGATGCCGTTGCAGGCCATCACGACGACATGCGCCTTCACCTCCTGCTCGTCGCCATTTCCGTCGTAATAAATCGCGCCCGTCGCCATGCCGTCTTCGCCGACAGTGATCTCGCGCACCCGGCAGCGCGTGCGAAGCTCCACCCCGGCGCGCAGCGCATGCGGCCAGTAGGTCACGTCGGCGCTGCCCTTGGCCCCCTGCGCGCAGCCGCTGCCACAGGCACCAAGATTGATACACTTCGCGCGGCCGTCGTAATCCTCGGTAATGATGGCAGTGTCGGACGGCCACCAATGCCAGTCGAGTTTGTTGAACCCCTTGGCCAGGATCTGCCCCGACTTGCCAAGCGGCAGCGGTGGCAACCGATGTGCGTTATCGCGCGGATAGGCCGGATCGCCGGCGAGCCCCGCCACGCCGGTCATGCGGTCGTTCTCGCCGTAATAGGGCGCCAGATCGTCGTAATCGATGGGCCAGTCGTCGGCGACACCGTCGAGGCTCTTGACCCGAAAATCCGAAGGGTGAAAGCGCGGATAGTGCCCGGCATACAGAACCGTACCGCCACCGACCCCGTTGAAGTTCGCCACCTTGATCGGCGAGTCGTCTTCGTTGATCGGATAGTCTGACGGCAGGTTGCGCTGATTGGGGCTGATCGACATGTCGCCCTGCGCGCGCGCTTCCCAGTCGCGTCCGGTGCTCGGATATTCCAGCGGGTTCATCAGCCCGCCCTGTTCCAGGCAGACGATATGCATCCTGGTATCCGCCAAACTCCACGCCATCGCCGCACCGGACGCACCGGCGCCGATAATCAGGACATCGACAATGGGATCTTCGGGCATCGGATTCCTTCTCATGGCAAGGGTACTGCTCTAACGTAGACGCCCCGGCAAGAGCGTGCCAAGAGCGGAAGTTATACCAAGGAGCGTTGATAGTGACCCATAGAGATCGCGTATGCGGTCCGTCGGGTAGGAGGGACGGCGCGGGCGATGCGGGGCATCGTCAAGCCGTTCCGACGCCCTCCGACGGGCCGCATACGCGACCCGAAGGGCGGGTTATCAAGGCTTTCGGACAGCGTCGCGCCCGGCTTCCGATGCCCCGCATCGCTGCGCCGTCCGCTTCTTGCCAAAAACCTTGATAACCCGTCTCTATGAGTCACTATCAACGCTCCTTGGTATTAAATCAGGAAATAGCGTAGCGCATCGTTAGACATCACCCTGGGAGTGAAACCGATGGCCGACGGTTGGACAGACAGCGACTCGCCATTTCATTCCGGCGAACAGGACGTTCAAGAGCGCATGGGCGTTAGAGATATCGAAGATTGGGCCCGCAAGGTGGTCCGCCCCTTCATGCCCAATGACCATCGAGATTTTCACACGGCCCTACCGTTCCTCGTCGCCGCAGCACGGGACGGCCAAGGCCGCCCCTGGGTGACATTGCTTACGGGACCCGAAGGTTTCATTACGTCGCCGAATCCCGAAACTCTTCTGATGGAGGCAGCCCTTCCCGAGGGCGATGCCCTCGAAAGCGCACTCTCATCGGGGAGCCATCTCGGGCTTCTGGGGATCGAGCTCGCCAGCCGCCGCCGCAACCGCGTCAATGGCCGGGTTCGCGGAGACGACACCGGCAACCTCGTTTTCTCCGTCGATCAGGCTTTTGGAAACTGTCCGCAATATATTCGCGAGCGCGAATGGCGGCGCGTCAGCGACGCGGCAGCCGGAACCCCAACCCGGAGCAACGCTCTGACAACGTCGCAGCGCGACTGGATCGCGGCGGCCGATACATTCTTCATTTCCAGCGGCCATCAGGGCGAGGGAGAAAGCCCGACTTACGGCATGGACGCGTCACACCGCGGTGGCGAGCCCGGCTTTGTGGAAGTGTCGAGCGAGACGCGCCTGCGGTTTCCGGACTTCGCCGGCAACAACCACTTCAATACCATCGGTAATCTCGTTGTCGATCCCAGGGCCGGTTTTCTGTTCGTGGATTTCGTGACGGGAAGCCTCCTGCAAATAACCGGGCGGGTGACGATCGACTGGGATTCCGACACCGTCAAAGCGATCCCGAGCGCGCGGCGTCTGGTGACATTCGATATCGAGGAGATCGTCGAACTGCCATCGGCGGTGGCTTTGCGTTGGGATGCGACCGCCGACTCCGTTCGCTCCCTCAGATTGATCGAGAAAAACCGGGAGAGCGAGGACATTACGTCATTTGTCTTCGAAGCCCGGGATGGCGGTCCCCTGCCTCTCTACGAAGCGGGCCAATATCTGCCGATCGAGCTGGACATACCAAGCGGCGCGATCAGCCGCACCTATTCGCTCTCCGGTCCGCCAAGCACGGAACGCTATCGCATTTCCGTAAAGCGTGAGCCCATGGGAGCAGCGTCACGCCACCTTCACGACCATGTCGAGGTTGGCGCCTTCGTCGATGCCCGCAAGCCTGCCGGGGACCTCATACTGCCATGCGATAAATGTCCCGTCGTGCTGGTGAGCGCCGGTGTCGGAATAACGCCGATGGCGGCAATGCTTCACACTCTCGCCGTCGAAGAGGGCGAACGTCCGGTCTGGTTCGTACACGGTGCCAGAAACAGTCGCCAGCACGCTTTGGCAAACGAGATGCGGCAACTTGCTGCGGTCAGGCAGGGAGTCAGTCTGCATATCGCGTACAGCCGGCCGCTTGCCGAAGACAAGCGCGGTGTTGAATACGACAGCGAGGGGCGGGTCGATGGCGATTTGATCCGGTCCTTCATGGCCATGCCGGAAGCGCACTACCTGCTATGCGGTCCGACGGCGTTTATGGCCGACATTCAAGGCACGCTGGAGGATCACGATATTCCATCGGAGCGCATCCATACGGAGTCGTTCGGACCGACTGGTTGAGCGCGCGAGACCGGTCAAACAATTGCTCTGGAATATCTCATCGGAAGACGTGCTCGATAAGCCTCGATTTAATACAGCCGTTTCGACGGGGGAGTGTCCATTCAGGGAGAATCGTCTAGGCTAACTTCGCGACGACATAACGCCGAAAAACGAGTGCTGAGTGATCGAGGGACAGTGATGCGAATACAACGAACGTTTCTACTTCTGGCTTTTCTACTTCTCGCAGCCTGCGGCTCGATTCCTCAACAAGAGCTTGCCGCCTATACCGATGCGGTTACGGCGGCCCGCACTTCGGGCGAGCAAATGACTCAGGACTGGATCGCCGCGCGCGCAGAACTGACCCGTCGGGAAGTAGCGAAGAAACCTCCCCCCAAAACCCCAGCGCCAACCTTTGCCATTCCCATCCGCTGGACGCCGCCGGTCAGCGATACGACCCCACCGACGGCAGCGCAGGTCCGTCTGATGGCGTGGCAAGTAATCGCGGATTACACGGCCATCTTGGCGGCGCTGAACGCGGGCAAAAGCATCGACACGGTGAAGGAATCAACGGGAAATCTCATAAACCTTGTCGAAAAAGCCGCAAGCGCCGCAGGAAGCGCCATTCCCGGTGCCAGCGCCATCGTGCCGCTCTTCAAGGAACTGGCCGGGCAGTTGGAGCAAGCCCGGCTTAACGGGGAGTTCAAGAAAGCGATCAACAAAGGCACGCCGATACTGCGCAAGATACTCACGGTCTTTCGCAAAGACGCGGCCAGTCATTACCAACTGCGCGCCGCCCTCGCAAACGAAGACTATGTGAGGGTCGAAAGGGAAGCCGGCAAATCGAAAGCCGAGCAAAAGAAAATGCGGCTCCAGCAGTTACGGATCAAAGCCGAAATGGATGAATTCCGGAACAGTTTGAACGCCTATTACACGCTTCTGGACCAGACCGGCCAAAGTATCGATGCCTTGATTAAGGCGACGAACAAGCCAATCGACTTCAAGAGCGAGGCGGTTCGTATTCTCGATACCGCCAACACGCTGAAGACGCACTGGGTCGCATATCAAAACGCCCGCAACGAGCAAAAACCATAATTTGCCATAGAGGAGAAACGGGGCATGCCAGCAAGCAATGAAACGGAAATTGTCGAACTGATGACCGACGCCGCGGCGGCGCTGAAGGCGCTCAACGATGCCGATGGCGCAGACCAGGATACCAAAGACGCCGCATATGAAGCGTATGTCGACGTGCTGCGCCTTATCGGGTTGCACGCTGTTGCAAGTTACGAAGGCAGAACTGCCCTCCTGACCGGCTTGATCGCCGAACTGGCGGAAGTGAACAAGTCGATCCAGGTTTCGAACCCGATCGTGCCGTATGTCGACGAGTTGACGAAAATTGGCGACAAGGCGGTCGACCTCTTCAAGAAAGAGAAAAAAGCAGCCGCGAGCGGGGGATAGCGTCGGCGTTACGCCGCCTTTGGCAGCGAATCCGATAATCGCCCCTTAAACTTCGGCAGGACCTTCGTGGAAAACAGCCTCGCCGCCTTGGCGTGCGGGAAACCAGACAGGCAAAAGCTGGTGCAGCCCGCCTCGACGAACTCGTCGAGGGTGGCGGCGATCTGATCCGGCGTGCCGACGACGGCGATGCCCGCACCGGCGCGCACCATGGAGATTCCCGTCCAGAGGTGGGGGTGGATTTTCATGTCGTCGCCGGATTCTTCCAGCAACTGCCAGACCCGCTGGTTCGCTTCCGACGTCTTGCGGATGCTCTCGGCCGCGTTTTGACCTTTATTGTCGTTGTACAGTTTGAACTTCGTCGCGCCGGCGATCAGGCGATGGGCGTTGTCCCAGGCTTCTTCCTCGGTGTCAGCGCAGACGATCTGCAGCCGCATACCGAACTGTATGGCGTCCTCGCGGCCGTATTTGGCGGCGCGTTGGCGCATATCCTTGATCTTCTCGGCGATCACCGCGGGCTTGTCGCCCCAGAACAGATGCACCGTGGAGTGCTTCGCCGAAATTTCCATCGCCTGTTCCGAACCGCCGCCAAGGAAGAAGGGCGGATGCGGCTGCTGCAGCGGTTTCGGCATGATCACCTGATTGACCTGATAGTGCTGGCCCTCGTAGCCGATGGGTTCGTCGGACGCCCACAACCGCTTCATGATCTGGACTTCTTCATCCATCTTCTCGTAGCGGACCTGCTTGCTGTCGGGAATGCCGTCGGCCTTCGTGTCGTCGTCGCTGATCCCGGCAATCAGGTTGATGCAGAGCCGGCCGCCGGTAAGCTGGTCGAGCGTCGCGTACATCTTGGCGGACAGCGACGGATTGCAGTATCCGGAGCGCAGCGCGATCAACGGGGCGATATTCTTGGTCCGCGCGGCGTAGAAGGCAGCCGTAACCGTCGCCTCCCAACATGTCGCATTGACCGGCATCAACAGATACTTGAAGCCCCCTTCGTCTGCGGCCTTCACGACCTCCTCGAACAGCTCAGGACTCTGCGCAATGGTCTGGTCCGGATCGGCGAGGCAGGTGCTGTCGCCACTGGTCGGCAGAAACCAGCCGAAGGTCAGGTCAGTCATCACGTCATCCTTCTTTGTTCTATCTGCAGCACAAACAATCAGGTATTTGCCGCCGGTCCGCAACTATGCCAAACCATGCGGCATGGAAATGGCCAACCAGAAACAAGCGCTGCTCGATGCGGTCAGCGAGATCGCCGACACCCTGATCGCACAGGCGCCAATCGACGAGGCGAACGCCACGCTTTCCGCGGAATCGGTTAGGGTGTTGGAGGACGCCGGCCTGTTCCGGCTGAAACTTCCGGCGGTCCTCGGCGGCGCGGAAGCGGATCCGACGACGCAAATGCTGGTCCTCGAAGCCTTGGCGCATGTCAGTTCGGCCGCCAGTTGGTGCGTCATGGTCGGCGCCACCTCCGTCGGCCTGCCGGGCGCGTTTCTGCCCGACGAGGCGATCGAGACGATCTTCCCGGCGGGCCAGGTCCCGCGCGGGGCGGTCGTCGCGATGCCCATCGGCAAGACCGAGATCGTCGAAGGCGGCTATCGCCTGACCGGCCGCTGGCCCTTCGGCAGCGGCGTACGCCATTCTGAATGGATCGCCGCCGGCGCCATCGTGCAGCGCGACGGCCAAGCCGAACGGCGCATGATGGTCTTTCCGACCGCATCGGCGACCATTCACGACAACTGGCAGGTCGCCGGCCTGAAAGGAACGGGCAGTTGCGATTTTTCGGTGGACGGCCTGTTCGTCCCGGAGGCGTTTACGTGGGACCAGCTCAATGGCGTGCCGAAACGGGGCGGACCGCTGTACCGCATCGGCCATCCCGGGTTCGTCGCCAACGAGCATGCGGGCTTCGCGCTGGGCGTCGGCTGCCGGGCGCTCGATGCGTTCAAAGAGCGCGAGGTGGCAAAACGGCGGGGATATACCAAGGATCCGTCTAAGCTCGCGGCCCGGCCGGCGGTACAGCGCATGATCGGGACTGGAGAGCTGCGCCTGCGCGCCGCCCGCGCGCTGGCGATCCAAATAAACGATACGGTGTGGCAGACCGTGCGGTCGGGCGGCACGCCCACGACCCGTCTGCAGGGCGAACTCCGGGCGGTCGCTTCTTACTGCACGGAGGTGGCGCTGGACGTGGTGACCGAGGCGTTTCGCTATTCGGGCGGCGGCGCGATCTACCAGCAGAATATCCTGCAACAATGCCTGCGCGACATGAACGTCGCCGCACAGCATCTCGTGGTCAGTGAAATCGCCTATGAAAATCTGGGCCAGATGATATTGGGAGTCCCCGACGTCAATCCGATGCAATAGACCGGCGAAATACCGTACACTGGACCGATGGCGCTCCAAACAGATGATGCGGGGAATCACCCCCGGCTTCTGATGCTGGCCTCTCCGGCGGCGTTTGCCGACGAGCTGCCCAATCTCGGAGACCGCGCGCTACAAAGCGGCTTCAACGCACTGGTCAGGGACGACCTGCCAACCGCACGCATTCTGCACGACGGGTGGAACACGTTCCCGCTCGAAACCTATCGGCATGTGCAAAAGTTCGATGGGCCCGTCGAACAGGCAATCGAAACGTCATTCGAAACCTTCAAACGCCGCGCCGAAACGCACCCGCCCCTTCATAAAACGCTTAATCGGATCTTGCATTCACCCGCGTTCGATCGGTTTCCGTTGATGACGCGACTAAACAGCTTAGCGCGCCATCGGACGGGGCAAAATTTTCGACAGGCGATTGCGCCTCGCCTGTTTCCTAAGCTCGCGGCCTGGCAGTTCGCCGCGAAGCTAAAGGCCTCGGAGGTGGCGATATTCAATGCGGGCGGTCTGCTTTCCGACCATCTCGCACATTATTTGCCCGGCCGTATCCTTTCTTTGTTTGCGGCAAAGCGGGCGGGGCTGAAAGTCGTCATCGTGAACTTTTCGTTTGCCATCGAAAACGAGGCGTTGCGACGCCTCGTCCGCGCCACCATGCAAGCGGTCGATCTTCACGTCGTGCGGGAAAGCCATTCGCGCGATGCCCTGACCACGCTCGGCGTTGACGAGAACCGCATTATTCTCACCAGGGACACCGCCTTCAATGCAGACTTCGCATCTACCGAACCGGCTATGCGCAAACCGCGCATCGCCCTGTTCGTGCGCGGCGACCGGGCGGTCGATATTCAGACATGGGCCACGTTGGCGCGCTGGATGCGCCGCGAACTGGATGTGGGCGTTATTTACCTGCATGGTTGCCATAAGAACGATGTCGCGGTACGCATTGCGCTGGGCGAAAACTGCGCATTGGATGACGACGGAGTGCCGCTGAACAATAGCGATACGATGCGCGCCCTGTCCGAATGCGCATTCGCCGTTTCCGATCGGTATCACGGCCTGATTTTTGCCATGCAGGCGGAGGTCCCGTTCGCAGCAGTCGAATCGACAACCCATAAAACTGCCGGCTTGCTGAAGGATTTCGAGTATTCGCTGCCGGCGCTTCCGACATTGACGGCCGATAGTCTCGATCAATACAAGGCGGCTATCGGCGAAGCCTACAATTCTCGCGAGGCATTGGCACAAGAACTGAGCGGCAAGGCCGCTGCGGCAAGAACGAAGCTTATCGGCGATTACCGCAGCGTATTCGACAAATTGGGGCTTATGAACCGAACATGACATTGCCAACTTTCTATATCGCGGGTGCCGGTCGCAGCGGCTCCACCTCACTTGAAGCGTATTGCCGGGCACATCCGGAAATCTTCATGCCGTCGATCAAGGAACCGAACTATTTCATCTTCGGTCATGCGGGTTTCAGAGCGGGCGGGCCACAGGGCGCGCATCGAAACCGGACGTCGATAAGGAGCTTAAAAAAATACAAAGCCCTTTTTCGCGACGCCGGCGACGCAAAGGCGATTGGCGAGGGATCGGTAAGTTATTTGGCGTATCCGGAAGCCTGCGCCGGCATCCGGGAACTGACGCCACATGCCAAGCTCATCTTCATATTGCGACAACCGGTCGACCGCGCCTTTTCCTCGTACCAAAAATTTTCCGAAAGCGTTCCGGATCCAGCCGGCTCATTCGAAGCCGCATGGCGAGATCATGAAAGGCGCATGACAGAGAATTGGTTCACAGCCCAATACAAGAGAAAAAGCCTTTACTACGAGCAACTTAAGGTCTGGCTCGACTCGTTCGACAAAAATCAAATCCGCATCTACCTGTATGAAGACCTGCGCGCCGATCCCAAGGCATTGATGCGCGATCTCTATGAATTTGTCGGCGTCGATCCCAGCTTCGATCCGAACGTCTCCATCGTGCACAACCGACGCGGAGAAATCGCCAATCCGATCCTGCGTTGGACCTGGCGCAATAGTGAAGACTTGCGGTCCTGGGTTGCGCCCCATCTGCCGCTCTCCTGGCGTGGTCAGTTTTTTCGTCTCATCGCCCGAGGCGAACGGGCATCGCCCGGCGAACGGCTCGACCCGGCGCTACGAGCGCAGCTGACCGAAGAAATCAAAGACGATATCCTGAAAACGCAGGACCTCATCGGCCGCGACCTTTCGCACTGGCTGTGACCGCCGCGGCGTAGTTACGGAAAACCTTGCGCACCGCTGAATTCAGACCCTACGCTGAAGGTCCAATGTTCAGGGGGACGCAGCGATGACACGGACGATTGAGCAAATTCTGGGCAAGCGGGCGATTGCAGCAGTGCGCAAACCGCTGGAAACCGCGGGAGGACTGCCGGGGGCAGCCTATACGGGGCAGGAGTTTTTCGACCTCGAACAGACAACGCTCTTTCCACGCACTTGGATGGGGGTCGGCTTCGAAAGCGATATTCCCAAGCCTGGCGACGCGATGCCGATCATGGTGGGCAAACTGCCGGTCATCCTGGTGCGCAACAAGGCGGGCGAGATCAAGGCGTTCCATAATGTCTGCCGCCACCGCGCATCGATGGTTGTCATGGAGCCGCAGAAGGGGCTGAATTTTCTGACCTGCCCGTACCATGCCTGGGCCTGGGACCTCGACGGCGGTCTGAAGGCGATGCCCTATTTCGACGGCACGAAAAACAGCCGCAATACCGATCTCGACAAATGCAAGCTTGGCCTGGCGCCAGTGCGCTGCGCGGTCTGGCACCACTGGATCTTTGTCAATCTCGACGGCAAGGCCCCGCCCATAGAGCAGCATATGAAGCCGTTCGCAGACCTGATCAAAGGCGCCGATATTGGCGCGACCCGTATCAGCAAGCGCCTCGACTGGGAGTTCGATGCGAACTGGAAGTTTCAGAACGATAATTGGGAGACCTACCATCACGCCTGGGTCCATGGCGGGATATTCAACAAAATGTCCGAGGATCTGGACATGAAGACCGGCGAGCCGTGGACCGAGTCGTTGCAGGACGGCAGTTTCGTGACCCTGAAGGCCCGCAAGGGCCGGCCGGCGCGGCCCAATACCGGCCGCAAAGGCGATGTCGCGACGCCCTTACCGGAGATTCCGCAGGCACCCTGCGCCGAGCGGACATTGAGCACGAGCATCCTCTTTCCCAACGTGACGATCACGATGATGGACAATTATATCGCGACGGTGATCTCCGATCCGATCGCGCCCGACCGCACGGTCGCGAGACTCGCGTTCTATTTCGTCGGCGGGGCGGCCAAGAGCAAGAAATACGCCGCGGGCCGCAAACAGGTACTCGACCGCTGGCTCGGCAAATCACGTTCCTCGACCGGACGGGACGGCATCCGCAGCCAGGATTTCGGCATCTGGGAAGCGCAGCAGATCGCCCGGCAGTCCCCGGTCGCGGACGACGTGGTGTTCTCACCGGTGTGGGAGAGCAATATTCACCACTTCCAAAACCAAGTGCTCGACACGATGCAGGGATAAGAAAGGACACCGCATGGATTCGTTACCGATCATCGAACTGCGCCGAATCGAGGCGAATATTATCAAGCCGATCTATGACGAGATGGTGCGGTCGCTCGGTAAGGAACAGGCGCAAGAAATCCTTGGCCGCGCCATCATCCAGAACGCCATGGACCATGGCGCGAGTTACGCGGCAAACGAAAACGTTGAGCCCGACTTGACCGCCTTCGCCGCGCTGCTGCCGCAATGGACGCAGAACGACGCGCTGGAAATCGACATGATCGAACAGTCCGAATCGCAACTTGATTTCAACGTCACGCGCTGCCGCTATTCGGAGATGTACCGCGAGATGGGACTGGGCGAGATCGGACATCTGCTGTCCTGCAATCGCGATGGGTCGTTCTGCGACGGCTACAATCCGGACATCAAACTGACCCGTACGCAGACTAAAATGTCCGGCGCGAGCCATTGCGATTTTCGTTATGCCTACGAACCGAAGGGCGAATGACCGAACGCGAATTGCACCGCGCGGTCTCGGGGACTAAAAAGATGAGACCAGTAAAATTTGTCTCGGGGGATCGAGTTTCATGTATTACGACAAGCGCGGCTTGGCCTACACGGCATCGAGTCAGGCAGCGGTAGACGCCTTCGATGCCAGCGTTGATGAATTTCTTGCCTCCGGCCGCGACGCAGCCCTGTTGCTGAAGCGTATCGCGGAAGTCGACCCGGATATGGTCATGGGTCAAGTCCTGCGTGGTTATTTCTACCGCCTACCGGCACTGCCGCATCTGGCCGCAATGAGCGGCGACACGTTGGCCAAGGCACAGAGCCTCGCCGCCGGTGCGACCGACCGGGAAAAGAAACATGTAAACGCACTTGCCGCCTGGTGCGCCGGCGATATTCGCAAGATGAACGCGATCTGGGAATCGATTCTGGTCGATCATCCGCACGATATTCTGGCCCTGCGCATCGCCCACACCATGCATTTCTTCCTCGGCGATCTGGCGCACATGCGCGATTCGATGGCCCGCGTCATGCCGCGCTGGGACGAATCGGTGCCCGGTTACGGCTATGTGCTCGGCTGCCGCGCCTTCTCGTTGGAAGAGAATCACGATTTCGAGAACGCCGAACCGATGGGCAAGCGCGCGGTCGAAATCAATGAGAACGATATTTGGGCCGGACATTGCGTCGCGCATGTGCTGGAAGGCATGGGCCGCCGCCAGGAGGGCATCGAATGGGTCGACGCGCATGAAGAGGCCTGGCAGAAGCGCGGCACGTTCGCCCATCACATGTGGTGGCATCGCACGCTGCATTACCTAGAGCTGGAGCAGTTCGATGCCGTCCTCGACGCATATGACAATCAAATTTGGGCCAAGCCGTCGCAGGACAATACAGATCTCGGCAACGCATCCAGCATGTTGATGCGGCTCGACATACTGGGCATCGATGTCGGCGACCGCTGGGACTCGGTCGCCGAAGTTTGCGCCGAGCGCATCGATACAAGGCTGCGGCCGTTCAACGATTTGCATTACATCATGGCGCTCACCATGGCCGGCCGCCGCGAAGACGCGAAAGCGATGCTCGCCTCGATGCGGGACTTCGCCGACAGCTATCCCGATGGGTCGGTGACGATTGCCACCACCTACCGCAACGCGGGCATTCCCGTCGCCGAGGCGATCCTGGCGCACGGCGCCAAGGATTACGCAAAGGTGATCGAGATCATGATGCCGACCCGCTACAAGATGCTGCCGCTCGGCGGCAGTTGGGCGCAACGCGATGTCTGGGAACGCATGCTGATCAACGCCGCACTGAAGGACGGTCAGCACAGCCTGGCGCGGGCGCTGCTGGCGGAACGGACCGACATGGCGCCGACCAGCGGCCCGTCCTGGGCGATGTATGCCGACGCGCTCGACAATTGCGGTGAGACCGACGAGGCACAGACCGCCCGCGGCAAGGCCGCCGAACTGCTGGCGGCGTGACCGCCCTGGCCGCTCTTCCCGAAGACCGGCGCATCCTGCGCGACGTTTTCGGGTTCGACGATTACCGCGAAGGGCAGGAGCCGGTCGTCCAGGCACTACTGGCCGGGCGCAATGCATTGGCGGTGATGCCGACGGGATCGGGCAAATCGCTGTGCTTTCAGGTTTCCGCCTTGGTGAAGGGCGGACTGACGATCGTGGTCTCGCCGCTGGTGGCGCTGATGCACGATCAGGTCGCGGCCCTGCGGCTAGCGGGTGTGGCGGCGGAAACGATCAACTCCTCGCGCGACCGAATGGAAAACGTCGCGGCGTGGCGGAGAGTCGCGGCAGGCGAGACGCGGTTGTTGTATCTGGCGCCGGAACGGCTCATGACAGAGCGCATGCTGGCGGCGCTGACCAAACTTCCGGTCTCGCTCATCGCCATCGACGAAGCGCACTGCATCTCGCAATGGGGACCGGCCTTCCGGCCCGACTACGAAGCGCTGGCGAATTTGCGCGAGCATTTTCCCAACGTTCCCATCGCGGCACTGACGGCGACGGCGGACGGCGCGACTCAGCGCGACATCGCCGCCAAGCTGTTTGCCAACGATGCGGAAATCTTTGTCGCCGGCTTCGACCGTCCCAACATCAAACTGGCGGTGGAAATGCGGCGCAACGGCAGCCAGCAACTCCTCGCCTTCCTCGCCCGGCATCCCGGCGAAAGCGGCATCGTCTATTGCCTGTCGCGCAAGAAGACGGAAAGCGTCAGCCGGATGCTGTCGGAAAAAGGGATCGCGGCCCTGCCCTATCATGCGGGCATGGATAAATACGAGCGCGACGCCAACCAGGACGCCTTCATGACGGAACCGGGCCGCGTGATGGTCGCAACCATCGCGTTCGGCATGGGGATCGACAAGCCCGATGTCCGCTTCGTGTTCCATGCCGACCTGCCGGGCAGTATGGAAGCCTATTATCAGGAAATCGGCCGCGCCGGACGCGACGGCCTGCCGGCCGAGGCGCATATGCTCTATGGGCTCGACGACATTCGGATGCGGCGTGTCTTCATCGAACAGGAAGATAGCGGCGATGACCGGCGGCGGCGCGAACATCAACGATTGGACGCGCTGATCGGCTATTGCGAGGCCGCAACCTGCCGCCGCAACACGCTGCTCGCCTATTTCGGCGATGACAGCGAACCCTGCGGCAATTGCGATACCTGCCTCGACCCGGTCGAACTCAAAGATGGAGTCGCGGTCGGGCAGCAGGCGCTTTCCGCCGTGATGAGAACCGGCCAACGCTTCGGCGCTGTGCATATCATCGATATCCTGCGCGGCACGGAGACCGAAAAGGCCCTGGCGTCGGGCCACGATCGCCTGCCAACCTTCGGCATCGGCGCCGAGTTGAGCAAGGATGCGTGGCGCTCGATCATCCGCCAGCTCGTTGCCGGCGGCTTTCTGCGCCTCGATATCGAGGGCTATGGCGGGCTCAATGTCACGGAAATGGGCCAAGCTCTGCTGCAGGACGAAGAAACCTTCTCCTACCGTGAGGATACGATCCCGACAAAGGCGGCAAAGACCAAAAAGTCCAAGCGGGAGGAATCCTTCGCACCGCTGAACAAAGAAGACACCGGCCTGCTGTCGGCCCTCAAGAGCCTGCGCCTGCGCCTCGCCAAGGAACGCGGTGTGCCAGCCTACGTCGTCTTTTCCGACCGGACGCTGATCGATATGGCGCAGCGGCGGCCTAGCGACCCGGTCGCGTTCGCCGAAGTTCACGGCGTCGGTGCCGCCAAGCTGCGCGACTTCGGCGATATTTTCCTCCAGGCGATTGCCAACGAAGATATCGGTGTTCCCGCCGAGAGCGCTCCTTGACTCCGTAGCCGCTACAGACGTTATGGTGACACCATGAACAACCGCGCACTTTTCCGGACCGGAATTGTCGGCAGTGTCATCGCGGCAATCTGCTGCTTCACGCCGTTCCTGGGCGTGTTGTTTGCTGCGCTGGGGATTTCGGCCTTGATGGGCGCGTGGCTCGACTTTGTTCTGCTGCCCGCCCTGGCCCTGTTCCTGATCATTACCGGATACGCGGCATACCGAATGAGAAGGGCGTCCCGCTAGATTAGGATGGCCGGTCGCGGAGGAATGCGGTCATGTGGAAGACTGCCTGTTCGGGTTCGTAGACATAATCCATACCGACGGGACAGGCACGCCGCGCCCGACATCCCAGCGCCATGCAATCCGCCCCCTCGTCCGTCCGCAAATGACCGGCGCACGCCTCGACGTCATAGACGCCGTTGCTAAACGCGTCGACCGGACAAGCGGTCAAGCACGGCCTGTCCGAGCAGCCGTCACAAGGAGATGGCGCGGGTTCGAGCGGCGGCAGTTCCAAGCGCTCCGGAAAAGCCAACGCACCCCGCCACGCATGCCAAAGCCCAAAGCTCGGATGAATGAGCATCCCTAACGGCGAGGGGTGAACGGGCTCCGCCCGTTTCGCCCAGGCAAAGAATGGCGCGTAAGGCGGGCCTTCGAAGGGATAGACCGCCGTTGCCACGAACTGGGCGGCGATCGCAGTCAATATATCCTTCGTCCAATAGTTCAACGAGTCTTGGCCCGTCGGCTGTGCGGACTCGAAGACCCGCCACAGGGCAGGTCCGGCATTGCCAATCAACAACAGCGTTTCGGTTCCCGGGGGAGCGTCGTCGTCCGGGCCGGGATGAAAGCCGCCGCGCAGGATCAATCCTTGTGCTCCCAGCGCCTCGCGAATGGCCTTTACCAACATGGATTCACCTGCTCCATTTTTCACCCTTGTTATAGCGGCGACCGGACGTAATCGAAAAAAAAGAATTCCATGATATTGTTCCCGAATGTGGACCGATGTCGTCGATCTGAACGAATTCTACCGCCGCCCGCTCGGGCAGGTGGCGCGGCGCATGATCCAGCGCCGAATTCGTGAGATTTGGCCAGATTTGCGCGGCATGTCGCTGCTCGGTCTTGGCTATGCGACACCTTATTTGCGGCCCTATCGGGGCGAGGCGCAGCGCGTTATCGCAGCGATGCCGGCGCAGCAAGGTGTCATGCCCTGGCCGACCGGCGAGCCTGGTCTTGTCACCTTGACCGAAGAAGCGGAACTGCCGTTCGAAGATCTTTCCATAGACCGGCTGCTGATGGTCCATGCGGTCGAACATGGCGAGCAGCTGCGGGCGATGATGCGCGAGGCGTGGCGCGTGCTTTCCGACAGCGGGCGCATTCTCATCGTCGTGCCAAACCGGCGTGGGATCTGGGCCCGGCTCGAACGAACGCCGTTCGGCCACGGGTTGCCCTACACCAACCGGCAAGCCCGCCGATTGCTTCAGGATTGTTTGTTCACGCCCGTCGATGCCAGCCGCGCGCTCTATATTCCGCCGAGCCGCTGGCGCTTCGTGCTCTCATCGGCGCCGGCCATGGAGCGCATCGGACATCGCCTCTTCCCGACATTTTCCGGCGTTCTTCTGATCGAAGCCATCAAGCAAATCTATGCCGCAGCCCCAAAGGCAAGCGCAGTGCGGAGCCGCAGACTCGTCGTGATTCCCGGCAACGCAGCATCCGCGAGAACCAGTGCTTCGCAGAGCGGCGAGGACGAGCCGCCCAGTATCCCCGGTTAAGCCGTAGAGTTCATTCCTCCAAGGCGGCGACGTCGTCCGCATCGATTATTTTGCTGGCCAAGTCGTATCCGAAACCTTGCCGGGCGAGCGCCGCCAGATCCCGATCCCGGCGTTCGGCACGCCCGGCGACGCGCCACGGACCCAGCCGCCGCCGCCGGGCATAATTGCAGGCGGCATCGAACTCGACATCTTCGCTCTCGCCGCTTAGGCAGGTAAGAGCGGCCTCGATATCGTCGACGGAAACACCCTTGGCGCTGAGGCGGGCGTGGATGCCGCGCCGGGAAACGCCGCGGCGGTGCAGTGTCATCACACGTCCCTCAGCATACGCCACATCGTCCAGGAGCCCCGCCCGTTTGTACCGGGCGATCAGACCGGCAACCAGTTCAGCGCCTGCCGCCGGATCGTCGTCATGAGCATACGCCGCGCGATGCACCCTCCGCATCAGGACCGCGCGCAGATTTTCCGCGGACGTCGCGTAGCGCTGCAAATAGGCCAAAGCCGCGTTTTCGATTGATTTCTGGGTAGCTTTTCGCGGTATTTTAGTTTTTCTATTCTCCGGCATAGAATAAAAATATACGCAAAATCAATTACCTGTAAGAAAAATCAAATAAATCTTTACTATGTGTGATCTGCATCACTGAAACACCGCCAGGGATCGACCATTATTAGTTCATACCGTTGGTCGATCGCCCACCCTGCCCCTCCCATAGGCATCGATCCACGGAATGACGGCGGCAGTACTTCGGTATTGCCGCCGTCACCAATTTAGGCTGCTGCCGGTGTGACTTACGACAAACCGCGACGACCTGGCGTCTGGGTTCTTGGCGTTATTTCGATGGCTAGGCGCAAATTCGGCGCCCGTTATGGTTAACCGGGTCGGCTACACATCCTTGGCATCGACTTCCACGGTAACGGCTTCCACGACGGCCTCGGGTTCTATCTCAGCCTTGGATTCTACCTCGGCTTTGGGTTCTACGACGACGGGAGCTTCCGCCGCCTCACCTGCTTCGGCACCAGCGCGAGCGCGGGGTCTGTTGGTGCTCCGGCGTGGCCTGCGCGGTGCGCGTTCCGCAACGGTTTCGCCGGATGATGCATGGGACTCCTCGGTGTTCCCCTGCGCCGCCGCGTCGCCATTGCCGCGAGCGGCCCGATTCTCACCGGAACCGTTAGGACCGGCGTTTTCATTCGACGTGGGCTGGTCCGCCACCGAACCGGCATCGATACCCGCGGGCACATTATCTTGCGCGTGCTGCCCGTTCCGGGGCTGAGACCGGGGATCGGCGCCATTGTTACGGTTTTGCTGGTTTTGCTGGTTCTGCTGGCGTTGTTGCTGCGATTCGCCTTCCTCGACATTCATAATCCGAAAATAATGTTCGGCGTGCTGATACATATTTTCAGCCGTTATACGATCCCCGGCCGCGTTCGCGTCTCGCGCCAATTGTATGTACTTTTCATACACTTGATGCGCATTACCGCGAATGCGGATACTGGGACCGTTGCTATCGAAGCTTTGATGCCTTGGGGACCCATTACGACGTCCCCCGCTGCGGCCGCGAGACCGCTTCGCACTCTGACCTTGTCTCATATCACCGTCACGTAGTTTGAATGCTTGAATCACTGCCCTTCAATGGGCGCATACCAGCAACTTACGGATTCGAAGGCCCGCACCACCCGGTGTCATGGACCAATCAACTGGCTATGCCGAGGT
Source organism: Alphaproteobacteria bacterium (assembly GCA_012103325.1). GTDB lineage: Bacteria > Pseudomonadota > Alphaproteobacteria > UBA8366. The sequence continues at coordinate 77,575 of WLWY01000006.1, forward strand.
TTTGACAGCGCATTGCATGCCATAGATCACCATGTGATCTGCTGTCTGTCCCGGGACAATAGTCGGTCCAGCCATCTAATCCAAGGGTTTTTTAAATAGGGTTAACAAACCCGCCGATTTTCCGGCCTTGATTGCCCAATTCGCGCCAACTATCTGGTTTATATGAGAGTAAAAAATTTTAATCATAACTCGACGCGGATCGGCCTTGACCGCTTCATCGGAAGCGATAAAGTGACCTTAATAATGATGAAAAGACTGGGAGCGTCACATGTTCGAATTACGCATATATGATCGTCGTCCCAGCTGCCTCGCACGCTTCCGCCACGGCGGTTATGCGGCGATCGCGCCAGTGGAACAGCGCAGCGTCATGGATGTCACAACCGCCATGACCGGAACCGGCGACATAGCGGTCTCTGCCGACGTGCAGGAAACCGCCAAAGTGCTGCTGTTTCCCGTACAATCGGACCGGCCCGGCCGCAAACAGAACGGCCGTCCCAAAGTACGAGCCAAAGGGCGCAAAAAAAGCTGACTCGCGCAAATTCAATGTGGCCGGTGGTTTCGACTAGCGGTTAGATTGATTCTGTTAATCATCCATCCCGCGCGCTATATCGTAAGACATGTCTGGCTTTTTCGTCGTGTTTGTCGTCATCGCCATGGTCGCCACGCTTGGCGTCCTAATCGTCGGTGTTCTCGGCATGGCGACCGGTGGCGAATTCAACCGCCGTTACGCCAATAAGCTGATGCGCGCCCGCGTTTTATTGCAGGCGCTCGCGCTCCTGTTGTTTGCTATTCTCATCCTATTGATCGGCAGGGGATAATTCGGTCTTGGTTAAACTGACCCGCATCTACACGAAAGGCGGCGACGGTGGCGAAACCTCGCTCGGCGACGGTAGCCGCGTTGCCAAACACGACCGGCGCGTCGCGGCCTACGGCACGGTCGACGAGGCCAATGCGGCCATCGGGCTCGCCCGGCTTCATGTCGACCGCGAGACCGATTCGCTGCTGGCGCGGATCCAGAACGACCTGTTCGATCTCGGCGCGGATCTCTGTACACCGGAAGACAGCAAGCGCTCGGCAGGGGCGTTGCGGGTCGTGCCGGACCAGGTTGCCTGGCTTGAGAGCCAGATAGACCGGATCAACGAGGCCCTGAGCCCGCTGGAGAGTTTCATCCTGCCGGGTGGCACGCCGGCGGCGGCGCATCTGCACCTCGCCCGAACCGTCACCCGCCGCGCCGAGCGGCTCGTCACCGAGCTTGCCGTCGAACAGACTGTGAATCCCCAAGCCATTGCCTACCTGAACCGGCTTTCCGACCTGCTGTTCGTGCTGTCCCGCGCCTGCAACGATGGCGGCGCCAGCGACGTGCTGTGGGTTCCCGGCGCCAACCGTTAGCCCGTGCGCGTTAACCATATCGCGGCATGATCCTCGAGGCGCTGACCTGGCTGACGACTCCGGCGCCGGTCTGGGCGCGAAAAACGGGCTATCTCCGGGAGCTTATTGCCATCGAAGCCCGCCACCGGCGTCGGCAACGGGACTGGGCGCCACACCTTGAGGCCACCCGCATCGTCATCCGGGAGGCGATTGAGCGCTGTGGACGTCGACGACAGGCGCTGATCTACGGCTCCGGACTGCTGCTCGATATCCCGCTCGACGCGCTCTCCGCCGCTTTCGAGACGGTGACGCTGGTCGACGCGGCACACCTTCGCCGGACGCGCCGCACCGCCCGGCGGTTCGGGAACGTCGGTTGCATCGAAGCGGATATTTCGGGCGTCGCCATCGGTCTGCAGCTCGGCATCGCCAAGGGTGCGGATACCCTGCCACGCCCGATACCGCCGGTTCTCGCCGACAACGGGTCAGTCGATCTCGTGGTTTCCGCGAACTTGCTGACCCAGCTTCCGCTGATGCCGCTCCACTTCCTGGACCGCCATCCAAACTTTTCCGAACAGGCGCGGCAGGACTATGCGCGGGCCATCATGCAGGCCCATCTGGATCATCTCACCGCATTCGACGCAACCTGCTGTCTTGTCGCCGAAACTGAGGTTCAATTCATCGCTGCCGACGGGTCGATACAACGCACCGAAGACCCGCTGCGGGGCCTCTCCCTGCCCTCCGAAGACCGCTCCTGGTTCTGGGAGGTCGCACCGCGCGGCGAGGTTTCGCAATCCTATGGGGTCCGCAACATCATCACCGCCACCACAACAGCCCCCAGCCAAACCGAATAGCGCGGCGAAACGGCGCGGCGGCTCGTCTTGACACGTCTGGGAGGCGAGCCTAAACAAGGCCCCGAACTACCCAAAGATACAGGGAATTTAACGATGAAAATCCTCGTCCCCGTCAAACGGGTCGTCGATTACAACGTCAAAATCCGCGTCAAGAGCGACGGTACCGGCGTTGAGACGGCGAATGTAAAAATGTCGATGAACCCCTTCGACGAAATTGCGGTCGAAGAGGCCCTCCGGCTGCGCGAAGCCGGAACGGCAACGGAAATCATCGCCGTTTCGATCGGCGTTCAGCAATGCCAGGAAACCATCCGGACCGCGCTGGCAATGGGCGCCGACCGCGGCGTTCTGGTGACGACCGACGACGATCTACAGCCGCTCGCGGTCGCCAAGGTGCTGAAGGCGGTGATCGACAAGGAAGCGCCCGAAGTCGTCATCCTGGGCAAGCAGGCGATCGACGACGACAGCAATCAGACCGGCCAAATGCTGGCCGCACTGCTCGGCTGGAGCCAGGCGACCTTCGCCTCGAAGATCGAAATCGGCGACGGTGCCGCGGACATCACGCGCGAAGTGGATGCGGGGCTTGAAACGATCAACGTGAAGCTGCCGGTCGTCGTTACCACCGACCTACGGTTGAACGAGCCGCGTTATGCTTCGCTGCCGAACATCATGAAGGCGAAGAAGAAGCCGATCGACGCGATGACCCCGGATGAGCTCGGCGTCGACACCGCACCGCGCCTGAGCGGGCTCAGCGTCGTGGAGCCACCGAAGCGTCAGGAAGGCGTGAAGGTCGAAGATGTCGCCGAACTGGTCGAGAAACTGCGCAACGAAGCAAAGGTTATCTGATCATGAGCAATCTGGTCATCGCCGAACATGACGGCGCCGAGCTCAAGGGAGCAACCCTGAACGCCGTCAGCGCCGCTGCCGCAATCGGCGGCGATATCGACGTGCTGGTTGCCGGCAACGACTGCGCTGCCGTAGTCGAAGCGGCCGCGCAGATCGACGGCGTCTCGAAAGTATTGGCAGCCAGTGCCGCCGAGTTCGGCAGCCAGCTTGCCGAGAACGTCGCACCGCTGGTCGTGAACCTCGCCGCAAACTACTCGCATGTGATCGCACCGGCGACGAGCAACGGCAAGAACCTGATGCCGCGTGTATCGGCCCTGCTCGACGTACAGCAAATCTCTGAGATCAGCGGCATCACATCGCCCGATACCTTCGAGCGGCCGATCTATGCGGGCAACGCCATCGCGACGGTTCAGTCTTCCGATGCGATCAAGGTCATCACGGTTCGCTTGACCGCGTTCGACGCGGCGCCGGCGACCGGCGGTAGCGCTTCCGTCGAAGCGGTGGACGGCACCGGCGATCTCGGCCTGTCGTCCTTCGTACGCGCGGAAATCAGCAAATCGGAGCGTCCGGACCTGACCTCGGCGGGGATCGTGATCTCCGGCGGACGCGGCATGCAGAACGGCGAGAACTTCGCGATGCTGGAAAAGGTCGCGGACCTGCTGGGCGCCGCCGTCGGCGCATCGCGCGCCGCGGTCGATGCCGGTTTCGTCCCCAATGAGTACCAGGTCGGTCAGACCGGCAAGGTCGTCGCCCCGGATCTGTATATCGCGGTCGGTATTTCCGGTGCCATTCAGCACCTCGCCGGCATGAAGGACAGCAAGGTCATCGTGGCGATCAACAAGGACGAGGAAGCGCCGATCTTTCAGGTCGCTGATTACGGGCTGGTCGCGGATCTGTTCAAGGCTGTACCGGAGCTCGAAGCGGAACTGGAAAAAACGTCGTAGCGACTGACCGACAGTTTTAGGTCGAAGCAAGAACGGACCGAAAAATGATTAAGACGATTGGCATCATTGGCGCGGGCCAGATGGGCAACGGGATCGCGCATGTCGGCGCCCTGTCGGGCTTCGACATAAAGCTGCTCGACATCGACGCCGACGCACTGAAACGCGCGATCGGGAACATCGACCGTAACATGGACCGCCAGGTCAAACGCTCGATCGTCTCCGAGCCCGATCGGTCGGCAGCCATGGGCCGCATCGAGACCGGCACCGACTATGCCCTCTTCGGCGATTGCGACATTGTCATCGAAGCCGCAACCGAGAACGAAGCGGTTAAGGTCAAAGTCCTGGAATCGTTGGTACCGAGCCTGCGCGATGACGCGATTATCGCCACGAATACGTCTTCGATCTCGATTACCCGACTAGCCGCCTCGACCGACCGACCTCAGCAGTTCATCGGCATGCATTTCATGAACCCGGTCCCGATGATGAACCTGGTCGAAGTGATCCGTGGTCTTGGCACGAGCGAAGAGACCTATCAGGAAGTCAAATCCCTGGCCGAGAAGATGGGCAAGACCGTCGCGATGGCAGAGGATTTCCCGGCCTTCATCGTGAACCGCATCCTGCTGCCGATGATTAACGAGGCGATCTACACGCTGTATGAAGGGGTCGGCAATGTCGACGCCATCGACACCGGAATGAAGCTCGGCGCGAACCACCCGATGGGCCCGCTGGAGCTGGCGGACTTCATCGGCCTGGATACCTGCCTGGCGGTCATGCAGGTGCTCTATGACGGCCTAGCGGATACGAAATACCGGCCCTGCCCGCTGCTGGTGAAATATGTCGAAGCCGGCTGGCTCGGCCGCAAGACCGGCCGCGGCTTCTACGACTACGGCTCGGACAAACCGGTCCCGACGCGTTAGGCGACGGGTTCCAGCGCGATCACGCCCCCTTTTCGATGTAATACTGCACCAGCGCCTTCGCTTCCGGCGAATCCCATTCGGCGATCCCGGGCAGGCTGCCGACGACGCGGCCGTAGCGGTCGAGCAAGAAGGATGTCGGCATGCCGGGGACGCCAAGCGCACTCGCCAGCCGCATGCGCCGGTCGAGCAGCGTCGTCAGGTTCTTGATGCCGAGCTTTTTCAGGAACGGCACGGCCTTCTCCGCGCCGCCGCGGTCGACGCTCACGGCGAGGATGAGGAACTTTTCCTTGTCGAAACTGGCTTGTAACCGGTCCAGTGACGGCATTTCCCGAATGCAGGGCACGCACCACGTTGCCCAGAAATTCACCAAAACGACCTTGTCTTTGAAGGCGGCAAGCGTTACCGGTTCTCCCGCAACGGTCTGAAACGCTGTTTCCGGTGCTGGCAGCGGCGGATCGTTGAGCATAAATTGCGCCATCCAGCCCTCGAGCGGCGGGCCGTCATCAGGCAACCCGACGACCAACCAAGCCGCGACAGCGGCGCCCAACACGGTTACGGATATGAACAACAGCCTTTTCATCACCTTCTCCGTCAGGACGCGATGAGCAAGTCCCGCAACACGCCGCAAGCGAACGCCATGTGGGGCGGCCGCTTCGCCTCGGGCCCGGACGCGATCATGTCGCGCATCAACGCGTCGATCGATTTCGACCAACGGCTCTACGCGCAGGATATCGCAGGATCCGTCGCGCATTGCCGTATGCTGGTAAGCGAAGGCATCATATCCGATGCGGACGGTGATGCGATCTTGTCCGGACTCGACACTGTTCTGCAAGAAATCGAAAGCGGAAAGTTCGAATTCAAGACCGCGCTCGAAGATATTCACATGAATGTGGAAGCACGTCTGCGTGAACTGATCGGCGACGCCGCCGGCCGGCTGCACACGGCACGCAGCCGCAACGATCAGGTGGCGACGGACCTTCGTCTGTGGGTGCGCGACGCGGTCGACGGCATCGATGCGCAACTGGCAGCCTTGCAAGCGACCCTGATCGGCCTCGCGGAAACCCAGGCCGACGTACCCCTGCCGGGCTTCACCCATCTGCAGCCCGCCCAGCCCGTGACCTTCGGGCATCACATGCTGGCCTATGTGGAGATGTATGGGCGCGACCGGGGACGGTTCGCCGATTGCCGCAAGCGGCTCAACGAGTCGCCGCTCGGCGCGGCGGCGCTGGCTGGCACGTCGTTCCCGATCGACCGGAAGCAGACGGCAACCGCGCTTGGCTTCGACCGGCCCATGGCGAATTCCCTGGACGCCGTTTCAGCGCGGGATTTCGCCTTGGAGTTCCTTGCAGCCGCGGCGGTTTGCGTCATGCATCTGTCCCGTCAGGCGGAAGAGCTGGTGATCTGGTGTTCGCCGCAGTTCGGTTTCATCCGGCTGTCCGATGCCTATTCGACCGGCTCGTCCATCATGCCGCAGAAGCGCAATCCGGATGCCGCGGAACTCGCGCGGGCCAAGGCGGGCCGGATCTTCGGCGCGCTGCAGGGCCTGCTCGTCGTGATGAAAGGACTACCGCTCGCCTACGGCAAGGACATGCAGGAAGACAAGGAACCGGTGTTCGACGCCGCCGATAATCTGTCGCTCACCATCGCGGCGATGAACGGAATGATTGGTGATCTGACCGTCGTGCCGGAAACCATGGCGGCCGCGCTGGAGCACGGCTATCCCACGGCGACCGACCTGGCCGACTGGCTCGTCCGCGTGCTCGACATGCCGTTCCGGGACGCCCATCACGCGACGGGCGCCATCGTCGGACTGGCAGAAAAGAAAGGATGCGCACTGGCGGATCTGCCGTTGGCCGCGATGCAGGATGTGGCACCGGGTATTACCGAAGACGTCTTTTCGGTATTGTCGGTGTCCGCGTCGATCGAAAGCCGCTCCAGCGAGGGCGGCACCGCGGTCGAAAACGTACGGGCCGCTGTGGCGGCCGCCCGGGAGCGCTTCCTATGACCCGCCTCTTTGCAATGATCTTCATGGCTGTCGTTTTAACCGTTTCGCTGTCTGCCTGCGGCAAGAAAAATGCCCCTAAACCGCCAGACGAAAAAAGCGCCTATCCGCAAGACTATCCAAAACCCCGCTAATACCTAAGAGCCTGCCATGACAGATTTCGACTACCGCGGTGGTGTCCTTCACGCGGAGGACATCGCCATTTCCGACATTGCCGCGCAGGTGGCCACGCCATTCTACTGCTATTCCAGCGCGGCACTGACGCGACGCTACACTGAATTCGCCGACGCTCTGTCCGGTCAGAACGCGACGATCTGCTACGCGGTCAAGGCGAACTCGAACCAGGCCGTTATCCGCACCTTCGCCGATCTCGGCGCCGGGGCCGATGTGGTCTCCGAGGGCGAGCTGCGGCGCGCCCTCGCCGCCGGCGTGCCGGCCGACCGCATCATTTTCTCCGGCGTCGGCAAGACCCGCGACGAGCTTGCCTTCGCCTTGGCGCAGAACATTCACAAAATCAACGTCGAGTCGGTGCCTGAGCTGCAAGTTCTGGGGGAACTTGCTGCCAATCGTGAGGTTGAAATCGGCATTCGCGTGAACCCGGACGTCGATGCAAAGACCCACGAGAAAATTTCGACCGGCCGCGCCGACAACAAGTTCGGCATCGATATCGGCCAAGCGCGCGAAATCTTCGCGCAGGCCCGCGCCATGCCGGGCGTGACGCCCGTATCGGTGGCGGTCCACATTGGCTCGCAGTTGACCGATCTGGCGCCGCTGCGCGCCGCCTACGAGACCGTTGCCGAGCTGGTGGCCGTGCTGCGGTCGGACGGACACAATATCGACAGCCTGGACCTGGGCGGCGGGCTTGGCATCCGCTACAAGGATGAAGTACCGCCCTCGATGTCGGACTATGCGCGAATGGTCCAGGAAACGACGGGCAATCTGGGTTGCCAACTGTTCGTCGAACCGGGCCGCATGCTGGTCGGCAATGCCGGCGTTCTGGTGACACAGGTCATATACGACAAGCACAGCGAGTCGCGCCGCTTCGTGATCGTCGACGCGGCAATGAACGACCTCATCCGCCCTGCCCTTTACGACGCCTACCACCTCATTCGCCCCGCAGCCGAACCGGCTGCCGGCACCCCGCAAAGCGCTGCCGATATCGTCGGTCCCATTTGCGAGACCGGCGACACGTTTACGCGCAATCGTCAAATGCCAGCACTGCAAACCGGCGATTTGCTCGTGTTCGATTCCGCCGGCGCGTATGGCGCCGTCATGTCGTCGACCTACAATTCAAGGCTGCTGATCCCTGAAATCCTCGTAAATGGCAAGGATTTCGCGGTTATTCGGCCGCGTCCCGACTATGACGAATTATTGAAGCTCGACCGGCTGGCCAAATGGCAGCAATCTGAGGGATAATACCAGATCGCCGAAGCAGGACGATTGTGAGGGCATCACGATGAGCGACTGGCGCGACGAACAAACTGGGGACACACCACGCATCGGCCTGTCCCGTCTGGCCTTGTTTTGGGAATCCGCTTGGCCGGCATTATGGCCGGCGACGGGTATAGCTGGGCTGTTCCTTTTGATTGCCCTTCTCGACATTCTGCCCGATTTCTCGGGATGGCTTCACGCGGCGATACTCGCCGCCTTCGCTATCGCATTGGCAACAGCACTCTATCGCGGCGTGCGCGCCCTACGTCTGCCGGACCGTGCGTCGGCGCAACGGCGGCTGGAACGTATCAACAACCTGCCGCATCGGCCCTTCGAGGCGCTGGATGACCAGATGGCGACGCCGGACGGCGATGAGGCAACCCAGCGGCTTTGGCAATTGCACCGCGAACGCATGGCAAGACGTCTCAAAAACCTCCGGGTCGGATGGCCGAAACCGGGCCTGAGCCGTCACGACAAACTTGCGCTTCGCGTCGCCGTCCTGCCTCTGCTTGCGGTTATGGCAATCGCTGTCGGCTCCGACGGAACGACGCGCATCACCCGGGCGGTAACGCCGAACCTATCGGGCCAGGACTCCGCGGAAACAGCCACGCTCGATGCCTGGATTACACCGCCCGCCTATACGGGCAAGCCACCGCTTTTTCTGACCCGCGCCGAAACGGAGGTACCGTCGTCCCTTGAAGTGCCCACCGGCAGCATTTTGCTTGCCCAGGTTGGCGGCACTGGAGCGGCCCCGCAATTGGCAGAAGGCGAGGTCACTGAAGACTTCACCACGGTCGCCGACGACAGCTATCGGGTCGAGCGTTCCCTCACGGCCGATGCGAAACTGCGCATCCTTTCGAATGGGCGAGAGCTGAAGGCGTGGAACATCACAGTCGTTCCGGACGACATCCCGCGCGTAGCGCTCGACGAACCGCCCTCGCCCTCCAAGCGCGGCGCGCTTCGACTGGTCTATACCGCTTCCGACGATTATGGGCTGGTCTCGATCACCGCCACGATCAAGCGCAGCGACGTTACCGCCAAGGAGTCGATTTCCTATGAAATTCCACTCTCCGGCGCGAATCTCAAACAAGCGAAAGGCGACAACTTCCGGGACCTGACGCCGCATCCTTGGGCCGGCCTTCCCGTCCATCTCACGCTGGTTGCAACAGATGCTGCCGGGCAGCGCGGCGAAAGCGACACGGTCTCCTTCCGGCTTCCGGAACGCCCTTTCGCGCATCCCGTCGCGCAGGAAATCGTTGCCGCCCGCAAGAGGCTGATGGCGGACCCGGCCAACAACCGTCTTGGGGTCGTGGACGATCTTGGCAGTATCGCCTTGAAACCGAAGCGCTATGCCGACGACAAAGTCGTGTTCATGGCGCTCTATACGGCTACTCGCCGGCTCCGCCAGACGGCGTTCGAAAGCGAACTGGACGAGGTGCAGAAACTATTGTGGGAAACCGCACTGCGGATCGAAGACGGCACGGTTTCGCTTGCGGAACGCGATCTTCGGCGCGCCCAGCAGGAGCTGTTGGAAGCGCTTGCGCGCAATGCACCGGAATCCGAGCTCGACCGCCTTATGGACCAATTGCAGGCAGCGCTAAGCGCATATCTCGATGCGTTGACGCAACAGGCCGCCAACGCGGGGCAGAACAATCAGGAAATGGGGAAAATCGACCCTTCCGCACAGATGCTCACGAAGCAGGATCTGCAGCGGATGATGGAAGAAATTCGCGAGCTTGCGAAAAGCGGCGCACGCGAAGCCGCCCGCAAGATGCTGTCGCAGATGCAGAAAATGTTGGAGAACTTGCAGGCAGGCCGCGGACAGCCGCAACCGCAGGCGGGCCAGGCACAGCAGATGATGAACGACCTGCAGCGGGTCACGAGAGGACAGCGTGACTTGCTGGACCGCACGTTCCGCGAATCGCAACGCGAAACGCGGGAACGCGAAGGCACCGCTCCCGACGGTCCGGAGAACGGTGGCAAGCCTCAAAAGGGAGACCAGGCCGGATCGCAACCGATGGCGGGGGAAGGCCAGCAGCGCGGCAGCCTGACGGCCGGCGCCGTCGCACAGGACGCGTTGCGGCGTCAGCTTGGCGACATCATGCAGCGCTTTGCTGAAATGACCGGCGACGTGCCCGGTCCCATGGGGCGAGCGGAGCAATCGATGCGAAAATCGTCGAAGAATCTACGCAAGGGTAGCGCCAAGAGCGCCGTGCCGCCGCAGACACGTGCCCTCGACCAGTTGCAGCAAGCGATGCGCTCGGCCCAGCAGCAGCTTCAGCAGCGTTTCGGCCAGCAACCCGGGCAAGGGCAAGTCCGCGGGCCGGGACAGAAACCGGACGACCGTGATCCGTTCGGCCGGACCATGAACTCCGGCATTCAGGGCGCCAACACGAACACCATCGAAATTCCGGAAAAAAGCGACTTGCAGCGCTCGCGGGAAATTCGCGACGAACTGCGCCGGCGTGCCGCAGACCCGGCTAGGCCGAAGCCGGAGCGCGACTATATTGACCGGTTGCTTGATCGCTTCTAAACGCTAGCGCTACTTCTTCGTTCGAGCTTCCTTCGCCCGCGCCCTTTCGGCTTCCATCTCGGCCTCTTCCGTGAAGATAATGTTCACGTTGACCCCACCACGCGGCGGGTTGCGAATTTCGGTTTCGTAAGAAATAGCCTCTCCGGCGAGCACTCGCGGTTCCTTCGTCCGGAACGACCAGATACGGAGATCCTTACCGCTGGAATCCTTGATGGCACCGCGGAGCAACGGCACGTCGACGACATGCCCGGTCGTATTCTTGATCTCCCCCTTGATCGTGACGACCCGATCCTTGCCATCCGGGCGCGTCTCGATCTTATTGTCGGAAATCTCCAATCCGCTGCCAAGTACATCGCTACCCATTCCAATCAAGACATAGAGCTTATTCATCGGGGGGTACATCGCAACGATGTAACGGGGCGCAGCAACCAAGCTTCCAACCACTAACACGATCACGACAAGCAGCAAGATCCACCACTTTAACGTCGATGGCCGGACATCCGGCTTGGCCTGGAACTGGGCAATTTCTTCTTCGGTCGGTATCGGCGGCGGCAACGATTCGGGCTCATCCTCTTCGTCCACGCCCTCGTCCGAAGGCGGTGGCGCCGGCTCGTCGGCTGCCTCCTCTTCCGTCTCTTCGGTCGGCGGGGGAGCCGGCGGCGGCGCGGGGGGCGGTGGAGCAGGTGGTGGCGGTGCAGGCGGTGGCGGCGCAGGCGGCGGTGCAGGTTTCGGCGGGGGCGGTGCTGCTGCAGGAGCCGCTTTGGCTTTGGGCTCTTCCGCCAGGGCGCTGGGCTCCGCGAACCATCGGTGAGCGCACTTCGCGCATTTTACGTTGCGTCCAGCGTCACCAAGAAGGTCCGCGTTCAGCCTAAATTGCGACGAGCAGTTCGGACAGGTGATTATCATACGGGCGAGGCGCCTATGCAGGTTGTCTCGTTATAAGGAGGGTTCGCAAACATGACAAGTCAGTGTCAATCGCACGAAATACAATCCAGAATAGCGTGAGACCTTACCCGCAAAAACTTGAAATACCCTTTACCGCACAACGAATTACATGGCATTGTCAGGCGCTCTCGCCCACGGCTTCCATACTTTCCGGCGGAGCGTACGGACAAGGGTACTCGTGACGAATGCGACTAACAACGTAGTTCGATTCGAGAATGTGGGCATGCGTTACGGGGCTGGCCCCGAGGTTTTACGCGATGTTACATTCACGCTTCCCTCTGCCTCATTCCATTTTTTGACTGGGCCGAGCGGCGCGGGAAAGTCGTCGCTCCTGCGCCTGATGTATCTCGCGAACCGACCGAGCCGAGGCATCGTTTCGCTTTTCGGCAAGGATGTATCGAAAATACAACGCAATGCACTTCCCGAGTTGCGCCGCAATATTGGCGTGGTGTTTCAGAACTTTCGCCTGCTTGACCATCAGTCCGTATTCGACAATGTCGCGTTGCCGTTACGGGTCGCCGGCGGCAAGGAAAGCCAGATACGAAAGCATGTGTCTGAACTTCTGCAATGGGTCGGGCTGGAAGACTCGCTTGACGATCGCCCCTCGACACTTTCCGGCGGCGAACAGCAGCGTGTCGCGATTGCGCGTGCCGTCATCGGCCGGCCACGCCTGCTGCTCGCCGATGAGCCCACCGGCAATGTCGATGACGCCATTGCCGTGCGCCTGTTGTATCTTTTCGAGGAACTCAACCGCATGGGCACATCGGTCGTGATTGCCACGCACAACGAAGCGCTTGTCTCGCGCTTCAAACATCGGCAGTTGCATCTCGACGAAGGCGGAATCGAATACCGCCAGAACGGCGCGGACTGCTGACATGCTCCTTCGCCGCAGCGATCTGCCGCTATCCAACGACCCGGCGGTGCGGATTCTACCGTGGGTCGTCGGCCTGATGGTCTATCTCGCAACGTTGATCCTCGCGGTGGCGCTCCTGGTATCGACATTGGCGGCCGACTGGAGCGCCGGCCTCACGGGCACGGTTACGATTCATATCGCTGCCATAGATGACGAAACGGACGCGGAGCTGGACCGGCGAGTCGACGAAGCAATCCGAATCGCGTTGAAGACACCCGGCATTGATTCGGCCCGGGCGGTTCCGGCAGAGCAGGTCGCGGCACTGCTTGTGCCCTGGCTTGGCGAGGAGGCCCCGGTTGCCGGCCTTCCACTGCCACGGATTGTCGACGTGCAACTGGCACGCGACGCATCGCCGGATATTGCGGGGTTGAAGGCGCGTCTCGAAGCCGCCGTCCCCGGCGCCGGTCTGGACGATCATCAACTGTGGCGGGACCGGCTGGTGGATTTTCTCTTTGCCATCGAAATCGTCGCCGGCGTCATGGTGGTACTTATCGGCGCGACGACAGTAACCGTCGTCATTTTCGCGACGCGCAGCGGCCTCGCGGTCCATAATGAAGTCATCGAGGTCCTTCACCTGATCGGCGCACGCGACGAATATGTCGCACATCAATTCCAATCCAACGCGCTTAAACTCGGGTTAAAAGGTGGTATAGCCGGCTCCGCAGCGGGATTACTGACCTTATTCGCGATTAGATACACTGCGGCAAACCTGGACATAGAGCTGTTTCCGGCGTTTCTATTCGATGTATGGCAATGGCCCGCGCTTATCAGCGTACCGTTAGTCGCCGCTCTTATCGTCCGGATAAGCGCGCGATACACCGTGCTAAGAGCGCTGCGCCGCATGCCCTAATAGATGGTCGTGATTGCAGATGACGTTCAGCGGCACAATCCGAAAACGCCGGCTCCGAAGGAAGCGATACGCGGCCTTACTTGTTGTGATTATTACTGCCATTGCGTTAAGCATTGGGTTCATCCTGTTCATCCGTACGGTTCCCGAAAGTTCGACACCGGCATCGATCAAAACACAGGCGATCGTCGTCCTGACCGGGGGTAGTCTCCGGCTCGAAGCGGGCCTGGCCTTACTATCGGCAAACAAAGGCGAGAAACTGTTCGTATCGGGCGTCCATCGGGGTGTCGATGTTGCGGAACTGCTCCGTGTCTCCCGGCAAACACCCGGTGCGCTGGACTGCTGTATCGCGCTCGGCTATGCCGCCGACAACACGAGAGGCAACGCGCTGGAGACGGCAAATTGGATGAAACGCGAGGGCTTCACCTCAATGACACTGGTCACCGCCAATTATCATATGCCGCGAAGCCTGCTCGAATTCCGTACCGCGATGCCAGGAGCCGCAATCGTGCCGCATCCGGTATTTCCATCCCACGTCAAACTTGATAACTGGTGGATTTGGCCAGGAACGGTCACACTGCTGGCTGGCGAATACAGTAAATTCCTGCTCGCGTGGGTGCGGTCGACATGGCAGTCGATCAATAATTGGGGGGCTACGAAAACAACATGATCCGGTCAATTTGCTTTGCGGTAACGTTCTACGGCGTAACCGCCACTATGGCCGTTCTCTACCTGCCCCTGATCGTCCTGCCGCGCCGCGTATTCCACGGATTCGCACTGGGATGGGTGCGCCTGATGTTTGCTGCGATCCGCGGAATTCTTGGCATCCGGCACGAATTGCGCGGCCTGGAAAATCGCCCGGACGGTCCGGCGATTTATGCGTCAAAGCATCAAAGCGCCTGGGATGTCCTGATCTACAACCTGATCATTCCCGATTGTGCCTACGTCCTGAAGCGCGAGCTCTACAAGATCCCACTGTGGGGTTGGTATGTCTGGCGCGTCGGATCTGTCGGCATCGACCGTGCGGGTGGTGCCCGCGCGCTTAGGGGGATGGTCAGCGAAGCCACGGCATATCTGCAGCAGGGACGCTCGATCGTTCTGTTTCCCCAGGGCACCCGGACGCCGGTCGGTGAAAGCCAGCCCTATCTGCCCGGCGCGGCGGCGCTATATCTGGGGACCAAATATCCCGTCGTGCCAGTCGCCCTGAATTCGGGTTTGTTCTGGCCGCGTCGCGCGTTTCGCAAGAATCCCGGTGTTATTACAGTCGAGTTCCTGCCGCCCATCGAGCCAGGTTTGAGCCGGCGCGCCTTTCTCAAGGAACTCGAAAACAGGATTGAGCCCGCAACACGGCTGCTTGAACAGGAAGGTGGTTCCAGCAGCGAAAATGCAACCTGAGAGGCCTGTGGAAAAACATGTGGAAATATTCCGACCGTCCAGCCATATGATTAAAATATGCATTGGAAACAGTTCTTTATGCGGGAACAGGCGGATCCTGGAGAAATCGCGCATACTTCTCTCTGCAATGGCTTGAAGAATTGACTCGCTCTTGAGGATGAAACTATATCTTATTGATAATTAAACGTTTTCTTGATTAGCGGTTCGTTAAGCCAAATTTTGCATCCTCTATCGGAGTGAGGATCATGAATAGCAGCAGCGCCATCGCCCGGAGCATTTGGGACATGAAATACCGGCTCAAGTCGCCGGATGGCGAGCCTGTGGACAAATCAATCGAAGATACGATGCGCCGCGTCGCGACCGCGCTGGCAAAAAAGGAAAAGAAACCGAAAGAATGGGCCGACCGTTTTTACAGGGTAATGGCCGATTTTCATTTTCTGCCGGCGGGACGAATACTAGCCGGCGCGGGTTCAAACCGTAAGGTTACTCTGTTCAACTGTTTCGTCATGGGAAGCATCCCGGACGACATGAACGGCATCTTCGAAGGCCTCAAGGAAGCGGCGGTGACGATGCAGCATGGCGGCGGCATCGGATATGACTTCTCGACCCTGCGTCCGAAAGGTGCCCCGGTACGCGGCGTCGGCGCGGATGCCTCGGGACCGCTCAGCTTTATGGATGTCTGGGACTCGATGTGCCGCACGATCATGAGCGCCGGATACCGCCGCGGCGCGATGATGGCGACGATGCGCTGCGACCATCCCGACATCGAGGCCTTCATCGAAGCGAAACGGGATCCCGCCCGGCTGCGGATGTTCAATCTTTCAGTCCTCGTCACTGACGCCTTCATACGGGCCGTGAAGGAGGATGCGGACTGGATCCTGAATTTCGATGGCGAAAACTACAACACGCTACGCGCGCGCGACCTTTGGCAGCGGATCATGCGCGCGACCTACGACTACGCCGAACCCGGTGTCGTCTTTATCGACCGCATCAACGAACGCAACAACCTGCATTACTGCGAACATATCTCCGCGACGAACCCGTGCGGCGAACAGCCTTTGCCGCCGTATGGCGCATGCGATCTGGGGTCGATCAATTTGGCCCGCCTGATCGACAAACCATTCGAGGCACAAGCAGCCCTCGATATGGACGCTCTGGCGCGCGTCGTTCCCATCGCCGTCAGGATGCTGGACAATGTCGTCGACATTTCCAGCTTTCCGCTGAAGCAACAACAGCAGGAAGCACGGGCGAAGCGCCGCATCGGCCTCGGCGTCACCGGGTTGGCCGATGCGCTGATCATGTGCCGGACCCGATACGGCAGCAGCGATGCGGTGCGACTGACGGAACGGTGGCTTTCCGCGATCCGCCGGGAGGCCTACCGCGCGTCAATCGCGCTTGCGGAAGAAAAGGGCGCGTTCCCGCTGTTCGACGCCGAGCCGTATTTGAGCGGCGAAACGATCAAGGCGCTCGACAAGGATGTGCGCGATGCCATCGCCCAGCACGGCATTCGCAATGCGCTGGTCACATCGATCGCACCGACCGGGACGATATCTTTGCTGGCGGACAATGTCTCGTCGGGTATCGAGCCGGTGTTCAGTCACGCCTATACGCGCCGCGTGCTAATGCCGGACGGCACGCATCGCGAAGAAAAGGTGACAGATTACGCCTATGGGCTTTACGAGCAGCGCTTCGGCAGCGATACGCCGGTGCCGGACTATTTCGTGGACGCACAAAGCCTGCAGCCCGGCGACCATATCGTCATGCAGGCGGCTGCACAGAAGTATGTCGACAGCTCGATCTCGAAAACGATCAACGTGCCGGAAGACACCTCATTCGAGTCGTTTGCCGCTTTGTATCTCCAGGCCTATGACACCGGATGCAAGGGGTGCACGACCTATCGGCCTAACGACGTCACCGGATCGGTTTTGAGCATCACCGACACGGCACCGTCCTCTGCCGTCACACCACCGTCCGATGCGACGGCAGAGGACGGCATCGTCTATATGACCCAGCCGCTGGACCGTCCCGACGCGCTGATCGGCAAGACCTACAAGCTGCGCTGGCCGGAAAGCGACCACGCCATCTACATCACGGTAAACGATATCGAGCGCGATGGCCGGCGCCGCCCGTTTGAAGTGTTCATCAACTCGAAGAACATGGAGCATTATGCCTGGACCGTCGCGCTGACAAGGATGATCAGCGCCGTGTTCCGGCGTGGCGGCGACGTATCGTTCGTGGTCGAGGAGCTTAAAGCGGTCTTCGATCCGCGCGGCGGCCAATGGGTGGACGGCAAATACGTCCCCTCGCTTCTGGCCGCGATCGGTGGCGTCATCGAGCGCCACATGATCGATATCGGCTTTCTGGCGGCGGCGAAACCGGCAGCAACCGGCGACGGTTCGTTGGGGTCCAGTGGCGCGCGGCAATGCCCAAAATGCGGCGGCCTGTCGCTCATTCATCAAGAGGGTTGCGACCTCTGCACGGCCTGCGAATATTCGCGCTGCGGCTAAGCGCGGTGCGATTAGGTTCCCGGGGCTTCTACCAGTCGCAGCAAGCGATGCAGTGGACCGTCACCGATGCCCAATTCATCGAGATGTCCGACGGTATTTTGCAAGTATTCGCGGTTCGTTCCCGTAACGCCGGCGCCACGCTGAATCTTCCGCACGACTTCCTCCTCCGGCAAACGCCCCGCATATTCTTCATGCGCTCTGTTTGCAACGAAAGTTCTGCAGTGAACCGGCCCCTTATCCGTACGCACCGAAACGATCTTCAAATCGTAGACCGTGGAAACTGTCTCATGATCCCAGGTGAGCATTTCCCGGTCCCAGAGATAGTCGAGAATGTCATGAACCTCGTCCGGCGCCAGGCGGAAGGCAATACCTTGGCAGGAGCCACCACGGTCGAGCCCCAGTACCAGCCCAATATTCTCCGCGTTGCCTCGGTAATGAGCCGAATAGATGCAGAAGGAACGATGGTATCCGTAGAGCCTTGCGGGCCGTTGTTCGACAAAATTAAAACCAGGCTTCCAAAGCAGCGAACCATAGCCGAAGACCCATACGTCCTGCGCATCGTCGAACGCATGCAAGCGCGCCCAATGCGTTGCCAGTTCCGGCGAAAGGGATGACTTGTCCCGCCGAGGTGCATCCATCCTGCTTCCCTTCCTATACCAAGGAGCGATGATAGTGACCCGTAGAGATCGCGTATACGGCCCGTCGGGTAGGAGGGGCGGCGCGGGCGATGCGGACCATCGGCAAGCCGTTCCGACGCCCTCCGACGGGCCGTATACGCGACCGGAACGGCAGCTTTCCCCAGCTTTCGGACAGCGGCGCGCGCGGCTTCCGATGCCCCACATCGCTGCGCCGCACGCTTCTTGCCGAAAACTGGGGAAAGTTGTCTCTATGGGTTACTATCATCGTTCCTTGGTATTACCTCATGCGCTTATAAAGTGCGCATGTGCGGAACGCTGACTAACAGATTTCACGGGCGTCGGCACAGCAATAATTTGAGCGTCAGTGAAATCGGGCAAGCGATGGGATGAATATACGCAAATCGGCGATTGCGCTGGTCTTGATACTGATTGTCTGCGGCGGCGCATATTCCGGCTATTGGCTTTACGCGCGGCAAGTCGCCAGCGACATCATCGCCGATTGGACGGAAGCGCGGCGCGTCGAAGGCTACCAGATCGCCTACGATCCCCCCGAGTTGAACGGCTATCCCTTCCTGATCCGCGCCGTCCTGCAAAAACCTCGGCTACGGCGCAACGCATTCGAATGGCGCGCCGAGCAGCTTGGCATCGAGTTTCAGCCTTGGAATTTCCAGCGCATACGAATGGATGTCGAGGGTAGGCAATGGCTGACCCTGAGCGACGACCAGCGCACCATCATTCTCAACCCCAAAGAAGCTGCGCTCGTCGCGCGATTTTCAGATACCGGGCGCATCGCGAAAGCAACACTGTTGCTGCGCGATCTTGAGATTTCTCAAGCGGAAAATACGGATTTGTCGCGCGTTGCGGAAATCTGGCTCGAAGCCGTTGCCGCCCAGGAGCCACCCAAACGTCACATCGACAGAAATTTCACTCTTTCGCTGTCGGCCGCCGAGATCGTCCTGCCGGAAGCCGCCAACGGACCGCTGGGCCGCGATGTTTCGAAGCTCCGCGCCGATCTTCAGCTGAACGGCGCGCTTACGGATGGTGCCTTCGAGGAAGCGCTGGAAACCTGGCGGCAAAGCGGCGGCACGCTGGATGTCGATTGGTTCCATCTGGCATGGGGTGAGCTCGATTTGCGCGCCAAGGGGACCGTCGCGCTCGATGCCGAAGCAAGACCGCTCGGTGCGTTTTCAACCGATATCCGCGGCCACAGCCAGGCGCTCGATGCGCTGGTCGACCGTGCGCTCCTTGAACGGAAAACGGCGACGCTGGCTAAGGTCGCCTTATCGCTGCTTGCGAAAACACCGCCGGAGGGCGGTGCCCCTGTTCTGACCGTACCGGTCACCGCGCAAGACGGCCGCCTCTACGCCGGGCCGATCAAGATTCTGGATCTGGCTCCGATCCGTTTTCAGGCTCAACGGCGCTGAAACTGCCGGCCTGCTTCATCTCGACAACCTCGCGGCGGATCGCGCGGGTTCGTTCGAACCAGGCTTCGAGAGCATCCCCCTCACCCCATCGGATTGCCCGCTGCAATGCGGTCAAATCCTCGCTGAACCGGCCGAGAACTTCCAGGACCGCTTCCTTGTTGTTGAGGAAGACATCGCGCCACATCACCGGATCGGAGGCCGCGATACGCGTGAAGTCACGGAAACCGCCGGCAGAGTATTTGATGACTTCGCTGGTGCGGATCAAATCGCCGTTCTCCACCGACTCGCGCCGCATATGCTCTTCCAGATCGCTCGCGGTACCCACGATGGTGTAAGCGATGAGATGGGGTAAATGAGAGGTTATGGCAAGGACGCGGTCGTGATGTTCCGCATCCATGACCTCTACATCGCTGCCGATCCGGGCCCACATATCGACGACGCGGTCCACAGCGTCCGTATTCGCACCCGCCGGCGGCGTCACGATGCAGTAGCGCCCTTCGAACAGTTCCGGGAAACCCGAGTCCGGGCCGGAATTTTCCGTTCCCGCGACCGGGTGTCCGGGTACGAGGTGCACGCCTTCCGGAAGGTGGGGTCCAACATCCCGGATGACCGCCCGCTTGACTGAACCGACATCCGTAACGATCGCGCCCTTTTTCAGACCCGGCGCCATATCTTCGGCAATTTTTGCATAGACGCCCACCGGGGCGCAGATAACGATCAGATCCGCGCCGGCAACGGCTTCGACCGCCTTTTCGTGCCCCGAGTCGATGAAACCCAGTTCGAGCGCCTTGCTCCGGGTCGCCGCACTTCGTGCCGTCCCCGCGATGTGGCCGACCAGGCCGTCGCGTTTCAGCGCCCAGGCCAGGGATGAACCGATCAGCCCCAACCCGATCAGGGCGACACGGTCAAACAGCACGCTGTCGCTCATGAGCCTGCCAGGTGATTTTTCAGCGCCTGGACGACCAATTGGTTCTCATCTTCCAGGCCAACGGTGATCCGAATGCACTCGGGCAGGCCATAGCCGCCCATCTGCCGCGCAATAACACCCACCGCCATCAGCGCTTCATAGCCCTTGTCGGCAGCCTCCGCGCTCGCAAAGCGCACAAGAATGAAATTGCCGACCGACGGATGTACCGTCAGACCGATACCGTTCAGTTTCTCCGTCAGCCAGGGCAGCCAGGTATCGTTGTGCGCCAGTCCCCTGTCGGTATGTGCGATATCCGCCAACGCGGCGACGCCGGCCGCCTGAGCCGCTGCTGTCACGTTGAACGGACCCCGGACCCGATTGAGGACATCGGCAACCGCCGGCGGGCAATAGGCCCAGCCCAGCCGCAGCGCCGCCAGCCCGAATATCTTGGAGAAAGTCCGGGTCATCACCACATTATCGAATTCTTCGACCAGCTCGATGCCGGACGTGTAGTCGTTCCGCGTGACGTACTCGGCATAGGCTGCATCGATGGCCAACAGGACGTCATCCGGAAGCCCGGCCCGCAGGCGGCACATTTCGTCCGTCGAAATATAGCTGCCGGTCGGGTTGTTCGGGTTGGCGATGAAGACGATGCGTGTACGCGGCGTGACACGCGACAGAATTGCGTCGACATCGACCGTATAGTTCGCCTCCGGCGCCGCCACGGGCGTCGCGCCCACGGTCCGTGCGCTGATCGGATACATCATGAAACCGTGCCGGCTATACAGGACTTCATCGCCCTGACCGGCATACGAACGGATCAGCAGGGAAATCAGTTCGTCTGAACCGTTCCCGCACACGATGCGCGCCGCATCGCAACCAAACCGTTCGGCAATCGCCGCCCGCAACTCCGCGGAATCGCCATCCGGATAGCGGTGCAGCGAGCCGGCGAGCGCCTCGTATGCACTAACCGCCTTTGGGCTTGGCCCGAGCGGCGTTTCGTTTGCCGAGAGAACTATAACGCGGTTAGCGCCGGGCGCTTCATGGCCACCACCAACATAGGCCTGAATGTCGAGAATACCCGGTTTTGGCTCCGGCGAACTCATGACCCGCCGTCCCCGACGGGCATGGCGAACGCGCCGATGACAAACACACCATGCACACCGTCAATCGCCGACAGTTGCTTAATCGATTGATGGTCGGACGTGATGAAATCTTCGACTTCAATCAAATAGGCTGCGGTTTCATTCCTATGGGAAACGACCGAGCATACCATCAATCCGGCGCGGGCCAGGAGATCCCGGACCCCCGTACGGCTGAATTCCCCAGACGTTTCGATGACGAGCAGCGAGTGATCGTCGCCGGTGGGATCCGGGTCGACTTTCGCGACCGCATATGCGGTGCCCCCGTCATTGCGCGCGTTGCTCCCCTCGATAAAAGGTAGTCTGGCTATAATTCGTGGCGCGACCGCACCACCCAGCATGCGCCACCACGCGTCGTCATCTTCCGCCGACGGAACCGGCGCCACACCAATCGCGGCGGCACCGTCAGATACCTTGGAGATGACATCTCGCGGTGTCGCCAAGGCCGTCATCTTGTCGTGGCTTCCGAAGTGGTCGCGGGCCAGGTCCCAGCACCCCTGCTCGGGTCCGTCCGCATAGGCAACCACATGAAACGGCCCCTGCATGGCCGCAAACGTTGAAACCATCTCGCGCCACATCCGCACCAGGGCGTGACGCGGAAACGCTCCTTCATGGCGCGCCAGCAGCCGGCGCAAGACCATCGCCTCGCGGCCAGGGATGAAATTCGCCGTATTGGATTTGCCCTTTGCCGCGGCAACCTGCTCGACCACGCGCGTACGGCGCATGATCAGGTCATGCAGGGCCGCGTCGATCTCGTCGATCTCGCGGCGCACTTCTTCCAAAGGCTTTATGACTTCGCTCATTCTGGCAACAGGATCAGGCTTCGTTCAGGCCGGGTACTACTAGAGCCGCAGACCCAAAAAATCAAAGAAAACTTGACACTAGAGAATCTCAGAACCGAACCATACAACCCCTGAACGGCCCGGCAAGCGTCTTTGCCGAGCACGCGCCGTTCGTCTTAAGTCGGCCCGACGATTAAACGCCGTCGTCGCCCATCTGATCTTCGCCGATGGCGCGGCGGCCGGTTGGCGTCTGGCTGGGCGCTTCGAGCGGGCCTTTCGGTGGCGACACGTCCTCGGATTCCCCAAGGAGACGCACCGGTGCGGCAGGCGCCTTGCCATCGCGATCTTCACCGAAATAGACCGTCTGATGCGGGAATGGGATTTCGATGCCCAGCTCGTCGAAGCGGCGCTTCATACGCAAATTGAACGCGCGACGGACGCCCCATTGCTGCAGCGGTTTGGTCTTGATCCGCGCGCGAATGATGACTGCCGAGTCGTCGAAGCGGTCAAGGCCCTGGACCTGAATATCTTCGAGAATCCGGCCGGCGAAATCCGGATCGGCGCGCAATTCCGCGCCCAGCTGTTCGATTACCGGGATGACGGCGTCGATGTCTTCGCGGTAGGCAACGCCGATTTCCATGAATGCGTATGAGAAGTCGCGCGTCAGGTTCTTGATCGAGCTGACATCGCTGAACGGTACAGTGTGGACGGTGCCGCTGGCATCGCGGAGACGGATCGTGCGGATCGTGACACCCTCGACCACGCCGGAATGACCAGCAACTTCAATAACATCGCCAGCGGAAATCGTGTCCTCAAGCAAAATGAACACACCGGTGATCACGTCTTTCACCAGGGTCTGCGCGCCAAATCCGACCGCCAGCCCGACGACGCCGGCGCCGGCCAACAGCGGCCCGATGTTCAGACCCAGCTCGGACAGCACGGTCATCGTGACCACGACAGCCAGCACCACGGTAAAGACGTTGCGCAACAACGGCAGGAGAGTCCGCGCCCGCTGGCTGCGCTTCACAGAGTTGCCGGAGGAATCGGTCGCCGAAAGATAGCGTTCGATCAAGGCACTAACGACTTCCCAAAACACGAGCGCCAGACAGACAATGAGCGCGATCATGACCGCGCGGCCAATCACGAAACGGCCGGCCTCCGACGCGAACCAGGAAAATACGTCCAACCCCCAGGCCTGCAGTACTGCCAGGAGAACCAGCACGTACAGGACACCGCGCGCCACCGATTGTGCGAGCGGCAAATAACGGTTTGCTCGCGCTTCGAGGCCGGGAAGCCGTGTCTTCAACTCCTGCCCGAGCGCGAAGGCGCGTGCCACAAGCTTTCGAAGGGACAACTCGATCAGACGCCCGACGATGACGATCGTGATCGTCAGAACGGTGGCGCGCAGCACGAACTCGAATCCGCCGCTGATCTCCAACGCCCAAACCGTATAGCTCGCCGCCAGATAGACGATCATCAGGATATGCCAGACATCGGCGACGCGGCGGCGCAGCACCGGCAGGAAGCTCTCGCTGTCGCCGCGTATCCAACGGGCGACTTCGCCCCGGTTCTGCAGCACCAGCATGACGAGGAGTAAGCCAACCGCGAGGCCAAGCGCCTTTAGCAACGCCTCATTCGCCGCCGGGTGCAATCCAAGCAGGCGCGACGCGTGCAACAGGAAATAGCCGTAAACCGTCAGATTCGTCAGGCGCTTGATCCAAACGAACAGATAGTTAGCGGTCTCGTCGCCAATCGGAAACAAGCGCAACTCGGCCACCCGCGGGGCCAGCAGCATTCGTGCCACCGCCGTCACGCCGCGCGCCAGGACGCTGGCGTTGATCAGCGTGATCGCGGCGAGCCGGCCGGCTTGATCGGGCCCGAACAGCGTCAACCCGCCATACGCCGCCGCGGCAAACACCGCAATCGGCACCAGGTCGAGAACCGTGCGCGCCGCCAACAGGATCACAGTCAGCCAAAAATCGTCATCCGCCCGCGACTCGACGGCACCCCGCGGCCGGCGCAACGCTATCCGGGCCAGCATTTCCGCAACGATGCCCGCTATGAGAACCAGTACCAGCTGACCCAGCGCGCCAAGCCACAAGGCACGCGTGTCCGGATCCGTCAGCCCGTCCCGAAGTGTCGTGAACGCTACCGGCAAATCGAAGACGACGGCGGCCGCGACGACAAGCTGCTCGCTGACCGCACCGACCCGTTCCGTCAACTCCGCCAGCAGCCGGGTCCCCAACCCTGGTGGCTCTTCCGCCACCGCCGACTCCTGTTGCGCCGCAATCAAGGCGCGCAGATCGCGCACCAGTGCCTCGCGCCGACCGTCGTCTTCGAGCGTCTCGACCAGCTTTTCGAGGTTTTCCGGCGATGTCGCTTGAATAGACGCCGGCTCTGCAGCCACGCCTATGGACGTCACACCGACCAGCAACGTGAAGGCGACAAGCCAGACAAGACGAGAAATTGGACGCACCGACATCACGCTTCCGTTGTCAAACAAACCGGCGCGAAATCTATCGGACAGCTCCCTACTTGTCACGGCGAGTCACGCTCCAAAAGCCATAGAGGACTCTACGTCTGAACCGCCGCCTTACGGCGTTGGACGCGGACGATGCCAAGGCCAATGGCGAAGAGGCCGACGAGGAGCGGGACCAGGCCGATATTGAGAAAGCGGAGCGTTGTATCCAGCGCCTCGATATCCTTGCGCAAATCGAGCTGGACGGCGCGAAGCTCCTTGCGGATGGCGATCAGATCGGTGCGCAGGTTTTCCATCTCGTCGTCGAGCGCCTTTTGCTGATCGGCGGTGAGGACGGCTTCGCCTTCCTTCGATTTCCCTTCGGCTTTGGTCTGCGCGGCTTCGAACTTGGCCTGAACTTCCTGAAGCCGTTTGGCCAACGTCTGTTCGCGGGCACGGAACTTGCGGTCCGCCTCGATGCGCAGCGCCTCGACATGGCTGAACGGCCGTTGCGCCGTGCCGCGGCTGCGCAACGTGATCAGATCACCTGACCCTGCCAGATTTTCCAACGCATTGATGATGAAGTCGCCATTGTTCGCGAACGGCAGCGCCACCCGTTTACCGAAGAAATCCTGAACCCGCACCCAGAAATGCTCCTGCATCATATCCGTGTCGGTCACCAGGATGACATTGATCGGCGCCTGGGATTTGGCGATGTGCGGCGGATATTTCTTTTCCGGCTCGGTCGGGGGTTTCTCTTCCTCCTTCTTGTCGGCGTCTTCAGGTTTCGTCTCCGCCGGTTTTGCGTCCTTGGGTTCAACTTTCTCCGGCTTCTTCGGCTCGGGCCGGCCGTCAGGGAAGGCCGTGTCCGCGATACCGGTCACCCGAGCGCTCAGGATCAGGTTTTTGCCACCCGGCTTGAACTTCTCCACGAAGTCGAGAATGTTCGGCGCTCGCGGATTGATCAGCCCGACATCGAACGCTTGGCTCTGCCCCGTCGTCGACAGCAATGGCTCGACCGTGAGAGGCGCGTTCTCGGCTACCTCGATAACGCCGCCGCTGCCGATATTCACGGCATTGATGTCGCGGGTCACTGCATCCTTCGAATTTATGGCGGCGTCCTTGACGGTGAGCCAGAGCAGATAGGGCGCCGGTTTCATATTGCCGTCCGTGCCAGCATTGACGATCCGCGCGAGATTCATATCGCCGGCGGCCTTCTTGTCGGCCATCGACACGCCCCATGTCGTCATCAGCTTGTTGACGTCGGACGCGGCCGGCGCAAGCGGGCGCCCGGCCGCCATCGAGCCTTGCGCCAGCTCGCTATTGGGATCGATCATGATGAACGCTCGGCCACGGCGCATCAGAAACTGGTCGATCGCATAGAGATCCTCGTCGCTCATATTCACCGGATGGACCAGGAACAGGACGTCGATATCGTCGGTCAGGTCGGTCTGAACGTCGAAAATATTCCGCACATCGAACCGTTCCTCCATCGCGTCGACGATGAACCAGCGCTTCGGTTGGCCCGGTTGCGGGCGAAACTGACCGAACATCGGCAGGCTCGTGACGACTCCGATGACCGGCTTCTTGGGATTGATCAGCCCGTCGAGCATGCGCGCCAGATCGTATTCGAGGAACGATTCCCGCTGCGGCTGGAAGAAACCGATGACGCCGGTCCTGCCACCGGACCGGGCGACGAGGCCGAAATACACCTTCTCCCCACCCGAATCGATCGGCACGCCGTTGACGCCGGCTGCGACCGCTAGGTCCTCGGTTTCCGAAAAGGGTTCTGGATCGAATTCCGCTATCGTTACCCGTCCATTCGACGCGGCAGCGAACTCGTTGATAACGTCGCGCACCCGGCCGGCATAGTTGCCATAGATCGCAACCTCCTTCACAAGCCGCTGCGAAATATAGAATTCGAGCGCAACCGGTTCCTTGACGCGATCGAGAATGCGCTTGGTCCCGTCTGACAAAGTGTAAAGCCGGTCCTGGGTCAGATCGATCCGAACGCCGGTAACACCGGACAGTCCCGCATTCAGGGCGACGAACAACCCCAGGGCGACC
Source organism: Alphaproteobacteria bacterium (assembly GCA_012103325.1). GTDB lineage: Bacteria > Pseudomonadota > Alphaproteobacteria > UBA8366. The sequence continues at coordinate 104,489 of WLWY01000006.1, forward strand.
GCGATGCTAATCACCCAGCCACCCTTGCGATTGAGTATTTGTCTGATCATGCCAGTACCTCCCCTACTCGGCCTTCAGCCGGTCGACCGCCACCGCGTTGGCGAACAGGAAGACCGCGATCAGGGAAACGAAATAGACCAGATCGCGCAGATCGAGCACGCCCTTGGCGATATCCGTGAAATGAGTCAAGAAGCTGAGCGAAGCGATGAAATCGACCACGATCTTCGGCGCCCAGCCGGAGAAGAAGCCGAGAACGATCGGAGCGCCGCTGGCAATCAGCACGAAGCACACCGCCGTCGTCATGACAAAGGCGATCACCTGGTTCTTGGTCAGCGCCGAAATGAAGGATCCGACAGCCAGGAAACCGGCGGCCATCAACAGGCTTCCGACATAACCCGCGAAAATGATCCCATTGTCGGGTTCGCCCAGGAAATTCACCGTGATCCAGAACGGAAACGAGAGCGCCAGGGCAATCGCCACAAAAATGACGGCTGCGAGGTATTTGCCGATGACCACCTGCGTCAACGACAGCGGCAGGGTCATGAGCAGCTCAATCGTGCCCGTCTTCCGTTCTTCCGCCCACATCCGCATCGAAATTGCCGGGATCAACAACATGTAGACCCAAGCATGGAACTGGAAGAAAGCCGCCAAATCCGCCTGTCCTCGGGCGAAAAAGCTTCCCATGAAGAACGCCAGCGCGCCCAGCAAGGCCAGGAAGATGACGATGAAGACATACGCGACTGGCGTTGCGAAATAGTCCGCAAGTTCCCTCCGGACAACGTAAAGCGTGTTGCTCATTTACTGTACCGTGGTGATAGAACGGAAAACGTGATCGAGATGACCGCGCGCGAGGTGGATTTCATCGATCGTGATATCGTGGGCCCGCATTGCAACACCGACATCGTTCAAGATCGGCGCACCGCCCTTTGAGCGGACGAAAAGCCGATTGCGGTGACTGACCTCGACAGATGCGACAACCGGCAGCGCCTGGAGTAAATGGCGGGCAGCGTCGAGATCGCCGGAAATCTGCAGCGATACCGCGTTGTGTTGATCGGATCTGGCGAGCAATTCTTCCGGCGTCGCATCCACGACGATCTTGCCTTTTGCTATAATGATCGCCCGTGTGCAGATCGCCTCAACCTCTTCCAGAATGTGGGTTGAAATAATGATCGCCTTCTCTTCCGACATCTCGTCGATCAGCTGGCGGACCTCGTGCTTCTGGTTCGGATCGAGGCCATCCGTCGGTTCATCGAGGATCAGCACGTCCGGATCGTGCAACAACGCCTGCGCCAGCCCAACGCGTCGCTTAAAGCCTTTCGACAGCGTATCGATGGGTTGCGCCAACACCGAACCGATCTGTGTTTTTTCAACCACGTCCTTGATACGGTCGACCGCCTGTACGCCCGACAAACCGCGTACCCCCGCAATAAATTCGAGAAACCGGCCGGCGGACATGTCGGACCAAAGCGGCGCGCCTTCCGGGAGATACCCGATCCGCTGCTTCACCGCGATCGGATCGCGCTGAACGTCGAAACCCTCCACCCGGATCGTCCCTGATGACGGCGCCAGAAAGCCGGTGATCATCTTCATTGTCGTCGACTTCCCGGCGCCGTTAGGGCCAAGGAATCCAAGGACTTCGCCCCGTTCGACCGAGAAGCTGATGTGGTCGACAGCGACGAATGAGCCAAAGCGTCGCGTCAGATTTTCTATTTCGATCATGCTCATTGCTGTAATTGTCCCACCTCTCCAGTCCCAATCTACAGCGCTTTCGCTGTGACATTTTTGCCCGATTTAGGTTCTGTAAAGTATTTTGCAAGGGATATCGCACGACATTCGCGGCACTGCAACCTAGTGTGATGATTCTGAAGTTCGCCGCATTCAATGCGGCAAGCTTTAGGATCTGAATCACACTAGACTCAAATAGTTAGCGTGTTGATTCACGCGAAATTCAATCATTTGAATTTCACGATCAGGACACTAAGGCGAATCATGTTAGCGTGCGTGCGACGCATTCGCGCGCCGAAGCGATAGTGAGTACTGAGCGTGATCCGGAAACTACGTCTCGCCACAGGGCTGATCCTCTTCGCCTATATTACGCTGCATTTCACCAACCATATGGCGGGCCTGTGGTCGCTTGCCGCAATGAATGCGGCAAAGGAAATCCTGCATGCGCCGTGGTACACGCCTGTTGGCGCTACCGTACTGTACGGCGCGCTGGCCATCCACGCGTGCCTCGCCCTCTACGCGATCTATCAGCGCCGCAGACTCAAGATCCCCTTTGAGGAGGGGCTGCAACTCTTTCTTGGCCTCGCCGTGCCCTTTCTGCTGGTCGGCCATGTTCTTGGCACGCGCGGCGCCTTCACGATGTTCGGCGCCAACGTCGATTATGTCTCCGTCTTGGCAGCCCTTTGGCACGTCGACCCGCTGAACGGCGTGCGGCAAATAACGGTTTTCTTTGCCGCATGGATCCACGGCTGTCTCGGCATCTATCGCTGGCTGCACCTCAAGCCCTGGTACCGAGACTGGCAGCCGGTGTTCTTCGCCCTCGCCCTGCTGATACCGGCATTGTCTTTGACGGGTTTCATGCAAGGCGCGAAAGCGGTGGTCGCGCTCGCCTCGGACCCAGCCTGGTTCGCCCAACTCCAAGTGCGCGCCAAATGGCCCAGCGCCGAGAACTATCAGCAACTCGTTCAGATGAAGAATTACTTCACAGCAGGCTTTCTGCTCCTGCTGGTAAGCGCCTTTGCCTTGCGATACGTCCGCGCGGCAATCGAACGCTGGCGCGGCATTGTCCGACTCACCTATGACGACGGCTACAGCATTCAGTTCCCGCCAGGCCGGTCGATCCTCGAAGCGAGCCTTGCAACCAACATTCCACATGCCAGCGTTTGCGGTGGACGCGGACGATGCTCCACCTGCCGCGTCCGGGTTACGCGCGGGATCGAGCATTTGCCGCCTGCCTCCAGCGCCGAACAGAAAGTCCTCGATCGAGTCAACGCGGGCATCCAGGTCCGGCTTGCCTGTCAGGCACGGCCGACCGGCGGCGACGTCGACGTTATTCGGCTGCTGCCAACCACCGCGCGCGCCGAAGACGGACATCGGCGGCCTGAATATCTCCAGGGACAGGAACGGGAAATCGCGATCCTCTTCGCCGATATTCGTGCCTTCACTAAGCTCTCGGAAAAGAAACTGCCTTACGATGTCGTTTTCCTGCTGAACCGGTATTTCGACGCCATGGGGTCCGCCGTCAAGGATTGTGGCGGTCATCTCGACAAATTCATCGGCGATGGGGTCATGGCGCTGTTCGGAATCGAAGACGGCCCCGAGGCCGGCAGCCGCGCCGCCCTGGCCGCAGCGCGCCAAATGGGCCTCCGCATCGCGGAACTGAACCGAGCGCTCGCCGGCGATTTGGATGAGCCCTTGCGTATCGGAATCGGGATCCATTGCGGCCCCGCAATCGTGGGCGCCATGGGATTCGGCGACACGGTATCGGTGACGGCGATCGGCGACTCGGTAAATATTGCCAGCCGGCTGGAAACGCAGACCAAGGACTTCCATGCCGAGCTCGTCGTCTCTAGGACAACCGTGCAGCAATCCGGGCTCGATCTGTCTTCATTCGAGATACAGGACGTCGCAATCCGCGGCAGAACCGAACCACTGTCGGTCCATGTGGTGCGCACCGCCCGGGACTTGCCGGAGCAAGCGCCAATCAAAAGAAACGGACGCCGGGAGAGACTGAAGTGAAGCTCGATGGGAAAACGGCGCTGATTACCGGCGGCGGCAGCGGTATCGGCGCTGCCACGGCACGTTACATGGCGGCGCAAGGCACTGCCGTTGCACTCGCAGGCATACCGGCCGCTGGAATCGAAGAGGCGGCAAACGATATCATCGCGAAAGGTGGCCGGGCACTTGCGGTTACGACCGATGTCACGCGCGAGTCCGATGTTCAGGCTGCTGTCGCGCGTACGGTCGAGGCATTCGGTGCGTTGGATGTCGTTGTCGCCAATGCCGGCGTACAACGGCACAAAACGGACAGGAATTTGTTCGAAATGGACGAGGCGGAGTGGGAAAAAACCCAAGACGTCAATCTCCGCGGCGTCTTCAGGACGTGCAAACACGGCCTGGCGCAAATGATCGAACAGGGCGGCGGCGGGTCCGTCATTATCGTCAGCTCTATCACCGCATTAAACGGCCGGACGCCGAACGTGTCCTATATGACCGCTAAGAGCGGCCTGCTGGGCATGAGCCGGCACATCGCGGTCCACTACGCCCAACACGGTATCCGGTGCAATGCGGTCTGCCCCGGCGCGTTGGAGCAGACCCCGGACTGGGGCGATCACCCCGACCCCGGCGGTCGCGAGAGCGCGATGGTGGAGGCGACACCGCTGGGCCGGCTCGGCACGCCGGAAGACATCGCGCCGTGGATCGCGTTTCTGGCATCGGACGAGGCGAGCTTCGCAACGGGCGGCACCTTCGTCGTCGATGGCGGTATCACGATCTCCTAAGAGATTACTCGTAGTCGGTATAGGATTTTTCCTCGACGATTTCGGACCCCAGCGCTTCGTTGATATCGCGCTTTATCGCCGCGCGCCGGTCATTGTTTCGGTAGACCGCGCGGGCCAGTTCAATGAACTGGTCACCGAAATCCTTTTCACGCTCGCAACCCCTTATATCATCCTCGATGTCCCAGAGCGCTTCGTTGATGGTGCGAAGCTCACTCACGCTATCACCGATGTCCGCATCGCCGGGCATCTCGGCATCCCGCGTCTCGCACAACCGAACATATTCATGATCGACATTGGCGCGTTGCGCCGGATCGGTCAGCCGCTCGCGCTTGATTTCCAGGATCGAAATCTTGTCGAGCAACTCGCCCCAGGAGACTGCGACAATTACAGACATGTGTCCTCTACGCCGTCGTGATAAACAGGGTTCGATTTCCGCAGTTACAGAATAGCGCAACGGCGATTGTCCGGGGACTATATGTTTCTCAAGAACCTTTGGTATTTCGCACATCGCGGCGACCGCCTGAAGCGGGGCGCAATGGTCGCGAAAACGCTACTGGGCGAGCCGGTCCTCCTGGCGCGCGACAGCGACGGCGTCCCCTTCGCCATCCGGGACATCTGCCCGCATCGCGGCATCCCGCTTTCCGTCGGTGGATTCGACGGCCGCGAGGTCGAATGCTGTTATCACGGCTGGCGCTTTAACCGGGAGGGCCAGTGCACCGCGATACCTTCCCTCGTCGAAGGTCAGAAGTTCAACGTGGACCGGGTACGAGTACAGAACTATCCATGCCGGGAAGTGCAGGGCAACATCTGGGTCTATTTCGGCAACGAAACGGAAGACATGATCGAGCCGCCTGAAATTCCAGACATCGGCGAGCGCATACCCAACACGGCCTTCACTTTGGAATTTCCCTGCCATGTCGATCATGCCGTTGTTGGCTTGATGGACCCGGCGCACGGCCCGTTCGTGCATAAAGCCTGGTGGTGGCGGTCGCGCCGGTCGATCCATGAAAAATCGAAAGCATTCGCGCCCTCCGAGCGCGGCTTCACCATGGTCCGCCACCCGCCTTCATCGAACTCCGCTGCTTACAAACTCCTGGGCGGATCAATGACAACGGAAATTTCTTTTCAACTGCCCGGCATCCGGATCGAGCATATCCGAGCCGGCCGGCATGTCCTGTGCGGCCTTACCGCTGTAACGCCCGTGAGCGAAACCGAAACCGAACTGAATCACCAGATCTACTGGACCCAACCGTGGCTAACGCCGTTGAAACCATTTTTAAAGCCTCTTGCGCGTAAGTTTCTCAAGCAAGACCGGGACATTGTCACGATGCAGCAGGAGGGCCTCAAGCATGACCCGAACCTGATGCTCATCAACGACTCGGATGTTCAGGCCAAATGGTATTATCGGCTGAAAGACGCATGGACAAAATCAACGACCTCAGGGCAACCCTTTGCAAACCCGGTCGAAGCACGGGAGCTGCGCTGGCGCAGTTGACCCGACGGAGCCTTCTCGGCCTGGCGTGCATCGCCCTGCTGTTTTCGATATCGGATGCTCGCGCCTGGAAAAATGGCCCGCCAAACAACAAGGTTACAAATCGGCCCGCAGATTGCGTCGCCCCACCCTATTCAACACATGACTGGGTCGCCGATCACGCGCGCGCCCTGCTGCCGGAGAAAGAACGGGCCTGGCTCGACCCGCACCGCAAATTTTATCTGATCGGCACCGAAGCGCCGGACTACGACAAGATCGAGGAGTCCTGCAGCACACCCAACCGCGGCTATAACGACACGGGGAAGGGCCGGCACGACTTGCGGTTCGATAGCGATGGCGACGTGACACGCGATACGCCGGCACGCCGCGCCCAGGAAGAATACGACAAAGCCATCGAAGCCTATCGCGCGGGCGACCATCAGGCCGCGGCATATTATCTGGGCGCCGCGGCGCATTATCCAGGTGACCTCGGCCAGTACGGACACACGATAAAAGGCGAAAAGCACCACGCAGACTTTGAAGAGTGGGCGCACGGACTTACCGATGCCTTCGAGCGCGGGCATTTCGAATCGGCGATCGTCAGTGATGGCTTGGAACGACGACGCGCTTACGACGCTGTCATCTGGATTGGCCGTCAAACCCATGAAGGCGGCGGAAAAGTGCTTCCCGCCTCGCTCATGGACGACTTATGGGACGAGAAAGATCAAGTCTATAAGGATAGCGTCGCCGCATCTCTCAACAATGCGGTCAACGGCATCGCCGACATGCTACATACCTTCTATCTCGACGTCGCGGGTGAGAAGCCGTAAAGGGCTTATCCTACCAAACTGGTCACGCGCTCATAGGCCGGTAACGTCAGAAAGTCCTCAAACTCTTCCGTCGTGACCATATCCAGGAACAGCGCTGCGGCGTCTTCGTAGTGACCAGCAGCGAACCGGCCTTCGCCGACCAGGTCGCGCACCTTCGCCAGCTCTTCCTCGGTCAGGCGCGTGACCAACGCCGCGTCTATCGCCGCGCCGTCGTCGAACGCCGCACCGTGCTTCAGCCATTGCCAGACCTGGGCGCGGGAAATTTCCGCCGTGGCAGCATCTTCCATCAGATTATAGATCGGCACGCAACCAAGGCCACCAAGCCAAGCCTCGACATATTGGATGCCGACATTGAGGTTGTTGCGCAACCCGTCTTCCGTGATCGTACCTTCGGCAACTTTCAACAAATCGGCCTGCGTTATGTTTACGTCCTGACGGGCGCGGGCGATCTGGTTCGCTTCCGGCATCTTCTCATCGAAAACCGCCTTCGCGACGGGAACGAGGCCCGGATGCGCGACCCAGGTACCGTCATGCCCGTCATTCGCCTCACGCTCCTTATCGGCATGCACCTTGGCAAGCGCCTCCGCATTGGCCGCTTCATCGCCTTTGATCGGAATCTGCGCCGCCATACCGCCCATCGCATGCGCCCCGCGGCGATGACAGGTCTTGATCAGCAGCAGACTATAGGACCGCAGGAAATGACTGGTCATGGTCACCTGGCTGCGATCCGGGAGCACGAAGTCGGGCCGATTGCGGAACTTCTTGATGTAGCTGAAAATATAATCCCAGCGGCCGCAATTGAGCCCCGCCATATGGTCGCGCAGCTCGTAGAGAATTTCATCCATCTCGAACGCGGCCATGATGGTCTCGATCAGCACCGTCGCCTTGATGGTCCCTTGCGGGATGCCGAGCGCCTCCTGGGCGAAAACGAACACGTCGTTCCACAGCCGGGCCTCGAGATGGGATTCGAGCTTCGGCAGATAGAAATAAGGGCCCGACCCATTCGTAACCGCCTGTTTGGCGTTATGGAAAAAGAACAGCCCAAAATCGAACAGGCTGCCGCTCATGGGCGTGCCGTCGACAAGGATATGGGCTTCAGGCAGATGCCAGCCCCGTGGGCGCACGACCAGAGTCGCGGTCTCGTCATTCAGCGCGTAGGCTTTTCCGTAATTCGGGTCGGTAAAATCAATTGAACGGCGCACCGCGTCGCGCAAATTGACCTGGCCTTGAATCTGGTTATCCCAGGTCGGCGTGTTGGCGTCTTCGAAATCCGCCATGAAGACATTCGCGCCGCAGTTCAGCGCATTGATTACCATTTTCCGGTCGACGGGGCCGGTGATCTCGACGCGCCGGTCCTGCAGGTCTCCGGGCACCGGGGCTACTTGCCAGTCCCCGTCCCGCACCGACTGAGTTTCGGGCAGAAAATCCGGCAGGAAGCCATCGTCGATGCGCGCCTGCATGGCAACGCGGGCGGCCAGCAGTTCAAGGCGCGTTGCGCCGAACCGCCGCTCCAACGCGAGAAGGAAGTCGAGTGCATCCGGCGTCAATACGTCATCGTAACCGGGACGCATCGAGCCGCTTATTTCAATTCCAGTTGCCTGCTTCTGCGTCGAGCGCTGCATTGGCTCTGTCTCCTTCCTGTGTCCCGCACACAGCGTCCGGCCCCCTTGCGGATCGGCCGTTCCACAGAACGCCGGTATTGGGATAAGTTATGCTGCGACGCAACATAAAGATCGAAAAAACAAGATTCCATAGACTCTTAGCTGTTCGCTGCAGCGCGTCATTCATAACGTGAAGGATCGAGATACGCGGCTTAATCGCCGCCCGCAAAGCGAAAACTCAAATATCGGTCATTTTCGGCGCGGACTGCTCGATTTTTACAATCTTCTCAATGCCCTGCATCATTTCGGACATGACGAAGTCCGCACGTCTCACCAAGCCACCGCCGGCGCCGAACTGCTCCTGCCAGCTATTCATTTTAACGGACAATCCGCAAAGGACGCCGCCCACCGTCACGTGGTGGCTTTGGATCATGGTCTTCACTTTAGCGAAGGATTCCGCGGTGATGTTTTCCCAAAGGGCCTCGGAATGGCGATCGAAGCTCTCGAACCGGCCGGTAATCGACGCGGTCACGTCGGAAAGCTGATCGCTGATGTAGCCGACGCATTTCATCAGGCGGCGGTCGTTTTTTAGTTGATGATTGTCTTTCAACTCGTCCGTCGCCTCTTCATAGAGCATGACTTTCGGGATGAGATTGTCGAGACAATTCTTGTAGTAGGCCAGCGACATGAAGACATCGCCATAATCTTCCAAAAACTTGGGAACGTCCGACAGGCTGATTTCCAGTTTGCCCGCCATCAATTTGAGGTTCTTCAGCGCTTCGTCCTTGTCCGGCGACGAAAACATTCCGATCAGCTGGCTGACGTCCTCGATATCCGAATTGGTTTCGCCATAAATTTGGCTAATCAATGGCATGGTAAACGTCTTCATATAGGTCGTAAGCTCTCCGCTTTTTTCTTTCGAGAGCTTCAACTGATCGAAGTTTTCGACATTGATTCCTAGCTTGCGGAGCTGAATGCGAAGGGTATAGACGTCGTAGCTGTGCAGCCGGCACATGACGCTGACCAGCGTCTCGTCGGGGTGCGTCTCGTCCTCCGGCCAATTGAAAACCGGCCCGAGATTGGATACTTCGACTTGGCCGCTGCCGGTTTCGGCATCGCGAAAGAGTTCGACGACGCTGTCAAGACGAACATTCTTGATCAGTTTCGCGCGCTTCAGTCCCGGGGTATCGACCGGCAGGATGTCAAGCGGCAGAATGTGCAGCGCATCTTGATCCAGTTCGTCCTGTTTCTTGGACGAACCGGGCAACTCATCTGCATAGGGTGCGGCGGCTGACATCTGCAAACCTCGGCAATTGGATCGGGCGACGACGAAAATCGTCCTCGCTCACGATTGCCGGAGTATGCGCGATAAGGCGTTAATGGGCAGTTAAATCAGAAAAAAACCCAGATTTCTGCCATTTTTTCCGTTTCCTCATTTCCGCTCAATGCGATCAGTGGGACATCAGCACCGGGACGGTCATGTGCTCCAGCATATGGCGGGTAACGCCCCCCAGAACCATTTCCCGGACCCGAGAATGGCCGTAGGCGCCCATCACGACAAGATCGGCACCGCTATCGGCGACATGGTTCAAAAGGACGTCGCCGGCATCGATCTTGTTGGCAACCGATCTCTTGGCGTCTGCCTTGATACCATGGCGGGCAAGATGCTGCGCGATGTCCGCGCCCGGCAAGTCGCCGATTCCTTCCGGCTCGATCGACAGAACCTCGACCAAGTCCGACCGCTCCAAAAGCGGCATCGCATCGCCCACGGCCCGCGCCGCCTCCCGGCTTGCGTTCCAGGCGACGACGACGTGCTGGCCAATCAGTTTCTTGGCGCCAATATGGGGGAACACAAGAACCGGACGGCCGGACCGCATCACGAGCAAGTCGGCAAAAGCCTCCTCCGGATTATCCGAGCCAGACAACGGCTGTTGCCCGATAATTGTCAGATCGGCGTACCGCGCGTGGAGCCCCACGACATCCGATGGGAGACCCTTGCCTTCGAGCCAGCCGCTTCGTTCCGACCAGCCGCCCCGTGTCATCGCGGACTCGAAGGACTCGTGGGCCGCTTCAAGCTCCGCAGCCTGCCGCATGTCGACATCGCGAAACACTTCCGGCGGGATGCGGGCCGCAGCATAGCCCGGGATCTGTGATGTCGACCGCACGCCGAGGCCGGTGATATGGGCATCGTGTTCAAGGGCCAACGCCAGGGCGGCATCGACGCGCGCATGCGCCTCATCCGAGTTCGTTACATGGACCAGGATGCTTTTCAACGCCATCACACACCTCGCTTTTCAACCGATCGCATAGGCTCATGCTAGATCGCGAGGGGGATGTCATCATTGATTCAGGTCAACCGTCGATGACGGTCAGCTTTAGAGCGGCCGGTCGCCTTTCACGGTGACCCGGTGGCCGCTTCGCACCGCCGCATAGTCCCAGACCGAGCGGTGCTGGACGCAACGGTTGTCCCAGAAGGCGACGGAGTTGTTTTGCCAGTCGAAGCGGCACTGAAACTCCGGTGTCGCAATATGCTCGAACAGGAAGTCGAGCAAGGCCCGGCTTTCGCCAGACGCGAGGCCCTCGATCCGGGTCGTAAATCCGGAATTGACATAAATGCCCTTGCGACCGGTCACGGGATGGGTCCGCACGATTGGGTGGACGGCCGAGGGATAGGCGTTTTCACCATCGCGCAGCTTGCCCGCACGGCTGACATAGCCGCGGCTGTGCACATGCTCCGACTCGTGCCGTGCCGTCAACCCGCCGAGGAATTCCTTCATCGTATCCGACAGCGCATCGTAGGCCGCATACATGCTGGCGAACATCGTATCGCCGCCAACCTTCGGAACCTCGTGCAGGTGCAGGATGCTGCCCATCGGCGGTTCTTCGTCGGCGCTTACATCGGTGTGCCAGGCGTTTCCCGCCACATGCTTGGAATTCTCATCGGCGTGGATGACAAGGATCTCGGGATGCCCTTCCGGTCCGGGCGCCGCGGGATGAATGTGCAGTTCGCCGAACAGACGACCGAATGCCTTGTGCTGATCGAGGGTCAGCTCCTGATCGCGGAAGAAAACCACCTGGTGGGTCATCAGGGCATCGTGAATTTCCGCAAAGGTTTGATTGCCGAGCGGTTCCGCCAAATCGACCCCGGAAATCTCCGCCCCAATAACCGGGCTGAGCGGCGCAACTTCAATGGTGTCGTAGGTCATCGCAGATCAGTTCCTTCGTTGTTCGATAGATTAGGCCGGACGGTCGCCCTGAACGGTGACCCGGTAACCATGACGGGTCTGCGGATAGTAATCCCAAAGCGCGCGATGCTGCGCGCAGCGGTTATCCCAGAACGCGACGGAATTGTTGCGCCACCGGAAGCGGCAGTGGAATTCCGGCGTTTCGATGTGACGGTACAGGAAGCCGAGTACCGCGTCGCTTTCCGCCCTGGCCAGCCCTTCAATCCGCGTCGTGAAATTGCAGTTCACATAAAGGCACTTGCGGCCCGTATCCGGGTGGGTGCGCACGATCGGGTGCAGTGCTTTGGGAAACAGCATTTCTTCGCCGTCGCGCATCCCGCCCTTGTGGCCGTAGCGCTTGCCATGCACATGCTCGGACTCGTGCCAGGCTTTGAGCCCGTCCAGGAATGCCTTCATCGTGTCGGATAGTGCGTCATAGGCCGCATACATGCTGGCGAACATCGTATCGCCGCCAGTCTCCGGCACCTCATGCAGATGCAGGATGCTGCCCATGGGCGGTTCCTCATCGCAACTAACATCCGTATGCCAGGTCTGGCCGGCCACCCGTTTCGACTTTGCATCGCCGCGAATGGTCAGGATTTCCGGGTGGCCCTCAGGCGACGGCGCCGTGGGATGTACGTGCAATTCACCGAATCGGCGGCCGAACGTCTTGTGCTGCTCCCAATCCATCACCTGATCGCGGAAGAAGATGACCTGATGCGTCATCAGGGCCTTGTGGATTTCCGCAAAGGTCTGATTGCCGAGCGGTTCCGAGAGATTCACACCCGAGATTTCCGCTCCGATCCTCGGGCTGAGCGGTGCGACTTCAATCGTTTCGTATGGCATGTCATCTTCCGTGGTTGGGGAACGAACAGGTGCAGTCGATATGATATCGTTTACACCCGCAATACGCTAATCCGGCACAGCAAACCTACTAGCCCATAATCTCGCTGACGCCGTACTTCTCGGCCAGTGCTGCGAGCTTATTCCAGGTTGCGTCTTCCACATCGACCCCTTCGACGCTGCGCTTAAGATAGCGCTGATGCTCGATCTCGCCCGGATAGAGCACTTCGTCGAAGCCTTCGGCCGTCGGCGTCGCCTTGAGATATTCCGCGAACTCCGTAACCTCCTGCTTGAACTGATCAAGCGGGCGGAAAGCGGCGACATTGAAGACCGCCATAAAGACGCCGTCATTATGCTTGCCGGTCGGCTCCACGCCGAAACCGAGCCCGGTCAGCAGGCCGGAGAAAATCTCTACCATCGCCGCCAGCCCGTAACCCTTGAAGCCCTGCGCCCCGCCGAGCGGCTGGATCGCGCCGCCGGCGCCAAGCGCCGACGGATCCGTCGTCGCACGGCCGTCCTTGTCGACGACCCAATCGTCCGGGATCAACTGGCCGCGCGCTTCCGCCAGCTTGACCTTGCCGGCCGCCGCCGCGGACGTCGCCATGTCGATGAAGAACGGCCCTTCGAGATTGGACGGCATGGCGATCGCGATCGGATTGGTGCCGAGCCGCGGCATGCGGCCACCGAACGGTGCCACCGCCTTCGGCGACCGGCCCGAATCCGCCGTCATCATGGCAATCATACCTTCCTGCGCCGCCATCAGCGGATAGGACGCGGCGCGGCCGACATGGCTCTGATGATAAACCGTGGCGGCCGCAACGTTGGACGTCTTCGCCTTCTCGATGGTCATATTCATTGCGCGCTCGTTGACCACGTAGCCGAAGCCCCAATTGCCGTTGATGACCGTGGTCGTCGGGCTTTCCTGAACGATTTCAAACGGCGCGCCGGGCACGATATGGCCTCGGTCGACGCGGTCGATATAAGTCGGCACCTGGATGATTCCGTGCGAGTCGTGGCCGGTCAGGTTGGCGTTAACGCAATGCCGCGAGACGGTCTCCGCCTCTTCCGCCGACGCGCCGGCTTTCTCGAACAGAACTTCGGAAATCTTGATCAAACGATCGGCTTGTACGGTCGGCATCCCCATCTCCCTCTCTGGATTCCAAGCACCCTTCGGAGGCGCATGCCCCATGATAACTTTTCACGCCGCGAGGGAAAGAGCAGGCGCGAAAAAGCCAGCAGACGGGAGAATGCCATCGCTGCTTATCGTCTGAAGGGCCTTAAACTCGAAAACCTATCGGTGGATCGGCACCGTCACTCCGCCGTGTCGGGCACGGTTGCGCCGGATTGCCACTCTAAGAGAAAGATCGGGATCGGCTCAGCAAAGCCCTTGAGCTCATAATCTCCTTTCTTCGAGAACCCGTAGTCTTTGCCCATGCACATTTCGTGCACGAGGTTCGACACGGCGATTTCGTCGCCTTCCGCCTTGCTCAAGACGCGGGCCGCCATCTGGACCGGGGTACCGAAAATATCGCCGCCCTCGTGAATCGGCTCGCCGGCATTGACGCCGATGCAAAGGCCAAGACCGAGACCCGGGTTGGCCGCGTTGGCGCGCTGGCAGGCCTCCTGCATCGCGACTGCACCATCGACCGCATTGGTGATTTGCGGGAAGGTCGCCATGATGCCATCGCCAGTATGTTTGATTTCCCGGCCGCCATGCAGCGCCAGCGCATCGCGGACAATCGTGTTGTGCTCATGAACGACGAGCTGCGCACCCGCATCGCCACGTTCCTGTGTCATCGCGGTCGAGCCGACGATATCGGTGAACAGAACCGCCACGAACTCCTTGTCATGCGTCGCGCTCGGCGCCGATGGCTCGTTCCAGAAATCCATCGCCTCGACAGCGCCAGCGTCGCCATCCGGCTCGTTCAGGTGTTGTACGATGGCGCTGCGGCCTGCTTCGTACATTTTGAAGTATTTCGGATTGACTAGGTACTCGTCGATATTGGCGCAGAACCCCTGCGCCATCTCCGGTGTGTGACCGAGCATCTGGACATGGCTGGATAACAGGGCCTGCATCGAGTCGCGCGCCAGCCCGTCTCGCGAGGCGAGATATTCGCCCGCCCCGGCGAAATAGAGCGTCAGGCCGAACCGGTTGAACGCATCGAGCGACCGGCCAGCCGCCGCAAGCGGCTCCAGCGAATCCCGGATGAACTTCAGCAAATCGGCATCCACCGTCCCGGTGCTCGCTGTCACGGGCGGTTCTTCTTCAGCCTCGTCCGTCTCGTCCTCTTCTTCGAGGTCATCGTCGGCAAGATCGGAGGCCGCCTCATCGTCCTCCAGACTCTCGGACAGCGGTGGCGGTGCGGGCAATTCAGCAGCGGCCGCAGCTGTATCCGGCGCAATGGCCGGCGGATTGGGCTGAACCGCGGGCGCTTCTTCCTCGGCGCGGCGCGCTTCGCGCAGCGACGGACCGAAGCGGCGCATCAAAGGAACGAATAAAGCCGCCGCCGTGACGAGGAAGACCGCGATCAGCACGCCCTGCGCCGTCGTGTTGTTCAGGGCGATGTCCGTCTCCTGCAGCTGTTGCATCACAAGAAGGACGAAATAGGAGATCAATGCCGCCATCGCCAGGCTGGCTGAGCTCACCACTGCGATTTTGGGAATCCCCTCGGCGATCTCCGACCGCTCCCGTTTCGCCGGCGCTTTCTTGCTGGGTTTGGTACGACGGACCTTGAGCGGCTTGCCCTTCTCCTGTTTCGATTTCGGTTTCGGCTTCTTCGGCGGTGCCCGGCGCGGGCTGCAATAGAGAGTCTCCTCCTGAGAGGTCTTGGTCTTGGAATCGTAGGTATCTTCGATGACGCGGACACCCTCGACGCGAGTGGACGCGTAAATCTTTTTGGCTTCCTCAACGCACAGATCGCGCTCGTCGGGCGTGAAATGGGTGTGAAGTTCCCAACGCCCCGACTTCAGGAGGTAGATTTCATAGGTTATGTTCGAATTATCGCTCACCACTTAAGCCCGTCCAGAGCAGATCAAGATGTAACGATTTCAACCGCGCTCTCGCCATTGTCGGCTTGCGAAATCCATCCGTTACGCACTGCGGAATCGCCAAAAACTGGGGCAATCCGCCACACGACCATGATCTATCGGAAAAATGATAACGAAAGGTTTACCAAATCAGCGAGCCGGAACGGGCAACCGGAGCGTATTGCAGCACCGCCCGTGCTCAAAAGGCCGGCAGCACCTCGCGCTCCATCAGGATCTGCGCTTCTTTCGCCGCCTCCGGGTCGGCGCCGCGCCGGCCGCCGCTGATGATAACCTTGTCGAGGCCCAAGTCCGCGAGACCTTTGAGACGCTCAATACAGCGCTCTGGCGGCCCGACAATCGCAAAGCGGTCGATGAAGTCCGGTGTCAGAACGCCCGCCTGCCTCGAGTCGCCCTGGGTATGTTTGCGCATGTCGTAGTTGCTTCGAAGGTCCTGCAGGACGTTCCGGTTATCGTCGGTCAACGGACCGCTGGCCTTGCCGTGCATGACGGAAAACCGCGCAAAAGTCGTCAGCCCGCCGCGCACCAGATCACGGGCCGTATCCATATCCGGATGACAGGCGCTATTGATGTAGGCGCCAAAAGCAATGCCGTCCGGATCAAGCCCGGCCTTCTGCCGCGCGTGGCGCGCTTGATCGATGCCCCAGGCGATCCGCTCGACATCCGCGCCCAGGGTGAACATCAGCCGGTCGGCATGCCGGGCGCCGATTTCGATGACGCGCGGCCCGCTTGCCGCGACTTCGACGGGGACTTTATCCGTACCGGCGATCCATCCGATGCAGCTGTCCGCTGGCGCATCGGCGAGCTGCAGTTCGGACATCGGCGGTGCAACGTCCGCTGAGATATCGACGATATCGTCGAACGGCACTGCCTCGCCCTTAAGGTAGGCCTGCAGGTGCCGGAGATAGCGTTCGAACTGCGCCAACCGCGCCGGCGACCGGCCGAGATGCGCTAGCGCGGAATCGCCCCGCCCGATCCCCATGACCGCACGGCCCTCCGCGACCCGTTGAACGCTGGCGATCGAGGTCGCGGTAACGGCGGCTGTCCGCGTCACCGAATTGGTGACGCCCGGGCCCAGGCCGATCCGGTCCGTGACAGTGGCCGCCATGGCAAGCGAGACGTAAGGGTCACCGGACAGATTCTGCGAATCGACCACGACCAACCCGTCCCACCCACCGGCTTCCGTCTCGCGGGCCACCCGCAAGATGCCGCGCGGTGACGCAACGCCGCTCGTCCATATCTGCATTTCCGTCGCTTTCTTCAGCTCTCGCTTTCCTGGCAGCGGGCGATCAAGCGGCGCGCGAATTGTTCGCCGGCCACGACCTGCTCCAGGCTGATCCATTCGTTCGGCTTGTGCGCTTGCTCGATGCTGCCGGGCCCGCAGACAACGGCGGGAAGGCCGGCCTGCTGAAACTGCCCGCCCTCGGTGGCGTAGGAAACTGCATTGGTCGAATTCGTGCCTGTCAGCGCGAAGACGAGCTGTTCCGCGGGCGACCCCGGATCGGGATTGAGCGCCGGCACGGTAACGCGCGGCGTAGTCTCGACGCCGGTTTCTGGCACAACGCGGCGCATGGCGGGGATGATTTCCCGTTCGCAATATTCCTCGAGCCGGGCGACGGTCTCCGCCGGATCGTCACCCGGCAATGCGCGAATTTCCCACTTAAATGCGCAGTGCCGCGCGACGATGTTGAGCGCCGTGCCGCCTTCAACGGTCCCGACATGAATCGTCGAATAGGGTGGATCGAAGCGGCTGTCGGGTTCCGGGTTAGCTGCCTTCTCCGCCGCCAGATCTCCCAGAAAGGCGATCAGCTTGCCGGCCGTCATCACCGCGTTGACGCCATGATGGGTCAGACTCGAATGGGCTTCGTGCCCACAAACAGTCGTGGTGAAGGAGTTGATGCCCTTGTGTGCATCGACGACCTGCATTTCCGTCGGCTCGCCGATGATCACGGCCCCGGGCCGCGGCAAGTTCTCCACCACGTCGCGGATCAATCGCGGCGCACCGATGCAGCCGACCTCCTCATCGTGGGTCAGCGCGAAATGGATCGGGCGCGCCAGCGGTTTCGCCAGCATTTCCGGCACCAAGGATAGTGCGATGGCGATATAGCTTTTCATGTCCGCTACACCGCGTCCGTAGAGCCGGTCCTCTTTCTCGACCACCTCGAACGGATCGGAATCCCAGGGTTGGCCGTCGACGGGCACCACATCTGTGTGGCCGCTCAGCACCACGCCGCCCGGCTCATCCGGGCCGATTGTGGCCCATAGGTTGGCCTTTGTGCCGTCGTCGCTCCGCACATAGCGGGAGTCGATGCCGTATCCTGCGAGGTAATCGCGGACGAAATCGATCAGCGCCAGATTCGACTTTGCCGAGGTGGTGTCGAAACCCACCAACGCGCCGATCATTTCAACAGGAGTCATGGATTTCGCTGTCATTGCATCAGTTCCGCCAGAATGAGGGGAGAAGAAGGACCAGGACCGTGAACAATTCGAGCCGCCCCAGCAACATGCCAAACGCCAAGAGCCATTTCGCCGCGTCGGGTAGCGCGGCAAAGGTGCCGGATGGACCGATCGTCGGGCCGAGACCGGGCCCGACATTGGAAATCGCGGTCGCAGCACCGGAAGCGGCGGTCAGAAAATCGAGACCGAGCACACCGAGGCCAATAGCGATGAAGGCGAATGAGATCACATAGAGAAAGAAGAACCCCATGACGGACGCCGTCACCTCTTCGGGAATCGGCCGCTTGTTATAATAGGGTATGAACACGCCGTGCGGCTGCAGCAAGCGGCGCATCTGACAACGCGCCGTCGCATGCAAGACTTGGATTCGAAACACCTTGACGCCGCACGTGGTGGATCCGGCACAACCGCCGACGAACATCAGGAAGAACATCAGCGCGACCGCGAACGGCCCCCAGGCGCTGAAATCCTGTGTCGCATAGCCCGTGCCCGTTATAACCGAAACGACATTGAAAGCCGCGAGACGGAACGTCGACGTCAGATCGCCCGAGCCGGTACGCATCAACCAGACCGTCACGGCGAACACGGCAAGCGCGGTCATAACAAGAAACCAGCGTACCTGGCTATCGCGGAATAACCCACCCGGACGGCCTCGGATCGCCTGCAGATACAGCACGAAGGGCAAGCCGCCGACGACCATGAAAATCGTCGCCGTCGCATCGATCCGCGCATCTTGAAAATAGCCGAGCGAGGCATCGTGCGTGGAGAACCCGCCGGTCGCGATCGTGGTCATCGCGTGGGCCATGGCATCGAAGCCCGTCATACCGAACAGCCAATAGATCAAGGCGCACAATAAAGTCAGAGCCACGTATATGACGGCAATCGCCGTAACGATCTGCGCGGCCCGTGGCATGACCTTGTCGGACGTGTCCGAGGATTCCATGCGGAACAGCTGCATACCGCCCACTTGCAAAAGCGGCAGGATCGAAATCGCCATGGCAATGATACCGATGCCGCCGAGCCACTGCAGAAGCGCGCGCCACAACAGAATCCCGGGCTGCGTCTGGTCGAGGCCTAAAATGACGGTCGAGCCGGTTGTGGTCAGGCCGCTCATCGCTTCGAAGAAAGCGTCGGTATAGGACAGGTCAAGATCGGCAAAGACCAGCGGCAGCGCTGCCACGGCAGGCATCAAGAGCCAGCTCAAGGTCGTCAGGATGAACGCCTGGCGAAGCGACAGGTTGCGTATATTGCTGCGCGTCGTCAGCACCAGCATGACGCCGATGAAAAGAGTTAGCGCCGCACCCGTCGCAAAGACCTGCCATTCCTCGTTTCCGACCGCGAGATCGGCTGCTGCCGGCAGGAACATAGCGACGGCAAGCGTCGACATGAGAATGCCAATGATAAACAGGACGGGACGAAAATCGATCAAGGGCCGAACCGGCTAATGGAGGGCGGCGGACAGTATTCCCGCCCCTGCCGCAACTTGTCCAGTACTTGCACCACTGCCGCGTGGCAGCGCTACCCAGCGTGCAGAGACGGGGACCCGATGATCGACAGAAACTCGCGGCGCGTCGTCGGATCGTCGCGCAACAGGCCGAGCATCCGGCTCGTGACCATGCCGACGCCAGATTTGTGCACGCCACGCGTCGTCATGCACTGATGGCTGGCCTCGATCACCACCGCGACCCCCTTCGGCTTCAACACCTCGTCGATCGCGTTGGCGATTTGCGCCGTCAGTTTTTCCTGGATCTGCATCCGTTTGGCAAAGGCATCGACCACTCGTGCCAGCTTGCTGATACCGATCACGCGCCGGTCGGGCATGTAGCCGATATGGGCGCAGCCAATTATCGGGACCATATGATGTTCGCAATGGGACTCGAAGCGAATCTCGCGCAGCACCACCAACTCGTCATAACCGTCAGTCTCTTCGAAGGTCCGCTCGAGCAATGCGGTCGGATCGATATCGTAGCCGGCATAGAATTCCTCATACGATCGCACGACCCGCGAGGGTGTGTCGCGCAACCCTTCGCGTGCTGGATCGTCGCCGGCCCAGCGGATAAGCGTCCGCACCGCCGCTTCTGCCTCGGACCGGGTCGGCCGGTCCGCTACATCATCATCAGAGGCCGTGCCGTCATGGCTGACACCGTCAGGTGCGTTCACATCGCTCTCCTAATCCATTGCCGGCGCCGAGCAGCGCTCAATTGAGTTGAACGGCCTGATGGGGGCTATCAAGCGAAAATGCCGGTATGGCGACGTCGAACATTCTTCCGTCGGCGCCCTCCATTTCGTAGCTGCCCATCATGATACCGGATGCGGTAGCAAGCGGTGCACCGCTCGTATACTGGTAGGACTCACCGGGCTTGAGCACCGGCTGTTCGCCGACAACACCGGGCCCTTCGACTTCTTCGACATGACCCCGCGCATTCGTTATCCGCCAGAACCGGTTCCGCAGCTGCACCGTTTGGCCGCCCTGGTTCTCAATGGAGATCTGGTAGGCCCACACATAATGGTCGTCTTCCGGCGCGGACTGATCCTCCAGAAAATACGGCGTGACCGATACCTTTATGCCATCGGTAACCGCTTCGTACATTAGGCCGTCCCCTCGAATTCACATTGCGCCCACCACGCCAACATATTAGGTCGCCGCGAGTTAAAGTCCAGCCTAGGAGCCTGTCCAGGTAATGCTTATGGTTTGCACTGCGTTTTCAAGGGGTTGGGTTAGGATGGTGTCGCGTGGCGATGCCGGGGGCATCGCGAGCGGCGGCGGACGACATCCCAGCCCCTTGAAAACGCAGCCCGCTGGGTCGACCAGAGAACCGCGCATGCTGCGTCGTGGGCGCTTGACGATGCTTCCGGCATCGCCGGCGCACCCTCTCCTAACATGCGCGGTTCTCTGGTCGATGCAGACCATAAGCATTACCCGGACAGGCTCCTAGTGCGGGCTACCAAGACTCGGCAGGCTGAAACAGCAGCTCAACCCTGCGATTTTGCGGCTCCGAAACACCATTTTTAGTTGCAATACGCAATTTGCCTTCTCCGGCAGCGGCAACTCCGACCTGATCCGAAGCAATCCCCGCCGCGATCAAAACACGCTCTACGGCGTCGGCGCGGCGCAATGAAAGGCCGAGATTGTAGTGCTCGCCGCCAGAGCTGTCCGCGTGGCCCAGAATCGTGATTCGGGGTACGCCTAAACGCATTGCCTTCGCTGCAAGGGTCCGAATGCGCTTGATTTCCGCGGGCCGGAGACGCGCATCATTGAAATCGAAGAATACGCTATGCGGATAATCGTTGCGCTGTTCCAGCGTATCGACCGACGCAAGAAAACGCGCGCGACAATGCTCGATATCGCCTGGCTGGAAGCCTTCTTCCTTCTGCTCGATCCAGCAATCATAGCCAACTTGCGCTACCGCCGCCGTTTTCGGCGCAGCTGCTTCGGGTCGGTTGGCGAGGGCGGCCGCCAGCCGGTTGCGCTCCGATTGCAAGTACCGGGTATCGGTTTCGGGCAAACGCCAACTGCTCACCACTTCCGGCGCGGGCTCATCGCCACGTGCCGCCTGCAGCCCCTTCTGGGCGAAATAGTCGCCGTCCTTGAGATCCACCATTTCGGTAACCTCAACCGAAGCGAACTGCGTATACTCATGCGCAAGCGCCTTCGAAACTGCCGATCCGCGGGGCGTCGACTCGCGCAGTTCACTAAGCGGCGCGGAAACGCACCCCGCCAGCGCTGCCGCCAGCACGACGGTGCCTGTGATACGAAATTGCATATGGTCCTCCTTCATCGATCAGGGAAGGAGGATCAATTAGTCGTCGATTAGGGACGAATTGAGGCTTCTCAAGGGCCGTTCTGCGAAAACCAGAGGTCTAAGCGCCTTATTTGCCGAGCCGGAGCAAATATTTCTGCGTGCCATCCATGACCAACTCACTGTTCTGATTATGAATTGTAGATTTAACCGTGAGTACGCCCGTCGTGCGCTGCGGCGTCAGCTCCGTGATCGTCAGAAGCGGGTAGAGCGTATCGCCAACATAAACCGGCTTCAGGAAACGCGACGATTGCTCCAGAAACCCAATCAGTGAGTCGCCAATGACATGCGGAAACAGCCCCGCACCCGCCGCCGACTGAATGGCGACCTGAAAGCCGTGCGCCAGCATATTCGGGTGGCCATGCCGCCGACAGTATTCAATGTCGTAATGGATCGGGTGGTTATCGCCGGAGGCCAGCTGAAACGCCGAGAACAGCGCATCGGTCATTGTCCGGGAGGGGATGTAGAATTCCTGCCCGATCTTCAGTTCATCGAATGAAAGCGATACACCGGCGTTATGATGTTCCGGTGAGAAGGTTCCCTCAGGCATATTTTCTTCTCCGTTTACTCGGCTAGCTTTGTGACGCCTTGGGCGGCAAGAGCATCGATATCCTTGTCCGAATAGCCAAGCCGCGCCAGCACTTCCCGGCTGTGCGCACCAGTTAACGGCGCCTCGGACCGCGGATCGCCATCGCGCGGCGGCGCGGTGCCTGGAATATGAACGATCGGCGTCGGCCCAGCGTGGGGTTGCGTGACCATCGGAGCAGCGTTCGCGGCAATAACCTGAGGGTCCGCAAGCCAGCTCGCGAGGTCGTTGATCCGATTGGACAGAATGTCGTTCTCGCGAAAGGTCTCCATCCACGCTTCTGTCGTCCGTCCCCGGAAGATCGGTCGAATGAGCTTAAGCAGTTCATCCAGATTTTCCGCACGGGCATCGAACGACTGGAAGCGGGAATCGGTCGCGAGTTCGGGGTGGCCCATGCAGTCGCAAATCTTTACCCAATGTTCTTCCTTGATGAGCGTAACCGCCATCCAGCCATCTTTCGTCTCGTAACTGCCCGCCGGGGCGTTCGCGATCCGCGGCGCACCGTCCTGGAGCTGGTGCTCGACGAATTTCGGCGCCATGAGGGCCGCCGTGCTGGACATCAGGCTGATATCAATGAAGCGTCCCTCGTCCTCGTCTTGCCGGGCGAAAAGCGCGGCGGCGACCGACTGAAACGCGTATACCCCTGTCATGTGGTCGACAACGATGCAGCCAACCCGGTGCGGGACCCCGTCCTCAACACCCCGGTTGACCGACATCAAGCCGGAAAAGGACTGCATCACCGTATCCGTCACCGGCCGGTCGACATAAGGGCCGGCCTGTCCGAAACCACTCACTGACACGTAAATGACACGCGGATTGTCCGCGCGTACCTGGTCGTAACCGAGACCTAGGCGGGCCGCGACGCCGGGGCGTCCGGCTTCGACGATGACATCCGCCTCAGCCGCGAGCCGCCTGGCGATGGCATTGCCTTCTTCGGATTTGAGATCGAGCGCCAGATTCTTCTTGCCGATATTGGGCACGATCGACAGTGCGGTATGGTCGCCGACCGCCTTACCGACACCGCGCACCCAATCGCCGTGCGGCGGTTCGATCTTGATCACCTCCGCGCCATATTGGGCGAGCATCATGGCACAGTACGGGGCCGCGTAGCCCTGACTGATTTCGAGGACCTTCAGCCCTTTGTAGGGGAGTTCGTAGCTCATGCGCTCAAGCATAGGGCGTCCGGCCCCGCTTGCAAAACCGGTTTGACCGAGTGCCGCCTATCGTTTCTTGAGCAGAGCGCGAACGACGAAGGGCGTGACGAGACACGTAACAAGCGACACTAATGCGATGCCGGAAAAGACTTCAGGCGGCATTGCCCAGTCGCCCAGTTCGCGCGCCTGTTGGCCGATGACCATCGCAATTTCCGCGCGCGGCACCATACTGACCCCAATAACGAGCGCCCCGGCACCGCTTGTCGTCATCAGGGCCGGCACGCCCGCGCCGACGACCTTGCCGGTGACAGCGACGATCAAGAGCAACCCACCGATTTCCAGCGCCAGACCGAGCGACTGCGGCTCGATACGAAATCCAATGGCAATAAAGAAGAACGGAACGAAAAACACACGCAGCGATACGAAGGCCGTTTCAAGCCGGACGGCTTCCGGGTCGCGACTAAAAATTAGTCCGGCAAAAAAGGCACCGATCGCGATCGAAAAACCGAGCAGCGAAGCGATCGCCGCAATGATCAGCCCGACCCCAATCAAAACCAGTGCCGAACCCGGTTCATCCGCCCCGCGCAACATGGCAACGATGCGACGCTCTCCAAAACGCGCCACCAGCAGGCAGATCGCACCGAAGAACGCCGCCTTGACGATGAAGAGCAGCGAAACTTCGGACGCCAAGGTCAACGCGGACTTTCCACTCGCAAAATGCAGCGCCGGGGCAACTGCAAGCGCCAGCGTCATCAACGCGACGCCAGACAGATCGTCCAACTCGGCAACATCGATAAGAGTTTCGCCGTCGGCGCTGTCGAGTGCGCCTGCTTCGCGCCACATCTCCGTCGACACCGCAATGCTCGTCGCTGTCATCGCGACGGAAACGAACATACTGGGAACCAGAGCGAGGCCGAGCCCCCAAGTACACAGCAGGTAGGCCGGCAGCCCGCTCAGCACGACATTGCCGATCCAAATCGGCGCCGCGCGGGGCAGTTTCGAAATCAGCCCATGCAGATTGCTGTCGAGCCCGACTCGGAACAGGAGTACGAAGATTCCTATGCCCGCGAGGAACTCGAGAATGTTCAGGCTGGCGCTGGACAGAAACGGCACCGCATTGTCGATCAACCGCACGACGAAACCGAGCAGAATGAAGCCGACCAGGGACGGTGCCCCCAAGCGCCCGAACCACACGCGCAGGAACATGGCAGCTACAATAAGAAGACCAACGACCAGTTCGAAGACGTGAATGCTGTGGTTGTCGACCATGGGTACCGAATTGGTCCGCCGCGCGCCGTCAGCCTTGTTCGATCTTCGGCACTGCGTCCAACCCGGATAGCCAGGGCTGTGCCGAACGGGTCCAGATTTGCAGCTTCGGCGCCAGTTCCTGACTTTGCCGCACGGTGCCAAGGCGAATGCCGTATGTTTTCGGCCCATCGCCAACGCTGGTTCCGTAGATTTGCGATCCGCAATCGGCGCAGAATGCCTGCGCACGTTTCGCGCCGCTGCCGCCAACCTTCACATAGATCTTCGGCTCACCGCTCAGCAGTTTGAAATTCTCCTCGGCAGCAGGAGCAACAGTGCGAAACGCCGTACCCGACATTTTCTGGCAATCGGTGCAGTGACACACCGCCACCTTTTCGGGGTCAATATCCGCTTCATAAGTCAGTGCGCCGCAGTGGCAGCCGCCATCGATCTTCATCACACTATCCTCTTGGTTCCATGACTATGCGTCGCCGCACCAGCACTATACCAAGATCAATCGAAACCGGATATCAGTTAGCGGCGTGGCGCTAGTCCGCGGCGACGCTGCAGGAGCCGCCGCCGAGCACGCAAAAGCGCGCGCAGTGCGGATGGTTCAGTTTCACCGCTTCCCCGGCGGATTCAAGCGTATGCCCGAGCTCGAAGTCCTTGTCGTAAGGAAGTAGCGTGCAAGGAACCACAACTGGACGGTCTTCCCCCTTGCGCTTGACCACCATGCGCGATGTCGCGCACATCATGGCCGACGGATCGACGTCGAGGATGTCCCAGCAGTCGACCGTGATTTCCGGGACGTCCTGCGTTTCGTCCATTTCGGGAAACAGCACGAGTTGTTCGGGATGCGTGGGATCGACAGGTACGCTTTCGGCGGCGAACAGGCGGCCGAAAGCGTCCCGCATTACCGCTTCGCTTTCCCCCCAACAGGTGCGACCCGCGACATTGATGCGCAACCCGTTTGCCGCCAGCCAGCGCAGCCCCAGCATGGTTTTCGCCCAGCTGTCCTTGCCGCGCAAAAGGTCGTGCAGCGGCTGCGAATAATGGTCCAGCGACACCCGGATCGTCAGCCGGTCCCCATACGCCTCACGAAGTCGGAGCAAACCATCCGTACATTTCATCATCGGGCGCATCGCGTTCGTCAGGACAAGGCAGCGGAAACCTCCCGCAAGGACGCTTTCGAGGATGGCGATGATCTCCGGATTCATGAACGGTTCGCCGCCGGTAAAGGCGATTTCCGTCGTCGGCAGCTTCAAGGCCTCGATCTCATCCAGATAGGTGCGCACCTCGTCATTGGAGATATAGACAAGGCGATCGTTTGTCGGGCTCGAATCGATGTAGCAGTTCGTGCAGGTCAGATTGCACAGCGTGCCCGTGTTGAACCACAGCGTCTCCAGCGCATCGAGACCGACGGACGCCCGCCGCTCGCCGTTCGCCGTCACGTCCGGATCGCGGAACTTGGCGGGATCGAGCTGGTCTTCGGGAACCGCCGTGGTCACACTCATATACGCCTCGTACATCGCTGATTTGGGGTTAACCCTACTACGCGCCAAATGATTAGAAGGGCGGTCCCGGCGGCACAACAAAAAAAGAAGTGATCGGCGCAGGGGTTGATTGTCAAAAGGCAGTCCCTTTAGCGCGGTGCCGGTATACCGCGAATACCTTTCGCATACTTTCAAAGGCTCATGATTACGCTAACCAAAAGCAAAAATTGGTCCCATAATATGGGGTGAAATGGCCCTTTCGATAGGGACACTATTTGCATAAACTCGCCATCGTTCCGCCCGGGCATTTCCGTGGCGCTCGTTACAACGACTGCCGCGTCGAGATCGCAGCCCAATCCGATGAATGAAATCAGTTGGAAACGTTACTCAGATAATGGTCAAACGAACCACCGCGGCACATCTCGCCACCCTCGCCCTCGACCCCGACGATTCAGCCCCACTGTACCGCCAGCTATATTTCGCCATCCGGGAAGCGATTCTGGCGGGCCGGTTGCAGCCAGGCGCACGGTTGCCGTCGACTCGGACGCTGGCACGGGACCTCGGGCTGTCGCGCAATACCGCCGTCAGCGCCTATGAACAACTCCTGACCGAAGGCTATCTCGACGGCCGTATCGGGGCGGGTTCCTACGTGTCGACGGTACTGCCGGAAGCCTTGCTGCACGCGCGGCAGTCGCCCCCCGCATCGGGCCGGGAACGCGCACCGCCGCCGAAGCTTTCCCGCCGCGGCGACATGCTGGCACAGTTACGATCGCCGCAAAGCTTGCCGCCGAAGCCTTTCTCGCTCGGTCTTCCGGAACTTGCCGCTTTTCCGTTCGAAGATTGGGCGCGGTTGTTGGCACGACGCTGGCGACGGCCGCCCAGCGAGTTTCTCGTCGGCGGCGACCCGTCGGGCTACCGTCCACTGCGCGAAGCCTTGGCACAGTATCTGGGCACCGCCCGCGCCGTATCCTGCGACCCAGGCCAGATCCTAATCGTGTCCGGCGCGCAGCAGGCAATGGATCTGGTCGCCCGCGCACTTATCGATCCCGGCGACAGGGTTTGGGTCGAGGAACCCGGTTTCAGCGGCACCTGGGGCGCCTTGCTTGCCGCCGGCGCTCGGCTAACGCCGGTCCCCGTGGACGAGGAGGGCATTGACGTTACACAAGGCCGGAAACTGGCACCGGACGCACGGCTGATTTGCGTATCGCCGTCGCATCAGTATCCGCTCGGCATAACGATGACATTGCGGCGCAGGTTGGAGCTGCTCGATTGGGCGCGCGCCGCGGACGCCTTTGTTTTGGAGGACGATTACGACAGCGAGTACCGCTATGCCGGGCGACCGCTCGCTGCCATGCAAGGGTTGGACGATGACGGACGCATCATCTATGTCGGGTCGTTCAGCAAAGTCATGTTTCCCGGCTTGCGCATCGGCTACATGGTCGCACCGCCAGCTCTGGTGGAACCGTTTCTCGCAATTCGAAGGCTGCTCGACTCACATCCCTCCTCCGTCGCGCAGGCAGCCCTGGCGGATTTAATCGCCGATGGCTATCTGACCTCTCATATCCGGCGCATGCGGTCGCTCTACGCGGAACGTCAGACCGCGCTGCTGAAGGCTGTCGAAACGACGCTGGGCGACCGCCTACAGATCGCCCCGGACGACGCAGGCATGCATCTCGTCGGTTACCTGCCAAACGAAGTCGACGACGCCGAACTGTCGCACCGTGCCGCGGAGCATGATGTCGTTGCACCACCTCTGTCCGCGTTCTACCGAGGCACACCGCAGCGCAAAGGCCTTTTGTTCGGCTACGCCGGCGTTTCGGAGAGAGAAATCCAACGGGCGACCACACGCCTCGCAACCGCACTTACTGACGATTGAACGCGACCCAACCTTGCCTGTACAATGGAGTCTGTGCGGGTGTAGCTCAATGGTAGAGCTCTTGCTTCCCAAGCAAGTGACGAGGGTTCGATTCCCTTCACCCGCTCCAAGAGATACGGACCGGTGTCCTGGTCATGATGCACCTGAAAATCCTTGTGGCCGCCACCATCCTCCTTGCCGCCGTCACTTCGAGTCCCGTATCCGGCGGGCGCGACGCCGGTATCGCGGCCTATCACCGGAACGACTATCCAGCAGCGCTCAAAGAACTGATCCCCGATGCGCAGACCGGCGACGCCAAGGCACAATATTATATGGGTCTGCTCTACGCCCGCGGCCACGGCGTCGGTAAAGATCCTGCGGCAGCAGCGGCTTGGTTCCGGAAGTCCGCCGATCAGGGAAATCCGGAGGCACAATTTGATCTCGGCCACTTGTACCGTAGTGGCAGCGGGGTGCCGCAAGACGATGCCACCGCCGTCATATGGTGGCGCAAGGCGGCCGATAGGGGTCAGACCTTTGCGCAATCCAGCCTTGCCGAAATGTATCTCGACGGCAAAGGCGTCGAGCGGGATCTCGTGCAGGCGTACAAATGGACCATTCTGGCGGAACCGCGCACGCAACAGCGCCGCATCAACTGGAACAGTTTCGAAGCGCGCAGTATCGCGAGAATGATGAAACCGGGCGAGCTCGCGAAAGCGCAAAAGCTTGTGAAGAAGTGGCTAAACACCCGTCGATAACCCGTCGCGGGCGATCAGCCCCTCAATAACTCTTCAGCCATATCACGCAGCTTGGCGCGCTGAATTTTGATACCATTCGCGCTTTCGGTCACTGGAAAGGCGTCAATCGCCACGACCCGGGCGGGGACTTTGTACTTCGCCAGCCGTTCCGCGCAATATGCCTGAACGGACGCTTCTTCAAACGCACCGTCTCCGCCGGTGATCACAAAAGCAACGGCACGGTTACCCGCAGCGCTGCCAGCCGCGACGACCTGCACGCTTTCGACCGACGGGTGCGCCTGAACCTGCGCCTCGATTTCCGCTGGGCTCACCAGAAATCCGCCGAGCCGCAGCACGTCGCCCATTCGCGACAGGAATGTAAATCCGCCGTCCGATTCCAGCGCGCCGAGATCGCCTGTGCGAATGAACCCGTCTTCCGTCACTGCCGCCGCTGTTGCCGCCGGCTCGCCGTAATATTCGAGCATCCGGCTCGGCCCCATGATTTCCAGCTCGCCGGCGTCACCGACGCCAAGGAGAGTGCCGCTTTCCGGATCGCGCACCCGAACCTGAGCCGTCGGGGATATCAGGGATCCGCCCGGCGTCGCGCGGGTTTCCGCGCTCGCCTCCGGGTCGCGCCGCGCCGCCAGTGCCTGCAACTCGCTCATCCCCCACAGACCGGTCAATGTCAGTCCCACGGCATCGGCACGTTTGACGATATTGCCAAGCTCGGAATTGAACACCGCATATCCGGCCGATCGCACCTGGCGAAACGGCTTCCGATTTCCCATCACCGCCAGCATGCGATCTATCATGTCGTCGCTGCCGTTGAAGTAGGTAACACCGTGGCCTTCAAGCAGACGTACAGCATCGTCCGCATCGAACGCGCTGGTCAAAACGGTCGGTTTTCCGGCCGCCAGTACCGCCATCACCTGACAGAAACCGAAGACACCGCAGAACGGTAGGCCGAGATAGGCCACCGTGCCCGGCTCACGCAGGCCGAAATGCGTCGCCACCTCCTGCGCATGGCCGGCGACCCCGGCATGCCCATGCAGGACGAATTTCGGCGCCTTGGTGGTGCCCGACGTCGTGAAGATGTTGCAGCCGCCTTCCGCTATCGCATGATCTTTATCGAAGCGCGCGTGCCGGGCGACCCGATCCCATGCCACGGTCCGCACGCCGGGCAACGGCAAACTCGGCGCCTCGTCACCTTCCGAATAGACAATAACCGTCTCGAGTTTCGAGAGCGCCTGCGGATCCACATCCGCCAAGATACCGGGAAAATCGATGCCCCGGAAATCCGGCCACAATACGAGAATTTTCGCGCCGGAACGTCCAATGATATCGCCAACCTCGCTGGCGCGGTAGCGTGTGTTCACCGCCACGGCAATAGCCCCAAGGCGCGCGCACGCGAGGTAAAGCGTCACGTAGGCCGTTGTGTTCGGTAACCAGAATGCAACACGGTCCCCCGGCCTCACGCCAAGCGATGACAGCCCGCCTGCCGCGCGGCGTGCCTGTCCGGCCAGACCGGCGAAGGTCAGCGTCTGATCCCCATAGATGAGCGCCGGCGTTTCGGGCGCGGCCGCAGCCGACGCCTCGATCAAGCCGGTAACCGTCTTCGCACTTAGATCAGGTTTCGAGGACATGCCCTAACCTAACAAGTTTTCAGCGCTATTTCACGACAGCATGAAACTGACTTCGATGTTTCATATCTTTGTTACACAGCAGCCCTAAGTTCGCTGGACATCGACTCCGTCCCATAACGGCCCCGCTGTAGACCCCACCCCAGCGGGGCCGTCTTTTTTCTCAGACGGTGACCGGCGGATTCCCGTGCCACGCATTTTCCAACAGCACGCGGATGGCGGCGCGGTCGAGCGGACGAGGGTTGGGGTACGAATTCTCCATCGCTTCATCGGCGGCCCGGTCGAGGCCCGCTTCCGGCATTCCGATATCCTTAAGAGCCGTCGGCGTACCGACGGATTTTTCCAGCTCGTACAAACCTTGCGGCGCCGTTTTTGCCCCCAGCGCATCGGCAATCGCCGTCATTGCATCCGGTTCGACATCGGCGTTATAGGCGGTCGAGTGCGGCAACAGAATCGTGTGACTTTCGGCATGCGGCAGATCGAACGAGCCGCCGACCACATGCGCCAGCTTATGGTGGATCGACCGCGCACCGGAACCGGCGGCCATGCCGCAGAGCCATGCGCCGTATAGCGCATCGTCCCGCGCTTCGAGATCGCTGGGATCGGCCATGATGCGCGGCAGGGCGCTTGCCATCGCGCGGATGCCGTCGAGCGAGGTCAGCCGAAGCATCGGCGTTGAAGATTGCCGGTACATGGAACCGACGCTGTGGGCGATTGCGTTGAATCCGCTCGGTCCGGATATCGCTGGTGGCAGGTTCACGGTCAGTTCGGAATCATAGATGACGACACGCGGCAGCATGCGCGGCGAGTGGTGCTGCACCTTGCGGCCACCCTCGACCATGCCACAGGCCGATGTCATCTCCGAACCGGAATAGGTCGTAACGACACTGAGCAACGGAATGTCGCACTCCAGGGCAATCGCCTTGCCGAGCCCTATGGCGGAACCGCCGCCAATCGACACGACGGAATCGGCATTCAATTCACGCGTCACGGCACGGCCCGCCTCGGCCGTCTCGATAGGCACATGCATGCGGGCCTTGGCATGGATGCCGACACGGCGGGAGCCGAGCGATCCAGAAAGCGTTTCCGCCATTTCGGCGCGTCCCGGCGTGCAGACAACCAAGGTGCGCGAACAACCCAGCCGCTCGACTTCGTCGCCAAGACGTTGCACCTGACCGGCCCCGAAAACAACACGCGCTGGATTGGTGTTGTGAATGAACGCTTCCATCGAGATCCCCTATTCGCCGGCCACGGTCATGCCATCGATCCGAATTGTCGGTGCGTTGGACCCGTACTTGAATTCCAGATTATTGGCCGGCGTGAGATTAACGAACATCTCCTTGAGATTACCCGCCACGGTCATTTCGCTGACCGGATAGGCAAGTTCGCCGTTCTCGATCCAGTACCCGGCGGCGCCGCGGCTGTAGTCGCCCGTGATCATATCGATACCGAAACCCATCAGCTCCGTGACGTAGAACCCGCTCTTGATATCCGCCATCAAATCTTCCGGCGTCGCCGCTCCGGGCGCCATGTAAAGATTGGTGACCGATGGAGATGGCGGACCGGAAACGCCACGCGATGCCCGGGCCGTGCTTTCCAAACCAAGTTGCCGCGCAGAGCGCAGATCCATGACCCAGCTTGTCAAAACGCCGTCTTCAATGAAGTTCATCGACGCGTTGGCCAGACCTTCGGCATCGAACGGTTTCGACCGCAATCCCCTTTTGCGGTGCGGGTCGTCGACGATCGTGATGCCGTCGGCGAATACCTTGGTGCCCATCGCTTCTTTGAGGAAGCTGGTGCCGCGCGCGATCGCGGCGCCATTGATACCGCTGGCAAGATGGCCTATCAGCCCGTTGCTGACACGCGGATCATAGATAACTGGTGCCTTGGCCGTTGACGCCTTGCGAGGATTGAGCCGTTTGACCGCCCGTTCGCCAGCAGCACGGCCGACAGTGGCGGCATCATCCAGATCTTCGCCATGCACGGTGCTGCTGAACTCGTAATCGCGCTCCATTCCCGTGCCTTCGCCGGCGATGACAGAAACGCCGACCCCGTGACGCGAAATCCGGTAGCCACCGGAAAACCCGTTCGATGCGGCAAGCATCACGGCATTGCTGCTCCAGGACGCTTCGGCGCCTTCGGAGTTGGTCACGCCGGACACGGCACGCGCTGCATCCTCTGCCGCCTTGGCGTAATCGATCAGCGCTTCCGCTGCCGGTTCGACGGGATCGAAAGTATCGAGGTCGGGAATTTCGCCGGTGAACAACGCGTCCGGATCGGCCAGCCCGCAATAGGGGTCCTCCGGCACAACTTTGGCCATTGCGACCGCGCGGTTGACGAGTTCGTCAAGCGTATCGGCGTCCCAGTCGTTCGAAGAAACCACCGCCTGTTGCTTGCCAAAGAAAACCCGCAGGCCAAGATCGCGCGACTCCGACCGCTCCAGCCGCTCCGTCTTGCCGAGACGCTCGGCATGGGACAACGACGTACTGTTCACCACAAGAGCGTCGGCCGCATCCGCACCCAGCTTCTTGGCCCGGCTCAGAAGGTCGTCGAGCAAGGATCGCGCGTCATCGCCATTCATTGGGAGAACCTCTTCATCAACTGGTTATCGGGCTTTCTTAGCGGACGCGTGGTCAGCGTTCCAGGACGAAGTATAGGTTCCAAATCTCGAGGGTAACGAAAAACACGATCACAATGCCGAGAAGGATAAGAAAGTTACGCCGCGCGCGCAGAAAATTGGCCCGAATCTCCGTCGGTTCCGCCTCGCCGGCGCGGGCGGCCGCTATGGCCCGCTTGTGCGCCTGATAGGCCTGCATCCGCCGAATGGCCAACAACAAACCGACGAGACCGACCGATAGGCCGATTGCGATCAACCATGCCCATTCTTGAACGAATTCATTCGACGCCATGCCGCTATTTTAGCGGGCATGCGGGGGCAAATACAGAATCACTTGGGAAGGTTTCACCTACGTTGCGTATGGCGAAACCCTCCCAAGGTAAGAATTAGGCAGCACTCGTGTCGACCTTGACGCCCCGGCCCATGCGGATAGCCCGGTTGACGGCACTGGTCACCGCCTTCAAGGAGGCCGTCACGATATTCACGTGTTCGCCGACACCGAACAGCGCGCCTTCCGGCGTTTCGATCTCGACATAGGCGACCGCGCGCGCATCCGCACCGGCACCGATCGCGCGTTCGCGGTAATCAATGACACGAAAGTCGACATTGCACTGGCTCTTGAGCGCATCGACATAGGAGTCGATGGGCCCGTTACCCTTGCCGGAGATGACTTTCTCCGCGCCATCGACCCGCAAGACGGCCGTCATGTTGCGCCGTTCCGATGCATGCGTATCGGGGACCGTGCGATGCTCGACGAATTCGAACGGCGTCGTCGCTTCGAGATATTCATCCTGGAAGGTCTCCCAGATATCCTCGGACATGATCTCGTCGCCGGTCGTATCCGTGATCCGCTGGATCACCTGGCTGAATTCGATCTGCAAACGGCGCGGCAGCTCGAATCCGTAATCCTGCTCCAGGATATAAGCGACTCCGCCCTTGCCGGACTGGCTGTTGATGCGGATCACCGCTTCGTAAGTACTGCCAACATCCTGAGGATCGATCGGCAAGTAAGGCACTTCCCAGATCCCGCTATTGCTGTCGCCGATCGCGGTCATGCCTTTTTTGATCGCGTCCTGATGCGACCCGGAGAACGCCGTGAAGACCAGTTCACCTGCCCAGGGATGGCGCGGATGCACGGGCAGTTGATTGCAATGCTCCGCGACACGGACCAAAGAATTCAAGTCGGACATGTCCAATTCGGGATCGACACCCTGTGAGAACATGTTCATGCCGAGTGAAATGACGTCCACATTGCCGGTCCGCTCGCCATTGCCAAAGAGGGTCCCTTCGACCCGGTCCGCGCCCGCCATGACACCGAGTTCCGCCGCCGCAACGCCCGTGCCCCGGTCATTGTGGGGATGCAGGCTGAGGATCACCGACTCGCGGTTCTTGATATTACGCAGGAACCATTCGATCTGATCGGCGTATATGTTGGGCGTCGACATCTCGACCGTCGCCGGCAGGTTGAGAATAACCTTCTTCTCCGGCGTCGGCTGATAGACATCCATCACCGCCTCGCAGACTTCCACCGCGTAATCGAGCTCGGTCCCGGTGAAACTCTCCGGCGAGTACTCGTAGATGATCTCGGTGTCCGTCTGTCCGGCCAACTCGTGGACCAGCTTCGCGCCGTCGGTCGCGATCTTGGTGATCCCATCCTTGTCGAGACCGAACACGACCCGGCGCTGCAGGGTTGAGGTCGAGTTGTAGAGATGAACGATGGCCCGCTTGCAGCCTTCGATCGACTCGTAGGTACGGCGGATCAATTCCTCACGCGCCTGGGTCAATACCTGAATGACGACGTCGTCGGGAATGAGGTTTTCGTTGACCAGCGTACGGACGAAGTCGAAGTCGGTCTGCGACGCGGCAGGGAAGCCGACCTCGATCTCCTTGAAGCCCATCTCGACCAGGGTCAGGAACATGCGCTTCTTGCGTTCGCTGTCCATCGGCGAAATGAGCGCTTGGTTGCCGTCGCGCAAATCGACACTGCACCAGATCGGTGCTTTGGTGATGACGGCGTCCGGCCAGGTTCGGTCCTTCAAGCGTATCGGCTCGAACGGCTGGTATTTCTCAAACGGCATTTTCTTCGGCATCTGTCTTCTCCACTCTGCCCGCCGCCTTTATAGGGCGGCGATGTTCCAATTTCTAAGGGAATTGCGGCGCGTTACAGCCGCCGGCAGCCGCTCAGGCCCGGCGACCGCCGCTAAGTCGCAGAAGCAGGCACGCAAAAACGCGGTGATTTGCACTGGAGAATCGGTATTCAGCTATCGAGAAAGTCATGGTTCAATCTTCAAACAGGGAAACGCAAATACGGCAATGCCCGGCGCGCTAAGCGGCCGGGTGCGTAAGTCGTAGAAGCGACGTTCCCTGGTTGGATTGCATAACCATGTGCGGACATTAGGGTTTTCGGGATGGGTGGTCAAGCCTGGGTTTGCGCCGATTCAGCAAGGCTGGCTGTTCAGTGAGTAGTATTAAATCGTATTTCCTGCTACTACCTTAACCTCCACTCCTCTATATCGGGAACTATCATGCAAATCGAAAAACTCAGCATAACCCTGCCCGGTGAGCTGGCTCGCTTG
This sequence comes from Alphaproteobacteria bacterium, assembly GCA_012103325.1. Taxonomy (GTDB): domain Bacteria; phylum Pseudomonadota; class Alphaproteobacteria; order UBA8366. Next base: position 140,165 of record WLWY01000006.1, read on the forward strand.
GTGCGCGACAAAGTGGCGACGGGCGCTTACGCATCGAACAGCGAAGTCATTCGAGAAGCCCTCCGCCTTCTCAAGGAGCAAGAAGCGATAAAGGAACAGAAGATGGAATGGCTGAAGTCCGAATTGCAAAAATCGATCGATGACCCGAGACCATCCGTCGATGCGAGCGATACCTTCTCGAAACTTGAGGCCCGTTTCGGCAAGGCATGAAACTGCAATTTCGTCCAGAAGCGGAAAACGATCTACTGGACATCGGCGCCTTTATCGAAAAAGACAGTCCGCGCGCGGCGGCAACTTTTATCGCAGCGGTTCGCGAAAAATGTGAAGCCTTAACAGTAAACCCTGAGATCGGCAGAGCCCGTCCCGAACTGATTGCAGGCTTGCGTAGCTTTCCCGTCGGGCAATATGTGATTTTCTATCATCCGACCCACAACTCAATCGAAATCGTCAGGGTCATACATGGCGCGCGGGATATAGAAGCATTTTTCTAGTTGCAAGGTTTACCGAAGCTACTTCCAAATCGCCTTACCGTTCCCCGGCAGTCCCAACTCGTTCCACATCGCATCGACCTTCTCGATCACGTCGTCGCTCATGCGGAGCTTCTCGCCCCATTCGCGCTTCGTTTCGGGCGGCCATTTGTTAGTGGCGTCGAGGCCGATCTTGGAGCCGAGGCCGCTTTCCGGGCTGGCGAAGTCGAGATAGTCGATCGGCGTGTTTTCGATCGTGGTGATGTCTCGCGCCGGATCCATGCGGGTGGAGACGGCCCACATCACGTCCTTCCAGTCGCGCGCGTCGATATCGTCATCGACGACGATGACCCATTTTGTATAACTGAACTGGCGCAGATAGGACCACACACCCATCATTATGCGCTTGGCGTGACCCGGATAGGCCTTCTTGATCGAGACGATGGCGATGCGGTAGGAGCAGCCCTCGGGCGGCAGCCAGAAATCCACGATCTCCGGAAACTGCTGTTGCAGCAGCGGCACGAAGACCTCGTTCAACGCTTCGCCCAGCACTGATGGTTCGTCCGGCGGACGGCCCGTGAAGGTCGACAGATAGATCGGATCGCGGCGCATGGTGATCGCCTTAATCCGGAATACCGGGAACTGCTCGACGGCATTGTAATAACCGGTGTGATCGCCATAGGGACCTTCGTCGCCGTAATCGTCGAGCGACACTTCGCCTTCCAGCACGATCTCGGCCTCCGCCGGCACCTTCAGGGGAATCGTCTTGCAGTCGACTAGGTCGAACTTTTGCCCCCGCAGCAACCCGGCGAACTGATATTCCGACAGCGTGTCCGGCACGGGCGTGACTGCCGCCAGAATCGTGCCGGGATCGGCGCCGATTACCACGGCGGCAGGCAAGGGCTCGCTCTTCTCCGCCTTCCAGCGCGCATGATGCTGCGCCCCGCCACGGTGCCGTAGCCAGCGCATCAGGGTCGTATCGCGCCCGGTCACCTGCATGCGGTAGATGCCGAGATTGAAACTGTCGGAGCGGCTGCCGTTCGGATCCGGCCCTTGCGTGACGACAAGTGGCCAAGTGATCAGCGGTGCCGGTTCCCCCGGCCAACAAGTCTGGATCGGCAGGCGCGACAAATCGATATCGTCGCCCAGCAGGACGATTTCCTGGCACGGCGCCGTACCGGTAGTCCGCGGCTTCATCGCCATCACGGTTTTTAGCAGGGGCAGCATGCCCAGTGCCTCGCGCCAACCGCCCGGCGGTTCCGGTTGGCGCAGGAACGCCAAGGTCTCGCCGATCTCGCGCAGTTCGCCAGGCTCGCGGTCCATGCCCCAGGCGACCCGCTCCACGGTGCCGAACAGATTGACCAGCACCGGTGTGTCGAATTTCGATCCGTCCTCGCGCACGACGTTCTCGAACAGCACCGCCGGACCGCCTTCGGCCAACAGGCGTGTTTGTATCTCGGTCATCTCCAGTACGGGGGAGACCGGCGCACTGACCCGCACCAACCGGCCAGCCGCTTCGAGGCGGGAAATGAAGTCGCGTAAGGATCCGTATGGCATCGCGCCGCTACACTAGCGAACGCCAAGCCAATGACAAGAACGCTGTTCTCGGTTATTCAAGGGCTTATGTCCGCCTATGCGCCCGACACCTCCGACCGGCAGGCCGCGCTCGCCCGCGCGCGCGGCTACCCCTACCCAATCCCGAACCGCTCCTACCATTGGCGTGAAAGCCGAACACACACCTTCGATCCCTCGGTCACCGCCGGCCGGACACCGGTGCTGGCGGTCGGGTCGAACCAATCGCCCGAACAGATCACCCGCAAGTTCGGCCATGTCGACGGCGCGGAAATCCCCGTGCAGCGCTGCACGCTGCAGGATTTCGACGTCGTCTATTCCGCCCATATCGCGGGATACGGCTCCGTGCCGGCGATGCTGCAAGCGGCACCCGGCACGACCGTTACGCTGTTCGTGAACTGGCTCGACGAGGCGCAACTTGCCGCGATGCACGACACCGAACTGCGCAGCGGCAACTATCATTATGGCCGGCTGGACCGAATCGCGCTGACCTTGGACGGCGGCGAAACGCTGACCTCGGTGCATGGCTATATCAGCCGCCGCGGTCATATCCGCCATGGCGACGAGGGCATCGCGCTAGCCAAGGTCACGGCGCAGAACCGTCAGCGCCCGGCGCGGGACACGGCGCAAATGCTGGCGCATGTGCATGAGCGGATTGCCCCCGATCAGGCGCTGGATGATTTCATCCTGCGCCTCATTGACGAATCCGATTTCCGGCAATCGGTCATCGCGGACCTTTCAACCGACTCCGTCGGTTTTGCGGCGGCCTACGAAATCGTCGAGGGCTAGTGTCAGCATGAGCACACGCGACCTTCATCGCGACGTTGTGCGGCTAACCGCCTTGGTCGCCGACCCAAGCGGGGAAACGCGTTTCGTTGACGAGACAGTCCCTTATGCTGACACGTCCAGGCCTATCCATGTCACGGAGACGGCGCCCGCGGTGTCGATCAGCTTTCGATGGACTCCCGGAGACTTCGATTTCAACTTCCACCCCTCGCCGCGCCGGCGGCTTGTCCTGGTTACCGAAGGTGCATTAGAGATCACCCCAAGCAACGACACGGCCCGCATTTTTCGCGCCGGGGACCTCATGGAAATCCGCGACCTGACTGGGCGCGGGCACCGCAGCAAGTCGGTCGGTGGCAAACCGTTCCGTTCCGCCTTCATTGCGCTCGATGACGATATCGCCCTCGACCGGCGCGAACCGCTGGACGGTACGCCGCCGCCGGAAGCCGGCCCCGGCGTCGACTATCTGCACAATCAGGAAGACGCGGCGGGCCGCTCCTTTTGCGCGCCGGCGCGCTTGCCCTTCATCTTCGGCGGGCCAGAGGGTTACGTAACGCCGGAGCTGCCGCTGACCGGATTCCGCTTCTCCTACGCGGCGGGCGATCTCGATTACAGTTGGCATCCCGCGCCGCGACGCCAAGCCGTACTCGTCCTCAGCGGCGGGATTGCGATGGAATATGGCAGCGGCCAACGCGCTACTGTATCAGCAGGCAGCTTTCTGATCGGCGAAGACACGGACGGCCAGGGCCACATCTCCCGCGCCGAGGGCGGCAAGCCGCGTTTCTCGGTGTTCGCACACCTCGCTTAGCGAGCCTCTAACACCGAGTTATTTGAAACTTTTTGTTATTATGTTATTTTGTATACAAATCACTATACGGGTGAATTCGATATGAACGACAGCACAGTCCTTTCCGTTCGAATAGACAAGTCCGTAAAAGATCGCCTCGCAAAACTTGCGGCGAACATGAAACGGAGCCAATCTTTTCTCGCCGCGGAGGCAATCGAAGAATTTGTCGATGTGCAGGAATGGCAAGTTGCCGGGATCAATGAAGCGCTTGAGACGCTCGACCGCGGTGAAAGCATTCCCCATGACGATGTAAAAGCCTGGGCAGTTTCGCTCGGAAGCGATAACGAACGACCCGTACCCAAGAGCAAATGAAGCTTGTTTGGTCGTCGCAATCACTGCAAGACCTAACCGCCGTTCACACCTTTATTTCCAATAATGATCCAAAGGCTGCGAGAGAAATTGTCGTACGCATTGTTTCATTGGTCGAAGAGAAGCTTCCCTCAAACCCCTATCTAGGGCGGCCTGGTCGTGTCGCGGGAACGCGCGAGCTGGTCGTGCCAGGCACGCCATTCATTGTCCCGTACCGCGTAAAAAGGGAAAGCATCGAAATCGCCCGTGTCTATCACGCGGCACGCCGCTGGCCATCGGCGCTATAGTCCGAGCGTCAACTGCCCGCCTTGGCCGTTAGATAGGACTCCGCAAACTCAATCGGCAGCTCGACCCACATCAGGAGATGGTCTGACATCTGCCGCCGCCGCCAGTGGTTTCGGTAATAGCTCTTTGCATTGCCCGGCTTGGAGCCATCGGCTTTGACGAGTGTCGGCTTGTACGTCGCAAATTTTGCGTCGCTGTAGATCGTTTCGAAGAAGTCCAGAACACCGGCACGCAACGGTACGACCTTCGGCTGGCCCGCCAATAAAAAGGCGATCTGATCATATATTCGTGGCTTCGAACCGACGTTGGTAACCGGCAGGCTTTGGATTTCGTCGGGAATATTGAAGCCCGCGTCCGTTAGCGCCCTAAAGGTCGGGCTCTGCGCATCGAAGATGTTGAAATCACCTAGCAGAATCATGTTCCGCGACCAAGTACCGGTCTGTGTCACCCGGTTGGCGAGGAATTTCGCGACCTGCCGGATTTCCGCCAGCCGACCAGGGTCAGCCCGCTTGTTCTTGCCGAACTTGATATGAACTGTCGATAGCATGAAATCGAACCAGCCTGTCTTGAAACCGGCGATATACGGCGTCCTGAAAAACTGATCCGGATTGACCTGTTTGCCGTTCTTGTCCTTGACCGACGGCAGAACGATTTCACCGGCCATGCCACCGAAGCGGACCTTGCGCATATCGAACAGAAACGCCAGACGCTCGTCGTTGCCGCCATCGCCTTCGGATGAGTCGGTAACCAGATAGCGCCACCAGGGACCCAGCAGCTTGCACACCCGGTCGAGTTCGCCGAGATCGCGTTTCACTTCCTGGACCGCGATCAGATCGAAGCGAGAGAGAATTTCCGCGATGTACCACAGGCTCTCCTCGGTCCGGGACGAGGCCCCGAAGGCCTGAATGTTCCAGGTCGCGAGCAGCAATGTCTCGAAAATGGAACGCCGAGGAACCTCCGCGTCGAGCTGATTGCGCAGTTCGATCAAATTCGCGGCCGTCCGTTTGGCATTGAAGGATTTCGCAACCGACGGTTCAGCGGAAGAGAGATCATCGAAATCGTAAAAGAACGGCATTCTCGCACCCGTTATTTAAACGCGATTTTCGCTATCCATCACTATAGATAATTGCAGCGAGAATGCACGGTAACCGGCTCAGCCCGCAATCACTCCAACCAGAATGATGAAGCCAAAAAGGCGGTTCGCATGGAACTTGGCGAGGCAGTCGGCCGGCGCCTCGGTATCGATCGCCGTGACCTGCCAGACGAGGTGACCGGTGCCTATCGCAAGCATCAAATAATAGGACCAGTCGAGACCAGCGGCCCACCCGGCGGCAGCAAGTAGCGCGATCGTCGCGGCATAGAATCCCCAAAGCCAGGACCGCGTCCGGTCACCGAATTTGAGTGCGGTGGATTTTACGCCGATCATCGCGTCATCTTCCTTATCCTGGTGCGCATAGATTGTGTCGTAGCCCAAGGTCCAGAAAATCCCCGCCGCATAGAGCAACGCCGCCGGCAGCGACAAACCGCCCGTCACTGCGACCCACCCGACCAGCGCACCCCAATTGAAGGCGAGGCCAAGGAAGAATTGCGGCCAATAGGTCACGCGTTTCATCAGCGGATAGATCACGACGAGAACGAGCGCCGACACGGCGACCGCACCGGCAAAAAGATTAAGCGGGACCAGCACCAAAAACCCAATGAACATCAGGAATACCATAAAAGCGATTGCCTGCCGGACCGTGATGTCGCCGCTCGGGATCGGCCGTAGCGCGGTGCGCGCCACCCGGCCGTCGAAGTCCCGGTCCATGATATCGTTCCAGCAGCATCCCGCCCCGCGCATCACCAGGGCGCCGATGGCAAACAGAACGAAGAGAATCGGATCGGGCCAGTTCGTGCCCGGCAGGCTCGACGTCGCCAGCGCAACGCCCCACCAACACGGAATCAGCAGCAGCCAAGTCCCGATCGGCCGATCGAGCCGCGCCAACCGCAAATAGGGCCGCAGGCGCGCAGGCGCCATCCGTTCCACCCAATGATCGGGCCGGATGTCACTGGCACTCCCGGTTTCGGCGGGCGACCCCAACGATTAATCTCGCGGCGACTGTGATAAACAAATAGCCATGAGACTTTATACCGAAGAGGCACTGGCGCAACACCAGCCGATTTCGCTGACATCGCCGCAAATTCATTATCTGCGCAACGTCATGCGTGCCGGGCCAGGCGACACGGTCACCCTGTTCAATGGACGGGATGGCGAATGGACGGCGCAGATCGATACCCTCTCCAAGGGATCGTCAACGCTGATTCCGCAAGAGAAACGCCGCGACCAGTTGCCGGAGCCGGGGCCCTGGCTGCTGTTCGCCCCCATCAAGCGCGCACCGCTCGACTTCCTGGTCCAAAAGGCCGTCGAGTTGGGTGCAGCGGGCCTGCAACCCGTCTTCACGGACCATACGAATTCGGAACGCATCAATCTGGACCGTTTAACCGCCAATGTCATCGAAGCGGCGGAGCAGTGCGAGCGCCTGACGGTGCCGGAAATCCGTGCCCCAGAAAAACTGGCTGCAATACTGGAAAACTGGCCGGCGGATCGCCACCTGCTCGTGTGTGCCGAACACGGTGCAGCCCAAGGGATCGACGAAACCTTGCGGACCGCGCCGGCGGACGGTGAATGGGCCATCCTCATCGGACCGGAGGGAGGCTTCGCACCGTCCGAACTTGACCTGCTCCGTCGCTTGCCTTTTGCTAGCCTCGTCAGTTTGGGACCCCGCATCCTGCGGGCGGAGACCGCCGCACTCGCGGCGCTGACATGCTGGCAGGCGGTATTGGGGGATTGGCGCAACAGCCGCTCTTAGCGCAATTCCTTCAACCTTCGTCGTATTTTGGACGGCAAAGTTTAGGGTGGTAATCACACAATTTTCGTGTATTTAAGATACAAAATCGAATGAAACCAGAACCGGATAGACACCAACAATGTCCGCACCCCTAGCACCGGGTAGCGCGCCCATCACAAGCAAGGCGCAGCTCGTCGAAGACCTTGAAACCGGCTGTACGCCGCCTGCCGGTTGGCGTATAGGCACGGAGCACGAGAAGTTCGCCTATGACCTGAACGACTTCCGGCCCCTTCCCTATGACGGTATTCCGGGCATCCGCGGACTGCTGGAAGGCATGCAGCGTTTCGGCTGGGAGCCGATTCTGGAAGGCGAAAACATCATCGCCTTGAAATCCAGCGACGGCGGGTCGGTCACGCTGGAACCGGGCGGCCAGTTCGAATTGTCCGGCGCGGCGGTGGAAACGCTGCACATGACCTGCAGAGAAGTAAACCAGCACCTCGATCAAGTAAAAGAAGTCTGCGCGGAGATCGGCGCCGGCGTCATCGGACTCGGGTTCAATCCGAAATGGCGGCGCGAGGACGTGCATTGGATGCCGAAGGGCCGCTACAAGATCATGCGCGAATATATGCCGAAGAAAGGCAATCTCGGTCACGACATGATGCTGCGGACCAGCACGGTGCAGGTCAATCTGGATTTCGATACCGAAGCCGACATGATCAAGAAGATGCGCGTCGGCGTCGCGCTACAGCCCATCGCAACAGCCCTGTTCGCCGCATCGCCGTTTACCGAAGGCAAGCCGAACGGCTTCCTCAGCTTCCGCAGCCATATCTGGACCGACACCGATCCGGACCGTTGCGGCATGCTGCCGTTCATTTTCGAGGACGGGTTCGGCTTCGAACGCTGGATCGACTACATCCTCGATGTCCCGATGTATTTCATCTACCGCAGCGGCGAATATATCGACGTCAGCGGCTTGTCTTTCCGCGACTACATGAACGGGCAACTTCCGGGGCACGAGGGTCAAGTACCGTCGATTGCCGACTGGACCGACCACATGACCACCGCCTTCCCCGAAGTCCGGTTGAAGCACTACATCGAAATGCGCGGCGCCGACGGCGGCCCCTGGGGCCGGCTCTGTGCCTTGCCCGCGCTTTGGGTCGGCCTGCTTTACAACCGGACGGCGCTCGATGCGGCGTGGGACCTGTGCAAGGACTGGACGGACGAGGAGCGTGAATATCTGCGCGCCGAAGCGCCCCGGCTCGGCCTCAAAACGCCCTTCCGCAACGGCACGCTGCAGGACGTCACCAAGGAAGTGCTAAAGGTCGCCCGCCAGGGTTTGAAAGGCCGCGCCCGTCTCGACCGTAACAAACGAGACGAAACCGGATTCCTGGATGTCCTGGACGGCATCGCGGAAAGCGGTGTCACACCCGCGGAAGAAATGCTGGAAGCGTTTCACACCGAGTGGAACGGCGATATCGACAAGATCTACGAGGCGTATTCGTACTAAGCGCGCTGCGCAAAAACGGGGCCGTTCGGCAATAACCGCACACCGTCCCGCAGATGCTGGAACGGGTACTTCGTCGAGTCGACGATATGGGCGCCCGGCGCAAGCACCACGAGCGTCTTCTCCGCAATCGGGTCGAAGTCGGCGCGGAAATGGCACGTGCTCTTCAGCGCCAGAATCTTCTGTTTCTCCGGCGCGACGCTGATATGGCGGAATATGTCCTGGTCATAGGCCTGCATGCGCTTGCTGGCGACCACGATGCTGACGCCGCCGATGGTCAGCAGCGCCGTCGGGCCGATATCGATGCGCCGGCCACCAATGCTGCGTCCCGTCGTGACAAACCGGCCGTCGGTCAGAGCCGTCACGGTGAAGGTGCCGTGAAAGGGTACGACACCTTCCGGCCCGTGCTTCCCGCCTAAATCTACTGTAATTTCCGCCCCTTCGCCGGCGGCATGTGCCGCTTTGGCCGCCTCGGCATCCCACATAACGCACATCGCGACACCTTGCGCATCGTGGCGGACCAGCGCTTCCAGCAGTCCCGTCGTATCGCAGGTGCCGCCGCAGCCCGGATTGTCTTGCGTATCCGCAATCACAACGGGCTTGTCCGCTGTTTCGGCGATGCGCATCGCTTCGGTGACTGCTTCATCGGGCTCCATCAGAGGCTCTGCAAAATCGCTTTCGCTACTCGTTACCATGGCTGCCAAACTGTCGGCCGCAGCGTCCGCCGCATCCTGGCTGTAGGCGTGACACACCACGGCCGGCCCGCACTCGTGCAGATCCGACGGTGGGAAGCCTGCGGCATAACAAAGGTCGAGGATTTCGCCGCCTTCGCCCGCCACCGAGGCGTCGACAATGCCCTTCGACGGCTCGATCAAGGTGCATTGGAAGTTGAGCGGCAACAGGAACGGGATGCGCCGGATCGCCCGGCCGGATGGGATGCCGTCGCGCAGAACCCGTTCGAGGATCATCGCGGCGCGGCTGCCCGTGCCCTGCCGGTCGATATGCGGGTAGGTCAGATAGACCGCCATGCCGTCGGTGAGTTCGACCATCGCCTCGGTGATATTCCCATGGTAGTCGAGGCTGACAACGACCGGAATATCGGGTCCGACGCAGGCGCGAACGCGGCGCAGCACTTCACCCTCCGCGTCTTCATGGGTGAGCGAACACATCGCCCCATGCAGATCGAGATAGACCGCGTCGACCGGCATCGCCTGCGACAGCATGCCGACGAGTTCGCACACGATGCGTTCGAAACAGTCGTCGGTGATATAGCCCCCCGCACCGCCATGCCCCCAGATCAACGGGACAAGCTCATGGCGAGCATCGACGGCGTCGAGAAAACCCGACATGCCGAAGGTCGCGCCCGTCGTCCGCTCGACAACTTCCTCGTGGCGCGCAAGCGGCGGCATTTCGCCGCCGCGCACGTAGTAGTCATAATCCGTGCGCATTGGCACGAAGCAGTTGGTCTCGTGGCCGAAGCCGCCAATCGCGATACGGGCCATGCTCGCCTCCTCCTTCCGAAAACCGTCTATTTACCGGCCGCGGCACGATGCCGGTTCGTCGCGTCGTCATCGAGTTCATCACCGCGCAGAACGACACCGTAGTCGTCGCGCGCGCGTGCCGGGCTGACAATACCGTCCTTAACGTCCTGCAGCACCAAGGCGGGATCGCGCTCCAGCGGGTTGCCCCAGCCACCGCCACCCGGCGCCATCATTTCCAGCCGTGACGGTGCAATATGGCGCACGCCGTAGGACGGTGGCGTTATCGGATCGGCGCCGACGGGAACAACCGTCATATTGCCCATTGCACCGTCCTTGCCGCCATTGATCCCAAATCCAGTCGGCATCGAATAGCCTTCGCCGCGGAACGCATATTGTACGGGCGCGCGAATCTCCACGGCATAGTCGCCGCCTGCCCCGCCGCGATATTTACCGGGACCAGCGGCGTCACAGCGCAATTCCTGCCGCACGAAGCGGATCGGGAACAGTTGCTCGAAAGTCTCCGCATTCGGGATGTGCAGCCCGCACAGGCTGTTCAGTCCACCTTGTTGCGGAAAGCCGTCCCGGCCGTCGACAGCACCGCCACCCGACGACCCGAACCAGTGATACATGACGAAGGTATTGCCGTCCTCACCGATACCCGAGGTGATGGGGAACGCGTTCTTGCCCCACCCCGCGCATGCGTTCGGTGTATCCGCTTCGGCCAGGGCACGCCAAACGGCGTGGATGATTTCGCAGGCAGGGAAGACCGTCGACATGGTCATTGGGGCGGGCGGCAACGGATTCACGATGGTGCCTTCCGGTGCGATGATGGTCACGTTGCGATAAGTCCCTTCGTTGCGCGGGATCGCCGGATCGAAGAAAGACGACAGCGCCATATAGACGGAGGAATAGGTGTTGGCGAAGGAACTGTTCTTAAATCCCTGAATCTGCGCGTGCGACCCGGTGAAATCGACGGTTAGCGAGTCCCCTTTAACGGTGAGAGCCACACAGATTCGGATATCCATCGGTTCGAAGCAATCATTGTCGAACCGGTCCTCACCGCGATAGACACCGTCCGGCAGGTCCGCGATTACGGCGCGCAGACGGCGGTCCGCGTGATCGAGGATGCCTTCCATATAGGCAAGGCCTTCCTCCAGCCCGATATCCTGAAGATGGGATTCGACCTGTTGTGCGCCGATCCGGGTCGCGCCGAGCATCGCGCGCAAATCACCATCGAGATAATGCGGCGTACGGCAGTTGATCATTAGAAGCTGCCAGAGATCCTCTCGTATCTTGCCTCCCTCAATCAAGCGGAGCGGCGGCAATCGAATGCCTTCGTGGAAGATCTCCTTGGCTTCCGGATTGTAGGTGCCCGCCGCGCCGCCACCGATATCGGACTGGTGTGCGCGGATGCAGGACAGCGCGACCAGTTGATCGTCGCAGAAGACCGGCCGCACGATCACCCAGTCCGGCAAATGGTTCCCGCCCGCGACATAGGGGTCGCTCAGCAGGAATGCATCGTCGGCCGCCATGTCACCGCCAAAAGTGTCCAGCAGCGCGCGCGCCGCGAACCCGCCGCCGCCGGTATGGATCGGAATGCCGTCCGCCTGGGCTACGACGATGCCGCTGGCGTCGGTCAGGAAGCAGGAGAAATCATGCGCGTGGTTGAAGATCGGGCTGCGCGCCGTACGCGTCATGACCCATCCCATCTGCTTGGTGATGTGATCCAGACGGTTCTGCACCAGCGCCAATGTGACCGCGTCGAGCGCCATTTCAGGTCTCCCGCTCGCTAAGATGGATCATGAAATTATTGGCTGTGTCGACGTCCAGCGCGTCGCTTGGTCCAATCAGAACCGTTGTCGTGTCTTCGTCGATCAATGCCGGTCCGGTAAGCCGGTGCCCTGGCTTAAGATCGGCGCCCTTGTATACGTCGACATCCGTCAAACCGTTATCGAGGAACACCGAACGCCGCTCCGTGGGACAGGGCTCGTCAGTAGACGGTGGCGAGACTTCTGGCGCAACAGCGGGAAGGATGCCGGTGCCGACAACCCGCAACGCTGTCATTTCCAAAACGCCGTCGGGTTGAATGTGGCCGAACAGGCGTTCATATTCCTGCTCGAAGCGGATCCGGATTTCCGCCTTGTCCGGCATACCGCCTGGCACAGGCACCCGCACATCCCAGCTCTGTCCCGTATAGCGCAGATCGATTTCCCGGACGTGCTCGATTTCCGGCGCACCGCTCGCTTCCAGTTCTCCGGTGGCCCGGTCTTCCAGCGCGCGAAATATGGTATCGAGGTCTTCCATCGCCACGTCGTCGAACCGGCCATAGCGGGTCCGCACGAAGTCGAGCCGCAGATTAGTATGCAGCATGCCAAGCGCACAGAACACGCCGGACCGCCTCGGGATATACACCTTTCTGCAGCCCAGCATGCGGCCCACCGAAGCGCCGTGCATGGGTCCCGCGCCGCCGGCGGCCACGAGCGTGAAGTCGCGCGGATCGTGACCGCGCTGAATGCTGATCCGCTGCAGTGCATGCAGCAAATGCTGTTCCAAAAGGCGGATCATACCCAGCGCCGCTGCGTCCACCGCGATGCCGAGCGGTTCGGCGACGACGCGCCCGACGGCCGCCTCGGCGAGTGCCTTGTCCAAGGTAACGGCACCACCCGCATAGGCGCCTGCCTTGAGACGGCCCAGAACAAGCAGCGCGTCGGTGACCGTCGGCTCCGCACCCCCAAATCCATAGCAGGCGGGACCAGGATGCGCGCCTGCACCCGCCGGGCCGACGAACAGCAGGCCGGCCTCGTCGACACCGGCGATGGTGCCACCGCCTGCGCCGATCGTGTGGATATCGACCGAAGGCAGGGCCAGCGGATAGCCTTCGACCTTGATCTCATCGCTAACCGCAACATCGCCCCGATGCATCAGGATTGCATCGCAACTCGTGCCCCCGATCTCCATCGAAATCAGATTGTCCGACCCGATAGCCTGCCGGTAGAACGACAGAGCACCGACACCCGCAGCGGGGCCGGAAAGCAACAGCGCGACGGGCCGCGCGATGATCCGCTCGAGCGGGATGACGCCGCCATTGTTCTGGGTCAGGAGGATCGGCCGGCGCAGCCCAAGCGCTGCGAGTTGCCCGTTCAGTTCCTGCAAATATGTCGCCGTGCGCGGCCCGACATAAGCGTTCACGACCGCCGTCGACGTACGCTCATACTCGCCGATAACCGGCGCGATGTCGCTGGAGGCAGAGACCCATTTCCAGCGTTCGCCAAGCGCTTCCACACAAGCGAGTTCATGATCGGGATTGGCGAAACCGTTGAACAGGCAGATCGCGACCGACTCAACGCCTTCGCGCTCGAAAACCTCGGACGCCGTGGTCACGTCCTCCGCTTGCAACGCTTCATGTTCGCTGCCATCCGCATCGATCCGCCCACGCACCGGTAGGCGTAGCGCGCGCGGCACCAGCACGGGCGGATTCGGTTCGCGATGTGCCCAGACATCGTCACGCCAGCCGCGGCGGATTTCGAGACTGTCGCGGAACCCTGCCGTCGTCAGCAGCCCGACCTTCGCGCCCTTGCACTCAATCAGCGTGTTCGTCGCAATGGTCGATCCATGCACGAACAGATCGCATCGGCCGAGAATATCGGCAACCGTGCCGCCGAACTGCGCCGCTGCTAGCTCAAGGGTAGCGATGACACCGCGCGCGGGATCCCCCGGCACCGAAGGCGCCTTGAACACTGATGTCGCGCCACTCGCATCGATCAGCACCAGATCGGTGAAGGTACCTCCGACATCGACACCGATGCGCCAGCCGCTTTCGTCCGACACATTAAATCTCCCAAAATCAGACTAATAGTCTTCCAGCAACGACCCAAATCCCGCGATGCGGTCCTCAATCCCGTTCTGGCGCAGTGCATACCAATAGGTCGCGGTGTTGATTGCCAGTACCGGCTTGTCGAGCCAGAATTCCGCCATTGGGGCGAGATCGGCAAAAGCGAGGTTCGTGCCGACCTGCAGGATCGCTTCGACCTGCGGATCGTTCAGTTCCATCACCGCATCGCGCATCTGTTCGCCGGTGACATGTGCGATCGCAGTTGGGCTTTCGCATTTGAAGCCCTTGATCGCCAGCACCTCGAACCCGGTTTCGGTGAAGAATTTGCGCACCTCTTCGTCGCCGACCGGCATGTAGGGTGTCATCACGGCAATACGCTTGATGTCGCCATACTGACGCAACGCTGCTTGCGACGCGTCCGAACCCATCGTCACCGCCATGCCGGCGCGTTCTTCCAGCTTGGCTTTCAGTTCGATCGAGCCAGCGAGACCGCCCCAGAATGTCTCCGACGACATCCCCATGACGACGTGGCCCGGCCGCACCGTCATCACCCGGTCGACCGCCTGCATCAACTCGGCGCGGATACGCTGCATCAGTATTTCGAAGTCCGCGTCCCCGCCGAGCGGATCGTCTGGAATATGAATCCGGGAGAAGTGGCTGGTGATGCCATGCGGACTCATCGCATCAAATTCCGGCTGCACGATGGTGTTCGTGGACGGCGCGATGACGCCGAACTTCATGCGGTAACCAAGCCGGTCAACCACGTCTCTTCTCCCCATTCGCGTTACGGCGTTATGACGCCTTTGCCCGTAGCCTGCTGGTCGAACAGATTGTAGGCCTCTTCCGCCTGATCCAGCGTCCAGTAGTCCGTAAACAGCTTGCCGACGTCGATCTTGCGGTCGGCGACGAACTCCGCGCAGTCCGACTGGCCGTTTTTCGAAAACGTCCAGGACCCGACCAGGGTGATTTGCCGGCGCAGCAGATCGGAGCTGACGTCGAGGGTCACATCGCCCCGTTCGCCGACGAAGCAAGCCGTGCCCCACGACCGGGCTGCCTGGACTGCTGCCTGGCGCGCCTGCGGTGCGGAGGAGCAATCGAGTGTCTTATGCGCGCCTTCGCCATGGGTCAGGTCGCGGATCGCTTCAACCGGGTCGTTCGAGTCCGGCCCGATCACCTCATGCGCGCCGAACTGCTTGGCCAGTTCGCGGCGTTCCGGTGAAATATCAAGCGCAATCACACGTGCGCCCATGGAAACGGCAAGCTGCGTCGCCGAGAGGCCAACCGGCCCCTGACCGAAAATCGCAATCGTCTCGTCGCCGTGCAGCGACAGGCGGCGCAACGCGCCATACGCGGTTCCCGTACCGCATGAAATCGCTGCGCCCACTTCAAAGGACAACTCGTCCGGCAGCGGCACAAGCGTGCTGACCGGCACCTTCATGTATTTGGCGTGCGCGCCATGTCCACCGGATCCGAATACCGTCGCGCCTTCCAGACACATCTGCGCCCAGCCCGCCGAGCAATGCTTGCAGGTGCCGCAGCCTTCGTAATGATGGTCCATCACGCGCTGCCCGACCCGCGCCTCATGCTCGGCAATACCGGAACCGACCGCTGCCACGACGCCACACGGCTCGTGTCCGGCGATGACAGGCTCGGCGCTGCGTTTGACACCGCCGGCCGACCCACCCGCGTCGCCGGTTCGCCGATACTGATGCAGGTCGCTGCCGCACATGCCCGACGCCTTGATCTCCAGCACGACCTCGCGCGGACCCGGAGTCGGATCGGGGAATTCCTGGATTTCAAGTTTGCGGTCCCCTAGAAATACGACGCCTTTCATGACGCGTTCCTCCCTGGCTTGGTTTCATTCGTTTCCACAAGCTTACCCCATAAGCCCCGCCGCGCCACCCAATCTGCAGCGAGCACAGCGAAACGGTTCGCAGTGAGTGCCGTCAAATTTCCATCGCACAAAAGGCAGAGCCGGATACAATCCGTTCGATGGCAATCTTCGCGCCCCTACTGTTCGTCTTCCTGTGGAGCGGCGCGTTTATTGCGGTGCGTGCAGGGATCCCCGATGTCTCGCCAATCGCCTTCCTGGCGTCCCGTTTCTCGCTGGCCGCGCTGATCCTGCTGCCGGTTACCTTTATCGCCGGCTCGTTCGGCGGGTGGCGTGAAGTCGGACGGTTGTGGCCGCACCTCGCCATCTCCGGCATCCTGATCAACGGCGCGTATTTGTCCGCCGCCTATTGGGCGATGTTGGATATCTCGGCCGCCACGATGGCGCTGATCGGCTCGCTGCAGCCGCTGTTGACCGCGTTCCTATCCGGTCCACTGTTGGGTGACCGCTTCCGTCCCTGGCAGTGGGTCGGTTTTGCGCTCGGTACTGCCGGCGTCGCCATCGTCGCGGGCCTCAACATTATCGATCTCGGCAATCTCGAGGGCGTGCTGTGGGGCGTCGGGTCTTCGGTCTGCTTCGTCGCCGGCACGCTATACTACGCCCGGTTCTGCAAGGCCTCAGCGCTGCTGACCACGAACTGCGTCCAGCTTGCCGCGGCAGCGGGGTTCTGCTGGCTAGTCGCGCTCGGATTCGAAGATATTCATGTGTCCGTCACGCCTGTCGCGGTATGGAGTTTTCTATACCTGACCCTCGGCGTCTCGCTGGGGGGCATGGGGCTGTATCTGTTCATGTTGAAATCTGGCACGGCCGGCAAGGTCACGGCGAATTTCTATGTCACCCCCGGTCTGACGGCGATCCTCGGCTGGCTGATCCTCGGCGAGATTCTTTCGCTGAATGCTCTAATCGGATTTGCCTTGGCAATGCTGGGGTTGTGGTTGGTACACGGAACGCGGGAAACGCTTAACGGTTCCTGAAGGATGACTTTTTATTGTCGCCGCAGAACCGGACAAAGGCGCCACAATGGACACAATCGACAACATCACCGCACAGGTCGAATCGGATTTCGAGCTTGAGGTCCGGGATGAACTGGCCTCTTTCGAGGTGCTAACCAGCAATATGCGTGTCCAGGACGCTGTGGCAGGTCTGGCTTCCTTCCACGAAGGTCTCGACAAGCTTATGGCGCTGCGGTCGTCGGTCGACAAACCACTGTTCGAGCTCCTGCTGCGTCGGATGGAAAATTATCTGACCGACCTGACCGAACCAACGGACGACCAGATCGGCGATATCGAAACGTTTCTCGATCTGATGCACGGCATCCTCGATGGCGAGGTCGGCGGTGAAGTCAACGAGGCCGAATTTTTCCGCTCGCTGCCCGTACAGCGCCCGGCGGATTTAGAGGATTTCCAGCATCTCGATCTGGAAATCCTCGTCGTGGATACGAACAAGACGGCCGCCCGAATCGTCGGGCGCGAGCTGGCGAATTGCGGCTACCGTGTCGCGACGGCGAGCCGCTCCTTCGAAGCGCTCGAGCTCGCGATACGGACACGGCCGGACATGATCATCTCTTCCGGCGTCCTCGATGAGATGAGCGGCGTCGACCTCGCTGCCGCGCTCGCGGTCATCCAGCTGACCGAAGCAATACCGTTCGCTCTGCTTACCAGCTCGGACTCGAACGATGCATCATTGAAACGTCTGCCCAGCTCGGTCGCAGTGATGAAAAAAGGCGATGAATTCTCGAACGATTTCGCGGCAGCCCTGGAACGGTTCGGGATCGCTTAGCCCACAACGTTCGAGTCTTTCAGCGCTTCGACCATTCCCGCATCCAACCCCAGCCAATCCGCCAGCACCGTCTCGGTGTGCTCCCCAATTCCGGGCTCCGGCGCTAAAGCCGGCGGTTCGCTGCCGGCGAATCGGAGCGGGCTCGAGGGCAACACGATCTTGCCCATTTCCGGATGATCGACGTCGTGCAGCATGCCGCGCGCGTGCATATGCGGGTCGGCGGTCACCTCGGTGAGGTCACGGACCGGGGCGGCAGGGATACGGTTATCCTTGAAGATTTGCGTTACTTCATATTTCGAACGTCCGCGCAGCCAAGGCGCAACGATCTCATCGACAGCGTCTTCGTTCTCGCCGCGCA
The DNA here is from genome assembly GCA_012103325.1 of Alphaproteobacteria bacterium. Classification (GTDB taxonomy): domain Bacteria; phylum Pseudomonadota; class Alphaproteobacteria; order UBA8366. The sequence continues at coordinate 158,101 of WLWY01000006.1, forward strand.
GCGCTTGGGTCGCGAAACGCGGATCGTCGGCGGCATCGGTGCGGCCGATCACCTCCAGCAGGCTGGTCCAGTGCGCATCCCGCACGCAGATAACCGCGATGTGACCGTCGGTGCATTCATAGACATTGTAAGGTGCGGAACCGCGCGTCGGATGCCGGTTGCCGCGCCGTTCCGGCTGTTTCCAGCCCTGGCTGAGCATGCCCGCAACATTGCTGGCGAGCGCCGGGTAGAGCGCTTCCTGCATCGCCACTTCCACCAGCCGCCCTTGCCCCGTCACCGAACGTTCGTAGAGCGCGGTGGTAATCGCAGCATAGAGATGCACGCCGCCCAGAAAGTCGCAGATGGCAAGACCGGTCTTGAGCGGCGGACCGTCGGCCGGGCCGTTGATACCCATCACGCCGCCGACCGCCTGTACGGTGAGATCCATCGCCAGATTGTCACGGTCCGGCCCGCTGAGGCCGTAACCCGTGCCGGACGCATAGATCAGCCGCGGATTAACGTCCATCAGCACATCTGCTCCGACGCCGAGCCGGTCCATCGCGCCGGGCGCAAAATTCTCCAGCAGCACATCGGCCTGTTTGGCAAGGTCGATCAGCAATGTCTTGCCGCGATCCGCTTTCAGGTTGATCGCGATGCCGCGCTTGTTGGTGTTGAGCGCCGCGAAGGACAGCGGCACGCCCATGCCGCCGCCCCGCTTGCGCAACGCCTCGCCATCCAACGGTTCGACCTTGACCACATCGGCCCCGCCATGGGCGAGCAGAAACCCGGCATAGGGACCGTTATAGATCTGTCCGAGGTCGAGAACCTTTACGCCCTGCAGCGGCGGCGTTACCGGAGCTTCGGTCATCGCTACCGGAGACTCGCGCCGAGGATGTCGCGGGCGATGACGTGTTTCTGCACCTCGCTCGGCCCTTCGCCGACGCGGCGAATGCGCAGTTCGCGGTACCAACGCTCAAGCGGCAGATCCTTGGCCACACCGAGCCCGCCATGGATCTGCATCGAGCGGTCGACCACGCGGCCCGCCGCTTCCGACGCGACGAGCTTCGCGATCGCGGACTCGGTGCGGAAGGGTTCGCCGCGGTCCGCCTTGGCCGCGCCATCCATGACAAGCCAGCGTGCCTGCCGAATATCGATCTCGTTCTCGACCAGCATCCACTGGATACCTTGCCGCGACGACAAAGGCGCGCCAAAGGTCTCCCGGATCTTGGAATATTCGATGGCCATCTCATGCGCCCTTATCGCAACGCCAAGACACTCCGCCGCATAGGGCACGCGCTGCCGCGACAGTCGGTCGTTGGCGATAGCGAACCCGCCACCTTCTTCGCCCAGGATGTTCTCATGCGGGACTCGGAGATCTTCCAGCTGGATTTCGGTCGCATACTTCGCCGACCGCAAGGTGTGTACGATGCGGCGAACGTTGAAGCCCGGCCATTGTGTCTCCACGATGAAGGCGGTGACGCCCGTACGGCCCGGGCCGCCCGTGCGCGCGAAGAGCAGGCCGTAATCGGCCCGGTCTGCACCGCTGATCCAAAGCTTGGTGCCATTCAGCACCCAGTCGTCGCCGTCGCGCACCGCGCGAGTCTGGATCGCCCGTCCCGGGTCGCTGCCGCCGGACGGTTCAGACAAGCCGAAGAAGACGCGCTTCTTACCTTCCAGCATGGGGTATAGATACTTGTTCTTCTGGTCGTCCGTCGCTTCGAAGAGCTGCGCCTGCCGCGCCCCACCGAAGGCGTAGTAGCACGGTGCGTATAGGCCCGCTCGATGCTGGCTGCATTCGATGGCGATCAAACAGCGTGTCACCAAATTGATATCGGGCCCGCCATATTCCGGCGGCGTATCGAGGCCGTAGAGGCCCATTTCCTTGACCTTGTCGACCAGCTTCGCGAGCTGTTCAGGCGGCAATTCGTCGGCATCGGGGTCGAGATCGTCCTCCAGTGGTACGATCTCCTCGCGCACGAAGCGGCGCACGATATCGACGATCATTCTTTGTTCATCTGTAAGGGCGAGATCCATCGCCGTTTCCTTCCATTCGTTCCCGTCACATAATCAAGTATTCAGGATCATCCTCAGCCCGGACGGAGTTGCCCCAGACTGCGTGTATCGACATCGGTATTGGCCACGGGCAGCACGCCGTGGTCACTCCAATAGGCCTGCAGCAGTTCGAAATGCCGCGTGCGGTAGGCCATGTTCACCTCGACGCGGAACTGGGTCGCCCCGGCGGGCGGATCCTCAAGCGCTTTCTGCAGCTCGCCCTTGAGGCCGAACAGACTGCGGCCGCCGGCGACGCCGATATAGACGATATCGCCCGCATCATTGCCAAGCTGATAGACGCCGAGGTGACCCGCGATCAGGCGGAGACTATCCGCATTAAGCGGCATCCATTGTTTGTCGAGACGCACCGCCATGTCTATTCGCCCGTAAAGTTCGGCGGGCGTTTCTCGAGCATGGCGGCGATGCCTTCCTTGGCATCGGCGCTCTCCCGCGCGGCCTGAATCAAATCGTCGATATCGTCGTGATCGATCCCGCCGCGGAACGCCATTTCCCGAACCAGCAAGGCCTTCATCGCCTTCAATGACAAGGGCGCATTGGCCGCGAGCCGGTCGACGATCTTCTTGGTCTCCGCTTCGAGATCTTCCGGTTCGGCAACCCGGCTGATGATGCCGAGGTCGAGCATCTTCTGTGCCGGCAAGGGATCGCCCAGCAGCAGGATCTCCCGGCTTGCAACCGGCCCGCAGACCTCCACCAGTTTCTTGGCCAGGAACCAGGTGGGGGCCAGGCCGATCTGCGCCAGCGACATGCCGAACCGCGCCTTCGAAGACGCCACAACGAAATCGCAATGCAACGCCAGTTCGTTGCCGCCGGCAATCGCCGCACCCTGCACCACCCCAACGATCGGCAGCGGGCAATGCTCAATGGCGTCGAGCATCCCTTCGACCGGGCTTTCGCCCCGCGCCGCCGGTGTGCGTTGCCGCTCCGCAAGATCGATTCCGGAGCAGAAGACATGCCCTTCCGCGCGCAGGACAACAACGCGTTCCGTCTTCGCCGGTGTTTCTTCAAAGGCCGCCTGCAAGGCTTCGAGCATCTCTAAATTCAGCGCATTACGCTTTTCAGGCCGCGTCAGCGTTATAGTGCGGATCGCCCCGTCCCTGTCGATACGAATCGTGCTCATAATTGCTTACCCTGATTGTTGCTGCCTTTTTGTCGCACATCACACCGGCGCACACCAAATTGCCGGATCGAGGCCTTTGATCTCGATCAATGCAGTACTCGCGAGCAGAGGCTAGCCATAGGGTCAGCGTTCCAACCAGGAGGCGCGGAAATGGCCAATGCAATCGAGAAAATCCAAGAGGAACACAAGGACTATGGACGCGTATTGAACGCCCTTCGAGCAGGCGTGAAAACCTTACGCGGCATCGAATGGCGCCGGCAGGCCGGACAGACGCCGGAAGCGGGGGCGGATTACAGGGCAACCCTCGATCTGCTGTTCTCTGCGGTCTATTACGTGCGGCTCTTCCCAGACAAATATCATCATCCCAAGGAGGAGGATTTTCTCTTCAAGGCGATACGCGAACGCAGACCGGACAGTGCGGATTTGCTGGACCAGCTCGCCCTGCAGCATAGCGTCGGGGCGCGGCTGATCGATGAGCTTGACGCCTCGCTGAAGGCCTATGAGAAAACGCACCCGGACGGTTTGGAGGCACTAGAAGCCGCGACGGAGAACTTCGTCACCTCCCAATTCGACCATATGAGCCTGGAAGAAGAGAAAGTCATTCCGCTCGCGAAATCCGTGCTGACCGAAGCGGACTGGCACACGATCGATAATGCGTTTCTAGGCAACGCCGATCCGTTATTCGGAGAAAACCTCGAAGCCGGGTTTCGCATGCTGCACGACCATATCGTGAAGGGGCTCAACGCGGCGTAGTACAGCGACAAAGGCATTCACGGCGTCATCAAGGGCGCATGTGTTCTCCAATGTCACCACGTCATCCCCGACCGGCATAGCCTGCGCCGCGCGCTCCAGCCGCTTGCGGATCGAGACGGCGTCCTCCCGGCCACGAAGCGCGATGCGCCGGGCAAGAGTTTCGACTGGCGCAGTAATGTTGACGACGCAGATCCGTCGATAGCGGTCCCGCGCGATATCCAGCACCGACCGCGAAACATTTGCGATCACACAACGACGCGCAATAAGGTCATCTTCGATGGCGCCCGGGACTCCGTAGTCGAAACCATGCGCCTGCCAGGACAGGCAAAACGCGCCGGCCGCTTGCGCCGCGGCGAAGGCATCCGGCGTCGTTTCGGTATGCGCTTCGCCACCGACACCGACCGGCCGCGTAATCACCCGCCGCGCGAAGACAAAGCGTTCGTCGCCCGCGAGTGCCGCCTTCGCACCGTCGATCACGCTGTCCTTGCCGGCTCCGCTTGGACCGACGACGAGCACGAGCATGCCTTGCATGCGAGGCATCGCCCTCGGTTTCCCGGAACCGATCTGGCTTGATTCTTCCATAGCGCCACTATCGTGATCTACTGTGACATTGTTATGACTCTGGGGGTTCAGCCGTATCGCAACTTGGTTAACGCAGCGTAAAGAGAGGGGGCGGCATGAAACTGACCGACGCCGCAAAGGTCATCCGCAGCAAGAATGCGGGACCGTTGCAGATCACCATCGACCTGATGTTCGAGGACCGCGACCGGTACGATACCGCCGCCGCATCGCAGAGCCTTTCGCAAGCGAGCCTCGCGCAGCTCTATGGGCTACGGCAGGACCGAGTCCGGGTCATTCCTTTTCCGCAGGCACTGGCGATCAAGCTGGTCTTCGACCGCGACATCGTCGCCGGCGACCCGGGCGACAAGGACGTTTACGGCACGCAGCAACATAAATTGCTGCTGGGGGTAGAGCTATGAGTGCCGTTGCGAAACTGCAGGACAAATTCAGCGGAGATCTGGCTGGAAAATCCCTAAAGGCCCTCTCCGCTTCAGGTCAGCTTGGCTATGGTCTGCCGGAAGCCGCCTTGCGGGAAGGGGTCGAACGGTCGCCGGACTTTATCGGCTGCGATATGGGGTCGGTCGACCCCGGCCCCTACTATCTAGGCTCCGGAGAATTGGCGACAGCGGACGCTATGACGCGACACGATTTGCGCGAGGTCCTGAACGGCGCGCGGAAACTCGACGTGCCACTGCTGCTCGGCACCGCGGGCACCGCCGGCGCGAAACCGCATCTCGAAAAAACATTGCGGATCATCCGCGAGATCGCCCGCGAGGACGGGCTAAAATTCCGCCTGGCATCCATCACCGCCGACATGCCGAAGGATGCGGTGAAGGCCGCCGCCAACGCGGGCCGGATGCAGACGCTGGGCACGATGCCCGTGCCAAGCGATTCCGACATCGATGCGACGACGAACTTGGTCGGGCAGATGGGTACCGACGCGTTCCGGCGCGCGCTCGATGCGGAAGCCGACGTCATCGTCGCGGGCCGCGCCTGCGATACCGCCATCTTCTCTTCCGTGCCGGCGATGCTGGGCTATCCGATGGGGCCGGCAATGCATATGGCGAAGATCATCGAATGCACGTCGATCTGCTGTACGCCCGGCGGGCGCGACGCGATGCTCGGCACCTTGGAGGGTGACTCCTTTACCTTAGAGAGCATGAATCCGGTACGGCACGCGACACCGCTCTCCGTTGCGGCGCATGGCCTGTACGAACAGGCCGATCCTTTTTCGGTCCGCGAACCGGAAGGCGCGCTGCATTTAAACGATGTCGAGTACGAAGCCATCGACGATCACCGCGTCCGGGCGCGCGGCGCGCGGTGGGAGCCGGCGACGCAACTATCGGTCAAACTGGAAGGGGCAACCTATGTCGGGGAGCGCGGCGTGCTACTCGCCGGCGCGTGCGATCCGAACTTCATCGCAGCCATCGACGACATCACGCCGGGTGTCGAGAAAACCGTGCGCGAATTACTCGCCGGCACGGTTAGTGACGACTTCACGCTAACCTTCCGAGTCTACGGCCGCGACGGCGTCTCCCTATGGCCGACACCACCGGACTCGCCGCCACATGAAGTGTTCATCATGGGCGAATGCATCGCCGCGACGGCCGAGGAAACCAAGACGATCCTCACCACCTGCAAACAGTACTTCCTGCATTACGGTTTCCCGGGCCGCCTCTCGACAGCCGGCAACCTCGCCTTCCCCTTCACGCCGCCCGAAGTCATCACCGGTCCGGCCTATCGGTTCAGCGTCTACCACGTCATGGAAACGGATGATTTGGAGAGCTTGTTCCCGGTAACGATCGAAGAGGTTTAGTACATCAAGTTCGGCAGGAACAAGACGATCTGCGGGAAGAGGATCAGCAGAGCGAGCGTGATGAAGTCGAGCAACAGAAACGGCGTCACACCCGCGAACACGTCCTCTAGCGACAGAGGTATGGGCGAGGCACTGCGCACGACATAAACGTTGAGACCGACCGGTGGCGTGATCAGGGAAATCTCCGCCAGCTTGATCGCGATCACGCCGAGCCAGACCGGGTCGTATCCCGCGCCGACCATGACCGGGAACATGACCGGCAAGGTCATGACCATGATCGCGATAGGGTCGATCAGCATGCCGAGGATGATGTAGATGATCGCAAAGCTGAGCAGATAAAGGTACGGCGCCAGCGAGAGACCCAGCAGATACTCCGATAGGTTCGCGACGAGTCCCGTGTAGGTCAGGAAGCGGGCGAAGATAATCCCGCCGATGACGATGATGAAGATCACCGAGGTCGTAACACCCGCGTCCTTGAAGGTATCGAGCAGCGTATTCTTGTTGAGCCGCCGCTTGCCGATGACAATGAGGAAGGCCCCGAATGCCCCGATCGCACCGGCATAGGTCGGCGTGAACAACCCACTATAGATACCACCGATCACCAGCAGAAAAAGAAAGACGATCCCCCACACGCCATAGAGCGATTTGAACCGCTCTTCCCAGGAAATCTGGACATCGGACATTGGCGCGATCGAAGGATTGCGGCGCGCTCGGACATAGATGCCAAGCATATAAATTGCGGCGGACAGCACGCCAGGGATGAAGCCCGCGATGAGCAGTTTGCCGACGGACTGTTCGGTGATGACGGCGTAGACCACCATCAGGATGCTGGGCGGAATCAAGGATGCCAAGGTCCCCGATGCGGCGATGCAGCCGGCGCTCAGCCGCTTGTCGTAACCGAATTTGGTCATCTCCGGCAGCGCCATGCGGGTGAAGACCGCCGCGTTCACGACCGTTGAACCACAGGCGGCACCGAACGCGGCGGAGGCCAAGGTCGTCGCCATCGCCAGCCCGCCGTGCAGCCGCCCGAGCCAGCTATAGGCGGCGCGATAGAGATCCGTCGTCAGGCTTGCCTGTGTCGCCAGCGAGCCCATGAGAATGAACAGCGGGATGACGGCGAGTGTAAAGGAGTTGGTCGTGCTGAAGGGAATAGTCGCGATCTGGCCCAGCGCCGCATCCGGCCCAATCGCCAGATACATGCCGAGCAGGCCGCCCAGCCCCAGCGCCACCCCGATATGAACGCCCACAGCAAGCGACGCAAACAGGAGCACGACGACAATGATGCCAGCTGTGGCGGGTTCGACCATACCTCTTAGCCCTGCCGCTCTTTGTCGTCTTGTAGACCTTTCAATTCGGGAATCAGGGTTTCAGCGCCCGGAATTTCGATCTCCTCACCGGACCCGACGCGCCGAATGTCAATGATCAAATCCAGGATCAACCGCAAAATCAGCATCACCGTCCCGGTCACCAAAATCCAGCGCGCGGGATAGAGCGGAAAGCGCAACAGCCCGTCCGCCGCTTCACCGATCTGCCAGCTCAACATCGCTTCCAGCGTGCATTGCCAGACCAGGAATCCGAAGAAGATCAGCGCGGCAATGTCGGCGACAACATCCATCGCCGCCTGTATGCGCGGTGTCATATGTGAATGAATCAGCTCGACGCGGATATGCGCCCGGCGAATCTGCGCATAGGCGAGCGCGCCGAAGACGATCAAGACCATCGTGCTTTCGGTGATCTCCTTCGCGCCGTGCAGGGGAAATCCAAAGAACTGCGTGCCGACTACGTCGCCGGTGCCGAGAAACATCGAAATGAGCATACCGACGCCGCCGACCAGCAGCACGGCCAGCGCAAGACGCTCAAGCATGGCACTAGCGCGTTCCATCAAACCTGCATCCAAGTTTCAGATAAAGAAGAACGCCGCCCTCGCCGTCCCTACGGACGAACGAAGGCGGCGCGTTATTGCAAACAAAAGAAACGCTATTTGGTCAGTTCACGCCAACGCTGGGCGACCTTCTTAGCCATCTCGCCCTGGCCCCGCTTCTCCATGTCCTTTTCCCAGTTCGCCAGAACATCCGGCGCGGCAGCTTTCCACTTTGCCAGCTCCGAGGCTGGGAGATCTTTAACAACACCGCCGGCATCAGTGATGCCCTTCACGGCGTTCGCCTCGAAATCCGTCAGCCACGCAATATATCGCTGCTGGGACTTTTTCGCCTGATCCATGAAGATGTCCTGGATATCTTTCGGCAGCTTGGCCCAGGTCCGTTTCCCAACCACGATGTTATGGCCGGTAATCGCCATGACCGGGCCGCAGCTATACTTGCCCGGTTCGTAGAGCTTGTACTGCTGAATGTTGCCGGCGTTCAGGAACGAGTAATCGATCGTACCGCGCTGCAGCGCTTCATACACTTGTACCGGCGAAACGCTCACGGGCACGGCGCCAATCGCGGCATGCGCCTTGGGCACATCGCCGCCGAAACTGCGGATCTTTTTCCCTTTTAGACCTGCCACGGTGTCGCAACTCGGCGACGGTCCCGTCAGGAAATAAACGCCAAGCGGCTGCTGAAACAGATAGACGACATTCATCTTATCCATTTCCTGTAGATAGACCGGGAACTCCTTCAGCGACGTCGAGAGAACATTCATCGCCTGTTCCGGCGAACTGAAAACGAACGGCATCTGGAAGGCTTTCCAGTACAACAATTGCTCGGCGTAATAGCCCGGCGCTACGGACGCCATATCGATAGCACCGCGTCCTGCCAGGGTGAGTATTTCGTTGCCTTTCCCAAGTCCGCCGGCAAACGTGATATTGATCTTCACCCGGCCATTGGTGCGTTCCTCAATCTTCTTCGCGAAATCCATCTCGACGTCGAGGAACGGCCCTTTACCGAGATAGTGGCCCCACCGTAAATTGAACTCAGCGGCACTGGCCGCACTCGCTGCCATCACGACAGCCACGACGCTGAACAATGCGCCTAGTAGTTTTGATCTGACTTTCATTTCCTAGCCCCTGTGTCTTTGTTTTCACCCTGCACGAGTGTCGTACATAACCACATCTATATTCAATCCAAACTTGAACAAGCCCGACAGTCTAACTGTCAGCGTGGCGCGCAGGCCCTGATCGCGGCTTCGAACGTCGCTTTCGCGCCCGGCCCCCGTGCGAACGGACTGATGATCGGGAGATCGATACCGGACTCCCGGTATTCTTCGATCCGCGCCCGGCACTCTTCGGGCGTTCCGGCGACGCCGGTAGCATCGACCATCGCATCGGTGACGAGGCCGATGGCTGCCTTGCGGTCGTCGCGCGCCCAGGCTTCGGCGATGGCGGCCGCTTCGTCGGCGAAACCGTGCTCGGCGATTAGCTTGTTGTAGCGGGGAAAGAAGCCTGCATAGAAGGCCAATCCCGGCCGCATCGCGTCGAGCGCTTCCGCGCGCGTGTCGGCGATCGAGGTCGGCAAAAGCGACGTGATGGCGACCTGCGTCGGGTCGCGGCCCGCCTGCTTCGCGCCTTCGGCTATTTTTTCCTTCACCCAGGCGCCTGTCTTGAGGGTGCTGCGGGTCAGGATGATGCCGTCCGCCACCTCACCGCAGAGCGCGGTCATCTTCGGAAATACGGCCGCGACATAGATCGGCAAGTCGGCGCGGCGCGGCGTGAACCACAGGTCGAAGTTTTCAATCTTCACGGACTCACCGTCATACTGCACTGCACCGTCGCGCAACAGGTTGCGGATAATCTCGACACTCTCGCGAGTCTTGGTCAGCGGCTTGCTGTACGGCACGCCGTGTTCCGGCTCGACCTGAACCTTGTGGCTCGAACCGATCCCCAAGATGAACCGGCCCTCGGACAGATCGTCCACCGAGGCCGCCGCCATCGCGATGGTCGGGATCGAGCGCACATAGATACTGGTGATCGCCGTGCCGAGCTGAATGGTCGAAGTGCGCATCGCACAGCCGGACAAGGTCGCAAATTGATCGCCGCCATGCCCTTCCGCGACCCAGGCCGACTCGTAGCCAAGCGATTCTGCGAGGACGGCGAGATCGACGATCTCCGCCGGATTGGGACCACCGGAGAACGCAATCCCGATTTTACTCATGCCACAGCTCCCTTTGCCTTGGATACACGTTAGAGCTTAGGCTAGCGGAGAAGGCGACGAAAGCGCGGTAATCTATGGCCCGATCCATCACCTTGTATGAAAATTTGCGCGCGGTTCCCTATGTGCCGTTCTACCTCGCGATTGCGCGCGGCGACTGGGCGCGGGAAGGTATCGATGTTTCCGTCGTGACGTCGCCGGCCATGTCGCAGACCGCAACGGCTCTGCTCGACGGGCACGCAGACGTGTCCTGGGGCGGACCGATGCGGGTCATGATGCATCACGACGCCGATCCGAAAAGCCCGCTCGTCTGTTTCGGCCAGGTCGTCGCACGCGACCCCTTCATTCTCGTGGGGCGAACGCGCAAGCGCCGCTTCCAGCTCGCCGACTTAATCGGTCAGCGCATCGCTGTTGCGATTGAAGCGCCGACACCCTGGCTGACGTTTCAAGACGACCTCGCCCGCGCTGGGATCGATCTCGACAACCTGCGGCGCATGAAAGACCGGCCGATGGCGAAAAACGTGGCGGCCTTCAAAAGAGGCCAGCTTGACGTAATACAGGTATTCGAGCCCTACGCCGACGCGTTGGTCAGATCCGGCGCAGGGCATATCTGGCACCGCTTCGCCACTCGCGGCGATATTGCCTACACCAGTTTCTACACGACGCGGACCTTCGCGCGGCGCAACCGCAAGATCTGCGAAGCGCTCGTGCGCGGGATTGCCCGCGCGCAGGTGGCTCTGCACGACGAAACGCCGGTCGAAATCGCGAGAGCCATCGGCGGATTCTTTCCCGAGATTGCCCCGGACCACCTCGCGCGCATGATCAAGGGATATCGCGATTCCAGATTGTGGGCCCGCAGCCCGGCCCTCCCCCCAGCGGCCTTCACCCGGCTGAAGGCCGCGCTGGTATCCGGCGGCTTGATCGAGTCCGATCCGCCCTACGACCGGCTCGTTAATGCCCGACTGTCAAACGTCACCGAGTAGGATCAACCATTATGGCAAAACCCACTCTGCAGGTCCCCGCCATCGATATCGCGCCCTTCCTGTCTGGCGATCCGGAGGGCAAGCGGGCGGTCGTCGATGCTGTGCGCAGCGCCTGCCGCGACATTGGGTTCCTCGTGATTGCCGGACATGGCCTTTCGACCGACGATCTGGCGCGCGCTTTCACCCTGACCCGGAATTTCTTCGATTTGCCGCAGGAGACAAAGAACAAATGGCATCCGACCGGCCCGTCGAAGCAGCGCGGTTACCACGCCTTCGAAACGCGGGGGCTAGCGCATACCATGGACGCCAATGTCCCGCTCGACCTGCGCGAGACCGTCTTCCTTGGGCCGATCGACGACCAGCGGGCGCATTATGAGGCGTTGGCCGAGGCGCAGCCCGCCTATTGGCCGAATACGATCCCAACAGAACCGCAAGGCGTCGACGACGCGGCTATCGCGATATACCGCGGCTTCGAGCGGCTTTCGGCGGACCTGTTGCGCATCTTCGCGCTGGCGCTCGATATGCCGGAGGATCATTTCGCCGACAAGATCGACCGGCATTTCTCGATCCTGAGCTGCCATCACTACCCCGCACTCACCGAACCGCCGCTGCCGAACCAGCTGCGCACCGGCGCGCACACGGATTTCGGCGCGATGACCATCCTCGCCATGACGGAGGCGACGGGCGGTCTCGAGGTGAACATGCCGGATGGCAGCTGGGCCGGTGTACAGGCCGCGCCGCACGAACTCGTCGTCAATCTCGGCGACATGATGGCGCGGTGGACCAACGACCGCTGGCGCTCGACCTTGCACCGCGTGGTGAACCCACCGGATCTCGCCGACGCGATGAGCCGGCGGCAATCGATCGGCTATTTCATGCATCCCAATTACGATGCCAAGATCGAGTGTTTCCCGACCTGCCTCGAAACGGGCGACTCGCCCCGCTATCCTGCCATCACGGCCGGCGAACATATCGCCATGAAAATCGAGAAGAGTCACAATGCTTGATCTGCAAGACGGCCCGGAAGAACGGCAAGCCGTTGCCACCGGACTTGAACAGCTTACGGAATGGGCGACCGGGATTTCGTTCGACGATATCCCGCCGGACGTTTCGGCCAGCGCTGCCTTGGTGCTGTTCGACGATATCGGCGCGATGGTCGCCGCGCGCGCGGAACCAGAACTCGCGCGCCTGCAGGATGGTTTGCTAACGCACCGCGCCGTGGAAGAAGCGACTGTCTTCCGGGGTGGGCGGACGCGCACCGACCGGTATTCGGCAGCCATTGCGAACGGCGCCGCCAGCGACTGGTGCGAACTGGACGAAGGCTACCGCGTCACCAGTTGCCACGCCGGCATCTATATCCTGCCGGCCTTGCTGGCGGAAGCCGAAGCCACTGCCTTGCCCGCAAATCAGGTGATCCGGTCACTGGTCGTCGCGTACGAAGTCGTAACCCGGTTTGCCCGTACCTTCCCAACAATCACACAAACCTTTCATCCGCACGCCGCGTACTCCGCAATCGGTGCCGCGGCCGCGACGGGTCTGGCCCGCGGATTGTCCAGTGAGACACTGCGCGCGGCCCTCACCAACGCCACGACCTGTGTCGCGCCAGGACCGTCCAGTCACACCGGCGCCGGGGCGTTGGTGCGCAATGTCTGGCCTGCCCTCGGCGCCGGCAACGGCATGCGCGCAGCCGACTGGGCGGATTGCGGCATTACCGGGCTCGCAGGCTCGCCCTACGATGTGTTCGCCACCGGCTTTGGCGCCGACTGCAAGCCTACGGAAATGACGCAAGGCCTCGGCGGCATTTGGGCGATCACGCAGAATTTCCAGAAACTGCACGCCTGTTGCCAATTTCTCCATAGCTCCGTGGAAACCATGCTCGACTTACGGCAAAAGTTCGGCGATGCTGTGTCACCCGAAAATATCGCCCGCATCACCATCGAAACTCATCCGCGCGCGCAGAAACTGGACGGAACCCGACCGGAGACCACGCTCGGCGCAAAGTTTTCGCTGCCCCACGCGGCAGCCGCCGTCGCGGTGCTGGGGCATGCGGGGGCAGACTCCTTTGCTGCACACCGGCTCGATGACCCAGATATCAACGCGCTACGCCACAAGGTCGAGATATTGCCCTTCGAAGCGCTTCCCGATTGGCCGAACGACCGGCCGTCGCGCATCGGACTGACGCTTCAGGACGGTACGAAAGTCGAGTCCGAGTGTCTCAGCGCCCGGGGCGGGCCCGACCGCCCGTTCGCGCGGGAGGAGATTCTGGAAAAGATCGACGGCATCTGCGACCCAGTCTATCCGGCGCTCGGCGGCGTTGCGCGTCAGGCCATCGCGTTGGACGCCGGATTGCTGAATCAGCCGTGGGACAAGGCCGTGGCCGAGATCACGGGGTCCGGTTAAGCCGTCTGCGGTCCCTTCTGGCGTCCGCGGATCACGCCGCCCGGCAGTGCGCCGGTGTGTTCGCTATTCTCGAACGTCACCGCACCGCTTTGCACGGTTGCGATATAACCCTGTGCCTCCTGAATGAGACGGCGGCCGCCGGCCGGCAGATCGCGCACGATATGCGGCGGGCGCAACTGCAGCCCGTCGAAGTCGATGACGTTGATGTCCGCCTTCATGCCCTCGGCCAGCAGGCCACGGTCATGCAATCCGAAGAATTCGGCGTTCTCCTTGGTCTGCCGTTTGACGATCCATTCCAGTGGCAGCCTGTCGCCGCGCGACCGGTCGCGCACCCAGTGGGTCAGCAGGTAGGTCGGAATGCTGGCATCACAGATCAGGCCGCAATGCGCGCCGCCGTCGCCGAGACCGAACAGCGCCTGCTCGTCCGTCATCATCTCGCGGATGGTGTCGTGGTTGCGTGAGGTGTAGTTGGTAAAGGGCAGGAAGATCAGCTCCTTACCGGCGCGTTCCAACAAAATGTCGTAGGCGAGATCTTCCGGCGTGCGGCCTTCGCGCGCTGCCATGGCCGCGATGCTCTGATCTTCCGAGGGTTCGTAATTGGGTGGATCGCCGAGGCGGAACATCTTGCCGAAGCCAGCCGTGACTTCCTGCATGATGTTCGAACGATGCTGCCGGGCCTCGGAAATCACGCGCTGCTTGAACGCCGGGTCGCGCATCCGCGCCACGCGGTCGGCCAGCGACAGATCCTTGATCTCCTTGTACGCCGCCTTGCTCATGAACGGATGCAGCGAGCATTCGAGCCCAAGAAAGAACCCGACGGGACGCGGGCAGACCTGCGGGCGAATCAGCGCGCCATCGCCATTCGGGCGCGACAGTTCCAGTAGTTTGCGCCACTTGTCGGGCCGCTCGTCGAACTGCACCAACAGGTAATAGAGCGGCCGCCCTGACTCTGCCGCCAGCTGACGCAGCCCGGCCATATCCTCCTCCGGCTCGTCGAAATCGCTCAACACGCCGATCAGGCCTTCGCCGCGCCGCTTCATCGCCTGGGTGATGGTGCGCAATTCCTGCAGATTGGCGAAGTGGCTCGGCACGTGTTCGTTTTTCGAGGTGCGGTGAAACTTCGTCCGTGACGTGGTGAAGCCGAGCCCGCCGGCTGCGAGCCCTTCCTCGACCAGCGTCGCCATCTGCGCCATCTCGTCTTCGGTCGCCGGCCGCTCGCCCGACGCCGCCGCGCCCATCACGTAGGCGCGCACCGGATTGTGCGGTACCTGCACGCCGATATCGAGCGCATGGTTCATCTCGCCCAGCGCATCCATGAATTCCGGGAAGCTCTCCCAGCGCCAGTCGACGCCTTCATGCAGCGCCGCACCGGGAATGTCCTCGACGCCTTCCATCAGTTCGATGAGATCGTCATGCATGTCCGGGCGCACCGGCGCGAAGCCGACACCGCAATTGCCCATAACGATGGTCGTCACGCCATGCCAGCAGGACGGCCCGATCAGCGGATCCCAGGTGACCTGCCCATCATAATGGGTGTGGACATCTACCCAGCCCGGCTGTACCAGCGCCCCACCAGCGTCGATTTCCCGCTGTCCCGGCCCAACCTTGCCGCCGACCGCCGTAATGACCCCGTCCTTAACAGCCACATCGCCCGAATAGGCTGCCGCGCCCGTACCGTCGACAATCGTGCCGCCGCGAATGACCAGGTCGTGCATTGCTTGTTCCTCCGTGGGTTGGCCGAGTGTAGCAAATCGCCGCAGCCCGGACCAATGGATCGCCATTAACCATGGATTATGAAATTTCCGTCCCGCCCGTTACCATCGTAATCGAGCAGTTGTTGGACGGCAGGGGTCATGGGTATGCAGACGGTATCGCTCGATGACAAATACGCGCTGACGGACGGTCAGGTTTACATCACGGGAACGCAGGCGTTGGTGCGCGCAGCGATGATGCAGCACCTACGCGACCAGGCGGCGGGGCTGAAGACGGCGTGTTTCATTTCCGGTTACCGCGGTTCGCCGATGCACAATCTGGACAAGGAGCTGTGGGCTGCGAACCGGTTCCTGCCCAGCTCTGACATTCACTTCCTGCCCGCCGTCAACGAGGATCTCGCCGCCACCGCGATCTGGGGCACCCAGCAGGTCGGCATCTTCGGCGACGCGAAATATGATGGCGTTTACTCGATGTGGTACGGCAAGGGTCCCGGCATCGACCGCAGCATCGATGCGATCCGACACGCGCATTCGGCGGGTGCGGCGGCGAATGGCGGCGTGCTGTGTGTCGTCGGCGACGATCATCCGCTGTCGTCGACGGATTCGCCGGCTGCGCACGAAACCCTGTTCGCCGATCTGCGCATGCCGGTGCTATATCCGGCCAACGTACAGGAGGTCGTCGATTACGCGCTGTATGGCTGGGCGATGTCGCGCTTTTCCGGCAGTTGGGTCGGCTTCAAGCTGATTCCCGACACGGTCGATACGACAGCCTCCATCATCGGCGACCCGCAACGCCTGTCCATCGTGACGCCGAACGATGTCGATATGCCGTTCGACGGTATGGGCCTGCGCTTCCCCGATACCTGGAAGGAATATGAAGGGCGCATCGAGCGCTACAAGATCCCGGCCGCCATCGGCTTCGGCCGTGCCAACGAAATAAACCGCGTGACCCATGGCAGCAGCAAGCCGCGCTACGGCATCGTCGCGACGGGCAAAGCATGGACCGACGTACGCCAGGCCCTGCAAGAACTCGGCATTGACCGGGCGATGGCGGCGGATCTCGGCATCACGGTGCTGAAAATCGGCATGCCCTACCCGGCGGACGACGAGCTGTTCCGAAGCTTCGCCGATGGGCTGGAGGAAATCCTTGTCGTCGAGGAAAAACATCGCCTGACCGAGATGCAGCTCAAGGACGCGCTGTACGGCCTACCCGATGGGCGGCGGCCCCGCATCATCGGCCGCACCGACGAGACCGGTCAGGAAATCCTGCCGATTTTTCCGGAATACTCGCCAG
Source organism: Alphaproteobacteria bacterium (assembly GCA_012103325.1). Lineage (GTDB taxonomy): Bacteria > Pseudomonadota > Alphaproteobacteria > UBA8366. The sequence goes on from WLWY01000006.1 coordinate 174,877, forward strand.
ACGACGTGACGCGGGTGCTGGCGAAACGATTCGCCCATTTCCATACCAGCGACCGGATCGATGCCCGCGTCTCGTTCCTGGAAGCGCGGGCGAAAGCCACCGGCGACCGTAAGCCGCTCAGCGTCAACCGCCTGCCCTATTTCTGCTCCGGTTGTCCGCACAACACCTCGACCCGCGTGCCAGACGGTAGCCGCGCCATGGGCGGCGTGGGGTGCCACTACATGGCGACCTATATGGACCGCAACAACATGACCCACTGCCATATGGGCGGTGAGGGATTGAACTGGGTCGGACAGGCGCCGTTCGTCGAGACCAAGCATATCTTCCAGAATATGGGAGACGGCACCTACTACCATTCCGGCTTGCTGGCGATCCGTGCCTGTGTCGCGGCAGAGACGAACATCACCTTCAAGATCCTGTTCAACGACGCCGTTGCGATGACCGGCGGCCAGCCGCTCGACGGCCCTTTGACGCCCCATGCGGTCGCCATGCAGGTCCACGCCGAAGGCGTGCAGAAGGTCGTCCTGGTAAGCGACGAGCCGGAGAAATACTCGCCGCATTCGAACCTGCCGCCGAATACGCAGATCGAGCACCGGCAGGCACTGGACCGGGTGCAGCAGGAATTGCGCGAGATCCCCGGCGTGACCGTCATGATTTACGACCAGACGTGCGCCGCCGAGAAACGCCGCCGTCGCAAGCGCGGCAAGATGATCGATCCGCCGCGGCGCATCTTGATCAACGATCTGGTCTGTGAAGGCTGCGGCGACTGCAACGCGAAATCGAACTGCCTGTCGGTGACCCCGCTGGATACGACGTTCGGCCGCAAGCGGCAGATCGACCAGTCCGCCTGCAACAAGGACTATTCCTGCGCCGAGGGATTCTGCCCTAGCTTCGTCAGCGTGATGGGGGGACAGCCCAGGCGACTCGAAGCCGCACCGCGTGAGCAATTGGCCTTGCTGCCCGAACCGCAGCGCCCGGCGCTGGAAGCCGGCAAACCGTACAGCATCCTGATCGCCGGTGTCGGCGGCACGGGTGTCGTCACCATCGGCGCCATGCTGACGATGGGCGCGCATATCGAAGGCAAGGTGTTCTCGTCGATCGATCAGTTTGGCATGGCGCAGAAGGGCGGCGCCGTCACCAGCCATCTGCGGCTCGCCGTCGACGAGGACGATATCGGTGCGGTCAAGCTCAACGCCGGCGGCGCCGACCTGGTGCTGGGTTGCGACAGCCTGGTCACCGGCGACGATCTGGCGCTTTCGGTCATGGCGGAGGACAAGACCCATGTCCTGGTCAATACCCACGAGCAGATCACGGGCCACTTCACCCGCGACCCGGACCTGAAGTTCCCGGGCGAACAGATCGCGGACCGGCTACAGGCCGCCGCCTCGCATGTCCGGTTCGTCGACGCGACCCGACTCGCAACGCGCCTGCTGGGCGATTCCATCGCCTCCAACCTGTTCATGCTCGGCTACGCCTATCAGCTTGGCCTGATACCCATCGGCGCCACCGCCATCGAACAGGCGATCGAGTTGAACGGCGTTGCTGTGCCACTGAACAAGGACGCCTTCGCCTGGGGCCGCAAGGCCGCGGTCGATATGGACGCGGTCACGGAAGTCGCCGACGGAGCGGTGGTCGCGCGGGAAATGCCGGAAGGGCTGGACGCCATCGTCGAACATCGCAGCAAGGAACTGACCGCCTATCAGGATGCCGCCTATGCGGCACGCTATCGCGACCTGGTATCGCAGGCGCGCCAAGCAGAGGAGACGCAGTCTCCCGGCATGACCGGGCTCGCCGACGCGGTTGCGCGCTACGCCTATAAGCTGATGGCCTATAAGGACGAGTATGAAGTCGCACGGCTGTATACCGATGGCCGCTTCCTGAAGCAGCTGACTGGCGCGTTCGAAGGCGACTACGAACTGAAATTTCACCTTGCACCGCCGCTCCTGACGAAACGTCATCCGGAAACGGGATTGCGCGACAAGACGACCTATGGCGCGTGGATGCTTCCCGTGATGCGGCTGTTGGCGAAGATGAAAGGGCTGCGCGGCACAGCATTCGACATCTTCGGCTATTCCGAAGAGCGCCGCGCCGAGCGCGGTTGGATCGAAGACTACAAATCCATGATCGGTGAGGTGGTCGAGGGACTGAACCACGACAACCATGCGCTGGCGATGCAGATCGCCTCCCTGCCGGAAGGCATTCGTGGATACGGTCACGTCAAAGAACGTCATCTTGCCGAGGTAAGTACCCAGCGGGACGATTTGATGACGGCATGGCGGCAACCCGAAGCCGTCGTACCGGCCGCGGAGTAAACTTATCGCACCGGCGCCGCAGAATCCGACCGGATGTATCGACGGCACCCTCGTCATCGAACTGGCCGAAGGGTGGTGTGCCGCCGCAATCGCCGGACGTCTGCTGTCGGAACTCGGTGCGCGGGTTATCAAGGTGGAGCCGCCCGAAGGCGACCGGCTGCGCCGCCAGCCACCGAATGCGGCGGATGGCACCAGCCCTACGTTCCAAAACCTGAACGCCAATAAGGAAAGCATCGTCGTGGACGACGCGGCTCTGCGCGCGCTCATCGGCAAAGCGGACATCCTGCTGACCGATCAAACGACGCTCGGCGACCGTGGCATCGAATTGACGGATGATGACGTTGAAGCACGCTATCCAAGTTTGGTGGCGTGCCACTTCTCGCCCTTCGGCCGCAGCGGTGCGCTGGCCGGGCGGCCGGGCGGCGAGTTGATCGCGCAGGCAATGGGGGGAATCGTCGCGACAACCGGCCATCCGGGCGAGTTACCGCACCGGGCGGGTCCGCCACTCGCCTCGCACAACGCCGCCCTGCTCGGTGGCGCGGCCATTCTCTCCGCTCTCTACGACAAGGAAGAATCCGGCAAAGGGGCGATTATCGATTTGGCGCTGTACGACGCCTCGGTATCGCTGCTCTACACGTTCCTGCCGGCCTATTTCCTGTCGGGGAAAACACCGGGACCGATGGGCAACAAGCACATGATGGTCGCACCCTGGGACAACTACCCGACCAAGGACGGGTGGGTCATCGTCTGTGTCGCCAACGACCGGCAATGGCACGATTTCCTACGGCTCATGGGTAAGGCGGATCTGATCGACGATCCGCGTTTCGCCGAAAATGATGAGCGCGTATCCGAGATTGGCCGTCCTCTGGTCGACGGCCTGGTCATCGACTATCTCGCCGACAAGACGACGGACGAGGCGATTGCGCTGCTGCGCGAGCATAACGTGCCGGCCGGGCCGATCTACGACGTGCCGACTTTGATGGAAAACCCGCAATTCCGTGCCCGCGAGATGGTGCAGACCTTCGGCGGGTCCGCCCGCACGGCGGGTTCTATCTTCAAGATGAGCGAAACGCCAGGCCGGGTGCATTCAGCCGCGCCGGCACTCGGTCGGCATGCGGAGATCGAGCCGTGAGCGCGCCGCTGGAAGGCGTACGCGTCGTCGAGTTGGGTGCCTATACGACGGGACCGCTCTGCGCCCGCTACCTGTCCAATCTCGGCGCGGAAATCATCAAGGTCGAGCCGCTAAAGGGCGAGTCGATGCGGACATTCGCCTACAAGGTCGGCGATGTCAGCTACATCTTCCACGTCCATAATGTGAATAAGAAGTCCGTACCCGTCGACACGAACACCAAGGACGGCAAGGCTGTGTTGTTTGACCTGCTGCGGACCGCCGATGTGCTGATTGAGAACTTCGCCTATGGCTCGATGCAAAAATGGGGCCTGGACTACGAAACAATCCGCGCGGTGAACCCCGCCCTGATCTATTGCTCACTTTCCGGTTTCGGTCACACCGGGCCGGACCGGCACCTCCGCGCTTTTGACACCGTGATCCAAGGCATGGCCGGCGTCATGGCGATGACCGGAACACGAGAGGGGCCACCGATTAAGATCGGCATTTCCGCCGCTGACAATATGGGCTCGGCCGCCGGCGCCATGGCGATTACTGCCGCCCTGCACCATAAGTGCCGCACGGGCCGGGGCCAGCACATCAATATCTCGATGCACGATATCCAGGGCTGGCTAACCTCGGAGTGCTGGGCGTTGCTCGACACGGAAGCGGGCCCGCAACGCAACGGCAACCGGCACTTCGCCGTCGCGCCGCAGAATATATTCGCGGCAGCCGACGGGCTGATTGCCGTCGAAATCGAAACGCAGAAACAGCTCGACGCGCTGTGCGACATGCTTGGCGTAGGGCAGATCGCCCTGGAAGACAGCAAGGCGCATGAAGCGTCTCTCGAAGCCGCCCTGCAAGAGTGGGTGGCCGCCCGGTCCGTGGATACGGCAGTTGAGGACTGCCTTGCTTGCAAGGTCCCGGCGGGCCGGGTTCAGGGCATGGACGATGTCGCGGAAAACCCCTTCACCTGGGAGCGGGAAATACTCGTCTCGTTGCAGCACCCCGAAAGCGGTGAAGTGAAAATTCTCGGCTCGCCATTCAAGTCGAACCGGTCGCCCGGCGTGGTATCGTCCGCCGCGCCGACCGTCGGACAGCATACGAGAGACGTGCTCGGTGGCCTGCTGGGGTATTCGGACGAGCGTATCGACGCGCTGGTGGCGGACAAAGTTATCGTGGATGAGGCGTCGTCCGTTTAGAGAACTCTGTGGAATAGTTTCACCGACACTGTTTCACGCCCCATCCTAGCCTTCCCCCACAAGGGGGAAAGGGATAATTAGGACAGATCAATAGGTTATTCTCCTCCCCCTTGAGGGGGGAGGACTAAGGTGGGGGTGGTCGGCGGTCACGTTCGCAGTTTCAACAAACGTCATCCCCGCAACACATCGCCCAACTCCCGAACGTCCGCCATCCCCTCAAGCGACCGCACCGCGGCGATCACGCGATCGAATCTGTCCGCGCTCATCGACATGCTGGCGACGGCGCGCGCTTTGGCTTCGAGTTCCTCGGCACTCATTGGATTGCCCGGCGTGCCGCGACAATCCTCGACCAGTTCCTCTTCAACACTGCCGTCGGTGAACTCTACGCGCACCCGGCCGCCAATTTTCTCCGGAAACCAGCTATCGACCTCCTTGTCTGTTTCCGTAAAAATCCGCTCCGCGAACGCGCCGATTTCCGGGTCGCCCAGGTTCGCCTCGGTATAAGCGTCGAAGTTGTTGCCGCGTTTTACGATCTGTAGGGCGAGCGCGTAGTTCATGCTGAACTGAAAGCCGAAGATATCCTTCGGCTTGCGAATCGAACCGACTTCGTTGATCGCATGCTGATTGGCGCCCACCGTAATGCGCTTCACATCCGCCGCTTCGAAGGGTCGCCGTGCGCGGATGATGTCGACGGCATCTGCCGGTGCGTGGATCATGCCGTTGGCCGCGTATTTCTTGGTCCAGATATCGGCGACGACGAAGCGCTCACCAAGCTCGTCGGTAATAACCTCCGGCGTGTAGGTATCGCTCATGGCGCGAATGCCGAGCGGTCCTTCCAGTATCGTCGCCGGGCCGGTCAACCCAAGTTGCGCCAGCGCCGCCGCACGGATTCCGCCGGACGCAGCGATGCCGCCATGATAGCGCTTTACCTCGCCGCCGGATTTGTAACATTCCGTTACGCCGCTGCAGAAGCTCGCGCTGATCGCAATAGCATGCACCATCGCATCCGCGTCGAGCCCCATCAGCTTCCCGGCCGCTGCGACCGACCCCAGGGGCCCGGCCGCCGACGTCGGATGAAAACCGCGATAGAGCTGTGACGGCGACAGCGCGTAGCCGCAGCGTCCCATCACCTCGTACCCCGCGACCACCGCCTCGATCAGCGCCTTACCGCCGAGCCCGTCACGCTCCGCCACGGCCAAGGCCGCCGGCACAACCACCGGGCCGGGATGCGCCAGGGCGGGTGAATAGACGTCATCCATCTCGAACCCGTGCCCGAACGCGCCATTGGCGAACGCCGCGTTTTCCGCCGAGACCTTGTCCGACGAACCGGCGATGCTTGCTTCGGGATTGTTCGCCTGACTCTTCACATAATCGACCGCCAACTTCAGCCACGGTTTGGTCGAAACGCCGATCTGGATGGCAAGCTGATCGAGAATATGGTCCTTCGTGCGCTGGATCAGGTGCGGCGTCAGGTCATCGAAGGTCAGACCGGCAACGAATTCGGCAACAGCGCGGGTCGTGCTCATCGTCGTCCGTTCAATTGCCGAGCCCCCGCATTAGTCGCCCATGGCGCTTCTCGATCAGCGATCGGGCCTCGTCCACATGACTGAAGACATAGAGTTCGCCAGCCTCGACAGCCGCCAAAACCTTTGCCGCAACGTCGGCAGGTTCCATGGCGTTATCGGTGGCGCGGCGCTCCACCGGTACGTCGTCGCCATTCCTTTGGAACGACGCGGGTCGGTTCGTGTTGGTAAAGATCCCGGTCTCGACTTGTCCCGGACACAGCATTGAAACACCGAGCGGCGTGTTGCGAAGTTCGCGGGCGAGGCTTTCCGTCAAGCCGACCACGGCGAATTTCGAGGTGTTGTAGACGCCGTAGCCATCACCGGCGAAATGCCCCGCTTCCGACGCCGTATTGACGATGTGTCCTTCTTCGCCGGCTTCGAGCATACGCGGCACAAAGGCGCGGACGCCATGGATGACACCCCAGAGATTGACCGCCAGAATCCATTCCCAATCCTTTTCGGCGGCGTCCAGCATGGGAGCCCGGATCAAGACGCCGGCGTTGTTGTGGACAATATGAACGGCGCCGAACCGCGCCCAGGCTGCATCCGCCAGGGCTTCCACCGAGGCCTGTTGCGTTACGTCCGTCACGACGCCGACCGTTTCCGCGCCGCGCGCTTCGGCTTCCTGACGCGCCGCTTCGAGCCCATCCGCTTCGACGTCCGCCATGACCAGCTTTGCACCGCGATCCGCGAACGCAAGCGACACCGCACGCCCGATCCCGCTCGCCGCCCCGGTTATGACGGCGGTCTTTCCCATAAAGTCCTTCAAGTTCTTTTTCCTTCCAACAATAAAACCCGTCATCCCGGACAAGGCGCGGAGCGCCGCCGATCCGGGATCCAGGGAAACGCCGCGTTCGGCATCAAGATGGATCCCCGATCTGCGCGGCTGCGCCGCTTGTCAGGGATGACAGGTAAGGGATTATGCTGATAGCGGTACGCATAGGATCGCCCTGCTCTCGGGGGTCTCTCAAACCTCAGCCCAGCCGGCCCGCGGCCTTCAGCTTTTCGATCTCGCCTTCGACACGCGTGCCCTTGAAGAAATCCGGATTCATGCCCGCATGCAGGCGCGCCGGGTTGACGAACATGAAATCCTCGAAATCCTCGTCGCTCATATGCCCGCCCTCGACCAGCTCATGCGCTTCCGAAACGCATTCTCTAATATCGGGCACGTCCCAGTGCGAGATGTCGGAGCTGAACATGGCGTTCAGGTGCCGTTCCTTTGGTCCCTGGAAGGCGAAGGAATTGATTTTGTCGTCCGCCTCGCAGCCAAAGAAGAAATTGCCGAACTGGGCGCGGATATCGTCCTTGGTCTCGCAGCCGCAGGCGGCGAATTCATCGAGTTCGTCTGGGTTCTCGAAATCGGTCCGCAGTTCTTCCAAATATTCGACGAAACTGTCTTCCCGGCCCTTGATCGCGTCGCCGCCATATTGCCGGAAATAACCGGCGAGCTGTTCGACGTCGAGCGCCTTCGGGTCGTAGTTCCCGATCGTATGCCTGTTGCGTTTCTCCCAATGCTCGATCATGTCGGAGAGCAGGCTCAGCGCCCAACCGACACCGCCTTCCAGGAAACCGAACTTGAGATCCGGAAACCGCTTCGCGACGCCGCCGAGGAAGACCGCCTTGCAGAAGGCGTGGTTCGCCTCGGCGAAACTGCCAATATGGTTATAGACGTAGCTGGAAATCGACTTGAAGCTGCCAATGCCTTGATGGCCGGCATGTGCGGTCGGCGCCACCTTGTGCTCGACGCATTTCGCCCAGAATGGGTCGTAATTGTATTTGCTGTCCATTGCCATATGGTCGTACCACATGGCATGCCGCTTCCATTCCGGCGCTTCTTCCTCGATCTGCGGCACGTGCCGGTGCACATTGCCGGAGATCATCACACCCTTCAAACCAAGCTCACCCACCGCAAAATCGAGTTCCACTATGCCTTCTTCCGGCGTCACCGTCGGGATCGCGGCAACGGGCGCCATGCGGTCGGAGAATTCCTTCCACACTGCCGCGTTCATCGCGTTGAGCGCCCGGCAGGCCGCCTGACGGATTTCATCGTCCTTGATGAACAGCATGTCGAGTCCGACCGTCGGGTAGAGGATGCTGAAATCCACCCCGATCTCGTCCATGCGCTCATACAGCAGGCGCGGGATCATCGCCGTCGCCCGGTCCTTCGTATTCTTCGACGGCAACGCGTGGAACGGCCGGCGCCAGCGCAGCTGATGCTGGCGCTGCTCGCGGTTCATATTGTTCCAGGGCGTCGGTTTCAGCCGCGTCTCGCCGACCCGGTTCTTACGAAACGTCTCGACCATCGACAGCCCGCCGACCTGCTCGACGAAGTCGAAATAGTGCGGCATGAATTCGATGTAGTGCCCATCGCAGTCCAAGACCGGATGCTTCAGGTTGGACCGGATTTGCTCCGATGGGGAAGCCTGGGTCGCCACGCTCATCGCCACTCTCCCTGAAATTCTATGCAACGAATATCAGTTAATCATGGCGACGGCTTTGTCACAAATCGGGAGCGCAGCAAGACGTGGCAGCCTTCGACGCTTCGTACTCGTCGTGCAATTTCACCCAGCTCATCGCGCCCTCCTCATTGCGGCCTTTGGGCGCGAAGTCGAGGAAGCCGAACGAGGTGAAGACCGGTTCGACGCCGCGGGCATAAGCCGAGTAGGTATGAAACACCTCGCCGGCGCCGTTCTTCGCGAAGACGCTGATCCCCTGCAGATCCTCCATGGCAAAGCGCGTGGTGCCGAAATTGTAGCCGACGTCGCCGGTGGCGACCTGTTCCGGCGTGAAGGACACGCCGTAATCGGCATTGAAGCTGCTGCCGGCGGACGACACCCATGGGAAGGTCCAGCCCATGCGCCGCTTGGCCGCCTCGATCTCCTCGACGGACGCGCGGGACACCGCGGCAAAGGACAGATCCGCCTGTTCAAAATGCTGTCGCGCGGAATCGACACCGTCCGCCATGCCGGCACAGCCGTGACAGATATGGGCGCTCCCCGGCGTGAGCATGAAATGCTGGACGAAGAGCTGACTGCGTCCGTCGAACAGGTCGGCGAGGGACTTTTCCCCCTCCGTCGAGCCGAAGACGTAATCCTCCTCGATCTTCACCCAGGGCATAGCACGGCGCTCGGCTTTCAACCGGTCCTGCTGATGGGTCAGTTCCCGCTCCTTCGCCAAAAGCACCAGCCGCGCCGTACGCCATTCTTCTCGTGTCACCACTTGCTTCTGCATCTCTCGTTCTTCCTTTATATTTTGGCCAGGGCCGCCGCGAGGCGATCGAGGCATTTGTTCCAACCATCTTCATGGGAGTCGCTAGCGCTTGCGGTTTCGAAGGCGGCCTGATGGAAGACCAGCTCGGTTTTCCCGCCGAGATCCTTGAGCGTGACCGTGACGATCGTCTCGAAGCCAGAATGGGCGTCCGTGCCCTCCCAAATATGGGTAAAGACGATGCGTTCTAGTACAACGATCTCCCGATAGACGCCGCCCATCTTATGTTCGCCGCCGCTCTCCGTGCGGAGGTGGGAGAACCATTTGCCGCCAACGCGGAAATCCGTGCCGGCGTCGAGGATCGTCATGCCGGTCGGCCCGAACCAGTTCTTCATATGCGCGGAATCGGACCACATCTCGAACACCAGGTCGCGGGGGGCGTCGAAGATGCGCGTGATGGTCAGTTCGTGCGACGCCGCCGCCGTATCTTCAACACTCATCGGAAGGCTCCTTCTTTTCGGCTTCCTGAAGTTCCTGCAAATAGGCATCCATGCGGTCGAAGGACGCCTCCCAGAATCGGCGGTACTGGTTGAGCCAGTCGGTCGCGTTTTTCAGCGGCGCCGGGGCCAGCCGGCAGGGGCGCCATTGCGCCTCCCGGCTGCGCGTGATCAGCCCGGCGCGTTCGAGCACCTTCAAATGCTTCGAGAAGGCCGGCAGGCTCATATCGTGCGGTTTGGCCAGTTCAGTCACCGACGCCTCGCCGGACATCAGCCGGGCAAGCACGGCTCGCCGGGTCGGATCGGCCAGCGCCGAAAAAGTAGCATTCAACGAGTCTGGATGCATTCTTGTATTTTCCTTTTTAGATAATTATCCATTTAGTTAAATACATAATTCAACCCATCGAGTCAACGCTTCCTACCGGGAGTTATCCGGTAGGGGTGTAAACCAAAATGCAGCGTTACTACTGAAACGGGATGCGCAGCATTAGAATTCATGAAATAATATTTGCCCGTGGTCCAAGCCGACTTGTCCGGCTCCGCCATGCCGTTCGGAGTTGCAAGTTAATGCGTATCAAGTCTCGATTTGTCAGAAACGCAGCACTTGCCGTTGCTGTCCTAACTATTTTGGGGGCATGCGAGCGGCTCCGCCCTGTCTACGAAGTGCACAGTCAAGCCGTACCGGTGGCCGGAACGCCCCTAACGCTGAGCCAGGTTGAGAACCGCATAATCAAAGCGGGCGCCAGCCTGGGTTGGCTGATGAAACCGTTAAAACCAGGCCTGGTTCGCGGCACGATACGGCGGGGACGGCATAGCGCCGTCGTCAATATCGAATACGATACCAGCGCCTACAGCATCCTTTACGGTTCGTCCCAACGATTATCGGAAGGCACCGGATCACTCGAGACGCGCTACGAGGGAGAGAAGGTGATCCATAAGCGCTACAACAGATACGTAAAGAACCTGAATCGGCAGATCGAAACGTATTTGCTAACGGTCGGTTCTTGAGGCACTTGAACAATCTGTACTAATGAGAGCCGCGCATAGGTTGGTTACCTAATGAAATTATCATCGGCATCCGAAGGTTAAAGAGGAAATTCCCATGCGTCGTTTACTTGTTCTCGCTTCGGTTCTGCTCCTGCTCGGTGCATGCAGAACCGTACCAATCTATAACGTCGAAAATGCAGAAATCTTTACCGGATCCGGCAAGGACCTATCGCATGCGCAAGTGCGCACGGCAATTGTAAACGGGTTAGTCGCCAAATCCTGGCAGATGAAGGAAATCGATTCCAGTACAATAGAGGCAACCAACGGGTCGAAAGGCCGCACCGCAACGGTAAGAATTAAATACTCGAACAAAAACTACAGTATAAACTACGTAAACAGTGCAAAATTTCGGCATAATGGCGGCAATATACACGGAAGATACAATAAATGGATCAGGAGCCTTCAAGATAAAATCAATGCGTTTCTAGTAACTATGTAAAAAATTAGTTTCTTGAAATTGGTTCGAAACTTAGCTCTTCAATTGTATCTTGACCAAAACGATAAGCCCTGACGCCAAGCTCCCTGCTTGCCTGGCTGTTCGGTAAATTAACAGCCAGAGCAAGAACGAAGTTCTCGCAGAACACACCGGCTGCTAACTTCCAGGCAGCCTCGCCCATGTCCGTCGGCGGCAACCAATCGATTCGATTTCCATCTATGACGAGCGATATGCCTTCCAATCCGTCCCAAACAGTGTCGCCTCTTGCCTTGACGATGCTTTCTTTTAAGGCCCAAAGGAACAATGCGCGGGTCGTTCTTTCCTCTCCGAGCGTCTCTATATGTTGACGTTCGGGCAGCGAGAAGAAGCGCTGCGAAATTCTGTATGCGGCCGCGGCGCGATCCAGGGCTTCGAGGTCAACGCCAATTGCCGCCGCGCGGGCCACGGCAAGAACAATATCCTTACCCGAATGAGAAAGGCTGAAACTGACGCCGGATGATGTCGGGTTGGCGAGTTCCGGTTTGCCATTATCGTTAAAGCGAAACAAAAGCGCTGCCGGATCCGTATCGAGATATTGCGCCAAGACCCGGCGCAGCAGCACACGCCCCAAAAGAAATCGGTCCGCTGGCGTGGGGTGTTTCATATCGCCATAGCGCTGCCTTTCCGAAGGCGATAGAAGCGCGATGCCATCGGTTCGCATCCGTTCAACACAAGTTGGAGAGGTTGGCAATTGCCAGAGATGCGCCTCTCCCGATGGAAGCGAGGCGGGGAAGCCTGTCGGTGTCGCGCTCAACCCCAGCGACGGAAAACAAGCGACGTGTTAACGCCGCCAAAGGCGAAATTGTTGTTCATGACATATTCGGATTGCTGAGCCCGGCCATCGCCGACGATGTAATCGAGCTCGGCGCAACGCGGATCGACGTTCGATAAATTGATCGTCGGCGCATACCAGTCACGCTTGAGCATCTCGATTGTCATCCAGGCCTCGAGGCTGCCACAGGCGCCCAGCGTATGTCCCATGTAGCTCTTCAACGAACTGACCGGAACGCAATGTTTAAGGGCGGTCAACGTTGCCTGCGTCTCTGCGACATCGCCGAGATCGGTTGCCGTACCATGGGCATTCACATAGCCGATCGCCCCGGATGAGATATCCGCGTCTTCCAGAGCGCTGCGCATGGCGGCAGCCATTGTTTCAGCAGCCGGCTGCGTAACGTGGTTGCCGTCGGGGTTCGTTCCGAATCCAATGACTTCGGCATGGATGGTCGCCCCGCGCGCCACCGCATAGTCCAGCTCTTCCAAGACGAACGTCCCGGCGCCTTCGCCGACAACCATTCCATCGCGATCGATATCGAACGGCTTCGGCGTCGATGTCGGTGCATCGTTCATCGTGCTCGTCGCGAACAGGGTGTCGAACACCGCGGCTTGCGTAACGGAGATTTCTTCCGCACCCCCAGCCACCATGACGGTTTGCTGTCCGTGCTTTATGGCTTCGTAGGCGAAACCAATTGCCAGACTGCCAGACGTACAAGCCGTCGACGTCGGAATAAGGCGCCCGCAAATACCAAAGAAAACGGAAACATTCACCGCCGCCGTATGCGGCATAATCTGGATGTACGTGTTGGCGTTCATGGAATCCATGTTGTTCGTCAGCATAATCTTACCGATATCGCCGATCGCCGGCGGTGACCCCGAGGACGAACCATAAGCCACGCCCGTCTTACCACTCTTTAAAACCGGATCATCGATCAAGCCCGCGTCTTGCAAAGCAAGCTCCGCACTACGCGTTGCCAACATACCGAGGCGCCCCATGCTACGGGTTCGTTTGCGGGTGTAGTGCGAAGGAAGATCGAATTCCGGCAGCGGTGCTCCCAGCCGCGTATTAAGATCGGTAACAATATCCCAACCGGGCATAATGCGAACGCCGCTCTGCCGCACGCGCAGGTTTTTCTCTACGGTCGGCCAATCGAGGCCGATCGGCGACAAACCCGCCATGCCGGTCACCGCGACGCGCTTCATCAGAACATCCCGCCATTCACCGAGATGACCTGGCGCGTGATATATGCCGCATCTGAAGAGAATAGGTAGGCGACAAGACTGGCGACTTCTTCCGGCCGGCCGAAACGCCGGGCGGGAATCATGCTCATCACCTGCGCTTGATCTAACTCTTCGGTCATCTCGGTCTCGATTAATCCTGGTGCGACGCAATTGACGGTGATGCGCCGCTTGGCCAATTCAACAGCGAGTGCTTTGGCCGCTGCGATAAGTCCTCCTTTTGCCGCGCTATAGTTGACCTGCCCACGGTTTCCCATCAAGCCTGAAACGGAAGACAAGACAACGATCCGGCCTCCCTGCTTTAGCCGCACCATGGGCATCACAACCGGATGCAGTACGTTATAAAAGCCGTCCAGGTTCGTGCGGATGACGCTATCCCAAGCTTCGGCTTCCATGGCGGGAAACGCACTATCGTTGTGGATACCCGCATTGCACACCACACCGTAATAGGCCCCATTCTCCGCCATATCCGCTTCCAAAGCAGCCTCCGCCGCAATCCTATCGGCAATATCAAATTGCAATATGCGTGCGTGAGAACCTGTTTTCTCGATAGATTCCGCGACCTCCGCAGCCGCTTCGGAACGTGATTTGTAGTGAACGGCAATATCGAAACCGGCCTGCGCCAGTGCGATGGCGATATGCCGGCCAATTCCGCGGCTCGCGCCGGTCACTAAAACGTGGTGGCCCACTCAGGAGCCTGTCTGAGCAATGGTTGCGGTCTGCATCGAGCAGAGGAACACGCGCGTTAGGAGGGGGTGCGCCGGCGATGCCGGCAGCATCGTCAAGCATCTACGACGCGGCACGCGCGTTCCTCTGCTCGACCCAAAGGGCCCCGCTCTCAAGGGGTTGGGGCGTCGTCCGGCGCCACTCGCGATGCCGCCGGCATCGCCACGCGACACCATCCTAGCCCAACCCCTTGAGAGCGGGGTGCAGATCATAACCATTGCTCAGACAGGCTCCTCTAGCTTTCGAGAAAGGTAGCGGTATCGGCCGGGCGGAAAACGTTCAATTGGGCCTCAGCCAATCGTTCCCGATCCTCGATAGTGCAATCAAAGACCGCCATTTGACTGTCTTGCCAAACCTCACTCACGTGGATGCGCAAATGACTACCCAATTGAAAATACTCTGTTCTTACATTGTATCGCCGAGATCCCAGCAGAAGCCCGATTTGAATATCTCTACCAGCTTGGCGTGCACCAATACCAGCATAAAGGGCGATCGTTTGCGCCATGTATTCCGCACCGACCCACGACGGCACGCCTTTTCCCGGCCGATAGAATAAGCTGTCCTCGGCGACACGCACCGTCGCTTCCGACCACCCTTCTCCCGACGCAGCAGGCTCGCCGATCAAGACCATTGCCCCGCTATGCGGCAACAAGCTGTCGACAGGCCATGGCAAAGGCATCTTCAAGCTCGCCCAATGATCAACGAAACGTTGTTGCCGCCGAAGGCGATCGCGTTGCTCATGACGATGCCGCGCGCGGTTTCGCCAAGCCGATCACCGACCGCGACGAGCGTATCAGACAACAGATCCGGATCCGCGGCATCGTCCCATAGGTGCGGAGGCAGAAAACGGCCCTTATTGTCCTCTTTTACGGCAAGCCAGCAATGCGCCGCCCCCATCGCACCCGCCGCGCCGAGAGTATGGCCAAGTTGCCCTTTGGACGAACTGACCGGTGTGGCCGCGTGAAAGACCCGCGCGACAACCTTACTTTCCATCGCATCGTTATGTACCGTCCCGGTGCCGTGCAGCTGTACATAGTCGATGGCGCCCGGCTCGAGACCAGCCACTTCCAACGCGCGCCGAATTGCCGCTTCGACACCAAGGCCTTCGGGTTCCGGCGCCGTCATGCTGTACGCATCCGAAGAAGCGCCGGCGCCAAACATGGCGACTTCCGCTTCGCGTCTATCCATCAGAAAGATAGCCGCACCCTCACCGATCATCGTGCCGTCCCGGTTGCGGCTAAACGGATTGCAGATGCCTGCCGACTGTGCCGAAAGCGCCTGAAATCCGTTGACGGTCAAACGACACAGACTGTCGACACCGCCCGCGAGCGCCGCATCCGCCAACCCCGTTCGGATGAGACGTTGCCCCATAGCGAGCGCTTGCGCGCCGGAGCTGCAGGCCGTCGAAACAGAAAGCGCGGGACCGGCCAGCTTCAAATAGCGCGCGAGCGCCTCACCCACGCTGCCAATCTCCTGCTTCCGCATGTCGAAGTCAGCCGGTAATGTCCCATTCAACCGCGCCTGTTCAACAGCGATCTCGCCTTCAGCGATACCCGACGTACTGGTCCCCAAAACGACGGCAATTCTGCTCGGTCCGTAACGCATTACAGCGTCATCAATCTCGGTGCGGATTTCTTCAACGGCGGCGATGGCAAGCCCCATATTCCGGCTTGCGTAAACCGATAAGGATTCCGGCGCCGAAGGTAAGGGGCCTTCGACTTGACCGACGAACACCTGTGCGCCATCAACAAGAAGGTCGCTCCGCGAAACCACGCCGGGGCGTTTCCCGGCGAAAAGGTTCTCCCGAACCAGTTCCTTGCCGCGGCCGAGCGCGCTCATAATTCCAAGCGCCGAGAGGTAAACCGGATCGCGCATTGCTATCGAGATCCCCCGGTTCCCGGAGTCACGATACGAAGCCGATATGGAAAATCGAAATGTTGAATGACGATCTCGCTTCTTGCTGCATCCTTCGGCGGAAAGACGACCTCCGCGAGGATGTCTCCTTTCGGGCCCCGAACATGCCTGGTTAATCCATCCGCACTTTCCTCGAACCGCATTTGCCGGGATGCCAGCGCCGTTCGCAACACTTCCGGCGGCCAGTATGTGAGGTACAAATCGAAAAGAGTATAGCGTGGATCGAATTTCGGCTCTTGCTTGAAAAATGTCTCAACCGAAATCTCGTCCCGTTCCTGAACAAGCGAGAACAGGGTTATCCCCAGCGGCGACAGACCCACCATTGCAAGACGCTCGGGCGTGATATCCACCTCATAGCGCATTTTATAGGACTGGTCTTTGTATTCGCCTACAACGAGTTGGCTTAACGACAGGCTTCGCCCAAGACTGGCCGGTGCCAATGAAAAGAGGCGCAAAGGCTCCACCGGTGTAGCCGTCGCTGGCGGCCTGCCCGCACAGGCCGAGGCCACAACGGATAGCATAATTACCCAGCCCCACCGCATCATGTCTGCGCACTCTTTAGGTCAGACGTTCCATTGTTCCATCCCGCCATGGGTGACAGCAAAAAAGCGACAAGGATGCCGACTAATATGGTCTGGCCAAACGCGTGAATGGCCGTCGTCGCGGAAAGCGCGAGAAGACCAAACGCCAATAATGTTGTCAGCGAAGATAGGGCAATCGCGAGCAGCGTCGCCGGATTGTCTAGTCCCGTTTCTCTGAAGAAGAGCGCGTAGTCGACGCCAATTCCAAGAACCAGGAGCAACGCCATGATGTTGAACAGACTGATCGGCTCACCGAGAAACCCAAGCACGCTCAAGCTCGCGATCGCGGCAATGACCGGCGGTGCCATGACGGTCAGGCCGCCGGCAAGGCCGTAGCGCAACATCAGGAGAAGCATCACAACGCCATAGGATATCAACGTCAGCCATATGGTCTGGTGACGGTACTCGCGGAAGAGGCCGGAGATTTCACCCGCCGGGTCGACAAAATGAAGACGCGGGTCCACCTCGGCAAGCGCCTGATGCGCAGACAGATCGTAGACACCGCGAAGGCCGACGACTCCTATAACGCCGCGCGTACTATTGCCAAGCCACAAATGCCTATGGGGCTCCGAGACCGGATGAGCGAGCCACTGCTGGAGGCTCACAGGCGCATCGCGGGCCGCATTCAGAAATGCGGACGCATAAGCATCGCGTGTGACATCCGGCAGGCCAACTTGTTGCGCAATACGGCGCAACGCGGTCTGTTCTCCCACGATCAAGGGCGCCAATAGCGCGCGGTTTTCCTGTTGGCGCTCGGGTGAAGCGACAAAGTCGGAGATGGCGAGATAACCGAGGAGTTTGTCGCTTGCCTGCAACGTCCTCAGCTTTTCAGTTAAGCGCTCCTCACGGGCGAGAAAATCTGCCGCATCGCGCCCTTCGACAAGGAAAAACTGGCTCGCGAGATTCCGGCCGATCAGTTCGCGCGTCCGCGTTTCCTCCGCCATGACTCTGGGATTGGGCGCCTGCAAAAGCCGCACATCGTCGCTGGCGGTCAGACGCCAGCAGCCAAAAACCGAGAAAACCAAGAAAGCGGCAGCCAAGGTCCACGTTCGCCAATCGCGTTCACCCCGCCATAGCGCACCGTAGGCGCTCAGCCAATCGAGCGGCCGCTCGAATGTCGGCTTGGACATTCCTTGGGTGAAGTGCGGATAACAGATGGCGACGCACCCATAAGCGATGCACAAGCCCACGCTGGAGAAGACCGCCATCCCCTGCATACCAGGAAACGGTGCGAAAAAAAGCCCGACGAATCCGATAACACTGGTCACGAGCCCGAGGGTTATGCCCGGGAAAATATGACGAAGTGCCAATACGGGCGACCAGTTTTCGGTTTTACGGAACCGTTCACAAAAATAGTGCAGGGAGTAGTCCACCGATATGCCCACCAGGCTGGCGCCAAATACCAACGTCAGCAGATGCACTTCCCCAAAAATCACAAGACAGGCGGCGAACCCTCCCAGACACCCAAGACCAATTGAAATCAGCGTCAGGATAAAGGGTTTCGCTGAACGAAAAATAACGATCAACAGGGCAACAATTGCCAAAAGCGAACCCAATCCAACTGTCGACATTTCACTGATGGCGCTATCCGTGCCTGCCGCGGCATGCGGCAAAACACCGGCCATGAGGAAATCCGCACCGTGAAATCGAGCCGGCAATTCGGTTCTAAAACCGTCCAGCAGAGGCATCAGTTGCTGTTGAAGGGGGAATTCAAAAGGCGTACCCGAGAGTTCACCGATAAGAACAATATAGGTTTTGTCTTTCGTTTTTACGGTCAGGTAGCCGTCTTCGATCTCCGGCTTTCCCGCCGCTTCCGCCGCGCGCTCTTCCAGAAAGTGCGGCAACAGCAGCAACGGATCACTGTCTACCAGATCTGAATTAACGGGTGTCTTGGGGTTGTAATACCGCGTGAGTACGGCGCGTTCGAAGTCAGCCGTATCGCCTGCCCGCACTTGGTCTCTTGCCTCGGTACCGAGCAGTTGAAAACGGAGGGGAAAATAGAAGGAAGCCGCCCGCCGAACCAGATCCTGGTAATCATCCACCCGCAGATTTCGAAGTTGTTGCGAGGCAATGACCCGCTCGGAAACGTACTTGGCAGCGGCTTTTGCCGTCTCGAAGTCATTCGCACCGACAAGCATGGCGATATGGCGCTCGAAACGTTTCTGCACAAGATTTATCGCTCTGTAAACAACAGGGTCGCGCTCGGCTTTGGGAAGAAGGGCCATCAGATCGGCATTCACCGCCGTGCCATTCGGCGCGGCTGCAATCAGCCATCCCGATAGCGCACAGATACCGAGCACCCAGACGAAAGCCAGAGCTTTAGTGTGCAAGATAACCTTTCTCTGCCTCGCCGAGTTGGCACGTTTCCGTGTCCACCCCGCTGAATTTAATGTGCGTTTTATCGCCACGCGCCTCTTCGATCACCAGCTCGTTTACAAACCGGTCACCGGTAACGCGAACCGCAGTAATGATCTTGGCAAATGCTTGGTTTCGTGGAGTCAAGGTGAGCCGCCACGGGGAAGACAGCTCATCGGCCTTAATAAAAAAAGTATCTCGCAGCCCGTTTATGTCGCCACTGAAGGTGGCCAAAAATACGTTGGAAAGCGCCTTAAAAATGGGCGTTTGACCAAAACTCACGCGCTGCGGCCTGCCATCATCACTCCATTTTATCAATGCGTCCCGTTTCACCAGAACCTGCGCAGGAAAGGGCTCACGCACCTGCCAAAGCACGCCTTTTCCGGCAACGAATACGAACTTTCCCCTGGAGAGGAGGGGACGCGTCAGTGCCCGCAGCGATTTACTTTGACTGAACACCGCGCAGACGATGGGATTGTTGGTCAGCCGCTCTTGGATTTTGGAAAGCGGATCGGCAACCGCCGCCGAAGCAAGCGACATCCATGTCCAGATCGCAATCAGAACGACACGAAACACAGGCGTCACGTCCCGATACCAAGTTTCTCGTACAGTATGGGGGGAGCGCCAAACAACATCTTCTGCGTCCGCATATCTACGGGGACCTGGATCGTGTGTCCCTTGCTCAACCGCTCATCCGTCTCCGCATCCGCGATCAGATAGTCGATCTTGAGATGCAGTTCGTATTCCCGAAGCATCGCCTTGATCCTTATTTTCTGACCCAGCCGCGCGGGATGCGCATAACGCAATTTCAGTTCGATAACCGGCCACGCATAGCCCGACTCCTTCATTTCCTTGTAGTTGTAGGAAAACTTATCGAGCAGTGCGCAACGCGCGATCTCACAATACTTTGCATAATGGCCATGCCAGGCGACCCCCATGAGGTCGACGTCATGGAACGGGATCTCGACGAAGACTTCCGCAGCCGGCAAGTCTGGCGACAGATTACTCATAGAGAGCCCAGCGGCGATTTCGGATACTGTCAGCGAAACGACGCAGATCCGCCTCCAGCGGGCGGTCCTCTTCAAGCAAGGCGAAGTCCGTAAGAACCGATTCGGAAAATTGCGCCAACTCTTCGCTGGTGTTCCTCGGCTCGGTTGAATCGGATTCCGTTCCACTTCGTTGCCGCAATGCGACCGCTTGCACGGTCGCAAGCATATGCGCGGCGGCAACCTGTTCCGTCAGTTCGAGCACGCGCAGACAATCGCGTGCGGCGATAGTGCCCATGCTAACCTTGTCCTGGTTGTGGCATTCCGTGGAGCGCGAAAACACACTCGCGGGCATTGTTTGCTTCAAGGCCTCGGCAGTCCATGCCGAAACCGCGATCTGAACCGCCTTGAAACCGTGATTGATTGCCGAACGCTCGACCGTCGCGCCCGAAAGGTTGGCGGGCAAGCCATTGTTGAACTTGTTGTCGACGAGCAACGCCAGTTGCCGGTCCATGAGATCCGCCAGATTGGCCACGCAGTTCTTCATGCCGTCCATTACGAAAGCAATATGGCCGCCATAGAAGTGCCCGCCATGCAGCACACGCTCGCCCGCACCATCGATGACGGGATTGTCGTTCGTGCTGTTCAGTTCGGTTTCGATAAAGCCGCGCATCCAGGGCAGGCTATCGCGCAAGACCCCGACGACATGGGGCGCACACCTAATCGAGTAGCGATCCTGCAGGCGGTCCGAATTGCGCGGCGGGTCACCGACATCCAAGTCTTGACGCAGCCAGCCGGCGATTTTGGCCTGACCGGGGTGCGGCTTGAGTTCGAAGAGCCGCTCGTCGAAATGGTAGCGATTCCCCGCCAGGGCAACGCTCGCCAGAGCGGTCAGCCGCGTGCAAAGGCGCGTTAGATATTCGGCTCGCGCATAGGCATCGCACGCCAGCGCCGTCATCACCGCTGTGCCGTTCATGAGGGCCAGCCCTTCTTTGGGGCGCAGCTTGAGCGGTGTCAGGCCCAGCTGACGATGAATATCAACTGCCGGACAAGTTTCATCTCGGTAGACCGCGTCTCGTTCGCCGACCAGCAGCGCCGCCACATAGGATAGCGGCGTCAGGTCGCCACTCGCACCGACCGACCCTTCTTCCGGGATCAACGGAACCACGTCCGCATTGAGAAACGTTTCCAACCGTTCGAGCAATTCCCAACTGACGCCGGAATATCCCTTCGTCAGAGACACCAGCCGCACGAGCATCACAGCACGGGCCATGTCGTGCGGAAGATATGCACCCATACCGCAGCCGTGGAATCGCAGAAGATGCAGTGGCAATTCCTCAACTAGATCCCGCGGAATATCCACAGTGCATGAATCGCCATACCCGGTCGTGACACCGTAAATAACGCCGTCTTCTTCGAGCAGCCGGTCCAGGAATGCCGTTCCGCTCCGAATATGCCGCACGTAATCCGGGTCTCGATTGATCTGAATCTGCATCCGGCCATAGGCAATCGACAAAACATTTTCAATCGACAATAGGTCCGCACCCAACGTAAACAAACCTGGGGCTTCTACTGCGTTTCTGTCAGGCACGGGCTAGTGTTCCGAAAATAATCAATTAGTTTCAGACCTGTAATGTGGATTCTGATTGGGAAGCGGGCGTCATTGTGCCAGCCTGCCCCCAGAAGTCAAAAAAATTGAACCATTGATAGGGATCACTAACGCAATGGTATTCCAACCGGGCCGCATATCGCGATATCCAACCGTCCAAAACCGCAGCTCGATTTGCGCGTGGCACTTTGATCAAATCGGCAAACGCCTCAAAGATAATGTGATAACGACCAGCCCTCTTGAGACAGAAAATAAGCTGAACGGGACATTCCAACAGGTTCGCCAGAATGAAGGGCCCTTGGGGAAACGGTGCCGGTTCTCCTAAAAACGACGCCCACCCAATCCGCGTAGACTGTGTCACCGGTGTGCGGTCGCCGACAATAACGACGAACTCTCCTTGCGAGACACGCTCGTGCAACAGCATGGCAGTGGCCGGATCGACCTCCGTCGTCTGTATCAGTGAAACCGTCGCTTCCGGACTGACGTTGCGAAGCAGACGGTTGAAATTTTGCGCGTGTTTGGTGTGGACCAGAACGTTCAGTTTGAGCCCCAGCGAGAGTTGCCCGAGCGCCCGGCACACTTCCATATTGCCCAGATGCGATGCAATCAGCAGGCCACCGCGCCCGGATCGGCGAAGCGCTTCAAATATTTCGCGGTTTTCATAGACAATATCGTCGTTTTGAATTTCACCCGCCCAGGCCGCCAGCTTGTCGAGAACTGCATTGCCAAATTCGAGGAAATGACGAAACGACTGACACCAACTGGGAGGATCGGTATGAACCCGCGACAAAAATGCACGGGACGCCCGTCGCGCGGTGGCCCCGAAAACGAAAAAGTAGGCAATGACCGGGTAGAGCAAAAGCAAAAAGGCCGGCCGTCCAAGAATGCGATAGACAGCGAGCATCGTGCGAAGTCCCATATAGACGCCGCGTTCTTCGAGGCGCGCCCAATGCGACGTTCGTTCGCGAGCCGCGGCGGTGCTCATCGAACCGCCCTCCCCGAGTGGGCGTTTCCACCGGACCGGATAATCTGCAAACTCAACACACGCCAAAGCATCCCGAAAAATAGCCGTGTATGCATCCAGCTTATCAGGCAATTGTCACGCCATAGCTTGAAATGGGATGAGCCATCTGCCGGGTAGGTCACTTTGGTCGGAAAAGCGAGAATGGAAACGCCCTCCCAATGAAGCCGGACGAGGATTTCCGGATCGAAATCCATCCTGCGGCCAAGACGAACGCGATCGGCAAGGCGTACGACCTGTGCCAAAGGGTAGACACGAAATCCACACATCGAATCCCGGATCGTGAGCGACAAGGTTTCGATCCACACCCAGACATGCGTGAGATAGCGCGCAACCAACCGCCCTCTTGGCACGCTCTTGTCGAACATGGGACAGCCGGCGATCACGGCATCTGGATTGGCTTCGGCGCATGCGAGAAATCGCGGAATATCACCAGGATCGTGCTGGCCGTCGGCATCGATCTGCACGGCGTGGGAAAACCCTTGCGCATGCGCGGCACGCAACCCGGTGAGAACCGCGGCGCCCTTTCCCCTATTTTCGGTGTGCTCTAGAAGTTTCAGCCAATCATGCCGCACAGACAGCGCTTGTAATACCGCCCGGCAGGTGTCGTCGCTCCCGTCATCGACCATGATTGTCGGCAGCGCGGTATTCGCCAGTTTTTCTGCCAGCGCCGCTGCCCCCGAGCCGTGATTGAACACTGGAACCACAATACAGACCCTGAACGTCATGATGCGGCTTCGAAGGCAACGCGGCCGGATGAGAACTTGGTTTCAGAGGCGCTGTATAGGAACGTCAGATTCGCCTTCTTCCGATCGTAACGGAGCGCGAGCGTGACATCGTCCCCGGCCTGGAGAATCTTGAAGAACTTCAAAGCTTCAATTCGCCGGAACCCTTCCGGTATCGCGAAATGCGTCATGGCGAACGCAATAGCCCAATCGATCTGCACGACACCGGCCAGGATGGGAGCTTCAGGGAAGTGGCCTGCGAAGTAGAACAAATCTTCCGGCAAATGCAGATCCAAGGTAAGGCTGTCCGCTTCCGCCTTGCGTTTGACAATGACGGGATCGATGCGACGCCCCAGATTCTCATCGAAGAGCGCTGCCAAAGCTGCATCGCTCGTCTTGCCCCGTTCGTCCTCCGGCAGCCCCGTCACGAACCGCCATTTTCGCGGCAGTACAATGGCGGCGAGATAGGGTCTGAGCGCATCGAGAAGCTGCTCACGCAGCGTCCGCCTGCCTTCTTGTTTTAATGTATCCCAACCGAGGTCCGAGGGTTCAATCACCGCGGCGAGACTCTGCCGTTTTGTCATTTCGTCAGGAAGCTGAACGACGCGCGCTGTTTCTACGGTGGGGCAGTCCGCGAGCCGGCGCTCGATCTCCGACAGGGAGACGCGCTGCTCTTCCAACTTAACGACGCGGTCGGCACGGCCATTCAGGATAAAGCATCCGTCCGGCGTCAAACTCGCGCGGTCACTAGTAACAAGCCAATCCTTGTCCGGTAGAAACTGCGACCGCACCATCAATACGCTTTGTTGCGCATCCACCGCGATCTCGACACCGGGCAAGGGCCGCCATGGTTCAAGCGTCTCGGCGTCCATGACCGACCGGCAAGCGATGCCGCCTGTTTCAGTACTGCCATAGACCTCGACCACCGACTCGGTAAGCATGGCGTTGTACGCTGCTGCAACCGACGGCGGCAGCGGACCGCCAGAGGAAAATACAGGACCAAGAGATTCTTTCAGTCGGTTCAAATCGAGCACGGGTAACGCCCGCCTCAGAAATGCGGGACTGGAAACCAGCATGCAGCCGTTGTCCTTTTCCGCCGCCGCATGCAATTCCTCCGGGTAGGAAATGAGGTTACTGGCGAACGGCCGCTCCGTCGCGAGCGGCCATAGCACGCGAAACAATAATCCATAAATATGATAAGGCGGGACGGTTGCCACAACGGTATTGCCGGCGCGAGGCATGAAGCGCTCGGTCAGTGCGGCAATTTCCGCTTCGAGACACCACAGAGGCTTGCGTACGGCAACCGGAGCGCCAGTGGTGCCAGAGGTATGCAACACGATCTCCGCACGACCCGCATCAAGCACCGACAGCCCCGGAACATCGCCAGAGGGAAGCTTATCGAATGGGTTTGTTGCATGGCGGTCTGCGCTGGAGATGACCCCATCCACCGTTGCCGCGAGGTCGGCGATATGGCCCTGCTGCAGATTGGCAGGTAGCACCGCCCGACATCCGGCATGAAGCGCTGCGAACACACCAACAGCGAGCGCATATGCATCCCGGTCCGCAATCAGCCAACAACGACCGCCACTTTGCTTCAGCCTCGCCGCCAAACCGCCAACGTCGCGGGCAAATCCGCCCCAGTCATGTGACTCACCAACTCCTGTCGCGACCGTGAGGGTGCTGTCGCGTGGAACAACGAGCAGCCGAGAAATTTCTATAGCGGTAGGCTCCATCAGGCCCCACCACCCGGTCGATGCTTAGCGCAAGCCGGCCGCAACACATCTCGGTAGATTGTTACGATCAAGTTTTGGGTTCCGATCGTTAAAACCATCCTTTCGCGCCCTGATGCCGCGCTGTACTGCGTTGTACGGCGCGTCGAACAGCATATTCTCCAGCGAACAAAATACCCATCAGGGAATAAGAAATGACACTGTTGTAGAGCGCCCAGAACGCCATGTTCGTGCCCAAGACCGTGTACAGGGCAATAGCGCCGTTCACGATGAAGAATGCGCACCAGACCATCGTTACCTTGCGCGTATAGGAGATGCCGGCTTCCGGCAGGTCGGGCGTTGTTATACGCGCAATCTGTTCGATAATCGACGGCGGTCGAACCAAGGAAACCAAAAACAATGTGAACATCAGAACGTTCATGCACACGGGGTAGTACTGCAAAAGCGTGGGCGAATTGAATGCCATCGCTGAAACGCCGACCAGCAACAGGGCGGCAACAACGAGGTTCGCCTGCGGCATTCGGGCCGCCAGCCCGTCGAACCGTCTGGAAAGAAACAAACGCAGGAGAGCAATCGCAACAAGGGCAAATGCGATCAGCCGGGCTTCGAAAAATTCAAGACCGAAATAGACAATAATCGGATACGCGATGACGAGAACGGCAATGGCGATATGCGCGGGAATCACGGAACGCGCTATTGGATCAGAAGATCGTGCACGGCATCAACCACATCGCCAACGGTCCGAACCTGCTTGAACGCATCCGGATCGAGCTTTCTTCCCGTCTTTTTCTTGAGTGCGACCATGAGATCGACTGCATCGATACTATCGATATCGAGGTCGTCGTAGAGTTTTGCATCAGCGACGATCGCATCGTCTTCAAGGTCGAAATTCTCGATGAAGATATGCTTGATGTGCGAAAGAATTTCTTCCTTTGTCGTACTGGAATCTATCTCGGTCATGTTTGACGGCCCGCAGCAACAAATTCACTCAGTGATCCGACGGAGTAGAACCATTTGCTGATATCCTCCGACTCGGTGTCGATTTTTAGCCCATAGCGCTTTTGAATGGCCACGCCGAGTTCCAAGGCATCGATCGAATCCAGGCCGAGACCATCACCGAAAAGCGGTGCGTCGGTATCGATATCCTGCGGCTCGATCTCCTCCAAATCCAAAGTGTCGATCAGCAGGGTTTTCAATTCATCAACCAGATCGCTCATGTCTCTCAATACCCATTGAAAACAATTCTCGTATCACCTCATTTACGCGGCGGTTCGACTTGCTACGCCCAGCGTCTTCGGTGAGCAACGGCTGAGGGTCGACTTTATCCCCAACCGTAATCTTAAAATGCATCTTCCGGCTCGGTATTTCGAACCACTTTTCAGCCTTCGTGAGTGTAGACGGCTCGCAGGTTATGACCAAGGGTATGAACAATTTCTGACTTTCCACAATGACCGAAGCCGCACCGCGCTTGAGCTTCAGGGGTTGGCCAGGGACCGTTCGAGTCGCCTCGGGAAAGATCAGCAGATTGTTTTCTTGTTCAATGCTTTGAACGCATTCCGCAATCAACTGCAACGGATCGTCACTCTGTATGTAGCCGGTCGCCCACATCACACCGGCGAGAAAAGGGTTGGACCATGCCGCTTTCTTAACGACGCATAGCGTTCTTGGTAGCATCGAAATAATAAACACGACATCGAGCAGTGTCGGGTGATTCGCGATGATCAGATTCCCGGTATCGCGAGCAAGTTTTTCGGCATCGACAATTTCATAGCTCAGAATACCCAGCGATTTCATCATCCAAATAAAGAACCGAAACGACAGGTGAACGACATATTGGCAACCGAGATTCGCACGTCTGCGGTCGAACGATGCCAAATGAATCGCAGGGAACAAGGTAAGCGATATGACCAGCGCTCCCGCGCCGAATACCGAGAAACTCAGTCCCGTGGCCATTAGCCGCCAATAATAGTTAAGCTGCCGCAGCGTTCCTACTCCACGTCCAGATCAGCCGGCCGGTATCGAGAACCACAGGATCGCCGCCCCGAAGCAACAATCTCAAGACTTCCAGTGCAGGGTCAGGCGTGTCGCAATTCGCAACGGCGCTTTCTTTTGCCAGGCCCCACGAAAGCTGCAACTCAGGTACATCATCTCCAGATTCAGGTGGCCGCAGCAACATCGCAAACGCGGCACTGTTCCGCACCGTCGTAGCACTATCCCGATAAAGCTCTGGCAACGGCTCATCGTGATAGACGACCAGCACCGCCGGCGCGGCGCCATCGCTCATCAGGCTCCACGCCTCGAGGAAGGCGGCCTCTAAAGTCGCCTCGCCGCCGGAAAGCGCAGTGGCTTGCGCCGTATTTTGTGTTTCTATCGCGAAGAGGCTTGCCGCCGTGTTGTGAACGGACATGCTGAAGGCCGCTGCCGACGCAGGCTCGCCGGCCGCAAGGTTCTCCAAGATTCCATAGCTTCGATGATACTCGCCGTACCGCGAACAGAACACAAACGCGATGGCGTCTTGCTCCTCCGACAGACAATCCGCGGCAACGCGAAATGCCATGCGGCTGAGCCGGCTCAATCTCCGGCGCATCATGGGTGCGACAAACTTAACGTCTGGCGCAACGGGTCCGCAAATAGCCCTCGTGCCCTCCGACCATGCATGCCATGAAGACTGGTCAGTTAGTCCAGGCGCCCATGCCGCCCACCGGCGTACGGAAAGAGTAATTTGCTGATCAGATTCCATGTCGTTCAACTAAATTCACCCTGTTACAAGGCGAATCGTCTGCCGTCGTCCCCTCCTGTTTGCGCGCCGCAGCGCCGCTAACAGACCCCATGCTCCGCACCTCAATATTCTAGCATAGCACGTGACATGAACCAATTAACGCGGAAAAAGATAGTTCTACCGAACAACACCAACATCCCAAGATCAGCGACATTCGTCTCAATACATATAGATTATATGTCCCCCCCAGAGGCAAGTATGAACAAAAAGACAGCCAGTTTATCCGCTTTAACTCTAACGATCATTATATGACAGGGCCATGCGGGCAGGATCGTCACCGGTCTCCCGCCCCGTTGGACGAACTAATCCAGCTGAGCTGGAAAACTGGGCAGAGGGACTTCTATGCGTCCGCCGGAACCATCGGGAAGATAAACGGTAGCGCGCGCGGGATCGGACAAGAAACGCTCATCACGCCCCAATGCGAATGCCAATAACCGGGAGAGCGGTAGCATCCTTGAATCGACACCCGGCGTTAGACCCGGCGCCTTTAAAGCGAACAGCGTCGAATACCCATCGATATAATCATCGGCCGTCATCTTCGACGCGTTTGCCGCATTCGGTTCGACCACGTTAATACGGGAACCATGGTCACCATGAACGACGATGACCGCGCGCTCATACGTGCCATTTCGCTTCATCACATCGAATAGAGCCTCCAGCTCACGCATGGTGCAGCGGATTTGGTCGAAATATTCGACATAGCGTTGACGCCGCGACGCGTCCGAATTGCCGCCATCACTACGCAAGCGCAGGCTCCAAGACGAAATTGGCGATCGAACTTCGCATGTCGGCGTGTAAACATAGGGATAGTGAGGAGTCAGCAGATGCGCGAAGAACAACGTCCCACTCTCCGCCAGAGCGATATCACGCTTGATCCGCCGCAGGATCGGTGCGATTGCTATCGGGCCAACTCTGCCATGCCACAACCCGAGACGCGGTAGCAATATGTCGCGCTGACTCAGCCAGAGATTGATGGGCTCCGCTAGCAGCTTAACGACCTTTATCAATGCTAAAGAGCTATAGTACATATTGATAATAAATTTTACTCTTTCAAATACAGAAAGAGATTTTATCGCCAGTTCATCAATATTATCTGGCTTATATACAACGCATTTATTTGTTTTCATTTCCAAATTTCGGCAAAAATCGAAATAACCAGACTGATATAATTTCATATTATATTTGCGATTAGAAATTTTCTCTAAGTAGGTATTCCGATCGATTGCGAATCCGTACCGCTTCTTCACAAGATGCGTGTCCGGATCTTCCGTGCTGTCGAAATTCAGCGCGCTCGCCAGGGAAGACGGGGTCTTGAAGTATTGGCTGTACGCATGGCTGAAGAGACGGAACCCGGCGCGGGTGTAAAAATCGCGCAGCTCATCCCTAATAACCTCACCGCCCGGCAGCCGCGACGTCATACCTCCCAGGCCCATATGCTCGTCGAGTATCAGGTGAAGAATGATCGGCGGATCATCCCCCAAAGTGCGGGGCGTTGCCGCAACCGGTCCGTCTTGTCCCTCGGATTCAAGATTGCCGATGACGAGCGTTGAGAAGAGCATCGCTAGAAACGCACCGATCAGGACCTTGTTGGTGTGTTCGCGCAAGAAAAACGCCAACGCCACGGCGATGAGCAGTGTTGCGGACATCGCGGCGAGCCGAATGCTCAAATCAACCGTGCCGTACTCGAATACGGCATCGCCCAAAACAATCGAGATAAGCATTGCAAAGACCGCTGCGCGGAAAATTGATGACGGGATTTGCAGCAGCATGGTCAGAACAAATGCCACCGAACATAAAATCCCGACGACGAGCGCAATATCGGGGAAAAATCTGGAGTATTCGGCGTATATTATGTAGTTCGCGAAATGCGAAACAATAATCAGCAAACAAGCAACAAAATCGTACAGTATCTTAGATTTTGAATACATCACTCTATGATTTTTCACTGATCCTGCTGACGATTATGGCGCAATCAAAAAACCAAAGATCACCAGTGCGAGACATATAGTGTTCGATAGTCAATTAGCCTGCCGACGGTACCACACAAGCAGGCGGCGGTTTTCAATGACCTCATTCGTTTCGACGATCTCCGCATGGGCCCGCACATCGGATAGAAAGGATTCACGATCATAGTCCGCGAAGATGTCTTCTCGGATTCGCAGCATCTCGCGAACCATCGGATCCTCCTTTTCTACGAATTCTATGACACCCTGCGGGGCCAAGCCGATGAGCCACGCGACAACCTCGGGAAGCGGGATATTCCGCCCGATGACGAGGTGATGCAAAACCGCATATGCAAGCAGGCCATTTGCGTTCGCTCGATCTGCGAGACTTTTGCGCTCGATACCGCGCCATCCCCGGCCCGGACTGGGATCGGCCGCGTCCATGATCAGGGGAAGGAACGGCAAACCGTTCTCGTTCGCACGCGCGAAGGCGCCTTCAATAGCGCCCATATCGGTATCGAAACCAACAGCTTCCCGCGCACCAGCCTTTAAGGCAATCTCCGTATACACGCCCGTATTGCATCCGATGTCCCAAAGCATTTCCGGTTTAACGGTAGCCGCAAAACGACGCGTGAAATCGGCTTTCGCTTCTGCGGCATCGGAGTCGTAACTGTTGTCCGACGCGTAATTGCGCCAAACGCTTTGCATGTTTTTAGCCGGTGTGAGTCGCGCGACCCAGTTTCGAAGCCCATCGATCATGAGCCGGAAAGACGCACGCGGCAATCGGCGCTCTTTGACCTGGTCGATCCGGGCATTCCTACCGCCCCGCGCATTCGCCTGAAATCGGACTGGCAACACGACGTGGGTCATGATTCGCCAGTTCAGCTTTTGGTGCCATGCAAGAAGTTGGTTCAGCTCATCAGCTCGAATCCCTTCTAAATTGCCGCGGAGCCACGCGTTGAACCCAACGCCACGCAGCGCCGTCAGCAACAAAGGATTCAGAAAATGCATGCAAAATTGTTGATGCGCGGTCCAATAGTCGCCTTCCTGATAGCGGCAGAAAGAAAGCGCATCGATGAAAACCGGCGCCGGGCCGCGGAACTGAACGTTGTACGCCGACGCATCGGACAGCGTCACATCATACGCCAAAGCTTCCATCAGCAAATCGAGCTGCAGCAGAGCAGCGGCCCGGAGCGCCGAAAAACACCACTCGTACGGATACGAGATGAATGGCAGTACCGGATGTTCCAAGAGATATTTTGCGTCGACATCATCGAGCAGATCGGGAGTGACCTCCTCAATGCCGATAACCCGCTTGGCGGCAACCAACCCGGTCAAGAGGCCGCTGTCGCGAACGAATTCATAATCCGCGGCACCGAATTCTGTGACACTCCGGAGGACACGGTCACCGGTCCGGTAAACTTGGCCTGAAGGGTCTCGAAATGAGGCGCCGTCTCGCCGCACGTTCGTCATCAATTCCGATCCGAGCGATCGTCCTCAGTCGGTTCGGTGGCACTCTTCGCGGAGAAGAAGAGCTTAACCTTGCTCCAATATAGTTTCAGCACGACAAGGCCACCAGCAACCACGCCGATGATCCCTTGCAGTATCATGCTGCCGGTACCAGGGTCCAGGTAGGCGTGCGCGGGCGGAGCCGCAAATAACGCCAAGGCCGCAGAGGAGACGAATGCAACCTGTCTTGCTGTCATCGGTTTGTTCTTCTCTTCTTTGATTGGATTTGATGCATTCCCGACAATGCCCGAGAACGCGAGTGTCGGCAATAATCCACTGCCACAAGTGTCAAGACGGCACCGCGATCGATACCGTGCTGAACTTTGCGTGACCGGGATATTGTTTGTTCAGCTCACTCTTGCAACAGAACTGAGAACTTGTATTACTTTGGGGTACGGTAGCTGATCTGGAATAGTTGCGATCAATTGAGCGATGCTCAGTACACTGACGGTTGACCGATTACTGCATGTACCGGAGTCAAGGTTCGGCGTTTGGTTCCTGGGCACCGATATATGGGAGACCTACGTTCTCGAGTTCGCGATCAACGATCTCAAGAATCTTATTGGGAATCGCAAAGCGTCCTATCCGGTCATCGTCGATCTTGGCTGTGGATCGGGACGGTCGTTTAAGCTCCTCAACAAACATTTTGCACCGGAGCTCATTATCGGCGCCGATATCGACACGGACATGCTACGCCTCTCGAAACAGGAAGCGAAGCGGCAGGGCCTCGAAGTCAGACTCATTCAGGGCACGAGCGCCAGCCTCGCGCTGGCTGATCAGTCGGTCGACCTGCTGTTGTGTCATCAGACGTTTCATCATCTCGTCGACCAACAGAGCGCGATTCACGAATTTCATCGCGTGCTAAAACCCGGCGGCTTGCTGCTTTTCGCCGAATCGACGCGCGCCTTCATTCACTCGTGGATCATTCGGCTGTTGTTTCGCCATCCCATGGACGTGCAGAAATCGGCATCCGAGTATCTTTCCGTCATCGAAAATGCCGGGTTCAAGATTGCCCCCGATGCGGTGTCCTACCCCTATTTGTGGTGGAGCCGCACGGATTTGGGAATCCGCGAAAGAGTTTTCGGCAGACCGCCCGCTCCGTCCCACGAAGAAACGCTCTTAAACGTCGTCGCGGTTCGCAATTAATCCGACCGCACGTGTGTCGATGACCGCTGGCCCGACTTTTGTATATGTTTCGGACTTACACCAGGATGGCTCGATTAGAGTTTGGCCGGAAGTGAACCGTGCTGACTTTCGATGTGCCGCCAATCGAGGAGCCTGGCGTATCCGGCCAAGCTCCTCGCGCTTCCGTCAGGCGACGGCTTGGCCTTTCCGGCAGGCGGTAGTGATTGCCGCGATGTGACGGTGATCCGTCCCACAGCATCCACCGAGGACTGCCAAATTGGGCAGTTTGTTCCGTAGCGCGGCATATTCACCGCCCAGGACATGCGGATCGCCCTCATCAAGCTCTTCTGCCTCGTCCAGCTCCGCATGGCTTTTGGCCGATGCGTTGGCGCGCAGTCCCTGCAGACGAGTGACCCACGGCGCATCGGTTTCCAGCACGTGCGAGAAATGTGTCGGATGCGCGCAGTTGATCATGAAGTAGGCCGGGCCGTTTTCCGTTGCTGCATCAACTTGCTCGATTCCCTCTTGCAGCGTTTCACCCGTCGGCAGGCGGCCGTCGGTTTCGACCGTGTAGGAAATTACAGCCGGTATCCCTACGGCTTGCGCCGCCCGCGTCAGACCGATCGCTTCGGGAATATTGGTCATCGTGATCGCCGTGACCATATCGGCCCTGGTATCGGCAAAGGTCTGAATTTGGGTCCTGTGGTAACGCTCGGCCTCGGTCGAGGTCATAACATCAGACGGGTCATAGCCATCCCCGCGCGGTCCGATACAGCCGCTGATAACCACGGGAGCGGTGCCGCTACTCTCGGTGCGTAGCGCGTCCAGCAAGGCGACGGACTGCCGGTTGGCTTCTGCGAGTTCTGTGCTGGAGTAACCGAGCTTGTCGCCCCAATCCGCGCTGGCCCGCCAGGTCGCCGTCTCCAGAACAATGCCAATGCCGTTCTCGTTGGCAACAGTTAGATAGCTGCGGAAGTACCGCCGCAACGCATCGCGCCCGGTCTCGTCCTTGAACAGGTCGAATGCCGCAAAATGGGGCAGATCGAGTCCATAATGAAAGATCAACGTTGTCTCTATGCCGCCATCCGTCAGGAAAATATCATCCGACAACTGTGGCAAATTGCTGCGATACACACTCATTCTAGTATCCTCGTTGGTAATATGACGTGATTTTCGTGGCGCGGTTTTTCCCACACCAGCGTGATGGGGGCCGTCCAACGAGTGTTAAAAATGCGTGAAATCGCTGAGGTATGAGCTTTTCTGGCAAATTTTTCCGGAAAACGGGCGCGGGCATCATTGCGCCAAGCGATCTACCGGCTTCGTCAACAGTTAAAGGGCACAATCGCGCCCCTGATCGACGGAGGCATGCAAAACGACTTCCAAGGCCAGAGCGGCTATTAATTCCAAAAAGCATCTTTGGAAAACTGCGTCGAATGTACAGTCCTTGTCGGCTTTGTCGTGCTGGGCGAGCTGGTACCGGCCAGCTACCGATCAGCCGAAACTCAACTCGACTTTGCTATAAAATTCCGTAGACGCCCTCTTGATTTTGATTTTCTCTGACGATTCGTAGTTTGTATCCGACTTCAACGCCTCGACGAGAGTGGCTCTCGGTACGGCCGTCTTCTTCGAATGACCGCGCACACCATGCTTGGTCGACATGACAGACGTCAGCCGATCGGGCTTGGTTGCCGGTCCGCGATTTTCGAAAAGTTCCCATAGTGTCTTGGGCGTCGCGTTCAAGCTACCGTGGTGCCCGACCTTGTATAGGTCCACGGTCTTCAGCTTGTCGCGAACATCCGGTTGATCCAGAGCGTGCGACCAGTTCTCCCACTGCGCGTCGCCGGGAAACAGTAGGGATTTGCCGCCGACCGAAAACAGCAAAATCAAACTGGTATTATTCATCTGCTTATCGAGCCGGCGCACAATCGGCATGAGCATGCCGCTCCGAATATTTCTGAGTCGCGTCCGTCCCCAGCGCGCCCAGGGGGGCAACTCGGCCGCAACTGTGCCAGGAAAAAGCGCATCGCTATCTTCGGCCGTGAGGCCTGCAACCGCTGCCGCCGCGTGTAAATGCCAGTACTCTTCCTCATGTCGGCTGCGCTGCTTTGCGATTTTGTCATTTTGCGCCAGTGTCGGTGGCCCCAAAACATCAACCCCAACGCCAGGCAAAATGTCTGACGTGCCGGCGTCCTGACCGAAACAGACGTAGCGATGGTTTGCGCCCATGGACATGAGGTTCTTAACCGCGCTCTTGTTGGAAATGTTGTTCTCGCCCAAAAACGACAGCGCCTGGCGTGTGTTGCTATCGAACATCTGACGTTTTTCGTCGGCCTTCGCGAGGCGATATATGGCTTTCGAAAACGTGTTCATATTGACCAACGCTTTAGCGAACGCTCGCTGATGAGGGCTTGCCGTGGCGTCTGTTGGTGCGTCCGGATGCTCCGTCCAGGATTGCAGCACCAGGGTCGGATTGCAGGAAGAGATGATGTTTCCGGGCGCGTCACCCTTTTTATTCGTTCTGAAGCCGTAAATATGATCCTTGTGACGATGCGTCGCGACGACGACATCAAGCTTGCCGCCACACAGATCCTTTATTTGCGCTGCAACACGCGACAGGTAGTTGGAAGGGCGGGACTCAGGCTGGCGCGTCGAGCCGAAGTCCACCAGGACATGGCGCCGCATCGAACCAGGATACTGAAACCGGAGCAGAAAACAGTCACCAAATCCGACATTGAAAGTAAACAACGTCGCCGAACGGGGCGTGTCAGTCATTATTCCCAACCTTCCTGACGATAGCGCGGCTCGCCGAAAGCACGCCGGCTGTGCAGACCGGCGAAGCTGCCGAATTCCGCCTCTCGATCCCACAAATCTCCTCGCTGCCATAAGCTCCTTAACCGCTTTCCCTGTTCCTCATAATTGTCGATGCGGTTGTGGATATGGAATTTCAGACGGCCGAATTCATCGAATATCAAGGTCCCGCCGCCGACGATGTCGACCGACTGATCGCCGGAGATAAAATCGAGCCCCTTGATACCAAGGTTCTCCAAGTCTGCTTTGCGGGCATTTTTCAGCAATTGATAGTATTCAGCCACGGTTTCGCGAAGCACGAATCCTTCGGGCCCGACGCGCCATACCGGACGCACCGAATTCAACCGTGTGAAAACATCTCGTTTCAAGCCGAGGATTTCATAGTTTTCCCACAAGAGTTTGAACATGCTTTCGGGGTTCCAGCGCGTGGAGTCCATATTTGCCGAGGTGTAGCTAATCTCACGCTCGTGCGTCCCCAGCCCCCATACGCCTGGCTCGTCTTGCGTCCCCGCTGCCGCCGGGTTGATGCCGTATTCCGCGAAGGATTGCGTCAATGCCTTGCGGTATCCGTACGTATTATCATCTGGACAGATCTGCCAATCGGCGGTCAGCGCGGCGCTTAAAAAATCGCTGAATTCCACATGAATCGGCGGCAAATAGTCGATTGCCCGGATCATCAGATTTAATAGGTGAGCGGCTGCCCTGGCGCCTTCCTCCGCCACGCGCCAAGCCGAAACCCGCGTCGATTGGGCTTTACCGCCTTCATGTTTGATCTTGCCCGAGAGTCTGCTTTCCCAAACCCTTAGGTACGCGCGCATGACGGCAGCAACGAAGATTTCGCCACGGTCGTGCGGTTCCAGAAACAAATCGCCATGATAATGCTCAGGAGATGGAGCCAACTCAATCGAACGACGCAGCGCATCGCGGCCCATGCCGATGAGCGCTTGGCCCATTTGTTGCGCCAATCCGAATAGAAACCGGCCTTCCCTTATTGCCTTAAAGGCTTCATCGGTAGAGATCGTGCCCGCCGGTGTGGGATTGAGGTGTTTGCCAACGGCGAACTGCACCAGAGCTTCGTTTTTAAGTATCTTGAGAAGCGCGATGACGTCCGCAAAACCTTCATGAAACGCCGCCTGATCGTGCGAGGACGGTCGCATCAATTGATTGCGCAGCCCGTCGATCAACGCGTGTGTGGTTTCATGCGCGACAATATCGTGGGACAGACAGGTAAACACCTTGTCGCTTTTAGGCCCCCTGATTGGAAAGTATCCGAAAGCGAGGCATTCGTCGTATTTCGAATAGAACGCGTTGGGCTCCAGGAAAGCATGTGGAAATACCTTGAGCTGATGACTGTTATGACCGAAGCCCCAGGAAAGATGCCGTCCAAGAGAGCGCTCGAACTCGAACAGCGTCGACGCAACGATGCCGTACACGTTCTGAGCGTGGAACGCGGGGTCGCCGACCAATCGGTCGAGGTCGCGTTCGGCGCCGAACCGTTCATCGTCTTCATCTATGTCGAACGCACCATAGAAACGGTCTGCCGAAGCATCATAATCAACGATTTCGATACGGCTGCTGCGCGGACCGGGCGCCAACGTATCCGCCGGTACGACAACGCGCGTGGTCAGCGCCGCACCTTTGTCCGTAACGTCGGGGTCTTGGGCTAAAACGGTTAGCCGGCGTGTCGCCGCTTTCTGTTCCATACGAGACCAAGCCTCCCAAATTGCGACATATCGCCGGAGCTACAGTTTTCCAGGATGATATACCTTCACTCCGCGCTCGATTTAATCACAGCCAGGTCCGGTCGAGATGTACGTTTCGGCGATCTTTGGTCTTTTATTGAAGGTTTAGAGCTAAAGTGGGCTACCCCCTTGCGACAACCTGGATTTCATAAGATCCCGTTGCATTGGGATCGTAATGACGAACACGTGCGAAATAAGTTCCTGAGGATAGAACCTTTTCGATCCGGGGATTTCTGCCAAACCCGCCATCATCGTCCTCGGCGATAAGGTCGGTACTGTTTCCGGGTCCGAAGAGCGAAAGATAGAGGTCCGTTCCGCCGCTGGTTTCGATGACGAAGTTCCCGGTTCTCTCAACCTTAAACGTGAACAGATCCTCTTCTCCGGCCTGGGCAATAGACCCGCTCATGGCTTCGAAAACCGGCAATTCAATAGTCTCCACCCCACCAGAGCCGCGTCCTGGATACATTTTCGCACTGGCGACAAAATCTTGATCCGTTACCGAAAGGTCGTCGTTTCCCTTCGTCCCCTCAGGCAGGTTGTGAGTCCAGCTACCCGGAAACTCGTAGAGCATGACGGAACTTTTATCGAATTGGGTACCGTGAATTTGATCGGCTGCATATTTCCGCAACACATTGTGCCGAGTCTGTTCCGGTGACCAATAGTTTGGCGGGCCTGCAAGTGTTCGGATGACCTCGTCTTCGTCCCAGACAATACCGCCCTCCGGATTTTGATGCTCGTGTCCAAGGCCGAGCATGTGACCGAATTCATGCAGAATCACCCCTTTGTCGACCCAACCGAGATTGAGCGTAGCCGCGTGCAACGGGATGTTCTTATTGTCGAGTCCGACATAGGACCACGCGCCGTCATTGCGATCGAACGATACCCTTATTTCAGCGGTGGGATCGTCGGTAAACTCGAAGTCCAGGTTCGCGAAATCGATCCACTGTGGCGCATGCTTTTTTACGAGCTTGCGGTCATTCGCCGTCCCGCCCATGAACCGGATGCGGAGCTTGCTGCCATTCACCCATTGCTTGCCGACCGGCGATATCGCCGACACTCTTCCCGTGCCGGCGACACGCATTCGATGCGGTCGATTTACATTCCATGGGAGTACCTTATCGAAACAAAGATGCGGTGCCTTAGCCATTCTGCCCTCCCTGAGGGTTAAAAATTTGCAATGTCGTTTGGTGGCAAGTCAACCACCCTAAAACGTTTTTACATAATCAGCACAACTTTTTAGGTTGTCTGATCCTCTTTTAACGAAGCTTTGTGGCGGTTTTATGGAACGCTTATGACGCCGACGCCTCGGGTCGAGCGGATATGGCACAGACTATGCGATATGTCTGTCCAACCGTGCGGATGAAGCGCCTCTCCACCCTGAGCGCCGGGCCGCGACTTCTCGAAACCGCGCACCCGCGCCCTGCTCGAGACCTTCGTGGCTAGGTCGAGTGCGACCTAAAGGATCCAGGTGTCTGCACGATTTCGGTCGATGCTGGTAGCAACAATTCGTAGCATGACGTCACAAACCACATCCCTCAATCGTCGGTAATGTAACAGGCCGACTTTCCGGCCGCGAAAGAGGGTAAAAATGACCGATACGAAAGCGATAAAATACGAGCAAGAAATCCCGGATGTCCTAGCGTCGATGGCCGAGACACACCAAGTCATGGATGCGCACGGATTCGACCGGACCATCCATCATCTGGTGCAATTGCGTGCCTCGCAAATCAACCACTGCGGTTTCTGCGTCAAGATGCACACAAAGGAAGCGCGCCAGGACGGCGAAACCAGCGAGCGGCTGGACCGGCTGGTCGTCTGGGACCAGGTCAGCGATTTCACCGAGCGGGAGCGCGCTGCTCTCGCCTGGACCGAGGCACTGACGGTTCTCGGTCCGGAAATCGACCTCGGCGCGCTTCGCGCCCGGCTTAAGGCTCACTTCACCGGCGAGGAGATTGGCGTTCTCACCGCAACCGTCGCCATGATCAATCTCTGGAACCGAATCAATATCTCGAGGCACTAACATGCGATCTCACGACAGCATCGAACCCTTCGAAGCCGCCCGTGCCGACCTTCTGGGTCTTGCTTATCGGATCCTCGGCTCGCTGGCCGACGCCGAAGATGCCGTGCAGGACACTTACCTGAAATGGTCAAAGACCGATCGGGAGCAGATCGAGAATGCGACAGCATGGCTGACGACAGCCTGCACACGCCGCTGCCTCGATCTGCTGCGTGCGGCCCACCGCACACGCGTCAACTATGTCGGCGCCTGGCTGCCCGAACCAATCCACACACCGGTCGAGAATGACCTGGACGGAAAGCTGGACCTTGCTTCGTCCCTGACGACGGCGTTCCTGCTCATGCTTGAGCGGCTGACACCCAAGGAACGGGCGGCATATCTACTGCATGAAATCTTCGAGGCTTCCTATCCGGAAATCGCCGAAACGCTCGATATCGAGCAAAGCACCTGCCGCAAGCTGGTCTCCCGGGCGAAATCCAATATCGATCAGGCCAAAGTCCGTCACACGACGCCGGTCGCACGGCAAGATCAGCTTCTTGCCGCCTTCCAGGCTGCCATTACGAGCGGCGCGACGGCACCGTTGGCCTCTCTTCTTGCAAGCGACATCCAGCTCAGTGCCGATGGCGGCGGTAAAGTCCCAGCCATTCTCAATATCCTGCAGGGCAAAGCCGAAATCATCGAATTCCTTTGGGAGCGCCTGCACGATTATTGGGCCGGTCATCAATGGGTTGTCGCCGATATCAATGGTGCCCGCGGCGTCCTTCTCAAAAAGGATGGCGCAACGACTGCCGCCGTTTCCTTCGCCTACGACGAAGCCGGCAAGGCCACCAATATCTTCATCGTGCGGAATCCCGACAAGCTCGCGAACTTTGGCGCCGTCGCAATTCACTAACGCTGCCGATAGGAGTTTTCAGTATCATGAGTGCCCCAATTTCTGTGAATGATGGCGCCCAGAACAGCGGCGTCACACTGTCCATCGTCAATCCTCCGGGCCTCTATGACCCGGCGCCAAACGGCTACAGCCACGCGGTCGTCGCCGAGGGCGGCAGCCGCATCGCCTACATTGCCGGCCAGGGCGGCGAGGATCGGACCGGCAGGCTTTCGCCGAACTTCGCCCAGCAGGTGCAGCAGGCCTATGCGAATCTCCGGACTGCGCTCGACGCCGTTGGTGCGAAACCATGCGATGTCACCAAGATCACGACGTATGTGGTCGATTACGATCCGTCGTTGCTCGCGACGATGACACACTGTATCCGGGACCTGTTCGGCGATGCGCTGCCGGCGCAGACTCTGGTTCCCGTTCCACGTCTCACCCTCGACGGCATGCTGTTCGAGGTCGAGGCGATTGCCGTTCTCGGCGCGCGAAACAACATCGGTGAAGACAAGTGAGACCCGCGTCGTATCTAATGCAGACAAAACTCAGACAGTTTCATACGTTTTGACAAGACAAGGAGATCTCATGTTATTCCGCCGGACGGCCCTGGCCCTCTCGACCCTGTGCTTGGCGTTTTCCGCGTCCGCGCAGGACATCGCCTCGGGCCGATGGATCGATTTAACCCACGCCTTCAACGAGCAATCCGTCTACTGGCCGACAGCCGAAACGTTCACGAAGACCGAGGTCTATCATGGCCATACGGAGGGCGGCTGGTTCTACTCGGCCTATAATTTCTCGGCAGCGGAGCATGGCGGCACCCATATGGACTCGCCAATCCATTTCGCGGAAGGTGCGAACACGACCGATAAAGTTCCGGTCGGTCAGCTCATCGGCCTGGGCTTCGTGATCGACGTCTCGCGCCAAGCCGCGGCGAATGTCGATTACCTGGTAAGCGTCGCCGATATCGAAGCCTTCGAGGCCAAACACGGGCGGATTCCTGCCGGCGCTATTGTACTGCTCAATACCGGCCGCGCCGGGCTTTACGCCAATCGCAGCGCCTATATGGGCACGGCCGAACGGGGTGCCGCCGCCGTTGCCAAGTTGCACTTCCCG
The DNA here is from genome assembly GCA_012103325.1 of Alphaproteobacteria bacterium. GTDB lineage: Bacteria > Pseudomonadota > Alphaproteobacteria > UBA8366. Next base: position 215,860 of record WLWY01000006.1, read on the forward strand.
GGTCTCAGCGCCGATGGCGCAGCCCTACTGGTCGACCGTAGGATCGGCGCCGTAGGGATCGATACCCCATCGATCGATTATGGCCAGTCCAAAACCTTCTCCGCGCACGTAACGCTCATGACCAACAACATCCCGGCGTTCGAGAATGTCGCGGATATGAGCGCATTGCCACCGACCGGGAGTACGATTGTCGCCCTGCCGATGAAGATAGAAGGCGGATCCGGCGGGCCGCTCAGAATCGTGGCACACCTACCTGGTCGCTGACGCAACAGCCGTGAGCGTCCGGTAAAGCAGCCCTGCCTATGATGACGTTGGACTGTTACGCTCAGGTTTGAGCGTAACGCCAGGGGAGCAGTTCGTCGATCCGATTGATTTTATGGTCGGCGATACAGGCTAGCGTGTCGGTTAGCCAGGCCTGCGGATCGACGCCATTGAGTTTTGCTGTCTCGATCAGCGTATAGGCGATGGCGGCTGATTTGCCGCCGGCCTCGGACCCCATGAAGAGATAATTCTTCCGCCCCAGGGCGATGGGCCGCATGGATCGCTCTGCGGTATTGTTGTCGAGTTCAAGAAAGCCGTGATCTAGATATGGTCGCAGCTTCTTCATGCGGGTCAGGGCGTAGCGAATAGCACCGGCTAAGGGTGATTTGCCGGGTATCCGGGTCAATTGGGCATGCAGCCATGATTCCAGGTCGTCGAAGATTGGTTTTGATTGGCGCTGCCTGATCTTCACCCGTTGATCCGGCGATTGGCCCCGAACCTCCTTCTCGACGCCATAGAGTGTGGCGATACGTTTTATGGCTTCCTCGGCAATCGCCGATCCCTGAGCTTTGTGGATATCGACGAACTTGCGTCGGATATGGGCCATGCAGGCCACTTCCGTCACCTTGCCCGTGCGGTACAGGTCATTGAACCCCGCATAGCCATCGGCATGCATGAAGCCCGTGAAGTCCGCTAGATGTTCGCGCGGGCGAACGCCCTTCCTGTCGGACGAGAACTGATACCATGCGGCAGGATGCGCCTCTCCGGCCCAGGGTCGTTCATCGCGGACATAGGCCCAAAGCCGCGCGGTCCTGGTTTTACCGGAGCCTGGGGTCAGCATTTTTACCGGCGTATCATCGGCGAAGAGGGCCTGTCCCTTTAAAACATGGCGCGCGACGGCGTCCGCCAAAGGTTCCAACAGAGCCGTGGATTTGCCAACCCAATCGGCCAGGGTGGAGCGGTCCAGATCGATCCCCTCGCGCTGGAATATCTGACTTTGCCGGTACAAAGGCGAATGATCGGCGTACTTGTTGACCAGCACATGGGCCAGTAGGCCAGGACCGGGCCGCCCGTGCTCAATCGGCCGCGACGGCAGGGCTGCCTGATGGAACGTCTCACAGCAGGTGCAGGCCATGCGCGGGCGAACAATCCGGTTCACGACAAAACGTCCGGGGACATATTCCAGTTCCTCGGTGACATCGTCGCCAAGCGTTTTGAGCGCACCGCCGCATTCCCCACAGGCATCGCCCGGCGACAGTGTTGTCTCGTTGCGTGGGAGATGACCGGGCAGCGGTTTACGTTTGGGCTTGTCTTTTGGCGCTGCAGATTGATCTGCATTTGCATCGTCTGACGCGGGCTCCTGCGCGGACGCCGCAATCTCTTCGTCTTCCAGCGTCAACGCCAGTTGATCCAGAGCCTCCGAGCGCGACCCGAAGCGATGCTGGCGCATCCCGGCCAATTGGTGTTGGAGCTTCTCGATCAACACCGCCTGTGACTTCACTTCCGACGCCAGCGATGCCACCAGACCTTTTAATGCGGCAGGTTCATTCGGGAGGTTCTCAGCGTCGTCGAGCATGCCGGCAATCTATCAGCCGCCACCCCGCATGGGAATCCCCGGAAATTGACAACCCTTTGCTGTGAAACGACTTTACCCAGCCGTCAGGGGACGCCACGTTCGTTGTGGTATGCGCCAATCAATCCCTTCCAGCAGCATCGCCAATTGAGCCGGGGTCAGCGCAACCTTGCCCGCTTTCGCAGACGGCCAGACAAACCGTCCCTTCTCCAGACGCTTCGAGAACAGACATGCCCCTTGCCCGTCCCACCAGATCACCTTGATCAGATCGCCACGGCGACCCCGGAAGACGAACAGATGACCGCAATACGGCGCCGCCTTTAGAACCTTCTCTGTTTGCGCTGACAGCCCATTGAACCCCTTACGCATGTCCGTCACGCCGGCCGCAAGCCAAACCTTCGTGTTCGTGGGAACCGGGATCATCCCGACAAGCACCGGAGCAGACGTACGAGCGCTTCGGGATCGTAAGGGCCGCTAATGCTCAAGCGATGACCTCCGGCAAGCGTGACCTCGATCTTGCCTTCGTCACCAACAGGGCGCTCGGCTTCGTGCTCGACGTGACGCGCAATCTCAACCGGCAGGAAACAGGCGGCGTCATCGACCGTGTCACTTCCCGCAAACCGGGGATCTTTCAGCCAGTTGAAAACCTGATTGGCGTTCACATTGTAGGTGAGCGTCCGGTAAAGCAGCCCTGCCTATGATGACGTTGGACTGTTACGCTCAGGTTTGAGCGTAACGCCAGGGGAGCAGTTCGTCGATCCGATTGATTTTATGGTCGGCGATACAGGCTAGCGTGTCGGTTAGCCAGGCCTGCGGATCGACGCCATTGAGTTTTGCTGTCTCGATCAGCGTATAGGCGATGGCGGCTGATTTGCCGCCGGCCTCGGACCCCATGAAGAGATAATTCTTCCGCCCCAGGGCGATGGGCCGCATGGATCGCTCTGCGGTATTGTTGTCGAGTTCAAGAAAGCCGTGATCTAGATATGGTCGCAGCTTCTTCATGCGGGTCAGGGCGTAGCGAATAGCACCGGCTAAGGGTGATTTGCCGGATATCCGGGTCAATTGGGCATGCAGCCATGATTCCAGGTCGTCGAAGATTGGTTTTGATTGGCGCTGCCTGATCTTCACCCGTTGATCCGGCGATTGGCCCCGAACCTCCTTCTCGACGCCATAGAGTGTGGCGATACGTTTTATGGCTTCCTCGGCAATCGCCGATCCCTGAGCTTTGTGGATATCGACGAACTTGCGTCGGATATGGGCCATGCAGGCCACTTCCGTCACCTTGCCCGTGCGGTACAGGTCATTGAACCCCGCATAGCCATCGGCATGCATGAAGCCCGTGAAGTCCGCTAGATGTTCGCGCGGGCGAACGCCCTTCCTGTCGGACGAGAACTGATACCATGCGGCAGGATGCGCCTCTCCGGCCCAGGGTCGTTCATCGCGGACATAGGCCCAAAGCCGCGCGGTCCTGGTTTTACCGGAGCCTGGGGTCAGCATTTTTACCGGCGTATCATCGGCGAAGAGGGCCTGTCCCTTTAAAACATGGCGCGCGACGGCGTCCGCCAAAGGTTCCAACAGAGCCGTGGATTTGCCAACCCAATCGGCCAGGGTGGAGCGGTCCAGATCGATCCCCTCGCGCTGGAATATCTGACTTTGCCGGTACAAAGGCGAATGATCGGCGTACTTGTTGACCAGCACATGGGCCAGTAGGCCAGGACCGGGCCGCCCGTGCTCAATCGGCCGCGACGGCAGGGCTGCCTGATGGAACGTCTCACAGCAGGTGCAGGCCATGCGCGGGCGAACAATCCGGTTCACGACAAAACGTCCGGGGACATATTCCAGTTCCTCGGTGACATCGTCGCCAAGCGTTTTGAGCGCACCGCCGCATTCCCCACAGGCATCGCCCGGCGACAGTGTTGTCTCGTTGCGTGGGAGATGACCGGGCAGCGGTTTACGTTTGGGCTTGTCTTTTGGCGCTGCAGATTGATCTGCATTTGCATCGTCTGACGCGGGCTCCTGCGCGGACGCCGCAATCTCTTCGTCTTCCAGCGTCAACGCCAGTTGATCCAGAGCCTCCGAGCGCGACCCGAAGCGATGCTGGCGCATCCCGGCCAATTGGTGTTGGAGCTTCTCGATCAACACCGCCTGTGACTTCACTTCCGACGCCAGCGATGCCACCAGACCTTTTAATGCGGCAGGTTCATTCGGGAGGTTCTCAGCGTCGTCGAGCATGCCGGCAATCTATCAGCCGCCACCCCGCATGGGAATCCCCGGAAATTGACAACCCTTTGCTGTGAAACGACTTTACCCAGCCGTCAGGGGACGCCACGTTCGTTGTGGTATGCGCCAATCAATCCCTTCCAGCAGCATCGCCAATTGAGCCGGGGTCAGCGCAACCTTGCCCGCTTTCGCAGACGGCCAGACAAACCGTCCCTTCTCCAGACGCTTCGAGAACAGACATGCCCCTTGCCCGTCCCACCAGATCACCTTGATCAGATCGCCACGGCGACCCCGGAAGACGAACAGATGACCGCAATACGGCGCCGCCTTTAGAACCTTCTCTGTTTGCGCTGACAGCCCATTGAACCCCTTACGCATGTCCGTCACGCCGGCCGCAAGCCAAACCTTCGTGTTCGTGGGAACCGGGATCATCCCGACAAGCACCGGAGCAGACGTACGAGCGCTTCGGGATCGTAAGGGCCGCTAATGCTCAAGCGATGACCTCCGGCAAGCGTGACCTCGATCTTGCCTTCGTCACCAACAGGGCGCTCGGCTTCGTGCTCGACGTGACGCGCAATCTCAACCGGCAGGAAACAGGCGGCGTCATCGACCGTGTCACTTCCCGCAAACCGGGGATCTTTCAGCCAGTTGAAAACCTGATTGGCGTTCACATTGTAGCGCCGTGCAACCTGTGAAACCGAAACGCCCGCAAACCGCGTCTGTGCGCAAATCATCCGCTTCTCGTCTGCACTCCAGCGCCGACGCTTGCCCCGCTTCGCCACATCCTGATCCCCGTTAGTGTCCACCTAAACAAGTGGACACTAAACCTCACTTCTTCTGCACGGCAGAGCGGTCAGGCCGGACGCTTACGTTGATCAAGTAAGTGCGACCTTAGAACCTCGATCAACAACACTTCGGCCAATCTCTCGATAATGGTGTCAGTTCCTGGTTGCTCCGCGCCTGTTTCCCCGACGAGCATCGGGGTAACGGCCTCCAGCCAGCTTGGCCGCCCGCTTCCCATTCCCTTCATGTGGATCAGGCGCGGTAAATCTCTGATAAAGGGGTGGTTCATCATACGGTCGAACTCGAAATGGCCACAGAGCAGACGGGTGGTCGTTTCGCCGTCCTGGAAAGGTTGCGTGCCCGATTGAATCGCCGTCAGGACTTCCAGCCCCGGTGTGGTCTTCGTTGCTGGATCGTCCGCCAATGCATGCGCGTCGCCTTGGGGCAGCAGCACGACATCGCCGGTTGCGAGAAGATGGCGTTCGCCCCGCAGCGTCAACCAGCACTGACCGCGAACGACAACATGATATTGAGCAAAGGGGCCGGCGCCCATTTCCATGCCCCAGGGAGACGAAAAGTCGGACTGAAAGTAGACGCAGCCCTTTAGGCGGATCAGTCGTAAAATTTCGCTAAGCGGATCAAGCGGCTGACCGGGCATGGAAACGGCTCCGATAATTCTTGTATGGCATCGGCTACGAGCGGCCGAAAGAGCGCAAGACGAGCATAGGCCGCGCCGCCTTAAATCACAATTTTCAATGAATATTTTAGACGATCTGTATCAATTTTTGGACTTTAGATCATTAATCGTTCCGATTAATTGGATTATCCCTCACCTCCACCTCTCTTCACAATACCAAACAAGGGAATAATTCAATGAAACACTCCAATATGAAACTTGTCGGTTTGGCCATCATGTCAGCCGTTAGCGGCATTTCCGTATCGGCCTGTGCCGGACAAAACAATATCGCCGGCTTCGACCCGGCCAAGGAAATTACCACACCCGCCGCGAAGGTCGTGTTCAACAAAATCAACCCGGCCATCAGCATGGGTGGCGCTTACGGAGACAAGTCGAAAGGCGGCCATGGCACCTTTGGCAAATTTCCGGCGAACTTCATAACACCGTTCCATACCCATTCAGGCGCGTATCATGGCGTTGTGATCTCGGGAACGATGACGAACCCGTTCAAGGGCGAGCAAAATCCACCGGAGTTGAAGGCCGGCTCCTATTGGTATGTCCCGGACAATGCCGAGCATGCAACCGCCTGTGTGTCGGAGGAGCCGTGCCTGTTCTACTTCCATGCCAACCGCGCCTTCGATTTTCATCCCACCAAATAGCAGGGCCGAACCGCTGGCTTTCGCCATCGGGACCGAGGGGCATCCGTTTTGGATGCCCTTTTGGTTTTCGGTGCCAAGGTCCATCGAACTTGCAAACGCCACGGACGCCTTACCATCGCACGCGTTTGTTCTTTAAGCGATTAAACAACCTGCCCCCTCAACCCGGCTCATTTTCGAATTATCGCTTATCCAGAAATGACGCTGTCGCGTTCGGAAACCCGCTTGATCCAAGTCAATTTACTCATGCGCTCGCCGCGCTAAGAGTAACTCTTGGTTTCGATGTAAATCGAAATTCGGAAATCGAGAGCGTGAAAGGAGAAACGGAGATGGCTGTCGGCAAAATTACCGAGCGCATCGACGCCATTACAGGCATCAGCGACGAACGCCGGGTCGCGTCGCCGCCGTGCCCCCGTAGCGTCAAGGTCGAACTGACGGCGCGCTGCAACTTCAATTGTTCGTTTTGCGCGACGGGATACAAACTCCGCGACAAGCGGGACATGGACTGGCAGTTCTATCTAAAGCTTCTTTCGGACTTGAAACGCTCGGGTGTCGAGGAAGTCGGCATGTTCTACCTGGGAGAAAGCTTTCTCCTGCCGTGGCTGCCCGACGCCATCAAGGCGGCTAAGGACATGGGCTTTGAGTATGTCTTCCTGACGACCAACGGCTCCCTGTGCACGCCCGAAAAGGTAGAGGCCTGCATGGCAGCCGGTCTCGACAGCCTCAAATTCTCGCTCAATTACGCGGACGAGGAACAATTCGCCAATATCGCGCAGGTAAAGCGCTCGTTGTTCATGGATTTGGTTCGCAACGTTAAATCGACCCACCGAATTCGCGACGATGGCGGCTATCACTGCGGCATCTACGGATCGTATATCGATTACGATGGCCAGCAGGGGGAACGCATGCGGGCCCTGGTCGCCGAGGTCGAGCCATATCTTGACGAGGTTTATGCCCTACCGCTCTATTCTCAAGCCGACCTGGTCAGTGTCGATGAACAGAACCGCGGCTGGGAGATTAGGGGTGGAAATCCGGGCCGCGCCGGCAACATGCGTCCGGCGGTCCCCTGTTGGTCGCTGTTTACCGAAGCACGTGTCTCCTACGACGGGTATCTGTCCGCCTGCTGTTTCGACCATGACGGCCGCTTCCGAATGGGGAACCTCAACGAGATGTCGTTCATGGAAGCCTGGGCCGGCGACGGGTTCCAGGAACTGCGTCGGGCGCATCTGACAGGCGATGTTTCGAAGACCGTTTGCAAGGAATGTGTCTCTTACGCTTTTTGAGAGTCCCTTTATCAGATCTCAGCGGCGCGTCTCGCGATCCTCTCTGACACAACCCATTCGAGACAGGAGGCATACGATAACGGCGACCCGAAGCGCGACAGCAGATACGGGCGCCATCCTCGCGCGGCGAGGCGAACAGGCAGTCAAAGACTTCCTACCTCTTACCGTACGGCGCCATGCATCCGGATGAACCTGCGCACACGGTCGATCGTGCGTTCCTTCAGGTCGGGCGGAGACTTCCATGGGAAGACAGTGATCTCGGCGTTCGGCGCCAGCGAGGCAACGTCGATAGATGACTGGAGCGGGTGCGAGGGAATGTCGTCCGGCAGCACGAGAATCGGCGTCTGACAGTTGCGGATGAAGTCCCGCGATACGCTGTAGAGAAAGTCGGGGTTCACCCGGTACAAATTGTGCAAATACTTGTCGATTGCGTCCTGGTTCAGGTCGGGCCGTTGGGCGAGCAACTCGGGGCCCCACCCATCGCTGCCGGACCGGTACATGACATCGGGGTCTTCTGGCCGGTGCCCCACCGTCTGGCAGAACACCGCGGCGACAACACGGTCGGAGGCTCGTTGAAGAAGCGTTCCGGCGAAGCAGCCGCCGATACAGTAACCCATATAGGCGAACTCGCGGATACCCAGGTGATCCATCAACCCGAGCTGGTCTTCGGCGAAGCCGCCCCACGGATCGTCGACAGCGATCGGCCCCGTACTCTCGCCGCCAATCGCGTTGCGCTGATCCATCGTGATACAGCGGAAGTCTTCTTTGAAGACGTCCATCGCGTTGATCACCGCACTCGGCCAGTTATCAACACGAGAGTTGAGGCCACCGCCCGGGGTGACCAGCAGCGGAAAGCCGCTACCGACCTCTTCGTAACGGATGCGGACGTCGCCCTTCTCGTAGAACGGCATGCTTGTCTCCTCCTTGGCAATGCTGGGGTACGCGGACACGGTTCGGATGCGTCACGCTTCGGAAGCTCCGCTCTATTCTACGATCCGTTCACCCCCGCGGGTCAATACACGCGGCCCGTGAAGCGCCGGCGACACACTGGATTTTTGCGGCTGTCCTTGCGTTCCGGATTGACTTCCGCTCTCATTCAAAAACCGATTCGGGAGAGTGGTGCATATTGCAACGATTTAGAAATGTCACCGGTCGTGCAATTATTGATTGCAGGTTAGAAGACAGGAACTGTAAGCTCCCCAAACTACTGAATTAAATCAAGTCTTCTTCCCGGTCGTTATCAACCATATTTGGCGGAGCATCACTCAAGATGAACTGGCGTATACGGTGTGCTTTCGTATCGATTGCAGGCATTATCGGTTTGTTGGCAATCATTTGGGGCTTGTTGTCTTTCGATTATTTCGGTTTAGATCTAGAGCGTGAAGAATCTGCGCTACTAGGGTTTTATATCGCTGCCGTAGTGATTACGAGCGCTTGGTGTTACGACTGGAAACACTACATAAGGTACTGGCTGGCGTTCCGTGGATCTCCGCCTTATAGCCGTCGCGCTATTCTAATCGTAAGGTGTCTGATCTTTGTTTGGATGGCGGGCGCTGTTACGTCTCTAATTCATAACTTAATTTTCTACGATTGGAATTCATTCGGCATAATAGTGCCACTCGTTATTGCCATCATGACACTCTTATCGTTCGGCATCGTCGACGGCTTGATACGTTGCTTAAAGGGGCCACCTGATGATGCAGATTGGCAGAATGGGAATATCAAGTGGCCTCACCTAATAGGCAAGTATCTGAATTGAGATTTAGGGGACATAATACTTAACTCGTGTAATTGCGAACCCCAGAAATCTAACCGCCAATCAATTAAATATTGTGTCCCTATAAATCCGTCGAATAAAGCGTCAAAATATGACGGCGCAGATTGATGCATATCAAACGGACGATAACGCCCTGCCGCTAGGATGCGGAAGTGGACGGTGCGGTATTTAGTCAATGAGCGGAGGTAGCGTATGTTTAAATCAATTGGTGTGCCGGTCGATTTGCCGCATGCAGATCAACTCAAACGGAGCATTGAGGTTGCGGTCGACTTGGCAAAACATTACGGCGCGGCATTGAATCTCGTCGGCGTGACAGGCGTTACACCGGGAGCCGCAGCGCACAATCCAAAGGAGTTTGACGAAAAACTGCGAGACTTTGCCATTCGGCTTCGCAACGAGCACGGGGTCGAGGTCGGGCACAAATCCGTGGTTTCGCATGACCCGGCCGTCGATCTGGAGGAGAAGATCGGACAAGCCGCTAAGGATCTCGGGTCCGACTTGGTCGTTATGTCGTCGCATAAACCGGGTTTGCTAGAACACATCTTCGCCTCTCACGCCGGTCACTTCGCTTCGCACTCAGATTTGTCCGTGTTCATCGTCCGATGACCGGAAGCTGTAAGCAAGGGGCCAACAACACGGCGCGATGAGATTAAAGGGACATAATACTTAACTCGTGATTTTGTCAGCCCCAGAAACCCAACCGCTAATCAGTTAAATATGTGTCCCTATTAATCCGAAGTCTCGCGTCAGCTGACGCGTGTTTTCAAGTCGGCAGCTGGTCTTCATAACATTGAGAACCCTCTGGAATATTCGTCCAATCGTGGTTTGTACGTACGAAGATATAGCGAAAATCGTGCTTCGAAGGCGTAATCCAGCTCGGGTCGTCAAAGGTTCCCGCATCTATTGCTCTCGCCGTTGGCCAGCGTTCTTGGGTAAAACCGATATTGGTTCCACAGGTTGCGCAAAAACCAAGGTCTAACCAGCGACCGTATTCGTTGATCTCGCGATAGACTTTGAGCTCGCCGGAGCAAAGCTCAAACTCTGGCTTGTCAAATTTCGGAATCACTGCAAACGCAGAACCGGTGCGCCGTTGGCACCACTCGCAGTGACAAACAACGACAATGCTGGGTTCGGCATGAACCTTGTAACGGACTTTACCGCAGACACAGCCGCCCTCGTGAACTGAAGCAGTCATAACCCATCCCCAGTTTGTTAATAGTGATGAGGCTCAATATTGCTTAGTGAAAAAGCCTTGTAAAGGCGGCGTGTAGCGGTACTAACCGCTGGTCGTAGATGTTCTCGCCCCCCTATTACCGGGTTTTTCTGCCGTTAGACCTTCAGGGATTCGTGTTTCGGGTTCGGCTCCAGTTCGGCGCCATTCACCGTCATTGCAAGCATCGCGTAGTAACCAATGCAGGTCGTCAATTGCACATACTGATCGGCGCCCAGCCGCTCCATGACCGCTCGCGCCAGCGGTTCATCGACGCGGTTCGCGCGCAGCAGTTGCCGGGTGAAGTCGATGATCTGCAGGTCCTCCGGCGGGATACCACCGGACCGGTCGTCACGGATCGCGTCGATAGTCGCGCTCGGAATGTCCCGTTCAGCGCCAATCACACCCTGGATGCCCCACACATATTGCGCCTGGAAATGCCGGCCGACGACAAGGGCGGCGAGCGTCCGAATCCGCAGTTCCAACGTCCCTTCCCAACGGACCAGCGTACCCAGATGGGCGACCCGCTCGGCCCACTCCGGCGCGTGCATCCAGACTGAGAAGGGGCCTTCCAGCGATTTGCGCGTATCGACGATCTTTTCCGCGATACCGCGGGCCTCGCCGGTCAGTTCGTCGGGAGATTTCAAGACGGAGACGCGGGCCATGCGATGTCCTCGGTTTTCGTTGCGCTTGGCCAGGGGCTAATGGGCCCGGAGTGGCCGGCTCAACGCCGACCTTAAGGTATGCGGCTATTCCGCACCATACGCATTGATGGCACAGGGTGGGCAGATTAGGAGGTTTTGGAGACATAATATTTAACTCGTGAAATTGCGAGCGCCAGAAACCCAACCGCTAATCAATTAAATATTGTGTCCACATAAATCTTAGACCATTCCGTCGGGTGGTCAGAACAGCCGGCCGAAGATCTCGATGCGCTGAACGAAGCCTTCCCGCCCGGCGCTGCCGCCGGCGACCGCTACGAGCCCTGCGGCATGAAGCGGGTGAACCTCTAATCCACGTACATCGGGCCCGGCGCCTCGTAGAGCGCTTCGTAGTGGACCAGTGAGGGCTCGTCGGGGAGCGGGCAGGGCGTGGTATTTCGCCAGGCCCACTCGCCACGGTCGCAGTTTTCCGCGATGACATAGCCGTTGAGGTAGAATCGCCGGTCGATTTCGGTGGTATTGGCGCCCGAACCGTGCAGCGTATGGACGCCCCACAGCGCGACATCGCCGGGCGCCAATGTCAGTGTCACAGTTTTTGCCGGATCGAGCCCCAGCGTCTCAAGATCGCGATCGTTTAACTCGACGTTCCTCGTGCGGCGGCTGGCATCGAACGGAATTTCACCGAGACGATGGCTGCCGGGATAGACCGTCATCGCGCCGTTCTCCGCCCGGTGTGGATCGATGGCGATGCCGGTCTGGACGTATGAGGCAGCAAGATCGCGAAAGGCATCACGCGGCCGCCGCGAGCGCGAATCCTGATGAAAACCGAACTCGGTCATTGCCGCGCGGGGCGGCTTCCAGTGAAGCTGGTTGATGATCTGCTTGAGGTCAGGGCCGATCAACGGCGCCACAATTCCAAGCATGCGCGGATCGCGGCGGATGCGTTCGAGCGTCGCGTTAAAATAGCTCGGCCACTGGACCATGCGGACGATTGCGCCGAGTGCGGCGTCGTCGGTCACCGCGAAGAAGCTGTTGTGGTCGCGGAAGCTTCGACCATACGCAATGCCCTGTTGGTAGAGAAGGTCGAACTGATGCGCGATGTCGGCGATCTCATTCGCATCGAACACCCCAGGCACGATTGCGTAACCATGTTCGTGGTAATGCTCTACCCAGCGTTCTGTCATCTCATCCACTCCGCCATGCGGCTGCGATCATCTGGGTCATTTGAATATCCGCTGGCACGGGCATTTTTTCGATGATGCCGGGTTCATATGTGGTCGAAGATTGGATTATAGCACACGGCGAATGTCGGTTGTCGGCTAAACCCAGAAGAAACCGCGTTCCCGATTGACTTCCGTTGCGCCCTGAACATGCGACATTCGCGCGGTGATTACAGTTTCTGCTGACATTCGTCCCCTTACCGCCCAGCTCTAAAAGTGCCGAGCGATACCGCGTTTTGGCTATTATGGACCCATAAGGGACCTTCATGCCTGGAAAGTGAAGGTCTGGGTTCAGGCCGAAACAGACATTGTTCAGTATCGGATAATTTGGAATTTATCAGCTATTCCTTCAGTCCAGTCGAAAGAGAAAATATATTGCCAATCGACACACGCATCAGGATTCTTTTTTCTGATTCTTCAATCAGATTTCCTGTTAGCTCTATGAGTGAACCAGTAACAGTATCACGCATCGGAAAAATAATTTCCTTCCCGGTTTCGACATTCTTGTTCGTCGGATTTTGCAACAAATCATACCGTATCATTTTCAAATTTTGCTCGATACCGAATCGCGCCTCCTGGCGCAATGCAGCCGCATTATCGGCCGCCCAAAGAGCCGTCGCTTCACTCTTTGGACCAATCTTGTCGGAATAATAAGTGTAAATAGCAAAGAACTCACGTTCGTCAGGATTTGTCGTATAAAGGGAAGCCTGCGTCTGAACAGTCAAAACCTGAAATGTAGAAGATAGATCAAAAAAGACCTTTAATATCAATAGCGGTAACTTGAATTCCTCGGCTTCTTTTTCGGTAACGGCACCTAGTTTTTCGAGTGATGTAACGGTAAACCATGGTGATTTGGAGATGATTGGTTCCAGCTTATTCCAATATTCGCGACGAAAATCAAAATCTGCAGATGACTGCCAAACCGGAGACATTCTATTCCTCGCTCTTTTCTCCGCTATCTGCACGCTAGCAGTATTTACAGTTGCAGCGGCAAATGCACCGATAATTGCAACCCCAATGTTCGGGGAACTGATCGTCAATTGCACCGCATTAAATTGAGTAGATACTTGCTCCTTAGGAATGGTGCTGTAAACGGTGAGATTGAGATTTTGGCCAGAAAGTTCCGGATTCAGAGGTTTGCGGGCAAATGGAGATGAGCAACCGCCGGCAATGATTGAAAGGCAAAGGACAATTACTAAAACAAAATTTGATCCCAAACGTCTTGGATTTTACAGTCCGTAATTACTCATGAGAAACACCCAACACATCACAAAATTAACGCCTGCGTTACCGAAACAGACACAGTTACAATTGGCAATTCGCTTGTCTATTTGGGAAGCAGTATCAGTATCCACATAACCGCTTTGTCCAGACGGATCGTCCGGGAATATCCAACCTCGTCAACAGTTCCCACTGCCACATGTCGTTCATGGACGCGAACCTTGCCCAAAAAGCCTTCCGCCTAATGCACGTCGTACGAGAAATTCTAGTTTTCGTGCGAAAGGTGTCCATAGAAACCACATGTCACTTATGGCCGGTTATAAGATCTCAACCGCTGACGCACTGACTTTCGCTATTGGCTAAACCCAGAGGGAACCGCGTTCCCAGTTGACCTTCATTGCGTCCCCAACATGCGACATTCGCGCGGTGATTACAGTTTCTGCTGGTATTCGTCCCCTTACCGTCCCGCTCCAAATGCGCGAGCGATACCGCGTCTTGGTAATTGATGGTCCGACTTGGACGTCGACGTCACTACGAAAGGCTGCTCGTCAAACACCTGACATGGTCTAATCTAACAATCTGTATGAACTGTTGGGGCTGGTTCGTCAGGTTACGCCTCTTGCAAACTACCGAGAAACCAAATGCCAATCATCGACGCACAGATCCACCTCTGGCGCACAGGGACCGCGAGGCCTCCGCATCGGTCCACACCTTATCTGGTCGAGGAAGCCATCCGCGACATGGACGACGCGGGCATCGACGGCGCCGTTATTCATCCGCCCGCGAGTTGGGATCCCGACTCCAACGAGCAGGCGGTCGAGGCCGTGCAGGCCTACCCCGGGCGCTTTGCCATTCTTGGCTACCCCCCGCTCGACAAGCCGGAGAGCCGCACGCACATCCAGGACTGGAAAGAGCGGCCCGGCATGCTGGGGTTCCGGTTTTATTTCGGCCAGCCCGACAATCGGACCTGGCCGATGGACGGCACCTTGGATTGGCTATGGCCCGCCGCTGAGAAAGCCGGAATGCCACTGGCCCTGCTCGCGGGCGACTGGCTGCCGCTGCTGGGCCAGATCGCAGACCGCCACCCGAACTTGAAGCTGATGGTGGATCACATGGGCGCGCTCAGGGGCGCCAAAGGCGACGCGGCATTCCCGGATATGAAAGAACTGACGGCGCTTGCCCGTTACCCGAATGTCGCGGTCAAATTGACAGGCGGGCCGTTTTACGCGGACGACGCCTATCCCTTCAAAAACCTGCATAAACACTACCGCGCGATGTACGACGCGTTCGGCCCCCACCGGCTCTTTTGGGGCACCGACATCACAAAGATGCCGTGCTCCTGGCAGCAATGTGTCACGCATTTTCAAGAGATCGATTGGATTCCGGACGCCGACAAGAAGCTCATCATGGGCGACGCCCTGTGCGACTGGATTGGCTGGAAGCGGTAACGCCCGTATTTAAAAGGCCGAAGCGTGCTATGCTCGGCCACTTGGCGGCGCTTCGCCACCACCTCAGGCAAAAGGAAACAATCGTGGCAGACAAAATTAGAGTCGGCATTGTCGGAGCAACCGTTACGCCGGGCGGAAGCGGCTGGGGCGCGAACGCCCATGTGCCGGCATTGCAAGCGTTGCCTGACTATGAACTCAAGGCCGTCTGTACCGCGCACGAGGAGACCGCGCGCGCCTCGGCCGAGAAGTTCGGGGCCGCGCTCGCCTTTCACGACATGAACGAGATGGTGGCGCACCCCGATGTCGACGCCATCGCCGTTGTCGTACGCGTCCCGTTGCACCAGCAGCTGGTCATGGCGGCGATCGAGGCGAAGAAGCCCGTGTGCTGCGAGTGGCCGCTGGGCGCCCATCTGGCGGAGGCGACGGAAATGGCCGACAGCGCCAAAGCCGCCGGATTACCGACCTTGGTTGGCCTGCAGGCGCAAAGCGACCCCGCCGTGATGTACGCCCGCGACCTCGTCGCCAACGGTGACATCGGCGACATCGTCACCGTTAATTTAAGCGTAATGGTCGGCGCAATCACCGAGCGCGGGGACGGCCGCATCTGGCAGGGCATTCGCGCGAATGGCGCCAACCCGATGACCATCCCGGGCGGACACTCCATCGACGCCCTGTGTTACATCGTGGGCGAATTCGCCGAGGTCGGCGCCCGGGTGACGACGCGCATCGACATGTGGAAGCATTCCGTCACGGGGGAAGACTTTCCCGTCGATGCGCCGGATACCGTCACCGCCGCCGGATTGCTCAAAAGCGGCGCGGAAGTCTCCTACCAGGTGGCCAGCGTCCCGTACAACGCAAGCGGCACGCGGATGGAAATTTATGGCCGCAAAGGCACCCTGGTGCTGACCTCCAAGTCAGTCAACATTGGACCCAGTCAGCTTCACCTCGCCATCGGTAATGAGAAATTGGCGGAGATTACCCCGCCGGACAGCTACCGACTCATCCCAGCGGACATGGCTGCCGGCCCGGGGAGAAACGTCGGGCAGGCTTACGCCCGCTTTGCCAAGGCCCTGCAATCGGGGACGGCGGACGCGCCTGATTTCAACGATGCGGTCGTGCGGCATGCGCTGATCGACGCCATGGAGCGTTCGCATAGGGAAGGCAAGGTCATCAAGCTGATGTAGAGCCCAAGCAGCGATGAGATGGTCTTAATGCAGTGGTGCGCCGCCGGGTAGTACCGGGGGCCTGGAAGAAAGGAACGCGTATTATGGGTTTGAAGCTTTCGCACGCCTTTATCAATGTCGCCGACCTCAGCAAAGTGGTGCCTTTCTACACCGACATTCTGGGCTTTCAGGTTACCGACAGGGGCCATATCAATGGCGATGTCGAGGCTGTGTTCATGAGCCAGGACCCCGACAATCATCATCAGATCGCCCTGGCCAGCACGCTGAAGGACAACGATGGCGGCCGCAATTTGGGCCATGTCGCCTTTCGCATGGAGTCGCTGGACGATCTGCGGACATTGAAAAAGCGCCTGACGTCGGAAGGCATCGCGATCGGCCGGGAGCTTTCGCACGGTAATGCCTGGTCGCTCTACTTTGCCGATCCTGAGGGCAACGGCGTCGAGTGTTTCGTCGACACTCCTTTCCACGTCAGTCAGCCGCAGGGCAAGCCGACCGACATCGACCTTGATGACGAGACATTGCTGGACAAGACCAGGGAGGATTTTCGGCAAGAGCCCGAATTCGGCCCCTATGCCGACTGGCAGGAGGCGATGCGCCGCAGGCTGGGCGATTAGCAGGCGCGCCCGGCCTT
Source organism: Alphaproteobacteria bacterium (assembly GCA_012103325.1). Lineage (GTDB taxonomy): Bacteria > Pseudomonadota > Alphaproteobacteria > UBA8366. The sequence goes on from WLWY01000006.1 coordinate 232,665, forward strand.
CGCCGACCGGCAGACGCGTTTCGACGACCTAAATCGCGCCCTCGTCCTTCAACGCCCGTATATCTTTATTCGATAGCCCGAGCAGCTCGGCGAACACCGTTTCGTTGTGTTGACCGGGCTCCGGCGGCGCGGCGCCGGGTTCGCCCGGCGTTCCCGACAGCTTGAAGGGCAGGCCCAGCAGATCGACGGTGGAGCCGTCGGGGTAGGCGGCAGGGACCACCATGTCGTTCGCCAACACCTGTTCGTCCCGCAGCACTTGATCCAAGCGGTTCATGGGCGCCGTGGCCACACCCACTGCCTCGAGCCGGTCCGTCCAGGTTTTGACGTCCTTCGTTTCGAGGATCGCCTCCAGATCATGCCGCAAAGCGTCGTCATGCTGGCATCGGTTTTCGTTCGAGGCGTATCGCGGATCGTCGATCAACCCACGCGCCCCCAAAACGCCGCACAGCTTCGTCCACATTGCCGCCGACGGCGCGCCGATCAGGAGTTCGCCATCGCGGGCCCGGTACACGCTATAGGGTGATATCCTTGTAAATCCCGCGCCTTCGCGGTCGACCAGAACGCCCCCGGCGGTCCAGGCGACGCCTTGATAGCCCGTCAAGGTGACAGCCGATTCCAACAGGGACGCATCGACGCGCTGGCCGCCGGCGCCGCGTTCGCGGGCCAGGAGCGCGCTGACGATGCCGCCATAGGCGAGCATTCCGGTGGACATATCGATAGCCGCGACGCCGAGCCGCACCGGCGGCCGGTCGGGCTCTCCCGTCAAGGCGAACAGGCCGGTATAGGCGGAGACCATGGTGTCGTATCCGGGTTTGTTGCGCAGCGGTCCTTTCGCGCCGTAGCCGGAAATCGAACAGTAAATGAGATTGGGGTTAAGCCCGCGCAGACGGTCATAGCCAACGCCCAGCTTCTCGGCGGTGTCAGGGAGAAAGCTTTGAATGACCACGTCCACCTTGCCGATCAGCGCATCCAGCAGGTCCCGCGCCTTGGGCGATTTCAGATTGAGCGTGATGTCCTTCTTGCCCCGGTTGACGCTCAACCAGTTGGAGGTCTGACCGTCGCCGACGGCATAGGGGAAGGATCGGTTCAAGTCGCCGCCCGGCGCTTCGACCTTGATGACCTCCGCGCCGTTGTCGGCGAGCATCTGCCCGCAAAACGGCCCGGCCAGAACGCGGCTTAGGTCGAGAACTTTAATGCCGTCAAGCGCGCCCATGGCACCGTCTCCTATCGGTTTGGCAAATGGTATCAACCGAAGATGATACCCAGCGTCGACGAAATGTCACAGGTGGGGACGAACTAAAGCGCCGCCGCCGCGGCGAAAGGGAGAGACCCGGGACAGCTGATCCGAACCGTGAGAGCAGTCCAATGCGCTTGCAAGCGAGAAGTTGGGTCAATACAAATTGCGGTCTAGCGCTGGCGTTCCATCGCCATTCCCAAGCGCTTCAATCTTTTGAATTTTCCAACGATGCAACGAAGGCATTCGTCCATGAGCAGCACACTATTCTCTCCGTTCACCATGCGCGGCATGACGATCGATAACCGCACCATCGTCTCGCCCATGTGCGAATACAGCGCGGTCGACGGCAACGCCCAGGACTGGCACCTGATGCATCTGGGCCAGTTCGCGACCGGCGGTTTCGGTCTTGTCATTACCGAGGCTGCCGCGGTGGAGCCGCGCGGCCGGATCACAGCGCAATGCCTTGGCATCTGGTCCGACGACAACGAAGCAGCGCTCGGCCGGGTGATGCGGTTCTGCCGCGCGTTCGGGCAGGCGAAAATGGGCATCCAGCTCGCCCATGCCGGCCGCAAGGCGTCGACCCACAGGCCCTGGGAAGGCCGCAACCCGTTGGCGGCGGACGAAGGAGCCTGGGAGACGATCAGCAGTTCGGCCAATCCGCAGGATGAAGGCTGGCACACTCCGAAGGCCATGGATCGGGCCGACATGGACACCGTGCGCGACGCCTTCGTCGCGGCGACCGAACGGTCCGACCGGCTCGGCTTCGATATGATCGAGGTGCACAGCGCGCACGGCTATCTGATGCACGAGTTCCTCTCCCCCATCGCCAATACGCGCAACGACAACTATGGCGGGCCGCTGGAAAACCGCATGCGGTTTCCACTGGAAGTCTTCGCCGCAATGCGCGCGGTCTGGCCCGAGGAAAAGCCCATGGGCGTGCGTCTGTCGGCGACCGACTGGGAGGAGAATGGCTGGACGCCGGACGATTCGGTCGTCTATGCGCAACAGCTCAAGGCACTCGGCTGCGACTATATCTGCGCCTCGAGCGGCGGTATCTCAGGCAACACCCGCCTCGAGCTCGGCGAAGGGTATCAGGTGGAATTCGCCGAAAAAATTCGACGCGAAGCGGAAATCCCGACAATGGCCGTCGGCATGATCTACGACCCGCACCACGCGGAGAGCGTCGTCGCCAACGGTCAGGCGGACATGGTGGCATTGGCGCGGGGTCTGCTGTTCGATCCGCACTGGGCGGTGCGTGCCGCCGCAGCACTCGACGTCGAAACCAGCTCACCACCGCAATACGAGCGGGCGTATGGTTTCCGTTTTTTACGTGAAAAGGAGCGCGAATGGGCGCAGCCACGACCGGCGGACGCGGCGGATTAAGGGGTAACAAGACGCCCGAACACTCAAGTATCGGGATCAGAACTTGTTCGTCCCGAAACAGTTCCCAATTATCATGTGTCGTTTGAACGTAACCACTATGGTTCGGCGACGAAGACTTTGCCCCATAATTTGAGACAAGGAACGGCGAAATTGCGCTTTCGATCGACTGCAAAGGTAAAGGTACAGCTTTGGGGGCTGGCGCTTTGTTGCGCAATCGTAGGCTCCACGAATTCCGCTATTTCGGCGTCTGAACTCGATGAAGCAATCGTTGAGGTTTTTAAGCGCAATAAGTGTGACGCGTGCCACGTCCCGGTGGCGCAGCGCGCAAAAGACCCGCAATCAGGGAAGCTGCTATATCCGGCCCATCGAGAATTTTCCTATGTTCTCGACCTAAACAAATTGCGCTCTTCCAAATTCGTTACGCCCGGCGCTCCGCAAAATTCATCGCTCTATAAACTAATTGTCGAAGAAAAAATGCCCGAAGGTGCGGAGTTCTGCTTCGACCCTTCATGCCCTTACCCTCCGGTCTCGGAAAGCGACAGGATCATTGTCGAGCAGTGGATAAATTCACTGAACTAAAGCGGCCGGTCCTACGGCTAACGACGCCCATAAAAAAAATTGTGAAACATTGGAATAATCGGCGTCCAAGATTGTTCATACAGTAGAACGCGGCGCTTTCGGCGCGTTTCGGGGGCTCTGTGGTTCGTTGCTTTGACGGGTATCGGGGTCAAAACGAAAAAAGTTGGGAGGGATAGTCATGTATAACACCAAAATCTTCACGAGAATTTTTGCGGCTGCCTTACTCGCCGGCACCGTCGCTTTATCTGGGTGTGCCTCGGGCGGTGCGGACAAGAGCGCGGCGATCAAGGACCGCCAGGCCTTAATGCAAACTATTTTGAAGAACTGGAAGCCGATCAAGGCGTTCGCCAAAAGCGGTAAGGGGTCGAGTGCAGACGTGGTGAAGCATGCGAACGCGATTAACGCCACGACCGACCAAATGCTTGCCCTTTTTCCAAAGGGAAGCGGGCGCGGTGATTTTTCCGACAAACAAACACGCACCTTGCCGGCTGTCTGGAAAGATTGGAACGGCTTCAAAAAAGCCAATCAAACACTTGCGGACGAAAGCGCGAAGCTCGCATCGATCGCCGCAGGTGGCGACAAACAAGCCATCGCGAAGCAGGTTGGAGCCATGGGCAAACTCGGTTGCGGCGGGTGTCACAAACCGTTCCGTGGCGCGAAGGCAAAGTAATCCACGGAGCCACAGCCGGGCCACAAAACGGTAAAAATCGATCACAATAAGATCGATCTGGGACCGCAGCGCGGTGCAATTCTGTTCAAACATTGAATGGACTTGCACCGCGGTCAGAGTAATGCCTGCGACAGCGCGGCGAGACCGAAAATTAAGCCCTCCCCCCTAATGGACAGGGCAACGCCGCGCTGCCCAGCTGGAACGCATCGGTTTCACGCGGCACTTTTCGCGCCGAAGATCATGGAGGGAAATATCATGTCGAACGACAATATCGATCCAAGCGTGTTTGATCTGTACGACGAGTATTGCCATAGCGATATGAACCGCCGGGAATTCCTGCGCAGGGCGTCCGCGATCACCGTCGCCGGCGGATCGGCCTTGGCCATGGCGGAAGCGCTGCTACCGCGTTATGCCGAGGCCCATACGATCTCATTCACCGACAAGCGGATCAAGGCGCAGTATGTCGACTACGATTCGCCTGGTGGCACCTCCGGCAAGATGAGAGGTTATCTCGTGCAACCCGCCGGTGCGGGCCCCTTTCCTGCTGTCCTCGTCGTCCATGAAAATAGGGGCCTGAACCCGCATATCGAAGACGTGGCGCGACGCGCCGCCATCGAGGGTTTCCTTGCGCTGGCACCGGATGGTCTATTTCCGGTCGGCGGCTATCCCGGCAACGACGATGACGGCAAAGTCCTGCAACGGTCGCTGGACAAGGGCAAACTGTTCACCGACCTGCTGAACAGCGCAAAGTTCCTAAAGGCCCATAGCCTGTCCACTGGCAAGTTGGGCGCCACTGGCTTTTGTTACGGCGGTGGCGTCGTCAACGCGCTCGCCGTGGCAATGGGCGCAGACCTGAATGCGGGTGTCCCTTTCTACGGCAGAGCGGCATCCGCCGAGGACGTTCCAAAAATTCGGGCTCCCTTGCTGATTCAATATGCCGCGGATGATCCGCGCATTAACGCAATGCGTGACGGTTATCGAAAAGCACTCCAGGAAAATAACGTCACTTTCGAGATGCATAGCTATGAAGGGACACGGCACGGTTTCCACAACAACTCGACGCCACGATTCAATGAAACGCAGGCGAAGATTGCGTGGGAGCGGACGATAGCGTTTTTCAAAAAACACCTCAGTTGAAGGCGCGTACCCCGGCAATGCAACGGCGCTGCTTACCGGCGCCACGGCAACGTTGACTTCGATCAAAGAATACTTGTCCGCCCGTTGTGCGAACCCGAGTGCTATAAGGCGGCACGCGTTTAATCTCGATTGAGTCTTGTTAGAGATATGAATATGCACATCGATATGGAAACCCGGCTGGGCATGCGGATCGGGACCTTCGTGCCGGCGGAGGGCGTACATGATTTCAGGTATCCCGACAGGACCGGTGGCGTAAGTCCGACCGTGCAGGCTTATGTCGGCGGCGTCACCGACCGCGAGACTCGCGCGCCTTCGACCGATCATCCGAAACGCGGCGTCATTCTGATCGAAGCGCCTTATCCCGATATGACGGTGCTGCCGCCGAACCTCTGGTCTTCCTGTAAAACGCCGCCGGCACATGAATGGGTATTGGAGCAAATTCGTCCCGGCGACCGTCCTTCGCCACCGGACGCCGGCGGAATCTGTATTTCATCCATGGAAGTCGATCCCGCGATCGAGGGCGAGTTCAATGAATGGTACAATGAAGAACATATGCCATTGATGGACGCCGTGCCCGGCATGCTGTCGGCGCGCCGTTTCCACGCGGTCGGCGGCTTGCCGCGCCACGTCGCCATATATCATTTGGAATCGCCCGAGGTGTACAAGCAGCGCCGCTGGTACGAGGCAAACCAGACTCCGTGGATACGGCGCATTCACCGTTTTCGGCTGCGCACCTTGCATATGATCCTGGAGCGGGTCGAAATTTGAGAGACGGTGTTTCAGCAAGGCATTTATTACGCCGCCACTGCCGTCAGCATGAACGGTCTATAGACGAGCGCGTCGATGCCGGTCAGGTCAACTCGTTGCGGACGATCGCCGCGCCGGCGACCATCGCCTTGATCTTGCCGAGTGCCGAGGCGCGCGGCATGTATTTCAGACCGCAGTCGGGCGCGACGATGATCCGGTCCGCCGGGCAATGGGGTAACGCACGGCGGATACGTGCAGCGACCACGTCCGCCGACTCCACCTCGTGGGTCGAGAGGTCGAGCACGCCGAGGATGATTTTCTTTTCCGGCAGCGTTTCCAGCACCACGCAATCGAGTTCCGACTGCGCCGTCTCGATAGAGATATTGTGTACGGGACAATTGGCGAGTTCCGGCAGGAAAGAATAACCTTCCGGCCGCTCGTGGATAATCGCGGCGTACCCGAAGCAGATATGCACCGCTGTTTCGCCCTGCACGCCTTCGAGGGCGCGGTTCAGCGCCTGCACGCCATATTCGCGCGCCTTTTCCGGACGCGCCTGCATATAGGGTTCGTCGAGTTGAACGATGTCGGCGCCAGCAGCGAACAAATCCTTGACCTCTGCATTTACGGCAGCGGCGTAATCGAGCGCCAATTCCGCTTCATCGTCGTAGAAGTCGTTCTGCGCTTGCTGGGTCATGGTAAACGGACCCGGCACGGTCATCTTGATGCGGCGGTCGGTGTGGGCCCGCAAGAACTTTACGTCCTCAATCTCTACCGGATGTTTGCGGCTGATCTTGCCAACGATCCGCGGCACCGGATTTGGGTGTCCGCTGCGGTCGAGGGCCGTGCCCGGATTGTCGATATCGACGCCGTCGAGCGCGGTGGCGAAGCGGTTCGAGTAACTCTCCCGACGGATCTCGCCGTCGGTCAGGATATCGAGCCCGGCCTCCTCCTGCTCCCGGATTGCGATAAGCGTCGCGTCGTCCTGCGCCTGCGCCAGATGTTCCGGCGCGACCCGCCACAGTTCGAGCGCGCGCGTGCGCGGCGGGAACCGACCGGCCAGTTTTTCACGGTCGATCAGCCAGTCCGGCTGTGCGTAGGAACCGACCAGCGAGGTCGGCAGCAAGGTATGGCCTGTTGTGTTCATGGCTTTTTCTTTCTCATTCTATCCACCCTCATTCCGCGGCCACCAGGCCCGCACGCTCGACAGAGTTGATCTCGTCCGACACGGTGACACGGCGCAGATCGCGGACATCTTGCATTTCGTTGAAGGGCGTAACCCGGTGCATCGTACAGCGGTTGTCCCAAACGATCAGGTCGCCGTCGCGCCAGACATGCTCGTGGACGAATTGCGGCTGAGTGGCGAACGCGATCAACTCGTCGATCAATGCGCGGCCCTCTTTGTCAGGCCAACCGATGACACGGCCGGCATGCGCGGCGATATAGAGCGATTTGCGCCCGGTCGCCGGATTCTCGCGTACCAGCACCTGGCGGACCGGCGGCAGTTCGGCGCGCGCCGCGTCCGTGAAGCCGGTGAAGCCCATTCTCTCGCGCGAATAGGTAATGCAATGTTCAAGGATCAATCCGTCGATTTCCTCCTTCTTCGCCTCGGACAGTGCGTCGTAGGCGGCGCGCATGTCGGCGAACTGCGTGTTGCCGCCTGTCGCCGGGATCGTATGCGCCGCGAGCACCGAGCAGCGCGACGGCACGTGCTTGAAGGTGTTGTCGGTATGCCACAGCTGGTTACCCCGAGCGTGGTCGCGCCTGGGATCATCGGTGGGGAGCAGGCCGCCGTCATGGTCTAGGTTCGAGATATCGGCCATATCATCACGCAGCCGCCGTTTTTCGTCCTTCCAGCTGTATTTGGTCGCGGTAAAGACCGGTCCGAACCATTCGCTAAAGGCCACGTGTTGCGCATCGGTGACGCGCTGGCCGCGGAACAACAATATCGCGTGTTCGTGGAACGCCGCTTCGATCTCGGCAAACAACGTGTCCGTCATCGGACGAGCTAGATCGACTCCTTCGACTTCGCCAAAGAACAGCGCGTGATGGCGCGTCGTTGTAATGGTCATACGGCTCTCCCCTTCGACAATAACGCTCCAGGATCAGGTCCTGCAATCACGCATTTCTTTTGAACATTTCAGCACGGCTTGCCCTTTTAGGGCAATTACCACCCATTCGAATGTGCAACGCCGCCGTCAGCGATATCAGCGACGCTTACGATAGCGAAATTGGGTGTTTGCAAAACCTGACCTCAAATTTAATGCGCTGACTCGGCTCTGATGGACCCCTCTCTTGCGGCAAATTGAACCCGCAAAACGGGCGCCTGCTATACGCCGCTTCCGGTGTGGCTAATTTTTGATTGGGTATTGGAGCACCAAATTCGCTACTCTTACGTTTGAGGGGAGGTAACTCAGTATCTATTTGACCTACTTGCAATAGGGAGATTCAGGATGTTGAGGAACCACTGCACACCAAAAATTAAGCGGCCACAAATCCGGCAACCGAACCTAGAAGGCACTGCCGAAGAAACAGACCTTGCCAAGAAGCTGGCAGCTGAAATCGCCCGGATTGTCGTGCTGGCCGCAGATGAGGACGCCGAGACAGCCGACCCCTGCACCCTGGCGGGACTGGCGAACAAACGCCTCAGTGCGATGAGCCGGCAGGGGCGGCGGGTCGCGCTCCAGGCGGCGAAAAAACTTGCCGACCGACCGGCGCGTGGCTGCGCCGACATCGACCCAAAGTTGCGCGCGCTTACCCGGCAACTGGGCCGACGACGTCTCGAGGCGCTGCGCCCCGAGCTGAATTCAGCGATAAAAATGGTCGCCGCCCAGGCCGATGATTTTAGGCTGGCCTTTCCCCGGACAACGGTGCAGATGCGGCCTTCGGGCGAGATTCACCCGACCCCCGTTTCGCATCTTTGTTCCGACACGCCACTCGAGCTGACCTTCAATTGGGAATCTTCCGAACCCGAGGCGGCGCGCGTTTACTGGGAGCTTCGGGGACCGGTCGTCAACGGTTATCCCGGGAAGTTCCTGGCGCGCGGCTATGGCGAGAACTTCAATGACGAAGCGCCGGTCGGCGGGGAGTTCACTATTAATCTCGGTCACTATCTGGCCCCGCTGTCGCCGGACCCGACCGAGCGTTATTACGTGCGCGTTCTACCGTTGGCCGCACCTGGCAAGCGGGTGATGACCAGCCACCATTCCGACTATGCGCTGAGTACGATTGGGCAAAACTTCGATCCCGAACCGCCGCTTGGCGTTGGGCCCTGGTCGATACCGGCGGTGATCGACATCGGGGCGGAGTGCCGAACGCCGCCCACGCATTTTGACATCGACAAGATCGAGTTTTACCGAAAGGCGCGGGCCAAGGTGAACTGGTTCAAAGTGGATGCGGATCAGACCGGTCCCGGCGATGAGGAATATCATTTGCGGGCGTTCATCGTTGAACACACGCCGCTCGGTTCGACCTCGATTGGGACGTTCGGGTCGTATTTGCCGGTCACGGAAGGCGATACGAGCAAACATCTCCTGGGTTGGAAATCCCATATTCGCGACCTGGGTGAGCCGGTGACCAATATGTGGCCCCGGCTTTTCATGGTCGGGCTATCGGTACTGGAGGAGGATAACGGCGACGAGCTGGACGAGTGGAGCGAAGCGATCGCCGAACTGGCAAGAGAGGCGGTGGAAGGCGATCTCGCCGACGAGCTGGCGGATTTTCTGCGCGACATGCAGGACGAGATCGATGAGGCCACGACCGCGTTTCACGCAGAGTTGGCCGCGGAAATGGCGGCCTATATCGGCGCGTTGATCGGCGCCTCCGCCCTGGGTGCGATCGCGGCGGTGGTCGCCTTTGCGGCGGGTCTCATTGGTATCTTTGCCAATGCGGGCGCGACCGACGATGTCTATGGGGTCGAAGTGGTCACCCTGGCGCTGGTGACGAATGACACGGCACGGATGAAGGACGGCACCGCCGGGTCGATTCAATCCAGCCGAATACTGTCCTCGGGCGGATCGTTCTCCGGCACCGAACAGGACGGGCGCTTTGAACTCGATGAAATTGAAATCCAACTGCTTGACAAAGGGGGACCCGATGAAGCGGGACTGGGCGGGATCGTCCGGATGGGTCTGACATGGGAGTTCTACGACAAAGCGACCCGTTACTACTGAGCAGACAATCTGTCGCGCACAGATCGTTCAAGATGCACCGGCCTGGGTAGTTGCAACCATGTTTGGGGTCAGGTTGCGCTGCCCGGACAGGCGCATCGTTAAGTTTTATGTCCCCCGCAATTCTCAGGCATATCCAAGAGCCGACCTGTTTGCTTGCAGAGCCCTGGAGTACTCCATGACGCGGGCAACTTCTTCGGCCACGTCCCGACCATGGCTGCGGGCCAGACAGTAGAGCATTGCATCGATGCCGAGTGTCACGCCGCCGCTCGTTATGACACCGCCATCATCAACGATAGCCGCGACCTCGGTTTTTGTTCGCGAAGACAGCAGATCGAAAGGTGACGTTTCACCGGGGAAGACCTCACGTTTGGTTGTTGAACGTTTATGTTCCAGCCGCCCAGCCGCTTCCAGGATCATCGCACCGGTGCAGATTGCGGATAGGCGCGCTGTCGTATTACGCACGAACCCAATCGTTGCAGGATCGTTGACAACATCGGTCCACCCTGGTCCCCCGGTGACGATCAAGTCCGTCAGAGGGGGCATGGAATCTTCAATTCCAAATTCAGCAACCATTCGCATGCCGCTTGCACAGACGATTTCTCCGGGAGCGCGGGCGATGCCGGCAAAGACTAAATCCGGCACGACACGTTTGGCCATTGAGAGAACGCCAAAAGTCGCACCAATGTCGATCGGTTCTACCCCGTCGTAGAGCAAAATGCCGTAAGCGTCCGGCCTGACCGCTCTGCCGTGCAGAAGAAGTGAGGTTTAGTGTCCACTTGTTTAGGTGGACACTAACGGGGATCAGGATGTGGCGAAGCGGGGCAAGCGTCGGCGCTGGAGTGCAGACGAGAAGCGGATGATTTGCGCACAGACGCGGTTTGCGGGCGTTTCGGTTTCACAGGTTGCACGGCGCTACAATGTGAACGCCAATCAGGTTTTCAACTGGCTGAAAGATCCCCGGTTTGCGGGAAGTGACACGGTCGATGACGCCGCCTGTTTCCTGCCGGTTGAGATTGCGCGTCACGTCGAGCACGAAGCCGAGCGCCCTGTTGGTGACGAAGGCAAGATCGAGGTCACGCTTGCCGGAGGTCATCGCTTGAGCATTAGCGGCCCTTACGATCCCGAAGCGCTCGTACGTCTGCTCCGGTGCTTGTCGGGATGATCCCGGTTCCCACGAACACGAAGGTTTGGCTTGCGGCCGGCGTGACGGACATGCGTAAGGGGTTCAATGGGCTGTCAGCGCAAACAGAGAAGGTTCTAAAGGCGGCGCCGTATTGCGGTCATCTGTTCGTCTTCCGGGGTCGCCGTGGCGATCTGATCAAGGTGATCTGGTGGGACGGGCAAGGGGCATGTCTGTTCTCGAAGCGTCTGGAGAAGGGACGGTTTGTCTGGCCGTCTGCGAAAGCGGGCAAGGTTGCGCTGACCCCGGCTCAATTGGCGATGCTGCTGGAAGGGATTGATTGGCGCATACCACAACGAACGTGGCGTCCCCTGACGGCTGGGTAAAGTCGTTTCACAGCAAAGGGTTGTCAATTTCCGGGGATTCCCATGCGGGGTGGCGGCTGATAGATTGCCGGCATGCTCGACGACGCTGAGAACCTCCCGAATGAACCTGCCGCATTAAAAGGTCTGGTGGCATCGCTGGCGTCGGAAGTGAAGTCACAGGCGGTGTTGATCGAGAAGCTCCAACACCAATTGGCCGGGATGCGCCAGCATCGCTTCGGGTCGCGCTCGGAGGCTCTGGATCAACTGGCGTTGACGCTGGAAGACGAAGAGATTGCGGCGTCCGCGCAGGAGCCCGCGTCAGACGATGCAAATGCAGATCAATCTGCAGCGCCAAAAGACAAGCCCAAACGTAAACCGCTGCCCGGTCATCTCCCACGCAACGAGACAACACTGTCGCCGGGCGATGCCTGTGGGGAATGCGGCGGTGCGCTCAAAACGCTTGGCGACGATGTCACCGAGGAACTGGAATATGTCCCCGGACGTTTTGTCGTGAACCGGATTGTTCGCCCGCGCATGGCCTGCACCTGCTGTGAGACGTTCCATCAGGCAGCCCTGCCGTCGCGGCCGATTGAGCACGGGCGGCCCGGTCCTGGCCTACTGGCCCATGTGCTGGTCAACAAGTACGCCGATCATTCGCCTTTGTACCGGCAAAGTCAGATATTCCAGCGCGAGGGGATCGATCTGGACCGCTCCACCCTGGCCGATTGGGTTGGCAAATCCACGGCTCTGTTGGAACCTTTGGCGGACGCCGTCGCGCGCCATGTTTTAAAGGGACAGGCCCTCTTCGCCGATGATACGCCGGTAAAAATGCTGACCCCAGGCTCCGGTAAAACCAGGACCGCGCGGCTTTGGGCCTATGTCCGCGATGAACGACCCTGGGCCGGAGAGGCGCATCCTGCCGCATGGTATCAGTTCTCGTCCGACAGGAAGGGCGTTCGCCCGCGCGAACATCTAGCGGACTTCACGGGCTTCATGCATGCCGATGGCTATGCGGGGTTCAATGACCTGTACCGCACGGGCAAGGTGACGGAAGTGGCCTGCATGGCCCATATCCGACGCAAGTTCGTCGATATCCACAAAGCTCAGGGATCGGCGATTGCCGAGGAAGCCATAAAACGTATCGCCACACTCTATGGCGTCGAGAAGGAGGTTCGGGGCCAATCGCCGGATCAACGGGTGAAGATCAGGCAGCGCCAATCAAAACCAATCTTCGACGACCTGGAATCATGGCTGCATGCCCAATTGACCCGGATATCCGGCAAATCACCCTTAGCCGGTGCTATTCGCTACGCCCTGACCCGCATGAAGAAGCTGCGACCATATCTAGATCACGGCTTTCTTGAACTCGACAACAATACCGCAGAGCGATCCATGCGGCCCATCGCCCTGGGGCGGAAGAATTATCTCTTCATGGGGTCCGAGGCCGGCGGCAAATCAGCCGCCATCGCCTATACGCTGATCGAGACAGCAAAACTCAATGGCGTCGATCCGCAGGCCTGGCTAACCGACACGCTAGCCTGTATCGCCGACCATAAAATCAATCGGATCGACGAACTGCTCCCCTGGCGTTACGCTCAAACCTGAGCGTAACAGTCCAACGTCATCATAGGCAGGGCTGCTTTACCGGACGCTCACAAAATGCCGTACATGCTGGCTCCTGATTTCTCGGACACGCGTTGTGTGGAATTCGCCCGGCCCTCACAATTCGGACCCGGGCGCTTCCCGAAGGCAAATCCCCCTATTCGTCCTCGAACCCCTTCTTGTTCGCATCTGCGGCGAATCCGGCCGTATGTTTGAAGATGTTTGGTTTGCGGTAGACCGCCAACAAAATGGCGCCTTCGTCGGAGTGTGTTTCATGAAAAGAACCAGGTTTCCGCCAGACATATTCGCCGGCCTTACAAATTCCGTCGTGATCGTAGAACGAACCCTCGAGTACAAACGATTGCTCGATTTCCGGATGTTTATGAAGAGGCAAAGTTGCACCGGGCTGCCATTTCAGGAGGCAGGTCAGTTCACCCAATTCCTTGTTCTCGTATAGAACTTTGATCTCTATTCCCTCAAATTGACTCGGCTTCCATTCCATCTCCGCTGGATTGACGTAGGTCGAGCCGCCGATCGTTGGTTCAATTTTGGGGCGCTTCTTTACGGTACTGGCGGTATTTTGAGACATGGCGCTAGCTCTCTAATTATGAGGGAAACAAAAGTTTCTTATATGGCAACAATACGGACTTTCGTTGCCTAACGTCAAGCTGTATCCTGAACTTACAGGCGCCCTAAGTTTCCCAATGAGCAACCGATACATGAATATGGAACAGCAGATTGGCCCGAGACTGCGGAAAATTCGCAAGCGTTGCGGATACACTTTGGAGGAACTTGCCAGCAAGACCGGTTTGACAAAAGGGTATTTGTCGAAAATAGAGACCAGCAAGAAAGTACCGCCAATTGCAACCCTATCGCGCCTCTCCGAGGCGGTAGGTTGCGAAATCGCATATTTCTTCCAGGACCATGAAGGGGCGAACCGGGTTGAAGATAGAATATCGGTTGTCAGGGCTGAGGAGCGCCGACTAGTGGTGCGGGGCGGCAGTTCGTTCGGTTATGATTATCGCAGCCTTGCTCATGGATATTCCGACAAATCAATGAATCCGTTTGTTTTTACATTTCCGGCGGATGTTCAAGGCGACACTTTTTTTGAGCACGACGGCGAAGAACTCATTTTTATTCTGGGCGGCGCCGTGGAATTCGAAATCGCCGAAAAACGATTGCGACTCCAAACAGGCGATAGCGTGTATTTCGATTCATCTTTGCCGCATCGCGGCAGGTCCATCGGTGATGAAAATGCTCAGGCGTTGGTCGTCATATACGGCCAAGCCAATATGAGACGCAGGTGATTTATTTAGTCTTTCGCCCCAAAGGCGCTGAGAAAAAAGGTGAAAAAGGGGTCAGAGCCCTTTCCGCTGTTCCAGGTCTGCACCCTGTCTAAAACCGCTCCGGCGCAAACCGCGTGGCGTACAGTCCACTCGCGGCAGTCGGGTCGATGTCGGCGATGAGCACACCCGGCTCGCCATAGGGCAGGTGGGAGAGGCAGGCGCCATCGGGGGCGATGAGCGCCGTTGCTGCTTCCGGATAGGGCACGGCATAGTTGACGCTGGCGAAAAAGATTTCGTTTTCCACGCTGCGGCAGATCATCGCCTTTTCGTAGTAGGGCGAGTCCTTAGCCCCCCAAGCCGCAACCGTCTGTCCCCCGCTGACCCCGCCCGCCAGATTGGGGTGAAAGACGATCTGCGCGCCGCGGACCGCGGCCCAGCGGACGGTTTCGGGGTAGCGCCAGCCTTCGTGGCAGATCGCGATGCCGAAGCGGAGTCCGGCAGCCTCGAACACCGCGCGGCCGCTGCCGGGCACGTAGAACGGGTCTTCGGCCGGGGCAAGCTGCGTCTTTGCCTGACAGCCGAGCACATCGCCGGTTTCGGAAATGACGAAGGCCGCGTTGAGGATGCCGTCCGGGCTATCCCAGTCCATCGGCATGATGACGCAAATTTCGTGCTCTTTCGCCAATGCGCACACGCGGTCGCGGGCCGCGCGCAGCCGCGCAGGGTCGTGCGCCTCGACCTCGAAATCCGCGCCGCGCAGCCCCGGAATATAGGCTTCGGGAAAACACACGATGGCGGCCTCGCGCAACGCTGCCTCGGCGACGAACTTCTCGACCCAGGGCAGCGCACCATCGATCGTTCCTACCACCGGGGGCGAGGCTAGGGCGATTTTCACCATGGCAGCACTACGCCCCATTGTTTGGTCCGCTTGTTCGGGGCAGGTCTTGAATTATGAACGTTCATTGCCTTGCAACGCAGCGGATTCCCCGATGAGAAACGAATTGCGCGTGCGGCTATTCTAACTATTCAACGTTCAGGACGTGACCACAAAATGCCCTCGGTCTCCTTCTGGGTTGGGTGCGGGAAATCACGGGTTAGGCGCCGGGAGAGACGCCGGTGGCGAACGCAGGCCGGGCTTGGATTGCAATGCCAGGCATGTCGTCGGCGCGGCCGTTGCGCATGTCGACCCCCATCGGAGAAACGAACGCGGCAGCGTCAACATCGCCGAACAGGTCATCCAAGGCTGCGCGCAACATCCGCTTTTCATTACGGACGATGATTTCCGGCGCCTCCAATTCGACGAGCAGTTCGAGGCGGCTGCGCCGGTTGACCACACGTCGGTATTTCTCCTCCAGGTCGGGATTGACCGGTGGGATATGTTCACTGCTGTGTGCGATTGCTGATTCGTACATGAGGAGCCTCCTTTGATTAAGATCGCGGGCGACGGTGTCGCGCCTATGCGGCGTTCGACACCGGCTTGGTCCACGCAAAACGGGCGAACGCATCGTCCACGGGGGTTTCCACGATGTGGTTGGTGTAGTTCGAGAGAACCTTGTGGGCGATCGTGACAACGATCTCGAGCACGTTCTGCCTAGTGAAACCGGAGGCGAGGAACGCCTCGAGATCTTGCGGTGCGGACCAGCCCCGGTTTTCGACCAGCTTCAAGGTGAAGACTCGCAACGCCTCCAGCTTCGGGTCCGTGTAGGAACCGACCGAGCGTGCGGTTTCGATCACGTCCTCCGATACGTTCTCGCCCTTGGCCAGAAAGGTGTGTGCCGCCATGCAGTAATGGCAGTCGTGATAGGCGTTGATCGTAAACCACACGACATGGCGCTCGGTCGGGGTAAAGCTCGATTTCATCAGTAAGCCGCCGAGCGTGTCGTAGGCTTCGACCGCAATTGGGGCTTCGGCGAGCACGCCGTAGAGGTTCGGAATTTGGCCCATTCGCTGCCGGGCGCTTTCGAGTTGCGCCTTGCTGCCGGCGGGTGCGGAGTCCGTATTATGGATGGTGAAAGTGGTCATTGGATGTTCCTTTCCAGTTGGGTTTAAGTAAAACTTTGATCGTTTGGTCAATGTTAGGTCAAATAGAGAACTGATCTTTCTCGCTATGCGCCGCCCGCTGTAACGTCCGGGTGCAGATGGAAGACCTTATTCATGATCTTCCAAGACCCATCGGTTTTGAGCAGGGTGAACAAATCGGTAAACCGATGACCGGTCCAGTTGTCGAGTTCAAGCCGCACCGTAGCCACCGAGTCGATTTGATCGATGCGCACGATCCGGGCTTGCAGCGCAGTCGCGGGACCATTGGCATCGTTCCAGTCAAACAGCTGCTGGATCGGTCCGGCGAACAGGTCCGCGCCGATATAGCCGAAGATCGTTGCGTCTTGGTGAAACGCAGGTTTCATAACCTCACCTTCGCCAGACCGGGCGCCATCGATGTAATGCTGGACGGTCTCGGCAATGGCTTCGTGTTCGTTTTCGTTCATGGCTTCGTTCCTCGTAGGTTTTAAATTGACCGTTCGGTCAATGTTTTTAAAAAAAACTATGCGGTCTCGAGAACGGTAAGGGCGCCGTCCACGATGCCTTGCGGTATCTCCGGGGTCTCCGTCACGCGGCCAACGAGGACCAACCCCTGGTGCGCGCTCATAAAGAGCCGCGCGAGATTTTGCACATTCGTCGTGGGTTTCAAGTCGCCGTCGGCTTGTGCCCTTGCGAAGGCTTCATGATAGGCGCGTTCGACACGCTGCATATGCTTGCGGAGGATGTCCGCCATTTCCGCATCGTCCGTGCGGCATTGCGCCATGCTGCACCCCAAAAGGCAGCCGGAACTCATCGGTTTGGAATTTACGTCCGCAATTTCGAGCATCACGTCCCGAACGTTTTCCAGCGCCGGCCTATCCGGATTGTTGAGCGCTTGAAAGATCTCGCTCACAACCGTCTGCGAATATTTTTTAAGCGCTTTGAGGAAGAGGTCGCGCTTGCTTCCGAACGTGTCGTAAAGGCTCTTCCTGCCGATTCCCATCACCTCCAAAAGCTCCTTCATGCCGGTCGCGGCATACCCCTTGTCCCAAAAAAGCTGCATTGCCTTTTCGAGAGCGATTTCCGGGTCGAACTGTTTGTCAGGTCCTCTTGTCATGGAACGTATATAGCAAACATAAACCGTTCGGTCAATGTTTATTAATTAAAGGCCATCCATTCATCATTCACGACCCGACCCCGACACGCCTGTCTCGCAAAAAAAAGAGAGCACCGCCGCGTTGAATTCGTCCGGCGCTTCGATGTTGCAGAGGTGACCCGCATCAGGGATTTCGACGAACCGGGCACCCGCGATCTGCGTGGCGATCTCGCGCCCAAGCGCGGGGCTATTCAGCCGGTCGTCGCCGCCATAGACCAGCAGCGTCGGCACGCGGATCGCGTCGAGGGCGGCCGAGCGGTCGAGGCGTCGATGGTCTTGATGTAGCTCTGTTTGTGCAGGGCGGCGATGTCGGCTTTCCTACCGTTTAGGTCCGCTTGTCTCCCAGCGTCAGACATGGCGAGCCATACTGCGTTTTGGTAATTATTGACCCAAAGCGAACGTTTTGAGCTAGCGATTGTCTTCGGAACTCTCGAGCGAACCGTGACCCGGAAACGCAACACGGATAAGGATTGCCTATCGAAGGGATAAGCAATCCAAACAAGGGCCGCGATTAGCCCCGAACAACAGCCTCTAATTATGAAACGATAATGTATTCGGTCAATTCGGTAGTGGCGGGGCAAACTTGGTCAAACTGATGCCATCCACGGCCGTTTTGTATTCTTCCAAATTGGGTGTCCTGCCGAGTATGGCGGAAAGGACGACAACCGGCGTTGAAGCAAGCAGGGATTCGCCCTTCTTATCTTCAGAGTCTTCAACCACTCGTCCCTCAAAAAGACGCGTGGACGTGGCCATAACGGTGTCGCCCTTTGCTGCCTTTTCCTG
Organism: Alphaproteobacteria bacterium; assembly: GCA_012103325.1. Classification (GTDB taxonomy): domain Bacteria; phylum Pseudomonadota; class Alphaproteobacteria; order UBA8366. Next base: position 250,918 of record WLWY01000006.1, read on the forward strand.
GTTCCCCATGCATAGATTGCAGCCGGGTCTTTCCAGATACATAATTTTTTCGTACTTCACACGAGCGGTACTCTTTGGCGCACTATCGTCAAACTCAAAACCAGCATACTTTTGCAAAATGCTCCAATCACCTTCTGCCTTCAACTCGTCAACGATGTTGTAGGTTGGCGGCGCGACGACCAGAGGCGCCTTAAACTCGACCTTGCCGTGCATTTTTTCCAGGTTTCTGAACATTTGCGCCACAATGTTCAAATCCCCTTTGTGAACCATGCAGGACCCGACGAAGCCAAGATCGACCTTCTTTTCCGCCTTGTAGTATGAAATCGGCCTGATCGTGTCATGCGTATATCGTTTGGACACATCGATGTTCTCGACATCGGGATCGGCGATCATCGGTTCATCGATTTGATCCAAGTCCACGACGACTTCCGCGAAATACTTGGCATTGCCGTCCGGCGCCAGAGCCGGGTTCTCGCCCGATTTTATTTCCGCGATGCGCTTGTCCGCTTTGTCGATCAGTCCCTTGAGCATCTTGACACCGTTGTCCATGCCCTTATCGATCATGACCTGAATGCGGCTCTTAGCGATCTCAAGGGATTCAATAAGGGTGTCATCATCAGAAATACAGATGGACGCTTTCGCCTTCATTTCAGCGGTCCAGTCCGTAAACGTGAAGGCCTGGTCGGCGAGCAGCGTTCCGATGTGGACTTCGATGATCCGTCCCTGGAAAACGTTATCGCCAAACTGTTCCAGCATTTGAGCCTGCGTCGCATGGACCACGTCGCGGAAATCCATGTGTTCCTGCATCTGCCCCTTAAAGGTCACCTTCACGGATTCAGGGACCGGCATCGTTGCTTCGCCTGTCGCCAGGGCAAGAGCAACCGTTCCCGAGTCTGCGCCGAACGCAACGCCCTTGGACATCCTCGTGTGAGAATCGCCGCCGATAATGATGGCCCGGTCATCGACCGTGAGGTCATTCAAGACCTTATGGATGACGTCCGTCATGGGATGGTAGACACCGCCTGGGTCCCTTCCCGTAATGAGGCCGTACTTATTCATGAATTCCATGAGTTTGGGCGTATTCGCTTGGGCTTTCAGATCCCAAACCGACGCCGTATGACATCCGGATTGGTAGGCCCCATCGACCGTTGGTGAGATCACCGTTGCTGCCATGGCCTCCAATTCCTGCACCGTCATCGGGCCGGTCGTATCCTGCGATCCGACGATATTCACCAGCACCCGGACATCCGAGCCCGCGTGTAAAACCGTTCCCTCGGCCACTCCAATAGCGTTTCGGTTGAAGATTTTCTCGACGGCGGTGAGGCCTTGACCGGCATGAGAAAGTTCCTGTGAGGGCGCAAAAGCGGATTGCAAGTCGATCCCGAGGGCCGCCGCCGCGAACGTCTGCAGCTTTTTGCCGAAAACAACGGCATATGATCCGCCGGCCTTAATGAATTCGACGTTTTGCGGCGTGAAGGATGAAGACACACCGATGAGTTCTTCACCGCCATCTTCGTCATACAATTTCTGATCTTTTGTATTGATGGTCAGAACGGTGCCCGTTGCGACGGAGTACTTTTCCTCGAGAACCGGATTGCCATCGTTGTTCAGGATCGGGTTGCCGTCCCCATCCTGTTTTTTGACCCAGTTCTTCAGATCGATGCCAACGCCGCCGGTCACACCCAGGGCCGTCATAAAAATGGGTGAAATACCATTCGTCCCCGCGACAATCGGGGCATTGTTCACAAACGGGATATAGGGGCTTGTTTGCTCGCCGGTCCACAAGGCGACGTTGTTGACCCCCGACATGCGGGAGGACCCCACGCCCATCGTCCCTTTTTCGGCGATCAGCATCACCCGTTTGTCCGGGTGCTGTTGTTGCAGGGCTCGGATCTCGGCCTGTCCCTTTTCAGAGATAAAGCACTTTCCGTGCAGTTCCCGGTCCGCCCGGGAGTGTGCCTGGTTGCCGGGAGACATCAGGTCGGTGGAAATATCGCCTTCCGCTGCGACGTAGGTAACGACCTTAATCTCTTCGTCTATGTCGGGCAGATTCGTGAAAAATTCAGCCTTCGCATAACTTTCGAGAATGTCTGTGGCGACGTCATTTCCCGCGCGATACGCTTCCCCAAGCCGGTCCGTATCAGCGGCGTACAAATAAACCTGCGTTTTCAGGACGTCGGCCGATTGCCGGGCGATCGATGCATCGTCACCCAAGGCCAAATCGAGAAGGACCTCGACCGAAGGGCCTCCTTTCATGTGGGACAGCAGCTCAAAGGCGAAGGATGGCGAAATCTCCTCAACGACCACGTCGCCGAGAATGATCTCTTTTAAGAATTTCGCCTTTTCGCTCGCAGCGCTGGTGGTTCCGGGAATTGTGTTGTAGATGAAGAATTTTACGGAATCTTCCCGGTGTTCGTTATTAACGTCTTTTATCTGCGAGATGACCTCGCTTAGGAGAGCGCCATCCTCAATGGGTTTTGGGTTTAATTCCTGGGATTTCCGCTCTTCGATTTCATTCAAATAATCTGTGTACAAGCTCATAGCTATCTGACCCATTAGTGTTATTGGCAGCCCGGGCGCCGGGCCGCAAAATCATTCTGCGATCCGGCGGAAAATCCACAACATCATCCATAGCTCAGCCAGGATTGGCTTTCAAGGTGATCCAAATTAGTTGATAAGATGGTAATTTAACCATAATGCCAGTGAGCGTGGCTCGCTGAAGGCTTCTTTCGTTTACTGGATCAGCTGGGCACGGGCGAACGCCCAGCGTCGAAAAACTACGGAATGTCCTTGAATCGGCGACCGTTATATTTCCAAAAGCCGACATTCGCGCCAATGACCCACTGTTCGAAAGAGATCGGCGCCCTCTTAGCTTCAGTCACGCACGGCTTAATCTCACATCTTGCAAAAAAGACAGTACTGCGGCATTGAATTCGGCGGGCGCTTCGATATTGCAAAGGTGGCCCGCATCGGGGATTTCAACGAACCGGGCACCCTTGATCTGCGCGGCGATCTCACGCCCCAGGGCGGGGCCGTTCAGCCGGTCGCCGCCGCCATAGAGCAGCAGCGTCGGCACGCGGATCGCGTCAAGGGCGGCGGAGCGGTCGTAGTAGGTCGAGGCATCGATGGTCTTGATGTAGCTCGCCTTGTGCAGCGCAGAGATGCTTTCGACGAGTTGGTTGAAATGCGCGTCCGTGGCGCGCTTTCCCATCAGGGTGCGGGCGACTGTCGGCGCGATATCTCGGGGTTCCTTACCGTCCTCGACCAGCGGTTTCTTGCGCAGGCGCACGAAGGTCTCGCGTTCCTCTTGTGTGCGTTGCGCGAAGCTGGCGCGCGTGCCCGACAGGGTCAGGGTCGCCACGCGCTCGGGGAACCGGGCGACAAAATCGAGCGCGATGCGGCCGCCCATGCTTAGGCCGACGATATGCGCGGTCTCGGCGTTCAAATGATCCAGCAGCCGGACGATATCGCGGGCGAAGTCGCCGAAGTCGAGCGGGCCATCATAATCGTCCGAGCGCCCATAGCCCCGCGCATCCCACGCGACGGCGCGATAGCCTTCGGCGAAGGCGGGCAGTTGATCGCGCCAATTAGTGCGGTTGCCGCCGATGCCGTGCAGGAACAGGACGACCTCCCCTGCTCCCGCATGGTCGTAGGCGATGCGGGGCGTGCCGGGCACGAAATCGGTTTGCAGGTCGCGCGGCATTCCCCCAATCCTTTGCGGGCCGTCAGGCCCGTTCCAGCACCACCACGGGGATTTCGCGGTGCGCCTTGGCCTTTTCGTGATAGCTGTCGTAGGTCGGGAAGATCTCCGCCATCATCGTCCACAGCCGCGCGCGTTCCTCGCCGGACGCGGTGCGGGCCTTTGCAGTAAAGCGGTCGGCCATGACCTGCAGCTCGACCGTCGGGTTGGCGGCGAGATTTTCGTACCACAGCGGGCTCTTCGGCGCGCCGCCCATCGAGGCGACGATGACGTGATTATCGCCGTCCGTGCCGTAGATCAGCGCCGTGTCGTACTGCTTGCCGGAGCGCCGGCCGGTCGTCGTCAAAATCAGGCAGGGCAGGTTCTGATTGCCGTCATGCCCCTTCCACATATGGCCGTCCTCGCCACCGGTTTCCTTGTACCGCGCCATATGGTCCGTCACCCAGTCGCGCTGCGCCATGTCCGTCTCCCTCATGTGTGTGTTTCAGTTGTTGGACTATATAGACGTGCGGGCGGGGGGAACAACGGCGACAGGATGGAATTGGAGGCGGCTACGTTTCTCACCCCCACCCTTACCCTCCCCCTTGAGGAGACCTCTGCGAAACGGGTTCAGGATCGGAGATAATCGTTGGGTTTGGAGGTTGGTGCATAGGTTTGGCGGTTTTTCGCGTTGGGTTTTGGGACGCTCTTGACGAGATCGGCAAGGGACGGTGTCAGGGCATAAGAGTTTCGGCACGTCTCAGGTTCATGGCGATGCACAGGAGATGAAGGTGGGACTGGTTCTTCTGCATCCCCCTGTATCGGGCCCGGCGGTATCGGTAAGACCGCTTCAGAGTTCCGAACAGGCGCTCGACATTAGCGCGGATCGGGGAGATCAGGCGGTTGCGGACCTGTTGCCAGTGCGGCAGCGCCGGTTGGTTCTTATGGCTGCGGTGCATGATCCGGTCCTTGATGCCCCTCGCCTTGAGGCGCCGGCGGCGCTCCTTGTGCTCATAGGCTTTGTCAGCATAGACCGCCCGCTCGTCGCCCTGGATCAGCGCGTCGGCCACTTCGCTCTCATAGGTTTTGGCCGACGTCATCATCGCATCGCGGATCAATTCGGAGCCCTGATCGACGGCGATATGCGCCTTGTACCCGAAATAGGCCGTGCGCCCGCGCCGCGTCCAATCGGCATCCGGATCGAGCGCCGAACGCCCGCCGGAAACACCGGACGGCCGGCTGACCGAAGCCTCGATCAGGGTGGCATCGATCAGTGTGCCCGTCTTCAGCATCAGCCCGTGACGCTCCAACTGCCGGTTCGTTTCCGCCAGAAGCTTCGCCGTCAGTTTCCTCTCTGCCAGCGCCGCCCGGAAGCGCACGAACGTCGTCTCGTCCGGTGTCTCGTCGCTCAACGAGAACCCGCAGAACCGTCGGAACGACAGACGATCCCCCAACGCCTCCTCCAGGTCCGGGTCGGAAAGACCATACCATTGCTGCAGCAAAACCGCCTTGTACATCGACAGCGCCGGATACCCTCTGCGCCCCTTCTTCGAGCGAACCGACTTCAGGAGCTTCTCGAAGCGAGACCAGTCGAAAAGACCTTCGATACGCTCCAGACGTTTATTCGAACCCGCACCCGGCGCCACAAACGCATCCGCAAAGCCACCCTCACCAACCCGCTTCTCACCCATCAAGACCTCCGTCATAGCGATCACTCTAAAGAATCACCGTTTCGACAAAGTTGCTACCCATTTCGCAGAGGTCTCCTCAAGGGGGGAGGACTAAGGTGGGGGTGGACGGCGGCTACCCTATACCTTTTCACTCACCTCGTCGGCGTACCGCGCAGGCAGGTGCGGTGCAGCACCCTCGGATGACGCGCAGCGTCGAAATTGGTATCCGCGTGGTGCAGCAGGCAGCGGTTGTCCCACATCAGCACATCGCCTTCGCGCCAGTGGTGGCGGTAGACGAACTGCGGTTGCGTCGCGTGCGCCTCGAGCGCTTCGATACGGGCGCGGCCTTCATCTATCGGCAACCCCTCGAGGTGCGAGGCGTGCATGCCCATGAACAGGCCCTTGCGGCCCGTGTCCGGATGCACGCGGACGAGCGGGTGGGTCATCGGCGGGGCGTCACGCTTCTCTGCCTCCGACATGACCCGGCCGATATTCTCGCGCGACAGCTCCCAGCTATGCACGGTCTGGACGCCGTCGAGCGCTTTCTTCTCGGCTTCCGGCAGCGCGTCATAGGCGGCGTACATGTTGGCGAAGCAGGTGTCGCCGCCGTCGGGCGGCAGGGTGACCGCATGCAGGATCGTCGCCATCGACGGCGCCGGGCGGAAGGATTTGTCGGAGTGCCATTGCGTCGATTTGACAGCGCCGCTTGGCGTGCCCTCGGCATCCAGATTGCTAACGGTGTGGACCAGCGGGTGCGTGGCGGTGCCGCGGTTGCGGATCGCATGCCGCTCCAGCATGCCGAACTACTCGGTGAAGGCGACCTGCTGGTCCTTGGTGAGGCGCTGATCGCGGAAGGCGAGGATTTGGAAGTCGAGGAAGGCTTGATAAACGGCATCCCGCGTCGCGGGATCGAGGGGCTGCGACAGGTCGAGGCCGGTGATCTCCGCCGCCATGAGGTCGGACAGCGGGCGCAGGTCGAACGTCGTAAGGGCTTCCGTCACGGCCACCTCTCTATTCCAAGAGTGCTTTCATCGCCGCCTTTGTTTCCGCGCCGCCCGCATTGATCGGCATCGTCTTCGCGCGCTCGCGTTGGCGTAGCCGGTACGCATATTCGTACGGCATCTGTTCGAACGGATCCTCGATGCCGAGATCCTGCGCCGCATGCGCCGCCCAGTCTGCATGCCACAGGAACTCGCGGGCGAGCGCCACCAGGTCCGCCTGGCCGGCCTGCAGGATGTCCTCCGCCTGCTGTGCTTGCGTGATACCACCGACCTCTATGGTTGCAATACCGACTTCCCGACGCACCCTTTCAGAGAACGGTACCTGGTAGCCGGGGACCCGGGGCACCATCGGCATATCCGAGTCGCCGGAGATCCCGCCCGAGGAGCAATCGATCAGATCAATATCCCTATCTTTCAAGGCTTTAGACAGGTGGACGGTGTCCTCAAGAGACCAGACCCCCCCTTCCCCATCGACCGCCGATACCCGGTAGAAAACCGGTAGTTCTTTCGGCCAGGAATCCCGCACCACCTCCGCCACTTCGAGCGCGAACCGCATCCGCCCTTCGCGGTCGCCGCCATAGCCGTCGGTGCGGTGATTGCTGACCGGCGAGAGGAACTGGTGGATCAGATAGCCATGCGCGCCATGGATCTCGACGATGTCGTAGCCGGCATCGATGCTGCGGTGGCAGGCTTCCCGCCACGCATCGAGCACGGTCTTGATATCGTCCCGGTCCATCTCCTTTGGCAGGAAGCGCCGCGGCAGCTGATCCAGCGCGCTCGGCGCCAGCCCTTGCCAGGGCGGCAGGCCATCGGCGGCATCTTCGTCGGTCAGCGGCGCCCAGTCCTTCGTCGCCGCGTGACACGACGCCTTGCGCCCCGAATGGCCGAGCTGGATCGCCGGGACCGCACCCTGCTCGCGGATGAAGTCGGTGATGCGCCGGAACATCGGGATGTGCTTGTCGTCGTAGATGCCGGCACAGAGATAGGTCTTGCGGCCGCGCGCCTCGACCGCGGTTTCCTCGCCGAAAATGATCCCCGCCCCGCCGGCGGCAAGGCGGCCGAGATGCATGAATTGCCAGTCGGTCGGGCCACCGTCGTCGGAGTGGTACTGGCACATCGGCGAGACGACGATCCGGTTGCGCGAGGTCACGCTGCGCATGGTGATCGGCGTGAACAGTAGCGGATAGGGTTTTGTAGCGGTTTCAGTCATGGGACCCGCTATATACGATACTGGAGAACCATCGCAAAATGCAGCAGGCAGGCTTCAATGACCTCATCCAATCTGGACGCCGCGTCGCTCGTATCGATGTACCGGCAGATGCGCCTGATCCGACGCTTCGAGGAGCGAACCGCCGAGCTGATCGACGCGGGCGAAATCCGCGCCCATGCACATCTTTATATCGGCGAGGAAGCGGTCGCCGTCGGCGTATCGGCGGCGCTGAACACGCAGGACATCACCACGTCGACCCATCGCGGGCATGGCCACATTCTGGCGAAGGGTGGCGATCCGATGCGGATGTTCGCCGAGCTGATGGGCCGGAAAGCGGGTTACAACAGGGGTCGCGGCGGCTCGATGCATATCGCCGATCTGGGTCTCGGCATCTTCGGCGCGAACGGGATCGTCGGCGCCGGCGCGCCGATGGCGTGTGGGGCGGCGCGCATGTTCAAGAACCGCGGTGAGCCCCATGTCGCGGTGCCGTTCTTCGGCGACGGGGCGATGAACCAGGGCGTGCTGCTCGAATCCCTGAACGTGGCAGCGATCTGGGACCTACCGGTCGTCTTCGTCTGCGAGAACAATCAGTATGCCATCACCTCGCCGATTGCCGAGATGTCGCGCGGTTCGCTCGCCGAGCGGGCCGCCGCCTTCGGGCTGAAAGCGGAAACCGTGGACGGGATGGATGCCGCGGCGGTGTTCGAGGCGGCGACGCGGCTGGTCGACCGGGCCCGCGCCGGCGACGGCGCCAGCTTCCTCGAATGCCGCACCTACCGCTTCGAAGCGCACAACACAGCATTGCGCGCCTCCGATCTCACCTATCGTACGGCGGCGGAAATCGAGCGGTGGCGGGAACGCGATCCGCTGACGGTGCTGGCGCAGCGGCTCGACGCCGAGGATGGCTGGGCACAGGGCGACCAAGCGGCGGTCGACGCCGAGGTGAACGCGGAAATCGAGGATGCCATTGAACGGGCAGGCGAAAGCCCCCGCCCCTCTGCGGATACGGCTCTGGACCATATGTACGCGCAAACCTATCCCGGGTTTCCGGCGGGAGTGTCGGAATGACCCGCGAACTCAGCTTCGTCGAGGCCATGAACGAAGCGCTGATGCAGGAAATGGCGCGCGACGATGCAGTCGTCATTTTCGGCGAGAACATCCGGGGCCAGGGCCGTGGCGAATTGCGTGGGCTGCAGGACGCCTATGGCGACGACCGGATCATCGACCTGCCCATTTCCGAGGCGGCGATGACCGGCATCGCCACGGGTGCGGCGCTTGCCGGCGGCCGCCCTGTCGTCCATTTCCAAGTGTCGTCGCTGATCTTTCCCGCTTTCGATCAGTTGGTGGACCAGGCGGCGAAGCTGCCGCTCATGCTGGGCGGGCAGGCGCATGTGGCAGCGACCTATATGGTGATGGGCTGCGGCGCCAGCGGCGGCCGCGCCGGGCAGCATTCCGACAACCCCTATCCCTATCTGATCCATGCGGGGATCAAGTCGGTGATGCCGTCCACACCGGCGGACGCGAAAGGCCTGCTCACCACGGCAGTCCGGGAGGACGACCCGGTCGCCGTGTTCGTGCCTGTCAGGCTGATGGCGACAAAAGGGTCGGTGGCGGAGGAACCCTATGCCATCCCCCTCGCGCAGGGCGAGGTGAAGCGCACGGGCAAGGACGTCACCGTCGTGGCCATGGGTCATCTGGTCGCCGAAGCGTTGGCATCCGCCGAGGCATTGGCGGCGGACGGCATCGACGCCGAAATCTGGGACCCTCGCTCACTGCTGCCGCTCGACCGGGCGGGGCTGGCCGCGTCGGTCGCGAAGACCGGCCGGGTTGTCCTGTTCGACGATTCCCACCGCAGCTGCGGCTATGCGGCGGAACTTTCGAGCTTCATCGGCGAGACCTGCTTCGGAGATCTGAAGGCGCCGATCAAGCGGGTTACCCGCGCCGACGTGACGATCCCCTTCGGGCAACATATCGAGGACGAAGTCCTGCCCGACCGGCGACGGCTGGAGCAGGCGGTTCACGCTGTCATGGCATGGTCATAACCCTGCGATCTTATGCATAGCAGGCCCGCGCAATTCACGTCGCGGGGATCGGTTCAATCCGTGTTAGAAGCGCGCATGGTGGATCGCGCCAACCAAACGGAAAACAGCAGTAGTATCGTCAAAGGCATGGCTTGGATGCTGGTCACGACAGTGCTGTTCGTCGGCGTGACGGGCATCGTGCGGCATCTCGGCAGCGATATGAGCGCCCCGCAGGCGGCCTTTATCCGCTATGCCTTCGGCATCCTGCTTATGATCCCGTTCCTGCTGCGGATCAAGGTACGGCAGTTGATCACGCCGCGTATGGGCTATCACGCAATGCGTGGGCTGGTGCATGGGATCGGCGTCATGCTGTGGTTCTTCGCCATGGCACGGATTCCCATCGCCGAGGTCACCGCGCTTGGTTACACCACGCCAATCTTCGTCACCATCGGCGCGGCGATATTCCTCGGCGAGCGTTTTCGCATCCGGCGCCTGATCGCCGTCCTGCTCGGCCTTCTCGGCACCCTGGTGATCGTGCGGCCCGGCTTCGCGACCGTCGAACTCGGCACACTGGCGCAGGTCGCGGCGGCGCCCCTGTTCGCCATTTCCATGCTGGTGTCCAAGAAGCTGACCGAGACCGAGGAAAGCACGACGATCGTCGCGCTCATGGCCGTCTTCGTGACCCTGACCCTTCTGCCCTTCGCTCTCGCCTCATGGCGTACGCCAACGCTGGAGGAACTCGCCTGGCTGTTCGCCACTGCCTCGCTGGCAACGGCCGGCCATTACGCACTGACCAAGGCCTATCAGGCAGCGGAGATCACGATCACGCAGCCCATATCCTTCCTGCAATTGGTCTGGGCGGCATTGCTGGGCTATTACGTTTTCGCCGAAACACCCGATATCTGGACGACCGTCGGCGCCCTCATCATCGTCGCCAGCGCCACATACATCGCCCACCGCGAGGCACAGCTGTCACGCAGGACCACGTCTTAGGGCCTGTTACGCGACCGCATGCGCGGCCCGCCCGCCCGCGAGCCACAGCAGGAAGCAGATGATCGACAGGTTGGCGAGGTTGAAGAAGACTCCGGTCACGAAGGCGAATTGATAGTGCCCCATCAGGTCGAAAATCCAGCCGCCGAGCCAACCGCCCAGCGCCATGCCGGACATGCCGCAGAGGAATATCACGCCAATGCGCCATCCCGCCTCGCGCGCCGGGAACAATTCCCGTATGGCAAGCGTATAGGCGGGAACGATCCCGCCATAAGCCAAGCCGAAGGCACCGGACAGAGCGTAAAGGCTGACCAGCCCGTCGACCCATATGTAGGTCGACAGCGTAATCGCTTGCAGGGTGGATCCGATCAAAATCGTTTTTAGTCCGCCGATCCGGTCCGAAAGCCAGCCGAAGCCAAGCCGGCTGGCAAAGGAACAGGCCAGTAAGAAGGACAGCATCCGCGCACCGTTATCGGCGCCGAAGCCTAGGTCGCTGCACATCGCTACGAGATGCACCGCGGGCATTGCCATGGCAACGCAACAGCAGATGATCGCGACACCGAGCAAGACGAGGACAAGTTTCGGCGCCGACCGAATGTCATAGGCGGCGCCACCTAGTCCCCCAACACCAAGGGTAAGAGGCGTAGGCGGCCTACGGCGCACCACCATACTGAGCGGGAGCATCGCGCAGATCGCGAAGACACCGAACCAGAACCAGGTTTCGCGCCAACCGGCAAAATCGATTCCGTACTGAAAGATATTTGGCCAGACAGCGCCCGCGACCGCCTGTCCGCTGGCGACGATCGCGACAGCGAGTCCTCTTCGGCGGTCGAACCAGCGTGTCGCATTGGTCATTAGGGGCGACAGCACGGTTCCGCCGCCGAGAAACCCAAGCAGCAACGCACAGGTGACGAGCAATCCCCAATAATGAGTCGTGCTGCTGACGACGATCGCGCCTGCCCCGACCATAACCGCGCCCAGCAACGACACGCCGCCCAAGCCGCGCCGGTCGGACCAATATCCCATCACAATGCCGCCGATTCCAGCGCCCAGCATGGCGACAGCGTAGGCGAGCGAAGGTATCGACCGCGGCCAATCAAATTCTGCCGCAATCGGTTTCAGGCTGACGATAATCAGATAGGTAGCGCCAATCGCCGTCGCGACCAGCAGATGGGACGCGACGACGACGACCCAGCCATACGCCGTCTCGACACTTTCTTCCGCGCGAACGGTCACCTTTCCGCCCGCGCGTCTTGTTTAAAGATTACTGCGCCGTCGAAAGCGATGTCGGCACGATGCGCTGAATATGGGCTGCTTCGTGTTCAATGAGATCCGGGATTCGCGGCGACATGTCGTTCTTCCAGAAGTCGCTTTCATAGACCGCCTTGTAGAGCGCTTCGCGAGCTTCTTCACTCTCGAAGCGACGCATCCAGATGTAGACGGACTCGTCCTCTTCGCCCCGATAGCTACCGGTGATCACCATCCCCTTGGAGACCTGGAAGGGGATGATTTCCTCCTCCATGACTTTCAGCCATTCAGCCATCTTACCCGGCCTGATCTTGTATTGACGCAGTTCGTAGAACGCCATGTTGCCTCTCCTCGTGAACCAATTATAGCCGCCGCTTCGTGCCGGCGCGCCTCGGCGCAAACGATGATGCGAAGGACGCCGTCATGCAACCATGTATTTTACGGATAGATTTGCTAGACTACTCAACGAGTTCGGATGCAGATGGGATTAGAGCACACGATGGCTATGCAAACGCTATACGAAGCCCCCCGCCCGGCCGCCAAGCCCGGCGAAACCGTTGTCACCAGTACCTGTGGCCACAATTGCGGCGGCCGTTGCGTGGTTAACGCGCATGTCATCGATGGACGCATCCAGAAGATTTCTACGGATTCGCGGCGCTGGAATCCCGATCACCCGCCGCTGGCCGCCTGCGCGCGCGGCGTCGGGCAGATCGAACGCGTCTATCATCCTGATCGTCTGAAATACCCGATGCGGCGCACGGGACCGCGCGGTTCCGGGCAATACGAACGAATTTCCTGGGACGAAGCGCTGAGCGAAGTCGCCAGCGAGTTGCTGCGCGTCCGAGAGAAATACGGCAATGGCGCGATCCTCGACGGGTCGCGGTCCGGCAATCTGTCCATGCTGCACAGCCGCTCGGCGGCGAAACGCTTCCTGAACATGTTCGGTGGCTGCACCGACCTGTGGTCGAACATGTCTTGCGAGGCGGAGATCTTCTCCGTACGCAATACCTTCGGTACCGACACTCCCTATAAGGCCGCAGGGCGCGAACCGACCGACTACGTCAACTCCAAGCTCATCCTGATGTGGGGCTGGTCGCCGTCCGACGGCACCTTCGGCACCAGCACGCCGGAGTACCTGAAGCATGCCAAGAAAGAGGGCGTGCGCATCGTCTGTGTCGACGCAAGGCGTACCCGCAGCAGCAAACAGCTTGCGGAAGAACACATCTTCATCCGTCCGTCAACGGATGCGGCAGCGCTGATTTCGATGGCCTATGTCATCGTCAGCGAAGGGCTGCACGATCAGGCCTATTGCGACCGCTATGTGCAGGGCTTCGACAACGCGACCCTGCCGGAGGGCGCGCCAAAGGGTGCATCGTACCGCGCCTACCTGATGGGCGAGTCGGACGGTATTCCCAAGACGCCGGAATGGGCAAGTGAGATCACCGGCATTCCGGCAGAGACACTCCGCCGGCTCGCCATTGAATTCGGCAGCACCAAGCCGGCCGCGCTGCAATGCGGCTACGCGCCGGGCCGGACAGCCCATGGCGAACAGTTTCACCGCGCCGCTTACGCGCTTGCGGCAATCACTGGCAATGTCGGCGTGGTCGGCGGCAATTCGGGGTGCAGCAATGGCGCCACGGGGCGCGGCGGCATGGGTAGCCTGCCGGCCGGTCCCAATCCGATCGACTCCAAGGTCTCGGCACCGGAACTGGCCGACATGCTGGCGAAGGGCAAGAGCGGCGGCTACCCGGCCGACATCAAGCTGATCTATTCCTGCGGCGGCAATCTGTTCAATCAGGCACCGAACGCCAACAAGATGGCGCGGAACCTGGACAACGTCGAATTCATCGTCGGCCAGGATCATTTCCTGACGCCGACGACGCGCTACGCCGATATCGTATTGCCGGCGACGACTTTCTGGGAACGCAACGACGTGCACGTGCCCTGGGCCGGCGCGCTGCACTACGCGATCTACATGAAGCAGGCCATCGAGCCGATGTACGAATGCCGCAACGATATCGACATCTTTGCCGATCTGGCGTTGCGCGTCGGCATCAACGGATACAACAATCACACCGAAGAAGAATGGCTGCGGGACTTCACCAAGACCGCGGTCGACGATTTCGATGCGTTCAAGGAAAATGGTGTCGCGCGGTTCCCGAAGCCGGAACACGCGGTCGCCTTCGCGAAACAGATCCTCGATCCGGAAAACCACAAATTCGCCACACCGTCGGGCAAGATCGAAATCTATTCGACCAACATGGCGGAGAACCCGGACCCGTTCGGCTTGGGCGCGATGCCGCCGATCCCAACCTGGTTGCCGCAGATCGATGTTGAAACCGACCCCGATGCGGAATTCCCGCTTGCGCTGTGCAGTTCCAAATCGAGGGCCCGCACCCACTCCATTCATGGCAATCAGGAAAAGCTGGGACGGGTCGATCCGGACGATGTCTGGATTAACAGCGATGATGCCGCCGCGCGCGGGATCGAGCACGGCCAGAAGGTCCGGGTCTTCAACAGCCGGGGCGCGACCCTGTTGCCGGCAAAGGTGACCGACGACATTGCGTCGGGCGTCGTCTCCATCAAGGAAGGCGCATGGTACAGCCCGGGCGAAGACGGCGACGACACGGAGGGCAGCGCAAACACCCTGTCGGCCGACCGGTCATCGCCGGGCGGGGCGACGACCTACAACACGAACTTCGTCGACATTCAGCCGGTCTAGCCGCGCGATATGCGATTCCGCAAAATTGCCGTCCTTGGTCTCGGAAAAGTCGGCACGTTGGCGGCCACGCTGCTGCACGACGCCGATTTCGACGTCACCGGGTTCGACTCTGTCAAACCGAAACATGCGCTGCCATTCGCTACAGCCTCTCTCGATGTGAGCACCACCAAGGCGCTTGCAAAGGCGCTCAAGCCTTTCGAGGCGGTGCTGTCTTGCCTACCCTATCACCTGAACAAGGGCGTCGCGGAAGCGGCCCATAAACTGGGACTGCATTACTTCGACCTGACCGAAGACGTACCGACGACACAGGCGATCCGGGAATTGAGCAAGACCGCCAAGGGTATCATGGCGCCGCAATGTGGATTGGCGCCGGGCTTTATCGGCATCGTCGGTGCGCACTTGGCCGAACAGTTCGAGCGCGTGCGCTCCATCAAACTGCGCGTCGGTGCCTTGCCTCAACATCCGACCGGCCTGCTCGGTTACGCCTTCAACTGGTCGCCGGAAGGCGTGGTGAACGAGTACCTCAACGACTGCGAAGTCATCGAGGAAGGGCAGCATAAATGGGTCTCACCGATGGAATGGATCGAGACCGTCTACGTGAACGGTGTGAAGTTGGAAGCCTTCACCACGTCCGGCGGGCTCGGCACGATGTGCGAGACCTATGACGGCCGGATCGAGAACCTCGACTACAAGACGATGCGCTATCCCGGGCACATGTCGCTGATGAATTTCTTCTTTCACGAATTGCTGATGCGCGAACAGCGCGAGGTGGCGGGCGAAATCCTGACCCATGCAAAACCGCCGGTCGATGACGACGTCGTCTATGTGCATGTGTCCGCCGAAGGCGATGCGGAAGGCCGTTTGCTGCGCAAGGAATTCGTGCGCGCCTACTACCCAATCGAGGTATCCGGCGAAATGCGCACCGCGATTGCCTGGACGACCTCCGCTTCAGTCTGCGCCGTTATAGAAATGGTGCGCGATGGGGCCTTGCCCGAACACGGGTTCATCAAGCAGGAAGAAATTCCTTTGGAACCGTTCCTGCACACACCGACCGGCGCGCTATACGGCGAAAGCTGATACCCGCAATACTTGCCAGTGTGCGACTCTCCGCCCTAGGCTAACGTCCTGACACTTAAGCGGGGGCAGCCGGATGGCCACTACACATTTCAAGAACGTCGATTGGATCGTTGCCTGGGATCAGGAAGCGCAAAGCCACAATTATATCCGTGGTGGCGATCTCGTCTTTTCAGACAACGAAATCATCTTCGTCGGCAAAGGGTATGGCGGCACGACGGATACCGTCATCGACGGTGCGGGCCAGTGCCTGATCCCCGGGTTCGTCGATATCCATGCCCATCCCGCAAGCGAGGCGTTCTACCGCGGCATTCGCGAAGATCATAGTGTCCCGGAACACTACATGACCGGCCTCTACGAGCGATCTTGCGCCTATTCGATCGACCGAGAGGACCTCAAGCACGGCGCCGAAATTTCTTATGCCGACTTGATGCGCAGCGGCGTCACCACGCTGGTCGACATCACCTTCCCCTATCCGGGTTGGGTCGACATCATGGAACGTAGCGGATTGCGAATGTTCGCCGCTCCCGGTTTCAACACCGCGACGTGGTACCGGGACAATGTCCACCAGCTCAAATACAGAGAAGATATCGCACTGGGGGAAAAGAACTTCGAAGCCGCGTTGTCGCTTATCGACGAACTGCGCGCCCATCCCATCGGACGGCTGAACGGAGTCGTATCGCCGGTACAGATCGACAACAACACGGATGAAATTCTGACCGCCAGTTATGCCGAAGCGAAGAAACGAGGCATCCCCTGGACGACCCATGCGTCGCAGTCTGTGGTCGAGTTCAACATCATGGTCGATCGGCACGGCAAGACACCGGTGCAGTATCTAGCCGACCTGGGACTACTCGGGGTCGGCACTATTCTGGGCCATGCGATGCTGATCGACGACAACTCCTGGATCGGCTGGCACAGCAAGACCGATCTCAAACTGCTCGGCGACAGCCATACCGCCGTCGCGCACTGTCCAACGCCCTTCATGCGGTATGGCACGACGATGGAAGATTTCGGCCGCTATCGCGACGCCGGGGTCGTGATGGGCATCGGCACCGATACGATTCCGCACAATTACATCGAGGATTTGCGTTACGCGGCCATTCTTGCCCGCGTTGCCAGCCATAACGGCCACGCGGCTCGGACTGCGGATGTGTTTCATGCGGGAACGGTGGGCGGCGCAGACGCGCTAATGCGCGACGATCTAGGCCGGCTGGCAGTCGGCGCCAAGGCGGATATCGTCGTGCTTGACTGCACCCATCCGGTCATGATGCCGCTGCGCGATCCGCTGGCGAGCCTCATCCACTCCGCCGCCGAACGCGCGGTCAAGGACGTCTATATCGATGGCGTCCAGACCATAAAAGACCATGAATGTCTCACCCTGGACCGAGAACGGGCCGTCGCACATGTTGCGGAAGGCCAGGTACGGATGGAAGCGGGAGTCGCGTCGAGGGATTATGCAAAACGCACCAGTCTCGATATCGCACCACTGTCTTTGCCTCTGGCAACCGATTAACACGTAAAGAAAAAGGACACACCAATGAGCACATCAGCCGCCCTGCAGCACACTGTCGAAGCGTTCAATCTCTCCGCTGCATCGGAGAACAAGATCCATGACGATACGGTGGCGAAGAAGTTCGGTTTTGAAGGCGGCTTGGTGCCGGGGGTCGAGGTCTATGCGTATATGATGAACCTACCCGTCGCCCGCTTCGGGGTCGATTGGCTGGAGCGCGGAACGGCCTCGTGCCGTTTTCACAAACCTGTCTATGACGGGCGGAATGCCTCGGTCAGCGGTACCGCCCAGGATGACAATCGTATCGCTCTGACAGTGGAAATGGACGGTACCCTCTGCGCGACCGGTCAGTCAGCGCTGCTCGACGCCAAAACCCCACCGGCGGCAAACGATATCCCGACCGCGCCGCTGCCCGACCATGCAACCCGACCCGACGCTGCGCCGGAAAACTTAGTCATTGACCAGATCATGGGCACCTACGATGTGACGCATAGCGCGGAAGATAATGCCAAATATGTTCGCAATGTCCGGGAAAGTCTGGATCTGTATACCGAGCAGAACATCATTCATCCTGGCCTCATCTTGAGGCTCGGCAACCGGGCGCTATCGATGAATGTGCAGCTGGGTCCCTGGATCCATGTCGGCAGCAATGTTCAGAATTACGGCATCGCCAGGGCCGGCGACTGTCTGGCGGCCCCGGCACGGGTGATCAAGGAATACGACCACAAGGGCCATCGCTTCGTGGAGCTGGATGTCCTGATCACGGCCAACGGCGAGAAAGCCCTCACCCGCATTCACCACACAGCCATTTACCGCCCGCGTCAGGTCACCGGCGGCTAACCAGTGACTCAGGCAAGTGCTTGATAGGCATAACCGGCAATCAGCGAGCCGGTGACGCCGAACAAGATGTAGGCGATGAAGACCGACTTGCGGACAAGAGCAAAGACGCCCATCGCGGCGGGGATGCTGGTCACCGCGCCCGCTGTCAGGAAAGCCAGCGCCGCACCGGGCGCCGCGCCCATCTCGACTAGCCGCGACACCATTGGGATCGCTGCAAAGCCATTCAGGTAAGCGGGGATGCCGACAATCGTGCTCGCTGGGACCGTCCACCAGTCGCCGGAGCCGAGAACCTGGCCGACATATTCCGGCGGCAGATAGGCGACCATCAGGCTTTCGATGATGAAGGCCAGGCTGAGCCATTTCAGCAAAAACAGACCCGACGCGGTCGAAGTGTCACGGAACAGCGCAACGCGGTCTGATTCCTGCCAGAACTTCCACAGCAAGGGCCGGTCTTCCTTCAGCGCATTCGAAGCACAGCAGCCCACGACACCTGCTTTCAAGGTATTGCTAAAGCCGCCCCGCTTCACCAGCGCCTGCGTCACAAAACCCGCGACGGCGCCCATGACAATCGCAGTTGCTAGATAGGCGGTCGCGAAACCGACATCGAATACGGCGCTTGCGAGAATGTACTTCTCAATGCTCATCAAGGGCGAGCTGATCCAGAACGCCATGACCGGACCGAGCGGCACGCCGGCCGCCAAGAGCGCCGCGATCAACGGAATAACACCGCAGGAGCACAGGGGTGCCAACGAACCGAAGAAGGCCGCACCGAGGATCATGGCCGAGGTCCGGCCCTGAACGAGGTGCGAGATACGCTGGTCCAGTCCCGTCGCCTGCGCGCCGCCTGCCGCCGCCATCGAAAGCAGCAGGAAAGGCGAAATGCTGAGCAGCGCCATCAGGAGGAATTCAACACTGTCTATCAACTGCGGCAAGGAAATGACGCCAATGGCAATCAGCAGCGCAAGCGCCGCCAGATAAACCGGATCGATTTTCCGCGCATTCTGTACCAGCGCACCCACTGCTGCCGTCATCCCGTCAACTCCTCGTGCCCTGCGTCGTGCAAATCAAGCCCGGCGCAGCAATCTTCCATTAAGAAATCGAGCAGCCCCCGCACTTGTCCGCAATCGATGCGGCACCGTAGCGTGCGGCCTTCCCGCGTCTGCGTCACGATTCCCGCCCAAACCAGATGCGAGATATGATGCGACAGGGTCGATTTCGGAATTCCCAGATGGTTCTGGATCGCCTTCACGGGCAATCCTTCCGGTCCGGCGCGAACGAGAAGCCGGAACGTGGCTAGCCTGTGCGAGTTGCCAAGTTCGGCCAACATTGGGGCGGCAGTATCAATATCCATGAGCCCAATATAGAAATCCCAGCCAATCGAGTCAACGATTGTTTTAGAATTATCGAATTATTTTTCTAAACATTTGTTTCTTAATATTTTTTCTGTGATCTAGCGCTTTCGCTTAATCGTCTCCCAGCTCAACTTCCTTCTGAACAGGGCGGAATGCCCACACGAGCGGAACACTCAACGCCGCTGTCACGGCCAGCAGATAAAAGGTATTGATGTAGCCGATCATGGAGGCCTGGCGAAAAATCTCTTCGCTGAGCGTTGAAAGAGCGTTTGTTGAACTGTGCGACCACTCGCCACTGATCGTGGGCATGGTGAAAAGCCTGTTAAACGGCGATACCCACTCACGCAATCCCGAGTAGCTCTGCGCCGTGCTGCGGGTCAGCACCACAATGCTGATTGATATGAAAAGCACGCTGCCGAAATGTCGCAAAACATTGAACAACGCAGACCCATCGACCATCAGATGGCCGCGCAGGGTCGTAAACGCCAAAACCGACATTGGCGTATAGGCAACCCCGAAACCGAAGCCGTGCAGTACATTCGTCCAATAGACGTCAAACTGTGTAATGTTGACGTCGAGCTGCGCCATCGCCGCCCCGGCAATCGCCTGGCAGACAAGACCGAAGACCAGACAACCCCGCGCGCTTATGCGTGTGAATTGAACCACGACGAGGAAGCTCAACCAGTTGCCGACGCCGCGGGACGTCAACACCACACCAATGATTGTCTCGGGATAACCGGCGACATCCGCTAATAGCGGCGGAAACATCACGAGCGGCGTATAGCCGAACATGCCCATCAACAGCGACATGATGAGGCCGATCACGAAATTGCGGTCCCGGTACAAGGAGCGGTCGAAGAGCGGGTTCGACGTCGTCATTGTGTGGACGAGGTAGAGATAGAAAGCGAGGATCGCGACCGCCCCTTCGATAATGATCTCCGGCGACTCGAACCAGTCGAGCCGTTGCCCCCGGTTCAACATCAAGGTCGCGGCGCCAATCGCCGTCGCGAGCGCGAAATAGCCCGGTAAATCGATGGACCGGTCGGCATCGCGCTCCTTGCTCCCAAGCGAGAACCAGGCACCCAGGATACCAAGCGCGCTGAATGGGACGATCATGAAAAAAGCCCAACGCCAATTGATCGCTTCCGCGATGGACCCACCAATGATCGGCCCCAGCACCGGCCCGAACACGCCGCCAATGCCCCACAGCATCAGCACCGTCGGGTGCAAATGTCTCGGAAAGCTCGCCATCAGCATGCCCTGCCCCAGCGGCAGCAGCGGTGCCCCGAAGATGCCCTGCAACACACGAAAGAACACCAGCATTTCCAGCGACGTCGAAAGACCACAGAACACCGTCGCCAGCGTGAAGCCCGCAACGGTCCCCACCAACAGGTTGCGCCACCCCAGCTTTGCGGCAAGCAGGCCCGTCAACGGGGTCGCGATTGCCGTCGCGACCAGATTGAACGTAATCGTCCAGGCGACTTGATCCTGCGTTGCCGACAACGACCCCTTTATCTGCGGCATGACGACCGACACGACCGTAATGGTCATGCCAAACAGCAAGGTTGTCAGCTGCACGGTGGCGACGAGCAGCAGCCGCTGGAAGGTCAGGTATTGGAGCATGGCTCCCTATGCATTCGGCGGCGCAGTACGATGCGCACTAGGCGCGCATTGGAGCATGTTTCGAATGACGCGGGTACGACGCAATTTGCGCAGTCTCTCCGGCACCTTGATAATAACCGCCTTGAATCAATTGGGGCGAGGGCAATCCATGTACGATACGATTCTAACCGGCGGCCGCATCGTCGATCCGTCCCAAGACCTCGACACCGCGACGGACATCGCCTTTGCGGATGGCAAGGTCGCGGCCCTGGGCGCGGATATCGACGGCACGGCAAAACAGACCATCGATGCATCCGGAAAAATCGTCTCACCCGGCCTGATCGATATCCATGCGCACGTGAACTGGGGCGCGACCTATCTCAGCGTCGAGGCGGAAACCGTGGCGAAGAACAGCGGCACGACCACCTTCGTCGATGCCGGATCGGCCGGCGCTGGCACGTTCCACGGCTTCCGCAAGCACGTCATCGAGCCATCACCCCTACGCATCGTCGCGTTTCTCAACATCTCGCATCCCGGGATGTTCGGCTATGGCCCGGGCTTCATGGTCGGTGAGTCCGCCGATCTGAAATTCCTGCACACGGGTGCTTGCGTCGATGTCGCGCGGCAACACGGCGATCTGATCTGTGGCGTAAAAGTCCGGCTCGGCGGCAACGTTTCCGGCACGTTGGGCACCATACCGCTCGACCTCGCCATCGATGCGGCGGAAGAGTTGAACCTGCCCGTCATGGTGCATATCGGCCCGACCCCGCCACGCCGGCAGGATATCCTGGAACGGTTGCGCCCTGGCGACATCCTGACCCACTGCTGCCGCATGTTCCCCAACGCGCTGGTCGACCGCGAGCGCAATATCCGCGCGGAGGTCGAGGACGCGCGCAAACGCGGCATTATCTTCGATGTCGGGCATGGCCGTGGCTCATTCGATTTCAATGTCGCCCGCGGGATGATCGACAGCGGATTCGTACCCGACGTGATCAGCAGTGATGTCCATATCGTCAGCATCAATGGCCCGGCCTTCGACGTGCTCGTGACGATGTCGAAATTCCTCTGCCTTGGCGTTCCGCTGTCCGAGGTCATTCGCGCCGTCACTGTCAATGCCGCGCACGCCATCGGCCGCCCGGAGCTTGGCTCACTGCGGCCCGGCTCGCCGGGCGACGCGACTGTGCTGAGTATCGAAACCGGCGCGTTCGACTACTATGACAGCCTCGGCCAGGTCCTGACCGGCGAGCAGAAGTTCGCTGTCGAACATATCCTGGTCGGCGGGACGCCGTGGCCCTAAGATGCCCTATCGGCTTATAGGGAAAACGCAGCCAACCGGATGACGCCCAAGGCAAGCCCCGATAAACGAAAGCGCCTGCCGCGTGGCGCCCGCAAGGCCCGCATCATTCAAGATGCGGCACGTCATTTCGCCGCCAACGGTTTTGCCGCGACAACGCGGGAACTGGCCGCCGACATGGGGATTACGCAGGCCCTTCTGTATCGGTACTTTTCGTCAAAAGAAGACCTTATCGATCAGGTCTTTCAAACGGTCTTCATCGATCGCTGGAAGCCGGAATGGGACGATATTCTGGCGGACAGGACCCTAACGCCGAGCGCCCGCCTCATCCGGTTTTATGAAGGATTTCTCGGCAGCGTTTCCTATGTGTCCTTGCGATTGTTCATGCGGTCCGCGCTCGACGGCATGAACTTCCCAGAGCGTTACACATTCTCGCTGAACGACCGGGTCCTAACCCCGGTGATTGCCGGTTTGCGCGACGCGGCAGGTCTTCCCAACTTCCAGGAAAGACCGTTCTTCGACGAGGAGCGCGAACTCACGGTCATGCTACATGGTAGCCTCGTCTTCACGAGGATTCGGAAATTCATCTATGACACGCCGCTGCCTGACGACGCCGGTCCGATGGTCGCATTACACGTAGAGACCTACCTTCCCGGCGCCCTGCAGCATTTGAAGCGCCTGCATACGCAAGCCCCGCCGGGCAAGCTCGGCCGTGGCGCTTAATCCCTAATTTTCTCCTTTTATCTTTGTTACAAAGGGAGACAGGGTGAAATTGTAATCCTGGGCAGCGACTTTTTGGTGGCACGCCATGCATCTCTCGAACGTCACCAGATTCCCGGTCTTTTTCGATATTTTGGGCTTACCGTCCGGCGTATACCACGCATATTCCCATTCGCCGTTGCGGACGTTTTCCGGATATTGCGCACCCCATCCCTTGCGCCGTTCTTGAACGAAGACATTCGTGATTTTTGGCGTCGGAATCAGACGGCCCTGCTTGTTCTTGACCGGCGCATCCTGCGCATCCAGGACGGCGGGGTGGTCTTCCATGATGATCACCGTTCCGTCCGGCAACGGCTGACCCGGCTTGGCGGCGGCCAGCGCTTCCGGATTCACATAAAAGAACCGGACCTTCTTCTTTTTCGCATTGTCCACCGTCGCATAACGCACGAATTGCGTTTGATAACCCTCCGGATACTTGACCTCGTCGAACCCGGCTAAAGCACTGCTCGCGGCAAAACACAGAATTCCCACAAGCCCCCATATCGATTTGTTCATGTTGCCCTCCGCTCGATGCGCCAGCACAAATGTGGCGCACTGGTTTCGTTTTGATACGGAGAAATCTGTGATTATTTCACTAAGTTGTCAAATGACAACTTAGTGAAATTGGCAATTTACTCAGTTGGGCGCGCCAAGACGTCGTAAACCCACAGCAACAGCATCACCAACATGCCTTCTATTGCCATGATGAGCAGCGCCGTCGGCAAGCCGAAGGATTCCGCCATCCAACCGACATTAAGGAAGCCGATGGGTCCCGTGCCGATACATAGTGCGAGGACGCCGAAAACCCGGCTGCGATATTCCAGCGGCGCATTCATATAGGTCAGCGTGCTTTGCATCGTCGCGAAGCCCGCACCCGAGATACCAATCACGACAAGCGCCATCGAAGCGGTGATGAAGGAGTGATACGGCCCTCCGGCAACATAGGCCAGGATGCTGAGGTAGAGGATCGTCAGCAGATACCCGGCGGCGCCCCAGACGAAGATGCGGGCGAAATTTCCCGGCTTCGACACCACCGCGATAAGCAACGCGCCGGCGAAGGCGCCAAACCCCTCCAGGCTCGACAGTAGTCCCACGAGAAACGGATCGAGGCCCAGCTGCTCCTTGCCCAGGATGGGGATCATGGCGGTGAACGGGAAGCCCCACACGTTGAAGACAATCGTTACCGCGAAGACGCGCCGCAACTCCCAGTCGCCAAGCACGAACCGCACGCCGGCGATCAGGTCGAGGATGAGGGCGGGCGACATGGCCCGTTTCACATGCGCCGGAAGCCGTGCGAACACGATAAGCACAAGGCCAATGGCATAGACGGTCGTGCTGAGAACGAATACGCCCGTGATGCCAACCGTTTGCAGAATGATGCCGCCGAACAACGGTCCCGCCATGCGCGTCGCGCTGTTTGTGGCGGCATCGAGACCCATCGCCGCAGAGACGGAGTCGCCGGCCAGGTCGCCGACCAGCCGCCGCCGCACCGGCATGTCGGTTGCCCAGAACAATCCGCTCAATAACGAAGCGATCGCAATGTGTATGAACGTCAGGTTGTCGGTATAGGCCAAGACGGCCATGACCGTGGAAACGGCCAGGATCAACGCGAGTGATAGGCCAAGCAAGAGCTTCCGGTTGAGACGGTCCGCGATACCGCCGATCACGGGGCCGCAAAATGTCAGCGGCAGCCCCCACATCACCGGAATGAGCGAAACGAGAAGCGGTGAGCCGGTGATCTCGAACGTATAGACGCCGAGCGCCAAAAGCTGGAACCAGCGGATGAAGCCCGTCAGCGTGCCGAGAATCCAAATCGACAGATAATTCGGATTTTGGATCAGCCCGCGGATACCGGTATCCGCGGGGCGGCTGTCTATCGTGGATGCCAAACGTGTCGCTCTTTCCGAAAATCAATCGCCGGCCCGTGACAGGGCATCAAGTTGCCTGATCCCTGCTTTGTTGATAGCGTGAGGCGTTGCTTAATGGGCTTGAATTTATTTCATAAATCGGACCGGCGACCAAGCTGAATTGATCCAGGGATCGTTCGGGTCCGAAACCGTTACCCTTCATGGACCAGAATACCCGGTTCGCAAGACAGAGAACGCCGCCTTGGACCTCAAAGGAAAAGTAAAGATCGCCCTCGGCATCTGTTTCATCGGCGCGATGGGCGTGCTCGCCTATGAGGTCTTCTACTGGTTCACCCATGTCTATGAGAGCAACGCGCGCGTTCAAACCGACTTCACCAACATTTCCGCGCAAATCGATGGCAAGATCGAACACATCCATGTTGAGGAAGGCGGCAAAGTAAAAGCGGGCCAATTGCTCATCACGCTCGTGCATGAAGACATCAAGCTGAACATCGATTCACTGCGAACCGATTTAGCCCTTGAGAAGGCACAGCGGGCCAGCCTTGAGTCCGAGAAGATTGCTTTCGAAGCCGAACTGCGGTCGAAGCTCGAAACCCAGCGCGAAAAAATCCATTCGCTCAGTATAGAAAACAAATCGCTTCAAAGCCGGTTGACGCTGGCGGAAAAGAACCTCTCCCGGACGCGAATTCTATTCAACAAAAAGCTCACGCCGGAAACCAAGCTGACCGTAGAGCAGGACAAGGTTTTCGTACTGCAAGGTCAGGCGTCACTGCTTCGCGGTAAGATCGCAGTTGCGAAGAAGGAATTCCAACAGCTCGTTGCAGAGCAAAAACAAATCGACGTTCTGACAAACAAAATCGCAATTTCCGATATCAAGCAAAACAGGATCCAGGATTCGATCCGCAAGCAGAAGCTGGTCCTCGGCTACCGCCTTATCACGAGCCCGATCGACGGCGTTGTCGGCCGTATCCACAAATTCAAGGGCGAGTATGTCGAGGACGGTATCGATATCCTGATGCTGCACGATCCCAACCGCTATTGGATAGAAGCCTATGTCGACGAGAGCCAGATTCGTCACGTGCGCATCGATCAGGACGTCTTGATCAACTTCGACGCTTATCCGTTCGAGGATTATTTCGGCAAGGTCCAACAGATCGGTAACATCACGACGGCGAAGATGGAAGGCGGCGGCAATCTCGTCGAGAGCAAACGGCTTGGGGGATCTGTCGAGCGCGTCCCGGTACGCGTCATGCTGGACACGCCACCACCCTATCTAACCCCCGGCATGGGCGCCGATATAAACGTCCGGATCTACGAACACATCAAGCTTTGGTGACGAGCGAACGGCGCTCACATAGCCTTCGCCGCGGCGAGGATCAAATCCGATCCCTTCTCGCCGATCATGATCGAGGGTGCGTTCGTATTCGAAGTCGGCATGTTGGGCATAATCGACGAGTCGACGACACGCAAGTTCTCCATGCCATGGACGCGCAGTTCAAAATCGACGACGTCGTTTTCGCCTTTGCCCATCCGGCATGTGCTAATCGGATGCCATGAGGTCTGCCCTGTGGACCGCACATAATCGAGAATCTCGTCGTCGCTTTGCGCTTCTGGCCCGGGACGTACTTCGCGGACGACATAGGGCTGTATCGCGGGCTGCGCCATGACATGGCGGATCTCCCGCATACCGCGCAGGACGATTTCCTTGTCCTTTGGGTGGGTCATATAGTTCGCTTTGATCGCCGGATCGTCTTCCGGATTGGTCGATTGGATATGCACCGACCCGCGCGATTCCGGATAAAGCTGGAAGACCCCGACGCTGAACCCCGAAAACTGGTCGACACCGATCTTCTTGTCCCGGGAGTAGCGGTCCTTGCCGGAAAACAGACTGAGCATCAGCTTGAGGTCCGGATGAGCCACATCATCCCCGCTGCGCATGATTGCGTGCGTCGCTGCCGATGAAATCGACAGGATACCGTCGCGGAACAGCAGGTAGCGCAAACCCGCCATCGCACCGCGTGCGGGATTGTTAAGAATGTCGTTGATCGTCACCTTCTGGTTGGTCTCATAGGTGATCCGGTTCTGCAAATGGTCCTGCAAGTTCTCACCAACACCCGGCAGATGGTGCACCGCATCGATCCCAAAGCCGCCCAGAATTGCGCTATTCCCGATACCGGACAACTCCAAAATCTTCGGTGAAATGATTGGTCCCGTCGCGAGGATCACCTCCCTCGTCGCATGCACTGTATGCTCGGCCCCGTCCTTCCGGTAAACGACGCCGATGGCCTTCCTGCCTTCCAGCAGGATCCGGCTCGCCGCCGCCCTGATCCGCACCTCCAAGTTCGAGCGCGACTTCGCAGGATCCAGATAGGCGCGCGCGGTTGACCAGCGTCGCCCCTTTCGAACAGAGTATTGCAGCCAACTGACTCCTTCGAAATTGGCACCGTTATAATCATTGTTTTCATAGGTACCGGCTTGAACCGCGGCGTCGATAAAAGCCTTGGAGAGGGGATCGCGGTATCCAGGATCGCTAACCGTGAGCGGGCCGCCTTCGCCGCGCCACTCCGGATCGCCACCGGGACGGTCCTCGATCTTTTTGAAGTAGGGCAACAGATCGGCGTAGCCCCAGCCGGGATTATTGCCATCCCGCCACTCGTCATAGCGATGTGCCGCACCCCGCACATAGAGCATGCCATTAACCGAACTCGATCCCCCGACCATCCGGCCCCGCGGCCAGTAAACATTCTGATCGTTGAGTTCCGGCTCCGCCTCCGTTCGGAACGGCCAAACAAACCGCGAGTCGGTCAGCATCTTGCCGATGCCCGTCGGCACACCGACCCAGGGGTGATTGTCGTTACGGCCCGCCTCGAGAAGCAAGACGCGATGCCGGCCATCGGCACTCAAACGGTTGGCAAGAACACACCCCGCCGACCCCGCGCCGACGATGATGAAATCAAACTGTTCTGCCATTATTCATGTGTCCTTCAACATCAAGCCGCTATCGCCGCATCGCGCGCGGAACATGAGGTTATAACGTCCCGGCTCTTTCGCGGAAACGCCTGCGGCCATATAACCGGTGCGGCAGGAAATAGAACTTGGAATGGGGTAGGCCATGCAAACACGACAACTCGGCGGCCTTTGGCCGGTCAGCGCCCTGACTCTCGGCGGTGGCGGCATCGGACAATTGTGGGGGGAAACCACCCGGGAGGAATGCGTCGCCACGACTCGGGCAGCCGTGGATGGCGGCATCACCTTGCTCGACATGGCACCGTCCTACGGACAAGGGGAAGCGGAAAGCGTCATCGGTGCGGCCTTCGAGGGGAAACTGCCGGATGGCGTGCGCATTACGACCAAATGCCGCCTTGGCACACCGGAACCGAATGAAGTCGAAGCCATCCTGGCCACGAGCCTGGGTGAAAGCCTGAAGCGGATGCGGCTGGACCGCGTCGATGTCTTCCTGCTGCATTCCAACATCATCCCGGACGACTACGACGCCAGCGCCTACGACGACCGGCCGGCAACCCGCTGGACGACCTATATGGACCGGTTCCGCCCGACCTGCGAAAGCCTCATGGCACTCGGCCGGATCGGCGCGTGGGGCATCACCGGTATCGGTATCCCACCGCAGGTCATCGACGCCCTATCGGCCGACCCGAAGCCGGCTGTCGTTCAGTGCATCGCTAATCCCGTGGATTCCGTTGGTGAGTTGCAATATTACGCCGGTTCGACCCGCGCCCGGGACATCATCGCGCAAGCCAATGCGCAAGGTGTCGGCGTGATGGGCATTCGCGCCGTGCAAGGGGGCGCCTTCACCGATACCGTAGACCGCGACCTGCCGGACGATCACGGCGTCGTTGTCGACTTCAAATGCTCCGGGAAATTCCGAGAGCTTGCAAAAGAACTCGGCCAATCCGCCGCTGCGCTGGCGCATCGCTATGCCCTCAGTATGGACGGTATCGACACGGTGGTGCTCGGCGTGAAGAACCGCACCGAACTGGCCGATTGTCTGAAGGCCGAAGCCGCCGGTCCGTTGGATGCCGAAGCGATGGCGCGTGTCGAAGCGTCGTTCGCTTAATCAGGACAGGGGGAGATAATAGACATGGATATTTTCGATTATGTCATTGTCGGCGCGGGTTCGGCCGGATGCGTGCTGGCTAGCCGGCTCAGCGAAGATCCGGCGGTCACGGTATTGCTGCTCGAAGCGGGTCCGCGCGACACCAACCCCTTCATTCATATTCCGGCGGGTTTCTTCAAGACCCTGCACAATGAGAGTGTGAATTGGTGCTTCAGCACGGAAAAGGAGGAATCCTCCGGCAACCGCGCGATCCACTGGCCGCGCGGCAAGGTGCTCGGCGGCTCGTCATCGATCAACGGCCATTTGATCGTCCGTGGTCAGCGCGAGGACTACGATGGCTGGGCACAGCTCGGCAACCGCGGCTGGGACTACGATAGCGTCCTGTCCTACTTCAAGAAGTTCGAGAATGCGGAGGTCGGCGACCCAGAGATCCGAGGCCGGGGCGGTCCGATCAATGTGCGCGAACCCATCGAGCAGCACCCGCTGACTGAGCGTTTCATGGAAGCCTGCGTCGAAGCGGGCATCCCCCGCAACAATGATTACAATGGCGCCGCACAGGAAGGCGTCGGGTATTTCCAACATGCGATCAAGGGCGGGCGGCGCGAAAGCACCGCGCGCACCTATTTGCGGATAGCGAAATCGCGCCCCAATCTGCGCATTGAAACCGAAGCGATGACCCAGAAAATTCTCGTCGAGGACGGGCGCGCCGTTGGTGTCGCGTTTGTGCAGAACGGCCAGGACAAAGAAGCCCGTGCGGGACGCGAGGTCATCCTCTCGGCAGGTTCCATCGGTTCGCCGCAAATTCTCGAGCTTTCTGGGATCGGCGATGGCGAGCGGCTCAAACCGCTTGGTATCGATGTGGTCCATCACTTGCCCGGCGTCGGCGAAAACCTCCAGGATCACTACGTCGCCCGGCTGTGCTTCAAGGTAAAAGGGGGCGGCACCTTCAACGAGCGATCGCGCGGTTGGCGGTTGGGCGTGGAAGTACTCCGCTACGCGACAACACGCACCGGGCTGCTGACCGCAGCGCCCGGCAACGTCAGCGCATCGATAAAGGTGATGCCCGGCGCCGGGACACCGGATGCACAGCTGTCTTTTGCGCCGGCCAGCTATGTCGACGGATTACTTGGCGTCCTGGAACCTTTTCCCGGCATGACCAGCGGATTCTGGCAGCATCGCCCGCAAAGCCGGGGGTCGTTGCATTGTGTTTCAAAAGATCCTGAGGTTCAACCCAGCATCCGGCCGAACTATTTGGGGGACGCGATCGACCGGGACACGATGATCGCGACGGCGCGTGCGGCGCGGCGCATCTTCGAGCAACCGGCGATATCGAAGTTCGCCGAGGTCGAGACGATCCCCGGCCCGGACACGCAAACCGACGACGAGTTGCTCGCCTACTTCCGCGAGAAAGGGGCGACCGTCTACCATCCGATCGGGACGTGCAAGATGGGTACGGACCCGATGGCCGTTGTCGATCCGCAACTGCGCATGCATGGCCTTGCGGGGCTGCGGGTCGTTGATGCGTCCATCATGCCGCGCATGGTCTCCGCCAATACCAACGCTGCCACACTGATGATCGCGGAGAAGGCCGCCGACCTGATCAAGTCGGCGACAGCAAAGAGATAAGTCCGTCACGCGGCGCGAGAATGTCGGCCAGTGTATAGCCGTCGAAGACGGCCAGGAATGCCTCCAACGCTTCGCCGACTACGCCAGCGAAGGCACAGACAGGGGAAATCGCGCAACGATTGGTCTCCTCGTTGAAACATTCGACGAGATCCAAATCTTCTTCGCATCGCCGTACGACATCGCCGAGGTTGATTTCCACCGGCGCGCGCGCCAGCGCCAATCCGCCCTGACGCCCGCGCACAGTCGTAACGAATCCATGCCGGCCAAGCTGGTGGACCACCTTCATGAGATGGTTTTCCGAAATCCCATATCGGTCAGCGATCTCCTTGATCGTCGAAAGCTCATCGGCGGGCTTGACCCCCAGATACATGAGAACCCGGAACGAATAATCCGTGTAGCGGGTGAAACGCATGGCTATCCCTTCGGGCTATCTTAAAGATGTATTTTTCGTATTGCTTTATATCATGTTTGTCCATATAAGATATATTTAAAATAGATCTTTAAGAGCAAGGAAAATGACCGAAACCACATCAATTCGTATCCTGCCAAACCCCCGCCGGCGTCCGCTGCACCCCGCAATCGATGAAGCCATGATCGAACAGTTGGTGCGCGCGTTCTACGCCCAGATACGAAAAGACCCGATGCTGGCACCTATCTTCGCAAAAGCGATTCCCGGCGATTGGGAACCACATCTCCAGACGATGATGGCGTTCTGGTCTTCCGTGATGCTGATGAGCGGCCGCTACAAGGGACAACCGGTCCCGAAGCATCAGGCCCTCACGACCGTACAACACGAGCATTTCGATCGCTGGCTTGCCTTGTTCGATCAAACCGCGCGCGAAATTTGCCCGCCGAATATAGCTGATCTATTCCAAGACCGTGCGACACAGATTGCTGACAGCCTTAAGCGAGCGATGTTCGAAAGGCCGGCAGCGGAGACCGTGACATGAAAAAACTGCCCGCAACGGTGCGCGCTTACAGCCGCTCCCCGACATTCGATGAAACGAGCATTCCGGACGCGCTGCGCAAGAACCATCAGACCAAAGCGGGCGTCTGGGGTGTCATCAACGTCCTCTCGGGGGAGCTCCGATACCGGGTCGTCGAAACCGAAACCGAGACGACATTGTCGCCGGAACTCCCGGGAATTATCGAACCGAAATCCTTGCACGCCGTAGAGCCGCTTGGCCCGGTCTCCTTCTATGTCGAGTTCTGGCGGTAAGTCAGCTTGCGTCGGCGGTCTCTTCCGCTTTCGATCGCCGGCGCAGAGCCCTCAGCACGACATAGAACACCGGCGTCAGGAGCAGACCGAAAAGGGTAACGCCAAGCATGCCGGAAAAGACGGCGGTGCCCAGCGCCTGACGCATCTCGGCCCCAGGGCCCGTTGCTATGACGAGCGGCAGCACGCCAAGGATAAAGGAGAACGCCGTCATCAGGATCGGCCGGAGTCGAAGCCGGCACGCATTGATCACAGCCGAAATCAGATCCTTGCCCTCATCTTCCTGCTGTTCCGCAAACTCGACGATGAGAATCGCATTCTTCGCCGCAAGCGCGACCAAAACGACCAGACCGATCTGCGTCAGAATATTGTTATCCATCCCGCGGCTCATCACGCCCAACAGCGCCGACAACAGGCTCATCGGCACGATCAGAATGATCGCCAGCGGCAGCACCCAGCTTTCGTACTGCGCCGCCAAAACCAGGAAAACGAAGACGATCGACAGAATAAAGATGAAGATCGCCGTATCGCCGGTCTGGCGTTCCTGAAGCGCGAGCTCGGTCCATTCGAAACCAACGCCTTGCGGCAGCATCTGCCTGGCCATTGCCTCCATAATATCTAGCGCTTCACCGGTCGAAACGCCTGGTGCAGCACTGCCTTGAATCGGTACCGAGGGGTACATGTTGTAACGCTGGATCAGGTCAGGACCGGCAACATCGCGAATTTCCACCAGCGTACCGAGCGGCACCAAGGCACCGGTCGCCGACCGCACCTTCAGGCGCGAAATGTCTTCCCGTTCGAGCCGGAAGCTCTGATCGGCTTGCGCCCGAACCTGGTAGACGCGGCCGAAGGCGTTGAAGTCGTTCACATAGGCCGTGCCGAGATTGACCTGCAGCGTCTCGAATATCGCCGGTATCGGAACGTTCAGCATACGCGCCTTGGTCCGGTCGATCTCCAGATAAAGCTGCGGACTCGATCCGCTAAAGGTGGTGAACACGCCGATCACACCCGGCGTCTGACGCGCCTGCCCCATCATCTGATAGGCCGCGGCCAGTACGCGTCCGCTATCGTCGCCCGATCGTTCCTGAAGCTGCAGCTTGAATCCGCCAGCATTGCCGACGCCCCGAACCGGCGGCGGCGGAATCGCAATGATAAACGCCTCCTGGATCGCTTGCAGGCGCCCAAACAACTGCCCAATGACTTTTTCGGCGCTCAAGCCCTTCTCACGCCGCTCATCGTACGATTCAAAGGGCGTGAAAATTGCGGCAGTATTCGACGCATTCGTGAATGTCGCTCCCGAGAATCCCGCAAACGCGACCGCATGCTTAACACCAGGCGTCTCACGGATTATCTGTGTTGCGCGCTGCACGACATCATCCGTGCGGGCCAGCGCCGCGCCATCGGGCAATTGAACGACGACAATCGCGTACCCCTGATCCAAGGGCGGAATAAAGCCCCGCGGCACCGTGTCGAAAAGATGAACCGCGCCGCCGACGAGACCGGCATAAATAAGCAACATGACGAAGCGCCGGCGCACGACCATGCCGACAGTCAGCGCATATTTGCCGCTGATCTTGTCAAAACCGGAATTAAACCCGCGAGACAGCGCAGCTGCCCAGCGAAACAAAAAGAACTGCGACTCCTCGGACGCGCGCGGCTTGAGCAGAAGCGCCGCCAGCGCCGGCGATAACGTCAAAGAATTGAGCGTCGAAATCAGTGTCGATACGGCAATGGTCAACGCGAATTGCTGGTAGAACTGGCCGCTGATGCCGGGAATGAACGCCGTCGGAATGAAAACGGCGACCAAAACCAACGTAGTGGCAACCAGCGCGCTGGCAACTTCATCGATCGTGCGATGCGTCGCCTCGCGCGGGCTTAAGCCAGCGGAGATGTTCCGTTCTACGTTCTCAACAACGACGATCGCGTCATCGACGACGATACCGATGGCGAGAATCAGACCAAACAGCGTCAGCGTATTCAGCGAAAACCCGAACACCGACATAATCGCGAAGGTACCGATCAGCGAAACCGGAATTGCGACAATCGGAATAATGGCCGCCCGCCACGACTGCAGGAAAACGACAATGACAAGCACGACCAACAACGCGGCCTCGAACAACGTTTTGTAGACCTCAAAAATGGATTGCTCGATGAATTCGGTCGGGTTGTAAATAATCTGGAAGTCCAGACCAAGCGGGAAACCGAGCTTCAACTGTTCCATCGTCGAGATGATCTGTTCCGCCGTCTCCAGCGCGTTGGTACCGGGCCGCTGGAAGATGCCAAGCGCCACCGCCGGCTTGCCGTTGAGGTAGGAGTTGGTGATGTAGTCTTTTGCACCCAGTTCGACCCGCGCAACATCCTGCAGACGGATCAGCCGGCCGGTATCGCTGGCCTTTACGATGACCTGCTTGAACTGTTTGACGTCTTCGAAACGGCCTTGAGTCGTGACAATGAACTGAAACGCGTTATCGCCGAGATTCGGCGGCGTCCCCAACGCACCGCCCGTAACCTGAACATTCTGTTCGCGCAGCGCCTGTACGACGTCGCCCGCCGTGAGGCCCGAGTTTTGCAGCTTCTCCGGATCGAGCCAGATCCGTAGCGAATATTCCCGCTCCCCGAACAAACGAACGCTACCGACCCCTTGCAGGCGCAGCAGGATGTCCCGTACTCGTGTCTTCGCATAGTTCGAAACATAGAGCTGATCGTAACTTTCATCGGGCGACAACATATGCACGACCATCATCAGGTCCGGTGAGCTCTTCGTCGTTGTCACGCCGAGACGACGCACGTCTTCCGGCAGACGGGGCTCAGCGATCGCGACCCGGTTCTGGACCAACACCTGGGCCGTATCGAGGTCGGTGCCGAGCTTGAAGGTAACGGTGAGCGACATACTCCCGTCGCTCGTCGCATAGGAGGACATGTACAGCATGCCCTCGACGCCGTTGATTTCCTGCTCCAGCGGCGTCGCGACGGTCCGCGCTACCGTCTGTGCATTCGCGCCGGGATAGTTCGCCTGTACGACGATACTGGGCGGCGCGATTTCCGGATACTGTGAGACGGGCAGACCGCCGAAAGCGATCAAGCCAATGATAACGATGACAAGCGAAACGACCGTCGCAAAAATCGGCCGGTCGACGAAAAAATGCGCAAACTTCATTGGATTTTCCCGTTCCGACCTATTGTCGCTGCCGGGAGAGCGGCAGCTCAGTCAGCTGCGGATTGACCGTCACACCGGGGCGGACCCGCATCAACCCTTTGACGACGAGCGTTTCGTCGCCGGTAAGTCCCTTGCGGACCACGCGATATCCATCGATCCGGGGACCGGGACGGATCACGCGGGCAGATACTTTGCCGCCCTCTCCGACGACATAAACGACACGCCGATCCTGATCGCTGCCGATCGCTTCGTCGGGAATGAGGATTCCTTTGTACACCGGCGATCCCGGAATGCTGATGCGGCCGAAAAGGCCCGGCAGCAGAAAACCATCCTCGTTGGAAAATACGGCGCGGCCGCGGATCGTTCCGCTTGCCTGATCCATCCTGTTATCGACAAAATCGAGAAACCCCGTGCGGGTCCCTTCTTTCTCGTCAGACAGCGTCACAAGCACTTCGTAGGGCGTAATGCGTCCGGACCGTCGCGTTCCATTCTGCGCCATGCGGACATAAGCAAGATAGGATCGTTCATCGACATCGAACACGAAATGCATCGGGTCGAGCGAGGCGATATTGGTCAAAATCGTCTCGTTCGCGTTGACGAGACTGCCGATCGAGATCTGCTTGCTGCTGATCCGTCCCGTGATCGGCGCCCGAATCAGAGTGAACTCCATGTCGAGCCGGGCGCGTTGTACGGCCGCTTTCGCGCCCTGGATCTCCGCCTGTGCGGCGGAAAACGCCTCGCGGCGCTCATCGACGACAGAGCGCGAAATGTTGCCGCGCTTCGACAGATCCTCGGCGCGCGCAAGCTCCTTTGTCGCGAAGCTCAACGCGGCTTCAGCGACTCTCAGCGCTGCGATCGCCTCGTCCAAAGCGGACTGGTAAGTCCTCTGATCGATCGTCAGAAGAATATCACCGACCTTCACGACTTCGCCTTCGTCGAAATGGACCGCCTGGACGTATCCTGTGACGCGGGCTCGGATATCGACGTCTTCGATCGCCTGGAAACGACCCGTGAAATCGTCCCATTCCTTGATGTCCTTCACCACCGGCTTGGCGACGGTGACCTGTG
Organism: Alphaproteobacteria bacterium; assembly: GCA_012103325.1. Taxonomy (GTDB): domain Bacteria; phylum Pseudomonadota; class Alphaproteobacteria; order UBA8366. The sequence goes on from WLWY01000006.1 coordinate 286,903, forward strand.
GCGCCTGCGGCGCTTGCGCCTGTTGTTGTGCAGGCTCGCCACAAGCGGCCAACAGAATTGCCGCGCCCGCAAGGAGCAGCGCTGCACCAAGTTTCGATTTCAGATTTCTACGCATGTCAATTTACCCATGCTTTCGTCCCCAGCGCACGCTCGTAGCACCGAAAGACAGTATCTCACAAGTTATGGGAAGGCACGGCGCGCGAGATATTTCCCCAACTCTGTCTAGCGCGCATTATTTAAGTATGTTGCACTGCGGCAATTTTCCATGATGCAAACAACACTTTTCGAAAAAAAACGTTATAGATTGTCGCGCGAGCCCGCCGGTGCCAGAGTTGTGCATCTCTTCCGGCCTTTATGAGCAGCCAATTCGTGCGTATCGCAAGCTTTAATGTCGAAAACCTGACCGACGCGCCGAATGGCGAAACGCCCCTAGCAGCGCGCCTCGATATCTTGCGACCACAACTCGAAAGGTTGTCCGCCGATATCGTATGCCTGCAGGAAGTCGACGCCTCCAAACGGGGTAACAAGGGCCCGCGCGAACTCAGCGCACTTCGCGAATTACTGAGCGGCACATCGTATCAGGATTATCACCCTGCGTGCACAGTCAGCGAGAAAACGGGCAAGCCACGCGACAAGCATAATCTTGTCATATTGAGCCGCTGGCCGATCCTCAGGAACGCGCAATATGCCCACAAATTCGTGCCTCCCCCGACCTATCGGCGGGCCGCCGACGACCAGTCAGACGAAATGCCCATACCTGTTGAGTGGGATCGTCCGATTCTCCACGCGGAAATCGCATTGCCGGACGGTGAACCACTGCACGTCGTCAATATGCATCTAAAAGCGCCGCTTGCGGCTTATCTTCCAGGGCAAAAGCTCGGCCGGTTCGCCTGGAAAACCGTGTCGGGATGGGCAGAGGGCTATTTCCTGGCATCGGTCAAGCGGTCCGGACAGGCGTTGGAAGCCCGCATCCTTATCGACCGGCTCTTCGATACCAACCCAACCGCGATGATCGCCGTCGCGGGAGACTTCAATGCCGAGGAGCGGGAGACGCCACTGCGGATCGTTATGGGGGACCAAGAGGACACAAGAAACGGCCGGCTCGCCAGCCGATCTCTCGGCCTTTTGGAGCATACACTTCCGGAAAACCGGCGTTTTACGGTCATTCACAGAGGGCGGCATCACATGCTCGATCACATGATGGTATCGCGCCAACTACTGGCCCGGTATCGCAGCATTGAGGTCCACAATGAGGCCCTCGGTGACGAATTGGTCGCCTACACGCTGATTGAAGCCGCTCCGGACTCCTATCACGCGCCGATTGTGGCGGAATTCGCGTAGAAATTCTTCAGTGGAAAAGGACGCGACCGGAGCCCCCCGAAAAAGAAGAACCCCGCCATATAGGCGGGGCTCTGAGACGTACGTTCGTCTGTTTATATCTTTATGACGTTTGACGTCGACGCCGATACCCGGCGAAACCCAATCCGAGCAGACCCACGGCAAACAACGACAACGCCGCAGGTTCCGGAACCTGCGCACCCGCGCCAACGATGATCTGAATGTCGACACGCGCAAGCGACTGGCCTGGACCACCTGCCGCTGATCTCTCGAAAGCTTCCAGGAAGAAATCATACGTTCCATCGACTTCGGGATCGAAAATATCGAACGCCCCATTGTTGAAGAACTCCATGCTCCAGGAATTCTGCGCGAGGTTGTTATTCGCAATCAGCAGCACATAGTCTGCTGCTTCAGCAACAGCATCTACGCCATCAGCTTCTGCGCCTGCTGACTCTGCTGTAGCATTCGTGCCAATTGAATGGTCAGCCACGGGTATGTTAATGGGGTCAAATTCCTGGAAATTGGTTCCCACACCCGGATCGAAATCCATACCGATGCGATAGTCGAACTGGTCAAGGTTTGCTCCAGTACCGTCAAAGCTGGAATTAATTGACCATTCAAAATTCCAAATCGGTGTGGTTGGAGAATTCGGATCGAAGCTAAAACCCGTCGGCGGAAGGCCCGCAGCAAAGCTATAGGTCCCGTCGTTATTGCTGTTGAATATGTTTTGCGGCTGATTTCCCGCATCGAAGCGCAATTTACCCCGCATGCCCAGCTCGATGCCGTTCTGGCGATCGGTGGTGAAGCCTCCGTTGCCGATGCCGCTACCCATTATGACATTGTTGGTAACGTCCTCGTCGAATTCGACAACCGCGTTCGCCGGCGTCACAATCCCCAACACCGCAGCTGTCGCCGCGATGCTTATCAAAGTTCTAAGCAAAGTAAAGTTCCTCCCAACTAATAGTGTTCGGACGAGGTGCTCTCGAACCATATCGAAACATCACCCGCCCAAATGCCTCCTGCAAGGCACTAGTATGATTTGTAAGCAATATTCACGCCAAGAATATAACCAATTGAAACTAAACTGTTTTCTATTCTGATGTTTGCGTTCTATCGCAAAAACCGTAAAGAATTTCGACGCTAAAACCCGATCAATTACCAGGTCAGGAATTTTATTTCCTGAATTATCATTATAATTCAATATCTTAAGTTTGGTAAGGTCTGTAATTCGCCTATGTAAAGAATTCCGTCATCACATCTATATTGTAATAATATGAATATCCAAAATAATAATAACGTTTTTCAAATATTACTGCATGATTAAATCTATATTTCTAAATCATAAGCCTCTACTTAATCGTGCCTTATGCTTCGAGAACACCTTCTTGAAACAGATACGGTCCCACGCATTCCGGGCCTTTTCCGCGCGCGGCGGGTTGATAGTGCCAGCATCGGCTGCCTAGACTTCTCCTACCGCACTTCCAAGCTGTTGGTGCGGGTCACTGCAGGACATGAGGGCGCCATGGATTTCGCAATCGAAGATTCCGTCGAGCAGAGCGCCTTCCGCGAAGAGGTGCGTGCGTGGCTCAAGGAGAACATTCCCGAGGGGACCGAATATCCCGTCGACCCCGGTGACCTGACCTTGGAGCAGTATCAGCTTCGGCGCGAACTGGGCCGACGACTCGGCGCGCAAGGCTGGCTCTATCCGAACATGCCGACGAAATATGGCGGCGGCGACCTGCCGGTCGAGAAGGTGGTGATCCTAAATGAGGAAGTGGGCCGAGCGGGTTTTTCGCTTCCGCCTTACTACGACGCAGGCGGCCGCATGGCGGCGCCAACGATCCTGGTCTGGGGTAGCGAGGAACACAAGGGCCGTTTCCTGCCGGAAATCTGCAAGGGCAAGGTCCGGACCTGGCAATTGCTGACGGAACCAGGTGCGGGATCGGATCTCGCCGGGATAAAGATGACGGCGACCCGCGACGGCGACGCCTACGTCGTCAACGGCCAGAAGATCTATGTCGGCAGCAGCCACGGCGCGGAACAGTCCTGGACCGTGGTCGTGACCGACCCCGACGGCGAGCGCCACAAAAACCTGTCCTGGCTGATGATCCCGATGGACCTGCCGGGCATCACCGTGGTGCCGCTCAATCTGCTCACCGCAGGCGGCGAAGGCGGCAGCGGTTGCGGTCATAAGAACACGGTATTCTTCGACGATGTGCGGGTGCCGGCAGAGAATCTGGTCGGCGGCGAGAACAATGGCTGGAAAGTCGCCACGACTCATCTCGAAATGGAGCACGGCGGAGCAGGCCGTCTTGGCGACCGCCGGATCATTCAGGAATTCATCGATTACGCCAAATCGGAACAGCACGGCTACTCGCTGCTGGACAGCGAAGAAGCCCGCGAAGCTCTAGTCGATCTGCATATCGAGTCGGAAGTGACACGTCTGTTCGCGCTCCGCAACTACTGGATGGCGCACACCGGCCAGCCCCGGTCCTATGAAGGCTCCCAATACAGCCTGCGGCGCAAACTGTCCGGTCTCGATATCGCCGAAAAGATGCTCGAGATCGCCGGACCCTACGCGCTGACCAACGACGCGACGTATGGTCCGCTGAATGGCGCGCTGGAACTCTATGGCCGCGAAGCGATCACGGCGCTGCATCCCGGCGCGACGACCGACATCCAGCGCGTAATCATGTCGCGGCGGATCGGCATCGGCCGGCAGGACCGCGAAAAAGCCGGTGCGTTGCGGTAGGGGGATAACAAATGGACTTATCCCTCACCGAGACGCAGCAGCTCATCCAGGACTCCACGCGCGACTTCGTTCGCAACGACTACACCAAGGAAGTCTTGCTCGACCTTGACGAAATGCCGGAACCTCTGACGAAGGAACTTTGGACCAAAGTCTCGCAGCTCGGCTGGATGGGCATGGCGATTCCCGAAAAATATGGCGGGACCGGCAACTCGCTCACCGACGTGGCCGTGCTCTACGAAGAACTCGGCCGGGGACCGGTGCCCGGGCCGTCCTTTTCATCCGGCGTGCTCGGGGCCTTGACCTTGCTGAACACTGCCAGCCCAGCGCACAAGGAAGCTTGGCTACCCGAAGTTGCGAGCGGCGAGCGTATCCTCGCGCTCGCGGTCACCGAGAAACGCTATGGCTGGTCGCCGGGGCATATAGAGATGACCGCGAAACAGGATGGCGGCGACTACGTTCTGACAGGCACCAAACTGTTCGTTCATGACGCGGCCAGCGCCACCGATCTGCTCGTTTTGGCGAAGACCGAGTCCGGTCTCTCGATGCTGCGGGTCGATGCGAATATACCGGGCGTTTCGATACGGGTCCTGCCGGGATTCCTCAGCGGCGTCACTGAGGTCACGTTCGACAACGTTAAGGTCCCGGGCGAAGACTTGATCGGTACGGAAGGTGCCGCCTGGGCCAGTTTCGATGCCGCTTTGCGCTCGGCGATCCCGGTATTGTGCGCCTACAAGGTCGGGGCCTGTCAGGCGCTTTTCGAGCTTTCCGTCGCCTATTCGCGCGAGCGTACGCAGTTCGGCCAGCCGATTGGCAAATTCCAGCGCGTGCAAGATCACATCATCCACATCGTCAACTATCTCGACGCTGCGCGCTGGACGACCTATGAGGCGCTGTGGAAGCTCGACACCGGGCAGGACGCCGCCAGCAGCGTGCATATGGCGAAGGTGCTGGCCTCGGACGGTTATCTGCGCGCCTGCGACTTTACCCACGAGGTCCATGCCGGAATCGGTGTGATGCGCGAATACGGTCTGACCCTGCATACCAAGATGTCCCGCTCGCTCTATCACTGCCTCGGCGCGCCGAAATATCACCGCAAGCGGATGGAAGGCGCATTAGGTTTGACTAGTCTCCGCTAACCGTGCTCTTCCATGTTGAATTAGAGCATGCTCAACATTCCAGGGAGTCGAACGTCACCATGCCAATCACCACCAAATATCTGTTCCTCGTGTCCATGGATGTGGAACCGGAAAAGGAAGCGCTCTTCAACGAGGTTTACGATGAAGAACACGTGCCGCTGCTTTTGAAAGTCGACGGCGTCAGCGCCGTCACGCGCCTGACCTCCGAACCGCTTGTCGTTAGCATGGCGGGAAAACAGCAAACAATCGTCGCCGAAGGAGAGCCTAAATTCCTCGCGATGTACGAAATAGACAGCCCGGACGTGCTTGTCAGCGACGCCTGGGCCGATGCCGTCGAGCAAGGCCGGTGGCCGGAAATGGTACGGCCCTACACCTCGAACCGACGGCACGTTCTGCGCAAGGTGATCGCATAACCGCAGGACTTTGAGCCGAATTTGCACTGCACGGCCGCGCGGAGCGGCAATCCCAGGGGACTAAAAGCTCAATATTGATGCTTCAGTTCAACCTTGCCGTGGTCTTTCTGGTGCGCGTAGTTCGCCGCCCAAAATTCCGTAACGAGGTCGGCTAGAACGACCGGCTCATATTTCGGCGGATTATCCTCATCGATGAAGGGAGGGAGTACCTCGATTGTGTTCGATACACTAGGGCTGTGGAAATAGGCCATCGAGTAGCGATCCTGTTCCCCCTCGACGATCACGCCATGCGGCGTCGACAGAAACCGGTCGTTCGACATGCGGCGGACATAGTTGCCGATATTGACCAGATAGGTCCCCGGGATCAGCGGCGGCACGACCCACTCTCCGGACGGTAATCGTAACCGCAATCCTGGTACATCCATCCGCGCCAAAATGGTCAGGAACGCATTGTCGGTATGCGGTCCGGTCCCAAAGTCATTGTCTTTAAGCTTGGTCGGCGGATAGTGCAGCATCCGCAATGTCGAATGCGCCCCTTCCGTGAAGAAGGGCGTAAAATGGTCCGCAGGCATTCCCAGCGCGACGGCAAAGGCTGGCAGCATGCGCTGCGCCAGTGCGTTCAACGTATTGAAATATTCCAAAACCCCTTCACGGAAGCCGGGTAGATTTTCCGGCCACATATTCTCGCCGCGCAGCGGAATGGGCCGGTCGAACGCATTCGGTTCGTGGGTGATGAAAAAGGATTCGTTCTGGTTCGGCTTGGTCGCCTTGTGGACCGTCGAATGGCCCTGGGTGCTCGCGTTCATCGCAAGGTACCCGATATTGTACGGGTCGAGACGCAGCTTCAGCTTTTCTTCCAGCGGCAACGCATGAAATCGTTTTGACTGCTCGAACGTCCGGTCGATTAAATCCTGGAGCACGCCATGATTGGCAATGTAGAAAAACCCGACATCCTCGCAGGCCTGCCGCACCTGGGCACCCAGCACGTCCAGCGCCCCCACTTCACCCGCGAAATAAGGGCCCAGATCGATAACGGGAATCTGCGCCGCTGCCACGTCCATATCGGCCGGCGCATGTTGCTGAAACAGATGCATATTTTCGTCTCCAATACGAACCCGGCAATAGTAACGACTATCAGCGGCATTTCCAAACGGCCGCACTACCCCGCATGCAGCTGCTTCTCCTCCGGTAGAGACGCATAGTACCGCGCGATTTCGCCTGGCGTGGTGATCCATATATCGTCGCGGTGTGCCGCAATATGCGCAAAGGCGCGCCGCAGATGATGCAGGCGGTGCGGTTGGCCCATAATGAAATGATGCAGCGAAATCGAGCAAACCGCCGGATACTTGGCCGACGACCGCTTCATTTCGGTGAAGTGGTCGATGATCATATCGGCGTATTCCTTCGCCGTGTCTCGGCGAAAGACGATGGCCGGTTGGTCGTTTAGTTCTAACGGATACGGTACCGCAAGAATCGGTCCAGCACGGGTTCGCGACCAAAACGGTTGGTCGTCGCAGATACCCCAATCCAAAACATATTCGTATCCGGCTTCCTTAAGGAGATCGGGCGTTCGGTCGGACGGCGTCAGGTAGGGCGTCAGCCACCCGGTTGGCGGTTTTCCTTCATGTTCAGCTACGGTTTCCGTTACCAAACGGACCATTGCAGCCTCTTCGGCTTCGCTCATTTCGGCCACGTTTTTCGAGTTTGTCATCCCGTGTCCAATAATTTCGTCCCCGCGGTCTCGAAACGCCGCGATGGACTCCGGACAGTGATCATAGATAGAAGCGTTGGTGATGACGCCGATCGGCAGTTCGAATTCGTCGAACAAGTCGAGAAGCCGCCACACGCCGACCCGGTTTCCGTAGTCGCGCCACAGATAACTGCGGTGGTTCGGCGGCGGCGTCGGACGGTCGAAATCGACACCGCCCTCGCCGAAGATGAAATGCTCCAGATTGATCGCGATATGAACAGCGAGGCGTTTGCCGTCCGGCCAATCGAAGTCAGGCCGCGAGCGCAGACCGGAATAGGGAAACCGGCCTAATGAGGAAAGCTCGGTCATAACGATAACTCCTTCTGGACACTGACTTTAGATCGCGGACGTCTCCCGGAGCGCCGCGATTTCCACATCCGAAAAACCATACTCGGACAACACCGCATCCGTGTCCGCACCGACAAGCGGCGGCGGGCGATCGGCGCCCGTTTCCTCGCCGCTGATCTTGAATGGTGTACTGCAATAAGCGACATCGCCAACCTCCGGTGCAACGACGTTCCGGATATGATTGCGATGCGCCAATTGCTTGTCCGACAGAACATCCGGAAGGGTCGAAACGGCGGCAGCGGGGATACCCGCGTCGGCGAAACGTTGTTCCCAGGTTTTGGCGTCGGCTTCCAACAATGCTTCACGCAAGATAGCCAAGCATTCGGCCTCATTGGCGATGCGCGCTTCCAAAGTCGCAAACCGGCAATCTTCTTCCAGTTCCGGTTTCCCAATCACCGCCCAAACCCGTAGCGATTGGGCCTCGATTGCCGGCATCAGAAGCAAAACACCGTCCTTGGTCGGGTGGGTTTCCGCCAGCGGATTGCCCGCCAGGGACCGGCTGCCCATCAATTTCGGCTCCATCCCATGCAGCGTCTGCAGCAGGCTCGGCGACACCATGGCGGACGCCACATCCTGCATCGAGAGATCGAGATGAGCTCCCTCGCCCGTCCGTTCTCGCTTGAACAGCGCGCTTGAAATCGCAAAGGCCGCCGTCAGCGCCGACGCCATATCGATGATGATCGCGCCGCACCGCATCGGGCCGGTTTCCGGCGTCCCATTCAACGCCATCACGCCGCCCAGCGCCTGGATTGTTGGATCGTAGGCCGCGGCCTTCGAACGGGGCCCAGTTTGACCGAAACCGGTCACGGAGCAGTAGATAAGTTTCGGATTGATCGCCCGCAGCGCTTCCGAGCCGAACCCCATACGGTCCATCGTGCCCGCCTTAAAGTTTTCCACCACAATGTCGGCTTCGCGCACCAGACGGCGAACCACATCACCGGCATCGGGATGTTTCAAATCGAGAGTCACCGACCGCTTGCCGGCATTCGCGCTCATATAAATGCAAGAGAAACCCGCATCCTTGTACGCACCATCAAGCGGATACATCTGCCGCCCCTGATCACCAACGCCCCGTTGCTCGATCTTGATAACATCGGCACCCATGAGCGCGAGCTGGAACGTCGCAAACGGTCCCGCAATTGCCTGGGTGAAATCGATAATGCGAATACCTTCGAATGTACGCATGATTGCCGCTTTCCTTGCCGGAATCCGTTAGAAGGGCACACCGAGATCTTCCGGCAGGTGAAAACCGGTCCGTTTCATGAAGCGGCGCTGCTCCGTTGGGAAAGCGTCGCGGCGATGCATGACCGACGTGTTGTCCCAAATAACCACGTCACCCTTGTGCCATTTGTGCTTGTAGACGAATTCCGGCCGGGCCGCCCAGTCCTGCAATCGCGCCACCTCGGCCTCGCTATCTTCGAATGAAAGATCGCCGATACCTGCCATGTGGCTCGGGCTGAGATAGAGCGCCTTTCGGTTGAGGTAGGGGTGCGTGCGCACCAGCGGATGCCACTGATCTGGCATCTGATCCTTCTGGTATTGCGGTGTTTCGTAGCGCCGCTTCAGGTTTTTTTCTCAATCGAAAAACAGGCCTTGCGGCCATCGACAAATTTCCGCAAGTCCTCGGGCATTGCCGCGTAGGCCGCCGCCAGGTCGCCGAACCAGGTGTCGCCGCCATCTTCCGGCACCTCGATAGCGTACATCATGGTCCCAAACACCGGCCGGCGCGTATAGGTCTGATCGCTATGCCAGTGCAGATCGCCGTTGCCGAGCGCACCAAGCGGCCTGCCATCATCCTCGATATTGGAGATATACATGATCTCCGGCCGGTCGAGCGCGCGGAACTGGTCGCGGACATGCACGAACAACGGTCCCATCCGTTCGGTAAAGGATACCAGGGCGTCATCGCTCAAATCTTGATCGCGAAAGACGGCAACCTTATGCTGCATCCAAAGGTCGCGCAGTTCGGCAATCGCCGCATTATCGACTTTGGCAAGATCGATATCGTTGATTTCCACCGCGAATCCGTTACCCAACAATTGGGTGCTCATTGCCATGACTTGATGCCCTTCTCGTTGCGGATCATGCCGGTTTCGTACCCTTGACCTGAACGCGGTGCATCAGACGATGATGACCGGCATAATCGTTCAGAGCTAAATGCATGGCACAACGATTGTCCCAAAAGGCGACAGAGTTTTCGGCCCACTTGAAACGGCAGGTAAATTCCGGCCGCGCCGCATGATCGTATAAGAACTGCAGGAGCGGCTGGCTTTCCTCGACCGTCATATCCTTCAGCCGCTCGGTGTGCATCACATTGACATAGAGCGCCTTGCGGCCCGTCTCAGGATGCGTGCGGACCACTGGATGCTCCGTCGACATCGTGGACCAGCCTGCCGATGCGGCGTCAGTGCCCGGCGTTGGCGTCTTTCCCTCTTCCAATGTGCGCAAAATCCGACCGTTCGCATGGACGGCGACCAGACCGTCCAGCATTTCCTTCATCCCGTCGGAGAGCGTTTCATAAGCAAGATACTGATTTGAAAACATCGTATCGCCACCGACCGGCGGCACATCGATCGCATACAAGATCGAACCCAAGGTCGGCGTTTCCAAGTGACTGGTGTCGCTGTGCCATTCCCAACCGAACACCATCTTGTCTTCCGGCTGCGTTTCGACGATCAGCAATTCCGGAAACTTTCCCGGAACCTGGCGGTGCGGCGGTAGCGGCGCGAGCGTTCCGAAACGGCGTCCGAACCGTGCCAACACATCGTCCGTCATGTTCTGGTCGCGAAAGAAGATGACCAGGTTTTCCAGAAAGGCACGGTGGATTTCCTCGAAGACCGCGTCTTCCATTTCCTCTGCGGCCAGATCGACGCTGAATATTTCAGCGCCAATCGCGCCGGCCAGCGGTCTTACTTCGATATGCTCGTAACCCATTAAGCTTCCTTTGCCTTGTCTAGTGTTCCGTCTTGCTCATCAAGAATATCGTCGCGGCGCGGATCACGAAATCCGGTGCTTCCATGGTGCCGGTCAGCGACTTTGTATCCCAGCGCATCCTCGGCGATGAGAATTTTCTGAACGTTTGCCGTGCCTTCACCCGTGAAGAACAGATCCGCGTAGGATTTGAGCCAAGACACCCGATACTCCGTCGCGATCCCATAGCCGCCGAATACCTGTTGCGCCTTGTCCGCGCACATCTTCGCCGTTTGCGAGGCGTGATACTTGGCAATCGCCGCAATGCGGTTGCACGGCAAGCCCACATCCATGCGCCGAGCCGCGTCGTAGACCAGCAGGCGGCTCGCCTCGATATTAACGGCCATCTCTGCGATGTCGGACTGGATCATCTGAAATTTTCCGATCGGCGATCCGCGCATCATGCGCTCGTTTGCATATCGCACCGCGTCTTCCATACAAGCCCGCGCAACGCCCAGCGCCTTGGCGGCGACCGTAATCCGGCCCGCCTGCAACGCCTGCATCACAATCCTGAACCCTTCGCCTTCCTCGCCCAGGCGATTCTCGACCGGCACACTAAAGTCATCGAGGAAAATAGCGTTGGTCCGGAGCGCCTTGGACAAGCCATGCATCTCCACTGGCCGCGCGTCGAAGCCATCATACTTCTTTGGTTCGACGATGAACGCTGTGACGCCCTTATGGCCCGCATCCGGATCGGTCTTGGCCAGCAGAACACCAACATCGGTCTCGTTCGCCATCGATGCAAACATCTTCGAACCGTTGAGAACGTAGAAGTCCCCGTCTCGAACTGCTCGCGTATGCATATTGCCCATCGCATCGGACCCGCCGCCCGGTTCCGTCAGCGACATCATGCCAATTGTCTCGCCTGCCAGTAGCGGCGGCACGTATTTCAGAACCTGTTCGGTCGTCCCGGCGGTGTAAATGCAGTAGGGACAAGTCGCTGCCTGCTGGTTATAGCAAGACGCAAAGCGGACATCGTTGCGCGCGAATTCCTCCACGACAACCGCCGTTGCGAGATAGCCTAGGCCGCTGCCGCCGACGGACTCGGGGAACAGGTTGCCATAGAAGCCGGCAGCGCCAGCCTTGATGACGAGATCACGCGGGAAATCCCCCTTGGCCTCGATCGAGTCCATCACCGGCACGACTTCAGTTTCCATGAACTTGTTGACGCTGTCCCTAATGAGACCGATTTCTTCCGGGAACAAATCTTCCACCGAATAAACCTCCCTATGCCGTGGTCACACGGCCGTTCACGTCGGCCAGGGCTTCAAGCGCGCCTGTCACAAGATCCTGCAGATTTCACCCGCAGGCCTGCTCTTATGCAACAGGCCCGCTGCCTGCCCCGCGGGATTGCTGTGCACGTCAAGACGTCCAGCCGCCCGCGCCGACGCATTGAAATCATCCATGAGAATCTTCTGATACGGCATCGGCAAGGGGTCGAGTTCCGCTTCGGTCCAGGCCTCGACGACTTCATTCTTGAACATGCGAGCGGTCTTGCCCGTGTAGGTCCGGCTGATTTCAAAATCCCGGGACTCACCTTCCAGAATCTGCCGTTTATGTACCGGATCGATATTGCATTCTTCCGCGACCAGGAAGGCGGTACCAACCCAAGCCCCGACTGCCCCAAGCGACAATGCGGCGGCAATTCCGCGTCCGTCGGCGATCCCGCCCGCCGCGACAACCGGCTTCGGCGCGACGGCGTCGACGACCTGCGGGATGAGCGGAAAGTTCGCGATCTTGCCTGTGTGTCCACCAGCTTCGTATCCCTGCGCCACGACAATATCGACGCCGGCATCCATTTGCCGTGTCGCATTACGCGGCGAGCCAACCAATCCCATCACCGCCATGTTTTTCTCGCGCGCCATCGGCACCACCCAGGACGGGTCGCCAAGTCCGGCGGCAAACATCTGAACATCTTCTTCCATGATCACATCGACCTGCTGCTGGATCATGTTCTTGGTATTCGAGCCTGGGGTTTCACCGCCCTCGCCCGTGGTATTGGCGACAACAAACTCGTTGTCCAGCGGCACCGGTGTGAGCCCATGCTCTTCCATCAAGCTTTCAACGAACGCTACATGTTCGGGAAAATCGGACTTCAGCTTAGAACGTACATCGGAACGCGTCGCACCGGCACCGCCGGCAACCTTTGCAGGGAGGATGAGGTCGACGCCGATGGGCTTGTCCGTGAGCGTCCGCGTCTCCCGGATGGCTTCGCGCAGCTCCTCTGGCACCAGGCCCGAACCACCGACCACGCCCATGCCGCCCGCCTCCGACACGGCCGCGACCAACGCCGGCGGCGTCGCCTTACCGCGCGACCCCATACCGGCGAGCAGAATTGGATATTCGATATCAAGCAAATCGCACAAGGCAGTGCGGAAAACCGGGCGCGACATGAATTCGTCTCCTGCAGTACGGCTTCGCGTCGTCCAGTATGGTACTCAATCAAACCAACTGGACAAAATTGCGCTGTTGTTTGCAGCATCAACGCCCCAGCAGGAGATAGCTCATGCCGTATCAGGATTTGCGCGAGTATATCGAGGAGCTTTCCCGCCGCGACCTGTTAGTGATGGTCGATGAGCCTATGAACAAGGATACCGAACTGGTCCCCCTGGTTCGTTTGCAGTTCCGCGGCCTGCCGGAAAAGCAGCGCAAAGCTTTCTGGTTCCGCAACGTTACCGACTCGCGGAACTACGATTACGATGCCTCTGTCGTTTTGGGCGCGTTGGGCAGTTCGCCCGATGTCTACGCAGCCGCGCTCGGCGTGGAACCGGGCGGTATCGGGGCAAAGTGGGCGGCAGCGCAGAGCAATCATCTGCCCCCGAATATCGTCGATAAGGACCGGGCGTCGGTGAAGCAGAACATCATCCGTGCGCCCGATCTTGGCGACGGCGTCGGCATGTTCCCGCACCTGATTTCGACACCGGGATTCGATCCCGCACCCTATATCACCGCCGGTGCCTGGGTGACGCGCGACCCGGAGAATGGTGACTACAATCTCGGCATCTATCGCGGCATGATCAAGGCACCGGACCGGGTTGGCTGTGCGACCGATGTCCCGACCCAACACCTCGCCATTCAGTGGGACAAGGCGCGGCGCATGGGCAAACACCTCGAAGGTGCGATCATCATTGGCGGCACACCCGCTCTTTTGCTCGCGGCGGCGAGCAAGGTCCCCTACGGGGTCGATGAATACGGTTTGGCTGGCGCGTTGAATGGAGCACCGATCGATGTCGTGCCGGCGGAAACGTTCGATTGCATGGTTCCCGCCAGTGCCAAGATCGTTATAGAAGGCCGCATCCGCACGGACATATTGGAACCGGAGGCCCCCTTTGGCGAGGCCAGCGGCTACCTCGGCCCGCGCAAAATGGAAAAGGTCTTCGAGGTCACCGCGATCACCCATCGTGACCAGCCGATCTGCCAAGGCATCATCAGCGAATACCCGCCGAGCGAAAGCAGCGTCATCCGCAAGGTCGCTTTCGATGCGATCTACCTCAACCATTTGAAAGGCGCGTGCAACATCCCGTCCGTCAGCAAGGTTGCGTGCCACGAAATGGCGAGCTGCAACATGATGTTCGTCATCCAGCTCGACAATCCGGCGATTGGGCAGCCCTGGCAGGCGTTGCGCGCGGCAGCGGCCTTCGATGCGTCCCTTGGCAAGATATTTATCGCCGTCGATTCCGATGTCGACCCGGACTCGATGGACCAGATCCTCTGGGCCCTGTCCTATAGCATGCAGCCGCACCGCGATGCCGAGATCATCCGCGGCAAGGTGCCAAGGCTCGACCCGTCGATCCCACCTTCCCCGGACGAAATCTATCCCGACGGGCAAGGCGCGTCGGCGCTTCTGATCAATGCGTGCCGCGAGCATCCCTACCTGCCCGTCTCCCTGCCTCGTCAGGATTTCATGGAAGACGCCATCGCACGCTGGGAAAAAATGGGCCTTCCGGCGCTGGACCTGCAGGAACCCTGGCACGGCTACTCTCTGTCCGCCTGGACCGAAGAGAATGCGGAGGAAGCGATCTTGGCCGTCACCGGCCGCTACTTCGAAACCGGTGAGAAACTGATGGGCCGCCGCGAGAAAACCGATAAAGCCGACTAATCCTCGACTCGCCCCTTCATGTCATAGCCGGCCAGGGCTTTGTCGACGAGCGCTTCGCTGGTGTCGAAATCATAGTTCCACATGAAACGGTTCTTCACGATGAAGGGCGCGCCAGCGTAGAATTTTTCATATTGCGCGTGGCGACTGGCGAATTCGGAGCCGACCGCATCCCAGGCCAACTTCAGCAGCTTCACCCGTTCTTCGGCGGGCCAATCCGGTGACTGCACATAGCGTCGGATATCCTTACCCATTTCCGGTGCGTCGAAATCCGCCACGTTGGAGGGTAACTGGATCATGCCGCCGCCTGAAAGTTCCCGCAGCACTTCGAGAATCTCCGGGTATATGCGCGATTGCAACACCATGGCAGCGTAGTGGGTTTGGGGATGGGGAACGTAGACACCGTTTTGATTTGGCGCCGCGCGCGCGATTTGGCCGTCCAGCAAACCTTCATACATCGCCGCCTGAACGGCGATATCGGCGATCTGCCCCTGCACCGGCGGCATGGCATTGACACCATTCATCTTGGTGATCCGCTGCGCCAGGCCAGTGAGAAATCGCAGCTTTGTCACAAAGCGGATCTGCGCCTGATTGTTGCCGAGAATATGGGCCGGCGTCTTGAACCACTGGTCGCCACATATCTCCAAGTTTTTGTAAACGAAGATGTGCTCCCAAGGGACAAACACATCTTCATAGACAACCAGCGAGTCCGTTTCGTCAAAGCGGGTCGACAGTGGATAGTCGTACATGCTGGACGACGCACGGGCATAGGAGCGGCGCGAATAAATTTTCACCCCCGGCGCGTTGCTCGGCACAATCAGGGAAATGGCATGGTTTTCGTCGCCGGGGCGCATCGGATGAATCGTGCTTTGATGGATATAGTCGGAGAACACAGATCCGGTGCCGAGCATCTGGGCCCCGCGAATGATGACTCCGTCATCGCGCTCCTCCACCACACCGCAATAGAGGTCTGGAGGATCTTGCTGATGGGCCGGCTTGGAGCGGTCGATCTGCGGCGGCACGATCGTGTAGGTGATGTAGACATCATTGTCGCGCAGGAACTCGTAGATCCGCACCGCATTGTCCGCGAAGCGCTCGTTGCCGTCGCGCGCCAAGGTCTGGGGCTCCGCCGCATAGCCGACGAAAAATCCGGCGACGTGATCCGGCGTCCGTCCCATATAGCCGAGACTTTCCTCCGACCAGCGCGCGATGGCGCCGCGCCGCAAGTTTAGATCCTCGATTGAATAGGGAAGCTGCCAGATCCGATTAACCGGCGCTCCCGTCGTTGGCGACGGATACGTCATGAGATCCCGGTTGGCCGGGTCGTGCGCAATATCGAAAAGCCCGGCGATTGTATTGGCGGGCTCGGCGAAGGCGGGATGAGAAGTTACGTCTCCAACCTCTTCGCCATCGATGAAAACGCGGCGGCCGTCATTCCGTATTGCATCGAGATACTGCGCACCGGTTCGAAGACCGCCGGAGAAACGGTTATCCTTGAGGGCGGGACCTTTTGACTGTGATGTCGACATTGACTGCCTTTCTCGCGCTTGAAGGTCGCAGGTGCACCCTAATTTCGTCGGCTGACAGAGCGCAATTTGGAAATACCAACCCTGAGATACTATTTTATGCTGGGCTGACGGTTATATTAGTACGGTACTCGTGGACACAGGGACTCTAGAACTCAAATGGATAATGAAAACACATCCGGTTCAAGCCTGGATGCAAGAGAGTTTCGCAACGCGCTTGGCTGTTTTGCGACCGGCGTCATGGTCATGACCAGCAGCGGCGGCAACGATGGCCTGATCGGTGTCACAATCAATTCGTTTTCTTCCGTATCGCTTGATCCACCATTGATCTCATTCTGTCTTGCCGATTCTCTGACCGAGTTCGATACCCTGATGAAATCGGAACATTTCGCCCTGAACGTGCTGCGCGAAGATCAGCAAGACCTTTCAAACCAATTCGCTAAAACCAGCCCGGACAAGTGGCGCGGCGTCGCTTACCGCGAAGGCAGCAATTCGGCACCGATCATTGAACCGAACCACGCAGTCCTGCTGTGCACGAAACATTCGCATTTGGCGTGTGGCGACCATGTCATCATCGTCGCACAGGTGGAAGAAGTCGAATATGGTGACGAAGAACCGCCATTGCTGTTTTACAAAGGGCAATACCGCCGGCTTTCGTAAGTTCGGACGCTACGCCTCATCCGGCGCAGAGTAATAATGTAACTCGTAAAGTACGCAGCCTTCCTCTGACTTGAAGGGCCCGTGATAAGCACCGGGCGGGCGGCAAGCATAAGTCGGTGCAGAGAACGGCTCGCCGCCATTCCCATTCGCATCATTGCCGACGGTCAGGATTCCGCTGACGAGATAAACCTCTTCCCAATGGTCATGCACGAATGGTTCTGTCGAGAACGCGCCGGGATCGAAGCGCAGCAATCTGGTTCGGCTACCGGATTTGTTTTCCTCGTCGAGGTCTGATGTCAGAACCTTTTGCTTGATACCTTCCGGATAGCCCGGCGGCACCTCCCATCCCTCATCCATGTTCAATGCCGTAAACTCAATATGCGGCTTGCCCTTACCCATAATCCTGGCTCCTATCCGATGTTCGACGCCCCTCATGAAACAACTGTCAGGTCGAGTGATTGCGTCATTTTAACCTTTCCATAAATCGCCGAATTGCGTCGCGACGACCTTCTCATAGGCAACCGGCCCGTCAAGCCAGCCAAGATCCTGCATGAACTCGTTCATGCCCAAGACGAACTCCTCAGATATTGAGGCGTTGTAATAGGGCAGATCACGTGCAACGACGTCGGCGATTGCCTCGGCGTCTGCGGCGGGAAACAGCTTCTTGCCCACTTCGGTCACCAGCGACAAGTCTTCGCAGATCGCCTTTTGGGTTTTCACAATGGCGCGTACTGCCGCTGCCGCCGCCTCGGGGTCGCGCTCAATCAGCGCGTCGGAGCCAATCAGTGCAGGACAAGTATAGTTAAACGCCTTCTTGGGTTCGTCACCGCGCCGAATATCGACCAGCACCTTGCCGACACCGGCCCGCACCGCAGTCTCCGCACCCATACCATTCGCCCAAAACGCGTCGACTTCTCCCTTGGCGAGAGAGTTTGCGGCGGCTACGCCGAACGACACGCCCTGTTCGATTTTGCCTGGCGCCGGCGCGACCTTGATCTTATCCCGTTCAAGATCGAGACCCGCTTCTGTCAGCATACGCTTGAGGCCAAGCTCAACAAAAGGCGCCGCCGCGATATACTTTCCCTTGACCGCACTAATGTCACCGTATTCGACATCAAGATCTGACCGAACAACGAGCAGCCAGTACATACCTTGCGCCAGCGTCGCGAGTAGTTTTGCCCCCTCCCAATTCGGATACGCCGCCAAGGCACTGTGCGCCGACCCTGCAACCAGATCGAATTCGCCGTCACGCATCAACTCACAGCATTTATTGACAGGAAAATAGTGAACGAGCTCCATATCGAGCCCTTCTCGCTCAAAGAAGCCGAGTTCGACAGCCGCTACTGCGGGAAAATAGGAATTGGAGATCAGGTCGGGAACCGCGATTTTCATGAATTTTACTCCTCAAATCCTCGCTGAGATGCCGTTAAATCTTGCCAAGCGCCCGCAGGATACGGGGCGGCGTCAGCGGCACTTCGCTTAATGTTACGTCGAACGGCGTCAGCGCGTCATTGACGGCGTTCAAGACCGCCCCCATCGCACCCGTTGTCCCCGCCTCGCCGGCACCTTTCGCGCCCAATTCCGATGTTGCGGTTGGCGTTTCGAGATGCTCGACTTCAATGTCTGGCATTTCCGCCGCCATCGGCACCAGGTAGTCGGCCAGGGTTCCGTTGCACAGATACCCATCATCATCGTAGATAAATTCTTCGTACAGCGCGCCACCGATCCCCTGCACCACACCGCCGCGAATCTGCTCTTCGACCAAAAGCGGATTGAGCAAGCGGCCGCAATCGTGCACCACCAGATAGCGTTGAAACACAATCAGTCCCGTATCCGTATCGACATCGAGTATCGCAACGTGCAACCCGTTGGCCGGCAGGAACATCCGGTCGCGGCTCGCGTAACGCCCTGTGACGGTCAGGTCCGACGGTGTATTGTCGGGAACCATGTAAGGTCGGAAATGTCCAATCTGCGCAACTTCGGCGAGCGCTAGCTGCTTCGCACCGCTTGTCGCATCGACCACCGCGCCGTCGCGAATATCCAGCAACTCTGGCACTTTCTGAAGCAGGACACCGGCAATATTGAGAATGTTTCGCCGGAGCTCCTGACCGGCCCGCAATGCAGCCTCACCCGCCAGCGCCGCACCACGCGATCCCCACGACCCGCCACCGACGGGACACAGTTCACTATCGCCGCTGTTCACCTTGACGTCTTGCACTGGCACGCCGATGACACCCGCAACGACCTGCTGAATGCCACTGTCTATACCTTGTCCCTGATCCGTTGCACCCGTGTAGCAGCGGATACCACCGGACGCTTCGAGCCGCAGCAGGCAGGTTTCCTGGGCGCTAATATGCTGTCCGCCCTCGCCGTAATATTCGGGACCAATCGACGTCAGGTCGACGAACGTCGCGAAACCGATCCCACGATAGATCCCTTGCTCCCGCAACTGCGCCTGCTCACGGCGGAACGCATCCACATCGATCCGTTCCAGAGCGCGGTCAAGGCATCCGTGAAAGGACAAATGCTCCAATGCGATGCCGCCGGGCGATGTCGTCGGAAAATCCTCGTCCCGCAAATAGGCCCGGCGACGCATCGCGACCGGATCGAGACTGAGCTGCTTTGCACCCAAATCAACTAGCTGTTCCGTCACCGCACAGGCAATCGGATGCCCTACCGACCGGATGTGGCCTAGCAATGACTTATTGAGATAGGCCATGCGTACAGCGGCGCGATAATGTTCGTGCCGATAGGGAATTCCGCAGAGACGGATAATCTGATTGCCTTCCGCGATGCTCGACCGCGGATACTGCGAATACGCGCCGGCATGAAACAAATCGTCCACCTGCATGCCGACGATGTCGCCCTCTTGGGTAAATGCCATACGGGCGGTCACCGTGTGATCGCGGCAATGAATATCCGAAAGGAATGACTCGAACCGGTCGGCAATGTACTTCACCGGCCGCTCCAGGAGCTTCGATATCGCGCAGGCGGCCAGCTCGTCGGGATAAAGATGGTGCTTCAACCCAAACGCCCCACCGACATCGGGGCAGATCACCCGCACATTCTGCTCGGGGATATCCAGCAGACGCGCATAAAGGTCCTGTTGCTGATGCGGTGTTTGATGCGATTGGTAGACGGTCAACCGATCCGCCGACGGGTCGTAATCTGCAATGAGACCACGCGATTCCAGACTGACGCCGGTATGGCGGTTGAATCGAAACCGCCGCTCGATAACGAGATGTGCATCCTGGAACGCCAGTTCCGTATTGCCTTGTTTCACCTCTGCTGCAAAAGCCTGATTGCTGCCAAGGCTATCGTGAACAAACGTCGCTCCGTTCTCGAGCGCCACCTCCGCATCACCAACGAACGGCAGCTCTTCCCAATCGACAACGATCTGCTCCGCTGCGTCCTCAGCTTCGGCTCGGCTGCGCGCGGCTACCGCCGCGACCGCTTCACCCTGCCAGCGAGCCGTGTCGCCGGCGAGGACGTGTTGCTCCGGCGCCTTCAAGCCGGGAAACAGATTGTGGGTGCCGCGCCATGAGGACACCACACCCACCAAGTCCGCACCCTTTACGACTCGCGCAACGCCTGGCATCGCGACGGCATCAATTGTTTCGATCGATTTGACACGGGCATGAGGATAAGGAGAGCGGACGAACGCCAAGTGAAGCATGCGCGGCAATTGAATATCGTCGACATACTGGCCACGTCCGGCCAACAAGCGTTTCGCCCGATCGCGCGGCAACGAGGATCCGATCGGCGCTTGAAAATTCATGTGTCCGCCCCCGCGACTTCAGCAACGGCGTCGACAATTTCCTGATATCCGGTACAGCGGCAGAAATTGCCCGAGAGGTAGTCGCGAATTTCATCGCGGGAGGGCTTGCTGTTCTGCTCAAGCAACGCTGCTGCCGTCAGCAGCATCGCCGGCGTGCAGAACCCGCATTGCAACGCATTGCGTCGATGGAACGCGGCTTGTAGCGCGGCGAGGCGCCCGCTTTGGTCCGCACCTTCGATGGTTTCGATTTCGCAGCCGTCCGCCTGTACCGCCAACATGAGGCAGCCGCGCATAATTGCGCCGTCAACGACTACGGTGCAGGCGCCGCAGACGCCATGCTCGCAGCCGACATGGCTGCCAGTCAGGCCCAGATCATCACGCAGGAAATCGACCAAGTTTCGCCGTACCGGCACCGTCGCCTCGACGGATTCCCGATTCACGCGTAGAGCCATCTGCACCGTTTTCGAAGGTTCGGTCACAACAGCCTCTCCCGCAACTGACCAAGCAACCGGGCAACCAGGACACCGCCTAGATGACGCCGATAGGCCGCCGGTGTCGCCGGGTCATCCGGCGGATCGAGCTCACCAATTGCCGCCTCGCGAACCCGATCAATGAGCTCCGCTGTCAGAGATTGCCCTTCCAGCATCGCCATCGCGGATACCGCCAGGACCGGCCGGTCCGCGACACCGAAATAGGCAAGGCGAACAGAGTGAAGAGCGCTGCCCTCTGCCTTGCCAGCTATCGCCAAGCCTGCGAGTGCGAAGTCGCCACGTCGACGCGCCACCTCGTCAAAAGCGTAACATTGGCTCGGTCTCGCCTTCGGAATTCGCACCGCGGTCAGGATTTCGTCCGGACGCAAAGTCGTTTCGTATAACCCGAGAAAAAATTCGTCTGCCGGCACCCGGCGTTCGCCATTCGCATCGCAAAGCACCATCTCCGCATTCAGCGCCAGCATGCAAGCGGGCATCTCCGCCGCCGGATCGCCGAGCGCGAGGCTACCGCCGATCGTGCCTCGATTACGGACTGCAGGATGCGCGATATGGCCTACCGCTTCGCTGAGCAGCGGCGCGTCGCGCTCGATCAAGGACGATGCTTCCAGCCCCGCATATCGGACAAGCGACCCTATCACCAGACAATCGGGTTCCTCATGAATGTCCGAGAGCCCCGGTATCCAGTTGATATCGAACAATATTTCTGCGGACGCCATGCGAAAATTCTGCAGCGCCATCAAAGTCTGACCGCCGGCCAAAATGCGTGCGTCATCGCCAAATCGCCCAAGCGCGGCAACCGCTTCTTCGAGCGTATTCGGCCTTAGATATGCAAAGTCGGGGGCTTTCATCGCTCCTTAACGCGCGGTCCAGCCGCCGTCGACGACCAGACTCGCACCCGTAATCATCGCCGCAGCCGGCGAAGCGAGGAAGACGACGGCGCCAACGATATCGTCGATCTGCGCCAAATGCCCCATGGGAATACTGCCGATGATCTCCGCCCGAAAATCAGGGTCGGCAAGTGCTGGACCCGTCATCGGCGTGTCGACCCATGTCGGTCCAACCGCGTTCACCCGAATGCGGTGTGGCGCCAACTCGATCGCCATCGATTTCGTCAGGCCTTCGACCGCATGCTTCGTCATCGTATAGACACTGCGATCCCGCAACGCGACGCGCCCCAGCTGGGAGGAAATGTTCACAACTGCCCCGCCACGCGTTGCCCGGTCGGCGTCTTTTAGCATCCGGTTCACCGCAGCCTGGGCTACAATGAAAGCGGCGCGCACATTCAAATTCAGCATGGTGTCGAGCGCAGCGCTCTCTACATCGACGAAGGGCTGCGGAATGTTGGTGCCGGCGTTGTTCACAAGAATGTCGAGAGACGATAATGCACTGATCGCCGCCCGCACTGCATCCTCGTCGGTCGCATCGCAAACCAGCACGTCTGCATCGCCGCCTGAGGCGCGAATATCTTCGGCGAGGGCGTCGAGTTCAGACCGCGTCCGGCTCATCAGCACCACGCGCGCACCAGCGCCAGATAATCCTTTCGCCATTCCGGCACCAAGTCCCCGTCCCGCGCCGGTCACCAACGCGGTTCGCCCTTCAAGTCGGAAATCAGGTGTCATTTAAATCCATTCGTCAGCCACCAAAGCACGCAGTTGGCACCGACTACTAGGCCGCCGTCAAGAACTGCCACTCCCAAGAACCGATTCCGATCAACCCGTCTCTAGGGGTCACTATCAGCGCTCCTTGGTATATGGTGCGATCGTGTACGATATCGGCGAAAGCCTCTGTAGCGAGTTCGACAATGCCGAGCAAGGAAGCCACTTACGAAGTCCTGGTCGGGTCCGGCGACCGTTGGGTCATCGATTCAATTCATGAGGCGAAGACCGTTGCCATGGCACGCGCGAAATCCTTGCTGACAAGTAATGAGCATGATGCCGTCAGGGTGACGCGCGAAGCAGGCGGGCGCAGCGAAGAGATCGTATTTCAACAGGAATGCGTCCCCAAGGCCGAAAAACCAATCACCATTTCCTCGATAGACGACGCCGCCCTCTGCGGGGAACTCGTCGACCTGACTTCCTTCGAAGCGCGTAAAACCGCCGGGCGGGTGCTGCGGAAATATCTGAACGAGTACGGCATAACGGCGCTCGAGGCCTTGCACGACCACCATCACCTCCGAGACCTTCGCCGCACGGAGCGGCTGTTCGATCAGGCGATCCACAAGGTCGCCTCGGTACAGGCCCGCGCCCAGGGCGAGGACGCGCAAACCCGCATTGACTTGCTATACCGCCTGGCGACCCAATTGATCGATCAGACGCGGGACACAAGGGGCACGGAAGGTTTTTTGACTATCGCAAAAGACGACGGATTGACCGCCGCGCTGCGAGCGATCGGCACATCTTTTTCGGAGGACGCACGGCCTTTCTATATCTGCAGCGTGCTCGCATCCTATGTCGGGCAAGCGCGGGATTGGCCGGTAAAGCTCGGTCTTATTATCGATCTTCTCGAAAAACAACCCGACAACGAGGCGCTTAGACATCTTGATGAAATCTGCGCCGAGATATTGGACGGCTCCACCGCGGTAATGGAAATCCTCGGCCCCCAACGGGATCTGGTAACTGCGTTGCACACGATGGCACGGTTAAGCGCCGGGTCTTATCAAGGCAAGAAACGAGGCGACGCTCTTTTGACCCGCCTCAACAAGTTGGTGTCGCGCTACCCGATGCCAAGAACTTGCGGAATCCTGCTGGAAAGAGTCGCTCGAGAGGTTTCGGGAACGAACCCGCTGACTCGGGAAAACGAGGATGCCGACAAAGCGGCGTTCCCAAAATTGGTGAGAGACTTGATCTCCTTCGGTGGCCTACGAGGCGGCTCGGCAATCAGCGAAGCCGTCACGCGCCGTGCCCGGATCGTCATGAAAAGCGAGGATCGTGACCTTTCGGCACAAGAGGGAATTGTCTGCATCCTCGCGATACTCCCGAATCAAGCGGTCAAGATCGGCTATCTCTTGGATTTGAGCCGGTCTGAGTTTGGGATCAAGCACCGGCCGCTTGTACTGGCAACACTTCTGGATATCGTCAAACCAATCGATTCCCTATCCGGTCTACTACCGCCCGGCAGCTCCCACAAAAAACTGGCGCAAGCTGTTGATGATATGAGGCTTCGTCTCGGCGACGATGCGCTGGGTCAGGAAATTGGCGCCTTGATCGCGAAAAAGCTTGAGAGTCTGATCGAAGAATCGCCCAGTACGGGCAAAGACAACGGGAGCGGCCTTGAGACCAAAACGCCGGAACCGCCAAAGACGCAAAATGCGAACAATCAAAACAACCGGACCTATCAAGCCGGCGACATTATTTTTCGAGAGGCCGATCCAGGCGACGAAGCGTACATGATCCTTTCCGGAGAGGTTCAAATCTCTGTCGGTATAGGCACGCATAAAGTAATTATCGCGACGCTCGGCCGTGGGGAAATTATTGGGGAAATGGCGTTAGTCGACGATCAACCTCGCATGGCAACAGCCACCGCAGTCACGGACGTAACACTTTACGTCATTCCACAAGAAGCGTTCAAAAAGCGTCTCTTGTGGCTCTCGGAAGAAGATCGCCTAATTAGTCACGTTATCGAAACACTCGTGAGCAGACTTCGGGACCAGATGGCCGGCACATAGAGCTCTGCCACAACCGAACCAATCAACAATAAGGTGGGAGCAAGAGCATGGATTTGGGATTAGCGGGCAAACGCGCCATCGTCACCGGAGGCACGCGCGGGATTGGCCGGCGTATCGTCGACCTTCTCGTTGCAGAAGGCTGCGATATCGGATTCTGTGCGCGCGATCAAAAACAGGTCGACGGCGCCGTTGACGCGCTTTCCAACTCCGGACGGACCGTGATCGGTGGTACGGTTGACGTAACGGACGACGAGGCCTCGCGAAACTGGATCGCCGAGACGGCGACCGCCTTGGGTGGTTTGGACATTCTCATTCCCAACGCCAGTGCACTGGCCTCGTCGGCAAGTGTCGATGCCTGGCGGTTAGGGCTGGAGGTCGATGTCTTGGGCACTGTCCGTGCCGTCGAGGCCGCACTGCCGTTCCTGGAGGAATCCGGCGCGGCATCGATCGTGGCGATTTCCAGCACCGCCGCGGTCAACACGTCCGGCGGTGTCCGCGCCTATAGCGGCGTGAAGGCGGCGCTGATCAGTTATCTCTCAGGACTGAGCACAAACCTCGGTTCCAAAGGCATTCGCGCAAACACCGTCTCGCCGGGCGCGATTTTCTTCGAGGGCGGCGTCTGGGATGTCCGCAAGCGCGAAGCGCCCGAAGCGTACGCTGCCGCCGTTGCCAGAAATCCTATGGGACGGCTTGGCACCCCTGAAGAGGTCGCCAATGCGGTTGTCTTCCTCGCCAGCCCAGCGGCAAGCTATATCAGCGGCACGAACTTGATCGTCGATGGTGCTGCAACGACGCGTGTACAGTTCTGATTAAGTCTAAGAGTCTGGGAACAGGGTCTACGCGGCCGACTTGGCAAATTCCTTTTCAAACCGCTCCAGCAAGACTTTGAGGCCCGGTTCCTGCACTGCCTTGATTGCCTTCTGAACCGACATCCATTGGCGCTTGCGGATAGCTGCCTCAGGGTATTCTTCAAGTATGCGGGTAACCTCAAGGGCATAAACGCGGACTCGGCATCGCTCCCCGCCCTTTTCCGGCCGCTTACGATAGTCATAGGAGCCAAGGCACCGCGTTGTCATCGTGCCGACAACACCGGCCTCCTCCAACGCTTCCGATTCAGCGGACTCGCATGCCGTCAACCCAGGTTCAAGATGCCCTTTGGGGAGGATCCAACGTCTGGTCCCCAACGAGGTCACCAAAAGCACCTTGATACCGCGCCGCCGATAGGCAAATGGCAAGGCTGCCGATTGCTGAATAGCCGCGATACCGACCATGCGTCATTCAATCTCGGTGCGGCGCAATGGCTTAGTAGATGCCGGAATCCAACCTAACAAATCATGCCCTCCCGCCACAATTTAGCACAGTATTATTGAGTGAAATTATCCCCATCTGCCCATATCTAGTAGAATTTTGTCCCGTCGCCACCAACAATGTGGACTATCTGAAGAATCGGATGTACCCAGTCCCCGATTTTCACATTTTTGTTCCAGCTTGAGATCCTTTTAGATGACATTCTTTTCCCGTCGGACAGACGCTTCCGCCCCAAGCGGAAAAAAATCGACTATCGATAAAGATCTCAAGCGGATCGTCCAGCTTGAGAAGGCATCGTCGCGAATCAGCCGACGCAACTTGAACATGGGCTTTGGCCTGCTGTTCCTGCTTTGCGTCTGGATATTTGCGTTCTTCAAAACCGGCGGCGGCGAAACCTACTCGATTATTACGATCGCGGCGCTGGTCGGCGCCTATATGGCCATGAACATCGGGGCGAACGATGTCGCGAACAATGTCGGCCCCGCGGTCGGATCGAAAGCGCTCACCCTCGTGGGTGCCCTTATCATCGCCGCTATTTTCGAAGCAGCCGGCGCCCTGATCGCCGGCGGCGAGGTCATTAGTACGATTTCAAAAAGTATCGTAAGCCCGGATGCCTTTGCGGACAAAACGATCTTCATTTGGGCGATGATGTCGGCGCTGCTTTCCGCAGCGGTTTGGGTCAATCTGGCGACCTATCTGGGCGCGCCCGTATCGACGACACATTCCATTGTCGGCGGCGTCATTGGCGCAGGAATTTCCGCTGCCGGGATCGCCGCGGTCGACTGGGTCGTGATGCTGAAAATCGCGGCAAGCTGGGTCATATCGCCGGTCTTAGGCGGCATTATCGCTGCCGCATTTCTGGCCTTCATCAAATTCGCAATTCTGTATCGCGAAGACAAAATCGGCGCGGCGCGTCGCTGGGTCCCGGTTCTCGTCGCCATTATGGCGTCCGCCTTTTCAGTCTATCTGGTCATGAAGGGTTTGAAGCGCGTCTGGAAGCCCGACCCGCTGATGCTCTCCCTGATCGGCGCTGGCGCATTCGCGGCAGCCTATATAGGTGTTGGAACCGCCATTTCCCGCGTCGCCGGCTCGCTTGAAAACCGCCGGAAGTCGGTTGGTGCCCTCTTCACCATTCCACTGATTTGTGCCGCTGCATTGCTGTCCTTCGCCCATGGATCGAACGATGTCGCCAATGCCGTGGGTCCGTTAGCGGCAATCGTCAACGCCGTTACCGAAGGCGAGGTCGCGGCGAAAGTGACACTACCGCTGTGGGTCCTGGCAATCGGTGCCATTGGAATATCCGTCGGGCTACTGCTGTTCGGGCCTAAAATTATCGAGATCGTCGGGGAAAAGATCACAAAACTCGACCGAGTTCGCGCCTTCTGCGTCGCCCTGTCCGCATCGATAACAGTGATTATTGCCTCGACATTGGGTCTGCCGGTCAGCTCGACTCATATTGCTGTCGGCGCCGTATTCGGCGTCGGGTTTCTGCGCGAGTTCATTACCAACCGCAGAGTCGGACTTGAATCGAATTCCGACTCGGGGGCCCTGCCGGACACACCGATTGCGTCCGATAAAAACATCAGGCGGTGGGCGAAGGCGCGGAGGCGAAAACTCGTGCGCCGCCGCCATTTGATGACGATTATCGCGGCTTGGGTGATAACCGTGCCGGCATCGGCACTGGTTGCCACCGCGATCTTCTTTGCGATCGATACATTCCGCTAGTCCTCACGCAATCATCAATACCAAAGCGCCGCCTTGCCGCACGGGAGGTCGGGTTGCTACGCTGAGCGCTTATCGAAGGGAGCAGCCAACGGCATGAGCAATCGGACATTAAAAGGCAAAACGGCGATCGCAGGGGTCGGCGAGACGATCTACTACAAACATGGCCAGTCCCCGGACCCGGAATTCGTCCTGGTCCTGCAAGCCATCCTAAAGGCCTGCGAGGACGCGGGTATCAGCCCGAAGGAAATCGACGGCTTTGCGTCCTACAGCAACGACCGCAACGAACCGACGCGGCTAGCGGCAGCGCTCGGCATCAACGATCTGCGGTACTCGAATATGAATTGGGGCGGCGGCGGTGGCGGTGTTGCAGCCGCTATCGGCAATGCCGCAGCGGCCGTCTCGGTCGGATTCGCAGATTTTGTCGTGGCCTTCCGTGGCTTGGCGCAAGGTCAATTCCAGCGTTTCGGAAGAGCCGCACCCGTTCCCACGGTCAGTGGCGGTCCCGCCTATATGTCCCCTTACGGCGTGATGTCGCCATTGCAGAAATACGCGATGCGGGCGATGCGTTTCATGCACGAGAATAAGGTTGACCACAGCGTGCTCCGGGCCATCTCCATGGCCTCCTATCATCATGCCCAGAACAATCCGCGCGCCGTCATGTATGGCCGGCCGCTGTCGGAAGAGAAATACGACGACTCCCGCTGGATTACGGAGCCTTGCCGGCTCTTCGATTGCTGTCAGGAGAATGACGGGGCGGCGGCCTGCATTATCGTCTCGGCTGAGAAGGCGAAGGATTTGAAGCAAAAGCCGGCTTACATCCTGGGAGCCGCCCAAGGTTCCGATCATCGCTGCGGTGCGCCGGTCATGAATGCCACCAATTTTCCGTCCTCCAGCTTTGCCAGCCTTGCGCCGCGTCTTTATGAAATGGCGGGTGTTACGCCGAAAGACGTCGATGTGGTGCAGAGCTACGAGAACTTCACCATCGGCGTGATGATGGCGGTGGTCGAGCACGGCTTTTGCGAACCAGAGGAATGCAACGAGTTCTTCCAGTTGGAAAACTTGATGGCGCCTGGCGGCAGGATGCCGCTCAACACCAGCGGTGGCAATCTGGCCGAGTGCTATATGCACGGTCTCGGCCTGCAGATCGAAGCGGTGCGGCAAATCCGCGGCGATTCCGTCAATCAAATACCGGGCGCCGATGTCGCCCTCAACATCGCGGGACCGATGGTCCATCACGTTAGCACCGTTATCATGGGATCGGAGGCCACATTATGAGCGAGACTTATTTGCCGGAAGGCATGCCAATTCCGGTACCGATGAACGACGAGCTCGACCGGCCCTATTGGCAGGGACTGCAGGACGGCAAACTCCTTATTCAGCGTTGCGGCGATTGCGGCATCTGGCAGTGGGGGCCGGAATGGATCTGCCATGAATGCAATTCCTTCAACATGGAATGGACCGAAGTCGAAGGCCAAGGCACTATTTATAGCTGGGAACGTGCCTGGCATCCGGTCCATCCGGCACTGAGTGGCCATGGCGCCTATATCGTCGTGCTGGTCGAACTGCCGCATGCTGGCAATGTCCGGATGATTGGCAATCTGCTGGGCGATCCCACACAGGATGTGGAAATCGGCGCCAAGGTAAAAGCGGTTTTCGAAAAGCACGACGGCGACCAACCCTACACGCTGGTGCAGTGGAAAGTCGCGGATTGATCGGGAGAGAATGATGTCAGAACAGCTTGATTACGAAATTAACGAAGAGAATTTGTGGCGCACGGAAACGCCGGGCCCCGATGGCTGGACCCGCACGGCGCGGCGGGACGACCCGAACAAATATCTGATGATCTCCGCAGATACCCACGCCAACGAACCCTTCGATCTTTGGGCGAAACGGATCGACAAAAAATATCTCGACCGTATCCCCCGGTCGGAAACCGACGAGAACGGCAAGCAATGGCGGATTACCGAAGGCTACCGCAAAAGCCGCATCTTCGACTTCAAGATGCTCGGCGAAGATGGGGTACGCGGTAAGGCGGGCGCCACCATCGAGGGCCGGCTTGCAGACCACGATCATGACGGGATCGACGGGGAGATCATTTTCCCGAACAAGGGACTCGCCATGTGGGCGACGCCGGACCCGGTCTTTGCCATGGCGCAGTGCAAGATCTGGAACGACTGGGCCTGGGAACAGTACGGGCCGAACAATCACCGGATGTCGCCAATGGCAGCCATCGCGACCGGCGATTTCGACGGCTCGATGAAGGAAATCGAGCGCACCGCCAAGCTCGGCTTCAGGGGACTCACTTTGCCCTGCAAGCCAATCTGGGGCGCCCATGACGTCGACCATGCCAACTACAATCTACCGGAATTCGACCCGATGTGGGCCTTGATCGAGGAAACCGGGCAACCGATCACCTTCCACGTCTCGACCGGCCGCGACCCGCGTGCTTCAAAGGGCAATGGCGGAGCAGTGATCAACTATGTCACCCACTCCTTGTCACCGACCATCGAGCCGCTGGC
Source organism: Alphaproteobacteria bacterium (assembly GCA_012103325.1). Lineage (GTDB taxonomy): Bacteria > Pseudomonadota > Alphaproteobacteria > UBA8366. The sequence continues at coordinate 317,377 of WLWY01000006.1, forward strand.
AAACCTCTGCTCGTCTGGTGTCCTCGAACGCTTTCCGAAGATTCAGTTTGCGCTGATCGAAGCGGGTATCGGCTGGGTACCGTGGGTCCTCGATGCGATGGATGAGGCCTATAAGAAGCACCACTTCTGGGTCCGCCCAAAGCTGCAGGGCCTGCCGAGCGACTATTTCCGTACCCATGGTGCAGCGAGCTTTCAGGAAGATCCGGCCGGTCTGGGGCTGGCGGAAGAGTATAATCTCTGGGACAACTTCATGTGGGCCAACGACTATCCTCACCATGAAGGCACCTGGCCGCATTCAGCTGCCGCCATCGAACGCACCATGCAGAACATGAATGACGAGCAACGCGCCAAAATCCTCGGGCTCAATGCCAAGCGTATGTTCAAATTCGACCTGCCGGACTATCCAAATGCGCCAAGCGGCAACGCAGACTGACCGAAAGGAAACCGAATGGACCTTGGCTTAGCGGGGAAAACCGCGCTCGTCACCGGCGCCTCGAAAGGCATCGGCCTCGCCGTCGCACACGTCCTCGCGGCGGAGGGATGTTCGCTGCACATCGCATTGCGCACCGAAGCAGACCTAGAAACGGCACGGGATGACATCAACGCCAAATACGGGGCGCAGGTAACCGTCCATGCCGGTAGCCTGGCCGACAGCGCCACCGCCTGCACGCTGGCGGAGACCTGCAAGAATGTCGATATCCTGGTCAACAATGCAGGCGCGATTCCGGCCGGCGACATCGAGATGATCGACGAGGCAACCTGGCGCGAGGCCTGGGATCTGAAGGTTTTCGGCTACATCAATATCAGCCGCATCATCTACCCCGCCATGTGCAAGCGCGGCAACGGGGTCATCGTCAACGTGCTGGGCAACGCCGCCGTCAGGCCCAGCCACAACTATGTCGCCGGGGCGGCGGGCAATTCGAGTCTGGTCGGTTTCACGAAAGCACTTGGCCGGGAAAGTTACGACCACGGCGTCCGCGTCGTCGGGATCAACCCCGGCCCGATTGAAACCGAACGGCTTGTGACGCTGCAAAAGGTGCATGCGAAGAAAACGCTCGGCGATGAATCCCGTTGGCGCGAATTGATGAGCGACGGTCCCGGCGGCCGCGTCGGAACCTCAGAGGAATGCGCCAACGTGGTCGCCTTCCTCGCCTCCGACAAGGCGAGTTGGGTGAATGGCGTGGTATTCTCCGTCGATGGTGGGGGGAGTTTGCGTTAAGCTGACATCTCCGAATTGAGAAGGTGATGCGATGCCAAAAATCCTATCCGAAGCGGAAGTCGAGCATTTCCATGAGCAAGGCTTCCTTTCGCCCGTGCCCGTCCTTTCGCAGGACGAAGTCTCGTATTTCAGAGGCTGCCTGGAAAGCTTCGAGGCAAAACATCCAGACGACGTCAAAAAGCTCAAAAGCAAGTCGCATCTGCTTTGCCCTTGGGTCGAGGAAATCGCGCGGCATCCCGGCATTCTGGACGTCTATGAAGACCTGATTGGACCGAACATCCTCTGCTACAGCATGGCGTTCCGGACGAAGAATCCCGACGGCAAAACACACGCGGGCTGGCATCAGGACGGTGCCTATAATCCGATCCAGCCGATCCTGGTGATCGGCGCGCTGGCGTTGGCGGACTGCACCGTGTCCCACGGCTGCCTAAAGGTTATTCCCGGTTCGCACACAGCCGGCGTCCAGCCCCACGACGATACGGGCAATCCGGACAGCATCCTGTCCCGCGGTCAGTACATCACTGCCGATATCGACGAGTCGAAGGCGGTCGATATCGTGCTCAAGGCAGGGGAGATTGGCCTGTTCAACGCGGAAATTATTCACGGCTCCGGAATCAATGTCTCCGATGAACGCCGTTTGATCCTGCTTGTCGAAATGATGCCGACGCACACGGAAGTCCGCGCCCACCGCGACACCGCCATGCTGGTGCGCGGCGTCGACACCTACGGCCACGTCGATATCGATCCGTCGCCGAACGTTGAATTCGGCGAAGCGGAACTGGCCGCCTGGCGCAACACGACGAAGAAGACCGGCAAGAATGTCTTCGCCAACAGCCCGCTCAAACCGACCGAAGTCTATGGCGGCGAGGAGGCGAGCCGGTCATGACCAATCGCAGCCCGGAACTGCAGCACTTCATCGACTCGGTGCAGAACGCCATCCTGGCGAGCGACGGCCTGCCGGAGGAAGCACGCACGGTGGCGGGGCACATATACGGCGCCCTGGCGGAACGGGAAGGCGATCACAAGCCAAACGAACCGAAACGCCAACCCGTCTGCAATCACCTACCAGCCGCTTACGAGAACGCCCGCAAGGGGCCAGATGCCGCCATACAACTTGGGGAGGCGTTCGCCGCCATCGAACCGTTGCTGGCTTGGAATCCGAAACCAACGGATGATCCCGTCTTCCGGGCTAATCACGCCAACGCCGTGATCGTCGGCGTCGACGGCATCGAGCAGCGTTACGACGCGCGCATTGGCGTCAGCCTCGTCGCCCCGGATACGATCTACCCGGACCACAACCACCCGCCGCAGGAAATCTACGCCGTACTGACGGACGGCGCGTGGCGGCAGAACGATGGTCCCTGGCGGAAGCCAGGCCTTGGCGGCTGGGTCTACAACCCCGCCAACATCACCCATGCGATGCGGTCGTATGAAACGCCGCTGCTGGCTGTGTGGAGCTTGTGGGTAAAAGGTTAATGTTGCTCTGCTTTGACTCAGAGAAACTGCAACAAACTGAATACCCCACTCCCCTGTGCGGTCCCGCCTGGCTGGGCGAACGCTGAAAACGCCTCAGCCAATTTCACCGACGTTTCATGGTTGCTTAAAATCGTGTTGTAGTACGCCGGTGTCAGCCCTGCGGCTTCGCGCTCTTCGATACTCAACGAGTTATATTGTGCAATAAGATTCTTGGAGAAGGCCGTTGGGTCATTCGATGCGTTCGAGCGTTTGAACGCTTCCAGTACGATATTGCTCACACGCGAATTCACTTCGGTTTTGGCTGCATGTATCTCGTTCGTATCGAACTTGCTGCCGCTATTGAGCACAATGGCGGAGAGTGACCGTCCGCCAAAACGCGACAAATCAATCGAATCCTCTTCACGGCGATTGTCACCGAATCTCCGTGTCTCTTCTTCGGTCTTGGCGTCTGCATACTGCTTATCGAGAACGGCACGCACATCATTCGTAATGTCTGAAAAATCGCGCTCGTTTACCGTTTCTCCCTTTGACGTGCGATCGAGATAATCGGCAACCGGATCATTCGCGATATCATGGGGGGCTTGATCGGGATCGTCGGCCAGGTGTGCAAGCGCTTCCCTAACAGCGGTCATCCGGTTCTGGACAACGCTTGACGCCTTCTCTTCCGGTCCCGCGGCATCCAGATAGTCGGATGCGAATTGGTATAGCGCCTTAAAATCTCCCGTGATGCGCTGCACGGCCGCCGGCCCCGCCAGGGCACTGTCAAAACGGCGCTGCAGTTCAAGCACGGCAGCGGCCTGTTGATCCGGCGGGAATTGTTCTCCCGCATTTGTCGCGATGGCATAGAGCTCCCGGCGATTAAATTTCGAAAGGTCGACGGCGAGCTTGCCGTTTTCAAGAGGAGAGGTTTTATTGGTGGCCGTAAGAAGCGCGCTTAGATTGGCTTTGGCATCGGCAATAACGGTTGAAATACTCCTATCGCCGAACGTGGCCACTGCCTCCTGCGAGAGCGTCACATTGATTGCGCTGCTTGGTCCGTTTGACGCGGCAGGTGTGCTATTGGGCTGCGGGCGCGTATCAGCGTTGGCCAGGTAGCTGGCAAGTTGCGGCGTATATAAATTTGTCGAAATGACAGTCACGCGACGGCTCCTCGGGAAAGCGATAGTCTTCTTGCCGAGGCAATTTGCGTGCCACTGAAAATTCACGATTTAGTCGAGCGATTGCGCCAGTTTTTCCCGCCTGGAGGCAGAACGCTTACCCCACGGCAACAAGTGCTCGGCAAGTTTATGCCTTAATAGGCGCGCTCATCCGCTCGAAACGTCCCGATGCACAACGCCGGCTCCGGAAACACATGCGATCCGTCCTCGCCCAGCGGCAGGGGCCGCACCCTGTCCACCGCTGCAACGGAAAGCCGTCCGAGACGTTCGGCGTCGCGCCACACCGTGGCGGTGCAAAAATTTTATATTAACAGCGCTGTCCGGTACCCATTCGTCCTATTCGTGGTCCCCGCCTTCAGGACAACCTAATGGCGATTGAAGCAGCATGGATTCCCATCTAATTTTCTTCCAACTCCAAGCCGCCGCCCCGCCAAGAGAAGCATTTTTGTTGCGTACCCCAATAGTGTCGAATTTCTTTACACTTTCGAATGCCTTCGCATTTCTCTACAAGACGCTATAAACACACGATAATTCGCTTTAGCGAGTCGATATTGCACCGATCACGTCGAGAATGTGTCGGAATACTTTACATGTTTCGCAACAAGCCGCGAAGGCATCCCTTATAAGTCATTGATATAATTTGATAGTTATCCACGGCACGCAAGTTGCGTATTCGCCGATAAATAGTGAAGCGCTCCACCGTGCACCGACAATCGGTTGTGGCGGGAAGTAGGGAAGAACATGTCATGAAAAAATTCGCAACGATGATCTCTGTAATTGTAGTCGGGATCGCCGCTGTCTTGCTAACGACATCTGCGGCACGGGCCGTGCTGGTAAACTACAATCTTGTCGGAACGGTATCCGGTTCTTTGGATTTCGGCGGCGGCGCACAGGAATTCACCGATGCCGCGCTCACGGTGACAGGTATGACACTGAGCGATGTAGATACCTTTGCGCCCACGGATGGTGGTTTCTATGCAGCAATGTCGACATACAGTATTGCCGGCATTGGTGATTTCACCACCGATGACTCGACGGGAGAAGCCTACTTTCAATTCGCTAATAATGGCGGATTGATCTTTCAGGTTGGGGTAACGGCTGTCGTTCCGGCAGACAATGGCATCGGCCCGTTAATCTTCGACATTAACGGAAACATCGGGCCCGGAGATGCAGATAATGGCGCCGTCGCCCTCGGCGGACCATTCATTCCAGATGCCACCGGTTTTGCTGATCGAACTTTAACCAATCTGGCAGGTCACACGCTTTTCCTCGACGCCGCCAACATTTCGGAATTCAGCGTCTTTGCAAAGGAACTACCGGAACCCGGTACGCTGGTTCTGTTCGGTCTGGGCCTTGTGGGTCTTGGCCTCTCGGTACGACGTCGCAAGGCTGCGTAGTTACGCAGCGGGTGCTCGATATTCTTTGGTAAAGGGCGGGGTTAGTACTGACTGACCTAAGCAAACAGGGCGAAGTCTTGCGATGTGAAAAGGGCGCACAGAACATTACCCGTGTTCCATCACCGGGACGAAGGCATTACAGCAAGGTCGGGAACACGTGAGCCTCGTCCTCCCCCAACCGCAGTGACCGCACTTCCGCCACCGCGCTAACGTCCAGCGGTTCATACAGATGCGGGAACAGGGCACCACCGCGCGACTCTTCCCACTTCAGCGCATCTGTCAGCTTCTCGGTATCGACTGTAACCAGCACGAGATCCGACTGCCCCGCGAAGTGTTTGCGTGCTGTTTCCCCGGCCTGTTCGGCGGTGGAGAAGTGGATGAAGCCGTCGGCCTTATCGACCGCGCTGCCGATAAACCGGCCAAGGCGTTCGGCGTCGCGCCACTCTTCTGCAGTGCATATCTTGTAGATCAAAGTCACAGCGCGACGCTCCTCTTGGCCCGTTAATCGTCTCCCTCTTCGGCGCGCATTTCGGCGAACACGTCCTTGGCGATGATCATCGCTTCACGGACCGACGGTACACCAATATAGCCACCGGTATGCAGCAGCGCTTCGGTCAGTTCGTCTTCGGTCCAGCCCTGGCGGCGCGCCATTTGCAGGTGGAGTTCCAGTTCCGGCCAGCGCCCGGTCGCCGTATCGGTGATGACACAAATCAGCGCGCGGGTCTTCCTATCGAGGCCAGGCCGCGACCACAACAGGCCGAACACCGCCTCCCTAGCGTAATCCCCGAACTTCTCCATGATCGGATCGTTGTAGATCGTGGCGGCCATACCGTCGGCCAATTTGTCGCCCATCAGCTCCTGGCGGATTTCACTACCCTTTTTGTACGCATCGCTCCGGGACATGTTCTCTGCTCCTATATTGAATAGGGCTTAAGCGTAAACAACGAAAACGCTCGCGCCAAACCGAGCCGCGGAATCCGCTTGATCACACCGCTTCATCGCGCGCAAACTTGCCGCTTACGCACGCGCCACGCGGGCACGCCATACAATCTTCGAGGAAGCAACGATGTCGAACACTGCCGAAGCTGCGAATAACGCCGAAGCCGCCCTGATCGAACGGGACATGGCTCATCTGATCCACCCCTTGCACAGCAAGGCCGCACATAGCGGCGGTAAAGTCTGGGTCGGCGGTGAAGGCGCCTATCTGGTCGACGCCAACGGCGAACGGTATATCGACGGGCTCTCCGGTCTGTGGAACAACACGGCAGGCAACGGCCGCAAGGAATTGGCTGACGCCGGTGGCAAACAGCTCGCCGAGATGGGCTACGCGTCCGGCTATGCGGGCAGCTCCAATCCCCAAGCGATAGAGTTGGCAGAGCGGCTGGCCAGGATCACCTATCCAAACATCAACCATTTCTATTTCACATCCGGCGGCGGTGAGTCGACCGACACCAACATCAAGATGGCGCGCTATTACTGGAAGCTGAAGGGCAAGCCGGAGAAGACCAAATGCATTTCGCGCATCTGGGGATATCACGGCGTCACCCTGGCGGCGATGAGCGCGACCGGCATCGATGCGTATTGGCCGATGTTCGAGCCACGCGTGCCGGGCTTCATCCATATCCCGGGACCCTACCCCTACCTTTACGAAGCGCCGGCCGGCGAGAGCCAGGGCGTCGCGGCGGCAAATGAACTGGAAAAGGCGATCCTCGAAGCCGGTCCCGAGACGGTGGCGATGTTCATCGCCGAACCGGTCCAGGGTGCAGGCGGCGTCATCGTACCGCAGGACGATTATTTCCCGCGCATCCGGGAGATCTGTGACAAATACGAGGTGCTGCTGGTTTCGGACGAGGTCATTACCGGCTTCGGGCGCACCGGTACGATGTTCGGTCTGGAGCATTGGGGCGTGAAACCCGACCTGATCCAGTTCGCCAAGGCGATCACCTCCGGCTACTTCCCGCTCGGCGGCATCGGCGTCAGCGACGAGATCATGAAAACGATGGACGAGAGCGGCAAGCCCTTCATGCACGCCTATACCTACAGCGCGCATCCCGTAGGCTGCGCCATCGCCAACGCGATGCTCGAAGTCATCGACAAAGAGGACTTCCCCGGCCAGGCCGCGGCCAAAGGCAAGCGCTTGCTGAACGGACTAAAAGACGTCCTTGGTGACCATCCGAATGTCGGCGACATCCGCGGGCTCGGGCTGATGTGCGGTGTCGAGTACGTCAAAGACCGTTCGACGAAGGAAATGTTCGACGGCGCAGACGGCGTTGGCGCCAAAATTCACGCACAGACGATGGAACGCGGCATGTTCAGCCGGGTGCGCGGCGACGTCTACTGCCTGGCCCCGCCGATCGTCTCTAGCGAGGACACGATCGATCAAATCGTGGAGATCGTGGCGGATTCGACAAAGGCGGTGCTGGGGTAAAGCAAGATTTCAGCGTTGCAGTAGTCCCCTCACCCCAACCCTCTCCCCAGGGAGAGGGGGATAAGTCGCGCCCTTTAAGAACCCTCTCCCTGGGGAGAGGGTAGGGTGAGGGGAGAACTCGCTAACGGTTCCGATCCGACAGCGCTTCAAACAACCCCGCAAGCAATCGCGCCCGGGGCACGAGCGACGACACCAGCAGATGTTCCTGCTTGGTGTGCACTCCGTCGCCGCATACGCCCAACCCATCCAACGTCGGAATCCCCAACGCACCGGTGAAGTTCCCATCGCTGCCGCCGCCGAACTGGCCAGCCCCCAGTTCCAGCCCGACTTCGCGCGCGACCCGTTGCGCAACTTCGAAAAGTTCATGTGTCGCCTCGTGCATCTCAAACAAAGGCCGCACGGGGCCGGCTTCAACCTCCAACCGCACTTCAGGATCTGGCGACACTAACGATCCCATACACTGTTGAACCTGCTCGAACGCGGGCATTGTCGGCGCGACGCACAGCACTTCCGCATGACATTCCGTCGGAATCACATTGACGAAATTGCCGCCATTGACGACCCCGACGCGGCAGGTCGTTTCCCGCTCGACATCGCTGAAACTCTCGACCTGCACGATCAGTTGCGCCATGACACTGATCGCGCTGCGGCCGACGCCCTTGGCGACGCCGGCATGGGCTGGGCGACCGTAGGTGTGTAGTTTATAGCGTAGAAAGGCATGACGGCCGGTAACGAACTTGCCGGGCTTGCCCGGTTCCGGCACCAGCACATAGCGGCTGGCGCGGGCCTCCGCTTCGATCAGCGCGCGGGTCGAGGGACTGCCGATCTCCTCGTCGGGAATGAACAGAAAAGTTACGGGCAGGCCAAGTCGACCGCGTGACGCAATGACCTTGCCAATCGCTTGCACCGCCAGATACATCCCACCCTTCATGTCGAGCACACCCGGCCCAAAGAGCTTGTCGCCATCGCGACGCACCGCGAGCGACTCGGCCAGCGTACCCACCAGATGCACCGTATCGAGATGTCCCAGCACCAAAATGCCCGGCCCCTCTCCCCAGCCAAACCGAGCCCGCACCGCGTCGCCATAACCATCGGCACCCGGAATGCGCTCGACGGCCGCGCCAAGCCCGGTCATCGTGCTTTCCGCTAGATCCATCATGCGATTGACGGCCGCGGCATCGAAGCTCGGGCTTTCAACCGCGGCCCATTCGGCGATGCCCGCAGCGATTTCCTCGGCATCGAAAGCGTCGGCGTAACTGTCCATTAAGCGATCTCGGAGATACCGAACATCTTACGTAGTGCCAGCGTACCGGCCGGCGTAATTTCCAGTGCTCGGGTACCATTACGTCGGCGCACAAAACCCTTGTCGAAATAATGCGTGCAGATCGCCGCACCGAGCTTGCCCGCGATATGCGGTCGCCGCTCGCTCCAATCGAGACAGGGCCGGCACACCGGGCGGGATGACTTACGTTTCGTCACCCGCGAGTCCGATACTTCAATCCCGCGCTTTTGCAGAAACGTGGTGCCACTATCGGTCAGCAGGCCGGAGTCGCTGTCCAGTTCGACAACGCCTTCCGCAACCAGACTGTCAGCAATCGCCACACCAAGGCGGCCGGCGAAGTGATCGTAACAGGTGCGGGCCCGTTGCATCGCAGCATCACGCGGCCCCGTCACGAGCTTACGCTTTGGGGCCATCCCATCGGCTGAGGCGATCTGCATAATCCCTTCGAGCATGCGCGCCACTTCGGGTCGTGCCAGCCGATGATAACGATGCCGCCCTTGCTTCTGTACGGCAATAAGATTGGCCGACGCCAAGCGTGCGAGATGACTGCTTGCCGTCTGCGGCGTCACGCCGGCGATGCGCGACAGCTCCGTCGCCGTCAGCGCCCGCCCGTCCATCAAGGCACCCAGGATGGCAGCTCGCGCTGGTTCCCAGACAAGCATGCCGATTTCAGCAATCTGATTGGTACTGACCATTTGGTTTCATCCTCCGTGCCTTAACGTAGCAGATTTTCAGCGCCGACGCTTCGATGCGCATCGAAACATGTCCTGCCGATCTTCCGTACCGTCATACGAAATTTCAGGAGGATCATCATGCAAACGCAACGCGGCTTTTTCGGTTGGCGGGTCGCCTGGGCCGCCTTCGTTGTGGCGATTTTCGGCTGGGGCGTGGGATTTTATGGCCCACCGGTATTCCTGCACGTGGTGATCGAGCGGACAGGCTGGTCGCTGACCTTGGTTTCGAGCGCCGTCACGCTTCATTTCCTGATCGGTGTCCTCATTGTCGGCAATTCCACCACGCTCTACCGGCGCTTCGGCGTGCCCCTCGTCACTCTTGCAGGTGCCATCTGTCTGACTATCGGGATCGGTGGCTGGGCCCTTGCACGCGAGCCCTATCAATTGTTTACCGCCGCGCTGTTCAGCGGTGCAGGATGGGTCACCATGGGCGCAATCGCGATGAATGCATTCGTCGCCCCCTGGTTCGACAAGAAACGCCCCGCCGCCCTGTCGCTGGCCTATAACGGGTCGAGCCTCGGCGGCGTCCTTTTTTCCCCGCTTTGGGTCGTGCTAATCGCGTCGTTTGGCTTTCCGGTCGCCGCGCTGATCATCGGTATTGCGATGATCGCAGTTATCGCCGTCATTTGCCGCCGCTATCTGGCAACGACGCCCGAGGCAATGGGCTTGTTTCCGGACGGCGAGCAAACGGCGGACACAGGACGCCCCAGCGATACATCCACCCCCACATCGCTTCGCGGCATCTCGCTGTATCGAGACCGAGCCTTCCTTACCTTGGGCGCTGCGATGGCGTTTGGTCTATTCGCGCAAATCGGTCTGATCGCGCACTTATTTTCAGTGCTCGTCACGCCGCTCGGCGCGCAGTTCGCCGGCCTGTTAATGGGTGCGGTGACACTTAGCGCGCTGGTTGGCCGCACTCTGACTGGCCTCTACTTGCCACAGAACATGAACCGCCGTTATGCAGCCAGCGCCAGTTACGCGGTTCAGATACTCGGTGCCATTCTGCTGATCGCTTCGGACGGATCCAACATTCCACTCTTGGTGACCGGCGTTTTGCTGTTCGGCGCTGGAATCGGAAACGCAACCTCTCTGCCACCGTTGATCGCGCAGCACGAATTTGCAAAGGCGGACGTGCAGCGGGTCGTATCTCTAATCGTGGCCGGTGCGCAAACCGCCTATGCGTTCGCTCCCGCAGCCTTCGCGGCTGCCCATGCGCTTATCCCTGCGGCAACCGGCATAGCCGTCAACAGCGCAACGCCGTTCTACGTCATAACAGCCCTGTTCCAAGTGCTTGCGATTTCCTGCATGCTGTCCGGCAGGCACCGAAATCGGATTGATCCGGAAAGGACGAACAATGCGCAGCCTTCTCGTCGCAACGGCTTGCCTTATCTGCCTGTCGTTTGCACCCGCGGTCTCGGCCGGATCCTCGGAGCTGTCATATCAGGCTGTCGCCCATTTAACAGAAGGGCACCACATCGACGTCACGTCGGAGGATAAACGCCGGATCGGAATTGCCGCATTCCGAGGACTTGCGATATTCGCTGGAGGCGAACTGGCAAATTATCACTACCAAGGCAATTACGATTTCCTTGGCGGCAGCGGACCGATCCGCGGCTACGCGATATGGCACTTTGACGATGGGTCGTTCATTCGCACCACCTATATCGGCAAAGCCTCCCGGTCTGGTGACGGTATCTTGTTTAGCGGCACCCATCAGATCGTCGCCGGCAGCGGCCGGTTTGCTGGCGTCTCCGGATCCGGCACGTTCGAAGGACGCCGTGTCGACAATCTGGACGACGGCGGAGACACCTACTGGTCTGGTTCCTTATCGCTCACAACGCCTTGATCGTTCCTAGCTACTGCCATCCGCCGAATTCTGAGTACCGATCGGCGGGTGCTCGCGAATAGCGTCCTCATTTAGCTCGACGCCCCAGCCGGGACCTTGGGGCAGTTTGAGGTAGCCATCCTCGATTTCCGGAACGTAAGTGACGATGTCGTCCTTCCACGGCACATCGTCGACATCGATCTCCATGATCCGGAAATTGGGCAGCGCCGCACAGAGATGGGCACTCATGATCGTCGAGAGGTGGCCGTAGAAATTATGCGGCGCGCAGTTGATCTCATACGCTTCCGCCATCGCCGCGATCTTCATGCTTTGCCACGCCCCGTTCCACGGCAGATCGATGATTGCGACATCCATCGAATGATGCTCGAAGAAAGGCCGGAATTCGCGCAGCCCGTAGAGCGACTCGCAAGACGCAATCGGCGTGCGGTTCGAATTGCGGATATGGCGTAGCGCAGCAGGATCGTACATATCGATCTCGAACCAGGTCAGTCCCAGATCGTCGAGCGCCCGCGTCATCTGCAAGTAGCCTTCAGTCTTGCAGTTGAAGTTGATGTCGAGATGGATACCCATATCGGGACCGGCGCCCTCGCGAAACGCCTCGAGTTGATCCCGAAGCCCGTTGATGACGCTTCTTTCGACATTCAGCTCGGGTCCACCCCCGCCTCGCGCAAAGCCAGGCATGTAGAGTCCCGGGTCACGGTCAAACAGGAAGATATTCGTCTTCAATGCCTTGAACCCGCTCTCCTTCACCCGGCGGCCGAGCGCAACGACATCGTCGAGGGAGCGCATGCGTGGCAAATCCATCGCGGCGGCGGCGTTGTCGTTCATCAGATAGGTGCCGCAATGCGACCAGTAGAGCTTGAGCCTATCGCGCACCGCGCCGCCGAGCAGCGCATAGACGGGCACGTCCAACGCCTTACCCTTGATGTCCATCATCGCGTTTTCGATGGCGGCAATGGCCTGCTGATTAATTCCCCCCGGCGCCTGCCGCGTCATGGCGTAAAGCTGCTGGCTGATCGGCTCATGATCGCGCGGGTCGAGACCTTCGACCGACGCCACCAGCGCCTTGATAACGCCCGTCAGCCCCTTGCTACCATAGCTCTCGTTATATTCCGCGATGCCAGTCAGGCCCTCGTCGGTCTGCAGCTTCAGGAACGAGAAATTGCGCCAACCAGCACCGCAATGCAGTGCCTCGCAGCCGGTGATTTTCATGATGCGTCTCCTATTTGCGATAAATCGGCGCGTTCAACACCGTGTCGGGGCCGACGATGCCGCCAGGGCGGTCAACCGTCGCGCGCGCGCCGTGGCGCTCATAGAACGCATCCGGCAACGGCCGGCCGTCTAGCACCTTTAGCCAGACGCGGAGCAGATGGCGCTTTTTGTCCGGATCATCATGATCTTTATAGCCGCGCCGGGTATGGAAGATGACGTGGTTATTGAGAAACTGCATATCACCGCGGCTAAAGCCCATATCGAAACGCATTTCCGCGGCCAACGCTTGCGACACGTCCATCGCTTCCTTCTGTGCTGGCGTCATCTCGCCGCATTCCGCGAAACGGTGCGCGGAACCGATATAGGTCGGCTCGATTGAGGCGCTGAAGTAGCCCTGGTGATAGTTGAAAATTGGAATCTTGTAGTAGGGCGTCATGCCCGGTGGAATTTCGTCCCGACGATCGCGGTGATAGGGCTCCGCCATGACCCGCACCAGATCGGGGCGACGCTTCAGCAACTCGTTATGTAGCGCGACAGAACTCACGATGCTGCTATCGCCACCGGAAACTGGCGTCTCCATGCACAGCAATCCGACGATGTCGCAGCAATCGACATGGAACGGTATTTCTTCACGGGAATAGGGACCGCGCTGACTAGGATTCGACCGGCTCTCCCCCAAATCCGTGACATGGCCGAGAACATGGCCGTGCTTGTTTTGCGAGCAGACACCATCGCTCAAATACCGGCTGATCGCCCAAAAGGCGACCGCCGTGCCGCGCTTACCAAATTCTTCGACCGGCAATCCGCGGAACAGGATAAAGCCGCGCCCGAACAATAGCATTTCCCGAACGTCTCTGAGTATCTTCGAGAGGCTGGGTAGCGCGAAATCATTCGCGCCAACCGTCATCAGATCGACATCGTCACGGTCATAAGGTGCTATCGCGTTCCGAATCTCGTCGATTTCAGACGCGCTGAACCGATACAGCCATTCGTCGCTGCCGGCCATTTCGGCCGCGGTCCAACCTGCAGGGTCGGTTACCGGCTCGAACGGCGTCGCCGCTTCGCGCCGGTCGTTGTGGGAATCCGCACCATGATCATCCGTGATGGCCATCGCATCCACCGTCCAGTTGGAACAACTTCGCTGCCGTCCCGCCGAGGATAGCACTCGTATCGATCTCACCAAACGCTGCGTTGTGCACAATATCGCACGGCTTCATATCGCCGATCGGGAACGGATAGTCGGATCCCATCATCAGCTGGCTTGCGCCCGTCTTGCCGCGCAGAAATTTCAGCGCATCCGGATCGAGCAGCACTGTGTCGTGATACAGCCGCTTGAAGCCCTCGACCGGGTCGGCAAATTGGCCGGGATGGATATCGGCGTTGTGCTTCAAGCGGCCCAGCATGAAGGCGAGCGCGCCGCCGCCATGCGACAGGACAATCTTCATCCCCGGATATTTCAGGAAATGACCGGAGAACAGCAGGCGCGCCACTGCCGTCGTCGTATCAAGACCTCGCCCGACCGCGTTGATCATGCCGAAGTCGGCCAGGCGCTGGTCGCCACAGCCGAACATCGGATGAATATAGAGAACCGCTTCCAGCGCCGAAGCCGCTTCCCAGAACGGATCGAGCATCGGATCGTCGAGATTGCCGGCGCTGCCATGCGGCTGCGTGCCGATCATGGCACCCTTGTGCCCGGCCTCAATCAAATCCCGCAGCACCTCGGCGGCTCGCGCGCCGTCCTGCAAGGGTACGCTGCCAAGCGGCGCCAGAAACGGATTCACCTCCGTCGCCTCCTTGAGGTGCTCGTTCAAGAAACGGCTCCAGGCGACGCCTTCGTCCGGCGGCAACTCATACCCGAACGCGTCGAGCCAACCGCCTGCAACCTGCATATCAATCCCGTTATCCGTCATCCAACTCCGGCGCATTTCAGCATCACGAAGTTTCGGATTGACCGGCCGCGTCAGCGGCCCACCAGCGAAGCCGAGCTTGAAGGTGTCGCCTTCGTGCAGGAGTTCCACGTTGGGAAAGGACGAATGGCCGCTTGCCAGTGCATCGAGCATCTTTTGCGGAACGAAATGGGCGTGGACATCGACAATCACAGTGCGGGCTCCTCGTGCAGCATTAATGGCGTCAAAACGTTATCGATTGACGCACCGGCGGACAACACGCTTGATAAAGGCGCAGATTTAAAACGGAGAAATTCATCATGCATGTCGGCGTTGCCATGTTCGCCACCGATTATTCTATGCCCCCCACCGACCTTGCCGTTGCGCTGGAAGAGCGTGGTTTCGAATCCTATTGGTTCCCAGAACACAGCCACATCCCACTTTCACGCGACTCCGAGTTCCCGAAGGGCGGTGAGCTGCCGAAGAAATATTACGACGTTATGGACCCGTTCGTCGTTATGGGTGCGGCCGCCGCAGTGACGACAAAGCTGAAGGTCGCGACCGGCATATGCCTTGTGCCGCAGAGGGACACGATCCAAACAGCGAAATCTGTCGCCTCAATCGATCAGGTTTCCAACGGTCGGTTTCTGTTCGGTATCGGCTCGGGCTGGAACGCGGACGAGATGGAAAATCACGGCACGGCCTTCAATACGCGCAACAAGAAGATGCGTGAGCAGATCGCGGCAATGAAGCAAATCTGGACGGAAACGAAACCGGAGTACCACGGCGACTTCATCGATTTCGACCCTATGATGACCTGGCCCAAGCCGACCCAAAATCCGCACCCACCGGTCATTGTTGGCGGTGGAATTCCCTACGCCGCAAAGCGTGCACTGGATTACGGCGACGGCTGGCTACCGCACGCGCACCGGCCAACCTATAAGCTGCTGGACCGGTTGCCTGAATTCCGCGAGATGGAAAAAGCGGCTGGCCGATCGATCCCTATTTCCGCCTTTGGCGTCGAGCATGACGCGGACGCCTGGCCGGCTTACGAAGACGCCGGAATTGAGCGCATTGTCATCAGCATGGAGTCCGAACTGGCCGATGCGGTATTGCCGAAGTTGGACGCGTGGGCAAAGCGGTTATAATCGATCCAAATCGTATTCATAGGGAGAGGCCACCAACATGACGACCGTTGAATTCTACTTTGACTACTCCAGCCCCTGGACGTTCTATGCGTTTGACCGCGTTGAGGACTTTTGCGCCCGAAACGATGCCGAATTGATCTGGAAACCGTTCCTGGTCGGCGGCGTCTTCAACAAGGTCAATCCGAGCGTCTACGCCCGCCGGGAGAATCCCGTACCGCCAAAAGACGCATATTATCAGAAGGATATGGTCGATTGGGGTCTCTTCCAGGGCATCAAGATGATCAAGCCGAGCATCTTCCCGTTGAACAGCGTAAAGGCGCTGCGGGGCGCGTTCGTCGCCATCGAAGAAGGTACGATTTCCGCCTATTCACGCGCCTGCTTTGAAGCCTACTGGTGCCATGACAAGGACCTATCGCAGGAAGGCGTATTGCGCGAAATCGTCTCTTCCGTCGGCATGGATGCGGATAATTTCATGGCGCAGATCGGCGATGACCGGATCAAGAAGAAGCTGTTCGAAACTACGGACGAGATAATCGCGCGTGGCGGTTTCGGCTCGCCAACCTTCTTCCTGAACAAGACCGACATGTATTTCGGCAACGACCGGCTTGAGTTGATGCAGGCGGCGATCGAACGCGGCAAGGCCGCCTAGCCGATAGGTCATGTCGAAACTGACGATTAGTCTCGCCGGCGTCGACTACGACCGCACGCGGGCGATCTTCGACGGTCGCGTGCAGGTCGACGGCTGCGAGATTATCGCGTCGCCAATGACGCCTGAGGAAGCGTTTCACCGCGCGTTCAAGTTCCAAGAGTTCGACGTCACGGAACTGTCGATGTCGAGCTATATGAGCCAAGTGTCGCGCGACGGCAGCCCCTATATCGGTATCCCCGCCTTCGTGTCGCGGATGTTCCGGCATTCCTCAATCTACATACGCACCGATAAGGGCATTGATAAACCGCAAGATCTCATAGGCAAGATCGTCGGCGTGCCGGAATATCAGATGACTGCGGCGATGTGGATCCGTGGCATTCTGCAAGATGAACATGGCGTCAAGCCAGCCGACATGCGCTGGCGTAGCGGCGGCCTGGAAGAAGCAGGCCGGAAACAAAATGTGTCTCTCCACCTTCCAAGCGATGTCGAACTAAAATTTATTTCGCCGGAGGAGACGCTCAACGCACAATTGGACCGGGGCGAACTGGACGCTCTCGTCTCGGCACAGGCACCGTCCTGCTTCGGCACCAACGATAAGATCGACCGGCTGTTTCCCCACTACCGTTCGGACGAGGAAGCCTATTTCAGCAGGACCGGGATGTTCCCGATCATGCACCTGGTCGGGATTCGCCGCAGTATCGTCGATAGACATCCTTGGCTCCCGGTCAACGTCTACCTTGCCTATCTCGAAGCGAAACGGATCTGTTACCGGAACCTGGGACAGGTCGGCCATTTGCACACGACCCTGCCCTGGCCCGTCGACGAATTCGCCAAGGCGCGCGCGCTCATGGGCGAGGATTATTGGCGCTATGGCGCAACAGAGAACACCGCCGAAATCGAAGCCATGACCCGCTATTCGTTCGAACAAGGGCTGACGGCACGCAAGCTCGAACCGGATGATTTGTTTGCCGCATCGACCTTTGATTTGCCAAAGAATTAAATCCGTCCCAAAATTGGAATTAATATTGATTAATTGACAATCGCGAATTCTAATACCGCAATCGGTATTGGAAGGGCGTGATCGGTGGGCGAAAGCGTATTCGGGGCCAACGTTCCCAGGCTCGAAGACAGCAAGCTCCTGCGCGGCGAAGGGCGCTTCGTCGACGACATCAAGCTACCCGGCATGTTGGAAGCCGCGTTCGTCCGTAGCACGCATGCCCATGCTAAAATACGCGGAATCGAAAAGTCGGCAGCGCTTGAAGTCCCGGGCGTTCATGCCGTTCTGACGCTCGACGATCTTCAGTCGCATTTGCAAACAGACCGTTTGGTCGTCGGTCTTCCGAGCCCCAGCTACCGGCAGGATCGCAACCGGCCGGTCCTGGCTGACGCCGAAACGGTCCATGTCGGCGAACCGATCGCGGTCGTCGTCGCCAACGACCGCTATAGTGCGGAAGACGCGGCGGCGCTCGTCGATGTCGATTACGATCCGTTACCAGCTGTCGCGGATGCACGCGCCGCGCTTGCGGAAAATGCCGCGCCAGTACATGACGGCGCACCGCACAATCTGCTCGCCGAATTCGACATGGCCTATGGCGATACGGACGCGGTCTTTGCCAAGGCGCCGCATGTGTTCCGCGAGACCTTTCATCAGCATCGCGGCGGCGGGCATTCGATCGAGTGCCGTGGCAATGTTGCGTCCTACGAACCGCTCGAGGACCGGCTGACGCTTTGGAGTTCGACGCAGACACCACATACAGCGATGCGCCTGCTCGCCGATATGCTGGGCCGCGACGAAGACCGGGTCCGGGTCATCGCACCTGACCTCGGCGGCGGCTTCGGGCCGAAGCTGATCTTCTATCCGGAAGATGTCGTGATCGCTGCCGCAGCACTGATCCTCCAGCGTCCCGTCAAATGGATCGAGGATCGGCGCGAGCACTTTATTGCGACCACTCAGGAACGCGATCAGTTCTGGGAGACCGAGATCGCGGTCGATGACGACGCCCGCATCCTCGGTTTGCGCGGATCTCTGATCCACGATCACGGCGCCTATACCGCGCGCGGCGTCAACCTGCCTTACGAGTCCGCAATCACCGTCACCCTGCCCTACAATGTCCCCGCCTACCGGATGGATGTGCGTCTGGCCCTGACCAACAAAGTACCGGTCACACCAATCCGCGGCGCGGGGCAACCGCAAGGCGTCTTCGTCATGGAACGCCTGCTCGACCGAACAGCCCGTGAGCTGGGCCTCGACCGCGCTGAAGTGCGGCGGCGAAACCTGGTCGCTGGCGATACGATGCCACATACCAAGCCGCTGCAAAATCGAGGAGGCGGCGCAGTCGTCCTCGACAGCGGCGACTACCCGAAATGCCAGGCGGACGTTCTAGACCGCGCCGGCTGGAGTTCCTTCCCGGCGCGTCAGGAAACCGCCCGCGCGGAAGGCCGGTTTCTCGGCATTGGGCTTGCCAATTTCGTCAAAGGTACTGGCCGGGGGCCTTTCGAATCCGCGACCGTCCGCGTCAGCCAGTCCGGTAAAATTCATGTTTACACCGGTGCAACGGCGATGGGTCAGAGCACCGAGACGATGCTGGCGCAGATCGTTGCCGCGCAACTCGGCGGCGATATGTCGAACATCGTGGTTACGGCGGGTGATAGTGCGGGCACCCCACTTGGGATTGGAGGCTTCAATAGCCGACAGGCAGTTACCGCCGGTTCCTCGGCGCATGTCGCTGCGCGCAAGGTGCGGGAAAAAGCATTGCGGATAGCGGCTCACCTGTTGGAAGCGTCGGAAGCGGATCTGGAAATCGTCGGTCAGGACGTCCGGGTGGCGGGCGTGGCGGACATGAAGGTCAATCTCGGACAGCTCGTTCATGCCGTCGCCGGCACCCCTGGCTATTCCCTGCCGGGCGGGGTCGAACCGGGCCTAGAGGCGACCGAGAGTGTGGTCATCAACGATCTGACTTACGCCAACGGATCTGCCGTCGTCGAAGTTGAGGTCGACGCGGAAACCGGACATGTCGATATTCGCAACTTCGTCATTGCACATGACTGCGGCACCGTGATCCATCCCACGATTGTCGATGGCCAAATCATCGGCGCCGCCGCACACGGGGTCGGCAATGCGCTGTTCGAATGGATGGGGTTCGACGACCATGGGCAGCCCCTAACGACGACACTGGCGGATTACCTTCTCGTCACCGCGCCGGAAGTACCGCGCATCGAAGTTATCCACCATGAATCCCCAACGCCCCTGAACCCGTTGGGGGTTAAAGGAGTCGGGGAATGCGGCGTCTTTCCGGGACCCGCCGCAATCGCCGCCGCGATCGAGGACGCGCTATCGCCATATGGAATCCGAATCAATCGAGCGCCCATCGGCCCCGCCGATATCTTGGCCTTGATCGAAGCCAGCAAGGCGAAAACGTAATGGCGATACGGTTCGATGATATTGGCAACCGGCTGCGCGCCTTCCGGCTCGGCTCCGGCCTGAGCGCGGATGAAATCGCGAAGCAAATTGGCATCTCGCGCACCGCCCTGTACCGGTTCGAAAAAGGCGAGTTGGCGAAAATCGATACCTTGGAGAAGCTGGCCGAACTGCTGGACGTGTCGATTCCGACGTTATTGGGTGTTGGTGTCGAATATGTCGCCTCGGCGGTCAGCTATTTCGAGCGCACTCGCCAGATTGAGGAAACTGCAGAACATATCGTCGTGCTGGCGGGACCTATTTCCTATCTGCTCGCCTCCGATTGTTTCGACGAAACCCTAGCAACCATTCTCCGAGAAAACATTCCCGACGACCTGCCGGACCGGGATCAGGCCTTGGAGCAAGCCAGCGACCTCATGGGTGTTCTGACTGCCCGCAAGGCGACCTTCCGGGCCCGTCAGCCCGGTGTACTTAACCTGCTATCCGCAACGGAAATGGATGGATTTCTGCGCAACGGTCTCGTCGGCCGGCTGGACCTCTCTGAACCGGAACGGGCCGAGCGCCGCCAATTGGCCATCGCGGAAGCGACGCATCTCGCCGCTTTGATGGAGGAGGAACCCATCGGCGTACAAATCGGCATCGTCCCCGACACGCTGCCGCATACCGGGTTCCAAATTTTCCGCCAGCCAGACCGGAAAGTACTGACCGTCAGCCCATTTCGGCTCGGCGCGCAGCCCAACGTCCGTGTCGGCGTGGCCATGATCACGTCTGCCCCGGAAGCCCTGAGCCTGCATGAAAAAATGGTGGCCGACATGTGGCGCCGGGCGCTCAAGGGCGCCGCGGCGGGCAAGTATATGCGGAAGCTTATCGC
This sequence comes from Alphaproteobacteria bacterium, assembly GCA_012103325.1. GTDB lineage: Bacteria > Pseudomonadota > Alphaproteobacteria > UBA8366. The sequence continues at coordinate 338,100 of WLWY01000006.1, forward strand.
ACGACATAAAGGTTAAGCTGGATTTGTCCTATTTTTGGGATTATTATTTATTTTGAGTTAAATTTGAAAAATTTGGACCCCGCATGACCGGAATGGCAAATACCGTTTTTTCGTCCCGAGCCCATATTGTCGGCGGCGACAATACCGCAGATCACGCACCTAAGGCCCCCGTCGAAGAAGCGTTGACAACCGTCCTGGCCAACGACTGGATCAATGACGAATACAAGCATCTGGTCGTAACCGCATCGCCCAAGTCCCTGGCAGCCAGGCCCGGACAATTCTTTCATTGGCTCTGCCCCTCCCCCGACGAAGGTGATTTGTGGCTGCGACGGCCACAAAGCATTTACAGGGTCGACCGGGAGCGGGAGCGGCTTGAATTTCTCTACAAATGCGTCGGCCGGGGCACCAACGGGGCGGCTACACTGAAGCCGGACGACAAGTTCAACATGGTCGGACCGTTAGGCGTGGGCTTCTCTCTGCAACCTGATTGGAAAGACGTAATCGTCCTGGGCCGTGGCGTCGGGCTCGCCACGCTGGCGCCGATTTCGCAAATGATCGCCGAAAACAACGTCAGCGCGACGGTTATCCTGAGCGCCCGCAGTCCAGAGTTGGCAATGTCGGGCGATCTGTTCGAAAAGGCCGGCGCGGATGTGGTTACGGTTACCGACACGGATGGCACCAGTGCCGTCGAGAATGTCGAATCGATCATCGAAGACAGGGTCGCGCATGGGCGGGCAGATGCTTTCTTCACCTGTGGGTCGAATCGGCTATTCATGCTGATGAAGCGTCTCGGCACGAAACACGGCATTCCGGGCCAGGTGGCGATGGAACAGATCATGGCGTGCGGCCTGGGCCCCTGTTACGTCTGCGTGCGCACATTCGTCATCGGCGGCGAAAAAACGCTGAAGCGAGTTTGCATCGACGGACCCGTCTTCGACATGCAGGAGGCCATGGGATGGTAGATCTTTCCGTCAAAATCGGTGATTTCGAGATGGCCAATCCGGTCATGCCGGCGTCCGGCACCTTCTCGCCGGAGATGGCGCAGGTTATCGATATCAATAGGCTTGGCGCGACCATGACGAAAACCGTCAGCCGCGAGTTGCGCGACGGCAATCCGCCCCCCCGCGTCGCGGAAGTCGAATGCGGCATGATCAATTGCATAGGACTGCCCGGCAAAGGTATCGACTATTTCCTGACCGAGCTGATGCCCGAATATCTCCAATTTAGCCCTCCCCTGATCGTCAGCGTCACCTCGACTACGGAAGCCGATTTCGCCGCTATGGCACGCGACGTTACGGTGCCGGGCGTCAAAGCGCTTGAAATCAATATCTCCTGCCCGACGCGCGATCCGAATGGCGGCAATTTCGCACTTCACGCCGAGCATACGGCTGAGACTGTCCGCGGTGTCCGAGCGGCGACCGATCTACCGATTTTCGTCAAGCTGTCGCCAAACGCGGGCGACGTTGTCGGGATCGCCCGAGCTGCCGAAGAAGCCGGTGCCGATGCACTTACCGTCGCCAACACCATCTTATCGATGCGGATCGATACACACAGCTTTAAGCCATCACTCGGTTTCAAGACCGGCGGCATGTCCGGCCCGGCGGTAAAACCGATCATCATGCGTATGGTCTATCAAATCTCCAAGGCGGTCTCGATTCCGATCATCGGTTGTGGCGGCATCGTGAAGGCCGAAGACGTGGTGGAATATATGCTGGCCGGCGCCAGCGCCGTACAAATCGGCTACGCGTCGTTCCGTAACCCGACCGCGATGATTTCGATCATCGGGGACCTCGAAGAATGGTGCGATCGGCGCGGCATCGCCCGCGTTTCCGACCTGACAGGTGCGGTGCAGGACGACATGGAAACCGACACTTATATTGCAGCCGCCGCCGGCATCTGAGCAACAACGTTGAGTTCGGAACGACATTCGAATCCAGCAAACCCTTATGTCGGGCAGTCGATCCGCCGTGTCGAAGATCACCGTCTACTGACGGGACACGGATGTTACGTCGCGGATATTGCGGTCGAAAGCCAAGCCCATATGGCCGTGGTCCGATCGACCTACCCGCACGCCGATATCGTCGCTATCGAGACAGATGCTGCGCGCAGGATGCCGGGCGTCCTTGGCGTCTGGACCGGGCAGGACGTCATTGCCGATGGCTTGGGTGCCATTCCCTGGGAACGCTTGCCGCCAACGCCGCAAGATGCGCCGCACCCGACACCTCCCGTGCCAGGTGACCCGGCAATCGCACAGCCGCAACCAATCCTGGCTAGCTCTCGTGTTCTATATCTCGGCGAACCCGTCGCCGTCGCCGTCGCTGGGACGTTGGCGCAGGCGAAGGATGCCGCCGAAGCTGTTGTCGTCGACTACGCCGAGCGCCAACCGCTGATGGATGTACGTAGCGCTGCATCTCCGGGCGCCGACCTGCTTTGGGAACAAGCCCCCGGCAATGTGTGTTTCCGGACCGATCTGGGGGATCCAAAAGCGACGGCGGAAGCCTTCTCTAAAGCCACGCATGTCACGGCGATCTCCATAGAGAACGAACGCCTCGTCCAAAATCCTATGGAAACGCGCGGCTATGTCGGGCTGCACGACGCGGAGACGGACTGCTTCACCCTCTATGCGTCGGCAGGGAAACCGCAAAACACCGGACGCGCATTGGCCCGGGACATTTTTCACCTACCGGAAGACCGCGTGCGCGTCATCACCAAGGACGTGGGCGGCGGTTTCGGGGCGAAGAATCCACTCTATCCGGAACCGGCCTTGGTGCTCTGGGCCGCACGTCAGCTAGGACAGCCAGTACGCTGGCAAGCCGACCGGAGCGAATGTTTCCTTGCCGACTATCAAGGGCGCGGACAGGCCACGGATGCCGAATGCGCCTTCGACGCGGACGGGCGTATCCTCGCATTGCGGGTTCGCGTGCTTGCCGATTTAGGCGCCTATCTTGGGCAACGTGGATCCACTGCCGCGAATATGTGGCGGACCATGGGCACCAGCGTCTACGATATCCAGACGATCGATTTCGACCTCCGCGGCATCCACACAAACCGCGTGCCAACCTGCCCCTATCGCGGTGCCGGCGCGCCGGAAGCGATTTTCGTCATCGAGCGGCTGCTTGATACGGCGGCAAGTGAGCTGGGCCTTTCGCCGACCGAACTTCGCCGCCGTAATCTGATACCCGCCAGCGCGATGCCGTACCGCACACAGGGCATCTCCACCTACGACAGCGGCGACTTCGCCGCCAACATGGATGCTGTGGAAGCGATTGCGGATATTGAAGGCTTTGCAGAGCGAAAAGCGGAAAGCGCTGCGCGTGGCCTGCGGCGCGGCCTTGGCTACGCCAATCTCGTAGAGGCCTGTGGTGCCGGCATCGCCGACCGCGCCGATATTTCCTGTACGCCAGACGGGCAAATCACGGTGCGTATCGGCACCATGTCCAACGGGCAATCGCACGAAACAGTCTACGCGCAGATGCTCGCCGACAAGCTCGGTATCGACATCGCCCGGATACGCATCGTTCAAGGCGACTCGAACGAGACACCGTGGGGCATGGGCACAGGCGCCAGCCGTTCCATGACGGTCGGTGGCAGCGCCCTTGTCCATGCCGGCGATGAGTTGATCGAAAACGGTTTGCCGGTCTCGGCGGATCTGCTGGAGGCGGCACCTCAAGATATCGAGTACGAGCATGGGTGCTACCGTATCCGAGGTACCGACCGGCTGGTGACCCTGGAAGATGTGGCGGCGCGGGTCATTACCGACGGCGCGCCCGCGGATCGAGGCCTCGAGGCATCCCATTGCTACACGCCACAAGACAGCACCTATCCCAGCGGCTGCCACATCGCGGAAGTCGAGGTGGATATCGAAACCGGCGCCGTTGTGCTGCTTCGCTACAGCATGGCGCATGATGTCGGCCTGGCCCTCAACCCCATGGTCGTCGAAGGGCAACTGACCGGCGGCGTTGCCCAAGGTGTCGGTCAGGCCCTGCTGGAATCGAACATTCACGATCCGCAGTCGGGGCAGCTCTTGAGCGGATCCTTCATGGACTGCGGGATGCCGCGGGCGCACGGTTTGCCAAGCTTCGAGACGCGCATCATCGAAATCCCCTGCACACATACGCCGACCGGCGCCAAATCTGTCGGAGAAGCGGGCCCAACGGCCGCACCGGCCGCCGTGATCAATGCCATCGTCGATGCGCTAGCACCGTTGGGCGTACGCCATATCCCGATGCCGGCAACGCCGGAGACCGTTTACCGCGCGATACAGAGCGCAAAGCGTTAGGGCGTTGCGGCCCGGCCCGTAAATAGCCGTACGACCGCATTCCATAGAATCTTGAAGATCAACGAGAGGCCAGAAACAGGTTTGACGGTCTCGATCTCCGGTTTCGTTTCCGAGGCCTCCGAAGAAGCCGGCGTTTTCGCAAGTTCGGCTTTCAAGTTTGCCGAGAACTGCTCGATGAGTTGCGTGGCAAGATCCTGCACCATGCCCACGCCGCGGCCGTATTGTGCCACCGGTCCCGACAGCATCAGATTGGTATGTATCAATACCGTGGACTGGCCTTCCGCTGGCTCGACGCAAAAGTCGACGGCCGCGTTGGCACCGCCACGCCCCTTGGCATCTTTGCCGTCTGCTTTTACCAGCGCCTTGCGCTCGGCGTCGTTGACGTCCTCGAACCGCGCCTGGCCTTTGAAGGTCAGCGAAACCGGGCCAAGCCTGACCGCAACCTCGCCCTTGAACGTTTCCGCATCAACAGATTCGGTCAGCTTCGCGCCGGGCATGCAAGGGGCGATCCGCTCGATGTCACGCAGCAGCGCCCATGTCTCATCAGGCGGCAAGGGTACATCAAATGAATTGTCGAACTCCAAGGGGCCTCCTCGCTTACGGCAGAAACATTATGTTGCGGGCGTTTCTTTTGGTTCGGTCTCAAGCATCGCCGGGCGTTCAGAGAACGCGTCATACCAGCGCGAAAGACGCCCGTGTCCTGGCCTAAAATCTCCAAGCCAATCGCGCCAATCCTGGTATCCACAGGCAATACCAACCGTGATTTGTGCGAGATTCAGGGGGCCATCTAATTCTTCGGCGCAGCTCTCAATATGATCGAAGCATCGCGCAATGCGATCGCGCTGCTTATCGAGAAAACCTTCGGATCGCATGGCTTCGGGCCGCAGCATCTCCGCCCGTATCGCGATCTGCGCTTCCAACAAACCATCGGCTACCGCATATAGCGACCACATATTCCAACGTGCCGCGCCGTCGGGAATAACGCTTTCTCCCGCCGCGATCTCGTTCAGGTGCTGGCAGATCAGCGTCGAATCGCCGAGCGCTGCCCCGCCGTCCGTAATCAGTGTTGGAATTCGCGCAACGGGATTCGCCTCGGCGAGCCCTTCCGTAAATTGGACGGTCGCGTAGCCCCAATCCAAGGGCCAAACCGTCGGTGCGATCTCGATGCGGTCCCATAATCCAAGTTCCCGCGCGGTCACCACGACCTTGCGCGTAAAGGGCGATGCCGGCGTCCAATAGAGCTTCATGTGTTATACCAAGGAGCGTTGATAATGACCCATAGAGATCGCGCATGCGGTCCGCCGGTTAGGAGGGGCGGCGCAGTCGATGCGGGGCATTGTCAAGCCGTTCCGACGCCCTCCGACGGGCCGCATACGCGACCCGAAGGGCGGGTTATCCAGGCTTTCGGACAGCGTCGCGCCCGGCTTCCTATGCCCCGCATCGCCGCACCGCGCGCTCCTTGCCGAAAACCTGGATAACCCGTCTCTATGTGTCATTATCAGCGCTCCTTGGTATTACCCTGCACCTGCGGCGTCTGCGCCGTCTGATTGAACAGATTCTTGCGTTCCTCGTCGCTCGGCGGTCCAGAACGGCGGAGTTCCTTGCCGACATCGACCCCGCGCTGCGCGGCAGGCCGTTCCTTGATCACGTTCCGCCAACGCGACACATTGGGAAAATCATCAAGGGACTGACCGAGCGGCTTCGCGATCAGGACCCAAGGCCAGCTGATCATGTCGACAATGGAATAGTCACCCAGAATAAACTCCTGGTCTTCCAGTCGCCGTTCGAGCACACCCAGACAGCGATTGTACTCGTTACCGTAACGGTTCTTGCCATATTCGACGCCGCCATCGGCGTAGTTGACGAAGTGACTCAGTTGCCCCGCCATTGGCCCTTGATTGCCGACCTGCCAGAACAGCCACTCCAGGACTTCCTTGCGGGCACGCCAATCATTCGGGATAAATTTGCCCGTCCGTTCTGCCAGATAATAAAGGATCGCCCCGGACTCGAAGACAGCGACCGGTTCCTCTCCCTCCACATCGTTGTCGACGATCGCTGGCATGCGGTTGTTCGGACTGATTTCGAGGAACTTGGGCTTGAACTGATCGCCCTTGCCGATGTTCACGGGAATCAGATTATAAGGGAGCTCGCACTCCTCCAGCATGATGGACACTTTCCAGCCGTTCGGGGTCGGCCAGTAGTAGAAATCGAGCATATCGTTCCTCCGCGGTGCGGCGGTATCATAGGGTCGACGGCCCGCGAGGGCCACGTCTCGAATCGACACATCGCACCAGCAAATATAGTCTCGCTTAAATATGTATGGACAACTTTCCTCAGCGGAGGCTTCATTATGGCGACAGTAGCCAGCATCGCAACGCAATCCACAGCGGCGCCAGCAGGCATGGCGCAGGACGAATGGGCAGCACGATGCGATCTCGCCGCCGCCTACCGGCTCGCGGCGCTATATGGCTGGACCGACCTCAACAACACGCATTTTTCGCTGCGCGTGCCGGGGACCGAAAATCATTTCCTGATCAATCCGTTCGGCATGTTCTTCGATGAGATTACGGCGGCGTCCCTCATCAAGGTCGACGACAAGGGCCATGTGCTGGGCGAAAGCGATTACCCCGTGAATCCGGCCGGCTTCGTCATACATGGTGCCGTTCATATGTCATCGCCCGACTTGCATTGCGTCATCCATACACATAGTCGTTTTGGTGCGGCCGTAGCGATGCAGAAGCAGGGCCTGCTGCCAGTCAGCCAGAAAGCGCTGACCGTGATGGGCTGGGTCGGTTATCACGATTTCGAAGGCCCAGCCGTCGATGCCAGCGAACAACCACGCATCGTCAGCGACTTAGGCGACAAACGAATCCTGATCCTGCGCAATCACGGCCTGCTCAGCGTGGGCAATACGGTCGGCGAAGCATTCGTGTGGATCTACCGCATCGAGACAGCCTGCCGTTTGCAGATCGATGCCCTGTCTGGCGGCAGCGAACTACAATCGCTGTCGGAAGAAACACAGGAAAAATCGATCCAGATGGGGCTGAAGATGTACGCCAAAGGAGGCTTCATCGAGGTCGGCCGCGAATGGCCCGCCCTGCTGCGCCAGCTCGAACGCGCCGGGATGGACGACTATGCGCGGTAGCGGCGAAAGCTATTCTGCCGCTTCGCCCTTTTTGCGTTCCTGGTAGTTGTCGATCTCAGTCTGCACTGCCTTGGCTGCCTCGCCGACGAAGGCGTCGCGGTTCTCGTGACTATAATCGTAGCTGATGTCGCGTAGCCGGTTAAGGTGCTGGAAATGCGGGAAGACATAGCGCGCGAGTAGCTCGTAGCTTTCCTTTGTATTTTCCCAGTTGGCCCAGTTGTGGGCAAGCTGCATCAGCGCGCCGAAACCGCCGGCACCTTCCAGTAGCGTTTCGATATACGCGATCGCATCGTCCGGCGTGCCGATCAGCGCCATCTTGTTCTCGGTCAGATAGGTATAGGGGTCGTCGATCTCCGCCGGCACAATTGGGAAGGTCGCGATCTCGCGGAAATACTTTGCCCATTCCTCAAGCCCGAACTGGACGTTCTGCCGCGCCTTTTCCCGCGTTTCCGCCACATGCATAAGCGTGACAAGCCGCCACTTGTCGCGAGTTACCGTTTGGCCGTTCTCTGCCGCGGCCTCCTCGCACATGCGCCAATTGTTGGCGTGGGCTGCCAACGCGTCATCGCTGGTGCCGCCAATCGACAACATGCCGATGCCATGCTTGCCCGCCGCCAGGGCACCTGATGGCGAGCGCGCGCAAGCGACCGCCATTTCGACTCGCGGCTGCTGGAAAGACGGGATCTGGATGCGAGCATCTTGCAGATGAAACCAGTCGGTCTTCATACTGACCAGTTCGCCATCGAGCAGCCGGACCACGGCGTCGAGTGACTCGTTCATCATCCGGCGCTGCTCCGCCGGGTCGATGCCCATACGATAGGCATCGCCGGTCAGCGCACCAGGGCCGACACCGAACATGAAGCGACCGCCTGTCATGTGATCGAGTTGTGTCACTCGTCCGGCTACTGTGAACGGATTGTGATAGGGCAATGACACTACGCCGGTACCGAGTCGGATATGCTTCGTCCGTTCGGCAGCACCGGCGATGAACATTTCCGGACAGGCTATGATTTCCATACCGCCGGAATGATGCTCGCCGACCCAGGCCTCATGATAGCCAAGCCCGTCGAGATGTTCGAGCAGCAGCATGTCCCGGCGCATCGCTTGCGTCGGGTTCTCGTTCATGGCATGGAACGGGGCGAGAAATATCCCAAATTTCAGATAGTTATTCGGAATCAGCGAAAGCGCGGACTGAGTCATTAGCGTCTGTTCCTCATCGGACTTAGCGGTTACAGCATATTGTGAAGCCTTCGACCTGATGCGGCAACAAACGTCTATCGAGGGTCGTTATCAAACTGAATTTGCCTCGATAAGGCGCAGAAAATTCGTCGATGGTTCATAGTGGAGGCCTGATAAAGAGCACATCGCCAAGCTGTATCTTGAGTTGATGCGGTGCAAGCTTCGAGAGATCCTTGTTGATTTCCGTGGCGATCAACTCTTGAAGAGGCTTGGACATTGCCCCCCGCAGGTCGCCCAAAAACTGCGGTGGGGCGACGACGACCAAGTGATCGAAGCTGCGTTTCTTCCGTTCCGCCTCGAGCAAACGGCCAATTTCGCGCGCCAGCACGGTCTTGGCATACCGTTTCGGATCGGAATGCGGCTCCATGGCATGCCGGCCATCCCCGCCTCGCTCGAACGTTCTTCCGGGACGATCGCTCGCGAGATCGCGGCTTGCCAGCGCTTCACCAACGAGTTCGTGCGCGTACACCGAAACCAACTCATGGCCTTCCGATAGTTGGAAGAACCGGCCTCGCGCGCCGTCGGCAACAACCACCCAAACCTTTGGTTTCCGCATTCGCAATGCTCCTTGAGGATCAGACCGAAACAAAAAGACCACGCGAACCAAACGTGCGCCGTGACACAGATCAACGCCACCGCGATCCGCGTCGATAGAGTCTCTGGCGATGCTTAGGAGCCGTTCGTCGCGAGGCAAAGCCAGATGCAGAATATTCTCGTCACCGGTGCAAACGGACAAATCGGCTCGGAGCTGGTGCCGGCACTGCGCAACCGATATGGCATTGAACGCGTCATTGCTTCTGACATTCGAAGTCCGCCAAACGCCAACAACGATGGCCCGTTCGAACATCTCGACTGCACCAGCCTGCGCCAAATCCAAGATGTTGTCCGGCAACACAACATCGGCACAATTTATCATCTCGCCGCCTTGCTTTCCGCCGTTGCAGAGCTGCAGCCACAATCGGCCTGGGATGTGAATATGGGCAGTGTTTATCGCGTCCTCGAAGTCGCGAGGCAGTGCAATTGCGCCCTATTCTTCCCGAGCTCCATCGGCGCCTTCGGCCCGAGCACGCCGAAGATGCAAACGCCGCAAGACACGATCCAGCGACCCACGACAATGTATGGGGTCACCAAAGTGGCTGGTGAGTTGTTGTGCGATTACTACGCCACGCGCTTTGGCGTCGATGCACGCGGGTTGCGTTTTCCCGGCCTTATATCCAGCGTTGCGCCGCCCGGCGGTGGAACGACCGATTACGCTGTCGATATTTTCTATCAAGCAATCCGTTATCGCCACTACACCTGCTATCTGCGTCCCGATACGCGGCTCGACATGATGTATATGCCCGATGCGATCCGTGCGATTCTTGAATTGATGGACGCCAGATCCGAAACGCTCATGCATCGGAATTCCTTCAACCTCACCGCTATGAGCATCACGCCTGCCGATTTAGTAGGAGCGATCCGGGAGCATATTCCGGAATTTGCGATCACCTACGAAATCGATCCCGTACGACAAGCAATCGCGGACTCCTGGCCACAATCGATCGACGACAGCGAAGCGCGCGCGCAATGGGGATGGGCGCCATGCTATGACCTTGTCGCTATGACAGCAGATATGCTCGATAAGCTGTCTGAAAAGATAATCCCGACGAACCCATCCCAAGGAACGCAAAATGCCCCATGACCGGATCGAAAAAGCGCTCGCGAAGGAACTGGTGAGCTTGGCCGAAGCGGGCCGTCTGAAAGGTACGGAAACCGTGTTCGACGGCATTGTCGCACCAAAAGGCGGTAAAGGATCCCGCTACCGAATCGCAGGCGAAGCCGGGCGACCGTTTCTGCGGATGAACGCAAACAGCTATCTCGGCATGGCGTATCAGCCGGAAGTCATTGCAGCGGAGGAAGCGGCTGTCCGCACCTATGGCGCGGGGCCGGGCGCGGTACGGTTCATCAGCGGCACATGGTCGCCGCATGTTGCGCTCGAGAAACGGCTCGCCGCATTCCATGATCGCGAAGCGTCGATGATTTTCAGCTCGGCCTACGCCACGATCATGGGCCTGCTACCGCCGCTGATTAACGACCGGACCGCCGTAATCAGCGACGCACTCAATCATAACTGCATCATCAACGCGGTGCGGCTGGCACAGCCGAAACAGAAGCGCGTCTATCCCCATCTCGACATGACTGCCCTGGAAACCGAACTTGCAGCTGCGGCGGAGACCTGCGAACGGGCGATTGTCGTGACCGACGGCGTATTCAGCATGCGCGGCGATCATGCACCTTTGGGCGAGATTATGGGATTGGCCCGTCGCTACGACGATGATTTCAAGGAAAACGTTCTGGTGATCGTCGACGACTCGCACGGGATCGGCGCTTTCGGTGCGACCGGACGCGGCACCGAAGAAATCGAGAGCAGTGAGCCTGCCGACTTACTCGTCGGAACGCTCGGCAAGGCGTTCGGCGTCAACGGGGGCTATGTCACGGGAAACCTGACGATCATGGATTACCTGCGAGAGACGTCGCCCTTCTACATCTATTCCAACCCCATCACGCCGGGCGAAGCCGCCGCCGCCAAGGCCGCCGTGGATATTCTCGACAGCCCGCAAGGCATCGCCCTACTCGATCATCTCCGCGCCATGATGGCGCGTTTCAGAAGTGGACTGAGCGATCTCGGCTTTGAAACGGTTCCCGGCGCGCATCCCGTCGTCCCATTGATGGTTCGCGATACGGGCCGGACGGCCGCTTTGGTCCAACATCTACGCGATCACGATATCTTGGCGACGGGTCTCGGTTATCCGGTCGTCCCCCGTAGCGATGAAGAAATCCGCTTCCAGATTTCCGCTGACCACACCGCTGCGGACATCGACGAGGTGCTCGCCGCACTAAAATCGTTCAACGCCTAATAGGCTGCAACCTGACCATCGCTTCGCGGATCAGCAGCGCCTTCCAGAAGACCATTGGCATAGCGAACAAGGGCGCCGGCGTGCCCCATGGCTTCGTCGAACTCACCGATTTCCTCGACATCGTGGCCGGCGGCGCGCAACGCCGCGATGACGGCGGGATCGAAACGGTTCTCGATTCTTAGGTTCGTTGCATCGGCACCCCATGTTCGGCCGAGCAACCAGCGCGGCGCGGTCACGGCCTGTTGCAGATCCTGCCCAAAGAGAACATGCCGGCTGAACAGCATCGCCTGCGTCTGCGGCTGTCCTTCGCCGCCCATCGTGCCGTACGGCATGACGCGCCCGTCCGACAGTTGCGCAAGCGCCGGCTGAATGGTGTGGAATGGCCGGCGATGCGGCCGCAACGCATTGTGATGCGCCTCGTCGAGACTGAAACTGACGCCACGGTTCTGCCAGGTAATACCGGTTTCGTCGAGCACGACCCCGGACCCGAACTCCCAATAGATACTCTGAATAAAACTGACCGTCCGGCCCTCGCCGTCGATGGCGCCGAGCCAGACCGTGTCGCCACCCGGTCTGGCTTCCGGCCATGGCAGGGCACGTGCCGGATCGATGTCGGCCGCCATTGCCGCAAATGTCTCATCATTTAGATACGATTGGGGATCGACATCCATATAAGCCGGGTCGGTGACATACCGGTCGCGGATACGGAAAGCCTGCTTTGTCGCCTCAACCAACCCGTGGACGAATTCGAACCCCTCCGCTTCGGAGACGCCGAGGCGGGAGAAAACGCCCAACAGGATCAGCGACGCCAATCCCTGCGTCGGCGGCGGCAGGTTGAAGACCTTGTGGCCGGCAACCTCCGTCATCAAAGGGGCGACCCGAAGTGCCTTGTGCCGTTCCAAATCTCCGAGACGAAGCGGCGTTCCGGCACGTTCCAGATCGACCGCTATCGCCCGGCCAAGTGTACCGCGATAGAAATCGTCCAGGCCTCGCTGGCCCAACTGGTTGAGTGTCTCAGCAAGCTTCGGTTGACGGAAAAGTGCGCCTTCGACCAGCGGTTTGCCGTTGTCGAGATAGGTTTCGGCAAACCCCGGAGACGCCTTCATTTCCCCCATCTTGCTGGCCGTATTGTCGGCCTGTGTCCTCGTTACGGCGATACCGTCCTTGGCCAGAAACGCAGCATCTTCGAGCAGACGGTTAAGCGGCAAGGTCCCGCCCCAATCGTCTGTACTGATATTAAGCGCTTCCTGCCAGCCGGAAACCGCGCCGCCTACCGTCAGGGCCGCGAGCGGCCCACGTGACGGAATTTCGTTGAAGCCTTGATTCCGATAGAACGCGATATCGGCCTGGGCCGCAGCGGCACCACAGGCATCGATGCCAACTACCTCTCGCCCGGGGGTATGGATAAGCCAGAAATTGTCACCGCCGAGGGCATTCATATGCGGATAGGCCACCGCGATCGTGCTGGCCGCGGCGACCATCGCCTCCATCGCGTTGCCACCCTCTTCCAGCACGCGAAGCCCGGCTTGCGATGCCAGGTGATGAGGCGCGACGATCATGCCGCGGCGAGACCGCGCCGTCCGCAGCATCGTCAGGCCACCGGCTCGACACAGGCGAGCGCATATATAGCCGCATCCGCATTGGAGGGCGCGACAACGACCCCTGCCGCTTCCAATGTCGCGACCTGCGCCGCACGGCCCTGCGGGTCTTCGTCGGTACCGGTCACCGACGCGACGACAATCGGCCGTTCGCCGCCAACGCTCGCTAGCACGCCGGCGAGATGGCCTGCCGGATCTTCGTGGGCGCCGTAACCGATCACGATATCGATCAGAATAGCCCCAACCGATGGATCGCTAAGGGTTTCACACAACAAATCGTCTCGCACGCTAGGGTCGATCATCGGGTGAGGTTTACCACGGGTGAATTCATCGTCGCCCAGATCGATAAAGGCATGGCCGCGCGAATTTTCACCCAAAGCTGCGACACCTGGTATCGGCGCGTTGGATCCAAGCGGCAGCCTGGCGTCGCGGAATACGATCTGAGCCTCCGCGCATAGCGTCCCTCCCGAAAAAAGACCGACGGCGCGGCGGCCTTCGGGAACCGATACTGGCAGCGTATCAAAGTTGGGAAAAGCGCGGTCGCCCAAAGATTGTTCCGCCGCTGCTTTCAGTGTCGCCGCGGCAGCCGCGTTATCCGGCACCGCCACATTCTCCGCCCCGACGAAGCAGACAGTGTAAGGCTTCGAACTCTTCGCAATCCGCTCAATGACTTGCCGTGCGACATCTGTGGCGGGCGGCTTCGAAATCAAGACGATGTGGCGCGTCCCGCTGCCCCTTTCCAGAAGATCCATCGCCATCAAGGTCGTGATGCCGCCGACTTCCGCAGAAAGATCGCGCCCGCCGACACCGATGGCGTGGCTTATGCCGCCACCATTTTGTGCAATCAGGCAACTTACTTCCTGGATACCCGTGCCGGAGGCGCCGATAATTCCGATGTCGCCGCGCGGAACCACATTGGCAAAAGCCAATGGAACGCCGCCGATTATGGCGGTGCCGCAATCCGGCCCCATGACAAGCCTTCCCGCCTCACGCGCTTCCTCTTTGAGCGCGCGTTCCGCGTCGACTGGGACGTTGTCGCTGAAGATCATCGCGTGGAGACCGTGCCGGACCGCCTTGCGAGCCTCGGCGATCGCGTAGTCGCCGGGCACCGAAATCAGGGCGAAGTTGCTTGCCGGCGCCGACTTTACCGCCTGTCGAAGCGTTCTCGGCCGCCAGGACGCCGTTTCGGTCTGCGTCTTGGGCTGGTCGAGTTGCCGAATGGCCTCGGCAATCGCTTCGTCCGCGGCCGTCTGACTATCGGCACGAACAGCGACAACCAAATCATTTCCCTCCGCACTAGCGCCTTCGGCGTCGAGCACCCCGGCATCCTGCATGATTTGTCGGTTTGCCGCCGTACCCATCATGAGCGCGGATTCCGCGACACCGGGCATTAAACCAATAGTGCGCGCGACTCGCATCAAGGCCACTGAATCGAGATAGAAGCCTCGTCGCACTTGGTTGATCATCACCGACGCCATGAAACCCCTTTTCGCCCGTCATAAAACCCAGGCGCAATGTACCCCATCGCCAGCGCTTTGACAGCGCGGCGGTAAAGCGTTTGAGTAAGAATAGGAAATCACGAAACAACGAGGGCGCAGATCATGGGCACGCACGACGATTGGCTGGCATTGACCGTTGAAGAGACCCTGGAACCGGACCTGCCGATTTGCGACCCGCACCATCATCTCTGGGAGTTCAAGACCGAACACACCCAGCCACGCTATCTGCTGGATGAGATCCTCGAAGATCTCAACAGCGGCCACAACATCGTCTCCACCGTCTTCATCGAATGCGGCGCCATGTTCAAGACGGACGGGCCGGAAGCCATGCGGCCCCTCGGCGAGACCGAATTCGTCCGCGGGATCGCGGCAATGAGCGCCTCCGGCCTGTATAGCGATTGCCGAGTTGCCAAGGGGATCATTGGCACGACGGACCTGAAGATCGGCGATGCCGCCGCCGATGTGCTGGACGCACAAATCGAAGCCGGCGGCGGACGCTTCAAAGGTATTCGCCTCGGCATGGCCTGGAACGAACACGACGCCATCGGCAATCACCGTACCAATCCGCCGGGCGATCTGGTGCTTCGTGACGAATTTCGCGCCGGCTTCAAGCATTTAGGGCCGCGGAACCTCAGCTACGAGGCCTGGTGCTATCACCCGCAAATTCCGGACGTCACAAGCCTCGCGCGCGCGTTCCCGGACACGACAATCATTCTTGACCATTTTGGCGGACCAATCGGCATCGGGCCCTATGCCGGCAAGTCCGATGAGGTCTTTGCCGAATGGCGCAAATCTATTGACGAACTGTCAACTTGTCAAAATGTCATGGCCAAGCTCGGCGGCATCAATATGGAGGTGAACGGCTTCGCCTGGCACGAGAAACCAAAACCGCCAACGAGCCAGGAGCTGCTCGACGCCACGCGGCATTATTACGAATACACGATCGAGAAATTCGGCGCCGACCGCTGCATGTTCGAATCGAACTTCCCGGTCGACAAGCTGAGTTGCAGCTACAACGTGCTCTATAACTCCTTCAAGCGGCTATCCGCAGATTACTCGGCCGACGAAAAGGCCAAGCTGTATCACGACACTGCCACGCGGGTTTACAAACTCAACAGCTAGAGTTCGTTACGCCGCGGTAAAGCGCTGCCCCGAAATCGCGGGATGATAGATTGGCTGAATGACATTACCGGCCGGATCCTTGACGTGGAAGCTGCGCGCACCGTCGGCGTGGTCGCTTGGCTGATCCAGCACATCGACATCCTTGGACTTGAAGTAGTCGAACCAGTCCTGCAACTCTTCCTTCGTCCGGACGATGAAGCCGTAGTGATCGAAGCAGCCCTTGCCGTCCGTCGGCTTTTTTGCGCGCGCCAGGGACAAATTGTCGTTGCCGCAGGTCAAGTAGACCAGATTCTCGTTGGCCCGGTTCAGGATCTCCATACCCATAATCTCGGTATAGAACTTTTCGCATTCCTCCAGGTTCGGCACGGCAAAGGCGACATGGCGAATGCCGCTGAATGGCGTCGGACGGTCGGTCATCGGTCGGCTCCGGTTCGTTTCGGTTCCGTCTACTCTATGAAAAACCCGCGCCACATTGAAGCCCAGTGAATTAGGTGCCAAGATCGACGTCAGGAACAGGCCTGCGAAACCGGAAGGAGATCAAGCCATGACCGCGCCAGACCGCTACGATCCGAGGGAATTCAAGGCGCTCACCTTTCATGATGCTGTACCCACTTTCCGCGACGGCACGGATACGCCACGCTCCTATCTGGAGCGCTGTCTGGAAACCATCGCCGAACGCGAACCGGTGGTGAAGGCCTATGTTTCCCTAGACGAAGATGACGCTCGCGCTGCCGCCGATGCCAGTTCAGCGCGTTACAAGGACGGTAAGGCGCTTTCCGCCATCGACGGGCTACCGATCAGCATCAAAGATCTGCTTGAGACCAAGGACATGCCGACGCAGATGGGCTGCGAGGCTTATACCGGGAACTTCCCAAAGAACGACAACGCGGCGGTTTGGGCGCTGCGCGAAGCAGGCGCGGTGGTATTCGGCAAAACAGTCACGGCGGAACTTGGTGGGTCACATCCGGGACCAACGACAAACCCGTTCGATCCGACCCGCACGCCCGGCGGCTCGTCTTCCGGCTCCGCCGCCGCAGTGGCATCACGCATGGTACCCGCGGCGATTGGCACCCAAGTCGGCGGCTCGATCATCCGCCCCGCCGCGTATTGCGGCAATGTCGCGCTGAAGCCGACGCAAGGCGGCATTAATCGCGGCGAACGGCAAGCCACGAGTATGAGTACCCATGGGCCCCATGCCGGCTGTATCGAGGATATGTGGCAGGTCGCGATTGAGATTGCCAGCCGCGCCGGCGGCGACCGTGGCGCGCTCGGCCTGTTCGGCCCGGCGACACCGCCCGCCGCCGCGAAGCCCGAACGGCTGATCGTTCTGGAAACCGCGGGATGGGCGATCCTCGACGACGACAGCAAGGTGGCCTTTGAAGGTCTGCTGGAAAACCTGCAGCAGTCCGGCGTCACATTGCTGCGGCGCAGTGACCATCCGCTGGTGGAGAAACTGGAGCAGGCTGTTGTCGACGCGCCCAGCATCACGGGCAACATCACCCCATGGGAGAACCGCTGGGCGCAGCGCAACCTCGTCAATCAGAAGGGCGAGTTCGTCAGCGATCGCTTGAAGGCGACCCTGGCCAAGGCGGAAGCGATGAGCCCGGACGATTACCGCGCCGCGATGCTGGCGCGCGATGCAGCACAGCGCTGCCATGCTGCCGTCGGTAATTTGGCCGATGCGATGATCACACTCTCCTGCCCGGGTCCGGCACCACTGTGGCCGGGCGACACCCAGGGACAACCACTCGCGCCGCGCCCGACCGGCGACGCCATTTTCAACACCCCGAGCTCGATGCTGTTCGCGCCGTGTGTGACGATGCCGCTCATGAGCGTCGGTGGCATGCCAGTGGGCGCGCAGGTCATGGGACAACAACATCAGGACGCCCGCATGACCGCAATCGCGCGCTGGATCCTCGACAATGTCTCGCCTGTCGTCGTGGGATAACGACCGGGAAGATCAGTCAGCGGCGGGAAAGCCCATGATGCGTTCGAAGCGTTCGCGGTAGGCCGGCCACGCTTCAGTATTGACCAACCGCGGTGGCTTGCCACCCGAGAAGATCGTCCGCCATTGCTCGCCTGCTGCGGTCATCCCCTTCAGTGCGCTTTCCGGCGTGATCGCCGCGATGTGCGGCGAGGCAAGCACGTTGTCGAATTCCAAGAGCGGATGCCCCAGTGGCGGCGGCTCTTCTATCCAGACGTCCAGCCCTGCCCCCGCCAGTTCGTTCGCAGTTAGCGCTTTCGCCAGCGCATCCTCGTCATGAATGCCGCCGCGCCCGATCGTCACGAAATAGGCGGTCGGTTTCATGCGGGCGAAGGCCTCGGTTGAGAACATGCCGCGCGTTTCGTCGTTCAGGCCGCAAGCCACAAGCACGAAATCAGACTGCGCGAGCAATTCGTCGAACGAAACCAGCCGCGCCCCGCGCCGCGCGCCTTCCTCGGCGGAAATGCGCGGGTGATAGGCGATCGCCTCCATCCCAAAGGCCAGTTTGCACATCTCCGCCACCCGCGCACCGATCTGTCCAAGACCGACGATGCCCAACGTCTTGCCGAAAATGTCGTTGTTCATGTAATCGCGGCGCACCCAGTTGCGGTCCCGCCGGAGCGCCTGGTTCACCTGTGCGATCTTCTTGGTCAGACACAGCATCATGCCGACCGCGTGTTCCGCAACGGCTTCGGCGTTCATTCCCGCCTGATTGACGGCCAGCACGCCCGCTTTCGTACAATCGTCGACATGAATCGTGTCATAACCGGCACCGCCCGTCGAAATGGCCAGCAAATTCGGGCAGCGCGCGATGAATTCCGCATGACCGCGAAACTCATCCCGCACATCGCGCCAGTTGCCGCGGATCTGATACCCATGCGTTTTCTGCAGAGTTTTTTCGATCTCGCCCACCGGCATGGCTTGGTCAAGCCGGGTTAGAACAATGTCGCCGTCTTGCGTGAGGGTTTGTTCGAACGCTTCGGGGTTGGTCAGGAAATCAAAATAAAAAACGTGCTTTTCCGGCATCTTGCTTGGCTTCCTATGAGTTAGCTCGGCAGAATTGTTAGATCAAATTGATCCATGTCGTTGGTGACGATGCCTCTCTCGGCCATATTAGGGGCAAGTTTCGATTTCGCGGAAGAATGAGAGAGTACGATGGCCCTGAAAAACATTCTCGTACATGTGACGGAAACAAGGCAATCCGAACTTCGATTGGAGACCGCCGTCGCACTTTGCGTTGCGCATGACGCCCATCTTACCGGGCTCATCGTTCGGGCGATGCCCGTTTTGCCCGCCTACAGCGTCGGCCCGATACCGGACATGGTTCTCGAGCCCTTCGAAGCGCAACAGGATGCGGCGATCGCGAAAGCCCGCGAAACTTTCGACACCGTGGTAAAACATGCGGGATGGACAGATCGCAGCAGTTGCCTGCAGACCGAGGGCAACGCAACCGATATCGTCGGCATCCACGCGCGCTACGCCGACCTGACGGTGACGGGCCAGGACATGCCCGACGAGGATCAATGGGAAATCAGCACGGTCGATCTTATCTTACGGTCTGGCCGTCCGGTTTTAGTCACGCCGCATGGCACCGAAAACAAACCCATCGGCAAGCGAATCGTCATCGCCTGGAACGCAAGCCGCGAAGCCGCCCGTGCCGTCGCCGATGCGGTACCGTTGCTTGAAACTGCCGACTCGGTTGAAATATTGACGGTCGCACCGCAATCCCGCGGGGAAGTGCCGGGTGTGAATATCGCAAAACACCTCGCGCATCATGGCATTGCCGCTGAAGTTAAGCGGTTGGGCGTCTCCGAAACCGATGCTGGCGAAGCGCTCTTAAACTACATCGAAAATAACAACGCGGATTTGCTCGTGATGGGCGCCTATGGGCATTCTCGTCTTCGCGAGTTCGTGTTCGGCGGCACGACACGGCATGTATTGCGAACGATGACGATCCCCGTGCTGATGTCCCACTAAGTCTATTCGATACCCCGTTCCTTTTTCCAATCGACGACACGGCCGATTTCTGGATTATCAGGCCGCTCGCGGTAATAGGGCACCAGCGGATGCAGCTTGTCGAACAGCCGCCATAGTTCCTGCATCGGCGCATCGTGGTCGTCCACGCGCAGATTGACGATAGTGTAGCCTTCGTTCTCGTGGACTAAGATCGCAGCGGCACGCTGCCCGTCCGGTTGACCGCCGGCATCGGTGCCGGCACTGATCGCGTTCATGAGACGCGTCTCAATGTCTTCCGCCTCGAACTCTTCCATCGCACGCCCCATGGCGCCGACGACATCCTCACTGACAACCGCATTGCCCATAACAACCCAGCCATCACCGGCGATGTGGCCGGCCCAGCCATTGTTACGAGCACCGGTCCGCACGGCTGTGCGGCCATACCGATCGACGATACCCAGCTGCCGCCATTCGATGTGAGGGTCGCTGGATTCGAGTTCCGTCATCACCCGCTGCGCCGGATAGCCCAGCTCAAGCAGGCGGATCGCCAGGGGACCCAAGCGGGGATCGGTATAGGCTTGCGTCCCCACCGCGCCGACATTCGCCATCACCGAAGGAACACGCCCACCGGTGCCGATTTCACCAGTCGTGACCGAGACACCGAGACGTCCCGTACGGGGGCAGCGCCCAATGGCCGTGAAGGTATGGGTTTCCGTGCCGCGTTCGAAGGTAATGTCCTTGAGGATATCCATCGGCTGCATCTCCATAATTTCCGGTTTCGCTCAGCTTGGCAGCGATATCTTTGGCGCGCCGGGCAGTAGTCCGCTCATCTGCGCGCGCAGTCGGACAAGCGCCAACACGGTATCGATCGTCGGGGTTTTAACACCTACGAGCTCGGCCAGTTCGGCGGCAGCACCGACAATCGGGTTGATTTCCATTGGCCGGCCCCGTTCGAGGTCTTGCAACATCGACGTCTTGTGGAAGGCAGCCCCTTTCCGCGTGCCTTCGATGCGGGCATCGATGGACGCATCCGGATCCGAACCCAGCGCCTTGCCGATGGCGATGACCTCGGACATCAACCGCCGCAGAAGTGCTTCCGAAGCCGGATCTTCGACCAGCGCACCGCTATGCGCCAAGGTCAACGCGCTGGTCGGATTGTACGCCATATTGCCCATCAGTTTGATCCAGATATCCTTGCGAATTTCCGGACGCACCAAGGCCTCGATGCCGCACGCGTTGACGACTTCCTGGAATTTCAGGCAACGCTCCGACTCCGAACCGTCCGGCTCACCGATCAGGTAGCGGAAACTACCGCCGGATTTCACCACGCCGGGCTCGATGACCTCGCTCGCCACATAGGTGATGCAACCGATGGCGCGTTCCGGTCCAACGCCGGCCCACAACGCGCCATCCGGATCGACCGATTTGACCTGATAATTCTCCCACTGCCCTGGCAGTTTGTAGAAGTACCACCAGGGAATGCCGTTCATCGCGTTCGCTACGGTGGTATCCGGGCCGAGCAGCGGCCGAATCGCATCGACCATACCCGGCGCCTGATGCGACTTGAGCGAAATAACGACATAGTCCTGCGGGCCGAGGGTCGCGGGATCGTCGGTAACATTGGGATGCGTCACGAACTGTCGGTCGCCGGTGATGAGCTTGAGACCGTTCTCGCGCATCGCCGTCAGGTGCGCCCCGCGTGCGACGAGACTCACATCGACGCCGTTCCGGCTCAAGAGCGCGCCCAAATGGCCGCCGATAGCGCCGGCGCCGACTACAGTGATTTTCATGAATGTTTCCCTTCGTTCATCTGCCCACGCCTATTAAAGCCTCTCAGGCCGGCTCAGAACAACGGGTTGGCGCAAGCGCCCGCTAAACCGTCTCAACCGTGTCCTTTGCCGCAGACGCGGAAGCGCCGGCGACCTTGCGCAGCGCGTTCATCTCGTTCTGGATGATCCGTTGCAGCATACGACCATCGGTCGAATGCAGCACGAACCGCGCACCGAGCTTGATCGCCTTGCTCGACGTATCGATGGTCTGCTGATGCACCATGACGGGGATCTTGCGCGCCTCGCACCGCTTGATGATATCCCCGATCACTCGCAAGTATTTCTTGTTCGAGTAGTCGTCGGGAATACCCAACGAGGTCGACATATCGTTCGGGCCGATGAACACACCATTGATACCGCCGACATCGAGAATGGCATCGAGGTTCTTGTAAGCCGGTTCCGACTCGATCCCGATAATGACGAATGATTCCTTACGCCGGTTTTGCAAGTATTTCTTGGTTGCTGGACTCGGCAGAACGTTGTCTTCCACCGCACGGCGCAGATATTCGCCCTTCAGAGGATGCCATTTCGCGGTCGCGACCACGGCCTGAACTTCTTCCACCGTCTCGCAATAGGGCACGAGCACGCCCGCCGTGCCGGCGTCGAGTGCCATCGCGACCCATTCCGACTTCGGGATCGGCACTCGAACGATCGGCGTTATGTCGGCGCGGCGCAGCATGCCTGCCAGTTGTTGGATCTCGGTCCGGTCTCTAGACCCGTGTTCGGAATCGATAATGGCGTAGTCGAGCGTGCTGCCAGACAAGACCTGCTCGAACCGGGTCGACGCCATCTGGGACAACATGCAGCCGAAGACATGGCCACCGGATTTTAATGTGCGTCGCAGTTTGGTCGCGTTCATTAGATTTCTCTCCCTCGTATCCTGATCGGGAAATTCAATTTTTTGAATTTCGCGTGAATCAGCACACCAATTATTACTTTCTAGTGTGATTCAGATCCTGAACTTCGTCGCATCAAATGCGACAAACTTAAGAATCATCACACTAGTTTCAGCCACCGTGATAGCGCCCCAGCGCGGCACATGCAAAAATCAATTCGAAACATAAGGAGAAATCCCATGGCCGAGATCGAGTATTTCTATTCTTCCCATTCGGGGTATGCCTATATCGGATCGACCCGGTTCATGAAGATCGTCCGCGCGGCAGGACAAAGCATCACGCACAGACCGATGGATTTGCGCAAGGTCGTGGCCACAACCGGCCCCGGCCCAACCAACAGTCTGACGCCCCAACGAAGTGCCTATTTCTCCGGCCGGGAAATCCAGCGCTGGGCGGAAGCGCGCGGTGCAGGAATTCTGCTTGGCAGGCCCGCCCACCATGATAACGGTATCGCTTTGTCGAATGGCATGCTGATCGCGGGCCTCCAACAGGGCGTCAATATCGATGCTCTCGCGCACGGCATGCTGGAAGGGCATTGGCGCGACGACGCAGATCTCGACGACCGTGACACACTCATGAGAATGGGCGACGCTGCGGGTGTGGATTCCGCCTCCTTGCTCGACGCCGCGCTATCGCCGGAAATCCAGGCGATCTACGACGCGAATACACAGGAGGCGATTGAGCGTTCCGTCTTCGGCTCGCCAACCTATTTCGTCGATGGCGACATGTTCTACGGTCAGGACCATTTAGAGCTAGTCGAGCGAGCGATCGCAAAGCCGTTCTCCGGGACGTGGCCGCCGGTTGGTTGAAGCTAGTACTGGTATGTAGGGGGAACGAATGGCGAGCTACCACGTCTATATCAGCGTCTCCGGCGACGACCGGATTGCGCGCTTCACGATGAACGCGGAAACCGGCCGGTTAAAGCCGGGTGAAGACATTGCGTTGTCCGGCCGACCCGCCTACACCGCAGTCGATCCGACGCGCCGCTTCATGTATGTCGCGCGAAAGGGATCACTGAAGATCAGCAGCTTCGCGATCGACCCCGCTACCGGCGACCTCTCCGAAATTGGTACGATCCCAATCGGCGCCGACCCCGCCTATCTGTCGACAGACAAGACGGGCCGGTTCCTGTTCTCAGCGTCCTATTTCGATGGGATCACAGCCGTACACCGCATAGGCGACGACGGCGCGGTCCTTGAAGATCCAATCGAATGGCGCGCGACGGGCATGCGGGCCCATTGCATCGAGTCCGACCCGTCGAACCGGTTCGTCTTCGTGCCCCATATCCATCGCGAAGACGCGCCGAACACAACCTTTCAGTTCCGGTTCGACGAAACGACGGGGACGCTTACGCCCAACATGCCAGACCGATGTGACCCACCAGGGCCGGACGGTCCGCGGCATTTCTGTTTCCATCCAGACAAACCCATCGTCTATGTCTCGAACGAGCAAGGCTGCAGCGTCGGCGCCTATGCGCTCGACCCGGAGGCCGGGACCCTTTCACACATCCGAACCGTAAGCACGCTGCCGGACGGCTGGTCGGGTGAAAACAAATGCTCGCAGATCCGCATGACACCGTGCGGTCGGTTCCTCTACGCACCAAATCGGGGCCATGACAGCATTGCAGAATTCGCGGTTAATCCGGATGGAGCCTTGCGGTGGCTCGGTTACATCCCGGCGGAAAAAATCCCGCGCGTGTTCCAGATCGATCCTGCGGGACGCTTCCTGCTCTCCGCCGGACACGAGTCCGGCCGCCTTGGGGTTTTCCGCATTGATGGCGAGACAGGGCGATTGGAGCGGCGTTCGACGCACCCGCTCGGTAGCCTGCCGATGTGGATCACGATCCTGCCGATAACGTAAACAATCGGAACAACACCGTGATGTTCGACACAAAGATCGCCATAGTCGTCCGAGACGACCTCGCCACGTGGCAGAAGCTGAACGTTACCGCCTTCCTGACCAGTGGAATTGTCGGGGCGCACGAAAACCTGTTGGGTGACGATTACGAGGATGCGGCAGGAAACATCTATAACCCACTCGCCATTCAGCCGATGATCGTGCTTAGCACCGACGCGCAGCGCATGCAGACAATCTACAACCGCGCGATGGACCGTGGCGCACGCCTATCGCTTTACATCGACGACATGTTCGAAACAGGACACGATGCTGCAAACCGAGCCGCCGTGAAGAACCGCCTACCCGAGGATATGCACATCGCAGGTCTTGCCCTACAGGAGGAACGGAAGCTGGTAGATAAGATCACTAAAGGCGCGAAGCTGCATAGCTAGCCCAGGTGAATAAGATTCTTATATACCCGCCAGCAGACTCGGACTCGCATCGGCCTCGCCGCGTTCGACCTTCTTGACGGCGGCAATCAGGACTTCGTTGGCCGGGGTCGCGATGCCGGTCTCCTTGCCCTTCTGTACCACCAGACCGTTCATATAATCGATCTCGGTACGGCGGCCTTTCATCATATCCTGCCCCATCGACGGACGTGCGTTCGGATTGCCTTTGCCCGCGGTGGTGATGTAGTTGTCCTCGACGATCTTACGCGCTTCGCTATCGCCGTCCGCGGCCGCGACATAGACGTCGCTCTCTAGCCCGCCCAGCTTTTCCAGCTTGAAGCCAGACGCCCTACCGACGCGGATGCATTCCGAGATCAGTTTCATCTTCACGTCGCGCAGATGCGGGTCGGCTGCGATCGCAGCCCCGCCGAGACCGGTACTCGCGGACACACCGTTGCTGCTGCCGTTGAGGCACAGCTTGCTCCATCGCTCGCCCCAGATGTTCGTCGTCACCATGGCGCTGTCGGTGTAACCGCACAGCCGCGCGACTTGCCGCGTCCGCTCGGTCTCCTCACCGTGCACCTCACCCGCACGGAACACCGTATGGGCATTACCGTGCACCGGCACGTTGCGGTTAACATGAGCCGGACCGCGTAGCTCGACCGAAATCTTCGCCGCAATACAACCGACCACCTTGCCCCAGCCGACGATGCCGGCGATGAATTCCTCGTTCATGCAGTTCTGCAGCGAGACGACGAATCCGTCCGGCGCCAGATACGGTTTGATAAGATAAGTCGCCATCTCCGTCTCGTAGGACTTCATGCAGACGAAAGCGATGTCGATCGGCCGTCCCTTCGACAAGGCCTGCACGTCGGAGAAATGCATAGCGTTGACAGGCACGGTGAACTCTTCCGCCTCCGTGACGCCGGTCAGATGCAGCCCATCGCTGCGCATCTTCTCGACATGTTCGGGCCAGCCATCGATGAAGACGACATCCTCGCCGTTCTTCGCCATGAAGCCTCCGACCTGCGCGCCGACCGCGCCAGCGCCGACGATTGCGATTTTCAAACCCATCTTTTCCTCCACTTCATTACCCGTTGTCCTGCGATGCTGCCTAAAGGTTGGCGACGTTTTCGGGACTGGGTTCGATTTCCCCGCGCTCGCAGCGCTTGACCAGATCGACCATGGCCGCGTTCAACGGCGTCGAAATTCCGACTTCGGCCCCCTTCTCGACGACGAATCCGTTCATGGCGTCGATTTCGGTCTTGCGGCCCTTTAGCATGTCTTGTCCCATCGACGGGCGCGCGCCATCGCTGCGGTTGGCGATTTCGGCGAACAACAGTTCTTCGATCTCCTTCAGCGCCTTCTTGTCACCTTCGGCAGCCGCATACCATTGCTCTGCAGTGGTTCCCTTCTTGGTGCCGACAGCGAAGCCCAGCGCTCTGCCAACCCGAAGGGTTTCCGCTGTGAGACGGATATTTACCGAACGAGCGCCATCGTCCCGGACCATATCGTTGCCGCCCAGACCTGTGCATGCCGACAGGCCATTATGACTCGAATTGATCACCAGCTTGGTCCAGCGTTCACCCCATATGTTCTTGGTCACCATGGAGCTGTCCGTGTGTCCAACCAGTTCGGCGACTTCTTCGACCCGGTCCGTCACCCGGCCGTGCAGTTCGCCGGCCCGAAACACGGTGTAGCTATCGCCGCGGATCGGAACTTGGCGACGGACCAGCGCCGGACCATCCAAACCGCAACTGATGCTGCTCGCAATGCAACCAATCACCCGATGCGCCCCAACAACAGCGGCGATCGCTTCCTCGTTGATCGCATTCTGCAAGGAAACAACGAAACCGTCCGGCGCCAGATAGCCTTCGATCAGAGAGGCCGCAAACTGCGTTTCGTACGACTTCACCGAAATGAAGGCGATGTCGATCGGACCGTCCTTCGGCAGATTCGATACTTCGCAGATGTTGATCGCCTTGACCGGAACCTCGTGGCTCTCTGCCTCGGTGGTGCCGCGCAGCGACAGACCGTCCTTGTTCATCTTCTCGACATGATCGGGCCAGGCGTCGATCAACGTAACGTCGGCGCCGTTGCGGACCATATTCCCGGCGACATAGCCGCCAACCGCACCGCTGCCGACCATCGCAATTCGTTTACCCAAGGGTATCCCTCCCGTGTCTGCTCGTTATTCGTTGCGGCAAGCTTAGACGCTGGCGCCCATTTCCTCCAAATCAGCCGCGGAACAGTGCGCGCCCGTCACTGATCGCTTTCGAGCCGTCCGCCGCATAGACTTCATAGCGGGCGCCCCTGTCGGTCGCCGCATGACGCACGGTAATATCCGTGCCCGGAATGACCATCCCCGTAAAGCGTCCGGTAAAGCGCTCAAGCCGCTCCGGATCCCCGCCGAGTAAATCCGCAACAACCTCCCTCACCGCAAGCGCCCAGGTCGCGGTGCCGTGCAGGATGATATCCGGCAGGCCCGCCGCGAGCGCCACTTCCCGCTCGGTATGGATCGGGTTCCAGATATCAGCGCATTCCGTATAGACATGCGGCAGTTCGCGCACGATCGGAATAACCGTCTCGGTCCAGTTCCCCGTCACGGGGTCGTCGGACCAGGCCGGCGCTTCCTCAATGACGCGATCTTCGCCCTCGACCTCGACGCCGCGGCTGATCCCGGTGGTATAGGTGGTGGACACCGGTTCGCCTTCCGCTGTCGTCAGATCGACACGCGTCATGGTCAGGGCGCCCGGTTTGATGCGTCTGATGGCAACGATTTTACCGGTCACACGCAGCTTATCGCCTGGGCGCATCAAGCGATGGAACTGCGTATCCTGAGCGGCATGAACGCCGCGCCGGCTTTCCTCAGGCGAGGCACCGAATTCCGGCGTCGTTCGAATATCGCGTGACGCCGGCCATTCCGGGGTGACGACCATCGCCGGCGGCGCCACGATGCCGCCCGGCCGCGCGTCATCAAAATAGACATCGGCGGTCTCGCCTAACCCGGCAGCGTAGGCCAGGCATTTACGGACATCGATATCGAAGGCGTAAGGCGCGACATCGCAACCGACGGCAGCGGAACGGATTGGCATGAGTTGGTCTCCTCGGAAGATTGTTCCGGTACCTTAAACGGCACCGACAGGCCGGCCAAACCGTCAGTCCGCATCAACCTTTTGCAGCACGGCGCGAAGGCCGGCGATCTCGTCACGGAGGCCGGCGATTTCACCGCGGAGGATCGCTGTCTCGGACTCGACATGATCTTCGATCTCTTCGGCTTCTTCCCGGTGCTGGGTTTGCATGGCATCGACGATAACGCCGATGAACAGGTTTATGACCGCAAAGCTGGTTACCAGAATGAACGGAACGAAGAAGGCCCAGGCAAGTGGAAATTCCTTCATGACTGGGCGTACGATGCCCATCGACCAGCTTTCCAAGGTCATGATCTGGAACAATGAATACATCGAAGCACCAACACTGCCGAACCATTCGTCAAACGCAGCGCCGTAAAAATTCGTCGCGAGAACCGCGGACACGTAAAAGATAAGTGCGATCAATCCCACGATCGAAAGCATGCCGGGCACCGCGGTAATCAACGCCTGAATAACGACCCGCATCTGCGGCACCACGGACATAAGGCGCAGGACACGCAAGACCCGCAGCGCGCGCAACACGGCCAGCGGTCCCGACGCGGGCAACAGGGCGATGCCGACGACGATCAAGTCGAAGATATTCCATCCGTCCTTGAAGAAACCGAGGCCGCGGCCAAACATCTTCGCGGCGATTTCCGCCACGAAAACGCAGAGTACAAAGGCATCGAACGCATGAAACAAGTGCTCGCGGCCTTCCATAATGACCGGCGAGGTTTCCAGGCCCAACGTAATGGCATTCAGGACAATCAGGGTGATGATGAAGAATTGGATCTTGGCGTTTTCGATAAACGCCGTGACCCGGTTTCTAACTGACATGGTTGGCGACCCATACGTTCCGACAAAAGCGACGCATGACCGCAGATAAGGTCCGGCAGCCTTCGGGTCAATATGGGACAGAGGGTCAATTACCCAGATTTCCGGGACTTTTGAGCGATTTAAGGCGGTGCGCTAGCGGCAGATCGCGCGATAGGCAATAATAATTGCCACGAACAACGAACCGACCGGAGCGAAAATATGGCCGATATCGCCGCAGCGTCATCCCAAGATCAGACCTACAAACGGATTGCTGTCAAACCGATTGCCGGCGCGTTGGGTGCGGAAATCGAAGGCGTCGATATTGCGGGCGGCGTCGACCCGGAAGTGTTCGACGAAATCTACCGCGCCTGGCTGGAAAACAATGTGATCTTCTTTCGCGGCCAAAGCATTTCTCCCGCCCAGCAAATCGAGTTCGCAAAACGGTTCGGCGACATTCATGTCCATCTCTTCAATAAGGCGATGGACGACCATCCCGAAATCACCGAAATCCTCAAGACGCCGGAGATGAAGTCGAACGCCGGCGGCCGCTGGCATTCCGATCAGATGTACACACCCGTGCCGGCCAAGGCGACGATGCTGTACAGCCGTGAAATACCCGAAGGCCGTGGCGACACGATGTTCTCGAACATGTACCTCGCCTACGAAACGCTCTCCGAGGGGATGAAGGCGTCGCTGCAAGGGCTGAAGGCGATCCACAATGGCGACAGCCGCAACCACCCCTCCGGCATGACCCGAATGGAGCGGGTCAAAGCGGGATCAATCCATATGCCGCAGATCGATCCAGGCAAAGCCCAAACAATTTCGTCGCATCCGGTCGTGCGCACCCATCCGGAAACCGGCCGAAAGCTGCTCTATATCGGCGGGCACACGGAACGTTTCGAGGGCTGGGCCGAAGAAGAAAGCAAGCCGCTGCTGGATTACTTGAAGACACATGCGACCCGGCCCGAGTTCGTTTGCCGCTTCCACTGGACGGAGAACGCGATGGCGATGTGGGACAATCGCTGCTGTCAGCATTTCGCGATCAACGACTATGACGGCTACCAGCGTCGCATGCACAAAATCATGGTCAAGGGCGACGCACCGTTCTAACCGACAGGATCGATCGACGACCAGTCGCGTTGGCTGAAGGCCGAGACGAGGTAGTCGATGAAAAGCCGCGTCTTGACCGATAGATAGCGCTTGCTGAGATAGACGGCGTAAATGCCGAAATCCAAATCTGTCGCCGTCGCAACATAATCGCCCAGCGCCCGTTCGAGCCCGCCACCAAGCAGACCGTCTTTGATCGACCATGCCGGCAGCAATGCTACTCCGAGACCCTCCAGGGTCGCGATGCGCAATGCTTCGGCGTTATTCGACTGAAAATTTCCCGCCACCTCCATCTCAGTAGATGCGTCCTCTGGTCCGCGGAACTTCCAGAGCGCCGGTGCCGCGCCGATGCGGTAGATAAGGCAATTGTGGTCCGCGAGTTCTTTGGGCGTCTCCGGACGCGGATGTGCTGCCCAGTACCCCGGGCTCGCACAGACGACACGCGGACTGGAAGAAATACGGCGTGCGATCAGAGAGGAGTCCGACTGGTTGCCCGTGCGAATGGCGACGTCGATTCCATGTTCCGTCAAGTCCAGGTCGGTGTCGGTGAGCCAGAGATCGATCTCAAGATCCGGATATTGCGCCAGGATGTCGGGAATTAGCGGCGCGACGTGCTGCGTGCCGAGCGAAATGCGTGACTGGACCCTCAGCCTGCCGCGCGGCCGAACCGTGAGTTCGGAAACTTCCTCGCGCATTTCGTCCAGATCCTGCAGCCATCGCTCAGCTCGCTGCAGATAGATTTGGCCGGCTTCGGTGAGGGACAACCTGCGGCTCGTCCGGTTCAGCAGGCGTACGCCGAGATCGTCCTCGAGGCTCGATATCTGCCGCGATACGCTCGCGGGTGACAAGCCGAATTCCCGGCCCGCGCCGGACAGGCTCCCGATCTGCGCGGCCTGCAGGAACAAACGGATCGCCTTCACATTGTCCATACCATCTTTCCGTTTTTCGTAAAGCTGCTACGCAAAAATACAAATTTTCATCATAAACTGTAGGGAATACTATCCCAACGATGGCCAATGTGACGGATAATTCCCGCATGGGATCCGCAGACGGATAGGACACGACACGATGAAATTCGGCATTTTCTACGAACATCAACTTCCCCGGCCCTGGAACGAACAGTCGGAATATCAGCTTCTGCAGGATTCCTTGACGCAGATCGAAATGGCCGACCAACTTGGCTACGACTTTGCGTGGGAAGTGGAGCACCACTTCCTGGAGGAATATTCCCATTCCTCCGCGCCGGAAGTGTTCCTGGGCGCGGCCAGCCAGCGGACCAAGAATATCCGGCTTGGCCATGGCGTGATCCAACTGCCCACCAACCAGCCGCACCGCGTCGCGGAGCGGGTCGCCACCCTGGACCTGCTGTCCGGCGGCCGGGTCGAGCTCGGCATGGGCGAAGGCGCGGGGCCGGCGGAACTGCATCCGTTCGGCACGCAAGTCCGCACCAAGCGCGACCGCTGGGAAGAAGCCGTCAAGGCGATCATCCCCATGTTCACGAAAGAAAGCTGGGAATTCCACGGCGAATATCACGACTTCCCGGCGCGCAACGTGATCCCGAAACCGTTCCAGAAACCGCACCCGCCGCTTTGGGTCGCGTGCTCGAACATCAAGACCATTGGCCAGGCCGGCGAATGGGGCATGGGCGCGCTCGGCTTCACCTTCGTCTCGCCGGACGCCGCCACCGCGTGGGTGAACAAGTATTACAATAACCTGCTGAACCATCCGAACCGGCTGACGGATTATCCGATCAATCCGAATATCGCCATGGTGTCGGGCTTCATGTGCGCCGAAACCGACGAGGAGGCCTACGAAAAAGCATCCGGCTGGACCTTCTTCATCTTTGCCCTGTCCTATTACGGCCGTAAAGGCGTCGATGCGCCGGGCGAAGGAAATTTGTGGGAGGAATTCCAGGACTGGCGACACAGCAAGAAGGCGCAGGACGCGTTCAAGGGCGCCCTGATCGGTTCGCCGAAAACGATCCGCGAAAAGCTGCACCAGTTCCAGGACGCCCATGTCGACCAGGTCATCCTGCTGAACCAAGCCGGTAAGACGTCACACGAAGACATCTGCGGCAGCCTCAAGATGTTCGCTGAGGAAGTCATGCCTGAGTTTCACGCTAAGGAAGAAGAACACGCCAAATGGAAGGCGGACGTGCTGGCAGGCCACATCGTCCTAGAGGATTTGGAAACCCAGCCTTACGACATCTTCAGCCACCAAAACGCCGACATTGTCCGCCTGACCCCGGAAGAACTCAAGGCGCGCATGGCGGAGAAGGACGCCGCGCAGAAAGAAGCATCAGATTAGAGCAAATCGGGGTTTGTTGGAATCGCCTCCGGCAATCCAACAACCGCGTGAATCTGCTCTCAACTATTTAGATAGAACGGATTCACAAGCGTATCCGAACCCATGTAATGGGTTCGTCTAAACTTGATCCGTTCTAAGGCGCCGCGCAGACAACGTGCAGGAGCGCCTGGCGCTTCTCCACCGTCACCGCATGCACCGCACGGGCCAGCGCTTCCGGTAACGACGCTGGGTCCTCGACCCTTTCGCCGTAACCGCCGGCGGCCTCACAGGCTTTGTCGAACGCCACCATCGGCTCCAGGCTGGTCAGCGGCATGTCGTTCGACCGGACCGCATTACCGTCCGGATACATGTCCCGCACCGCGCGGCGCACCGCACCCCAGGCCGAATTGTCGAGGATGATGTAGAGCACCGGCAGATCGTAGGCGCGCGCGCAATAATGCGCCGACGGGGGGTTACCAAAATAGTACGACCCATCGCCAATCGCGGCAACCACAAGCTTATCCGGCGCGGCGAGCTTCGCGCCCAGCGCTGCGCCGAGCCCCCAACCGAGACCGCTAACCGGACTCGCAGCAAAGAAACTGCCCGGCGTCTTCAGCGTTGCATGCGGCAGCGCCAACCCCATCTCGTTCAACAGAATTGTGTCGTCGTCGATGATCCCGCTGACGCAATGGGCGAGCCACGACGCCTTGATCGGTGCCGCCGTCTCCATTCCCTCTTCCGCCTTGCGCCAGCGCGCGCGGACTTCCTCCCGCGCCGCGGCGGCCCGTTCGCGCCGCGCCGCGATACGGTCTTCATGGGCCGCGAAACCACGCTCCATCGCCACGGAAAGGATTGGCAACGAGATCCCGGACTCCGCGGTGATCGCCACGTCGCACGGGTAGCCGCGCATCGGGTAGCGGCTGTACAGCGGATCGGTTCCCATATGGATCACCCGTGCATCTGCGGGCGCGCCATCCTTGGCCGGTATCCAAGGCACGTCGCAGTTGAGCACCAGCACGGCGTCCGCCTTTTCGATATGGGCACCCACGGCATAGTCGAGCAGCATCGGGTGATCGCTCGGCAAGTTCAGATAGCGCGGATAGGCGGAAATAACCGGAAGAGCGAACCTCTCCGCCAACGCACCCAGATGCCCCATCGCTGCCGGATCGCGGCCCGTATCCGATGTGATGATGAGCGGGTTCTCTGCCGCGAGCAGTATCTCGGCCGCCTGCGCGATGGCCTCAGCATTCGGATACGGCGTCGCAGCCGTGGCCCGGGCCGGAATCTTCGCTGGCGGCGGCGCGGCGGAGCCCAGCACCTCGCGTGGCAACGACAAATAGGATATCCCCTTCGGGATCGATTGCGCCATGTTGAGCGCGCGGTCGATGACCTTGTCTACCTCATCCGGCGCGCGCAACTCGTAGTCCCATTTCGCGACTTCGCGCACCATGGCCCCCTGGT
The DNA here is from genome assembly GCA_012103325.1 of Alphaproteobacteria bacterium. Taxonomy (GTDB): domain Bacteria; phylum Pseudomonadota; class Alphaproteobacteria; order UBA8366. The sequence continues at coordinate 371,630 of WLWY01000006.1, forward strand.
CGAACATTTCCTGCGCCCAATGGACGTAGACCGTGCGCGCGCCTTCGGAGGCTGACCGGTCTTCCGTAATCGGCGTGCGGCCGGCCATGAAGATCATCGGAATTTCCAAGCGGCTCGCATTCATCACCGCGCACAGGGCGTTTGCCGTGCCGACGCTAACATGCACCATGACTGCCTGCGGTTCGCCAGTGACCATCGTGTAGCCATGCGCCATGGCCACCGCGACGCCTTCATGCGGCACGAGGATCGGCTCGATCATGGCATCGCTGTCGCTGCCGGCCATCGACTCGACGATCGAGGCGAAATCGGTCCCCGCGTTGGCAAACAGGTAACGCACGCCAGCGTCGCGCAACCGCGTCAGGATCGCATCCGACGCCGTCCGTTCGGTGGATACTGAAGTCCGATATTCAAGGTCCGTATTCATCACACCCTCGCCCGCCATCCGTAATCCGCTTAGTGTAGACCTGGAACGCTTCAAAACGCGAGATATCGATGGCGAACACACCCACGGTCGTGAACCATCCACTGGTTCAGCACAAACTCAGCTATTTGCGCGCGCGGGAAACGCCGCCCGCGGAATTCCGGCGGCTCCTGCGCGAGATCGGCCAACTGATGATCTACGAGGTGTTGCGCGACCTGCCTTTGACGACAAAGACAATCGAGACGCCATTGACGCCCATGCAGGCACCGGTCATCGACGGCAAGAAGTTGGTGCTCGTATCGATCCTGCGTGCCGGCAATGGCCTACTCGACGGCATGCTGGAACTGGTCCCGCTAGCCCGTGTCGGTCATGTCGGTCTCTACCGCGATCCGGAGAGCCTCGAAGCCGTGGAGTATTACATGAAGCTCCCGCCAGACATCGCCGCGCGGCAAACCATTGTCGTCGATCCGATGCTGGCGACGGCGAATACGGCAACGGCCGCCGTGACCAAGCTGAAAGACGCCGGTGCGGCCCAGATCAAATTCGCTTGCGTCCTTGCTGCGCCTGAGGGAGTCGCAAAGTTCTCAAACGCCCATCCGGACGTACCGCTCTACACAGCCGCCATCGACGATCACCTCAACGACCACGGCTACATCGTGCCGGGATTAGGCGATGCGGGCGACCGGATCTACGGGACCTAATCGCCTAGCGCGGGAAAGTTACGGCTTCGACCTTATTGCCGTCGAGATCGAAGATAAAAGCACCGAAATAGATCGACATGGACGCTTTGCGTAAGCCGGGATCGCCGGCGTTCCGGCCGCCCTGTTCGAGTGCCGCCGCGTGAAACGCTTTCACGGCTTCGTTGTCCGCTGCACGCAAGCAGACATGGTTGCCGGTGTCGTCGGTTCCCGGTGTCATGTCGGGCCGGGCGTTGAGCCAAAACTCCGGATACTTTTTGCCGAACCCGACGGTTCGGGCCCGATCCACCAGCCTGGTGAGACCGACCGGCTCCAGGACCTTTTCGTAGAACGCCGCGCTCTCCTCCAGCCGGCTTACGGGAATAGAAACATGATCGATCATGTATTCACTCCACTTAAGCGGTAGCAAGCCTCGCTACGGGCCGTTCAGCAATTGGCCAGTGTAAAGCAGCCGAAATCAGACCCAAGGCGACGCTCAACCACCACATCGCATCATAGGAGCCTAACAGATCATAGAAATGGCCGGCCAGCCAAGCGCCAAGGAAGCCGCCGAACTGATGGCCAAGAAAAACCATGCCGAACAGCATCGACATATAGCTGGTGCCGAAGATCGTCGCGACCAGGGCGCTGGTCAACGGCACGGTGCCGAGCCAGAGGAAACCCATCGCTGCGCCGAAGACGATCACCGAGACCTCCGAGATCGGGAAGATCAGGAACCCCGCGAAAATCAGCGCGCGGCCGATATACATCAAGCTCAGGAGTTTCTTCTTCGCGAAGCGATCGCCGAGCCAGCCGCAGCCATAACTGCCGACAATGTTGCAGATACCCACCGCTGCCAGCGACGCGGTGGCAAGCCAGGGCTCGAATCCCTGATCGGCGAGATAGGCCGGCAGATGCACGATGACGAAGGCGAGATGGAAGCCGCAGACGAAGAATCCCGCATTCAACAGCCAAAAACTGCGATTGCCGCAGGCCTCGTTGAAGGCCTGGCGCATCGTTTGACTGCTGAGGCCCGCCGCCTGAACCGGCTTGCCGGAGACGCCCTTCGCCAGCGGCACGATTAACAGCGTGCTAGCCGCGAGGATGAGCAGGCTCGCATACCACCCGAAATGATCGATCGTCGCGAACGTATAGGGTAGCGCGACAAGTTGCCCGATGGAGCCGCACATCGCCACCGCGCCCAGCGCCATGCCGCGCTTCTCCTCCGGCGCGGCGCGGCCGACCGTGCCGAGGATGACAGAGAAACCCGCACCGCTAAGCCCGAAGCCGAGGAGGATGCCACCAAGGAGAAGCTGTTCGCCATTGCCGCTCAGCGTCATCGCGGCCAGTCCGGCGGCGTAGCAGAGCCCACCGAGCGCCGCGACACGCCCCGCGCCATGACGGTCCGCAACCGCTCCCGCGAAGGGTGCCGCCAAGCCCCAAAACAGGTTCATCAACCCCATGCCGAGGGCGAAGGTCTCGCGGCCGATGCCCATATCGAGCGAGATCGGCGTCAGGAACAGGCCAAGGCTCTGCCGGAAGCCGAGCGACAGGCCCATGATGGTGCCGCCGCACAGTATGACGATCCAAAGGGGACGGGACATAGAGGTGTTTCCAATCTGCAAAACCGACGTAACTTGCGTCGCGAACCGGCAGTGTAAAAAACTTCTTTCCATCATTCAAATTAATTATTAGTATTTAATAATCTTATTAACTGATGATTAAATCATGAAAACCGATCTTGAAATCGACCTCCTCCGCTCGTTTAGCGCCGTCGCGGAAACCAAGCATTTTACACGCGCGGCGGAACGTCTGAACTGTGCCCAATCGGCGGTCAGCATGCAGATCAAGCGCCTGGAAACCCTGGTCGGCGCCAGGCTGTTCGACCGGACCAAACGAACCGTAAAACTGACCACGGATGGCGAAGTCTTCCGCCGCTACGCAAACCGCATCCTGCGCCTCAACGAAGAAACCCTCGCCGCCTTCGGCGGGCCGCCGTTACAGGGACGCGTGCGGCTCGGCGCGACGGACACCTCGATGTGCTTCCTGCCCCCGATCCTGTCCCGCTTCGCGCAGCGCTATCCGCTCATCGAGCTGGAAATCCGCTGCGACCGAAGCTGGGAGTCGCTCGACGCGCTGGACGCGGGAGAGATCGACCTCGCGCTGGTAACCCAGCCCTGCGGCCGTCGCGGCGGCACCACCGTGCACCGCGAACCGCTCGTCTGGGCCGCTGCCCAGGGCACGGCGATAGAAGACGTCGATCCCTTGCCCCTCGCCCTGTTCGGCCCCGGCTGCATCTACCGCGAAGCCACCATCGAAGCCCTCGACACCCTCGGCCGCCCCTGGCGTCACGCCTATAACAGCCCCAGCCGCGACGGCCTGGACGTCGCCGTCGACGCCGGCCTCGCGGTGACCGTCGTCCCGGAGAATGCGATCAAGCCGAACTGGCGTATCCTCGACTCGCAAGACACGTTGCCACCACTGCCGGAAATCGAATTGCTGCTCTACCACGCCACGGGCGAGGCCTCGGCGCCGGTGGAGACACTGGGAAATGTAATCGTGGATATGTTTGCGAACACAAGCCGTGCAGCCGCCTAAATCCAGGTCGACATTAATCGAGCCGCCGTATCTCCGCACCCAGCCCGGCCAACTCATGCAATATATCGTCCAGATAGGTTGCGATTTCGGTGTCGGGTAAATCCGAGGGGATCACAAAATCGAAAACGCGCCGGCGGCCGCCACGGTCCGGGCGGTAAACCGCCCAACCGTCATCTTGCCGTTCAACCTCTAGCGTATAACGACCGTAAATATCGAACCGCATACACCGCCAGTCCTACAGCTTTTTTTTCGCGTTCATCACGGACGACATCAATTCGGTGACCCGCTCCCGCGTGGCCTCGCTCAACAACGCAGCCCTTTCATCCCCCGTATTCGTCCATTTGAATTCGTCGATACTAATATCCGCGGTGTCCGCAACAGCCTGTAGCGCCTCCGGGTTCTGACCGAAGCCGTGATGCATAAAGGCCATGAGGCACAGCTTCAGCGCCGCAATCTCGGCCATAAATCGTTCGTTCTCGTCGAGCTCTTCAAACATTTGTGCCTCCCGTTGCCTAAATCGGACCGTACCGCGCCGTGAAACCGCGTGTCGAATCGTCTGATCGTATAAAATGGCCCTGCTAGCGCCCAAGTACGTCCGGCCAAAACATGGAACGGCGGAAAGGGCAAAATCATCCGTTTCGGTTGCATTGTGACGGTTTCATAATCGCCGTAAGCTGTATGAATGGAATGGGCAGAATATTTTCAGACAGCCCGAGAGTGGCTTACCGACACGGGACTCTGGAAACAGGTACTCGAGCACGCCAACATATTGGCGACCATCGGCGGGGCGGCCGGATTTTTCGTTCTCGTTTACAACGTGCCGTCCATCCGACGTCGACGGCGGGAAGCAAACGAAGACCGCCAACGCAATCTGGAACAGAGTCAGCAGATCGGCGAAGTCCACGCAGGATTCGAGATGCTGGCGCGGAGGCTGACGGAATCCGCCGCCGCAACGTCGCCAGGACCTCAACGGATCGAACAAATCAGCGATGCGCTCGAAGCCGCCGAAGAAGACGCGGAAACCGGCGATGCGCGCATGGCGGAAGCGCTGGACTTGCTCGAAAACAATCAAACGGACAAAGCGCTGCTTCTCTTCCGTGCGGTGGCGGAAGAGAAGTCCGAACGCATTGCGAAAGACAGCCAAGACGCCGCTGCCGCCTGGCGGCATGTCGGTGCGATCGCCGGCTTGGCGGACCCCGCGCAAGCGCGCGCCGCGTATGCCAAGGCCGTTGAGCTGGACCCCACCAATCCGGAAAGCCAGTTTTGGCATGGCTGGCTGCAGATGGATGCCGGGCAAATCGCCGCAGCGCGGACAGCGTTCGAGCGTGTGCTGTCCCTGGCCAATACAGGCGCGACGAACCGCCATATCTTCTGGTCGCGAATTGGAATCGTCGATGTGCTGGTCGCCCAGGGAAACCTCGCCGACGCCCTGGTCAGTTACCGCGCCGCGATGGCCATCGCCGAGCGTCTCGCCGTAGACGATCCCCACAATGCCGAATGGCAGCGCGACCTCTCCGTGTCGCACAACAAGATCGGCGACGTGCTGGTCGCCCAGGGAAACCTCGCCGACGCCCTGGTCAGTTACCGCGCCGCGATGGCCATCAGAGAGCGTCTCGCCGAAGACGATCCCCACAATGCCGGATGGCAGCGCGACCTCTCCGTGTCGCACAACAAGATCGGCGACGTGCTGGTCGCCCAGAGAAACCTCGCCGACGCCCTGGTCAGTTACCGCGCCGCGATGACCATCGTCGAGCGTCTCGCCGAAGACGATCCCCACAATGCCGGATGGCAGCGCGACCTGGCCTTAAGCTATGGCCGTGTCGCGACGATCCAAGTACGAGAAGCGAAACGCGATGACGCCCTGCTAGGGTTCAATAAAGGCCGGGCGATCATCGCTACCCTGGCGGTAGCGTCACCAGACAACGCGACGCTACCGAACGATTTAGCGTGGTTCGACCGGCAAATTGCCGTCCTCGATTAAAGGCTCAAACCCGCATCGAAAACCCGGGACAGAAGCCGCGTCCACGTGTCAGCTTCAATCGAAGACAGCAGCAATTTTTTTCTGCTACCATTGCCCTAAACGCCAACAACTGCGGCTGATAACCCATGGACGATAGGACCACCTTCATCGAAGACCGGCTCGACGACGGCGTCTTTCGCATCGATCGGGGTATCTATACGCAGCCGGAGATATTCGCGGCCGAGATGGATCGCGTCTTCGGGCATACCTGGGTTTATCTGTGCCATGAGAGCCAGGTGTCAGAATACGGCGACTATTACGCGACCGATATCGGCCGACAGCCGGTCTTCGTTATCCGCCAGGAAGACGGCGGGTTGGGCGCGTTCATCAATGCCTGCGCGCATCGCGGCGCAATCCTGACGCCACGCCGGCGCGGCACCATGCAGACCATCGCCTGCCGGTTCCATGGCTGGTGCTACAACACGAAGGGCCAGTGCACACATATCAAAAACGAAGAAACCGGCTGGTTGAACGGATCAGAAAGCGCCCGGCAAGGGCTGACACCCGTACCGCGCATGGCGAGCTACAAGGGGTTCGTGTTTGGCTGCCTCGATGAGAACATCGAACCGCTGGAAGACCATCTCGGCGAAACGCTGCCCTTCATCGACCATTTGGCGGATCAATCGCCGGAAGGTCTCGAAGTCGTGCGCGGCGGCCAGACCTACATGGTGCGGGGTAACTGGAAACTGAACGCGGAGAATGGCGTCGACGGCTATCACGTCAGCACCGTGCACAAGGTCTTCGTGAAGGCGATGGAGAAGCGCGAGCAGCTCGGCGACAACGACGGTCTTCGCCGCACCGAGTCGGGACGGCTGCGCGGGACGCAGCCCGCCGGCTGCTACGATTTCGGCAATGGCCACAACATGATCTGGTCCGACCGCGAAACGCCCGAAGTGATGCCACTCTACGAATCCGAAGGCCGGCTGTTGGAAGAATTTCCAAAGGAGAAAGTGGACTGGATGCTGCGGCGCGGTCGCAACCTGTTTCTGTTCCCCAACGTGCACCTGATGGACCAGCCTTCGACGCAAATCCGCGTCACGCGGCCGATTGCGCCGGACCGCACCGAAGTCCGGGTCTATTGCATCGCGCCCAAGGGCGAGAGCCGCTCAGCGCGGGCCGCACGGCTGCGCAAGTTCGAGGATTTCTACACCGTCACCGGCATGGCGACGCCGGACGATCTCGCCGCCCTGGAAGATTGCCAATATGGCGCGCAAGGAACGGCGTCACGGTGGAGCGGGTTGGAGCGCGGCCTCGGCATCGCGCTGGATGGTCCGGACGGACCCGCACGCGGGATCGGGGCGAACCCGGTTTCCAGCGGCACGACCTACGATCAGGAAACGCTCTATTACGGCTTCTTCCGAAAGTGGCGGTCGCTGATGGGCGACGCGGCGGACTAGATGTCTTCAGGAACATACGAAGCGGTGCGCGACCTGCTGCACCTGGAAGCCGATCTGCTCGACCGGCGGCAATGGGATGAATGGTTGGCGCTATACATACAGGACTGCGTCTATTGGGTGCCGTCCTGGGCGACCGAGGACGAGCTGACCGAGGACCCGGAGCTTGAGGTAAACATGATTTACCTCACTGGGAAACCCAGTCTCGAGGCGCGCATCTACCGCATCCAGTCCGGCCAAGCCTACGCGACCTCGCCGCTGGCGCGGACCAGTCACCTGGTCGATACCATCCGCCTGCTGGACGAAGACGATGAAAAAATCGAAGCCTCGGCGAAATGGCTGGCGTTCTCCCTGGACGCTCGGTGGGGCAAGCAGATCCGTGGCGGTTGGTATGAATATCAATTACACCGGTCCGACGATGGGCTGCGCATCGCGCAAAAGAAAATCGTGCTGCTCGAAAACGTCATCGACGGCGCCATCGACATTCACCAAATCTGACAGGCATCTCATGCTCGCATTATCCAAAACGGCCGACGGTGTCGGCGGCATCGCCCTAACCGAACACGATGTGCCAAACCCGGGACCCGGCGAATTCCGGCTGAAGGTCGCCGCCGCCGGCATCTGCGGCACCGATATGCAGATCTATCACTGGGCGCCGCGCATGGCCCGCCGCATGGCGCTGCCGCGTATCTTGGGACACGAAGTGAGCGGTGTTGTCGAAGCGGTCGGCGCCAATGTCACCCGAGTCGCGCTGGGCGACCATGTCTCCCTGGAAAGCCATATCTATTGCGGAGAATGCGTGCCCTGCAAACGGGACCGCGCGCATCTTTGCGACGCAACCCGGTATCCCGGGATCGATATCGACGGCGCCTTCGCCAGCCATATCGCGGTGCCGGAAAGCATCGCCTGGAAAAATCCGAAAGACCTGCCCCACGAAGATGCCGCGATGCTGGAGCCGTTCGGCATCGCCGTGCATGCCTGTCTGGAAGGCTCCGGCGTCAAGGATCAAAGCGTGCTCGTCAATGGCTGCGGCCCCATCGGATTGATGGCGGTGGCCGCCTCACGCGCCTTGGGCGCCGAGACGATTATCGCTGCCGACCCAAATCCATTGCGACGCGCGCAGGCCTTGAAGTCAGGCGCGGATCACGCTTTCGACCCAACGACCATCGATCTCGTCGCCGCCATTGCTGATGTCACCGATAATGTCGGTGTCGACGCGGCCATCGAGTTTTCCGGCCAGCCAAACGGGTTCCGCGCCAGCATCGAAGCCGTCTGCAAAGGCGGCGATTTCCGCCTTGTCGGCGCGCCGGCGCATCCGCTGGAAATCGACCTGACCCGCTGGCTGCTGCGCTGCCCGCGCATCATCAACATCCATGGGCGGCGCATCTGGGAAAGTTGGGAGGCTTCGACGCGTCTCGTCCAGGACGGCGCCATCGACCTCGCCCCGATCCGCAGTCATGTCCTGCCGCTGTCGGAAGGCATGCGGGGCTTCGATCTCATCCTCAAAGGCGAAGCCCTGAAACCGATCCTAATCCCCGACTAAGGTCGCGCTAATCAGATCAGCCGTCTTGTCCAGCGTGTCGATCCTCGAACACGTCTCTATCAACGCTTCAAACTGATCCGGTGAGATCGGCAAGCCCGGCTTGAGTTCGCGGATCCGCTGCGCCTCTTCCTCGAAGTTCCAGATAAACTCGCGACCGGTCGCCACTTTGGTGAAGCTGCGGCCGTCCTTCATATGGATCGTCACGGTTGGTCCGAACAGCGTGTGTGCATGGACGGGCACTATGGTCACCCGCTTCATGAGGTCCAGGACCTCCGGCGGGTCGGCCTCACCAACACCGCGCGCTACATTTTTGAGCAGCGGGAAACCGCGCTTCACCACGCCATAGGCCGCGTAATAATGCGGGCTGTCGATCTTCGGCATGGTGCCGCGCGACGGAAAAGCGGGGCTCGGATACTGGGTTTCCAGGAAGTTGACCTGTGTAACGACCCGGTCGACGTCCGCCGGCTGAATATCCTGCTCCGCGCACAGCGCCGCGGTCACATCGACATGGGCAATGTTATAACCAGGCGTCGAATAGATCCGGTACAGCGTTTCCAGGAACATCCAGTCGTTGCCGAGACCCGCCGTCAGCGTGTCGAGACTGGTCGCATTGTCGCCCGTGAAGCTGTAGCGCAGCTTGCCCAGATTGTTGCCGGTGTAGGAATGATAGAAACCGCCCTCGCCTTCCAGCACCGTTTCGCCGCCGGGCGTGCCATGCCGCGCCATCGCCACGGCCAACAAGGCATTCCGCACCGCGCCACCTTCGCGCAGTGATTTGCCGCCGCTGCGCGCACCCTCGACATTGCCGCTGGCCAGATTGACGCATTGTGTGATGGCGCCATGGATTTGCTCGGCGTCCAATCCGGTGATCTTGGCGATGGCGATGGCCGCACCGAAGATCCCGAAAACCGGACCGGGGTGAAACCCGCGCGACATCACCGTCGGAATGACGTCGGCCGCCATCCGCAGCATGACCTCGTAGCCCGCGACGATGCCGGTGATGTAATCCCGCCCCGAAGCGCCTTCGAGTTCGGCCGACACCAGCCCAGCGGGCAGGATCGCGCAGCCGGGATGGGTCAGCATACGGAACGTGTCCCACTTGCCGCCGGCAAACATCATTTCCGAGTTGACCAGCGCCGCCCCCGCCTTGGTAAGGCGCACACCGTCGACCAGAACCGTCGCCGCACCGCCGCCGCCGGCCTCTTCCTCCTGCATCATGCGCAGCGCCTGCTCGGCATCCGGCGTGTCGCGCCCGATCAGCGCCGACGCCAGCCCGTGCAAGGTCACACCCTTGGCCCGGTCCACCACGTCCGGCGGCAGGTCTTCGTACTTTAGCCCAGCCACCCATTCGGCAAACTGCCGGCTGATTGACGCCATGCGCCGTCCTCCCCTGCTCGATTTGCGTCTTTGGGATGATGGTATCGCTTGTGGGACGCCATGAAAACGCTGGCTGGTAACTACCGGTTATCTACCGGGTGATTTGAGGGGGTGTAAAAAAACGCTTGATTATGAACGGCGTTCAATATACGTTTTGAACATTGTTCATTATTGACCGAACAAAGGACGGAAAAATGGCGCGCAGAGCCGATCATAGCCGCGAAGAGCTTTACGAGAATGCCCTTCAGGCGGCGCGGCAGATCGTCGAGGCGGACGGCTACCGGGCCCTGACGGCCCGCAATGTCGCAGACGCCATCGGTTATTCGCCGGGCACGCTGTATAACGTGTTCGAGAATCTCGACGATCTGATCGTCCATCTCAACGGGCGCACGCTGGACACGCTGCACGACAGGCTCGCCCCGCAGCAACAAGCGGAAACGCCGGAAGCCGCGCTCGGCAAACTGCTCGACGGTTATCTGGGCTTCCTGGAAGCGCATCCCAACCTGTGGAACGTGCTGTTCGAGTACAGCCTGCCACGCGGCCAGCAGCCGCCGGACTGGTATACGAGGAAGGTCAACAAGGTTCTCGGCCTTCTCGAAGCGGCCCTGTCTCCGCTATTCCCCGACGGCGACTCCGACGCGACCGGTCACGCGGCGCGGATTCTCTGGGCCGGCCTGCACGGTATCTGTTCCCTGTCCGACAGCGGCAAGCTGCAGGTTGTCACCACGCAATCCGTCCGCGCGATGGCCGAAGGGCTCGTGGCGAACTACGTCACGGGCCTTCGGGTCAATCTCGGGAGGCAATAGGTCATGAGCGCTTCATCGCTTCTTCGCCTTCCCTGCGGACAAGAGGGTACGCACCCGTCACTTCCAATGCCGACCTTCGGAGGCTTGCAATTCTGGCGGGACACGCGTGTCAACGCGGGCTGGCGGATACAGCAAAACATCCGGACGGGGGCCGCGCGCCTGCTGGATCCGGCAAACCGGCAACAGTGCCGCGGCGACGAAAATTCCTGCCTCGCCCGTCTCGATGCGCTCAAGGCATCGCGTGGGATCGAACCGGCAAGCGATCACACCGTCCTGCTGCTACACGGCATCGCACGGTCGACAGGCACATTCAGAAAGCTGGAGGACGCGCTCCGCAATCAAGGCTATGACGCAACCGCCATCAGCTATCCCAGCACACGAACCGACATCGAAACCCACGCCGACGGTCTCGAAACGCTGCTGAGCCGGCTGGACCGCACGAAAACCGTCTCCTTCGTCACGCACAGCATGGGCGCGCTCGTCTTGCGGCACACATTGTCCCGGAAGGCGGACTGGATGGAACGGATAACGGTCGGCAGAATCGTCATGATCGCACCGCCCAACCAAGGCGCCGCCGTCGCCGGTTTTCTGAAGAACATATCGCTCTACCGATGGCTCTATGGACCGTCGGGGCAACAGCTCGTGCCCGGGACGGTCGCGGACATGCCCGGTCTCGAGGGGCGGGAAGTCGCCGTCATCGCCGGCGGCCGCGGAAACGGCAAAGGCTTCAATCCATTTTTACCCGGCGACGACGACGGCACCGTAACCGTCGCCGAAACTGAACTCGATGGCGTCCGGGACCGGATCGTCATCTCCTCCACGCACAACGGAATTTCCAACCACCCCGACACCGTCAATGCGACCACCACTTTTTTGAGATCCGGCGGTCTTCGGGTGTCATCAACAGCAACAGGAGAAAAAAATGCATAATTTGTTCAAAGCCGGGATAATCGCTCTCGTCGCCGGTCAGGTGACAGCCGTATCGGCCACCGCATCCGCGAACAGTCAGACTCGCGCCTCAAAGGCATCAGCGGCAGCTCTGAGTCATATCGCCGATGGCAGCGTGTCGATCGTTCGCGGCAGCGGCACGATCCTCGAAGGCAGTTTCGAATTGGTCGTCGCATCCGCCACTTTCGTTGGCGACAGCACGGTCGTCGTGCTCAAGAATGTGTCGACCGGCGCGGAAATCGTTCTTGAAACGGCGGGCGAAGGCCTCCAGAAAATCTCTGAATTCACGGGGCACACGGTGCAGACCGTCGCCACATCCGCCGGCACGATCATAACCGAAGGTGCGAAAGTCGTCCTTTTCATTCCCAAAAAGACGGTTGGCGCCCTCTTCGAAGCGTCGAACTATAAGGGGCAGGAACAATGAACCCGAAAGCGGGAATTCTGGCTCTTGGCCTCTGCATGACCATCGGAATCAGCCATCATGCAGCGGCCGGCCAGAGCTGTGCCGCCCACGATATCACCGTCGGCGAGTTGCAATCGGCCCTTCATGTGGCAACCAAGGTTCGGACCGTTCTCGCTCAGGACAAATCCGAATTCGCGCTGATCGCGCGAGTCGGGAGCGATATCTCCGCCCATGGGCTCGAGTTCACGCATTTCGGGTTTGCCCAAAAACGGGATAGGGACGGCGAGTGGGTTGTCGTGCACCAGCTAAATCCGTGCGCATCGGCAGAGTCCGGCCTTTTCCTGCAAGGTTTGGGCACCTTCATGCTGGACGACTTGCTGACGCATGACGTGCTTGTCGTCACGCTGAGCGAAGCGATCAGCCGACAGCTCGAGCAGGTCTTCGCGGAAAACGGACCACATAAATTCTACGACCCGCAGTACAATATGATTTCCTATCCGGGGACGCCCGTGAAATATCAGAACTCGAATGAATGGCTGCTTGAACTTCTGGCAAAAGCCCAGGCCGGTGCCGAAGGCGTGGCCATCGAGACCAGAACCGACGCGCATCGCTTCTATATCGAACGCGGCTTCAGGGGGTCCATTATTCGGATTTCGCCGTTGCGCCGCGCCGTCGCTTCGAGAGTATCGAAGAATATCCGGTTCGACGACCATCCTGAAACGAGCCACAGCAGCGGCCGATACGAAGTGGTGTCCGTCAAATCGATCGTCGACTACTTACAGGTAACGGGAGATGCTTCGAAAATCAGGAGAATTCAGGGAAGCTATCGCCGCGCCGACCGTCGGCCGAACGATCCTTCAAACGACGAAACCGCGAGCGACTGAACGCAGTATCGGCGAGGAGCAAGAGATGTCGGAAAACCAAATCCATCTGCTGTCGACCAAGCGATTCCTGCCGCTGTTCGTCACGCAGGCGCTCGGCGCGCTGAACGACAATCTGTTCAAGAACGCGCTGGCCTTGCTAATCATCTACCGGATCGCCGAGGCGGCGGACATCAATGGACAGATCATGGTCACCATCGCCGGCGGCATTTTCATCCTGCCGTTCTTCCTGTTCTCCGCCGTGGCGGGCCAGATCGCCGACAAGTTCGAAAAATCCCGTTTGATCCGGATTATCAAGGCGGCCGAAGTCGTCATCATGGCGCTGGCGGCGGTCGGGTTCGTCTTCGGCAATGTGTATTTCCTGCTGACCGTCCTGTTCCTGATGGGCATGCAATCGTCGTTCTTCGGCCCGATCAAATACGGCATCCTTCCCGACCATCTGGCGAAAGACGAGCTGATCGGCGGCAATGCCCTCATCGAGGCGGGGACGTTTCTCGCCATTCTCATCGGCACGATTGCGGGCGGGCTGCTGATCCTGCAGCAGGGCGGCATCGCCGTTGTTTCCAGCGGCGTAATCCTTCTTGCGATCCTCGGCCTGGCCAGCAGTTTCGCCATTCCGAAAGCGCCGGCACCTGCCCCAACGCTCAAGATCAATCCCAACTTCCTGGCGGAGACCGGGGCGCTCGTCAAAATGGCCGCCGATCAACGGGACATTTTCCTCTCCATCCTCGGCATTTCCTGGTTCTGGCTCGTTGGCGCGACCTTCCTGGCCCAGTTTCCGGCCTTCGCCAAGGACATCCTGTCTGCCGACGAGACCGTCGTTACGCTGTTCCTGACCTTGTTCTCTGTCGGTATCGCCATCGGGTCGCTGCTCTGCAACAAGCTGCTCAAGGGAAACATCTCCGCGAAATATGTTCCCCTCGCTGCCATCGGCATGGCGGCTTTTATCACCGATCTTTATTTCGCCAGCCAGGCTCACACGCCATCGCCATCGCTGATTTCAGCCTTCGCTTTCTTATCGGAACCGGCGAATTGGCGGATCGTGTTCGATCTGCTCGCCATATCGGTCTGCGGCGGGCTTTTCATCGTACCGCTCTACGCCATCCTGCAGACCCGCAGCGAGGAGGCCTTTCGCTCCCGGATGGTCGCCGCGAACAACATCATGAATGCCCTGTTCATGGTCACCGGCGCGCTGGCGGCGACAGCGATGCTGGCGGCAAGCTTCTCGGTTCCGGAAGTCTTCCTGGCCCTGGCGGTCCTGAACGGCTTCGTCGCCCTCTATATCTGCCGCCTGCTGCCCGACGCCCTGATCAAAGCCTTCCTGATTTCCACCCTGAAGCTCTTCTACAGGGTCGAGGTCCGCGGCCTGGAGCATTACGGCAAGGCCGGCGACCGGGCGGTCATCGTCGTCAACCATGTCTCTTTCCTCGACGCCGTGCTGCTTGCAGCATACCTGCCGGTAAAGCCGCTCTTCGCAATTGACACGCACCATGCCGAGGCATGGTGGATCAAACCCTTCCTGCGGCTCGTCGACGCCTTTCCCATGGACCCGACCAACCCGATGGCAACCAAGTCGCTGATCAAGGCCGTGCGGGAGGACCGCCATTGCGTTATTTTTCCCGAAGGCCGCATCACGGTCACCGGGGCGCTGATGAAAATCTACGAAGGCCCCGGCATGATCGCCGACAAGGCCGACGCGATGCTGGTGCCGATCCGCATCGACGGGGCGCAATACAGCCCCTTCTCGCGCCTCAAGGGAAAGGTCCGCATTCGCTGGTTTCCGAAAATCACCGTGACGATCATGCCGCCCCGACGGTTCGACATCGCCGAGGAGATCGTCGGCCGCGAGCGGCGGCAGATGGCGGGCGTAAAGCTGTACGATGTGATGAGCGAAATGGTCTTCGAAACCTGCGACCGCCGGCAAACCCTATTCGAGGCGTTGCTGGACGCGCAGTCCCTGAACGGCAGAAAACATGTCATTGCCGAGGATGTCGAACGCCAGCCGATCTCATACGGCCGCCTGGTCACGGGTGCGCTCGTGCTGGGCCGGACGCTCGCCCGGGTGACAAAGCCCGGCCAATATGTCGGCTTCCTGTTGCCGAATTCGGTCGGCGCGATTGTCACCTTCTTTGCGCTGCAGGCGTTCGGGCGAGTCCCGGCCATGCTGAATTTCTCCACCGGCACCGCGAACATGCAGGCGGCGCTCACCGCCGGCAACATCGAAACGGTCGTAACGTCGCGCCGCTTCGTGGAACTCGGCAAGCTGGAGGACGCCGTCGCCGCCCTCGGGACCCAGGCGGAGATCGTGTATCTCGAAGATGTGCGGCAGGAGATTTCCCTTATCGACAAACTGTTGGGCCTGTTCTCACGCCATTTCGCGCGGTCCATCCACGAAAGCCACGCCGCCCCGCCCGACGCGCCGGCGGTTATCCTGTTCACGTCGGGATCGGAAGGCACGCCGAAGGGAGTCGTGCTGAGCCACGAGAACCTGTTGGCCAACCGCTATCAGCTGGCCGCACGGATCGACTTCAATCCCACGGACACCGTGTTCAACGCCTTGCCCATCTTTCATTCCTTCGGCCTCACCGGCGGCACGTTGCTGCCCATGCTGTCGGGCGTGAAGACGTTTCTCTACCCCTCACCGTTGCATTACCGGATCGTGCCGGCCCTGGTCTACGACACCAATGCGACGATCATGTTCGGCACCGATACGTTCCTGACCGGCTATGCAAGGGTGGCGCACCCCTACGACTTCTACAGCCTGCGTTACGTTTTCGCCGGTGCGGAGAAGGTCAAGGACGAGACGCGCCGCGTCTGGTCCGACAAATTCGGCCTGCGCATTCTGGAAGGCTATGGCGCCACCGAAACGGCACCGGTGATCGCGGCCAACACCCCGATGCATTTCAAGGCGAGGACCGTAGGGCGTGCGATGCCGGGCATCGAATGCGAACTGGAGCCGGTGCCGGGGATCGAGGAAGGCGGCAAACTGATCGTGTCCGGCCCGAACGTCATGCTGGGCTATCTACGCGCCGAGAATCCCGGCGTTCTGGAAGCGACGGAGAACAACCGCTACGACACCGGAGACATCGTCACGATCGACGGCGAAGGCTTCATCACCATCCAGGGCCGCGCCAAACGCTTCGCCAAAATCGCCGGCGAAATGGTGTCGCTGACCGCCGTCGAAGCCCTGGCCGCCGCCGTCTGGCCGAACCACATGCACGCCGCCATGAGCATTCCGGATGCCCGCAAGGGCGAACAGATCGTCCTGCTGACCGAAAACCCGGACGCTGTCCGTGCCGAATTGTCGAACCACGCCCAGTCGAACGGCATGTCCGAACTCGCCGTGCCCCGCACCGTGCAAACGGTTGCCGCCATTCCCGTGCTGGGCACAGGCAAGGTGGACTATGTCGGCGTCGGGGCGCTGCTCTCCACGACAGCGGTTTGAGCCCGAATCATGGACCGCCTGACATTCACGCACCGCATCCTGATCCTGGGCATAATGTTCAGCGCGACACTGGCCGCGCTTGGCTTCGTCCCCCCTATTCCGCAAGACCCGAACTACCACAACCTTGCCGATCCGCGGCCTTATCTAGGTATTCCGAATTTCGGCGACGTTACCTCGAATGCCGGATTCCTGATTGTCGGCGTCCTCGGTCTCATGACGGTTCTGGGGCGGAAGGGCAGAGAAATATTCACCAACCGAACGGACGCGTTGCCCTACATCGTGTTCTTCGCCGGTGTCGGTTTGGTCAGCATCGGATCAAGCTACTATCACCTCGTGCCCGACAATGACCGGCTGTTCTGGGACCGCCTGCCGATGACAATCGCCTTCACGGCCTTGTTCTCGGCAATCGTCGCCGACCGTATCGACCGCACCACCGGCATAAAATGGCTGTTGCCGATACTCATCGCCCTCGGGATCGCCAGCCTGCTCTATTGGGACTGGACCGAGAGCCAGGGCCGCGGCGATTTGCGGTTCTATGGACTCGTGCAGTTCTATCCGATGATTGCGCTTCCGGTGATCTGCTGGCTGTTCCCGAAGGCGCGCTATACCGGCGGCGGTTATCTGATCTGGGTAATCTTCTGGTACGCGGCGGCCAAGGTTCTGGAATATTTCGACGCTGAAATCCTCGCCTTGCTCGGCGGCGCGGTTAGCGGCCACAGCTTGAAACACCTCGCGGCCGCCATGGCGACGCTTGCTGTGCTGAGGATGGTCGCGGGTTCACGGCGCCCTGCCGTGTAGGATGCGAATTCGAAAACGCCGGACGAGCGCTCAAATTGAGCCGCAAAAATATTTAGTCTAAATGAACTGTCCTACCCTGTTCGAAGAGGGCGCAGGTAAGAAGCTCTTGCCACAACAGGCGTTCCGGTTCTTGATTTTTGGTTATTTGGATTCCGTCTTTGGTTCCATGATCTATTCCCTTAGCATAGTTCTGTGAACCATTTTTCCAAAAATTATTCGAACATGATTCAAAATTTGAGAAAAAATCTTCCGCAAGGACTCCATAGGACTGCACTTGTTCGATAAACAAAAACAAATGCTCTGCTACGAAATTTATTATGCGGTCTTCGTTATCTTTCTTCTTTTCAGATTTTATCTTCCTAAGTTCTTTTGTGGACAGAATTTGGACAAAACCACGTATATATCCGTGTAGATATCCATTATTTAGAATAGGTTTAAAAAATATACTATGTTCTTGGTGTTATTCAATTATTTCCATTTGTATTCTTATAGCTAATACTATTGGAGATCCTACATTCCATAAATTTTCGTCGTCGATCCATTCATCCTTCGAAAAATTGAACATCTGTGCAATCTTCGAAAAATTGAACATCTGTGTGATCCTTGATCCTCAATCATGGGCCAATTACACGCTCCTGGTTATAGAATTATAACGAGGAGCGTCTCACTGTGTCTAATTTGAATTCGACATTCAAAAGCACCATTTGATGTCGCGTAGAACATGAAATATGAATAGCCCCGAGTTTTCTAGACACCCTCGGTTCATATATCCTTCTGCCGTTCGAACTCGACGGGCGACAGCATCCCGTTCCTCACATGCTTGCGTTTCGCACATGAAGCCTAGGGTCAGGTCTTGCAATACGACAAATCCACCAACGTTAGCTCGTCTAATTAGCTCTGTCCCACGCCGCGAGATTTTAGATTGCTCCAGCGAGTATTATTCGCAAAGGTCAAGCTGCTCGGCAGCAGTTCATGAGACAATCGTAGGATTGCAAGACCTGAGCCTGAAGTTCTGCGATACTATATTCGTTGGCAGAGACCTGCGTCGTGTTGCGAATGATTGCGGTAGCACCGTACTGGAAATGATTCGCCTGACGCCTTTCGCCACCGTGGTCTAAAATACCTGGCATCGCGAACCGAAGTTTGGATTATGGATGCCGTTTCGCCGCGCTGCCTTATGGATATCATTTTCTGCTGCGATCCTCATGTCGCCACGCGTGCAAGCAGATGACATCGTCTTGCATGCAGCGAAAGATGTCGAATGTCCCGTAGCGGTTACGGCCGACAAAAAATGGCACGTCCTGAAGGTTCGAGTCTCGCCCGACAATACCGATGGAGGCCGGTGCAGAATCGATAAAGAGAAGACCCAGAGGGCCCTAACGTTTGCATTTCGAGCGCTAGCCGAAAGTGGTGACCCAACACGCTACGAATCGGTATTTTTGGGACGCATCGAATTCTACAAATGGCTCAGCCGTTATCTCGTGGTCCGTGCCCGCGGGCATCAAGATTAGTCGACGGAAACGGGCCGACCGGCGCGGGACAAAAACATTAACGCTTTGGTGAACGGAATTTTGGGCGAGCCCACCGTGTTGGATGCTCTACGCCCTGCCCTCCAGCGTGCCGGGTATCGGCCGGCCGGGTTCTCCTGCGAGAAAGTTCTCGTGTCCGGCCCCGGCACCCGGCATGTCGAGCCCGCGTGGGCGTCGAAGGCGAAACACGTTCCCTACGATGCGATGTGCTGGCTGAAACTGGAAAAGGGGAGCGGGTGACGCCACCCACCCATTTCATTGATTTCGTCATCCTCGACTTGATCGAGGATCCAGTCCACTGCAGAAAGGCCACCGTCCCCGCGAAGGTTTGCGTTGGGCGCGCGAAGCCATTTCTTTAACCGGCTGTCGGAATTCACCGTTTCCTGGATCCCGCATCAAGTGCGGGATGACGGCCTTTGTTGCTGGAAGCGGAGGCGCGCTATTGGCAATTGCCCCGCCGCGAGACGGCCAAAACGAATAAGCGTCCCTTCCAATCGGTCAATTCGGCATTACCTGAAAGACTTCGGACGAACCGACAAGAAAATCTTTACGGCGTATGCGGTATCGCTGAGGCGAAAGGACGAATTTATGACGGGCAATTCAACGAAGACAATCGACGTCAACCCGGCGATAGCGGCCTGGAACGGCCCGCTGGGCTTGCCCGAATTCGCGAAAATTGCGGACCGGGATTTAGAGGCCGCGTTCGACGCCGCCCTGCCCGCGCATTTGGCGGACATCGAAGCGATTGCCAACAATTCCGAAGCGCCGACCTTCGAAAACACCATCGTGGCATTGGAATTGGCGGGTGAGCTGTTGGACCGGGCGTCCGGCATTTTCTGGAACCTGTCCGGGGCAAATACGAACGACACGCTGCAGGCGCTGGAGCGTAAGCTTTCCCCCGAATTCTCCCGGCACTACTCCGCCATCATGATGAACCGCGCGTTGTTCGGCCGTATCGACGCGCTGTATCGGGACCGGGATGGCCTCGGTCTCGATGCGGAGGCCAGCCGCGTGCTGGAACTGACCTGGAAGTCCTTCGTGCGGTCGGGCGCGCAGCTCGACGATGCGGATCAGACACGGCTCGCGGCAATCAACGAACGTCTTGCGACACTCGGCACAGCGTTTTCGCAGAATGTGCTGGCCGACGAATCCGGTTATGCGTTGGTGCTTGAAACGAAGGAAGATCTGGCGGGACTGCCGGACTCGCTGGTTGCCAGTATGGGCGCGGCGGCGGCCGAGCGCGGCCACGCGGGCAAGCATGCCGTGACCTTGTCGCGGTCGATCATCGAGCCGTTCCTGACCTTCTCGACGCGGCGCGATTTGCGCGAGACGGCCTTCCAGGCCTGGATCGCCCGGGGCGAGCATGCGGGTGAGCACGACAATCGCCCGATTGTCACGGAGATGGTGAAGCTGCGCGCCGAGAAAGCGGCGCTGCTCGGATACGACAGCTTCGCGCATTTCAAGCTGGACAATACCATGGCGAAGACGCCGGAGACCGTCCGTTCGCTACTCGAAACCGTATGGGAAAAGGCGTGCGGCCGCGCCGCCGAAGAAACGGCAGAGCTTGCCGGCCTGATCTCGGCGGAGGGCCACAATCACGACGTCGCGCCGTGGGATTGGCGCCATTACAGCGAAAAGGCGCGGGCAGCACGGTACGATTTCAACGAAGCGGAGATAAAGCCGTATCTGCAGCTGGAGAAGATGATCGACGCGGCCTTCCATACGGCAGAGAATCTGTTCGGCATCACCTTCCGCAAACATGACGATGTGAAAGCCTATCACCCCGATGTGCGGATCTTCGAAGTACTCGGCGCGGACGGCAAGCGGATCGCGGTCTTCCTCGGCGATTACTTCGCCCGGCCATCGAAACGGTCCGGCGCGTGGATGAGTTCGTTTCAGGATCAGCACAAGCTGACGGCGGATGGCGAGGGCCAGACGCCGATCGTCGTGAACGTGTCCAACTTCGCCAAGGCGCCGGCGGGCGAACCGGTCCTGATCACCATGGATGACGCAAGAACCCTGTTCCACGAATTCGGGCACGCCCTGCACGGCATGCTGTCGGACGTCACCTATCCGTCGATTTCCGGCACGTCGGTCAGCCGCGATTTCGTGGAACTGCCGTCGCAGCTGTACGAGCACTGGCTGACCGTGCCGGAGGTGCTGCAGCGTTTCGCGGTGCATCACGAAACCGGCGAGGCGATCCCCGAGGCGCTGCTCGACAAGATGCGGGCGGCCGAGAAGTTCAACAAGGGCTTCGCCAATGTGGAGTTCACGTCGTCGGCGCTCGTCGACATGGCGTTCCACACGCTCGACCCGAAACAAGCTGAAAATGTCGACCCGCTGGCCTTTCAGGCCGATGTTCTGGCCGGACTCGACATGCCCGCGGCGATCGTCATGCGCCACGCGACGCTGCATTTCAGCCACGTGTTCGCCGGCGACGGCTATTCGGCCGGGTACTATTCCTACATGTGGTCCGGCGTGCTCGACGCCGACGCGTTCCTCGCCTTCAAGGAAGCCGGCAATGCGTTCGACCCCGCAATCGCCGGCAAGCTCCACCGCTACATTTATTCGTCCGGCGGCTCCCTGGACCCGGAAGACGCCTACATCGCCTTCCGCGGCAAACTGCCCTCGCCGGACGCCCTGCTCGAGAAAGAGGGGCTGTCATAGAAATCGCAACTTGCTTTTAAACGTGTGCTCTATGTCGATTACGCATCCCATGCCGCCTGAAGCGCATTTTGAAAGTCAGTATCGTTGGCAATGCCAGACGGCAAGTCCGGGTCGCTTCCGGTAGGCGCCGTAAAGCCAGCCATTGCATTGACAAGCGACTGGACTTCATTCGCCTCCAACACGCCTGTTTCGTCCGCCACCTCAATACGGTCGACCCTTTTTGCTGTATCAGTAAACCAATTTGTCAGCGATACGGTGTCGCTTAACCCAACGATACTGATTTCCAGATTGTTGCCGGATTGCGTCAGCCAAAGCTGATCCGACGCAATTCCGGCGTCGAACGTCAACGTATCGGTCGACGAGCCGTCGCTGCCGGTATTATCGAGAGTATCTACGCCGTCGCCGCGGCCGAACATGTAGGTGTCGCTGCCAGTACCGCCATTCAAAATGTCGTTCCCCGCACCACCATCCAGTGTATCCGCGCCTTCTTGACCGACGAGCCAGTCGTTGCCACCGTCACCGTTCAGGATGGCGCCTTCCGTACCGGCATCAAGTGTATCGTTGCCATCCCCGCCGCGTAGCGTATCGAAGCCTGCGCCGCCATGCAGATAATCGGCACCGGCATCGCCGTTAACGACGTCCGCGCCACCGCTGCCATAGAGGTCATCGTCGCCATCGCCGCCATGCAAGGTATCTGCGTCCGCACCGCCATCGAGGTAATCCGCGCCATCACCGCCGCCAAGGATATCGTTTCCGGCACTGCCGTTCAGCGTATCGGCGCCACCGAGGCCGACAAGAACGTCGCCACCGGCATTGCCGGTAAGCGTATCGCCGCCGGAGCCACCAGCCAGCCAGTCGATCCCGCTGCCGCCGGTCTGCGTCACACCCGTGGTGTTGCCCAGCGCGTTCTGCGTCGTCGACAGCGAAGAAATAGCGATCGTCGTACCGTCGAAGAACTTCAGCGTTTCGATCTTGTCCTTCGTGTCCGTCCAGTTTTCGATCGTGACCCGGTCAGACAAGGATGCGAACGCGGTATCAGGGCTGGCCGAATCGACGATGCCAACTTTCAGCGTGCTTCCGCTCAAATCCAGAGCAACGTCCGAAACGGCAATGTCGGAACCGAAGGATAGAATGTCGCTCCCCGCATTGTATTCCACTGTCGGATAGGTCATATGGCTGGTATCGACCCAGTTTTCACCGTCATGATAACCACTGACCACCCAGGTCGGCACGACCGCTTGATATTCATCGCGGATCGTATCAAGCCCGTCGCCGCGCAAGAAACCATAGGTATCATTGCCGTCGCCGCCTTCCAGGCGATCCGTCCCCGTACCGCCATATAACTCGTCGGCACCACCGCTGCCGATCAGCGTATCCGTTCCCGCAAACCCATAGAGCGCATTGGCGCTGCTGTTTCCGGATACGGTTTCATTCGACGATGTCCCGGCAATAAGACCTGCCGGATTGCTCACCGTAACCGACACCGTCGCCGTGTCCGTACCACCATTCAGATCGTCGACCTGCGCCGTGAAGCTGTCGGTACCGTAGAACCCAAGTTCCGGCCGGTAGCTGAACACCCCGTCCGTCCCCATATCTACAAAACCATCCGAAGGTCCGGCGGTGATCGAATAGGACTGTGCCTGACCACTATCAACATCAGTCGCGCTCAGCGTCCCAACGCCGGTGCTGTTCGGGCTCAGCGTAATGCTTTGATCCGATGCGACAGGCGCGTCGTTCACAGCGGCAACATTCACCGTCACCGTCCCGTTCGACGTCCCGCCATTGCCGTCACCCGCCGTGTACTCGAATGTTGCCGCACCGTTGAAGTTCGCGCTCGGCGTGAACACAACGTCCCCATTCACATCCAGCGTCGCCGTCCCGTTCACCGCGTTCTGAACCGCCGTCAAGGTCAGCGAATCGTTCTCGATGTCCGTGTCGTTCGACAGCAGCGTCGATGCCAGGATCGTCTTCGCTGTATCCTCCGTCGCCGAAACGCTGTCCGAAACCACTACCGGTGCATCGTTCACCGCGGCCACGTTCACCGTCACCGTCCCGTTCGACGTCCCGCCATTGCCGTCACCCGCCGTGTACTCGAATGTCGCCGCACCGTTGAAGTTCGCACTCGGCGTGAACACAACGTCGCCGTTCACGTCCAGCGTCGCCGTCCCGTTCACCGCATTCTGAACCGTTGTTATAGTCAGTGTGTCGTTCTCGATATCCGTGTCGTTCGACAGCAGCGTCGATGCCAGGATCGTCTTCGCCGTGTCCTCCGTCGCCGAAACGCTGTCCGAAACCGCTACCGGCGCATCGTTCACCGCGGCCACGTTCACCGTCACCGTCCCATTCGACGTTCCGCCATTACCATCACCCGCCGTGTATTCGAACGTCGCCGCACCGTTGAAGTTCGCGCCCGGCGTGAACACAACGTCCCCATTCACGTCCAGCGTCGCCGTCCCGTTCACCGCATTCTGAACCGCCGTCAAGGTCAGCGAATCGTTCTCGATATCCGTGTCGTTCGACAGCAGCGTCGATGCCAGGATCGTCTTCGCCGTGTCCTCCGTCGCCGAAACGCTGTCCGAAACCGCCACTGGCGCGTCGTTCACAGCGGCGACGTTCACCGTCACCGTCCCGTTCGACGTTCCGCCATTGCCATCACCCGCCGTGTACTCGAACGTCGCCGCACCGTTAAAGTTCGCGCCCGGCGTGAACACAACGTCCCCATTCACGTCCAGCGTCGCCGTCCCATTCACCGCATTCTGAACCGCCGTCAAGGTTAGCGAATCGTTATCAATGTCCGTGTCGTTCGACAGCAGGGTCGATGCCAGAATTGTCTTCGGTGTGTCCTCCGTCGCCGAAACGCTGTCCGAAACCGCCACCGGTGCGTTATTCACCGTGACATTGACCGTCGCGTTCGACGTTCCGCCCTTGCCGTCACTCACCACGTAATCGAACGTCGCCACCCCAGAGAAGGTCGGGTCCGGCGTGAACAGCACGTCGCCGTTCACGTCCAGCGTTGCCGTCCCATCCGCCGCATTTTGCACCGCAACAAGGAATGGCGTATCGCCGTCCACGTCGCTGTCGTTAGACAACAATGACGACGCAAGAATTGTGACCGCAGCACCCTTCTGCGTCACCGCACTGTCCGCGACCACCGTCGGCGCGTCGTTCAGGCCATCGATGGTTACCGTTACCGTGCCGGCGGATGCGCCACCCTGACCGTCCGATACGGCGTAAGTGAAGCTGTCCGTATCCGTTTCATTGCTAGCCAGCCCATCAAACTGTCCATTCGGATCATAATCGAAGGTGCCGTCCGCATTCAGCGTCAGCAAAGCACCCGATGCCAGAGTCGTCTGGGTACCGACATCGGCGGTTTCGTTGTTCACACCGGAGATGGTCAGCGTCCCGCCATCCAAATCCGAATCCGCGCCTGCGCCGCCCAGCACATCGCCGCTGATGATCGTATCCTGGTTGGTGAATTCTGCGTCAGGGCGCGCAATCGGCAGCAAATTGTCGTTATCGACAACAACCGATTGATCCGCGAAGGAGAGCAGCTCAACGCCCATGACCGTGTCCGTACCATTGGTACCAACCTGATCCGTCACCGTCAGCGTCGAGCCGGACCACGAGAAGCCGTAATCGGCCAGGTCACCCGAGAACACCGCCGTATCCACACCGGCGCCGCCGTCCAGGGCATCGTTGCCCCCACGCCCTTCCAGGATATCGTCTTCCCCGCCGCCATTCAGCGTATCAGCACCGCTCTGACCGGCAAGCTGGTCGTTACCGTCGCCACCGTTCAGAAGGCCGCCATCGAGCCCCGCGTCGAGTATGTCGTCGCCGATACCGCCATCCAACGTATCGAAGCCGCTACCACCCTGTAGCGTGTCAGCACCATCGCCACCGGCAAGCGAGTCGGCGCCGGCACCGCCATCGAGGAAATCAGCCCCGTCTTCGCCAGATATAGCGTCATTGCCACCGTGACCGAAAAGGGTGTTCGCGCCGCTGTCACCGGTAATCGTGTCTGCACCGACATTCGACCCGAAGACGTTTTCGATCGAGGTTAACGTATCGCTGCCGTCACCGCTGGCAACGCCATTGCCACTACCATTATCCAGATCGACCGTCACCGCGCCCGATACATCGTAAAAATCGACGCTATCGATCCCGCCACCGCCATCAAGCGTATCGTTGCCGGCGCCGCCGACCAAAGTATCGTTGCCGCCGAAGCCTTCGATCACATTGCCGGCACCATCGCCAATCAACACATCGCCAAATGCCCCGCCGCGAAGATTTTCGAACGCCAAAAGCGTATCGTCGCCAGAACCACCGGACGCCGTGCCCGCCGCCAAGTCGGCATGCACGCCGTCGGTTGCGGACGCAAAAGATGCCGTGTCGGTACCATCACCGCCGGTCAGCACGTCCGAGCCAGCCCCACCATCCACAACATCATTGCCAGCAAAACCGTTCAGGACGTTTGCACCGGAATTTCCGACAATCGTATCGTCGCCGGTATTCGATCCGTACGCATTCTCGATCGAGACCAAGGTATCGTTTCCATCGGTACCCGTCATCGTGCCGCCGGCGAGGTCGATATTCACCGCACCCGTCGCATAAAAATAGTCGGCTAAATCGGTGCCCGCACCGCCATCCAGCGCATCGTTGCCTAAATCACCACGGAAGTTATCGTCACCAGCGCCGCCATAGACAACGTCGTTGCCACTGCCGGCAACCAACTGGTCATTGCCATCTTCGCCGTACAGCGTGTCAGTACCATCAACACCATAGAGCACGTCGTTACCCGCGCCGCCATAGACAGTGTCGTTGCCGGCACTGCCGTCGACGAGATCGTCCCCCGCGCCGCCGTTTACAACATCGTCGCCGCCATTCCCATACAATGCGTCAGCACCGGCCAAGCCCTGCAGGTTATCGTTACCGTCATAACCGAACAGGGTATTTATTCCGTCGTCGCCAGTCAGCGTATCGGCAAAGTTCGATCCGTTGATATTCTCGATACCAATCAGCGTGTCGCCCTGCGCATCGCCACCAACACCCGTTCCTGCTTCGAGGTCGACGGTTACACCCGCACCGGAAGCCAAATATGTCGCAGTATCCGCGCCATCACCGCCGCTCAACACATCCGCACCAGCACCGCCACTAATGAGATCGGCGCCACCGAGGCCGACAAGAACGTCGCCACCGGCATTGCCGGTAAGCGTATCGCCGCCAGAACCACCAGCCAGCCAGTCCATACCGCTGCCGCCGGTTTGCGTCACACCCGTGGTGTTGCCCAGCGCGTTCTGCGTCGTCGACAATGAAGAAATAGCGATCGTCGTGCCGTCGAAGAACTCCAGCGTTTCAACCTTGTCGTTCGTGTTCGTCCAATTCTCAATTGTGACCCGGTCCGAGAGAGAACCGAATGCCGTATCAGGACTGCTGGAATCGACGATACCGACTTTCAGCGTGCTTCCACTCAATTCAAGCGCAACATCCGAAACGGCGATGTCGGAGCCGAAGGAAATGATATCCGAACCACCGTCCTGTGATACCGGCCCTGGTCCAAGGACCGGTGGGACATAGTTGTTTTCATCATCGGTGTATCCCGGTACGACGACCACCTGGTTCGCTACCATCGGTGTATAATCATCATGGATGGTATCGAGGCCATCTCCACGCAGGAACCCGTAGGTATCGTTGTGCTGGCCACCTTCAAGACGGTCTGCGCCCGTACCGCCATATAACTCGTCGGCACCACCGCTGCCGATCAGCGTATCCGTTCCCGCAAACCCATAGAGCGCATTAGCGCTGCTGTTTCCGGATACGGTTTCATTCGACGATGTCCCGGCAATAAGACCCGCCGGGTTGCTCACCGTAACCGACACCGTCGCCGTATCCGTACCGCCATTCAAATCGTCGACCTGCGCCGTGAAACTGTCGGTGCCGTAGAACCCAAGTTCCGGCCGGTAGCTGAACACCCCGTCCGTTCCCATATCCACAAAACCATCCGAAGGTCCGGAAGAGATCGAATAGGACTGTGCCTGACCACTATCAACGTCAGTCGCGCTCAGCGTTCCAACACCGGTGCTATTCGGGCTCAGCGTGATGCTCTGATCCGATGCGACAGGCGCGTCATTCACAGCGGCGACGTTTACCGTCACCGTCGCGCTCGATACTGCCCCATTCCCATCACCCGCCGTGTACTCGAATGTTGCCGCACCGTTAAAGTTCGCGCTCGGCGTGAACACAACGTCCCCATTCACGTCCAGCGTCGCCGTCCCATTCACCGCGTTCTGGACCGTTGTCAGAGTCAGCGTGTCGTTGTTCATGTCGGTATCGTTGCCAAGCAACGACGCCGCCGTGATCGTCCCAATCGTATCTTCAGTTCCTGCAATGACATCGTCGACCGCTTCCGGCGCAAAATTCACGGAACCAACCGTCACCGTGACCGTTGCACTCGACGTACCGCCTTGACCATCCGAAATCGTATAGGTGAAGGTGTCGGTATCTGTCTCGCCGTTGCCCAGGGTATCGAACTGTCCGTTCGGGTCGTAATCAAACGTCCCATTCCCGTTCAGTGTCAGCAAGGCACCCGATGTCAGCGTAATCTGATTGCCGAGATTGCCTGCCGCACCTTCAACCTCGGTCACGGTAAGTGTGCCGCCGTCGATATCGATATCCGCCCCGGCACCACTCAGGACGTCGCCGCTGATCGCAGTCTCCTTGTTCGTTGCGGCAGAATCGGAAACAGCAACCGGACCGGCATTGGTCGCACTGATTGCCATACCGTGATCGTCGAACTGAAGCGTCTCGATTCCCGTCAGCGTATCCGCTCCGCCCCCGCCGGTTAGCGCAGTCACTGTCACTGTAGAGCCTGACCACACGGCGGTATAATCCGCCGCACTGCCCGTAAAGACCGCCGTATCAGCGCCGGCGCCACCGGTCAAAACATCGCTGCCGTCACCGCCGCTCAAGGTATCGTCGCCAACACCGCCAAGCAGCGAATCATGACCGGCGGCGCCATATAGAATATTGTTCCCGCTGTCGCCCGTCAGGACATCATCGAATCCCGACCCCGAAACACCCTCGACACCAATAAGCGTATCGGTTTCGCTGAGCGTCCCATTCGGGACCGCTACTGTGATTGTCGAGCCCGCGGAAAGATCCACCGTCACGCCGGCACTCGCTTCGGCAAAGGAAGCGACGTCCAGGCCAACGCCACCGTCCAACCAATCTGCGCCCGTACCGCCGGCCAGAGTATCGTCACCGTCGCCGCCGAGTAGCGTATCGCCGCCGCCAAGGCCGGACAGAACGTTCGCGCCAGTATTGCCGGTTAGTGTGTTGACGTCCGCGTTGCCGGTCGCCGAAACGTCCGCCGAACCCGTCAGCGCCAGAATATCGACCCGATTCGGCAAGGCAAACGATTCCGCACTTTCGATACGATCGACCCCCGCATCCGGCAGGATCGCCGCGCCCTCGGTCTTCACGTAGTCGCCAAGCGCATTGCCTGCTTCAATCTGTGCGCCCCAGACGTAAACATTCTCGCCTTCGGTAAGCGTGTTCTCGCTGCCAAGCCGGAAGTAGTGCTGTCCGGTGTTGACGATATCCGCCGATACCGAGAAGCGTTGCCATTCGCCCGTTATGTCAATCGATTCACTGGTCAGCACCGTCCAACCGCTAGTGTTGTCGGCCACGAGCAATTGCGTCGAGACTGTTCCGCCGTCGGCACTCTTAAGATAAATCGACCACTGATACGTTCCCGTCTCGGTCAGACTGGGAAGTAGGCTTAAGTCCGCATTGCCTGATGCATCCGGTGTGAGCAAATCCGCTGTTTCGGAACCGTCGGGCGCGATAGCCGCATCCGCTGTGACGGACGACTCATACTTACTCCAACTCGAGTCGCCGAATTCTTCCGAATAAACAACCAGGTTCGAGCCTTCACCCACGACCGTGTCGTCCGCATCGACGATGAACAGGTCCGAGCCTTTGCCGCCGATAAGCCGGTCGAAGCCGTCTCCGCCCGTCAGCGTATCGTCTCCGTCGCCACCGACCAGCAGGTCGCTGCCATCGCCGCCAGTCAGCGTGTCATTACCAGCGAACCCATAAAGGTCGATAGCCGCGCCATGGCCACTCAGATCCAGGTCGTCGGCGCTGTCGCTCGCATCTACGCGTTCAATATCGATAAGGGTATCTGTTCCAGTCAGCGTGTTTGTCGCCGAGACATCGCCCTCAACAGAGACCGAGATCGTTACCGCGCCACCCGACGCGTCGAACACCGCGCGGTCGAAACCGGAACCACCATCGAGCACGTCGTCGCCGGCACCGGCGATCAGCGTATCCTGACCGGATCCGCCATCCAGAGTGTCCGCGCCACCAACACCGTCCAACGTATCATCGCCGCCGGAACCGAAGAGAACGTTGACGTTACCGTCGCCGAGCAGCGTATCGCCAAATGCCGAACCTGAAAGATTCTCAAAATTCGACAGCGTATCGGTTTCCGTGAGGGTCCCGTCCGACATAACGGCAGTGACCGTCGTTGCCGCCAAATCTGCGGAGACTCCCGCAAACCCGGATTCGAAGGACGCCGTATCCACACCGCCCCTGCCGTCCAGCGTATCGTCACCGGCGCCGCCTTCCAGTGTGTTGGCCGCGCCATCCCCAGCCAGGGTGTCATCAAAGCCTGAACCGATGACGTTATCGATATTGGTATAAGAGTCGCCGGCCGCGTCATCGCCCAAACCGCCGGACACGAGGTCCGCGGTGATGCCTTGCAGCGCGGATTCGTAGGAAACCGTATCATTTCCATCGCTGCCGCCATTCAGCAGGTCGCCGCCAGCACCACCGATGAGCACATTGTTGCCGGCGTCGCCGGTCAATGTATCGGCATGGCTCGAACCCACGATGTTCTCGAAGTTCGACAGCGTATCGCCCGCCGCATCCCCGCCACTCATCGTGCCCGCAGCGGAGAGATCGACCGTAACGCCAGCGCTCGATCCCGCATAGGAAACCGTATCAACGCCCGCGCCGCCGTTCAGCGTGTCGGCACCGACTCCGCCTTCCAGCGTATCGTTGCCTGTCAGACCATAGAGCAGATCGTCGCCGGCGTTACCCGCTAGGGAATTGTTTTCCGTATCGCCAACCAGAATGTCGGCCTGCGCCGAGCCATCGATATTCTCTATATCGCCGAGGACGTCGCCTTCCGCGTCGCCGCCGACCGCGATACCGGTCGTCAAGTTGACCTCGACGGCCGCAGCCGAAGCAACGTAGGAAGCCGTGTCAGCACCGAGTCCGCCAAACAAGAAATCGCCGCCGAGTCCGCCGGCCAGCACGTCATTGCCCGCGTCGCCAAGCAGAACGTTGACGTCATCGTTGCCGGTCAGGAAATCGTCATAGGCAGATCCAGCCAGATTGCCGATACCAACCAGCGTATCGCCGACCGCGTCGCCACCGGCGCTCGTGCCAAGCGTGAGGGTTGGAGCAGCGGTGAGCGCGATTGTAACCGCCTCCGCCGAATTCTTGTACGACGCGACGTTCGATCCTTCGCCGCCATCAAGCAGGTCCCCGCCAGCACCGCCCTCCAGGACATCGCTACCCAATCCGCCAAGCAGCGTATCGACGCCATCGCCACCATCCAGGGAATCGTCGCCATCGCCGCCGGTCAGCGTATCCACACCAGCGTCGCCGCTAATCGCATCCTCGAATTCACTACCGGTAATCACGTCGTCGCCGGCGCCGGCCGATATCGCTAAGGCCGATTCCGTCCAAGCAATCGTGTCTGCGCCATCCGTGCCAAACCGCCCCGCAATCCCGGCGATGTCCAGGAAGGACCCATCATCGAACTGGAATTTTTCAATTCTATGCTTGGCAATACCGTCATCAAACAGAAGCCAGTCCTTGATCGTGATCGTATCCGTCAAGGAGCCAAACGTCGTCGGATTTTCCGGATCGCCATCGACACCGACAACGATATCGTTGCCATCGACCTTGATCGTCAAATTGGCGCTGTTTATCCCGGCGCCAAATCGCAAGACGTCACCAGCGCCACCTTCCAAATGGACAGTTTGCGTTACCGTCGTCGTGACACGGTCAAGAATATGATGAACTTGAATGAAGTTCGGATTGTCGACGTCGCCACTGTTCGGGTCCTCGACATACTCGATCCAATCGCTGGTATGGGTAACGGTCTTCGAGGATTCAATGTCACCATCGCTATTGTAATAATCTGTGACAACATGCTCCGGCGTTAAGGCAACCGACGTCGTCACCGTCACGTAACTGTAATCGTCGTAAACGGTGTCCGCGCCGTCACCCGACTCATAAAGATACAAGTCATTGCCCCGGCCGCCGTTCAGATAGTCAGCGCCGGCCCCGCCGATCAGTGTATCGCTACGTCCCGTGCCTTCGATCACGTCTTCGCCGTCACCACCGTCGATCGTATCGTCGCCGGCGCCGGCCAGCAGCGTGTCGTCACCCGCCCCGCCAATAATGTGGTCGGTGAAAGAGTCGCCGATGATCGTTTCACCGTTCGCCGACCCTTGATGCAGAATCGTCATATGGACGGGAGCGCCATCGCTCAGCCGGAAGGAAACCCGATTCTCGCGGACCGACGCGAACCAGTTGTTGATCCGCAATGCCTGAACGCCCTTAACCTCGACAATCAAATGTTCGGTAATGTTTAGCGTGCCGCCGGAGTCCACGGCTTCCCGCTCGAACGCAAGATCGTCCTGAGCGATACCGTCGCCGAAGACCACGCGACCGGCCCCGCCAGCATCGAATATGTCATCGAAGCCATCGCCAATCTCGTATTGGTAGATGTCCACACCGCTGCCGCTGGTCACAGTGTCGCTGCCACCGATCAGCGTATCGTCTCCAGCGCCCCCCACGAGGATATCGGTACTATCGCCACCAATCAGGGTATCTGCGCCATCGAGCCCGACTAACCGGTCCATGCCGGCTGTTCCGGTCAGCGTTTCGCCGCTGGCAGTCCCGAGGTCCGAGAGCGCCACCGACACCGGTTCGCCATCCACCATGAAGAAATTCGTCGTCAGGGCGTTCCAGTTTTCCACCGTCAAGGTATCTGCTACGGTCGCGGTACCGCCGGCAGGGATACCGCTTGTCGTTACGACTAGATCGCCGCTGACCTCTTCGAATTCGATATCGCCGGACAGGATACCCGCACCAAATTCGACGGTCGTCGTCCCAGTTGAATCCGTAAGCGTGTCGCTGCCGAACCCAGCGTCGAAGCGGTAAAGATCATCCCCCGCGCCGCCCTGCAACACATCGTTACCGGTGCCGCCCACGAGCGTATCGTTGCCGCCGTTGCCCAGCAGCGTATCGACGAGCGAGCCGCCCACCAGCATGTCAGCGCCGGCCGTGCCCGTAACCGTCCCCGTAATAATGCCAATCTCGACGATTTGCGGCGCAACGGTTACGGATGTGCCATCCGCCATCTCGAAGCTCAGATTTGGCGGTGTCAATCCGAACCAGCCAACAACGCGCAATTCGTCCTTAACGTCGGTATTCACCTTGACGATCAAATCGTTTGGATTTGCGTCCTGAGAATCCAGATCGCCTGCCTTGTGGAAGGTAATATTCTCGAGATAAATCCCAGCCCCGAAGATCACACGCGCGGCGCCGCCCGTATGATCGATCGTGTCGTGTCCTGCGCGGGCGTCGAAGCGGTAGATATCGCCCGTATCGCCCTTCAGAATATCGTCGCCCTTGCCGCCGTCGAGCTCATCGACATCGGCATCGCCGATATCTTCCAGCACATCGTCGCCGTCATTGCCGAACAGCATGTCGGCGCCCGCGCCGCCGATGATGGTATCGTTGCCGTCGTTGCCGCGCAGCCGGTCGTTGTCCGCGCCGCCATCCACCGTATCGTCGCCGAGCCCGCCGACGAGGTGGTCGTTACCGGCGTCGCCGGACAGATCGTCATCGCCACCGTCGCCGCGCAACAGATCGATGCCCGCTCCGCCGCTGAGCGTATCGTCGCCTTCGCCGCCGTCGAGGCGGTTGTCCTCGGCATTGCCCGTGACATCGTCGTCGTGGATCGAGCCTATGAACGACTCGATTCCCTTGACCGTATCGGTCTCGAGCAGCGTGCTGGTGTCGGCATCGAGCACGGTAATCGTGCCCGCGGTTTCCAGCGTGCCGCTGCCGGTTGACAGGGTACCGACGACACGGCCCGCCGCTTCGGCGTAATTCGCTGTATCCCGGCCGTCACCGCCGTCGAACGTATCGTTCCCCGTGCCGCCGATCAGAACATCGGTGCCGTCGCCGGCCGTCAGCGTATCGTCGCCGGCGCCGCCGTCCAGCAGATCGCCTTCCGCTCCGCTATCGAGGACATCGTTGCCGTCCCCGCCGGTCAGCAGGTCGACCCCGTCGCCCGCGGTCAGGACGTCGTTGCCGTCCCCGCCATCGAGAACGTTATTGCCGCCCGCGCCATCGAGCGTATCGTTGCCGGCCTCGCCGGCCAGGAAGTCGACATAGTCGCCGGCCGTTACCACGTCGTCGCCGGCGCCGAGTTCCAGTTCCAGTTCCAGTGCGCTTTCCGCCCAGGTAAAGGCTTCGACCTCGTCGGACCCGATCAGGTTGAGAATGTCCGGAACCGCGAGTTCCGTCACACCGCCATCGATGAACCGGAACGTCTCGATCCGGTTCGGCGTGTCGATGGTGACGTTGCTGTAGCTACTACCGTAATGTCCCGACACGACCCACATGTCCTGGCCTTCATTCGTCGAGTCGGGTTGCCAGCTACTGGTATCGACCCAGGTTTGATAGATCTGGGCGTCGACCAGGGACGGCAGAAACCAGTCGGTAAGAGTAACCTTGTCCGTCAATGCGCTGAAGGCGACGGGATTGTCCGGATCGGTCAGCCCGATGACGAGACTGTTTCCGCTGACATTGACCTTGATATTCGTCGCGTTGATCGACGGTCCGAATTCCAGCACGTCCGTGCCGCCTTCGCCCAGCGCCGTGCTGGTATGCGTAGACGCACTATAATAGCCCGACTCGACCCAGTAGTCCCCCGTATCATCGGACTCCCAATGGCTGGTATCGATCCAAATCTGCCAGGGCTGTACGAGATCGAACAAGTTGTGATCGTGGATGGTTTGCAGACCGTCGCCGCTGCCGAAGACATAGGTGTCGTCGCCGCCGCTGCCATTCAGGTGATCGCCGCCGCCGCCGCCGACCAGGACGTCGTTGCCCGCGGCGCCGAGCAGCGTCTCGCCCAACCCATCGGTGCCGACGAGCTGCTGCCCGGCCGCCGTTGCGTTCAACGTTGTCAGCGTGCCGTCGGCGAACACCGTTTCCGCTACGGCCACCGCGGTTCCGTCCGCCAGCGCGAAGGCGGTCCGGTCCGTTGCCGCCGTCAGGTACCAGTCCTGCACCGTCAGGGTATTGTCGCTGACAACCGTCTCCCCGTCGCTCAGCAGTAGCGTGATCAGCAGATCGTTACCGCTCTGCTGGAAGGTTACATGGCTGGCTTGCACGTCCTCGGCGAAGCGCACCGTGCCGCCGATGCCGCTGTGGACGACCGTGTCGTCGCCGTAGCCGTGGCCAAAAATATAGGTGTCGCCGGCATTGCCGTTGCCGGTCAGCACGTCGTCGCCGAAGCCACCGTCCAGCGTGTTCGCGCCCGCGTCCCCGGTCAGGCTGTCGTCATGTGCCGAGCCGCGCAGATTCTCGATTCCGACCAGCGTATCGCCCGCCGCGTCGGCGCCCGAGACCGTCCCCGTCGCCAGATTGATCGTCACGCCATTGGTGGTCGTCCCGTCCGCGGGCGAACCCGCGTAGGACGCGGTATCGGACCCGACATCGCCATTGATCAGATCCCCGCCACCGCCGCCTTCCAGAACGTTGGAGCGGAAATCGCCGCGCAAGGTGTCGACGTGATCGGAGCCGATGACGTTCTCGATCGAGGTGAGCACATCGTCCGTCGCATCGCCGCCGGAGAACACGCTGTCCTGCAGGTTGATGGAGACTGCCGCCGCGCTGGCGCTGTAGTCGACGGTGTCGGCGCCGAGCCCACCGTCCAAAGTGTCGCCCGCGCTGCCGCCGGCGAGCGTGTCGTTGCCCTGTCCGCCGGACAATTCGACTGAAACTGTACCGCCGGCCGTGAAATAATCGTCACCAACACCGCCGATCACCGTCTCGATCGCAGCTGCCCCAAGATCGAGCGTCACACCCTCGACCCCGGTAACAATGGCAGTATCCGCTCCATCACCACCTTCGATTACTGTGTCGTCGGCATCAATAGAAAGGGTATCTTCGCCAGCGCCACCGCGTAGCTCGTCTGCGCCGTCACCACCAATGATAATGTCATCTCCAGCGCCGCCGCTTAGTTTGTCGTCCCCGGCGACACCGTCGAGTTTATCGTCACCATTCGCGCCAAAACCGACATCGTCACCGCCTGCCCCGCTGAAAACAACGCCAACTTCACCGGATACCGAAAAGGAGTCGTTTCCTGCACCACCAACAAACGCCTCAACACCGTCGCTAGCCGTCAGGGTAAGACCGGTATCTCCCTCATGAACAAGCAAATCGAATCCATCGCCTGGATCGAAGTCAATTAAGCGGCCGTGTTCATCAAGATCCTCGTCGTCCACGACAAAAATATCGTCGCCCGCCCCTCCAATGAACGTATCGACACCCTCGCCGCCCACCAAAATGTCGTCGTCCGTGCCGCCGGTCAGCACATCGTTACCGGCTCCGCCATTAAGCATGGCGCCGCCTTCAGCACCGTCCGCAACGCTTAGCGTGTCGTCTCCCTCGCCGCCGACGATGAAACTGGCCACTTCCGGATCGGCGTCCAGCGCCACGCCTTCCAGACCCTCGACTATCCGAATTCCATTGCCGCCCTCGAACTCGATACCGTTGAACCCGGCGCCACCCTCGACCGCATCGCCAACCCCCAACGTCTCATGCCCAAAGCTCACGCTGTAGGCCGCGGTAAAGAAGTTCTCACCAACTTCTGGAAGCTCGACCGCTGCGTCGTCGCGTCCGAACTGCAGCACTTGACTGCGCGTGTCGACCAGATTTCCCGCCTGATACCCGCCAGCTTCCTCGCTAATCAGGCTAATCGCCTCAATCCCCACACGATGCAAGGCCTGTACTTCACCCAGATCTGTGAGCCCATCCTGATTTCTGTCGATCCAAATGCGCAAATCTTCCCAACCCGCGTCATTTGCATCCAGAATATTGTCGCCGTTGCCGCCGAGCCGGAAGGTGTCCAGCGAGCCAAGCGCCTGTATCTCGCTCTCGCCCTGATTGAAGCGCGAGATGGTCGAGAACATCTCGCTAACGTCGTTGATTCGGCCATCCCGATTGCGGTCCATGACCAGGAAGCCATCCGTCGGGCCGACCCAGCCGGTCCGCTCCAGAAAGCCGTCATTGTCGATATCAAAGCGCGCCTCGGAGTCTGCCGCGGCCACCAGTTCCAGCCCGTCATCGGCCAAGTCGAGTACCACCAAACCGGTGTGGGCTTCGACGGCGGCGAAAGCAGCGGCGCTGCCGTCGGAATCGAGAATGTCGTGAAAGATGTCGGCGATCGGCCTCAAGACCGCCGCGGCGTCCGGCGCGTCCGCCCGTTTGTAGTTGTCCGACGCAGATGCGGTGTCCAGGTCCAAACCATTGTCATCGGTTGCCCGGGCCAACATTGCTTCAAACGCGGCCAACTGATCGGCATCGCCAATCTCCACGACATCGTCGTAGAGAGCCTGGTTATCGAGATATAATCCATATTCGGAGGCGGTCTGTAGATCGTCAATCAGGTCTTCGCGCGTAAGTGCCGTCGAATTGGCGAGCGCCCGCTTCATATACAGATCGCCGCCTTCAATCTGCGCAGCCCGAATCTGACGTGCGACCCCATTGCCGATCGCGGCTTGTGCCGTGTCAAATTGATTACTCAGAAATTCGTTGCCACCAGTCGAAAAGAAGTATTTCTCGCCGTAATGTCCCGCGATCCCAGGGGTGACAACCTGCCCACCGATGAGTTCCGTTAAGCCGTTCAGCGCGTCCCTTGCCGCCGCCGCCAACTGGAGCGTCGCCGCAGCGTTCCCGCCATCGCTGTCACCGGAATCAGTAATGACATAGGCTCCCACATCATGCCGGAATTCCACGGTGGTTTGTGCCAAGGGTGTCTGCGGACCGCCAAACAAACTGCCAATCGCGGAACCGAGGATCGATCCGATGAAGGCTCCAATCATCGCGCCAATGATGGGTGCGAACGCCAGCAGGACCTGCCCGACAACCGCGCCGACCGCCGCTCCGATTTGACCTCCCTTTACCGCATTTGGGCTGTCCAAACCGAAAAGCTTCGTGGAAACAAGGGAACCGGCAAACGTCCCGATTACCCCACCAATCGCTCCCCCCGCAGAAGATGAAAAATTAGAGGAAAAGGCCTGTCCAAATGCCTGATTACTTGCGGCCGCTGTCAGAGCAGAGGTCGCTACTGCGGACCCGAGCGCACTGCCAAGACTAATAGCAAGTTCCGAATCGCCGAAAATCGCTTCCGCCAATTCTCCGCCAAGATACCCTCCTGCGAATCCGGCAGCTGCCCCCGCGAGGTTGCTGCCAAAATTTTCACCGAAATTAAAGTCTCCAAAATTTTCAAAATCGTTACTGAAAGCAACACCAGCCGCTTGGCCAAGCGTCGTTCCCAATGCACCAACAACCAACTGAATGGCAACGTTGTCACCACCAAATGCCTGGTAGAGCTCAGTTGCAAGAAGCCCACCGAGCCGCCCCCCAATTGCCTCGGCTTTGTCGGCATCGGAAAGTTGAGCCCGACCAAAAAAGCCACCTTCGCTACGACGAGACGCGGTATCTCGAATCCCGGCGATTTGCTCGGGGGTCAAATCGTCCGACGCATCTAAATCGCCATCCGGCAAGCCCGATAAGTCGCCCGGCAAGATCTCTGTGCCGTCGGCCAGTATCAAATTGCCATTTGGAAGGAGTGCGATGTCGCCGGGGTAAATAATTACCCCACCTGGCACGACAACCGAGCCATCCTTCAGTATCTCTACGGATAAATCCAATAAAGAATCTTCGGCATCATCTAATATACCATCTGGCAAACCCAATAATGCTTCATCCGAAAAATTAATGCCGGCTTCTACTTCGCTGTTCGAGCCATACTGAATTCCGTCTTTGCCAGAAAATATAAATAATTCCGACAAAGGATCTGTGCTTACCAATTGTATCAAGTCGTCAGATATCTGGGCACGGCGGCCCCGTGAATCGAATATTATTACTCCCTTTCCCGGCACCTTTGACCTTAAAATCATAGTCGTTATGCTGTGCTCAGTAACTCCAAACAGATCTCCCTTCACACCTGGCGGAAGTTCATATTCGACCACCGTTCCAATTTCGCCACCATCTCCCTGCCCAGAGAATTTTCCAAGTAATCCATCACCCTTCAGTCTAAAATTTAGGACATTTTGGGGCGCAGGTCCAAGAACTTCTCTTAATGGATCATCAAAGCTCGCATCTAAATGTGTCACACGACTTGGATCTACGTACTGTACTAACTCACCATTTTCAATTCTAACATCACCCAAATTAACTCCATTAAATCCTATAACCTGCTCAACCAAATTGGGGTTATTTAACAAAAGCTCTAGCGCATTATTATATCCAAGAGAATGGCCGACCAGCGTAACCTTAGAGCCGTCAGCGGTTACGCGCTCAAAGAACCTTTGAAGTGCATCTTGCTGTGGATTCGACGCTATGCCTAGGTATTTGTGATTACCGACACTAACAGCCTTAATATCTCGTATGCCTTCCTTCACGCCTTGAAAAAAGCCGTGTCCAATTGGGGCATCGAGCCCGTCAATTGCTAGAAAGCTTTTTCCTGCCCCATTTTTCCACCATACGGCGGAAACACCGCTTGGGTCGACGATAGAATCGACAACCCTGTAGTTATTAACTAGTAAGCCAATCTCTGAAGCGCTTAAGTCATCTCGCAATCGGCTAGATATATGGCTAGCGACATCAAATCGATCATTTGTCCCTGATGGAAGGTCCGCATAGACAGCGCCAGACATTATGGCGAGATGCTGATTGAAAACCGAATTAAGTGACGTATCCATATTTTCCCCCATCCTCTTTTTACCAATTAATTTGGATTGAATACTATTTTTAATACCTCAGAAGGTTTTCTTGTTTTATCTACACTAGGACAAATTTTTGCAATATACTTACCTCTGAATGCATCTTTTTTCCCATCAATCGGAACATACTTAAACAGTCTATCACGTGCGTAAATTTTCGTTTCCCCAGAATCGGAAAATATCATTGATGTCTCCAATATTTCACCCGGTCTTGGATTGTTCCAGTTTTCAGCGGTTACTCTTATAACTTTATACATTGCATTCGAATTTTTTACTTTCTTACTTGCTATACAACTGTTATCAAATTTCGAAGGAAGGCCAAGGTAGCTTTTGACAGTGTTTTTGTATTTATTTACAAACGGTTTACAGTTTGGGTGATCCACATTTTCCAATGTGTAGCGATGCAGGCCAGGTTTATACGCTAAATTATCCTTTGTCTGTCCTGGCAACACTACAAATTCAATGAACTTGTACCCATACCAGAAAAGGCCGTCCTCACAAAGAACGCAAAACTCATCGAAAACAGAATCCATTACACCTTCGACATTCCTTACTGTTTCATAAATTTTTAATCCTGATTCTTCTCTGCAAAGCCGTTCGAACTCCTCACTGTTACTATGGGAAGATTTTGAAACAGTTGCGAACTGACATCCGGAAAGAATCACGGTTACCAAAAGCGTCATGACGACTCGCATTTAATTCCCTGCATGTTGCTTTGCATCACATAATTGAATCGGGTACTGATTTTTTAACCATCAAACTTACATACTTTTCCAGTGTGTATTTTTTAGCTCGATGATATTCCTTATTTCTACCACTCCACCACAGCCACACCTTCGCCACTTGGCGATGGCTGTAGCGATTTAACCACTTTATCCTTGAACACGGCTCGTTTCAGCTCCTGCACCGCTTTTTCCATACCGCCGAACGGCATAATCAAGTCGATTAGCCACAGGGAGTCGCCGGCCTTCCAGTCCGTGGCGCGGAGTTGTTTAATGCCCTGCTTGATACGCGCTTCTGCCTCTTCATCGAGATAGGCCCAGCTGGCAAAGCCAATAGGCATGCTTCCCCCTTGGACTTGCGACGCAGGAATGCCGGCGGCCTGTTGGGCCGAGCCGTGCCAGATGCGGAACTGGTTCAGCGCCAGCGCCGGCATAACCAGCCATTCCAAGTCGGTGACGAACAAGTGGCGATGAAGCGGCGACTGTGTCATCAGCCACGTGACGTGGCCAAGAATGCCGACCTTGTCGAGCTGCCGCGGCGGTGCGGAAAGTTTGGCGGCTTCGTCCTTCATCGCCGCTTCCAACGCCGCCTTGGCCTCTTCGACCTTGTTCGCCGGGCTGGTCGGCTTTTTCTTCGGAGTTCGCTTGGTTGTTCTGCGGGCCATCGTTTCGGTTTCCTCTGCTAGGGA
Source organism: Alphaproteobacteria bacterium (assembly GCA_012103325.1). Taxonomy (GTDB): domain Bacteria; phylum Pseudomonadota; class Alphaproteobacteria; order UBA8366. Next base: position 412,655 of record WLWY01000006.1, read on the forward strand.
GTCATGGACGGGCCGAACGGCGGGAACGCCATTCGCGCAGCCACTGTGACCCGTTCGGCCAGTTGAGGAAACTGGGAAGTCCGGTTACGAAAAAATTTTATCGTTATCGGCAAGTCTGCTGGAACGGCGCGCCTCGAAGGGACCTTGTTGCCTTCGAATTCCGCGCGCTGAACGTTTCTCCTCGCGGGAGCAACACCGCTCCTAAACCTATCGCTACCTCCGATACGCATACGCCCCTGCCCTGCGCATTACGACATATTTGCCGCCCGCAAAATGATTCTCATTACCACCCTTGTTTCAACCGTGGCCTCGGCTTTCAGTTGAACGGAGTTATGGTTAAAATCTAGTTGATTGCAGCAGTAGGCGCTAGAGGTATAATAGTACAATTACAAGTTTTTTTTGAATTTTGGATAATACTTTTACTTTTTAGTTTGAGTTATCCACAGGCATTCCGGGAATTGCCCGCCGGAGCGTCTGGATCACCGCTCCCGCAAACTCTCATCCTTATATCGGAGTAGCGGCGAGATCACGTATTCGATGACCCGCCGCTTGCCGGTCTTGATCTCGACCACCTGGCCCGCTTCGACGAAGCCCTTGTCCTTGTTCAGCACCATCGCCTCGATCTCCAGCAGCGCGGCGTCAGGCGTGGAGCTCATCCACGGCCAACCGGACGGCGCGTCGCAATAAGAACCGCCGGCACAAAAAAAACAGATCGTTTGAACTCCCTGGCATTTTGGGTTACATCGGATTACTAAAACTTTTTCGCGTATAGGTTGGTGTTTGGATATCTGAGCAAGGGGTTCGAGTTCCTCGCGACCTTCGAGACGCGAAGTGGCGCGTATCTCGCGCTAGCCGTCTCGAAATACCTGACCGCGAACCAGGTGACTGCGCTGTCGAGCGTCAGCATCCTCGGCAGCTTCGTCATGGCGCAGGGCGGCTACAGCATGATCCTGGGCGGCGCAATACTGTTCTATTTCGGACGCTGGCTCGACTTCCTGGACGGGCCCGTTGCCCGTCATACGGGCGTCATCAGCGAATTCGGACAGCATCTCGACTCGGTCATCACTGCCATCGCACAAGCGATTCTGTTCATAGGGTTGGGCCGCTATTGGGGCGGCGGTTACGAGATACTCGGCCTGATTGGCGGAGCCCTGTCCGTGTTGATCCGAGTGATGAGCAAGACGCGCCCATACCTTCTACCACCCGGCCACCCCAGCCTGAAAACACTGGCGAACCGGCGCCCGCTGACGCGCATGATGTTCGATGCGTTCGGCTGCCTGCCTTTTTGGTGGCTCGTCGTTTTTGCCGCCTGTGACTCGGCACAAGTCTGGTTTGTCGGCTCAGTCGCATGGAATGCAGTGGGTTGTGTTTTCTTCGCGGTTGAACTCTTCCGTTGGAGCCTCGACGCGTCCGCCCGCAAACGTGACGCTCCCAATCCGAAGTCCTGAGCCGCTCCTATCCAGTCACCGTATTGCCGGGATCGCTGGCCCCGATGGGCTCGCCTTCCGGCTGTTCTTCATGCAGCGGCATGAATCGGCCGCAGCGGTCGTGTTCAAGACGATGGAAGTGACGCCTTTCAACCTCTGAGTCGCGGAATATTCTATAGGAGTCGTCCTGCGCATCCGCTGCCGTTAGATAAGGAAAGATGAACAGATCGAAGAGGTCTCGGAAAACAGGATTATCTCCCGTCTGTCCGTCGAACATACGCCCCTTGGCGGAGTTGCGTTCAACTTCCACCAACCAAGGCCGCAAAGTCTCATCCAAGAAGATATCTAACGACAATACCTTCGGAAAGTATGCATGCGCGCAGCCGGGGACAGCCTGCGCACGAAAAATACCGGCTGCTGCCATCACCTTTACCAACGTCTTCACCAACGCTGTCAGATCCTGCCACAAATTGTCTGTATCATGCCCCGCAGCCTCGATAATCTTCATCAGTTCGGCATTCTGCAGGAGATTGTACTCGCTGCCTGTCAGCGCTGCCGTCTCCGCCAGTTCATCCTCGTATTCCGGCAATACGAACCGGCTCCGCTGATCTATATGCATAGCCAGCTTCTGGATATCGACAGGCCCGGGTTCGTACTCCTGCAGCGCAATCCGTGCTGACGCGCCGCGATAGAGATAAGCCCGCAGAGGAACATAGGAGGTGAACACGACGCACAGGCGGATATTCGCCTTTCTGCCGTGAATGAGGAAGGGTTTGTCGAGATACCGCTGAACGAGCCATCCGGGCTTCCGCGGTGCGTCCTTCGGGTTATCGATTAGCCGAATGCCTTGCCCGGTGTGCAAGTTTTCGGGCTTCACTATCCAAACAGATGGATTCTCCCGGTGCGTGGCGTTCAACGCTTCATAGTCGCCCGGCATGACGTACCCGTCGGGAACCTGCAAAACATTCTCCCGATCAACCGTCGCACTGTGCTGTCGGATGAGCCGATGCAAGGATACCTTATTGTCGACGATGTCCCATGCGGCATGATCATAGGTCTGAAAAAAGTGTAGAAACCTTCGCCGAATCCTAAAGTCGGCATCGAGAAGCGCCGATAATGTTCGTGCATGCCGGTCGGCTTCTTCATGAGCATTCACATCCCGCAACGCAAGTATCAGGCAGTATCGGATGTGAGTGATATTAGGGCTCCGCAGCACCAAGCGACGCAAGACTCGGACAGCGTCCCTTGGTTTACCCAGGCGGTGGTGACAGATAGCCATGAGTACATGTGCTATATAAACGTCCCGCGGTGCGTGCCGGGATGCCTTCTTAAAAGATTGCAGGGCTGGGTCCAGCCGATGCGCACGTAGCAAACACAGGCCAATGTTGAAGTGAACGTAGTGGTTGTTGGGCTTCAGTTGCGCCGCTTGTTTTAAGGCGTTCAATGCCAGATCGTGGCGGCGCATCCGCATGTTGACAAGACCGCGAAACATCAACACGTCGTAATTCTCAGGGAAACGTCGTGCCAAACCCATCGCCGCGCGGCCCGCACGAGGCAAATCTATTTCCATCAACGCAGCGATGCGGCCCATCGCGCGTTCTAATCGCTTCTCAATTGGTTCACAATTTAAGCGAACAGGTGACGCAGCGTGATCGGCACTTTCGTCTGAGGTCCTAGTCATACAACGAATCGCCAATAGTTGTTGTTGCTCCTAGCATACGGTCGTCTCATTTGTGGATGTTTTGCTAGTTCCTGTGTCTGTTTGGCAAAGTACAGTGTTCACCGCTCCCTCAAACTCTCATCCTTATATCGGAGCAGCGGCGAGATGACGTATTCGATGACGCGGCGCTTGCCGGTCTTGATCTCCACCGTCACCGCCATGCCTGGTCCGAGCGGGGTGTCTTCGCCGTCGACGGTGATCGTTGCGCGGTCCATGGCGACGCGGGAGGCGTAGACCGGACCCAGTTCCTCGTCGATGATGGCATCGCCCGACATGTGTTTCAGGACGCCGTCGATGGTGCCGTATTTGGTGAAGGGGAAGCTTTCGATCTTGATCTCGACCACCTGGCCCGCTTCGACGAAGCCCTTGTCCTTGTTCAGCACCATGGCCTCGATCTCCAGCGGCGCGTCGGCGGGGACGAGCACCATCAGCGGCTGCGCCGGCGTGACGACGCCGCCCACCGTGTGAATTTCAAGCTGCTGCACCGTACCGTCGACCGGCGCGATCAGATGGCGCAAGGTCTCGCGCTGCAATGCCTTGCGCAACGCAAGATCGGCGGCAACCGCCTTGTCCTTGGCCTCGACCATCTCCGCCAGCGCGTCGCGCCGCGCCTCCGCCTCGATCTTGCGGTGTTCCTTCTGCGCGCTGATCAAACCAGCCTCGGATTCGGCCAGGCGGTGGCGCTGGATGACGGTGTTCTGGCGCTGCTCGATCAAGGTCTGGCGCACCTCGAGCCACAGCCGTCGCGGTGCGTTGCCTTTCTCGGTTAACGCCTTCAGCGCCGTGTCGCGTTCCTCGACCAGCGGGATGGTGGCCTTCAGCTTGGCGATTTCCGCCTTGATCGCCTCCCGGTCGGCGACGCGGCGCGCGAACTCGCCTTCGAACGAGGCGAGCTGCGCCTGATGGGCGAAGATATCGCTGCGCAGCCGTTGCCGGTGCAGCGCCAACAGCGCCCGGTCGACACCCTTCGGGGCCGCAAAGTTCGGCTCTTTTCCAAACAGCGCCCGCAGCAGCGCCTCGAGCCGCGCCAGATCGACCAGTGCCGCCATGCGCTCGCGCACCATCTGTTCCTTGTCGACCTCGCTTTCCGTCGGGTCGAGTTCGATCAGCTTGTCGCCCTTTTTAACCACCTGTCCGTCGCGCACATGGATCGCGCGCACCACGCCGATCTCCAGCGGCTGGATCGTCTGCACCCCGCCGGTCGGCACGATGCGCCCCTGCGCCACCGCGACCACGTCGACGTGGCCGATGATCGACCAGAGGATCGCGATGGTGAAGAACGCCGCCAGGGTCAGCGCCACCGCCCGCGCCGCCGGCGAGGCTGGCGACTCCAGGATCTCGATCGCCGCCGGCAGGAATTCCAACTCGTCCTTGCTGCGCGGCGTTGCCGTCTCGGCCCGGGCCTCCACATCCTGGTCCGCCGAGGTCGCCAGCACCTTGGCGTTACTCGGCGGCATCGACCTCGCCCCCTTGCAGCTTGTAAAGCCGCGCATAGCGCCCGCCGCTCTGCAGCAATTCCTCGTGGCTGCCGGATTCGACGATCTGGCCTTCCTCAACCGTGACGATGCGATGCGACCGGCGCACGGTGGACAGGCGGTGCGCCACGATCAGCACCGTACGGTCCCGACAGATCTGCGCCATGTTCTTCTGGATTTCGAACTCCGACTCGTAATCAAGCGCGCTGGTGGCCTCATCGAAGATCAAGATACGCGGGTTGGTCGCCAGAGCCCGGGCAATCGCCACGCGCTGGCGCTGCCCGCCGGACAGCGAGCCGCCGCGTTCGCCCAGGATCGTGTCGTAACCATCCGGCAGGGCCAGAATGAATTCATGCGCCCCGGCCAGCTGCGCTGCGTGCACCACATGGGGCATCGGCATGCCGGGGTCGGCGAGTGCGATGTTGTCGCGTACCGTGCGATTGAACAGCACGTTCTCCTGCAGCACGACGCCGACCTGACGGCGCAGCCAGGCGGTATCCACCATCGCCAGATCGACGCCGTCGATCAGCACCCGCCCACTTTCCGGCACAAACATACGCTGAACCAGCTTGGCCAAGGTGCTCTTGCCCGAACCGGACGGGCCGACGATGCCGATCACCTCGCCGGCCTTGATGTCGAGATCGACACGGCGCAACACTTCCGGCCCGTCCGGGATATAGCGGAAGGTCACGCCGTCGAAGCGGATTTGCCCTTTAATCGCCGGCAGTGTCCCGCGGTTGGGGTTGTAGGAGGGTTCCGTCGGCGCGTTCAGGATATCGCCCAGCCTTTGGATCGAGATGCGGGCCTGCTGGAAGTCCTGCCACAGCGAGGCGATACGCAGCACCGGCCCGCTGACCCGGCCCGCCAGCATGTTGAAGGCGACCAGCTGCCCGACCGTCAGGTCGCCGCTGATCGCCGCCTTGGCGCCGATATAAAGCGTAAGCCCAACGGTGATCTTGTTGATCAGCTGGGCGACCTGTCCGGCGACATTGTTCAGGTTGTTCGACCGAAACGACGCCCGCACATAGCCCGCCAGCTGCTCCTCCCAACGGCGCTGCATCTCCGGCTCGACCGCCATTGCCTTCAGCGTCTCCACGCCGCTGACGGCTTCCACCAGGAACGCCTGGTTCTCCGCACCGCGCTGGAACTTCTCCTCCAGCCGGCGACGCAGGATCGGCGTTACGAACACCGCGAGGATCACATAGCACGGGATCGAGGCGATCACGATCAGGGTCAGCATCGGGCTGAACTGCCACATCACAATCAAGAAAACGAAGGTGAAGAACAGGTCGATGACCAACGTCAGCGCGGAACCGGTGACGAAGTTGCGGATATTCTCCAACTCGCGCACGCGGGCCACCGAGTCGCCGGTACGCCTGGCCTGGAAATAGGCCATCGGCAGATCGACCAAGTGACGGAACAGCCGCGCGCCCAGCTCCACGTCGACGCGGCTCGTGGTGTGCGAAAAGATAAAGGTTCGCAGGGCGCCGAGTATGACCTCGAAGATCGAGACCGTGATCAATCCGAAGACCAGCACATCCAACGTGGTCAATCCACGATGCACCAACACTTTGTCGATTACGACCTGAAAGAACAGTGGTGTGATCAGCGCGAATATCTGCAGAAAGAACGACGCGATCAACACTTCAGCGAACAGACGCTTGTAGCGCACCAATGCGGGGATGAACCAGCTGATATCGAACGAGCCGCCCTTGCCCAGCACGGAATGCCGGCGCGTCACCAGCACCAGCCGGCCCGACCAGCGTTCCTCGAACGCCGCCCGCTCCAGCGCCTCCGGCCGCCCGACTGCCGGATCCTGGATCAGTGCCTTGTCGCCCTCGACTTGGGCCAGAATGCAGAAGCCGCCATCCTTGGCCTCGGCGATCGCCGGCAATTGTGTCTTGGCGAACCGGCCCCAGTTGCTTTTAACCGTTCGCGCCTTCAACCCCAGGCGACGCGCCGCCCGCACCAACGTATCCGCATCCAACGCCTGTCCGCGCTGCGCGAATTCGTGCCGCAACTGATCCGCGTCCCCCGGCATGCCGAAAAACCGCAACAGCAGAACCAGACACGCCGCGCCCGTATCAAGCGCGGCGGTTGGCTTCTCTGCGCCTTCAGCCACATTTTCCACTGGCGTGTCCGGCACGCGACCTCCCTGAGTGACGGATTTGTTCCCGCCTGTTCGTTATTAGTGCTCTTATTTAACTGGTAATCGATACGAATGCGTCTATAAAAAAAAGATATTCGATCAGCGAATGCAACTTCGAAAAATACCCGTGTTGAGGGTTTGCGATTGCCCTTTTTAAAAAAATTAGACAAATAGCGCCGACCGCTGCCGAATAATCGGTAACACGCTTTGCCGGTTCACCAGCGTTCGCGAAAAAAGTCGAAACCCATTATGCGACAATGCTTTCACGACGCCTTGACCTTCGTCTCATTCATCGAAGAAAGGCTTGGCAACCGGTTCGCACCGCTAGTCTCAACTTATCTGACCGCCAATCAGGTTACCGCCTTGTCCGCTATCAGCATTCCGGGCGCGCTCATCATGGCCCAAGGCGGGTACGTCATGATGCTCCTCGGCGCCATCATCTTCTATTTCGGGCGTTGGCTTGACTACCTGGACGGACCGGTTGCTCGATACACCGGCAAGGTCAGCCAGTTCGGGCAAGATCTGGACACGGTGATCACCGGCATCAGCCAATCGGTCTTATTTATCGGCCTTGGGCTCCTGTGGGGTGGTGACTACGCGATCATGGGCTGGATCGGCGGCGTTCTTTCCATCGTCATCCGCATTGTCCATCGAACCCGAAACTTCCTGTTGCCGAAAGGGCACCCGACTCTCAAACAACAGGCGCACCGCTATCTGTGGATGCGCAGTTTCTTCGTGAGCGTCCGGTAAAGCAGCCCTGCCTATGATGACGTTGGACTGTTACGCTCAGGTTTGAGCGTAACGCCAGGGGAGCAGTTCGTCGATCCGATTGATTTTATGGTCGGCGATACAGGCTAGCGTGTCGGTTAGCCAGGCCTGCGGATCGACGCCATTGAGTTTTGCTGTCTCGATCAGCGTATAGGCGATGGCGGCTGATTTGCCGCCGGCCTCGGACCCCATGAAGAGATAATTCTTCCGCCCCAGGGCGATGGGCCGCATGGATCGCTCTGCGGTATTGTTGTCGAGTTCAAGAAAGCCGTGATCTAGATATGGTCGCAGCTTCTTCATGCGGGTCAGGGCGTAGCGAATAGCACCGGCTAAGGGTGATTTGCCGGATATCCGGGTCAATTGGGCATGCAGCCATGATTCCAGGTCGTCGAAGATTGGTTTTGATTGGCGCTGCCTGATCTTCACCCGTTGATCCGGCGATTGGCCCCGAACCTCCTTCTCGACGCCATAGAGTGTGGCGATACGTTTTATGGCTTCCTCGGCAATCGCCGATCCCTGAGCTTTGTGGATATCGACGAACTTGCGTCGGATATGGGCCATGCAGGCCACTTCCGTCACCTTGCCCGTGCGGTACAGGTCATTGAACCCCGCATAGCCATCGGCATGCATGAAGCCCGTGAAGTCCGCTAGATGTTCGCGCGGGCGAACGCCCTTCCTGTCGGACGAGAACTGATACCATGCGGCAGGATGCGCCTCTCCGGCCCAGGGTCGTTCATCGCGGACATAGGCCCAAAGCCGCGCGGTCCTGGTTTTACCGGAGCCTGGGGTCAGCATTTTTACCGGCGTATCATCGGCGAAGAGGGCCTGTCCCTTTAAAACATGGCGCGCGACGGCGTCCGCCAAAGGTTCCAACAGAGCCGTGGATTTGCCAACCCAATCGGCCAGGGTGGAGCGGTCCAGATCGATCCCCTCGCGCTGGAATATCTGACTTTGCCGGTACAAAGGCGAATGATCGGCGTACTTGTTGACCAGCACATGGGCCAGTAGGCCAGGACCGGGCCGCCCGTGCTCAATCGGCCGCGACGGCAGGGCTGCCTGATGGAACGTCTCACAGCAGGTGCAGGCCATGCGCGGGCGAACAATCCGGTTCACGACAAAACGTCCGGGGACATATTCCAGTTCCTCGGTGACATCGTCGCCAAGCGTTTTGAGCGCACCGCCGCATTCCCCACAGGCATCGCCCGGCGACAGTGTTGTCTCGTTGCGTGGGAGATGACCGGGCAGCGGTTTACGTTTGGGCTTGTCTTTTGGCGCTGCAGATTGATCTGCATTTGCATCGTCTGACGCGGGCTCCTGCGCGGACGCCGCAATCTCTTCGTCTTCCAGCGTCAACGCCAGTTGATCCAGAGCCTCCGAGCGCGACCCGAAGCGATGCTGGCGCATCCCGGCCAATTGGTGTTGGAGCTTCTCGATCAACACCGCCTGTGACTTCACTTCCGACGCCAGCGATGCCACCAGACCTTTTAATGCGGCAGGTTCATTCGGGAGGTTCTCAGCGTCGTCGAGCATGCCGGCAATCTATCAGCCGCCACCCCGCATGGGAATCCCCGGAAATTGACAACCCTTTGCTGTGAAACGACTTTACCCAGCCGTCAGGGGACGCCACGTTCGTTGTGGTATGCGCCAATCAATCCCTTCCAGCAGCATCGCCAATTGAGCCGGGGTCAGCGCAACCTTGCCCGCTTTCGCAGACGGCCAGACAAACCGTCCCTTCTCCAGACGCTTCGAGAACAGACATGCCCCTTGCCCGTCCCACCAGATCACCTTGATCAGATCGCCACGGCGACCCCGGAAGACGAACAGATGACCGCAATACGGCGCCGCCTTTAGAACCTTCTCTGTTTGCGCTGACAGCCCATTGAACCCCTTACGCATGTCCGTCACGCCGGCCGCAAGCCAAACCTTCGTGTTCGTGGGAACCGGGATCATCCCGACAAGCACCGGAGCAGACGTACGAGCGCTTCGGGATCGTAAGGGCCGCTAATGCTCAAGCGATGACCTCCGGCAAGCGTGACCTCGATCTTGCCTTCGTCACCAACAGGGCGCTCGGCTTCGTGCTCGACGTGACGCGCAATCTCAACCGGCAGGAAACAGGCGGCGTCATCGACCGTGTCACTTCCCGCAAACCGGGGATCTTTCAGCCAGTTGAAAACCTGATTGGCGTTCACATTGTAGCGCCGTGCAACCTGTGAAACCGAAACGCCCGCAAACCGCGTCTGTGCGCAAATCATCCGCTTCTCGTCTGCACTCCAGCGCCGACGCTTGCCCCGCTTCGCCACATCCTGATCCCCGTTAGTGTCCACCTAAACAAGTGGACACTAAACCTCACTTCTTCTGCACGGCAGAGCGGTCAGGCCGGACGCTTACATATTTCCCGACACGGCTGGCAGAGAGCCAATTGAAAGACCCAATGCAAAGCAGAGTGTCATCCACCGCGACAATCTTGCTATGAAGCTGGCGCACTTTGCGCAGTGTGACACCTATCTCCTTAAAAGCGGTCTCCGCAGCTTCGAGATATGTCAACCCCTCCTGCGTTTGTTTCTGGTTGAAGGCAGGATCTACATAGATGTCAATCTCCGCGCCCCGCTTAGCGGCAGCGCGAAGGGCGTCCAGAAGCCCGGCGCGCTTCATAGTCGGGACGGTGACCCATGGGCTGACGATCATGTATTTCGCCGACCTTTTGCCAAGCGCGTTCAGCAGGAAAGCATCGTGCTCGGCCGCATCGCGAAGAGTAATCAGTTGCCCGGAGTGCAGCACTAAATCCTCGCGTGGCGCGACCTCGAATTCCAACGCATTGTCTGGGGAAGAAAACAGGAAGCGTGCCAGCAGTGCCCGTGGTGTCCCAGCCGCAGCTGTAGAGAACACATCCATATCGCCAAAGACGAGAAAACTGTCCCTGGCCCGCGAAACCGCCACGTTGAGCATGCTCGGGGAGTTGTCGATGAACTGTCCGTCCGCTTGTTTCGAGGTAAGCGTCCGGCCTGACCGCTCTGCCGTGCAGAAGAAGTGAGGTTTAGTGTCCACTTGTTTAGGTGGACACTAACGGGGATCAGGATGTGGCGAAGCGGGGCAAGCGTCGGCGCTGGAGTGCAGACGAGAAGCGGATGATTTGCGCACAGACGCGGTTTGCGGGCGTTTCGGTTTCACAGGTTGCACGGCGCTACAATGTGAACGCCAATCAGGTTTTCAACTGGCTGAAAGATCCCCGGTTTGCGAGAAGTGACACGGTCGATGACGCCGCCTGTTTCCTGCCGGTTGAGATTGCGCGTCACGTCGAGCACGAAGCCGAGCGCCCTGTTGGTGACGAAGGCAAGATCGAGGTCACGCTTGCCGGAGGTCATCGCTTGAGCATTAGCGGCCCTTACGATCCCGAAGCGCTCGTACGTCTGCTCCGGTGCTTGTCGGGATGATCCCGGTTCCCACGAACACGAAGGTTTGGCTTGCGGCCGGCGTGACGGACATGCGTAAGGGGTTCAATGGGCTGTCAGCGCAAACAGAGAAGGTTCTAAAGGCGGCGCCGTATTGCGGTCATCTGTTCGTCTTCCGGGGTCGCCGTGGCGATCTGATCAAGGTGATCTGGTGGGACGGGCAAGGGGCATGTCTGTTCTCGAAGCGTCTGGAGAAGGGACGGTTTGTCTGGCCGTCTGCGAAAGCGGGCAAGGTTGCGCTGACCCCGGCTCAATTGGCGATGCTGCTGGAAGGGATTGATTGGCGCATACCACAACGAACGTGGCGTCCCCTGACGGCTGGGTAAAGTCGTTTCACAGCAAAGGGTTGTCAATTTCCGGGGATTCCCATGCGGGGTGGCGGCTGATAGATTGCCGGCATGCTCGACGACGCTGAGAACCTCCCGAATGAACCTGCCGCATTAAAAGGTCTGGTGGCATCGCTGGCGTCGGAAGTGAAGTCACAGGCGGTGTTGATCGAGAAGCTCCAACACCAATTGGCCGGGATGCGCCAGCATCGCTTCGGGTCGCGCTCGGAGGCTCTGGATCAACTGGCGTTGACGCTGGAAGACGAAGAGATTGCGGCGTCCGCGCAGGAGCCCGCGTCAGACGATGCAAATGCAGATCAATCTGCAGCGCCAAAAGACAAGCCCAAACGTAAACCGCTGCCCGGTCATCTCCCACGCAACGAGACAACACTGTCGCCGGGCGATGCCTGTGGGGAATGCGGCGGTGCGCTCAAAACGCTTGGCGACGATGTCACCGAGGAACTGGAATATGTCCCCGGACGTTTTGTCGTGAACCGGATTGTTCGCCCGCGCATGGCCTGCACCTGCTGTGAGACGTTCCATCAGGCAGCCCTGCCGTCGCGGCCGATTGAGCACGGGCGGCCCGGTCCTGGCCTACTGGCCCATGTGCTGGTCAACAAGTACGCCGATCATTCGCCTTTGTACCGGCAAAGTCAGATATTCCAGCGCGAGGGGATCGATCTGGACCGCTCCACCCTGGCCGATTGGGTTGGCAAATCCACGGCTCTGTTGGAACCTTTGGCGGACGCCGTCGCGCGCCATGTTTTAAAGGGACAGGCCCTCTTCGCCGATGATACGCCGGTAAAAATGCTGACCCCAGGCTCCGGTAAAACCAGGACCGCGCGGCTTTGGGCCTATGTCCGCGATGAACGACCCTGGGCCGGAGAGGCGCATCCTGCCGCATGGTATCAGTTCTCGTCCGACAGGAAGGGCGTTCGCCCGCGCGAACATCTAGCGGACTTCACGGGCTTCATGCATGCCGATGGCTATGCGGGGTTCAATGACCTGTACCGCACGGGCAAGGTGACGGAAGTGGCCTGCATGGCCCATATCCGACGCAAGTTCGTCGATATCCACAAAGCTCAGGGATCGGCGATTGCCGAGGAAGCCATAAAACGTATCGCCACACTCTATGGCGTCGAGAAGGAGGTTCGGGGCCAATCGCCGGATCAACGGGTGAAGATCAGGCAGCGCCAATCAAAACCAATCTTCGACGACCTGGAATCATGGCTGCATGCCCAATTGACCCGGATATCCGGCAAATCACCCTTAGCCGGTGCTATTCGCTACGCCCTGACCCGCATGAAGAAGCTGCGACCATATCTAGATCACGGCTTTCTTGAACTCGACAACAATACCGCAGAGCGATCCATGCGGCCCATCGCCCTGGGGCGGAAGAATTATCTCTTCATGGGGTCCGAGGCCGGCGGCAAATCAGCCGCCATCGCCTATACGCTGATCGAGACAGCAAAACTCAATGGCGTCGATCCGCAGGCCTGGCTAACCGACACGCTAGCCTGTATCGCCGACCATAAAATCAATCGGATCGACGAACTGCTCCCCTGGCGTTACGCTCAAACCTGAGCGTAACAGTCCAACGTCATCATAGGCAGGGCTGCTTTACCGGACGCTCACGTAGATATCCCCAAACTCTTTATCGCTCTTCTTCGGCGGATAAACAAAGTCCCGAGGGTAAATTATCCAATTTTTTTGCACTGTTTGTCTGTCACTGTTCTTTTCGGTGAAGAGGACACTATGGCCGGCGTAGTACAGGTAAACGATGGGTGCGCCACCATCCTTGCTTCGTTTTGCGACCCGATCGATGAAATTGTCGAGTTTCTTGAGCTTTTGGGCTCCTGGACTTATGACGCGGCCCAAATCTTCGAGTTCATCCTCATGCTTACTTTCTCCGGTGAGAAACAGCGTCGTGTTTTCACGGGGTACGCCAAATTTCCGGGCTATCGTGTGTGCGGCGCGGATTGCCGAACGTTCCGCGTATTCGACATTTATATAGTTTTCATATTCTTGGATCCCAAAGGCGAGAATGAAAAGATCCGGGTTGTTTCGTGTGGCCTCGAGCATGCTGGCGAGCGCTTCTCGGAGTTTCAGGTCCGGCTCCTGACCGAGCTTCGGCAGCGAAGCGACGTCCGGGGGGGGCATGGGGCGAGCCACGACGGGCGGCGGCGGCATCCTTGGCCTTCTGGGCTCCGGTCTTGACGGTGTACTAATTTCGGTCTCGCGACCTTCCGAATCGAATCGGCGGCCGTCGGCGAGCGTGATGTGCGATTTCTTAATTGCGGCGTCCCTGAAATCCGGAGAGATTTCGATCACGGCTGCGGGTACGGCGTTCCGCAACTCTTTTCCGAACGCTTCGCGTCTGGCGCCGTCAGCGCCGAAATTTTTCCGGATTTCGATGCGAGGGGCCGGAAATTTTCCAGCCAGTGGGCGTAGCTCGATGGTGTACGTATCGTTTGCGTCGCGTGAAACTTCGTGCGCCAGCCCTCCAAAAACGTGGTCCATTGCGTTGGCGTAGCTACGGATCGCACTTTCGTTCTGGCGTTCTTTATAGGCGTCGGAATCCTCGCCGGGTCGTTTTCCGACATTTTCCCCTTTCAGGAGAAACTCAGCATATATTGGAACCTGTTTCAGCAGGGCGAGGTTCGGCTTAGAAATCGTCCAGGTATTCCATACGCGTGCGGTTCCCGACGTATCGGCTGTGGCCAGTTTTGAGCCATTTCCCGAAAAGGCGACCGATGTAGGCGTTCCAGCAAGTTTTAAAAGCGGCCGCCTCGCCCAGTTCTCAGGCGGGGTCGGTTCGCCATCATGCCAGGTATCCAGCAGGACGAGGCCGGTCTGTTCCGCGCCGACGAGCAGCCAGCGACCGATTCTTGGAGAAAATCTCAAGATTGACGCTTCGCCGATGTCGGTTTTCTTCGACCCGGTCCGGCGGCCTTTGGAGTCCCAAATCGTCAACCGGCCGGTATGGTCGATCGCCGTAATTCGCTCATCGTCCGGCGAGATCGCAATTTGCGGGACCGGTCCAATGTGGTCCAGCAATGTGGCTGCCCCGGTTGCGTCGCCTTCACGCCAGAGGCGGACGGTTCCGGCGTCGTTTCCGGTCAGGAAATAGCTCGCATCGCTAGCCATTGCGAGCAGATGTACGTGCGGCTCGAGAACGTAACGGTGCAAATTCTTGAAATCGACTCCAAGAACATGAACCTTCCCCGTTCGGGTCGCTACGAGGAGCTTTCTGCCATCTTGCGAAAATAGAATGCGTTTTATCTCATCGGATTTTTCCAAGCGATGCTGGCGATAGGCGTTCTTCGATCCGGTAAAGTCGTTCCAAATGCGGATTTGGCCCGTCTCGTCGCCCGTTGCGACTAGTTCTTCTGTGGGAGAGACCGCCACGGCTATCACCGGGCGGCCTTCGTGATGGAGTTCTTGAGGACGTGGAGATGCCTTTGCGGGCCATACCAGCGCGCGTTTTGGCGTCTGCGCGACGACCCACAAGCCACTTGGCGAGATCCACAGACCTGTGGTCGCGAGACCGTCATAAATTTGTTTTGGCTCGCTGTCAGCAGTCAGGTCGAGCAATCGAATATTATTGTCATCGGCAAAAACGAGTTTGCCTCCATCCCTGGAAATGTCGATATGATAGATCGGTTGGTTGTTCGTAAATTCGTTTCTCGCACGCTTGGAACTGCGTGCGGAATCCCATTGAACAAGAAGTTTGGGCTTAGGCGGATTCGGCTTCAGCTGTGCCGACTTCGGGGATATCGGGTTCAATATTCTTGGGATTTGGGTTGCTGGCTTATATGCTGGCGGCTTCCGTTCTATCGGGGTTCGTCGTGGCATCTCCCGACCGCTGGCGGAACCTTTTTTCCCCGGCTTGCTCAAGGTGGGCGCCGACGGGGTACTTTTTTTCGTTGAACCAGACCCACCCATCGACGGCACCTTTTTCGGCGTATCGGCCATCGACCCCGTTGTCGGCGTTGCCGTATTTTTCGTTTCATTATCTTCCGAGGCGCCGGCGCCCGAATGTGCGGTCACGACGCGGTTTTCCCCGCAGCGTTCTGGGTTCGGATTCCCAGTTACCTTGCCGACAGAGCAGCTTAGTTCATTGTAGCGGGCGCAGCCGGCAACCAGTGCGACTGAAATTGCAATTGCCGCCATTGACCGTATTTTCGGCCTTGGACCTGACTTGAACGTCATACTAGTAACCCATCCGCTTCTCTTCCAATCATGAGCTTAAATTACGTTCGAAATTCTCTCAACCGTAGATTAAGCCGCTGCCGCTCCTTGCGCCGACCGGTCGTTAGCCACTGCAAGTGTCGGTCCCTCGGCTTTATGCGAAGAACTGAAAAATTCCCTTCCGTTAATTGCCGTGGAGACGATAGGGGAGAACCTTCATAGAGATCGCCTCCCTGCCCAAGGAATCTATCTTTGCCGCCACCATGTTGAAGAATGTGGGAAAGCTGACGCCGGTTTGGTAATCGTCGCCCGCTTCCATGCATATCTTTACGTTTTCGGTAAGGCGAGATTTGCCGCTGCAATGGAGCTCGGATCGCGACCTCTGAATTCCGTTGCGACAAGGCGATAGATCGATGATCGAATCGGATTGGCAGAAGTTGTCCGCACGCAATCGCAGCGTTTTATTCAGACAGGTCGTCAATTCCCGGTAGGAATCGCCTTTGCAGTTGACGTTTCTTTCGACATCCAAATTCAGAGAGCTGTTGCTCGCGAGAACAAAGAGAGCCCCGAAATCCTTCGTTTCGTCGCGATTAAGGAAGAACGAGATGCGTTCGTTCTCGTTCTTCGGGATGCTCAATAAGTCCCCTGGAGCGAGCTGGTAATCCAAAATATCCGATGGTAGCAGCCGAGTGATTCGATCATCCGACCACCAGGCGAATATCGAAATATACACCTCTCGATCATGAGTATTGCGAATACCGAACGTCACGCTATCGCAGTTTCGCGCCACCTGTTCCCCACCTTGCGGGCAGGTCTGGTAATCTTCCGTCCAGTCAAGGACCTTTATGCGTTGCTTGCCCAGCTTTTTCACGTTCCCACTGAGTGCGAGGCTGATCTTTTCGACACCGGATTTAATGCCCTTCTCCTTCTCCTTCTCTTTCTCATTCGCGACAACCGCCAACTCAAAAACCTTGTACGCTCTTTCGGCATCCTTAATCGAGACGACGCTGGCTGGAAGGGATTCGCCGAAGCGCTCGCAGGCGTCACTGTCATTCGGAGTTTGGCAATATAGGGACTCTTCGATGAGTCTGGCGCGAGCAAGGGCCTTGGCGGCCCTTTCGAGCGAAGCGCCCTGGAAGTATTCTGAGCTGTATGCTGCGGCCTTGGCGAACTCAAATTTTCTGGGCTCGGGATCGCACCTTGTGAGGTCTATTGTGTCTGTACGGATCCGTATAGTCACGCTACTCAGATAGTCGGATTTGCGATCCTGTCGGAGCTGGTGTATGTCAAGCCTAATTCTTACATGATCTGAAGACTCAAAGTCTGATGGCGCAATCAGTTTTCCCGAAATGAGATAATTTGTCGAAGCCTTAACCAGAATTGGATCGCGTTCGCTGTTGAGTCTTTCCCTAAGTTGTTCGGCAAAGTCTGTCGCAATCTCTTTGCCGCATGCGACATTAATTCCATTCCTTCGATCGTCCCGGATAATCTCACCGACAATAAAATCCTTGAAGTCGGGAAACAGATCCTTTTGCTCTACAAGAGTTTCGACTTCACGTCGAATTGCCTCGGCCCTTCCCAACGGCTTTTCGAGGTACGCGTTAAAGTCAAATTTCACGCCTGGCAGCTTTGTCACCCGTTCGGACATAACAAGAATAGAGAAGTCCAAATTCCCAGCTCTGCTATCGTAATTTAATAAAAAATCGGATTGAGTACCTCGCTCGAAGTTGCCGTTTTCGAGGATCTCCTTGCAATTACCCTTCCACTTGCAAACCCTTTCCAGGGTCTCTAAATCCATTGGGATGAGTTCCACGCATTGCGAAACGCGTCCAGCGAAGAAATTTCCGACATCGTCGATAACCTCGTCGCGATGAATATCTCTTGGAGATTTTTTCTTTGGCATAGGAAATATGGCGAAATGCGTTATTGGTTTGAGCCCTTCTCGCACTTTGTTTTCGAGCCTTTCCCGTACCTTGTTTTTGAGCTTTCCCCGAACTTTGTTGTAGAGCCTGCAACCGGCTTGTTCCGGGCTGTCGTGTTCACCCTTCTCAATGCACATAGCTTTCGGAAACGATTTTGCCGGTTCACATACCTTGCCGGCCTCTTCCGTTACAGGAGGCGCAGGTGCCGTACAGGCTGCAATAGTGAGGCATATAACGAGACTCGGTAGGCGACGAACAACGCTCTTCGGCACAAGCGATGCGCCAGCGTCGCTTCGAAAGATCGACCAGCAAAGCATCGGCATCTCGTTCACCTCTCCGCCCTCTTCGCTGCAACAGACAAGGCTTCATCCAGGGAGCGTCTGAATTTATCGGTAGAACCGGGAGCGTTTCCGATCTTTGCGCTGGGATTCAAAAGGCTTTTGATCTTGGATGCTATAATTCGATTTTCATTCTTATAAAACCGGCTGGTATCGACCGAGAAAGCGGGACCGGTAGTGGCGCCGGTCCAATCAACAAAAGACGCTTCCGCGGTAGCCTGGAATTGACCGATCTGCCCGCTTTTCCACACATTGTATTTGAGGTCCGTTACGACAACGAGCGCATCTTCAGCGCGCTTCGCCAAACCTTCCTTGCCGATAATTTGGCGCAGCCTGTCGGCAATGGCCTTGTGAACCAAATTGTTTCCGGCCTCCTCCACATACGTTCCCGCTCGTACTATCGGGTCTTGCTGGGTCTGGCCTGTCAGCCTCGCTTCGAGTCCGGGCGGAGCGGTCTGACGGTCGCTGCCGCGTCCCGGCATGTCCGGTACGGGAATTGTTTCGTTCGACGATCGTCTAATGTTCGGCGGCCGCGGTGTCGCATCTATCGGGCCTTCCAGACGGGCGAAGACCCGATAGAGCGCACAGGTCCGCTCCCAACCTTCGAATTTGGCCAACCATTCGTGGTTTACTTCGCTTACGCTTCCCGAAAGGTCAGCCGTTTGCCTGAAGTGGCGATCTGCCAGACGCGCAGCTTCGCTCTCTAGGCGTTCGAGATCGCGAGCCTTTGTCGGTGTTGCGGGCGGTCGGGGAAAGCAGGCCAGAAGGCATCCGCGTGTCGGGGCGTTGGTTGCCATGTGGACCACATTGATCCTGTATCCGTCGAGTACCGACGTACTGCATTCCGCAAACGCGGCGGAAGAGAACAGTATCCCTGCGAAGACTGTAAAAAGCCCTTTGTATCCAAGATATTTCATCGGCCCATCAGAGCAACATCAGCGGCAGCCCGGCGGGCCGAGAGTAACTACGAACAGGCCGCGGTCGGGGCCGCTAATGACATTGGTTTCCTGTTCCGTTCGAAACCTTTTGGCAATCGAATCATCGGGGCGCCAGCACGATTTGTGGATTGTCCCATAGGACGCATCAGGTCCGGGTTCAATCGTGGTCAGTGCGATTGCATAAGATTGGCCTTTTACTGTGCCGATGACAACTGCGCGTTCGCAACGCGGATGGAGGCCGGTTTTGCTGCCTTCCTTAAGAGACAATTGACCGTTCGGCCCCATAAGACGAACAGTTGCCGTGGCAGGAAGCCTAAGGGCGAGGCGGTTGGCGAAAGCGTCGAAGGCCTTGAGGTACAAATTCCGGAGTATCGCTTGGAGGCCCTGAACACTTTTGGGGTCTCCTGTTTGCCGGTTCGTCGACGACCCTCGGATAAATCCCGTCACGGTCTCGGTGACCGGGTCCAACCGAAAGCTCAGCTCATTTACTTCCCGATAGTTGCGATCGACCACGTTTATTTGAGTGTCCAAAACGAACGTACGCTTGCGCAGGATATTTCGCGATATCGTATCCGGTGCGACTTGCCGGAACGCGCTTTCGAAATGAATCACGTAGTCCGTAAGGCGAGGATCGTATGGTTCTTTCGCCCAAACGCCGTTATCTTCATTGAACCGGGCTCGGTCCTCCGTGAAGCTCCAATTGACAACGGGTTCGTTTGCCGTCCAGACGTGGAAACGGTTGGTTTCGGCGAGAGCCGTGTTCATCATGGCCGTAAGGCTTATGTCTGTGTGCAGATGTCCGCCCGTCTTCAGATTTTCGTACGGGTTGCCCATCAGGGTCGTTCGGAGCGCGCCGATATAGACTCGAAGTACGGACCGGCGTAGAGGGCAGTCCATCGGTTGGAATTTGACGTTGCTCCTGCAATTCTCGATCCCTTCGATACGCGCGCCGGCAGGAATTCTGTAAGCGTTTTCGTTGCCGCATAGGCTATCGAGCGGAGCCGCAGCGACAACCGAGGAACTTCCAGTGGTTTGCGGCGAACGGATGGCGACTTGCGCCTCTCCTTTTGCGATCGTTAGTTTTGGCTTGGATGCACCGGTCTTCGGTGGAGGTGTTTCAGGCGTCGTTTGGCATCCGAAGGTGAATGCGACGGCAACCAGAACTGAGGCGATACGAAGTTTCCCAATTACCTCGAAAAATTGTGGTGATCTGCGTTTAATTGCGCGCATGGGGAAATTCCTTAACCCATTTTCTTTGTCCACCATTAAATCTATGCGGGAATTATCGAACATAAAACCTCCAATGTCGACGGCCGGCTGCGTTGAGACACGAATCCGAACGCCAGCAAGCTGGGTTCCAATTCGCCATTGCTCACACTCTGTCCAACCTTGCCGTCCGGGCGGCCCAGGCCCGGTCCCGACACGCCTCCGTGAACGTGAAGTAGTCTTCGGCCAATTTATATTCGGGCCTTTGCGGAGTGCAGCGTCCGGCGTCGAGCGCATTCATCGGAATACAGCCGAGGCGGCTTAACCGTGCCAGCACGCTTCCGCTCCATCGTGGTTGTTCTTGATTTTCGCTTTCATCGACTTCCCACATAGCCCAATGTTTGTTCCACCCGTTGTAGGGAAGAGGGCCTTGGAAAATTCGGACGGAGGAGGAGGAAAGATAAAGATTGGTCACCCGGCCCCTGACTATCTCTACCGTTGGCTCCGGAGCACTGATCCCTGCTGAAAACCCTCGTAACTGTATCGCCGGCTCGCATGAAGTTCTGCGGATAGCTTATTTTTCTGGAGAAAATTCGGTCGACGGGATGTTGACTAGACGTACCGTTTCTTACTTTTTTCAGCGCTAACTGTAGAAATATCGTTTGCCGCGAACGACGTCATCAGCCTCTCAAGCCTGGATCGAATGAGTCGGCTGTGAAGTATTATCAACGCATTGATTGAGCGTAATTTTTATCGATTTAGTCGTTGTTTGACTTGCAAGGAAACGGGCTTTAGACGATGAGACAGGTTTCGTTACGTTTCGGAATGAGAAATCCGTTCTGATATTTTAAGACGTCGCCTGAGATCATCCGCTTGGCTGTGATAACGTATGCTCGCAGTTCCCGGCCTTGTAATTACCAGGGCTTCCTCTTCTCCGATATCACACGATCCCCTCGACGGTGCAGCCGTCCTGTTCCGGCTGGCGGTCAACATTGGGATTTGCGGCAGTTTCCTTCGCGATCTCGTTGAATGGCTCGCCCGTCGCGGCGAGGATCGCCTCGGTCTTAAACGTATCGGCGAACCGTCGAATGATCACGTCGCAATAGTGCGGATCGAGTTCGATTCCGTAGCCGCGCCGGCCGGTCTTTTGGGCGGCGATCAGCGTCGTGCCACTGCCGGCGAAGGCGTCGAGCACGATACCGCCTCGCTTCGAACAATCGAGAATTGCCTCGGCAACGAGCGCAACCGGCTTTACGGTGGGGTGTAGCCCCAGTTCCGCGTCCCGATCTTTGCCAAAGCTGTTGATGCCCGCGTATGACCACAAATTGGTTCGGTTGCGGCCGTGCTTGCCAAGCTCGACATTATTGGTGTGCGGCCCCACCCCGGATTTAAACACGAATACCAGCTCATGCTGCGACCGGTAGAGCGAGCCCATGCCGCCGTTAGTTTTCGCCCAGATGCACAGATTCTTGAGTTCGGTGTAGGTTCCTTGGCTGGCTGCAATAACCTCGCCGATATGTCGCCAGTCCATGCAGATGAAATGAATAGCCCCGTCGGCGCTGTAGTCGGCAAGATGGCCGAACACGGCGGCGAGAAAGTCAGTGAACTGATCTTCCGTCATCTCGCCTGACGCCATTGCAAATTCTCGGTGCTTCACCTTGCCAAGACCGCTTACGTGACCGTCTATCTGAACGTTATAGGGAGGATCGGTGAACACCATCTGCGCCTCAGCGCCATCTAGAAGCCGCGCATAGGTATTTGGGTCTGTGGAATCCCCACAGATTAGACGATGCCTGCCGATACACCAGATATCGCCCAATCGTGTAACCGCCGGGCTGGTGCCAGCCTCAGGTGATTCGTCACCGGGATCATTTCCTTCGTCGGTATCAAATTCGCCTATCAGAGCGTCGATCTCAGCCATCTCGAAGCCGGTAATGCTGACGTCGAAATCAAGGTCAATTTCGATTAACCGCTCCAGCTCAATCGCAAGCAACCGGCGATCCCAGCCGGCGTTTTCAGCAAGCTTATTGTCGGCGATGACGTAGGCGCGAATTTCGTTCTCACTCAGGTCTTCGAGTCGGATAGTCGGAACTTTCTCGATACCAAGCAGCTTTGCCGCTTCAACTCGGCCTTGTCCGGCGATGATCGTATTAATCTGGTCAATCAAAATCGAATTGGTGAACCCGAACTGTTTGATACTGTAGGCAATCTGGCGGATTTGTTTCTTGGAATGGGTCCGTAAATTGGCAGGCCGGGGTTTCAGATCCAATACCGGTGTGTACTCAAGTTTGCGATTTCTCATAATTCCCTCGAAGCTGTCACTTTCGCCTCGAATAGGAATGACGCTTTTCGGTGCCGATTACCTTCACAACAAATTGGTGGTAATTCTCGTGAAGGTTTCGCAGGCTGCCGGCTTAGCGTTACTTTTTCGCTTCACTGACGATGTTATGGACCCGGCGCCAGTCAAGCTTGAGCTGCAAGCGGCGACAGGTCATTCGCGCCGCTCGCTCGTTCGGTGGCCCTTGCCACCAATCGGCCTTCCGAATCTGTTTCCAGCCTTCGAGTCCGATCGATCGCTTTCGCTGCCTGAGCCAGGCGAGATAGTGTGTGTAGGTTGATGGAATGAGGACCCTCTTGAGAAGAGACAGAGGATTTTCGGTATCTGTTGGCCTACCGGCGGGTGCCACAATCTTGCCTTCGAGAAAATCGCACAAGTAGTCGTGGATTTCGGGGGGCAGCGGAATGCCAGGATTCCTTCTGAGCGCATTCGCTAAAAGATCGGGCGGAATGTAGGCGCGTCGTTTCTCGGTTGACTTTAGGCGGGTTCGGATGAGTCCAAACATCATCTTACCGTATCCCGACTCCTCCGGTATCAACCCGGAATCTGGGAGCGTGACGCTTTCCTTTTTGGTAGGTCGGCGGGCGCCTTTTCTATCGGTCATCGCGATTTTTTCTTTGTCGGCGTCTCGTCAAGCAATCTCGCCGCAGAGACTTTTAGGGCTATGGCAATTTCCTCCAACACTAGCACGGTCGGGTTTCGTACGCCTCGCTCCACACCGCTGATATAAGTCCGGTGTAGGCCCGATTCGAAGGCGAGCGCCTCCTGCGACAGCCCGCGTTCTTGCCGCAGCCGCTTTAGGTTATCACCGACCCGTTTACGCACATCCATGGGATAAGCGAAGCGGAAATGTTGACTAAAGGTCTACAGACTATAAGTCTCATTTTTCTGGCCTTGTTCGGCCACCCAAGCGATGTACGGGTAGGTTTGAAAGGAGAATGATTGCCATGAACCCTATAAATCCGGAGAAAGTCCGTTACATAAAGCTTGGTCGTGGCGGGAACTGGGCCCAACCGGCTTTCGAGCGGAACGAGCTACATTTCGGCTACCGGACCATACCCCATGATTTGTGCTTACAGTCCGACTGGGAGGCAGCGGTTCGGTACTTGACCGAAGAAGGCCGAAGCTTGAGCAAGGCCCGAGACGCTGTCCGCGAAATTCGGGATTTCTATACCTTAGAATCTGATTGCCTTTGGATCACGTTTGCCGACGGGCATCTTTGGTGGGCCTTCGCTAAACCGGAAGTGACATGGCTTGGACCGGAGGAAGACGGGCAGGGCGCACGTATCCGCAAAACCATCGGCGGGTGGCATAAGGAAAATATCAAAGGCGAAGCTCTTCGAATAGACGATTTGAGCACGCGGTTAACCCAGGTTGCCGCCTACCGTCAAACCATCTGCAGCGTGAAAGAAGCAGATTATCTGATCCGGCGTATTAATGGCGTCGAAGAGCCTGTGGTCGCCCGCGCTCGCGATGCGCGAACAGCATTGATCGAAGTTGCCACCGACATGATTGCCGGGCTGCATTGGGCTGATTTTGAGACGCTGGTTGATCTTATTTTTGCGCGTACCGGCTGGCAACGTATCTCGCGGGTCGGCGGCACCCAAGCAGATACCGATTTGGTTCTCGAACAACCGGCTACCGGTGAAATCGCATTTGTTCAGGTAAAGTCAAAAGCACCCCAAACCGTGCTCGACGACTATGTATGCCGTTTCCGCCGGAACGGAACGTATGATCGAATGTTCTTCGTTTGTCATTCACCTTCAGGGGCCCTATCCGTGAATGACACGACCGGTATCCACATTTGGGCCGGCAAATGGCTTGCCGACGCAGCTGTAAAAGCCGGGCTGTTCGATTGGCTTACCGAACGCTCAGCGTGAGCGAAAAATAGCTTGAGATTTTAATCGGAAAAGAACGCGGATTCATTCTGCCCCATCGTATCCACCAGCAACGCACGATCCAGATATTGATTGCGGCTCTCGCAACTCGTTTCAGCCACTAGTAAGCAACCATGGCAGGCCGCACCATGCAGGGCCCGGTCATCATTGCTCGATGTTGGCTCATGGTCGGCGCAGATCGGGTCATTTGAGCAAATCTCCAATCTCGCCAATGCCGATTTCAGCACGGATGAAAAACCTTTCGACGTGGCAACCAAACCACCGAGCGTTCCTTGGTTGCCGGAAGTGGCGGTATAAATCAGGATCCCGCATCGATTAATCGCGCCGGGTCTCAGAGGATGCTCAAGCGCGTAAATACGTTCCTTTAACGCGCTCGCTGGATATCCACACACCAGCGCAATTTCGGCCAGTAGCGCATGGGAGAGGCTATGGAGCATGACATAGATGGCATCCTGCTCCTTTCCGCTTCCTTCGCCACGAATCTCAGCCCAACGGTCGAAGCCTGAATGCAGATCACCGGACCGTTTGATGACCGTCTCCGAGCCACGCCAGGAGTCGATCGTGGTCTGGTCAAAATGAAAGAACAGTCCTTCCCCAAACTGCTCCACTGCCGGTAGCCATTCCGTGTCAACACCGAGAGGTGCTCCATCGACAGCGAGTTGCACATCTTCGACTTCGTCATCCGCCGCTGTCGGCGCCGCTTCGAACCGCGTGAACCCATAAAGACAAGAAACCTCCCGCAAGCGATGAACGGCGATAAGGTTACGGATACCGTTGCACGCCGGATCGTTTTCCGGGTCCCAAACATCTCGGGGCAATGTTTCTGCAAACAACAATGCGTCTGGCCTGTTTTCTCCGATGACCGGATTCCCGCTGGCGAACACATCAAATTCAGCAAGCTTGGCGGGAAGGGAAGCGTCTTGTTCGGTTCGGTCTCCAATAAGAATGATACGCTGGAATACTTCCTCGTCGCTGTATCCTTCTAAAGCAGCCGAAAGTGGTTCGTTGAAGCGCCTGGCAGCAGCAATGTCATCGGCTGTCGAACACTTCTTCAGTGTTCCAATATGTTCGCTAACCAATCGTGACAGCTCATCTTCCGCCGCGGGGAGAGAGATGACGGTCGCCACTTGAGGAAAGTACGTATTCGTTGCGGTGCGGGTCAGGAGGCGCAAGGAGTTGGCGCAACCTGCGGGGTCTTGATCGCCTAGCCAGGGCCGTTCACCCTTGCATTTACCGAGCCTGTGCTTCGTAAAGAGTTGTTCCAGTGAAATTTCGGATCCACAGCCGCATACGACCTTGGTTTCTCTAGGATCCGCACTCGTTCCTCGATCCTCTAGCCACATTGACTCTCGACATTTTTCACCGCCATGGACGACCCATCGCCAATCGATATCTTGCAGGTGGCCCTTTTCGCAGGCTCCGACAAAACGGATGGGCGATACATCGAGCTTCTTGCCGTCATCACCAATGAACCGACGCTTTCCGCCGGAGGGATCAAGGTCTTGCCAGCGCACAAGCTGCCGCCGGCGCACTTCTTTACTACCGCTCTCGTCCTTCTTCTTTTCGGCATCACAGATGAACCAGGTTGGGAAAACGGTTACATGCACACCAGGCGGTGTCTTTCCCGGCTGGATATCTTCGATCAGAGGAGGGGTTCGTAAAGAGAGCGTGCGTCCTTCGGCCAATCGACCCGTTTTGAGCAGTCGTTTCTCCAACATGGTGGATAAACGCTGTTCGTTTATAGTTTTAAATGTGTTTTCCCTCATCTCCCAACGTTCTAGGCCGCCGACCAGTATGGATCGCGTTGGTAAATCCACCATCGCTCCAGGTCCGAAGGTGGTGATGAGCTGACTTAGCCGCTGAACGTTTCGCGCCATTCTTCAATCCTCAGGACAAATCATCGGCGCCAGAAATTTTCTGGCCCCACGGATCGCAGACCTTGAGTTGGACCGTCGGCTCAACATCGCGCATGGACCAACCAGCGACAAACCGCTGATGCTCTTTTGAAAGATTTGGAAGCGCATTGTGGAGTGGCGGATAGAGCAGCCATTGCTTGCCGCCCCGCCAAGTGTAAGCAAAATTCTGGCCGCTTTCAGTCTGTTCCTCCGCGACTTGGATCCAGTCATCCATCAATTGCTCAACGGCAGTCGCAAGATCAGCTTTGCCCCCCGCGACGGCGTCATCTGGCGCTCGGTCGACGATGGCCTGTTTCACTTGTTTTCGCACATAGTCGTTGTCGCGTAACGCCACAACCGCCTGCTCCGGGGTCATCCCCGGATCCAGATGGCGGGCAATCGAAACCACCACGGCCGCCAGTGCGCGGTCCAGTGCCCGGGCGGCCCAAGGTGTCACACTTGTCGCCTCGACGGCGCGATAGAATGTCCGGTGAAATTGACCAAATTGTTCGTAGTGCATTCGGTCACGGGGTTTGTGGATATTCAGAACCGTCGCGACCAGGCCTGGGCGCCCTGCGGCTCGCCCAACTCGACTGGTCGCCTGAATGTATTCTGCGGCAGTCTTTGGTTGCCCTTGCACCACCATCAGTCCAAGCCGGGTGATATCCAAACCGACTGAAATCATGTTCGTTGCAAGCGCGACATCAACTGTCTCATTGGAAATCCCGAACTCCGCTTCCAAGCGTCTTTTTGCCTCCGCGACGTCATCAGTGGATACGCGAGAGGTCAATTCCATCGGTTCCCCGATACTTCGATCTGTAAAAGGCGAATCCGTAGGATCTAGGCGCTGCCGGCTTGATCCGTAACGCCCGACACGGTCACGAACCTCGTCTTCAACGATACGACGAGCACCGCCAAGTTCCCGCAAGGCATTAAAATAGCATAGCGCCGTCATATAGGGATCGGCAGCACCGCCATCCTTTGCGTAGGCTGACGCCGCCGCCGAAAGAAGGGTGGTCAACGCTCGCAGGAATACCAACTTGGGACCGCGTCCTTGCGCAGCGAGCCCCAGATACCATCGTGCGGGGTTATCTGCGTCGTGAACAGTATGAGCAAAGAAACTGTCCGTTCGGTCGATGCCCGGGGCGGGAAATATTTCCGTCCTTTCTCTGTCGAACAGCGCTTTGATCTGGCCACCGGCGCGTCGAACCGTCGCGGTGGATGCAACAATTTTCGGCCTCACGCGACCGCCTTCATAAACGCGGGTACAAAGGCGATCGATTGCCGTTTCATACAATCCCGCGACGGTGCCTAAGGGACCGGAGATCAAATGCAGTTCGTCTTGGATGATCAGGTCCGGCGGGTCGAGCGTTGCGCCATTCCACAATGGGGTGCCGCCTTTTGGCCGCGCAGCGCCGAAGAAGCCCTCCGTCGGATCAAAACGATCGACATTTCCAAAAAAAGAACCGGTATCACCGACCCAGGGCAGGCTGGCGAACTTATCGACGGTCGCAATCAGAAATGCGGGGAGACGCCGGTAAATCGGTTCGTCGACGGTAAGGATCGGCAGCGGCCGGTCGCCTGTGAAGTCGCACATTGGATTGGCGCAGCGAATCTCGAGATTGCGCGGCGCCATCATGTTCGGCACGCAATCGAATGATTGTGGCGTGAACGGTGTCCCGCACCAGGGGCAGGCTTTGATTGGGGCCGGCGCCCTTTTCCCACTTTTCTTATATCTGCGTACCCGCGTCACGGCGGTGTGATCACCAGTATTTTTTGTGCCGCCCAGCACATTTGGCGAGGCGTCCGATCCCACCCACAAACCAATTTCGATCGGCCAGTCGCCCAGTATTTTTTGACCGTTTTTCCTAACCAGGGCTGGATCGTCACGCATCAATTCCAACGCGCATACCACCCCGGCCGCGCGGGAAAGCTGGTCGAGTGTCAGCAGTCGCAGCGTGTAGCGCATGATGACGGTGACACCGGCGCCTAACACGGCGCCGGCGGTAACGCGGCGATGGGCGATAGCGAAAGCGGCGAGCCCCAGATAAGCCTCGGTCTTGCCGCCGCCAGTGGGGAAGAATAATAAATCCACCGCTTCCCTGTCGGGATGCCCCCTTTCGACAAGAGCCCGCAGGTTTAACAGGATGAAGGCGAGCTGAAAGGGACGCCAAACTGGCGCGTCTTGGGTGGTGGGATCGCCTGTCGCGCCCGCATTTCGCCGCCGGGCCGCACGAGCAATGGCCAAATTCATGATCTGGAAAGCAAGCCGCGCATGCTTGTTCCCACGCAGTAGAGTGATTCCATCGGCGATTCTGCCGCAGGCCGTTTCCATTCCCTCAATCAGGCCGGCGGCCGTTTCGCGCCTTCGTGCCGCGTCGAGCGTTCCGACTTTAGTGCGCTGGCCGTCGACCCACTGGTTATAGAGGTCCGGCAGCGGCGACAGCACGGCATTCAACCCATCCGGTTCCGCTTCAGCCAGTCTGGCCAAAACCTCCATACCAAATTCCACACCTCCGATATTCTCATTCGGCGCGACCCGTTCAACTTCCGCGACCGGCATGGGCTCGGTGTATACGGTGCGGATGACACCATCCGGGTCGGTGTCCCAGGCTGCCGACGTGTTGCGGCCGACTGCGTATTCCTCCACATCACGATAGTGGAGATCGCCAAGGCGCAAATCTTCGTCCTGCGCATTGTATCCTGATAGATCGTACCGGGCGGCGAAACCTTCCGAACATGCCAGTTCGAGCCTTGCCTGAAAGGCATAGGCGACATCCGAATAGGGGCGCCGGGCGGGTGTGCGCCGATTGATCAGAAAGACCGTTACCGCCCGGACGCGACTATCGGTTCCATTCGGTTGTTGAATTGTGAATGTGCGGGCGTGGATGTCCAATTGCAACGCACCGCCAGCTTTCATCGGCGCGGCGCTGTCGGGTACCAGGACTCGGCTCCGCCCGTCCTTCACCGGAACCGGTATGGTGCTGGTTCGATTCTGACGGATCCAATCGAGGCGTCTCGGAACCGAGGGTTTGTCGTCGTCGTCCATCCCGAGGAGAACCGTTTCGGGAAGAGGCGGCTCGGTCACGTAGTCTCCCCAATAAATGCTCGCTTCGATCGACCCGGTTGTTTCCGGAAGAAGCACCGTCAAGCCGATGGATGATGGTTGAAATCGCAGCGCCGTGGTCGGCTTCCCGGCTTCCCCGTCATCTTCGGTCGCCCCCGCCGTATCGGGATCCAGATCTTCATCGATCAGAATTTCACTTTCTTCCTGAACGGCTGGATCGTCGACAGATTCCGGTTCTTCCGTCGATGGGGCGAGAAAACCGGTCAGGTACCAGCGCGACGGGTTTTGCGATAGACGCTCCCTGGCGAGGTCCGCGTCGTTCGCTCCGGGCCCGATCAGATCGCGGCGGAGGATATCGACAAGATTTTTCCGGACCTGAGCGCTAGTTGTCATATATCTTTACCGTCCTCGCCGGGACCGTTCGGATCAAGTGTCGCTACAGTCGCGCCGGAGGGGCGGAAGTGCAACACATCAGAGCCATCCACCTTGATCCAATTTTCCTTTTCCGGCCACCACCTGAAATGGTGGAGTTGACGTTTGCCCCGTTCGTTCAACGCGTCAGTCACAATACAGACGCGATAATCGCCGTCTCCAAACTTGCCCAATTGGTGAGCGGTGATCTTTCGGGATTCGTTGGGGGAAAAATCTGCGGCCACATCGTCGATAGAACGCCCCTTGACCTCGACGCACAAGGCCACATCACCCTTGGTCATCAACAGGTCGTAGCCAACGATTTTGCGCTCGCGACTTTCGATCAAATATCCCAATCCGTTCCGGCCTTCACCGAAATGAGCCTTGACGTATTCAACGGCGGCATTTTCGATCCGCTTTCTTCGTTCGGGATCTTGTTGCCGGCCGGCGGAGGCTTTTCGGGGTTGGCGCCTTTTAAACGGTTTCGCGATGCCCTTATCTACAAATGCCAGAACGCGATCCCGGATATTCCTTGCTTCATCGCTTGTCTGGTTAAAGGGATAGTAGACGGAACTCTGACCAGGAACGCCCTTCACCGATTTTGGGTAGCTTGGTATTTTGAGCACGCGCTCATCCGGATGCAGAAGACGACAATCACTTTCTTTTGCTACAACGCGATAGTCGAAATCGAATTTCTCGCCGGCATCCGAATCTTTGAATTGTCTCGCTTGCTTCAGTTTTCCGGTTGGGGTGACACGGTGACGATAGAGGGTTGCGTTACGACACCATCCGACCACCTCTCGCCCCACGCCGTCATGGCAGGGAGCTGTCCAGATCACCAATACGCCGTCCAAGAATTTTGCCGACTTCGATGCACCAAGTTTCTCCAGATGGACAGAAACCGGCCTTGGCACACCGTTGATTTTTCTCGGCATGATTTCAACATGCCCGTAGTAACGACCGTCGACATTGCGGAAATTATACATTTCTCCGCCGAACCCGCGTTCCTTCGCAAATTTGAACCCACCGGCACAGATATTCAGCTCATGGCCATCGTAGGCAACCATGTTGATCCCATGCAAAAAAACGACAGGCGCCTGGCTCACGCGTCACCCTCCACGTCATCCAACTCGTGGTCGTCCTCTTCACTGCCGACCGCCTCGAAGGTTAGATCCAACTCCACCTCTTCGGCGGCGCGCTCGGCGTTGAGCGCCAGAAGCCGACCAAGCACCTCATCGCGAACCGCGGCCGGCCAGAAAAAGCGGCCCTGATAGGTGAAGTCGTCCTCATTGGTTTCGTCGAGAAACACCGGCTGAGCAGCCGCAATCAGATCTTCCCAGCCATAGGCGCGCAGTACCGCATGGTCCATAGCGGCGTGAAGTTCACGTAACCGGATGATGTCGGGTGCCGTTTCTCCCGCGTCGTGGAATCGATTATAGATCTTGGTCAGCCCTTCATCTCGGTCAACCATCAGCGCCGCCCGAAAATCATGATAGGCCTGCCCGGCGGATTCCAACTCTGGGTCGGTTTCAAATCTTGGTGGAAAGGGGAAGGTCTCAAAGCAGTCGCTTGGGGCATAACGCAGGTCGTCTTTCATGGAAGACGAAAAGAACCGCGCCCAAATTTCGTGTAAGCGGGACTGGAGGGATGCGAACGGACCGAACGTATCGAACACGAAAACAACCAAACTATCCGCAAACACCATGTTTGCATCCATTCGTGCGACAGCAAGATGCGGCGAAACTCTACAAACGACAAAGGCACCCTCCTTTTGTCTCAATGCCCGATACAATTCTTCACGTTGTCGCCAATAACGCCACCATTCATTGTACATGAGTGGATTCTTTTTATTCTTCGCCACCTGGCGAACTGGGCGCACAAAATTATCTAAGATACCGAATAGGTCAGGGTACTCAGCTTCTAACTCTGTTACGTCCAAATCGTTAACGTCAATTACATGTCGTCTGTGTTGTTGACGGACATTTCCGTTAACTTCTTCCCCTCCGATGTATGGACAAATTCGCTCTGCATTGCCTGGATTGTTTGCAGTTATACGCTCCATATCAGCAATGGACGGTGATTCCCCTTTTTCGGCGGCCTTATCATCAAAAGTGAACCCCATGCCAAGAACAATCGATCCTTGGAAGGCCTGTCCTGCATTGGCAACCTGTTGTGCTGGATCATCATCGAGGTCGTTTTCAACCAAGTAGGCAGAAACGCGGCTAACTGGTCCACCGTCGAGAAACGGTTGATCAACGATACCCTTTTGGACATGCACAACTGACACAACGACGGCGGCTTCCCCTGGCCACTTCAGGCGGCGAGTTGCGTGGCTAATCGCTCCTCCTGCCCGAAGAATTGCTGCCAAACCGATTTGTCGCGTATCTCCCTGGCCGATGGTGTTTGTCGCGATCAATCCGAAGCGACCTTTTTCTCGGATTAAGGAATACCCACGGCGGAAGAAATGGGCTACCAAGTCCGCATTTTTGTTACCTGGATGCAACTCTGCGAGCCAATCTCTATATTCTTCACCATTCGCTGTAGAGATACGTTTGCCACCCAAGAATGGCGGATTACCGACAATAGCGTCGAAGCCCGGATTGTCGCGGGCAAAGACCTCGGGGAATTCGACCTGCCAATGGAACGGCCGCACCGCCAAGGTATCGCGGAAGGATTCTAGCTTCGGCCACACCTCACGGGTCGGGCCGTGAACCGTGTTTTCGATCTCCTGCCGCTTCGTTTCACGCGCTCTGGTTTTCTTGGCGGCGAAGAAGGCGGAAATCACCGCGTCTCCCAGCAGGCGGACATTATCAAGGCGTTGTTCCACTGCCTTGTGGCGCACTTCCTGTACCGCGCGTCCGACATCGTCGGGGGCATCTTGAATTTCCCGGCGGCCGTCCAGCGCGGCTTCGATCCGCTCATTCACTAGATTGCGGAACAGCGGCAAACCGGGCTGGGTCTCATCCCAGTTAAGGGAGGTGATCTGCTGGCGGGTGAGACCGACGAGGCTGTCGCCACATTTGAACGCGTGATCCAGGAACGTGAATTCGTGATCCCGCGCCAGAGTGACCAGCCATAGCGACAGGCGCGCCAAATCTACGGCCATGGGGTTACGATCGACCCCATAAATACAACGCTGCGCAACCAACCGCCTTGCGTGCAAATCCTCGTCTTCATCGGCTGGTATTTTGGGGCGGGTTTCCGGCCAGCGGGACCAGGCCTGCACCAAACGCGTACCCAGGGCGCGGCACGCCTCAACTAAAAAGGCGCCAGAGCCCATTGCTGGGTCGCAAACCCTCAATTCCAGAATCTGATCTGGCGTAGCGTCGCCGCCAAGTCGTTCGAAGGCCGGCTCCAGGGCGTGGCGGACGATAGGCTCGGTCAGACTGCGCGGCGTGTAATGGCTGCCCGTGCGCCGTCGCTCGTCGGTCGGCTGCAGGATCGGCGTGTTCGGCGGTAAAACCCGATGACCGGGGGACGCCCGCTCGTCGACCATCGGGTCAAGGGCGGCGGTTAATTCAACACGATCCTTGGCCGCCTTGATGGCCTTTTGATTTTTTGCAGTAATCTGATTTCGATGCGCGCCTTCCTTCAGCCGCTTCAGCCGGTCGGCTGCCTTGGCGGCCGTCAAATCATCCAGATCGACATACACCGGTGTGCGGTTGTTCTTGCCGGCTTTGATGGCGAGGGCATGGCCGCTTGCGCTTTCCACGGTGAACCCCATGACCGTTTCGTAGACCGAACCGATTTGTTCCACATCGAGCGTCCGATATGAGAGACGCTCGCCCTTCAGGCTCAACAACCCGTCAAGCAGGCGTAAGACACACCCGTCGGTGACACGAGGCGTGCGGGGCGCACTTGTCGTTTCATCGCGGCCTTCGAGGAAGGGGAAGGCATCCGGGTCAAACAGTTTCCCTCGACGGCCCGATATCCATCCGGTCCGGTCGCCGCCATGTACCAGCCGAAAGAGTGACAGCAAGCGCCCCCAGGCGCCCAGGCGTTCATCCATCGTGTCGGGATTGCGCGCCTGATCCTCCAGGAGCTTGGCGTAGAGATTGCGGACAGAGTATCCCTGGTCGTAGAAGTCGCGCGCCGTTGCATCGTTCCGGGACGGGATGAGATCGCGGTCTTCGGCATAAAGAACGAACACGAGCCGCATCAAAACCGTGAGCAAGCCCTCGTAAACGTGGCTTGGACGGTGCTTCGCCAACCCATCGATCAATTCCGGCTCTGCCGCTTTCACGCCGCGCAGCAATTCGTGCAACGCTCCTAGCACCTGTTCGGAAAGCTGCGTGGACACCTGCGCCTGCGCTTCTCGGCTCCGGCTCAGCAAGGCGGGTAGGCGTTGATCCGATGGTGCGTTGAACAGTCGGAAACCGCCCAAGACGAGTTTTAGGCCACCTAACATGGGCCGGCCCGCAACCGTCGCCATGGGCCGCAGGGGAAACGCGATCCAGCCCGAAGTCTCGCCCTTCGGCGCATAGATCAGCCTGATATGATCGTCGGTGAAAAGAATGCCTGCTTCGACATCGGTTTCGCGCAGGAGGCGCTCAAACCTCTGGTGGGCAGTTGCTTCCCACCCGTCCAGCGCACCCCGGGCATCGGGATCTATTCCCGGTTTCTCGGTTCGCACCAATAACTGCCAACCGCCATCCGTTCCCGGCGCCTTGACGGCCCAGTGCGGGGCGAGAGTGGTGTCGTGTTCTGGCAAGACAACGGCGAGATCGTCGGGCAGGTTTGGTCCTTTTGGTGTGCCCGCAACCAGGGCTGGCGTCCATCCGAGAATATGTTCGGCAAATGCCCAAGCCTCATTCAGAGCCGGAAGGTCCGGGTCATCGTTCACGAATTCCGCGACTTTGGCATTGTCCACGCTGGTTTGCATTTCGGGAACGAGCCCGAGTTCCTTGATCAGGCTTGGTGCGACGACAAGACCGACCGGCTGAACATGGTCCAGCCATTCAAGATCGTGATCCAAAGCTGCTCGCGCCTCCATGGCCATCATCCTGATGCTGGCCACAGATAAACAAGCCCGACGGCTTCCAAGCGGTGAGCCTGGACCGTATAGGTCTCGCGGGCGCGAGCTGGTTCCTCAATGATTTCGCGCTCGATCTCAGCCAATCGGGTCCTCCAATGGCGGCGATCTCGTTCGTATTGCCGGCGTTCCTCTTCACCGACGCCAGGCAAAATTAGCTGATTTGGGTCGTATCCCTTGTCCGCTTTGGCGATCCGGTCGCGTTGCGATTCCAATAAGTGCTCCAAGCTGCTTGATTCCTGATCTCCCCGTGCCGCAAGGTCCTTTGTCACTTGGACGAGCCGCTCATCTGCGCGTTGGCGCAAATATTCCTCAAGATCACTGGCGTCGCGGCGGGCAAAGTCGCTTATCCTTTCAGTCACCGGTGAGGGTGGTTGCCTGCTGGAACGTAAGGCGTCCTCAAGTTGATCGAGTGTCGTGCCCTGGCCCTGCCGGCCGAGTGGTTTTAACGGTTTTTCATCGCGGTCAGCCTCGACCCAAAGAGCAGTTATCGGAATGAATTCCTCATGGAGCCTTGCCGCTCCGGGGCCGTAAACCGCCAACCGTCCGACCATTACGATGCGCGGCTGCGCGCCGGGCCCAATCACTGCACATACTCGTTGTAGGCCGGATTGAAAACCTTGGGACAGGAACCGCGAAAGTAGGCGGCGCACCAAACGATGTTCCAGGTGAACTTGCACCACGTTGTCGGCGTCGGCGCCATTCGGCTTTACCGGAGGCTCGAAAGAAATTGAACGGATTGGCACGGACGCTCGCCACGCTGAAATTCGCTCGCTGCGCTTACGCTTACGGTTCCGAAGATCATCAAAGGTACTAAGCCAGCCCGGGTCATTAGAAAATGCCGACATGACAGGATCGAACTGAAAGGTATCCACGGCGCCGACGGGCGTCCCTTTAGAATCGTCAAGACGCGTATCGCCTCGGGCAAGCGCCGCGCCAACGACCTGACGTAGTTCTTGCGGATCGACACCAACTCGTTGTCTCGACCGTTCAAGCGCTTTGCGCAGATCGTCAAGATCCTTACGCAAACGGTCCACACGCACCCGCTCCTCGTCATCCATTTCCGCACGAGCAAGCGCGAGGCGCGCATCATCACTTTCCGCTTCTATTGCGTCGGCGAGCGCCTTGGCACCACCCCGCAAAATTCCACCTTCCGTGAGGCGGTCGGCGACGCGTTCCTCAATGACCTGACCAATGGAACCTAATTGAGTGCGGATACGCTCTGTCTTCTTAACCAACGCGTCGAGGACGATGTCCTCTTCGCGCTGGGCATATTTAAAGTACCGGCAGACGACTTGTTTCGAAGGTTGGAGCTTTCGGTCGATACGGCCATTTCTCTGCTCAAGACGTGATGGATTCCACGGCAGATCGATATGGATGAGGTCATGACAATGAGTCTGAAGGTTGATGCCCTCGCGCGCCGCATCGGTACAAATCAGGATGCGTAGCGGGTGGCTCTCAGGGTCCGAATTAAAGGCGTGTTTGATCGCCTCTCGCCGATCCATACCCGTTGCGCCCGAATAAACGTCAATGCGGTCATCGGGGCGGTCCGTATTCTCCAGTTCCTCGAGAAGTCGCTTTTGTAACCAGCGCCTCGTGTCTTCGTATTCGGTGAAAAGGATCAGCCGCCGATCTGTCCATTTCCCTGCCTCCAGCATGTTCTGGCCAATCCAGTCGACCAACCATTCGACCCGCGCGTCAGGCTTGTTGCCGTTCTTGCGAGCCACGTCCAACATCCGGTCAACATGGGCAAGCTCGGCACTAAGCGTCTCCCGGGTTGCGCCAATTGCGCCTAGCGCTGTCGCCGCCACTGTGTTGGCATCTGAGTCTGCATCGATTGCGGCCTCGATCTCTTCACCCTCTGACTCGGAAAATGGCAACTCGTCGTCATTCGACACATCTCGGGCAAAGGCTTCGGCAGCACTTTCAGGCAAGGACTCCGATGACTGATCCAACACCGATACAAGACCCCGTCGGTGGACTTCAAGCGTTCGGGAAAACGCGGCTACCGAAGATAAAAGCCGTTGCTGCAGGCCGGTGAAAACCAACCTGGCGCGATTTCGCTCTCCTCGAGGCAGACTGTTGAGTCGTTTTGCCCGTAAGTCTGCGTAGTTCAACAGCATTTCAGAAAGGACGAGCTCCGACGTGTTATCCGGCAATCCTTCAAGCAAGATTGGCTCGACGACACGTTCCGGAAATAATTCGCCAAACGCTCTGAGATCCGACTTGAGACGCCGCACCATGACCGGCTCAAGATCCTTGGGACGAACTTCCACGCCACGGGTAAAACGCTGTGGATCCAGCATTTCCAACAAGGAAGAAAAACTATTGGAATGTCCGTTGTGGGGGGTGGCGGTCAGAAAGAGACGATGTTCGAACCTGCCGGCCAGATCTCGGGCGGCCTTCGTAAACTGACTGTCCACGGCGTATTTGGCACCACTTGCCGGTGCTGCATGATGCGCTTCGTCCAAAATGAACAAGGCGCGCGGTCGAAATTCTCCAAGCAGGTCGCGTAATCCAGCGGCATATGTTTCGTCAGTCAATAATCGGTGCGAAATGATAAAGCGCGAACCGGTCGCCCACGGGTTTACACCGAAGCCCCGCAATCGCCGCATTTCCGCCAGCCGTTCGCGGTCGATTATCGTAAACGAAAGGCCAAATTTCGCTTCGAGCTCATCCTGCCATTGGATGGTCATGGAGGGTGGTACCGCGACAACG
>WLWY01000007.1 GCA_012103325.1 Alphaproteobacteria bacterium
ATACCAAGCTGATTGAGCGGCTGCTCGCCCGTAAGGATACTTCGAGCGAATTGCGGGAGGAACTCGAGGGGTACAAGGACGATATCAAGGAAGGCGACTTTACAACGGCCGATCGGAAGTATCTTCAAGCGCTGCACAAGCGCCTCTCTGGCATGTCAAAATCCAAAGCCAAGGATTAGCGTTAGACCCGCCTACGTTCCCCCAGTTTCTCGATGCAATCGGCTAGTTTGAGCGGTTCCTATCGCGCAATTTTGGACATCGGTACGATAGGAGGCGCTTATAAAGCCGCTTTGCAGCTTGCACATCCTGCATTGTGATCTCGCTCAAAAACGGCGCGGCGACACACTCCAAGGGAGTACATCGCCGACCATAACCGTATGATAGACCTTCGAGGAGAACTTCCGTTCAGTGCAGATTACAAGCGCAATGTGTTACATCCTATTCTTGGGTGCTCGGCATATCCTCCGATGGCGGCATGCCGTCGAACGATGGCACGCTCGGATCGAGTTTGTCCCAGGACGCCGCGCGATGCGCGTAAACATTCATCTGCGGCTTGAATACCTCGAGGTCGTCCAGACTGGACGCTCTTGGAAAGACCATGCCTGGCATGCCGGAGTTGGTTGAGTACACGGCACTGCCGCACGTCGGACAAAAGCCCCGGCTAACAGTGTTCCCAGTATCGGTCGGCGCATCGTAGAACGTAACGTCGCCGCTGATACTGAACGCGGCTTCCGGCAAGACTATGTGCGATCCATGACCTGTGCCGCTCGTCTTGCGGCAGTCGGTGCAGTAGCAGTGCCCGCCCAAGACTGGTTCTTCCGAACTTTGATAACGAACCGCGCCGCAAAGGCAACCGCCTGTGAAAACGGTACTCATAATTCTTTCTCCTATGTTACTTTTATTTAGCAAGTAACTAAAATTTAAATTAGTAAATTGCTATTAGCAAGTGACAATGCAAAATATTATGAATCTACGGCCAAAAAATGCATTGAGGATATAACTCGTAATTTGTGCCGAACGCTGGGGAGAGTTGCACATGACTGTCGAATGGATCGATCGCCAGATGCCGAAGGGGGAGGAGGTGTTCCTCGATCATGTTGGGTACTTTGCAAGCGATCTCCACGAGGCGGGCAATCGACTGGCGCGGTTAGGATTTCAGACTTCTTCTGTCAACGTGCAATATAATTCAGATGCGGCGGGAGAATTGGTTCCATCCGGTACATCGAACCGGCTTGCGAAGTTGCGGAGAGGATTCATTGAAATCCTCGCGGCGACAAGCGAGACGCCGCTCGCGGGCCAGTTGCGCCGAGGCTTGGCTCGCTACGAGGGCCTCCACGTTATCGCCCTGACGAACCCGGATATGGAGAGACAGCGCACCAGGTTGCTCGACGCAGGATTCGCCATGCAGCCGTTGGTCAACTTGCGCCGCCGTATCTCTGCGCCAGACGGAGGGCGCCAGATGGCTTATTCGATCTTGCGCACGGAATCCGATGTCATGCCGGAGGGGCGAGTGCAAATGCTCACCACGCATACGCCCGAACTGTTTTGGACGCCGGGCGTATCCGTACATGACAACAGGGCGGACGGGCTGACCGACTTGTTGATCTGCGTCGACGACCCTTTAGAGGCGGCGGATCGATTTAGTCGGTTCACGAACCGGGATGCAGCAGCAACTGGGGACTTCTACTCGATTGCCTTGGATCGAGGACGGATCCTGGTTGCCAGAGCCGAACGCGTTGCGGCGGTACTGCCGGGCTTCGAGCCGCCGGATATGCCCTATGTTGTAGGGCAGGGAATAAGAAGCGTTGATCTGGAGACGACGGAACGGGTGCTCAGGCGCGGAGAGATTCGTCCGATAATGTCAAACAACGATATTGTTTGCGTTGGGCCTGCCGATGCGTTGGGCGCTTACCTGCTGTTTCACACTGAGCGGATGACACACCCATGGTCGTCTTTGATGCTTGGCGCTGTTTGCTAGTTTCGACGGTACGCCTTTGGAACGAAGAAGAGATGGTCATACTTTTCACGCGCGAGGTGGCAACCAATACAAAACTCAACGCGTTCAGAGTTTGCGCCATTCGTGACGCCAAAGTTACTGCCGTCTGGCATGATCATAGAGTAACGCCAATCTCCGCTGACATAGTTGAACCCTTTTTCCATCTTTTCCATGATGAACAAGGGCCCAGGTGTGACGGTACCATTCGTTGCGACAACGAAACTGTCTTTGGCAATGATGGCGCCAGTCGGCAAGATTCCCGCCGCCTCATGCTTATCATATGCGGACGCGGCGCCGTTTATAAAATTGTTGACGAACCGTTGCCCGTGCGTCGCGGAGCGATAGGGAGTCGTGTTGAGGAGCGGCCAGCTTTGATAGGCTTTAGCCGTAGCGTCTCCCGATATCCCATAGCCAGCCGCCAGACGGTTTCGAATTTGCCGATACATGTCGCGCGTTTCATCGGCGCTCAATTCGGCCACATCGCGGGCTCTGAAGTGCCGACGAGGCTTGTTGGGATCTCCGCTGAAGCCTGATGGCGTCTGTTTGGATGCAGGTGACTCGGCAACCGCCGGCATACGGGACCAGTCTGCAGCGGCGACAACGAATACACCAACGACGATAGCGGTAACAAAGTAGTGTTTTTTCAAGATCATGCTTTCAAGCGCTCAACCAATCAAAGGCGGAGTATCTGTTATTATTGCTAACTTGGCGTGTAACGGCCTCACATGCTGCTCAAAGGATCACAAGAAATGGTAAACCTGACGTGAAAAATGAGGCCTGATAGGGAGCGATATTGGCCCTAATCACACGGTTACGCCGGATTTTGGCGCTCGCAACTAAGTGATCGTGATATTATGGACGCATTATGTGGAGGGTCAGATCAGAGAGGATGATGCTCTTTGCGGCTCCTTGCTGGGAGCAAATCAGTATTGACGAAGATCGACAATAATACTCTAAGAGGTAATAGTTGGGTCGTTTTACAGGGAATAGCCGAAATGAAATGCGCGCGGATAGGATAGTGATTTCATGAACTCCCGGACTGCCGGACAGTCCCCGCAGCGATCCGCCAAGGAAGCCGATTTTGAGAAGGATTCCTTGCATTTATTGCCGCTGGACATCATTCCACTGAAGTCGGCGGCGTTGTCCCGCGCCCGTCTTGTGAAGAATGTCCGCATGCAGGGTATGATTGAGATCTTCAGCGGCGCGAGCACCGGTAGCGGCCTCCTCGACCCGGCAGCGCTCGAACAAACGTTCGATATCGCCGAAGCCGAAGGCGCGGACGATGGGGAGAAGATTCGCGCACTTGCGGCACTGAATAGCTTCGACGTGTACAGCCTGCGCATCCAATTGCGCGCAATGGGTATTGATGTCGAAGGTGTCGAGAGCCTGCGCCTCTCGGAACAAAAACGAGCGCAGCTTACGAAATACATGGTGGGGTTCACACGGCCATTGCTCCATCAAATTTATGGGGATCATCAGACGGAAATCACCGATGTGACCCAACTGATCGCCATGTTTGACAACCCGGATCGGGATGAGGCCCTAAAAAATCTCAGGCTGGTTACGGAGAAATTGAAGATTGGCATTACCGAACTGCCTCGATTCCTTGAGGATTATGGCGATACCTTTCTGTCGCTTGCCTATTTTCGGGACTGCCTGAATTCGTTGGAGCCGCAGCTGTTATCCTTTTCCGCCGCTATGGAAAACATTCGCGAAAATCATCAATTGCGGCAGAACGCCAATCTGATGCGGACACTGGACGAGATGACCGATAATTTCGCCGCCATCAAGGCCACGCTCGAAGGGCATTTTGCGGCCTTCGACCGGCAGACGAGTGCCATGTGGTCGAACATCACAGCCGAGTCGTTCGACAAATTGAAGACCATGATCGAAAGCAGCCATACGACGGTGGGTGGGGTGCTTTGTGGGCTTTCCGTCAAGCTGCAGGCTTGGCATGAGCGCTTTGGCGACCGGGATGCCGGCCCTATCAGTCAGGCGGAGTTCATCATGTCCGACATGCGGCAGGGAATGGATCTGCTCCTGTCCATCAGCATTGCGCCGATTGATGTACCGGAGGCCCAGGAAGAGGAACCGCCGAACGACGACGACGGCGTGGTTCTGCTTTAGGTCATGGACTCATAAACTGCGCTGGTCTTGATCGCGTTTTGGGCCGTTTTCGGGGCGTCGAACGTCCTCACCGGGCTTATGGCCCGCTTCCGAACGCTCTCCTGCCGAAAACGGCCCAAAACGCGACCCTTCAGGGCGGCAGGATTTCGCGCCCTGGACAGCGTCGTGTCGTCGGTCGCGATGCTCAGGCATCGCTCCGCTCCTAACTCCTTGCCAAAACACGAAATATTGCCGTCAAGACCGGCGCAGTTTATGAGTTCACGACCTAAGGTGGAGCTATTCCGCTAGCCGGGGACGCTCAAGTCCCACATGCCCGCGGGATTGGGATGGCTTTGCCAGCCCTTTACGATGTTGTTCGCCGCTTCCGCCGACGTTTTCGCGAAATAGTAAAGCGCTTCCTGATAAGTGCGGCGCCCCTTTGGGGACGGTGGTCGCACTTTTCGGGAAAATCCATAGATTTGGCGAAACCCCGCTTCATCCACACCGGCTGCGATACAAGCAGCAGCGAGGGCTCGCCCGCCGGGGTCGAAAACAATTCTTTTGATGAAAATGTCTTCCAGGCGCGTAAGCCGGCTGAACATCGCGATGAACAGCGCGACATCGCCATTTCGCAATATGCGCAACATCGAGTCAGGGCTTAACAGACCCTGTTCTTCCAGGGTTTCGGCTAATTGCTGCGCCTTGGTCTGTCGAATCTGCGCGGTATCGCCATCATTCCAGGTCCGCTGCCCGGCCTCGGTGATAAGCCGTTCGACAGTGCGCTCATCAAGATCCCAATCCTTGGCGATAACCTCGCGCAGGGACTGCGACACCCAGAGAAACATGCGTTGCGCAAGATCTTTACCGAGATCGTTACGACGTACCAGCGGCTCACGAAAGACATCCTCGCGCTCCGATTGCTCGACCAGATATTCCATGGTCGCGCGGGATATCTTGGAGGTGCTGTTCTGAAGCAGGCACTTGATGACGTTCTTGTCGCCGGTATCCACGAGCGAGTCTGCCACCGACTCGCTGATATTGTTACGGATCGCGACCGCTAACTGATGCTCGAACGTACGGTGTTCAATGACTTCGACCAGATCCTCGTCTTCAAGAGCGCCACTTTTGGTCAAAATCGGGTAGGCGATTTCGATCTTGTCGTTTGCCAGCAAACGGACGAGATCACGTGGCGCATCTTCCATTTCGGACAGGCGTAGGCTGATTGTCCGCCGTACCGCCATTTCCGCTTCATGGACGAGCCGGCGCAGAATATCGAACATAAGCTTGCGCTCACGCTGGCTAGTGCCTGAATCCTCTGAGGCCGGGAGCTCGGTTACCGCTTCGACCAGTGCACGGCGTGCGGGCGCTGACCGGTCGTGCGCCAGCGCGACCAGGATTTCTCCTTCAATTTTCTCCGTATCGCGGAAGTCGACTACGTTGGCGTTGCTCATTTAAGCTGCGACTCTTGCGTGTTCTACGCGCATCCAAATTTCACCATAGCGAAGTCAGTGTTATACAGGGTTTTGCGTCCCCGAAAAAGTAATGAAACGTTAACCATGGAGCCGCGCGGACAGTCTGGGTTACGGCGCGCGGCGCGACATTTTGGGTCACAAAAAGCGCCGTGAACAGCGTCAGTACCGAGGATTTATTCGCCCAATACGGCCCTGCCTACCGCTGGCTGGTGACCGTTTGCGGCATGACTGCGTCCTTTACGATGGTGCTGACTGGGACGATCGTGAACGTTGCAGTCCCCGATGTGATGGGGGCCTATGGCGTTGGCCAGGACAAGGCGCAGTTTCTGCAGACCGCATTCATTACGACGATGACGGCGAGCCAGCTGCTCAACGCCTGGGTTGTGGGGCGGTTGGGGCAGCGGGGCGCCTTCATTTCGGTCCTGTCTCTTTTTCTCGTGGGCGGCGTCATCTGCGGCGTCAGCCCGGGGTTGGACGGCATTATTTTCGGCCGAGTCCTGCAGGGATTTGCATCGGGCATTGTTCAACCGCTGGTCATGGTGACGTTGTTTCAGGTCTTTCCCTCCGACCGCCGCGGCTTTGCGATGGGGATTTACGGCATGGGCCTCATGCTGGCGCTCGGTTTCGGGCCAGTCGTGGGTGGCGTTACCGCGGATTTGATGACATGGCGGACGATTTTCTGGGTGCCGCTGCCACTTGTCGTCGCGGCGTTGCTCATGGGCGTTTTCTTCATGCCCTCCCAGCGTCCCGCCGGCCCCGCAAAGTCGTTTGATTGGGTTGGCTATGGCCTGCTGT
This sequence comes from Alphaproteobacteria bacterium, assembly GCA_012103325.1. Lineage (GTDB taxonomy): Bacteria > Pseudomonadota > Alphaproteobacteria > UBA8366. The sequence goes on from WLWY01000007.1 coordinate 6,370, forward strand.
GCGTCGCACTGTATTGCCTGATGTCGACGATTGGCAATGGTCAGCGCGACGGCTGGGGGTCGGACATTATCATCACACAGATGGTCGTCGGCATTGCGGCGACGGCAGGCTTCGTCGTCTCGCAGTTCCGACCCGGCTCGGCGATGCTCGATATGAGCCTCCTGAGCGATCCGAAATTCTCCTCCGCTGTGGTGATCGCGTTTGTCTTTGGCGCGGGAAACTTTGCCTCGACCTATGCGATGCCGGTTTTCGGGCAGCTCGTGCAAAGCTACTCGCCGACGATCGCCGGTTTCATGCTACTTCCCGCCAGCCTCGTGGTCGTTGGCTTGCTCCCATTCACCGGCAGGCTGTCAGATACAATACCGCCGCACTACCCGATCATGGGCGGATTGATCTGCTTTGCCGTTAGTGCGTTTCTGCTCGCCGGGGTAGACGTCAACACGCCGTTCTGGACCCTCGCCTTTTTCGGCATGATCGGACGTTTCGGGATGAGCTTTATCAATCCTGCCCTCATGGCGACGGCCCTGCGTGCCTTGCCGCCCGAGAAACTCAATCAGGGGTCCGGCACAATCAATTTCTTCCGCCAGCTCGGCGGTGCGACAGGCATCAATTCGCTCGTGGTTGCACTTGAAATGAGGACGGAGTTCCATAGCGAAGCGGTAACGACAACACAGACGGCTGACAACGCGGCGACCCGCGAGTTAATCGGCCGTGTCGAAAGTTTGCTGGGCGAGGGAGGTATCCCGTCTTCGCTGCAGTTTCCGCTGGCCCTGGATCATCTCGGGCAGGTGATCGAGGCGCAGGCCAATACGATGGGATTCCAGGATGGGTTCCTGCTGATCGGTATCGTATTTCTTGGCGCCCTAATTCCCGCCTATATCCTCGCCAAGTCACGCTAACCGCTTGTCAGAAGGCACGGGAATATTATGATGGCGGCGCGGCGGCCCTGCTTTCGATGCTTCGATACGTTCGGCATATCTCGGCAATATTATGAGAGACGTGGGAAACGCCTATTTTCCAGAGGGATGCATGGTCGAGCACGTTTCGCACAGCAACAATGGTAGCGCGTCCGCGCAGAACCCCGAAATTGGCAAACTGATTGAAGAAGGTGTCGCTGCGGTTGAGCAGGGGCGGCGCGGCGATGCCGAGGCAGCGTTTCGCAAAGCGCTCGCGCTCGAGCCAGACAATGTGGATGCGCTCCGTCGGCTTGGTGTTGTCGTCTATATGGGCGGGGACTTCGAGGACGCCCGGGGATTGCTTGAGTTGGCAATCAGCCAGGCGCCCGATGAGGCGGACGCCTACAACAATCTCGCAGCGATCCTGATCGATCAGGACGAGGTGACGGAGGCGGAAACACTGTTGCGGCGCGCCCTCGAACTCGCACCTGAAGATGCAGACATCAATTTTAATCTCGGCCTGATCCTTCTGCGGCGCGGTAACCATGCGGAAGCGCGGCCGTGCTTCGAGGCGGTAACCAAGGTTCGGCCCGACGATGCCGATGCGCATCACAATCTGGGAATGGCATGGCGCCGAGAGAAAGGCCGCGAGGCTGCCGCTGCGGCCCTGGTCGCTTTTCGCAAGGCGGTGGCGATCGATGGTGACGAATGCGACTCCGCGGTGGAACTATCGGTGTTGCTGCGCGAAGAAGGGTGCCTGATTGACGCGTTGGCGGCATCGGAAAAGGCGCTCGCCGCGAATGGCGACGACGGCCGTGTCGCCTTCAATCATGGCGCTGTCCTCTATGATTTCGGCCGTTATGCCGATGCGGCGCGATTTTTTCAGCGGGCGCTGTCGGCGGAATTCGCAAACGCTGCCGTGCACGATTATCTCGGTCGTGCGCTTGCCGCGTCAGGCGATCTGGATGGGGCGATCCGTGCCTTCCGGCGCGGGCTTGAGAAAATGCCCGAAAGCCATGCGCTCAAACGCAATCTTCGCGACGCCTATTCGCGCCTTGTGCCGTCGTGGCATCTTCCGATGATCAACGATACCGGGCGCAACGAAGTCTACCGGAAGGCTATCGAGAAGGCGATAACCCCCGGTGATATCGTGCTCGACATTGGAACCGGCAGCGGGCTGTTAGCCATGATGGCGGCGCGGGCCGGCGCAAAGCGCGTCATCGCATGCGAACTGCTACAGCCGATGGCCGAGATGGCACGGCGCATCATCGCGCGCAACGGCTACGACGATATCATCACCGTTCTGAGCAAGCAGTCGAACGAGCTTGTCGTGGGGGAGGACCTGCCGGAGCCGGCGAGTGTCGTTATTTCGGAAATTCTCGATGTCTCACTGATTGGCGAGGGAGTTGTACCTGCGTTGCGCCACGCGACGCGACATTTGATCCGGCCGGATGCGAAGGTTATTCCGGCGGCGGCGCGCGTTTGGGGCACCCTGATCGAATGGCCAAGCGAGCGCACGATCAACCCAGTCCACGAAATTTGCGGTTTCGATTTCGGTGAGTTCGAGCTGTTCCGAAACCCGCACACGCATGTGCCCTTCGATGCGGAACGGGAGAGCCACCGCGCGCTGAGCGAACCGTTTGAGATCGCACGGTACGATTTTCGCAATCCGCCCGATTTTGCCGGGACGGACTACATCGAAACGGTGACGCTGGCGGCAATCGAGTCCGGCACTGGGCACGCGGTTACGGTCTGGTTTGAGCTTGATTTGGACGACGAGGTCGCGCTCTCGACGCGCCATGAGACGAACCTCAACCACTGGCACCGCACGGCTCAGTTCCTGGATCGCGACCTGCCGGTTCGGGCAGGCCAGGATGTGAAGCTCGCCATTCGCCGCACCGATACCCGCTTCTACTTCGAGGCCGGCAGTTAGGTTGGAACGCTAGATCAGATCAGGGTTTGTTGGAATCGCCTTTGGCGATCCAACAACCGTGTGAATCTGATCTAACTTATTGACAGCGATCGGATTCACAAGATCATCCGAACCCATATAATGGGTTCGTCTAAACTTGATCCGATCTAGGAGCCTGGGCTCATATCCTCGATGTATTGGATTTCCCGAAGCAGCTCAGGGTCGTTCGTGGTGTATTGACAGGCGGTTGTGCCGAGCGCCAATAAAAGAACGAAGAAATGCAGCGCTGTTTGCGGCGAGAGGGTTATCATTCGATCTTCCCGTTCAAAGTGTTGCATGGTCGCTGGAGTTAGCACCGTTAGCGCACGATATCCGTGCGCCTCGCGAAAGCTTTACCGAATGATATCGCAACTCATTGAATGCACTATTTTAATACCGTCGTGATGACCGAGTCCGGCGGCCATAGACTCGGTTTTTACGCCGTTTTGGCGCTTGTCGTGGGGGCGTCCGCGACGGCGTTGAATCCGGTATTCGTGCGGCTGACCGAGCTCGACCCGTCCGCGTCGGCCTTTCATAGGATGGCCTGGGCGCTGCCGCTGATGTGGGGCTGGGTTCTTGTCGAGCGTCCACGCGATCCGTCGAATACGCCGATGAAGAACGACCGCTGGCTGCTTGCACTGTGCGGTCTGTTCTTCGCCGGTGATTTGCTGGCGCTGCATTGGGCGATCGAACTGACCGCCGTCGCCAACGCAATCCTGTTTCTGAACGCACAACCGATCTATGTCGCCCTGGGTGCCTGGCTGCTGTTTGGGGAGCGAATTTCTGCAGGGCTCGCGGCCGGTATTGCCATTGGGATCGCCGGCGCAGCGATGATGGTGGGGACCAGCGCCGGATTCGGCGGGGAACGATTGCTGGGCGACGGGTTGGGGGTCGTTGCGGGGCTGTGTTACGCGGGCTATATCCTGACGGCGAGTCGCCTGCGCGCGCGTTTTTCCAGTGCAGTCATCAATGCGTGGACCTGCGCTGTTGCTACACCGGTTCTGCTAATGGCGGCACTTATGGCTGGACGAACGGTAATCCCAGGCACACTGCGTGACTGGATGCTGATGATTGCGCTGGGCGTAATTTCCCAAGCGGCGGGACAGGGCTTCATCGTTTGGGCTTTGGCCCACCTACCGGCCGGCTTCTCTGCGCTTGCACTCCTGTCCGCGCCGGTTGCTGCCGCGTTGTTCGCTTGGGTTCTGTTGAATGAGCCGATTTCGACGACTCAGTTGCTTGGGATGTCGCTCGTATTGGCCGGCGTCTATGCGGCGTTCCGAGCATCCCGCCGACACTCCTAGGCTGCCGCATGGTTGCGATCAAAAGATAATTGCTTTACCTACCGCTCACGCCTAATGGCGCGATTTCATTAACAATTGTTGATATCGCTATCAGCATGTAGGCAGCGTGTTCACGAGGCGGCGATGCGGTCGGGCCGGAGAATTATGGAATATATTGCTACCGCGTTCGGCGTCTACGCGATCCTGATCGTAGCGCTGTTCTTTATGCAGCGGTCGCTGCTCTACCACCCCAATCAAGCCGTGCCCGATTCAGCGGGTTATCGCGTGCCGGAGATGGCCGCGGTTCGCGTGCCGACTGAAGATGGGTTTGATCTGTTGGGGTGGTGGCGCGAGCCGCGCGACGAAACCCAGCCGGCGATTGCGTACTTCCACGGAAACAGTGGTCATATCGGGGACCGGGCAGACAAGGTTCGCGACTATCTCGATGCGGGGTACGGTGTCCTGCTGCTGAGCTACCGGTATAATGCCGGTTCCGGCGGCAATCCGAGCGAAGACGGTCTAATTGCCGATGCGCGGGCGGGACTGGCCTTTCTGAAGGGGGCGGGCATCGCGGATGAGAGGATCGTGCTATACGGCGAGTCGCTCGGTAGCGGGGCGGCTGTCGCCGTGGCGGCGGCACAGACCATTGGCGCGTTAGTGCTTGAAGCGCCGTACAGCAATATGTCAGAGCTTGCCCAATATCACTACTGGTACACACCAGCGCGCTGGCTCGTCCGGGACACGCTGGATTCGGCATCGCGCATTAGCAAGGTCACCGCGCCGATCCTCGTTATTCATGGCGAACGCGACCGCGTTATTCCGCCGAAGTTCGCCCGTATGTTATTCGATGCGGCACCGGAGCCAAAGGAAGCGCATTTTCTGCCCGAGGGACAGCACAACGATCTTCTCGATTACGGATTGGCCCGGCTCGTGATCGATTTCCTCGATCGCAGGCTTAAATAATTTAAGCCCGTAGTTCTTCCAGTGCCTTGGGTGTGTCGACATCGACAAGCACGCTGTCGCCGGTCATTTCGACTTCGCAGGTTAGCTCCTGATAGCCATCGATCAAATGGCGCGCACCTCTGTCTCCGGTAATTTCCAGCATCTCGCCGAAAAAGCGCCGGGCCAGCAGGATCGGGTTGCCTTGCTTTCCGTTATAGGTCGGAACGCAGATCGCGCGGCCTTCGAGCGGGTCGAATGCGGCGATCAGGCGGTCGATCTCGCGCGACGATACGCGCGGCATATCGCCAAGGCAGATCAGCACGCCGTCCACATCCTCCGGCAACGCTTCGAGGCCAGCGGCGAGGGACGTGCTGAGGCCGTCCGCGTAATGCGGATTGTCCGCGAACCGGATATCCTCGCCATCCAAGGCGGCTCGAACCTTGCCAGCCTCGTGACCGAGAACGGTGATGAGGAGCGCAGCCTGGGAAGCTGACACCGCTTCGGCGACCCGTACTACCATCGGCTTGCCGTCCAAATCGATCAGCAGTTTATTGGCGGTTCCCATGCGCCGCGACTGCCCGGCGGCAAGGATGATGGCGGCAATTTTCGGTGCGCTTGGCACAGATGCCTTGGTCGCTTCGGCGCGGGGCAGGGGGCGAGCAGGAATTTCTTTGAGCAGGCCGCCAGCGCCCATTGCCATCACATCGTGTCCCGTGATCGGTATGTCGGCGAACAAACGTTGTAGCACCCAATCTGCGCCATTTAATTTCGGCGACCGCGCGCATCCTGGTAAGCCCAAGGTCGGCACATCGCCTACATGGCCGAGCAGCAGCAGATTCCCGGGGTCGACAGGCATCCCAAAATGGTCGATTGCACCACCGGCTTCGACGATGGCGGCGGGAATGACGTCGCGGCGGTCGGTAATGGCGGATGCGCCGGCGATAAGCACCATCTCGCAGCCGTCGTTGAGCAGTGTCTCGATCTCGGCGCGGATCGCATCCGATCTGTGCACGCAGCGCCGCTCCGCCTGAACGGTGCCGCCCAACGCTGTAACCCTGTCGCTCAACACCCTGGTCGTTTTATCGAGCACCGACTCTTTCGTTCCAGGCAGGCTGGACTGGACCAGACCAACGGATCGAGGGCGATAGGGCGCGACGCGGACCAAACCGCCGCTTGCCAACTTTTCGCACGCGGCGACGACCGCTTCGGGAGCTGCGAAGGGAATGATTTTAACCGTCGCGACCATCTGGCGCGGTGCGACCTGCTGGTAGGGCGGGAGAAGGGCAACAGTTGCCGATTCATCGACGAGATTGATCGCATTCAGGCGACCCAAGTCGTAATCGACAATGCCGGCGGTTTTCGCATAGAGGTTTACGCGGCCGGTGAAGGCGGCGGAAATCTCCAGATTGCCGCCTGCGGCCGCAGTCGCAATCCGCGCCGCTGCGGTGTCTTCATCGACATCGTCGGGTTCGAGTCGCGCTGCAACCACCGTTTCGACACCCGCGCTGCGTAATAGCGCGATGTCGGTGTCAAGCAGGATGCGGCCTTTCTTCAGCGACGTTTTGCCGGTGCGGACGCTGTGCGCAAGGATCGCACCGATTGCGTCTTCTAGCGGCGTCTCGCCGAACTTCATGCTGCGGCTCTCTCCGGCCTGTGCAGCGTTTCGGTAATCTGTCCGACAATAGAAACGGCGATCTCAGCCGGTGATATCGCCCCGATGTCGAGGCCCACGGGTCCGCGAATGCGCGCAAAATCGGCAGGGCCGAAGCCGGCTTCGGTCAGCCGTGCGACCCGTTTTCCGGCGGTCTTCTTGCCGCCGAGCGCGCCGATATAGAACGCGTCCGACCGCAGCGCCACGGTCAAGGCCGGATCGTCCAGCTTGGGGTCGTGGGTCAAGGTTACGATGGCGGTACGGCTGTCCGGCTCCAGCGCTTCCAACGCTTCGTCCGGCCAGCGACGGTCGATCTCGATATCGGGAAAGCGCTCTGGCGTGGCCCAGGCGCCGCGCGGGTCGACGATCGTCACGGCGTATCCGGCCAGCCGCGCCATCGGCACCAGGGGCTGTGCGATGTGAACGGCGCCGACGATGACGATCCGCCGCGCGGGATTGAAGACCTGAATGAAAATTCGCTTGTTGTCGATTTCGACGAGCCGTCCGCGGTCTTCGTTGTGCGCCTTCTCCCCCGCTTCCTTGAGGGCCGTTGTGATTTCTATATCGCCCGACCCTTCGCCATCAATGGTCAGGGTTTCCGCGCCGCGTTCTACATCGGAAAACAGGAGAACGGATTTTCCGGCGGCGCGCGCTTCGTTAAGAGCCGTAAGGTTTGTGAGCTTCATATTATTTCTCGTACAAAGAATCAGGTCAGTCGAGCCGTTCGACGAAGATCGATATTTCGCCGCCGCAAGCGAGTCCGACCTCCCAGGCCATTTCGTCCGTGACGCCGAACTCGAGAACACGGGTATTCCCGTCTTCTATCGCGCTCAGCGCTTCTTCGACGACGGCACCTTCGATGCAGCCACCAGACACGGAGCCGATAAACGCGCCGTCGCCTTTGATCGCGAGGCGGCTGCCGACCTGCCGTGGGGACGAGCCCCAGGTCGAGACGACCGTCGCCAGCGCGACTGCGTCGCCGCCTTCCTTCCACGCTGCCGCGCGTTCCAGTACATCGTCATGATCGAGCATTTGCGTATCCGTCATGCAGCCCTCCCGCGCCAATTGGCCATTTCTGCGCTGTTTCTAGGTCCGGTCCGGTTCAGCGCGTCGGCCAGTTCCGTCAAGCTATTAAGATTATGGACCGGACGAAAATCATCCACAAAGGGCAAAAGCGCCTTTACCCCTAATGATTTGGGCTCGAACTGGTCGTAACGCAAGAGCGGGTTGAGCCAGATGAGCCGGCGGCAGGAATTCTGCAGGCGCCGCATTTCGCGCGCAACGCCCTCGCCGGCATCCCGGTCGAGCCCATCGGAGATGAACAGGACGACGGCGCCCTGACCGAGTACGCGCCGTGACCAGTATTTATTGAAGTCGTGCAGGCAAGTACCGATTCGGGTGCCGCCGGACCAGTCGGTCACCGCATCCGCGACCTTTTCCAAGGCAATATCGATATCCTTGTGCCGCAAATATCGCGTCACATTGGTCAGATGTGTGCCGAATAGCAACGTATGCACGCGGTCGCGATCGTTGGTGACGGCGTGCATAAAGTGGATCAGCATTCGGGCGTAGCGGTCCATCGAGCCGGAGATATCGCAGAGGATCACCAGTGGAGGCCGGCGCCGCCGCCGGCTTCGAGTGCGCAGCGGAATGATATCGCCGCCATGGCGTAGCGCGGCGCGCATGGTGGCGCGCATATCGACATTGCCACCGGTCGGGTCGGGTCGGAAACGGCGGGTCGGGATATCCAGGATCGGCAAGCGCATATTGTGAATGGCGCGATGCGCGGCGTCGACTTCCGCTGCCGTCATCTTTTCGAAATCCTTGTCGCTGAGCGTTTCGGCCCGGCTCCAGGTCATCGCCGCGTCGAGCGTGATTTCCGTTTCCCGCTCTTCGTCCTTGCTCTGTGATGCATCGTCGCCTGCCAATGCGGCCGCGACGCGTGGCGACAGCGATTCCTGCGGCGCTTCGGTGTCGTCACCGAACGAAGGCAGAACCAGCGACATCATGCGTTCGAGGATCTTCGGGTTGCGCCAGAAGACGTGGAAAGCCTGATCGAACAATTCGCGCTGGTCGCGCCGGTTGACGAAAACTGCATGCAGCGTCCAGTAGAAGTCGCTACGGTTTTCGAGGCCGACCGTTTGCACCGCGCGGATCGCATCCAGCACGCGGCCGGGGCCGACGGGCAGGCCCGCCGCCCGCAGCGCACGGCCGAAATGCATGATGTTGGCGGCGATCAGTCCACTCTCTACCGAAGTCGTGGTATCGGTCACTCGGCCGCCCCGGCTAGGTCCGAATTGACTTCGCTCAGGATCCGACTCGCCTCGCTGCCACGAATCTTGGCGATATCGTCCTGATACTTCAGCAGCGTGCCCAACGTATCGTTGATGCAGTCCGGGTCGAGCGCGAGCTTATCGAGCTGTGTCAGGGCTTCTGCCCAGTCGATTGTTTCCGCCACGCCGGGCAGCTTAAAAAGGTCAAGTTCCCGGAGTTTCTGCACGAAACCGACGATCTGCCGTGACAGATCGGCTGGGGCGTTCGGCGCCTTGACGGCAAGGATTTCGAGCTCTCGCTCCGCATCCGGGTAATCGACCCAGTAGTAGAAGCAGCGGCGCTTGAGTGCGTCGTGAATTTCGCGCGTACGGTTTGACGTGATGATGACCAGCGGCGGCTCATCGGCGGTGATCGTGCCAATTTCCGGGATCGTGATTTGGAAATCGGAGAGTATTTCGAGGAGATACGCTTCGAACGGCTCGTCTGTGCGGTCTAGTTCGTCGATCAGCAGGATCGGCGGACCGCCAGGCGCGGGCTCCAATGCCTGGAGCAGCGGCCGCTCTATCAGGAAGCGCTTGGAAAAGATATCGCCTTCCAGCGCCGTGCGGTCCCGGTCGCCGACGGCTTCGGCCATGCGGATTTCGACCATCTGCAGCGCGTAGTTCCATTCATAGACGGCCGAAGCGGCGTCGAGCCCTTCATAGCATTGCAAACGCAGCAACTTCCGGCCCAGGGTCTGCGCCAGGACTTTTGCGATTTCGGTTTTACCAACCCCCGCCTCGCCTTCGAGGAAAAGCGGCCGGTTAAGGCTCAGCGACAAGTAGAGCGCGGTCGCCAGACTTCTGTCGGCGACGTACTGTCCGTCAGCAAGCAGCGCATGGGTGTCTTCCACGGACTTCGGTATGTCCATATCCGTTGGCCTTTACGTTATCTGATCGGTGCGAATGCTATTTTCGCTGCCACGCGCCACTACTGTTCTTGTAGTAGGTGCCTGCCGGTGCGCGCTGAATAACCCGTGCGCCCGCGACGGCTTCGACCTTTTGCAGCGTGAGCCCGTTTTTCTTTGCAATGTTCTGGTAGGCCGCGCGACGACGCGCGTTGATGTCGTTCACAAGTTTTGTGACGGCGGCACTAGGCGACTTTACCGGGGCGACGTAGCCGCGGGGCGTCTCGCCGACGAGGCCTTTTTGCAGGGCGTCATCCAGCGCATCCGCCTGCACGGGGGAGGACAACAGCAGTGCCAGGACAGCAAGCAGCGAGAAGAGGGAGGTTCTGATGGTTCCGGCCAGCATGACTAAAACAAATCCTTGTTCTTGAGCAGCAAATCGTCGATGTCCTTCTCGACCTTGACGCGGATCTCCTGTTCGATCTTGACGTTCAGATTAATCACGATGGGCTTCTCCGGGGCGCGGATCTGCACCTCCGGCGTACATCCTGCGATCAAGGCCATTGCGGCCATCGCGATGAGGCCGTGCGCCATTCCTGGGTTAGAAGCGAAAGTCATGAGGGGAATATGACGATTTCGACCTTCAAATGCCAGAATTTCCGGCTCATTGAGGCGCGTCCTTGAATTCCTGAATCCGTGATAGCAGCCGCTCGGGCAGAGCATAGGTTTTTAGCCCTTGGCTTACAATTTTGCGCAACGGGCCATCTACTGCGACATTAAGATGAACCGGTATCCCTTTGTAAACGGAAGGATTATTCCCTTTTATCTGGAAACGAAAGGCAACGTCGCCGAAGGCATCTTCATCGAGCGTGACACGGGCGGACTCATAGGTGAAGTCGTCGACGATCTGGAGCAGCAAATCCATGCCTTCGTTGGCGCTGCCCAGGCCTGAGCGGATCTCCTTATCCGGCCGATAACGGATATGTCCGCCTCCATCGGCGCTTTCGAGCACGCCGCCACGGATAATAACCTGCCCGTTCTCGACAACGATGGGAATCCGGCCGTTTAGTGTTCCCGTAGTGTCAAGGTCCTGGGGCTGCACCAGTTGCAGCAGATCTTCGAGTTCCGCGCCGTTCACAAGTAGCGGGACTGTGAATCCATCGAACGATTTTGGAATGGTGAAGGCTTCGGTTTCGATGCGGCCACCGAAGAAGTCCAGCTCCCGCAATGCGCCTTCGATACGGCCATCCCTTTTTAGCTGAAACTCCGCCCGGCCATTCAGTAGCGGGATTCCGATATCCAGGGCACCGATACTGATTTCCTGATTGGGTGGTGTCGATGGGGGGAACAGATTGTCGAATTGAACGACCGTTGCGGCGTTCTCGAGTGTGAACTCGTCTGCTTTCAACGAAGCGGCGGTAACCAACAGTTCCAACGACGAATCGAACTGCCCGTCACCCCACGCAAAATCCGCCAGAGCGTCGACCTCGCCATCGACTTCCTTCAACGTGCGGCCGAGGAACGGGAACAGCTGAACCGGCTGCAGGACCGTTGGCAGGAATGTCACTTTGCGCATGTCGACGGAGGCGGTCCCCTTATTATTCGTTTGATCGTGATGACCGCGCAGTTGGATCGAGAGCTGTTCGGGCGGATCGAATAACCTTCCCTCGAACGTAATCCGGTTTTCGCTGTGCGCTGCGGAGGCCGTTAGGCGCAGAGGGACGACAAACGGTTTCGCGTCCGTGTGCCGCAGTCCATCGACCGAAAAGGCGAGGGCGCTCTTGTCTGCGAGGTCCAACTTGAGATCAAGGCCGGAGGCCTGCAGTTTGTATGCGGCGACCTCGATCAGATCGCTTTTCGCGTGAACGCGCGGGTTCGTGCCGGAACCACGCACTTCGATCTTCGTTGGCGATAATGTCGCTTCGAGCCAGTCCTCTTCAGTTTTGATGCGTAACCGGTTCTCCGGGATGACAAGCGTTGCCGCATAGGCCAGAGAAGACAGGCCTTTGGCTGTGTCGAGTTTGATCACAGTGGGTGAAGCGACGTTCAATGAAACCGGCGTCTGCGTTTCGACTTTGTCCGGGACAACAAGCGAAGTTACCGATATCGCGCTCTTTGGGGCGACTGAAAGGGAGACGATAGTGCCATCGAAACCTGCCTGACCGGACAATTTGGCTGTTGCTTTCACGGGGGCGATCGCTTCGTTGACAGAACCGTTGAATGCGCCAGCAAGCCGGTATGCGCTATGGAGCTGGTGCTCCTTCAGGAACAACTGCGATAGATCCAACTGACCTGAAATCTGATCGCCAGCAAGGTTGGCCGTTATCTTTGTCGACTCGAGATTTTTTAGAGAGCCGTGCCAATCGAATGTCGCATTAGCATCACCCTTTATCGAGACGTTGGTGCTGCTGCCAGCGAGGTAGGCGCGGAGCGGGGGAGGGATGATCTCGGGTGCAATCGACATCGTGCTGGCATGCAGATTATTGGTCGTGATCTGCAATCCGTCGGGATTTGAGGTAAGGTCGATCCGTCCGGACAACGTGCCGCCGCTCAGGAAACTTGGGAGGGTAACTGTATCAAGATCGCTTTCGATCCAGCCTTGAATCTCCAATGTTTTCAGGATCGCGACAGGGTCGTCTTCGATGCTTGCTAACAAATTGACTGGATCGGGAACGGCACCTTTGAGCGCGAATGCGGCGCTGCCACGCGCCCTATAGCCCTCCGGGATGAGTGTCGATGACGGCACGTCGTTGAGCTTTCCGTTAACCGCGAGGCCAACCGGGCCTGCAGGCGGCCCCTGCGCGCGGAACGCAAGCGTTCCGCCTTTCCACGCAATATCACCACGCGCATCGACAATGTCTTTCGATACGCGGACTGACATCGATGTCGGTTGCCCGATAAGCCCGTAGCCGCCGAAGCTTTGCAGCGTGGCGCTTGCTTCGCCTTCGACAGTGCCGTCGCGGGCTCTGGCGAATGTTCCGTTTGCTTGAAGCCCTGAGACGGCGCTTCCTGCCAGCGCTAGGTCGCCCTCGTCGATGCGGAGGGCGCCGGTGATCCGGCCGTCAGCAGCGATAGAGGCGGTTCCGTTGCCTTCCATCTTGGCGCGGATGGTGCCGCGCGTGATATCGGCGGTAATTGTAACCGCCGCAGACGTTGCACCCTTGTCGTCTTCGGCCACAGTTCCCAACGCATTGACGCGCCCATCGGGATTCGTGAATACCACCTCAATTATTTGTCCGGCGTCACTCCGGCGCAGACCGACGGCGATGTGGCTGTCGTGCAACGGTTCGCCGGCAATTGTCAGCTCGGCAATGTCCAAACGCGCATCCAGCTCTGGCGCTCGGTCGGGAAGAATAATGAACTGTGCCTGACCTCCGATGGTCGTTGCACTAAAGGCTTCACCTTTTGCTTCGCCCTCCTTCAAGAGCACCTGGCCGAACGCTTCGCCCGATGCAAAGCGCGTCGCGGTCACACGGCCGCGTAACGTACCTGAGCCATCGGCAAGCTGGGTCTGAAGTTGAAACGAGGCATCCACATCGCTCGCATTCCCATCCGGCGTGTTGATACGTCCCGCAGCGACCAGCGACGCCGTACCGAACGGCGTTTCAATGTTGGCGTGGATATCTTCAAGGTCCATGACGCGAATCGGTAAGCCGAATGAGTCGCCCTTTTCACCAGAATCGGCATGTGTTGGGAGTCCTTGTAGCGAAAGGCCTTCCGGTCCCCATTTACCGTGGAGCCTGAGGCCGCTCGCCTTGACCTCCTCGACGACTCCGTTGCGCAGATCCGCGAGCGAATAGGTGGCGTTGAGTTCGGCGATTTTCTGGCCGCCCTCTCCACCAATGGCGAGATTGGAAACACGAACGCTATTGAAATCCAGCCGCTCGATCCTCAGCGCGACCGGGCCGATGCCCGCGCGGGTTAGCAACGCAATCGCAGCTCGCTCGGCAATCCAGAGCCGTTGAGTCCACGCCAGTGCGGTGACCATTGCAAGCGCAACAAGGACCACGAGACCCGCTCGAACCCATCGGCGTTTGAGCAAGGTGCGCGGTTGCGTGGCAGCTTGGTCGTCCATTACCCTGACAATACGGAATCCCCGTTCCGGCGGCGAGCCGTTTGGTTCGGTTCACGAACGATTGGCGATAGGGCAGTCATGGCCGACGCGGCAACGCGGTTTCAAAGCGCGGTCCAACTTGTCGAGGCCGGGCGTCTTGCCGACGCGGATGCCATTTGTCTGGAAATTCTCGATGGCGCGCCGAACGATGCGCAAGCCCTGTTCTTGCGCGGCCTGATTGCGATGCAGCAGGGCGATGCGGCCGGCGCTATCGCATTGCTCCGCAGCGCAGCGGATTTCGATCCCGACAATCCGGCTTTGCACGCCACGCTTGGCGCGTTCCTCGTCGGGCATGGTGAAGCGGCAGATGCTCTCGCAGTGTTGGAGCGGGCAACGGCGTTGAACCCGAACGATGCCGTATCACTACGCCACTTGGCGCGCCTGTATCGACTAACCGGCCGTGCGGCTGATGCAATCGGCGCATTCGAGCTTCTCACATCGTTCGAGCCCCCGGACATCAGCGATGTGCTGGCATTGGGAATGCTGCTGCAGGACGAGCGCGGACCAGATGCGGCGGTCATCATATTTGATCGAGCGGTTGCTATTGCACCGGAGGATGTGCAGGTCCGCAATCACTTGGCGGCGTGCCAGCAACTGCGCGGGCGGGTTGGAGAGGCGATGGCAGCCTACCGGGAGTCCCTGGTCTTGCAGCCCGAGGGCAATCCCGCATCAGTGGGTTTATTCGCTGCGTTGCAGACCGTGTGCGATTGGCGCAACTTCGACGAGTTGGCGGTGGGGGTCGACACGATGACAGCCGCCGCTATTGACGCCGGTGTATCGCCGGTCGAAGACCCTTTCCTCAACATCACGCATTGCGCGGACCCAGGTCAGAATCTTGCGGTAGCGCAGTCCTGGAGCGCCGATCTTGGCCAACGGGTTGCGGCTTGGGATGTGGTGTTTGCACATGCATCGCGCGACCGGGCACGTATCCGAATTGGTTATCTGTCGAGCGATTTTCACGATCACGCAACGTCTCATCTGATGTTGAGCCTGTTCGGTGCCCATGACAGGACGCGGTTTGCCATCCATGCCTACTCCTGTGGGCTCGATGACGGTAGTGCGTACCGTCGGCGCATCGAGGCGGACTGCGACGCGTTCGTCGACTTTTCCGGCATCGATACCATTTCCGCCGCGCACCGCATTCACGATGACGGGATCGATATCCTGGTCGATCTAAAGGGCTACACGCGGCAGAACCGGCTCGACGTCGCAGCGTTGCGGCCCGCGCCCGTGCAGGCGGCGTGGCTTGGCTATCCGGGAACGAGCGGTGCTGATTTCTTCGACTATATCGTCACCGACGATGTCGTGACCCCACCGGAAACGGCCGATACCTATAGCGAGGCCTTTGCTGTCATGCCGCATTGCTATCAGGTCAACAACCGAGATCAGCCGATCGCGGACGAGCCGGTGTCGCGGGAAGCGGCGGGGCTGCCGGCGGACAGGTTCGTGTTCGCTTCGTTCAACAACACCTACAAGCTCGAACCGGTCATGTTCGGCGCGTGGATGGAAATCCTGCGGGACATTCCCAATGCAGTGCTTTGGTTGCTGCCGAACAATGCGTTGGCGGTCGAGAATTTGCGACGCGAGGCGGGTGCCGCCGGCATCGCGGGCGAGCGTCTGGTGTTTGCCGATATGGCGCCGAAAGCGCAGCATTTGAAGCGCGCGGCCTTGGCCGATCTCACGCTCGATACGCGGATCTACAACGGGCATACGACGACCAGCGACATGCTATGGGCGGGCGTTCCGGTCCTGACACTAAGGGGGACTCATTTCGCGTCCCGCGTCTCCGCAAGCTTGCTGACCGCGTTTGGATTGCCGGAACTGGTTACGGAATCGCTAGAGGATTATAAGGCGCTGGCCTGTGAGCTGGCGCGGTCGCCGGACCGGCTTGCCCGGGTTCGCGATAGCGTCGCGGAGAGGCGATTAACCTCCCCCTTATACGACACGGAACAATTCACGCGCGATCTGGAACGCGCTTACGCGGAAATGTGGCGCCGATACAAAAACGGCGAAGCACCAAAGCGCCTCGCCGTTTCAGAACTAACATAAAGAAGCGTTCAATCAGCCGCAGCCGGCAATCGCCCGTTTCGCCATCACGCCAATCAGGTGAGCGCGGTATTCGGCGCTGCCATGAATGTCTGAGTTCAGATTGTCGTCCGGCACGGCGATATTCGCGATCGCGTCGGCGGAGAAGTTGGCGTCGAGCGCGGCTTCCATTTCCGTGACGCGGAAGACGCCTTCCTGGCCGGCGCCGGTCACAGCGACGCGCACACCGCCGGATGTTTTGGCGACGAAGGCGCCGACCAGCGAGAACCGGCTCGCCGGTTGCGCAAACTTCATGTAGCAGGCCTTCTCCGGCTTGGAGAAACGGACCGCAGTGATGATTTCGTCTTCGGCCAAGGCCGTTTCGAATAGGCCGAGGAAAAAGTCGTCCGCGGTGATTTCCCGCTTGTTCGTGACGACCGTCGCACCGAGTCCAAGTACCGCGCCCGGATAGTCGGCCGCCGGGTCGTTGTTGGCAATCGAACCGCCGATCGTCCCGCGATGTCGGACCTGCGGGTCGCCGATCATGCCGGCAAGGTCAGCCAGGGCAGGAATGGCACTGCGAACCGCTTCGGAGCCTTCGACCTCCGCGTGCGTCGTCGTCGCGCCGACGGTAATCGTGTCGCCGTCGACCGCGATGCCGCGCAGTTCGCCGATGCTGGAGATATCGATCAGATCAGATGGGCGTGCAAGCCGCTGCTTCAGGGTCGGCAACAGGGTATGTCCACCGGCCAAAAGCTGACCGTCTTCCGCCGATTGCAGGGCGCTGACCGCGTCGGCGAGGGAGGCGGGCCGTTGATAGTCGAATTCGTACATTGTATTTCCCTCTCTACTCGGCCGCCTGTGCGGCGCTTTGAATGGTTTGCCATACGGCCGATGCCGTCGCGGGCATGGGGACGTCACGGACGCCCAGATCCCACAGCGCGTCGACCACCGCATTGATCGTCGCCGCCGGTGCGGCAATTGCACCGGCCTCGCCGCACCCTTTGACCCCCAAGGGGTTCAGCGGAGACGGGGTCTCGGTCATGCCAACGTCGATGCTGGGCACCGTGCTGGCGCGCGGCATGGCGTAGTCCATGAACGACCCGGTTAGGAGTTGCCCGGCATCATCGTAGACGCAGCCTTCAAGTAACGCTTGCCCGACACCTTGCGCAACGCCGCCATGGACCTGGCCTTCGACGATCATCGGATTGATGACCGTGCCAAAATCGTCGATGGCTGTGTAGTTGACGATTTCGACAGACCCGGTGTCCGGGTCGATTTCGACTTCGCAGATATGCGTGCCCGCGGGGAAGGAGAAATTGAGCGGGTCATAGAACGCAGTTTCGTTCAGGCCCGGCTCGACCCCTTCCGGATAGTTGTGCGGAACATAGGCCGCAAAGGCCACTTCGCCGATGCTCATCGTCTTGTCGGTCCCCGCCACGGTAAAGTTGCCGTCCGTGAACTCGATATCGTCCTCCGACGCTTCGAGAATGTGGGCCGCGATTTTCATGCCCTTTTCGACGATCTTGTCGGCTGCCTTGCACAAGGCGGAGCCCCCGACGGCTGCCGAGCGAGAGCCGTATGTGCCCATGCCGAACATGACCTTGTCGGTGTCGCCATGGACGACTTCTACATTCTCGACGGCCACGCCGAGGCGTGTTGCGACGATCTGTGCAAAAGTGGTCTCGTGCCCTTGGCCATGACTGTGAGAGCCGGTGAAGATTGTCACGTTGCCGGTCGGGTTGAAGCGAATCTGGCCCGATTCCCAAAGTCCGACGCCGCCGCCCAGTGCGCCAACCGCGGCCGACGGCGCGATGCCGCAAGCCTCGATATAGGACGAGAAGCCGATGCCGCGGCGCTTGCCGCGCGCTTCCGCATCGCTTCGGCGTTGCGCAAACCCGGCATAGTCAGCCTTGTCCAACGCGACGTCCAAGGCTGCGCCGTAATTGCCGCAGTCATATTGCTGGATGACCGGCGTCTGATAGGGGAAGGCGTCCACCGGCACCATATTGATGCGGCGCAGCTCCGCCGGATCCCGCCCGGTTTCTTTCGCGGCCTGCTCGACCAGCCGTTCGATAACAAATGTCGCTTCGGGCCGTCCGGCGCCACGATACGCATCGACGGGCGTCGTATTGGTGAAGACCGCCTGCACATCGCAATAAATCGCCGGTGTCGTGTACTGGCCGGCCAGCAGCGTCGCGTAGAGATAGCTCGGTACGCAGGTTGCGAAGGTCGACAGATACGCGCCCATATTGGCAACCGTATTGACCCGCAGGCCAAGGAACTTGCCATCCGCATCGAGCGCCAATTCGGCCTTGGATACGTGATCGCGGCCATGCGCGTCTGTCTGGAACGATTCCGACCGTGCCGCCGTCCATTTCACCGGCTGGCGGACCTTGCGAGCGGCCCAAAGGCACACGGTCTCTTCCGCATAGATGAAAATCTTGGAGCCGAAACCACCGCCTACGTCGGGCGCGATGACCCGCAGCTTGTGCTCGGGTGCAACCCCGTTGAAGGCCGACAGCACGAGCCGTGCGACGTGTGGGTTCTGACTTGTCGTGTAGAGGGTAAGGTTGTCGCCGCCGACATCGTATTCGCCGATTGCCGCGCGCGGCTCGACCGCATTGGGGATCAGCCGGTTGTTGACGATATCCATGTGCGTGACATGCGCCGCCTTTTCGAAGGCCGCATCGGTTTCCGCCTTGTCGCCGATTTCCCAGTCGTAGCAAAGGTTGCCCGGCGCGTCGTCATGCACCAGTGGGCTGCTAGCACTCATGGCGCCTACGGGGGAGGCGACGGCGGGAAGTTCTTCGTAATCGACCGCGACCTGTTCGGCGCCGTCCTTTGCCTGCTCCAGCGTTTCCGCAATGACGATGGCGACCGCGTCGCCGACGTAGCGTACTGTATCGACAGCAAGGGCTGGGTGGGCCGGTGCATTATGCGCATCGCCGTTTTTGCTGGTGATCGCCCAACCGCAGATCAGCGGGCCTATGCCGTCGTCGGCCAAGTCCTTGCCGGTAAAAACGGCAATCACGCCTGGCGCGTTCGTTGCGTTAGATATGTCGATACCGTTGATCTTCGCAGCGGCATGCGGCGAGCGCACGAAACTGGCGTGGGCCTGACCCTGACGATTGATATCGTCGAGATAGTGCCCGTTGCCAGTGAGAAACCGGTAGTCTTCCTTGCGGCGCACCGAGGCGCCAATTCCCTCGCTGGTCATCGCATCTTCTCCCTGTTCAGGATTTTAGCTGCGCATCGCTTCCGCGCCGGCCTTTATCGATTTTACGATGTTGTGATAGCCCGTGCAGCGGCAGATATTGCCTTCCAGCCACTCGCGAATTTCCTGTTCGCTTGGGTCGGGATTCTCTTTTACGAGATCGACGGCGCTCATCACCATGCCCGGCGTGCAGAAGCCACATTGCAGTCCGTGGTTTTCGCGGAACGCGGCTTGCATCGGATGCAGTTCGTCGTTCGTGGCGAGGCTTTCGATCGTGTTGACCTCCGACCCTTCCGCCTGCATGGCGAGCACGGTGCAGCTTTTTACCGATGTGCCGTCGATATGCACGACACAGGCGCCGCATTGGCTGGTGTCGCAGCCGACATGCGTACCAGTGAGTTTCAGATTTTCTCTAATGAATTGAACGAGCAAGGTGCGGGGCTCGACTTCCCCCGAAACTGCCTTGCCGTTCACCGTCATGGATACGGTGACAGGCATTCGCTACCTCCCTGTCTTGACCGGGACCGTTACCCGATCAAGGTTCGTTGGCTGGTTCTCATGGGTTCGACAGACGTACTATCTTCCCACATTTGGAGTTTGCTTTCGTGCGGCGGTCAGGTCAAGGAATCTAAGCGTTACGGCCCTGTAATATATTTAAACCCGGCGTAGAGCAGCATGAGGACGAGTATCCCGCCACTAATCCACGTCATCGGGCTGTAGCCCTTCCAGCGCCGGCCATAGGGGTCGCGTGTCACCGCGGGCGCGGGTTCCGCCGCTGCAACCTCGGCTTCCGGTTCGGGCATGTCTTCCGGCGCCACCGCGACCATATCTGCAAACGCGCCGAAGAACTCGCCAGACATCTTCTTTGCCGTTGCATCGATCAACCGCGATCCGATCTGCGCCAGCTTGCCGCCCACCGTCGCGTCGACGGTGTATTCCAGCAAAGTACCGCCGCCTTCCGCGTCGCTCAGCGTGACCTGCGCGCCGCCTTTCGCGAAACCGGCAGCGCCGCCCTTGCCTTCGCCGGCGATGCGGTAGCCGTTCGGCGGATCGATGTCGCTCAAGGTGACTGCGCCGTTGAATTTCGCCTTCACCGGTCCGACCTTGGCGGTGACCGTCGCGGTCATTTCCGTGTCGGAGGTTTTTTCCAGCGTATCGCATCCGGGAATGCAGGCCTTCAGCACTTCCGGGTCGTTCAGTGCTTCCCATACCGCTTGGCGGGGCGCTGAAATCGTGTATTCGCCTGACATTTCCATGACGCGGCTCCAAAACTCCATTCGAGGTGCGGCGCAAAACACCGCCGTTGCAAGGGTGTTAACGAATTGTGGCGTTCTAAGGTATTATGCTTCGAAGGGCAATCAAGGGGGAGCTCTGTTAGCGCGATGCCTTCTTCGGCAACGGAATCCTGTTTCGACGTCGCGCTCTGGTTCGTGGAGCGGGCGCGGTTCGAAGACAGCTATCTGCAAGCGCAGAAGCTGCAGCGCATGCTGTGGCTGGCGCAGGGGCATTATGCGGCGACCTATCACGGGCGCAAACTGATGCCTGCGACATTCGTCGCCAAAACACTTGGGCCGACCGAACCGAACATATTCCGCGCCTTCGAGTTGGGCCGGCCAGAATTGTCCGATGTCCAGCCGCCGCCGGAAGTCGTGGATTTCCTTCAGCGCCTCTGGGGTCGTTTCGGTCACCATTCGACTGAACATTTATCCAAGCTGGTGCGCAGTCAGCGCATCTACGTGTTGGCTTTCAATATGGGCGAAGATACCGAAATCCCGTTCGAGGATATTGCCAAGTTTTTCATCGCCCAGAGTCAGGAAAAGCCAAAGACGGTCATTCGATCCGAGGACGGCCGCGAGTGGAAGAAATGGACGCCGCGTACGGTGAAGTAAGATGTGCGGCTGTGGTGGGGTTAAGACTCTGGCAGGGAAGGTGCCCTATGCTTTGCAGCCATCGTGCGTGAGTATTGCGGGAAATCATGGCTGATCCGGTGACAGACGACGTTGCGGAATTCCGCTGCACGGCGTGCGGCAAATGCTGCCTGGAAGGGGCGGGGTGGCTGCCGTTGGTCGAGGAAGATATCGCGCGCTTGGAAGCGCAGGCGCCGCAGGTGCTGAAATTTGTCACCTGGGAGGGCGAGCCCGGCGCGCGGCAGGGCAGCCTTTCGAGCACCATTGTGACCGGTCGCGAAACCACGCGCTGCCCGTTCGTCCGCAAACGCCGCGGCCGCGCGGAGTATGACTGCCGGATCTATGAGGTGCGGCCGCAGGTCTGCCGCCGCTACCCAACCTCGCCAGAACATGCGCTCTACACAGGGTGCGAGGGCGAATTTGTGACAGAGGACGGCGACACCTGAGGGGCATGTGACCCGTCGCACGGTCAACGCACCGCTTATTGCTTGGCGACAAGATCCAGAAAGATGATCACGTCATTGCCGACGATTGAGGTGTCCTTCCAAGGACCCTGACCGATCCCGTAGTCCAACCTCTGCACTGTCAGTCTGCCTTCGGCGCGAGCCTGAAGTTGCGTCTTATCGCTTGGATGCGGAGCAACTTTCAGGGTGAACGGCAGCACGGCTGGCATCGTTACGCCGCGCATGGTCAGGGTACCTTCGGCCTCAAACCAATCCTTGGTTGTTTGGCGGAATTTCGCCGCCTTGAACGTCGCGGTAGGCCATTGCGCAGCGTCGAACAGGCCCGGACCGCGGATCGCGTCGTCGCGGTCTTTGCTTTTGCTGTCCACGCTGGCGATGTCGATTTCCACCGCGACTATGCTGCCTGCCAGGTCGTTGGCGTCGAATGTGATCGTCGCTTTGAAGCTCGTGAACAGGCCTTCTACCGGCGCGCCGCCCTGGGTCGCGATGAAACCGAGCCGGCTCGTATTTTCCAGAATCCAGTTCGGTGCGGCCCACGATGGCGCAAGGGGCGTCAGGATCAGGACTAAGATGGCAAGCAGTATACGTGCGCGCACCCTTGTTCCTTTCGAATACAATTAGATTTTTGCCCAGGGGATCATGCGTTTGAGCACGGTATCCCGGCGTAAGAAGTGATGGTACAGCGCGGCGCCGATATGACCTGCGATCAGCACGAGCAGGGCCATGCCACCCCAATAGTGGATTACGGCCAAGATTTCTTTGAGGCCCTCATTCGGCGCGGTCAGACTCGGCAGTGCAAGCTTGCCGAACACGACGACCGGGAAATTGGCGGACCAGGAGTGCACGAGGCCGACACCGATTTGTGCAAACAGCGCGAGATAGAGCGACCAATGACCGAGCGCCGCCATGCGCCGCATACCGTCTGACAAGCTGTCCGGTAGTGGCGGCGGCGGTGACACGATGCGCCAAACCAGGCGAAAGAGCATCAGCAACAACAGCGTTACACCGACCGATTTGTGGAGATTGTACCGCTCGAACTTTTCCACGCCCAGGGGTAGCTCGGTCATTGTCCAGCCGAGCCCGAACAGGACGATGAGAAGCGCCACGGCGCCCCAGTGCCATGCTTTGGCAATGGTGCCGTAACGCTTGTCGTCGTTCAGGAGCGCCATGCCGCGAAGCGCGCCGCGTCCGTTATTCGGCCGCCTTGCGCATTTCCGTTTGGATGACGATTTCGATCGCATCCGATGTCAGTGGCGCAAATTTGCCGAGGTTGAAATCGGAACGCAGCACTTCCGTTCGTCCGGAAAACGCGACATAGGGCGCGCCGGCGTAGGCCTTGATGAAGGGCGCTAAGGGATGATTGCCCTGGAACAGCAGAGACACGTCCAAGGTGACCGGTTTGGTGACCCCATTCATCGTCAGGTTCCCGATGACCTGCCCGCGGTCGACGCCCGTCTGCCGCACGGACGTGCTCTTGAATGTGATTTCGGGATGTTTTTCGACATTAAAAAAGTCACCGCTTTTCAGGTGCTTGTCGAGCCGCTCGACCCCCGTATCGATGCTCGCGCTTTTGATCGTCACGTCGACTTTGCTCTCGCCCAGCTTTTTGCTATCGAAGGTTACCGAACCGTCTACGGCTCGAAACTCGCCGGATTGGGTCGACAGGCCGACATGGTTCCAGAGGAAACGCACCTCCGTATGTCCCTTGTCGAATTTGAAGGTTTCAGCCGCTGCCGATAGACCGATGCCGCAGAGAAAAACGCCAAGAGCCGCTGTCCTGAACCCTGTTGTAATCGCTGTCATATTCGCCTCTTCCAAAGTTTATAGTTCGAACATGATCTGGAGATACTGCATTGTTTAACACCACAATTTTCCAGATAGCCCCCACGGCCTCAATTCAAACTCCTGCATCTTCGTTCGATAAACGAATGGTCTATATTAATTACATGAAAATACATCTATATGAAACGCTCGGCTGACA
This sequence comes from Alphaproteobacteria bacterium, assembly GCA_012103325.1. Classification (GTDB taxonomy): domain Bacteria; phylum Pseudomonadota; class Alphaproteobacteria; order UBA8366. Next base: position 29,958 of record WLWY01000007.1, read on the forward strand.
CAACCGGGAAAGCTGGAGTCATGAGCAAATCTCCGAATACGCTCGCTATGAAAGAAATTGAGTCGGAGACAACGGCCGTTTGGGTGGCGTTGAACCTGGCGTACCGGTCCGTTCACCGGGAGATGGAAAAGGCGCTCAAGGAGGCCGGTCTGCCGTCTTTGCGCTGGTACGACGTGCTTTGGGAACTGGAGCGGTCGCGCGACGGAATGCGGCCATTCGAACTGGAGAATGGCCTGCTTTTCGAGCAATCGAACCTGTCCCGCATGCTCCGGCGCATTGTCGACGAAGGACTCATCGAAGCATTCGCATACGAAGGCGACGGCCGGGGGAAGGTGTTGCGCATCACGGCGAAAGGCCGCCGTTTGCGCAAACGGATGTGGCAGATCTACGGACCGCAAATCGAGAGTCATTTTGGCAAGATCGTGGACGCGAACAAAGCCGGTAAACTTGTCTCGATTTTGAAACCTTTGATCTTTTAGGCACGTGTTGTGGCTCGGATAGCGATGCTTGTTCGAGCGGCCCGACTCGGCCAACATCATCGTCGAGGCGTTGGCGCAGACGAACAGGGACCGTTATTTGGCGAACGTGGAAAAGGCTGGAGATAGCGCGAAGCGCGTTAGGCTGCGAATCTCGGTCATGCTGGCTGTCAGCATCGGTTTGCTCGTCGTGCTGGCGGTTCTGTCGGTGCTTGCGATTCAGATTTGGGTTTCGCGGCAGAACACGTTCGATCTGTTGAATGAGAAAGCCCGATTCATTCTGAAGAGCGTCGAGACGAATGTTGCCAGCCATCTCGACCCCGTCCGCGAGCAGATCGAGTATATCGCCACAAGTATCGAGAGCGGCGCTTACGATATTTCTGACAGGGTGCGTCTGACGACTCTTCTAACCGGCGCGCTCGCGCCGCTGCCGCAAGCCGATCGCATGGTGATCATCGATCGGTCACTGCAATTGTACGGCGTTCGACGGGGCTCCGGTGGCCGGATTGAGATTATCGAAGACGATCTGAGCAAGAATCCCAGGAACAAAAGGGCCCGCGACCGACTGCATGGATCGAATGGGGCGGTTTGGGGCGACTTGATCTATTTGGACGGCACGACATTCGTGACGCTGCAGCGGGCGTTGCGTCGCGATGGCACTGTTATCGGTTATCTTGCGACAGCAGTTTCCACGACGGCGCTGTCGAGCTTGACCGACGAATCCAGCGCTTTTCTGAGTGCCTCGCTAGACGATGGATCGGAGAGCTTCCTGGCGACAGCCTTTGTCCTCTATGGCCCCAACAACGTGCTGGCACACCCGAATCTGATTAGTGACAGCTCATTGCAGTCCGAAGTGAACCCGGCTGTAAGGCTCAATGATATCGGCGATCTCGTGCTCAGTTCAATTTGGAGCGGAAAGCCCGTTCCTGGCTTCGAAAAGGCGGCGGCGGGGGACGTCAATGTCGTGGGGTTTGCGCTCGGCGATGCGCGGTATATCGCGATCTACAAATGGCTGAACGTCTATGGCGAGGTGCCTTGGGCAGTCGGCATGTGGGCGCCGGCATCTGATCTCACCGCCGAGGTGCGGCGCCTGATACAGGCGGCGCTTGGCGGGCTCGCCGTCGCTATTTTGGCGATGCTGGCGGCTGTCGCGGTCGGGCGCTGGCTTGCAAAGCCGATCCGGGCCGTATCCGTGAATGCGCTGAAGGTTGGCGATTTCGACCTCAGGGATATCGAGATCCTGCCGCCGAGCCGCATCAAGGAACTCGACGACGAGGCGGCGGCGTTCAATACGATGCTCGCCGGACTGCGGTCGTTTGAGACATACGTCCCGCGCGCGCTGGTCGCCCGGCTGATGCGAGCGGAGGGCTCTGTCGCGTCCGAGCACCGGCGGATGACGGTCATGTTCACCGACATCGTTGGCTACACGGCCACCTTGGAAGGCTTGTCCGCGCCCGAGGTCGCATCGTATCTGAACGACCACTTCACACAGCTTGGCGCCTGTGTCGAAGCGGAAGACGGCACCATCGACAAGTTCATCGGCGACTCGCTGATGGCGTTTTGGGGCGCGCCTGAGCATCTCGAAAATACGGAGCAGCGCGCCTGCCGCGCGGCGATGGCTATCGCCAAGACAGTCGCAGCCGAAAATGAAGCCCGTCGCGCCGTGGGCAAGCCCGCTGTGCGCTTGCGCATCGGTATCCATACCGGCGATGTGGTGGTCGGCAATATCGGTTCGCCGGGGCGGATTAATTACACGATCGTCGGCGATACCGTGAATACGTGCCAGCGGCTCGAAGCGCTCGGCAAGGAAGTCGACCCTAATGCAGAGGTGATCGTTCTCCTCAGCAAGGCGACGGCAGATCCGCTCGACGATGCGTTTTCGTTACAGAGTGTCGGCGATTTCGAGGTCAAAGGCCGGACCGAAACGATCGAGGTGTCCCGGCTGGTGGTTTGATCCCCTATGCCGTCGCAGTCATGAAGGTGTGGAACTCGTACACATCGTGAGTATCGACGCCCGTGAAGCCGACGCCTTTGAGTTGCGCGCGCATGACGGCGACGGGAACGCGGCGGCCGACGGGCGGGCTTTTGCCGTTGTCGGCGTCGGCCCAGTCGATAATGGCGATGGTGCCGCCGGGCTTCAGCAGGCGCTTGCATTCCGCCATCAGCGGTTCCGGCGCGTCCAACTCGTGATGGAGTTGGCCCATGGTGATGAAATCGGCGCTGTTGTCCGGCAAATCGATGCTGTTCGGCGCCATGAGCAGCGCTTCTAGGTTGCCATGGCCGCGTTCGGCGGCGTCCTGGCGTAGCAAGCCGACCATGCCTTCCAGAATGTCGCAGCCATAGGCCTTCGCTTGTGGGAAGCGTTCAGCGAAGGGCAGAGTAAGGAACCCGACCCCGGCGCCGATATCGACCAGCGTGCAGCCCGGCGCAGGCTTGAGGACTTCCCAGATGCGGTCGGGATGGAAATATTCGAGACGTTCGGGGCTGCGCAAGCGTTCGATGCGCGCCGGGTCCATACCGAGGGTGTCAGCCATACTATGTGTCCTTATTCGATAATCGTTGTTTCCAGGGTGGCGCGCTGAATCGCGTCCCAATCGTAGCCGACGCCAAAGCCGGGGCCGTCCGGCACGCCGACGCAGCCATCGTCGTCGACGCAATCAAGCTGGTCGGAATAATCGCCGGTATAGAAGGGCAGGGACCAGGCGTTGGGGCAGTCCGGATGCACCAGATTGACCTCGTAATAGTTCGCGTTGCGGCAGGCCGCAATCAGGTGCCGCATCGCCGGGCCGCAAGAATGAACCTCCACATCCATGCCGAGACCCTCTGCGGCGACGGCGACTTTATGGCACCCAGTCAGGCCGCCGTCATAGTCCGGGTCGGCACGGGCAAAGTCGGTGGCGCCGGCAACCAACATGTCTGTCGTGGTTTCTAAGTTACGAACGAATTCAGTCACTAATATTGGGGTTTGGATGTTTTTCTTGAGCATCTGGTGTCCATGGATTGAGATGCCCCCATCGGCGTAGGGATCTTCATACCAATAGAGACTGCACTCGTCGCAGACCCGGCCGAGCTGGATCGCGTCCGCGAGCGTCTTAAGATGCCCGGAGCTGTCATACATGACCGCCATGCGGTCCCCGACTCGTTTGGCGACGGCGCGGATCATCGCCGACTCCTCTTCGACGTCGCCATGCCAGCCATGCATCTTGTAGGCGCGGTAACCGAGTTCGTAGCACTGCTCCGCGAAATCCGCATAGGCTTCTGGACTCGACAGCCCCTTCGGCAAACGGTCACCATGGATCGTGCTGGCATAGGCCGGCAGCCGTTCCCGATACCCGCCGAGCAGTTCCGCCACCGGTGCGTTGTAATGTTTGCCCGCGAGATCCCACAGCGCGATGTCGAGCGCACCGATTCCAACCTCACCGATATGCTTGGTCATGCCGCGTAGTGCGCGGTAGTGCCGTTCTCGCTGTAGCGCTGGCTTACCGATCAGCGAATGCGCCAGCGCTTCGCAGGCCGACTTGATGACCCGTGCCCGTCCGCGTCCCGGCACATATTCCCCGACCACACCGTTGTCGGCATAGATCCGCAATCCGAAGCGGATTTGCGGATCGGCTCGCCCTGGCGCATAGGCAATGCCGAATCCCGCCGGGTCGGTGGTCATGTTCTCGACGGTGATCTCGAAGACCGTGAACTCGATGCGTTCGATAAGGGGAGAGTCGGTCATGGCATACCTGAAGGCGATAAAACGGAAAGAAGTAATGCTAGGATAGGGGAGGGCGCGCTGCACGGGAACGCCGAAAGCGTTTACTTCGTTTTCTTGTGTCCCTTGAACCGTTCACGCAACTCCGCGCAATAGTCGCGGTCATTGGCGCGCGGCGTGAACCAGACGAAATCGAAAGGGAGTGTCGCAGCGGAGAATCTTGATGCATAACGGGTAGGGTCGGTTTCGCCGTCCTCTACCTCAATCAATGTCACCGTGACAATCCGTGCGTTTGGCGCCAAGACCGCAACCGTATTCGGTGCTCCGAAGTCATGCCGCGCGTGGCCACCACCGGCGATCAGGACGGCTGACCCTGCACGTATCTTTGCCCGGACGAGGTTGTCCGCCAGGACGGCGTCACGGGCGCGCTGGACATCGACCATGGGACCCAGCGCCGTGCGCGGCATGAGATCGCAATGCGCCTTGGTGACGACGTTCAACATGGCGTCCGATGCGGCAACCGAGAGGGATTGATCCAACCCGAGACGTGCGCGGCGTGCCGCTGATAAGGCAGCGAGACCGCCGCGTCCGATCTCCCGCACTGTTTTGCGGGGCAGGTTTCCCGCGACCATCGGCAACCCGCTCGCCAATGCGATCTCCGCAATCGGTCTGTATTCCTGCCAGGCAGGCCAGCCGGAACGGTCCCAGTCGACCGCCTTGCCGAAACCGTCGGCATCGCGGGTCGCGCTCGCCATATAAGAGTCGATCGCGGCTTGTTTCTCTTCGTCGATCATCTCCCAAACCACCGCTGGACGCTTGCCCGCGGCAACGAGCGATTCGAGGATCCAGGCTTGCAGCCGGTGATGGTCGGGGTTGTCGTGCTTCTCACCGAGGAAAACATAGTCGGCAACGGTCAATTGCTTGATTAAAATCGCTGGCGCCACGAATTCGGCTGCATCCGTACGCCAGATCTTGCCGACAAGTGGATGCGCCGTGGACAAGGCCGTCCGCCAGGCGGGAATTTCTGCGGCTGTAGCTGACCAGGTAAAGCCAACGGCAATGGAAAATAGTATGAAGAATCGGTGCATAGTCGGTAAGGAACCTTAAATTTCGCAATGGCCGAAAGTATTGGTAGAATAGTCCAGAGCCAATCAACTTTTGTAAAAGCCGTCAGCGATTTACGAAGCGAACGCAATATGTCGTTCGTCCCCGTATGAAAAGAAATTTTATGGCTTCTCGTGACACCTCTAACATCGAACAAAAGCTGTTGGATTCTCAGCGCGCGTTTATTTCAAGCACTTTAGAGACCGCCACGCAGCATCATAATTCGGGTAATTTTGCTGCGGCCGAAGCACATTATCGACAAGTACTACAGTTGGATCCCGCCCAACCCGTGGCGCTGCATCTGTTGGGTTTGATATCCCACCAGCAGGGCCAGCACGATGTCGCCGCGACCCTCATGGCCAAGGCCGTCGCCAATGAACCCAGCTATACCTTGGCGCACTTCAATCTTGGAAACACACTGCAGGAACTTGGCCGTTTTGACGAAGCGGTTGCCTGTTACGGCAAGGCAATCGCCCTTCAGACCGATTTCGCGGAGGCGTACAGCAATCAGGGCAACGCACAGCAAGTGCTTGGACAATTCGACGGAGCGGAGACCAGCTATAAAAACGCCATTCGCCACCGGTCCGATTTCGCCGACCCGCACTGCAATTTGAGTGTAATGCTGCAAAAACAAGGCCGGTTGGAAGAGGCGATACGGCACGGCTACAGCGCAATCGAAATCGAGCCGACATTTGCGGAGGCGCACAATAATCTCGGTGTCGCTCTCCTGGAGGTGGGACGGCTGGATGAAGCGGCTGACCGTTTTCGAAGCGCTATTGAAGCTGGGCCGAACTACGCAGAGGCGAGATCCAACCTTGGAAAGGTCCTAACGGATCTTGGACGAAGTGAAGAGGCGGTCAAATTGTGCCACGAGGCGCTTGCGATCAAGCCTGATTTCGTCGAGGCGCACCGCAACCTTGGTGCTGCGTACCAGGAGATGGGGGCGCTGGAAAATGCCTTTTCTCATCGGCGGCAAGCTACGATTCTGGATCCCAAGAATGACGCGGTTTGGACCGAATTGGCGGCGACATTAAGGACGATTTCGTTCGCTGCCATCGATCAAGAACTTTGCCAAATTCTAATGGACCTTCTCGATCGGCCAATGGGTCGCCCTGTTCAAATTGTGCGGCCGATCCTAAGCGCGTTGCAACATCACCCGGTCCTTGAGGAGGCATTCGAACGCGTAAATTCGGAAAACGAAGATGCCAGCTATGACGACGTGGCGATAAAGCTGTCCTCGGTTCCCTTGTTGCTGAAACTCATGGCAACGAGCGTCATCAACGACCCCGGGATCGAACGACTGCTGACCCTCCTGCGTCGATCCCTAGTGCTGGGCGGCCGTACCGAGCTTGAACCGAGCCTGCCCTTTTTAATCGCCTTAGCGCATCACTGTTTTACGAACGAGTACGTGTTCATGGAGCGCGCCGATGAAACTGCCGCGGTCGAGCAACTGGAAATGCAATTGGCCTCGGCGGCCAAAGATGGCCGGGATATGCCATCAGCACTATTTATGTTGCTTGCGGCCTACAGGCCACTCTATCAGTACCCTTGGGCACCTGATCTCGGTCGACGGATAACGACACAGGATCTCAGACCTCTGATAGACGAGCAGATCACCGATCCGTTGGAAGAATTATCCCTGAGCGCTGAATTGCTCCGTTTGACGCCGATCCGGAATGCAGTTTCGCAATCCGTGAGATCGCAGTACGAGGAGAATCCCTATCCGCGTTGGCGCGAAATCGAACTGACGAAAAGTTCTAAGACGATTCGAGTAGCCTTGCAGGCGGCGCCGCTTCGGCTTGATTTGGAGGATTATGTATCCCCGGACAATCCGCAGATTCTGATTGCCGGCTGCGGGACCGGCCAACACGCGCTATCCGCCGCATCGCGGTATTCGAATGCCTCCGTTTTGGCGATTGACCTTAGTTTGAACAGCCTTGCTTATGCCCTGAGGAAAAGCCGCCAATACCAGTTTTCCAACATTGAATTCGCTCAAGCCGATATCATGGAACTGGGGACGTTGGGACGGGAATTCGACCTTATTGAGTGCTCTGGCGTCCTGCACCATCTGGAGGACCCAATTTCCGGATGGCAGGTTCTATTGGACTGCTTGCGCCCCAAAGGCCTTATGAAAATTGCACTCTATAGCGAAGCGGCACGTCGAACCGTCGTTAAAGCCCGCGCGAGCATTGCGCAATTTGGCTATTCGAACACACCGGAGGATATCCGCCGGTGCCGGCAAGAGATCATCGATGCGGCGCAGGAAGATTTTGATGATCTGTCACAACTGACCCATTTCAATGACTTTTACAGCCTGAGCGAATGCCGCGACCTACTATTTCATGTCCAAGAACATCGCTTCACATTGCCACAGATAAAGGCGGCTTTACGAAAACTCGACCTTAACTTCCTGGGGTTCGCGTTCGGGGAGCAAAGCGTCCTGCACAGGTTTAGGACAGCGCACCCCGAAAAGGCCGCTCATCTTTCGCTCGACGCATGGCATGAATTTGAAACGGAAAATCCGGATACGTTTCAAGGTATGTACCAATTTTGGTGTCAAAAAATTAGGAAGATTTCCTGAATGATTGCGCGCCAAGTGGCGGTCTCGAATCAATCCGGCCACTGCGTCAGGGCGCGGCACACGCACCGCATGCTAAGGGAAACACATGAAAGATTCAGTAAATTCTCACACACGGCGCGCGTAAGCGAATGAAAGCTGTCGTCAAATGAAGAACGGGCCCGTTGAGGGCCCGTTCCAACAGCTTAGATCGTAAACACGTAAAATCAGACGCGCCGCCGCCGGGCCGCGATGCCGAGGCCCAAGAGGCCAACGGCAAGGATGGCAAGGCTGCCGGGTTCGGACACCTGTGTCCTTACGCCCTGGAATTGGGCGACTTGGAATTCTGCACTTCTGCTAGAGGAGTTGATCATAAAATAGAAGTACCGGAAGGTATCGTCTGTATCGAACGAGAGCGAATGGGCTCGTGTCGGGGACGTGTCGACGGTCGCCAATCCTGTGATGTCGACCGCGCCTGATGTATCGACCGTATTATCGTCGTTGAAGATCGACTCATCGGACGCCCAGATCTTGTACAGTTCGTCCGGAGCGTTGGCGATATCCGAAATGATGATACCCCGTGGTGCCCAACTGCCGATGCCGAGATCGAGAGTCAGGATTTCGAGACCGATGCGTGAGGTAATCTCCCCATTGTCGCCTGAGCCAGGCTCATTTGCCGAAAGAATACCAAGGCCGTCGCCCTTGTTGGCCTGGTTCGTATCTTCCGTGACATCGGAGAATGCCCAATTGGACCCATTGATGCCGCCCGGTGTCACGGGAAAGGTCGGCGTCGGCGTTACAACCCGCGCTGATGCTTCAAGGGTAAAGGCGTTGCCGGTATCACTATAATTTTCGGTGTTGCCACGGTTGATGCCGGCATTGTTTGCGGCAGCAGCGACACAGGCCAAAGGATCGGCGCAATTGGTAAAGTTGAAACTGGTAACGGCGCTGGCCTGACCAGCTGCTACAACACCCCCCAGCACAATCGTGCCGGCTGCGACAAGTTTTAGTGTTCTCATGATAATCCTTAAAAATTAATTGGTTAGAGGAATCTTTAGTTTGAAATATGAACGCGTTTCATTCTCTTTCACTGCGTATAAATGGCCTTGATCAAATCACATTGTATTGTAGAAGCAAATTTCGCGCCAAATGAAAATTATATAAACTTCAATGCGTTATACGCGGGGCAGATTTATTACCTCAGCATTTTGTAAAGAATTCCGACACTCGTTCGTTAAGAAACGTCAACGTTTAATAGTTTAGTCCGGTATTGGCATTGTTTTCAATGGGTTGTGAAATCCTATGTGAAACGCAATTTTGTAAAGAATTCCGACACTCTGTTTTTTGGATCTTCCTCTTTGCCGCATAACGCATGTGCCAAAATTCATTCCAATAACTATTGGCGTGCAGGCGACGCTTCGGCATACTGCCGCAAAATCGTTACCGGCCGCGCAAGGTTGGGCCGTACGGGGATTGAATTGAGTAGTGGGGGCGGGAATTGGTGCACGCGATTTCGCTGGGGCTGACGCTTTTCGCGACGTGGCTGCTGCTCTCCGGCGTTTACGAACCGTTTTTCATCTTTCTGGGCGTTCTGTCCTGCGTGATCGTGGTTGCGATTGCGTTGCGCATGGAAGTCGTCGACCGGGAATCGCACCCGGTTCATCTCTCGATGATTCTGCCGATCTATTGGCTTTGGTTGGGCAAGGAAATCGTGCTCGCCAACATCGACGTCACCAAGCGCATTTTGTCCCCGCGTTTGAATATCAATCCTACGGTCTTTCGCGTGCAGGCGAGCCAGGGCGATGAACTTGGTAAGGTCATCTACGCCAACTCGATAACGCTGACACCGGGCACGGTTACGATCGACATCGACGATGACGATCTGGTCATTCATGCACTAAGCGAAACGTCGAAGGGCGATCTGGAAACCGGTGAAATGGACCGCCGTGTCACTGCGTTAGGCGGTGCCGGATGATGTTCGCGGCTGCCACTGCGGCGCTTGTCGTCGCTATGCTTCTGGCCCTGGTGCGGGCGCTATTGGGGCCGACGGTTTACGACCGGGTGCTGGCGGTCAACTCGTTTGGCACCAAGACCGTGCTGATGATTGCCGTACTTGGGTTCCTGGCGGGGCGCCCGGACTTCATGGACATCGCGTTACTCTACGCTTTGATCAACTTCATCGGCACGCTCGCTGTCCTGAAGTTTTTCCGCTACGGCGATATGGCCCGTCCCGGCGGTCGCCCGACGGCTGGTGAGGGCGACTGATGGACATGCTTCTTGATATCATCAGTGGGGTGCTGCTGGCGGCAGGATCGTTTTTTATAATTGTCGGCGCCATTGGCTTGGTGCGATTGCCGGATATGTTTGCGCGCATGCATGGCGCTGGGGTGACAGATACGCTCGGTGCGGGGTTGTTTATCGCGGGACTGATGATTCAAGGCGGCTTCACGCTGATCACGGTTAAGCTTTTTATGATTCTCGTATTTTTCTTCTTCGCAAGCCCAACCTCTTCCTACGCCCTGGCCAACGCCGCGCTGTCGCAGGGCGAGAAGCCTTGGACTCGCGAGTCGGATAATACGAACGACAACAAGGAAGACTCGTCATCGAAAACGTAGTCGACATCGTCGTTCTCGGCTTCATGGTGCTGACGGTTTTTTTGATCATCCGCCTGCACAATCTGTTCGCCGTGGTCATGCTGAGCGGGATCTACAGCCTGCTGGCGGCGACATTTTTCGTCGTGGTCGACGGGGTCGATGTCGCGTTCACCGAGGCTGCGGTCGGTGCGGGCATATCGACGGTGTTGATGCTGGGTGCGCTGTCGTTGACGACGCAGCATGAGAAGGTGGCGGCGCGGAGCACCTGGGTGCCGCTCGCGGTGGTCGCCGTGACCGGTGCGGCACTCGTTTACGGCACCCTCGATATGCCGAACTATGGCGATCCGGATGCCCCGATTCACAACCATGTGGCGCCGCGCTACATTGAAGACTCTCTGAAGGAGACCAGCGTGCCAAACATGGTGACGGCGGTGCTCGCCAGCTATCGCGGCTACGACACGCTGGGCGAGGTGACAGTCATCTTTACGGCGGGTGTCGGTGTCCTTTTGCTTCTGGTACGTGTCACCGGTCGGCGGCGCGAGGAAGACGAGGACGCGGCATGAGCCATCATCTCGTCGTGCGCGTCATCGCCAAATTGTTGATCCCGTTTATCCTGCTGTTCGGACTTTACGTCCAGTTTCACGGTGACTTCGGCCCCGGCGGCGGATTTCAGGCCGGCGTAATCTTCGCGGCGGCGTTCGTTCTGTATGCGTTGGTCTATGGCCTGGAAAATGCGCGGCGGATTATCCCCGATAAGTATATCCGCATGGGGACCGCTCTTGGTGTTCTGATCTTTGCGGGGACCGGAGTTGCGGCGATGCTGTTGGGCGCGAACTATCTCGACTATTCCGTCCTGGCCCACGATCCGCCGCATGGGCAGCATCTGGGTATCTTCGTCGTCGAGTTCGGTGTCGGCCTCACCGTTGCCTCGGTCATGGTTGCGATCTTCTTCGCGTTTGCCGGACGCGGCCACAAGATCGACGAGATGGAGGACTGAGCGGCGATGGAGTGGCCCGGCCTTTATAATTATTGGATCGTCATTTTTCTGATGATGGCAGGCCTTTATGTCGTCATGGCGCGCGCTAATCTGATCAAGAAGATGGTTGGGCTTAGCGTTTTCCAGGCTTCCGTCTTCATCTTCTATTTGACCATGGGCAAGGTCGCGGGCGGGACGGCGCCGATCGTCATTCCGGGGAACCCTGTTTATTCCAATCCGTTGCCACACGTGTTGATCCTGACGGCCATCGTTGTCGGTGTGGCGACACTGGCTATGGGGCTGGCGTTGATCGTGCGCATTAACGAGGCCTACGGCACGATCGAAGAAGACGAAATTGACGCACAGGAACACGATTCGTGATAGCAGCCCACTTGCCAGCCCTGCAGATTGTCGTGCCGCTCGTGTCGGCGCCATTATGCGTTTTGCTGGTGAAGGCACGGCTGGCCTATGCGCTGGCCCTGGTGGTGTGCTGGGTCGCCTTCGCAATTTCGGTGCTGCTACTAGGGCAGGTGCTGGACAGCGGTGTGATCAGCTATCGGCTCGGTGGTTGGGCACCGCCCTGGGGTATCGAGTACCGGATCGATCCGGTGAACGCCTATGTGCTGCTGATCGTCGCGGCGATTGGCGCACTGGTTATCACCTACGCCAAGCCCAGCGTTGCTCGTGAAGTCGGTTCCGGCCGCGAGGCCTTGTTTTATACCAGCTATCTGTTGTGCCTGACCGGCCTGCTCGGGGTGACGATCACTGGGGACGCATTCAACATCTTCGTCTTCCTCGAGATCTCGTCGCTTTCATCCTATGTCCTGATCAGCCTGGGCCAGGATCGCCGGGCACTGACCGCATCCTTCCGTTATCTGATTTTCGGCACTATCGGCGCGACGTTCTTCCTCATCGGTGTCGGCCTCCTCTATCAGGCAACCGGGACTCTTAACATTGCCGATATGGCAAATCGCGTTGCTCCGATTGAGGGCAGCCGAACCGTGCAGGCCGCTTTCGCTTTCATGGCGGTCGGTCTGGCGGTAAAGGCCGCGCTGTTTCCGCTCCACGCGTGGCTGCCAAACGCTTACGCCTATGCGCCTTCGGTGGTGACTGCGTTTCTGGCTGCGACAGCAACGAAGGTCTCGATTTATGTCCTGATCCGAACCTACTTCACGATCTTTGGACACGATTTCTCGTTCGAGGTCATGACGTTGGGCCCGGTCCTGATGGTGCTTGCCATTGCGGCCATGCTGATCGGTTCGACGATTTCGATTTTTCAGGACGATGTTAAGCGGCTGCTTGCTTATTCGAGCGTTGCCCAAATTGGCTACATGGTGCTGGGCCTCAGTTTTGACACGGTACTTGGCGTCACCGGCGGCATGCTGCATCTCTTCAACCACGCGCTGATGAAGGGCGGACTGTTCCTGGCGCTCGGCTGCGTCTTCTATCGCACCGGTTCTGTCAATATTGAGGCGATGAAAGGCCTCGGGCATCGCATGCCCTGGACGATGGCTGCGATCGTCGCCGGCGGGCTGAGTTTGATCGGAGTGCCGTTGACTGTTGGTTTCATCTCCAAATGGTATCTGCTGCTGGCAGCGATCGACAGCGGGATGTGGTGGATTTCGATCTTCATCCTGATGGCTTCGCTGCTGGCGATTATCTATGTCTGGCGGCTGGTCGAGGCGGCGTACTTGTCGCCATCGCCGGAGAATGCGCCGGCCGGTGAGGCGCCTCTGATCATGCTAATCCCGACTTGGGTCCTCGTACTGGCCAACTTCTATTTCGGAGTCGACACGCGGGTCAGCGTTGGTGTTGCCACGCGGGCCGCCGAATTCCTGCTGGGGGCGGGGTCATGAGCGCACCCGATCTCATTCTGCTCGCCCTTGTAATCCCGTTGGTGGGCGCCGTTCTGATCCTGATGTCGGAGGGGCGGCCGAACCAACGTGAGTTCGTGACGTTGACGACGGCGGTCTGTCTGTTTGCCGTGGTCGTATCGCTTGTGCCCGGGGTGTTCCACGGCGACCGTCCTGGTATCACAGTCTGGGAGATGTTGCCCGGCCTCGATATCCGCTTCGAGATCGAGCCGCTCGGCATGATGTTCGCCTGTATCGCATCCGGTTTGTGGATTTTGAACTCGATCTACTCCATCGGATACATGCGGGCGAAGAACGAGTCGCATCAGACCCGATTCTACGCCTGCTTTGCCATTGCGATATTCGGTGCGCTCGGCGTTGCGACCGCCGGCAACATGATGACGCTGTTCATCTTCTACGAAGTACTGACGGTCTCGACCTATCCGTTGGTCGCCCATTCTGGCACCGCCGAGGCAAGACGTTCCGGACGCGTCTATCTTGGCCTGTTGCTTGGTTCGTCGATTGGCCTGCAACTCGTCGCCATCGTCTGGACCTGGTTCGCAACGGGCACGCTCGATTTCCGCGAGGGCGGTATCCTTGAAGGTCACATTCAGGGTCCGCTGGTCGGCCTGATGTTGCTGCTCTACGTCTATGGGATCGGCAAGGCAGCGTTGATGCCGTTACACCGTTGGTTGCCGGCGGCGATGGTTGCGCCGACACCGGTCAGTGCCTTGCTACACGCTGTTGCCGTCGTGAAGGCGGGCGTCTTTACTGTTCTCAAGGTCATCGTTTACATCTTCGGCGCGGAGTTCTTGCGCGAGTCTGGTACCGGCGACTGGTTGATGTATATCGCGGGCGCGACCGTGCTGTTGGCATCGTTCGTTGCCATGACGAAGGATAATCTAAAGGCGCGGCTCGCCTATTCGACAGTGAGCCAACTGAGCTACGTGATTTTGGGCGCGGCCTTGTTCATGCCATTCAGCGTCGTCGGTGCGGGCATGCATATCGCCATGCATGCGGTCGGCAAGATCACGCTCTTCTTCTGTGCTGGCGCAATTTATGTGGCGTCCGGCAAGACAGAGATCAGCGACATGAAGGGCATCGGCAAGGTTATGCCGGTTACCCTATTCGCATTCTTGATCGGCAGTATCAGCGTCATCGGTCTGCCGCCGATGGGCGGATCCTGGAGTAAGTATTATCTGGCCTTGGGCGCGGTCGATGCGGGCGAGTTGGTCTTCGTCGCCGTCTTGATGATCTCGTCATTGCTGAACGTGGCGTACCTGCTACCGGTCGTCGGGCGCGGCTATTTCACAAACCCCGATGGTGCCGGAGACGTCAAGCCTGTGATCAAGGAGGCGCCGATCTTCTGCTTGGTGCCACTGTGCCTGACGGCTATCGGCTGTGTCGTGATGTTTTTCTATGCCGACCAACTGTACCAATTGCTAAAGCCGATCGGTGGAGGCTGAGATGAAAGGTGAGGGCAAAAAATACTGGCTCGATAAGCCCGGCAGCGTCGACAAGGTCTATTGGGCGCTCTGCACGCTTTGTGCGGCGCTGTTTCTCGCCGATGCCCTTTATGAAAAACATCCTCATTACGCGGTCGAGGAGTGGTTCGGGTTTTACGCCTTGTTCGGATTTGTTTTCAGTGTCGGGCTTGTGCTCGCGGCACGGGAATTGCGCCGGTTTCTGATGCGCAAAGAAGATTACTATGACGATTGAGCAGTTTTCACCCGGCCTGATCCTCGTCATCGGCGCGCTTTTCGTGCCGCTGCTGAACGGCTATCTGCGCTCTGCCTATATGCTGCTGCTGCCCTTGCTGTGCGGCTGGCAGATGCTGCAGCTTGCACCAGGTGAGTACGAGACGTTCGAATTATTCGACTATACCCTCGTGATGCTTCGGGTCGATAAGCTCAGCCTCGTCTTCGGATATATCTTTACGATCGCGAGTTTCCTTTCGGTCATCTACGCCCTGCACATGAAGGATACCGTGCAGCAGGTGGCCGGCATGGCGTATGCGGGGGCGGCGATTTGTGCCGTTTTTGCGGGCGACCTTATCTCGCTGTTCGTCTTCTGGGAATTGACGGCGATAACGTCGGTTTTCCTGATTTGGGCGGTGCGGACCGAACGCGCCTTCCGCACCGGCATGCGCTATCTGGTTATCCAGGTCGGTTCCGGTGTCCTGCTGCTGTCCGGCGCGCTGTTGATCGTGTCCGAGACCGGTTCGATTACCTTCGGGCATATTGGGATCGACAGTCTCGGCGGCAAACTCATCCTCGTCAGTTTCGGTATCAAGGCGGCGTTCCCGTTGCTGCACAATTGGCTGCAGGACGCTTATCCCGAAGCCACCGTGACGGGGACGGTTTTCCTCAGCTCATTCACGACGAAGCTTGCGATTTATGCGCTGGCGCGCGGGTTTCCGGGTACGGAGATGCTCATCTGGGTTGGCGCGACAATGACTGCGTTCCCGATTTTCTTCGCCGTTATCGAAAACGATTTGCGCCGTGTGCTGGCCTATAGCCTGAACAATCAGCTTGGCTTTATGGTTGTCGGCATCGGTATCGGGACGGAACTGGCGTTGAACGGCGCGGCATCGCATGCCTTCGCGCATATCCTTTATAAGTCGCTTCTGTTCATGTCGATGGGAGCGGTGCTGTTCCGAACCGGAACGGTCAACGGCTCGGAGCTTGGCGGGCTCTACAAGTCGATGCCGTGGAGTACGGGGTTCTGTATCATCGGCGCCGCGTCGATCTCCGGTTTCCCGCTGTTTAGCGGCTTCGTGACCAAGTCGATGATCCTGACCGCTGCGGCGGACGAGGGGCATTGGATCACCTGGACCATCTTACTATTCGCATCCGCCGGCGTGTTCCATCATTCCGGCATTAAGATTCCGTACTTCGCCTTCTTCGCGCATGACTCCGGCAAGCGGGTGAAGGAAGCGCCGATCAATATGCTCGTCGCGATGGGGCTGACGTCCTTCCTCTGCATCTTTATCGGCGTGTATCCCGATATGCTGTATGCGATCCTGCCCTATCCGGTGAACTATGTTCCGTATACGGCGGCGCATGTCATCACCATGCTGCAACTCCTCGCCTTTGCCGCGTTGGCGTTTGCCGTTCTCAACCGGTACGGCTTCTATCCGCCGGAACTTCGGTCGACCAATCTCGACACGGATTGGATTTATCGCAGACTGATCCCGCGCACCGTTTCTAGCTTCGTCAAAAGTCTGGCAGAGGCGCGCAATGAGCTGCGGCGCTGGCGCACGGCTGCGCTCATGTACCTTCTGGATCGGGTTTTCCATTACCACGGCCCGCGCGGCGTTCTGGCCCGGACCTGGGCGATCAGCGGGGCTGCGCTTTGGGTGATGGTCTTGCTGGGCGGATACTTGCTGGTCTATTACCTCTGACCTGATGAGCCACGCCAGCCTTTACAGTTCGCCCTCGCAGTCGAAGGGCCAATACCGCACGCTTGTGACCTTGCTGCCCTACCTCTGGCCGGCCGGTCATTGGAGCATGCGGGCGCGGGTTTTCGTCGCCTTTGGGCTGATGGTGCTGTCCAAATTGACGAATGTTTATGTACCGGTTTTCTACCGGGACATTGTCAACGCTTTGACGGCGGAAACGGCGCTGGCTGTGGCGTTGCCGGTGGGGCTGCTGCTGGCGTATGGCGGGTCGCGGGTATTGGCCGTCGCGTTCGCCGAGGCGCGGGAGGCGATCTTCGCGCGGGTGGCGCAACGCGCCGTTCACAATTCTGCATTGCGAACGTTCCGGAATTTGCACGCATTGAGTTTACGATTCCATCTCGAACGCCAGACCGGCGGCCTGTCGCGGGTGATCGAGCGCGGTGTGAAGGGCATCGAGTTCGTGCTCGCCTTCATGATGTTCAACATCATCCCGACGCTGTTCGAAATCCTCCTGGTCTGCGGGATCCTGTGGGGGCTGTTCGACGTCTGGTACGCGCTGGTGACGTTCGTGACCATCGTCGGCTACATCCTCTTCACGCTGGTGGTGACCGAGTGGCGCATCCAGTTCCGCCGCGAGATGAACGACCGCGACACCGAGGCCAACACCAAGGCGATCGATAGCCTGCTGAACTACGAGACGGTCAAATATTTCGGCAACGAAGCGCACGAGGCCACGCGCTTCGACGGCTCCATGCGACGCTACGAGGAAGCCTCGGTCCGCAATACGGTCACCCTCTCGATCCTCAATGTCGGGCAGGCCGGCATCATCTCCGCCGGGCTGATCATCGTGATGCTGATGGCGGGCAACGGCGTCGTCGATGGCACCATGACCGTCGGCGATTTCGTCATGGTGAACGCCTATCTGATCCAGCTCTATCTGCCGCTCAACTTCCTCGGCTTCGTCTACCGCCAGATCCGCCAGTCTCTGACCGACATGGAAGTCATGTTCAACGTCCTGGAGGTCCCGGCGGAAATCACCGACGCGCCGGATGCCAAACCGCTCGCGGTCGACGGCGCCGAAGTCGCTTTCGAGAATGTCGATTTCGGCTACGACCCGCGCCGCCCAATTCTGAAGGAGGTGTCCTTCACCGTGCCGCCGGGCAAGACGGTCGCCATCGTCGGGCCGAGCGGCGCCGGCAAATCGACGATCAGCCGCATCCTGTTCCGCTTCTACGACGTTGCGGCGGGCGCGGTGCGCATCGACGGCCAGGACATTCGCGCGGTCACGCAGGAAAGCCTGCGCGCCTCGATCGGCATCGTTCCGCAGGACACGGTGCTGTTCAACGACTCGATCTACTACAACATCGCGTATGGCCGCACCGACGCCAGCAAGGCGGAAGTGGAAGAGGCGGCGCGCATGGCCCGCATTCACGACTTCATTATGGGGCTGCCGGACGGCTACGAGACCGGCGTCGGCGAGCGCGGGCTGAAGCTCTCCGGTGGGGAGAAACAGCGCGTCGCTATCGCCCGCACGATCCTGAAGAACCCGGAGATCCTGCTGTTTGACGAGGCGACCTCAGCGCTCGACACGCACACGGAAAAGGAAATTCAGGAAAGCCTGCGCGAAGTCTCCAGCGACCGCACGACCCTGATGATCGCGCATCGCCTGTCGACCGTGATCGATGCGGATGAAATCATCGTGTTGGACGCGGGACAAATCGTCGAGCGGGGCCGTCATGCAGCCCTGCTGGAACGCGGCGGCGCATACGCGGCGATGTGGGCGCGCCAGCAGGAAGCGGCGGCGATCGAGGAAGTCATCCCCGGTGCGATCGTTTAGAGGAGACTGCAATGTCGCGGCTTAAGCCACTGCATCCCAAAGATATGACGCCGACGCAACGGTCGTATTACGATTCAATCATGAACCGCCCAAACAATCAGGCGATGCCGAAAGACGCGCCGCTGACCGGCCCGTTCCATGCCTGGCAGCGCAGCCCGGCATTCGCCGAAAAGCTGGCCGTGCTGGAGCAGTATATTCGCAAGGACGGTCTGCTCGAACCGCGGCTGCTGGAACTGGCGACGATTGTTGTCGGCCGCATCTGGTCGGCGGAAATCGTCTTCGGATCGCATGGTCCGGCAGCGGTGGCGGCGGGCATCCATAGCGATATCGTCGAAGCAATCAGGCGCCGCGAAACGCCCGCGTTCGAGAAGGCGGACGAAGCGGCCGTCTATCATTTCACCCACCAGCTGACGACTGAGTATGAAGTCGATGACGCGACCTATCAGGCTGCGCTCGACGTGCTTGGCGAAGCGGCGTTGGTCGAACTGATCGGCTTGGCGGGTCTCTACGTGACCGCGTCGATGACGTTGAACACGTTTCGCATCCCGGTGCGCCCCGGTATGGAACGGCCTTATCCCGATAAGGCGTGATTGAAATTGTGCGGAGTTAGTGCATGCCGTTGAAGGTCGTTGGCGCCGGGTTTGGGCGCACCGGAACCAACTCGTTGAAACTGGCGCTGGAGCAGCTCGGCTTCGGGCCGTGCCACCACATGTTCGAGGTCCGCGACAATCCAAGACAACTGCCGTTCTGGCAGGCCGCGGCGCGCGGCAAGGCGATGGATTGGGACGACGTCTTTGCCGAATACAATGCCAGCGTCGACTGGCCGTCAGCGCGTTATTGGCGCGAGATCGCCGACCACTTCGCCGACGCAAAGGTGCTGCTGTCGGTACGGCCGGCGGAAAGCTGGTTCAAGAGCGTGCACGCGACGATCTATCCCAGCATGATGAAGCGGGCCGCCGACCCGCCCAGCGTTCATAAAGACCGCCGCGACATGGCCTATGAGATCGTCGTCAATCAGACCTTCGATGGCCGCCTTGAGGATAAGGCGCATGCGCTTGGCGTCTATGAGGCGCATATCGCCGAGGTTCAGCGCATCATCGCGCCGGACCGGCTGCTGACCTTCGATGTCGCCGAGGGGTGGGAGCCGCTGTGCGGCTTCCTCGACGTGCCCGTGCCGGATGAACCGTTCCCGCGGACCAATTCGACTGAAGAGTTCCGGGAGCGGATCGTGAAGCGGGATGGGCGGTGAGAGGGGCTGTCACATAACGGCACACCCACCACCCTAACCTTCCCCCACAAGGGGGGAAGGGATAAAGAAAGAGGATCAGGCGCAAATTTTCCGTTACTCCCCTCCGCCTTGAGGAGGGAGGGCTAGGGTGGGCGGCGGCCTGTTGTGCACTTAACTTGTACACCCCAGCGTAATCTCGATCCGCTCGCGCCCCTTGTCGGGTTTCTTGTGCCTCAGGTGCGTTGCACCGCAACCACTCATACGCGCCGGATCGGACGAAGTTCAATTACCGCAGCGAACAGAGGCGGGCCACTGTTTGCCATATCCTATATCTGGTAGGAGTGACGGGATTCTTTACAATTGAGAGTGCCGGACAAAAGGCGTCGCAAACCAACCATAACATATTGATTATATTACATTCTTAATCTTTGATGGGCCCGCATAAAGAAAAATGCCGCCGGAACCGTGTCGGAATACTTTACGATTCCGACCCAGGACGTCCGTCAAGACTCCTCTTAGTACCTTGATATCATTGTCATACCATCATCTGGTGTGGTTCTTGCATGAATTGCGGTCGGGCAGGAATTATCACGCATCGCGCCGGCATTCGGCGCTGATGGCGCGGTACAATAGTAGGAGTGGGAGGGGCATGGCTCTCAATACCGGTAGTAATACGCGCGAAAAGGGTATTTCGCAGCGTTTTCGGCGGCGCCTCGCGCTGAGCACGGCGCTGGCTTCGGCAGCGCTGGTCGGCTACGGCACGCGCGGTGCCTACGCGGGGGCCTGCCTCCTGAATGTGGGAACCTACGAATGTTCGGGAGCCGCCGCCGCGGGCGACGTGACGCAGACTCTAAGCGGCGCGCCGCTGAACGTCACCACCGATCCCGGCTTCGGCATCGACACGAGCCTCACCGGCGGCGATGCCTTTACTCTGGACGGTACGGGTGGGCTGACCTTCACGGACAATAACAATTCGGCGATCACGGGCGTTGTGGACGGTATAGACGCCGACAATGCCGGCGGCGGGGTGTTGAGCATCACGACGACCGGCCAAGTTACGGGAACCAACGGTTATGGGATCAATGCCTACAACGACACCAACGGCGCCGGCCTGACGATTTCGGCGGCCGGTGTCAGCGGTGGGGATTATGGGATTACTGCCTTCAATGAAGGCGCCAATGCGTTGAGCGTTACCGCGACCGGTCAAGTCACGGGAACCAACAGTGGTGGGATTCGTGCCTACAATTCCTATACCGGCACGGACCTGACGATTTTGGCGGTCGGTGTCACCGGCGGTGACTATGGGATTGAGGCTCGCAACTACGGTGCGGGGGCGTTGAGCGTGACGGCGACCGGCCCGGTGGAAGGAACCGGGCTTACCGGAATTTTGGCCTTCAATAATGGCTACGGCACGGATTTGACGGTGTCGGCGGCCGCGGCCACCGGCGGAAATTACGGGATTTTGGCTTCCAACTACGGCACCGGGGCGTTGAACGTGACCGCGACCGGTCAGGTAACGGGAACGGGAGGCGGTTCCGACGGGATTAGAGCCTACAACGACACCTACGGTACGGATCTGACGATAGATGTGGCCGGTGTCAGTGGCGGAAGTGATGGAATCGCTGCCGCAAACTATGGCACCGGGGCGCTGAGCATAACGGCGACCGGTCTGGTGGAGGGCACCAACATTGACGGGATTAACACCTCCAACAGCAGTTACGGTACGGACCTGACGATAGATGTGGCCGATGTCAGTGGCTCGCGCTTTGGGATCAGCGCCGAGAACGAAGGCTCCGGTGCGTTGAGCGTGACCGCGACCGGCCTGGTGGAGGGCACTGTTGCCATCGGGATTTACGCCACCAATAGTGCCAACGGCACGGATCTGACCGTGTCGGCGCACGAGGTCAGCGGTGGTGCGGATGGGATCTATGCCTACAACCAGGGCACCGGCGCCTTGAGCGTGACCGCGACCGGGCAGGTGACGGGAACCACCGCTGCCGGGATTACCGCCAAAAACAGCTCCTCTGGCACGGACCTGACGGTGTCGGCGGCTGGGGTCAGCGGCGCAGATTATGGGATTACTGCCCGCAACTACGGCACCGGGGCGTTGAACGTGACCGCGACCGGGCAGGTGACCGGGAACATCGTTGCTGGGATTTACGCCTACAATGGCTATGACGGGACGAATCTTACGGTTTCGGCGGCCGGTGTGAGCGGCGTAACCTACGGCATCGAAGCGCGCAACTACGGCACCGGTGCGTTGGAGATCACCGCGAGCGGGCCGGTCATGGGAGACACCTACGACGGAATACGCGCCACCAACATGGGCACATCTCTGACAATCGTGGCGGCTGGCGTCACCGGCGGGGAAGACGGGATCGATGCCGATAATTCGGCGGGCAGCGGCGTGTTGAGCGTCACTGTGAGCGGTGCGGTCGAAGGCGGGACGGGCCACGGCATTCGTACGGCCACCGGTTTGGGCGGTTCGACCGTCATTGCGCTGAACGCGGGCGCCGACGTGAGCGCTACCTCCGGTATTGCGATCTCCAATGACGCGGGCGACTCCGATACCACGGTCAATACGGGCGCGAGCGTCACCGGTGAAATCCGCCTCGCCAACGGCGACGACGATCTGACGTTCGACGGTGGCAATTTTAGCGGCGTAACCGTCTTCGACGGCGGCGACGATACCAGCGCGGCGGACGGATTCGTCGATAAGCTGACCTTCAAGAATGTGACGGGCGCCGTAGCCGGCGCCAGCGTCATCAACTGGGAGAACGTGGTCGTCGACATGAACGGGACGATCAACTTCACCGACAACGCGCTGGAGGCGGGCCGGCTGGACGCGGTCAATGGCGGCGAGATCAGCATGGAGACCGGCGCGGCGGAGAACTTCCAGCTGACCGGCGATCTCGGCCTGGCGAGCGGCGGCAGTCTGGTGCTGGAGTTTTTCACCCCAGCCAGTTTCGACACGTTCGACCTCACCGGGATCGCCGATTTCGGCATCGGCGGTGAGATCGACTTTCTGTTCGACGCGGGTTTCGACCCGCTCGACGGGCTGTCCCTGACCTTCCTGACCGCATTGGACGGCATCGCCGGTTTCGATCTGCTGGACTTCAACTTCATCGGTCTCGACCCGCTGTTTACGGCGTTCGTCGGGTTGGGTCCGCAAGAAGACGAGATGTTCTTGAGCTTCCGGCGCCGCGATCCCAACGCCGTGCCGGAGCCGGGCACATTGGCGTTGTTCGGGATCGGCCTGCTTGGTTTGTTCGGCTTTGCGCACCGCCGCAAGCGGAGGTGTATCGCCGCATAGAAGACAGGGAGTGGGTGAAGAATGAACCGCGGACCTGAAATAGCGCGCACGCGCGCGCTTCGGAAGCGCCTCGCGCTGAGCACGGCGCTGGCGTCGATGGCGTTCGTCGGTTATGGCACGCGCGGCGCCTATGCGGGATCGTGCGTTCAGGATGGTGCGCTGGGAGTGTATCTCTGTTCGGGTGCCGCCAACGCAGTGGCGGATGTGCCGCAGATCCTACCGTCTCCGCCGCCGCCCGCCGGCACACCGCTGACCGTTACCACGGCGCCGGGTTTCGGTATCGATACCAGTACCGGCGGCGCTGGTCCCTTCGATGCCACTACGCGCCCGTTCACGTTGGTTGGCGATGGTGGGCTGACCTTCACGGATACCTACAACTCCGTGATCGCCGGCGGGTACGGAAGTATTAATGCTCGAAACTTAAATTCCGGTGCCTTGAGCATTACCACGACCGGGCAGGTGTCGGCGGAGGGTGGCTCCGCGATTCTTGCTACCAACTATGGCTCCGGATTGACGGTTACGTCGACGGATGTCACCAGCGGCGGGATCGGTGTTCAAGCCGTGAATCGCGGTGCGGGCGATTTGAGTGTCACCGTGAGCGGCACCGTGTCGTCGATAGGAAGCTTCGGAATTTTTGCGTCTGGTGATGCGAGTAATGAGGATGTGACGGTTTCAGCGGGAGCAGTCAGCGGCCGCACTGGAATAACCGCAACCAACGCCGGTTCCGGCGACGTGAACATTACCGCGACCGGGCTGGTTACCGGAACAGCTGGTGCTGGGCTTAGTACCGTAAATTCCGGCAGGGATTTGACGGTTTCAACCGCGGCGGTTACCGGCTTCAATCAGGGTATTGTGGCCAACCATCGCGGCACCGGCGCGTTGGCCATCACTTCGACCGGTACCGTGGAGGGCACCAACAGAGACGGGTTTCGCGCGCAGAATACTTACGGCACGGATCTAACGGTGACAACGACGGCGGTCAGCGGCGGGCTGAATGGGCTTATCGCCTATAACTTCGGCACCGGGGCGGTGAGCGTTACGGCGACCGGCCCCGTGACGGCCGGCGGCGGGTACGGGCTATTTGCCTACAATACGGGTTTGGGCGACCTGACGGTGTCGGTGGCCGATGTCAGCGGCACGAGCTACGGGATCGCCGCTGTCAATGCCAATAGCGCCGGAGTGCTCTCGGTCACTGTCAGCGGCGCCGTTAGCGGTGGTACTGGCGCCGGTATCTATACCGGAACCCGCGCCTCGGCAGGATCGACCGTCATCACGTTGAATGCGGGCGCCAGTGCGGAGAGCACGTTCGGCAGTGCGATTGTCAACGACCAGGGCGATTCCATTTCCACGGTGAATACCGGTGCAAGCATTACCGGCGAAGTCCGTCTCAATAATGGCAGCGACGACCTGACCTTCGACGGCGGCGACTTCTCGAACGTCAGCGTGTTCGACGGCGGCGACGATGCTAGCAGTGCGGATGGGTTCGTCGACAAGCTGACGTTCAAGAATGTCAGCGGCAGTCTGGACGGCGACAAGGCGGTCAACTGGGAAACCGTTGCCATCGGCAGCGGCGGCAACATCTCGCTCGACAACACGCTGAATACCGAGCTTGTCGAGGTGACCGACGGCGGTTCGATCGGCGGCACGGGGACGATCAACGGCAACCTCGTCATCGCTGCGGGCGGCGCGGGTGGCCCTGGGAATTCACCGGGCGACCTGACCGTGAACGGCGACTTTGCGCTCGATGCGGGGGCAAGCCTGTTCCTTGAAGTGGAGGGCACCTCGCTCGGCGAGTTCGACCGGCTGCTGGTCTCCGGCGACCTTTTCCTGGAAGGCGATATCGAATTCGAACTGGCGACGGGTATCGATGAAAACACGTTTCTGACCGAATTCGACGTGTTCGATTTCATCGTCGACATCGATCCGATCGTCACGCTGGCGTTCGATATTTCCCAGTTCGATGACGCGAATTATTTCCTGCAATCGATCAACGGGACGTTCGATCTACTGCTCAATGATGACGGCACGTTCAGCCTCGGCAGCAGAGCGTCCGTTCCCGAACCGGGCGCGCTGGCCCTGTTTGCAGCGGGTTTATTCGGCTTGATTGGATTGGGTTGGCGTCGGCGGCACGGAACCACCGCCTAGACAGAATGCCATCGTGATGGCACTCTACCTTCTGTCTTAAGTTTTCGAGGTTTTTCAATGTCCTGTTGCCGATTGTTTCGTGCCGTGATGTTCGGCGCCGCCGCGCTGGCGCTTGTCTCGGGAAGTGCCGTTGCGCAGAAGGCCAAAGCGCCAGAGAAGCCCGCCGCGGGTCCGAAGCTCGTGTCCAGCGCCTGGACCGTAGGCTGCCGCCCCGCCGGGAAGAGCCAGGATCTGCTGTGCGAAGCCTCGCAGACGATCGCGTTGGCCGAGTCGCGGCAAACCCTGCTGGGCGTCTATGTCACGCCGTGGAAGCAGGCGGGTAAGCCGGATTCCTTTATCCTGCGCTATCAATTGCCGCATGGCCTGAATTTCCCGGCCGGCGTGCAGGTCAAAATCGACGACAAGGCGGCCCCGGCGCCTGAAATTCAAACCAGCAACCAGGTCGGCGTTTTCGCCAGAACGGATCTGACGGACCCCTTGCTCGCCTCCCTGAAGAAGGGCGCCGCGATGACCGTCGAATTCTCATCAATGAATGGCAACAAGCTCGCCATCCCCGTGACCCTGAAGGGCTTCTCGGCGGTTTTTGAGAAGCTGAAGTAGGCCGCGCGGATCGATGGCTGAATCGGAACAACCGGAGGGGACGCCGCCGGAAGAGACTCCCCAGGGCGATGCCGGCAAGGTAGAATATTCGGTGTCGGGCGGCCTCGCGCAGCGGCTCGCGCGCGGCAACATCTCGATCGCCTTCACCTCCTACCAGTCGGGGCTGCTCTATTTCGTCGGCCGCAATGCGAAGGGCGGCATCAACGTCCATCAGGCGGCGATGCCGAAGCCGATGGGGTTGTGCCGGGACGGTGAGAACGGCCTGACCATGACCGCCGGTTTTCAGATCATGCGCTTCGAAAACGTGCTGGAGCCGGATCAGCGCATCAACGATTTCTTCGACGCCTGCTATGTGCCGCGCCGGGTGCATGTGACGGGCAATCTCGACGCCCATGATGTGGGGCTCGATGCGGACGGGCGGGTGATCTTCGTCAACACGCGCTACAACTGCCTCGCCACCACCTCGACCCGGCATAGTTTCGAGATGGTGTGGCGGCCCGACTTCATCTCCGCGCTGGTCGACGAGGACCGCTGCCACCTTAACGGTCTCGCCATGCAGGACGGCAAGCCGCGCTACGTGACCGCGGTGTCGCGTTCCGACACGATCGACGGCTGGCGCGACCGCCGCGCCGACGGCGGTATCGTCATCGACGTGGACAGCGGCGAGATTATCTGCACGGGCCTGTCAATGCCGCACTCGCCGCGTTTGCATAACGATACGCTGTGGCTGCTCAACTCCGGCACCGGCGAGCTTGGTGTGGTGACGCGAAATGGCGACGGCGAAGGCCGTTTCGAGCCGCGCGCCTTCTGCCCCGGTTTCCTCCGTGGGCTCGCGTTTCGTGGCAACTTCGCCTTCGTCGGCCTGTCCAAGCCGCGCTACAAGCGCTTCGAGGGATTGGCGCTGGACCAGAAACTGCAGGACGCGGATTCGGAGCCCTGGTGCGGCGTGCAGGTCATCGATCTGAATACCGGCGCCTGCGTCGACTGGTTCCGCATCGACGGCGCGGTGGGCGAACTGTACGACCTCGAAATCATCGAAGGCCGCGCCAGCCCCATGGCCGTCCCGCCGCATTCCGCGGAAGCGGCGAACCTGATTACCGTTGCGTCTTAACGCCGCCTATTCCGGCAAGGTAAACCGCTTCGCTCGTTCCTCGTAATCGTCGTAGCCCAGGGTCGCACGCAGTTCTGCGGGCGGCAGGGCGCTGTCCGCTACGGCGTTGCCGGCGTTCAGCGCGGCGAGGCCGGCCTTGATGCCGGCGACGGCGGGCGACAGCATGCCGGTGGGGTAGGTGCCGATCTTGAAGCCGAGTTCGGCGGCTTCCGCCTGTCCGGGACAGGCGCGCGGCGCGCCGGGGGACAGCACGGCGAAGGAAGGCCGCCCTTGCGCCGCCTCGACGGCGCGGCGGATCTCGTCATTGTCGGCCGGGGAGTCGAGGAACAGGATGTCCGCACCTTCCTCGACATACATCTCGATGCGCGCCACGGCCTCGTCGATGCCGAGGGACGGGCGGCAGTCGGTGCGCGCCATGACGAGGATGCCGGAGTCCTTGGCGGCCTCGACAGCGGCGCGGATCTTCATGCGGACTTCCTCGAAGGGCAGGGCCGGCTTGCCGGCAGCGGTCAGCGCGCGCGGCGTGATCTTGTCCTCGATCAGGATCGCCGCCGCACCAGCCCGGCCATAAGCGCGCACGGTGCGCTGCACGTTCATGGCATTGCCATAGCCGTGATCGGCGTCGGCCAGGATCAGCAAGTCAGGGGCCGCACCATGGGCCTGATTGAACGAGTCGAACATTTCCGCAAACGAAAGCAGATCGAGATCCGGTCCGCCGAGCCGGCTCGCCGCGACGCAGGAGCCGGAGAGGAAGGCGGTCTCGAATCCCGCCTCGGCCGTGAGCTTCGACGACAGCCCGTCCCACACCGCGGGCATGACCACGAATTCGGGTGCGGCCAACAAGGCGCGAAGGCGTTCCGGCGGGGTGGTCATGGCAGTCTCCTCGATGCTGGTATAGGGGCGTGGCTATGAAGGGAGTAATTCTAGCAGCCGCAATCGAATAGTCCACGCAAGCAGCGGAGGCGCCGACCAAACGGTGATACCGTCGGGTGTCGATCCGATGGGAATTTGGGATTTTTAACCCGTCGCCGGTTTATGCGACTGCGGTCAGCGAACGACTTAATTTTTCTTTTTGGATGCGTCTCAGAAAACGCTAGGCGCGGACGCTACTCTTATTTGAAATTTTGCCGATAGCGCAGACCTTATTCCGGCCCGTGCGTTTTGCCGAATAAAGCGCTTGGTCGACTCGATCAATGAGCTCTTCCAAGGTTTCCTGGCCCGGATTAAAATCGCCCACGCCGATGCTGACCCTCAATTGAATAGGCGGTTCTCCGGCCGTGTCCCGAACGAGCGGTGTATCCTGTATGCTGCGTCTCAGCCGTTGCGCCGTGATCAAAGCCGATTGGTCGTCCGTTTCCGTTAAGATCAGCGCAAATTCTTCGCCGCCCCAACGGCAAAAAACATCCGGCTTTCGGAGCCCGGAAGAAATCACGTTGGCAACGTGGCAGATTGCCTGATCTCCCGTAACATGGCCGAACGAGTCGTTTACCGCCTTGAAGTGATCGATGTCGATCATGGCAAGCGCCATGGGGCGATCGTAACGCCTTGCCCTGTCGCACTCTTCCTCAGCGCGTGATAAAAAAGTGCGGCGGTTAAGAATGCCCGTAAGCGGATCTGTGTTGGCGAGCCTCTCAAGTTCCTCTTCAAGCTTTTTCTGCTCGGCGACGTCTCTGATGATCGCCACCATCATGACGTTAGAACCGCTTCCCGACTTGAGTATTGAGATATTTACCGGAAACTCTGACCCGTCGGCGCGCACGCCTTGAATGGGTACGCTTCGATTTTCCATGAATCGCGCCGGCTCATTTCCGTCGCGATAGGAAATCGCCAGAGACCGATGCTTCGTCCGGACCTGTTCTGGGATGAGAATATGAAGCGGCTTTCCAACAAAGCCGTCATCGGAACGGCCAAACATTAATTCTGCAGACTTGTTTGCATAGGTGATCGTCTGATCCGCATCGACCACGACAATCGCATCCGCGCAGTTCTCGATTATGTCGTGGCACAGCGCTTCTTTCAGAACATCTGCGCTTGTATCCAGTCGCGTGTCGATCACATTCCGTTCCTTAGCCACATAGCAGAACGAACAAGCAGTCTCCTCGTTTTCTATTAAAAACCGCTTAAGCAAGATCTGACGTTTGGATAACAATTTTTGATAGTTATCTATTGATGAGTTTCGGCTATTTGGGCGCCACGATTTATGCCAATTCCGGCTGAGAATCGGACCAATGGCTTGCGATTCCCGCCGGGTGCTTTACCTTCCACCATCCGTTCTATGTGTGGCTAGGGTTCCGTTTTGGACCGAGCGCCACGGAAAGCCGCGGGTCTGCGGCAGACACCTTAAGGGATAAAAGACCAGGGGGGATAGACGGGTGCGGTTTCGCACGCCCGTTGTCCTGTCCGTTGAGGTGCCTTCATGACCATTCTCGCTCTCGCGCTCGTTCTTACCGCCGCCTGCTGTCACGCCACCTGGAATCTGCTCGTCAAGCAGATCAACGGCGGCCCTGAACTGGTCTGGCTGTTTTCCGTCATTTCCGTCGTGCTGTACCTGCCGATCGCGGCCGGCGTCTATGTGATTGAGCAGCCGGTCCTGGGTTGGTGGGAGATTGGTTTTTGTATCGTCAGCGCCCTGCTGCACATGGCCTATTTCCTGCTGCTGCAGCAGGGCTACCGCAAGGGCGATCTGTCGCTGGTCTATCCCACGGCGCGGGCGACCGGGCCGTTCCTGTCGACGGTGTTCGCTGTCGTTATCCTCGGCGAGCATTTGACCTTGCCCATCGTCGCTGGCGGTCTTGCCGTCGTGGTCGGCGTGGTGTTCCTGACCGGCGGCTTCAAAAAGTCGGCGCAGAACGTCAAGAGTTCGCTGCTGTTTGGCATCGCCGCGGGGGTGCTGATCGGCAGCTATACGGCGTGGGACGCCTATACCGTCAGCATCCTCGTCGTGCCGCCTCTGTTGCTCGATTACACGTCGAGCCTGGCGCGGTCGTTTTTTTGAGCGCCCTATGCGGTGACGCGAACAGAGACGATCAGGCGGCATTGGCGCGAGCACAAATACGCCGTACTCGGCATCGCCGTGTTCAACCCGCTGGCCTATATTCTGGTGCTGACGGCGCTGGCCTTCACGCCCGTCGTCTATGTCGCGCCGGCGCGCGAGGTCAGCGTGCTGATCACCGTCGTGCTGGGCTCGGTCCTGCTGCGGGAAGGCGCGCTGCGCCAACGCATGGGCTGGGCCTGCTTGATCGTGGCGGGCATGGTGCTGCTGGCGCTCGGATAGCGTTGACTTTTTACGCTGGCCGTTCGCCCCGGACGAGCGCGCGGTAGACCATGCGGTGCTGGCTATGGTCGAAGTCGAAGCCGGCCTTGTGCATGGCGGAGCGGTTGTCGACCATCAGCATGTCGCCCAGCCGGTATTCGTGAACATAGGCGAATTCCGGTTTGATCGCGGTTTCCAGCAATTCTTCCAGGAAGTCCTGCGTCTCCTGCGGTTCCATGCCGATGACCTTCTCGGTCTTGCTCTTATGGAACCAGATCGCCTTGCTGCCGCGTTCCGGATGGGTGCGCACCAGCGGCTGGATCATCGGCGGCGTCTTCGATTCCTTTTGCACTTTTACGATGTCCGGGTTGGCGGTCGCCATCCGCGCGCTGCTGATCAATGTGTTTTCGGTCTTCATGTCCGTGATGCGGTCTTTGACGTCCTGCGGCAGCGCCTCGTAAGCCGCGCGCATGTTGACGACCGCTGTGCCGCCGCCGCTGTCTGGTAGGGCCACGGGATACAGGCAGGTGAATTTCGGCGGGAATTCCTGGTTGGTGTGGTCGGTATGCCAAGTCGCGTTGTTCGCCACCTTCGCTTGCTTGCCACTGGTGTCCTTGTGGCGGTTCGACAGCACGCTCACCATCGGCACGCCGTCGGCGAGATACATGCGGTTCTGGTCTTCCATCAGCTCACCGAACAGGCTGGCGGCATCGGCATATTGCTGCGCGGTGAAATGCTGATCGCGGATCACGAGCGCGACATTGTCGACCAGGGCGTCATAGAGCTGCTGGCGTGTCGTCTCGTCGATCGGCTGGGTCAGGTCGACGCCCGTCGCCTCGGCGCCGATATGCTCCTTGATCTTGGTGATTTGTAGCGTTTGTTCCTCGGCCAGCACGCTCATGTTGGTTGCCTCACCGTTATGAAAGACCGGTTGAGGCTAAGGCGCTTCGCCGAGATGGGCAAGGGGACCACGCCCCTGCCTTCGCTGCGATGATTTCTGCAAAATTATGAATGGAGCCGCCGTCCACCCCCACCTTAATCCTCCCCCCTCAAGGGGGAGGAGAACAGCTACCTGAATTATCCCTTCCCCCCTTGTGGGGGAAGGCTAGGATGGGGGGTGAAACTGTGTCGGTAGCACTGTTTCGCAGGGGCTTCCTCAACGGGAGAGGCGCTTTCAGGCAAGTTAGCCCCCCACCAGCGTCTTGCGCAAAAAATTCAGCGCGTTGATCACCGCGTAGTTTCGGAAGCGGTTGCGGTCACCGGGCAGGGAGACGGTTTGCGTGTAGGGCGTGCCATTGATGTCGAGGCTGACAAAGACGGTGCCGCGGGGTTGCTCGTCCTGTGGCCGAGCGGTTGCCACGGCAAGACCGGCATCGGTCCCGAAGTCCTGACGCGCCTTGGTCGCGGCTTCTGCGGCGCAATCGCTGCCGGGCCGCTCGCCATCCTCGATATCGGTGCTGACCGAGCCGCCGCGGAAGATCGCCATGCGCTGGTCGATCTCCGACAGGCGCGACGACAGCACGCCGCCGGTCAGCCCTTCGGCGACCGCCAGGGTCATGCCGCGTTCGCCCAGCATATTGAGGATGACGGTTTCCATCGACTCGTCGTCGATACCGAAAATGACGTCGCCGAGCAGGCTGCGGATCAGCCCTTCCTCGGCGGAGATGATCGCGTCCGCCGTGCCTTCGTCGGGCGCCTTCGCGGTGATGCGGACTTTGATGCCCTCCATGCCGCTCGCCTGAAAAGCGAGGGTCGGATTGCCCAAGGTGTCGAGCTGATTGATACGGTCGGCGAGCTGTTCGGCCAGGCCGGACTCGCTGTTACCCCAGGTGCGCAGCACGCGGCTGCGGATCACCGCTGTCTCGCCCGAGCGGCGCTGCAGGTCGGGCAGGATGGTGCCTTGCATCATGGTGCGCATTTCGTGCGGCACACCGGGCACGCAGTAGATGACCTTGTCGCCGATCGGGCAGACCAGACCCGGCGCCGTGCCCGGCATCTGCGCAATCGGCGAAGCGCCTTCCGGGATGTCCGCTTGCCGCTTGTTATTGTCGGTCATTACCCGGCCGCGCGATTCGAAACCCATACGGATTTTATCGACGATGGCCTCGTCCCGGTTCAGCTTGACGCCCATGATGGCGGCGATCACCTCGCGGGTGATGTCGTCCTGGGTCGGGCCGAGCCCGCCGCAGCAGATCACCGCGTCGCTGCGGTCGAGTGCGTGGCGGATCGTCAGCTCCATGCGGTCGAAATTGTCGCCGACCTTGACCTGAAACAGCGAGTCGATGCCGACCAGCGCCAGCTGCTCGCCGATCCACGACGAATTGGAATCCACGATCTGGCCGAGCAGCAACTCAGTGCCGATGGCAACGACTTCACAACGCATGATGGGATACCCTCCGCTAAACCTGTCCGGCTATCCTACGCGACGCCGGTGATGTCCAGCAACGGCGGCAGTGGCGCGCGCCTCCGTATCGTACGGTCATCTGTTGCCACATCGCGCTGCTCGCCTGTCCTACTTCGCATCCACAAAACGTTTCGCTTCCTTCGTGGAATCGGGTTCCTTTCGTTCTTCATCGTTTCCCGAGGAAAGAAACGGTTGCGCCAGCAGCCAAGGAAGAGTGAAGCGGCGGTTAGTTTCACAGCCTTCGACGCCGATTGACATGGTTTCGAGCCATGCCGTATCGCGTGCGCGATAGGTGCCAAACAGACGATCCCAGACCGTAAAGACGATTCCCAGATTGTTATTGTAGTCGGTCTCACCGGCGGCGTGGTGCACATGGTGAAACCGTGGTGTCACCAATACGAGGCTAAGCGCTCGGTCCAGCCATCCGGGGGTGCGGAGATTGGCATGACCGAATAGCGCATCGACACCATTGAGGAAATGGTGAATCACCAAACCCGCCGGCGAAATGCCAAACAGAACGGCCGCTACGGCACTTGCCCCGCCACTGGCACAGGCTTCGAAAGGGTGAAATCGAAGACCGGTGGTAATGTCGATGGCACGGTCGGAATGGTGAACGACATGAAACCGCCACAGAAGGTCGCTAGCGTGATACAGCCGATGACAGACATAAAGCACCAAATCTACGATCAGCACGGATGCTGTTATTTCGACGATTAGCGGGAGTTCGAAGGCATTTAACAGACCCCAGCCATTCTCCCGTGCGGTAAAAGCGGCGCCCAAGCCGAGAAGGGCGGTCGCCCAGCGGAGCACAAGGCTATTGATCAGAGCGAGCCCGACATTGCCGACCCATCGGGTCATTGGGGCAACTTTGATCGCGCGCAGTGGCGCAATCGACTCGAGAATCAGAAACAGACCAACGCCGCAGAAAAATGCCGTCCCCGCGATCGACGTGACATAGGTGACAATGTCGTCTTCCATGGTCCCGCCCGTGTCTTTTTATTTGAAAACTACCGCTAGAGCATCAGCAATGGACCGGTGATTTTATCGGATACCACTGCTAATCGCTAACGCCACGAACATTCAGGCGCAATCGCGAGGAATTTTGCCGGTTTACTATTTTCGATTTCGACGCGCCAGATAGACGGCAAAACCTATACCGAGAGCGGCAATCCCGAGGGTTCCGGGTTCCGATACCGCGATGGGCCCTTGAGCCATCGCGCTTGGCGAAATGGTCATCAGGGCTGCTGCTCCGGCAAACGTGGCGAGAAACAAATGTTTATGCATTGTCCTTGCTCCCTATCAACGCGCACCTCTCAATCGGGTGCCTAATCCAATACGTTATTCTTTTGCCGACAAGTATAGCACGAATACATAACCGATTGTAATGCTTTGGAGGAATCGGCAGAAAGTCAGCATACGGGTCGGTCTAGTATCTGCCGCACGACGCGCACCAAAATGAGACATTGCCCGGATACGTTATTTCATATCCGGTGGGAACTCGTCCTCGATATGCTCGGTCGGTTGCGGAGTGGTGGTCATCAGGGTCACGCCGTCGGGTGCGTTGAACTGGTGCCAGGTGTTCTGCGGTACGACGATGAACGTGCCGGCCTTCAACTCATGGGTTTCCTGGCCGTCCTCGGTCAGCAGCGTGACCGTTGTCGACCCTTTCAGGATCTGCACGATTTCGTCGCCGTTGGGATGGCGCTCCCATTGGCTGGTGCCGGAGAAGCCGCCGGCCGAGATCATGCTGTCGCGGTATTCGTACAGGCGCGCGAAGACGCCGGTCGTATCCGAAAACCGGTTTCGGCCCTCCAGAAATTTCAACGGCTTCAGTTCCGCTTCGATATCGATTGGTTTTGCCATAATCGCCTCCTATGGGGTTTCGTCTTCGTTTTTTGGTCCGCTGCACGGGGCCGCACCGGAGAGGGCGAGGTCCTTCAGGGTTCGGCCTTGCAGCGTCGTCGTGGTCGCCTCGTCGAGGTCGCGCAGGATTGTGTCGACGGCGTGCTCGTGCGGCAGCCGGTCCGGATTCAAATGGCCGTCTTCATCGGCCACCCGGGCGGCGTGGAGCACATCGGCGACCAGGGTCGTTTCCAGGGGGCGGGCCGGCAGGAAGGCGGCCGGCTCGGCGGAAGTACGGACCAGAAGATCGCGCGCCTCCAAGGCGGACAGCACCGCCTCGGTCGCATCCATGGGGGTGCCGAGCCGCTGCGCCAATCCGTCGGCGG
The DNA here is from genome assembly GCA_012103325.1 of Alphaproteobacteria bacterium. Taxonomy (GTDB): domain Bacteria; phylum Pseudomonadota; class Alphaproteobacteria; order UBA8366. Next base: position 64,737 of record WLWY01000007.1, read on the forward strand.
TCCAGCCGGGGGCGTTCCTGTAGTAGCTTTCGCCGATCAGATAGGCGATCAGCAGCGCCAGCTTCTCGCGCACGCGGTTGCTCAAGCGCATCTCGCGCCGGGTCGCCGTGACATATTCCGGGTGCTGATCGTGAAAGGAGATGCTCGCCCCGATGAGCAGGATCAGCCAGCCGAGATAGAGCCAGATCAGGAACATGATCAGGGTCGCGAAAGTCGAGTAGATCGCGGCGTATTGCGCCGAGTTGACGACGAAGGAGGCGAAGATCCAGCCTGTTGCATTCCACAGGATGCCGGCGATCAGGCCGCCGATCAGCGCGGACCGCAGACGGACCCGCGTGTTCGGAATGAACATGTAGATGAAGGTGAAAGCGCCCACGATCATGACATAGGGCGCCAGCTTCGCACCGCTCTTGATCAGGAAACCGAAGGGGTGGATCGCGCTCAGCATCTCGACCACCGCGGTGTTCAACAACGAGGCCATGATCCCCACGGCGGCGAAGACGAGGGCCGGGCCGATGATAATCACGCTCAGATAGTCGCGAAATTGCTGACCCAGGCTGCGCTCGCGCGAGATGTGCCAGGTGTGGTTGAAGGCGCGCTCGATCTTCTGCATCAGGGACACGACCGTGTAGAACAGCAACGCGAAGCCGACGAATCCCAACACACCGACCTTGATGTTCTCGACGAAGCCGATGATCTCGGTCGTGATCTCCACACCCTTGTCGCCGAGCGGTTCCAGGACACCAAGCAGCAACGGCTCGATCTGGTTGTGAACGCCGAAGCCTTTCAACACGGAGAAGCTGATCGCGAGCAACGGCACCAGCGACAGCAGCGTGGTGTAGACGAGGCTCATCGCCCGCAGGGTGAGCTGTTCGCCGATGACGCTGCGGATCACGGCATGACCGATGCGGACCACGCCAAGCAGTATGGCCTGCCAGCGCGGCAAGGTTCTGATGTCGACTTCCCAGATGGCGCGGTGCAGCGATGCCGTCAGGCCGCCGGAGGAGGGGGGCGGATTGTCGGTCATGTAGAGACCTCGGAGTTCAATTCCTGGTATCTTCTAGCTGGATTGGGCCGCTGTCATCAAATATTGCCCGATGCGAGAGGATAGAGGATTGGAAATCTACGTCGATGCCGATGCCTGCCCGGTGAAGGATCAGGTGGTGCGCGTGGCCGAACGCCACGAGCTTGTCGTGCATATGGTGTCCAACAGTTTCATGCGCCTGGCCGAATGCCCGCTGGTCCGGCGCGTCGTGGTGTCGGAGGGTTTCGATGCCGCGGACGACTGGATCGCGGAACGGGCCGGGGCGGGGGATATCGTGATCACCGCCGATATCCCGCTCGCCGACCGATGCCTGAAAGCCGGCGCCCGCGTCATGGGGCCGACGGGCAAGCCCTTTACCGAGGCCAATATCGGCACGGCCCTGGCGGTGCGCGATCTGATGGGGCATCTCCGCGACACGGGCGAGGTGCGCGGCAACAACCCGTCCTTCACCGCCCGAGACCGCTCGCAGTTTTCGCAGGCGCTGGAGGTGGCGGTCCAGGCGATCAAGCGCGGTCGTTGATCAACAGTAACGCATTGGTACCAAGTGATTTCGTCGTGTCCACCCTCACATTTTGATCGAGATCATGGCGGACGTCAGCATGTGAAGCCTTAATGCCGTGTCCTTGGGAGAAATGAAATGAACGGATTGAAATTTGCGACAGTGAATTTGCTCTCAATCGCCGCTGCTGCATCTCCGGCGTGGGCGGATAAGAGCGATCTGCATTACGGCCCGCACATGTGGACCTATGGATGGCACGGCGGTTTCATCGGGCCGATTATGATGTTCGTATTTCTCGCGGTGCTCGTCGTTATGGCCGTTTTACTCGTGCGGTGGCTGGGCGGTACCACGCATGGCGGTATGCATCATGCCCCGCCTGGCAAAACGCCCCTCGATATTTTGAAGGAGCGTTTTGCGCGCGGTGAAATCGATAAAGCCGAATTCGAAGAGCGCCGGAGTGTCCTTGAGGCGTAGGCGGGCCGCTTAGAGCGCGATGTCGCGGCCTTTCGCTCGCGCCGGTATGCACAACGCCCTATTTGATTCGTGTCAAAACCTGGCAAGGTTGAAGCCGCTAAGGTGGCGAAGCAGATGGGACGGGTGAGAGTCGGCGCGCGCAATGATGGACAAAATCAGGGATCTGGGACACACGGCTGAGGAGGCGGCACGCCGCCTGGCGGAATACGGGCCGAATAGGCTGCCTGAACCGCCGATTCCCGGCCCGTTCGCGATTTTCCTGCGGCAGTTCCTCAGCCCCTTCATCTACATTCTGCTAATTGCCGCCATCGTCTCGTTTGCGCTGGGGCAGTTGCCGAGCGGCATATTCATCATGGCGGTTCTCGTCCTGAATGCGGTTATCGGCACGGTGCAGGAATATTCCGCACAGCGCTCGGCGGCGGCGCTGCGCAACATCGTGCGCGGCGTGGCCCATGTTTTCCGCGATGGCAGCGTGCGGTCCATCGACGTCGAGGAGGTCGTACCCGGCGACCGGGTGCTGCTGTCTTCGGGAAACAAAGTGCCGGCGGATCTTCGCCTGGTGGACGCCTACAATCTCGCGGTCGACGAATCCATGCTGACCGGCGAGTCCCTGGCGGTCAGCAAGAACGCGCAGGCGGTATCGGCCGAGGACGCGCCGATTGCCGAGCGGACCGATTGCTGTTTTGCCGGGACGATTGTGACGCACGGCCGCGCGGAAGGGATCGTTACCGCGACGGCGCTACAGACCGAAATCGGACACATCGCGCGCCGCGTCGGGCAAGAGCGAGTTTCGGAACCGCCCTTGATGATCCGGATTCGGCGCTTCACCTATCAGGTCGCGTTCGGGATCTTTCTGGCGATCCTCATGCTCACCGCGGTCATGCTGTTGCGTGGCGGATACGATGCCGATGCCATGATTTTGATGGCGATCGGGCTCGCGGTCTCCACGATCCCTGAAGGGCTACCGGCCGCGCTGACAGTGGCGCTGGCGCTCGGCATGCGGCGCATGGCGCGCCTCGACGTCATCATCCGCAAGCTCATCGCGGTCGAGGCGCTGGGCTCCTGCACCTTCATCTGCTCCGATAAGACGGGGACCCTGACCGTCAACGAGCTGACGATCCGCCACGCGGTGCTGCCCGACGGTGCCGCCTATGACGTGACCGGCGAGGGCGTTGCGCCGGGCGGCGAGATTTCCGGCGCCGACGATGTCGAACGACTGGGCGAGCTGTGCGTGACCGGTGTGCTCGCCAACGAAAGTCAGCTAGATTACGCTGGCGGCGAATGGGTGTCCGATGGCGACATCGTTGATATCGCGTTTTTGGTGTTCGCGAAAAAGCTCGGGCTGTCGCTGAGCGAAATCCGCTCCCAACAGCAGCTCGAACTGATCCCCTACGAATCCGACCGTGCCTTCAGTGGTAGTCTGAATGTGCGTGACGGCAAGCCGCTCCTCTACGCCAAGGGCAGTCCGGAAAAGATGCTATTCGCCAGCACCCGCATGATGGGGGCGAACGGTCCCGAGCCGATCGACCGAGCCCGGATCACCGAACAGTTCGAAGGCCTTGCGCGACAGGGCTACCGCATTATCGCGCTGGCATCGCGGGAAATGCCGGAAACGGGCAACCTGCCGGACCTCGAGGACATGACGTTCCTTGGTATGGTCGCGATGATCGATCCGCTGCGCGCCGAGGCGAAGGATGCGGTGACACGCTGCCGCGATGGTGGCATTGGAGTTGCGATGGTGACCGGCGACCATCCCGCCACCGCGAAGGCCATCGCGGAGGAGCTCGGTCTGTGCAGGCCGGACGATATGGCGGTGACGGGACCGATGATCCGGGAGGCGGAGCAACAGGGAACCGCGGCGTTGGACGCGCTGATCCATCCCGTTCGCGTCTTCGCGCGGATAGAACCGCGCCAGAAGGAATTGATCGTCGATAGCCTGATGCGCGGCGGCGATTACGTCGCTGTGACGGGCGACGGCGTAAACGACGCGCCGGCAATGCGCCGTGCCAATGTCGGCATCGCCATGGGCAAGCGCGGCACGGATGTGGCGAAGGAGGCGGCCGACCTGATCATCACCGACGACAATTTTGCCTCCATCGTTGATGGTATCGAACAGGGCCGTATCGTCTACAACAATATCCGCAAGGTCATCGGCCTGCTGATCGCGACCGGGTTTTCAGCACTGCTGCTGTTTTTCTGCGCGGCCATCGCCGGCCTGCCGATGCCGATGATCGCCGTGCAATTGTTGTGGCTCAATCTGGTTGCCAACGGTCTGCAGGACGTCGCGCTGGCCTTCGAGCCGAAAGAGGGTGGGGAGTTGCAGCAACACCCGCGGCGGCCGAGCGAGCCGATCTTCGAACGCCGGATCATCGGGCATGTGCTGGTGTCCGGCACCGTGATGGGCGGCCTGTCCTTTGCGGTCTATTACACGCTGATGAAAAACGGGACCGCCATCGAGGATGCGCGGAACCTGACCTTGATGCTGATGGTGCTGTTCGGAAATATTCACGCGCTCATGAGCCGTTCGGAAACCCGGTCGATTTTTCAGATCCGGTTTTTCGCCAACCCGTTCCTTGTCCTCGCCGTTCCCGTGGCGCAGCTCGTCCATATCGGCGCAATCTACACGCCGGTGATCGGCGAGACCTTGCAGCTTCGCCCCGTCAGTTTGCAGGAATGGGCGATCCTTCTGGGCGTCGCGTCGACGCTGTTCGTCGTGGAGGAAATTCATAAGGCATGGCACCGCAGAAGAAGATAACAATGCGATAGCCATTAAGCAGAAAGGAACCGACCGATGCTGTTGAAAGGATCCTGCCACTGCCAAGCCGTCACGTTCCGGCTTGAGTCGCCGCACCCGTATCCGTTCAACGTTTGTTATTGCGGGATCTGCCGTAAGACGGCGGGGGCGGGCGGCTTTGTCATCAATCTGGGCGGTGACCACGAAACGCTAGAGGTCGAGGGCAAAGACCATGTCCGCGTCTACCGGGCCCGCGGGGAGGACGGTGATCTAAGTCCGTTGGAGCGGCACTTCTGCGGCGAGTGTGGCACGATGCTCTGGGCCTGGGACCCGCGCTGGCCGGAGCTGGTGCACCCCTTCGCCTCGGCCATCGACACCGACCTGCCGGTCCCGCCCGAACGCACCCACCTGATGCACGATTACAAACCGCGCTGGGTCGCCGACGCCGTCGGGCCGGACGACAAGATCTTCGGCGAATACCCGGACGAGTCGATCGCGGGGTGGCATGAGCGATTGAAGCTGGAGCGCTAATTCTTCACGCCAGTTTCTTGAGCCCCCCCGGCGAGGCCGAATAGCCGGTCAGGGTGCGCTCCGCATGATGCATGCGCCAGGACAACATCTTCTGCGCATATTCCAGGACGCGTTCCGTATAAGCGGGGTCGTTGGCGCGGTTCTCGAACGCGTGCGGGTCCGCTTCCAGGTCGAAGAACAGCGGCGGCAGCGCGTCGAAATGCACGTATTTGTATTTCGTGTCGCGGATCACGCTTAGCGCGCACTGGTCGATCGACAGGCCATAAGGCGGCGGCGTTCCTGCATCGGCGTAGTAGGGGCGAAAGTCGTATTCCCAATGCACCTCCTGCCGCCAATCCGCGGGCGTTTCCCCCGCGACAAACGGCATCAAGGAGGCGCCGGCGCAGTCGCGCGGCGTTTCCTTGCCGAGCCAGTCGAGGATCGTCGGCATGACGTCGACCGCTTCGGTGAACGCGTCGACGATATCGCCGCGCGTGGCGTTCGCTTCGGCGCGCGGGTCGCGCACGACCATCGGGATGTGGAAGCTTTCATCGAAATAGCCGAGCTTGCCGAGCAGATGATGGTCGCCAAGCTGTTCGCCATGGTCGGAGGTGAAGACGATCAGCGTGTTGTCGTACTGGCCACTCTCTTTCAAATAGGCGACAACCCTGCCAACATGCTCGTCGACTTCCGCGATCAGGCCATAATAGGCGGCGCGCATATTACGCACCTCGTCCTCGTTCATCTCGCAGCCGAGGCCGGTGCCGTCCTGGAAGAACTTCCGTTGCTTGATGAAGCCGAGATAGTGGTTGAGCATCGGATGTTGCTCGCCCTCAGCGGCCGGGTTGTCGGCGCGGATCGGCGCGGGCACGTCCGCGGGATCGTACGCGGCGTTATAGGGTGCGGGCGCGATGAAGGGCGGGTGCGGGCGGTAGTAGCCCAGATGCAGCGCCCAGGGTTGACGTTCCATGCCGCGCAGATAGGCGAGACCGTGTTCGGTCGCGTAGCTCGTGTCGGAATGTTCCGCGGCGATGGACGAGGGGGAAGTTGCGCTCGAATCCGCCGGCAACCAGATGTCGTCCGGGTCCGCCGGTACGTCGATACCATGCTGCCGCAACCAGTCGTAATAGGGTCGGCGTGTCGGGTCGAACCGCGCAATCGCATTCCAGCCGGGCATCAGATCGCCCAGTGCGTTAAAGCGAGGGTCGCTATGGGCGAGTTCGCGCGGATCGTGCGTCGTCGTCGTATAGCCGACCAGAGCGGGGTCGTAGCCCAGCCGGCGCAGTTCATAGGCCAGATTGTTGTGCCGCGCATCCATCGGGATGCCGTTCTGCACCACCCGGTGCGTCATCATGTACTGCCCGGTCAGCAGCGACGCCCGCGCCGGCGCGCACGGCGCGCCTTGGGTGAAGTGGTTACGAAACGTCACCCCATCGCGGCATAGCGCGTCCAGGTGCGGTGTCTTGATGCAGGGATGGTCCAGATAAGAAACCGTATCGCCGCGCCATTGGTCGACGACGATCAAGAGTACGTTCCGAATGTCTGTCATAGTCATGTCTCCGCTACGTCTGCCCGCAAGTATAGCTTGAGCGGGGTGGATCCTAACATACGTTCGCTACAACCTTGTGGTGCCGGGGCTTATGTGTGTTGCGATGTCATGTGTTTGAGTATGTGATTATGTTAATAAAATCAGCCACTTGATCTGCCGTAATTATGATCATGTCCAGCTATTGAATTTAGCGCCGACGGCGTTAACGATGTTTCGAAAGCATTCCTTAAACCAATTGACCTACTTAGTTAGAATCAGCCGGCCAATTCAATTGTATGTGGCATTTTTTTGTCATTGCGACAGCATTACATGGAAAGCAGCGTTGGATGAGTTTGGATAATGAAGTCGAGTCGCTGCGTCGCATCCCCATATTTGCGAATATGGCGCCCCGGGACCTCAAACTTTTGGCCTTCACCAGCGAACGCCTTTGCTTTGCGTCCGGTGATATTCTATTTGAACAGGGCGCCAATGGCGATTCCGCCTATATTATACTCGGTGGTCGTGCCGAAGTGACGATCGACACGCCGGCCGGTCCCACCGTCCTGGCAGTCCTTAAGGAGAATCAGATCGTCGGAGAGGTCGCGATATTGTGCGACCTGCCGCGCACGGCCACCGTGCGCGCGGCAGGCGAACTGACGGCACTTCGTGTGACCAAGGATATGTTCTTAAAACTCTCCGCCGAATTTCCCGACATCGCCGTCGCGGTCATGAAGGAAATCGGGCAACGCTTGGATCGCTCCAACAGTCATCTCGCCGGAACGATGGGAACGCAATCGGGCGCCTGAACCGATCGCTAGTTTTTTCGGTCAACGTTTGTCTCACGAGGCGGTGCGGTCGAGAAAATCCCGGATGCGTTCCGCGACATGTTCGGCATCGTCGCCGACGCCGTAGATGATCCCCGATTTCCGGCTGTGCAGATAATTGAGGCCGAGAAAGTAAAGGCCGGGCGCCGCGGTTTCGCCGCGCCTGGTGACCGAGTAGCCGAAAGTGTCGAAGACATCGGCGTCGATCCAGGAATAGTTGAAACGAAAACCGGTGGCCCAGACCACAGCAGAAACGCCTTCGGCTGCGAGATCTAGGCGCTGGGGTTCGGCATAGCGGTCGAGAGACGCGATGGGCGCGTGCTCGGTTTCGCCTTCGTCCGGCGGGGCGACCAGGTCGTGCTGCGCGATATAGCTATCGACATCGTTGCAGAACTCTGCGGAGAAGCGGTCCGCGGCGCGCATGTTCTCGTGCAGATCGGACACCAGATGCAGTGCGGTGTTATCGACGCCGGCGACGCGGCCGAGAAGCCGCACGCCTTGCGCATGAAAGTTCTGCAGGCTCACCGTGTGGCCGCCATCGCGTCCGGTCATGTGCGGTTCGCCGCCGAACCGTTTTCGCGGATCGTCGAGTGCCGCCGCCGGCCGGTCGAGGAAGCCGATCAGATCCTGCCACTCGATTGCATCCCGTCCCCGGTACCGGCGCGGCGCGCGGCCGGCGCGGCTGACGCTGAGCAGGACCTCCCGTCCATCGATCAACAGGTCTTCGACGATCTGGCCGCCGGACTGCGCGGAGCCGACGACAAGGGCCCGGCCCGGCGGCAATTGTGCCGCGGAGCGGTAGTCCGCCGCGCTCAGCGAAATGATGCCCGGCCCTAACGCGTCGGCGATGGGCGGGATGAAGGGGCGCTGATAGTTCGATGTGGCAATGATCACCGCGCGCGCATCGATAGGGCCTGTGCTTGTTTCGAGCCGCCAGCCGCCGTCCGTTGGGCTGGCTCTCGTCGCTTCGACCGGTTGCTGCAGCGGAACCGTATGTCGTGCAGCATAGCGTTCCAGGAATTCAACGAAAGCGCCGCCGCTCATGAAGCCGTCCGGTTCCGGCCCGTCATAAATCTGTCCGGGCAGGCGGACGGTCCAATTCGGCGTGACGAGGCAGAAACTATCCCAGCGCTGATTGCGCCAGCTCGCGCCGATGCCGCTTTTTTCGAGAACGACATGATCGATGCCTTGCCGCGCGAGGCAGGCGCTGGCGGCGAGACCCGCCTGGCCCGCACCGACGATCACGACATCCGGCATCGCCTAGTCTTCTGCCGGTGTCGTCACGAAAGACCCGTCGGTATCGACGCGGAACTCGATATAGCCGATTGGCGGCGGCTCGATCCCGGCCTGGCTGACCATGTTGTGGACATGGGCGCGGTGATGCGCCTGATGCTGGCACAGATTGGTGAAATAGATGTGCTTCGGCACTTCCCAGCGGTCCGGATCGTCCATCAAGGTCCAGAAGCCGATCTTTTCGTCCATCGAGTCGGCGGCGATATCCTTGGTCAGATCGAGCCAGCGCTGGTCTTCTTCGGCCTGATGGGCGGTGAGGCTCGGAAAATCGTCGTGTACGGTGTCGTCCAGCGCCTTGAACGTCGATGGCACGCCTTCGAGCCGTTCGCGATACAGGATGTCGACGAGAAGGATGTGATTGAACGTGCCAAGGATGGACTTGAAGAACGCGCCGCGGTCTTCCGCGATCTCGCCCGGCGTCAGCGCCGCGCAAGCCGCATGCAGACGGGAATTGGCCCACGCGTTGTAGGCCGCCAGTGTGTGGGGGTGCGCCAGCATTCTGATTTTCCTCCGGCGAAGAGTGGACGGTTCAACTGCAGGATAGCCTGTTGTTATCGGCGTTGGAATTAGACTTCGGTCTCGCACGCTAAATCCCAATTGAGACCCAACGTGAAATAACGGAATGGGGTTGGCGGTGGCGGTGGCCTAGTGTCCTGATCGTGAAATTCAAAGGATTGAATTTCGCGTGAATCAGCACACCAACTATCTGAATTACATTAGAGTGCGCATCGTTGTGTGTCGTTTAACGAATCATTTGCTTTAGACACCATATATTGTGCTGAAATCTCGCAGCCGGGCAGTCCAAATTTCAACTGAAAGACGTGTCAGGCCCGCGTCGATACGCGATTGAGGGCTCATATCGGTACATTTCTCAAGTGCTTTCCATTTATTGGTAGCGCTGAATACTTTCCGGCACTTTAATACGTCGAAGACTGGGTGGTAATTAAGCAACAACAACTTGCTTAGATTTGAAGTGGAGAAGCAAAGTGGCGGTTCGACATAATTGGGCATTGGTAACCTTGGCGGGAAGCGTTGCCGTGGCAGGCTCGGCGTTAGCGCAGGACCTCAATGCTTTGGATAAACGGGTTAAGGCGTTGGAGAAGGCTGGCGGCGGACAATCCGTCCAACGCAGCAAGAAATCGATGTCACTGACAGTGTCTGGACACGTGAACCGCGCCGTGCAGTTCCGAGACAATGGGACGACGAGCGGCGTCTTGCACGTCACCAACAACCTATCTCGAACCCGCGTGCGCTGGGTCGGCACGGGTAAGATTAATGACGATCTTACTGCTGGTACTAAGATTGAACTCGGCAACCAATCGGCAATTTCCTCGGGGCAGGATCTCGGCGACAATGCGGATGCCAACGGTGCCGCGGCGCTCGATGAACGGCACATCGAATTTACGATCACCAGCAAAACGCTGGGCAAGCTTTGGGTCGGGCAAGGTGTGACCGCGAGTGAGGATACGTCGGAGTACGACTTGTCCGGCACCGGGGTCGCGACGCTGAACGGCGACATCGCGTCGCTTGCGGGAAGCGAGGCGTTTCAGGTCAACAACGCGGCCCAAGGCCGTACCGTTGGCGATGTGTTCGACAATTTCGACGGCGCTGGACGGCGCGACCGCATCCGCTATGACACGCCGAAATTCGCCGGGTTCAGAGTCGCCGTTTCGCATCATAATGCGGATAGCTGGGACGCCGGCCTGCATTACGGTGGTTCGTTCGGCGGGGTCAAGGTCGCCGCCGGCCTTGGCTATGCCGACGACACGACCCGCAACTTTAATCAAACGATTAACGGCTCTGCGTCGGTATTGTTACCGTTGGGATTGAGTTTCACAGTCGGTGCAGCCTCCCGAAGCAGTGACAGCGACCTTGGCGGCACGGACCCCGATTGGCTGTATGGCAAGATCGGTTATCGGTTCACCGGGCTCGGGATGGGCGAAACGCGGCTTGCGGTCGAATATAGTGAGGTGAACGACCTCGCCGCGGTTGACGAGGAGGCGAGCTATTTTGGCGTCGCCGCCGTGCAGATCATCGAAGATCTTAGTGCGGAGCTATACCTCTCCTATCACAGACTCGATCTTGATGTTTCCGTTGGCGCGAATCCGGACGATATCGATCTTGTGACGGCTGGCGCGCGCTTCAAATTCTAAAGCGTATCAGAATTGCCCGAATCTGCTTTGTGGGTTCGGGCAAGTCTGTGAATCCGTTCTAACCGTTTGCGTTATACCAAGGAGCGTTGATAGTGACTCATAGAGACGGGTTATCCAGGTTTTCGGCAAGGAGCGTGCGGTGTAGCGATGCGGGGCATCGGAAGCCGGGCGCGACGCTGTCCGAAAGCCTGGATAACCCGCCCTTCGGGTCGCGTATGCGGCCCGTCGGAGGGCGTCGGAACGGCTTGACGATGCCCCACATCGCCCGCGCCGTCCCTCCTACCCGACGGACCGCATACGCGATCTCTACGGGTCACTATCAACGCTCCTTGGTATTAGGGCATTTCCTCGAGTTCCGCCTTCGCGAGTTCTACCCAGTAGTTGACCCCGTTGGCGATGATGTCGTCGTTGAAGTCGTAACGCGGTGCGTGGACGAACTCGTCCGGGTCGGTAAACCCGTTGCCGATGAAGGCGTAGCAGCCGGGTATCTGCTGCAGCATGAAGGAAAAATCCTCACCGCCCGGCAAGGGGTTCAGGTTTGGATCCGTTCGCTCCGCGCCGACCGCCGCTTCCGCCGCCCGGACCGCCACTTCCGTCTGCTCGCGCCAATTGACCGTCGGCGGATAACCGCGGACGTAGGAGACGTCGACTTCGCAACCATGCGCACCGGCGACGGCTTCGGCGATTTCACCCAGACGCCGTTCGATGAGGTCGCGTGTCGTGTCGGTAAAGGATCGCGCCGTGCCACCGATGATTACGTCGGACGGAATAATGTTGAGCGAACCGGGATCGCCGCCGGCGATATGGCCAACGCTGATCGCGCCGGTATCGATAGGGTCGACGTTGCGGCTGACGATGGTCTGCATCGCCATGACGAACTGTGCCACGGCGACGGTCGGGTCGGTTCCTTTATGTGGCATCGAGCCGTGTCCGCCGGAGCCTTTAAATTCCGTCGTCCATCGGTCGCTTGCGGCAAGCGTCGGGCCGACGCGCAATCCGATATGCCCGGCTTCGATCCCGGGCATGTTGTGCAGCCCATAGATCGCATCACAAGGGAAGAGGTCGAACAGCCCGTCGTCGATCATCGCCTTGGCTCCGGCCTGCCCTTCTTCCGCCGGTTGAAAGATGAAGTGAAGGGTGCCATTGAAGTCATTGTTTTCAGAAAGATATCGTGCGGCGCCGAGCAGCATCGTGGTGTGACCGTCATGGCCGCAGGCGTGCATCTTGCCGTCGTGGACGGAGCGGTGATCGAAGGTGTTTTTCTCCTGAATGAAAAGGGCGTCCATATCCGCACGGAACCCGACCGCACGGTTGGAGTCGCCGCTGCGCAACGTCCCAACGACCCCGGTTCCGCCGAGACCGCGATGCACATCCAGTCCCCAAGCTTCCAGACGGGCCGCGACGATATCGGAGGTCCGGTTTTCCTCGTACGCGGTCTCCGGATGTTGATGAATGTCGCGCCGGATTTCCGTCAAGTCGTCGACGAGGGATTCAATTTCCCCGCGTTGATCGTTGTCTTGCATGGCGATGCTCCTTGGCTATGCCGTTCTTCCGTTCTCGACTAGATCGGATCAAGTTTAGACGAACCCATTATTTGGGTTCGGATATTCTTGTGAATCCGATCGTTCCCAATAAGTTCGATCAGATTCACACGGTTTTTGGATCGCCAAAGGCGATTCCAAGAAACCCTGATCTGATCTAGTGTGATGATTCTGAAGTTTGCCGCATTGAATGCAGCGAATTTTAGGATCTGAATCACACTAGACTCCAATAGTTAGTGTGCTGATTCACGCGAAATTCAATCCTTTGAATTTCACGATCAGGACACTAGAGATAGAGCTTGATGATTTCGGCAATGACATTGCCCGTCGTCGGCGTTCGAAACGCCCGCAGAAACTCGCCATCGCGGCCGATTAGATAAAGATTGGCGGAATGGCCGTGCCCGGTGAAGCGAGGGATGGGTTCCTTGTCGAAGGACGCGCCGTAGGATTTCGCGGCAGCGGTCACCTGGGACAGGTTTCCAGTCAGCCCGACGAGGCGCGGATGATACAGCGAAACGTATCGGGCGAGGACCGCCTGCGTGTCGGTCCCTGGGTCGATGGTAATAAAAAGGGGTTGTATCTCCGCTTCCTTGGGGCCCAGCAAGTCGAGCGCTAGGGCTGCCGCTGCCATATCATGCGGGCAGATATCGACACAGCTGGTAAAGCCGAAATACACCAGCATGAACCGGCCGCGATAGGCCCGTTCGGTTACGGGCTTGCCGTCGTGCGTGATGAGGTCGAATTTCGTATCGCGCGGCGGTATGACGTTTTGCAGCGCCCGCTGCATCGCCAGCGTATGCGACGGGTTTCCGGTCGTCTCATGGACCCATAACATCGCGACCATTGCGGTGAGGCCGAGGATGAGGGACGCGCCGCCAAACAGCATCAGCTTACGCGTTATCATGGATACGCTCCTGCACATCACAGCACGATAAATTCCTGCACAACAATATATAGAACTCTTATCGATATGAGGAACCGTTGCGGTTCATCCGAGCCGGGCCAAAACACGTCCTGGATGCATGAGTTGCGGCCTGGACGTCGTGTTATTTGATGCAACTTGCTATTTATTGGCATTAAAGCTTTGAATCTGAAGTATATACTTGCAAATTATTTGGGTATGCTGAACACTGCGGTACCGTAGCTCTTGGGAGAACGCCTCGCGGGCGGACGCCGAAGAGCGGCGCGGTAAGAGAGTTACACCTTATGTTCGGGTGTCCAAATAGGGGATTTCAGTTGCGTTTATTGCCGTTTTTTGCGGTAGCGGTTTTTGTATTGTTTGGTTTGATGCCGGTTGGCCCGGCGTTGAGCGAGCCGCTTCGTTCGGAATTGGATTTGCTGCTTCGGGAGCATCCGGATCTTCGGCGTGCGCGCAACGAGGCGTCTGCGGCGCGGGCGCGGATCGAGGAAGCGCGTTCGGCGTATCTGCCGCGCTTCGAGCTGTCGGGGGACAGCGGGGCGGAACGGACGGACGATCCGGCGCGGCGTCAGGCGGGTCAGGGGGCGTTCAGCATGCGGCGCGACAAGCTGACCCTGACGGCGACGCAGAACCTGTTCAACGGCTTTCGGGACGAGGCGGGGATCAACGCGGCGGAACTGGGCCATATCGAGCAGCAGATGAGCCTGGAGAACACGCGCCAGGAATTGCTGTTCCAGGGCTTGAACCAGTATCTGGACGTGTTGCGGAACGTACGCCTGATCGCGGTGGCGCAGAACACGGAGAGTACGATCCGCACGCAGTTGCGTTTGGAGGACGAGCGGGTTCAGCGCGGTTCGGGCATCGCGGTCGACGTGCTGCAGGCGAAGTCTCGGCTGCAGGTTGCGAAGGAACAGCGGGTGGCGTTCGAGGGCCGGCTGCAGGAAGCCTTGGCGCGCTACAAGCAACTGTTCGGCCACCTGCCGGAGGTTTCGAGCCTTGAGGAAGGGGTGCCGCCGGAGGGTGTGGTGCCATCGGACCTGGACGGCGCGATCGCGACGGCGGTGCAGTATCACCCGGCGTTGCGTCAGACGCGGTTTCAGGCGGACATCGCGCGCGAGCAGCGCTGGATTGCGCGGGCGGACTATTACCCGTCGGTGGATCTGGTGGGATCGCTGGACTACGAGGACAATGTGTCGACGACGCGGGGCATCGAGCGCGAGCAGTCGCTTCTGGTGCGGGCGCGTTGGGAATTTTTCAGCGGGTTTCGGACGCGCGCGCGGGTTGAGAGCGCGTCTCGGACGTTGGCGGCGCGGAAGGACAGCTACAATTTTGCGACACGGCGCGTCGAGGAAGACGTGCGTGTGGCGTGGGACCGGTTGCTGACGGAGCGTCGCCGCGTGGATCTTCTGAACAACGCGGTGAACCTTGCGATCGAAGTGTTCAACGCGAAGAAGCGGTTGCGGGAAGCGGGCAAGGAAACGTCGCTGAACGTGCTGGACGCGGAGCGCGAGGTGTTCAGCGCACGGATCAACCAGATCTCTGCGGAGTTCGACGCGCGGATCGCCGGCTACCTGCTGGCCCGGCGCACCGGCATGCTCACACCCGCAGCCCTCGGCCTCGGCGCCAATTAAAGCAACACCGCATCCACGCCGTTCGACGGACTGGCGGATTTCGTTAACGAGACGTTGATTTGTATCGGTTACCGTGGGCGGAGTTGCAGCCTTGTTCTATTCTGGGACTATTTCGGAACCCTGTGGCGCAATTCACTGCAAACTGACGCATTTCGATGGTTTTGAGCGGTTGCTAAAATGGCCGGAAAGCCCTAGAAAACTGCCATCGGGGTGTAGCTCAGTCTGGTAGAGTGCTTGCTTTGGGAGCAAGATGCCGCAAGTTCGAATCTTGCCACCCCGACCAAAAGCTTCGTGTTGAATTGGTGAGAAAAGCTGATGGAAGTTCGAATTTTCAAGCCGACGAAAACAGCCATGCAATCCGGCCGCGGTAAGTTGCGCGATTGGGTCATGGAATTCGAACCCGGTGCGCGCATCGACCCGGACCCGCTGATGGGGTGGGCTGGTTCCAGCGACACACGGGCGCAGGTTCGCCTCAGATTCGCATCGGCGGAAGAGGCGGTCGCACATGCCGAGAAGAACGGCTGGACTTATACGGTCCAGCAACCGAAGAGCCGCCAGATCCGCCCAAAAGCATATGCCGACAACTTCGCCGTCAAGCGGGTCCAGCCCTGGACGCATTAAGCGGCGTCACGGCGCCCGCTGCTCTGATCGGCCCCGTAGCTCAACCGGATAGAGCACCGGATTTCTAATCCGGCGGTTGCAGGTTCGAATCCTGCCGGGGTCGCCATCTTGCCTTGCTTCGCTCGCAAATCCTAAAGTCTATGGTCGTTTACGGGTTAACGAGGTTGGACATGGGTTTGCAGATTTGGCGTCTCGATGCCGCACTGGGTGCCACGGTATCGAATATCGATCTTTCGCGGCCGCTTGATGCCGGAGCGGTTGCGGCGGTCCGGGCGGCATGGCTCGAGCATATCGTTCTCGTTTTCCCGGATCAGGATCTGACGGATCGGCAGCTTCTTGACTTCACACGTTACTTCGGCGAACTGGAATTTCCGCCGTCTAAGCTGCTGAATTATTCTCAAGGGTCTGGGCAAAAGGCCGACATCCCTTTGGAAATCAACGTCATCTCGAACGTGATCGAAGACGGCAAGAAGATCGGGCAGTTGGGCGCGAGCGAGGCGAAATGGCACACCGACACGCCGTTTGTCGAGCGGCCACCGTCGGCCAGCGTATTGCACGCGCTGGAAATTCCGCCGCATGGCGGCAACACGTCGTTCATGAATATGTATGCGGTGCTCGAAGGACTGCCGCCACCGTTGCGCGCGCGGATTGAAGGGCGGTACTGCAAACACGATGTCTCGCACACCAGCGACGGCGTCCTGCGGCACGATTACGACGAATCGAAGGACGCCTCGGAATGTCCCGGGCCGCTGCACCCGTTAATTCGCACGCACCCCGAGACCGGACGCGAGGCGTTGTATCTCGGCAAGCGGGCCTGGGCCTTTATCGAAGGCTTACCGCTGGCGGAAAGCGAGGCCGTGCTCGACGAAATCTGGGACATCGCGACGCGGCCGGAGTTCCTCTACGAGCATGTCTGGACGCAAGGCGATATCGTGATGTGGGACAACCGCTGCGCTATGCATCGCCGCGAAGCCTTCGACGCCTCGGCACGGCGCATCATGCACCGCAGCCAGCTGCAAGGCGACGTGCCGGCGTAGTGCTGTCGTTTACTCCGCCGCTTGAGCATCTCCCAACGCCGCTTGCGACTGCACGGCTTCGAGCCAGGTGTCAACGTCGAAACCGCGCGACCCCATGATGCCGCGAAAGAACACGTTGCCGTTCTTGTCGAGTACGTAGAGCCGTTCGGGCAGGGCGGCGTATTTGGTGTCGACTTCGTTTTCCATGTTGTCGAGTAGCATCGGCATCGTGAAGCCGAGATCGAGCATGCAGACGCCTGCCATTTCCGCTCGCTCGTCTTCCGTCTTGGGCTCCAGGAACTCGAGCTTGTCGTCGAGGTTGGAGCGGACCTGCCAGCCGTCGCTCGGATGCGCCTCGCGAATGTAGACGAGGTAGAAATCGATGCGGTCTTTATAGGTCTCGTAGATTTCGTTCATGCGCACGGCATGTTTGCGAAAGGGCGGTCAGGTATAGGACCCGAAGATCAGCGCGACTGGCCGACCCTTTGTTTCCGAGAGTCGCAAATAGGTGCCGCTGCGTTTGCCGTCGCCGGACAGGCGCTCGACCTTGAAGTCCGGCGCTGGTTCGCCGACACGCGGTGCATGCCGCTCGCGCTCAACCCTCTCATCGCGCATTGCGGTATAGCTGTCCCGTGTCAGCAGCATCCGCTCGAAGTCCGCATCCGTCAGCTCTTCCGGCGGCGGATAGGAGATGACCAACTCTTCGCTCATGCTAATTCCTTCCCAAATGTGTGTCCGAAGACTAACGGCGCGGAAACGGGCTGCCAATACAAGTGATTGTGTATGGTTGGATGCGGGACGCTATTTATCACGCATGGACAGGGTCTGCGATGACTTCTTCTTACCCCGCCAAATTCGTTTAAGGATTCCGAACACGCCCTCGCGCTTTCTCTTCCACTCCGGTGGCGGATTCTTCGACCAGAACATCAATTTTCGAAAAGCGCGGTTGTGTCGCGCTGCCATATGAGCCCCCACTCTCGTTCACGATGGGGGCGAATGTTAAGGAAACGGTGCAACTTCGCAGTGATTTCGGTCACTCTTGTTTCGCAATTCCCGCTAGTCCGTTAGCATCGAATCAATAGTGCGCATTTCTTTTGGCGGGGGGAAACGATGTCGAACTACCAATCCGAGCTCGACAAGCAAGGTTTGCGTGGATTTCTCGAATTCGTCGAGGCGAACCATCCCGACCAATTGCTGCGCATCCGCGAGCCAGTCAAAGCCGAGTACGAGATGACCGCCATCGTATTCGAGTTGGAAAGGGCCGGGCGGAGTCCCGTTGTGATCTTCGAGAATGTCGAAGGCCATGACATGCCCGTCGTGACCAACATCGCCGGCAACAGGGATTTGCTGGCGGCGATATTGGAGGTCGACAGCGCGGATCTGCCGACGGCGTTCCGCGAACGCTGCCAGGATTACCTGCCCGTGGAACGGGTCGACTCCGCGCCCTGGCAGGAGGTGGCGATCGAAGGCGACGATCTCGACCTCGCCGCATTGCCGATCCCGATGCAGTTCGATGTCGACAAGGCACCCTATATTACGGCTGGACAGATCACCGCGCGCGATCCGGAAACCGGGGTCGATACGACGGGATTTCACCGTCTCATGGTCAGCGGCAGGAACCGGCTCGGCGTCTCCCTGCATTCGCGCCGCCGTATGTACGAGTTCCACCGCCGGGCCGAAGCGCGCGGCGAGTCCTTGCCAGCGGCGATCACGCTTGGCATTCATCCGCTGCACTATATGGGCTCGATGGCCTATCATTATCCGCCCGGCGTGCGGAAGTATGAGATCATCGGTGCCCTATTCGGCGAGCCTTACAAGGTCGCGGAATGCGGCGTGCCCGGCCTCGAGATACCAGCGGGGGCGGAAATTGTTATTGAAGGCGAGATCCTCGCCGACACGCACGAGCCGGAGGGACCGTTCGGCGAGTTCACCGGCTATGCCTCCTATCGAAGCACGCAGAATGTCTTCGTCGCCAAGCGCATCCAGATGCGGCGCGACGCGATGTTCCACAGCGTCGTGTCGGGCATGTCCTCGGACCACATCCTGGTATCCTGCATCACGCGGGAAGGGGAGATCCTGAATGCGCTGCGGCGGAATCTGCCGAACGTGCGGGCAGTCCATGTGCCGCGCATCACCTGCGGCGGGCTGATGGCGATCGTGTCGATGAAGAAGACCGCGCCGGGTGAGCCGCAGCAGGCGATCATGGCGGCGCTCGGCACCGAGTTCTATACCAAGATCGTCATCGTGGTGGACGAGGACGTGAATATCTTCGAGCTGTCCGATGTCATGTGGGCCGTCGCGACCCGGGTCCGTGCCGATGAAGACCTGATCTTTATCCCCGGCGCGAAGGGCGCCATTCTCGACCCGACTTCCGACCCGGACACCTTTACCCTGACCAAGGTCGGTGTGGATGCGACCAAACCCGATGGCCGCGATTTCGCCGAGCGCCTTGTCATCTCCGACGCGCAACGCGCCCGTGGCCGGGAGATCCTGGCCGCCGCCGGGATAACGCTATAGCCGCAATTCACAATTCGGCGAGCCTGGCCGCAAATCTATCGCACTCCCGCTAGTTTTACGGCTGGAAATCCGGGTGAGGCGTCGTGATAAGTTTTTCTGCCAGTACCGATATTGCCGCAACGCCAGCTGTCATATGGCGGCTGATGACCGAGCCCTTATCCGAACCGGAATGGATGCGCGCGGTTGACAGCGTCACCTTCATCGGCGGTGCCACAGAATATGCCGTCGGTGCGCGCATGCGTCGCAGCGGCGCATTCCTCTGGATCACCATGACCTGGGAAAGCGAAATTACCGCCTTCGAGCCGGAGCGGCTGGCCGTGTTCGAACATGTCGGCGGCTCGCTCAAGGGCGAGTCCCGCTGGGAACTGTCGCCAACCGAATCCGGCTGCCGGGTCACCCTGTCGAGCACGGGGCTGGCGCCCGGCCCGCTGGCGTGGGTCCCAGCGCTGGCTGCAGCCGGCGGACGCATAGGGTTACGAAGCGATCTCTCACGCCTCAAGAGCGTTGCCGAAGCGGCCTCGGCAGAATGATTACGACGTTTGCAGCGTTTCCGTGACCGCGTTCCAGCGCCACGAAGGTTGGCCGGACTGCAAATGGACTCCGCCGAGCCAGTAGTTGAACGCGTTAAGAGTTGTCGCATCGGCGTCGTTGGCAAGGACTCGCTGCCCGGTATCGGTTAACGACAGCCTTTGATCCCGAAATTCGGCCATGGGAAGATCCGAACAGGGTGGATAGTTGAACGGACCGCCATGATTGGTCTGCAGAAGTGGGTTTTCGCCGTTGCATAGCGCGCCGACATGACGAAATGTGCACCAATCGCCAATGAACATGGCAGTTTCACGGGCCATGTTGTCGGCGAAAAGCGCGCCGGGTTCTTCGTTACCGTCCGAAATCAATTCGAGAAGTTGCCGATCGGTTCGTCCGAGTCCGTTCCGAACCGAAGGAAATTCCTCCAGATGCCGTGACAACGCGCTGTGAAGAAATGGTAACGATCCAAGGTCCTCACGCAGATAGGTTTCGATCGCGCGCGGGTCGGGAGATCGGAACGCGACCCATCCGGCTTTGCCCAGGCGCAGTTGCGCCTGGGATACGGGCGCGGCATCGTCCAGTAATGTTGCTACTTGCTCCGGGGTGAGTTGCCCCAGGCCGCGAAACGGGTCGATCCCGGGATAGGCGCCGATACAGACCAGATCAAGCGCCGTATCTCCAAGGTCGGTATCGGCGAACCAATCGAGCAACTGCAGCAGTTGCAACTGGTCCAGCAGATCGTGCTCGAACCAGAGGACAATGCGGTCGTATTGCGGCCCGGCAGCAAGGCCTCGGTCTCGATCCTGAAATTGCCGTGCCGCGTCGCCGTCCTTGGGATAAGCCTTTGCGAAGTACGCGGCGCGAAGCTTCGATGTTGCTTCCAGATCCAGCCCAGCCGGGAACGGCCCTTCGAACATCAGGTCATGCCAAGCGAGGATGTCGCCTGCGACGGTGGAGGCCCGCAGCAGTCCGGCAGCGCCGTCGCCGTTTGTGATGTTCAAGCATTTGGTCATTGCGGCGATTAGCTTGCCATCACCTTGCGCAGGATATGCCGCCGGTTCTTCGTGAAGGGACGCACCTCGGTCGGCCAGCGGCCTTTCTCGGCTTCTTTAGCCCAAGCATCGCTGGCCATCAAGTCGGGGCTTTCGATTTCATAGATCACCGAATAATGCGGTTCGCCGTCGGGGTTGATGGTGCGGTGCTGGCCGCCGATGCTCGCGGTCAGGGGCTCCAGCGTCATACGCGTGGCCGAGATCACGCCGGGCACTTTCAGAATATTGGGGACGTGCTCGGTGTCGTAGACCTCGTTGAACAGGTCTTCCTTGTCAGGATCGACATCCATACTGACGATGAACAGATATGTGGCGGTTATCGGCATTGGGTTTCTCCTTCTGTGACAGGCCGCGCCGCAAGCAGATGGCTGATGCAGTTTTTACAGTCGCTGCTGCCGAAGCCCGGCAAGGGCGGATGATAATTGTCCGATTGTACGAGCGCCTGGACAAGCGCGCACTCGCGTCCGTCCGGAATGGGAAAGGCGAATAGCGATGTGGCGGCATTTGTCAGGTGATCGACATGCCAGTGCAGTTTCTTGTCCCGGCGCAGATGTCGTGCGATGCGTGCGCGAAGGCCGCCCGGACCTCGCGCGCTGCCGGCATAGAGGTAATATCCGGCTGGCAGGGAGGGCAGTCGCAATGTGGGAAGGGGAAGCGAAATCGGTTCGTGCAATGCGATCAGGATCAGATAGGCGCCCGGCGCGGCTGGTACCGTGGCCGCCGTCGCGGTGGCCTTCGCGTGAATGCGTTTTATGATATCGCTCTTAATGGCTCGTATCATGAGCTGGTGTTCGAATCTGCCGGTGGTCTTTACTGGTTTCGTTATCGTTGCCTCTGTAAGTTTAGCCTATTGCCCGGCCGATGGCTTCGCGCGTCTACAACCAGACATTTCGAATGACGAAAAACCGTCCCTTCCTGGGCATCGCCTATTTCATCGCGGCTAGTTTCCAGACCGCTGCGGTCGAGGCGGTCACGAAGTATCTTACCGATGAAATGCACGCGCTTCAGATTGTTTGCGGGTACTTTACGGCGATCGCTTTCTTTCTTCTTCTCTATGCGGCGATCGTGCGGATGCCGCTGCACCAGATTTACGTTACGGGCCGTCCGGGGCTGCAGTTCCTGCGGGCGGCCTCGATGGTATTGACGCTCGGGACGCTGTTTGCCGGCCTTAAATACATTCCCCTGGCCGACGCTACTGCGATCACCTTTTCTGCGCCCCTGATCATCACCGCCCTGTCCGCGCCGATCCTGGGCGAGAAAGTTGGTATCCACCGCTGGAGTGCGGTTGTCGTGGGCATGGCGGGAGTTCTGATCATCATTCAGCCGGGCGACGCGACTATGCATTGGGCCGTGCTGCTGCCGCTTGCGGCGGCAGTTGGTTTCGCGATCTTTCAGATCGTCACGCGGCAACTGGCGTATACGGAGGCGGCTTTTGTCACGCTGCTCTATACGAGTGCGGGCGGGGCGCTCATGTCGAGCGTATTGATGATGTTAGTGTGGACGCCGCTGGATGTGCGCCAGACGGCGATCCTGCTCGGAATCGGCGCGCTGGGGGCTGGTGCGCATGTCTGCTTCTTTCGTGCCTTCGTGTTCGCCCAGGCGTCGTTCGTGGCGCCGTTCAACTACGTGAAGCTGATCTGGGTCACGGCCTTCGGCTATATGCTATTCGGTGATATCCCGGCCTCGCATGTCATTCTCGGCAGTGGGGTCATCATTGCGAGCGGGCTTTACGTACTGATGCGCGAGCGCCGGCGAGCGAGCTAAAGCGTTTCTTCCAGAAACGGCACGAGAATGCGCGAGATCGCGTCGGGATTTTCAGCCAGCCCCATATGTTTCAGGCCGGGAACGACTACCGCGCGGCCCTTCGGGATGAGTTCCGCCATGCGATGAGCCATTGCGGGAGAATTGCCATGGTCCTGCTCGCAGGCGAGGGCCAGGGTTGGGCAGCGTATTTCATTTATCGCGGTCGCGAGGGGACGGTCGCCCTCGGCCAGAATGCGGTAGAGTAGCGGATAAACTTTCGGATCGTTGGCCATCATCCACTGACGGACCTTGTCGATGACATCGGGCCGGCGGGCGGCGAAATCGTCGTTGAACCAGCGCGCCAGCGCGACCTCGGTCGTCTCCTGGAGACCGCTCTGAATCGCTGTTTCCAAGCGTTCCAGCATGCCGGTTCGTTGCTCCTCGCTTCTGTCATGTGCGGAATTGAGGATCGCGAGGGCAGAGATGCGGTCGGGATGCGCGATGGCAAAGGCTTGCCCGATCATCCCGCCGAGTGAGAAACCAACCAGTGCGCAACGGTCGAGCTTCAAGGCATCCATCAGCCGGACAATCTGATCGACGAGATCGTCCATCTGGTAATTTCTGATCGTTTTATTGCTCTCGCCGTGACCCAGCAGGTCGTAACGGATGACGCGAAACCGCTGCAGGAGCGGGGGCAACTGCCATTCCCACATATGCCGGTTCAGTCCCATGCCGT
The DNA here is from genome assembly GCA_012103325.1 of Alphaproteobacteria bacterium. Classification (GTDB taxonomy): domain Bacteria; phylum Pseudomonadota; class Alphaproteobacteria; order UBA8366. The sequence goes on from WLWY01000007.1 coordinate 88,101, forward strand.
GTATGAGAATGACGGGAGGACCGCCGCCCTCGAGGATGGCGGCGGTATCGCCGAATAATCTGTCGGTCATAGTCTCCGCGAGGAACTGGGTTCGGATTACAATTGTTTTACCTTAAACCCTTTTGCCCGCAAGAGCGTAATGAGTCCTTGCTTGCCTGGCATATGTCCCGCGCCGACAGCAATGAATGTTTTTCCCGATCCGGCCATGATCCTGGTGATCTGGCGAACCCATGCCCGGTTGCGTTTCCCCAGCAGCGCGTCCTCGAAAGCCGCCATCTCGGTGTCGTTTTGCGCTTCCGGAAATTGATCAATCCCAACTTCTTCACCGCGCATCCATGTTTCGAGCATCTTGCCCGAGTGGGCCGAGGCCTTTTCGAATTCGTCCAATGTTGAAACCAACAGCGCTTTTTCCATTCTGGGGCTGAGCGAGGCGAAGATTTCGACCTGCTGTTCCATGGTCTCGAAATATGCGAGCCTTTTCCCTGCGGCGCTGGCAATGTCCGATATGACCGAATCGGCGCCGGCATGACCCGCAAAGCCTTGCGCAATATATTGCGAACGGGACAAGGCTAAAAAAGCCGCCCACGGCCGGAACTGGTCCAGTGTGTGCGGCGGGATGCCAACGCTGGTCGCGGCGTCGATGAGGCGTTGCGTATCTGCGGACCCAAGTATCGATGAAAGCGACACAAAATTGGCGTTCGTCCCGATTTGACGAAGGTAAAGCGGGAAGTCGTCCGTGCTCCATCTTGTGACATCGACTTCCAAATAGACCGTATCCGCGGCGTTAAGCGCCGCATCGAACTTGCGGCTGCGCCATTTTAAGTCCGGAGGAAGAAGGTGAATCGTACCGAAGAGCCAGATTTCGCTGTCCTTGTCCGACAGATGCCACATCGCGGGGGACGCTGCGATGGCCGTGGAGGCGAAGACTGAAAATAAGAAGGCGGCAGTGAGGGCCGCACGTAGTGCGAGCTGTTTTACGAAAGACATGATGTTTCTTTCCTCTTTGCACCAAAAGTTCTAATTCACAGTGCCGCCCTTGATTCTGTATTTATATAAAATTATATTTAAATGTTTCGCGTAATATTATAATTACTATATTTAGTATTATAGTATTATTTGAAATTTTGTCCAATGTATTTGAATTTGCCCACTTCCAGGAATGTGTTCGACGGCCTTGACCTTCCAGTTTGTGGAAGGTCCATATGCGTCGAGGTGTCACGCGCCGAAGATGGCGTTGACGCCCTGCATGAATTAGGTGGACAGGAATGAAAAACGAATTGGCCTCGGTTGATCCCGTATGCGGCATGAGCGTGGACTCGCAAGTCACGGAACATGACTGCGTGCATCAGGGGCAAGCCTTTTTCTTTTGCTGTAACGACTGCCTGAAGAAGTTCCGGCGGGACCCTGAGCGCTATCTCGATGGGGCGCCGAGGAAGCTGCCGCCGGCACCGCCGGGTACGCAATACACCTGTCCGATGCATCCCGAAGTGATCGAGGACGGGCCGGGCGATTGCTCCGAATGCGGCATGGCGCTGGAACCAATGACCTTCAGTGCGGAGGAAGGCGCCAACCCCGAACTAATCGACATGACGCGGCGCTTCTGGGTCTGTTTTGCCTTGTCCCTGCCGGTGCTTGTTCTGGCGATGGGCGATCATCTGCCCTGGGTCGATTTCGGCGCTCTGCTGGGGCCGCGCCTTGCCGACGGTATCGAGCTTGCCTTGGCCACGCCGGTGGTTTTTTGGGGCGGCTGGCCGTTCTTTCAGCGGGGATGGCGATCGATCGTCACGTTGCGGCTCAATATGTTCACCCTGATCGCGATCGGGGTCGGCGTTGCCTATCTCTACAGTCTCGTCGCGGCCCTGCTGCCGGGGTTATTCCCCAACGCCTTCCGCACACACGCAGGCACCATCGATGTCTATTTTGAAGCGGCGGCGGTGATCACCACCCTGGTTCTGCTGGGGCAGGTGATGGAGCTGCGGGCGCGTAGCCAGACCAGCATGGCGATTCGCGCGCTGCTCGACCTGGCGCCAAGCCTGGCATGCCTTCTGCGTGATGATGGAACGGAAGAGCAGGTGCCGCTCGATCAGGTGCGGCAAGGCGACCGATTGCGCGTTCGTCCCGGCGAGAAGGTTCCGGTCGATGGTGTGGTATTGGACGGGGCGAGTTCGATCGACGAATCCATGATGACCGGTGAACCGGTTCCCGTCGAAAAGACGGCCGGCGATGCCGTGACCGGGGCGACGATCAACGGCACGGGCAGCTTCGTGATGCGCGCCGAGCGCGTCGGCAGCGAGACCCTCTTGCAGCGGATCGTACAAATGGTCGCCGATGCGCAGCGGAGCAGGGCGCCGATACAGCGCCTGGCCGATGTGGTCGCGGGCTATTTCGTGCCCGCCGTCATTCTCGCCTCGGTCGTTACGTTTTTTGTCTGGACCATATTCGGTCCGGCGCCGGCGATGGCATTTGGGTTGGTCAACGCGGTGGCGGTTCTGATTATCGCCTGCCCTTGCGCGCTGGGTCTCGCCACGCCGATGTCTATCATGGTCGGCACCGGCCGCGGCGCGCGCGAAGGCGTCCTGATCAAGAATGCCGAAGCCTTGGAGATCCTCGAACGGGTCGACACGCTCGTTGTCGACAAAACGGGAACCTTGACGGAAGGGAAGCCGAAGCTGGTTGAAGTCGTTCCCGCTGACGGCATATCGGATACTGATCTGCTGGGATTGGCCGCGAGTTTGGAACGCGGCAGCGAGCATCCCTTGGCCGCCGCGATTGTTGCCGGCGCAAACGTGCGGGGTACCCAGATATTCGGAGCTGCAGATTTTCGTTCGGAAACAGGCAAGGGAGTTGTCGGAACGGTCAATGGCCGCAAGGTTGCTCTTGGCAACGCCAGGCTGATGGCGGACCTCGAGATCGATCTGGAGGATTTCGCATCCCGTGCAGAGGCGCTTCGCCGCGGGGGACAGACCGTCATGTTCGTTGCCGTGGACAGTGCGATGGGCGGTATCGTGAGCGTCGCCGATCCGATTAAGCCGACGACAGCGGAGGCCGTCCGTACCTTGCGCAAGGAAGGGGTCCGCGTCGTCATGCTGACGGGGGATAACGCCGTTACCGCACAGGCCGTGGCTAAGGCGCTCGGCATCGATGACGTCGAAGCGGACGTGCTGCCCGACCAGAAAGGCGCCATCGTCGAACGGTTTCAGCAGGAAGGGCGTGTCGTGGCGATGGCGGGCGACGGCATCAACGACGCTCCGGCGCTGGCTCTGGCAGACGTCGGCATCGCAATGGGCACGGGGACCGATGTCGCAATGGAAAGCGCCGGCGTAACTCTCGTCAGAGGCGATCTTGTGGGCATCGTAAAGGCGCAGCGGCTGAGCCGTGCGGTAATGCGGAATATCCGGCAGAACCTCTTCTTCGCCTTCATCTACAATGCGCTTGGCGTGCCGATCGCTGCCGGTCTGCTGTATCCGTTTTTTGGCTTATTATTAAGCCCGATCATTGCGAGCGCCGCCATGAGTCTGAGCTCGGTATCGGTGATCGGCAATGCGCTGCGGTTGCGCAATACACGGCTTTGATGACGGTATAAGGGAAGGGATTTCGAATGAATATCGGCGCTGCGGCAAAGAGCTCGGGTGTTCCCGCCAAGACGATCCGCTATTACGAAAGTATCGGTCTGATTGCGCCGGCTCATCGCACCGAGTCCGGTTACCGGGAATTTAGCCAAATCGAGATCGATACGCTGCGGTTCGTACAGCGGGCGCGCAGCCTCGGGTTCCCGGTCAAGGGCGTCGCGCTGTTGCTGGATCTGTGGCGCGACCGGTCGCGGGCCAGCAGCGACGTCAAGGCTATGGCCATGGAGCATATCGGCGATATCGACCGTAAGATCGCAGAACTCCAGTCGATGCGTGACACGCTGCTGCACCTTTCCGAGCAGTGTCATGGCGACGACCGGCCGGATTGCCCGATCCTTGAGGGCATAGCGGGATAATGCGATTGCGCCGTTCACACGGTGCTAGGAGCCTGTCCGAGTAATGCTTATGGCCTGCACCCCGTTCTCAAGGGTTTGGACTAGGATGGTGTTGCGTGGCGATGTCAGTGGCATCGCGAGCGACGCCGGACGACGTTCCAAACCCTTGAGAACGGGGCCCTTTGGGTCGAGCAGAGAACCGCGCGTACCGCGTCGTGGCTGCTTGACGATGCCACCGGCATCGCCAGCGCACCCCCTTCTAACATGCACGGTTCTCTGCTCGATGCAGACCGCAAGCATTACTCGGACAGGCTTCTAGTGGAATTCTTTAAGACTTTGGCCGATGATGGCGGCCATGGCCCACGACTACACGACACGATCCACATCAAGTCAGCGCGTACGCTTCCCTTTCGCGCGGCGGCGGCGCATGAGGCTGCTTGCCGGGCTGATTTTCATTTTCGTCGTGGGCGTTGGGCTTGGCGTTGTACTGGGCAACTGGCTTGCCAGCCCGGAAACGCCGACGGCGCAAATGGCGCTGAAACCGTTGAACGTGCCCTACGAGGTGCCAGCGCGCGCGTACCGGCCTCCGTTGCGGAATACACAGCGTTTCTTACCGCCGCCACCAGCGCAGCCGCCGGTGCAGGTGCCGGTTGCGGAAAAAGTGGCGCCAGCGCCGGTCGTGCCGGCACCGAGAGTGGACGCGGTGGCGAAAGTCGAGACACGGGAGACGGAACCTGCGCCGCGTGCGCCGTCGGCTCCGCCAGAACCGGCAATCGCGACTAGGATCGATCGTGGCAAGACACCGATGTGGCTCGCCAACGCCGCTGCCGCACCGGCCAGCGACGGCCGGCCGATGATCGCGCTGGTGATCGACGATCTTGGCCTGTCGCAAACGCGGGCGCGCCGTACGATCGCGTTGCCGGCGCCGCTGACCCTCGCGTTCCTGCCTTATGGCAGCAACCTTTCCAAGCTGGCCGACGCCAGCCGTCTCGCCGGGCACGAGCTTATTATCCACGTCAACATGGAGCCGAAGGACCACGATGTCGACCCGGGCCCGAAGGCGCTGTTGACGTCTTTGAATGCCGATGAGGTACGTAACCGGCTGGAATGGGCGCTGACGCGATTCGACGGTTATATCGGCATCAGCAACCATATGGGCAGCCGCTTCACCGAATGGCCGGATGGCATGGAGGCAGTAGTGCGGGTATTGAAGCGCCGCGGACTGCTGTTCTTCGATTCCGTCACCAGCACGAAGTCGGTTGGGGCTGCGTTGGCCCGCGCCCATGGTTTGGCGCACGCCAGCCGCGACATCTTTCTCGATCATGACCGGGATGCCGCTGCGGTGGCCCGCCAGCTTGCCCAGACGGAGCGGATTGCGCGGCGCCGCGGATATGCGATCGCTATTGGGCATCCCTACGATGTGACGTTCGATGCGCTGAAGGCTTGGATTCCCGGTGCCATCAAGCGGGGCTTCGTCATGGTGCCGCTTAGCGCAATCGTCCGTCGCCAGCGGGGCGAGGGATGATGCCGCGGGCGGTTTCGCCGCTCGGCCTTATTGTTCTTCTTTGTTTGTGCGAGGTGCTGACGACCCTCGACGCGTTCGCCTTTGCATCGCTGCTGCCCGACTTCGGCCGTCTCTGGCAGCTTTCGGCCATAGAACTGGGTTGGATATCAGGCATCTTCTTTGCCGGCTATACGCTTGCCGTGCCGGTCCTGGTCAGTTTGACGGACCGTGTCGATGCAAGACCGATTTACATGGTCGGTGCTGCGGTCATCGCCTGCGCGGCCTGCGGTTTTGCGCTGTTTGCCGAAGGCTTCTGGACGGCGTTGCTGTTTCGGTTCTTTGCCGGCGTGGGCTTTGCCGGAACCTATATGCCGGGGCTGCGGGTTCTAATTGACCGGTACGAGGGTTCCAACCAATCCCGCGCCATCGCGGCATATACCGCCTGTTTTAGCCTCGGTGTTGCCAGTTCCTACCTTGCCGCGGGTTTGGTTCAGACACATTTCGATTGGCGCGTGGTGTTCTGGATGACCGGGGTTGCTGCCGCGGTTAGTTTGCTTCTCGTGGCGATTGTGCTCCGGCCGATAAAACCGGTACCGCCGGAAACAACGACGCATCTTCTCGATTTCCGCCCGGTGCTGCGCAATCGCGTGGTCATGGGGTATGTGCTCGGGTACGGCGTGCACGCCTGGGAGCTATTGGGCCTTCGGGCATGGATTGTCGCCTTTCTGGTGTTTGGTAGCCAGGCCTCGGGAAACGGTGACGGATTGGCACCGACACAGGCGGCCGCTCTCGGTGCGATCCTGGCGGTCATCGCCAGCATGACGGGCGGCGAGCTTGCCAGCCGCTTTGGCCGCCGGCGTGTGATCACGATAATCATGTTCGTATCCGCTGCCATGGCATGCGGTGTCGGATTTACGGCAGGATTGCCTTACGGATGGGTCGTTGCCTTTACGATGGTCTATGTCTTCGCGGTCCAGGGCGAATCCGCAGCGTTGACAACGGGCACGGTGCAGGCAGCGCCAAAAGGGCGGCAAGGCGCGACGCTGGCGGTGCATTCGATCAGCGGATTTACCGGAGGCTTCTTCGGCCCTCTTGTCTTCGGCATTGTTCTCGATCTGACAGGACGGGCGGAAACCTCCACTTCGTGGGGGTATGCTTTTCTCTCACTAGGAATTGCGGTAGCACTCGGCCCCCTGTTTTTGATTATGACAGGGGACCGCAAGCCGCGGCGGTCATAGCGACTGTGATCGCGCGACGTTCTGGTCTGGAAACTGTACGGTAACGCTGGTCCAGGCTCCATGATCGCTCTTCAGCACCAACGTCCCGCCGTGCAGACGGACCAGCGAGTCGACGATCGGCAAACCGAGTCCGACACCGCCGCCATTCGCCGTCTCAATTGCGCCAAGTTGCGCAAACGGTATGAGCACGGTTTCGAGTTCGTCTTGCGAGATGCCGATGCCGTTATCCGATACGACGATACGGATCGCACCGCAATCGGCCCGATCGGCCTGAACCCGGATACGGCCGCCCTGCGGAGTAAATTTTACGGCATTGGACAGCAGGTTCAGGAGAATTTGACGTACCGCGCGCTCATCGGCCCGTATCGACGGCAGACCGTCTGCCACTGTTGCCTGCAGTGTTAAATTCTTCTCGCGAGTCTGTTCTCTAACCAACAGCGTCGTTTTGTGAACCAGGTCGCCGAGATCGACGTCAGTCAAATGCAGATCACATTTGCCTGCTTCGATCTTTGTGAGGTCGAGCACGTCGTTGATCAATTCGAGCAGATGTTGGCCACTGTGGAAAATATCACGCGCATATTCCTGGTATTGCGTATTCCCAAGAGGCCCGAACAGTTCATTTGTCAGGATTTCGGAGAAGCCGATTACCGCGTTCAACGGCGTTCGCAGTTCGTGGCTCATTTTTGCCAGGAAGTCGGACTTAAAGTTGTTTGCCCGCTCCGCCGTTTCCTTTGCGCGCTGCAGCGCTTCTTCCCGTTGCTTGAGCTTCGTAATATCCGTGTTGATGAGATAGGTCGATCCGTCCGGCGCACGCTCTTCTTTCACCCGCAGCCATCGGCCGTCATTTCGCCGCGACAGAATTGGTTCGGTCGGATTGCGATGCTGCGCCAAGCGCTCCCGTACATAATCCTCTTCGCAGCCTACAGCGGCCATAAGCCGCGAGTTCGCGATATTGTCCCGCAGCATTTGTTCAAACGTCATCCCCGGCTTGATGCTGGGGGCCAGCTCCGGATTGACCTGTTTGAATCTCTCGTTGCAGAACACCAGACGATCATCGGGGTCGAACAGGGCAAAGGCGTCCGACACGTTTTCCACGGCGCCGATGAAGAGTTGTTGCTCCTTGTCTACCCTACGCTGTGCGTTGACCGTGGCAGTGATATCGGTTCCCGTTCCGCAATAGCCTTCGAACGAACCGTCGGCACCGAATATGGGAGATCCGCTGGTTCGCACATGGCGAGTCGAGCCGTCCGGCGCCGTGAAGCTGTACTCGAAATCGCTGAATGGTTCGCGGGCGTCGAGGGCCGCCAAATGCGCCGACCATTTCTCGGCCTCTTCTTCGAGCATGTCGTCGCGGACAAAATGCGTTCGAGTTGTGCCAATCTTGTCTTCCGGACGTAGTCCCGTGACGTCGAAATAGCGCGCGGAGTGATAGGTGAAGCGGAGATCCGGCCCCATCTCCCAAAACCAGTCGGACGCGATTTCCGCAAATGCTGCGAAACGCCGTTCGCTCTTCCGCAAGGCTTGCTCTGATTGGGCTTTATCGGCAACAGCTGTTTCTACGGCGCCGCACGCGCGTGCCTCGCTGTCCCTCGCGGCGGCCAGCTCACGCTCGAGCTGCGCAATTGACCGCTTTAGGGCAGCGCTTGACGAGGGCGCACCTATATCTCTGTGCTCGTCATTTTGGGGCAAAGCGCGACGACGCTGTGGCATGCCGGGTTCCCGCAATTATTCGGCGGTATGCCTAGCATCTGCCTGGTTAATATTCTCTTATTACCAATATTGGAAGAATAGTAGTGCCAGTTTAGCGAGAAGAGTGGTCGCTAAGATCGGTTCTGTCGAATGCTGGCCGGGCTTGGTCTTTGGGAGCGATTCAGGTGTTGCGCCCGCCCGCGGCGGCCAATCTCACGGCTTCTTCCGCGGCGCGGATCATGGCGCGGGATTTGTTTTCGCTCTCCTGACACTCCATTTCCGGGTCGCTATCGGCAACGACACCGCCACCCGCTTGGATATAGACCTTGCCGTCCTTGACGATCGAGGTGCGTAACGTGATGCAGGTGTCCATGTCGCCGCCGGCGCCGAAATAGCCGATGCAGCCCGAATAAATACCGCGCCGTTCCGGCTCCAGCTCATCGATGATTTCCATGGCACGGACCTTGGGCGCGCCGGATACGGTGCCCGCCGGAAAACCCGCAACAAGGGCGCTCAGCGCGTCATGCTCCGGCGCAATCTCGCCGTCGACATGCGATGCGATATGCATCACATGGGAGTAGTTCTCGATGACGAATTGTTCCGTGACCTCGACCGTACCGACCTTCGATACCCTGCCGACATCGTTGCGGCCGAGATCCAGCAGCATAAGATGCTCAGCCCGTTCTTTCGGATCGGCAAGCAGTTCTTCCGCAAGGGCCTTGTCTTCCGCAGCATTCTTGCCACGTGGCCGGGTGCCGGCCACCGGCCGGATGGTCACGGTGTCGTCGCGCAGGCGCACGAGAATCTCGGGGCTGGAACCAACAATGGAGAAACCGCCGAAATCGAGGAAAAACAGAAAGGGTGAGGGGTTGAGCCGCCGCAGCGATCGATAGAGTGCGAACGGTGGCAGCGTGAAGGGCATCTCGAACCGCTGGCTTAATACGACCTGGAAGACATCGCCGGCCTGAATGTATTCCTTGCCCCGCTCGACCATGTGGTGGAATGCTTCGCGGCTCATGTTGGATGTCGGTTCGGGAAGTTCGTGTTCGACCATCGCCGCGTCGGTCGCTTTCGGATGCGGCCGTTCCAGATCGGTCAGCACATCGTACAGGCGCTCTTCTGCCTGAGCATACGCCTCACGTTCATCGATGCCGGGCCGTGGGCGAACCGGTGTCACGATCGTCATGACGTCTTCGATCGTATCGAATACCGCGATGATTGTCGGGCGCAGGAAGATGCCGTCTGGCAGCCCCAAGATATCTGGGTTTTCGTCCGGCAAGGTTTCCATCAGCCGGACCATGTCATAGCTCATATAGCCGAAGAGTCCCGCCGCCATGGGAGGTAGCCCTTCGGGCAGGGCCATGGCCGATTCCTGGATCAGCGTGCGCAACGATCCCAACGGATCGTCGCCCGCGTCTTCGAAACGGTCGGTATCGGCACGGGCATTTCGGTTGATCTCGACCTTGGTGCCTTGGCAACGCCAGATCAGATCCGGCTTGAGACCGATGAACGAGTAGCGCCCCCGGATCGCCCCGCCGGAAACCGACTCGAGCAGGAAGCTGTTCGCCCGGCTGTCCGCGAGTTTCAGCATCGCCGATACAGGCGTTTCCAAATCCGCAATCACGCTCGTCCAGACAACCTGCGCTTCACCCGCGTCATATATCTTCGCGAAGGTAGCGTAGTCCGGCTGAGAGCTCACGGTGAATGCCTATTAAACTAAAATTGCAGGAAAATGGTGTCGATCGCCCGTTGGTCGACAGTGACAGTGTGATGTTGCCGCAAGGCGTTGTTGTACTGCACTTCTACGTCACTGGCTATCGCTTCGCCCAAGCGGGTTTGAAGTGCTTTCACCGCGGCGCTATCGGTGTTCGGGTTCGCCGCCTCTACGCGTTTCAGAACGGCAATCGTGTGGCCTGTTCCCGCCCGGCTGCTTGCCGCACCGCCGATCTTGGCCGCAAAAATATCGCTGACCAATGCGCGCGGCAGGTTGGATCCGGCGCCTTGACCCTCTCGGTTGAAGGGCGCGCTCGTTTGAATCGTCGCAGCAAGCTCACCCGCAATGGCCGCTAACGTCTCGCCGCCTTTGATACGGTCGAGCGCGGCTTTGGTTTTCTCTTCCGTCAGCTTTAGCCGCTGTTCGGCCTGCCAGGCGGCGATGGCTTGCTCGCGTACGGTGTCCAGCAGCTTCACTCTGGAGGGCGTGACTCTGTCGACACGCACGAGCAGATAGCCATTCGAGCCCAATTCGATCAGGCTGCTCTCTTCGCCGGATTCCGTACTGAACACGCTGGTTAGAAACGCATCGTCGATGGGGATCGTAAGAATCGGCTTGTCGTTTGTGTCGCGTCCACGGCGGTCGACCATGGCGACCTTTTTCGCGGACACGCCGATCTGGCTTGCTGCTTCCTCAAGCGAGGCACCGCCGCCAAGGGAGTCTTCGAGCGCATTGGCGAGCTCGAACAGCACATCGAGCGACTTTTCCTGCGCCAATTCCGTGCGCAGCGTTGCGCGGACATCTGCAAAGGGCTGTGTCGTTTCCGCTCTGGTGCCGGTAACCTGCATCACGTGCCAGCCGAACGGTCCCTTCAACGGTGCACTCGTTTGATCTTTACTGAGCGCAAACACAGGGTCGGCCAGTTCGTCCGGCAGGCTATCTCGGGTTACGTCGCCTAGGTTGGTGGCGTCGGCGTCTTGATTTAGAAGTTTCTTTGCCAGCGCAGCAAATTCGATGCCCTCCGCCAATTGCGCGATAGCCTCTTTCGCCGCTTTCTCGGTTGGAAACACCATTTGCTGTACGGTCCGCTGTTCCGCTACTCGGAACTGATCGATCCTGTTTTCGTACAGCTCACGGATCTCGGTATCCGGGATCGTGATGTCGTCCAACACGTCGACGCCGGACAAGTGGATATAGGTGGCGTTGCGATATTCCGGCGCGGTGAATAGCCGCTCGTTTTCCTTATGATAGGCTTGCAGCGCCGCATCGTCTGGCGCATCGACGGTCGCGTTGGGATCGTTTTCGATGACGATAAAGTCGGCGATGCGTTTTTCCTGGCGCCAGCGATAGAGCCGGTTGGCCAACTGGGTAGACCCCTGAACGTCCTTGGTGAGGCTTCCGACGACCTGTTCGCGCGACAATTCGCGGCGCAGCTGCGCGACGAACTGCTGCTCCGTGTATCCGTTCACCGCCAGGGTCTGCTCGTAGACACCGCGGTCGAACTGGCCAAGCTGATTGCGGAAACCCGCTTCCGACCTGATCTGATTAGCGATTGGATCTTTGGTGACAACGACACCAAGCGCACTAGCCTCGCTGTCGTAAAGTGCTTGTGTAATCAGCGATTCGACGACCTGGTTGGTAATGCCCAACTGCCTGGCTTGCTCCGGCGATATGTCGCTGCCGAGACGGCGGGTCAGCACGTTGAGCTGGCGGCGGAACGTCTCTCCGACCTCGGTCGGCCCGACTTCAACGTCGCCGACTTCGATGACGGCGCCACTTCTGATGCCGCCCTGAAAGATGTCGCCGACGCCAAAGATGGCGAAGCTGACGACCAGCACGCCCAGAAGCGCTTTGAAATACCAGGATCGAACACCGTTGCGCAGGAATTCGAGCATATGGGCCTACCCTTGAAGCCATTGAAAATACCCGCCTTCCGGCGTGGCGCGGCATATTAAGAGCCCCCCGACGGCCCCGCAACCGCTATTACACATATGTGGCCCGGTGTGATCGCGCGTGATAAACAGGCACGTCGTTCAAGAATGGGAGGAAAAAGGCCTTATGGCTACGAAGCGCGTAATGCTGGTTGCGGGAAATTGGAAGATGAATGGGCTTGCCGCGGAGGGGCATGCGCTGGCACAGGCGGTAGCGGCGGGTGCCGAGGGCGTCGGTTGCGAATTGCTCGTTTGTCCGCCGGCGGTGCTGCTCTCGACGGCCGGGGCCGCGTTATCGGGTTCCGGTGTCGCCCTAGGTGGGCAGGATTGCCATCCGGAGGAAAGCGGCGCGCATACCGGCGATTTGAGCGCGGAAATGCTCGCGGATGCTGGCAGCCGCTTCGTCATTGTCGGACATTCCGAGCGGCGTGCCGATCATGGCGAGAGCGATGCCCTTGTCCGCGCCAAGGCACTGGCCGCGCATCGTGCGGGACTGACGACCGTCATCTGTGTCGGCGAGACTGAGGTGGAGCGTGATGCCGGCCGTGCCGACGCGGTCGTCGCCGGGCAAATCAAAGGGTCTTTGCCAGAGAAGGCGACGGCAGCCGACACGGTCATCGCTTATGAGCCGGTTTGGGCGATTGGGACGGGCCGGACGCCGACACCCGATGAGGTGCAGGCGATGCACCGTCACATGCGAGCTATCGTATCCGGAAGCCATGGCGCCGAAATTGCCCGGCAGATTAGGCTTCTGTATGGCGGCTCGGTGAAGCCCGGAAATGCGAGCGAACTTATGGCATTAGAGGATGTGGACGGCGCATTGGTCGGGGGCGCCAGCCTCGTCGCGGCGGACTTTTTGGCGATTGCCGGCTGCTGTGCGTAGACGGCGCTGGCCATTCGGTGGATTAACGACTACATAAAGCCGCGATTACGGTGAGATAGGTAAAGGTTGAACGATGGAAACCATACTTTTGGTGGTTCATCTGATAATTGCGATACTGCTGGTGATTACCGTCCTTATGCAGCGCAGCGAGGGCGGTGGACTCGGTATTGGCGGCGGCGGCGGTGCCAATGTTGGCGGGCTCATGAGCGTCCGCGGTACCGCGAATTTCCTGACCCGGGCGACCGCGGTTCTGGCTGGTTGTTTTATGCTGACCAGCTTGACCTTGGCGATCATCGCCGGAAATCGGACGACCCCGCAGTCGATCCTCGATAGCCCGGCCGCGACCAGCACACCGCAGCCCGAATCGAAAGAAGGCGACGTACCGCTGTCTCGATAGAGCGAAGACTGCATAAAGTCTCTCTCGCCGCCTGATTAAACTGGGAACCCCTTACCGATTGGATTAAACTGCCCGTCCATGACGCGTTTTATCTTTATCACCGGCGGCGTGGTTTCCTCACTCGGCAAGGGTCTTTCATCAGCGGCGCTCGGCGCGCTGTTGCAGGCGCGGGGCTACGAGGTCAGGCTACGCAAACTCGATCCGTATCTGAATGTCGATCCGGGTACGATGAGCCCCTATCAACATGGCGAGGTCTACGTCACCGACGATGGGGCGGAAACCGACCTCGATCTCGGTCATTACGAGCGCTACACCGGCGTGCCGGCGCGGCGCAGCGATAATGTCACCACGGGTAAGATCTACTCCAATGTCATCGCCAAGGAGCGGCGCGGCGACTATCTGGGTGGCACGGTCCAGGTTATTCCTCACGTCACCGACGCGATAAAGGATTTCGTTCTCAGCGATCTGGACGATGAGGATTTCGTGCTGTGTGAAATCGGCGGCACGGTGGGCGATATCGAGGGGTTGCCGTTTCTCGAGGCGATTCGGCAGTTGCGCAATCAACTCGGCGCCGAGCGGACCCTGTTTATTCACCTGACCCTGGTGCCCTTTATTCCCTCCGCCGGCGAGTTGAAGACCAAGCCGACCCAACATTCGGCAAAGGAACTCCTCAATATCGGCATCCAGGCGGATATTCTTCTATGCCGGTGCGACCGAGAAATCCCGCCCGACGCCCGCAAGAAGATCGCTCTGTTCTGCAACATTCGCGAAGGCCGCGTAATCCCGGCGCTCGATGTCGATACGATCTATCAGGTGCCGATCTCCTATCATGATCAAGGTTTCGACACCGAGGTGCTGCGCTATTTCGGGCTGTTGGAGGCGGATGCCGGCGACGATGTTAACTTGTCCCGCTGGACCGATGTTGTGCAGCGTATCCGCGGGCCGGAAGGCGAGGTCAATATCGCCATCGTCGGCAAGTATACGAACCTTCTGGATGCCTATAAGTCGCTTGGTGAGGCGCTTCACCACGGCGGGATTGCGAACAATGTCCGGGTCAATCTGAATTGGCTCGAGTCAGAGATTTTCGAGCAGGCAGACGCCGCATATCACCTGGAAGGGTGCCACGGCATTCTCGTGCCGGGCGGCTTTGGTCACCGCGGCGCGGAGGGCAAGATCAAGGCGGCGCGTTTCGCCCGCGAACGAAAAGTGCCCTATTTCGGTATTTGTTTCGGTATGCAGATGGCCGTCATCGAAGCGGCGCGCAATCTGGCCGGGATCGAGGACGCCGGTTCGACCGAGTTTGGCCCTTGTGAGGAGCCCATCGTGGGCTTGTTGACCGAGTGGACGCGCGGCAACGTGGTCGAGCGGCGCACGTCATCGGACAATTATGGCGGAACCATGCGGCTGGGTGCTTATCCCTGCACGCTGGCTGAAGGATCCCGGGTTGCTGAGATCTATGACAATAATCTGCATATCGGCGAGCGGCACCGGCATCGCTACGAAGTCAATATCAACTTCAAGGACCGGTTGGAGCAGCACGGCATTCGGTTTTCCGGCATGTCTCCCGATGGGGAACTGCCGGAAATCGTCGAAATTCCAGATCATCCCTGGTTTGTCGGCGTTCAGTTTCACCCCGAGTTGAAGTCGAAACCTTTCGATCCGCACCCCCTGTTTGAAAGTTTCATCCGCGCCGCCATGGAACAGTCGAGGCTTGTCTGATATGTCCGCATCGATAAAGGTCGGCAATCTGGAAATCGGCAACGACCGGCCGCTGACGATTATCGCCGGACCGTGTGCCATGGAAAGCCGGGAGCATGCGCTCGAAATGGCGCAGGCGCTGAAAGCGGAAGCCGACCGGCTCGGCTTCGGGCTGATCTACAAATCCTCCTTCGACAAGGCCAACCGCACGTCGATCGGCAGTGCGCGCGGGCTTGGCCTGGACAAAGCAATGGCGATCTTCGCCGAAGTGCGCGAGACCGTGGGGTGTCCCGTCATCACGGATGTCCACGAACCGCACCAGTGCGCGGTTGTCGCCGAGTCCGTCGATGTCCTACAAATTCCGGCTTATCTCTGCCGGCAGACGGACCTGCTGGTCGCCGCGGCACAAACCGGGCGGGCGATCAATATCAAGAAGGGCCAGTTCCTGGCGCCCTGGGACATGAAGAATGTTGTCGCCAAATGCGTCCAGGCAGGCAACACGAATCTTATGGTCTGCGAGCGTGGTGCCAGTTTCGGCTACAACACGCTGGTTAGCGACATGCGTTCGCTGCCGATCCTGGCCGAGACCGGCTTTCCAGTCGTGTTCGATGCGACCCATTCGGTGCAGCAGCCCGGCGGGCAGGGAGGGACCTCCGGCGGGCAGCGGGAATTCGTGCCCGTGTTGGCGCGTGCCGCGGTGGCCGTGGGCGTGGCCGCCGTCTTCATGGAAACGCATCAGGATCCGGACAGCGCGCCGTCCGATGGCCCCAACATGGTGCCCCTGAAGGAGTTTGGACCCCTCATGGAATCCCTGCTTGCCTTCGACCGCCTGGCAAAAGGCCGCAACTAACCGCATAGACTTGCTTAATTCAAAGGACATTCGACAATGACCGCCATTCTCGACATCCAGGGGCGCGAGATTCTCGACAGCCGTGGCAATCCGACCGTCGAGGTCGACGTGACCTTGGAAAGCGGCGCCTTCGGCCGCGCCGGCGTGCCGTCCGGCGCCTCAACCGGCAAATATGAAGCGCTGGAATTGCGCGACGGCGACAGTCGTTATGGCGGCAAGGGCGTCGCCAAGGCGGTTGACGCGGTGAACGGCGAAATCTTTGACTTGCTTAGCGGTATGGACGCCGACGATCAGGTCAAGCTCGACAATATGATGATCGACCTCGACGGGACGCCGAACAAGGCATTGCTGGGTGCGAACGCGATGCTCGGCGTCTCGCTCGCCATCGCCAAGGCGGCGGCGGAGGATGCGGGGCTGCCGCTCTACCGCTATATCGGCGGCGCCTATGCGCGGACCCTGCCGGTGCCGATGATGAACATCATCAACGGCGGCGCCCATGCCGACAATCCGGTCGACATTCAGGAGTTCATGATCATGCCGGTCGCTGCCGGGTCGCTGGCGGACGGGGTGCGGATGGGGGCGGAAATCTTTCAGGCGCTGAAGAAGGCGCTGCAGGACGCCGGGCACAATACAAATGTCGGCGACGAAGGCGGATTCGCGCCCAGCGTCGGGTCGACGGAAGAGGCGTTGGGCTTCGTCATGAAGGCGATCGAAAAGGCCGGTTATCTACCGGGTGAAGACGTCATGCTGGCGCTCGACTGCGCGGCGAGTGAATTCTTTAAGAACGGCCAATATCTCCTTGAAGGAGAAGGAAAAACACTCGATTCAGAAGGCATGGTCCGCTACCTGGCGGATTTGGTCGTGCGCTACCCGATCCTGTCCATCGAGGACGGCATGGACGAGGACGATTGGGAGGGCTGGGCGGCGCTCACCGCGGAGCTTGGCGAGAAGGTGCAACTGGTCGGCGACGACCTGTTCGTCACCAACCCGGAACGTCTCAGCCGCGGCATCGAAGACAGCGTCGCCAACTCGATCCTGATCAAGGTCAACCAGATCGGCACGCTCTCGGAGACGCTGGAAGCGGTCGAAATGGCGCACCGCGCCGCCTACACGTGTGTGATCTCGCACCGCTCCGGCGAGACCGAGGATGCGACCATCGCAGACCTCGCCGTCGCCACCAACAGCGGCCAGATCAAGACCGGCTCTTTGTCGCGCTCCGACCGGCTGGCGAAGTACAATCAGCTGATGCGGATCGAGGAAGAGCTCGGCTCCGCCGCGCACTACGCCGGCATGTCTGTTCTGCGCGGCTAGAAAACACGGGGAAAACGGCAATGTATATCGACGGCAACTGGGCGACCGCGGCGGGCGTCCTTGAAGTGACCAACCCGGCCAATGGCGAGGTGATTGGCTCGGTCCCCGACGGCGGGCGGGAAGACGCCGCACGCGCCATCGAAGCAGCGGCGAAAGCGTTCCCGGCCTGGTCCGGCCTGACGGCCTATCAGCGCTCCGACTATCTGTACCGGGCGCACAAGCTCATGATGGAACGGCGCGAGGACCTCGCCCGCATGATGACCCTGGAGCAGGGCAAGCCGATCCGCGCTGCGCGCAACGAGGTCGGCTACGCGGCGGATTTCCTGCTGTGGTACGCGGAGGAGGCAAAGCGCGTCTATGGCGAGACGATTCCCGCGCCGCGCGGCGACCAGCGCTTCATCGTGGCGCATCAGCCGGTCGGCGTCGTGGCGGCGGTGACGCCGTGGAACTATCCGATTTCCATGCTGACCCGCAAGATCGCGCCGGCCCTGGCGGCAGGTTGCACCATCGTGCTCAAGCCGGCCGAGGCGACGCCGCTCTGCGCCGTGGAGACTTTTAAAGTCTTTGAAGAGGCGGAAATTCCGCCCGGCGTGGTCAATCTGGTCACCGCCGCCGACCCGGTCCCCATCGGCGCGGAGTTCACCAGCAACCCCACGGTGCGCAAGATCACCTTCACCGGCTCCACGGCGGTCGGCAAGAAGCTCGCCGCCGATGCGGCAGCACAGCTCAAGCGGGTCTCGATGGAGCTCGGCGGCC
This sequence comes from Alphaproteobacteria bacterium, assembly GCA_012103325.1. Lineage (GTDB taxonomy): Bacteria > Pseudomonadota > Alphaproteobacteria > UBA8366. The sequence continues at coordinate 106,036 of WLWY01000007.1, forward strand.
ACGCACCTTTCATGGTCTTCGAGGACGCCGATCCCGTACACGCGGCCAAGGGCGCCTCGCTGGTCAAGTTCCTCAACACCGGCCAGGCCTGCATCAGCCCGAACCGCCTGTTCGTGCACCGCAGCATCGTCGAGCCGTTCGTTGAGACCCTGACCGAGCGCGTCACCCGGATGCGCGGCGGCAACGGCATGGAAGACGGCATCTCCATCGGCCCGCTGGTCAACGAGGCGGCCATCGCCAAGGTCGACCGCCAGGTCGAGGACGCCAAGGCCAAAGGCGCCACCGTCGTGTGCGGCGGCCACCGCCTGATGGATGACGGGCTCGACAAGGGTCACTTCTACGCCCCTACAGTGCTGACCGGCGTGACGGAAGCGATGACGATCTACCGCGAAGAAACCTTCGGCCCGGTCGCCCCCGTGATCGCCTTCGACGACGACGAAACCGCGCTGACCATGGCCAACGACACCCATTACGGGCTGGCAGCCTACGTCTATACCAACAACATCAGCCGTGCGATGCGCATGTTCGAAGGGTTGCGCTTCGGCATCATCGGCATCAACGACATCAACCCGACGGCAGCGGCGGCGCCGTTTGGCGGCGCCAAGGAAAGCGGGCTGGGACGCGAAGGCGGCCGCGAGGGGATCGCGGAGTATCTCGAGACGAAGCTCGGCGGGTTTTCAGTTTAGGGTAGGGGACCGCTCTTATAATTGTCGTGCTTGGGCTTGACCCGAGCACTCACGTCGATGCCATTCTCAAGCTACAAATAGGAGGCTCTGCCCCCTTTTTGGCGCGTAGAATATTCGATATTGCGTGATCTTTTTCTCGCCAACTTTAATATAAAAGTTGGGGAGTTATTTATTCTATGATATGTATAGTCACCAATGAGTTAGGGAGATTTTTTTCGGCCCTATCGTTTGGTGATCAAATTTTCTTCCCAAGTTTTCTTTTCAGGAAACTAATAGTTGGGGAGTTTTAGGAAGATTCCGGCATGCCGATCGAAGACCGAAAGTCCGCGAATGCGAACCACCCTAAAAAGGGGTCCTCGATCAAGGTCGAGCCAATCCGTGATCTGAAAGCAATCAAGCGGCTTAAAAAAATCCTGGCCGATAGTCCGCGGGATTTATGCCTGTTCACTCTGGGCATCAACACGGCCTACCGCGCCAATGAACTGCTCTCGATCACGGTCGGCCAGGTCGATTACCTCGAGGCGGGCGATCGGCTCGATCTCAAGCAGAGTAAAAACAAACGATATCGGGCCACCACGCTCAATGCCGCCGTGATTTCGGCAATCGACAATTGGCTCAAAGTCCATCCGGACCCGCGTGGCGATGCGCCGTTGTTCCTTTCCCAAAGGTACGGCCAGGCCTTGCAGGTATCGACGTTGAGCCAAATGGTCAAAAAGTGGTGCGGCGATGTCCGCCTACGCGGCAACTACGGCTCACACACACTGCGCAAGACCTGGGGCTATCATCAACGCACGACCTACGACCGGCGCACGGCGCTGCTCACCTGGGCCTATGGTCACGCTTCAGAATCCCAGACGCTCGATTATCTGTGCATCCAGCCGGATGAAATTGACGAGCTCTACGCTTTGGAGCTTTGACCTTGCCGAACTCGGGCCATTAAGATGTTAGGTATCTGTACGAGTAAGGCGGTTTATTCCCATTTTTGGCACTACTTTTGACCTGAGCACAATACTTCCGAGGAACACAATGCGGTATTTGGCAATCTTCTTTATCCTAGCTATCACCGGCGGTGCGTTAGCAGAGACAATTACAGAAAGAAATGAGATATTTAGAACAGAGTGTATCAGCACTCACAGCGCGCGTTTGCTTTATGATTACCGCAAACAGAAATGGACTTCACCTGACTCTTATCTACCAACCTATATCGTCGAAAAAATTCCAGCGACCATCGATGGAGAGCCAAATAAAAAGGCTGCTAGATGCGCTCACCAATATATAGAAGAGAAAAATGAATGGGACAGCGCCAACGCCAGCAGTAGCACACCATGGAAGTTTTTTCGTGCATGTTATAATGTAAGAATCAACGACTCCAGCTTTGATAATACCGATACGGAGTTGTGTAACGAAAGATGGAAAAATTCTTCGTCTGGAGAGCATTTAAGTAAGGTAAGTTGCAGCAAACCCAATTTTGTATTTGAACCTAATGGAAACTTCCAGCTTGCCAAAATGAATTGGACTGCACACGATACTACTGATCACTATAAGGAAATGAGGCTCAACGCCGGAAAATGCTCTTTAATTGACTAATACCTACCTGGAGAGGGAATGGTATCTGTTCTTGTGTTCATCAGACCAATTTAATGCGGATGATCGAAACGGCGAAACTCAACGGCGTCGATCCCTATTTAGTCCTTCTTACAGAAATACAGCGCTATATAAGGCGGCATATTGTTGTGGGAAGTGCCTTTCCCTCGCGGGCCTGTATTTCCTGAAAGCGGATGTGTATGGCTTCCAAAATTTAACGTGGTCTCTGTCGCAAAGAGCCCGAAACGTCGAGTGCCGTCATCGGTTGCCTCAGAAGGGCTGGACCGGTGCATAAATTGCTCAGGGTTCTTGGCCTTGAGAGTCCCGCTATCGTGATTATGCCCAGGCATTTCTGCAACCGTTAGCTTGTGCTTCTCTATACCTTTGTTTTCTCGGTAGTGTCTGAATGTGAGTTCGTGTCCCTCCTCATCTTGAGTAGGCACAAACAAACCATCCCCCTTCCCGCGGTCGTAATAGGCACCCACGATGGTCCGGCTTACTCCTTCTTCGAACATTGACCACCCTTTAGGGTGAGCGTCCGGTAAAGCAGCCCTGCCTATGATGACGTTGGACTGTTACGCTCAGGTTTGAGCGTAACGCCAGGGGAGCAGTTCGTCGATCCGATTGATTTTATGGTCGGCGATACAGGCTAGCGTGTCGGTTAGCCAGGCCTGCGGATCGACGCCATTGAGTTTTGCTGTCTCGATCAGCGTATAGGCGATGGCGGCTGATTTGCCGCCGGCCTCGGACCCCATGAAGAGATAATTCTTCCGCCCCAGGGCGATGGGCCGCATGGATCGCTCTGCGGTATTGTTGTCGAGTTCAAGAAAGCCGTGATCTAGATATGGTCGCAGCTTCTTCATGCGGGTCAGGGCGTAGCGAATAGCACCGGCTAAGGGTGATTTGCCGGATATCCGGGTCAATTGGGCATGCAGCCATGATTCCAGGTCGTCGAAGATTGGTTTTGATTGGCGCTGCCTGATCTTCACCCGTTGATCCGGCGATTGGCCCCGAACCTCCTTCTCGACGCCATAGAGTGTGGCGATACGTTTTATGGCTTCCTCGGCAATCGCCGATCCCTGAGCTTTGTGGATATCGACGAACTTGCGTCGGATATGGGCCATGCAGGCCACTTCCGTCACCTTGCCCGTGCGGTACAGGTCATTGAACCCCGCATAGCCATCGGCATGCATGAAGCCCGTGAAGTCCGCTAGATGTTCGCGCGGGCGAACGCCCTTCCTGTCGGACGAGAACTGATACCATGCGGCAGGATGCGCCTCTCCGGCCCAGGGTCGTTCATCGCGGACATAGGCCCAAAGCCGCGCGGTCCTGGTTTTACCGGAGCCTGGGGTCAGCATTTTTACCGGCGTATCATCGGCGAAGAGGGCCTGTCCCTTTAAAACATGGCGCGCGACGGCGTCCGCCAAAGGTTCCAACAGAGCCGTGGATTTGCCAACCCAATCGGCCAGGGTGGAGCGGTCCAGATCGATCCCCTCGCGCTGGAATATCTGACTTTGCCGGTACAAAGGCGAATGATCGGCGTACTTGTTGACCAGCACATGGGCCAGTAGGCCAGGACCGGGCCGCCCGTGCTCAATCGGCCGCGACGGCAGGGCTGCCTGATGGAACGTCTCACAGCAGGTGCAGGCCATGCGCGGGCGAACAATCCGGTTCACGACAAAACGTCCGGGGACATATTCCAGTTCCTCGGTGACATCGTCGCCAAGCGTTTTGAGCGCACCGCCGCATTCCCCACAGGCATCGCCCGGCGACAGTGTTGTCTCGTTGCGTGGGAGATGACCGGGCAGCGGTTTACGTTTGGGCTTGTCTTTTGGCGCTGCAGATTGATCTGCATTTGCATCGTCTGACGCGGGCTCCTGCGCGGACGCCGCAATCTCTTCGTCTTCCAGCGTCAACGCCAGTTGATCCAGAGCCTCCGAGCGCGACCCGAAGCGATGCTGGCGCATCCCGGCCAATTGGTGTTGGAGCTTCTCGATCAACACCGCCTGTGACTTCACTTCCGACGCCAGCGATGCCACCAGACCTTTTAATGCGGCAGGTTCATTCGGGAGGTTCTCAGCGTCGTCGAGCATGCCGGCAATCTATCAGCCGCCACCCCGCATGGGAATCCCCGGAAATTGACCACCCTTTGCTGTGAAACGACTTTACCCAGCCGTCAGGGGACGCCACGTTCGTTGTGGTATGCGCCAATCAATCCCTTCCAGCAGCATCGCCAATTGAGCCGGGGTCAGCGCAACCTTGCCCGCTTTCGCAGACGGCCAGACAAACCGTCCCTTCTCCAGACGCTTCGAGAACAGACATGCCCCTTGCCCGTCCCACCAGATCACCTTGATCAGATCGCCACGGCGACCCCGGAAGACGAACAGATGACCGCAATACGGCGCCGCCTTTAGAACCTTCTCTGTTTGCGCTGACAGCCCATTGAACCCCTTACGCATGTCCGTCACGCCGGCCGCAAGCCAAACCTTCGTGTTCGTGGGAACCGGGATCATCCCGACAAGCACCGGAGCAGACGTACGAGCGCTTCGGGATCGTAAGGGCCGCTAATGCTCAAGCGATGACCTCCGGCAAGCGTGACCTCGATCTTGCCTTCGTCACCAACAGGGCGCTCGGCTTCGTGCTCGACGTGACGCGCAATCTCAACCGGCAGGAAACAGGCGGCGTCATCGACCGTGTCACTTCCCGCAAACCGGGGATCTTTCAGCCAGTTGAAAACCTGATTGGCGTTCACATTGTAGCGCCGTGCAACCTGTGAAACCGAAACGCCCGCAAACCGCGTCTGTGCGCAAATCATCCGCTTCTCGTCTGCACTCCAGCGCCGACGCTTGCCCCGCTTCGCCACATCCTGATCCCCGTTAGTGTCCACCTAAACAAGTGGACACTAAACCTCACTTCTTCTGCACGGCAGAGCGGTCAGGCCGGACGCTTACCCTTTAGGGTGAGCGTCCGGTAAAGCAGCCCTGCCTATGATGACGTTGGACTGTTACGCTCAGGTTTGAGCGTAACGCCAGGGGAGCAGTTCGTCGATCCGATTGATTTTATGGTCGGCGATACAGGCTAGCGTGTCGGTTAGCCAGGCCTGCGGATCGACGCCATTGAGTTTTGCTGTCTCGATCAGCGTATAGGCGATGGCGGCTGATTTGCCGCCGGCCTCGGACCCCATGAAGAGATAATTCTTCCGCCCCAGGGCGATGGGCCGCATGGATCGCTCTGCGGTATTGTTGTCGAGTTCAAGAAAGCCGTGATCTAGATATGGTCGCAGCTTCTTCATGCGGGTCAGGGCGTAGCGAATAGCACCGGCTAAGGGTGATTTGCCGGGTATCCGGGTCAATTGGGCATGCAGCCATGATTCCAGGTCGTCGAAGATTGGTTTTGATTGGCGCTGCCTGATCTTCACCCGTTGATCCGGCGATTGGCCCCGAACCTCCTTCTCGACGCCATAGAGTGTGGCGATACGTTTTATGGCTTCCTCGGCAATCGCCGATCCCTGAGCTTTGTGGATATCGACGAACTTGCGTCGGATATGGGCCATGCAGGCCACTTCCGTCACCTTGCCCGTGCGGTACAGGTCATTGAACCCCGCATAGCCATCGGCATGCATGAAGCCCGTGAAGTCCGCTAGATGTTCGCGCGGGCGAACGCCCTTCCTGTCGGACGAGAACTGATACCATGCGGCAGGATGCGCCTCTCCGGCCCAGGGTCGTTCATCGCGGACATAGGCCCAAAGCCGCGCGGTCCTGGTTTTACCGGAGCCTGGGGTCAGCATTTTTACCGGCGTATCATCGGCGAAGAGGGCCTGTCCCTTTAAAACATGGCGCGCGACGGCGTCCGCCAAAGGTTCCAACAGAGCCGTGGATTTGCCAACCCAATCGGCCAGGGTGGAGCGGTCCAGATCGATCCCCTCGCGCTGGAATATCTGACTTTGCCGGTACAAAGGCGAATGATCGGCGTACTTGTTGACCAGCACATGGGCCAGTAGGCCAGGACCGGGCCGCCCGTGCTCAATCGGCCGCGACGGCAGGGCTGCCTGATGGAACGTCTCACAGCAGGTGCAGGCCATGCGCGGGCGAACAATCCGGTTCACGACAAAACGTCCGGGGACATATTCCAGTTCCTCGGTGACATCGTCGCCAAGCGTTTTGAGCGCACCGCCGCATTCCCCACAGGCATCGCCCGGCGACAGTGTTGTCTCGTTGCGTGGGAGATGACCGGGCAGCGGTTTACGTTTGGGCTTGTCTTTTGGCGCTGCAGATTGATCTGCATTTGCATCGTCTGACGCGGGCTCCTGCGCGGACGCCGCAATCTCTTCGTCTTCCAGCGTCAACGCCAGTTGATCCAGAGCCTCCGAGCGCGACCCGAAGCGATGCTGGCGCATCCCGGCCAATTGGTGTTGGAGCTTCTCGATCAACACCGCCTGTGACTTCACTTCCGACGCCAGCGATGCCACCAGACCTTTTAATGCGGCAGGTTCATTCGGGAGGTTCTCAGCGTCGTCGAGCATGCCGGCAATCTATCAGCCGCCACCCCGCATGGGAATCCCCGGAAATTGACAACCCTTTGCTGTGAAACGACTTTACCCAGCCGTCAGGGGACGCCACGTTCGTTGTGGTATGCGCCAATCAATCCCTTCCAGCAGCATCGCCAATTGAGCCGGGGTCAGCGCAACCTTGCCCGCTTTCGCAGACGGCCAGACAAACCGTCCCTTCTCCAGACGCTTCGAGAACAGACATGCCCCTTGCCCGTCCCACCAGATCACCTTGATCAGATCGCCACGGCGACCCCGGAAGACGAACAGATGACCGCAATACGGCGCCGCCTTTAGAACCTTCTCTGTTTGCGCTGACAGCCCATTGAACCCCTTACGCATGTCCGTCACGCCGGCCGCAAGCCAAACCTTCGTGTTCGTGGGAACCGGGATCATCCCGACAAGCACCGGAGCAGACGTACGAGCGCTTCGGGATCGTAAGGGCCGCTAATGCTCAAGCGATGACCTCCGGCAAGCGTGACCTCGATCTTGCCTTCGTCACCAACAGGGCGCTCGGCTTCGTGCTCGACGTGACGCGCAATCTCAACCGGCAGGAAACAGGCGGCGTCATCGACCGTGTCACTTCCCGCAAACCGGGGATCTTTCAGCCAGTTGAAAACCTGATTGGCGTTCACATTGTAGCGCCGTGCAACCTGTGAAACCGAAACGCCCGCAAACCGCGTCTGTGCGCAAATCATCCGCTTCTCGTCTGCACTCCAGCGCCGACGCTTGCCCCGCTTCGCCACATCCTGATCCCCGTTAGTGTCCACCTAAACAAGTGGACACTAAACCTCACTTCTTCTGCACGGCAGAGCGGTCAGGCCGGACGCTTACCCTTTAGGGCACCTGTTTGGAAGATCGAAAGCAACAACCGACCCAGCCGGAATAGCGACTGGAACGGGCTGCTTTATATCGATCTGCTTGGCCAATTCCGCGCGAAGCGCTTTTGCCTCGGCCACGGCATCGTTGGCATGCCGCTGCGCGGTTTTCACCGCGCTCTCCTGATCCTTAATGCAATTGATTATTCTCGATACCGAAGAGTCCTTCGTTAGGCTTGACGCGCAATTCTGTGCATGCGCCTGACCGTGACTCACGACTACTGCTGCAACTATGACAACTAATCGCCACGCTTTTCCATACATCCCTTATATTCCTCCCAATTCATGATCTCTTGCGAGCACACATCGACCTTTTGATAGATCGCTGTCGCACTCAGACCAACGCAGACAACAACCAGAACGCCAAACACACTAAGCCGCACGGCCGGGCCATCTCTTCGGAAAAACACCAACGCCACGAAAGCAAGAATCAGCACAACAAGCGCTATAATGCCCAAAGCACTAGAGGCAGCCGCCGTAATGACCTCTGCATTTAAAAAATCACTCACCTTCATCACCCGCCCCCATTAACGAGCACAAACGCTACCACTCCCTCCCTGATTGTGCTATTCTATTAGCGATGCATAAAGGACGTTATGCATTGTTAAAAAAGCAGAAAGTGCGTTTCCCCGAACTATTTTTGGAGCCGTGGAAACGAGTAGGCCGTCATTAATCCCGTTCGATCGCTAACTGTGTTCTTCGCAAATTTGTTTCTGGACGGTAGACCTACCCCGCCGCCACTGCCGTCAAATTCATAGCATATGGAAGCCCGGTTTCGAGCGTTTGTGGGCGGCCGTGATGGTGCGGGCGGAGCGTCGAGGAGGACTCGCGTGTCGTTCCCTCGATCCGAGCCGCGATCTATTGCCACCCAGCCTATAAATAGGCGCTCTAACGCGTTCATATTTCTGAACATGGGCAAGCGCATGACCCCTGCGTGCCGGCGGCTTGTTTCTCGCAATAGGTGAATTCGGGGGATGCTAAATCGCCATCACAAAATTCGAATTCTCGCTTAACTGGTTGCGTCAAAAGGGGAAAATCCGCATGTCTCCGATGCCCAGATTAAGGGGCCGGTAAGGTTCAACCGTTATAATTGTATGGCGATTGGAGCCGCATGTGGCACCCCCAGTCGCGCGGCATCGCCCTGCGAAACGCGGGGAGGGGGAAAGCGTGGCTCAATTGGCACAGCGCGATAATGGGGCGGGTTCGGCGGGCGGTCGGCTCGTTGAACGGTTGGCGGCGCGGCCTATTCTCACCCTTGGCATTTTTGCCATTGTTGGGATGGCGCTGATCGGCGGTCAGATGTACCGCGTGGTGTCGACCGTGAGCCAGGATACGGCGCTCGAAGCGGCGATGTCTTACTCCGCGGCGATCAGCGACATCCGCGAATATTATTCCTCCACCGTGGTGCCGCGGGCCAAAGCCGGCGGCGCGGAGGCTTCGCACGACTATCGCGATATCGAGGGCGCTATTCCTTTGCCCGCGACCCTGACGATCGAACTCGGCGAGAAGACGAGCGGGCGGGTTGACGGCGGAACCTTTCGTCTGTTCAGCCGCTATCCCTTTCCCTGGCGGACGAATGGCGGCCCCCGGGACGATTTCGAGCGAGACATGCTCAGAATATTATCCGACGGGACGACTGAATCGTATTCCCGGGTGGAAGAAAGCGGCGATCAGCGCTTCCTGCGATACGCCATTCCCGTTCGAATGAAGCAAAGCTGTGTGACCTGCCACAGTACGTATCTGCAAAGTCCGCGCACGGATTGGCGCGTCGGCGATGTGCGGGGCGTTCAGAGCGTGCGCCTGCCGATGCCCGGTATCTCCTTTCCGGGGAGTTTCTCGCAGTCCGGCATGTTCATATTCATGTTTGTGGGGCTGCTCGGCGGATTGTTGCTGTTCGCCCTGCTGCTGCGGCACCTTCAGCGGGCGCTCGAAGCCGAGCGCCGACTGGTTCAATCCGCCGAAAATCGCAATCGCGAACTCAATGATGCGAAGACCGTGGCGGAAACGGCGAACCGCAGCAAGTCCGAATTTTTGGCGAATACCAGTCATGAGCTGCGCACGCCCTTGAACGCCATTATTGGGTTCTCGGACTTGATGCGGCTGCAAACCGTCGACACGACTGAAAATGAAAAACACGGCGGATATTTGAACGATATAAATCAAGCCGGAAGGCATCTGCTTCAGATTATCAACGACATCCTCGATTTGTCGAAAATCGAGGCTGGTAAAATTGAAATTTACGAAGAACTTGTGGATGTCGCGGGGGTCGTCAAATCCTGCACGCTGTTGGTCAAGGAGCGCGCGGAAGCCAAAGGCCTGAGCCTCGAACTGGTTTCGGAGGGCGATAGTCCCCCGCTGTTGGCAGATGAGCGCGTGCTCAAGCAGATCCTCATCAATCTGCTTTCGAACGCCATTAAGTTTACCGCCGGAGGCGGGTCGATTGCGTTGCGATACGGGTGCGACGCCGAGAACGGCTATGTCTTTCAGGTCTCCGATAACGGCATCGGCATCGCGCCCGCCGACATCGACGCTGTCTTGTTGCCGTTTCGTCAGGTCGATAGCGACCTAAGCCGCAAATATGAAGGCACCGGACTGGGGCTGCCGCTGAGCAAATCGTTCGCCGAAGTTCACGGCGGTTCGCTGGAAATACAGAGCGAAATCGGCGTCGGCACGACGGTCACCGTGCGCTTCCCGGCGGAACGGACCGGCGCCGCGGCAATGTCGCGGCGGGAAGACTCCATGGCCGCAGCGGTTTGATTTCATCGGCGGCGGTAGGCCGCGGGCGGCGATGACGGTAGTTGCCGGGCGGTGTCACAGTTTCGACCTGTGGCACCATGTCTGATCTCGCAGTCGTGGCTGTGTTTCAACGACAGGGTGGTCTCACAAATTGTCCGAGATCGCTACCGGTTCCGTCACGCGGTTATGCATTGGTTAACGATTTTCCTGGAACTTCAACCGGGATGGTTAACGGGAACGAGGAGACCCGATCATGCAAAGACACATCGCGGTTCACGAGGGACAGCGCTATACGCAGGAATTTAAAACCGTGTCGCAAAAAAAGTTATGGGAAGTCGCATCGCTCTGCGGTGCGGTAACGCAAGTCCAGCATGTGCGTTTGATCAATCTCGGCAGTCCGAAAGAAGTCAAAACCTTGTCATGTCTCGCTCTAAACGGCGAACATGGCTATAGCCTAATCAGCTCCTAGTGTGATGATTCTGAAGGCCGTCGCATTACATGCGACGGAATTTAGGATCTGAATCACACTAGATTCGAATAGTTGGTGTGCTGATTCACGCGAAATTCAATCCTTTGAATTTCACGATCAGGACACTAGCCGCCGTATAATTTCGCTTATCCCATCCCCGCCGTGCCATCGAGGATGGCGGCGGGGATGTCCCCGGTTTCGACCGAGCCGCTACGATGTCATGGCACGGATGCTACGCTTTTACACCCGCCGCAGGCCGCGTTAGCACGAGGGTGGGCTGGCCCCGGTAGCTGCCCATCACATCTTGCCCGTAGCCGGCCTTCCGGCCGACCTTGATTGAGGCCGCATGTTGCGGATCGATGATGCAGAACGTCCTATCGCAAGGAATGTGCCGATCCGCCCAGGCGACGATGCACGTCAGCGCTTCCGTCGCGTACCCCTGGCCGTGCTGCGATGTTTTGATCACCCAGCCCGCTTCCGGAAGGCCGCGCTGCGGCGGATCCATGTCCCGCTGATAGTCGGCGAATCCGACCTCGCCGACAAAGCGGCCGGTGTCTTTCGTTTCGACCGCCCAGTATCCGAAACCGAGCAACACCCAGTGGCCCGCATAGCGCAGCAGGCGCGACCAGGACTCTTCTTGCGTGAAGGGTTTACCGGATATGTGTCGCACGACCGCGCTATCGGCCCACATCGCCGCGCTTTCCGCGAAGTCGTCGCGCCGATGCGCCCGAAGAATGAGGCGCGGGGTCTCCCGGATAGGGGCTGTCTCGGGCAAAAGGAGGTTAGAGCCTTTTAGTCGTCATCTCAGAAGGCCGCCCGTTAGCCCGGATGGTGAAATTCGATGACGTTGCCGTCGGGGTCGCGGACGAAGAAGAAGACCGCGCCATCCGGCAGTTCGACCGTTTCGGTGATGGCGACGCCGGCCTCGTCGAGGTACCGCTTGACCGCTGCCCGGTCGTCGATTTCCAGGGCGATGTGGGTGAACCCGGCATGCTTCACCGGCTTGTCCATCAGGATGTTGTCTTCCGACGCGTCGGCGGAGGCGTTGAGGATGAAATTGATGTTGATCCCCGTCGGATGCTCCATGATCGCAACGGGCTCCGGACCGACCGGTCCGACGATGAATTCAAAGCCCAGTTTTTCGTAGAAAGCGCGCGTCCGCTCCAAACTCCGGACCCGTAGTCCGACATGATTGATCCGCGTTATCTGTTCCATTGCCGAACCTCGATAGTGTTTTGCCGGCGCTTGTCGTCACGGCGCATTTCGGAAGAAGGCGCGCTAGCCGATCCCCGCCGTGCCGTTGCCGTTGACGATCGCGGCGACGACCTGATCGTCCGTCGCTTCAACCTTGCCGGTGCGGATCGCGGCGAGTGTCGAGGCGCCGGCGAGTTCGACGCCCTGGCCCATCTCGAACCACAGCCATCGGGCGGCGTCGCGCATCTCCTCGTCGGTGACGAGCACGATGTCGTCGACCTTATCGGCGATGATGTCGAGATTGATCTGTGCGCTGCGTTTCGGTGCCAGCGTGTTCGCGCCGGTGTCGATGTTGTCCAGGGTTACCAACGCGCCCGCCTTTACGCTTGATGACAGGGTAGGAGCGCCGACTGGCTCGACGCCGATTATCTTCACTTCCGGTTTCATCGCCTTGGCCGCGAGCGCGACGCCGGCGATCAGCCCGCCGCCGCCGATGCCGGCAACGATAATGTCGATGTCGGGCGACTGCTTCAGCATCTCGCGCGCGATGGTGCCTTGTCCGGCGATCACGGCGCGGTCGGCGAAGGGATGGATATAGGTCAGCCCGTCTGCCTCCGCCCGGGCGAGGGCGGCGCGTTCGGAATCGTCCCAGACCTGGCCTTCGGTCACCACCTCCGCGCCCCAGGCCCGTGCCCGTTCCGCCTTGTCCATCGGCGAGCTTTCCGGCAGGTAAATGACGGCAGGGCAGCCGGCCGCGTGCGCCGCATAGGCGACCGCGATACCGTGATTGCCGCCCGACGCCGTGATCACGCCGCGCGCCCGCTCGGTCTCGTCGAGCTGCATAATGGCGTTGTTCGCGCCGCGCGCCTTGAACGCGCCGGTGACCTGCAGGCACTCGAGCTTGAGCATCGTCTTGCCTGCGCGCAGCGGTTCGCGAATGAAGCGCGAGCGCAGGCAGGGCGTGCGCCGTACCCGGCTGCCGATGCGTTCCGCCGCCTGTTCGATCTCTTCGAAGGTGATATCGCTCATGATGCGTTCCTATACGCCAAAACCGCTGCCGGCCTTGCGGTACTCATCGCGCGGCGGGGCGAAGACATCAAGGACCGTTGTGCCCTGGGGTCCAACACGGATGCCGTGTTCGACATTGCCGGGAGTGCGCCAAAAATCGCCTTTCTTGAAGGGGACTTCCTCGCCATCCTGGATGCGCACGCCGCTGCCTTGCAGGCAGACGCCCCACTGTTCCTGCGGGTGGCTGTGAATCGAGCCCGCGCTGTTCGGATCGCAGCGCACGACGGACAGCATGGCTTCGTCGCCGACGAAGATGTTGGTATTTACGCCCTCAGCCAGTGTGCGCTGGATGCCGCCTTCGGGATTGTCGAGATTGAAGAAGTTTTCAGTCATTTTTCTACTCCGATGGAAAGGCGTCTCTCTTGAAGAGATGAGAACGGTTCGTATCGGTCGTCAAGGGTGTTGTCTCGGATGGCGGCTGTTCGGTCGCTGCCGTCGATGATCTAACGCGCCCGGGCAGTGTCGTATTCGGTTTTCAGGCGCGCGACCAGTTCCGCCGTTGGCGGTATGTCGACGATCGACCCGACGCCTTGTCCCGCGCCCCAGATGGTGCTCCAGGCCTTGGGCTTTTCCCGGTCCGCCCGGTAGTCGCGGTTGACCTTCTGGCCCGGCAGCGTCAGTTCGGCGGGATCGAGATCGGAATTGATAATGCTCTTTGTCAGGTAGTTGCCCGGCAGGCCCGAGAATTCCGGCGTATAGGTGATGTCGGACGCTCCCGAATCCAAGATCGTCTCCTTGTACAGCGCCACCGCGTTGGCCTCTTCGGTGGCAATAAAGCGGGTGCCCATGTATGCGAGGTCGGCGCCAAGTGCCCTGGCTGCATGGACCGCGCGACCGCTGGACAGGCAGCCGGACAAAACCAGCGGCCCGTCGAAGAAGGATCGCACTTCGGGCACCAAGGCGAAGGGGTTGATCGTACCGGCGTGGCCGCCGGCGCCGGCGGCGACAAGGATCAGCCCATCCACGCCTGATTCCAGCGCTTTCTTGGCATGGCGCACGTTGGTGACGTCGTGAAATATTGTGCCGCCATAGCCATGCACCTGTTTGGCAATATCACCGGGCTTCCCCACGCTGGTAATGACAAGGGGCACGCGATGTTGGACGACCGTTGCCAAATCTTCTTCAAGGCGCGGGTTGTTCTTATGGACGATCAGGTTGACGGCATGCGGCGCCACGTAAGTGCCAGCGGCGCGGGCGCTTTCCAGGCGGTCCTCAATTTCGCTCAGCCAGCCGTCCAGGGTATCCGGTGCGCGGGCATTAAGTGCTGGAAAGGCGCCGATGACGCCGGACGTGCATTCGGCAACCACCAGGTCGGGTACGGAGACGATAAACATTGGCGCGGTGATCACCGGCAGCGCCAGTTCATCGTATAATTTCTCCAGATCGATCAATCGTTCCGGCATCTTCTACTCCATAAATTTGCGTCGCCGGGTTGGGCGCTCACGACAGGGCGCGGACGTCGCAGAGATACGCCTTATGCGATGCCGTGCCGCTGATCGGATCCAGGGCGGTGGTGCCGATCAGCATGTTGAAATTGGATCCCGCCGCGTCGAACGGGTCGTAGGACGGTGCGCCCAGCGTTTCGCAAGCCTGCCACCAGCCATGCTGGCCGACCACAATGCGCGGGTCGATCTTGGTATTTAGATTGGCGCGGGCTCGCATGCTGCCATCCGGCGAGACGACTTCGACCCAGTCGCCGGAAGCGATGCCGCGCGCCGCAGCACTGTCCGGGTGCAGCTCGACCGCCGGGTCCGGATGACGTTTGCGCAAGGACGGCAGGGCGCGATGCTGGCTGTTGCAGAACAATGCGTTCTTGGCGCTGGTGAGGACCAGCGGAAATTGCTCGGCGAGGTCTGGCCGGCTGACGGGACCGACGATCAGCTCCTCAAACTCGGGCAGGGCGGGGTAACCATGTTCAAGGAAAGTCTCGGACCAAATTTCAATCTTGCGCGACGGCGTTGCGAAGCCTTGCGGCGTGCCGTCCGGGCCGGCTTCCGCGTGTTTCTCATAGGTCGTCTGCAGCGGCACGCGGATACCGCCCGGCGTGGCGCGCAATTCCTCCAGTGTCACGCCGGAAGGTGCTAGTTGATGGCGGTAGGCGGCGTCGAGATCGCCGTCCCAGAAATGCTCGCCGAGACCGAGACGCTGAGCGAGCGCGAACACGATCTCGGCGTCGGATTTGCATTCGCCCACGGGGTCGACGAGCGGCGTGCGATACTGCAGCCAGGACTGCGCTTCGAAGCTGATCTCAAAGCCGAGTTTCAACGCGTCGCGTTCGAACGGCGAGGCAACTGGCAGGATAACGTCGGCGCATGCCGCCGTCGGAGTCATGAACATGTCGAAGTGGGCGTAGAAATCGAGCGCGTTCAAGGCCTCGCGGCCGCGTTGCGGTCCGGCATGCGCAACGAGGATGTTCGCGCCGAAGCCCAACAGTCCACGGACCGGATAGGGCTTGTCTTCCAGAATGGCCCGGTAGACGTCGCGGGTGCTGACATTGTTCCAACGCGCCGGTCCCAGCGGTCGCTCCGTCACGCCAAGCGCCGGTGCGGGGTTCTGCGCCGCCGGAATATCTTCGCCATTAACTGGTGCATTTGGGACTGTCGGAAACAGGACGTTTCCGCCCACCTTATCGAAACTGCCGGTCAGCGCGTAAAGTAGCGAGATGGCGCGCGCGGTCTGGGTGGTGTTGGTGTGCTGTTCGTGACCGCTCCAGGCGTAGTAGGCGGTGGGCCGGGCGTTCCATATCAGATCGGCGGCTTGTTCCAGCTGCTCGGGCTCGATCCAGCATGTGCTCGCGACCGTCTCGGGCGGATAACGGCGGCAAAGCGCGGCATACAATGCGAATGTCGGACGGCAGGTCACCGCGCCCTCAGTTGTCTCGACGGTGTAGGTACCTTCCAGAGCTGGGTCGGCGTCGGTGCGCTTGTAGGCACCGGCTGTCGAATCGTAGATGACGAGGCTGTCCGTGCCGGTGTCCCAGGCGCAATAGCGCCGGTCGCTTCCGTCTGGGCGCAGATCCCGTTCAGTCAACAGCCGTCCGGTATCGTCGCGTACCAGCATCGGACCGTTGCTCCAGTCCCGCAGGAATTGGCTGTCGTACCAGCCACGTTCGATCATCAGATTGGCGAGTCCGAGCGCCAACGCACCGTCCGTGCCGGGACGGACCCGCAGCCAGACATCGGCCTTGCTGGCGAGGCCGACATGCCGCGGGTCGACGACGATCAGCCGCATGCCCCGCTTCAAGCCTTTGACGACCGCCGTGCCGTGGGTCAGGCGCGACATACTGGGATTGTAACCCCAAAGGATGACGCAACCGGCGTTGTCGATGTCCGGCATGGCGCCGCCGCCTGCGCCGACCCCGACGCTGCCCACACCGTAGGTGTAGCGGGTCGCATAGGCGCGTCCCCAGCCGCACAGCTCGAGAGGGCTTGCGGCGTTGGGCGTGCCGAACGCTTTCATTAGCCGGCCGATCCAAGGGGCTGAATCCCCGATCGCCGTGGTCGAACCGGAGGCCTGGGAGAAGGCGACCGCTTCGGGGCCGTGTTGATCGGCGATCCGCCGCATTGCCGCCGCGGTCATATCGAGCGCTTCGTCCCACCCAATGCGCTCCCAGCCAGGGTTTGGGTCACCTTTGGGCCGCGTCCGCTTCATTGGATAGTGCAACCGCTCGGGGCTGTAGACGAGTTCGGGAGCAGCCCGTCCCTTGGCGCAAAGTGCTTGGCCTGTCGGGTGGGTGGGATCGGGTTCGAGTGAGACCAACCGGCCCTCGTCGACCGTTGCGATGGCGCCGCATCGCGCAATGCACAGGGCACAATAGGTCTTGATCTTCTGCTGCCCAACTTTGTCGGTCATCGCCCTGCTCCAGTGGAAACGTACAAGTGAGCCGATACTCTATAGTTAGGGGCGCCGCCGCGCGATGGGCAATCCCGCAAGGCGACGCGCCCGTTGGTTGCTGCGGCAGGTTCCGATACAGTTTAGGCATCGTTCGATGGGGAAGCACATGAGTACGCAGGAGAGTTACGACATCGTCGTCGTCGGGACGGGGGCGGCGGGGCTGAGCGCTGCGCTGAGCGCGACCGCGCGCGGCGCCAACGTGCTCGTCGTTGAAAAGGCCTCGGTCGTTGGCGGGACGACGGCGATGTCGGGTGGCTGTATCTGGGCGCCACGACATCACCGCACCGCCCAGCTGGGCATCGACGACAGCCGCGAGGCCGTGCTCGACTATATCCGCGCCGTATCGCCGGAAGGATGGCACAACCGGGAAGAGCCGCTCTGGGCCGCTTTCGTCGACACCGTACCCGAGGTGTTGGCGTTTCTTGAGACCTATAGCCCGCTTCGCTTCACACCGAACCGCGATCCCGATCCCTACGCCGAAGCGCCGGGCGGTCGCGCGTTCGGCCGCAACGTCTCCGCAGCACCCATCCGCATCGGCGTGCTCGGCGCGTGGCGTGACAAAGTGCGCCCGCCGACCTTCGATCTGCGGCTCAGCTATGAGGAAATGGTCGATACCTTCTTCTTCGCCCATCCGAAGAAGTGGGTCGCGCGCTATATGCCCCGGCTCGCATGGCGCAAGCTGCTGAACATGCGCACCAAGGGTAATGCGCTGTCGATCGGCTTGCTGAAAGGCTGCCTCGACGCCGGTATCGAGATCTGGCTCGACGCGCCTGCACAACGTTTGGTGATGGAATCGGGACGGGTCGCCGGGATCGAACTCGAACGTGAGGGAAACCCCGTAACCGTCCGCGCCGGGAAAGGCGTGATCCTCGCCAGCGGCGGCTTCGAGTGGAACCCGGAGATGATGGCGGAACATTTCCCCGGCCCCGTGGAGTGGACCTCCAGCCCGCGCACGAACACGGGTGACGGCCAACGCATGGCGGCGGATGTCGGCGCGCGGCTCGACCACATGGATCAGGCGCTGGTCATGGGGGCGACGCCGGTGACCTATGAAGGGCATCTTCACGGGCAGCCCGCGGCGGATTATTTCCTGCCGCACTCGATGATCGTCAATCGACATGGCAAGCGCTTCGTCAACGAGAAGCAGATGAATATCGGCCTCGCCTTCGCGGAGATGGACCCGCACACGGGCACGCCTGCGCATCTGCCGGCCTGGCGCATTTACGACAGTCAGTTCGCCGCGAAATATCCGCATGCGATGCCGAACAAGAAGGTGCCGGGGAATTATTTCAGCGCCGCGTCACTGGAAGATTTGGCCGCTCAGATCGATGTCGACGCGCAGCGCCTTGCCGAGACCGC
Source organism: Alphaproteobacteria bacterium (assembly GCA_012103325.1). GTDB lineage: Bacteria > Pseudomonadota > Alphaproteobacteria > UBA8366. The sequence goes on from WLWY01000007.1 coordinate 124,450, forward strand.
CCGGCGGTTCTGCGATTTTGCCCGCGCCGGCACCGATGACGACTTCGGCCGCGGTGCCAGCGTTTGGGACCAGAACCGCGGCGGCGACCCGGGCCACAAACCGAACCCGACGCTAGGCACGATCGAAAAATCGCCCTTCTATGCGATGCCGTTCAAGGCGAGCTTCCTCGGCACCAAGGGCGGCGCGCGCACCAACGAGAAGGCCGAGGCGTTGGACACGGACGACCGCCCGATCCCGGGGCTTTATGCTGCCGGGAATGTGATGGCGAATTCGTTCGGCTCCAAGGGAGTCGGGGCCGGCACCACGCTCGGCCCTTGTCTCACCTGGGGTTATATCGCCGGATTGAACGCGGCGGAGTAGATAGCCTTCGCGCCGTTCCTGTGGGGTGGACGCTCGCATGGTTCACTTTTCGCTATGCAGGCGATCGCGCGCGTGCTCGACAGCGTGCTTAAGATCCTCGATGGCGGGATCGATAACGTCGCGCACATTCTGCCACCCCTGTTCGCCGGCTTCCTTTAAATCCTTCAGGAGGCCGTCGAGGTGGCTTCGCTTTTGTTTCAGTTCGCGCAACGCTTCCAGATGCGATTCCAAGGATGTCGACTCCGTTGACTGCAAATGAGTCTCATGATGTTCCACGGATTCGTAAAGGGAATGGATTCGCGCCTGCACGCGTTCCTCATAGGCACCTCTGGCTGGCATGATTTCCTCCTCGCACTTCCGCGAGCCGTCGACTGGCTTTTGGCCCTCCTTACGTCGTCCGGTCGTCTTCAGCGATAATTAGGCTAGCAATCCCAGTACCGCCTCGCAGAGCTGTTGTGGCCATTGCGAATTTGCGGTGCAGAATATCGCATCTTTCGCATTGCCATCTTGATCCAAATCATGCGAAAGGCGCAAAGTTCGGCGCGACGAGTTGCGGGATTGCGGGGCGGGCGTGCCCGCCCCGGCGTCCGAGAGGCTACGCTCCCTTCCAGTTCGGCGGACGCTTCTCGGCGAAGGCCTTCGGGCCCTCGACGAAATCGTCGCTGTCGCGCATCGCTTTGACCGCCGGATAGTCCGACAGCATCGCTTCCTGCAGGCTCGGCTTGTCGAGACCGGCATAGACCGCCTGTTTGGAAGCGCGGATCGACATCGGCGAGCATTCCATGATCGTCTCGGCCCATTTGCGGGCCGTGGCCATCAGCTCGGCCTGCGGCACGACCTCGTTGACGAAACCGAGTTCCTTGCCCTCGGCGGCGGGGACACGGCGGCCGGTGAGGATCATGCCCATCGCCTGCTTGCGCGGGATAAAACGCGGCAGCCGATGCAGCCCGCCGGCGAGCGCGGCGAGGCCAACGCGGGGTTCCGGTAATGCGAAGACCGCACCCTCGGCGGCGATGATCAGATCGCAGGCCAGCGCGATTTCGAAACCGCCGCCCATGGCGAAGCCGTTCACGGCCGCGATGATCGGTTTGTCGATGTCGAAACGGCTGGTCAGTCCGGCGAAGCCGCTGTCCGGCCGCTCGCGCGGGCCGCCGGCGGCCTGGTATTTCAGATCGTTGCCGGCGGAAAACGCCTTGTCGCCGGCGCCGGTGACGATGGCGATCCATTGGTCGGGGTCGTCGCGGAAATTGTTGAAGACCTCATCGAACTCGAAATGGGCGGGCGGATGCAGCGCGTTGTAAACCTCCGGCCGATTGATAGTGATAATGGTCAGCTTGCCGTCGCGTTCGACGTTCAGAAATTCGTAATCGGCCATGTCTTGGTCCCTCGATGATTGTTTGTTGTCGTACTGTCTGATCCTCGACGAAGTATTATCCAACACGAATAGTCGGTGCCTGTAAACGATGGGCATCTCGCGGGAGTTACCTTTGTTCATACACCCAATAGGAGCATTTCAAATACGGTTCAGCTTTTAAAAGAACGTGTGCTAGAGTTTTTACCAGGGGCGGAGATGGCGGACCGGAAGTTATTGGCAGGCGCCTGCTTTATGGTTGGGCACCGTGGCGACAACGTTGCGAGAAGGTAGGGGAAAAACGTGAGACGAGCACAGCTTGGCATTGGCATAGCCGTCATGGCGATCGGCGCGCTTATGATGCTCGCGGTGATCCTGCTGCTCGCCTTCGTTAAGGGCACCTCCGAAATTTTGCTTAGCATAATTGCGTTTCTCGGCGTTTCCGCCGTCGTGATCGGGGCCGGCATGGCGCTCGGCTGGCGCATTAGCAAGGCGAGTTTTGGCGCAAAAGAGGCCCAGATTACGTTCGATGATCATCAGTACTACGAAGAATCGGCCGCGATCGCCGATCTGACCACGAAAAAGGTTCTGGACGAGGAGGTCGAGGAAGACCGGCGCAACTATGCCGCCGACAAGAACGTCCCTGGGCGAAACGCTGGGGCGTTCGACATCTTGCGGGACCGGCTACACTTCAGAAGCTTCCCGATCGGCCACCGCATGGCCCCGATGTATTTGCTTGATAAGAATTTTCGGGTCGTAGATTGGAACCTCGCCTTCAGCCTCGCTTTCGAACACACGATGGAGGGGCGGCGCGGTGTCAGCGTCCTGGAATGGACCTACTATCTGGATAATTACGAAGAAGTTCTCGACCACGGTGTGGCGGCGTTTTCCGATCCGGAGAATTTCCCCGACGTCGATGTGGAAAACATCAGATATATGAATGACCGCTATGGGGTGGTCGAAGCCGTCAAGCGGGCCTACAAAATAAGGGACGACAATGGAATAGACATCCTCGGATGGCTGATCATCATGGAGTTGTCGTTTCCGGAAATTCCAAAACGGCTCCAATTCAACGAGGATCTTATCCGCCTGTTGGGTGTCGACGATCTGTGGACAGAATACGCGGCGTCTTACGACCGGTTACTGCCCAGAACCTCGGTATATAACGAGCTGCTGGACGAGATGCTTGGCGCGACGGGCGGGCTCGATGAAATCGCCGATGGGGCACGTGTCCTGGATCTGGGTGCCGGTACGGGCAATATTTCCTACCGGCTGGCCAGCGAGGCAAAGGGCCGGATGATCATCGCGGTCGATAACAATACGGCGATGTTGGAGATATTGAAGGCGAAATGCACCGCTCATCTGCGCGAAGACGATGAGCACGCGGGAGTCATTCCGATAAAGCAGGATATCACGACGCTGTTCGGTATTCAGGAACAGTCGTTCGATTATGCCATCTTGAACAACGTTCTCTACAGCGTTTCCGATCCGGTCAGTTGCCTGAAGGAAACTTTCAATGTTCTTCGGCCCGGCGGGGAGATCCGTATCAGCGGGCCGAAGAAAGATACCGATCTGGATGCTTTGTTTGACCGGATTAAGTCCGACCTGAAAGCGGTTGGTCTATATGACAAACTCAAGCGAGATTTCGATCACGTTCTGGCGATCAACAATTTGCGCCTTACACCCTTTTTGCATCGCTGGGACATGAACGATCTTGAGAAAATGCTCGAGGACGCAGGATTTTCTGAAATTACCTATCGGTCTGAAGACGTCTATGCGGGGCAAGCGCAGATTATTGGCGCGCGAAAGTAGGCGCCGGAATATGCGGTTGCGGTTTGTAATTTCGCCAACCGGGCAATCCGTGTCTCATAGGGAGGCAAGATCTCATGATTCCGAATTGGGGTGTCAAAGAGAAGGAACGGAGCAAGAAGGTTCCTGAATCGGATAAACGGAGAGAAACCCCGCCGGTAAGCATCATCGGTGTTTGCAACCGTGCGAGCGGGCGCAACATTATTATCTCGGCCCGAAAATGGTGTCGGGAAGGTCTGATATCCAGCGTCGGAGATTGCACGGTTACGGAGTGCGCCACGTTGGATGAAGGCTTAGGCCTTGCGCGGCGAAATCCCAGTTCGAGTGTCCTGCTCACCGTCGGATTCGAACCGGACGTTGTTACTGCCAAATTGCAGCGGGTAGATGCCGAGCGGTTGGAGATCGTTATTCACACCCGCTCGGGGCAGGTTTCGGACAGTGTGATTTCCGCAGGCCTGCTGAACAGGGAGCCCAATATCGTACGGGGTCGGCAAGATCCGCTGCGTGCGTTAAACAAGGCGCTCTTGCGTCAACGCACAAGAGCCGTCGCGCATGCGCGCATTTTGGAGAGCGAGGCGGATTATCAAAAATATTTCGCGCTGCGCTACGAGGTCTGGAAAGAGCTGAATTACATTCTAGCCAAGAAAGAGGCGTTATTCCACTGGGAATTGGACTACACCGATAGAACGGCGGTTCCCGTCGGATTGTTTTCGCGGCAAGACGAGCTTATAGGGTGCGGCCGTCTGGTGAGCGCGCTTGGCAAGGAGATCCCGAAGGAGCGGTTGGCGCTGATAGAGAAACTGGCGCGCGAAACGAACGATCCCAAGCTCCTGGAAAATTTCGCCTATCCGCAAGGGATGAAGCATCCGTACGACGTTCTCGAAGGGTTTCCCGGGTTCTCGAGGTTTTTCAGTAAAATCATCCGGGCCCGCAAGTCGAATGCGGAACTCAGCCGCATCATCGTGAAGCCCACTTATCAAAACCAAGGGCTTGGCGAAGTGATCGTCGATTCCGTCGTGTCCGCCGCGCGGGCGCAGAACATCGCTGTGGTGTTTCTGGCATGCCTGGAAAAACACCACGACTTTTACGAGGCGTCCGGATTCAAGCAGGTCGAGGGTTTACGTTGCGACGAATTCGTCGATGTGAATGTTCCCGCCATTGCCATGGTGCAGCACTTGTCCTGACATTTGTGCGCGTGCGGGCCGTCGACAGCCCGCAATCGTTGTTCCATGATAGGCGCAGCGCACAGATAGGGGGCACCAATGAAAGTCACGGAGATCGAGACGCTGCACTGCGATGCAGGGTGGCGCAATTACCATTTCGTCAAGCTGTCGACCGACGACGGTATCGTCGGCTGGAGCGAGTACGACGAAGGTTTTGGGTCGCCGGGCGTTACTGCCGTGGTCGAGCGCATGGCCGACCGGGTCGTCGGGCAGGACGCCTCCGCGCATGAACGTATTTTCACCGAACTGTTCAGCTATACGCGGCCGGCCGCCGGCGGTGTCGTCGCCGAAGGGCTGGGCGCCATCGAGAACGCACTGCTCGACGCCAAGGCGAAGGGGCTGGGCGTGCCGTGCTACGAGTTGCTCGGCGGCAAGGTGCGCGACCGCATCCGGTTGTACTGGTCGCACTGCGCGACCTGGCGGATCAATCAGCCGGACTATTACCCGCCCGCGATTACCAGCCTCGACGGCGTCAAGGCGATGGGCGAGGAGGTCCGCGAGAAGGGGTTCGGCGCGCTGAAGACCAACATCTTTCTGTATGAAGACGGCAAGCCGCGCGGCTGGCGGCCCGGTTTCGGCATACCGTTCCAGCCCGCGCTGAATGTCGAACGCAAGCAGCTGCGCGATTTGCGCGATCATCTGGAGGCGATCCGCGATGGCGCGGGACCGGACATTGATATCCTGCTCGACCTCAACTTCAACATGAAGACCGAGGGCTATCTCAAGATCCTGCGGGAGATTGCGGATCTGGACATGTTCTGGATCGAGATCGACAGCTACAACCCGGACGCGCTCGCCTATATCCGCGACCACAGCCCGCACCCGATCAGCTCCTGCGAAACGCTGCTGGGCCTGCGGGAATTTCTGCCCTACTTCAAGGCGCAGTCGATGGACGTCGCGATCATCGACGCGGTGTGGAACGGCGTCTGGCAGTCGATGAAGATCGCCGCCTCGGCCGACGCGCATGAGGTCAATGTGGCGCCGCATAATTTCTACGGCCATCTGTCGACGATGATGAACGCGCATTTCGCCGCCGCGGTGCCGAACCTGCGCATCATGGAGATCGATATCGACAGGCTCGCCTGGGACAATGAGATCTTCACCGTCGAGCCGCCGATCGAAGACGGGCACCTCGTCATCCCGTCGACGCCGGGGTGGGGGACGGAGCCGAACGAAGAGGCGATCAAGGCCCGCCCAGCCACGGGCAAGGTCGGGCTGCTGCACTACAAGACGGATTAAACTTCTTAGTATTGCCGCCGCTAGTAGGTCTCCACCGTCACGTCGACGGGGAGGTGTCGCGTTACGGCGCGGTATACCGTCGATTCTAAGGCGAGCACCTTGAGTTCGTCGGCATCCGTGGCACATCTTGCATTCAAATAGATATGCGCCCGCTCGCTGCCGTGGCGCCCGTTCGTCTGTATCCCGAGCAAACCGCATAAATCGATCTCGCCGATCAGTTCGCACTTCACCTCCTGCACAGCGACATTGCGGGCCCTCGCACGGCGTATCAGGGTGGTCGTCATGCACGACGCGAGGGCGTGAAATATGAACTCGGCCGGATTGTCGAATCGTTCGCTCTTGGTTTGCGAACCGGGCTCATAACAGCCCCTTACACTGGTCCGGTTCAAGCCGACCGGAGTCCACTCGCTTTTGACGCTATAGCGGAAATGCGCGGCCTCGGAATCCATCTCGATTTCGTTGATGACCTCGAGCAAATCGAACTCAGCGTCCGAGGACGGGTTGAATGTTGTGGCGCATTGCAGGGACATCGTGCTCCTCCGGCATCTTCCTTTCGCGATGGGCATGATCCATCAATGATGATGCAGGTTAGTGGCGCGGCTGCTTGCGAGAAACTGCGCGTTGTGTAGTAATCAACTACGTAAAATGTAGTTAGGGTGCTGCTATGACGAGCTATGGCCAGTTTTGTCCGGTTGCCAAGGCGGTGGAGATCATCGGCGAAAAATGGACGATGCTGATCCTCCGCGAACTTTTGATGGGGACGTCGCGCTTCAGCGATTTCCAACGCGCCCTGTCCCGAATTTCTCCGACCATTCTCACCAAGCGCCTGAAACAGCTGGAAGAAGACGGCGTCGTGCTGCGCCGGCGGCTCTCGGGGCAGAAGGGCTACGAATACCGCCTGACGGCCATGGGGAAAGAGCTGGAGCCGCTTATCGAACATACGGCGAAATGGGGCATGCGGTGGGCCCGCGGTCAGATGTCCGACGACGAATTGGATGTCGAACTCTTGATGTGGGATATCCATCGTAATATCGACCTCGGCAAGCTGCCGGACGGCGAGACGGTTCTGTGCTTTATGTTCAGCGACCTCGACCGGCATAAGAGTTGGTGGCTGGTCGTGAACGGCAATGATGTCGATTTGTGTACTGTTGATCCGGGCAAGGACGTGGATTTGTATGTCACGACGGATTTGCGGACGCTCGTCGAAATTTGGGAAGGCGATACCGATTTGAAAGCGGCGCTGCGGGACGAGCGCGTGCTCGCCATGGGGGACGCTTATTTGACCCGCCAGATGTCGGAATGGTTTTCGTTATGCCTCTACGCCGATATACGCCCGGCTCGAGATGAGGTGGCTGCGGCGCGCTCATAGCGTTATCGAGCATCTCCATCATGTCGCACGTGTTTCCATATTTGGTGGCAGATACGCCGATTCGCGCAACATGTATGGAAACTATTGCCGTTAACCAACGGAAATTATTGCCTATTGCGCGAGAATCGGGGGTGTGATTCGATGGGCAGATGGTTATCGCCGAAGCCCTCAAGCGATATGCCGGCCAAGTGGTGCGCCCGGTCCTGGGAACATTGGTGGTCGCATACATCGCCTATCACGCCGTTCAGGGCGACCGGGGACTGCTGGCCTACTTCACCTATTCGCAGGAACTGAGCCGCGCGACGGCGACGCTCGACGAGGTGCGGCAGACACGCGAGCGGCTCGCCAACCGGGTGGCGCTGCTGCGTACCGACGGCATCGATCCGGACCTTCTGGAAGAGCGCGCCCGAATGACGCTCGATCTTGTCGCACCCGACGAGTTTATTGTGATTCTGCCGAGCGACCCGGATAATCTTTCAAAATAAACGCCTTCCCGCGGGCAAGTTGCTGCCGGAAAAGTTATAAAAACAAACCGCTTAACTAGATATTAGTTAATATCGGATTTTTTACGTTTTAACAATAACTTATAGTATACTTGCCAAACCGCTAAAGGCGGACTACCTGTGTCTTTCGCGACACGTTTCGAGGGGAGACGCGGTAATGGCTGTAAAAGCGACCAAATCCAAATCCAAGCGCGCGCCGAAAGCGGCGAAATCGAACCTGCAGGCTTCCGGCGAGGAGCTGCTTCAATATTACCGCGAAATGCTGATGATCCGGCGCTTCGAGGAAAAGGCGGGCCAGCTATACGGCATGGGCCTCATCGGCGGCTTCTGTCACCTCTATATCGGCCAGGAAGCCGTTGTCGTCGGTATGCAGGCCGCGGTTACCGACGACGATGCAGTCATCACCAGCTACCGGGATCATGGTCATATGCTCGCCTGCGGCATGGATCCGCGCGGCGTGATGGCGGAACTGACCGGGCGCAGCGGCGGTTACTCGCATGGCAAGGGCGGGTCCATGCACATGTTCTCGAAGGAAAAGAACTTCTTCGGCGGGCACGGCATCGTCGCAGCCCAGGTCCCGCTCGGCACCGGCGTTGCGTTTGCGCACAAATATAACAAGACGAAGAATGTCAGCCTGACCTATCTCGGCGACGGTGCGATCAATCAGGGCCAGGTCTACGAGTCGATGAACATGGCCGCGCTGTGGTCCTTGCCGGTCATCTACGTGATTGAAAACAATAAATATGCGATGGGCACGAGCCAGGAACGCGCGTCCGCCGGCACCGAGTTGTATATGCGCGGTACCGCCTACGGCGTGCCGGGCGAACAGATCGACGGCATGGATGTCGTCGCCGTCCGGGCCGCGGCTGAAATGGCGGTGACCCACTGCCGGGACGGCAAGGGACCGTTCATCCTGGAAATGATGACCTACCGCTATCGCGGACATTCGATGTCCGACCCGGCAAAGTACCGCAAGCGCGAGGAAGTCCAGAAGATGCGCAGCGAGCGCGATCCGATCGAGCATGTCCGGCAGTTGCTGCTCGACGGCGGTTACGCCGACGAGGATGTGCTCAAGCAGTTCGGCCGGGAGGTCAAGGACATCGTGTCCGACGCGGCGGAATTCGCGCAAAACAGCCCGGAACCCGATATGTCCGAACTGTGGACCGACATTCTCGTCGACGCCTAATAATCCGTAATTCCTTACGACCGCGGCCGTAGAGAAAGGGAGACTGCATGCCCATCCAGGTACTGATGCCGGCGCTATCGCCGACCATGACCGAGGGCACACTGGCAAAGTGGCTCAAGTCAGAAGGCGATGCCGTCAGCTCCGGTGATGTCATCGCGGAGATTGAAACCGACAAGGCGACCATGGAGGTCGAGGCGGTCGATGAGGGTATCATCGGCAAGTTGCTGGTCGCCGAGGGCACTGAAGGCGTCGCGGTAAATTCGCCGATCGCCGTTCTTCTCGCCGACGGCGAGGACGCGTCCGCAGCTGATGTTGCAGCACCGGCTGCACCCGCACCCGTGGCGGAAAGCCCGGTTGCGGCGGAACCTGCCGCAGCCGCCGGACCCGCTCCGGTACAAAGTATCGCAGCCGAACCGGAATGGACCGGCGCGACCGTCACGCAGACCTTGCGTGAATCCTTGCGCGACGGGATGGCCGAGGAAATGCGCCGCGATGAGAAGGTGTTCCTGATTGGCGAGGAAGTGGCGCAATACGAAGGCGCCTACAAGGTCAGTCAGGGCCTGCTGGAGGAATTCGGCGCCGAGCGTGTGATCGATACGCCGATTACCGAACACGGCTTCGCCGGCCTTGCGGTCGGCGCCGGGTTCATGGGACTGCGCCCGGTGGTCGAGTTCATGACGTTCAACTTCGCCATGCAAGCAATTGATCACATTATCAATTCCGCGGCCAAGACGCTCTACATGTCGGGTGGACAGATGGGCTGTCCCATCGTCTTCCGAGGACCGAACGGTCCCGCGTCGAGGGTCGGCGCACAGCACTCGCAATGCTACGCCAGTTGGTACGCCCATTGCCCGGGTCTCAAGGTCATCTCGCCCTATTCGGCATCGGATGCAAAAGGTCTGCTGAAATCCGCGATCCGCGATCCGAACCCGGTGATCTTTCTGGAGAACGAACTGATCTACGGCAACAGCTTCGACGTGCCGGAAGACGACGATTACACGGTTCCCATTGGCAAGGCGAAGGTCCTGCGCGAAGGCACCGACGTGACGTTGATCGCCCATTCGATCATGGTTGGCCGCGCGCTGGAAGCCGCCGATACGCTGGCGGGCGAGGGACTGAGCGCGGAAGTCATCGATCTTAGGACGATCCGGCCGCTCGACCTGGAAACTATCATCGAGTCGGTCAAAAAGACCAACCGGGTAGTGTCCTGCGAGGAAGGCTGGCCGTTCGCCGGCATCGGTTCCGAGATCGCCATGATCGTCATGGAGAACGCTTTCGACTGGCTCGACGCGCCGGTCGGGCGGGTCGCGGGGCTGGATATCCCGATGCCCTATGCGGCCAATCTCGAGAAAGCGGCTTTGCCGCAGGCCGAACATATCGTCGAGGCGGCAAAGACCGCCTGTTACCGGACCTGAGGCGCGGTTAGCCCGCGCCACGGAGGGGGAAGAACTATGCCGATTAAGATTCTCATGCCCGCATTGTCGCCGACGATGACCGAAGGCACCTTGGCCAAATGGCTCGTCAACGAAGGCGACGAGGTTAATTCCGGCGATGTCATCGCTGAAATCGAAACCGACAAGGCGACGATGGAAGTCGAGGCGGTCGAGGAAGGCAAGGTCGGCAAGCTCCTCGTCAGTGCCGGAACGGAAGGCGTGCAAGTCAACGATCTCATCGCGCTGCTGCTCGAAGATGGCGAGGATGCCAGTGCCCTGGACGGCGCTGCCGATGCCGCGCCCGCGGCGGCCCCTGCCGCAGCGCCCGCGCCGGCGCCGGCGCCGGCGGCCGCGCCGCCGGCTGCTGCGACGCCAGCTCCCGCCGCACCCGCACCGGCAGCGGCCGATGGCGGACGGATCTTTGCCAGTCCACTGGCCCGGCGCATGGCGCAGCAAGCGGGATTGGACATTGCCGGCGTGGCCGGTTCCGGCCCGAATGGGCGGATCGTGAAACGCGATATCGAGGTCGCTCTGGCGGGCGGCGTCCCCGCAGCGGCCCCGGCAGCCACCGCTCCGGCACCCGCAGCGGCACCCACCGCGGCGGCGGACGGTTTCGAGCCTGCGTTCGATTTCGAGCCCGCCAACAACATGCGCAAAGTCATTGCGCAGCGTCTCACCGAGTCGAAGCAAACGGTGCCGCATTTCTACCTCACGGTGGATTGCGAAATCGACACGCTGTTGGCTCTACGTAAGGATCTAAATTCTCGATCCGACGACTACAAAATCTCCGTCAACGACCTGATTATCAAGGCGTCCGGGGTGGCGCTGCGCCGTGTGCCGGCGGCCAATGCCTCGTGGGCCGGCGATGGGATCAAGCGCTATCATACGGCGGATATCTCGGTCGCGGTGGCGATCGAGGGTGGCCTGATTACGCCGGTCGTACGCGACGCGGGCGGCAAGGGCCTGGAGGCGATCTCGGCCGAGATGAAAGACCTCGCGGCGCGCGCGCGCGACAGCAAGCTGATGCCCGAGGAATATCAGGGCGGCACGTTCAGCATCTCTAACCTCGGCATGTTCGGCATCAAACAGTTCGATGCGGTCATCAACCCGCCGCAGGGCGCCATCATGGCGGTCGGCGCAGGCGAGCAGCGCCCCATCGTGCGCAACGGCGCGCTTGCGGTAGCGACGGTCATGTCGGTGACCCTGTCCGTCGATCACCGGGTGGTCGATGGCGCGATTGGCGCGGAATTCTTGGCCGCGTTCAAGAAGCTGATCGAAGATCCGATGACGATGCTGCTGTAGGGAGCTGAAGACATGGCTGATACGAGTTTCGACGTCATCGTCGTTGGTGGCGGGCCGGGCGGCTATGTCGCCGCCATCCGTTCCGCGCAGCTCGGCATGAAGACCGCGCTGGTCGAGCGCGAGCATCTTGGTGGTATCTGCCTGAACTGGGGCTGTATCCCGACCAAGGCGCTGCTGCGGACCGCGGAGATCTATCACTACGCGACCCACGCCGAACAGTTCGGGCTGAAGGTGCAGGGGGCTTCGGTCGATTTGCCAGCCGTCGTGAAGCGCTCCCGTCAGATTGCCAAGCAGCTCAACAGCGGCGTCGGCCATCTGCTCAAGAAGAACAAGGTTACGGTGTTCGACGGCGCTGGCAAGCTCGATGGCGGCAGCGCCGGCGCGCGCAAACTGAAGGTCGAGAAAGATGGCAAGAACATCGCACAACTAACCGGAAAACATATCGTTCTGGCGACCGGCGCTCGCGCGCGGACGTTACCGGGGCTGGAACCGGACGGCAAGCTGATCTGGACCTATAAGGAAGCGATGGTGCCCGACGCCATGCCGAAATCCCTGCTCGTCGTCGGGTCCGGCGCCATCGGCATGGAGTTCGCGAGCTTCTATCGCGACCTCGGCGCGGAAGTAACGGTCGTCGAGGTGATGGACCGCATTCTGCCGGTCGAGGACGCCGAGATTGCCGCCTTCGCTCACAAGCAGTTCGAGGCGCAGGGCATGACGATCCACGCCGGTGCGCAGGTCAAATCGCTCGAGCGCGGCGCGAATAACGTCACCGCGACCATCGAGGCGGGCGGCAAGCAATCGAAACTCACGGTCGACCGCGTGATCCTTGCTGTCGGTATCGTCGGCAATTTGGAGGACCTTGGCCTTGAAGGCACCAAGGTGAAAGTCGACCGGACTCATGTCGAGGTCAACGAATGGGCGCAGACGGGGGAGCCTGGCGTCTATGCTATCGGCGACGTCGCGGGGCCGCCCTGGCTGGCGCACAAGGCGAGCCATGAGGGCGTCGCCTGCGTCGAGAAGATCGCCGGTTATGCGGACGCGCACCCGTTCAAGACAACCAATATTCCCGGCTGCACCTACTGCCGGCCGCAAATCGCCAGCGTCGGTCTCACGGAGGAAGCGGCGAAGGAGAAGGGTCATAAGGTCCGCGTCGGCCGCTTCCCCTTCATGGGCAACGGCAAGGCGATTGCACTGGGCGAGCCGGAAGGCATGGTCAAAACCGTATTCGACGAGGCGACGGGCGAGTTGCTCGGCGCCCACATGGTCGGCGCTGAGGTCACCGAGCTTATTCAGGGCTACGGCATCGCGCGCGAACTGGAAACCACCGAGAAGGAGCTCATGCACACCGTCTTCCCGCATCCGACCCTGTCGGAAATGATGCACGAGTCGGTCCTTGACGCGTACGACAAGGTTATCCATTTCTAAAGTACACTCTATCGTGATTAGGAGCTACGTATGATCGTTTGTCGCATCCTCTGGGTAGGAGGCGCCGCGCAGTCGATGCAGGGACATCGTCAAGCGGTGCCGACGCTCGCCAGAGGATGCGACAAGCGACCCGGAGGGCGCACTCCCAGGCTTTTCGGATCGCGTCTCGATCACCTTGTGATGCTTCCAGCATCACGGCGGCGACCGCTCCTAACCGAAAAGCCTGGGAGTGCGTCATACGCAACTCCTAATCACGATAGAGCGTACTGATATGACAGCCACCGCCAAAGTTGGTGCCCAGCGCCATCCGGAGAAGCGTAATCGGCCCGACAATCCGATTCAGCGCAAGCCGTCCTGGATCCGGGTCAAGGCGCCGACCTCGCCGGTCTATCGCGAGACGCGGGACATCGTGCGCGAGAACGGCCTCCATACCGTCTGCGAGGAAGCTGGGTGCCCGAACATCGGTGAGTGCTGGGCGAAGAAGCATGCGACGTTCATGGTCATGGGCGACACCTGCACGCGCGCCTGTGCGTTCTGCAATGTGGCGACCGGTACGCCGATGCCGCTCGATCCGATGGAGCCGGTCAATATTGGCACGGCTGTCGCCAAGCTCGGACTCGAGCATGTCGTGGTCACGTCGGTCGACCGGGACGATCTCGCCGATGGTGGCGCGGCGCATTTCGCCGAGGTTATCGCGCGCATCCGCGAGTTCGCGCCGGGCACGACGGTCGAGATCCTGACACCGGACTTCAAGGACAAGTCCGGTGCGGTTGAGGTGGTCAGCGCCGCCACGCCCGACGTGTTCAACCACAATCTGGAAACCGTGCCGCGGCTGTATCCGACGATCCGCCCGGGCGCGCGCTATTTCACCAGCCTGGAGTTGCTGCACCGTGCCAAGCGCCTCGATCCGAACGTGTTCACGAAGTCCGGTCTGATGGTCGGGCTCGGCGAGACGCGGGAGGAGGTGCATCAGGTCATGGACGATCTGCGCGCCGCCGACGTGGACTTCCTGACGATCGGGCAATATCTGCAGCCGACACCCAAACACGCTGCGATCGACTGCTTTGTCACGCCGGACGAGTTCGATGCCTATGCCGCCGCCGCGCGGGGCAAGGGATTCCTGATGGTGTCGTCTTCGCCGCTGACCCGATCCTCTTATCACGCTGGCGACGATTTCGCGCGTTTGCGTGACGCGCGCGCAGCGAAGCTCAGCCAAACGGGCGGCGCCTGAATCGATATGCGATAGGCCTTCGACGCCGTGCCGACACACGCAGAACAGCGAATCTTACCGCACCGACCCGACCAGATGTTCGACCTGGTCGCCGATGTCGGACGCTATCCTGAATTTCTCCCCTGGTGCATCGGCGCGCGGGTGCGTAGCCAGACGGATACATTGTTAATTGCCGATTTAATAATCGGTTTCAAAGGAATACGAGAAAGTTTTACGAGTCATGTTTCACTAAACCGTAATGACATGACAATTGATGTTTCGTATCAAGATGGACCATTCAAATATCTGAACAACAATTGGAAATTTCGATCTATAGAGTCTGATCATTGCACACTCGACTTCTATGTCGATTTCGAATTCAAGTCCCGCATCATGCAGCGTCTGATCGAAATGCTTTTCGGCGAAGCCGTCCGCCGAATGGTCCGCGCCTTCGAGGAGCGTGCGGCATCTTTGTACGGTTGAAAACGCCTTATTCGAAATTCACCGCGTTGTCCGACTACGGATGTAGTCAAAATGATACGCTGGCGAAATGTTCAGATCCGCTACCTCTATCCGTTGCGGCGATTTATTTCGAATACACAAGATATGGGCTCAGTGACCGTGACAAAGCATGTTAGACCTAGTAGATTAGGCATCAGTGCTAATTTAATCGAATAGAGGCGTCGCAGAGCGCTGCCGGTTGGGATTTCAGCCGTGATTTCATCATCACAGATCCGCGCCGCCCGGGCGATCATCAACGCAAAGCAAAGCGAGCTGGCGAAGGCTGCGGGCATTTCGCTGGCGACCCTGAACAATATCGAGCGCGGCGTCGGCGATCCGCGCACCAGCACGTTGGAGGCAATCGAACGGGCGCTGTCCAATGCTGGCGTGGAGATTTTGGGTGACGTCGCAACGGAGACGGTGACGCTGCACCGTATCGAACGCCCGGCCGCGCTCGATACGTTTTTCGCCAGCCAGCGCGTGCTTGAAGCGCTCGGGCCGGAATCCCTTCTGAAGCCGAAGAACGTGCTGCTGTTCGCACGATGGAATCGAAACCAGGAGGAGGAGCGTCCGCGCGTCTGCCTTTTTATCGAAGGACAGGCCCGTGTCATCCTGTTCGACAAGGTCGATTTCAATCTCGGCAACGGTGCGCGTACGGCGGAGGTCGCCGGGATCATGCTGGCGGTGTTCGCATTTCATCGCGGCCGCCTGAATTATATCGATCAGGTGCTGGAGGATACGACCACGGCGGAACCGGATGAGGCAGTCCGCCGCCTGCGGTCGTTGCAAAGCGTACCCTTGCAGCACCCCAGCGAATTTATCGATGTGTTCAATTCCTGGGAAACCTGCATGTCGACCTACGGCGAAAGGGCAGGGCATCCGCTTGCCGACTTGGCCGCTCTATTCGCGACCGAAGCCGTCTAGCCGATTTTTTTCAACGTCGTCAGTTTTTCCAGCATCGCGAACGCCGCCATGACCGTATCGTGCCGGACCGTGCTGCGGTCGCCCTGGAACAGGTGCCGTTCGACGAGCGGTGGCTGACCGAGACGGGCGCCGCCGATATAGACCAAACCGACCGGTTTCTCGGCCGTGCCGCCGCCCGGCCCTGCGACCCCGGTAACCGATACCGCAGCACCGGCCCTAGAATGCGCCAGAGCGCCGGCCGCCATTGCACCGGCGACTTCATTGCTGACCGCGCCATGGGTTTCGATCAGCGCCATATCGACGCCAATCGCTTCGTTCTTCGCCTCGTTCGAATAGGTCACAAAGCCGCGGTCCACGACGGCGGAGGATCCCGCGATCTCGGTCAGACAGGCGGCGATCAGGCCGCCGGTGCACGATTCCGCGGTTGTGATCATTAGGTTCTCGGCGCGGTAGAGATCCAGGATCGCCGCTGCGCGATCCGTCAGGTCTGTTTGTAAGGTCGGGCTCACAGTAAATATTCCGCTATCAGGTAAAGCGCGATGCCAGCGTAAGCGCCGGCGGCGATATCGTCCAGCATGACCCCGAGCCCGCCCGATATATTGCGGTCGAGCCAGTTCGCCGGCCACGGCTTGGTGATATCCATGACTCGGAAGAGGACGAAGCCCAGCCCATACAGGATGGGATCGGCCGGCACCGCCGCGAGGGTCAGCCATTGGCCGGCGACTTCGTCGATGACCACATGGCCCGGATCCTTGTCGCCACCGGCGCGTTCCAGGCGTTCTGCCGCCCAGACGCCTAAAGCGAACACGATCACCGCCGCAGCGGCTAAGATCAGGGGACCGCCCCAGATCGAAAGCGCCCAGGCAAAGGGCAGGGCCGCGAGCGACCCCCAGGTCCCAGGCGCCTTTGGCAGATGGCCGATGCCAAACCACGTCGCCAGCAGAGGGGCGGGATGCCACCAGGGAAGAGGGCTCGGCAAGACGCTCAGGCGAACAGGACGGTCGCTGCGGCCTGGGCGGCGATGCCTTCGCCGCGGCCCAGGAAGCCCAGCCCGTCGGTTGTCGTGGCCTTCACGCTGACGCGCTCGATATCGATCGACAGCAGTTCGGCGAGGCGGGTGCGCATGGCCTCGCGATGCGGTCCGACCTTGGGCGCTTCGCAGATCAGGGTGAGGTCGACATGACGGATCGTGCCGCCGCGCTGTGTCACCAAATCCGCGGCATGGCTGAGGAAAACCCTAGAATCGACCCCGCGCCATTGCGGATCGCTGGGCGGGAAGTGGCTGCCGATGTCGCCGGCCCCGATGGTGCCGAGCAGCGCGTCGGTCAGCGCATGCAGGCCGACATCCGAATCCGAATGTCCCGCGAGACCCCGCGTATGCGGCACCGCGACGCCGCACAGCATGACGTGGTCGCCGTCCTCGAAGGGATGGACATCGAAGCCAGTTCCGGTCCGGAAATCTGCTGCTGCAGTCTGCAGCGTCTGCTCGCTCTGCGAAAAGTCTTCTGGTGTGGTCACTTTGATGTTCTCCGCACTGCCTTGGGTCAACATCACGGGCAGCCCGGCCGCTTCCGCTACGGCGGCGTCGTCGGTGAGGTTCTGCCCTTCGGTCGCTTGATGGGCCGCCAGAATTTTGCCGTACCGGAACCCCTGCGGGGTCTGCGCGCGCCAGAGGCCGGTGCGGTCGACGGTGTCGCAAACCCGATTCTCAGCGTCCGCCCGTTTCAATGTATCGGCAACGGGAACGGCTGCAATCGCCGCCGGCGCGGTCTCCGACAGGGCGCCGATGACCCGGCTGATCGTGCCGGCATCGACGAAGGGCCGCGCGGCATCGTGGATAAGGACGTTGGCGGGGGCGTGCGCCGCCAGCGCCTCCAGCCCGTTGCGGCAGGACTCCTGGCGCGTTGCGCCGCCATTAACGGGATCGAGTAGATCGAACCCTTCCGTGGCTTGGACGTAGAGCGCCCGGTCGTCGGGATGGATGACGACGCAGATGCCGTCGATCTGCGGATGTTGCGCAAAACGGCGAACGGTATGCCGCAACAGCGGAATGCCGCCCAACGGCCTGTATTGCTTGGGCAGTCCGCCGCCGGCTCTTACGCCGCGGCCGCCTGCGACAATCAGCGCCAAGGTGCTTGCCATTTGTCCCCGCACGATTAACCGATTGGATGCCACGCTATGCCCGCGTCATAAGCCCGATCCTCGTGCTATGCAACAGTGGGCGTGGCGGCCTTTATCGGGATGGGATATAAGCCAAGGCATGGAAAACGCGATGCTGTTCAACCTTTCGGCGCTGATGGCGCTGGTGCCGGCCGCGATCGTCGGATACCGGCGTACGGCCGCGCGCGATACGATTTTTTGGCTGGTGACGGCGGTAGCACTCGCCGGGCCGGCCGCGTGGAGCTTCGTGCAATTGGCCGGAGAATGGCGGACCGGCCTGTCGAGTGCCCTGTGGGTGACGATTGCCGCCAGCATGGCGTTGTATGCCATTCTGTCGCTTGCGACGCGTGAGGTCTGGCGGCTGGCGCCGTTGCTGATGCCCTACCTCGTGCTCCTTGGGCTGATTGCGGTTGTCTGGTCCCGGGCGCCGGGCCGGCCGATGTCGGCGGATGCGCCCCTGGCCTGGATCGAAGCGCATATCGCGGTTTCGGTGCTGACCTATGCGTTACTGACGGTGGCGGCCGTGGCCGGGGTTGCCGTGTTCCTGCAGGAGCGCGCGATGAAGGGCAGGCGGCCGACACGGCTGACGGCGCTGCTGCCGTCGGTCGCTGCGGCGGAGCTGATGCAGGTACGATTTCTGATCGCGACCGAAGTCGTGCTCGGCCTTGGTCTCGCGACCGGCATGGCATCGCAGTATCTCGAGACGGGCGATCTGTTCGTGTTCACCCATAAGATATTGTTGTCGGTTATTGCATTTGTCGTGATCGGCGTCCTGCTGGTTGCGCATTTCCGGACCGGCATTCGCGGCCGGCGCGCGGCGCGCTACGTCCTGATCGCCTATCTGATGCTGACCCTTGGCTATCCCGGCGTGAAATTCGTCACCGACGTCCTGGTCGGATAGCGCCAACGAACAATCCGGTTGCGTTGCGGCAGCAAATTCGTATTATGCACAAAATTAGTGCAGTAATTATTGTGCATAAAATATGAGCATTCAAATTGGTCCCATAACGTTGGAGACGCCGGTGCTGCTGGCGCCGATGTCCGGCGTGACCGACCTGCCGTTTCGCCGGCTGGCGCGACAGTTGGGGGCGGGCATGGAAACGTCGGAGATGATCGCCTGCCGCGAGGCTGTCCTGCAGACGGCGCAGTCGCGCAAGAAGGCGTCGCGCGCCGCGGACGGCGCGGTCATGGCGGTGCAACTCGCGGGGCACGATCCCGACATCATGGCGGATGCTGCGCGGCTTTGTGCGGATGATGGCGCGGATATCATCGATCTCAATTTCGGCTGTCCGGCGAAGAAGGTGGTCGGCAAGCTTTCGGGTTCCGCCCTGATGCGCGACGAGTGCCGGGCCGCGGAGATTTTCGAGGCCGTGGTCGGCGCGGTCGATATCCCGGTGACCTTGAAAATGCGTACGGGCTGGGACGAGAATGAGCGCAACGCGCCGCGTCTGGCGCAGATCGCCGAGCAGAGCGGTATCCAGATGGTGACCGTGCACGGCCGCACGCGTGCGCAGCGCTATCGCGGCAAAGCCGACTGGCGGTTCATCCGTAAGGTTAAGGAGGCTGTACGCTTACCGGTGATCGCCAATGGCGACATCGTCGAACTGGACGACATCGCCGCGTGCCTGTCGCAGTCCGGTGCGGATGGTGTGATGATTGGGCGTGGCGCCTGCGGGCGGCCCTGGATTATCGGGCAGGCGATCCGGTATCTGGCGGCGGGAGAGACTGTGTCCGCGCCGTCGCTCGACGATCAGATGGCGATCGTGCTGGATCATTTCGAAGCCATGCTCGAACATCACGGTACGTACCGGGGAACGCGAGATTTTAGAAAGCATATTTCCTGGTATTCTAATGGGTTGCCGGACTCTTCTGCGTTTCGAAGTGATGTCTACCGGTTGGAAGATCCGGCCCAGGTTTCGCAAGCCGTCGCGGACTTTTATCGCCGATCGATAGATCGGATCGCGGCCTAATATGTCGGTTGCCGAGATTGCCCCGGACCAGGAAGCGCCGCCGCCGGCGATACTTAACGCCCTGGCCGATCCCGTCTTCGTCGTCGGCGCGGGGAACGAGATCGTCTATCTCAATCTCGCGGCCGAACAGTTCTTTCAGACGAGCATGACGGCGTTACTGGGTGCCACTCTGGAGTCGGTCATACCGGTGGACAGTCCCGTCTTGGCGTTGATCGGGAAGGTGCGGGCGACGGGCAACAGCATGTCGCAATACGACGTGCAGATGAAGACGCCGCGGATCGGCGAACATGTCGTGACGATCGACGCTGCGACGATACCGGATCGTCCGGAGTGCGTCGTGATTACCCTGCAGCAGCGTTCCATTGCCGGCCGTATCGACCGCTCGCTGACCCATCGCGGCGCTGCCCGGTCGGTGAGTGCTATGGCCTTGATGCTCGCCCACGAAATCAAGAACCCCCTATCCGGCGTTCGCGGTGCCGCGCAGCTGCTTGAGCAGACCAGTGACGTGAAGGATCGCGAACTGACCCGGCTGATTATCGAGGAAACCGACCGGATCTGCGCGCTGGTCGATCGGATGGAGATGTTCACCGACAACCCCCGGATCGAGCGCCGTGCGGTCAATATTCACGAAGTGCTGCACCATGTGGTGCGTCTGGCGCAGAACGGTTTCGGCACCGGCGTTCGTTTCGTCGAGGCCTACGATCCGTCGCTACCCCCCGCCTTCGGCGACCGGGACCAGCTCATCCAGATATTCCTTAACCTGGTCAAGAATGCGGTCGAGGCGGCGCCCGAAGCGGATGGCGAAGTGGTGATCTCCACCGCCTACCAGCAAGGAGTCAGTATCGCCACGCCGAGCGGCGACGGTCAGGTGAGGGTGCCGCTTGTGGTGCGTATTCAGGATAACGGCGCTGGCGTGCCTGATGATTTGCGCGGCCATCTGTTTGACCCGTTTATCACGACCAAGCCTGGTGGCAGTGGGTTGGGACTGGCGCTGGTGGCAAAATTCGTCGGCGATCATGGCGGTGTCATCGATTTAGAAACGCAGCATCGCCGCACGGTGTTCCGGGTGATGCTGCCGATGATGGACGGCGCTGATGTCTGATACCGCAAGCGCAGACGGCGCGACCATTCTGATCGCCGATGACGACCGGGCCATTCGGACGGTACTGAGCCGCGCGCTGGGCGGTCTGGACTACGATGTCCGGATGACCGGGAATGCGGCGACCCTGTGGCGCTGGGTCAGCGAGGGTATCGGCGATATCGTGATTACCGATGTCGTCATGCCGGACGAGAACGGTCTCGACCTGCTGCCGCGAATCCGCAAGATCCGTCCCGATCTCCGGGTTATCGTGATGAGCGCGCAAAACACGCTGATGACGGCCGTCAAGGCGAATGAGCGCGGTGCGTTCGAATATTTGCCCAAGCCGTTCGACTTGAACGAATTGATCCGCGTCGTGCGACGTGCCCTGACGGAACGTGCCGCCCCGCGCCGCGCGGAGGAAAATGGCGAAGGCGACGACGACAATCTGCCGCTGATTGGCCGGTCGCCCGCAATGCAAGATATCTACCGTGTACTGGCGCGGCTGGTGGGAACCGATCTCAGCGTCTTGGTCACCGGCGAATCGGGAACCGGTAAGGAGTTGGTCGCCCGGGCTTTGCATGATTACGGAAAACGCCGCAACGGGCCGTTCGTGGCGATCAATATGGCGGCAATTCCCCGGGAACTGATCGAAAGCGAGCTGTTCGGGCATGAAAAGGGGGCGTTCTCCGGTGCGGCGAGCCGGACGACCGGGCGCTTTGAGCAAGCCGATGGTGGCACGCTGTTCCTGGATGAAATCGGCGACATGCCGCTTGAGGCGCAAACGCGGTTGTTACGAGTGCTGCAGGACGGGACCTTTACGACTGTCGGCGGCCGGGCCGCCATCCGGACCAATGTGCGCATCGTTGCCGCGACGCATCGCGATCTGCGCCAGATCGTTTCGCAGGGTCTGTTTCGCGAGGATTTATACTATCGACTGAATGTTGTGCCGCTGCGCCTTCCGCCCTTGCGCCAGCGAACCGAAGACATTCCAGATCTTGTTCGTCACTTCTTCAGTCAGGGGGAAGAAGAGGGATTGCCGGCCAAGTCGCTCGACTCGGACGCCGTGGCGCGATTGAAAACGCATCGCTGGCCCGGCAATGTCCGCGAGCTGGAAAACCTTATTCGCCGTTTGGCGGCGCTTTACAGTGAAGAGCGGATCGGACTCGACGCGATCGAAGCGGAACTCGCCGATACCGCTACGGGGGAGCCTCTGGTTTCGTCGCCGGAGAGCGAGAACCTCGCCGACTCTGTCGAGCGCCACCTTCAGGCCTATTTCGATGCGCATGGAGACGCCTTGCCCGCGCCCGGATTGCACGACCGGGTCGTGCGCGAGGTCGAGCGACCGCTCATTTCCTTGTGCCTTGCTGCGACCCGAGGCAACCAGATAAAAGCGGCCGAGTTGCTCGGCCTGAATCGGAACACGCTGCGCAAGAAAATTCGCGAGTTGGACATCCAAATTGTACGCGGCGTAAAATAGAGGCTGAATGCGCCTTTCTACTTGGACAGCGCCCTTCCGCAATTGCAGCGGATTTACTGTGGAATGACTGCTCTCGACCCTGCTGAGACTTCGGCCCGCCGGGTGCTTCGTTTGCTCGGTTCATGGTCGTCGCGAAGAAGGCTAGCGCGTTTCTTCGCGATTTCGCTCTCCGTCGCGGCGGCGGCGGCGGGCATCGCCACCTATGCGGTTTTTACGCAATCCACGCTCGGGCCCGGTGCGCCGTCGATCCTTATCCTGCTCAACATTGACCTGGTTATCCTGTTGCTGCTCGGTTTTGTCGTCGCGCACCGGGTCGTTAAAATTTGGAGCGCGCGCCGGCGTGGCTCGGCCGGGTCGCAGTTGCATGTCAGGCTGGCACAGCTCTTCGGCCTGATTTCCGTCGCGCCGGCAATTATCGTGGCGGTATTTTCCGCCCTGTTTTTCAATTTCGGCCTTGAATCGTGGTTCAGCGACAAAATCCGTACCGCGCTGAAGGAGTCGGAAGCGGTCGCGGATGCCTATCTCGAGGAGCATAAGCGGAATATCGTGGCCGATGCGCTGCGCATGGCGAGGGATCTCGACAATCAGGCCTTCGGGCTGCAGCGCAATCAAAAACGTCTGATTTCGGCAGTCAATCTTCAGGCACGGGTGCGCCAGCTGACGGAGGCTATCGTCTTCACCGGCAGTGGCGATGTCATTGCGCGCTCAGGGCTGACCGGTGCCCTGGAGTTCGAGCCGGTACCGCGCGAGGCATTCAAAACTGCGTTGTCTGGGGAAGTTGCCGTCCTGACCAGTGGCAGCGAGGATCGGGTGCGGGCGCTGATTCGGCTCAGCAATTTCGGCGACAGCTATCTATATGTCGGACGGTATGTCGATCCGGTCGTGCTCGGCCATAGCCAGCGCACCAAGGGCGCGGTCGCGCAATTCGAGCGGCTCGAACTCAACCGGGCGGATTTGCAGATCTCGTTCGCCCTGATCTTCGTCGTCGTCGCGCTGCTGCTGTTGCTGGCGGCGGTCTGGGTCGGCTTGAACTTTGCCACCAGCATGTCGCGGCCGGTTAGTGCGCTGATCGCGGCAACAGAGAAGGTGCGCGCGGGCAATCTGTCCGCGCGCGTGGTCGTCGATAGTGCATCCGGTGGCGAGGTTGATACGCTCGGCCGCGCCTTCAACCGCATGACCGGAGATCTGGAACAAAACCGCCGTGAATTGATCGAAGCCAACCAGCAGATCGATGCGCGGCGGGTCTTCACTGAAACGGTGCTCTCCGGCGTTTCAGCCGGCGTGGTCGGTCTCGATGCGGGGGGCCGGATCACCCTTCCGAACCGATCCGCGTCGCAGCTCCTGGGGATTGAGCTCGATCATATGCAAGGGGAGCCATTGGCGGAGGTCGCGCCGGAGTTTCGCGAACTGCTGGCCCAAGCGGGGCATCTTGGCGGCGACCGGATTCTTGAGCAGGAGGTCGCCATAGCACGCGGTGCGGAATCGCGCACCTTGCTGGTGCGCGTCGGTGCCATGCGCTCGGACGATGAAATCAAAGGCTTCGTCGTGTCGTTCGACGATGTTTCCGCGCTCCTGTCTGCGCAACGAAAGGCCGCTTGGGCGGATGTCGCACGTCGTATTGCACACGAGATCAAAAATCCCCTCACACCGATACAGCTATCTGCGGAGCGGCTTAAACGGCGCTATCTGAAGCAGGTTCCCGACGACGCCGAAGTGTTTCAGACCTGTATCGAAACAATTGTGCGGCAGGTCGAGAGCATCGGCCGGATGGTCGATGAGTTTTCCAGTTTTGCCCGCATGCCGGCCCCTGTATTTCGGCCGGAGAGTATTAGCGAGCTGTGCCGTCAGGCCGTTTTCCTGCAACGCAATACGCATCGCGCGATTGCCTATGAAGAAACGCTCCCGGACACGCCGCTGGTTTTGAACTGCGACGGCCGTCAGATCAGCCAAGCGGTCACAAACCTGTTGCAGAATGCCGCCGATGCGATCGAAGGGCGCAACGATGACGAGCCGGGGAAAATAGCACTTGAGCTTCGCCATACCGACGGTGAGTGCGCCATTACGGTGTGTGACAACGGTATTGGCCTGCCGGCCGAAGACCGCGAGAGCCTCACCGAGCCCTATGTTACGACGCGGGCGAAGGGAACTGGACTGGGTTTGGCTATTGTCAGAAAGATCATGGAAGACCATAAAGGGCGTCTGTTGCTGGAGGACGGTGCCGAGGGTGGTGCGCGGGTCAGCCTTGTATTTCCCGACACCGTGATCGATCGCGGGGAGGCGGAACCGGCCAGGACAGAGCAAGCGAGCAGCGATGGCGCATGAAATTCTGATCG
Source organism: Alphaproteobacteria bacterium (assembly GCA_012103325.1). GTDB lineage: Bacteria > Pseudomonadota > Alphaproteobacteria > UBA8366. The sequence continues at coordinate 149,307 of WLWY01000007.1, forward strand.
TTGATGATGAGGACGATATTCGTCAGCTCATCGCCGGCATCTTGGAAGATGAAGGGTATGAAACCCGGCAGGCCGCCAATAGCGCCGACGCCTTTGCGGCGGTTGCGGCTCGGCAGCCGAGTCTGGTTATCCTCGACGTGTGGTTGCGCGATAGCGAACACGACGGGCTCCAGATGCTGGAGATCATGCGCCGCGACAATCCGAATCAACAGGTCGTGATGATAAGCGGGCACGGCACCGTCGACATGGCGGTGTCCGCGACCAAGATGGGCGCCTACGACTTTATCTCCAAGCCGTTCAAGACGGATGTGTTACTGCATACGGTCGGGCGGGCGGTGGAAGAGGCGCGGCTGCGGCGGGAAAATGTCGAGCTGCAGGAGCGCGCCGTCGACCGTGTCGACGACCTGATCGGCGAGTCGCCTGCGATCATGCAGCTTCGCCAGACGATCGATAAGGTTGCGCCAACCGATAGCCGGATCCTTCTTTCCGGTCCACCGGGCGCCGGTAAGGGCGTTGTCGCGCGTATACTGCACAACCAATCGGTACGGAAGGATGGACGGTTCGTCGTGCTGAACTGCGCCAGCCTGCAGCCTGAAAGTGTCGAGACCGCCTTGTTCGGCGCGGAGCCCGAGGGCGGCGGGCCACGCCGGATCGGCGTGCTTGAGGAAGCGCATGCGGGAACGCTGCTGCTCGACGAAGTCGCGGACATGCCGATGGAAACTCAGGGCAAGATCGCGCGGGTTCTGCAAAATAAGCACTTCGCGCGGGTCGGTGGCGATACCGAGGTCGAAGTCGACGTCCGTGTTCTGGCGACCACGAGCCGCAATCTGCGCGATGAAATTGAGGAAGGCCGGTTTCGCGAGGATCTGTTCTATCGCTTGAATGTCGTTCCTGTGCCGGTCCCAGCGCTACAGGCGCGCCGCCAGGACATTCCCGAGCTGGCACAGCAATTGACGGAGCGCCTGTGCCGCGCGAAAGGCCGGTCGACCTGCCTGCTGGCGAACGATGCGCTCGCCGCACTGCAGGCGTACGAGTGGCCCGGCAATGTTTGGGAGCTGATAAACGTTCTCGAGCGTCTGCTCCTGAATGTACCGGCCGGCGGCGAGGTTCGGTCCGACGCCGTATTGACGGCGATCGGGCAGGACGCACCCGATGTCATGCGCTGGGAGAAGGCGCCTGACGTTATGAATCAGCCGTTGCGCGATGCGCGCGAGGCGTTTGAGCGCGAGTATCTGCTGTTTCACATGACCCGCTTCAGCGGCAATATCAGCCGCACGGCGGAGTTCGTGGGGATGGATCGCGCCGCCTTGCATCGAAAGTTGAAGCTGCTGGGTATCCAGAACGAAGTCCGGACACGCAAGGCTGGTGTTTCATGAAGGTGGTCATCTGTGGCGCCGGGCAGGTCGGCTTTAACATCGCGCGCTATCTGTCGTTGGAAAACAACGATGTTACGGTCATCGACCAATCGCCGGAACTGATCGGCAAAATCAACGATTCCCTGGATGTGCAGGCGTTCGTCGGACATGCGTCGCAGCCCGATGCACTGGAACGGGCCGGTGCGGCGGATGCGGACATGCTGATCGCGGTGACGTTCGCCGACGAGGTGAACATGGTTGCCTGCCAAGTCGCGCATTCACTGTTCGACGTGCCGACGAAGATCGCCCGTGTGCGCCATCAAAGCTACCTGAACCCGGTGTGGGCCGGCCTGTTCAGCCGCGACAATATTCCGATCGACGTCATCATTTCGCCGGAGATTGAAGTCGCACGTGCGATCCGTCGGCGGCTGACGGTGCCGGGAACGCTAGATATGATTCCACTCGCCGACGACAAGGTGCGGGTGATCGGTGTGCGGTGCACCGATTCCTGCCCGATTGTTAACACGCCGTTGCGCCAGTTGACTGAACTGTTCCCCGATTTGAGCATAGTCGTCGTCTGCGTTACCCGCGACGACGCGCCTTTCATCCCGAGTGCCGACGATCACATGCTGCCGGGCGACGAGGTTTATTTCGTGGCGGACACGGGGCATGTCGCCCGTGCGCTCTCTGCCTTCGGTCATGAGGAGGAGGAAGCCCATCGCATCATCATTATCGGCGGCGGCAATATCGGCATGTACCTGGCGGAAGAACTCGACGCTGAAGACGGTGTGACGGTTCGCCTGATCGAGATTAGCAAGGAGCGCGCCCGTCTCGTGGCGGAGGCTTTGCCCGGCACCAATATCATCCTGGGCGATGCGCTCGACGCCGAAATTCTCGACGAAGCCGGCGTGTCGAATGCGGATACCGTTGTCGCGGTGACCGACGACGACGAGACCAACATTCTGGCCTCGTTGCTGGCCAAGCGGTACGGGGTGGAACGCGCTGTTACGTTGATCAACAGCACGGCCTACGCGCCATTGATCACAACGCTCGGCATTGACGTGGCGGTCAGTCCGCGCACTATTACGGTCTCGACGATACTGCAGCATGTGCGGCGCGGGCGTATTCGTTCGGTCCACTCGCTGGCTGACGGTTTCGCGGAAATCATCGAAGCGGAGGCGATGGAAACATCGTCGCTCTCCGGCAATACCTTGCGTGAGGCTAATCTGCCCGCGGACGTCATCGTCGGCGCGTTGGTGCGCGATGGGGAGGTTATCATCCCGCGCGCCGATACGATGATCGAGAGTAATGACGATGTGATTCTGCTGGCTGCCGCGAAGTCGGTGAAAAAGGTCGAGAAGCTGTTTTCGGTTCAGTTGGAATTTTTCTAGTGTCCTGATCGTGAAATTCAAATGGTTGAATTTCGCGTGAATCAGCACACTAACTATCTTAACCTAGTGTGATTCAGATCCTAAAATTCGCTGCATTCAAAGTGGCGAACTTCAGAATCATCACACTAGAAGTTTGAGCCGTCTCGGGGCTTTTGGAGTCCGGCCGGCGGGAGGTGCCGATGGCGCGATATGCATATGTGAACGGCCGTTATGTGCCACATGATGAAGGTACGGTTCATATTGAGGATCGCGGTTACCAGTTCGCGGATGGGGTCTATGAGGTTATCCCGATCATCGACGACCGGATGGTCGACGCGGCACCGCATCTCGACCGTCTGGACCGTTCGTTATCGGAGATGAATATTGCAGCACCGCTGAGCCGGAAGGTTCTAGAACTGGTCATGCGCGAACTTATCGAGCGCAACGGCGTTTCCGAAGGGCTGATCTACATGCAGGTCACCCGCGGCGTGGCACCGCGCGATCACAAGTTTCCGAAGGGTGTGCGTCCGTCGATCGTCATGACGACAAAAAAGGTCGACTTTCTCAGTCAGAAAAAGCTGAGCGACGGCGTCAAGGTGATCACGATCCCAGACATCCGCTGGGAACGCTGCGACATAAAGACGATATCGCTGCTGCCGAACTGTATGGCCAAGACGCAAGCCTTTGAAGCGGGCGCTTATGAGGCATGGCAAGTCGATGGCGATGGCAATGTAACCGAGGGTGCCTCATCGAATGCCTGGATCGTAACCGCGGACGGAAAATTGCTGACCCGGCCCGCGACGCACGACATCCTGCGGGGGGTTACCCGGCAGAGCCTGCTTCGCATCGCGGCGGAGGAGGGATTGTCGTTCGAGGAGCGGCCGTTTTCGGTCGAGGAAGCGAAAACGGCCCGCGAAGCGTTCGTGAGCAGTGCGACATCATTCGTGACGCCTGTGGTGCAAATCGACGATACGGTGATCGGCAATGGCGGGCCGGGTATTCTGTCCGGCCGCCTGCAGGGATGGTATCTCGACTATTGCGCGGGACTTAATACCAAGGAGCGATGATAGTAATCCCTAGAGACAACTTAGCGCGGTTTTCGGCAAGAAGCGTGCGGCGTAGCGATGCGGTGCATCGGGAGCCGTGCGCGACGCTGTCCGAAAGCCGCGCTAAGCTGCCGTTCCGGTCGCGAATGCGGCCCGTCGGAGGGCGTTGGAACGGCTTGACGATGCTCCCCGCATCGCCGGCGCCGTCCCTCCTACCCGACGGACCGCATTCGCGATCTCTAGGGGTTACTATCATCGCTCCTTGGTATGAGAAATCGGCATGACTGGCGCGAACGACATGACGCCGCCGCGCGCGCTTATCTTCGATTGGGACAACACGCTGGTCGATACGTGGCCGACGATCCACGAGGCGTTGCGGCAGACTTTCGAGGCGATGGGAGTCGAGCCCTGGACCTTGGAGCAGACCCGTCAGCGCGTGCGCCGGTCGATGCGTGAGAGCTTTCCCGAGCTGTTCGGCGATCAGTGGACCAAAGCGCGGGACATCTTTTACGACGCCTATGAGCAAGTGCACCTTACCAGCCTGACGCCGTGCGCGGGTGCGGGCGAGGGCCTCGCGGCGCTTGCGTCGCGCGACCTGTATCTCGGCGTCATCAGCAACAAGACGGGACGGTATCTGCGCAGCGAGGCACAGCATCTCGGTTGGAACGGATACTTCGGTAAACTGGTCGGGGCGGGCGACGCGGCGCGCGACAAGCCGGCACCCGAACCGGTTGCGCACGCACTTGAAGGCAGCGGATTTGCGCCCACCGACGATGTCTGGATGGTGGGTGATGCGGGAATCGACATGGAAATCGCCCACATCTCCGGCATGGTCCCTGTGCTGGTAAGCGCCGGCGATCCAGACCCGGTTGAGTTCGAGACGCATCCGCCCAGGCTGCGGGTCGCGAACATCGACGCTCTTGTTCGGCTGATCGACGGTCTGTAATTAACGTTCACATTTGCGATATTTGCACTTATCCTTAACCGTACGGTTCCATATATATGGATATGGGTAACGGTGGCCGGGGCCGTGACGAGAACGGGTTAGGATGAAACCGAACCCCAACAACAAGAGATCGGGGCAAAAAAATGGCATCGGAGAAGTCTCAGAACGTCCAGGACGTGTTTTTAAACCATGTCCGGAAGAACAAGTTGCCAGTAACCGTATTTCTCGTTAATGGCGTGAAATTGCAGGGCATTATTACCTGGTTCGATAATTTTTGCGTCCTCTTGCGGCGCGATGCGCATTCTCAGCTCGTCTACAAGCATGCCATCTCGACGGTGATGCCGGCGCAGCCGGTCCAACTGTTCGATCCGGCGCGCGAGGACGAAGCCGAGGAATGACGGCGTTGCCTTGACCGGGGTAGAATCGCCCGAAGCGACGGGGCGCGCCCTGATTCTCAGCCCTGTCTATCGGGGCGGACCGGGGCGGGACAGAGACCCGGAGGCGCGTCTGGCGGAATGCGTCGCGCTCGCCCAAGCTATCGAACTTGACGTTGTTCATTCGGAATCCGTAACAATCTCGCGTGTTCGCCCAGCAACCCTGCTGGGTGCAGGGCTGGTCGAACGGTTCGCCGACTTGATCGGTGCGATGGAAATTGGCGTTGTCGTTATCAACGCGCCATTGACGCCCGTCCAGCAGCGCAACCTGGAACGCGCGCTGAACGCCAAGGTGATCGACCGTACCGGTTTGATTCTCGAGATCTTCGGCGCCCGTGCCCGCACCCATGAAGGTGTATTGCAGGTGGAATTGGCGGCGCTGTCCTATCAGCGTTCGCGGTTGGTCCGCAGTTGGACGCACCTGGAACGGCAACGCGGCGGGTTCGGTTTTCTCGGCGGTCCTGGCGAGAGCCAGATCGAAATCGACCGCCGGCTGATCGACCAACGCATCGGCAAGATAAAGCGCCAGCTTGAAACCGTGCGCCGGACGCGCAGTCTGCATCGCAAGGCGCGCAAGCGGGTGCCGTACCCCATTGTCGCTCTGGTCGGGTACACGAATGCCGGCAAGTCGACATTGTTCAACCGGCTGACCGGTGCGACGGTATTCGCGAAAGATCTTCTGTTCGCAACGTTGGATCCGACGATGCGCAAACTCGATTTGCCATCCGGACGGACGATTATCCTGTCCGATACGGTCGGTTTCATTTCGGATCTGCCGACGATGCTTGTCGCGGCCTTCCGTGCGACCTTGGAGGAAGTGCGCGAGGCCGATCTTGTCGTCCATGTCCGCGATATCTCTCATCCCGAGACGGCGGAGCAAAAGGACGACGTGGAAACGGTGATGCGCGAATTGGGATTCGACGATACGCTGCGCACAATCGAGGTTCTGAACAAGATCGACCTTCTCGATGTCGCCGACCGGCCGCCGGTTGTCGAACGCGCGCGGCGGAACGCGGCGATGGTGGCGTTGTCGGCGATAACGGGGGAGGGGTGCGATACCTTCCTTGCCTGCGTTGAAGACGAACTCGCCGACGGTAGCCGGGTTATCGAACTGGTCATCGACGGTGCGGAAGGAGCGACGCTTGCGTGGCTTTACGATCATGGCAATGTCGTAGAGCGGCAAGATGACGAAGGCGGTCAGGTCCGCCTTGCCGTGATCTTGGACAAGGCGGATGAGGCGCGTTTCCGCAGCCGTTTCGGCGAAATGACGATGGTGCGTGGTTGACAGGCCCAGCGTGGAATTTTATCACGCGGGAGGAATTTCTGAGCGTGCCCCAGCCGGGCCGCGAGACAACAAACATTGAGGAGGGTCGAGATGTCCATTAGGCCGTTGCAGGATCGCGTTTTGGTGAAGCCGCTCGAGGCGGAAGTTAAATCGGCGGGGGGAATTATCATTCCCGATACCGCGCAGGAAAAGCCGCAGGAAGGCAAAGTCGTCGCCGTCGGTCCCGGCAAGAAATCCGAAGACGGAACAGTGGCGCCGATGGACGTCAAGAAGGGCGACCGCGTTCTTTACGGCAAGTGGTCGGGTACCGAAGTCAAGATCGGCAACGACACGCTCATGATCATGAACGAATCCGACATCATGGGCGTGCTCGGCTGATCACAGGATCGGTTGCTGTATTTCCGGCGTGCCGCGTTTGTGAACGCGGCACTGCCGTTTTAGGACGCCCGCCCGTGCGGGCACTGGACAGGTTTATCGATGTCGCCCGATCCCGAACGCGTTGCCGCCTTCATTCGTGAGGCGGCGGAGACGGATATCATGCCGCGCTTCCGTTCGCTCGCGGCGCATGAGGTGACGGAGAAGAAGCCGGGCGACGTCGTAACCGTTGCCGACCATGACGCAGAAGAACGGTTGACCCGGATGCTCGAAGATCTGACGCCCGGGGCCCTGGTCGTCGGAGAAGAAGCGGCACACTACAAGCCGCACCTGCTGGACAAGCTTGATCGCGAGGAAGGGCCGCTCTGGATTATCGATCCGGTGGACGGCACGGCGAATTTTGCGGCGAGCCGGCCGGTCTTTGCCGTCATGGTCGCGTATATAAATGCTGGGGAGACGCGCTTCGGCTGGATCTACGATCCGGTCAACGAAGTGATGTCGGTCGCCGAGTTGGGTTCAGGCGCGCGGGTGAACGGCACCCCGGTGCGTATCGACGACACGGTCGAGCCTCTTATCGGACGCGTCAATTTCGGCCTGATCTCACAGGAGCGGCGGGCAGGAGTGCGGCAGCGCCTGGAGGATCGGTTCACCATCGAAAAAAGTATGCGCTGTGCGGGGCATGAATTCGCTTCGATGGCGATAAGTACGTCGCAATTCCGTCTGTATAATCGGCTCTGGGCCTGGGACCATGCGCCCGGCGTCCTAATCAATCGCGAGGCGGGCGGACATGTCGCCCGGCAGGACGGCGCCGCCTATCGGCCGACGGAGCGGACGCGCGGCTTGCTCAGCGCGCCGAACGTCGATTTGTGGCACCGCATCAATGAAATACTACAGCCCGATTGAAGCTGCGGTGTTCGTTGCCTTACGATGCGCGGCAATCAAAACATCTAAAACAGGGAGTACTGCAAAATGGCGAAAGTAGCGTGGGTCGGTCTCGGCGTAATGGGATACCCGATGGCCGGTCACTTGAAGGCGGGCGGCCACGACGTGACCGTATACAACCGGACTGCCAAGACGGCTGCGAAGTGGAAGAAGCAGCATGGCGGCAAGGTCGCAAAGACCCCGCGCGAGGCCGCCAAGGGCGCGGAGATCGTGTTTTGCTGCGTTGGCAACGACGACGATCTGCGCAGCGTCGTGCTTGGCAAGGACGGGGCCTTCGCCGGTATGGGTAAAGGCACGGTCTTTGTCGACAACACAACGGCGTCTGCCGACGTGGCCCGCGAACTCTATGCCATTGCCCGCAAGAAAGGGGTCGGCTTCATCGATGCGCCGGTGTCCGGCGGTCAGGCGGGTGCGGAGAACGGCATGCTGACGGTAATGTGCGGCGGCATGGCGAAGGATTTCAAACGCGCCCAGCCGGTGATCGACAGCTATGCGCAATCTTGCGTGTTGCTCGGCAAGGCGGGTAGCGGACAGCTCACCAAGATGGTGAACCAGCTCTGCATCGCCGGTGCCGTTCAGGGTCTCGCGGAGGGCTTGAATTTCGGATCGCGTGCCGGCCTCGACATGGAAAAGGTGCTCGCCGTGATTTCCAAGGGCGCGGCACAATCCTGGCAGATGGAAAACCGTGGCTCGACCATGGTGCAGGGCAAGTTCGATTTCGGCTTTGCCGTCGATTGGATGCGCAAGGATCTCGGCATCTGCTTCGAGGAAGCCAAGCGCAATGGTGCGCGGCTGCCGGTGGCGGCGGTGGTCGATCAGTTCTACGCCCATGTGCAACGCCGCGGTGGCAAGCGCTGGGACACGTCCAGCCTGATCGAACCGCTGCAGCAGGATTAGCAGCGGACGATACCGCTCGTTTCAGTGCGTGGTCCGATCCGCATTGCAATCGTTCGGAACGTGTTTAGATTATGAATTACCGTCATAGTTGGCGTGTCGTATCGAACTCGAACAGAGACAGGGAGTAGATCAATGCCATTAAGGATCAACGACGAAGCACCGAACTTCACGGCGGAAACGACGCAAGGCACTATCGATTTCCACGAATGGGTCGGCGACGGATGGGCCATCCTGTTTTCGCACCCGAAGGATTTCACGCCGGTTTGCACGACCGAGCTCGGTTATATGGCGGGCTTGAAGCCGGAATTCGACAAACGGAACTGCAAGATTCTCGGTCTCAGTATCGATGGGGTCGGCGATCACGACGCCTGGTCGAAAGATATCGAGGAAACCCAAGGTCACAAGGTCGAATATCCGCTGGTCGGCGACCCGGAACTGAAAATCGCGAAGCTCTACGACATGCTGCCGGCAAGCGAGGGTGATTCCGCTGAGGGCCGCACGGCGATGAACAATGCCACGGTCCGCACCGTGTTTCTGGTCGGGCCGGACAAGAAGATCAAGCTCTCGCTGACCTATCCGATGAGCACGGGCCGGAACTTCGACGAAGTGCTGCGCGTTCTGGACTCCTGCCAGCTTACCGCCAATCACCAGGTCGCGACACCGGTCAATTGGAAGAGTGGCGACGACGTGATCATCGTCCCCGCAGTATCGGACGAGGCCGCCAAGGAAAAGTACCCGAACGGCTGGCGGTCGCCGAAGCCGTATCTGCGCTTCGTCCCCGACCCGACGGCGTAACGAAAAATACGCGGCGGTTAGCGCTCCTGTCGGTAGCGCTTGCCGCCGCTTTGTTCGGCGCCTTCGTACAGGACGCGGCTTTTTATTGCCATGTCGGTGCGGCACAGTGCGAAATTGGACTCGAGTAGCCGTCCCTTTGGCGCGTCGGCGACGGTGAAGTTGCCGTAACGGTCCTCACCAGCGACATGGGCGACGACGGATTTGTCGCCAGACCGTTGTTTCATGGACGGCTTGATGTAGCGGATCGCTGCGCCGATGCGCCGGTCGCCGGTCTTGTTCGGGCCGGAGGCGTGGAACAGGTGGCCGTGGTGAAAGGACGCCTGGCCGGGCTTGAGGATGACGTCGACCGCGTCCGCATCATCGACCTCGACCGCAACTTCTTGCCCGCGCGAAAGCAGGTTTCCTTCGGCGAAGGAATCGACGTGCGGCACGAGTTGCTTCTTCTGGCTGCCGGGCACGAAGCGCATGCACCCGCTCTCTATGTTCGAATGGGACAGCGCGAACCAGGCGGTGACTTCTTCCGCGTCGTCCAGTCCCCAGTAGGTCAGGTCCTGATGCCAGGTCACGTAGCTGGGCGTGTTCGCTTCCTTAATGAAGAGACCGCTGCTCCAGACCATGAGATCCGGTCCCAGGATTTGTGAAGCCGCTGCGATCAGTTTCTGATTGCGGATCAGCTTGTCGAAGGAGGGCAGGAGTCGGTCAGGATAGCTGTGCAGCATCGACAGCTCGTCGGGCCGGTCCGCCAGTTCCTTTTCGCCGGCTTCGAGGTCGGCGCGGATTTCCTTGGCCTCCGCTTCGCTGACTATATCGATGGGAAAGACGAATCCGTCGCGTTCGTAGGTTTCCGCGATGGCAGATGTTGCGGTAGTCATGCCTGAACTCACCCGTTTAAAAATCGTTGCCTCATGCCAGAGTAGCGATTTGAGCATCCAGCAACAATAAGGAGCGCCAAATGGTCGCGCCGATCAGGCCTGCTTGCCAGCGGACCTCAAAATAGCCGCCTCCACGGCCTCACTTAGGCACTTGGCAAACCATGCACATGAACGTCGTGCGCGGAATGCTTTGTCAGAATATCGCTGGCGCTCTTTTCTTGCGCTTCATTCCAGGTGCGGACCCAAAGAAGCAAACCGCCGCGGTCCAACTGATCTTGTAGGTAATCGGCATGATGGTCGCCGATCCAATTCGCAAGAATGGCGCCGATCAAACCGCCGGCGCCACCGACCATAGCAGCACCCGCAATCGCAGCCGCCAGCGGACCGCCTGAAGCGACGATCGATCCGGCAGCGGCAACGGCACCGATATACATTAAGCCACCGATCAAGCCCCCTTCGGCGTTACCAATCGATTCCGTGGAGACGTAGGCGTCGCGCGGCACCGTCGCGTCGTCTTCGAGTTCGCTGACCTTATCGTACATGTGACCGAGTTTTTCCTGTACGGCAGGTTCGCCGGCGAGGAGACTGAGATCGGCGCGGTTGAATCCTGAGCTCTGAAGCTCGTCGACCGCCGCTTCGAGTGTCTCGGCGCTGTCGAAAACACCTACGGCTTCACGCACCAGTGGGCCGTTATCCTGCTTTGGCATTGCGGACTCCCGAGTTTAAAAAATTTGGTGGAGGCTACGCCGTTTTCTGCAGCCGATCGTTGATGCAAATCATACGGCGGAAAGGACTAGGTGCTTATGGTTGTTCAAAAGTCACTCTACTTTTCCCGGTCAAGTCCAATATAATTGAGAGTAATTCGTGGAGGGTCGCTTCCCGGTCGCCCCATTGCCAGTGGCTCGATCTCGTTTTTTCTTCCTGCACTTCGCTGTTAAGGCATTCGAGCCTAGTTCGCGCGTCCCGTAACGGGTCGGCTCAGAGTCAATCCTGTTGCACATCCTTTCGCGACAGCCCGCCGAGTTTGGTGGGCGGCGAATGCTCGGTATCGAACCCTCCCGTAAGGGATTCGAGCGCTCGTAAGACCCGGCCAAGCATCGACGATTCCCCTCCGGTCATGCCTTCCTCTTCGGCGACCGCCAACTCGCTGGCGTCATATTCCCAGCGCCGGAGGAGTTCGATTTTCTGTTCGTCACTCAGACTAGGATGCGTCAATACCGCTTCCGGTATGGAAAACACGGCGCTCGGATCCAGTTTCGCTGCCTCGAAATCTATCGGATCGTCGGTCATAGTGGTATCGCCTCCTTATTCTGCTCCTCGGCCTTGTCGCGCAAGGCAGCGTCGGAAAGCGGGCAAGTGGCGATTTTGCGATGCGTCCTGCAAATTCAGCAAAACGTCGCGGACCATGGGGTCTTCGACCGCCTTTAGCAATCGATCGTACATTGCGGCATTCTCGATCTCGCGAGCGATGGCGGCTTCGATCGAAGCCGGCGCTTCGATCTTGCCGGGCCATTCGTCACATGGCGGTTCCAAGCCGAGGTGTTCGAATTGGCGTAACAACGCAGAGGCGTGCCGGTCTTCCGCTTCGACGATATTGATGAAAGGACGGATCGGTCCGAATTTCTCGATGACCTTACGGTAGGTCGCCCGCGCCTTGTACTCGTCTTCGAGTGCTTCTCTCAGCGCTGTGACGGTTTCGTCAGTCACCGGATTTTCCCGTTGCCTCGAGTTCGCTTGCGGCAATGTCGCCGTCTGAGAACAAATACTCCTTGAGTTCTTTATCGAAGTCATCGCTTTGACGGCGCAGCCATTCGAGGATCATCGATGCATGTTCGATTTCTTCGCGCATATTATGAAGTAAAATCGCCTTGAGTGCCGGATCATCGCAATCGTCGGCGCGTTGTCGGTACCAATCCGTTGCTTCCAGTTCCTCCATCAACGAGACGATGGCCTGATGCATCGCGATCGTTTGCTTGCTGAGGCGCTCACGGGGAGCGTGTAATCCTTCACTCGACATTCTTTTCTCCTCTGCCAAATTCTTTTGTCGCATGGCGTGTTTATGTCGTGATTACCTTTATGCTGCCGCTTTGCACCTGACATTGATGCAAATCATACGAGGCCCCCGAGAGGGCGCCTAAGTTTGTCGCGACGGAGATCCTTGAAAAGGGGCGAACGAACCGAAATGGGTTCAAGGGAGCAATGGGGGTCGCGTCAGGGTTTCGTGCTGGCGACCATTGGCGCGGCAGTGGGCCTTGGCAACATCTGGCGTTTCTCCTATGTGGCCGGGGAGAACGGCGGCGCAGTCTTTTTGTTTCTCTACCTGATATGCATTGCATTGGTCGGGTTGCCGCTGGTGATCGCCGAACTTTCCCTAGGCCGCCGCGCGCAAGGAGATGCGGTGGCGGCCTTTGAATTCGCAGACAACGGAACCCCGTGGCGCCGGCTCGGCTGGATCAGTGTCGCTGCGGCGGTTCTGATCCTCAGCTATTACGCCGTCATTGCCGGTTGGGCGCTGAAGTATTTTATCGGTGCCGCGTCAGGCAATCTGTGGACGACGGCGGGAGTGGGGTTCGGCGCTTTTTTTCAACAGTTTATTGCCGATCCGGGTGAACCTATCGGATGGCAGGCGGCCATGATCGCTGCAGCCATGTTCACCGTGGCCGGCGGCGTGCAACGCGGCATCGAGCGCATCAACCGTTGGCTCATGCCGGTGCTTGTCATCATCATAATGGGACTCGCCGCGTATGCTCTGTTTCTGCCCAATGCCGGTGCCGGGGTGCGTTTCCTGTTCGCGCCCGACTGGTCGGTATTGAGCGAGCCCGCGGTCTACATCGCCGCGCTGGGCCAGGCATTCTTCTCCCTTGGGATTGGCATGGCCATTTTCGTGACCTATGGCAGTTACATGCCGCGGACGTTCTCTCTTCCATCCTCGGCTGCCGCTATCGCCTTTGGTGACTCGTTGTTTGCCATTGTTGCCGGTCTTGCCATTTTCCCCGCCGTGTTTGCCTTCGGCGTCGACCCCACGGCGGGACCGGAACTGGCCTTTATCACCTTACCGCAGGTGTTTCTCGATATGCCTGGAGGCAGAGTGATCGGCGCCATATTCTTTGCGCTGCTTTCCATGGCGGCATTCACCTCGATGGTCGCGCTGATGGAGGTGCCGGTATCGGTGGCCGTGCATCGTTTGAAGTTGCGGCGGTGGACCGCCTCGGCTGCTGTCGGGGCTGTGGTATTCGCCGTCGGAATACCATCGGCCATGAGCTTCGGCATGCTGGCCCATATTCAGATCGGCCGGCACGGCATCCTCGACGCGATCGATGCCGGCGTCTCGAATTTCTTGCTGCCGATTAGCGGCGTATTGGTCGCGGTATTCGTCGGCTGGCGCTTAAAGCGGTCGGACTCTCTGCACGAGGCGGATCTCGCTGGAAGCCGTCTTGGCGATGCATGGCTCTGGCTGCTGCGTATCCTCGTGCCGATTACCATACTCACCATTCTGTTGCAGTCGGCGAGCACGCTTTGAGGGTCTAAATATTATTCGCCTGTCTTCGCCGACTGCCAGCGTTCTTCCATATTCTCGAGGCTGGCATCGGCGATATCTTTGCCATCCGCCGCATAGCTGTTCTCGACAGCGTGAAATCGCCGTTCGAATTTGGTGTTGGCGTGGCGCAATGCCGCCTCCGGGTCGATGCGCAGATGCCGCGCGACATTGACGACGCTGAACAGCACGTCGCCGATTTCGTCGGTCAGGCGGGCGGCGTCGCCATGGTCAATCTCCGCCTTCAGTTCGCCCAGCTCTTCGTCCAGCTTATCCAGCGCGCCGCCGACATCGGGCCACTCGAAGCCGACCCGTGCCGCGCGTTTGCCAATCTTCTCGCAGCGCATCAACGCTGGCATGGCGCTGGGCACCCCGTCGAGCACGCTTGGCCGGCGTCCCGACTGTTCTGCCTTCGTTGCGCGTTCCGCCGATTTGTGGGCTTCCCAGTTGGTTTTTTGCGCCGCCTCGTCGTCGAACGTTGTATCGCCGAAAACATGCGGATGGCGGCGCACCATCTTGTCGGCGATAGCGCCGGCAACCGCGTCGAAGTCGAATTGCCCGTCCTCTTCCGCCATGCGCGCGTGGAACACGACCTGCAGCAACAGGTCGCCCAGTTCTTCGCGCAGCCCCGCCATGTCCCCCTCGGAGATCGCGTCGGCGACCTCGTAGGCCTCCTCGATGGTATAGGGCGCGATGGTCGCGAAGGTCTGCTCCACGTCCCACGGACAGCCGGTTTCCGGGTCGCGAAGCTGCGCCATGATGTCGAGAAGGCGGGTCAGTTGAGCGGTCATGATGGTGTCCTGTACTGCGGATGCCGGGCTCGCGAAGATATCACTGGCGATGCTTCGATGGCCATTCACGAAACGGGTTTTGCGGGGAGCGTGACTCTACAGCGTCGATAACGCGATACTGTTGGCCCCATCACATCACAAGGGCAGCTTATGAGTATGCAAAGCCGCTGGATTCACGAACTGAAATGGCCGGAGATCGCCGATTATCTGAAGCGTTCCGACATCGCGCTGATACCGGTCGGCGCGACGGAGCAGCATGGACCGCATCTGCCGCTCTACGTCGATACCGGCTGGGCCGTCGGTATGGCGGAGGGGGCGGCGGAGCGCGCCGATGCGCTGATCGCGCCGCCGATGCATTACGGTTGGGGACCGCATCACATGGCTTATCCGGGCACGGTCACCTTGCGCGCCGATACGCTGGTGCAGGTCTGCATGGATATCGGGGAATCGCTGGTCTATCACGGCTTCAAGAAGCTTGTGTTTATCAATGGTAACCGGGCCGCGAACCTGCCGCCGATGGAAATGGCGGTATCGAAACTACGTTTCCAGACCGGTGCCTTTGCAGCGGTTGCCGATGCCGGGCTGATGGCGAAGTCGGCCGTCCACGATGTCTGCGACGCGGCGGAAGGTGGGCTCGGCCATGCCGGTGAATCCGAAACGGCATACACGCTGTATCGCAACCCCGAACTGGTTGACATGTCCTTGGCGGTGGATGCCGAGCACAAGCCGGGCCGCTTCACCCTGTCGCACAAACCGATGGAACCGCCTTTCGATGGGGACAGCGCCTATGTACCGCGCACCGATGGCGATATGCGCCGCTCGACGGAAGCGACGCAGGGCATCGCCGGCAGCGCGTCCCTGGCGACGCGCGAGAAGGGCGAGCGCATTCACCAAATCCTCAGCGACGCGTTGGTCGATTTCATCGAGACGCATGTCCGTCCTACAGTCGTAGAGTTGAAGGACGTGAAAATTCCGACGTAAGGTTCGGAAATAGAAATAGGGGAGGAAGACATGACGACGATTCTGGGCAGTGGCGAGTTTACCTATCGGGTCGAGATGGACTGGGCGAAGCTGCCGGATGGCTGGTCGTTCCAGGACGCGGCTGCGGTGGCCGTCGACGCCAATGACAACGTCTATGTCTTTAATCGCGGCGAACATCCCGTGATCGTTTTCGATCGCGAGGGCAATTTCCTGCGCTCCTGGGGCGAGGATATTTTCAGCCGGGCGCACGGGATTGAGGTCGGACCGGATCAAACACTCTATTGCACCGACGACGGCGACCACACCGTGCGGCACTGCACCTTGGACGGCAAAGTGCTGATGACCTTGGGCATGGCGGGCAAGCCCGCGCCCTATATGTCTGGCGATCCGTTTCACCGTTGCACCCATACCGCCCAGTCGCCGCAGGGCGATATCTACGTCTCGGACGGCTACGGCAATTCGCGGGTGCATAAATATTCGCCGGATGGGAAGCTGCTGTTCTCCTGGGGCGAGCCGGGCACGGACGAAGGCCAGTTCAATATCGCGCACAATATCTGCTGCGATGCGGATGGCTGGGTCTATGTCGCCGACCGGGAAAACCACCGCGTCCAGGTCTTCGACGGCAACGGCAAGTACGAAGCACAATGGTTCAACATGCATCGCCCTTGCGGCCTCTGCATGGGGCACGGCACGGACCCCCTGATGTATGTCGGTGAACTGGGGCCGGGCATGAACGTCAACAAGGACGTGCCCAATCTCGGCCCGCGCGTGTCGGTGGTAACCCGCAAAGGCGAAACCCTGGCCCGCCTCGGCGACCTGCATCAAGGCACCGGCCCGGGCCAGTTCATGGGTGAGCGTCCGGTAAAGCAGCCCTGCCTATGATGACGTTGGACTGTTACGCTCAGGTTTGAGCGTAACGCCAGGGGAGCAGTTCGTCGATCCGATTGATTTTATGGTCGGCGATACAGGCTAGCGTGTCGGTTAGCCAGGCCTGCGGATCGACGCCATTGAGTTTTGCTGTCTCGATCAGCGTATAGGCGATGGCGGCTGATTTGCCGCCGGCCTCGGACCCCATGAAGAGATAATTCTTCCGCCCCAGGGCGATGGGCCGCATGGATCGCTCTGCGGTATTGTTGTCGAGTTCAAGAAAGCCGTGATCTAGATATGGTCGCAGCTTCTTCATGCGGGTCAGGGCGTAGCGAATAGCACCGGCTAAGGGTGATTTGCCGGGTATCCGGGTCAATTGGGCATGCAGCCATGATTCCAGGTCGTCGAAGATTGGTTTTGATTGGCGCTGCCTGATCTTCACCCGTTGATCCGGCGATTGGCCCCGAACCTCCTTCTCGACGCCATAGAGTGTGGCGATACGTTTTATGGCTTCCTCGGCAATCGCCGATCCCTGAGCTTTGTGGATATCGACGAACTTGCGTCGGATATGGGCCATGCAGGCCACTTCCGTCACCTTGCCCGTGCGGTACAGGTCATTGAACCCCGCATAGCCATCGGCATGCATGAAGCCCGTGAAGTCCGCTAGATGTTCGCGCGGGCGAACGCCCTTCCTGTCGGACGAGAACTGATACCATGCGGCAGGATGCGCCTCTCCGGCCCAGGGTCGTTCATCGCGGACATAGGCCCAAAGCCGCGCGGTCCTGGTTTTACCGGAGCCTGGGGTCAGCATTTTTACCGGCGTATCATCGGCGAAGAGGGCCTGTCCCTTTAAAACATGGCGCGCGACGGCGTCCGCCAAAGGTTCCAACAGAGCCGTGGATTTGCCAACCCAATCGGCCAGGGTGGAGCGGTCCAGATCGATCCCCTCGCGCTGGAATATCTGACTTTGCCGGTACAAAGGCGAATGATCGGCGTACTTGTTGACCAGCACATGGGCCAGTAGGCCAGGACCGGGCCGCCCGTGCTCAATCGGCCGCGACGGCAGGGCTGCCTGATGGAACGTCTCACAGCAGGTGCAGGCCATGCGCGGGCGAACAATCCGGTTCACGACAAAACGTCCGGGGACATATTCCAGTTCCTCGGTGACATCGTCGCCAAGCGTTTTGAGCGCACCGCCGCATTCCCCACAGGCATCGCCCGGCGACAGTGTTGTCTCGTTGCGTGGGAGATGACCGGGCAGCGGTTTACGTTTGGGCTTGTCTTTTGGCGCTGCAGATTGATCTGCATTTGCATCGTCTGACGCGGGCTCCTGCGCGGACGCCGCAATCTCTTCGTCTTCCAGCGTCAACGCCAGTTGATCCAGAGCCTCCGAGCGCGACCCGAAGCGATGCTGGCGCATCCCGGCCAATTGGTGTTGGAGCTTCTCGATCAACACCGCCTGTGACTTCACTTCCGACGCCAGCGATGCCACCAGACCTTTTAATGCGGCAGGTTCATTCGGGAGGTTCTCAGCGTCGTCGAGCATGCCGGCAATCTATCAGCCGCCACCCCGCATGGGAATCCCCGGAAATTGACAACCCTTTGCTGTGAAACGACTTTACCCAGCCGTCAGGGGACGCCACGTTCGTTGTGGTATGCGCCAATCAATCCCTTCCAGCAGCATCGCCAATTGAGCCGGGGTCAGCGCAACCTTGCCCGCTTTCGCAGACGGCCAGACAAACCGTCCCTTCTCCAGACGCTTCGAGAACAGACATGCCCCTTGCCCGTCCCACCAGATCACCTTGATCAGATCGCCACGGCGACCCCGGAAGACGAACAGATGACCGCAATACGGCGCCGCCTTTAGAACCTTCTCTGTTTGCGCTGACAGCCCATTGAACCCCTTACGCATGTCCGTCACGCCGGCCGCAAGCCAAACCTTCGTGTTCGTGGGAACCGGGATCATCCCGACAAGCACCGGAGCAGACGTACGAGCGCTTCGGGATCGTAAGGGCCGCTAATGCTCAAGCGATGACCTCCGGCAAGCGTGACCTCGATCTTGCCTTCGTCACCAACAGGGCGCTCGGCTTCGTGCTCGACGTGACGCGCAATCTCAACCGGCAGGAAACAGGCGGCGTCATCGACCGTGTCACTTCCCGCAAACCGGGGATCTTTCAGCCAGTTGAAAACCTGATTGGCGTTCACATTGTAGCGCCGTGCAACCTGTGAAACCGAAACGCCCGCAAACCGCGTCTGTGCGCAAATCATCCGCTTCTCGTCTGCACTCCAGCGCCGACGCTTGCCCCGCTTCGCCACATCCTGATCCCCGTTAGTGTCCACCTAAACAAGTGGACACTAAACCTCACTTCTTCTGCACGGCAGAGCGGTCAGGCCGGACGCTTACGTTCATGGCCCCGCATGGTCTCGCGGTCGACAGCCACGGCGATATCTATGTCGGCGAGGTCTCCTTCACCAATATGCGCAACATGGGCGATGAACCGCCGGCGGGGATGCAGACGCTGCGGAAACTGGTGCGGGTCGCGGGCTAGCTACGACTGCTGCACTTGTTCGCAGGCGTCCGGCCATGCCTGCGGGCAGGTGGCCTGAAGGCACAGTCTTTTGGCCTATGCGCGATGGACCCGCGTTCCACTAAAAACGGTGGCCCGAAGGCCGCCGCTATAGAACGACATTGATCGATGGTTAGGTGAATTTCCGGCGGCGCACCCGGGCGATACCCATGCCCAGCAATCCGACACTTAGCAAGGCAAGCGTCCCTGGTTCTGATACCGCGATGTTCCGTCCGACTGAACCGATCGTGACAATTCCTGCTTGTGCGGCCACAAGTGTGGCTGCTTGAAGACCGACACTCTGTGTGTTTGGGGTGACATCGCAAGCAAAAGTTCCTTCGAGACACCAGAAATTGATGCCGGAACCAGTATCTGGGTTTTGAAACAATGCAAACCCGGCTCCATCAAAGTTGAACAGCAAGTCCGTCGCCGTCGCGGAAAAATTACCGCCGATTACCAAGACATTCGAATTATCCCCGCCAGATCCATCGCCTAAAAGATTGAACGTCGAAACACCATCATCCAAAACCAGGTTCCAATCGCTGATATTCCCGTTGCCAAGAATGCCGATTGTGCCATCAGTTGAAATGGTTCCGGTTACACCGCCAATACCAATTGTTTGATCGACGTTATATAGAATTGCCTGCGCCGTTGTCGCCGAAAGCGCGATACTCATAATGGCGAATATGGCCATTGCAAATTTGCGCATGATTATCCCCTGTCGGAATTCTTTACAATTTACCCTTAAAAGGTGCCTCTGGGATGAATTTATGCAAAATTGGTACCGTCAGCTAAAATAATGGTAAGGTATTGATAGTTAATAGAACTCGAAAATGTAGTGGCGAAAATTGTGGAGTTTCTGCGTAAAAGTGTCGAATTTCTTTACACCCGCTTTGTTGCAGCGGTTACTGCATTCCACCGAAGTAAAACCTGCTTAAACTGGCGCGGACCCGCACATTCGGACTATAAACCGCCTCTTCACAATCCATAGTCGCCGAACACTTCGGCCCGGAAGGAAACCCATGCGCAATCTCGAACTCCCCGGACGCTCGCCGGTGCATGCCACGAACGGCATGGCGGCGACCTCGCACCCGCTGTCGACGATGACCGCGGTCAAGGTGCTGCAGGATGGCGGCAACGCGATGGATGCCGCCGTGGCGGCGTGCGCGGTGCAGTGCGTGGTCGAGCCGGGATCGACGGGCATTGGTGGCGACAACTTCATGCTGTTCGCACCCGGCAATGGCGGCGATGTCGTCGCGTTCAACGGGTCGGGCCGGGCGCCGGCGGCGGCGCATGTCGAGTGGTATGTGGAACAGGGGATCACCGAAATCGAGCGTTATACGCCGCATTCGGTGACGGTGCCGGGCGCCATCGACGCCTGGTCGATTCTGCTCAAGGATTACGGGACGATGGGGCTCGACCGGCTGCTGCAGCCGGCGATTACCTTCGCACGCGAAGGCTATCCGATCCACAGCCGCGTGTCCTACGACTGGGCGATTGGGGCGGAGGCGACCTTGCGGCACAATCCGAACGCGGCACGGGTCATGCTGCCGGGCGGCAAGCCGCCGAAGGTCGGTTCGATCCACCGTCAGCCGGCGCTTGCCGACACGATGGAACTGATCGCCGAGAAGGGGCGCGACGCCTTCTATTTCGGCAAGGTCGCGGAGGACATCGTCGGCCATTTGCAAGAACTCGGCGGGCTGCACACGATGGAGGATTTCGCCGATGCCAAGGGCGAATTTGTGACGCCGGTGCGGACCAGCTACCGCGGCTACGACGTTTACGAATGTCCGCCGAACGGGCAGGGGATCATTGCGTTGGAGATGCTCAACATCCTGTCCGGTTTCGACTTCTCCGGCATGGACCCGCTATCGGCGGAGCGGCTGCATCTGTTGGTCGAGGCGACACGGCTGGCCTATCGCGACCGCGACGACGCGGTGGCGGACCCGGCACAGGCGCAAGTGCCGATCGACTGGATGCTCTCAGCGGAGCGTGCGGACGAACTGCGCGGGGCGATTGCCGCCGACCGCGCCATGATCCAGCCACCGCCGACCGACCTGCCGGCGCACGCGGACACGGTCTATCTCTGCGTCGTCGACAAGGACCGCAATGCGGTCAGCTTTATCAACTCGCTGTTCGCCGGCTACGGTAGCGGCATCATGAGCCCGGAGACCGGCGTCATGCTGCACAATCGCGGCAACGGCTTCGTCGTCGATCCGGGCCACCCGAACTGCATCGCGCCGCGCAAGCGGCCACTGCACACGATTATCCCCGGTATGCTCGCGCAGAATGGCAAGGCGGTGATGCCCTTCGGCGTCATGGGGGGGCACTACCAGTGTGTCGGGCACAGCCATTTCCTCGGCAATTTTATCGATTTCGGCCTCGATGTGCAGGAAGCGATCGACCTCGCCCGCGTTTTCGCCCCGCCGGGCGGCGACGTGGAGGTCGAGGCCGGTGTGCCCGCGGAGACCGTCGAGAAGCTAAAGGCGCTCGGCCACAAAGTCGTCGCCCCCGAGAAGCCGACCGGTGGCGGTCAGGCGATCCTGATCGATTGGGAAAACGGTGTCCTCACCGGCGGTTCCGATCCGCGTAAGGATGGCTGCGCGATGGGGTACTAATTCTGCGTCTCCTTGATTTTTCTGGATTTTTACGCCCGGATCGGTGACTCTGGCCGCCGCATTTGACTGAGGAGCCACGCCTATGAGTACCGGATTCGATCGCATCAACATGCAGATCATGTGGAACCGCCTGATCGCCGTCGTGGAGGAGCAGGCGCAGACGCTGATCCGCACCGCATTCAGTTCCATGGTGCGGGAATGCGGCGATCTGTCGGCAGGCGTGTTCGACCTCGAGGGCAAGATGCTGGCGCAGGCGGTGACCGGCACGCCGGGGCACGTCAATTCGATGGCCGAGTCGGTAAAGCATTTCATCGACCGCTTTCCGGTCGCGGAGATGAATGAAGGCGATATCTACATCACGAACGATCCGTGGATGGGCACCGGGCACCTGAACGACTTCGTGCTGACCACGCCGGCATTTCATCACGGCAAGCTGGTCGCGCTGTTTTCTTGCACCAGCCACTTGATCGACATCGGCGGCATCGGCTTCGGCCCGGATGCGACGGATGTGCATATGGAGGGGATCTATATCCCGTTCCTGAAGCTTGCCGATCGCGGCGTGATGAACGAGACCCTGCTTGCCATGGTGCGGGCCAACACGCGCCAACCGGTCGAGTCGGAGGGCGATGTCTATTCGCTGGCCGCGTGCAACGATATCGGCTGCGAGCGCCTGTCGGAGATGATGGACGAGTTCAGGCTCGACGATCTTGATAATCTTGGTCGCTACATTATCGAGCGGTCGCGGGAAGCGGTTCTGGCGGAGATCGCCAAGCTGCCGAAAGGCACATACAAGAATACCATGCGGGTCGACGGCTATGACGCACCGCTCGATCTGGTCGCAGCCCTGACCATTTCAGACGACGGGATCCATGTCGATTATGACGGTACGTCGCCGATGTCGAAACTCGGCATCAACGTGCCGCATGCCTATACGACGGCCTACACCTGTTTTGGTGTTGCTTGCGCCGTGGCGCCTGGGGTGCCGAATAACGCGGGGTCGCTCGGGCCGTTTACGGTATCGGCGCCGCCGGGCAGCATCTTGAATGCGCCGAAGCCGGCCGCCGTCTCCTCACGCCACATCACCGGACAGATGCTGCCCGACGTCGTGTTCGGCTGCATGCGCCAGGCGGTACCGGAACGGGTGCCGGCGGAAGGGACGTCGTGCCTGTGGAATCTCAACATGCGCGGCCGCAATCTCGGCGCGAACGAGGCCGGCGCGGGCTATGTCGTTACCGTTGTGACCAATGGCGGCACTGGCGCGCGGCCGACCAAGGACGGGTTGTCCGCGACCGCCTATCCGAGCGGCGTGCGGGCGAACCCGATCGAAATCATGGAATCGATCGCGCCGCTGGTGTTCTGGAAAAAGGAGTTACGACCGAATTCCGGCGGGGCGGGGAAGTACAGCGGCGGCCATGGCCAGTCCATCGAGGTGGAGAACCGGCATGGCCAGCCCTTCGATATTCTGGCGTCGTTCGACCGTATCGACAATCCGCCGCGCGGTCGCGACGGCGGCAGCAACGGGGCGAACGGCTATGTCGGACTGGCATCGGGGCGTAAGCTGAACGGCAAGGGCTTCCAGGAAATTCCCCCGGGCGACCGTCTTATCGTGGAGACGCCGGGCGGTGCCGGCATTGGCGAGCCTGGACAGCGCAATCAGGCTGCGGTGCAGGAGGATGTGCGCGACGGCTTGATAAATGGTGTTGCGGCTGAGTGAGCCGCGGGAGATCGAGTCTATGACCTAGTCTATTCGCGCGGTTCGGTTCGTAGATCGCGGAGCTCGAAGGCGTCGATATAAATATCCGCGAGCGCTGCACCGGCAAGGAAAGCGCGACGCTGCGCATCCCGCACCATGGGCGGATAGCCGCATAGAAAGACCCGCCAATCGGAAAGGTCAGTATGATCGGCGAGCGCGATGTCTTCTGCCCGGCCATGACAGCATTCCGCATCTTCTCCGCGTGACAGACAGGCATTGTAGAAAAAATTGCCGTGGTCCGCGTCCATTTGGCGGAGCGTGTCATCCAAATACAGGCCGCCGGAAAATTGCGTGCCGTGATACAGATGGATCGGTCCTGTATGTCCGTCCTTAAGGGCATCCCGGGCGATTCCGATCAGTGGCGCCAGGCCGGAGCCGTTGCCTATAAGAAGCATTGGCTGTGCTTTGTTTCCCGGAAAATAAAAACAGCCGCCGCTGGGTCCTTGGATATCGATGGATACGCCTGGCTGCAGGTCGTCATAAATCCAGTTGCTCATCTGCCCGCCCGGGAGACGTTTGACGTGGATCTCAAGATACGGCTCAAGGCTGGGGACGCTGGCCAAGGAATAGGATCGTGTGAGCCCATCGTCGCGGCGCAAATTGAGGAACTGTCCCGCGTGATAATATAGCGGCGTTGCGGATGTCAGGCGGACACGGCAAATGTTTTTCGATAGATGATCGACCGCCGTCACGGCCGCACGCCCGAAAAGATCGGCATCCTCCGGCGGGGCGATTTCAAGATCTTCGGTAGGTTTGCAAATACAGGACAGGAAGTAGTCCTGTCCGCGCAAGGTGTCCTTGATCCCCTTTTGCGCCTCAGCGGGGACAGTGCCCCGTACCGCGCGGGAAATGCATGTCATGCAGGTCCCGTTGCGGCAGGAGTAGGGGATTTCCGCGCCGGCACGCAGCAACCCTTCCAACACAGTTTCGCCCGGCGCGCATCTGACGATTTTATCGCCGTACCGAACGCGGGCTGCCGGGGTCTCGGGCGGTAAAGTGTTATCGGTTGAGGACGTCGTCACGGGTGCTCCCGGCAATCGCCATAACTTCGGATACGGTATCGGCTGCGACGCCGAGTTCTTCCAATGTTGCCTGCAAATGGCCGGCAACAGCATCGAAATGAGAGTCGTTCAACCCATCCTTCACGAGTTGCGCATGGGCGGTGCGCAAATCCTTGCCGGTGTATTCGTTGGGACCGCCAAAAACCATGGTCAGAAACGATTTCTGCTTTGCCCGTTGTGCATCCATATCGGTATGGAAGAAGAAGGGGGCGGTGGTCGTGTCATGCAATACCTTACGGTAGAATAGGTCGACGGCAGCTTCAACGGCCGGCTCTCCGCCAATGCGCTCGTACAGGCTCTCGGTCATGAATCTTCTCCAACGTTGGGAGCGATTAGTCACTCACGCCCGGGGCATTACGGCATTGATCGACGTCAATGCGGCGCCGTAATCCGCAGTGTGCCTTTGTAAAACCGATTGGTTACCGAAACCTGAAGGTTGATCGGGTGCCATATGGCAGAAGATGGCCACTAAGCGCCTTCCGCGACTCTTTTGAGGTTCGCCAGGCCGCGTTCGTAGTCCGCACCAATCCACGTTTCGAACATCAGGCCCATATAGCGCAATATCGGATTCCAGCCCAAATCCGTATCGAATCCCCAAACCAGTTCTGTTCCTCCGGGCACGGCCTTCAGATTGTAGGTGCTTGTCGCTTCGCCGTGGCCTTCGAATGCGAGCGCGACACGAACGAAGCTATTCGGCTTGCTTTCGGTGATTTCCAGATTGCCGACGCCGACTTCTCGATTTTCACTACGCCACGAGAGCTTCGCGCCGACACCTTCAGCCGGGCCGCTATATGTTAGGGCCGTATTGCGGTCCCGCTCCAGCCAGGGCGACCACTTTTCCGTATTCTTTGGATTGTTTAGCAGGGGAAATACGGCCTCCGGCGCAGCGTTAACCGTTGTCTGCCGCTCGACATGGACGTGCGCCGGCAGAAACTGACTGACAATAACGAGGACGACGACGAGCCCGACGAAACCAATCAACAATTTTTTGAGCATGGCTGGATCCTTTCAGAAATGGGACCGTACGACGGCGACCAAGGTATCGATTCGCGTCAATATGACAACACGGGACCCAACGTTCTGCCGTTAGGGAATGGATGGTTTCAGTGTAACGGGCCCCGCGGCTCCGACGACTCCAAATCTATGATGCGCTGGAGGATTTTACGCCAGCGATTGATTTCCAGTTCGGCCCTATGGCGTGCTGTTTCACCATATTCGAAATGCATTTTTAATGCGACATCCCACGAATTGGCGTCCGGCAGCTCCTGCATCCGCAAATAATAAGCGATGCCGAAAAGAAATATAGGGAAAACAGGCCGGGTGCCTCCGCGAATTTTCCCGGGGCCGATTGCTGCGTCCCATTCGCCTCCGGCCATGCGCGGCACGGTGCGAGAGGGGGCATTTTTGTTTCTGAAGGGAAAAATGGTGCCGCCGCACAGAATTGAACTGTGGACCTCGCCCTTACCAAGGGCGCGCTCTACCCCTGAGCTACGGCGGCCTAAAGTTGGGCTGCCTTATGCCACAGGCATGCGGTGCGGGCAAGGCGTCTGGGTTTGGCTGTCCGACGGTCGGGAATTGCTCAGTCGGGTTCCCTCGAACCCCTCGATCAGGGTGCGGAAATACTCCGCGATGCGGTGGTTGCGGGGCGCGGTGGAATATGCAGGATGGCGGATGACAACGAAAGCGCCGCGACTCGGTGTTGCGATATGGACCAGAAAACATCTAATAAAACTAACGGGTCGCCACCGTCTCCGCCCGCGAAGAGCAGCGAGCGTGAAAATCGGCTGGCTTCAGCGTTGCGTCGTAACCTGTTGAAACGGAAAGATCAAACGCGGGCCCGGGAAGCTGTGGGCAAGAGTGGAGAAGATCCTGAATGCTGACGCGGCGGTTGGTCGTCGACCTGCCTTGTGATCACCATTTTCCTACAGTAGAAAGCCTTATGTTCTGCGGCTTGCGGCGTGCGTCGCCGTTTCCGCCGGCCTTTGGGGGATGAAGACGCATGACGCCGCACGATTTGCCGGAAGACCAGCAGGAGACGACCCGTGCACCGGTGCCGTCGGTGACGGCCGCTATCGGGAGAGGGGGCATGGATCAAATTCGCATTCGCGGCAGAAATCCGCTGCATGGCGAGATACGGATCAGCGGTGCGAAGAACGCTACGCTGCCTCTGATGGCCGCAAGCCTATTGACCGATGAAACGCTGACCCTCACCGGCGTGCCCCATCTGGCGGACATCACGACCCTTGCTAACCTCCTGGTCCAGCATGGCGTGGACATTGGCATGAACGGTGAGGGCGCGGCGTGCGATGGGCGCGAGCTTGCGCTGACGGCATCATCGATCGTCAATACCACCGCACCCTACGATTTGGTGCGGAAGATGCGGGCCAGCGCTCTGGTGCTCGGCCCTCTGGTCGCGCGCTGCGGCGAGGCGCGGGTTTCCTTGCCCGGCGGTTGCGCCATCGGGACGCGCCCGCTCGATCTGCACATCAAAGGACTGCAGCAGCTGGGAGCGGAGATTGAGCTCGAGAACGGCTATATCCATGCGCGTGCGCCAAAGGGGCTGACTGGCGCCGAAATCGCATTTCCGTTTGTTTCGGTTGGCGCAACGGAGAATCTGATGATGGCGGCCTGCCTCGCGGAAGGGGAGACGCGGCTGGTCAATGCCGCACGCGAGCCGGAGGTCGCCGACCTTGCGAAATGCCTGTCGGCGATGGGCGGGAATATCGAAGGCATCGGCAGCGATACGATCGTGATCCGCGGCGTGGGGCGGTTGAGTGGTGCGCACCATCACATCATCGCGGACCGCATCGAGACCGGAACCTTTGCGATGGCCGTCGGTGTCGCTGGCGGTTCTGTCGAACTGGTTGGTGCATCGCTGGAATTGATCGGCGTCGTGGCGGATACGTTGCGAGCGGCTGGATTAACGCTCGAACCGACCGACCGTGGAATGCGCGTTGCCTGCGAACCTGGTCAGTTGCAGGGGATCGATGTGATGACTGAGCCCTATCCCGGTTTCCCGACCGATTTGCAGGCGCAAATGATGGCGCTCATGTCGATTGCGGACGGTGCCTCCATGGTCACGGAAACAATCTTCGAAAACCGTTTTATGCACGTGCCGGAACTCGCGCGTATGGGTGCGAACATCAATGTGCATGGTGCGTCCGCGATGATCCGGGGCGTGCCGAAACTGACCGGCGCCCCGGTTATGGCAACCGATTTGCGCGCCTCCGTCAGCCTCGTATTGGCGGGACTGGCGGCGTCCGGCGAAACGACGATTGGCCGCGTCTATCATTTGGACCGGGGATATGAACGCCTGGAAGAAAAACTCTCGGCGTGCGGCGGGGAGGTCGAGCGGATCAAGGCAGCGCGATGACCGCCAACAAGCCGCTCAAGTTGCGCGCGCGCGACGCGGAGGATCTATCCGTCATATCGGCGGCGCTGCAGGATGCCCTGGTTCCACTCGGCGACATGACCCACCTTCCCGACGAGAAGACGTTCATGATGGTCGTCAACCGGTTCCGCTGGGAGGGGCAGGGGGAGGATAGCCACGCGGAGCGCGTCCATGCCGGGCTGCGTTTCGATGCTGTGCGTCGGGTTCAATATCGTGGGATCGACCGTAAAGACCACTCGCAGTTCCTATCGGTGCTCGCTGTGGCGTTTGATGCAAAAGACGAAAAGGACGGCATTGTCGTTATGCATTTTGCCGATGGCGGTGCCATACGTCTGGAGGTCGGTGGACTGTATTGCATACTAGCCGACCTCGGCCAGCCTTGGCCGACGCAATGGACGCCGGAGCACGGCGTAGAGTAGGACCGTTATGGATCGCCTCGGCCATGCCGAAGCGAGATCAACCGTTCCACATGTTACGGTTCTTCGTGCTGCGCGGTCGCGTGAAACAAACGGTAAGTTGATTTTTTTCGGCTATAGGCTGAAATCATCGGTATATTGCGCGACGGATTTCGAATTTGCCGTGCAGTTTTGAGGAATTGACATCGCAGTTCGAGTTAACGGTTCGGACATTGTAGTTGGCGGGAAGGGAGCTTGAGCGCGAGTCGATTCGAGTACGCGTTAACGCGACATTTTCTGCAAGCGGACATTGTCAGGATTTAGAATTTGTTAATAATAGATATTATTAATCTCTATAACGATGTTTTTTCAATTTCTTTTTCCCGTAAAAAACGTATCTTGGCTGCGCCGACTTGGACTGACGGCGGTGCTGGCTCGTGAAATGAATATTCGTGAAATTTGTTAGTCGATCAGATCGGCGCGCAGGGCGTGCACACACTCCGGGCTCAGCCTTCATTGCGCTGTTCGCGCTCGACTCGCTTGCCCGTTCTACACTCGTGACGATCATTCCCTTGCAGGCCTATGCGCTGCTCGGGGACGCGCAGAAGGTCAGTTTTCTGTATTTTTTGGTCAGCGCTGCGGGATTGAGCGGCAGCATGCTGGTCCCGTGGCTCGTGCGCAAGATACGCCATCATCGGACGCTGATTTTGGGCTCTTGCTGCATGGCCGTGTCGACGGTCTTCCTCTCGCAGCATTCGCTTATCTGGTTCGCTCCGGGGCTTGCGCTGCAGATGTTCGGGGCCGCGACCGTTGTCATTTGCCTAAACCTTTATGTTCTGAGACATGTTCCCCGTGACGATTTCACACGGTTCGAACCGGTTCGGATCCTGTTTGCCGGCGGCGCGTGGGTCATAGGCCCCGCTCTTGGTGTCTATCTTCAGGAACATGTGGCGATATGGGTGCCGTACACCGCCGCTGCGGTTTTCTCGCTGACCCAGCTCGCGTACTTTCTATGGATGCGTGTCGAGGGTGGGCAGGACGAAATCAGTGCTGCCGGTCCGCATGCGAGCCCGGTGCGCTTCATACGTCGGTATTTCAGCCAACCAAGATTGATATTGGCGTGGCTTCTTTCTGTCACGAGAGCTGGTTGGTGGGGTCTCTTCTACATATTCGGGCCCATCTATATCGTCTCCAGCGGCCTCAGTGCGGAGACCAGCGGCCTCGTTTCTTCGGCCGGGTCAGCAGGCATGCTGACTGTTGTACTTTGGGGGTGGGTCGGCCGGCGCATTGGTATCCGCAATCTGTTTATGCTGGGATATACCTTGGCGGGCGTGCTGACCCTGCTGGTTGCAATGACAACAGGTTATCCGTGGATCGGTGCCGTGTTGCTGATTGCCGCGGCGGCGGGGACATCGATCATCGATAGTGGCGGGAATGTGCCATTCTTACGCGCCGTGCGGCCGCGGGAGCGGTCGGAAATGACAACCGTCTATGCGACGTATCGCGATGCGTCACGGTTTTCCTTTCCTGCTCTGTATTCGCTGCTTTTGCTTGTATTTCCGCTTCCGGTCGTCTTCCTTGCGAGCGGCAGCGTCATGCTTGTTTTGTCGCAGTGCGCGCGCAAATTGCCGCGCAGTCTGGGCCGCGAAGGAAGAAAGAGCGCCTTCGCTCAGCAGGCAAACCTTTCGAGGCAAGACGGTAAGACGTAACATTGCTGCAGCTGATTGTTCTTCTCTTAACCCGCGTTTATTTACCTGTTATTAACGTTAATGCGTGTACCACAGCCGTCAAGAGTCGCGTGGTTAATAGGCTGATATCGCTTCCCTTTGCAAACGGCGAAGCGCCACGCTGACCGGCACTGCGACGGGTTACGAAACATGAAGTGCAAGCGGCCCGAAGCTGAGACATTGCTGCGGAACGTCCTGGAGACCGTAAACGAAGGCGTCGTGGTTTTTGATCCGGATGACCGGATGGTCGTTTGCAATGCCCGCTATCGTGAGCTTTATGCGCCGATTGCAGACAAGCTCATTCCGGGCGTTACCTACAAAGACATGGTCCGCGCATGGGGAAGGCTCGGCCTGTTTAATGCGACAGATGGGACGGCCAAAGAGCAGGTCCAGGACAGGCTCAAGCGACACCGATGCCCGAAAGGCCCCTTCGAATTGCACACGACGGAACATTCGGTGCGGGTCGAGGAGCGGGTGACAGAAGACGGCTATATTATTGGAACACACACCGATATTACGGTGTGGAAAGGCATGGAGCGCGTCCTTCAAAACTACGAAGAGCGGCTTCTTGGTTCGACCCGAAAGCGGGCGGACAGGTTTTGGACGATGGACGCGGACCTTCGTTTCACGACACTTGTCGACTATCCGAATTCGAACATTATCGCCTCGCCAAATAGCTATATCGGTTATACGCGATGGGAGGCAGTCGGCATCGATCCCGAAACGGACGATGCCTGGCGCCGGCACCGCGAAGACTTACTGGCGCATCGTCCCTTCGAAGATTTCCGATATGCGTCCGAAGACGGGTTCGGCGGCGTTTACAATATGAGCGTCAGCGGGACGCCGGTCTTTGACGACGATGGCGTGTTCGCCGGATATCATGGTACAACGACGCGAATTGTCGACTGCCGCGATACGGATAACGGGGGCGATGCCGGCTGACACGAAAGGCTGGCACGCCACGGCTTAACACCATGTTTGCGGCGCGATCCTTTTGGCCCGTACCAAGGATACCGCCATGTCCCTCGACTCCTATTACAAGGACCATTGGGTCGAAATCGAACCCGACCGGCTGGACCGCTATGAGGAACAGTTCATCTGGGGACCGGGGCGCGACCGCCTGCTCGAGCCAGCCGGTATCGAGGCGGGACAGGCTGTGGCTGACTATGGCTGCGGCCCGGGTTACGTGTCGGTGGAACTGGCGAAACGGGTCGGCGAGGCAGGGCAGGTGCACGCCTTCGACATCAATACGGATTTCGTAAACCGCACGCGAGAGCGGGTCGCGGCGAACGGATTTGCCGACCGCGTGTCGGTTACGCATTTGCTAAACGATATGCTGCCGCTCGCCGACGATACGCTCGACCGGCTAGTGATCAAGAATGTTATGGTCTATGTCGACGATCCGCTCGCCAGTTTCCGGGAGTTTCGCCGCGTCGTGAAGCCGGGCGGCAAGGTGCACGCGATCGACAGCGACTTCTACATGACGGCGTTCGATCCCGTGTCGCCGGAAGATTGGCGCATCGTCCTGGATTCCGCACTGCACGCCTTTCGTACACCGGCGATCGGGCGCAAGATGCGCGGGTTCGCGCTAAAGGCGGGCTATTCCGATGTCAGCGTGCAAGTCATCGCGGCGCCGGAAACCACGGGCCGGATGCTGAATTTCATTAAGAACATGGCCGGCTACGCCCGCGAAGGCGGAATGCATGACGAGACCACGGTGCAGCGTGTTGTCGATATTGCCTCGCGCGCGGTGGAGGAGGGCACGTTCTTTTCGCTGAACCCGCAGTTCCTCGTGACCGCGACGGTTTAGGTCATGGACTCATAAACTGCGCTGATCTTGATCGCGTTTTGGGCCGTTTTCGGGGCGTCGAACGTCCTCACCGGGCCTCCAGGCCCGCTTTCGAACGCCCTCCTGCCGAAAACGGCCCAAAACGCGACCCTTCAGGGCGGCAGGATTTCGCGCCCTGGACAGCGTCGTGTCGTCGGTCGCGATGCTCAGGCATCGCTCCGTTCCTAACTCCTTGCCAGAACGCGAAATCTTGCCGTCAAGACCGGCGTAGTTTATGAGTCCATGACCTAGACCGAACGGATCATGTCGCGGATGCGTGGCTGAATTTCCGTCCGCCAACGGGTGCCGTTGAACACGCCGTAATGGCCGACGCCGGGCTGCACATAGTGGAAACGCCGGTCGTCCGGTACGTTGGTGCACAGATCGTGGGCAGCGGCGGTTTGCCCAACTGCGCAGATGTCGTCCTTTTCCCCTTCCACGGTCATCAGGGCGGTCTTGGTGATTGCGGTCAGGTCGACGGGCTCGCCCCGGTGCTGCATGAGCCCTTTTGGCAGATGGTGCTCCTTGAAGACCGTCTTGACGGTCTGCAGAAAGAACTCCGCCGGCAGGTCCATGACGGACAAATATTCTTCGTAGAATTTCTTGTGCTGATCGACGGGATCGCAATCGCCTTCAACGAGATGATCGAAATAACGGTGATGCGCCGTAATGTGCCGTTCCAAATTCATCGATAGGAAACCGCTGAGCTGGACGAAACCCGGATAGACCTTACGCATGGCGCCAGGGTTCGGCCAGGGCACGGTCGAGATGACCATCTGTTCGAACCAGTGCATATCCTTCGACTCGGCATGCCTGTTCACCACGGTCGGGCTTCGGCGGGTATCGATCGGTCCGCCCATCAGGGTCAGCGACGCTGGCTGGCAAGGGTCGTCGTCGGCCGCCATCAGGGCGGTTGCGATCAGGGCTGGCACCGCCGGCTGACAAACCGCGATGACATGGGTGTCCGCGCCCAGGAACCCGATGAAGTCGCGGACATAATCGACATAATCGTCGAGATCGAAATCCCCGTCATAGACCGGCACGCTCCGCGCATCGCGCCAGTCGGTGATGTAGACGTCATGCTCCGGCAGCATCGCGCGCACCGTATCGCGCAGCAGCGTCGCGTAATGTCCCGATAGCGGGGCGACGATGAGGACGCGCGGATCGTTCTTCCGGTCCGCGGCACGCTCGAAATGCAGCAGGTTGCAGAACGGCTTCGATAGAACGACCGATTCGGTGACGGGAATGAGTTCGCCCTCGATCGGAGTCATTTCCAGCCCGAAGGCCGGCTTGCCGTAACGCCTGGTGAGACCTTCGAACACATCGCAGGCCGCTGCGGTATGCCGGCCCCACAGGGTCTTGCCCCAGGGGTTGAACGGCAGGTCCAGCGCCAGTTTCATGCCTTGCGTGGCGGCACGCATGGGGCTGATCCAGGCATGGGCGAGTTCGTAGGCGTGATATTGCACGATGGCGTCTTCCCGATTGTTCGACCCGATTGCTCCAACCCGAATGACGCACAACGGGAAACCCGATCCTCGAACCGCTATGATATGACAATTGCGCTGCAACGCAAAACGCTGCTGCTGCAATGCGAATATATATCATCATTTTACATTAGGATTAGTTCCTAAGATGCTAAGAAATAACATTAAAGATTGTATTTTAGGAATATTGCATGTGCGAAATTCCTATGATTTCTGGCCTTGACGTATCGTTTTCCCAAAAGTTTGATTTTTTATGACTTTTCGACTTTTCTCTATTTGGGCCTGAATTTGCGATAATCGCTTGCAGGCCGCCCGCCGGTGCATTTGTTTGGAAGATCCTGCGGAAACGTGAATGGAAGGAAATTATGTCGGTTCAGGTCAATTTTGTTGGATCGGGCGACGCCTTCGGCACCGGAGGCCGTTTCAATACCTGCATCATGGTGGACGGCAAGGATGTTCGGTTTACCATCGATTTTGGCGCATCGTCGCTGATCGCCTTGAACAAGCAGGGCATCGCGCACAATTCGATCGATGCCATCCTGCTGACTCACATCCATGGCGACCACTCCGCCGGCATTCCCTTTATGCTGATGGACGCGATGCTGGGTGCGCGGCGCGACCGGCCGCTGACCATCGCCGGACCGAAGAATTTGGAGGCCCGTCTGGCGGAGGCCGCCGAGGTGCTTTTCCCCGGCTCGAACGCTATGACGCCAAAGTTCCCGATCCATTATGTCGAGCTTGAGGTCGGCGTGCCGAACACGGTGCTGGGCCTGACGGTCACGTCGTATGCGGCGAAACACACCTGGCAGACCGATCCGACCGCGTTGCGTATTGCCGTGGACGACAAGATCGTGACCTATTCGGGCGACGGCGATTGGACACCGGATCTGCCCAAGGCGACCCAAGGTGCCGACCTGTTCATCGCCGAATGTTACTTTCATCAAAAGCCGATCAAGTGGCATCTGAATTATCCCACAATCCAGGAACACAAAGACGCGTTTGGTGCCAAACGCATGATCCTGACCCATATGGGGCCGGAAATGTTGGCCATGGCCGGCAAGGTACCCGAGGAATGTGCAGAAGACGGACTAGTCATCACCCTGTAACAGTGCCGTTACAGAATATGGCAAACGGGCTTGAAGGTGCGGCATGACGATACGGGTAGGGATTAACGGGTTCGGACGCATGGGACGGCTGGCGTTGCGGGCGGCATGGAATTTCGACCCAGCGCAGGCCGGAAGCTTGAACCAGCCGAACGGTATTTGGGGAAATGGCGATCTCGAATTCGTGCACATCAATGAAGCGAAGGGCGGGGCGGAGACGGCAGCGCATCTGTTGGCATTCGACAGTGTGCATGGCCGCTGGCCCGTGTCAGTCGCCGTTGATGGTGGCGCCATCCAGATTGGGGAAAGCCGTGTCGGTTTCTCGGAACTCGATACGCCGGAGGCGATGCCTTGGCAGGATTATGGTGTCGATATCGTTCTGGAGTGTACGGGCAAGTTCAAAACGATGGCAGCCTTGCAGCCGTACTTCGACGCAGGCGTGAAGAAGGTCATTGTCGCGGCACCGGTCAAGGAGGACGCGGCGCTGAACATCGTGATGGGCGTGAACGATCATCTCTACGGTCCGGCGAAGCATGATCTACTGACGGCGGCGTCCTGCACGACCAACTGTCTGGCCCCCGTCGTCAAGGTGATCCATGAAGGGCTCGGCATCCGCCACGGCGTGATTACGACAATCCACGATGTGACCAACACGCAGACGATTGTCGATGCGCCACACAAGGATCTGCGCCGTGCGCGGTCGTCGCTGACCTCGCTGATCCCGACCACGACCGGGTCGGCCAAGGCCATCGCAATGATATACCCGGAGCTCGACGGCAAGCTGAACGGTATCGCGGTTCGCGTCCCGATCCTGAACGCCTCGTTGACCGATTGCGTGTTCGAAGTCGCGAGGGAGACAACGATCGAGGAGGTGAACGGGCTATTCGAAGTGGCGTCAACTGGAGCGCTTAAGGATATTCTCGGCTATGAGACGCGGCCGCTCGTGTCGGCGGACTTCGTGAACGACACAAGGTCCTCGATCGTCGATGCGCCCTCGACCATGGTGGTCGATGGCACGCAGGTGAAGGTCTTTTCGTGGTACGATAACGAGTACGGCTATGTGTGCCGCATGGTCGAACTTGCCGACAAGGTCGCGGCGGGATTGATGCGAGGCCGCGAAGCTGCGGAATAGGGCATGATCGATATTCGGAATTATGCCGTTGTGACGGCCGCCTATTGGGGCTTCACCCTGACCGACGGTGCGCTGCGCATGCTGGTGCTGCTGCATTTCCACACGCTGGGTTATTCGCCGCTGGAACTGGCGTTCCTGTTCATGCTGTACGAGTTCTTCGGCGTCGTGACGAACTTGCTGGGCGGCTGGATCGGCTCGCGGTTCGGTCTACGGATCACGCTCTACGCCGGGCTGGCGCTACAGGTGGTGGCGCTATGGATGCTGTCGCAGCTCGATCCCGCCTGGTCGAAGCTGTCGTCGGTCGCCTTCGTCGTCGCGGCGCAAGGCCTGTCAGGGATCGCCAAGGATCTGACCAAGATGAGCTCCAAGAGCGCGATCAAGCTGGTCGTTCCGGACGATGCGCACTCCACGTTGTTCAAATGGGTCGCGCTGTTGACGGGTTCGAAGAACGCGCTGAAAGGGGCGGGTTTCTTTCTCGGCGGCTTCCTGTTGGCAGCACTCGGCTTCGAACAGTCATTGTGGGTGATGGCGGGCGCTCTTGCCGCTGTGCTGCTGGCCTGCGTGGCCTTCTTGCGCACCGACCTGGGCAAGGCAAAGACGAAGGTGAAGTTCACCCAGATCCTGTCGAAGACGCGGGCGATCAATCTGCTGTCGGCGGCGCGCTTCTTCCTGTTTGGCGCGCGCGATGTGTGGTTCGTCGTCGGCGTTCCGATATTCCTCTACGAAGCTCTGGGCTGGAGCTTTACCGAAGTTGGCGGTTTCCTAGCCGTCTGGGTAATCGGCTACGGCGTCGTGCAGGCTGCCGCACCGACGGTGGTGAAGCGCTCAGCGGATGGCAGGTCCGCCGAGACGAAGGCGGCGCAGCTCGGCGCCTTCCTGCTCACCGCGATTCCCATCGCGATTGTCGCCGCGTTAGAGGCCGGCCTGGAACCGGCGGTAGCAGTCGTCGGTGGCCTCGCTCTGTTCGGCGTCGTCTTTGCCTACAACTCCTCCGTCCATTCCTACCTGATCCTGACCTACACCGACACGGACAAGGTCGCGCTCAATGTCGGTTTCTATTACATGGCCAATGCCGGCGGCCGTCTCGCCGGAAGTCTGCTCTCCGGTCTGTCCTACCAGCTCTGGGGCCTCACTGGGTGTCTGCTGACCGCGTCCGCGCTGCTCGCGATGGCAGGCCTGATCACGATCGCGCTTTCCGCCGAACAGCGTGGCTTGGCGTCGGGCGAGGTGTCGGACCCAGGGTGAATCGGCGGCGATGATCCGACATGGATACCGGTCAAACGGCGCCGAGCGCCTTCGGCCGAAGCAGGGCGATCGGCGGGATGGCGAGTACCGATATCGCGGCCATGACGATCATGGTCGTCTCGATGCCGTGATGGTCGCTGAGCAACCCGAAAAAGATCGGTCCCAACAGCCCGGATAGGCTGGAAACGGAATAGATCAGGGCAAAGCCGCGCGAGACGCGCGCACCGTGGACGAGATCGCCAACGAGCCCATAGGTGATCGACGTCGATCCCTGCAGGACGACTCCCAGCACCGGCAGTAGCACGAAAGCCAACGTCTTTTCGGACAGCAGGACCGCGACGATGCCACCTGCTGTAAGGGTTTGAACCAGGGCGAAGGCGGCGCGCGTGCCGATCCGCTCGGCGAGAAAGCCGCACGCCGCCTTACCCAGCATTCCACCGACGAGGGTCAAGGTAACCGCCAGAGTTGCGAGGCTCAACGGCACCTGCTTTGCCGCAATAAAAAAAGCGAGAAACGTCAAAAAGCCTGTCTGGATCGCCGTGTCGAGAAACACCGCGATGCACAGCCCGGTGAATCCCGTCCTGTCCTGAATGCCCCATCCGATCGCGGCCGTTCCGTCGTGCGCCTCGACGCCCACTCGCCGGCCGCCGGCTGCCGTGGAAAACAAGGTGAAGAAGACGGCGACGGCGCCAATCAGCGCGGCCATCCCGAAAGCCGATACGACTCCCTGCCAGGCGATGCCCAATCCGGCGGCAAGGCTGAACAGGCCCGTGAAGGCGAGTTTCCCGGCATCGCCGGAAGAGTTGTACAGGCCCAGTGCCGACCGTCGCCCGTCCGCTTCGAAAGTGCTGCTGACAATCGACGACGACAGCGCGTGCTGGAACGCCCCGCCGACGCCGACGACGAAGAGGCACACTGCGAGTATCCACAAACTTTCTGCCATGGAGAGGGCGACATATCCGGCCCCGGCGCAGACCAGGCCGAACACCAACAGGTTCCGCTCACCCAGGCGTTCCGAAATCACGCCGGATGACATTTCCAGCAACGTCATCGCACCATTGTTGACGGAGCGCAGCAAACCGATCTGGGCGTAGCTCAACCCAAAGGCCTGCGCGAGCACCGGCAGCAGGACGTAAAGCGAGGCGCCTAGGCCATCCTGGATGGCGTGCGCGCCGCAGCAGGTCGCAAGAATGCTTTTTCGTCGACGATCCAATCGCATGGTTCGCCGACGTTATCAGGACCGATGCGCGGCCTACAGATCAAATCGCCCGGATGTGCGCGAAATTTGAGAGAGGGGACGCGCTAACGCGTACTGTAATTGACTGCATTGCTTCCTATATTTCGGAGATGACCATCCCCCTCACGGAGCGTTCCTCATGAAATGGCTTGTGATAACTTTCACCGGCTTAGCCATCGTTACAGGCCTAGTCAGCGGTGTCTTCAACGGGCCTGTGGTGCTGGCCGCCGAAAAACAAGCCAATGTGACAATCGAGCGTACGATCAAGAAACGCAAACTTGTCGAGGCAAATGTCATTCGTGTTACCGAAGGCCAGATGGTCGAACTGCGCTGGAACACAGACGAGACCGCCGACCTGCATCTGCACGGCTACGACATTGAGGTGAAGGCGAAGCCGGGGGCGCCCGCAACGATGCGCTTCAAGGCCCACGCGACGGGCCGGTTTCCGGTGACCGTGCACGGGTTCGGCAATCATCATGGCGGTGGGCATGCAGAGAAGACGCTGCTCTATCTGGAAGTGCACCCGAACTAGCCGCTGTGCAGTTTTATGAGACGTGGCTTTTGAAGAAGTCGCCGATGCTGTCGATTGCTTCCTGCGCTTCCGGCAGAACCCGCGCGCTGCCGTGCCAGCCATGGATCATGTCGTCCCATGGCTGATAAACGACATCCACACCGGCCGCTTCGGCGCGTTCCGCGAACAACCGGCTGTCGTCCAGGAGCGTCTCGGCCGTGCCGACTTGAACGAGCAACGGCGGCAGCCCAGAAAGATCGCCGAACAGCGGCGAGGCGAGCGGCGTTTTCGGGTCCGCACCGTTCAGGTAATAGCCCGACATGCGGTCCAGATAGATTTTGCTGATGGACGGATCCTCATCGGCTTTGGTCAGGTAAGTTGCAGCCG
Source organism: Alphaproteobacteria bacterium (assembly GCA_012103325.1). Classification (GTDB taxonomy): domain Bacteria; phylum Pseudomonadota; class Alphaproteobacteria; order UBA8366. The sequence continues at coordinate 188,237 of WLWY01000007.1, forward strand.
TCTGGGTCATGTCGGTCCAAGCGCTCATCGGCACGGCGCCCGCCGGCTGCGGGTCGCTGGCTTCCTTTAGCTTAAGCAGCAGCGCGAGCGTCAGGCCGCCGCCCGCGGAAATGCCGCCGACCATGAGACGCGACGGATCGACATTCTCCGACAAGAGCCAACGGTAGGCGCTATGCACATCGTCGATGGCGGCGGGGAAGGAGTGTTCCGGCGCCAGACGATAGCTGGTCGACAGGACCCGGGCGCCCGTGGCGGCCGAGATGCGCGCCGCGGTCGCCCGGCTCGCCGCGACGGAACCGCGGTAGTAGCCGCCGCCATGAATGAACAGGAACGTTCGGTCGTGGCGCGCGCCGGCGCCTTCGATCCATTCCGCGGGCACGCCGTTGGCGTTTATCACTTCAAAGGTTGCGCCGTCGGGCAACGGCTCCGCCGCGCCTTTGTCCGACTGAGCGCGGAGTTCCGCAACGGTCTTCTTGGGGCCATAAGGATTGGCTCGTTTGGCGGCGATGATTTCCTGCAGCACGGCGCTGGCCATTGGCGAAGGTTCTCCTGGCGTGGTTTTGAACTGGGCGTGATATCATGGCGTCGCGCAGGGTCGGCACGCAATGGGGCTAGTGTGATGATTCTGAAGTTTGCCGCATTCAATGCGGCAAAGTTTAGGATCTGAATCACACTAGCCTTTGATAGTTGGTGTGCTAATTCACGCGAAATTCAATGCTTTGAAATTCGCGATCAGGACACTAGGAGATTTGCATGGGTAAAATTGGCGTTGCTTTGGTGGTGCTTTTGAGCGTTATCGGTGCCGACGCTCTGGCGCAGGAAAAGGTCGATCTCGAACTCGTCCTGCTGGCGGATGCGTCCTGGTCGATCGACAATGCGGAAATCCGTCTGCAGCGCGAAGGGTACGCGGCCGGTATCACGCATCCCGACGTGCTGGATACGATCTTGGGCGGTTATCACCGGCGCATCGCCATTACCTATGTCGAATGGGGCGACGAGAACTGGCAGGACATCGTCGTACCCTGGACGATTATCGACGGCCCGAAGAGTGCTGCTGCCTTTGTGCAGAAACTTCGCGCTGCACCGCGCCGCGCCACCGGACCCAACGCCATCGGGAGTGCCATCGCCGCCGGGCATGCCCTGATTAAGGACAACGCGCTGATAGGGACGCGCAAAGTCATCGATTTTTCCGGCGACAGCGCGAACACCTGGAATGGAATTTTGATTCATGTGGCGCGGGCGGCGGCCTTGGCCGACGGCATCATCATCAACGGGCTGGCAATCCTGTGCCGCGACTGCAACGGCCGGCCGGTTCTTTATGACCTGGAATTGGCGTTCGAAACGCAGATCATTGGTGGCCCCGGCAGTTTCGTCGTGACCGCCGACGGCAATACGAGCTTCGAGCAGGCCGTCCTGCGCAAGCTCCTGCTGGAGGTGGCGTCCGCACCGAATGAGCTTGCGGCACAACGCTAATTCTTAGCGCGCGCGCTTTTCCGGATATTGTGCGACCAGTGTTGCGGCGTCGCCCCAACCCTTATCCAGTGTGGTCATACAGTCCACGGTTATGATCATTTTCGAAATCAGCCAGAGACCGTCGACGCAGGCGAACTCCCAGTCGTAGCAGCCCCAGCCGGCGTAGGACGCACCGTCATTCGCATGCAGCGTCAGCCAGTTGGCCCAGGCTGTTGCCGTGTCCGGTCCGGTGATATCGATCTGTTCGTTGACAATGAAACGCTTCCGGTTGACGAAGCGGCGTTGGTAGCTTTTGAAGGCCTTGACCGCGTGGTCCTTGCCGGTCGCCTGACCTTGCGACCAGGGTATGGTCTGGGACACGACATCTTCGGTGAAGATCGCCGAAAGCTCGTCGTCGATTTCCTCGTCGACCGCACGGGCGTAGCGCGTAATCATGCGCCAGATTTCGTCCTTTGCGTTGAGGACATGCATTTCCGATTCCAGTTTTTCGAGACGTGCTTCCAGGCTCATCGCTGTTCCCATTCGGATTGTTCATTACGGTGGCGTGCTGCATAGAATAGCGGCCATGAGGGTAGGGGATAGCCCGGATGATCGATAGGGGTGGGACGCGACGATGACCGAAGCAACGGACCGGGGGGCGATTGCGCCACTCCTGGCGACGTCGTCAGTCCAGATCATGGCGTCGCTGACGATGTTCGGGGTTGCGGTGATCGCGCCGGTGGCCGCACCGGATATCGGTGTCGAGGCGACCTTGATCGGCACCTTCACGGCCATCGCCTATGGTTCCGGCATGTTGGCCGGCTTGCTGACCGGTGCGTTCTCGGACCGTTTCGGCGCCATCCGGGTCGCGCAGACGATGATGGTGCTGGCGATGCTGGGCGTCGCGTGCCTCGCTCTGTCCAATCCGCTTGCCGCGCTGATCAGCGCCATCGTGCTGGGCATCAGCTACGGCCCGATCAATCCGCTCAGCACCCATATCCTCGCCCGCGTCGTTCCGGAGCCGCGGCGGCCGCTGTTCTTTTCCATCAAGCAATCGGCGCAGCCCGCCGGTACGGCGCTTGCGGGGGCGGTGCTGCCACTGCTTGTGATCCTGTTCGACTGGCGGGTCGCGATCCTGGCAACGGGTGTTGCCGCCTGCATTGTCGCGATCGCCATTCAGTCCCTGCGGCCGCGGCTGGATGGCGGCCGGGATCTCGGCCGCACGATCCGGGTTGGCAGCGTCATGGAACCCTTGCGGCTGGTCTGGCGTGACTCCCGTTTGCGCTGTCTCGCCCTGAGCGGATTCATTTTCTCCGGAACCCAAGTGTCGCTGGCGAGTTTCTTCGTCGTCTATCTGACCGACGCGTTATCCCGTTCGCTCACGACGGCAGGCCTGATCTTCACGGTGATGCAGATCGGCGGCGTGCTGGGCCGGTTGTTTTGGGGTGCCATCGCGGACAGCGTGATTCCGGCGAACTACGTGCTGCCCGGTCTCGGCGCGGCAACGGCGGTTTTCTCGATCGTGACAGGCTATTTCGCCCCGGACTGGCCGGTGCTGTTGCTCGGCGTCTTGAGCTTCGCGCTGGGCGCGACGAGCCATGGCTGGAACGGTGTCTATTTCTCCGAGCTGGTCAAGTTCGCACCGCCCGGCACTGTCGGCGACGCCGCGAGCGGGGCGCAGTTTGCGACCTTGGCTGGCGTCGCCGTGGTTCCCGTCCTCTTCGGCCTCATCGTTACGTTGAGTGGCAGTTATCTTGCGGCGTTTTATGCAGTCGCTGGCGCAATCGCTGTCGCAACGACCTATATGCGGCTGACCTTGCGGAGTCGCGGCTAGGTCAAGAAGTGGATGGCAATCGCACCGGTGCCGCAGAGGGCGAGGGTTTTCAGAACGTCCAGATGGAAGCGGAACATGGCCAGCGCTGCGACGACGGTCAGGCCGAGTGCCGCATAGCTGATGGTCGCGACGTCGGGGGCGGGCAACGACAGCATCCCGAATTGCACCGAACCGACTTCGGCGAAGACAACGCGCAGGCCGAACCAGACGGCAAGGTTCAGGATAACGCCGACCACGGCGGCGGTAATACCGGACAGCGCGGCGCTTAACGACCGGTTATTGCGGAGCCGTTCGATGTAAGGCGCACCGAGGAAGATCCACAGGAAGCACGGCGCGAAGGTCACCCAAACGGTCACGACGGAGCCGATGACGCCGGCGAGGATCGGATCGATGCCCGTCGCGTGGCGATAGGCGCCGAGAAACCCGACGAATTGCGTCACCATGATCAGCGGCCCCGGCGTCGTCTCGGCGAGGCCCAGCCCGTCGAGCATTTCCGCCCCGGTCAGCCATTGATGAGTCTCGACCGCCTGCTGCGCCATATAGGCGAGAACCGCATAGGCGCCGCCGAAGGTAACGACGGCCAGTTTGCTGAAGAAGGCCGCTTCCTCCGCGAAGACGTTGCCGGCGCCGAGGGTTGCAAATAGCGCCGCGACCGGACCAGCCCACAGCAACCCGAATATGACGATGAGCCAAATCGACCGGCTTGCGGAGGGCGCGGTGTGCGAAAGTTCGCCCCGTGCCGCCATCGTATCGATGACGCTGGGTCCATCACTGTCTTCGACCGACTGACCCTTGATGACGACAAACAGGTCGGGCCGCGCCATGCCACCGATGAAGCCGACCAGTGCGGCTCCCGCGACGATCAATGGGAACGGTACGGCGAACAGGGCGATGGCGACAAAGGCGCCGGCGGCGATCAGATACATCGGGGCCGTTTTGAGTGCGCGTTTGCCGATCCGCAGCACGGCCTCGACGACGACGATCAGCACTGCGGCCTTGACTCCGATGAAGGCCGCCGCGACGAGCGGGAGGTCGGCGTAAAGCGCGTAAGCGATGCTGAGAGCGAGCATCACCGCCGCGCCGGGCAGCACGAAGAGCAGGCCCGCGATCAGCCCGCCGACGGTCCGGTGCAACAGCCAGCCGATATAGGTGGCAAGCTGCTGGGCCTCCGGCCCCGGCAGGAGCATGCAGTAATTGAGTGCATGCAGGAACCGCGACTCGTCTATCCAGCGCCGTTCCTCGACCAGCATCTTGTGCATGAGGGCGATTTGCCCGGCGGGACCGCCGAAGCTGAGCAGGCCGATCTTGAGCCAGACGTGGAACGCCTGGGTCAGCGACGGTACTTCTGTTCGTTCGGTCTTGTCGATGATGGGAGTCTCCAGACTGGTCATTGTCCGGCCGCCTGTGCTGGCCAGCTGTGGGTTTCGGCCACCGCGTTGCGGCACCAGGAGTATAGCGCATCGTATATCACCATGCCCTGGTCAAGTGCCGCATGATCGTCGTGGTTCGCCGCCGATACGCCGAGCGACAGCGCGAGCAGGCCCGCCGCTTGCGGTTCGAGGTCGAGACGGGCGGTGTCGGCGCCCCGCACGATCCGGGCGAGATGGCGCAAGGCGCTGTCCTCGACGCCGAAACGGTCCAGAAAGACATCGAAGCTACATTTTTCGCCGTCATGGCTGTAGTCGGTGTCCGGCACGTCGAAGGGTATGGCGTCCAGCTCGATGGCCGAATCCTTCACCCAATCCGCGTGGACATAAAGAATTTCCGCTGCAGGATCGACGAAGCGCTTAATGAACCAGGGGCAAGCGATACGGTCGACTTTGGGCCGCTCGCGCGTCACCCATCGCGTAGCACCCTCGTGGTATTTCGGCAGCGCGTCGGATTTCGCGATCGTGACGCCACCGGCTTCGATATACGCGTCGGTCCCGCCTTCTAGTGCGCGGGCATTGACGTCCTTTTCGCGCAGCTGGGCGGTCGTGCTCTGGCTCATCTGATGCCCATGCAGGCAGTTCACGACCACATCGGCGTTGGCGGGAATTTCCGCGATCCAGTCGTCCACGGCGCGCTGGGAACGCCATTTCGCGCCGGCGATGACCCGGTCGGCAGCCGCAAAGGCCTTCCCACGGCAGGTGTCGAACAGCATTGGCGCGCGCGGCGTCCCGATACGGTCGATCAGGTCTTCGGCGGAGATCCAAAAGGGAGACATTGTCATTTCTAATCTTCCTATCGTTTTCTGTCGCAGAAAAATGACCGAATTTGAGGAACTCTAAAAACGAACAATTTTACTACTGCCATTAAATATTTTAATGTCTCGCCGATGGATTATTTACCCAGCACCCCCGCCTTGCGGACCTTCGAAGCGGCAGCGCGGCTGCTCAATTTTACGCGCGCGGCGGAGGAGCTGAGCCTTACGCAAGGCGCGGTCAGCCACCAGATGCGTGAACTGGAAGCCCTGCTTGGCGTACGCTTGTTCGAGCGAAAGGCGCGCGGGCTCCTGCTGACCGAGGCGGGACGGACCTATCTGCCCTATGCGCGGGAGGCGCTGGAACGGCTGCGGGCCGGCGCCGAGTCGTTGCGGCGCGACCGCCGGGACCGCGTTCTCACCGTGACCATGTCGCCCAATTTCGCCAACAAATGGCTGGTCCCGAGACTCGGTGATTTCGCCGATGCCCATTCGGAAATAGACCTGCGGATCAGCGCGTCGCGCCAGCATGTCGATTTCGCCACTGACGATATCGATCTCGGCATCCGGCACGGCACAGGCGACTGGCCACACCTGCATGTCACACGGCTGTGCCCCGAATGGTACTTCCCGGTGTGCAGCCCTGCATTCGCCGCGGAGGCTTCCATCACGACGCCCTTCGACCTGGCGCATTGCCGCTTGTTGCACGACCAGGAGCGCACGCGCTGGCGCGAATGGTTCGCGGCGTTCGGCGTTGATGAGGCGGCAACCCGGCAAGGCCCGATCTTCTCGGACACCAGCCTGGCAATCGACGCCGCGGTGGCGGGGCAGGGCGTTGCCTTGGCGAGAAGCGCGCTGGCGACTCTCGACCTGAAAGCAGAACGTCTTATCCGCCCGGTTACGGCTTCCGTTCCCGCCCCGATCGCCTATTGGATCGTGTGTCCGAAAGGCACTGCCGAGCAGCCTTCAATCGAGGCTTTCCGGGCCTGGTTGCAATCGGAAGCGGAACGGGATCAGGAGGTCGCGCTTCCAATCGGTGAAACCTGAGGAGCGCTCGGGCGTGGCGCGACAACGAGACGAGCTGTGGTGAACACATTTCGGACTTCCGCATGCTCCAGCAGTCCGTGCCGTTTCATTTCTGCGTGGCAGGCCGGCAGATTGTAATGCGGGATCGACGGATAGAGATGATGCTCCACGTGATAATTGACGTGGTGCGGGAACATCCACCAGCGCAGCCACGCGGGTGCGATGTTGGTCCGTGCGGCGGTCAGCGGCGATGACATATCGGTTACAGCGCCGTGCTCGCAAATTGCCCGGAAGCGCAACAGCGCCTGCAATACCGTAACCAGTGGCAGGATCCAGAGGACCAGGTATTCGACGCCGTACCCCAATGAAAAGGCGACGATGGGGGCTGCGATATGGAAGGCAGCGACAAACCAGCGATCCTGTCGGGCGGCCTTGCGGAGCGCTAGTGAAGTGTCGTCCAGGGGGCGGTTTGCGCCGTCTGCATCGTCGTTGATCGCCGGCGCGCCGAAAAAGTACGAATAGGTCTTGTAGGCGGTGAGGCCGGCTAAGTCCTTCGCCAGCTTCCTGACGAGATAGGCGCCCCCGCGTGGGTAGCCGCCATGCAGCGGCGTGTCCGGGTCGCGGTCCTCATAGAGATGGTTGTGGTGCAGACGGTGCAGGACGCGGTAAGTGCACATCGAGATGCCGACGATCGTCGCAAAGGCGCGGCCTATCACATCGTTCAACGCGCGATTCTCGAACATCCGGTAATGCGCAGCATCATGCGCCAGCACGAAACACGCCTGTTGCCGACCGGCGATGACGATGATCGCGGGGATCACGACCCAGGGCGTCCACCATATGATCGAAGCGGATATCGCGGCGGCGATGATCGCCAGCGTTTCGAGAGCCGCATACGAGGATTTGACAGGATTGATTGCGGTGAGGCGCTTGACGGTCTCCGGCGGCAGGCGCGTCGCGCGTCGCTCATCGTCCCTGAACTCCGTGCCTGTCTTTGCATGTTCGTTCATAGCGGCAAGCTTCTCAGATTGGCGTGCGTCGTGCAATTGCGCCGTTGCAGGCCCCCCATCCTAGCCTTCCCCCGCAAGGGGGAAGGGACAAATCAGACACGCCGCTTACTATTCCCCCCTTCGATGGGGGAGGGTTAGGGTCGGGGTGGACGGCGGCCATCATTGCCTGGTTTGTCGCGTCTCGTCTCTAGCTACGGCGCGACGCTGGAGAAGGCATCCATCGCTTCGCAGCGCGCCGAGAAGGCGGCGAGGGCAGGGAATTTTTCCGCCAGTTCCAACTTTGGCCGCGCCATATTGGTGAAGGCGTAGGCGATTGCCCCGCTGACATCGGCCTGGCCAATCCGGTTGCCGCCGCCAAGCCAACCGTCATTGGCTTCCTTCGCGCAGTCGTTCAGGAAACCGAGGCCGCCGCAGGCCTGTTCCTCATTATGCTCGATCCAGGGACGGTGGATTTTTTCCTTCGGATGGAACCGGCCCTCATAGACCGCCCAGATCGCCTTATCCATCGTGCCGGTGGCAATCGCCGTCAGCTTCAACAAAGCCCGTCGTTCCGGGCCGTTTGCGGGCAATAACCGTTTTTCCGGGCCGGCCATATCGTCGAGCGTGTCGAGGATTGCATAACTTTCCAGCAGGGACTCGCCGTCATCGAGTACCAAGGTGGGAATCCGGACCAGAGGATTGTATTTCCGCACCGCGTCCTGTTCGTCGAATACGGGGATCGGATCGTGCTCGTATGCCATCCCCATCAGGTTCAGGCTTACGGCAACACGGCGGACGTACGGCGAACGGTAGGCACCAATCAGTTTCATGTTCTTCTCTTTCCCTAAAGCATATGTGTGATTGCGCGTAGAGTGACATGGCGGCAAATGGCGCGAAAGCCCAAATCTCCGCTACACTCCGATCATGAATTGGTGAGGAGATCCGACATGCTGACGATATGGGGCCGCCCGACATCTGCCCGGACGCAGAAGGTGCTGTGGGCACTCGGCGAGATCGGTATCGAGTTCGAAATGATCCTGGCCAGCGGCACGATGGGGCCGGACGGTAGTGTCGACAAAGGCAACGCGCCCTACGGTATCGTCGACACGCTGGAATACCGTGCCATGAATCCCAACGGAACCGTTCCGACGGTCATGGACGGCGAGTTCACCCTGTGGGAATCGAACAGCATCATCCAATATTTGGCGATGAAATACGCGCCGGATTCGATGTACGGCAGCGAAATCGAGACCTTTGCTTCGGCGAGCCGCTGGATGGATTGGGAAGGCAACGTGTTCCTGCCGCACCAGCATACGCTGGTGATGAATCTGGTCCGGTTGCCGCCGGAAGAACGGAACCCGGATGAGGTGGAAAGTGCGCGGCAAGCGCTGCTGACGCCCTTGCGGATCATCGACGATCAGCTGGCGCGCACGCCGTTCATTACCGGGGATCGCTTTACGATGGGCGACATTCCCATCGGCATGCGCGTACATCGCTGGTTTCTCTTCGATCTCGAAACGCCGGATTTACCGCATATGCAGCGCTGGTACGACGTGATCAGGCAGCGCCCGGCGTTTCTCGAATATATTGCCGATCCGGCGTTGCATCTGTCCGGTTAGCGGTTCGCTAACGACTTTTTGTTTGTGATAGGTTGTAAGGATGTTCACGAGGGAACGCGGTATGCGCAGAGAAGCTAAAAATACCGAGCCGGTTTGGACGGCTATTCGCGACCGGCTTGAAGCGAAGCGGAAGGAAACCTTCGAAGCGCTGCGCAATTACCCGCGCCAGGTCGCCGGATGCGATACGCACTACCAGCATCTTGCCGAACGGCGGGCGAAGATTTCCGGCGAATTGCGGCAGCTCGAGGCGCTGCGCCGCGACAATCCGGCCGAGGGGATCGAGAAATTCCTCCGCGAGTCGGCCTTTATCGACGAAACGGTCGTGCCGGGACGGTAGCGTTCGAAACCATTTTGCCATCGCCGTTAAATCGACGACACTCGACATTGTGTTGCGACGATAAAGGACGGCGGCGAAAAGATGCAGGGCGATGGGAATCAGGCAACGGTTGGAGTCCAGGGCGCCGAGCCGGACGCGATAGCTGACGTACAACGTTTCGCCACGGCCGTTCGCGAGGCCGTTCAGCGTGTGATTGTCGGTAAGTCGCAGGCGATCGATCTTGCGGTCTCGGCGCTGCTCGCGCGCGGCCACGTGCTGATTGAAGACGTGCCCGGGACCGGTAAGACGACCCTCTCGAAGGCTCTGGCGATGACCTTGCGCTGCGACTTTGGCCGCGTACAATTCACGCCCGATCTCGTGCCGGCCGACGTGCTGGGTGTGAACCTGTTCGACATGAACAAGCGCGAATTTGAGTTCAGTCCGGGGCCGGTGTTCACGCAAATTCTTTTGGCGGACGAGATCAACCGGGCAACGCCCCGCACGCAGTCGGCGTTGTTGGAGGCGATGCAGGAGCGCCAGGTATCCACGGATGGCACCACGCGATCGCTGCCGACTCCGTTCTTTGTGATCGCGACGCTTAATCCGGTCGAGTTGGAAGGCACCTTTCCGCTACCGGAAGCCCAGCTTGATCGTTTCCTGCTGCGTCTTGCGCTCGGTTATCCGGATATCGAGGAAGAGGCGGCAATGCTGGACCGCTTCCAGAGCGATCCCGGGCAGGCGAGAATCGAGCCGGTTGCCGGGCCCGAGGACGTCGTGCGGCTGCAAGCCGCGGTGGACGGCGTGCAGGTCGATAGCGCGGTGCGCGACTATCTGCTGACAATCGTTGGGGCGACGCGAAGCGACAAGCGGTTGCGGCTTGGCGCGAGCCCTCGCGCAGCGTTGTCGCTACAGCGCGCCTGTCAGGCGCATGCGGCGATCGACGGCCGCGGCTACGTGATGCCGGATGACGTTAAGGCGCTGGCCGCGCCGGTGCTGATGCATCGGCTGATCGTCGAGTCCGGAGCGCGCCTGCGCGGTGTCAATGCGGCAACCGTTATCGCGGAAATTCTCGACCAGACGGCTGTGCCGATCGAAGGGGCCGGTGGGCCCACCTGATGGCGATCGGCGACGGGCAGATCGTCGAGACCCGGCACGGCCGGTGGACGCGGTCCGGCTCGGTGGTTTCCGATCTGATCGTGGCTGTCATCTTTATCGTTGCGATTGTTGGGGCCGCGGCCGGCAAACTGTTCGTTGCGGCGCTTTGTGGTCTTGTCCTGGTGCTCGTGTTCGTGTCCCGGCTTTGGGCGCGCCTGGCGCTGGTCGATGTAGAGTACCGTTGTGTTGCCTCGAACGACCGGCTCATGGTCGGCGACGAATTCGATCTCGCCTTGACGGTGGAAAACCGCAAACCGCTTCCGCTTCCCTGGTTTAGCCTTACCGAATTCGTTCCGACCGGCCTGGCGCTCGCGGATGGGGGGCCGCCGCGCTTGAGCCAGTTCGGAATGACCGAGGTCAAGGAGGTAACCAGCCTTGGCCAATATGAACGCATTACGTTTCATCATCGCCTGAAGGCGCTGAGCCGAGGACATTACGCATTCGGGCCGTCGCGGATCATGAGTGGCGATATATTCGGATTCTATCAGGCGACCGTCGAAGCGCTGCGGCGGCCGCCGGGGGTGGTTGTCTATCCCCGGACGGTGCCGCTGCCCGATTTCGTGCTGCCGGCGTCGCGGCCGATCGGGGACTCCTTAAGCCAGTTGCAGCGCGTCGACGATCCGACGCGGCCAAGCGGACTGCGCGAGTACCGGCCCGGCGATCCTGCCCGCCGGATCGACTGGAAGGCGACCGCGCGCCGCGATGCGGTTTATGTCAGGACGTATGATCCGAGCGTTGCGCAACGGGTCGTGATCCTGGTGGAGTGCGATACCAGCGAGCTCGACCGCTGGAGCAATCGCCCCGAACTACTGGAAGCCGCAGTGTCAGGCGCCGCGTCGGTAGCGGTTCGATCGGTGGAGCTCGGCTGCTCGGTCGGAGTCGTGGTCAATTGCAACATCGCAGGCGGTATCGCGCCGCCGATGGTCGCGCCAGGCGCAGGGCCGGAGCAATTGACGACCATAATGACGACCCTGGCGGGGGCAACGTCGATGACAGCTCGGCCGCTGGAGTCTGTCGCCGCTGAATATGGGGCGGAGGCGATTCCCTTCGGCGCGACGATTGTTTACGTCGCTGGGGTTTTTCGGTCCTCGGCCACCGACTTCGTTATCGATCTGGGGCGGCGCGGCCATCCGATCGTTGCTCTCTATGTCGGGGCGGATGACATGCCCGACATTCCCAATTTGCCGATTCAGGATTACCGCTCGGTGTTTACCGTGCACGAGGGCGCGGATGCCGACTAAGCGCGACATGCTGGTGATCGCAGCAACCGTTATTGCCGACACGGTGTGGCTCTATCCAGTGTTGGGCATGGCTGGTTTCCTGCTTGATCAAGGCGGTTCGCCGTTGCCGCTTCTTATCGTGTTTTTGCTGATTGCCGTAAGCGTTGTTGTTACGCGGACGATCCCACGCGCAGCCCAGCAGCCGGCCGGGCCAGCCGTGGCGCAGGCACTGCTCGGCCTGGCGACGATTTACGTTTCAATGTCCGTTGTCGCCGCCGAAGGTTCAATCGATCTTCTGTGGGGGCCGCGCTTTATTGGTGGGGGATATCCAGGCAAGGTATTGGCCGGCTTGATTATCGGTACGGCGATGGCCGGTCTTCTTTGGTATCGCGGGGTCCGTATTGCCGTCGACACACACCCTCAGGCGCGCTTGCTGCTGACCTTCCGCACCGGCATCGTCGGGCTGGCTGTGACGATCCTGGCGGAACTGGCGTTCGATGCCGATTTCGCCGCGACGATCATGATCATTCCGTTCTTCGCGGTCAGTCTCGCGGGTTTGGCTTTTGCCCGTATGGCGCCCACCGGTGCCTGGCCGCGTACGGTAGCCCTCGCGGTGGCTGCCGTGATCGGCGGCGGGTTCGCGATTGGCTTGATCGGCATACTGTTTGGCGGAGACGGTTTGCGGTTGTTGGTCGCCGTCTGGGGCCGCGTTCTCGATGGCGTTTCCTGGGTCATCACGGTCTTACTGGTGCCGGTCCTGGAAGTAATCTTCAGCTTCATCATTTGGCTGATTGGCGACAGCGTGCCGCGTAGCCGTGCCGACCGCGTTGTGACACCGCGGGAAAACGCATGGTGGGAGAATATCGAAACTGGCAGTGTATCGCCGTTTGTCGAATTTATCGCAGAGTTACTGAAATATCCGCTGCTCCTGGCCGCGATCTACCTGCTGTATCGCCTGCTCCTATGGGCCTATCGCGCGCATGCGGCGCGCGTCCTGGCGGTCTCGGTCGTGGATCGAGAATCGATACGGGGCGAAGCCAATGCGGCTGCCGATTTGATCAATCTGGCACTTGGCCTTCTGCCGGATTGGATGCTGTCTGGGCAGGCTTCGGCGGGATTCCGTTATCCCAAAGACAGGCCTGGAATATCCGAGGTGTATGCGCTCTATTTCGCTATGTTGTCCGCTGCCGTGAAGCGCGGCTACGAGTTCATACCTTCGATGACGCCGCGAGAACGCCGGCCCGACCTCGAAGCTACCGTTCCCGGCGCGCCGGTTGCCCGGATTACCGACTGCTTCAACGCCGCCTGTTATGGCAACATCGCGGTCGATGGTCAAACGGTCGACCAGCTTCGTCAGGAACTCGAGGCCGCGTCCCAGGATCAGTAGTCTATTTATGCGTGCCTATTCCTGCGGATAGCGCCAGGGGCTTTCCGGCTGATCGGCGTCTTCGTCGATGGCCCATTGCGGAATGGCGAAGCCGTCGACGACGTCGACAAAGACCATCTTGACCCGAGTCCCGATACCGACCCGTTTGACCATCTCCGGCGGCGCAAACTCACCGTCCGCGGTGACAAGGTTCCCAGCGACGCGGATAGCTTCGTCGGCGCTAGGTTCACCCTTCTGTGTGTCGAGATCGGCCAGGATAATCATGTAAGGGACCTTGTCGTGGAATGCCGGTTGGATCGGGTGATGGACTTCGGCATAGGAATGCACCGTGCCCTTGCCTTCGACCGAGACCCATTCCGACTCGCGGTCGCTGGTCCACGGGCAAGCGGTCGCCGGCGGGTAGCGCAGCAGGCCGCTTTGCTTGCCGCGTTGCAGGCGGAAATCCCGCGCTCCGCAATAGCGGAAGAAGTCCAGATTCTCGCCATCGAGATCGTCGATGGTTAGCATCATGCCCATATAATCGCCTTGTACTGGCATCGTTCTTCCTCCCCTACCGGTGATCTTTGGCCATGACCATCGCCGATCCCGTACCGGGCATGGCCCAGCCTAGATTGGCGGACAGCTCCGCGTCCTTGACCTGACGGCAGCCACCTTCGGCATAGTCGTATGTGTGTTGTTTCTTACCGTCTGGCCCGACCGGACAGGAATCGTCCGCGGTACCGCGAAGCTGGCGGGTATTCTCGATCACCATGCTCATGCCATGCGTGTAGCCTTCGCACAGATGGCCGCCCGACGTGTTGTTCGGCCGCGCGCCGCCAAGTTCGATAGTCCCGGAGGAAACATAATCGCCGCCTTCGCCCTTCTTGCAGAAGCCGTAATCTTCAAGCTGCAGCATCGTTGTGAAGGTAAAGGCGTCGTAGGACCCGGTGACATCGATGTCCTCGGGGCCGACACCCGCGTTGGGCCACAAGATATCCTTGGCGTAGTGGCCGGCGACGGTGGAAATGGGGCCGTGCTGATAGTGCATGTCAATGCGCGGCTTGCAGCAACGGCCGACGACCGACTGGATGACCGCCGGCGGATTCGGACAGTCCCGCGCCCTGTTGAGGCGCGTGACGATGATGCAGGTCGCGTTGTCGGTTTCTACGCAGCAATCCAGCAGATGCAATGGCTTGCAGATGATCCGAGAGTTGATCACGTCGTCGACGGTATAGCGCGTCTTGTAATAGGCCTTTGGATTGTTCGAGGCGTGTTTCGAATGCGCCACTTTCACGCCGGCGACTTGCTCCGGCGTGGTGCCGTAATCGTACATGTGGCGCAGGAAGGTTGGCGCGAACATTTGTCCGGCGCTTTGCCAGCCATAGGCGCGGTGGTGGATCTGGTCGCCGTTGATAGGTACCGCGGAGCGCGCGCCGGTACCGCCGATGCGGACCGCGCTGTAGCCGTTCATGGCGCGGAAGATCGCCACCGTCTTGCACATGCCGGCCTCGATGACGCCAATCGCGATACCGACCAGCGCTTCCGTCGAGGAGCCGCCGCCATGCACGTCCATGTAGAAGTTAAGCCGAATACCGAGATCGCCTGCGATGAAGGTCGAGAAGGTCGAGTCGTTGCCGGAATAGCTCAGCATGCCGTCGATATCGCCAGCCTCCATGCCCGCATCGTCCATCGCGTTCTTGATCGCCCAGGTACCAAGGGCACGCGTTGTTTCATTGGAGCCGCGACGATAGGTCGTCTCCCCAATGCCGCAGATCGCATATTTTCCTCGGAGAAACTTTTCTGTCGAAGTGTCCGCTTCGCTGACGCTCGATAAAGACATGTGCCTTCGCTCCCTCCCGTCGCCGGCTTGCCGTCCGGCCCTATTCGCTGGAATAATGTCTATATAAACGGAACGATGTTTGAGCGCCCGCGTCAAGAGGGCGGCGCGAAATCGAGAAGGAGATGGGTATGGGCCTGGAGATCACGCCGACCGATGCGACACTCGCTGCGACGGTGTGCGGCGTCAACCTGGCGCAACTCGACGATACGACGTTCGAGGTTATCGAGGATGCCTGGCATGAACACGGCGTTCTGATATTCCCGGAACAGCATCTCGACAACGAAGCGCATCTCGCCTTCACCCGCCGCTTCGGTGCGCTGGAGCAAAGCATCCGGCGGACGCGGACGACGGGCATTTCCAATTTAAGCAACGTGCAGGCCGATGGGTCGGTGGCGCCGCCCTCAAGTCTTCAGGCGCGCTTCCTCGTCGGCAATACCTATTGGCATAGCGACAGCTCCTACAAGCGGGTCGGCGCGAAGGCATCGATCCTGGCGGCTCACGTCGTGCCAACTGAAGGCGGCGAGACCGAATGGGCCGATATGCGCGCCGCCTATGACGCGCTCGATGATGACAGGAAGGCGTGGCTCGACGACAAGATTGCCGTGCACGACTACGCCTTCAGCCATGCGCCGTATGGCGGGCTGGAGATACTGAACAAGGACGAACTTTCCCACCTCGATCCGGTGGAGCACCCGGTCGTCCGCATCCATCCGGCGACGGGCCGCAAGATCTTGTTCGTCGGCCGGCACGCCAGCCACATCCTGGGGGAAGATCTGGAAGAAAGCCGCAAACTGCTGGCCGACCTAACCGAGCAGGGTGCACAGCCGCCGCGGATCTACAAACACACATGGGTGGC
Organism: Alphaproteobacteria bacterium; assembly: GCA_012103325.1. Taxonomy (GTDB): domain Bacteria; phylum Pseudomonadota; class Alphaproteobacteria; order UBA8366. Next base: position 204,092 of record WLWY01000007.1, read on the forward strand.
GGGAGACATTGTCATCTGGGACAATCGCTGTGTTCTGCACCGTGGCCACCACTGGCCCGAAGACCAGCCCCGAACCATGGTCCGCACCACCGTTGCCGGCGATGCGCCCGGCAACGAGTGGGTGGCGGCAGGGGAAGCGAACCGGCCAGAGGTGGTGCAAGGCGAGTTTTAGATCCGTGGGCCGTCAGACGCCTTTGAAATTCACGCCGCCTTCCAACGCCATGACTTCGCCAGTAGTTGGGGCGCGGCGTGCAGCATTGCGGCGCTCCAATATGGGGCCGAGTTGGGCCACGGCGATACCGAAGACAATGATGCCGCCGCCAAGGAGGACAGCCATATTGGGCGTTTCTCCGAGCAGCAGGATCGCAAAAAGTACGCCGGCGACCGGAGTGAAAGAGTTCGCGAGGGAGACTTGCGCCGCGCCTGTCGTGATGATGCCTTTGAACCAGGAGATCTGACCGGCGACGACAACGACTGCGCCATAGACCAGCATCCATTGCCACAGGAATGGTGAGAAGACGTCCTGGAAATGCTCCGCGTCGAACAGGTACAGGACGACAAGAAAGAAGAACACGGTGCCGATTCCGGTACGAATGGTAATGAAAATTCCGAGTGGCACACGTTCGAGAAAGCGCTTGCCGAGCAGCGCGGCAACGACAAGAGCGATGGCGGCGAAGGCAGCGTAGATTTCGCCGGTGCCGAACGCCATTGGATCGAAGCGGACCTGCAGCCAGAAGATCGCCACCGCGCCGATAATTGTGATCGTTGTACCGATGATCTCCCAACGGTTGACTTTTGCCTTGAATAGGACCGCGGACAACAGGAGGAACAGCGGCGGTTCGATGCGTCCCATCAGCAGGACGTTCGTTACGCTTGTCGTTTCGAGTGCGAGAAATATCAGCGTCGGCCCAATTGCCCCTGACAGGATCGCGAGGACGATGAGGCTGATCCAATCGATCGCGGTAAGCGACCGCAAGGCGTCCTTGGTCCAAGACTTCCGAAAGATGGCCGCCAAGGTTACGCAGGCAACCAAATTGCCGACGAAAAGAAGGTTGCAGAAGCTGATTGGGTTGCGGCCGTCGATCGGGTGCATGGCGCCGATATTGACGAGGAGTACGATAATCGAATTCGAGGCGCCGAAGATGAAGATCGACGCCCACACCAATACCGGCCCCGGGATAGAGGAAAATCGCGACGGTGTGGGATTTTCGACGGCGGTCATGACGCGTCTGGGCTTAGCTTGCGTTGCCGCATCGCGCCAGCCCCAATTTTTGAGCGATCAGATGGTCGAAGCTGATCGGGCCGGGTCCGGAGACCATCAGCCAGGCAAAAAGAATGACGTACAAGACCTGCGGCAGATAAAGAAAATAGTCGAGCCAGTTCAGGAACGACAGACCGGCCGGGATCGTATGTACTTCCACCGTTGCGATAGCCACGATCATGGCGATCGTGAGCGCGATGCCGCAGAAGGTCGACAGCAATCCTAAAGTGAGCAGGCTGCCGCCGAAGAACTCCACGGACGCCAGAAAAACGGCGAAGAACTCCGGGAAGGGGATGCCGATTTCGTGCATGACTTCCAGCAGCCCGGCCTTGTTCTTTTCAACAAATAGCTTGTTCCATCCCGAAATGGCGAAAAACAAGCCCAGCGATACACGCGCTAGTAAGATAGGAGCCCATTCCCATTTCTTGTCACCCTGTAGAACGATTGACGCAACTTGCTTCACGAAAGGGTGGTTCAACATGGGTACATCCCCCGCACAATTCGATTTCCAATGATGAGAATATGCGGGTTCTGTGTCGAGAAATGAAATATCGATGAGTTTTGAAATCCATAGTCCTTAGCTATCGACAATCACCGACCTGGGGAACCAGGATTGAGTTGACGCCCCTAACTTCTGTTGGACGACGTTTCGATATAGTCTGGTCACGGTTTTAACGCTGCTGCGAAAATTTGCGGTCAGCACCGCAGAAGGATTGATGTCGATGAGTGACTACGAACATATTCTGGCCGAAGAAGAGAACGGCGTCGGTATCCTGACGATGAACCGGCCCGAGGTGCTGAACGCGATGAACCGTCAGTTGACGACGGAACTGCACGACGCCATTCAAGAATGTTGTGCCAATGACGATATCGGCTGCATCGTCATCACCGGTTCTGGCGAGCGGGCGTTTTCGGCCGGCGGCGATATCCATGAGCAGCGTGAGAACGACCGCAAATATTCCGAAGCGGAAATGGACAAGCGCAACGTTGCCTATCTGAAGATGAGCTACGAGATTGGCGCCTGTTCCAAGCCGACGATCGGGATGATGAACGGTCTCGCTTATGGCGGTGCCGCGGTACTGTCGTCTTCGCTGGATATGCGGATCGGTTGCGAGGATACCAAGTTCCGCTTCCTCGCCGCCGCGTATGGGCGGATCAACAGCACCTGGACATTGCCGAATCAGGTCGGCTGGCCGATGGCCAAAGAACTGTTATTCACTGCGCGCGTCGTCGAAGCGAAGGAAGCCCTTCGGATCGGACTGTTGAACCATTTGGTCCCGCGTGCGGAATTGCGGACGAAAACCATGGAAATCGCGGGCATGATTGCCGGTAACGACCGCAAGTCGGTCATGGGCATCAAACAGCTGCTGCTCGACGATATGGGCGGCAATCTGCAGGACCATTGGGCCAACGAAAAGCAGTACACCCGCGACGTGCTCCGGGGAGCGAAAGCGGAAGATGCGTTCCCTGAATTTATCGCGCGTAAGGGCCGGCCGGCCGGATGATATCGGAACGATAGGCTGGCTTTCCACAAAGATAGCGTTTAGATGCTTAGCCGCTCTTTGATTGGCCGGGAAAGCCCCTTATCTTGGATGACAACCTACTGAGCCGCCATCGGGTAGCGGCGTCTCAATATTGCTTCGAAGGATAACCGGCTCCCGCATGGACATCATTTCCGACTTTCAGTTCGACCTTACCACTTTTATGCAGGTCGTTTTTATCGACCTGGTTCTTTCCGGTGACAATGCCATCATAATCGGCATGGCCGCCGCCGCCCTGCCGCCGGCGCTTCGCCAAAAGGCTATTGTGTGGGGCATAGCGCTGGCGGTCATCCTGCGGATCGTGCTCGCGGCGCTGACTGTCTATTTGCTGACCATCACGGGGCTGAAGCTGGTCGGCGGGCTGTTGTTGTTCGTCGTCTGCTACCAGCTTTGGAAAGACCTGGCGTCGGACGGCCACGAAGACAGCAGCGAAGAGGCGGGGTCGCAGGATGACGATGCCGCGGGGACGAGGGATAGTGGCGTTCTGTCACCGATGTTCCTGCGTGCAATGGCGACGATCATCGTTGCCGACGTTTCGATGTCTCTGGATAACGTGCTGGGTGTCGCCGGCGCCGCAAAGGATAATGTTCCGATGCTCGTGTTCGGGCTCGTGCTGTCCATCGTGCTTATGGCGGCGGGCGCGAATATCGTGGCACGCATGCTCAACCGCTACCAATGGATCGGGTATATCGGACTAGCGGTCATCGTTTGGGTCGCGGGAGAGATGACCTATCACGGGTTTGTGGAAGTTCACGAGTATTTGAGCGTCTGACCCGCACGAGCATCAGCGTATGCCGCGCAGCAAGCGAAAGAAGTTCAACAACTGCATGGCCGATGCGGCGACATAGGTGTAGGCCGCCGCCTTCAGGATACCCCGCGCCGCGGGGACGTCGTCGGGCTTTATATAGGCACCTTCTTCGAGGATCGGTAGTGCCCGCTTGAAGCTGGCATCCAGTTCGACGGGCAGGGTGATCAGATTTGCAGCGACGCGGATCAAACCCATGACGATGACGGCAACAACGCCCAGAATCAGCAATCGGGGACCTGCCGCCGCGGTGCCCGCGAAGGAGAGGCCGAACAAAATGACGCTGCCGACGGTATCGGTAATCGCCGCCGCTTTGACGATGCGATGGCGCGCCTTCAGTGGTTTGTACTCGTCGCGGTCCTGCAGAGCATGGCCGACCTCGTGCGCCGCAACGGCAACCGCGGTAAGTGACCGACCCTCGTAATTGGCTTTGGTAAGCCGAACCGCCTTATCCGTTGGATCGTAGTGGTCCCCAGCAGGTGACGGCTCGACGATAACATCTGTCAGTTCGGCACTGTCCAGCAGGTGCCGCGCCAACTCGCCGCCTGTGCCGGGGAAATCCGGGCGGTCCGCCGAATGGCGCGACATGACCGACCGCACCCAGAGGGTTGGACCGAAGAGCAGCGCACAAACGAGCAGTGTCAGCAGCACCCAAATCATTACTTCCCGTCAGCTCGCCGTCATGCCGCCGTCGATGACGAGTTCCGAGCCCGTCACCCAGGACGACTCGTCCGAAGCCAAATAGAGGCAGCCCATTGCGATATCCCGCGGTGTCCCGAAGCGGCCAAGCGGCGTTGCATCCATGCGTATTTGCGCGATCTCCGGATTGGCGTGTCCCGGCGCGGTCATCGGCGTGTCGACGAAGCCCGGATGAATCGAATTCACCCGGATATGGTCCGACGCATACTGGATCGCGGCCGACTTAGAGAAGATACGCACCGCGCCTTTCGACGCATGATAGGCGGCATTGGCGAACGAGCCGATAATCCCGCAGATCGAGGAAATATTGACGATCGATCCGCCGCCGGCCCGGCGCATTAAGGGAATGGCGGCCTTCGTGCCGAGGAACGTACCCGTCGCGTTGACCGCCATGATGTGGTTCCATTTTTCCAAGGTCTGCTCTTCCACCAGGCCGCCGGCGTTCAAAGTGGTTTGGATGTTTTGCTTCGGATCGCGGCCGGAAACGCCGGCGCTGTTCGTCAAGATGTCGAGTTGGCCGAATGTATCTTCGGTCTCCGTCACGAGGGCAGTCCATTGCGCTTCGTCGGTTACGTTGAGTGGCCGGTAGATTGCTGTGCCGCCGTTGGCTTCGATTTCACCGACGACGGTTTCGCCGGCTGCGTCGTTTACGTCGCAGACCACGATTGATGCGCCGTGGGCGCTGAACACGCGCGCCGTCTCCGCGCCGATGCCGGACGCCCCGCCGGTTACGATCGCCACTTTATCGGTCAGACGCTTTCCCGGTTCCATGTCTTCCTCCTGTTTCAATAACGTTGCGTCGATGTTGGAACGCGCGCGCTATAAGGGCAAGGCTTTGCAGAGGTTCAGGCTCTTGATAGGATCGCGCCATGTCTCTTGTTGAATCGGAAGAATTGGTTGTCCCCCTTGGCGACTTTGCGGGGCGGGGCGGGGCGCCTGGCGTGGCGAGACGCTCGGTGCGGAGGAGGGCGTGCTGCGCCTGGACCGGGCCTGCCTGGATGAACTCGATGCGGTGGTCGAGGAGGTGCGAGCGAACCCGCTGCCGACCCTTATGATGACGCCGGACCTGTTCGAACTGCCGGCGTGCCGGGCGTTGATGACGCAGGCCAACGCGGAAATCAAGGGCGGGCTAGGCTTCGTAATTATCGACCGGTTACCCGTCGACAAATACACCAGCGATGAAGCCGTTATGCTCTATTGGCTGCTTGGTTCGATGATCGCCCGCCCAGTCGCGCAGAGCTGGGACGGTAAGATGATTTACGACGTCTACGACAAGGGAAAGCCGCCCGGCAACGGTGTGCGCCCGGACGTGACCAACGTGCGGCAAAACTTCCATACCGACAACAGCTACAATCTCTGCGCACCGCACTATCTTGGCCTGCTGTGCCTGCAAACCGCAAAGTCCGGCGGGATCAGCCGCCTGATCAGTTTCCGTGCGGCCCATAACGAGATGAGGCGGCGGCACCCGGATCTGTTACCAAGGCTTTACCAGCCGTTTTATTTCGACCGCCAACGCGAGCATGCGCCGGACGATGTGATGACGGTCCGCCATGCCATGTTCGAGAACCATGACGGTGCGTTGGTCGCGCGGCTGTCTATTCGCCAAGTCGTGCATGGCTACAAGCTGGCCGGGAGGACGCTCGACCCGGAAGGCAAGGCGGCACTGGAAGCGCTCGAGGCGATTCTGGAAGAGCCGGCGATGTGGAAGGACTTCTTCTTCGAACCTGGTCAGATCCAGTTTCTCGACAACCGGCGCTGCGGTCATTGCCGCACGGCGTTCGAGGATTATCCCGAGCCGGAACGACGCCGCCGGCTGGTTCGCCTGTGGCTGCGCGATAGTGGCCGCACCTTCTACCACGGCTGAATTTCAGGCACGGCGAAGCAGCGGCCCGTTCCCGAACCGCTGCAATTCGCTTTAACCGCTACGCCGTTTGCTTAGCGCTTACGACGCCGCCGCGCGATACCAAGACCGGCAAGCCCGATACCGAACAGGGCAAGCATTTCCGGTTCCGGAACCGATACGCGAGTTGCCGTTCCAGAGCCGCAGATGAGGCCGGTGTCGCAAATCACGAGGAAGTCTGACGTAAGAAAGATTTCCTCGAGACTCTCGACAAAAAAGCCGGTGGCCGTTTCGAAGGGGTCGATGAGATCACCGTCTTCCTCTTCCAACCCGTACACGGCGATCTGTTCCGCATCCTCGTCGAAAAACTCTTCAAAACTTCCGAAATCGGCTTCGAAAAGTTCATCGAATTCAAGCTCGCACGTATCGATACCAAAGATTGTAATGTTCGTGCATTCGGTTCTATCGATAATTTCGGGCCCCCAACCTTCTGGTCCCTCGGGCGAAATGCCGGCTACAGCGTTGCCCGGCGTGAATCCGGCTGGCGTGCCGAAGTCGATCGCAAAGCCAGCAATGGATTGCGACTGCGCCGGTCCACCATGGGTTAACGAGTAGTCGATTCTGAAGCCCGGGCTGTTGAGCTGAGCTTGTTCTTCAAAAATAGCAGTCGTATTGACTGTAATCCCTTCCGTCACGGTCACCACGCTGGGTGGAATCGGTTGACCGGCGGAAGCCTGTACACTGCCTAACAACGCAGCGATGCAAAAAGCCGTCACTGCGATAATAGAGCGGGAGCGAATAATCATAGCGTCTTTCCTCCACGCCCCTCCAATCTCTATTTTAGCAAAATTGATGCCAAAGATGAGTATTGAATGAAATCAACATGTTACGGATATATGCCTCTGTTAATAAAGGTTAATGTGTAAAGAATTCCGACGCCAAAATTGGGCTCGATCGCAGCGATGAAAATTAGTTAACAGCTTTTAGTTAGCTATTTCAATAAGTTCCCGGAATTCGGGAGAAGTTTCCGAAGGATTAAGAAAGTGTAAAGAATTCCGACACTCCATTCGATCCGATATCGCGCCGGACAGGTTCAGCGGAGCGGTAGGTCGATATGGGACGCGCGTCCGGCAGATCGATGAAATGTGAGATCCGGGATGCGCCCGGCAGGAACGTGCGAGAAATGGTCCTGGTCGCTGGCGGCGATAGCAATGCGGATTCTGTGTCCCGCACGAAACAGCCAGGATGTGGGGTAAAGGGAGAAGGCAAGCACCGCCGGCACGCCGGGCGTGAGTAATTCGGCGTCCGCTTCTTCCAGGCTGTGATAGGGGCCAACCCACTGCAAACCTGCCGGTGTTTCGCTCACCTTGCGGTGCAGCGCGCGCAGAATGCCTTCGGTGACATACTGTGTTCTTCCTTGCGGGTCGACATCTTCCAGATAGGCGAAAAACGACCCGTCCTGCTCGCTTGACGCAACATGTAGTGTGATGACGGGATGGCCCGTCAAGGTTTGGTCCTGTGGTAGCGGTGCACTGGTGTAGGCGAGCATCCGTTCGTCGCGGCCGTGCCAGTCGGCGTAATAGGCCTCCACGGCGACGGTCGACAGCCGCTCGTACCGTGTCATGCGGCCGGTACCGCAGCGAAAATCGGGACGGTGTGCATCACTCGCCTCGGAGACCGTTGGTGGTTCAGTGTCGAGAGCGCTATCCGCTGCAAAATAGAAGGCTGAGGCTTCGGCTTCGGGCACGGGCCATTGGTCGGCGCTGTGCCAGGCTTCCTCGCCCATCGTGAAGTAGTGGATCGGCTGTTCCTGGTCGAGGCCCGTATCGTCGCCTTTCAGATAATGGTCGAAGAAGCGCAGATATTCCGCCATGAGTTCGAACTGTGGCGCCTGCGTGGCGCCCCGGAACGGGCTGATATGGGTGCGTGCACCATGATCCCAAGGTCCCATGATGAGGTGCTTGTTCTTGACGCCGAGCGACAGGTAGCGGCGGGTTGCCGCGTTGCCGAAGCCGCCGCCATCCATCCAGCCGGAGACGCAGTAGTAGGCGGTATCCGGGTTGGTGTGTTCGGCATAATGGGCCGGGCCGATCACCGCGCTGTTGTAGGACGGGTCGTAGCTCAGACCCGTATCCCGGAAGCGGAATTCGCGCAGGAAATCGTCGGCATTGAAATTGGCGAAGTGCTCCCCGATGGCGGCATCGCGGAGCCTGCCGTTCGCGTCCTCGTCCACCGGGGCCGGACCGTCATAGCGGGGGTCGGCGAAATAGGAGAATTGCTTCAGCGCCTCGCGGTCGTCGTGATCCAGCGCATCGGCTACCGCGCCATAGGCATGCGGCAGATGGTTGAGCAGCAAACCGCCGAGATAGAAATGGTCGGAATAGGTATCCCACACGGCGAAGGAGGGGATTACGGCCTTGACCGCCGGATGCCCTGTTGTGGCGAGGAAATCCGCAGAGGCGCCAACATAGGAGATACCAGTCGAACCGATGTTGCCGTCGCACCAGGGCTGCGACACGACCCAGTCCGCCAGCTCACGGTAATCTTCGCGTTCGAGCGGCGAGCGGAACCCGTCCCGTGACCCGAAGGAGGCACCCGTGCCGCGTACGTCTGCCACCACGAGCGCATAGCCCCGTTGAACGAAGTAATCGCGCAGATAGCCAGTATTCGGGCTCGCCTCGATGCCATCCGCTTCGGCCGGTGCGACCTTGAAACGGCGATAATAGGGCGTATTGATCAGCAGAACCGGCAGCGCCTCTCCGGCAGGCAACTCATCCGGAAGATGCACGTCGACGGCAATCCGCACACCGTCGCGCATGGTCACGTAACAGGAACTGAGGACGACTCTGGGTCCGAACCGCGGCGGATTGTCGGCGGCATAGCGGTCGGGTGTCATTACCCAGGCATCGGCGTTCTTTGCACTGTCGGACATGAGGGTTCTCTGTTCGGTGACGAAGGATATGCGTTAGTGTCGAATTGGACGAAGGAAAGAACAAAACCATGAACGATCCTGTGTTGCCAGTCGGAAAACTTCCCGCCGTACTCTTGCGACGGATGCTGGCGCCATTCCAACGTGAGTCTGCCGAGCTGTTGCTGCCGCCGTCGGTCGGCGAAGACGCCGGTGTAATCGGGATTGGCGATGGAGCGTTGGTCGTGGCAACAGATCCGATCACCTTGACGGGTCGTGACATCGGCGGCCACGCGGTTCTCATCAACGCGAACGATGTCGCTGTGCTGGGCGCGCGGCCGCGTTGGTTTTTGGCGGTATTCCTGCTGCCAGTTGGGACGACGGAATCGGATGTTTCAGGCATGTTTGAGAGCATGCGTGAAGCACTGGACACCCTCGATATCTTGCTCGTGGGTGGGCATACGGAAGTGACTTCGGCGGTCGTCCAACCGGTAATTACGGGACAGATGCTCGGCTTTCGGGAAGACGGCACGTTCGTGCGTACCGGTGGCGTGCGAGCCAGCGACGTTGTTTTGCAGATCGGGTCCGCACCGGTCGAAGGCGCTGCTGTCCTCGCCAATGAAATGGGCGACGTCATGCGCGATGTCGCGCCGAATGTTCTTGCCGCGGCGAAGGCTGCGATCCGCGATCCTGGAATATCCGTAGTCGCGCCGGCGCTGCGCGCTGCGACGCTAGGGGCGACCGCGATGCATGACCCGACCGAAGGCGGCTTGTCGGCAGGCCTTCATGAAATGGCCGAGGCATCGGGACTGGCGCTACAGGTACATCGCAGCGCCGCGCTTTGGTACGCTCCCGGCATCGCGCTATGCGATGCAGTCGGTGCCGACCCCTGGGGCATGCTGGCATCCGGGACGCTTCTCGCCGCGTTCCCAGAGACAGGCGTCGGCGATGTGCGGCGGGCGCTGGAGGCGGATGGTCATGTGGTCGCTATCATTGCGCGCGCCGAGGCAGGGGCAGGTGTGACGTTCGACGACGGCGCGCCGATGCTGCGTTACGAGCAGGATGAGCTCTCGCGGATTCTGTTGGCATAGCGTCTTCCCGACTACTGGGTTTAGACTGGTTTGAGCATCCCCGTTTCTCGAGAGGAGCCGCGCCATGCCGAACGATCTTTCCTTTTCGAACCGACATAAGGATCTTGCTGCCCGCGACAAGGAATACGTACTGGGCTGGCGCTTCGAACCGCGTATCGTCTTCGAGCGGGGCGAGGGGACGCGGCTGTTCGATGTCGATGGGAATGCCTATTACGATATGAGCTCCGGCATGATGTCGCTGACTCTGGGCCACGCGCATCCTGAGCTTGTTGACACGATCAAGAGCATGGCCGAGCGCTTCACGCATCAATCTTCCTGGTACACCAATCCATGGGCGATCGAATTCGCCGAGCTGCTTGCGACGACCTTGCCGGATCCGCTGAAGATGACGAACTTCGCGGTCACCGGCTCGGAAGCGAACGAAATTGCGATGCGTATGGCGCTGGGCGCAACGGACCGGTTCGACATCTGCTCGATGGTGCGCGGGCTGCATGGCGGGTCGCTAGCGGCGGAGTCGATGACGTCCGTCGGCGGCGCGCGGCGGCGCGGTCTCGGACCGCTGACCTTGCCGGCCAAGTCCAACTGCATCGTGCCGGCGTTCTATTACCGCGCACCCGTCGACGACCCCGATCAGTGGGACGAGATCAGCCTCAAGATGACGGAAGAGTTGATCGAATATACGACGTCGCAGGAAGTGGCGGCTCTGATGCTGGAGCCGATCGCGGTCCCGGGTGGCATGATCGTGCCCTCGGATAAGTGGCTGCGCAGCATTCGCGAGATCGCGGACCGGTGGGGCGCCTTGTTGATCTTCGACGAGTGCCAACTCGCGCCGGCGCGCACCGGCAAGTTCTGGGCCTTTGAGCATTTCAGTGTGGTGCCCGACATCGTGACCTTCGGCAAGGGGCTCACGGCCGGCTTTGCCAATTGCGGAACGGTAACGACACCAGAGATCGCGGAGAAGACGCGCGGCACTATGGGATTGCCCTGGGCCGGAACCTATCCGCAGGACCCATTGCCCTGCGCCGTCGGGCTAACGCAATTGCAGATCGTGCTGCGGGACGATTTGACTGGTCACGCCGCGCGCGAAGGCGTCTTCATCGGCGAACGGCTGGCGGAAATTCAGGCGAAGCACGACTGCGTCGGTGATGTGCGTGGCAAGGGGCTTTATCGCATGCTGGACATCGTGACTGACAGAAAGACGAAAACACCCGATGCAGAAATGGGCGAGCGCATCCGTTATCATGCGCTGGAAGAGGGGCTGCTGCTGATCGCGGTGAAGAATTATGTCCGGTTCTGCCCGCCGACCATCGCCACCCACGATGAGTTGGACGATATGTTGGGGCGCCTCGACGCGGCGATTACGCGCGCGGAAGAAAAGCACGACATCGATATCGATATCAGCGCGTCGAGCTCGCTCGCCGCCAACAGTCTGACCCGCTAATCGCACTAACGGAGCACGCCATGAAAGAGTTCGTCATCACCGAAACGGAGTCACCGACATTTGGCGGCCGCTCATTCGGATCTGTTGGGCAGTATGAGCGATTGACAGGCTACGCCATCGGTGCGGTTGATCCGGACGACCGACGGAATGCGGAGATCGTCAATATTGAAAAGGCACCTCGGAATGCTGACGGACAAGTCGAATACAAGGTCGACATCTGCATCCTTCGTCCTATCGATGCCACAAAGGCGAATGGCTGGCTGTTTTATGAGATCCTGAACCGCGGTTCTAAGCGCGCGGTATGCCGAGTGAATAACGCGCCGCCGACGAATGCCTCAAGCGATGCGGATGATGCCGGCACCGGCTTCCTGATGGAACAAGGTTACACGATCCTATGGAGCGGCTGGCAGGACGACGTCAAAGAGGGTGATGGCCGTATGCGCGCATATTACCCGGTTGCGACAGATGGTGATGCACCGATTAGGGGCCTCGCGTTAGACGAAACAATCGATGAAACCAGCGCGAAACAGATCACGAAGGAACTAATTTATCCTGCGGCGAGTCTTGACAAGACCGCCGCGACCTTAACAGCGCGCGTGCGGGAACGCGACGCGCGGCAGAAACCGGCGGGCCTCGATTGGCGCTATATCGATGCGCAACATATCGAAATCACGCGGCCCAATAACCCGATCTTCGATGCAGGAACGATCTTCGAATTTATCTATACGGCGAAGGACCCGCGGGTGACCGGGCTGGCCTTTGCGTCGCATCGCGATATCGCCGATTTCCTGCGCCGGGGCGAGCCGGACGCTTCCGGTAATGCCAACCCGCTAGTCTCCGCGCCGCCGCAGCGCTGCGTACTGTTCGGAATCTCTCAGAGCGGCCGCTTCGTGCGCGATTTCCTTTATCAGGGCTTCAACGAGTCGCTTTTCGGTGGCCGGGTCTTCGATGCGGCGGTGCCGGTTATCGCGGGGTCGCGCAAGACCCAGATCAACATGGCGTTTGCGCAGCCGGGCCGTTATCAGCGTCAGCACGAAGACCACAGCTACCCCGGAGATCAGTTTCCTTTCGCCTATCGCGAATTGGCGGACCCGATTTCGGGCCTGACGGATAGCGTGCTGGCCCGCTGCGAGGCGACTGGCACGACACCGAAGATCATGCATTTCGATACGGAGACTGAAATCTGGTCGGCCCGGGCGTCGCTGGTAGTCACCGATTGCGCGGGCAACGATATCGAGCAGCCAGACAATGTACGGGTCTATCTCGCGTCTGGGATTCCGCATGGCTGGGCGATCCCGCCGAACGGCACGGCGATGCAACTGCCGGACAATGAGCTTTGTTATGGCGCACTGATCCGGCCATTACTGGTCGGGCTGAAGGCCTGGGTTGAGGATGACGTGCTTCCGCCGGCAAGCTGCTTTCCGACCGTCGCTGCGGGTACGCTTGTATCGCCGGCCAAGGCCGGCTTTCCAGACGTCTCGGGTCTTGCCTATGAAGGCACAATAAACGGATTGTGCTTTATGGATCATTCGTCGATTCCGCCGGTCGAGAGGCCAGCCTACCCGGTCATGGTGTCGACGGTGGATGAGGATGGCAACGCCGTTGCAGGCTTGCGCCACCCGGTGTTGCGGGTGCCGCGGGCAACATTGCTCGGTTGGAACCTGCGCGCACGAGGCTATGGCGAAGGCGACATCTACAGTTCGATTGGTGGAAAGATGCCGTTTGCGGATACGCGCGCCGAGCGTTTGGCACGCAAGGATCCGCGCGCTTCGATTGAGGAGCGTTATCCAAGTAATGCGGAATATGTCGCGCGCCTGCGTCAGGAGACCGACGTCATGATCGCCGAGCATCTGCTGTTGCCTGAGGATGGCGAACGTATTCTCGCCGCTGCCGAGGCGGGCGAGAACGTGCTCACCGCAGCTTAAGGCGAACCGCCCGCTACCAGCCCATCATGCCCGATTGCCGTCGCGGATCCGCGCCGCCGAACAGGCGGCCATTCTCGCGGTCGTGGAAGATGGTGCAGACCGCGCCGGCGGCGCGGGTCAGTTCCGGCCATTGCTCGACCACGTGACCACGTCGTTCCAACTCCGCGACGGTGTCGCTGGAGACACGGTTCTCGATTTTCACCTTGCCCGGATCGGGCTGGTGCGGCTCGAAGGAGTCGGGGTGGCTGTACGTCGCGAAGCGTGGCGCTTCGATGGCTTCCTGCGCCATCATGCCGAACTCGTTGATGTTGAGGAACACTTGCGCCATCGACTGGCATTGCACATCGCCGCCGGGTGTGCCGAACGGCATCGTGACCTGGCCTTTCTTGATCGCGATGGCCGGATTGGGCGTGAGGCGCGGGCGCTTGCCTGGTGCAATGCAGGCGGCATGTTCCGGCACCGCCCAGCTTTGCGAGCCGCGGCCGGATACGATCATGCCCAATCCCGGGATAACGGGTGTCGATGCGGACCCATCGCTCGGCGTGACGGAGAAGGCGTTGCCTTTCGCATCCACCGCGCAGGCGTAGGAGGTGTCGTATTCAATCATTGCTGCACCGTGTAATGCCGCTGACGGTCCGGACCCACCGCCGCCATTGTAGCCGGGAACATTGCCGAACGGGGGCATGCTAGGGGCGGCCTGGTCCGGGTCGATCAACGCGCGCCGTGCGGCCGTATAGTCGTCGGACAGCAGGTGGTCGAGCGGCACGTCGATGAAGCGCGGGTCGCCGTAGTAGCGCTCTCGGTCGGCAAAGGCGAGCTTGATCGATTCCAGCACGGTGTGAATGTAGTCGGGCGAGTTGTGGCCCATGCCTTTCAGGTCGAAACCGTCGAGCAGGGACATGATCTGCAGCAGAACCGGACCCTGGCACCAGGTGTCGCAGGTATAGATGTCGAAGCCGAAATAACTGCGCATCACCGGCGCTTCGATCCCAACGCGGAAATCACGCAAATCTTCCGCCGTGATAAGCCCTTCGTTTTCGGCATGATAGGTTGCGATTTTCTGCGCGATGTCGCCTTCGTAGAAAGCCTCCCGTGCGGCTTCCAGGCGTTCCTCGCGGCTGCCGGAAGCGGCGGTCTCTTCGTCCGCCATATATTGCAGCGTTTTACCCAAATCCGCCTGCACGAAGTTCTCGCCGACTTCCGGCACTTTGTCGTTCGGCAGATAGATGTCGGCGTTCGACGGCCAGCGGCGCAGCTGATCCTGTGTTTTGGTGATCGATTCCTGCAACGTCGGGTGCATGCTGAACCCGTCGCGGGCATAGCGGATCGGCGCTTGCGATACCTCGGCGAAACTCATGGTGCCGTATTTAGACAGCGCCGTCGTCCAGGCGCCGGGCGCGGCGGGGATGATGCTGCGCAATACGCCATGTGGAATAGCACCGCCGTTCGGCCCGATGAACATGTCGAGGGTGGCCTTCTTTGGCCAATAGCCAAGGCCGCTGATCGTTACGACTTCGTCGGTTTCCGCCAGATAGACGATCATCGGCGCGACGCCGCCGACATTGACGATATCGCTTTGCAATACGGCGAGGGACATCGCGGCCGCGACTCCGGCATCGACCGCATTCCCACCCGCTTCCAGAATCTCGAACCCCGCCCGGGATGCCAGATAGTGCCCCGCGGAACACATGTAGCGCGTACCGAGCATCGTCGGTTGGAATGAGACCATGATGTCCTCCCAAAATTCTATGGTGCGGTTAAGCCGTGATGGAATTAAATCACGAATTCGCGCGTCGGGCGAATAAGGATGTGATCAAGAATTCATGAGGCGTCATACTGTGCCGAAATCGCCAGCTTAGGGAAGGACATGCGATGGCGGTGTCGTACGACCAGATTTTTGCCAATGTCTGCCGTGTCCCCCACGGCCGCGTCGCCACTTATGCGCAGATCGCGCGCCTGTCCGGCTGTTCGCCACGGTCGGTCGGCTATGCGCTCTCGGCGCTGAAAGACGATGCGGAGAAAACGCCATGGCACCGTGTCGTGAACAGCCAGGGCCGCATCAGCCCGAGGAACGGCGGTGACGGCGATAAGCGGCAATTAAAGTTGCTGCGCAAGGAAGGTGTCCGCGTTTCCAGAGCCGGGGTCATCAAGCTCGATGAGTTTGGTTGGGTGGGAAACTTCGAAGAGCCGGATTTCATGTAAGCCTGAAATTATCGATTGGCGTGTCCCGTGCCCGCGATCAGCGGGACAGTGGTTGCGACGAGCGCGACGCTTGTAATGACCAGCGCAGCTGTAAAACTTTGCATAGCGTCGTAGATCGCGCTGCCGAAGAGGGGGCCGATCATCTGACCTGCCGCGAACGCTGCCGTCATCGCCGCGATATGGCGTACGACATCGTCCGCCGGGGCGATGCGGTGCGCTTCCTTCATGCCTGCCATGGTGATGATCATGAACGTGCCGCCGACGCAGAGCCCCGCGACGTTGATCATGACGATGTTCGGGTAGAGCGTGGGCAGCAACAGTCCTGCCGCCATGATGAATTGGCTGACGATCCAGATTTGCTGGGTCGTGAACCGGCGCTCGAGTCGTGCCGCCAAAAGGGTTGAGGCGAAAGCGGCAATGCCGAAGACCGGCCAGCTCCAGCCAAAGACGATCGGCGACTCGATAATTTCCCGCGCCATGACGGGCAGATACGTCGCGGGAATAATGTAGCCGAGCCCCGCTGTGCCATACGCGATGACCATGCGCCAGTGCAAGGAGCTACGTTGCGTTTCTCCGTTGCCGGATTGGCGGCGGGAGCCCGGGATTTCATTTCCCATGTTCACGCAAAGCGCGACGACCAGGATTAGGGAACCGGCGCCGAGTATCTGCCAGGCGAGCGCACTGTTGATGTTCTCCACCATAAAAATCAGGGTCGCCAATCCTGCCGCCGCGATTCCCGCACCAACGCCGGCGAACACCCAGCCCTGCTTTTCCGTCGCGCCGGCCGCTGCGAGATGTTTGACGTAGTAATTACTGACCAGGACCAGAGTGAAGGCGCTGCAGACGCCGCATAGCCAGCGAAAGAACAGCCAGGCTGGAAAATTCTCCGTCAGACCCATGCCCAACGTGCCGATGCCGATCGCGATGAGAGAGAGCCGCAGAGCGGCTTTCGGCGAGCCGGGGAGCTTGGCGGCAAACAGGGCGCCCAGCAAATAGCCGAGAAAATGAACCGAGGCGAGAAGGCCACCGTTGCTGACCGACGCCAGACCGTCGTCCTGCATCAACGGAAGCAGAGGGGTGAAGGCGAACCGCCCGATACCCATCGCGACGGCGAGCGCCAGAAGGCCGACCAGCGAGATCCGGAATAGGGATGGCTGTGCGGGCATGATGATGTTGTGCTTCCCGATTTGAGATGATGCTCCGAACTTAGCGGATAAAAGCCATTAAAAAAAATGAATATAAATGATCGCAATATTCAAAATTTACGATGGTTCCGAGGGCGCTTTGGGAATGCCGGTGCGGTCTGGCATGATGATCGCCAGGAGTTCTATGCAGCAGAGAGTCTTGATTTGGAGGGTTGGATGTTGAATGCGGATGAAGTCGCCGAGTTGGTGCATTACGAGCGCGAGGGCAACGTTGTCACGCTCACCTTGAACCGGCCGGAGAAGCTGAACGCATTCAGTGATGAGCTGGTCATGGCGCTTGGCGAGCGGTTGCGGCAGTTCGATGCGGAACAGGATGCGCACCTCGCGATCATCACCGGCAACGGACGGGCCTTCTCAACCGGGGCCGATGTGCATCAGCGGCAGTTGCGGTCGCGCGAAGAGTTCGAGCGGCTAGGCGGGCCGCAGGGCCTTGGCGCCAATTCGGGTGACCTATTGGTAAAGTCTGTGAACTGGAAGCCGGTGATCGCGTCGGCGCATGGCTATGTCATGGGGCTGGCCGTCGGCATCGTTCTGGAGTGTGACCTGATCGTTGCGGAGGAGGGCACGCAGTTCCAGATCACCGAAACGTCGCGCGGCCTTGGCGCTCCGAAATACTGGGGCCTCATGCATTACCGGCAGGCCGGTGCATTCGGCACGGAGATGGCACTGACGGGCCGGTTCTTCTCCGCCGAAGAGGCGCTGGAAGCTGGCGTCATCAATCGGGTCGCGCCGAAAGGAAAGCATATGGATGTAGCGCGGGAACTCGCGGCCGAGGTGTGCAAGAACCCGCCGCTTAGCGTGCGGGCGACAGTTCGCTCCCGCCGCTGGTACATGAACAAGTTCAGCCAGGAGACCATGATGCATTCCGCGCCGCTCAAGCTGTACCTGACTGAGGACTTTCACGAAGCAGCGAGCGCCTTCGCGGAAAAACGAAAACCGAAGCCATTCAATGGGCGGTAATAGGAGGGCAGCATGTTTATATCCGTTGTCGAGATCGAACTCCCATCCGATGTTGATCTGGATGCTCTAAAGGACGGCTTCCATGTGACGGCACCACGATACGCGGAAGTCCCCGGGTTGTTGCAAAAATACTACTGCAACGGAGCGGAAGATCAGGTGACTGGCGGGGTGTTCGTATGGGATAGCCTCGAGGCGGCGAAAGCCGGACATGCGGATCCGGATTGGCGGCAGCTCATAAATGACAAATACGGAACGGAACCCCGCGTGACCTACTTCGAGGTTCCGGTCGTCGTCGACAATGTGATGCAGAAAATCCTATCCGGCGAAGATTATTTGCAAGCGGTTGGCGCACATAAAGTGCGAAACCCATCCAGCCGGAATACGAAACAACCCCGAGAATCGATTGCTAAAATTGGAGAAATTGCATGATCGCGAAATGGGTGAAGGTCCGGGTGAAGCCGGATATGCGGCAGAAGTTCCTGGAGGCCATCGAAGTCGATGCGCTGGGCTCCGAGCGCGACGAGCCCGGCTGTGTCCGCTTCAACGTGCTGCAGGATGCCGAGGACGATAACGTCTATTATTTCTACGAAGTCTATAAAGATGAAGCCGCTGTCGAGGCGCACCGGGCCGCACCGCATTATGCGGTGTGGAAGGCGGCGGCGGACACCTTGGACGGGCCGACCGAGCGGATCGAATGCCAGTCGGTTTTCCCTTCCGCTCCGACTTATTGGACTGGTGAGTAGCCGGAGGCAGATCCATGCGCGCGATTGTCTGTGAAAAACTTGGGTTGCCGTCGGATCTCGTGCTGCGCGATATGCCGGATCCACCGGATCCGGGACCGGATGAAATCAAGGTCGCGGTCGCCGCGCGGGGCGTTCAGTTCGTCGATGTTCTGATGATCGCGGGGGAGTATCAGACCAAACCGCCGCTACCCTTCATTCCGGGCGGCGAGGGGGCGGGGACGGTCGTTGCGGTTGGATCGAACGTATCGGACTTTGCGATTGGCGACCGAGTGATGACGCGTCATCCACCAGGCGCCTATGCTGAGATGGCGACGATCCCGGCTGAGGCAGCGTTGCATGTACCGGACAATCTAAGCCTGGAGCAGGCAGCAGGATTCCGGTCTGCTTACACGACGGCCTATCACGCGCTGGTCCAGAAGGCTCGTATTCAGCCGGATGAGGTCTTGCTGGTGCACGGAGCGGCGGGCGGTATCGGGCTCGCCGCAGTGCAGGTCGGCAAGATTTTAGGCGCGACGATTATTGCCACATCGGGAAGCGATGAAAAACTTGCGGTCGTAAAGGAAAACGGTGCCGACCATACGATCAACTATTCAGGCGGATTTCGCGACCGGGTCAAAGAATTGACCGACGGACGCGGTGCGGACGTGATCTATGACCCGATTGGGGCGGATGTCTTCGACGAATCCATGCGTTGTATGAACTGGGGTGCGCGGATCCTAATCCTCGGTTTTGTCGGCGGTAGGGCTGCGTTGGCCAAAACCAACCATTTGCTCATCAAAGGCGCCTCGGCGGTCGGTGTCCGCCTCGGCGGCTTTAACGATTTCGAGCCCGAAACGGCTGCGGACAATTTGCAGGTGCTGACGGAATGGGCCGCGGCGGGCAAGATCGCGCCGCATGTCTCCCATATCTTCCCGCTGGAGCAGGCGGCCGAGGCGCTGCAAACGGTTATCGACCGTAAAGTCGTCGGCAAATGCGTCCTGACGAATTGAATTGGATGCGGAGCGCTTAAGAAGCGGTCAGCGCGATCATCCAGAGCACAGTGCCGAACCGGGCCCAATCGACCCATTGACGCGGTCCCGCATAGCGTCCAGCACTGCGCCAGACGGCGACGACGATTAAAATATTGTAGGGAATCGGCAGCAGGAAAGCGGCGGTCAGGATAGGAATGCCTGCATCGCTCGTTATTAGGAACATGAACAGCATGCTCGTCGCCGCATTCAGCAACAGGCCATACAGCATGGCGAAATGCCAGAATGCGATGTCCAGCGGGACATGGCCCCGCCACAACGCTTCGATCCGTTCCATCATGGAGAGACTTCCCCGAAACACCCCATTCCGCCCCAAATGGCCCATGTTCGGTGAAAGGTCAAGAGGAGGTAGAATCTCCGGGCGTTCGGTCTGGAGTGTGAGCTTCGGCACAGCGCCGCAGAAACGGTCCGGGTATAAGGTTAACCGCCGCGCGAAAATACCGGTGAAATTGTTTTGACAAAGAACGTGGGATAACCCGAAGGAAAGTGCTCGTCTTTCGCAGGTTCATACCTCGCGGCAGGCGGCGTTTTGCGCTATGATAGCGATTGCAAGTGGGAGGCCATGGGTAGCGCTTCCAAGGAGGTGCGCAAATGCGTATCATGTGGTATTTATATCTAATTTTCAGTATCTTCCTCGTCTTTCCTGGCACGGAGTCTCAGGCGACGGGTGGCACGGTTGTCGGTCTGTCCGCTGACGTCGACGAGCTCGAACTCTATAAATCGCCCAAGGACGAGGATCCGGCCCATGTGTTGGGGGCGGGCGACCTGTCCTTTCCGGCTGCGATTCTGGGTGTGTCGAAAAACGGCATGTTCAAGATTAAGCAGAAGGGCGCGGCGTATTGGGTGATCTCGGACGATGTGAAATCTGACGTGACGCGCAAGGTCGATACGGCATGCGACCCGAAAATGGCCGGAACGGTGGTTGCGCACGGCAAGCGCGGTGCCGGGGAGGGATGTAAATGAAACGTCTTCTGTTCGCCGCCAGTGCGGTGTGTTGCCTAGCGCTCGCGCACCAGGCTGCTGCGCAAAGCGCTATCGATAGTCTTGATACCACCTATCTCAATCAGATGATTGAGGCAGATGCCGACCGGGATAGCTGTGGCGGCAATGGCCGGACAAGCCTGCTGAACGCTTCGGTCGAGCAGGGGCTCGGCGTCGTATCGAACAAGGCGCTCTCTGGCTATCTCGACGGCATCATGCGCAAGCTCCTCGCGGCGTCGCCGCATACCGATTGCAGTGTTACCGTCTATGTAACGCCGCATGATGCTGCGCAGGCGGTGGCGCTGGCGGATGGTGGGGTTCTGGTCGCGATTGGGTTCCTGCGGAATCTGAAGAATGAGGACGAAGTCGCGGCCCTTTTGGCGCACGAGTTGTCTCATATCCTGCGGGATCATCATTCCACAGACGCCTTTGCCGAATCGCAGGACGGGTTCCTCAAGGGACTGGAAACCGCGAACGCGTCCGACGGCATGTTGTTGGGCCTCGTCGATCCCAATCTGCAGCAGGCGGCGGACGCGGCCGTATCGGTCGGCGACGCGATGTACAACATCAGCGAGAGCATGATCGCACCGGCCTGGACGGTGAAACAGGAAGATGAAGCCGATCTGCTGGGGACCGATTTGCTGGTCGCGGCCGGCTACAATCCGCGCGCCATGGCGGCCGTGATGGATATCATCGAAGCGCAGGAGGAGAACGCCGCCGCGGTCGAGACGCAGCGCGATGAACTATACAAGCAGCGCGTCCAGGGGACGCTGGTCAGCGCTTTTGTCGAGACCGATGCGAACAATATCTCCTCGATTGTTGGCGCGCTGGCGAATGTGACGTCGGCGTTGGTTTCGGGGTCGGATAAGAAAACCCATCGTCCGGCAGCAGAGCGAAAAACGAGCGTCAACGCCTACATCAAGAAGTTTCATCGCAAGCATCGCCGCCGTGCTTACAAGGACGAAGCGTGGACCGCACAATTGAATGCGGGAGACAGCGGCACGATGTTCGCGCGGTACCGCAAGGCCGCTACGGCGCGCCGCGTCGTGTTTACCGGTGGCGATTTGAACGCGGCGGTACGCGACGTGAATGCCAGCGTCGCCGGTGCGTTCTCCAGTCACTCCTATCCGCGCATCGCGCAGTCGGAAGTCCGACTCAAGAAAGGTGACCGCAACGCTGCGATTGCGAGCCTGGAAAAGGTGATGAAGCGCCCCGAAGCGCCGTGGCAGGTTTATCGCAGCTACATTGACCTGCAGCTTGGTGCGGGAAACAAGCGCGAGGCGTATCAAGCGTTGCTGACGGCAGATGAAAAGTTTGGCGAACCGATCGGGATCGCGCCCTATGCGATCGAAGTTTCTCGAACGCTCAAGGACCCCGAAATGGTCTCGCTTTATATGGAACGCTGCAAGGCGAGCGGCTCCAGGGAGCATATCAAGATTTGCGAGAACGCCGCCGGGGTGAAGTCGGGCGGCGGATCGTCTGGCGGTAGCGGAATCGGCGGGTTTTTGGGCGGGATTATCGGCGGAAGTTCGTCCGGCTCTTCCTCGGGTAGCGGCTTTTCCTTGCCCTTCGGCGGTTCGAGTTCTGGCTCAAGCTCTGACTCGGAAAATTCAGATAATAACGATTAGTCTGATTTATTTGGTTTCCGCGATGTAAATGCCCTCCCAATCTGTTGGCGGCGGCGATTGCTCGTAGTCGCTCAGCCGCTCTTCGTAGAGATCGTACAGCGCATCTAGTTTCCATTCTGCTAGCGCTAATGTTCGGCACTGTCGCGCAATGTCGCGTACCTTTGCCCATTGCTGGGCTCGGTAGGCTGACAGGAGATCTGCTTGTGCCTTGGCGAGGTCCTTGAACGTTGCACTGTCCCGCACCGCCAGGTCGCCGAGCAACGCGTAGACACGCACAGCAGCGGCTCTGCCTTTTACGGCGATCAGGTCGACTTCCAGCGCCGCAAAGTCGGGCGCCGCGGCGCGCGTGTTCTCACCAATCAGGATATCGACGCCATAAGTTTTCGATTGTCCTTCCAGGCGCGACGCCAGATTCACATCGTCGCCCAGCACCGAGTAGTCGAAGCGCTGTTCCGATCCCATATTGCCGACGACGCAGTTTCCCGTGTTCAGGCCGACGCCGGCTTTAATAGTGACGGGTTGGTTCGCGGCTTTTGCCGCAGCCGAGATCTCCGCGTTCAACTCCTTCAGGGACTCCTGCATCGCCAGCGCCGATTGGCAGGCATGGGCGGCGTGCGTTGGGTCGTCCAGGGGCGCGTTCCAGAACGCCATGATGCAATCGCCCATATATTTGTCGATGGTGCCCATCCGGCTCATGATCTGGTCGGTCATCGGCGTCAGGAAGCGGTTGATCAGGCCCGTCAGGCCTTCCGGGTCTTGCCGGAATTGTTCGGAGATCGCGGTGAAGCCGCGGATGTCGCAAAACAGGAAGGTCATTTCGCGCCGTTCGCCGCCGAGCCGCAGCAAATCTGGATTCTCAGCGAGCTGTTCGACGACTGCCGGGGCCAGATAGCGCGCGAAGGCGCCGCGCACGGCGCTTCGCTCGCGCCGCAATTCCAGGACAAGCAGGAACCGGTCGAGTGCGGCGGCACTCAACAGGGCCGCCGCCGGCACGACCGGGTCGAGCAGCAGGCGGTATTCCGAAAACGCGACCCAAGCGGCGGCCAGCAAGCCCAACGAAACGACAGCGGTGATGGCCCAAGGCGGAATCCGGGTCCAATTGAAATACACCGCTGCCAATAGCAGAACGCCCACGGCTAGGACTGCCGTCAGCTCGGCGGTGGGTCCCCATTCCGGTCGGTCGAGAAACGAGCCGGAGAGAATTTGCTCGACGAACTGCGCGTGCGTCTCCATCCCCGGCACCCATCGGTCGAGCGGCGTGAGGCGTAAATCATTGAGTCCTTCGGCGCCAGTACCGACGATGATCAGGGCATCTTTAAGCTGCGCCTTGGGAGCAGAGCCGGATAGGACGTCGGCCGCGGAAACATACCGCGCTGGGTTCGTACCGCCGTCATAGAGGCGCATCTGGCCGTGCCGGTCCGTTGGAATCTCGGTCTGCCCGACGATGATCGATTTAAAGCCAGGTCGCCGGGTCGATGCCCTGATCTTTTCGCCCGTCGCAACGTGGACGAGGGCGAGGGATAGAGCGGGCACGGTCCGCTTGCCGATCTTGAAGAGCAGCGGCGCTCGGCGGGTAATGCCGTCCGCGTCGACCCTGGGGTCGATCGATGCGTTTGCTGCCGCCTGTTTTTGCAGCGCGGGTAGGGCAGAAACCGCACTGGGAAATTTGGACAGGTATCGCTGATCCTTGCGCCGCTCGAATTTGATACGGGGCAGACTCTCCAACTTGCGGCCGCCGTCCGGCAATGCCTCATCTTCGACACTTAGGCCGAGGACGACGGGAACTTTGGTCATGGCCGCCGCTAGAATCTCATCGTTATCTGGCTGCGCGGAAAGCGTTCGGGCGTCCAGCGGTGGTTGATACCCCGGCACGTCGCGTTGCAGCCCTTCGAAAACGCGGCGCAAGGTGGTTCGGTCCGGTTCCGCGAAAATAACGTCGAATGCGATCGCGCGGACGCCATAGCCGTCCAAGGCGTCGATCAGCCGGGCGATCCGCGCGCGCGGCCAGGGCCATTGCCCGTGCGCAGCAAGGCTTGCCTCGTCGATATCGACTATGCGGACCTTCAAATCGGAGTCATAGGCGCGCGGCTTCGCCCGGACCATCTCGTCCCAGACCCATTCGCGCAGCAGCAGGATCGTCTGCGGTTCGAACCAGGTGAGGCACCCGCCAATCGCGACAAGCGCCGCCACGATACCCAATCGCGGGGCCTTGCTCCGAAAGACGCTAAGGTGCTGGCGCATCATTCCCAATCTTATGGGTGGGTTTGACTGGGGGCAACAACGTTGGAGGGTGCGGGGCCGCTCTGCTCTCCGATCTCGCATAGCATCGTCGAATTACCTCTGCTAGGGTTCCTCTGTAACGCGTATGCGGCGAATGCCACGAGAGGCGAGGGATTGAGATGAAGAAGCAAAGCGAAGCGGAAATTGCCCTGATGGAAAAGGCACGGGCTGTTCTGCCGGCCGGCGGGTTCGGCAACCTGGGATTCGATTTCGTGATCAGCGAAGGACAAGCCGGACATATCTGGGACGCCAGCGGCAACGAATATGTCGACTACCTGCTGGGTTCGGGACCGATGCTGATCGGGCATGGGCATCCGGACGTACTGGCGGCCGTCGAGGCGCAGATCCCGAAAGGCACGACCTTCTTCGCCAACAACGAGCACGGCATTCTGCTGGCCGAGGAAATTGTCGACGCGATGGCCTGCGCCGACAAGCTGCGTTTTCTGAGTAGCGGATCGGAGGCGACCTTCTACGCGATGCGCGTCGCCCGCGCGCATCACAAGCGTGACAGGATCCTGAAATTCGAAGGCGGCTTCCACGGCATGAGCGATTACGCGCTGATGAGCATGGCGCCGGCGCGGCCTGGGAACTTCCCGCAGGCGACGCCGGACACGCCGGGCATCCCGCAGCGGGTCCGCGACGAAATGCTGATCGCGCCGTTTAACGATGCGGACACCGCGGTCAGCCTGATCCGCGAGCACAAGGACGAACTGGCGGCGGTCATCGTCGAGCCGTTCCAGCGTCTGATCAAACCGCAACCGGGCTTCCTGGAAGCGCTGCGCGAGGTCACCACGGAATGCGGCATCGCCTTGATCTTCGACGAGGTGGTGACCGGGTTCCGGCTCGCCTATGGCGGGGCGCAGGAATATTACGGCGTCGTGACCGATCTCTGCGCCTTGGGCAAGGTGATCGGCGGCGGCTTCCCGCTGTCGGCTATCGCGGGGCGTGAGGAATATATGCAGCATTTCGACAAGGCGAAGGTCGCCGAAGACGAGTACATGACCCAGATTGGCACCTTGAGTGGCAATCCCGTCGCCGCGGCCGCCGGGCTCGCGACGTTGAATGTGCTGAAGCAGCCGGGTGCGTATGAAAAGATCCACGCCAACGGGCAGGCCTTGATGGATGGGCTGACGGAGCTGTTCGCCAAAACCGGTACCCACGCCAAGGTGGTTGGCGAGCCGCCGCTGTTCGATGTCTTTTTCACTGACGGCGAGGTGCGCGACTACCGGACCATGGTGAGTGGCGACCGCGAGAAGGTGTTGCAGTTCAACTGCCTGATCCGGTCGCGCGGTATCTTCAAAGGCGACAGCAAGTTCTATATCTCGCTGGCGCACACCGACGAAGACATCGCCCAGACGATCGATGCCTTCGCCGCCGCTCTCGACGAGATGCACGCGCCCGCGGAGTAGGCCGGGTATTTTCGGATAGCGTCGGTGCATTGCGCCGCTACGAGTTAAAAATCGTACGCCGCAAGGGGGCGGGTAGGAACCGCTTGGAACGCCGGCCGCATCGCGGCTAGACTGAAGCTTTCCCAGCCAAAGAGCGACCGGCATGCAAGAACCCTCAGCCAATGCTTTACCAGTAAATTTGGAAGATCGCTTCGCGGCGCTGTTCGGCGACGCGGTTTCGGTCGAACGGCCGCTCTCGGCCGGCAGCATGGGCGCGCGCGTGTCGGGCATCGACCTCAACGTCCCGCTTCGTCCGGCGCAGGTGGAGCTTCTGATGGACACGCTGAGCCACTGCCGGCTGCTGACCATTGTGGGGCAGGATCTCGATCGTTTCTCGCTCGCATCCTTCGAACGGTTCGCGAACCATTGGGGTGCGCCGGTCGCGCATCCGTCGAATTTCTTGCGCGGCGGAAAACCCGCCCAGCAGGACGGTGCGAGCGACGGCGCGATCGAGTACCTGCCCTACGCGGACCGGCGGGCCGCCGCAGCCGACACCATCCTGCCCGGTCAAGTCGCGTGCCTCCCGCACGAGTCGCCGGCAGTACTGGTTGCGACCAATCTGCTCGGTCAGGACGACCGTAAAGAGTTCCGGCTGAAGGATGGCGGCACGTGGCACACCGACATCGAATACGAGCCGCTGCCCCTCTATGTGTCGATGTTCCTCGTCCATCACGTGCCGGTGGCGCGGGACGCGCCGAACGGGCAATGGATCGCGCCACCGGCCGCCTCTGGACCGGAGCCCTACTTTCCCGGGTCCGACGACGAGCTCATGGCGCGTCGCAAACGCCTGCCGCTGAACGGCGAAACCGCCTTCGCGGATACCGCGGCCGCGTTTGCCGCGTTGCCGGCGGCAGAACAGGCGAAGCTCGAAACGGTTCAGCTTCGCCGACGTTTGAACGCGGAGGATGAAGGCTTTCTTGCGCCGCTCGTGCGCACGAACCCGCGCTCGAGCGTCAAGTCGCTGCACAGTCCGGTTTGGGCTTCCCGGCCGGGCGTCCGTCCCCCGATCGAAGTGGATGGCATGACAGCCGACGAATCCCGAGAATTTCTGGACGGTTTGGAGAAACACGTCCTGCAGCCGCAATTCCGCTACGACCACCAGCATACGCCGGGCGACGTCACCCTCTGGAATAACTACATGTCCTTGCACACCTCGCCGCCGATCAAAATCGGCGTCAACAAGGCGGAAGATGCGCGGTTGCTGTACCGGCTGAGCTGCAAGGGCAAGCCCTGCCTCGTCCTGCCGCGGGATGACGATCCGTCCTGGATCGATACCCACATCACCGGAGGCTACCGCTCACCGGACTCCATTGTCGGCGTAAGGCGTTAACGCGCGCGGCGCTGCAGCTGAATGCGATTGTAGACGCCTTCTATATTGAGGGGACGCCACTCCTTGTAACGGCCCCATCCTTTGTATTCGTCCAACGTTAGGTTCGATTTTAGGCTCTCCAGGGTTTCGCCTTTGCGAAGACCGTTCAAGACACCGCTATACAATCCGCTCATATAACCGCGGTTCGCAGCGATGTCCGCCTTCGCGCCAAGAGGGCCGTGCCCCGGAGCGAGTATGTCGAAATCGATGGCTTCCATCTTCTTCAGTGCATGGATCCATCCCGGAAAGTAGGAGTCGCTGAGCGTCTTATAAGCGACACGCCGGACGCTCACGATGTCGACCGCAAACAACGTGCGTTCGGCCGGGAAGTTCATGACGATCAGATTGTCCGAATGGCTCGCCCCGACATAGGTCAACTCCACCTGTTTGCCGCCGAGCGACACGGTCATCGTGTCGGAGAAGGTGAGGTCGGGTACCGCGGTGGGGCGGCTCTCGCCGACGATTGTGGCCTTGGCGTTTTCGTGCGCGATCACCGTTGCGGTGTCGGCAAACACTTCGCCGCCGGCGCTATGGTCGCTGTGGTCGTGGCTCAGGATCAAGTAGCGGATCGGCTTGTTGAAGCGTGTCTTGATTTCCGCCTTGAGCCATGTAGCGGCGTCGGCGTTGATCGGATCGGTGACGATGACGCCGTCCGGCGTGACCAGGAAGACCGAGAAATGGAAGTTGTTCTGGAAGCGATAAAGGTCGCCTGCGATCTTCGTAATCGCGCGCTTCGGCGCGTTTTGCGCCTGAGCCGGCACAATGAAAAACAGGCCGGCGATCAGCAGCGTCGCCGTGGCGTAAAGCCGCAGTGTCTTGGTCATCATACGATCCTCCCTTAAATTCGATATCTACGGACTAGCTTAAGGTCGGCGCTCGCTCCGATGTATCCGAATGTCGGAATTGTGATCGAGTGTCGCCATGGTGAGATCGAGAAGTGAGTAATTTCATGAAGATGTTCCCAACCGTTCTATTCCTTGCCATCGCGTTTGCGCTCGCGCCGGCGTCCGCGGCGGACAAGATGAAGCACAATCACGGCGTGTCGGATACCCCGCAAAAGGGCCACGGCATGTCCGGTCATGACAAGAAGATGCAGGCCTATACTGGTGAAGTGCCGCATAATCTGGATACCGGGTCGCGGCGCTTCACCGATCACGGGATGTTCAGCGTCGATATCGCCAGCCGGCTCGACCCCGTCGCGATCAACAAGATGCATAGCTGGGTTCTGCGCGTTCGTAGCAAGGACGGTAAGCCAATCGATGGCGCCAAGATCGTGATCGATGGCGGCATGCCGCAGCACGGACACGGATTGCCGACCAAACCGCGCGTCACCGAAGCGCTCGGTGACGGCAAGTATCTCGTCGAAGGCATGCGCTTCAGCATGAATGGCTGGTGGGAGGTCAAATTCGACATCGATAGCGGCCACCACAAGGACAGCGTCACCTTCAATCTGGTTCTCAAGTAACGGCATTATGCGTTTGATCGTTCTCGCGGTTGCGGTTTTCGTGTCCGGCGGTGCGGCGGCGCAGGAATGGACGACGGACGAGAAGACGACGCTGCGGTCGCTGTGGATTGGCAGTCTCAAGGCGCTGCCGTCCGATCCATCGAACAGGTACGCCGACGACCCACGCGCCATCGCGTTGGGGCACAAACTGTTCTTCGACACAAGGCTGAGCTCGAACAGCGCCGTTTCCTGCGCGACATGCCATCAGCCGGACCGCGCCTTTACGGACGGACGCGCACTGGCCGAGGGTGTCGGCGTTGCGGCACGCCATTCTCCAACCCTCGTCGGTGTGGCTTACAGCCCATGGTTCTTTTGGGATGGCCGTAAGGACAGTCAGTGGTCACAGGCGCTCGGCCCGCTGGAAGCGGCGGTCGAGCATGGCGGCACGCGAACGCAGTATGTGAAACTGATCCTGACCGACCCGAGCTATCGCGTGGCCTACGAGGAAATATTCGGCGCCGCGAGACTCGATGTGTCCCGGCTGCCGGATCGTGCCATGCCGGGCGATGACGCATGGGACAATATGCAGGCAGTCAGGAGGGATGCGGTCTCGCGCGTGTATGCGAATATCGGCAAGGCGATTGCCGCGTTCGAGCGGCGTATCCTTCCAGGGCCGTCTCGCTTCGACCGCTATGTTGCAGGTGTTTTGAACAAGGACGCTTCGGCATCTGAAGACCTGTTGCCGGATGAAATAGCGGGCCTGCGGTTGTTCATTGGCCAGGGTAATTGCACGCAGTGCCATAACGGTCCGCTCCTCACCAACAATGAGTTTCACAATACGGGGCTTCCTGCCGTTGAGGGAGAGGAGCCAGATACAGGTCGCGCCGGCGGTGTTCGAACCGTTTTTGCGGACGAATTCAACTGCACGGGTCGTTTCAGTGACGCCGGGTTGAGGGGGTGTGGCGAGTTGCTGTTCGCCAAGACCGAGGGGCCGGGGCTTGTCGGCGCCTTCAAGTCGCCGACCCTGCGCAACGTGGCGGACACGGCGCCCTATATGCATGACGGCCGGTTTGCGACCTTGGGCGCGGTACTCGAGCATTACAGCAACGCGCCCGCGTCGGCCGTCGGCCAATCGGAATTGCTGCCGCTGAATCTTACAGAAAGAGAGATACGGCAGCTTGAGCAGTTCCTGCGGACCTTAAGCGGCCCGCTGGCAATGCCTGACTCCTATTTAGCCGCCCCCCGATAACGCCGCCGCTTGGCGAGAATGAGCCACAGTCCAGCGACAGCGGCGGGTGGCAGGACCAGATCGGCGGGCAGGTCGATGAGCCAACCGGCTGCTGCACCGACGCAAGCCGCGATAAACGGGATGACGGCCAGAACGAGCGGTGCGGGCGTGGTTGATAACAGCAGAAAGCCCCAGGTCAGGAGGACCGTCGGGCCAGGATCGATGCCGACAATCGGTAGTGCGGCCGTTCCCGTTCCCGTCGCGAGTCCGAGTAGGGGATAGCCGGCGATGGCGAACGCGAGCAGCGCTACGCCGATCTGGCTCGCGATATCATTGTCATAGTGCAGGCGAAACCCGCTACGAATGACGCCGGTCCAGACCAATAGCAGTGCCTGCGTGACGAACAGCGCGGCCGACAGCCAGGCCGCCCAATTCAGGGTCGAGAAATGCAGTGCGAAATAGCCGATCCCGACCGCAAGCCAGCTCACGGCAACAATAAGGACAGGAAAGCGG
Organism: Alphaproteobacteria bacterium; assembly: GCA_012103325.1. GTDB lineage: Bacteria > Pseudomonadota > Alphaproteobacteria > UBA8366. Next base: position 234,632 of record WLWY01000007.1, read on the forward strand.
CTGTTGCCGTCGTGCGTGCGGATGCTGAAATACAAGACAACAAGGCCGAGCAGGAGCGCCGCGATCTGAGCGGGCCAGAGCAGCGCGTTGTATTGCGCGACGAGGTCGAGGAAAACGTCCCGTGAAAAGGGGATCACAGCGTTTCGATATAGCGGATCATCTGCGCGCGCATCTCCGCGTCGGGCAGGCGGCCCCGTCCGGCCGCCATGTTCTGACGCAGGTGGTCGACCCGGCTGGTCGCTGGAATGGCGCAGGTGACAGCCGGGTGCGAGACGACGAACTTCAGGAAGAGCTGCGCCCAGTTGCTGCAGTCGATTGCGCCGGCCCAGTCGGGCAGGGGGGCGCTGTCGAACCGGTCGAACAAACCGCCGCGCTGGAAGGGGCGATTGACGATGACGGCGATGCCGCGCTCCTTCGCCAACGGCAGTAGACGGTCCTCCGCCTCGAGGTCGAGCATGTTGTAGGTGAGCTGCACGAAGTCGATCGGCTGCTTGCGCATGATGTCCGCCAAGTCGTCATGCCGGCGCCCATGCGAGGTCGTGATACCGATATAGCGGACGAGGCCTTCCTTTTTCCATTCCAGCAGCGTTTCCAGATGCGCCTCCCAGTCGACCAGATTATGGATCTGCATCAGGTCGAAACGCTTCAGACCCCAAAGGTCGAACGAATTGTTCATCTGCCGCACGCCCATCCATTGCGACAGAGTCCAGACCTTGGTGGCCGAGAACAGCCCCCGGCTGTTGGCAATTTTTGACAGGCTGTCGCCGATTACCGCTTCGGACGAACCGTACATCGGCGAGGAGTCGATCATACCGCCGCCTTCATCGAAGAAGGCCTGAACTACCTTCAGGCGGTCTGCCCGCAAGGCCGGGTCGTTGCCGACATTCATGGTGATCCAGGTTCCCATGCCGATGATCGGGATGGCTTCGCCGGATGCCGGGATGGCTCGCGTGATCAAAGGGATGGCCGCCGCCGCGAGCGACGCCGTTGGCATGTTCGCCGCTGCACCGGCGCCCGCAAGCCCTGCAAGGAAACCACGCCTGCCGAGAACCTTCGGTTCGAACGTTCGCATCATGCCCAATCCTGGCTGCTACTAATGCGTCATCCTCAATCTGGTTCAGTCCGGCGCAAAAGGGAAGAGGCTCACCATCACATCTACGCCAACGACATCGGATATTTTTGCACTGCAGCGTAAAATTCGGTACCGTCGGCCGGCGCCGGATATCGTGCCGGCTTTACCGAGTATTCGACCGGCCCAGCCGCCGCACCGCGGCGTTTCCGTTCGACCTTGAGGACTACGCTTGCGGATCATCAGCAAATCGGCGCAGGGGCCATTTTCGACGGCGGAACTGGTTATTATCACGGTTCCGGTGTTGATGGCGTCGCTGCTGCATGCCCTCAATATGAGTACGGCGTATGTGGCGTTGCCGAATATGCAGGGCAACCTCTCGGCGGGTCCGGACCAGGTCGGCTGGATTATCACCGCCTTCGTGGTGGCGAGCGCCGTCGGCACCGTGCTGACCGGTTGGATCAGTATGCGGATCGGCCGCCGCCAGTTGTTCCTGGCCTCGATTGTCGGATTTACCATCACCTCGCTGCTGTGCGGTTGGGCGACGGGGTTGGAGGAACTGGTCGTCTTGCGCGCGATACAGGGCTTCGTCAGTGCGCCGCTGATGCCCGTCTCACAGGCGATCATGCTCGATTCCTACCCGCGCCGCCGGCACGGCTTCGCCATGAGCATCTGGTCTATGGGGATGATTCTGGGACCCGTAATCGGGCCAACCCTGGGCGCGTTGCTGACCGAATGGTACGACTGGCGGTATCTCTTCTTCATGAACGTCCCGATGGGCGTACTCGCTTTCGTTGGTGTTTACCTGACGCTGCCGGAGGCCGAGAAGGGGCAACAACGGCTCGACTGGATCGGTGTTGTTTCGCTTATCCTCGGTGTTGTTGCCCTTCAGTTGATGCTCGACCGCGGCGAACGCCAGGATTGGTTCGAGTCGCCGGAGATCGTGGTCGAGGCGGTGCTTGCGGTACTGGCGTTTTATATCTTCATCGTGCATTGCCTGACCGACGACGACCCCTACGTCAATCTCGCCATTTTCAAGGATCGGAATTTCGTCGTCGGCCTGTGTCTGATCTTCGTCTTTGGCATCGCCGTGTTCTCTAGCCTGTTCATCCTGCCGCTGTTCCTGCAGAACGTGCAGGATTACCCGGTGCTGGCGGCCGGCTGGATGGTGTCGGTGCGCGGTATCGGCACGATGCTGGCGATGATGATGGGGGGTGTGCTGGCCGACCGTGTGCCGGCCAAGTTCCTGATCCTGCTCGGTCTGGCGTGTGTCGGCGTCAGCAATATCTGGATGACCTATTGGACGGCCGATGTCTCAGCGGTCGATATAATCTGGGTGACGCTCGTCAGCGGCTTCGGTATGGGGGTGATGTGGGTGACTTTGACGACGGTGGCGTTTTCGACACTGCTGCCCGACCTGCGAACCGAAGGCGCGGCGCTGTTCGCGCTGGTTCGGGCGATCGGCGCCAGCCTCGGGACCTCGGTCATCGTCGCTATTCTGGTGCGGTCGTCCCAGGTCAATTACAGCGAACTGCGCGACCATATCCACCCGTTCAGCGAGTCGCTACGGCTGTCCCGGTCGAGCGCATTCTGGGGGCTGGATTCCATGACTGGCTTGGAATCGCTGCGCAACCTCGTCGTGGCACAGGCGGAAACCATCGCCTACCTCAACGCCTTCACATTCCTCGTCGCCGTTGCAATGGCAGGCGTTCCCTTCGTCTTCCTGCTGCGCAAGCCGAGCTCTTAAACCGCTACTTCAATCCGTCGGCCATGCCCGCTCATAGGCCTGCACGGATTTCGATTCGAGCCAAGGCGCCACCTTGGCATCGAAGCTCTTGAAGTGCGCCGCATCCAGATGCGCCTGGAAGGCTGCTTTGTCGGTGTAGAGTTCATAGAGGAAGCACGTCGTGTTGTCGTCCGGCGCATAGGCGACGTCGAACTGATGGCACCCGGGCTCGCTTTCCAAGGATTGGCGCGCGTTTTCATGCATCGCTGTGCGAAATGCATCGGCATGATCCGTGCGGACCTTGAATACAACGGTAATGACGTACATCGGCGCAAATTCCTTATCTTGTTACGCCGAACCATAGTTATGCGGTTGCGCTCCGTCGAGTAGGCGCGAGTCCGTTCAGCCCTATAGCGCGAATGAGTGCCGGCTCGTTAAAAAGCCCTAACCGGCGGCCTGTGCCGGCTGCGATGGGCCGCCGCGGCGCATTGCGTCGGCGAAAGTGTGGTTCTTGTCACGATGGCCAGCTTCATCGTCCCGAACGGCGATGACCACGTCGCGCAAGGTCGCTCCGTCCGGCAGATTCCAATAGTCGATGGCGAGTTGCGGCGCCGCGACATTTTCGTGCCGACCGGTATCGATTTCGGCAAGGTAATCGGTATAGCTCCGCACCGCTTCCTCTTCGAAATAACCGACGACACGATGTGCGGTCTTGGGCGCAAAGAGGTAGAGGAAGAAATAGAAATTATAAAAAACCGCCTGCACGAACATGACCAACAGGCGTTCCGGTAGGGTCGGCTGCGCGATTTGCACAAAGGTCATCAGGTGCATGCGCTCGTTTTCTGCTTCGTCCAGCAACTCCCGGATCAGTCCGTTATCGTCGCGGATGTGCCGCAGCGACTTCAAATGCTGCAACAGCCCACCGACCATCCCGGGAACAGCCGCGACAGTCTCCAGCACCACGGCGCGGTGGCCATAGCGTTTCGCGAAAAACCGGTCGGCAAAAAAGCGTAACGTCTTGACGAAGCCATAGGCGATGCGGTCATTCATATTCTCCGGGGGACGGTGTCCCGGCGCCGCGGTGAGGACAGTTTCACTTCCTTGTTCAAGCATGTGCCGTTCCTCCTTCTGCCTCTAATATATGGTGTGCGTTTCGGCTCCGGGAAACCGCGAATGGCGAAATGCCGCAGCTGCACACTGCTCAGCGACTCTATTCGTTTTGTTGACCCAAAAGACAATTATGTTTGGGTAGAGGGGTACTGTTTTCGGCCTCGAAGCGTAGATATAGTGTCGCCTGCGTTGCAAGGAAGAACGACCCCACCATGAGCTACCACATTGTCCCAACGACCCCGGCCGGCGAACGCGTCATCGCCGCGGCAAACGACCTCATTGAACCATTCCGGGCCCGTGCCGATGCGGCGGACCGGGCGAATGAGATTTGCGCTCAAAACTACACGGACATGCAGCGCTCTGGCGTCGCGGCGGCGTTCGTGCCGGAAGAGCTTGGCGGCATGGGTCTGCGCTCCATGCACGACTGGGTGTTGACCATTGCGACGCTGGCCAAGGGCGATGGGTCGGCTGCGATTGCGATCAGCATGCATCTTTCGGCGACGCGCGGGTTGGCCGCCCTGTATCGCGCCAGCGAAGCGGGTTCCCCGCCGTACGTCCGGGCGAAAGCGATCCTCGAAGCGGTGGCGAAAGAGGAGATGCTGATCTGTTCCACGACCACGGAGCGGGGCACGGACAATCTTCATCCGCTGACAGAAGCGGTTTGGACCGAGGAGGGCTGGCGGCTGAATGGCATGAAGAACTTCGTCACAATGTCGCCTTTGGCAACCCATGTTGCGACCAATGTCCGGATGCGCGACGCGGAAGGCGACCATATCGCCAATGTTCTCATTCCCATGAGCACGGAAGGAGTCCAGCAGCAAGGCGATTGGGATGCGTTGGGCATGCGCGCGTCGGGTAGCCAGTCCGTAAAGTTCGAAAACGCCCTGGCGCCCCACGATGCGTTGCGCAAGATCGGCCCTTGGGGACAGTGGAGCACAGCCGTTCTAGTCAATCGCACCTTGGCGAATGTACCACTGGTCGGCGCCTTCCTGGGCATTGCCGAAACCGCGTTTCACTATGCGCTCGAGGGGCAGATGAAGGCTGAGGGCGCTGCCGCGCGATCCGGCGTGCCCCACGCGCTGGCCGAAATGGAGATCTTGCTGGCGACGTCGCAAAGCATCCTGGCACGGCACGGCACGCAGCTGGACGATTTCATGGCCGCAACCAGGGGCGGCGCTGTGGCGACCTATGAGCAAGGCCATGAATTGATGAAGGATTATCAAAGTGCGAAATGGGTCGTAAACCGGCACGCCATCGACATTGTGAGCCAGGCAATGGATTTGAGTGGCGGCGGCGGTTTTATGGCGCGCAACCCGTTATCCCGTTTGTATCGGGACGTGAGAGCGGGACCGTTCATGCAGCCTTATTCTCCCATTGATGCGCGTGAGTACATGGGCAAAGTGCTGCTTGGCGCCTACCCCGAAGCGTGACGTGGGCGCCGAGGGCAGACTGCATCACACGGCCCGGGAGACCGGGTGTGGCGGATAGATCTCTCAGCTAGATGCGGCCGATTTCAGGAACGTGGCGGGCGCAACCCATCGGTTCGATGGCGAGGCCTTTTTAGCCTTGGCTAATCGTGACGCTTGCGGCGGCGGCCAATGAATCCAAGCCCGACGACGCCGACCGCAAAGAGGCCCAGCGTTGCAGGTCCCGGAATCGGAATCGGTTGATCGTCAATCCCCGCCGCTTCGATAGTACCAGCCACCAACTCGGGAAAGCCGCCCTCGCCGGCAAGGCCCAATGCAAACTCAGCTGTTCGAAGGTCCTGGAAAATGTTCGAGTCGGCCGCTAGGGCGTCTTCCAAGTTATCGCTGGCCAGCAGAGCGAGATCGGCGTCCTCCAGGAGCAGTTCGATGGGCCCAAACGGAAGCCCATCCGGCGTATCCCCGAATGTGGGAAACAGCACGAAATTCAGACCGTCGACACCGGAATCACCGTTCTTTACGAATGTGATGCCGTTGGGCTGGTTCGAACCGCCGGAGAACGCGCCGACCGAAAAACTGAATTCCGTGACAGAGCCGAAATATGCGCCAAGCGTTGCAGCAGGCAATATGTCTGCGTTTGTGGTGTCGATGATGAGGTTAACGCTAAACGGATCACCCACGCCTATTTCTGTGACGGCCGCGCTCGTTCCCGAGATTGTGCCATTGACTTGATAATTGATGAGGGCAGCGTTGGCCTGTGTGGCTACGAACAGTAGAGCCAGCGTTGCGGGTGCGGCGGCAAAAAACCTTGAGAGATGCATTCCCTGCTCCTATTGAACATAACATTCAATCGTCAGTACCCTGCATTTCCCATATAACTTCCCCATAAAGAGTTTATCGCTGCCGACGCCTGTGTCCAGGGTTAATTTCGATCCCGGTGGGTCGCCGCGCGTCCGCATCGATTACAGCTTAGATTCAACTTTGGCATCCGCGTCTGCATTTGCTGGCACATTTATGCGTCAGACGCTGAGCGGGAATACTGTGGTTCGATACGATGCTCAATATAGATTGGCCCGTTTCGCTAGCAGAGCCCATCGTATCTTATAGGGGTAAAGAAATGCTGTTGTTTGCCGATGCAAATTTAACCCTTTAGTTTCAATACAGGGATTATCTTGTTGTTGATTCAGGTTAGATTAACTGGCGTCGAGCGTTTCATATGCCGTTTTTAGTTGACGATAAAACGCTGCTCGTTACCGGTGGACTCGGTTTCATCGGGACGGCAGTTACCCGGTATTTATTTCGGCAAACTGGCGCCAAAATCGTCAACCTCGATTGCGAGACCTACGCCGCCAATCCGCTCGCCTTGGAAGAGGTGCCCCGCAGTCCGCGATACGTTTTCGAGAAGGTCGATATCTGCGATCGTCCCGCCGTGCGGCGCGTATTCGAGACCCATCGGCCCGACGCGGTTCTGCACCTTGCCGCTGAATCGCATGTCGACCGCTCAATCGACTCTCCCGCGGCGTTCATCCAGACGAATATCAACGGGACGTATGTCCTGTTGGAGGAGGCGACCCGGTACTGGCGGGAACGGCTGAACGGTGACGAGGCCGCATTCCGCTTCCACCACGTCTCGACGGATGAAATCTTCGGATCGCTTCGCCTGGGCGACGATGCCGTCGCGGAAACCACAGCCTACGACCCTCGGTCGCCCTATTCTGCGAGCAAGGCGGCGTCGGATCACCTCGTCAACGCATGGCACCACACCTATGGACTGCCGGTCGTCACAAGCAACTGCTCCAACAATTACGGTCCCTGGCAGTTCCCGGAAAAGCTGATCCCCTTGATGATCACCAATGCTGTTACAGGGCAGAAACTGCCCGTTTACGGCAAGGGTGAGAACATCCGCGACTGGTTGTACGTGGACGATCATGCTGCCGCGCTTTGCATCGTTCTGGGTCGTGGCGAAATCGGCCGCAGTTACAATATCGGCGGCAACAGCGAGCGAACCAACCACAGCATCGTGTTGGCGATTTGCAGTATCCTCGATGATCTGAAGCCGCTAACCGATGGTGGGAAATATGAAAATGCGATTGAATTCGTCGCCGACAGGCCGGGCCACGATTTCCGCTATGCGATCGATGCGCGGCGCATCGAAGCGGAACTGGACTGGACGCCGAGTGTCACGTTTGAAAGCGGGCTGCGGAAAACGGTCGAATGGTATCTTCAGAACGAGCGCTGGTGGCAGCAGGTCCGCGGAACGTCTTACGCCGGTGAGCGCTTGGGGTTACGGGATGCCATGCAGTAGCGTCAATTGCGCATGAAACTTCTCGTTACCGGTGAGAACGGACAGGTCGGCACGGCACTGCAACGGGCTGCGCTGCCGGAAGGCGTCGAACTGATGGCGCTTGGGAGAGACGCGCAAGCGCTGGGTTTCCTGTCGCGGCGGCCACGGATAAACCCGATACCAACCTCGGAGTACCCAACTCCGGCGCGCCGGCTTTCTTATTCGGTGTTGAACACATCCGAGATTTCAGAAACGTTTGGCGTAACCATTCGTCCCTGGCGACACGCTGTTCGGGATATCCTGAACGAAGTTCAAGCCAATCATTAGAAAAGGCGGTGATATGAAGGGACTGATTTTAGCCGGTGGCTCCGGAACCCGTTTATTCCCGGCGACAATCCCCGTGTGCAAACAATTGCTGCCCGTATACGACAAGCCGATGATCTATTATCCGCTGTCGGTTCTGATGCTGTCGGGTATTCGCGATATACTGGTGATCACCACGCCGCACGATATCGGGATGTTCGAGCGCTTGCTCGGCGATGGTGCCCAGTGGGGCGTTAACTTGCAGTATGCCGTGCAGGAACGGCCGGGCGGTCTGGCTGAGGCATTCATCGTAGGGGAGTCCTTTATCGACAACGACCATTGTGCGTTGGCGCTCGGCGATAACATTTTTTACGGTGCCGACCTGCCAAAACATTTGGACCGGGCAGCCAACCTCAAAGAGGGGGCCGTTGTGTTCGCGTACTGGGTATCCGACCCCGAACGGTATGGAAGCGTGTCTTTCGATGGCGAGCGGGCGACGGAAATCGTCGAAAAACCGACGAATCCATCGTCGAACTGGGCGGTCACCGGCTTGTACTTCTATGACAATCAGGTCGTCGACTTTGCCAAATCGCTTACGCCATCGGCGCGAGGAGAGCTGGAAATCACCGACGTCAATCGGCTCTATTTGGACAAGGATCAACTGAGTGTGCGAAGGCTCGGCCGTGGTTATGCGTGGCTCGATACGGGTACGCACGAGTCTTTGTTGGAGGCGGGAAATTTTGTTTGCACCATCGAAAGACGACAGGGATTGAAGCTCGCTTGCCTCGAAGAAATTGCGTTTGCGCAGGGCTTCATTGACGAGACGATGTTGGAAGCTCAGATCGCGCGTTTCGCAAAAAGCGGGTACGGCGCATACCTGGAAGGGCTGCTAAGAGGCCGACTAGGCTAACGTTCTTCGGCGGTTCTGTTTCCGAAATTTTGCAGACGATCACTTTGAGCGTTTTGCCGGCGATGCTAGGCTGTCCGCTTGTCGTGCCGTGTGATTGGCGCGTCCGATCCAACAGCTTTCAAGGAGAGCAGGCATGAGCAAGGCCTTGGCGGGTGTCCGCGTTATCGATATGACTCATAATCAGGCCGGTCCTGCGTGCACGCAGATTATGGCCTTTCTCGGCGCGGACGTGATCAAGCTGGAAAATCCGAAGGGGGGCGATATCGCCCGTGTCGTGCAGCGCGATCAGGACAGCGACAGCCTGTTTTTCCTGGTGCTCAACGCGAACAAACGCAGCCTCACCCTCAATCTGAAGACGGACGAGGGCAAGGCGTTGTTCAAAAAATTGATCGCCGAGTCGGATGTTCTCGTCGAGAATTTCTCGCCGGGCGCGCTCGATCGCATGGGCCTCGGCTATGACGTGCTCAAAGAGATCAATCCACGGCTGATCTATTCGACCGTAAAGGGCTTCGGGACTTACGGACCCTACAGCGACTTCAAGAGTTTTGAGCCGATTGCGCAGGCCATGGGCGGTGCGATGAGCGTGACCGGTTTTCCCGAGAACCCGCCGACATATGTCTGGCCGGCCATCGGTGATTCAGGCACCGGCATGCATCTGGCGATCGGCATCCTGGCCGCATTGCAGCAGCGCCATGCAACCGGGAAGGGGCAGCACGTCGAAGTGTCGATGCAGGATTCGGTGGTCAATATTATGCGCGTGGCCTTGCGCGACCACCAACGCTTTAACACGCCGAAGATGCGTGCCGGTAACCAACTCGGGGATAACGTGCCGGGCTCGACCTACGCCTGCAAGCCGGGCGGCCCAAACGATTATGTCTACATCTTTGCGCAACAGCAGATGTGGGCCGCGTTCTCGGGTGCGATCGGCCGGTCGGCCCTGACGGATGATCCGAAGTTCTCAACCCATGCGGCGCGCTGGGAAAACCGTGAGGAATTGAACGGCATTATCGAAGCCTGGACCAAGCAACACACCAAGCACGATGTGATGCGCATCTTGGGTGAGGCGGGTGTGCCGAGCGGCGCTTGTCAGGATACGGGAGAGGTCTTGGAGGACCCGCATTTGAAGGCACGCGAGATGATCGTGAATATCGACTACCCGCCGCGCAACGGTATTTACAAGACGGTCGGCTGCCCGATAAAGCTGTCGGACTCGCCGGCGGAAATCCAGACACCGCCGCAATTGGGCGAGCACACCGCCGACCTGCTGCAGGAACTTTGTGACGTTTCGGCCGATGATGTCGCGCGGTTACGGGAGGCCGGCGTCGTATAGGGGGAAGCATGGTCGCAGCAGACGCGAACAGCGTTCGGGGATCGGTTCGCGACCGCGTTAGCGCGGAAGAATGGCGTGTCCGCGTCGATTTGGCCGCGTTCTACCGGCTCGTAGCGCATCATAAGATGACGGACCTGGTGCTTGGTCACCTTTCCGCTCGGGTGCCGGGCACCGACGATCAATTTTTGCTGAATCCGTATCCCTGCCTTTTCGAGCAGGTGACCGCATCGACCCTTGTTAAGGTGGATGCGCAGGGAGAAATTCTGCTCGATGTCGGTTTCAATTATGACATTCCGGCCTTCACCATCCATGGCGCGGTGTATGACGGTCGTCGGGATGCTGGAAGCGCCGCCCACACTCACACGGCGGCCGGCATGGCCTATTCTGCATTTCCCGATGCCATGCTGCCCGTGTCGCCGAAAGGCGTGCGGTTCCACAACGCTCTCGCCACGCATAGCTTTGAAGGCATCTTCGACAATCCAGAGGAGCGAGCACGACTGATCGTCGATATGGGGCAGATGAACGCTGCGCTATTGGAGAACCATGGCTATCTGGTTTGCGCGGCGACCGTGTCACAGTGCTGGTCGATCCTTTATGACCTGGAGCAGGCGACCCTGGCCCATTTGGCCGCGCTCTCTACGGGCGTGGAGATCGTGCCTCGCAAAGCGGAAACCGTGGCCGCCGACCAAGACTGTCTTGCTGCGGAGGACAAGGCATTCGTCGCGGAGCGCTGGGCATCGCAATGCCGCTTGCTCGATCGTATCGACCCGTCCTACTGCCATTGAGGTGGGAGCCATGACCGATCTTCGTTGGAACGACTCCATTCGACCGCCCGCGACGACGACGGACGCCCGGCTGGAGCTTGCGGCTGTTTGCCGCCTCGTCGCCCGGGAGGGCATGGCGCCTATCAGCACCGCACGGTTGGCCGCGCGCGATCCGGAGCAGGCGGGTATCTACCTCGTAAATCCAGGCGGGTTGATGCTCGAGGAGATATGCGCATCGAACCTGATCGCGGTTGACAGGGACGGTGTGCGGGTCAAGGACGGGCTACCGGAGCCGGACTCCGGGGCTCTGGCACTTGTGCTGGCGTCGCTCGAAGCAAAACCCAACGCGGCGGCGGCGGCTCAGGTCGCGACAATGGCCGGATCGGTCGTAGCGTCGCTTCGCGGTGGTCTCCAACCGATGACACAGACAGCGTTTATGTTTCATGGCGCCATTGGCATGCATGACTGGGATCCTACCGCGAAGGCTGATTTCCTGCGCGAACAAATCGCAGCCGAAATCGCGGAAAATTACGCGCTGCTAGTGCGCGGCCGGGGTTTGTTGGTAACGGGCGATACGCTCGCACAAACATGGAAGCTGCTGTTCTTTCTAGATAAATGCTGCCGCTCTCAGATAGACGCTATGGCTGCCGCGCGGGCAACCGGAAAACCACTCACCATCCCTTCCGTAGACGTGGTCGATCATGCTGTGAGGCAATCGCGTGCCTTCGTGAGCCACTCTCGTTTCGTGGCGGATTGGCCCAGTTTTCTTGACCAGCTCGACCGGGAGGACAGGTCATATCGCGCGTAATTAGTTTTCCGATGCGCACCCCGCCGTCGGTTCGACGAATTGATGGCCTTCAGGGTCTAGGAATGATGGCGGCCGATGGTTTAGCATAAGACAACGGATTTTCAGCTACCCAGCGTCGGCGCGATCTCGTGCCGGCGTTCACAACAATTAGGGAGATTAGGATGGGTAAGGTCACAGGGGCCATGTTGATGGCACAAAACCTCAAAAAGCAGGGCGTGGACTACATGTTCGGGATCGTTGGATTCCCCGTACAGCCCATCGCGGCGGCTGCTCAGGAAGTCGGCATCAAGTATGTCGGCATGCGCAACGAACAGTCGGCGTCCTATGCCGCACAGGCTGTCGGTTACATGACCGGTCGCCCCGGCGCGTGCCTGGTGGTTTCTGGCCCTGGCGTCATTCACGCTTTCGCGGGGTTGGCCAACGCGAAGGAAAACTGCTGGCCGATGATCCTCATCGGTGGCGCTTCGCCGGTCTATCAGAACGGCATGGGTGCGTTCCAAGAAGAGCGTCAGACCGAACTGGCCGCACCGTATTGCAAATATTCGCATAATGTCGAGGACGCCAAACGCGTCCCGTATTACGTAGAACAAGCCGTACGGACGTCGATCTATGGCCGTCCTGGCGCCGTCTATCTTGATATGCCGGACGATATCATCAACCAGGAAGTTGATGAGGCCGATATTGTCGAGTATCCGGTGATCCCGGAACCGCCGCGTACGCAGGCGATGCCGGAAAGTGTCGAAGCAGCACTTGATTTATTGGAAGGCGCCGAGAAGCCGCTTGTCATTACCGGCAAGGGCATGGCCTGGTCGCGTGCCGAAGACGAAGTCCGCGATTTCATCGAAAAGACCCAGCTTCCGTTCCTCGCCACGCCGATGGGCAAGGGCGTGATGGATGACGATCATCCGCTGTCGGTTGGTGCCGCGCGAAGCCTCGTGCTGAAAGAAGCGGACGTTGTCTTCCTGATGGGCGCACGTTTGAACTGGATCCTGCATTTCGGTCTGGCTCCGCGTTTCAATCCAAACGTCAAGATAATTCAGCTCGACATTGCCGCGGAAACGATCGGTACCAACCGACCGACCGAGGTGCCGCTGGTTGGCGACGGCAAGGCGATCGTCGGTCAGTTGAACAAGGCGCTGGAAAGCCGTCAGTGGTTCTATCCGGAAGATGCCCCCTGGCGTGCGGCGATCAAAGAGAAGTCTGCGGAGAACGCGGCGATGATCCAGCCGATGTTCGACGACAATTCCTCACCGACGAACTACTACCGCGCGCTCAAGGATATCGTGCCGTGGATCCCGGAGGATGCCATCATCGTCGGCGAAGGCGCCAATACGATGGATATCGGCCGGACTCAGTTGCAGAACAAGCGCCCGCGCGAACGGCTGGACGCGGGTACATACGGTACGATGGGCATCGGCATGGGCTTCGTTGTCGCGGCGTGTGTCGCGAACCCGGACAGGCCGGTGATTTCCGTGTCCGGTGACTCCGCGATCGGGTTCTCCGGTATGGAGATGGAAACGGCTTGCCGTTTCAAATTGAACTGCAAGATCGTCGTTCTGAACAATGGCGGTATTGGTGGCGGCATCGAGAAACTCGAGGATGACCCCTACCAAACGCCGCCGCCATACCTGACCATCGGCGCGCGGTACGACAAGATGATGGAAGCGTTCGGCGGCTACGGCAAGCTGGTCGAAGACCCGGCGGACTTGCCGGCGGCGTTGGAAGAGGCCATGGCCTTCGACGGCCCGGCATTGGTCAACGTCATCCTGCACCCGAAAGCAGGCCGTAAGCCGCAGGAGTTCCACTGGCACACCTAGCAGCGTAGAGACGCAGGGAACCCTCTCCTTGGGGAGAGGGCAGGGTGAGGGGATAACAGAGTTGCCCCTCACCCTGCCATCACTTCGCGATGGGGCCCTCCCTCTCCCCAGAGGAGAGGGTGTTTGTGTGTATGATCTTGCAATTCTGCGCGCTGCAAGCTGCAAAAATGCTCGAATAAGCCCAAGAGGTAGTCACCCATGTCATGGCAAGCGGAACTCGATGAGCTGAGGCGGCGCGAGCAGTTTGCCGAGAAACTGGGCGGCGAAATGCGGGTTCAGCGGCAGAAGGATGGTGGCCGTTACACGATCCGGGAGCGTATTGATCTGCTTGCCGATAAGGGGTCGTTCCATGAGCTCGGCAAAGTCGCCGGCATGGCGCAGTATGACGGCAAGAACGATCTTGAAGATTTCATGGCGTCCAACTTCGTCTTTGGGCGTGCCACGATAGACGACCGGCCCGTTGTTATCGGTGGCGACGATTTTACGGTACGCGGCGGTTCGGCCGACGCGACGATCAAGGAAAAGCACCAGATGTGCGAGCGGATGGCGAACGAGCTTCGTTTGCCGCTGGTCCGTCTGGTTGAAGGCTCGGGCGGCGGCGGGTCGGTCAAGACGATCGAGACGACCGGTCGCGCCAACGTTCCAGGCGTGGCGGGCTGGGAAACCGTGATCGCGAATTTAGGAACCGTGCCGCGGGTTGCGTTGGGGCTCGGCTCCGTCGCGGGGCTGGGCGCAGCACATCTGGCCGCTTCGCATTATTCGGTGATGATCAAGGACAAATCGGCGATGTTCGTCGCCGGCCCGCCGGTCGTTGAGCGCATCGGCCAGAAGCTCACCAAGAACGAACTTGGTGGCTACAAGATCCAGCTCCAGGCCGGCGCGGTTGATCATGCGGTCAATACGGAAGAAGAAGCGTTTGAATGCGCGCGGAAGTTCCTCTCTTATCTGCCGACATCCGTTTACGAACTGCCGGCACGCGGCCCGCAGACCGACGACCCGAACCGCCGGATAGACTGGCTGATCGATGCCATCCCGCGCGATATCCGCAAGGTCTACAAGATGCGTCCGATTGTCGAGGCGTGCGTCGACGAAGGCACGTTCTTCGAGATGGGCCGCCAGTACGGTCGCTCAGTGATTACAGGATTTGCACGGCTTGACGGCTGGCCGGTCGCGGTGATGGCGAGCGATTCCTATTCCTATGGCGGTTGCTGGACGCCCGACACCTGCAAGAAGGTGCAGAAATTTGTCGACCTGGCGGAAACCTTTCACCTGCCGATTACCTATCTGGTCGATTGTCCGGGCTTTCAGGTCGGCAAAGAAGCCGAGGAGTTGGGCACGATCAAGGAAGGCGTGCGCGCGATGGCTGCCATCTGGCAGACGACGACGCCCTGGTGCGCGGTGATTGTGCGCAACGCCTTCGGCGTCGCCGGTGCAGCGCACAAGAATGGCGGCCGCTACTGCACCCGCTACGCGTGGCCGTCGGGCCGCTGGGGCTCGCTGCCGCTGGAAGGCGGGATCGAAGCCGCCTATCGCGCTGATATCGATGCGTCGGATGATCCGGAAGCGAAACTTGAAGAGATCGAGGAGCGTCTCAACAAACTGCGCTCCCCGTTCCGTTCCGCGGAAAGCTTCTGGATCGAGGAAATCGTCGACCCGCGCGACACGCGGACCTTGCTGTGCGATTTTGCCAACACCGCTGCACCGTTGCGTGAGACGGGGCAGAGTTTTCACACGATGCGGCCGTAACGCTTAAATAACGCCGTCTTCTTTCAACGCTGCCATTTGTTCTTCCGTAAGTCCCATCTCATCGCGATAAATTTTTTCGTTGTGCTGCCCCTTGCGCGGTCCGGCGTGGCGGATTTGGGGAGGTGTTTCGGAGAGGACAGGGAAGGCGCCGGTCATGCGGATCGGGCCAAGATCTTCGTCGGGAATTTCGACGATGTCGTTGCGTGCCTGATACTGCGGATCTTCGAAGATCTGCGCGATGTTATAGGCGGGGCCGATGGCGGCTTCGGCTTCCTCGAAAGCCTGCATGACCACGTCCAGGTTCCGGTCGCGGATCCAGCCGGCGACGATGCCGTCGACTTCCTCGATATGTTCGACCCGGCTTTGCGGTGTCTGAAAGCGCGGGTCGTTGGCGGCTTCCTCGCCACCGCACAGGGTCAGCACACGGGTGACGATGGCGGGGGAGTTGGTTGAGATGGCGACCCAGTGGCCGTCCTTGGTCTGGTAGGTGTTGCGCGGTGCATTGTTCTTCGAGCGGTTGCCCCAGCGCTGCTGGATCATGCCGAGTTGGTCGTATTGCAGCGGTTGCGGGCCGAGCACCTGGAAGATCGGTTCGTAGATGCTGAGGTCGATATACTGGCCCTTGCCGCTGCCTTGCGCGTCGCGGTGATAGAGCGCGAACATCAGCGCGAAGGTGCCGTAGGATGCCGCGATGCCGTCGGCGAGGCCGAAGTTCGGTAAGGTTGGCGGGCCGTCCGCCTCGCCGGTGATCGCCGCAAAGCCGCTGAACGCTTCGGCGACCGTGCCGAAACCAGGACGTTCCCGATACGGTCCCGTCTGGCCGAAGCCGGTGACGCGCACCATGATCAGGCGTGGATTGATCTTGTGCAGTTCCTCCCAGCCGAGGCCCCATTTTTCCATCGTGCCTGTACGGAAGTTCTCGATCAGCACGTCGGTCGTCTTGATCATTTCCTTGAAGAGATCCGCGCCTTTCGGCTTGCTCAGGCACAGGGTAATCGCGCGCTTGTTGCGGTTGGCCATCTTGAACCACAACCCAACACCATCCTTCTGCGCGCCCGTATTGCGCAGCACGTCGCCGCGGGGGTGTTCGACTTTGAGCACATCGGCGCCGAAATCGCCGAGCAGCATGCCAATCGTCGGTCCAGCGATGACGGTCGCGGCATCGATGACCTTGATGCCCGTAAGGGCGTGTTTGTTTTCGGTTGTCATGTCGGGAACCTGATTGTGAGAAGTGTCGTGCAGTCCAGTATTACGTCTTAGACGGTTCGCGCCAATGTCGGGCGACACGGCGTCTATTCATTTGCTATGACGATATCCGCAGCCTCGGCAGGCCGGTCTCTTTCGATGTGATGCCGTTGCGCGGCGAAGTATCGCTCATTGTAGCGCCGCCTGATCTCGTCCGCATCGCCGTGCCGCCTGTCCCTGGGGCGGGCGACGACGCGGCTCTCGGCGGTTTCGAAAGTGACATCGAGCCATATTTTGAGGTCGAAATGGGATTGAAGTTCGCGCCTGAACAGGAACACGCCCTCCACGATCACTACGCCGGGGCCTGAAAACTGGAACATTCGTTCGGATTGCTCATCCGTCACCAAATCCAAAACCGGTAGCTTCGTTGTTACCGCCGTACTGTGCCGGATAGGGTTCAGGACTTTGTCGACGAGACGCCTAAAATCAAAGCTTTCATCGAAGTATCCGGTAATTTGATCCGGATTGGCGTTGCGGACGGGTTTTGGGTGAAAAAAGTTGTCCGAGGCGACGAGACCTATGGCGAGACCGCGTGCTTGCAAGGATCGCTTTAGCGCCTGCGCATAGGTAGATTTCCCCGACCCATCGATCCCGGAAATGCCGACGAGGACGTTTTTTCCTCGTTTTAGCTTGGGATTCTCTTCAATTTGCGTTTCTAGGCTCATGTTTCTCGACATTGGCCGATCGTGCTGGTGTCTTCAAGCGGGGGAACGTGCAAATTTCTTGAAACTTCTTGGGACACTGATCATCTAATAAACAGACATGAACTGAGGAGAGCGAGCGCGATGCATTCCCGGACAGGCGGCTTCGAACAGCATGGTCAAAATGGCAGGCGCCGGCGCAAGGGTGTCTGGACGCCCCTAAGCGTGGGATTGATGGTGGTTGGGTTCGTCGTTTTCTGGCCGCTGGGGCTTGCCGTTCTGGCCTACAATATCTGGGCCCAGCCGGGCGATTTTCAGCGTTGGCTGCACCGCTATGTGCGGCCTGAAGTCAACGCGGCGCGAGAATCGGACAGCCGTATCGCTGCGATTTGGCGGGGCTTCGAGAACGACATCGGTTCCTTGTTGTACGAAATGCGCGAAGGGTGGCGGCGCTGGCAAAGGCGCCGGCAGGACTAGAAGCAGAGGCGTGTTGTCACGCGCGACGACGATTCCATGATTTGCGCTATGATCGCCTTGGCGGGATACTCCCGCGAGGGCTGAATATTATCGGCCTGAAGCAGAGCTGGGGAGCTTCAACGTGACGTCGAACACGATGCGTTTGCGGTCGATCTACTGTGCATTTTTCCTTGTCGGGCTCGTTGGCGGCTGGTTGGCCGCACCCAACGCTGCCGAGGCGCAAGCGGGTAAGTTTTTCGTTGGCGCATCGGCGGAATCGACAGTGTCGAGGTTGTCCGACGCCGAGGTGCGCGAGCTGTTGCTGCAACGACTGCAGGGCGCGGGGGCGGGCAAAGCCACGGAACCGGAATCCTTCAATCCCGCCGTTTTCGCATATCGGCTGCAGCGGAACGTGGGAACGCTTGCCGAAGAACTCCACGCGATTTTCGGTTCGGTTACCGAACTACCCGCGATCTTTCCACAAGCCTGGGCGCAATTCAGCGCTGACCGGGAGGCCGGCGGGCTGGCTTGGTTTGTCGTGGCGCTGGCGGTATCGATGGGCGCGGCTGGTGTGATCGAGTTCATCGTGTGGCGTAAGGTCGGCGCGACGCCGCTGTTCACGTCGGGCGCGGCACCGACGGGTCTTCGCAATAAGGCGAGCCGCCTTGGGCTGATGTTCCTGGTGCGCGCGGCGTTGCTTGTGTTGTTCCTGGCGGTCTCGACGGTGATTTTCCTGCTCTTCTTCGATGGAGATGGGAAAGACCGGATCGCGTTCTTTTTCTATCTAACGGCGACCGGTATCTTCCGGCTCGCTTACGGCCTGTCGCACGCCTTTTGCGCGCCAGATTATCCGACGCTCCGATTGCCGTCGTTCTCCGATGGGGATGCTCTCTCGCTGCATCGCACGGCGCTGATCACCGTCGGCTTCGGCGCCTTCGCATATTTCACCTGCGCGCTGTTCGGGACGCTCGGTATTGTCGGCGAAGTCCACGAACTGTTTCTCATTCTCGTCGGTACCGCAACGACATTGCTGTTGATGTACGCGATCCTTGCCGGACGGCGGGCGCTCAGCGCCGATATCGCCGGCGCGTCGACAAAAGGCGAATCACGTGCGGTATTCGCAGATTTCTGGCCCTGGATATATGCCGTTCTCGTGCTGACGATTTGGATCTATTTGGTCGTGACCGAGTTGCTTTTCGATTTCGTGCCCTACGGAGCCGCACTGTTCACGATTGCCGCGTTGGCGGCGCTGCCCAGTATGGACGCCTTACTGCAGCGGGAAACGAGGCGTCAGCAAGATGCGGGAGAAATGATAGCAGGCGCGATCGCGCGTGGTGGCCGCCTTCTTTTGATGGTCCTGGCCGTTGTTTCGTTCAGTGCCGCGTGGCGGATCAACCCATTCGCGGTGACGGGCATCGGTGGCCAGGCGGCGGGCGCGGCATTGCAAATTACACTCACCCTATTGGTCGCTTACGTCGTATGGCAGGCGGTGCGCATCTATATCGACCGCAAGATCGCTGATGAGGACGCGGAAATGGCGGCGCTCGGTATCGAACCTGGCGAGATGGAAATGGGGGGGACCGGTATGTCGCGC
>WLWY01000008.1 GCA_012103325.1 Alphaproteobacteria bacterium
TTTTTTATTGCCTGAAATCGAGAATAGGCTGTCGTACCGAGGAGCGCTGATAGTGACCCTTGGTATTAGGGCAATTTGACCCGCTGTTCGCGTCCACCATAGGCGTGCACTTTGTCATGCGCGCGGACAATAACTTCATTCAAGCCGGCCGGCACCGCGACGCCCGATAGAGACCGTGTGAATGGTTGTTCGTTTACGTGCGGATGATACAGCGTGCGCGTTCCCAGCACCGTTCCGTCGGGCGCCAAGACCTGCCAGGCGTCGGCGTAATGATCCCAGCCCTCGTCCGCATGGCGAAGGGTAACGCTGAATTCGTATCTTCGCTCGCTCTGCTTTGTGACATCGACCGCAACCACATCGGCTTCGCCCGCAAGCGCCGTCGTGCTCCCGAGCAGCAGCAAGCTTCCGAATATCATCCGCAGTTGCATGAGGTCATCCCTTTCCAATTTTGAGAGCTCGGCATTCTAAAGCCAATAAGATAATTTGACCAACAATAACCAAAATTTTTATGTAGTATTAGATCGACTAAAAATTTTCCACAAAAATTAATTGGAATAAATATTACTTCTATATGTGTATTTCATACACTTTATTACTGTTAATTTTTGATCATAATTTTTATTTATTTCATGTTGATATTTTGTTGCTTGTTTTATAAATTTAAATATTATGAATTTATGAACTCACCTGACTTTATGTTTAAAAACGTGACGAATCTTAAGTTTGCAATGGAGGAGCTGATCGCGACAGAGATCCGCCGCCTGGTTGCGCAAGCCGACGTTTACGTATTCGCCCTCTACGACCCGCGCGATTCAGACAGCGGTCCGGTTGATTTCAGGTGTTATCAGCGCGAAAAGGCAAAGGATCGCATTGTTGTCGATGTGCGATTCGACTTCGAAGGAGTCGGAGTTTGGTATATCTGTCGGCGACTGGACGACACCTTCAAGGTTCGCCATATCCTCGCGCATATCAAGGATGGCAAGTTCCGAACCGGAAAAGTGGCAGTTTCGAAGGATATTGGGACGAGTTTCCTAATTTTGTCGCCGAGGATAGATGGGCCCGGGACTACTGCCGCAAGGCCACCAGAACTGCTGCGTAAGCCGCACCGGTCGCAGCGTTTAGAATACCAGATATTGTGATCTGTCAGACTCGAAACACCCTATGAGCTTGCCTCTCAGGGCGCAAAATCTATAATGCCGCCATGGCAGATCTCTTTCAAAATACCTCGGATAACCCTGGCAGCTACACCGCCAAGGACATTGAAGTCCTGGAAGGCCTCGAACCGGTACGGCATCGCCCCGGCATGTATATCGGCGGCACCGACGAGGCAGCACTGCATCACCTTGCCGCGGAAGTCCTCGACAATGCGATGGACGAAGCGGTTGCCGGCCACGCGAGCCGCATCGACGTATCGTTGCTCGAAGACGGATCGCTGACGGTAAGCGATAATGGACGCGGTATTCCGGTCGATCCGCATCCGAAGTTCAAAAACAAATCTGCGCTGGAGGTAATCCTCACGACCCTGCATTCGGGCGGTAAGTTTTCCGGGAAATCATACCAGACCTCCGGTGGCCTTCATGGTGTCGGGATCTCGGTCGTCAACGCGCTATCCGACCGTCTCGAGGTCAGTGTTGCCCGGGACCGCAAATTGTTCACGCAGGCCTTCTCGCGCGGCGTAGCGGCCGGCAAACTGCGCGACAAGGGTGCCATTCAGAACCGGCGCGGCACGACGATCACGTTTCATCCCGATCCCGAGATTTTCGGTGCCAAGCTGCACTTCCGTGCAAGCCGGCTATACCGAATGGCCCGTTCCAAGGCCTATTTGTACCGCGGCGTGGAAATCCGCTGGACATGCGACCCCAAACATCTTCGCGACGACGGGAAAACACCTCAGACGGATACGCTGCGCTTTCCAGGCGGCCTCGCGGACTATCTGAGCGCCACCGTGGACGCGCGTCCAACGATCACTGCCACCGCCTTTACCGGCACGGTCTCCGCCGCGAAGGACGCCGGAAAAGTCGAATGGGCAATTTGCTGGCCGCGCGACGAAGATGGTTTTGTCTCCTCTTACTGCAACACGGTACCCACCCCGCAAGGCGGCAGCCATGAGGCAGGGCTGCGCACGGCGTTGGCGAGAGGCATGCGTGCCTACGGTGAGATGAGCGGTAACAAGAAGGCGTCGAAAATCACTGCCGAGGATGCGATCGGCGGCGCTTGCGTCATGCTGTCCGTCTTCGTGGAAGATCCGCAATTTCAAGGACAGACGAAGGAAAAGCTTTCGTCGTCCGACGCCACGAAACTGGTCGAAGGCGCGGTCAAGGACCATTTCGATCATTGGCTGGCAAACGACCCATCCGCGGCCAACGATCTGCTGGAGCGGATGCTCGAGCGCGCCGAGGACCGGCAGCGGCGGCGCGCGGCAAAGGACATGGCCCGCAAGACGCCGACGCGGAAATTGCGCCTGCCCGGCAAGCTTACCGATTGCACCCGCAACGGCGCCGAGGGCACCGAGATTTTCCTGGTCGAAGGCGACTCGGCAGGCGGATCGGCAAAGCAGGCACGGATCCGCGAAACGCAAGCGATCCTGCCACTGCGCGGCAAGATACTGAATGTGGCTAGCGCCTCCGCCGACAAGCTGGCGGGGAACCAGGAATTGCGCGATCTCCTGCAGGCTTTGGGTTGCGGTTCGCGCAGCGATTACGACGACGATAAACTCCGCTACGAGCGCGTTATCATTATGACCGACGCCGATGTCGACGGCGCTCATATCGCGGCGCTTCTGATGACTTTCTTCTATCGCGAGACGCCGGGTCTGGTGGACAACGGTCACCTCTACATCGCACAACCCCCGCTCTATCGCCTGACTCAAGGTGCCGTCACGCATTACGCGCGCGACGACGCGCACCGCGAAGAACTGCTTAAAAACGGCTTCAGGGGCAAAGGGAAAATCGAAATCAGCCGTTTCAAAGGGCTGGGCGAAATGCCGCCCGGACAATTGCGCGAGACGACGATGGATCCGACCAAGCGAACCTTGTTACGAGTCGATATTCCCAGCGCAGCCGATCCCGAGCAATCCGACGATGCCCGTCAAACGGCGAAATTCGTCGAAGCGCTAATGGGCCGGAAACCGGAAAGCCGGTTCAACTATATCCAGGAAAACGCAAAGTTCGTGACCGACATCGACGTCTAGTCGATAGAATTAGCCTAGCAGCCAGTCCCGCATCAGCGCCGTTACCGCGTGCGGCCGTTCCATCGTCGACAAATGGCCGCATTCTTCGATAATACAGAGCCTAGCGCCGGGAATGCCGTCCGCGATCTCAATGCTCAACTCAAGTGGTGTTGCGGCGTCCTGTCGGCCGCAAATCACCACTGTCGGAACGGCGATCTCCGATAAATTGGGACGGCTGTCCGGCCGCGCCATTATCGCCCGTTGTTGCCGTAGGAAGGCGTCCTTGCCGACATTCTCGGTCATGCGCGTCACAGCATCGACAAGTGGAGTATCTGTCAGCCGGTCAGGATGCACGAAGGCCGGCAGCAGGCGCGGTGTCACCCCTTTGAACTTGCCTTGCTCCGCCAGCTCGATAAACCCTCTGCGGCGCTGCAGAGTGTCCTCATCGTCGGCGCGGGCGGATGTATCGAGTAGCGCAAGCCGGGTTATTCTTTCCGGCACACGACGCATGAATTCGAACGCGATGTAGCCGCCCATCGACAATCCGGCGAGTGCAAATTGCGGCGGCGCGTCTGCCAGCGCGCGCGTCACGATATCGCCCAAGGTTTCATCTTTTATCGTTTCGACAACCTGCACGTCGGCGACGTCAGCGAGGAAGCGCGACTGATGCACCCAAAGTGACGCGTCACAGAGCAACCCTGGAATAAGCAAAAGCGGCGGCGTATCGGTCATGACGCGATCCTTCGATTACAAATGGCAAACACTCGAAAGGAATACACTGATAGCGACGTAGCGCCGCAGGTACAATAAAACCTATATTATCGCTGGCATTTCATGGTTAACGCCCCCATATCTTTGAATGTAGGGTCGTACGGTGGTGTAATTTCGTTGACACGACGCTGGAAGACCTTACGATCCGCGGCGAAATGCCGGGCCTTATATTTTGGCAATCCTCCGATACAATAAATCGACTACATGAAGTTTTCCGACCTCGGACTTAGCGAAGATGTCCTGCGTGCCGTTACGGACGCGGGGTATGATACGCCGACGCCTATCCAATCACAGGCGATACCCTATGTGCTGATGAATCGGGACCTGTTGGGCTGTGCCCAGACGGGAACCGGAAAGACAGCATCCTTCACCTTGCCCATGATCGAGATTCTGGCGCACGGTCGTACACGGGCACGCATGCCGCGCTCATTGATTTTGGAACCAACGCGCGAACTCGCAGCACAGGTATCCGAAC
This sequence comes from Alphaproteobacteria bacterium, assembly GCA_012103325.1. GTDB lineage: Bacteria > Pseudomonadota > Alphaproteobacteria > UBA8366. The sequence goes on from WLWY01000008.1 coordinate 4,416, forward strand.
AGTTTGAAGTCTACGGTAAGCACCATAAGCTTTCGAAGGCGCTGTTGATCGGTGGTGTATCGTTCGCCGAGCAGAATACGGCGCTCGATCGCGGGGTCGATGTGCTCATCGCAACACCGGGGCGTCTGCTCGATCACGCGGAACGGGGCAAGGTCCTGCTTCGGGACGTTAAGATCCTGGTGATCGACGAAGCTGACCGTATGCTCGATATGGGGTTCATGCCCGATGTCGAAAAGATTGTCAGTCTCTTGCCGCAAATGCGCCAGACGCTGTTCTTTTCCGCAACCATGCCGCCTGAAATTCGCCGACTTTCAAGCAAATTTCTCAGCAATCCGAAAGAAGTTTCCGTTTCCCCGCCGGCGACCGCCGCAGAGACCATATCCCAGGCCCTGATCAGGGTCAGCGCAAAAGACAAGCGTAAGACGTTGCGCGATCTCATCCGTGCGGAATCGGTGCAGAACGCACTGATCTTCTGCAACCGCAAACGCGATGTTGGTGTCCTGCACCGCTCGTTGCAACGCCATGGTTTCAAGGCAGGCGCCCTGCACGGCGACATGGACCAGTACAGCCGTACCGAAACGCTGGACAAGTTCAAAGCAGGTGGCTTCAACATTCTCGTCTGCTCGGACGTCGCGGCTAGAGGTCTCGACATTCCCTCAATGAGCCATGTCTTCAATTTCGACGTACCGACCCATGCGGACGACTACATTCACCGCATCGGCCGCACCGGCCGTGCCGGAAAACAGGGGCGCGCGATCACACTTGCGACCTCGGAAGATAAGCGGTATCTCGAATCAATCGCAAAACTGATCGGGTATCCGATTCCGAAAATAGAGGGCTTTCAGGCCGGCGAATCCGATACATCGCCGAAAGCTGACGAGAAGCCCGTCGAAAGCAGGCCGCAGGCACGGCGGCGAAGCAACAATCGGCGCGACAAGCCGTCCGCTTCGAAAGCGGCCGCGCCAAGCCAGAACAGAAATCGCAAGGCCGAGACACGCAAGGCGGAGCCATCGGTCATCGCCGAACGGGACGACATCGGAAATTCCGTGCCCTTCGGCCAGGACGAACACGTTCCCGCCTTCCTGCTGCGCAAACCCTAGAGCAGATCGGGATTAATTGGAATCGCGTGAATCTGCTCTCAACTATTAAGATAGAGCGGATCAGCTCCGGCGCTGCTCCAGAACCGTTCCACCCTCGACCAGAGCATCGATTTCGCCGGCTTCGTAACCGGCTTCGGCAAGGATATCGCGGCCATGCTCGCCGAACTTCGGCGGCAGGCTGCGGATCGATCCCGGAGTCCGCGAGAGCTTGATGGGTATTCCGCTCATTTTGTACCAGTCCTTCGACACCGCCATTTCCCGATATTTGGTGTGTTCGTGATGATACATTTGGGCCGTATCGAGAACCGGACCGGCAGGAACGCCGGCCTTAAGCAGCTTCTCACAGATCGCCTCGCCATCGAGTTTCACGAGCACGCTTTCGAGCTCGCCGGTTAACGCCTCCCTGTTCGTCACCCGGCCGCCATTCGAGTTGAAACGGGGGTCTTCCGGCAAGTCGGGCCGCCCGAGAACGGTGCATAGTTTCCCGAACGCCCGGTCGTTACCGCATCCGAAGAAGATATCGACGGTTTTCGTGCGGAACTTATCGTACGGACTGACATTGGGGTGCGCATTCCCCGTTGCCGTCGGCACCGTGTCAGACAGCAGGTAGTTGATGAGGTAGGGATGCATCAACGCAACAGCGCTGTCGAACAGGGTCATATCGATATATTGCCCGCGGCCAGAGCTTCCACGCTCGATTATGGCCATCAGGATCGCAATAGCGGCGTAAAGACCGGTTCCCATATCGACCATGGGAATGCCAACCCGTGTGGGCCCAGTGTCCGGCGTGCCGTTAACGCTGAACCACCCTGCCGTGCCCTGAATGATCGCGTCATAGCCCGGATAGCCGCCGAGCGGCCCGTCGCCGCCATAGCCGCTGATCCGGCAGTGCACGAGCTCGGGGAAACGCTGGCTCAGGACGTCTTCATAGCCGATTCCCCAGCGCTCCATCGTTCCCGGCTTGTAGTTCTCGATCAGGGCATCGGCGTTTTCCAGCAGGCGCATGAGCACGTCCCGCCCCTCAGGCTTCGACAGGTCGAGCCCAAGCGAGCGTTTGTTGCGGTTAAGGCCGATAAAATACGACGCATCTCCTTCGTGAAAGGGCGGCCCCCAATCGCGCACCTCGTCGCCTTGCGGCGGTTCGATTTTGATGATTTCGGCGCCATGATCGCCCAGGATCTGGGTGCAATAGGGACCGCCTAAAACGCGCGTCAAATCGATGACACGCTTGCCGGCGAGAGCACCGGGCGCGCGCGTGGCTTCACTCATTTTGGTTGGTCTTTCTGTGTGTTGGTTCGTTGTTCCGGAAGGCGCCTAGAGCAAATCAGGATTAGACGGAACCGTTTCCGGTTCCGTCTAATCCTGTGAATTTGCTCTATTTTCAAGTTGGTAGACCGGATTCACGCGGTTGTCGGATCGCTAAAAGCGATTCCGAAAAACCCCGATCCGGTCTAGGAGCCGGCAAACATGTGAGCTCAAACATGCACAATTAGGGCGGCGTGTTCCGCCATTTGGTTAATATCCTGACTTTCAGATGCTGTTAATTTGTAGCAGGACCATCCCTACGCCGTAAACTCCGCGCGGTCTAAAGCAAAATTAATGACGTCGTTAATATTTCCGAAATCAAGAAATCCGAATATCACGATGCGTCGTGGTAAAGGCGATCGGTCAGGAGTATCAGTAATGACGGCCCTGCAGAGGGAAAACGATAAGTTGCGCTCGGAAATATTTAATCTTTTCAAGTATATCCAGAGCTTGCGCACAGAAATCGTGCAGATGAACTGCCGCATGGATGAACGGACCCACTTTCAGTCGGTGTCCGAGCATCTTGACGAAATTGTCACGTCAACCGAGCAGGAAACCGACAATATTCTCGAACAAATTGAAGAAATCGACACATTCGTCGAAGAAATTCGCGCCAGTGGGGCGGTGGGACGCGTGCACCTGCTCTGCGACCAGATAACCGAGAAAACCATGGCCGCTATTGAATCCTGTACCTTTCAGGATATCACCGGCCAGCGGGTCAACCGGATCGTCAAATCGATGCAGTTCGTCGAGGAACGCGTGAACGCGATGGTCGATCTATGGGGCCGCGACGACATCGAGGCGCTGCGTCAGGAATTCGGCGAAGAGGACACCCGCGACGGCGACGAAGCCCTGCTCAACGGACCACAACTACCCGGTGAGTCCATCTCGCAGGACGACATCGACAAACTATTCGCCTAAGACCGCAATCTAAAACCAAAATGCAAAAGCCTATCGGCCTGCTGTTCAGTTCCAGGATTTCGCCAGTTCAGGCAGCCAAGTAATGATCCCGGGGAAGGCCAGGAACACACCGATCGTCGCCGCATCGGCGGCGAAGAACGGTCCGATTCCCCGGAACACATCGCCCAATGGAATATCCGGTCTGACCGCAGCCACAACGTAACAGTTTAAGCCCACCGGGGGGGTGATGAGGCACACCTCGCACATCTTCACGACGATGATACCGAACCAGATCGGATCGTATCCGAGCGCGATTACGGCGGGATACACCACGGGCAATGTCAGGAGCAGCATGCCGATCGCATCCATGAACATGCCGAGCACGGCATAGCCGAGCAGGATCATGATCATGACGACGACGGGCGGCAGAGGCAGGGTGACAAGCCACTCCGCGAATGCCTGCGGCAGCCCGGCGAACCCAAGGAAGCGAACGAAGATCAGGATGCCCCAGATCAACGCAAAGATCATGACAGTCAGTTTGGCTGTCTCGATCAGCGCGTCTTCCAGTTGGCCCCATTTCATGCCCCTGAACAATGCAATCACCAAAACGACAAATGCACCAAGGGCGCCGGCTTCTGTCGGTGTCGCCCAACCGGACATCATTGAATAAAAGATGATCGCGACAACGGCAAAAATAGGAAACGTGCCTGGTATCGTCTTGATTCTTTCGGCCATCGGCGGCGACTTAATCGGCCGGCCCAATTCGGGTTTCCACATGCACTGGCCGATGATCAAACCGGCATAGATCAGCGCGGAGACGAGACCCGGCAAAAATCCGGCAAGAATCAATGCGCCAACCGATTCCTCTACAATGATGGCGTAAATAACGAGAATTGCGCTCGGCGGAATCAGCGACGCCAGCGTCCCCCCCGCCGCGACTACGCCCGCAGCCAATCTCCTGTCATAACCATTTTCCAGCATATGCGGGATAGCAACGCGGCTGAAGACCGCAGCCGTCGCCGTGCTGGCACCCGACACGGCGGCGAAGCCCGCCGTCGCGAACACACTGGCCACCGCAAGGCCACCAGGAACCCAGCCGAACCAAGCTCTCGCGGCATTGAACAATGCATGTGTCAGTCCAGCGTGATAGGCGATGAAGCCGATCAAGATAAACATCGGCAACACGCTAAGAACGTAGTTGATCGATTTCGAATGGGGAATAGTGCCGGTGATTCCGGCCCCCGCGTCCCAACCCACGATCGCTATCGTGCCGAACAACCCAACGATGGCAGCGGCCGCAAAAACGCGGACACCAACGAAAACCAGGACCAGCAGAGAACCGGTGCCGATTAGACCAATTGTAAAATCATCCATCAGTCGGCCTCCGCCTTGTTGCGCGCCAACAGGTCTACCTTTTCTTCTTCGCCGGCAAGGCCTGCATCGATCTCATGTTGCGCCTGCTCATCCACGGTTTCGATATGGGGGACGGCAATCAGCGCCGCATCGGGATTCTTAATCAACCGGGCAAACCCCGCAGCCTGCAGTAGCAGGCGTCCCATCAAGACGGTGAACGCCAACGGCACGACCAATTTAGATGGCCACAATATGATCTCAATATCGATTGTACTGTCGCCGATCGTCCATGCCCGCATGAAATGATCCCATGTGTAGAAGATCAGAATTCCAATAATCAACATGATGGCCACAGTGCCGAACAGCTCCACACTATACAGTAACCGCCCCTTGAAGCGGCCCAGAATTATTTCCATGCGGATATGGCCGCCAAGTTTCTGGCAATAGGCAATGCCCAAAAAAGCAAACGCCGTCATCGCGATTTCAACGACATCGACGTAGCCGGGAACCGGAAAATTAAGGAGCTTGCGGCCAAATACCTGATAGGTTCCAACGAACATCAGCCCCAAAATCGTCAGCGCGGCGATGAGATTCAGGAAACGCTCTAATTTGAAGTACACTTCGTCAAACGTCGCCAGCCGCTGCGCCGCGGGGCTCAACTCGACACCATCATGAGTTGCCATATTCGGTTCCAGAGATCTAAGTGGACGGAAGTAAAGAGAGGCTATCGGGTCTTAACGTCCTCCCGACAGCCTCTCTGAACCAGACTCAGCGCCTATTTCTTCATCGACGCTTCTTTTGCCGTCTTCAGAACAAGATCAAGAAGTTCTTGAGCGGGAATATCGCCCTCGTTTTCCTTGACCCAGTCGTTCCACAATGGCTGACCGCCAACGCGGCGGAATTCGGCCATTTCCTTCTCGTCGATCTTGACCATCTTCATCATTTTCGGCCATTTCGCGAGATTGACCTTGTCCTTCGCGATATAAGCCGCTGCTTGCGCTTTCGACGCCGGCAGTTTGAGGTCTTCCAGCAGCTTTTTGTACTGCGGCGGCAGAGCGTCGTAGGCCTTCGTATTGAAGACGATCGGGCAGTTAACCGTGCCGAGCGACATGTTCGTCGTCACCCAGTCAGCGATCTCATCAAGCTTGTAAGCGCTAAAGGTATATGTCATCGGGAACCCGATCGCATCGACCGTCCCGCGTTGCAGCGCAGTATAGGTTTCGGATGCCGGCATTGTCGTCGGCGTCGCACCGATCGCCTTTGCCGAACGGCCCATGCCACCCAGGGCGCGCAGTCGCTTGCCCTTGAAATCGGAAACTTTCGACGGCGGCGTTCCCTTGCCCATATATTCATACTGCGGCAGGATATTCGACATGTAGACGGTCGCATTCCACTTTGCCAATGCCTTCTTCACGGCGGGATGCTGATAGACCTTCTCGTGAACGATTCGCATAACTTCTAGGTTCGTCAGCGGCAGGAACGGCAAGTCGAGCACGTTGAGCGGCTTGTTTTTGCCGGGATGATAAGCCGCGCAGAACAGCGCCGCCTCAACCGCGCCGACTGCAATGCTGTCCAGATTCTCCTTACTCTTGGAGAGCTGTTCGCCATAGTAGAGTTTAATTTGGAAATTTCCGCCGGTCCGTTTCTTGACCTCGCTGGAAATGAACTCCAACCCTTCGCTAAACGCGCGGCGTTTGCCCCAGAGCGAAAGCTTGAACGTAACTTTCGGCCCTTTGACCTCCTGTGCCGACGCTGTCCCTACCGACCCTGCGGACACCATGCCGAAGGTCGCCAGCGCAACAGCTGTCGTAAGTAGAAGTGTTTTTCGCATAGTCGTCTTTACTCCCGTGACCGTGAAACTCTCTGTTCAATTTGCTTATTAGGCTTTCCCGAAATCGCGGTTTCGCCACGAAAACTAGAACGGAAACGACAATTTCGCTGCGTTCCCTAACCCATAATGCTCACCTTAACGCGATGTACGAGACACAGCAAACAGGTTTCAGTCCTGTAACAGTTCCGTGACCGCATATTTGCGAACGCGTCTCCCTATACGATATCCGCCGCCTTGTCTACGATGCCCTGCGTGCCCGTCCAGCATCACGGATAGCCGACAAAGTCGTCCGAGTCGTTATGACTTCGACATCAAGACGGATTTCGATCAAAGCAATACGGCCCGCGCCAAGTGCAGCGTCAAAGACGGCGGCAAAATCTTCTGTCCGCTCAACGGTTGCACCGAAAGCGCCAAAGCTCTCTGCCCATTTCGCGAAGTCGGGATTTGTCAAAGCCGTGGCAATCGTCCTGTCGGGGTAATCCCGTTCCTGATGCATCCGGATGGTGCCATACGCATTGTTGTTCACGACGATAATCACAGGATCGATCCCATAATGCATCGCCGTGGCAAACTCCTGGCCGGACATCATGAAACCGCCATCGCCGACAAAACCGATGACCGGCCGATTCGGACAGACCTGCCGCGCCGCGATCGCTGCCGGCACGGAATACCCCATCGCCCCACTCGTCGGCGCAACCTGAGACGGAAATTTCGTGTACTTGAAATATCGCTGCGGCCAGCCAGAGAAGTTCCCGGCGTCTGTCGTAATGATAGCGTTATCGCCGACACGGTTCTGGATCTCAGCCATGATCTGGGTCATGTCGACCGGTCCCGGCAGGCCCGCCGTGGGCTTCAGGTTTTCGAGATAATCCTGGCGCGCCGACGCCCGCCAATCCGCCCACGCACCGGCGCCAACCGGTGCCGCCTTGCATGCCGCCGCCGCGAAGCGATCGACCCCAGCGGCAAGCGGTAAGTCCGCCTGATAGACCCGCCCCAGTTCGTCCGGATCCGAATAAATATGGATAAGTTTCTGTTTCGGCCGCGGCGCATCGACGAGGGAATAGCCCGACGTCGTCATTTCGCCCAGCCGCGCCCCAACGACAAGCAGCAGATCGGCTTCCTTCACCCGGGCCGCCAGCGCTGCACTGACGCTGGTACCAAGCTCACCCGCATAGCAATCATGATTATTGTCGATGATGTCCTGGCAGCGGAACGACGCCGCAACCGGCAGATCGTTGGCCGCGGCATAAGCGAGAATGTCGGCGCAGGCGGCCTCCGTCCAACCGCCCCCACCGACGATCATCAATGGGCGCTGAGCGTCCGCCACCATTTGCTGCATGGCCGCTATATCTGCGGGATCGACACCGGGCCGAACGGTTTTGTAGCGCTCCGCATCGGCGACATCGGTCAGATCCCGCAACATGTCTTCGGGCAGCGCCAAGGCCACCGGCCCCGGCCGGCCGGACATCGCGTGGTGAAACGCCTTGCTAACCATTTCCGGGATACGGTCTGCAGTCTCGATCTGGCCGACCCATTTGCAAAGGGCACCATAGAATTGACGGTAATCGACTTCCTGAAACGCCTCGCGGTATTCTTGATCGCGCGCGACCTGACCGATCAGGATCACCATCGGGGTCGAATCCTGCATTGCGGTATGCACGCCGACCGACCCGTTACAGGCGCCGGGCGCGCGGGTCACCATGGCGATACCGGGCTTCCCCGTCAGTTTTCCGTAAGCTTCCGCCATATTCGTGGCGCCGCCTTCCTGGCGACAGCTGATGACTTTGATCTCATTGGAGGCGTCGTGAAGCGCATCGATCAGGGCAAGATAACTCTCGCCCGGAACGCAGAATGCCGTATCGACATCGTGGATCTTCAACTGGTCGGCCAGAACCTGGCCCCCCGTGCGCATACCCGCATCCGTACTCATAGGTGCTTCCCCTCTCTCAATACCGCCTATTTAATTCTGTTCGGTGACCTTTATCACGCTTCACCCGCCATTGCGAAAGGGGCGTGATTTGACAGGTTCAGCGAAGCAGCCTATCTCCAAATCCATGGCAACGCTCGATCCCAGGACCCATCCCTATCGCGCGGATTTGGCAGCCGAACATCTGCGCGGTTCGGTTGACGCAGAGCGCTACTCCTCTGGCGTCCGCAAGACCGTGATCAAGGGCGTTGCGCCTCTGCGCCGCGCGCCGCGGATGGACGCCTCCCTGGAAACCGAACTCCTGTTCGGCGAAAGCGTGACCGTGTTCGACGAAAAGGATGGTTGGTCCTGGCTTCAAGCCGACACTGACAGCTATGTCGGCTATGCGCTGTCGGAGACCCTCGGTGCCGATACCAGCCCTCCTACCCATCATGTCGCGGTGTTGCGAAGCTACATCTTCCCGGAACCTGATTTGAAAACGCCGCCGCTGGATCTGCTCAGCATGACAGCGGCAGTACGCGTCACCGGTCAGAATGGCGCCTACAGCGCGCTGGACGGCAGCGGCTGGATCTATTCCCGGCACCTCGCCCCGGTCGGCGACAACGAGGCGGATCATTGCGGTGTCGCGATACGGTTTCTTGGCGCGCCCTATCTCTGGGGTGGCAAGACCAGCGTGGGCCTCGACTGTTCCGGTCTTATCCAAGTGTCGCTGGCGCGATGCGGACAATCCGTCCCGCGCGATACCGACATGCAGGAACAGGAAATAGGCACCGCAGTCGTTTTCGCCGGCGACCAGTCGGTCCTCCAACGCGGCGATCTCGTCTTCTGGCCGGGGCATGCCGGTATCTGGATCGATCCCAATCGTTTCGTCCACGCAAACGCGACGGATATGATGGTCGCGGTTGCGCCCCTATCCGATGTGGCCGCCTATATCGAAGAGGCAACAGGGCATCCAATCCGGACGGTTCGCCGCCCTGCCCTGACCTAAACCCGTCAGTCGACGATCAGGCGCCCCTGCCAGCGCCTTTGCAGCAAAATTCCGCAAATGCCACCGGCGAGCGACAGGATCGTCATCGCATGAAACGCCCCGCCGCCATATTCCTCGTATAAAGGCCCGATTATCGGCGCGACAACGCCCGCGGCAACGCTAAGCGCAACGGATCCATGCAGGCTCTGCGCCGTCGCCGACAGGCGTGCCGGGATCGCATCGGCAATGAACGCCATCGCCGCCAGATGGGCCGCGCCGAACGTCAGCCCGTGCAAGGTCTGAACGGCGATCAGGACAGGTACGGCCGTGCTGTCGGCGAGCATGGTCCATCGCACGACACCGGCCAGGGCAGCGATAACGAAAAGCCAACCGGGCCCGAAGCGCATAACGAACTGCCGTCCCACCGCGAACAGGGCGATTTCGGCGACGACACCGATAGCCCAAAGAACGCCAATCATACCATCGCTCACGCCCGATGCCCGCCAATGCAGCGTTCCGAAGATATAAACGACCAGATGACTGGTCTGGAGCAACGCGCTGCAGAGCATGAAGAGCGCGAACAAGGGGTGCACGAACAGCCGCCAAATGCCCGACATGCGTATCGGCGCGGGCTCCACCCGCGTGTCGGGCAAGATAAGACAAACCACAAACAACGACACGAAGCTGACCATCAAAACCCAGAAGATCGCGGATTCCGGCCAGAACTCGAGCATCTTGCCGCCGGCGAGCGTGGCAAGAATAAAGCTGACCGACCCCCACAACCGGACACGGCCATACTGGATGCTGCGGGTTTGTGTGTTCACAATCGCCAGGCTGTCGCCGAGCGGCATGATCGTCCCCCATGCAGCGCCAACCGCCGCGGCGACGGCGGCATATTGCCAGACGGGATCGCAATAGAGGTACAGCAGGAAAATTACCGTCGTCGTGCCTGTCAATATCAATAGCGGCGCCCGCCGGTTGCCTCGCCGATCCGCCCCATAGGCGATCAACGGGCTCGATATGACACGAGCGAACCGGCCGACGGCAATAAGCAGGCCAATTTCGACCGGTCCCAACCCGCGGCTTTCCAGCCACACCGGCCAGAACGGCATGTAGATGCCCGCGTTGATAAAGAAGAAGATGTAAAACAGCGATAGCCGGACACCAACGGAGGAGTCCGAGAGCGCCGCAGCCTGTGGCGGGTCGGAAGAAGCCATGCCAGCCCAATAGGCGGGGCCGGCGATACGCGCAACCTGTTTCTGCCCCTTTAGCCCCGAGCGTAATACAACAAATCGAGCACCGGCGGCTCAACGCTGGTCTGACTTAGCAGGTCATGCGCCTGCCCGCGATGATGCGCATGATGATTGAAAAAATGCTGCAGGATGAAACTTAGTTCCGATGTGAACGGATCGCCGCTGGTCGTCTTATAAGTCACATCGCCAGCGATGTCGGCTTCCGACAGCCCGTCAATATAGGCGATGATATCGCCGTCCATCTTTTGCCGCGCCTCGCGCAGCGTATCGCGGCGGTCATACAGTTCGGCGTTCAATGCGATCACCGGCGACGTCCCGTGCAAGCGGGAGGTCCAAATTGTGTCCCCCACCATCATGTGGTTCAGCACGCCGTGGATCGATCCGAAGAATGCCTGCCGTTTGGCAAAATATTCCTCGTCCGACAGCTGATCACAGGCGTCATAGAGCTTGTCATTCGCCCATTTGTTATAGGCGGCGAATCGTGTGAAATGTGCCAACATTTTGCCGATCTCCTCATAGTGACGCCACAATGCCTTCTTATTATTACGCTCAATCGCAGGGCATTGAAAATCGATATATTTTCATTAATAATTGAATTATTCTCAATTAATTAGCATAAATAATATTCATTACCGTACTACTTTAATGCTATAATTTTCTCTAAATAGGTGAGAATTGGACAACGGAATATCTCCACAACTGACGATTCAACTGCCGCCGCTTAATGCATTGCGTTCCTTCGAGGCAACGGCGCGGCTGACAACGCTTGCAGCCGCGGCCGCGGAGTTGAATGTCACCCCATCCGCAATCAGTCATCAAATCCGAGCGCTGGAAGACATGCTCGGCGTTCGCCTGTTCCGCCGTGCCAATCGGCGCCTTTCACTGACAAAGGATGGCCGCGCGTTGTTGCCGGGCCTGACGGATGGGTTCCGGCGGTTAACCGCAGCCGTTGCAGAACTTCAAGCCAACCAGCGCGCCGGCGTTCTCACGGTCAGCATGGTGTCGACCCTGGCGATGCGCTGGTTCATGCCGCGCCTGCCCCGCTTCCAATCCGAACATCCCGAAATCGAAATCCGCATTTCGACAACGCCACGCACGGTCGATCTGGAGCGGGAAGACATCGACGTCGCAATCCGTCACGGACAAGGTGATTGGCCGGGGCTGGAAGCCGACTTGCTGTTCCATCTCGAAACGACCCCGGTCTGCAGTCCCGATTTATTGCGCGGTGATTCACCGCTCGTGACGCCTCAAGATCTCGACGGTCATATCTTCCTGCATTCCGAGGCTCGGGCCGAAGACTGGCAGTCCTGGCTCAACACAGCCGACGCGGCCGGTGTCAAACCGAGCCGGGAGTTGACCTTCGATACTACCGATTTCGCCCTCGCCGCCGCCATAAGAGGGATCGGTATCGCCATTGCCGACAAACAAATCGTCCGCGATGACATCGACAGCGGCCGCCTCGTCGCGCCGTTCGACATCACCGAGCGCCACGACACCAGCTACTATCTGGTGTATCCACCCGACCGCGCGCGCTACCCGAAAAGCATCGCGTTCCGGGAATGGCTGCTGCGCGAAGCCGCCGACATATAATTAGGCTAATTAGGCGCGAACGATTCCCGCCTGTGGGCTTGATGCCTCGGCGTAAAGCTTGCGCGGAATGCGTCCGGCCTCGAACGCCAGGCGGCCAGCCTGCACGCCCTTGCCCATCGCCTCCGCCATCTTGATCGGATCCCGCGCCTTGGCAATGGCAGTGTTCAAAAGAATACCGTCACAGCCAAGCTCCAGGGCAATCGCGGCGTCCGACGCCGTTCCAATGCCCGCATCGACGATCACGGGGATCGAAACCTGATCGCGAATGATCTCTATATTGTAGGGATTGCGCAGCCCCATGCCCGACCCGATCGGCGCGCCCAGCGGCATCACCGCGGCGCATCCGATATCCGCCAGCTTGCGGCAGGTGATCGGATCGTCGTTGCAATAGGGCAGCACGATGAAACCGTCCTTCACCAGTTCGTCGGCGGCTGCCAGCAAATGCTCGACATCCGGAAACAGGGTTTCCTCGTCACCGATGACTTCCAGCTTGATCCAATCGGTTTCGATTGCCTCGCGCGCCAGCTGCGCGGTCAGCACCGCGTCCCGCGCCGTATAGCAGCCCGCGGTATTCGGCAGCAGATGATAATCCTCTGCGAGCAGTTCGATGACGTTCTCGCCACCGCCATGGATGTTGATGCGCCGGATCGCCACGGTCACCACCTCGGCCCCCGACGCGGCAATTGCGTCCATCATGACCTGTTGGTTTGGGTATCCCGACGACCCGATGAAGAGCCGGGAGGAGAATGTTTTGTCTGCAATCGTCAATCCGTTGGACATCGCTCTTACTCGATCCGTTCTATCTAGTGACCTAACCGCCGGAGACCGGTTTTACGATCTCAACCGAATCCCCCGCATTCAACTGCGCCGCTTGCCATTCCCGGCGCGGCACGACCGAGCCGTTCAGCGCGACCGCGAGAAACGGCGTGCTGTCGTCGACGCCTTCTTCCGTGAGGATTTCGGCTATCGTCGACGCGTGCACCGTCTTGCCAATGCCATTGACCTGTATCTGCTGACTCATTCCTGACTTCCCGCGTTGGCGGTTTGCGTTTGCCGGACGGCAAACCGGTCGATGCCGAACGTCTCAATCGATTTCGGAGCCACCCCATCCAGCATGAAGGCGCTCACGGCGTCAATGGTCAGCGGCGCCAGAAGAACCCCATTGCGGTGATGGCCAGTCGCTACGACCAGCCCCTCGACCGGCGTCGCTCCCAGGATTGGCGCATCGTCCCGGCTGGTCGGACGGAACCCGACCCACATCTCGTTGATCGGCAATTCTTCAATCTGCGGTAGGATTTCCCAAGCCGCTTCGAGCAATCGGAAGATGCCGCCCGCCGTCAAGTCGGTATCGAACCCCTTCTCTTCCACCGTCGCGCCAAGGATCAAGGTCCCGTCCCGGCGCGGCACGATGTAGATCCCCGGCCCCCACAGAACATGATCCATGATCGGCGCACGCGGATCCATGCGCAGCGAGAGCATCTGTCCTTTCAACGGACGAACCGGTGGCCGGGCCGCGGGCGGCACGCCGTCGATATCGTAGGACCAGGCACCGGCGGCCAGCAAAACCATGTCGGCGTCGAACCGTCGGCCACCAACCTGTACGCCTTTCGCCTGCTCCGCTTCGACATCGATGGCCTCGACGGGCGTATTTTCGTGCAAGGTTCCGCCGGCGCGCATGAAGGCGTCGCGCAACGCCAGGACCAGCTGCCGATTGTCGACCTGATGGTCGCCCTTGCTCAGAACCCCGGCGCTGACGCCGGGCGCCAGATGCGGTTCGATGCGGCGCGCCTGCCCGCCGGTCAGCCATTCCATATCGAGGTCGAGGCTGCGGTGGAACTCATAGGTGTTGCGCAGTTCGGCGGCATCGTCGCGATGCGCGGCGACGACCAGCGTGCCCTCGTCGCGATAGCCGAGCGCGATGTCGGATGCCGCTTCGAGTTCCTGCGCGAAATCCGGCCACATGGCCTGACTTTCCAAGTTCAGCGCGAGCAGCGGTTCCTCGCCCGGTTCGGTTTCGACCCGTGCGGCCAGCATACCCGCTGCGGCCCAGCTCGCCTCGCGGCCCGCGACCCCGCGGTCGAACACGTCCACGCGGCATCCCGCGGCAGCAAGACGCCAGCCGATACCGAGACCGCAAATTCCGCCGCCAACCACGGCAACGGTGGGTCTCGTCTTCTGGTGGTCTGTCGGAGCGTTTGGCAAAAGCAGCTCCCTACGCTGGCATTATCCAGGTCAGGTTCGTTGGGTATGATCTCAGCCGGACGGATCCGGCACCCCAGCTTGGAGCCGATTTTAGAACAAACGCGCGAACTTGGAAAGGTGCAGCGCGCTAAGAAATTTTTTGGACGTTTTCCGAAATGTTGGTGCCGTCATGCAGCATGATCAATCCGTCGCGATGCACGTATAGCAGCAGGTCGCGCTTGAGCTCGTATTTCGACGCATCGACATCGATTTGATACGTCACCGCGCCATCCGGATACTGAACTTGCAATCGATTGCGGGCCGCGAACTCCCCGACGACGAGATCCGGAAGCAAGGCCGTACGGTCGATGGAGATAACATCCGGGATGTAATAATCCTCCCGCTCCGTGCCGACGATCGCAGGTAGCGCACGCCGATTCAACTCAAGCTGAACGACCTCGGGCGCCGTATTGAAGATAAAGACGCGGCCCCAGACCTGCGCTTCGACAGGCCGACTCGCGGCAGCGGCGGCGCCTACGGCCACCATCCCGGCAAGGGCCTGCCGGCGGGAAATCGAGTTGTTGCTATCGGTCACACCGTCACCTTCTGAGAGCTGCAGGACCAGAAGGCGAGTGTCCCCGGAAATTACAAAGATTCCGTTAATTGAAAGGATTCGTTAACGTTTTAGCAGCATACGGTTTCAGCCCATTCACTTGCAATGGTGCGGCAATTATCTAAACCTACATTCAACCTTTTTGTACGTTGAGGTACTCCCAGCGAGAAGTCGCCACCAGCCCGGTCAGCCCCAGCGCGAAAAGAATAAGTGTGGCGGGCTCAGGTACCGATTGGGACGAAACGGATGGTGTGAAAGACGCGAACACCGCTGTATCAAAGGCTGTAAGATCGTTATTAACGCCAAGAGAGGGGAAAAATACTATATCGCCGACCTCCAAATCGTCGTTTAGAGCGGTTGCCGTGTCTGTCTGGGACACTCCTCCATCCCCAGTCGGAATGACAACCAGACATGAATCAATTGATTCACAACCATGTGTCAGCGATGGATCTGAGTCGAAACTTCCCTGCACGATATCAAGAAAGACTTGGTCCAAAAGGGCCTGAGCGGCCAGCGTCGCAGAGGCGGCAATTGGAAAATCGAAATCAGAATTTTCGTTGCAGCCCCCGAAAAGATCTACGCAGGTTCCGTCTACAAATCGAACATCGAAAAGAGATCCGTCGACATCAACGTCGTCCGCGCCGAGAAGCTGGCCATTGCTATCGATGATTAGTACTGGGACTGCATGAGCCGTGGACATCATGGTAAAGGCAGCCATGAGCCCAAAAAGTATCATGATAACGGATGAATGGAATCGGCGCATAATGGATCCTTTTCGGTAGAAATATTACAGACCTTAACAATCAACGCAGGAATCATGCCATAAAACTGTAGCTGATTGATATCAATGGGTTAGCAATGCGCACGAAAGAAAAACAGGTAAGAGTTGTAAAGAAAACCGACAGTCCATTTGTCACTACTAGCTATCAAAATTTCATAGCAGGGACTGATGTTTATTAATTATCAATGGGTTACGTAAAATTATTTGCCAACATTTCTGCAACACGGAAATTGTAAAGAATTCCGCCACCATCATTTGACTGGCGCGTGCCGACAGGCACTGCTCCGTCAATAGACAGTCAGCACAATCGCAAAACATTGCATCTTTAGGGAGATACGGTCCCAACTAGGGCAAAATCTATTCGATTGTGGGTCGCGGGAAACACATAGAGCTAAGCCTGCTTCAAATATCAAGCCCATTTCTTTCAAGAGTAGCTTGCTTACTTGGCCGCGTTGACGACGATCTCCACCAAGACGTTCGGCTCCAGCTCGACACCCCCAATGCACGCCCGGGTCGGGCGGTTCAGGTCGCCGAGCCAGGACTTCCAGACCTCGTTCATCGCGGGCTTCAGCTTGATGTCCGTGAGATAGATGGTGGCGCTCAGCAGCTTGGACTTGTCGGAGCCGCACTTGCCCAGCCGGTCGTCGATCTTGGCCAGGACTTCTTCGGTTTGGCCGGCGACGTCGAGGTCGCGGTTCGTGGGCGTGAGGCCGCATAGGTAGACGGTATCGCCGTGCACGACGGCCTGGCTCAAGATTTCGCCGGAATCGAGATGTTCGATGGTCATGGTGGGTTTCCTACGGGTTCGTTGGTGCGGGTTTAGCCGATATCGTCGACGGATGCGGCAATCGGGCAGAAGCGGTCCGACAATGCGACGAGCTCGACGCGGTGCAACTCCCGCCCCCGAACAACGCCACCCTGCCCGTCCGGCAAATCGCGGGTCGCGCAGGCGCCTGCGACGACCGTGCAAGGAATTCCGAGATCCAGCGCCGCCCGAGTCGTCGAGCTGACACACATATGGGTCATGAAGCCGGCGATGATCAGTGAGTCGCAGCCGAGCCCCCGATACACCGTCTCCAGGTCCGTGCCAGCGAAGGCGTTCGGCAGGGCTTTATTGATCACGGTTTCGCTGCCCTCTGGCGCCACTTGCGGCGCGATCAGGAAATTGTCGGTTTCCGGGTCGAACAACCCGCCGGGGTTGCCCTTATGCTGAATATGGATGACCGGCCGACCCGCCGCGCGCGCCTTGGCGATCAGTTTGCCGCCTTGCTCGAGCGCCGCCTCGACGCCGTCGCAAACTGCGCGTCCTGACACGTATTCGAGCTGCGCGTCGATCATCAGAACGGCACTGTTCGCCAAAGCATGCGGTGCTGGGTCGGCACCCGCCATTTGCCGTAATGTTTGCGCCACTTCCGCTCTCCCTTTAAGTGTGATTTCGTTGCAAACTAGCTGGGCTTGTCTTGACGGTCGAGTCTGATACGGTCGTCTCGCCGATCACGTCATCTTGATTGCCCGCCATCGCTATTCACTCAGGAGTAACACCGTGCCCGACTCTGCGCCTATCCCCAACGGAATCGGCGTTTCCGTTCCGCGTATCGAAGACGAAGCCCTGCTCACCGGCAAAGGCCGCTTTATCGACGACATCAACTTGCCCGACCAGGCGCACGCGCATTTCGTTCGTTCCCCTTACGCCCATGCCAGGATCAGCAGCATCGACAGCAGCGCGGCACTTGAAGAGCCCGGCGTGATCGCCGTCTTCACGGGCGCAGACATGGACCGGGATGACGTGGGCGCGATCGTCGGCTCAGCACCAGTCGAGAATAAGGACGGATCACCGCTCTTCGTGCCCGAGCGGCGCGCCATGGCAACGAACGTTGCGCGCTATGCCGGCGAGACCGTGGCGGTCGTGATCGCTGAAACGGCGGCACAGGCCGCCGACGCTGCCGAGCTGCTGGACATTGACTACGAAGAACTTCCGTCGGTCACGAAAACAGGTGGCGCGCTCGATGCCGAAGCGCCGGTGATCTGGGCCGAGGTCGGCAGCAATATTGCGCTCGATTGGGAAACCGGGGACCGCTCAGCGACCGATGCCGCCTTCAGCCGCGCCGCCCATGTCACACAGGTCGATCTGGTCAATAATCGCATCGTGGTCGGCGCAACGGAGCCGCGCGGCGCTGTCGCCCAGTTCGATCCTTTAACGCGCCGCTATACCGTCTACACCCCAACTCAGGGCAACAATCCCGTTCATACGGCCATGGCAAAGCCTGGCCTCAATGTCCCGATGTCGGACATCCACCTCATCACGCCGGATGTCGGTGGCGGTTTCGGGATCAAGAATGGCATCTATCCTGAACAGATCGTCCTTCCCTGGGCGGCGAAAAAGCTGGACCGGCCCGTGAAATGGTATCCGAGCCGCAGCGATGCCTTCCTGACCGACTACCACGCCCGCGACCACGTCATGCATGCGGAATTGGCACTCGACGTCGGCGGCAATTTTCTCGCCATCCGCTGCAAGACGACCTCCAGTATGGGCGCCTATCACACCGGTGGCGCTGCGATTATCCCGACCAAGGGCGGGACGCGCATGCTGACCAATGTCTACCGCATCGACACGGTCTTCGCCGAGACGACCTGCGTCTTCACCAACAACACGCCAACCGCGGCGTTCCGCGGCGCCGGCAAGCCGGAATTCTGCTACATGGTGGAACGGCTGGTCGACAAGGCGGCGCGGGAACTGAACATCGACCCCGCCGAGTTGCGCCGCCGCAATCTGGTCGCACCGACGGAAATGCCCTACAGCACGCCGACCGGGCTGGTCTACGACAGCGGCGATTTCGAAGACAACATGACCCAGGCGCTGGCCCTCGCGGGCCAGGAGACTCTAGCGGAGCGCAAGCAAAAGGCGCGGGACACGGGCAAACTGCTTGGGTTTGGCTACGCTGTCTATACGGAACCGGACGGGTTCATGGACAACCGGGTCGGCATGACATTCGACAGTTCGGGCGTCATCACGGTGACACTGACCGGCCAGACCAACGGACAGGGCCACGCCACCGTGTTCAGCCAGATCACCGCCAGCCAGCTCGGCCTGCCCTTCGACAATATCCACGTGGTGCAGGGCGACTCGGACCGCATCGGGCCAGGTTCCGGCACGGGCGGATCGCGCACCACCACCGTGGCCGGCGCCGGCATCGTGCAAAGCTCGGAGCAGATCATCGAAAAGGGCAAACGGATCGCGGCACAGATGCTGGAGGCAAGCGCCGGCGATATCGAGTTCCAGGGCGGGCAATTCGTCATCGCCGGCACAGACCGCAGCGTCGACCTCGTCACCGTCGCCAAGGCCTCGTTCAGCAGCGCTAGCGTCCCTGTCGGAGAAGATCTCGGCCTGGAAGCCAACGCCCACTATGTCGCCCGCGCCTACAATTATCCCTGCGGCTGTCATGTCGCCGAGGTCGAGATCGACCGCGATACGGGCTATGTCCAGGTCACCCGCTACGCGATGGTCAGCGACTTCGGCACCATCGTCAATCCGATGCTGCTCGAAGGCCAGTTGCATGGCGGCGTCTCGAACGGCCTGGGTCAGGCGCTCAGCGAGGAAGTCGTCTACGACCCGGACTCGGGACAACTCCTGACCGGTTCTTTCATGGACTACTGCATGCCCCGCGCCATCGAAACGCCCGACTTCGCTTGGGCCACGACAGAAACCACATGCCTAACCAACCCGCTCGGCGTGAAAGGCTGCGGCGAGTCCGGCCCGACGGCCAGTATGCCTGCCGTCGTAAACGCCATCGTCGATGCGTTGAGCGAGTTCGGCGTTACGGAGATCGATATGCCGGTCACGGCGGAGAAGGTCTGGCGGGCCATTAACACGTAGGGGGACGAAACGATGCCGATTAAGGTCGTTGGATTTATGCATCACGGTATCCGCATTGGAACCGCGGATGACGATGTCGAAAAAGCGCGTTCGTTCTATGGCGATCTGCTCGGCATGGAAGTCGATAGCCAGCGGCCGGAAATTCCCGGGATCCCCGGACTCTGGGTAAACATCGATCCGGGACAACGAACCAAACAGATCCATGTCATGTCGGCGGAGGGTCAGTCGCCCGCGGCGCGCAGCGATCGGGAAGACCCGACTTTGCCGCATATTGCCCTTGCCGTTGAAGATCTCGACGAAGCGCGGCGGGAACTCGATGCCCGCGGTGTGTGGTATTGGGAGATTGGCGGCCTGGTCGGGCCGAGTTCGGCTCAGGTCTTTGTGCGGGACCCCAGCGGGAACTATGTCGAACTCCAGCAGGCACCGCCGGAGATACTTGCACAAAGCCGGGCAGCGGATAACGATTAGGGGCGCTGGACCGCGCAGCCCATTCGAGACATCAGGACAAAACAAAAAATGACTTCGCTTCGCATCGGCGTCGATTCCGGTGGCACCTTTACCGACGTCTGTCTGCTCGACGAGACAACCGGACAGTTTTCCGTCTGGAAGCTCTCCAGCACACCGCAAGACCCTTCGGAAGCCATCGCCAACGGCGCGCGGGAAGCCGTCGAGCGGTTCGGCGGGGACGATGCCAATGTTTCCTTCTTCGGCCACGGCACCACCGTCGCGACCAACGCATTGATCCAGGGGCGTGGCGCGCGTGCGGGGCTGATTACCAATGACGGGTTCCGCGACCTGCTCGACCTCGGCCGGCAAACCCGCCCTCATCTCTACGACCTGCAGACCGACAAACCCATACCGCTGATCCCTCGCGACCGCCGGCTGGAAGTCAGCGAACGGTTGCTCTACGACGGCACGGTCGAACGCGAACCCAGCGAAGACGAAGTCCGCACGATGGCGCGCAAGCTGCGGGATATGGATGTCGAAGCGGCCGCGGTCTGTTTTCTCTACAGCTTCGTATCGCCGGCCCACGAAGTGATGGTCGCTCGCATACTCGAAGAGGAGCTGGACGGTGCCTTCGTTACCGCCTCACATCAAGTCTGCCCTGAATTCCGCGAATTCGAGCGGTTGAGCACGACGGTCGTGAACGCCTTCCTGGGCCCGGTGATGAAAGGCTATCTGTCCCGCCTGACGCCGAGATTGAAAGACGCCGGCATCACGGTGCAGCCGCACATCACCCAATCGAACGGCGGCACCATTACCTTCGAGACGGCGTCCACCCTGCCCGTCCGGACGGTCCTGTCCGGGCCCAGTACCGGCGTCGTCGGTGCGCTGGAAACGGGGCGGATCGTCGGTGTCGAGGATATCATCACCTTCGACATGGGCGGCACCTCGACGGACGTATCACTGATTCAAAACGCCCGGCCGGAAACCACGACTGAGGCCATCGTGCACGGTTACCCGATCAAGGTTCCGATGATCGATATTCACACAGTCGGCGCCGGCGGCGGCTCGATTGCCTATGTCGACAGCGGCGGCTTCCTGAAGGTCGGACCGCGCAGCGCCGGCGCGGCACCGGGACCGATCTGCTATGGGCTTGGCAATGACGAACCGACCGTGACCGATGCCAACGTGGTCATGCAGATCCTCAATCCGAAGGAACTGCTCGGCGGGCGTATGCCCATCGACCGCGACCCCGCCTTTCGTGCCATCGAAAAGCTGGGCGAAAAACTGGGTCTTTCCGCATTGGACACGGCAGCCGGCATTATCCGCGTGGTGACCGCAAACATGGCCCGCGCGATCCGTCTTATTTCCGTGCAACGGGGCCACGACCCGCGCGAATATTGCCTGATGCCATTCGGTGGCGGCGGCCCGGTGCATGCGGGACGGTTGGCGCGCGAACTCGGCATGCGGCGAATTTTAGTGCCGCGCAATCCCGGCATTCTTTGCGCCATGGGGCTTTTGCTGACCGACCTTCGCCATGACCTTTCGGTGACCCGAAAGCTACCGGTCGACGCCACATCAGTCCCTGCAATACGAGATGCGATGCGGGCCCTGCGACGTGACGCCGACACTTGGTTTGAAAAGGAGAATGTCGGTAGCGACCGCCGACGGCTCGTTGCATCAGCGGACATGCGCTATGCCGGTCAGAATTACGAGCTGAACGTTCCCGTGCCCGACCTCGACGACGACGCAGCGCTGCTGGACGGACTGACGGTGAATTTCAACGAAGCGTATAGCCGTCTTTACGATTACACCGCGCCGGACGAAGCGATCGAGATCGTCACATTCCGCGTCGAAGCCTATGGTCTCGTCGAAAAGCCGCAATTTACCGAGAACGCAAATGCCGGTGCGGACGCCTCGGCCGCGGCAATCGACTCGCGCGAGATCTATATGCCAGAGTCCAGCACCTTCGAAACCGCACATATCTTCGACCGCGACCGCCTGCAGACCGGCAACCGCATCGAGGGCCCGGCCGTCATCGAACAAATGGATTCCACGACCTTTATCCTGCCGGGCCAAACAGCGACCGTGGACGCCTACCACAACATCGTTATCGAAGAAGGAGACGCGTGATGCCGGACGAAACGCGCATCGAAACGGCGACGGTCGATCCCGTTACCGTCGAAGTCATCGGCAATGCCATCGCCTCCATCGCCGATGAAATGGGCGAGACGCTGATCCGCGCCTCTTACTCGACCAACATCAAGGAACGACGCGACTGTTCCACCGTGATCTTCGACGCCACCGGGCGCACGCTGTACCAGGCAGAACATATTCCGATCCATCTTGGTTCGCTGATGGGCGTGGTCTCCGCCATCCTGGAACGCCACGATGTTTCGGAAATTGCCGAGGGCGATCTGTTTATCGGCAACGACGCGTATACCGGCGGCGGCACGCATCTGCCGGACATCGTAGCGGCATCGCCGATTTTCTATGAAGGCGCGCTCGTCGGCTGGGCCACGAACCTGGCGCACCATGCGGACTTCGTCGACCGAGGACACGCTCATATCTATCAGGAAGGGCTGCGCATTCCGCCGATCCGCCTGCAGCGCGGCGGTGAGATGCAGCAGGACGTGCTCGATCTGGTCCTGCTGAACTGTCAGGTGCCAAAGGAACGGCAAGCCGATTTGCGCGCGCAGATCGCCGCCAACCGGTTCGGCGTGCAGCGCTTTCAGGCGATGTGCGAACGCTACGGCGTGCCACTGCTAACCCGCGTCTTTGATGAATTGCTGGATTATGCCGAACGCCGCATGCGCGCCGGTATCGCGACGATCCCCGATGGCACGTACAGTTTCGAAGATCAGTTCGAATGCGACGAGCTCGAAGAGATACTCACCTTTCGGGTGCGCATCGAAGTAAAGGGCGACGAAATCGAGCTCGACTTCGCCAACAACCCGCCGCAGGTCCGCGCCGGTCTCAACATGGTCGAAACCGCACTGCTCGCGACGGTCTACTACGCCGTCAAGACAGTCACCGATCCGGACGCGCCACCCAACGCCGGCCTGTTCCGTCCGATCAAGGCAACGGCGGAGCCGGGATCGATCCTGAACGCCGTCTCACCCGCTGCCGTCAACGGCCGCACGAATACCTGCCAGCGGGTCGTCGACGTCGTTCATGGCGCGCTTGCGCAGGCGGTCCCGGACCGTATCATCGCGGCGTGCAATGGCGCCGTCACCTCCTCGACCTTCAGCGGCGTGAACCCGCGCACGGGCAATTTCTACGTCTATCTGGAAACGCTCGGCGGCGGCTTTGGCGCGCGGGCGACAAAGGACGGGCTCGACGGTGTTCAGGTGCATATCACCAATACCAGCAACCTCCCCGTCGAAGGGCTTGAGTCCGAATATCCCTTAAGGGTCGAGCGGTACGAGCTGGAGCGCGATTCCGGCGGCGACGGCAAATGGCGCGGCGGGCTGGGTTTCCGGCGGCAGATCCGATCCCTGCACGACGAGTGCCGGGTCAGCATGCGCGGCACGCGCGCCAGAAGCGCGCCGTGGGGATTGTTCGGCGGCCATGACGGCGGCAGCTATCACGTGGAGTCGGATGATGGCGTCGCACCCTTCAAACTCAGCGCCGGCCTGTTGATGGAAGGCCAATCGATCGCCATCGTCACGCCGGGCTCGGGCGGCTACGGTCCGCCAGAGGAACGCGACCCCGAACTGGTGCAACGGGACCTGCGGGAAGACCGCATCTCACCGGATGTCGCGCGCGACGTTTATGGACTCGCGGTGGAGGACTAGCTCCAGGCGCGGTGGCCCGGCGCCGGCGGGTCATTGGGCTGGCCGGCGAAGCATTGCGCAATATCCATCCAGGCCTGCGCGGGATCTCCAACGACGGTAAGGTTCACGTCGGCGACGTTCCGGCCCTGGGTTACGACCTGACAGAATTCGAGCGCCGAGCCTTCGACCTTGTTGTCGTCATTCGCCTCGCCCCAGTCCCAGAGCGCACCAGACGGCGCCGTCAACCGCACGTAGGGCATGTCGCCCGGCACCGGCATGTCCCTGTTGGCGAAGGTCCAGCCGTAGGTTTTGACGCCCAGCACGGCAATATTTTTGATCCGGTCGGTCGGCGTGCGCGGTTTGCGCAGCAGGTCGTAGATGTCCTGGCCATGCGCCCAGGTTTCCATCTGCCGCGCCGTTGCCGCCATGCGAATGCTCATATCGGGCCCGACCCATTTGATGCGCCGCTTCGGATCGGACGCCGCCATCAAGTCGCACATCTCCTCGAAATAGCGGTGCCACTGTTCGCGAAGCGCCGAACCCTGTTGCGGTTCGAAGCCGCTGTCTTCCAGGCCGGTCGAGCCGTCATTGCGTTCCCGCGCCGCGCGCCTCGCCTTGCTGACCTCCAGGAACCGGTCCGTGTCTTTCATCGACAGCACCTTCATCCAATCGCCCTGATGGAGATGCTGCATAACGTGGTTGACGGTCCAGTCCTTGAACGGCGTATTGCGGTCCCAATCGCTCTCGGCGAGGGTTCCAAGAAGCGCGTTTAGCTCGTCTCCTTCGCCCCGCAGGTCCGCTGCCTGTTGTTGCATGTGTTCTGTTCCTCTTTTCCTAAGCCGCCAGCGACGCGCGAATGCGATCCACCGTCGGCTGCCGCAACCGCTGCTTGGTCGACGCGAACGCTTGCGCGTCCAGTTCCAGCATGTCGCGCGCCGTTTGCTGTGCAATTTCCATCACCACGCCCGCATCCGCCGCCTGATCGAGATAGCCGACCTCCGCCGCTTCTTCGGCATCGTAGAGCCGTGCCCCAAGGATTGCCTGAGTGATCACCCGCGGGTCGAGCCGGTCGCGCGCCAGCGACAGACCGAATTCCGGCAGCGAGAGGCCGATACCGACTTCGTTCAGCCCGATCTTGTAATCGCCGCGCGTGCCGATCCGAACGTCGCCGGTCAGCAACAGTAAAGCGCCTGCCGCAACCGCGTGTCCTGGGCACGCGAAGATAATCGGCAGCGGATGCATATAGGTTTGCAGCAAGGCCTCCACACCCGCGGTGCGCATGGCAAGCTTGGCGACGTCGTCATTGCCGCGGATAATCTTAAGATCGAAGCCGGCGCACAACACGCCGGGCCGTCCCGTAATGACAACGGCACTCGCTTCTGCCGCGGCACGATCAAGGCCGTCGCACAGGGCGGCAATCATTTCCAGGCCGAACGCATTGGCCTTGCCATCATCCATCGTCAAGGTGGCGATGCGGTCGGTGAGATCGAATGTTACGAAATCGCTCATGATGTTCCCTCTTGAGAGAGCGCCAGCCTACCAGCTTTCCCCGAAGGGCCGAAGCTCGACGTAGAAGGATTGCGCGGATTTCGGCTGGTGGGCCACATTGTAAATCTCGCTCGCAAGGTCGTCGGGCTTCGCATAATAGTCGTCCGGCTTTTCCTCCCGGCGGCGTCGGGCGAAAGGCATGTCGATGACGGCGTCGATCACCACATAGGCGACATGCACGCCCTGCGGACCCAGTTCGCGCGCCAGACATTCGGCGAGGATGCGCTGCGAGGCCTTCGTCGGCGAAAACCCGATATAGCTCGGTTTACCACGCAGCGACCCCGTATTTCCGGTGACCACAATGGCCCCCGCGCGCCGCTTGGACATCGCCGGTGCAAGCTCCTGCGCAGTCGCCAGCAAACCACAGGTATTGGCGCGGAAGTTGCGCTCCAAATCGGCCGGATCGAGCGTTTCATAGGTCGCGAAACTCGCCAGCGACGCGTTGTAGACGACGACGTCCGGCAGCCCCTGCTGGGTCGCGATTTCACGCAACGTCGCCCGATAGCTGTCGAGGTCCACGATATCGGCCGGATAGGGCGTGGTGTTCGGGATCTCTTCGGCGAAGCTGTTCAAGCGACCGCGATGCCGTGCGATCATCGACACCCGGTATCCCTCCGCCACGAACTTCCGCACGCAGGCCAATCCCGTTCCCTTGCCGACGCCGACAATCAGGCAGTGGGGGGAGATGTCTTGCGCCATTCTGCTGATCCTTCTCTCTGCTTTTGCCCTATTTCACTAGAGCAGCCGGGACCGATTATGTCGATTCCTACACGGTTACAATTGAAACCTTTATTTTCTTGCGTCAGTAACACCGCTCTGTCTTTGGTCCGCCAAATACCTTGTTTGGAGGAAAACGATGTCTTTAGAGATCTGGATCGCATTCGCCTTGGCCAGCACCGCGTTGCTCGCGGTCCCCGGCCCTACCGTCATGCTGGTGGTCAGTTATGCGCTAGGCCGCGGCCGCTCGACCGCCTGGGCTACCGTACCGGGCGTCACCTTGGGCGACTTCACGGCGATGACGATCTCGCTGCTCGGCGCGGGTGCCATCATCGCCGCATCGGCGACCCTGTTCACGGTTCTGAAGTTGTTGGGCGCCGGCTATCTGATTTGGCTGGGAATTCAGCTCTGGCGCGCCGACACGCAACTCGGCGAAACCGAAGAAACTGAGGCGTCGAACACAAAACGCATGTTCTGGAATTCCTACATCGTCACTGCACTAAACCCCAAAAGCATCGCCTTCTTCATCGCTTTCGTGCCGCAATTCATCGACCCGTCAAGCCCGGTGCTGGCGCAGTTCGCTGTCATGGAAGCCACGTTCCTCACCCTCGCAGCCGCCAATGTGGCGGTGTGGGCAGTCCTGGCGGGACAGATGCGCGCGCAGTTCAAGAAACCCTCGGTCTTGCGGCTGACCAACCGGATTGGCGCCAGTTTCCTAATTGGCGCAGGACTGCTTACGGCGGCGATGCGACGAGCCGAATAACCGACCCCGTTAAATCACACCCTCGTTTGCTAGCCCTTCGATTTCGCCGTCATTCAGTCCCAAAAGCGCGCCATAGATTTCCTGGTTATTAGCGCCCAGGGCTGGCCCCAAAGTGTCCACTGAGCCTGGTGTCCCCGTAAGGCGCGGCACGACGTTGGCAACGGCAATTTCGCCGGCGCGGGGGTCTTGCACACGGACGATGTTTTCACGCGCCGCGTATTGCGGGTCTTCGAAGATTTCGTCGATGGCGGCGACAATGCCGCATGGCACCTCCGCCTCCTCGCAAAGCGCCACGACTTCCTTCTGCGTGTGGCTCATCGTCCAGTCGGTGACCATGCCATCGACACCGGCGCGATCCGCTTCGCGTTTCTGGATGGTGCCATAGCGGCCCTCGCCTGCGACATCCGCGTGGCCCATCAGGCCCGCGAGCCGCGCGTAGATCTTGTCGTTGGTGCAGGCGATGGCGACCCAGCGGTCGTCCTTGGTCGGGTAATGGCTGTGCGGGCAGACATTGACCGTCGGCGCGCCCATGCGCTGGCGGATGAAGCCGAACTTGTCGTAGGCAGGGGCGAGTTCGTCGAGGATACGGAAGATCGGTTCGTAAAGGCCGATATCGACCTGCTGACCGACGCCCGTCGCCTCCGCCGAACGCAGCGCCATCACCACGCCAAGCGCGCCATAGAGCCCGGACATGTAATCCGCCAAGGTTGCCGAGCCGGGCGTTGCCGGCGGGCGGTCGGGGTCCCCCGCCAGAAAGGAGATGCCGCCGAACGCATTGCCGATGCGGCCGAAACCAGGCTTCTCGCGATAGGGACCGGTCTGGCCATAACCGGAGACACGGAGCATGACGAGCTTCGGATTGATCGCGCTCAGGACGTCCCAACCGAGGTTCCAGCGCTCCAATGTGCCGGGTCGGAAGTTCTCGCACAGCACATCGCATTTCGCGACGAGCTGCTTGAGCATCTCCTGCCCCTTTGGGTCCTTCAGATTCAAGGTGACCGACTTCTTGTTGCGCGCCTCGCTGAGCCAGACCAGCGTGTCGCCCGCCTCCGTCACCGAGCCGAGCCGCCGGCACGGATCGCCGACGCCAGGCATTTCGACCTTGATCACTTCGGCCCCGAACTCCGCCATGATCGTGGCGCAATAGGGGGCGGCGATATAGGTCGCGATATCGAGGACACGGATACCTTCGAGCGGCTTCATGATTTTTTACTCTGCAGTTGAAGTATTAAACATCCACGCCGTAGTCGCGCTTCGCGGCTTCGGCGCTGACGTAACCGTCCTTCACGTCTTGCGCCACCTTCGCCTTGTCGCGTGCGTCCGGCGGACCGTAGCCGCCGGAACCCGGCACCTCCAAAAGGATTCTCGAGTCGGCAGGGGCCGGGAATCCGCCCTTACTGTTCAGTTCGCGGGTCTTCCCGTCCAGCGTTTCGATGGCGATGCGCGCTGTCGCGCCCGCCTTGCCACCGGCGAGCCCGAATGGCGCCGACTTGGTGCGCTCGCAGCAGATCGACGCCTGCGAGGCATTGCCCAGCACGCGCCACGCCCGGCGCGCGCCACAGCCGCCGCGGAACTCTCCGGCACCGCCGCTGTCCGTCGTAATTTCGTAGTACTCGACACGGACCGGGAAACTCATCTCCAACACCTCAATCGGCGTATTCATCGTGTTGGAGATACCGCTCGCCACGCAGTTGATGCCGTCCTTCGTTGGCCTTGCCCCGAAGCCGCCCTTGATCGTCTCGTAGCTGACATAGCGGTCGCCGTTGCGGTAATCGACACCGCCGAGAGTCAGCACCGCCGACGTACCCTGCGAACAGGCCATGACACGGTCCGGCATGAAGCCCGCCATCGCCCCGAACAGCATGTCGGCGACGCGGTGCGACATCTCGTGATTGGCGTAGACGACCGGTGCCGGAAAGGTGGCGTTGACAACGGAGCCTTTCGGGGCCAGCACCGTGACCGACCGCCAGCAGCCCGAATTAGGCGGGATCATACTTGTTGGATCGACAATCATCT
The DNA here is from genome assembly GCA_012103325.1 of Alphaproteobacteria bacterium. Classification (GTDB taxonomy): domain Bacteria; phylum Pseudomonadota; class Alphaproteobacteria; order UBA8366. The sequence goes on from WLWY01000008.1 coordinate 33,355, forward strand.
TTACCGAGGTGAAAACCCCAGATGCGGTGACAGAGAGCGGCGCATTCATTGGGCCGGCGACCTGCGGGTCGGATCCCGCAAAGTCGACCGTCAGCGTATCCCCCTTCTTGATCACCTTCATACGGACCGTGAAGGTCTCGTCGGTGTCCGCGCCCGGCTCGAGAATGCCGTCGCCATCGCAGAAATCCTCGAAACTGCCTTCGCCATCGGGCAGGTCCCGCAGTAGAGCGCGCAACATCGTGTCGGAATAATCCATGACCTCGGCCATGATGCGCAGCAGCGTATCGGCGCCGTACTTTTCAGCCAAGTCGGACAGGCGCTGCGAGCCGCGCCGGTTGGCCGCGACCTGCGCATTGAGATCGCCGCGCCGTTCTTCTGGCGTGCGAACATTGCTGAAGATGATCGCGTCGACATCCCGGTTGAGCACGCCGGCGGCATACAAACGGACCGGCGGCAGGCGCAGCCCCTCCCCGAAGATTTCCGTCACCGCGCCGTAACTGCCGGGTGTAGCGCTACCGACGTCGGGCCAGTGCGCCCGCACGCAGGCGAAGCCGAGCAGCGTATCGCCATGAAAGGCCGGTGAGATCACATTGACATCTGGCAGATGCGAGCCGCCGAAATACGGATCGTTGTGAATGAACACATCGCCCGGCGTAAACGAATCCCAGGCCGAGATCACTGCCTTGACCGCGTCCGGCATCGAGCCGAGGTGGATCGGCAGATCGGGTCCCTGCGCCACCATCTCTCCAGCCACGTCGAAGACGCCGCAGGAATAGTCGCCGGCAACTTTCAGGATCGGCGAATAGGCGGTTTTCGCCAATACGACCTTCATCTCTTCCGCCGCGGCATACAGGCTGTTCTTCACCACCTCGAACGTGGCCGCATCCGTCTTCAAGCGCGGTGCGCCTCCGTCATTCGCCATCTTGCGCCTCCATGATGATGTGGCCGCTGTTGTTGGTTTGCACGCGCCAGGCGGGTGGCACGACAATTGTCGCATCGAGCGCCTCGATGACAGCCGGCCCCACGATCTCGTCATCCGCACCTATGCCGTCTCGGTGATAGATCGCGCAATCAACCCGGCCCGTCTTTTGGAACCAGACTTGGCGGCTTCCCTTCTTCGCGGCCACGTCGCCGGCGCCCGACTGACGCAGTTCCAGGCCTTCGAGTTTGCCGATAGCGGTCAGCCGCAAATTGACCAGTTGAATTGCCTCGTCCGGATTGGCATGGCCGTAGGTCATGCGATGCTTCTCGTGGAACTGCGCGGCAAGGTCGCTCAAAGTCTCCGGCGTCACCGGGCCAGACATCGCCGGCACGGTCAGTTCGTAGGCCTGCCGCGAATAGCGCACATCGGCGCCGCGTTCGAGAACCCATTGGCTCTCGGGAACCTCCGCCGCCCGCAACATCTCGCGCGCCGACACTTCCATCGCGTCATAGACCGCCCCAACCTCTTCAAGGTCGACGTCAGCCAGCGCCGCATAGAGCGTTTTGACGTAGTCCCGTTTGAGATCCGTCGCCACCAGCCCCAGCGCGGAAAACCCACCGGGGATCGGCGGCACGATCACTTCGCGTATTCCCAAGGCGGTCGCGAGTTCCGCCGCGTGCATCGGCCCCGCACCGCCGAACGCGACAAGGCTGAACGCGCGTGCATCATGGCCGCGTTCGACCGAGACGATGCGTAACGCTTCCGCCATGGCATTGTTCACGACACTAAGGACGCCGGCTGCCGCGGCTTCGACATCGATGCCCAAGGGGTCAGCCAGATGTTTTCCAATCGCCTCGCGCGCCGCCTCGGCCTGAATGGCAAGGCGTCCCGCCAGCAGCGCTTCGGGATCGAGGTATCCCAGGATCAGATTGCAGTCGGTCACGGTCGGCTCAGTGCCGCCCTTGCCGTAGCAGACCGGTCCTGGCTCCGCACCGGCACTCCTGGGCCCAACGCGCATCGAGCCGCCGGGATCGACCCAGGCGATGCTGCCGCCACCGGCACTGACCTCGGCCAAATCGATGACCGGGACGCGGATAGGATGGCCGGTACCGTGCACCCAGCGGTTCACGTTGCCGTCGCCGCCGACTTCGTATTCCGACGTGGTTTCTACGCCACCATCCTTGATCAGGCTCGCCTTCGCCGTCGTCCCGCCCATGTCGAACGAGATCAGGTTCGGCTTGTCCAGTTGCCGGCCGATCAACGCCGCCGCGATAACACCCGCCGCGGGCCCGGACTCGATGGCCATCGCCGGCATCTTCAACCCCTCCGCGACATCGAATACACCACCGCTCGACCCCATGACATAGAGGCTCGGCAGCCCCATGCCGGACGTCGCCTCTTCCAACCGACGCAAATAGGATTCGAGGATCGGCCCGACATAGGCACAGACCGCCGTCGTGCTCGTGCGTTCAAACTCGCGGATTTCCGGCAGCACCTCGCTGGACAGAAACACCGGGATATCCGGCAAGGCCGCGCGCAGTTTGTCGCCGACGATGCGTTCGTGCTCGTCGTTCAGGAAGGAATAGAGCAGCGAGACCGCAACCGCCTCGATATCATTCTCACGCACGAAATCGATCACGGCATCGATATCGGATTCGGCGAGCGGCGTGACGACGGCACCCGCGGCATCCAACCGTTCCGTCACTTCCAACCGGCAATGCCGCGGCACGAGCACGCCCGGCGGATCCTGGAACAGATCGTAGAGATCCGCCCGCGCCGAGCGCCGCAGTTCCAGCACGTCGCGGAACCCACGCGTCGATACCAGAACGGATCGCGCGCCCTTGCCTTCCAGGATCGCGTTGGTCACGATCGTCGTGGCGTGCGACAGCAAGGTCACGTCATTCGCCGCAACGCCATGTTCCTGCAGCGCAATCTCCAGCGCCTGAACGACGCCCTGCCCGAAGTCCCGCGGCGTCGTCGGCACCTTAGCAATGCCGATTTGCCCGTCCGCCTCGTTTACCAGGGCGACATCGGTAAAGGTGCCCCCGATATCGACTCCGACTCGCCAGCTCATGGCAAAACCCTATCCATTTGCAAATTCGTCTTTACACCCAATCATCAATGGCGACGCCGTTCGGCACAAGGTTGGCATCAAGCCCAGGTGCCGCCATCGATGACCATGGCCGACCCTGTGACGAACGCCGACGCGTCGCTGGCAAGATAAAGTGCCATCTCGGCGATCTCTTCGGGCCGTGCCATCCGCCCGACCGGCTGCCGCTTGCTGAACAGTTCATACGCCGCTTCCGGGTCCTCCATGACATCAATCCGCGCGCGCATCGAGGGCGTATCGACCGCCGAGGGACAAATCGCATTGCACCGGATACCCTCACCCGCGAAGTCCCGCGCCACGGATTTGGTCATGCCGATCACCGCCGCCTTCGTCGCGCCGTAAGCGAACCGGTCCGGGGCCGCACCGAGGGATGAGATCACCGATGCCATGTTGACGATGCTGCCACCGCCCTTGGCAACCATGCCCGGCACGAGCGCCTGGGTAAGGTAAAATATTGCGGTGACATTCAAATCGAGAGACGACCGCCAGTCGTCAAGCGAACAGTCGAGCACGCTCCCCGTACTGACCTTGCCCGCACAGTTGAACAGAACATCGACCGGACCGTTTTGCTGCGCGAACGCTTGAACCGCATCCCGGTCCAGCACGTCCAGCCGGCGTGTCGCAATCTCGCCACCCTCGGCGTCCAGGCTTTCGAGCCCCGCCGCATCCACATCGACCGCAATGACACGCGCGCGCTCTTTCGCAAACAAAACGGCCGCCGCGCGGCCGATGCCGCTTGCCGCGCCCGTGATCGCACAAATTTTCCTCGCCAACCGCGCCATGACTGCTCCCGGATCGATGTTCATTCATTCACATGTATCCGGTTTAACGGACTGTCGCTATAGTCCGGCTCCGAATTATTGGGAGTTTCCTCAATGGCCGTCCTGGCAACATCGCGAGCCCTCCTCTGCGCGTTAGGCACCGCGTGCCTGCTGATTGGCGCGCCGGCCGGTTTTGCGGACCAGCAACGCGAAACGCAGATCGCGCAAAAGGGCAAGGCGCTCGGCCCAAAGGAAGTCCAGCAGCGTCTGAAGGATCTTGGTTTCGATCCCGGCCCCATCGACGGCGCCTTCACCGACCAGACAATTTCCGCACTACGCGCGTTCCAGATCAAGGCCGGCATCGCGGCCACTGGCACCCTGGACGACGCAACGATGCAGGAGCTGATCGCGAGCGGCGAAGCGAAGATGCTGCACAGCCTGCCGGCCGCCCTATTGCCCGGCAATACCGCAACTGAAGATTTCGGCACCAAGGTCATCCTGCGGCCCGTGGCGGATAGGAAGGGTGTCATGGTGCTCGTCATCCCGCGGCGCGGCGGCTATCAGCACAAGCTGCAATTTCTCGGCCTGACCAAGGACGGCCGCGCGCATGTGGAGTCGACCGTCTGGACGCATGGCGCTATTCACGAATTCGACGAGCCGATGACAATCGCCGGCTATGAATTCACGCCCGACGAGGGAAAGGTCCTCGTGTTCCGGGTCGACCGCCGCAAGGGATACGTTTTTGTCAGCGGAGAGGGATTGGTGAAAGCGCCGGACGGGCCGACCATGCTGTTCGGCCCGGATCAGCAAGGCGTTTCACTTGGCCATCCGCCAGTGACAGGACCTCAAGGGCGCGCAAAGAAGCAGTAGGTCGCCCCCTTAGGCTGCCCCGGCGGCACGCAGGGCTCGCCATATCTTCTCTGGCGTTGCCGGCATATCCACGGGTTCGGCACCGGCCCGGATCAAGGCGTTGGCGAGCGCGTTCATCACTGCCGCCGGCGCACCCGTCGTGGCGCTTTCGCCGGCCCCTTTGGCCCCGACCGGATTGTCGATTTCGACGATTTCGTTGAAGGCAACGTTGGGTGCCGGCAGATCGTCAGCTCTTGGCAGGCAATAATCCATCAGGCTGCCGGTCAGGGTCTGGCCGCTGTCGCGGTCGTAGACGATGCGTTCCAGCAGCGCCTGGCCTATGCCCTGGGCGACGCCGCCATGCATCTGGCCCAGCACGATGGTGGGATTCACGATCCGTCCGACATCGGCGACGATGCTGTAATTCTCGTGGCGCACGCTGCCGTCGGTGGGATCGATTGTCAGCTCGCAGACATGCACGCCATTCGAAATAACCTCGGCTTCTGCGTTGAAGTCCGCCTCTTCCGCCAGCCTTTCGCCCGCACGTTCGATATCGGCGGCGACCTCGAACAGCGTGACGCTGCGGTCGGTGCCGACGATGGTAAAGCGCCCGTCGGCAAATTCGATATCGCCGACCGCGGCTTCCAGTAGCGCCGCCGCCACCTCCCGGCCGCGGCCGATTACCTTGTCGGCGCCCATAACGGCCGCGGTGCCGCCCATTCGGGCTGAGCGGGAGCCGTGCGAACCGGCGCCGCGGCGCACCTTGTCGCTGTCGCCGAAAACGACATCGATATCCGCAAAGGGAACGCCAAGCCGTTCCGACAGGATCTGAGAATACATGGTCGCGTGGCCCATGCCAAAATCCTGCGTCCCCAGAAACGCCGTTACCCGCCCGTCGCTGCCAACGGCGATTTCGGCGAACTCCGTCGGCGTGCTGCCGTCGTTTTCCGCATACATCGCGAGACCGATACCGTGCAGCCTGCCCTGCGCCTCTGCCGCGGCGCGTCGGGCCTCCGCGCCGTGCCAATCCGAGAGTTCGACCGCGCGGTCAAGATTGGCCGCAAACGCGCCGGAGGTGATGACGGCGCCGCCCGCCATGCGCCATGGCAGATCTTCCGCGTCGAGCAGATTGCGCCGGCGCAGCGTAACGGGGTCGGCTCCGGTCTCGTGCGCCGCCTGGTCGATCAGTCGTTCCAATATATAGTTGGCTTCGAGCCGGCCGATACCACGATAGGCGGCTTGTGGCGTGGTGTTGCTGACAATCCCGCACAACGCGAGATGCCCCGCTGGAATACGGTAGGTCCCGCCCAGAATCTGCGAGACGTAATGGGTCATGATCCACAGACCACGGCTGCAAAGATAAGCGCCATGCCGCCAGTCGCCCCGCACGCGCAGACCAAGGAAACGGCCCTCTCCATCGAGCGCCAGTTCGCCATCGAAGATGTGATCGCGCGCCTGATTGTCGCTCAAAAAGGCCTCACCGCGGCTCGCCGTCCATTTGACGGATTTTTGCAAACGCCGCGCCGCGACCAGGGCAAGCACAAATTCCGGGTAGACCCCGCCACGGGCCCCGAAACCACCGCCGGTGTCCGGCACGATCACATGCAGGCTGTCTTCGTCGATGCCCAAGACCGTGGCCAACCCCGTCCGCATACCGTGCGCCGACTGGCAGCCTGCCTGTAATGTAAGCCGGCCCTCATTGTAACCAGCAACCGCGGCACGGGGCTCCATGAAATTGATCACGACACGGTTGTTGTCCAGACGCAGCCGGCTGACATGCGCGGCGTTGGCGAAGGCGGCATCCGTCGCCGCCTCATCGCCGGTCGCCCAATCGAAGGAAATATTGCCCGGCGCATCGGGCCAGATTTGCGCCGCCGACGGATCGAGTGCGTCCTCGATTTCCATCACCGACTGCAAGGGCGCGTAATCGACCGCGATCAGCTCCGCCGCATCCTGCGCCTGGGACGCGGTGTCGGCGACGACAAAGGCGACCGGTTCCCCCAAATAGCGCACCCGCTCCCGCGCCAGCGGATATTGCGATGCTTCCGCCGCGTCGCCACCGTCCAGACGGCCAACATCGAAGGGCGGAACTGTCGAAAAAGAAGGTATCGGGCCGGCGATCTCGCCCTCAAGATCCGCCGCCGTCAGCACCAGCCGCACCCCCGGCGCCGCCCGGGCCGCTTCGGCATCGATGGAGACGATATCCGCATGCGGCATTGGTGCGCGCAGGACCGTTGCGGACAGCGTTCCGGGTTCCAGGATATCGTCGCTGTACAGACCGCTACCGGTCAGGAAGCGGCGGTCCTCCTTCCGCGGCACCGCCGCGCCGATACCGGTTCCGTTCGCTGCCATCGCTGCCTCCTAGCTATGTTTTATGGTGCTGGTGGCACGCTATGGGCTCAACCCGCGTCGGGATTATAGACCTTAATCGGGTGGTAGCTCTTATAAACTTCGTTCTGATCCGACCACATCACGCCGTTCGCGGCACCGCCGTCGACAATGATGGCCTGGCCGGTCACGAAGGTCGAGCGATCGCCGGCGAGGAACAGCGCCATCTGCGCTATGTCGTCGGGTCGGCCGTAGCGCGGGATCGGTTGGCGATACTCGGAATTCTTGATCCGCTCCTCGATCAGCGAGTCCGGTCGGCCCACCGTATTCGCTGCCAGCGGCGTGGCAATATAACCGGGGCAGATGGCGTTGACGCGGATGCTGTGCTCGCCGAGTTCCATCGCCGTTACCTTGCTGAGATGCACGACCGCCGCCTTCGCGACCGAATAGACGACCGGCCCGCGCCCGCTGGTGACGCCCGCGATACTGCCGGTGTTGATTATGCTGCCGCTGCCCTGCTGTTTCATGAAGGGGATGGCGTATTTCATCCCGAGGGAAACGCCGCGCAAGAGCACATCCATCGTCATGTCGAACTCGTCGGCGGGCACGTCCTCGATCGGGCCCAACACGCCGCCGAACCCGGCATTGTTGAACATGCAGTCGAGCCGGCCCCACTCGGACATTGCGCGGTCGATAGCGGCCTTCACCTGATCTTCCTGGCGCACCTCGACCTTCTGGAACACCACGTTGGCACCCAGCTCTTCGGCCAGCGCCGCGCCGCGCGCTTCCTGCATATCGGCGATCACCACCTTGCATCCTTCTGCGACAAAAAGCCGAACCGTACCTTCCCCGATCCCGCTAGCGCCGCCCGTCACGACTGCCACTTTTCCTTCAAGCTCCGACATCTTCCGCTCCCGATAATTGGTTTTGCGCAAGCTTACGCACAGAGCCACATGGCGCAAAGCGGCCATCTCGACCGACAGGGCAAAAGAATGATTATACTGTGCGGCACCCTGGCGACGCAGCGATAACGTAATGAAACTCGACGCAGCGCAAATCAGCGCTTTTGACCGTGACGGATTTGTCCTTTCGGACGGCTATCTGGACGACGGCGAAATTGCCCATATTCAAGACTGCTATATGGAAACTGCCGCGCGCTTACAGCACGAGCAAAGCCTGGAAAACGTTCAGTCGGGCGAGGATGAAGACACGGATTTCCAAGTCTATCAAATCCGCACCGCCCACCTGCAGCACGCCATCTTCCGCATGCTGATCCATGACACGCGGCTCCTCGATCTGGTCGAGTCGCTGCTCGGCCCGGACATCCGGCTCATCCATTACCAAGGTCTCTACAAGCCAGCGTATACGGGTGGCGAGGTGGGCTGGCATCAGGACAATCACTATTTCGAGGTCGCCGAAAACCGGACGATTACGGTCTGGCTCGCCCTCGACGATGCCACGGTCGACAATGGCTGCATGTGGTACCTGCCCGGTCGCCACAAGAAATTGTTGGCTCATGAGCAGCTGTGGGACACGTCGGAAAAGAAAGGGTTCTATTACGCCATTCGCGACATCGACGATTCCGGCGCGGTTCCCGCCGAGGTCAGGAAAGGCGGCTTCGCCATCCATCATTGTCTGATGCCGCACCGGTCGCTGAAGAACCAAACCGACCGGCCGCGCCGCGCCATCGCCATGCATTTCATGGACGCGACGGTGCCCGACCCTAGTATGCTGAAGATCCTACCCGAAGGCGCGACACCCATTCTGCGCCGCAGTTCATAACAAAAGGAAATCGGACTTGCGCATCATCATTTACGGAGCGGGCGGCATCGGCGGCGTAATCGGCGCACAATTGTTCAAGGCCGGACACGAGGTCGTGCTAATCGCCCGGGGACCACACCTCGACGCGATGCAGCGGAGCGGCATGCGTTACGAAACCCCGAATGGCGCGGAGACCCTCGCTATCGATGCCGTGGGGCATCCTTCGGACATCGACTTTCGCGATGACGACGTCGTCCTGCTGACGATGAAGGCGCAGCACACGATGGATGCGCTCGACACGTTGCGCGACGTCGCCGGCGACGCCATTCCCGTCATCTGCGGCCAGAACGGTGTGATCAACGAGCAAATGGCGTTGCGCCGCTTCAAGCATGTCTATGGCATGCTGGTGTATCTGCCATCCAACTTCCTTGAGCCCGGCGTCATTCAGACGCATTCTGCCAAGACGATCGGGATTCTCGATACAGGCGTATACCCCAACGGTACCGACACGCGCCTAGAGGCCGTTATGGACTTGCTCGAGTCGGCGAATTTCAGCGCCCGCCCTGTCGCCGATATCATGCGCTGGAAGTACGGCAAACTGCTCATCAATCTGGGCAACGCCTTGAATGCGCTGTGCCCCCGAAACGACGAGGCCAATCCGGTCCGCGCCCTCCTTCGGGCGGAAGCCAAGGCGTGTTTCGCCGCAGTCGGGATCGATTACACCACCGAAGATGAAATCAAGGAACGCCGCGGCGATTTAATGAAGTCCAGCGAGATCGATGGCGTCAAACGCCAAGGCGACTCATCCTGGCAAGGACTGATGCGGGGCAACCGCGACATTGAAGCAGACTATCTGAACGGCGAAATCGTTCTGCTGGGCCGAGCCTTGGGTATTCCGACACCGGCCAACGAACTCCTGCAGCGCCTCGCGCTCAAGATGGCGCGCGAGGGCATGACGCCGCAAAGCCTTTCCGCCACAGACCTGCTACGCGAAATAGAGGAAGCAACGACATGACCGTGGACGACCTCGTCAAGGTACCGGCACGTTGCGGGAAAGCCCAACGGGTATCGCAAGGCCAGCACATCCAAATCGTCAACACGCACGGCACCCAGGTCGTCGACACCTGGGCCTTCAACGCCGACAACATGGGTGAATGGATGTCGATGGAGCATACCCGCGCGACAATCGACAAAATGATGCCGGATCTGGGCGAAGCGTTCCTCAGCAACCGCCGCCGCCCCATCGTGACCATCACCGAAGACACCAGCCCTGGCGTGCACGACACGCTGAACGCCGCATGCGATGTCTATCGTTACCAGTTGCTGGGCTGTACTGAATATCACGACAACTGTACGGATAATTTGAAAGCGGCGCTGGCCGAATTGGATTTGGAAAGCGTCCGCACCCCCTGCCCGTTCAATATGTTCCAGAACCGGCCGTGGGAAATGGGCAATCGTCTCTACAAGGACCCGCCGAAGAGCCAACCCGGGGACGCGCTGACCTTCCGTGCCGAGATGAATTGCATCGTCGTCCTGTCGAGTTGCCCGCAGGACCTAAACCCGACGAACGGCGCCGACCGGACGCCGAAGGACGTGCATTACCGGGTTTTTTGAGACAAGCCGCTTCGGAGTGCTAGGCTTAGTAATGTACCTCCCCAACCGAGAGCCGACATGAACAGCGCCGTTTCCGCACACCGCCTGAACGCCATGTTAAGCGCGGCTATGACGCATCATAAGGCGGGGCGGTTCGCGAAGGCGCTGCCGCACTTCCGCAAATATCTAAAGCGACGGCCCGACGACATCGAAGCCCTCAACATGGCGAGCTTCGCCGCCTTTCAATCGGATCACGCGGACATGGCCTTGAGCTGGCTTAACACGGCCAAAGCAGCAGCGCCGGACGACCCGCAGACCTTCTACAATCTCGGCCTCGTCAGCCAATCCATCGGGCTGTATGACGATGCGGCAGCCGCATACCGCCGCGCTTGCGAGCTCGAGCCCGATTCTGCGAGTGCACATTACAATCTCGGTACTGTCCTCAATCAGCTCGGCAGACTGGACGAGGCAATCGCCGCCTACGACGAGGCAATTGAAGCGGACCCGGGGCACGGCAAGGCGCATTCCAGCAAGGCCTTCATCCTTCGCACCGAGGGCAAGAGCGACGACGCGATAGCCGCCTACGGCCGCGCCGCCTCGATTCAGGTCGACGACCCGACGGTCCTGACCGGGCTGGGCAAGGCGCTCCAAGATGCGGGCCGGCTGAGCGAGGCGGTTTCCACTTTCGCCCGCGCTATTGCGGCGGATCCCGACTATCCCGAAGCGACCAGCAGCCTCGCCGATGTGCTGGTACAGCGCGAAGAGCCGCTCGAAGCGATCACGGTCTGCGACGCCTTCCTCGAGCGCCACCCGATAAACGCCAGTGTGCTCGCTGCGAAATCCATTGCGCTGAATGAGGCAAACGACAAGGACGCGATGAAATCGCTTGTCGATCTGGACCGGTTCGTCTCCCCCATCCGGCACGAACGCGCGCCGGGCTTCAAGGACATGGCTGCCTTCAACGACGCTATCGCCGATCACGTGACGAACCACCCGACCTTGATCACCTCGCCGACGAGCCATGCGACACGGCTCGGCAAACATACCGCCGACCTGACGGTCAAACCGAAAGGCCCGATTGCGGCGTTCGAGAAGCTGGTCGGGAGCGCAGTTGATACGTTCGTGCAGCGTTTGGGCCCGGACTCGGCGCATCCGTTCATCGCCAATCGTCCGCGGCGTTGGCATCTCGCGGTATGGTCGATCGTGCTGGAAGGGGAAGGATATCAAGTGTCACATATCCATCGTGCCGCCTGGTTGAGCGGCGTCTACTACGCGAAGGTTCCCGCCATCGTGAATGACGGCGGGAACGCGGGCTGGATCGAATTCGGCGAACCCGGGCCGGAATACCACTGGTCCGCCGAACCGGAGGCGAAGACCTTCCAGCCGAAGCCGGGCCTGATGGTCCTGTTTCCCAGCTACATGTTCCACCGCACGATCCCCTTCGAGTCCGACGAGACGCGGATCAGCGTCGCCTTCGATGTGGTGCCGGACGCATGACGGATTACGACTACATTATCGTCGGCGCCGGCTCCGCCGGCTGCGTACTCGCCAACCGACTGAGCGCGAATCCCGCGAACAAGGTGCTGCTGCTGGAAGCCGGACCCGAGGACCGCAATTTTTGGATTCATGTACCGCTCGGCTACGGCAAGAATGTCAGCAACCCGAACGTCAACTGGTGCCTGGAGTCGGAACCGGAAGAGTATTGCTACGGCCAGAGCTACTTCCTGCCGCGCGGCAAGGTGATCGGCGGGTCGAGCTCGATCAACGGCATGGTCTATGTCCGCGGCCAGGTCGAGGATTACGATCTGTGGGCGCAAATGGGCTGCCGCGGCTGGTCGTTCGACGAGGTGCTGCCCTACTTCCGCAAGGCCGAAAACAATCAGCGCGGCGAGACCGAAATCCACGGCGTCGGCGGACCGCTCGACGTGTCCGACGTCGGCGAGCAGAGCGTTATTTGCGAGGCAATGATTGCTGCCGGGCAGGAAGTCGGCATTCCCTATAACGAGGATATCAACGGCCGGGTTCAGGAAGGGATCGGCTATCATCAGGGTACGATCCGCAACGGGCGGCGCTGCAGTTCCGCCGTCGCCTATCTCAATCCCGCGCGGCAACGTGACAATCTTCGCGTCGAGGCGGACGCCACGGTGAAACGGGTTCTGTTCGAGGGCAAGAAGGCCGTCGGCGTCGCCTATGACCGTCACGGCGCGGCGCAAGAGGCGCGCGCCCATCGTTCCGTTATCCTGTCGGGCGGCGCCTTCGCCTCGCCGCAACTCCTCGAACTCTCCGGCATCGGTCAGCCGGAGCGCCTCACCACGCTGGGCATTCCGGTTGTGCACGACCTTCCCGGCGTCGGCGAAAACTTGCAGGATCATTTCGTCTCGCGCATGCGCTGGCGGATCAAGCACGCCACGACGTTCAATGAGAGGGTCCGCGGCCTACGCGCACTGGGTGAAGGGATCAATTACATCCTCCGCCGCAAGGGCGTGCTGACCATGCCGACGCTGCCCATCGGCGCATTCGTCCGCACCCGCGAAGAACTCGCGACGCCCGACGTACAATTCCAGATCATCCCCGCAACCTACCAGGCCGTGGAAGACCGCAAACTGGACCGCGAGCCGGGCGTGACCATCGGCGTGACGATGCTGCGCCTCGAAGGCCGCGGTCATGTGCACGCAAAGTCCGCCGACCCAAAGGCACCGGCCGGTATCTGGCATAATTTGCTGGCGACCGAGGGCGACAGGCGGACAACCATCGCCGGCATGTGGATGGCGCGCCGGATGATGGAGGCCCCTGCCCTGCAGCCATATTACGATTTCGAAATGACGCCCGGCCCAGACGCGCAGGACGACGACGCCTTCCTCGAATATGCGCGCCGCACCGGCGCCTCGAACTGGCATCCGGCCGGCACCTGCAAGATGGGCACTGACCCGATGGCCGTCGTCGACCCATCGCTCGCGGTGCATGGCCTCGAAGGACTCCGCGTCGTCGACGCGTCGATCATGCCCAACGTCGTTTGCGGCAACACCAACGCACCGACGATCATGATCGCGGAAAAAGCGGTGGACATAATACTGGCCGCGCCGTAAATCAGCGCTTTCCAAGAATCTGCTTCAGAATCACGGGTCCGAAAAGACCGAGGAATGCGAAAACCAAGAACAGGGCGGCCAGGGGCTGCGTGGCGATCAACCACCAATCTCCCTCGAACATTTTGAGGGAGTTCTGGAAGTTCGTTTCGACCATTTCGCCGAGGATCAGACCAACGGCGATAGGCGCTACCGCAAAGCCATGCCGCCTGGCCAAGAACCCGACGACGCCGAAGATCAGCACGATCCAGACGTCGAGCAACGAGGAACTCAGCGCGTAGGCACCGATCACAGCGAGCGCGAAGACGATCGGCCAGAGGATCTGGAGCGGCACCAGGGAGATCCGCGCGAAAAGCTTCGCCGCATAGAGCCCCATCGCCATGAACATCAGGTTGGCGAGCAGCATCGCGCCGAAAATCTGATAGACCGTGTCCACCTGCTCAGTGAATAGGTAGGGTCCAGGCCGGAGCCCATGCACCATCAAACCAACCAGGATCACCGCCGTCGTCCCGCTGCCAGGAATGCCCAGAACCATCGTCGGTACCATGGCGCCGCCGGTCGCAGCATTGTTCGCCGCTTCGGCACCGGCGATGCCTTCGACCGCGCCTTTGCCGAACTCCTCCTTGTTCTTCGACCATCGGCGCGCCTCGGCATAGCCGATCATCGAGGCGACCGTCGCACCCTCGGCCGGCAGCACGCCGATGAAGGTGCCGATCCCGCAGGATCGCAACACCGTCTTCCAGATCTTTTTGTAGTCCGCCCGTGTCGGCAGCTTGACCGCCTTCATGCCGATCGTATCGACGATTTCATTGATCCGCTTCGATTGCACCAACAGTTCCGATATGGCGAAAAGCCCGATGAACACCGGCACGAAGGCGAGACCTTCATAGAGCTCATAATTGCCGAACATGAAGCGCTCGATCCCGGTGGTGGGCTCGGCGCCAATCGTTGCCAGCCAGACGCCGAAAACGCCACCGATCAGATTTCTTACCGTGCCGCCAGAGCTGATGGTGGCGAGCATCGAGAGGCCGAAAAGCGTGAGGGCGAAATATTCCGGCGGCCGGAACTCGTAGGCGACCCGCGCCAGCAGCGGCGCAGCAACACAGAGGACGATCACCGAAAAGACGCCGCCGATGGTGCTCGAAACAACGGCGATGCCGAGCGCGCGGCCGGCTTCGCCCCGCTGGGCCAGCGGATAGCCATCGAAGGTCGTCGCCGCGGCAGCCGAAGTCCCGGGGGTATTGATCAGGATCGCGGTGATCGATCCGGCAAAGGTCGCCGATACGTAAATCGTTGCCAGCACTGCAATCGCATGCACCGGCTCCATCGTGAGCGTGAAAGGCAGCAGCAGGGCCGCACCCGTCGTAGCGCCGAGACCGGGCAGTACGCCGATAATCACGCCCAGTATCGTGGTGATCAGGATCAGCAGGATGAGATAGGGGTCCAGGACCACCGACGCCATCGCTTGCAGGGCTTCGATCATCGCTAGCCGTAATACCAGTTGGTCAAAAGGCCGCGCGGAAAGCGGACTCTCAGGACGATGTCAAACAGAAAGAAGATACTAACGGGTGTCACTATTGCGACGGCGCCCGCAACGAGAAGCCGCCGCTCGCCCCACATCAGGCACATGACGAACATGACCGCCGCGATGGCGATGAACATGTCGATATATACGGTGATTGGGTAGAAAATCAGGAAAAGCGCGACCGAACCCCAGGTCTTGCTGCCTTCCCACGGGACCTTCTCGGGCGGGTCATTGTGGTACTGGAGGGCGAGCAACACGGTCAGCGTCAGGCTGATCACCATGAGGATGATCGGAAAGGCCCGCGGCTGCATGCTGTCGCCGACGATCATCGCGGGCGACAGTTCGAGCTGCAGGGCGGCCACAATCACAGAAACGGACAGAACCGCGATGATCCCCGGGATGACCAGATATCGCATTACAGACGCGAACGGTGCTTCCCGTGGGAAGCACCGTCTCCTTGCGTTGAAACCAGGTCTATTTTACCAGACCCATTTCCTTGAGCGCCGGACCGAACTCGCTGACCATCGATTTGATCTGCTTGCCCCAGTCGCCTGACGCCAATGGCGACGTGTCGTCGAGACCGGAGTTTTGCAGATAGGCCTGATACATCGAGTGCTGCATCGCCTTCATCATGCCCTTTTCGAGCTCGGCACGCCGTGCCGCATCGACACCGGCATGGGTCACGAAGCCGCGTGTCGTCGAAAGCACCAGGTCGATGCCCATGGATTTGGCGGTCTTGGCCTTTGGTATCGGCGCCATGCCCGCGTTGGCCAGGATCACGAGCGGACAAATGTCACCAGCTTCGACAGGGGCAGCGGCCTCAGACAGGTTGAGCGTCGCCACGTCGACGGAACCCGCGACCAGTTGAGTCGCCAGTTCCCCTCCGCCCTTGAACGGGATATAGGTCGGCATTGGCTGGCCGAGACGCTTTGCCCACAGGAATACCGTAATATGGTCGATCGTCCCGATCTGGGCGCCGCCGAACTTCAGCTTGTCGCCCTTCTTCATACCCGCGACAAACTCCTCGGGCGTCTTGTAGGGGCTGGTCTTGCAGTTGACCATCAGGATCTGCGGATCGTTGGTGCCGCGCGCGAGTGGCGCCATATCCTCGACCTTGAGCCTGGTTTTGCCCTTGCCCATGGTGATCGCGTGACCGACCGTAAAGGTCATGATCGTATTGCCGTCGGCCGGTCGGGACATGAAGTAGTTCATCGCCGCGGCACCGCCGCCGCCACGCTTGTTCACGACCACCATGTCCTGCTTCAGGACACGCCGGCCGCGCAGCATCATCATGCGCGAATTGACGTCGGTGCCGCCGCCAGCGCCGGCATGCGTGATAACTTCGATCGCCGGCTTGTCAGCGGTCACCCCCACTGTCGGAAACGCCCACCCCGCTGTAAACGCGGCAAGCATGAAAACACCAGTGTGTATCGGTTTGATCTTCACTTGATCGTCCTCCCATTCGACAAAACCAGGTTCTTTATAGGCGCGCGGGAATTGGTTAACCCGTCACTTCACATCACACTGACGCACGAATTCCAAGCGGTCAATAAAAATGGCATACCAAAATGGGGCAATTACTTGAAGAATACCGACACTTTTCTCTTTTGAAGACACCTCCGACCGTCACCCTTGGGCTCCGACCCACTGTTGTCCGGTTTAATTTCTCTAACATATGAAGGCCAACTGATTTTGGCATTGAGGTGTGTTTGGTTCAGGTTCGAGCAGACGGTCAATGCGCTTTCGATGCATGAGGTTTGTTCGGACGAGGCGAGCGAATGCGAGCGGGGATTTGACGGTTTTCTGATCGGCTTTTGCGAGGTGAAGCAAGAGATAGGCGATCAGGGCAACGGTGATCTGAATGCGCACGGCATTCTCGGACCGGCCGAGGAAGTGCCGGATTTTGAGGTTCTGTTTGACCCAGCGAAAGAACAGCTCGATCGCCCAGCGGCGCTTATAGAGGTCGGCGATTTGCCGGGCCGAGGCGTCCAGATCGTTGGACAGGATCCGGAGGGTCTTGCCGGTATCGATCCGCACCGTGACTTCGCGCACGGGCTTGGAGAAGGGGTTTTTGCGGCTCATCCTTTGCCGTTTGGGCAGCAGGCCGACCCGGTCGGACAAGATGTCTTCGCCCTCGGGCACCGCCCGATCGGTGGCCTCTGTTAGCGGCGTGTGCGACTTGAAACGGGTGACAATGCGGCAACCCGCGGCGTCGAGCTTCGCCCACCAGGCGTAATCGTAGTAAGCCAGATCAAAGACATAGGTCGCGCCCGCCTCGATCGGCATCTCCTGCGCCACCTTGATATCGGCGGTCTTTGCCGGCGTCACCGCCGCGTAGACCGGGTGTTCGGCGCCCGCATCGTAAACCACATGCAGTTTCGCGCCACAGGCCCTGGCCGAAAAATACGCCCACTGCGATCCCCGGCCACTCAAGGCAAGCGGACTGGCATCGATCAGGTAGGTCGCCTCGCCAAGCGTCCGCCGCAACCCGCGCCCGGCGCGCCCAACCAACGCCGTGAACAGCTCCGAGAACACCGCGCTCGGCCGCGTCGCGTTCGCATCGGCCAGCGTCGAACGCGTCACAAGGCGACCGCCGACATGATAGAGCCGGGCACGATGGCTCTGTAGACCGCCGACGATCTCGCGCAAGCTCACCGCACCGGAAAGCTGAGCATATAGCAGGGCGATGAACTGGTCCTTCGTGCTCAGGCGGCGAACGTGTTTGTCGGCTTCATGCCGTTCCACCAAAGCCGCAAAACGATCCCAAGGAACACGCTTCATCAGATCATGAAATACGCTATTCTCATGCCGCATGGTGTTGATCCTTTCCCGTGTCCAAAACGTCGCCAAACGATTGGTCACCAGTAGAATCAATGCCATGCAAACCGTCCACTGAATTAAACCGGACAACAGTGGGCTTCACCCGAGGGCCTATGCAGCAACGAGGGCGATTGCCACCAACATGTCACCTCGGGTCGAGCCCGAGTATGACGACGAAGAGGAGGACGGGACGGCTACGTCTCCTTGCCAACATCCCCGCTTCGCAACTTTTCCGCCGAAGAACCGGAGCCCGACGCGTAATCGTCGGCACTGACTTTTGCCCACGTGTTGCCGAGATGATCCGACAGCAGGGTCGAAAGCCTGTCCGCGTTTCGGGTTTCCAGCGCCGCGATGATCTCTTCATGCTGGTCGACCGCCTCGTGCCATAAGGTATTGCGCTGGTTCGATCGGTAGCGGATCCGATAAACCCGGGCGTTCACCTGCTCGTGGGTCTCCATCAAGGCCGCATTCCGGCTCGCGGCAATAATGCTTCCGTGAATTTTCTGATTGAGTTTGAAATAGGTTAGCCGGTCCTTACGGGAGTATGCTGCGAGCATTTCGTAATGTAGGGCGCGAATTTCCGCGATCTCTTCGTCCGTAGCGTTCTCGGCAGCATGCCGTCCGCCAAGCGCCTCGAGGGCGCCGATAACCTGCAACATACCGCGCACATCTTCAGGTGCTGGGTCCGCCACGACGGCGCCGCGGTTCGGCAGGATTTCGACCAGTTTTTCACTTTCAAGAATCTTCAGCGCTTCACGCAACGGCGTTCGTGAAACATTGAGCTCGCTGGCCAGTTGGCGCTCACGGATTCGCTCACCCGGCTTGAGCTTATCCTCCACGATCATATCGCGGACGGTTGTCGCCACTTGGCTGGTCAAAGGCAGTCGGGCGACATTGTTAGACTCCGCGATCGGTAGGGTGCCGAACTTTTTTTCCGCGGAATTCTTCTCAGCCATTTACACCTCGTATCGACATTTGGCTGACCTTATATCAGATTGCGCCAACGATTTGGAATGCAATATTAGAGGGCTACACATTAACAAACTCGGTAAATTTTCTTGATTAATGCGCTTGTTCATCAACAATAATCTGAATTTTAACGCAATAATTCGCGCTTTCCTTTCGTTTGTTAGAGTTCGCTGGGGCATTCATTGACTATTTATTATTTGGTATGCCATTTTCCCACCGCGCTGGAGAAATAGCAGTCACGACTTTAAGGACAGGTCTATGAAACCCCGTATTGCTCTTATTCACGGCGACCCGGCAGGCATCGGCCCAGAACTGGTGGCCAAACTACTGGCGGAATCTGAAGTCGCCGGTGCGGCGGACATCATTCTTGTCGGCGACCGGCATGTCTTCGAGCTCGGCCAGGAACAGGCGAATGTCACGTGCCATATGCGCGATATCGATGCCGAGGAGCCTGAAAGCTGGCTGGACGGTGATGGCTATCCACTGGTGCCAATGGAAACGATCCTTCCCGACGAGATCGAAATCGCCACGGTGACCGAAGCCGGTGGACGCGCCAGCCTGCGCAATCTCGACCGGGCGATCGACCTCGTCACGGCGGGGCATGCGGATGCCATCCTGTTCGGCCCCTTCAACAAGGCGGCGATGCATCTGGCCGGGCTGAATGCCGAAGACGAGCACCGCTACATCGCGCGCTATTTGGGCTTCACCGGATATCATTCGGAAGTAAACATGCTGGACGAGCTGATCACGACCCGCGTGACCAGCCACATCGCCCTGAAGGACGTGGTCGCCAATATCGACCAGGATGCGGTAATCGACGCGGTGCGCCTGGCCGCCGACACACTACGGGCAACCGGTATCTCCCGCCCCCGCATCGGCGTGGCGGCGGTTAATCCCCATGCCGGCGACAATGGCAATTTCGGCACCGAGGAAATCGACATTCTCGGCCCTGCCATTCAGCGCGCGCAGGCACTGCAGATCGACGTCGACGGGCCGTGGCCGTCGGATACGGTTTTCTTGCGTGCGCGGGACGGCCAGCTCGACGCGGTGGTGACCATGTATCACGACCAGGGGCAGATCGCGATGAAGCTCATGGGGTTCGAGCGCGGCGTTACCATCGCCGCCGGCCTGCCCCTGCCCGTCGCTACCCCCGCGCACGGAACGGCGTTCGATATTGCCGGGCGCGGCATCGCCAATCCCGGCGCCATGCGCAAGGCTTTCGATATCCTGTGCCGCATGGGTGCCGACTATCGCACGCGGCGGAATAGCTAGCCTGTCAGCCCTTTGTACACGAGCCCGATACCGAGCAGCACCAGGCTGGCAGTCAAGATGAGCCGGAATGTCCGTTGCGAGATTGCGCCCCGCAACGCGCGGCCGACAAGATAGCCCGCCATCGTCGGCACGAGCAGTACCAGCGAAAACCGTACTGTTTCCCATGTCAGAGCGGCAGAGAATCCCAACCCGAGATAGAGCGGCACCATGCTGGCAATCGCCGTGACTGCCGCCGCGGTGACATATAGGTTCTTGTCGATGCGCAACATTGCGAAATAGACGAGAGTTGGCGTGAAAATTACAGTCGTACCGCCAAGTACACCCATCAAACCGCCCATCACGGGATTGAGCAGAGGTTCTTTGCGAGTCGACACCGAATATCGATGGGACGCCAGCGGAAGCGGGCTGAGCAGAACGACCGCAAAGCCGATCAGCAGCGCCGCGGTTTGCGGCGGCAGACCGACCAGGATCTGAGACCCGGCCACGACGCCAAAAAACAGCGCTAGATAAAAGGTCCAGAACCGACGCAACACAACACCCAGCAACCGCCCGTCGACCGCCTGCCAGAGATTGGTTGCCGCCACAGGGATCAAGGTGACCGCCGCCGCGAAAGCGGGGTCAACGACAACCGCCATCATCGGCACCACGATGCTGGGCAGCCCGCCGCCGATCAGCCCTTTGACCAGCCCGCCAAGGATGAATGCTGCCGCGATAACGATCAGGACGGTAGTGTCCTCAACCGAACCCAGCCAAAAAGAGAGTTCGAAAATGTTCCTGTCCCTTGTACCGCGCGGTCCCGCACCAGAACCGCGCGCCGCTTATAGCAAGCAACAAGCGGCCATGAAAATCATGAACAGGACAGGGCCGGCGTGATACGATAATAAAAACAGAGCCATGCAGTCACGGGGAAGCGTTTATGGAATATTACGATCTCGGCGCATACGCGCGCACCATCACGACGAAATCAGAAGACGCGCAGCTTTGGTTCGACCGCGGTCTGAACTGGGTCTTTGCCTTCAATCACGGCGAAGCGATTGCGTGTTTCCAAAAAGCGCTGGAGGCCGATCCCGGCTGCGCGATGGCCTATTGGGGCGTATCCTATGCGGTCGGGCCGAACTACAATTTGCCTTGGCACCGCTACGATCCAGCCGGCCGCGCGAAAGCGCTCGAGAGCGCCTATGACGCGATGCAAGGCGCCCTGGAGAATATCGAGGGGATCACGCCCATCGAACAGGCGCTGATCCGTGCCCTTCCCGCGCGCTATCCGCAGCGCGATCCAATCGATGATCTGCGGCCCTGGGACAAAGCCTACACCGTCGCGATGCGGAAGGTGCACAAGGACTTCCCCGACGATCTGGACGTCCGCACCGTCTTCGTCGAGGCGATCATGAATGAAACGCCGTGGAAAATGTGGGACCTCAATACAGGCGAGGTCGCCGAAGGCGCCGGCACCGTCGAGGCGCGGGAGGTTCTGGAATCCGCATTCGACAATGTACCGGCAAGCTGGGATCACCCCGGTCTGCTGCACCTCTATGTCCATCTGATGGAAATGTCACCGTTCCCGGAAAAGGCGCTACGCCACGGCGATAGGCTGCGCGATCTAGTGCCGGAAGCGGGACATCTCATTCACATGCCGACCCATATCGACGTGCTGTGCGGCAACTACCGAGACGTCGTCGTCTACAATCAGAAAGCCAGCGTCGCCGACCGCAAGTTCCTCGCGCGCGAAGGCGCACTGAACGTCTATGCGATGTATCGCACGCACAATTATCACTTCGCGATCTACGGCGCGATGTTCCTGGGGCAATACACGCCGGCGATCCAGGCCGCGCAGGAACTGATCGACACCACGCCGGAAGATTTGCTGATGGTGCCGTCGCCGCCGATGGCGGACTTCATCGAGGGCTATCTGTCGATGAAGCAGCATGTGCTGATCCGCTTCGGCAAATGGCAGGAAATCGTCGATCAGGACATGCCCGAGAACCAGGAACTGTACTGCGCCACGACGGCGATGATGCGCTACGCCAAGTCGGTCGCCTATTCCGCCATGGGTAACGTCGCGGAAGCAGACCGGGAAAAGGCAGCCTTCCTGGATGCGAGGACGAAGGTCTCGGACACGCGCCGTGTGCACAACAACATCGTGCTGGATCTGCTCGACATCGCCGAGGAGATGCTAAACGGCGAGCTGGAATACCGGCGCGGCAATTACGACGCCGCCTTCGCGCATCTGCGCAAGTCGGTCGAGTTGGACGACGCCCTGCCCTATGACGAGCCCTGGGGCTGGATGCAGCCGACCCGGCACGCGCTCGGCGCGCTTTTGATGGAGCAAGGCCATATGGAAGAGGCCGAAGCGGTCTACCGCCAGGACCTCGGGCTGGATCAGACACTGAGCCGGGCCTGCCAGCATCCGAACAATCTTTGGAGCCTGCACGGGCTGCATGAGTGCCTGACCCGGCGCGGGGAAAAGGTCGAGGCTCTCCTGATCAAACAGCAATTGGACCAAGCCTTGGCCCGCGCCGAAGTCCAGGTGCACGCCTCCTGTTATTGCCGGCAACAGACGGCCGCGTAACGCACAATCATGGCTGATGTCGACCAAAAGCTCGAGCTGACGCGCGCCGGCGCGCATGTCGAAACCAAGTGGGATGCCTTCCTGCATCTCATCCGGCGCTTTCCGCTGGGTGCAATCGGCGCGGTAATCGTTACGGTCTTCGTTCTCTGCGCCCTCTTTGCGGATGTGATCGCGCCACACGATCCTCTGCAAACCAGCGCCCCCCTTTCCCTGCTCGCGCCGAACGATGTTCATCCGATGGGCGCCGACTTCATGGGCCGTGACATGCTGAGCCGCATCATTCACGGTGCGCAAATCTCGCTCGCGGTCGGCGTGTTTTCCGTCCTGCTCGGCGGCATCACCGGTGTTTTGATCGGCTTGATGTCCGGCTTTCTGATGGGCTGGTTCGATCTGATCATGCAGCGCATCATCGACATCATGCAGGCGCTGCCACTGCTCGTCCTGGCACTGGTAATGGCGGCGTCGCTCGGCCCTTCGCTGGAAAACACCATCATCGCAATTTCCATCCCCCTGGTGCCGGACGTCGCGCGCGTCGTCCGGTCCAGCACGCTGGCGCTGCGCGAAATGCCCTTCGTCGAGGCAGCGCGCGCCGCCGGCATGGGCGAAATCCGCATCGCCCTGAAACAGGTTCTGCCCAACATTCTGGCGCCGCTGATTGTGATCGGCACCGCCCAACTCGGCTCTGCGATCCTGGTCGAGGCCTCACTCTCGTTCCTCGGCCTCGGCGTACCGGAACCCTACCCGTCCTGGGGCCGCATGCTGTCGGAGTCCGCCGCGGAATATGTCCGCGTCGCGCCCTGGCTTGTCATCTTCCCCGGCCTCGCCATCAGCGCCGCGGTGTTTGGCACCAACCTGCTCGGCGACGCCATACGCGACATACTGGATCCAAGGCAGCGGCGTTAGATCACAAGCTCCACCGGCACGCCGCGCACATCCATTTCATATTCCAACCCGACGACAGGCGGGCGGGCGTAGTACCAGGTAAGGCCAGCGGGCGTCGCACCACGGCCAACCATTTCATCGGCGAGGAACGGGTGCAGATCATGCACCGTATAGACTTGCGTCGTCGTCGCCTGCGCCCAGCCGACACCAAGCGCAGTCATGCGGGTTTCCATCGCGCCCAGCACATAGAGTGCCTTTTCTCGCATCGCCGCGTCCGACGTATCGCCCAGCTTGATGATGCGCTGTTCGTAGCCCCCCGGCCCTTCCGGCGCTTCGCCCGAACCGGCAATGACGAAACTGGGATCAGCGCGTCCCGGTACGACGGAGTCCGCGGGCACGGTGTAGCAGAAGGCTTCAAAGGCGGGTTCCGGCGGCCCGTCGAGTTCCGGGCAGACATTAGACCGCGCGACCGGGTTCTCGTCGTCCTTGAAGATGCCCCAGCGTTCCAAAGTCCCGACATAAACGCGGTTGAAATCGATGAAACCCTGCTCGGTGAAGGGGGCCGGCGAACGAAGCTCGCAGGCACAAAACGACGTGAAGGGCCGTCCCCTCGCCGTCAGATGCGCCTCGATGGCCTGAAAGCCCTCGACCATGGGCAACCGCTTGGCGAAACGCACCCTTTCGATGGCATAGCCCGGCTGCGCGGCGACGCCGCCCGAATACTGAAAGGGTCCGCGCACATAGCGGTAGTTTCCCGCCTCGAAGACCGCCGTTTCCGCCATGATACCGCTCCCGTGTTTGTTTGATTGAATTCGATCTTATGCGACCGCGGACGCGCGCGCCACGAAGGCGGACAGCGCATTCTCCAGCGCAATTTTTTCGATATTTCGAGTAATGAACACGATACGCGTCGTCCGTGTCTCGTCCGGCCATGCGTCAAGTTCGACCGGCGGGTGGAAGACATGCTGCACACCATGCACAACGACGGGGCCATTGCGGCCGGCCACATTTAGGATACCCTTCACGCGCAGCAGATCGGAGCCGCGCAGCGAGGCGATCGATTCCAGCCAGGATTTGACCGCTTCCCATGGCAGCGGCTCATCGATGGTCAGGGCGAAGGAATTAATCGCCGTGTCGCCGCCATGATCGTGGCCATGATGCAACCACGCCGTCAGATCCCTCTCCCCGCCCGGGCCAGTGCCGAAAAGAATATCCGGACTCGCCTTGCCATGATCGATCTCGCTCAGCGGCGCACTGGGATTGACCGCACGCACCCGCTCTTTTAGCGCAGCGGCCGCCGCCGGGGACGACAGATCCGACTTGGTCAGCAGCAAGTGGTCGGCCAGCGCAATCTGTTTCACGCATTCCTCGAATTCGTCCAGCTGGCCCGCCGCATTGACGGCGTCGACCGTCGCCACGATCCGCTCAAGCGCGTAATGCTGCTGCAGGCGCGGCTCCGACATCAAGGTTTGCAGAATGGGCGCGGGATCGGCCAGCCCTGTCGTCTCGACGATGGTTTTGGAAAAGGCCGGCAGGTCGCCGCGCTCAACCCGGTGTTCCAGATCGATCAGCGTATCCACCAGATCGCCGCGGATCGAACAGCAGATGCAGCCGTTTTCCAACAGCACCGTATCCTCGAAGGCCTGCTCGATGAGCAGATGATCAAGCCCGATCTCGCCGAATTCGTTCACGATGACGGCGGTATCCGCCATGCCCGGCTGCCGGACGATGTGGTTGAGCAGCGTCGTCTTCCCGCTGCCGAGGAAACCGGTAATAATCGAAACAGGTATCATAACGCCGACCCTACTGCCGGAGGATAAATATGGGCAAGGACGAAGCCTACAACATGCGCCTGATCGCCCATGACACCCTCAACGGGTTCGGCAATGGCGGCGAAGGCATGTCGATGCAGGTCACCGGAGACGGCCGGCGGGTGATGTGGATCGCGCACGAATCCGCGCCGACGAATTTCACCGGCGTGGATGTCACCGACCCTCGGAAGCCGCGCGTCATCTGTCAGACGCAACTGCCGCACAACCGCGTGCGTTCGAACTCGTTGGAAGTCACCGGCGACATCTTGGCCGTCGCCTATCAGACCGCCGTGCATGGCGAGACGCCGGCCGGCGTCGAGCTGTTCGACATCGCCGACCCGGAGAATCCCAAATCGATTTCCTTCTTCGATCGCTCCGGGCCACATTCGCGCGGCGTGCATGCGCTCTGGTTCGTTGACGGCGAATACATCCACTGCACCAGTGGAGCCGCCGACTTCACCCCACACAACCCAAAGGACGATCAGATCTACACGATCATCGACGTCCGCGATCCGGCAAAACCGTCCGAAGTCGGGCGTTGGTGGTATCCCGGCACGATGGAGGGCGAAGATACGCCCGCCCCGACGCGCCATCCGCAGTTCGATTCCGGTTTTCGCATGCACAACACCAACGTCTATCCGGACCGGCCGGATCGCGCCTATCTCGGCTGCCTCGACGGCGGAACGGCGATCCTCGACATCGCGGATATGTCCAAGCCGCAGCTGATTTCGAACTGGAACCCGCATCCGCCCTATCCCGGCTTCTGCCATACCGCACTGCCCTTACTGGACCGTGACCTGTTGATCGTTGCCGACGAATGCGTGCGCGACAACGGCGCCGACTGGCCGAAGCTGACCTGGATCGTGGATGCCCGGGACGAAACCAACCTGGTGCCGATCAGCACCTTTCCGATGCCGCCCGTGGAAGAGTTCGGCAACCGCGGCGGCCGCTACGGGTCGCACAACCTGCACGAAAACCGGCCGGGACCCGCCTTCCGCTCGGACACGATCATCTTCGCAACCTTCTTCAACGGCGGCGTTCGGGCCTATGACACATCGAACCCGTTCCAGCCGAAGGAAGTCGCGTCCTTCGTACCAGCCCCACCGGAAGGATCTAGAACCGGCGCGATCCAGATCAACGACGTCTATGTCGACGAAAACGCGATCGTCTACACAATCGACCGCCATAGCGGCGGCCTGTACATTCTGGAAGCCGATATCTAAGTCGTCATTGCCGGACGATATCGCCCAATGCCGTCCCTTTAAACGGACTTGACGGCATCACTTCGCTTTCCCAGAACGCCGAGAACGCAACGGGCAACGATCTAGCCAAATAGTCGACACCCTCATGTGATAAGGCGCGAGCCGAGAGCTCGACGATCTCGATACCGGCGTCCTCAAGCGCACGGCGCCGGTCCATTTCCTTTTTGGTCGCCGTTCCTGAACCCACAAGCAAAATGGCAAGCGCGCGGTCGCCGAGCCAGAACGCGAAATCTACCGGGCAGAACACGCCGCTCGCCAAAGGCAGCCACGCGCGCGGAAGCGGGCGCGGTGCGGACAAACTCCAATCGCGATACGCGTACAGGCTGCCGAACTGCTCCAGCGTTTCCCGCAACCTCACCTCGTTCTCGTCAACTTTCGCCACGACAAACTCGAAATAGCGGTCGAGGAACAGTTTTGGTGGTTTGGCCCACAGGTCGCAGAATTGCTTCAGGTGATTGCGCAGGAAGTCGAGCTGAGCCGCCGTATCTGTCATTGCGCGAAGGTCCGGCGTTTCGGGAAACGTGTACTGATCGCCGTTGAGACGCAGCATTTCAGGACCGACCGTCACAAAGGCCGTCGGGCACTCGACGGTAACGCTACCGTCGTCGTTAGCGTGAACCATAACCCGCTGGGCATCGAGCGTCGGCGCGCCATAGGGGATGATTACTATTTTTGAGGGCGTCGATTGCATGACAACATCGATAATTCTAGCGAGGAACAAATTATAGAGAGGTCTGTCAAATTTTCGCCATGCCAACCGCGTATATGACGCTATGATCGGCGTTCCAGATCAAACGATCCAGACATACCGGCGAAACAGCGGCGCAGGCTGCCAGAGGATAGCATGACGAAGTTCGGCATTGGGCAGGGCGTCCCGCGCTGGGAAGACCCCAGACTGCTCCGCGGCGGCGGACAATATTCGGACGACATCAACAGGCCCAGCCAGGCCTACAGCACTGTTGTTCGCTCGCCGCACGCCCACGCAAAAATTCATTCCATCGATATCAGCGCAGCGCTAACTGCGCCCGGTGTCTTGGCCATCTATACCGGCGCGGATATCGCCGCCGCAGGTTACGGCAGCGTCCCCGTCCTCGTCGCGCGCGAGAAAGCGGACGGCTCGCCGATGTTCACGCCGCCGAACCTGCCCTTGCGGTCGGACCGGATCCGCTATGTCGGCGACTATGTCGCGTTCGTCGTTGCGGAAACACACGGGCAGGCGCGCGACGCGGCCGAACTGGTCGACGTCGATTACGAACCGGTGTCATCGGTGACCGCGACAACGGACGCACTGATAGACGGCGCTAGCGCGGTCTGGGACGAGGCCCCGGACAATGTGTGTTTCGTCTTTGAGCAAGGGGACGCTACGGCGGTAGATGCTGCAATCGACGGTGCCGCCCATGTCACGACGCTCGATCTCGATATTTCCCGCGTCGCCGTCTCGCCGATGGAACCGCGCGCCTGTATTGGCGAATACGACAAATTTGCGGAGCGCTATACGCTCTATACCGG
Organism: Alphaproteobacteria bacterium; assembly: GCA_012103325.1. Taxonomy (GTDB): domain Bacteria; phylum Pseudomonadota; class Alphaproteobacteria; order UBA8366. The sequence goes on from WLWY01000008.1 coordinate 61,381, forward strand.
GACACAAGGCCCTCACCTTGTTCGGCAGGCCATCGCGGAACCGATGCTGCGGGTGCCGCAGAACCGTCTTCGCGTCGTCAGTTACGATATGGGGGGCGCTTTCGGCATGCGAAGCGGTCCCTACTGCGAGAACCTGTTGTGCCTACACGCCGCCAAGGACCTCGACCGGCCGGTGAAGTGGGTCGGCGACCGGGCCGAGCACTTCATGGCCGACGACCAGGCGCGCGACAATATCTCGACCGTGGAGCTTGCCCTCGACGAGGACGGCACGTTCCTGGCGCTGCGCGTCAAGACGATAGCCAACCTCGGCCCGTACCTGACGATGTTCGGGCCGCACTCCTCGACCAACAATCTGGGCTCACTCGCCGGCACCTATAAGACGCCAGCAATTTACACCCACGTGACCGGCGTCTTCAGCAACACGCCGTCGACCGGCCCCTACCGCGGCGCTGGCCGGCCTGAGGCGGCCTATGTTCTCGAACGGGCGATCGATACGGCGGCCGCAGAACTCGGCATCGATCCGGCCGAGTTGCGGCGACGCAACTATATCCCGGAAGCTTCCCTGCCCTATCAGACGGGGCTCGTCTTCAATTACGATTCCGGCCAATTCGAAAAGAACATGGATACGGCCTTATCCATGATCAGTTACGACAACTTCTCAACCCGCAAAGATGCCGCTAAGGCGGCCGGCAAGCTGCGCGGGATCGGCATCTCAAACGTCATCGAACAGGCGGCGGGCGGCTTCCCGGAATGGGCGGAGATCCGCTTCGACCCGTCCGGCACAGTGACCGTCGTCATGGGCACCCACAATCACGGCCAGGGCCACGAGACGGTGTTCCGGCAGATGCTTGCCGACAAGCTCGGCCTCGAATTCGAACAAATCTATTATCAGCAAGGCGACTCGGACCACGGCATGGCCGGCACGGGAACCTTCGGCTCACGGTCCTCCGGCGTCGGCGGCGCGTCGCTCATGATGGCAGCTGACAAAATCGTCGAGAAGGCACGCCAGATGGCGTCGCACCATCTGGAAGCGGCAGAGGACGATATCGCATTCGCCGACGGCACTTTCACCGTCGCCGGCACGGACAAGTCCGTCGGCCTGATCGACTGCGCGAAGCTGCTGCAGAACTTCATGACCGCGCCGCCAGGTATGGATGTCGGGTTGAACGAATGGGCCTCCTGGCGGCCACCCGCGCCGACCTTTCCGAACGGCTGTCACATCGCCGAAGTGGAGATCGATCCCGAAACGGGCGCGCTACAGATCGTTCGCTATGTCGCGGTCGACGATGTGGGCACCGTCCTCAATCCGTTGCTGCTCGACGGGCAGTTGCATGGTGGCATTGTTCAGGGCGCGGGCCAGATTCTGATGGAGAGCGTCGTTTGGGAACGCGAGAGTGGTCAGCTCAACACCGGTTCCTTCATGGATTATGTGATGCCTCGGGCCGACAATCTGCCGAACTTCGAAACGGCTGTAAATGAAGACGCCCCCTCCCCGACCAACCCGATGGGGATCAAGGGTGCTGGCGAAGCGGGTTGTGTCGGCGCCATGCCGGCCCTGATGAACGCCATCGTCGACGCGCTGCGCCCCGCCGGCGTGCGCACGCTCGACATGCCGGCGACGCCTAATCGAATATGGAATGCGCTTAATCGAGGAGACACTGCATGAAGGTCTATGAGGCAGTTCTGGACCAACTGATCGGCAGCGGCGTGAAGCACTTTGCCGGCATGGTCGGTTCCACCAACGCGCCCTACGCCGGCAGCCTAGCCTCGCGGAACAATGCGCGTTACATCGGCGTGCGGCACGAACAGGTCGCGGCGGCGATGATGGACGCCACGGCGCGGCTCAGCGGACGGCCGGGCTGCGTGATGGTGCACGGCGCGTCCGGCCTGCTGGCGGCGAGCCTCGGCATTGCGTCCTCGGCGCTCGACTCGACGCCCATGATCGTGCTGAGCGCGACGCAGGAAAAACAGGCTATGGAGAACGGATGGTGGCAGACCACCGGTGTTCTGGGTCCATTGAGCGACATCGCGAAATGGCAGACTCGCGTCGAGCGGCCGGACCAAGCGGTCGTGGCCGTCCGGCGCGCGCTGCGGGAATCCGTCAGTGGCCGTCCCGGCGTTGCACAGATCGATCTGCCCATCGACGTCTCGACCGAGACGCTGGATCCCGAAGAGACTCTGCCCGACACCGTCCCGCATGCCGCCCCGTTGCTCCGTTCTTGGCCCGATCCCGGTGCGGTCGCGACATGTGTCGACCTCATACATGGTGCAAAGCAACCGGTCCTGCTGGTCGGCGGCGGTGCCAGCTATTCCGGCGCGGGCAACGCGCTGATCACGCTGGCGGAGCGGCTGCACATGCCGGTGGTCAATACGCCAACCTCGCGCTCTGCCGTGCCGGAGACCCATGCGCTCGTTCTCGGCCCCTCGGGCATCGTCGGCTATGAGCCGATCGGGCACGCCATTCAGGAAGCCGATTTGGTCCTCGCCATCGGTTCCCGCCTGTCGGATTTGCAGACCTCTCGCGGCGAACTCCTGCCTGCCGGCGCACCCATCGTGCAGGTCGATATCGATGCGGCCGTCGTCGGACGCGACCACACGCCGGCGCTCGGCATCGTAGCGGACGCCCGCGCCTTCACCGAAGCGCTCAACACTGCTCTCGACAAGGAAGACCTTTCCGTTCCGGACGCGCGCAAACAATGGGTCGACAGCCTGACACAGCGCATCGACGAATGGCGCGGCGCCTGGATCGACGCGACGCCGGACAACGGGCTGGTCCAACCGCAGGAAATGGTCAGCGCCCTGTGGGGTTTGCCGCCGGACACTATCTACACGCACGGCGCCGGCGATCACGGTTTCTACGGCTTCATGGTGCCGGTCGCGAACCCCGGCGCGCATCTGATGTCCACCCGGCTCGGCGCGATGGGGTGCGCGCTGGGGTCCGCGCTCGGCGCGAAACTGGAACGGCCTGATCAGCCGGTGATCGCCTGCGTCGGCGATGGCGATCTAATGCTGCAGCTCGGCGATCTGGAAACGATGGTGCGCGAACACCTCGCCATCGTCGTCGTCGTATTCAACAACTTCCGGCTCGGCTCACAGCGCAAACGGGTCGAGGCGTATGGCCCCGTTATCGGCGTCGATCACGGCAATCCGGACTTCGCCAAGCTGGCGGAACTATTCGGATGCAAGGGGTATCGCGTCGATCAGCCCGGTCAGTTCGAAGCGGCGTTACGCGAGGCCGTGGCAACCGGCGAACCCTGCATCATCGATGCCATCATCGACCCCGAAGCGCGCCCACCCCGCACGGCGATCAGCCGCGAGGCACGGTGATGCGGCGTTGAAACAGAGCGTGCGCTGGCAAGGTAACGGAATTGGATAGTTGGTAAAGTCGAAGCGGAATTCTTACGATAAGTCGCCGACAACCAATACTGAGTGGAAAACATTCTTGGTCAAAAACGAAAAAAAAATCTAGATAATTCATAGTTAGCTGAAAACTTAGGCTGTAACTTCGTCTAGGTTGAGCAAATCATAGGCTGGAGACTGCGCGGGCATGCAGTTACACGAAGCCCTGGAACTCGCACTGCAGCATCACAATGCAGGCGAGTTGTCACAGGCGGAATTCATCTACCGGCGCATACTGGATGCCGAGCCGAACCAGCCCGGCGCCCTGCATCTGCTGGGCGTGTTGAGTCTGCAGACGGGAAACAAGGAAACGGCCGCCGATCTGCTATCGCAGGCGGCTGAAATCGACCCCGACAACTCGGAAACGCATGTTAATCTGGGCGTTGCGCTGCAGGCATTGGGGCGACTGGCCGCTGCGGTGGAAAGCTATCGCCGGGCCGTCGCCATCGAACCCGATTACGCCGAGGCGCACAACAATCTCGGCGTTTCCCTGCGTGACCTTGGGCGTCTAGACGAGGCCGTCGAACACTACCGGAAGGCGCTCGCGATTCGGCCCGATTATGCGGGGGCGCATTTCAATCTCGGCACCGCGTTACGCAGTCTGGGGCAACTTGAGGCGGCAGTCGTCAGCTATCGAGACGCGCTTGCGATCAAGCCGGACTATGCCGAGGCGTATGTGAATATGGGGATCGCTCAACAGTATCTCGAGCAACTCGACGCGGCCGTCGAGAGTTATCACACGGCCATCGAGATCGATCCCGAGGTCGGCGAAGCGCGCATCAATCTCGGCAGCACACTGATGAAACTTGGGCGTTTCGAGGACGCGCTCGCAGCGTTCGAAGCGGTCGACACACCGCTATGCCGGGCCAGGAGGCTGGAATGCCTGTTCGCATTGGGGGATTACGAGGCGTTTTTCGAAACCCCGCGGGATTTCCCGGACGGTGACGAAACGAATATCCGCGCCGCAACAATCAACGCCTTTGCGTCTCATCAGCTCGACCGGGCCGATCCGCACCGCTTCTGTCCGCGTCCGCTGGATTTCGTCCGTGCATATAAGAATTTCGATAGCGTCGACGATGTCGACGGTTTCCTGCGGCAGTTGACCGCAGAGTTGAAGAGCCGCGATGCGGTCTGGGAGCCGCACCGAAAATCCACCATCGGCGGATTTCAGACGCCATCGATCCTGTTCGACGACCCGACGGGGCGGCTGGCCGAGCTCAAGCGGATCGTCCTGGACAAGATCGCGGCCTACCGGACCGAGTTCGCGGCAGAAGACTGCGCTTTCATCACGCGGTTTCCCGAAAATTTCTCGCTCAAGGCCTGGTTCGTCCGTCTGTTGAAGGACGGGCACCAGAACGCCCATATCCATGCGAGCGGCTGGCTGAGCGGCGTTTTCTACGTGCATGTGCCGGCCTTCGAGGATCAGGAACAGGGCGCGATCGAGTTTTCCTTATGGGGCTACGACTATCCGGTCCTGAACGACGCCCACCCCAAGAAGCGGCACAGCCCAACAACTGGCGACATCGTGCTGTTTCCCTCTTCCCTTTTCCACCGGACCATACCATTTCAAGCCGACGAGGAACGGATGATCGTCGCCTTCGACGTGGTGCCGAAACCATGATGGCAGGCGCGGATGTCTTGGGACGAAAGACGCCGGCGGGCCGTCACGGTAACCGGCAGGATCGAATAGCTGTATGAACACACCTCCCGATGAGCGCCGGAAGCGCTATTTTCATATCAGTACGCAACTTGCACGCTACAGCGACAACCAGCTGCGGGACCATCTAGCGTCCCTGCCGCACAGCACCGGATGGGGGCGGAATCAGGTCATCGATGTGGGCGGCCTGAAGGTTTTTGTGAAGCGCATTCCCATCACCGATCGGGAGATGGCGGATGTACGGTCGACGAGGAATCACTTTCAGCTGCCAATCTATTACAACTACGGCGTCGGGTCCGCCGGTTTCGGCGCCTTTAGAGAAATGTTCACCCACATCAAGACGACGAATTGGGTGCTGGATGGCGCGATTGAAAACTTTCCCCTGATGTACGACCACCGTATCGTCCCCCGGTCGGACTCATCCGACGACATGAGCGCGGCGCGGCTGGCGCGCCACGTCGAGTACTGGGCCAGCAACGCGGACATCGGAACGTTCAGGCAAGCACGGTCGGATGCGACTTCGGAAATGCTGCTCTTTCTCGAATTCTTTCCCGCGACGGCGGCCGCGTGGCTCAAGAACAATGGCGAAAATTTCGTCCAGTTCTTCGAAGAAATGGCCGATGTGATACACTTCCTACAGGCCAACGGCGTCATCCATTTCGACGTGCAACGCAATAATATCCTGACAGACGGCAGACGAATGTATCTTTCGGATTTCGGGCTAGCGCTAGACCTGGAGTTCGAGCTGACCGAACCGGAATCATCATTCTTCGTGGCGAACAGCCACTACGACGACGGTAGCCTCGTCTACTGTCTGCTCTCTCAGTTGTTTTCTTGGTACACCGACCTGACCGAGCCGGAAATGACCGCGATACGGGAGCGCTATGGGTCGCCGTCCACACAACCGGCCGCGGTGGCGTCAGCGCTGCTGTCGAATGTCGAGGATATCGCCAGCAAAGGTCTCATGCCATTGAATCGGGATTTCGTCGGCATGGTGGTGGCATATCGTCCGGCGATAGAAATGTTCCATGATTTCTCTTCGCGCATGCGCGCGGGCAGCCGGAAGGACTTCGTTTTTCCGAATGCGGAACTGAAGAGGCTTCTGGGTCGAAGCGGATAGCATGGTTCCTGACCACCCACAGCAAGACAGAGGGGTACGTCCAAACCGATTTACTTCTCACCGTCATAGCTCCCTTCTCCGCCCAATTTGAAAGCGCGAAACTGCACCATTGCAGATAGGGACATCATTGCTCTATAGGATTGCCCGTTATGCAGGAGTTCCTGGAAAACAGCCCTTATATCAACTGGCAAGAACCCTCCGTGGCGGCGCAAGCGGCGGCGCTGGCGGGCCCGCTGGGGCAAAACGATGAAGCGGTCGTAGGCGCGTGCTTTGAGTTCGTTCGCGACGACATCAAGCACTCGGTGGATTACCAGCTGAATCCGATTACCTGCCGGGCCTCCGATGTTTTGAAATACAAGACAGGGTTTTGCTTTGCCAAGAGCCATCTGCTTGCGGCGTTGTTACGGGCAAACGGAATCCCGTGCGCGTTGATTTATCAGCGAATGAAGCTAACGCAGAGAAGCTATTGCCTGCACGGTCTGAATTCGGTCTATCTCGAACCGCACGGGTGGTGTCGCATAGACGCGCGCGGAAATTGGGCGGGGCTGGATGCCAAGTTCGCGCCACCGGCGGAGCATCTGCCCTTCAAACCCTCCGGCCCCGGAGAGCGCATTTTCGAGACGCGCTTTAGCAGACCGCTGAAAGAAGTCGTGAACGTCCTGACAAACGGCGATACGTGGCAAGAGGTATCGGCCAACCTCCCGGACAATCCGTCCCTGACGTAAAACGGCAGCCGGAATTGCGGGAAGAAGCTGGGTGAGGTTGAGCCGACCATAGAACCCTGGCGCAGCTCAGTTCGGTTCTGCCACGCTGTATCGCGCAAGCTTCTCCTCATCGAGATCGATGCCGAGGCCCGGTCCCGATGGCAGCGCAATGCTGCCGCTGCCGATATCGAGCCGGCTCGTGGCCACCGTATCCACCACCTTGAGCGGCCCCACGCACTCCAGTCCGGGGACGATGTTGCGCGACGTCGCCCCGAGCATGATCTCCGCCATCGTGCTGAGATCGAGCCCGAACCCGTGTCCCAGAACAACCGGGAGCCCTGCGGCCTCGGCGGTTGCCAACATGCGCGCGGACGGCAACAGGCCACCAGCCTGCTTGATGCCGAACTTCACGAAGTCGCAACAATCCGCCTTGATAACCCGAACCAGGCTGGCGTGATCGCTGATCGATTCATCGGCCATGATGGGAAGCCCGCCTTCCCTTCGGACCCGCGCCAACCCTTCAAGGTCGTCTTTCGGCGTCGGCTGCTCGAACAATTGCATGTCGCAGGACTTAACGGCGCGGCACAATTCCAACGCTTGTCTCACATCGCATTGCTGGTTGGCGTCCATGCGTAGCTTCATGTCCGAACCGACCGCATCGCGTACCGCCACGACCCGGTCGCTATCTTTGGCGACGCCACTGCCGACCTTAATTTTCACCGACTTGAAACCGGCATGCTGCCAGCGTTTCGCCTCGGCCGCCGCTTCGTCAGCGGGCAACTCACCGATCCAACCGTTGAACAGCATCTGGTCGAGGACGGCACCGCCGACGTAATCGTGCAGCGCGATACCCCGTCGCCGGCAAACAAGCTCAATACAGGCGAGTTCCACGCCGGCGACGGCGCCGGGCTGCGACGGCGTCAATTTGGACCCGATTTCGAAAATCCGGTTCACGTTGCCAGGGACTTCGCCGATCAGCGCTGGGCCAATCACGTCCCGCATGGCGGCGGCCAGTTCCGGCGCGGTATTCGGCGGTTTGGCCTTGTTGGAGGGGTCGATGCTGCTGATGCCGACCGCACCGTCTGCATCCGTAACCCGCACCACAACACACCATGTGGTGTCGTTGGGCACACCACCGCTCGTAAACGTGCCGACCAGCGGCATGCCGACGTTGAATACTTCGACCTGGCTGATTGTCACCGTCATTCTCGATCCCTCATTCGTCGTCCGTTGCGCAACGGGCGCGCAAATTCAGCATAGACGCGGCCGCGAGGGAGCGCACCCGTGTACGTCCGATATGTCGCCAGCTATTGACGTCAAATCCCCGGCTTCCGATATCCGTATAAAGCGGCGGTGCGATTTAGCGACGGCAAACACGCCCTTCATGGGCGCTCGAGAAACACGACCGGAGGAGATTCTATCATGGCCAAAGCCACCTGGAACGGCGTCACTATCGCCGAAAGCGACGACATCGCAGTTGTGGAGGGCAATGCCTACTTTCCGCTGAGCGCTGTAAATCCGGAATATCTGGCAGAGGACAGGGAGACGCGCCCCACCTATTGCCATTGGAAAGGGATCGCCACCTATTTCAACGTCACTGTCGGCGGCGAGACCAACGCGGGCGCCGCCTGGCACTATGCCGCCCCCTATCCCCAGTCCGCCGTCATCCGAGACCGCGTCGCTTTCTGGAACGGCGTCGAGGTCACCGGTGCGCCCGAGGGCGACGGTTTGGTCGAAGGCGAGCCCCGCCTCGACGGCAAAACCGGTTGGGAAGCGCTCTGTTGGGTCATCAAGTTCTCGGAAGAGCCGGTGATTTCGGCCAGCGCGGTCGAGAAGGTAACCGGTATTGCGGAACACGAACTGGCCGAGGCCTGGCAGACCTACGACGTGCAGCGCTATGCCCGCCGCTACAAACGGCGCCTTGCCGGCGGCAACGGCGTGCCGCTAGCACTCGAAAAGGTCAGTTAGCGGTCGGACGCCTTGCGCAACGAGGCGAGTATTTGAACGCGGTTCGCGACTCCTGCCGCTTCGATCGCATCGCGCTCATCGGCTAATTGCAGTTCTGCTCTTCCTTACGTTCGCGGAAGGCCGGCTTTCGCACGCGCCGTTTACATATCTGTACGTAGAATCCCCGACAGGGAAATACCCAACTTACGCCCCCATACGACCATGGATAAAGTGCCGCCAATCGGTGGAGACAAATTTGCGGTCGCTGAGAATGTCGCCTGGCCCAATGGGCGGGGCGAACGAATAACAAAAAAAGACGCTTGTTTTGCCTTTGATTTCCTGTTGCGGCGGGAGGCCCCTCCCTCACCGTTGCAGGATTTTTTTCCACGAGGTAAGACGCGATGATATTGCGCTGAACCGCTTCCAGGATCTGGAAACACCCAACATGGAAATCTACGGCAAGCTTGTCCAATCACGGGGGTCAAGCGACGTCCGTTGCGATTGCCTTTCCTATCCGGGGCGGCCGGATGCGTTCAGGCGTGTTCTCTCGCGCACTTGGTCACTTCGGACAGCTCATGACACGCCGCGCGCAGTTCCGCGAAGGCGAATTCCAGATGCTGTTCCGTATCGTCGTCCTCTTGTTCTTCCGCCTTGCTGCGAAATGCTTCCAAGTGGCTGTTGACCGCAACACTAAGGCTGTCAATTTGACCTATGATCGCCTTGATCGCGTCGATTCTTTCGGCTTCCATTGTCCCATTTCCTCACACATCTCCCCATTACCCCTGATCCTTCATGCCAAGGAACACGAGCAAGCGATGTGATGGGCATCACAATGGAAATAGATTCTTGAATTCGCCTTATTTCGCGCACGATCAATTCGGCGCCATGCCCTTCTCGGCAAGCTCGTCGAGCGCCTTCTGGTTCTTTTCGAGCCCTTCCAGGCCCATGCCGCGCAGAACATGCGGCGCCTTGGTGAACTGGATATTCGTGTATCCAATGATCTCGATGCGGTTGCCCCAGGGGTCGAGGAAATCCAGAAAACGGCCGGGCAAGATTTCTATGGCGAGGTTGTCCAGCCGTTGGCGGACGGCTTCCTTGTCATCGACGACGAACCCGACATGCCGAGCATCGTCAGCGGCCTGGCGCCGGCCTTTCGAGAAGTTGATGAACTGATCGCCGAGGTCGATGAACGCCGCGTTTTCGCTCTTGCTGCGCAGTTTGAAATCGAACAATTGGCCGTAGAAATCGAGCGCTTCGTCGATATCGCCGACTTCGAGGGCGATATGGTTGAAGCCGATCAGCCGCGGTTTGTTCTGTGCCGTCATGATGGTCTCCTGGTTACTGGTACCGGAAACATATCTTGCCGACGTCCGCCGATTTCAAGCGTGCGGGCGTTGTTCGTCGGAAAAGGTCGTCCGATACAACAGCCGGTCGGACCCGTCATAATCGTTGACCGCAAAATGCAGGGTCGTACGGTTGTCCCATATCACCAGATCCCCTGCCCGCCAGCGGTGCCGGCAGCTGAATTCCGGCCGGGTCGCGTGCCAGAACAGCCGGTCCAGTATCGGTTCGCTCTCCGCTTCCATCATCCCATCCAGCCGGGAGGTGTAGACGGGATTGACGAACAGCGCCTTGCGCCCGGTTTCCGGATGCGCCCGCACCGCGGGGTGAACTGTTTCACGGTCGGCTTCCGGATCGCCGCGCACCATCTTGATCGTGCTACGCTGTTTGCCTTTCGGCGCGAACTTGACGCCATGCGGTTTACCGACATGGATCGCCGCGCGGCCCTCGACGGCCCGCTTCAAGTCGTCAGGCAGCGTTTCATAGGCCGCGATCTGATTGGACCAGACCGTATCGCCGCCGATCTCGGGCACCTGCACCGCGCTTAGCAGGGAACCGGCCGGCGGGTGCTCCAGAAAGCTGAAGTCGGAATGCCAGTTGCCACCGAACACTCCGACATTCTTATCGCTGGCCTTCTTTTGCACGCCGATCACCAGCGGATCGTCCGGCAGCGGTTCCACATAAGGCAGGCGCTGTAAGGGGCCGAACAGTGCCGTCACCTGTTTTAGCTGTGCGATGTCCAGGTGCTGATCGCGAAGAAACAGCACCTGATAGGACCAAAGCGCGTCCCGTAGCGCCTCGGCCACGGACGGATCGACCGGCATCGACAGATCGGCGCCCTCGATCTCGGCGCCGATATTGCCCGTTACCGGTTTTATGGTCAGTTGGCTCAAGCGTCAGACCTCCGGATGTTTCGGCACGAATGTCGGTTTGCAAAGATACCGGCGCGCCAGTTCTCCGTACCCCTTGAAAACATAATAGTTGTTGAGCCCAAGAAGCGCGTCGCGATGGTCGCGGTAAAACTTCGGCAATTGAAACCAGGGGATTGTCGGGTGCAAATGATGCGCGATGTGAAGATTATTCCATAGAAACAACAGGCCGAATATCCAGTTCGACTCGACACTGGCGATCCGCTCATAGGGTTTGTCCGCCCAGCGGTGCTCCAGGAACGGCCGCAGCATCCCAAGCGACATGCCGCCCCAAACGAAGAACACCAGAAACTGCCATAGCGGCATTCCGGCGACCGAAAGGACGAACCAGAGAATGACGGCCATCGCAATGACATGCCGAACCCAAATCCACATATCGTCCGAACGTCCGAGAAGCACCGGCGCGATGTCGTTCTTCAGCAGGCGCCACCAGCGAATGAAGGGTCCCAGCACCAACCGGCCGATCAGCGTCTGGTTCGCCATCAGGATGCCGCGCCAGAGCGCGGGATAGCGGCTCCAGTCTTCCCCCTTGTGATAGAGCGTTTCCGTGTCCTGCCCGGGATAGGTCAGCCGCGCATTGCGATGGTGGATGGCATGATTGCGGCGGTAGATCTCAAACGGAAACCACATGCCGAGCGGCGGCCACACGATGGCGCACCGCAGCCAGCCGGGGATCGAGCGCCAGCCATGCACGGCTTCATGCTGAAAGTTGAAATGCCAGGCGGTGACGTAGGTACCGGCGGGAAACAGGATCCACCATGGGATCTGGGCATGGAACCAGATCAGAAGCAGCCAGCAGGCATAAATCAAACAGGCGAGCCCCCATGTCGGAGCCTCGACCGCAATGAGCCCGCGGACAACGCGCGCGGAGATCGGAGTGCTTACGCCCATGAAGATAGGATACCTTCTTCGCGCCGGTCCTCACAATTTTGCTGCCAGGCGCCTCATCAATGGGTGAGGATTTTCGATAGGAACTCCTGCGCCCGCTCGCCGCGCGCGGTCCCGAAGAAATCGTCCTTGGTGCAGTCTTCCTCGATCCGACCTTCATCCATGAAGATGACCCGGTGGGCGACGCGGCGGGCGAAACCCATTTCGTGGGTAACCACCATCATCGTCATCCCATCCTCGGCCAGCGCGGTCATGACGTCGAGCACCTCGTTGATCATTTCCGGGTCGAGGGCCGAGGTCGGCTCGTCGAACAGCATCGCGATGGGGTCCATGGCGAGGCCGCGCGCGATGGCGACGCGCTGCTGCTGGCCGCCGGAGAGCTGGGCCGGAAACTTATCCGCCTGATCGACGAGACCGACGCGGTCGAGCAGTTCCATGCCGCGCTTCGCGGATTCGTCGTCAGTCCGGTTCAAGACTTTCAGTTGGGCTAGCTTGATGTTCTCCATGATGCTGAGATGGGGGAAGAGTTCGAAGTTCTGAAACACCATGCCGATGCGGGCGCGCAGGCGCGGCAGATCGGTTGCCGGATCGCCGACGGAAATCTCGTCGACGGTGATTGTCCCCTCCTGGAACGGCTCCAGCCCGTTGACGGTTTTGATCAACGTGCTCTTGCCCGACCCCGATGGGCCGCAGACGACAACCACCTCGCCCTTCGCGACCTGCGTGGAGCAGTCCTTCAGGACCTGAAAGTCGTCATACCATTTATTGACGCTGGACATTTCGATCATGGGCATGGCGCGGGCTCCCCTATCTCAACCCGTTGCGAATTTCTTTTGAATTTTTCGAATACCGAGTTGACCCGCGAGGCACATCACGAAATAGACCAGCGCAACGGTCAGGAACATTTCCATCAGGCGGTTGTCGCGATTGGCGACGATGTCGGCCGCCACGAGGAAATCCCGCAATCCGACGACGTAGACGAGCGACGTATCCTGGAACAGGATTATGGCTTGCGTCAGCAAGATTGGAATCATCGCCCGGAACGCCTGCGGCAGCACGATATAACGCATATTCTGCCGATAGGTGAGGCCTAACGCCTGCCCCGCATGGACTTGCCCCTGGCGAACGCTTTGAATGCCGGCGCGCATGATTTCGCAGTAATAGGCCGCCTCGAACATGATAAAGGCGACCAATACCGAATAGAATCCGCCAACCGGACGGCCGACGATGAAAGGCACCAGGAAGTAGAACCAGAAGATCACCAGGATCAGCGGCATGGAGCGGAAGAAATTTACGTAAGAACCAGCGAAAAGGGACAGCCACCTGTATGGCGCGAGACGACAGAGTGCCAGAACGGTCCCCAACGCCAAACCCCCGACAATCGCGAGCACGGTCAGGAGCAGTGTCAGGCCCATACCTTCGATTAGAAACGGAATAGACGTGACGATGATCTCGAAATCGAAGTTTTCGAACATCTATTTCGCTCCCAACGAGATCATGCCGGGGATAACGACCCTGCCCTCGACAACACGCATTACGGCCATGACGATTGCAGTAACAACTATGTATAGAAGCGTTGCGGCCGTGAAGGCCTCGAAACCTTGGAAAGTGTATTCTTCTATCTGTCTGGTCTGCGCCGTCAGCTCGAGCACACCAATGGTCAGCGCAAGCGAGGAATTCTTGAAGACGCCCAGGAAATCACTGGTCAGGGGCGGGATAATGATCCGGTAGCTAACCGGTAGTAAAATGTAGCGATAGACCTGGACGGGCCGCAGCCCCATCGCCATTGCGGCATAGCGCTGACCCTGCGTTATCGCTTCGATACCGGCCCGGACCTGCTCACCGACCCGGGAAGCCGTGTAGGTCCCGAGGCAAACAACGGCCGTCCAAAATTCCGGCAGAGGCATGCCGCGCTTCACCCATTTCCCAGCCTCATCCGGAAGCAGCTCCGGGAATACGAAGAACCATAGGAACATCTGTACCAGTAACGGAATGTTCCGGAAGATCGTGACGTACACTGTCGCAAAACCGCGCAGGTACGGATTTTCAACGGTTCTCAGGACACCGATAACGGAACCGAGAGAGAAAGCGATGACCCAAGCTGCGGCCGCAACACTGATCGTCCAACCGAAACCCGAGACAATCCAATAAAAAAAGGGCTGAGTACAACTGCTTACCGGATCCTCCACGAAGCAGAAAAGAACACTCCAGTCCCAATTATAATTCATGACGCCCCCCTCCATCGCCCGACTTTACACGCGCAAGCCCACGAAACGGACCGGTGGATATAACCACCGGTCCGCCCGGATAATTGGCGTGGGGCTAGTGCGGCAGCGCCTGGATTTCAAACGCCTTCCGCAGCGTTGCGCTCGCCGGCATCTGGATATTGGTGGGTCCAGGGTCGAACCACTTCTTGTAAAGCTTCAACATACGGCCATCGCGCATCATGTCGGCCAGCATGACATTGCCCAGTCGGCGATAGGTGCTGTCGTTGCGAGGCACCATGATCCCGTACGGATCGTAGGAGAGGAACCGGCCGGTTACCTGATACTTGGTCGGATCCTTGGACTTGCTCATCAATCCATAAAGTAGCACGTCGTCCGTCGCATAGGCATCAGCGCGATCAGTCGCGACCGCGAGCCAGGCTTGCGGATGATCCTTGACCGAGACGATCTTGATATTGATGCCCTTCGCCTTCATTACACGCTTGACCGCCTTCTCGTTGGTCGTGCCGAGCGACAAGGCGATGACCTTGCCGTCCATATCTTCGATTTCCTTGATGCCAGAGCCCTTCTTGGAGCCAAGCTTGGTGCCGGTGATGAAGGTTACCGCGAGGTAATCGACCTGTTTCTGGCGGGTCAGGTTGTTTGTTGTCGAACCGCATTCAAGATCTATGGTGCCGTTGGCCATCAAGGCAATCCGCGTCTGCGAGGTTACCGGAACGTACTTGATCTTCAGGTCCGGCATCTTGATCGCTTCTTTGATCTTGTCGATGAAGCCAAGGCAGATGTCGACGGAATAGCCGATCGGCTTGCCGTCCTTGCCGATATAGGAGAAGGGCACGGAAGCTTCGCGATGTCCCATATTGATGACACCGCGCTCCTTAATGCGCTTCATGACGTACGAACCATCCTGAGCCTGCGCGGGATACACCGCCAAGCACGCCGCGACCGCTGTCGCAGCGACGAGGATCCTTTTAAACATATTCTATTCTCCCTGTTTTTTTTTGTTTTCTGATATTACGGGTCGGAAAATTGGTTGTGACGACTCGCATACTAACGCAACCATAGTATTTGGCTATACCCGCCTACGCGCATCGCAGGTAGGCCCACCTTGCTTTACTTCGGCACTGCAGACGTAGCGTGGGACTGCGTCCCGTGATTCAAAACAGAGTCGCTTTCGCATACATGATCCGGCGCATAGGTCACTGCGCCTTCAAGGGCTTCATAGATTGACTGGAAATCCTTGTAGGATTCCGACAGCAGCTGCTCGAAACAGTCGATGACGAAATAGGTCTGCTGGAAATCGTCGATGCGGTAATCGGTCTGCATGACCCGCGGCAGGTCGAATGCGATACGGTTGGGTGACGCGCTTTCCAGGCAAAAAACGCTCTCAGTACGCGACGAAAGAATACCGGCGCCATAGATGCGAAGCCCATCGGGGCCGTGCATCAAGCCGAACTCCACCGTGTACCAGTAAAGCCGCGCCAGATGGTGTAGCGCATCGAACTCAAGCGAGCGCAGACCGCCCTTGCCGTATGCTTCCATATAGTCGGCGAAGACGGGATGGGTGAGCATCGGAACATGGCCGAAGACGTCATGAAAGACATCTGGCTCGCTGAGATAGTCCATTTCTTCCGGCTTGCGCATGAACCGGCCCGCAGGGAATTGACGATTGGCCAGCAGCTTGAAGAATGCCGCGTCCGGCACAAGATCCGGAACCGCGACAACTTCCCAGCCGGTCAGCGCCTTTAGACTTTCATTCAACCGGCGGAAATCCGGGATTCCCCCATCATTCAAATCCAGTTTCGTCAAGCCGGCGAGGAATTCCGGGCACGCGCGATTTGGCAACAAAGCCGACTGGCGCGCGTAAAGCCGTCGCCACGTATCGTGTTCGAGCGCGGTATAACCATCCCAATCCTGGTCGACCGTGTAGTTGGTATCGAGATCGGTAGTGTGCTTGGGCGAACCCATATCCGTCCTCCGTCAAACCTATGCAGGGAAGACAATTGATCTCCCGCGGTTTTACGGCAAATTGGAAAAAATTCAATTAATTAGAGATTGCGGATGGCGGAATGGCGGTCCTTGCGCCTGCCACAGATTCCGCCATAACATCCGCATTGCAACCTACGCAATTACCGCAGCACGCTTCCACTCTGGGCACATTTACAAGAGTTGCCGCAATGGAATCGATTATCTTCAGAGCCTTGGTTCCCCTCATCCTAGGCTGTATTCTGCTCTCGCCGAGCGTCGCCGGAGCCACCGAGACAGTGACCTATTCCGGATATGCGCCGGAAAGCATCGCCGACATCTATCAAGGGAAGTGGGCCCTCTCGCGCACTGAATTGTCCGGCAAATTGCGCCTTCCCGATGGCGAAGGCCCCTTCCCTGTGGTCGTCTTACAGCATGGCAGTGGCCACCCGCTGAATTTGCAGCCCTGGTGGGATATCGTCGTACCCGCCTTGCTTAATGCGGGCATCGGCGGCTTCATCGCTAACAGCTATGATGGGCGTAACATCGGCGGCACCAGCGGCGATCAGCGGAAACTCTCCAAAGCCGCGCGCATCGTCGATGCCTTGATGGCACTCAAAGCTCTCGCGGCCCACGACAAAGTCGATCCCGCACGTATCGGCGTCACTGGCTATTCTTTCGGCGGCATCGTTTCGATCGAAACCGCCGACCGCCGGACGGTCGAGGCAGTTCTCGGTAAAGACCTGAAATTCGCCGCGCATCTGCCCGTCTATCCAAGCTGCGGCTCGCACCGGGCAGTCGTCGATATGACCGGCAGCCCGATGTTGTTCCTCGCCGGCCGAAACGACGACTACACGCCCGCCGCGTTCTGCAAAGCCTATATGCCGAAACTGAAAAAGGCCGGCGTGCCGGCAACGCTCAAAGTATATCCGGATGCGGGCCACGGCTTCGTCAAGGTTCAGGACCGTTATTTGAGCCGTGCCGCAACCTTCAACGGCTGTGGCACGAGCACTATCAACGCAGAAGGCTACCACGAGTTTGGCGACTTTTCAGAAAAGGGCCTGAGTTGGGCGGAAACGGTTGTCGCCGCGTTTAAGAAGTGCGGCTCACGGGGTGCCAGCCTCTATGGCACGCGCGCGTCGCAGCGTCAGGCGCTTCGCGACACGGTCGACTTTTTCGTTAAAACGCTGAAGCCCTGATGCCTTTTGTTTGCGCGCTGCGGCGGCGTATCCTCAATCGCCTAGCGCGACTTCCATCACGTGGTCGTCTTCCCTGCCCAGTTTAGTGGGCTCCGCATCTGAATTGCTTTGATCCGCTCGACCCGAAGCAGGTAGTTCTACAAAAAACGTTGTCCCGATATTCGGGCCAGTTTCGAAACGGAGGTCGCCGCTATGCGCTTCGACAATCGTTTTCGTGATACTCATGCCCAGGCCCGTGCCACCCTTTACCCGCGTATTGGAACTATCGGCCTGGGTAAAGCGATCATAAAGTTTGCTTTGAAACTCTTCGGGAATGCCAGGACCGTAATCTTTTATGCAGATGATGACCGAGTCATCACGCGCCTCGACCCATAGCTCGACATCCGTATTCTCCGGTGAAAATTTGGCCGCGTTGGAAAGAATATTCGCCATGACCTGCATGAGACGGTTTCGGTCTCCTTCAACCATCGCTAGCGGCGCCGACGACACAATCTTCATGCCGATCTTTCTTTCCTCCCCATAGCCCTTGTTCGTTTCGACGGCTTCCTCGATAAATTCCCGAATCGATATCGGCGCCATTTCAAATGTCATCAGTCCTGCGTCGAGCTTTTCGATATCCAGAATATCGTTGACCAGAAGCGTGAGACGATCGCTGTTCCTGTACGCGATATCGATCATGCTTTTCCATTGGTCGGGAATTTGATCTCCCGCGCCTTGGGTGATCAACCCGAGGGACCCCTTGATCGATGTCAGCGGCGTGCGGAGTTCGTGGCTGACCGTCGATACGAACTCCGATTTCAGGCGCTCTACTTCCTTGCGGTCCGTAATGTCCCGGAAAATGCCGACGGACATACTCGTCCCCTGAACGCTGAGTTTCGATATCGCGAAGTCGAGCGGAAATTCCGTGCCGTCCTTGTGACGCCCTTCGACTTCCATGCTGATACTCTTTTCGAGTTCCGATTCCCCCGGTCCGGCGCCCGCATCAATCAGGACACACTCTTTCGCGGCGGGTATGAATTTGACGACATTCTCGCCCACAATTTCATCTTTCGAGAAATCGAATATCCGCTCACCTGCCGGATTGATACGGTTGATGACACCGTTCTCATCGAACGAAACGATGCCGTCGACGACATTGTTGAACAGCGCGCGAATATGGTTCTCCGCAGCTTTTCTTTGCTCGACCTCTCGTTTCAAGCGCCTGTTCCAGAACAAGGTTATCAAGACAATGATTGTCCCGACGCCCAACACGGACAGGATAATCCGGTAATCGACGGTCTCTTCGAACTTAACGCGGATCCATTGATTGTAGATCGCGTCACGTTCCTCGTCGGTGATCGAATCCAACGCTTTCTGAAGAATCGGGATGAGTGCCGGCCAGTCCTTTCGAACCGCCATGGCAAGCTCGAAGCGGTACTCGGTCTGCCCTGAAATTTTCAGATTGGTCACTCCAAACTCGCGCATAACCTGACTTGCGACCGCTAGGTTCCCGATGAATGCGTCGGCCTGACCGTGCGAGACGGCCTCCAGCCCTTCGCGGGCATTCTTTGCCAAATGGAGCTTGAGGTCGGGATAGTCCTTCGCGATCAGATCGTGCGATGCATAGCTCTTAACGACGGCCACCGTCCGGTTTCTCAAATCGCGGACACCATCGACATAAAGTCCACTGTCCAGCGTCACAATGACCATCGGAAAAGAGATATAGGGCTTCGTAAAGTTTACGAATGCGTCACGTTGCGGCGTCCGGACAACCAACGAAAACGCATCCAGATCTCGATTTTCTACTGCCTTGACCATCTTGGGCCACGGTCGTTCCTTGTCCACGTCGAACGAAATGCCAAGCCGCTTCTCGACCAAAGCAATATATTCGGCCGCCATGCCGCGGTAGACTTTTTCGGAATCGACAAATTCGAACGGTGCCCAATCGATATCGACGGCTAGCCGTATTTTCCCATGCTTTTCAAGAACAGCCCGCTCCGCAGAGGACAAGCTCAGCGTCTCAATCTCCTGCGCGCTCGCCGCAGAAAACAAAAACAACGGGAAAAAAAGCAGAGCGGCTGGAGACAGCCAATCTACAAACGAGACGAATTTGCACAATTGCGACTTTCTCATCGTCCAACCCGCTCACCATTGGGGAAGCCCATGAACGAGGAAAGTAGTCATTGCATCTTAAACAACTGTGAATATAATTTATTCACCTTTAACGATAAATTTACGATGCCGCAAACAATGCCGCCAGTTCGGAATCCCCTCATCCAGCATGCACAGGTCCAAGCGGATAGTACCGCACGCCATCCCGCAGCTTTTCAAAAGGAAAATCTACAGGATTGGCGCCATGCCCGCCTGGTGCGAGCGCCGCAAAGGTCGTCTCCGCTATCGGATCGAAATGCGCCCGGTAGTGGCAGGTGCTTTTCAGCACGATAATCTTCTGCTCTTCGAGCACAACGCCGAGATGCTCGAACACGCTGCGGTCGAGCGCCTGCACTCGCCGGCTGCTAACCGCCACCTTTACGCCACCGATTGAGAGCAGCGCCGAGGGTCCGACATCGTAGGGCTTGCCTTGGGAAACCGGGCCGGTTGTTTGGTAACAACCATCATTGACGACGTCGACCTTGAAGCGGCCGCGGAACGGCTCGACGCCTGGCAGGTCGGTACGGCCGCCCAAATCCAGTTCGATCTCTGCACCAACCCCGGCCTCATGCGCCGCCGCTGCAGCGAGATCGTCTCTCACAACGCCGAAAATCGCCTTTTGCGCATCACAACGCACCAGCGCCGCCAACATGCCAACCGTGTCCGCACTGCCGCCGCAGCCGGGATTATCCTGTGTATCGGCCACGACGACGGGCTTCGATGCGCCGGCAGCAATCCGCATTGCTTCTTGGATCGCTTCGTCGGGCTGAAGCAACGGCTCGGCGAATTCGGCTTCTTTCAATGCCACAAACTGGGCGATTTCGTCAGCTGCCGAATCCGCTTCTTCTTGGCTGTAGGCGTGCACGCTGACCGTAGGGCCACACTCCCGCAGATCGGCCGGCGGAAACCCCGCCAGATAAGCCAGCGAAAGCGTATCGTCCGACTCGCGCACCATCGCCGCTTCCACAATGTCCTTGGAAGGCGACACCAAAGTGCACTGAAAATTCAGCGGCAGGAGGAACGGCAGTTGCCGTAGTGCCCTCCCCTTCGGACGTCCCTCGATCAGCAAACGCTTCATCGCCGTCGCCGCGCGTTTACCGGTCTCGTACTGATCGACGTGCGGGTAGGTCCGATACGGTAATATCGCATCGCTATGTGCGACTATCGCGGCAGTGACGTTGGCGTGATAGTCGAGGCTGATGACGATGGGCACATCGTCGCCCACGACGGCGCGCACGCGGCGCAGCAATTCCCCCTCACCGTCCTCATGCTCTTCGGACACCATGGCACCATGCAGGTCGAGATAGACGCCCTCGACCGGCAACGCCTGCGACAGCCGCGAGACAAGCTCCGACGCGATCATTTCATAGGCGCGTTTGGTGACCGCCCCGCCGGGTGTCGCGCTGGCCCACAACAACGGATAAATTTCATGGTTGCCGTCATTGCCTGCCATAAACCCGGCAGTCGACGCGCCCTTCTCCTCGAACTCCACCAGCATCTCGTCGCCGCGCGGCATCCCAGGCCGGTCCGCCGGATGCGCGAAATCTTCATAGTCCGTCGGGTCAGGCACGAAACAATTCGTCTCGTGCATAAAGCCCGCAATCGCAATTCGCGCCATAGGATACCTCTTTAGTTTTGCTCTGGACGATAACACCGTCGAGGCGCGACGCGAATACTGGCCCGACGCATCAATGCTCTCTCAGCAACCGGCCGCATCCCTCGAGCCGGTCGTCGATGCCGGCCGCGCGAAGGGCACCCCAAAACGTCGCCTGGGCACTCGTGATCACCGGTTTGCCAAGCTTGTCTTCGAGACGCTCGATCGAACCAAGCGTCGCCATATCGGAGCAGGACAGAAATATGGCGTCGGCTTCTGCACTGTCGATGGACATCGCCAGATCCTCGACGGCGTCTTTCGGCACCAGGTTCATGTGCCGCCCACGCTGTTGCCCCTCGAACAATCTGACGCCCTTGTCCACCGTGACCGTGAGGCCCTGGCTTTCGAAAAACCGGCTTTCCGCTTCATTCGTGGCATCGGTGTATGGCGAGCCAACGGCAATACTCTCAACGCCCAACGCCCGGAATGCCTCGAGCACCGACCCCATCGTCGTAACCGTCGGGAGATCAAGTTCGTCCGCGATCCCCTTTTGGGTCTCCTCATATGGCGTTTTCAGCGCGCTCGCCGTGCAGCCATACGCGACAACATCGACTTCAAGACCGCGGAGTTCTTCAAGGACGCGCGGCAAAAACTGTTCCATGTCGGTTAGCGGGTCTTCCACCTCTTGCGCACGGTACAACATGCGCGTCGTGTGAATCGTGACACCCTCCGGCGCCATGCGCCAAAACTCCGTTTCCGCCACGGTGTTGGGCGATGGTACGATGAGTCCGATCCGTGCTCGCCAGCCATATGGCCGTTTCGACTTCTCCGGTGTCCTGAACGCCATTGCTGGAATCTCCCTGCCGTCATCCAATGCTTCGCCGCAGTGTAGTACAACTCGCCTCAGAATGGCTAAGCTGAGCGCAGAAACCGGATGCGCAAAGACATAATTCGAGCAGGACAGAGATGAGCGAACGAAAATTGGAAGGCAAAGTCGCCCTGATCACTGGTAGCGCACGCGGCCTCGGCCGCGGCTATGCGTTGCGCCTTGCCGGGCTGGGCGCGGACGTCGCCATTATCGACCGTAATTTGAAAGCCGCCAACGTCTACGAATTCGAGCGCGAACAATTGACGGCGGGCACGGTCATGGAAGAATGCGGGGCGCTCGGTGTTCGCGCCATCAGCCTGGAAGTCGACCTCACCGACCGGGATGCAACCGAGAATGCCATAGCGGATATCGCTGCCCAGCTTGGCCGCATCGATATTGCCGTCTGCAATGCCGGTGGCGGCACGGTCACCTTCGCCGACGAACGCGCACCGCGCGAAGGCGCCAACGATACGGTGGATCTGGTGACAACGGGCACACCGTCCAACACGTCGGAGGAAATGCTGACGCGCGTGCTCGACATCAATGTGAAGACCTGCATGTACACCTGCATGGCCGTGGCGCCTTATATGAAGAAACAGGGCGGCGGCAAGATTGTGACGGTATCGTCAACCGCCGGCGTCGACGCCAAGGGCGCTTATCACCCTTACGGAACCGCAAAGGCCGCCATCATTCATTATACCCGCGCGCTGGCGCAGGAGCTCGGACCCGACAACATCAACGTCAACGCCATTGCCCCCGGCATCATCCGCACCGGCCGGCTCGGCGAGCGCGCGGAAATGGCCAAGGAACGCGTCCCATTGCGCCGCGAAGGCACCGTCGAGGACTGCGCCAACGTCGTCGAATTCCTCACCACGAACCTTTCGGACTACGTAACCGGCCGCACGGTCATTATCGACGGTGGAATGTTGCCTTAGCCCTGAGTCAATGCCGACGTGACATCGCGGAACGACAACCCGTCGAAAGCGGTCACCACATCGACAACAGTCGGCACGCCGGAACCTAGCGCTTCCCTAATCGCGCCGGTGATATCGCCCGGCTGCTCGACGCGGATGCCTTTGACGCCCATGGCCTTCGCGACTTCCGCGAAATTCATTTCTGCAAACGTGCTGGCGATGGTGCGATTGCCCTGCCCGTGCTTGACCCAGCCGAGCGCGCTGTTGTTCAGGATCACGGTCACGATTGGGATGTTTTCGTCGCGCGCGGTCATGATGCCGTTCATCGCCATACCGAAACCACCGTCACCCGTCACGGCAATACACTGCCGGTCCGGATCGACTAGCTTGCCGGCCAGCGCCGCCGGGATCGCATAGCCCATGGCGCCGATACCCGGCATCAGCAAGGTGCCCGGCCCCTTGGTCTGGAAGAAATGGGTCATGAAAAGCCGGTTCTCGCCCGCGTCGCAGGTAATCAGCGCGTCGTCGTCGATGACGTCGTGCAGGTCCTTGAAGACGCGCGGCGGCATGATCGGCACGGCGTCGGAGGTGTAATGCGGATTGTCGAAGAATCCTTCCGCCTCCCGCGTCGCGACGAGCGCCTGCTTGCGGACATCCAGCGCTGCTGCAGATGGCGCCCCGATACCGCGCACGGCTTCGATAATCTGGCCCGTCGCTAGCTGTGCGTCGCCTATGACGACCGTATCGCAGGGAAATGACCAGCTGGCATTCTTGGGCTCGATCTCGATCTGTACCAAGGTCTGACGCGTTGGGTCGATTAGTTCCGGATTTTCGTTGGTCGTATCGGCCGGACCAAGCCGCGTGCCGACAGCCAGTACCAGATCCGCCTGACCGATATAGGTGTTCGCTGTGGACTGACCGAAATTACCGCAGACGCCGAGCGCCATCGGTCCGGTCTCGGGATAAACACCCTTGCCCGAGGCCGTCGTCGCGACCGGCGCACCGACAAGCTCAGCCAATTGAGCCAGTTCGGCATAGGCCTGGCTGACGCGCACCCCGTTGCCAGCGATGATGACCGGTCGCTCGGCAACGCACAGGGCACGTGCGGCGGAGTCGACGCTCGCCGGATCGGCAGGCAACGGCTGCGGTAGATAATGCTGCGTTGGATAGAGAACGGGCCGCCCCTCGGGATCGACGGTGCCGCCGAAGCAGGCGCTATGATAAATCACGCCAACGGGACCGCGCTCGCCGCTTAGCGCGTGCTTGATCGCCAGTTGCGTTGCGTGCACGGCCTCGCGCGGCGTGTGCGCGACAACGGTCTGCTTGGTGATGGCTGCGAGCGCGTTGCGCGTGTCGGCGGCACCATAGTCGCCGGTCCCACTCTGATACGGCGCATGCTGCGTAAAGGGCGCGACATCGGAGAAATCTGTCAGAAACAGCATCGGCGAGCTGCCAAAATGCGCTTCCAAGGTGCCGAGGAACCCATTCGCCAGCATGAAGATACCCTGCCCGATACAGACGCCGGGCTTTCCGGTCAGGCGGCCATAGACTTCCGCCATGACACTCGCCAACTGCTCATGCCGCACGAGAACGCAGCGAACCGTATCCTGATGGTCGTAGAGCGCGTCGTAGACCCGCCCCATATTGCCGCCCTGGATGCCGAACACCATGTCGATCCCGGCATCCTCCAACACGCGCGCGATCCCCTCGCCGGCACGCACCTCCTCCGTCAGCATTTTCTCTGTCGTCGCCATCATCCCTCTCAGCCGAAATTTCCGCAGCACGCGCAAGGCGCCGCGACTAGTTGAGGTCAGCGTAAGATGCTGACTGGGTTGCTGCAACTGGGCACGAACGGGGGCGCAACTATAGTTTTATTGTTACCAGAATCTTTTCGCAGCCAATGCTTCGGTCGACACTCCTGCACCTAAGCGCCTTCGCGCGTCAGGCCCTAAGGTGGCCTGCCACCCGAAGGCGTAGGGTGGCGGAGGGAGGGGGACTCGAACCCCCGGAACCCTTACAGGTTCACAGGTTAGCAACCTGCTGCATTACCACTCTGCCATCCCTCCGTGGAGCCGCTAGTTCCTAACGATGAGGCGATACCCTGTCAACGGCTCTACGCAGCCGTAAGGGCTTGCTCGAGATCGGCGATCAGGTCCCCGGTATCCTCGATACCGACGGAAAGCCGGAGCAGGTCCTTCGGCGTCAGCGAGTCCGGGCCTTCGACTGTGCCGCGATGCTCAATCAGGCTTTCGACACCGCCGAGCGACGTTGCCGGTTTGAAGAGGTTGCAAGACGCTGCCACACGGCGCGCGGTGTCCGCATCGCCTTTGACGCGGAACGACAGCATTCCGCCGAAACCGCCTTCCATCTGCCGCTGGGCGACCTCGTGGTCCGGATGATCCAGCAGCCCCGGATACTGCACTTGGGTCAGGGCTGGATGCTCCTCGAAGCATTCCGCGATCGCCAGCGCCGATTGCGACGCCGCCTTGACCCGCAAGAACAAGGTACGCATGCCGCGCGTCAGCAGGAAGGCCTCAAAAGAACCCAGGATCGGACCGGTCAGCGCGCGGTGCTCGGCAATGCGCTCCCAGTAGGCGTCTTGGGATTTTGCGACGACCGCCCCTGCCATCACATCGGAGTGGCCGTTGAGATACTTAGTCGCAGCGTGAACAACGATGTCGGCACCGTGCTCGAACGGACGGGTCAAAACAGGCGTGGCGGCGGTACTATCCACGGCGAGTTGGGCGCCGGCGCCATGCGCGATCTCCGCTGCCTTGGCGAGATCCGTGACGCGCCACACCGGATTGCAGGGCGACTCCACCCAGACGAGCTTGGTTTCATCCGGCCGTACGGCCGCGGCGAGCGCATCCATATCGGCGGTCGACACGAAGTCTACCGATAAGCCCCGGTCCATACCGAAGCCGCGCAGCCATTTCGGCAGGCCGTAATACATGATGTCGGGCGCAACGACGTGGTCGCCCTGGCGCAAGGCTTGAAACGGCGCGACGCAGGCCGCCATGCCCGAAGCAAAGAGCAACGCATCGGCACCGCCCTCGAGATCGGCAATCACCGCTTCGGGCTGATTAAAGGAGGGGTTCTTGTCACGGGCGTAATCGGCTCCCGTCGGAAGCTCGTAATCGACATCACGAGCAAAGGTCGTGGAGACGTGAATTGGTGGGACAACGGCACCCGTTTCCGGGCATTCCCATCCCAGCGCCTGCGCCGCACGCGTCGCGGGCCTTAGATTTCGATCTTTCATCTATTCCTCAAACCTGAATGGCTTCCTGTTGGTCCGGAGAATGATGAAACCGAGACAGTCCGTCAAAGACGAAATCGCAGACCCGGGCTCGCATCGATCCCGCCCGATGGTATAAGCTGTCCGGACAATTCCGGCCGAATTTCCGGTCATTTCACTTCGTAACAGTTCGAATCAAAGGATCGCCATGTCAGACGGAGCCATGAACGGTGGGGAAGCGCTTGTCGCAACCTTGTTGTCACGCGATATCGACACAGTCTTTTTCGTACCGGGCGGCACCTATACGACGGTCCTGGAAGCGCTGAGCCGGGTACAAAACAAGATTCGTTCCGTGCCGACGCGCCTGGAATCATCCGCTGCGTTCGCCTGCGACGCCTATGCGGGGATCCGCCGCAAGCCGACCTGCATGTTCGTGTCTCGGGCACCGGGCGCCTCCAACGCCGCAATCGGCGTGCATAACGCGATGCAGGCATCGCGGCCCTTCGTTCTGTTCATTGCGGACATTCCCAAGCGCTTGCGTGGGCGGGAGTCGTTTCAGGAAATCGACTATCGCCGGATGTACGAACCAGTCGCGAAAGCCGTGCTGGATGTGAACTCCTTCGCCGATGTGGCAGACACGACTGCGCGCGCTCTGGATCTTGCCGTGAGCGGCCGCCCAGGCCCGGTAGTCTGTGTCGTCTCAACGGAAATACTCGACGGGGAAACCGGCGAGCTCGATATTCCCCGCCCCGCGGCGCCGGTCAAAATCGGCGCTGAGAAAAGTGCTGTAGCCGAAGCAGCAAAACTGATCCAAGCCGCCAAACATCCAATCCTGATCGCCGGCGAAATGATCGCCTACGAAAACGCGAGCGCCGAGCTAGAACAGCTGGCGGAAGCAGCCGGCGCGGGCGTTCTGACGGCTTACAGGCAACAGGACATAATCGACAATCTGCATCCCGCCCATTTCGGCCAACTGACCTTAAATCGGATTCCCTACCAGAACGACGCGCTGGCAGAGTGCGACCTAATTGTGAGCATCGGCAGCCGTTTAGACAGCGCGACCACGGCGAACTACACGATGTTCCGTGACGATCAGAAGATTATCATGATCCACCCGGACGCCTCGGTGTTTTCGCCTTGGCGGGTTGACGTCGCGATCTGCGCACAAGCGGGGCCTGCGATGGAATCTTTGGCCGAGTCCCTGGAGGGAGTCGAGCCGCCGGCAGAACGGATTGCCTGGCGCGACAAGGTCCATGCCATCGAAACAGCCTATGCGGAGCCGGGCGAGGTCGAAATCGCCGGCGATGTGGATATGGCGCAGGTCATCACGACGCTGATGGAACTGGCACCAGATGATTCCATTCATTCGTCCGACGCGGGAACATTCGGGCGCTGGATGCATCGCTACTACCGCTTCCGTCACCCCTACTGCAATCTCGGCCCCGTATCCGGCGCTATGGGATACGGTGTGCCCGGCGCGCTTGGCGCGCAGGTCGCCGACCCCAACCGGACTGTCTTTGCCTGGTGCGGCGATGGTGGATTCCTGATGACGGGTCAGGAAGCGGCGGCGATCGTGCAGGAGAACCTGCCAATCAAGATCATTGTCTGCGACAACAGCGCCTGGGGCTCGATCCTGGTGACACAAAACAAGCGCTTCGGCGACTGGGACTTTGGCACGCGACTGAAGAGCCCCGATTTCGCGGCGCTCGCCGTGGGCTATGGGATGGCGGGATTCACGGTCCGCAAGACCGAAGAGTTCGGCGAAACGCTTAAGGCCGCGATAGCGCACGACGGCCCGGCGCTCATCCACCTAGTGCTCGACCTGCGCGACGTCTCGCCCTACTCCGGCAGCGCGCGCTAGGATATTGCGGTCAATGCAGTTACGAAATTAGGCAGTCATGACAATCACGCTTTTCGAGAACTTTCGTGCCGTATTCTACACGCCCTTCTACGCCGCTGTTGCCTTGGACGCGTATGGCGCGGAAGGCGCGGACGTTCGGCTGGAAATGTCCTCAGACCCGGAGACAACCGCCAACGCGCTGCTCAGCGGCGAGGCCGACGTGTCCTGGGGCGGGCCCATGCGTATTCTTCATACGCATGACAAGGATCCGAACTGCGGTCTGGTGGGTTTCGCGGAAGTCGTGACCCGCGATCCGTTTTTCCTGATCGGCCGAGACCCTCGCCCGAACTTTACGATGAAAGACCTTTTAGATTGCCGTATCGCGACAGTCAGCGAAGTGCCGACACCCTGGCTCTGTCTGCAGGACGACCTTCGGCGCGCGGGCGTGAATCCCGACAAGATCGATCGTTTACCCCATCA
Source organism: Alphaproteobacteria bacterium (assembly GCA_012103325.1). GTDB lineage: Bacteria > Pseudomonadota > Alphaproteobacteria > UBA8366. The sequence goes on from WLWY01000008.1 coordinate 89,816, forward strand.
AAGCATGGCCGAAAACGAAGAAGCCCTGCGAGCGGGTTCAATCGATGTCATCCAAGTTTTTCAGCCCTATGCGGAGCACCTTATCCGCGACGGTATCGGGCATATCTGGTACGCCGCAGCAAGCCGAGGGCCGTGTTCCTATACGACGCTCTATACAACCAAAGAAGCACTTCAATCGAAGCAAGACACGATCCAGGCAATGGCGCGTGCGATCTATCGGACGCAGAAATGGCTGCATACCCAATCGCCTGCGACAGTGGCCGCGTGCGTCGCTGACTATTTCCCAGACCTTGACCCGGACGTTCTCACCGCCTGTATCGCGCGCTACAAATCGTTGGGCGCATACGGACACAATCCCATCCTTCCGCGTGACGGTTTCGAGCGGCTAAGAGAGGCGTGCCTGTCCGGTGGATTGATACAGCACGGTGCGGCTTATGAGGATTGCGTCGATACCGTGGCCGCAACGAAAGCTATCGAAGCGAACCCGCCTTCGATGTAGGCGACAGCGCGCGAATTCGATACGCTGAGCGAGTAAAAAACACACCACAGGGATATTCGAGATGACCGATTTTCTTGCGCAATGCCGCGTCGATGACCGGGTGGCTGTCGTAACTGGCGCCGGCAGCGGCCTTGGCCGGGCCACCGCGCACGCGCTTGCTCAGGCCGGTGCGATTGTCGCCGTAACCGATATCGATGGCGAAGCGGCCGGCACCGTCGCAGACGAAATCGGCGGTAACAGCGCAACGACGCATGTCTTGGACATTACCAAAGACGACGAAGTGGATTCGGTAATAGACGACATCTTCGATCGATATGGCCGGATCGATATCCTCGTCAACAATGCTGGCATCGGTTTGCGCGTTCCCGCCGTCGACTTGAGCACGGAAAGCTGGAACCGCGTAATGGACGTCAATTTAAACGGCCATTTCTACTGCGCGCGCGCCGTCGGGCGGCACATGGTTCCAGCGGAAAGCGGCGCCATTGTTATGGTCGCCTCCATCATGGGCCTGACCGGCGGCGGACTTTACCCAAACGCCTCCTATCACGCGACCAAGGGCGCTATCGTAAACTTGACCCGATCTTTGGGCGTGGAATGGGCACCGAAGGGCGTTCGCGTAAACGCCGTAGCGCCAACTTACGTGCGGACCAATCTCACCGACCGCATGCTGCAAGATGAAAAAACGTTGCAGTACATTCTGGACAATACCCCGATGCATCGTCTGGCCGACGCGGACGAGATCGCCGCGGCCATTTTGTTCCTGGCCAGTGACGCGGCCAGCATGATTACGGGACATACATTGCCGGTAGACGGCGGCTGGGTCGCGCGATAATGGGGCGTATCTAACCCCTGGCACCCTTGCGCTTTAGGTTCTTCCCCGCGTTGAGATTACCCGAGAGATCGGCAGCAACGTCGGGCTTGTGGAATAAGTATCCCTGGCCGTAGGCGACGCCACATTCCTTGAGAAATTCGAGTGTCTCTTCGTCTTCGATAAATTCCGCTATTGTTGCAATCCCCAGATCGCGACAGAGCCCGGACATCGCAACGAGGAAAGCCCTGTCCTTTTCGGACTTCGCCGCATCCTTCACGTACATTCCGTCAATCTTGACGAAATCTACCTCCAGCTCGCGTAGATATTCGAAAGCGGACTCACCAGAGCCAAAATCGTCCAAACAGACGTGAAATCCGTCCGCGCGAAGACCGCGAATTGCTGTGTTCGCTTTCACTAGATCGTCGATGCGCGCCGTTTCGGTAATTTCAAACATGATGGATCCGTGCACTTCCGGGTTTTCCGTAAGCATTTCGCGCAGTTCACTCACGAAGGCATCGGACCCGATGGAGTAGCCAGAAATATTCACCGCAACCGGCAAAACACTCCCTCTCTCCACGGCCGACGTAATTCGGCCGATCACCTTTCGGCACATCGCGATATCGAATTCGGAAATCAGCCCCACCTCCTCCGAGAAACATACAAACTCGAAGGGATTCATTTTGACCGGGCTATCGTTCAGGCGGATGAGTGCTTCGAAATGGTGCGCCTTCCGGCTTGCCAGTGAAACGATTGCCTGAAAGGCCACATCGAATTGGCCCGTTTCGATCGTCGTCTTGACCTGCGCAATCTTGTTCGCAGCCTCATTGAGCTGAGCATTGAGGTCAGAGGACAGCATCTTCGATATATCTTTACCGCCTTCACGCGCGACCTGCTGAATCGTGTAGATCAGCGCTTGCGCGACATCTTGACCGGTGAGATCCATTGTCTCGACACCGACGGACTGGGTCGTCACGGAAACGCCGATACCTTTCGGGTCCGCGTCGCGCGCAAACTGCGATATCTGCCCCTCGACACTTTCCAGGTCGAGGTCGGGGCTATGCAGCAAACCAAACCGGTTGTGACCCAATTGCGCTGCGGTGTCGCCGCCGAGCGAAACCGCTTTCATGAAGATACCAAGGCGGCGCAAAAGGCCTTGATGCTCGTCGTCGCCCAACCGGTCCTTGAGGTCCGACATGCCGGAAAGTCCGACAAAAGTCATCTCGCCTTGGTTATCGCCTCCTGCGACATCCTCGACATGCGCTTTCACGCTTTCGCCGAACCCGTCCGCGGTCAACAACCCGGTTTCGGCATTCCTTTCGCCACCATTCGCGACATCGCGGCCGGTTTCGACAATGCGCGCGGTAACGAAGCAATGATTTGATAAGTCCGGTACTCTGTAGCCGTTCAAGGATAAGACAGCATCCGAATCTCCCGAACGAGAGACCTTGATGGGGATATCCTGAAAGCGCTCACCATTTGCGACCCGTTTGAGCAGCGCCCCCAGCATCGCGCGATCTTCCTTGGCGGAAAGCGACTCGAACGTTTCCCCGACCATGGCATCCGGTTTATGGCCAAACAAAAGACCGGTCGCCCCGCTCGCATAAACGATGCGGCCATCGGGCTCCGTCTCGACAAGTGCATCAGCAGAGCAAAACGCAAACGCCAGCAATCGCGCCATCTCATAGCGGCTCGAATCCATTATTGGGTTTTCCGGCTTTTCAGCGCCTGGTTGGGTTTTGGCGAGAACATTCATGATCCCGCCAAATATGCACCGCATGTCTTAAGAAACTGTGCTGGGACAATACGCTAGGTTTGCATTACCCCTGAAACCTGCGCCATCTATAGTTGAATTCTTCCAAATTTCCGAAGAAACCCGCGCTCGAAGATCGCAATATCAGCTCGAGTAGGGATGTTGTGCGACCCAATGTCGCGCGATATCGGCTCGCCGGCAGACCCATACGTCGTCGAAACCGGCGATATAGTCCAGCAATCGGGCGAGACCGGCCGCACGGGCGGGATGCCCCATGATGCGCATGTGCAGGCCAATCGACATCATCTTCGGCGCTGTTGCGCCTTCCTGATAAAGCAGATCGAAACCATCTTTAACGAAATTGAAATAGTCGTCCGCAGTCGCAAGATAGCCGCGCATGAATTTCACGTCATTGTTGGTGAGCGAATAGGGCACAATCAAATGCGGTGTTCCGTCGACTTCCGTCCAGTACGGCAATTCGTCGGCATATGAGTCAGAGTCGTAGAGGAAACCGCCCTCCTCGACCAATAGCCGCCGCGTATTCTCACTCGGCGCATAGCGGCAATACCAGCCCAGCGGCCGTTCGCCGATGGTGCGCTTCAGGGACTCGACGGCCATCCGCACATGTTCCCGTTCCGTCGCCTCATCGAGTTTGTAGTGCTCCACCCAGCGCCATCCGTGACAGCACACGTCGTGGCCCGCCTCACGGATGGCGACGGCCGCCTCGGGATTGCGCTCCAGCGCCAATGCGCAGCCGAATATCGTGATCGGCATGTCGTGCGCCGCGAACTGCCGCATCAGCCGCCAGAATCCGACCCTGCTACCATATTCGAACATCGACTCCGCACCGAGATTCCGCGCACCCGGCGCAAACAGAACGCTGGAACTTTCGGTCAAACCGATTTCCGTCTGATCCTCGCCGTCAAAAATCGACCCTTCCGAGCCTTCCTCGTAATTGATCACGAAATTAACCGCCAGACGCGCACCGCCAGGCCACCTGGGGTCAGGCGGGTTCGCGCCATAACCGATCATGTCGCGAGGATAGTCCGAAGTCATTATTTCCGCCTCCTTCTTACATACGGATCAAGGAACGGTTCCGCCCACCTCAAGTTCAATGCATTACGCGCTTGCAAGCAAGGGCCGCGCTGATAAAACTGACAGCAATGGCCTTGCCGCTAAGCTCAACTGCTGGAGCCGAGATTATGAAACCCGTTTTCGTTCTCATTAAATGCCAACTCGGCCAAGCCTACCAGGTGGCTGGCGAGATCATGGACGAGATCGAGCAGGTCGCCGAAGTCCATTCGATTTCAGGACAGTATGACCTCTTGGCCAAATTTCATATCGGTGCAGATGACGATATCGGACACTTCGTCAACGAGACCGTGCAACGCATCGACGGCATCATCGATACGTTCACGATCGTGACCTTTAAAGCTTTTTAGTCAGACAATTTTTTACGCAGCAATTCGCTGACCATCTGCGGGTTCGCCTTGCCCTGACTGGCCTTCATGATTTGCCCCATAAACCAGCCGAGCAATTTTTGATTGCCGCTCCGATAATCGGCGACCCGATCCGAGTTCTCCGCCATCACTTGATCGACAGCCGCTTCTAGCGCACCGGTGTCCGTGACCTGCCGCAACCCTTTCTCTTCGACAATATCGACAGCCGCGCGGCCTGTTTCAAACATCTCGGCAAAGACGTCCTTAGCGATGCGGCCAGAGATCGTGTCGTCGGCGATCAGATCGATCAATCCGCCCAGCGCATGCGCGCTGACTGGCGACTCGGCGACCGGCGTCTCCGATCGGTTGAGACGCCCGAACAGTTCAGAGATAACCCAGTTCGCCGCCAGCTTCGCGTCCCGGCCCTCGGCAACGGTCTCGAAATAGTCCGCCGTTTCGCGCTCCGCGACGAGGACGCTGGCGTCGTATGCGGAAAGGCCGAACGCTTTCACAAATCGCTGTTTTTTCGCCTCCGGCAGTTCCGGAAGCGATTCCTTGAGCGCGTCGATAAAGCTTTGTTCGAGCCGCAATGGCAATAGGTCTGGGTCTGGGAAATACCGATAATCGTGCGCATCTTCCTTCGAGCGCATCGATCGTGTCTCGCCTTTTCCAGAATCAAACAGGCGGGTTTCCTGTTTGATCTCGCCGCCATCCTCGATGATCTCAACCTGCCGCGCGGCCTCATAATCGATGGCCTGGCGCATGAAGCGGATCGAATTGAGGTTCTTGATCTCACACCGCGTGCCCAGCGGCCCGCCCGGCTGCCGCACCGAAACATTGGCGTCGCAGCGCAGCGATCCTTCCTGCATGTTCCCGTCGCAGGAACCGATATAGCGTAGGATGGCGCGCAATTTTGTGACGTAGGCGGCCGCTTCTTCAGCGGAACGCATATCCGGTTTTGAGACGATTTCCATGAGCGTCACGCCGGACCGGTTTAGATCGATGTAGGACTTGGTCGGATGACGATCATGGACCGACTTCCCCGCATCCTGTTCAAGATGCAAGCGCTCGATGCCAATCGTCCGCGTTTCGTCGCCCGGCAGATCGATGACGATTTCGCCCTCGCCGACAATCGGCTCTTCATACTGCGAAATTTGATAGCCCTGCGGCATATCCGGATAGAAGTAGTTCTTGCGCGCGAAGATCGATTGAAGGTTAATCTGTGCATTCAGGGCCAAGCCGGTCAACACCGCCTGCCGAACGCAGGTTTCATTGAGCACGGGCAACATGCCCGGCATGCCGGCGTCGACGAAGCTGACCTGCTCGTTCGGCTCGGCACCGAACGCGGTCGCAGCACCCGAAAATAATTTCGCGTCGGCCACCACTTGGGCATGCACCTCCAGCCCAATAACAATTTCCCAGTCGCCTGTGCGTCCGGTTAGCAAATCCGACATCAGCCGCCTCCCGCCAAGATCTGCGGCACTGCTGTGAAATCGGCAGCGTCTTCGATCGCATGGCCTACCTTCAAGATCGTCGACTCGTCGAAGGGACGACCGATAACGTGAAGGCCCAATGGCAAACCATCACTGGACAGACCAGCCGGTACGGAGATTGCCGGCAGACCCGCCATCGATGCAGGCACCGTCAGCACATCGTTCAAATACATGGCGATCGGGTCATCCATCTTCTCGCCCTGCGCAAAGGCGGCGCTCGGCGTAGTCGGCGTCAGAATCGCGTCGACTTTCTCCCAAGCGTTCTGAAAATCCTGCAGGATCCGGGTCCGGACTTTTTGCGCCTGCAGATAATATGCATCGTAGTAGCCGGCCGATAGCACATAGGTCCCGATCAGAACTCGCCGCTTGACCTCCGCGCCGAAGCCTTCGCCGCGCGTATTTTCATACATTTCCTGTGGTGTCTCGCCATCGACCCGAAGGCCGTACCGCACACCGTCATAACGCGCCAGGTTGGAGGAGGCTTCCGCCGGCGCAACGATGTAATAAGCCGGTAATGCATATTTGGTGTGCGGCAAGCTGATCTCAACAATCTCGGCCCCAGCCGATTTCAGCCATGCCACACCCTCGTCCCAAAGTGCTTCGATCTCCGCCGGCGTTCCGTCAATGCGATATTCCTTTGGCACGCCGATCCGCAATCCCTTGAGGTCACCACCAAGGCTTGCTTCATAGTCGGGGACCGGCACATTGACGCTGGTCGAATCCTTCGGATCGTGACCGGCCATCCCACCCAGCATGATTGCCGCATCGCGCACCGTACGGGTCAGCGGTCCCGCCTGATCGAGGGACGATGCGAACGCGATGATGCCCCACCGGGAACAGCGCCCATAGGTCGGCTTCATGCCGACGATCCCGCAGAAGGATGCGGGTTGGCGAATCGAGCCGCCCGTGTCCGTGCCCGTGGCGGCAAGAGCCCCTCTTGCAGCAACCACCGCGGCCGAACCGCCGGACGAACCGCCTGGTACCAGCTTGGCGTCGTCCTCCGCTCGACTCCACGGGTTCGTCACCGGACCGAAATAGCTGGTCATGTTGGACGAACCCATAGCGAATTCATCCATATTGGTCTTGCCGAGCATAACCGCGCCGGCCTCCCACAGCTTGCTCGTGACTGTCGACTCGTAGGGCGGAACGAACCCGTTCAGAATATGGCTACCAGCGGTAGCCGGAATGCCCTTCGTGCAGAACAAATCCTTGATAGCGAGCGGAATACCGTTGAGCAATCCCGCCTCGCTGCGCGCGCGCCGGTCGTCCGCTGCCTGCGCCATCGTGCGCGCCGCATCCTCGGTTTCAAGCAAATAGCAATTGAGCGGGCGTACCGCTGCCAGCGTCGCAATATAGGCCTCCGTCAGCTCCAAAGCGCTGAAATCGCCCGCCACCATGCCGTCGCGCGCCTGCGCCAAGGTTAGATCTGTAAGCGTGGTCATTACTCGATAACCTTCGGTACGACGAAGAAGTGCTGCGTCTCCTCCGGTGCATTGGCGAGGATTGCCTCGACCCGGTCTCCGTCGCTGACGTTGTCGGGTCGCTGGAATAGGTCCGCCGCGACCACCGACGTCATTGGCGCAACCTCTTCAGTATCCACCTCGTCAAGCTGTTCGACCCAACCGAGGATATTGTTCAGCTCTCCGGCAAGCGGTTCCAGGGCGTCCTCCTCGACTTTGATGCGAGCCAAGGTCGCGATTTTTCGCACGGTATCCTTGTCGAGCGGCATGTGATGGGTCTCCGACTGTGGCGGCGCGGAACCTATCATTGGCCCCGAACGGCGACAAGAGTGGCCGAAGGGTGCAATATGTCACACGCGGGGCCCGCTGGTCCGGTGTCGCCCAACAGCAAAGCGGACAATCCGCGCATGGCAATCTGCGCTCCCGAAGAGTTAAGAAGAGAAATTGCGCCGGGGTCGCGCCTACTCGGCCTCGATCTGGGCTCAAAAACCATCGGACTTGCCCTGTCAGACCCCGGATTGTCGGTTGCCAGTCCGATCGACACGATACGTCGAACCAAATTCGGCAAGGACGCCACAGCACTGGAGCATATCGTCGAAGAGCGCGGCGTCGGCGGCCTCGTAATCGGCCTGCCGATGAACATGGATGGGACCGAGGGTCCGCGCTGCCAATCGACCCGGCAATTTGCCGCCAACCTGATCTCGCGCGGCTTCACCCTCCCCATGGCCTTCTGGGACGAACGGCTATCGACCGCCGCCGTCGAGCGCTTCCTCGTCGACGAAGCCGACATGTCCCGCCGCCGCCGCGCCCAAGTCGTCGACAAAATGGCCGCCGCCTACATCCTGCAGGGTGCGCTGGACAGGTTGCGAGCCCGCTAGTCTCCATCCATACGTCAAATTTTTCTTCAACGTACGCACGCGATAAGCGATGGCAGCAGATAGCCGAAACACGGGCACAATCAGGCCTTAACGCTCGGCAGACGAGAAAAAATTGTGCAAACTTGTTTTAAGGAGATAAATTTAACTAAAAATAGATAATAGATTCACAAAACAATTCACGATGAGAAATGGCAGATCAAAGCTACGCTGTATTTGCGACAATCGATTGGCCGCCCAATGCGACATCCGAAACCATCGCGTGCCTGTTTGAGGCCCTCGACGATCAGATCCAACAGCATGCCAGCGGAATTCCCGGTCTGCGCTCCTTCAAAGGTATCGGCGGACGCGTTGTCCTGATTCCCAGCGATGTGAAGGCGACGCTGAATTTTGCTCAGGATTTGCTGCATGGGGCCGCGAGCGTCGGCGTCAAACTTTGCATCGGCATTACCCATGGCCATGTGCAGGACGTCAACGATGCAGCCGGCGCCAATGTCGCTGGCGATTCCGTGAACCGCGCGGCACGCCTTACGAACGCCAAGCATAGTACACTTCGCATCGCCGTGGACCGAAGGACCTGGGAAGACGCGCGCGATGGGTTCAACGAGTTCAGAGACAGCACTGCCTTTATCGACGGCGGCGCAACGGCATCCAAACAAACCACCCAGCATTGCTTCTGGCTCAATCACGGCAGGGTCAAATTTCAAAGCCTCAACGAAACCGACGGAAGACAACAGCACAAACAAGATCTCGCCCATGTGGTCCTGTACGACATTGAGCGCTTCTCCTCGCTTAGCCAGCGCGACATGGCCGCAAAAACGTTTGAGCTGAAGGAAGCGGTCGAAACAGCGATCCGGCTTCGAGGCGAACCGTTATTGGGGAGCGAGCGGTTTTTTCACGCCTCCGCCGGCGATGGCGGTGCGTTGGCATTCCGAGCGGACGGGATCGGCGGCAAAGCCGCTTGGGCGTTCGCGCAAAACCTTCTCGACCACGCCGACGAGCGCGTGAAAATCCGCATCGGCATCGCAACCGGGCAAGTCGCTTTCCTGGAAGACTACGTCGACAACCAGCATGCAAAGATCCCCGTTGGGACAGGTGTGCTCGAAGCCGAGCGTCTGTCGAACAAGCCGGAAGCCGGTGGCGCCTGCGTCACTAAGCGCTTTTGGAACGAGATGTTGGACGACGCCGACAGGCGATACTGGGAAACAACCGAAGTACCTGATGAACCGGATGCCTATATCGTTACGCCGACCAGAATAGAGTCGGTCAGGCTGACCAAGATAGACTTCTTCAAAAAATACTGCCTCTTCTTCGCACTCATATTCTTCGGGTATCTGTTCTATGCGAACGTGAACCTGTTCGACATCAATCGCATCACAAAAAATCATTCGACGGATCTGTATTACAAGATCAAGGCGCCGGACTACCCTCAAACCTACCAGGACGAGATGACGGTAGTGCTCCTGGATGAGCCAAGCCTGAGGGATCTCGGCGGCCGATGGCCGGCAACATACGAATTTCACGCGGCGATACTCGAAAGGATCGCGCAGTTGAGCCCGCGCGCAATCGTCATCGGACTATTGTTTCTCGACGACCGCTCGGATACGGACGATACGCTCACCGATCTTTCCTCCATCCTGAATGATCTGGAGCGAGGAACGGAAGACATCGATCAGACCCGTGTCTTCTTGGCGTCGCTGACGGGCGACAGCGCGGCCTCAGGCGTGATCGAGCCATTGAAGAAATGGACCTATTCGGCCGTAATTTCATGGCCCACGGAGGGCGCCACAGGCCGGTCCCCGCTTTTTTATCCCCTATCGACCGGAGCTGGCCGAACCGGCAACGACCCCAGCGCCGCCTTTAGAATCTACCGGTACATCTGCAGCCAGGGTCACAAAGCCTGCGGGAACACGGGGAAGCCGGCATTCGCCGAACCGATGCAGATCTATTGGGGGGTGAAGCCAACAGCGAACCCGTTCGATGTGTCCGAAACCCAGGACTGCAACCCCGTCGAGGAAGGGGTGTTTGCGCGCTGGCTGCAATGGTTCACCGCTGCATCCAAACGGTTTCGTCAGAACTGTTCCTATACGCCGCAAATGTCCGCATTTTCGCTGATGAACGGCGAGGAGGAGGATGTCCGCCGGATGATAGAAGATCGCGTCGTCTTCTATGGCGCCGGATTCACCGGGCAAAGCGATGCCATCAATTCCCCAAACCACGGACGCCAACCGAGCGTATTTCTGCACGCCATGGCGTTCGACAATCTCCTGACAATGGGCACGGAGTATCACCGCTGGGCGGAAGGGAATATGGACAACAGTCCTTTAAAATCTTTTATTGCTAATATCGATCATTATCAAATAATAACTCTACTCCTGATTTCTTTATTCTCTATTTTTTTGATAGTAATAACAGATGTTGCAAGGAATTATTATAACTTCATTCATATAAACACCGTAATTTATCAAATTTTATTTCTGATTCTATATCAAATATTTATTACTATTGGCATCCTGATATGCGTATTCGGCTCCTTTACTGCTCATAATTTTGGGAATTTCGACTGGATTGGCCTGCTAATTTTGACAAGCCCACCCATTGTCCTCAATGAATTCCGCGAATGGAAGCGTCTCTCGCGATCGACCGCATAGAGGATTGAGTTTCATTCGATTTCAGCCAAACACGCTTCTAATGGAGGAACACTTCTACCATTTCGTATTTTTATCAATTTCAAATAGGTACTATTTTATTCAAATCTTGAAAAACTTGTATTATTTGCGATACAATTTATAGTCATATAAACAATAAAACTAATCACATAGGGAGGTAAAAATGAGCCGAGTTATGTGGCTCTTTGTGGGTGTGCTGTCGGCCGGGATCGCTATTGGAAACACGGCGGCAGCCACAGACGCGGTAACCAAGATTCGCGGAAAATCCGTCAAACTGTATCAGGACCCTAAGGGCCGCAATAAGATCGATACCGTCAAGACCGCTGACATCGTCCTACCGGCGGAAATTCTCGGCGGCCGCAAAGGTGGGCCTTACGTCCACGTTCGACTGAAGTTCAATATACCAAGTAGAAAGCCGGTAGACGCCTGGATAAAACGCTTCAAAGTCAAGACGAACATTCCAGCGAAACTTGTCGTCCACTGCTCGAGCAAGGACGATCCCAACAGCGTCCGCGTTGCCGGTGTGCGGGCCGCGGGGAACAAACAATGCAAGTGAAGAGAGTCGCCTCGGCTATCGTCCTTGGTGGCTTTCTTTTCTCGCCACTTCCCGCCTGGAGTGACTACGACGACGAAGCCGAGAAGGAGAACCAGCTCCTCGAAGAATCTACTGGGTCAAAACAAGGATCCACGGGAAACCCCTTTAAAGGATTTTTCGGGTTCTTCTCGGACAGCGACATTCACAAGGACCTGAAAGGCAAATTCATTGAATCGCGCGAAATTCCCTCTAGTTTCGGACCGCTGAAAGCGTCGGTAGGCGCGGACGGAAAGCTGCTCATGCGCGTTTCCGGTGTCGGTGTGGCGAAGATTCTGCCACTAGAGCGATATATGAACCGCGTTCTAAAACGCCTAATCGACGTCGCTCCGACGCAAGGGCTGCAGGCAAATGCGATGATCATGGCGAAAGGCGATTTCGATGCGCGCTCAACGCCGGACGGTGGCATATTTCTGTCTCATGGCATGCTGCGGAGCCTGGAGTCAGAAGACGAACTGGCCAACGTTCTGGCACACGAACTCTCCCACGTCATATTGGGACATCACGGAACAGACTGGTTCGTTACTGCGCGAAAACACGCCACTGCGATGGCGGAGGTTGTCCTTGTCCTGCGTGAGGCGATAAAGGCACGTTCAACCGATGCGGAAATGTCGACTACGGATAAGCTGAAATTTGCAGCCGCATCGAAGGCCGCTGAACTGCTGAGCGACGACCTTCTATGGCCAAGCTTTTCACGAACACAGGAGGACGAGGCGGATCTGCTTGGCGCCGATTTGCTGATACGTGCCGGATATAGCCCGCTCGGCGTCACGGATTTCCTCGAACGGCAGGCGGCAGCCGACAAGATTAAGAACACCGCCGAAGCATTGGAAGCGGTCAACTATAACGACATGCTTCAAGAAGAGTTCAAATCGAAAGGATTTAAGGGACTGGTTGACGGTCTGACCAACATGGCGATCGATCAGTTCGGGCGGCTGAGTGCCGAAATCAAAGGAAACTTCGGGCACGATCACCGGGAAACGGAAGAACGCCTCGAAAGTATGTTCGTCTATATCGAACGCGAGTACGAAGCCCAAACAAGCCTTGAACAGATATATGAGCCCTGGGTCGCCGTAAAAAACGAACCGGAAGTTGCGGGCGTACTTAGCGCGTATGAGCGTGCAGAGGTGGCCGAGAAAACAGCGGACGAAGGCGACCTTAACCGCGCAATTGGCCTATTGAGAATCGCAACGGGAAGCAAAGCCGCCCGCGAACACAGCTTCCCCTTCCTAAAGGCCGCCAATGTCTGGTTGGACAAAGGAGACGCGAACAACGCTGGACGAAATCTATTGCGCGCGACCCGAACAGAAGACGCGCCGCTACGGGCTTATACCCGCCTTGCAAATATTCATCGCGACCATGGGCGTTGGAATGAGACATCAGCGATAATCGAAAAAGCGGCAAAACTGTTCGAGGACCCGCTACAGCTCATGCCGTTTAGAATACTGGTCGCGCATAAGAGCAACAAAAAGGCCGCTGTTAAGTCACTGTTGGTCAAATGCAAACTCGCCGGCGAAACATCGATATTCAAGACCTGCAAGAATAGTAGCAAAGGGAAGTTCCAGGCTGCGTCCTACACTGTCCCGCTTTCCGGATCCCTGAATACACCGGACTCGTTTAACGCGAACATCTCGAACGGTACCAAGCGCCGCACGACGGCAAATAGTTTGAACGTTCGCAATGGCCCGTCATCCAGTAACACGCGACTTTTCTCCCTTTCCAAAGGTTCGGTTGTTACCGTCGTGGGCAGCCGAGGCAGATGGATAAAAGTCAGAGACGCTCAGCAGCGCGAGGGCTGGGTATCAGCAAATTTTACAGCTCCGTCCAGCTCCTCCATATCCGCGCCGAAAATAGCCAAGCAAGAAACCGTCAAGAAAGTCGCGGAAAAACCAAAGGAACTTGAAACCAAGGCTGAGACGCCGCTGGAAAAGGCCTCCGAAAAGAAAACCGAGACGTCACAAAAGCAAGTCGAACAGGCTCAGAAGCAGGGTGAGACGCCACAGAAGCAGGCGGAAACTCAGAAGGCGCCCTCCCCGGAAGAACGGTTGGCTCGGCTGAAAAAGCTGCACGAGAAAAAACTAATCTCCGACGAAGAATATAAGAAGAAGCGTGAAGAAATCCTCGAAAAGCTGTGATATCGACGTATTGGAGCCTGCTTCGAGGCACATTGCATTTCGATAGCGTGACGGCGAATATGCGGTGATGAACGCTGCCACTATTGCCAACGCTGCTGCTCGCATCGCCCAAGCCCGCAAGGACGGCGTTCGCTTGGACAAGCTGCCGGCTGATTGCCAGCCGGACAACGCGGATACTGGCTATGCAATTCAGGATGCGTTGCATGATCGGCTTGGCACTCCCGTCGCGGGCTTCAAGATCGGCTGCACGACGGCGGTCATGCAACGGTTCCTCGATATTGCACAGCCTTGTGCCGGCAGCATCCTCGAAACCGATGTTCATAAAACACCTGCCACGCTTTCGCATGCTGCGTTCCGGCGCGTTGGGGTCGAGTGCGAGATTGCGGTTCGTCTGGGCACGGCGCTACCGCCAAGCGGCGCTCCGTATACCCGGCACACGGTCGCCGATGCGGTTGCGTCCTGCATGGCGGCGATCGAGATCGTTGACGACCGCTATGTCGATTATAAGGCGCTCGATGCACCGACTCTGATTGCAGACGATTTTTTCGGTGCGGGGTGCGTGCTCGGCCCAGAAGTTGTCGATTGGCAATCTCTCGATCTCGCCGCGGCGGACGGCATGATGACAATTAACGGTAGCGAGGTCGGGCGCGGCACCGGCGCTCATGTCATGGGGCATCCCTTCGAGGCGCTGGCCTGGCTCGCCAACACGCGCGCCGAACGCGGCCTCGGTCTTGCAGCGAACGACATCATTCTAACCGGCAGCATCGTCGAAACCCACTGGCTCGCCGCCGGCGACCGGGTTGCGATTGAAATCGCCGGGCTTGGCACCGCTGAGGTCACGCTCGACTGATCCTACGGATTTGGTTTTTCGATGAATTCGATCGTGACGTCATCCGGGTCGCGGAGATAAACCACGCGGCCACCCGCGTTGGGACCCCGGTCGATCGCCACCGGATCGCCAATTGGGACCACCCCGTGCGGCGCCGATGCGGCAATTGCCGCATCGATATCGTCGACGTCGTACGCGATATGCGCGAAGCCGGTATCGCAAGGCTGCGATCGCACCCTGCCCCGTGCGTCGGGTGCCCGGTACTGGATCAGTTCCAGCCGATGGCCCGGTCCCTGCACATAGGCAACCTCGATATCCGCGCCATCCACGCCGGTAATACGAGATATTATCGCGGGGTCCCGTGGCGCACGCGAGATCAATTCAAACCCCAGCGCGCTGACAAAAAAATCTACCGTCCGATCCAGATTGGAAACCGTAAAGCTCGTATGGTTTGTCGCGAGAACCCTAAATGCCGCCATCACTCTTCCCCTGTAACGTTTGCACCCTAATTTATTTACCAATCCTATGGTTCGATGGGAAACTTCGCCGTTGCGGTCTCGCCGCGAATTGGGAATTATATTCGGGAAGAGGATCCTGAGATGCTGTTTTCGCGCAAACACAGAACCGTGCTCGCTGCGTTCTCGGCCGCCGCTGTATTCTGGACAGCCGTCGCCGCTGCAGACGGGGACAACAACGAAGACCGTTCCGACCCGCTTGAAACGCTAAACCGCTTCACGTCGGGATTTAACTCATTCTTGCGCAAGGGCTTTATCGACCCGGTCGTCGACCTGTACCAATATGTTACCCCCGATCCGATGGAGGAAGCGATTGGCCGGGCGGCGGCAAACCTGAGCGAACCGATCACTGCCGGAAGCAGCTTATTGCAAGGCGATACGGAAAATGCCGGCGCGGCAACCCAGCGTTTTTTGATCAATTCGACGCTCGGTCTTGCAGGACTTGGCGATCCCGCAACCGAAATGGGCATCGAATCCCGCCGCGAAGATCTCGGCCAGACGCTCGGCGCGCACGGCGTGGCACCGGGCCCGCACATCGTGTTGCCGATTCTCGGGCCTAGCAATCTTCGCGACGTAACGGGCGACCTGCCCCTCATGATCTTGAGCCCAGTCCCGCTGGCCGGAGCAGCCGCCAAAGGAACTGTCGAGTATTCCGGCAAGCAGGATACCTATCGTGCGATTGGCGAAGGCTCGATCGACCCATATGTCGCGGAGCGCGAGGCCTACGAACAGAACCGAAATTACGAAGTTCGGAACGGCGATATCCCCGGACCGGTGTTCGCCGACGAGATTAAGCGCTGACGAAATTTTCCCGGGCAACAATCGTGTAATTTCGCAAGAGTCCATCTTGCGGCACTACCCCATCGATCCGTATACTGCCGCTTTAATGACCCGCGCCCAGCCTGCGCCCGATATCGCGCTTTACCGCTTCCCGCACCGACATCTTCTCGGCATTGAAGGCCTTTCCGCCGTCGAAATAACGGCGATCCTTGACCTTGCCGACGCCTATGTCGCGCAGAACCGGCGGCCGGATAAGAAAAGCGACGTACTGCGCGGGCGAACAGTGATCAATCTCTTCTTCGAGAACTCAACACGGACGCAGGCGTCTTTCGAGCTGGCGGGCAAACGGCTCAGTGGCGACGTACTCAACATGTCGGTCTCGACCAGCTCGATCAAGAAGGGTGAGACGATGATCGACACGGCAATGACCTTGAACGCGATGCACCCCGATGTCCTTGTCGTGCGCCATCCGGACGCAGGCGCCGTACATTTGTTGTCGGAGAAGGTTACCGGCGCGGTCATCAATGCCGGCGACGGGCGGCACGAACATCCGACTCAGGCGCTGCTCGACGCCCTGACGATCCTGCGCCGGCGCGGCCGTTTGGAGAATCTGACCGTTGCGATTTGCGGCGACGTCATGCACAGCCGCGTCGCACGGTCCAACATTCACCTGCTAACGACCATGGGCGCGCGGGTTCGAGTCGTCGCCCCCCAGACATTGATCCCCGCCGCAATCGAACGGTTCGGCGTCGACGTCTATCACGACATGCGCGAAGGTCTGACGGATTGCGACATCGTCATGATGCTCCGCCTGCAGACCGAGCGGATGCGCGGCACCTTTGTCCCCTCCATTCGCGAGTACTTTCATTTCTTCGGCCTCGACCGCGAAAAGCTTTCCTACGCAAAGGAAGATGCCTTCGTGATGCACCCCGGCCCGATGAACCGGGGCGTTGAAATCGACTCCGAATTGGCCGACGACATCGACCGCTCCGTCATCCGCGACCAGGTTGAAATGGGTGTTGCCGTACGCATGGCTTGTCTCGACCTGCTGACCCGGTCGAATATCGCAAATTGACACGGCCATGACGAAACGAACCGCCTATTTAAATACCCGCTTGCTCGACCCGGCGAGCGGGCTCGACGAAACCGGTGGGTTACTGGTTGAGGATGGGCGCATCGCGGACTTTGGCCCCGACATATTCAACGACAGCCCACCTGCTGCCGATCAGTCGGTCGACTGCCACGGTCTGTGCCTATCGCCCGGCTTATTCGATATCCGAGTCCAGGTGCGGGAACCGGGAGAAGAACACAAGGAATCGATTGCATCGGCCAGCCAGGCCGCTGCCGCTGGGGGCGTTACCGCAATGTGCTGCCTGCCGAATACCGAACCGGTCATCGACGACGTTTCGGTGCTTGAGTTCATCGCCCGGCGTGCGCGTGAAATCAAATCCGTGAAGCTGTTCTGTTACGGCACGCTGACGCGTGGATTAGCGGGTCAGGAATTGACCGAAATGGCGCTGCTGTCGGAAACCGGCGCGCTCGCCTTCACCGATGGCGTGAAGTCGCTGAGCGACCCGCTGGTCCTGCGCCGTGCACTGAGTTATGCACGGACCTTCGACCTGCTGATCGTGCAACATGCTGAAGAACAGAGCCTAGTAGACGATGGTGTCATGAACGAGGGCGAAGTGGCAACTCGCCTCGGCCTCGCGGGAATTCCGGCGATCGCGGAAGTGATGATGATCGAACGCGATCTGCGCATCCTGTCGCTTACGGGCGGGCGGTATCACGCAGCGCATCTTTCGACAGCCGCCGCAATCGACGCGGTTCGCAAGGCGAAGCGTGATGGCCTCAACGTTACCTGCGATACCGCCCCGCACTACTTCGCCCTGAACGAAACCGCTGTCGACGATTACCGCACTTTCGCCAAGGTTTCGCCACCCCTGCGCAACGAGGCGGATCGCCGCGCCGTCGTCGAGGGGCTCGCGGATGGCACAATTGACATTATCGCAAGCGATCATGCGCCCCACGACGAGGATTCCAAACGCCTGCCCTTTGCGCAGGCGGAATTTGGAATAATTGGACTCGAGACCCTGCTCCCGCTCACGCTGGAGCTCTATCACAATGGAGCGCTCTCGCTGCTTGATGCGCTTGCCAAGGTGACAAGCGCACCGGCGGACCTATTGGGCCGCCCCTTCGGGCGTTTGCAACGTGGTGCGCCTGCCGACCTGCTGCTTTTCGATCCCGACAAGCCGCGCCAAATTGACGAAAACACCTTCCGCAGCAAATCGAAAAACTCACCGTTCGACAAACGCCCCGTGCAAGGCTCCGTCGTCCGCACCGTCGTCGAGGGGCGCACCGTATATTCCGTGGAGGCATAGTCCATGTCTGACATGTTTAGCGGCGACGCGACCAGCATCATCCTTTCGATCGCGCTTGGCTACATACTCGGCTCGATCCCATTCGGACTTGTGCTGACCCGGCTCGCTGGATATGGCGACATCCGAGAGATCGGATCCGGCAGCATTGGGGCAACCAACGTTCTAAGAACCGGTAACAAGATACTTGCAGCCCTAACCTTAATCCTTG
This sequence comes from Alphaproteobacteria bacterium, assembly GCA_012103325.1. Classification (GTDB taxonomy): domain Bacteria; phylum Pseudomonadota; class Alphaproteobacteria; order UBA8366. Next base: position 108,249 of record WLWY01000008.1, read on the forward strand.
ATAGCGGTAAAGGTGCCGCGGCGGCCCTAGCCGCCCGCTACGTCGCCCCTGAACTGGCGCCGATCGCCGCAGTCGCCGCCGTTATGGGACACCTGTTTCCTGTATGGCTCAAATTTCAAGGTGGAAAAGGCGTCGCGACGACGCTCGGCGCCTTGGCTGCCTTGTCCTGGCCGGTGGGGCTCGGCGCAGGGATAACGTGGTTGGCCGTCGCGTTTATTTTTCGTTTTTCTTCTCTTTCGGGACTCGTCAGTGTGGCCCTTGCGCCCGCTTATGCCTGGTACTGGGCGGACATGCCGACCGTCATAGCCGCCACAATTTTGGCGTTTTTCGTCTGGATACGGCACAAGGCCAATATTCAGCGCCTCCTATCTGGCGAAGAACCAAAGATAGGCGAGAAAAAGTAAACTGCTTTGCGATCACTGATTGACGATGCGTCTGCTCTGTCTCATCGTTGACGGATGCTGGAAAATTCACCGTCCCTCTCGCCACGCGAGCGCCTCGACCGCGTTCGTCTGATCCGTTCGCAAAATGTCGGACCGGTCACCTTCCGGCAGTTGCTCGAACGCTATGGATCGGCGAGCAGCGCTTTGGAGGCGCTGCCGGAGCTCGCGCGGCAAGGCGGCCTTCGCAAGCCGTTGTGTCTCTGCAGCGCCGATACAGCGGCCCGGGAAATGGATGCGGTCGCTCAACTCGGCGGACAACTGATCGTGATCGGCGAGCCCGACTATCCCCTGCCCCTCGCCGCTATCGCCGACGCGCCACCGGTGTTGTCGGTACTTGGTGACGTCAACTTGCTGAGCCGTACCACCATCGGTGTCGTCGGTGCCCGCAATGCCTCCACCAACGGCAGGCGCTTCGCCGAGAACCTTGCGCGAGACTTGTCCAAGGCAGGCGTTCTCGTCGCGTCCGGCCTTGCCCGTGGTATTGACACCGCCGTGCACACAGGCGCGCTCGAAGGCGGCACAGTCGCCGTACTTGCTGGTGGTGTCGATGTCATCTACCCGAAAGAAAATACGAGTCTCTACGAGGCGATTCGCGATCGAGGCGTCATCGTCTCCGAAATGCCACCGGGAACGGAGCCCATGGCTCGGCATTTCCCAAGCCGAAATAGAATCATTTCCGGCCTGTCGCTCGGGATAGTCGTCGTCGAAGCTGCACTGCGCTCAGGCTCGCTAATCACGGCGCGCCTCGCCGGGGAACAGGGCCGCGAGGTGTTTGCCATCCCAGGCTCACCGCTCGATCCACGGGCGCGCGGCGCCAATAATTTGATTCGCAACGGCGCGACCCTCACAGAGTCAGCGGAAGACGTGCTGGAAGGCATCCGAGCAATGCATGAACAGCAGCTCGGCGAACCCAAACAAGACGACTTTGGCATCCAGCCTGTTTCAGATGAGGATCACCTAGCCACCGCCCGAACGATGATACTCGAATGCCTTGGCCCAACACCGGTTTCGATCGACGCCATTCTACGGGATACCGGTCTGCCCGTGGGTACGGTTTGGACGGTCTTGCTCGAGCTGGAGCTTGCCGGAAGATTAGAGCGGCAGCCAGGCGGCAAGGTTGCCCTGCTCCTTTAACGGCCTCCCATGCAGAAAAGTAACGATTGGTTAACCAGCCATTGCGAAACTGTTAACCACACAATTTCGGAGACATGTCCTACTCCGAATGACGGGCTAAGCGAGGCAGGGCTATCGCTGTCGCTTGCAAGGTACCGGAACCGTTCGTCGTAACATTCGGAAAAGTAATGTCATGTGACCTTAACGAAGTGGAAAATGGCAAAACATACCGTCATCCATCTAGCGCGAAAGCAAAATCCTATACCCCAATGTACCGCTTTATATATAGTTATCAGGAATTTTTTCATCTAATAAGTTTATTATTTTCTCGCCCTTGTGATAGATGGTGTTGACGAAAGGGACGCATGGTGCCAAGTGTGACTCCCGACATTGCTAGAATTGCGGTCTCCGTCGTACTCCAACAAAACAGCGAATAGCCTTTTATCCTGATGAATGTCGTCGTTGTAGAATCGCCCGCTAAGGCGAAAACGATAAATAAGTATCTCGGGTCTGACTTCCGGGTGCTCGCCAGTTATGGCCATGTGCGGGACCTGCCGCCCAAGGACGGTTCCGTGCGCCCGGACGAGGATTTCTCCCTGATCTGGCAGAGCGATCCGAAGTCGAAGAAGCATCTCGACGAAATTGCCAAAGCGCTCAAGGGCGCTGGCAAACTGTATCTCGCAACCGATCCCGATCGCGAAGGCGAAGCCATTTCGTGGCATGTGCAGCAGCTGCTTGCCGATCGAAATGTACTCAACGGTGTCGATGTGAAGCGCGTCGTGTTTCACGAAATCACCAAGGATGCCGTTCTTGCGGCCATCGCGAACCCTCGCGAATTGAACAGGGAGTTGATCGACGCTTATCTGGCAAGGCGCGCGCTCGACTATCTCGTTGGGTTTACACTGTCGCCGGTGCTTTGGCGCAAACTGCCTGGCTCTCGTTCCGCCGGCCGCGTCCAATCGGTAGCCCTTCGCTTGATCTGCGAGCGCGAAGCGGAAATCGAGATCTTCAAGGCGGATGAATACTGGTCGCTCGAGGGTCAATTCCTCTCCGCGGGAGATAGGCCCTTCAATGCGCGGCTGACCCATCTCGACGGCAAGAAACTCGATAAACTTAGTCTCGGCAATGAGGCGGCGGCGACCCGTGCGGTCGAAGCCGTAAAATCTCGTACCTATAGTATTGCCAAGGTCGAAAAGAAGACCGTCCGGCGCAATCCGTCGCCGCCCTTCACGACCTCCACGCTTCAACAGGAGGCCAGCCGCAAACTCGGGTTCGGGACCAGCCGGACGATGCAGCTAGCACAGCGGCTATATGAGGGAACGGACATCGGTGGCGAGACGGTCGGACTGATCACCTATATGCGTACCGACAGCGTAACGCTAAGTGGCGAAGCGATCGCCGGGTCACGCGCGCTGATTGCGAAAGACTTCGGCGATGCATATCTGCCATCGACACCGCGGGTTTTCAAAACCAAAGCCAAGAACGCCCAGGAAGCGCATGAGGCGATCCGGCCGACAGATTTCTTCCGGCGCCCGGCGGAGCTTGCATCGATTTTGGATGCAGAACAGCTGCGGCTCTACGAACTAATCTGGAAGCGGGCTGTCGCCAGCAGCATGGAGAGTGCGGTACTCGACCAGATGGCGGTCGACGTTACGTCTCCTGACAAAGCTGTCATCCTTCGCGCGAATGGAAGCGTGGTCAAATTCGACGGGTTTTACACGCTTTACCGAGAAGGCAAAGACGATGCCGAGGCAACGGACGAAAACGATCGCCGTCTGCCACCCCTGAACGAAGGCGAAGCGGCAGCTCTCAAGGATGCCGCTGCCGAACAGCACTTCACCCAGCCGCCACCGCGCTATACGGAGGCGAGTCTCGTCAAGAAGATGGAAGAACTGGGGATCGGCCGCCCCTCGACATACGCATCGATCCTCAAGGTTCTACAGGATCGCGACTACGTCAAACTGGAAAAGCGCCGTTTCGAGCCGGAAGACCGTGGCCGTCTGGTCACCGCCTTCCTAACAAGCTTCTTCCGGCGTTACGTCGAGTACGGATTTACCGCCGACCTGGAAGACCAGCTCGACGATATATCCGGCGGACGGATAGATTGGAAAAAGGTTCTACACGACTTTTGGAATGCCTTCTCAGGCTCCATAGACGGGACCAAAGAACTTTCGATCACCCAAGTTCTCGATGCGCTGGACGAAGATCTCGGACCGCATTTCTTCCCGGCCGATGAGAATGGCGACGATACGGGCGCGCGGCGCTGTCCTGCCTGCGAAAGCGGCCGGTTGAGTCTGAAACTTGGCAAATTCGGCGCCTTCATTGGCTGTGCAAATTACCCAGAATGCAAATACACGCGGCGCTTCGGTGTCGGTAGTGACGACGACGATTTCCTTGCAAGCGGGCCGCTCGTTTTGGGTCAGGATCCGGACACGGGTCTCGACGTTGCCCTCCGGAAGGGGCCATATGGCGTGTATCTGCAGCTTGGCGAGCAGGCGCCTAAGGAAAAAGGCAAGAAAGCGCCACCCAAACCGAAACGCGCATCCCTGATGAAGGGAATGGCCCCAGACTCGGTTACGCTCGAAATGGCCCTTAAACTCCTGTCGCTACCTCGCGAGGTAGGCGCGCACCCGGAGACCGGCGAGATGATTACTGCCGGCATTGGGCGCTTCGGTCCTTATCTCAAGATGGGGACCAAGTATGCGTCACTCAAAGACGATGACGATGTCCTGACGATCGGTCTCAATCGCGGGGTGACGTTAATCGCCGAAGCCAAGACGCGGACAAGCGGACGTGAACTCGGCACCCATGAAGACAAACCAGTGACCGTGCGCAAGGGCCGCTTCGGACCCTATGTGAAATGGGGCAAGGTCAACGCTACGCTCCCTGGCGGCTCGGAAATGGACACGGTCACGCTCGAGGAAGCGGTTGCGCTAATCGTAGCCAAGGCTGCCAAAGCGCCAGCGAAAAAACCCGCCAAAAAAACAGCGGCAAAGAAGAAGACAGCCAAAAGGGCCGCAGCGAAGAAGAAAGCGCCGACAAAGAGGAAGTCCGCGAAGAAAAGCGCCGAAGAGACAACCGGTGCGACCGTGGCCGACTGACCGCCTTGGCCCGCACCCCGACGTTCACCAAGCGGCAAATTCTCGAGTTCATCAAGGAAAGTCCGACGCCGGTTGGCAAACGTGAAATCGCGCGCGCCTTCAATATTCGTGGCGGCTCGCGCATTGCCTTGAAAGCGGTCCTGAGGGAATTGCAAGACGAAGGCCATTTGGACAAGGACCGCAAACGGCAGGTACGCCCGACCGGCGACCTGCCTTCAGTCCTGGTCGTAGAGGTCATCGGGACCGATAGCGACGGGGAGGTTCTGTGCCGTCCCGCGAATTGGGACAGCGACCAAACGCCACCAGCGATCTATCTCAATCCGGGCCGAACTCGCGTCAGCGCACCGGGCCCGAGAGATCGCATCCTGGTGCGAGTCAAGAAAACCGGTCACGCGATATACGAAGCGGACACGATAAGGGCCCTTGGCGCGGGCCCGAGCGTTGTCATCGGCGTGCTCGAGCGGCAAGGACCCCACGCCACTGTCCGTCCAACGGTCCGGGGCCGGCGACGAGACATTCGTATAGATGCGAACCAAACCGCCGGCGCACAGGATGGTGACGTGGTCGCGGTTGAATATGTTCCCGGCGGACGCGGGACATCGCGCATCGCCAAAGTCGTCGAGCGGCTCGGCCCGATTTCCGATCCGAAAACATACAGCCTCATCGCGATCCACAGCCGCGATATCCCAGTCGAATTCGATGCGGATGCGCTTGCGCAAGCCGCCGCGGCGGGGCCGGTCGAAGTCGGCCGACGTATCGACCTGCGCGACCTGCCGCTCGTGACGATCGACGGCAGCGACGCTCGTGACTATGACGATGCCGTCTGGGCGGCACCCGACGAAGATAGTCCAGGCGGGTGGCGCCTCATCGTTGCGATCGCCGATGTCGCCTGTTACGTGAAGCCCAGTGATCCCCTCGATAGGGCCGCCTATTCGCGCGGCACATCGGTTTATTTTCCCGACCGCGTCGTCCCTATGCTGCCAGAGGCGCTCTCGAATGGGTGGTGCTCGCTGGTTCCGAACGAAGACAGGCCGTGTATCGCAGCGCAGATGCGGATCGATGCTGACGGGCATCTGCACGAACACCGTTTCATTCGCGCGATCATGCGGTCCGCGGCACGGCTGACCTACGAGCAGGTACAGCGCGCCCGCGACGGCGTGTCGGACGACACGACGGCGCCCCTACTCACCGAAGTCATCACGCCGCTATATGGCGCCTACGAGGCACTCACGCGTGGCCGCAACAAGCGCGGCACGCTCGACCTCGATATGAGAGAGCTGGCAATTTCCCTATCGGAAGACGGACAGGTCGCTGCGATCGAACCCAAGGCGAAGCTCGATAGTCACCGGCTAATCGAGGAGTTCATGATCACCGCCAATGTTGCTGCCGCCGAAAGCCTGGAAGCCAAGGGCGCTCCGGTCATTTACCGCGTCCATGAGCCACCGTCCCTCGACAAACTCGAAGCGCTGCGCCAATCCCTCGCCTCGCTGGGCTACAAGCTGCTAAAAGGAGGCGCGATACGCCCGTCGCATCTCGCGGGAATTTTGCGGCAAGCGGCGGAGAACGAGCATTCCGATCTCGTCGGCGGCCTCATCCTGCGCAGCCAATCGAAAGCCGTGTACCAACCGGAAAATCTGGGCCACTTCGGGCTTTCTTTGAGCCGCTACTGTCACTTCACATCGCCCATTCGCCGGTACCCGGATATTCTCGTTCATCGGGCCCTTATCGCGGCGCACGGTCTCGGAGAGGGAGGATTGCCGGAAGATGTCGCGGAGCGGTTCAACGAGATTGGCGAGCAGGTATCGAACACGGAACGGCGCGGAGAAGCCGCCGAACGGGAGACCCGAGACCGTTACATCACGGCTTTTTTATCCGATCGCGTCGGCGCCAAATTCCGCGGCCGTATCAACGGTGTCACCCGGTTCGGCCTCTTCGTGACCCTGGACGATACCGGCGCCGACGGATTGATACCGATTAGCACCTTGCCGCAGGACTATTACGACCATGACGAGACCAAGCATCAGCTGGTCGGTCGCGACTTTAGGCTGACCTACACGTTGGGCGAACCCGTCCTCGTCGCCCTGCGCGAAGCGAACATCGATACTGGCGGATTGGTCTTCGAAATCGAAGAAGGCGGAACACAGAAGCGCAAATCCGGGAAACCGAAGAACAGGGGCTCCCATCTCCGAAAGAAACGACAAAAAAAGGGCCGCTCTCGCCGGTCTTAGGCAGCTATGGAAATCCATCTGGTGAAACGCTACTTTTAGGAACTGAATGGGATCAAGAATATTTTGGTCCGACACCATGCTTTTGCCCGACCGATGCAACTCCTAACGTCTCACGTTCGATGCAGTGCTAGATCCGGCCTAAGATTGGCCGCTGTCGCGCTTTGCTTCGTTCTGGCCGCGTGCGCGCTCGAAAAGAAGCAGACGGCCACTGAAACGGTCGCCCCGTCCGAGATCCAGCAGATGTACACAACGGTTCTCGACCACGTGCACAAAATGTATCTGGACGAAATTCCAGTCGGCCAATTGGCGATGGAAGGATTGGCGGGTCTGCAAAAACTCGAGCCGGATGCCAGCGTCCAACGCGGAAATGGTCGTGTGACCTTATTGGTGAACGGAACGACGGTAGGCGACACCGAAGAGCCTTCCCGAAATGACGCCAGCGTTTGGGCGACAGTAATGGATGACCTGGTTACTGCCGGGCGTAAGGCCTCAACCCGATTAGCCGACGCTGGCACCGAAAAAATCTACAGAGTCACAATCAATTCGCTGCTCTCCGATCTGGACCGTTACAGCCGATACGCCGGAATGGCAGCAGGCAGGCGAAACCGTGAGACGCGGGAAGGTTTCGGTGGTATTGGCGTTTCCGTGCTCAAGAATACTGACGGCCTGCGTGTTGAACGGGTTACACTGGACCTCCCTGCCTTTCGGGCGGGTGTCCAGTCCAACGATATCTTCATCGCGGTAGACGGCACACCGCTACGCGGATTGTCTCTGAGGCGCGGCGTTCAGTTGCTACGGGGACCGATGGGGAAACCCGTCCAGATTACTGTACAGCGGGAAAGTCGGCCCGATCCCTTCGTCCTGACGATTTCCCGCACGCGAATCATACCCACGACAGTGCATTACGAATCGCGCAATCAGTTCGCCTATCTGCGAATAACCGGCTTCAATCAGGATACGGCCGCCGAATTACGAACCGGGGTGGAACGAGCAACACGGGAATTCGGAGATGCGCTCACCGGGCTGGTGATTGACTTGCGCGGCAATCCGGGCGGATTGTTGGACCAAGCGATCACTGCGGCAGACCTGTTCCTAAAGGACGGCCGGATTAGCACAACGCGCGGCCGGCACCCGGACAGCTTGCAGCTGTTCGATGCGTCGGCGAACGAAATTGCCCACGGTGTCCCAATGGTACTCGTCGTCAATGGTGCTTCCGCATCCGCGTCGGAGGTCCTTGCCGCGGCCCTTCAGGATCAAGGCCGCGCCGTGGTTGTCGGCAGCAGTAGTTTCGGCAAAGGCACCGTACAGACGGTTATCCGCTTGCCCAACGATGGCGAACTGATTTTGACTTGGGCACGCTTGCTCGCGCCATCCGGCTATGTTCTGAACAAGCTCGGGGTCCTGCCGACACTGTGCACAAGCAATAGAGAAGACGCCGACAACACGCTGAAGCACGCTTTTGCCAACAACACGCCCCACCGCCAAATTGCCGCGCGCCGTACTGCGGACGGCAGTTCACAAGGGACAATCACGAAGCTTTGCCCCTGGCAGCCGCATAAGGGCGACGATATTGACATCGCTGTCGCCAGGCGGCTTCTTGAACGGCCAGCACTCTATAAGCACGCGTTACGGCTCTCCGCGCCGGCCGCGGGGGGATAATTGCATGTCAGATAGAAGAAACCGGCGTCCCGTTCATCCCCGAGACGCAGCCAGCCTCGTATTGCTGCGTGGCAACCGCTCCGACCCCGAAGTATTGCTTGGACGCCGACGCTTGGACGCGCGCTTTATGCCAGGGATTTACGTGTTTCCAGGCGGCAGAGTCGACCGCTCGGACTATGCCGAAGCCGAGGCCTTCTCAATCCGACAGGACGTCCTGGCGAAACTGAAGCGGCATTGCCCTCCACGTCGGGCACACGCCCTCATATGGGCCGCTATTAGAGAGACCTGGGAGGAGACCGGGCTTCTAATCGGACAACCGGGAGATATTGACGAAGCCAATCGTTCTCCGTTGCATACGGCCTACGCGCAGCAAGGCCTTTCGCCCTGGACGGAGGGGCTGGACTATATCGCCCGCGCGATTACACCGGCCCGAAACCCGATACGCTTCAATACGAGATTTTTCCTCGTCAACGGCTCTCATGCACCCGGAAAACTAAAACATTCCAGTGAATTAGAGGATATTGGTTGGCGGCGCGTTTCCGAGGCGATAAGCGATCTTGATCTCATGAATGTGACCCGTTTTGCGCTGACCGAGGCAATGACGCTATGGAGCGAAGGTTTGCCCACCAACCCAGAAAGACCTGTTGCGCGCCTTACGACCCGGCTACAGACTAAGTTAATAACGCTTGAATAGACTTGACTTGCCCCAGGCGGTTAGTAATGTGCCGCCGTCGCGTTAAAACAGCACGAAGCGAAGAACGGAACGGTCGATTATGGCGAAACCCAGCACAATTCTCATCAAAATGGTCAGCACAGCGGATACCGGTTATTATTATGTGACCAAGAAAAACCCCCGCACACAGACCGAGAAGTTGGAGATGCGAAAGTTCGACCCCGTGGTGCGCAAACACGTGATGTTCAAGGAAGGCCGCATCAAGTAAGTAAGCTCCGCGCGAAATCCGCGCCCTTTAGAAAGCTTGAAAAGCCGCTCTTCTGGGCGGCCTTTTTGTGCCTAATGCTCAAGCTTTTTCGGTCTATGCCACCCCGGCTGCCGGTGCGTCCAGTTCGCCTCGCGTCACATCTTCGAACCCTGTTTCGGTCCAGAGCATAGCACGATTGCGCCCGCCTCTCTTCGCCGCGAACAACGCCTCATCGGCGCGTCTTAATATATCGGCAGTCGTTTCACCGGTGAGAGACGCGCTGGCAACCCCAATGCTTACGGTGACATTGACTGCTTCTCCCGGTCCGGAAATCGCAAACGTGCGGCCGGCGATATCAACGCGCAGGCGCTCGGCGACGGCGCAGGCAATCGAGATTTCCGTATCTGGCATGACAATGACGAATTCTTCGCCGCCATAACGCGCGACCGTATCGAAACTGCGCAGATTATGGGTAACGCGGCTCGCAAGTTCCTGCAGCACCTCGTCGCCCGCCGCGTGGCCGTGCGCATCGTTGATTTCCTTGAAATGGTCGATATCGAACATCATCAAGGACATGCCTTTGCCGCTGACCTTCATTCGTTCGATCTGACCTTCGACATGCGCGTTCAGATACCGCCGGTTATAAAGGCCTGTCAGGCCGTCGGTCAGTGCCATCTCGATGCTGCGCTCGTAGGTCTCGCGCAAACGGCCGTGATAACGCCAACGACGTATTTGAGTGCGCGCCCGCGCCAACAACTCGTTTCGGTCGATTGGCTTAATCAGGTAGTCATTGATACCGAGATCGAACCCCTTGGCCAAGCGGTCGACCTGATCTTCCTCCACGACAAGCAGAATGGGAATTTGGCGAGTCCGTTCCGCCGAACGCAGCCGCGAGCAGAGCCGCAGCGAATCCTGTTCGCGCAAGTTCAGATTGATAATGATCAAATCGAACTCTCGCTTCATCGCATAATCGAGCATCGATTCGACGGTATCCGTCGCGATAACGATGTCGTCGTCCTGCCGGAGCGTTTCGACGACTTTTTTGGCATCCACCTCATTGTCATCGAGGACCAGAACTGCCGCCTGAGACGCATCGACGTCAAGCAGCGACGTCTCGTCGCGCAGCACGCCGAGTTGGCCTGTTGTCTGCTCGCGCATGCGCCACTCGTCCATCATCATCTTGAGGCGCACGAGGGAACGCACGCGTGCAAACAGCGCCGTATCGTTCACTGGTTTCGTCAAAAAGTCATCCGCGCCACACTCGATGCCGCGTACCCGGTCCGCCGCATCGGAAAGCGCTGTAATCATCACAACGGGGATGTGCATTGTCTCGGGCTGCTGCTTGATCCGCTGGCAGACCTCGAAACCATCCATGCCCGGCATCATGACATCCAGGAGAACGATATCGGGCGGCTGCGCTTCAATGATCTCGAGCGCACTCGGTCCATCGTTCGCCGTCAAAACATCGAAATATTCACTCGTCAGCTTCGCTTCCAAAAGCTTGACGTTTGGCAGCAAATCATCAACGACGAGAATGCGCGCAGACATACGAAATCAGCTCAAAAAGCGATCGACCGTTGCCAGGAAGTTAGCAACCGAAATCGGTTTGGCGATATACGCCTCACATCCGCCCTCGCGAAATTTTTCCTCGTCGCCCTTCATGGCAAAAGCGGTAACGGCGATGACTGGTATTTCCTTTAAATTATCGTCTTCCTTCAGCCACTTGGTTACTTCCAAACCAGAGACTTCGGGAAGCTGAATATCCATCAGAATCAGATCGGGCTTTTCAGTCCGCGCCATTTTTAAGGCTTCCATGCCATAGCGCGTCTGAAGAATTTCATACCCCTGCGATTCAAGGAGATCATGAAACAACTTCATGTTGAGTTCATTATCTTCAACGATAAGAACAGTTTTCGCCATAGCTTAACCCAACTCAATACCTGCCAAAGCAGCTTAACAGTAGCAAACTTACGTTTAACAAACCTTAAATATTAAATTTTCGGGACGTAATATCGGCAATAATAAGCGCTTCTGCTCCGGATGTCATGGTCGGTCGATTTAATTACATCGTAAAACCAGCGGATCAGGCGTTTTTCGACCGCGGCGCGCGGAATTTGTAGGGATAATGCATACTCTGGCTTGCCTCTAGCGAGGAAGGCAGATTCGAGGATAAAGCGTTATGAGAATAGGCGTCGACGTTGGCGGTACGAAAATCGAAGCTGCGGCCCTGAACGCTGCGGGGGAATTGACGCTCCGCCGCCGCGTTCCAACGCCATCCGGCGACTACCAGGCGGCAATCGAGGCCATTGCGGACCTGATAGGCTCGATCGAAGCCGAGATCGGCCAGCGGTGCCCCGTCGGGTTCGGTATCCCGGGAACGATCTCGCCAGCGACCAACATGGTTAAAAACGCTTATAACTCTCCCTTCAATGGCCACCCGCTCAACCGCGATCTCGAACGGCAGCTGAACAGACCGATTCGAATGACCAACGACGCCAACTGTTTCGCGCTCTCCGAAGCGACCGATGGTGCCGCCGCGGGCGCCGCGACGGTCTTCGGCGTCATTCTCGGCACAGGATGCGGCGGCGGGATCGTGATCGACGGGAAGGTGCTCGTGGGGGCAAACGCTATTGGCGGCGAGTGGGGCCATAATCCTCTACCCTGGCCCCTTCCGACGGAACAGCCCGGGAATAGATGCAGCTGCGGATTAACCGGATGTATCGAGACGTTCCTCTCCGGTACCGGCTTCGCCGCGCACCACCGTGCCGAGACCGGAGACGCGCTCGAGCCCCGCGAAATCGCGCAACGCGCCGCCAATGGAGACAAGGTTTGCGCCGACAGTTTGGCGCGATACGAAAGCCGGCTCGCCCGGGCTCTTGCCAGCGTAATCAACCTCATTGACCCCGATGTCATCGTTCTTGGCGGCGGCATGTCGAACATTGAAACGCTCTACACCACGGTGCCGTCCCTTTGGTCGGAATGGGTCTTCTCTGACCATGTCGACACCAGACTCGTGCCGCCGGCCTTTGGCGATTCGAGTGGCGTGCGCGGCGCGGCATGGCTGTGGCCGACCGACGATCCGACATGACAACCGTCGCTGCACTGTGCCGGGATTGTCTCGAGGAATTCCGTGACGACGTTCAGGAAGGACGCTGTTCCAAATGCGGTTCGCCGCGGGTCCTGACACATCCGGAACTCGGTGCGCTGTCGATTGCGCATATCGATTGCGATGCATTCTACGCATCAATCGAAAAGCGGGACGATCCGACGCTGAAAGACCGTCCGGTAATTGTCGGCGGCGGCCACCGCGGGGTGGTATCCGCTGCCTGCTATGTCGCACGTCTCTATGGCGTGCGCTCAGCCATGCCGATGTTCAAGGCACTAAAAGCCTGTCCGCACGCTGCCGTCTTACGCCCGAACATGAGCAAATACAGCGCTGTCGGCGGCGAAGTGCGCGCGATCATGCGTGACTACACCCCGCTAGTGCAGCCGCTTTCGATCGACGAAGCGTTCCTCGATCTGTCGGGAACCGAGTCGTTGCACAAGGGGTCTCCCGCCCGAACCCTTTCCCTGATCATAAAGCGGATCGAGACGGAAATCGGCGTCACGGGCAGTGTCGGCCTCAGCTACAACAAGTTCCTCGCAAAAGTCGGCTCCGATCTGGATAAACCGCGCGGATTTGCAATGATCGGCGCCGCGGAAGCAATAGAATTCCTTGCACCTCGACCAGTGAAGATCATCTGGGGGGTCGGAAAAGCCCTTGAGGGGCGTCTCCGTCGCGACGGCATTACGACCGTTGGGCATCTGCAAAAGATGGAAGAAGACAAACTGGTCAAGCGCTATGGCGTGATCGGGCATCGCTTGTTTCATTTCTCACGCGGCCACGATGACCGCGAAGTAGCGCCGTCATCTGCCCCGAAAAGCATTTCCGCCGAGACCACCTTCGCCGAAGATATCCATAATCTGGACGAACTTTGCCGCCGATTATGGCCGCTCTGCGAAAAAGTGGCGCAGCGTCTGAAAACGCGAACACTCGCCGGAAGAACCGTAACGGTGAAGCTGAAACGCTCGGATTTTCAGCAGTTGACGCGAAGCCGCACACTCACGAACGCGACACAGCTTGCAGAGATGATTTACCGAACGGGCGTGGCGATTGTCGAAAAAGAAGCCACGGGCCCGGCATTTCGTCTAATCGGCATTGGTGTTGCCGATATCCTGGACGCCGAGGACGCCGACCCGCCCGACCTTCTGCAGCAAGGCACACCCAAGGACCGGCGGATTGAGCAGGCCGTCGACGCCGTCCGCGAAAAACTAGGTCCGGACGCCATCAAGAAAGGCCGCTTGATAAGATGATATCCATAAGCAGGAGTCCTCTTAGCAACCGGGATCCGGAAGCGGCGCGATCTTCGCCAAGACGCCGCGAAGCTTGAACACACCGTAATCGAGCACAAAGCTGGGCACGATGCCATTAGCCTGAACGTCCAGGGAAATTTCCGTTTCCGGATTGCCGTCAGCGTTGTCGATCGGGAAGTATGCAACATACATCGGCCAAATATCGTTTGGTCCCAAGGGCGCCTCGAGAACGCCCGCCTCTCGGGGTGCACGGCGAGGAAGAAACGTTGTCGTCACGGTCTGCGATCCCTCGACCGTACCGCCTTCGAAGACGAGGTCATTTCCATTTCTCTCACCATCAAACGCTGCTCGCATCTGGCCAAGCATAAAATCGGTTGGAAATTTCGTTCCCGCGGGCAGCACGATTTTCTTGGACTCCGGTTTTGAAAACTCAACCACACCAGCCTCGCCAACGGAATTCAATCTGGCATCGCCGCGCAAGTCTTCAACGATTTTTCCATCCCGCCCACGCTTGACGTTGAAGCGATAGCGCGCGCCGTCCTTGGATTCCCATGTCACGCTGCTGGTGCGGATTTCCGTCCGCGAGCCATCGCTGTTCGAAATTTGCAGCAAATAGTGCTGATCCAGCGCCCATCCGTCGCAGGCATCCGCCCACTCGAACGTCATGCCGCCCGTAACGCCTGAAACGCCTCCCCCCGGCTCGCTCGACACCATTTCGAATATGTAAGCGGCGCGATGGGGCGTTATCTCAACCGGCGTGACCGCGGCAGCGCCTGCCGTGTGAAGCAAGGCGGCCGAAGCGAATAGCGTGGCCGCAACCAATCTCTTGACCGTATGATCCAAGGCTTGGAATCCGCGCCACCTTTGTAGATCATGTCGCCTTTCGCGCGTCTGCGCCGCAACGATGCAATTCGAGGAAATGCTCATGTCAGATCGTCCAATTCTTCTCGTTACCCGAAAGCTCCCCGATGCGGTGGAAGCCCGTGCGGCCCGTGACTACGACACCAGATTCAACACCGACGACTCACAATATGATGCGGATGCTCTGATATCCAACAGTGCAGATGTCGACGCGATATTGACCTGCTCCACGGAAAAGTTCACCGCGGATATTATTGCGCGTTTATCGCCGCGCGTGCGGGCTGTTGCGACGTTCTCCGTCGGCTATGAGCACATCGATATCGATGCCGCAAAAGCGCGCGGCCTGATTGTTACCAATACACCGGATGTCCTGACTAATGCGACGGCTGATATTGCGCTTCTGTGCTTGCTCGGTGCAGCCCGGCGGCAGCACGAGTCGACCGCGATGATGCGCGAAAACCGCTGGGGCCGATGGGATGCAACCAGCCTGCTCGGCGTTCACATGACGGGCAAACGGCTTGGCATCCTGGGTATGGGCCGTATTGGCCGCGCCGTGGCAAAACGTGCCCGGGCATTCGATATGGAAATCCACTATAGCAACCGCTCCAGGCTCTCCCCCGATTTGGATCAGGGTGCGATCTTCTATCAAAATCCGGAGGAGATGCTTCCTCAAGCCGAGTTTCTATCGATTAATTGCCCCTCGACTCCGGAAACACATCATTTCCTGAACGCCGACAGGATTGCGCTTTTGCCCGACGGTGCGGTCGTGGCCAACACCGCGCGTGGCGATATCGTCGACGACGACGCGTTGATCGCAGCCGCAGCATCCGGGAAAGTCTCCGGGGTGGGCTTGGACGTCTATGAAGGGGAACCGTCGTTCAACACCGGCTACCTCAACCTGCCCAACGCGTTTTTGTTGCCGCATATCGGCAGCGCGACCGTCGATACCCGCGATGCTATGGGGTTCCGGGCTCTCGATAATCTCGATGCGGTTTTCAGCGGCGGAGAACCTTTCGACAGGCTCGCCTGACCTTAATACCAAGGCAGAAGATTCCGACCGACCGCGGCAGAAGATTCCGCACGACCAGTTGGTAACCTCCTGTTAACCATATTTTGTCAGTCTATACGCCAGTTCCGAAATGGCATGAGCATTGCGACTCCCGAACACAAAGAATTTCTCGAATGAGAACCATTTACGGGAGCAGGACGATGAACCTGACAACCATTGAAAAAAGCACCAATTCTCTACGCCACAATTCCCCCCTCAGCGGAATTGCGCTGACGCGTGCGCCCCTTCCCTTCGACCTTGAACTGGGAAAAGATCATTATAACGCGCTGCGTCGCATGCTGAAGCGAGCGCTTACGACAGCGCGCAACGCGGAGCGGCGGATCGTCGAACAGCAAGCCGAGATCGAGCGCCTGCAGAAACTAAGCGTTACAGATGCCACAACCGAACTGCTCAACCGGCGCGGATTTTTGGACTCCTTAAATCGGGCGATTGAACGGGGACGAAGATACGGAGAGCCGGCTGTGTTGCTGTTGATCGACCTCGACGGATTCAAACAGATCAACGATACCTACGGTCATTCCGCTGGCGATTTTGTTCTGTCGGTGGTCGCTGCCAGTCTCAAAAGCGCGGTCAGACTGGTGGACGATGTCGCGCGGATCGGCGGTGACGAGTTCGCCGTCATCATGAATAAAATGCCCCATCAGAATGCCGACATACACGTCAAGGCCATCGAGGATACGCTAAACGGTTTAGCTGCGCGCTGGGGCCACGACAGCATTCCGATCCGCGCCAGCGTCGGCAGTCAATGCTTCGGTCAAAGCTCGGTCGAACCTGCAGAAGTGCTCTACGCCCGTGCGGATAACGCGATGTACCGAAAGAAAGATAGCAGGCACGCACTACCGCCAGCTGCGGAGTGATACCAAGGATCGTTGATAGTGACCCCTCGAGATCGCGAATGCGGTCCGTCGGGTAGGAGGGGCGGCGCAGGCGATGCGGGGCATCGTCAAGCCGTTCCAACGCCCTCCGACGGACCGCATTCGCGACCCGAAGGGCGGCTTATCCAGGCTTTCGGGCAGCGTCGCGCCCGGCTTCCGATGTCCCGCATCGCCGCGCCGTGCGCTCCTTGCCGAAAACCTGGATAACCCGTCTCTATGGGTCACTATCAGCGCTCCTTGGTATTACATACCAAAATCAGGCTAAGGCAACGCCGCCTGCTGAAGTACCGGCTGGCAGGGAGGAATATTCAAGCTACCGCGGCATAGATGAAGCGCCCAGCTGTTACGGACGCCAGCCTTTGCGAGCGCGGTCTGCATACCCTTCAGCGCCGTTCTTTCGACAGGTCCCGCAAGCAGCCGGTACATCACCCGACCATCGGATACGACCTTCGAAACGATCGTTGTAATCTCCGAGTGCTGCGCGCCCAGACGTGCCGCATTCTTCTGTTTGCGAAAGCTGCCCATAACAAGGTAAATCGCCGGCTCAACTGCCTGCTCCGATATCTGACGAACCGATACGAGTTGCAAAGGTTTGCTTTTCTGTCCAGCTACGGACCCGTCTTCGATGAGTTTTTCCCGAGGCGCGGAAAGATTTCCCAACGAGGACCTATCCGCCAGAACCAAACCGTCAAAGTCCAATCCACGATGTACGCTCACAGGCCGACTCTTTGCCGTCTCCCGCCGCGGCACCCCATCAAATGCGCTCAGCTGAAAATTAGGTGAAGCCTCGTTGCCGTTAGAAGTGAACGCCAGAGTCGGCTGCTCTACCGAGTCATCAGCGCTGCCCGCCCAGAACTCGGCGCTATCGGCATCGTCCGCATCCGGCACCCGCCACGTCGATGCCATCGCTGTCCAGCTATCCCCGAAATCGCCCTCATAATCGACACAGACGTGCTTGCCTTGCAGCACCCGCAACGTCGCGCAATCCTGATTCACGGCAAGCGACAGGGCATGATCCCCGACGCCCTTGCCTGAAAATACATAACTGACACCCGTCGCCGTCCACGAAACGATCTGATACGCCGGCAGAAAGCAACCGCCGACAAACAAACCCATCGCCACGACTAGCCCCATGCGCCACGGCATAACGTTTACCCCTGCTTCCTCGCAGTATGTTAACCATCTTTTTTGGCAGCTAAGATGATTGAACGTGACTTAGCAAGGAAAACGCCCAAGGTTTTATTAATTGGTTAATTTTTAATCTTTCTTCGGCGGCAGACTGACGCGAATGTGGAGCTCCTTTAAGCGCTCCGCTTCAACAGTTGCCGGGGCCCCCATCAGGAGATCTTCCGCCTGCTGGTTCATCGGGAATGCGACAACCTCGCGAATATTCGGTTCATCCGCCAGCAGCATCACGATCCGGTCTATACCCGGCGCGGAACCGCCGTGGGGCGGGGCGCCATATTTCAGTGCATTCAACATGCCGCTGAATTGTGTCTCAACAGCTGTCTGGTCGTAACCGGCAATTTCGAATGCCTTGAACATGATGTCCGGACGGTGGTTCCGAATGGCCCCGGATGACAATTCCACCCCATTGCACACGATGTCGTATTGATAGGCCTTGATTGCGAGCGGGTCTTCGTTTTCGAGAGCCTCCATGCCCCCTTGAGGCATTGAAAACGGGTTATGGCTGAATTCGATCCGTCCGCTCTCCTTGTCCATCTCGTACATCGGGTAGTCGATAACCCAACAGAATCGAAACGCATCCTTTTCACAAAGATCCAAATCTTCGCCAAACTTGTTGCGTGCCTTGCCGGCAAGTTCCGCCGCTTCGCCTGGCGCGCCGGCCGCAAAGAATACCGCATCACCGTCGGACAAGCCTGTCGCAGTGCGGATCGCCTGCACGCGGTCGGCGTCCAGATTGCGCGCAATCGGTCCTTTGCCGCCACCATCTTCGAACACGATATAGCCAAGGCCAGGCGCGCCTTCCTTGCGGGCCCAATCATTCATGTTGTCGAACCAGCTACGCGGCTTCGCACCGCCGCCGGGCGCTGGAATCGCACGAACAACCGATCCTTTTTCAATGGCTTGCGCAAAAATCTTAAAGTCGGATCCACGAAAGGCATCAGTCACATCGACGATTTCGATCGGGATACGCAGGTCCGGTTTGTCCGAGCCATATTTGAGCATGGCTTCGTCGAACGGAATGCGGGGGAATGGCTGCGGCGTCACCGAACGCCCATCGGCGAACTCTTCGAAAACGCCGCCAAGCACGGGCTCGATCGCGTCGAATACGTCCTCTTGCGTCACAAAAGACATCTCGATATCGAGTTGATAGAACTCGCCCGGCGACCGATCGGCACGCGCATCTTCATCGCGAAAACAGGGTGCGATCTGAAAGTACCGGTCGAAGCCCGCGACCATGAACAGCTGCTTGAACTGCTGCGGCGCCTGCGGCAATGCATAAAACTTGCCCGGATGCATTCGGCTCGGCACAAGAAAATCGCGCGCGCCTTCAGGTGATGTTGCGGTCAGAATCGGTGTCTGGAACTCCGTGAACCCGGCATCGACCATGCGCCGACGGATCGACGCGATAACATTCGAACGCAACAGAATGTTGCGATGCATCTCCTCACGCCGCAGATCCAGGAAACGATAACGCAGTCGAATATCCTCGGGATAGCCCGCATCCTGGTTGACCGGCATCGGAAGCGCTTCGGCGACCGATTGAACCTCGATCGTCTCGATCTGCAATTCGATCTCGCCCGTCGGAAGGTTAGGATTGATCGTTTCCGCGCTGCGCAGAACGACCGGTCCGGTAACCGTAATAACCGACTCGAGCGGTAACGGTTCGATCTGGACAAACAGCGGGCTGCTGACGTCTACGACGACCTGTGTAATTCCGGCGTTGTCGCGCAAATCGATGAAAAGGAGGTTGCCGTGATCGCGCTTCCGATCGATCCAACCGGAAAGGCGTCCGGCAACACCGTTCTGCTCAGCGCGGAGCTCGCCGCAAGTGTGGGTGCGATATGTATGCATCTTTTTTCGTATCGATGAGGGGTGAATATCGGCGCGCAAAGGGCACGCATTGTGCCGAATTGTCAAGCCGGCTTGTCTATTCGAAAGGCAAAAGCGGCCTTCCTGCTTTTTACCCCAGCCGACTCGGTGTATCTCTTTCAGCCATGGAGACTGAACCTATATCAACGCTTCCGGAGCTGACCGCTTTTTGCGAGCGTCAGCGCACCGCCGATTACATAACGGTCGACACTGAATTTTTGCGCGATCGAACTTACTGGACACAACTTTGTCTTGTGCAAATTGCCGGCCCCAACGAAGCCGCCGCAGTCGACACCTTGGCGCCGGGCCTTGACCTTGCGCCGCTGTATGATTTGATGACCGATCAGAATCTCTTGAAGGTCTTCCACGCGGGCCGGCAGGACGTGGAGATTTTTTTCCACCGTATGGGCTCGATCCCGGAACCGTTGTTCGACACGCAAGTCGCCGCGATGGTATGCGGGTTCGGCGACCAAGTGGGTTATGAGGCGCTTATATCGAAATTGGTCGGTGCACGGATTGATAAATCCTCTCGCTTTACCGACTGGTCAAATCGGCCTCTGTCACGAAAGCAGCTTACATACGCGATGGCCGATGTGACGCATCTGCGCCCTGCGTACGAGAAGCTTGCCGAATCCCTTGAAAAAACCGGCCGGACACGATGGCTCGACCAGGAAATGGATGTCCTGATGGATCCCGAGACGTATCGTCTCGACCCCGAAATTGCCTGGCGCCGCATCAAGAGCAGGAATAAGAATCGGCGTTTCCACGCCATATTGCGCGAGCTGGCCGCTTGGCGCGAACGTGAAGCGCAGACTCGCGACGTACCGCGTAACCGTGTCATCCGAGATGACGCCATTCTGGAAATCGCAGCACAGGCCCCCACGTCGACGGAGGCGCTCCGCGGCATGCGCGCATTGCCAAGGGGTGTCGCGAATGGCGGATTTGGGGAGGCGATCCTGGACGCGGTTGCAAACGGCCGCAACGTTCCCGAAGCGGATCTGCCCGTGCTGGAAAAGGTCGAGCCAAGGCCGGCAGGGCTGGGTCCCGTAAGCGACCTGTTGAAGGTATTGCTCAAGCACGTCACCGAAAAACACAACGTGGCGCCACGCCTGATTGCCAGTGCCGACGACCTGGAACGCATTGCCGCGGACGATAATGCCAACGTTCGGGCGCTCCAGGGATGGCGACGTGAGTTGTTCGGCGAACACGCTTTAGCTCTGAAAGCCGGTCGTGTGGCACTCACAGCGAAAGGCAGCCGGACCCGCGTTGTCGAATTGGATAATACGCCGAAGAGCGTCGATTAGTGCCGGCCCAAAGGCTGCAAATCCTCGGGATCATTCTTCTAACTGCTCTAGCGACACCAGTGTACGGCGAAGGACCGCCACGCCTCGGGCTTCCCTTGGAATGTGAATACGGAAGAACCTGTTTCATCCAAAAGTATGTCGATCACCGGCGTGACAAGGATTACCAGGACTATCAATGCGGTTTCCTGACGAGCGATCGTCACAGCGGGACCGATTTTCGTCTTCCAGACCACGCGGCAATGGCACGCGGTGTTGCCGTCATCGCCGCCGCTGCAGGAACAGTGCGCGCGATGCGGGACGGCATGCCGGACGTCGATGCCCGTCTTGTCGGTGCCGAAGCCGTTATCGATCGCGGTCTCGGCAACGTCGTGGTCATCGATCACGGTGGCGGCTGGCGTACATATTACGGACATCTGCGGCGCAACAGCGTTGCGGTAGCCAAAGGTCAGAGCGTGATTGCCGGACAAAAACTCGGCCTGATCGGCCTTTCCGGCCTCTCAGAATACCCACATGTCCATTTCGAGTTGCGCTTCGGAAAGAGAATTATCGATCCCTTCGTCGGTTTGGAGACTCATACCGGATGCGAAATTGGAAAGAACGCTCTGTGGCATCCCGAAGTGCTGTCTCGCCTTGTTTATCGCCCGACTTTTCTTATCGCTGCCGGATTTTCCGATCGCCGTATGACGAAAACGGCGCTGCAGTATGGGCTTTACGAGCGCACCATATTACGACGCAAATTCAAGGGATTGCACTTCGGCGTGTTCCTTGCCGGCCTTTATGCCGGAGACCGCTATGCCCTGTACCTGGCGGACGGAAGCGGCAAGACCCTCAAAATGCTGGATGGCGTCGTCAGCAAGCCGGCCGCCGTTCAGTTCCACAGCATCAGTTTGAAGCAAAACAAGCCCCTATCCGCGGGTCGTTACCAGGCCCGTTTCGAACTCCACGGCGTCCGAAACGGCAAGCCGGAACTCATTTTAAAGGCCGAACGCTTAGTCACGCTGCGATAGCGTGCCTCAAGCCGTTACCTTCCGGGGCGGCTGGATAAACGAAAAGCGCGGTTTGCAGCCCATCAGCTTGGCGAGCGACTTAAACCGGCGCTGGACGACATCACCAACAAGAACATCGGCGCTTTCCGGCAATTCAAAGACCAGCTGATCGCCCTCGCGCCTAATGAGTGTCTGCTCCAGCAATGAAACGACGCCGCCCGACAACGTATAGCCCAATCGCATGGCCAATCCGGTAACCCGCGCGCGTTTCGCTTCTTCGTCGTCGAGAAGCGGGCTCAGAAAACGGTTATACACCCGGCCCTTAACTTGCGCATGACGAGACGCCACCGCGAGTCCCATATAGGCCCGGCCGGGATGATCGACGCCAACCATGGGATATCGTAAAATTCGAAGCAGCGCATGCTCGACGCGATAATCCGGATGTTCGGACCATTCCAGATCCGCCAGCAGACAGGCTGCCCGCCGCAATTGCTGTTGCCGCGCCGTCTCGTTCGGAAAGGCGGGCGTCATCCAGTGGAACAGAGCCTCACCGTCCGCTGTCGCCCGCCCCGTCATCCAGGCGAGATTGCGACAGGCCTCGATCAGCGGGTCTTGCGCTTTCGTTGCGGCTGGCAAGCGATCGAAAATGCACCCCTCGCGAAGCCCGTATGCGGAGATAACGACCTTTGAAACGTCAGATTTCTCAATCAGGCTGGCTAGCAACTGAGCCGCAAACGGCAGCGTTCCAATGCGTTTCTTCGAAACACCGTCGTAGTAACGATCGAGCTTTCCGGTCTTGGCCTTAAGAACCGACTTTGCAAAAGACAGCGCTTCCCGCGCCGACAGTTCATAGTGATGCGCGACCAACAACGGATAGCTCGTCATATTCATATGAACCCGCGCAAGAGCCCTCCAAGCACCGCCTACCGCATAAAAGGTGCCGCCTTGCGCGGACTCCAACCATCCCGTTTGCGCAAGATGCGTGTCGATTGTGTTTCGCATGCCGGCGCCATCCGCGGCTTCGCGTTTTCCTAATCGTAGAGGACCGATCGGGAGCGTCGTCTGTTCGCAAAAAACACCATCTTTGAGGCGCACCACCTCAAAGCTGGCGCCGCCGAGATCGCCCACCAAGCCATCCGCACCCGGCACCGCCGACAGAACACCAAGCGCCGACAGCCTGGCTTCTTCCTCGCCCGGTATCGGTCGAATCTCGAGCCCACACTGCCGACGTACAGCCGCTATGAAATCCGGACCATCTTCCGCTTCGCGAACGGCAGCCGTGGCAATGACAGTTACATCATCAACGCCCATCGAATGCGTCAAAACGGCAAAACGCTGTAGGGCCTGCAATGCCATTTCCACGCCGGCAGGATGCAAACGTCCCGTGCTATCGAGGCCGCGACCAAGGCCGCACAGGACCTTTTCATTGAAAACCGGCGTCGAAACCCGCCGAGCGGCTTCGTAAACGACCAAACGCACCGAGTTCGATCCGACGTCGACGACGGCAACCGGACGGTCTTCGGCCCGTGCCTGGGTCGATCGGCCCCGTGTTATTACTCCGGGCATTTCCCTATTTCTCTGCCATTGATAAGCAATCCACAGCTATCCCACGCTCTCGGTGGACAAGGGAGCATCTTCAGTGTACGGCGATTTCGTTAATATAGGGTGATTCACAGCCCTGCCGAACCGTCACGGCACCATATGGTCAATTTGCCGCGCCGGCTCCTAGAACGTGCTATTAAAGCTTCCGCCATCCATCAGCACATTTTGACCGGTCATAAACCCAGCATTTGCGCCACACAAGAAAGCGCATGTTTCGCCGAATTCGTGCGGATTGCCAATTCGGCCTGTCGGATTGTCATTCGACCGTAGTGCAAGCATTTCGTCATAGCTCACCCCGGCCTTATCTGCCTGCACTTGAATATTGCTGCGGAATCGGTCGGTGTCGAAGGGGCCCGGCAGCAGATTGTTGATCGTCACATTGTTCCGGGCAGTCTTGCGCGAGAGCCCCGCAACGAAGCCGGTAAGACCAGCGCGCGCGCCATTGGAAAGGCCGAGGATTTCTATCGGCGACTTTACCGCCGCGGAAGTGATATTGACGACGCGCCCGAATTTACGCGCGATCATGCCGTCAACAGTCGCCTTTATCAAAAAAATCGGGGTCAACATATTGGCGTCAACAGCCGCAATCCAGTTATCCCGGTCCCAATCACGGAAATCGCCCGGCGGCGGTCCGCCGGCATTGTTCACCAGGATGTCCGGTTCGGGACAAGCGGCCAGAACGCTGGCACGGCCGGCATCGGTGGTGATATCGCAGGCAACCGCTGTCACTTTGGCGCCGGTTTCCTGGCGGATTTCTTCCGCCGTCGCTTCCAGCATATCGGCCGTCCGCGCGTTGATCACCAATTCGACCCCTTCCCGGCCAAGGGACATCGCACAGGCCCGCCCCAGCCCTTTGGACGCCGCGCAGACGATGGCCTTCCGGCCCGCAATGCCTAAATCCATATTCAGTCTCCCAAATTCTGTTCTTCAAGTTCCGCCATGACGTCGCGCGCCAAAGGGATAGTGATTCTGCGCCGCGCCGCAAGAGAGGAACGGTCCAGCGCCGCGACAAGCGCGCGTGCCGCCGAGAACGTCCGCTCCATCCGCGGCAATATGAAGGTAAGAACGTCGCTCTCGACAGGAAGCTGCCGATCCGCGAACAGCTTGACCAGAACGGCCCCGATCAAGCCATCATCCGGCCGGCCGATAGCGACCGCCGGCGCCGCAGACAGCCGCGAACGCAAATCCGGTAGTTCGATCGCCCATCGTGCCGGTGCGACACGGCTCGTGATCAGGAGATGCCCCTGCGCCTCCCGGGTCATATTGTAGAGGTGCAACAGCGCATGCTCATCCTGACCCGCACTGGCGTCATCGATAATCAACCGATTCGACCGCGTCAGGAGTACATCCGGAGCCGTGGCCGCGACCTCATCCGGTTTCAATAGTAGCGCGCCACTGCGCGCCTTCCAGACATGCGCCATATGCGTCTTGCCGCATCCCGCGGGACCGTGCAGCGCTAAGGCCGGACCAGGCCAGTCCGGCCACCGGTCGAGCCACGCAATCGCTTCCGCATTGCACGGCGCGACAAGGAAATCCTCTGCGCCATGCGCTGGGCGATGCGCAAGATCGAGTGCGAGCTGCTTATTCACACACCACCGTCCCTCGGCTTGCTCGGTCCGCTGGGCGGCGCGCCCTTGGCGAGATACATCGGGCTGGCGAGATATTGGCCGAGCAGGAAACGGGCCAAGACTCCGATGACGGCCATGATCGGTACCGCGAGCATAATGCCGAGGAAGCCAAAGAGGCTGCCACCCGCCAAAAGCGCAAATATGATCCACACCGCATGCAAACCGACTCGGTCCCCGACAAGTTTCGGCGTCAAAAAATTACCTTCAAGAACCTGCCCGGCCCCGAAAACGGCCGCGACCATCAAAATTGGGCCAATTTCGCCAAACTGCGCGATCGCGATACCGATCCCCGCGACGAAGCCAAACAGCATACCGAAATAGGGAACAAACGAAATCAGGCCGGTAACGAAGCCGACGACCATCCCAAATTCCAGCCCGACGATGGACAGACCAACAGCATAAAATACGCCAAGCATCAGACAGACCAGCGCTTGCCCCCGCGCAAATCCAGCAAGGGTCTCATCGATCAGCCGCGTCTGTTCCCGAATGAGTTCGATACGGTCCCGGGGCAACCATCCGTCGATTTTTTCGATGATGCGGTCCCAATCGCGCAGCAGATAGAAGGTCACGATCGGTGTGATCACGGCCAAGGACAATAGCGAGATAAGCGACCCAATACCGCTCAGCAATTGGTTCGTAAATTTTCCAGCGAAGGTGAGAGCCTGTTTCGATGCCGACGCGAAAACATCTTCCAATTGCCGGAGCTGTTCTTCCGCCAGACGGCTTTCGATCAGCCCCATCAAAAACATCGATTTTTCGCGAAGCGCCGCGAAGTACCCAGGAACCCGGTCAGCAAAATGGATCAGCTGGGCAGAAATGAGCGGGACCAGCAGCATTAGAACGGCAACGAGAAGTGCGAAGAAGAAAAAGGTGATCAGCGATGTCGCGACGGCGCGGGAACACCCCATCGCTTCCAACTTGTCACACGCCGGATCGAGAAAATAAGCAATCGCCATTCCCGTAACGAACGGCAAAAGCGTATTGCCAAGAACGACGACCAGCGCAATGAAGACAGCAAATCCGACAATCCATGCGACGGCCTGCTGACGCGTCGTCATCGCCCGCGTTCCATGCGGCCGCGTTGCGCTGCTGGCTGCCGGTTCTGGTCGCGTCGCCATATTGGCCCCACACTCAGACCAAACACCCATTGCCCAAGGTAAGCCAAACCGGATAACACGGTCGTCACGCCGACGAGCAACCCCAGCGTTGGCAGCAGACCGAAATGAGGCACGCCGACGCCCAAATTTCCAAGCAAAACCGCAACAAGAAGAATTTGCACCAACGTATTGAACTTACTAATAAACAAAGGCTGCATTTCAACGGGCCGGCCAAGTATGTGGAATAGCAAGGTGCCGCCGATGATCAAAATATCTCGGAAGACCACCAGGATGACAAGCCACGCGCTGATATGCCCCGCCTGCCCCAAGGTCACGTAAGCGCTGACGAGAAGCGCCTTATCGGCGATCGGATCCAGATAGCTGCCAAGCTTGGTAACGAAACCGAACCGTTTCGCCACGAACCCGTCCAACGCATCGGAAACGCCGGCAGCCACAAATACCCAAAATGCCGCGGCCATCGAGCCATGAATTACCAACCACACCAGGAGCGGAACGGCGAAAATTCGAGCCAGCGTTATCAGATTGGGAATGTTTGCGGCAATCGCGTTCCGGTTCATAGCATTACCGCCCTTGCCTAGAACGCAATGTCCATGTCGCCGATTCGGCCGTATAGCTCAAATCCAAGTCGTTTTGCGCCATCGCGAGACGGAGCTGATCAGCGTTACCCAGATAGACTATTTCGACAAGCGCCTGCTCGACGGACAATCGCATCAAATTTATCTCCTTCAGCGCCGCAAGCGTACCGAGACGTTTGCGTATCGCAAGCCAATCGCCGAGATCGCGGTATGGCACATTAATGGCGATCCGCTGTTCAACACTCCGCTCAAGAAGATTTTCCCGCTTCCAAGCTTCCACCGCCTCGTTAGCCAGAGTCGCCGCCGCCTCAGACAATAAGGCATCTCGCGACGCCCCATTATCCGACTGGAAGCGCCGGAAGTCTGTTTGATCGCTACTGTTGCCGCCATATCGGGACGTTGCGACTTCGAGCCGCAAGAGACCGTCGGCCTCGCTGATCGAGAGCGCTGCGACCACCACCATCGTCTCGCCCGCACCGTAACGCGCCGCAATCTCGGACAACTTGTTTCTTTCGCCCAAGACGACTTCCTCGGCACTCGCGGCCGATACGTCGGAGAGGTCGCGAACCGGAAGGAGAAGCGGCAGCAAACCATCCGCACGTCCCTCACGAGACCATGCCGAGAACCAAGGATTTGCGTCATCCCACAAGATCGTAGACCCGGCCGTCTGGAACACCGGCAACACAAGCACGGGCCGGCTTACCGTCTCTGCAAACGGGATATCGGCGTCCCGTAACGCCTTGCGGACACCATCGGCCTTAAAGCGCACAGTCAGCGACGCGACATAACGCCCGCCGCCGAATTTCTCGCGATCAACCGAAAAATCCCGCAACAGCCTTGTGACGGCGGGATCATCAAGTTGCGGCAGACGATCGTGATCATCGCTTAATGTAAGACGCTCGAACAACATGCGAAGCGCATCATGTTGCGCGCGTGCTATGCCGCTCGATTTCGCTGCAAATTCGTCGGCGGCACGGGCATCGACAGCCACACCTCGAACACTGAATACATCACGTGCCTGCGCATGCGACGGCGATATCGAGGCCAGCAGCACAGCAACAAACAGGTAAAAACAGGAAATTTGTTCTTTATACATCCGCAAGGCCGCCCTGCCCGACGCGCCCGTCACATCGGGAACCTTCACATTCATATGTATGGACTTGCCGGAGGAGCATTGCAAACCGTTCCGGATCAAGTATCTTCTGCGCCCGTTGTATACCTGTTTACCCAAGAGGACGCCATAGCCCGTCAACCTTCAAAAAACGGTCTTTCCTATCGCGATGCCGGAGTCGATATCGATGCCGGAAATGCGCTGGTTGAAGCCATAAAGCCGCTGGCACGAAGCACAATGAGGCCCGGCGCGGATGCAACCCTTGGCGGGTTTGGAGGACTCTTCGATCTGAAGGGTGCAGGCTTCAACGATCCCGTGCTCGTCGCCGCCACGGACGGCGTCGGGACGAAGTTGCGCGTCGCCCTGGAAGCTGGTCTGCACGACACCGTCGGTATCGACCTCGTTGCCATGTGCGTCAACGACCTCGTCGTGCAAGGCGCGGAGCCTTTGTTCTTCCTCGATTATTTTGCGTGCGCACGCCTTGATCCGGCCATTGCGGAAACCGTCGTCGCCGGAATAGCAAACGGCTGCAAGCAGGCAGGATGCGCCCTGATTGGCGGCGAAACAGCCGAAATGCCCGGAATGTATACGGGCAGTGATTACGATTTGGCAGGCTTCGCGGTAGGGGCGGCCGAGCGGCATAATATCCTGACAGGCAATGCAGTCGTCGAGGGCGACGTCATCCTTGGTCTGGCTTCAAGCGGTCTTCACTCGAACGGATTTTCGCTTGTCCGGCGTGTAATCGAGGACGCCAATATCCGTTATTCTGAAGACGCGCCGTTTTCGGATGGCAAAAGTTTTGGCAGCGCCCTACTGACACCGACGAGAATTTACGCCCGTAGTTGCCTTGCAGCATTGGAGACCGGGAGCGTTCATGCCTTCGCGCACATAACCGGCGGTGGCCTAACCGAAAACCTGCCGCGGGTTTTGCCTGACGGGCTTGCAGCCTCGCTCGATTCTGGCTCCTGGCCCGTGCCGCCGGTCTTCGAATGGCTCGCGAAACAGGGCGGCATCGAGACCGCGGAAATGCAACGGACCTTCAATTGCGGGATCGGCATGGCGGTGATCATCGCGCAGGAGTCCGTTTCCATGGTGACAAATATATTGGAAACCCACGGCGAAACCGTTCACGAAATTGGGCGCACTATAGCAAGCGGCACGGGACCAGCCGTACGCTTCGACGGTAGCGATTAGCCCAATGCTCAGGGTCGCCGTTCTCCTATCAGGGCGTGGTTCGAATCTCCAGGCTCTGATCGACGCAAGCCAAGGAGACGCTTTTCCGGCAACAATCGTTCGCGTCATTTCCAATGTTCCCGACGCGCAGGGCCTACAGCGCGCGCAGGATGCGGGGATCGATACGGTGGTGATCGACCACCGGAAATTCTCTAGCCGAACCGAATTCGACGAGGCTCTCGACACGGCACTCCATGCCTGCGATGCGGAACTGGTCTGCCTCGCGGGCTTCATGCGGATACTCACGCAAGATTTTGTCGAAGGCTGGCAAGACCGGCTGATAAATATTCATCCGTCCTTATTACCCGCATTCAAAGGGCTCGACGCGCAACAGCAAGCCCTCGATGCAGGCGTAAGGATAGCGGGCTGTTCTGTTCACTTCGTTCGACCCGGGATGGACGAAGGCCCGATTGTGGCACAAGCCGCGGTTCCGGTACTGCAGAACGACGACGACGCCTCCCTCGCCGCGCGAATCCTGAGGCAAGAGCACGTGATTTATCCGCTTGTCGTGCGGTTGATTGCCGAAGGCCGGGTCCAGGTGGAAGATGAGCAGGTGGTCATCAACGTGGGCGACTCTTCCGCCGGCATATTGCTCAACCCGTCGCTCGCTGACTTGTAAAATTTTGACAAACGATATACCTACAGCCCTTCTAAATTATCTGGGCCGGTAAACCGTGTTTGGGTAATTTTTTGTGAACCCGCTCGCTTTATTTATAATGAGGACAGCGGTTAAGTCGCCGGAAGCGGTTATGATCCGCTATAGCAAACGATTGCGATCGTATTAGACGGAGTAGCGATAATGAAGAAGCTAGCCTACGAAAATGCCCCTCAAGAAAATCTCCAGACTTGGAGCCGCGTTACCAAGCTGCTTGGCTACGGATCGGCCTTGACGGCGATATTGCTCCTGATCTTAGCGGCGACGCTACTTTAACGAATACGCTCAGCCGACGATCTCTGTTTGGCTGAAAAAGAACGAAATCTCTTGTGCTGCGGTTTCCGGTGCATCTGAGCCGTGCACCGAATTCGCTTCAACGGATTCTCCGAAATCCTTTCGAATCGTACCATCATCCGCGTTGGCTGGGTTAGTCGCGCCCATGATTTCGCGATTTCGCGTGATCGCATTCTCGCCTTCAAGAACCTGGACGACCACGGGGCCGGATGTCATGAATTCGCACAAATCGGAGAAAAAGGCTCTCTCCTTATGTACGCCATAAAATCGTTCAGCCTGCGCCTGGTTTAGCCAAACCCGCTTCTGGGCGATGATCCGGAGTCCCGCCTCCTCGAACCGAGCGTTGATGCTGCCCGTCAGATTTCGACGTGTTGCATCCGGTTTGATAATCGACAAAGTACATTCGATAGCCATTAATTAAATCCCCTTGATACGCCCGTGGCGAAAAGTGGCGGGGTTATAGACGGGCTTGCCTGACCGAGCAAGCAGTCTCTTCCTCAGCCACCTCACCGCGCTAGCGCCATGATTGCAGCCACATGATGCTATTATCTTGGTTACCTTTCGTTAACGTTGTTCTGATACCGATATCGCCGTTTCAATGCTGCCTGGGCGACCGGGCGCCCTGGTTGAACAACGCAAGGAGCCAGATGATGGCGACAAAGTCAGTAGCACGAAAGAAACCCAGCGCGGCCAAAAAGCCGCGCACGGCGACCAAACGACGGTCGACCGCTCGTAAAACAACGACCCGCTCGCGGGTCAGCACGACACGCCGCGCCACGACACGTCGGCCGGCAGTTCGTAAAACTGCTGCAAAAAAGACTGTAGCGAAAAAGAAGCCAGCAGCGCGTAAGACCGTTGCGAAGAAGAAGCCGGTAGCGCGTAAGACGGTTGCCAAGAAGCGTCCGGCAGCGCGGAAGACGGTCCGTAAGACCGTGGCCAAGAAGCGTCCGGCAGCGCGGAAGACGGTCCGTAAGACCGTGGCCAAGAAGCGTCCGGCAGCGCGGAAGACGACCGCTCGTCGTAAGACGGTCGCCAAGAAGCGTCCGGCAGCGCGGAAGACGGTCCGCAAGACCGTGGCCAAGAAGCGTCCGGCAACGCGGAAGACGACCGCTCGTCGTAAGACGGTCGCCAAGAAGCGTCCGGCAGCGCGGAAGACGGTCCGCAAGGCCGTGGCCAAGAAGCGTCCGGCAACGCGGAAGACGACCGCTCGTCGTAAGACGGTCGCCAAGAAGCGTCCGGCAGCGCGGAAGACGGTCCGTAAGACCGTGGCCAAGAAGCGTCCGGCAACGCGGAAGACGACCGCTCGTCGTAAGACGGTCGCCAAGAAGCGTCCGGCAGCGCGGAAGACGACCGCTCGTCGTAAGACGGTCGCCAAGAAGCGTCCGGCAACGCGGAAGACGACCGCTCGTCGTAAGACGGTCGCCAAGAAGCGTCCGGCAGCGCGGAAGACGACCGCTCGTCGTAAGACGGTCGCCAAGAAGCGTCCGGCAGCGCGGAAGACGACCGCTCGTCGTAAGACGGTCGCCAAGAAGCGTCCGGCAACGCGGAAGACGACCGCTCGTCGTAAGACGGTCGCCAAGAAGCGTCCGGCAGCGCGGAAGACGACCGCTCGTCGTAAGACGGTCGCCAAGAAGCGGCCAGCAGCGCGGAAGACGGTCCGTAAGACCGTGTCCAAGAAGCGTCCGGCAACGCGGAAGACGACCGCTCGTCGTAAGACGGTCGCCAAGAAGCGGCCAGCAGCGCGTAAGACGGTCCGCAAGACCGTGGCCAAGAAGCGGCCAGCAGCGCGTAAGACAGTCGCTCGCAAGGCGATTTCCAGAAAGCCGGCGGCACGACGTCGCGTCGTTGCCATTAAACCCCGTGCCAAGCGGCCAGTCCGCGCGCGCCGGACAATGCGCAGGGCTGCTTAGCCTGCGTATCGTTTAAGGGGTTGTTTCCGCGCAACGCGCCGGGTCAAACCGGCGCAGCGGGAATGGCGCAAAGCGTTCGATAACGGCGGGCTTCGGCCCGCCGTTATGCTTTCTCAGCACCGCCTCTTCTCAGGCAGTTTCATTCGCCTCCGCCTTTTTCTCCCAGCCACCAGACTGGTTCTGCTGCCAGTAAGTAAGGTGATGTCCCGTCTTAAGATGCGCGCTCCAACGACCGCGCGCCGCGCTTACGGTTTCAACATCGTTATCGTCAAACAATTCGCAGCACAAATCGAACATCTCGACATTCTCAGAGACGGCGCCATCGGTCAGGAATAAAACATTCGCTGAGTTTGGGTTCTCATCGCTATCGGTCAGCCAAACGGGCTGCAGAGCGGCGTTTCCATCCTCCTTGCTGCCGTGCGGCAAAAATCCGTCACTCCGATAGGTCCAGAGCAATCCATTCAAGGACTCAACGCGCTCCGCGGAACGGGCCACTACGACCGCCCGCCATCCCCGCTCCAACGTCTTTTCGAGCAGTACCGGCAGCGCCCGCTCGAGCGAGGTCCGTTGCAGATGGTAGAAACGGATTTCCGTCACGGCCGCCAGCAATCAATCTTCATAGAACTCTTTGACCATAGTATCGAGAAGCCGAACGCCATACCCGGTACCACCCTTCGGTACTGTATCCTTATCCTTGCCCGACCACGCCATCCCCGCGATATCAAGGTGCGCCCATGGCGTATTATTGACAAAGCGTTGCAGGAACTGCGCGGCGGTAATCGAACCGGCCGGCCGGCCTCCAACATTCTTCATATCCGCTGCCGGACTATCGATCTGCTTGTCGTAATCCTTGTTCAGCGGAAATCGCCACAGCTTCTCTCCGGTCGCCTTGCCGGCGGCGATCAAGTTTTCGCTCAACGTATCATCGTTCGCGAAGACCCCTGCATGTTCATGTCCCAAGCTGATAATGATCGCACCGGTCAAGGTCGCCAAATCGACAATGAACTGCGGCTTGAAGCGATCCTGCGTGTACCAGAGGGCGTCTGCCAGAACCAGGCGCCCTTCCGCATCGGTATTGATGATTTCGATCGTCTGCCCGGACATCGACGTTACGATGTCACCCGGACGTTGGGCATTTCCATCGGGCATATTTTCAACGAGACCGATGACTCCGATGACGTTGGCTTTGGCCTTGCGCCCGGCAACCGCCTTCATAACACCAGCGACGGTGCCGGCGCCGCCCATATCCCATTTCATGTCTTCCATACCGCCGGCGGGCTTCAGCGAGATACCGCCCGTATCGAATGTCACCCCTTTTCCGACGAAGGCTAGCGGCTGTTTGTTCCGCGCGGCGCCATTCCATCGCATTACGACAAGGCGGCTTTCACGGATCGATCCCTGCCCGACTCCAAGCAAGGCTCCCATGCCAAGGCGCTGCATTTGCTTTTCGCCAAGAACCTCGACCTTCACACCGAGCTCCGTGAGCTTTTTCACTTCGGCCGCAAACGTTTCCGGGTACAAATCATTTGGTGGCGCAGAGACGAGATCCCGCGTGAAGAACACACCGTCGGCGACTTTGTCGAGTACAGCAAAGGCCCGCCGTGCCGTCGCAAATCCATCGACTCGCAGCGCCAATGCCCGCAACGAGGGCTTTTTGTTCGCCTTCTCCTTGGTCCGGTATTTATCAAACCGGTAACTTTTCAGTCGCGCGCCATATGCGATTTGCGCTGCAGCCTCCGCGAGATCATCCGCCCCGTCATCGACGAGAAATGTCGCCGCGGTCTCACCGACAGAGTTCATGTGCGCCAGTATTCGCCCGCCCAGCGCTTGTTGCGCCAGCATATCGAGCCCGCTGCCTAACCCAACCAACAAAATGCGCGAGTTGCCCATTCCCGCGGGTGCAAGGATTTCCAAAGTCTGCCCTTTCGCGCCAGTAAAGCGGCCGCTCGCAAGCGCACGTTTCACCGCACCTCCCGTACGTTTGTCGATATCTTTGGCCGCCGGTGTCATTGCCTTGCCTTCTTTCACCCCGGCAACGATTGCACCGGATTTTGGCAGACTCAAAGAAGCGAAAGAAAATTTCATGGTAAGCTCCGGAATTGAGGAAATTTGCGGTTGTAGACGTACAGCGGGTTTGCCCGCTACTCTAGCTTCACGGTCGGAAAAGGAAAAGCGAAGAGGGCATTCGCTCCGATCGCATCGATGTTTCGCCTTGCAATTCTGTTTATGCACGCATAAACGCCTTAAATGCGCATATTCAACAGGAACCGGCTCATGTCCCACCAGACAGGGCTTGCCAGGGATACAATTCCCGTCCCGCGCTTTGTTAGGGCAAGCAATCATTCGGTCCCGAGCAAATGACGCCACCGCGCCTTTCCGCTTTGGTCGTAGCTCACAATGAAGAAGCGCAACTCGCCGATTGTCTGGAAACCCTGCGGTTCGCCGATGAACTGGTTGTCGTCCTGGACAAATGCACCGATGGATCGAAGGCGATCGCCGGCAAATTCACTGACAAGCTGATCGAAGGGTCGTGGGACGTCGAAGCCGACCGTCAACACGCTGGAATCGACGCTTGCGGTGGTGACTGGATTCTACACATCGACGCCGACGAACGTGTAACACCGGACCTTGCTCAAGAAATTCGCACCAGGATCGAAGGCACCCCGCCTGGTTACTTCCTGATTCCGTTTGACAATTAT
Organism: Alphaproteobacteria bacterium; assembly: GCA_012103325.1. Taxonomy (GTDB): domain Bacteria; phylum Pseudomonadota; class Alphaproteobacteria; order UBA8366. Next base: position 143,043 of record WLWY01000008.1, read on the forward strand.
ATCGGCGACCGGCTGGTTCGCTATGGCTGGGGCGCATCATTCGGCGTAAGCGCCGCTGCCCGCCTGTACACACCAGGTGCGAAGCGTTGGGGGAACCAACCCATTCATCCCAAAGTTACGATGCAGGGTGAACGGCAACGGCTTCAAACGCCTATCATCCATTATCACGATCGCGATATTTCCGACATGATTCAACGTTTCGACCGCTACACGACAATGCAAGCGCATGGCTTGCGCGCCGCGCAGGATATCGGGACGTTTCGAAAGAATTTCCGCCGTATCTTCACGCGATTTTTCAAGTGCTACATTCAGCGCAAAGGCTATCGTGAAGGCTATTACGGGTTCCTGATAGGACTGTTTGCGGGTCTGATGCCACTAGTCGCCTATCTCAAGGCCCGGCTCGAAAACGATTGATTGTCGCCGACATTGCAAACGCATCGTTACCGTTGGGTGCGGTCGAACTGCTGCGCCTCGCCATAACTGACTTGCGGGGCGCACCTGAAAATGGCTTTGCGTTGCATGGTCGGAATAGCAAATTTCCCTAGTATATCAATTTGCTCCGCGTTATTACTCATGCAAAGGGCAATAACCGGATCATGAATTATATAACTCGATATATGCTGAAGCAGGTTGTCGGGGTGACGCTGTTCGTTACTGCGATCCTGTGTTTTGCGATCTGGCTGACGCAGTCCTTGCGCCTGGTTGACCTGATCATCAATCGTGGTCTGCCGCTCTCGATGTTCGTCTATTTGGCAGCTTTGTTATTGCCTCGGTTCCTCGCCATTGTCTTGCCGATTGCCGTGTTTTGCGCGGCGATTTTTACCTATAACCGCCTCGCGACCGATAGCGAACTGGTCGTTCTGCGCGCTGCTGGCCTGAGTCAACTAGCAATTGCCAAACCTGGGCTCGTCGCGGCGGCACTTACGTCTGTCGTCATGGTTTTCTTGAACCTCTATTTGCTCCCGGTGTCATACAGAGAATTCAAGGAGTTGCAGTTCGCTATTCGAAATGACTACAGCTCGATCCTACTGCAGGAAGGCGTGTTCAATACGCTCGGTCAGAACGTGACCGTCTTTATCCGCGAGCGGAACGCGGCGGGCGAGTTACGAGGGATCCTCGTGCATGACAATCGGAACCCGGAACAACAGGTAACGATGATGGCTGAGGAAGGCGCAATCGTGCAGTCCGAGCTCGGCCCCCGCGTGATTCTGGTCAACGGAAACCGGCAGCATGTCGACCGCGACAAGGGCGAGCTCTCGCTATTATATTTCGATCAGTATGTTGTCGAAATTTCCGCCGAGCAGAGTCCAGACTATTCCCGATTTCGTGATCCGCGCGAACGTTTTCTGCCTGAGTTGCTCTTCCCCGGCGATACGCAGGATGAGCGCATTCAACGGAAAAAACTCATTGCGGAGGGCCATAACAGGATCACCATACTGATATTGCCGCTGACCTACTGCGCCATCGGTTTGGCGCTACTGATGTCCGCACCATTCAACAGGCGCGGACAGCTACGGGTTACCATTGTTTCGGTGTTGGTCGTCAGTTTGATAGCGATTGGACATATCAGTCTGCATAACCTCGCCGAACGCCACCTTGCCGTTATTCCAGCGCTTTACGCCATCTCAATTGTGCCGCTCCTCGCTGCGCTTTACGTGATGCTTGTACCGCGGCAGCGCTCGATTCCTGCCTTCAGTCCAGCGGCATAGAACATCATGGGCCTTTCGGCGACACTGTCTGTTTATCTCGCGCGCCATACCGCGTTTTGGTTGGTCACCGTATTCGGCGGTGTCACTGGGGTGGCGCTCCTTTTCGATACTGTCGAGTTGCTCCGCCGGGCGGCTGGGAAGGCCGATATCGGCATTGTGGTGATCCTTCAGATGAGTCTTTTCAAGCTCCCGCACCTTGTGCAGCAAATGTTGCCATTTTGCGTACTGTTGGGAGCGACATTGGCATTCTGGCGCCTCGCCCGCGCAAACGAGCTCGTGGTGACCCGGGCTGCCGGGATCTCAGCCTGGCAAATTCTCGCGCCGGCAACCGGTATCGCGATACTCGTGGGTCTAATACAGATTTCGCTCTTTAATCCTCTCGCATCGGTCATGCTGTCGAAATACGAGCAGCTCGAGTCCCGTTACCTCAAACGCACCGTCAGCCTGCTTTCGGTATCCAGCGCGGGTCTTTGGTTGCGTCAGTCCGACGCAGGCGGGCAATCGGTGATCCATGCAACGCGCGTCGCGCAAAGCGACATGTCGCTTCAGGGCGTCATCATTTTCCTGTTCGAGGGCAAAGACCGGTTTATCGGACGGATCGATGCCGATGAGGCACATCTGCGAAAGGGTTATTGGGATATCAGGAACGCCTGGATTTCAACGCCGAGCAAGCCTGCCCGCTTTGTCTCAAATCATCGGCTTGATACCGATCTGACGCTTAACAAAATTCTCGACAGCTTTGCCTCGCCACAGACGATGTCGTTTTGGCAACTACCGGGATTTATAGAAACACTCGAAAAAGCAGGGTTTTCTGGGCATCGGCATAAGCTGTATTGGCATTCCCTACTCGCAAGCCCGTTGTTGTTGGCGGCGATGATTCTGATCGCTGCGATATTCTCGTTACGTACATCCCGTCGTGGTGGCGCCGCAATATCTATAGCAGGCGCTGTTTTCAGCGGCTTTTTCTTGTATTTCATGTCAGATCTCGTCTACGCGCTGGGGCTTTCCGCCAGCATTCCCACCTTACTTGCAGCCTGGACACCAGCCGGGGTGAGTACGCTGCTTGGGTTAACTGCGTTGTTTCACATCGAGGATGGATAGTGCTCCGCATGCTTCGCATATGCGCCATAGCGGTTTCCCTCGCTGTGGCTCCGAGCGTTGCGGCGCAGACCACTAGCGCGCCGGTCATCATTCGCGCGGACGAGGTGACTCACGACCAGGAACTTGGGAACGTCGTCGCCAAAGGTGACGTAGAAATAACTCAACGCGACCGTGTCCTGTTCGCCGATTCTGTCAGCTACAATCAAAAATCGAACACGGTCACCGCATCCGGAAACGTCATTATCCTCGAGCCGGATGGCGACACGATGTTCGCCGACTATGTCGAGCTGACCGACGATATGCGCGACGGAGTCATCGAGCAAATCCGCGTTTTGCTTGCCGATGACAGCCGTTTCGCCGCCAATCGAGGGCGGCGCGAAAATGGAACGCGCACCACGTTGAGACGCGCCGTCTATTCCCCGTGCAAGGTCTGCGAAGACAATCCGGAACGAGCACCATTGTGGCAGTTAAAAGCATCAACCATCGTCCACGATAAGGACGCGCGAGAAATTCGCTATCAAAACGCACGTCTCGAAATGTACGGCATCCCTGTCATTTATAGCCCTTATCTCGCGCACCCGGATCCAACGGTGCAACGAAAAAGCGGATTCCTGACTCCATCGTTCGGTTCGAGCGGAAATCTGGGCGCATTCATCGAAATTCCATATTTTTGGGCGATCGATAAAAGCCAAGATGCGACCTTTTCCCCGATATATACCCGCGATGAAGGCATCATATTTTCAGGCGAGTACCGCCGCCGTTTCAACAAGGGAGAGTTCGAAATCTCCGGCAGCATTGCGGAAGCCGACCGCAGAATCGGTTCCGGCTTCGCGCAGGAGACCCGCAAGGACGAGATACGCGGCCACATATTCAGTCTCGGACGGTACGATATTGATAACACTTGGCGAACCGGCTTCGATATAGAACGGTCGACAGATCGAAGTTATCTACGCCGGTTTAATTTCTTCGGTAGCCGCGGCAATTCACTGACCTCGAATGCGTTCGTCGAGGGTTTCAGAGGTCGCAATTATGCGGCTGCCAACACCTATCTATATCAAGATCTGCGCAGCGGCCAACGACCCAATACGCCGCGTATCGCCCCCATCCTCGACTTCAACCATGTTGGCTTGCCGACAAAATTTGGCGGGCGCTTTAGCTTTGATGCCAACTATTTATCGCTGTATCGTGCCGATGCAGCGGATACACAACGTGCGTCGTTGAAGTTCGGTTACGATATACCGTTCCATGCCGAAGCCGGGTTTGTCACGACAGTGCGCGCAACCGTGCAAAGCGATCTGTATTACGTCCAGCAAGCCGACGACAGCAATGAAGATGACGGCTTTACCGGTAGGTTGTTTCCGCAAATAACAGCTGATTGGCGTTATCCATTCGTTCGCGACTCCGGACAGACAAGACAGTTTATCGAGCCGATTGTCGCGCTCGTCCTGTCGCCGAATGGCAGCAATCCAGGCGCCATACCGAGTGAAGATAGCGTTGTCGTCGAAATCGACGACACCAATATCCTTAGTGCGGATCGCTTTCCGGGACTGGACAGGGTCGAGAGCGGGCAGAAAGTTATCTACGGCATGAAATTCGGCGTTTACGGCGAGGGAGACGGACGCACAACTGCCTTTATAGGCCAAAGTTACCGATTCCATGCCGACGATGATCTGGTCAACGAAGTCGGCATCGAACGACACCTTTCCGATATCGTCGGCCGGATCGAGATCCGGCCTAATCGATATGTAAATTTGCTATACAGATTCCGTACGGCCGAGGACAGAATCGAGTTTAAGCGAAACGAAATCGGTTTTTCGCTCGGGACGAAAGCACTGAATTTTTCTGGGAATTATCTGTTCATTGACGATGAAGCGAGCGAAAACGATCTTGGCAAACGTGAAGAGATCAACGCCGTAATGAAGTCACAGATCGACGATAACTGGTCCGTCCGCATGCGAATGCAAAGAGACCTTGGTGAGAACGGCGGCACATTATTCGCTGGAGTCAGCCTGACCTATGAAGATGAGTGCTTTAAGTTTACAACCGACGCACGACGGAGTTTCACCAGGGACGCGGACTTCGAACCGTCCGACGACGTGATATTCCGCCTCACATTCAAGCATCTCGGCACTGTAACGACGGCGGCTAACTGAACGAACGAAGCATGGCAGCATCAAAAAATCCAACAATCAGGGGTTCTCGCGTATTGGCGTTTGCTGCGGCGCTTTACATGCTCTTCGGCGCGTTATCAGCGTTTGCGCAAGCACCTGAGGTTTTGCGCATTGCCGCAGTCGTTAACGACCGTGTGATTTCCGTATTGGATGTCGTAAACCGGATGAAATTCGTCATCTGGTCGACGGGCGTACCGAACACAGCGGAAAATCGGCGGCGCCTGTCTTCGCAAATCTTACGCAACCTGATCGATGAAGAGCTTCAATCTCAGGAGGCGGATCGACTGAATGTCTCTGTAAGCGACAGGGATGTCGATAAGGCGCTTAACGATGTTGCCAAACGCAACAACATGTCGGCAAAAGGGCTGGTCGATATTCTGCGGCGCAGCAGCGTCTCTGAAAGCACGCTGCGCCGCCAGTTACGAATACAGATTGCCTGGGGCCGCGCGATATCTCGCCGTCTCCGCCGCGAAGTCAGAGTCAGCGACGACGAAGTAGACGGCGAACTCGAACGCATCAACACCTTGCGAAACCAGCCACGGTTCCGCGTTTCTGAAATCTTTCTTTCGGTAGACGACCCCGACGAGGACGAAAAAACTCGTCTTGCCGCGTCACGGCTGGTTCAGCAAATCAAGGGGGGCGCAGACTTCTCCGCTCTCGCAAGCGCCTTCTCGCAAAGCACGAGCGCGCCGCTTGGCGGTGATCTCGGCTGGATCCAAGCGGGACGCCTCAGCCGTGAACTCGACGATGCTTTATTGAAGCTTGAGCCAAACCAAATCAGCGGGCCAATCCGGACACTCTCGGGTTACTACATTCTTCAACTTCGTGCCCGGCGGCAGCCGGAAAGTGCCGGCTCCAGCGATGCGGTTGTCGATCTCCATCAAGTCGTTCTCCCACAGACTGCGCCCGTGGACGAAGTAGCGCAGAAAGCTTTGGCTGGAGATATTCGCGCCGCGCTGACGAGTTGTGCCGACCTCGCCGGTGTAATCGCGCAGATCGGAACCAAAGAAAGCGGGTCGGTTGGAAAAATCAAAATCCGTGATTTACCGTCCCCCCTGCGTGAAGCCGTAAGCGAATTGAAGATCGGCCAGCCAAGCACACCCGTAACCTCCGCTACAGGCCGAACGCTGATACTGATGATATGCGAGCGGCTAGAACCGAAAAAGAAGCCGCTGAGCCGAAGCGCGGTTCGCCGCAAATTGCAGCAGAGCCGGGCGGAGCTTGTGGCCCGACGCTATCTGAGAGACCTTCGGCGATCAGCATTCGTCGATTTGCGGAGCTAGGGACGTATGAAAGATACCCTTCCGCTCGCCCTTACAATGGGTGAACCCGCAGGGATCGGTGGCGAAATTGCGCTGAAAACCTGGCTTCACCGTGATCAAAGCCGGGTTCCAGCATTCTATCTTATCGACGATCCGATCCGGATCGAAGCATTGGCTGCTCGCCTTGGCTTGTCAGCGCAAATTGCGGCGATCGATAGCCCGGAAAAGGCAACTGCCGCTTATGATCAAGCATTGCCCGTACTTGTTCATCGTCTGAAAAGCCAGCCGGTTCCCGGTACGCCCCTGACGGAAAATGCGCCGAGCGTAATTTCTGCGATCGACCTCGCGGTCGACCACGTTCGCTCGGGCCGAGCAGACGCCCTGGTCACCAATCCGATTCACAAAAAGACTCTGGTCGAGTCAGGGTTCGCCCATGTCGGTCACACAGATTACCTTGCGGAACTGGCAGGCGACAAAACCCAGGCCGTAATGATGCTTGCTTGTGCACAGCTCAAAGTCGTTCCGATTTGCGTGCATATGTCACTCAGTGACTCGATAAACAGCCTATCCTTCGAAAAGATAATCGAGATGACCCAGATCACCGCCAACGCACTGATAAAAGATTTCGGTATCGCGCAACCGCATATCGCCATAACAGGGCTCAACCCGCACGCTGGAGAAGGCGGCGCCATAGGTCAGGAAGAAATCGACATCATTCGACCGGCGATCGAACATATGAAGCGCGAAGGCCTATCCGTTCGGGGGCCGGAACCAGCCGATACGTTATTCCATGAGCGGGCACGCAGCGGATATGACGCCGCCATCTGCATGTATCATGACCAAGCGTTGATCCCAATCAAGACGCTGGATTTTTATGGTGCCGTTAATGTCACGCTCGGCCTACCCTTCGTCCGTACGTCGCCGGACCACGGCACGGCGTTCGAAATCGCAGGAACCGGTGTTGCGAACGAAAGCAGCCTGATAGCAGCGCTGAGAATGGCGAGCGCGATGGCAAGGCGTCGACGCGGCGCGGAGGGGCGTTGACCGATCCAATCGATGCGCTCCCCCCCTTGCGGGCAGTGATAGCGTCGCACGGCCTTGGTGCGCGTAAATCTCTAGGACAGCATTTTCTTCTGGATCTCAACCTGACCGACAAGATCGCACGGGCGGCAGGCACTCTTTCAACGGGGACGGTAATCGAGGTTGGTCCCGGCCCTGGCGGCCTGACGCGCGCCCTTCTTCGTCAAGGCGCAAGCCGCGTGATCGCGATTGAGCGCGACACACGATGTATTGCAGCACTTGCGGAGTTGCAACAAGCTGCCGCCGGCCGGCTGGAAATTCTCCACGCAGACGCCCGCGAGGTGGATATCGCCAGTCTCGGCGACCTGCCCCGCCGTGTTGTCGCCAATCTGCCATACAATGTCGGCACCCCGCTTTTGATAAATTGGCTCGAGAATGCGTCACATTTCGTCGAGATGACATTGATGTTTCAGCGCGAAGTTGCCGACCGCATAGCCGCAAGCGCAGGCGATTCTGCGTATGGCCGGCTTTCGGTAATCGCGAATTGGCGGTGCCGTACGCGCAAGCTGTTCAACGTGCCGGCACGCGCCTTTACACCGCCGCCCCGAGTGGACTCGGCAGTTGTCTCCCTGCAACCTTACGATACGCCGCCATTTCCAGCGGATCGGGCTAATCTCGAAAAAGTCACCGCCGCCGCATTCGGACAGCGCCGTAAAATGCTCCGTAGCGCCCTCAAGACGCTATCGGTCGACCCGCTCCGTCTCCTTCAGGAAGCGGACATTACGCCGACCCAACGCGCTGAAACTGTCGATATTCAGGGATTTTCCGCACTTGCACGCGCCTACGAACGCCTTACTGGCCCTGACGCAGCCCCTTGACGAACTCTCCCAAACCAACCTGACGGTCACGCCGGAGCCGCTCGGCCTTGAGGATCGCCAGCGCTTCCGAAACGCTCGCTTCGACATCATAATTAATGATGATGTAGTCGTATTCGGCGTAATGCGTCATTTCGTCGGCCGCCTTGGCCATACGCCTGGCCACGACCTCCGCGCTATCCTGCGCGCGGGTTTCAAGACGATGCTCCAGTTCGATCATCGATGGTGGCAATATAAAAACCCGGACAAGATCTTCGCGGGCTCTTTCCGCCAGTTGCTGCGTGCCCTGCCAGTCGATATCGAATAGCACGTCGCGTCCCGCCTCCAACTCCGCGCGCACCGGAGCCGCAGGCGTTCCATAGTAATTGTCGAAGACCTTGGCATATTCGAAAAATTCCTGCCGATTAACCATCAGATTAAATTCGGTCAGGTCGATAAACTGATAGTCCTTGCCAGCCTTTTCTCCGGGCCGCTTAGGGCGGGTTGTCGCCGAGACGGACATCGTAATACCGGCATCGCGGTCCAGGATCGCCCGCGCAATCGTCGATTTGCCGGCCCCCGAGGGCGAAGAGAGGACATACATGAGTCCACGGCGTTTCACGGCATAAGGATCCATACTTAAAATGCCCTATTCCACATTCTGCACCTGCTCACGCAATTGATCGATGGTCGCTTTCAGCGCAAGGCCGATACGGGTCAAACTAACGTCGTTTGACTTTGCACATAACGTATTGGCCTCCCGGTTGAATTCTTGACACAAAAAATCGAGGCGGCGGCCAACTGCCGCCTGCTCGGATAGCAGATCGCGCGCTTGCGCTATATGTGCGCCCAACCGATCTATCTCCTCACGCACATCGCCCTTTACGGCAATAAGCGCCAGTTCCTGCGCCAAACGCTCCTCCGGAACGCTTCGAACGTTTTCAAGCAATTCGGCAAGTTGGGCTGCAAGCCGCTCGCGCATCGCTTCTGGGCGTGCCGCAGCCTCGGTCTCCGCCTCTGTGACAAGTGTCTCTATTTCGGTCAATCGGTCGTCAAGGATCGCTGCGAGTCGCTTGCCTTCGTCCTGCCGCGCTGCTTCGAGATCGTCCAGCGCCTCACCAAACGAGCCGATATACGCGCGCCGCCGTACCGCTTCGGCATCTTCGTCCAGCACTCTATCCGCGGGAACCACGACCCCGCGCACGGACAAAAGAGCCTCGACACGCGGAGCCTGCCCGCCTAGCTCCTGCGTTACGGCAAGGAGTTGATCCAGCAACTCTCGGTTTATCTGAAGCGGGGTATCCCCTTCCGACCGCTGGGAATTAAGGGACGCAAAGAAGGAGCCCCTTCGAAACCGCTTGGCAATGGCGTCGCGGATTGCCGTTTCGACCTCATCCTGCCCCGACGGCAGGCGAACCCGAATATCGAGGCCCCGTGCGTTAACACTTTTGATTTCCCATACCCAGGCGTCATCCCCGTGATGCCCGCGCGCGCGCGCGAATCCGGTCATTGAAGCTATCACGGTCTGTGTCCCCCAGCGGCGTTCCGACCGGCGCACTATATCGAATGGAAACCCCCATCGCCAACCGAAGTGCTTGCCATCGATTTTGCTTTCCCAGGCCTTTGAAATGTGTATGTTGCGCCTTTCGGAGAACCACTCCTTGCCGGTCGCTGGCAGTGATCGGCTAAGGGTCCGGGACGCTCTCCATCGTGGGGACGCCGGGCTGCATCAGCCATAGGGAGTACCAAATGCCATACTACGAGAACGTGTTCGTCGCACGTCAGGACATCTCGTCCACCCAAGTCGAAGCGATTGCTGACACCATGGCGGAGATCATCACCGCCGACGGCGGCACGGTCGCACGCCGCGAGTATTGGGGCCTCAAGAGCCTCGCCTACCGCATGAAAAAGAACAAGAAGGGCCATTTCGTCCTGTTTAACCTCGACGCGCCGATCGAGTCGGTTCGCGAGATGGAACGCCAGATGGGCCTGCATGAAGATATTCTTCGTTTTCTGACTCTTCGCAGCGACGATTTGCCTGAAGATGCGTCCGTTATGATGGCAAGCCGCAGTGAGCGCGGTGGCCGATACGGGCGTGACAGGGACAGGGGGCGCCCCGAGCAAAGTGATGAGAGCAAGGCGTCGGAGGACGCGCCGAAGGCCGAAGTGGCCGCACCTAAGGCCGAAGTAGCCGCGCCGAAGGCTGAAGTGGCCGCGCCGGCGGGAGATGAGACATGAATGGTGGTAGACCAGAAAGCAGCGGTGGCGGAGGTGGTGGCCGACGGCCATTTTTCCGGCGCCGTAAATCGTGCCCGTTCAGTGGGCCAAATGCGCCGACGATCGACTACAAGGATGTCCGGTTGCTTCAGCGGTTTATTTCCGAGCGCGGAAAAATCGTGCCGAGCCGGATCACCGCCGTATCGGCGAAGAAACAGCGCGAGCTCTCGCGCGCCATCAAGCGGGCGCGTTATCTCGGCCTGCTGCCCTACGTTATTCAGTAGGGCAGCCCCCATCTGGAGGGTTTGAGGTGTCTCGCTATTGGCTGTTGGCGATTGGCGGCGGAGCCGCCAGCGTCCTGATATACAGCTTGACCGTGTCCGGCTCGTTCGGTGGTCTCGTGCTCGCCTATTTCGCAGCATTGCCACTTTACCTTGTCGGCCTCGGTCTGGGCCTTACCGCGGGAGCGGCGGCGGGCGCGACGGCGACCATCGGCATGCTGCTTCCCGGCGGCTTCATGGCGGCATTGGTCTTCTTTTTTGTCACCGCCCTGCCCACCATCGTGCTGGTGCGCCAATCACTGCTCTCGCGCAACGATCCGCAAGGAAACGTTGCCTGGTACCCCGCCGGTCTCATGGTCGTCACGCTCAGCGTTTTCGGCGCGGGTATATACACGCTAGCGGCCCTGTGGCTTGCAACGCAGCCAGGTGGCTTCGAAGGCACAACGCAGGCTTTTGTTGAGAATCTCGCATCCTCGATGACGGCGCCAGGCGCAGCGGAACATCGCGAGAATATCGTAAATACGCTGACGCCAATCGTGCCGGGTTTCGTCGCGGCATCTTGGTTCGTCATGACCGTGATCAACGCCGCCCTGGCGCAAGGGCTGCTCGTTCGTTTTCAGCGCAACATCCGGCCGTCGCCCGATATCGTCTCAATGGAGTTTCCGAACTGGTTCCCCATTGCGGCGGCGGCGGCGGCGCTTGTCGGGCTGCTATTACCAGGGGCGCTGGGTTTCTATGGCACCAATCTCGCGATCATTCTGATCGTGCCCTTCTTTTTCATGGGACTGGCGGTTGTTCACGCGCTGTGCCGGCAGAAGTCAGCCGGTCCCTTCTTACTCATCGCTTTTTACGGAATGCTGATCGTCTTCGGATGGCTCGTCGTTATCGTCGCCACGCTGGGGCTGATCGAACAATGGATTGGGTTGAGACGCCGTTTCACCTGACCTGTCGGAGGTAAAATCATGGACGTTATTCTACTAGAACGTATCGAGAAGCTCGGTCAGATGGGCGATGTCGTCACTGTGCGGCCGGGCTTTGCACGCAATTTCCTGCTGCCGCAAAAGAAGGCGCTGCGCGCGACGCCGGGAAATCTCGACTATTTCGAGAAAGAGAAAACGCAGCTCGAAGCCGCCAACCTCGAACGGCGCACTGAAGCGGAGAAGATCGGCGACAAGCTCGACGGCCTAACGGTCGCCATTATCCGCAACGCTGGCGACAGCGGACAGCTTTATGGTTCCGTAAGCAGCCGTGACATTGCCGAAGCCGTCTCGGAGGCCGGGTTCACGATCGAGCGTAATCAGGTCCTGATGGAACGGCCGCTAAAAATGCTCGGCTTGCACGCCTACCGCGTCCGACTCCACCCGGAGCTCGCTGTCAGCGTTACGGTTAATGTTGCCCAGTCTCCGGAAGAGGCCGAAATGCAAGAGAAGCTCGGCCATGCGATCATCCCCTCGGAAAGTGGCGAGGACGACGATGTGGAAACAGAGGCCCTGTTCGACGAAACACCAGCGGAAGATACGCCGGCCGAAGAGCCACCTGTCGAGACGGACGCGGCAGAAGCGCCCGCCGCTGACGAGGAGAAGACCGAAGATTAGGCGATTCGCAAAAATTGCGATTGCGGAACAGGCGGTGTGCTGTGATGGCACGCCGCCTTTCTCATATTTGAAACATATTCTCGCGGCATGTTGTTCATCTTATCCACATGTATTGTTCTCTATCGCACGCTTACCCCCAGTTCTCACGTTACTAACGAAACCCTTTTCGGTTTATAGAAATATTCGTTTCGCCACCTTGGCCTTCCCCTCGCCTTGACGCGAAATGAGTGTTAAACGCGTCTCATGGAAAACGCAGACGCAAACGTCACGAGCCTTCACGGCGAGACCGCATCCGGTCCCGCCTTCCGGACACCGCCACATAATACGGAAGTTGAGGCCGCGCTGCTGGGCGCCATCCTGACCAACAACCGCGCTTTCGAAGCGGTCGCTGACTTCCTTCGCCCGGAACATTTCTTCGAACCGGTGCATGGCCGCATTTTCGAGACGATTACCAAGCTGGTCGAGCGCGGTCAGGTGGCAAGTCCGCTAACGCTGAAGCACTTATTTGATAGCGATGAAGCGCTCGCCGAGGTTGGCGGGGCAGATTATCTCTACGAGATGGCGACTGCGGTTATCTCGGTGGTCAACGCGGCTGATTACGGTCGCACGGTCCACGATCTCTACCTGAAACGCTCCCTCATCGGACTGGGCGAGGATGTCGTAAACGAGGCTTACGAAAACGACCTCGACATCACCGCAACCGACCAGATCGAGCAAACCGAGCAGCGGCTGTATGACCTCGCAACGACTGGAGAAACCGAGCGGGGTGCACTCTCTTTAAAAGATGCGTCCATCGTCGCAGTCAATATGGCCGAAGAGGCGTTCAAGCGAGACAGCCATGTCGTGGGCATTACGACGGGCCTGAGCCTCCTGGATCACAAACTCGGCGGATTGCATCCGTCGGACTTGATCATCCTGGCCGCCCGGCCATCCATGGGGAAAACAGCGCTCGCCACCAATATTGCGCTTAGCGCCGCCAAATCTGTGCAAGCAGCAATGGAGAAGTCAGGCGAAAGCGGTGCGGTGCTGTTTTTCTCGCTGGAAATGTCGGCCGAGCAGCTCGCGACCCGGATACTGTCGGAGCAATCGGAGATACCGTCCGACCGCATCCGGCGAGGCGACGTCAAAACGGATGAATTCACCCGCTTCGTCACCGCGAGCCAGGAAATTCATCGTGTTCCCCTGATGATCGACGACACGCCGGCGTTATCCATTTCCGCCGTCCGGACCCGTGCGCGGCGGATGAAGCGTCAGCACGGGGGGCTCGGCCTCGTTATCGTGGATTATTTGCAGCTCCTGCAACCGCCGCCCGGCCGCCGCAACGACAATCGGGTCCAGGAAATCGGCGAAATCAGCCGCGGCCTGAAAACCTTGGCCAAGGAGCTCGAAGTGCCTGTCCTCGCACTCTCGCAGCTCAGCCGTCAGGTCGAATCCCGCGAGGACAAACGGCCGCAGCTATCCGACCTTCGCGAGTCCGGATCGATCGAGCAGGACGCCGACGTCGTGATGTTCATCTTTCGCGAAGAGTATTACCTGGAAAAAGGCGAGCCGATTCTCAACGTCGATGAAGCAAATGATCGGTGGCAAGACCGCCACCAGCGCTGGCAGGACCGCATCGCGGATGTCCGCAACACGGCGAGCATTATCATCGCCAAACAGCGCCATGGCCCGGTTGGCACCATCGATGTCTATTTCGAGGGCAGTCTGACGCGGTTTGCCGATCTTGACCGCCATCATGACGGTTCGGATGTCCCTTATTGACGAAGCAGGCCCGCAGCACGCGACGTCGGTGCTGAGCATCGACCTCGGTGCTGTCAAGTCGAACTACAAGCTTCTCGCCAAACGCGCGAAAAAGGCGGTCTGCGCTGCGGTGGTGAAAGCCAACGGTTACGGGCTTGGCGCGGAGCAGGTTGCACAGGCGCTGACGGAGGCTGGCTGCACGACTTTTTTCGTGGCGACCCTCGACGAAGCAATCGCGCTGCGCGCGGTGCAGCCGGGAGCAATCATCTATTATTTGAACGGCCTGATGCCCGGGGAAACGGACGCCTGCGCGGAGTACAACATACGTCCGGTCCTGAATGATCCCGGACAGCTCGACCGCTGGGCCGGCTTCCGCTTCGAAAAGGGCGTGCCGCCGGCCGCCTTGCAGATCGACACCGGCTTGTCCCGACTTGGTCTGACGCCGAAGGAAACAGAACAGCTCATCGCAGCGCCGGAGCGGCTTGCGAATATCGACATCGACCTTGTGATCAGCCACCTTGCCTGTGGTGATACGCCGGACCATCCGCTCAATAAGCAGCAGCGCGATGCGTTTGCCAAAACTACCGGTCTTCTACCGGTAGCGAAGCGCTCGTTGGCGGCGTCGAGCGGGATCTTTCTGGGGGCTGCTTGGCACTTCGATATGGTGCGTGCGGGGGCGGCGCTGTACGGCGTCACGCCGAACCGGGAAAAACCCAATCCGATGGCGCAAGTCGTTCATTTACAAGCGAAAATCCTGCAGGTCCGTGACGTTGACACCCCCCAGACCGTTGGCTATGGTGCGACCCGCCGGATCACGGGGCCGACCAAAGTGGCGACCGTTGCGGCCGGATACGCGGACGGGTTGCCGCGCAGCTTGGGCAATGAGGGCACTGCCTATATCGGCAAGATTGCGGCGCCCGTGATAGGGCGGGTATCGATGGATCTCATGACCCTCGACATTAGCGACGTTCCAGATGCGAAACCGGGCGATATGGTGGACCTGATCGGCCCCTTAAACGACCCCGACATGGACGCCGAGGCGGCAGGGACCATCGGCTACGAGATTCTCACGCGGCTCGGCCGCCGCTACCGGCGGCGCTATATCGAGACCGCCGCGTGAACCCGTTCCAGCCCGTCGGCAAGGCGTTTCTCGGTTTTCTCGAAGCCACCGGTAAGATTGCGCTGTTCACGTTTCTGTCGATCTCTCACTGTGCGCGCCCGCCCTTCTATTTTCGCCTGCTCGGGCGGCAGATGATCGACATCGGATACTATTCCCTGCCCGTGGTCGGCATGACCACCCTGTTTGCCGGCATGGCGCTCGGTTTGCAGACCTATGCCGGGTTTTCCCGGTTTTCAGCGGAGGGCGCGATCGCCAAGGTCGTCGCGCTCGGCATCACGCGCGAGCTGGGACCGGTTCTGGCCGGCTTGATGGTCGCTGGCCGCATCGGCGCCGCCATGGCGGCCGAGCTCGGCACCATGCGAGTCACCGAGCAGATCGACGCGCTGGACACGCTGTCCACGAACCCGTTCAAATACCTCATCGCGCCGCGTATCATCGCCGGCTTTACGATGCTGCCGCTGCTCGTGTTCGTCGGCGATATCATCGGCGTGTTCGGCGGCTATATCGTTTCGGTCTACAAGCTCGGGTTCAACCCCGGCGTCTATATCAGCGAGACTTTCAAAGTCCTGGAATTCGTTGATGTTTTTTCCGGCCTTGTGAAAGCGGCCACATTCGGGTTTATCGTCACCTTGATGGGCTGTTACCACGGTTATAACAGCCGCGGCGGCGCACAAGGCGTCGGCGCGGCGACAACGAACGCCGTCGTATCGGCGTCGATATTGATCCTGATCTTCAATTATATCATTACCGAACTGTTCCTGTCGGCATGACAACACCGAAGATCAAACTGACGGATGTCCACAAGCGGTTCGGCGACAAGGTCGTGCTGGACGGAATCGATCTGGAAATCACCCCAGGCGAATCACTGGTCATTATCGGCGGTTCCGGCAGCGGTAAATCCGTCACGCTGAAATGCATCCTCGGCCTGCTAACGCCCGATAGCGGCACGATCGAGATCGACGGCGAATCGATTGTCGGCATGAGCGGCGCCGACCGCGAACGGGTCAACCGCAAATTCGGCATGCTGTTTCAGGGCGGCGCCCTTTTCGACAGCCTTCCGGTTTGGGAGAACGTCGCCTTCGGCCTCATTCAGGGCCACCGCATGAACCGCAACAAGGCCAAGGACATCGCCCTAGAAAAGCTTGCGGCCGTTGGACTTAGCGCGGAAGTCGGGGAACTATCGCCAGCGGAGCTCTCCGGCGGCATGCAGAAACGCGTCGGCCTGGCCCGTGCCATTGCGACCGAGCCGGAAATCATCTTTTTCGATGAGCCGACCACCGGGCTCGACCCGATCATGGGGGATATCATCAACGATCTCATCGTCAAATGCGTCAAGGAACTGGGTGCGACAGCGCTCTCCATCACCCATGACATGGCCAGCGCACGCAAGATTTCCGACCACATTGCGATGCTGTATAAGGGAAAGATCATTTGGGTCGGCCGGACGGCCGATATCGACCATTCGGGAGAACCGCACGTGGACCAGTTCATACATGGCCGCGCCGAAGGACCGATCCAGATGGAACTGCGCCGATTGTGACGCGAGCGGTGATACCAAGGAGCGCTGATAGTGACCCCTAGAGACGGGTTATCCAGGTTTTCGGCAAGGAGCGCGCGGCGCAGCGATGCGGGGCATCGGAAGCCGGGCGCGACGCTGTCCGAAAGCCTGGATAACCCGCCCTTCGGGTCGCGAATGCGGTCCGTCGGAGGGCGTCGGAACGGCTTGACGATGCACCACATCGACTGCGCCGCCCCTCCTACCCGACGGACCGCATTCGCGATCTCTAGGGGTCACTATCAACGCTCCTTGGTATGACCATGCCGGAAAGCGATTGAATGGCACGCGCGACGACACGGCACGTCTGTCAGGCCTGCGGCGCCGTCCATCCTCGATGGGCCGGGCGCTGTGACGCTTGTGGTGGGTGGAATTCGATTACCGAGGAAGCGGCCCCCGACGCCGCACCCGTCGGTGGCAAGGCACGCGCAGCAAAGCGTAACAGCAGAACGATCGACTTCGTTGCTCTCGACGGTGAAAAACAGCCGACACCACGGCGCAAAACAGGCATCAGAGAATTCGACCGGGTTGCCGGCGGCGGGCTGGTTCCGGGCTCGGCCCTGCTGATTGGCGGCGACCCGGGCATCGGTAAGTCGACTCTGTTGCTGCAAGCGGTGGCGGGCTTGACCAAATCCACGGTCGGCGCGCGTTGCGCATATATTTCCGGCGAAGAATCGATCGATCAGGTCCGCATGCGCGCCGAGCGGCTAGCGGTGACCAACGCCCCCGTCCAGTTGGCCGCGGCGACCAATGTCCGCGACGTCATCGCAAGCCTCGACACCAAGGAAGCACCCGACGTCGTGGTCATCGATTCCATCCAGACGATGTATCTGGACGCCCTCGAATCCGCGCCCGGAACGGTCAGTCAGGTCCGCGCCTCGGCGCAGGAGCTGATCCGTATGGCCAAGCGGCGCGGCATCACCATGCTGCTGGTCGGGCACGTCACCAAGGAGGGTACGATTGCCGGCCCGCGAGTGCTTGAACATATGGTCGATACCGTCATGTATTTCGAAGGCGAGCGTGGCCACCAGTTCCGTATTCTGCGCGCCGTAAAGAACCGCTTCGGCCCGACCGACGAAATCGGCGTCTTCGAAATGACGGAGGGAGGCCTCGAAGAAGTTGCCAACCCGTCGGCACTTTTCCTCGCCGACCGCACCGACGACGTTTCCGGCGCCGCCGTGTTTGCCGGCATCGAAGGCAGCCGCCCCATGCTGGTCGAGATACAAGCACTGGTCGCGGCCTCGCCGCTGGGCACGCCGCGGCGCAATGTCGTCGGGTGGGACAGCGGCAGGCTCTCAATGATCCTCGCGGTACTGGAATCCCGCGCCGGCATGAGCTTCGCCGGTAAGGACGTCTATCTCAACGTCGCCGGCGGCTTACGCATCAGCGAGCCGGCCGCGGACCTTGCTGTCGCAGCAGCACTTACCTCGGCCTTGTCGGGGCTCCCGCTGCCGGGTGAGATGGTCGTATTCGGAGAAATCGGCCTGTCGGGCGAAATCCGGGCCGTCAGCCAGATGGCCGCACGGCTGAAGGAAGCCGGCAAACTCGGATTTACCAAGGCGCTGACACCAAACTGGCGCGGCAAGCCCTCTTCGGAAGGACTCGATGTCCGCGCCTGTGCGTCGGTTGGCGATCTCTTCGGACTGTTTCCGGAGCCCGGCGCTTCGAAACCTCGCGCGGTCGGTTAATACCAAGGAGCGCTGATAGTGACGCATAGAGACGGGTTATCCAGGTTTTCGGCAAGAAGCGCACGGTGCAGCGATGCGGTGCATCGGAAGCTGTGTGCGACGCTGTCCGAAAGCCTGGATAACCTGCCCTTCGGGTCGCGTATGCGGTCCGTCGGAGGGCGTCGGAACGGCTTGACGATGCGTCACATCGTCTGCGCCGCTCCTCCTACCCGACGGACCGCATACGCGATCTCTAGGGGTCACTATCAGCGCTCCTTGGTATTATGACTCTGCCCTTCGAAATCGTCGACGTCGTGATCGTTGTGATTTTGATCATCTCCGGCCTCCTGGCCTATTTCCGGGGGTTGGTCCGCGAAGTCCTGTCCTTGGCGACATGGATCGGCGCCGCAGCCGCGGCCGGGTACGGTTTCGCCTACGCGCAACCCTATGTCCGGGAAGTCATCGCCATCAAGGCAGTGGCCGACATCGTCACCGGTGTCGCGCTTTTCGTCGTCGCCCTGGTGATACTGACGCTGTTGAACCACGTAATTTCGGGGCGGGTGAAGGACAGCGCGCTCGGCGCGGCAGATAGCGGACTTGGGTTTCTGTTTGGACTGTTGCGCGGCGCGCTGCTGATCAGCGTTGCCTATATCGCGGCGACCTGGTTCTGGACGGACGATGAACTGGCGCCCTATCTTGCCGAGGCGCGCACCATGCCCTATGTCAAGCAAAGTGCCGATTTCTTGCGCCAGATCGTGCCGAAGAACATGCAGCTCGAAACCAAGTCAATCGCGGAAGAGACGAAAAACACCGCGAAACAGGCGGCCGAGGCTGAAAAGCTGTTGAACAAGTTGCGAAACGGCGGTTCGCTGGACAGGCCGTCTTCTTACAATCAGAACGAACGCCGCGATATGCAGCGGCTCATCGATACAAACCGGCAGAGGTAAGCGCTCTCATGCTAACCACAAACCCTTTCGAAGACGACAAGCTGCACGAGGAATGCGCCATATTCGGCATCCTCGACAGCGAGGAGGCGGCCGCCCTTACGGCACTGGGCCTGCACGCTCTGCAGCATCGCGGACAGGAAGCCGCGGGGATCGTCAGCTACGACGGCGTTCAGTTCCCCGCACATCGTGACACCGGTCTGGTAGGCGATATCTTCGGCCGGCAGTCGGTTATCGAGCGGCTCGGCGGACATGCGGCGATTGGCCATACGCGCTATTCGACCACGGGCGAGCAGATGATGCGCAACGTGCAACCGCTCTACGCCGATCTGGCATTCGGCGGACTGGCCATCGCGCATAACGGCAACCTGACGAACGCGCTTACGATGCGCCAAGAACTGGTCCATCAGGGCTGCATTTTTCAGTCGACGACAGACACTGAGATCATCATCCATCTGATGGCGACGAGACGCGGCACGGTCGTCGAGCGCCTCATCAGTTCGCTTCGTCAGGTCGAAGGCGCCTACTCGATCGTCGCGTTGGCCCGGAACATGCTGATCGGTGTGCGCGACCCGCTCGGCGTGCGGCCGCTGGTGCTCGGCCGCCTCGGCGACACCCATATCCTGGCCTCCGAAAGCTGCGCCTTCGACATCATCGGCGCAGACTACGTTCGGGATATCAAGCCCGGCGAATTGATCGTTATCGACGAAGATGGCCTGCACAGCCATTTCCCCTTTCCGCCGATGCCGTCGCGGTTTTGCGTGTTCGAATACATCTATTTTTCACGGCCCGACAGCGTGGTCGAAGGCACGTCCGTCTACGAGGCGCGAAAGCGCATCGGTATGGAGCTCGCCAAGGAAGCGCCGACGGATGCCGACGTTATCGTCCCCATTCCGGATTCCGGCGTGC
This sequence comes from Alphaproteobacteria bacterium, assembly GCA_012103325.1. Lineage (GTDB taxonomy): Bacteria > Pseudomonadota > Alphaproteobacteria > UBA8366. Next base: position 163,188 of record WLWY01000008.1, read on the forward strand.
CCGCCGCAATCGGCTTCTCGCAAGCCGCCGGCACACCCTTCGAGTACGGCATCATCCGAAATCACTATGTCGGCCGCACCTTCATCGAGCCGTCCGATGAAATCCGACATCTCGGCGTCAAGCTGAAGCACAGCGCCAACCGCGCCTATATCACGGGGAAACGGGTGGTTCTGGTCGACGATTCGATCGTCCGCGGAACGACGTCGCGCAAAATCGTCGAGATGGTGCGCCAGGCGGGCGCCAAGGAAGTCCATATGCGGATTTCCAGCCCGCCGACGACCAATTCGTGCTTCTACGGCGTGGATACGCCGGAGCGTAGCGCCTTGCTCGCGGCGCAGATGGATGTCGAGGAGATGCGCAAACTGATCGGCGCGGATTCGCTTCGTTTCATCTCGATCGATGGTCTGTACCGCGCGATGGGACAGCCGCAGCGCGACAAGGATATGCCGCATTATTGCGACGCCTGCTTCACGGGCGATTATCCGATCCCGCTCACCGACATAGATGGCGAGCAGGACCCGCGTCAGCTTTCATTGCTCGCGGAAATTGGTTGATGGCCGGCCGTCTCGACGGCCGGATCGCATTAATTACCGGCGCCAGCCGCGGTATCGGCGCGGCGGTCGCGAAACGCTATGCCGCCGAAGGCGCGCATTTGATTCTCACCGCAAGAACCGTCGGCGGTCTCGAAGAGATCGATGACGCGGTCAAGGCTGCCGGGAGCAGCGCGACCTTGCTTCCCCTGGATCTCACCGATATGGATCAGATCGACCAGATGGGCGGCGCCATTCATGAGCGCTTCAAGCGGCTGGACATACTCGTGGGAAATGCCGCAACGCTTGGCATCCTCTCCCCGCTGCCGCATGTGGCGCCAAATGTATGGGAAGAGGCGATGACTCTGAACGCCACGGTCAACTTCCGGCTCATCCGCAGCCTCGACCCGCTGCTTCGTCTCTCCGAAGCAGGCCGAGCGATTTTCGTGTCCGCCGGCACGGCACAAACCGCGCGGCCATATTGGGGCCCCTACTCCGCCAGCAAGGCCGCACTGGAAGCGCTCGTCCGCACCTATGCGGGCGAGATCACAAAGACCAATGTCAGGGCGAATATCGTCAACCCCGGCGCCGTGCGCACGGCGATGCGTGCACAAGCGTTCCCAGGCGAAGACCCAAGTACGCTACGGACCCCGGACGAGATTACCGAGGTGTTCGTCACGCTCGCTGAGGCATCCTGTCAGCAAAACGGCGAGATCGTCGACGCGCAGTAGAGGGCGATAAGACGGTCTCCACGAAATGGCTGACGTCACCATCGGCGCACTCTTTATTGAAGGGCAAGGCAATCGCTTATGATTGCGGCCTGACCTCCACCAACCAAAGCCGTCATCCTCAACTTGATTGGGCAACTGTGTTTGTCATGCGGTTTGTTGTTTGAAGGTTTCGTTGTTTCGGATCATTGCGTTGAGTGTGACGATAAGTTTTCGGGCGACAGCGATAATGGCGGTTTTGGGCTGTTTTCCGTTATCGCGGAGCCTGTCATAGAAGGGCTGAAAGGCCGGGTTACGCTTTGCGGTGAGAGCCGCGAGATAAAGGGCGCGTCTAAGGCGTGGCCTGCCGCCGCTGATTTTTCGATAGCCTTTGCGTTTTCCTGAGTCGTCGGCGATGGGTGCGAGACCGGCCAGCAGGGCGACGGCCCGGCGGTCGAGGTTTCCGAGTTCCGGCATTTCGGCGATCAGGGTCGCGGCGATGACCGGTCCGACACCGGGCGCGGTCTGCAGGGTGTGTACGAGACGGTCGAACTCCGTGTTCGTTTCGATAAGGTTTTTGATGGCGCGCTCGAAGGTAGCAATGTGGCGCGACAGGACTTCGATGAGGCTTTTGATATCGCGCCGGAGAGGACCGGGGTCGACCTGTTTGAGGCGGGTCTTTTCCTGTTTGCGCATCTCGACGAGCTGGTTGCGCCGCTGCAGCAACTCGGCCAGGTGCTGCCGTTCGGGCGAAGGCTCGCAGGTCGGCGTTGGGTCGAGACGGGCGCCGAGCCAGGCAAGCATGCGAGCATCGACGCGGTCGGTCTTGGCGAGGAGGCCGGTGGCGCGGGCGAACTCACGGGCCCGCCTCGGATTGACCCTGGCGAAGGGCCGACCGGCGCGAGACAGCACACGGCGCAGGGTTTTGTCATAGACGCTCGTGGCTTCGAAGACGACGAGCGCGTCAGGGGGCAACTCGCGCAGCAGCACCCGGATGGCATCACGCTCATTGGCGATACGCCAGGCCTTGTCGCGGGCGATGCTGAACAGGTCGAGCTGGTCCTTGGAAACGTCGATTCCGATGTGATCTTGGTATATCGTCATGGTTCCTGTCCTTGTCATGCGGGATCTGCTTGGGGCAGCCCCTGGCAACTGTTCAGGATGAGTAAGCAAACGCGGGCGGGGAGCCAGGCCCAATCACGGTCTTCAAGACCGAGGATCCAACGGTCTCCCGCCCGTTCTCATTCTGACACAAACACAACAGACAAGGATCCAGTCCACGGAGGGGCTTCACAGTCGTTCGTAAAGGTCCTCTCCGTTCTAATTTCCGCGCTTATGCGCTTGGCTTCATATGTCTGGAGCGAACCTCGCTTGGGGCGACGGCAATTCGCGCGGCGGACTGGATCCTCGATCAAGCCGAGGATGACAGTAACCTATATGGAAAGGACGTGCCGTATCGGATCAGGTTCGCCTTGCTCTCGTCTCCCAAGAATCTCCTCCCCCTAAGGAACGCGGCGCAGCGCCCAAATGCCTTCGCAGGACGCGCCCTGCCAGCGGCCTGCCGCGCTGTCCCGAGGAAGGTGCCGGTAACAATTGCGGCCGCCCGATCGTCGCGCCGAAAAACGCCGTCCTGCACCGCACCATCCGATCCCAAAAAACCGCTTACCGCCATGACAAAGCCGTCACCCTGCGCGTCGCCGGCAAGCGAGCCCTTCTCGATTTCGACCGTTAGCGGCCCCCGTCCCGGGCATCCCAATGGACCGAGAGAGGATTCGAAATGGCCGAACCAGCGGCCGTCCAGCGCGTTTTCGGGCTGTTTTTGCCCTGGTTTGTCGGCACATCCGGCAAGCGCCACAGCGGCCAGGAACACGGCTATAATTCGTGCGCCCGCGGCACTCATTTCCTGCCAGCGTAGGGATTGCGGCCCTTACGCAGCAACAATCGCAGCGGAATGCCGACGAGGCCGAAATCGTCCCGCAAGCCGTTCGACAGATAGCGCAGATAGGATTCAGGCACGGCGTCCGGCCGGGATGTCCATATCGCAAAAGTCGGTGGCCTCGATTTTATCTGGGTCATATAGCGCAACCGGACTCGCCGGCCCGATGCCAGCGGCGGCGGATGCGCCTCCAGCATATATCCAAGCCATTCGTTCAGCTTCGACGTTTCGATCCGCGTATCCCAGATATCGTAAATCGAGAAGACGGCATTCAGCAGCTTGTCGAGATTGCTCCCGTTCAACGCGGACATTGTCACGACTGGGACGCCGCGCACCTGCGGCAGCGACGTCTCGAGCCGGTCGTTCAGGAGACGGAGCGCCGCTTCCCGCTCGGAGATCATGTCCCACTTGTTCGCTGCGACGACCAGCGCCCGCCCTTCTTCGATGGTCTGACGGGCGATCGTCAGATCCTGCTTCTCCAGCATATCCGCAGCGTCGAGCAGGAGGACCACCACCTGGGCGAACCGGATAGACCGCATCGTGTCGGCCGTCGAAAGCTTTTCGATCTTTTCTGAAATGCGGGCCCGGCGGCGCAGTCCCGCGGTGTCGACGAGCTTGAGCGGGCGGCCTTTGTACTGCCAGTCGAGGGCAATCGAGTCGCGGGTGATGCCGGCCTCCGGTCCGGTCAGAAGACGGTCCTCCCCGATCAGCTTATTGACGAGGGTCGACTTGCCCACGTTGGGCCGCCCGACGATCGCAAGCTGCAACGGCCTGTCCCCTGCTTCCCCGTCTTCGTCGTCGCTGGACTGAAAGGGCAACAGAACCTCGAAAAGGGAGCCCAGCCCTTCGCCATGTTCGGCCGATATCGCGACCGGATCTCCCAACCCCAAAGAGTAGGAATCGTAGACGCCTTGCCGGCCCGACATCCCTTCGCACTTGTTCGCCAGCAGAACGACAGGGGTCGGGCCGCGCCGCGCCCAGTTGGCGAAATGTTCATCCAGTGGGGTGATACCGGCGCGGGCATCGATCAGCAATAAGGCGACATCCGCATCCGCGATCGCCTGTTCCGTCTGCCGGCGCATCCGCGCCTCGAGACTGTCGTCAAAGACCTCCTCGAGCCCCGCGGTATCGATGACCTGGAAAAACAGGTCGCCGATACGTCCTGCCCCCTCGCGCCGATCGCGCGTCACGCCCGGCGTATCGTCGACCAAGGCCAGACGCTTGCCGACCAAACGGTTGAACAGGGTCGACTTACCCACATTGGGCCGGCCGATGATGGCGACAGTAAAAGTCATCGTTCGCTAAGCTTTAGGAGTGCAACTTCATCGCATTGCGATGAGGTCGCCGTCCTCCGTTAAAAAATAAAGTGATCCGTCCGCGACCACAGGCGGCAAAAATACATCGCCGGACAGTTCGGACCGTCCAAGCACCTTACCTGTATATGGTGACACGGACCACGCTTCGCCATGGCTTCCGGTGACGACGAGCCGGTCGCCCGCCAAAATCGGGCCGGACCACTTGATCGGATCGTCCTTGTCGTCCGGCTCCTCGAATTGCGGTAAATCCCGAACCCAACGAATCCGCCCGCCGCGCCGTGTCAGGCAGATCAGCTGACTTTCATTGGTCAGCAGAAAGATAAACTCCCCCGCAATCCACGGCATCTCGACGCCACCGATATTCTTCTCCCACGCCCGCGCGCCGGTTCTAAGATCGATCGCCACCATCCGTCCGGAATGGCTGATCGCGTAAACCAACCCACGGTCGATGACCGGCATGCCGCGGATGTCGGCCAAGGTCGACAAGGCATCCAGACGCCGAGACGAGGAGAGATTGTCCGACCAAAGCGGTCTGCCGTTCTCGACGCGAAGCGCGAAAATTTCACCCGAGGAATACGGCACGATGACCGTTCCCGTCGCAACCGCCGGACTTGCCGCACCCAGCAGGCCGGCAATTTCCGAGAAACCGGCATGCGACCACAGGCGTTCGCCCGTCTTTCCATCCAACGCGAAGAGCTGATTGTCGATCGTCACGACGAACACGCGGCCATCCGCGACGGACGGCGCCGCCCGCATCGGTCCCGTCAGCCGCTTGCGCCAGCGCTCCTTGCCGGTCGTCGCATCCAGGGAAATGACATCGGCAAACCCGGTCGAAACGTACAGGAAGCCATCGGCGTAGGCGATTCCGCCGCCGAACGCCTCATCGTCATCGTCGGGGACCTTGGGATCGAATTCCCAGATAACGTCACCGTTCGCCGTATTCACCGCGCTGACCCGGGATTCGACATCCATGACATAGGCCCGGCCTCCGGCGACGATCGGCGCCGCCAGGAGACGCATCGTCGACTCGGACCCTTCGCCGATATCGGTCCGCCATGCCTCCCTGACGGTGGCCGGCAGGGCGACATGATGTTGCGCATGCGCCCCGTTCCCGCCAGCCTGCTGCCAGGACGGCAACGGCGCCGGCCGGGGCAGCCGCACCTGCAGATCGGCGACTCGTCTGTCCGGTTCAAGCTGCCGCTCGAGACGCAGGACCGCAATCCGCTCACCCGGGATTCGACGGTCCTCTTCCTCGAATAAACCGCAGCCGGAAACGGCGAAAAGAAGCGCGCCGAGGATCAGCTTATGGGACAGCGGACGCACCATGCGTGCTTACTTATCGAGCGTGAGAAGAAGCTCGGCAGCACGCGCGCGGGCTCCTTGCGGCGCTTCCAGATCGTCGGCAACGGATTGAAAGCGTTTGCGTGCGGCAGCGGTATCGCCCTGACGAATCGCGAACAAGCCGAGATATTCGTTTGCCGTATGGCGCCACGGACCGGATTCCGCCAGCGGCGTGAGCCGTTCGGACATGGCCGCTATGTCGCCGGTATCGGCCTGTGCCATGACCGACAGCAGAACCGCGAGTTCCCGGTAAAACGGTTCGTTGGCATCGTCCACCGCCAAGGCGTCGTAAATTTCGATTGCGGTCGCCTCGTCGCCGGCCGCGCGGCGGGCTGCCGCCTCGCGAAACCGCGCCAGCATGGCGTATCCGTCGCTGGCCTCCGCGGCGAGGACCGTCAGTACGGCGGCGGCATCGGTATCCTTGCCTTCCTCCGACAGCTTCATGGCGGCAAGGAACCGCTCGCTATAGGCTTGCTGCTGGGTTTGCGTATAATGCTGCCAAGCTTGATGAGCCGACACCCCCGCGACGATCAGGACGACGGCAGCGACTATGTACCGCCCAAAGCGGTCCCACAGCTTCTTGAAATTTTCCTGCTTTAGTTCTTCGTCGACTTCTTCGAAGATATCCGCCACGGGCGTCTCCTAGCGTCTGCGCAGAGGCCGGGGAATATAGCTTCACACCATGACCGTGGCAAACGCCGCGACACGGAATCTTAAGCATTTTCCCGCATTAACTATTCCTGTGCCGGGCTTGCGTCCAACGCGGGCTTGCGGCAAGATCGTGGTTGTGTATGGCGCTCTAATCGGGCGATCCTGAGACGAAGGAGAATCGATTGGAACAGGCCGGCGCCGAAGAGGCCGTCGAGTCGGAATTCCAAGGCAGGGCGCGGCCCTGCCTGATCCTCGCGTCCATTCTATTTTTGCTGACATCTTGCGGCACCGAGTCGGTTTTCGTGCTTGGCGCCGGACTAGCGAATTTCGTCTATACGGACAAGGTTCCAACGGACTATATCGCCGAGGCGGCTTCCGGCAAGGAATGCAACCTGTTGCAGGCTATCGAAGATGGCGGTCCGATGTGCCGCGACAGCTTTGAGCAACAGGTCATCGAGAAGCCGATTTACTGCTACCGCACGCTGGGACAGCCGACCTGCTACGCCACGCCCGACCCCTATGGGACGGGTGCGGAGCGTATACGCTAGGCGGCGGCGTGCGTCTATGTAGGGACAGGAATGGAGAGAATTAGCCGATGACGACAATGATCGAGCTGACCGCCTTTAAAAGCAAAAAGGTTAAAAAACGGGTATTTTTCAGCCGTCAAGAACTCAGACAACTCCTCGATGTTTACAGCCGCCGCGTCGCCAGCGGCGAGTGGCGCGATTACGCGATCGACCATTATGGCGGCATCGCGGTCTTTTCGGTGTTTCGCCACAGCTTCGATGCGCCGCTCTATGCCGTGGCCAAGGCGGGCGGCGGAAAAGACTGCGAATACACGGTATTCGACGGGCAGCGCAGGATCAAAAAGGGCCCGACGATGACCGACGTTCTGAAGGTTTTCGATAAACCGCTGCGGCTCGTTTCCGCCCACTGATCGCACGCCAAGCGTAAGGGCACATTGACGCACCCTTAATGTTCCTGTTATGTTCTCATTCGTGAAACCACGGATCGAGAACGCTGAACATGGGCGGCATGAAACGCGATGCGCTGTCGGGAGAAGAGGACGCCCACCGTCCGACCACGCTCGGCGACCTCGAAGCGGAAGACGTCGACGTGTTCTGCTGGTGCAACCGGTGCGGCCATAATGCCGTCCTTCCGATCGAAACCCTGGTCGGCCGGCTCGGACCGGCGCAGCCCGTACCGGAAATCGGCGTGCGCATGCGCTGCAACGCCTGTGGCGCGAAAGACGTTGCCGCGCCCCCCTCCTGGCCCTCGCTCGGCCAGGTCTCGAACCATAATTGAGCGCTATCGTGTGTTGTCCATAGAGTTATCCCGAGGTGCGAAAAAAGACAGAAATTAACCCTATCAGCCTATAGCCGCCCTTCAAGGCAGCCGCTATAAGGGAACGGTCGATCAGCGACGCAGTCCCGGCCTTTGGCGCCGGGGCTGGCAGCGACAAATCCCCCGAGGTGTCCTGCCTGCAGCACCGGACCTGCGTTCATATCGGTGAAAATGAATTGTCGGCGCAATTCGCCTGTCAATTCGGGTTGAGACCGGAGGACATACTGGATATAGTATGTTTATCGTCTCTGCCGCACTAAATGTGTGCCGAATTACGGCACCCCCTGGCAGAACTGAAACGACAACGTCATGTGGGGTCAGCATGGAATGGACAGCGGAACGCGTTGAATTGCTTAAGGAATTATGGGGGGAAGGTCTGTCGGCGAGACAAATTGCGGAATCGCTCGGTCACGTCACGCGCAACGCGGTGATCGGCAAGGCGCATCGCCTCGGCCTGTCGACACGGAGCGTGCCCTCCAAACCGACAATCGCAATGCTCAATCCGGTAACGGACAGGCTCTGTCAGTGGCCGATCGGCAACCCGGGAGAATCGGGCTTCCATTTCTGCGGACAGCAAGCCGACGCAGGCCGGCCGTATTGCGGTCAGCATTGCTCGATGGCGTATCGGCAGACGAGCGACTCTTCCGCTGCCTAACTGAACGCTGACGCACGGTAATTGCCGCGGCGCCTGTGAAGGGCGCCGCGGGCGACTGCATGCCGCCCTCTTCCCCCGTTCGCCATGGCCAGTCTATGCTGCGGCGCATGAATATCGTGAACATGGCGGATGAGGCGGCCACCGGTGCCGCACTTCGGCTCAAGCTCCAGGAACGCGCGCGGCATTTCGCGCGCACGCATATCGCGACGCGGCCCGATCTTCGAGACCAGACCGAGATGCCAGCCGATCTGTGGCACGCGCTGGGCGCGGCCGGTCTGGCGGAAATCGCCCTGCCCGCCGAGTATGGCGGTGCCGGCAGCGATCTGCGTGCGCTCGCGATGGCGGCGGAGGCGATGGCGGAATCCGGCGGCAATCTCGGCATGGTGACGTCCTGGATGGGTCGCCAGCTGATATCCCGGCTGCATATCCTGGGCCATGGCACGCCGGCACAGCGCGCCGCGTACCTGCCGGACCTGGCCGCGGGCAGGATCACCCCTTGCTTGGCGATTTCAGAACCCGGCGCCGGTGCACACCCCAAGCATCTGGCGACGACGGCCGACCGCAACGGCGATACCTTCGTCGTGAATGGCGAGAAGGCCTATCTCACCAACGGGCCCCTCGCCGACATCTTCCTGGTGCTGGCGATCACGGGGGTGGAAAACGGCCGCAAACAATTCTCCGTCCTCATCGTGCCGCGCGACGCGCCGGGCCTCGAACTGACCGAAGGCGTCAAGATCGATTATCTGCGCCCCTCCCCGCATTGCGGCCTTAAGCTCCGCGATGTCCAGGTGCCAGCGGACAGTCTTCTCGGCCCCGAAGGCGGCGCCTTCGACGCCATCTCCTTGCCGATGCGCCGCACCGAAGATGCGGTCTTCGCCGCCTCGAAAGCCGGTGCCCTGCGCCACATACTGAATTCTATATCTTCTGAATTCAGTACCTTACAAGAAAACACTGATGACTTAGTTGAGCTTGGAAATCTCGCCGCCGCGAGCTGCGGGCTTGGCGGACTAGCATCTTACGGGGCGGAACTGCTAGACATGGAGCCGGCCGCGCACGCCGATGAGATCAGCGCCATAGCGGCCTCGGCCCGGGAATGGGCCGGCAGCCTGAATGAAAGGATACACGCGCTGATCGAACGCAGCGGATCGGATCCCTCGCCTCAACTGGCGGCCGCATGCCGGGATTTCGAAAAATCACTGGGCATTGCCCGCGCAGCATACGCCATCCAGGCGCGCAGGCGCGGCCTCGCCCTCTTCGAACAAGAAACGGAAACCACAACCTCATGAATGACATCGTCTCGCAGGACATCCTGGACACGAAACTCGCCTCCGTCGACAGCATTACCCAAGGCCTCGGCAGTATCGGCTATATCGCGTCGCGCCGTATCGCGACCGCCATCTTCGTCGCGCAAAACCTGACCAAGCCAATTCTGGTCGAGGGATCGGCCGGCGTCGGCAAGACGGAGCTGGCGCTGTCCACCGCGCAATGGCTCGGCCTGCCGCTGATCCGCATGCAGTGCTACGAAGGGCTGGACGAGTCCAAGGCGCTGTATGAGTGGAAATACGGCAAACAACTGCTCTACACCCAGATCCTCAAGGACAAGATGGGCGACACGCTGTCGGACACCAAGAGCCTGGGCGAGTCGATGGATCGGCTGCATGACTTCGGCGACCTGTTCTTCTCCGAACAGTTTCTCGAGCCCCGGCCGCTGCTGAAGGCGCTGCGCCAGAAACACGGCGCTGTGCTGCTCATCGACGAAGTCGACAAATCCGATGAAGAGTTCGAAGCCTTCCTACTCGAGATTCTCTCCGCCTATCAGGTGTCGATCCCGGAGATCGGCACGATCAAGGCGACGGTCCCGCCGCTGGTATTCCTCACCTCCAACAACATGCGGGAAATGGGCGATGCGCTGAAGCGGCGCTGCCTGCATCTGTATATCCCCCTGCCCGACGCGAAGCTGGAACAGCGCATCGTCGCCTCCCGCGTGCCGGACATCGAAGAGAAGCTGCGCCGCCAGCTTGTCGCCTTCGTGCAGATACTGCGCGAAGAGGATCTCAAGAAGCTGCCGTCGATTTCTGAGACAATCGATTGGGCCCGCGTCCTGTTGCTGCTGCACGCAGATTCGCTGGAGAGCGATATGATACGCGATACGCTCAACGTTTTGCTGAAGTTCGAACAGGATATCGCCGCCGTCGAACGCGGCATCCCCGAACTGACCCGCAAGGCAAAACAAGCCTAGGCGCTGGTCCGGGTCATGCAAGAAACACTCGAAAACTTCCTGCGCGCGTTACGGTCGATGGAGGTGCGGGTTTCGCCCGCGGAGGCCATCGACGCCCATTGCACGGTCGACAGCGTCGGCTATGGCGACCGGACCTTGTTGAAGGATGCGCTCTGCGTCGCGCTGGCCAAGACCGAGGAAGAGGTCGAGCGCTTCGACGATTGCTTCGAGATGTTCTTCGCCCGCGACGAATTCCGCGACTGCGACGACGAGTCATCCATGGACGAGATCAGCGACGCCGACAGCGACCTGATCGAGGAACAGCCGCTGGCCGAGATGCTGCTGGGCGGCAGCGAAACCGAAATGGCGCAGGCGATGGAGCAAGCCGCCAACGACGCGGGCGTCGCCAATATCCGCTTCTCGACCCAACGCGGATTGTTTACGCGGCGGATTCTCGACCGCATGGGCCTGCGCGACTTGGAGTCGCTGATCGCCAACCTGAAACGCGCGGAAGGCAGCGATGCCGCCGAGATGGCGGAGCGGCTGGAAGACGGGCGGCGCTATCTGTTCGACGAGGTGCGGCAATATATTGACCGCCAGTTCGAGCTCTACGCGCGCTCCGCCGGCGAGGAGCTGCGCGCGGAGTTCCTCGCCAAAACCAATCTCTCCGCCATCGAACGGCGCGATTTCGAGCGCATGCACCGCATGGTGCGGCGCATGGCGAAGAAGCTGGCGACGCGCTACAACCGCCGCCGCAAGCACACCAAACGTGGCGTTCTGGACGTGCGCCGCACCCTGCGCCGTAACATGGCACATGACGGCATCCCCTTCGAAACGCTGTGGAAGCAGACCAAGATCGAGCGGCCGAGGATCGTCGTGATCGTCGACGTCTCGCAGTCGGTCGCCGCCGCCGCGCGCTTCCTGCTGCTGTTCCTCTATTCGCTCAACGAAGTCATTGCGAAACTGAGATCCTTCGCCTTCTCCAGCCATCTGATCGAAGTCAGCGATATCCTGAACACGAAAACCGTCGAAGAAGCGGTACCCGAGATCCTCGAGAAAATCGGCTTCCGCTCGACCGATTACGGCCGCGCCTTCGCCGATTTCGAAGAAAACGCGATGGATGCGCTCGACCGGCACACCACGGTCATCATCCTCGGCGACGGCCGCTCCAACGACACCGACCCGCGCATGGATCTGATGCGCCAGATCCATGACCGTTCCAAATCGGTCATCTGGCTGAACCCGGAGCCGGAACCCTTCTGGGGCACCGGCGATTCCGAAATGCACCGCTACCGGACCTTCTGCCACGTCGCCAAGACCTGCAGCACGATCCAGGATCTGGAACGCGTCATCGACGATGTGATGAAGAGTTATTTTCGGGCTTGATACCAGGGAGCGATGCGCCGTTCATCGGCGGACACAATAATTGGATTGGCCGGAGAGCCGGTCATTCCCGTCAGCGGCAAACGGAGCCGAAAATTCTTGCCGAGGAAGCGTCCCCGGACGCGATCCGCGAGCGCATCTTGTCCCGAACACGGGCGAGCATCGTGTGTGCACAGCAGTATCCGTTTGTCGAGGCGCGCTTTAACCAAATACAGGCACTCGACAAATCCTCCGCAACCCCACGGCCCTCGAAATACAGTGCGCCGAGGTGGAATTGCGCGCGTGCGTTTCCTCCCTGCGCCAGGGGTTTCCAGATTTGAAAGGCATCGTCGTATCGGCCCGCCTTGTATGCGATCACGCCATCCCTCACGGTCTCCCCGGATTTGCGGGTTCTGTCGGCCCGTGAGTCAGGCTGATTCTTAATCGCAGGCCTTACGGTTTCGGGCGATACTGATTCGGTTTCACGTTTCAACACGTTCTTCGTCTCGCGAGCCAACTCGCTAAGGTAGGTGATCTGACCCTTCATCCCTGATACCGATCGTTGCAGAACACTCAGGCCTTCCTCATAGTTTTGCTGCCTCTTTGCAAGATTATCGGCGTTATTTCTCAGCAGTCGATGCATCGTATCGAAACCCTCGAGTATCGTTTCGAGCCGGTGTTGGATTTTATCTTGCCCTATTGTCTGCGCGCCGATTTTCATCTCCAAGGCTGCGATTTTTTCGCGCGTTTTCTCGAGTTCGATCCTGACGGTAACAAAAGCAGACAGCGCCTGGTCGCCGGCCGGTGCGGGGTGGTCGTTGGTTTGCATAAGCATACGTTCAAGCGTGCCGATACGCTTTGCGTTTTCCGCGATCGCCGCCTGTAGCTGCAGGTTCGGCGCCCGCAGCCGTCTTTCCTGTTCCAAGGGTAAAAGCGACATAGTCGCACTAGGGCGACCGTCGACACTCTGCTGGAATATCGTCCTTAAGAACACGGAACCGATCACAATCAATGCAATGAGCGCAACCACTCCGGTGATGATCGTCAATGTCTGTTGCATCAAGCTTCGCATTGATTGATCTCGCAACCCAGAAGGTCTCATTTAAACAAGCAATGTTGCTGCCGTCATCCAGGAGCTTCGAATATTATTTGTAGTCGTACGGAGCCGGAGCCGCGCATGCTCATAAATGCTATCGCCAGCGCCTAGTCTGTCATCGCAGCACATGACGCCGGCGCCAGTGATTGCTTAGGTCGGCAACGCTATGGACCATGCGAGGATGCAGACGACCCGCGCATGGATCTGATGCGGCAAATCCACGACCCCTACAAATCGGTGATCTGGCTGAACCCGGACCCGGAACCCTTCTGGGGCACCGGCGATTCCGAAATGCACCGCTACCGCACCTTCTGCCACGTCGCCAAGACCTGCAGCACGATCCAGGACCTGGAACGCGTCATCGACGATGTGATGAAGAGTTATTTCCGCGCCTGAGTGGGGATGGGTTCGGACGGCTTGTTTAAGACGTTAGCGGACTGAAGGCCACCCTTGAAGCGGCTCATGCGCAATGCCGTCATCGCAATGATCATTATCTGGCGTTACTTGACAGCTGAAAGCCGGTTACTCAAGTTGATCGAGTGTCTGGCTTATTGGGACGGCATCGAGGCCATGAACCACCAACCAATTGATCGGCATTTCTCATGCCGGATGCGTCGATACAAAAGGGTTGTTCATACCTCAATAGCCGCTAACCGAGACCTGCATGAACTATTGTTTCGATGATTTTGAAGTCGATGGTGGGACATTCGAACTCCGTCACAAGGGGGTTGTCCGGCACATTGAGCCGCTTGTTCTGGGTTTAATACTTTTCCTTTGCGAAAATCGTACGCGTGTTTTAAGCCGGGATGAACTTGTCGACCGCTTATGGGACGGTCGCAGCGTGTCCGATTCTGCGATCTCCAGCTGCGTCAAATCTGCTCGGAAGGCGCTTGGCGATAGCGGTGAGCGTCAGGCCTATATCCGCACGGTCCACGGGCGCGGATACCGGTTTGTTGCCGACCTAACGGCGCCGATACCCGATCAAGTTTCGATATCAGCCGAGAATCCTAGCGACCGGACACCCGATCCGATCAGTTCGCAGCGGACTCCACAGGAGGTGAGGTTCTGCACAACCTCCGACGGCGTTGGTTTAGCGTATGCCGTGACCGGCGAAGGCGTTCCGATTATCAAGGTGGCGACCTGGATGAGTCACATCGAGCATGACTGGCACAGTCCGATTTGGTCTCATCTGCTCCGTGCGTTGATGCAAAATAATTGCCTGGTCCGCTACGATGAACGGGGCAATGGGCTTTCTGACTGGGAAATTGAGGAATTCAGCCTGGAAAAGTTCGTCAGCGATCTGGAGACGGTAATCGATGCCGCCGGGCTTGATCGTTTCGTGCTGTTTGGCCTCTCGCAGGGATGTGCGATTTCCGCCGCATATGCCGCGCGCCACCTAGAACGAGTCCGCGGCATGATCCTGTATGGTGGCTACAGCCGCGGATGGAAAAAGCGCGAGATGAAAATAGAAGCCGAGCAGGAGGAGGCTCTGCTAACCCTGGTACGTCACGGGTGGGGCCGGGACAACCCGGCGTTCCGGCAGGTTTTTACGTCGCTGTTCGTACCCGACGCTACGGCCGAACAAATGCTGTGGTACAATGAACTTCAGAGAATATCGACGACGGGAGAGAACGCAGCCCGCATTGAACATGCGTTGGGCACAATCGATGTCAGCGACTTGCTTCCCAATATAGCGACGCCGACACTCGTGCTGCATACGCGGGATGATGCTGTTGTTCCGTTCAGCGAAGGGCGAAGGCTCGCCAAACTGTTGCCGAACGCCCGGTTCGTTACGCTTGAGGGGCGAAATCACATGCTGCTTGAGACAGAGCCGGCCTGGCCTCGTTTCCTTGATGAAGTAAGATTTTTTTTAAACAGCCTTCCTAAAGACTAACGGTCTAGACACCTCTTTTTTAGGAGTTTTGATCCAATCGAGATGCCGCGCAACATCGACCGGCGACGGCCGGTCGAACGACACCGATCCGCGCATGGATCTGATGCGCCAGATCCACGACCGCGCCAAATCGGTGATCTGGCTGAACCCGGAACCGGAACCCTTCTGGGGCACCGGCGATTCCGAAATGCACCGCTACCGCACCTTCTGTCACGTCGCCAAGACCTGCAGCACGATCCAGGACCTGGAACGCGTCATCGACGACGTGATGAAGAGTTACTTCCGCACTTGAAGTGCCACCTTGCTCCAACCAGCGGCCTGAGACTTCGGCCGGCTGACCGGCTCAAACCCGTTGAGCACGAGAGGCCTCTCAGGATTATCCATCACCGTATCAGGGGTTCGGATAATCCCGATCCGCGCTAGTCAGAGTTGTCCCGGAACGTCGGGTCATCGATAGTCGACACGAAACCCGTCTGGCAGGCGCCGAGCGCGAAGCCGGCGAGCAGCAGGGTGGCGATGAGCGTGATCTTGCGAATATTGGACAACATGGTGGTTCTCCTCTTCCTCGTCATGGCGTTTCGGTTCTTCGCAGCATCAGCTCAATGCGTTTCTGCAGAATGTCGCGGTTTCAGATATTTTGTTTCATTTGTTTCCACTCTTTGGGTGTTAGCCGAGAAGAGTGAATCCAAGCCAGACCACGTGCCGCCGAGCTAGTGATCAACAAAAAGACCGTGACGTCCGGTCCGAGTTTAAGAGCATATTGGACACGATAAGCCTGAACGCCGACAGGCCAGTAAAATTTCGCACCTAACGCTAGCCTGACAGCATCGTGAAATAGCGTAACGCCCAGGCGGCCAGCCTGCGGCGAGCGGTATGTTGTGGAACATCATGGCGCACCCGGGAGGAGAAAGTTCGAACCGCTTGTTCAACGTACTTACGGATTGGAAAGCATCACTGGAAACCGGCCGGAGCGAATGCGAGCCTTAAGGCACCAATTTTCAGTTAGCAGTTTTTCCGCTTTGGGATCTAAGCGGACTTACGCTAACTCCTCCAAAACTTCCGCTCTGTGCCATCAGCGGACTGTTAGATTTTCCTAATACATGGCTCTTAGATGCCAGCGGGTGGGAGCCGTCCACAGCGGCATAGGCGGCTTTTCATGCTGCGCTATCCCGCGCGACGCCAATGACGATCCGGGGACGAGAGAGCTGAACGTGGCTATTGAGAAGGCTGAGTGAGCTCAATCACGTTGCCGGAGGGGTCCTCACAAATAACCTGCTTGCCACCGACCCCGTCCAGAATGTCGTTTCTAAATTTGACGCCGTTTGCCTTGAGTTTTTCAACGACGGACTCCAGGTCGTCGAAATCCAAGACGATCCTGTTCCAGCCTCCACCAGGACTAGGCACTGTGCCGTCGAGCATTGGTTGGGAGGCAGACGCTCTCGGCCCGGAAACCAAGAGTGTCAAGTCACCGGATCCCAGGATATTGATTGCGGGTGCCGCTGTCATCCTGACTTCAAAGCCGAAGTTCGAGACAAAAAATTCAGTGACCGACGCAACGTCGTCGACGATATATCTTACTCTTGCCATCCTACTTACCCCTTAGTGATAAATTTTCTGCCCATCGCCCTGTGGCCGTTATGACTTCGCCACGTTATGCGCCAATATTGATAAATAATAATTCTAAATCGATATCATTTTCATAACGTATAATGATGTTTTATCGAAATTCAAGGACGCGGATCCCCTCCGCCTCAACACCCATTAGCGATACGAATATTAAGATCCAGCGAGGCGCGCTATGGGTCAAAAGCAGAAATGAGAATTCCCTAATGTTGCGGTCGCCATTTCCAAGTGAAGCGGGCATCGGTGTGTACCGGTTGATGCTGCCTTCGTGCCGAAAAGCCAGCTAGCGTCGCTCCTGGCGATGTCTTTCAGTGCGGGATGCACAGGCAAAATCGCTGGAGTGCATTGAAATCGGAAACGTATGAACTTTCGCCCACCTGGCGCGTCTTGCTCAGCTACATCGGCGATATCAGGGGACCAATGTAACGCCGGGTCAAGTAAGATTCGGCGAATAGTCGCTTATGAAAAGTCGTGGCGCGCCCGATAGGAATCGAACCGTAAAAGAATAGGCGGCCTTATCCCCACGTGACGGGATTCAAATCTGTGAAGTTACACTAACCGCTCTGGCTGGTTTGGCGCCAGACGTCGTCACGCGGCATATCTGGGTTGCCGGGCCGCGTGTCGTAGTACGGGATCAACGGTTTGTAATGTTTATACAATCGACGCAGTTCGCCGACGGGCTCGTCATGCAAATCGGCGCGCAAATCGATCCAGGCGTAGTTGCGTCTGTTGACGACCTTCAAAGCGGACGAAAATTCGCCGCCGACCTGGCCGCCGGCGTCCCGGCCCGCTTCCAGGCACTTCATTAAACGGTCCCCCAGATCCTCGCCGCCGGTTGAGTCCCAGATTTCGGCCATCGCATTCACCGTCTCCTCACCGGTCAACCGGTTGCCGAGCGATACAAAATCCTGTTTCGCGACATGGCCCTTCCAATCCTCACTATCCTGACCGGTCCACGCCGCGGTACGACCCTCTTGATCGACCACCGCGACTTGACGCCATTCCCGGTGCGGGTCGTTATCCGAGAGTTCCTGCAGCACTTTTTCAGCGCCGTATCCCATCGACAACAGATCGAGACCGAGGGGCCCGAAGCGTGGGTCGCCATTCGCCTGCACAACGAGCGCGCCGACACCCGGCTTCAAAAACGGGCATTTCGCACCGATCGCGATTGGCCTGGTTGCGATAGCAATACCGAACATGCCGGTATCGGGGCAGCGCGCAATGACAGAGTAAGTCATATGAAATCCTTGACGAGATTGGACGCAGAAGAATACGCGCAACGGTATAGACGTACTGTCATCGTTGAAACAGGCGCTGCCTGTTTTTTCAACTCCGTCATGCGATGCGTATGATCCGTTGCGGAGGGGTTGGACTTCCATACCCGTGTTATGATCGGTGAATCGAATCATAGGAGAGGAGCCTTCGCTTGACGGTAGAGGGATTACGCATACGCAAGGCGCAACTGACGGATGCGGATGCGTTGGCGTCATGCATCGATGCTGCCTACGCACAATACGCCGAGAGAATTTCGGACATGCCGCCGGTATCCGAAGGTTGCGCTGAGGAAATCGCCGAAAATTTGGTGTGGGTGGCCGTCGAAGGAAACGAGATTATTGGCGGCCTTTTTCTCGTTTCCCGGGACGGGTTCATGAAACTCGCCAACCTGGCGGTTCATCCGGATCACAGTGGCAAGGGGCTTGGCGGTAAGTTGATTGCGCTTTCGGAGAAGGCAGCGAAGAAGCGCGGGTACAGCGAGATGCGATTGAATACCCACGTGGCGATGCCTGAAAATGTACAGTTCTACTCGCATTTAGGATGGGAGGAACTCTCCAGAGAGGGGAACACCGTCTCGATGAGAAAGATACTCTAGTGCCCCGGACGCGCGATGTCTGAAAACCGGGATGCGCTCGAAGCGGCAGGTCTTAAATGCGTTCGCGTTGAACCGGCATTCTCATTTCAAGCCGATGGCCGGTATATGCCGGTCCTCATTGGAATTGGTCTTTCCGCGATGGCAAATGCCCGCGCGTCGGACCGGCAGTGAACCGACATCGGGCGAGTTGGCCTTTATGCGCAAGCGCGGCTAGGGTAGTACGGGGCGCTTTGGCCAGCGCCGCCCTCGCAAGAGCGCAACGCCGGCGATACCCAGCGCAAATAGTGACAGCATGCCCGGTTCCGGCACCGTGGTGACTCCAAAACTGTTGTTTGTGATGCCAGCTTGCCGAGAATTGGCGGTGAAGCCATCCGGCAGATTGAATACCGTACTGGCGAAGCTGGCGGTGCTGCCGAAGTTCACCTCTAGCAACGAGGCGAGATCGCCCTGCTCGACATCGACAAGGCTGCCGGATACGGCCGAGGCCTTCGCAAAAGCTGTGAGACGTAAGGATTGGGGCGTATTCAAATCGAAGGTGAAGCCGTTAGTGGCAAAAACGTCATCGACGCTCGAACTCGTACCCGTCAGGCCGAACATACCGGTATTTGCGATGGGAGTACCGATGATATCGCCCTTGACGAGGCCGCTGTCGACCGCGTTATTTCCGTTTGCGAAAATGCTCAAGCTATAGGTGCCCTGGACGTTTGGCCCCCCGGGGATATTGATCGTACCACCGATCGAACCGCCGACGTGAACGTTCAGGCTGGTTGTGACCTTGGTCGCGCCGGTCTCGTTCAAATCCGTGAAAATGAGGTCGTCGATCACGAAAGTAGCGTTCGCAAAGACCGTCTCATTGCCCGAAAACGAGGCACGACTGAATCCCTCCGCGAGATTACGGAGCGTTCCAAAAGTAGCACCCGACGTGCCTCTAGCCTGCGGGAACAAAGGGTTGGCACCGATGGTTGCCTCCGCGACGACAGGGCCAGCCAATGCATCAAGATCGTTGCAGCCAGCGGGCGCCCCCGCGCCGACAGAAAAGCTGCAGGCCACGGTGCCAAAAGATCCATTCTGAATGAACGCATGAAGAAGCGGAGTTGCATGAACCGGTGCCGCCACACCGATGGTTATTGCCGCGGCACCGAACAATGCAGCGATGGGACTATAATTTCCTAATCGAAACCTCATAACCGTTGCCTCCAAACGCCCCTTTGCCCGTTACGAATTCTGTCAAAATCCACTCATTCCACGCATGATTTTGACAGGGCTTGCGCGACGCTGCATGGCAGCAACTTGCAATTAACTTACAATTTTGCGACTGTTTTCCTGCGGTTGAAGGAAGTTCCGGGGCGGATTTGCAAGCGCTCCGATGAAATCATTTTTTATTTGTAAGTATCGGAAATATCGCGGGCACCTTGAACCAAAGGCGGAGCGTAATTGCGATTTTCATTTACTGATTGTGTCTTGGACCTCGAGCGGCGTGAGTTGCGCCGCGGTGGCATGGTTGTGCACACGAGGGCCAAGGTTTTCGACATGCTCAGCTTCCTCGTCGCGAATAACGGCCGTGTACTAAACCGGGAAGAACTCCTGGCCCATGGCTGGCCAGGATTGACGGTCAGCGACGGCACTTTGAGCAGTTGCATTCAAGGCGTACGCAAGGCAATCGGCGATGACGGCCGCAATCCCCAACAGCTGAAGACATTGCGGGGACAGGGCTTTCGTTTCATCGCGGACGTTCACGCCGAAGAAGAATTAGCGCAAGCGCCGAGGATGCAAATCGACCCGGGCACCGGCTCTGCCCCCCATAACCTAGGCCACGCAAGGGACGACAGCCTGTCTATCGCGGTCCTGCCATTTGCCAATCTGAATAACGATCCGAAGCTGGACTATTTGGCTGATGGTCTTGCGGATGACGTCACGACCGCGCTGTCGCGCTTCAAGGCCTTCACGGTCATCGCCCAGAGTTCGAGCTTTCAGTACCGCGAACCGATCAGAGACGCGAAGGCTATCGGCATTGAACTGGATGTGGACTATATCCTCGAAGGCAGCGTGCGCTGCGACAACGATATGTTCCGCGCCACCGCCCAATTAACCCATGCATCGACAACAAAACATATCTGGGCGACCAACTACGATGGACAAATTAGTCAACTCTTTGCGCTGCAGGACGACATAACTCAGAAGATCGCGACCAACATCAAACCGGAGATCGATCTGGCGGAAATTCGCCGGGCGTCTTCCGGTCTAAATGTCGACGATCTGCAAGCACAGGAAATGGCGTGGCGGGCCCGCGCCTTGATGGACAGGGCACGATTGGAAGCCGATATCTCGCTCTATGACGACGGCATCGAATTGGCGAAGCAAGCCACAGCCCGAGACCCACGATGCCGGCAAGCCTGGTGGACAATTGCGGTTGCCAGCCACAACCTCGCCTTTGGCCGCCAACGTAAGGACACCGAGGCCCTGCTCGACCAAGCACGGGACGCTGCGGAAAAGTTACGCAGCTTAGACCGCAACGATCACAGCGCCTATTTGGCACTGGGGTGGGTCAACTTCATCGAGCGGAATTTCGAACGCGCCCTCACAAATCTGAACCATGCTTACGAGCTCAACCCCAACTGCACCATGACCTTGATGCAATTGGGCGTCATACTGACGTCGCTCGGCGAAGCGAAATCCGGTTACGAGCATCTCCGTCGGGCGATGCGCTTGAGTCCACGCGATCTTTGGCTCGGCTTCATGTTCGCAGCCCAAGGATTTACCTGTTACGCGTTGGGCCGATACGAAGAAGGTATCGAATTTATTTATCGGGCCATTGAGCGTGAACCGCAGGCACCGGCCAATCACGTTATACTGGCTGCCTGCCTTGCGGAAATCGGCGACCTAAACGGTGCGGCTGCAGCGATCGGTAAACAACGCCGTATTAGCGAAGGCTACTTCGTCGAGTATCTCGATGGTAAACGGTTACCCTTCAAGGACCCAAAGCTCGCCGAACGCTATGCAGCTGCTCTCATCCGCGCCGCCGAAGCGGCCGACCGGCATTAAACCGCAAAAAAATGGGCGGCTCTCGCCGCCCATTTCGTTTCAAGCCGTTGCTCGATATTAGTCGAGGCCGACTTTCTTGCGATGGTCCGCCCAGTATTTCGGCCAGGCTTCAGAGACCTTGATCTTGTTTTTCTTCTTCTTCTCTTCCGCACGCCATGTGTTGAAGGCGTCCGTTGCGTTATCCCATTCCTCGATCACCTTCGCATGGCGCGCAAGGCGAGCTTGGTTCCAGGCTTCATCCGCCGCGCTCCAAACGCCCTGCTCTTTCAGGAACTTGATAGAGCCCGGATGCCAGGCGACATCGGCTGGCGGATGACCAGCGGTCGAGAGGATCCAGTTCTTGGTCGTCGCATTGACGTCCTTGTACAAAGCGAACGCTTCATGCATCGCCTTGGTAACCTGATAAACCTCAGCCTCGCTGCGGTCGGCATAGGTGACCATCATCGGATAGCGGAATTCGATGATATTGACCGGCTTACCCTTAACCATGCCGGCGCCGTCGTCGCTCTTAACCGGCGAGTACATTGGGGCAATGGATTGGATACGTTTCCAGCCGTCCTTATTCGCCGGGTCGAATTGCACCCACTCGATACCCGCCGGAGAGGCCTCCAATTCACGGGTGATACCGGAATAGGGTGACATCAGGAACCCGTCGATCTTACCGGTCAGGCGTGCGCCCTTCATGACGCCGTAGCCACCGAACCAGACAGGTGTAATGTCCGCACGGGTCAAGCCCGCATAGGCGAGCAGCGCATCGGTCTTGACGTTGACCGAGGGATTGCCCTTCACGTAGCCGAGCTTAACGCCTTTCAAATTGGCGCCGTCGGCGAACTTCGACCCCTTCGGCACCGTCAAACCGGTTGCAACCGGCGGCGCCAAAATGATGCGAAGATCCTGCGGACCCCAAGACGTCACGGCAAAATCATAGGTGCCTTCGGCGGCAAAATAGGTTTCCGTCGCCAGGAAGCCGTAATGCGCTTTGCGCTGCGTTACCGGGAGAAGGCGCCCGATGCCCGTGCCCGACGGCACAATACGGATGCGAGTCCCGAATTTCTTCTGAAACGCATTCGCGACCGCAGAAGCCTGGGCAAAACCAGCGCTACCGAAATCGTATGACGTCCAGATCATCGTCTTCGGCAAATCTGCCGCCTGAGCGGCGCCAGAGGCGAGCATCGCGGCGGCCGCGACCCCTCCTGCCAGTTGCAATATCTGTTTTCTAAGCTTCATCTTTAGCTCCTCCATGTTGGTCCATTTTCTTGGCAGGCTCCGGGAATTTGTTATCCGGGACGTGGTCGTTTCGCTTCATTCCCAAAGCCGCCTTCTCGTTTCGTCCCCCATCCTAAACTGAATTTATTGCCTAGGCATCGAAATCACGCTTGGGCCGTGGCCCGTTTTTGTATCAGCCCATAGCCATAGCATGCGACTACGATGCCGACACCGATCATATAACTGACGATTTCCGGATAGAGCAGGGCAGCGGCGGCAACAAGCAACGGCGCTCGTAGCGACCATCCGATAACCCCAACCTTGTATAGATATCCTTCGAAAGCCGACGCCATCAACCACACCGCAATCAACGCCGAACTCACCATGACGATGATGTCGGACCATTCTCCGCTGAGAATGAGCGCGGGATTGAGGACGAAGATGAACGGAAGGATGAAGTTGATCAGTCCAAGGCGCATCGCCCGCATACCAATCGCCATCGTATCCGCCTGCGCGATAATTGCCGCGGCGACAGCCGCCAGCGCTACAGGGGGCGTGATATAAGACAGCATGCCCCAATACAGAATGAAGAGATGGCTTGCGACGGGGTCCAACCCGGCATTGATCAGCGCCGGTCCTAGAATAATAGCGAGGAAGATGTAGCAAGCGCTCACCGTCATTCCCATGCCGAGCAGGAAGCTCGTGACCGCCCCCATCGCCAACAACAGATACAAATTGTCACCGGCGATTTGCAGGAGTTCGCGGGAGAATGCGCCACCGACACCGGTGAATGCCAACGCGCCAACGATCATCCCAACACCTGCGAGAATAGCGATAATGTTCGAGATTATCTTCGTCGAATCGACAATTAACGCCGCAAGCGTATGGTGATTAAACCGCCTTTCGCCTTTCCGGAACACAACCGAACAGACAACCAGAATTCCGGATGCATAGTACGGCGCATAGAGATCCCAGCGCAGCGCCACGAGCATATAGACCAGCGCAACAAGGCTGAAAATGTAGTACCAGCCGCCCTTGAACGTTTCCCAAAGATCGGGAATGTCCTTTTCGTCCATTCCCTTGAGGCCGTTCACCGCCGCGTAGCCATCCACTTGCAGCAACAGCGCTATATAGAAGATCATCGCTGGCACGAGTGCTGCGATCATCACCGTCGCGTAAGGGACGTTCAGGAACTCCGCCATCAGGAACGCGACGGCACCCATCACTGGCGGCATCAGCGCACCGCCCGTCGACGCGACGATTCCACAGCGCCCGCGTAGACCGAAGGGTAACCGACGCGTTTCATCGTCGGAATCGTCAGCTTGCCAGTCGTCACGACGTTGGAAATAACGCTGCCACTCAAGGAGCCAAAGAAGCCGCTCGACAGGATCGCGACCTTGGCAGGGCCGCCACGGCTGCGGCCCATCAACGCCGTCGCAAAACTCATGAAAAAGTCGCCACCGCCCGTCACGACCAGGGCCGACCCGAAAATAAGGAAGCCAATCAGCAGGTTGCCGGCAACGCGCATCGGCACGCCAATGATGCTCTCAAAGCCCATCGCATGCGACCGCACCAGTTCCAACGGCGTCTGCCCGACGCCCCACAGGAACCCCGGCGCGCTATCCGTCCACAGCGGAAAGGTAAAAAAGATCGAAACGATGATCGCAAGGGCCGTTCCGCCCGCGCGGCGAACGGCTTCAATCGACAGGAAACATATCAACGCCGACATGGCAGTCGGTGTCGGCGGGGCGACGATGTCCCAACCCTGCTCGACCATGTCCGACCCGTGATAGGACAGGTACAACGCGGCGACCAGAGTAACGATGAAGAGGATCCAGTCGTAAAACGGGACATGATCTTCATCTTTACGGCGCGCGGGAAAGACCAGAAAGGACAGCGGCAGAAAAATGCCAATCAGCAGATAGAAGTACGAGTTATCAATCAGGACATACCCGAATGCATCCCAACTGAAGGTCTGATTCATCGCGACGAGGATGCCGAACCCGCCGTAAATCAGGATAAGCCAATAAACGAGGCCGCTAATTCGGTTGGTTGGCGCTTCGTCTGAGAGCGCGTCTAGCTTTGCCTGGACGTCTTCGTCCACCGTCGTATCACTCATTCCCTCTCCCCGCCGTGCGCGAATTCTTCGATTCACTTGCTTTGTTCGGCCCAAATTTCAGGCCGTTGCAACGCACTCCGGCGAGACTCTAACATCTCGCCAAAAGTTTCGCCAAGCCCCGCAGCTTCAGCAATTGTTCTTCACAATCTAAACGGGATTTAACACATTCATACTTCCGCTGAGACTGCACTCGAGCCCGAATTCCGCTTCCGAGTATCCAATCGCCTCCTAACAAACTAGTGTTTCGAACCGCAAAGTGAGAGAGCGCCACAAAGATGACAACGACTGACGACACCAGCGCCCAAATCAAATGGGTCACGCAAAACCACCAACTTGTCCCCTACGCGGACGCGACAATTTCCATCATGGCGCCCGGCCTGACCTTCGCGGCGCTGGTATTCGAAGGGTTTCGCGCTTATCGGAATTCGACGACCGACGATCTGGCGATTTTCAGGCTCGACGATCATCTCAAGCGGCTGGCCTATTCCCTATCCGTCATCGAAATGGACGATCCGCCATCGTCGGAGGCCGTCGCGGCGGACATCATGGCAACGATGAAGGCGAACGATTTTCGCGAGGACACCTACATTCGCGCCCAGGTTTACGTCGACGATTGGGGATCGATGACGGCGACGGGACCGGTCGGCAGTTCGGTGATATGCCGACCCCGCCCGCGGGTCGCGAACTTCGAAACCGGGCAAAAGTTCATCACCAGCAGCTGGCGACGTAACACAGAGAACGCCAGCCCGTCGCGCATCAAGGCGTCCGGCAACTACCTGAACAGCCGCCTCGCCGGCCTGGACGCGAAACGCCAGGGTGCCGGCGGCGCCGTCATGCTGAACGAGGACGGCACGGTGAGCGAAGGCCCCGGCGGCTGCCTCTTCCTGCTACGCGACGGCGTCTTCCACACGCCGGATGTCATCAGCGGCATCCTGGAAAGCATCACCCGCGACACAATCCTGAAAATTGCGCCGCCCCTGGGCATCCCGATGGTAGAACGGACCGTCGGCCGGACGGAACTTTATCTGGCCGAAGAGGCGTTCTATTGCGGCACTGGACAGGAAATCATGCCGATCACCGCGTTCGACGGCCGTCCCGTCGGTGACGGAACACCCGGAGCCCTCACCCGTAAACTCCAGTCACACTACGACGACGTCGTGCGCGGAAAATCGGACCAGTACAGTGACTGGCTAACGCCGGTCTACGGAAGCGCGGCATGACCGACAAGGATCAGATGAGCGTCGCGGAGTTTCTTATCGCACGGCTCAAGGAATGCGGCTTGCCGCGCATCTTCGGCGTGCCGGGCGGTGGCAGCAGCATGGATCTGATCGATGCCGCACGGCGCGCCGATATCCCGTTCGTCCTGACCCGGCGCGAAGATTCCGGGGCGATCATGGCGGCAACCACCGCATGGCTGTCCGGTGGTCCTGGACTGGCATTAGGAACAAAAGGACCAGGGCTGACCTCGGCAGCAAACGGAATCGCCTCGGCTTGCCTCGACCGGGCACCGGTTGTTTTTGTCTCCGACGGCTTTGGGGCGAACGAACGGTCCTACGTCACGCACCAGTATTTCGATCAAATTGCACTGATGGAGCCGATCACCAAACACACCAGCAAACTCGACGGTGACGATCCCGCCTCCGAAATCGAAACGCTCATAGCAACGATGACGCAGCCGCCAAAAGGCCCTGCCTATATTGAACTCACGGGAGGCACCGCGCGTCATTTGGTCGAAGCCGCAGATCATCATGCAGCCCCTAATGCGCGGACCGCCGCGGCCGATGACAGCGACATTGAAAAAGCGATCAAGCTGATCAACGCCGCCAAGCGACCTGTCGTCGTCGCGGGTTTGGAAGCGCTCGCTGGCGACAACGCGACGGCCGTCCGCGGATTGACGGAAGCCTTAAACGCACCGGCACTGGTTACCTATATGGGCAAAGGCGTCATCCCCGACGCCCATCCGAACTTCGCGGGCATTTTCACCGGCGGTGCCGTTGAACAGGCCTGCGTCAACGAGGCCGATCTGATTATTCTGGCCGGGCTCGATCCTGTCGAGCTTATCCGCCAGCCTTGGCCCTATTCGGTACCGGTTCTCGATATCGCGGAAGTCCAGCATGAGCCGCACTACATGTCGCCGGAGCAGGGCCTCTATGGTTCCGTGGCCGGATCGATCGAGCGTCTCACGGACAGCCTGCAGGCATCCGACTGGAGCACACCGGAAATCGCGGGCCATCTAGAGCACTTCTCCGCAGCGATGGAATACAAGCAACGTCCATCCTTGACGCCGGTCGAAGTCGTGTCGATGGCAAGCGAAACCTTCGGCAGCAAACCGCGATTGGCGGTCGATGCGGGGGCACATATGTTCTCCGCCGTGGCCTTCTGGCCGGCTAATGACCCATACGATGTGTTGATTTCGAATGGTCTCGCGACGATGGCGTTCGCATTGCCCGCCGGCCTGGCTGCGGCGCTGCATGACCCCGACCGCGGCGCGGTGGCGATGACGGGCGACGGCGGCTTGATGATGTGCCTGGGCGAGTTGGTAACCGCCGCCCAGCAAAAGGCAAACTTAACCGTCATCGTATTCAATGACGGTTCCCTGTCGCTTATCGATATCAAGCGGCAAGAAATGCAGCTCCCGGAACTCGGCTTCAATTGGCAGCAGCCGGACTTCGCCGCCGCCGCCCGTGGTTTCGGATGCACCGCCTGGCGCGTTGCGGACGCGGATTCGTACCAAGAAGCCCTAACCGCCGCCACAGCGACCGAGGGTCCCTGCTTGATCGATGTCGTACTCGACCCGGAGGGCTATCTCGATCAGATGCGTTCGCTGCGAGGATAGTCCCTGTCAGCCGGCTGTGTGTTCCGCGGCAAGCAAGGCCGTGACCGTTGACTTGGACAGGCCGCCCACATAGCCGGCGCCCGACCCACCTTCTAGACCGCCAGTCGTGGTGCCCGCCGCATAGAGCCCTTCGATCGGCGTATCGTCGGGCCGAATAACCCGCGCATTCCCATCAATCGCGATGCCGCCCATCGTGTAAGTAATGCCCGCACAGACCGGCATCGCATAGAACGGCGCGGTGCGGATCGCCACGGGTTCTCCCTTCACCGTGCAGCGCGGCGGGGTCAACGCGCCGATCGTGCCCGCGTCGACCGCCGCGTTATAACCCGCCACCGTCTTTTCGAGAGCCGCCGCCGACATGCCGATCATTCCAGCAAGTTCGCCGAGGCTCGATGCTTTGTGCAAAGTGCCGCCTTCTTTCGGAATGTGCGGGTTGCAGGGAATCAGGCCATGGCGCCCTGCCCCCTCCCAGATCGTCTGGTCGAAGACGACGTGGGAGGAATGCGGGTCCTCCAAGCCGGCAACGCTGTTGGCGACATGCACGCCCCCGCGCCCTTCATCAGCAAATCGTCGGCCTTCTGGATTGATCAGCACGCCCGCCGTGACGACCGCATCCAGATAGGGGTACGGCCAAAGCCGATCGTTTGTAAGGGCGTCGAGGCTGAGCAGGTGACCATAGAATTTATCCATGCCCGACGTCGCGGCGCCGGCCTCAAGAGCGAAGCGCAGCCCGTCACCGGTACCGGACCCCGCGTTGCGCTGATGCACTTTCTCCGGACGCGGCGTGATGTGTTCCTTCAGAAGTTCTGGCGCGGCCTGAAATCCGCCATCGGCCAAAATGACCGCCTTGGCACGGTATTCAACGATTTCACCGTCGACCTCGGCAATGACACCGACGCAGTGGCCGTCTTCCATAATCGGCTTTTGCACTCGGGCGCCACGAAGCAAGCAACAACCGCGCTCTTCCAGATTGGCGCCAAGACGGCGTAACAAGACATCGCCTGCGCGCCCTTTCCAATCGAGACCGGGTCCCTTGCGGCCCGGCGGCGCAAGCACCCATCGGTGATGCGGACTGGCACTCGCCTTGATGAACTTGCACCCCTCACTCTGCAGCCAGCGCACCGCCCGTTCGGCATGGCGCGCCATCGCACGCGCGAGGTCCGGACGCGCGCCGTCGCAAAGCTTTTCGATGGCGGCGAGATGCGCGTCCTCGCCGGACATAATGTCCGCCATGCACACGTGCAGCGTGCCGCCGGTATAACGCGTGTTACACAGATAGTGCTCATCCGTGCCCTTCTCCAGCAGAAGAGGCTTGGCGCCCAATTGGGCCGCGCGGTTCGCCGCGGTCAGCCCGGCGATGCCGCCACCAACGACGATCAGATCGTAGTCATCGTTATTCATGGCGCTTGGTGATGGGGGCGTAGACCGCAAGCCCTTCCTGCTTTGTCAGATCGAGCCGGTCCACGGTTGCGGCATCGCTCACGGCGACCGCCCGGCGCACCGGCTGGCCGTCGAGTTCCGTCGCACCCGCCTTCTGCCGGCCCGCACCCGCGACGAGCGGTACAAACGGCGCATTAGGCACATCGAACCCAAACGGCGCATCCTCGCAGAACAGGATACGTCCCGGATCCGTGATTTCCGGCATGCGCTCGATGCCTTCGTAGACATTGCGGCGGCGGGTGATCAGCCCCTTATACGCAAGGCTCGCATTGCCGCCGCCGCCGATATTGCGGTACGCCTCCGTCTTATACACGGCCAGGGACTCGATGCTGTAGAGCGCCAGATATTCCCAATGCGCCGTCCCCGGCTCGACCAGATGATACCGCTGCGCGGTGTTCAGCCCCGGCAGGGAAACGAGCTTCATCAAATAGGTCTCGTACCACGCGTTCCATTCGTCCGTGCGGGCGGAATCGCTGAAATTGAGCTCGACGGTATAGATCACGAAACGGCCTCCCCTGCGCCTGAGGCCTGAAACGTTAGCAATCCAACTCAGTCGCTCGCAAGCCGGGCGCTCATGCAAGCTTGCGAGCAGTGACGAGCGGGTGCAACATCTCGACGCAGACCTCGTTAGCGATCAGCGTGCCAATCGAAGCCGCCGCATTGCGTTGCACGGTCCGGAAGCGCCGTGCTCGAAATGACGCCAGCGGCGGGCCTGACTATTCGGAGAGGGAACAAATGCCAGAAGCGGCACTTCACAGCCCGGACCATCCGAATAATCACCTATTTGTCGGTTTCGCAAAGCAGGAAATGGGCGCGCAGGTCCACATCGATAACAGATCTCGCGATTTTGGCAGACCTTCAATTGTATGGCGTCTTACGGGCAGTGACGGATCGAGGGTTTGGCTAAAGCATCACAAAGAATCAAGACTATACCGGCGTGAGTTGATTGGACTGGAACGCTTTGTCCCCGCTCTAGGCTCGCAGACCTGGTGGGCTTCGCCAACTCTTGTGGCTAAGGACGACGAGATTGGCGTTCTCTTGATGACCGAGGTTGAAGGAGAGCCACTTGATTTGGCCGAGCTAAACAGCAGCGAGGAAGCTGTGACGTTTCGTCTCGCGGGCCGCTTCGCATGCAAGCTGCACAACCTGCAGCTCTCCAATCCAGAAAAAATTGCCGCTTCTGTACATGTCCGCGAGCGTCTGGAATTTTACCTTGCGGAGGGAGAAAGCGCCGTTGACAGCGCGACCGCTGGTTGGGCCCGTGAGCTTATCGAACTGGCATGCGCCGAAAACTGCAAACTTGTGCCCTGTCATCGGGATTTTTCGCCGAGAAACTGGCTGGTTTCGAAAGACAAATCCGGCATCAAATTCAGCGTGATCGATTGGGAGCATGCAAGCTGGGACCTCTGGCTTAACGATGCTCAGAGGATGGCTTATGACCATTGGCACAGTAGGCCGCAACTTCGGGAGGCCTATTTCGAAGGATACGGCCGTAGTCTGAATGAAGCTGAGTCGTTGCAACTCGACACAATATGTCTAGCAACTGCAATCGCGAGCATTCCTTGGGCTATCACGCACAACGATGAAAATTACGTGAACACGAACAGAATGGTGATCGAACGTATCCGGGCAAAGTTTCAATAAACACGCATGCGGGCTACATCGCTAAAGTTGGACTCCACGGTGTAGATTACCGATTCCAGATGTCTCGAACATTAGCAATCCACCTCAGTCGCTCGCAAGGCGGGCGCTCATGCCGGCCTGGGATTGGCGGTTCAGATGGCGGGAGACGAGCAGACGCAGCATTTCGCTCGACCCGTCTCCGATCTGGAACAATTTGGTTTCGCGGTAATAGCGCTCGACCAGGTGATCCTTGACCATGCCGTGGCCGCCGAGGAACTGGATGGCTTGCTGCGTCACCTCGGTGCAGACCTCGCTGGCGAACAGCTTGGCCATCGAGGCGGCGGCGGATGCGTCCGGGGTTTCGTCCTCGGCCAGTGCCACCGCGTGATAGGAAAGCTGCCGCGCCGCTTCGATCCGCGATGCCAGGTCAGCCGCGCGGAAGCGGAGCGCCTGGAACGCGGCCAGCGGCTGGCCGAACTGCTCGCGCGTCTGCATGTAGTTCAAGGCGTAATCGAGCGCCCCTTGCGCAACCCCGGCGATGCGCGCGCCGTAGATCGCCCGCGTCTTGGCAAACCCGACCTGGAGATATTTGAACCCCTCTCCGGCCGCGCCAAGCAGCGCCGTGCCCGGCACGCGGCAATCCTCGAAATTCAGCTCGGCAATCGGGTTGGCCGTATGCGCGATGGTGTCGTAGGTCTGGCCGACGGAAAAACCCGGCGCGCCCTTCTCGATCAGGAACAGGCTGATGCCGCCGCCGCGTGGCGCGTCCTTGTCGGTCCGTGCGAACAGGACAATAAGGTCGGCGCGGCCGCCATTGGTGATGAAGATCTTACGCCCATTGATCACCCAATCGTCGCCATCGCGCCGTGCGAAGGTCTGGATCGATGCCGCGTCGGAGCCGACATCCGGCTCGGTCAAGGCGAAGGCGGTGATCAGGTCGCCGCTCGCCACCTTGGGCAGGTACTTGCGTTTTTGCGCATCGGTTCCGGCAAACAGCAACGGTCCGGTCAGCAACGTCATCGGATAGCTGCTGGCCGAAAACCAGACCGCCGCGATCTCCTCGAGCACCACCGCGCAGGACAGCGCATCGAGCCCCAACCCGCCATATTCTTCCGGCACATCGAGCCCCATGAAACCGCGCTCGGCCATCATCTTCAGCACCGCGCGCGTAAGCGGTCCGCCCGCGCGCTCTACCTCAGTCGAAATCGGCAGCAATTCCCGCTGCGCAAAGTCGCGCGCGGCTTCCTTGAGCCGGCGCTGTTCGTTGCTCAACCGGTAATTCGTCATGAGTGGGGCCTCCGTTCCCATGGACACTCCGATAGCCTACGCCCCCCGGCATACGACGCCTACTTGATCACGCAACGGGATCGCGAAAAGGGAACAGCGCCCTTTTCAAACAAGCTCGGGAAAGCGTTCTCGCTCGGCCAAAATTCTGCCGCGATGCGGCATTGGCCGCATCGAATATTTAGAAGTTTAAATAAAACAAGGTCTAAAAGGTTTTGGAGTTGCGAAGCACTTTGAAACTATTTCGACCCGCTTTCCATGATGATGGTTATCACGCGACCGAATTGTTTTTGCATCAATTTATTCCGATCCGTCAACCCACAAGAGATTGTGGCAAGTGGAGTAGGCAATTACATTTCCAGATCTTCACAGCTCAATTCAAACAACGATTCATCAAATTTATCTACGACGATTATCTTTCGGTTTTCTTCCCTGATATCTTTTAACCGACTCGCAAATACCAGCTCATCGGGAGCTGTTTTTAATATTTCTTGATCAAATAATATTTTACTTCCTTTTAAAATGAGAAAATTCAAATGAAATTTTTCTGTAGTTAGCCTACAATTGAGGCGGCACTTAATACCAATACTCTTGAATTGTCTTGTTTTAAATACCCACTCGTTCAAGTATCCATCGGCTTTAAAATTATTGACAAAGCCAACAATTTCTTGTTTCGGTATTCTTATTTCTTTGTCTATTTTATTTAAACCTTCCATCAACAGACGGATAAAATAATCGTTTAAACAACGATTAGTAATGGACTTATACTCAGTTTCATCGAGTTTGATTTGTACAGAAAGAACATTAGAAGAATTAACAAAACAATCGTCATTGGGGGATGATGATCCTATGATACAGATTCGTCGAAAATTCTCTGTTTTAAATTTAACAGACTTTAATTTCCTTTCCAGGTAATTACAAAAACTCCGCGTTTGATCTCTAAATGGGTGAACAATCTCGTCAGAAAACTCGAGAAGGTCTGGATACAAATAAATATCCCTAAGAATCATTTCTAAAGATCACCCGTTGTCTTCAACTCTTATCAATTTTCGAAATTAAATTATTGTACGCTTCAGATATTGAGAAAGATAAAGTGTATGTGTCTTCCTGACAAGATTTCCATAACACGCGTTCTGGGACCTTGCCTATAACAGTACAGGCATACCCAGCTCCATCACCAAAGTGTCTTTAGGCTACTCCATGCCGGTCGAGCCCGTAAATGCGGATCACGTTGTCGCGCAGCAGCTTGCGCTTCGGGTCGGGGCGCAGGCCGAGGTCTTCGATCTCCTGTCGCGTGCGTTCGAAACTCAGCACCGGGAAGTCGGTGCCGAAGATCACCTTGTCCTGGCCGTAGGTGTTGATGAAGTTGACGAAACTGTCCGGCCAGTATTTCGGACTGTGCGCGTCGGAGCCGAGATAGATATTCTTGTGTTTCCAGGCCATGGCGATGGCCTCGTCGGTCCAGGGAATGCCGACATGGATGCCGATCAGTTTGAGTTCGGGAAAGTCGCAGGCCACGGCATCCATGGTGATCGGCTGGCCGACCGAGCGGATGGGATAGTCGGCCGCATAGATCATCGACTGGCCGATCTGAAACTGGATCGGCACGTCGAGCTCGCAGCATTTCGTATAAAACGGATACCAGCGCGCATGATCGATCGGCAGTTCGAACCAGTGCGGATAGCCGTGCGCGCCGATATAGCCGCGATCCTCGACCGCATGCTGCAGTTCGCGGACGGCGTTCATGCCCTGGGTCGGATCGATCCCGTACAGGCCGAAGAAGCGGTCCGGATGCGCGGCGATTGCCCTGTCGACGACCTCGAGCGGCATATGGAAACACGACGGATGGCCGACCGGCCCGCATTTGGCGGCGATCAGGAAACCGCGCTCGATGCCGGCATCGTCCATGCGGCGCAGCATCTCGTCCAGCTCAACGCCTTTTCTGGTATCTTCGCCAACCCGCATCTGCTCGCCCAGGAACTGATCGCGCCACAAAGGACGGTGCACGAGCGCATCTGCATTAAAGATATTGACCACCGCATCGATGGCTTGAACCTTTTGGTCTGTCATCTCGCTCAGTCTCTATCCGCCATTGCTCAAGCTGTTTTATCGGGAGATTTAAAGAATGTGGCAATTTTCTCCGCTAAATGAGTGTTTGAATTTTCCACGGATAACGTTGCCATTGCCTTCTCCAGCAGAGGTTCCGGCACAACACCGCGGCCACGGGTGTCGATCAAGCCCTTGACGAAAGTACTGTTGAATTCAGGGTGCGCCTGCACGCTAAAGGCCTTTGCACCATAGCCAAGAAAGGCATATTTACAGCATTCACTGGACCCGATGACGGTTGCCTGATCCGGTGGCGTGATGACCTGATCAAGATGCCACGCATTCAGCACAACCGAAGCCTCCCCCAAGCTGTATTCTGTTGCACCAACCGACCAGCCGCCCGCGTATTTTTCAACGGTCCCACCAAGCGCTTGAGCGATTATTTGATGGCCAAAACAAATACCAACCAACGGTATTTCCTGCCGGTAAATCTCTCGGATTAAAGCCTCAAGCGGCGGGATAAAGGGATGATCTTCATACACGCCATGGCGCGATCCCGTAATCAGCCAACCATCTGCGTGAGCGTCCGGTAAAGCAGCCCTGCCTATGATGACGTTGGACTGTTACGCTCAGGTTTGAGCGTAACGCCAGGGGAGCAGTTCGTCGATCCGATTGATTTTATGGTCGGCGATACAGGCTAGCGTGTCGGTTAGCCAGGCCTGCGGATCGACGCCATTGAGTTTTGCTGTCTCGATCAGCGTATAGGCGATGGCGGCTGATTTGCCGCCGGCCTCGGACCCCATGAAGAGATAATTCTTCCGCCCCAGGGCGATGGGCCGCATGGATCGCTCTGCGGTATTGTTGTCGAGTTCAAGAAAGCCGTGATCTAGATATGGTCGCAGCTTCTTCATGCGGGTCAGGGCGTAGCGAATAGCACCGGCTAAGGGTGATTTGCCGGATATCCGGGTCAATTGGGCATGCAGCCATGATTCCAGGTCGTCGAAGATTGGTTTTGATTGGCGCTGCCTGATCTTCACCCGTTGATCCGGCGATTGGCCCCGAACCTCCTTCTCGACGCCATAGAGTGTGGCGATACGTTTTATGGCTTCCTCGGCAATCGCCGATCCCTGAGCTTTGTGGATATCGACGAACTTGCGTCGGATATGGGCCATGCAGGCCACTTCCGTCACCTTGCCCGTGCGGTACAGGTCATTGAACCCCGCATAGCCATCGGCATGCATGAAGCCCGTGAAGTCCGCTAGATGTTCGCGCGGGCGAACGCCCTTCCTGTCGGACGAGAACTGATACCATGCGGCAGGATGCGCCTCTCCGGCCCAGGGTCGTTCATCGCGGACATAGGCCCAAAGCCGCGCGGTCCTGGTTTTACCGGAGCCTGGGGTCAGCATTTTTACCGGCGTATCATCGGCGAAGAGGGCCTGTCCCTTTAAAACATGGCGCGCGACGGCGTCCGCCAAAGGTTCCAACAGAGCCGTGGATTTGCCAACCCAATCGGCCAGGGTGGAGCGGTCCAGATCGATCCCCTCGCGCTGGAATATCTGACTTTGCCGGTACAAAGGCGAATGATCGGCGTACTTGTTGACCAGCACATGGGCCAGTAGGCCAGGACCGGGCCGCCCGTGCTCAATCGGCCGCGACGGCAGGGCTGCCTGATGGAACGTCTCACAGCAGGTGCAGGCCATGCGCGGGCGAACAATCCGGTTCACGACAAAACGTCCGGGGACATATTCCAGTTCCTCGGTGACATCGTCGCCAAGCGTTTTGAGCGCACCGCCGCATTCCCCACAGGCATCGCCCGGCGACAGTGTTGTCTCGTTGCGTGGGAGATGACCGGGCAGCGGTTTACGTTTGGGCTTGTCTTTTGGCGCTGCAGATTGATCTGCATTTGCATCGTCTGACGCGGGCTCCTGCGCGGACGCCGCAATCTCTTCGTCTTCCAGCGTCAACGCCAGTTGATCCAGAGCCTCCGAGCGCGACCCGAAGCGATGCTGGCGCATCCCGGCCAATTGGTGTTGGAGCTTCTCGATCAACACCGCCTGTGACTTCACTTCCGACGCCAGCGATGCCACCAGACCTTTTAATGCGGCAGGTTCTCAGCGTCGTCGAGCATGCCGGCAATCTATCAGCCGCCACCCCGCATGGGAATCCCCGGAAATTGACAACCCTTTGCTGTGAAACGACTTTACCCAGCCGTCAGGGGACGCCACGTTCGTTGTGGTATGCGCCAATCAATCCCTTCCAGCAGCATCGCCAATTGAGCCGGGGTCAGCGCAACCTTGCCCGCTTTCGCAGACGGCCAGACAAACCGTCCCTTCTCCAGACGCTTCGAGAACAGACATGCCCCTTGCCCGTCCCACCAGATCACCTTGATCAGATCGCCACGGCGACCCCGGAAGACGAACAGATGACCGCAATACGGCGCCGCCTTTAGAACCTTCTCTGTTTGCGCTGACAGCCCATTGAACCCCTTACGCATGTCCGTCACGCCGGCCGCAAGCCAAACCTTCGTGTTCGTGGGAACCGGGATCATCCCGACAAGCACCGGAGCAGACGTACGAGCGCTTCGGGATCGTAAGGGCCGCTAATGCTCAAGCGATGACCTCCGGCAAGCGTGACCTCGATCTTGCCTTCGTCACCAACAGGGCGCTCGGCTTCGT
The DNA here is from genome assembly GCA_012103325.1 of Alphaproteobacteria bacterium. Lineage (GTDB taxonomy): Bacteria > Pseudomonadota > Alphaproteobacteria > UBA8366. Next base: position 200,002 of record WLWY01000008.1, read on the forward strand.
GCTCGACGTGACGCGCAATCTCAACCGGCAGGAAACAGGCGGCGTCATCGACCGTGTCACTTCCCGCAAACCGGGGATCTTTCAGCCAGTTGAAAACCTGATTGGCGTTCACATTGTAGCGCCGTGCAACCTGTGAAACCGAAACGCCCGCAAACCGCGTCTGTGCGCAAATCATCCGCTTCTCGTCTGCACTCCAGCGCCGACGCTTGCCCCGCTTCGCCACATCCTGATCCCCGTTAGTGTCCACCTAAACAAGTGGACACTAAACCTCACTTCTTCTGCACGGCAGAGCGGTCAGGCCGGACGCTTACCCATCTGCGGCGTCGGCATCGGTCGGAAACTGCATATCGACCACGCGATAGCAGTCGAAGACAAACCCATGCCCATCCAAAAATTCCGTGAACAAGCGGTCATAGTCACCGGTTTCCTCAATCAGAGCATCAGGAACATGGCCTGCCTGTAGGATGCCAATTTTCATTTTTCAACTGCTCGTTTCATCAATTCAAGCGGCAGTATCTTAACCCTTAGACCCTACTCCCACTCGATGGTGCCAGGCGGTTTCGAGGTGACGTCGTAGACGACGCGGTTGATGCCGGGCACTTCGTTGATCATGCGGGTTGCGACGCCGGATAGGAAGGCGTGGTCGAAGGGATAGGAATCCGCGGTCATTCCGTCGGTCGACGTAACAGCCCGCAACGCGCAAACATAGTCGTAGGTGCGGTCGTCGCCCATAACGCCAACAGTTCGGACAGGCAGGAGCACGGCGAAGGCTTGCCAGATTGCGTCGTACAGGCCGGCGTTGCGGATTTCGTCGAGATAGACGGCATCGGCTCGGCGCAGCAGGTCGAGCTTGTCGCGAGTGATCGCGCCCGGCATGCGGATCGCCAGCCCGGGTCCCGGAAAAGGGTGCCGACCAACCAGACTCTCCGGCAGGCCGAGCTCGCGGCCGAGCTCACGCACCTCGTCCTTGAAGAGTTCGCGCAGCGGCTCGACCAGCGCCAGATCCATGCGCTCCGGCAGGCCGCCCACATTGTGGTGCGATTTGATCGTCACGCTGGGGCCGCCGATGAACGACACGGATTCGATGACATCGGGATAGAGCGTGCCTTGCGCCAGGAACTTGGCGCCGCCCGCCTTCTTGGCTTCCGCCTCGAACACCTCGATGAACAGGCGGCCGATGGTTTTGCGCTTTTCTTCCGGATCGGTGACGCCGTCCAGCGCATCGACGAACAGGTCGGAGACTTCCTTGTGTACCAGCGGGATATTGTAGTGATCGCGAAAGATCGACACGACTTCGTCCGCCTCGCCCATCCGCAACAGCCCGTGATCGACAAAGATGCAGGTCAGTTGATCGCCAATCGCCTCATGGATCAGCACTGCCGCCACGGATGAATCGACACCGCCGGACAACCCGCAGATCACGCGCCCATCCCCGACCTGCACTCGGATCTTCTCGATCTCCTGTTGTCGGAACGCGGCCATCGTCCAGTCGCCGCGGCATCCTGCAACGCCGTGCGTAAAGTTGCGCAGCAACTGGCCGCCCTGCGGCGTGTGGTGGACTTCGGGGTGAAACTGCACACCGTAATAGCGCCGCGCATCGTTGGCGATCGCCGCGTATGGCGCACCGTCGCTGACCGCCACAGTCTCGAAACCTTCGGGCAAGCCGGTGATCCGGTCGCCATGGCTCATCCAGACCTGTTCGTGCGAGCCAACCTCCCACAATCCATGGAACAGGTCGCAATCCTTTACGATCTCGACGAAGGCGCGGCCGAATTCGCGGTGGTCCGAATTCTCGACGGCGCCGCCGAGTTGCGCACACATCGTCTGCTCGCCGTAGCAGATACCCAGAACCGGCACGTCCATATCGAACACGGCGTCGGGGGTGCGCGGCGATTCCATTTCCGTCACACTCGAGGGACCGCCGGACAGGATGATCGCCTTGGGCCCGAAGGCGGCGAGGCTGTCGGCGTCCACCTTGTTGAACGGGTGAATTTCGCAATAAACGCCGTTTTCCCGCACGCGCCGTGCGATCAATTGCGTTACCTGGCTGCCGAAATCGATAATAAGGACGCGGTCGCTCATGAATTGTTATCTCGTCGCACTGAACCATTTCCCTCCGACGACCGGCCCAGCAATATCGGCCGCGGCAACGGCCGCCATTCGTAAGCAAGCTCCGGCAGCGTCGTGCCCCAGAGGCGCTCGTTCCGTTCCGCCACCCGCTTGCCACCCATGGCCTCGTAAAAGAACCGCGACGGATTGCCCGCCAGCACCCACAGAACGGCTGCCTCGAAGCCTGCAGTCCGCATCGCACGAAGCATCGCGGTCAGCAGGTCACGGCCGTGCCCTTGTTCCTGCCAATCCGGCAAAACGTAAAGCGTGTAGATTTCTCCCGCACCGGCAAAGCGCCAGTCCCGGCAAAGCCCGCAACTGCCCATCCCAACGACGCCATGATTGGGATGTTCGGCGACCATCACCGTATCGCCGCCCGCGACCTGCGCGGTCCAATGGCGGCGCTGCCGGTCCTCCGACATTTTCGCCAGCACGGTGTCGGGCACCAGCCCTGCATAGGCGCTGCGCCAGGTTTCAACATAAACCGATGCGATCGCCGCCACGTCACCGGCGCGCGCGACCCTGATTCGCATATCGCTCACGTCGAAGCGCGGTAGTTGGGTGCCTCCCGCGTAACGGTAACGTCATGGACATGGCCTTCGCGAAGACCGGAATCCGTTACACGCAGGAAGTTGGCGTTTTTCTGCATCTCCGGCAGCGTCGCGTTGCCGGTGTAGCCCATCGCCGCGCGAAGGCCGCCGACAAGCTGATGAACGACGTTACCGACCGGGCCCTTGTAAGGCACCTGGCCTTCGATCCCTTCCGGGACGAGCTTGAGGGAATCGGTTACTTCCTGCTGGAAGTAGCGATCCGCCGACCCGCGCGCCATCGCGCCGACCGAGCCCATGCCGCGATAGGATTTGTAGGAGCGTCCCTGATAAAGATGGACTTCGCCCGGCGCTTCGTCCGTGCCGGCGAACAGGGATCCGATCATGGCGCCGCTCGCGCCGGCGGCGATGGCCTTCGCTAAGTCGCCGGAATACTTGATACCCCCATCCGCGATGATCGGGATGTCATGCTTTTGCCCGACCTCGACCGCATCCATCACCGCGGTGAGTTGCGGCACGCCGACACCGGCGACGATCCGTGTCGTGCAGATCGAGCCCGGTCCGATACCGACCTTGACCGCATCCGCGCCAGCGTCGATGAGCGCCTTCGCCCCGTCCGCCGTCGCAATATTCCCGGCAATGACCTGGGCGTAGTTGCTGAGTTTCTTCACATTGTCGACCGCTTTCAACACACCGGCGGAATGACCGTGCGCCGTATCGATCACGATGATATCGCAGCCCGCGTCGAGCAGCGCACTAGCGCGTTCCAGCCCGTCTTCGCCAACCCCGACGGCGCCCGCCACGCGCAGACTGCCATTCTCATCCTTGCACGCATTCGGGAACCGCAGCGCTTTTTCGATATCCTTGACCGTTATCAAACCGACGCAATGGCGCTCGTCATCGACGACGAGCAGCTTTTCGATGCGGTTCTCGTGCAGCAAACGTTTCGCCTCGTCGTGACCGACGCCCTCGCGAACCGTGATGAGGCCGCGCCGCGTCATAAGCTCGCGGATTGCTTGCCCCGGGTCGTTCGCGAAACGCACGTCGCGGTTGGTCAGGATTCCGACGAGCTTGCCGCTTCGCTTCGCCACGACGGGAATGCCGGAGATGCTGTTCTGGTCCATGAGATGCAAGGCGTCGGATAGCGTCTTCTCGGGCGTGATGGTGATCGGATCAACGACCATCCCGGACTCGAAGCGCTTGACCTTGCGGACCTCAACTGCCTGCTCTTCGATTTTGAGATTCTTATGGATCACGCCGAGGCCGCCCGCCTGCGCCATGGCAATCGCGAGCCGGCCTTCCGTCACCGTGTCCATGGCCGAGGAGACGAGCGGAATGCCAAGCCTGACCTTATTGGTCAGATAGGTGCTCGTATCGGTTTCGGCAGGGAGAACCGCGGACCTCGCCGGCTCCAGAAGGACATCGTCAAATGTCAGTGCCTCGCGTATCCGCATGCCGTCTCTCCCAGTGAATTTGCGCGATCATACAACTCACATGCAGCATGCCAAGTTAAATATGGCAATTTTACGACTGAAATGCACCGGTGATGGCGCTAAAGGCTAAAATTCGGGCTATTTGGCACGCCGACTGTTTTCGAATGAAGAAAATCAGCTATTTTTTGTCACTCGGGACGCGAATCCGGGTCTCCACGGTACCCAGTCGCAATCACATACATCTCCGCCGACTCCTTACGGCTCGATGCGGGCTTGGCGTGATTGACCTTCGCAAAGAGTTGCCGCAACCGGGCCAACAGATCGCGTTCGGTTCCGCCCTGAAGGACTTTCGCGACAAAAACACCCTTCGGCGCCAGTACCGCTTCCGCGAAATCCAGCGCGGTTTCGATAAGCGCGACAATCCGTAAATGGTCGGTTGGTGCATGACCCGTCGACGATGCCGCCATATCCGAGAGAACGATATCGGCCCGTCCGCCCAGCGCATGAAACAGATGATCCTCGGTTTCCGCATCCCGCACGTCGCCGGTCAATATAACCGCGTCGCCGATCGGCTCGATCGGCGTGATGTCGATGGCGACCACCGTCCCCTTCGGCCCCACGGCATCGAGCGCGACCTGGGTCCATCCGCCCGGCGCGGCACCGAGATCGACCACACGCTGGCCCTTGGCGAGAAAGCCGTACTTCTCATCGAGCTCAAGCAGTTTGAACGCCGCACGGCTGCGATAGCCGCGCCGTTTTGCCTCCGCGACATAGGGGTCGTTGAGCTGCCGTTCGAGCCAGCGCCGGGACGACACCTTGCGGCCGCGGCCGCGTTTCAGTTTTACGGTTTTGTCGCGCCCAACCGATACGTCGCCGCCGCCGGGCGGCTTACGCTTGGGCACGGCGCTGCGCTCCCTGCGCCGCGGCCACCATCAAGTCGAGCAGGATGCCTTCCCGCAATCCCCGGTCCGCGACGCGGAGCTGCCCAACAGGCCAGCGCCGGCACATGGCTTCCAGGATGGCGCACCCGGCGACCACCAGATCCGCGCGATCCGAGCCGATACAGGGGTGCGAGGCCCGTTCTTCGCAGCACATGGTGCGCAGCCGGTCGCTGATCTTGCTGATGGAGTTGAAGCCAAGATAGGCGCCGTCGACCTGGGAACGGTCATAGCGCGGCAGATCGAGATGAACGCCAGTCAGGGTCGTTACCGTCCCCGACGCGCCCAGCATCTGCAATTCGCCGTCGCGCGCCGAGCCGGCGATGCCATTGCGCGCGCAAAACGGCGCGAGACGCTTGTCCACATCTTCCATCATCGCCGCATAGCTTTCCCGGGACATCACGTCGCGGCCATACCGTTCGCTCAGACTGACCACGCCGAAAGGCAATGAGATCCAGCAGCTTCCATCGGACGATTTGCCCTTTGACGCCCCGCAGTCGGAATCGGTATCGAGCACCATGACCTCGGTGCTGCCGCCGCCGATGTCGAAGACCAGCGCGCGGCGTTTGTCGGACGCGAACAGCGGCGCGCATCCGCGCAGCGCCAGCCGCGCTTCCTCCTCGGTCGAAATCACCTCCAGATGCAGCCCCGTTTCAGCCGCAACGCGATCCAGGAATTCGGTGCCGTTGATGGCGCGGCGGCAGGCGTCGGTCGCCACCAGCCGCGCTCGATCGACGCGCCGGCGGCGCATCTTCGCCGCGCAGACACGCAACGCATCGATCGTGCGGTCCATGGCCGCAGCGGTCAACGCACCCGTCTCGCTCACCCCCTCGCCCAGCCGGACGATACGGGAAAATGCGTCGATGACGCGGAATCCATCTTCGGATGGCCGGGCGACGAGCAGACGGCAGTTGTTCGTACCCAGGTCAATTGCGGCGAAGGTAAGCGCGTGACGGCCTCGGCCTCCCTCAGGCTTCCGCTCCACATCACGACGCCAGCGTGGTTTGACATACGCCACCATCGTCTCCTCGCCCCAGTTCATTATCTTGTCGTACGGCCCTCCCCCGAGAGGGGCGGTCCGCCGTTTTTTACTTAAATGCAACATATCCGATTCAACGCGACAGGCCAAACCCCTCATTCGGCCTATGTAAGGACGGCAAATTAGGCGGCGGAAACGCTACACAAACCCGATCCGGTATGATAACAAGCGGCGCTTTCCGCCACGCGGAGCATATCCGGTGTGCTGACTCACGCAAATTTCAGCAAGCTGAATTTTACGATCAGGACACAGGCGCTGGTGGGGATTGGTGAAATGGTATCACGCTTGACTCTGAATCAAGTATTGGAGGTTCGAATCCTCCATCCCCAGCCAATTTCCTAGACAATGTTAAATTTAAAATATATATTTTACACATAGTTAGAACAACATAAGGTTCTAATAAAGGATTCCTACTGACATTTTGCAAACATTTTTTTAAACAAACTGTCAAACAATTCATGGAAAAACTGACCCGCTGGCCCTACCTCTACCGCCACAAAAACGGGACCCTCTACTACCTTCGACGCGTGCCGACGGATGTCGGAAAGCTGATCCGCGAACGGCAGTTCAGACGGTCGTTGAAGGTCAGGGATGAGCGCACGTCCGACGCCAAGTCGAGCTACGATGCTACCCATCGTCAAATCGAGACGTTTATCGCTGACATAAGAAATGGCAACGGTACAGAGCGTGCCCGCATTGCTTACGATCGAGCGAGCGCTCTCGCAAGGCGGCGCGGCTTTACCTATCGGCCAATGACTGACCTCGTCGAGAATGCAACGGTCGACGAACTCATTGAGCGCCTCGCTGCCGTAGAAAAGAAAGTCGTGGATCGCAGCGATACAGAAGTGGATGCGATCATGGGCGCGGTCACCGAGCCCGTGTTTACTTTGTCTGGTGCGCTGGATCGTTTCATCGCACTTTCCAGAAATGACCTTCGAGGCAAGAACGAGAGCCAGCAGAGACGTTGGCGTAATCCGCTGGAATTGGCTGTCCGAAATTTCATCGATGTTGTGGACGATAAAGGCTTGGCGGACATCACACGCAACAATGCGTTGGCGTTCCGGGATTGGTGGGTGAACGACCGGATCGGCAAAGACGTCAAAACATCCAACGCGGCAAATAAGGAGCTCATGCATCTGCGGAAGATATTCCGGACGGTAAGCGATGCACATCGCCTGAATCTCGAAAACCCATTTTCAGGATTGAACATTACTGGCGATGAAAAAGTTCGACGCCTGCCAATCTCGCGTGAACATCTCGAAACAGTAATGTTGCGAGAGGCAGCTCTCGCGAGACTGAATTCCGAGGCACGAGGAATTATCCTCGCCATGGCTGACACGGGTGCCCGGATCAACGAGGTCGCAGGCTTAGAGCCCAACGATATCCTTCTTGATCACACAACACCTCATATCGTCATTCGCGCGAATTCACTGCGTTCCTTGAAGACACGACATTCTCATAGGGTCATCCCGCTTGTCGGCGTCGCACTAAAGACCTTGCTAGATAACTCGAAGGGATTTCCGCGCTACGCAGGAAAGAACGCAAGCGCATCGTCCACCATCAACAAGTTCCTGCGTGACAACAGCCTGCTGCCCGATGGATGCACGCTGTACGGATTACGGCATAGCTTTCAAGACCGGCTTATTGAAGTCGAAGCCCCCGAACGTATTCAGGCCGATCTTATGGGACACAAGACACTGCGGCCCAAATACGGCAAGGGACCGTCTTTAGAACAAATGCATGAGTGGTTGCTGAAAACAGCACTCACGCCGCAGAATTAAGAAAATCTATCCGAAAAACCGCTGCGTTGAACCAGTGCGCCCTACGATGTCATCGTACGGGTATTGCGCATAGAACCAATGTTTCTACGATTCTGGAAGTGCGAAGTTTGGCCTAGATGCTCTATTTTTCATGTAGTTTCCGACTTTCTGTTGCAAGTTTGTTGCAAATCTCAAATTGAGACTTAATCCCACTCGGCTATAGTAAGTTCAGATCTCCGGCTCACCTTGACCGAGACTGACATTCGTTGAGTGTACCGATATAGCGATGGCAGGGTGGCAGGTGGCCGAAACCGACGCCCTCGGATCGAGGCTGCTTCCCGGTCCTTCTTGGTCCGGCGCAAAGGTAGAGCGCAGCAGCCCCGGCGGCATCGACCGTGCGATGCCGTTGCTCCGCTCCTTGACCGGCGGTCCATAGCCCAAACTGACTCCCTGCGTATCGCAGTTCTGGTATATGCTATCTCCCCTGTGCGACCTTCGTCGGGGCAGACCTCGAACCGGTTCTTCAAAGCCCATTGCATCAGATATGGCGCGATATTGGATGAAATGGCCCCAAGAGCATTTGGGACGAACAGAATGGCGCGTGACAATGATTAGCCCCGCTTGAGTGGTCCGGTTTGAACGTTCGTGCATGACTGGCCTATGATCCATGGGCCGGATTGTTTCCGGGGCTGATGGGCGGTATCCAAGAGCCAAACGCAGTCGCTTGGTGCTGTAGTGCTTTCGCCATTGCTTGATGACGATTTGAGCCTCCTTGAGTGAATATCGTTGACATCCCACCCGGCATCTCTAAGCAGAACTGCGATCCGGCAATACCCGTAGCGTCCGTATTGTCTCGCCAGTTCGATCATGTCAGCAACAAGCCGCTCTTCGTCTCCTCGCCCCTGGGGGATGTGACGCTGGGTCGATCGATGCTGGCCAAGCACGCGACAAGCTCTACGTTCTGAGACACCGAGCTTCTCTCGGACCAGGTCGATGCACACGCGACGGCGCGAAGGGCTTAGAAGTTTCCCCTTGCTGCCTCAGCCAAGATCAATTTGCCCAAAGTCAAGTCCGAGACGGCCTTGCGAAGGCGCTCATTCTCCTTCTGAAGGCGCCTCAGCTCCTTGAGTTGGTCGGTTCCCATGTCGCCATACTTCTTCCTCCAGCGATAGTAGATCTGCTCCGTGATAGCGACCTCGCCGATCGCACCAAGGCGGTTCATTCCCCGGCCAACCAGCGCCTCCACCTAGCGCAATTTTGGAAGAATCTCTTCGGACTTGCTACGCTTAATTGCCATCTTCGGTCCACCCTTTCTTGATGATAGGACTTGGACCAATCCGTTGGGGAAGGATCGGCAGGCCTTGTAATGCTAGTCAGCATCAACCATCACTTGAGGGTCAAGACGACGTCTGTCGTGGGACAGTTTTCTGCTTTTCGTTCACTGGTCAACACAGCTCGGGCGCAAATTTGGCCAATGACAAAGCATCCGAAAAAGAAATCACATTTGCGTTACTGGAATGCGCTGCCGCTGCATTCAACTTGACGGTTTCGTCACATGCTCCCAATTGCACATTAGAATTATTCTAATGTATGATTGGCACATGCGGAATGCGTGACATGTTTAGCAAAAAATCGAAGGCAATCACCTGCGACCTTCGTGTGATGCTCTTCGGATATCCTGGCATCACGACATGCTATGACGGTCGACAAGGATTAAGGCAAAAGCTGACCTTGATCGGTCAAGTTGACTGTCCAAACTGCGTTGGCTTGGGACGAGATCCCTTAGCGTCTCACTTTCATGGCAAGCCCGTGAGGCTTGAAATCGTCCTATCGAACGGTGTGGGTCAGCGAAGAAATGTTTGCGGTACCGCCGAAATAAAGGCCAGCGTTGAGCCTCGGCGCTTCGATATCGCTGGCGAGTTGGTAGAAGAAGAACCCATTCGTGTGAAGCTTTCGGTCAACGTCGAAACGCTTGAATCTATCCGGAGTCAAGTGGTAGACGCCTACTTTGGCTATCGGCTTTTGGCAGCGAATCTAGCACTGCTGGGAGCACCGACTTCCGCCACCTCCACATCTCAAGCCTTACATAAACTGTATGTCCCACAAGATCGAACCTACATGGTCCAAAGCTTCGAAATCTTCAACGCGAGCCATAACGACGCTTTGCGTGGGCGAGTGCTACCGATTTGGCGGCGGACCCGAGACCAGGGCGCCGGAACCAGCGTTTCGATCTTGTTTTCAGAAATCCGCTACAATGCCGACTTGGTAAGCGGTTACATTGGGGAAATTTCTTGTAGCGGCCACATCGTTTGCGATTGGGAAAGCGACCCCTGCCACGGCAGTTGCGTCGATATTGAGTTTTGCGAGTTTGAACGAAGCAATCTAACCGACGAACCTTCGAAAGCTTTAACAAGTGGAGCCTTCGTTTACTTCCCTGGGAAATCTCATGACCGCATGCACTATTTGAGCCTGCAACTCAACTACGCATTGGATGATATTCGTGATCTTCTGATGCCTCTGTTAACACAGGAGGCCGGGACTCAACTGCTGATCAAAACACACCTGGACATAGAGCGGGAAGACTTGCTGAAAGCTGACGATACGCGACGTGGTGGAGTGCGGTATTATCTCTTTGATGTGACAAAGATGCTGCCGGCCGGACGCAAATAGTATGCGCCAGTCCCAATTCCACCTGCCGATACAATTGAGGCTTCGCCGGCATCCCTGGATCCTGGGCCCATACGGCGGCACCGTTGATCTGCCCATGCCCACATGGCTGACTGCCTGAGAAGAAGCCAAGTCGAGGACAGGTAGGGCAGCCGAAACGGTAGTCGGCTTCAGAGGCCGTTTCGCTTTCTCCGCAAAATCGAGCCTACTGTTAAATATTCGCAGAAATTGCGCGGTGTTGTCCTGATCCAGACCAGAGCCAGGATTCTCAGCATATCATTACTGACCGCAGTATCTGTGAGTGGATGCTTGGATCAAGGTGTAAACCGTTACAATTTATCTGGTTCCATACCGTCATCGTCTCAAGATGGATACGGTCCCGATGCAGTGCAGAGATCTATCGTAGAAGGTTCCGGCATTAAAATTGTCGGCGATCACTCGCATCAGTGTGGTCTTGCCGCAACCGAACGGTCCGATGCACGGAACGAAATCGCCGGGCATCACGCTCAGGTCGATATCGGACAACGCATGAACCGGCCCGTCCGTTGTTTGAAAAGTTAGCGACAATGCACCGATGTCGATGACCGGCACGGCGGATTGCCGTCCGGACGCGGCCAATGCCTTCAGTGACGCCGCCGGGGGATTTCGTCGATTGCGATCATAGATAAATCCAAACATATCATTATCGATTTTAATTATGTCTTTATAAAAAAAATTATCTCTTTCACGGTGAGCGTCCGGTAAAGCAGCCCTGCCTATGATGACGTTGGACTGTTACGCTCAGGTTTGAGCGTAACGCCAGGGGAGCAGTTCGTCGATCCGATTGATTTTATGGTCGGCGATACAGGCTAGCGTGTCGGTTAGCCAGGCCTGCGGATCGACGCCATTGAGTTTTGCTGTCTCGATCAGCGTATAGGCGATGGCGGCTGATTTGCCGCCGGCCTCGGACCCCATGAAGAGATAATTCTTCCGCCCCAGGGCGATGGGCCGCATGGATCGCTCTGCGGTATTGTTGTCGAGTTCAAGAAAGCCGTGATCTAGATATGGTCGCAGCTTCTTCATGCGGGTCAGGGCGTAGCGAATAGCACCGGCTAAGGGTGATTTGCCGGATATCCGGGTCAATTGGGCATGCAGCCATGATTCCAGGTCGTCGAAGATTGGTTTTGATTGGCGCTGCCTGATCTTCACCCGTTGATCCGGCGATTGGCCCCGAACCTCCTTCTCGACGCCATAGAGTGTGGCGATACGTTTTATGGCTTCCTCGGCAATCGCCGATCCCTGAGCTTTGTGGATATCGACGAACTTGCGTCGGATATGGGCCATGCAGGCCACTTCCGTCACCTTGCCCGTGCGGTACAGGTCATTGAACCCCGCATAGCCATCGGCATGCATGAAGCCCGTGAAGTCCGCTAGATGTTCGCGCGGGCGAACGCCCTTCCTGTCGGACGAGAACTGATACCATGCGGCAGGATGCGCCTCTCCGGCCCAGGGTCGTTCATCGCGGACATAGGCCCAAAGCCGCGCGGTCCTGGTTTTACCGGAGCCTGGGGTCAGCATTTTTACCGGCGTATCATCGGCGAAGAGGGCCTGTCCCTTTAAAACATGGCGCGCGACGGCGTCCGCCAAAGGTTCCAACAGAGCCGTGGATTTGCCAACCCAATCGGCCAGGGTGGAGCGGTCCAGATCGATCCCCTCGCGCTGGAATATCTGACTTTGCCGGTACAAAGGCGAATGATCGGCGTACTTGTTGACCAGCACATGGGCCAGTAGGCCAGGACCGGGCCGCCCGTGCTCAATCGGCCGCGACGGCAGGGCTGCCTGATGGAACGTCTCACAGCAGGTGCAGGCCATGCGCGGGCGAACAATCCGGTTCACGACAAAACGTCCGGGGACATATTCCAGTTCCTCGGTGACATCGTCGCCAAGCGTTTTGAGCGCACCGCCGCATTCCCCACAGGCATCGCCCGGCGACAGTGTTGTCTCGTTGCGTGGGAGATGACCGGGCAGCGGTTTACGTTTGGGCTTGTCTTTTGGCGCTGCAGATTGATCTGCATTTGCATCGTCTGACGCGGGCTCCTGCGCGGACGCCGCAATCTCTTCGTCTTCCAGCGTCAACGCCAGTTGATCCAGAGCCTCCGAGCGCGACCCGAAGCGATGCTGGCGCATCCCGGCCAATTGGTGTTGGAGCTTCTCGATCAACACCGCCTGTGACTTCACTTCCGACGCCAGCGATGCCACCAGACCTTTTAATGCGGCAGGTTCATTCGGGAGGTTCTCAGCGTCGTCGAGCATGCCGGCAATCTATCAGCCGCCACCCCGCATGGGAATCCCCGGAAATTGACAACCCTTTGCTGTGAAACGACTTTACCCAGCCGTCAGGGGACGCCACGTTCGTTGTGGTATGCGCCAATCAATCCCTTCCAGCAGCATCGCCAATTGAACCGGGGTCAGCGCAACCTTGCCCGCTTTCGCAGACGGCCAGACAAACCGTCCCTTCTCCAGACGCTTCGAGAACAGACATGCCCCTTGCCCGTCCCACCAGATCACCTTGATCAGATCGCCACGGCGACCCCGGAAGACGAACAGATGACCGCAATACGGCGCCGCCTTTAGAACCTTCTCTGTTTGCGCTGACAGCCCATTGAACCCCTTACGCATGTCCGTCACGCCGGCCGCAAGCCAAACCTTCGTGTTCGTGGGAACCGGGATCATCCCGACAAGCACCGGAGCAGACGTACGAGCGCTTCGGGATCGTAAGGGCCGCTAATGCTCAAGCGATGACCTCCGGCAAGCGTGACCTCGATCTTGCCTTCGTCACCAACAGGGCGCTCGGCTTCGTGCTCGACGTGACGCGCAATCTCAACCGGCAGGAAACAGGCGGCGTCATCGACCGTGTCACTTCCCGCAAACCGGGGATCTTTCAGCCAGTTGAAAACCTGATTGGCGTTCACATTGTAGCGCCGTGCAACCTGTGAAACCGAAACGCCCGCAAACCGCGTCTGTGCGCAAATCATCCGATTCTCGTCTGCACTCCAGCGCCGACGCTTGCCCCGCTTCGCCACATCCTGATCCCCGTTAGTGTCCACCTAAACAAGTGGACACTAAACCTCACTTCTTCTGCACGGCAGAGCGGTCAGGCCGGACGCTTACCGCATTGGCTCGAACGCCACGGCTATACCGTCGCCGGATACTTGGAAGCGTTCGATGATGAGTACAGATATAAGGCCATCGCGACCAAAACGGATTGAGCGCTTTGCTATTTCTAACCGGCGCTATTGTCGGCCAACGCCTCACTGTAAAATAGGTCTACGCTGGCATCCTCGAACACATCAACTTCACAGAATTCCTCCGTGACAAACCACCGCCCGACGACTGGAATCTTCGTTAGGGCGTTGCCTAGCTTGCCCCGCAAACCAATGTTCTGGCCAAGGAAGACGTTGGTGAATGCGTTGTAGCAAATCTCCAAATGGCACCCACTTTCTGTCACCGAGAAAGACACATACGCAAACCTGAAATCATCCTTTCGGTACAATACCAGACCGGAAATTACCTGATAGTATTCATCCCGCCCGGCAGAATAATTGATATACCGACAAGGTGCTGTAATGCTCCACGGCTCGCCATCCTTCGTAAACCGGGCCTGAAAATATAAATTCCGCATCCCAACCGGGCCATGCATATCACGCATCGCCTCGGCAAACGTTAGAGCCTGAACGTCTACGGGAGGCGCGTGTACTTCCGAATGCCAGATATCGGAATAAGGCCTCCCCTTGTCAGATTGGTAGTTTCGTTGCCGTCGCGTGCCCTGGCGAAACGGCCATGCCTTTATCGTGGCGTGACCAATGTGGAGCAAATGCGTGCCATTCCAACTGTGGACGACAGCCGTTAGCCACGGGCTATCGAATATCCGGCTTCGCCCCTCCGCCCTCGTACCATCAACGACCCTTTCATGGATGCATTCGTGAGCGAGATATGCTTCTCTATTGCCGACGGTCAGGCGACTTTGTATCTCAGTAATCCATTCATTATCGACACCGATCCCGTGCCGCATAAACCCGCTTGATATGTCTGGAAGCTTCATGACTCACCATTACAGTTGAGCATGGAAGCTGTCGTATCTGGGTTAACTCGTCAACAGTGGGCTATGCGTGTTTCAACTTTAACCCCGCCACTTCCGCAGTGAGCGCGTCGATTTCGGCGTATAAATCGCGTTGCCCACGTACTTCGGCCTCCTGTTCGTCAGCCGTCCTCTGCCGCTTCTCGCGCCTTACAACGATGCGGTCGGCTTCGACTGTGACCGTTTCACCATCTAGCTTTTCATTCCCGCCAAGTGGCGGGACTTCAGTCTCGACTGGCTTCATCCCGAATTTTTTGGCGGTGGCGACATCAAGCGGTGTCAAGACCCAATCGCCGTTCGGCATTTGCTGTCTTCCCGGCTTTCCAATCACGTAGCGGCGGGATGGATTTTCAGGGCTGGCGTATTCCATAACTATCTCCATGAAGCGGCGACGGCATATTTAACCGACGATCCGGTTGACTGGACATTTTCACTGACATTTGTCCCGTCTGTCTGCATATTCGCCCCAGAAAAGGTCGTCCCCCCGCCGCTTTCAATAACGCTTTGAAAATCCTTGGTCGGGTTAACCCATGTGAATGTCAGATTGTTGTCCTCGCTGACCGCGACAAATAGGGCGACACCCTGTGCCTCGGTCGAAAGCGCTGGTAATGCTAAATCTGTCGTGGTGGACGAAGCTTCGCTGGTTCCGACCGGGGTAGCGCTGTCTAAATTGGTCAACGCCCACACACTAATACCGCACCCGGAACAAGTGTTGCTTAGTGTTATAACAACATCACCAGTTGTTCCTGTAGGCACAGCCACTATACCAAGAGCGCAGCCGCTAATAGTGCCATCTAACTTTGAGCCATCAGCGATGGTGCAGCTAACACCGCCAACAGTAATGCCGGTTAGTGTTGGACTTATGCTATTACGACGCCACGCCGCGCCAATAACAATGTGCCGCGTCGCATCTGCTGGGCCTAAATCTTGGCTTGAAAACGTGTAAGCGGATAAATTGGTTTCATCTACCGATATCTCTCTAAACGAAATCCCGACACGATCAGAAGGCGGCACCACAATCAAGGGAAAACTCATTGCAGCGCGACCACATGCAACTGAGAAAACGAGCCGACCCTTGTGACAAAGAAAAGGAAGTCGTCGCCGTCGGTCGTTGTCAGGCTATCCCCGGTCACCGTGGTAAAGCCGGAGATCGTTACTGCGCCAGCGCTTGCGTTGTTCGTCATCTGAAGGACAATGCTGCCACTGCCCGATGGAGGCGGCGCCAACGTGTGCGCGCCGCCGTTCACATAGTTGTAGACATTGCGAGTGGCGAAGGCCGGGGTCAGGGTTCCGCTCGATTGCGTGCCGGCGTCATTTGGTGTGACATCAAACCCTGCGGCAAGCGTATCTGCCGTGTCTGCCCTAAGTATGTCTGCGTCAACAGCCTCGACATCGACGCCGATTTCCACACCAAGAGTCGCCCTGGCAACCGTATCGCTCGCGTCATCCAGCAGCGTCTCGATAAAGCTAGAAACTGGGATCGACGAATCCCCAGTCGGTCCGGACGACGCGATGGGATTCCCCGAACTGTCGAAGGCAAGGAACTTACTCGCCCGATCCACGGAGTTCGGTATCGTCGGATCAAGCGTGTCGGCGTCGGTCTTCGGGAAAGCGAGCGAGCGGCCCAGCTCTTCGCTGTGCTGCTGAACCAGCATCACCGCGCGGTCGACCATTTGTTCCACCGCGCTGGACGGCAGACTCCCTGCGATCGGTAGAGCCGTGCCTTGCGCCTCCGCGACGACGCGCCGGATCGTCCATGTCACGGTATCTGGTGGTGCAGAGACAGCGGCGACGGTACCTGTCGACCCGCTACCACCTGTCACGGTGTAATCCGTCGTCAACGTTCTGGCCGTCTCCACACCTGTTGCCACCACACGCTCGATGACCTCTATGTCTGCCGCTGTGAAGAAGGCGAATTCCGTCGGGAAGTTCACCGTTACATTGTCACCGTCATAAGTTTTGCTGGCGATCGATGTGCTGACTGTCATTTCGTTTCCTCACTATAATAAGCATCCCCGCGCCTCTCGCCATGCGCGAAGGGAGTGGAAAATTGTTTAATCTCGACACCTGTGAGTGCTAGGCCATCTGATCGACAACCCATCAAGTTGCGGTTCGTAAGTGAGCGACACAAAGCGACATGCCAGCTGCCGATCCGCTTATCACCCAGAAGCCTATCCCCTAAAAGCCTGTGATGCGGACGTCAGCAGCGTGGAACCGGCTCTCAGGGTTCCGGCACGCTGAGCGTTTTGGCCTTCGAAGCGACGGAGAGCGGCTTGCCCTTCTGCGCGGTTGGCGGCCGTTGCGCCACTTGCTTCCGTGCGTTGTGCCTGGAACTCGCCTTCCTGGGTAATATCGCCTAGTACCGCAAGCGGTGTCCCCTCCAACGTTGTGCCGCTGCCTGCCACAAGAGCGCGTAAGCGCGCTTGCTGCCGGGCCTCGTTATCGCGTAGATCGTTCGCCTGTTGCGCCGCGAGCTGCCGGTCGCGGTCGGCCTGTTGCTGCAGTTGCGCAGCTTCAAATTTCGCTGCCTTGCCCTGACTGATCGCCCCCGCAGCCGAAATTGCAGCGCTCACTGCCATAATCGCAATTTTGGCACCTGCCGTTATCGCCATACAACATCCTCCTTGAATCTATGGCAACGAAGCCCAGCCATTCCGCCCAGCGCCGTGCCGTCTCAAAATTCGGGTCAATAGTGATCTCCACCTGATTCACGTCCGGCAAATTGCGAATATTCAGCAGGGACGCTTTCGCTATGCGGCAAAGCGCGAGCGGCTGTTGCCGGAGTTCATCACTTAGAACAGCCCAGACATGGGCGGTATGCCGTAATACCGCGATGCCAACGATCCCTAGCGTCCGCCCGTCCTCGCGCACCGATACGGCTTTACCTTCCCAGCCTTGTTCGCAATAACCGATACGGCTTTACCTTCCCAGCCTTGTTCGCAATACAGGTGGGCTGTCGGGGCACGGTCATTTGGACCTGGGCGAAAGTTCCCGATATGTCTGCGCTCATAGGGTACGATTTCCATCGCTACCCCGCCGCCACCGCCACATCCGGCACCACTGCCAGCACTGTGAACGGCGTTGGATCATCGCCCCGCAGGATCACGCGCGGGTCGGTTTCGTAATCACCTTCGATTTCCGCCTGAAACTCACCGGTGAATAAAGGCACTGCGGTATCCATCGGATCCGCAACTTCGCGCAGCGACTCGGCCTTGATACTATCCCGGCCCGCACCGACCTTCAGCGCACCGCATTCGTGCAGGACAAACGCGACTTCGCGGATTCGCTTATCCTTTGCAATCGCAGAACCAGCCGGGTTCCCGAAATCCATCTTCAACGGTTCCATGTCGTGGAAGAAGCCGAGCCCGATCTGTACGACAGAGGCCGCCGCGTCGAGCGTTACCGAACCTCCCGAAACGGTCTTGTCCGCATGGACGGCACCGTCCGCCAAAATTTTGACCGTTTCACCTTCCAGGTGATCCAGGTCGTTTATGACGGTCTCCGGCACCCCGTCATACGTGATGCAGCTATCGCAGTAATAGGCATTCTTCTGCGCTTCCAGCAGCGCCGCTTCATAGGCTGCCTCGGTCAGGAAGTCGTTACGGTCCGGTCCTTCAAACGCTTCCTCCAAAACTTCGATATAACGCTTCGTCGCGCCATTGATCGTTCGCTTGACCTGAAGCCAGATTTCGTCCCGTTCGCTTGAATCCCGCACCTGACCGCCACCATTGTTGCCCGGTATAGCCGCTACGGATTCCACAATTGCGACACCGCCGTCGAAGGTTCCGCCAATAACCCAGCGGCCCCAGCCAATTACGTCCTGCTCCCGTTTGTATGTGAGCATAGCGAGCCGCCCGTCTTCCCGAAGGCATGCAACCAGACTGTCCGGCGCTTGTGCATAGGCCATCTCGCAAACGCGGCTTTTGAAGATATGGTCGGACAGAATCGTCATGTCCGGAGACCGAAATCCGTCCGCTTCGAAATTGAACGCAAACTCACGAAGCTGGCGGCGGCCTGTTTGCAGGAACAACACCACGTTATCGACCTGAACCGGAGCGACAAAAGCCGAGCCAATCGTCGTTTGCTGTTTGGTGTCCACATCCGTCGGCGTCAGGATTGGCCCATCGGATCGCCCGATCCACTCCCCGCCCCTTGTCCCAATACTGAATTGCGTTCCGGACCGCATCCATTGGATTGCGTTTACCTGGTCGGAACTGATCCGGTAATCGAGCGCGTCGTCATCCTGGACTTCGACGCCGGGGCCTGACTTATCGGAGTCGATCCGGAAATTTTCGAAGTCGCCGGATTGCGACATCCAGTACTTATCCGGATCGGTCGTAGTGTTAGCCATGCACAAGCGTTGCTCGTGGAAATTCACGGCAGCGGGATATCCGGTCGTCGCCGACCATGCGCCGAGACGCCATTCATGGTTCGGCGTGGTGTTCGGAAAACCGTTCCTTACATCGACCTTCACGACGGTCGCGCTCGTCACCGAAACAATGATGCCATAACCAACATCGGTGCCGTCACCAATCCGAACCAGACGCCCGATATCCGTCGACAGGAAACCCCGGTTGTCGTTTATGCCTTCGATTGTCGATGCCGTGACATTGATACCGGCACCCCCCGTCGCCGCTGCGGTCAGCGTTCTTGCATCTTGAAGGTTTTCTTCAAAATAGGGCCCGTCCTGAAACTCCACTTCTTCCAACGACCATGAGGCATGGCCCAGCCGCAGTAGTTTGTATACGGGGTGATCGGAATGACAGAGGTACAGCGTATCGGCGCTCTGCGCCTGCCTGACATCGAACAACTGATCTGTGGTGTACGGCGTCACCAGTTCCACCGCGCCATTGTCGAGCAGCGCCACGTCGTCGATGCCAACCGTTTTCGCCTTCTCGTCGTAGAGAAACTGCACGAAAAAATTGGCAGCCGTCGCGGTAAATGCTGTTACGTGGAACCCGACGCCGACCACCTGATCGTCGATGATCTCGTTTCCGCCCGTCGTGGTGCCGACCCGCACTTTGACGGTATCGCTTGCCGCTCCGTAGACGCGGAAGCTCAGAACATGATCAACGGCAGCGGCGTTGTTGACCTCCTGCTCGGCATGTCCCGCCACGCTTCCATTCGATGTCAGTGATAACCGGTTATTCACCCCGTCATGTGCGATAGACCCGCCACCGGCGCTCTTGTTGGTCCAACCCGTGATATCGGCATCGAACGTCCCATTCGTAATCGACGCCGTGATGTCGGGAACGATGATCTGCCCTTGGTTGCGGCAGAACCGGAAGTAGTTGTTGCCCGCTTCGATGATATAGGCCTGCACTGTATTGAATTCGAAACGGAGCAGCCGCGTCTTGGCGCTCTCATTCTTGACCGGCACGACGAAGCGCGTCCCGGGCCGCCGCATGGCGCCGCCCTGGGCCAACGCAATCAGGTTTTCGAACTTCCGGGATGCGTTGCGGTACTTCGCGAAGTCGGCGCGCGCGATCATACGTGGCCCGAACTCGCCCGCGTTGAAGGCGGGTTGCAGGGGTTCGACGCGCGGCATCTAACGCCCCCTTCCCGTCACCCAACCACCCGGTGGCAGGTCCTCGGCATCGTCTTCTATCGCATCCGCCGATTTGGCCCGTTTATCCGATCGCTGTACGTCCTGGCCCATTTCCTCGCGCACCGTGGATGTCTTCGCCAGTTGTTCCGCAATGCGATAGGAGAACAGGCTGCGGAAGTCCGACGGCATCGCCGCCGGGTCCGTTAGGTCCTTCGTATAGGTAAGATAAATGTCGTCGGCGCTGCTGAGAATCGTCTGGCCTTCCAAGCGGTAAGTCGGACTACCCGCACCATCCTCATTATCGTGTACCCTACGCGTCGCCAGCCAATCCGTTGGGAGCTGGTAGGCATGATCGAATTCATAGGTCGGAGCCGCCGTCAGGCGTGCCAGCTTCTCGCGTCCCCGCGCGAAATTCCAGTCATGGCCGCGCAGCAATTCCTGACGCGTCGGCGCAAAAACCACGCTGCAATCATTGGCGCTAGTCGACCCGTCCAGCAGATCCGTAATACGCTTGCGGTCGATCCGCGTCAGCGCAACGTTGCAAATTTCGACGTTCGAAGTCATTTAGACGCTCCGCTGTCCCAGATATTCGGCATGCCCCAACGCGTTGAGATTGGCCTTCTCGACTTCGCGGCGCGCGCCCTCGATTGAAATTTTGCCTTCTTGAATTCGGCCAAACAGGTCGACGCCGAACGCATGGCCCTTGATGTCGCCAACCACGACATCGCCGTCTCCTTTCACGATCCGATAACTGCCATGGCGAAGATGCCTGAGTTCCAAACGCGAACGCGTATCGCTTGAACCGTGTGTCCCAACAGGCTTCTGCAGAGGTGCCGCCGCAACCTGAAAGCCATCGATATCGTACGACGGTACAAATGGCGCAACGGCAACGGTCCTCTTGTCCGAGCGGGATATCAGCAGCTTGAGGTGCTGTGCCCGTACCGCGCCGACGGCATACGCTTCGATCACATCACCTTTCAGCAGGCGGCCGGCCACGCTGGCGAAGTAGTCGTCGGCGATCAGCGCTTCAATTGGGTGATTGGTATGATAGACCCACTCCTGGAACCGCTCGATCGCTGCACGCGGCATCAGCCGATGGACTTGGCATCGCAAGCTCATATCCTGTCCTCGATTGTCAAAGAAAAGGCGGGAGCCGAAGCCCCCGCCCGTGTCGCTTATGAAGCTGACGACTTAGTCAGTGTCGGCGATTGCCGCACCATCATCCTGGTTAACATCGCTTAGATCGACGTTTGTCCCATCATTGCTGACCACGATATGAGTGCCATATGACGCGACGGTTCCTGTTCGTACGGTCGTGGCCCAAACAACAACAAGAATGGTGTCGCCGACTTTGAGCATATCCACCGCCGCCTGATCCGCCGCAGCGCCTATATACCCAGAAGCATCGACGGCTGTGTGGAGATCGAGAGTGTCGTAACGATAGTGACCGAAGCCGTTACCCTGCGACAGGAGGGTAAGATTGCTTTTATCAAAAGCCATGTTTCATTCCTCCTTATGTCGTCGGGATGGCCAGAGCATCGCTGGTACGCAGCTTGACGATGCCTTCTTCATCGATCCGTGCGGCCCCACCACTGTAGAAGTGGTTGACGAAATGCGCTGCGCGGTCGCCGTGCCAGGTGATATCGGCCGTGATGTCGACACCCATGGCAAAGCCAACGGCTGACATATGCCAGACGAGATTGGATGTGTCCGCGATCCCCTTGTTTGTGAGGCCCGTGTGCTTCATCCACTTAACGCCCATCCATTCGCGGACCCGGTTCCGGTCCTTGAAGGGCAGGTCATCGCCGACATAATCGCCCGATGCAAACTCCTCGATGGTCAGCGCCGAAGACCAGCTGCGCGGCGATAATGCCGCCCAACGCTGGCCGTCGTCCGGCACATCGTTGTCGTCGAGTTTCTCCACGGCTTCGAGCAACAGGGCCCACGTCAGGACCGTGGTCCCGTCACCGACATCCTGCCCCGAAGACACGCCGTCCATCACTGCGATAACTTGCGCATCGATGGCCCGGCCGAGCGCGAACGCGCCGCCCTGGGCGATGACCCGGCGCTCGTTAATCGTCAACTTGCTCTCGTCGAGCTTATCGACCCAATCGCCGGCATACTTGTCGTCCATACTCGCGGTTGCCACGGAATGGTTTTGATTCATCGGCGTCACCTGGCCGTGCCGCGCCTTCGACGTGGCAACGCCCTTGCCAGCCTTTTGAAACGTAAACGTTTCGCCGACAACGTTCGGTTCGAAACGCACCGCAACGATCCGCGCCGTTGAAATGCATCGTGAACGTCCTTGGCGTACTGCTTCACGAAGCTTGTTGAGACGGATGTACTCATTACCGCCTACCTCCTGTCTGTTGTGAAAAGAATGACAGACAGGCCCTCAGGGAGCCGAAACGGCGCCAGAGCACGGGGAGCCTGACGGGGCCGCGCGGGGCGCTACATTTCGGGGCTTTGGGCATGCGTTTCGGCGCAACCGGGGCCCTCCTTCGCCTTGGCAAAGAAGGGGGAGCCGGTCCGCCGCTCGGATCAAAGGATCAAAAGAAGCCACCTCAACTGAGGCAAAGAATATTCGCTTAAAACATGTTAGAAAGACGTCGCCTTGGCGGCCTCCCGCCGCGCCTTCCGCGCGCCGCCAACGCCCAACATAATAGCGCGGAAAGCTGGCCCTTCCGGCTCAAGCCGCACCAGTTTACTGTCTTGGCTCACAAATACGGCTCCGCCGTTTTCAGCACCAAGGCCGAGAAATACCTCAGCCGCGGACCATTCGATCTTTTTGTTGATATCCTGCTTTTTCATTTCATTTAAATCCTTCAGGATTAGGAGCGGTAATCATTGTTGCCCCGAACGATGCGCGCCTCGTCGGAACTCGTTGGACCTTCCAACAAAACCCCTGTTGCACGGCGCCCCCTCGCCCGGCATGATCGGGGCAAGGAGACGAAAACGATGCAGATGGCGGTCAAAACCGTGGGCGACGTGCAGGTGCTTGCCATTTTGGGCAAGCTCGACACGCATACGTCGCCGGAGGCGCAGGATCGCCTGATCGGGCTGATCGACGATGGCGCCAAGGCAGTCCTGGTCGACCTGAAAGAGCTCGAATACATCAGCAGCATCGGCTTTCGCGTCTTCCTGATGGCGGCAAAGCGGCTGCGCAGCGAGGATGGTACGCTGCGGATCTGCGGCATTAACGGCAACGTCAAAGAAGTCTTCGATATCTCTGGTTTCACGACCGTGTTCGACATCTACGACGACGAAGCCGCTGCGCTGGCCGATTTTTAGGCGCATGACACGGATTAGGATCGGCGATACGCCAAGACGCACCGAAGATATGCGTTTCCTCACCGGGCACGGCCGGTATGTCGATGACCTGCCGTTCGACGACCTGACTCATATGTTCATACTGCGCTCGCCGCATGCCCACGCGGCGCTTAGCGCTATCGATACAACCTTGGCGGCGAAACAGCCGGGCGTTTTAGCTGTTCTGACCGGTGCGGATCAGGCCGCTGCCGGCATTGCGCCGATGCAGCCCTATGTCCGCGAGAACTTCCGTAACGGCGAACCGTTCAACTATCAGCCTCATCCGCCGTTGGCTTCGGGCGACGTCCGCTATATGGGGCAACCGGTGGTGCTGATCGTGGCACGAACATACGCACAGGCACGCGATGCGGCGGAGCTGATCGGGATCGATTATGATCCCTTACCCGCCGTTACGACGGTAGAGGCCGCGCTTGCGGACGAAGCCAATGTCGTCGTGCGTTGGAATGTCGGTGACGCGATGGCGACGGAAAGCGCCTTTGCCGCCGCCGCGCATGTCACAAAGGTTTCCCTGCACAATCACCGTGTCGTCACCAATTCGATGGAACCGCGCGGTGGCGTCGGCTACCACAATGCCAATGACGGCGGCTATACGTTGCATGTCTCGAGCCAGAGCCTTCACATGGCGCGCGACTGCATTGCCGAAACGCTCGGCGTTCCTTCAGAACAAGTCCGTGTCATCGCGCCCGACGTCGGCGGCGGCTTCGGCCTGAAGAACAGCGCCTATGGCGAACACGTGTTGATGTTGTGGGCCGCGCGGGCGACGGGCTGTCCCGTGAAATGGATCAACGACCGTAGCGCCGGTTTTACCTCCGATCATCAGGCGCGCGACCATACAGCCGAAGCGGAATTGGCTCTGGATGCGGATGGCCGGTTCCTAGGCCTTCGTATATCCAGCTGGGCCAATCTTGGCGCCTATTTGGTCGGGTCCGCCGGGCGGGTCTGTACCGACCAATACGCGTCGCTGCCGGGAACCGTCTATTCGATACCCCATGTTCACCTCACCATCGGCGGTGTCGCAACGAACACGGTGCCTATCGGGGTGACGCGCGGGCCGGGTTTCGCGGAGTCGGTCAACATCATGGAGCGGTTGATCGATCGCGCGGCACGCGAGTTGAATATCGACCGCGCCGGTCTGCGAAGGCGCAACCTTATCGCGCCGGATGCCATCCCCTTTACCAGCATCACCGGCACGAGAGTGGACAGCGGCCAGTTCTCCGCAACCCTCGATGCCGCGATGACCCTGACGAAGGGTTTTGACGAGCGCCGGCAGGAAACGGAAGCGCGCGGCTTGTTGCGCGGCCTCGGCTTCGCCTGCCACATCAAGGCGACCGGCGGCGCGCCGGAGGAGAAAGTCGAACTGACCTTCGGCGATGACGATACGGTGACACTCACGACCGGCACGCAATCGATCGGCCAGGGCCACGAGACGACCTTCCCGCAAATCATCTCCGACTTGCTCGGCGTTCCGTTCGAACAAATCCGCTACCGGCATGGCGATACGGGCCTGATCTCCAAAGGCGGCGGGCATGGCAGTTCGCGCGCGACCTATATGGGCGGCACGGCAATGTTTCTCGCCATCGAGAAGATCATCGAGAAGGGCAAACCCTTTGCGGCACAGGCGCTGGAAGCGGCAGAAGCCGACATCGCCTTTGCCGACGGCGCATTCCATGTCGCCGGCACCGACCGTGCAATCGATATCCTGACCGTCGCCCGCATCGCCCGGGAGAGCGGCGCCCGGTCCGAAGATGGTGGCTTGGGTCTCGACACCCCGCAGGAGTTCGAGCGCGAATTCATGACTTTTCCCA
This sequence comes from Alphaproteobacteria bacterium, assembly GCA_012103325.1. Lineage (GTDB taxonomy): Bacteria > Pseudomonadota > Alphaproteobacteria > UBA8366. The sequence goes on from WLWY01000008.1 coordinate 225,296, forward strand.
ATGGCTGCCATGTCGCCGAAGTCGAGATCGACCCGGATACCGGCAAGACCACCGTCGTCCGCTACAGCGCCGTCGACGATTACGGCAAAATCATCAACCCGATGGTCGCCAGCGGCCAGATCCACGGCGCCATCGCCCAGGGTATCGGGCAGGCGCTTCTCGAACACGCGGTCTATGACGATGCCTCCGGGCAGCTCGTCAGCGGATCCTTCATGGACTACGCCATGCCGCGCGCCGACGACATGCCTGCCTTCGACGTCACCTTCAACGGCACGCCCTGCACCACCAACCCTTTGGGTGTGAAGGGCTGCGGCGAAGCGGGAGCCATCGCCGGCTTCCCTGCGATCGCCAACGCGATCAGCGACGCCCTTGCCCCTTTCGACGTGCACGGCTTTGATGGTCCCGCGACACCGGAACGGGTGTGGCGCGTCATCCAGCAAGCGCGGGAAACATGATCCAATGGTTACCGAAATCCACAACGGCACGGTCATTGCCTGGGACGGCACGAAGCACGTAGTGATCAATCCTGGTGTCGTCGTGTTCGACGGCAACGAGATCACATTTGTTGGCGCTGCCTATGACGACACCGCCGAGGAGGTTATCGATGCGACCGGCCGTATCGTCATGCCGGGTCTGATCAACAGTCATTTGCATGTGACCGACACGCCCTTCACGCAGGGCTATCTCGAGGACATCGGTGACAAGGGTCCCGCCGGTAGCGCCACCAACCTCGTCTCGCTCTACAAGGTCCTACCGGAGGTGCGCCACGCCACGGATCCCGACGCACAGGTCGCGGCGGCGGAATGCGCTTTTGCGGAACTTGTCCGAACGGGCTCAACCACCGTCGTCGAACTCGGTTACGATTACGAAGTCGGCGGCAACGGTGACATTGCCATCACCGAGCGGGTGGCGGACGTTGCCGGGCGCATGGGGCTGCGCGCCTATTCGGGCCCGCGCTATCGCACCCGCCATTACGGACAGAGCCCGGACGGCTCCGTCTTCTACGAGGACTATCCCGACAAGGGCCGCGCCCGGTTCGAAGCCTGCGTCGATTTCTGCCAGCAATGGAACGGCCGCTACGACGACCGGTTGCGCACCATGCTCGCGCCGGGGCAGGTCGATACCTGCGATGCGGAACTTCTAAAGGAAACCAGACGCATTGCCGATGCACACCGACTGCCTATTCAGCTCCATGCCGGCCAGTCGCCGAACGAGTTCCGACGCGTCGGCGTGACGGAAGACCGGACCACGGTCGAATATCTCGACGAATGCGGACTGCTCGGCCCGGATTTCATTATCGGTCATGGGCAGGTCATGTCCGGCGACGGCGATATGAACAGCATGGCGTCGCATGAAGTCGCGGCGTTGCGTGACTCGCAAACGACAATTTGTCACCTGCCCTGGGTCAAGGCACGGCGCGGCGGCGTCATCAACTCGATCCAGAAGTACAAGGATCTCGGCATCCGCCAGAGCCTTGGCACCGATACGTTCCCCTTCGACCTGTTCAACGACATGCGCATGGCGGCCGTCGTCTGCAAGATCGTCGAACACGCCGCCGACGCCGCACCGTCCAAAGACGTGTTCGCCATGGCGACCACCGGGGGCGCAGACGCGCTCGGCCGCCCCGACCTCGGCCGCCTGGCCCCCGGCTGCCGTGCCGATATCGTGCTGGTGCGTATCGACACGCCAAAGGCCGCCCCGGTCTACGACCCCTTCAAATTCCTCGTCCTCACCGCCAACGGCGAAGACGTGGACCGCGTGATCGTCGATGGCAAGACGATTGTCGAGGACGGTCGGGTGCAAACGATCGACGTTCCCGCGGCGGTAAGCCGGCTCAATAAGGCAAGCAAGAGGGTGTGGGCGCGGTTGGGCTTATAAACACACCCATTCTGCACTGAGAGAGAATGCTAAATTTTCGAGAATTTTTACTATGAAATACGATCTTACAGATAAGCATTCTATTGTATGGACCACATTAGATAAGATAGATTCTGTTTTATCCGTCGTAGGGTTCGTAAGTGCGATTTTTTTGTTATGCATTTTCTTTTCATTCTACTTTGATTATCTGGCTTCGTTGCAGGAGTATTTTTATTTAACAGGATATATTTGTTTATCTACGGCTGTAATATTAGGTGCCTATCGATTAATAAAGAGAAGAATTGTTAACTATTGATTTTGTTGCTATTATTCTGGGTCGATAGCTGGTTCTTGAAGAATTTTTACTGCTTCTGCACGAATTTTTTTTGCTCTCACCTCATTATCCGCTTCTTCTAGCGCCTTTTCGAATCCTTCCAATCGCTTACGGGAGTCAGAGATCTGTTTAGGCGTTGTTGCTCGTCTGAGGCCATCAATCAGTGACGAAAATAAGAACAAGGGAATCATGATAGCTTTAGACGACTTATCAATTAGTTTCAGCTCTTTCTTTACTTTACTTGGTAGTCTCTTTTCTATTTCTTTCGATATTTTCTGATTGTTCCCACCAAATGCAAAGAGAAGAGCCGACGTTAACGAAGATCCGATAAATATATCGGCATCCCCAATTACGAATGGCAATTTTTTGCTATTTATTCTTTCTCTATTTTTGGTGATTCTGACTTCTTCTCTTGCATTCTCAATATCGCGAATTATTCCTTTTTTTACTTGAATAAGCCGTTCGAGGCGAGATCGGCTTATTTTTCCTTCTTTCTCCAAATCTGCCATACTTTTTGATGACAGCTCTGTCAGGGAACTGGCTAACAGTTTTTCGACTTTCTCCCTATCAGCAGATGGCGCACTCAAATCGCTTCCATCTTCGGCAGCGGTTGATGCTGTGGGAGTACCACCGGCCGACGGTGGTTCAGCATCACTCGATTCCTTACGCGTTGAAGCACCAACTTTGGAAAGTTTCCCAAGCGGCACACTCTCATCTATGTCCTCCTCATCAGTTTTCGCTGCCCCGTCGGGGTTCAGCAGCGTAATGGAGCGCTGAACGGCCTCGTCCATATTTCCAGTTTCGGCGAAGATCTTTAGCGTCAGCCGTTTGGTTGTCGATGAATCGACGTTTTCGTTGAGACGGCCCGAGGCGCGCAAGTCCGCGAGGGTCGGCACCAGTTTGTCCGCCGCCTGCAAGAGAATTTGAGTTTTCTCTTCGCGGTCTGCATCCGGAAACAGGTTTTTGAGGAATTCGGCTTCCGTGCCGCCCACGACATCGCCCAGAAGCTGTACCATTGCGGGATTGTCTACGAACTCGGCGAGCGTCCGCGTCCCCGTGCTGGCGCTCTGTCTGAGCATTTCATTCAGCGCCGTCAGAAAGTGCTCGCCGTATCTCTCCTTCAGCGTAAGCAACGCTTGCGCACGGGCTGCACCCCGAAGCGGGTTCAACTTCCCGATTTCATCCTGCGCTTCCCGTTTAGTCAGGACCTGTATGTCCGCTTCGGGCACGCCCATATCGACCTGCGCCTGGATACGAAGCGCGATAGCGTCTGCGAGATTGGTTCCGTCCTCGAAGCGTTGGGCAATCACAGGGTCCCGCATGACATAAGCGGCGGGGTCGGCCTTGCGTTCTGCCATAAGGCGCGCCGTCACGCCCTGAAAGGACCCGAACGTTTCGTGGTCTTCCTTGCTCGCCAGTTCTCCCGGAAATGAAGCCTCGAGCGCCTCGTCCATTTTTTCAGGCGTTAGAAACAGGACGTCTTCCTGAAAGTCATGCGACGCAAATGCAGTTCGGGCGCGCGACGCTACCCCTTCCGCTTTTTCCTTGGACAGCAATCGCTGCGCCTTTGCGACGATCTCCGCATCGCTCGTGCCGTTTCTTTCGATTTCGTCAAAAACGCGGCCCGCCTCGATTTCGAAGGCTGCCACATCGCGCGAGATGCGGCCCTCGGCCTCGCGCCGGAGCCCGTTGATCACCCGCCCGTCGATCGCATTCGTGAATTCGTTTTCCTCAGCCAGAAGCTTCAGCACACCCGGCGCATTATCGCTTTCAATCCCGCGCCGGAGGACGCGCGCGTGCAACTCACTGCGGAGTGCACCCATTTCCCTGCTCAGGGTTTCCGGCGACCAGTTCTTGGCTTCCCCTAATTCCCGCAGCGCCGTCTCGCCCTTCTCCAACATGAGCGGTAGCATCCCTGGATCGTCCGAGACGACGTCACCGAAAGATGTCACGGCACCGCGAAATTCCGCTTCGATCGTCTCATCCGTAGCCTGAAAATTATTGGTCCTGAGTTTGGCCCGGAACGGGTCTCGGTTGGCCTTCACGATTCGGCGAGCCTGCCCCTCCAGCGGAGTACCGCGTAAGGCCTCCATTTCGGTATCGACGAACTGATCGAACAGCTGTTCGCCGCGCTTGACCGGATTGGGCTCGAAGGGGCCCGTCATGTCGCTCTGGTCTTCCCTTGGATTGGCGATCAGGTCGATGCGTTTCACGGCGAGCCGTCCATCGAGATTGCGCAGCTTGGCGGCATCTTCCGACACTTTCTGCTTCTTCCGGAATTCCCCGAACGCGCGGCCGAACGCGCCGAAAGACTCGCCAAAATCCTCCAAGGCCGCGCCCGTCGGATCCGGCGCAGGCGCATTCAGCGCTGGCAGGCGCAGGCCGTCATTTGACACACGCGTGACATCTCTCACGCCAGGCAGTCGCGGCATGGGTGGGGCTCCTCAAAATGTCGTGTTGTGAACAGCGCATCACCCTCGCCTGGTTCGTACCCAGCGAAGAAAGGGGTGCTGCGCGTCTAGTCGCGGACGCGGCTCCAAAGGGCGCGCTCTTCGCGGTCGAGTTGATGCGCGCGCTTGTGGTCGCCGCGGTCGAGGGCCTGCTGAATTTCGGTGCGCTTGGCGCGGATGCGCTCGTCCAGCGTGGCGCTGTCGCCGGCCGGCGTTTCGACATCGATCGACGCTTCGCCGGCACCACGGCCAATACGAGCGAAGGCCTTGATGAAGGCAGGATGATCGCCCAAGGGAGCACCGTCGACGATCTTGGTCTCCAAAAACTCGACAAAGCTTTCGCTGCCGAAATCGAGCGCTGCCCGTCGGGCGTATTCGACATTGCGGTCATAGTCGGCGCCGAATTCCCGCTTAAGCGCCGCGACACTTTGCTCGAGCGCCGCAGCCGACACCGCTTCGGTATCGGCTTGCTGCCGCGCCACATAGTCGTTGAACGCACTACCGAGCGCCTTTGCTTGGCCGCCGGTAACATTCACGCCGTGCATGGCCCTGGCCATTTCGTTTTGAAACGCGGTATCGGCCTCACTGGGTTCCGTTCCTTGCGGCATATCAAAGGCATAGCCGTCGGCACTTAGCGGAACACCTGTCTGCTTACGATACGCGGCAATTTCATCCGGCGTCGGACTTTCGCCGAGTGGTTTGATGCGCGTTGCGGTTTCGCGGCGCAGATCCGAGACCGCCTTCGCCATGGCGGTCGCGGACTCGTAGCGTTCCGACAGACGGTATAAATCCGGGTCTTCAATCGACGCACGCCAGTCGGGCGGTGCACCATCCTCTATAGGTGCATTGTCTTCGCTGCCTTCGAGGGCCGCTGTTTCATCCGTCATGCTGTTCCTCGCTTGTATTGTTTGGAATCGTGTTCAGCGCCATCAGAATGCGCTGGCAGAGCTGCTGTGCACCGATCCTCACATGGGTGGCGTAGGGATCGCCTTCCTCGTGTACCGGCGCCATCAAGCTGCCCCAGTGAAAGATGCGAGTCAGAACACGGCGCGCCTGCACCTTGTCCGCGGTGCAGTCGACCAATACCGCCCGGAAGTCGCGATACTCCTGCCCGCTTTGGCGGTAGTCCTTGGGCAGCCGAACCGCGGCCATCGCATCGGCCAGTTCGACGACATCCTGATGGATGCTGTCCGGTCTTTCTCGGCGGGGCGATAGCATCAGCCGGGCACCTGATCGAGCAGGCCAGCCTTTTCAATCACGTCTGCACCGACGGTAAGTGCCTTCTCAGCGTCTGCCGCTTGTGCCGCCGCCTGTTCAGCCTGAGCGCGCTGTTGGCGCATTTCCGCAACCTCACGGTCACTGCGCAGGATGTTAGCCCCGTTGGCTTCATCGATCAGTTTCGCCACCTTGTCGCGGTCGACGAAATCGAGAACGCCCGGATCGCCGGTCGCCTGCGCGACGAGACCAATTTCCTCCACCGACTTCAGCGCCGCCGCTGCCTCGATCTGCTTGCGCACCCGCTCGATAGGCGAGCGGAACTCGAAACGCATGTCTGCACCGGCTAGCATCTCTGGCATCTCGCCGAATGAGCCTGCGCGCAGCATGATGCCGAATACCCGCTCCACGATTGGCGCCAGATAGTCCGATTCCAACCGTCCGAAGACCGGTCCGATAGTGCGCACGAACTCTTCCTTGCGCTGAATAATCTCGGTCGCAGTCATTTGCGGCCCGGCATTTGGCAAGTTCAATACGTTTCGAAAGAACGCGGCCCAAACCTGATCGCGCGTATCGTTCTGCATTTCGCGGCCGATGGGGATACTGGCGCCGGTCTGCATCGGAAAGATCGGTTGTGCCAGGCGCTGCCCCACCGCAGCGTCCAGATCGTAGAAGGTATAGCGGCCAGGGCGCAGCTTCGACGGACCGACAATGCTGTCCGACGGCGCGAAGATCGGTGGAAGCGTGGCGTATTCGCCCGCCATCAGGATCGTCTCGCCCTGTGCCTGCAGCGTGTTGGCGTCGGGCAGCGCGATCATTGCCGGCGACCGGCCATACAGTTCCCCGCTTAGTGTATCCCAACGCGGCACGGCGAAAGGAAACTCGTGGAAGCCGCTCTCATGCAGGATCGTCTTGTCATCAACATCGATCCAGATCGACGCGAAGGGCAGATTCCGGTTGTCCTTGCGCGTGCCTTCGCGCTCGCGGCGTGGCAAAACGGCATGTACGTAGTCGAGCTTCTTGTCTGGCATCTTATCTTCGATGGCCTTGCCGGCAGTCTTGCCAAGCGTACCGCCGAGCCGATCAACGAAGAACTCCTGCGCCTGCCGCGCGGTGAATCGCCGCGTGCGATAGAGCGCGTTCACCATCCCGTCGGCATCGACCATCAAATACAGGCCAGCCAGGCTCTGGCTCGCGAAAGTCAGGCGATCCAGGTTCTGCGCTTCCCCAATGAACAGCGCACCGGTCCCCAGCACCGCCAGATCGTGATCGACCTCGCCGGAGGCCTGCTGGAAACGGGCCCGTGGATTGTAAATCGCCTTGAGCATGCGGTCGTCCACGAAGGCAAGCCAATCCTTAACCTCCTCTTCATTGTCAAGCGCGTCGTCGACAACCCGGGTCCGCACCCAGGCTTCCGTCTTCGGCTTCAGCAACCCGTCGAGCGCCCCCGCCAGACCACGGGCCGCCTGTTGCGGCGTGCCGTCATAGAGCTCTTCCGTACGGCGCTCGCCCTCCGGGCGTACGCTGGTGAAACCGAGGCGGCGCGGAAGAAAAACGCGGGCCAGACTTTCAAAATGCGAGTCCCAATTCTGCCGGTCGGACTTGAGCCGTTCCAGCCGCTCGAGCATGCGTGTCGCACGGTCACTCATCGCGCACCCGTCTGATCGTCTTCAATCGTAAGATTCATGGCCCTACCCGTTGATGTCATTAAGAGAAACGAAGAACCGCTTGATGTTGACTGCCAACCGCGCCAGTAGCGACACGCCTCGCCCGGACACCGCAACTGTTGCGGCGGCGATTTGAACGACTTCGCTACCGATAACGGTTAGAGTCTTGCCCGCGGCGGAAATTGCCGCGCTGTCAATCAGCATCGCCTGTATCGCGTTCAACGCATTAGCGGCGACCGATATCGTTGCGTTACCAATGACAACCGTTTCCGGTACGTTCGATACAGGGAATAGGGCTAACGAAAAGCCGGTGGGCGCCCGATGATCGAATGGACGCCGATAAATATGGGACACTTACCCTAGTTCCTCGACGACGAGCTCGCATGTCAATGTCGCTGCCGTAATCGCGACGTCGGAACGAACGACGAAACGCCCGGATGGCGGAACGACTGGGCGCTGTTCAGGCGTAAACAGCTTTCGATACCCGGGCAGAATATTGTAACCTTCTCGATACAGAACATCGCCGGCCGTCGTATCGGCCGTCAAATTCGTCACCGCCGAGCCTCCAAACGCCGCGTCGCTCGGCTGCAATAATTTTGGTATGTACGATGTGCCCGTACCGTCGGTCGAGGCGCGCTGCAGCTGTATCGCCCCTGTGTCACTCGTCTCGGTGCTTTCTTGCGTGACGTTCACTTCATGGACGACCAGAACAGCATCAGAAGGCGCCGAAACGCGCACGAGATCTTGCGCTGCGGACACAGACACCGCATCCATAATGATTGAATACATACGTCCCATAGCCTAGCTCCAGGTGATGATGCCTGTGGCATCGAATTGCAGAGTGAGATCGCCGCCGACATTGCCCTTATCACCACCAAGATCGGCGTAAGCGATCAATGGGCTTATGGCTGCAGATGCGCCTTCTTTGTAGAGAATGGCGTAGCGAGCGTTGGCAAAGCCACTGGCGTTCTGAAGCCATGAAGCGTTGTCGGCATCGAAGGTGACTGTTCCGCTTGATTCAGTAACAACCTTATTTGCCAGCGTCTCGCCGCCGGCTGTATATCCTGTTCCCATCACTTCATTCGTTATGTCATCGAACAGGTCGTGCAACGTATCCGAGGGCGTATAACCGCTCGCTGCCAGTGCGATTTTGAGCGTGTCGCCATCGAAATCGATGGGTGTTCCGGCAACGCCACCATCGGCCTGGGCTTCCAGCCATTTGTGATAGAGCGTCCAGGCCATGGGTTAGCCTCCCGTCGCTGCTGTTAAGAGGGCGGCGTGCCGGTAAAGCGCATTTTCGAGCTCGGTTATCCGGTCTTCTCGCTTCCTGCCACGCCGCTCCTTTGCCAACGCGATCCGTAAACGCGCAATCTTGGCTTCGTGAAGCGCAGCCGGCCCCGGCACCTCCTGATCGCGGCTGATCGCCTTGACCGGCTGACCCTGCACACCGACGACAGGTGCGGACATGCGTCTCGTAAACGGCCACATCACGCAAGCTCCGTGATATGGAGTGTGCCGCCCGTCGTGTCCTGGATTACGGCAACGCGAGTATGCGTGCCAATGTGATAGGTCACGCGCTCGCTCGCGAGTAGGAAGAAGTCGCTCGACGTTGCTTCCACTGTACCGTCGCCGAATTTGATGAAACAGGCCATGGTCGGCCGAAGTTCAACGACTTTTACACCTGTTTCGAAATCTTGGGTTGTTCGCGCGGTTGTCCCGGTAAAGCTTCGCGCCTGGCTGGCCACTGGCGCCATGGTCTGTATCGAAGTGTTATGCGCATCGCGCGGCAATAGTGTTTGCACCATTTCTGGCTCCTATCTTGGTTATTCGCGTAAAGGGCTGCGGCCCGTGCTGCTGGACGGGGTGATGGCCGAGCCTTCGAGCCCCACCCCCTGCCTTGCAGTAAGCAGTGTTACTCTTCGACCTCGGCGTTTCTTTTCTGGGTCCTCGACCAACGAAGGCGGCCGTACTCTCGATACAGGCTGTGTTTGTGCTGCCGCAGGCTGGTTCTTCTCTTCGTCATCGAATCCGAATGCGCCGAAAGCTTTCTTCGTCAACGGATCGACCGGTAGACCAAACGGCCCTTTGACCAGGAAATTGCTGCCCATACCTATTGACCCAGCAGGGTTCGGGGTTGCTGCAACTGACCACCGCCGGTCGGTGAGGGCCGTCCGGTCAGCGCCTCACCCTCCGCTCCCTGCCCGCTTGTCAGGATCGTGGCGCGCCGGCCTCTGCGGCGCGCAGCCGCGAGACGTTCGCGTCGCTCCGCATCCTTAACGGCCGGATCATCCCGTTCCGGAACAGGGGGTGGTGGCGGCGGGGCCGACCCTCCAAACAAGCTGCCCATAGGCAATACCTCCATTTTGAATTTCAACGATGTCGAGATCGGGTGGATTAAGACAGCCGCAACAGCCAATCCGTGGCTCAGCGCTGTCGTCTTTTCAGATAGCGGTAGAGCTGATAGGGCGTGAGGACCCACGGGGCTCGCAGGCCGAGCACACGTTTGACCGCCCCCACGCAGGTGCCGAGCATGACCGGCGAGCACGGCGGCAAACCTGGCGCTGTCACCCGAAGCACGGTGAATCCGTGCTCCTTGCGATAGAACGCCGCCAGATCGAAATCCACACCGGCAACGACTTCGAGCACAGGAACGCCATCGCGCCCGTCGAGCATGACCCAATAACCATCATTCAGAGTGACGACGAAAACATGCCGGAAGCCCCAACGCAGGTGCCTACTGAACCAAAAGGCGCCATGATCGTGAAAGGCGACTAAAGCGTCCATTAAGAGCCCTCCCAACGTAACTCGTCTGCCTCTCCAGGCAGGTGCGGCCGGACAACAAAACGCCACGGGTCGTGGTAAACCCGTGGCGTTTTCCGGTGGCGACTGGATTGCCACCGGGTGGGGGACGTAAGGATGTATTCGGCAGCAGGTACCGTTAGCGCCCTGGTCCTTTTAGCGTCGGATAACCCTGGGTATAGCTAAGGTCGGTAGCCCGCACCGGTTCATGACAGGCGAGACATTCGGTCTTGTAATCCTTGGTCGTTGTCTTGTCGGGTGCATCGGCCTTGAAAAAAGCCCAGCCCCAGCCGTCACCCCAGAGAAGATTTTCGCCAAACCGACCCTTGCTGTCCTTTACCATGACGAACCAGCCAACGAGTCCGGACGCCCAGCGCACCGCGCCCGTCGTCAGATCGCCGCTCTTCGTATCGTAGAGTTCCTTTACCAGTACCGCACCGTCGGGAAACACACCGGTCTTGCGATAATGGGCAACCGTCTCACGCTGGGAATAGACGCTATGGAATCCGATGCCCTTACCGCCATCCGCCGTATAGGTTCCCAGAAATGCCCAATCCTTCCGATAGTCGACACGCGGCACTGTAATCGTACCGTTGCTCGAAACAACGCCCGGGACAAAATCGTCTGCCACCGCGTTGCCTGCGCCCATAAGGACACAGGCAACGGCAGCAAGCCCACCCAAGGCACTAAAAACTACGATCCTCATGGTTTCGCCGCCCGCAGAACGGGATAGAATTGTGTAAAGACAAAGTCTTCCGCTGCATTGGCATCATGACAGGCGTTACAAGAGTCGGTCGGGAACGCCGCCGCCGTCTTCTCATAAGGCTGCGGTTTGTGGCCGAAGGAGAAATAGGCCCAACCACCCGGCTCCTTGGCAAAGCGCTTCGTATCCTTGACGGTCAGTTCGAGGCCTTGAAATTCTCCCTGAAAGAAGCCGCGCCCGGAGACTTCCGACGACGATCCGTCCTCTTCGTTGCCGTTTTCGCTTTTTCGTACAAGAACCAGCTCTTTGACGATTTGGGTGCCTTCGGCGAACTCGCCCGTCTTGGAATAGTGGGCAAAGGCCGACGGCTCTATATAAACGTTGTGGAACTCTGGGAACGGTGCTTCGCCCTTGTTCAAGCCATTTGGCGTCACCGGCGTTCCAACATAGATCCATTGCCGCCAATTGACGGGGATCTGCGCCTTTCCGTCAGCGGTGAATACCGCCCGATTGATGTCTTGCCCATTGGCCGATCCAAACGTCGCAGCCAGCGTAAGCGCTACAACAAACATGCTCGATATAGTTCTTCTCAACATTAGTTCGCATCCTTATCCGTGATAGTGTTAGACACGACACTAACGTTATCAACTAACCTATTGTCTAATATTAATAATTCATGATTCATAACCCACGGTTATAGGGTTGCGGTGGCGGCACACATCCTCTATGCAACAGGATCGGGCGACCGAGTCTGGAGGCTTCTCAATGGAATTCCGCGAGATCAGTTTCTTCCTCGCCTTGTGCGATGCACATAGCTTCACGAAAGCAGCAGAGGCCTGCAATGTGTCGCAGCCTGCACTTACAAAGGCCATTCAGCGGCTCGAAGAGAAGCTTGGCAATTCTTTAATTCTGCGCGGCGGCGGACGGTTTGAACTGACCGAACTGGGCCGGGTTATGCACATCCATTTCAAGCGCATCGACGAAACCCGCAAAGCCGCGCGCCGCGCCGCTCAGGCAATTTCCGAAAACAGGCCGGAGCAGCTTGATATCGGCATCATGTGCACCGTCGGTCCCGCTCTGATCGGTCCCGCCCTCGCCGCGTTCCAGCAGAAATACATGGATATCGAACTGCTATTGCACGATGTCACGACGTCAACAGGTTATGAACTTTTACGCGCCGGCGCGGTCGATTGCACCCTCATGGGCTGTCTTGCCCCTGTCACCGAGGAATTCACTGCCGTGCCACTGTATGCCGAGCCCATGGTCCTCGCCATGACCCCCGGCCATCCATTGGCGAGTAAAAGCGAAATCTTCTTAGCTGACCTTAATGGCAGCACTTACGCCGACCGGCTCGCCTGCGAATTTCAGAATACTTTCTTCGAGATCCTTGCGAACCGTGAACTCAACGTTCAAACGGTCATTCGGTCGGAACGCGAAGAATGGATTCAAGTCGCCGTCGCGCATGGTCACGGCCTCTCCATCATCCCGCAACACGCCATCGTTACCCCCGGCATCATCTCCAAGCGAATCGTCGACATGAATGTCGAACGACAGGTTGAATGTATTACAATGAAGGAGCCACCCGAATCAGAGTCCCTAAAAAGCCTGCTCGGGTTCCTGGGCGACTATCGTTGGCTTTAGATGTCGAAGAATTACCAAAGAAAATATTTGCCGTTGCTCCGTTCCCGCGCACGTTTTAGGCACACCAGATCCTTGACCGTCGCAAAGCGCTTTCCGTTCTCCGCACGCCGATCCTTGACCATAGGAAGCGTATACATCGGCGCCTTTGGCCCGAGGGCGAGAGCCGTTTTATCGAAACCTGCCCGCTCGGGCATGGCGCCAGATTCCCAGGGCCAGCGGCCCGATACCGATTCCACCATGCAATGACTCCCCTATGTACCAAACATCGTGTGCCGCCTCCCATTGAATTAATCTTGTCCCTCCCCCGCATATCGGTTGATACGAAACCGGGCGAACCCCTATAAAGAGTTCATTCAATACAATTTTGTGACACCCCATGGAGTTGATGTACGACGCTCGCGAGTCTGTTGATAGCCGTGCAGAATTGTCACCGGTTTGGTGGCTCTATCTGCCGCTCGGCGTCGGCATCCTGCTCATTGCGTTGGCGCAGCTTGCGCCACAGTTCTACAGCACGTGGCTGGATAACGAACGCAGCCCAATTGAGCTGATGCACACACTAATCCCGGCCGCAGCACTTGTTGTTGCGATACGGTCGTTGCGCCTGCCCGCGCTTTCCGCCTTGCCATTGCTCCGGGTCTGGATCTGCATCGCCGCTGTCGGTTGTTTCTATATCGCCGGCGAAGAAATGAGCTGGGGCCAGCATCTAGCGGGCTGGGCCGCCCCGGAATACTGGGCAACGATCAACGATCAGAAGGAAACCAACCTGCACAACGTCAGCAGTTGGTTTGACCAGAAGCCCCGTATGCTGCTCCAAATTGGCGTCATCGTCGGCGGCCTGATAATTCCAGTCTACGCACGATTTCGCCCGGAAATCCGAGCGCACCGCTGGTCCATCATCCTGCCCCCGGGGCTTTGCTTCCCGACCGCGTTCATGGCCGAACTCGCCGACGGTACGGAAGATCTGATTGAGTATCTGGAAATCCCCTGGGTCCTTTTCTACCGCGCCAGCGAGGTGCAGGAGACCTTCTTCTACTGGTTCATTCTCCTGTACCGTAAGCGTCCGGCCTGACCGCTCTGCCGTGCAGAAGAAGTGAGGTTTAGTGTCCACTTGTTTAGGTGGACACTAACGGGGATCAGGATGTGGCGAAGCGGGGCAAGCGTCGGCGCTGGAGTGCAGACGAGAAGCGGATGATTTGCGCACAGACGCGGTTTGCGGGCGTTTCGGTTTCACAGGTTGCACGGCGCTACAATGTGAACGCCAATCAGGTTTTCAACTGGCTGAAAGATCCCCGGTTTGCGGGAAGTGACACGGTCGATGACGCCGCCTGTTTCCTGCCGGTTGAGATTGCGCGTCACGTCGAGCACGAAGCCGAGCGCCCTGTTGGTGACGAAGGCAAGATCGAGGTCACGCTTGCCGGAGGTCATCGCTTGAGCATTAGCGGCCCTTACGATCCCGAAGCGCTCGTACGTCTGCTCCGGTGCTTGTCGGGATGATCCCGGTTCCCACGAACACGAAGGTTTGGCTTGCGGCCGGCGTGACGGACATGCGTAAGGGGTTCAATGGGCTGTCAGCGCAAACAGAGAAGGTTCTAAAGGCGGCGCCGTATTGCGGTCATCTGTTCGTCTTCCGGGGTCGCCGTGGCGATCTGATCAAGGTGATCTGGTGGGACGGGCAAGGGGCATGTCTGTTCTCGAAGCGTCTGGAGAAGGGACGGTTTGTCTGGCCGTCTGCGAAAGCGGGCAAGGTTGCGCTGACCCCGGCTCAATTGGCGATGCTGCTGGAAGGGATTGATTGGCGCATACCACAACGAACGTGGCGTCCCCTGACGGCTGGGTAAAGTCGTTTCACAGCAAAGGGTTGTCAATTTCCGGGGATTCCCATGCGGGGTGGCGGCTGATAGATTGCCGGCATGCTCGACGACCTCCCGAATGAACCTGCCGCATTAAAAGGTCTGGTGGCATCGCTGGCGTCGGAAGTGAAGTCACAGGCGGTGTTGATCGAGAAGCTCCAACACCAATTGGCCGGGATGCGCCAGCATCGCTTCGGGTCGCGCTCGGAGGCTCTGGATCAACTGGCGTTGACGCTGGAAGACGAAGAGATTGCGGCGTCCGCGCAGGAGCCCGCGTCAGACGATGCAAATGCAGATCAATCTGCAGCGCCAAAAGACAAGCCCAAACGTAAACCGCTGCCCGGTCATCTCCCACGCAACGAGACAACACTGTCGCCGGGCGATGCCTGTGGGGAATGCGGCGGTGCGCTCAAAACGCTTGGCGACGATGTCACCGAGGAACTGGAATATGTCCCCGGACGTTTTGTCGTGAACCGGATTGTTCGCCCGCGCATGGCCTGCACCTGCTGTGAGACGTTCCATCAGGCAGCCCTGCCGTCGCGGCCGATTGAGCACGGGCGGCCCGGTCCTGGCCTACTGGCCCATGTGCTGGTCAACAAGTACGCCGATCATTCGCCTTTGTACCGGCAAAGTCAGATATTCCAGCGCGAGGGGATCGATCTGGACCGCTCCACCCTGGCCGATTGGGTTGGCAAATCCACGGCTCTGTTGGAACCTTTGGCGGACGCCGTCGCGCGCCATGTTTTAAAGGGACAGGCCCTCTTCGCCGATGATACGCCGGTAAAAATGCTGACCCCAGGCTCCGGTAAAACCAGGACCGCGCGGCTTTGGGCCTATGTCCGCGATGAACGACCCTGGGCCGGAGAGGCGCATCCTGCCGCATGGTATCAGTTCTCGTCCGACAGGAAGGGCGTTCGCCCGCGCGAACATCTAGCGGACTTCACGGGCTTCATGCATGCCGATGGCTATGCGGGGTTCAATGACCTGTACCGCACGGGCAAGGTGACGGAAGTGGCCTGCATGGCCCATATCCGACGCAAGTTCGTCGATATCCACAAAGCTCAGGGATCGGCGATTGCCGAGGAAGCCATAAAACGTATCGCCACACTCTATGGCGTCGAGAAGGAGGTTCGGGGCCAATCGCCGGATCAACGGGTGAAGATCAGGCAGCGCCAATCAAAACCAATCTTCGACGACCTGGAATCATGGCTGCATGCCCAATTGACCCGGATATCCGGCAAATCACCCTTAGCCGGTGCTATTCGCTACGCCCTGACCCGCATGAAGAAGCTGCGACCATATCTAGATCACGGCTTTCTTGAACTCGACAACAATACCGCAGAGCGATCCATGCGGCCCATCGCCCTGGGGCGGAAGAATTATCTCTTCATGGGGTCCGAGGCCGGCGGCAAATCAGCCGCCATCGCCTATACGCTGATCGAGACAGCAAAACTCAATGGCGTCGATCCGCAGGCCTGGCTAACCGACACGCTAGCCTGTATCGCCGACCATAAAATCAATCGGATCGACGAACTGCTCCCCTGGCGTTACGCTCAAACCTGAGCGTAACAGTCCAACGTCATCATAGGCAGGGCTGCTTTACCGGACGCTCACCTTAGACTGGCCTTTGGTATTTTGCGCGGCAATCGACGCCGCCATGGTCACGGACACTTCAAAGTACCAGGATTGATTGGTCTCGCCCCAAACCAGAACGTCCTGGCTTTTAAATCCCTCGGCCACACTTTTGTATGGCTGTGCGACGACCACCCCAATCACCACCGATGCAGCGAGAAGCCAGCGGCTCAGCGTCATCCCACACACTTGTAGTACGGGTAAATACTGTGAACAAAATAGGATAAAGTGTTTTTTAGATTGATTCCGATAAAGAAACCGTTATCGTTTGGGTGATGTCGGTGGCAACCTGGCGGTGCCATCTACTCTCAAATTGGCGGAATTCCTGAAGGTGTGTGGGCCATGAAACAGAATATCCTATTCTGTTCAGCCTTCATGCATGAAAGGAAATTCCGCAATGTCCTACCGCGCGGCGACATACAAGGGCATGACCCTTTTTACCGAGGCCGGAGAGCGTAAATATCTCTCCGCCGCGGAACGGATACGGTTCCTGTCCGCGCTTTCGGTTCTAAACTGTCCACGGGAACGCACCTTCTGCGAAATGCTCTACTGGACCGGTTGCCGTCCGAGCGAAGCGTTGGCGCTGACCGCCCTCAACATCGACATCGATACCGGCGCCGTTATTGTCCGTAGCCTGAAGAAGCGCGGCAAGCGCAAAGGCTGTCACTTTCGGCCAATTCCCGTTCCTCGTGAGTTCATAGCGAGGCTCGCAGCAGCGCACGATTTACGTACGGTGCAAGCTTGCTCGGACGGCGGAGTTCATGCGTGCCTTTGGAACTTCGGTCGCACCACGGGCTGGAAACATATCCGCCGCGTGATGCAGGCCGGTGGCATTACCGGTGCGCGCGCTTGTGCCAAAGGGTTGCGCCATGCGTACGGCGTTCATGCCGCGCTGGCGTCGGTGCCGGAAACACGGATCAAGAAGTGGCTCGGCCACGCCAGCCTGGAAACAACCGAAATCTATCTCGACATGGCAGCCCCCGAAGACCGCGCGATGGCCGAACGTATGTGGCGCAACGACGAGACCTTTGCAGGCGTGCCGACAAATTAGAAAGGAAGAACCATGGACAAAGAAACCGCAAACGCCCTTATCCTCAAGCTCTGGACCGTCCAGGAACAGCTAACGTCCATACAAAGCTTTATCGACAACCTCGAGCAAGCCATCGCGGACGAGGTGAAAGACAACTGTTAAGGCCGCGACTGATCGTCCGGCGCGGCCTCGAAGGTGATTTTCAATCGCGTTCCCGTCGCTTCCGCGTAGCGCCGTAATGTCTTGATAGACGGGTTCCCCTTGTCGCCTTCCAATCTGGCGATTGCCGTCTGCGAGGTTCCCATACGTTCGGCAATTTCCTCCTGGGTCAGATCGGCTTGCTTGCGCGCATCGATCAAGGCTGCCGCCAAGGCGAACTCCTCCTCCAGGGCATCGTACTCGGCCCGGAATTCGGGGTCCTTTTTCCATTTCTTGCCCAGCTTTTCGATACTGGTCATTCGACCTCCTTTGCCCGGTCCAGGGCCAGTTTAATTTCCCGGCGGGGTGTCTTCTGGGTTTTCTTCACGAACACCCGGACCACCACGACCCGGCGTCCCGTCGCCGTCACGTAGAGCGCACGGGAAATCCCATCCCGGCCCTTCATGCGGATTTCCCACAACGGGCCTTCGAGATGTTTCACATAGGGCTCTCGCACTCGGTCGAGACCCTTGGCCTCGATCAACTCGGCGATCCTCAGGAACTTGGCCCGTTGGTCCACCGGCAGCGCTTCAAGCTCCCGGTCTACCAATGCATTCAATGTTTCTACAGTCCAATTCATAATATATCATATACGGTATAAAATTGCAAGTTTTAGCACCTTACCCCCAGAGCATTCAGCCAATTCAGTCATGATAGCATAAATAACAAATAATTTAGTGTATTATAGGCGTGCTGGAGGCAATTACGCGTCCAGCCGGGTGTAATGACCCGCTCACAGAACTCGGCCTCGGGCCGGATGGCGCGCACCATGTCCAAGGCTTCGGCCCAAAACCGCCGCACCTTTCTGTGAGAGGTCATTAACGTCCGGCCACCAGACGACGATAAGTAACGAACCGTGAGTGATGCCCTAACAATGGCTCTGTGCAGCCTTCAAGCGATTGATCCCGATCAAGCAACCCGCTTGCTGGCGGCCTTTGCCGCCATTGTCGAGGCGAGCGAACGCGAGAACGTTATCTCCTTCGCCGAAGCTCTCGCGAATATGCGCTATCGCCATTGAAAACGGCGCACGCAAGAAAACCCGGCTACCCAAAATGAATGGGCAACCGGGCCTGCTTTGTTTTGCCGTATCGGTTTTAGGTATCGTCAGTCTCGACCGGCGCATCCGGATCAATCGCGGGAAACGACATCGCCTCGGGCATCCAATCGCGGATAGTTTGATCCAGAGCATCCGGTTGCTCGGACACTCTTGCTTCTTCGAATGCTTTCCCCATGGCGCGCACAAGATCACCTTTCTTGATCCCGTCACCGGACGCGATTTTGGAACCGAGGCCAGCCTCAAGGATAATTTACCGAAGTTGATCCTTTGACCGCCGATCCAGAAATGCCGCATCGGGTGCCCAATGCGCCCGCATATCCACATTGAGATCGGCGGCAACACGGTTGAACAAGCTGTTCTCGTCTGTATCCAGTTCGTCGCAATCCGCCTGCCCGAAACATAGTGTGGTCAGCAGTAGGTGCAAGCGGTCCAGTTGCGGCTTGGACAGTTTCTTGACGGCTTCGTACAAAGCCGTCGCATTCGGACGACTGGCGATCAGTCGGACGCAGATATCGGATGCGTTCGCATCCAACGATTGCCCCAGCGCTTTCCACAGGATACGTGCTTCGGCTTCGATGGCGGCAAAGGTGGTTGGTTGAGCCTCTTCAACGCTAAATCGGTTCACACAATCATGCAGGTTCAGCGAAACGCTATCGCGCCATCCATTGCCGGCAATCATCTGCACGACCGCAACTTCCTTGGCGATACGAGGGTTCGCCAATAAAGCCTGTTGAACAGCCATGCTCTTATGCAGCGCCACATGTTCCCGGAGCGGGCGGGAATATTTTGGACGAGTCTTTTGCTCGGCAAGTGGATTATCCGTAACAGCTTCCGTAGTTCGCCGGTCCAGATCAAGATCAACGATGCCTTCGTGAATTTCCACATGGCCGGAATTGTGGACCTGGAGAACCACGCCGCCTTTCTCATCGTCTTGGGCGGGACGGTATCGCCAAGACTGATAGCCATATCCTTCCATGATCTCGACCGGTTCAAAGCCCTCGACTTTGTATTTAACCGCGAGGTCTTCGATGGCCTTGTTCTGCAAATGCCAGAACTGTTCCAGATCGTCAAAGTAGGTCGCCTCGTCGGCGGCAAACAGATCGCTGGTATAAGTGCCGCTGTAACCGTCTTTCTCGAACACCGCAGCCGCGACATTCGCTTTCTCATCCGTGAGCCATTGTTTGATCTGTGAAGGGCTGACGCGGTCCAGGCCCTCTTCGATCAACGCGCGCTGCTGCACAGCACTACCCAGGGTCAGGGCCTCGGCCTGCGCCAGACCGATCTCGCCCGCAACGAGCGCTTTCTTGGCTTCGTCGCACAACCCGGACAGGGCCAGCCGCCGCTTGATCGTGCTTTCGCTCAATCCTGTTTGCGATGCCACGTCGGCCAATGTCATGCCGTCGCGCAACAGCGCCGTAACCGCTTCCGCTTCTTCCAATGGCGGTAAATCTTCGCGCTGGATGTTTTCTATCGTGGCAATGCGGTGTGCGTTTCCCTCGGACAGGCTGCGCCGAATGACGACCGGCACGGGTACATCCTTTTGCAGATTGCCGCTTTCGACTAACAGGCACAAGGCGCGGTACCGTCGTTCGCCGCTGATGATGGTGTAAGTGCGTTTGCGGTTCTCCGGCTTGGCCACGACAAGGTTTTGCAACAACCCGTCCGTTTTGATGCTTTGCGACAGGCCTTCGATAGTAACCGGATCGAAGCTCTTGCGGGGGTTGTTATCCGAGCTTCGTAGTTTAGAGAGGGGGAGCGTTTCCATGGGTCTATTCCTTTTCAAAAATGGGTTCGTTCCGCGCCAACCGGCACGCAGGATCGCACACCACCGGCATGCGATCCGGTGTGCGGGCTAAAGCCATTGATGATGAATTGCGTATCCGTCGCCGGTCGCTCGGGCGCTGAGCGCATAGACAAGGTCGAAGCCCATATCCATGCCGCAGCCCTTGCACACCACGCCCTCGCGGCGCGAGTCCCTGGACCGATCCAGTAGAACCGAGGCGACATAGTTGAGATGCAGGATACGTCCCGTACTGGCCTCGACGTAATGCACCGAGATCGTACGGCTCATGCCGCTCTGCGAGACGTGCCGCAGGATCGTGTAAAAGATCGGCTTTCCGTCCCGATCCGTGGCGGCACTCTTGACCGCTTCCGCTAACTGGGCGGCACAGCGTTTGCGCTCCTGCCGGTAATAATCTCTGAATCTCTGGCTGCCTCGGCGAACAAGAGCGAGCTGCTTTCTCATTTGTGACTGGCTCATGGGTTTTTCTCCTTAAACACACGCAAAATCGCGCATGCACTCTTGGCCAGCGCCGAGCGTCTTAATTGAAAAGCCCCGCACGCTTCGCGGGGCTTTAAGACGGGAGACCGAAAAGCGGCGGTCCCAAAGTCCCGCCCCTCGGGGCGCCAAAGGCGTCCGGGCCACACGTTTGTGCGGGCCAGCCCGGACGGGACTATTGGGCAGACCGCAGCGCCTCGGTATAAGCTGAACAATGGGGTGCCAGGCGCCCGGTTTCCGGGCGCGTGAGCAAAGAGTTGGCGGCTGACCCTTCAGCCGCTGCTTTTATCCTTTACTTACGAAATGTTCGTCGCGTGACCTGCCTGGCGGCGTCGAACGAACGGCATCATTGCGTCGTTCACCCCATCTCGAAACCAACGCAAAATGTAAAACCAACGTATTGAGCAGCACACCGACCGCACACATGACGGCGATCGACAGCGACGATGTGAGGATGCCGTAGACGAGCCAAAGCAGGTTGCCGGCGACGATCAGGATATTGCGGGATATCGACTCGAACTTGGCGCCTGCGGGATTACGCAGCAGGGCGCGTATCTGCGGTGCGGCCGAGATGCAAATGACGATGCCGGCGATGAACCCAAGAATTTCTATGAAGGCAGAAGCTGCCATGTCACATATCCTGTCCAATATCTGATACGAGATCGGATGGTGACAGGGCTCCGGCGTTTGTATCCTCGCGCTAACCTCGTGCGGCCTCAACCCGGCCAGGGATCGTGACCTTCATAGGCAGAAACCGCGTGCGGGTTCGGCAGAGCGCCGCGGCGTAGAGCCTGATCCGCAGTTGCGGAGGCCCAAACGAAAACGGCGGCCCAAAGACCGCCGCATCGTGTATGTCTCTGAGATGTGACCTAGACGGGGCGCCGGCGACGTGTAAGCGCCAGCCCGGCCACACCGAGACCCAAAAAGGCAAGCGTGCCAGGTTCCGCCACAGCGAGCTGCGGACCGCTCAGTGTTCTGAGGTCAAAAGGATCACCACCACGAAATTTGAGGGTATCAATGCCGCTATCTGGCGCATCGAACTGCCCCTTGATGAGCAACTGTCCTGCGCCGGCGATCGTCAAAAGCAGATCGGTTCCGGCATTCTCGAATGTAATGCTATCAATGTTCACACCCGCCGCAAACTGAACAACGTTGATATCATCGCTCGCTGCCTCAATGATCGTATCCAATTCATTGAACCCAGATATCGAGTAGGTATCCGCGCCGCCGCCGCCGATGAGAAGATCGTTGCCGCGACCACCATCCAGGAAGTCTGCACCAAGATGTCCATCCAGGATATCGTCGCCGGAATCTCCAAGAAGAATATCAAAAAACGCGGAACCGAAACCAATATCGTTACCGGTGCCGCCTAAAAGTGTCACCTGCACGTTTGAAAATCGCGCGTCGATCACATCATTGCCGTTGCCCGCCACAAAAGATTCGACGTTTTGAACGGCTCCGGCTTCGAGAAAATCGCCAAAGTTCGTAAAGAATATTGTGTCGAAGCCCGCTAGGCCGTCATAGGTCGTGTTGTTTACGTTGAATTCTTGATCATTGATATTGATCACATGTCCTGATGGACTAACGAGGATCGTGGTGACCTGGCTCAATGTTCCTTGGAACAATAGTGTGTCGTTGTTTATCGTCGCCGCCTGGGCTGACGGGCCCATTGAAACCAGGCCCAGCAGAAACCCTGCTGCGCCGATGAGTGACTTTTGCATATGCCGTTCTCCCGCCCGATCGCTCGGGACCAGTTACGCCCCTGGATGCCCTAACTTCTTTCTATTAGTTGATATCGCTTGCCTCATAAGGCTTTGAGTGGATTTTTCGAAAGGCAGCTAGGACGGCACGAAAAGTAAAGCCATTGACTCTCTTTGACATTTTCATAAGATACCAACTAATAGAAAAAAGTTGGCATCTTATTCAGGCTCTGTTAGCGTCACCAAATGGAGCCGAGAAAAGCGCGCAATGCCAACCATCCAAAGAAGGGTTCGTCGATCAAAGTCGAGCCGATCCGTGAGCTAAAATCCATCAAGCGTATCAAGAAGCAACTGAGAGGAAGTTCGCGAGACCTGTGCCTGTTCACACTCGGCATCAACACCGCATACCGTGCCAATGAGCTATTATCGATTACGGTTGGTCAGGTTGCGCATCTAAAGCCCGGTGATCGCCTGGATTTGAAGCAAAGCAAGAACAAGCGTTATCGCGCCACCACTCTCAACGCCGCAGTGATCGGATCGATCAAGGCCTGGTTAAAGGTACATCCCAATCCTTATCCTGAAGCACCGCTATTCATCTCACAAACAACCCCCAAGGCGCTTCAGGTTTCGACACTGAGCCGAATGGTCAAAACATGGTGTAAGGAAGCAACACTTCACGGCAACTTCGGATCGCACACGTTGCGCAAGACCTGGGGTTATCACCAACGCAAAACGTTCAAAAAACACACTGCCCTGCTCACCTGGGCCTATGGCCATTCATCGGAAGTACAGACACTCGATTATCTCTGCATCCAACCCAACGAAATCACGGAATTGTTCGCATCAGAACTTTAGCGAGTGCCACCAAATATCGTTTGTATACCGTCTATTATCAAACCGGACGGTTAACGAGGTTTTTGTAATACGCCTTCTGCAACTTCGGTGCTTCTGACGCATCTGCATCAATCTTGTTCGCTTCTGAAAAGGGGGGCAAAAGGAGGCATGGGAAATTCGTGTGCTGAGTTCCGAATTTAGCCAAAAGCCGCTGCTGCTCCCCGGAAATTGGATAGTCTCGTCAGCCCTCGCTCTGACCTGCCAGAAACTTACTTAGGCGCTCCAGAACACGGTCAGGCGCTTCCAGCTGCGGCAAGTGACCAACGCCTGGCAAGACCTCGAATGAAGCCTGTGGGATCAGCTCATGGAGAGCCTTTCCGCGCGCAAGCGGAATCCATGGATCGTCCTCACCCCATATAATTTTAACTGGGCAACGTATCTTCCCGAACAAAGGTTCCACCTCTGCGGTATAGCGCTCATCAGCTTGCGCAAATTGCCTGTAAAAGCTACTTCTACCATCATCGGTCAACCAAGGTGCGACAAGAGCCGCAATATCCTCGCGTTCGATGTCGTTGACGATCGCGCCCTGAATGTAAGCCTCAACAACCGCCTTGTGGATGTGCGGCGGAAGGCCCAAAAACGCATCCACGTGCCGGCCGACATGATCAAAAAACTCCGATCCCCAAGGGCGCATCGCAACGACGTTCATGAGCACGCAGCGGTCAAACTCACAGCCATGCAGCAAGTGCGCGCGAAGGGTCGTGGCACCACCAAAATCGTGCGCGACGACTTTGGGCCGGTCCAGGCTCCAAAGTGCAAACATTTCGGCGAAGACCCGTCCTTGAACATCCAGAGCAGTTCGTTCCTCAGGCTTCTTGTCGGATCGGCCATACCCCGGCATGTCGTACCAGTGAACGCGATAATGCTTTGCTAATTCTGGAATTACCCGATGCCATGAGAATGAGGACCAAGGCCATCCGTGAGCGAGCACTAGATTCGGTCCCTCGCCAAACCGGCCCGCTGCAACGCAGCCCGCGCTGGTCTCAAAGGTTTCGCCAAGATTCCAAGTCATCGGCAAATTCCCACCGCTTCTGTCTCGTACTACAATTATACCATCGATCAGCAAACGGCATGATGTTCGCTCCTTGCAGGTCCGCACCGGGTCAAAATGCGAAGTCGTGTCCGACGACCGGAACGTCGACTTCGGGGGGCAAAAGCAGACATAGTTCCTTTGCGACTGATCTCCGTCTAAAAACGCCTACGCGAACGCTGCGGTATTCGGTACGGCATCCGATGAGGTACGTAACGCGCCTTCTCTGACTGCACTCTTTTTTGTTCGTATAGTTTTATCTGGTCGAAAAATGGTTGAGGGTTGAAAATGCCTTTGCAGTGCCAGCCGATAAAGTTCTCTTTCCCGACCAAAGTGAAGTACGCTGTATGATCCAAGCCCATCGGAACGAGTAACCAAAGTCCGTGCAGTTGAATTTCATCACCGAAATCAAAAAAGACGGGTACAGGACTGGTGCACCATTCCTCCACGAGCCTGCAATCTAATGGATGAACTTTTACTAACAACGGTTTTTGGATTATCTGTATTCCGCCTCTCAGGGCCTCCATGAATTGCTTGAGGTCGTTCTTTCGACGAAGGCCATCAACGACCCACACCATATTTTCGTAAATCGCTGCCCGTGACCGCCGTTCGTCCGGCCTTATATATGAATGCTGAAACTCGATCACCCAGTCCTGATCTGTCTTCACATCGGCTATGTGTTTCTCGCCATCATTGGCCCAGCGCACAACTTCCTGCCACTCGACAGGAAAGTGGTTTTTCCAGTTTCGGTGCCACTCGGTTTCGTTTTCCCACCAGTGGTCGCACTGCCGTTTGCCCTTGTGCGCCCAGTGCCAGATGTTCTTTTCGCCACATTTGGCGATAGTTGTTGCCTCACACACTGGGCATTCACCGGACAGGCCCGGCAGGGCTTCTTGGCGTCGTCCATCAACAATGGTAAGTTTCATATTGCAAACCCTTTAAGTAGCCGCCGATGACCTCGCGAGGTCGCCAGCAGCCTGCCTTATTTCAGATGTTGCCTCCGGGGTGCAGCTTGTTGCCGCTTGTTTCTGCTATCGGGTCTCTTTGACAGAGTATTCTCGGTTCTTATGCCGTATGGCAGGTGGATTGAGCTCTTAAATCTCGTCCATTTCCGCTAGGACGGCGCACGGCCTATTGGCAAATGCGACAACACGCGAACGTTCGATACGAACTGGCTTATTTTACTAGAGGTAATCCTTTGGGCGTCGTAGCGTCTAGCGCGAGATGGGAAACATATCCAGCGACAGCGCCCGCTGCAGCACCCGCGCCAGCTCGGTACACGAGTGATACGATCATGTGCAGCAGCTCGACAAAAAACGATTGTGAACTACGTGCGGATTCCGCGTGACGATCCGCCAGTTGCCGAAGCTCGTTTTGAAGTTCATCGAGACTCCAGAGCGAAATCTGTACCGCCGAGCCTATTGGCACAATGCCATGGCCTATGCTTCGGTGACCCGGATGGGTCGGCGGATCTATGACATCGGGGAGCCGGCTGCCGAAACGGCCTCCAAGAGCACCGCCGAATGTTTCGATCGCCGTATGTATTGGCTCTTGATCCTGAGCGCGCCAATACGCGGCAGTTCCGCCGCATATTAGTCCTGCTGTATCGTGTATCTTTCGATTTGGCATGGCGTGAGTTTTGCTTTCTCGACCCAAGCGCTCAATGTTCGGTGTCGCGCGGCGGAAAGGGATCATTCCCTGGAGCGATTGTGTCTTTACTCCGGAAACGACCGTCGCGGCCTTGCGTCGTTAACTCGCCACCGCCTTGGTTTCCTAGCATGTCATGCGCCGCACCTACGGCTTCGCCTTGGGTTCGGTGTACCGATGAGGGACGGCTGGCATCGTTGCGCTTATTTGCCCAATTGCCGTCGGATCGGCGATACACCGTTCGATCTCTACCTTTACTCATTGTATTTCCTCGCGTTCAGTCTCCCCGATCAACAATCGGGAAGATCATCCAGGTTGTTGCGGTTCGTATTGTCTCGGTCTGTCCGGAGATATTTGCCATTCGGGCCATTGACCACACGAATTTCGGTTCGGCCTCCTTTCCACGGAACGTGGTAGGAGTGGGTACCGCTTTCGATGTCGCTGATGGTATCGGCTTTTTGCCGAGGCGACCAGCTTGCGCCATCGTCGCAAAGGGCAGTGATGTCACCGTCCTTGTCTTTGCCTGTTTTCCTCACTGGGCGATCAGCCATCTCTGAGTCCTTTTGTCGCAGTTGCGTCGATGCAGAATCAAATATATTGTTCTAATTAGTCCGTATTTAGACTTTTCATAATCTAAATGAAGACTAATATTCCTGTCAAGTATGAATATAGACTTAAGGGGGAAATCAGTTTGGAGACAACAACGGGAAATTCCACAAAGAATCAGAATGTTACGGAAGAAATTGACCAATCCGATGTTGCGCTGCGCGCTTTTTTTGGAATTGCAAAAGTATGGGGCCTTAACACGGAAGAACAGATTGCCCTTCTTGGAAAGCCCGCACGATCAACATATTTCAAGTGGAAGAAAAGCAGTGGTCAACTATCAAAAGACACGTTAGAACGCGTTTCGTATCTACTTGGAATATTCAAGGCGCTGGAAATACTCTTTCCGGATGCAAAATCTGCCGACGCATGGATACGTCGCCATAATGATGCGCCGTTATTTAACGGACAGTCGGCTCTGGATCGCATGTTGGCTGGTAGCGTATCGGATTTGTTTGTAGTTCGACGCTACTTGGATGCCCAGCGTGGGGGGTAACGGTGTCACCAATACCCGTGAGCAATATCTCGCTCGAACCTTGTTGGCGGATCATTCCGTCGCGGTATCCACCGGCGGACTTGCTCGAACGGATTTCGCCGTCACGCGACTGGCTAGCGCTTGCAGATATCGAATCCTTGACGAATGACCGTCTCCGTCATGAAACGGGTCTCGTAAATCTGGTGCATCCGGACGACGCTGTCAGCGGACCAGGCTCGTCCTTGATTATGGCGCCGTTCACGCACCTGGATCCAAATGGCGATCACTTCACAGATGGAACGTTTGGGGTTTGCTTCGCCGCATCCACGTTTGAAGCGTCGTTGGAATGGTCGATACGTCGGCGCGAGGCATTTCTTCAACATACAAATGAGCCACCCATCAATCTACAAATGCGCGTACTCAACATGGATCTAAAGGGCGCGCTGCATGACCTTTGCGGGGATTCTGCGATCGATCTCAACCAAATAGATTCCACGCGGACAGTTGGATGCCAGCTTCGCGGAGATGGATCTTACGGTGTTATATTCAACAATGTAGTTATCGAAGGCGCTAGCAACGTTGCCGTATTTCGGCCGTCAGTTCTCAGCAATTGTCGGCAGGAACGTCATCTCGCTTACAAGTGGGACGGTGAGCGCATTGCCAGCGTGTATGATTTTTCGACTGACCAAGTCATTCACCAGCGATAGCAGATATATTTAGGGAAAAGCCCAATCAATATCCGCACGTGGCGCCTCACGCTTATGGTTGGCTGACCGCTTGGGGGGCAAAAAGGAGACATAAAAATTTGCCTGCCGAGTTCCGAGTCTAACCAAATGGAGGCGTTGCGGGCTATCCAATAGTTGGGCAAACGCTTGCTAGACGTAATTTCATGCAAGCTGACTGAATGTATTGACCGAAATTGTAACGTCTTGTTTGGCGTTTAGAATATATCTACCCCGAGAATCCTTTTGAACTCGAATCGACAGGCTTTGGCCATCCTTTATGATTCCGACCTCTATATATTGGCGGATTTGGTTGCTTGGAAGGATAATATAATCGTTAAAATATCGATGCTCTCCTTTTTCACGGATTACGAATATATAGAAAGTTTGAAACGAATCCTTTGCGGTGAAGGTGCTCTTTTTTATTGTAAATGAAAATCCAGCGTTTTCTGTACTGTTTGATGTTTTTACCTGAATGTGGAAATATTTATTATCTTTACTGGCAACCACATCAATTCCATCATCAACGGCCATGGCAGAAGCGTTAAAACCATAAAATAGCAGCTCGCTTATCACTGCGCATTCACCAGCCTTGCCTGTATATTGGGTTGTGACAGCGGGGGCTAGGGTTGGTGCCGGTGTAACAACGGGCTTATTTTTAAGCCGATACAACCCTCTTTTAAAGCCACCCGTTTTGTTTTTGACTTTCGCGAATTGAGCCTTACCCGCTGTTTTTCTGGCATTGGCTGATAGGACAGCGGAAATTTTATCGGGTAACTTCGCAGCCAGTGTAGATATGTTAGGGTATCGAACAAGAAGCATTTCGGCGATGTCATTTACGTGTGCGGGTCCTCGGTGATCCGACATTACTTCGCTAATTTGTTCTATTAGGGTCATAAATATTCCCCAAAACGCATATAATTCAGCACAACATTAGCACGTCTGTTTCTGTTTTATACAATTTTTTGGGACTTTTATTTCCCATAGGTAAGCATGATGGCGAAATACATCTGCAAACGAGTTCAGTGCAAAAGCTTGCTTCATAACTGTTTTCCACTTGAGAATTTTATGACCACTGAAGAATTGACGAAACTCTTTTTAGTCAGTGGTCGAATGTCTCAAATAGGTCACCAAAAGACCACGACCCTGCCACGTAGTACGTCGACTTCAGGTGCAGGAAGGACATAAGAATAATCCTTTACGAGCTTTAGAACGAAGCTCTCCGGAGGAATACCGGGATCTCAAGAAGATCAGAATGGGCATTCCCGGGCTGAGGCACGGTAGGTTTCGGTGTTGTCTGTGCTGATTCTTTTTCGATGTCTTTGATCGAATGCATTGGCTTCGGCGGGGATGGTTTCCAAGCACTGAGATGCTGGCCTACGCGCTCGTAAAAGCTCTGCGCTAAGAGCTCAAGGTCTTCGATAAATGTCTTCCGGCCGACAAATCGCCTTGCGCTATCGCTCGTCAGCGTAACCTCAAAAGCCCTGATATTGGATGAAACTGGCTCGTTGTCGATTTTTTCGGGCTGGTCCCGAATTTCTGCGAGTGAATATACTGAATTTGCCGCTCGCGATGCCCATACGGCACTGATGCTAACCCCGTTCGGCTCGGCCATCTTAATTTGCCGCAACAACCAATTGAGACGCGCCTTAGAGGTCTTGCGGTCCTTTGGCGCATCCAGGCTCATTGAAATTCTTATGCTGCGGCTGCGCAAATCCGCGACGACTTTCATGTCTGCCGCTGCGTCTGGAATTTGAAGCGATGCCTCAAGCATACCGGCATTGCAGAGCCGCTCAATATCGTCGCTGATGCGTTTTTCAGGGTCGCTCAGAGATATCTTGGACAGTTTGGTCGTGATGTTGCAGCCAATTGTTCTGCTCATAATGAGCGTTAAGTCTCGGAGTTCCTGGTGCCAACCCCAGACAATTTGTTGGTCTAATTCTCCCTTTCGAATTCGTCCACCGGCCCGTATACGCTCTATCGCTTCGCTCCATTCTGCGGGCATAGAGGTAAACCCATTCACCCCGACGGAATCATGTGAAAAGTATCGAATAAATTCTCGGATCAGAAACGCCTGCTCAGGGTCTGCTACGAGCGACCGTTCGTGTATCAGGACGGCTTCTGTAAGAATTGCGGTCCAGGAAAAATGGTACAGTGAGACCTTGCGCGTTAGCGTCTTCGCGATTTGTATCGGATGATGCGCAGGGTGGGCGGCAAACTCATTCGAAATGGTGATAACGGCATCCAACGAATTGTCGCGTGAGAGCCGCACATATCGTTCGATCTGGTCCTTTTCTAGTGTATTGTTACCGACTTTCTCTTCGAGTAGCGCCGTCCAGGTTCTGTTCCCCGTTGCTACTTCGATAAAGCCATCCGGCCGATCCTTCTTGTCTGCCTGATCACGGTTTTTCAGGACGACTTCCGTAAACGTATTCAGCGATGACCTGGGGCCAATTCGCTGCCCTACTTGATTCAGCAGCGCATTGGCGAATGCCGGAACCGCTGATATTACAGAAAGGAATATCGATGCGGCTCGCTGTTCCTTGCTGGTATCCGCGACGACCGGAAATAGTCGCGCCGGGTCTCCGGATTCAAGCACGTCAGGCAGCTTTAACATTGAACTCCCCTAAAACTTAGTCAAACAGCGTTGCCCGTAATAGTCGGTAATCCGAACTTTACGACAAGCACAAGTGTTGCGGCAAGCTCGGCGGCGCGGAGCCACACGGAGCAGTGATTGGCCGCGATGGACCGTCTGCACACGAAAGGGCTAATCGCGGGCCCGGTGAACAAGGCGAAGTCCGTGGTCTTCGCCGGCGAAGGCTTGCAGCAGGCAGCGGAAACATGCCGGCCCATTTGCCCCACGTCGTAATTCGACGCAAATTTGACCACATGTAAACACGAACTACAGAGCGGGCACCTAATTAAGTATAGTGTCCTTAGAAATCACGTGAGCATCTGTAAACGCGACAGGATTGTCAGTTGCAGTGGGGCGACGATATCATTCACGGCGTTCTAAAGATGAGGGAAGGATGCAAGCCGTTGCCGAAGTACGGAGCCATATACATCGCCCACAACCCTCGCGACGGGGAGAACATGTTCAAGGTGGGCAAAACGGAACGTTCGGTGGAGGAGCGAATGGGTGAGCTCACCGCTGACACCTCCAACATCGGCACCTACGTGGCCGAGGCTTTCTTCGTCGTCACCAACGTTGATGCTGCCGAGAAGGCCTGCCATCGGCGTCTTAACCGATACCGGGTTCAGCCCAACCGTGAGTTTTTCGAGCTTGAGCTGGATCGCCTGGTTCTGTCCGTGGAGGAGGAGACCAAACCCTTTTCAGCCAACGACCTGGTGCCAGAGATCAGCCGCGAGGAAGCCGCCTCCGACAAAAAAAGCTCACTACAGAAGATTCAGGCGCTTCAGAAAGGTCGCGCCAACGCCAAGGAACAGTTTGAGCAAACTTGCCAAGAGGCGGAGATTGATCTGGAACGGAGCTTCCCTGTCGTCCACGAGAGGCTGGCCCACATCAGGGAGGAACTGCGCGACCTTAAATGTCTGTCCTGGCACATTCCGTCATCTTTTGAAGAGGCAAAGAACGCCCACGGGCGAATTGAGATGGGCTCGGTCATTTTCCACTCATCCTTTTCTGGGGAAGCGCCGGTCTTAGAGATTTCAGACATCAGAGGCGACATATACTCTGAGCCCGACTTATCCCGCGCCGTGAGTGAGCCAGAGGTCTGGTCGACCCACGGTAACGCCGAGTTCATCAAGTGGAGGGAGAAGGACGATGGCCGCTACGGCCGGGTTGAGATCAGCGGGAACGTAGATGCGCGCCAAAACGAATCGGGTGCCGGCAAAGTCGAGTTGCGCTTCCTGGTCCGCGCGGAATGTATACAATATGACGACTATAAAACAAGTTGGAAAAGCCGCCATGGGGATAGACAGTTTACCAATATCGAAGAGGCACTGGACGCCTTTGAGGAGTTGATCGTCTTAAACGCAGCGGCGCCCGTCGTTGATGTTCGGACCATGGGGGAAATGAGTTCATCCCGCCGGGGAAAGAGCTATCAGAAGGTTCGCGACCGAGGTTACTCGTTCTTTAAAAATACCCCCCAAGTGGAAGATATCTAACGTGGCCAGAAAATCAGCGAACATTACTGCCATCAAAGATGTTGATGGACGCCAAAAACAATCAGTGTTGGCACCATACCAGGCTGCCTCGGTGCTTTAGAAAAGGTAGCGTAGACAAATGCACAGGCGGTACCAATTGATCGCGTTCCGCACACCGCCGAAAGTCCGCAAAGGGTTAAATGCGGAGGTGCTGAAGTCCGAATTTAACGTCCGCTCTTGGGATAAAGCTGAGATGCGGATCCTCTGACCGGATACAATCAAGTTCATCGGCTGATAACGAACGTTTCACACGCACGACTCCGCACATTTTTAAATGCACGCGATTTGGATTGTTGGGATAAAAGATACTTTTGACTTGGCCCCAGGTAGCCAAATAGGTAGCCAAACGGGTTTCTTGCTCTTCTGGAAAACCCGGCGTTCGCGTAAACAGTGGTGACCGCTGAGGGATTCGAACCCTCGACCTACTGATTAAAAGTCAGTTGTGGATAAGATTCCATGGAACATTGTGAAACACCCTGAAATACCTCAAAGTACCTGTAGGTATTAGTTTCGTTTAAAAATAGTGTTTCTATTTATTCCATATGAATTCAGGCAGTAACGGTGAAATAGGTAGCCATACGGGTAGCCAAAACAATTCTTCAAAAGCGGAATTCATTGCGCTTACGGATAAAAGCGTAAAGTATTTAAAGGCAGCCGACAAGCGGCGCGTTGCCTGGTTCCAGGGCCTATCGGGCTTCGGCATTCGTGTAAGTCCGAAGGGTACCAAATCCTTCGTCTACAAGTATGACTTCGAAGGTCGGGACCGATGGATAACGTTTGGCCGCTATCCGGAACTCACACTCAAGAAGGCGCTCGAGCGATATAACGAAGCGGCCCTTCGAATGGAACGAGGCGAAGACCCCGCGAAAGCCTCCGTTATAAAGAATGAGGCCGACCGTGCGGCGTCAACGATCAAACAGCTGGCAGCAGATTACATCGATCTATACGCCAAGCCACACAAACGGTCATGGCAAGAGGACCAGCGCATCCTCGAACGAGACGTTCTGCCCATTTGGGGAAACAGACGCGCCCACGCCATCTCAAAGGCCGATGTCATTGCGTTGCTTGACGGTATCGTTGCACGCGGTGCGCCAGTCCAGGCCAATAGAACGTTGTCCGTGGTACGGCGCATGTTCAACTTCGCCATCGACAGAGATATTCTCGAGACCTCACCCTGCCACCGTGTGAAACCGCCAGCACCAGAAACGTCCAAGGACCGTTACTTGACCTTGGATGAAGTCAGGCTGTTCTGGAATCGGCTGGATACGGCCCCGCTCGACACAAAGACACGATTGGCGCTCAAGCTGACGCTTGTTTCGTTACAAAGGAGCGGCGAAATTCTGGGTATCCATATTCGGGAGCTCGATCTGGACAACGCAGTTTGGATAATTCCGAAGGAGCGGACGAAGAATATGCAGTCGCATTTGGTTCCCCTGTCACCGTTAGCGCTCGAGATCATTGAAGCGCTTTTGGAGCGCATCGCCGATGATGGGTTTCTGTTTCCATCGACACGGGAAAGCAGCACTTTCAAGAATTCCGTGCTGTCAAATGCGGTACGGCGCAATCTGGATTATTTTGGGATACCCAAGTTCACACCGCATGATCTCAGGCGAACAGGCTCAACCCAACTTGCCGCCTTCAAGGTTCCCCGCTTTGACAGAGAACGCCTGCTCAATCACACAGATCGAAGCGTCGGCGCGATATACGACATTTACGAATACCAAGATGAAAAACGAGCTTCGCTAAATCTATGGAGCGATATTATTTGCCACACGATCGAAAGCGATCGAAACGTAGATATGAGGGCCTTGAGTAAGAAGCTCAAATACGCAACATACTTCAGTGACTAGACCATGCATCGGGCCTTTCCAGCCAGGACGCAATGTCCCGAATGCGATACCCAACCCGCCCTTGTGAAAGCACTTCGGGTTCAGGGAATTCACCGGCAACGCGTTTTCGATGAAGTGACGTTCGGCTGAGCGTTGTTGCTTGCATCACCGCTTTCTCGCTCAAGAAAGCGTTCAGCGCCATGAGCAGTTCCGTATCGAGCGTGTCTATTGTGTTTGTCATTGTCCCCTGCCCTTCCCTGATTTGGTGTTATCGCTTGTCGCTTGCCAGCGCCGCAAAGCTTCGAGTTGCTTGCCCTCGAATTGCCGATGGATAAATCCCGCATCGATCCGGAGGATACCCTTATCGTCGAGGAACCATGGCCATTTGCGGTCGCCATTCGGATCCGGCTCGGCGGTCCAGTCGATCTGCCGCCGGCTCCAGCGGATATTCATTGTCTCAAGGATCTCGAGGGCTTCTTTCTTGTCGACATAACGTCCGGTCAGGAAAGGCACGGGCTTTCCCTGTTCTGCATACTCGTTAAACTCCATTCATCCTCCTTCGATCCATTCGCTAAACCTCATAAAGATCGGCTGCGCTGCGATAGGGTGCCGCCGCATAAACAACCTTCACCTCCTGGCCATTCGAATACCGCGGCGATACATAGTCGCCGAAGCCATTGGTTGGGTTGATATAGAGAGTCGCATCGAGCGAATGGCGGACGGCAAAGCGTTCTTCCACATTCAGCAATTCTTCGAACAATAGCTGACGCATCTGGGCAAGCGTCATCTCGCCCTTAATTCTGATCTTCATCACATTCTCCCAAACTCCGGCAACAGTCGCCCGCCGTCTCGCGCACGAAGGCAGCAAGACGCAACGCACATTTGGTTGTGGGAGCGACATTTGAGCTTCTATGGCTCAGTTGCTTATATCTTTAGTATACTACTTATAATTGTTTTATGCAAATTCTGGCGGACAAATCAGGCGTCTTTTGGCCGATCAGATTCTCGCCCTCCCATTCTTCGAATCCCGAACCTGTCAGGCCTTCCCGCGCCGCATTGGTAATCGGGAAAGGCCCTGACGGTCAGGGTCTCGAATATGAAGGAGCGGTAATCATGTCCAAATTCATCACCGCCAACGAACTGGCCTCCAAATCCATTACAGAACTACGCGCGCTTTTCCGCGCCGTCCATGATGACCTCACCCTCAGCGATCCAGGCACACCCGAGCGCTTGCGGGCGCTAGCGAGC
This sequence comes from Alphaproteobacteria bacterium, assembly GCA_012103325.1. Classification (GTDB taxonomy): domain Bacteria; phylum Pseudomonadota; class Alphaproteobacteria; order UBA8366. The sequence continues at coordinate 260,322 of WLWY01000008.1, forward strand.
CTTGAGAACGTATCGCGTGCGCTGGCTGCGGCGACTAACACCTAACGTATCATGTCGAACCGGTTCTGACGTTTCAGACATGATTTCGTCAAACAGCCTATAAGGAGCCACGCTTGGAGCGGGACATGGCGCCGGTGCATGCGGGGTTCCCGGTGTCCCCGAAGGAGCGCCCCTTACAAGGCGCGGAACGAGGGCACCCTCGCGATGCCGGCAATCAATCCCAGAGTGTCAAGAGCCCCTACCAAGGAGGTATTGGAAAGGGAAGCCGCACAAGGAATGTTGCTTCGTCACCCGCCTACGAGAGACTCCATTTTCAACCGGCATCAATTGCATGAATTCGGAAGGCTAGATAAGGTTCGGTTGGAAACAAACGTAGAAGGCTGCCCAGCATGACGATTGATACGAAGGCACTGAACAAAGGTCAGTTGCGCAAACTGAACGCGCTACGAAAATCTGTCGGCGACGAACTTGGCGAGAGTGTTTTTGCGAAGTGGCTGGATCGACAAACGTCGCAAAAGGAAGAAGCAAAAGTAGACCCCATTGCAGAAAAAATTAAAGTAGCGCTCGCAAAGCTTGAGAAGGACGCGAGTTTCCGACTCGGAAATCAGGGCTACACGATACGTCGTGCTCGAGGCAAAGGCGCTTCAGGATTTTTCGTCACCAAAAACGAGAAAATATAACCGAGATTAATCATGACGACGAAGCACGATTGTTCTCAATTCACTGCGAGCAACTCTATCCATTATGATATAAATTGTTTGCTGATTTTCGTGCATTCCTACGAGGTCATCGCGAGGAGGCATCGGCTCCTTAGCTGCCATCATCCGAGACATGGCAAAACCAGCGCGACTCTCGGCAGACAGCAACGCTTCAAATAGCGTTTCTCAAAAACAGCTAAAACGCGCGCTTTTGATTTCCGCACTACTGACGAAACGATACAAAGGTTCGCCATATGAAACTGTGGCGTTGGACCTTTTCGAGCGCATGGAGCGCGAACTCGTAAACGCGGAAAAGCGATACGCTGTAAGTAGGCGGGCAGAGGCTATGTTGCGGATAGGTTCTGCCACCGGGCCCCAGGCGTAGGTTTTGCAAACATTTTTTCAAACAAATTGATAAACAATTTTTGGAAGCAATCTAATTTTATTATTGTTATCAATATCTTGTCTCATTAAAAAATTCTCGTGAGACTGATCCATCCCCAGCCAATATAAATATTATATTTCAAATAGTTTTAAGAAATTCTTCGAGTGTCCCGTTAACCGATTCCGGCTTCTCGACGTTGACGCCATGTCCCGCGCCAGGGACCACGACGTTGACGGCGCCAGGGATGCGGTCGGCCATGTAGCGCGAGCCGTCGATATAATATGTATCGCCATCGCCGATGATCACGAGGGTCGGCACGGCGATATTCGGCAGGCTGTCGATGACACGCGAGTCGACCTGGCTGAGGATCCCGCGTGCCGCCTGTGCCAGTCCCCTCGCGGAGCGCTGCACACTTTCGCCGACCTCGGCACCGCCGCCGAGCGCAGCCAAGCCGCCTTCCTCCAACGTCCGGGCCCGATTCTCGGCCCGCTCGTTCCATGTTTCGCGGGCTTCGGCACGCCGGTAGCCCGGACCGCAGCCCTGCAGCACGAGCGCCTTGACCCGCTCGGGGTAGGCCACGTTGAAGGCTAGCGACATAAACCCGCCCAACGAGTGACCGGCGATCACCGCCTGCTCGATCTCCAGATGATCGAGCAGCGCCCGCATATCGTCTTCGGTATTCGCCTGGCTGTAATAAGACAGATCGTCCGGGCATTCGGTTTGGCCATGCCCCCGCATATCCCAGCGGATGAGACGATACCGGTCGCTGAAGGCCGCCACCTGCCCGGCCCACATTCCTGTCGATGCACCGAACCCGTGGGTCAGCAGGATCGGGACCCCGGCCCCGTCATCCTCAAAATAAAGCCGGACGTTATCGCGTTCCAAATACGGCATATTGGAGTCTCCTTCGTTATCAGCCTTTGGTGAACGCACTGCCATCGAAGCGTTCGCGCACCGCAATCTCCTCCACCGGACGCCGCCGCAGCTTGGTCAGTTGCTTCACCGGCTTGCCGATCGGTACGACGGCGCACACACCGAATTCCGGGGGAATGTCGAGCAGTTCCCGGAGCTTCGGTTCCTGCGCAATCGCCAGGGTTGTGATGGTGCTGCCGAAACCCGCCTGCCGGACCCCCAGGCACACATTCCAGACGAACGGATAAATCGACGCCCCGCTAACGATTCCGATCCGGTCCAGATCCTGGTCCATCGAGGCAACGACCCGCAGATCGACGACGAAGACAAGCACCGCGGAGGCGGTCCGAAATGGTTCGGTCAGAAGGCCGGCGGTCGGCGTCGCCGCAATGTCCTCGGGCGTTGCCTTGGTCGGCACGACGGCGTTCCACGGGCTCTCGCCGAGATTGATTTGCGCCATGTACCGTTTCGCCGCTGGTTCGGCCAGCTCGGACAACCGCTCGCGCAGCGCCTGATCGCGCACGACAATAACCCGATTGCCTTGCCGGTTACCGCCGCTGGGCGCGAAGCGTGCAGTTTCCAATATGTCATAGAGAGTTTCGTCGGAGATCGGCTCGCCCGTATAGTCGCGGGCGGCAAACGTCGTCCGCACGGCATCGTTCAGTTCCATTAGCGGCCCTCACTCTCTCATTTCGCCCTTTTCGCGGATCAATAGTAGCGTCGCAGGCCATCACGGCAAACCAAGCGCCCTATTCCTCTCGGCCCTGATAGAGGAAAACCGGAATCACCATGACCAGCGCGACAACGGCGAAGCCGATATTGACCCCGTAAACCCATTGCATGGCATGGACGATGCCCTCGCGGCTGGAACCATCGACGAGACCGGCCATAGCCGCGATCATCCCCGACGCAGCAGCGCCGAACGAAATACCAATATTGCGGACCGTCTGGACGGACGTGCCGGCAAGCTGTTTCTCGTTTTCCGGCGCCGCGGCGATGACCCGCTGCATCGCCGGGATATTGAGCAAGCCCATGCCCGTCCCGCTAATGCCGACAGCAACCGCAATCGCCAGCACAGGACCGCCCTCAAGCGTGAGCGCAATGGCAACCGCCGCGAGCAGCATGCATAGGAGGCCCGCTGCAATCAGGTATGGCTCTGTCGTGCGTTTAACCCCCGTCAAACACAACGCGGCAACCGTCCACATCGCCGACTGGATTGCCAGCAGATAACCGGCGGTCAACGGAGCGATACCGTGCAGCACCTGCAGATAAAATGTCGTGTAGGTGTTTATGAAGGTGATCACGATGCTGACGAGAAACAGGATCCAGTAGCTAGCGCCGAGCTCGCTGGTGAATGCCGTAATCTTCCGGGGGAACATATTGTGCGCCGAGCGTGCGTCGCGGTGGAACGCAATTGCCGCGATAACGAGGGCGACGGCGAACATCGCCAGACGCAACCAGTTCATGTCGATTAGCGACGTCGCGCTCATGATAAGCACGGCCAGTGCCAGGAAAGAGAGGCGCCAGAACGGCAGGTCCGACAGGCGGCCATGGCCGCGTCGCCCGTCGACATAATGCCAGGCAAGAACGACGAACACGAGGGTGAGTGCCATCATCGTCCAAAATGCGCCGCGCCACAGCCCGGGCGCCGCGAAGAAGCCGCCGAGCGCTGGCCCGGCGGCGGTGCCGAATCCCCAGATGCCCGAAACAAAGCCAAGTACGCGGCCACGCAGTCTTTGCGGATAGACAACGGCGACCAGACCATAGGCCAGCGACGCCACGGCGCCACCGCCGATGCCCTGCACGAGCCGGAAAGCAACGACGCTCTGCATGTCCCACGCCAACGCCGTCCCCGCGAGCCCAATGGCCAACACGAGCCCTGCTCCGGCATAGACGCGGCGCATGCCGAATGCGTCGCTGACCGGCCCGGCGCTCGCCGCGCCGACAATCGACCCGACGGCAAAGAGGGAGAAGGCCCAAGTGTAGTAATCAAGACCGCCCAGATCGGCGACGACCGTCGGCATGATCGTTGCCACGACGAACTGATTTACGGCGAAGACGGTCATGCCCAGATTGAGCACCAGGGTGTAGATCCCGTAACGGCCGACGAAAATTTCCGACCAGCGACCCGGCGCGTCGTCGTCGGTTGCCTCTGCCGGTGCCATCAGGATGCGCCTTCAGCAGTGGCGCGCTGGTTCGCGATCCGCTCGCGCCAGGCGACGAACACGCCGGCGCCGGCGATCATCGCCATGCCGGTAAAGGTCAGCGCATCCGGAATATGCTGCCAGAAGACGAAGCCCCAGAATGTCGCAAATACGATGTAGCTGTAATCGAACGGGGCGAGCCAGCTCGCTTCCGCACTCTGATAGGCACGCGCCAGCGCCATGTTGGCGGTGAGGTTCAGCAACGAACAGACCGCAATCAGCGCGAGGACCCAAAACTCGATCGAATGCCAGCCGGTGAACAGATAAGGCCAATCCAAAGCCGGCCCTACATCCACGGCGAATGTGAAAATTAGCACACCCAGTGCGCCACAAGTGAAAAAGGTAATCGCAACACCAAACGCCAAGGTAACCGGCGACTCATCGCGGCACAGGCGGCGGGTCGTCAATATCGTTCCCGCGTAGCATAGTGCGGCGCCGACCGGCATCAGGGCGACAAGTTGAAAGGCATTCGTGCCGGGCTTGAGGATCAGCAAGGTACCGGCAAATCCGGTCAGGATAGCGATGATCCGGCGCGGACCAACCCGCTCGCCGAGCAGAACAGCCGACAACACCGCGACGAAAAGCGGAAAGACATAAAGGCCCGCCGCAATATTGGCGAGGGGCAGAAAGGGAATACCACCGAAGTAGAACACCATCGCGCCGACAAGGAACAGGCTGCGCAACGCAACCGCCCATACCCGTTTCGGCGGCGGGCATGAGGTTCCCCAGATCACCCGCGTCAGTAAAATCAGCAAGAGCAGATTGAGACCGGCGCGGATCATCTGAAACTGCCATAGCGACAGTTCGGAACTGGCCAGTTTGACGATGCTATCCTGGAACCCAAGCAGGAACAGCGCGCCCACCATAAGCGTCGCCGCGTGCGCCGGCCGATCAACGGTCGCGCCCGAAAGCAAACTATGCCGCTTGGAGTCCCCCTGCGTGCTCAACGTCCGTCCTACTGCGCGGATTACGCTGCACGCTTAGACGCTTTCACCACCCGAAGCAATTAGGTTACGAGAGCTGAGCGACCGCCTCGATCTCCACCGTCATCTCCGGATGTGCCAGTTTGCGCACCTCGACGAGCGTGCTCGCCGGGTGATCGATGAAATGGGCGCGGTACACGTCGGTGTGTTCGTGAAAGGCTTCGATGTCGGTCGTGTACATCGTGTACTTCACGACGTCCTTAAAATCGGCCCCGGCCGCGTGCAGGACGTGGCCCAAATTCTCGAAACAAGTCTCGATCTGCTTGCGAATGTCCCCGGCCCCGACCAGATTGCCGTCCGGATCCCGTGCGGTTATCCCGGCACTGTACAGCACGCGCCCTTCGACCACGAC
>WLWY01000009.1 GCA_012103325.1 Alphaproteobacteria bacterium
ACCAGCAGAAGATTGGCGGCACCGAGCCAGACAAAGACCGATCTCCACCCGTCGCCGACCATAACGGCGGCGAGACCGGCGATAATCAACAGCTGACCGAGCCCCATGCCGGATATGGCAATAGAATTCGCGACGCCGGCCTTGTCTGGAAACTGACGGGCGACCATTGCGCCGATCGGCGGGACCGATGCGATCCCGTTGCCGATAGCGAAGGCAACGCCATAGAACAGGAACGCGTGCCAGGGTTCTGTCACCAGGCTCATCAGGCCGATGCCGATTGCGCTGACGAACAGGCCGCCGCCGAGGATCGTGCGTAACGAGACCCGGTCGGCGAGATGGCCCGCGAAGAGCATGCAGAGCGCGGATACGAACAGGAAAAGGGCGATGGCCGCACCCAGGGTGCTGCGCTCCCAGGCGAACGTTTCCGCCATCGGCTTGAGCACGAGCCCGATCGCATGCCGGGAACCGCCGCTGACGAACAGAACGACAAAGCCGACCGCCAGGACCGCGAAGCCGCTCTTTGAAATACGCCGGCCGATCATCCGTTAGCAACGCCCGTGAAAGAAGGAAACTCCCTCTATCACGGACGCGCTTGGTTTGTCTTCGGTTCGGGGCGGATTATTCGATAATCACCAGGGTGCGCAGCTCGATGCTTTCGCGCGGCGGCGCGTCTTGCGCCATATCCGGCAGTTCGAAGGCGCCATGCGCATTGAAGCGCGTCCGGCCATCGTCGAGGCTGTCCCAGCCTTTCAGCAGCAGCACCTCGTCCGGCGTCATCTCCGGTGCGAAGTACCAGCGTTGCTGGGGCGAATGGGCTAGATGATAGATCTCGCCGACCCGGTCGGGGAAGACCTGGTCGGTGGCGACCAAATCATCCGGCTGGAGGCTGGTTGAATCGACCACGGCCAGGGGCGCGCGCTGCACCGGGCCGGTGATCGGCCGCCAGACATTCACCTGAATAATATGCGCGCCGGATTTGAACAGCCGTTCCGCTTCGGCCTCACCGAGGATATCCTTGGTGCGCTGCGGACCGCTTTTCACGGTGTAGTCGGCGTGCACGCGCCGCGCTGGGCCACGCAGGCCGTCGGGGTTGGCAGCCCCATCGCCGCCGTCGGACCGCCTTGTGACGTCGAAGACGACGACCTGACTGGCGCCAAACCGTTCGCGCAGCAGCGCTTCGATTTCCGGATTGTATTCGTTCTCCACCGCGTCATCGTCGTACAGGTCCGTGACGGCGGTCGTGTGTTTCATCAGCTCGAAGCCTTCACGGTCGATCGACAGCGTATCCGCGATCTCGCGCATATCGCCGACCGGCATGATGTGTTCGTCCATCTCGAAGAAAACTTCCGGCACGCCCCCGGTTACCCGGGAACTGTGGAAGTACGGCTTTTCGTCCTGCGGGCGAATGAAAGACAGCGCGCCCTGGACGCTCGACGTGGATCGTGCGGTCGTGGCGGCCTTGGGTGCTGGGGAAAGTACCTGATTCATCGTCATGTTCCTCGTTGAGCCTGGCAACCAATGGCCAGTAAAGTTCGTTGCCAGGAAACATGGGATAATCAGCCGCGAATTCCTACTCAGTTCGCTTCAAGATAACTTGAATTTAATTCATGTCGTGCGGGCCTGCGTATCGCCCCGCCAGGCCGCCGCCGTATCCGTTAGCCACCGCTCTACGTGGCGCGCGGCAGCCGTTAGCGGCAGGTCGGTCGATTTGCACAGATAGTAAGCCGCGCCGGTCGGGTCCGCGGCGCCGAATGGCGCGATCAGGCGGCCGCTTTCGAACCAATCGTCGACCACGGGCCGCCGCCCCATGGCAAGCCCGTGTCCGTTCTCAGCGAGCTGCAGCGCTTGCTCCATCGCATCGAGGGTAATGGAATCGCCGAGCCCCGGCGGGTCGATGCCGTGCGCCCGCGCCCATTCCTCCCATTCGTCGGGAAAATTCGCGCTGACGATGAGCCGGATATTGCGAAATACATCCTCCGTCGGCTTTTGAGCCGGTGGATCAAGATAGCCCGGCGCGCAGACCGGCATCGCCGCCTCTTCGAGCAGAAAACTGGCGTCCAGGCCGCTCCAGCTGCCCTTTCCATGCCGGATTGCCAGGTCGATCTGATCGCGCTTCAGGTCGATGACCCGTGTGGAGGTGATCAACTGCAGGCCGATTTCCGGTTGCTCGCGCTCGAACGCGCTGAGCTTCGGGATCAGCCACGCGGTGGCTAGGGATGGCGCGAGCGTCAGTCGCACGACGCTGCGTCCGGTCGAGGGGCGAATGGAGTCGGTCGCGGCCTGGATTTGCAGCAGCGCCGGCTCGACCTGTTCCAGATAGCGCCGCCCCGTATCGGTCAGTGCTGCCCGCGCGCCGGACCGGTCGATCAAGGCAACCCGCAGAAACGCTTCCAACCGCTTGACCTGATGGCTGATCGCCGACTCCGTAACGCCCAGGCTTTCCGCCGCGTCGCGGAACCGTTCATGGGTCGCGGCGGCGTAAAACGCGCGAAGCGCGGCGAAAGGCGGCAATGTGACTTTACGGTCGGCCATCGCGAAAGCGTGCGGCAAAAGTGAATTCGGTTCAAGTCAGGATTAATGAAAGGTGCGCTGCTAGTACGGTGCAGCCCCTACGATTACGGTGCGGTTCAGCACCCGCTTGTGCCGCGCAATTTCATAATTCGGCAGCGCCCGGTGCAATAGGCAACGGTTGTCCCACATGACGACATCACCCTGCTTCCAGCGATGCGTATAGACGAACTGGTCTTGCCCGATGTGATCCGTCAGTTGGGTGAGGAGGGCCTTGCCTTCCGCTTGCGGCATTCCAGCGATATGCGAAACATGTACGCCAAGATACAGCGCCTTTTTTCCCGTATCGGGATGGGTGCGCACCAGTGGATGGCTAACCGGCGGACGCTCTCGTATTTGCTCGTTAGTTGCGGGCGAAGTGCCGGAATTGCGGCGGCTCGCTTGCCAGTCATGCACGGCCATCAGTCCCGTGAGCCGCGCCTTAATCTCCGGCGATAGTGCTTCATAGGCCAGTTGCGCGTTGGCGTATTGCGTATCGCCACCCTCAGGCGGCACCTCAAGCGCGTGAAGGATCGTCACGAAGGCAGGGATTGCATAGTAGGATTTGTCGGTGTGCCAAAAATAGTTAAGTTTGGCGACGTCCATATTGATCAGGTTTCCCGCCGCATCGAGATTGGTCAACGTATGGACGATGGGGAAGGTCGTGCCATCGGAGAGCTTCCCGATATGGCTTTCCAGCTCGCCGAAATATTCGCTGAACCGCGCCTGCTGATCCTTTGTCATGGACTGATTGCGGAACACGAGAAACGGAAAGTCCATAATCGCGTCCCGGATCGCCGTCACGGCGAGTGGCTCTAGCGGTTGCGAGAGGTTCAAATCACCGATTTCTGCGGCGCCTGTTCCAGACAAGGTGGTAAGGGCGAGCGGGAAAGCCGCCAAATTTGTCGCCTCTCCAGAATGCGTTGTCCGAATGGTATTCATCGACCCATACCTATCGCTAGAGGATTAGACACTACGATATGCGTTGAATGGCGCAAAGAGGGCCAAGACGGATCCAAAAAGGGCGCTCTCGAATTTTTGGTGAGACGACGCGGTATAACCACTAAAATAGGCGGGAATTTTCAAGATTAGGATTGCCTCATGCCTACGACCCGCCCCAACCTTTCCATCGATGCCGACCGGCTCTGGTCGACGCTCATGCGGTCCGCTGAAATCGGCACTGGTCCGGCCGGCGGTCTGCGGCGCTTGGCGCTTTCCGACAGCGATAAGGAAATGCGCGATCAGTACGTGGCGTGGTGTGAGGCGATTGGCTGTGCGGTGACGGTCGATGCGGCCGGCAGTATCTTCGCGCGGCGTGCGGGGCGGGAGGACGATTTGCCGCCGGTCGTCGTCGGCAGCCATCTCGACAGCCAAGCCGCCGGCGGGCGCTTCGATGGCATTCTGGGCGTGCTGTCGGGTCTCGAAATCCTGCGCACGCTGGAAGACAATGGGATCACGACGCGGCGGCCGATTGAGGTCGTGAACTGGACCAATGAGGAAGGTGCGCGTTTTGCGCCGCCGATGGCGGCGTCCTGTGTGTTCGCCGGGTTGCAGACCATCGAGTGGCTGCACGACCTCAAGGACGATGACGGCATCCGCTTCGGCGACGAGCTTAAACGGATCGGCTATCTGGGCGATGCCCCGGTCGGGGGCCGCGATCTCGATGCTTACTTCGAACTGCATATCGAGCAGGACTCGCTGATGGAGGAGAACGACAAATCGGTTGGCGTCGTCACCGGCGGATACGCCTCGCATGCATTGACCTGCGTATTCCATGGCGAGTGCGCGCATACCGGGCCGACGGAGATGAAGAAGCGCAAGAACGCGATGGTCGGGGCATCCTATTTCCTGGCCGCCGTCAATGACATTGGCTGGGAGTACGAGCCGGTTGGCCGCACCTCGGCGTCGCGCATGCAGATCTGGCCCAACAAGTTCGGCATCCTGCCGGAATTCACCGAGGTGACCGTCGATATGCGGCATCTCGACCGCAATCTTACCAACGAAATGGTGGAGAAGACCCGCAAGGTGCTCGCCGAAGCGGCGGAAAAGGCGAACGTCGAATACGAAATCACGGCGGAATGGACCTTCGGCGATGAAGTGTTCGATCCGGACTGTGCGGCGCTGGTGCGCGAGGCTGCCGAAGTGCGCGGCACATCCTGCATGGACATCAAAAGCATCGCCGGGCACGACGCCTATTACATCTCCCGCATCGCGCCGACGGCGCTTGTCTTCAGCCCCTGCGTCGACGGTATCACCCACAACGAGGCCGAGGACGTCAAATTCGAACCGACGATGGAGGCGGTTAACGTTTTCTTCGATGCGGTGGTGGCGCGCGCCGACCGGTAGCGGCTGTTAGCCGCCCATCTGTTCCATCATCGTCTTCGCGCCGGCTTCCATTTCTTCGGGCGTTGGATCTTTGACGTGTGTCGCCTGCGACCACGTGTAGCCGAACGGGCATGTGACCGAGCCCATCCGGTCGCCCCAGAACATATCTGCGACGGGGTAGAGTTCCGTTGCGCCTGCGGTCAAGGCTTGCGCATGCGCGGTGTCGACATCTGGGACATAGATAAAGATCGACACCGGACTGTTCCCCAATGTCTTTGGTGAGACCATGTTGCAGGTCGGGTTTTCCTGGCTCAGCATGATCGTCGCGCCGCCAATCGCAATTTCCGCATGCATGATCTTGTCGGATCCGGGAATGTTCATGCGAACTTTCTCTTCGGCCCCGAATGCGGCGATGTAGAAGTCGATTGCCGCATTGGCGTCGTCGAGGATGAGGTAGGGCGACAGGACGCTGCCACCTTCGGGGATGTAGCTCATAAGTAAGATCTCCCTGGTTACGCAATTTCCATTCTTGGCGTTAGATAAACAGGAATTTGGGGACCGGAAATCGGCCGGTCAAGGGTTGGTATCCGGCATCATTCTCGCCGCGCGTGAATGACATGCACCCCCGCGCCGTCCTTCACCGCCACGCCGTGGACACCATAGAAACGATCGGCAAGTTCTTTTGGGCCCAGATCTTCCCGTCGATTGAAGCCCAACGCGCCTAACTCGTTTGCGAGTGCGGTAGGATCAAATAGGCTAAGCCAAGGCTCGCCTATTGCGGCAACCCGCGCCTTTGTTCGTTCGACGTATGTCTGCCGTTCAGGCGGGTAGTTCTCAATGGGCTCTGCATAATCGAACACGACTTCCGCATCGGGTACGCTCGCGATGAAGCCAAGCGTTTCAGCGATCGCACGGCGCGTTAGATAGGGGACAACGCCGAGCCATATAAAAAAGGCGGATTGGTTTGGCTCAAATCCAGCAGCCGGCAGCCGGGATGCGAGCTTATCCAACTCAAAATCGAGGGGAACGAACGTGAGTGACAGTGGGACCTTGAGCCGCGCCTGAGCGAGACGTTCTCGCTTCCAAGCTTGTGTATCCGGCTGATCGGTTTCGAAGACACGCAAACCGATGTCGGCATGCGGGTTCCGCAATGCAAATGTGTCGAGCCCCGCACCAAGTATGACCGCCTGACGTACGCCCCGCGCGACGGCGGCAGCCAGAGAATCTTCGGCAAATCGGCTACGTGCCGCCATGAAGAGGCGCAACGGACGCTCCGTCGGATCAGAAACCTCCCTTTCCGTGGTGGCCATGTCCTGCTCATCCAGGACAACAGCCGCGAGCGGATCGCTGAAGATCGAACCGTTTTCAAGCTTCTGATGCACAGCTCTATGGACGGCGGCTCTGCGGGCGGTACGGCTTGGCTGTTTTTCTTGCATTCAATCTGCCTCACGGTTCATCCGTGCGGGCGGTTACGATCAAGGTATAGCCAACTTACGTTACTCTAAGTTATCCCATGAAGCTGCGGCGGCCTTCGTTGCGCAGGAAGATGCGCACGAGGTGGCGCTTGTCTTCGGCCGCGTCGGCGTCTTCGTATTCGGTCCGGCAATGCGCAATCTGGAAGTTGTTTACGAATTGGATCTGGCCCGGCGCTAGTTCGAACGGCACATGGTGGGCGGGTTCGCTCATCACCCCGAACATGGTCTCCAGCGCATTTTGCCCAAGGTTGTCGAACGGCTCTGCCATCAATTCGTAGCCTTTGTACAATAGCCATTTGATGTAACGCGCCCGTACCCGTTCGCCATCGTAGGAGAAGATCGGGTAGAAATGGGCGACTGCATCGCGCTCCATATGCTCGCCCTGCCGGTTCCACCAAAACGGTTGGTAGAGACGGTTCAGCAAATCGGGATGCCGTTCGCGAAGCACGTTGTGCGCGGTGAGCATGCTGGCGACCCGGCTGATGCCGCCGTTCTTGGCGGTCCGCAGCATCAGCAGTCCGATATAGGGCGGCGGATGGTTGAAGCTGTAGTCGGTATGCCAGGACAGCTCTTGGCTGGTCAGGTCGCCGCGGACGCGGGTGTCGATCTGCACGCCGGTGTCGAGGACGTCGTAAAGCAGTCTGCCGTCGAAGGATTGCGCCACGGGACGCTCGATCATGCCGCTGAGCAGCCAATAGACCTGCTTCAACTCGTCCTTGCTGAAGCGGTCCACTGGGAGGCGGTCTAGCACGGCGAAGCCGACACCGCCGTTGAGCCCATGCCGGACTTTCGCCATGAACGCGGCACATGCGTCGAGGCCGTAGTCGCGCCGGTCGAGCGCGAAGATGTCCATAGGATTCCGGCGCAACGTCTCCACCAGCGCGTCGATCTCCGGAAGCATGTCGGCCGGCATCGGGATCAGCCAATCCTGCTCCCGGATGTTCTCGCGAATCCAGGCGCCGGCGCCTGCAATCGGTGCGTCATATGTCATCACCGGTGCGACATCGGCATTCATCGTCATCGTGCGGTTCCCGCTGCGGTCAGTCGTTTGGCCACTCGACAGCGGCCAGCTTTTCGTAATGCTGCATGATGACGGTCGAATCGTCCGCCGGCTCTCCCTTACCGAGCGCATAAGCCCAGGCCTGGCGGGTGCCGCTGCCGACGAACATGGGCACGCCGAGCGCTTCCGCTTCCTCCAGGCACAGCCGCACGTCTTTGAACATCAGCCCGGTATTGAAGCCGATATCGAAGCTGCGCGTCAGGATCGCGTTGGGGAACTTGGCTTCGGTCGCCGTGTTGCGGCCGCTGCTGGCATTGAACACATCGATCATCAGGGCCGGGTCGATGCCGGCCTTGATACCGAGTGCGACGGCTTCCGAAGTGACTGCCAAAGCCGTGCCGGAAAGCAGATTGTTGAGCAGCTTCATAAGCTGCCCCATGCCGATCTTGTCGCCGACATAGAAGACGTTCTTGCCGATCTTTTCCAGCATCGGGCGGTGGTGTCCGTGATCGTTGTGCGGGCCGGAGACCATGACCGCAAGCGTGCCGGCGATTGCGCCCGCCACACCGCCGCTCACCGGGGCGTCCAGGGAGACGATGCCGGCTTCGCTCATCGCTTCGGCAACCGGAATTGACGTGCGCGGGCCAGTCGTCGACAGGTCGATATAGGTCTTGATTTTGGAGCCATGGACCAGGCCTTTGCTGCCCAAGGCGACTTCGCGCACGATATCCGGTGTTGGCAGGCACACCAGCACCGTTTCGACCATGCTGGCCAGTTCCTTGGGGGAGGCGGCCACCGTTGCGCCGGCGTTGACGCAGGCCTCGACAGCGGATTGCTGCGCATCGCAGACCACCACCGCATATCCTGCGGCCAAAAGGTTGTTAACCATAGGGCCGCCCATATTGCCCACACCGATAAATCCGATTTCCGTCGCCATCTTCGCTCCCTTCGTTTCGATTTTGTTGCAGTCTAGAATACCAGGGCAGTCCGCGCACGGCCCGGTTTCCATAAAGTTTTCAGGCGATTGTTACTGATATGCGACTCCGGCAATGCTGCGCTGCACAATCGGCGTGTTGCAATTATTGAGAATTCGTTTACAACCACGCGATCCCAAAGTGCGCAAAATACAAGATAAATGCCAGATAGTGAGGCGAGAGATTTCGATGAGCAATAATACCAAGAAGCCTGAGGCAGATTACAGCTTTAAGCACGAAGAGGATCGGCCCGACACGCGGACCTGCCTCAGTTGCCGGACGACCTTCTCGAGCGAAGGCTGGGGCAATCGGCTTTGCCAGACCTGCCGCAGCCGAAGCTCATCCTCGATGGCGGCCTAAGCACCGTATTTGGTTCGTTTTTGACCACGCCTTTGCTTGCCGGAGGCGTCGCGTCGAACGCATACTGAGCCCTTAAGCCCATCGCCCCTGTAACTGCGATGGCTGTCCGGAGGGCTCTTATGTTTCGCCTAGCACTTTTCGCTATCGCCTTTTCGCTTGGTATCGCCGCGTGGACCGGTGATCCCTTTGCCGAAAGCTTTACGCTGCGCGATTGGAGCCGGATCGAAAATCAGGCCAATCAAAAAGATGCGCGGGCTAGCGGCCTCCGAGACGGCTATATCGCCGGCGTGCGCGACGCGTTGCGGTTTTACTCGAAGGTCAGCAAAACGTTTCCGATTTGCTGGCCCAAGGACCACGATATCGACGAGTCGCTGATCCGCGGCATCGTCGATGCGGTGCGGCGCGAGCATCCCGATATCGCGAAACCGGACGACAATTTCGCCTATATCGTCGTGCTATCGCTCTACGACGCCTATCCCTGCCGTTAGTGTTCTGATCGTGAAATTCAAAGGATTGAATTTCGCGTGAATCAGCACACCAAAGATAAAAATTTAGTGTGATTCAGATCCTAATTTTACTCGCAGTTAATGCGAGTAATTTCAGAATCATCACACTAATCCGAGGCCGGTTCCGCTTGCGGTAACCGCTGGCCATTCCGCTCTTCGAAGACGATGCGCACCGCCATGTCGATCGAGACGTTTTCCGGCGGGCAATTGACGACGTTCATCATCATCCGGAAGCCATCGTCGAGATCGATTAGCGCCAGGACGTAGGGCGAGTCGGCTCGGAAGGCTGGCGTCGGGGCACGGTGGACGATCGAGAAAGTATGCACCTTGCCGCTGGGTTTGGCGTCCCGCCAATCCAGGTCGCGGCCGTCGCACTTCACGCAGAGCGCGCGCGGATAGAACTGAACATGGCCGCAGGCCTTGCAGGTTTGAACGATCAAACGTTCCTCGTTACAGGCATCCCAGAACGGTTGCGTATCCGCATTGGGGACGGGGACTGGTTTTTCCGTCATGGTTTAGGCCCTCCCGAGGATCAAGGAGCAATGCGCCGACAGGATTCCCCCATCGCCATGGACGAAAGCGACCTCCGCATCGGGGACTTGCCGTGCATCGGCTTCGCCCCGCAACTGCCGGACGGCTTCGACGACATGGTACATGCCGCCGGCCGCACCTGAATGACCGAAGGACAACAAACCGCCATGGGTGTTGCAAGGCAGGCGCCCGCCATGGGTCAGCTCGCCGTTTAGGGCCGCTTCGCCCGCCTCGCCCTTTTCATAGAAGCCGATCGATTCCAGTTCGATCAGCAGGGTGATGGTGAAGGAATCGTAGATTTCGGCGACATCGATATCGGCGTTCGTCACGCCGGCCGTACCGAAGGCTCTGGCCGCGGCGGTTTTACAGCCGAAATCGATTAACGACGGCGCCGCGACAATGTGCTCGTGCGTATGTCCCTGTCCCGACCCGAGGACCTCAATGGGTCGCTTTCTCAGGTCCGCCCCGGCGTCGCCGGCACTGATCACGAGGGCCGCGCCGCCGTCGGAGATCAGGCAGCAATCGAGCAGCCGCAGTGGCGAACTGATGACGCGGGCGTTTGCGACGTCGTCCATGCTGATCGGCTTGGTCATATGCGCGTCAGGGTGCATTGCGGCGTGTTTGCGGTGCAGAACCGAAAGCGCGGCCAGATGCTCCAGCGTGGCGCCCGTCTCGTGGAGATAGCGCTGCGCGACGAGGCCATAGGCCGCCGGAATGGAGATGCCGTAGGGCTGCTCGAACTGTGGATGGCCGAATTCCGACAGCGCGGCAACCGCCTTATCGCGGGTCATCCCAGTCAGCCGGTTGTCGCCGGTGACGCACAGCACATGCCGGCAGGTGCCCGATTGCACCAGAGCGGCGGCCTGCATCACCATCATCGCGCCGGTTGCGCCGCCGCCATGGAGCCCGGCGTTGAAGTTCGGTTCCGCGCCGACATACTCGCAGAAGGCGGAACTGAGCATCGGATAGTTCTCGCTCAGCGCATAGGCGCAAATGACACCGTCGATGTCGGAAAGCTTCAAGCCCGCATCGTCGAGCGCACCCAGTGCGGCCTCGGTATGCAGCGACATGCAAGTGCTGCCGGGAACCTCGCCGACCTTGGTGTTGTGAACGCCGCTGATGACCGCCTTTTTAGTCATCGCCGCCTACCTCGCGCTCCAGCGCGTCCCAGTCGTAGGCGAGCGGTTCCTTCTCCAGGAACCGGGCTACGGCGTCCTTGTGATAGTCGGAGTGCAGCGCCATGCCCTGCGCGTAGCCTTCCATCTCGCCGAGCGATTTCTGGTCCATATGGAAGGCGTTGTTGAGGATGTTCTTCGACATCCCGATGGCTTCGCGCGAACTGTGTCGGAAGTGCCCGGCGAATTCCATCGCTTTGTCGAACAGCGCATCCGTGTCGTAAATCCGGTATACGATGCCGAGTTCCTTGGCTTCCGCGGCGTCCAGGGTGCGCGCGGTGAAGACGATATCTTTGGCTGCCTGCAGGCCGACGATCCGCGGCAACAGGAAAAAGCCGCCCGCATCCGGCACCAGTCCGATGCGTCCGAACACCGCACAGAACCGTGCCCGCGGCGTGGCGAGAACGAAGTCGGCGGCCAGCGCCAGGTTGAAGCCCGCGCCAAAGGCGGGTCCGTCGACGGCGGCGATAACGGGCAGCTCCAGATTGACCAGCTCCGGCAACCAGACATGGATGTTCTGAATGCGTTTTCGCGCAGACTGAACCGTGGTGCGGTCTCCCGTCAGCGCCTTGAGATCGCCGCCGGCGCAGAACGCGCCGCCCGCCCCGGTCAGGATCGCGGCTTTCAGGCTGTCGTCCTCGCGCATCCGCATGACGGCGTCGCACAGCTCCTCGCGCATCGCCATATTGAAGGCGTTGCGCTGCTTCGGACGGTTCAGGGTGACGATTGCAATCTCGTCGCGTACTTCGTATGTGATCGCTTCGTAATTCATGGTGGATTCCGGATTGGTGCGGCGACTAAACGCAGGGACCTTTGGTATAGGCCGTGACAGGATCGGATTGAAATAATTTGTGAAGGAAAAAGAAATGTCGGACGGAAAAATGCTCGAGGGCAAGGTCGCGGTCGTGACCGGCGCGGGACGCGGGATCGGACGCGGTTTTGCGATGATGATGGCGGCGCACGGCGCCAAGGTCGTCGTCAATGATCTGGGCGGCTCGGTGAGCGGCGAGGGCGAGGATAGCGGTCCGGCTTTCGAGGTCGTGAACGAAATCCGCGGCGCTGGTGGCGAAGCGGTCATGAACAATGGCAGTGTTTCCGACTGGGACGGCGCGCATCGCATGGTGCAGCAGGCCGTCGACGAGTTCGGCAAGATCGATATCGTCATCAACAATGCCGGCATCCTGCGCGACAAGATCTTCCACCGCATGACGGAAGAAGACTGGGACAGCGTGATCAGCGTGCATCTCAAGGGTAGCTTCAATGTCAGCCTCGCCGCCGCCGACCACTTCCGCGCGCAGGAATCCGGCTGCTTCATGCATATGACGTCGACGTCGGGTCTAGTTGGGAATTTCGGGCAGGCGAATTACGCCGCGGCCAAGCTCGGCATCGCCGGTCTGTCGAAGTCGATCGCCTTGGATATGGCGCGCTTTAATGTGCGCTCCAATTGCATCACGCCGTTTGCGTGGAGCCGCATGATCGGCTCGATCCCGCAAGATACGGAAGTGCAGCGCGCGCGGGTTGCGAAGATCAAGGAGATGACGCCGGAAAAGATCGCGCCGATGGCAGTCTTCCTGGTCAGCGATGCGGCGTCGGAAGTGTCGGGGCAGATCTTCGGCGTCCGCAACAACGAGATCTTCCTGATGGGGCAGTCGCGGCCGCTGCGCTCGGTGCACCGGGGCGAGGGCTGGACACCGGAATTGATCGCCGAGCATGCCTACCCGGCGATGAAAGCGCACTTCTACCCGCTCGACCGCTCGGAAGACGTCTTTAGCTGGGACCCGATCTAAAGGAGATACCCATCCCGGCCGAGATCTTCGCGTGATTGTGAATGGAGCCGCCGTCCACCCCCACCTTAGTCCTCCCCCCTCAAGGGGGAGGAGAACACCTCGTTGATCTGTCTGAGTTATCCCTTCCCCCTTGAGGGGGGAAGGCTAGGAAGGGGGTGGAAACGGTTCCTGTAGCAATATTCCGCAGGCGTCTTAGAGCGCTGCCGTTACCATGATCTCGATATAAAGATCGGGCACCGCGAGCTTCGCTTCCACCGTGGCGCGGGCCGGCGGATTGGCGGGGTCGATCCACTCGACCCAGATTTCGTTCATGTCGGCCCAGGTGCCGATGTCGGTCAGCCAGATCTGCGCCGCCAGAATTTTCGATTTGTTCGTCCCAGCCTGCGCGAGGTAGTCGTCGATCGTGTCGAGGATCTGTTTGCACTGCCCTTTGACGTCCTGCGAGCGGTCGCTGGCGGTGAGGCCGGACAGATAGACCGTATCGCCGCTGATGACGGCCTTGCTCATGAGTTTGTTGGTGTCGATGCGTTTGATGGACATGGCGTCCCTCCCTGTGTGATGCGTGAACGTGATGGTAGTACTAGACCAGATCGGGATTGTTTGGAATCGCCTTCGGCGATCCAACAATCGCGTGAATCTGGTCTAGCTTATTGATGGCGAGCGGATTCACAAGATTATCCGAACCCATAAAATGGGTTCGTCTAACCTTGATCCGCTCTTAGGGCGTTGAGCAGTGCCGACAAGTAAGAAGGAATTGAACATGATTGAGGATGTTGCCGCAAAGGTGAATGCCGATACCGCGCTGGTTCGGCGCGGCCGGTATGTGAGCTTGGATTTTTTGGTCGGTATCGGCGATACGGATTACATCGTCGCCGTGCGCGAAGGCCGTGTTATGTCGGTCGGGAAGCGTCGCCTCCCGTTGGAATCCGTCAGCTTCGCCATCCGGGCCGGCCGCGATGTTTGGACTGAACATTGGAAGCCGATGCCCAAGCGAGACCGGCATGATTTGTTCAATATGGTTTCCGCAGGGCTGGCGACGCTCGACGGTGATCTGCTGCCGTTTATGCAGAACCTGCAATATTTCAAAGACGTTCTGGCATCACCCCGCGCCGCCGCAGGGGAGGCGTAGGCATGCCCGATTTCGAACCGATCACCGGACGCTATTTCACCATGACGGTCGCGGGCGAGGCGGTGCGCATTTATGTCGAGGAGGCGGGCAGCGGCGTGCCGCTGGTCTGTCTGCATACGGCCGGGTCGGACGGGCGGCAGTTCCGCCACCTGATGTGCGATCCGGCGATAACCGATCATTACCGGGTCATCGCCTTCGATATGCCCTGGCACGGCAAGTCGAACCCGCCGGCTGGCTGGGAAAATCGCGAATATCAACTCACGACCGAGTCGTACAAGGAAATGGTGATCGCCTTTTGCCAGGCGATGGAACTGGATAAGCCCGTTGTGATGGGGTGTTCGATGGGGGGGCGGATCGTCCTGCATTTGGCGCTCGAGCGGCCGGACGATTTCCGCGCGGTGATTGCGCTGGAAGGCGCCGACCGCTTGGAGCCCTATTACGAGACAGAATGGCTGCACCGGCCGGACATCCATGGCGGTATGGTTAGCGCCGCTTTCGTTTCCGGACAGGTCGCGCCGCAAAGCCCGGACGAATATCGCCATGAAACGCTGTGGCATTACATGCAGGGCGGCCCGGGCATCTTCAAGGGCGATCTCTATTTCTATTGGATCGACGGACATTTCGACGACCGCTCGGCGCAAATCGATACCGGCCGCTGTCCCGTCTATTTGCTGTCCGGCGAGTATGATTGCTCCTGCACGCCGGAACGCACCGAAGCGACGGCCTCGAGAATCAAAGGATCGAAGGCCGTCATCATGGAAGGCATGGGGCATTTCCCGATGTCCGAAAACCCAGCCCTATTCCGCGAACACATCCTGCCGGTGCTGGATGAGATTCGCGCTTAACCGAAAGAGCCAAAAAAAATGACCGCAATCCCTCTCTATATCGACCTGAAAAGCCCTTTTTCATACGTCGCGGCACATCGCGCGCTGGCGTTTTCGCGCGCCGGGAAAGCGGAATTCGACTGGCTTCCCTTCACTCTGGATATCGCGGGCCGCGCCGGTAACCCCGGCTGGCAGCGCCGCATTCGGTATCAGTACCGAGACGTTCGCCGGTTCGCGACGCCGCTTGGACTGACGATCCGCGGGCCCGAGAAAGTGTATGATTCCACGGTTGCCCAAATCGGTCTGCTGTACGCGAAGCAGGCCGGTGTGCATGAAACCTATATCGAGACGGTTTACGCGCTGTTCTTCAGCCGTGAACTCGCACCGGACGATGTCTCCGCAGTGCAGGCCCAGCTCGCCGCATGCGGATGCGACGCGGATGGGTTCCCGGCTTTTCTCGAAGGGGTGGGCCCAAGGTTGCTGGAATCAATTCGGGCGGAGGCGGATGAGGCGGGCGTGTTCGGCGTACCGAGCCTTATCGTCGGTGGCGAACTCTTCTGGGGGCAGGACCGGCTGGATATCGCGCTTGAGCGGGCAGGCCTATCGGTTTAGCCCGATGAACCGGCATCGCTGAACGCCGCCTCAACCGCGCCAAGATCCCCGAAATCGGCGACGACAGTATCGCCGGCCTTGATGTCGAGCAATCCGGAACAGGTCCCGGTCGTGACGGTTTCGCCGGCCTTGAGGCCGTCCCGCTCCCGCTCGTGGTTGGCGAGCCAGAGCAGAACGTTGAGCGGGTCGCCGAGCGCGCGCTGCCCTTCGCCTTCGGCGCGGACGGTGCCGTTCAGCGAGACCGTCAACCGGTGCGACGGCAGATCGAAGCGCCGCCAATCTTCGATGAACGTGCCGGTGATAAGCGCGATATTGGCGCCGCCATCCGCCGTCGTTGCCTGTCGGCCCGCGCCCGTCAGGCCGCCGGCCAAACGCGAGCCAACGATTTCCAGCGCCGGCGCCACACCCAGCACCGCATCCGCAACGTCTAAAATTGCGTAATCCGTTGTGCGCGGTGGCAAGTCGGTCCGGAGCTGGAAGGCAAATTCGGCCTCCAGCTTCACGTCGTGCGCCGCGAAGACGGGTACCGCCGCGGGGCTGTCGAAGCAGAATTGTTTCGGGACCCGCGCAGCACCCGGCTCCGTCGTGCCCAGCGCCGCCTGCGCCTCGGCGCTTGTCGACCCGACCTTCCAGCTATCGAATGAGCCTCCGATTAAGGCATGCACCTGTCTTTGCACTGTGTAGGCGGCCTCACGCGAGTCCCCGATTTCACCGTTTCCAATCGCGACAGTAGTGCCTTCCAGACGCGCGCGGCATAGCCGTTCTGCCAGATCAATCCTTAACGACATCGTCGCGATCCTCCACCTTATCCATAATGCTCCTGTCAGATTATAGAGTGCAGCAACATTCGCTTGCTTACGATTTATTAGGTTTATTTTCGCATGATATTCCGGTTTCCCGCATCGGTTGTGGCGGGTTGTGCTGACATCTTGTTTGGGAGTGGCTTAAGGTGCCTGCCGGTCCATCATTGGACACCGAACCGCTATCCGTCCTCATCGTGGAGGATGATATCGATATGGCTCGGCTTATCGAGGCCCTGCTGCGGGACATGGGGGTCACGAATATCGGCCGGGCCCGGAACGGCAAGCAGGCGATCGATAATCTTCGAAAGAATCTCCATAATTACGATTTGATCATTTCCGATTGGCAGATGCCTGAAATATCGGGCATCGAACTGCTAAGGGAAGTCCGAAAACGGCGTCCCGAGCTTCCGTTTCTTATGCTGACCGTCAATTCGGGCAGCGAAGAGATCTTGGCCGCAAAAGATGCGCAAGTGACGGCCTATATGTCGAAGCCGTTCAAGGCACGCGACTTACAGTTGAAAATCCTGACCATTACTGGGCGGATTGTTCCGAAACAGCTCACCGTTTCGATCTGTTAGCCGGTTAAAGCGCGTCTACGGACCATCAATCCCTAACGCTTTCTTAAGATTGTGTTTCCATGATCTTTGCAGTGAATGATGTTAACCATGGCGTAGTACGCCGGGGAGTATGCGATGCATAATGCACGATCGGCGTCGTCGGAAAAGGGACTGTCGGTTCTGATCGTGGATGATGATGTCGATATGATTCGAATGATCGATACGGTTCTCCGCGACGCCGGTGCAACGCATATTCAGCGAGCCCGCGACGGCCGGCAGGCGATTAACGATCTGCGAAAGAATCTGGATGTCTATGATCTGATCATTTCCGACTGGGAAATGCCGGAAGTGAACGGTTTGGAACTGCTTCAGCAGGTCCGAATTCGACGTCCCGAACTTCCTTTCATCATGTTGACCGGCCGATCCAAAAAAGAAGAAATCCTTGCCGCCGTTCAAGCCAATGTGACGGCCTATATTTCAAAACCGTTTGCTGCGCACGAGCTGAAGAAAAAGATCTTGGCAATTAGCAACAAACCGGAGCCGCGAGAATACGACGTCGTCGAAGTTTGTTAGTTGCAGTTCGTGGAATCGGGAAGGCCCACGCAATCCCGGTACAAAGCGAGGGTCTTCTTGACGACGATTTCTTCCGCAAACTCGGTCTCGGCCATCCGGCGCGCCGCCGCACCGTAGGATTTACGTAGCGCGGCATCTTCCGCCAGCCGCGCTAGTGCTTTGGCAAGTGGTGCAATGGTGCGAACCGTAACCAGGATACCGGTTTCGCCATCACAGCAAACCTCGCGGCAGCCGGGGACATCGGTTGCGACCATCGGCAGGCCGGCAGCAGCGGCTTCAAGCAGCGATTTCGGTAATCCTTCGCGATAGGACGGCAGGACGGCGATATGCGCGTTGGCGTATTCGCGCGGGATATCGTCGCTGGGGCCGGCGACCTCCACGACACCCTCCGCGGCCCATTCGGCCAGTACGGCGCTGGGGATCGCCGCCGGGTTGTGGTCGCCCGGTCCCACGAGGCGAATGCGAAGTGCGGTTCCTTGCGCTTTGAGCACGCGCGCCGCGGCGACGAGCTCGCCGATGCCTTTGTCCCACAGCATGCGGGACACGCAAACCGCCACGGGAACACCGGATGGTTCGGGGCGCGGCTGATAGCGGGAAATGTCGACGCCCGACCCTCGAATGACGGTGATGCGGTGTGGCGCGACCCCAATCGTATTTTCGAAAAGCGCGCGGTCGTCTGGATTTTGAACGATGACGCGGCTGGCGGGGCGGTTCAGCAAAAACCGGAACGTCGCACGAATGAGCGGACGCAGCGCGCGCGCGAAAAGTCCGCTGGAGATAAACACGAACCCCATTCCGGCAAACGCATTGACCGAGCCGGGTATACCGGTCAACCACGCGGCGATCGATCCGTAGAGCGCGGGTTTGAGAGCGACGTGATGGACGATATCCGGTCGTTCTCGGCGGTAGAGGCGGATCAGTGCGGCGAGTGTGCGGGCGTCGTGCAACGGATTGCGGCCGCTGCGCGACAGCTCGACGGGTACGAGGCGAAAGCCCTCCGCTTCAATGGGCGCGGAGTGATCGCGCACGCGCGTGGCGACCACGACTTCGGCGCCGGCGTCCCGCGCGGCGCGGGCGATCGGCAGACGGTGGGAGCAGAAATACCAATCCTCGCTGACGAGGTAGAGGATTTTTACGCCGGTAAGGCTCATGTTTCGACGCCGGTGGCCCAGCGTTCGCGCCACGCCTGGGCCATGCAGATGCCCCACAGCGCTTGCCAATGATTGCCGTCGCCAGCCAGATGGTCCGACCAGGCGCGCCGGATAGGTATGGGATCGAACCAGCCCTCTTCGCGCAGACGCTGTTCATCGATCAGGTTTTCCGCCCAATCGCGCAGCGGGCCGCGCAGCCAATCCGCGATGGGCACTGCGAACCCACTTTTTGGACGCTCGACCATTGTACGGGGGACGTGGCGATGCAGAACCTGACGGAGGAGCCATTTGCGCTCACCGTTCCGCAGTCGCATACGCTTCGGCAGCGACCAGGCGAACTCGAGCAACCGGTGGTCCAGCAGGGGGGTGCGCGCTTCGAGGCTAACGGACATGCTGGCACGGTCGACTTTGGTCAGAATATCGTCCGGGAGGTAGGTCATCGTGTCGAGATACGCCATTCTTTCGCTGAAATCGGTGATGTCTCCCGCGGACTCCCAGGCCGACGCATTTTGGTTCGAACCGTTGATGGCGATGGATTCGTTCCAATGGCTGACCAAGCACCGATAGATACCGTCCTCGTCGGTTTCCCGCAAAGCTGCCGCGAGTTTATGAGCCTTGTCTCCAGCCAGACTCGGTCGTCGTGATGCCGGAATCATTTTGGATAGGCGGTCCCAATGGCGGGCGGAAACACCACCCAGGAGGCCGGCAGCCATCCGTCTCAGCGGCGCCGGCGCATGCTGCATCCGTTGCCAGAGCGCGTCGGCCGTATGGTAGCGGTTATAGCCGAGGAAGGTTTCGTCGCCGCCGTCGCCGGAAAGCGCGACCGTGACATGCCGCCGCGCGAGTTCCGATACAAGTCGCGTTGGCAAGGCGGACGCATCGGCGAAGGGTTCGTCATACCAGTCCGCGAGCCGTGGAATGATATCGCGCGCATGGCCCGGCGCCATGGCGATATCGGTGTGCTCCGTGCCGAGATGGTCCGCGACGGCCCGGGCATGTTCAGACTCGTCGAAGCCCTGTTCCTGGAAACCGATTGTGAAAGTCCGGATCGGCCGGGTGCTGGACTTCTGCATCAGGGCGACAACGGTGGCTGAATCGACTCCGCCGGAAAGCAACGCGCCGAGCGGCACATCCGACACCATGCGCCGTGCGACCGCATCTGTGAGAAGGGCTTCCGCTTCGGCAATCGCTTCGGCATCGCCAATGTCCCGGCGCGGTTGCGTTGCGACCGACGCCATATCCCAGTATCGGACAAGTTCCGGCGCGCTGCCGGGGGTGTAGGACAGCAGCGTGCCCGGCTCCAGTTTGCGGATACCGGCATAGATGCTCTGTGGGGCGGGGACATAATTGAACCTGGCGTAAGACGCCAACGCATCGCGGTCTATCCGTGGCTGCCAGCCCTCCTTGGCCCGCAAGGCTTTCAACTCCGATCCAAACAGAAACAGGCCGTCCGACTCGCCATAGTAAAGCGGCTTGATGCCGAGACGGTCACGTCCGAGCCAGAGCCGCCGCTCCTCCCGGTCCCAAAGCGCAAAGGCAAACATACCGATGAGCCGTTTGACCGTTGCCTCGACCCCCCAATGGGCGAACCCTTCGAGCATTACTTCGGTGTCCGAATCCCCGCGAAAACGGGCGCCCTTGCCAGTGAGTTCTTCGCGCAGTTCCTGAAAATTGTAGACTTCGCCGTTATAGACAACGACGTAACGTCCATTGGCCGAAACCATCGGCTGATCGCCGGAGGCGGAGAGATCGATAATGGCAAGGCGCCGGAAGGCGAGTGCTACGCCTGCATCCGCATCGGACCATGTATCGCCGCTGTCCGGGCCACGATGGATCATCGTGTCGGTCATGGCGCGCGCAGCCGCGGCAAGGTCGTCCGCGCCGGTCTGGCGTTTAAGCTCGAGGAATCCGGCAATGCCGCACATGGCCGCTCCGGGCAACGGGAGGTTAGGGCGCACTATCAACGCTACTTGGTATAAAGGGCGGCTTAGCAGATGGAAACCATTGCAATCCAGGGCGATCGCATACGCGGTTCACCGTTGTCGAAAATTCCACCCGCCATCCTCTACCCTCCACCACCGGTCATCCTCAACACCACCACCGGTCATCCTCTACCCTCCACCGGTCATCCTCAACTTGATTGAGGATCCAGACAACGACGAAGTCTTGGAGCCCTTCGTATAGGTCCTCCCGGCCCGGGTTACGGCGCTCGATAGGCGTCATCGTCCTGGCGCAGTTCCCGTGCCCCCGATTCTCGGAGCGAACCTCCACCGGGACGGTGGCAATTCAAACGGCGGACTGGATCCTCAATCAAGTTGAGGATGACCGGTGGAGGGTAGAGGATGACGTTGTGGAGTGTTGAGGATGATGGCTTTTATTGATAGCGACGGAATCGCGTCTATTCGTTGACCTTTACCAAGACGTGGGGCTTCCAGTGCGTTTCAAGCGATCACCTTGCATCGCAATCGTACTTGTCTGCCGAAAGGATGCGATTACAGTGAACGCCATGCTGTTTCGAGAATCTCTTCGCGAATTCGATGCGCTGCGCGCGGCAGTCCTTGCAGCCTACCGGATGGACGAGGACGCCTGTGTCGAAGCCTGCCTGACGCAGGCGCGCCTTCCGGCCGATGCGACGGACCGTGTTGAAGTGATGGCGCGCCGGCTTGTTATGGCGGTGCGGGAAAGCGATGCTGGCGCCGGCGGGCTCGATGCGTTTCTCCACCAGTACGAACTTTCGAGCGAAGAGGGCGTCGTGCTGATGTGCCTCGCGGAAGCCCTCTTGCGCATACCCGATGCCGACACGCGCGACGACCTCATCAAAGACAAGATCGGCGGGGCGCAGTGGGAGCGGCATCTGGGCGCGTCGCCGTCGCTGTTCGTAAACGCCTCGACATGGGCCCTGATGCTGACGGGCCGCCTGATGGCGGTCGATACCGGTTTCGACTGGCGCAATCCGGGTGATTTGCTCGGCCGCGTGGTGGCGCGGGGCGGGGAGCCGGTGATCCGGCAGGCGCTGACACAGGGCATGCGTATCCTGGGCCGGCAATTTGTCATGGGCCGGACCATCGACGAAGCGCTCGCGCGGGCGCAGGAAGCCGAAATGCGCGGCTACCGGTATTCCTACGATATGCTTGGCGAAGCGGCCCGTACGATGGCCGACGCGGAACGGTATTTCGAGGCTTATGCGGCTGCCATCGACAAGATTGGCGCCGCAGCGGAGGGCGGTGACCCGTTCGACCGGCCCGGAATCTCGGTCAAGCTGTCGGCGCTTCATCCGCGCTATGAATTCGCCCAGCAGGACCGCGTGATGGCGGAGCTTGTGCCGCGATTGCGGTCGCTTGCCGTGATGGCGAAGGACCACGGAATCGGCTTTACCGTGGATGCCGAGGAGGCGGACCGGCTCGATATTTCCCTTGATGCCATCGAAGCGGTGTTGCGCGATCCTGCCTTCGCCGGATGGGAAGGGTTCGGGCTCGCCGTGCAGGCCTATCAGAAGCGGGCGCTGCCGCTTATCGACTGGCTGGCCAATCTCGCCAGGGGGAGCGGCCGGCGGCTCTTCGTTCGTTTGGTCAAGGGCGCGTACTGGGATACCGAAATCAAGACCGCCCAGGAACGCGGCCTCGACGGCTATCCGGTCTTCACCCGAAAGACGTCCACGGACGTGTCCTACCTCGCCTGCGTCCAGCGCCTGCTCGATGCGCCGGATGCGTTCTATCCCGCCTTCGCGACTCACAACGCGCATACCGTCGCGTCGGTGCTGACCCGGGCCGGCAATCGGCGGGACTATGAATTCCAGCGATTGCACGGGATGGGCGAACCGCTTTTCGAGCAAATTGTCGGCGACACAGGTCAGCCGTGCCGGGTCTACGCCCCAGTCGGCAGCCATGAAGATTTGCTGCCCTATCTGGTCCGGCGATTGCTGGAGAACGGCGCGAACTCCTCGTTCGTGAACCGGATCGTGGACAAGCGGCAGCCGATTTCCGCGATCATCGCCGACCCGGTCAAGGCGACGGAACGGCTCGATGCGAAACCGCATCCCCGCATCCCGTTGCCGTCGGCGCTTTATGGTGCTCGGCGCAACTCGGACGGCGCGGATCTGACGGACTTCAATGTGCTCGGGTCGCTCGCGGCGGCAATGGATGCAAGCCTGATCGATGGCGCGAAGGCGGCGCCGCTTATCGGCGGTAAGGCCCAGTCCGGGGATGCTGTATCCGTGACCGACCCCGCCGACCGGCGCCGTATTGTCGGAACGGTTGTCAACGCGACGCCGGATCATGTGGATCGGGCCTTGGCGCGCGCGGTACGCGCTCAGCTTGAGTGGGGCCGCGTGCCGGCGGCCGACCGGGCGGCGTGTCTGGAACGGGCGGCGGCACTTTATGAGACACATAGCGCGGCACTCATGGCGCTCGCCGTTCGGGAAGCCGGCAAGACGGTCGACGACGCTGTCGCTGAAATTCGGGAAGCCGTCGATTTCTTGCGTTATTACGCCTTGCGTGCCGGTGCGGATTTTATGCGGCCACAGACATTGCCGGGTCCAACCGGCGAGAGGAACGAAATTGCGCTGTTCGGGCGTGGCGTGTTCGCCTGAATAAGCCCATGGAATTTCCCGCTCGCCAT
Source organism: Alphaproteobacteria bacterium (assembly GCA_012103325.1). Taxonomy (GTDB): domain Bacteria; phylum Pseudomonadota; class Alphaproteobacteria; order UBA8366. The sequence goes on from WLWY01000009.1 coordinate 22,947, forward strand.
CTTTACCGGACAGATCGCTGCAGCACTTGCGGCGGGCAACGCTGTGATTGCCAAGCCGGCCGAGCAGACGCCGTTGATCGCAGCCCGTGCGGTGGCCTTGCTGCACGAAGCCGGCGTGCCCGGCGACATCCTGCATCTCCTGCCGGGGTCCGGCGAGGAGATCGGCGCCGCCCTGACGGCCGATGAGAGGATCTCCGGTGTTGCATTCACGGGCGGGACAGACACCGCACAATCGATCAACCGGACGCTTGCCGACCGCAAGGGGCCGATCGTGCCGCTGATCGCGGAGACGGGCGGGCAGAATGCGATGATCGTGGATTCTTCCGCGCTGCCGGAGCAGGTCGTGCGCGACGCGGTCGACTCCGCCTTCCGCAGCGCGGGACAACGCTGTTCGGCGTTGCGGGTCCTGTACCTTCAGGACGACGTCGCGGACCGCATCATCGCTATGCTAACGGGCGCCATGGCGGAGCTGCGAGTCGGCGACCCTGGCCTGCTGGAAAGCGATGTCGGCCCGGTTATCGATGTCGCCGCGCGCGAGATATTGGAGGCGCATGCGGCACGCCTGGAAGGGGAAGGGCGGTTGTTGGCAAGGACGCCGCCGGGTGTCGATGCCGAACACGGCGTGTTTTTCGCGCCATGCGCGTTTGAAATCGACGGTATCGAAACGTTGGAACGTGAGGTCTTCGGCCCCATACTGCACGTCGTTCGTTTCGACCGGGATCGGCTCGACGCGGTGATCGATGCGATCAATACGGTTGGGTATGGCCTGACGTTGGGCATCCATAGCCGGATCGATTCGACGGTCGCCTATATCCGCGACCGGGCCGGCGTTGGAAATATCTACGTCAATCGCAATCAGATCGGCGCCGTTGTCGGCGTGCAGCCTTTCGGCGGTGAAGGGCTGTCCGGCACCGGCCCGAAAGCCGGCGGCCCGCGTTATCTGCACCGCTTCGCGGTCGAACGAACCGTAAGCACCGACACGACAGCCGCCGGCGGCAATACGTCGCTTTTGTCGTTGCAGGATATGCCGGAGTAACCGAGGCGGGCTAGAGCAAAACAGGGTTTGTTGGAATCGCCTTTGGCGACCCAACCAGGGCAATCACTTGAAACGATGCTGAGGTTTTTAACCCGCGGCTCCTGGGGGGATCGCATACGCTGTTCACCGTTATTGAAAATTCCGCCCCGTCATCCTCAAACACCAAGCCGTCATCCTCAAACACCAAGCCGTCATCCTCAAACACCAAGCCGTCATCCTCAAACACCAAGCCGCCATCCTCAAACACCAAGCCGCCATCCTCAAACACTAAGCCGTTATCCTCAACACCCCACAACGTCATCCTCAACTTGATTGAGGATCCAGGAAACGCTGATTTGGCACAGGGGTCCGTAAAAGTCCTCCCCTCCGGATTGTCGCGCGCTTAGCCTAACCGTCCCGCCGCGATGCATCATGAAATACAGCTTCATATGTTCGGAGCAAACCTCAACGGGGACGGTGGCATTTCGGATGGCGGACTGGGTCCTCAATCAAGTTGAGGATGACGACTTGGTGTTTGAGGATGACGGCTTTGGTTGATAGAGACGGAATCGCATCATTTTCGTTGACCTCCACCAAAGCGTGGGGCTTCCAGTGCGGTACAACCAATCTTGATCTGCTCTGTAACCGTTTCCTTCTGCGGACCGATTGTGCGACATTCTGTCACATGAGAATGATTTGCAATAGCAAAAGTGTGACGATATTGCTTTACATATTGCGAATGCGTCGCATCTTCATAAAGAAATTCGAGGATAGCGGCTGATCAAATTTGGGAGTCAGTAATGAGTCGGTTGCGTAAGTTGCAGAAAACAAAAATCTTTTTATTCGTTCTTTCGGTATTTGCCGTACCCGCGATGGATGCGGTCGCGGCGAACGAAGTGAATATTTATTCCTATCGTCAGGAGTTCCTGATCCGGCCGTTCCTGGATCAGTTCACCAAGGATACCGGCATTGCGGTCAACGTGGTCTATGCGAAGAAAGGCATTTTGCAGCGGCTTAAGCAGGAAGGTGCGAACACGCCGGCGGATGTGGTTCTGACAGCCGGGTTTTCGCGGCTGAAGGCGCTCAAGGACGCGGGGCTATTGCAACCGGTCGATTCCGCGGCATTGAAGGCGAATGTGCCGGCTAAGTATCGGGACCCTGCAGGGGAATGGGTCGGCCTGACCCTGCGCAGCCGTATTATCGCCTATTCCAAGGCGCGGGTGGCCGACGGCGCGATCCAGCGCTATGAGGATCTCGTCGATCCGAAATGGAAGGGCAAGATCTGTGTGCGGACCGGCAGCCATTACTACAACCGTGCGCTTGTCGCCTCGATGGTTGCCGCGCATGGCGAAGCGAAAACGGAAGCTTGGGTAAAAGGGCTCGTCGCCAATTTCGCCCGCAAACCGCAGGGCAACGACCGGGCGCAGGCCAAAGCGGTCTTCGAAGGCGTCTGCGACATCGCGGTCATGAACACCTATTATTTCGGCAAGATGAAGTTCAACAAGAAGAACCCGGAACAGCGGGATTGGGCGGCCAGCCTGCAAATCCTGTTTCCCAATCAGGGCGATCGCGGCGCGCATGTGAATGTTTCCGGGGCAGGCGTTGTGAAACATGCCAAGAATCGGGACAATGCCGTCCGGTTGCTCGAATTCCTGAGCGATGGCTTTGCACAGAAAATGTATGCGGCCCAGAACTATGAATATCCGGTCAAGCCAGGCGTCGGTTGGAGCGACGAAGTCAAGTCGTGGGGCGACTACAAGGCCGACGGTTTGGCGCTTGTGGAGCTGTTCAGGCTTGGTCCGGCGGCGCAGCGGATCATCGACCGGGCCGGATGGCAATAAGACATTCGATGATGCGTGACAGAGACCGCGGATGAGCGTTAGCGAAAGCGCGGCAACACCGGGTGCGCCTTGGCGCATCCGGTTTGATTCGTGGTCTGTCGGCACGGTCGTGCTGGCGCTGATCCTGGTCTCGCCCGTCGTTGCGATTCTCGGGCTGGCGTTTCTGCCGACGGAGAATATCTGGCCGCACCTCGTTTCCACGGTTCTTGGCCGATACATTTCCAACACCCTTCTTCTGATGCTCGGCGTTGGGGCCGGCATCATGTTCGGCGGCGTATGCACGGCATGGGTCATCACGATGTGCCGGTTCCCTGGGCGCCGTTTTTTCGAATGGGCCCTGCTGATTCCCATGGCCATGCCGGCCTACGTGGTCGCCTATGCCTATACGGATCTGCTGGAATATGCCGGTCCGATCCAAAGCGTGCTGCGGGACATATTCGGCTGGAGCAGCGCGCGCGATTACTGGTTTCCCGATATACGAACCATCGGCGGCGCCATCTTCATGATGTCGCTGGTGCTGTATCCTTACGTCTATCTGCTGTCCCGCGCAGGCTTCCTCAGCCAGTCGATGTCGGTGCTCGAAGCGAGCCGCATGCTGGGCTACGGGCCCTGGCGGAGTTTCTGGAAGGTATCCTTGCCGTTGGCGCGGCCGGCCATCGCCGTCGGTGTGGCGCTGGCCCTGATGGAAACGTTGAACGATTTCGGAACCACGGACTATTTCGCCGTGCAGACCTTCACCGTCGGCATCTACAACACCTGGCTTGGCATGAACAGCCTGCCGGGCGCGGCACAGCTTTCGGCCGTTTTGCTCGCCTTCGTGCTGGTGCTGATCGGGATCGAAAGGGCGGGCCGCCGGCATCAGCGGTTTCACGAAACGGCGGGACGCCATATGTCGCTGCCGAGCTACGAGTTGAAGGGCGTTCGCGCGACGGCGGCGATAATCATTTGTGCGATGCCGCTGATCTTCGGGTTCGTGGTTCCGGCCTGGATCCTCGGCGGCTATGCGGTCGCGAATTACGAGACGACATTGAACAACAACTTCGTCGCACTGGTTCAAAACAGCGTTCTGCTGTCGGCCGGCGCGGCGGCGTTGGCGCTCTTGATCGCGTTGTTCCTGAACTATGGCGCGCGTTTGAGCGGCGGTGCCGTCGTGAAGGTGGCGTCCCGGTTCGCGAGCATCGGCTATGCGGTTCCCGGTGCGGTTCTGGCAGTCGGTGTGATCATGCCGATTGCATGGTTCGACAAAACCGTCGATGCCGTGTCGACGGCGCTGTTCGGCGTTTCGACCGGCTTGATCGTCAGCGGCACCATCGCCGCCCTGCTGTTTGCCTATGTCGTTCGCTTCATGGCGGTATCGCACGGCGCGATCGAAGCCGGTTTGAGCCGCATCACGCCGAGCATGGACGATGCGTCCCGGAATTTGGGGGCGACGGCGGCAGCGACCTTGCGCCGCGTTCATATCCCGATGATCCGCGGCAGCGCCTTGACCGCGATGCTTCTGGTCTTCGTCGAGACCATGAAAGAACTGCCGATGACCTTGCTGTTGCGGCCGTTCAACTACAACACCTTGGCGACCTTTGCCTATCAGTATGCGAGCGACGAGCAGATCGAGGAGGCGGCCCTGGCGGCGCTGGCGATCGTGTTCGCGGGGTTGGGACCGGTGATCCTTCTGTCGCTTGCGATACGACGTTCCCGTCCGGGCCACGACCCGCAATAGGCAGCCCGCTAGGCAGCCCGCAACAGCTGAATCTTCATCAGCAGAACCTGATAGATGTCGAGGCCCGTAATACTCGAGATTTCCTGATAGGACATCTTCGTTTCCCGAACCAGTGTCCAGGCATGCCGGTGCGGTTCCATCTTGGCGTTGCTGCGCCGGGCCTGACGGGGCGGTGGCGGTGGGGGCCGCTTGTTCTTTCTGTCGAGGCCGCGTTCTTCCGCTTCCTGACGGGCCGCATCGCGCCGCTGTTTTTCCAGATAGATCTGGTAGTCCGTCATATGGACGAAGGCGGCGAGATCCCGCGCGAACTTCGACGTGTCGGCATTGGGCTGCGCCGTCTGCGACTGCGTGGCGCCGGTCGCCGCTTCCTCAAGCGTCAGCCCGTGGCGCGAGGCAAGCCGTTCCGCCGCGGCGAGCGCATTGTCCCGCTCCCCCGGAAAGGGGCTTTCCTTGGCCAGTTTGAGCAGATTGTGAAAGCGAACCTGCTCATCCGGTGTCAGTCGCTTGCTAATGGGATGTCCCCGACACTGCATCGAATACAGGGCTTTAGTATAACAGCCGGTGGTGGACACAGTCTAACATATGGTAGCGCTACGACGCTTGCCGAGTTCACCGGTTAGGCGCGCGATGCGCCGCGATGCGGGGCCATCGCAAGCGTCGCGTAACGCAGCCGGTGAGCTCGGGAAGCCGCCCTTTGGGTCGCCTATCCAGGTCTCTCGGGGCGTCGAACGTCCTTGCCGATGGCACCGCATCGCCGGCGGACCTTCTCCTGCCGAGAAACCGGGATAGGGGATCGTAGCGCTACCATATGTTAGACTGTGCCCACTAGGGTTGCCTACTTGTATGGGGGGCCTATGCCGCCTCGTCGATTTTCGAATGCAGGCGCTGCGCGGCGATGCGTTCCGCCGCCATATCGGTCGAAATACCGTCAGCATCGGCGCGGGCAAAGACTTCCAGCAAGGTGTCGTAGATGCGGGAGACCTGATCGAACGCCTGTGCCTGATTGTAGTCCGGACCTTCGTTGGCGATGTTGATGACGCCGCCGGCATTGATGGCATAGTCCGGCGCATACAGGATGCCCGCTTGCGCCAGCGCATCGGCGTGACGGCTTTCGGCCAGTTGATTGTTGGCCGAACCCGCAACGATCGTGGCCCGCAGGCGCGGTATCGTATCGTCATTGATGACGGCGCCCAGCGCACAGGGCGCAAAGATATCGACATCCAAATCATAGACCGCGCCGGGGTCCACGGAGGTGGCGCCGAACGCCGCACCGGCCTTCGCAAGGCGCGTGCGGTCGATATCCGCGACATAGAGAACCACACCTTCTGCGGCAAGCAGGCGGCACAGCTCGTATCCGACATGGCCGAGACCCTGCACGGCGACGCCGATCCCTTTAAGATCGTCGCGGCCGAGCCTGGCATGGACCGCGGCTTTGATACCGACGAACACGCCCCATGCCGTTGCCGGTGAGGGATCGCCGCTGCCGCCTTCCGCAATGCCCGAGACGTGACGGGTTTCCCGGCGCACGATCTCCATATCAGCCGGGCTCGTGCCGACATCTTCGGCAATGATGTAGCGGCCGCCGAGGGAATCGACGAAACGCCCCATGGCGCGCCACAGCGCCTCGGACTTGTCGGTTGCCGGATCGCCGATGATGACCGATTTCCCGCCGCCGAAGGGCAGGCCGGCAAGCGCGGATTTGTAGGACATGCCGCGCGACAGCCGAAGCGCGTCGGTCAGCGCCTCGTCTTCGCTGGCATAGGGCCACATGCGGCAACCGCCGACGGCGGCCCCGCGAGCGGTATTGTGAATGGCAATAATCGCGCGTAGCCCGGAATCCGGATCGGCATGAAAAACGACGGATTGATGATTATCGAATGAGGAATTGTCGAAAACAGTCATTGAATTTCTCTTCGTGCCATTCAGACGTAATGAAACATAATATATTATTTGAATACGGTTTCAGTATTATTAAAGTCCATTTTGACAATCGCACGAATTGTTGTTCGAAAGTTATGATTACATAATTTTAGTTCTTCGAATTCGGCCTGATTGTAAGTTAATTGCGACGCCTCAGCCTTTGGGCTGTAATGCCGCTAGTGTCCTGATCGTGAAATTCAAAGGATTGAATTTCTCGTGAATCAGCACACTAACTATTTGAATCTAGTGTGATTCAGATCCTAAAGTTAGTCGCATTCAATGCGACGAATTTCAGAATCATCACACTAGGGAATGCGCGCTGCGTTGGCGCTGGGTCCAGGATAACGGGGGGAACGGAATGGGAGACTATCTGGGGTATCGGGCGAAGATGGGGGTCACCACGCCGTCGACGAATACGGTCGTGCAGCCGGAATATGACAGCATGCGGCCGCCCGGAGTCACAAACCATCTCGGGCGTATGCATATCCCCAATATCAAGATCCACGACAATGACAGCTTCGATGAATCGATCCGGCTGATCGACGCCGGGCTCGACGATGCGGTCGACCGTGTGATGACCTGCGATCCCGATTATCTCGTGCTCGGCATATCCGCCCTGTCGGTCTGGGGCGGCACCTTGCAGTCCGTCGAGGATCTCAAGCAGCGGATGAAGGACCGCGCCGGTCGGGATATCGGCGTATCCACCGCCGTGGACGGGGTCCGCGAGGCGTTGAAGCTGCATGGCGTGAAGAAGAAAATATCCATCATGGAGCCGTATTTCGCCTCGATCGAGCCGCGCATGGGTGGCGTCATGAAAGAGCTGGGATATGAGATCGTGAAGTACGGGCACATGCAGGGCGGCAGCCCGGCAACCTATTCCCACGTTACCGAACAAGACATGATCGGAGCGATCAAGTCGATCGATGATCCGGAGGTGGAATGCCTTGTGCAGTTCGGCGCGGCGCTGCCGATGGCCCATATTGCTGACGAGGCGGAACGCTGGCTCAACAAGCCGGTTATCAGCATCAATGTGGTGACCTATTGGCACGGCTTGCGGGCGATGGGGATCAACGATCAATTCACCGGCTTCACGCAACTCTTCTCCCGCTTCTAGTACATTCGCATCGCCATGCTAGGATGAGCCCGTCGAAAAGACGGGAGACGTAACATGGACGATATGATCGGGCGTGGCGGTGACCGCGAGTCGGTGCTTCAGGCGGCGAAGACTCTGCGTGAGGAAGTTCGTGCGGGACGCTGGCGCAAGCGGACGACGGGCATGGCGCGGGGCATCGTCCAGGGCAACCTTGTCATCCTGCCGGCGGAAAACGCCGAGGATTTCCAGAAATTCTGCGAGCGCAATCCGAAGCCGTGTCCGCTCATCGGCATGACCGAACCGGGCGACCCGAGCGTGCCGGCTTTGGGTGACGATATCGACCTGCGTACCGACCTATCCGGTTATCGGATCTTCGAGCACGGCACGGCGACGAGGGAGGTGCACGACATCTCCGATTACTGGCAAGACGACTTTGTCGGCTTCGTGCTCGGCTGTTCCTATTCCTTCGAAGAAGCGCTGATGCAGGACGGGTTGACGATGCGCCATATCGAGAACGGCACCAAGGCGTATGTCTATCTGACGAACGTTCCGACCAAACCGGCCGGCCCGTTCCGCGGCCCGACCATCGTGTCGATGCGGCCCTTCACGCCGCCGGATGCGATCCGCGCCATCGAGATCACCTCGCGTTTTCCCGATGTCCATGGCGCACCGATCCATTTCGGCGATCCCTCGATGATCGGCATCGACGATATTCTCGATCCCTATTCGGGTCCGCCGCCGGAAATCCGGCCGGGTGAGGTACCGGTATTCTGGGCCTGCGGTGTGACCCCGCAAGCCGTTATGGAAGAGGCGAAGCTGCCCTTTGCCATCACGCATAATCCGGGTCACATGCTGATCACGGATCGGCTCAACGCCGAATTCTCGACCGCCTGATAGGCTAAGGGGTTAAGTCCACATGACACCGAGGCCGGTCATTATCGATTGCGACCCCGGGCAGGACGACGCTGTCGCGTTGCTGATGGCGCTTGCCTCGCCGGAGTCGCTCAAGGTGCTGGGGATTACCTGCGTGGCTGGCAACGTCCCGCTGGATTTGACGCAGCGCAATGCGCGGCGCGTTTGCGTGTTGGCGGGGCGGCCCGATATGCCGGTCTTCGCAGGCTGTCCGCGCCCGCTCATCCGGCCGCTGGGAACGGCGGAAGCCGTGCATGGTCAGACGGGTCTCGACGGATCGGGTTTGCCGGAAGAACCCGCCATGCCGTTGCAGGATCGTCATGCCGTTGACTTCATCATCGACACCTGCCTGTCGGCGGAAGATGGCGAGATCACCCTATGCCCGCTTGGCCCGCTAACGAATATTGCCGTCGCCATCGTCAAGGCGCCGCAGATCGTACCCAAGATCCGTGAGATCGTGTTCATGGGCGGTGCGGCGCTCGGGCCCGGCAACCGCACGCCGATGGCCGAGTTCAACATCGTGACCGACCCGCATGCGGCGCAGGTGGTTTTCGAGTCCGGTGCGCCGTTGGTGATGTTCGGGCTTGATGTGACACACACGGTCATCACGACGCCGGCGCGGCTGGACGCGATCCGCGCCATCGGAACGCCTGTCGCGGCGGCGGTTACCGGCATGCTCACCTTTTACGACCGCCACGATATCGAGCGCTACGGCGATCCCGGTGCGCCACTGCACGATCCCTGCGTGATCGCCTGGTTGCTTAAGCCGGAACTGTTCCGCGGCAAGGACGTGCATCTTGCGGTCGAGACGAATTCGCCGCTGACCATGGGCCGGACGGTCGCCGACTGGTGGGGCGTCACCGGCAACGCACCCAACGCGACAGTCATGGACCGCGCCGACTCCGACGGATTCTACGCGCTGGTGGTGGACCGGCTGTCTCGGTTGTAGAGACCTCTGCGCAATTGTGGATGGAGCCGCCGTCCACCCCCACCTTAATCCTGAAATGCCTCTGATGGACATTTCAGCCCCTCAAGGGGGAGGAGACTAACTTATTAATCTAAATGAATTATCCCTTCCCCCTTGTGGGGGAAGGCTAGGATGGGGGGTGAAACGGTGTCGGTAACACAATTTTGCAAAGGCCTCCTTATAGGTCAGTCCCACGCGAGCGCTCGCTCGACGAAGTCCAGGCGGTCCTGGCCCCAGAACGGTTCGCCATCAATGATGTAGGTCGGCGCGCCGAAGACCTGACGCTCGATCCCTTCTTCGGTATAGGCGTCGTAGGCCGCGCCGGTCTCGTCCGACTTGCTGGCCGCGAGGAGGGCCGCGCCGTCCATGCCTTGCGCGTTCGCGACTGCGATAACCGTGTCTTCGTCGGCGATGTTCTGCTCCTCCGCCCAGACAGCCCGGAGCATGGCGTTCGAAAGCCGGCCGGTATCGAGCCCCTGCTTGTCGGCGGCGATGACCATACGGTTGGCGTTGGTGTCGTCGACAGGGAAGAAGGCGGGTTCCAGAGTGATCTCGACGCCCAGATGATCGCGCCAGCGCTTCAGTTCGAACATGCGGTAGCGCTTGCGCTGCTCCGCGCGCTTGCCCAGCGGCAGGCCGCCGGACAGCGGAAAGATCTTGCCCAGATTGACCGGCCGATAATTGATCGTCGCACCGGCCGCCTTGGCGAGCTCGTGAATCCGGACTGAGCCGAGATAAGTCCAGGGCGAAGCGTGCGTGTAGAAATAGTCGATGCTTTTGCTCATGGGGAAACCTTTAAGATGGTGCTGCAGTCCGTATTCTATCCCTTTCGCGGCGGTGTGGTAATCGTATATGACGCAACTGCGTTATGTGGGATGAGGTGTTAGCCAACACGTTATTGCGTCATCCTCAGCCCCACATTCCGTCATCCTCAGCCCCACATTCCGTCATCCTCAACCCCACATTCCGTCATCCTCAACCCCACATTCCGTCACCCTCAGCTTGACTGAGGATCCAGTCCGCCTTCTGAATTGCTACCTTGCCGGTTTAGCTTCTCTTCCAACGTTGGGGATCACACTTCATATTGCGCAGTTGAAGCACTGGAACCGTGCATGGAAGGTCGAATTCATTAAGCGCGACACCCCGAGTGGGAGGACATTTTCGAGCGGCTCTAAGGTTTCACCGTGGCCTGGATCCTCGATCAAGTCGAGGATGACGGTTGGTGTTTTTTTGGTGACATCCTCGTGAGGATGTTACGCAAGGAAACGCTTCAACACATTCTCCAGAATACGCGACACGTTGTTGTCGTAATTGTCGTGCGACAGCGAGCCGCAGAACGTGATCGAGCCGACCGAGAAGACAGCGCCGCCGCCGGGGCAGTCGAAATAGGTCATGTCGGCGCGGGTCAGTTCGTCGTGCGTGCCGCCGGGAATCGTGCTGACATGGGTTAGCCATTCTTCCGGCACGAGGACGAAGTGGCCGGGTGGGTTTTCCGAGACGGCGAGCACGACCGCGTTCTCCGGCGTGCCGAGGTGACGGTCGGTACGGTCCAGTTCGAAACCTGCCGCACCGCCGCCGGAGAGACCGAAATCGCCGATGATCTCGTCGGACACCCCCTCGAATATCCAGCGCGTCCGGGGATCGTCCGCGCCCGGTGCGCGGCGGTAGTAGGTTCCTTCGAACAGGCCCTGTGCGCTGAAGCCGACGCCGGCGAGCTGCTGCGGCGGGCGGTTGTTGCGCCGCCAGATGCCACCATAATTGCCGTCGAAGGCTTGGTAATACTCGCCCGGTTCCGCGGCCCAGGCGCGGATGCCGCCCTCGGCGCGCCGTACCTCGATCAGCCCATCCATTTCCGGGTGTAGCGCGACGCGCCAATAGAATCCGTTCCCGCCGAGATAGGCAAAATTGCCGCCGTCGTCGCGGTATTGGGTGAGCGCGTCGAGGGTTTCCGTCGTATGGTATTCCGGGTGGCTGCCGGTGATCACCGCCTTGTACCCCGCAATCGCATCGACGCCGTCGTGATGTAGTTCCCAGTCGGTGACGACGTCGAAGGCGATGCCCTTTTCCTCCAGCCAGTCGGTCAGGTGGGTGTCGGCAGGCATGTGACGCAGGCCGGACCCGCGGGCGTCGAAGATCGGGAAGTAGCCCGGCCGGACGTTGAGCATCGGCCGCCGCCAGCTCGCATGGCAGATGCCGGAGCCATCGGTGTGATGGTTGTAGGTGGACAGGCCGAATTCGCGATGTTCCATCGGGTTCCAGGGAAACGCGCCCCAATCCGTTGCCCGTTGTTTCCAGTCTTCGCCGAAATCGACGCGGGCCTGGTTGCCGTAAATGACATAGGTGAAGGTCGAGACCAGCACGCACAGGTCGGCGGTCCGGGTGCCCTTCGGCGGGCAGACGAAGAAGGGAATGGCTTCCCAGTAATCGCCGCAGGACAGGCGCGCGGCATAGGCACCGCTTGGCAGATCGTCCGGGACCGTGAAGGTGAAGTCGGTTACCCAGTCGCAGTCGGCGACGTCGTCTTCGTGGAAATGGATCGCGCCGTAAGTTTCCGGCGCGTGCGTCCAGTTGCGCTCATCGCCGGTCCAGTTCGACCCGGTCATGGCGCGCGCCGGTGCCTGCACCAAGGCGCCATGCCATCCGTTCGGGCCGGTGTCGACGGCGCGCATCGATGACATCTCTTGTGAAAAGTCCCAGCGCGCGAGCGGCGCGGCTGTCTCCAGCGTTTCCGGGTCGACCGCTCCGGCATAGAGGGCCGGCGCTTCGATCTTGCCGTTGAAATGACCCGCGACCGGCGCGCCGCCGATGGCGGCGATCGTAATCGGGGCGTTTGCATTAGGCGCGGCGTCAGTCATCGTGCCGCTTTGCGTGCCACTGTCATCGACCAGAGTCGGTTCGCCCAACGCCTGCTGACCGACGGTGACGGCACCGGAGGCGGCATCGTAGCTGGCGCAGACTTGATACCAGGCGCGCTCGCGGAACGGCTTGCCGACGGCGAGGCGAAACGAGTCTGCGCCGCCGAGCCGCAGTTCGGCACCGTTTGGACCGAGCGCCAGTGCGAAGCCGTTGCCGCCGTCGGGATCGTAACGGCTGACAATGCCCTGGTCCGCCTTGTCGGGCCGCGTCGGCCAAATCACCGCCGTGACGGTGAAGCTCTCGAGCGAGAGGCCATCCGCTGGCGCGGAGATGTAGGAACCGCGCACCGGGGTCTGCACGCGCGACGGGTAGCTGCCGGCGAAGGCTGCCGGCACGTCTTTTTCTTTGATCCCGGGGCCGTCCGGGTTCGGGTCGCCGCAGATCACCCGTACGAGTTTGGCGTCGTAGGGCGCGGGACCTTGGCTCGAAACCTTGAAGCCGATGGTTTCGCCCGGGCGCAGTGAAAGGCGGTCGGCATACCCGATCAATGGTATCATGGTGGCGGAGTCCCTGTTTGAAAGGTGCGTGGCGGTTCGTCGTTCGGAAATTGTTTCGCCAACTATGCCCCACGAGGCGCGGGATGCGCCATACGGGATTTTGCAGAACCGCCCCCGTTTGCATTAGGGTTGAGCAAACGGCAATGGGATTTCTCAAAAGGAGACGTGCGCTATGACCGACTCATCGGAGCACCTATTCGAACAGGCCCGAACAACCCTGGCCGGCGGCGTGTCGCACGAGAGCCGGTTCGCGGCGCCCTTCCCGAAATATATCGACCGCGCGTAAGGCTCCCGCAAATGGGAAGTCGATGGCACGGAGTATATCGACTACGCCATGGGCAGCGCGTCGCTGCTGCTCGGCCACGCCCATCCCGATGTCGTTTCGGCGGTGACGGAGCAGGCGGCGAAGGGCAGTTTCTTCGCCGATTGCCATCCGCTTGAAGTCGAGTGGGCCGGCCTGATCCAAGAGCTTATACCGTCGGCGGAGCGGGTACGTTTCGTCGGTTCGGGGACCGAGGCCACGATGCTGGCGATCCGCATCGCACGCGCCTATTCCGGCAAAAACAAAATCCTTCGCTTCGAGGGCCATTATCATGGCTGGCACGAATTCGTCGATCTGGGCATGAAGGCGCCGTACGACCGACCGTCGTCGCTTGGCATTCTGCCGGGGACGGTTGCGGCCACTGTCGTCGCGCCGCCGGACGCGCAGCGTGTCGCGGAAATATTGGAACAGGACAGCGACATCGGCACGATCATTTGCGAGGTGTCGGGCGCGAACTATGGCAGCGTGCCATTGCCGTTCGGCCTGCTGGGCGAATTGCGCCGGCTCGCGGATGCGCATAATGCGGTCCTCATCTTCGATGAGGTGATCACCGGCTTCCGCTGGAGCCCGGGTGGTCTACAGGCGCGCGACAATATCATCCCGGACCTGACCTCGATGGCCAAGATCGTCACCGGCGGTATGCCGGGCGGCGCGGTCGGCGGCCGCGAGGAATTCATGGCCCTGCTCGACCCGACGCACGAGTTTCGCGGCCGCAAGCCCGGCGTTACCCACAAGGGGACGTTCAACGGTAATCCGCTCGTCGCGGCAACCGGCGCCGCGGCGCTGAAACAGGTCAAGACGGGGGAGCCGAACCGCCTGGCGGACGCGGCGGCCGAGCGGCTGCGGTCGGGCATGCGCAAGGTCATCGAGGAACATCAGGTCGCCGGTGCCGTCTATGGCGAGGCGTCGACCTTCCATGTCTATCTCGGCGAGGGCGCGGAGAACGGCTCGGTCGAAGATCTGGGCGCGGAAAAGATCAGGGGCATTGCACCAGAGATTCTATATGCGATGCGCAACGGCCTCCGCCAGCGCGGCGTCGATTTGATGTCGCATATGAGCGGCGTCACCTCGATGGCGCACAGCGACGCGGACATCGATCAGACCCTGGAGGCATTCGAGGACACGCTGCGCGAGATGATTTCCGAGCAGCTTGTCGGCCGCGCTTAGGACGAATCGGACTGAGTTCTATTTACAGGTCGTCCCAATACACCGCCTCGTCATCCTCGACTTGATCGAGGATCCATTTCCATGCAGGACGCGGCGTTTCCCCGAACCCCGGATCGTCGGCGCGATTGCATTGTGAAGAATAGCTTCCTATGCCCGGAGTGAACCTCCACTGGGGAGGGGCAATTCCGACCGTGGCCTGGATCCTCGATCAAGTCGAGGATGACGGGGCGGTGTGTCGAGGATGACGGCCTTTGATTGGGGATGACGGACGGGGTTAACGAACCAAGCCTAGCCCGCCGCCGTGCCGATCGGTTCGGGGCGAACTGGAAGCATCGCGCGCCGGTCGCGCTTCCGTTAGCCGTTCAGCACGCGGATCGGGTCGCCGTCGATAAAAGCCGCGATATTCTCGGCGGCGCTTTGATACATGCCGCTTAGGTTTTCGGCCGTGACGTAACCGGTGTGCGGCGTCAGGATCGTGTTTTCGAGCGTCCGCAGCGGGTGGGATACCGGCAGCGGTTCGACGTCGTAAACGTCCAGGCCCGCACCGGCGATGCGTTTCTCGCGGAGCGCGTCGATCAGCGCCGCCTCGTCGACGATCGGGCCGCGCGAGGTATTGACGAGAAACGCCGTTGGCTTCATCAGCGCCAGCTCCGGCGCGCCGATCAGGCCGCGCGACCGGTCGCTCAGGATAAGCTGGATCGTCAGGACGTCCGCTTGCGACAGGGCTTCTTCCTTGCTGACCCGTTTGACCCCGACTTCGGCGGCGCGCTCGTCGGTCAGGTTCTGGCTCCAGGCGACGACATTCATGTCGAAGGCGAGGCCGACGTTGGCGACATAGGCGCCGAGCTTGCCGAGGCCGATCACCGAGAGCGTCTTGCCGCCGAGGCTGAGCCCGATGTTGGGTTGCCATTCGCCATTGCGCATCGACCGGTCGTCGGCCGGGATGTTCTTCATTAGGGAAATGATCAGCGCCCAGGCCAGTTCTCCGGCGGGCGCACCGAGACCCGGTGTGCCGCAGACCGGGATGCCGCGCGCACGGGCCGCGTCCGTGTCGATCGACCGGTTGCGCATGCCCGTCGTGACGATGAGCTTCAGACTGTCGAGCTGTTCGATCAGGCTTGCCGGCACCGGTGTTCGTTCCCGCATGCAGACGACGACGTCATACCCGGCGAGGGCTGCCGCAACCGCGTCCTCATCGCCGAGCGGCGCGTTGAAGACGGTGATATCCGCCTTGCCGTCCAGCGCGCTCCAGTCGGCTAGTGTCTGAGATACGTTTTGGTAATCGTCCAGTATTGCGATGCGCATATCGCCCCTCCCCATGACCAATTTTGTTGTGATTCTAACGCCGCGGTTGGCGCTATATTTGCAGATCTACCGTCGAACCGGTTCGGGCTTCCGCGGCGTTCCGTTCGCGCTCTTCGATGGCTCGGGTCGTTTCGTCCGTGCTTTCCTTGGCATCTTTCAGCCGAGCGGTCTCGCTCACCGCACTTTCTGCCTCTTGCGCGCGCAGCAGGACTTCCCGGTCTTCCCGGCTCAGGCGCCGTGCCGCGATAACCTCGAAATCGATCCGTTCCGCCGCAGTAACGTCGTCGCCGCTAACCAGCTGCAGTGGAAAGCCATCGGCATCGGGGCCGAATTTGGCCGTAAAGGCGATGCGGCCAGGACGCTCGGCGGGTTTGTTTTCATTGGGGTCGGTCTTGCGCCGGTCGGCCCGCAACTCTTCGCCTTCGTTGACCGGGGTAATGCGTCTGGAATCGGGCGCAGGTTCTGACTGCCGCCGCCCTTCGGACGGGCCTGCCGGAATCGAAGTTGAGTCAAATGCAGCCGTCAAATACATGTCTTACAGGTAGTGTAACATCGTTAATTTTGCAAGTTGCGGCGTTAACACTTTCGTGTATTACCGCGGGTTTTAACCAAAGAATCGACATGCCTACAGGTGGTTCGCGAGCGTGCGAAATATTGTTGCGTATTTCACCATTTGACCCAAATACTCGGCATTTGCCGTATTTTGACCGGCGGCGGCTTTTACGGCGATGTTAACGATTTGGCCGTGGGGTTGCGCGCCCGCACCGGCCCCTATAAGAAAGCGGCGCTCTGGCCGGCCACCGGGACAGGGCCAAATACTATTGTGGAGCAAGGCTTATGGGGCTCATCCTGCCCATCGCGGCGATGTCGCTGATTGTCGCGGTTTCGAATTATTGGGTTCAGTTTCCCATCAACGACTGGCTGACCTGGGGCGCGTTGACCTTTCCAGTCGCCTTCCTGATTACCGATCTGACCAACCGCGCCTATGGGCCGGCGCATACCCGCCGCGTCGTCTATGTCGGCTTCGCGATTGCGGTTGCCTTGTCCTATATGCTGGTGGATGCCCGCATCGCCCTCGCCTCCGGAACGGCGTTCCTGGTGAGCCAGCTCTGCGACGTGTTCGTCTTCGACCGGCTGCGCAATCGGCCCTGGTGGCAGGCGCCGCTGGGATCGTCGGCCATCGCCTCGACGCTCGATACGGCATTGTTCTTCTCGCTGGCGTTTGCCGGCACCGCCGTGCCGTGGCAGACCTTGGCGCTGGGCGATCTCGTCGTGAAGTTCGCGGTTGCCGCCTGTATGCTGATCCCCTTCCGGGTGCTGCTGGCGTGGATCCGTCCCGTCACCGCTGCCGCCGACTGAATGCGGCTCGACGAATTCGATTTTGATCTCCCGCGCGACCGGATCGCGCAGCAGCCCGCCCGGCCCCGCGACTCGGCGCGGCTTCTTGCTGTCGGCGACGGGTTAGAGGACCGCACGGTCGTGGATTTGCCGTCGCTGTTGCGGTCCGGCGATCTGCTCGTCGTGAACGAGACCCGGGTAATGCCCGTCCGGCTGTCCGGGAAGCGAGGGGATGCCACGGTTGAAGTCACCTTGCATACCGACACCGGCGACGGACGCTGGCTTGCCTTCGCCAAACCGGGCCGTCGCCTGCGGGTCGGCGACCGGATTGTCTTCGCCGACGAGTTCCATGCAGATGTCGCCGAAAAGCGGCCGGAGGGCGACGTCGTGCTGGCGTTCGACATGCCGGCGGCGGCGTTCGTCGTGGCGCTGGACCGGCACGGAACCATGCCGCTGCCGCCCTACATTCACCGCGACAGCGGAGGCGAGCCGGCTGACCGTAAAAACTATCAAACGATGTTCGCCGCCACGGACGGCGCGATTGCCGCACCGACGGCGGGGCTTCATTTCACGCCGGACTTGCTGGCGCGGTTGAAGGCGGCGGGTATCGGCTGCGCGCGTATTACGCTGCATGTCGGCGTCGGCACGTTTCTGCCAGTGAAGGTGGAGGAACTGAGCGATCATCGCATGCATTCGGAATATGGGGTGATCGATAGCAACACAGCGGCGGCGATCAACGCGGCGCGCGCGGCGGGCGGCCGTATCGTCGCCGTGGGCACGACCTGCGTCCGGCTTCTGGAGAGTGCGGCGGATGAAGCAGGCATCGTGCAGCCCTTCGAAGGCACCACCGACCTGTTCATCACGCCGGGCTGGCGGTTCCGCGGCGTCGATTTGATGATGACGAACTTCCATCTGCCGAGATCGACGCTCTTCGTCCTCGTCTCCGCCTTCGCGGGACTGGCGCGCATGCAGTCGTCCTATCGGCACGCCATCGAATCCGGCTATCGTTTCTACTCCTATGGCGATGCCTGTCTGTTGACGCCGGAAGCGGCACCGACATGAGCAATACAGATTTTTCATTCGAGTTGATCGCAACGCAGGGCGCGGCCCGGCGCGGCCGCGTGCAGACCGCGCATGGCGTGATCGACACGCCGGCCTTCATGACCGTCGGCACGGCGGGCACGGTGAAGGCGATGACGGCCGAGGCAGTGCGCCGCACCGGCGCGCAGGTCGTGCTCGGCAACACCTATCATCTGATGCTGCGGCCCGGCGCGGAACGCATCGCGCGGCTCGGCGGCCTGCACAAATTCATGGATTGGCGGGGACCTATTCTGACCGACTCCGGCGGCTTCCAGGTCATGTCGCTGGCGAAGCTGCGCAAGATGTCGGAAGCGGGCGTGTCGTTTCATTCGCATATCGACGGGTCGCGCCACGAATTGACGCCGGAACGCTCGATTGAAATCCAGCATCTTCTCGGCGCCGATATCACCATGGTGCTCGACGAGTGCACCGCGGACGGTGCAAGTCACAAAGAGGCGGCGGATTCCATGGCGCTGTCCACCCGGTGGGCGCGGCGCAGCAAGGAGGCCTTCGTCGAACGGCCGGGGCATGCGCTGTTTGGCATCGTGCAGGGCAGCGTCTACGACGACCTTCGCGCCGAGTCGGCGGCGGCACTGCTCGATATTGGCTTCGATGGCTATGCGGTCGGCGGGCTCGCGGTGGGCGAAGGACAGGAAGCGATGTTCGGCGTTCTCGACGCGACCGTGCCGCACCTGCCCGAAGACCGTCCGCGCTATCTGATGGGGGTCGGGCTGCCGGACGATATCGTCGGTGCCGTACTGCGCGGCATCGATATGTTCGACTGCGTCCTGCCGACCCGGTCGGGCCGGACCGGCCGCGCCTATACGGCGCGCGGCTCCCTGAACATCCGCAACGCGCGGCACGCCGACGATCCACGGCCGCTCGAAGAAGGCTGCGCCTGCCCCGCCTGTACGGCACACAGCCGCGCCTATCTGCATCATCTGCATCGCGCCGGAGAGATGCTCGGCGGGATGCTTCTGACCTGGCATAATCTGCACTATTATCAACAGCTCATGGCGGCGCTGCGCGGCGCGATTGAAAACGACTCGCTGAGCGAGTTCGCCACGGCGTTCCGCGAGATGCAGGCGGCCGGTGATATCGAGCCGCTTTAGAGAGTTCCGTGAGATAGAAAAACGCAGTTGTTTCCACCCCCCATCCTAGCCTTCCCCCGCAAGGGGGGAAGGGATAATTTAGATAGATCAATAGGTTATTCTCCTCCCCCTTGATGGAGACCTCTGCGAAATGGGTAGCAACTTTGTCGAAACGGTGATTCTTTAGAGTGATCGCTATGACGGAGGTCTTGATGGGTGAGAAGCGGGTTGGTGAGGGTGGCTTTGCGGATGCGTTTGTGGCGCCGGGTGCGGGTTCGAATAAACGTCTGGAGCGTATCGAAGGTCTTTTCGACTGGTCTCGCTTCGAGAAGCTCCTGAAGTCGGTTCGCTCGAAGAAGGGGCGCAGAGGGTATCCGGCGCTGTCGATGTACAAGGCGGTTTTGCTGCAGCAATGGTATGGTCTTTCCGACCCGGACCTGGAGGAGGCGTTGGGGGATCGTCTGTCGTTCCGACGGTTCTGCGGGTTCTCGTTGAGCGACGAGACACCGGACGAGACGACGTTCGTGCGCTTCCGGGCGGCGCTGGCAGAGAGGAAACTGACGGCGAAGCTTCTGGCGGAAACGAACCGGCAGTTGGAGCGTCACGGGCTGATGCTGAAGACGGGCACACTGATCGATGCCACCCTGATCGAGGCTTCGGTCAGCCGGCCGTCCGGTGTTTCCGGCGGGCGTTCGGCGCTCGATCCGGATGCCGATTGGACGCGGCGCGGGCGCACGGCCTATTTCGGGTACAAGGCGCATATCGCCGTCGATCAGGGCTCCGAATTGATCCGCGATGCGATGATGACGTCGGCCAAAACCTATGAGAGCGAAGTGGCCGACGCGCTGATCCAGGGCGACGAGCGGGCGGTCTATGCTGACAAAGCCTATGAGCACAAGGAGCGCCGCCGGCGCCTCAAGGCGAGGGGCATCAAGGACCGGATCATGCACCGCAGCCATAAGAACCAACCGGCGCTGCCGCACTGGCAACAGGTCCGCAACCGCCTGATCTCCCCGATCCGCGCTAATGTCGAGCGCCTGTTCGGAACTCTGAAGCGGTCTTACCGATACCGCCGGGCCCGATACAGGGGGATGCAGAAGAACCAGTCCCACCTTCATCTCCTGTGCATCGCCATGAACCTGAGACGTGCCGAAACTCTTATGCCCTGACACCGTCCCTTGCCGATCTCGTCAAGAGCGTCCCAAAACCCAACGCGAAAAACCGCCAAACCTATGCACCAACCTCCAAACCCAACGATTATCTCCGATCCTGAACCCGTTTCGCAGAGGTCTCCTTGAGGGGGGAGGATGGGTGGGGGTGGACGGCGATTCGGTTTCATTATTTCCCAGAGGTCTCTGTAAGGAAAGGTCATGACGGACACTGAATCGCTCACACAACTCGGCGGCAAATCGGAACTCCAGGAATCGCCGGAGGCGGCGGTGCTGGAGAAGGTCGCGAACCCGCAGCCAGGCGCCCGCTATGTCGTCCGCTTCACCTGTCCCGAATTCACTTCGATCTGCCCTGTCACCGGACAACCGGATTTCGCCCATCTCGTCATCGACTATTTGCCGGGCGATTACATCGTCGAGAGCAAGTCGCTGAAGCTCTATTTCGGCTCGTTCCGCAACCACGGCGCTTTCCATGAGGATTGCACAGTCGCCATCGCCCAGAAGATCGAAGCGGCGATTGCACCGCAATGGCTCCGCATCGGCGGCTACTGGTATCCGCGCGGCGGCATGCCCATCGACGTCTTCTACCAGACGGGTCCGGCGCCCGACGATATCTGGATCCCGGACCAGGGGGTTCCGCCCTACCGTGGACGCGGATAGTAAACCCAAATCGCAGGCGGACGCGCGGCAGGAAGTCCGCGACTACGCACTATCGGCCGGTTTCGACGCGGTCGGTTTCGCCGCGCCCGATGCCGGGCCGGAAGCGAAGCGGCGTTTGACAGAATTTCTATCGGCCGGCTGGCATGGCGATATGGGCTGGCTCGAGGCGAAAGCGGACCGCCGCGTCGATCCTCGCACGTTGTGGCCGGACGTTCGCACCGTTGTCGTCCTGGCGATGAATTACGGCCCGGATCGTTCTCCGCTCGACATCCTCGAGCGCAAGGACCGCGGCGCGGTGTCGATTTATGCGCAAAGCCGCGACTACCACGATGTCGTGAAGAAGCGGCTGAAACGGGTAGCGCGCTGGATGCACGGGCACTTCGCCGAAGAGGTCAAGGTATTCGTCGATACGGCGCCCGTCATGGAGAAACCGCTGGCGGGCCGCGCTGGCGTCGGCTGGCAGGGCAAACACACCAACCTCGTTTCGCGGGACCATGGTTCATGGTTATTTCTAGGCGAAATATACACGACCCTGGAATTGCCGCCCGATACCGCCGAAGCGGATCATTGCGGCACCTGTTCGCAATGCCTCGATATCTGTCCGACCAACGCGTTTCCCGCACCCTACCGGCTCGACGCGCGGCGTTGCATTTCGTACCTCACCATCGAACACAAGGGACATATTCCGCGCGAACTGCGGCCCAAGATGGGCAACCGGATTTATGGCTGCGACGATTGTCTGGCGGTTTGTCCCTGGAACAAATTCGCCGCACCGTCGACCGAACCGGCGCTAGCGAAACGCGATGCGCTGGCCGCGCCGAAACTCATCGCACTGGCGAAGCTCGACGATACCGCCTTTCGGGCGCTGTTTGCAGGGACGGCGGTAAAGCGGACCGGCCGCGACCGCTTTGTCCGGAATGTCTTGATTGCACTAGGGAACAGCGGAAGCGAAGACGCGGCACCGGTGGCTGTTGATCTGTTGGAGGACGCGTCGCCGCTGGTCCGCGCGATGGCGGTTTGGGCGCTGGGCCGACTGCTGCCGGATGACACGTTCTGCGAGTTTCGGGATGCTCACTTGGTCAAGGAAACGGACCCCGATGTCCGCGCGGAGTGGGCGATCTCCGCGTCCGGACGCATGGAGCAGGCCTAAACGGGGATGTCGCCCTGGATCGTCGTGCGGTGCATCGTGCGGGCGTAGCGTGTGTCATAGTCCGTTGCGCAGTGCATCGTCGCGCGATTGTCCCAGAATACCAGATCGCCCGCGCGCCAGTGATGCGCGTAGATGAATTGCGGCTGCGTGGCGTGCGCATTCAACGCGTCGAGCAGGTCACGTCCTTCGTCCAAAGGCAGACCCTCGACGCCCAGGGTGAACCCTTCGTTTACGTAGAGCGCCTTGCGGCCCGATTCCGGATGGGTGCGGACGATGGGGTGGGTGACTTCCGGCACTTCCGCCAACTGCTCCGCGCTGAGCTTCGGGCGCTTGCCGCCTTCGCCCATCCGGGAGAACCGGGCCTCGTAACCATGCACGGCACGGAGACCTTCCAGATTCTCTTTCATGGCATCGCTCAACGCGTCGTAGGCGGCATACATATCGGCATAGAGCGTATCGCCACCCTCCGGCGGCACCTCGAGCGAATAGAGCAGCGATCCCATCGGCGGCTTGGCCTTGTAGGAGATGTCGGTATGCCAATAGGCGCCGCCATTGTCGATCGGCGTGGTGCCATTTTCGCCACGGTTGGCGAGCGCGATGATCTCCGGATAGTCCGGCAGCAGGTACTGCTTCACGGTGTGAATTTCGAGGTCGCCGAAATTACGGCTGAACGCGACGTGCTGGTCGTTGTCGATCGTCTGACCACGAAAGACGAGGATGGAGTGCTGATTGATCGCCGCGCGCAATGCGCTGGCTGTCGCCGCATCGACCGGCTGGGAAAGATCGACATTTACGACTTCCGTCACGAACGACGTGGTCGTCATGGGTTTGAGCGATAGGGTCATGGTGTCTCCTTCCAACGGGCGGTCAATCGCTTTTGGTGTGACCCCTTATCTACCAACAAAACCCGTCATCCCCAACACCCCA
Organism: Alphaproteobacteria bacterium; assembly: GCA_012103325.1. Lineage (GTDB taxonomy): Bacteria > Pseudomonadota > Alphaproteobacteria > UBA8366. The sequence goes on from WLWY01000009.1 coordinate 46,034, forward strand.
CCTCGTTATCCTCAACACAAATCCCGTCATCCTCGACTTGATCGAGGATCCAGGCCACGGTGGAGCTTCAGAACTGTTCGTAAAGATCCTCCCAATCAGGATTGTTCTGTTCGATCAGCGCGACCTTCCATGGGCGGTTCCAATGCTTCAACTGTTTCTCGCGTTGAATGGCATCTTCGGCTCGGTCGTACGACTCAACATGGACTAATGTTTTGACGCCATAGCGCTTTGTAAATCCCTCGGCGAGGCCTTCTTTGTGCTCGTAGATACGCCGCGCGAGATCGTTGGTCATGCCGACATACAGAGTGCCGTTCCGTTGGCTTGCCAGGATGTAAACGTAGAAAGGCATTTGCAGAGTTTCGCATGGAAGCAGGCGCTATGCATTGTGAAGTGAGGGCCCCAGCGTTCGGAGCGAACCTCAATTGGGACGGTGAAAATCCAGGCGGCGGACTGGATCCTCGATCAAGTCGAGGATGACGGGGTAGGGATTGAGGATGACGGGGTGGGAATGTGGAAATCAACTGCCCACTCCCAAAGTCCCCCTAACGCTGCATACCCCATTTGCTGATCGTCCTTAGCTCGACGTTCCGGAAAATCACGTTCTCCACCAGCAGACCGATGACGATGACCATGAACAGGGCGGCAAAGACGTAGGTCGTCTCCAGATTTTCACCCTTTTCGTAGACCATCCAGCCCAGCCCGCCGGAACCCGAAAGCGCGCCGAAGACCAGCTCGGCACCGATCAGGGTGCGCCAGGCAAAGGCCCAACCGACCTTGAGGCCGATCAGGATCGACGCGAATCCGGCCGGTACGAGAATCTTGAAGATGTAGGGAATGCCGCGCAGCCCGTAATTCCGGCCGACCATCCGCAAGGTTTCGCTGACACCCATGAAACCGACATGGGTGCTGAGCGCGACGGCCCACAGCACGGAGTGGATGGTCACGAACACGAGGCTCGATGCGCCCAGGCCAAACCAAAGCATCGCGAGCGGAAGCAGCGAGATCGCGGGCAGGGGCTGGAACATCGAAGTCAGCGTGGCAAGCACGTCGCTGCCGACGCGCGTCAGCACGGCCCAAATCAGCAACACGGCGGCACAACCGAGACCGGCGGCGTAGCCGACCAGCAGAATCTTTACCGTCACCCAGATCTTTGCTGGCATCTCGCCGGTAAGAATGGTCTCCCATAACGCTTCGGCGCTGGTGCTGAAACTCGGAAACAGCAACGGTTCGACACCGGAAAGCCGCGTATAGGCTTCCCACGCAAACAACAGGCCGAGAAGGATGCTGAATTTGCGGACGGCGTTGATATTCGCGATCCGTTCGAAGACCGAAAGCGGACGTTCGACGTCGACGTCCAGGGCCTTCCCGAGATCCTTATTCTCGAATTCCGGCCGGACATATGTTTCTACAGCGTTTTCGCTCATTGCGTTTCCTTGCCAACAGGGCAGATTAGGATTTCTGCATGCCCCATTTGCGAACCGTCCGTTCTTCGATGTTACGGAAGAAACCGTTTTCAATTGTGATACCGACGAGAATGACCATGAACAGTCCCGCAAACACGTAGGGTGTTTGGTTCTCCATTTGATTCTCGAAAATGATCCAGCCGAGACCACCGGAGGTCGATCCCTCCGCGCCGAGCTGCCCCGACGTGTCGACGACTTGCCCGCCGAAGACGAGTTCTGCCGCAATCAACGTGCGCCAAGCATATGCCCAGCCAATCCTCAACCCAGTAAGGATCGCGGGGAATGCCGCCGGAACCAGAATCTTAAAGATGTATTTGAGGCCCCTCAGCCCGTAATTGCCGCCGACCATGCGCAAGGTTTCGCTCACGCTCTGGAAGCCGGAATGGGTATTCAGCGCGACGGGCCAGATAATCGAATGTAGAAGCGTAAAGATGATCGCGCCCGGACCAAGACCGAACCACAGCATCGCCATGGGCAGCAGGGCAATTGCTGGCAGCGGGTTCAGCATTGCCGTCAACGTGGTAAGCAGATCGCTGCCAATTCGACTGCCAACCGCCAGGATAACCAGCACGGCGGCAATGGATATGCCGATGGCGTAACCGGACAGCAGGAGCTTTAAGGAGTTCCACACATTGACCAGCAAGGACGCATTGACCAGAGCATCGACGAGCGCTGCACCCGTGGCAGAGAATGTCGGGAACATCAGCTCGTTGATATTTCCGATCCGCGCATAGAGCTCCCAGACCACAACCATAATGATCAGGATGGTGAATTTCCGCAGCGGATCGATATTCGTAATACGCTCGAATACGGACAGCCTGCGTTCGACTTCGCCGGTGCCGGCGACGCCGATCTCGTTCACGAACTCCGATCGAACGTAGATCCCGCTAGACGTCACGGATTGATCAGCCATTGGGCAAGGTCTCGTCTTCAAGCACCCGGTCCGCGAAGATCATCGCGTGAATTTTTTCCTGCAATTGAGCGAAATCTTTGTCGCCGACATCGCCATGCCCCATCTGGTGGGCATTGAGTTCCGCTTTCACCTGTCCCGGATGCGGCGACAGGATCAGAATCCGGCTGCCGATAATCACCGCTTCCTCGATGGAATGCGTGACGAACAGCACGGTGAACTTGGTGTCGTCCCACAATTGCAGCAGTTCTTCTTGCATCTGCCGCCGCGTCAGGGCGTCAAGTGCGGCGAACGGCTCGTCCATGAGCAAGATATCCGGCTCCATCGCCATGCCGCGCGCGATCGCGACACGTTGCTTCATGCCGCCCGACAGCATGTGCGGGTAGGTATCTTCAAACCGCTCCAATTTAACTTTGGAGATGTATTCCATCGCGACATCGTTGGCTTCCTGCTTGGAAGAACATTTGCCGCCGTTCATGAGCGCGAAGGTGATGTTCTGTTTGACGGTCTTCCACGGCAAAAGCTGATCGAATTCCTGGAAGACCATGACCCGGTCGGGTCCGGGTTCTGTAATAACCCGCCCTTTGAGTTTCATCGTGCCTTCAACCGGCCGCATGTAGCCGGCCACACCCTTGAGCAGGGTCGACTTGCCGCAGCCGGACGGGCCGAGCAGCACAAAACGGTCGGATTGGAAAACCTGAAAATCCACCCGGTAGGTGGCGGTAATCAGGTGTTCTTTTGTTTTGTATTGAAGCGTGACCCCGGAGACGTCGAGAATCGGCTCAACAGTTGGAACGGCGGGGGATTGCCCCGCCGTTCCGGTCGCTGTGTCGTTCATTGGGTCAGCTACCGTTGAATTGGTAGTTGTTATCCCAATAATAATCCTTCCAGCTGGCTGCCTTCGGGATATCGCCGATCTGATTCAGGAAATCCGCGTACTTCATGGTGTGTTTCGGCACCATAGAGAAGTCCAACTCACCCTTGTCGTGAAGCAGAGCCTGCACTGTTTTCGCCGGCAGCTTCGATTTCGTGTAGCGGATATAGGTTGCCGCCGCTTTGTCCGGGTTGGCGTTGACCCAAGCGAACGCTTCTGCGAATGCGTCGATAACCGCCTGATAGGTTTTTGGGTTATCGTCTTTGAACTTTTTGCTGGCGCTCATCACGAGAACGGAATGCTGGCCACCCAGAACTTCATAAGAATCCGTCACTCTCCATACCTTGCCGCTTTGCAGCTCCTGATAGGAATAGGGCAGCGTCGCGAAATGGCTTTTCACAGCCTGTCCGCCGGAAAGCATTGCGGCGAGTGCTGTCGGGTGCTTCATCGAAATGACGAGGTGGTCGAGCTTGTTCGGTTCGTTCCAGATTCGCTGAGCGGCCATTTGAAGTGTCACCGCCTGAATTGAAACCTTCGCTGCCGGGGTCGAAATCTTATGATCCTTGGCATTCAGATAGTCTTCGATCTTCTTGATCTTCGGATCGTTGGTGAGGAGCTTCAACGGCATATCGGCCATCGACAGCGCAATCTTGAAGCGGCCTTTGGTCTTGCCCCAGAGCTTGAGCGCCGGGCCGACACCGTGCGATCCGAAGTCGATCGTGTCCGCCAGCAGAGCCTTATTGATGTTGGCGCCGCCGCTAATCTTGAAAAGCTGAATCTTCGGATTGCCGAGACCCGCCTTAGCGGTATGTTTTTCGACGAGCTTTTGTTCCAGCACGACGTGCAGTGGGACGTAGAGCAGGCCGAATTGCTGCGCCAGGCGCACCGTATTGGTTTCCGCGGCGGCCGATCCTGCGGCGCCAACGGTCAGGAGCGCCGAAACCGCGACGCTCGAGAATAGAGTTTTCATTTTCATCTTTGTCTCCCTGTAAAAGATACCCCCCCATTGGTTCCATTCGAACCGGTGGGGCGACGATATGCTTCCTCCCCGTTGCGCCGGACAATTTTTTTGTGCCGGATAAGGATGCTACGGCGAGCAACCCAACAGGAATTCCAATTTTCCGTCAAGTGCGGGTTGATCCCGTTCTTGGCTTTATAACGATGTCTTATATAAGAGAGAGATTCCGGTTTAGAGTCAATTGAGAACGGGTGCACAAGCGTGCAACCGGTGATGGGCTCACGCTCCGTGTGCGTCGGCGACGATCCAGTCGCGGAAGCGCTGCAGATTGCGGTTGCCTTTCATGCGGTCGGGCGCCACGAGGAAATAGTCCAGCGACACTTTGGGAAGATGCCGGAAGGGCGTGACAAGCAGACCGCGCGCTAAGTCCTGGGGGATCAGCTCCCGGATGCCCATCGCGACGCCCAATCCTTCGATGGCACCCTGGTAGGCGATCGACGTGCTCTCCAGGGTCATGCCCTGCGTTGCGTCGATGCCGCCGATGCCGGCCGCGTCGAGCCATCGCGCCCAGTCGTTCGGTCGGGTCTGCGCGTGCAACAGGGTGTGGCGGTGCAGGTCGCGCGGCGACTGCAGCGGCGGTTGGCCATCGATCAGCGCGGGACTGCACACGGGCACGAGCTCGGCGCGAAACAGGAATTCGGCATCGTAGCCGAGGAATTCTCGGTCTTCCGCCAGGATGACGGCGTCGACCGCGTCGCGCTCGAAATCGACCGGCCCCATCGTCGTGGCATAGCGCACGTCGATGTCAGGATGGGCGTCCTTGAAGGCGCTCCAGCGCGGGATCAGCCAGCGCATGACGAGGCTGGGGAAGGCGCAGATCGTCAGCGTTTCGCGCCGTTCGCGGGCGAGCAGCGCTTGCGTTGCCTCCTCGATGCGCTCAAAGGCGCCGCGCAGCCGCTCGGCATAGAAGGCGCCCGCGTCGGTCAGCGCCACCCGGCGATGCGCCCGCCTGAATAGGGTAACGCCAAGCTGACTCTCCAGGGTCCGGATATTCTTGCTGACCGCCGTTGGCGTGATATTCAGTTCTTTAGCGGCTGCGGAAAACGTTCTCGTTTCCGAACATTTAACAAATGTATTCAGTAGATTGAGAGAAATCATGGCAGTATTTTGATGAACTAAAGATTCACTATACCGCAACCAAGAGTCGTTTGCCATCCCCGCCCCGATAAGGGAGGATATACCGGTAGTTAACCGGTCCTAAAAAAACCAGAAAGGTGGAGCGTTGAAAGCGGGCAAGACGCTGAAAGTTGATATCTGGCGCGGCGGCGAGGACGGTTACTACCAGACCTTCGCAGTGCCGTACCAAACCAGCCAGACGATCCTCGACGTCGTCACCTACGTGCAGCGCAAGCTTGATCCCACATTGTCGTATCGGTTCTCCTGCCGGGTCGGGATGTGCGGGTCCTGCGCGATGACGGTAAACGGCCGGCCGCGCTGGACCTGCCGCACCCATGTCGATCTGGTTGCCGAGGACGGGCATATCGAGATCGAGCCGCTGCGCAACTTCCCGCTGGTCAAGGACCTCGCCGTCGACATGTCGGTGTTCTTCGACAAATGGCGGGACGCGAAGGCCCGGTTCGTGCCGAGCGAGGCCGATCTGGACGGTTTCGCGAACGTCGATCCGGCGAGCCGGGAGCGCAAGGAAGCCAGCGCCGGCATCGAATGCATCGGCTGCGGCATCTGCTACGCCGCGTGCGATGTCGTCGCGTGGAACCCTGATTATCTGGGGCCGGCGGCGCTGAACCGCGCCTGGACCTTGGTCAACGACGTGCGCGACGCCGATCCGAACGGGCACCTCAAGGCGGTGGCGGGCGATGCGGGTTGTCATGCCTGCCACAGCCAGCAGGGCTGCACGAGCCACTGTCCCAAGAGCCTCAGCCCGACAGCGTCGATTGCCGGGTTGAAACGCAAGACCTTTGCCGCACTGCTGAAGGGTGGGTTATGAGCGGACGGCTCGAACTGTGGCTGTTCGCGCTGCAGCGCATCTCGGCAATGATCCTGGCACCGCTCGTTCTGGTGCATCTCGCGACCATGATATATGCCGTGCAGGGCGGTCTGACCGCATCCGAGATTCTGGCGCGGACCCAAGGCAGTACGATTTGGGCGTTGGTCTACGGCCTTTTCATCGTCTCGGTGGCGGTGCACGGCGCGATCGGGCTGCGCACGGTCGTACGTGAGATGACGCCCTGGCGTGGCACGGGCGCGAGCGCTGTCGCTGCACTGTTTTGCGTCGCCGTTCTGGTGCTTGGGTTCCGCGCGGTGGGGGCGATCACATGAATGTCCTGTCCGCGCATCGCAACCATCCGACTTATTGGGCGTTCGTGTTGCACCGGGTGTCGGGGCTGGGGCTGGCGCTGTTCCTGCCGATCCATCTTTATGTCCTGTCGATGGCGATCGATGGCGGCGCGCGGCTCGACGCTTTCCTCGACTGGACCGCGCAACCCATGGTCAAAATGGCCGAGGTCGGGCTGGTCGTCCTTCTGGCGCTGCATATGGCGGGCGGGCTGCGGCTGCTGGCCGTCGAATTCCTGCCCTGGCGCGATATCCAGAAGACCCTGGCGGCGGTCGCCGGCGCGTTCGCGTTCGCGGTGGGCGTGCTTTATCTCCTGAATGTGGTTTGATCCGATGGTCGATATTAAAAGACGCAAAACCGATATCCTGATCCTCGGCTCCGGCGGGGCCGGACTGTTCGCGGCGCTGCATGCCCACAAGGCAGCGCCGGACCTCGATATCACGGTCGCGGTGAAGGGCCTGCTCGGCAAGAGCGGCTGCACGCGGATGGTTCAGGGCGGTTACAACGTCGCCATTGCCGAAGGCGACTCGGTCGAGCGCCATTTTCAGGACACGATCGAAGGCGGCAAATGGTTGAATAATCAGGATCTCGCCTGGACGCTGATCAACACCGCGATCACCCGGATCCACGAGCTCGAAAACGAATATGGTTGTTTCTTCGACCGCAATCCGGATGGCTCGATCCACCAGAAAGCTTTCGCCGGGCAGACCTTCGACCGCACCGTGCACAAGGGTGACCTGACCGGGATTGAGATCATCAGCCGTCTGGCGGAACAGGTCTGGGCCAAGGGCATCAGCCACCTGGAAGAGCACCGCGCCTTGGCGCTGATCAAGGACGAGTCCGGCGAACGCCTTTCCGGTGTTCTGCTGACCGATATGCGCGACGGGACTTTTACGTTCGTACAGGCCAAGGCCGTGCTCATGGCGACCGGTGGCGGACCGACCATGTACCGTTATCACACGCCGTCCGGTGACAAGAGCTGCGACGGCATGGCAATGGCGCTGATGGCGGGGCTGCCGCTGCGCGATATGGAGATGGTGCAGTTTCATCCCACTGGACTGATCGCCGGCAAGGATACGCGGATTACCGGCACGATCATCGAAGAGGGTTTGCGCGGTGCGGGCGGGCATTTGCTTGACGGCGCGCAGGAACGCTTCATGAAGCAGTACGACCCGCGCGAGGAGCGCGCGACCCGCGATATCGTCAGCCGCGCCATGTTCGAGCAGATGCGCAACGGCAACACGACAGCCAATGGCGGCCTCTATGTCACAATGCGACACCTCGATCCCGTGATGGTGCGCCGTCAGTTCAAGGGCATGGTCGAGCGTTGTCACGATGTTGGTTTCGATCTGGTCGGCGGTCTGGTCGAGGTCGTGCCGACCGCGCATTACATTATGGGTGGCGTCATGTTCGATGTGGACTGCAAGACCGAATTGCCCGGCCTGTTCGCCGCCGGCGAGGATACGGGCGGCGTGCATGGGGCGAACCGGCTTGGCGGTAACGGCGTGGCAAACTCGACCGTGTTTGGTGGACTTGCGGGCGATGCCATGGCGCCGTTCGTGAAGGAGTCGGGTGTATTTGCCGATCCGGACGAGGCGGCAATGGAAACAGCCATTGGGCGCGCGTTGGCGCCATTCGGCAAACCGGCGGGCGACATGAATGTGATCCGCGACCGGCTCTACGATGTCATGTGGGACGATGCGGGGATCATCCGGACGCGGGAGAGCCTGGAGCGGACGTTGGTGCAACTCGACGAAATGTCAGCCGACCTCGTTAATGTCGGGTTGGCTGAACAGGACAAACGGTTCAATCTGAGCTGGCACGACTGGATGAATTTGGAAAACCTGATCCTGGTCAGCAAGTCAATCTGTATCGCCGCCATCGCGCGGGAGAACTCGCGCGGTGCCCATTTCCGTGAAGATTTCCCGGATGCGGGTGAGTTGGAGACATCGGCCTATACTGTCGCACGTTTGGCGGATGGCGAGATGACGGTGGAGACGCGGCCGGTCGAGTTTACCCGTATCCGGCCGGGTGAGAGCCTGATCGATGATGCGGCTTGATCGCCACGCTGCCGGGCGCACATTATTGGATAAGAGCCTGCCTCGTAATATGTTGTTGTTTTCATGGCCTTTGTTTCTTCGCTGGTTAGGAAGGGTCCGCGCCGCGATGCTGGAAGCATCGCAAACGGGCCCTGACGCAGCCCAGCGGATAAACAAAGGCCACCCGAAGGGTCGGCGCTACTCGGCCAGCTGGTGCGTCGCGGCCCTTGGCCGATGCACCACATCGCCCGGCGGGCCGCTCCTGCCACCCGACTCGACTATCGCTGATGAAAACAGCAACATATTACGAGGCAGGCTCTAAAGGAGGGACGCGATGATTCGAGCTCAAGCGATCGAAGAAGCGGCCTACGAAATTACGGCCAAGGCCGCGATTGAAATTCCGCAGGACTACCGCGACGGGCTGCGCGAGATGCTGAAGGGCGAGGAGGCGGAGTTGAGTCGCTTTGTCCTGGAAGCGATGCTGGAGAACTACGAGGCGGCCGAGCAGGACCGCCGCGCGATGTGCGCCGATACCGGCGTGCCGCGTTTCTTTGTGAAGGCGGGGAATGAAGCGCAGATCGAAGGCGGCTTCGTCGCGTTGGAAACCGGATTGCGCCGGGCGCTGGCAAAGGCGACGCATGATGTGCCGTTGCGCCCGAACCGGGTCCATCCGCTAAGCCGCAAGGACAACAACAACAATGTCGGCATCGGCGCGCCGGAGATCGATTACACCTTCGAGCCGGACGGCGATTGGGTCGACATCACCACGGTGCATAAGGGCGGTTTGTTTGGCTCGGATTACCGGATGCTATTCCCAGGGGACGGCATCGACGGCATCAAGCGCTTCTTCCTCGACGTCATGTATGAGTTTGGGCGGCGTGGGCTGGCCTGTCAGCCAGCCATCGTTGGCGTTGGGCTCGGCGGTAGCAAGGATATCGCCATGACCCTGGGCAAGCAGGCGGCATGCCTGCGTACGGTTGGCGACCGCAATCCTGATCCGCAGGTCGCGGCGCTGGAAGAAGAACTGATGAATATCGGCAATTCGATTGGTATGGGTCCGATGGGTTATGTCGGCAGTTCGATGGTGGTCGACTGCCACATCGAAGTCGGCTGCACCCACACCGGCGGGATGCCGATCAGTGTGCATAGCTTTTGTTTGTCGTCGCGGCGCGCGGTGGCGCGGCTGCACAATGACGGGCGTGTCGAATATCGGACCGACCCGAACTGGTTCACCCCTTATCTGCGGCGGGAGAGTGTTGAATGGTCGACGGCGGAAAAGACTCTGGCGGCGGGCTGAGGCGCAAGCGCCTTAAGGTTCCCGTCGACGACGCGGCGCTGCGCGACCTGCAGCTCGGCGATATTGTTTACCTGGACGGCACGATCTACACGGGTCGCGAGGGGCTGTATCAGCGCATCCTCGGCGACGGTATTGAGCCGCCCGTGCCGCTGCGCGAAATCTCCAATGCGAACTTCCATTGTTCGCCGGCGGCTTCGGTCAATGACGACGGCACCTTCAATGTCGGCGCGGTGACCGCTACCGCGAGTTTCCGGTTTTCCAAATGGCTCGATGCCTGGTTCGAGAATTCCGGCTGTAAGCTGATGATCGGTAAGGGTGGCATGTCGCTTGAGGATTACAAAGAGAAGCTGGCGCCGAACGGCGCGGTCTATCTGACCACGGTGGGCTATGGCACCGGCGCATTGCTCGGCCGCGCGATCAAGAAGGTGGTCGACGCGCATTGGCTCGAAGAGTTGGGCATTGCCCAGGCGATGTGGGTGTTCGAGGTCGAGAATTTTGGCCCGCTGATCGTCGAAAGCGACCTCGACGGCAACAGCCTGTTCGAGCAACAGAACGCCATAGTGAATGAAAAGGTCGAGGCCGCCTATGCGGGACTCAAACCGCCGGCGCTGGCGCGCTATGGTGAAACCACTAATCGTGAAGACGAGGTGGTTTAAGATTATCGCGCTTCGCAGAGAGGGAGATAGGGCGCCATGAAAGCACCGTTCGAAGAAGTGATGGACATCCGTGGCATGGGAATGCCGGCGAAGGGTGAGGTCGCACTCACGGGCGCCGACCCGGTGTTCTCCACGAAGTTCAAGATTGGCGAGACCTGTGCGACGGTCGTGGCGGGTATCGGCGTGGCTGTCTCCGACATTTGGGAACTGAAGACCGGTCGGCGTCAGAATGTGGGCATCGATGTGCGGCGTGCGGCGGCGGCGTTGCGCAGCACGACGTATATGCAGCGTCCGCAAGCGGGCAGGTCGTTTGAAAACGTGGTGAATAAAAATCACGAGTCGATGATCAAGATTACCCAGCCTTGGCCGACCAAGGACGGTCGCTGGGTGCTGCCGCATTTCGGCCTGCCGAACTTGCAGAAGAAGATGTTGAAACTGCTCGACTGCGAACCCAACCCAGAGGCCGTGAGCAAGGCCGTCGCGAAATGGGACGCAATGGATCTGGAGAATGCCATTGACGAGATTCGCGCCTGTGGCGGCATGGTCCGAAGTAATACGGAATGGCTCGATCATCCGCATGGCAAAGTGTTGGCGGCAAAGCCAATTGTTGAGGTTATTAAAATTGGTGACAGCGATCCGGAACCATTCCCCGAAGGCGATCGTCCGCTCAGCGGTATCCGCGCGCTCGATCTGACCCGAATTTTGGCCGGGCCGATTGCGGGCCGGACGATGGCAGAACATGGTGCGGATGTGCTGATGGTGGCCGCGGAGCACGTACCGCAAATCAAGGAACACGTCATGGATACAAGCCATGGCAAGCGGAGTTGCTTCCTTAATCTTACGGTTGCCGAAGAAGCCGCGCGGCTGAAAGAGTTGGTGAGTGGCGCTGACGTTTTCTCCCAGGGCTACCGGCCGGGGGTTCTCGAGAAATTGGGGTTCGGCCCGGAAGAACTCGCGGCGCATCGTCCCGGTCTGGTTTATGTCTCAATCAGTTGTTTCGGCGCCGATGGGCCGTTCAGTCATCGCGGCGGCTGGGAACAGGTCGCGCAGACCGTCACCGGTATCTGCAATGAAGGCCGTCCGGATCGTCCGGCACTGCTGCCCGCTGCGGCGTGCGATTACACGACGGGCTATCTCGCCGCCTATGGCGCACTGCTGGCCCTGGCGCGCCGCGCACGGGAAGGCGGCAGTTATCATGTACGCGTGTCTCTGTGTCAGTCCGGCATGTTCATCTATCGTCAGGGTGCGGTGGCGTTCGATCAGCCGGACATGAACCTATCGGATGCCGAACTTGCGAAACTGCGGATTGACTCAGAATCCAAGCATGGTTCGCTGCGGCACCTCGGCCCGGTCTTGCATCTTTCCGAGACACAGCCGCATTGGGTTCGGCCCACGCCGGTACTGGGTGACGATGCGCCGGAATGGCTGGACCCACCGGCATCCGCGGTTGCCGCCGAGTAATCCATGAGCGGGCTGGCGGTCAGACGTCTTTCCGGTGCGCTCGGCGCGGAGATTCAAGGCGTCGATATCGCGGGGGACATCGACAACATCGCAATTGCGACGATGCGCAACGCGCTGTCGGAACATTGCATCTTGTTGTTCCGCGATCAGAAGATCACGCCGGCCCAACATATTGCCTTTACGGAGCGCTTCGGGCCGCTGCAGGAATTGACGCTGGGTTCCTATCTGCACGCCGATCATCCGGAAATCTTTGTCGTTTCCAACAAGCCGGTGGCCGGCAAACCGTCGGATACGCGGAACACAGGGCGGCACTGGCATACCGACATGTGTTACACGCCCCATCCGTGCCGGGGCTCGTTACTCTATGCGCTGGAAGTACCGCCGGTCGGCGGCGACACCGTGTTCGCAAACATGCAGCGCGCCTTCGACACCTTATCGGACGGGATGCGGGCGATGATCGAAAATCTGCGAGCAGTGCACGATCTGAGCCGAGTGCCGGACTTCAAGAACAGGGACCCGGAGGCGACACGTAAAATCGTGGCGGACAATCCACCCGTCGAGCAGCCGCTTGTCTGGGTTCATCCGGACAGCGGCCGGAAATCACTGCTGCTCAGCGAACACATAACCTGCCGTTTAGCGGGCATGTCCGACGAAGAAAGCAAGCCGCTGATCGACTATTTGATCGCCCACGCGACAAGGATCAAGAATACCTATCGGCATCAATGGCGGGCCGGCGATTTGATCTTCTGGGACAACCGCAGCGTCATGCATTGCGCGCCGGGTGATTACGACATGTCCGACACCGCCAACCGGCGACACATGCACCGCACGACCTTGGCGGGGCCAAAAGATCTATTAGGTACAACAGCTTAGTAGGAGAAGGTTGACGGCATATAAGTTCACTCCTTAGTATACCGATCTGTATACTAAGGAGTGAACTTATGGCTATTGTCATTGATGGTGCGGTCGGAGCCGCGGCAACGCGGCTTGAGCGGTGTTATTCGGGCGAGGTTTGCGATTGGTCGCTTTTCCGAAAGCCGAAAATGGAAATGGCGAATTTCGCGTCGCGGTATCATCTCGTCTATCCGGCCCTCGGGTATTTCATCCAAATTCAGCGCGACCCGGCTCGGGCAAGCGTCCTGCGGCCTCAGCTTGACACGATGTATCGAGGGCTCCTGGAGCCGCGCTGCTGGGACTATTGGCATTGCGAGCTCGAAGAGACGACTTGGCCATTGCAGGAACGCAATCTGACCTATGCGGGGCGGCTTGCGACGTTCGTAGGCTTCTACATCGCCGCCTTCGGCGCTCCGCCTGCGGAGCGTATCGAGATCGATGGCCGCTCGACGACCTATAGCTCGCTGTCTCGAAGACTATGGCGGCAGATGCGCGCGTCACCGAATTGCGGCGTAAGCTGCTATCATCATCAATCGATGGTTATGTGCAACGCGCATATGCTGATCAACAACGTGCTGCACGATAGGTTGTTCGGTACGGATTTCGCGGCGGCGAATGACGGGTGGTTCAAGACCATCGACGAAAATCTACTTCGCGATAAGGAGGAGGGCCCATTGTTCTATTATGGGACAGAGTCGCATAAGGCCACTCCGATTCCCCGGAATAAGTCGCTCGGCGCTGATATCTGGTCGCTGTTTCTCATGAGCGCCATTGTGCCGGACCGGGTAACCGATTGGTTTGAGCGCTGGCAGCGGCATATTGTTCATGAACATGACGTGGCCCGTGTGGCGGTCGCGGATTGGGAGAGGGATCAGGAATTTTCGTCCGACGAACTTGCGACAGCCTGGGCATATTGTCTGTCGAGGGAGCTTGACGAAGCTGAATTGGCAGAACGCTTGCGAAGATTTCTGGCGCCGACAGTCGAAACCGGGTTCGAACGGGACCCTTATATCTCTGGCCTATTTTTGCTTGGCACGTTCTTGGGCCCGGGTCAGTTTGGACGGCTGGTCGGGGGCACTGAGAGCTAGGATATGGCGCGACGGAATCCGGAAGAAACGCGGCAACGTATCTTGCAGGCGGCAACAGACCTGTTCTATGCGCGCGGTATCCGCGCCGTCGGGGTGGACGCGATTGCGGCTGAAGCCGGTGTGACCAAACGGACGATGTACAAACATTTTGAGAGCAAAGACGCGCTTATCGTCTGTTATCTCGAGGCGAGGGACGAACCGGTTTTGACCGGCCTGATAAATTCAATTGCCAATGCACCGGGAGATATTGCGGACCGGATCGCATCGATGTTTATCGCTTTGGCGAAACGGGCGGAAGGGAAGTCGTGGCAAGGCTGCCCCTTTGCCCGGGCTGTCTCGGAACTCCGTGACGCTGACACCGGCGACGTTGCCAAAATCGCGGGCGATCACAAGCATACCTTCGAGCACTGGTTGGAAATGCACCTTGCCGCCGACAGCGTCGAGAGTGCTGACCTAGTCGCGCGCCAGGTTATGGTCTTGCTGGACGGGTGTATTACGCAGCTTCTGATCCATCGAGATTCCTCTTATGCGTACGCTAGCGCCAAGGCTGCCCGATGTCTCATCCGCGCGCGGTGCCCTTAGGCCGAGGCCGGTACGTCAAGTGGGATATCGCGGGTGATGTATTGGCTGCAGTGTTCGTACCGCCCAGCCCTCGTTCGGCTCAACGGGCGTGTCGTTCGCGCCAATGCGCACGCCCCGCTGAACAATCGTTGCGTCGAGGCCGACGATTTCGAGGGGTGTAAAGCCGTCGGGCAGAGGCGTACTGTCTGGGGTTAGGCGGTCGATCAGGGTCATCGAGCCGCCCTCCGGCACGTCCATATCCGCGATGTCGCCCTGTACCAGGTTGCGGTCCCAGTTGGTCATCTTGGCACGGAAGGTCGGATTGACCGAGTTGCGGCCCGCCTTCGAGGTGTAGTTCTCGCTTTCCATAACGCCCGGGTCGCGCAGCTTGTAGACCGCGAGGAACGGCGCGCGCGCTTCGTGCGTGCATTCGTAGCGCTGTGCGGATTGGAACCCGTCGATCGTGAGCAGCATGGAAATATGCTTCCAATAGAACTCGTCGAACTGCGCACGGTCTTCGGTTGCCGGGTAGTGCATCTCGACCATGTAGTACGTGGTCACAATTGAACTCCTCTTAGGTATGGGTTGGTCGCTCGTGCGCCAGCGCAGGAGATGGCGCAAGGCGCCCATTCTACCTTTGAACGCGTCTTTCGCACGCGTTTCGCAATCGGGCGCAGGGAAGAAAAAACAGATCAAGCGGCTGGGCTTTTCATTGCATGGTTTTCCTAACGGACGGTTTGTCGTTCCAGGACGAGTACCTGCTCGGCCATGACCGCCAGCATGCGCCAGGCTGTTTCCAGGTTCCGGGTCGCCTCGATATCGTCGTAATAGGTGTCGAGCAGCACATAGTCGCAGCCAAGCGCCTCAAGCGCCGCCATGTCGCCGCGTACTTGCTCGACCGTGCCTTCGCCGGCGACCCGTTCGTCCTCGGGCATTGGCGTTTCGGTTAGGCGCAACCGGATACGTGGGCACAATGCCGGCATGGGCTTTTCTTCCGCCTCCGCGATTTCCTTCAGCCGGGGGATGCCGGTGTCGCGGAACCAGTCGAGCCTGATGCGGATCGGGTGCCAGGCATCGCCATAGCGAACGGTGCGCCGCATCGCCGCGTCGCTCGGCCCGCCAACCCAGATCGGCGGATGCGGTTTCTGGACCGGTTGGGGCGCCGTGCTTACGTCCTGGAACTGTACAAATTCGCCGTCGAACGATGCGGTTTCCTTCGTCCAAAATTCCTTGATTGCCGCGAGATATTCGTTGGTGATTGCGCCGCGCCGATTGAAGGGTACGCCTAACGCGTCGAATTCCTCGCGTGCCCATCCGACACCAACGCCGAGGATGCAGCGCCCGCCGCTCAGTTGGTCGATATTGGCGAAGGCGCGCGCGGTCTCCAGCGGGCTGCGATACGGCACGATGATTACGGTTGTCCCGATCAGCACACGCTCGGTAATACCGGCCAGCCAGCCCAAGGTTGAAAGAGGCTCGTAAAACGGCGCTGGGTATCGTTCTTGGACGTCGCGCGTCGTTGCGACATGGTCCGAGGTCATCAGTAGATGATACCCAAGGGACTCAGTCAGCCCGGCCCAGCGGCGCAAGCTGTCGGGGCTGGCGGAAGGGCCGAAATTGATCAGATTCACGCCGATTTTCATGAGTCCAGACTCCCGGAGACGAGGGACGATAATCGTGTCTTTTTCGCTGGGCTTGCGCAAGGGGTCGGCGGCGGGTTGCGAAATGGGCCGTCTTGGTCTTGGATATGTCCGTACAAAAGTGTGTCCACTTTGTCAGGAGAACAACCCATGCGGTTCGGCGTTTTTTATGAGTTGCAGCTTCCCCGCCCTTGGAATCCCGGCGATGAGCACCGGCTGTTCAAGGAGGCGCTGGACCAGATCGTTCTCGCCGACAAGCTGGGCTTCGATTACGCGTGGGAGGTGGAGCACCATTTTCTTGACGAGTACTCTCACGCTTCCGCGCCGGAGGTATTCCTGGCAGCAGCGGCGGGCCGAACCGAACGTATTAGATTGGGTCACGGTATCCGACAGGTGATCCCCAACTACAATCATCCAGCACGCACCGCCGAAGGTCTGGCCACACTCGACCTGTTGTCGGACGGTCGGGTTGAATTTGGTATCGGCGAAGGGGCAACGCGGCTCGAACTCGGTGCATTCGGCATTCCGGCCAAGCGAAAGCGCGCCATGGCGCTGGAGGCGGCGGAGCAGATCTGCAACATGATGGTGCTGACGCCCTATCCCGGTTTCGAGGGCGAAGGGTTTTCGATGCCCTGCCGCAACGTGCTGCCCAAACCGTTGCAGGATCCGCATCCGAAGCTGTGGATGGCGTGTACCAACCGGGATACGATCAAGATTGCGGCGCAGAACGGGATCGGCGCACTGGCGTTTTCCTTCATCGACCCGGCGGAAGCGCTGCATTGGTCGAAGATCTATTACGACATCATTAAGAGCGAGGAATGTGTGCCGCTCGGCTGGAACGTCAACGCGAACATCGCGATCGTTTCGGCGTTCTCGATGCATGAAGACCGGGCGGAAGCGATCCGTCGCGGTCAGGACAATTTCGAATTCTTCCGCTATTCGCAGCAGCGGTTGGTCGCGCACGATTTCGTTCCTGGGTACAGCGATATGTGGTCGGACTTCATGGAGAAGCGCGGTGATGCGTCGGATCTTTTGATCAAAGCGGCGCTGGAGCGCGGTGAATATGACGGGGCGGGTATCGGGACGCCTGACGATATGCTGAAGCATTTGAAGAGCTTTCAGGATTGTGGCGTCGATCAGGTGATCATGCTGCAACAGGCCGGACATAATTCGAACAAGAATATCTGCGAGTCGCTGGAACTCTTCGCGGAGACCGTGATGCCGGAGTTCGCCAAGGACGTCGAAGCGCGCGAGGCGGCGAAAGCAAAGGAACTGGCGCCCTATATCGAGGCAGCGCTGGCGCGAAAAACCTATATGCAGCCCCTGGCGGAGGAAGACGTGCCGGTGGTGAAAGCGTCAGTCAAAGTCGCAGGGGCAGACGCGCGCAGAAAAAGCCAGGATGCGGCGGATTAGCGGGGATGCATTGGATCGCCTTGGTTCAAAAAGTTAAGCGAATGTTTAGTAATTCGGCCGAAAATTGAAGGCGTAAAAATCGCTCCCTTGTATAAGGCCGAAGCTTTGCCAGATTCGGTTGTGGCCTATAGAGGGTCGCGTTTGATTGGGTGGAGATCGAGAATATTATGGCAAGTTCGTCTGAGGTTTCGATGACTTTGGATACTGTCCGCATTCTTGTCGTGGAGGATGACGAGGATTACGCGGAGTGGATTGAATTGGCGCTGCAAGGTCTAGGAATTAACAGTATCACCAAGGCGCCAGACGGTGTGAGTGCGCTTAATCTTACCGAGAGCGATGCCGCATTCGATCTCATCATATGCGACTGGCTCATGCCCGAAATGGATGGCCTCACCTTCTTGAAGCGCTTCCGTGAAAATGTGTCGTCGTCGATGTTCTTGCTGCTGACCGCGAAGTCGGGGCTGGAAGATGTATTCGAAGCCACGCAAGCCGGGGCGACGAACTATCTCGTAAAACCGTTGACGGTTGAAGAGTTGCAACAGCAAGTCGTCTCGATGCTGCATTAGATCGGCTTTGCGATCACCATGAAGTGATTACGGCATAGGTTGTTCGGCGTATTGACCCTCCCTTGCTGCCGGTTTAAGTCGCCGCATGGATTTCGCTCAATTCGACTGGACGCTGTACTGGTTCATGTTCCCGGTTTCGATCTGCGTGGCGACGACGGCCATGTTGAGCGGGATTGGCGGTGCGGCAATTTTCGCGCCGATCTTCATGATCATCTTTCCCATTCTCGGGCCGGAATATCCATTTCCCAGTATCGCCGCTGCCATCGGCGTTGCATTGCTGACGGAGACCTTTGGCTTTTCGTCCGGCTTCGTGGGCTATTTTCGCAAGCGCCTGATCGATTTCAAGAGCGCCATCCCCTTCATCATCGTCGGTGTGCCGGTCGGTATCGTTGGGGCGATCCTGCTGACCAGCCTCAAGGAGTATGAGGAAGTTTTGCGGGGATCCTACGCCCTGTTGATGGTTGTTCTGGCCTACGAATTGATCTGCCATCACGATCCGGTCGAGGAGATGCATCTGGAACCCGAGGGCGAGTCCGTCGGTGCCGCGACAGTTCGGGAGACCCGGACGATCGTCGGCCGCGACGGTACCGAATACACTTTCAACGCTCCGCGCCAAGGCAAAGGCGCGATCGCGACCGGTATCGGCGGGTTCCTGACCGGCTTGCTCGGTGTCGGTATCGGTGAAGTCGTCATGCCGCAACTTGCCAAGCGCAACAAGGTGCCGATCCCGGTTGCCGCCGCGACGTCTGTGTTCATCGTCATCGTCGTCATAGCTGCGGCGAGCTTTACCCAGATATCGGCGCTTGTCGCCGAGGGCGGACTTGAGGCGGTGCCGTGGAACGCCGTCGCATACACGATTCCAGCGGTCATCATTGGCGGACAGATTGGCCCGCGCTTACAGGGCAAGGTGCCGCAGCGCACGATGGAAGCATCGATTGGTGGGCTGTTCGCCGTGATCGGTGTTGCGATGGGTTATATCGCGATCCGCAACAGTTTCTTCGTATAAGTTTCGATCAGTAGAACACGGCGGGCGTTTTGCCGAGGAGGACTTGGCCGACCGCTTCGTAATGCGCGTCTCGGGATTGGATCTGCTGCGACAGGGTATGGATGTCCCGGAAGCGGCGCTCGTAGGGACTGCCGGGGAAAATCGAATTCACACCGGCATTCTTGTACAGCCAGTCCGCCGTTTCGATAGCCCCGTGGATGGCGTTGGTCGTGGCCAATCGCACCCGGGCGCGATCCTGGGTGTTTATTGCCGCGCAGTCCGCCGCGTTGTCGTAGATATCCTTCAGGACCTCGAGCAGATAGGCCCGCGCCGCGCCGATTCGCGCTTCCGCCTTGCCGACGCCGCTTTGCACACCGGCGCTATCGGCAAGCCGGCTGAGACCGCGCGGCGTTTTCTCGGCGGCAAGCGAACCGAACGCGTCCAGCATGGCGCGTGCGATACCAAGCGCGACAGCGGCGACGCCGACGGCGTAGAGACCCTGCATGGTGAAGGCGTAGAGCGGGCCCGGTTCGCGGCGGGCCTCCGGCGTCTCGCGTGTGCCGGTAAAGGCGTCGGCTACGAACAAATCTTCGACCGTATATGAGTCCGACGCCGTGCCGCGCAGCCCGATCGTATTCCAGGTATCGAGCAGCGTCGCCTGATCGGCTGGGAAAAGCAGCGAGAGGATATAGGGCCGGCCATCGGTGTGTGTCCGGATCGATCCATCGGTTTCCTGCACGCGGCAATGGGCGCCCATCCAGGTCGCCTGCCGGCAGCCGCTCGCAAAATCCCATCGCCCGCTCACGCGGTAGCCGCCTGGTACGGCAATGGCGAGCGAAGCGTTCGGTGGCCCCCAGGCGACCAGGGCGCGCGGATCGGCGAAGATGGTTCGCGCCGTTTCCGGTTCGAGGTGAGGGGCGAGGAGCGCCGCGCTGTTGGCGACGAACAGGTTCCAGGCGATCGAGGCGTCGTGCCGCGCGACTTCTTCGACGGCGAGCAGATAGGCGCCGGGCGTAATTTCGTCGCCATCGACGGAACGGGGCAACAGCATGCGGCACAGCCGCGCCTCATGCAGCTTGTCCAGGAGGGCGGGCGGAATACGCCGCGTGCTTTCGATTTCGTCGCCGGCGGCGGCGATGTCCGGTGCCAGGGCCTTGGCGTGTCTCAGCGGGTCGTTGAGCTCGACTGTATCCATGGTGTGCCTACATCTTCGCCATTACTTTACGCGAGAAATCTTCAATCAGCCGATACTGCTGATCCAACGGGGTAACGAAGTTGATTGCATTCAGCCCTTGTTTTTCCAAATCCCGCAACTGTTCCACGATCTCCTCCGGGTGCCCGGCGATGCAGAACTTCTTGATCATGTCGGGTGTGACGAAGCGCGCCTCGTCGGGATCCAGATAGCTGTAGTGGCTGGCATGCAGCTTCTGGTGACGGGTCGCCTCGTCCCGGGTTTCGTGGAAGGCCATATACTCCTCCCAGATTGGCTTTACGTAATCCGGCGGCTCGCAGCCGGTCTCTTTCACCAACTCGACCGCGAAATGCACGTTGACCATGATCGACGATCCGCATTCGGCGATAACCCGCTCGTCGGTCAGCGACTCGCCCGGCTCCAGCATTAGAAGGTTCACCAGTGCTGTGGTCTGAAAGTTCTCGAGCGTGCGTCCCACACGGTCGGCGCCGCGCTGCACGTTGGCGAGCGCTTGGCCGATCGTGCCGCCGCGCGGAATCCCGGTGACCAGCCCGTCGCCCAGTTCGCCCGCCAGCGCCTGCGCTCGCGGACCGAAGCCGCCGACATGGATCGGGATGTAGTGCTCGACGTCGACGTAGTTGAAGTGTTGGTTCTGAAACTTGATGGGGTGCGTGACCCCGTTCAACGTGTAGTCGACCTCGTCGCCGTTCAGGAGCGCGCGCACGACACGGATATGCTCGGTGAACTCTTTCACCCGCATCGGGCGCTGCCCCATGGTACGCATTGCGGTATTACCTGTGCCAACCCCAAGGAAAGTGCGCCCAGGCGCCAGCCGATTGATCGTCGCGATACCGTTTGCCGTCACTGGCGCGAGGCGCAGGGCACCGATTTCAAGCCCGGTGCCGAGCCGAATCTTCTGTGTCTGTTGCGCTGCCAGGGCCATCACCGCCCAGGGGTTGGAGCGCAGCAGGGGACTGTCGGTAATCCAGGCGAAGTCGTAGCCGAGGTTTTCCGCATGCGCGAAGAACCCGATCTCGTCGATCTTTGAGCTGGTCACCCCGAACTGCATAGCCACACCTCAATCTTCTGTTGCTGGCACTCCATCCTAGAGGATCGTGCTTGCTGAAGCGCAAACGTGCAATAGGCGTCCGGTTGGACGCATTGGTTTCCCGCACGGGCACGGGCTGATACAGTCCGCTCAATTTAAAAGGTCTGTTCGAATACAGACCGAAAATCCAATCGAGGGAGCGTTAGGATGAAACTATATTACTCGGGCAATTCGCCCTATGCGCGGCGGCCGCGTATGGCGATCCGTCAGTTCGACCTTATGGACAGGGTGGAAGAAGTGGACGCCGCGCCGCTTACCGCGCCGGACAATGTCCTGAAAAGCTATGGGCCGGGCGGCAAGGTGCCGGGGTTGCTTACCGACAGCGGCGCTTTTCTGTGCGAGACGCTGGTTATCACAAATTATCTCGATGAAGCGTCCGGCGGCCGGTTCTATCCGGCGGCGGGCGAGCAGCGCGATTTCGCGTTGCAGATCGAGGGGCTCGCATCGCTGCTGATGGAGTCGCTGTTCTATCGGGCGCGGGAAAATCGCCGCGAGTCTGGGGAACAGTCGCCCGATTATATCGAGAGCGAGGCCGTCCGCTCGGTCCGTTGCTACGATGCGCTCGAAGGTCTTGCCGACCAACTCGTCGAGCCGATCAATATGGCGCACCTTTCGGTCGTCGCGTCGCTGGGATATGCCGATTGGCGGCACCCCGGCGATGAGTGGCGCAGTAATCGGCCAAAGCTGACGGCTTGGTTCGATAACATGATGCAACTGCCGCCCTGCGCCGAAACGAAACCGATCTTTTAGAGCCCGAGCACAGCAGGAGGAGTTCGACATGGCGGACAACGGAAAAGTAGCTATCGTCACGGGCGCGGGCAGTGGTATCGGACGGTACAGTGCAATCGCGTTGCTTCAGGCCGGATATTCGGTCGGGCTTGCCGGGCGGCGCGAGGACGCTCTGGCGGAGAGCATCGCCGAGGCCGGACCGGACGGGGAACGGGCATTGGCGGTGCCGACCGATGTCGGCGATGCCGCATCGGTGGCCAATCTTTTCGCCAAGGTCAAGGCGGCGTACGGTCGGCTCGACGTGCTGTTCAACAATGCAGGCACTGGCGCGCCACCGGTGCCGTTCGAGGAGTTGACCGTGGCGCAGTGGCAGACGGTCGTCGACGCCAATCTGACTGGCACCTTCCTCTGCAGTCAGGAAGCGTTTCGGATCATGAAGGATCAGACACCGCAGGGTGGGCGGATTATCAATAACGGGTCGATTTCGGCGCACGCGCCGCGGCCCTTCTCCGCCCCTTACACATCGACAAAGCATGCCGTCATCGGCCTTACCAAGGCGATGGCCCTGGATGGCCGCAAATACGACATCGCCACCAGTCAGATCGATATCGGCAATGCGGTGACGCCAATGACCGAACGCATGACCAAAGGCGTGCCGCAGGCGAACGGTTCGGTGGAAGTCGAACCGCGCATGGATGTGGAGCACGTTGCCAAGGCGGTCGTGCATATCGCGAGCTTACCGCTGGACGCGAACATCCAGTTCATGACGGTGATGGCGACGAAAATGCCCTTTGTCGGCCGCGGCTGAGGCGACGGAGATGGATGCAAAAAACAGCGCGGAGTTGCTGCTCGTCGCGTTCCTGCCGCCGTTCCTTGTCGAAGACCTCGAGAAGGAATATGTCCTGCACGATCTGTTTCATGCGGAGGAACCGGAAGCGTTGCTGGCGGAAGTTGGCAGCCGCGTCCGGGGAATCGTCGCGGGCGGTATGAAAGGGCCGGACGCGCCGCTGATCAACCGCCTGGAAAATCTAGAAATCATCTCCTCTTTCAGTGTCGGTTTCGATGCGACGGACGTGGTTGCAGCGCAGTCTCGCGGCGTGGTCGTGACTCATACGCCGGACGTTTTGACCGACGATGTGGCTGATCTCGGTATGGCATTCATCATTATGGCACCGCGCCGGATCGCGGAAGCGGAACGCCATTTGCGGGCAGGGAAATGGCTGCAGGGCCGCATGGATCTCGGCACGAATTTGCGCGGCAAGAAGCTTGGCATTGTTGGTCTGGGCAGGGTGGGTAGTGCCTTGGCGCGCCGCGCGGAAGGGTTCGGCCTCGACATCGGTTTTTACGATATTGTGCCCAAAGACGTGCCCTATCGCAGCTACCCGAGCCTGATCGCGTTGGCCGAAGACAGTGATATTCTGTTTGTCTCTTGCCAAGGGGGAGACTCGACACGCGGTTTGATCGACCTACCGGTGTTCGATGCGCTGGGACCGGCAGGGTTTCTCGTCAACGTCGCGCGCGGAACGATCGTCGACGAGGATGCGCTTATTGCTGCAGTCCAGGAAAAGCGGATCGCCGGTGCGGCGGTCGACGTGTTCCGGGACGAGCCGAATGCACCCGAGGCGCTCATGACGACGGAGAACATCGTCATGACACCGCATATCGCGAGCTCGACACATGAAACGCGGCGCGCGATGGCCGACCTCGTGCTCGCCAATCTACGCGCTCATTTCGCCGGTCAGCCTGTTCCAACGCCAGTACCCGATCAGCGCTAAGCCCCCTAGCTATAGCTGTGCCCTGTGCCTTCCGAGGGGGCGGTGGGACTGCGTAGGCCGATCTTGTCGATACCCTCCTCTCGATGCCGCGGGCTAACGCGGACCGGGTACCGCATTCGTTTCTTCGACGCTGCGGCATCGCTTCATGCTGGTCGGTAAGGCGCGAATCTTGAGTAATTTCGAGAGCTTGCCAACCAGCGACTTCAGGGATTCCGCGTCAATATTTGCCATTTTTTAACCCTCTCCTGTTACGCCTGAACCGGACCCCATAGTTGTTTTGGGGTTGGTTCGACCAAAACACTCGCAAAAGTTGCGTATAGAATTGCGTGGCGACTTGCCGTATGCGGGTATTGCGCCAAGGTAGATGAGGTTTGTCGGTAATTCTGGAAATTGGTACAATCATGATGGGTATCGCATGCATTCCATCGCCTTATGTATTTAACCGATAAAGACCGGTGCTTGGCTGTGACGTTGGAATGGTGAGGCGATAGAGGCTTGGGAAGTGGGCGTGGGGTGGCAAAGAGGCTAAATATTTCCAGTCGACCTGCGGCCGACTCCGAACGTACGACGCGTTCGGCAACGGCACCGTACGAGGCGTTGCGCGTCAGCGAGGCGCGATTTCGTGACCTTGTCGAAGGGTCGATCCAAGGCATCATTGTTCATCGACATTTCAAGCCGCTGTTTGCCAACCAGGCGGCGGCGGATATTTTTGGGGTTGCAGGGCCCACGGATATCCTAGCGCGGGGTTCGATCGTTGAATTCTATGCGCCGCATGAGCGAGAGCGGCTCAAGGGATACAAAGACGCGCGAATGCGTGGAGAACCGGCGCCTGCGTCATACGAGTATCAAGGCGTACGCGCTGACAGCACGCTGATTTGGCTTGAGAACCGAGTCTCCGTCGTTGATTGGGATGGCGCGCCGGCGAACCTTACTACCTATTTCGATATTACTGAGCGCAAGCGGGCTCAGGCGGCATTGCGAGAGAGCGAGGAGCGCTTTCGGGATTTTGCGGAGTCCGCAACCGACTGGTTGTGGGAAATGGATGCCAATCTTCGCTTTTCATATTTCTCCGACCGCTTCGAGGAAGGAACAGGTATTTCACCTGAGATCATGCTTGGCAGGACACGACGGGAGTTGCTTGAGGCGGGACAAGCGAACTTTAACAATTCCAATTCAAAAGCAAAGTGGGACGAATATTTTGCCATCATCGAAGGGCGTCAGCCGTTCCGCGACTTTCGACCGCCGAGCCGTCGCGATGATGGGCTTACCAGCTTTATTTCACTCAGCGGCAAACCTGTCTTTGACGAAAGCGGAAATTTCAAGGGTTATCGCGGGACAGGCGTAAATATCGCCGATCAGGTGGAAGCGGAAGTATCCCTACGGCGGCGGGAAGCGGAACTGCTGTTGCATCGCGACCGGGCTGAAGAAGCAAACAGGGCAAAGTCGGAATTCCTTGCCAATGTGAGTCACGAACTCCGAACACCACTCAATGCGATTATCGGTTTCTCGGACATGATGAGCCAGCGGATACTGGGTCATACCGATCCTGAAAAATATCTTGGCTACGCCAAGAACATTCACGATAGCGCCACGCATCTTCTCAGATTGATAACAGACATCCTCGACATTTCCACGGTGGATGCTGGACGCTATGTGCTGGATGTCGAAGGCGTCGAGTTCTCAGCGCTTGCCGACGCATGCTGCAAGAGTGTTGCGGACGAGGTCGCCGATGGAGCGATAGAGCTTATCGTTGATCTGGACGACGACTTGCCGGTGTTTCCCGCGGACCGGCGGGCGGTTCAGAGTATGCTGCTGCATCTCCTCTCGAATGCCATCGAATTCACACCCAAGGGAGGC
The DNA here is from genome assembly GCA_012103325.1 of Alphaproteobacteria bacterium. Lineage (GTDB taxonomy): Bacteria > Pseudomonadota > Alphaproteobacteria > UBA8366. Next base: position 71,853 of record WLWY01000009.1, read on the forward strand.
CAAGTTTCGGTCCGCGCCCAGGCGGACAAGGAATGGTTCAGCATCACTGTCGAAGATACCGGTGTCGGCATTTCCGAAGAAGACCTACCGAAGCTTACCGATCCTTTCGAACAAGGAAGACGTGATCCGTACCGCAGCGAAGAGCGAACAGGACTCGGTCTCGCGGTCACGCTCTCGATGGTGAAATTGCACAACGGTAAGATGGAAATGTCGAGCACCGTCGGCGCGGGTACTTGTGTGACGATCCGGTTGCCGCTCGTCACAATCTGAAATCAGCCCTCACCCATGCAGGGCGCTTTTGGCGAGCATGACATGGATCCCTTTATGCACGTTGACTGTCTGGCTGACGCGCAGGTCGGCCGCAAGGCTGCACAGCATGTAGGCGTCTTCCTTGGACAGGTTCGTCTTTTCCTGGATGAGCGTGATCATCTCGCGCAACGCTTGTTTCGCTGCATTGTCGAGAACAGGATCGATCCCAGTCGTGATGTAGTGGCTCGCCGTTTCGGCACGCGGCATCGTAGGCGCGTTGCCCTTGTGCAAAATCAACTGGAACGTTCCGGACAGGCAGGTCTCTATCGCCGTTCCGTCGACTTCGCCGTCTCCCTGCACCGCGTGCCCGTCGCCTGCGGAGAATAGTGCGCCGTCATTGAAGACCGGCAGATACAAAGTGCTTCCGGACCCCAGCGCCTTGATGTCTAGGTTGCCGCCATGGGCTCTTGGAATAATCGATGTAATGCGTCCCCATTCCGCGGGCGGCGCCACACCCATCACACCGAAGAAGGGGGCGAGAGGCAAATCGACGCCCCACGGCAGATGCGCAACCAATTTTTCCCGGTCGAGGCGGATATGGGTTAGCGTCATGGTGGGAAAGTCTTCCGGGAGTGTTCCGGCGAGCGGACGAATCCGGTTCCATCCCCAATTGACGCGCAGGGAGACGTCGAGGATGCGGACTTCGAGCATATCGCCTGGACTGGCACCACGGACCGCGACCGGACCTGTCATGATATGGCCGGCTTGCGCTGGCGTGACGTTTGCGTGGATCTGCCGATGTTCGGGAAGGATTTCGAAATCGCCGTCGGGTAGGATGTCGGGTCCGCCGGAAACGGTATGCAGTGTGACGGTTTCTCCGGACTCGATGGTATGGATTGCCGGCAGCGCGGCATCGAACACACCCCAATGCACCGTTTCCGGGCTGGCGTTGATTTCCAGATGATCTGTCATCGTAAAGCGGCTCCGCTTGTGCGTCTTTTCAAGGGTCGATGCGATAGAATGCCATCGCGTTCTTGGAAAACAGTTTCTTCTGCGCATCGCGGGAAAATTCCGCGACGATTGATTTGAACGAGTCGTAAATCAGGTCATAGCTCGCCCGCAGCCCGTCAACCGGGTAGTTCGAGGCGAACATGCAGCGGTCAACGCCAAAGGTCTCAATCGCCTCCAGCACGATGGGCCGGTTGCTTTCAAGCGTCCAGAGGCTGTCCGGCAGGCACAGGCAGGAAATTTTCACATGCACGTTCGGGGCAGCGGCGAGGGCCTGCATGCCGCGTCGCCAGATCTTGAGACCCGCTTCGCTGCGGTCCCAGGGAAAGCCGGTGTGATTGAGGACGATCCGCGTTCCGGGAAACGCGTGTGCCACTTCCGCCGCTTCTTCGAGGTGCCAGCACGGGACCCGAAGATCCCAGGAAAGGCCATACTTCTCGAGAAGGGCAAACCCTTTGAGCCATTTCGGGTCCTGCATGGTGCGCGGTGCGCCCGGTTGCATCCGGTCGGGCGACGATGCGGTAACCGGCTTTGAACGGATACCGCGAACCAGCGGAAACGCGGCTTGTGCGGCGAGGATTTCTTCATTGTTCTCTTCGTCGAACCATGCATGCGCAACGATTGCGTTCGGGAAGCCGTACTCGGCGTTGATCCGTGAAATCCATTCGGTTTCGGCGATCTGGTTTTTTCGATCGCACTCCGCTTCGACATGGACAGTCTTGATAACATTGTGGCGCGTCGAGTCCCGGCGATAATCTTCCGGCAGATAGTTCCTGCGGATGGGGGTGTTGTCGCCGAGGAAAAACGCCTCATTGACCGAGTCGGTCAGGAAGGGATAGTGCAGCGCCTGCAAATCCCAAAGATGGTGGTGTGCATCGACGATCTCGATATCGTCTAAAGTCACGAACTCACCTTCGATGCGACGGGCCCTGTGAATGCGGTGATGTCCGGCAAATCTCGTTCGAAACGCTCGACCTCAACCAAGGTGCTGTGCGAGATCGGACCCTGTCCCAATTTCGAGGTGCCGCGATCGATTGTCAGGACATTGGGATTGCCGTGCTTGTCCAGCGTGCCGACCCGCCCCGGCTCCGTCGGGTCGTACCAGGCGCCCGTTGCCAGCCGAACGACACCGGGCCGTACCGCCTCCGACAAAATCACACCCGCGAGCGTCTCGCCCCGATCATTGAAGACCCGCACGATATCGCCGTCTTCGATGCCGCGGGCCGCCGCGTCTTCAGGATTCAGCGCGATCGGTTCGCGCCCCTTGATTTTGGCGTCCCGGCTAACGGATGCGCAGTCCATCTGCGCATGTAGGCGCGTGGCCGGCTGGTTCGACATGAGATGCAGAGGAAACCGTTTCGCCGCTGTTGCTCCTAACCATTCGACAGGTTCTAGCCAGACCGGATGCCCCGGGCAGTCGTCGTAGCCAAATCCGTCGATCGTTTCCGAGAAGATCTCGATTTTGCCAGATGGCGTTTGCAACGGATTGGCGTTCGGTTCGGCGCGGAAATCGGCAAAAACGACATGCGGTTGCTCCGATTCAGGTCTTTCCACATACCCATCGGCCCAAAAGGATTCGAAATCGGGCAGTTCAATACGATTTTGCGCCGTTTGTTGGCGGGCCACCTCATAGAGGTGCCGAAGCCATTCGGACTCGTCGCGGCCTTCGGTATAGGCATCGTGAAAGCCGAGCCGTTGCGCCAAACTGGAAAAAATATCGAAATCGTTTCGTGCTTCACCGACGGGCTCGACGGCCTGCTCCATCGCCAGGATGAAGCGGTCGCGAGAGCTCGATCCAATATCGTTGCGTTCCAGCGTGGTCGTGGCAGGCAGGACGATGTCAGCGTGACGCGCGGTAGCAGTCCACCACGGTTCGTGGACGATAATCGTTTCCGGCTGGCGGAAGGCTTGGACCAGCCGGTTGATATCCTGGTGATGATGGAATGGATTGCCGCCGCACCAGTAAATCATTCGCGTGTCGGGGTAGGTGCGCTTCCGGCCGTTGAAGTCGTAATGCCCGCCCGGATCGAGCAGCATGTCGGCGATCCGGGCAACGGGGATGAAGCTGCCGGTCGGGTTCGCGCCAGCGGACAGGTTGGGCGCGGTAATCGGATCGATAGGATTCCCCTGGCCCTGCATGCTGCCATAACCGAAACCGAACCCACCGCCTGGCAGTCCGACCTGACCGAGGATGGCGGCCAGTACGGCGGTCATCCACCAGGTCTGTTCGCCATGGTCACCGCGTTGCAAGGAGTAGCTTGTGGTAATCATCGTACGGTTCGACGCCATCGCTCGCGCAAGTTCGCGAATGGTATCTGCGTCGATGGTGGTGATCGCGGCGGCCCATGCGGCGTCTTTCGGTTGGCCGTCGCTTTCGCCGGTCAGGTATTGTTTGAAGCGCTCGAAGCCAGCGCAATACCGGGCCAGAAAGTCTGGCTCGTGACGGTTTTCGGCGACCAGTGTGTGTGCAAGGCCGAGCATTAGGGCGACGTCGGTATTCGGGCGCGGCGCGATCCATTGCGCGTCGAGATAGTCCGGCGTGTCATCGCGGAGCGGCGTGACATTCACGACCTTGACGCCGGCCGTGCGAAGCTGGCGCAGCCACTTATCCGTCGAATGTTCGCCGGAGCCGCCAGGCTCAACCTGTGCGTTTTTCGTGCCAACACCGCCGAACGATACGAGCATTCCCGAATTCTCGGCGATATCGCGCCACGAGCTGACACTGCGCAGGGATTGAAGGTCGCCCAGAATATGCGGAAGGATCGCCAGACCGGCAGCGATCGAATAGCTGTGTACTTGAGCCGTGAAACCGCCGTGGCAGTTTAGAAATCGTTGAAGCTGCGTTTTGGCATGATGGAAACGGCCTGCGCTGGCCCAGCCGTAGGAACCGCCGAAGATCGCCGCGTTACCGTGCTCCTGCTTGATCCTGGCCAGTTCGTCGGAGACGAGGTCAAGGGCACGATCCCATGGTACGGCGACGAATGGTTCGCCGCCACGGGCTTCCCGGTTGCTGCCGGGCCCATTCTCGAGCCAACTCTTGCGGATCATCGGTTCCGCAACGCGGCAATCGTGGTATAGCGCCTCTGGCATTGCCTGCAAGATCGGCGATGGATTCGGGTCCGCTTCGAACGGTGTCACGCCGACGACGCGGCCGTCGCGCACCTCGGCCGAAAATGCCCCCCAATGACTGCTGTGCCTTACCGTTCCCATATCTTTATCCATCCAGGTGTGACCGATACCGCCAATTCGCCCCTTTCTCGAGGAAAACCGCAATGTTTGCAAAGGATAACGGGCAATTGACCGGTCCGCAAACTATCCCTCATTTGGGGGACTATTTATGGTGCGATTTGCCGTTGAATGGCTGGGTAGACGAGAGTGAGCGGAGAAACGAAATAGGTGAACGCAATGGCGAGAAGTGTCGAGAAAGATGCGTTTTGTGCTGCGCGCGCAGCTTACCGGGAACAAATTGAGTTCGGAAGCGAACGGGATTGCGCGCTCAACTTGGCCACAATTGTCTATCAGCAGCGCCATCCACGCGTGCCGGCAAATCAGGCCCGTATGCTGGTTGGTGAGGCTCTGGGAATTAACACATGAGTCAAAAACGATAATCAATGGGAATGGAAGATCGGTGTGGTGAAGAAGGATAATTTTTCAGTTCTAGCATTTGTGCCAAATTCGCGCGCTGCGGACTTACGAAAGGCGACGGACGCATACGCGCTTGAGGTCAGTCTCGGGCGCACGCCGAACGTCGCCTTGAATTATGCGGCGGCCGTCTATGTGCAAAGCCATCCGACGATTCAAGCGGGGGACGCGCGTGCCATGATCCGGGCCGCGATTGGCGATGACTGTTAGGCTCTGATCCGCCTGGCGGAACTTCGGTTCGGCTTTGTTTCGATGGGACGATCGGGTTATTCTCTCCGCCCGTTCCATCTGCAACGCGCGGGGCAATCGGCGTGAAAACAGCCAACACAATTCTCTCCAGTTATGGAACCACCGTATTCGAGGTGATGTCGCGCCTCGCGATGGAGCACGAGTCGATCAATCTTGGGCAAGGCTTCCCGGACGAAGACGGTCCGGACGATGTTCGGCAGGTTGCAGCGGATGCGCTCATGGCCGGTCCGAACCAGTATCCGCCGATGCTCGGCATTCCCGAATTGCGCCAGGCCGTCGCCGCGCACGCCAAACATCATTACGGGCTGGATGTGGATTGGCAGTCCGAGGTGATGGTTGCGTCCGGCGCGACCGAGGTGCTGACGGGATGCATGTTTGGGCTGATCGAGCCGGGCGACGAGGTGGTGCTGATCGAACCGCTCTACGATTGCTATCTGCCGATCATCCGCCGTGCCGGCGGCATTCCGAAAATGGTGCGAGTCGAACCGCCGAACTGGACCTTGCCAAAGGCGGACCTCGAAGCGGCATTTTCCGACCGCACGAAGCTGATCCTGCTCAACAATCCGATGAACCCCGCTGCCAAAGTGTTCACCGACGATGAGCTGGCCTTCATCGCTGAGCTGGTCATACGGCACGATGCCTATGCGGTGTGCGACGAGGTTTACGAACACATCGTCTTCGACGGCCGCGGCCACACGCCGTTGATTTCGTTGCCGGGGATGCGGGACCGCTGCGTGCGCATCGGGTCCGCCGGCAAGACCTTTTCGCTGACGGGCTGGAAGGTCGGCTACGCTACCGCGGCGCCGGAACTTTTGGCGCCGATTGCCAAGGCGCATCAGTTCGTGACCTTCACGACTCCGCCGAACCTGCAAAAAGCCGTTGCCTATGGGCTTGGCAAGGACGACAGTTATTTCCAGGGCCTATCGGACGAGATGCAGGCCAAGCGTGACCGTTTCGGCCTAGGCCTAGCGCGCCTCGGTTTCGACGTCATCGATTGCCAGGGCACCTACTTCATCACCGCCGATTTCCGGCCGCTCGGCTTCGAAGGCGACGATGTCGAATTTTGCCGCCACATCACCGTCGAGGCCGGCGTTACCGCCGTCCCGGTGAGCGCTTTCTATCTGGAAAATGGTCCCAGCCATTTCGTCCGCTTTTGCTTCTGCAAGAAGGATGAAGTCCTGGATGCTGCGGTCGAACGGCTGGAGACGTTCTTTAGATCAAATCAGGATTGACCGGAATCGCCTTTGGCGATCCGGCAATTCTGTGAATTTGATCTATCTTTAATATTTGCGAGCGGATTCACAGGATTGATGCTTGGCATCAATCCTGATCCGGTCTAAGGGGCAGGGCGCGTAACGGCGATGACGTGGTCGCGATAGGCCGGTCGTTCCGAAAGACGCGCATGCCAGGCTTCTACATTCGGATGCGACGGCCGATGCGGTGACCAGGCGATCCAGCGATGGGTCAGGACGCCGGCCGGGATGTCCGCCATGGTCAGATGATCGCCGCATATGTAGTCGCGGTCCGCAAGCTGCGCATCGAGGATATCGAACATGGGGATCGCCTGTTTGATGGCCGCTTCGACGACATCCTGGCTGCGCTCCGCTTCAGGCAGCCGCCAGAAGTGATTGAGGTAGACCCCGTTGAACGGGGCGAGATTGAGCGAACTCCAATCCATCCATTTTTCCGCCTCCGCCCGGCCCCGCAGCGAGTCCGGACACATGTTGCCCATGCTGTGTTTGGCACACAGATAGCGCACGACGGCGCCGGATTCCCACAAGGTGAAGCCATCTTCCTCCTCCAGCGTCGGCAGGCGGCCCATAGGGTTCTTCCGCCGATATTCCGGGTCGTCATTGCCGCCGAACTCGCCGCCCCAATCAATGCGTTCATATTCGACGCCGAGCTCGTTGAGGCACCACAATGCCTTGATGACGTTGGACCCGTCGTTACGCCCCCAGATCTTGAGCATTCGTTGTTCTCCCTGATTGAATTAGTTCTTGGGCGCCACTGTAGCGCACCGCACCATCGGTGAAAAATTCTTGCTTGATTTTAGGCGCGGAAATCCTGGTTTGTGACGTCGTGGCCGTAGAGCCAGAGATGCGCGTCGCGATGGCTGTTCAGCCGTTCTTCCAGATTGCCGATATCGGCGTTGTGAAAAAACTGGATATTGTCCCGCGACATCTGCTGCACCTGAGCGGTTCGGTCGCGGCGCAGGGTCTCGTATCGCACAAGGGCTGCGGGAATATCCTCGCGGCCGACGGAAAGGCATTGCGCAAGCGTATAGCCATCCTCGATGGCCATCACCGCGCCCTGCGCCATGAAAGGCAGCATGGCGTGACAGGCATCGCCAAGTAAGGTGACGCGGCCCTCCGACCATTGCGGCATCGGATCGCGGTCGAACAATCCCCAGCGAAAGCATGTTTCGGTATTCTGGATGAGAAGCTGAAGATCTTCGTGCCATCCCTCAAAATCGCTCTGGAACTCGCCGCGTGCACCCTCGGCGGACCAGGATTCTGCGGTCCATTGGTCCCGTTCCGTGACGCCAACGCAATTCACCAGATCACCACCGCGCAAGTAATAATGCACGAAGTGGCCGCCACGCCCGATCCAGTTGGAGGCGACGGGCCGGACATGATCCGCCGGCAGCCGGCGCGTGGGGATAGTCGCGCGCCATGCGATGCAACCGGTGAATCGCGGCTGATCGGGACCGAAAAGTTCTGCGCGGACCGTCGAGTGAATACCGTCGCATCCGATCAGGACATCGGCTTCGATCTCGGTTCCGGCTGCCGTCGATACGCTCACCTCTGTGTCCGTTTGCGTGACGCCAGTGACTTTATGGCCCAGGTACATCGTCATGGCAGCACGGGAGGCAACGGCGGTGTCCACGATGGCTTCCGAGAGGATGTCATGCAGGTCGGCGCGATGCAGATGATAATAGGGGAATCCGAATTTCTCGATGCTGGAGGCGCCGAGCGGACGGGTCGCCAATGTCTCGCCTGACTGCCAGTGCCGAATTTCACCGCGCTCGGGCGTAAAGGAGACACGGCGTAGCCTTTCTTCCAGTCCGAGCTGGTGTAGTACGCGCGCGCCGTTTGCGCTGATCTGTACACCTGCACCGACTTCGCCGAGCGCTCGCGCCTGCTCAAGAACGCAGACTTCGAACCCTTCGCGGGCGAGGCAAAGCGCGAGCGTAAGCCCGCCCAGTCCCGCGCCGGCAATGATCGCTTTATTGGCGGGGTCGCCCATTTCCGCGTCCAGGCGTTCCTTGGTATTAGACAGCCGCGCGCACGTCCTGACTATTGCTGCCCAAGAAGTGCGGCATGACCTTCTTCGTAAACATCATAAAGGAAGAATGGCTGAGTGGCGCGCACATCAGATAGTCGAGATGCATCTCCACTTCTAGCCGTTGCAAGGTATCGATGACCCGCTCCGGCGTACCCCAAATAATGGAGTCTTCGAGATAGCGGTCGATCGGATCGACCTCCAGTGTTTTGCCGTCCACCTCAATGGTCTTTACCGGATTGGCCATTCCCTTGGATTCGTTCTTGTAGGTTGCGACGATCCATTTTGCTCCTTGCCGCGCGATCTCTTCGGCTTCGCGCTCCGTTGCCGCGACGGCGATCAGCCGGGCCATAGGAATCTCCCGGTTCTCCGCGGAGTGGCCATTCTCGACCAGTAGCTTCAGGAAATTGTTCCGATGCTCGGCAATCTGTGCAAATTCGGCATGCGGGCCGAGCATCACCGTATATCCCTGTTCTCCGGCCCATGCGACGGAGTCGGCGGACCCCCCGGCGACCCAGACGGGTGGGTGCGGATCCTGGTGTGGTTTCGGCAGGACCTCAATGTCGTCGAACTGCCAGAACTCGCCTTTCCAAGTGAGGCGCTCGTTCTGCCAGGCCGCCAGCACGATATCGACCGCTTCGCGGAACCGCATTTTGCTTTCAGGAAACGGCACCCCGAAGGTCTTGAACTCGACGGGATCGAAGCCCCGCCCGGCGCCCCAATTGACCCGCCCTTCGGTCAGGACATCGAGCAGTGCCACTTCCTCGGCAAGGCGGAGCGGATGATACATGGCCGCTAGCGATACGGCGGTTCCAATACGCAGGTTCGTCGTCTTGTGCGCGACGTGCATGCCCATGATATGGACCGAGGGGCAGACGCTGTAATCCGTGAAGTGGTGTTCCGCCAGCCACACCGCGTCATAGCCGGACTTGTCCATCACTTCGATGCGGTACATGGCCCGGTCATAGACGGTTTGCAGCGTATTTCGCCGCTGTGGCCATGAGAAAAACTGCAGGACACCGAACTTCATTTTTTGCTCCATGTTCAATATTATTGAACTGTATTCATTATACCTGTATCAACGGCTTTTGTGTCAAACATTCCAATTATCAATTGGGAGACCCGTCACGTTGGATGTGAATGCGCCCATTGAAGGCAAGGGTATCCAATCTATCGATGTCGGTTTCCGTCTGATCGACGCGCTTCTGGAGGCCGATGGACCTATGCCTTTGAAAGATCTCTCGGCCGCCGCCGATATGTCGCCGAGCAAGGCGCATAATTACATCGTCAGCTTTCGCCGGGTCCGCATGATGGCGCAAGATTCCGAGACGGGCCATTACATGTTGGGACCCGCCGCTCTGGAACTTGGACTGGTCTATCTGGCCCGCCGTGGCGGATTGAACGTCGCCGAACGGGCGATCCTGCTTATCCGCGAGCGTGGCAAATTGAGCAGCGGTTTGTTTGTTTCGATCTGGTCGGAGAAGGGGCCCGTCATCGTAGTGCGGGACGAGGGCGTCTCGGGCGTGCCCTATGACTTGCGGGTCGGACACCATAGCTCTCCGCTCTATACCGCAACTGGGCGAACCTTTCTCGCCTACTTGCCGCGTTCTGTGACGGCGCCGGTCGTCGCGGCCGCTGAGGGAGATACGGTATCGCCCTGGGGCGGCAGGGCCCGCGTTTTGTCTGAGAAGGAACTCGAAGCCGAGTTGGCGAAGATCAGGCGTGACGGTATCGCTGTCGTTAACGACCTGCGGATACCGGGCATGACCGGCATTACGGCGCCTGTGCTCGATCATCGCGGCGGGTTGGACGCCGTGATTACGATGATCGGTGTTTCCGGCTCCTTCGATACGCGCGCCGACGGCATTGTTGCGACCGAATTGCGCGACGCAATCGCAAAAGCGCGGCAGGGCTAGAGTTCCACTATTCGGCCGCGTGACGTGGCTGACCGGTCGACGCGAGTGCGGCGGCGAATATTTCGATGAACTCGTCGACTTCCGCCTCGCCCATCGGTGTCGACAGCGCGCATAAACCCGTCTCCGCCATCAGCACGCCATGGGCGTGCATGAAGTCGACGACGGCCGCGAGCGCTCTGCTTTGCGCCTCCGTTGCGCGGGCCGAACGGTAATCGACCAGCGGCACGCTCGTCATATGGATGCGCAGCAGCGAGCCCTGGCCAGTGACCTGTCCGTCGATGCCGGCGGCGTCGAAAGCGTGCGCGATGCCATCGCGGGCACGGGCGCCCAAAGCGTTCAGCCGGTCGAAGGCGTTCGGTGTGAGTAGTTCCATGGCAGCGGCGCCGGCGACCATGCTGATCGGATTGGCGTTGAAAGTGCCGCCATGCGGGGCGAGCGGCTTGCCCTGACGTGGGTCGAATACCGACATGGCATCGGCGCTGCCGGCAACCGCTCCGATTGGGAAGCCGCCGCCGATGATCTTGGCAAGCGTGGTCAGATCCGGCGTGACACCAAAGGCGCCCTGTGCGCCCGTATAGCCGAGGCGGAAGCTAATGACTTCGTCGAACACCAGAAGCATGCCGGTCTCGCGCGTTACGCGGCGCAGCATCTCCAGAAATTCAGTGGCAGCGGGGATCAACCCAGCCCGGTTCGGCATCGGATCGATGAGGACACACGCGAGTTCGTCGGCATGCGCCCTCAGGATGCGCTCCGCCTCTTCCGTCCGATTGAACGGAATGACGATGACATCGCTCAGCACGCTTTTCGGGGTGCCTGCCGTGTAGGCGACAGCATTCGGGTCTGCATTGCCCCAGGTCTCCGGTGCGGAGTCGAGGCTGACTTCGGCGAAATCGTAGCTGCCGTGATAGGCGCCTTCGCATTTCGCGATCTTGGGCCGGCCTGTACGCGCACGTGCGGCCTTGAGCGCCATCATCACCGCTTCCGAGCCGGAATTGGTAAATCGGACCCGCTCGAAGCCCGGCGCCCGGCTGCACAACAGTTCGGCCAGAACGATTTCCGTTTCCGTCGGCATGGCGAAGCAGGTGCCGAGTTCGAGCTGCCGGCGAACCGCTTCGGCGACGACCGGATTCGCGTGCCCATGGATCATCGAGGTGTAGTTGTTCAGAAAATCGAGATACTGCTTCCCGTCGACATCGGTGATCCGGCAGCCGCTGCCCGAGGCGGCGTAAAGGGGGTGCGGCGCGTGCCAGACCGTGGTGCGGGAATTGCCGCCCGGCATGACGTCGAGCGCGCGGTCGAACAGCGCGGCGGATTGCGCGGTTGTCGATGTACTCATGAGGGTGCCTCTTTACCTGAATTGACTCGACCGGATCCGCAATGCGCTGGCGGATCGTGGCGTGTGCTTGGTACAGTACGCCCGAATTGGAAATCAGGACAAGGGCTGGCTATGAGCGACGACGCGACGGGAATGCGCAAGGGGCTGACGAGCTACGGGGACGCCGGTTTCTCGCTGTATCTCCGAAAGGCCTTTATCAAGGCGATGGGCTACAGTGACGATGCCCTGGACCGGCCGATTGTCGGCATCGCCAACACGTTCAGCGGTTATAATGCCTGCCACCGCAACGCGCCGGAACTGGTCGAGGCGATCAAGCGTGGCGTCATGCTGAAGGGCGGGCTACCGGTCGAATTCCCGACGATCTCGGTGCACGAGTCCTTCTCGCATCCGACTTCGATGTTTCTGCGCAATCTGATGTCGATGGATACGGAAGAAATGATCCGTGCCCAGCCGATGGATTCTGTCGTCATGATCGGCGGCTGCGACAAGACTGTGCCGGCGCAGCTCATGGCCGCCGCCAGTGCAAATGTTCCGGCAATCTCCGTCGTCACCGGCCCGATGATGACCGGCAGCCATAAGGGCGAGCGCCTCGGCGCTTGCACGGATTGCCGCCGCTACTGGGGCATGTTCCGCGCCGGTGAGATCGACGCGGACGAAATCGACGAGGTTGGTGGCAAGCTGGCGCCGACGGCAGGTACCTGCATGGTCATGGGCACGGCCAGCACGATGGCCTGCATGACCGAAGCGCTGGGCATGATGATGTCGGGCGGTGCGGCGATCCCGGCTGTTGCAGCGGATCGCCTGCGGCATGCGGAAGCAGCTGGCGCGCGCGCCGTCGCCATGGCGGCGAACGGACCGACGCCGGACCAGATCATGACCCCGAAGGCATTTGCCAATGCTTTCCGCGTGCTGCTGGCAATCGGTGGTTCGACCAACGGCTTGGTTCACATGACCGCTGTTGCGGGGCGGCTCGGCATTGAGGTCGATCTTGAAGCGCTTGATCGTATGGGCGAGGAAACGCCGGTGCTGGTCGATCTCAAACCGTCCGGGCAGCATTACATGCAGGATCTGCAGAATGCCGGAGGCTTGATCACCGTGCTGCGGGAATTGCGGCCTTTGCTGCATTTGGATTGCCTGACCGTGACCGGCCGGACACTAGGGGAAGAATTGGACGCCGCGCCGCCCTCCTGGCCACAGGATGTCGTGCGGCCGATGAGCGACCCACTCTACCCGCAAGGCGGCATCGCCGTTCTGCACGGTAATCTCGCGCCTGATGGTGCCATCGTGAAGCAGTCCGCCGCATCTGAGCGGCTCATGAGCCATACCGGGAAGGCGGTGGTATTCGAAAGCCAGGAAGATTTGGCCAACCGCATCGACGATCCGGATCTGGATGTCGGGCCGGACGATATTCTGGTGATGAAGAATGCTGGACCGAAAGGCGCGCCGGGCATGCCGGAATCGGGCTATCTGCCGATCCCGAAGAAACTTGCGACCGCTGGGGTCAAGGACATGCTACGCATGTCGGACGCGCGAATGAGCGGTACGGCCTTTGGCTCCATCGTGCTGCACATTACGCCGGAGTCCGCCGCTGGCGGTCCGCTGGCGCTTGTCGAAAACGGAGATATGATCAAGCTAGATGTGCCCAACCGGCGGCTCGGTCTTCTCGTCGATGATGCGGAACTGGAACGCCGCCGCGCCGCATGGACGCCACCGCCCGCGCATGAGGGATCGGACCGGGGCTATTTGAAACTCTATCTCGACCATGTTCAGCAGGCGGGCGAGGGTGTCGATTTCGATTTTTTGACAAAAGTGGCCGATGGCCGCAAGACGCCGGTTTGACGTAACGTCTGCCGGACAGTTTAACGGCCCACGAAATCCTTCCACCAATCCTGTGGGCTGGAAATACGCATATTTTCCATGCCGGTTACGGTCGCTTGCGGCGGCACGCAGAGCATGTTCATCGACAATGTATTGGGAAAAAGCGTGAGTTGTTGGCCGAAATAGTTGTCCATCCGGCAAAGCGGCGGCAGGTGCCAATATAGGGTGTATCCAAACCCTTGAATGGTGCTGATTAGGCTTTCCGATTTTTCCTGTCGATCGTTCTCGACATACAGAAAGGGCTGCAGGCGCGTTATCAGATCTGATGCGCCGCGGATGACGTCCTCTTCCATCCCTTCGACATCGATTTTCATCAGCCGGCACTTGTTTGTTTTTATAAATTGGTCCAAAGCAACCAGCGGCACGGTTTCTCCATCTGTGGCGCCTTCGATTGAGTGACCGCCGAAAATACCCGGCTGCGCATAATCGATTTTCGGCAAGACGACCGAACCACCATCCGTTCCGACGGCCATGTTTTGCGCTCTGACGTGTGTAAAGCCGTTCAACGCGATATTGGCGCAGAGGTTTTGAAACAGCACCCGCTGGGGTTCGAACGCGACGATATTTCCCGCCGCTCCGACGAACCGAGCCATTGGTACGGTCAGCGCGCCGATATTCGCGCCGACCTCGATAACGGTGTCGCCGGGCCGAATAAGCTTCTCCAGAAGCGTAACTTCACCTTCGCTGAATTCGCCGTATAGGTCGAACAACCGGCCGATTGTCGCGTCGTTCATGCTGTAGAGCATGTGCCCGCGCCGGCATTTCTTGAGGCGCATCGGGCTGGCGCTGTTTAATAGATCGTGCATTGGTTTCGATAGGTCTGCCGCCAATTAGGTGAGCCAATTCTATGTAATGTTCGCTGTTGGCGATAGCAGGCACTGATTTGCTCGTAAGACCGCTGCGTCTGTCACCCCCTTGCTCGTCCTTGTGACCTGGGACAGAATTGTCGACGCCTCTTACGGCAAGCGAGCCCAGCCTATGCATGCACCTGATGATCTGTTCAATCCAGCCCGCTACGCGCGCGTCCGCGAACCGGCGGCGCGGGCGGTGCCGTTGCCGAACTGGTGCTACACCAGTCCCGAATTCTATATGCGCGAGGTCGAACGGATTTTTATGAAGGTCTGGAATTATGTCGGCCATGCAAGCCAAATTCCGGAAGCGGGTGACTATTTCACAATCGAGATTACCGGCGCGCCGGTCATTATCATCCGGGGCGATGATGGGGAGATCCGTGCGTTTCACAATTCCTGCCGCCATCGCGGCTCGCGCGTCGCATGGGGCGAGGGGAGCTGCAAGAACCTGACCTGCCCCTACCACAACTGGACCTATGCGCGGGACGGGAACCTTATTGCCACGCCCTTGATCGATGAAGACGAGGATTTCAGCCGCGCCGACTATCCGTTGCTGCCGGTGACCATGGACCATTGGGCCGGGTTTTTATTCGTGAATTTCGACCCGGCCTGCGCGCCGCTTGCCGATTATCTGGGCGATCTGCCGGCGAACTGCGCGGCCTATGCGCCGGAGAACCTGGTTTGCGCGCGCCGTAAGACCTATTCGGTCGAGGGGAACTGGAAACTCTATTTCGAGAACTACAACGATTCGCTGCACATTCCCTTCGTGCATCAGGGCACCTTGGCAAAGCAGAAAGTCAAAGGCCGTGCCCGGTCGACGCACGAGGAGACCAACGGATCCTACATCACTCATTTCACCAAGCATGAAGGTAGTCGCGGGCTGTTAACAGGAGAAACGGGGTTTCCGCCGATCGGGGCGCTGGCCGGCCGTTATCAAGCGGGCACCTATTATCCTTGTCTCTATCCCACCGTTTTGTTCGGATGGACCATCGACTGCCTGTGGATCTTCGAAATCCGCCCGACTGGGCCGGAGACGATGGATCTCGTCGCCAGTTCTTTCTTCCCGAAGGACCGCCTGGAGCGGCCCGACTTCGAAGAAGTCGCGGCGCGTTATTACGCCCGAATCGATACCATCCTGCCGGAAGACAACGAGGCGGTGAGCTGGCAGCAGCAGGGGTTACGCGCACCGGTTAATGCGGCGTCCAATTTCACGCACATGGAAACGCTGTGCCACGCATTTGATAACTGGGTGCTGGATCAGGTTTTGGATTGAGACCATTTGGGAGAGTTATTTGGTTTCGAGCGCATCGCCGTCCACCCCCACCTGGCCTCCCCCGTCAAGGGGGAGGAAAAGGTATGAGGCGCTTGTATAGTTCCTTCCCCCCTTGCGGGGGAAAGTTAGGATGGGGGGTGAAACGCACCGCTAAAACCCGATATGCGATCCGCCGTCGATATTCAGGTGCTGCCCCGTCACGTAGCTCGCCGTGTCGGACAGTAGGAAGCAGCACGGTCCGGCGACTTCGTCGGGCGTGGTGACGCGGCCCATCGGGATGCCGGCCATGGTGCGTTCGGCGAATTTCGGACTGCGGATGACTTCGGTCATCGGCGTTTCGACGACTCCAAAACACACTGAGTTCACGCAGACGCCATAGCGCGCCCATTCCCGCGCGGCACTCATCGTGATGCCGAGCACGCCGGATTTCGCAGCACCATAGTTGATCTGCCCGATGGTGCCCTTGCGGCCCGCCACGGAGGAAACATTGACGATCCGGTTTGGGGTGTCGTCGCCGTCCTGCGCACGCTCGATCATGTGCCGGCCGACCGCTTGCAGGCAGAGGAACACGCCGGTCAGATTGACGTCGATGACCGCCTGCCAGTCCGCGACCGACATTTTGTGGATCATCGCGGTGCGGATGATGCCGGCATTGTTGAACAGCCCGTTGACCCGGCCATGCTTCTCGATCACCGCGGCGACCATTTCCTGCACGAAACCGGCGTCGGCGACGCTGCCGGCATAGACCGTCGCGTTATCACCGATCATGGCGGCGGTTTCCTGCGCACCCTCTTCGTTGAGATCAACCAGCGCCACCTTCGCGCCAAGGGACCCTGCTTTCTTCGCGACGCCGCGACCGACGCCCTGTGCCGCGCCGGTGACGATGATGACGCGGTCTTCGAGACTCATGGGATTGTCCATAACAAGCTTCCTTTTGTTCTTCTGAAAATTCGCTGTCGCAACCTATGATGCCGATCCCTGTCGATCAATCTTTCGGATTTGACCCATGCCCGTTCACCCGCAATGTCAAGCGATCCTCGATGCGATGGCCAACGCCGACGGTCCCACCGTTTTCGACACAAGAGATCCGCTGGAAGCGCGTCGCCTCTACGCTGCCAGCACGGACATGTTCGCGCCACCGACGCCGGATCTGCGCTCGGTCGAGAACCGCAGCGTGCCCGGTGAAACGGCGGACGTGCCGGTCCGGATTTACACGCCGGAAGCGGAATCCGGTCCGAGCGGCCTACCCGTCCTGGTGTTCCTGCATGGCGGCGGTTGGATATTCGGCGACATCGACACGCATGATGCGATGTGCCGCGTTCTGGCGCACGAAGCGGCATGCCTGATCGTCTCTGTCGACTACCGATTGGCGCCAGAGCATAAATTCCCCGCGGGGCTGGAGGATTGCCTGACGGTGCTCGACTGGGTCGCGGCGAACGCAACTGGTATTGAGGGCGACGCTTCGCGGATCGCCATCGGTGGTGACAGTGCCGGCGGCAATCTCGCGGCGGCTGCTTGCCAGGTCGCTCGCGACAAGGGTGGTCCGCCGATCGTCTTCCAACTGCTGATCTATCCCGCCACCGACTTCACCGCCGACATGACCTCGCCGCGCAGCAACGCCGCCGGCTTCGGCCTGTCCGATGTGTCAATCGAATGGATGCGGAACTGCTACCTCACCGACCCCTTCGATGCCACGGACCCGCGCGCTTCGCCCCTCATGGCGAAAGATCTCTCGGGACTGCCGCCGGCCCTGATACAGACTGCCGAATTCGATCCGTTGCACGATGAAGGCAAGGCTTACGCTGAGGCATTGAGAAACGCGGGCGGCACCGCCATCCACATCAACTATCACGGCATGATCCACGGCTTCATGCGCATGGGCGCGCTGGTCGACGATGCGGCGGTGGGGATAAGCGATGCGGCGAAGGCGTTGCGGGGAATATTTGAATGATGGCTGTGGCAGGATGGCCGATACGAGCGATTGCGGTCGGCCTTGGCATCTTGCTCCTTGTTGCGGTTTCCTCGTCGGAGATTCTTGCCGAAGACCGCATCGGTGTCGTTTTGATGCACGGCAAACGCGGTAAGGTCGGCGCTGGCACGCTCATCGGGCCGCTCGAAGAGGCGCTGCGCGATACGGGCATCGCGGTTGTTGCGCCGGAGATGCCGTGGTCGCGGGACCGTTTTCTCGACAAGACGTTTCGGGGAATCCTGGCCGAGATCGATGCCGCGGTGACGTTCCTCAAAAGCGATGGCGTTACGCGGATCGTAGTCGGCGGGCACAGCCTGGGCGGCGGGGCCGCGCTGGCCTATGGCGCGCGGCGGGACGGCCTCGCTGGGGTCCTCGTGATCGCGCCTGGTCATTTTCCCGAAAGCAGAGGGTTCCGGAAACGGTTTGGCGCGGATGTCGCCGAGGCGAAGTCGATGGTCGCCGCCGGCAACGGCGCAGAGACAGCGGATTTTCGCGATATCGACCGAGGCGACTCCAGACCTTTCGTCATGCGGGCCGACGCCTATGTCGACTTCATGGACCCTGAAGGACCGCTGGCGATGCCCGAGAATGCGGCCAGCCTGAAGCCGGATACGCCGCTGCTGCTGATTATCGGGAAGAAGGACCACACCTTCCGGTATGGCCGCGGCGACCGGGACTACATTTTCGATAAGGCGCCGTCCCACCCCAAGAGCCGGTATACAGTTGTCCCCGGTGGCCACAAGGCGACGCCGCGGATCGGCAAGGATGAAATCGTCGCCTGGCTGAAGTCGCTATGAAGTTCAATCCAGCCGTTTCTTGAAGCGGCGCAGGGTGATGAAGGCGACTTCCGGCGGTGCGTTGAACCGCACCGGCATCAGCGACGTGCCCGCACCGCGATTGGTATAGCCCGCCATGCGGCCGCAGCCCCATCTGCCACGGCTAAAGCGCGGATGGCCGCGCTGGTTGGTAATGATCGGTCGGCCGCCCGGCAGGCAGATTTGCCCGCCATGGGTATGCCCGCAGAGATACAGGTCGTGCTGGTGCAAGGATGCGGCGTGCGCGGCGTCGGGCGAATGCACGAGCACGATGCGAAAGCCTTCCGGGGCGGCAGCGAGTGCGCGGTACGCCATCGGCGTTTCGAAATAATGCACGTCGTCGAGGCCGGTAACGACCAGCTGGTCGCGGCCTTTCGGCACGGTCACCCATTCGTTGGCGAGCACTCTGATGCCCTGCGCTTCCAACGGTTCAACGATATCGGTTCTGTCGTGATTGCCGAGCACCGCAAGCGCACCGTCGCGTTGCTCGAAGGTGGCGATCAGTTCGACCAGCGCCGCCGCCGCGTCTGCCGACGCCTGCGGGCATTTGCGGTTGTCCTGATAGTCCCCGGTGAACACGCACAAATCGACGCTTTCGCGGTAAACAAGCCCTTTCAGGCGGGCCAGCAGGCCGGGGTTCGTGTCGAAATGACAGTCGGTGATATGTGCGATCCGATATCCATCGAGCGCTTTGGGCAGTCCGTCGAGCATCATGTCGAAATCGGTCCGCTGCAGCATGACAGCGTTTTCGATGCCGCGCTCGTACAGGCGCGCCTCGCGCAACCCGTTTTCAAAGGCTCGTCGGGCGAACTTGAAGGCCCGCTCGCGGACCGTTCTCAGGCGCTTCTGCAGATCGGAGGGGACAAGCCCTTCTTCCATCGCACGACGCTGACGACCCCACTGTTCGCGGTGTTCCTGGTCGACAAAGCCCGACTGGCCTTCGAAGTCGGTGTCGGCAAATTTCAGCATGTTGTTCTGGATGGCGTCGTTCGAGGGAAGACGCGACCCTAGGTGGAAATACTGAAGAAAGGTTGAACGCCATGCAGGTGGAAAGGCCCCCAGTTTCGAAGCACGTCGCGATCCGGCCGTTTCTGCGGTAGGTTGGATGTCGAATTTCATGCCTCTATGATCCGCGAGGGAGGATGCCGACGATGTCCGAAATTTCCTATGATCAAGTTCCCTACGCCATAAGAGATGATCTCATCGCGGCGCAGCGGCGGTGCTGGGAAGGGCTGGCACGGGCCGGCACTTGGCATGACGGCGCGCGGCGCGTCGCCATTGCGGCGGAAACGCGGAACGCCCGCAACTGCGATTATTGCCAGGCGCAGAAGGCGGCGTTGTCGCCGAACGCGGTCGCGGGATCACATGCCGGGCTTGGTGAACTGAGTGACGTGGAGGTCGATGCGGTGCATCGCATTGCTTCCGATCCCGCACGGCTTAGCAAGGCGTGGTACGAAGAGAACAAAGCCGAAGGCCTCGGGGACGAGCCCTATGTGGAACTCGTCAGCCTCGTCGCGATAGTCACGATCGTCGATAGCTTCACCTTTGCGCTGGGATTGCCGGATCATCCCTTGCCGACGCCGGTTCCCGGCGCGCCAACGCGCTACCGCTCGCCGGGTGCGAAGGTGCAGGCGGCGTGGGTACCCATCGTCGAGCCGCGGGACATGACGGAAAGCGATGGCGATCTCTATCCGAGTGCCCGGGTCGGCTATATACAGCGCGCGATTTCGGCGGTCCCAGACTCGAAGTGGGCCTATTGGGACCTCGCCAGTTGCCACTACCTGCCGATGGAGGAGATCCCGCGATGGGACACCAACGCCCGTGCCATCGACCGCACGCAGATTGAGCTAATCGCCGGACGGGTCTCGGCGCTGCATCAGTGCCTCTACTGAACGACGGCGCATGCCTACATGCTCCGTGAGAGCAGTTTAACTAACAACAGCGATTTCGATCTGACCGAACTAACCGCGGGCGTCACAGGCGCCGGCGACATTCAGGCCGCCAAACTGTTGGCCGATTTTGCCGAAGCCGCAGTGAAGCGGGAGACCGGCCCGCTGACCGAATACCGTAACGCGCTGCTGCAGGCGTTGGGGCCTGCCGGCGTCGTCGATGCGGCCGCCACCGTTGCCGCCTTCCACGGCTATGTCCGGCTCGCAGACGCCACCGGCATTCCCTACGAGCACGCCGGTTTTGGGACCGATACAACGGAAATGCGCGCGGCTATCGGAATTGACAACTTCTATGCCGCGGGGTTGGAGGACCGGGGATGATGTGGCTATGAGATAGTAGTTTCGTAATTATAGCTTAGGTGGCGGTGGCTACCGCAAAGTTCCTGAGTTTGTCGCGGGTTGCAGATTGAAATAAGTATCGCGTCAATGTTTTCATATTTGTGATCTATCGCAACTACTATATAGAAACGATAGGTGGGGAAAAATTCCTTTAGAGTGTTGTTGGTATTTGTATCGCGTTCGCGTCGCGGCGAACCGTAGGGATTCGACAGTCAGAGAGTTACACGTTACCTAGTGTGCTTATTCTTTAGTTATTTAACAGCACGAAAATTTGAGAATTGAAGATGCCAAGAATGCCAAATGTTACATTATTCCTTGGTGCCGGTTTTTCGAGGGCCTTTTCACATGGAATGTCGGATCAAATTCCTGTGGTTACCGATCTGTTTCCAAGGATACTTGATACTTTAGATTCTTTTCCTTCAGGTTTTTCAGATCAGGTTCTTGACGCGGCGAAGCGAATTTTTCCGCACAAGACACCGCGCGAAATTGATTTCGAAAGCTTTCTAAGCGCGATAGATGATTTGCGCCGTAACCAAAACCGTTTTCGATCACGCCGAATGGGGAATATCGATGCAGATAATATTTGGTATTTGATTGGATCAGCACTTGGATCATCTATTACTTTTAAATCAGAATTAAATAAGTATTCTCGCTATAAATTACATCCGAGGATGAATATTCTGATCGAAGTTTTAGAAGAAATTCGAAAGCGCTGTAATTCTGTCTCAATCATTACGACAAATTATGACTTGGTTGCCGATAAGGCCACTGGATGGATAAATGATCGCCTTCTTGGCCACAAAAACTTAGACACACCGGCACCTGATCTCCGGCGCTACACCTATGGAGAATACGTGCGTGGTATTTGGCAAGCAAAATATGAGAGATCTGAATTTTTAGAAGATGTCGAGCCATGGAGTGAATTTAGAGAAGGTATTCAGATTTACAAAATTCACGGCAGTATTAACTGGTCCTATTGCGGTACTTGTAAAGCGCTCGACCTTTCACGTACAAGATACGAGCTTTCATCCGTTTATAATTGGAA
The DNA here is from genome assembly GCA_012103325.1 of Alphaproteobacteria bacterium. Lineage (GTDB taxonomy): Bacteria > Pseudomonadota > Alphaproteobacteria > UBA8366. The sequence goes on from WLWY01000009.1 coordinate 93,654, forward strand.
ACAGCCACCATGCGCACAATGTGGTGCGCCATATAATTGGCTAATTGTTCCGCCTGTGTCTGAAAAAATGTATGATAATGAAATTATAAAACGGACTTGGCGCTCTGCAGAGATCGCCTTAGCGAAGTCAGATAGACTAGTATTTATCGGTTACAAATTATCTCCGATTGATTCCGCTGTTGAAAGACTAATTGTTCTCTCTAAAGCAATGGCTGGCCATGCGTGGGAGACATGGGTATTTAACGATCAGAAAGAAGTTCATGACAGATTTGAGAAAGTTATTGGCCAGACTAAAACACAGGGGCTTCCAATGCTTTTTGAATTTGAGACATTCAAAGAAAAATTTATGAAACAAATACTTCGGCCAGTTTAGAGAGTTTTTGTTTCACCGATTTTTCTTCCGCCAATCCTCGATATATTCGATCACTGCATCCGCGCTCGAAATGTCCGCGTAGCGCCGGCCCACGTCCCGCAGATTATCCCGGTGCGGGCCTTCGTCGTGGTCGCCGACGCAGTCTTCGGGGACGATGGTGCGAAAGCCATGGCTGAAGCTATCTATCGTTGAGGCGCGGATGCAGCCGCTGGTGACGCAGCCGGTCATGATGACCGTGTCGACCCGCTCCTTGGCGAAGAAGGAGGCGACCGGCGTTTCGAACAGGATCGACGGACCGCTCTTGCAGATGCCCATGTCGTAAGTCTCGTCATAGATGCGCGGGTCGAGTTCGGTGCCGGGGGCGCCGTGGATGAACTGTTCGCGCACCGCCTGGACTTTCCAGTGCGGCATCTCGCGTTCGCTTTTGTAGCTGGTCCAGCAGTTGGCGATGGGCACGCCGGCCCGTCTTGCGACGTCTAGCACGCGGGCGGTGTTCTGAACGCCGCGCTCGATCAGGGGCGCGCCGCCGAGCGGGAATTTAGGATCGGTGAAGGCGGTCATATAGTCGACGACCAGGATACCTGGGTTTTCGCCGAAACCGATTTCGCCGCTGTTGTAGGTCCGCTCTTCGTAGATGTCCGCCATGATCCCTGCTCCCTAACGCATTAAGTTGCCGCGCCGAGTCGCGCGGCCTTGTCTCGTGGATTATAAGAATGCCTCGACATTCGTCGTTACGGAAGAGGTTTCAGTGGAATACACAATGTTGGGGAACACCGACCTGCGGGTTGGTGTGGCGGGCCTTGGCTGTGGCGGCGGAAGCCGGCTCGGCATGAACCGGGGTCTCAGCACGGCGGAGTCCGTGGCATTAGTGCGCTTGGCGATGGATCTCGGCGTGAACTATCTCGACACGGCGGCGGTCTATGGCACCGAGGGCATTGTCGGCGAGGCGATCAAATCGGTGAAGCGTGACGAGATCTATGTCGCGACCAAGGCGACGATCCGCAAGGGCATGGAGCTGGTTCCGGTAGAAGACGTGCTTGCCAGTCTCGACAACTCGCTGCGCACCCTCGATACCGACTATGTCGACGTCTTCCAGTTCCACGCCGTGCCGCCCGCGCTGTACGACCGTATCCGCGAGGAATACGCGCCGGCGCTGCTGCGGGAAAAGGAGAAAGGCAAGCTGCGCCATCTCGGCCTAACCGAGACGCCGCCGAACGATCCCGCCGGCGAGATGCTGATCAAGGCGTCGCAGGACCCGGTCTGGGAAGTCATCATGCTGGGCTTCCACATGATGCATCAGGTCGCGCGCCGAAACTGCTTCCCCGGCACCATGGCGAACGGCATCGGCACGGTGCTTATGTTCGTCGTGCGCAGCATCTTCAGTATTCCGGGCCGGCTCGAGGAAACGATGGCGGCGTTGGCAGCGGAAGGGAAGGTGCCGGAATGGCTTGGCGAGAGCGATAACCCGCTCGGGTTTCTCATCCACGAGGGCGGCGCGGAAAGCGTCATCGATGCGGCCTACCGCTACGCGCGGCACGAACCGGGGACGGACGTGATCCTGTTCGGTACCGGGAACGCGGATCATTTGCGCACCAACCTCGCGTCGATCTTGAAGGGACCGCTGCCGGCTGAGGATGTCGCGAAACTGGAGGAACTGTTCAGTCATCTCGAAGGCGTCGGGCTTGACCTGCCGGAGAAGCGGACGTGAGGCGAGAGGTGAAACTGGTGAAAGCAGATAATGGCTGAAAATCCTTCCCTACGTCATTTTCGGGCTTGACCTGAGAATCCAAGTCGATGGGGTGCCTTCGACAAACATGGACCCTCGAGTCAAGCCCACTGTTGTCCGGTTTAATTCAGTGGACGGTTTGCATGGCATTGATTCTACTGGTGACCAATCGTTTGGCGACGTTTTGGACACGGGAAAGGATCAACACCATGCGGCATGAGAATAGCGTATTTCATGATCTGATGAAGCGTGTTCCTTGGGATCGTTTTGCGGCTTTGGTGGAACGGCATGAAGCCGACAAACACGTTCGCCGCCTGAGCACGAAGGACCAGTTCATCGCCCTGCTATATGCTCAGCTTTCCGGTGCGGTGAGCTTGCGCGAGATCGTCGGCGGTCTACAGAGCCATCGTGCCCGGCTCTATCATGTCGGCGGTCGCCTTGTGACGCGTTCGACGCTGGCCGATGCGAACGCGACGCGGCCGAGCGCGGTGTTCTCGGAGCTGTTCACGGCGTTGGTTGGGCGCGCCGGGCGCGGGTTGCGGCGGACGCTTGGCGAGGCGACCTACCTGATCGATGCCAGTCCGCTTGCCTTGAGTGGCCGGGGATCGCAGTGGGCGTATTTTTCGGCCAGGGCCTGTGGCGCGAAACTGCATGTGGTTTACGATGCGGGCGCCGAACACCCGGTCTACGCGGCGGTGACGCCGGCAAAGACCGCCGATATCAAGGTGGCGCAGGAGATGCCGATCGAGGCGGGCGCGACCTATGTCTTTGATCTGGCTTACTACGATTACGCCTGGTGGGCGAAGCTCGACGCCGCGGGTTGCCGCATTGTCACCCGTTTCAAGTCGCACACGCCGCTAACAGAGGCCACCGATCGGGCGGTGCCCGAGGGCGAAGACATCTTGTCCGACCGGGTCGGCCTGCTGCCCAAACGGCAAAGGATGAGCCGCAAAAACCCCTTCTCCAAGCCCGTGCGCGAAGTCACGGTGCGGATCGATACCGGCAAGACCCTCCGGATCCTGTCCAACGATCTGGACGCCTCGGCCCGGCAAATCGCCGACCTCTATAAGCGCCGCTGGGCGATCGAGCTGTTCTTTCGCTGGGTCAAACAGAACCTCAAAATCCGGCACTTCCTCGGCCGGTCCGAGAATGCCGTGCGCATTCAGATCACCGTTGCCCTGATCGCCTATCTCTTGCTTCACCTCGCAAAAGCCGATCAGAAAACCGTCAAATCCCCGCTCGCATTCGCTCGCCTCGTCCGAACAAACCTCATGCATCGAAAGCGCATTGACCGTCTGCTCGAACCTGAACCAAACACACCTCAATGCCAAAATCAGTTGGCCTTCATATGTTAGAGAAATTAAACCGGACAACAGTGAGTCAAGCCCAAGGGTGACGATTTAGGGGGAGCGTGGGGTATGAAATAACAAGCGCTATTGGGGAGAAATATCATGAAATTGGTCACATACCGTGATGATAAAGGCGAGAGCTACGGCGTCGCGACCGATGACGGCGTCGTTAATGTCGGGCGGGCGCTGTACTATGCGGATCTGCGTGCGGTCCTCAAAGAAGGTGCGTTGGACGAGGTACGCGAACACGCCGAGGGCCGCGCGGCCGATGCCGCGCTCGACGCGGTAACCCTGCTGCCGCCCATCCAGAACCCGGATAAGATCATCATGGTCGGGCTGAACTACGCGACCCATGTTGCGGAAGGCGGGCGCGATACACCGGAATATCCGATGCTGTTTCCGCGCTACGCCAACTCTCAGGTCGGACACGGGCAGCCGATGATCCGGCCGAAGGCGTCAGAGCGTCTCGATTTCGAGGGCGAGCTGGCCTTCGTCGTTGGCAAGACGGGCCGGCATGTTGCCAAGGAAAACGCCTACGATTATGTCGCTGGCTACGCCTGCTACAACGATGGCAGTGTGCGCGACTGGCAGCGCCACACCGGGCAGTTCATGCCGGGAAAAAATTTCATGGGCACGGGCGCGTTCGGCCCCTGGCTGGTGACCACGGATGAGATTCCCGATCCCGAAGTGATGTCCTTGGTGACGCGGCTGAACGGCGAAGAAATGCAACGGGCGACGATCGACGATCTGATTTTCGGCGTGCCGGAGCTGATGGCTTATATCACGACCTTTACCGAACTTGTGCCTGGCGATGTTGTCGTCACGGGCACGACGGGCGGTGTTGGCGCTTATCGCACGCCACCGGTCTGGATGAAGGAGGGTGACACGGTCGAGATCGATATTTCCGGCATCGGCGTGCTGCGCAACCCGGTCGTCAACGAGTAGAGGTAGGAATGGAGCCCCCAACGACCCTTCCCGAGGCCTGGGACGAGGAAGCGGATATCGTCGTCGTGGGATTTGGCGCGGCTGGTTTCGCCGCGTCTGTCACGGAGCACGAACTGGGCGCCGACGTACTAATCCTGGAGAAAGCACCTGAAGGCAAAGAAGGCGGTAACACCCGCGTTGCTGGCCAGGGCTATCTCAACACCTCGTCGGAAGAGAGCGCCGTTGCCTATCTGACGGCACTCTGTGGCATCTACAAGGTGCCGGAAGAGATGGTTCGCGTCTGGGCGCATGAGATGTGTCTCAACAATGACTGGCTTAGGAGCCTGGGCGCCGACCCGCAGGAACATCAGCACCCGCCGGAAGGAATCGAATTCCCCGACCTGCCGGGATCGGATTGCGTTCATAAATTCCACGATGGTCCGACTTATGGTTATTCCCTGACCTGGAAACGCTTCGAAAGCCTGGTCAAGGAACGCCCGATCCGCATTGCGTATGAGACGCCGGGGCGGAGCTTGATCCAGAACGGTGCGACGGGAGAGATTTTGGGTGTTCGTGCGGAGCGCGGCGGGAAGGTCATTGCCGTTAAGGCGCGTAAGGCCGTCGTATTGACCTGCGGCGGGTTTGAAAACAACCAGGAAATGATCCGCGATTACCTGCCGGATCTTCCCTATTGCTACACGTCCGGCTCGCCGTACAACGAAGGAGACGGCGTTTCGATGGCCTTGGCGGTCGGCGCGGACCTTTGGCACATGAACAACTTCGCTGGGCCCACCATGGCGTTCAAGGCGGCGGAAATCCCAACGTCATTTTCCATGCAGGCATTTCATTTCAGCAAAGAGATGGCGGGCGGCGCGATCGCCGTCGGGCCGGACGCGAAACGCTTCACCGACGAAAAATACAAGAACCGTCATGGCAAGGTGCTGCTGCACGGCACCTGGAAGAAGATGCCGACGCCGTGCCCGATGCAGATGATTTTCGACGATACGCACATGACGGCCGGTCCCTTGTGGGACAAGGCGCCGAAACACGGCTGGACGCAGCTCGTTGAGCAGTACCCCTGGAGCGATGACAACAGTGCCGAGTTGGAGAAAGGCTGGATCAGGAAAGCCGATACGCTTGAAGCGCTGGCGGCGATCGTAAATCTTGACCCGCAAGCACTGGTGGCGACGGTAGCGCGATGGAACGAAGGTTGCGCGGCAGGTAATGATCCCGAGCATGGCCGCACCCGGATGCTGAATCCTATCGAGAACGGACCATTCTATGCGATTGAGATGTCGCCCTCGATGCTGAATACGCAGGGCGGGCCGCGGCGTAACGAGAAAGCGCAAATCGTGCGCCCCGGCGGCACGCCGATCCCCCGGCTCTACAGTGCGGGCGAACTCGGTTCGATTTACAGTTATCTCTATCAGGGGACCGGCAATATCGGCGAATGTCTCGTCTTCGGCCGGATCTCCGCGCGCAATGCCGTGGCGGAAACGCCCTGGGCGTAGGAGCTTTGTCATGACCCGACATTTTGGCGCGTTGATTCCCTCTACCAACACGACGGTCGAAATTGAGTACACAAGATTGCTGCCGCCAACCTTGCAGGCGCACTATGCGCGCCTCGGCAAGGAGCGCGGCGTCCCGTTCATGCCGAGTCGCAAGGACGATCTGGAATACCAATCCAAGATGCTCGGCAATGCCAAGGTCGAGGCGATCGGCCTGATCCAGACATCGGCCAGCTTGTTCGAGGACGACTACGATGCGGTCGCCAAACTGACCATGACCGACAATTCAGGCGCGCCGGCCATAACATCGGCGGAGGCGATTGGGCAGGCCGTCCGTGCGCTTGGTGCCGAGCGGATCGCGCTGGTCTCGCCCTATTCGGAAGATGTGATTGGCCGGGCGAAGCGTTATTACGAAACGCGTTTCGGACTGGAGGTCCTGGCGACCGAAGCCTTCGGCGCCACGGATTCCTACGCCATCGGCGGACTGTCCGCTGACAACGCGACCGACGCCTTCGCCCGCATCGACCGGCCGGAGATCGAAGTGCTGGTCGTACCGGGTGGCAATTTCCCGACCATGAAATACGTCGCAGATTGGGAACGGCAATTTAACAAGCCAGTCATCACCACCAATCAGGCGGTCATTTGGTCTGTGATGTTGGCAATGGACATCAGAGAACCACTGGCCGGAATGGGACGCTTATTCTTGGAACTGCCGGCAGCGTAGTGCGATCAAGTTATTGGATCAAAGCCGTGACCCGCAATTAGCTTTGTCGGTGGCTATCCATTTCTCGAATTCTCATAATCGTTTATACGGCATTACGGCGTCATTACGCCGTTGCTGAGTACAAAATCAGCAGAATGCGTCTGTGCACTGAGCACCGCCTCCTTCCTTTGTTGGTGATGTCGGTCGACACATACAGTCACTTTGGGGGAGCATCGACAATCGATTCGGTCGGAGCACAACCGCTGCCCACCGGATAGCCCATCAACCAACGCAGGCTTCCAACAATCAAACCGGTGCCATATCCCCAATGGATCGTAGCTGTCGTCAAGGGCACCCATGACAATGCCTGGCGAAAAGGATTGGCGGTAGCGGCGATCAGATAATCAATAAGCAAAAGAAGAATGTAGACCCCCAGCACAATGCTACCGGGTCCCTCGCTGCCGCTTACAACAAATTGAACCCCTGACGACAATAGGGCTATCACCAGCATGGCAGGCACCAAGTGTGGCCAGGCAAAGGCATCCGGCGCAAGCCGCAAAATATCGATGCGCGCCCGGCCAGACAGAAAATTCTGGCGCCAAAACTGCTTCGGCGAGACTCGGCGATGGTGCCAGATGAGAGCCCGGTCGCAGTAAGCGATGCCAAGACCGCGGCGTCGCATCCGCTGTATTAGTTCCTTTTCTTCGCCACGTCGGTTCAGGCGCACTTCGAAACCACCAAGATCGTTGAAGACATTGCGACGAATTGCGAAATTGCATCCTGCGGGCACGAAGGGGGCAAAGGGATTGTTCAACCGCAACCGGCCAGAAGCGATCCAAGACTGCATGCTGTAATCCACGGCAAGTGCAAATGGATTGTCGCCTTCGGGCGCCCTGTCCGGTCCGCCAGTACCAGCGACCGTCGAATCGGCAAAGGGCGCCAGTAGGTTGAGAAGCCAGTCCGACGGGGCAATAGCATCGGCGTCGAGAAAGACGACAATGTCCGATCGGCTGTGCGCGACGCCTGCGTTGCGCGCGCCAGGCACGCCAACGTTGTGCGGCAGGGTGAAGATGCTCACTCGAGGGTTGCTCTCGAAGCGGCTCAACATCTTCGACGTGTCGTCCGTGGAGCCGTCGTCGACCACCAAGATAGACTCCGGGGAAAGCTTCTGTGACAAAAGGCTATCAACACACGTTACGATATTGCGTGCCTCATTGTAGGCGGACAGTAAGCGTCCGGCCTGACCGCTCTGCCGTGCAGAAGAAGTGAGGTTTAGTGTCCACTTGTTTAGGTGGACACTAACGGGGATCAGGATGTGGCGAAGCGGGGCAAGCGTCGGCGCTGGAGTGCAGACGAGAAGCGGATGATTTGCGCACAGACGCGGTTTGCGGGCGTTTCGGTTTCACAGGTTGCACGGCGCTACAATGTGAACGCCAATCAGGTTTTCAACTGGCTGAAAGATCCCCGGTTTGCGAGAAGTGACACGGTCGATGACGCCGCCTGTTTCCTGCCGGTTGAGATTGCGCGTCACGTCGAGCACGAAGCCGAGCGCCCTGTTGGTGACGAAGGCAAGATCGAGGTCACGCTTGCCGGAGGTCATCGCTTGAGCATTAGCGGCCCTTACGATCCCGAAGCGCTCGTACGTCTGCTCCGGTGCTTGTCGGGATGATCCCGGTTCCCACGAACACGAAGGTTTGGCTTGCGGCCGGCGTGACGGACATGCGTAAGGGGTTCAATGGGCTGTCAGCGCAAACAGAGAAGGTTCTAAAGGCGGCGCCGTATTGCGGTCATCTGTTCGTCTTCCGGGGTCGCCGTGGCGATCTGATCAAGGTGATCTGGTGGGACGGGCAAGGGGCATGTCTGTTCTCGAAGCGTCTGGAGAAGGGACGGTTTGTCTGGCCGTCTGCGAAAGCGGGCAAGGTTGCGCTGACCCCGGCTCAATTGGCGATGCTGCTGGAAGGGATTGATTGGCGCATACCACAACGAACGTGGCGTCCCCTGACGGCTGGGTAAAGTCGTTTCACAGCAAAGGGTTGTCAATTTCCGGGGATTCCCATGCGGGGTGGCGGCTGATAGATTGCCGGCATGCTCGACGACGCTGAGAACCTCCCGAATGAACCTGCCGCATTAAAAGGTCTGGTGGCATCGCTGGCGTCGGAAGTGAAGTCACAGGCGGTGTTGATCGAGAAGCTCCAACACCAATTGGCCGGGATGCGCCAGCATCGCTTCGGGTCGCGCTCGGAGGCTCTGGATCAACTGGCGTTGACGCTGGAAGACGAAGAGATTGCGGCGTCCGCGCAGGAGCCCGCGTCAGACGATGCAAATGCAGATCAATCTGCAGCGCCAAAAGACAAGCCCAAACGTAAACCGCTGCCCGGTCATCTCCCACGCAACGAGACAACACTGTCGCCGGGCGATGCCTGTGGGGAATGCGGCGGTGCGCTCAAAACGCTTGGCGACGATGTCACCGAGGAACTGGAATATGTCCCCGGACGTTTTGTCGTGAACCGGATTGTTCGCCCGCGCATGGCCTGCACCTGCTGTGAGACGTTCCATCAGGCAGCCCTGCCGTCGCGGCCGATTGAGCACGGGCGGCCCGGTCCTGGCCTACTGGCCCATGTGCTGGTCAACAAGTACGCCGATCATTCGCCTTTGTACCGGCAAAGTCAGATATTCCAGCGCGAGGGGATCGATCTGGACCGCTCCACCCTGGCCGATTGGGTTGGCAAATCCACGGCTCTGTTGGAACCTTTGGCGGACGCCGTCGCGCGCCATGTTTTAAAGGGACAGGCCCTCTTCGCCGATGATACGCCGGTAAAAATGCTGACCCCAGGCTCCGGTAAAACCAGGACCGCGCGGCTTTGGGCCTATGTCCGCGATGAACGACCCTGGGCCGGAGAGGCGCATCCTGCCGCATGGTATCAGTTCTCGTCCGACAGGAAGGGCGTTCGCCCGCGCGAACATCTAGCGGACTTCACGGGCTTCATGCATGCCGATGGCTATGCGGGGTTCAATGACCTGTACCGCACGGGCAAGGTGACGGAAGTGGCCTGCATGGCCCATATCCGACGCAAGTTCGTCGATATCCACAAAGCTCAGGGATCGGCGATTGCCGAGGAAGCCATAAAACGTATCGCCACACTCTATGGCGTCGAGAAGGAGGTTCGGGGCCAATCGCCGGATCAACGGGTGAAGATCAGGCAGCGCCAATCAAAACCAATCTTCGACGACCTGGAATCATGGCTGCATGCCCAATTGACCCGGATACCCGGCAAATCACCCTTAGCCGGTGCTATTCGCTACGCCCTGACCCGCATGAAGAAGCTGCGACCATATCTAGATCACGGCTTTCTTGAACTCGACAACAATACCGCAGAGCGATCCATGCGGCCCATCGCCCTGGGGCGGAAGAATTATCTCTTCATGGGGTCCGAGGCCGGCGGCAAATCAGCCGCCATCGCCTATACGCTGATCGAGACAGCAAAACTCAATGGCGTCGATCCGCAGGCCTGGCTAACCGACACGCTAGCCTGTATCGCCGACCATAAAATCAATCGGATCGACGAACTGCTCCCCTGGCGTTACGCTCAAACCTGAGCGTAACAGTCCAACGTCATCATAGGCAGGGCTGCTTTACCGGACGCTCACCATAAGCAAGGATGACGATCTCTTGAACCGCACACGCTGATGATAACCCCAGGTCTTGCGGAGCGTGTGCGAGCCGTAATTGCCGTGCAGGCCTGCATTTTTGCACCATGTTTTGACCATTCGGCTGAGAGTCGAAACCGTCAGCGCTTTGGATGGTCTCAAGGGCCGGACCCGCTGGCCCATCGATCTTGGCGCAGTGGGAGGCCTGCCCTCCTGCGCTATCGCTTTGGCGAGCGTCCGGCACCGCATTCCGATCTTTTGTCGTAGTGTTAGCGGCGTGCTCGCTTTGTGATTTCTCAGGGATATAAACAGGGGGGCATCCGCCTCCGGGTAGGGGTGGACCTCCAGCCACTTTTTAATAGATTTGATGACGGCCCGGTTGAGCGTAGCGGCACGGTATCGGCTGTTCTTGGATTGCTTCAAATCCAGGATATCGCCACGGCTCAGATGTTCGATCTGCCCGACCGTAATTGAAAGCAGTTCGTTCGCCCTGTAGGCCGAATTAATCCCAAGCGTAAATAGGCACAGATCGCGCGGATTACTTTTTAGCTGCTTCTTGATCCGCTTGATATCCCTACGCCTGCGGATCGGCGCAACCTTTATTGATGAGCCTTTCTTCGGATGATTGGTATTGCGCGGGTTTCGAGCCGTCATAAGCCCGACGCTACCAGCCTTCTATTTCAACACCAACTTTTATGTAGAACTTGGGATACTATGGAAAGCAATTGAAATGTCAATGTAATTCACAGCCAAGGCTTGAGCCAATGCGGACAATATCTCTCTCCTATCCCTTACTGAGTGCGGCTCACCAACTTTTACATACAAGTTGACTAACCGAGAGTGGTATTATGTTTGACAATTTCTCAAAAAGAAAACCATTCATCACAGCTTGCGCCGTGCTTGGTATGGCGGTTGCGGCGACAAGCGCCGAAGCGACTGTCCTTAATATAAGTGGGATAGGGGAGATCACCCTGATCAGTCCCGGTCTGACAGGGACTGGCGTCAATATCGGTTCACCTTTAACGCTCAGTAATTTTACCGTTGATTCAGGCAGTGCCGGAATCTTGTCTGCGCCGTTCTCCGGCTACAACATTCTTAACCCGATCTTTGAGATTGACGGTGTTGCGTATGACGGCGGCATTGGCGGTCTAACGCTGGCAGAGAATGGGGCGAATGACACGATTGACTACGTGACGCTCGTTCCTACGGGGCCGTTTCTGAACAATCATGTGCTCGCGGAGATACGGTTTCGCTTTGAGGGTGATTTTTTTACTGACACAACAGACCTTGCCACGGCTTTCGACACTGTTGCCCTCGGTCAGGTGTTCTTTGATTTTTCAAATCTCTCTCCCAACGCCGAATTTGCGGAAATTAGAGGCGATCTCGCGCTCAGCGTTACGGTCGAAAGCACAGACGATCAAAGCATAACGCCTGTTCCCGAACCCTCTGCCCTAGCGCTGTTCGCCCTCGGGCTGGCCGGGCTGGGCATCGCGCGGCGGCGCACGGCCTAAAGGACTCTTTATCATGAAATTGAAATTCTTGCTCGCTGCGGCCAGCATCCTTGCTGTCACGGGAACGCACGCCCACGCCATGAATTCCGATGCGAACGACATTATTATATTTCAGGGCCAGCTTGGGCCAATCGACGCACAATTTTTGAGCCCCGGCGGTCACCTCGTGCCGGTCGCCGGCGAGTTTCTCATAAACACCGGGACCTATGACGGCCTTGGAGGCCAGGACACCATTTTCTTTTCTAACTCCGGGGACTTTCTTGAAGCCGGCGCCGTTCAGAATGTGGAAGTCTTTATTGCTGGCAATGGCACCGATTTTATCGATGTCAGCCAAAGCAATGTTGGTGCCCGTATCGAAGGCGGCAATGGCCATGATGTAATTTTTGCCACGCTTTTCGATGACGTTGTGAACGGAGGCAACGGCACTGACTTTATAGATGGCGGCGGCGGCGCGGATCGGTTGAATGGTGGAGCCGGTACCAATCTTCTTGTCGGCGGCGGCGGCGCGGATACCTATAGTGTTGGTAGTGGTAACGGCTTGTTTCTAGACACCATCATCGAAGTGGCGAGTGATGACATCAATGTCGTGCAATTCGCAGCCGGGATCAGCCTGGGCGATATTGGATTTCAAAACCTCGGCACCGATCTTCTTCTATCACTGGACACCGGCAGCCAAATTCTCATCATAGGACAGTTCGATGCACCCAACAGCGGCATCGATACCTTGATCTTCGGGGACGACTCACAGTTCAATGTCAGAACACTGAAGGGGCCGCTAGCCTCTGTCCCAGAACCCGGCACCCTAGCGCTGCTCGTCCTTGGTCTGGCCGGGCTTGCCGTCGCGAGACGACACCGCACTATTTAAAAAGCACCTGTTGCAGGACTGACGCGGTCATTATAAATGTCGGGCCGTTCTCCTCCGACGATAGCTCCTTTGCGACATCGGCGACGGTGTTTTCGAGCGTTCGATGGAGATCGTCGTTACCAATACCGTTATCAACGGTTTCGCTAATTTTGCTGGAACGAATTTTCTACTGATGCTGTAATCGGTTTCAGCAAAGAACTGCAATTTAACATTGATTCAGTGTCCAAGATTGGAAGAGTTGAAGGTGTCTCCTAAGAGGAAAAAGAAGGCAAAGAGGGGGGCGGGCCCTGCTTCAAGGCAGAAAGAGATAATGGAGCGCGCCCTAAAGTTAAAAGACGGTGGGTCTTCTACTAGCGTATCTGAGTATTCACCCAATTCAGTTTTCGAACTTCCGGGCGAAGAACAGTTCGACGAAGTAATGACATTAGCAAATAATTTCAAGAAGTATTCAAATCGGAAAACTGAAAAACGTCTAGAGAAACTTGGCTTGAAAGAGTCTGATAAAATTATTTTTTCTTTAAGTTACAAAGAGAATATATCAAATGACATCTTCGTTGATTTAGCATGCACTTTAAAAGATGTATTTATCGGAGTATTTATTCTTGATAAGAAAAACAAATCAAATAAAAGAAACATCATTAAATTAGAGTTCAGATTTTCTTATGTGAATAACAGTATTGATAAGAATTTAGCTGTTAAGTTCTTAGAAATGTCTAAGATTAGTGAACCGTTATCGATATTTATTTATTGTTTATGGAACAAAAATGAACTAGAAAAATTTGGGATATATTTTATTTTTGCTTATGCATATTTTAATTTTATAAAAAATAATGCACAGGTTTTAGATTTTGAGGAATCAATTAGTAGCAAGTTATTTGATCAGCAGGAAAGTCCAGCAACGGAGCCCACCCCAACTGACCGCGACACGACGGCCAGAAGTACTCAAACGAGCATAGAAGATACGCCACTCAATCTCGAACGGCTTTTTGCAAGAGCTCAAGAAATCGATGCGACGTCGGTCAAGGGGCGACCACCTAAGGGTTCAAATTATCATCCCAAAATCGAGACCAGAATCCGCTTACCTCAAGATGTTATTGATTGGTTGAAAGCGAAAGGCCCTAATTATCATTCAACAGCGACCGCACTCCTCACTGCTCTCAAGGAAGCTGAAGAGGACGCAGCCGGGCTGAAAATGAGCGAAGGCCCGTAAAGTCCTTCCTATCTTATTGGCATAAGTCCTTCCCATCTTTATGGTATCTCTTATCTACTTCGATGAGGGAATAAACCCATGGAAAACTTTTTCAAAGCAGTCTTCGTACTGGCTGTGATTTTAACGGTTGTCGGTCTTATTTCCGACGACGATACCCCGCAGCAAATAACTTCAGGGCGGATTATCCCGCACCCTGATACGCAGTGGGTCGATGATAAAGACAAGCTTTCGCCTATCCCGGCGGAGCAAAAATAGGGGCCTCAAAACGCGAAGCGACTCTCGAAGGAAACCTCCGAGAGTCGCCCGAGAATTACCCCAGCCGGTGACGGCCAGAGCCGGGGAGTGTTGCACCACTTCCCGGCTTTTTTCTTAGCCCTACTGCTAGGAGGAAAGCAACCATGAGCGAACGCAAGCTCCCCGATCTCAAAAATGTCGCGTCTTATATATGCGCGGCGATTATCACGCTTTTGGGCGTGCCTAGCCTGATCAAGCTTATCGATCCGCACCTGACGGATTTGGTGAAGCGCCAATACCCCGAAGCTTTCGAAATTATTTACTGGTTGATTAAGGCGGGCGTGTACGTGTTGAGCTTTGCTCTGCTCCAGAGCGTGATTTATCTCACGGTGACCATGATCGTTGCCGTGATCTCGGCGCTTATTTTGCGGCGGTCCCTATAGAAAACGCATGAACATCGAAACGGCCAGGGCCGGGCGCTCTGTTCTCGCCGCTCCGCTCTCGCCGAAGCGAGGTCAAAATGTCGAATGAAGAACATCGTTTCGGATCGGCAAAATTTGCTAGCGCAACCGACCTCGCGCGCGCGGGGATGTTTAAACAGAAACCCAATTCGCTGCTGGTCGGTTTTTGGGGCAATCGTCCTCTCTGGTACAGCGGGCAAGGTGGCTTGCTTTTAACGGCTGGCGGACGTGGGGGTAAGCTCGCTACCATTTTGGGATACAACATATGCAGCGGCATTTATCGCCAAACGCTCCTGGCGCTGGACATGAAGGGCGAGCTTGCCGCCATCAGCCAGGATCAAACCCCGGATAAAAAATTCTGCATTTATTGGAATCCTGCGGCGCTGCACGGCTTGCCGCAAAACCGGATCAATCCGGTCGATTACATCCGCGCAGACAGCCCTTCGCTGGTCTCGGATGTAAAAGTCTTTTGCGAAAACATCATCGTGATGACGGGGGAGAAGAACGCGGGGTATTTCATAGGCCGCGCGCGGGAATTTGTTGAAGCCATCGCCCTGGCCTTGGTCGAGAAGAACGGCGTTTTGACACTTCCCGATCTCTATCACGCCATCAACCTCATTCCGGTGGGTGGGGATGCGTGGCTCGATTTCGCGTTCGAGATGTCGGAATCGCAATTCGAAATCGCGCGGCGCGTTGAGGCCGAAATCGCCGCCAGCCGCGATAACGACACGGGCGACGGCTTCAAGGGCATACTCGGCGAGATATTCAAGGCGTTTGCGTGCTTGAGCGATCCAACACTCATGGAGTCCGTCTCGCCGCCGTACGATTTCTCGCTTTCGCAGCTTTGTGAGAGCGATCAAGCCTATCAGTTTTACATGATGCCTCCGGCTGAATTTATCCAAGCCTGGGGGCCGGTGATCAAATCGATGTTCGTCGCGGCGATGATCTACAAATCGCGCAGCCCATCGTCACCGCAGCAGACTTGGATCATTGACGAGTGCGCACAGCTTGGCGCATTCCCGCTCGCCGTCAAGCTTTACACTTACGGGGCTGGGATTGGCATCCGCCCCTGGTGTGTGTTCCAGAGCACCTATCAAATGCGCGCGCTTGCACCTGATGCGGAAAACATCGTGACCTCAAGCGCTGCATTAAGAAGCTATTTCTCGATTCGTGATCTGGCCAGTGCACAGACCATCTCTGCCATGATGGGCGATGAGACATTGGAATTCACCGACGAATTCAAACAAGCCAGCGCCCGCCATGCGCAGCAGAAGGCCCTGCGTGCGTTGCTCGATGGCGGCGATCCCTACAAGGTCGGTCGGAGTACGCCCATCACACAAAAGAAGCCAAGCTTAAATCTAAAAAACAAAGACGCCTGCGCACGCCCGATGAAAATTTAAATATGCCGGGTGACAAGCAGTTGATTTTCGCCGATGGCGTCAATCACCCGATCGAAGCGGGCCGTAAGAATTTTTACGAGCAACGCTTTATGACGGGCCGGTATCACCCGAACCCTTTTTACCCGCCGCTGGATAAAGTGCGCGTCAAAACCCTGTTCGGCCATGCCTGGCGGCGCGTGGTGCGCGAGCCCGTGCCGAAACAATACGCCCATTACCCGCAATACAAGGACGGCTTCTGGTCGAAGGTGAAATAATGAAAACCTCAGGACAATCACGCACCGGCGGCGCAAATCGGAGCGGTACGTCGTTCGCGCGTGCGCAAAGCAATCTTTCCGGCCAAGACAATCTGCAAAGCAAGGCGGGCGCGTTGCGGCAAAGCTTTGAGACTGAGCGCTGTGAACACAACGCCAAGCAATTGGCCGATGCGGGAAAAACGGAAAGCCAGCGCCGGAACGAGAATGCCGAACGCCAAGAGCGCCGGGACTCGTTCATGGTCAAACGCCAAAAGCCTGCACCGGTTCTAAGACCGTCGCCCGCACTGGCCTACGGAACGGACAAAGCCGTCTTCAATGCGCAGTGGGATGCGGAAGCCCAAAGCGCCAAGACGGCGGAATCCAAGGAAGAACGTAAAGCAGCATTCAAGAAGGCCCGGAGCGAAACCGGACCCGATCAAACCCGTGTCCGGGATTTTAACAACCGGATGCACGGCTAAACCCCAATCAATGCGAACACAGGAGTATGCATCATGGAAAACAACAGAAACGAAAATGAAAACAGTAACCGCCCGATAGACAAAATAAACGACGGACATCTCAAAGCCAGTATCTGGCGTAATGAGGGCGAAAAGGGTGCGTTCTACAGCACCACGTTTTCGCGGAGCTATAAGGATTCCGAAGGCAAGTACCGCGACACGCAGAGCTTTACGGGCACGGATTTGTTGAAGCTCTCCGAGCTAGCCCGCGGCGCTTATGCGCGGACGAACGAGTTGCGCCGCGAAGATCACGAGCAATCGCGCGAAAATCGCCGCGAAGACTTCAAAGAAGAACGCGGCAATTCAAACCAGTCACAACGTCGCGATTACAATAAATAGGAATAAAAGAATAATATTTTTCTTGCATAAATTGGGAACATGAGTTAATAATGTTCCCTTTTTGTTCTATTACAGGAGAAAATATGCGATGGAGGTAAGATAACGAGTAAAGGATATGAAAAGTGGCTGAGAACCAACTTAAAAATGAAGATTACAGGCTGAAACAGGCTGGCGAGAGTGATGCTGCGGTAACCCCGCCGATGGCGTTGACCTTGGACGTCGAGAAGTACGAACACTTCTTCGAGGGCGAGGACCTGACGGAAGATCAGAAGTGCGAGTATCTACAAGCGCTTTGGAACATCATCGTCAGTTTTATACAATTGGGCGTGGAGGTGCGGCCCGCATCGCAAGACTGTGGAAAACCCCCTGAGAGCGCCGATTGCAGCGCAAAATCCGCCGACGATGTGATAAAATCAAAACCTCAATATTTGAATGACAAATTTGTACGCGCGGCAGACCGGACGCACGATCCGCAGCAAGGAGGAGTCCCAGATGAACAATAAAAAGGAGATCGAAAACGCGGTGATTTACTGCCGGGTGTCCAGCAAGAAACAGAAGGACGAAGGGCATGGTCTGGATAGCCAGGAAACGCGCTGCCGTGAATATGCCCGGTTCAAAGATTATAAGGTCACTGAGGTTTTTACTGACGATATTACAGGCAAGCTCGAAACCCGCCCCGGCATAAAAGCGATGCTTTCGTATTTGCGTCAGTTCCGGGGTGAAGGTTACGCGGTCATCATCGATGACATCTCGCGCCTCGCTCGCAATGTCGAAGCACATATCAAATTGCGCGCCGCGATTGCCTCGGTCGGCGGCAAGCTGGAATCTCCCTCCATCGAGTTCGGCGACGATTCAGACAGCATTCTGGTTGAGAACCTACTCGCCAGCGTGTCCCAGCATCAGCGCGAAAAGAACGGCGAACAGGTGGTCAACCGTATGCGCGCCCGAACCATGAACGGCTATTGGACGTTCCAGAAGCCCAAGGGCTACAAATACGTCCAGACGAAAGGCGAAGGCAAAATACTGGTCCGTGATGAACCGGTTGCCTCCATCGTGCAGGAGGCCTTGGAAGGCTTCGCGCATGGCCGCTTCCAGACGCAAGCGGAGTTCAAGCGGTTCCTGGAAAGCCACCCGCTTTTCCCGAAGGATTTGCCGAACGGTGAATTGCGTCCGCAAACCATCGTACGCATTTTAACCAAGTCGCTTTATGCCGGATATCTCGAAGTGCCCAATTGGAACATCTCTCTGCGCAAGGCCAAGCATCCGGGACTCATTGACCTTGCCACGTACGAAAAGATTCAAGAACGGCTCAATAGCAAGGCTCAAGCACCGGCCCGCAAGGACTTGAATGAAGACTTCCCACTGCGCGGGTTTGTCACCTGCGGCGATTGCGACGCACCGCTAAAGTCTTGCTGGTCGAAAGGCAAATACAAGCGCTACCCCTATTACCTCTGTCAGACCAAATCTTGCGCCAGCTACGGCAAATCGATTCCGCGCGACAAGCTGGAGGGCGAATTTGAGACAGTGCTCCACGGCCTCGCGCCGGCAAAATCGCTCTTCGCGCATGTCAAAGCTCTATTCTATGACGCAAGAGACCAACACATCACCCAGACCAAAGCAGCCGGTACGCATATGAAAGTGGAACTGCGCAAGCTCGACAAACAAATCGGGCAGCTGCTTGATCGGATTGTCGAGGCGACCAGTTCCAGTGTCATCGCGGCCTATGAGCGCCGTATTGAAACGTTGGAAAAGGACAAGCTGCTATTGCAGGAAAAACTTGCCGAAAAGCCCGTACCGGAGAGAACCTATGACGATATTCTAGAACTCTCGTTGTCGTTTCTCGCAAACCCTTGGAAACTCTGGCATTCAGAGCAATTCGAGCACAAGCGAGCGGTGCTTAAATTGGCCTTTGCGGAGCGTTTGGCGTATTGCCGAAATCAGGGATATAGAACTCCAAAAACGACCTTGCCTTTTAAGGTTTTGAAGTCTCTTTCTGCAGACGGGAAACGGCCTGAAAGCACCGGAAACAAAGGCGTTCAGGGCCTTTCACCTCTGGCAGCACCTTCCAGCACCGCAAGCACTTTAGACCCTTCGCTACTTCAATTTGGTAAAATGGTGCCGCAGGAGAGACTCGAACTCCCGACCTGAGGTTTACAAAACCCCTGCTCTACCAACTGAGCTACTGCGGCGGCGGGCGGACAATATAAAAGGCTGACTCCAAAACCAAGCAAAACCGGCATGGCCGGACGGCGCCTTCGTTATCTATGCCGGTCGAGTACCGTAAAGAACCGATCGATATCCGCCTGGGATGTGAAAAGATACGGGCTGATCCGTATCGCGTCGCTTCGCAGACTGAAGTGCACGCCTTCGGCGGCGCAACGCTCCGCAAGATCGGGCGCTGGCGGTTCGGAGCCGCGCATCCCGATGAAGTGCGCCACCCGATGCGCCGCCGGCGGCACCGAGAGACCACGTTCCGCGGCTTTTTCGGCGGCATGGGCGGTGAGCGGCTCCAATGCCGTTGCGATGCCTTGCGGTGTCCACTCCTGTAGCTGCCGCAATGCCGCAACCGCCATCGGAAGGTTAATCAGGTTATTTCGCTGGCCCATATCATAGCGATGCGCGCTGTCTACGAAGTCCATCGCATAGCCGCCGCCTTGCTCGACACCCCCCGTTACGGCCTGCCGCGCGCCGGCGTGAAACTCGACGGGACGGCCATTCTGGCGGTGCGGTGCGGCATAGAGGAACGCGAGCGTATAGGGGCATAGCAGCCATTTGTAGGCCGAGCAGACCATGAAATCGGGTTGGACAGCCGCAATGTCGAAGGGAGCCGCGCCGACGAACTGCGTGGCGTCTATAACGAACGCCGCACCGCGCGACCGGCATTCCGCGCCGATGGCCTCCAGATCGAGGCTGCTGCCATCCGTCCAGTGACAGGGGGGCAGGGAGACGATGCCGGTATCCGGGCCGATCCGCTCCAAAACGGCCGCCGTCCAGTTGCCGTCCGCCGGTCGAGGCGTCGTTGTCAGGCGCGCGCCGCATCTTTCGGCGAGCTGATGCCACGCATAGTAGTTCGACGGAAATTGCTCGTGCAGGATCAGGATTTCCTGGGTTGGGGAGATATCCAGATTTGCCGCGGCAACGGCCATGCCATAGCTGGTCGCCGGGACAAGGGCGATGTCGTCCGCCGTTGCCCCGATCAGGCCGGCGAACAACGCGCGCGCTTCTTGCGCTTCGCGCGCAGTGTTCTCGCGGACGGGTTCCCAGGGATGCGCCTTGCGGGCGACGCCTATCGCCCCGGCGTCTACGGACGCGCGGAGCAAGGGCGTCTGCGACGCGCAATTCAGGTAGGTCACCCCCTCGGGAATATCGAACAGGTGTTTCTGGTTGCCGATCATCGCGTCTCTATGTCCCCGAATCGTTGCGTCGTACGGTCTCGTACAGGGCGATTGCCGCCGCGTTGGAGACATTCAATGTCGTCAGTGTGCCTTGCGTCTGGATGCGGGCAATATGGTCGCAGTTTTGTAGGCTCAAGCGCCGAAGACCGCTGCCCTCCGCGCCGAGCACCAAGGCCACCCGCCCGTCGAGTGGTGCATCCGCCAAGGTAGTTTCCGCGTCGCCGTCGAACCCGATACGCCAGAAGTCGGCCTTTCCGATCTGTTCCAGCGCGCGGGCCAGATTGGTCACTCGGACCAACGGTACGACGTCGAGGGCGCCGCTCGCTGCCTTGGCTAGCGCGCCTGACGATGGTGGCGCCGTCCGGTCCTGGACAACCACTGCGACGGCGGCGAATGCGGCAGCGCTGCGCAGCACGGCACCCACATTGTGCGGATCGGTGACTTGGTCGAGAACGACAATAACGGCCGTTTCGGCCGTGTTCGACAGCACATCTTCGAGCGCAATGTTCGACGGTGCTGGGGCATCGAGAGCTAATCCCTGATGCACGGCAGATTCGGGCAGTAGGGCGTCGATTTGCGCGCGGGTCATGATTTCGGGAGCGGTGGTGGCAAAGTCCGCCTGCAGCCGCGCCGCCGCCTCAGTTGTTGCAACGAGCCTGCCGCTCTGCCGTTGCGGGTTCCTCAAGGCGGCCAGAACGGCATGCCGGCCATATATCCACTCGCGGATTGCGGGGGCGTTGCGGGCTGCTTTCGGCCTGCCCTTGCCAGCGTCGTGGCGGCGGTTAGTTGTCTTGCGTTTTTTCATTGCCTTCCGTAATATTACAGCCTTGGACACTATCGCAATTGACGCTTTCCGACCCTACATGAATAAAGGGCGGGAAATTGCGTTTTTTTGCGCTTTTTAACCGTTGACAACCGGGAACAAATAAACATAGTTCGCACGCCGCCGCGACGGCCACTGAATCGCGTCGACGGAGGGGTGCCTGAGTGGTTAAAAGGGACGGGCTGTAAACCCGTTGGCTATGCCTACGTTGGTTCGAATCCAACCCCCTCCACCAAGCGCGTTTGAGAACGCGGAAGAGGCGCGGGGCGGACACGGAGCCAGACGGGCAAGCCCGGGCTGGCTTTTATCGATTGGTTCGGATCGATAGTGAAGACGGAGAGGAAATTGCGGGTCCACCCGCGGGTGTAGCTCAACGGTAGAGCCCCAGCCTTCCAAGCTGGTTGTGTGGGTTCGATTCCCATCACCCGCTCCAAATACCTCCTCTGACGCACTGTGCGGTGACGGGGTGCGCAGTGGCAGAGGTGAAGAGCAGACGGAGACGTCGGAACGAGACGACAGTATTAAGGGAACGGTAAGATGGCGAAAGCGAAATTTGAGCGTACGAAGCCGCACTGCAACGTTGGTACGATTGGCCACGTTGATCATGGCAAGACGACATTGACGGCCGCGATCACGAAGGTATTGGCGGAAGCGGGCGGTGCCGAGTTTCAGGACTACGCGTCGATCGACAAGGCGCCTGAAGAGAAGGCGCGGGGGATTACGATCAACACGGCGCATGTCGAGTATGAGACGTCGAACCGTCACTACGCGCACGTCGATTGTCCGGGTCACGCGGATTATGTGAAGAACATGATCACGGGTGCGGCGCAGATGGACGGTGCGATCCTGGTCGTGAGTGCCGCCGACGGTCCGATGCCGCAGACGCGCGAGCATATTCTTCTGGCGCGCCAGGTTGGTGTTCCGGCGATTGTGGTTTACCTGAACAAGGTGGATCAGGTTGATGACGAGGAGCTGCTTGAGCTTGTCGAGATGGAGGTTCGCGAGCTTCTGTCGAGCTATGACTTCCCGGGGGACGACATTCCGATTATTTCGGGTTCAGCGTTGGCGGCGCTTGAGAATGGCGACGCGGCGACCGGTGGGGATTCGGTCTTGGCGTTGATGAAGGCGGTTGACGAGTACATTCCGCAGCCTGAGCGTCCTGTAGACCGTCCGTTCCTGATGCCGATCGAGGATGTATTTTCGATTTCGGGGCGTGGCACGGTTGTGACGGGTCGGATCGAGACGGGTGTGGTTCACACGGGCGACGAGATCGAGATCGTTGGTATCAAGGACACGTCGAAGACGACGTGCACGGGTGTTGAGATGTTCCGTAAGATCCTTGACGAGGGTCAGGCGGGTGACAATATCGGTGCGCTGCTTCGGGGTGTTGCGCGGGAGGAAGTTGAGCGTGGTCAGGTTCTGGCGAAGCCTGGATCGATTACGCCGCATACGAAGTTCAAGTGCGAGTGCTATATCCTGACGAAGGACGAGGGCGGTCGTCACACGCCGTTTTTCTCGAACTACCGTCCGCAGTTTTACTTCCGCACGACGGACGTTACGGGTTCGGTCGTCTTGCCGGACGGAACGGAGATGGTGATGCCGGGCGACAATGTTGCGATGGAAGTCGCGCTGATTGCGCCGATTGCGATGGACGAAGGCCTCCGTTTTGCGATCCGCGAAGGCGGCCGCACCGTCGGCGCCGGTGTCGTCGCAAGCATTATCGAATAACGGCAACGACACAATTTGGTCAATTTAGGGGTATAGCTCAGTTGGTAGAGCGTCGGTCTCCAAAACCGAAGGTCCTGGGTTCGAGCCCTAGTGCCCCTGCCATGGTTGGCGGGCTTGCAGCAACACAGTCTGGAAAGCGGGCGTAGCGAAAGATGGCGAAGACAAATCCTGCACTGTTCATGCGCCAGGTCCGCCAGGAAGTGAGCAAGGTTACCTGGCCGACGCGCAAGGAAACCGGTGTTACGACCGTGATGGTGTTCATAATGGTGACGCTTGCGGCAATATTCTTCCTGATCGTCGACGAGATTATCTCGCTCGGTATTCAGGGCATTCTCGGAATTGGGGGCTAGACATGGCGAATCGTTGGTATGTCGTGCACGTCTATTCCGGCTTTGAGAAGAAGGTTGCGCAATCGATCGAGGAGCAGGCCCAGATCAAAGGCATGGAGGATCTTGTCGACGAGGTGCTCGTGCCGACCGAAGAAGTCGTGGAGATGCGTCGAGGCTCGAAAGTCAGCAGTGAACGTAAATTTTTTCCTGGCTATATCCTCGTCAATATGGAAATGATGGACGAATCGTGGCATTTGATCATGAATACCACGAAAGTAACCGGGTTTTTGGGTGGAGGCGGAAAGCCTTCGCCGATTTCCGACTCCGAGGCGCAGCGCATTCTGCATCAGGTCAAGGAAGGCGTTGAACGGCCGAAGCCGTCGGTGACGTTCGATATTGGCGAGCAGGTCCGGGTCAGCGACGGCCCGTTCCAGTCGTTCAACGGCTATGTAGAGGAAGTGGACGAAGACAAGGCGCGGCTTAAAGTGTCCGTTTCGATTTTCGGACGTGCGACGCCAGTTGATCTGGAATATGCCCAGGTCGAAAAACTTTGATTTATTCGTGCGGGAGGTGAGTCAGCACCGTACCGCGCGGCCGATTTTGGAAGGTAGAACATGGCAAAGAAGATAACCGGCTATATCAAGCTGGAAATTCCAGCGGGACAAGCCAACCCATCGCCGCCGGTTGGGCCGGCATTGGGTCAGGCCGGTCTGAATATCATGGAGTTCTGCAAAGCGTTTAACGCGCATACGCAGAATATGGAGCAAGGGACGCCTATTCCCGTGGTTATCACGGCATATGGTGACCGCAGCTTCTCTTTTGTGACGAAGACACCACCGGCATCTCATTTCCTGCGTAAGGCGGTAGGGCTGGAAAAGGGGTCGGGGGCGCCCGGCCGGGAGATGGTCGGTACGGTGACGCAAGCGCAACTGCGTGAGATTGCCGAGGCAAAAATGGAAGACCTCAATGCCAACGATGTCGAAGCGGCAATGAAGATCATCGCGGGCTCTGCGCGGTCGATGGGTCTCGAAGTGGCGGGGTCTTAGGAAATGGCAAAACGAATTGTAAAACGCCTCAAAGGCTTCGCGGAGAAAATCGAACACGGTGCGCATCATCCGGTGGAGGATGCGGTGAAGCATCTCAAGGATTGCGCAAGCGCGAAATTCGACGAGACGGTCGAGGTTTCGATGAATCTCGGTATCGATCCACGCCACGCCGATCAGCAGGTCCGTGGCGTCGTGCAACTGCCGCATGGCACGGGCAAAACGGTGCGCGTTGCGGTGTTTGCCAAGGGAGACAAGGCGGAGGAAGCCAAGGCTGCCGGTGCGGATATCGTTGGCGCCGAGGACCTTGCCGAGAAGATTCAGGGCGGCGAAATGAATTTCGACCGTTGTGTCGCCACGCCGGACATGATGGCGGTGGTCGGCCGGCTTGGAAAGGTGCTGGGTCCGCGCGGTCTGATGCCGAATCCGAAGCTTGGAACCGTGACGCCCGATGTTACGACGGCGATCAAGGCCGCTAAGGGCGGCGAGGTGACGTTCCGCGCGGAAAAAGCGGGTGTCATTCATGCGGGCATCGGCAAGGCGAGTTTCTCGGAACAGCAGCTTTCCGAGAACGTTCGCGCCTTCGTTCAAGCGATCGCCCGTGCGAAGCCGAGCGGCGCAAAAGGGACATACATCAAGAAGGTTTCGATTTCCTCCACAATGGGGCCGGGTATGGCGGTGGAGATTGGCAGCGCGACGGATACTGCCTAAGCGAATACGCCGGACGGTTTCACCGTCCGCGTTGTTGTGGCATGCCCATTGCCGGGTTTGCCATGAACTGTCCGAGACTGCAGGCGCCGCCCACTGGGGGGTTTAATTGGGAAACCAGCCTGCATGAGACAGGAGGTCGAGAGTCAAAACGGCAATGCCGGCGTGGCTTGAACCTCTCGGACAGGAGAGTCGGATACGGTGGTTCGTTATGCCGTATTCATCCTGAAACGGTTGGCTTCCATCGGAACCAGCCAAACGATCGGAGATCAAGTGTGGACCGATCACGCAAAGAAGAGCTCGTAGCCGAGTTGCATCGGACGTTCGAGGACACGAACCTGGTGGTCGTTACCCAGCAAAGCGGGTTGACCGTCCAGGAAGTGACTGCGCTTCGCAGCCAAATGCGCGGTGAAGGTGCCAGCTTTCACGTTACCAAGAACCGGCTGGCCAAGATCGCGTTGAAAGGGACGAAGTTTGAAACGCTGGAAGGCTCCTTTACGGGGCCGACGGCGATCGCCGTGTCGGAGGATCCGGTAGCTGCCGCCAAGGTGGCTGTCGAATTCGCCAACAACAACGATAAGCTGACGATTGTCGGTGGCGCGTTGGGCGAGAAGGTGCTGGGCGTCGACGACGTCAAAGCCCTGGCAAAACTTCCGTCGCTGGACGAACTGCGTGGCAAGATCGTGGGCCTGCTTCAGGCACCGGCTGGCAAAATCGTTGGCGTTTTGAACGCGCCGGCGGGACAGCTTGCTCGTGTCTTCAGTGCTTACGGCAGTACAGAATGATGCACATTCGGATAAACGAAAACCGAGATATTCAAGCCAAGGAGTTACAGAATGCCTGATTTGGAGAAAATTGCCGAAGACCTGTCAGCGTTGACAGTGATCGAAGCAGCGGAACTGTCGAAGATGCTCGAAGAGAAATGGGGCGTCTCTGCGGCCGCTCCGGTAGCCGTTGCGGCTGCGCCAGGTGCGGCGGATGCTGGTGCTGCGGCGGAAGAGCAGACCGAGTTCGACGTTATTCTTGCGTCTTTCGGCGAAAAGAAGATCAACGTCATCAAGGAAGTGCGCGCCATGACCGGGTTGGGGCTGAAGGAAGCCAAGGACTTGGTCGAAGGTGCACCCAAGGCTGTTAAAGAAGGCGTTACGAAGGACGAAGCGGAAGAGTTGAAGAAGAAGCTTGAGGAAGCAGGCGCTGCGGTTGAACTTAAGTAGAACCAAAGGGCCTATAAGATTAGTGAGGGGCGCGCCGGACGGCGTTGCCCCTCGGCGCGCTGGCGCCTTCCCTAGTGGAAGGCGCGGCGCGTGGCGCTCATGTCAGGTAAGACGAGGATAGATTATGGCGAAGTCGTTCACGGCTCGTAAGCGTATACGTAAGAGTTTCGGTCGGATTGAGGAAGTTGCCCCGTTGCCGAACCTGATTGAGGTTCAGAAAGCCTCGTACGATACGTTTCTCCTGCAACGCGAAGGAGAGAGCTCGCGCCTCGAGGAGGTGTTTAAGTCGGTGTTTCCGATCCGCGACTTCTCCGAGCGCTCGCAGCTCGAATTTGTTCGCTATGAGCTTGAGGCACCCAAATACGACGTCGAGGAATGCCAACAGCGCGGCATGACCTACGGCGCGCCTTTGAAGATGACATTGCGCCTGGTCGTCTGGGATGTCGAAGAGGAAACCGGCGCCAAGTCGATCCGCGACATCAAGGAACAGGACGTCTATATGGGTGACATGCCGCTCATGACGCCGAACGGCACGTTTATCGTAAACGGCACGGAGCGGGTCATCGTTAGCCAGATGCACCGCTCGCCCGGCGTGTTCTTCGACCATGACAAAGGCAAGACACATTCTTCCGGCAAGTACCTGCACGCCGCGCGCGTGATCCCGTATCGCGGCTCTTGGCTCGATTTCGAATTCGATGCCAAGGACCTTGCCTATGTCCGTATCGACCGCCGCCGCAAGCTGCCCGCGACGACACTTTTGCTCGCTCTCGACAGCGATGCGACGCAGGCGAAGCGTGAAGAGCTGGCGCACGAAGGCGCTGAGCTGGCGCCCGAGGACGCAACCGGCATGACGCCGGAAGACATTCTCAACTTCTTTTACGACGTAATGGATTTTACCCGCGTTAAGGACGGTTGGAAGACGCCGTTCGATGGCGAGCGGATTCGCGGAACGAAACTGAATTTCGATCTTGTCAATGCGTCGAACGGCAAAGTGGTTGCCGAAGCCGGCGCGAAGGTAACGCCGCGGCTGCTTCGCACTCTCGAAGAGGCCAAGGTAAAAGATATCCGCGTTACCGACGAGGAGCTGATCGGACGATATATCGGCAACGATATCATCAACGAAGAAACCGGCGAGGTTATTGTTGAGGCCGGCGACGAAGTTACGGAAGAGACGATCGAGCTTTTGGCCGAAGAGAAGGTCGGCGCGCTGTCGATCCTCGGTATCGATCATGTCAATGTCGGGCCCTACATCCGCAACACGCTGGCGGTGGACAAGAATGCGTCGCGTGAAGACGCGTTGATCGACATCTACCGGGTCATGCGCCCCGGCGAGCCGCCGACGCTTGAAACCGCGGAAGCAATGTTCAACAGTCTCTTCTTCACCAGCGATCGGTACGATCTTTCTTCGGTGGGCCGGGTCAAGATGAATTCCCGTCTTAGCCTGGAAACCGATGACCAGCTTCGGGTTCTGCGCAAGGAAGATGTCCTGGCGATCGTAAAAGTGCTTTGCGATCTCAAAGATGGCCGGGGGGAGATCGACGATATCGATCATCTCGGCAACCGGCGTGTGCGGTCGGTCGGCGAATTGATGGAAAACCAATATCGCATTGGCCTGTTGCGCATGGAGCGCGCGATCCGCGAGCGGATGAGCTCGGTGGATATCGATTCCGTGATGCCGCACGATCTGATCAATGCGAAGCCGGCTGCCGCGGCCGTGCGCGAATTCTTCGGCTCCTCACAGTTGTCGCAGTTCATGGATCAGACCAATCCGCTGGCGGAAATTACCCATAAACGCCGCCTTTCGGCCTTGGGCCCGGGTGGCCTGACACGCGAGCGTGCCGGGTTTGAGGTACGGGACGTTCATCCGACCCATTATGGCCGGATCTGCCCGATTGAAACGCCGGAAGGACCGAATATCGGTCTGATCAACAGTCTGGCGACGTTCGCGCGGGTCAATAAATACGGCTTTATCGAATCGCCCTATCGCAAGGTCGAAAATGGCAAAGTCACCGACGATGTCATGTACATTTCGGCAATGGACGAAGGCCGCTACACGGTCGCGCAGGCGAATGCCGGGCTCGACAAGAACGGCGCGTTCACCGAGGAAATGATCAGTTGCCGGGCCGGCGGCGACTATATCGTCGCGCGTTCCGAGGATATCGACATGATGGACGTGTCGCCGAAACAGATCGTGTCGGTCGCGGCGGCGCTGATCCCCTTCCTGGAGAACGACGATGCGAACCGGGCGCTGATGGGGTCGAACATGCAGCGTCAGGCGGTTCCGTTGATCCGAAGCGACGCGCCGCTGGTTGGCACCGGCATGGAAGAAAGGGTCGCACGCGACTCCGGCGTTACGATTATCGCCAGACGAGCCGGTACGGTCGTCCAGGTCGATGCGACTCGTATCGTCGTGAGTGCGATTGAGGAAGCGGAGTCGACCGAGGCGACGCCGGGTGTCGATATCTACAACCTCTTGAAATTCCAGCGTTCGAACCAGAACACCTGCATCACGCAGCATCCTCTGGTGAAGGTTGGCAACAAGGTTGAGGCGGGCGATATTATCGCCGATGGCCCATCGACAAACCTCGGTGAGCTGGCATTGGGCCGCAATCTGTTGTGCGCGTTCATGCCTTGGAACGGCTACAACTTCGAGGACTCCATCCTGATCTCCGAACGGATTGTCCGTGAGGATGAACTCACCTCAATTCACATCGAAGAATTCGAGGCGATGGCCCGCGATACTAAGCTCGGCCAGGAAGAAATCACGCGCGACATACCGAATGTCGGTGAAGAAGCGCTGAAGAACCTCGATGAGGCCGGCATCGTCTATATCGGTGCGGAAGTGCAGGCGGGCGACATTCTTGTCGGCAAGGTAACGCCGAAGGGCGAGTCGCCGATGACGCCGGAAGAGAAGTTGCTGCGTGCAATCTTTGGCGAAAAGGCGTCCGACGTGCGGGATACCTCGCTTCGGGTTCCGCCGGGCGTCAATGGCACGGTTGTCGAAGTTCGGGTATTCTCGCGCCGCGGCGTCGATAAGGACGAGCGCGCGTTGGCGAACGAGCGGGCGGAAATCGAACGGCTTGCCAAGGACCGGGACGACGAGAAGACGATCCTCGAACGGTGGTTCTTTGACCGTCTGAAATTGTTGCTGCTGAACCATACGATCGTCAGCGGCCCCAAAGGGATGAAGGAAGGCGGTCGTGTTACGGAAAACCTGCTGACCGAGTATACCCCGGGCCAATGGCAGCAGATCGTCGTCAAGAACGACAAGGTCAACGACGAAATCGAGCGTGTTAAGAAGCAGTTCAACGATGCTGTAGACCAATTCCAGGCACGTTTTGAGGATAAGGTCGACAAGCTGCAGCGCGGTGACGACTTGCTGCCGGGTGTGATGAAGATGGTGAAGATCTTCGTCGCCGTGAAGCGGAAGATCCAGCCGGGCGACAAGATGGCCGGACGGCACGGCAACAAGGGCGTTATCTCCAAGATCGTTCCGATCGAGGATATGCCCTGTCTTGAGGACGGTACGCCGATCGACATCGTGCTCAATCCGCTTGGGGTGCCAAGTCGCATGAATGTCGGGCAGATCCTGGAAACCCATCTTGGTTGGGCTTGCCGGGGACTGGGACGCCAAATTCAAGCGTCGCTCGACGCGGTCAAGCGCGGTGGTAAGATCGACAATCTGCGCAAAGACCTAAACGCATCGTACGGGAAGTTGTATGCCGACGACATCAAGTCGTTTGATGAGGGCGAACTGCTTGATCTGGCATCGAACGTGACATCGGGCATACCCATTGCGACCCCGGTGTTCGATGGTGCACGCGAGGAGGACATCCTCGAAATGTTGACTCAAGCTGGTTTGGACGTTTCTGGTCAGGTCACGCTGGTCGACGGCCGTACCGGCGAACAGTTTGATCGAAAGGTGACGGTTGGGTATATTTACATGCTCAAGTTGCATCACTTGGTCGATGATAAAATCCACGCGCGTTCGATTGGCCCGTACAGCTTGGTCACCCAGCAACCGTTGGGCGGCAAGGCGCAGTTCGGTGGTCAGCGCTTCGGTGAAATGGAGGTGTGGGCGCTGGAAGCCTATGGCGCCGCCTATACGCTGCAGGAGATGCTGACGGTGAAATCGGATGACGTGTCGGGCCGGACGAAGGTGTACGAAGCCATCGTTCGGGGCGACGACAACTTTGAGGCAGGCATTCCGGAATCCTTCAACGTCTTGGTGAAGGAACTTCGGTCGCTCGGCCTCAATGTCGAACTAAAGCAGAGTTGATAATGAATATGATGACCGGTGCAGCCGCGCCGGTCATCGGTGTACCGCAACGCGCGAACCCAGGAGTGACTCGATGAACGAGTTAATGAATTTTTTCGGCCAACCTTCCGGCCCGCAGAGCTTCGATCAAATCCAGATTTCGATCGCCAGCCCCGATCGGATCCGCTCCTGGTCCTTTGGTGAAATCAAGAAGCCGGAGACCATTAATTACCGGACGTTCAAGCCGGAGCGTGATGGCCTTTTCTGCGCGCGGATCTTCGGACCGATCAAGGATTACGAGTGCCTCTGCGGCAAGTACAAGCGGATGAAATACCGTGGCATCATCTGCGAGAAATGCGGTGTCGAGGTTACGCTGTCCAAGGTGCGCCGCGAACGCATGGGCCATATCGAACTGGCCTCGCCGGTCGCTCACATCTGGTTCATGAAGTCGCTGCCAAGTCGTATCGGCCTGCTGCTCGATATGACGTTGAAGAATCTCGAGCGGGTTCTGTACTTCGAGAACTATGTGGTCGTCGAGCCGGGTCTTACGGCACTTGAATTCCGTCAGCTCTTGAGTGAGGAAGAGTACCTCAACGCACAGGACGAATACGGCAGCGAGAACTTCACGGCAAAGATCGGCGCCGAAGCGATTCAGGAAATGCTGACCGCAATCGATCTCGAAAAGGATCTCGTCGAACTGCGTGAAGAACTGGCGGAGACCGGTTCGGAGGCCAAGCGTAAGAAATTCGTGAAACGTTTGAAGCTGGTTGAGGCGTTTCTCGCGTCCGATACGCGTCCGGAATGGATGATCCTGAATGTTGTGCCGGTGATTCCGCCGGAGCTGCGCCCGCTCGTTCCCCTGGATGGCGGCCGTTTCGCGACGTCCGATCTGAACGATCTGTATCGCCGGGTCATCAACCGGAACAATCGGCTGAAGCGGCTGATCGAACTGCGTGCGCCGGACATCATCGTGCGGAACGAAAAGCGCATGTTGCAAGAGTCGGTCGACGCCTTGTTCGACAATGGCCGTCGCGGGCGCGTGATTACGGGGGCCAATAAGCGGCCGCTGAAATCGCTGTCTGACATGCTCAAGGGTAAGCAGGGCCGCTTCCGCCAGAATCTGCTCGGCAAGCGCGTCGACTATTCCGGCCGTTCGGTCATCGTTGTCGGCCCCGAACTGCTGCTGCATCAATGCGGCTTGCCGAAGAAAATGGCGTTGGAGCTGTTCAAGCCGTTCATCTATTCGAAGCTGGAGCTTTACGGTCTGGCGTCGACGATCAAGGCGGCCAAGCGGATGGTCGAAAAGGAGCGTCCGGAAGTCTGGGACATTCTCGAGGAAGTCATTCGCGAGCATCCGGTTCTGCTCAACCGTGCACCGACTTTGCACCGTTTGGGCATCCAGGCGTTCGAGCCGGTACTGATCGAAGGCAAGGCCATTCAGCTGCATCCGCTGGTCTGTACCGCGTTCAACGCGGACTTCGACGGCGATCAGATGGCGGTCCATGTGCCGCTGTCGCTCGAGGCGCAACTCGAGGCGCGCGTCCTCATGATGTCGACCAATAATATTCTGTCGCCGGCCAACGGTAAGCCGATCATCGTGCCCAGTCAGGATATCGTTTTGGGCCTCTATTACCTGTCAATCGAACGCGATGACGAATTTGGGCAGCAGGTAAGCATCGATTCGGAAGCCGCTTTGAGCGCCGCGATGGAGCGTGAGGATATCATCTTGCGCGATGCGTCCGATCCTAGGAAGGCGATCGAAGACAGCGACCCGAAAAAAGTGTTCAAGGCGATCAAGGCGGGCAAGGCTGTCGCTTATCGCATCCCGGTGCTTGGGTCGATCGGCGAAATTCATCACGCCATGGAGAGCAAGTCGATCTCGTTGCACACGCGGATCAAGGCGAATTGCAGGACGTTCGATGAGAACGGGGAGCCGATTATCAAGCGGATCACCACGACTCCCGGCCGAATGCTGATTGGCGAGATTCTGCCCTACAACAAAAACATCACATTCGAGAACATCAATCGGCTGTTGACCAAGCGGGATGTCTCGAATGTGATCGATATCGTCTACCGTCACTGCGGTCAGAAAGAGACAGTCATCTTCTGCGACCGGCTCATGGCTCTCGGTTTCGGTTGGGCTTGCCGAGCGGGTCTGTCCTTCGGCAAGGACGATCTCGTCGTACCGCAGGCGAAAGGCGAGTTGATTTCCGAGGCCCATGGGAACGTCAAGAAATACGAGCAACAGTATCTCGACGGTCTGATCACACAGGGCGAGAAATACAACAAGGTCGTCGATGTGTGGTCGAACTGCACCGACCGTGTTGCCGAAGAGATGATGCGCGAGATTTCGACGACCGCGGCGGGCGAGCCGGAAAACTCGGTCTACATGATGGCGCATTCCGGCGCGCGTGGCTCGGCGGCGCAGATCAAGCAGCTTGCCGGCATGCGCGGACTGATGGCCAAGCCTTCCGGAGAGATCATCGAAACGCCGATCATCTCGAACTTCAAGGATGGCCTGACCGTTCTGGAATACTTCAACTCGACCCACGGCGCGCGCAAGGGACTCGCGGATACGGCTCTGAAGACAGCCAACTCGGGTTATCTCACGCGGCGTCTGGTCGACGTGGCGCAGGATTGTGTCATCGTCGAGGTTGATTGCGGCACGAAGAATGGCCTTACCATGCGGCCCATTATCGAAGGCGGTGAACTGATTGATCCGCTCGCGGAGCGGATTTTAGGCCGCACCTCGGCGGCTGATGTCGTCGACCCGCAAACCGGCGATACGCTTGTGAAAGCAGGTCAGTTTATCGACGAAGCCAAGGTTGATGAAATCGACGCGGCGGGAATTGATGCTGTCCTGATCCGATCCGTCTTGACGTGCGAAAGCAAGGGTGGGGCGTGTGGCTCCTGTTATGGCCGCGACTTGGCGCGGGGCACGGATGTCAATATCGGCGAGGCAGTTGGCGTTATTGCCGCGCAGTCGATCGGCGAGCCGGGCACGCAGTTGACGATGCGGACGTTCCATATCGGTGGCGCCGCACAGCGTGGTGCGGAGCAGTCCTCGGTTGAATCCAGCATCGACGGCACTTTGTCGATCAGCAACCGGAACATTGTCAGCGATTCTAGCGGACGGCCCGTTGTTATGGCGCGCAACACCGAGCTTATCCTGCGCGACGCGCAGGGGCGGGAGCGCGCCTGGCACCGGGTCCCCTACGGATCGAGGCTGAATGTCGACGACGGGGAACCGGTGACTCAGGGCCAGCGTTTGGCGGAGTGGGACCCCTATACGATACCGATCATCACGGAAAAGGCCGGCATTGCGAACTATGTTGACCTGCAGGAAGGGATCACCATGCGTGAGGCGGTCGACGAGGCGACCGGCATCGCGAGCAAGGTTGTCATCGACTGGAAGCAGCAGCCGCGCAGTGCGGATCTTCGGCCGCGTATCACGCTGCGGGATGCGAAGGGCGAGGTGATCAAGCTTCGCAACGATCTGGAAGCCCGTTACTTCATGTCGGTCGATGCTATCCTATCGGTCGAAAATGGTGCAGAAGTGCACGCCGGTGATGTTTTGGCACGTATTCCACGGGAATCGTCGAAAACACGCGACATTACAGGCGGACTACCGCGTGTGGCAGAGCTGTTCGAGGCGCGGAAGCCGAAAGATTTTGCCATCATCAGCGAAGGCAACGGACGGGTTGAGTTTGGTAAGGACTACAAAACCAAGCAACGGATAATCGTTCGCCCAGACGAAGGTGAGGGCGAACCATCGGAATATCTTGTGCCAAAGGGCAAGCATATTACGGTGCAAGAGGGCGACTACGTCGAACGGGGCGACTACCTCCTCGATGGCAATCCGGTACCCCATGATATTCTTCATGTCCTGGGCGTGGAAGCGCTCGCCGAGTACATCGTCTATGAAATCCAGGAGGTCTATCGACTGCAAGGCGTGAAGATCAACGATAAGCATATCGAAGTGATCGTGCGCCAGATGTTGCAGAAGGTAGAGATCACCGAGTCCGGTGACACGATCATGCTTGTCGGTGAACAGGTCGACCGAGACGAATTCGAGGAGACCAACCAGCAGGCGCTGGAGGAAGGTAAGGCTCCGGCACAAGGCAACCCGGTTCTGCAGGGTATCACCAAGGCGTCCTTGCAGACCAAGTCGTTCATTTCGGCTGCTTCGTTCCAGGAGACGACCCGTGTCCTTACCGAAGCGTCTGTCAGCGGTAAGGTGGACAGCCTCGATGGTCTGAAGGAAAACGTCATCGTTGGCCGTCTGATTCCGGCCGGTACTGGCAGCTTCATGAACCGGATGCGACAAGTTGCCACGGAGCGCGACCAGGAACTGGCGATTGCCGAGGAAGAAGCCGCTGCGCTCGAAGGAGGAGACGCAGCTGAGGGCGAAGAGCAACACGAAGTCGCCTAAACCCGCAATATCGAGTCTTAATGGTTCGCCGTGCGCGCAATAATGTTTCAAAATCGCGCGGCGAACCCCGGCTTGGATAGGCGGCTGTAAAACAGCGGAATTCCGCGAAAATATTCGTTATGTTTTGCTTGACGACCCTAGGGGCCATCCCTAGTATGCGCCAACTTTTCAGGGGGCTGGCTGTAGGCCAAGACTTTGAAGACATTACCGTCACGGCCTAGACGGAGTGCCCGAATACCTGAAAGATCATAAGACTGGTACGCTGGTCTAGAAAGTGAACGCCCGCGAGGCGTCCGGCATGCTGTCGGAAGCCTCCGGGGCGATTTGTGTCCGAGTCATCGGCATATTTCGACGAGATGCATCGAGGTGGCGTCGCCTGGATGTGCTGCAATTGTTTGACGCGACTGAACTTATGAGGACGGCAAATGCCGACAATAAACCAGTTGATCCGCAAGCCGCGGAAATCCCCGCCGACCCGGAACAAGGTTCCGGCGCTTGAGGGATGCCCGCAGAAACGTGGTGTTTGCACACGTGTCTATACGACGACCCCGAAGAAGCCGAACTCCGCGCTGCGGAAAGTCGCGCGCGTTCGTCTGACGAATGGCTTCGAGGTGACGAGCTATATTCCTGGCGAGGGGCATAATCTCCAGGAGCACTCAGTCGTTATGATCCGCGGCGGCCGTGTGAAGGATTTACCGGGCGTTCGCTATCACGTCATTCGTGGCACGTTGGACACGCAGGGCGTTGGTGATCGGCGACAACGGCGTTCCAAATACGGCGCGAAGCGTCCCAAGTAGAAAGAGGATTGGGTTATGTCGCGACGGCACAGAGCGGAAAAACGCGAAGTCATTCCCGACGCCAAATTCGGCGACGTGGTAGTGAGCAAATTCATCAATTGTCTGATGTTGGACGGTAAGAAGTCCGTTGCAGAACGGATTGTTTATGGCGCATTCGACGAAGTGCAGCACAAAACGGGCAATGATCCAGTAAAGCTTTTTCATGAAGCGCTGGAGAATATTCGCCCACATATCGAAGTGCGGTCACGGCGCGTCGGTGGGGCGACCTATCAGATCCCCGTCGAGGTGCGTTCGGATCGCGCGCAGGCGCTGGCGTTTCGCTGGTTGATCGGTGTGGCTCGGGGCCGTTCAGAATACACGATGACCGCCCGGCTGTCGGGTGAATTTATGGACGCGGCGAATAATCGCGGCGGTTCCGTCAAAAAACGCGAAGACACGCACCGTATGGCGGAAGCCAACCGCGCGTTCTCGCATTATCGCTGGTAATCGAAACTAGGACGCCGTCGGGATATCTGTCATGTCACGCACCACACCTATCAAAGACTATCGCAACATTGGCATCATGGCGCATATCGACGCCGGCAAGACGACGACCACGGAGCGGGTTCTTTATTACACGGGTCGGTCGCATAAGATTGGCGAAGTCCATGACGGAAACGCGACCATGGATTGGATGGAGCAGGAGCAAGAGCGCGGCATTACGATTACGTCTGCCGCGACGACCTGTTTTTGGAACGACCATCGAATTAACATTATCGACACCCCTGGCCACGTTGATTTCACGATTGAGGTCGAACGTAGCTTGAGGGTGCTGGATGGTGCGGTTGCCGTTTTCGATAGCGTCGCCGGTGTCGAGCCGCAGACCGAAACCGTGTGGCGGCAAGCTGATAAATATAACGTTCCGCGCATGTGTTTCATCAATAAGATGGACCGGACTGGAGCAGATTTCTACCGCTGCGTCGAGATGATCAAGGATCGCCTCGGCGCTGTTGCGTTGGTGACCCAACTTCCGATTGGGGCCGAAGGCGACTTCGTTGGCGTTGTGGATTTGGTCGAAATGAAAGCGGTTCGCTGGGTCGAAGAGACCCTCGGCGCATCCTTCGAGATCGAAGATATCCCGGAAGATCTTGCCGACCAGGCTGCGGAATATCGCACAACATTGGTCGATCTCGCCGTAGAGCAGGACGAGGCGGCGCTTGAGGCTTACCTCGAGGGCGAGGAGCCGACCGCCGATACGTTGCGGGCTTGCATTCGTAAAGGCACGCTTGAAGGCGCGTTCGTTCCTATTCTTACGGGCTCCGCCTTCAAGAATAAGGGTGTGCAACCGCTATTGGATGCTGTCGTAAATTACATGCCCTCTCCGATCGATATCGGTGCCACCGATGGCCTGAAGGTCGATAGCGAAGAAACAATGCAGCGCGCGCCGAGCGATGATGAGCCGTTCTCGGCGCTGGCGTTTAAGATCATGACCGATCCGTTTGTTGGGTCTTTGACATTCGCCCGGGTCTATTCCGGCGTTATGGAGACGGGAAGTTCCATCCTTAACTCCGTTAAGGGGAAAAAGGAACGTGTTGGCCGTATGTTGCTGATGCACGCGAACCATCGTGAAGATGTAAAGACCGCATGTGCGGGCGATATTGTCGCGTTGGCTGGCCTCAAGAATGTGACGACAGGTGACACGCTCTGTGATTCATCGAAGCCGATTGTCCTAGAACGTATGGAATTCCCCGATCCGGTTATTGAGATCGCGGTTGAGCCGAAAACCAAAAGCGATCAGGAAAAGATGGGGACGGCGTTGGCGCGGCTTGCTCAGGAAGACCCAAGCTTCCGTGTGTCCACCGACATCGAAAGCGGACAAACGATTATTAAGGGCATGGGTGAGCTACATCTCGACATTATTGTCGATCGGATGCGGCGCGAATTCCAAGTCGACGCGAATATTGGTGCACCTCAGGTGGCGTATCGTGAAACGTTCACCAAGGCCGTTGAAATCGACTATACCCATAAGAAGCAGACCGGTGGTGCCGGCCAGTTCGCGCGGGTGAAGATCGAGTTTAAGCCTGGTGATCCTGGTTGCGGTTTTGAGTTCGAGAACAAGGTCTTTGGTGGCTCTGTACCTCGGGAATTCATTCCTGGTGTTGAAAAGGGGCTGGATAGCGCGCGTGGATCAGGTGTGCTCGCCGGTTTCCCGGTCATCGACATCCATGCGACGCTTGTTGATGGTGCAAGTCACGACGTTGACTCTTCTGTCATGGCTTTTGAGCTGGCGGCTCGTGCGGCGTTTCGCGAAGCCATGCAAAAGGCCGGTCCGCGCTTGCTGGAGCCAGTGATGCGGGTCGAGGTTGTGACGCCGGAAGAGTATATGGGCGATATTATCGGTGACCTGAACAGTCGTCGCGGCAATGTCGGCAGCATGGATCAACGGGGCAACGCGCGGGTTATTTCCGCGACGGTGCCGCTGGCGAACATGTTTGGCTACATCAATACGCTTCGGTCATCCAGTCAGGGCCGTGCGCAATTCACGATGCACTTCGACCGCTATGAGCAGGTGCCTCAGGCGGTGGCGGAAGAGGTCAAGGCGAAACTCGCCTAACGTCTTCGGGACGCGGGCAGGAACGAGACGACAGTATTAAGGGAACGGTAAGATGGCGAAAGCGAAATTTGAGCGTACGAAGCCGCACTGCAACGTTGGTACGATTGGCCACGTTGATCATGGCAAGACGACATTGACGGCCGCGATCACGAAGGTATTGGCGGAAGCGGGCGGTGCCGAGTTTCAGGACTACGCGTCGATCGACAAGGCGCCTGAAGAGAAGGCGCGGGGGATTACGATCAACACGGCGCATGTCGAGTATGAGACGTCGAACCGTCACTACGCGCACGTCGATTGTCCGGGTCACGCGGATTATGTGAAGAACATGATCACGGGTGCGGCGCAGATGGACGGTGCGATCCTGGTCGTGAGTGCCGCCGACGGTCCGATGCCGCAGACGCGCGAGCATATTCTTCTGGCGCGCCAGGTTGGTGTTCCGGCGATTGTGGTTTACCTGAACAAGGTGGATCAGGTTGATGACGAGGAGCTGCTTGAGCTTGTCGAGATGGAGGTTCGCGAGCTTCTGTCGAGCTATGACTTCCCGGGGGACGACATTCCGATTATTTCGGGTTCAGCGTTGGCGGCGCTTGAGAATGGCGACGCGGCGACCGGTGGGGATTCGGTCTTGGCGTTGATGAAGGCGGTTGACGAGTACATTCCGCAGCCTGAGCGTCCTGTAGACCGTCCGTTCCTGATGCCGATCGAGGATGTATTTTCGATTTCGGGGCGTGGCACGGTTGTGACGGGTCGGATCGAGACGGGTGTGGTTCACACGGGCGACGAGATCGAGATCGTTGGTATCAAGGACACGTCGAAGACGACGTGCACGGGTGTTGAGATGTTCCGTAAGATCCTTGACGAGGGTCAGGCGGGTGACAATATCGGTGCGCTGCTTCGGGGTGTTGCGCGGGAGGAAGTTGAGCGTGGTCAGGTTCTGGCGAAGCCTGGATCGATTACGCCGCATACGAAGTTCAAGTGCGAGTGCTATATCCTGACGAAGGACGAGGGCGGTCGTCACACGCCGTTTTTCTCGAACTACCGTCCGCAGTTTTACTTCCGCACGACGGACGTTACGGGTTCGGTCGTCTTGCCGGACGGAACGGAGATGGTGATGCCGGGCGACAATGTTGCGATGGAAGTCGCGCTGATTGCGCCGATTGCGATGGACGAAGGCCTCCGTTTTGCGATCCGCGAAGGCGGCCGCACCGTCGGCGCCGGTGTCGTCGCAAGCATTATCGAATAACGTAAACAAAAAAGCTCCGGCGCCCTTGAGGCGCCGGTTTCAATTGGGCACGAGGGCGGCATGGATAGCCAGAATATAAGAATTCGTCTGAAAGCGTTTGATCATCGCGTACTCGACCAATCGACGGGCGAGATCGTGCAGACGGCGAAGCGTACGGGCGCTCAGGTGCGCGGACCAATTCCACTGCCGACCCGTATTGAAAAGTACACGGTGCTCCGGTCTCCGCACATCGACAAGAAGAGCCGAGAGCAGTTTGAAATCCGCACACATAAGCGGCTGCTCGATATCATCGATCCGACGCCGCAAACGGTGGACGCGCTGATGAAGCTCGACCTTGCCGCCGGTGTGGATGTCGAGATCAAACTATAGGGGTTGGGGAAATGCGTTCTGGCCTCATTGCAAAAAAAGTTGGGATGACCCGCATGTTTACCGATGCGGGGGATCATGTCCCTGTGACCGTATTGCAGGTCGACAACTGCCAGGTCGTCGCTGTCCGGAACGAGGAAGCGAACGGTTATAATGCACTTCAGCTTGGCGTCGGTACGGCAAAGGTGAAGCGCGTCTCGAAAGCGATGCGCGGCCATTTCGCGAAGGCGAACGTGGAGCCGAAGCGGAAATTGGTTGAGTTTAGAGTCAGTGCGGACGCGCTGGTCGACATTGGCGCGGAACTTGTGCCGTCTCATTTTGCCGATGGGCAGTTTGTCGACGTTACCGGCACCAGCATCGGCAAAGGCTTCGCCGGTGCGATGAAGCGGCATAACTTCGCTGGTCTTCGTGCCAGCCACGGTGTTTCGATTTCTCACCGCTCGCATGGCTCGACTGGTCAGTGTCAGGATCCGGGTAAGGTTTTCAAAGGCAAGAAGATGGCTGGGCATCTCGGCGATAAGCGGGTGACAGTCCAAAGCCAAAAAATTCATTCAACGGATGACGAACGCGGTTTGATTTTGGTTCAGGGTGCGGTTCCGGGTGCCAAGAATGGCTGGGTAACGATAAAGGACTCGGTCAAGCGGAAACTGCCTGACAATCTGCCGTTCCCAGCAGGACTGCGCGCGACGGAAGATGCGCCGGCTGAGGAAGCGCCTGCAGACGATGCGGTGACGGAAGAGACGGCGGTAGTGGAAGATGCAGCGCCCGAAGCGGAAGCTTCGAATGGCGACGAGAAGGATTGACGGCGATGAAGAGTAAAGTCATCACTCTCGAAAACAAGGCGGCCGGCGAGATCGATCTCGCGGACGAGGTATTCGGCGCGCCGATGCGCAAGGATATCCTGGCGCGCATGGTGAATTATCAACTCGCCAAGCGCCGATCCGGCAGCGCGAATACCAAGGAGCGCTCGGACATCCGTGGCACGACGGCGAAGCCGTTTCGCCAGAAGGGTACGGGCCGTGCCCGGCAGGGATCGCGCAAGGCACCGCAGCTTCGGGGCGGCGGCGTCGTCTTTGGTCCGCAACCGCGGGATTTCGGGCACAAGCTTACCAAAAAGGTGCGCCGCATGGCGCTGCGGACGGCACTGTCCGCGAAGCAGGCGGATGGCAAGCTGGTGATCCTCAAGGATGCCGCGATGAAGAGCCCGAAGACCAAGGAGCTCATCGAAAAACTGGCCAAGCTCGGCTGGGCCAATGCGCTGATCGTTGCGGGCGCCGAGGTGGATGTGAATTTGGCGCGAGCTGCGGCGAATATTCCGAACCTTGATGTGCTGCCGACGCAGGGTGCGAATGTCTATGACATTCTCCGCCGCGATCATCTAGTGCTCACTACCGATGCAGTTGCGGCGTTGGAGGCGCGCTTGAAATGAGCTGGAAGTACCTTAACAAGGCTAAAACGAGCCGCGGACGCATGTACGAAATTCTGCGCAGCCCGGTTATTACGGAAAAAGCGACACTGGCTTCGGAGCACAACCAGGTAACCTTCCAGGTGCCGTTGGATGCGTCCAAGCCGGAGATCAAGAGCGCTGTCGAGGGGCTGTTCGAGGTCCAGGTCCTTTCGGTGAACACGCTTGTGCACAAGGGTAAAACGAAACGGTTCCGGGGACGCCCCGGCCGTCAGAAAGATACCAAGAAAGCGGTCGTCAGGTTGGCAGAAGGCCAATCCATAGACGTCACGACAGGGTTGT
This sequence comes from Alphaproteobacteria bacterium, assembly GCA_012103325.1. Taxonomy (GTDB): domain Bacteria; phylum Pseudomonadota; class Alphaproteobacteria; order UBA8366. The sequence continues at coordinate 135,332 of WLWY01000009.1, forward strand.
AAGACGATGGCATTGAAGAACTTCAAACCCGTAACGTCGACGCGGCGGCATCTCGTGCTGGTCGACCATTCGGAGCTATACAAAGGGAAGCCGGTCAAGAAGTTGACGGTTGGCCTGACCTCCGCGGGAGGACGCAATAACTTCGGACGGATTACCGCGCGGCGCCGCGGTGGCGGTCATAAGCGGAAATATCGTTTGATCGATTTCAAGCGGCAGAAATTCGATATGCCCGCGACGGTCGAGCGTATCGAATACGATCCGAACCGGACTGCTTTCATCGCGCTGATTTCTTACGCCGACGGCGAGCAGAATTATATCTTGGCACCGCAGCGGCTGGGTGTTGGCGACCAAGTCGTCGCTGGGAAGCGGGCCGATATCAAGCCCGGCAACGCAATGCCGTTGAACAGTATTCCGGTTGGTACGATCGTCCACAATGTGGAGATGAAGCCAGGTAAGGGCGGTCAAATTGCTCGGTCTGCGGGCACCTATGTCCAGATTATCGGCCGCGACGCAGGCTACGCTCAGTTGAAGTTAACATCCGGCGAACTGCGCATGGTGCGCGGCGAATGCATGGCCACGGTCGGTGCGGTTTCCAATCCGGATCAGGCGAATATTAAAATCGGCAAGGCAGGCCGCAAACGCTGGCTGGGCAAGCGTCCGTCGGTGCGCGGCGTTGCGATGAACCCGGTCGATCACCCGCATGGCGGTGGCGAAGGGCGGACCTCTGGCGGCCGTCATCCAGTGACGCCATGGGGCAAGCCGACCAAGGGCAAGCGGACGCGCAAGACACGTAACACGTCGAGCCGTTTAATCATCCGCAGCCGCCACGCCAAGAAGAAGTAGAGGAGAGGCCGGTGTCTCGTTCTGTTTGGAAAGGTCCGTTCGTCGACGGTTATCTGCTTAAGAAGGCGGAGGCCGCGCGTGCGTCGGGTCGCAACGATATCGTCAAAACCTGGTCGCGTCGCTCGACGATCTTGCCGCAGTTCGTCGGCCTGACGTTCGGTGTCTATAACGGCCAGAAATTCATTCCCGTCTTGGTGACCGAAAACATGATCGGCCACAAGTTCGGTGAATTTTCGCCGACGCGGACATTCTACGGGCACGCTGCCGACAAGCGTGCGCGGAGGGGTTAGGCAATGGGTAAACGGAAGATGGAACGACGCCTCGACGAGACGGAAGCGAAGGCGTTTTCCAAGACCATGCGCATCAGCCCACAGAAACTGAATCTGGTAGCACAATCGATCCGCGGAAAGTCGGCCGATGCCGCGCTCGCGTCGCTGGCCTTTTCCCGGCGGCGTATTGCAGGAGAAGTCCGAAAGGTGCTGGAATCGGCGATCGCGAACGCGGAAAACAACCATCAGTTGGACGTCGATCGTCTTTATGTGAAGGAAGCCACGGTCGGCAAGACGATGGTGCTGAAGCGCTTCAGGGCGCGCGCGCGTGGTCGTGTTGGCGGTATTCAAAAGCCTTTTAGCAATCTGACCGTCATCGTCCGCGAACGCGAGGAGACCGAATAATGGGTCAAAAAGTCAACCCGATCGGCTTGCGCCTCGGGATCAACAGGACATGGGATTCGCGGTGGTATGCGGGCCGGAACTATTCCGACCTGCTGCACGAAGATCTGGCGATCCGAGAGTATCTGTTCGACAATCTGGGCCAGGCTGGCATCACCAAGGTGGTGATTGAGCGTCCGGCCAAGCGCGCGCGCATCACGATCCAGACGGCACGGCCCGGAGTCGTGATCGGCCGGAAGGGTGCGGATATCGAGAAACTGCGGCAAACGCTGTCCGGCATGACCGGGAACGAGGTTCATCTCAATATTGTCGAGATCCGCAAGCCGGAAATCGACGCTAAACTGGTTGCGGAAAATATCGCGCAGCAGCTGACACGGCGTGTGGCGTTCCGACGGGCGATGAAGCGCGCAGTGCAATCGGCCATGCGGCTTGGCGCCGGCGGTATCCGTATTAATTGCGGCGGTCGCCTCGGTGGCGCGGAAATTGCCCGGATGGAATGGTACCGGGAGGGCCGCGTGCCGCTGCATACGTTGCGCGCTGACATCGATTACGGCACTGCGCGGGCGAACACGACATATGGAATCTGCGGCGTGAAGGTCTGGGTCTTCAAGGGCGAAATTTTGGCCCACGATCCGATGGCGCAAGACAAGAAGCTTCAGGAGCAACAGGTAAGCCGCTAGAGCGGCGTATCGGGAAGGTAAGCGAGATGTTGCAACCCAAACGTATGAAGCACCGCAAGCAGTTCAAAGGCCGGGTACATGGTCTGGCCAAAGGCGGTACGACGTTGAATTTTGGCACGTACGGCATGAAGGCGGTAACGCCCGGGCGGATTACGGCGCGTCAGATCGAAGCGGCGAGACGTGCGATTACCCGCCACATGAAGCGCGCGGGGAAGGTTTGGATCCGCATCTTCCCGGATGTGCCGGTTACCGGCAAGCCAGCGGAAGTACGCATGGGCAAGGGCAAGGGGTCGCCGGAGTACTGGATGTGCCGGATCAAGCCGGGTCGGATCATGTTCGAACTCGACGGTGTCGACCAGGATGTTGCCCGGCAGGCGTTCGAACTGGCGGCGGCGAAACTCCCCGTCCAGACACGTTTTATCCAGCGTCTCGGTTGACGCAGGGTTGAGAAGGAAAAGCGGATGAAGGTCGAAGATCTGCGCCAGAAATCAGAGGACGAGCTGAACCAGCAAGTCCTGGACCTGAGGAAAGAGGCGTTTAATTTGCGCTTTCAGCGCGCGAGTGGGCAGCTCGAGAACACAGCCAGGGTGCGGCAGGTGCGTCGCGATATCGCACGTATCAAGACAGTTTTGCATCAACGCCGCGCGACGGCCTGAAGGAGAGGGATAGATGCCCAGGCGAGTAATGCAGGGAAAAGTGGTTTCCGATGCGCCGGACAAGACGATTGTCGTCCTTGTTGAGCGCCGGATCATGCACCCGGTCTACAAGAAAATCATTCGCAAGTCGAAGAAGTACCACGCGCACGACGAGGGAAATGCTTGCAAAAATGGCGATATCGTCCGGATCCGAGAATGCCGGCCGATATCCAAGAAGAAATGCTGGGAGGTCGTCACCGAAGCAAGCGCGGGCGACGCCGAAGCGGCGCAGTCGGCGTAAGGGAGTCGAGCAATGATTCAAATGCAGACCAACCTTGATGTCGCGGATAATTCCGGCGCGCGCCGCGTGCAGTGCATCAAGGTCTTGGGCGGCTCGAAGCGGAAGACCGCCGGCGTTGGCGATGTCATCGTCATCAGCGTCAAGGAGGCGATTCCGCGGGGCCGAGTCAAGAAAGGCGATATCCACCGGGCGGTCATTGTTCGTACTGCTAAAGAGATCCGCCGGCAGGATGGGTCTGCGATTCGGTTCGACCGTAATGCGGCGGTCTTGATCAACCCTCAGGGGGAGCCGATCGGGACGCGTATTTTTGGCCCGGTGACACGTGAGCTGCGCGGTAAGCAGTTTATGAAGATTATTTCGCTCGCGCCGGAAGTTATCTAGGCGGCGGGCGGCGAATTTCGGAGTGAATGTGGGTATGGCGGCGAAATTTAGAAGAGGCGATACGGTTGTTGTTATGACCGGTCGGGACAAGGGCAAGAAGGGCGAAATTATGCGCGTCGTGCCTGCGGAATCGCGCGTTTATGTCCAGGGCGTAAATGTTGTCAAACGGCACACACGGGCGACGCAGACGTCTCCTGGTGGCATCATCGAGAAAGAAGCGGCAATTCACATGTCGAACGTGGCGCATCTAGACCCGGAAACGGACGAGCCGACCCGGGTCGGATTCAAAACGATCGAAGATAATCGCAAGGTACGCTACGCAAAGCGTTCCGGCGAAATTATCGACCGCTAACAGGAGGCGGCGCTGATATGACGGCAACCGAGACATACGTTCCGCGTTTGAAGGAACATTATTGGGGTGCACTCCGAAAATCGATGACGGACGATTTCGGATACAAGAATCCCATGCAAATTCCGCAGCTTGAGAAAATCGTCCTCAATATGGGCGTTGGAGAAGCTGCGACCGATACAAAGAAGATTGCCGGTGCGGTCAACGATATGACCCTGATTACCGGGCAGAAACCTGTGGTTACGAAAGCCAAGGTGTCGATCGCGGTCTATAAACTGCGCGAGGGAATGAGTGTTGGCGTGAAGGCGACTCTTCGCCGCGAACGGATGTACGATTTCCTTGACCGTCTTGTGAATGTCGCGCTGCCCCGGGTTCGGGATTTCCGGGGCCTGTCGAGCAGCAGCTTCGACAGTCGTGGCAACTTTGCGATGGGGCTGAAGGAACAGATCGTGTTCCCCGAAATCGACTACGACAAGGTCGATACGATTCGGGGCATGGATATCGTGATTTGCACATCTGCCCAGACGGACGAAGAGGCGTTGGCGCTTCTCAAAGGCTTCAACATGCCGTTCACGAGCTGAGCGGAAAATCGGAGAGATCTGAGATATGGCGAAAAAAAGCGCAATCGAAAAGAACAAACGGCGCCGGCGGTTGGCGGAGCGGTATGCAGGGCGTCGCGCCCGGCTGCTCGAGATCGCGAACGACCGTGCATTGCCGCAGGAAGACCGGTTCGCCGCGCGGCTGCAACTGGCCGAGATGCCGCGCAACGGGTCGCCGGGACGTGTTCGAAATCGATGTGAAATTACTGGCCGGCCGCGTGGTTTTTACCGCAAGTTCAAGCTGTCCCGCATCGCGCTGCGGGAACTCGCGTCGAGCGGTTTGATCCCCGGCATGGTCAAATCGAGCTGGTAGGAGAGGACTCACAATGACGATGACCGATCCTCTGGGTGATATGCTCACCCGTATCCGTAACGGACAACGTTGCGGGATGTCGACGGTGAATTGCCCGGCGTCGAAGTTGCGCGCCAATGTTTTGGAAGCGCTGCAGCGCGAAGGCTATATCCGCGGGTTCAGCTGGGCCGAACTGCAACAAGGCATCAAGGAAATCACCATTGAGCTGAAGTACAGCAACGGCGATCCGGTAATTCGAGAAATTTCCCGGGTGTCGACACCGGGGCGGCGGGTCTACTCAAAGATCAAGGACCTTCCGCGCGAGTTCAATGTCCTTGGTGTGTCGATCCTGTCGACGCCGCGTGGCGTGCTTTCGGATGCGGAAGCGCGCGAGGCCAATGTCGGCGGCGAAGTGCTATGCAAGGTATTTTAGGAGGTTCGGCCGATGTCACGCGTTGGTAAAAGCCCTGTTGAAGTTCCAAGCGGTGTGGATATTTCCATTGTTGATGGAATTCTCACGGCAAAGGGTAAGCTGGGCGAGGAAGCCGTTACGTTGGTTGATGCGGTCGATGTTACGGTTGCGGACAATCAGATCCGGGTCACGCCAAAGGACGAGTCGAAGCATTCGCGCTCGATGTGGGGCACCACGCGGAGCCTCGTACAGAATGCGGTTTCCGGTGTCTCGGAAGGCTTCACGAAGCGGTTGGAGATCGTTGGTGTTGGCTATCGTGCGCAGATGCAGGGCAAGACACTCAATCTGCAGCTCGGCTACAGCCACGATATTCCCTTTCCGGTTCCGGAAGGCATTTCGATAAAGCTGGAAGGCGACCGCGGCAATGTTATCGCGATCACCGGCCCGAACAAGCAGCAGGTCGGTCAGGTTGCGAGCGTGATACGTGGTTTCCGGAAGCCGGAGCCCTATAAGGGCAAAGGACTTCGATACAGCGATGAATATGTCCTCCGTAAGGAAGGCAAGAAGAAGTAGGGTCCAAGGCGATGATGAATTCACGGGAACTATTCGAGCGGCGTAAGAAGCGGAACCGGTACCAACTGCGCAAGCGGGGGGGCGGTAAACCACGTCTTTCGGTGTTCCGGTCGAGCAAGCATATTTACGCGCAACTTATCGACGACGGTGCCGGCCAGACGGTCGCGGCGGCGTCTACATTGGATGAGGCGATTGCCGGCAAGGTCAAGACTGGCGCCGATAAGGACGCGGCGGTTGCCGTCGGTAAGTTGATCGCCGAACGGGCTAAAGAAGCCGGGGTCGAGAAGGTAGTCTTCGATCGTGGCGGGTATCGTTTCCATGGTCGGGTAAAGGCTTTGGCCGATGCCGCCCGGGAAGCCGGGTTGAATTTCTAGGGACGAGGACAGAGCATGGCTCGCAATACAAGATCTTCTCGCGATTCACGCGGCGGTCGCCGTCGTGACAATGTGCCGCGCGAAGAGTCGGAAATTCAGGAGAAGCTGGTTCACATCAATCGTGTGGCCAAGGTGGTGAAGGGCGGTCGCCGGTTCGGCTTCTCTGCTCTCGTCATCGTCGGCGACGGGAAGGGCCGCGTTGGGCACGGTTCCGGCAAGGCGCGGGAAGTGCCGGAGGCTATTCGCAAAGCCACGGAGAGTGCCAAGCGGACCCTGCAGCGTGTACCGCTGCGCGAAGGGCGCACACTGCATCACGATGTCGCGGGCCGTTTCGGCGCAGGCCGGGTTTATCTGCGCGCCGCGCCTCCGGGTACCGGCATCATCGCCGGTGGACCTATGCGCGCAGTTTTCGAAATGCTGGGTGTATCGGATGTGGTGGCCAAGTCGATTGGTTCGTCCAATCCGCACAATATGGTCAAGGCTACCTTCCAGGCGCTGACGAACTGTGTCTCGCCGCGTCAGGTGGCGGCGAAGCGGGGCAAGAAGGTTGGCGATATCGTTGGCCGCCGCGGCGAGTCGGGCGACGAGACGCGGGAGGCGACAGATGCCTGACGCGAAGAAAGCGACCGTGACGGTCACGCAGACCGGCAGTCCGATCCGTCGCCGAGGCGATCAGCGCGCGACGCTTGTTGGTCTCGGACTGAACAAGATGCATAAGACGAGCGTTCTCGAAGACACACCGTCGGTCAGGGGGATGATCGATAAGGTCAGCCACCTCGTCCGCGTTGAAGACGCCGGCTGAGTGCCGGCATTGATGCTGAGCTAGGAATTAAGCGTATGAAACTCAACGAACTTTCCGATAACCCGGGTGCTCACAAGAATCGCAAGCGGATCGGGCGCGGCCCCGGGTCGGGCAAGGGAAAGACCGCCGGCCGAGGCATGAAGGGACAGAAGTCCCGAAGTGGTGTTTCGATCAAAGGCTTCGAGGGCGGACAAATGCCGCTTTATCGGCGCCTTCCGAAGCGCGGATTCAATAACATCTTTCGCAAGAAATTTGTCGAGCTCGGTACCGGACGTCTGCAGACCGCAATCGACGCCGGCAAGATCGATGCCAAGAAGGCGATAACGGGCGAAATTCTCGTCGAAGCCGGCGTGCTTCGGCGCGTCAAAGACGGTGTTCGTCTTCTTGTAAATGGCGATCTCAGTGCAAAGGTTACGATTACGGTTGCCGGTGCCTCCAAGGGCGCTGTGGCCATGGTCGAGAAAGCCGGCGGTAAGGTAACGGTCTCAGGTGATGACGGCAAAGCGGAGAAACCTGCGGCGAAAAGCGATACCTCTTCCGACGGGGACGAGGCTAGCGCGTAATCGATGACGAGGCGTTAACGAATGGCATCGGCTGCCGAACAGCTTGCATCGACGTTCAACTTCGGCGCGTTCGCGAAAGCGACCGAGCTGAAGAAACGCCTGTGGTTTACCCTGGGCGCGCTGATTATCTATCGGATTGGCACTTACATTCCGCTGCCGGGCATCGATCCGACGGTTCTATCCGACGTCTTCAATCAGCAGCGCGGTGGCCTGCTGGATATGTTCAATATGTTCTCGGGCGGCGCGCTCGAGCGGATGACCATCTTCGCGTTGAACATCATGCCGTATATTTCCGCGGCGATTATCATGCAGTTGATGACAGCTGTGTCGCCGCGTCTCGAAGCGCTAAAAAAGGAAGGCGAATCGGGTCGCAAAAAGATCAATCAGTACACCCGCTACGGGACAGTACTCTTGGCGACTGTGCAAGGATACGGCATTGCCGTCGGCCTGGAAGGGCTCGGCAGTTCTTCGGGCTCTGCGGTGCTCGATCCTGGGATATTCTTCCGCGCGACGACGGTCATCAGTTTGGTTGGTGGCACGATCTTCCTCATGTGGCTCGGCGAACAGATCACGCAGCGCGGCGTTGGCAATGGTATCTCGCTGATTATCTTTTCCGGTATTGTCGCTAATTTGCCGGTAGCGTTGGTCAGTACGCTCGAACTTGGCAAGACTGGCGCGTTGTCGACGATTTTCATCCTATTCCTGATGATCATGGCCGTTGCGGTCATCGCCTTCATCGTCTTTGTCGAACGGGCGCAGCGGCGGCTCATCGTGCAATACCCGAAGCGCCAGATGGGCAACAAGATGTTCGGCGGCGAATCGTCGCATTTGCCGCTGAAGCTCAACACGGCTGGCGTTATTCCGCCGATTTTTGCGAGTTCGATTTTGCTGATGCCGCTTACCATTGCCGGGTTCAGCGGTGGACAGAGTCCGGGGTGGCTGGGCGAGGTCACGGCGCTGCTGGGACCGGGGCAGCCGCTCTATCTGCTCGTTTACATCTCGATGATCGTGTTCTTCGCATTCTTCTATACCGCGATTGTCTTCAATCCCGCGGAAACGGCGGACAATCTGAAAAAATACGGTGGCTTTATTCCGGGTATTCGGCCCGGCAAGAACACGGCGGACTATCTGGATTTCGTTCTGACTCGGCTTACCGTTGCAGGCGCGGCCTATCTTGCGATCGTTTGCGTCCTTCCTGAGATCCTGAGGTCGCAGTACGCGGTACCGTTCTACTTCGGCGGCACGAGTCTTCTGATCGTTGTTTCCGTAACGATGGACACCGTGGCGCAAATCCATTCCCATTTGCTGGCGCATCAATACGAAGGCTTGATCAAGAAGTCCAAGTTGCGCGGGAGGCGTCGGTGATCATGATCCTGATTGGACCGCCGGGCGCCGGCAAAGGAACGCAAGCAAGCCGGATCGAAGAATTCCTTTCTATCGGGAATCTGTCCACGGGTGCTCTGTTGCGTGACGCCATTGCATCGAACAGTAAGCTGGGCAAGCAGGCCAAGGCTTTGGTCGAGGCCGGCAACTTTGTACCGGACGATGTGATTATTGGCCTCGTTTCGGCGCGCATCGAGGAGCCCGACTGCGAGAACGGTTTTATTCTTGATGGTTTTCCCAGAACGTCGGGCCAGGCCGAGGCGTTGGATCGCTTGCTGGAGAAACGCGGCAAGAAGGTCGATGTCGTTGTCGAGATCAAAACCGAGGACGATGTGGTCGTCGAGCGGATCAATGGACGCTTCGCCTGTAAGACTTGCGGCGAGGGCTATCACAAGGCATTTAAGGTTCCAGCCGAAGACGGTGTTTGCGACAATTGTGGCGGCACAGAGTTCGAACAGCGCGCGGATGACAGTGAAGAGAAGATTCGGACCCGCCTGGCGCTTTATCATGAACAGACCGCACCAATACTCCCCTACTACGAGAGCCGGGGTATATTGCGGTCGGTGGACGGAACGAAAGACCTAGACGATGTTACGGAGCAACTGAAAGAGGTGCTAGCGGCCGTGAATTGATTGACAGCCCTTCCCGTTTAAATATAATCGCCCGCCCGTCCTATGGCGCGCGGTTGGCTGGGAAGTTAAGGGCCGATATCGAGCCGGACGGGCCTCAAAAAGAAGGAGTATGGAGCGTGGCGCGCATTGCAGGCGTGAACATTCCGACGCAGAAACGGGTCGCAATTTCGTTGACCTATATCCATGGCATTGGTCGTACCAAAGCAGTGGAGATCTGCCAGCAATGTAATATTTCGCTGGAGAGCCGGGTGCAGGACCTCACCGACCAAGAGATTATCAGCATTCGGGAAGCGATCGACCGGGATCATGTGGTCGAAGGCGATCTTCGTCGCGAAATTGCGATGAACATCAAACGCTTGATGGACCTCGGCTGTTATCGAGGCGTCCGTCACCGAAAGGGACTGCCCGTCCGGGGGCAGCGGACCCATACCAATGCGCGGTCGCGCAAAGGGCCGGCCCGTGCGATTGCCGGTAAGAAAAAAGTTACTAAGTAGCGAGGACTGGGGTCTATGGCCAAAGCCGCAACAAGAACGCGCCGCAGCGAGCGCAAGAACATCACGTCGGGCGTGGCACACGTCAATGCGACGTTCAACAACACGAAGGTTACGATAACTGACGTGCAAGGCAATGCGATTTCCTGGTCTTCGGCTGGAAGCCAGGGCTTTAAGGGAAGCCGCAAGTCGACACCTTATGCTGCGCAGATGGCAGCCGAGGACGCTGGCCGCAAAGCGCAGGAGCATGGGATGAAAACCCTGGAGGTTTGCGTCAAGGGGCCCGGTTCCGGTCGAGAGTCCGCGCTGCGCGCGCTTTCGGCAGCGGGTTTTACAATTACGGCAATCCGCGACGTGACGCCGATTCCCCATAATGGGTGTCGTCCGCCGAAACGCCGTCGCGTTTAATAGCGGCCGTGCCGGGGGTGATAAACGCCGGTGCGTCGTTGATTTATGATTGAAACTACGTTTATCGGCCGTCTGCGAGTGGCGGTGTGGTGAACAGAGACGAGAGGTCGCATCCGTGATCCAAAAAAATTGGCAAGCGCTGATCAAGCCGAACAAGTTGAATGTCGAGCCGGGCGACGATGTCGGACGGTCCGCGACGGTGGTCGCGGAACCCCTGGAACGTGGGTTCGGGCTGACATTGGGCAACGCGCTGCGACGCGTGTTGCTGTCCTCACTGCACGGCTCCGCGGTGACGTCGGTTCAAATCGACGGCGTGCTGCACGAATTTTCGTCGATCCCTGGTGTTCGCGAGGACGTGACCGATATCGTGTTGAATATCAAGGTATTGGCTTTGCGCATGCACGGGGAAGGGCCGAAGAAAATTCGTCTCGACGCCGAAGGGCCGGGTGAAGTTACGGCGGCTAAGATCGAAACCGGCCATGATGTTGAAATCATGAATCCGGATCTGGTGATCTGCACCCTGGACGAAGGCGCGAAGATCGCGATGGAGATGACGGTTGAAACCGGCACGGGTTACGTTCCGGCAACGCAGAACCGCCCCGAAGACGCGCCGATCGGGCTTATTCCGATCGATTCCGTTTTCAGCCCTATCCGCCGCGTGTCCTACAAGGTCGAGAATACGCGCGTTGGTCAGGTCACCGACTATGACAGTTTGGCGATGCAGATCGAAACCAATGGTGCGTTGACGCCGGACGATGCGGTGGCCTACGCGGCACGTATTCTGCAGGATCAGCTGCAACTCTTCATCAACTTTGAGGAGCCGGAATCGCGCGTCGCCGAAGAAGCCCCCACGGACCTCCCGTTCAACCGGAATCTGTTGCGCAAAGTGGACGAACTGGAACTGTCGGTGCGCTCGGCGAATTGTCTCAAGAACGACAACATCGTCTATATCGGCGACTTGGTTCAAAAAACCGAGGCGGAGATGCTTCGCACGCCGAACTTCGGGCGTAAATCCTTGAATGAAATCAAGGAAGTTCTTACGCAGATGGGGCTGCATCTTGGAATGGAAATCACCACCTGGCCGCCCGAGAATATCGAAGACTTGGTCAAGCGGCTCGAGGAGCCCTTTTAACGCTGCCGCGCCCTCGCGGGAAAAGTCGGCGGCATAGAAACGACAGGAGTTAAAGTCATGCGTCATCGCATGAGTGGACGTAAGCTAAACAGGACAAGTTCGCATCGAAAGGCAATGTTCTCGAACATGGCTGTCGCACTGCTGAAGCATGAGCAGATTACGACGACCTTGCCGAAGGCGAAGGAATTGGGTCCAATCGTCGATCGTCTGATCACCTTGGGGAAGCGTAACACGCTGCACACGAGGCGCCGGGCCCATTCGATGCTTCGGGACGATGCGACAACGGCCAAGCTGTTCGACACGTTGGCGGAGCGCTATTCGGAACGCAATGGCGGCTATACGCGCGTTCTCAAGGCTGGGTTCCGGTATGGCGATTCAGCGCCGATGGCGGTCATCGAGCTCGTCGATCGCGATCCGGACGTAAAAGGTCTCGACTCCGGTCCGGTTCTTGATGAGGACGACGAAACAGAAGAATAGGGACGAGGGTCCCTTTGGCAAGGCGGTATGGGCGGCTTCAAGGCCGCCCTTTTCGTCTGTATCGGACAGGCTGCTAGCCGTTGCAAACGGCTTGCGAGCGCATACATACCGGCTATGATTTCCAAGATGATGGGTAAAAGCCGCGCAATACTGATTGCGACGATAGGGTTGATCGCTTTAGGAGCGTTTTCCGCGGCGGCACAGTCGATTCCGAAAAGCCGTGAACAGATTACGTTGAGTTATGCGCCGCTGGTGAAAATGGCAGCGCCGGCTGTGGTCAACATCTACGCCAAACGGCGCGTTCGACGGCAAGGCCGCGCGTCGTTATTCGACGACCCGATCTTCAACAGGCTTTTCGGCGATTTCCCGTTTCAGGGATTCTCGCGTGAGCGCATTGAGAATTCGCTGGGTTCTGGTGTCATCGTCCGCAGTGAGGGGCTGATTGTTACGAACAATCATGTGATCGACAAAGCTCAGGAAATTACTGTCGTGCTTTCCGATCGGCGGGAATTTCCGGCAACTCTTGTCGTCGCCGATAAACGAACCGATATCGCGGTCCTGAAGGTCGATACGAGCGGCGAGGCCTTGCCAGCTCTCAAGCTGGATGATTCCGATGGGCTTGAAGTCGGCGACCTAGTGCTTGCAATCGGCAATCCATTCGGTGTTGGGCAGACCGTTACCAGTGGAATCGTGTCGGCGTTGGCCCGGACGTCGGTAGGCATCAGCGACTTCCGATCCTTCATTCAGACCGACGCGGCGATCAATCCGGGCAATTCCGGTGGGGCTTTGCTTGGCATGAACGGCAAGCTGGTTGGGGTCAACACGGCGATCTATTCGCGGGATGGCGGATCCCTGGGTATCGGCTTTGCCGTCCCCAGCAATATGGTGCGTCGGATTGTGGACAGCGCGATAAGCGGTAAGCCGCTGGTCCGTCCCTGGCTTAGCTTCACGGGAAAACCGGTGACGTCGGAAATCGCGAATGCGTTGGGGCTGGTGCGGCCTGTCGGCGTTCTGATTGAAAATGTAAGTCACAAAGGACCGGGCAAGAAGGCTGGATTGCGACCCGGCGATGTCGTCGTGGCGGTTGGCCGCAACGATGTGGACGACGTGCAAGCGTTGCGGTTCCGGATTGCGACCCGGCCCATTGGCGATTCGGTCGATCTCAAGGTCGTTCGGCGTGGGGAGTTGCGTGCGCTTCAGTTCGATCTTGTGGCGCCACCGAAGGACCCGCCGCGCAACTTGACGTTAATCAAGGGTCGGAACCCGTTTGCGGGCGTGACGGTCGGTAATCTATCGCCGGCGCTGAGTGAGGAGATTGGGGTGGGCGCCGCTGTTGACGGCGTCATCGTCGTGCAGATCAATCGGCGCTCAACAGCGGCACGGTTGGGGTTTAAGCCGCATGACATTATCCGCGCCGTCAATGGACAATCGATTGAACGGGTCAACGATCTGAATCGAATGACGGCGGCGCCGCAGCCGAACTGGCGAGTCGAAATTTTGCGGGGCGATCGCGCGATAGAGTTTGAGGTGTCGGGATGACTGCCGACGCGGCGCCCGGCTTGTTCGAGAACGAGGCGCCGCGGCCGCTTGCCGACAGGCTGCGACCGGCGACCCTCGATGAAGTCGTGGGGCAGGACCATTTGCTGGGGCCGGAGGGTGCGGTTCACCGCATGATCGAAGGACAGCGGCTGGCCTCAATGATTTTTTGGGGGCCGCCAGGGACTGGCAAAACGACGATTGCGCGCTTGCTGGCGGAAAATACCGCGCTCGAGTTCGAGCCGCTGTCGGCGGTTTTCTCCGGTGTCGCGGATCTTCGCAAGGTATTCGAACGGGCCAAAGGCAATCGCGCTGCGGGGCGTGGTACGCTTTTGTTCATCGATGAAGTACATCGCTTCAACCGAGCGCAGCAGGACGGGTTCCTACCCTATGTCGAAGACGGGACGGTCATTCTGGTTGGTGCGACGACGGAAAACCCCAGCTTCGAGCTGAACGCAGCCCTGTTGTCGCGAGCACAAGTCTTCGTCTTAAACCGGCTGGACAGTGTAGCCTTGGAGACATTGTTGGCGCGGGCGGAGACGGTTATGGGCCAGACAATGCCGCTCGACAACGATGCGCGGGTTGCGTTGAAAGCGATGGCCGATGGCGATGGCCGGTTCTTGTTGAACCTCGCTGAGGAACTGTTCGCGCTCGAAACGGATGGGCCGCTGGACGTGACGGCCTTGGCAAGGACGGTTCAGCGCCGGGCGCCGCTCTACGACAAAAGTCAGGAGGGCCATTACAATCTGATCAGTGCGCTGCACAAGTCGTTGCGCGGCTCGGATTGCGACGCGGCTTTGTACTGGCTGGCCCGCATGCTAGACGGCGGCGAAGATCCGCGATATATCGCGCGGCGGCTGCTTCGCTTTGCTTACGAAGATATCGGATTGGCGGAACCGCAGGCAGCCGTGCAGGCCCTTACCGCCTGGGAAGCGTTCGAGCGGATCGGTTCTCCAGAGGGCGAACTCTCGCTGGCCCAGGCCGTTATTTATCTGGCGACGGCGCCGAAATCGAATGCGGCGTACAGGGCGTATGGTGCCGCTCGCCGAAGTGCGAAAGAAACCGGTTCGTTGATGCCGCCGAAGCACATCCTCAACGCGCCGACGAACTTGATGAAGGATCTCGGCTACGGTGCCGGGTATTCCTACGATCACGATGCGCCCGAAGCCTTTTCCGGTCAGAATTATTTTCCGGAGACGATGGAGCGGGATCTATTTTACCAACCAGTCGAGCGCGGATTCGAGCGCGAGCTGCGGAAGCGGCTCGATTATTGGACGCGGTTGCGAAACGAAAGAGGGGAGGCGGACGACGCCTGATGCTGCCGAATATATCCATAGAAGGCGACGAGTTTGATATCGGCATCGCGTTGGGCCGTCAGACAGGCGGCGGCCTTCGTGCGCTTTTGGAGACTGTGGGGCGCTACCGGAAACTCCAATCGTGGCAGGGATCTCTGCGTCTCAAGGCGTTGGAGGCGGTGGCGCGCGCTGTCTACCCACAATATGTGCGCACTCTCGAGGGTCTTGCCGAGGGAGCGGGGATGACATTCGATGAAATCTTTCTGTGGAATTGCCGCGGCGATCTGCTGGTCAAAGAGGACGGTGCGGGTACGGAAGGCTGTACATCGGTATTGATTCCGGATAGCGCGGGGCGCGGCACCCAGATTGCACATAACGAGGATGGCGAACGCGAATTCGACGGCCATTGCTTTCTGGCTTCTATCTTACCCCGCGACGGTATCGGGTTTATGAGTTTCTGCTACCCCGGACTGCTTCCGGGACATGCCTTCGCCGTCAACGACCGTGGGTTGGTTCAAACTATCAACCACATTCCTGCGGACGATATGAAAGAAGGCATTCCGCGCCACATGGTTACCCGTGCCGTCATCGGATGCGGATCGCTGGATGAGGCCCTGGCAATTTTGCAACGGCCCGACCGGGCCAGTGCGTTCAATCATAACTTGATGCAGACCGGTGATAGGCGCGTGTTGTCGGTTGAGGCGCCGGCACACGGCTGCGATATCGAAGTAGTATCCGCGCCCTATGCCCACGCCAATCATCTGCTGCGGTTTCCCGATTACGACCAGACCATCTCACCGTCCTCGCAGGATCGGCAGTCCCGGGCTGACGCTCTCCTGACGGACCGGGCGGTGGAAGACCCACTAGCGATTCTATCGGATCAGGAGCCGGATGCTTGGCCGATTTGCCGAAAGTCGAAAACAGGACCGGACACGGGCTACACATTGGCGACGGCTGTTTTTGAACTGCGATCGGACGCTGTTGCCTGGCGGGTCTATGACGACCCGAAGGTCCCTGCAACGCATGACGGGCTCGTGCAGCTCGAAGCGTTGACGGTTTGAGCCGTGTAGCATCGTGAAAATGATTGCTTTCATTGCGGCGGGAGGGGCGTTCGGTGCGGTCGCACGCCATTTTGTCGCCGCACAGGTCGGCAGCTTGCTTGGGCATGGGTTCCCGTGGGCAATACTTATCGTCAACATACTGGGATCGTTCGTGCTTGGCGGGCTGGTCGAGATCTTCGCGCTGGCCTGGTCGCCGAGCCAGGAGGTTCGCGCTCTCATCGTTGTGGGGATGCTCGGCGCCTTTACGACCTTCTCGACCTTCTCGATGGACGTGGTTCTGCTTTATGAGCGCGGGCAGATAATCAGTGCTGCATTGTATATCGGCGCATCCGTTGCTTTCGCAGTTTTGGCGTTTTTTGCCGCGATGCAGATCATGCGCGCGGTGTTG
This sequence comes from Alphaproteobacteria bacterium, assembly GCA_012103325.1. GTDB lineage: Bacteria > Pseudomonadota > Alphaproteobacteria > UBA8366. Next base: position 151,610 of record WLWY01000009.1, read on the forward strand.
TCATGACGGGTGTCGAAACGCGGACGGTCGATGAAGCAGAGGACGCGATCCGGCTCGATCACTGGTTTAAACAACATTTCCCGTCACTCGGTTATGGCCGGCTGCAAAAACTGTTGCGGACCGGGCAGGTCCGGGTCGATGGTCGCCGCGCGAAGGCGGGGCTGCGCTTGGCAGCGGGACAGTCGGTTCGTATTCCGCCGCTATCGGACAGGGCTGCTCCCGAGAAAGCCCGCGTTGGTGTCAGTGACGCAGATGCTGCCTTTATTCGAGGCTTGATTATTCACCAGGACGACGATGTGCTGGTGATCAACAAGCCGGCCGGTCTTGCGACGCAAGGCGGCACCGGTGTTGTTCGCCATCTGGACGGCATGCTGGATGCTCTGACCTTCGGTGCCCCCGAGCGTCCGCGTCTCGTGCACAGGCTCGACAAGGACACAAGCGGATGCGTGGTGCTGGCGCGGAACCGCAAGGCGGCGGCGCATCTCGGACGAAGCTTTAACGGCAGAAGCGCACGCAAAATCTATTGGGCGGTAACGGCCGGCGTACCGCGTCTTTCCCGTGGCAAGATTGACCTGGCGCTGGCCAAGGTGGCCGGCCCGGGCGGCGAACGTATGGCCGCCGATCCCGATGGCGGCAAGCGTGCCGTCACGCTGTATGCAGTTCTTGAGCGTTCCGGAAATCGTCTCGCCTGGCTCGCCTTCTGGCCGCAGACTGGGCGGACGCACCAAATTCGCGTTCATGCGGCCGAGATGCAGACGCCGATACTGGGCGATGGCAAGTACGGCGGTGCGGCGGCTTTTTTGCAAAGCGAAGATGTGCCTCGGCAACTCCACTTGCACGCGCGCGAAATTTCCTTGCCGCATCCGTCTGGTCGCGGCACTTTGCGGGCAGTTGCTGAATTGCCATCGCACATGCGCAAAACCTGGTCGCTTATGGGCTTTGCTGCGAAGGAGGATGGCGATCCGTTTGAAGAGGTAGACTGACGTAATGGTGCAGGCATCGCCGACCCATCTGATTGTTTTTGATTGCGATGGCACGCTGGTGGATAGCCAGCATGTCATCGTTGAGGCGATGAACGCGGCGTTTCGGGCTCACGCGCTGGACGCGCCCGATGCGGTGGCAACGCGACGCACGGTCGGTCTACATCTCGGCGAAGCAATTACGCGACTGCTTCCCGATGGTGCGGAAGACCATCTAGAAGATGTTGCGGCCTCCTATAAAGAGGTGTCGTTCGCGTTGCGCAACGCGCCGGATCATGAGGAGCCGCTTTATCCCGGCGTATACGATGTTTTGCAGTCTCTGCTTGGACAGCAGTTTCAACTTGGCGTCGCGACGGGAAAATCCCGCCGGGGTCTCGTCGCAACGCTGGAGCGGCATGGGTTGCGGGATCACTTCGTAACCTTGAAAACCTCCGATGACGGCCCGGGAAAGCCGAACCCGGATATTCTTAACGATGCCATGGCCGAGACCGGCGCTTCACCGGAATCGACCATCATGATCGGCGATACGACATTTGACATCACCATGGCGGTCCGTGCGCGAGCACAGTCGATCGGTGTTGCGTGGGGTTATCACGCGCCGGAGGAGCTGACCGCTGTGGGTGCGTCGCAAATCGCTGAAACCTTCACAGATTTACCAGCAGTCATCGCTGGTTTATGGGGAATAACGCCATGAAGATCGGGACGTTCTTGAAGTATTTTGCCGGACTCGTCGTTGCAATCGTCATCGCGGCGGTTGTCGTGTTGATGGTCCTCGACTTCAACGACTACAAGCCGGAGATCCAGGCACAGGTGAAACAGGCGACCGGCCGGGATCTGACTATCGATGGGGACATCAAACTCGCGATTTCTCTCAACCCAGCGCTCGCGGTAAGCGGGGTCAGCTTTTCCAATGCCAAATGGGGATCGCGCCCGGCGATGGCGACGGTCGATCGGTTCGAGGCACAGGTTTCATTGATCCCGTTACTTTCGGGTACTATCGACATTCAGAAAATCATTCTGATCGGCGCCGATATCCTGCTCGAAAAAAATGCCAAGGGGCAGGCGAACTATGTGTTCGAGGCGAAGCCGGACGCAAAGCCGGCGGAAACGTCATCCTCGGAAACATCGCCCTCGGAAGCGTCGTCATTGCCGGTCGTGCGGGATGTGTCGATTGAAAAGGCGCGCATAACCTATACGGACGCGGTGTCGAAGCAGACGATCGCACTCGTCGTCGATGAGCTGTCCTTGAAGGGCGATGGGATCGACGCTCCGCTCGATCTTATCTTTGCCGGTTCGTACAACGACAATCCGATCAAAGTGTCGGGATCGCTCGGTGCTCCGTCGGAGATGATGTCCGCCGACAAACCATGGCCAATTGCACTCACGCTGGAAGCTGGTGGTGCGAAGATCGGTCTGAAGGGCGCGATTGCGGATGTCGCGGCGGCCCGTGGCCTCGACCTTGCATTTTCGGTTGAAGGCGAGAGTCTGGCAACGTTGTCGCCGCTCGCCGGCGCGCCTGTGCCGCCGCTTGGACCATACAGCGTGAAGGGTAAGCTTGGCGGCGATATCGCCAAGACGGTGACGCTCTCCGGTCTGGCCGCCAAGATCGGCGGCAGTGACCTTTCAGGCAAGCTGTCCGCCAATCTGGGTAGCAAGGTTCCGGCGATTGACGGTACGTTCAAATCGAGTCGGATCGACGTCGCCGATTTTGTGAAGGCGGGCGAGGCGGAGAAGGATACCGAGAAGCCGCAATCGACGGAAGCGGCTCCTGCGAAGGGCGACGGCCGCGTGTTCCCGGACGATCCGCTGCCGCTGGATGGGCTGAAGGCGGCGAACGCCAAAGTCACCGTGGAGATCGAGACCCTGATTGCCGCCGTCGAGGCCAAGAATATGGTTGTTGGGTTAACTCTGAAAGGGGGAGATCTCAATGTCTCGCCGCTGAAGGCTACTGTTGCCGATGGTGCCCTTGACGGGAGCTTGCGGTTGAACGGCGCGCAATCTACGCCGACCCTCGATACCAATGTGAAAATCTCCAAATTTGATGCTGGCAAGTTCCTTGGCGATATGGCGATCACCGATCTCCTCGAAGGGCGACTCAACGTCAACATCGATCTCAAGGGTCAGGGAAAATCGGTCCGGGCATTGATGGCTGGCCTCAACGGCCAGACTCAAATGGCCATGGGGGCGGGACGCATGAAAAGCACCGCGCTCGATACCTTCATCGGCGGGCCGGCAAAAATCTTGACCCAGCTCGTCGTTGGCAAGCAGAGCGAGTATACGGTGATCAATTGCGTGGTCAGCCAGTTCGATATCAAGAACGGCCTGGCGACCAGCAAGGCGCTGCTGTTTGACACGGACTACGCCACGATCGCTGGCAAGGGAACCATCAATCTTGCGACAGAGGCACTCGATATGGAAGTTGACCCGCAGCCCAAATCGGCAACCGTCAACACTGCGGTACCCGTCACGATCGGGGGCACCCTGGCGGAACCCGATATAGGTGTGAACAAGCTCGCGGCGGCGCGTAAAGTGGGCGGTTTGGTAGGCGGTATCGTCTTTCCGCCGGCCCTCATCCTTGGGTTGGCCGAAACCGGGACTGGGGAAGAAAACCCCTGCGTCAAAGGGGCAAAAGGGAAACCGGCGGCGCAGCAGCCCGCCGCTGAGAAGCCGGAATCGACCAACCCGTTGAAGTCCATCGAGAAGGGTGTCGGCAGTGGTCTGAAGAAGCTGTTCGGCAACTAAGGTTCTGATGAAACGGTTTTATCGCGAAGCGTCAGTGGTCGCGGAAGAAGGGCGGTATTCGGTGGTGCTGGACGGCCGGCCTGTTCTGTCACCGGGGCGTTCGCCGCTCGAACTGCCTGCAGTCGAGCTGGCCAATGCTATCGCGGCGGAATGGAATGCCCAGGGCGATGATATTGTGCCCGAGAGCATGCCGATGACCCGCTTTGCCAATTCGGCGATCGACCGTATCAGACCCCGCCGGGACGGCGTCGTAAGTGAAATCGCGGCCTACGCCGAAACCGACCTTTTATGCTATCGGGCAGCAGCACCGGCAGACCTCGTCGAGCGGCAGTCCTTCACGTGGCAACCGCTGCTGGATTGGATTGCAGAGCATTACGGCGCGGTGCTCAATGTTACCCAGGGTGTCATGCCGTTGACCCAGAATGCCGAAGCGACCGCGCTTTTGAGGGCGCAGGTTGCAATGCGTGACGTGTTTGTCCTGTCGGCACTGCACAGCATTACAGCCGCCTCCGGGTCGCTTGTTATCGCGCTGGCGGTGGTGGAGGGCCGAATCGGCCCAGAGGAAGCGGCGGCCGCGAGTCTGATCGACGAAACCTTCCAAGCCGAAAAATGGGGCGAAGACCCGGAATCTGTCGCCCGGTGGGACTCCATCGGCACGGAGATCGCTGCAGCCGCCCGCTTCCTCGCCGCAACATCGTCCTGACGGCGTCATTTCCTTGCCGTAAGCGGCCGCGGATGCGATTTTGGGGCAAATTCAGAGGTCACCCATGTCCGACATAATCCGTCAACTCGAAGTCAAACGTGAAGCTGCCCGGCTTGGCGGCGGCCAGCGCCGGATCGATAGCCAGCATGCTAAGGGGAAGCTCACGGCGCGCGAGCGGATCGACACCTTTCTCGACGAAGGCTCGTTCGAAGAATGGGACATGTTTGTCGAGCATGACATCAATGATTTTGGCATGGCAGACCAGAAGATACCGGGCGATGGCGTGGTGACAGGCCACGGCACGGTCAATGGCCGTCTCGTGTTCGTGTTCAGCCAGGATTTCACGGTTTTTGGTGGCTCGCTGTCCGCCGCGCATGCCCGCAAGATCTGCAAGGTCATGGATCAGGCGATGAAGGTCGGTGCGCCGGTGATTGGCCTCAACGATTCCGGCGGCGCACGCATCCAGGAAGGCGTCGCATCGCTCGCGGGATATGCGGATGTTTTCCAGCGCAATGTGCTCGCATCCGGTGTGGTGCCGCAGATTTCGTTGATCATGGGGCCCTGTGCTGGCGGTGCGGTATATTCGCCCGCGATGACCGACTTCATCTTCATGGTGAAGGACAGTTCCTACATGTTCGTCACCGGTCCCGATGTCGTGAAAACGGTCACTCACGAAGAGGTCAGTCAGGAAGAACTCGGAGGCGCCGCGACTCACACCTCGCGGTCGGGCGTCGCGGACTTGGCGTTCGAGAATGACGTCGATGCATTGCTGCAGTTGCGCCGTTTCGTCGATCTGCTGCCGGCATCCAACAAGGAGAAGCCTCCGGTGCTGCCGACCGAGGACCCGGTGGATCGCGTCGAGATGTCGCTCGATACGCTGGTTCCGGCGAATCCGAATAAGCCTTATGACATAAAGGAGCTGATCGAAAAGGTCGTCGACGAGGGTGATTTCTTCGAATTGCAGCCCGACTATGCCGGCAACATCGTCATCGGATTGGCCCGTATGGAAGGCTCGACGGTGGGTATCGTGGCAAACCAGCCGATGGTGCTGGCCGGCTGTCTGGATATTGCGTCGTCGCGCAAGGCCGCACGGTTCGTGCGCTTCTGTGATTGCTTCAATATTCCGATCCTGACTTTCGTCGACGTGCCGGGTTTTCTGCCCGGAACTAGTCAGGAATTCGGTGGCATCATCAAGCATGGCGCGAAGCTCCTGTTTGCGTTTGCGGAAGCGACGGTGCCCAAGGTTACCCTGATTACCCGCAAGGCTTATGGTGGCGCATACGACGTGATGAGCTCCAAGCATCTGCGCGGCGACGTCAATTATGCATGGCCGAGCGCGGAAATCGCGGTCATGGGATCGAAGGGCGCGGTCGAGATCATTTTCCGTGGCGATATCGGCGATCCCGACAAGATCGCGCAGCGGACGGAGGAGTATCAGTCGAAATTCGCCAATCCGTTCGTTGCCGGTTCACTCGGTTTCATCGACGATGTCATCCTGCCACGCAATACGCGGCGGCGGCTGTGCCGAGCCCTGCGTATGCTACGCAACAAGCAGCTTGAAAATCCCTGGAAGAAGCACGACAACATTCCTCTATGACACGAACGGCGATGTCGGACACGAACCGGTCAAAATCACGGCTGCGCGGCTTCGCATGGCATCTGGGCGCTTATTTCGTCGTTACCAGCGCTGCGGTCGCGCTTAACGTCGCATTTTCGCCGGAGACCCTTTGGTTCCCTTTCCCGCTTGTCGGATGGGGGGCCATTTTGGCGCTACATGTGGCTTACGTCATGGGCCTTTTCGACGTATTGTTGGATAAATCGTAACCTGCGAGAACGATTTCTCGAGACGAGGATTTGGTGATGCCGAATATCGATATCGACCTTTATAGCGATACCCAGACACGTCCGACCCCGGCGATGCGAGAGGCGATGGCAAGTGCGCCGGTCGGCGATGAGCAGCGCGGTGAGGATCCGACGACCAACCGGCTTTGCGAAATGGTTGCAGATATGCTGGGCAAGGAGGCGGCGGTCTTCATGCCGTCGGGGACGATGTGCAACCAGATTGCGATCATGGTTCACTGCCAGCCCGGAGACGAAATCATAGCCGACAAGACCGCGCATATTATCAATTCCGAGGGTGGCGGCCCGGCCGTGTTCGCCGGCGTGATGCTGCGCTCGATCGACGGTGAGCGCGGAATATTCACAGTCGAGCAGGCTGAGGGTGCCATTCGCCGCGCCCGACGGCACGCGCCGCGAACGCGGATGATAGAAATCGAGCAGACAGCCAATTCGGGGGGCGGGTCGATTTGGCCGTTGGAGACGATACGCGGTGTTGGCGCGGTCGCGAAGGAGAATGACCTCATTCTTCATATGGACGGCGCGCGATTGCTCAACGCCGTTGTGGCGTCTGGCGTCTCGGCGCGCGACTTTGCCGAGCCGTTCGATTCCCTTTGGGTCGATCTGTCGAAAGGGCTGGGCTGTCCTGTCGGCGCCGTTCTGGCTGGGAGTGCTGATTTCATCGATCAGGCCTGGCAGTGGAAGCAGCGGATGGGCGGTGCCATGCGGCAATCGGGCTCGATCGCGGCCGCCGGCGTCCACGCGCTGGAGAACCATGTCGAGCGCATGGCCGAAGATCATGAAAACGCGCAGTACTTTGCCGAAGCTATCGCGAACCTGCCGGGTATCCGTGTCGAGCCGGATCGGATCGAAACCAACATGGTGTTCTTCGATGTTTCCCAGACGGGCCTGACGGCCGCGGAACTACACCAGAAGCTGCTCCAACGCGGCGTGCGAATCGGCGAGAACGACCAGTACAGAATGCGGGTGGTTACGCATCTGGACGTAACTCGCGATCAGGTAGCCAAGGCTGCCGAAACCGTCCGCGAGGTCGTGCTGGAGGCGTCACACGCGGCCTGAGACCGCGCGCGGAGGCTCAACCGCTCTCGGTTGCCGGGGGATGCGAGGGCCATTCCTCGAAGGGGAACGGCTTGGTTTCCGTATTAAACGTCTGGAACCGCAGGATCTGGTAGAAATACCGGCTCAGATCCTCGCCGAACGATGTCAGCCGTGGATTCGGTTCCCCGGTGACGAGTTTCCATGCGAATTGCAGTACCGCGACCGCGCCGATCAGGACGGCGGCGACATTATAGATTGCGACGAATAACAGCATAAAAAGGCCACGAATCCAGGTCTTTCGGTCTTTATAATGCGATGTTTTCGCATCCGAAGCGGTGCCGTCGGATATCTGTTCAGCCATGGCTAAGTTGCTCCGTTAACACATTATTTTCGGGGCGGCGGCAACTCGGCTATGAGCAGTCCGCCTACTGTAAGATGTGGCAATCACGTCGACCCTATTCAAGAGGATTACAACCTATAGGGCACGGCCAGAATCGCAGATTCATACAAAAGCAATCTTTGATTGCTAAATGTTGAGGCGAACATCCGAAGGGCGGTTGCCGTTCATTCCATATCCAGAGATAATCGACACTGCAGCGGTGTCTGAGTGCCGTTGCCAGGGTGGGAGCAGGCGATGCGTGTGAAAGCATATCGACTGATTATCTTCATTGCCCTTATTGGGGTTATGCCGCTGCGTTCTGCTGCGGCGGATGAAGCCAAGTTCATTCAAGCGTTGGCCGATCAAGCTATTTCGGTTCTGAGCGATAAAGGCGTGGCTTTGGAAGAGCGCGAGCGCCGCTTCCAAAATCTGTTGCAAGATGGGTTCGCCATGACCTTGATCGGGCGGTTCGTCGTGGGTCGGCACTGGAAGGCGATGACGCCCGATCAGCAGGCCGAGTACCAGGCACTTTTCGCGGCCTGGGTATTGAAGTCCTATTCGGCGCGCCTCGGTGGCTATTCTGGACAAAAGTTCGAAATCGACCGCACGGCGAAGGCGGGGCAGAATGATGTTTACGTCCGCACCCGGATCGTTCAGCCGGACAGTGGGCCGTTGCGTTGCGATTGGCGGGTACGGCGCTTTCAAGACCAGTACAAGGTGATCGACGTTGTGGTGGAGGGCGTCAGCATGCTGTCGACGCAACGCGCGGAATATAACGCGGTTCTTCGGCAACATGGGCCCGAAGGGCTGATCGAAGCGCTGCAGACCCGGCTTACCAAGTTTCCAGCGAAGGCGGGTTGATAAAAAGCAGCACAGGCGGATGGGGAGGGAAGCATGAGCTGTCGAACCACAACGGGAATTGTCGTATTCCTGGGGTTGCTGCTCGCGTTGCCGCAGACTATCGGTAAGGCGCTGGCGGGGCCGTTCGAGGATGGTTATGCCGCCTATCAGCAGGGTGATTTCGTTACGGCGCGCGAGATTTGGAACCTGCTGGCGGAAGCCGGCGAGGCGCGCGCGCAATATAACCTTGGGATCATATACGACGAGGGGCGCGGGGTTCCTGTTGATCGGGATACCGCCCGCTTGTGGTGGCGCAAGGCGGCTGCACAGGACCTCCCGGAAGCACTACACAATCTGGCAACCAGCTATTTGTTCGGCACCGAAGCGAAAGACGATCATGCGGAGGGGCTGTCGTTCTTGGCCAAGGCGGCAAAGCTCGGTCTCGGCCGCTCGCAATATGTCCTCGGGAAAATCTACCTCCATGGCCGCGGCGTCGAGGCGGATAAAGTCAAGGCCCGGTCTTGGATCGAAAAAGCGGCGAAACAGGGGCTGGATCGCGCGCAGTACAACATGGGCAAGATCGAACGCGACGGGGTCGCGGGAACGGCTGACATGAAGGCTGCGGCCGCATGGTTTCTGAGCGCTGCCAAACAAGGTTACGCAAAGGCGCAGAACCATATCGGCATGCGCTATGCGCGCGGCGATGGGGTCGAACGAAATGACGCGGAAGCATTGTTCTGGCTGACGCTGGCAGCCCGGCAAGGGCACTGGACGGCAAAGGTCAATCATGACGCGTTGGTCGCCAAGGTTGGCAAGGATGTGTTGGCTAATACCAAGCGCCGCGCCGATAATTGGACGCCGCAGCAGAACTGAATTACCGTTTGCACAATTCTTCGAGAATGCGCCGGATCACTTGACATTGCGGGGGGTGCCCGGTCTGTTTGGGCCACGAGTAATAGAAAGGCGCCTGGACAGTTGTTTTCGAAAATTCTGATCGCCAACAGAGGCGAAATTGCCTGCCGTGTGATCCGTAGTGCAAAGCGGATGGGGATCGCGACCGTCGCGGTTTATTCCGAGGCTGACGCCGACGCGCTGCATGTCGAGATGGCGGATGAAGCGGTTGCGATCGGACCGGCGCCGTCGTCAGAAAGCTATCTGGTCATCGACAATATAATGCAGGCGATAGGGGATACCGGCGCGGACGCCGTGCACCCCGGGTACGGATTCCTGTCGGAGAATGCGGCGTTCGCTGAAGCGCTCGACGCTGCCGGTGTTGCCTTTATCGGGCCGGGGCCACGCGCAATTGCGGCGATGGGCGATAAGATTGAGTCGAAACGCCTGGCCGAGGAAGCCGGCGTAGCAACCGTGCCAGGTCGTCCCGGCGTTATTGCCGACGCAGATGAAGCGGTGACGGTTTCGAAGGAAATTGGTTACCCGGTAATGCTCAAGGCTTCGGCCGGCGGCGGCGGTAAGGGAATGCGGATTGCGCGCGACGATGATGGCGTGCGGGAGAGCTTCCGGCTGGCATCCAGCGAGGCACGGTCGAGCTTCGGCGACGACCGGATCTTTATCGAGAAATTTGTCGAGAATCCACGCCACATCGAAATTCAAATTCTCGCCGATAGCCACGGCAACACGATCTATCTCGGCGAGCGCGAGTGCTCGATTCAGCGCCGTCATCAGAAGGTAATCGAGGAAGCGCCATCGCCCTTTATTGACCCTGAAACACGCGCGGCGATGGGCGCGCAGGCCGTGGCACTGGCACAGGCGGTCGACTACAAATCTGCGGGAACGGTTGAATTTATCGTCGATGGCGACCGCAATTTCTACTTCCTGGAAATGAATACCCGGCTGCAGGTCGAGCATCCGGTTACCGAACTCGTCACCGGGGTCGACCTTGTCGAACAGATGATCCGCGTGGCTGCGGGGGAAACCTTGTCGATCACGCAGGACGACGTTGGCCTGGAGGGCTGGGCGATGGAAACCCGGATCTACGCGGAGGATCCGTTTCGCAACTTTCTGCCGTCAACGGGGCGTTTGGTTCGATACCGCGCACCGGCGGAAAACGACCGGGTACGCGTTGATACGGGCGTCACCGAAGGCGGTGAAATTTCGATATTCTACGATCCGATGATCGCCAAGCTGATTACCTCAGGCGCGACACGGGACGATGCAATTGCGCAGATGCGGGATGCGCTGGATGCTTATTACATCCGCGGCGTGTCGCATAACATCCCCTTCCTCGCCGCCGTGCTGGCCCATCCCCGCTTCGCGTCCGGCAATATTTCCACCGCGTTCATCGACGACGAGTACGCCGACGGTTTCAGCACCGACGATCTAGTGCATGGCGACCCGCGCCTGATAGTTGCTGTTGCCGCCGCAATCGACGCCCGTCACCAGCACCGGCGCGGACGCGTTAACGGGCATGCGCCGGCCCTGGAAAAGCGAGTCGCCATCGCCGGTGAGCGGGACATCACCGAATATGCGCTTGAGATCTCCGGCGACGACGGCGCCTATGCCGTTGGCGTGGACGGACAACAATTCGTGGTACGCGGCGCGTGGCGGCCCGGCGATCCATTGTTCCGCGGTGCCGTGAATGACGTACCTGTTTGCATTCAAGTCGAGCGGCACGGTACGCGGTTCCGGCTGAGTCATGCTGGCGGGCAGATGGATATCCTGATCGTCAGTGAACGTGTCGCGGCGCTGAACCGGTTGATGCCGATCAAGGAACCGCCGGATATGTCGCGCTTCCTGCTGTCGCCGATGCCAGGGCTTTTGATCCGGCTTTCCGTGGCGGAGGGCGATGCGGTTAAGGCAGGCGAGGAGCTCGCCATCGTCGAGGCGATGAAAATGGAGAATGTGCTGCGCGCCGAGCAGGATGGTACCGTGAAGGAACTGCTTGCCGGTGAAGGAGACAGCCTGATGGTTGATCAGCCGATACTCGAGTTCATTTGACGGGAGACTGCGCCATGGCCGTCCGGGTCCGGATCGAGGGCCGCGTGCAAGGCGCCGGGTTTCGCTACTGGGTCGTGCGAGCGGCGGGGCAGCTAAGTGTCGATGGCTGGGTGCGCAACCGGCGTGATGGGTCGGTCGAGGCCTTGTTCGATGGCGATGAGGAGTCCGTCCGGCAGATCGTTTCCCGGTGCCACGAAGGACCACCGGTCGCCTATGTAACCACAGTTCAGGAATTCATCGCCGAACCGCCGGAAAGCCCCGGTTTCCAATCACTGCCGACCGCGCCATGACGGAGCCTCCACAAGCGCCGCCCAAATTTGATGCTGCATTCCGTGAGCAGTTGGAATCCCTGTTCGTATGGCGCCGCGACGTGCGGCACTTTCGAACCGATCCGGTTGAACCCGACCTGATTGAAGGATTGGTCTCTCAGGCCTGCCTGTCGCCGTCCGTTGGCAACAGCCAGCCCTGGCGATTTGTTCTGGTCGAAGACGTGGCGCGGCGGCGTGCGGTCCGCGATAACTTTCTGAAGGCGAACGAAGCCGCCCTAAGCGACTATGAGGGAGAGCGGGCGGCGGCCTATGCGAAGCTGAAGCTCTCTGGACTGGATGATGCGCCGGTCCACCTCGCGGTTTTCGCCGACAAGGAGACCGAGCGTGGCCACGGGCTGGGTCGCCAGACGATGCCGGAGGTGCTGGAGTATTCCGCGGTTGCGGCAGTCAATACGCTGTGGCTCGCCGCACGGGCTGCAGGAATTGGCGTCGGTTGGGTGTCGATTATCGATCCGGCGGCGGTATGCAAGACATTGGATACGCCGGAGGACTGGCGGTTGATCGCCTATCTGTGCATTGGCTATCCCGCGGCAGCGCATCGCGATCCTGAACTCCAGCGTGCAGGCTGGCAGTCGCGTGGGCATCTGAAGGATTTTTTATTCCGCCGCTAGAGCGGATCAGGATTGATCGAACCCAATTACTTGGGTTCGGTCGGTTCTGTGAATCCGCTCTATCTTAATAGTGGAGAGCAGATTCACGCGATTATCGGATCGCCGCAGGCGATTCCGATCAATCCCGATCTGCTCTAGCGGACGCCGCCGAAGACTCCATCGAAGCTGTCGCGCAAGGCCACGTCCAGATCCGTCATGGTGACTGGCAGGCCAAGGTCGACCAGCGAGGTGACGCCGAGATTCTGTGCGTCGATGCCGCACGGAACGATGCCGGTGAAATGCTCCAGCGCCGGTTCGACATTGATCGATATGCCGTGGAAGGTGACCCAGCGGCGGATCCGGACGCCGACGGCCGCGACCTTGTCCTCGCGCCCGCCGCCGCGGTCGACCCAGATGCCAACCCGGCCCTCCCGGCGCTCGCCCTTGACGTTGAACGACGCCAGCGCCCGGATAATCCATTCTTCTAGATTGTGCACGAAACAGCGCACATCGGGGCCGCGTTGCCGCAGGTCGAGCATGGTATAGGCGATGCGCTGGCCAGGACCGTGATAGGTGTATTGCCCGCCACGCCCGGCGCGGTAGACCGGAAAGCGGGTTGGGTCCAGCAGATCGGCCTCCTTGGCGCTGGTGCCCGCCGTATAGAGCGAGGGGTGTTCGAGAAGCCAGACCATCTCGCCAGCGCTGCCATCGCGAATGCATGCGACTCGCTTTTCCATAGTCGAAAGCGCCTCCGGATAGGGTATAGGCGTGTCGCTGATTCGCCATTCAGGCGTGTCGGTCATAAGAAGACTCGCTTAATGGTCATCAATTGCGGACCATGCTTGCCACGGTAAGGGTGATTTGGTATTTCCCGTGCGTCCAAGTAAGACGTAAGTCTATAATAAATCCAGTTTCGGACGAAAGTCATGCGGTCGTGGCGGAATTGGTAGACGCGCAGCGTTGAGGTCGCTGTGGGGGAAACCCCGTGGAAGTTCGAGTCTTCTCGACCGCACCAATTCCAGAAAGGCCTGCTGATATCGGCGGGCCTTTTTGAGTCCGTGAGTGGCTTAAGGATTCATATAGCGTTCACCTGGCGGTGATAGGCTGAAAGAAGAGGGGGAAGTGGTCATGAGCAACGAAATCGATAAGGAAGCACTCGTCTATCACCGCATGGACCCGCCGGGGAAATTGGCGATTGTGGCGACCAAGCCGATGGCCAATCAGCGCGATCTGTCGCTGGCCTATTCGCCTGGTGTCGCAGCAGCTTGCGTCGCTATTGCCGACGATCCGGTCGAGGCGGCAAGCGTGACGGCACGCGGTAATCTGGTGGGCGTTATTTCGAACGGAACGGCGGTCCTCGGGCTTGGCAATATTGGCGCATTGGCGTCGAAGCCGGTCATGGAAGGCAAGGCAGTTCTGTTCAAGAATTTTGCCGATGTCGATGTCTTCGATATCGAAGTCGACGAAACCGATGTCGAGAAGTTCGTCGAATGCGTCGCCCGGCTTGAGCCGACCTTTGGCGGCATCAACCTTGAAGATATCGGCGCGCCGGCCTGCTTCGAGATCGAGAAGCAGCTGCGCGAGCGCATGAAGATCCCGGTCTTTCATGACGATCAGCACGGCACGGCGATCGTTGTTGCGACCGCGATCTACAACGCCCTGCGTGTGGTGGTTAAAAAGATCGACCAGGTTCGGTTGGTCACGTCGGGCGCGGGTGCGGCGGCGCAAGCCTGCCTGCATCAGCTCATCGCGCTCGGCATGCCGAAAGAGAACATCATCGTCACCGACCGGACGGGTACGATCTACAAGGGCCGTACCGAGAAGATGGATAAGTACAAAGAGTATTTCGCGGTCGAGACAGAGACTCGGAACTTGACGGAAGCGCTCAAGGGCGCGGACGTATTCCTTGGTCTGTCCGCACCGGGCACGCTGGACGGCGAGATGGTCAAATCGATGGCCGACAAGCCGATTATTATGGCGCTCGCCAACCCGACGCCGGAGATCACGCCGGAGGAAGCGCATAAGGCGCGCCCGGACGTCATTATGGGGACGGGCCGTTCGGACTACCCGAACCAGGTGAACAACGTTCTTTGTTTCCCGTTCATCTTCCGCGGTGCGCTGGATTGCGGCGCGACGACGATCAATGAAGAAATGAAGATCGCCTGCGTCAAGGCGCTGGCCGATCTGGCAATGGCCGAAACATCGGATATCGTGCAGTCGGCGTTTGGTGGCAAGGCCACGAACTTCGGGCCGGAAAAAATTCTGCCGAAGCCTTTCGATCCGCGCCTGATCATCGAACTTGCGCCCGCCGTGGCAAAAGCGGCGATGGACAGTGGTGTCGCGACGCGGCCGATTGAGGATTTCGATGCGTATCGCCGCAAGCTGGCAGCTTTCGTTTATCGCTCCGGGCAGGCAATGCGGCCCGTGTTCGAGAAGGCGCGGCTCGATCCCAAGCGGGTTGCCTATGCCGAAGGCGAAGACGTCCGTGTCCTGCGTGCGGTGCAGATGGCGGTTGATGATGGTCTTGCACGGCCGATCGTGATCGGCCGCCGTGCGGTCGTGGAATCACAAATCAAGGAGTTGGGCTTGCGTGTCCAGCTCGACAAGGATGTTGAGCTTGTCGATCCACAGGACGACTCGCGTTACAGCGATTATTGGCGCAATTACCTCGAAATTACGGTCCGCAATGGCGTGACGCCGAATCGAGCGCGCGAGCTGGTACGCACGAACTCGACCGTAATCGGTGCCATGATGGTGAAACGCGGCGACGCGGACGCCCTTATTTGCGGGACCTATGGTCAGTATAAGGGGCATCTGGATCATCTGCGCCAGATCATCGGGCGGGCCAGTGGCGTCGACGAGGTGTCCGGGCTCAGTCTAGTGATCCTGCCGCACGGGACATATTTTATCGCCGATACCCATGTGTCGCTTGATCCCTCGGCGGAGGCAATTGCGGAGATGGTGCGCCTCGCGGCGGTCGAAGTGCAGCGCTTCGGGATCGAGCCGAAGGTGGCGTTGCTGTCCCATTCTAATTTTGGGACCAGCAACGCGGAGTCGGCGCTCAAGATGCGGAAAGCGGTAGCTCTGTTGCATGAGAGTAATCCGGATTTGGAGGTCGAAGGCGAAATGCATGCGGACTCTGCCGTCAGTGCGGATATCCGGGACCGGGTGTTCCCCGAATCGCGGCTGAACGGCAACGCCAATCTTTTGGTCGCACCAACACTTGATTCGGCGAACATCGCGTTCAATCTGCTGAAGACGGTGGGTGAGGGGCTGTCGGTCGGGCCGATGCTGGTCGGGATGGCGGCGCCGGTCCATGTCGTGACGCAGTCGGTCACAACACGAGGGCTCATGAACATGACCGCTTATGCGGTCGTCGATGCTCAGGGGCGCTGACACGACTTAGTCCGAAGCGCCCAACGGGAGGTTAACGATGACCGAGTTGGGCGAGGCGGTGGTGACGGATGATGAGGATCTGGAAGGCCTCTATGGCCTGACGGAAGACCTGGTCCGAGAAACTCTTGCTGCCATCGGCGCGCAAGACCGCGTGCGGCTGAGAACGCTTACCGAGCCGCTGCATGCCGCGGATATGGCGGACCTGTTTCAGGCGCTGTCGGCGCGTAATCGGGTTCTGCTGGGGAACTATCTGGGGGAAGACCTCGAGCCGGAGGTCTTTGTCCATCTCGATGAGGCGGTCCGCGAAGATCTCATCGAAGAACTTGACCCGGACGCCCTCGCGCGGGTTGTCACCGGACTAGACGTCGACGACGCGGTCGAGCTCATCGAGGAGCTCGAGGAAGCCGACCAGCAGGAATTGCTGGACAATGTCCCGCCCGTCGACCGCGCGCTTTACGAGGAGGCGCTCGGTTATCCCGAGGATAGCGCCGGAAGGCTCATGCGGCGCGAATATGCGGCGGTGCCGTCGGTTTGGGATGTCGGTCAGACTATCGACTATATGCGGGACGACCCCGATGTCCCGGACGCGTTCTATGGTTTTTTCGTCGTCGGTCCCGATTACAAACCGCTCGGCGTGGTCATGACAAGCCGGCTGCTCCGCGCGCAGCGCGCGGTGCCCGTCACTGACATCATCGAGCCGGAATTGAGGCTTATTCCGGCGACCATGGATCAGGAAGACGTGGCGTTCCTGTTTCGTCAGTACGGTCTGGTCGAAGCGCCGGTCGTCGACGAAGATGGGCGGATCATAGGCGTCATTACCGTCGACGACGTGGTCGACGTCATTCATGAAGAGCACGAGGAAGATCTCCTCAAGCTCAGCGGCGTTGGGGTCGACGATCTTTACGAAGCGGTCGTCGACACGCTGAAGTCACGGCTGTCCTGGTTGTGTTTGAATCTGCTGACGGCGATCCTGGCTTCCGTGGTGATCGGGTTTTTCCAGGCGGAGATCGAGAAGGTCGTAGCGCTTGCGGTGCTGATGCCGATCGTAGCGTCTATGGGCGGCAATGCCGGTACACAGACCTTGACGGTATCGGTCCGCGCCCTGGCGATGAAGGAACTGACGCCAAGCAATGCGCTTCGCATTATCGGCAAGGAGGTACTGGTCGGCGGGATCAACGGGATGGTTTTCGCGGTTCTGATGGGTGCCGTGGCGTATTTCTGGTTCTCCGACCTATTGATCGGCCTGGTCATCGGTGTCGCGATGATCGTCAATCTGCTTATCGCCGGCCTCGCGGGCATCCTGATCCCACTGCGATCGACCGGGCCGGAGGCGACCCGGCTGTCGGATCGAGCATCATTCTGACGACTGTCACCGACGTCGTCGGTTTCCTCTGCTTCCTCGGCCTCGCCGCAATTGTGCTGCTTTAGAGGGCGAATCTGCACACATTCACAGTAGCTTTTTCCATTTATTGACGTTAACGTAAACGTTAGTTAAATTTTCGCATGGATTCGTACTTCTCGATTGGCGATCTGGCGCGGGAATTTGATGTCACCACGCGTACGATCCGATTCTACGAGGACGAGGGTTTGATTTCGCCGTCACGGCGGGGTCAGACTCGCCTATTCGATCAGCGCGACCGGACGCGGCTCAAGCTTATCCTGCGCGGCAAGCGGCTTGGTTTCAGTTTGGCGGAGATTCGCGAGATCGTGGATATGTACGATGCGCCGCCGGGTGAGGCGGGGCAGCTCGAACTACTCATCGGCAAGATCGATGCGCGCCGAACGCGTCTGCTGCAACAACGTGAGGATATCGCTGTTGCGTTGCGGGAGTTGGACAATGTTGCGGCGCGGTGCCACGAGCGGCTCGCTGCGCTGCCACGGGAAGAAGAGCCGGTATGACGGCAAATTTTCAGGCGCCCGATCCCGGCTATGTGGCAAGGGTTCGGAACAGTTTTAGGCGGCAGCAATTCATGTCGACGATCGGTGCGACCTTGACGTCGGTCGAACCGGGCCATTGCACAATCACGCTCCCTTATGACGAGGCAATTACGCAGCAGCACGGTTTCTTTCATGGCGGCGTCATCGGAACTATCGCCGACAACGCGGCAGGGTACGCCGCTTATAGCCTGATGCCTGCCGACAGCACGGTCCTGACCGTCGAGTTCAAGCTCAACCTGGTCGCGCCGGGGCAGGGCGAAGCGCTTGTTGCACGCGCCGACGTACTGCGTCCCGGCCGTACGCTGACGGTGGCGCAGGTTCATGTTTATGCGTGCGAGGGTGACGAGGAGATGCTCTGCGCTACCGCGTTGGAGACACTAATGTGTTTGCCAGGAAAACCCGATGAGCGGGTGACAGCGGATGAAAAGCGCGCATAATCGACTAGCTGAATACGAGGAGTTGCGGTCATGATTCCAAACGAATTCCCGGGGCTCGATTTTCATTTGGGCGAGACAGCGGATCTGCTGCGCGATTCAGTGCGCAGCTTTGCCTCGGACAAGATTGCGCCACGTGCAGCGGAGATCGATCAGTCGAACGAGTTCCCGGCCGATCTATGGCCGGAATTGGGGGCTTTGGGCCTGCACGGGATCACCGTGGACGAGGCCTATGGCGGTTCCAATATGGGCTATACGGAGCACGTCGTGGCGGTCGAGGAGATCAGCCGTGCGTCGGGATCGGTTGGTCTGTCTTTTGGAGCGCATTCCAACCTTTGCATCAATCAGATTCACCGCAACGGGACCGAAGAGCAAAAGCGACGCTATTTGCCGAAACTAGTGTCCGGCGAACATGTCGGCGCACTGGCGATGAGCGAACCGGGTGCCGGCTCCGACGTGGTGTCGATGCGGACCCGCGCCGATAAGAAGGGCGACCGTTACATCCTGAACGGCAGTAAAATGTGGATCACCAACGGCCCCGCCGCCAGCACGTTGGTCGTTTATGCCAAGACCGACCCCGATGCGGGCAAGCGCGGCATCACGGCGTTCCTGATCGAAAAGGGGTTCAAGGGATTTACCACGGCGAACAAGCTCGACAAGCTGGGCATGCGCGGATCCGACACCTGCGAACTGTTGTTCGAGGATTGCGAGGTCCCGGAGGAGAACGTGCTGGGCGAGGTCGGCAGCGGCGTCAACGTCCTGATGAGCGGCCTCGATTATGAACGGCTGGTGCTGTCCGGCGGGCCGCTGGGCATCATGCAGGCCTGCATGGATGTGGTCATGCCCTACGTGCATGAGCGCGAGCAGTTCGGCGAGCCGATCGGCAATTTCCAGCTCATGCAGGGCAAGCTCGCCGATTTGTACACGACGATGAACGCGACCAAGGCATATGTCTACGCCGTTGCGCAGGCGTGCGACCGGGGCGACACGACGCGCAAGGACGCGGCAGGTGCGATCCTTTATTCGGCCGAAAAGGCGACCTGGATGGCGCTCGAGGCGATCCAATGCCTCGGCGGCAACGGTTACATGAACGAGTTCCCGACCGGCCGTTTGCTGCGCGACGCCAAATTGTACGAGATCGGTGCCGGCACTAGCGAAATACGCCGAATGCTGATCGGACGCGAACTGTTTTTGGAGACGGCATAGGCGACGCACAGCTGGGTTGGTAGAGACCGCATGGATCGCATTGTTAAAGCAACCGGTTACTCGTTCGCAGGTCTGAAGGCCGCATGGCGGACGGAAGCGGCATTCCGGCAGGAAGCGATGCTTTGCGTTGTCCTTATGCCGCTGGGGCTCTGGTTGGGGAACACCGGGTTGGAACGCGCCGTGATGATTGGTGCCCTTCTCCTGGTTCTGATCGTGGAGTTGGTCAACAGTGGATTGGAAGCGGTCGTGGACAGAATCGGAAGCGAGATCAACCCGCTTTCGAAGACGGCAAAGAATCTCGGTTCCGCCGCGGTATTCTTGAGTCTGCTGAATGCAGTTGTGATTTGGGCACTTGTTCTAACCTGACACCTGCTATTTCTTGGAGAATGCACGATGACCGAAAATCTAACGAAGCCCGCCCTCGATCCAGCTGGTGTAGAGCCTCGGATCGGCGCCGGTTATCCGGATAAGTTCAAGGCGCTGTGTGCGGAGCGGGAGAAGCGCATTCTCGGCGACCCGTTGGGCCTAACGAATTTTGGCGTGAACCTGGTGACGTTGAAGCCCGGATCGGGATCGGCGGAACGACATTGGCATTCCTGCCAGGACGAACTTATCTATGTGCTGGAAGGCGAAATCACTCTGATCACCAATGCGGGCGAGCAGACCTTACGGCCTGGTATGGTTGCGGGCTTTCCGGCCGGTGTCGCCGACGGGCACAATCTGATCAACCGTGGTGCTACGGATGCGCGTTACCTTGAAATCGGCGACCGCACGACGGGCGACGAGGTGGCCTATCCCGATATAGACCTGGCCGCCCGCAGCGTCGATGGCTCGTTTAAATTTTTCGCTAAGGACGGCACACCCTACTAAAAGGAAGATACCATGGCGTTGGAAATGAAAACGGCGTGCATGAAGTGCGATGGCGGGCTTGAGAATATGGGTGAGGCCTGGATCTGTTCCTACGAATGCACCTTTTGCACGCCGTGTACGGCCGACATGAAGAACATTTGTCCGAATTGCGGCGGAGAGTTGCTACGGCGACCGCGCCGCCAGCCACGAGATTGAGAGGAGGGCTTAAACGATGACCACCGACTTAATGATGCTGACCTGGAGTGCGGCGCTGTGCGCGTTGCTTTGGGTTCCCTATATTCTGGCGCGAATCGGCGCCTGGGGGTTGGTAAACACTGTCAGCTACCCGGAGTCGCCGCCGGAAGTGCCGGCCTGGTCGGCGCGGACCCACAAGGCGCACCTCAATCTGGTCGAGAATCTGGTGCCGTTCGCGGCGCTGGTACTCGTGGCGCATGCCGGCGGCATGGCCAACGAGGCGACCGCGCTCGGTGCGACGATCTTTTTCTGGTCCCGTGTCGCGCATGCCGTGGTCTATATCTTTGCCATTCCTTGGGTGCGGACCTTGGCGTTCGTCGGCGGGTTCGTTGGCATGGTGATGATTTTTCTTGAGATCATCGGTCTATAACTCATGCCGACCGTTCTGATCACCGGCGCGAACCGGGGCCTTGGCCGCGGCTTCGCGGAACGTTTTGGCGAGGCTGGGTGGCGCGTGATCGCCACCTGCCGCGACCCGGAATCCGCTGGGCTGGGTGGCGAAGTGCATGCCCTCGACGTCACAAGCGACAGTTCCGTGCAGTCCCTTGCCTCGGCATTGCAGGGCGAGCCGATCGACCTGCTGCTTAACAATGCGGGCATTTACGGGCCGCGCGATTACGGGTTCGGTTCGATCGACTATGACGCCTGGGCCGAAGTCGTCGCCGTTGACGCCTTGGCCCCGGTCCGGGTTGCCGAAGCGCTGTCTGAAAACGTGGCCGCATCGGACCGAAAGCTCATGGTTTTCATCTCTTCGATGATGGGCAGTATCGCGCAGACTGGTTCCGGCGACTCGATTATTTACCGTTCTGCGAAAGCCTGTCTGAATGCTTCCGTGAACGTGCTGGCGAACGGACTGAAATCGCGTGGCATCGCCTGCGTGCTGTTTCATCCGGGCTGGGTGCGCACCGATATGGGCGGCCCGTCGGCGGCAATCGACATCACGACGAGCGTGCGTGGCATGGTCAACGTCATCGACCGGCTGACGCTCGAAGACAGTGGCCGCTTCATCAATTACGACGGCTTCGACATCCCCTGGTAGAGGCGCGCTGATGATCCCCACCGAAGAACAAGGCATGATCCGCGACATGGCGAGGGCCTTCGCGTCAGAGAAATTGGCGCCGCATGCGGCCGACTGGGACCGCGATGCGGTATTTCCCGCCGACGCGATCCGCGAGATGGGCGCGCTCGGCCTGATGGGCATGCTGGTGCCGGAGGAATGGGGCGGGGCCGGTGCGGATCACATCGCCTATGCTCTGGCGCTGGAAGAGATTGCGGCTGGTGACGGAGCCTGCTCCACGGTCATGAGCGTGCACAACTCCGTTGCCTGTATGCCGATCTACCGCTTCGGCAGCGACGAACAGAAGGAACGCTTCCTGAAACCTCTGGCTCAGGGCGAGATGCTGGGCGGTTTCGCGTTGACGGAACCGGAGGCTGGTTCGGATGCCGCTGCGATCCGCACCCGTGCGGTGCGCGACGGCAATCGCTGGATCCTGAACGGCACCAAGCAGTTCATCACCAGCGGTAAGAACGGAGACGCCATTGTTACTTTTGCAGTGACCGACCCGGATGCGGGCAAGCGCGGCATCTCTGCTTTCATCGTGCCAACCGACACGCCTGGTTACAATGTCGCTTCGGTGGAGCGTAAGCTTGGCCAGAAAGCGTCGGACACCTGTCAGCTGCGCTTCGAGGATATGGTTCTGACGCCGGACCTGATGCTGGGCGAAGAAGGAGAGGGGTACCGCATCGCGCTCAGCAACCTGGAAGGTGGTCGCATTGGCATCGCGATGCAGGCGGTCGGCATGGCCCGTACCGCCTTCGAAGCAGCGCGCACTTACGCGGGAGAGCGCGAATCCATGGGCACCACGATTATCAATCATCAGGCCGTCGGCTTCCGCCTCGCCGACATGGCGACGAAGATTGAGGCCGCTCGGCAGCTTACACTGCATGCCGCCGCCCTGCGTGACGCCGGCACGCCGTGCTTGAAGGAAGCGGCGATGGCCAAGCTGTATGCGACAGAGATGGCGGAACAAGTCTGCTCCGACGCGATCCAGACTCATGGCGGCGTCGGCTATCTTGAAGATTTCCCGGTTGCGCGCATTTATCGCGACGTGCGCGTCTGCAAGATCTACGAAGGTACCAGCGATATCCAGCGCCTTGTCATTAGCCGTGTGTTGGCGGCGAACTAGAGTGAGTTCTGTTTAGGCGATCAGACGATTGGGATTTCATCCGCCGATGGATTCTGGTTATTCGTTAGCGAACACTATCGTGAGGTCGACATCATGGGTGGTGAGGTGGTCTCTTGCTGTACGGGTATGAACAACCCCATCGTCAATATGTGCTTTGCTGCGACAGACGCCCGCACGGCTCTATAAATCCAGTCACCCCTGCGGTTGTGCTGCGTTACTATTCGTCCGGGATACGGCGCTGCTAAACGATAAGTTCATCAAAATGCCTCCTCTTTCCAATCCTTCACGTCACTATGACGCCGTCATCTTCGATCTGCTGACGGCGCTGCTTGATTCATGGACGCTCTGGAACCGGGTCGCCGGATCCGAAGAGGCCGGTCTTCGATGGCGGCGGGAATACCTGGTCCTCACATACGAAGCGGGCGCCTACCGACCTTACGAGGACATTGTCCGTGACGCGGCAATGAATACGGACATCTCGGCGAGCACTGCCGATACGTTGCTGAATTCGTGGGGTTCGCTGGCTCTGTGGCCGGAAGCAAAACAGGTCCTTGATAAACTCCGTAAACGTGTGCCGGTTGGAATTGCGACAAATTCATCAGACCGTTTGGCGGAAATTGCCGTTCGGGCGGCAGGAGGACGCTTCGCCGCGGTTGCCACGGCCGAGAGTGCCGGGTTCTACAAACCTCGCCCGGAGCCATACCAGCAAGCTATCGAGCGGCTAGGCGTGCCGCCCAACCGCATCCTGTTCGTCGCGGGCTCTGCCGCTGATGTCCCTGGCGCCACAGGAGTCGGCATGACGGTCTACTGGCACAACCGTATGAACCTGCCGCCGGTCGACGATGTCTCGCCGCGGTACACGGAAGGGTTGCTGTCTCCGCTGCTCGATTTGGTTTGATTGCCAGAGCCGCGTATGGACCTGACTGCGTAGGAATGATTCTGCGTGGCCGCGCCGGCTGATTTGGATATGATCGCGCACGTTTTGCTTAACACTACGGATAGTCAGCCCGAATGACAGTTTACAAGTCGACGATCAAACCCCGGTCCAAGGAATTCAAGGAAAACGCCACGGCGATGGAGACGCTGGTTGCTGACCTGCGCGAGACGGTCGACATGGCTGCGTTGGGCGGCAACGAGGCCTCGCGGGAGCGGCATTTTTCGCGCGGCAAGATGCTGGCGCGGGAGCGGGTGCGGGCGCTGTGTGATCCGGGCGCGCCGTTCCTCGAGCTGTCGCCGCTCGCAGCTCACGGCATGTATGACGACAATATCGCCGCCGCGGGGATCGTTACGGGGATCGGACTGGTGTCGGGCGTGGAATGCGTCATCGTCGCCAACGACGCGACCGTGAAGGGCGGTACTTATTATCCGATCACGGTAAAAAAGCATCTGCGGGCGCAGGAGATCGCGCGGGAAAATAATCTGCCCTGTATCTATCTCGTCGATTCCGGTGGCGCCAACCTACCCCAGCAGGACGGTATCTTTCCCGACAGGGAGCATTTTGGACGGATCTTCTACAATCAGGCGACCTTGTCTGGGCTCGGCATCCCGCAAATCGCGGCCGTGATGGGCTCGTGCACGGCGGGTGGCGCCTATGTGCCCGCCATGTCGGACGAGTCGATCATCGTTAAGGAGCAGGGCACGATCTTTCTGGGCGGTCCGCCGCTGGTGAAGGCGGCGACGGGCGAGGTGGTGTCGGCGGAGGCGCTTGGCGGAGCCGATCTGCATTCGCGGACATCGGGCGTGACCGACCATTTAGCGGTCGATGATGGGCACGCGCTGGCTATCTGTCGGCGCATCGTGGCGAATTTGAACCGTACGAAAAAGATCGATCTGGCTGTGCGGACGCCGCGCGATCCGGCTTATTCGGTCGAAGAGCTGTACGGCATCGTCCCTGTCGACCGGCGCAAGCCCTACGACGTGCGGGAAGTGATCGCACGGATCGTCGACGGTAGCGAGATGGATGAATTCAAGCAGCTCTACGGCACGACGGTGGTGTGCGGCTTCGCGCATATATACGGCTATCCGGTTGGGATCATTGCCAATAACGGCATCCTGTTTTCCGAGTCAGCGCTGAAGGCGGCGCATTTCGTCGAACTGTGCTGCCAGCGGGGCATCCCGCTGATTTTCCTCCAAAATATCTCCGGTTTTATGGTTGGTCAGAAGTACGAAGCCGGCGGTATCGCCAAGGACGGTGCGAAGTTGGTGACTGCCGTCGCTTGCGCTAACGTGCCGAAATTCACCGTCATTGTCGGCGGCTCCTTCGGCGCGGGAAACTATGGCATGTGCGGGCGCGCCTATTCACCGCGCTTCCTGTGGATGTGGCCGAATGCGCGGATTTCCGTGATGGGCGGTGAGCAGGCGGCAAGCGTGCTCGCCACCGTACGGCGGGATGCAATCGAAGGCCGCGGCGAGACCTGGAGTGCGGAGGAGGAAGAAGCGTTCAAGGCGCCTGTCCGCGAGCAGTACGAGCGGGAAGGGCACCCATACTATGCTACTGCTCGTCTGTGGGACGACGGCGTTATCGACCCAGCCGAGACCCGACGTGTTCTCGGTCTCGGCCTGTCGGCGTCGCTAAACAAACAGATCGAACCAACGAACTTCGGCGTTTTTCGGATGTAAATCCCGGTTCTCAGTTTCGCCGGTCGTCTTCACCGTCCACATCGGAATAAAAATCCGCCATATCAAACGGGAAGTTGGCGTTCCCCGTGTTGCCGCTGCCACGCTGCGCGAAGGCCAATGCCACGAGGTCCTTGCGGCCGGCACTACCGACCGGGGCCACTGGCGAGAAGCGCGTGTCGAATCGGGCGGTGATCCCTCGAATCCAGATATTGTCGAGGAGATTGAAGATCCCAGCCTGCGTCAGGATTACGCCGGGTTTTTCGCAATAATACCCGAACACGACCTTGCCGTTGCGCAACTGCGGGTCGTCGTCTTTCAGGTCCCACTCGGTGAAGAATCCAACGCAATCGCGGCCGACGTCGCTGAGGCGGAAATGTTGGTAGAAATAAGCGCCGAGCGGCGCGCCTGTCTGGCCCTTTTCGCCCCAGACAACGGGGTGGGCATTGGCGATGTTCCAGGTCTTTACCATGGGGACGACCGGAAGATTGTAGTCAAGCGCGATGGTGTCGCGTTCGTTGGCCGCCACATAAATGATTTCAGCCTGTGCGCCGTTGCCCTGGAACAGCACATATTCCTCATGTTGCCACATATCGGTGAAGACGATGTGCTTGGAGGAGGTGTCCTTGAAAGCGGGAGCTGTAAACAGCACATAGGCGGTTTCCGAGCCTGCCCACGCGACATTGGGGTAATTTGCGCTTGTCGCTGTACAACCTGCAAGAGCGCCGGAAAACAGCAAAACCGCTACTGCAGTGCTACGTCCGATCTTGGTATTCATATCGATCTATCCGTTCGCGTTGCCCCTCACTCAATAGATATGAACGGCTCAGACACAGACAAGCGGGATTTTTACTAATAATTGCGATCAACGAAGCTTAATCCCTCGCTTTGGTAGCCGCGGGCGAGGACGAACGGAAAGTCGGGATTGCCGGTATCGCCGCCGCTACGATTGACGGCATTCTTCGGCGGTGCGCTGAGCGTGTTGCCGGCGGCGAAGCGGGACACCTCTATCCTGTCGATCAGGGCCTCGACCCTGTCCGTCGATAGCGCCGTTTCCGACGTTTCGCAATAATACCCGAATACGGCCTTAGTCGGGTTCAGTTCCGGATCGTCCATCGCGACGGCCAATTCCGCCGAAAACCCAAAGCAGGCGTCCTGTCCCCGTTCATAAGGTTGGTAGAATACTTCGCCAAACGCTGAGAATGCCTTGCTTTGCGCACCCCAGACGATTTTAGCATTCGAATTGTAGTTCCAGCTCGTGATCCGCGATTTCAGGCCTATTTCGTATTCGAGGCTGGTTTCGAGGGCGGTGGCAGCGATATAGACAACTTCCGCTTGGCTGCCCGGTCCTTGAAACAGGGCGTATTCCTCGCGTTGCCATCCATCGGTGAACTTCAGGCGAACCGGCGGTGTCGTGGAGAAGGCGGGCGCGCCAAACAAGATACGGGCATCCGACACAGGGACAGCCACTATATCGTCTTTCGCAGGCCCGAACCCCGGAATCGAAAAGTCCGAACAGCTGGCCAGCACGATCGACATCGTGATGAAGATTAACTGTTTCATGGCCGCGTACATACGAAGATTCGGTGAAAACGGAAACAAATTTAGACAATTCGTTCGATTGTTCCCCTGTTTGGGTGACGTCTGAACAGCGGCCCGGGTCCTTAATGCCGCATTGGTTGGACATAGCGGAGTTTAAGGAGATGGCCAGTATGTCGGAACATGATGACGATTTGCGCGCCGTTGCGCGCGCCTATATCGAGCAGCGCGAAGACGGCGTAACCGATTATCCCGCGTTCGTGGCGGCGGTCGACGCATATCGGAAGCGCCACCCCGAAACTTCGAACGGCGAGGCGGCCTTGATCGTCAGCAATCTGATGCAGGAAATGCCGCGCGCCGGATGCCTATAAAATGGCATCCTGACGCGCGGTACTAAGGTTAGTCGCCGGACCGTTCACCGTCGGCATCGACGAACCTGTCAGCCATGACGTACGGGAAACCGGTGTTGCCGGTTGTAGTGCCGCCTGTCCCTGAGCTGCTGGCAAGCGAGAGCCGGGGGGTGAACCGGAAGTCGGTCCGCCGAATACCCTTGATCCAGAGATCGGAAAGGACACCGGCAACTTTGTCCTTGTTCAAGCTCGCACCGGGTTTGTCACAGTAGTATCCGAACAGAGCTTTAGCCGGACGCAATTCCGGATCGCCGGCGCGGTAATCCCACTCACTTGAAAAGCCAACGCACGATCGATTGCCGCTTCCCTGCGTGTATATTTGATACTGAAATTCGCCGATCGGCGCTCTGATTGTTCCTTTTTCGCCCCAGGACAAAGCGCCCGATGCATTCGCCGACCAGGATTTGATCGTTTGCGGAAGGGTCAATTTGTAGTCGAGCACGACCGAGTCGCGCTCGTCGGCAACCGCATAGATGATTTCCGCCCGCGTGCCGTTGCCTTCGAACCGGGTGTACTCTTCCTCCTGCCAGATATCGACGAAGGTTACCCGTTGTGGCGTTGTCGCCACGAACTCACCGCCGTCGAATAGCACATGGCCCTGATCGGGAGAGGTGCTGACGACTGCGGCTCCGGCTGATGCACATGCCGTGAGCGCTGCGGCCACGGCGCCGATAATCGAGGATTTAGTCAAATGTTTCATTTTCTGCCATCCTTTCGCCCCGATTTAATATGGTAATGCCGTTGCGTATTTTCACTCACAACGGCTCACTTTATTGAGAAACAGCCTATGTAGGGTATATGCGATCTCTGCTCCAAAAGATGTGCCGGTATATACGATGCGGAAACTTCGCCAACTAACGGCTTCATGTCTCCTGCTCGCGGGGCTAAGCGCGTGCGGTGGTGTCGCACCGTTTTCCGCCCTAGGCGATGAAGACCGGAACCAGTTGGCGGTTGCAGTGCAAAAAGCATTGGAAGAAAACAAGACCGGGCAGAGCGTGAACTGGGCCAACTCTAAAACGGGACGGCGTGGTACCGTGACGCCGATGCGTACCTATAAGGATAATGTTGGCGTCGACTGTCGTGAGTTTCAGCAGACGGCGACTGTTGCTGGCGAAACCGATATTGCGTTCGGTGCGGCGTGCAGAAAGGCTGGCGGGGGATGGCGGATCGTCGATGCGCCGTCGCGGCATCACCCGCGCTATACGGATTATCATGACCCTTATGATCATCACTTTGGCTATGGCGGGTACTACGGCCACCGATATCATCGCTATCCGCGCCGGCGGCGTTTTCGCCACTGAAGAAGGAGGTATCGAGGGTCTGGGCCCTTTTCGGTATTAGCCTCCGCCGCAGCGCTTGATGCCGATGGTCCGGGGTTGTATGTTTTATGGGAGGATTTTGTTGGAAGGCGGGTTAACCCTGCAGGGGGGCGCTGCGCGTCAGCAAAAAATATCCGGAGCGACATCAACGAAATCACGTCAGGCTGGTCGCGGGACAGTGACAAAATTCCCGGGAAAAGTTGTGCGGATTTGACGAGCTGGCGCGTTTCGGCGTGCCGCCCGAATGGTTGCAGGATTTAAAAAGGCAAGGGAGAGACATGAGTGCATTGCAATATAAAGCGCCGACTTCGGTAGACGAAGCGGCGGCTTTGCTGGCCGGCGCAAGCGGGGAAGCCCGGGTGTTGGCAGGCGGTACGGATTTGCTGGTCCAGTTGCGGGCGGCAATGATCGCACCGGAACTCATCGTAGACGTTAAGCATATCCCAGAATTGACGTCGGTTTCGGTTGAGGATGGCGTGTACAGCATCGGTGCGGCGGCAGCCAGTGCCGAGCTTCACGAAAACGCCGACCTTTTCGCGATGTGGCCAGGTGTGATCGAGGCGATGGACCTCGTTGGCTCGACTCAGATTCAGGGACGCGCCTCGCTTGGTGGGAACCTCTGTAACGCATCTCCGGCGGCCGATAGTGTGCCAGCGATGATCGCTGCGAGTGCGGTCTGCGTTATTGCCGGTCCAAATGGAACGCGGGAAGTTCCGGTTGAGGACGTAGCGACGGGCCCTGGTCAGACATCACTGGCGAAAGGTGAGTTCGTTGTCACGATTCGGTTGCCAAAAAAAGCGCCGCGGACGGGCGATGCTTATTTGCGGTTCATCCCACGGACAGAAATGGACATTGCTGTTGTCGGGGTCGGCGTTTGCCTGACCCTGGATGAAGGTGGTGTTTGCACGGCCGCACGGGTTTCGCTTGGCGCGGTTGCCGCCAGGGCGTTGCTTGTGAAAGACGCTGCGGATGCATTGATCGGCACGAAGTGCGACGATGCGGCGATGGCTAATCTGGACGCTGCCGCGCAGGCGGCATGCAGCCCCATCAATGACAAACGGGGCACCATTGAATTTCGGACCAAGGTCGCGGGCGTACTTGCCCGCCGAGCGACCGCAATCGCGCTTGAGCGTGCGAGGAGCTAAATAATGGCGAAAAATCACGTAACGACGACAATTAACGGCGAACCCGTAGAGTTCCTCTGCGAGACGCAACAGACCCTCCTCGACGTATTGCGCGACGAGCTTCAGCTCACGGGCAGCAAGGAAGGCTGCGCATCCGGCGACTGTGGCGCATGTAGCGTGATGGTCGACGACCGTCTGGTTTGTTCCTGCCTGGTCATGGGTGTGGAAGCCGAAGGCAGTTCGATCGAAACGATCGAGGGCATGGCGGACGGTGAAAATCTGCATCCGCTGCAGCAGAAGTTCCTCGAGAATGCGGCATTGCAGTGCGGTATCTGTACGCCGGGCTTCCTCATCGCGGCAAAATCGTTGCTCGAGAAAAACCCGGATCCGACGGAAACCGAAGTGCGGTACTGGCTGGCCGGCAACCTGTGCCGTTGCACCGGTTACGACAAGATCATCCGGTCGGTTCTCGAAGTCGCGGCGGAGGCAAAAGGGGCTTAAAGCATGTCAGGAAATGCCAACGGGTATAAGTGGATCGGAACCCGGACGATTCGTCCGGACGGTGTCGACAAGGTAACGGGACGCGCCGCGTTCGGTGCTGATTTCGCCCTTCCGGGCATGCTCGTTGGCAAAATCCTGCGTAGCCCTCACGCGCATGCGCGCATTCTCTCTATCGACAGCAGCAAGGCCGAGGCGCTTCCCGGTGTAAAAGCCATCGTGACCTCGGCCGATTTCCCTGAAATTCCGCCTTCGGAGGCGATCAAAGGCAGTTCACCGCCCAACTATCGCCATCTGTCGCAGAATTTGATGGCACGGGAAAAGGTGCTTTACGATGGCCACGCTGTTGCCGCGGTCGCCGCGACGAGTGCCGCCGTGGCAAGCGAAGCGCTTTCGTTGATCAGTGTTGAATACGAAGTGCTGCCGCACGTCACCGACGTGCTGGAAGCCATGAAACCCGATGCACCGGTGCTCCACGATGATCTCTTCACCGGTGGTGTCGAGCCCAAACCCGACAAGCCGTCCAATGTCGCAAAGCGGGTTGAGTTTGCGATCGGCGATATCGATGCCGGGTTTGCGGACGCCGACGTCGTTGTTGAGCGCGACTATTCGACGGAAGGCATCCACCAGGGATATATCGAGACGCACGCCGTTGTTGCCAACATGGGCGAAGACGGTCAGGCGACGATCTGGTGCAGCAGCCAGGGCCATTTCATGGTGCGGCAATACACGGCTGGCCTGTTGAATATGAATATTGGCGATATCAAGGTCACGCCGGCGGAGATCGGCGGTGGCTTTGGCGGCAAGACAACGGTTTATCTTGAGCCCGTCGCATTGCTGCTAAGTCGAAAATCCGGGCATGCCATCAAAATGGTGATGACGCGCGACGAAGTCTTCCGCGCGACGGGGCCGACGTCGGGATCGGCGATGACGATCAAGATCGGTGCGAAGAAGGACGGCAAGATTACGGCTGCGGAAGCCGACTTGAAGTTCTTTGCCGGGGCGTTTCCCGGTGCACCGGTGCATCTCGGCTGTATGTGCGGATTTACGCCTTACGACATCGAGAATGTGAAGGCGGTTGGCTTCGACGTCGTGACAAACCGCCCGAAAGCGATTTCCTACCGGGCGCCCGGCGCGCCTATCGCGGCCTTCGCCATTGAGAGCGCGATCGACGAGTTGGCAGGTAAACTGAACATTGAGCCTTTGGCGTTGCGCGAAATGAACGCGGCGCGCGAAGGAACGAGAACTGCTTACGGCCCGACACTTGGGGTCGTCGGGTTCGAGGAAACGCTGGAAGCCGCCAAAACGCATCCGCATTTCTCGGAACCGCTGGGACCGGATCAGGGGCGCGGGATTGCGTCGGGTTACTGGTTCAATGTCGGCGGCGAGTCGAGTGCATCGGTTAGCGTCAATGAAGACGGTTCCGTCACGGTAACGTCTGGCGCACCGGATATCGGCGGTTCGCGGGCATCGTTGTGCATCATGGCGGCCGAAGTGTTTGGTATCGATATTGGTGAGGTTCGCGCCGTAATCGGCGACACGAATGCCACTGCTTTCAATCGCCATACCGGCGGCAGCCGGGTCACGTTTGCGCTGGGTATGGTGGTCGTTAACGCTGCGGAGGACTGCATAGTGCAGCTTCGCACGGCGGCGGCCAAGATTTGGGATATCGACGTTGAGGCGGTCGTTTGGGAAGAGGGCGAAGCCCGCCCGGCCGGCGACAATGCGGGCAAGTTCGAACCTCTTTCGTTGGGTGATTTGGCGGCGAAAACGCCGATGACCGGCGGCCCGATCAGTTCTGAGAAATCAAGCAATGTGCAAGGACCCGGACCGGCGTTCGGGACGCATATCTGCGATGTCGAGGTCGACCGCGAGACCGGGCACGTCAAAATCCTGCGCTATACCGCAATCCAGGATGCGGGCCGCGCTATTCACCCGGGCTATGTCGAAGGGCAGATGCAAGGCGGTGTCGCCCAAGGCATCGGCTGGGCGTTGAACGAGGAATACATCTACGGTGACGATGGGCGGCTGCAGAATCCCGGCTTCTTGGACTACCGCATTCCCGTGGCGTCCGATCTGCCGATGATCGATACGGTGATCGTAGAAGTGCCGAACCCCACGCATCCGTACGGCGTCCGGGGCGTCGGCGAAATCCCGATCATTCCGCCGATGGCTGCCGTGGCCAACGCCATTGAAGATGCGGTGGGAATGCGATTGACCGACCTGCCCATGTCGCCGCCGAAGGTGTTGGAAGCCCTGGAAAACGGCGGCTAACAGCATGGCGGATGTCGTTTTGAGCCGGGAGCTCGCGCGTCAATTCACCGATGGTGAGACGCGGGTTGCCGTGGAAGCGGGAACGATGCGGGCCCTGGTCCGGGAATTGGATGCAAAATTTCCGGGGATTGGTGCCGCATTAGGGGATGGGATGGCCGTTGCCATCGACGGTCAGATTTTCCAGGACTATTTCCTGGAAGAAGTCGGACCGAACAGCGAAGTCTGTTTCCTGCCCGCTATCGAAGGCGGTTGAGCGTTTAGGACACGTAGTCGAGCGGCATTGCCGTCGTAAACTTGATCCGCTCCATTGCGAAGCTGGAACTCACGTCCGTCAGATCGGCGGCCTGAATCAAGCGCTTGTACACGGTGTCATACCCCGCAATATCCGGAACGACGATCCGTAGCAGATAGTCGGTTTCGCCGCTCATACGATAGAATTCGACGACCTCGTCGATCTCTGCGACGGCTTTGGCGAACCGTTCCAGCCATTCGTAATTATGCTGACTGGTTTTCACGCCGACGAAGACGGTGACTCCAAGATTGAGCTTTTCCGGATTCAGCAGTGCGACGCGACTCTGGATGACACCGGCTTCCTCCAGATTGCGAATTCGCCGCCAACAGGGCGTAGCGGATAGGCCGACCCGATCGGCAATCTCCCCGACCGGCAGAGTCGCATCTTCTTGAAGGCAGGTTAAAATCTTTTTATCTATCTCATCCATGAGAAAATATTATCATATTATGCTATATAAATAGGATTATTTTTTAATATATAGACGAATCTCAGAGATTTCGGAAATAATTTCCAATCAACTCAATGTACAATAGCCGAAATGGAGCGCAAAGAGGGTTTAAGACTATGATTAGGCGGCTATTCACGGAACATCCGGCAAGCGTCGACGAGACCTATTTCGAGCATCTGCTCGCCGCCTCGTCCTTCAGTATCCGTATGTTCGTAGCGAGCCTAGCCTGTCTCGTGCACGCCATCCTGCCCTTTATGTTTGTGAAAACCGGCAGTGTGGCAATCGAAACCCTGTACGACCGCATGGTCGCCAATCGCCGCCGCTTCGACGAAGGGCGGCTGGACGCGCGCGCAACAGCCCGCGCGGGCCGCTAGCTGCTAGGCGTCCTCCAGCATCTTCAGATTTTTCTCCATGTCGTAGGCCTGCTCGTGATGGGTTTCCGGGTCCCATTCGCTGCGTGCCACGCGGAAGAAATCTCCGCCATAAATATGAATTGCCCCGGTCAACCGCGGTAGCGGGTTGGTGACCGAGTGGATGATGTCACGGCCCAAGGTCGTGGCGTCTTTCGTTTCAAGCGACTTTGCACCGGCAGCCTCTACCTTGCCGTCTTCCGATTCCGGCATGCGGCGCCAGAAAATATTGTCTTCACGGCCCGTATAGATGCCAATATTCGCCCACATTTCATGGTTGTGGGGCATGATCGTCATATAGGGACTCCAGATCACATTGATGATCGTCAGATCCTCGGAATCGTAAACCTTCACGACTCCGCCCTTTTCCGGTTCGCCGAGTTCTTTCAGAACGGCTCCGGGGTCGGAAACCGCTCGGGTAAGAATGTCGCGGACGGCAGCTTGCGCCCCGGCTCCGCTGGTCACGGCGGCTTTGCAATCGGCAATCAGATTGTCCCGGCTAAACATGTCATATCCCCCTAAATCGGTCGTGTTCATGATTGAATTTATCCGAGCCTATCACGGTGTGAAATGTCATGAAACTGTCGCGATTTGTCTGAATTACGCAATCCCGGCCTTTACGGTATGATGCGGCAAGCGCGCTTCACAGGGAGGATATCATGCCGCACGCAACGACCGATGACGGCGTAAAACTGTATTTCGAGGAAACTGGTTCCGGTGAACCGGTGCTGTTCATCCATGAATTCGCTGACGATTATCGCGGGTGGGAGCCGCAGATCCGCCACTTCAGCCGCCGCTACCACTGCATTGCCTATAACGCGCGTGGATTTCCTCCGTCGGACGTGCCGCCGGACTCGTCGAGCTACTCGCAGATGCGGGCGGTTGGCGACGCGATTGCAATGCTCGACCATCTCGATATCGCGAAGGCGCATGTCGTAGGCCTTTCGATGGGCGGATTCTGCGCGTTGCATTTTGGCTTGAATCATCCGGACCGGGCGCTGTCGCTCGTCGTCGGCGGCTGCGGCTATGGCGCGGAGTCGGACAAGCGGGCGCAGTTCCGCGACGAGGCGCTCACCACTGCGGACAGCTTCGAGGCCGACGGCATGGAGAAAACCGCCGCGCGATACAGCCTCGGCCCGACGCGCGTGCAGTATCAGAACAAGGATCCGCGCGGCTGGCAGGAATTCGCCGACAATCTGGCGGAACATTCGGCCAAGGGTTCCGCCAACACCATGCGCGGTGTGCAGGCGGAACGCCCGTCGCTTTACGATCTTGTCGACGATATGAAAACGTTGAACGTGCCGACCCTAATCATCACTGGCGACGAGGACGAACCGTGCCTCGATCCGGCCTTGCTGATGAAGCGGACAATTCCGATGTCCGGGCTGGTGACGCTGCCGTTGACGGGACATGCCTGCAATCTGGAAGAGCCGGATGCGTTCAATTGCGCGGTGCAGGAATTTTTCTCTGCGGTAGAGCACGATGCCTGGGGGCCGCGCGATCCCCGCTCGCAGACCGCCAGCATTACCGGAATGAAGTAAGCGTCAGGCGGGCTCGATAACGAACAGCACCTGGTTGTGGGCGACGAGTGCCGCATCCTCCGCGCCGATCGCAGCGACGATACCGTCCATCGGCGCTTCGATGGTGGTATAGAGCTTCATGACTTCGATCAGGCAGAGCGGGTCGCCCCGCTTGACGGCCTGTCCTTCTTCGACGAAAGCGGGCTCCGCCGGTGACGGTTTGCGGTAGAAGGTGCCGACCATCGGCGCGCGGATTTCCGCCCCCCGCGCGCTGGCGGAGATTGATGGTGTGTCCGCAGGGGCTGGCAGCGGAGCAATTGGGGCCGGTTCGGTTCCCGGGGGTGAAGCGATCTCTGTTCTCGGCGCGCGCGCGCCACCGGCATTGCGCTGGACGACGAGCTTGGTGTCGCCGACTTCGAGAACCAGCTCCTCGCAATCGCTTGAATCGATGATTTTGAGGATTTCCGATATATCTTTGTAGGTGAGCGACAAAGCGTGAGTCCGTTGGCTATTGCGTATCGTTCAACGCGCTCACATCTTGAAGGGCTTGGTACCGACAATCAAGATGACGGCGCAACACTAAGGTCCGGCGGTTCGTTGCAATGGAGAATCCTCTGTGATGTTTGAACATATCCTTGCGAACGAACCCTGGATCAGGTTCAGCGTCTTTCTGGGTATTTTTGCCAGCATTGCAGTTTGGGAAGTCGTGGCACCGCGCCGAGCGCTCGGCGTTTCCCGCTGGCTGCGCTGGTCGAACAATATCGGTATCGTGGTCCTGAACACGGCGCTGTTGCGGATCGTGTTTCCGACCGCGGCGGTCGGACTGGCGCTGTTCGCGTCGGCGGAAGGCTGGGGATTGCTGAACCATTTGGTTCTGCCGGTCTGGATCGAGATCCTGGTCGCGGTCGTGCTGCTCGATCTCGCGATTTATCTGCAGCACGTGATGTTCCACGCGGTCCCGGCGCTGTGGCGGCTGCATCGCATGCATCACAGCGATCTCGATTTCGATGTCACGACTGGTGCGCGATTTCACCCGATCGAAATTCTCTTTTCCATGGGGATCAAGCTTGCGGTGGTGGCGGCATTGGGACCGGCGGCGGTCGCGGTCTTGCTGTTTGAGGTATTGCTGAATGGAAGCTCTATGTTCAACCATGGCAATATCCGCCTGCCTATCGGACTCGACCGGGTGCTGCGCTGGTTCGTCGTCACGCCGGATATGCACCGCGTGCACCACGCCATTGCGCCGGCCGAGACCAACAGCAACTTCGGCTTCAATCTGCCCTGGTGGGACCGTCTGTTCGGAACCTACCGCGCGCAGCCGTCGGAAGGGCACGTAGACATGAC
Organism: Alphaproteobacteria bacterium; assembly: GCA_012103325.1. GTDB lineage: Bacteria > Pseudomonadota > Alphaproteobacteria > UBA8366. Next base: position 188,081 of record WLWY01000009.1, read on the forward strand.
GATTGGGATCAATCAGTTCCGCGCGCCGCGAGAATTGCGGCTCGACCGAATGCTGACGCAGCCCTTTCGCGGGGCGGCAACCGACTATCCGGTCAACCGGGAGCAGTAATTAGGAGTCCCGCGCGAAGCTGTTCACCCCCCACGATTCCGGTAGCGGCTTGACCGGTTTGGTCGGCAGGCCGTAATGGCGCGAACGCTCGAAAATTGGCAGACCCGCGCCGAGCATCGAATTGAAGAACCACATCATGGCCTGAGTCATTTCGCGGGGCTGTTCGCGGGTTACGAAATGACCTGAATCGAGCACGAGGATGGCTTCCAGCCCCGGCAGATGCTCTTCCATGCCGCGGCAATAATCGACCGGCTGACGGGGGTCGTGTTCGCCGTGGACTTGCACGACGGGCATGGTGAATTTGGAATAATCTACGGGCCGGGTCTTCGGAATGTCCCGGAAATAGCGCGGCACCGCGTCGGCGATACCGGAGTGAGCGAACTCGGCGACGATCTCCGCGATCTCAGCCTCGTCGGGGCGAAGTCCCGGTTTGCAGGAACTGTCGAACCAAACGCGGACATAGGCTTCCGCTTTTTCCATAAGGCGTGACGCCGCTTCTGGATTCCGCGAGTTCCAATGGTGATGCAGGGAATTGCGCGGATCGTAATTGTGCAGCGACAGGCAGCAGCGCATATAGCGCTCGACCCGTTCGGGTATCTGATCGACGATATGGTCGGAAATTGCGACGCCCCAATCGTGCCCGGCGAGCCGGAAGCGATCAATACCGAGGTGATCGAGGCAGCGGATCAACTCACTCGCGACATTGTTCATCGTGTAGTCGCCATCGGCTTTGTCCGATTGGCCATAGCCTTTCAAATCGAACGCATAGACTTTGAACTGGGTTGCTAAAGTTGGGATTTGATGTTTCCAGCAACTCCAGCTTTCCGGGATGCCGTGTAGGAGCACGACGGCGTCACCGTCGCCGGCTTCGACCCAATGCCAAGCGACACCGTCCACCGTTTCCGTTCGGTGGTTGAGCTCTGTTTCTGCCATAAATTTTAATCCAACTAGTTCTGTACGGAGCCTGCGCCACCTAGGCCAGCAAACTGCACCAGCCAAGTCGACAGGTCGGGCACGATGGCCACGATCGTCCAGATGACCAGTAGCGAGATCAGATAGGGGATTACTTGCCGTACAATCTGAAAATACGGCAGCCCGGTAATGCCCGATGCGACATACAGGTTGAGACCATAAGGCGGTGTGATAAAGCCGATTGCGTCGCCAATAAGGAAGACAACGGCGAAATGGAACGGGTCGACCCCGATTGTTGCGGCGATTGGCGCCAAGATCGGTGCCAGGATGATCGTATTCGGGACCGATTCCAGAATCGTGCCCGCGGCGAGGACCATGCCCATCATGACGAACAGGATCGTATAGTAACCGCCGAGGTTGACCAGGACGCCTTCGATAAACTCCTTTGCGCCGATAACAGCCAGGATCTGCTGCATCATGATCGAGACGGCGACCAGCGGTACAATGATTCCGATGATGGTTGCGCTGCGCAGGAAGATACTTGGCAGGGCGCGCCATTTGGTTTCGCGGGTGACGAGGAGGCCAGCCAGCAGGCAATACACCACGGTAACGGCGGAGGCTTCCGTGGGTGAGAAGACGCCCGTGTAGATTCCCCACAGGACGATGAAGATCGCGATCAGACCAATGCTGGCGCCCGGCGCCGTATCTCGCACTGTCTTGAATTCGAAGGCGATGATCTCGCCATAGCCCTTACGCTTGCTCATCCACCAGCAGGCGGCCATCATCGAGATAACCATCAGGATGCCGGGAACGATGCCCGCCAGGAACAGCTCTGAAATTGGCAGACTGATCAGATAGCCATAGACGATGAACAGGATACTGGGCGGGATAATGATCCCGACGGTGCCGCCAGCCGCCGCCGTCGCAGCCGAAAAATTCTTGTCGTAACCCTGTTTCACCATCGTCGGATAGGTGATCGATCCGATGGTCGCGGTTGTCGCCGAGTTGGAACCGCTGATCGCGGCAAACATGCCGCAGGCTGCCAGCGACGCCATGCCGAGGCCGCCACGGATCGAGCCCAGGATCGCCAGAGCGAAATCGGTCATGCGGCGCGCTATACCGCCGGCGCTGATCAAGTCGCCTGTGAGGATAAAGAGAGGGGCTGCCAGGAGAGCAAAACTGTTCAGCCCTTCGAACATCGAGCTGCCGACATTGGCCAATGGAAAGTCGAAGATGAGCTGCATGCCGATGACCCAAAGGCCAATGATCAGCATCAGGGGCGTGCCAACGACGAAGAAGAAAAACGCCGCAACGGTCAGTAAGGTGATGAGCGTTGCATCAGCCATGCGCCGTCTCCGAGTCACCAGTTAGCGCCTCGCCATGCACCCGGATGGGGTCACCGTTTCTGAAATCGTTGAAATCCTCTATCGCATTTTGCGCGACGCGGAAAAGCAGTAACGACCAGCCAACTGGTGTCGCGCTATAGAACCACCAACTCAATACATCGTCGGTGCCGGGGACGATCGATTCCATTTCCATATGGAGTTGCACGAGGTCGAATGACCAGTAGATGACGATCGTACCGAATAGGACGTAGAGCACGTAATCAAGCTGCAGAAATATGTATTGCGCCGTGCGTGGCATTCGGTCGCGAACTTCGTTGAAGACCAAATGGCTGCGCAGCTTCACGCAATAGGACGCGCCGAGCCAGGTAAGCCAGAGAAACATGTAGGAGGGAACGAACGTGCTCCAGGGTGCTTGCGAGTCGAATACGTAACGGCGAAAAACCTCGACCGCAACGATGCCGGCGCAAAAAGCGTAGGCAATGACGACGATAAATTTTTCGAGATTTTCGTCCAGCCAGCGGTAGATGGCCAAAGCAAGATTCATATTTCCCCTCCCGCGACCCACATTGTCACGTACGATATCGGAAAATCGGCCAGGACCCTGGCGCGATCACGATGATATCAGATCGCGAATACTCAATCGGCGTTGCACATTCGAAGACGCGACCCACCGGACATGGGAGGGCGTGAAGAACACCCTCCCGCTCCAGTGATCTAGGCCAGAAAACGTCGTTTCCCGGCGAACTAGATTACGACTTCCACCAACGCCGGGGTTCGACGTCAATCGCCAGCGCATGTTTGTCGTATTCGCGCGCAACCGGCAGCATCGTGTCGTAGACACTGTAACCGCCCATCTTGTTGAGCTTCTCGTGCCAACGGCCGTACTCGTCCTTCTTCGGACTCGCCAGTGCTTCGCATTCCGCGAGCGCTTCGTCGTCGAAGAAGTTCATGGCCGTACCGGCTTTGCCGAAAATGGTCCCCGGTCCCGGGTTTGTCACTTCACCGCTGATGAGAGCCAGTGCCGCTTCGTTCGAGAACTGAACGACCCGCTGCGCCTGGAATGCCGATTCCATGACATCGTCCCGCAGCTTGTTGCCGATCTTGTCGAGCGTGCGGGTATTCATCGCCGTATGGCCGGTGCCGGGAATGAATTTCAACCC
>WLWY01000010.1 GCA_012103325.1 Alphaproteobacteria bacterium
GGGGCGGCAGCGCAACGGCACTGTCATCGACCACCTCAACGGCCGTTCCCCCATGCCCAAACACGATCACTGGACCGAAGACCGCGTCATTGGTGACCCCGATAAAGACCTCGTGGGCACCGGGCCGGTCGGCCATCTGCTGAACCGAAAAGCCCTGGATCTTCGCCTGCGGCGCACGCGTTGCCACGGTTTCCAGCATATGCGCGCCGGCGGCCTCCACAGCACTTCGTGAATCAAGAAACAGATCGACACCACCGACATCCGATTTGTGCGTAATGTCATCCGACAGGATCTTCAGCGCGACCGGAAATCCCATCGCCGCCGCTTTCTCCGCCGCTTCTACGGGCGTTCGGGCAATGTGCGTTTCCACGGTCGGAATACCATAGGCAGCGAGAACCGCCTTCGCCTCCGGTTCGCTCATCATGTCGGATCCGTTGATAAGACGGCTCTCGACGATCAGGCGCACGGTGTCGGTCGCGCGCGTGAACTCGCGCGGCGCCGACGGCGGCGTCTCCATCAGCATGGCCTGGCTGCGCCGATAATTGACGAGATGCATGAAGGCCTGCACCGCCAGCCTCGGCGACTCATATGTCGGGACATCGGAATCATGGAACAGCGTGCGGGCGGGGGCGACCGCCTGACCACCGACCCAGCAGGTCAGCAGGTTCCGTTTGGTTTCCTGTGTAACATCGACAACTGCCTGTGCCGCCGCAACCGAGTCTGCGGTCGCCGTCGGTGCGTGCATGACAAGTACGGCATCGCACTCCTTTGCCTCGGCAAGGATACGAGTCGCGGCGGCGTAGCGCTCGCCGGGCGCGTCGCCAATGATGTCGACCGGATTACTACGAGACCACGTGGCAGGCAGAACCTTATCGAGTGCGGCGATCGTCTCGTCCGAAAGCGCCGCCAGGACACCGCCGCGTTGGACTAGCTCGTCGGTCGCCATGACCCCAACGCCGCCGCCATTGGTCAGGATGGCAAGACGTTCGCCGTCCTGCCGCCGGGTACGCGCCACCGTTTCAGCGGCAGCGAACAACTCGTCGATGTCGTAAACGCGCAGCAGACCGGCGCGCCGGAAGGCTGCATCATAGACCCTGTCGCTGCCGGCGAGCGCGCCGGTGTGGGTCGCCGCCGCCTTCGCACTCTCCTCGACCGCGCCGGACTTGATCACGAGAACCGGCTTGTTCCGCGCCGCCGCCCGGCAGGCGGACAGGAACTTCCGCCCATTGGTGACCGCCTCGATATAGAGCAAGATCGCATGCGTCTTGGGATCGCTCGCCAGATAATCGACGACGTCGCCGAAATCTACATCGGCCATATTGCCGAGTGAAATGAAGTGCGAAAACCCGACATCGTTCAACCGCGCCCAGTCGAGTACCGCGGTACATAGGGCGCCCGACTGCGAGGCAAAGGCGACAGAGCCGGGCAGCGCGGGAAGATGGGCGAAGCTCGCATTGAGATGCATTTCGGGGACGAGCGCCCCAACACAGTTGGGGCCAAGGATACGCAGCAGGTGCGGCTGTGCGGCGTTGAGCATTGCCTCGGTTACCGAAACGCCATCGACCGTTTTTATACGGTCCAGGCCCGCCGTCAGAACAATGGCCGCTCGCGTACCGCGCGCGCCGAGCGCTTCGATCAATTCGGGGATCGGTTCAGGTGGCGTGCAAATGACCGCCAGGTCCGGCGGGCGAGGAAGATGGTCGATATCGGGGTAGGCCAGAACACCAGCAACGGCCTCCGCTTTCGGGTTGACGGGCATCACCGGCCCTTCGAACCCGCCCTCCAGGATATTGTGCATCACGATGTTGCCGACGGCCCCGACCCGGTTCGATGCCCCGATCACCGCGATCGATTCTGGCCGGAAAAGGCGGCTCAAATTTCGAATTGTCATCGCGCGAAACTCCTATGCGCGTCCAGCGAAGTATCCAGCAATATAGGATATATTGCGATGCAACATAATTGATGCAACGCAATGATCATTTTTAGTTGGCTTAATTGGCTTAATTGGCGAGGTTAATCGAAAATACATCGATCGCAGCCATTTTAGCATTCAAACATTGCAATTCATAAATTCGGTCGCGTCTAAGTTCGGGAATAGACATCATGCTCGCTGTAATCGGTGCGATGGATCAGGAAGTGGCCTTGCTGCGGTCGGCAATGACAATTGCCGACGAGGCAATCCATGCTGAGATTACCGTCACGAAAGGCGACTTCAAGGGCACCGAGATCGCTCTCGCGCAATGCGGTATCGGCAAGGTCAACGCCGCCATCTGTACGCAGATGCTGGTCAATCTGTATCAGCCGAGCGCCCTCATATTCAGCGGCGTTGCCGGTGGATTGCTGCCGAATATGCGGGTCGGCGATCAGATCATCGCAAGCCATCTGATCCAGTTCGACGTGGACCTTACGGCGTTCGGGCGACGGCATGGTGAGTTGCCGAATACGGACCGCATGATCCAGTCGGATCCAACGCTAACGCAGCATGCCGCAGACGCTTTCGATGAGACCTTCGCCGACGACAAGGATGGACCGAATCTGATGATCGGCACGGTCGTCTCGGGCGACCGGTTCGTGAAAGATAAGGATACGCTCCGCTGGCTGCAGCGGGAATTCGCCGCGCTCGCCACGGAAATGGAAGGCGCCGCCGTCGGCTATACCTGTCAGATCAACAAGCTGCCCTTCGTGATCATCCGCGGTCTTTCGGACACCGCCGACGAAGATGCGCCGGAACATTTCAGTTCCAATCTCGAAACCGTCTGCGAATATTCCTACCGGCTGCTTGAGCAGTTGATCCCAAAGGCGGCCGAAAAAAATTAGATCAAACTGGCAGGAATGTCGCGCAACGTGCATGCCAGTTCGTTCTCAAACCAGCGCTGAAGCGCACCGATTTCCACAGACCATGACGTCTCGGGCCGGTGCACGAGATAGTGGGCGAAGGCCAACGGGTATTCGAGATCAAGGATCTGAACGAGGTTCCCGCGGATAAGATCGGTCATCACGATACTGCGTTTGGCCAGCGCCACACCCTGGGCCTCCAACGCCGCCTGCACGGTCATTAGGTGATGATCGAACTCGACACCGCCGCCAAACGTGGCGTCATGCACCCCAGCCCAGTCGAACCACCCCTGCCAGTCAGGAAACCCTTCCCCGGGCAGGGATGCCCGACCGTGCAGCAAGTTGAATTGCAACAGATCCGCCGCCGTGGCGACGTCCGTTCCAGCCGCGAGCACATCCGGATGGCAAACGGGAATGACGGCCTCTTCCAGCAAGAAAGTCACTGCACAATCGCGATAGTTTCCATCGCCGTACCGGACCGCGACATCGGCGCCTGCGGGAATAGCGCTTCCGGTTTCGTTAGCGCCCTCGTTGACGATGGCGATCGACGGCAAGTCCGACTGCAGGCTTTTCAACCGCGGCATCAGCCATTTCGCCGAAAATGCCGGCGGCACCGAAATTGTCAGAACCGAACGGTCGGTTTCGAACACCGCCGCCGCGCGCCGCAAGCTGTCGAACCCCTCGCGCACATGGGGCAAATACGCTTCGCCGTCCGGCGTGAGCGCGAGACCGTGCTGCAGACGCTCGAACAGCGTACGGCCGAGATGCTTTTCCAGCGCGATGACTTGATGGCTCACCGCCGCCGGCGTCACGAAAAGCTCCTGCGCTGCCCGCGTCATATTCAAATGGCGCGCCGCGGCTTCAAAAGCGCGCAAGGCGTTCAACGGTGGCAGTTTACCCGGCATGTCTAGGTTATAGATAAATTTGAACCTGGTTCCAAGAATTCTCGCTAACACCCGCTACGCCACCCCGTCTATACAAGCGCCCTCACGAGATCGCAGCGGAAAAAGGGCAGCGCGGAATGACAGAATCACGGATCATGGTTAGTCCTATAACAGAGTTGTTCGGCGCCGAGATTGCCGGGATGGACCTAGGGTCTGCCGACGATGCGACCGTCGCGACGGTGGAAGATTTGCTGCTGCGGCATCGGGTGTTGACGCTGCGCGGGCAGAGCTTGACGGACCAGCAGCTCGTGGCCGTAAGCACCAAGCTGGGACGGCTCGATATCCCCGCCGCCAACCCCTACGGCGAACCCTTCCACAAGGCGAATCCAGAGATCAACGTCATCTCCAACATCATGGAAGGCGACAAGCCGGCCGGAAACCTGGGCGCCGGCGAGGCCGTTTGGCATGCCGATATGACCTATCAGGAAACGCCGCCGCGCGCCGCAATCCTCTATGCCCTGGAAGTGCCACCGGAGGGCGGCAACACCTATTTTGCCGACATGTATGCCGCCTACGAGACCCTGCCGGACGATGTGAAGGCGCAATTGGAGGGCAAGGTCGCGATCCACGACGCGTCCCACAACAGCGCCGGCATGCTGCGGAAAGGATATAACGAGGTGACGGATGTGCGCGAGACCCCAGGCGCGCGGCATCCCTTAGCCCGGATCAACCCCAAGACCGGACGAAAGGCGCTGTTCCTGGGGCGGCGGCCGCGCAGCTACATCCCCGGCCTGTCGGTCGAAGATAGCGACGCGCTGCTCGACCAACTGTGGGCGCATGCGGCACAGCCGGAATTCGCCATCTGCCACGAGTGGCGCGCGGGCGACGTCCTGATGTGGAGCAATCTTGAGGTCCTGCACCGCCGCGACTCGTTCGACAGCAATACACGCCGCCGCATGCACCGCACGCAGATCAGAACCTTCTGGTCGGAAACGAAAGCGGCCGCTTAGGTCTTGTTGATATCCTCAATCGAGTCGTCGAGGTCGTAGCGGTCAGTAACCGTCGAGATGAGCGCCGCCGCCTTGTCCCAATCATAGGTGCGGAAACTGTGCCCGCGCGTCACGAACTGCGCCCCGGCGTAGAACATCTCGTACTGGGTGTGGCGGCCAGCGAACTCCGAGCCGATGGCATCCCAGGCCAGTTTCATCAGCTTGATCCGGTCCGTGTCCTTGCGCCCATCGGCGGAGATCTGCACTTTCTCGATAATCTCGGCCAGTTCCGGGTTGGCGAAATCGGCAGCCGAGGACGGCAGCATGATGAGCGCGCCGCCTGAGAGTTCGCGGATCGTATTGATCATCTGGGGATAGAATTCCTGGGTCAGCGTTTGCGCCGCATAGACGGCATGGCGATCCGGGACGAAATATTTGCCCCAGTGTGCGCCCTTGGCTTCCATACCCCACATCATGTTCTCGACCGCGGCCGCCTGCGCCGCCAGCCTGCCCAACGCGTCCGCAACCGGCGGCATCTTGACGGTGCCAATCGTCTCGCAAATCGCGCGCGCCAGCCCGGCGAGAAATTTGAGCTTCACCGTGATCCGGATCTGCGCCTGATAGTTCTGATAGATATGGCCGGGCGTATCGTGAAACTGCCGCCGGCACATTTCAGGACTGCGATGCACGAAGATGCGTTCCCACGGCACCTTCACGTCATCGAAATACATCAGCGCATCGTTTTCGTCATAGTGCGAGGCGAGCGGATCGTCGAACTGCGACACCGCGTGCTGCTCGTATGATTTGCGCGACAGAACCTTCAGCCCCTTCGTATCCATCGGCACGGCGAAACAGATCGCATAATCCTCCTCGTCGGGCCGCAGCGGCTGCAAATGCGCGACAAAAACCTCGTTCGCCATGATCGAACTGGTGCCGAGCATCTTCGCGCCGCGCACGGTGACGCCTTCGCCGCCTTCATCGACGATCTTCATCATCGGGTCGTCGTTGTTCAGCTCGACCGCCGCCTTCGAACGGTCGACCTGCGGATTGATGATTACGTAGGTGAGGTACAGATCATTGTCGCGGGCATGCACGTAGTAGTCCCAAAACGCCTTCGCCCGGTCCTTGTCATAGGCCTCGAACAGATCGAGCCCCATCAGCTGGCCCGTTACGGCGGACGCCAGATGATCCGGCGAGCGCCCCATGAATCCGCCATGCTGCTCGGCCCAGGCAACCAGCGCCTTGCGGCGGACGACCAGCTCCTCATAAGATTCCGGCATCTGCCAGGCGCGGTTCACACGCCGGCCGCTGGTCGGCGACTCGAACGTCATCACCTCGATATTCGTGGGGTCTGCCTGATAGTCGTAGAGGCTTGCCGCCGTACGCACCGAATTGCGGAACGCCACATGCTCGGTAACGTCGTCGACCGACTGGCCGTTGATGTAAACCGAGCGTCCATCCTTCAGGCTTTGCAGATGTTCGGCGGCATTCTTGACCGGCTGGGCTGGCATGGCGGCCTCTCGATGGATGAGATTAGTCGGTGATCGGCTTATCGCCGACCCGGGGATGCGGCCGGCCGCCGTCGGCGACGGCCATGCACAGCACGATTTCGTCCGGCCGCGGCGCATCGCCGACCATCAGGGTCATCGTATCGAAATGAGCGAACGACCAGGCCTCGTCCTTATGGCCCAGCGGTAGGTCGATGGACGCGCCAACCGCGCCAATTTTCGCATTCGAGGCGATAAGCGCCTTGCCGCCGCCAACCGCGGCCCGCATCGGCTTGCCCAGCTTGGGATGAATCATCGCGCCGCCATGCTCCAGGTCGCCCGCGACGCCGACCAGCGCAGCCTTACCATAGCTAACCGGCGCACCGGATAACATCCCAACGGCATCGGCCATTAGCCGCTCCCCTAAGGCGCCGCCCATGTCGAATAGCTCGGACAGATCTTCGACGAACCGGCCTGCAAACGGGTTTCGGATCACGGCAATCGCGGCGACTCGAACAATCGGCGCGCATGCCTTACCGACACCATCCGTTTCAAGCGTTTCCTTGATCAGCAGGGTCTTACGAATATCCATTGTCCTGAGCCTCCTTATGTGCCGCTTCTGCGCTAGACCTTATCTCATTCGGGGTCTTCGTCCGATACCGGCGATGAGAAATGCGCCGCGGTAAGGAGCAGAAGCAAGCCGACCAGCGGAATCGCAATAGCAAGCTGGATGACCAGGTCATAGCCCCCGGCTTCCCAGATGAGGGATCCGATCGTCGGACCGAAGGCACTTCCGGCCATAAACGCGACCGCCGTCATCCCGGAGACAACACCGAAATCACGGCGGCTCAGCAATGTCGCGACGAGCACCGGCCGTACGATGCTCACCACGCCATTTCCCGCGCCCTGCAGCAGTACAAAGAGGACGATAAGGCTGGGTATCGCCGCCGTTCCGAACAACGCCGCGGATGCACCGCCGACCGCAACGAAACAACCGGTGGCGATGACCATCGTCGACACGTGACGTTCGGCGGCCATCATGGCAAGCCGGCCGGCGACCTGCATCGGGCCGAGCATCGACGCCGCAAGCACTGCCGCTTCTTTGGGAATGCCGCGCTCGTCGAACATCGGCAGGATATGCGTGACGATCATGGCGTGGTGCGTGGCCAGCATCGCGAACGCCAGCGCCAGCGTCCAGAATGTCACGGTCTTAAGGACTCGCATCGCATGCCGCGCCTTGGGACTCGGCACATGCGCGCGTCCCTCCGCCATCCGGTCCGCCGCCCGGCAGCCGAGCCAGATGAGCGGACCGGCAATGAAAACCATGGCCGCGGCAAAAACGATAACCGTAAACCGCCACCCCATCATCTCGACCAGGGCATGCGCGCTCGGGAAAGAAACGGTGCCCGCCAGCCCGGCGACCAGCGTGACCAGCGTTATGGCCCGCTTAGCATCGGCGCCAAAGCTTCGGGTGATGATCGCGAAGCACGCCTCGTAGAGCGCGCCGGACATCGCTACACCAAGGCCGATCCAGACGGCATAAAACTGCCAAATCTCGGTTACTTGTGAGAGCACGCACAGCAGCGCCGCACCCAGCAGCATGCAGCCCATGAAGGTATACCGGCCATAACCTCGATCGATGAGCCGTCCCATCACCGGCGCCAGCATCGCGGAAACGATCAGCGCGGACGTAAAGGCGCCGGCGAGCTCCGTCTTCGACCAGCCGAGATCCCTTTCCCACTCCAGCAGGAGGGCGGGGAATGAATAATACATCGCCGCCCAGACGATCGTTTCCGCGATCGCAAACGGCCAAACGATCTGCCGAAAGGTCGTCTTATCCGGCATGGCGTACACGCAAACTCACACCCTCCCCCTAAACTCAGGGATCAGCCTACTACGGTTTCTCCATTGCACGCGAGCTAGTGAAAGTCCCGGCTTGGGAACAGCACGCTGCCCTGGTTGCGCGGATGACGGAAGCCGGATTTCGGCGGCGGCGCCGGACGCGGGCCATTCACGTCAATGGCCTGCGGCTCCGCCAGACTGTCGAGCAACGGCGAACAGTTTTCCAGCCGGTCGGCGATAAGATGAGTCACGATGCCTTCGCGCTGAAGCCGACCCGTGACCTTGAGCAGCCGCGCGGTCAGCACGATGCGGCGATACTTCTCGAAAATTTTCGGCCAGACGATGACGTTGGCGACGCCGGTCTCGTCCTCCAGCGTGGCGAAAATGACGCCCTTGGCGGTGCCGGGACGCTGCCGCGCCAGAACCAGACCGGCGACCGTGACCCAGGCATTGTTGTCCGTAACGATCAACGCATCGGCGGGTGTCGTGCCGTCGAACCCATCGCGCAGCAACGCCATCGGATGGCATCGCAGCGACAACCGCAGCGCCGCGTAATCCGCCATCACCGCTTCGCCGGGTGTCATATCCGGAAGCGTAACCAGCGCCTCCGCCCCCCAGCCATCGTCGCCAGCCGCTTCGAACAGCGGCAGCGGCTTGGCGTTCCCATTTGAATTCGCGGCCACAAAGCGGCGTGACGCCCACAGCCCCTCGCGGCGCGACAATCCCATCGAGACGAAAGCGTCGGCGCGGGCCAGCTTTTCCAGCGCCGCGCCATCCAGCCCCGCACGCCGCCAGATCGCCGCCGGATCGGCATAACCATTGTTTCGCGCGGCGATCACCCATTCCCCATCGGGTTCCTTGAAACCGCGGATTTGCCGCAGGCCGAGACGCAGCGCGTAGGCGCCCTCTCCATCCTCGTCGAGTTCAAGCGTGCAATCCCAGTCGGACAGGTTCACGTCCGGCGGCCGCACCGTCACGCCATGATCGCGCGCATCGCGCACGAGTTGCGCCGGCGCGTAGAACCCCATCGGCTGGCTGTTCAGCAGCGCACAGGCGAAGACGGCCGGGTAGTGGCATTTCATCCAGGCCGAGACGTAGACCAGCAGCGCGAAGCTCGCCGCGTGGCTTTCCGGGAACCCGTAATCGCCGAATCCTTCGATCTGCCGGAAACAGCGCTCGGCGAAGTCTTCGTCGTAGCCGCGCTCGAGCATCCCGTTGATCATCTTTTCCCGGAAGGTGTGGATCGTGCCGGTATGACGGAAGGTGGCCATGGCGCGGCGCAGCCGGTCCGCCTCCGATGGCGTGAACCCGGCACCGACGATGGCGACCCGCATCGCCTGTTCCTGAAATAGCGGCACGCCGAGGGTCTTGTGCAGCACACCGCGCAGATCCTCGGAAGGATACGCGACCGTTTCCTCGCCGTTCCGCCGGCGCAGATAAGGATGCACCATGTCGCCCTGGATCGGGCCCGGCCGGACAATCGCCACCTCGATCACCAGGTCGTAGAAGTCGCGCGGCTTCATGCGCGGCAGGAAAGCCATCTGCGCCCGGCTTTCGACCTGGAAGACCCCAATCGAGTCGCCTTTGCACAGCATGTCGTAGACATGCGCATCCTCCTGCGGAATGGTCGCAAGGTCGTAGGAGAGGCCGTAACGGCTGCGGATCAGATCGAAGCCCTTGCGGATGCAGGTCAGCATGCCAAGCGCCAGCACGTCGATTTTCAGCATGCCGAGCGCGTCCAGATCGTCCTTGTTCCATTCGATCACCGTACGGTCTTCCATCGCGGCGTTCTCGATCGGCGTCAGTTCGTCGAGCCGCCCCCGGGTGATGACGAAACCGCCGACATGCTGCGACAAGTGGCGCGGGAACCCCATAAGCTGACGCGTCAGTTCGAGCGCCATGCGGATGCGCCGGTCGGCCGGATCGAGGCCGACCTCGCGTACGGCACTGCGCGAGCGGTAGCTGATGACCGTCGCCGCAAGGCCGGCGCGGTCGCGGCCGTACTTCTCATAGATGTACTGGATGACTTCTTCGCGCCGCTCATGCTCGAAATCGACATCGATATCCGGCGGCTCGTCGCGTTCGGCGGAAACGAAGCGCTCGAACAAAAGGTCAAGCTTGGACGGATCGACAGCCGTGATGCCGAGGCAATAGCAGACCGCCGAATTCGCCGCCGAGCCCCGCCCCTGGCACAGGATCTCCTTCTCGCGGGCAAAGCGGACGAGGTCGTAAACGGTCAAAAAATAAGGCGCATAGCTCAGCTCCGCGATCAGCGACAGCTCATGCTCGATCATCTTCCGCACTTCCGCTGTCGGACCGCCAGGATAGCGTCTCTTCGCTCCTTGCCAGGTCAGGCGTTCGAGCTGCTGTTGCGGTGGCACGCCGTCCGCGGTGATTTCATCCGGGTATTCGTAGCGCAACTCATCCAGCGAAAAAGTACAGCGGTCCGCAATTTCCAGCGTCCGGGCCAGCGCCGGCTCGTACCCCCGGAACAGACGCGCCATATCCGCTGCCGATTTCAGATGGCGTTCCGCGTTCGACTCAAGCCGCCATCCTGCTTCGTCGATGATGCATTTCTCGCGGATACAGGTCACGACATCGAGCAAAGGCCCCCGCGACCGGCTGTGCATGAGCACATCGTTGGTTGCGACCAGCGGTATTTCCAAACGCTCGGCCAGACCCGCCCGGCGGGCCAGCCGCCGCCGGTCGTCTCCGCGGCACAGATGATGCGCTGCCAGATAGATCGCACCCGGAAACGCGGACCGCAATTCACCGACCTGTGCATCGAATGCCTTGTCCGCTTCGTCGGAAGACACGGCAACGAAGATCATTCCTTTGCCATAAGCCAAGACATCCTCGCGATACAGGATGCATTCCCCCTTGGGTGCGCGGCGGCGGCCGACCGTGATGAGCCGCGACAATCGCCCATAAGCCGCCCGGTCGACCGGATAGGCGAGCAGGCTCGCCCCGTCCGCCAGATCGAGTCGCGCCCCGACGATAAACCCGATACCCGCTTCCTTGGCCCCAACATGTGCCCGGACCACCCCGGCAAGGCTGTTGCGGTCGGTCACCGCAATCGCCGGATGACCCAGCGCGGCGGCCTGCAACGCCAACTCATCCGGGTGCGATGCCCCGCGCAGGAAGCTGAAATTGGTCGTGGCTTGAAGCTCTACATAACGGGTCACGCGAACAGACCGTGCAGGAACCATTCGACGGGGTGATCCGGGCGCGGCAAGCCGTGCCGATAGATCCAGAAATGGCGGCCTGCCCCGTCTTCGACTCGCCAGTAGTCCCGAGTCCTCGCCGCCGCCTTGCGCACCCACCATTCCGGCGCGATCCGCTCCGGTCCTTCGGCAAGACGGACGCTATGATCGGTACGCCGCCAGCGGAACCGGATGGGCGGCGTGTCCGGCTCCGTATCGGATACAATTTCGATCCGTTCCGGCTGTTTCAGAAGATGCAGAGGGCGCGGCGGCAAAGATGCATCGGGCGACCAGGTAAAATCCATGGCGTCGGCAAGCGCCGGCCTGGGACGTACTGCGCGTTCCGGCACGTAGCTGGCAACCGCCGTAAGGCGCGCCACCCGATCGAATCCGATCCGATTGCCCAACCGGTCGACCAAGGGCGCCAGAATATCCCCGCGGAAGGACTCACCGCCATTCACCGGTGCACGTGTGGCAGCCGGCAGAAGCACTGCCGTCGGGGCAAGCGGTTCGGTCACCGATGCCGTCAATGTCATCACTTCGATTCCGAAGCCTGCATCGAAACTGCCCAGACGGCCGCCGAACAGCCGCGCCAGCCGGCCCGGATCCCGGGCGGGGCGAGCGGCGCCGACCTGGATTTCGAAGGTTTCACCATCGACACGGTACAGGGTCAAAACAAGCGTCCGGCCACCCCGCCCCGCTTTTGCCAACAGCCGGCACAAATCATCCAACAGGTGGCGCAGGCCGCGTTCGATATCGGCCATCAGAGCAATCGGCTCCGCGAAGGCAAGCCGGGCGTGAAACGGCGTAACCGGCTTCCGGGGCGATATCGGCTCCGAAACCGCACCGGAGGCTTGATCGAGCCGCTCTCCGACAGTACGACCGAACCGCGCGGTCAGTGGCGCGCGGGGCATATTGCGCAGCTGTTCGATCACCCGGATACCGACTCGGGCCAGCCCACCAACCGTTCCCGGATCGAGGCGCAATGCCGCGACCGGAAGACGAGCCAACGCCTCCCGTATGCCGCCGAAGGGCACGACAGTGCCATTTTCGCCAAATCGCGCCATAGCCCAGGCCGCGCCCGGCGTGTCGGCCATCGCCGCCCGCGCAGAGAAGCCAAGCGCTTCAAGACGGTGAACCAGATCGGCGCACAGCGCCGCCTCACCGCCAAACAAATGGTCGCAGCCGGTCGTATCGAGGAAAATACCGTCCCGCCCTTCCGCCGCCGCCCATGGCGTGTAGCGCCCGCACCAGGCTGTCAGCCGGTCGAGTAAAGCCGCGTCGGCGACCGGGTCAGCCAGGGCCACATCCACCGCCGGAAATATCGCCCGCGCATCGGTCAGCACCATTCCTGGCGTGAGGCTCGCCATTTCGGCCCGGTGTTCGAGTGCCGTGACCAGAAATCGCCCGCCCGTCTCGGTCACCGTAATGAGGGGAGGACGCTGGTCCGGATCTTTTCCGTTCTTACGAGACCGCCGCCGCAACCGGTCGGTCGGCAGGCGCGGCAACCACAGCGAAATCACCCGTCTCTTCATTTCGTTCCACCATCCAATACAGCCCCTGAGCGCCTCCTCGGCAGCGTTCCAATGCGATTTTCCAGCGCGGGCGCGTAACGTCGCCAGCCGGTGCGGGGTCGACCCGCCAACGGCTCTCCAGCGCGCTTGCGGTGAAACGCCCCGCCCCGTCTGGATTCAGAACGATGCCCAGTACCTGGCCCGCCTCCGCGGCAAGCTGCAGACGACGGCTCGCCGTCAGGCCAACAGTACCGGGCGGCTCACCGATGACGGCGGCAAGCACGGGCGTCCGCAACCCTTCTTCCATCGCCCACAACAAATCGGTCCGTCCCTGGCAATGGACGACGATGACGCGTGCCGGATGCAGCCCGAAAACCTCGAGACCCGGGCCATAAAGATCAGCGCGGGCATCCGCATCGACGCACCATAACACCGGCCCCTCGAGCCGCCCCGCGACCATTGCCGCAAAGCCGCCGGCGGCGGCACCGGTCGCCTCGTGCACCGCCCCCCGGGCAAGGCCGCCTTCCGGCAAGGCCGCATCCAAAACGGGCAGTCCAAGCGAAACCGCCCCGCCTCTGTCGACGTTGCCCTGCTCGATCGCGGCGATCCGCGCGCGCAACTCCGCGACCACCGCGCCGCGGCGCACAATCTGCTCCGACCCCATCGATATTACGCATCATCATCCATAATGTTCTTATTTTGTTCTAATTTCTTTCTAAGAGTCAAGATCCCAACAAACCATGGTGCCGATTGACGTAAATCAAGGTGTCTCGAGGCAAAACGGAACAGTATCCCCGCATGCATCCTGACCTGCTTGCGCGGTACGATCGGCCGGTACCGCGTTATACGAGCTACCCCACAGCGCCACATTTCACCGCTGATGTCGACGGCGCCACCTACCGCCGCTGGCTCGGCAAAACAGCACCCGGTACCCGCACTTCGCTCTATCTCCACATCCCTTTCTGTCACGAGATGTGCTGGTATTGCGGCTGCAACACGCGGGTCGTAAGACGACCTGAGCCCATTGCCAGTTATGTGCAAGTGTTGATCGCGGAAATCGATGCCGTCGCCGATGCGCTGCCCACGCGACTGCCGGTTAGACATATCCATTTTGGCGGCGGTTCGCCCAATACCCTCGCGCCATCCGACCTGACCCGGCTGATCAATCATCTGCGCGACAGGTTCGACATCGATACGAACGCCGAAATCGCCGTGGAGATCGACCCGCGTACGACGACGGAGGCCTTTATCCAGGCCTGCGCCGCAGCTGGGGTCACCCGGGCCAGCATCGGCGTGCAGGATCTGAATGCAGACGTTCAACAGGCCGTCAACCGCATCCAACCCTACGACAAGATCGCCCGTGTCGTCGCGGCGCTGAACGATGCAGGGGTCGATGACATCAATGTGGATCTGATGTACGGCCTGCCCCACCAGACCGAAACCAAGGTTTCCAACACAATCGACAAAACGCTTCGGCTCGCGCCCGACCGGGTTGCCCTGTTCGGCTACGCGCATGTCCCCTGGATGAAGAAACATATGCGCCTGATCGGCGAAAGCGCCTTGCCGGACGGGTCGCAGCGCTGGCGTCAATTCGAGACCGCCGCCAACCGGCTGCGCGAGACCGGCTATATCCCTGTCGGCATGGACCACTTCGCCCGCCCCGGAACGGCACTCGCCACGGCCGCCGAGGCCGGGCGGCTGCACCGCAATTTCCAGGGCTACACGATCGACAACGCCGCCGCCCTGCTCGGCTTCGGTGCCTCCGCAATCGGTGCCCTCCCCCAGGGTTATGTGCAGAACGACCCCGACGTCCCGCGCTGGCATGCAGCGGTGGTGGAACAGGGTTTAGCCACCATACGGGGCCGCGCCCTGACCGATGACGACCGCGAACGGCGCGCGATCATCGAAAGACTAATGTGCGACATGGAAGTCGACCTGGACGAGGTCGCGACCGCACACAGCTATAAGCCGGAGCTCAACGCGCTGAGCGGCATGGTCCGCGACGGGCTGGTCGAGATCCGCGGCCACACTATCCGCATGACCTCCATGGGCCAGCCGCTGGTCCGCATGGCAGCCGCGGCGTTCGACCGATATTTGGACCGAACGGGCGACGCCGCGCCACGTCATGCCCGCGCGGTATAGAGCACTGGAAACCCGGACGCCGCAGCCCTAAACTCGGTCTGTAACTTTATGTGAAACCGGTTTTCAATGCCCGATAGCAAAGCAAAATTTTCCGTCGGCGAGTTGGTGCATCATCTGCTGTTCGATTACCGCGGGGTGATCTTCGACGTCGATGCGGAATTCCAGGGGTCGGATGAATGGTATGCACAGATGGCCCGCTCGAAGCCGCCACGCGACGAGCCCTGGTATCACGTGCTGGTCCATAACGCGACGCACACCACTTATGTCGCCGAACAGAACCTGGATTCCGATCACAGCGGCGAAGCGATCCGCCACCCGTTGATCGAGGAACTGTTCGATGGATTCGAGAACGATCATTACGTGATCCGCCGCCGCGCAAACTAAAATCGAAATTAAATACGATTGACCGCAACGGGTCCTTGCAGCACGCCGGGTCCATCCCGTAAACAAGAACACTTGCAAACAAAAGAGGTTCGAGATGGCCGCCGATCCCGCGCGCATCACCGCCCGAATTCTGATTGAAACCGAATCCGTCCTGTTCCGCCCGGAAGACCCGTTCGAACTGACCAGCGGCCGCACCAGCCCGGTCTATATCGACTGCCGCCGCCTAATCTCCTTTCCGCGCGCCCGGGCCAAGCTGATGGATATGGGTGCCGAACTGATCGAGGAAGCGATCGGCTTCGAGTCGATCGACATCGTCGCCGGCGGCGAGACCGCGGGCATCCCCTTTGCCGCCTGGATCGCCGACCGACTGATGCTCCCCATGGCCTACGTCCGAAAAAAACCCAAGGGTTTCGGACGCGGCTCGCGGATCGAAGGGCAGATGATTTCCGGCGACCGCGTGCTGCTGGTCGAAGATCTGACAACCGACGGCGGCAGCAAGATCAGCTTCGTCGAAGGCATCCGCGACGCCGGCGGCGAGTGCGCACATACCTTCGTGATCTTCCATTACGGGATTTTCCCGAAGGGCATCGCCGAGCTGGAATCGAACGGCATCAAGCTGCACGCGCTGGCGACCTGGTGGGACGTGGTCGAGTGCGCCGAGGAAGAAGGCTATTTCAATGCCGACGCGCTGGCCGCGGTGCGCGAGTTCCTGAACGACCCGCACAGCTGGCAGGAAGCCCATCCGGCGAAGGCGAAATGATCGCGGACTCTATTCGATAATCTTGCGCAAAGCGGCGGTCACTTCGGCCGCGGTGGCATGCGTCTTTTCCGCGCCGTCCTGATGAACAAAGCTGTAGGCGGGCGTGCCATCCCGGTGGAAGATATAGACCGTCGGAATGCGGTCGACGCCGCCGAAACGGGTCTCGATCGTAGCATCGTCGGCGGCGCGCAGCACGGGAAAGTCCGGCCGCGTCGCGCTGAGAAACCGCATCATCCGCCGCTGCTTGCCCTTCTGAAAGAAATCCTCGAACAGATTGATCGCCAGGATCGCCACCTCGCTCTCGGGGAAGGCCTGGCGGACCTCGTTCAGATGCCCGAACTCCGGCCGGCAGGGCGGGCACCAGCTGGCGAAGAACGTTACGACGACCGCCTTGCCCTCCAGCGGCTCGAGGGCGCGGCCGGTCAGCGGCGTCATCTCGGCGATGAACTGCTTGAGCGAGGCATCGAGCTGCGGCGCCTTCGCTTTGGACTGCGCCAGCGCAGGCTCCGCCATCGGCACCATCGTCAACATTAGGATCAGCCCCAGCGTTCTAATCATTACCGTCCCCGCCGCGCCGGACCGTGCCCGACGCTTCCAACGCCGCCACCCTGTCATCATCGTAACCCAGAACCTTCGCCAAAATCTCCGCCGTATGCTGGCCGAGCAGGGGCGAGCCGACCGGGTCGCGCACCGGCGTTGCGGACAGGCTCATCGGCGACGCGATCACGGACACGGTGCCGGCCGCAGCGTGTGGCGCCTGCCGGACAATGCCGCGTGCCTCGGTCTCGGGCGAGCCCATCGCCTCACCCACGGTGCGGATCGGACCGGCGGGCACGCCCGCCCCGCGCATCGCCTCGATCCAGTTGTCCCGCGTATCCGTCGCGAAAATCTCGTTCAGGATCGCCGTCAGCCGCGGCCGGTTACCGGCGCGCAGCTCGTTGTTGAGAAAGTCCGGATCGTCCGGCAGGTCCGGCATCTTCAGCACCGCGGTGCACAGTTTGCGGAACAGCGCATCGTTCCCGACGGTCAGCACGAACGGGCCGTCCGCCGCCTGATACAGCCCGATCGGCTGGGCAAACGGGCTGCTGTTGCCGAACCGCGTGAAGTTATGCCCGGCGGTGACGAAGGCGCTGGCAAACGGCACCAGCATCGCCGCCCCGGTGTCGTAAAGCGGCACGTCGATGCGCTGCCCCTGCCCGGTCACCTGGCGGTGATAGAGTGCCGCCAGGATCGCCTGCCCGGCGAACAGCCCGGCGATGATGTCGGTCAGCGACACGCCCATGCGCATCGGGTCGCCATCGGCCTCGCCGGTCACCGACATGATGCCGCTTTCCGCCTGGATCACCGGATCGTAGCCGGCACGGTCGGCGAGCGGCCCGTCGCGGCCATAGCCGGAAATCGAGCAGTAGACGAGCGACGGGTCGGCGGCCGACAGCGTGTCATAGTCGAGCCCCCAGCGTTCCATGATTCCGGTGCGGAAATTCTCGATCACCACATCCGCCTTGGCCACGAGGTCGCGCGCCACACCCTGCCCTTCCGCCGTGCCGACATCGAGCACGATGCTCTTCTTGTTGCGGTTGACCGCCAGGAAATAGGCCGACTCGTCGCCGAAGGTCGGCGGCCGGAAGCTCCGGCTCTCGTCGCCGCCCTTCGGGTTCTCGACTTTGATGATGTCGGCACCGAGATCGCTCAACGTCATCGTGCAATACGGGCCTGCCAGCACGCGCGTGAAGTCGAGCACGGTGATCCCCTCCAGCGCCGTTTTCCGTTGGTCGTCCGGTGCGGTCATGCGGTTTGGCTCCCTGTCGAGGCATTTGCGAAAAGGCGAAACGCAACCGTCGTCCACCCCCACCCTAGCCCTCCCCCCTCAAGGGGGAGGGGAATAAGCATATGATTCGTCTTACTTTATCCCTTCCCCCCTTGCGGGGGAAGGTTAGGATGGGGGGTAATCTCTCCTAAGCCCAAACCTTGACTTTCCCCCGTCAATCCCGACCTATCGAAAAGCAGGCACACCGCCCGCGCGCAACCACACCCGGCCCCAGATGGACTCATCCGCGCACGAAAGCACGACCGCCACCTTCCAGGAAGTCGAACAGACCGGCTTGAAGCTGGCGATCAAAGGGCGGATCGTCGCGATCGTTTTCATGGGGGCGTGGCTCATCGTCTCGCGGCCGCTGGACCGGGCGCTCGAATTCGTGACCTTGCTGAGCGTGTTCGCCTTCCTCGGCCTGCTGCACTATGTCGTGATCGGCACGGGCGCCGACCGGCCCTGGGTCAAATTCGTCTTCATCACGTGCGATGTCGCACTGCTCAGCCTGGCCGTGATTCTGGGCGACTCATTCCCGACCGCCGACCTGCCGCAGATGGCAATCTTCCGATTCGGCGTCTTTCAATATTATTTCATCATACTGGCCGTGGCGGCGTTCAGCTTCTCGCCGGCTATGCTGGTCTGGTCCGGCATGGCGGGCGCGCTCGGCTGGCTCGGCGCCTATGCTTGGAGCGTTCGGGATGAACCCACCGTCCTGAACTGGAGCGACATCCCACCCGACCCGACGCAGGAGCAGTTCTACGCCGTCTTCTTCAGCCCGAATTTCGCGCCAATCGGCGCGGTCTTTCAAGAAATCCTCACCTTCCTGGTCGTCGCGGTTCTGATCGCCATCGTCATGCGCCGCGCCCGCGCCACCGTGCGCCGCCAGTTGGAGGCGGAGCGCGACCGCGCTGCGATCTCGCAGATCTTCGGCCGCTACGTGCCGGAATCCGTCGTCGCCGCGATGGTCGCCGACGAAGGCGCGCTCGCCCCGGTGGAACGACCGGCAACCGTGCTGTTCGCCGATCTGGCCGAGTTCACCCAGATGACGGAACATGCCGGCGCGCGCGGCACCATGGCGGTGATCAACCAGTTCTTCGACAGTGCAACGGAGATCATCGGCCGTCACAACGGTATCGTCACTCAGTTCCAGGGCGACGCGCTGATGGCGACCTTCAACCTGCCGGTCGAGGACCCCGACCACGCAACCCACGCGGTGCGCGCCGCGCACGACATCCTGGCCACCGTCAACAACCAGCGCTTCGGCGGCCGCGACCTGTCGGTGCGCATCGGCGTCGCCACCGGCAACGTCATGGCCGGCAATATCGGCGGCGGCGGCCGGCAGAGCTACACGGTCTACGGCGACGCGGTAAACCTCGCCGCCCGGCTGGAAGAGATGAACAAAACGTATGGCACCTCGGTCCTGTTCACCGAAAGCACGGCGGATCTGATGTCGGGTGCCGCGGCACAGCGTATCGGCGAGGCGACCGTGCGCGGGGTGAATGCGCCGGTGGCGGTTTATACGCTGGAGGGGTGAAGGGCGGTTGGCTGCGCAGAATGGCTGCAAGCGTTGGAAGCGCTATCCGGACGATGGCTGGGATCAGGAAGGTAGGCAGAGGCCTTAGATAGTGCACTTCCAACCTGAATCCACCGATCTACTTTCGGCACTCACGAATAAGATTTCGCATATCGACCCGCTTGAGATATTCAACAACCCATGGCGAAGCGCTAACAAGCCAGCGTGTGGTTGCAAATTGGGTTCAAACTGCCGGAATTCTTTACAATCGGCGTGATCGCCGCGTTCGGTAAAATATCTAAATGATTCCAATTGATTATAGAGTTATCCGGCCTGGGGACCGTGAACTGCCTGTCGGGCTTCTTTACACATTGAAATTCGCTAAATTGGTAACGTATTGATAATACGAAATGTTTTTTTTGGAATGAAATTTGCATGTGTGGGGTATCGTATTAAGAGGCGAGGAGGGCGGGGGCAATGTTTAGGAAATTTCTTGGCGGCGCGGTTGCGGTCGCTTTGTTCACAATGGCGGGAGCCGCGCAGGCGGTGGTCGTCAATGTCGATTTTGAAGATCTTGGGCCTGGCCTGGTCCTTGGCGCTCCTGGTTTATCAAGCCAAGGTTTTACACTTGCGCCGGCAACCGGCAGAGTCGCATCAGCTCTGAATGGCGGTTGTATTGCATGCGCATCGAACGGTACGCGGTCGTTGGTGGCGGGCGGTATAGGTATCGGCCCCGCCTCTGGCAATCCCATCAGCATGACAAGCGATGGTGGCTTCACGTTTCGATTGCTGTCGTTGGATATCGCTGAGTTCGTAAACATTGATAATGACGACAATGCCGATCAGATCTTATTGACCGGTTTTGTCACCGGTGGCGGCACGGTAGGCGAGACATTGTTTCTTGACAATATCAATGATGGAGACGGTGGCGTAGCTGACTTTCAGGCCGGTGCTCTTTCCGGATTTTGGGCCTCTTCCATTCTGACTCAGCTTGATATTTCGGGTTTGCGGACCGGCGATGGAGCAGCCGATCGTGGGTTTTCCTTGGACAATATCGTCGTCGATGCCGACGGGATTGAGGTTCCGGAACCGGCAACGCTAGCGCTTTTGGGCGCGGGCCTCTTCGGCCTCGGTTGGGCGCGGCGGTGGCGCAAGACTGCATAGCCGACCTTAATAGTCACCCAGAGAGGGGATAGCACGGCGGCCTTCGAGCCGCCGTTTCTCTTTGGTCAGTAGACCGCGTAGACACAATCGAACAGCGGTTCCTGGCTAAAAAGTCCGTCGATGCCAAATCGGAACCACGTCTGATTTGTGAAACACGAGAAACACTGGGTCACACCACGATTGGGGTCACACGATTGGGGTCAGGTCTTGCAATCACGCATTTGTGCGGACAATATCGACCTGCAAAAGCAGTGCTGAGAAATCGATCAAATGTATGATTGCAAGACCTGACCCCAATCGTGCGACAACGCCGTGGCCGAGAGCTTCTTCAACCTGCTCAAGCGCGAACGGATACGGCGCCGGACCTACAAGACCAGGGCCGAAGCCCGACAAGACGTGTTCGACTACATCGAAATGTTCTACAATCCGAAACGCAAGCATGTGAGAAACGGGATGCTGTCGCCCGTCGAGTTCGAACGGCAGAAGGGAATAGAAACCGAGGGTGTCTAGAAAACTCGGGGCTATTCATACAGCCTGAATCCGCCTCGTTAGACACCCCTCACGATAGACACAAATCAACGTGATTAGGGATTAAGCCGGCAGATCCCTACGTACGCCTGAGACGTTCTCCGGCCTTTAATTTTAGGTCGATGGACATACGACTCCGGCACGCGCCGAGAGCATGCGAAAGGGTAACTGCGATGAAAAAGCTGATAGTGGTCGCAATCGTTTCAGGTTCGATTGGCTTCGTTCTTGGAAACGCCTTTTGGTACCTGGCCAGCCCGTTATGGATCGATATCGAGGTTGCCGAAGAGATTTCCACCGCGGATACGGCGAAGATCCTCACAACGGGAACATTTACCGACGCCGACGGCGCGCATAAAGGGCGCGGCACCGCCACGATCTATGAGGGTAGCGACGGTCGGAAGACCTTGCGACTTAGCGACTTCGAGGTGACGAACGGTCCGGACCTCAAGGTCTGGCTGGTCGCGAAACCGGGCATTGCATCGGCATCGGATGTAACGGAAAGCAAATGGCACTCACTCGGCCGGCTGAAAGGGAACATCGGCGACCAGAACTACGATATCCCCGCAGACGTCGATCTCTCCAAATACAAATCCGTCGTTATCTGGTGCGAGCAATTTAGCGTGCTGTTCTCCCCCGCCACCCTTAATTAGTCGCTGCATTATTCTATCGAGTACAAATTTCCGGGTTAGCTCAGAGCCCTTTTCGTTTTGACGCCTTACGGTAGACGCCTGGATTAGTGTAAGTTTAATTACACATCCTCTCTTGCCTGCCTCTTGAAGACCAAACAGGAAACTGCGGAAATGACAGAAACAACGCTGGAAAATGCACTCAACGATTACGGTCTTGATGCATACTTGATTACCGTCGGCGATGATGGTCCCCACACAAGTAGCGTGACGATCGAGCTTAAGGGTGCCGCCCTCAATTGTTCGCTGGGCCGTAGCGCGCAGAAGAACATTGTCGCCCAGCCAAACGTGTCCCTTTTTTGGCCACCTCTTCAATCCGGCGGTTATGGCATTATCGTGAATGGCAAGGCTGAAATCGCAAAAGGCCCGGAAGGCGTTGCCAATGCTAGTATTTCGCCTTCCAAATCCGTGTTTCACCGGCCTGGCGAGAAGCAAAAGGATGGTGTTGGACCGTGTCAGTCCGATTGCATAGCATTGAAGCGCGCCTAACCGGCGGATGAAGCAAAAAGGCTCTGTCCCCTTTTTCTTCTCAGCAGACAGGAGCGCGATCGGCGGCGGCCTTGCCGTGCTGGGGTTCGCGGGCGCTAGCGTTTCGGCAAAACCTTGGCAATCGCATCTGCCGCGTCTTCCGCCATCACAAAACGGTAGAGCCTCATTCTCGGTAAGTACGCGACGACCTCCCCTTTCTTTGGGTGTACATAGACGGCAAAACAGCCGTGATGAGGCTGATGTGGGACCGTATTGCCGTCCCAGCCGTCGCCGCCTTTGACTCGAATGCAAAGCTTATTGCGTTTGACGTGCCAGGTGCCGAAACTATCCGCCGTTGGGGACACGAAATCGACCTTACCCCGGTCGGCGCGGCGGCTCCGCTTGAAATGGATAACCCAGTCGGTGTTACTCGCATGTTGGTCGCTATCGGGGTGGTTGGCCTTGCCCAGCGCTATGACCAGGCGTTGTATCTGCAGCCCCGTCAGTTTACGGAAGCCGGCAGGCGGCGGCGCCCTTCGCGCCAGCTGCGTGAAGGTACCATCGTCGTTTTCGGTCGCCGCTGCGCTGGGCCAGGCGGGGACCAGGGCCACCGCGACCACAGCGAAACAACTTAAGAAATAACCTTTGAACTTGATCATAAACCGGGCACCTCTCTTTGCAGGAGGTCATCCTACCGATGCCCGCATTAATTGAAAAGTCCGGCTGTCCGCATCGCCGATAGGTTCCCCGGCGCGAGACCACACTACCGGGCCAATTCGCCGTTATGCCACAGCGCTCCGGCGTCTCCGGGCGAAGGCCAACCCGGCCATGCCGATCCCAAACAGCGCAAGCGCGCCCGGTTCCGGCACCGACTTGCCATTCCCGTTGTCGATCGTTTCAACCGGACAGCCCGACAGAGACGGATTCGTACCGCAGGGATCGTCGTCGCCCGCTGCGGCGAGGAGGAAGACGTCGTTGAACGATCCCGTATCGAAAATCAATTCCGTCAGGGGGCGAGTGCCGCCGATAAGACTCGGGACAAAAACGTTGAACGTCTGGCTGCCGCCAATGCTGGGGCCGACACCGACGCTGCAATTGTGAGAGGCGCCATCCAAATCGGTCGCGAAGCAGTTAAGCGTAAACCCACCACTCCCCAGCGCGCCGAAACTCAAGGCGCTTATGGAGAACTCATCGCCTGTCGACCGCCGAAGCCGGGAGAACTGGTTCGCCGTCGGGTGTCCGGCCCCGATCTGTCCGGAGAAGTCGGCGACGTTGAAGTCATCGCCACTGAGGGTTTCCAGCAGGAACGACGTCTCGGTATCGAACAACGGGGAGCCCGTCGTTGCCGGCAGTGCGGCGAGTTCCGTGCTCCAGTCCAAGGAGAAGGGCGTCGCGTTCGCGGCCCCGGCGATGCCGATCAGGATACCCGCGCCGAATGCCGCCACATGGAACACACGCTTGAAATGATTGCTCATGAAATCGATCCTCTAATAAATTACCCGTTGCGCCCGAACGCGGGGCACCCTGGGAGGGGTGCAAAACGTCCCCATCCATCGGCGACATTGCGTAATCATCATGGGCGCAAAAATGGCGCTTCGCTTGATATCCACGTTAAATTAACTTGCAATTTTCGTTCAATCGCCGGGTCTTGAGCTGATGCGCCTGCTGGAGGCGCTGGCTGCGCGTGTAGCGTTTTTCTGTAAGATTTTACGGTGCTTGCGATGAAGACATCGCGGATCCGACGCCGTGTGCGCCTACTTTCCGGATGGCCTGCCTCCCTACAATCGACAACGAAAATTTCAGGACGGCAACATCGTCTTGCTCGAAGGGAACAGACCGTAAAATAGGGAATAAGCTAAGCTAATTCTCAGGTAAGCCGTTTATCAAAGACGGCACAGATTCATATTACAAACGTATTAAGCGCATCCGGCGGATAGCCGCCGCGAAGCGCGCGGCGCTATGTCTCTGTTCTGCAAGCGTCTCAGCGATTGCGCGCGCGTCGTTGTGGCGGCCTTACCGGAGAAGGATGCAGCGTGACAACAACCGGGAATTCCTCGCGACGCCGTCGCTCAGGCCCAGGAAGCGCATCGAATGTTTTTCCGCTGGAAAACATCATTGGGAGTGACCGGACCGTGCGACACCTTCTGAATAATTTCGGCTTCTCCACCACGGAATTACCCGCTGCCTCAAAATTCGAATACGCGTTTCGAAGAGAATGCACCCTTGTCATAATCTTCGTTTTGCTGGCGCTTTGGTACGGCGACAATGCAATCGAGCACGCGCTGCTTATCGGCTCGGTCCTGCTGGTGCTCATCGTCGAATTTCTCAACAGCGCGATCGAGGCCGTTGTCGATCGGATAGGGTGGGAATTTCACCCCATTTCGAAGCGGGCAAAGGATATGGGCTCGGCTGCAGTTTTCATCGCACTGATCGGAATGGTGCTGATATGGGGCATCATTTTGGCGTGAGCGCGAGGTTGTTACGCGCCGGCGTGCCGCGTCTCAATCAACCCGTGCAGCGCGTCTCGCTGCACCTTGCCCGCCTCGGTTCTTGGGATTTTATCCAACATTAGCAGCCGTATCTCCCCCAAATTCGGCGGTAAGACGGGGGCGATTTGGGCTTTCATCTCTTCCAGTTTCGCCGCCGGGTCCAGCACGAACGCAACGCATAGCTGGTCCGTCCCATCCGGTTTGGCGAGGGTGGTTACACAGAGGTCTTGCGCCGGGACGGTGCGGCGCAGCTGTTCTTCCAACACTTGGCAATCTATCTTGATGCCGCCGATATTGACGAGGTCGTCGGTCCGTCCCAGCAGCGTGAGCCTGCGCGCGTCCGGCATGATGCCGCGGTCGTCCGGGTAGAACCAGCCGTTCCGGAACATCCGGGTGGTGGCGTCGGGATCGTCGGCGTACCCGCTCACGGCGCCGGGGCTCTTCACGCGGACCTGGCCGGCCTGGCCGATCAGCGAGTTATCGTTTTCATCGACGATCTCGACCGTGACGCCGGGCACGACGACACCGGCGCCGTCGGGTCCGATCGTACAGATCGAGCCGACTTCGTTTGTGCCGTAGCTCTCGATCAGTTCCGTCGCGATGCCTTGTAAGAGGCGGCCGCGGAGACCGTCCGGTACGCGCGCGCCGAAGGTCGAGACGGTCAAACTCTCCGGTTTCGCAAACAACGCCGGCCGTGCGGCGACCATCTTCGCCAGCACGGTGGGGAGGACGGACAGATGCGTGACCCCGTAATCCGATATGGTTTGAAAGGGGTCGCCGGCGGCGCTGATGCAGGTGCCGCCCATCCGAATGCAGGCGGTCGCGCGGCCGTAGATCGCCTGCACGGAAAAGGGATGCGTCAGGAAATAGCGGGAATGCCGCGTGTAGCCTTCCTTGTTCTGGTATTGCTGCACCCGAAATTCGTTGACCCGCGCGATGCGGACCATGCGTTTCGCCGCACCGGTCGTGCCGGAGGTGCATTGAATGCGTACCGGTGTCTCGGGCGCCAGAAGGCGGTGGCTTTCTTCCGCCTCCAGCACGAGCGCGAATATCTTCGCCAGTTGATCTTCCGCCAGCAGCAGAACAGGGCCGCAATCCTTCGGAATCGCCTCCTTGGAACAGGCGATGAGGTCGACCGTTTTCAGGAACGGCCAGTACGCCGGCACTTCCTGTTTCGTATAGGAGAATGTCGCGACCCCAAGCGCCTCAAGGGCGAGCACGAGCAGCCAATGTTCATACAGCGACGTCCACTCAATGGCCGCCGTTTGCCCCGGCTTGACGCCGGCGTTTTTCAGAAAGTGCCCAAAGCGCCGCACATCCGCGTGAAATTGCGCGAAGGTGATGTTTCGGCCTTCATCGATGACGGCGAGATCGTTCGGACGCAACGCCGCATAATGCGCGATGTAATCCGCAGTGGGTGCGATGCCGGTCACGCTGAACTCCTCCGCTGAAATCTTCACCGGAAGAATAGCCGATTCATTCGCCTGCCCCTACCCCGGCTTGCGTGCCGTGATCAGCCTGTGCTTTTCGATCAACGCGGGCGCGACGGCATCTGCCGCCATCGCCGCGAGAGGAGGAGACCGGCGAGGCCGAGGCCAATCAGGCCAAACGGCGCGGGCTCGGGAACGGCGTCGGCGTGACCATCGAGGAGAGCGAAGGCAAGCTCGTTGCGCCCGTCATTCGCGCTGGCGCCGGCAACCCAGTCTTCGCCATCACCGTTGCGGAAGAAGGTGGGTTCCAACGGCAGGTCGGCGTTAAACGCGGCAATGTGCCAGAAGAAGTCGTTCGTATCGCTGGAGCGAACGGAAAGCCAGGATTGACCGGCGGAAAGGGCAGCGCTTGCGGCGAGCGGCGCCTCGAACACCAGGATCTCTGTGGCGCCGTCGAAAAAACCCGACCCACCGCCGATTACGCCGCCGACGGTCTCGCTGAAGAACGGCGTCACGGACGGCTGATCGCCAGCATCGGCGAAGAACTCGATGACGAACGCGGCCGGCGTTCCATTGACCGGTTGGCCGCCGTCATCGAACAGGCCGCCATACCATCGGACCGCCGCGACCGACTGATCGGAACCGAGGGTGAAATTGTCGGCGGCCTGCTGGGACCCCTGCCGGCCGCTCAACCCTACGGTTGAGAGCAGAGACGTCGGACGAGGGTCGAAGATGTTGGGCGCCGGCAGCTTCTCGAGGATGACACCGGCCACTGCCGGTCCCACCATGGCGAAGAGCGCAAAAACCGCCGCGGACACTATGGATTTCAGTAACATTATGGCCTCCCCTCGAACGCTGTTTCTTGTGCGTTTGGCAAATAGGGGACATTGCCAACCTTATTCCCGTAGGCCCGTGCGCGAGCAAAGCGCATTGATATAGATCAATTCGGCCAAGCCACCGGCGTTCTCGAGACACCTTACATCCGGCCGTCGATGTCAGTTTCGGAGGACACCAAGGCGAGGCGGCACCACCGCGCTTTGGATAAAACCCAGTTTACTCGCGCCCCTACCCCGGCTTGCGCGCCGTAATCAGGCCGAGCTGGTGCGGCGTGAACCAGCGGTACTCGGCGTCGACATAGCCCGCCTCGGTCATGAACTCCGCCCATTCCGCGCCGGTGTTGACGCGGCCGAGATAGCGGCCTTCGCGCACGCCGAACAGGTTGACGAAGGCGGGGTCCAGCGGGCCGGTCTTGTCGTCCTTCAACATGTAGTCGACGACCAGGACCGTGCCGCCGGGCTGCAGTGCGTCACGCGCCTTGGCCAGGGCGGCGATCACCTTGTCCGGCATGTAGCCCTGCAGCGGGGTGATGTAGGTAGCGAGGTCGTAGCCGGTCGGGTATTCCGGGCCGAAGAACTCGCCGGGCGTCGTGTCGATGCGCTCGGTAAGGCCGTGCTTGTCGATGAATTCGCGCGCGACGGCGATGACGTTGGGCTGGTCCAGCACCGTCACCGTAAAACCTTCGTGACGCTCGCAGGCTGCGATGGCGTAACAGCCGGAGCCGCCGCCAAGGTCGAGCCAGCGTTTGTACTGCGAGAAGTCGAACTCCTTGGCCAGCTTGTGGCCCAGACCGATCGACGCCTCGTACCCGGCCTCGGTGAACTCCCGCGCGGTCGCCGGGTCCTGCATCATGCTGAGATAGGTGCGGTCGTCGTCTTCGTCGGATTCCGCCGTGGCCGTGAGATTGTCGGCGATGTCTTCCCAGGCGCTGTAGTCGCGATGCGCCATGTAATCCAGATAGTCGCCGAAATAGGTGCGGCTGTCCTTCACCAGATAGCGCTC
This sequence comes from Alphaproteobacteria bacterium, assembly GCA_012103325.1. Classification (GTDB taxonomy): domain Bacteria; phylum Pseudomonadota; class Alphaproteobacteria; order UBA8366. The sequence goes on from WLWY01000010.1 coordinate 27,968, forward strand.
GACATCGCTGAAATTCTCGTGCTTTCCGTCCACTTCGCGCACCAGATCCATCGATTTGCAGGCGGTGAGCAGCCGGTCCGCCTTCTCCGCATCGATGCCGAGCGCGGCCGCAATCTCCGCAACGGTCCCGGCCCCCTTGGCGATATGGGTGAACAGTTCCATTTCGATAGCGGCCAGCATCGCGCCGGTTTGCTTGAACGCCAACGCAATGTCGGTCATCCGCTCGGTTTTCATCCCGAGCGTGAAGTCTTCCTTGGTCATAAATCCCCCGGTGAAAAGGCGGCGACACGCGGCGGCCGCCTTATCCTTTACGCCTTGTTGTCGCGGTAGCGCTGCTTGCGCGCTTCCCAGTTCTTGATTTGCTCGCCCGAAAGGAACGGCTGATCCACGGTGAAGACCGTTTCCTTCCACGCCTCGCCCTTGGTCCAGACCAGGGGCATGGTTACGGTCGCGCGCGGCGCCTCCGCCGTCTCCAGCAGGTCGAGCGCTTCGCCGACAATGCGATGCTGCATGTCCGTATCGAACGGTTCGCCGCAGGGGCTGCCCAGCGGGAAATCCGTGAAGACGAAGCGAGGCACGCCGCAATGCTCGACGATGTCGCGCGCCGCACCGATGATGACGGTGGGGATGCCGTTTTCTTCCAGATGCCTTGCAACCAGACTCACGGTCTGGTGACAGACGGGTCAGACGGGTGTCATGACGGCGATATCGACCCGCTCGTCGCGGCACTTCTCCAGCATCGCCGGGGCCGAGGTGTCGTTCATCAGCTTTTGGCTGTAGCCGCGATTGACGTTATGAAAGTTCGACGTCACGGCGCCAATGCGCCCCGCCTCGACATATTCCTGCAAGCGGGTCAGCGGCAGATAGGAGTTCAGGTCGTCCAGATTGGTCGCATAACGGTCGAAGCTTTCCTGCCGGCTGTACAGCCGCTCGAGCGGCGTATCCCACGGCACGGAATAGACTTCGCCGACGGTGGTTTCCGCGGCGGTGAGTTCTTCGCCTTCCTCGCGCCGGATCGACACATCGGAGGTGGAAATCAGCGTCACCGTGCTCTCCGCCAGCGGTTTCTTCAGCGGCGTGAAGGGCACGTCCTCGAAATGCGCCCAGCGGTACGGCTTCTCATACCCCTGCGCGATGTAGTAGTCGCGTATTCGGTCCATATAGCGGACATGGGTCACGTTACAATCCTCTCGATACTTTGTGCGGACTCCGACTAGACTAGACCGTCAGAATTGAAACACCAAGGAGGTGGCGTCATGGCCAAGCAGGAACATCAACCGATGGAGGCGATCCATATCGACGACCGGGAGTGGGAGACGATCCGCTGGCCGGGACAGCTGGGCAAGATGCTGCTGCACCCTAATCCGGATCGGCCGACCGAACCGAACGCCGGGCTGGTGCGCTACGACCCCGGCTCGCACCATCCACTGCACCGGCACGACTTCGCGCAGGTCTGGTATATCCTGGAAGGCACGTTCGATATCGGCGGCAAGACCTACACGCCCGGCACGATGATCTTCCATCCCGACCCGCATTACGAAGAGGATCTGTCGACCGAAACGGGCGGGCTGATGCTGTTCGTGCAGTATCAGGGGCCGTCGACCGGCGGGCGGCCGATCTATGACGGGCGCTTCAACATGACCGAACGCAAGGCGCTCGAAGACGAGCGCACGGATATCTGACGCGTCATGGGCAAACCGATCCTACATGGGCCCGCCTACAGCACTTATGTGCGCACGGCGCGACTCGCGCTCGAGGAAAAAGGCGTCGGATACGACCTCGACCAGTTCGACTTCATGGAAGGTTTCCCCGACGAACAGCTCGCCCGCCACCCCTTCGGACGGGTGCCCGCCTTCACTCATGACGGTTTCGGGCTCTACGAAACGGTCGCGATCTGCCGCTATATCGACGAGGCGTTCGACGGGCCGCCGCTGCAGCCGAACGACGCAAAAGGCCGCGCGCGGATGACGCAGATCTGCAGCCTGCTGGACAGCTACGCCTATGGTCCCGCCATCGGCAAGATCGTCATCGAACGTCTCGTCTCCCCGATGCTCGACCGCGCGCCGGACGAAGCGGTGATCGCGGCTGCGGTCCCGGCGGCGGAAAAGGCGTATGGCGTGCTGGAGGAATTTATCGGCGGCAGGGCGTTTCTCGTCGGCGATGCGCTCAGCCTCGCCGATCTGCATCTGGCGCCGAACTATGCCTATTTCCTCATGACGCCGGAAGGCGAGACCATCACGCAATCGACGCCAAACCTGCGCCGCTGGTGGGGCGGTATCAAGGAACGGGACTCGATGATAAAGACAAAACCGGAATTCGGATCGGCAGGATAAGGACAACAAAATGCGGCGTATTGGACTGGCCTTGATTTTTCTACTCGGCGTCACCTTTCCGGCGGCAGCGAAGGACACGCTGGTCATCGGCATCAGCCAGTTTCCGCGCAACTTCAACCCAAACATCGAATCGATGCTGGCGAAATCCTATGTGCTGGCGATGGCGCGGCGGCAACTTACGGTCTACGACGCCGACTGGAAGCTGGTGTGTCTGCTGTGCACCGTACTGCCGAGCTACGAGAACGGCCGCGCCGTGAACGAACTGACCGCCGACGGCAAGCCCGGCATCGCCGTCACCTACACCATCCACCCCGACGCCGTGTGGGGCGACGGCGTGCCGATCACCACGAAGGACGTGCAATTCACCGTCGAGGCCGGGCAGAACCGAAAGAGCGGTTTCGGAAACTCCGAACTGTACAAGCGGATCACCAAGGTCGAGGCAAAAGACGACAAGACCTTCACTCTGCACGTCAACAAACGGACCTGCGATTATGCGGGGATCGCCGATCTGGGGCTGTTGCCGGCGCATATCGAGCGGCCGAACTTCGCCGACCCTGCCGAATACCGGCACCGCAGCGCCTATGAAACCGACACGACCAATCCCGGGCTGTGGTACGGCCCCTACCGGGTTTCCAAGGTCGTCGCCGGCTCTTATATCGCGCTGGAGCAAAATCCGAAATGGTGGGGCAAGAAGCCCGCCTTCAAGCGCATCATCGTCAAGGCGATCGAGAACACCGCCGCGCTCACCGCGAACCTGCTGTCGGGCGATATCGACTATATCGCCGGGGAATTGGGTCTGACGGTGGACCAGGCGCTCGCCTTTCAGAAACGCCACGGCGACACGTTCGACTTCACCTACAAGCCGGGCCTGATCTACGAACATATCGATCTCAATCTCGACAACCCGGTGTTTGCCGACGTGCGGGTGCGCCGCGCCCTGCTGCACGCGATGGACCGCGATGCGATCAATCAGCAACTGTTCCAGGGACACCAGCCCGTCGCGCACGGCCAGACCAATCCGCTCGACGAAGTCTACGAGCCGGAAATTTCGAAATACGCCTACGATCCGAAGCGTGCCAAGGAGTTGCTCGCCGCCGCGGGCTGGTCGCAAATGCGCAAAGGGGTTCGCCATAACGCCAAAGGCGAGCGCCTACAGCTCGAACTGATGACGACAGCGGGCAACAAGTCGCGCGAACTGATTCAGCAGGTTCTGCAAAGCCAGTTGCGCCAGGTCGGCGTCGACCTCCGTATCCGCAACGAGCCAGCCCGTGTCTTCTTCGGCGATACGGTCAGTTACCGCAAATTCCGCGATATGGCGATGTTCGCCTGGATATCCGCGCCACGGAACATACCGCGCACGACGTTGCATTCCGACCAGATCCCGTCCGCCGACAATGGCTGGTCGGGACAGAACTATACCGGCTTCAAGAACCCAGAGATCGACACGGTGATCGAGGATATGGAAACGGTGTGCGGCGAGAAAGAGAACTTGGCGCTCTGGAGCCGTTTGCAACGGATCTATTCCGAGGCGCTGCCGGTCCTGCCGCTGTATTTCCGCGCCAACGCCTATATCGTCCCGAAATGGCTGAAGGGCATCGTCCCAACCGGTCACCAGTTCTCCAGTGCGCTATGGATCGAAAACTGGCACGCAGAGCAGTAAGTTAGCCGCCGATGTTTCCCTACATCGCCGGCCGTCTGTTCGAAAGCATCATCGTCCTCCTGGTGTTGTCGTTCGCCGTGTATGGGCTAATCGGGCTGATGCCGGGCGATCCTATCGATCTCATGATCCAAGGAGATCCGAAATTGACCCCGGCCGATGCGAAACGGCTGAAGGCGCTGCACGGCCTCGACCAGCCGATATTGGACCGCTATCTCGCCTGGCTCGGCAACGCGATGCAGGGCGATTTCGGCTATTCGCGCAACCATAGTAAACCAGCAATCGACGTGATCGCGGGCGGCATCGGCAATACCGTCCTGTTGCTCGGCATCAGCCTTATTCTGTCGCTGGCAATCGCCGTTCCTGTCGGCGTCTATGCCGCGCTGCGTCCCTATTCCAAAACCGACTATATCGTGAATCTCGCCTGCTTCGCCGGCATATCCATGCCGCCCTTCTGGCTGGCGTTGCTGCTAATCATCCTGTTCGCCGTCGTGCTCAAATGGTTGCCCGCCGGCGGGATGGAAACCGTCGGCGACGGAAGCTTCCTCGACCGGCTGCACCATTTGGTGCTTCCGGTCATCACGCTGACCATCGCGTCGGTCGGCGACTTCACCCGCTTCATTCGCGCCAGCATGCTGCAGACCTTGCGGTACGATTTTATCCGAACGGCGCGGGCAAAGGGTCTGTCGATGACCCGGGTCGTCACCGGGCACGCATTGCGCAATGCGCTACTGCCGCTGGTGACCATCGTTGGTTTGAGTTTCGGCCGCCTGTTCTCCGGCGCCCTGATTACCGAGACCATGTTCGCGTGGCATGGCATGGGCAAAATGATTTACGACGCGATATTGGGCAACGACTACAATCTGGCGCTGATCGGACTGCTGTTCGCAACGGGGCTGACTCTGATCGGCAATTTCCTGGCCGATGCCGGCTATGTCTGGCTCGACCCCAGAGTCAGTCTCGCTGGCCGGGAGCAACAGCAATGAGCCGGCCGCAAAGCATCGCGCGCCGCATGGGGCGGCGCTTTCTGCAGCACCGGCTGGCGGTCGGCAGCCTTGTCGCCTTGCTGCTGCTGGCCTTGCTGTCGATTGGCGCACCGGTCGCCGAAAGTCTGCTCGGCCTCGATTCGGAGACAACCAATCTGTTCCAGCGCAGCCAGCCGCCGTCTTTCGAGCACCCGCTAGGGACCGACGAAATCGGCCGCGATCTTCTCTTGCGGCTATTGCATGGCGGCCGCGTATCGTTGGCGGTCGCGGTCGCCGCCGCATTGGCCTCGGCGATCATCGGCACGGCTATCGGCGTGTTTGCCGGCTATTACGGCGGCCGCTTCGACGCCATTCTCATGCGCTTCACCGACGGCGTCATTTCGCTGCCCCTGCTGCCGTTGCTGATCGTGCTCGCCGCGATCGACCTTTCCAAGCTGGGCTTGCCGGACAGCGTGACGCAATCCGAGGACGTCAGCCTCTACCGGATTATCGCAATCATCTCCGTCGTCGGCTGGACGACGGTCGCGCGGCTAGTGCGGGCCGAAACCCTGACGCTCAAACAGCGCGAGTTCGTCCGCGCCGCCGTGGCGCAGGGCGCCACCGGCGGGCGTATCATGCGGGTCCATATCCTGCCCAACGCCGTATCGCCGATCATCGTGGCGACCACGTTATCGGTAGGGAACATCATCCTGTTCGAGTCGGTGCTGAGCTTCCTCGGTCTTGGCATTCAGCCGCCGGTGGCGAGCTGGGGCAACATGCTGACCAACGCGCAGGAACTGATCTGGTCGGCGCCACAATTGGCGGTCTGGCCGGGCCTGCTGATTTTCGTGACCGTAATCGCCTTTAATTTCCTGGGCGACGGCTTGCAGGACGCGCTGGATCCGCGCGCGGCGGATTAAGACGGCGGCAAGGCCCTACGCAGGCGTGTCAGCCCCTCTTCGATAATGTCCATAGAGGTGGCGAAAGACAGGCGGATATAGTGCTCGCACGATGGCCCGTAGGCGGCCCCGGGTGTCACGATGACCCCGGCCTTTGTCAGCAAATCGTCGGCGACGGCCGCACTGCCGCCCCACTGTTCCGGGATCTGCGCCAGGGCATAGAAAGTTCCTTCCGGCACGGGACAGATAACGCCCTCTATCTGATTGAGACCGCGGGCAACCGCTCTGGCGCGCCTTGCATATTCGTCGCGCATTGCCTCGACAGACGGCAAGCCCTCCTCGAACGCCGCCACCGCCGCGTGCTGGACGATGCTGGGCGCACACCGGGTCGTCGTGTGGTTGATCTTCGTCAGCACCGCCGCGAGGTCTGGCGGTGCGATGCAGTAGCCGAGCCGCCAGCCCGTCATCGCGAAGGATTTCGACAGGCTGCTGGCGATGACGGATCGCGCGGCTGTTTCCGGGCTAATGGTGGCGACCGACACATGTTCAGCGCCGTCATAAATCAGCTCGCTATACACCTCATCAGCGACAATCCACAGATCGTGACGCTCCGCCACAGCGGCAACGGCAGTCAGTTCCTCGCGCGACAACACCCGGCCGGTCGGATTCCACGGCGTATTGACGATGATCGCCCGCGTGCGTGTGGTTAAGGCATCTGCGATCGGTTCTTTTTCCAGAACGAACCGGCCCTCCACCGTCGGCATGGGCACGCCGACCGGGACCGCCCCGCAGAGCCGCACCATTTGCCGGTACGGACCCCAGCACGGCTCGATCAAAAGAACCTCATCGCCTGGGTTCAGAATCGCGCGCATGATCATCGAAAGCGCGCCGTAGGAGCCATTCGTAACGACAATGTTCTCCGGTGGCGCATCGGTCCCGTGGCATTGCTTCTCAAACCGGCAAATCGACTCGCGCAGCTGCGGCAGACCGGCGGGATCGACATATTTGCCGTGCCCGCCTTGAATGGCAGCTATCGCCGCCGCTTTCACCGGTTCCGGAACATCGAAGTCCGGCTCGCCGATGCCGAAGTCGACGATCTCCATACCCGCGGCTTCCAGCGCATCGGCCTTGCGACGCATCGCGACCACGGTGGAACCGCCAAGACTTTGGGCAAAAGTCGAAATTTCCGGTGGCATGCGAGATCGCTCGCTTCGGTAAGAGATAATGGAACTATAAACGGCGCGAGGGCAACGCCACCATACTCGCAGCGGCGTATTTCTTTTTTGCGATATAGTCGGACAGCGAAACACCCAAACGAGCCGCTGGCGCAGGGCAAACGAATATGGCCAAGACCTACACAAAAACCTTCGAATGGCGGTTCGCGCAGCCACCGGAAGCACTTTGGCCGGCGCTGGCGGACACGGCGCGTTTCAACGAAGCCGCTGGCCTTCCCAAGCATCGTATCGAGGAAGTGTCCCAACCGGACGGATCGAACCGCTTCTTCGCCAAGGCCCGCAAAGGGCCATTCAATCTCGCCTGGGAGGAAATCCCCGTCGAATGGGTCGATGGGCAATGGTTCCGACACGACCGCGTCTTTTCGGCGGGGCCGTTGCGCCTGCTGTCCGCGACCCTGCGGCTCGAACCCGACGGCGCAGGCGGGGCGCTGGGCCACTACACGCTGGAAGCCAGTGCCGCCAATATCCTGGGTACGGCCATCCTGAAGACTGTGTTCTTCTCTAGCGTGGAAAAGACTTTCACCGCGCTCGCCAAAAGCGCGGAGGCATGGGCCGCGAAAGCGCGCGATATGCCGTTCGACACGCCCCCGGCGTCACTGACGCCAGAGACCCGCAATCGCCTCGACGGCATTCTGGCGCGGATCGCCGATTCGGGGAACGATCACGACCTGTCCCGACGCCTTGCCGACTGGATGCTGTCGGCGCAGGAAGTCGACCTCGAACGCATCCGCCCTCTGGAACTGGCCCGCCGCTGGGACGTCAATGAGCGGCTAGCCACCGAGATGTGCCTGCAATCGGTCAAGGAAGGGCTGCTGGAGCTACGCTGGGACCTGCTGTGTCCCCGATGCCGCGGTGCCAAGCTGACCGTCGCGGCGCTGGACCTGCTTCCCCGCGGTGCGCATTGCAGTTCCTGTAACATCGACTACGACCGAGACTTCGCACGCAATGTGGAGCTCACCTTTCACCCAGCCCCGGCAATCCGCGAGATCCTGAGCGGCGAGTTTTGCCTCTTCGGGCCGATGTCGACACCCCATGTGAAAGTCCAAATCGCGCTCGAGCCCGGCGAGTCGCGGACGGTGCCTGCCATCCTCGCGCCCGGCGACTACCGTTTGCGGACTTTGGAAATTGGCGGCGAAGCAGACATTCTCCATACGGATGGCGCGTTTCCAGAAGTACTGATCGACGGCGAGACCGTAAGCGTCGGGGTATCGGCCCAAGACGGTGAAATACGCGCGGTGAACCGGACCGAACGGAAACGCACGCTGATCATCGAATCGCGGGAATGGGTTCGCGACGCGCTTACCGCCGAATGGGTCACGACATTACAGGCGTTCCGCGACCTGTTTTCCGATCAGGTTCTCCGCCCGGGCGACGATGTCGGCGTATCTCAGGTGACGCTGATGTTCACCGACCTGCGAGGCTCGACGGCATTGTATGAACGGGTTGGCGATGCCGTCGCCTATCGCCTGGTACGAGAGCATTTCGCGTTTCTCGCAGGCGTGATCCGCAAGCAAAACGGCGCCATCGTCAAGACAATCGGCGACGCCGTCATGGCTGCCTTCAACGATCCGGCGGACGCGGTCCGATCTGCGCTGGAGGTGCAAGGGAGCGTTGAAACCTTCAACCAATCCCATGCCGGAGAAGATATCGTCATCAAGCTTGGCCTACATCAGGGACCCTGTATCGCGGTTACCCTGAACGAGCGGCTCGACTATTTCGGATCCACCATCAACATGGCGGCGCGCCTTCAGGAAGAAAGCGAAGGCGGCGATATCGTCCTCTCGGAGAACCTGCGTGGCGATCCAGCGGTATCGGCGATATTGACGCCCTACACCCTGACGCCGGAACGCCGCGCCCTGAAGGGGTTCGACGAGGCTGTCGAATTCTTCCGCCTGACCCCTGCGACGCTGGGCAACGCGCAGAAGGGATAAATTGCCGCAAGTCCGGTTCGGCGATAGCGCCCGCCCACGGCGGCGATTATAGTCCTGCGTGACAGTGTCTGGGGGGATACGTCCAAGAAGGATGAGGCATGATGGATACACTCGAAATCCGCACATTTTTTCATGAGCAAACCTGTACCGCGACTTATGTCGTCGCGTCGCAGGGCCGCGCTGCGATCATCGACTCCGCGCTCGATTACGACCAGGCGTCGGGCCGAACTGCATCGAAGGCAGCAGACGAGATCATCAGCTACGTCCAGCAGCGGGATTTCACCGTCGACTGGATTCTGGAAACCCATGTCCATGCCGACCATCTGACCGCCGCGCCCTATCTGCGTGACGCGCTTGGCGGCACGGTCGGCATCGGCAATCAGGTTTGCGCTGTGCAGAAGACCTTTCAGGACGTGTACAACCTGCATGACGGGTTCATGTCCGACGGATCGCAATTCGATCACCTGTTCAAGGACGGCGAGACGTTCGAACTCGGCGGCGTGAACGCGACCGTTCTGCACACGCCGGGACACACGCCGGCCTGCGTCAGCTATCATATCGGCGATGCGGTGTTCGTCGGCGATACCCTGTTCATGCCCGATTTCGGCACCGCGCGATGCGATTTCCCCGGCGGGGACGCCGGCACGCTGTACCGCTCGATCCGGCGCATTCTCGACTTGCCGCCGGAAACCAGAGTCTTCGTCGGCCATGACTATGCGCCCGGTGACCGCGGTTACGAATGGGAAACCACCGTCGCTCAGGAACGTGCCGAAAATAAGCATGTAAAGGACGGTATCGACGAAGCGGAATTCACGGCTATGCGCTCGACACGGGATGCAGAACTCAGCATGCCGGGGCTTATCCTGCCGGCGGTGCAGGTGAATATCCGCGGCGGCGATCTGCCCCCGGTCGAAGACAACGGCGTCGCCTACCTGAAAATTCCGTTGAACGCACTGTAGGGCTAGAGCAGATCGGGATTGATTGGAATCGCCTGCGGCGATCCAATAATCGCGTGAATCTGCTCTCAACTATTAAGATAGAGTGGATTCACAGAACCGACCGAACCCAAGTAATGGGTTCGATCAATCCTGATCCGCTCTACAGAAGCCGTTCTGGCCCGATGTCCTGCGTTGAGAAATCGAAGGCACCGAACGAGTCAGGCAGTTTTCCGTCGACGATAAGGCTTGCTGTGGCAGCCGACATGGCGGGCGAAGTCTCGATGCCATAGCCACCCTGCCCCGCGAGCCAGAAGAAGCCTTCCGCATCGGGCGCGAAGCCGACGACAGGGGTCTTGTCGGCAGCGAAGGTGCGCAGGCCCGACCAGCGGTGGCTGATCCGCGCGATCTTCAACGCCGCGACCCGTTCAATGCGGTCGACGGCAATCGCGATGTCGAGTTCTTCCGGCTGCACGTCGCAGGGCTCGATCGGCGTTTCGTCCGCCGGCGATCCCAACAGGTTTCCCGCATCCGGCTTGAAATACCATTGCTCGTCCATGTCGATGACCAGCGGCCAGTCCTCGCATTGTTGATCCGCCGGCGGATCAAACAGCATCGCCGTACGCCGTTTCGGCACAAGCCCGACCGGACGAACACCGGCCAACCCGGCGATCACGTCGGCCCAAGCCCCCGCGGCGTTGACGACCACAGGCGCGCGATACGTCTCGCCGCCGCGGGTCTCCACCGTCCAATGGCGGTCCAACCGAGACAATGCGGTCACCTCCGCTTCGGTCACAACCGTCCCGTCGCGCGCGCGCAAGCCGCGCAGGTAGCCGCCATGCAGCGCGTGGACATCCATGTCCGTCGAGTCGGGTTCGTGCAAACCGTATTGGAACGCCTCGGGGCGCAGCACGGGCACCATCTCCAGGGTTTCGGCTTGCGACAACTCATGAACGGGCACCGACTCGCTGGCGGCGAATTTCACAAACGCCTCGAGCGGCTTGCGTTGCGCTTCGGTCGCGACGAACAGTGCGCCGCGCGGCGTCAGGATCGGACTTTCCGTAAAACCGTCGGGCGGGTCTTCTAGAAACGGTTTACTGAGCCGGGCGAGCGAACGGATGACATAGTTCCCATACAGCTCGGTAAACTGCGCCGCCGACCGGCCCGTCGAGTGATAGCCGGGCTGATCCTCGCGCTCCAATACGATCGTGCTGCCCTGCGCCGCCAGTTCGTAGCCGGCCGACGCCCCCGCGATTCCGCCGCCGATAACAAGGAAATCACAGTTCGTCGTCATTCGGCGGGCCGTGCGATGGAATCCCCATCGAGCGCCGGCCCAGTGCGGCGCTTTTCGAGCACACCAACGAACAGCCCCAGTAACGGCGGCACAATGGCCAGGGTGAGCAGCGCGGACAGCGCCAACCCGCCGACGACCACCGAACCGAGGCCGCGATAGATCTCCGACCCGGCGCCGGGGAACACGACCAGCGGCAGCATGCCAATCACGCTGGTCAGGGTAGACATGAAGATCGGCCGGATCCGGTTGCGCGTCGCTTCGACAATGGCCGCATCATGCGCCATCCCTTCCTCGCGGATGTGGAACAGCGTCTGGTGCACCAGCAGAATCGCGTTATTGACGACGATGCCGATCAAAATCACGAAGCCGAGGAGAGTCAGCATGTCGAGCGGCTGGAAATAGAACAGGTTGAGCACGACCAAGCCGGCGACGCCGCCGCCGGTCGCCAAGGGCACCGACAGCATGATGATGAACGGATAGAAAAAGCTCTCGAACAGCACCGCCATCACCAGGAACACGATGACCAGCGCCATCAGAAGGTCGACCCGCATTTCATTCCAGGTTTCGACCATCTTGTCGGCCGCGCCGGAGAAGCGCAGCCGCACACCGGGCGGCAAACCGTTCTGCCGCAGCTTGTCGACGACTTCCTTTTCCAAAATCTCCAGCGCCTCGCCCAAGGCGAGCTTTTCCGACGGCTTGATCTCCAACGTGACTGTGCGTTCCCGCTCGACGTGCCGGATCGCTGTCGGTCCCGACGTAACGGTGACCTCTGCCAGCGATTGCAGCGGGACGATCGAGCCGGCCCGCGTCACGACCGGCAGGCTGCCGATGCCCTGCGTCTCGCCGACATTGGCATCCGGACCGGCAAGCATCAAATCCATCCGTTCCGACCCTACGGTTATCTCCGCGACCCGTAGCCCGTCATTGAATGCGTCGACCGTATCGCCAAGATCGCGCGCGCTGACGCCGTTATCGGCAAGACGGACCGGGTTCGGCTTGATGCGCACTTCCGGCGCGCCCAGTTCCAGCCCAGGACGGGGACGAAGCTGATTGCCTTCCGATCTCGGCAGCGCCTGTCCCATATGTCCCACGGCCCGCAGCGCCACCTGTATGACCGCGCCCAGGTCCGGGCCCGAAATATCCAGGTCGATCGAGCGGGACCCGCGCACGCCGCGTCCGAAGATCGACCGTTGCGACATGCTGCCGAACGTCCCCGGTTCGCGGAATACCGGTTTCGACAGAACCGGGATCAGTTCTTCCGCCCGTCCGCCATCAATCGAGCGGGCACCGACAATGGTCATCTCGCGGAAAGTGACGAAAAAGAAATGCTCCATCTTCGGCGGTTCGCCGGGCGCGGATTCCGGACCGGTTTCCGCCACCCAATGCGGCCGCACGGCGCTTTCGAGGTCTTGTGCGATATCGGACGTCGTCTGCAGATTGTAGCCCGGCGGTGGCACGATGAAGCCGATGATCAGGTTCTGATTGCCTTTTGGCAAATATTCCAGTTTCGGCAGGAACTGCCAGGTCGCGAACCCAGTTGTCACGGTAAGCACCACGACGATACCGACCGCCAGAGCCTTATTACGCACAACGGCCGCCGCGAGCCCCGTCGCCATCCTGACAAACCACGCACCGAACGGATCGATGAGGGGCAGCCGCAGACCGCTGCCGGGCGGCTTGACGCTATGTCCCAACAGCCGCTGCGACAGCGCCGGGATGACGGTGATCGAAACAATCAGCGACAAGAGAACGGCCACCGAAATGGCAACCGCGATATCCCGGAATAACTGTCCCACATCGAGCTGCATGATCAGGATCGGAATGAAGACCATAACCGTCGTCAGGGCCGATACCAGGATCGCACCCCAAACCTGCTGCGCGCCCTGATAGGCCGCCTGCTTGACCGGCAGGCCGCGCTCGCGGAGCCGATAGATGTTCTCGAGCACCACAATCGCCGCGTCGACGACCATCCCGACGGCGAACGCAATGCCCGCCAGCGAAACGACGTTCAGCGAGCGGCCCAGCCCGGCCATGGCGACGAAGGACGCGATAACCGAAACCGGTATGGCGAGGGCAATAACCGTCGTCGCGCGCGCCGAGCGCAAAAAGATCAGCAGTATGATCACCGCCAGCGTGCCGCCGACCCAGATATTCTGGATCACCAGATCGATCGACGAGTCGATGTAGATCGTCTCATCGTAGAGCTGCTGAATTTCAAGCCCGGCACGCGGCAACGTGCTTTGCTGCAGCTCGGCGACCGCTTCCCGCAACCCCTGCATCGTTTCGATGACATTGGCACCGGTCTCGCGCTTGACGCTTAACGCGATCGCTTCGACGCCGGTGGTCCGAATCCGCGCGACGGGGTCCTTATAATCGAACTTCACCGTCGCGATATCGTCGATCGTCACCCGGCCGATCCGGCCGCCCGCCACTGTCCGCTCCGACCGCAGCAGCACGGCGCCCACCTGCTCGGGTGTCTTGAACTCATTGTCGGTGCGGACGATGTAGCGACGCTTGCCTTCTTCGACATCGCCGCCCGTGATCGAGGCATTCGCGGCCCGCAGGCGGTCGACCACTTGCGGCACCGTCAGGCCGTAACGCGCCATCTTGGCCGGATCGACGACGATGCGCATTTCCCGCTCGCCACCGCCATAGACGTCCACGCGCCCGATACCCGCCACGCGCTCCATGCGTTCCTTCACGACGTCGGTCGCGAAGTCGCCGAAGGTATGGATCGGCTTGTCGTTTTCCGCCGCGCGCGTCAGCCGGAACCAGGCAATGGAATTATCGTCCGCCCCCGACGTCCGCAAGGTCGGCTCATCCGCTTCGTCCGGATAGCCGTTGACCCGGTCCAGCCGATTGGCGACGAGCAGCAGCGCCTTGTCCATATTTTGACTGACATCGAACTCGAGCGTGATCTCCCCGTTGCCGTCGCGCGCCCGGCCGACCATGCGCTTCAGCCCTTCGAGCCCCTTCAGCGCCTCTTCCTGACGATTGATGATTTCCCGCTCGATCTCAGCCGGCGCGGCGCCGCCCCAGTTCGTCGAGATTTGGATGACCGGACGGCGCAGGTCGGGTGTCAGCTGTATCGGAATCGTCTGCAGCGCCACCAAACCGAAAAGTACGGCGAGAATGACCGCAGCCATCACGGCGACCGGCCGGTCGATTGCGGTCTGAATGAGGTTCATCGCTTGGACCTAACTCGGCTTGCCCGGCTTCGGCGCAGCCTTGCTGTCTTTCTTCTGTACCATGCCCTTATAGGTCACCGCCTGGCCGGGCCGCAGCCTTTCGTTGCCGCGGACGACGACCAGATCCCCCTCGCGCAACCCGCCTGTCACTTCGAACCGGCTGCCGATCGCATTGCCGAGCTGAACCGCGCGCATTTCCGCTTTTCCGTCCGTGGCGACGAATACGATGTTCTTCCCGCCACGCGGGATCACCGCATCCTTATGGACCGAAAGAATATCGCGGACGCGGCCTATCGGAACAAGGACGGTAACGCTCTGATTCATGGCCAGTCCAAGGCTCTCCGCCGTAGCCCCGTCGAACGTCGGCGCAAACCGGACCGGGCGAGTCCGCGTCAACGCGTTTTCGTCTGGCACGCGGGCCCGCACGGCAGCTTTGAGCATGCCGCCTTCGTCCATTTTGACGTCGATGACACGGCCCGGCACCAGGCCGGCAATGCGGTCGGAGGGAACATCGGCTTCGATTTCCAGGTCGGTATGGTTGATCAGCGTCACCACCGGATCGCCAACGCTGAGGTAGGCGCCGGCGACCGTGTGCCGCTGCGATACCACCCCGTCATAGGGCGCGCGAATGGCGCCATTATAAAGATCGATATCGGCAAGGCGCAGCTCAGCACGCGCACTCACCACGGCCGCCTGCTGTTCGCCGACCTCGCTGCGGTACTTCGTAACCTCGTTCCCCTTGTCGTCGAACCGCGCCTGCGAAAACGCCGCCGACTTTTTTAAACTGCCAAATCGCTGAAGCTCGGCTTGCGTCAAGGAAAGCTGCGCCTTTGCCGTTTCCAGTGCTGCCTGCTTTTCCCGCAATTCAGCCGCCCGTAACGCGCGGCTCCCCTTAATGCGGGCGAGAACCAGACGGGCAACGACATCGCCTTTTTCGACCCGGTCGCCGACGGCCACGGTCACAGCATCGACCGGTCCACTGGTCAGAGCCGCGATCACGCCGGTCTGGCGCGCGACGAACCTGCCGATAACCGGCATCGTCTGCGATAGCGGCTCGGTGATCACCCGATCCACCTTTACCGCGGCCGCGCGGCCTTGCGCCATCGCATCGGACAGGATGGACGGCAAAAGCATGACGGCTAGCAATGCGGCCACTGCAAATCGCTTCATGTTGTACTCCGGTACCTAACAATCCGATCCATGGGGAGAACACTGTGAAGCGGGCTTCGCAGGAACGGATATAAATGTAAATTTGCCTGTAATTATATATGCAGTTGCGTAATCAGGTCAAACTCGAATTGACGTCATTTTACAAGAAAATCCCGCGAACAAATTCGCGTGACTTATACGCGTAAATTGAAGACGGTATAAAGACTTAAATCGTCACACCAACAGGGGTGAAACGCCCCGCGAAAGGCATCTGTCATGCGTACAGCGCTGTTCACACATGAGGCGTGTCTCGATCACAATCCCGGTCCCTCGCACCCGGAGTCGCCCGCGCGACTAAGAGCCGTTCTGGATGCGCTGGATGAGCCGATCTTCTCGGACCTGGACCGCCGCGAGGCGCCGCGTGCCACAATCGATCAGATCGCCCGGGCTCACCCCCGCGACTACGTGACGCAACTGCTTTCGCATATCCCCGACAGCGGCGCGGCCCGGCTCGACGCCGACACCATCGTGTCGCCGGGGTCCGGCGAAGCAGCGTTGCGCGCGGCCGGCGCGGCCTGCGCGGCAGTCGATCTGGTCGTTAGTGAGGAGGTACGGAATGCCTTCTGCGCCGTCCGTCCCCCGGGGCACCATGCCGAGCCAACGGTCCCCATGGGGTTCTGCATCTTCAACAACGTTGCGGTCGGCGCGGCGCACGCGCGTGAAATCCACGGTCTGAACCGCGTCGCTGTCGTCGATTTCGACGTTCATCATGGCAATGGAACGCAGGCGATATTTCAAAACAATCCGGATTCTTTCTTCGCCTCAACCCATCAGTCGCCACTCTATCCAGGAACGGGAGCCGTGAGCGAAAAGGGCTGCGCAAACAACATCGTCAACGCCCCACTACCCCCGCATGCGGGTTCCGAAGAATTTCAACACGCCATGACAGAAACGATATTGCCGGCGCTGCACGAATTTGCACCGGATATGGTCTTTATTTCGGCCGGCTTCGATGCCCATGGCGACGACCCGCTCGCATCGCTCAACTTTGCCGACACCGATTATTCCTGGGCGACACAGCGCATCTTGGAAATCGCTGAAGAGTGCTGCAATGGACGCGTTGTCTCGACGCTGGAGGGCGGATACGATCTCGCGGCACTCGGTCGATCCGCCGCCCTACATATCGCCGCGTTGATGACCGGGAATACCAAGGAGCGCTGATAGTGACCCTTGGTATAAGGCCGTCAGACAGTGCCTCTTTTGTCCGGACGCCCGATTTCCTGGAGCAGGACCTCGATAGCATTCCAGGAATCGCGGACCTTGCGGTCGTTTTCGATCGTGCTTTCCTCCACCGAATAGGCCCGGAGGTTACCGGCAAAATCCCTGATTGCCCGATCGATTTCAACGCGGCGCGCGCGCGTATCGTCCGCCCGGAACAGGATTTGCCGAATCAAATCGGCAGCGACAGGCGTCGATTCGACCGAATGGACAATGGTGAAAACAGAGCTGATTTGTGCGAACCGTTGTATTGCCACGCGCTGCATCGTGTATAGCTCGTCGATCCCGAACTGATCCTGCTGCGCTTCTTTTTCGGCCATCAAGGCATGTAGCTGATCCGCGCTCCCGCTGCCATTCAGATGTTTCGATTTTTGGTTATAAAGCGACTCGAATTCCATGATCTTCTGCTCGGCACGCTTCACTTCTTCATAGGCGACGTCGAGCTCGACCTTTGCCTCTTCGATCAAATGATGTCGCCGCAGCGCGAAATCCATCGCTGAATCCTCGACCACGTTTCCTAAAGGATGCCAGCTTGAACGAATTTCGACTGAACGATGTCGTGGTCGAATGGCTTCATAATGTATTCGTTCGCGCCTGCAGCGATGGCCTCCTGAATAAAGGTAATTTCATTCTCGGTTGTGCAGAAGACAACGATGGGATGCCCCCCGTCGGCGCGCTCTCGCAGCGCTCGAAGAAACTCGAGGCCGTTCATAACCGGCATATTCCAATCGAGAAGGATGGCGTCCGGCATGGCTTCGCTACAGGCATCCAGCGCGACCTGACCGTCTTCGGCCTCGTCGACGGAAAAGTTCAACTCTTCCAGGATTCTGCGGGCAACGCTGCGGACGACCTTCGAGTCATCGACAACCAGACAGGACTTCATCTCGTCTTCCCCTACATTGGTACTGCCCATTCGGGCCGTATGAGCGGCGTACAACCCCTCCGGATATAACCCCATCTCGGTTGTCCGGATGGCGTGGCTATGACGGTAACGGGAAGCTCTGAAACAATTGTTAACGGTCCGGCCGGGCCGCGTTGGCGGCAGCCTGTAGAGGAGGCTAGGAGCCTGTCCGAGTAATGCTTACGGCCTGCATCGAGCAGAGAAACGTGCAGGTTAGGAGAGGGTGCGCCGGCGATGCCGGAAGCATCGTCAAGCCCCCCCCCGACGCAGCATGCACGTTTCTCTGCTCGACCCAAAGGGCGGCGTTTTCAAGGGGTTGGGATGTCGTCCGGCGTCGCTCGCGATGCCCCCGGCATCGCCACACGACACCATCCTAACCCAACCCCTTGAAAACGCAGTGCAGACCATAAGCATTACTCCGACAGGCTCCTAGCGGCCCGATTTAACCTTACTGCAACATAGCCTTGGACAGGTTCTTGCCTCGCGATTAAACTCCGCCGCGTGGAATCATAGATTTTTCAAGAGGAAACGCATGGACGGCGCGACGGAAGATATCGAGAAGCTGGGTTTCGAAGATGCCCTGAACGAACTCGAGCAAATCGTCCGCTCACTGGAATCCGGGGAAGGGAAGCTTGACGACGCCATCGCCTCCTATGAGCGAGGGGCAGCCTTGAAGAAGCATTGCGAAACCAAGCTTGCCGAGGCAAAGAACCGGGTCGAAAAGATCTCCTTTACGGGTAACGGGGGCGCGGAAACGGCGCCTACGAATATTGGCTGATCCCGCGATGCTTGCGCTTGAAAAGGCGCTCAGAACCACGGCGCAAGACGTTGAAGATGTTCTGGACAAGATATTGCGGGTCGAGGAAGGCCACGAAGCCCGCCTTTTCGAATCGATGCGCTACGCAACCCTTGGCGGCGGCAAGCGGTTTCGCCCCTTTCTTGTGGTGCAGAGTGCTGCGCTTTTTTCGGTCAGCCGAACCTCTGCCCTCCGCGTCGCCGCGGCGATCGAGCTTGTGCATTGCTATTCGCTCGTCCATGACGATCTTCCTGCCATGGACGACGACGACCTGCGGCGCGGCCAGCCGACTGTCCATAAGCAATTCGACGAAGCGACGGCGATACTTGCTGGAGACGCCCTGCTGACAATGGCATTTGAGGTTCTGGCCGACCGCCGTACGCACGAAAACGGCAATGTTCGGGCCGAACTTGTCGCCGCACTGGCGTCGGCGGCAGGCGCACATGGCATGGTCGGCGGGCAGATGCTCGACCTCGAAGCTGAAAAAATCGAACTGGACATAGGCGGAATTACCCGCCTGCAGCGCTTGAAAACCGGCGCTTTAATCGCATTTTCTTGTGAAGCAGGTGCAATTCTGGGCCGGGCGTCGTCGGATGCACGCGAAGCCTTACGCGGATATGCGCATGATTTGGGGTTGACCTTCCAAATTGCCGATGACTTGCTTGACGTAGAGGGGACAATAGAGGAAACAGGCAAGGCGGTCGGAAAAGATGCGGTCGCAGGGAAAGCGACATTCGTGTCGATCCTGGGAGTAGAGAGGGCAAGAGCGCAAGCAAAGCTTCTTGCGAATCAAGCGGCGGAACACCTAGCCGCGTTTGACGAGTCTGCCGACCCCTTGCGGGCCGCGGCGAACTTCGTCGTCGAAAGACGGAATTAGAACGAGAGGGAGACCGAAGGTGAGCCTCGAAACACCGCTGCTGGATACGGTCCACGTGCCGGCCGATCTACGAAAGCTGGAGGAGTCGCAACTTCGCCAACTTGCCGACGAACTAAGAAATGAAACGATCGATGCGGTCTCCATGACCGGCGGACATCTCGGCGCCGGGCTTGGCGTCGTCGAATTGACGACGGCAATCCATTACGTCTTCGACACGCCTAACGACAAATTGATCTTCGATGTCGGGCATCAATGTTACCCCCATAAGATCCTGACCGACCGGCGCGACAGGATTAGGACACTGCGGCAAGCCGGCGGCCTGTCCGGATTTACGAAGCGCTCGGAAAGCGAATACGACCCCTTCGGCGCGGCGCATAGCTCGACTTCGATCTCGGCCGGGCTCGGGTACAAGGTCGCGAGCGATCTTCAGGGCGATCCGCGAAACGTGATCTGCGTGATCGGCGACGGCGCGATGAGTGCCGGCATGGCCTACGAAGCCATGAACAACGCAGGATCCATGGATGCACGCCTGATCGTCATTTTGAACGACAACGACATGTCGATTGCGCCGCCCGTCGGCGCGCTGAGCGCGCATCTTTCCCGATTGATTTCCTCCAAACAGTTCCGCTCCTTGCGCCACCTGGGTGGCGTAATCGCGCACAAATTCCCGAAATCGGTCGAAACGGTCGCAAAACGGGCGGAGGAGTATGCTCGCGGCATGGTGACCGGCGGCACGCTGTTCGAGGAGCTGGGCTTCTACTATGTGGGGCCAATCGACGGCCACAACCTCGATCATCTGTTGCCGATCCTAAAGAATGTCCGCGACGACACGATGCCGGGGCCAATCCTGATTCACTGTGTGACGCAGAAGGGCAAGGGCTACGACCCGGCGGAGAAATCGGACGACAAATACCATGGCGTCTCGAAGTTCGACGTCATCACGGGCGCGCAGCAAAAAGGCAAATCGAATGCGCCGGCCTATACGAAGGTCTTCGCGGAAAGCCTGATAAAAGAAGCGAAGGAAGACGACCGCATCTGCGCGATTACCGCCGCGATGCCATCGGGTACCGGCATAAATCTATTCGCGGACGCCTTTCCCGACCGCACCTTTGACGTTGGTATCGCCGAACAGCATGGCGTCACATTCGCTGCGGGCCTCGCCGCGCAGGGTATGCGCCCGTTTGCAACGATCTATTCGACCTTCCTGCAGCGCGCCTACGATCAGGTCGTTCATGACGTCGCGCTGCAAAGTCTGCCCGTCCGGTTCGCTATCGACCGGGCCGGCGTCGTCGGTGCGGACGGCACGACACATTGCGGCGCCTACGATATCACCTATCTGAGCTGTCTGCCCGGATTCGTCGTCATGGCAGCGGCCGATGAGGCGGAACTCGTCCATATGGTCGCGACGGCGGTGCAAATCGACGACCGCCCCTCCGCCTTCCGCTATCCGCGCGGTGAGGGCGTTGGAGTCGATATGCCGGAGAAAGGCATTCCGCTGGAAATCGGCAAAGGACGGATCGTCCGCGAAGGTACGACGGTGGCGATCCTCTCCCTCGGAACGCGTTTGAGTGAATCGCTAACAGCAGCAGAAGAACTGGCGTCCCGCGGGCTGTCGACTACGGTTGCCGATGCGCGTTTTGCAAAACCGATCGACGAAGACATGATCCGGCAATTGGCCAAGGAACACGAGGTGCTGATCACGATCGAAGAAGGCGCGATTGGCGGATTCGGTAGCCATGTGCTGCAATTCCTCGCGAACGAGGGCCTGCTGGATTCGGGACTCCGGGTTCGTCAGATGTGTCTGCCTGACTTCTTTATCGATCATGAAAGCCAGTACAATCAGAACGACGAAGCGGGCATCAATGCGCACCACATCGTCGACATGGCGCTTGCCGCCTTGGGCCGCGAGACCGTCGAGGAGCCGGCGCGCGCCTAACCCGAAGGGGCACCGCTCGTGACCGGCAAACGGCCCCGCAAGCAGCGGGCCGACGTTCTGCTCGTTGACCGAAACCTCGCGGAAAGCCGTACGCGCGCGCAAGCGGCAATCATGGCGGGCCTGGTATTCTCAGGCGAACGGCGGATCGACAAGGCGGGAGAAACGCTGGCGGCGGATGCGCCGTTGGAAATGCGCGGTCCAGAGCATCCTTGGGTTTCCCGCGGCGCCCTCAAACTGGTGCAGGCCCTCGATCACTTCGGCATCGACCCGACCGGGATGAACTGTCTCGATATTGGCGCGTCGACGGGCGGGTTTACGGAAGTTCTTCTTTCGCGCGGCGCAGCACGCGTGTTCGCCATCGACGTCGGCCGCGGTCAGCTTGCCTGGACGCTGCGCGAAGACCCCCGCGTCACCGTCATGGAAGGCGTCAACGCCCGAAACCTGACGCCGGATGACATCGCGGTACCGGTCGGCATGATTGTCTGCGATGCGAGCTTTATCGGGCTGGAAAAAGTGCTCGCCGCACCGCTCTCGCTCGCCGGCCCCCGCTGCATCCTGATCGCCCTGATCAAGCCGCAATTCCAATTGGCGCGGGATGCCGTCGGCAAGGGCGGCATCGTCCGCGACCCGGCGCATCACGAGCAGGCCTGCGAAACCGTCCGTCAATGGCTTGGCGACCAGTCCGCCTGGACCGTCGATGGCATTGTCGACAGCCCGATTACCGGTGCGAAAGGCAACAAGGAGTTCCTGATCGCCGCACATCGCGGCCTTTAGCAATTTTGGTTAGCGAACCACCCGGAACGGCGGCAGTTGCAACACGCCGGCGGGTGGTTGGAAGACACTGGTATCGCCGATTACCGGCTCAAGCGACCGCAAGACGGCATCGTAGGACGGTGACGGCGCGGCAAAGACACCGGCGAACGCTTGCGATAACGGCATACCGTCGGCAATCGCTTTCTGAATCCGTTCGAGCGGCGATACCGGTTCCGGCAGGACAGTGATATTCAGCGGTGCATCGGCAGGCAGTTCAAGCGCTTCGCGAACCAGGTCCACGGCGACGGAAAATCCACCGAGCGCATCGACAAGACCGGCCTTCAAAGCATCCTCGCCGCTCCAGACCCGCCCGCGCGCGACTGCGTCCAGACGGCCCTTCGGCAACGCACGGTCGGCGGCGACCTTTTCGGTGAAATCCCGATAGATGAAGTCCACAACCGCACTATGTCTTGCAGCGGCCGATGGCGAGAACGGATAAATCTGGCTCCACATTCCAGAATGAGCGCCAACGCCGACCTGCGCCCAGTGGATGCCGAGCTTTTCCCATAATTCCGCCGTCGACACCTTGCCGCCGAAGACGCCGATCGACCCGGTCACCGTGGCCGGCAGGGCGACGATCTTGTCAGCGGCCATCGAAACGAAGTAACCGCCGGAGGCACCGTACTTGCCCATCGAAGCAATCACCGGCTTTCCCTTGTCGCGGGCGCGTTTCACCGCGCGCCACACCGTATCGGAACCGATATACGACCCGCCCGGGCTGTCGACCCGCAGAAGGATCGCCGCAATCGACGCATCGTCGACCGCGCCATTAATCGCCTTCGCCACGCTGCCCGCGGCGAAACGCTCGGAGTCGAACGGGCTGTTCTCGGCAGCGCCCTGCTCGATCGGCCCGACACCGTAGATGAGCGCCACGTTCGGCCCTGCCTCTTCTGGCACGTCCCGTATCGCCGCATAACGGGCCAGATCCATCGGCACCGCACCTTCACCGCCGCGTTTCTTGGCAGCTTTCGAGTACGCATCCCAATAGCCAAGCTCGTCGATCAGCTTCGCCGCACGGGCTTCTTCGGCGAGAAACGGCGCGCGGTCGATCAGTGCCCGCAACGTTTGCGGGTCAATTTGCCGCGCGGCAGAGATCCCGGCAACGATCTGCCCCATCCAAGACTCGATGACGCGGGTGAGCGAAACACGCGACGGCGCGCTCATGTCGCTGCGGGTGAAAGCCTCAACAGCAGACTTGTACTCGTGACGTTGTTCAAATTCAGGCTTTATGCCGACCTTGTCGAGCGCCCCCTTAAGAAAGGGCGTTTCCAGACCGATCCCAAGCAGGGCCAGCAAGCCGGATGGCTGCATCCAGATATCTTCGACCGAAGAAGCTAGATAATATTCCGATGTGGCGCTGCCGAGACCGCCAAATGTCTCGGCGAACGCCATAGTGAATTTACCGCCCGACCGGAACGCGGCGATTGCGTCGCGCAGTTCTTGCGCGTGGGCGACGCCGATCCGCGCACCGCCCAGCCGCACGGCCAGCCCGGCGACCCGATCGTCGTTTCCTGCCGCCTCCAATGTCGTGACGATGTCGCGAAGATACAGGGTGTCATCGCCGCGAAGCTTCCGCCAAGGATCATCGGAACGGCCATCGCTAATTCCCTGATCGAGATCGAGGCGCAGGACGATGCGGTCCGGGACCTCCGGTTCGGATGGGCTGTGCAAAACAGCAATGACGATCAGAGCGGTAAGGGCAATCGTAACCACGCCGCCGATAGACGCGAGAATATAGAGGATGATCCGCCCGAAGAGT
Organism: Alphaproteobacteria bacterium; assembly: GCA_012103325.1. GTDB lineage: Bacteria > Pseudomonadota > Alphaproteobacteria > UBA8366. Next base: position 51,914 of record WLWY01000010.1, read on the forward strand.
CGCATGGCTCCTAACCGCATTGCGCGCGGTGGCGGAGCAGATGGTCCGCCAACACGCAGGCCAGCATCGCCTCGCCGACCGGGACCGCGCGGATGCCGACACAGGGATCGTGCCGCCCCTTGGTCGAAATTTCCGTCTCCCGACCGTCCGTGGTTACGGTCTTGCGCGGCGCGAGGATCGAGCTTGTTGGCTTCACCGCAAATCGGATGACGATGTCCTGCCCCGTCGAAATTCCGCCCAGCACGCCGCCTGCCGCGTTCGACAGAAAGCGCACGTTTCCACTGTTATCGATGCGCATCTCATCCGCATTGTCTTCGCCCGACAGCCCCGCCGCGGCAAATCCTGCGCCGATTTCAATGCCTTTGACGGCATTGATGCTCATCATGGCGGCTGCGATGTCGGCATCGAGCTTGCCGTAGACCGGAGCGCCGAGGCCGGCCTGCACGCCGGATGCCGTCACTTCAATAACCGCACCCGTCGAGGAGCCCGCCTTGCGCACCTTGTCGAGAAGTTTTTCCCAGCCGCTCGCCGTATCGGCATCTGGACACCAAAACGGATTGCGCGGAACCTCGTCCCAGTCCCATTTCGATCGGTCGACCGCGGAATCGCCGACCTGCACCAGCGCGCCACGAATGGAAACCGCATCGCCCAGCACCTTGCGAGCAACGGCGCCCGCCGCAACGCGCATCGCCGTCTCGCGCGCCGACGAGCGGCCGCCACCGCGGTAGTCGCGGATGCCGTATTTTTTCCAGTAGGTGTAATCCGCGTGGCCGGGACGGAATTTATCCTTGATCTCGCTGTAATCTTTCGACCGCTGATCGACGTTGTCGATGATCAAACTGATCGGCGTTCCCGTCGTCACCCCTTCGAATACGCCGGAGACGATACGCACCGCATCCGGCTCACGCCGCTGTGTCGTAAACCGGGACTGGCCTGGACGCCGCTTGTCGAGGTATTCCTGAATTTCAGGTTCGGAGATGGGAATAAGCGGCGGCACGCCGTCGATTACGCAGCCAATCGCCGCACCGTGACTTTCGCCCCATGTCGTGACGCGGAAGAGTTGGCCGAAGCTGTTCGACGACATCGTTCTAGCAGTCCGTTAGGACTTCGCCTTGATCCCCGCCAACAGCTCGGAGACCTCCTCTGCCGCGTCCACGGCCACCATGCCGACCGTATTGTAGCCGCAGTCCACGTGATGAACTTCGCCCGTCACCCCCGAGCTCAGATCGCTCAGCAGATACAGGCCGGCGCCACCAACCTCTTCGATACTGACGTTGCGCCGCAACGGCGAGTTCAGCTCGTTCCATTTCAGGATATACCGGAAGTCGCCGATCCCCGACGCCGCAAGAGTCTTCACCGGTCCCGCGGAGATCGCGTTGACGCGAATCCGCTGACCGCCGAGATCGGCTGCCAGATAACGGACACTCGCCTCCAGGGCAGCCTTGGCAACCCCCATGACATTGTAGTGGGGCATGACCCGCTCCGCGCCGAAATAGGTCAATGTCAGCAGGCTGCCGCCGTTCGTCATCAACGGCACGGCGCGCTGTGCGACAGCGGTTAGGGAATAACAGGAAATATCGAGCGTGCGATTGAAGTTCTCACGGGACGTGTTGATGTATTTTCCTTTGAGTTCTTCCTTGTCGGAGAATGCAATCGCATGAACGACGAAATCGATCTCGCCCCACGCTTCGCCTAGGATTGCAAAGGTCCGATCGACGCTGGCATCGTCGGTAACGTCGCAGGACATAACGTGCTTGGCGCCCACCGATTCAGCCAGCGGGCGCACCCGTTTTTCCAGCGCGTCGCCCTGAAAGGTGAAGGCGAGCTCCGCGCCGTGCTCCGCCGCGCAGCGTGCGATTCCCCAGGCAAGCGATCGGTCGTTGGCGACGCCCATGACAAGGCCCCGCTTTCCGGCCATTATTGACTTCGCCTCGGTCATGCCCTCCCCTTCCTACGCTTTGAGACCACGCGCCATCCTACCAACACTGCGCCCTTGCGTCCAAAACAAGCTCGCAGATTTCCCAGCAAAAAACATAAAAAATATCGGGTCTTACGTTTATTCGAAGCCCGCCTTCTTGCGCACGTCGTAATCGCTCTGTTTTGTCCAGGATCGCACGAACTCCGTGAGCTTGGAATCCGTTTTCTCCGGCAAATGAATCATGAGTCGGACGAACTCGTCGCCCTTCTTCCCATCTTTTTCGAGGCCACGCCCCTTCAGGCGCAGGATGCGGCCGCTGCTCGACCCTTCGGGAACCGCCACCGATACGGTGCCGTGCACGGTCGGTGTGTTGACCTTGGCACCAAGTACCGCCTCGGTCAGGGTGATCGGCACATCGACGCGAATATCGAGACCGTCGCGCACGAAGTAGGGGTGCGGGTCGACCTGTACTTCCACGAACGCGTCGCCGTTCGGGCCACCGCCAACCCCCGGCATGCCTTGTTCCTTCAGACGCAAGCTGTCGCCGTCGCTCGTTGCCGGCGGGATGTTTACCTCGATGGTCTTGCCGTCATGGAGCCGGACGCGCTGCACGCCGCCTCGCGCCGCTTCCAGAAACGGGACATGGACGGAATAGGTAACACTTTTACCCTTGGCCTGCCGCGGCCGCCGCCGGCGTCCGAACAGGTCCGCAACCAGATCCTCGAAGTCAGCGCCGGCCGCGCCCTGACGGGCTTGGCGAAACATACCGTCCATCCGAGGCGACCCGTCGGGATTGATCTCACCGCGGTCGAACTGCGCCCGTTTCTCCTCGTTCGACAGCATCTCATAGGCCGCCGTCACTTCCTTAAAGCGCTGTTCAACAATCGTATCACCCGGATTCATATCCGGGTGCAGTTCCTTGGCAAGCGTCCGGTACGCCGATTTGATATCCGCCTGCGAAGCGGACGGCGGCACGCCCAGAACTTCATACGGGTTTTTCATCGCTCAAGAGCCATATTGACCTGGGCCAGGGATGCCGGATTGCGTCGCGCCAAATTACTTAACGATTTTCCAGCTACCGTCCGGCTGCCGGCAGGCCCGGCCATAGGCTTGCTCCGACTTGCCACCGACGGTGATGGTCTGTTGATACTCCCGACAATATTCGCCCGAGTCGGCTTGCACGGCAGGCTGCGGAACGATCGTGCCGGAATTTCCGCTGTCCGGATTGCGCCATGCAACGGTCTGCCCGGACGGCGCGGTTTCCAGCGCACGCTGCGTGGAATTTTCCATCTCAATCCGGTCCGCCCGATCAAGCGACTTTCCAACTTCGCTTCCGACATATGCGCCGGCCAGCGCACCAATGGCGACCGCAGCGAGCTGTCCCGTGCCCGACCCGATCTGCGAGCCTGCGAGCGCGCCGAGACCTGCGCCCAGCAAGGTCCCTCCAGTTTGCTTTTGACCTTGATCCCCGGCGCACGCCCCGACGAGCAGCACGACGGCAATAAGAGAAATCAGTCTTTTCATCACGAAAGTCCTCATATCGAACTTTGGTTTGATATGAGATTCGAGGCTTTTGATTTACTCGCGACAGCAATAAAATGCCACGCGTATCAGTTCCGTCGAATCCCCGTATCACCACTAACAATACCTTAAGCGACTTATATATTTATTAATCATGCCAAATACAAACCTGGACGAACCCTTCACGCTATTTCAGAAATGGTATAGCGAGGCGGAAGCAAAAGAAATCGACGTCCCGTCGGCCATGTCCGTTTCGACCGTCGACCCCCGGGGACGGCCGTCGTCGCGGATGGTACTACTGAAGCAGTTCGATAGCGACGGTTTCGTTTTTTACACCAATCTGGAAAGCCGGAAGGGTGGTGATATCGTTGAAAACGCCTATGTTTCCCTTTTGTTTCACTGGAAATCGTTAAAAAAGCAAATCCGGATCGAAGGCCCGGCCGTTCTGGTAGAGGATGCGGTGGCCGACGCCTACTTCGCGACCCGCGACCGCGGCAGCCAAATCGGCGCCTGGGCCAGCAAGCAATCGCATCCGATGGAAGGTCGGCACGATCTCGAGAAACAAATCGCGATACATACGGCAAAATTCGGCATCAGTACGATTCCCCGCCCCCCCTTCTGGTCCGGTTACCGCGTACCGCCGGATCAGATTGAATTCTGGAGCGACGGCACATTCCGGCTACACGAACGAACGGTTTATACGCGGCAATCCGATGGCTGGCGCACCGAACGGCTCTTCCCATGACCGCCGCCGACAATGTAAAGACATCCGCTGGTCCCACCGATCAGTCGGCGCGGCTGATGCGCCTTGCGACCTACGCCTCAGTGTCGGTCGCTGCGATACTCATATCCGCCAAACTCATCGCATGGTCCCTCACGGGATCCGTGGCCATGCTGTCCACTTTGGTCGACTCGCTGCTCGACGGCCTTGCCTCGATCGTGACTCTCGTCGCCGTTCGGCACGCGCTGACTCCGGCTGACCGAGAACACCGGTTCGGTCATGGCAAGGCGGAAGCCCTGGCGGCGATGGCGCAATCGGCCTTCGTCGCCGGTTCGGCGGTTATCGTCTTATTCGAGGCCGGGTCCCGGCTCTTTAAGCCGCAGCCAATTGCGGCAACCGATATCGGCGTTATCGTGATGGTCGGGTCGATCGTCCTCACGCTCGCCCTCGTGCTGTTTCAGCACTACGTCGTCAAACGCTCGAATTCGCTCGCAATCGCGGCGGATACACTGCACTACAAAAGCGACCTGCTGATCAACATCGCGGTTATCGCAGCCTTGATTTTGACGCCAATGCTGGACGCCCCGTTCATCGACCCCCTGACCGGCGCATTTGTCGCTTTGTATCTTATGTTCGGGGCCTGGCGCATTTTAAGAAGCGCCTTGGACATGTTGATGGACCGCGAGTTGCCGGAACAAGATCGACAGCGCATCCGCGAAATCGCCGGCCGGCATAAAGATGTTTGCAGCATACATGATTTGCGGACGCGCCGTTCAGGCTCGGACGTTTTCATTCAACTGCATCTGGAGTTGGACGGCGATATGACGTTGATGGATGCACACCTCATCTCGGACCAGGTAGAATTGGAAATCAGCGAGGCGTTCTCGGGCGCGGAAGTCCTTATTCACCAGGATCCCGAGGGGTATGAGGAATACCACCCTGCCATCCCGTAGAGTTCAAACCTGCCGCGCTACATCCGTTAGGATCAAGAAATGACCGAACAACGCAAAACAGTCGTGCTGACCGGCGCCAGCCGCGGCATTGGACATGCGACGGTACAGCGATTTTCCGACGAAGGCTGGCGGATCATCAGTTGCAGCCGCGACGATATTCCGGAGCACTGCAAGCGCGACCCGAACTGGGCCTATCACTTCCCAACAGACCTGGCGGATATCGGTGCCGTCGACGCCTTCGTCGCCGAAGCGAACGATTTTCTCGGCGACGACCCGCTGCATGCGCTGGTGAACAATGCCGCCGTGTCCCCGAAGACGCCGTACAAAGAACGGCTCGGATGCCTGAACGGCGATATCGAGCGCTGGCGCGAAGTATTCGAGTTGAACCTCTTTGCGCCGCTCATCTTGGCCCGTGGCTTCGCCGCCGCCTTACGGCGCGGAGCGCAAAAGGAAGGCGGCTCAATTGTCAACATCACGTCGATTGCCGGCCATGCGATACATCCTTTTGCGGGATCCGCCTATTCCACGTCGAAGGCTGCATTGTCCGCGCTGACGCGGGAAATGGCCGTCGAGTTCGCGCAGCTGGGCGTGCGCGTGAACGCCGTGGCCCCGGGTGAAATCGAAACCGAGATGATCGGCGCCGAATATGAACCGCTCATCAACCGGATTCCGATGCACCGCATGGGCACGCCCGAAGAAGTCGCGGGATGCGTCTATCGCCTCTGCACGGCTGATTTTGGATACGTTACCGGGACCGAGATTTTCGTCACCGGCGGGCAACACGTTTACTGATCAGGACTCGGCGTCGAGATTCCGGAACCAGTCGAAACGCTCATTGAGCTGAGCGATTTCCAGATCGAGCCACTGGGCAAGCGGTTCCCGATCGTAGCCACCCCGAAGCTCGCGAAGACGAGCCAGCTCGACTTCGCACATCTCCGAGAGCATATCGACCTGATCGCGTTTGTCGTCTTCCGACAGCAGGTGCATAAACCGCATCTTTAGCGCGATTACGAGCTTGCTGACGTCATTGACGGGCGCCCGGACATTGGAGGTCATCAGCGTATGGAACATCTCCCGTCCGCTGTCGGTAATTTGCAGCACCGAACTATCCTGTATCGTGCCGCCGTCGACAGGAACCGCCAGCTCCTCGTAGGACAGCAACTCCAGCGAAGTCCCAAGAAGGTCGAGAGACGGGCCTGCAACACGCGCCACGAAGTAGCGAATATCGCTCGCAAGCGCCGCGTACTGCTTATCGCCTTCCGCGAGGCTGCCAAGCGCCGCCAGTCTAATGGCTTCCGTCGGTATTAGGGTATTGTCGCGATACATTCCCAAAACCCTTAACGATTCAGACGATCAGTATATAGCGCGTTTATCGGCGAATTCATCACCCAATTGCATGACCGGGCAATAGTGAATCAGGCTATGCGGCCCATTTCAGCGAAAGTTCGCCCCAGACATCGACCAGCGCCACCACCAGATCGTCCATCATCTCGTCGGTGTGCAACGGCGTCGGGGTAATCCGGAGCCGTTCCGTCCCACGGGCCACAGTCGGATAGTTAATCGGCTGCACATAGATGCTGTAGCGGTCCATCAGGGCGTCGCTTGCCTGCTTGCACAGCCTTGGGTCGCCAACGAGGACAGGAACGATGTGACTGACCGATGGCATGACCGGAATGCCCGCTTCCGTCAGCTTTGCCGTCAGCGTCCGCGCGCGCTCCTGATGCCGGTCGCGCAGGTGCTGCGCGTTCCGCACATAGCGAACGCTGGCGAGTGCCCCTGCCGCCACGGCCGGGGGCATCGACGTGGTGAAAATGAAACCGTTGCCGAAACTGCGCACGAAATCGATCAGGGCGCCCGTCGCGGCAATGTAACCGCCGACGACACCGAAGCCCTTGGCCAGCGTTCCCTGCATGACCGTGACACGGTCCATGACGCCATCCCGTTCGGCCACACCCGCGCCGTTCGGCCCGTACATGCCGACGGCGTGTACTTCGTCGAGGTAGCTGATCGCTTTGTATTTTTCGCAAACATCGAGCAATTCGCCAATCGGGGCGATATCGCCGTCCATCGAATAAACCGATTCGAATACGACCATCTTGGGGGCGTCCGGGTCGTCCGCCCGCATCAACCTGTCGAGGTCGGCCGGGTCGTTGTGCTTGAACACGCGCTTGTCTGCACGGCTATGCCGGATTCCCTCGATCATCGAGTTGTGGTTCCACGCGTCCGAATAGATCAGACAGCCCGGTAGCCGCATGCCCAGAGTCGACAACGCGGTCATATTGGCCACGTACCCAGAGGTGAACAGCAATGCCGCTTCGCGCTGATGCAGATCGGCGAGTTCCCGTTCAAGCAGGACATGGTAGTGATTCGTTCCGGAAATATTGCGTGTGCCGCCAGCACCGGCGCCGCAATTATCGAGCGCCTCATGCATGGCCGCGATAACGTCGGGATTCTGGCCCTGACCTAGATAGTCGTTCGAACACCAGACGGTTACCGGGGCCTGCTGGCCGCCTTCGCGGAACACGGCCTTGGGATACGCACCGGCCTCTCGCTCCAGATCAGCGAACACACGGTAATCGCCGCTGTTCCTCAGTTCGGAAAGTTTGTCTGAAAAGAAGTCCTGGTAGTCCACGGCGCCACCCTCAAGGCAAAGTGTATCTGCTCGGTTCAGTCTCGCTTGGTTAACATTAAGACTAGCTTAAATACAGATCTGAACCACAGCCAAATTGCCGCACTTTCGACAGCACGGCAATCGACCGATCGCATCTCTTGCTAAACACCATTTGGTGTCCTGATCGCAAAATTCAAAGAATTGAATTTTGCTTAAACCTAGTCTTCGCAAGCAGTCGCGCGCGGTTATTCTTGATCCGCTCTAGTCGAGACCAGCCGCCATCGTTGTACCGATATCGAGCGCTTTCTCAAACCGGTCGAACATATCGTCAATTTCCGCCTCCGTGATAATCAGCGGCGGCGAGAATGCGACCGAGTCGCCCATGGCCCGCACGATCAAGCCGTTTTCCTGCGCCTGCCCCGTGACATAGGCGCCGACGGCATGCGACGGATCGAACGGTTCCTTGGTTTCCTTGTCCCGTACCAATTCGACCGCACCAACCAACCCGACGCCCCGCACTTCACCAACCATCGAATGGGAGGCGAAATCGCGCAGACGCTTCTGGAACCGGCCCATGACGCCGCGTACATGGCCAACGATGTCCCGCTCCTCATAGATCTTCAGCGTTTCCACCGCCACAGCCGCCGGCACCGGGTGCCCGGAGTAGGTGAAGCCATGGCCAAAGGTGCCGATCTTGTCACTGTTGGCACTGATCGCATCGAATATCTTGTCGTTGATCAGGACCGCGGAAATCGGCATGTAGGCGGACGACAGCGCCTTCGCCATCGTCATCATATCCGGCTGTAAATTGTAGGTTTCGCTACCGAACATGTTCCCCGTGCGCCCGAAGCCGCAGATAACTTCGTCGGCAATGAACAGAATGTCATGCTTCTTTAAGACAGCCTGAATTTTTTCAAAATAGGTCTTCGGCGGCACGATCACGCCGCCGGCGCCCATCACCGGTTCGGCGATAAACGCGGCAACGGTTTCAGGCCCCTCGTCCTGAATCTGCTTCTCCAAGCTTTCGGCGAGCCGCGTGGCAAAATCCTCTTCCGATTCCCCCGGCGCCCCGTACCGATAATAATGCGGACAATCGGCATGCGTTATGTTCGCAATCGGCAGGTCGAAATCCATGTGGTTGGCGGGCAGTCCGGTAAGACTGGCCGCGGCGACCGTCACGCCGTGATAACCCTTGAGCCGGCTGATGATCTTCTTCTTTTCCGGCCGTCCCACCGCGTTGTTGTAATACCAGACGAGCTTGACAACGGAATCGTTCGCCTCCGATCCGGAATTGGCGAAGAAGGCCTTCGACATCGGCACCGGTGCGATCGCCAAAAGCCGCTCCGCCAGCTCGATGGCCGGATGGTGCGTTTTCGACGCGAAGACATGATAGAAGGGTAGCTCCCGCATCTGCTTCGTGGCAGCGGCGACCAGCCGTTCCTCTCCGAAGCCCAGCGATGTGCACCACAATCCGGCAAGCCCCTCGATATAGGCCTTGCCGCTTTCGTCATAGACCCAGATGCCCTTGCCTTTCCGCATGACCATCGGGCCGGTCTCTTGGTGTTTCTTCAGATTCGTATAGGCATGCAGAACCGACGCGATATCGCGGCTTTCCGGCGAATTGGGCAGGTCGTTCATGGCGCTTCCTCGGCATGATGTGAACAGGCGGTGCAGCGTGCCCGCATCCTACACCCGCATGACAGGCAAGTGAACCAACGGTTACGCGCAGCCATGTGCCGTATCGCAGCAACGTGCCGCACATGATCACGAAACATTTACACAGAATTTCCCTTTACAAACGAATGAACCACACTATCTTTTGCATTAATAAATAAAACACATAAATTTTACGTGAATTTAGGCACTTCACACGGAGTTCTGTCATGAACAAAGTCCACATCATTCACGAGAATGCCGCCTGGCTGCCGCCATTGCGCGATGCTTTGGCGGATGGCCGTACTCCGTACACCGAATGGCACCTGGACAGCGGCCATTTCGACTTCTCAGCGCCACCGCCCGCCGGTGTGTTCTACAATCGGATGAGCGCTTCTTCGCACACCCGCGGCCATGTTCATGCCCCGGAATATACCGCCAGCGTCCTGGCCTGGCTGGAAGCGCACGGCCGCCGTGTCGTCAACAACAGCCGCGCGCTGGAGCTCGAAGTCAGCAAGGTCAAGCAGTACGCCGCACTCGGCGCGTTCGGCATCCGCGTACCCCGCACGATGGTCGCCGTCGGCAAGGACTCGATCCGGCAAGCCGCGCGGGAGTTCGGTGCACCGCTAATGCTGAAACCGAACCGCGGTGGCAAGGGCGCCGGGGTACAGCTCTTCCAGACGGTTGAAGCCGTCGACCGCTATCTCGACAGCGATAGTTTCGACGCCGGGCCGGACGGCACAGTCCTGATTCAGCAATACATCCAGTCGGTGGACGGCGCGATCGTGCGATGCGAGTTCGTCGGCGGCAAGTTCCTCTACGCGGTCCGGGTCGACACCTCGCAAGGGTTCGAACTCTGCCCGGCCGACGTCTGCCAGATCGAAGATCAGGCTTGCCCGGTCGGCGAAACGCCGGGTCCGCGTTTCGAAATTCTCGATAATTTCGAGCACCCTAATATCGCACGTTACGAAGCCTTCCTGGCGGCGAACGGCATCGAAGTTTCCGGTATCGAACTGATCTTCGACAAGGATGGCACCGCCTGGACCTACGACGTCAACACCAACACGAACTACAACGACGACGCGGAAGCGAATGCCGGCGTTGCCGGAACGCCTCGCGCCGGCATGCGCGCGCTGGCGCGGTTCCTCGATATGGAACTGGCGCTGCAATCCCCCGCGATACCAGCCGCCGCCGAATAGCCTCGTTCCTATAGGGGTCCACGCGCCTTCGGGCGCCGTGGCTCTCCGACGAACCCCAGTGCAAATCCCCCGCGCTGGGGTTTCGTTTTTTTTATCCCCGATTGATGCTCCAACGCTGCCTTCCCGGCCCAGCAGAAGCGAATGAGAAACGAAGACATCGCAATGAATACAAACTAATGCACACTAATGGAGATATCGCAGTAATTTTCGAATTACTTTATTTCGATTTATAATTCATTGAGAAATTACTAGGTGTATTTTAGGATGCATTGATATCGTAGTTCGCTGAATTTCTTAGATAGCAACGCAATGATAACTGAGCCGTGCTGGTTTCTTGTCACTTCGATTGGACGAACCGCAACTTACTGGCTTGCCTGGTCCCTGAATCGGCACCCAGATATATTGTGCAGCCATGGCGATCATTTCCCCCCGGACATCGTTAGCTTAGGCGAAGATGGCCAGGCCGAACTCGAACTTTCCAGTGTCGGCAACCCAATTCGGTCGTTTTACGATATTCCAGATTTTCAGACGCTGGGCATGGATCAAAAGAAAATGCGCCGTGGCCAGACTATCTTTCAACAAAAGACAATCGACGACGTCCTGGATGCACATCGCATGTTTGGCGATTACGCCGCAATCGGAAACGTCCACGGATATTCGATGGGTAACTTCGCAAACCGATACAATGCAGGTCAGGCGAAGCGCAAAATCGGCACGGCCAACCTGATCCGAAACCCAGTCGGCCAGATACTTTCATTTTACCGCCGCCATAGCTTCGACGCGGAGCGGAGCGACGAGTACAAATTGTCCCGCTTCAAAATTGTGGAACGAAACATAGAATTTGCCGTCGCCATACGAGAGAGATTCGATATCGATATCGAAGATCACGACACCATGATTTTCCTGTCGACGGTGATCGATGTCACGGTGATGCAGAAAGACATCCTGATCAAAGACGTTCTGCATATGCCTTACGAGGAGCTTACCCGCTCGCAAGACGCATTCTCGATCCTGTTGCGCCTTATCACGGGAGACGCCGATATCGCCATCGAACAGTCCTACCTGGACGACGTTTTCGCACAGGGGCCGATGAACTACTCGTCTGGACAGGAGCCTGCGGTCAAAGAAGCGTTCGATGCGCTCGCGCACTGGAAGAAGTTTGTGATTGCAAAGCTCCTGAGCGAGGATGTTGTGCACCGGTATAGCGAATATGGCTATCAGTTGAACTTTCTCTCGGACCGCATTGAGGCCCAAAAGTGATAAGCGGGTTGGTTTTCGTAATATAGGCTCTGCGTGTGAACGCACGCTTCTCCGCGGCACCATGTGCCGTGGCTTTCCAACACTCCCCGTGCAAATCCCTCAGCCCGGGGTTTCGTTTTTTTACACCCTTTATCAACGCCGAGTTCCAGCGATCAATTCAAAAGCTCCAAGATTATCGTGATCCGCTTCCGAACTCCATATCGCCCTTGGCGCGGCCCTAAGCCGCTCTCGTTTGGAGCGCCGGGCCCATCAAGATAAGCATGCGCTAACAGCCCCGCCGCCGCGTTAAGACGATGGGAGCAAACACGAATAAGGCATAACATGTAAATTTATTTATTATACCCGCATCTTATGAGTATGAAATTATTTTGTTTCTATGAGTGCTTTATTTTTTCCAACGAATCATTTAGCTGTATTTATGAGATATAATTCTTGTTTTATTTGCGTGCGAACCATGGACAGCAACTTAATAACAAAGCATCCCTCTTGGTTTCTCGTTACCTCGCTTGGACGAACTGCAACCTACTGGTTAGCTTGGTCGCTGAACCGGCACCCCGACATATTGTGCAGCCATGGCGATCATTTCCCCCCGGACATTGTTGGCTTAAACGAAAATGGCGAAGCCGAATTTCAGCTTTCCGGTAGCGGCAGCCCGATTCGGTCATTTTACGATATTCCAGATTTTCAAACGCTGGGCCTAGATCTAAACAAAATACGCCGCGGCCAAACTATCTTCCAACAAATGACGATCGGCGATGCCTTGGACGCACATCGTATGTTTGGCGATTTTGCTGCAATCGGCAACGTCCATGGATATACGATGGGTAACTTTTTAAACCGGTTCAAATCAGGCCAAGCCAAGCGGAGCATCAGAGCCGTCAACCTGATCCGGAATCCAGTCGGCCAAATACTCTCGTTTTATCGCCGCCACACATTCGACGCGGAACGGAGTGCCGAGTACAAGACGTCCCGCTTCAAAATCGTGGAACAAAACATAGAAACTGCCGTCGCCTTGCAGGACAGGTTCGATGTGGATCTCAAAAATCATGACACTTTGATTTTCTTGTCGACGGTAATCGATGTCACGCAATTGCAGAAAGACATTTTGATCAAAAACGTCCTGCATATGCCGTACGAAGAGGTTACCCGTTCGCAAAAAGCATTCTCGACCCTGTTCCGCCTCATCACAGGAGACACCGATGTCGCCTTAGAACGGTCCTATCTGGAGGGTGTTTTCGCGCAGGGGCCGATGAACTACTCGTCTGGACGGGAGCCTGCGGTCAAAGATGCGTTCGATGCACTTGCCGACTGGAAGAAGTTTGTGATTACCAAGCTCCTGAGCGAGGACGTTGTGCGCCGATATAGCGAATACGGCTATCAGCTGAACTTTCTCTTCGATCACGCCGAAAGCCATTCGTGACGAGCAGATCGAGCTTCACGGCATGGGCTAGTCGTACGAACACGAGGTTTTCCGGCAGGGCCCGATGCAAACCCTCGCGTTGGGGTTTCGTTTTTTCGCCTCCGTGATAACGTGGACGTAAGACGTTCTGAAAAAACGCAATCACGGGAGGAATAAGATCATGAATACGGGAACCATCGTTTCGGCCATCACGGGGCTGGCCTTCGCGCTCGCCGCGGGCGGCGCTTCGGCGGCATGCAGCGACAAGAACTGGAAGGATTGCAAAGGCGCGCCGTGGGTCGACGGCGACGTCATGGAAACGCCGCTCGGCTCCAAGTGGTGGCCGAACAAGCTTTGGGGCGCGGGCGACGAGGCCGGCTCCACCAATTGGTACAAGAAGCCCGAAGTGGTGCTGCGGGCGCTGGCCATGGTCAAGCAGGGCAAGACCATGAAGATCGGCCATGACTATACGAGCGACATGCCGCTCTTCGGCGCGCGCAAGTTCAGCATGCGCATTCCGGGAGCGCCCACTGGCGGTCCTTTTGGCGCCAGCAAGGTGTTGTACAACGACGAGTTCCTGGCGACGGAAGTCGGCCAGGTCGGCACCCAGTTCGACGGGCTGGGGCATATTGGCGTCCAACTGGGAGATGCCGGCGAACTGAACAAGATGCGTTGGTACAACGGCTTCACGGCGGCCGAGATGAACAGCGCCTATGGCCTCAAAAAGCTCGGCACCGAGAAACTGCACCCGATTATTGCCCGCGGCATCCTCATCGATATTGCTGGCGCTCGTGGCGTCGAGTCGATGGAGGCCGGGCAGGTCGCCACCATGGATGACGTCCGAAAGGCTCTAAAGCGCCAAGGCATGGAAAACTTCCAGTTCCAGGAAGGCGACGCCGTCCTGTTCCGCTACGGCTGGGAAAAGTACTGGATCGTCGACAACGCCAAGTACAACAACGGTTGCCCTGGCGTCGGTATGGACGTCGCACGCTGGCTCGCAGAAGAGGTTAAGGCGGGCGTCACCGGTGGCGATACCTGGCCGGCAACGGACCCGGTCCCCGGTGCCGGTACACCGAACGAAGTTCCAGCCGGCTGCGTCTTCTGCCTTCACACCTACCTGCAGGCGCGACACGGCATCGTGAATCAGGAAAATCTGAAGCTGAAGGCATTGGCGGATGCCGGAGTCTACACGTTCCTGTACGTCTACTCGCCCATTCCGATCAAGGGCGCGACCGGATCGATGGGCGTCCCGGTTGCGGTGTACTAGCCGCCGCCTCCCTATTTATCCGTCTCCAGCGTCAGAGCCCATTTAGTCTGGGATCTGACGCCGCGAGGCTCGCCGTAAACCGCAGGAAAAGGGACCGAACATGCATCAGTTAGGGGAGATCGCCATCAGCCGGGTCGTGGAGAGCGAGGGACCGTTCGTCGACGTGTTCGGCTTCCTGCCCGACGCTCAGAAGGACGTCATCGAAGCGAACCGGGATTGGCTGATGCCCCGTTACATCGATCCGGAATCGATGATGATCATTCTCAACATTCAATCCTACATCCTGCGCACTCCGCGGCACACGATCCTGGTCGATGCGTGCGTCGGCAACCACAAGACACGCCCCGGGCGTCCCATGTTCGACCAGTTGAACACGCCCTATCTTGCAGATCTCGAGGCAGCAGGGGTGAAGCCGGAAGAAGTCGATTACGTGCTTTGCACCCATCTGCATGTCGACCACGTCGGCTGGAACACGCAGCTGATCGACGGCCGCTGGGTGCCGACATTCCCGAACGCGAAATATGTTTTCGCCCGCACAGAACACGATTTCTGGGAGCAGCGTCACAAAGATGGCAGCGAAGGCCCGGTGCCGAACGTGTATGACGACAGTGTCCTGCCCGTCGTGGAAGCAGGACAGGCCGTCCTTGTCGAGTCGGACCATGAGCTCGACCACGGCATTTCACTGGAACCCGCACCGGGCCACACGCCCGGCAATATCGTCCTGAATCTTTCGTCGGGCGGGTCGGACGCGGTACTGACGGGCGACGTCATGCACCATCCGCTGCAGCTCGTACGGCCGGAATGGTCGAGCCGCGCCTGCGAGGACCACATCCAGTCCGCCAAGACACGGCGGGCCCTAATCGAACGTTACGCCGATACAGATACTTTAATCGCACCGGCCCATTTCGCGTCCCCGACAATGGGTCACATCATTCGTCGGGGCGATAATTTTGGCTTTCGTTTGCTCGGGGAAGAGTGACCGGCACCCGGGTCTCGATCATCGTGATGCCGACCACGGCAATAACAACGGTGCCAAGCGCAATCAGGACAGCGCCGGCGAGCGCCCAGCCCTGGCCTATACTGTCGACGAGCCGGACATAGAATTCGTAGACGCCGAAGTACCCGACGAACGCCACCAGACCGGCAAGAATAAGGTAGGCACGGAGTTTTCGCATCACGGTCAGAATAAACGCGAAGATCCAGCAGTCACAATCGTTTGATTGTTCGAACCGCGCACTCATAGGCTGTTGACAGTTTCCACATTTCCCTTAACTTCGAACTTTCAAAAATGCGGCCCTCGCGCAATAGCGAACAAGCCGTCTACAGGGAGAACATTCTATGCGAAAAACACTGACAGGCGTCGCACTGGCGGCGGCGGCGACTATCGCATTGGCGCAATCGGCCGATGCCAAAACCCTTCGATGGGCCTTCCAGGGCGATGCGCAAGGGCTCGACCCGTACGGGCTGAATGAGACCTTTACACTCGGCATGCTGGGCAACGTCTATGAAGGGCTGATCCGGCGTGGGCCGAACCTCGATATCCAGCCGGCACTGGCCGAGCGCTGGGAAATCCTCGAGCCGACCCGCTGGCGCTTCCATCTACGCAAAGGCGTGAAGTTTCACAACGGCAATACGTTTGATGCGGACGACGTTGTCTTCTCGGCAACCCGCGTGCGGGCCGATGGCTCCGATCTGAAAACCCGCATCCGGCCCGAAGTGAAAGTCGTCAAGGTCGACAGCCACACGGTCGATTTCATTACCCCGGGTCCAAACCCGATCCTCCATTCCGAATGGGCCACCTGGTTCATTATGGACAAGGAATGGACCGAGAAGAACAAGGCGGTGAAGCCGGCCAGCGTGACCGCGGGCACGGAAAACTATGCCAACTTCCATTCCAATGGCACGGGCCCATTCATGATCGTCGAGCGCGAGACCGACGTGAAGACGGTCTTCAAGCCCTTCAAAGGGTGGTGGGACAAACCGCAGCACAACGTCACCGAAGCGATCATGACCCCGATTGGGTCCGACGCCACCCGCGTCGCTGCGCTGTTGTCGGGACAGGTCGACATGGCCTATCCGGTACCGGTGCAGGACATCAAGCGGGTTAACGCCAATGCCGGCACTTCGGTGCTGAAAGGTCCGGAACTGCGCACGATCTACCTCGGATTCGACCAGGGACGCGACGAGCTCCTCGAGTCCAACGTCAAAGGTAAAAACCCTTTCAGAGACAAGCGGGTACGCGCGGCCTTCTATCATGCGGTCGATATCGAGGCGATCAAGAAGAAGGTGATGCGGAATCTCTCGACACCCTCTGCGATCATGATTTCACCGAAGCTGTTTTCGAAATCCGGTGACTTCAAACGCCACGCTTATGATCCCAAGAAGGCCAAATCGTTGCTATCGGATGCCGGCTACGCGAACGGCTTCGAAGTCGGCATGGACTGCCCGAACAACCGCTACGTCAACGACGAGCAAATCTGTATTGCGGTGTCCGGCATGCTCGCCAAGATCGGCGTCAAAGTGAAGCTCCTGGCACAGCCCAAGGCGCTGTACTTCAAGAAAGTGCTGGGCCCGGCCTACAACACCAGTTTCTATCTGCTCGGCTGGACGCCCGGCAGTTTCGACAGCTGGAACGTCCTCAACAACCTGATCAACTGTCAGGAAAAAGGCGGCCGCGGCAAATTCAATCTCGGCAACTACTGCAACAAGACCGTTGACGGATTGACGGACAGTGTGCTGGTGGAAACCGATGCGGCCAAGCGTGACGGCATGATCGCCGACGCCTTCAAATCCCTGCATGATGAGTTCGGGTACATCCCGCTGCATCAGCAAGGCCTCGCCTGGGGCAAGAGCGACAAGGTCACGCTTGCCCAGCGGGCCGACAACCAGTTCATGATGTTCTACGTCAACATCAAATAGAACTGACGTGGCATCCCGGCCGGTTCGACGATGAGCCGGCCGGAACGCCACATTCGGTTTCTCCAAGATGCTCGCATTTACGATCAACCGGTTGGCGCAATCGCTACTCGTCATGTTCTTCGTGGCATTGGTGGCCTTCGCCATGTTCCGCTATGTCGGCGACCCGGTGCATCAGATGGTCGGTATCGAGACCACTCTTGAGGAACGCGAAGCCCTGCGCGTCGAACTCGGTCTAAACGATCCGTTCTACATGCAGTTCGGGCGTTTCGTCGGCAATGCGATCCAGCTCGATTTCGGCATCTCCTATCAGCACAAGAAGCCCGTCACCGAGATGATTGTGGCACGCATGCCGGCCACGCTCGAGCTTAGTATTCTCTCGGCACTTTTCGCGCTCCTGGTCGGTGTACCCATGGGGGTCTATACCGGATTGAACCGCGACGGTTTTCTCAGCAAATGCTTCATGACGATATCGCTCATCGGAATATCATTGCCGACGTTCCTGATCGGTATCCTATTGATCTTCCTCTTTGCCGTCATTCTCGGCGTGCTGCCTTCCTTCGGGCGTGGCACGGTCATCGATCTCGGCGGCTGGCGCACCGGTCTGCTGACCATAGGCGGTTTGAAAGCATTGATCATGCCGGCGATCACGCTGGGCCTCTTCCAGATGACCTTGATCATGCGCCTTGTCCGCGCGGAAATGCTTGAGGTGCTGCGCACGGACTACATCAAATTTGCCCGCGCGCGCGGGTTATCCAATAGTGCAGTCAATTTCGGCCACGCGCTGAAGAATACCCTGGTGCCGGTCATCACGATCACCGGCCTGCAACTCGGCTCCATCATCGCCTTCGCGATCATCACCGAAACCGTGTTTCAGTGGCCGGGCATGGGACTGCTGTTCCTGCAATCGATCCAGACGGTCGACATCCCGATCATGGCCGCCTACCTGATCATGATCGCGATGTTCTTCGTCGTCATCAATCTGATCGTCGATATGCTCTACTACGTCGTCGACCCACGCCTGCGCATCGAGCGCGGCATAAGAGGGACGTAGGCAATGAGCGTCCTCACCGCCGACCGCCTAAACGAAGCCCGCCGACGTTTCTTCGACAGCGATTTGTGGTTCAGCTTCACGCGCTCGCGCATCACGGTGTTGGCGGCCATCGTCGCCGCGATAGTGATCCTCAGCGCTGTCTTCGCCCCCTGGATTGCCCCGTACGACCCGTTTGACCTATCCAGTATCGACCTGATGGACTCGCAGACCCCACCAGTCTGGCTGGAAAACGGCGACTCACGCTTCCTGCTCGGCACCGACGATCAGGGGCGAGACATGCTCTCCGCCATTCTGCACGGATCGCGCATCTCGATCTGGGTCGGAATCGCGTCGGTAATTTTCTCGCTCGTACTCGGAGTCGGTCTAGGGCTGTTGTCCGGCTATGCCGGAGGCAAGGTCGATGCCTTCATCATGCGGATCGCGGAAATCCAGCTAAGCTTCCCGGCAATTCTAATCGCCCTGCTGATCGACGGTGTCATGCGCGGCATCCTGCCGCCGGACATGCGCGAGCAGTTGGCAGTGCTCGTGCTGATCCTAGCAATCGGGATCTCCGGCTGGGTGCAATACGCCCGCACCGTGCGTGGCTCGACGATGGTCGAGAAAAACAAGGAATATGTGCAGGCGGCGCGTCTGATCGGCATCCATCCAATGATGATCATGCTGCGCCATATCCTGCCAAACGCGATGGGGCCAATTCTCGTCATCGCGACAATCCATCTCGCCGTCGCGATCATCACGGAAGCAACCCTATCCTTCCTCGGCGTCGGCGTACCGCCGACTGAACCGTCGCTCGGTACGCTGATCCGCATCGGCAACGACTTCCTGTTCTCCGGCGAGTGGTGGATCACCATCTTCCCCGGCGCGACGCTGGCCATACTGGTGCTCTCAGTCAATCTGCTGGGCGACTGGTTGCGCGACGCCATGAACCCGAAGTTGCGTTAGGGCAGCGTCAATTCACCGGCAAAGCGTGCTCCACCATGCGAGCGAAAAAGCTGGCCCCGACCGGCAGGATTTCATCGTTGAAATCGTAATGCGAATTGTGGAGCATGCAACCACCTTCACCTGGGCCATTGCCGATCCATAGATAGCACCCCGGTCTCTCCTGGAGCATGAAGGCATAATCTTCACTACCCATTACCGGTGTCAGTTCAGTATCAACCTGGTCCACGCCGACGACGTCGCAGGCAATTTTCAGTGCGTGCGCCGTTTCATTATCGTGGTTGATCGTCGGCGGATAGCGACGCTCGTATTCGACCTTGACACTGGCGCCGTGCGCCGCAGCGATACCATCCGCAATTCGGCGGATCGACTCTTCGATGAAATCTTGGATTTCCGGCTTGAAGCAGCGCACCGTGCCGCCGAGATAGGCGTTGTCGGGAATGACATTCATCGTTGTACCGCCATGAAACTGAGTAACGCTGACAACTGCGGAGTCTATTGGATGGACATTGCGGCTAACGATATTCTGTAAAGCAGTCAAAATCTGTGCACCAATCGCCAATGGATCGATACTCTGCTGCGGCATGGCGGCGTGCGAACCACGCCCGTTAACGTGGATATCGAACGTATCGAATGCGGCCATGAGCGGTCCCGAGCGCACCCCGAAGGTCCCAGACTCCATGCCCGGCATGTTGTGCATGCCGTAAATACTGTCGCATGGAAATTTTTCAAATAGACCTTCTTCGATCATCACCCTGGCACCGCCCTCGCCTTCCTCGGCTGGTTGAAAGATGAAATTGATCGTCCCGTTGAAATTCTTGGTCTCGGATAAATATTTAGCGGCGCCTAGCAGCATGGTTGTGTGCCCGTCATGACCACAGGCATGCATCGTGCCCTCATTCTTGGACTTGTGCGCGAAGTCGTTCAGCTCTTGGATCGGCAATGCATCCATGTCGGCACGCAATCCGATCGATGGGCCATCGCCGTTCTTTAATTGTCCGACGACGCCCGTTTTCGCAAGCCCACGATGCACTTCGATGCCGAAGGATTCGAGCTGTCGCGCAACGACGTCAGCTGTCCGCTTTTCCTCGAAGGCCATCTCCGGATGAGCGTGAATATCCCGGCGCCATTCAGTCATTTCGTTGTGATAGCTAGCTATCCGATTAACGATCGGCATTCTGTTCTCTCCACCGTTACATTTTGTGCTGCCGACAACGACGCCATCAGCAGAGCTTTCATTGCGACTCGAGTGTTTCGTCCGTAGCTTCCCGCGTTCCTTCCAAGGCTTTAAATCCGCCGACGATAAACGGGATAATCACTTCATATATCGCGTTGTAATCTTCACTGCTGAACTTCCCCCCCGATAAACGGTCGATGCGTTTGTTATTCGCGCCGGCACTGAACATCGCCGCGAGAAGAAACTGAAACGCCCGTTGGATATGTTCCTCACTAACGGTTGGCGCGGCCGACATCAGCGCATCGATATATCGTTTCGCCACCCAGTCATAAGCATCGTTCATCGTTGCCGCGAAACGTTTGTCCCAAACGATCTTGCCTACGAGCGCGCTATAATTACGCCAGCCCTGGTTATCGGCCAAACGATCTTGAAAATAAGGATCGAGGAAAGCGCGGATTATCGGCTCAACTTCCATTTTTTCATCGCCGAGAACACGCCGATAACTTTCGAGCAACCCGATACGTTCTTCGTTCAGCCCGCTGGCACGCCTGTTGATCACCGCTTCCATAAGCAATTCCTTGCTCTGAAAGTGATAGACAATCTGACTGACATGAAGGCCAGCCCGCTCGGCAATTTTTCGAAAAGTCACCTCGCCGTAACTACGCCTGCTGAACAGCGTTTCAGCGGCGTCAAGGATGATATTTTTTGTATCCCGCTTACTCATAGTTCTGATCTCAAATTCTAAACCTCACCAATCTAGGGGCGATTTGACGCTTGTGCCTTCCTATAGACGCCGCGAACGTCGATGTGAACATCCGACTAATTTTTTTAGTTTGACCCTACTTCTCAAACGCCTATTCCGTATTGACGAAAAAATGATAACAGGATATTCAATATTTATTATTATTGAGGCATGCGGCAATCATTTTTAGGAAAATACTGATAAATTCATTTGTGTTTTTGCGAACGATGGGTTGCACTCAGCGACGGCCCAGAGGACAAAACAGGGAGAAATCAAACATGAAGTGCAAAATTACTGCGGCCTGCGCCGCGATACTGCTGACAGCGTCGACTATAGCGATGCCGGCATCCGCAAAAAATGTCATCCGATGGGCCAGTCAAGGTGACGCCTTGACCTCAGATCCCATGGCAGCGAACGAAGCGCCGACCAACTCAGCGTCGCGCAAAGTTTACGACGCATTGATCTATCCGGATAAGGATCTGAAATTCAAACCCTGGTTGGCGACATCGTGGAAACTCCTCGATCCGGTAACCTGGGAATTCAATCTACGCAAAAACGTGCGCTTCCACGACGGAACACCGTTCACGGCTGCGGACGTAAAATTCAGCTTCGAACGCGCGCTTTCCAAAACCTCTGATTTCAAGCGCAATATCAGCAGCGTCGAAGCAGTGAAGATCATCGACGACCACAAGGTCCACATCATTACCAGGGGCCCAAACCCGATTCTACCGAACCAGCTCACCTCCGTTTTCATTATGTCGAAAAAATGGTCGGAGAAGCATGGGGTCACCACACCACAGGACCGTGCCGGCAAAGAAGAAACCTATGCGGTGCGTCATGCAATGGGAACCGGACCATTCAAGTTGACGCTTCGCGAACCAGACGTGCGCACCGTAATGGTGAAGAATACGGACTGGTGGGGTCTGAAAGAGTTCCCTCACGAAGTTGACGAGATCGTGTATACGCCAATTGCCAACCAAGCGACCCGCGTCGCAGCGCTTTTGTCGGGCGAGATCGATTTCTTGCTCGATCCGCCGTTGCAGGATCTCAATCGGATCAAGAACACGCCCGGCATGAAAATCAAGCAAGTGGCGCAAGTTCGAACGATTTTCCTAGGCATGAACCAAGGCAAGGACGAACTGATTAGCGTCAAGGGCAAGAACCCCTTGAAGGACAAGCGCGTTCGGCAGGCGTTCTATCAGGCGATCAACATTGAGGCGATCAAGAAGAAGGTGATGCGGGGCTACGCGGTACCGGCCGGCCTAATCACGCCGCCCGCCGTGCACGGATACACCGAAGAACTGAACAAACGGCGTCCTTATGATCCAGCATTGTCAAAGAAGCTACTGGCGGAAGCCGGGTATCCGAACGGATTCTCGATCCAACTCGACTGCCCGAACAACCGCTACATCAATGACGAAGCGATCTGTCAGGCCGTCGTCGGCATGCTCGGTAAAATCGGTGTAAAAGTAGCTCTATCGGCAATCCCCAAGACGATCCATTTCCCAAAAATCAAAAATCGGGAAACCGATTTCTACATGCTCGGTTGGGGTGTCTCCACGCTCGACTCACATTTTGTCTTCGGTTTCCTGACCAAAAGTGCGGACAAGGGCTGGAATGGTACGGGTTTCAAGAACCAAAAAATCGACGACATCATTAACAAGATCGAAGTCGAAACAGATTTCAAAAAACGGGACGCAATGATACAGCAGGTCTGGCAGCATATGCGGGACAACGTGAACTACCTGCCGCTGCACCATCAGGTCATCGTATGGGCGATGCGGGACAAGATCGACCTGCCAATCGTCGCCGATGACGGCGTTCGCTTCATCTATACCAAGTTCAAAAAATAGTCAGTATCACGTTGTAAAAGCCGGTCCGAGTGCTAGCATTCGGACCGGCTATTTAGCCGCATTCCGGGTTGGGGTTTGATTGGTAGACGATGCTCGCCTACGTTATTCAACGCGTGTTTCAGTCGCTCCTCGTTATGGTCGTCGTGGCGTTTGCCGCCTTCATCGTCTTCAACTTTGTCGGCGATCCAGTCGACAACATGCTCGGCCAGGAAACGTCAGCCGAAGAACGCGAGGAACTGCGCAAGGATCTGGGACTCGATGATCCTTTCATCGTGCAATTTGGCCGCTTCGTCACCAACGCCGTTCACGGCGAGTTCGGCATCTCCTACCGCCTGCAACGGCCTGTCGCCGATCTTATTGCTGAGCGGATGCCGGCGACACTGGAGCTCGTCGCGCTATCCGCGGTCCTTGCACTCGTTTTTGGCGTACCGCTCGGCGTATTCACTGGTATTAACCGGTCGTCCTGGATCAGCCAGTTGATCCTGATCGTCTCACTCGTCGGCGTATCGCTGCCGACATTCGTTATCGGTATCCTGCTGATCTATATTTTCGCCGTGAACATGGGCGTGCTGCCCTCGTTTGGACGCGGCGGCGTGGTGGAGATCGGCTGGTGGTCAACCAGCTTTCTCACGGTCGCCGGGTGGCAAGCGATTATCCTGCCAGCCGTCACATTGAGCCTTTTTCAGATGACGCTCATCCTTCGCCTCGTCCGGTCCGAGATGCTTGAGGTGATGCGCACGGACTATATCAAGTTCGCCCGCGCCCGTGGTTTAACCGACCGCGCAGTCAATTTCGGACATGCGCTGCGGAACACATTGGTTCCGGTTATCACCATCGTCGGGCTGAACATCGGTTCGCTCGTCGCCTTTTCCATTATTACCGAAACGGTGTTTCAGTGGCCGGGCATGGGATTTCTATTCATCCAAGCCGTCGGCTTCGCCGATGTTCCGGTAATGGCCGCCTACCTGGTGATGATCGCCTTTGTTTTCGTTATGATCAATCTCATCGTCGATCTGCTCTACTTTGTGGTTGATCCTCGCTTGCGCGCCGACAAGGCCGTCGCGGCTGGTAATTGAAGACGCGGGACAATGGTATCGATCACGCAATCCAAGGATCATCCTGTCAACGGCGCTCCGCGAAGCCGCATGGCGAGGATTCTCGATAGTGACCTGTTTTATAGCTTCAGACGCTCGCCGGTCGCAGTCGTCTCCGCCGTCATCACGCTTGCCTATTTCCTCACAGCCGGATTGGCGCCATGGCTGGCGCCTTACGATCCGTTCAACGCTGCGTCCCTGGATTTGATGGACGCCTTCACCGCGCCGGCATGGACAGCGGAAGGAGACAGCCGCTTCCTGCTCGGCACTGACGATCAGGGCCGCGACATCCTCTCTACCCTCATTTATGGCGGTCGCATCTCTCTTATCGTTGGTTTCGCCGCAGTTGCGTTTTCGATCATACTGGGCGTCGGTGTCGGCATTCTCGCCGGGTATGTCAGCGGTTGGGTCGAAACCGTGATCATGCGGATCGCGGATGTGCAATTGACCATCCCGGCTATCCTAATCGCGCTAATGGTCGACGGCGTCGCCCGATCCGCGCTGCCGCTCGAAATGCGCGAAGATATGGCGATCTACGTGCTCATTTTCTCGATCGGCATTTCTGACTGGCCGCGCTACGCCCGTGTGACGCGGGGCGCGACCCTGGTCGAGCGCAACAAGGAGTATATCCAGGCCGCCCGCATTATCGGCATCCACCCCGTTACGATCATGCTGAGGCATGTGCTTCCAAACGTTATGGGACCCGTCCTTGTCCTCGGCACAATCGGACTGGCTCTCGCCGTCATTACCGAGGCGACGTTGTCATTTTTGGGTGTCGGTGTCCCGCCAACAACGCCATCACTCGGCACTCTGATTCGCATCGGCAACAATTTCCTGTTCTCGGGCGAATGGTGGATAACATTATTTCCAGCTGTAGCGCTTGTCGTGCTCGTTCTCGCTGTTAATTTGCTAGGCGACTGGCTGCGCGACGCCTTGAATCCGAAACTGAGATAAAATGGCATTACTTGAAGTCAGAAACCTGAGGGTCGAATTTCCGACGCGGCGCGGCGTGCTGGTTGCGGTCGACGATATCTCGTTGGAAATCTCCGAAGGCGAAGTTTTGGGCGTCGTCGGTGAATCCGGGGCCGGCAAATCGATGACCGGCAGCGCCATCATCGGGCTGCTGGAACCGCCGGGGCGTATCGCCGGTGGCGAAATCCGACTCGAAGGCGAGCGGATCGACAATCTGCCCTATGAGAAAATGCGCCGTATCCGCGGGGCCAAGATCGGCGCGATATTCCAGGACCCGCTGACCAGCCTGAACCCGCTCTACACCATCGGCCGTCAGCTCGTCGAAACCATCACGACCCATACGGACCTCTCGGAGGCGGACGCGCGCGCACATGCCATCGACCTGCTCTCCGAAGTCGGCATTCCCGCGGCGGAGCGACGGTTCGACTCCTATCCGCATGAATTTTCCGGCGGCATGCGCCAGCGTGTCGTCATCGCGCTGGCACTTTGCGTCAATCCGCGCCTGATCGTGGCCGATGAGCCGACAACGGCGCTCGATGTTTCAATCCAGGCACAGATCATCGCACTGCTGAAACGGTTGTGCCGCGATCACGGCACGGCCGTCATGCTGATCACGCACGACATGGGCGTTATCGCGGAAACCGCCGACCGGGTCGCGGTCATGTATGCGGGGCGGATCGCGGAAGTCGGCACGGTCCGCGATGTGGTGAAACATGCCAAGCACCCCTATACGGAAGGCCTGATGGGATCGATCCCGCTGGTCGGGCACGATGTCGAACGGCTAACCCAGATCGAGGGCGCCATGCCCCGCCTGACCGAAATCCCGACCGGCTGCGCCTTCAACCCGCGCTGCCCGAAAGCTTTCGACCGGTGCCGTACCGAGCGGCCGGACCTGTTGCAGACGGACGGCGCGACACAAGCGGCCTGCTGGCTGTACGACCGGGAAACGGCATATGTCTGAGCTCGCTACGGAACCGTTGCTCAAGGTTAGCGGGCTCGCACGCTATTTCGACGTCTCACGCCCCTGGCTGGCGCGCATGATCGAGCGCCTGCCGCGCCAGACCCTGAAGGCCGTGGACGGCATCGACTTCGAGATTGCCAAAGGCGAGACCTTCAGCCTGGTGGGCGAATCCGGTTGTGGAAAATCGACGGTGGCCCGGCTGGTCGTCAGCCTCTATGCCGCGACGAAGGGAACGATCCTGTTCGACGGCGTGGATCTGTCCAAGCTGCACACCCGCACCGATATCGCGCCCGTGCGCCGACGCATGCAAATGATCTTCCAGGACCCCTATGCAAGTCTGAACCCGCGCTGGCGCGTGGCCGATATCGTGGCGGAACCACTGCGCGCCTTCGGATTGGAGGCGGACGACGCGGCGCGGCGCAAACGGGTCGACGAATTACTGCGCCAGGTTGGCCTGTCGCCCGCCGATGCCGACAAATACCCACACGAGTTTTCTGGCGGTCAGCGCCAGCGGATTTCGATTGCCCGCGCGCTGTCGTCGAACCCGGAGTTCCTGGTGTGCGACGAGCCGACTTCGGCGTTGGACGTATCTGTCCAGTCACAAATCCTCAACCTGATGAAGGATTTGCAAAAACGGCTCGGGCTGACCTACCTGTTCATCAGTCACAATCTCGCCGTCGTCTATCATGTGTCCGACCGCATCGGCGTGATGTATCTCGGGCGGCTTTGCGAAGTCGCGGATGCGCACGATCTGTTCGCCAAACCGCAGCACCCTTATACGCGCCTGCTGCTGGATACGATCCCCGATCTGGAAATGACCGGGCGCGAGCGGGTCCCCGTCGCCGGTGAAGTGCCGAACCCGATCAATCCACCCACCGGCTGCGCCTTTCATCCGCGCTGCCCGTTCGCCGAAGACCGCTGCCGACAGGAAGCGCCGGTGCTGAGACAGACCGAGAGCGGGCTCGCCGCCTGTCACGCCGTCGAGGAAGGCCGTATCCCGGCCACCGAGGCCGTTACACCGCCGCAACTGCCGTAGGAGCGATAAATGCCGCGGGTCAAACCATTGACAATCGACGAAGTCGCGCCGGAAGCGAAGGAGGATTACGCACGTTATGCCGCGATGTTCACCGAATTCGAGAACCAGGTGCCCGTCTACGCGCATTCGCCCGCCGGACTGAAGCACATCTTCGGTATGACGACGGCGATCCGTGCCGCCGGCAATCTGCCACAGCGGCTGGTCGAAATCGCCGTGATCGCCGTCAGTCAGGTCAACGCCTGCCCATACTGTGTAGCCCACCATTCGGCGATGGCGGTCGACGAAGGGGTTGATCCGGAAACCATCGATCACATTCTCGATCCCGAACCGCCTGGGCTCACACAAGTCGAGCGGCTGGTGCGCGATTACGCCGTCCTGGTGACGGAACGCGCCTGGGGCATCCGCGACAAGGTCTTCGAGGAGCTGCGCAAGCATTTCACCGAAGCACAGATCGTCGAACTGACGATGCGCATCACGCTCACGGGAATGTTTAACCGGATCAATCAGGCGCTGCAGATCGACATGGAAGACGGTGTGATGCCGGCCTTCGAGGCGCGTGGCCTTGATACAAGCGCGCTGCCGGAACCGGAGACAACCGAAGCTTAGTATCCGTTTGCCTCAACGCAGCCCACGCTGTGTCTCGTGCCATTGCATCAGCAGGATGCCGCCGATCACCATCGCACCACCAAGAAATTGCAGCGGACTAAGCGCCTGCGCGAACAGCAGGTAAGCGAGCACGATGCTGGTTACCGGTTGCAGGTTGTTCAGCATCGCTGTCTTCTCCGGGCCGATGCGTGGGATCGCGGCGTAGAAGAACGGGATAGAGCAACCCTGGAACAGAACGACAGCAAACGCGCCGAGCCAGCCGCCGCTGCTGGTCGGCATCGTGAATCCACCGGACAACGCCGCCACGCCGACAAGTAGTCCGCCGCCAACCGCGGTCATATAAAAAGTCATGACCAACACATCGACCCCGCGCATCACCCGCGCGATCCACACCGCGTTGACGGCGCAGAAGATACCAGCGGCCAGGGCCAGCAAGACGCCGCGCCAATCATAGGAGCCCAAATCCACCCCTAGCATCAGCGCAAGGCCCAAAAAAGAAGTTGCCAACGCCAGCCCCTTAACGAAGCCAATCGACTGCCGGTCGAGAATGGCAATGAAGACGGCAACCAGCGGCGGATACATGAAGAACAGCAGTGCAGCGAGGCCGACCGGTATGTATTCGACCGCGCCGATATGGCCATAGAACATGTAGCCGACGAGTAGCCCCAGCCCCGCCAGGTGCGGCCATAACCGGCGGGGAACCTTCAGCGAACGTCCCGTCGCCAGGCAGATCGCACCGACCAGCGCCACACCGAAAACGCTGCGCGCTGTTGCGACGGAAATGGGGTCCGTACCGCCGTCATAGGCCGCCCGAGAAAGCGCGACCGCGGCCCCAAGCCCCACCGAGGCCACGATGGCGTATACGTAGCCGGTCGCACGAGCTGAAATTTGATCAGGCAAGGTCGAACAGGGTCGAGGCCAGGATTTGCACGCCGCTGCCGAAATCGTCCATCTCCATGGCTTCGGCGGCGTTGTGGCTGCCATGCTGATTGCGCACCAGCACCATGGCGGCAGGAATGCCGGCACGGGCGAAAATCGAGGCGTCATGGCCGACCGTCGCCATACGGTGCACGGAAACGCCGAGTCCGTCCGCACACTGGCCGAGCCGTTCGCGGAGCCCTTCGTCAAGCGGTGTCGGATCCGACCCAACGCATTCGCCAAGCTGGAAAGCGACATTTCGGCGCTCGCCAATTTCCGCGGCGAGCGCTTCCGTTTTCGTGCGTATCTCGTCGAGGAACGTTTGCGTCGTTCCACCGAAATTGAGGCTGAACGCGCATTCGCCGGGCACTTTCGTCATCGCGTGTTGTGTGGCGTCCGTATAGAGCTGCCCCACGGTGAAGACCGTGTCCGGCTCACCGCGCGCTTCGTATTCCTGCCACATCGCATCTAGCGTTCCGACAAGTTCGACGACCGCAAGTGCGGCATCGCGGCGCAAATCGCGCGGCACCGCGGCCGAATGCGCATATTCGCCAAAACATCGCGCGTAGGGATGCCGGACATTGCCACGGATGACGGTCGGGATGGCAATCGGTATGTCCCGGTCAACAAGGACCGGCCCCTGCTCGATATGCAGTTCCAGGAATGCTTTCGTGTTATGCGGTGAAATAAATGCCTCGGTCGTACGGCGCAACGCGTCCGTATCGATACCCACCTCCGCCATATGGTCCGCGAGGGTCCGGCCAGTGTCACCGCGACGCAGCCTGTCGATCTCCGATACGTCCAGGGAACCGACCGCCAAGCGGCTGCCAATATAGGCGATGCCGTACCAAACACTCTCCTCGCCCCGCAGCCCGACGGTCCGGATGTCACAAGGAGGCCTCACACCGAGATCGCGGAACGCTGCTAACGCCGTCAAGCCGGCGACGACACCGGCATAGCCATCGTAATTGCCGCCCTTGGGCACCGAATCGAGGTGCGAGCCGGTCAGTAGACCAGGCGCGCCGCGGTCCCGTCCCGGCAAGGTCGCGTAGACATTGCCAGCCGGATCCTGATCGACCTCCAATCCCAGATCTTTCGCGGCATCGGCGACCAAAGCAGCCGCCGCGAGATCCCCATCGCTCCAGGCGGGCCGCGTCACACCCTCCCCGTCCGCCGTTCGTGTTTTGAGGGCGTCGAAAAGGTTTGCGGCGAAGGCGAGCCGACCGTCGACGGCGCGTGCGATGTCTTTCATCTCCATGGCTCAGGATCGCCTGTCGCGGCAGGAACGCCAAGTGGGAATGTCGCTTTATCGCGAAATCGCGATTAAGAGGACGCCTGGAATCACCAACGATACGGCGACGATTGTCCGCGCACTCAGAATCTCACGCTTGAAGACAAGCAGACTGAGGAGCAATGCGAACAGCGGGTAGGTCGAGATCAGGGGCAAGACGATAATGACATCGCTGATCTGCAGCGCGAAATTCACAAATGTTACCGCCAGCGCATGTATGATCCCGGCGGCAACAAACCACAACAGGCCGGGCGACGTGCGAAAGTTTGGCATCGCGACGCCGCGTGCGCCCTGCACCCCCAACGCGATGATAAAAGAGACAGTGAAGGTGACGAGACCGGCATAGTACGGGCTCGGCACGAATTCCAACCCGACCTTGTTGAAGGAGTTGGCGCCGGCGCGCACGATGGCCGCACCCAGCGGGAACAGCAGCGCCCAGACCGGCCAGGCGACCTTCACCTTGCCGCGGTACGACAACAGGACCATCCCGAAGATGATGGCCGCTGTGCCTGCCGCGATGGGCAGGGTCAAATGCTCACCCAGCAGCAGCACGCCGAAACCGGCTCCGAAGAACGGCGTCGTGGCGCTCACTGTGCTGGTCAGAGTCGGGCCGAGATAGCGGACGCCCCAGGCGCCGAGGCTGGCGGACATGAAGGGCCGGAAGAAGCCGACCGCGATGAAAATCGCCGTCGCCGCCGTCAGCCAATAATGCCACTCGATGAGAAACGGCAACAGCAGCCAGAAGCATAGGGTCGAAGCGCCAATATCGATTAGCGCCCCAGTTTGCGGGTCGCTATGGCGCATCCCGAGGCTGATGAAATGCGTGCCCAGCGCGAACAGGAAGCCCGCGCCGAGCGAATAGGCGACCGGTAGGAGATGTTCGTACAAATGAAGTGCGTTCTACAGGCGGATCGCACCGTCGTCGCGACGCGCACGGGCGGTTTCGTTTCGGCCAGACTGGATATCGTCTGCCGACCAGCCGAGCTGACCATGGCGGCCAATGCCATAACGGATAATCGCCTCGTCGGCGAAGGCGCGAACATCTTGCATGTCGAGCCAGATACGCAGCAACACCCGCTTGCGGTCTTCCTCCGGAACGACATCGTGCGCCGCGCGGCCATGCAGGACGGTGTAGTTGTTGCAGAACTGCACATCGCCCGGCTGGAAGGGGAACTCCAGCCGGACCTCGTCGGCAACGGCATCGACGAAGTCGAGCAAATCGGAGTCGGATTGCGACATCTCACGGCCTTTGTGCAGGTCGCCGTTTCGAATCCAGGCCCGATTGTATTGGCAGGAAATCTGCCCGTTCTTCTCACTGAAGAACGGTACCTTGTAACCGGACGTCGCTGTCTCACCCACGCCTTGCTCGTCCATCCGGCCCCATTCGAAGCCTTCGTACAGACGTGCGAGGCCGTCCGGCCGCTGCGCCAGGACGGCGTTATAGATGGCGGCCGTACTGGCGACCCGGCTCGGCGGATCGTCCGGCGCCTGCTTGACGCAGAGCAGCGAGACGACATCCATCAAATCGACATGCAGCTTCGATTCCTTCGGAAACCCAACCCCGCGCTTGCCTTGACTCGGGCGCAGCGCGCCGTCGGTAACGTAATGAATAAATCCGGCCTCGCCGTTCTGCGTTATGCCAGTGCCGATATGCATGCAGAGGCCCCAATACATCAGCTCGATGTCAGCGTAATCGTACCCCTCAACCGGAAAGCGCCGCATTAGCGCGAATCCGCAACCATTCTTCAGGTCACCCGCGATATTTGCTGCAACCGGGCCCAAGCTCGACAACGGAAAGGCCTCTTTCGTCACTGCCGGCAGTGCGAGGCCACGCTCTTTCACGCCCCGCAACGCTGCTTCAAGCTCGGCACAGTGCGCGTCGGTCAGGACATATTCCCAGGACCGGTCCGCCTCAAGTTCCGCACCAGTCCAGACACTGGCATCCGTGACGGGTTCCGTTCGCATGGCATCCTCTCGCTCTACCACCCAAGAGCCAAAGCATTACAGGTGCGATGGCAGTGGGCAAGATTATCGACAACAAATATTGGACCTTTGAGGGACCGCCCCCCAGATATATAGCGAGGATGCCGCGGCAACGGGTGGTCCCATCGCAGATATTGAAATGGTTCTCGACGTGTCCTCACTTGCCGCATAACGTCCCGCGCGCCCACAGAAGGATGAGATTATGACCGAACCGACCCAAGCCGAGAAAGCCGACCGTTTCCGCGCCCTGCATCAGGGCCCCGAACCCTTTATCATCGCCAACCCCTTCGACGCGGGGTCGGCCCGTATTTTGGCCGGCATGGGGTTCCAGGCCCTTGCCACATCCAGTGGCGGCTTCGCAGGCACCATGGGACGCCGCGATGGCCGTGTCTCGCGGGACGAAGCGCTGGACCATGCCCGTGCGGTGGTCGGTGCGGTCGACCTACCGGTTTCTGCCGATCTGGAAAATGGGTTCGGGCACGAACCCGCGTTCGCTGCCGAAACGGTCCAACTCGCCGCTGGCACCGGGCTGGTCGGATGTTCCATCGAAGACGCGACCGGCGACAGCGATAATCCGCTCTACGATATCGATACAGCCACAGCGCGCGTCGCGGCTTCTGTCGAAGCTGCACGATCGGTCGGTTTCAATTTTACGCTGACAGCGCGGACCGAGAGCTTCATACGGGGCATTTCGGATCTGGACAATGTCATCGCCCGGCTGCGGGCCTATGAAGCCGCAGGTGCCGACGTGCTCATGGCGCCGGGCCTGCCCACGCTCGATGCGGTGAAAGCGGTGTGCAGCGCTGTCTCCAAACCCGTCAACTTCATGGTCGGCGTTCCCGGCAAGTCGTTCCCGGTTGCCGATCTGGCAGCGGCGGGCGTACGACGCATCAGTCTCGCGACGTCGCTATATCGCGCCGCGATGAGCGGCCTCCTCGCCGCCGCGACGGAAGCCAAGGAAGGAACGTTCGGGTTTGTCGATACATCGATTCCGACGCCGGAATTAAGCGGGTACATGCGCGGATAGCACAATGCCCTAGACATACGGTGGATTTACAAATCCCGCTATCGGCGCAAAGCTGCATGTCGCCCCAACGCGAGTAGCAGCACCGCCGTGCACACAGAAAGCATCGACACGCTCTTCGACCGTTACGGTCCCGCCTATAAATGGCTGGCGACCCTGACGGGCATGATTGGCGGCATGACGGCGATTCTGGCGAGTTCGACCGTCAATGTCGCGTTTCCCGACATTATGGGCGCGTTCGGCATCGGCCGCGACCAGGCACAGCTCTTGTCGACGGGCTATTTCGCGGCGACGACGGCAGGCATGCTGATCAGCACCTGGCTGATCGAATCCTTTGGCGAGCGCCTGGCCTGGATCGGTGCTCTGGCAGTATTCCTTGTCGGCGCGGCGATGAGCGGATTCGCGCAGAACCCCGAAACGCTGATGATCGGCCGCGTCCTTCAGGGCGCGTCGGCTGGCATCGTTCAACCGCTCGGCATGGCAGTCACGTTCAGCGTCTTCCCCTCCGCGCGCAAGGGAACATCGATGGGCCTCTACAGCATGGGCATGGTGCTGGCACCAACGCTCGGACCGACGATGGGCGGGCTCGCGATTGAGCTGTTCAACTGGCGTTACGTCTTTCTTCTGACACTGCCGACGACGGGCATCGCCCTGCTGCTGGGCATCCTGTTTATGCCGAGCCGTGCGATGCCGAAGAAACTGCCGCGATTCGACTTTCTTGGCTTTATCTTTCTCTGCGCTTCGCTGGTCGGGTTCCTGCTGGCGTTCAGTTACGGCCAGCGTCTTGGCTGGTCGTCCAACGAGATCGTTGGGCTGTTCGCCATTGCCGTCGTTTCCACGATCGGCTTCGCATTGATGCAGGTGTACGGAAAATCGCCCTTCATCAACCTGAATCTATTCCGCAACCCGCAATTCCTCGCCGCCAGCTTCATCGCCTTTTTTGCCGGTTGCGCCTTCCTGTCCTCGACCTTTCTGCTGCCGTTGTTCGTACAGCAAGTTCAACATTACACGCCGTTCGACGCCGGGCTGTTGATGATGCCGGGCGGGCTTTCTCTGCTGCTCATGTATCCGATTACCGGGCGACTCGCCGATTCCTGGCCACCCCATGTGCTGATCTATATCGGGCTGATCGCCTTTGGCCTCGCGTTCCTGTTCCTGGCGACAGCCGACGTCAACACGCCGTTCTGGACGATCGTCTCCTTCACAATCTTGATCCGCGCGGGCACCGCCTTCACACGGCCTGTTACGAATGCGGCAGCGCTCCGGTCGCTGCCGCCGGATTTGATCAACCAAGGGTCCGGCGCCGTCAATCTGATGCGCCAGCTCGGCGCGGTCATCGGCACCAACGGTCTGGTGGTTTTTCTCGAATTGCGCATTCCCTTTCACGGTGACGCCTTCGCCGCGATGCAGACCGCAGCGAGCCAAACCAGCCAGGAAATGCGCGAGGCTCTGGTAAGACTCCTTACCGAGGCGGGCGTGCCACCGGCTGCCCGGGAGCCAGGCGCGCTCCATTACCTGGGCGACGTGATTTATGCTCAGGCGAGCACGTTGGGATTTCAGGACGCTTTCATGGCCCTCGGCATCATCACGTTGATCGGGCTGGTGCCGGCCTGGATCATGGCCATCACGCAGAAAGGCAAACCGGTGCGCGCGCGAAGGAGCATTCTATGATTATCGTCTTCGGATCCATCAACATGGACCTCACGTTCATGGTCGCGCATCAGCCCGCACCTGGTGAGACCGTTCTGTGCCCGAGCTATCTCGCCTCTCCGGGCGGCAAGGGTGCCAATCAAGCCGTCGCCGCAGCCCGCGACGGCGCGCAAACGGCGATGATCGGTTGTGTCGGGCAAGATGCCTTCGCAGGCCCCGCATTGGCGATTCTGCAAGAAGCCGGCGTCGACACGACGGGTGTCGCTGTTATGGAGACGCCGACAGGGTGCGCGACGATTTGCGTCGACGCCAATGCCGAGAATGCCATCGTCGTCGCAAGCGGCGCCAATCGAGACCTGCGCGCGGCGCAGGTCCCTGACTCGCTCTTTGGGCCGGAAACCCTGCTCCTAATGCAAATGGAAATTCCCACCGACGAGAACTGGGCATTGCTCGACCGGGCCCAGAACAAGGGCGCGCGAACGGTATTGAACGTAGCCCCCGCCGCGCCCGTGCCCATTGATGCCCTCAACGCGCTCGATTTCCTGATCGTCAACGAAATCGAGGGCAGCGCCATCGCCCGCGCGGGCGGGATGAGCCCAGAGCCACCGGAACAACTGCCACGCCAACTCGCGGAACGGCATGATCTGACCTGTATACTGACTCTGGGTGCGGCGGGCGCGATCCTACACGGGGCGGAAGGTGGCTATGCAGTACCCTCCCTGGCCGTCGAGCCGCGCGATACGACCGGCGCGGGAGATACGTTTGTGGGTGTCATGGCCGCCGGGCTCGATGCGGGGCTCGACCCTGTCGATGCCGCGCGACGCGCCAGTGCGGCGGCGGCGGTCGCCTGCACCAAGATCGGCGCCCAGACCGGTATTCCAACAACACCGGAAATCGACGCCGTGCTTATGGGGTTAGCTGCGGCCCAACCCGTTTAGCGGGCGGCAGAGAGCCTGGACAATTCTTCCACCGCGCGTTCACGCTGCTCGTCACCCTCGCGGTCGGGATCCTGGGCAACGGCGATGTCGGGCTCGATCCCGCCATCCACCGATTTTCCCGACGGCGTGTAATAACGGGCCGTCGTCAGTTTCAAGCCGTCGCGCTGGCTGAACGGAATGATCGTCTGCACGGACCCTTTCCCAAAGGTGCGCCCGCCGACGAGAATAGCGCGGCCGTGGTCCTTCAACGCGCCCGCCAGAATCTCCGCCGCCGACGCCGACCCGCCATTCACAAGCACGACGATCGGTAAACCGGTCGCAATATCACCGGCATGCGCTTTGAAATAGCGCTGCTCCGTGCGGCCCCGCGTGGAGACGATTTCACCGCCTTCCAGCAGTGCATCCGATATCAACACCGATTGTTCCAGCAAACCGCCCGGATTGTTTCGCAAATCGATGACGAGCCCGGTGAGATCGCTTTTCGAATCTTTCCGAAGCGCTTCGAAAGCTTGCACGAACTCTCTCGTTGCCTTCGCGGTGAAACTCGAAATGCGAAGATAGCCGATATTGTTTTCCCGAACCCAACGCACGGCCTTGACGTGAATGCGCGCCCGCACGATCGCGACCTCGAATGGCGTTTCGTCGTTGCGCTTCACGGTCAGGCGAACCGCGCTACCCGCGGGGCCGCGCAGCAGAAGCACCGCCGCCCGCAACGTCAGACCGCTCAACGATTTTCCATCCGCATGAGTGATTGCGTCGCCAGCGACCACGCCGGCCTTCGCGGCAGGTGTCCCATCAATCGGGGAAATCACCTTGATCGCATCGCCTTCCTTTGTGACCTGCAGCCCGATCCCGCCAAATTCGCCCCGGGTTTGGTCGCGGACCGCCTTGTAGTTCCGATTGTCCAAGTAAGCGCTGTAGGGATCGAGCGAGCCCAACATGCCATCGATCGCGGCAGTGACGAGCTTTTCCTCTTCCGCCTGCGACGGCTCCGGGAACGCTTTCCGCATGCCGTTCGCGGCAGCGGTCAATAACTTGGCGTCGTCCACCTCGTCGACATACATCGTCCGGACCTGATCGAAAACCTTGGCAAAGAGCTGAAACCGAGACTGTGCGGCACTTTCCGCGGCGCCCGCCTGCTCTGCCAGATTGCGGGCCGCAACGCGTGCCTCCGGTCCGGGTGATTGATTGACGCCGCCGCAACTGACGGCGAACGCAGCGATAAAAACGAAAACCGCGGTACGAAGCAGGATCATGCGTTTACCAACCTATGAGAGATTCATTCGCTGCGAGGCGGCGGATTATAGACAACGTCTTGTACAGCGACCACCACCGCATCGTGGCATTCGATCACGCACGCGTGAGCGTAAAAATTTGATGCCGGATCAAGCATATGTCACTCTTACGCCCCTATCCGTCCGGACAATGTTTCATACCATATATAACGCATCACCACTCAAACGAGCATGACATTTGACTTACCTTTCCGGTTAGGCTGCGATATCGGCGGCACCTTTACCGATTTCGTCCTTCTCAACCAGAACACTGGCAGATTCGAGGTTCACAAAACCTTAACGACGCCCCACGATCCATCGGAAGCGGTCGAAAATGGTGTGATCGCCCTACAGCAGACACATAATGGTTTCCTCGCCGAGACAGAGAACGTCATTCACGGCACGACGCTGGTCATCAATGCGGTTATCGAGCGCAAGGGGGCGGCCACCGCGATCATCGCCACTAAGGGGTTTCGCGATTCTCTCGAGATGCGCCGGGAAATCCGTTACGACATCTACGATATCGGCGCGGTATACCCGACACCGCTGGTCGACCGGCCGTTTCGCCGCGAAGTGTCGGAACGTCTGTACAGCGATGGCCGGATTCGGCAAGAACTAGATACCGACGCCGCACGGCAAGTCTTCGATGAGCTGGCGGCGCAGGGCGTGGAATCCGTCGCGATTTGTCTGCTGCACGCCTATGCCAACCCGGAACATGAGCGCGCGCTGGAAGCCATCGCCACGGAAACTCATCCGGAGATGGCGGTTTCCCTTTCCTCGGACGTGATGCCGGAGATCAAGGAGTTCGAACGCACCAGCACCACGACCGTCAACGCCTATGTAAAACCCTTGATGGCGCGCTATGTGAAGCGATTGGAAGAGCGGCTTGCGGCTCGCGGCTTCGACCGGGGCCTGTTCATGATGCTGTCCGGCGGCGGCATCATTGCGCCGGAAACCGCGCGGCAATTCCCGGTCCGCATGATCGAGTCCGGTCCGGTTGGCGGCGCCCTGGCCGCGGCACAGCTGGGCCGTCAGGCGGGCCTGCGCGACGTCGTCATGTTCGATATGGGCGGCACGACGGCAAAGTCCTGTCTGATCCGCGATGGCGTAATGCCGATATCGACCGAATACGAAGTCGACCGCGTACACCGGTTCAAGAAGGGCAGCGGTACGCCGGTCGGTGTACCAACGGTCGACATCATCGAAATCGGTGCCGGCGGCGGCAGTATCGCGAGCATCAATGAAATGGGTCTTCTGCAGGTCGGACCGCTCAGCGCCGGTGCGGACCCGGGGCCGATCTGCTATGGGCTTAGCGGCACCAAACCGACCGTTACCGATGCGGACCTGCTGCTCGGCTATCTCGACCCCAGCTACTTCCTGGGCGGGAAGATGGACCTCGATCTGGGCGAAACGGAAGCCGGGATCGCGCGGGAAATCGGCGAGCCGCTTGGCTTTTCGGTGCTGCAAGCGGCCTGGGGCATCCACGAAGTCGTCAATGAGAACATGGCCGCCGCGATCCGGATGTATGTCACCGAGATGGGCGGCGATTTGAATAACGCCACCGTCGTGGCAATCGGCGGTGCCGGACCGGTCCATGCGGACAGTTTCGCACGCAAGCTCGGCGTCAAGCGCCTCATCATGCCGCGCGGCGCCGGCGTCTATTCCGCGCTCGGCTTCCTTGTTGCGCCTGTATCGTATGAAATCTCGCGCACACGGATCCTATCGTTGAACGATACCGATGCTGCGCGGCTGGGAGACCTGTTCAAGGAATTGGAGGACGCGGCCACACCGGTTATCGAAGCGGCGGCGCCCGGCGCCTCGATCGGCTTTAACCGCATCGCCGACATCTGCTACCTGGGTCAGGGCTCGGCGGTACGCGTCGCCATTCCGGACAATGCTGACCCGGAGGTGATCGCCGCGCGTTTCCTGGACGAGTACCGCAGCCGATATGGTGCCTCCTACGACGATTTGGACATCCAAATCGTCACGCTGAGAATCACCGCGACAGTGCAACAGGAGCAAACGGCAATCGCGCTTCCTTTTACGGAAGGCGGCGGCGACGCAGCGGCCGCTCTGAAAGGCGAGCGCATGGCCTTCGCGCCGGACCTGCGCGAAATGGTCCCGCATAAAGTTTATGCCATGGACAAGCTGCCTGCCGGCGCGCGCTTGACGGGACCGGCTATCGTCGAGGAAGAATCTTCGACACTGGTCGTCGCGCGGGGCGGACGCGTCGAAGTGGATGCGCGCGGTTGGATCGTTGTCGAACTCGGCGATGCACAGAAGGAGGGCCCGTGATGAATACAGCCAGCAAACAATTCGATCCCATCACGTTCCAGGTTCTCTGGTCGCGCGCAATCAGCATTGCCGACGAGATGGCGACGACCCTGGTCAAGACGGCCTTTTCCACCGTCGTTCGCGACAATCATGATTATGCCGTCGCGGTCTACGATGCCGAGGGCGATATGGTGGCGCAGGCGAACCAAAGCACGCCGGGCCAGCTCTTCTGCATGCAGCGCGTGATGCGCGACATCCTGGAACAGTACCCCACGAAGTCGCTGTCGCCGGGCGATGTCATCATCGCCAACGACCCTTGGCTCGGCTCGGGACACACACCGGATATCTTCATTGCGACGCCGACATTCCGCGGCGAGGAACTGATCGGGTTCGGCGTCACTTGCGCGCACCACACCGATATCGGCGGCCGCATGGCCGCACCGGATGCACGCGAGGTGTACGAAGAAGGCATCATCATCCCGATCAGCAAATTGTACGACAAGGGCGAGCCGAACGACCTGCTGTTCCGCCTGATTGAACGCAATGTCCGGGTACCGGAGCGCATTTTGGGCGACTTGCGGGCGCAAATGGCAGCGAACCATTTCGGCGGTGAACGGCTGATCGAGTTTCTTGAAGAAACCGAGCTCGACCGGCTCAGCGACCTGACCGGTCCCGTCGTCGCCCAGACGGAAAAGAGCATGCGAGAGGCCATCGCGAAGCTCCCTGACGGCGCTTACGAGAGCAGTCTGGAGCTCGAGCGCGAAGACGCGGACGGCAACCGCCTGGTGATCAAGCTGCGTCTTGAGGTACGAGGCGACGAAATCTTCGTCGATTATGACGGCACGTCGCCGCAGGTCGATTTGCCGATCAACAGCGTGCTGAACATGACGATCGCCTACACGGTGTTCTCGATCAAATGCGCACTGCATCCGCACATACCCAACAACAAGGGAACCAGCCTGCCAATCCATGTCAGCGCACCGGAAGGCTCCATCCTGCACCCGGAATTTCCCGCCGCCTGCATGTTCCGCAGTTCGCTGATCTTCAATGTGGTGCAGATCATATTCGACGCCCTGTCCAACGTCGTGCCGGAGAAAGTCATGGCGCCGAGCGGTACCTTCCCACTGTGGATCGAGCGTTTCGGCGGCAAATGCGACGATGGCACGCCCTATGTCTGTGGTTTCAATGGACAAGGCGGACAAGGCGCACGCTACGACAAGGATGGCGTCACCACGACGGTGTTCCCGGCAAACGTCTCCAGCACCTCCGTCGAGTTGTTAGAGGTCGAAGCGCCGTTGCTATGCGACCGCAAGGAGCTGATTACGGATTCCGGCGGGCCGGGACGGCAGCGCGGCGGCATCGCGCAGGAAGTCGTCCTGCGCAATCTGGCGAAGAAGCCCGCCGTCGCCTCGCTTTCCGGCGGACGGTTCCACATCGCCGCGCCCGGCATGCATGGCGGCGGCACCGGCAAGCACGGCGCCATTCAAGTCGGCGATGATGATCCAATTCCGCAACCCAAACAGGTCCTGATGCCGCAGGAGACGACAATCACCTTCACCTACCCCGGCGGCGGTGGCTATGGCAGCCCCTTCGAACGCAACCCCGCGCATGTTCTGGAGGATGTCCGTCTCGGTTTCGTTTCGCCGGAACGGGCCCGCGAGGCGTATGGTGTCGCACTGACCGACGACAATGGGTCGGTTGACAAAGACGCGACCGCACGATTGCGAAACCAGGCCGCCGAGTAGTCTCGATATGGAGCCACTATTTCATCTGTCCATCCCTGTCGACGATCTCGAACGGGCGCGTAACTTCTATATCGACACGCTCGGCTGCACGGTGGGACGCGAAACCCGCGGCCGTTTCGACATTAATTTCTTCGGCCACCATATCGTGGCGCATCTCTCGCCACGTGAAGCGGCGAAAGAAAACGGCGCGATTGCATCGGACGGCGATACGGCGCCCTTGCGCCACTTCGGCGTCATCCTGCCGCTGGAAGACTGGAAGGAGATGGAACAGCGCCTGGTGAGCCGCGATATCAACTTTACCCTGTCGCCGCGCCTCTCCTTTGCTGGAAAACCTGCCGAACAGCACATCATGATGCTGCCCGATGGTTGCGGGAACATCGTTGAATTTAAATCGCAACCACACGACCGCGTTTTCGCGACAGATACGCCGTAACGACGCTAGGACACCGGCCTTTAAGATCACCGTTTTGTGCGCTGTCACGATGCAGTTTCTGTGCTATCGCATGCGACGAATCCGCAAAGAAAGGGCGTCCCATGCGCCGACTATTCATTTCCGTCTTTACCCTCTTTCTCTGGGCCGCAAACCCGGCCTTGTCCGATAGCCACGGCGCGGTTGCCGAAAAAACCATGACGGTCGAGCGTATGAATGATTTGATCGAAGCGATCGGCGACGATGTCCAGCGGAATAACGTGAGCCAGTGGCGATTCCTGGTCGAGAAAGTACCGGTCTTCGTCATCGCTGACGCACCCAACGACCGCATGCGGGTATTGGTTGGCATTTCCAAGACAGAAGATCTGCCCGAGGGGCTCTATCAACGCCTGATGCAGGCCAACTTTGATACAACGCTGGATGCGCGCTACGCAGTCGCCAAAGGGGTGATCTGGGGCGCATTCTTGCATCCCCTGAAAGCCTTGACCGACCGGCTTTTTCTCTCCGGCGTCGGACAAACCGTCAATCTAGCGCGAACGTTCGGGAAAACCTTCAGTTCCGGCGGACTCACCTATCAGGGCGGAGACAGTGCCGGCATTATCGAGCGTGAATTGATCGAAAACCTATTGGAAAAGGGACTGGCGATCTGAGCTTGATTTAGTACTCGATCAGCTCGCCCCGCCATAGACCACCGGAAACCTGAGAAGACGAACTGCATAATACGCCCGGATAATTGCGCCATTCTTATCTGCAACTGGCACCATCAGCTTCGCATAAGTTCGGTGGACGCCAAGAATTTTTTGATCGATATGAATGAAAGTCGGTTCTTGACGCTCCTTGCAATCCAGATACTCAAACGCACAGCATTGCGCGTGCATCGAAACGGGATGCTCCGCTATTCTGAAATTGCTCCAATCTCCGGTGGCAGCGTTTGCCGGATGGTTTCGTATCACAAATCGCATGGGATCTTCGGGTTCCAGCTCTATCCAAGGCAGATCCGAGCCAGGAAAGCGAAAATTCTCGATGGACGGTACCCCATCTTCGAGCATCAGCCGCTCCTGCCAATACCAAAAAAGCTCGGCAAGATCCGTGTCG
This sequence comes from Alphaproteobacteria bacterium, assembly GCA_012103325.1. GTDB lineage: Bacteria > Pseudomonadota > Alphaproteobacteria > UBA8366. The sequence continues at coordinate 94,388 of WLWY01000010.1, forward strand.
CGCTGATCAATGCAAACCCGTTCCGGCATGATCTCTGTCCTGACCTGCCAACTCTCTCCCTCCCAATCACTCGTACGTGCAATTTCACCCTGCATGCGGTACCTCGTTCGTAACGGCGTGCGTGATGCAGCTAGAAATCGAATACCTGAACGTACCGTGCAAACGAATCGTCAATGGACCCCACCGTGAATAACCGGAAACGTAACGAAGCGAATCGCGTAAAAAATGCGCGTAACGGCAGTTTCTTTGTCGGAAACGGGAACAGCCAGCCTCACGTAATTCCGCTCCACGCCGATGACCTTCTGGTTAATATGGACGAATGTGGGTTTCTGCCGCGTCTTGCAATCCAGATACTCGCACGCGCAGGAATACGCGTGTATCGAAACAGGGTGCTCTGCCAGGCGCGTATCGCTCCAGTCCCCGGTGACGCCAGCCGGGTGGTTACGCATCACAAAATGCATCGGATCTTCCGCCGTCAAATCGACCCATGGCAGATCCAAATTGGGTAAACGGAAATTCTGAAGGGACGGCACCCCGTCTTCGATCATCGAGCGTTCCTGCCAATACCAGAACAAGGTGGCAAGATCCGTATCGGGCTGATCTATGCAAACCCGTTCCGGCAGAATCTCAGTCCTGACCTGCCAGTTCTCCCCATCCCATCCGCTCGTACGTGCGATTTCCCCACGCATTTAAAACCTCTTCGAATGAAAACACGTTTGTTCTATGTCGTCTGCAGATGAACTTTCTTTCCTTCACAATCCCGGCCGGTGTTAATTCTTTTCGCCCGTCAGCCCGTTTTGCATTAAATGACCGGATAATTGAGGAGAAGATTTGGACGAAAAAACATGCGTACCGTCGTCGTTGAGCGGCACAACCAACTCGTATCGTATATCATCCAACTCATTGTTCAATCGTCACTTTTACGAGTTTTAAGAATTTTTTTTCGCCTATTGTGAGCAATTTTGGCACCTTGGAACTGGAGCCGACATCGCCTGCTTTTGTCTTTACCTGTATCGCATGCGAATATCGCACAGCGGGCAGCTACCAAAACAACCCTGACAAAAAATTGAGGCCGGGAGGAATTGAACGATGGCGAAAAACACATTGCGCGTGGGACTGATCGGTGCGGGCGGCAATACCCGCTCGCGGCACATTCCGGGACTGCAGGAGCAGCAGGATGTCTCCATCGATGTGGTCGCGAACCGAACCGTCGAGTCCGGACAGCGCATCGCGGATGAGTTCGGTATTGCCAGGGTCGCGGAAAGCTGGACCGACGTCATCGCTGACGACAGCATCGATGCCATCTGCATCGGTACCTGGCCCTATATGCACGCCCCGATGACCATCGCGGCGCTCGACGCGGGGAAGCATGTGCTCTGCGAAGCACGCATGGCGATGAACGCCAGTCAGGCCCGCAAGATGCTGGCCGCGTCGCGGCGCAATCCGACTCGCGTTGCCCAAATCGTCACCGCACCGCATACCTTGGGCGTCGACAGGACAATCGCCGAGATGATCGGCGCCGGTGCGATTGGAAAACTGATCACCATCGACGCCCGTGTGACCGCGGGGAGCAATTTCCCGAACTATGACTCTCCCGTGCATTGGCGCCATGACCGCGATCTATCCGGTAACAACATCATGGCCATGGGCATCTGGTACGAAGGCATGATGCGCTGGGTTGGCCCCGCAAGGACGGTCCATGCCCTGGGGCAAAGCGTCGTGCCGTACCGCAAGAGCGAAGACGGGCGGCGCGTGCCAATGTCGATTCCCGACCATGTCGACATCATCGGAAAGTTGGAACAAGGCGGACAGATGCGGTTCAGCATGTCTACCGTTTCCGGACACGCGCCATCGAACGCCGACGTCTATCTGTTCGGCACTGAGGGCACGCTGCATGTGCATGTCGACAAGGCCGGCAAATTTACGTTGTCCGCAGGAACGCGAGACGATGACGGCTTGAAGGAGGTCGCGATAGACCCGGCGAAAGCCGGCGGTTGGCGCGTCGAAGAGGAGTTCGTCAACGCAGTGCGCGGCATCGAACCGGTAACGCATACGGATTTCGCCACCGGCGTCAAATATATGGAATGGACCGATGCCGTGACGCGGTCGCTACGGCAAGGCGAGGCCGTAACCTTACCCTAACTGTTTGCTAACTGTCTGGTCTGCGTTGCAGCGTCTGGTAAATCCGGACGGCAACGACCACAATGGCGAGCAGGATAAAGACCACCGCCATTGGCCGTTCCAGAAAGATCATCGCACCATCTTGCGACAATAAGAGCGCTTGCCGTAACGCGCGTTCCGCGCCGGGTCCCAGGATAAAGGCGATGATGAATGCCGGCAAGCTGTAGTCGAATCTCTTGAAGAAATAGCCGACGAAGCCGAACACGAACATCATACCGACATCGAACAAGGTGTTGCGCAGCGCGTAGACGGCAACGATCGACGTGATGAAGATGAACGGATAGATCACGCGCACCGGTACCTTCGCAATGATCCGTCCGATGACCCCGCTACCCCAATAACCCATTACGAAATAGGTCGCGATGCAGAGCAGACCCGATGCGAACAGGCCGTAGATCGTGTCGCGTTCGGTCACGAATATTTTCGGACCAATATTCATCCCGTGGATCAGGAACACCCCGCCCAGCAGTGCCGCAGCGACGCTGCCCGGGATGCCAAGGGTCAACAACGGGATAAGGTTCGCGCCGGAAACCGAGTTATTGGCCGCCTCCGCCGCGGCAACCCCCTTGATTTCACCCTTGTCCCATTTGTCCTCCGGTTTCGCGGAACGTTTGGCTTCAGCGTAGGCGACGAAACAAGCCGCCGAGGCGCCAACGCCCGGCAACATGCCGATGATCGTCCCCATCCCCGTGGATTTCATCATGACGGGAATGCAGCGCTTGAAATCGAGCCAGGTTACGTAGTTGTCCTCAGGCCGATCCGACTTCTTCGACAGCATGCGCTCCGCACCGAGCGCGCCCCGATCGGCGATCTGTACGAAAATCTCCGACACCACGAACACGCCCAGCAGGACCGGCACGAGCCCGATCCCCGTTTCGAGATAGTTCACGTCGAAAGTCAGCCGCGGCATGGAGCTGATCGGATCGAGCCCGATGATCGACAGCAGAATGCCGAGCAGCGTGCTAATCAGCCCACGGATCATCGAGGATCCGATTACGCTGCCGATTATGACGAAGGCTGTGCAGTAGACGGCGAAGATTTCCGGCGGCCCCATGCGCGCCGTATAGACCGCGATAAAGGCGGCGCCGAAAATAAGCAGACATTCGGAGAAAGTATCGCCCAGCGCCGAAGCGATGACCGCCATTTTCAGCGCCTTGCCCTGCTTGCCCTGCTTGGTCAGCGGGTAGCCTTCGATCTGAGTTGCCGACGCCTGCGGCGTGCCGGGCGTGTTGAACAGGATGGCGGGGATAGAACCGCCGAAACTCGCTGACTTGCCGATCGTGTAGACGAATATCAACGCCGACAGCGGCTCCAGATAGAACGACAGGGGAATGATCATCGAGATTGCGGCAGACGCTGTCAATCCGGGCGTTGCGCCGGCAATCAGACCAATCGCCGTACCAAGGATGGCGTAGAACACCGCCCATCCGCTGGAAAACAGCGTGATCAATCCATCGATGATCGGGTGGTACATGAACCGTTATTCCCTTGCGCTAGATACCGATAAATTTCCGCATCGCGCCGAAAATGAAGAAGTTGTCGTATTGGAGGATAATCCCCGTCGGCTCCAGCAGTCTGAAAATACCGAAAAAGACGACGTAGTAGACAAGGCTGGCACCCGTCGGAATGACGATCAGCCACTTCACGCCACGATTGCCAAACAGCGCCAATGTCGCCGACAGGATCACGATCGTCGGCAGCAGGTACTGGAAAAGGTTGATCAGTCCGAGATACGCAAAGGCGATCCCCGACATCGGCAGCACCCAGCCGAAAAACAGGCGAAGCTCCTGAGAACCACCGATAAACAGGCCTTCAGCAAGCGCACGCCGCGCCGACACCGCCAACAACAGAACCGTGATGGCCCCAAGCACATAACAAATCGCCATGGGAAAGACGTATGGCTCCATACCGACGCCAAAGGGGTCTTCCTCGATCTCCAGCGCCGCAGCGTAGAAGATCGCCGTACAGACGAGCATGACGAGGCCCGATATGAAATCGTTTCTTGCCGACATGGGAATTCAACGAAGCCTGTCCGGCCGCCGCACACCTATCCGTGAGGCGGGCGACGGCCGCAAACAAAGCTACTTCTTCTTGGTTTTCTTTTTTAACTCGTCGACGATCGGCGACCAGGTCTGCGTCAGCTTGAGATAATACGCCGTCGCATCGGGCCCGCTCAGATACTTCGCGGGGAGTCCTGCCTTCTTGAGCAGCTTCCCATAGGCCTTATGGCTGGTCATTTTCTGGCAGGACGCATCCAGACTCTTCACCCGTTCGTCCGGAACGTCTTTCGGCACCATCAGCATCATGGGCGTGAAGACCTCGGTGGACGGTATGCCCTGTTCCTCCATCGTCGGTACCTTTTTGTTGTTCGGATCGCGTTCCGGAAAGATCAAGCCAAGCGGACGAATCTGGTCCTGAAACCCGTTGACAAGATGAATGCCGAACACGCCAAAATCGACCTGCTTGCCGATAACGAGGCCGCGTGCCGGCGCGCCGCCTTTGGCCGGCACATCCTGTGCCTTGATGTCGTTGCGGCCGACGAACGCCAAACCGGCGATACCCCAGGTGCTGGTCCGGCCGGGCGTGGCGAAGCGCAACTTGCCGGGATTGCTCTTCGCGTGATCGACAAGCTGCTTCGCGGTCTTGAATTCGCTGTCTTGATGCACGAATAGGCCGGGCAGCAGGCGACCGACCATGCAAACGATCTTGAAATCTTTCAGCGGATCGACCGGCGCTTTGCGGAACTTGGTCGAGAAATAAAACGCACCGCCCGAGGCAAGATAGATCGTGTGACCGTCAGGCTTGGAGTCAGCGACGAACTTGGCCGCTGGGATGCCCGAGCCACCGGGCTTGTTGACGACGATGAGCGGTTGCAGATTGATATATTCCGGCGCAACACTGGCCAGCGCACGCGCATATGAATCCGTACCGCCCCCCGCACCATAGCCGACGACGACGGTCAGTGGCTTCGACGGAAATTCCGCCGCCTGAACCGGTACCGCCACCGCTGTGGCGAGTAGCGCCGTACCGGCAACCAAAATATTTCTTAACGACATGACCCCTCCCTGAATTGACTACTGTTTTTCAGATGCAGATTGACCTCGCTTGCTCGGTATATGAGACAAAGCGGCATCTTGGGATCAATTTTGCGGTTTTCCACGACAAGCGGTCAACCGCATAAGCAAAGTATGCAGATTAATCGGGACAGAAAATGACTCAGAGGTTCGGTCAGGAACGGTCTCCAACCGCATAAAGTTCGCTATCCACACCCAGATAGCCGTCCCAGGCGAACCAATAGCTGATGTGGCCGGGCACGCGTGGCAGTTTCTCGCCATCTGGGCTGGTCAGGAATGCTTCGCTAATCGCCCAATCGCCCCCCGGACCCGCAAGATGGTTGGTCCGGCCGGAGCGTTCGAACACATAGTTTTGACGTCTATACGCCCGAACCGTGCGCGTTTCAGGGTCGCCAATTAGAACGAGATTGCGGCCACCGATTGCGTCGTTGATCACCGGCTCGTCCTTGAACGCATCGAGCGGCCACGCCTTAGCGGCGCCCGTTTCACGGATACCGAAGACGTAGTCCTTGCGGCGCAGCTGTTCCTCGTTGCGCACGATTGCCGGAAACATGAGATTAGGACTGTTAAAGTATTGGCGGTAGACGAAACCGGAATCGTAGTTTCGGTCATGTCCCGTTTCCAAGGACAGCGCTTTCGTATCCGGATGTTGCGTGCGCCATTTCGCCCAAGAGGTGATAACCACCGGGCGAATTTTCAGCGTGATGCCAGAATTGAGCAGCGGCCCGCTCACCGGCTCGCCGGTAAACTGGTTCCACAGACTGTCGGTCTGACGGTCGAACATCAGCTTGTTGGAGCGATAGAGAAATCCGGACGATGCGAGAATAAGCGGTTCGTCCCGACCTTCGACTTTCGTTTCGAACAGAATACCGGCGCCGCAGAGCGTGCAATAAGCGAGCGCCACCGGCACGCCGCCGATCGTCTCGTTGAACATTTCGTGCCAGCCCATGATCCGCAGCGGGTAGGCGCGCGTATCGCCGTTGATCGAAACGCCAAAGACCAGATCGTCCGGTAGCAGATAGTCGGCCTCCGCCGCCGATATGAGTTTAGGATTGTCGAGCGGCGGCAGATCGCCGACTTTTACGCCGCCCCAAGCAATCTCTTCCAACCGGATCTTCAGGTTTTCCGGCAATGAACGATCGCCACCCAAAAAGCGCATGAATTGCGGGTCGATCTTTTTGAAGATATCCAGCTTTAGCATGCGGTAGCTGGCGTGCGGTTTCAGCTCCGAATGCGCTTCCTGCCACAGCATGCCGCTTTTCCAGTCGGTGACCGTCTCGCCGATCAGTTCGGAAACAGCGTCGGGAATGACCTGATTGTCACGCCGATAGCGCATGGCGAAAATAAGCGAAGGAACGATGTCCGGCTTGCCGCGCTCCAGCAACATCTTTACGGCGACATCCTTCTCCGCTGTCGGACCGCGCACAATGAGATGGGTCAGCGCCTTAATTTCGCTGTCATCCAACGACATCGCGGCGGCCGGTCCTACCGTCAGGCCAATTGCCACACAGATCGCGGCCAGCGAGGCCAAAACCGGTTTGCGCATAACAGTCCTTTCTCTCCAAGCGTTCCGCGACCGTATGTAGGTTCGCGCCGCGCCGAAGGAGCGAATTCTCACCATCATGTGTGGCGAGTTGAACCGAGAAAAACGCCGTCAGTCCCGAAAGTTCACATATTGCAGTGGGTGGTCGATCTTCATGTCCTTGATGAGTGCAATCGCATCCTGCAGATTGTCGCGCTTCTTACCGGAGACTCGAAGCTCATCGCCTTGGATGGCGACCTGGACTTTCATTTTAGAGCCCTTTACCGACTTGACGATCTTCTGCGCGAGTTCGCGCTCGATTCCCTGCTTGATCGTGACCGTCTGCCGCAATGACGTGCCGTGCGCACTTTCCACCTTGCCGAACTCGAACGCGCCGGCGTCAACCTTGCGCTTGGCCAGATAACCGCGCAGGAGTTCCTGCACCTGTTTGAGCTTCATCTCGTCGTCCGCATTGATCAGCAGGCTCTCATCGTTGCGCTCGATCTTGCAGGCGCTGCCCTTGAAATCGTAGCGCGTCGAGATTTCGCGCATGGCGCCCTGCACAGCATTGTCGACTTCGGGCATTTCAGTTCGGGATACGATATCGAATGAAGGCATGATCGTTGGTTCTCCTTAGGAAGTACTGTCCATAAATATCCCAAGACGGATGCGTGTGTATATGCTGAACGCAAACGTCCCCGCCATCGCGTGACCCCACCGCATGCCATTCCGTCGTCTCGTCATCCTCATGTGCGCCTTTCTGGGGCTGACGCTGCTCGGCATGCACTCGGTTCCGGCGATCCTGCCTCTCTTCGCTGAGATTTGGTCGCTCAATTACACCGAGGCGGGCTGGCTCACGGGCATCAACTATTTGACCTACCTGCTTGGCGTCGCATTCGTCGGCATCACCGACCGGATTGACGCGCGGCGGCTGCTGATCCTCGGTGCGCTGCTAAATGTCATCGGTTACGGCGGCATGGGCTTGGCCGACGGGTTCTGGAGCGCCCTCGCCTACCGCGCCGTGCAAGGATTGGGTTTCGCCTGGACTTACATGCCGGGCATCAAGGCGATGGGCGACCGCATTCCCGGAAACGAGAAAGGCCGCGCGGCAGCAATCTACGTCTCCAGCTTCGCGATCGGCTCCGGCTTATCTGTCTGGCTTGCAGCCGAGATCACGGTGGCGTACGGCTGGCAATGGGCCTTCGTCATCCCCGCGATCAGCAACGCCTTCGCAGCGGCCCTGCTGTTTTGGTATCTGCCGCCGGTCTCGTTGGAGACCGCCGCCCAGCCGCGCAAGCTGCTGCCGGACTTCCGGCCCGTCTTCCGCAACCGCGCGTCGGTCGGCTATGTGATCGGTTCGTTCGCCCACAACTTCGAACTGCAGGGCATTCGGTCCTGGACCGTCACCTTTCTGGCCTGGGCCGCCGTCGCCCACCCGGACATCCCAATCGACTTCAACGCAGCACTGGCGGCGATGGTTCTAATCCTGATCGGCGTGCCGTCCAGCTTCGTCGGCGCGGGATTCGGCCACCGCATCGGCTATGCCCGAACCTCGTTCTTGGCAATGGCGATTTCTGCCGTCTTCGCTGTGACGGTTGGGTACTCCGCGGCGTGGCCGATCTGGGCATTCGCCGGGCTGGTGATCGGACACAATCTACTGGTGCTGGTGGATTCCGGGACCTTGAATGGCGGTGCGGTAAACACGTCGGATCCAGCACATCGAGGCAATACGGTCGCCGCGTTCGGCACCGCGTCGGCCGCCGGCGGGCTGCTCGGCCCGGTGCTGCTCGGTGTCATCCTCGACGCAACGGGTGGCGGCCAAACGGCCGAAAGCTGGGGCTGGGCGTTCGCCCTGCTCGGCATCACCGTTCTCGTGGGTGGAATCGCTGTCAGGGTCCTGGCCGAACCGCGAGAGACCGGCAACTAGTCCCTACGCCGCACCGCTCGTCTGATCCTGCAAACGTTGCAGCTGCTCCCAGCCGAAGTAGCCCGTGAAGGCATCGTCGCCGAAATAAAGCACCGGCCCGTCGCAAATGAACAGATACTCCGTGTCCTCGAGTGCCGTCGTCGCGCCATGGACCATGCCATTCGGCTCGTAGATATAATCGCCCGCTTCCAAGGTGCCGTCGCGCACCTGCAGTTTGCCCTTGAGCATCAGGACCTGCGCCGACGAAAGATGTTTATGCGGCGCGGCGACATAACCCTTCATCCATTTCAGCAGAACCGCCCAGCGCCCCGTCTCCGGACCGATCCAAAGAATTTTCATGTAGGCCTGACCGGGTTTGGTCTCTATCCAATCCATCTGCGACGACCGGGCGATCGAATCCATCATCTCGCTGTTTACCGGTGCAATATCCTGCGGAAGCGACATGCGGTGTTCCTCCTTTTATCCCAAAATCCATTTGGAAAAGCCTATAGCCATTCGGAGGTGGGGACAATTTGCGCACCTCGGCCCGAATGCTACGGTTACCGACAGGGAAACTAATTGAGGTAAAAGTCGTGCAGCCACTAAAGGATGTCCGCGTATTGGCGGTAACCGTATTTCTTGCCGGCCCATTTCTCAGCATGACTCTGGCGCGCTTCGGCGCCGACGTGATCAAGGTCGAGATGCCCGGCATCGGCGATCCCGTCAGAGCGTTGGGACCGTTCGTCGGGCCGGAAGGTATACACCCCACGAAACAGACCGATCAGGACATTCCGACCAAGTTCCTCAAACGCACCCAGGGCGTGAAAAGCATCACCCTCAACTTGAAGGACCCGGAGGGCCGGAGCCTGTTCCTGGAACTTGCCAAGCAATCCGATGTGGTGATCGAAAATCTGGCCCCCGGATCGATGAAGCGACTCGGCCTCGGCTACAAGGATGTCGTTGCGGTCAACCCGAGCATCGTCTACTGCTCGATTTCTGGCTATGGGCAGGAAGGCCCGCATGCCGACAACCCGGCGCACGACCATCAGATCCAGGCCATGTCGGGGATGATGGACATCAACGGCCACCCCGACGGCCCACCGACACGGGTCGGCGTCTATGTCAGCGACCTGGTGACGCCACTCTACTCCGCCTTCTCTATCCTGGCGGCACTTCGCCACCGGGAACAGACCGGCGAGGGCCAGTATCTCGACGCCTCCATGATGGACACGCTAGCGAGCCTGATGTTCATGGAACCGCTGGAGGAGGCGCTGGCGGAAGGGCAGCCGATCCGCGCCGGCAACAACGCCCGCACCGGTCCGACCGGCCTCTATCACGTAAAGGACGCCGACGTGATCATCACCGTCGGGCACGACCACCGGTTTCGTGATTTGTGCGACGGCCTAAAAGCGCCAGAACTGGCACACGATCCACGCTTCACCGACGCGATCAAACGGGCCGAAAATCTCGAAGCGCTACGCGCAGCATTGCAGGAACGCTTTGCCCAATTCGACTGCGACGAAATCGTCGCGCGGCTCAAGGAACGAGACGTGCCGGTGGCACCGGTGCGCACCCTGGACAAGGTGCTCGCCGACGATCATTTCCGCAATCGCGGCACCCTGAAGCCGATGCGCCATAGCCTGCTGGACGACCCGGTGGAGTCGGGTGTGGTCGTGGGATTCCCGATCCAGTTCTCCAGCGGCCCCCTGCCAGAACTACGCGGCGCCCCAACGCTCGGCATGGACAACAAGGATGTATTCGGGCAGTTGCTCGATATGGATGCAGCGCAGTTGCAGGCGTTGAAGGACAAGGGCGTCGTTTAGGAAATCGCCAACTCAGGCATTTGAATGTCTAGACGCGCAGCAAGGTCAGCGCCCTCACAACGGTTCTGAGTTATCTCTGAACCAGTTTACCAGCCGGTCCTCCGCCATCACACCTTCAGCTAGTTCGACCATGGCGATGACGCATTCGCTGTCAGTCGCCGTCAAAACATATCCGTTCAGGGCAAGGAATAGTTCGGCAGTCACGAGCGCGACCCGCTTATTGCCATCAACAAAAGGATGGTTTCGTGCAATCCTGAATGCGTAAGCCGCCGCCAGACCGGCCGCGTCAATATCCTCATCATAGGCGGCCATGTTTTGCGGGCGCGCCAGACCGGACTCAAGCCCACCCAAATCGCGAACGCCGACCGCACCGCCGTGCTCAGCGAGCTGTTCTTCATGCAGGGCCAAGACGACATCGGTTAAAACCCAGACATATGATGTCATTTCGCCAGTTCGCGCAGCGTCGTACGGCGCTTTTTCATGATCTTGCGTGCAGCATCCATTTGCGCGGCGAAATCGGGATCATACGGCGTCAACCGATAGCCGTCCGGCGTTTCCGTCAGATAAACGACATCGCCGGAGCCGATCTTCATGCGGTCCCGCGCCTCCTTGGGAAGCACAAGTCCGACCGAGTTGCCAATCTTCGAGAGCTTCAACCGCATCGCGACACCATTTCAGCATCTGTATGTACAATAAACAGTATATACAAATGTTATAACAATGTCGAGATTAAGGTGACGAAAGCCTAGGCCCCGTCCATTCCAACGATGCAGACGGAACACACATTCTGGTGCGGGAAGCCGCCAAGATTGTGGGTCAGGCCGACGACCGGTGGCTCGCTGCGCTGGCGTTCGCCGGCGCGTCCCAGCATCTGCAGATACATCTCGTAGATCATACGCAGGCCCGAGGCGCCAATCGGATGACCGAAGCATTTCAGGCCGCCATCGATCTGACAGGGGATTTCGCCGTCAGCATCGTAGAAGCCGTTCATGACGTCCTGGATCGCGGTGCCTTCGGCGGAGATGTGCAGATCTTCCATCGTCACCAGTTCCGTAACCGAGAAGCAATCATGCACCTCGATCAGGCTGACCTGCTCGCGCGGCTTGTCGATGCCGGCTTCCTCATAGGCACGCTTGGCCGCGGTGCGGGTCGTGATGAAGTGGCTGCCATCCCAAGAGTTGTGCTGCGCTTCAGTCCCATTCGACACGGATAGCTGCAGCGCCTTTACGGTTACCAGGTCCTTCTTGCCCATACTCCGCGCGATTTCCGGCGTCGTGACAATGGCACACGCGGCCCCGTCCGACACGCCGCAGCAATCGAACAGGCCGAGCGGCTCCGCGATCATCGGCGCATTCATAACCTTGTCTTCGTCGATTTTGTTGCGCAGATGCGCCTTCGGGTTCTTCGATCCGTTGTCGTGACTCTTGATCGAGATATGCGCCATGGCCTTCTTCATGTCTTCGCGCGACACGTTGTGCTTGGCGCCATAGGCCGCCGCAAGCTGCGCGAAATTTCCGGGCGCGGAGGTGTTGGCCCAGAACATGTCGTTGACCGCACCGCGAGACCGCTGCGGCAGGCCGCCATAACCGGTGTCCTTCAGTTTCTCGACACCGAGCGCCAACGCGATATCGCAGGCACCCGACGCGACGGCGTAGACCGCGCCGCGGAACGCTTCCGAACCGCTGGCGCAATAATTTTCGACACGCGTCACCGGGATGAATGGCAAGCGTAGCGCCATCGCCAACGGTACGCCCGACTTGCCAACATGCTGCTCTTCTATTGCCGTGGAGAACCATGCAGCCTGAATATCGTTCTTTTCGATTCCCGAATCTTCCAGCGCCTCAATGAACGCTTCGACCATCAAGTCTTCCGCGTTGTCGTTCCAGCGCTCGCCGAACTTGGCACAACCCATGCCGAGAATTGCGACCTTATCCTTGATTCCCGTAGCCATATTCAAATCCTCCTATCGTCAATTCTTGCGCTTACTAGGGTGCGTTGACCGGCGCGGCTTTCCAGAAATACCGCCGAAAGCCGCGCTTGCCATCATAATCCTTCACCCGGAACATCATCCGCATCGGCATGCCGACATCCGGTTTCGCATCCGGCGCCATGTCCGCAAAGTCAATCATCATACGACCGCCTTCGTCAAACTGCACCATGCCATAAAAGGCCGGTGGATCAGCGGAGTAGGTGAGGCTGTCAGCGGTATAGGAGTTCATCTTGCCCGTCATTTCGGCAAACGAATGATCCTCCTGGCTGTGGAATTCTTCACAATTCGGGTTCACGCAAACCGCCGATTTCGGATATTGCAGAGTGCCGCATTTTGTGCACTTGCCGCCCACAAGGCCCAGAATCATCTCCTTATTGCGGTATAGCGTGGTCATGCCGGTCTGCCGGTCGACTTCCGCGCGCAGACCGTGCTCCGCGTTGACCAGCTCGTTGAACGACAGGAATTTGTTGTAGTTGGTCTCCTCGCGCCGCATCGCCAGATGGCCTTTGATGCCAGTGCGCGCCGGCAGTTTCGCCAGCGCATCGGTCGTTTCAACCAACAATGCATCGGCACCCTGCCCAAAGCCGACGACGAGGATTTTCTGGCCCGGCGATGCCTCCTCCAACGCGTTGACCAGCATGACCAGCGGATGCGCGACCCCGGACTCGCCCATATTCGCCTGCAGATTGTCGCGGACGCTGTCCTCGCTGATGCCAAGCTGCTTTGCGATCATGCCCGAGACGCGCCGCGCGGCAGCGGGGAAGCAAAAGTGGTCGACCGCGTCGGCGCTAATACCCGCTTTATCGAGCATCGCCTGGGCCGCGGTCGGAACAATCTTGAGGTAGCCCTCGTCCCGAATCCAGCGTTCCTCCCAGACATAATCGTAGGCGCTGTCCTGCCCCCGGTAATGATCGACAAAATCGACGGTTTCCGTGTGATAGCCCAGCACCGTCGCAACAACGTCACCAGCGCCAACCAAAATTGCTGCAGCGCCATCGCCAGACGTCATTTCCAGCGGATGCGCCGCGCGGGTCCTGCGCTTCTCCGCGCTCGCCAGCAGAACCGGCCCGCCCGCACCCGCCGACGCCTGCAAGGCCGCAATCAAGCCCGACGTGCCCGCACGCTGCGAGGCCGCGATGTCCATCGTCTGAATAGCGCTGTTGAGGCGCAGCGCCTCGGCGACAATGCCGCTGTTCTGACGATCCTGAAACGGGTAGCTCGTGGACGCCATGTAGAGCGCGGCGAGGTTGCCTCGGTCGAACCCCTTCAGGCAATCGCGCGCCGCCTCCACGGCCATCGTCACGCTATCCTCGTCCCAATTGGCCATCGACCGCTCGCCCTTGGCGAGGCCTTTCAGTCCCGAGTTGAACCAGGCATTGGCGTCCGCGATGGATTTTCGATTAAGCCGAAGGCGCGGCACATAGCCGCCAAAGGACAATATCCCCGAAACCATCTCTCAAATCTCCCTCGTAACCAGGTCCCGTCGGCAGGGGACCGTTCTTTGCCCTCAGGCGATACACTTTCGCACGGATTTTGTCTATTCGGCGAGTGCGCGCAGGACCCCGATGCAGATCGCCAATTGATTTCGTTTCGCGATAGGGCCGAAACTTTTATAAGTAGAGTGTGGATTAGGAGAAAAACATGCTGACCGCGGAAGAAAACAACCTGCTCACCCGTACGGGACCGGACACGCCGATGGGCCAGTATTTCAGGCGCTTTTGGCAGCCCGTCGCCCTGTCGTCGGAACTGCGCGAACCGGACGGCCCACCGGTTCGGGTCAATATATTGGGCGAAGAGCTGGTCGGCTTCCGCGATACGGACGGCCGCATCGGGCTGATCGACTCCCATTGTCCGCACCGCGGCGCGAACCTGTTCTTCGGGCGTAACGAGGAATGCGGCCTGCGCTGTGTCTATCATGGCTGGAAATTCGATGTCGACGGCAAGGCGATGGATCTGCCCAACGTCCCGCCCGGCGTGCGCATGCACAACACGATGCGGGTCAAGGCCTATCCGACGCGCGAATATGGCGAGTATATATGGGCCTATATGGGACCGTCGGCGGAAGAGCTTCCCGGTGGAACGCTGCCCGAAGTCCCGCAACTCGAGTTCGGCCAGATTGCGCCGGAAAACCGCTACGTCACCAAGCAGCTTTTGGAATGCAACTGGGCACAGATCATCGAAGGGGATCTCGATACGTCGCACTTCTCCTTCCTGCACATGCCGGCGCCGAACGTGCCCTCGAACCAGAACCCGGATGCGCCGGCCGACGAACGGCGGCTGCGCTGGATCCGCAACGACCCGATGCCGCAATTCTCCATCAAAGAGCACGAAGTCGGCTTTGTGGTGGGCGGCATGCGCGACGCCGACGGCGAGAAGTACTGGCGCATGACGCAATACATGCTGCCCTCGCACGGCACCGGACCGTCGGCCATGCCGGGCGAGACCTATTTCGGTTTCACCGTCGTGCCGGTCGCGGACGAGGCTTCCTGGGTCTTCACCTATGCCTGGAACCCGGACCGGGTCATCGGCGACGAAGAACGCGCAAAATTGCGCAAGGGGCATGGCGTGATCGCCGAGTTGGGTTCGGACTACGTACCGCTTAAGAACCGCTCCAACGATTTCATGATCGACCGCGAGGTGCAAAAACACAGCACTTTCACAGGGGTGAAGGGTCTCGCCGAACAGGATGCGATGATCCAGCAGAGCCAAGGCTATATCGCCGACCGCACCCGCGAAAACCTCACGGCAACCGACGCCGCCATCGTGCGGTTCCGTCGCACCGTCATGGAAGGCGCGCAAGGTTTGGCCAGCGGCACGGAACCGGCCGCTCCACGGCGGCACGACTACTACAAGACTCGTCCCGGCAGCTGGTTCGCCGCCGAGGGCGTGCCGTTCGACGACGTATTGTTGGAACGCTTCGGCGATCCACTCGGACGTGTGCCGGCAGGTTAACCGACCAGCGGCATCACTTCCTTCGCGAACTCTTCAATCGTGTCGAGGGACCGTTGCAGATCACTATCCTCGAACCCAATCAGTACATGGTTTAGGCCGGCATCGGCAAAGGCGCGAGCGTCTTCGGCAATCTGTTCGGCAGAACCGGAGAACGCCCACCGGTCGGCGCTCGTATCGGCTGCGCCCAGCTTGTAGGTCGGAGCGAACATCGCCGTATCGATTTTGGCGGGATCGCGACCCGCCTCTTCCGCAAACCCATGAATATCGGCCAGCGCCGCGGCGAAGCGCTCCGGCGTATCCATCATGTGCCGCGGGTTGCGCAGCACCGGGTACCAACCGTCGCCAAGCCGGGCCGTCCGACGCCGAGCGGCCATACCCTCGCCACCGATCCAAATTGGTGGGCCGCCAGCTTGCGTCGGTTTCGGTTCGAAGGACACGTTGTCGAAGGAGACGAACTCGCCCTCATAGCGCGGTGTTTTTTTGGTCCATAGGGTCCGGAAGGCCTCGATATATTCGTTCGATGCCGCGCCACGCCGCTCGAACGGCGGCGCGCTCAGCAAAGCCAATTCCTCCCGCATCCAGCCGACTCCAACCCCGGCCGTCACCCGCCCCTTCGATAGGAAATCGGCGGTCGCGAGTTGTTTGGCCGTCTGGATCGCAGGGCGATGCGGAATCACCATTACCGAGGTCAGCAGCCGGATCTTCTCGGTCACCGCCGCGGCGTAGGTGAGGCAGGTCAGCTGATCCAGGCAATCACCGGTATCGATCCCAGGCCAATCGCCGCTATCGCTGTACGGGTACTTCGAATCGATCGAATGCGCGATGATGATATGGTCGCTGATGCCAAGGTAGGCGAAACCCAACGCATCCGCCCGCTGCGCAAGCGCACGCAGTCCATCCATCTGGGCCGCTGCCCCTCGCGTGCCGAGGTGTAATCCGAAATCCATTTGCTCGCCTCCCGTTATTCTTAATCGTATCCGTCATTCTTTACCATGCCGACCGCTTGATAGCGCTGTCGATAGCGCGACGGCGTAAGGCCTGTGCGGCGTTTGAACAGGCGCCGGAAATGGGCAGGATCTTCGTATCCCACTTGCCTTCCGATATCCTCTGTCACGTCGCCGCTCGTCTCCAGCATCTGCTTGGCTTCCTCGATGCGCAACGTCTGAACATATTCCACTGGCGCATAGCCTGTCGCAATCTTGAAACGGCGCTTGAATGTCCGTTCGGGCAGCCCCGACCGTACCGACATCCGCGCGACAGGCGCACGCTCCGTGTAATGGTCGGCAATCCACACCTGCACCTTGGCGATAACTGCATCTTCATGGCGCCGCGGGGCACCCATTGCCGCGTAGGGCAGCTGCCCCTCACTGCGGTCGCCCAGCAGAAAGATTTTTGCCGTGCGCACCGCCTCTGCCTGTCCACAGAATCGCGTGGTTAGATACAGCGCCAAATCTTCCCAAAAAGCCGCCCCGCCGCTCGTGATGATACGCTGCGCCTCACCGCTCAGTACCAGTGTGCTTTCGGGCCGCAAGGTTACGGACGGGTAGTAGCGCGTAAAAATATCGATTGCCGACCAGTGCGTCGTTGCCTCCATTCCGTCCAGCAACCCCGCATCGGCGAGCAGAAGCGACCCCGTGCAGACAGAACAGATCAGCGCCCCGCTATCGTGCAGCTTGCGGACCCATTCCGTTGCTTCGGGCCAGCTCCCGCGTGGGTCGGCATCGGTCATAAGGTCAGGCACGATGACAATATCGCTCTGGCTCACTTCCGCGAATGCGGCGTGCGGCGTAATCGAGATACCGATGGCGCAGTCGAACGGCTGCCGCGAAGGTCCGACGATTTTGACGTCGAAGTAAGGCGCAGATTCGGGCCCTCCGGTCAGCGCCGGCCATGCGACGCCGGCAGATGACAGCACTTCGTACAGCCCATAGAGCCCCGCCGGCGTTCCCGCGGGTAAAGCCATCAGGCTGACCGAGACAGATGTCGAGGCGATCTCTGGTTTCATCGCTCTATTATGGCATAAAAACCTCTATTTGTGTCCAATTCGCCTCTTATGGCCCGATATCGCCGTCCCTATGTTCCGGCCAACGAACCTTGAAACCTCTACATCAACTGGAGAAAGACAGTGGCCAGCAGCAATACAGCGGCAGTGGACATGAGACCGGACGCCGCGGAGGCGTTCGCCGAAAAAATCGGTAACATCATCAACTCGGGTACGATCACAGTCATGCTGTCGATCGGGCACCGGACCGGCCTGTTCGATGCGATGGCTGGGCAGCCATCCCGCACCAGCGCTGAAATCGCCGCGCCTTTGGGGCTGAGCGAACGCTATGTCCGCGAATGGCTCGCCTCGATGGTGACCGGCGGCATCGTGCATTACGACCCAATAATGAAGACCTACTTTCTGCCGGACGCCCATTCGGCCTGTCTGACCCGTGGCGCGCCGCTCGGGAATTTTGCGGTCTACGCGCAGTTCATCCCGATGGCAGGCGCGGTTCAGGACACGATTATCGACCGCTTCACATCGGGCGAAGGCACAAGCTACGACGACTATCCTTGCTTTCACAGCATCATGGCGGAAGACAGCGGGCAAAACGTTGTCGATCAAATGTTCAATGAAATCCTTCCGCTTGCCGGCGGCATTCGAGACCGCCTCGAAGCGGGCATCGACGTTCTGGATGCGGGGTGCGGTTCCGGCCGGGCCCTTATCGCGATGGCGGCGCGCTATCCGAACAGCCGCTTTACGGGTTACGACCTTTGTGCCGATGCAATCGCTACAGCACGACGTTCCGCCGCCAAAGCGAGCATTGCGAATGTGAGCTTTACAGCGCGAGACCTCACCGGATTCGACGAAGTAGGACGCTATGATTTCGTCACGTCTTTCGATGCTGTCCATGACCAAAAGGACCCGCAGGGTTTGCTCACCGGCATTTACCGGGCACTACGCAATGGCGGCGTTCACCTGATGCAGGATATCGGTGGTTCCGCCCATCTGGAAAACAACATCGACTTTCCGTTCGCCGCGTTCCTCTATACCCTCTCATGCCTGCACTGCATGCCGATCTCGCTCGGCCAGGACGGCGCCGGGTTGGGCACGATGTGGGGTTGGGAAACGGCGGAGCGTATGCTGGAGGAGGCTGGGTTCCCGGAAATCGTGCGCCACGTGCTGCCGCACGATCCGATGAATGTCTGGTTCGTATCGCGAAAGGGCTAACCCGGCAACCTACCAGGCCGCCTCGAGGAGCTCGAGCATTTGCGCGACATAATCGCCGGGGCGGTCGCCGGGATTGGCATTAAAGTTCTTAAGCGTATCCTTGGCGAGCAGCGGCAACTCATCCTTCGGAATATCGAGCTGGTTCAGCCGCGTCGGCATGCCGACGCCGTTATAGAGGTCGTCAAGCGCATCCGCCGTCGCTCCTGCGGCGTCGGGTGCACTCATACCTTCTTTCCAAACGCCAAGCGCTTCGGCGATACGCGCCGCCCGCTCGGCATCTTCCGGCGGCGTCAGGCGGGTGACGGTCGGGATGACGGATGATGTCGCCTCGCCCTGCCAGACATGGTCGTAACGGATATGCAGCGCTGTCGCTAAGGCGTAGGCGCTGCTGCTGGTCGCATCACGGGCGCGGCGGCGTCCTTGATCATCGTCGGCGGCACGGTTCTGCAAGAAAGCCGCGGCGCACAAATCGATTCGTAGCGCTGCATCCTCCGGCTCATTCATGATTCTCGGCAGCGCTTGATGCAGCAACCGAAACGCATGACGCTGGTCTGCCTCGACCAACGGACTCATATCCGTCGATCCTAAGGTGCGTAGCGCGCCCGAAAAACTGGTCGATGCCGTCGACCGGATCAGCTCCGGTGGCGCGGTCAGCAAGGCTTCCGCGTCCCAGAACAGCGCAACCGGCCGGGTCTTGGGATCGTAGAACTCCATACGGTGATCGAGATTGTCGTTCTTCAACGCCGAACCGCCTCGGTTCATGGCCGTATTCGGCGTCGTCGCGACGTTAATGATCGGTGGTTTCGGTGCCATCAGCCGCGGGCTATAGGCCGACTTGCCTTCTGGGTATTGCGTCATCAGGTCGTACGGATCGCCCTCCTCCGCCAGAATGATGGCGACGACGCGGGTTCCGACGATGACGCTGCCGCCCCCCACGGCAATGAGCAGATCGGCATCCGCCGCGCGCGCGGCGTCGACGGCCCGTTGCACAGCAGGCCAAGTTGAATCCTTATCCATGCCATCGAAGGCGCCAACGTAAAGGTCACCCAGCCCGGCGCTTATCCGGCCAAGCAAATTCGTTCGATGTGCAACCGTCTGTCCACAGATCACAAAGGCTCGTTTTGCCCTACGGCGTTTGACTTCGTCGCCGATTTTATCCAGCGCATTCTCGCCCGCATGGAGCCGTATTGGATAACCGACCGCGCGGAATGTACGGGACTCAAGTGTCATATGCCGCCTCTTTCAGGAAGACGCCAGCGCCTCAGCCAGGTAGCCGCCAATGTCATCTATCGCAGTTGCCGCCAATGGGATGACTTTGCCCATCTGCAGGAACCCGTGGATGGTGCTGTCGTAATGCATCGACCGCACGTCGACATCCGCGTCGCCTAGGCGCTTGGCATAGACGCGTCCCTCGTCGCACAGCGGATCGAGCCCTGCCGTTACCATCAATGTCGGCGGCAGGCCCGTCAGGTCGGTTCGCCTTAGCGGTGACGCATCGGGGTCCGGGACCGGCTCCGCATGACCGAAATAATGCTCATGGAACCACGCCATGATCGGGATTGGGATCGGAAAGATCTCGCCCATCTTTTGCCGCGATGCATGCTCACCGTGATCGTGATCCGTGACGGGATAAATCAGAGCCTGGCATCGCAGCGGCGGGCCGCCGGCATCCAGGGCGCGATGACTCGCAACGGCGGCAAGGTTGCCGCCCGCACTGTCTCCGGCAACGGCCAACCGGGCAGGATCACCACCAATATGACTGGCCTTCGCCGCCGCCCAACCTAGCGCCGCAACCGCATCGTCGACGGCGGCTGGGTAACGGTGTTCCGGCGCAAGCCGGTAATCAACCGAGACGACGATTGCACCGGATCGATTGGCCAGCCTCCGGCACAGCGGATCATGCGTATCGAGGTCTCCAATCACGAAACCGCCACCGTGCAAATAGACACATATCGGCTGTTCGCTTTCGTCCGATGGCCAATAGATACGCAGGCCGAGCGCGCCGCCCGGCCCATCGATCAACCGGTTTTCTACGCGATGAACCGGTTCGCCATCGAGGTTGATCTTCGCCACTCCGGCGGACTGCAGCGCGCGCGCTTCATCCGGTGACAGTTCCGTCATTGACGGGACGCGGCTCGCCGCGGCCCAGTTGAGCATAGTTTGCGTACCCTCGTCAGGCGTCGTCATGCCGAACCAGCCTACGGTGCGTTATCCGCGCGCGACACCGCGCCGGCATTCTTTACCAGTTCCTCAATCGCCTCATAAGGCTGCGCGCCAACGACGCCATAGCCACCCGCAGCGAACGTCGGAACACCGGTGACACCGTATTGACGGGACTTCGTCCAATCCGCATCGATCTCGGATTTGAAGGTGCGCTTTTCCAGCACCTCGCGGGCTTCGTCTTCGGGCAGTCCAACCGATCGCGCAACATCGAGCAGAACATCGATATCGCCGATGTTTCGGGCCTCGACAAAGTAAGCCTTATACAAGGCGTCGTGGATCGCGTACCCATCCGGCTTCGTATCGGCCCATTTGCCGAGTTCCTGCGCCAAGCGGCTGTTGTAAGTATGAGTTCGCTTCCCGTAGGGCAGGCCTTCGGCCTCCATCAGCCCTTTCATGCGGGCATACATGGCATCGACATCGACGCCCCGGCCAGCAAACAGCTGTTCCAGCGATTGGCCGTCCGTTGGCGTTTCAGGGTGCAGCGGAAAATGGACCAATTGCACCTCGATGTCATAGTTCTGTTGGAGTTTTTCAATACGCCCGGTACTGAGATAACACCACGGTCATACGTAGTCGGTAAAAACCTCGAACGTGATCGGTTCGGCCATGGCCGTTCCCTTCCTGTATGGCTTCAGATTAGCCCGGACAATGCCACGCTCCACCCGTCGTCACAAGCGGTGCCACGGAAGACGTTTCGACTGACTGTTGCGCGTTAACGAGATATTACCGAACGGGTTGCAAACATTGGTTTTGTCGATACGGTAGCGCCGCATTATTCAAGGGAATCCGGGGGCAGCAGCACGTGCGGGAACGATTTCGAGCTTTTATACGAATCCTGTTCGCGGGTTTAGTCGCATTTTTCGCCACGGGCGCGGCCACGGCGAATGCCGGCGATCTGGCGGTAACCGTCCGCGATGCAAATGGTAAGCCCGTGGCCGATGCAGTCGTGACCGCAGTCCTAAAATCCGGCGCGCCTCTCCCACCCCAGCAATCAAACGGCGTCTATCGGGTAAATCAAAAGGATACAGCCTACGATCCCTTTGTCAGCATCGTTCCAGCCGGCACACCGGTAGCCTTCAAAAATAGCGACAGCTGGGGACATCATGTTTACTCGTTCTCCAAGGCGAAACGCTTCGACATCACGGTGCCGGCGCAAAAATCCAGCGATCCTCTGCTTTTCGACAAGCCGGGTGTCGTGGTGATCGGTTGCAACATCCACGACCGGATGCTGGCTTACATTTATGTGAGTGGCAATGGAATGCCGTCAAAATCCAATAAAATGGGTGTCGCCCGTTTTCTAGGATTACCGCCGGGCGCCTACCGGCTAACAGCGTGGCATCCGTTGCTCCGCTCAAAAAGAAAACAACCGACAGCTGATATCACTGTACAGCAGGACAGCGAAGCGGCGCTGGATCTCGTCGCGACGCTGAAACAGCCAAACAAAAAGAAACGTAAACCTTACAAATATTGATATTCAACCGGCGTATCTCGGGGTGATATGAGGCTCACTTTTCGGACGAAGCTGACGATATTCATTGGCGCGATTCTCGTCGCCATACAGCTCGTCAATACGATCAGCGTCTATACGTCGACGCGGCAAAGCGCCCTCGACCAGGGCCGCAATCAGCTTACTTTTGCCCGAAACATCCTGAATCGGCAGATCGACGAACTGACCTCGCAGCTGGCTGAAGGCGCGCGGGTCGTGACCTTGGATTATGGCTTTCGCGAAGCGATTGCGGTTGGCGATGCTGCAACGCAGCGATCCGTCATCCTGAACCTCAAGGACCGCATCTCGGCCGACCGGGTCATGTTGATTTCTATGGAAGACGATATCGTCTTCGACACCGGCGCGAACACCATCAACCGCCTGTTCCCCTTTACCGACATGCTCGAAACCGCCGATGAAGAGGGCCGCGCCGTCGCCATCGCGTCGATCGACGATACGCTCTATCGCCTCGTCATCGTGCCGGTTCTGGCGCCGGAACCGATCGCATGGATCGGAATCGGCCTCGAAATCAACGATGCGCTTGCGAAACGCCTTCGGTCGCAGGCGCCGATCCCAATGGATGTTTCGTTTGCTTCCCGGTCGGGGTCAAACTGGCGCCTCGCCGCTTCAACGCTCTTGGATAAGCACCGAACTGCACTGGGTGGATCCATCGGCACGCTCTCGCGAGCGCAGGAACCCGACCTCGCCGACCTCGCCGATACGACCTACATCGTCCTGGCATCGCCGGTCGAAACGATTAACGAAAAGTCGGGGGTCACCCTATTCCTGCAGTACTCCGTAGAGGAAGCGCTAAGCCGCACCTACCCGCTGCTGTTCTCCATGATTGCGCTTCTCGTCGGCGGTCTCGCCTTCGCGCTTGTTGGCGGCGTCTTCCTGGCGCGCGGCGTGTCCCGCCCGCTTGGACAGCTCGTCGATGCCGCTGCCCGCGTCGGCAAGGGCGATTACCGGGGAAACATCGACCTGAAAGGCAACGACGAGTTCGGAACATTGTCCGCTACGTTCAACGACATGATGATCGGCATTCGCGAACGCGAAGAAAAGATCTCCCATCAAGCGCGCTACGATGCGCTGACGGGTATTCTAAACCGAACCGAATTCGTCAACGCGCTCGATAGTCACCTTGTCACGAAAACAAACTCCGAAGGAGTCGCGGTTGTCGTTCTGGGAGTCGAGCGCTTGCCCGAAACGAACAGCACGCTCGGTTACGAGACCGGCGATAGTCTAATTGTAGAAATATCGCGCCGGCTTGCCGCGATGATTGGGCCGGGCGATTTGCTCGCGCGACTTGGCGGCGATACCTTCGGCCTAATGTTCGATGTTCAATCGGACCCGGACACGCTTGTGCAGCGCCTCGAGTCGGCGTTCGAGGAACCTGTCCCCATTCGAGATTTCGTTCTGGCGGCCGATCTGAAATTCGGGCTTACATTTCACGATGGAACCAGCGGCGACGCCGAGCAACTGATCCATCAGGCTGAGATTGCCGAGTTCAAGGCGCAGGGCAGCGGCCGCGATTGGCACGTCTTCGACCCGGAGGATGACGAAGTCAATCCCGAGAAGCTCCTGCTGATCACGGAGATGCGCCGCGCCTTGGTGGAACATCAGTTCGAGATGCACTACCAGCCGAAGATCAATTTGAAGTCCGAGAAAATCTTTGCCGCGGAATCGCTCATTCGCTGGCGGCACCCCGAGCGCGGCATGATTCCCCCGGCACGGTTCATCCCGCTCGCAGAGCAAACCGGCGATGTCCGCCAGATTACCCAATGGGCCTTGGAACAAGCGATGCAGGACGCGGCAGCATTGCGTGCCAAAGGGTGGGAAATACAGATCGCTATCAACCTGTCGGCGCTCGATCTGGGAAATCGGGATTTGCCCGGCCATGTGTCGGCCGCGCTGACGAGCGCCAACCTTCCGCCCAGCGCACTTATTCTGGAGATCACCGAAAGCAGCCTGATGTCCGAACCGGCTATCGCACGAACCCTGCTTTCGACATTGGACGAAATGGGCATTGCGCTATCCGTGGACGATTATGGCACCGGTTACTCCTCCCTTGCTTATTTGAAGGATCTGCCGGTGTCGGAACTGAAGATCGATCAGGCATTCGTGCGCGACATGGCAACCAATCCCGAGGACGAACTCATCGTCCGTTCGACCGTCGACCTCGGCCATAATCTGGGCCTCAGGGTGACGGCGGAAGGTATCGAGGACGCAGAATCGTTCGCCCTATTGCAACGCATGGGCTGCGATGTCGGCCAGGGATACTTCATCGCCAAACCAATGGCGCTGGACGATTTGAGGAATTTTCTTCAAGAGTCGGTTCCGGCGCAGGATCTTGCAAAGCAGAGACAGCGATGAAAGTCGCCGCCTTCGTTGGAGCCGCCGTTTTATCCTTGCCTGCGATTGCCGACGAAGGGTTCCCGAGGCTTGACGTGCACGGGCTTATCGATCTTCAGGCCGTGCAGACGGACGACCAGCCCGGTTGGCTTGGGCAAGACCCGCTTCGGCAGCAAACGGAGCGACACCACGTTCCAGACGAGTTATCACTTCACGTTCTGACGCCCGCTATTTGACTGCCGGCATCACGTCGTGGGTGATGATCCGCAGGCTGTTCTTGACCTGCTCTTCGGTCAACATACCGCCCGCATTCGTTTCAGCGATGACACCGTCGATACCGAGCACTTCATTCCATTCCGTGAGACGGTCGATGAGCTGCGACGCCGTACCGAACGCGACCCGGCTTTTCAGTATATCGTCGTAGGTGAGCGCCTGAAGCGTCGCCACGGTTTTTGCCGCGCCGCCTGTGCTGCTACCCGCACTTGCTGCGTTGGCCTGAGACGCGGCGACCATTTTCGCCTGCCGTTGGAAATAATAGACGATATTGTCGCGCGGTTCTTCCAACGCGGCCTGCTTCGTGTCGGCTGCAAATACCGGCACGCGCAGATAGATACTGCCGTCCCCCGCATGACCAGCCCGTTTCCAGGCATCTCGATAGACATCAAGGTTCTCACGCAGCGCCTCGAGGCCATCGCCACGCAATCCCACGAACAAGGGCAACCCCTCTTCCGCGACCTTAGTGAAGGTACCGGGTGACGTTGCTGCCATGCGCATCGGCGGATGCGGTTTTTGAACGGGTTGCGGCACGACCTGGGCTTCGGTCACCTTGAAGAATTTGCCGTCGAAAGAGAACGGTTCGCCCTTCCACGCTTCAAGCAATACGGCCAGGGCCTCGTCGAAACGCTCCTGGCTCTCGTCGTAATCGATATTATAGCTGTTATAGGCCCGCCGAAAGCCGCTGCGGCCGATCCCGAATTCGAGACGCCCTTCGCTGATCTGGTCCAGGGTCGCGGCTTCCTCGGCGACCCGAAGCGGATTGGTCAGCGGCAAGACATAGACGGCCATTCCGATCGCCATCCGCTTTGTCCGCGCAGCAATCGCGCCCGCTGTGACAATCGGCGACGACAGAACCGACCGCTGCGGGCTGAAATGGAATTCGGATAGCCACGCGCTATCCAATCCCCAAGCCTCTGCCGCGTCGACAAGATCGAAGCCTTCGCGGAAGGCTTCCACGTCGGAACCGCTCTCCCGAAACCCAAACTCCATGAACATTCCGATATGCATTTTTTACTCTTTCTGTTCCGCGAATTCCGGGTAGAGATTGACGTATCCCAGCTCAACGCGCTTCTCCGCATTTTCTCGGGCGCGATCTTTACTCATCGGTATGAAGCCAAACCCTTCGACCAAACGGTTCATGAAGCTCATCCGCGCCGTTACCGCGATTGCGTCATGCAACGCACGCTCGTCCCAGCCGGCATCGAATACCGCGTCAGCGTCGGCTTGCGACATCTCGCTCGGCGTCAAAGTCAGTTTTCGGATAAACGCCAGAAGCGGTTTGAATTTCTCTTTGATCGGTGCTGAGTCCAGATCCTCCAGCAGCTTGTCCACCAACCCTTCTTCGATGCCCCAGGCATAGGCGGCCTCAGTGTGGGCAACATACGCAAAGCGGCAATTGGCCACCCCGACGACGAACGAAGCGATCATTTCGCGCTCGCCCGGCGTAAAAGGCGACGGCCCATTCATCAGCGCCTGACCCATTTGCGACCAGGGTCCGTAAATGTCCGTGTATGTGCCGAAAACGTTCGCTGGCCCGGCATCATCCGGAAGAGATTTGAAGAAGGGCATCGCGGCACCTTCCCTTTCCTGTTTGCTGTGACCGCACCGTCCCCGCCAGGAAGTCTATAAAATTTCGCAGCAAAGACAAACGCGGCCCAATCCAGCCTCGTATCCTACCCCAACGACTCGGTCCTTTTCGCCGCGTCCAGACGTTCCAGTATGTAAGGCGGCGTCACGGGCGTTTGCGTAATATGCACGCCGAAGGGGGACAACGCGTCTTCCACCGCCGCGGCTATGGCGGCTATCGCGGGAATGGTGCCGCCCTCTCCCGCCCCTTTGACACCGAGCGGGTTGAGCGGTGTCGGTGTCTGAATATGCACTTGATCGACGCGCGGCACGTCGGTCGCCATTGGGATGAGATATTCGCCGAAACTGACGGTTTGCGGCTGCGCGTCATCGTCGTAGCGCATCCATTCGAACAGCGCGTTGCCAACACCATGCGCCACGCCGCCCAAGACCTGTCCGTCGACCATTTTCGGGTTAATCATCGCGCCGCAATCATGCGCCGTGCTGTACCGCAGTATCGTCACGGCGCCGGTTTCAATATCGACCTCCACCTCAACGACATGGGCGCCATTCGCATAGGTCGAACGCTCCGGCGTGAAATAGGCCGTCTCATCCAGACCCGGCGTGACGCCACCCGGTAGCGAAAAACCCGGCATTCCATTGGCGAACGTTGCGATCTCAGCGAACGTTTTCCCGTGGTCCGGCACACCCTTGATGAAAACCCTGCCGTCGGCGACATCGAGATCCGCTTCCGCGGCTTCCAGCAGATGCGCTGCTGCCCGTACGAGTTTTTCGCGGACACCGGTCGCGGCGAGTTGTGCCGAAGGTCCTGCATTCGCCGTAATGCGGCTGGCGAACGTTCCGATCCCGATCCCGACGCCACCGGTGTCGCCCGGCGTGACAGCGATATCTTCCGGCTTGACGCCAAGTTGATCGGCTACGATCTGCGCCAACATGGTCTGGTGCCCCTGACCTTGCGGCGCGGCGCCGGTCTGCACGGCCACCTTGCCGCTCATCTCGACTTTGACGCTGACCCCCTCGAAGGGTCCGAGCCCGGTCCCTTCGACATAACTGCCGAGACCGATGCCGATATATCGGCCAGCCTGCCGCGCTTCCGCTTGGCGTTCGCGGAAGGACTCGTAATCTGCCAACGCGATCGCTTTTTCCTGGCAAGCCGGATAGTCGCCGCTGTCGTAGACGACCGGACTGCCGTCACGGAACACCAGGCCGACCGAATACGGCATCTGTTCCGGCTGAATGAAATTACGCCGCCGCACCTCCACCGGATCGAGGTCGAGTTCCCGCGCGATCCGGTCCATCAGCCGTTCCATCACGAAAGCGGCCTGCGGCCGGCCCGCGCCGCGCACCGGCGTCGTCGCCACTTTGTTCGTAAACACGACCGTCAGGTTCATATGATAGGCTGGCAGGACATAGGGGCCTGGCACCGTCGTCGCGGAAATAAACGGCGTGATGATTCCCCAGGGAAGATAGGCACCAGCATCGTGAATCAGCGACCCACGTACGCCGCGCAACCGTCCCTCGGCGTCGACAGCGACTTCGACGTCCCAATGCTGGTCGCGTTCCTGATAGGTCGAGAGGAAGTTCTCGCGGCGATCCTCGATCCATTTCACGGGGCGGCCGAGCAGGCGTGCAGCGGCAGCCGCGCAGAAATGCTCCTGGTAGTACATGCCCTTGGGACCAAAGCCACCGCCAACATCCGCCGGCGCAATCACCCGGATACGGGACTCGCTAACGCCCATCATCTTGGCATAGACATCGCGCAGCATGTGCGGCGACTGCGTGTTAACCCACAAGGTCATATTGTCGCCGACCGGATCATGCGCCGCGACGATGCCGCGGCACTCTATCGCATGGCCGCCGCCACGATGGGCAAAGATCGATTCCGTGAAAACATGCGCGGCACCGGCGAAAGCCGCGTCGATATCGCCATAGGCGATTGGGAAGTCGGCGGCGATATTGTCCGGCCTGTCAGCGTGTGCGACGGCGGCACCTGGCGCCAGCGCCGCACGGCAATCGGACGCCATCGGCAGCGGTTCGTAGTCGATATCGACCAGTTCCGCCGCATCTTCCGCAATGTATCGATCATCGGCGATAACAAAGGCCACCGCCTCGCCGGCAAAACAGACTTCGTCCTTCGCGAGCGTGTAATAAGTCACCGGATAACGGATCGCCGGATTGGGAACGAGGAGAAGCAGCCGCGACTCGCGAAACGGTTCCGGTAAATCCTCATAAGTCAGGACCGCATGAACACCGGGCAAGGCCAGCGCCGCGCCTTTATCTATGCCGCGAACTCGGGCATGCGCATAAGGGCTGCGCACCACGGCAGCGTGCAGCATATTCGGGACTTGCAGGTCGTCGACGAAGCGGCCTTTACCGGATAGAAGCGCCGGATCCTCGACTCGGGGGACCGCGCTGCCGACCCAGCTCATTCAGCGCTGCCTTTGTTCGACCGTGCGTAGGCGAGCGCCGCATCGACGATGCCCTGGTAACCGGTGCAGCGGCACAGATTGCCGGACAGCGCAATCCGGATCTCTTCCTCGCTTGGATCGGGATTGGTTTCCAGGAACTCCGTCAAGGTGCACAGAATGCCCGGTGTGCAATAGCCGCACTGGAGGCCATGATTGTCGACGAAAGCCTGCTGCAGAGGGCTCAGCCCTTCGGCCGGCGAAAGGCCCTCCACCGTCGTCACCTCATGCCCGTCGGCCTGGACCGCAAGCATTAGGCAGGATCGGGCCGAGCGCCCATCGATCAGCACCGTACAGGCGCCGCAAACACCGTGCTCGCAGCCGACATGCGTGCCGGTCAGTTCAAGCTCATGGCGCAGGAAATCAACAAGGGTCCAGCGCACCTCAACGTCGCGGGAAACGGATGCCCCATTGACGGTGAGGGTAATGTCACGGCGTTCGCCCATCGCTACGGTCTTCCCTGCGCGGCGCGTTCGTGAGCCAACGTGAGGGCCCGTCTGGTGTAAACGACGGCCAGCCGGCGCCGATAGTCGCGCGACGCGTGCACGTCCTCGATGCCGGCCACCGACTCCGCCGCTTTAGCGGCGTCCGCGAACAACGCTCTATCGGGCTTGCGTCCGACCAGCACCGCCTCCATTTCTTCAAGCCTCACCGGACCTGTATCGACGCCCGTCAGCGCAACCGCGACCCGTTCGATCGTTCCGTCGCCGCTCAGCGTCATGAGCGCTGCCGCGCCGGCAAGCGCGAAATCACCATGCCGCCGCGCCATCTCCAGAAAAGCGTAACCATGTCCTACCGGCCAGCAGAGCGCCGTGATCCCGATCAGCAATTCATCCGGCTCCAGATTGGGCATCATGAAGCCGAGAGCCCACTCGCCTATCGGAATCTCCCGCTCGCCGCACGCGCTGGATACGTGGAGAACGGCATCGAGCGCGCTGAACACTGCGGGCATTTCCGCCGACGGGTCGAGATGCGACAGGCTGCCGCCGACCGTGCCGCGGTTCCGCGTCTGCATATGCCCGACCAAAGACAATGCTTCGATCAGCAAGGGGCATCGCGCCTGAACGATGGGCGAGTCCGCCGCGTCGCGCTGACGGACCATGGCGCCGAACCGGATGGTATTGCCTTCTTCACGTATTTCCGTGAGTTCGGGAATCCGGTTGATATCGACGATATGATCGGGTGCGAGATAGCGGAAATTCATCATCGCCATCAACGACTGGCCACCGGCGAGAATTTTCGCATCGTCGAGATCGGCCATCATTGCGACCGCCTCGGCGATGGATTCGGGACGATGATAGGAAAAGGGCGCCGGTTTCATGATGTTCGGCCGCTGCTCCGATTATGGATCTGCGTGATCATTAAAGTCCGGACAATTTGATGCAAGCCTGATTTTCAATCACTGGCCCTGCATAAGCAAAACTTCCGTCCGCCTGGGGACCTTAGGCAGGCTGATTTCGATGCTATCGCTGTCATGGACCCGGATCGGATACAGGGCTTTCGCCTTTTCGAGAAATTCCTCGACCGCTCCATAATAGCCGTAATGCATGGGAATAATCAGCTTCGGCTTGATCTGCGCCAGGACCCGGAAAAGCTCGCTATGAGTCATCGTCATAAAACCGTCGATCGGCGCGAAGGCGATGTCGATACGGCCCAACTGCCCGACCTGTTCCTTCGACAGGACATGATGCAAGTGACTAATATGGACCACGCACAGATCGGCGGACTCGATGACGAACATGGAGTTGCCGTTGGCCATCTTGCCGCTGATATCGGTCAGGTTGGTCGGCACGTTGCGGACCCGTAAATCTTCCAGAAAAAGATTGTGGCGCGCAATGCCGCCGTCAGGGTCCCATCCGCGCAGAACATGCTTGATCCCGTCGGCGATGAAATCGGTGTAGTGCGATTCGTGCGAGTTGTTCATCGTCACGATATCGGGCGTCGAGGATAGCGGCAGATAGCCGTTGTAATCGGTCAGCACTTTGATCCCATCGGCCGACTCGATCATGAAACTGGCATGACCGACGAAGGTAATCCTGATGTGCTCGGTTGGGACGTTGGATATCTGTGCGAACGACGCCCGCACCACGGGAAACGGTGCCGACGCGATGGGAAAACAAGTCGCGAACGCCAGACTCGAACCAAGCCAAGCTGCCAGAAACAAGATTGCTGCGAATAACGATTTCATGTGCGGTCCTCGCCCTGTTCGGTGACCGGGGTTCCAGCTTAACATTCTTTCGGGGCGTTGTGGCCCCGGCTGCCGCGCGCTAGGCTTCCTCAAACGGTCCGCCCGTCTGATGGAGAAATAGGGAATGAAATTCGGGATTTTCTATGAATTGCAACTGCCGCGTCCCTGGGAACCGGGCAGCGAACAACAGCTCTTCAACAATGCACTCGACCAGATGGAATTGGCAGACGGATTAGGATTCGACTATGCCTGGGAGGTCGAACACCATTTCCTGGAAGAATATTCACATTGCCCTTCACCCGAGGTTTTCCTTGGTGCGGCAAGCCAGCGGACCAAGAATATTCGCCTCGGCCATGGCATCATTCAACTGACAACCAACCATCCAGCACGCGTGGCCGAACGGGTCTCCTCACTCGATCTACTCAGCAACGGGCGTGTCGAATTTGGCATGGGCGAAGGCGGTAGCGTAACGGAACTCGGGCCCTTCGACCGGCCGTTGGAAACCAAACGTGAGGTCTGGGAAGACGCGGTTCGCGCTGTCATTCCCATGTTCAAGGATGGCGGCTGCGAATATCACGGCGAATATTTCGATTTCCCGCTGCGTAATGTCTTGCCCAAGCCGGTGCAGAAGCCACACCCGCCGCTGTGGGTCGCCTGTTCACAGCTCAAAACGATTGAGTATGCCGGCGGCCGTGGAATGGGTGCGCTAGGCTTTCAGTTCGTCAGTGGCGACGCCGCGAATGCCTGGGTGCACGCTTACTACAACGCCTTCACCAAGCGGCAGGACAAGCTGGCCGATTATCAGACCAACCCGAACATGGCGCTGGTCAGCTATTTCATGTGCGCGGAAACCGACGAAGAGGCGCGGCGCCGCGCCGATGGCATCCCGTTCTTTCAGTTCGCTCTCCAGTTCTATAGCGCCAGCCGTATCGGCGAGCAGCGCGACCGGCCACCGCCCGGCACGGTCGATCTGTGGGCGGAATACGAGCGCTGGAAAACGGAAAATCCGGAAGCGCATGCCCGCGCTATTTCAGGGGGACTAATTGGCTCGCCCGAAACCATCCGCAACCGGCTGCGCAAATATTCCACCTCGCACGTCGATCAAATCATCCTGTTGAACCAGGCCGGAAAGAACACGCACGAGCATATCTGCGAGAGCCTGGAACTGTTCGCCAAGGAGGTCATGCCAGAGTTCCAGGAAATGGAACCGGAACACCAGGAATGGAAGCAGAAGGTCCTCGCGGGAGAAATCGAACTCGACGAAATCGATACCACGCCGTACGAGAGCCGTTTCAGCAAAAATTCTGTACAAGCCGATACGATCCGCAGCTCCGACGCGGCCGATTAGGGTTTGAGCTAGTCCTGGACAACCGCGTCGACGTCGATTTCGACCAGGATCTTGGGACTGGCGAATCCGTCGACGATAAGGCCCGTGCCGACTGGGTAGACGCCTTTCAGGTATCCGCCCACGGCCTGATAGACCGCGTCGCGGTAGGCACGGTCGGCGATGTAGATCGTGATCTTGCAAGCATCGTCGAGGCTGGAACCGGCCTCTTCCAGTAGTGTGCGAATGTTCTGCATCGCCTGATGCGCCTGCGCTCCGGCATCGCCATGGGCGAAATTATTGCTGTCCAGCGGCGTACCTGTTTGTCCGCGCAAATAGATGCGATCGCCGGCACGCACCGCCTTGCAGAATTTTGAACCAAGCTTCTGACCGTCCCGATACTCTTTATCCGTATCGAATTTGCGGAACCGTTGGTGCGGTGTTCCTTTCGCCAGTGTTATCGCCATGTCGATCTCGAATAGGATTTCCGGTCGGGCGAATCCACCCATAATCAAACCCGTAGAGCAGGGATAGGTATCGTCGAGATGCTGCCCCAGCACCTGATAGACTGGTTCGCGATAGGCGCGATCGCCGATATAGACGCGCAGCTTACAGACATCGTCGAAGCTCGCGCCCGCCTCCGCGAGCAAAGTACGCGCGTTCCGCATCGCCATATCCGCCTGCGCGGCAGCGTCTTCCGGACGGTGTCCTGCACCGGCATTCGCCTTGCCTTCGAGATCCGCCCCGGTCTGGCCACGAAGATAGATCTCGTCACCGGTGCGGATCACCATGCACGAGTTGCGTGTGACGCCGGTCTGATTGAACCAGTTCTCCGTATTGAACTGTCGAAATTTCCGGTGCGCATTGTCGCCGGGAATGACCGCTTCGATGTCCAGCTCAACCTTCATCTCCGGCTTTGCCAGCCCCTTCACGACGAGACCGGTGCCGACGGTCGGCACATCTTTCAGATATTTCGCGACCGTGCTGTAGACCGGCACCCGGTAGGCACGGTCGGTGATGTAGGTCGTCACCTGGCAAATATGCTCCAGGTTCGACCCGGCTTCCTCCAGCAAGGTCTGCACATTCTGCATCGCCTGATCGGTCTGCGCCGCTGCATCTTCGGCACCAACCATCCTCTGGTCGAGATCAAGACCGGTCTGCCCGCGCATGAAGATCCGATTGCCCGCCTTGACCACCATGCTCATATCGTTGTCGAGCGTCTGATCGGGATAGACGTCGCGCGTGTTGAATTTGCGAAACCGTTCGAGTTTCATGGCGGAGGCTCCTGACGCTGCAGCCTCATGATGGAAAAATCCTATGGGTTTTACGCTTACTTGGATAGCCTGCCATTTTCCACAAACTCGATATTTGGAGATTAACCGGCCGTGATAAGATCCGTTACACCGGACGACGCCGCAACGCTTTGCTCCCTCTACAATCACTACATCGAGCACTCGATCGTGACCTTTGAAGAGGAACCAGTTTCCGTTGAAGCGTTCCGCGATCGTATCGAAAATATCACCGAATCCTGTCCCTGGCTCGTGTATGAGGCGGACGACGATATCGCCGGCTATGTCTATGCCAGCCCCTGGAAAGCGCGGCACGCATACCGCTACGCCGCCGAGTCCACCGTTTACATGGCGCCCAATCAGGGTGGGAAGGGTATTGGTACTGCCTTGTATGAAAGGCTGATTGCCGACCTCAAGGCGCAATCCGTGCACAGCGTCATGGCCGGCATTGCGCTCCCCAACGATGCGAGTGTCGCGCTGCATGAAAAAGTCGGTTTCGAGAAGGTCGCCCACTTCAAGGAAGTCGGTTGGAAATTCAACCGATGGATCGATGTCGCCTACTGGGAACTGATGCTCGAATAGCCTTTCGTCATCCTGTGTATTGAAACGCACGGCGCTAGCCTCGACAATGAAGCCCAGCAGGGAAATACAGAGGTTACGCGCCTAATGGCTAAAATCACCTTGACCGTTAACGGTGAGGCGCATGAGGTCGATACCGACCTAGCGACACCGCTTCTATTCGTTCTGCGCAACCAGCTCGGCCTGACCGGGGCAAAGCTGGGATGCGGACTGGAGCAATGCGGCGCGTGTGCGATCCTCATCAACGGCGAGCCAGTACTGAGTTGCGTGCGCGCCGTGTCTGAATTCAAAGATGATGACATTCGCACTGTCGAAGGGCTAGCAAAGAACAATGCGCCGAGCGCCGTGCAGCAGGCGTTTATCGATCACGGTGCGGCACAGTGCGGTTACTGCACGGCGGGTCTCGTCGTCGCCACCACGGCATTGTTGAAACGTCATAAGAACCCGGACCGCTCGACAATTGATGCAGCGCTCACTGACCATCTCTGTCGCTGTGGATCGCACCTGCGTGTCCTGAAGGCAATCGACACGCTGATCTCGGAAGGCGCGTCCCATGACTAGCAGCCTCGAAAAGCAACCAAATGTGGATCAATGGCTTTCCGTCGGTACGGACGGTCGCGTGACGGTCCGCAGCGGCAAGGTCGATATTGGCCAGCGCATCTCGACCGCCATGGCGCTTATTGCGGCGGAGGAGCTCGACGTCGCGCTGGAGCGAATCGACATGGCGCAAGTGGAGACCGGAATCTCGCCGGACGAAGGCGTCACTTCGGGTAGCAACTCGATGCAGGATTCCGGGCAGGCCGTACGGCTCGCCACCGCCACGGCACGGCGCCACATGATCGCACGCGCGGCCGAGGCACTTGAGGTCGAGCCATCAACGTTGGAGATCACCGATGGGCTGATCCGGTCGCGTGATAGCAACCTTTCGGTCAGCTATTGGGAGTTGCAGGGTGACCAGCCCTTTGACATCCCGATTGACCCGGAGATCGAGATCAAGGCGCCCGAAACATACACGCAGGTCGGTGAACAGGTGATCGCACGCGGCATGACGGAACTGGCCACCGGACAGTCCCACTTCGTGCACGACATGACCATGCCCGGCATGCTGCATGCGCGGGTCGTGCGGCCACCGCACTATCACGCACGCCTCAAGAACCTGGACGAGGCGCTCTGCCGGCGCCTCGAAGATGCAGCTATTCGCGTCGTCAGGGATGGCAGTTATCTCGCCGTCGCGGGCGAGGATGAATATGCCGTCATCAAAGCGGCCGAGCGACTTGCCGCCGCCGCAGAATGGAACATGGGCAACGGCCTGCCGACGCGGGACATTTACGAAAGCCTGACGGCGAACGAACGCGTCAGCCTCCCGGTATCGAACGGCGTCCCACAGCGCGAACCCGTGCCGGATCTGCCCGAGCCGCCGGCCGGCGCCGCGCAGACGTTGCGCGCCCGCTACGAGAAGCCCTATCACATGCATGGCTCGCTCGGCCCGTCGGCGGCACTGTCGGTCGCTGAGGGTAAAGAGGTGCATATCTGGACGCACAGCCAGGGCGTCTACGTGCTACGCGAAGCGCTGGCCGGCGGGCTCGGCATGGATGAGGACGATTTGCATATCATCCACGCACCGGGCGCGGGCTGCTACGGCCATAACGGCGCCGACGACGCCGCCGTCGATGCGGCGCTGATCGCACGCGCACTGCCAAGCACGCCGGTCCTGCTCAAATGGACCCGCGAGGACGAGCATGCCTGGGAACCTTATTCCACCGCCATGGCGATGGAATTGCAGGCGAGCCTGGACAGCGACGGCAACGTCGTCGCCTGGTCGCACGAAGCCTATGGCGATACCTTCATGATGCGCCCGCGCAACGCACCGCCGGGAGAAGGCGCGAAGCGGCTTCTGCCGCTGCGTTATGTTGCCAACGGCGCCGACGATCCGGTACCGCAACCGGCCATGCGTTACCATGTCGGTGTCCATCGCAATCTCGACCCGCTCTACAATTTTCCGAATCCGCGCCTGGTGAAGAACCTGGTGCGGGGCCTGCCGCTGCGGACCTCGGCACTGCGCACTTTGGGTGGATTTGCCAACGTTTTCGCAATCGAATGCTTCCTCGACGAATTGGCAGAGGCAGCCGGAAAAGATCCCGTCGAGTTCCGGTTGCAGCATCTTGATGACGAGCGGGCGTGCGCTGTCGTGAAAGCCGCCGCAGATCGCCTAAATGCGAATGACACGCCAGCGAACATAGGCAGAGGAATCGCCTTCTCGCAATACACCAACTCCAAGGCCTACGCGGCGGTCGGCGTCGAGCTGGAAGTCCTGGATGACGCAACGATCAAGCTGCACCGCGCCGTTATTGCCGTCGACGCCGGACAGGTAGTCGACCCGGACGGGCTCACCATGCAATGCGAGGGCGGCTTCATTCAGGCCGCGAGCTGGACGTTGCACGAAGCCGTCACATTCGACCGGGACGGCGTAACCAGCCGCGATTGGGACAGCTACCCCATCCTGCGCTTCGGCAACATTCCCGAGATCGAGACAGTGCTGATGGATCGCCCCGGCGATCCGTTCCTTGGCGCGGGCGAAGCGGTTTCAGGACCTGCCGGTGCCGCCATCGCTATCGCGTTG
The DNA here is from genome assembly GCA_012103325.1 of Alphaproteobacteria bacterium. GTDB lineage: Bacteria > Pseudomonadota > Alphaproteobacteria > UBA8366. The sequence goes on from WLWY01000010.1 coordinate 131,439, forward strand.
AAGGAGGCGACCGGACTTCGTCTGCGCCGGATGCCTTTTACACCAGATGCGATCCGCGCTGCGGCGCTAAACGCGCCTGCAGGAATCTCATCATGAGCGAACCCAAAACAAAGGTAACGGACGCCAGCGTCGACGATTACCTCGATACAATCGCGGACGAAAAGCGGCGTGCGGACGCCAGTGTTGTGAAAGATATGATGGCCCGCATCACCGGCCACGAACCGAAAATGTGGGGCACAAGCATCATCGGCTTCGACACCTATCACTTTAAATACGTCAGTAAGCGGGAAGGCGATTGGCCGATCACCGGCCTCGCCGCGCGCAAACAAGCGCTTTCGGTTTATATCATGCCCGGCTTCAGCGCTTACGGCGATCTGATGGACAAGCTCGGAAAACATAAGGCCGGGCGTTCCTGCCTCTACATCAAGAAGCTGGAAGATATAGATCTGGCGGTTCTTGAAGATCTTATCGCACGATCCGTCGAGGACATGCGGGCTAAATATCATACAACCGAAGACGCTTAGATATCTGTTTGTCACATGAAAGAATATCTCACACCCGACCGGCATTTGGCGGCCACAGGGCGAGCCATCTGGCACGGTTCCGACTACACGCATAATGAGGATTGGATCTACCGCCTGACAGCGGAGAATATCGCGGAACTCCACGCCGCAGTAAAAGGTATTTCCCCGGACACCGACCTTCAAACGGTCGGAACACAACAATTTCCGCTACCCACTCTGGCGAGCCAGCTCTGCGAGTTGCAGCGCGAGGTCGTGGAAGGGCGAGGTTTCGTTCTGATCAAAGGCGTTCCAATCGAGCGCTATAACCGCTTCGAGGCAGCCGCGCTGTCTTGGGGCATTGGCCAATATTTCGGCACGCCAGTGTCGCAAAACGCTGACGGACACTTGCTCGGCCATGTGAAAGATCTGGGCTATCCGAAGAACGATCCCCGCCACCGTGGTTATCAGACGCGCGAACCGCTGCGCTACCACACGGACTCCTGCGATATCGTGGGACTGATGTGTCTTCACCATGCCAAATCGGGCGGGTTCAGCAGCATCGTGAGCGCCGGCGCGATCCATAATGCGATCTTGGAAACACGGCCGGATCTGCTCGATGTGTTGTACGAACCGTTCCATATCTCGCGGATTGGCGAGATTCCAGAAGGCAAGCAAGCCTCGTACCCGATGCCCGTCTTCAACGCCTATGCGGGTCACATGACCAGCATGTATCCCGCACGCGATCTGCGCATGGGCCAAACGCTACCAGAGGTGCCGCCCCTCACCCCAAAACAAGAGGAAGCCCTGGCACTGCTCGACGAATATGCGGAGGCTTTTAGCCTAAAAATGGAAATTGCGCCTGGCGATATTCAGTTTCTGCATAACCACACGATCTATCACAGCCGCACGGCATATGAAGATTACGAAGCGGCGGACCGGCGGCGGCACATGTTGCGGCTATGGCTTTCTGCACCGAACGGGCGCGCGTTGCCGCCTTACTTCGCAGAGCGATATGGCCCGGTCGAGGTCGGTGCGGTCCGTGGCGGTATCCTGTGCCCGGGCACGACACTCTCGACGCCCCTTAACGTCGCCTGAATCGATTTAGTCGACGCACCGTTCAAAATGCCGTTCGAAGCGGTCATAACAGCTCCGCATGTATTTCCTAACGGCTTCGAAGTCGGGACTATTCGCGCGAGCTGCCAGATCCTGCTCATGTGCCTCGATCGAAGCGAACTCACACTGCCATGTTACGTCCGGGCCCTCGCTTTCCGGATCGGCCTTATGAAAAACCGATCCACGGTCCAGCCCCAACGCAGCGCGGACATCACAGGCCCGCGCCCGCGTCTTCCGCACTTCATCCACCTTGCCCGGCTTTGCATAGTAGTGCGTGCGTTCGACATACATGTTTTATTCTTTCGCGTATTTTCCGGTCAGCTGCGGCGTTGCGGGACCTTCCAGCCCTTTCTCTGCGTGTTCCAACCGCGTGTCACGGGACCATGTGCGCTTCAGATCGTCGCGAACGTTGAATTCTAGCCGACCCATGCCTTCGCATTCCAGCTCAACAGTGTCGCCGTCCTGAAACGAACTGAGCCCGCGGTGATTGGTGCCGGTCGCCAGAATATCGCCGGGCACCAGCGTGTGGATCGACGTTGCCCATTCGATGCAGCGGGCAATATTGTGCGCCATGTCGTCGGTATTGAAGTCCTGTTTAACCGTGCCGTTCACCCATAATTTCACGCCCAGCTTTTGCGGATCCTCGACTTCGTCTGCCGTCACGATATAGGGGCCGATCGGCGCGAAGGTATCCCGCGACTTCATCTGGAAGAAGACATTCCCCGCGGGCGGCAGGCCACGCGCCGAGCCGTCGATGAAGTTCGTGTAGCCAAAGACGTAATCCATCGCGTCGGCCGCCTTGACGTTAGAGGCGCGCTTGCCGATGACAATCGCAAGTTCCGCCTCGCCTTCGAAGATGGTCGCCGGCACATCGGGCAGAACCATGGTATCGCCATGGCCGATGATGGCGCTGGGCGATTTATGGAAGGCGTTGATTGGCGCCGGCTCGCTGCGCGTGCCGTCCTCCATATAGTTGACCGCCATGCAGTCGATGGTGGTCGGCTGCGGCAGCGGCGGCCGGATGCGGACGCCGGACAGTGCGACGCCGCCACCGGATTCGGCGGCCTTCTCAAGCGCATCACGATAGGTGTCGAACTTCTCGATCAGCCCGTTGATCAGATCGTGCGGCCCGATGTGCGGGATTTCCTGCACGGCGGCGGAGACGTCGACGACGTTGTCGCCCTTCACCACACCAAGTTTGAAATCGTCGAAGTAACACAGTTTCATGCCGTTTTTCCTTACTCGTATTCGGGATAGGGAATGCTGTCCGGGTCCATTGTGCGGCGCACATAGTCGTTGACCTGCGGGCGATAGATTTCCCACAGGAAGCGAAGTTCGGTCAGCGGCGCGCGGTCGAACTCTACGCGCAAATCGACTAACGGAAATGAATGCTCGTGCGCCACCAGCACCGCTGCGGATTTCAACAGCCGAAACTCGCCACCCGCCGCGTCGCCTGCTTCCAGCGCCAGGATAAGCCTTTCGGCGAGCGGGTCAGCCTCGCTGGCCTCGAAGGCCTCGATCATTGCGGCGGGGATCTGCTCATTGCGGATGATATTGCCGGTTGCGCAACAGCCTTTACCTTCTGCGGCGGCATGGGTCGATTTGATGCGATCCCCATGGAACCAAGCCGTTTGGCCTTCGTTATCCACAACCGCCACCTGGCGCCACCCAATCGTGGGATCGTCGGCGGTAAGTTCGGCAATTACCTCGGACGCGGACTTGCCAGCCTCCAATAAATCAAGGCCGCGCGGGCCAAGCCGGGGGTCGGTTCGATGCTGCGTACAGACCGCACCGACGCCCGCCCGGGCGTGCGGCACCCGGCAGCCGACACCGATACTCGACGTGGTCACCGCAGCGCCGAACATCCCCGTTCGGGCGCATCGCCCTACCAATGAAAAAGTCATTCTTCCAAATCCTCCCATCGCACTACTTGCCCAACGATAACACACCAATTCCGTAGATCACGGAACCGTTGCATTTCAATCCGACCAGCGATACAACCACGCCCAATCAACTATCGGTAGCAACCATGTCCAGCATAGTGACCTCGATGTTCACGCGTGGCGTTGCGGCTCTCTCGAGCCCCAACCCGGTCACCTATGGCCGTCACACCCTGGATAACGGGCCGATGCGTTGATGTAATTTCAATCCGCCGGCCCCGCACAACAAAGGGCCGGCAAATCGTTCTCCCCAATACGAACGTGCCGTCCCTCCAAGCCGGAGCCCCTTTTGCTTTGGAGGTAACACGATGCGCCATTCAAGTTTTCGTCCCCTTTCGATCTACCGCCCCCGTAACCCAAAGGCTTTCAAGCGACGACAGGGAGGGCGTGATGCAATCCGTATCGCCCGCAAATAAAGGCTTCCCGACTGACCGTAATATCCTGCTCCTATATGGATTCTCTGCGGCGCGGTCGGCCATGTTCCTGGTCGCTGTATTGGTGCCGTACTTTGAAGAGCATGTGGGCCTTACCTTCCGCGAAATCCTTCTGACCGAAGCGGCCTTTGCGGGCGCAATGGTTCTGGCGGAAGTGCCATCCGGCTGGATTGCCGATCAGTGGCAGCGCAAAAGCGTGCTTGTCATCGGAGCGCTTCTCTGGGTTGCCGGTATCCTCTTGCTGTGGACGGCGGACGGGTTCGCGCAGGTCGTTGCCGGTCAAGTCACCATGGGGCTGGCGGCGAGCATGCACTCGGGTGCCGACTCCGCCCTGCTCTACGACAGTCTTTTGTGTCGGGGCATGCAATCACAATACCTGACCATAGAATCGCGCCGGCATGGCGTGGGGCTGGGGTCGATAGCAATCGCCTCGGCTTTCGCCGGGCCCTTATTCGTCTGGGAACCACAATCCGTGTTCGCCTTCGACTTCGCATCATTTATCGTCTGCGGATTGTGCGCCCTTTTCCTCCGTGAGCCGCCACGGCAGCGCTCGCATAGAGGCCGCTTCGATTTCGTCGCAATGGTTGTCACGGTCGTGCGGGAATGCCGTGCGAACCGGTTGATCCTTTGGGCCGTTCTGTTTGCCGGTGGGCTGATCGCGGCGACAAAGGCGTCCATATGGACACAGCAGGCGTATCTGGTTTTTTTGAACATCGACCTTTTCTGGTTCGGCCCGATCGCAGCCATAGCATTCCTGGCCGGCGGTTTGGCGAGCCAACTCGGCCCGGCGCTCGATCGCTCGTTCGGGTCTCGGGCGACGCTGGGCTTAGTCGCGGCAGGCACTGCAGCGGGCTTTGCCATCGGCGGCTCATTTCCAATGCCTGTCATGATACCCGTCCTGTTCGTTGGCGCTATTGCCTATGGCTTGGCGATCCCTGCATTGAAGACATTGGTCAACAGCCAGGTTGAGTCCGACCGGCGGGCAACGATCCTCTCTGTCCTCAGCCTCGTTCCGCAACTGACTTTCGTGGCGCTGAGTCACTTCGTCGGCCAAACTGTGGATCGGGGCAATGCCGCGGAGGGATTCCTTTTCCTTGCGGGGTTCACGGCCATCGCCGCCGGATGCGGCTGGATTGGGCTGGCACGGACGCTAGGCAAACCGGCGCGCCCGGTATGAAGCGTTACGGCGTTAGGACGATCTTACCGTGCGCCTTACGGTCCGTCAGCAGGCGGATGGCGTCGACCGCCTGCTCCAAGGGCAGCGTGTGGGTGACCAGGGGCCGGACGAGCCCCTGGTCATACCACGCGAGCAGCGCGTCGGCGGAAGCCTGTAATTTCTCCGGCGCGTTCCAACGGAAATAGCGCAGCGACGATCCCAGAACAGCGCGGTGCTTGACCAGAATTCGGTTCGCGGCAATCTGTGGGATTCCCGCAACGAAACCGATCACCAGATACCGGCCGCCCCACCCGAGCGACGACAGCGCCGAGTCGAACAGCGGACCGCCGACAGGATCGTACACGACATCGACACCCTTGCCGTCGGTCATCACCATGACCCGTTCTTTAAGATCCTCGGTCTGATAATTTATGCCTTCGTCGGCCCCGCGGCCTTTTGCGACCTCCAGTTTTTCTGAAGAGCTGGCGCCGGCAATCACCCGTGCGCCCATGGCCTTGCCAATTTCCACAGCGGTCAAGCCGACACCGCCGGCGGCGCCCAGAACCAACATCGTCTCGCCGGATTCAAGTCGGGCCTGCCATCGGATCGCGACATCGCTGGACAGGTAGGAGACGGGGAAAGCACCTGCCTCTTCGAAACTCATTCCATCCGAAATCGCAAATGCATCCGTCTCCACCGTCACCGCCTGTTCCGCGAACCCGCCATAAGCGAGCAACGCCATTACCCGGTCGCCCGGTTCGAACCGCGATACGCCGTCGCCACAGGCGGCAACGATGCCGGCGGTTTCCAGTCCGGGACTGAACGGCAATTCCGGTTTGGTCTGATAATTTCCGGCAACAAGAATCGAGTCCGCGAAGTTAACGCCAGTCGCTTTGACATCGATGAGGATCTCACCTGGCCCAGGGGCCGGTGATGGCAAATCGCCGACAGTAAGCGTTTCTATCGGCCCCCACTCTTCGCATACGACCGACCGCATTCTTCACTTCTCCTAGCAATTTCGATCCGCTTCATATCATCAGCGCGGGCAAAGTTTGCACAATGGCGCCAGAGATTGTTAACCTTTTCGCAATGGGCCCGGTGGCGCGGCCTTGCAACCTGGAGGAACCGACCATGAAAGACGGACTTCGCTTCGTTGACTGTGACATGCACATTATGGAACCGGTGGACCTTTTCGACCGGTATTTGGACCCCAAGTTCCGCGACCGGGTGACGCTTCCGGTTGGCGCGGACGGTAAGCGTAAACGCGGCATCATCTACGTCGACGGGCAGCCGACGACCTACGATCACGAGACGCAGCAGCATCGCAAACCCATTGTGGGTAAGGTCAAGTCGGACACGACACAACCCCTTTCCGGCTCGCGCATGGCCGAAAGCGGGCGTCTCGATTTCGCCGTCGAGCGCAACTACAGCCCCGAAGCGCAAGTCATGGGTATGGAGTTGGAAGGCATCGATATTGCCGTCCTCTTCCCGACCTTTGGGCTTAGCCTTCTCGCGCGGGACAATATGGACCCGCAACTGTCGTTGGCGCTGGCGCAAGCCTACAACAACTGGATCTATGAATTCTGCCAGTACAGCCCGGACCAACTGAAGTTCGCGGCGATGCTGCCGGTGCACGATGTCAATCTCGCCTGCCAGGAGTTGCACCGCTGCGTAACGGAACTCGGTGCCACGGGTTCGTTCGTCCGGCCGAATATGATCAACGGGCATTTCTGGCACTCGAACTACTGGAATCCGCTTTTCGCCATGCATGAAGAACTCGATGTCAGCATGGGCTTCCATGAAGGCACCGGCGCGGCCAACTCGCACATGAACACGCTGTTTGGCGAGAACCGCTTCTATCGTCATGTCGCGAGCCACTGGATCGAAATGCAGCAAGCGATGATCGCGATGATCATTGCCGGCGTGTTCGAATTCTATCCGAAACTGCGCGTGGGATATCTCGAAGCGCAGAACTCATGGGTACCGGGTATCTTGACCCGGATCGAATGGGATTATCCGCAATACCGGGACACGCATGCACCGTATCTTTCGCTGACACCAAAAGAATACTTCCAGCGCAACTGCTGGGCGGCGGTGGAAGGCAGCGAGCCAGAAATAGAAGCAACGGCGAGCCTGATCGGCGCGGATCGGATGTGCATCTCGACCGACTACCCGCACTTCGACTCTAACTTCCCGAATGTCGCCAACAATCTGCTCGCCAATGTCTCACGCGAGACTGCGGCACAGATCTTCATGGGCGGTGCCCAACTGCACAATTTCGGAGACGAACATTTCGAGAAAGCCGCAAAAGCGATGGCGGAAAAATCGAAGCAGTTGGCGGCCGAATAGCGCTGCTGGCCGCGGTTACTTCAGGTTCTTGTCCAGGAAGGCGAGAAGTTTGGCCCACGCATCTTCGGCCGCTTCCTTGCGGTAGCGGTCATCGTTGCAGAAGTCCTGGAAGCCATGCCCCGCACCATCGTACTGATGGAATTCATGCGGGACATCGGCTTTCGTCAGCGCGGCATCTAGATCGTCCACGTCGGCAGGCGACGGATTCTGATCCTCGTTGCCGAATATTCCCAACACAGGGCACGGAATCCGGCTGCTGAGTTGAATAGGCGCGATGGCGCCGTCGCCCATGCCAAGCTTGATGCGTCCGCCATAGAGTGTCGCCATGGCGCCATAGTTTTTGTTATGACAGGCATGTAGCCATGACAAGCGGCCGCCCCAGCAATGGCCCATGATCCCGATCTTCTTTTCATCGACGCGGTCGGACCGGGCGAGCATGTCGAAGGCCGCGTTGAAATCCGCAACGGCGCGGTCGTCGCGGAATTCCTCGCGCTTGGCGGCTATGTCCTCGTCCGGTGCCCACCAATGGAACACATACGGAATAACGCACGCGTAGCCGGCATTGGCGAGCCGTTCGCCAACATCGATGGTAAAGGGATCCTTCTCCAATCCGGCGTGCGCGATCGGCAGATGCTGGGCGACCACGACACCGGGAAACGGGCCCGGGCCTTCGGGTGCAAACGACAAAACGTCCATCGGACTGCCCTGAATATCGACGGTGCGTTTTTCGTACATATTGCGTCCCTCCCCGGATCGGCTACTTACTGGAACCTAGGCAGAATTTCATCGGCGAACAAGCGCATGTAATGAATTTGCCGGTCCAAATCGCCGCGCTCGGTGCTGAACCAGATGTTCGTCGCACCAGCGTCCGCAAGCGCCCCGATGCGTTCGATCCAATCACCCGCATTTCCAGCAAGCGCATATCGTTCAAGCGCGTAGTTTGTCAAGCCAAGTTCCGCCATGCGTTTCGGGTTCCGGCCCGCCTCGAGCACATGATCGTAGAGTTCGTAGCCGTCCACATATTCCTGAATCTTGTCGCGGAACTGACCGGGTACGTTCTTGTTGTCGAGACCGAACCGCATGGAATGATTCAGGATCGACGATACCGATGCATGGATACCTTCAATCGCTCGATCACGATCCTCGTCCAGCGACGACCGGGTGGTAAACCAGACTTCGACCTCGTCCGGGTTCCGACCCTCCGCCTCCGCGCCCGCCCGCACTTGCGCGTGCGTATCCGAAATGACTTGTGGCAACACGCCGGTTCCGGCGATCACGCCGTCGAAAATACGGCCGCCAAGATGCAATGTTCTCGGCCCTTCCGCGCAGAGCGTGATAGGCACCCGGGGACGCGCAGTCTCCTGATGCCAGCGCACCCGCTGCGGCCGCCCATCGTACGTCCCTTCACCCTTCGCCAGCAGGTCCCGGACACACGTTACGTAATCCTCGATCCGCGCTCGCGTCGCGGCCTTCATACCGATGTTGTAGACCGCACTATCGCCGCTTGCGATGTCCATGAAGGCCCGGCCCTCGGTCATCGCATCAATGGAAGCGAGAAAGCCCGCCATGATCTGTGGCTCGCGGGTCAAGGGATTGGTCGGATGCAGGCCGACCAGGGCGTTCTCCGCCGTTTGGGCGATCAAGGTGGCGCGGACATAAGCGTCACCACCGATGAAGCTGGTGTCATACGTCCCGATCATATCGACACCGCACCCGTCGATCACTTTGATCAGCTCGGCGAGTTTCTCCAGGTCGACGCGATGCGGAAACGCTGGGCCGCTCGATACCATGACACCGAAGCGTACTTTCATGCGGGTCCCCTCCCCGATAACATGAGCGGCATAGCCGTCAAGATTAATTACCAAGAAGCATAAACCACGCGAGGGACCGCACCCAAATGACCGATACATTCATGGCGAACGGCAAGGAACTGCACCCGGATATGAAACCGATGCTGGATGCCCGCGGCGGCGCGGGGCCGGCGGTTACGATCGAGGAACAGCGAGCGGCCTGGACGAACTACAGCAACGCACTCTCCAAACCGCATCCCGCCGATATGGCGGTGGACGACCGTACGCTTTCCTGCGGTCATGGCGAGGTGAGAGTGCGTGTTTACCGCCCCGCGAGCGCCGCCGCGGCCGCACCGTGCATCATCTATTCCCACGGTGGCGGTTTCATGAAAGGCGACCTCGACAGCTCCGATAATTTCGCCTGGGGTGTGTCGGAAGAGACCAATGCCGTCGTCGTCAGCGTCGATTATCGGCTCGCGCCGGAACACCCCTTCCCCGCCGCCTTCGACGATGTTTACGGCACAGTTTGCTACATTGCAGAGAACGCCGCGGAATTCAGCATCGATCCGAGTCGGCTCGCGGTCTGCGGCGATAGCGCCGGTGGGAACCTTTCCGCCGCTGCCTGTCTGGCCGCACGCGATAAAGATGGACCAAGGATCGCCGCGCAATCCTTGATCTATCCGGGCACAGGATTGGACCAGATCGGCGGCTCCTACGACGAGAACGCGGATGCGCCAGGCCTGACGAAGCTGGCCACCATGAAATATCGGGATCTATACCTGACCCGGCCGGAGGATCATGAAAACCCCTATGCACGCCCAGTCATCGCCAAGAACTTCACCGGCCTGCCGCCCGCCTATATCCACACCGCGCAACATGATCCGATCCGGGACGACGGCGAAATCTATGCCGAGAAGCTGCGCGCTGGCGGCGTCGATGTAACCTATCGCTGCGCTAAATTTATGATCCACGGCTTCCTGCGCGCCCGTGCGCTTGGCCCCGGTGGCCGAGCCGAGTTCGAGTCCATCGTTAGCTGGCTGAACGATAGGCTAGCCTAGCGCGCGTTGAGCTCCAATTTCGATCCATCGGTAAAGCGTGACAGGCGGAAGGGCGAGAGATCGACGCGCGCGCGTCCGTCCATCACCAACTCCGACATCAGGAGGCCGGTCGCCGCCCCCATGCCGAAACCGTGACCGGAAAACCCGGTGGCGATGTAGAAGCCTTCCAAGTCATCGACGCCGCTCCAGATCGGTATAGCATCCGGCGTGACTTCAATCATGCCAGCCCAGGTTTCGGCAACTTCCAACGGACCCAACTGCGGGAAATTCTCCTGCGCTTGCGCCAGCACTTCACGCAAGGTGCCGGGGTCTGGGGTTGGGTCAAGTACGCGATTCTTTTCGAATTCCGTTACCTGGTCACCATTCCAACGCCGAGGCCGCACGAGTTCTTTGAAGAATTCAGCACCAAACCGCAACTTCGGCCTCATCGAGGTCTTCAATGCCGGTATGTAGGACGGGAAGTGTTTGACCGCATCGGGCACGAGCTGAAAGAAGCTGCCACCGGACCGCGCCAAGGTATAGCCACCATCCTGACGGCGGCGCAGCGACGCGCCAGGCGAACTAACGCTGCTTTGCGTGATGAGTGGCGCGGGCTTGGTCCGCAGGACCGATGCCCGGACCTTGAGCTGCGGAAAAGTGTGGCCCAAATTGCTTGAAAAGTAGCTCGTCCACGCCCCTGCGGCGCAGACGACGGCCTGGCAGGCAATCGTCCCTTTCTCGGTCACGACCCCGGTCACTTTCCCTGCCGCGCTTTCTACGGTCCGCACCGCGCACTCGGTCAGGACCGTGCCGCCCAGACGTTCGAACGCTTTCGCCACAGCAGGCGCCGCCTTGGCCGGCTCGGCGCGACCGTCCGAAGGTGTAAAGATCCCACCCTTCCACTTGCGCCCTTCAGAACCTGTCTGCTGATCGACCTCTTCCGGCGACAGCATGCGGCTGTCCAGTTGATAATCTCGGGCAAATCCAAGCCAGTGTTCGAAATAGGCAAGATCCTCGTCCGTCTTTGCGATGTAGAGGGTCCCACCCTTCTGCCAGCCAACATCGGCTTCGATCTCTTTCTCGAGCCCTTCCCAGATGCGCAGGGACTCGATGATTGCCGGAATTTCACGCGGGTCGCGGCCCTGCTTGCGCACCCAGCCCCAGTTGCGCGACGATTGCTCGCCCGCAACACGGCCCTTTTCGCACAACACGACAGGCACGCCGCGCTTGGCCAATTGATAGGCGGTCATCGTGCCAGCGATCCCGGCACCGATGACGACGACTTCGGTCTTCTTTGGAAACGCGCTCACCGTTAGCCCCTACTAAGCCGCGATCATTCCCTCGCCAGCGCCGCATCCTACGGCCCAACGCCAGGGCACTCCATATGAACAGGCGACTCTATATTGCGCAAGATTACGGCGCGTTTTTCCTATATGTTGTGTAGTTGTTACGAAGCTACCATGTATAGTGTAGCGCGTATTCGGTTCTGCACTGACGTATCAGGAAAAAGGAGAGGAATATGCTCGAGACAGGCGGCTTGCCAATCGCCGGATTTGCGATGTTCGCAATTGCCGTCGTCGTTCTGGCGATCGTGCTGGTCCTGATGGGCGTCAAGGCAGTCCCGCAGGGCATGGATTACACGGTCGAGCGGTTTGGGCGTTACACCCGCACCCTGCGGCCAGGCTTCCATCTTATCGTTCCCGTGATCGACCGTATCGGTTCGAAGATGAACATGATGGAGACAGTGCTCAACGTCCCCTCGCAGGAAGTCATCACGCGCGACAACGCGATGGTCACGGCCGACGGTGTCGTGTTCTTCCAGGTCCTCGACGCTGCCAGGGCAGCCTATGAGGTGAACAATCTGGAATACGCGATGCTGAATCTGGCGATGACAAACTTGCGGACCGTCCTGGGCTCGCTGGACCTGGATCAGGTGCTTTCGGAACGGGATCAGATCAACACGCGGCTTCTGGGCGTCATCGACGGCGCGACCACACCGTGGGGTGTCAAGGTGACCCGTGTCGAGATCAAGGACATCACGCCGCCACGCGACATCGTCGAGGCCATGGCCCGGCAGATGAAGGCGGAACGCGAAAAGCGGGCGAACATTCTCGATGCGGAAGGGTTCCGGGCGGCGGAAATCCTGAAGGCGGAAGGCGAGAAACAAGCTGTCATCCTGGCCGCCGAAGCCCGCCGGGAAGCGGCCTACCGGGATGCGGAAGCGCGCGAACGCGCGGCGGAAGCAGAAGCCAAGGCAACCAATCTCGTTTCGACCGCCATCGCGGAAGGAAATGTGCAGGCGATCAACTACTTCGTTGCCCAGAAATACGTCGAGGCGCTGAAAGAATTCGCCAACGGCACCAACCAGAAGATCGTGTTCATGCCTCTCGAAGCCTCCAGCGTTATCTCATCGATTGGTGGCATTACGGAAATTGCCCGCGAAGCCTTCTCGGGCAACAGGCCTGGCAGCGGATAGGGCAGCAATGTCTGAAATATATAGTGTGATGGATCAGATCGACTTTTGGCACTGGTGGATTTTGGCAGCCGTGTTCTTGGCGATCGAGGTGTTCGCACCGACCACTCTTTTTCTTTGGACGGGAATTTCCGCCGCAGTCGTCGGCATCGTTGCCTACTTCGCCGACGGCCTGTCCTGGCAGATCCAGTTTTTATTGTTTGCCATACTCTCTGTGGCCAGTGTTTTTGCGTGGCGCGCCATTGCGCGCAGCCGACAAAGCGCCGAAGACGAGCCGCTTCTGAACAGACGCGGCATGCAGTATGTCGACCGTCAGTTCACGCTTGAGCAGCCTATTATCCACGGCGAAGGCTCGCTGCGTATCGACGATACGATCTGGAAGATTGCCGGCGATGATTGCGCATCGGGAGAACGCGTTCGGGTTACGGGACTGGACGGGCACGTACTGCAAGTCGAAAAAGCCTAAACCGTATCGATTCTGAAGGAATCAGATGTTCCCGGTTCGCACGTCGATCCCCAACCGTGACATTCCCGCCGTGGTTATCGCGCTCATCGTTGCGAATATCGCCATATTCATTGTGCAGTCGGGGTTGACGGGAACGGAAGCCTCCCGATTTCTGTACAATTATGGGCTGGTACCGGCGCTCATTGTGGATTTTTGGAGCGATCCGCTTCTCGCCCTGCCAATTCTGAGCAGCACGTTTTTGCACGGCGGTGTGATTCATCTTGCCGTCAATATGTGGACCCTGTGGTTGTTCGGGCCAGCACTGGAAGCCAGGTTCGGTGCGCTTCGCTTTACTGCGTTCTATTTCCTCTGTGGTGCATTGGCGAGCCTAACTCACCTCCTCTTCAACCTCGGCTCCGATATCCCAGCGGTTGGCGCATCCGGCGCCATAGCAGGCGTCCTCGGCGGCTTCACCTTGTTGCATCCGAAGGCTCGGGTTACCCTGCTCTTTCCCGTGTTGATTTTCCCCCTGTTGTTCCCCTTACCGGCGGCGATCTATACGGCGCTCTGGTTCGCCTTCCAGATCATTCCCGGCATCATGGAGCTCGGCACCACACAATCGACTACAGGAATTGCGTGGTGGGCGCATATCGGCGGTCTTATCGCCGGGATCATCTTCGCGCGCTTGTTCGTCGATGTGAGGGTTGAAAAGCACATCAAGTCGGGACGGCTCGATATCAGCGTTCAGGCGGGCCATAGACCGCGCACGATCGCATTCGGTGAATTCCGCGACGACGCATTGAACTCCGGTGTACAACGGCCGACCGTGATTCGGTTGGGCTCCCCGCGTAAGAAGCAAGTATCGCGGGCAACATCGCTGATCAAACGTATTTCGAAAACGATACCGGACGAGATCCTCTTAGCGGATGAAGCAATCCCAGACTCGGAACCGCAACGGCAACAGTCCAGTACGCCGACTACCGATCCCAAATCATTAGGCCCGTGGTCCCGTGCACCCGCCGACGCGGAGCCACCTGAGTCTTCGACGGAAGACGTCTGGAAATCGCTTCGCCGCGTATAGGCGGCCACCGGACGGTTGGCAGAAAATACCGGTTATGTGTCATTGCCGCCAAGTCATATTTGTGTGATCTTATGGGCATGCACTACCCCGATTTACCGCAACGCATAGGCGCGCCGGCCGCGACTCAGCGTTGCGTCGCTATGCTATGTTTCCCGAACGCGCAGATCATCGACGTGACCGGTCCGCTCTCGGTGTTTGCAACGGCGTCGGAAATGCTCACACCAACGGGGAGTGAAAAGACAGCCTATTCGCTTACCGTGCTGGCGACACGCAACGGTCAAATCGCAACGTCTTGCGGATTGCAGATCGTCCCGGATCAGCTCTTAGGCGATTCGGATCCGTCAGACATCGACACTCTTATTGTTGCGGGCGGACAGGGTGTGCGCGACGCGATAAAGGATAAAACGCTCATTGCATGGCTGCGGAATGCCGCGTCCCGCGTCCGGCGCATCGCATCGGTTTGCACGGGAGCCTATTTGCTGGCAGAGGCCGGCCTGCTGGATGGACGGCGCGCGACGACCCATTGGCGGTATTGCGACGCGCTGGCCCAAGCATATCCGGCAATCGATGTCGAACCCGATGCGATCCACGTGAAGGATGGCAATGTCTACAGTTCGGCAGGTGTCACCGCCGGCATGGATTTGGCCTTGGCCTTGGTCGAAGAAGATTACGACCGTACGCTCGCCCTTGCCGTCGCACGCGATAAGGTCATGTTCCTGAAGCGTCCCGGCGGCCAGTCGCAGTTCAGCGCCGCGCTGGCTGCACAGAGCGACGAAGAAGGCGCCTTCGGCAAACTGCAGCAATGGATCCTGGATAATCTCGGCGCCGAGCTTAGCGTCCCGGCCCTCGCCGACCATATCGCGATGAGCCCGCGCAACTTCGCCCGTGTCTTTGCCCAGCGCACCGGCATGACTCCCGCCAAATTCGTCGAAGCGGCGCGGCTCGAATCTAGCCGGCGCCGGCTCGAAGATTCTGCCGCGCCGATCGAAGGCATCGCTCACGAATGCGGTTTCGGTAATGCGGAACGGCTGCGCAAGGCATTTCAGCGCCGCTTTCGGATTACACCACAGGACTACCGTCGCCGGTTCCACGTCTCGGCCGCCAACTGATCCTCAACAAAAGGAGATAATAGATGACTTACACCACAGGATTGCTGCTATTCGAAAACCTCGAAGAACTTGATGCGATCGGACCCTGGGAAGTCTTCACCATGGCGGCCGGCGAACGCGGCAGTGGCAAGGTCGTGACGATCTCGGAGAATGGCGGCATGGTGCGCTGTGCCAAGGGCCTGCGGATCGACTCCGATTACAGCTTCGCTGACGCGCCGAAACTCGACATTCTTGTCGTTCCTGGCGGCCAGGGAACCCGGACCGAGGTAGACAACCCGGCGCTGATCGAATGGATCGCCAAGGTCGCACCGGATTGCACCTGGGTTACCAGCGTCTGCACCGGTTCCATGCTGCTGATCGAAGCCGGACCGGCCCGTGACAAACGGGTCACGACCCACTGGGGCTTTGTCGACGCCCTGCGCAAGCGCGGCGGTGCTTCGGAGGTGGTGGACGACATGCGCTTCGTTCGTGACGGCAATGTCGTGACTTCGGCCGGTGTCTCGGCGGGGATCGATATGGCGCTCTGGGTCGTCGGGCAGATGGATGACATCGCCTTCGCGCGCCTTGTTCAGCGCCGTATGGAGTATGATCCCGCTCCGCCTTATACCGCGGCAGCCTAATAAACTTTCTCGCGGGATACAGACGGTTGGTGCGCCGTTTTAGCATTGTGCTATAGTCTCAGCAGTCAGATTCGCTCTTACTGCTGAGATTTGCGCCTGTGACGAACCAAAATGACGATACCGACAAGCAGGACACCGATAGCTGGGTAATTCCGATTCCAAACTCGGAGTCGCCTGCCTACGCCGTCATGCCGTGGCCACTCTTTCAACGGCTCCGCGCGCTGGCGAGCGGGCGAACGGGCGGCATGCTCCCCCGTCCGGATTTCGGCGATGCACCACCCGAGGCCAACGATATACGGCTCTCCGAAAGCCCGCCGATGGATGCCGACTTCGACCGGGTCGTCCCCCTTCCCACAACAGGGGCTGACGATCTTTGGCCAAAATCAATGGACGATATCGGGGCGTTCGACGACGATGATTCCGAAGGGCCAATCCCTCTGGACGTTCTGGAACGCCTGCTCGACGGCGAACACCCGCTGAAAGTGTTCCGCCGGCATCGCGCTCTGACGCAAAAGCAGCTGGCCGATTTGACAGGGTTGAACGCGACATATTTGTCGCAAATCGAAACCCGCAAACGGCGCGGCTCTACGCGCGTTTACCGCCGGCTCGCGACCGCGCTCGGCGTCGATATTGGCGATTTGATCGAGTAGCGTCAGGCTGTCTTCGCTTCCGAAAGCAGGCGTCCGGCATTGCCGCCGAGAATAAGCCGCTGCGCCGCCTCCGGCATCGCCTCGATCGACGGCAAGGACGCCTTTCCTTCGGCATCGCCGATTTCAAACGGATAGTCGGAGCCGAATAGAACCCGCTCCGGCCCGACCCGCGAGATCAGAAATTCCAGCGCAGCAGCATCCGCCACAACTGTATCGAAATACATATCGCGCAGATAAGCGCTGGGCGGCTTCGATATATGCGCGCGACAGTCCGGATTGGCTTCATATTCTGGCGCGAAGTAACCGAGATCCAATCGTCCCGCCAGCCAGGGGATCGCGCCTCCGCCATGTGCCAGAACGAGCCGCAAATCCGGATGACGTTCGAGCGTCCCAGCGAAGATCAGGCGCGCCACGGCCAAGGTCGTCTCGAACGGCCAGCCGACAAGCTGCAGCAAGGTGAAGTCGCCCGTCGCCGGACGGTCGGCCGCCGTCGTCGGGTGCATGAATACCAGCAGCCCGAGTTCGGCACAGGTCGCAAAGAATGCCTCGAACGGCGGTGTATCCAATGGCACGTCTGCAGCGGCGCTTGGCAGTGCGACGCCCTTGAACCCATGTTCGCCGACCGCGCGGCGCAGTTCCTCCGCAGCCAATGCGGGCTCCCCCAAGGCCGGGGCGGCGAGCCCGGCGAGCAACCCTTCCCCCTGCGCGACAACCTCCGCCGTCTGCGCATTCAGTCGCCGCGCGAACCTAGCATCGGTTACCCAGGATGCGTGCGACACTATGCGCGGTGGCGGGCCGACAAGCTGCAATCCGAAATCGCGGCGGCGCAGGCTTTCCAGGCGGCTGTCGAGGTCGAATAGCCAACGGTCGAGGGGGCCGTAGCCGGGAAACAGGAATGCGTCTCCACCTCGTTCGATGCCAAACACCCCTTCATCCGCAAGCTCCCGCAGGAAGCCCTCGGACAGGATATGCGCGTGAATGTCGATGCGGATAGCGCTTCCCCCTAGCGCTGAGCGAGGCCTTCCAACACATCCAATTCGGAGCCGCGCAACTGTGTTCCAGCCCCGATAGTATCGCCCAACTCCAAATATGCTTCGGTTCCAGACTCGTACCGTGGCCACGCCGGCAGTTCGTCACCGTTCGGGTCACCGGTTGCGGCGAAGTTGGTCCAGTACCCCATGATCGCATCAGTCAGGCAACGGTCGGTGTCGGACAAATCCGCGTTGGCGGTGAATTGACCGCACCGCACGCCGCCGCCGAACTCATAGGCGATTTCCGCACCGTGATGTGCGCCGAGCGCCTCGCCGGCCTTCCACGGTGGCACCCGCGTAAAATGGTAGAAATAACAGGGAACGCCTGCATCGCAGAGCCAATCCGCCTGTGTCCGTGCTGGCAACGACATCCGCTGATCCGTGCGCAACGCGATCATCGCGTTGTACGCGTCCGCGTCTTCCGGGGCAGCATACGCCGCCAAAATTTTCGGAGCCGCATCGCCGAAATCCCGCGATATCCTTGCGCGGTATTTCGCAACTGTGTTGAAGTCCGCTTTCGCGGTCCGGTCAAATATCGTCGCCTCGTCCGCATTCACGCCAATGATCAACGGAACCTTTGCCGTATTCCCTTGTTCATAAAGGGCGCGCGGATCTTCCGGGATAACCCAGCCGTCGACGATCGGGTTGCTATCGAACGGCATTGCATCGTGGAGTTCGCGCCATGTCTTGGACCGCAGTGCTGCAATCGGATCATCGCTCTTGTCGCAACCGAGTTTCGCGGCGATTTCGAGCCCCATCGCCTCCCGCTCGGCCAAGCTCCCGCTCACATCGCGAAGCGCGCCGCTTTGGCAAATGCCACGATGAAAGAGACCGCGTGCCTGAGGAGAGGCAACGAGGACGGAAACACTGCGGCTTCCGGCGGACTCGCCAAAAATCGTCACATTGTTCGGATTACCCCCGAATGCGGCGATATTGTCTTGGACCCAACGCAAAGCGGCAATCTGATCCATCAGGCCATAATTGCCGGATGCGCCCTTCCTCGACTCTTGGCTTAATGCCGGATGCGCGAAACCACCGAGAACGTTCAGGCGGTAATTCAAACTCACGACGACGACACCGGCGGCCGCCAAGTTGACCCCGTTATACATCGGGTTGTCCGCCGCACCGATCCGGAACCCGCCACCATGGATCCACACCATCACCGGCAACCGCTGAGCGAAAGATCGTGCAGGGGTCCAAACATTGAGGTAAAGGCAATCCTCGTCGGTCGGTGCGTTTTCCTTGATGCCGAACATGGAAATCAGTCCACCAGGCGGCTGCGGGCAAGCGGGGCCAAAAGACGTCGCATCCCGTATGCCGGACCAGGGTATTAGCGGGCTCGGTGGCCGCCACCGCAAATCACCGGTCGGGGGTGCGGCATACGGCAGGCCACGGAACACCGAGATCCCCTCGTTTTCCGGCGCGGCACAACCGGCGACAAGACCGCCGGTCACGGATACCGGCCCCGCCTCATGGAGCGGTCCGTCGCTCATACCATTGATATCGTCGACTGTTAGAAGCTCGACCATGCTCTTACCTGCCGCCCCGGATGATTGCTGCGCAGCTACGATAGCATAGTCCCGTCAACCCGCCCATTTCGGTAATCCGCGAAGTTGATGCCATAAAATCAGGGTTCGTTGCTAAAAGTCGCACCCTCATCCAGCGGGTAAATCGGGCGGGTCAGGGCTTTGTAGGGGAACTGGCCGAAATCGGCGCTGCCGACACCGACCGCGTTGCATTCGATGACGTGCTTCGCAATTGCGCCGAAGGTAGGGCGGTACTGTATTTTCGACTTCAGGACAATGTATCGCTTGTCCAATGGCTCGATGCCGACGAACCGAAACATGTCGAGGTCGAGCGGCTCGACCCGGCCTTCGCAGACGACGATCTCCATCGGGCCCGTATCGAGCACCACCGTGCGGCCGAGATCGACCTGCATTCCCGTGAACACCGGCCCGCGGACGACAAAGCGCCCGTTGGAGATCCGTTTCACCCGGCCGGTCAGGACTAGGGGTTCGCCAGGCCGTCCAATGGCGTCCAGGTCGAACTTCCCGCCGATTGGTACCGTAACATCGCTGCCGATCCCTGCCCCAACCAGAGCAGCGACGGCTTCCGGATCGTAGATCGGACCGGCCAGCACATTCTCCAGCCCTTGGTCCAGGGCCTCCCGAACCAGCGCCATCGCGTCCAGGGTCCCGCCGGAGTTACAATTGTCCGCCATGTCCAGGAGGATGACCGGACCTTCGTCCAGCGTCTTTGCACGGGCGACGGACTCCTTGTATGGCGCGTTCTCGTAGACGAAGCCCTCGCGCTGCTCCCAGGCCAGATCGAGAACCTCCCGGCAGACCTGCCGGCCGGCCTCCGCCGCGCCATCCGTCACGGTCAAGACGCTGAGCCGCGTGTGAGACGTATCTGCGAGTGGGAAAGCCGGAAAGACACTGATCGCCAACACATTGCCCGTCTCCAGCGCGCTGGCACGAGCCATGATCTCTTTCATTGGCGACTCCTCGGTCGCCTGGCGCAAGATGTTCGGCAGGATCGGACAGTTGGCAAAGGACAGGCGTGGCGTAATCTTGCCGGCGATCATATCCAGCAACAGTTGGCCCGCTCGGTACCCAGCCTCGTACATGTCCATGTGCGGATAGGTCTTGTAGCCCACCGCGACATCACAGTTACGCACCATCCGTTCCGACATATTGGCGTGGAAGTCGAGCCCCACCCCGATCGGTACATCCGGCGCGGCGCGACGGATGCGCTCCAGCATTCCCCCTTCGCCGTCTTCACACCCTTCGGTCACCATCGCGCCATGCAGATCGAGGAAAAGCGCGTCACAGCCTTGCGCCACGCAATCGCAAATTTCCTGCGTCACCTGTTCGAAAGCGTCCTGCGCGACCGGACCGCTTGGCGCACAGCGCGCCGCGACAGGAATAACGATCTCCGCACCGATCTCCTCCGCCAGATCGATGAATGCGCCCATCGGGATACGCGTGCCTTTGAAGTGATCGTATGCTTCGGTCCCCCGCAACGGCCCGCCATTCGGCCCCAAGCTCTCCAACGGCGTCGGCAGAGGCGAGAACGTGTTCGTCTCATGCTTCAACATGGCGATGACGATTTTCACGGCCTGGCCCCTCTTCTGCCGAACTAATGCATCTGCGCCGGCAGAATACGCTCCTGCACGATACGCCATTTCCCATCTTCTTCGCGCTCGATGAATATTTCCAACAGATTGCTGTTCACCGTGCCGTCACGTGCTTCCACCGTCTCGTGGGTTTCGATGCAAAGCAGCGTGTCGGTCTCCAACTTGATATCCATACCCACATAGTCGATGGACCGGATCAGAAATTGGGGAAATTCATGTGCGCATTGCCGCGACCAACTATCGTAATCGATCGTCTCGAAGCCGGGCACACCGTGAACCAGCACCTTCTTTGAGATCAACGCCATATGCCCCGCGTGATCACCCTCAACGGCGGTCTTGGCGAAGCGGAGGAGGAAATCCTCGACGATCTTTTGGCTCATGCGGCGATTCCCCGCCTACTCTCTGCAAACATTTCTGAAAACCATGATGCCACGAATGCTCTTTACCGGTAAGGCTCGGCTTTTCGGCGGGCGGGGTTTGGATGCGCATGGTCTGGCCTGTTATACAAGAAGCAGAATTTACGGACATAATGTCCGGACACATTTGAAAGGACAAAATATCCCATGTCGAAATATGGCCCGTTTGACGATATCGAAGTCACTGTCGATAATTTCGTCGCCACCGTCGAAATCCAGCGCCCGCCATTCAACTATTTCGATTACGCATTGATCCAGCAGATCGCCGATGCCTTCGAGGCGTTCGACCAAGACACCGATGTCCGCTCGATCGTTCTCGCAGCGCAAGGCAAGGCCTTCTGCGCCGGCGCCAATTTCGGCGACCGCAGCCGGTCCTCGGAGAATTCGGACAGCGGCAATCATCTGTATGTGGAAGCAGTACGCCTGTTCCGTACCGGCAAACCGATCGTCGGCGCAATGCACGGCGCGGCCGTCGGTGGTGGGCTTGGCCTGGCGATGATGCCCGACTTCCGCGTTGGCTGCCCGGAATCTCGGTTCTCGGCGAATTTCACGCGGCTTGGTTTCTATCCTGGCTTCGGATTGACCTATACACTGCCACGCCTGATCGGCGAGAAGAATGCCGAACTGATGTTCTACTCCAGCCGCCGCATCAAGGGCGAAGATGCCTTCCGGCTAGGACTGTTGGACGCCATCGTCCCGCAGAACGAAGTCCGTAGCGCGGCCGTAGCATTGGCGACAGAAATCGCCGAAGCGTCACCGCTTGGTGTGGGCGAAGCACGCGCAACTATGCGCAAGAACATTGCCGACAAGGTACGTGAAGCAACGGACCGTGAGCTTGAAATTCAAAACCGCCTGCGCGTTACGAAAGACTTCCAGGAAGGCGTGAAAGCGATGGCGGAACGCCGGGTGCCGAATTTCACGGGAACGTGGGACGCAGCATAACCGGCAGCTTAAAAGCCGTCGGGCGGTTCGTCTTCCATGGTGCGATAGAAGTCAGCGAGCGTTTTTCCCCGTTCCGGGCGGAAGACCTCGCCGATATCCGTCATTTCCGCAATCCGGTCGAGGCGGAAAATACGGAAATCGTCGCGCAGTTCGCACCAGGCAATCAAGGTCCATACTTTGCCCCAGAACCATAAACCCAGTGGCCGCACGACCCGTTCCGTCGCCCGCGCTTCTGCGTCCCGGTAAGAAAGTTTAAGACGCCGCCGGTCGGCAGCGGCTTGTTCCAGCTCGTCGATCCGGGCCCGCACGACTGGCGTCATTTCAAACGCCAGCGCGTGAATTTCGACTTGATCGGCGCGCGCCCGTTCGCGGTCTGGCAAAACGGCACCGATCTTTATGAGCGCTTCTTCGGCCGCACGCGCCATCGCAGCACCGCCCCAGGCGCGAATGAGCCGCGCTCCGCTGACAAGTGCAACAATCTCATCGCGGCTGAACATTAGCGGCGGGACGTCGTAGCCGTCGCGCATCAAATAGCCGACGCCGGCTTCGCCGTCGATCGGCACGCCGCTCGCCATCAGGTCGGCAATATCGCGGTAGATCGTCCGCTCGGATACTTCCAGCCGCTCCGCGAGCGTCGCCGCCGTGACGAGCCGACCGCCGCGCAGATACTGCACGATCTGAAACAGGCGGTCGGCACGTCGCATGGCTTACTTCGAAAACACGCCAATAGAATTGCCATCGGGATCGAGGCAATAGGCGAAACGGCCTGCCGGGATCGCAATCACGTCGGACACGACCTCGCCGCCGGCACCCTTGACCCGCTCCAGCGCGTCTTCCAGCTTGTCGGGGCTGGCAAGATGAACCGTCGGTCCGGTCCCTTTCACTGCTGGTTTTCCGGGATAGAGGTGGCCGGCGATACCAGAATCGTTCGGTGTTGGAAACATGGCGAACTCATTCTGTTCGCAATCGATCTTCTTCAACGCGGTATTGAAGACCTTGTTGTAGAACGTCATGGCTCGGTCGAGATCGGTAACTGGAATTTCCATCCAGACAGTGAAGTTATCAGGTGTAAAGCTCATCGGTACTCTCCGTAGGGGGTTGCGATGCACCCGTTTTCGCACACCCCTCCTGACAGCATTCTGTCAGGAGAGAGACTTCGTCTCACATTTATTTTTCACTTCGGGCGCGTGTTGACCGTCGCCAAGGTATAGCCCGCGAGATCAGACATTGTGTCGGGGTCGAGCCGCGGGCCCGTAGCGATAAACCGCTTTACCGTCCGGATCGCGGCCACATCATACCCCGCGAGCTTTTCGAGCAGGGATGACAGCGTATCGTCCAGCCTCTCTGTAGGCGTAACCTGACTGACCAGCCCGACGGAAAGCGCTGTCGACGCATCGATTTCATCGATCGAATAGACCATGTTGGCGAGTGCTTTCGGCGCGACCTTCGCCAGGGCGGACATGGCCAAGGTCGGCGCAATTCCATGCGCCATTTCCGGCAATGCGAAACGAGCCTCTTCTGCCGCGATGGCGATGTCCGAACCGCCGACCAGCGCGCAACCGAACCCCAGCGCCTTGCCTTGGACGACGCTCACAACCGGCGCCGGGCAATCGCGAAACGCCTTATAGACAGCGAGAATCCGGCTGAAGACGCGATCCTGCAATTCGAAAGCCGTTTCCGGCGGTTTGCCTGGGCCGGGCCTGGGGTCGCGCCCATGGCAGAAATCCTTGCCACTACCGCGCAAAACAACCGCCCGCAAATCCTTGTCTTCCGAGAAACCGTTCACCAACTCTGCCAACTGATTCATCATCGTGTGATTGATCAGATTGCCGCGCCGGGGACGGTTCAACGTCATGTACGCGAACGGCCCCTTCCGTTCGACCAGAATTGCCTGCGCCATTCTTCGCCCTTCCCTGCTATTTCACGGGATAAACTACCAAAGGAACGCGGCGCAGTAACCAGCCGCATGGAAAAGGCCGCCCCGCGATACAGAGACGGCCTTTTCTACGCGTTCGATAAACGGCTATGGGCTATTCCGCAGCGGCTGATGCCCCTTCAAACAAGGTCCCAACATAAAACCCGCGGCGTTTTAGACTGGCCACGAATTCATCCTCAAAATGAGATACGACCGATCCAGTGACCGTGTCGCTGGCCAGCAACGCGTCGGACCAGGCCTGAACCAGCGGGAAGTCCTTCAGCACGCCGGTCTGCAGTTTCTCCTCGACGAAGGCAAAACGCTGCAGGAATGGCGCGTAGGCAGCGTCGACCAGACACAGAGTCTCGCCGTTGAAGTATGGCCCGTCATTGCCGCGCTCCGTCGCGAGCGCCTCTTCGAGCTTGGCGAGCCGCGTCGGCGCGACCTTCAGCCCTTCTTCCATCGCTGAAGCATCTTTGGTGTAGTAGATGCCACTCAGACCCTTCGCAAAATCCGGCACGAAATCCGTCCAGGCCCGGTTGCGGGCGCGCTTGATCGGGTCGGCGGGATGCAGTTTCGGCTCGACCATCTCGTCGAGATACTCGGCGATGGCGTTCGATTCGAACAACGGCACGCCATCGACCGACAGCACCGGCACCTTGCCATGTGGCGAGATTTCCAGGAACCAGTCGGGCTTTTCCTGCAGGTTGATGTAGGTGACTTCGAAATCGATATCCTTGGCACGCAAAAGAATCACGGCGCGCTGGACCCAGGGTCAGGTGTAGGAACTGATCAGATGATATTTCTCGGCCATGCCGAATCTCCTCGCGGTTGCGGTGACGCAATTCAACTAAAACGATGATAGGGCTGGGGTCGGCGATAGTCAAAGCAGGGGGCCTGACGTAAGGCGAACGGTTGTCCGGAAGAATACGCACAGTAGTGCGCATCGCGCGCCATATTAGAGCTGACCTCAGCGAGGCCAGCGGTGCATCAATTGCCCATCCCGAAGACGCGATCCTTCAGTTTTTCCAACAGGAGGACCAACAGGCCGGCCATCAATCCCCAAAAGGCAGCACCTACTCCAAAGGCGGCGATACCGGAGGCCGTAACGACGAACGTTGTCGCGGCGGCAAATCGTGTATCCGGCTGTTCGAAGGCCAAGGAGGCAGCGCCGATAAGAGGCGATACCAGGGCAAGACCAGCCACTGTCGCAATAATCGCCGTCGGCAGCGCCAGAATTATCGAAATGATCAACGGACCAAATATACCAAGACACATCCAAATGGCAGCGTAGATCAGCCCGACCTTCCAGCGCTGTGCCTTGTCCGGATGCACTGCGTCATCGAGGCAGATCGAGGCTGTAATCGCTGCCATGCTGAATGTGTGTGCGCCAAACAGGCCGGCGACTGCGGATCCGATCCCCGTCACGCCAAGCGCAGCGGACACTGGCGGGGCGTATCCATTGGCCCGCAACACCGCAAATCCCGGCAGATTTTGAGATGCCATGGTGACAAGGAATAGCGGTAATGCCAGCCCAACAAGAACTGGCATCGAAAATTCAGGCGAAATGAAGACAAGTGGCTGTGCATTGAGCGCGGCAGATACCGGCGCAATATCAGCGATCGAGAAGGCGAGAGCCACCGCCAAGGCGAGCACGGCGAGCACGGCATAAAGCGGATTCACCAGACGCACGATCAGGAACACGGCGATCAGCGGCAGAACAAGTTTCCAATCGCTAACCGCAGATTGCGCTACCGCGAGGCAGAACGGCAGCAGCACCCCCGCCAGCATACCCGAGGCAACCCCGACCGGTATTGCGCTTACGGCCCGATTCAACACGGGCAGCGCGCCGGTCAACGCGATGAGAACCCCAGCCACAACAAATGCACCGACTGCGTGATTGATCGCCACCCCTGTGGAAGCGGCGATAAGCGCCGCACCCGGGGTCGACCAGGCAAGAACAATGGGGATGCGTTTCCACGTACTGAGAAACGCGGAACCGATAGCTTTGGCAAAGCAGATCGCAGCGACCCAGGAGGCCGTCTGCGCGGCGCTCGCCCCAACCGCCTGTGCCGCGGCGAGCACGAGCGCGATGGTCGAACCGTAGCCTACAATGGCCGCGACAAGTGCCGCCGAAAACATCGATGCCCGCAACGGACCGTCTCCCTTTGGTTTGAGACTACTGTCTAATTTCTGGCAACACGTCTCGGGCAAACCGCTCGGTGGCATGGCGCGCGGCATCGCCGAATTGATCTGTTCTAGGGAACGTGATCATGATGCGATGCACGCCGAGATCGCGGAGGGCCTTAAGTTTCTCGACGCAGACTGAGGGAGGGCCGATGACCGCGAAGCGTTCGATAAATTCCTGCGGCAGCGCTTGCGCGTGCGCCGCATCCGGCCGGCCGTGGCGTGGTTTGTCGTAGTCCCCAAGCCGGTCGAAAGTGAGGTGATCGCTTTGCCGCACGCGGTTCCGGGTCGCACCCGGCATACCGGTGAAATGCGCGAAAATACCGACCCAGCCGCGCGCCATCTCGGCGGCGCGCTCGACGTCATCATCGACGCAGACATTGAGATAGAGCCCCATTTCCGGCAACTTCGCATCCGGTCCCAGGGTCTCGCGCACATGCGCCATGGCCCATGACACGCGCTCCGGTTCGGCGCCAACGGAAAAGCTAACCCGTTCCGCGTGACGCGCGCCAATCGCAATGACCTTCGGCCCGGTCGCAGCCACATCAAGCGGCACCTTTCCCTGTTTTGAATTGGGCAGCCATTTGAGAGTGCTGTCGTAGCCCTCCGCATCCAAGGTGCCGCCGCTAAGATAAATTTGTACGTCGCGCAAATAAGCCTCGAACGCTGCCAGGCCGACCGGTTTATGGCCGATATTGAACAGGGACGAGTCGCCGCGCCCGATCCCCAGCATGGCGCGGCCATCGGAGGCTTCCTGCAAGCTCGCAATCGCGCCCGCCGTCACGGCCGGATGCCGCGTCAGCGCATTGGTCACCCCCGGGCCGAGCTTCAGGGTCGAAGTAGCACGGGCGGCGAGTGTCAGGGCGACGTAGGTATCCGGGCTCTGGTTTTGCGAATCGGTCAGCGCGAGGCCGTCAAAACCCCACGCTTCGGCGTCGGCCGCCACCGACTCGATCCCGTGAATACTGGGCGGCGTTAAATGCCATACTTCCATATAGGTGAAACCTCTCTTTGATCAGGTCCTGCCGGGTGTGCACGAAAAAGGCTCCGATCCCTTATTCTACGAAACGCGCTCGATCAATCGATTGTTCGCCTATTGCAACCCGGAGAAGTAACGGCGGCGCGTGAAAACACTTGAATTCCATCGACGCCGAAACCGAACTCGGTCGGGATTTCGTGTGTGTGCTCGCCTTTAGCCGAGGCTAGTAATCACGCCTTGCAATAGGCCAGCGTCTTGCCTCGTGGATGGCTTTGAGTCACATTAAAGCCGTTGAAAGGCGTTACACGGAGCGTAGTGAGCACTGTACAAATATTCTGTCCATGGTCGTAAAGACAGGGGGAGCAACGATGGCAAGACCTGACCCGAAACCATTCGATCCAAAGCAAGTTAAATCCGATTCGGAGTACGCGAAGGAAGCGTTGAAAGACGCGAAATTTGCCGCCGAAACCGGAAAAGGGAAAATCAACCGAGAGGAAGATTTGGGTGATACGGCGGGGGCGGCGCGGCACACCGTTACCGACACCGTACCCGGCAAGAAAACGCCATAGCCTCGGAACCGCGAACGTTCAGGAGTCAGGGCCGTTTGTTAATCAATCGATCGTTCGGTTATCGCCGTCCGATGAAAAAACGACGCCCTCGCGAAGAAACACCTCAACCTCATCGGTGCCAAAGCCGAACGCCGTCAGGATCTCGTGCGTGTGCTCGCCTTTGGCCGGAGCGGGACGGGTAGTTTCGGCAAAGTGGCCGTTGAAGCGAATAGGAACGCCGACCGTCTGCGGCACGTTCGCCGCCATCGGATCGACCAACGGCAGCCCGGAGGTGAGATTCGTGTCGGCGGCGATGTCGGCGAAGTCGTTGATCGGGCCGCAGAGGATATCCGCCGCGCGCAGACGCGCGAGCCAGTAGGTTGCCGGTTGGGAAGCGAACATAGGGACGATGATTTGGTCGAGCGCGGTGCGGTTTTCGACGCGGAGAGCGTTCGTCACGAATCGCGAGTCCTCGGCCAACTGGCCAAGTTCCATGGCCGCACAGAACTTTATCCAATGTAAGTCCCGCAGTACTGCGATGCTGAGATAGCGCCCGTCCCTCGTCTTAAAAGCGCCCGCCGGTGCAAGGTTGGTGTTTTGATTGCCTTGCCGTTGCGGCACCTTTCCGGAAACGGCATAGCGCGTGTATCCCCCACTCATCAGCGCCAGCGCAGCGGCCATCAAGCTGATATCGATCGTGGCGCCGCCCTGTCCCTCGAGCCGCCCGTACAACGCCAAGAGCACAGCTTGTACCGCAGAATTGGCGGCAGCCATGTCGATCAAGGGAAAGCCGACGCGGAGCGGCGGCCCCTCGGCCTCGCCAACGAGGCTCATGACGCCACTCATCGCCTGAATGATCGTATCGCTGGCGGGAAAATCCGCATAAGCGCCGTCCTGCCCGAAGCCGGAAATTGTGCAGTAGACGAGGTCTTCGTTGATCGCACGGCACCGCACATCGTCAAAGCCGAGCTTGGCCATCACCCCCGGCCGGTAGTTCGAAATGAGGACGTCCGACCGGGCGATGAGCCTTTCCAGGATCTGCTTACCGGCTGCACCCGAGACGTCGAGACCGATGTCGCGCTTGTTGCGGTTGAGCGCGATGAAATTCGCGTTGGCCTCGCCGTCGACCCGGACATGATCGGTGGGCCGGGACCAGTCCCCCGCCTGGCGCTCGACCTTGACGACGTTGGCACCCATGTCGGACAGCACCATCGCCGCATAGGGACCCGCGACTCCTTCAGTCATGTCGATGACGGTGATCTTCGACAAGATATTGTGTGACATTGCAGTACGGCCTCTGTGCTTTTAAGACCAAAAAATTTTGCTCATCCGGAGAAGGAAATACAACGGTGGTCGAATATGCGCCAGGGGACTACCTTCAATGAGTTGCTTTGAGCGAGGATCAGGAGAGGAAAGATGAGCTACGAGACCATCATCTATGAGAAGCGCGGACCGGTCGCCTATGTCACCTTAAACCGACCGGACAAGCTAAACGCGCTATCGGATGACCTGCAACTCGAAGTCCGCGATGCGCTGGAAGATGCGGGTTGGGCGGATGATAACATCCGGGTGATTGTGCTCAAAGCGTCCGGACGCGCGTTCAGCGCCGGCTTCGATATCACCTCCTCCAACAAGGTCAATGCGGCCCAGCGGCGGGCCCGGTACCTCAAGGGCAAGACATTCAGCGCCTCGGCGTGGTGGGATGTGTTTTGGAACAACCCGAAACCCATCATTGCCCAGATCCACGGTTTCTGTATCGCCGGGGGACTCGCCACTGCCACCTTCTGCGATATGCGGATCTGCTCCGAGGATGCGAAATTCGGCGCGCCCGAAATTCGCACCGGTGGCCCCTACATCCCCGCTGTATGGCCCTGGGTTATCGGCATGACGAAGGCGCGCGAACTCCTTTACACCGGGAATCTTATCGACGCCGCCGAAGCAAAAAGGCTGGACCTCGTGAACGAAGTGGTGCCTGCCGACGAATTGGACGAGGCGGTAGAACGCCAGGCGCAGACCATCGCCAAGCTCCCCGCGACGACCGTCGAATACAACAAAAAGCTCATCAACATGTCCTACGAACTTATGGGCGTACGTCAGGTCATCGAGCGTTCAATGGAACTCGAAGCCATTGCAGGCGCAAGCGCGGACACCGCGCCAGAGATCGAGGAGTTCAACAAAATCCGGGATAAGGATGGACTAAAGGCCGCGCTCAGCTGGAACGCAGAACGCTTCGCCGACGAGGATGCCTGGTTCAAGAAAGCGCGCGAGCGCAGCTAAAGCGCGGACAGCCCGAAACGCAGCGAATCATTTCGCTGGCGCGGCGTCGAGTATCGTGAAATCCACTATTGTGTCAGCGGTCGCCACGGCGACCGAACCATAGATGGGTCACCGATTTTTCCATGTCTTGACGAGGAAGCGTGCATCGTCGTCGCTGACGCCCCACATCTGGAACTGAACGCGCACCCCATCGTACAGCGAAACCTCGCTGGCAGGTTTGTCGAAATCCCGGTACAGCGCGACATTGACTTCCATACCGTCCAGCGCACGATCTTCATTGCCGGCGATCGTCGAGACCATGTTCACTGCGCAGGCAGCGATGGACGCGCAAAACATCTCACCCGCGCCAACTGCCTCGCCACCGGTGTTTTCGGCCACCCAGTGCTGATTGCGCGCATTGCAGATCGACCGGCCGACGATGCCGGTGCTGTAGCTTCGTGCCTCATAGGCCAGAGCCAATTCAGCCATGGAACGCTCCTTGGTTGAAAACCATCCATACTGTCGCAAACATGCCTGTCACCGGCAACAGGTATCCTGGAGTGTGCGCTAGATTTTACCAAAGGGCGCGCGGCGGCATATGCTTTCGGAAGACAAAATCAGGAGCAGTACGTAATGAGCGATAAACCGGACCTTGTTATCCGCGGCGGCACTGTCGTCGACGGCTCAGGTGGGCCGATGATGGACGCTGACGTGGCGGTTGTGGGCGGCCGCATCTTCACCGTCGGCGAATTAAGGGAAACTGGTGAGGAAGAAATCGACGCCCGTGGCCGCATGGTGATGCCGGGCTTCGTCGACGTGCATACCCACTACGACGCGCAGGTGACCTGGGCCAATCAGATCACGCCGTCATCGTGCAATGGGGTCACGACAGTGCTGATGGGCAATTGCGGCGTCGGCTTTGCGCCAGTGCGGCCCGACCATCACGATATGCTGATATCACTGATGGAGGGGGTGGAAGACATTCCCGAAGTGGTGATGAAAGAGGGGCTGCCTTGGACATGGGCAAGCTTCCCCGACTATCTCGACACACTCGCGGTCCGGCAATTCGATGTCGACGTAGCGACTCAGGTCCCGCACGCAGCGCTCCGGGTTTTCGTGATGGGAGAGCGTGGCGCCAACCGCGAAGACGCGACGGCGGAAGACCGGGCGGAAATGGCGCGGCTCGCCGCGGAGGGCCTTCGGGCCGGCGCGTTCGGGTTCTCTACCTCACGGCTACTGCAGCATCGCACGGCGGCGGGCGAGCCGATCCCCTCCTATGGCGCGGCGGAGGCGGAGCTGATCGAGATCGCGGATGCGGTGGCCGAGGTCGGGCATGGCTGGATTCAATCAGTCGGCGATTATGGCGATGCGATCGACCAGGAGTTCGGCCTGCTGACTCGTCTGGCGAGACGATCGGGCCGGCCCTTAACGCTTACCCTGCTGCAGAAGGACTCCGAACCCGACCAATGGCGCGATCTGCTGGACCGAATTGCCGCGGCCAACGCTGAAGGCCTGAAGATCACCGGCCAGATCCGGGGACGGCCGACCAGCGTCTTGCTTGGATTTGAATTGTCGCTGAACCCGTTTCGCGGCTGCGCCAGCTGGCGTGAAGTCGCATCCATGGATTTCGAGGCCCGCATCGCGACCTTGCGAGATCCGGCGTTCCGGGCGCGCCTGCTTACCGAGCCCGGCGTCACGAAGCCACAGTTTAAACGGCTGCAGGATTGGGACCGGATTTTCCCGTTCGGCGATCCGCCGCAATACGAGCCCAACCCGAGTACCAGCGTTGGGGCCGATGCCCGGCGGCGTGGGATCGACCCGGCGGACCTCGCCTACGATCTAATGCTGGAGAAAGACGGGCGCGGAATCCTCTACCGGCCGACGACGAACTATGCGGGCGGTGATCTGGCGCCGGTGCACGAAATGCTCGAGCACCCCAACACCTTGATTGGGCTTGGCGACGGCGGCGCGCATGTCGGGGTTATGTGCGATGCCACGGATATGGCGCACACGATCAGCTACTGGACGCGCGACCGTACGCGCGGCCCAAAACACCGAATCGAGGAAATGGTGCGGCGGCTAACCTCCGCAAATGCTGAGGCCATAGGACTGAAGAATCGCGGACGGATCGCACCCGGCATGCGGGCCGACATCAATGTCGTGGATTACGATGCCTTGCAGCTACAGGTACCTGAGGTGCTCTACGATCTTCCGGCAAAGGGAAAACGGCTGCTGCAACGCGCAACCGGGTTCGACGCGACAATCGTCGCCGGCCAACCGGTTTGGCGCCATGGCCAAGCAACCGGCGCCCTTCCCGGCCGTTTGCTGCGCAGCGGTCACTAAACCGGCATTCAACTGCCTTCCGGCGCCCAGCGATAGGCCTTTGCCGTGGCCCCGCCCATTAGCATGGCGCGTTCGCTGTCGCTCAGCCGGTCGGTGAGG
This sequence comes from Alphaproteobacteria bacterium, assembly GCA_012103325.1. Classification (GTDB taxonomy): domain Bacteria; phylum Pseudomonadota; class Alphaproteobacteria; order UBA8366. Next base: position 163,994 of record WLWY01000010.1, read on the forward strand.
CGGAAGGGTTCTACGGCCTGTTCATAATTCACGACCGCGAAGGCGCGGGTCCAGTCCGTGCCCCAGAGGCAACGGTCAAAGCCCCATGCCTCGAACACGCGCGCCAGCGGATCCCAGATATCCGGGAAAGGATAAGGTTCCTTGGACAGCGTGCAAGCGCCGCTGACCTTGATCACCGCATTCTCGCGTTTGGCGAGCTCCAACACCTTTGGCAGATCGGCCCAGGGCTCTGGCGGGGCGGGCGGCGTGCGGGGCTGCAGAATGCCCAGATGGTCGATGATGAAGCGTGTTTCCGGGTGGCGGTCGACAATCGCCATGCCCGCATCGATATTACCCCAGCACAGCATGTTGACCGGAAAATCATGCACCACGGCTTCACGCAGAATTCGGTCGAGACCAGAATCCTCGGGGTCGCGGCCGGCCTCTGGCGTCATCATGATACGGATGCCGACCGTACCAGGTGTCCGCTTCCATTCGGCAATGACTTCACCCACTGCCGGATCATCGGGATCGACCGGCTTAACGAGCCCGAACTTGCGGGGGTAGGCCTGCTGCACCTGGACCGCATAGCTGGCGTCGTACTGGTACATGGAAAAAGCGGAAATGAAGATCGCGCCGTCCACGCCAACCGCGTCCATCGCCGCCACCATCTCCTTACCGGTGACATGGTCGGGCCAATTCGGCACCGAGTGCCAGGGGCGCTCCGGTGTGTTGGCGGCATAGACATGGACCTGGGAATCGATAATCGGCACGGTGACGGCTCCTCTGTGCAAGACGGGCTAACCTTATTGCAGCAACCTGCGGTGGTTTCGTCCAGTTTAGGTCTGAACGATTTGCACACTTACGGCGAAAGTAGTGCCGCCAAGCTTTTGCACAGCACGTCGCCCGCATTTTTGTCAACGTCCAGGTGGGTCACCAAACGGATACGCCGCTCGCCAAAGGCGCCTGCTAAGATACCATCCTGCTCCAAAGACGCCACAATTTCCGGCGCCGTCGGCGCGCCCTCGGAAACATCGAAAATGATGATATTCGTGTCTACGGGCAGGATACGATCAACGTGATCGAATGTTGCCAGCGCCTCGGCAATCCGCGCCGCCAAATCGTGATCTTCCGCGAGCCGTTCGACATTATTGTCCAGTCCATAAAGGCACATTGCCGCAAGGATACCCGATTGCCGCATCGCGCCGCCAATTTGCTGCTTGATGCGCCAGGCCTGGTTGATGAACGCGGAAGAACCAGCCAGAACCGCGCCGACGGGTGCCCCCAGCCCCTTTGAAAAATCGATCCAGCATGAGTCATAGCCTTCCGTCCAGCGTGCCGCCGAAATACCGGATTTGACAACGGCGTTCAGAAGGCGCGCACCGTCCATATGCGTCGCCAGCCCCGCCTCCTTGGCCGCGTTAGCAACATCGTTGATCTGGTCCAAGGGCCATACTGCACCACCCGCCATATTGGCTGTCTGTTCGACACAGACCAGACGGCTCTCCGGCGCATAGCGCGACTCCGGACGGATAACCTGACGCAGTTGCGCCGCCGTAAACGTCCCGTTCATCCCATCAATCGGCTGGATCATGACCCCGCTGATCGCCGCGGGTCCACCGGTCTCGAAATTGATCAGGTGACACGACCGTTCGCAAATGACTTCATCGCCAGGTTTCGTGTGGACACGAATCGCGATCTCGTTGCACATGGTACCAGAGGGCAGAAAGACTGCGGCCTCCTTCCCCAGCAACGCGGCCACACGCTCGCACAATTCGCGTGTCGTCGGGTCCTCATCTTTCTGCTCGTCGCCAACAACGGCATCGAGTGCGGCCTCACGCATAGCCCGGCTCGGCTTGGTTTTCGTGTCGGAATAAAAATCATACATACGAACAACATTCACTGTTGGCGGGATGCGAGTCTCGCCTCTAATTCGTCCGTGCAACCCGCCCCATTGGGGGATGGCGGCTCCAGATCAGGCCAGGCGATGCGGGATGGCCGGCGGCGACAAGATTGTCGACCAGAGCTTCATCTTCTGCCGTGAAGTTGTGCTTCAGCGCGCCGAGATAGGCGTTCCACTGCGCCAGGGTGCGCGGTCCGGCGATGACACTGGTGACGATCTGGTTGTTCAGCACCCAAAGCACGGCGAAATCTGCCGGCGTCATGCCACGCTTCGCGGTATGGGTACGGATCTTCTCAATCGCCGCAAAGGTCTCCTTTTGCATGTCGCGGTTCAACACACTACCGTCGCCGCGCGCGGCACGGCTGCCCTTAGGCGGCGCCTTCTTTGGGTCATACTTACCGGTCAACACACCCCGGGCCAGCGGCGAGAACGGCGCGACACCGATGCCGAAATACTCGCAGGCCGGTAGGTGATCGTTCTCCGGCATGCGCATGGCCAAATTGTACATCGGCTGGCTGACGATCGGCCGAGGTACGCCAAGCTGATCGCACTGGCGGATGATTTCCGCCACTTCCCAGCCATAGTGATTGGAAAAGCCCCAATACAGCGCCTTACCACTGGCGATGATGTCGCCCATCGCTGCAACACTTTCGCCAAGCGGCGTATCTCGGTCGCGATGGTGCATGTAATAGACGTCGACATAATCGGTACCGAGCCTTGAGAGGCTGCCATCGATCGCCTCCATCATCCATTTCCGCGACAAGCCGCGCTTGCGCTCCGGCGGACCGTCCTGCTGGCCAACCTTGGTTGCAAGAACCCAGGCAGGCCGATCTTTCTTAATCAATTTGCCGACTACCGTTTCCGAGGCGCCGCCAGAATAGGCATCGGCCGTGTCGATGAAGTTGACCTGGTTGGCCCGCGCTGAATCGACCACCTTGCGCGCGGTCGCGTCGTTCATCGTTGCGCCGAAATCCATTGTCCCGAGACAGATCTGCGATACGCGCAGCCCGCTTTGTCCGAGATATCGGAATTCCATCGCTCTCTCCCCAAAACGCGGCGAATTAGTATCTGTAATCCGTACAGCGGATCTTTCGCTTACCGACATACGCGGTCCGGACCACAAAGCAGGCAGTCTTGGGTCGGCCATATTCGTCAACGACCCAGAGCGTTCGCCCGGCCACAACACGAACTGGGCCGACCACCTTGGTTTCCGAGGGCGGCTTGACCCGCATGGTGCCGCCGCCGCGAAGCACGGTCGGTCCGCTTCGATTGATCGTCACGGCTTCTGACACATTGCCCCGTACCACGACGACTTCAGCCGCCGATGCAGGTGCGGCTGCGTTAGCAGCGAATAGGAACGGCAATAGCGCTAGTGCGGCTTTTAAATGTCTCATGCCAACCTCCTGTCTCATCCTGTCGATATGATTTTTTATGAGATCAGCTTACAGGCAGCATGGCATCGACGCTACGTCCGCGATGGCGCTCAGTCCTCCCCGTTCTTCAGGTCGGCTTCGAAGCACAACAGATCACCAGGCTGACAATCCAGAACCGCACAAATACGCTGCAAGGTCGAAAAGCGCACGCCTTTCACCTTGCCGGAGCGCAGCAGCGACAGGTTCTGCTCGCTGATACCGACCGCCGTGGCGAGTTCCTTGCCGCGCATCTTCCGGCGCGCCAACATGACGTCGAGCGTAACGACGATCGGCATGTTCAGACGATCAGACGGTTTTCTTTGCTGATCGCCGCCGCGTCACGCAAAATCCAGGCAATCATCAGCAGCAACACGCCGATAACGCCGAAGAACAGATCGTGGCTCGTCAGCGACAGGGCGATCATGCCTTCACCGGGTGCAGCGTTGCGCGACAACCAGGCCGTCGTCAGCCCTTCCGTCACTAAGTTGGCAAACGGCAGCAGCAGTACCGTCAATGCGAATCGCCGCAGCAATATGGCGGCGCGGACGTCGAAGATATCGCCGCGCCGAAACCGCGCGAAAAGGGTCGCAAGGCTGACAAGGCCCCACACGGCAATACCGACAACGAACAGGGACAATACAAAGCCGCCGATGCGGTCTGCGACGGATAGGTCGGCAAGCAGTTGCGCGGGCAGCCGTGGCGGCAACATCTGCTCGACATAAGCCCATATAAGTGCCATGCAAATCGGCAGGGCCAATGCCAGCAACGCGCAGCAGCGCGACATGAAGCCTGCCACGCGGCGGATGCGGCGATGGCGCCGCTCATCTTCATTTTTTCGAATTGTGTTCATCATAAATTAATGTATAACGATAATTAATATCTAATCAAGATGAATTTTATCATGTACGGTCGAAAACTGCTTCCCCTCGCCCTTGCTGGTCTACTGAGTTCCGCCTGCACGGCGGATGAAGTAAGCGACACATTTACCCGCACGCTGGAGAATACCGCGCGAAGCGCGTGTGAAGCAGCGGAGAATTGCCGCAATACCTGTCCGGACGGACGAACCGCGCATGGCCCTGTTTTTCGCTGCCCCTAACAAAGATCCCTTATAAATCTCAGCTGCCCCTTGTCGCAGGGGGTCAATTCCAATAGTGAGGGCGCCAAATCGCAACGTTCTTACCTTGGAGCCATACATGCCCGGACTACGATCCGACATCGACCCCGATGGGTTGCTGGAATACTCCGTCGTCTTTACCGACCGCTCGCTGAATCACATGTCCCAGTCGTTCCAGGGCGTCATGAACGACATTTCCGGTACGCTCAAGCGGGTCTACAACGCCAGTTCCGTCGCGCTGGTGCCCGGTGGCGGCACCTACGCGATGGAAGCCGTCGCAAGACAGTTCGCCACCGACAAGAAGTGCCTCGTCATTCGCAATGGCTGGTTCAGCTTTCGCTGGTCGCAGATTTTGGAGGCCGGCAACATTTCCGCCGAAACGACGGTTCTGAAGGCACGACCCATCGATGATGCGCGACAGGCTGCCTTCACCCCAGTTCCACTGGAAGAGGCCGTAGCGACAATTCAAGCGGAGCGTCCGGACATCGTATTCGCACCGCATGTCGAGACCTCGTCCGGCATGATCCTGCCAAACGATTATATGCGCGCCGTGGCGGACGCCGTCCATGACGTCGGCGGGTTGTTCGTTCTGGATTGCATCGCGTCCGGGGCGATCTGGGTCGATATGGTAGCAACCGGAGTCGACATTCTGATCAGTGCGCCGCAAAAAGGCTGGAGCGCATCGCCAGGTTGCGGTCTCGTCATGATGAGCACCCTTGCACGTCAGAAGATCGATGAGACCGTCAGCACGAGTTTCGCCTGCGATCTGAAGAAATGGCTTGAGATCATGGAGGCCTACGAGAATGGCGGACACGCCTATCACGCCACGATGCCGACCGACGCCATCGCCGCCTTCCGCGATGTCATGTTGGAAACCGGCGCTTATGGGTTCAAAAAGGTTCAAGCGGAACAGCAGGAACTGGGCGACCGCGTCCGCGCACTGTTGACGGAGAAGGGCTTCAAAAGCGTTGCCGCCGAGGGGTTCCAGGCGCCGGGCGTCGTCGTTTGTTATACGGACGATGGCGACGTCCAGAACGGCAAGAAATTCGCGGCACAAGGCCTTCAGATCGCCGCCGGCGTTCCCCTGCGCTGCGACGAGCCAGACGATTTTCATACCTTTCGGCTCGGTCTCTTCGGCCTGGACAAGCTTCACAACATCGACCGTACGGTCAAAAACCTGGAAACTGCGCTCGAACACGTGATCGACGAGACGAATATCCGGTAGTCGCAGCTGCTATATTCGTCGCGACCCACAGAAAACCGACGGGAGCGATAATGACCGATATCGATACCGGGCTGAACGTTTGGCAGATGACGAGCAACCATAATCGGATGATCGATCTGCAGGAAGACACCGCGCCGCCGAAGGATGGTCCGATTGAGCTGGCCTTTTTCGGTAGCTCCGCCTTTCGCATTACCTCGCCGCGCGGGGTCAGCGTGATGATCGATCCGTGGCGCAACCATCCCTCGCGAAAATGGGACTGGTATTTCCACGATTTCCCCATCGTACCGGTCGACATCGGCACCTCGACGCATGCCCATTTCGACCACGATGCGCTGCATCGGCTCGACGCCCACGTCCTGCTCGACCGGCTGATCGGCATGTATCGGTTCGGCGATATGACGATCTATGGGCTTGCCGACAAGCACGCCATCGATTCAAGCTGCGCCCTGTACGACTACAAGAAAATTCACGAACGTTTCCACGGCACCGACATCGAGCCGCCAAACAATCCGCGTTCCTGGGATCATTGCCTGATCGTCGTCGAAACCGGTGGCATGCGCATCGTGCATTGGGGTGACAATCGCCACAATCCGCCGGAAAATATATGGAAGGCGCTCGGCGATATCGACATCGCGCTGCTGCCGATCGACGGCTCGCAACACGTCATGGGCCATGTCCACGCTGAGTCGATTATCGAGCGCTTGAAGCCGCGGGTCATCGTCCCGCACCACTACTACATCTGGGACGTGCTGCAGCGGCAGAGCACGCTGCAACCTGCCGAGGACTGGGTCAACGCGCAGGAGCAGGTCGAGCGGATCGCCGGCGCGAAGCGGATCTATGAGATCAAGGCAATGGATAAGCTCGAGCAAGCCGTCCACTTCTTTGGCGACAACGTCGCCTTCGACAAAGACGCCTGGCTGCGCGACGGACGGTAACTCGTCAGCTATCCAGCCGCGCCAGATACTGGCCGACGATGTCACAGCCGACGGACTCGGAATAGGCTTTCAACAGCTTGTCCGTAATGGGGCCCGGCACCGCGCCCTTACCGATAGAGGCGCCGTTTATGGAACGCACCGGGCACATACATAGGCTAGTGGAGCTAAGGAAAATCTCGTCCGCGTTCATCGCGTCGAAGACATCGAGATCCTTTTCCTCGCATGAAATGTCCAACTCGGCCGCAAGTTCCATGACCATCGCACGACTGATCCCCGGCAACACGAACTGCTCGCGCGGTGTCAGTAGTCCGCCATCGCGAACCAAAAAGACGTTACACCCCATCGCTTCGCTGAGATTGCCGTTTACGTCGAGCAGCATCGGCCAACTGTCCGGATTGGCCGCCTTGGTTTCCAAGTCCGCCATAATCAAGTTTAGGTAGTTGTGCGTCTTAGCCCGCGGAGATAGGGACTCCGGCGCCGTCCGACGAACAGAGGAAACCGATAGGTCGACGCCGTCGCGATAGATACGCGCCCGTTTCTTGAAGGGCAGCGGCGTGGCCTCGACGATGACCGTCGGCCCCTCATGGTCGATTTCCGATGCGTCGACACCATCGATGCCGCGCGTGACCCGCTGCGCAATCCAGTAATCGTCACCATCGCCCCGCAGATGTTCGTTGCGGCGCGTAACCTCTTCGCTGATGCCGATCATCTCGTCCGGTGAGAGGCCAGGATCGATTTGCAGATATTTGAGCGACCGGTAGAAGCGGTCGATATGCTCACGCAGCTTGAACGGCGTACCGTTGAACGTGCGGGTCATATCGAACGCCGCATCGCCGAGCCGGAAGCCGCGGTCGCGGAACGAAATGACGACCTGATCTTCCGGCACATAGTCGCCGTTGAAGTAGGCGATCCTCTGGTTCGATAAAGCCGGCATAGCGTCCTCCCTTTAGATGTAACGGCCGGGACCGTGGCTAGCCGCAGTCCCGGCCCACCAACTAGTTCATCGGCAAGCCCGGATGCACGGATCGGGAATTGGCGATATCGATGAATCCCACCGAAAGGGCCGGCATCGCGCTCTCGGCAATCAGTTCCGGCGTCCAGCCTCCATCATGATGCACCATCCGTACCGGCCGCGGCTGACCATACAGGGACAACTCGCCACCACGCTGATGGAAGATCTGGCCCGTCACATGCCCGGCGCCTTCAGACGCCAGGAAGGTGATCAACGGCGCGATCGCATCCGCCGGGCTGCGCGAAAGTCGCTCTTCGCGCATCTTGGCTGCATCCGGGTCCTTCGGTGTCGGCACCGAACGCGTCATCCGCGTGTCCGCCGAGGGGCAGATCACGTTACTCGTAATATTCTTGCTGTGATTTTCCATGGCAACGATACGCGACATGCCGACGATGCCCATCTTGGCCGCGCCGTAGTTCGCCTGACCGATATTGCCCAACAGGCCGGACGTGGAACTGCACATGATGATGCGGCCATATTCCTGTTCACGCATCAGGTTGATCACGGCACGGTTGATGTTGAAGTGACCGGTCAGATGCACGTCGATAACGTCCTGCCAATCGTCCGGTGACATTTTATGGAACATGCGGTCGCGCAGAATGCCGGCCGGGTTGAAGACGATATGGGCGCCGCCCAGATCATCGCGCGCCTGCTGCACCATACCGAGACAATCCTCGTAGCTGGCAACCGATCCGAAATTTGGTGAGGCATCGCCACCGCCTGCTTTAATCTCGTTGGCGATCTCTTCCGCCGGCCCTTGCCCGCCCCCTTCGCCGCCGCCGCCGACGCCCGGGTCGTTGACCAGAACCTTGGCCCCGTTGGCCGCGAACATCTTGGCAACCTCCGCGCCGACGCCACGGCCGCCGCCCGTTACGATCGCCACGCGACCATCCAGCATGCCCATTTTATGTTCCTCCTGTGTGATAAATTCTTTTGTTAGGGTTCACCTTCTAGGGTGCGGCGGGGGCCAAACGCTGTCAACCGCAGGCACGGATTTTCACGCAACGTAGCGGCGGATTTTCGAGTATCGCGTGTGATGATTCTTCCCAAAGCGCCTGGTACGGCGCGCCGCGCTCTGCAATTCCAGCGAACGATATCTTGGAAAATGGTGGGCGCGGCTGGGATTGAACCAGCGACCCCTACGATGTCAACGTAGTGCTCTCCCGCTGAGCTACGCGCCCTTGTGGGATGCGGTTATATTGATTTAGAACGCGAATGCAAGGCTTAGCGCGGGACTGAGTTCATTGGGACCTGCGGGACGGCACGAGACCACGCGCCAACACACCGTCGACCTGCGCGACGAGGTCGGATAGCGCAAACGGCTTCGACAGCACACGGGCACCGCTCGCCAGCACATCGGTCGCCTGTAGGGCTTGCGCCGCAAATCCAGTCACGAATAAAACCGCCTGCTTGGGTGACCTCTCGAGCAACTGGCGCGCCAAATCGACACCGTTGAGACCGGGCATGTCGACATCGGTCAGCAACAGATCGAATGCCTCGGTCTCCGCGTACCTCGCCGCCGTTTCACCACTCGGCACGGCATTTACCTCATGCCCCGAACGGCTCAAAGCACGGTCGAGAAAGACCCGCATTGCCTGGTCGTCTTCGGCGATCAAGATCCTCGCCATCTGCATACTCCGTTCCCGGTCAAAGGGCCGCCGGGTGCCCCGCACGACAACCTGAAATTAAGACCTCAACCATGAGGACGTTTGTACAGGGCGCGGATTTCCGTTCCGTAAAGAAATGGAGTTAACATCATCTTATACTCGCGTGAACCATCAACCAATTGAAATAATGCAATAAAATAATCTTATGGCGCCAACTCTTTACCAATCAGAAGCCCCTATCCGAGCTCCCGTGATTTGCCCTATCCATCAACGGTCGATGGGACTTCGGTCTCGCAATCTAAGGCAGTCATATCGACGAAACTGTTAATCATTAATCGTCGCGTCACTGGCATGGTCCTTGCGTTGTCTGGGTCTATGAATACGATCCTTCCTATTGCGAAAAACCGACGCCTGCTGGGTCTGGTCTCCGCCACCGCTGTCATGGCTTGCCTGGTCACCCCAGTGCAAGCGCGGCAAACGCTTGAGAATACGGGTAAACTCTGCAGATCGGCGATTGACGCAGAGGAGCGCCGCAGCCGCATTCCAAAGCAGTTGCTGGCCGCTATCGCTTCCGTGGAATCGGGCCGTTGGGACAAGGCCACAAGGGCAAACATTGCCTGGCCATGGACCGTTACGTCGGAGGGCAAAGGCAAATTCTACCCGACCCGGCACGCCGCGATACGAGCCGTTGAAGCACTCCGTCGGCGTGGTGTCAGCAACATTGATGTCGGCTGTATGCAAATCAACCTCGCATACCATCCCGACGCCTTCGAAACCCTGCATGAAGCCTTCGAGCCGGCAGCGAACGTTGCCTACGCCGCCGAATTCCTCACGCTTCTACGAAAACAGAAGCGAGGCTGGCAGCACGCCGTACGATTTTATCACTCCTCCGATCCCAAGCGGCAACGCTATTACAGCAACAAGGTCTATAAGGCACGGCACGAAATTCGTGCCCATGAGGTGCGGCAGCGGCGCCAGCAGCAACTAGCAACCGCACAACAGCGGCGGGACCGCGCAGCGCCAAGCTCAAAAACCGCAAACAGTGGTAACAGCACCAAACCGTTTACGATCTGGCGCCCGCGAAGCTATCGGGAACAGCGGCGACTCGAGAACAGAGCGCGCAACTGGGCGCTAAGCATCAAGCGCCGTTAGCATAGCGAGATCCCAAACTTGCCAATCCTGTGCCGACAGGGTACAGGCCATTCGTCGGCAAATAAGGATGTAGATATGAGTATCGATGTCGCCCAGATACGGGCGGATACGCCAGGATGCGAGGCGCGGCTACACTTCAACAATGCAGGCGCATCGCTGCCGCCCGATCCGGTTCTCGACACCGTCATCGCTCATTTGCGCCGGGAAGCGGAGATCGGCGGCTATGAAGCCGCGGCGGAGGCGAACAGCCGGCTAGAACATTTTTATCAAGCCGCAGCCCGGCTCGTCGGCGGCAAAGCCGAGGAAATCGCCTTCATCGAGAACGCGACCCGGGCTTGGGATATGGCGTTTTACGCAATCGACTGGCATGCCGGCGACCAGATCCTGACAGCGCAAGCAGAATACGCCTCTAACTACATCGCCTATCTGCACGTGGCGCAACGACACGGCGTCGAGGTCCAGACCGTGCCCAACGATTCCCACGGACAAATATCGGTCGAAGCCCTCGAAAAACAGATCAACGAGCGCACCAAGCTGATCGCAATCACCCACATCCCAACCAATGGCGGATTGGTCAACCCGGCCGCCGCCGTCGGCAAGGTGGCGAAGGCGCATGGCGTCCCTTTCCTTCTCGACGCCTGCCAGGCGGTTGGACAAATCCCCATCGACGTCGATGCAATCGGCTGCGATATGCTATCGGCGACGGGGCGGAAGTATCTTCGCGGGCCTCGCGGAACCGGCTTCCTTTGGGTGCGCGAATCCATGATCGGCGAACTCGACCCGCCTCTGCTCGATCTTCACGCGGCACGCTGGACCGGACCGGACAGCTACGAAGTTCGTGGCGACGCCCGGCGCTTCGAAAATTGGGAGAGTTTCGTCGCCGGCCGGCTCGGCCTGGCGCAAGCAATCGATTACGCGCTCGATTTGGGTATGGAAAATATCCGCGACCGCATCTACGCGCTTGCGACGCAACTTCGCGATGGCCTGGACTCGCTTCCCGGCGCCACAGTCCGTGATCTCGGGCGCGAGCGGTGCGGTATCGTTACCTTCACGGTGGAGGGACATGACCCGCAGGCGATCAAGGAAACGCTCGCGGCACAGAGCATAAACGTGTCGGCATCCCGCCGGGCCTCAACTCTCCTCGATATGACCGAACGGAACCTCGACGTCGTCGTGCGCGCTTCCGTGCACTACTACAACCGCGAAGACGAGGTGGACCGGCTTATCGAGGCCGTAAAAGCCCTTTAGCCCCAGAGCGCAGGGGTCGACGGGTTTACGATACTGCCGTCATAAACCAGACCATTGGGCTGATCTTTGGCCAGCAGAAGCGGACCATCAAGATCGACAACCTCCGCGCCTTGCGCGACCAACACGGCAGGCGCCATCGCAAGCGACGTACCGATCATGCAGCCAATCATGATCGTCATGCCCCACTCGCGCGCGGCGTCGCGCAATGCTAGCGCTTCGGTAAGGCCGCCGGTCTTGTCCAGCTTGATATTGACCATCTCATACCGGCCGGCCAATGCGTCCAGATCCGCCGTGGTGTGGCAAGATTCGTCGGCGCAGATCGGCACCGGGTGCTGGCACTCGGCAAGGGCGGCGTCCTTCGCCGCCGGGATCGGCTGCTCGATCATCTCGACCCCAAGCGCTGCCAGTTCGGTACTGAACGGCGCGACCATTTCCGGCGACCACCCCTCGTTCGCATCGACGATCAGGCGAGTATTCGGCGCGGCCTCCCGCACCGCGGAAACACGGTCAATATCGCCTTCGCCGGTCAGTTTCAGTTTCATCAGCGGACGGAACGCATTTTCCTGCGCCGCCAGCGCCATCTTCTCCGGAACATCCAGACTCAGCGTGTAGGCTGTCACAAGCGATGCCGGCGCGGAGAGCCCCGCAAGCTGCCACACCGGCGTTCCCGTCTGCTTTGCCTCAAGATCCCACAGCGCACAGTCGAGCGCATTGCGTGCAGCGCCCGCGGGCAATGCGTCCTGCAGGGCCGCCCGGTCGAGCCCGTCGGAAACAGCGCCCGCAAACCGCTCAATTTCCGCAACGACTCCCTCGACGGTCTCGTCATAGCGCGCATAGGGCATACATTCCGCGCGTCCGACATGCGCACCATCAGAAATTTCAGCAACGACCACTTCCGAGGATGTCCGGCTGCCACGAGAAATCGCAAACGCCTTGGCAAGCGGCCAGGACTGGTGTTCCGCTTTCAGCTTACGCATGCATCAGTCCAACGCGTCGACAAGCCTTGCCGCGCCATGACGAAACGCATCGACGCAGGGCAATCCGAGTTTCGCTTCGATGTCCCGCAGCAGACGGTCCGCTTCGTCTTCGGCAAGCGCCGACGTATTGACCGAAACGCCAATGCAGCGAATATCCGGATTGGTGAGGCGGCCGGACGCGATATTGGCGTCGATGACGGCCTGGAGATCGGGCATCGGAATATCCGGCGTGCCGCGCATATGCGGCCGGGTTGGCTCATGGCACAGCACGATCACGTCCGGCTGCGAACCATGTAGAAGCCCCAGCGTCACCCCAGCATAGGCGGCATGATACAGCGAGCCCTGGCCCTCGATGATATCCCAATGGTCCGCGTCATTGTCGGGCGACAGCCATTCCGTTGCGCCGGAAATAAAGTCGGCAACGACCGCGTCCACAGAAACGCCGTCGCCGGCGATGAAAATACCGGTCTGGCCCGTCGCGCGGAAATCCGCCTTCATACCGCGCGCCTTCATTTCCTTTTCGATGGCGAGCGATGTAAACATCTTACCGACCGAGACATCGGTGCCGACGGTCAGCAGACGTTTGCCGCTGCGCCGTCTTCCCTTACCGGTCGCGAAATCGCGGGTCGGATGCCGCGCGTCGTACAATTGGCGGCCGAGCCGCTCCGCTTTCTCGGCGATGCCGGGAAGGTCGCTCAGGCGCATGTGCAGGCCGCTCGCGATATCCATGCCGAGATCGAGCGCCTTGTCGAGGGTCGATATCCAAGTCTCGGGCAAATACCCACCCTGGTTCACCACCCCTACGATCAGCGTCTTCGCGCCCGCCGCCGCCGCATCCTCCAGCGTCATATCGGGCAGGCCGATATCCGCCTGGCATCCTTCGAACCGCAATTGTCCCAGGCACCATTCCGGCCGCCATTTGGCGACGCCGTTGGCGGTCTTGGCCGCCAGCTGGTCCGCCGCGTCGCCCAGAAACATCAGATATGGATGTGCTATGCTCACCGTTCGATACTCCCTCTTTCGCGCCGCGAAAACCCGTTAGGTCTTCGCGGCGGTTTTCTTTGCTTTTCCCTTTCGGCGTCCAGTCGTGACGGCGCGCAAGGCGTCATACAGGATCGATAGAGCCCGGTCGACCTCGGCGTCACTGCTGCTCATCGGCGGCACCAGACGAATCACGTTCTTTAAATCACGAACCCCGCGTGTCTGAAATATCAAACCATGCGACAGGCAATATTCGAACATTGCCGCGACTTCTTTGTCGGCGGGCGTTTTCTTCACTCGGTCCGTGACGAATTCGATCCCCAGAAGCACACCGCGCCCTCGAATATCGCCAATCAGCTCGAATTCCTGCGCCATTTTGCGGAAGGCGCGCTTAATCCGGCGTTCGATCCGCGCTGCCCGGCCGGGCATGTCCTCCTCGACCGTGATTTTCAGGCTTTCCTCACCCGACGCACAGAGAATGGGGTCGGTCGCATGGCTGCGGGTGGCGAAGTACCCCGCATCGACCGCCGCGGCGGCGACCCTATCGGTAGTGCAAACCGCACTGATCGGCAGACCGCCGCCAAAATGCTTCGAAATCGTGATGATATCCGGCGCGACACCTTCTTCATGCTGGAAGCCGAACATCTTACCCGTCTTGCCCAAGCCGGTCTGCGACTCGTCGAAGATCAACAGCATGCCACGGTCGTCGCACGCCTTTCGTACCGCCTCATAATATCCCTTGGGCGGCACGATCACGCCGCCGGCGCTCAAGATGGGTTCGGCGATAAACGCCGCCGGCTTCGCGGTAAAATTCGCATCTGCCATTTCCATGCCCGATTCCAGGCACTGAAATTTGCAACTCGGATACTTCAGACCGACCGGGCAACGGTAGCAATAGGGCGCCAGGATCGATGCGGTCGCCGGCGCGACGATACTGTGTTTTTGCCGTGTCCAGTTGAACGAAATCGACCGGGTCAGATAGGACGTCGACCCGTGCAAACCCGCATGCAACCCCACAACATCCAAGCCCCCTGTCGCTTTTCGGGCAAGATCGATGGAGGCCTCGATCGAATCGCTACCGCTGACCAGGAACAGTGACTTGGAGAGCGGTTTCGGCAACAGTTTGCCAAGCGTTTCATGGAGTTTAAGCCTCGGGACATGCAACAGCGCGTTCGACGCGTGCATCATCGACGTCAGGGTCTTCTCTATCGCGGCGATAATGCGCGGATGCTGATGCCCGAGCGCGGCTCCCATTTGCCCGGACTGAAAATCCAGATAGTCGTTCCCTTCCGTGTCGGTAACGATGCTGCCCTTCGATTTCTCGAGAACCGGACGGTTTTCCAACCCGCCCATATAGCTTCCCGACTCCGTCGGAAACATCCAGCGATCGACGATCTTTTTTATTCTGTTCTTGTTCATCTCTTCCTCCCAGTGTCCTAATCGTGAAATTCAAAGAATTGAATTTCGCGTAAATCAGCACACCAGCTATTTGCTTCTAGTGTGATTCAGATCCTAAATTCCGCCGCATTCGATGCGGCGAATTTCAGAATCATCACACTAGGAAGAGATGCTACGAAAGTGTCTCCGGCATATCCAGCGTGAACAATTCCTGTTCTCGATCGAGACCACGAAGCTGATGGCTGCCGACGGATACCAATCGGCCCGTACATTGCGTTGCCGCATCCGCAAACGTGCTGGAAACGAGCAAGCGTCGACCAATCTTGTCGCAAAGGTTTTCGATCCGGCTCGCCTCATTCACCGCAGGTCCGATCACCGTGAAATCGAGCCGGTCATAGGCGCCGACATTGCCGTACAGCACGTCGCCCAGATGCAAAGCGACATCGACGGCCATAGTCGGCTTTCCGTCTGTGGCACGGGCCGCGTTCAGCAAATCCGTTCGCTGAAGCGTCTCCCATGCGGCATCGAGTGTATCTCGACAAATCGAGTCGTCCGTCTTGTCGCTTAAATCGAACGTCGCCAGCAAACCGTCACCGAGGAACTTCAATACCTGGCCGCCATGTTGGACAATCGGCCGCGCCATGCATTCAAGGTAATCATCGAGCATCGGCACCAGTTCGTCGCGCGGCACCTCTTCGGTCAGCGCCGTAAATCCACGCAGATCGGCGAAAAAGATCACGGCATGAATAACCTGAACGGAACCGCGCCTAATCTCGCCATTAAGGATGCGCTTGCCCGCCTCGGGCCCAATATAGGTATCGGCAACGTTGCGTGTGATCTGAT
Source organism: Alphaproteobacteria bacterium (assembly GCA_012103325.1). Classification (GTDB taxonomy): domain Bacteria; phylum Pseudomonadota; class Alphaproteobacteria; order UBA8366. Next base: position 179,780 of record WLWY01000010.1, read on the forward strand.
CGCTCAGGATCGACTTAATCGTCAGGGCAAGCCGCGGTTGAAGACGGTCGAGCACGGCTATTTCCTCGTCGCGAAAACCTTCCGGCCGATCCGTCGTCCACGATGTAAGAACGCCAGTTTGACGCTGAAATAGTTCTGTATCCCCAAATGGCAAAATCCGCGCGACGTAATCGGTTCCACCTTGATCCCGAAACGTCTCCAGAAGGCCGAAATCGACTTCGGCATTGGGGCCAACCAATCGCCGCCGCAAGGCGTACAGATCGTGCTCGAGCATATAGGAAAACGGACTGGCTTTCCAATCCAGCGTCGCCTCATCCGTACGCGCGATTTCATCGCGCTGTACACCTTCTTCACGCAGCCACCGATAGGTGAGCGCCTCGAAACTGGGATGCAGGGTGCGCATGGCAATATGACCACGCCACAGCGGAATACCGAGCGCACGGACCCCTTCGCAAAACCCCGCAAGCAGATCGTCCAGAGTTGAACCGCGCAGTCCTTGCTGGACCAACCAATCGCTTAAAGCCTGGACCCGCGGACCGTCGCTTCGCAAATCATTCGGTCGTGCGGCGTCAATATCGTTCGGCAATGGTTTACTCCACCAGCTTCCGTGCAAAATGCGAACGCCATACCACGACATAGGCGCTGTCACTCGCAACATAGGCTTGAAATTCTAAATTACCAGCCATTCAAGTAGCTGCTTCAAATGAATTATTTGCCGTACACCTGTACGGTGAAACAGCTGTATTCAGGGCAAAAATACCTAAAGGAACTGTAAAGCACACTATTCAGCGGCGAGCGCCCCGCCCTGCTCCAGATACCATTCATATGTGCTTGCAATACCGTCGCGCAGCCCGATCTTGGCACGCCATCCCAGCGCAGCCAGCCGCCCGACATCAAGCCATTTGCGCGGCGTGCCATCCGGCTTGCTGGTATCGAATGCAAGCGCGCCCTGAAACCCGACGACATCGCAGACGGTTTCGACGAGCTCGCGAATTGTCACGTCGTCGCCGACACCAACGTTGAGCGCGATCGAATCATCATACCGGCTCATGCAAAACAGCGTCGCATCGGCAAGATCGTCGACATGCAGGAACTCGCGGCGCGGGTTTCCGGTGCCCCAGACCGCCATCTCCGCGGCGCCCGACACTTTCGCCTCATGCGCTTTGCGAATGAGTGCTGGCAGGACGTGGCCTGTTTCGAGATCGAAGTTATCACCGGGGCCATAGATATTTGTCGGCATCACGGCGATTGCGTTGAAACCATGTTGCCGACGATACGCTTCGCACATCTTCAGCCCAGCGATTTTCGCGATCGCGTATGCTTCGTTCGTCGGCTCCAACTCACCCGTCAGCAAATACTCCTCGCGGATCGGTTGCGGCGCCAATTTTGGGTAGATACAGGACGACCCGAGGAAAAGCAGTTTCTCAGCATCATGCCGCCACGCAGCGTCGATCACATTGATCTGAATAGCCAGGTTGTCGTGAATGAACGCAGCCGGCTGGGTATTGTTGGCCTGGATACCGCCAACCTTTGCCGCAGCGAGAAACACATATTCCGGTTTCTCTGCCGTAAAGAATTCATCGACAGCCGCGCCATCACACAGATCGAGCTCGGCGCGCGTACGGGTAATGATATTCCGATGCCCTGCCGCGATCAGCGCGCGATGAATGGCCGAACCGACCAATCCACGGTGCCCAGCAATAAAAACGCGCGATGCTTTGTCGAATCCGGCCATTTCCGATCACCTGCAATCACTCACGACGCAACATACCGCGGTCCTGCAATTTCGGAAATGCCTGGGTACGATGCGTCGTCAGATAACCACGTCGAGCGCACGGCTTGAATCAGTCGTGGTGGCGGAAGAAGACGAAAGTTCCCCGCTCTTACCCGACTCGGCCGCCTGCTGTACGAGTTTCGTAACAGCCGCTTCACTTTGAAGCGATGATTTTAATGCCTGCAAACCTGCTTGTAGGCCTGCGCCGAGAGATGCTGATTCTACTGCCATTCCGCGTACCCTTTGTTCGATTGTTTCGACCGAACTATACGCGCACCAATGCTAACAGCAGGTTAATCCAACCCTACCTGGGGATGCAGCCTATTTCGCGTCCGCGGCGACCTGCATGCGTATGATCTTGTCAGGACCATCCACGGCACCAGAGCGCGGGTCGCCCTTCTTGATCTTGTCGACGAACTCCATGCCTTCCGTCACGCGGCCCCAGACCGTGTATTGCCGGTCCAGAAACGAAGCATCGCCGAACACGATGAAGAATTGGCTGTCGGCACTATTCGGATCCTGCGACCGCGCCATCGAAACAATGCCCCGCTGATGGTTTTCCGTGCTGAACTCGGCATCCAATTTCTGCCCTGAACCACCGCGCCCCGTACCGGTCGGGTCGCCCGTCTGCGCCATAAATCCATCGATCACGCGATGGAAGACAATGCCATCATAGAATCCCTGGCGAGCCAGTTCTTTGATTCGCGCAACATGATTCGGCGCCAAGTCAGGCAATAGTTCAATGACAACCCGGCCGTCTTTTAGATCAAGATAAATCATATTTTCCTTGTCGCTCGCTGCGCCGGCGCCACTCGCCAGCGATAGAATTCCCAATACGGTACCGATCAATAGCAGCAGTCGTCGCACTTTTCATTCCCTTCCTTACGTAAAATTCTCATTTCCTAGCGAAGTGCGGCCGCAATATTACCGCCATCGACGGTGATCACAGCGGCCGTAGTCCGTTCTGCTTTAGCCAAATAAACGAAAGCATCCGCCACATCTTTCGCACGAACTTCCCGATGCAGCAGGTTGCCTGCCATATAGTCCGCCTCGTTGACGCCACGCGCCTCAGCACGAGCCGCAATCATATTGTCGTCGAGCAAGCCACTGCGAATACGATCCGCATTGACCGCATTCGCCCGGATGCCCTCGGCCCCATGGTCGATCGCATATTGCCGGACCAGCGATAAGGTCGCCGCCTTGGGCAGGCCATACGGTCCGAAGTCAGGTCCTGGATTGACCGCCTGTTTCGACGTGTTGAAGAGCAGTGCGCCACCCGTTCCTTGCGCTTGCATGATGCGCACGGCTGCCTGGGCAACGGTCTGATGGGCGAAGAAATTAAGCTCGAAGGACTGCCGCAATATCGTGTCATCGACGTCACCGATTCGCCCCGACCAGGCCGCCCCTGCATTGGAAACGACGATATCGACGCCACCGAACCACGCGCATGTTTCCGCAAACGCCGCCTCGACGCAGGCTGCGTCCGTGACATCGCAGGCAAATGCCGCACCACCGATACCGGCAATCGCCGATTGAGCCGCAGTGCGGTCGACATCGAGGGCCACCACCGTCGCGCCTTCATTCGCAAACGCTCGTGCCGTAGCGGCGCCAATCGCGCCACCGGCACCCGTGATGGCCACCACCTGCCGAGCCAGCGGTTTCTCCGTGCCCTTACCCAGCTTTGCCTGCTCCAGCGACCAATACTCGATGTCGAAGAGATCGCCTTCGGAGACGCATTCATACGTACCGATTGCCTCCGCGTCGGTAATCGTCTCGACGTTGTTTTCCGCCAGATCGGCGGCTATGGCAGCCGTTTTCGGACTATCGCCGATCCCAAACAGGCCCAGCCCAGGCAGCAATGCCACCCGCGGCATCGGGTCGAGCATGGTCTTCGGCATTTTCTGACGTGGATTATGGCGCTCGAAATAGGCGCGGTAATTTTCCTGAAACGCATCGAACGCCGCCCGCGCCGCCTCGCAAAACGCGTCAAGCCTACCCGCTTCCGGCGCCGGCAACAGGACCGGCATATTCTTGATGCGGATATTATGGTCCGGCGTAACCACACCGATTTGGCTGTAGCGGCTGACCGCCTCGCCATTCACGTAATTCAGGATCGCCGAGTTGGCGCGGAAATCGAGCACCATGCGCCGCCACTGCCCCGCTCCCAAATCACTCGCCGCCAAACCACGGAGGACCGGCGCGACATCGGCGACGGAAGCTACCGATTGCGGCAATGCCGTGGACACGAAGACCGATTTGCGTCCTGCTTGTAACCTCTGTTCCGCCAGCGTTACGGCGTCGATCATTCGCTCATAGGCTTCCTGCGCGCTATCGCCGAAGGTAAAGACGCCATGCTTGTGCAGGATCAGCCCGTCGACATCCGGCGATTGGCGATAGATCTGCGCCGCGCTCTTGGCCAGCGCAAAGCCTGGCATAATGTAAGGCACCGATCCCATGGTATCGCCGAACACCTCAGCGCAAATCACCTCACCATCTGGCTGATCGCTGACACTGAGGATTGCGGTCGAATGTGTGTGGTCGATAAATTTGTGTGGCAGGAACGCGTGCAGCAGTGTCTCGACCGACGGGTTCGGCGCAGTGCTGTCCAGAAGATTGCCGCGCTGAACGTTCACCATGTCTTCGTCGCTCAGCGAATTAAGCGCTTCGAGGCGTTGCAACGGCGCCAGCCGCACCGCCGGCAGTCCAGCAGGCTCAATATCGCCAAGATCCCAACCGCTGCCCTTGACGCACAGCACATCAACCGAGTCGCCGAGTAGGTCCGTCTGGACGGTTTTTACCGATGTATTGCCGCCGCCATGCAGCACAAGCCGCGGGTTCCCGCCGAGCAACCGGCTCGTATAAACCCGCAGCGCAACATCGCTATTCTCGCCGGCATCCACATACCGCGCGATATATTGTTGCGCTTCCGTGTCGGACCATCGGCTATCCATTTCGCACCCTCAGCCCTGTTCCGGGAAGAGGTCGAGCAGACCGTCCCGGCTCGCCGACGCAATACCGCGTTCGGTAATCAGCCCGGTCACCAGACGCGCGGGGGTGACATCGAAGGCAAAGTTCGCCACGGCGCTGCCCTTGGGGGTGATGGTAACGGTTTCGATTTGGCCATCCGCGGTACGGCCCGTCATCTCCGACACTTCAGTCCCGTCGCGCTCCTCAATCGGTATCTCTGCGATCCCGTCGCTCAAGGTCCAGTCAATCGTCGGGGACGGCAAGCCAATATAAAACGGCACGCCATTGTCATGCGCCGCCAGTGCCTTCAAGTAAGTACCGATTTTGTTGCAGACATCGCCTGTCGCCGTCGTCCGGTCGGTTCCGGTGATGCACAGATCGACCTTGCCGCGCTGCATAAGATGCCCGCCAACGCTATCCGCGATGACAGTATGCGGAACGCCATGATGGCCGAGTTCCCACGCGGTGAGGCTGGCGCCCTGATTGCGCGGACGAGTCTCATCGACCCAGACATGCACCGGGATACCCGCATCGTGTGCGCGATAAATTGGTGCCGTCGCGGTTCCCCAGTCGACGGTCGCCAGCCAACCTGCGTTGCAATGGGTCAGTACATTGACCACCGCACCGCCCTTCGCTTCGGATGCGGCCCGAAGAAGATCGACGCCATGCGCGCCGATACCTTCATTGATTCCCACATCCTCGTCGCAGATTTCCGCGGCACACTGAAAGGCGGCATCGCGACGGTCCTGCACCGAAAGAGGCCGAAGAACGGAACGCACCCGATCCAAGGCCCAACGCAGATTGATGGCAGTGGGGCGCGTCGCGGCAAGCGTTTCGCAGGCGCGGTCGAGCGCGTCGTCACCGCCATCTGCCTGCATGGCAAGCGCGATACCATAGGCCGCCGTCGCGCCAATCAACGGCGCACCGCGCACCTTCATGGTCTTAATCGCGTGAGCCGTTTCGCCAACCGAGGTTAGCCGAACGATCTCAAAGGCATGAGGCAAGAGTGTCTGATCGATGATCTCGACCGACTCGCCATCATCGGAAAGCCAAATCGTCCGGTGCGCAACCCCATCTACCAGCATCTAGAACAGCCCTCTTTGTTCTCTAACCTGTCCCCAGCACCCTACATGGTGTCGAGAACCTCTCATGTCATCACCAGTATCCAGCCATGAGCTCGCCGGCCCACTCAGGTTCGCGCACGGCGCCGCGCGGCGCAAAATCACGCATATAGGGTTTAATATCCAGTACTGGCGTGCCGTCGATTGCATCCAACCCCTCGACTTCGATCCGGGTACCTTCGACTGAGATCAAACGGCATACCGTGACGCCGATCCGGTTCGGCCGCGCCTTGCCGCGCTGCGCGAATATTCCAATTTTAGGCCAGTCCGTATTGCCACGCGGATGGCGGGCCGCGAATTGCACCTTGTCCTCGGCGACCTGGTGAAAATGAAAGATCACTTCGATGTGGGAAAAGGCGTCAAGCCCTGCGGCGGCTTCCGGCTTAAAGCGGCCCTCATCGAGCGCGATCACCGCACGCTCCGCGCCCCAATCGTCGTCGATAGCCTCCTGCCGGCCGCCAATGACGGTTCCGATTGGTTCCAGTGAAATCGTCATTCGTCCCTCATAGGTTTCCGTGAACGCAATCAAGAAACAATCTCTTCAACGAAGCCTCGTCGAGCGCTACCGGATTCCCCGCTGCCGTCGGATCAACGAGGGCGGCGGCGGCGACCCTATCCGCCTCATCATCGGGCACACCCACCGCACCGAGCGAGTGCGGGATGTTGAGCGTTTCGCGCAGGTCGAGCAGCCAGGCCATCGCTGCTTCGAACGACGGCTCCGGCAAAGCCAGCACACGGGCAAGCCGACAGATCTTGTCTTCGATGACATTGCGGTTGAAACGCAGCACGTAGGGCAACACGATCGCATTGGCAAGCCCATGATGCACGCCATAGATCGCACCGACCGGATGACTGATGGAGTGCACCGCACCCAGCCCTTTCTGAAAGGCGGTCGATCCCATTGATGCGGCGACCAGCATATGCGCGCGCGCCGCAAGGTCCATCCCATCGGCATAGGCGCGCGGTAGCCAATCATGCACTAGCCTCGCGCCTTCCAGCGCGATGCCTTCGGCCATGGGGTGAAAACTTGGCGCGCACAACGCCTCCAAACAATGGGCCAGCGCGTCCATACCTGTGGCTGCAGTCAAATCGGGCGGCAAGCCAACGGTCAGTTCCGGGTCGGAGATAACTTCGAACGGCATCATTCGGGGATGAAAAACGATCTTCTTCGCGCGCGCGTCCTCGTCGATAATCACTGCTGCGCGGCCGGTTTCGGATCCAGTGCCCGCCGTGGTCGGAACCGCGACGATCGGGGCGACGCCGCTCGGGTCGATACGTTGCCAATTATTGCCCTGATCCTCAAAATCCCAGAGCGGCCGCACCTGCCCCGCCATTAGCGCAATAGTCTTCGCTGCGTCTATGGCACTCCCGCCGCCAAAAGCGATGATGCCGTCATGACCACCTGCCCGATAGACAGCAGCCCCGTCATCCACATTTCGTCCGACCGGATTACCCGCAACATCTGAAAACAGTCCCGTCGGCAACCCGACAGTTTCGTTACGCGCAATCGCCTCGCCGACCATCGGCAAGGCCGCCAAGCCGGGATCGGTCACCAGCAATGGCCGCGTCATGCCGACTGCCGAGCACGCCGCTGCCAATTCCAAGATGCGCCCCGGTCCGAACCGCATATGTGTGGGAAAATTCCAGTCGCCACGCAATGTTGTTGGATCGATCATGTTACCTTCCTCAGATGAAAGGATTTCGGCCGCGTCAACTGTTCAAACCCGACCGACGACAGCGTACAGCCCCGTCCGGAGTTCTTGACACCGGTCCAGGCCAATGCTGGATCGAGGTAATCGCACCGGTTCATGAACCAGGTTCCCGTCTCCACCCGTTCGCCAATCGCGATTGCGGCTTCTTCATCGCTCGTCCAGATCGCTGCCGTCAGCCCATAGTCACTATCGTTCATCAGCGCGATTGCGGCCTCGTCAGAAGACACCTTCATCAGCCCGACCACCGGGCCAAAGCTTTCCTCCGTCATGACACGCATCGAATGATCGACGCCTACAAGAACCTGCGGCGCCATATAGGGCGTGCCTTCCTTGTCCGCCCGATAGCTCTTAGGGTCGACCATCGGCGCGGCACCCGCTGAAACCGCCTCGGCGATCTGCCCCCGGACGAAATCGGCAGCTTCCGCCCGCACCATGGGACCAAGGTTTGTGTCTTCTCGGCGCGGATCACCGAGCTTGTAGTCGCGCGCCGCCATTACGAGCCCCGCGGCAAAATCGTCGTAGACCGCCTCATGCAGATAGATCCGTTCAATCCCGCAGCAGGACTGACCCGAATTGAAGAAGGCGCCGTCCGCCAAGTTGGCCACGGCATGCTCGATATCCGCATCGTGGCGGACATAGGCCGGGTCCTTGCCGCCAAGCTCTAAACCGGCACCGGCGAACCGGCCCGACAGCGCCTGCTGCACCGCATGCCCTCCCACGACCGAGCCCGTAAAGGCGACGAAGTCGACCGCCTCATGGCGCATAAAGGCCGCCGCGCTCTCATGCGAAAGATGCAAGGGTTGAAACACGCCTTCCGGCAATCCGGCCCGCGCGAAAGCGGCGGCAAACCGTTCCGCGCATAAGGTGGTTTGATGCGAATGCTTGAGAACGACCGTGTTGCCGGCCAATAGCGCCGGCCACACCGCGTTGACTGCCGTCAAATACGGATAGTTCCAAGGGGCCACAACAAAGACGAGGCCAAGCGGGACCCGGCGGATAAAACGCGTGAAGCCCGGCTGGAACAACGGCTCGATATCGGCCAACGCCTCCGGTGCGATGGCGATCATGTGCCGTGCCCGTTCTTCGAAGCCATTAATCTCGCCCAGCGCCTGCCGTGCGGGACGGCCCATTTGCCATGTCAGCTCAAGCGCGATCTCTTCCCGATCCACGCCCAGATAATCGACGGCGCGGGTCAAGATAGCCTGGCGTTCCCGTATCGGCGTTGCCCGCCAGGCCGAAGCCGCCGCAGCAGCCCTGTCGAGGGCGGCAGCAATCTCGCCCTCGTCGGCGATGGGGCGCTCGACAAACACACGCCCGTCGACAGGCGACACGCATTGCAGCACTTCGGACATCAACCGCGCTCGAACATGCGTTGCCGTTCGAGGTCGGTGACGCGCCGGTCGTGCTCAGACTGTTCCCACCGCGCGGCATGCAGATAATGCTCGATTACCGCGTCGCCGAAGGCCTTCCGAAAAGCTTCGGAACCTTCCAGCGCCGCAATCGCGTCCCGCAAAGTCATCGGTACTCTCGGCGCGTCTTCGCGGTCGTAAACATTGCCCACCATTATCGGCGGTGGCGTCAGCGCTTTTTCGATCCCATGCAGCCCGGCCGCGATAATCGCCGCGAACGCCAGATAGGGATTGCAGTCGGCACCCGGGATGCGGCATTCGACTCGCATGCCGTCGCCCCCACCCACCATGCGGTAGCCGGAGGTGCGGTTGTCGCGGCTCCACGCAACCCGGGTCGGCGCGAAAGATCCGGCCTGAAAACGCTTGTAGGCGTTGGTCGATGGCGCGAAGAACAGCGTCATGGCGTCGGCCAATTCGAGCTGTCCCGCAACCCACTGCCGGAACCGTTCCGACATCCCGTCCGTACCCGCCGCATCCGCGCAAAGGGATTTACCCGAAGCAACGTCCCACAGCGACGTGTGGATGTGGCAGGAGTTCCCTGCCAGATCGTCCTGCCACTTGGCCATGAAGGTGATAGCCTTGTCCTGCTGCCAGGCGATTTCCTTGGCGCCGTTCTTGTAGATGACGTGCCGGTCCGCCATCTCCAGCGCATCAGCGTAGCGCAGATTTATTTCCGCCTGCCCCGGACCCCACTCACCTTTCGAAAACTCGACTGGCACCGCCGCGCCGTCCATCCCGTTTCGGATCGCCCGCACCAATCCTTCTTCCTTCGTCGTCTGGAAGATGTGGTAATCCTCGATATACCGCCCCGCGGTGCGCAATTCGCGATATCCCTTATCGGCCGCGGATTCGTAGCTTTCGTCGAAAATATAAAGTTCCAGCTCGGAACCCATCTTGATCTCGAGCCCCGCCTCGCGCGCGCGGGCGATCTGACGCTTTAGGATCGCACGGGGGCTGTGCGCAATCTCCATCCCCTCTTCATCCAGACAATCGCCAAGCACGAGGGCCGTCGCGTCGAGCCAGGGAATACGCCGCAACGTCGCCATATCGGGCCGGACCGCAAAATCGCCATAGCCCGTATCCCAGCTTGCCGCCGCATAGCCCGGTACCGGCTCCATTTCCATGTCCACCGTGAGCAAATAATCGCAGACATGCATCTCATGGATGGCATGTTCGAGAAAAAAATGGCCGGTGATACGCTTCCCGATTAACCGGCCTTGCATGTCCGGGAAGCAGACCAGCACCGTATCGATTTCGCCGTTGCCGATCAGCGCGGTCAGCGTTTCTAGATCAAGATTGCCGGGCATGGGTTCGGTGGCCTCCCTCGGGCTTGCGAATGCCCTTTCTGCGATGGATTTACGGCGCGGGCAAGAGGAAGTTCAGAGTTGGCGCATGACAAGTCCCGCTCGCTTTGCGACCATGGCGCACGCAACCGGGAGCCGCTGCATGACCATTCTCGCCATCGATCAGGGGACGACGAGCACGCGCGCGATTATTTTTAGCGCCGATGGCAAGCCGCTCGGGCAGGCGCAACGGGAACTACCGCAGATCTACCCCCGTCCCGGGTGGGTCGAACATGATCCGGAAACGATCTGGAGCGACGCCGTCGCCGTTTGCCGCGATGTGATTGCGTCCACTGGCATCGCCGCGGCCGATATCGCCGCAATCGGGATCACCAATCAGCGCGAGACGACCGTGATCTGGGATCGCGCGACCGGAGAACCGATTCATAATGCCATCGTCTGGCAGGACCGGCGGACCGCCGACGCTTGCGCGGAGATTCGTGCGGACAGCAATGAACCGCGCGTGCAAGCCAAGACGGGATTGTTACTCGACCCCTATTTTTCCGCGACCAAAATCGCCTGGCTGCTCGACCATGTCGAGGGTGCGCGGGCGCGGGCGGAAGCCGGCGACTTCGCCTTCGGGACCATCGACAGCTTCCTGCTCTGGCGGCTGACGGGTGGGCAGGTCCATGCGACGGACATCACCAACGCCGCCCGCACGTTGCTGTTCGACATCAATACGCAGGACTGGGATGACGACCTTTTGAATATGTTCGGCGTTCCGCGTGCCTTATTGCCAACGGTACATGACAACATGGCCGATTTCGGAACCACCGAGAAAGATCTGATCGGGGCCGCCATTCCCATCGCCGGCATGGCCGGGGATCAGCAGGCGGCGACCGTCGGGCAGGCCTGCTTCGAACCGGGCATGGTCAAGGCGACCTATGGTACCGGATGTTTTGCCCTGCTGAATATCGGCGAAAAGCCCGTACGGTCCGCCAACAAGCTTCTGACGACGATTGCCTATCACCTCAAAGGACGAACCACATATGCCCTCGAAGGCAGCATCTTTACCGCCGGTGCCGCTGTTCAATGGCTGCGCGATGGCGTCGGCGTCGTCAAGCAGGCGGAAGAAACCGAAGCCCTCGCGCGTGCCGCCAACCCCGAGAGCAGCGTCTATATGGTGCCAGCGTTCACTGGGCTCGGCGCACCGTACTGGGACCCCGAAGCGCGCGGTGCAATTTACGGACTAACCCGCGACACGGGGCGCGAAGAACTTGCGAGGGCGACCCTGGAATCGGTGTGTTATCAGACGCGCGACCTGTTCGAGGCGATGGCGGCCGACGGCGCGGTATCACCGGAAGCGTTGCGGGTCGATGGTGGCATGATCGGCAACGATTGGGCGATGCAGTTTCTCGCCGACATTCTGGATCTGGCGGTCGAAAGACCGATGACGGCGGAAACGACGGCGTTGGGGGCCGCCATGCTGGCCGGCATGCATACCGGCCTTATGAAAGGACCGCTTGTCCTGGCGCAGCATTGGCGCTGCCATTCGCGTTTCGAGCCCAAGATGAGCAATATGGAACGCGCGCAGCGCTTCGATGGCTGGCGCGACGCCGTGCGCCGAACCCGTAGCAGCAAGGATTAGCGAATCGGCACGGCGTTCGGAGCCATCGAAGAGGGCGACACTTCAAGTCCGGAAAAACGTCAAGGAGAGCAACATGGCAACCTTCAAATTCGACCACATCCATTTGCGCAGTCCGAGCCCGGAAGACACCGCCGCGTTTTACGAACGAATGTTCGACGCGGAGGTGATCCGGTCCACGCAGAGCGGCAAGCCACGCGTGGACATGAATCTGTGTGGCCAGATGGTTTTTATCGCACGGGTCGGGCCGGACGACGGCATCGCCGATGCGCCGCAGCAGCCTCATATGGGACTGGAGCATCTCGGGCTGATCGTCACTGGCATCGATGACGTCGTGGCCGAATTGAAAACCAAGGGCGCCGAGTTCACCATGGAGCCGACGACGATCCGGCCCGGCACGCGCATCGCCTTTCTGCGCGGGCCGGAAGACGTATCGATCGAACTGGTGGACCGCAACGCCTGAGCCGTCGTTGCGCCGGTAGATCAGCAGAACAACTTGCGGATTTTGTCTTTCGCATCGGGCGGCGGCGCCGCAAAGAGCCCTTTTGTACTGCGGACAATGCCGAGACGGCGCAGATCGACCATGAGTTCCGCCGCCTTCACGACCGCCGTACAGCAATCGAGAATCGGAACGCCGTCGATATCCCGTACGGCCTGATCGATCAGAAACATGTTCAGCGGATTGCCGGCGACCATCAGCAAGGCAGCCCCCTGTGCGATCGCCTGCCGGGCGGCTTCGGTAAACAGGCGCACATAGGTCGCCGGGTCGTCGTACATCTTGGGAAAATTCTCATAGGTCAGGCCAAGATGCGTACCGGCGGCCATACGGTCCGCCAAACCATAACGCTTTGCCATTTCGCCGATATGCAGCTGCATCGCTTCATTGTGGGTGACGAAGCTGAAGGTGGGCGCGAGCTGGCAGGCGAGATGCATCGCGCTTTCAGTGATGAAGACAACCGGAATGTCCAACAATTCGCGCATTTCGTAATAACCGTGATCCAATGTGTTGATCACCGCGACAGCGTCGAAGCCTTTCGTCTCCGCCCGCAGCACGCTTTTGATCATCAGAGATGTGACGATGTGAAATGAGGCGCGGTAGCGGTCTTTGCCATACGGCGTCTCACCGATACCGAACGTTTGCAACTGGGTTTCAGGGCGCGCCACAGCCGTCATGTGACGTTCAACGGCCGCCTCGTACTGCTGTCCGTACGGCGTCGCCGTATCGGCCGTCAGGGCACTGCCGCTTTGAAGCCAGATTTTCATCGTCATACCCTCCAGAAACGGCCCCCTTCGAACCAGGCGTCGCGGTGCCGCATCGACATCATGTGCTAGAGTTCTCGCAAATACCAAAAACCATCGGGGAATTTATGCCATGAAGATCGCCAGCTTCGAAGCGACCACGCTGAACGTTCCGGAAGACGAACCGCTGGCGAACATGCCAGAGGAAAAGGGCCGCACCCGCCCCGTCGTGATTCTGCGCCTGCGTACCGACAATGGCATCGAAGGCCTTGGCGTCACCTTCTATGGCGGCAAGGTGACCGGCAGTCTGCGCGTCGCGGTCGAGGAATTGGCCGCGTTCACGGTCGGCGAGGATCCGATGCGGATCGAGGCGATCATCGCCAAGCTGCGCGCCGCCGCCGACTCTGCCGGCCCCGGCGGCATCTTCACGCTAGCGCTGTCCGCTATCGATGTCGCCCTGTGGGACATCAAGGGCAAGGCACTCGACCAGCCCTTGTGGAAGCTGCTCGGCGGTCATCGCGACCGCGTGCCCACATACGCGTCCGGTGCCCTGCGCCGTGGCCTGACCGACGATCAGGCGCAGCAGGCCGCCCGCACCCTGGTGGAAAAGGGCTTCCGCGAGATGAAGACGCAGATGGCGCTGCCCGGCAACCCGACGCCGGAAGACGAAATGCGCCGCGTGCGGATGGTGCGCGAGGCCATCGGCCCTGACATCAAGCTGATGTGCGACATCAACCAGCGCTGGCGCCCGGAACAGGCCATCGATATCGGCAGCCGGGTCGAGGATGTCGGATTGTTCTGGCTCGAAGACGTCACGACCGCCGACGATTATCAAGGCCTCGCCCGCGTCACCGCCGCGCTGAACACGCCGATTGCCGGCGGCGAATATCTCTGGGGCATCGCCCCCTTCCGCCAGATGATCGAAGCGCGCTCCGTCGACATCGTCATGGTCGACATCGCCCGCGCCGGCGGCGTCACCCCCTGGATGAAAATCGCCGGGATGGCGGAAGCCTTCAACCTGCCCATCGTCAGCCACGTGATGCCCGAAATCCTCGTCCACGTCGTCGCCGCCTGCCCGAACGGGCTGACGGTGGAATACATGCCGCGGATGTTGGCGCTCTACGAAGAGACCCCACCGATTGAAAATGGTGAACTCGTGTTGTCCGACAAGCCGGGACTGGGGTTGAAATTCGACGAGAAGGCGATTGCCGCGTTTACGGCGTGATCCGGTCGATGATCAATCGTGTTACCTCTAATTGAGCCCAACTTCAGGACGGAGCCATGATAAACGCCGAGTATTGCCGAGTAATGGCAGACTATAATCTGTGGATGAACAGGCGGTTGTTCGGTAAGCGTCCAGCGGTACCAGGCAAGGCCGAAAAATTCATGCATGGCGAAGTAGCTGCGCCGCAAGGCCTTGGCCGCAGGCAGGAACGCATTGACCTCGATTCGCGAAGGATGAACGAAGCTGCTCGGCGCCGCGGTGACCGACAGGCCCGCCGCCTCGAAGGCCGCGACGGCTCTCGGCAAATGCCACGCCTGGGACACCAGGTAGACGGAGCGGATGCCCCGGGATTTCAATATCCGTGCGCTGAATACTGCGTTTTCGTGGGTCGTCCGGGATTGCTTCTCAATCCAGATCGGCTCCACACCGAAGTCCTGGCGTAAAGTGCGCTGCATCATGATGGCGAGTTCGATTTGGTTGTTACGCGACCACCCGCCGGTGACGAGCATCGGCAAACCGGATTCCTGGTGCAGGCGTGCCCCTTGGCGAAGGCGTTCCAGAGTCATTGAATCCACGTTCTGGGGGGCTTCTCCTGGTGTTTCATAGACGAAACCCGCGGCAAGGACGACGACGGCGCCAGGACGATCCTTGCTGTCCACCGGGAGGACCGGCAGCACGATGCCGGATTCAACCGCGGCCAGCAGCCGCGTTGCGACAAAAGACGTACTGAGTCCGTAAAGCACCACGGCACCGGCGACGGCAACGAACAGCCCGGCGCGCGGCATCCAGCGGCGCAGGATTAGCCCGAGCACGATCACCAATACGAAATTGGCCGGCGGCAGTGCCAGCGCCTTGATCAAGGAATACATCGGTCAGCTGCCGTCGCCGTGCCGGCCGATGCGAACATCGCGATGAATGGAAACACTGATCAGCAATCCGAACCCGGCCAGGACGGAAATCATGGCGGTGCCCCCAAACGAGATCAGCGGCAGGGGTAGACCGACGACGGGCACCAGCCCCATCACCATGGCGATATTGATGAACGCGTACAGAAAAAACGTGACCGTCACGCCCGAGGCAAGCAGGCGGCCAAACTGGGTCTGGCTGCGCAACGCGATCGAGAACCCGTACAGGATCAACAGCGCGTACAGACCCAACAGACCGAGTCCTCCGGCAAGGCCGAACTCCTCAGCGAGCATGGTGAAGATGAAATCGGTCTGCCGTTCGGGCAGAAAGCTCAGATGACTTTGCGTCCCCTGCATGAATCCGCGACCGAACACACCGCCCGAACCGAGGGCGATTTTCGACTGCAGGATATGATATCCGGCGCCGAGCGGATCGCGGTCCGGCGACAGGAAGGTGAGAATCCGGCCTTGCTGGTACTCGCGCAGAAGCGACCATATGATCGGCACGGCGATGACCGCCGACGTCAAAATGACCACGAACTTCCAGATCCGGACCCCGGCGAGAAAAAAGAGCGCACCGCCACTGATCACGAGAAACAGGCCGGTGCCGAGGTCGGGCTGCCGTTGTATGAGGACGACTGGTGCGGCAACCAAAAGCAAGGGCATGACAAGGAATAGCGGCCGCCCGATATCTTCGATATTCAGGCGGTGAAAATACCGGGCGAGCGCCAAGATCATCGCGATCTTCATGAATTCCGAAGGCTGCAGTTGGAACAGCCCTATATCGATCCAGCGCTTTGCACCACCGCGCTCAACGCCGATAACTTCGACACCGGCCAGCAACGCCAAGGTCAAGGCGTAGAAAATATAGGCGTAACGCATCCAGAACCGTATATCGATCAGGGCGATAACGAACATAACGACGAAACCGGCCGCGAAGACGATCATCTGCCGTGATGCCCAGGGCGACAGATTGCCGTTTGCCGCGGAATACAGCATCGCGAACCCGATCGACGCGACGATCGTGATCAAGAGTACGAGGGCCCAGTTGATCTGCCAGATCTTTTGGGTGAGTCGTGTTTCTGACCGGTCGCGCGTGCCGATCATTGCTCGGTTTTCCCGGGTCCGACGATCGCGACGTCGCCCGTTATCTCATGACGCGCGGAGTCGCGCTGTTGCGCCTTCTCAAGCAGGTCCCGGGCAATCGGGGCGGCAACTTTCGAACCGCCGCCGCCATGCTCCACGATCACCGCAGCAACATATTGCGGCGCGTGCACTGGCGCATACCCGACGAACAAGGCATGATCCCGCTCGCGCCAGGGCTTTTCCTTGTTCTTACGAACCCCGCCCTCGCGTTCCGCCATACTGATACGCCGCACCTGCGAGGTACCCGTCTTTCCACCCATCGCCATGGCCGGGTCCTTCAATCGCGCCTTGCGTGCGGTACCGCGGGAATGATTGACCACCTGGTCCATGGCATTCATCACAAGGCGCCGGTGGGTCTTGGATATATCGAGCGATGGAAATTCAGGGTCCGGATTGGGCGCAATGAATTCGGGTTCTATGCGGTCGCGCGTCAGCCGAGGTGTCACGGCGAATCCGCCATTGACCAATCGCGACGTCATGATGGCCAGTTGCAATGGCGTCGCCAGCACATAGCCCTGCCCGATCGCGGCAATCACCGTCTCGCCCTTTTGCCAGCTGCTGCCGAGCGCAGCCCGCTTCCAGCCCTTGGTCGGAATCAGGCCGGCTTTCTCGCCCGCGATGTCGAAATCGTGGGTTTCTCCAAAGCCCAGCCGCCGAGCCATCGCCGCGATGCGGTCGACACCAATTTTCAGCGCAACTTCGTAGAACCAGATATCGCAAGATTCCCGCAACGCCCGGGTGAGCGCGACGCGCCCATGCCCATGTTTCTTCCAGCAATGAAAACGCCGATTGCCCAACCGCATATAGCCGCGGCAGTACGACGAGTGTTCTGGGGGTATACCCGCTTCGAGCGCCGCAAGCGCAACGGCGACTTTAAAGGTCGATCCCGGCGCATACTGGCCCGCAATTGCCTTGTTGATAAGGGGCGTGTGAGGATCACGAACGAGACCACGCCATTCGTCGTTGCTCAACCCTTCGTTAAACGCGTTGGGGTTGAAGCCCGGCGACGACACCATGGCCAGAACATCACCTTTGTGCGGATCCATCACGACCGTTGCGGCACTTCTTTCATCTGCCAGACGATCCGCGGCGAAAGCCTGCAAGCCTGCATCCAATGTCAGTCCGACTTCGCGTCCGGGTTCGCCTTCATCGCGGCGCAGCTCCCGGATGACGCGCCCGAAGGCGTTTACTTCCACCTGACTATTGCCCGCCTTGCCGCGCAACGCGGCGTCGTAACGTCTTTCAATACCGCTTTTGCCGATGCGGAAACCCGGCAGCTCCAGCAACGGGTCGCCTGTCAGTTCCTTTTCCGAAACCGATGAGACATAACCGATGACGTGGGCCACGGAAGGGCCGAGCGGGTAAAACCGGGACAGGCCAACTTCAATATTCACACCGGGCAGGTTCGGCGCATTGACTTCCAGACGGCTAACTTCGCCCCAGCTCAGATTTTCAGCCACCGTGATCGGCACGAAGGCGCGCCGCCGCCGCGCATCGCGCAGCACGCGTTTTGTATCCAGCGACCCCGTTTCAAGCACCTTTTCCAACCGAGCCAGTGTCGCTTCGATATCCCCGACCTGCTCGGGTATGAGAACAATGCGATAGTTCTGCACGTTGATGGCGATGGGTTCCCCGAAACGGTCGAGGATATAGCCGCGCGGCGGTGCCAACAGGCGAAGATTGATGCGGTTGTCTTCCGCCAATGTCCGATAGCGTTCCGACTGCAAGACCTGTAGATAGTACATCCGAGCGCCCAGGCCGGCGAACAGCGCCATCTGACCGCCCGCCAGGATCGCGGCCCGGCGGCTAAACAGCTTCTCGCGCGTCTTATCGGTCTTCATTATACCAAGGAACGGTGATAGTGACCCTTAGAGATCGCGTATGCGGTCCGTCGGGTAGAAGGGGCGGCGCCGGCGATGTGGGGCATCGTCAAGCCGCTCCGACGCCCTCCGACGGGCCGCATACGCGACCCGAAGGGCGGGTTATCCAGGCTTTCGGACAGCGTCGCGCCCGGCTTCCGATGCCCCACATCGCTGCGCCGCGCGCTCCTTGCCGAAAACCTGGAAAATCCGTCTCTATGGGTCACTATCACCGCTCCTTGGTATTATTCGGCCACCGGCAATGTCCGCTGGATCCGTGTGAACATCCACGCCACGACCGGGTAAAGCGCGATCGTCGCCAGGTATTTGAAGTACGCCGGACGCGGCCCGATAATCGTCTCGGAAATCACCGACATTAGCGCCCATTCCAACGCCAACGCACCGGCGGTGACGACCATAAATCCCCACCAAACCACAAGGAAGGACTTGCCATAGAAGAACCGGCGCTGGGAAACGCACACCCCGTAGACTGCGAGGAAGATCAGCGTATTCACGCCGATCGCGCCACCGGACAAAATGTCCTGAAGAATACCGATAAAGAAAATTGCCGGGGCCGGCAAAAGGTCGGCGCGATGCAGACCCCAATAATAGACGGCCATCAGCGCCAGCGCGGGCACGATAAAACTGATCTGGGGCAAGCGCAGCGGCACGACACTGATGATCACAAGACACAGGCTTACCAACAGCGGTGTCAAATTCCGCGCAACAAAATCGAGCCGTTGCCAGACGGTACCCTTTATCACGTCGACGGGCTCCTAAAGGATCGCTTTCGCCAGACAACCTATCGCAAAAAGACAAGGTTGTGCGACGCTTTCCTGCACGGTCTGCGTTAATATCCCCGGGCCGTACCGTCACGGCGATCGCGTTCGAGCACGCCGGCGAGCCCGTAATCGATAATTCGGACATATTCGAGATCCGACGCCGCGACGAAGGATTCGACGCGCACGCCATTCGCATTGATGGATGAGACCACACCAACCGGTATGCCCGGTGGAAACACGCCGCCCTGACCGGACGTCATGATGCGAGCGCCCTGCTGAACCTGCGCATTGGCCGCGAGATAGATCAGTTTAGGCCGACGGGAATTATCACCCGCGAGCACGGCACGCTCCCGGTCCGGCCCCACGACGACAGGAATTCGGCTGTTCAGATCATCGACCAACAACACCCGCGAAGACCGCTCGCCGCTATCAACGATGCGGCCAATCAACCCTTCACCGACGACAACCGGCAGCCCCTTGCGGGCGCCGTCTGCCCGACCCGCATTGACAAGCATGCTGCGTACGAATGTGCCGCCGGAGTCCGCGATAACGCGGGCCGAGATAAACTGGGACGCCTGTTCTGGAACGAACTGCAATAGACCGCGCAGTCTTTTGTTCTCCGCCGCCAGATTCCGCGCGGCGGTATGCCACTGGATTAGGCGAGCGTTATCGGACCGCAACGCCGCGTTTTCCTGGCGCAAATTGACGAGATATTGAACCTCGTCGACGATCGCAGCGCCCGTTGCGATCGGCCGCGACAGCGCATCGAGAATCGGCGCAAGCGTATCCGTCACGACCATGCGCGTGCGATCGAATATCTTCGGATCCGCCTTTCCGATGAGAAGAACGCCACCGGCCGCGACGAGTAGGAACAGAAACGCAAACCGCTGCGCCATCGCACGAAGCGGGGCGGCTACTCTCTGAAACGATTCCGGTCGTTTAGCCAATACTTACGTTTCCTCGATGCGATCGCGACAGTTGTTCCATTTCGTGCCGATCAATACATGCTGATCAAAACGTTCTTGAGGGTCTTCATTTCTTCAAGGCAGCGCCCGGTTCCCAACGCCACGCAGGATAGTGGATCGTCCGCAATCGACACCGGCAGTCCGGTCGAATGGCGCAGCACGAAGTCAAGATTGCCAAGCAATGCGCCGCCGCCGGTCAATACAATGCCCTTGTCGACAATATCCGCAGCCAGTTCCGGCGCGGTATGCTCAAGCGCGACTTTCACTGCTTCGACGATGGCACCGACAGGTTCCGCCAAACTTTCCGCGATTTGCCGCTCGCTGATCAAGAGCTCCTTCGGAACGCCGTTCATCAGGTCGCGTCCCTTGATCTCCATCACGTCGCCTTCGCCGTCTTCCGGCGGACAAGCGGACCCGATTTCCTTCTTGATCCGTTCGGCACTGCCTTCGCCGACCAGCAGGTTATGATTGCGGCGGATGTAGGCGATGATTGCCTCGTCCATCTTGTCGCCGCCAACCCGGACCGAACGGGAATACACGATGCCACCCAACGACAGCACCGCGACTTCCGTCGTGCCGCCGCCGATATCGACGACCATGGACCCGGTCGGCTCGGTAACCGGAAGACCGGCGCCAATCGCGGCGGCCATCGGCTCCTCGATCAGGAAGACCCGGCGTGCGCCCGCCGCTTCAGCGGACTCCTGAATGGCGCGGCGCTCGACCGCCGTCGACCCGGAGGGCACGCAGATAATAACTTGGGGACTGGCAAAGCTGCGCCGATTGTGAACCTTGCGGATGAAGTGCTTGATCATCTCTTCGGCGACTTCGAAATCGGCAATGACTCCGTCGCGCAACGGGCGAATCGCCTGAATGTTGCCAGGCGTTCGACCCAACATCATCTTCGCTTCATCGCCAACAGCCAGCACTTGTTTCTTACCCTTTATTTCGGCAATGGCGACAACCGAAGGCTCGTTCAGAACGATTCCCCGACCCTTCACGTAAACCAGCGTATTCGCGGTCCCGAGATCGATCGCCATATCGGCCGATAACATACCCAAAATTCGTGAAAACATAATTAAAGACTGGCTCCCAATCCCCTAATTTCCGACTCCGACGATACGCGGAAATACGCTGGTTCCGGAGATGGATTCACCATATTTCACACCGCTTAGACTGAATTCAGCGCTGTATTTACGTCCATCCATAGCAACAACGTATAGTAATCGTCTTAGATAATAAATCAAAACGGATATAGTTAAAAAGTCTTTAAAGATTATTTTAAATCACACGTTTGCGAAGAATATATGCTTAATTTACGTCGCAAGCGGACAATCCAGCGAATGCAAACGCCCGGCACGCGTAAAACGTGCCGGGCGTTCGACATTGAAACGGTGGCACCGGAAAAAACTCCGGTCCTGTCGGTTCCGATTAGTTCTTCGACTTGTCGACCAGGGCGTTTTCCGCAATCCATGGCATCATGCCGCGCAACCGGGCGCCGACTTCCTCAAGCGAATGTTCTCCGGACATCCGGCGTTCCGCCTTGAGACGGGGCTGTCCGACGGCACATTCGTTCATCCACTTATGCACGAACTCTCCGGTCTGGATTCTCTTTAGAATGCCTTTCATCGCTTCCTTGCTGGAGTCGCTGATGACTTCCGGGCCACTGATGTAGTCGCCATATTCGGCTGTATTCGACACCGAATAACGCATGTTCGCGAGGCCACCTTCATAAATCAGGTCGACGATGAGCTTAACTTCGTGAACGCATTCGAAATACGCCATTTCCGGCGCGTAACCTGCTTCCACCAGAGTCTCGTACGCCGCCTGGATCAGTGAGGTCAGACCGCCGCATAGCACCGCCTGCTCGCCGAACAGATCAGTCTCGCACTCTTCCTGAAATGTCGTTTCGATGATGCCGGCACGCCCGCCACCGATGGCGCTGCCATAGGACAGGCCGACATCGTGCGCGTTGCCGGAAGCATCCTGATGGACCGCGATGAGACAGGGCACACCCGCACCCCGTTCGTATTCCGAACGCACCGTATGTCCCGGGCCTTTCGGCGCGATCATGAACACATCGATGTCGGTGCGGGGCTCGATCAGATTGAAGTGGATGTTCAGACCATGCGCAAAGGCGATTGCGGCCCCGGCCTTCATATTCGGGCCAAGCTCATCGGCATAGAGGTCGCGTTGAATTTCGTCCGGCGCGAGCACCATGACGATATCCGCCCATTTTGCCGCTTCGGTAGGTGACATAACCTGGAAGCCAGCGCCTTCGGCTTTCTTCGCCGAGCCGGACCCTTCCCGCAACGCCACGGTAACTTCCTTGACGCCGCTGTCGCGCAGGTTCATCGCATGAGCGTGTCCCTGGCTGCCATAGCCGACTATGGCGACCTTCTTTCCCTTCACCAGATTGACGTCGGCATCCCGGTCGTAATAAACGCGCATTGGCTTTTTCCCTTATATTCAGCAATCACAAAACGAATGACGAGACGCGCTTTTATAGGACCTCGGAGCCACGGGCAATGGCCACCACGCCGCTGCGTGAGACCTCGACTTCGCCCAAGGCCCTCATGAGTTCCGTAAACGCATCGATTTTTTCCTGAGTCCCGGTAACCATGAAGACAAAGGAGCCGACCGTCGTGTCGGCCACCCGGGCACGGAAGATATCCGCGATCCGGAGCGACTCCCGCCGCTGCGGCCCCTCGGCCGCGACCTTGATCAAGGCGACCTCGCGCTCGATATGCTCGCCTTCTTCGGTCAGGTCTCGTACCGCGCTGACTGGCACGAGCCGGTCGAGCTGCGCCTTGATCTGCTCGATGATCATCGGTGTCCCCGATGTCACGATCGAAATTCGCGAAACAGTTTTGTCTTCGCTCACGGTGGACACCGTGAGACTTTCAATATTGTAACCGCGGCCAGAGAACAGACCGATCACGCGGGCAAGCACGCCCGGCTCGTTGTCTACGAGCACCGCAATCGTATGCCGCTCTATTATTTGTTCCTGCATCACTCAATATTCCAAACCCAGGCGCGCCCAGGTTCGGCCTCATTCCAATTACACAAACTGCCTCGAGCTATACCAGCACCATGCCGTCCTTGGAGACCGGCTTCGCCTTTTCGTCTTCCGGCCCCAGCAGCATGTCGTTGTGCGCGGCGCCAGACGGGATCATCGGGAAGCAGTTTTCCGCCGGATCGACACAGATATCCGCAACGACAGCGTTATCGGTGGCAATCATCTCCGCGATGACGTCGTCCAACTGGTCCGGCTTCTCGGCACGCAACCCGACCGCGCCGAACGCTTCCGCCAGTTTGACAAAGTCCGGCAGCGCCTCCGAATAGGTTTCCGAATAACGGCCGCCATGCAGCAATTCCTGCCACTGCCGAACCATTCCCATATATTCGTTATTTAGAATGAAGACCTTGATCTTGGCGCGATATTGCATCGCCGTCGAAAGTTCCTGGATATTCATCATGGTCGACGCTTCGCCGGCAATATCGACCACCAACGCATCCGGGTGCGCCAATTGCACACCGACAGCCGCCGGCAAGCCATAGCCCATCGTGCCGAGTCCGCCCGACGTCATCCAGTGATTGGGCTTATCGAACGGAAAATGCTGTGCCGCCCACATCTGATGCTGACCGACTTCGGTCGTGATGTAGGTTTCACGGTCCTTCGTCGCCTCATACAGACGCCGGATCGCATGCTGCGGCTTGATGATTGTGCCGGTTTGCTTGAAATCCAGACTTTTGATCGAGCGCCATTCGGCAATTTGATCCCACCAAGCGTCCAACGCCTTACCGTCGGTGTGGCATTGCTTGGATTTCCAGATCTCGATTATGTCTTCGAGGACATGCGCTACGTCGCCGACAATCGGCACGTCCACACGCACGTTCTTGTTAATCGACGACGGGTCGATATCGATGTGGATTTTCTTGGCGCCCGGCGCAAAAGCATCGAGACGACCGGTAACCCGGTCGTCGAAGCGCGCGCCGATACACGCCATAACGTCGCAGTCATGCATCGCATTATTGGCTTCATAGGTTCCGTGCATGCCCAGCATCCCAAGGAACTGGTTGTCGGATGCCGGATACGCTCCAAGTCCCATCAGCGTCAATGTGCAGGGATAGCCTGTCATGCGGACGAACTGGGTTAGGAGCTGACTGCCCTTGTCGCCGGAATTGATCACCCCACCGCCAGCGTAGATGATTGGTTTCTTCGCGTTGGCAAGCAATGCCACCGCTTCTTCAATCGCCTTCGGCTCGCCTTTGACCCGCGGCTTATAGGTCCTGTGTTCGGCCGATGCCGGAACTTCGTAATCGCCCTCGGCGAATTGAACGTCCTTCGGCAAATCGACGACCACGGGGCCGGGGCGGCCGCTGCCCGCGACATAGAAAGCCTCATGCAGGGTCTTACCGAGATTCTGCACGTCCTTGATGAGATAATTGTGCTTCGTGCAGGGCCGTGTGATGCCGGTGGTGTCGCATTCTTGGAAAGCGTCATTACCGATTAGATGCGTTGCCACCTGCCCGGTAAGGCACACGATCGGAATCGAATCCATCAGCGCATCGGTCAGTCCGGTAACCGCATTGGTCGCACCAGGGCCTGAAGTCACCAGCACGACGCCGACCTTGCCCGTCGACCGCGCATATCCTTCGGCGGCATGGACCGCGCCGCCTTCCTGGCGCACGAGGATGTGGCGCAGCCGGTTCTGCTTGAAGAGCGCATCGTAAATCGGAAGGACGGCGCCGCCGGGATATCCGAATACGACTTCAACGCCCAAATCCACCAGGGCCTTGATGACGATCTCCGCGCCGGTCATGCGTTCGCTAGCCATTGTACTCTCCATACCTTCCTGACATCCAAAAACGGTCTGCTGGGTCACGGTTGTGCGTCGCAATATCCGTTTCGCATCGGCCGGTCAACCGCGCCGATTTTCGCGAACACACGTCCGCTATATCCAATTTGCTTTTTGTTTCCCTTTGGTTTCCGGTCCTTACCGGTCCAAAGGGCGCCGACCATAGGGTCTCAATTTGGCTTGGTCAACAGGTTTTGACGAATAAATGCAAAGATTTCTGGTTCAAATTTTTCCGAATATTGCTCATTCACCACAAAATTTGAAATAATCTGATTTCTAAACCAGGTCATCTGACGTTTCGCATAGCGGCGCGTTGCCAGTTGCGCCAGATCGATCGCCTCTTCGAGGCCGAGTTCGCCCGACTGATGCTGCAGGAAGACTGGCATGCCAAGTGCCCGCATCGCGGGGAGCGACGGATCGGTGCCGTCCTGCCGCAGTCTCTCGACTTCCTCCAGCGCACCAGCGCGGACCATATCCAGGAGCCGCTCGTCACACGCCGCGTAGAGCGGTTCGCGCGGCGGTGTCAGCAGCAGGACCTCGAACCGCATATCCGGCGGCGGTCCCTCCGGCGGCAGCGCAAGCCATTCCGAGAGCGGCCGGCCGGTACCCGCAAGGACTTCCAGCGCGCGTGCCACGCGTTGGCGGTCGCCGGGTTCCAGCCGTTCTGCCGTCTCCGGGTCGCAGGCTGCGAGACGCGCATGCTGCGCCGCTGGCCCCTCACGGTCTAGCCGCGCCCGCACATCGCGCCGAATGTCTTCCGGTATCTCGGGGATCGGCGACAGCCCCTGCATCAGTGCCCGCAGATACAGCCCGGTGCCACCGCACACGATAGGCAGGCGGCCCGCATCGTGCGCCTCGGCAATCGCCGCAACGGCCATCTCGCGCCAGCGCGCCGCCGAGCAGACCTCTGTTACCGGCAGGACACCGTACAGACGATGCGCCACGCGCGCCTCGTCGCGCGCGCTCGGCCTGGCGGTGAGAATGCGCAACTCGGCATAGACCTGCATGCTGTCAGCGTTAATCACCACGCCATCAAACGCCTCGGCAACGGCGAGCGCCAAGGCGGACTTCCCGCTCGCGGTCGGTCCGGCAACGATCAGTACGGGCTTGTTCGGCTTGCCTTCCATGGGAGCGAAGGATACAGACTGCGCGGTGATGGACAATGTTCTTACACTCATGACCGATCCTGCTACGCGATCGCTCGATGAGGGCGATGTGCGCACCGCGGCCCAGGCGATTATCGGAGCCGGCGGCAAAGCCGGCGACGCGGATTGGCTGGCGAAATCGATCGCGTGCGATTTGCCTTTGGGCGGCATCACGCCTAAGCAAGCGACCGAGGCGGTACGGGCCCGGTTGAAGGGCCGGCCGGTCGACTTCGTCGCGCAGGAGACGACAGGACGGCGCAAACAGTTGCTCGTCGCCGATATGGAATCGACCATCATCGAAAACGAGATGCTGGACGAGCTCGCCGCAGCCTGCGGCATCGGCGAGGCTATCGCCGATATCACCGCCCGCGCCATGGCCGGCGAACTGGACTTCGAAGGCGCAATACGCGCACGCGTCGGGATGCTGCAGGGGCTCGGTACCGAGGCTCTGGAAAGCTCTCTGAAGGCAATCCGCATGACGCCAGGCGCCAAGGCGCTGATCGCCACCATGCGCGCCCACGGCGCCTATTGCGCGCTCGTGTCCGGCGGGTTCCAGTTCTACACCGAGTGGGTCCGGCAGCGCCTTGGCTTCGATTACGACCAGTCGAACCGGTTGGAAATCGCCAACGGGACGCTGACCGGAAATGTGCACGAACCGATCCTGGGCCGCGATGCCAAGCGCGAAGCGCTGCTGCGGCTCGCGGACGAACAAGACATAGCGATCGAGGCCGCGCTAACCGTCGGCGATGGCGCGAACGACCTCGCGATGCTGGAGGCTGCCGGCATGGGCGTTGCGTATCACGCCAAGCCGGTCGTGGCGGAAAGCGCGCGCGCGCGCATCGACCATGGGGACTTAACCGCATTGCTGTATCTGCAAGGCTATCGGCAAAGCGACTTCCGCGATTAGGCCGCCTTCTCCGGGCGAGGCAGCAACACAACGGTCAGATTGGCGACAAGCATAATTGCTGCGATTACATAGAAGACTTCGACAAGACCATACCTATCCGCCACTACGCCGCCCACGAGAGGCATCAGCACGGAAAGTGCAGCCTGCGTGCCAAAGAGCAAACTCGTTGCCGACGCGCTAACCTCGGCCGGCGCCAAATCCATCATCCAGCTGTGTATGACCGGGCGCACGGCGTAGAGAACGAATCCGAGCGCGGCGACCGCGACGACGAAACCGGTGGCACTGGGAATGAACGGCAAAAGGACGATCAGCACCGTCGTTGCCGTCAACCCTGCCATCACAACCGGCCTGCGACCAACCCTGTCAGACATCATACCGGCAATTGGAGAGACGATAACGCCGCCCAAATGCATGCATGTGATCGCCAGCCCCATCAGCCACGGACTTACTTTGAGAACATCAAAAAGGTAAAGCGGCAGAAACATGACGAGCCCTACCTGGGCCATCGAACGAAACGCCGCCATCAGACACAGCCCAAGCACGGCGCGGCGGCGCACCAATTGCGTAAGACCTTTGAAATAATCGCCAAATCCGACGCCCCGCCGCGGCGCTCCGGGCACCGTCCGGTCCATCGGCATAAGATAGAATAAGAAAATGGCCACAACGACAAAGACTGGCAGCGTACTAACCGCCGCCGCCTCCTGCCAGGTGAGCGAAATCAGTAAAATACCGACCAACGTTGGCGCGATCATGTCGCCGATACTGGCACCGCTTGCGTGTATGGAAAGCGCATAACCACGGTGGTCAGGATACCGCTCGGAGATGAACGCGATGGCCGGCGGATGCCACAAATTATTGGTTGCGCCAATCAGCGACACCATCGCCGCGAGAACGACGTAAAGCCCGGTCACACCGAAGACCGCCAACGCAAGAGCGCCGACGACGAGCGACACCACTTGGAAAATAACCTTGCGCCCCGTCATATCGACAACGACACCGCTGCCGAAATTCGCAGCAAAGGAACTGAAGTGAAAAATCGAAACCAGCAGACCCGCCTCGGTATAGCTGAGGCCCAGATCCTTGGTCAGCAACGGCAGCAGAATATAGAAGGTGGCCGCGATCCAATGCGTCGCGCCGTGCCCCAAGCCGATCAGATAGATCGGAGCCTGGTTCTTGAGACGGAATACGGACGTTGAGCCGGAGCTGCTCACAATGGCGATCCTGGCCGTTTATCGACTTTCGGGAGAATTCGACGGCTGATTTTAGCCGACCGCCAAGATAGAGCGAGATCAGCGAGGGTGCAAAGCGAAACGGCGCCAGCCAATGCTGACGCCGTTTACGGAATTTAGGTATCCGCCCGCGTGGGCGTTTATTTGATCTTGATCGGGATGAAGCGCATGTCGCCATCCTTGTCGACCAGCAACAGGACGACTTTGCGCCCCTTTTCGCGGGCCTTTTCGACCTGCGCCGCGACCTCGCCTGGCGACGAGACCGGCACCTGCCCAACTTCGACGACGATATCGCCGGGCCGCAGCCGGCGTTCTTCGGCATCACTACCCTTTTGGACATCGGTAATGACGACGCCCTTCATGTCTTCTTCGATCTTATACTTTTCGGTCAGTTCCGGCGTGATCGGCGAGAGCGCAAGACCCAGCGCATCGATTTCGCGGCTCGACGTCTCGCCCGAGTCGCGGCGGCTGCCTCGTGTCGTCAGAGACGCCTGGTCGACCTTTTCAAGCTCGCCCAACCGAACGGTGAGGTTCACCTCGGCGCCATCGCGCCAGACTTTAACCGCGACATCTTTGCCGACATCCGTTTCCGCCACCATGCGCGGTAGCTTGCGGGATTCCGAAACTTCACGTTTGTCGAAACCGATGATCACGTCACCTTGTTTCACGCCGGCCGCCTCCGCCGGGCTGTTTTTGAGTACGCCAGCAACCAGCGCGCCACTCGGCGCCTTCAGGCCGAGGCTCTCGGCGATTTCCGGCGACACGGTCTGAATCTGCACGCCCAGCCAACCGCGGCGCGTCGTGCCGAATTCCTTAAGCTGGCCTATGACGTTTTTGGCGATGTTGGCAGGTACCGAAAACCCAATGCCGATGCTGCCACCCGACGGCGACAGGATCGCCGTATTGATGCCGACAACGGCACCGTTCATATCGAACAAGGGCCCACCCGAATTACCGCGGTTGATCGGCGCATCGGTCTGAATGTAGTCGTCATACGGGCCGGAGCGGATATCGCGTCCGCGTGCGGAGATGATCCCTGCCGTGACGGTGCCGCCGAGACCCAGCGGATTGCCGATGGCAATCACCCAGTCGCCGACCCGAGCCTCATCCGACGCGCCGAACTCGACCGCCGTCAGCTTTTGGTTGCCCGGATCGATTTTCAGCAGAGCGAGATCCGTCTTCTTGTCCTTGCCGATCACTTCCGCTTCGAACTTCTCTCCTTCGTGCAGAATGACGGTAACCTTGTCCGCACCCTCGATCACGTGATTGTTCGTTACCACAAAGCCGGTAGCGTCGATGATGAAACCGGAACCCAACGAGGTCACACGCCGCGCCGGCTGATCGCCGGGACGGCGGTTAAAGCGGTCGAAGAAGTCCCGGAACGGCGACCCTTCGGGAAACTGAAACTGGGGACCTTCCTGTCCTTCGCCGGAACCCGGCCTTTCCACCTTCTGTGTCGTCGAGATATTGACTACAGCAGGAAGCAGGCGCTCGGCAAGGTCTGCAAAGCTGTCCGGTGCACCACGCGCATCGGCCATAACGGGCTGCCAGACGAGAAGCGCCACGACGGGCAAAATAAGCAGCCGGCGGATCGGCGCAACGTCACGCTTACGAATCAAATGCAATAAACGGTTCAAATCGACCTCCATAGTCTCGCTCGGGTCTTATGCCAAGGAGCGATGATAGTGACTCGCTGGTATTAAGCTCGTCGGCATGTAGGACTTTACCGCGATGGGATCAATCCAGATGCCGAAAATGTCATAATATTTCCAACTTTTGGTCCAATTAAGGCAAACCTATGATCGCCGGCGGTGCACATCACGCCCGAATCAACCAGACGATCACGAACCCGATGATGGCCGCGGCAAGGCCGCCATTGCGCAGCGTCGTCGGCGGCGCTTCCAGGGCGATGCGCATCATTCGCTGCATCGCCGCCGGGAACATGGCGTACAATAGCCCTTCGATCACCAGCACCAAGGCCAAGGCCGTGGCGAAGTCAGCCAATCATGTGCCCTCTGTTCCCAAACCTATTTCTTCAGCGCACCCTTGATATCGCCGAAGAACTTGAAGAAGTCGCTGTCCGGCGACAGCACCATGGTCGTGTCACTATCGACCAGGTTCTTCTGATACTCGGCAAGCGATTTATAGAACTGGAAGAATTCCGGATCCTGCCCGTAGGCTTTGCCGAGGATCAAATTGCGCTGCCCCTCGCCTTCACCACGGAGTTGCTCGGACTTCCGTTTGGCCGTTGCCAAAATAACCGTCCGGTCGCGGTCTGCCCCCGCACGGATCTTTTGTGCGGTCTCCGTTCCTTGGGCCCGCAATTCACGTGCCTCCCGTTCCCGTTCCGTGCGCATTCGGTTGAAGACCGCTTGACTGGTCTCGGTTGGAAGATCGGTCCGGCCGATCCGGATATCCACGACGTTGATGCCCAGGGCCTTGGCGTTCGCCGTGACTTCGGTCTGAATTTGTTCCATCAACTGCCCGCGTTTCGGTGACAGCAAATCCGTCAGCGACGTCTTCGCAATGACACGCCGAAGCGAGGAGTTTACGAGGTTGCTGAGTCGATTTCGTGCCGTCGACTCCGACCCAACGACCTGCAGGAACCGCAGCGGATCCAAGATCCGGTACCGCGCAAACGCGTCAACCTTGATTCGTTTCTTGTCGTCGAGCAGAACTTCGAATTCTGGCGGGTCGAGATCCAGAATTCGCCGTTCGTAAAACCGTACATCCTGGATGAACGGGATTTTCCAGCTTAGGCCCGGCTCCTGAACGACGCGAACCGGCTTACCGAACTGCAGTACGATGGCCTGCTGCACCTGGTGTACGGTAAACAGTGCCGATGACGCCACAACGCCGATAACCAAGACGACGATTCCGAGAATTGCGAGTTGGGTTTTGCTCATGGCTTCTTCTCCAATTCCCTAATTACCGGATTCTTTTTTGTCTTGTTCCTGCCGCTTCTGGATTTCCGGTAGCGGCAGATAGGGAACGACGCCGGTGCCGCCGCCTTTCTGGTCGATGATGACCTTGCGGGCGCTACCAAGAACTTCACCAAGCGTTTCCAGATACATGCGACGGCGCGTCACTTCCGGTGCAACTTTATACGCGTCATAGACGGACAAGAAACGGTCCGCCTCACCTTTGGCTTCCTGGATTTGCCGTTCGCGATAACCCTGCGCCTGCTGTATGTCTTTTTCTGCAAGACCGCGCGCCACCGGAACGATCGAGTTTGCATAAGCTTCCGCTTCGTTCCGTAACCGGTCGCGGTCCTGGCGTGCGCGTTGTACGTCGTTGAACGCGTCGATAACCTCGCTCGGCGGATCCGACTTCTGCAACTGAACCGTCGTAATCTCAATACCGGATTTGTATTGATCGAGGATCGTCTGCATCAAGGCTTTTGTTTTGTCCTGGATATCCTCGCGGCCCGTCGTCACGGCAAGATCGAATCTTGTCTGCCCCACGACTTCGCGCATCGCACTTTCAGCGACGACTTTCACCGTATTTTCGGGAACGCGAATGTTGAACAGATAGTCACTCGCACTATTGATCTTCCAGAAAACCGTGAAATCCATGTCGACGATGTTCTGGTCGCCGGTCAGCATCAGGCTTTCTTCCAGCACATCCCGTTCGGTGCTGCGTCCGCGGGACACCTCACCAGCGCCACGGAAGCCAATATCGACACGGCGCGACAAATCCACCTGCGGCGTAAAGACTTCACCGATTGGCGCCGGCAGATTGTAATCCAGGCCCGGCGGCGTCGATTTGACCACCTTGCCGAAAATCAGCGCGACACCCTGCTGGCCGGGCTGCACCCGGTAGAAACCGGTCGCCAGCCACAGCAGCGCCGCGACGACGACAAGCAGCATGATGATCTTCGGCGATGCGCCGCCACCAGGGATCAGGCCCCGGACCCGTTCCTGCCCCTTACGCAGCATATCCTCGATATCGGGCGGAGGCCTGCCGCCGGCACCACCGCCGCCGCCACCGCCCCACGGACCCTGTCCATTATCGCCACCGCCAGATTGATTCGACCAAGGCATTGGTTCGCTTTCCTTCGTTTTTACCGGTGTTTATGGCTTAAATTGGTGCATCCGTTAGTTACCGTGCTTTTCTTGCCGGGGCACCATGACATATAAGTCAACACACATATAGGGCAGCGACCTTCGAGGCGCAAACCCTCAACCATGCAATGCCGACGAATAACGGAGAAACAAATATGGCCACGGTGAGCGAAGAGCAGGTCCTCGACGCGCTGAAAACGATCAGCGACCCGGGAAAGAGCGAGGATATTGTGTCTCTTGGCATGATTTCGGGGCTTGTCGTCAAGGATGGCAATGTCGGCTTTGCGATCGAAATCGATCCGCAACGCGCCTCCGAATACGAACCGGTGCGCAAAGCTGCGGAAAACGTCGTCGACGCTATTCCTGGCATTCTTTCGGTGACGGCCATGCTCACCGCACACAAGGACGCACAAGCGCCACAGCAGGCTGCACCGCAACAGGCCGGGCCCCAGCAGGGTCGCGGCAAACAGACGGTACCCGGCATTAAGCATATCGTCGCCGTCGCATCGGGGAAGGGCGGGGTCGGCAAATCCACTGTCGCGACGAATATCGCGCTGGCGCTATCCGCCGCGGGGCAAAGCGTCGGCATCCTTGACGCCGATATCTACGGCCCATCGCAGCCCCGCATGATGGGCATAACCGGCCGACCGAACAGCCCGGATGGCGAGCGCCTCGAAGCGATGGAAAATCACGGCGTCAAGGTGATGTCTATGGGATTCCTCGTGCCGGAGGACACGCCCATGATCTGGCGCGGCCCGATGGTCATGAGCGCCTTGCAGCAGTTGATGCGCGACGTTAACTGGGGAGAACTCGACGTTATGATCGTCGACATGCCGCCCGGCACCGGCGACGCGCAGTTGAGCATGTCGCAGGACGTCCCACTTGCCGGCGCCGTCATCGTCTCCACGCCCCAGGACATCGCCCTGCTGGACGCCCGCAAGGGTCTCAACATGTTCCGCAAGGTCGAAGTGCCGGTGCTCGGCATCGTCGAGAATATGAGCTACTTCGCCTGCCCGCACTGCGGCGAACGCACGGATATCTTCAGCCACGGCGGCGCGCATGAGGAGGCGGACCGGCTCGGCGTAGACTTCCTGGGGGAGATTCCGCTCGATATTGCGATCCGCGAAACCTCCGATGGCGGGAAGCCGATCGTCGTCAGCGACCCGGATAGCCCGCATAGCAAAGCTTTCCGGGCCATTGCCGACCGGATATTGGACAAGCTGAGCGACGCCGGCGAAACCCAGCGGGCGATGCCAAACATCGTCATGCAGTAGGTTGGCCGATGCGCTATCGCTTATTGGCGTTCGCCATTACAGCGCTATTCGCGATCGATCTCGCCGCCGCAACAGGAACGGAGCGGTCGCAAGAAGCACTTGCGCTTATCAACGGCTATCGTGCACAGCACGGACTCGAACCGCTGCGCATGGAAGCGCGCTTGTCGATGCTGGCACGCGATCAGGCCAAGGTCATGTTGACACGCCGCTATGTCGATCCCCGCAGCCCGGAAGGCGTGACATTGGAAAAGCGGTTGCGCCGCGCGGGTTATGCCTACCGGCAGGCTTTCCAGCAAATCGCAACCGGGTATCCGAACGGCAAATCCGTGGTCGATAGTTGGCTGCAACGCCGTGACAGCCGCCAAGTGCTGCTCAATCGAAGCTTGAGCGAAGCCGGTATCGGATATGCGCATCGCGAGGGCGTCGCCCTGGACCATTTCTGGGTCATTACGCTCGCCGAACCAACCCGGCCCGCTGCCAGAAATTGGCGCCGCGAAATCATGCGATACGTCAATCAATATCGCGCCCGCCACAAACTGAGCCCGCTAACTCTTAACCTGGCATTGAACCGGACGGCACAAGCGCATTCCGACGACATGGCGGCGCGCGACTTTTTCGATCATGTTACACCGAGCGGAAAAACCGTCGGCGACCGGGCAACCCGGGCCGGCTATCAATGGCGTGCCGTGCTGGAGAATCTCGCGGCCGGGCAGGACAACCCGCAAGAAGTGGTTACCGGCTGGATCAATTCCCCGCCACACCGCGAGGCGCTTCTGGAACCCGACATCGACGATGCCGGCGTCGGCTATACTTTCCTGGCGCAAGATGGCGGTGTCGTTCGTAAATTCCATTACTGGACACTGAATATGGGCCGCCGGCGCTAAAAAACAGCAACCGTGCGGACTTGATCCGGTATACCGTTCGCTTCACCTTGGGCCTCTTACACTGGGAGGAAGCGACATGCGCGAAAACAAACTCAGAACCCTGTGGAGCGAAGGCAAAGGCGCCCTGAATTGCTGGCTCAATATGGACAGTTCGCTGGCCGCGGAAGCAATGCTGGGGTGCGACTGGGACTCGTTTACCATCGATATGCAGCACAGCCTGATTGACTGGCGGTCTGCCCTAACGATGCTGCAAACGCTCTCACAGGGCGACGCGCCAATTCTGATGCGGGTGCCATGGCTCGACCCAGCCTGGATCATGCGCGCGCTCGATGCGGGCGTGTATGGCGTGATTTGCCCGATGGTCAACAACAGAGCCGATTGCGAAGCGTTCGTCGGCGCTTGCCGCTACGCCCCGACCGGCTACCGCAGCTGGGGGCCGGTACGCGGGCTCTCCTATGGCGGTCCCGATTATTTTCACAAGGCCAACGAAACGATTATCGCGATGGCGATGATCGAAACCCGCGAGGCGCTGAACAACCTCGACGACATCATGTCTACCCCAGGTCTCGACGGCATTTATATCGGGCCGAACGACCTGTCGATCAGCCTCGGATACGAACCGCAGTTCATGCCGAAGGACCCGGAAGTCGCGGACGCGTTAAAGCGCATCCTCGAAAGCGCGCTCAGCCACAATGTCACGCCGGGCATCCACTGCGGCAGCGCGGAAATGGCCGCGACAATGACCGAGATGGGCTTCCGGTTCACCACGATCACGGCCGCCTCACGGCTCATGGTCGCCGGCGCAAATGATGCGATTGAGACCGCGCGGTCGATGATCGGCAACTGAACCGGCACCGATTCGCAAGCATCCTCCTCGAATACAAAAAAAGAAGGGCCGCCCCTCGGGGCGGCCCTTCCCTTGTCTGACCTCGGTCCCGTAACTGCCCGGGCCGGGACACGTCGCGTCAGGCGAAGAAACTCCGCACGGCGGCGACAATCCAGCTTCGAGCGACCGCAGGCCCTAATTGACAATGAGACACTGGATCACCTCCTTTCCGTTGTTGAAACCGACTCGCACTATGACGCGCAAGCGTCTGCATCACAAGTATTTTAAAAAAATCAGAGCGAAGATTCGCCCGCCCTAGTGAACGGCCGTTCGCTACCCTCAGTCCGAAAACAGATCGTTTAACGGCAGCGAGAAAACCAAAGTGAGCGTTTCTGTGCCCGGGTTGCTGTCACCGATCGACGCATTCGAGATATGGTGGAATGCGACACCCAATCGCGCCCGGTTGTCGAATCGATAGGCCAACTCGACGCCCGACCGAAATTCGATCACCGATCCCAAATCCTTGCCATCGCCGTCCGAATAGAAGCCAACCGCGACATTGGGCGTAAAGACGAATCGACGGCCCAGGTAAATATCGAGCATGAAGCCACCATATCCG
This sequence comes from Alphaproteobacteria bacterium, assembly GCA_012103325.1. Lineage (GTDB taxonomy): Bacteria > Pseudomonadota > Alphaproteobacteria > UBA8366. The sequence continues at coordinate 215,619 of WLWY01000010.1, forward strand.
TATATCGCGGCATCGGTGGTCGCCATGACCCCAGCGAACGGCTTCACATACCAATCGTCCCAGCTAGACCTGTATTCGAGATTGAATTGCCCCGCGGTTTCGTTGTCGTTCACGTCATAGGCGCCGGCGTGAAAGGCGATAAAGGACGGATCTTCGCCCGCATAGGCACGAGTACCGACAAGTAGCGCCAACACCAGCGTTGCGCTGCAAATTGCACGAAGAATTGGTGATATTGCCATGACCGCCCCCTCAACCAGCTTGAATAATACGATCTGACAAAACCGGAGCAACTGATTCCTGCATTCAAGCGCCAATTGTTTTGAACTTTTCGGTTGCCCCAACCAACGCCTTGCGGATACCCGGCTCCATCGCCGAGTGTCCGGCGTCCGGTACAATAATATACTCCGCCTCCGGCCATGCGCGTGCCAAAGAGTCTGCCGCGGCGGTCGGACAAACCATATCGTAGCGTCCCTGAACGATGACACCTGGGATGCCTTTCAAGCGCGCCACGCCACACAACAGATGACCTTCCTCCATGAACAGGTCGTTGGCAAAATAGTGCGCTTCGATACGGGCAAGACCGAGGGCCTTCAAAGGATCGCCGAAAGACGCCCCGTTGTCCGTGCTCGGCAGCAGTGTCGAGCAGGTCCCCTCATACTGGCTCCAGATTCGGGCCGCCGGCAGATGAATACCGGCATCGGGATCGACCAAGCGGCGGTGATAGTTTGCCAGCAGATCTCCGCGCTCGCCCTCGGGCAGGAACTCCGAAAAACGGCGCCAGGCCTCCGGAAAAACGCGCTGCATGCCGGTCAGGAACCAATCGACCTCATCGCGACCGCAAAGAAATATGCCGCGCAAGACGAGCCCGCGACAACGGTCCGGGTGCGCGATTGCATAGGCGAGAGCAAGACTGGAGCCCCAGGATCCGCCAAACAGAAACCAAGTCTCGATCCTCAAGGTTCGGCGCAGCGTTTCCATGTCATCGACCAGATGCGCGGTTGTATTGTTCGTCAGATCGCCAATGGGTTTCGAGCGGCCGGCACCGCGCTGGTCGAGAACGACAATCCGGTAATGCACCGGATCGAAGAACCGCCGGTGCGCCGCCGTTGCACCCGCACCGGGACCGCCATGAATGAACAGCACCGGCACACCGTTCGGGTTTCCCGACTGTTCCCAATACAGGTCGTGCGGCGGGTCGACGGCCAGCCGCCCGCGCTCGTAGGGTTCTATATCCGGAAAGAGATCCTGCCGGCTCACGCCTTTAACCGATTCCATGAGAGAATATTCGCCTCGCCACACTCGCGGATTCTGGTATTAGACTGCGCCGCGCGCAATTGCAAACCGGGGACTCGTGCCGAAACTCTACGCCATTATCATCGCCGCGCTGCTGCTCCTCACAGGACATCCGGCATCGTCGGATACGCTGGCGAACGGTGGAAGCGGCCGTGTCGTGGAAATCGTCGACGGCGACACGCTCATCCTGGAGGACGGACGAGAAGTACGGCTTGTCGGGATTCAGGCACCGAAGCTGCCGCTCGGCAGACGCAACTTCAAAACCTGGCCGCTGGCGGATACGGCGAAGTCCGCCTTGACCACGCTGGCGCTGTACAAGACCGTAACGCTGTCTTACGGTGGGCGGCGCGTCGATCGACACAACAGGCTGCTCGCCCATCTGCACGACGAAAAAGGCGTATGGATTCAAGGCGAACTGCTGCGCAGCGGCATGGCGCGGGTCTACAGCTTCCAAGACAACCGGGCGCAGATCGCTGAAATGCTCGCGATGGAACGGAAGGCGCGGGCCGCCCGCCGCGGCATTTGGCGGCACCGCTTCTATCAAATCCGCGACGCTGATACCGCGCATCGCCATATCGGCGGCTTTCACCTTGTCGAAGGCCAAGTTCGAGCCGTCGCGGCGCGGCGCAAATACACCTACCTGAATTTCAGCGATAATTGGCGAACGGACTTCACCATTGCCGTCGCCGCCCGCGTACGGCGGCTGTTTAAAGATGCAGGATTGGACCTTGAAGCCTTGCAGGGGAAAACCGTGCGGGTTCGCGGCTGGATCAAATCGCGCAACGGACCGCTCATCGACGCGACCCATCCGGAGCAGATTGAGATCCTGCCCGATCCAACCCGATAACCCGGAGGATACTTGTAACGCGATCGGCAGTAATCGATATTCAAGGCTGATAACAGCAGCGTGGCGCGGATCGATATGGCGATAACACGGCGACACTTTTGTGGATTGACGGCCTGCTCTCTGGTCGCGGGGCTCGGTACCGGTTGCACGGTAAACCCCGCCACCGGCAGCCGCGATCTGATTCTGGTCAACCCCGATGAAGAGAAGCAGATCGGTCTTCGCGAACATCCGAAAATTCTGGCACAATTTGGCGGCGTTTATAAAGATTCGGCCGCTGCCGGTTATGTCGCCAGCATCGGCGGCAAACTTGCAGCCACGACGGAAACCCCGTCGCTGGGATTCACCTTTACGCTTCTCGACAGTCCTATCGTCAACGCATTCGCCCTGCCTGGGGGCTATGTTTATATCTCGCGCGGCCTTATGGCGCTTGCGGGCAACGAGGCGGAACTTGCCGGTGTCCTGGGCCATGAAATCGGCCACGTCGTCGCACGGCACTCGGCGCAACGGCAGAGCCAATCCATGCTCGCGCAATTGGGCGTCGGATTGCTGGGCGCGGTGACGGGCCGGGAATCCTCGCAACTTGCCGGAACGGTCGCCGGTCTGTATCTCCGCAGCTATTCGCGCGATCAGGAACTGGAAGCCGACATGCTTGGCATTCGTTATCTGCGCCGTACCGGCTACGATATAAACGCTATGGCTAGTTTTCTTGCGCGGTTGCGCGCCAACAGCCAGCTCGAAGCGCAGATAGCCGGGCGCTCTCCCAACGAAGTCGATAGTTACGATATTACGGCGACCCATCCGCGCACGATTGAACGGGTGCAACGTGCCGCAGCGCTTTCCGGCGGCAAGCAGAATGGCCGGCGCGACCGGAACAGCTACCTCAAGGCGCTCGACGGCATGATTTTCGGCGACGGGCCCGAGCAGGGCTACACGCTGGGCCGCCGCTTCGCACACCCGAAACTCCGTTTCGAATTCTCCGTCCCCCAAGGCTTCAAACTGCAGAACAGGCCGGACCGGATTGCGGCCGCGTCAAAACAGGCTAAGGCTGCAATCATTTTCACGGCGGCGCCGAAACCTTACCGGGGCACGATGTCGGCTTATTTGTCGGGTGTCTGGGGGCGCGGCGCGGCGCTGAACGATCTCGAAGCGATTAAGATAAACGGCTTCGGCGCAGCAACGGCCTGGGTGCGTGCCCGTGATGGCCGGACGGATTACCGCCTGATCGCCATCCGCTTCGATTCCAAGCACATCTTCCGCTTCGTCTTCGCGGCCGCGCCGGCAGCAATGCAGAAACTGGCACCTGCGTTCCAGCGGACCACGTACAGTTTCAAACGTCTCTCGCCAGCCCAAGCAGCGGTATTGCAACCGAAGCGTTTGAAAATCGTTGCGGTTAGAGCCACGGACACGGTCGGTCGGCTGAGTGGACGAATGGCCTTCGAAGACTTTCGACAGGAACGGTTCGTTACGCTGAACGGCCTTGGCGACAAACGCCCCCTCGCTTCGCTGAAGCGTGTGAAACTCGTCGTACAGAACGGCTAAGAGATTGCCGGCAGAACGTCGAAGGCAATGCTGATCCGCGTGCCCTCCGTATCGTAGGGGATCGTGCGGTGGAAGAAATAACTCGGAAATAAGACCAGCAGGCCGGCTTCCGGCCGAATCGCGCGGACCGGTGGCCGGCAGCGCCAATGATACTCCTCGCTCGGCAGGCCGAACTCGATCCAGCCAGCCTGCCCGGCGTTGGGATCCGACACGACGTCCGGCACGCGCGCATAGTAAACGCCGCTTAGCCAGGCTGACGGATGAATGTGAGGCGCTTGAAATCCGCCGCTGCCCTGCAGAACAATCGACCACGCGGTCAACCGCCAGCAGTCCAGCGCATTCGCGACAAAGGGATGCGCAGGGTCGTCTCCGAGTTTCGATTTGTACAGAGCTATGGCGTTACTCATCATCGCTTGAAAAGCCACGATCGGTGCTGCGGTGTCGCCGAGTAGCTCACCCGTGTGCTTGCCGTTGCGCGTGGCATGACTGGCTGGTGCATCGACAAGCGTCGGGTGCGCCAGCATATGCGCCGCGAGCGCATCGTTCAGCGCGCCGGCATCCGCAAAGCCAGGCGGCGGCTCGGGCCGAGTCGGGCAAAGAAATCTCTCGAAATCGACCAGCGCATCAGCAGCTTCGGTATCGCCGCTCTCGCCCAGCGCAATAACCTTTGAAGCGAGGACGCCCGAATCGCCAGGATAGCGCGACAGGAAACGATCGCATTCCCTTACGGCCGACACCGCATCGTCCATTTCGATCAACACATCGGCAAGGTTGGTGCACGCATCCGGATAAGCCGGATCGAGCGCAGCAGCGCGGCGGAGCGCATCGGCCGCTTCCGGCAAGCGGCCCAGATGCTGCAACACGATGCCGCGTCCCGATTGCGTCTGGGCATCGTTCGGTGCCAGTGCAACGGCGCTGTCATACGCCGTGAGCGCGTCTTCGAGTTGGCCAGCGTCTCGCAACAGATAGGCAAGACCGGCATGAGCCGCCGCATAGTCCGGGTCCGCGTCGATTGCCCTTCGATAGGCCGCAATGGCCTCACCCGGCCGGCCAAGCTCGTGCAACGCGGTTCCGGCGTTGTAGTGCGCTATCGCGGAGCCAGGCGCCAGGGCCGCCGCGCGCAGGAACGCGCCAAGCGCCGACTCCAAAATGCCGGAGGATTGATAAAGAACGCCGAGATTGAAGTGCGCTTCCGGATCATCCGGATATTGGGTCGTCGCCGTTTCCAGCAGGTCACGCGCGCGGTTCCCGTCACCGGACTGAAATGCCGCCACCGCGCCAAGCTGGAGCGCACTGGGGAGATGAGGCGCTTCACGAAGAATTTCCTCGCAGAGCGTCGCGGCATCAGCGGCCCGGCCGCCTTGCAACAGGCCTTGCGCCTGGGCCAGTGCCCGCTCAATCCGCTTCTGTTTCGCACTCACGCCAAGCGACTCCCACCGCGCCACCGCCAATATCAATGGCCACCGGCTCCCGTCGGAGAGTATATCGGAAAGCGGCGCCAAGTGCGCCGTTGATGTTGTCAGGCGTCGACCAGCAGATCCGAAGGTTTTTCGATATTGCGGCTGATAACATCACGCATCTTCGTCATCGCGCGGTGTTCGAGCTGCCGGACGCGCTCCTTGCTCACGCCGAGTTCCCGGCCCAACTCTTCGAGAGTCGCTCCTTCGTCGCGCAATCGTCTGCGACGGATAATAATTTGCTCGCGCGGCGAAAGTTCAGAGATGGCCTTGTCGAGCCATTGCGACCGTACTTCGGTATCGAGGCGCTTTCGCACCATCAGTTCCGGTGTCGGCCGCGTGTCGGCGAGAAAGTCCTGCCAGCTGTCTTCGGAGCTTTCGGCGACCGTCGCGTTCAAGGACTGGTCGCTGGCGCTCAATCGATTCTCCATCGACTCCACTTCGTGACACTTGACCCGCAATTCCCGCGCGATTTCTTGGCGCCCTTCGTCATTGAGCCGGCCTGTCGGTGAATCCGCAATTCGCGCGCGCAACCGCCGCAAGTTGAAAAACAGGGTCTTCTGCGCCGCGGTCGTTCCTGTCCGCACGATCGACCAGTTCCGCAGGATGTAGTCCTGAATTGCCGAGCGAATCCACCACGTCGCGTAGGTCGAAAACCGGACTTCGCGCGCCGGATCGAACTTGGCCGCAGCCTGCATGAGGCCGATATTACCTTCTTGAACGAGATCGCCCATCGGCAATCCGTAATTCCGGAAGCGGGCGGCAGTGCTGACAACGAGCCTGGTATAGGATTGCACCAGTTTGTGCAGCGCCGCCTCGTCCTCATCGCCGCGCCAACGCCTTGCCAATTCGAACTCGTCCTCGCGCTCAAGCATCGGTTCGCGCATGGCGGCACGAATGAACCTCAGATTAGCTCTTTGTGTTTGCGGATCGTCGATATAAGCCATAGCAGAGCCCGCGTTCCCTGGGTTGTCGCAAAGATTAACCCATTAATTTAGTAAGGTATAACATGCAGAATATAGCATGTGAAACGAAAAAAGACAAATTTAGTCTTGTTTCAACATCAGATATTATTTGTTTTTTATCAGCAGGTTAAAAAATATTATGATGAAGCCGTAGAAACCGTAAGGTCAAGTTACCCATCGGATTACTCGGTTTATCGGACCTGCAATTTTACGCTTCGAGCCGTTCCAGAACCTCGCCCTCCGGCGTTAGGCAGTAGGCTGCCAACGATCCGCCGAATCCGCAGCCGGCGTCGATCGTCAGCGTTGCTTCCGTCTCGGCGATACCACCATGATCGGGATCGTAACCGCGGACAACACGCCGAAATCCTTCATAGGGCTCCCGAATCGTTGAGAAGCTCCGCCCCGCCCACCAAAAGCTATCGGTTTGCTGGGACAGCGGCCGATCGATATCGACACCGGCATTGACGAAAAGAATGCCACCCTCGCGAGAGACCGCGGCACGCTTCAACGCATTCACCATCGCTTCGTGGCCCGGCGCGGCACGTACCGCATCGCGCAGTTTACTGGTCCAGGATGTCAGCGCGACGACGCCTTTCTTTGCATTGGCGAACCCTTCTTCTGCCCGGCCATCGTAGGCTTCAAGGGTCGTCGCCACCCCACGGTCCAGCATCCAAGCAAGAACCTCGGCGGGCTGATTGGAAAACTGAAGCTGCAGCAGCTTCTGCCACATCTCTTCCTGCGATCCCCGAAGCAGGACAACGTCGTTTTCGTCCATGAAAGGTGGAATCGACAGGAACACCCTGCGAAATCGCAGCAACTCCGAAATCGTCTCGAAAACCGGCTTGCCGATACCCAAATAGTTGCCGAGATAGACCAGCCGGTCACCATACGCCAAGCGGGGCGTCATCTCTGCATGCAGGGCTGCCAGGCGCCTTGCCTCGCCGTGGATAGACCCGATGGCCCAGATACGGCGCGCCCGTCGAAGCGTCACGATGCTGCGATGCACGGTCATCTACGGCACGTGCGATTATTACCTGCCGCCATGACGGAATATCCTGAAATACGGCCTGGTGTTATGCGGCCTGCAACACCGTTTCGAGTTGCTGACAAGCCGCCTCCTCGTCGATTTCTTCAACAGCGGCGAGTTCCCGCACCAGCCTGTCGAACGCAGCCTGATAAATTTGCCGCTCGCTATAGGACTGGTCCGGTTGATCGGCGTTGCGGTGCAGGTCGCGTACCACTTCGGCAATGGAAACCGGGTCGCCCGAATTGATCTTCGCTTCGTATTCCTGTGCGCGCCGGCTCCACATTGTGCGCCTGACGCGGCTTCGCCCCTTGAGAGTCTTTAGCGCTACCTTCATTTCGTCTTTCGACGATAGCCGGCGCAGACCCGAGGTTTCCGCCTTCGAAATCGGGACGCGAAGGATCATTCGATCCTTATGAAAATCAATGACGATCAGCTTCAACTTATCGCCGGCAATTTCCTGGTCTTCGAACCCAGTAACTTTCCCAACTCCATGCGTCGGATAAACGACGTAGTCGCCCGTCGAAATCTTCAAATTTTTGTCGGTCATTCGCCCTTCTCACATTCTTTCGCTACATCCCGAGCGATCGTCCAGCGCTTTTACCGATCCTTGGATCGCCGCCATATCCATGGCGAAGGACCGTAAAATTAAGCTGCGGACGCCGCTCACGCGGTTGACCGCAGCATGTTAACACGTTTTGCGTGTATCCATTCGATACGCTGGCAAATATGGCAACCGCCTTCGTGAGGCGCATCGCCTCTTCGTAACTTACGGTAGAGAGTATATCACAAAATTTGTGTAATTCCCAGCACAGCTCAGGCTTGGCCGGGGTTGGGACTGAAATACTTGTCGAACTTCCCGGTTTCGTCCTTGAACTCGTCCGCGTCTGCGGGACTTTCCCCTTTTCGGGTGATATTGGGCCACTGCTCGGCATATTCCCGGTTAATTTCTACCCATTTTTCCACATCGCTTTCGGTATCGGGAAGGATCGCTTCAACCGGGCATTCGGGCTCGCAGACGCCGCAATCGATACATTCGTCAGGATGAATCACCAGCATGTTCTCGCCGACATAAAAACAATCGACCGGGCAGACCTCAACGCAATCCATATATTTGCACTTAATGCAGTTCTCATTGACGATATAGGTCATGTGGTGCTCTCCCTCGGTCCTTACGTTACGCCTCGCACCGTCCAGATTCAGACAAGCTCAACGTCCTATTGTCCCAGGCGTTCGCGTGCGCGTTTGCGCGCGGCCCCGCTTTCCTGATCAGTGACATACAAAAGTCCAGCGACCTGACGCAAGAGGCTTGCTTCATAATCGTGCAGTTCGCCGTCCGCGTAAGCGACTTCCCAAAGCATTTGCATCATCGCAACGCGCTCATCATGCGTGAAATTGTCACGGATTGTCCGCGTAAAGCCATAAATCTCCGGAATCGCGTCAACCGCTCCGACCGCCGCATCGATAAGCGCAGCGACCGACTCGTCGTCCAATTCGAAGCGCTGCCGCAGTATCGCTCCGATATGCGCGCGTTCCTCTTCGTCGAACGCACCATCGAGACGCGCCGCCTCGACCATGAGCGCTGCGGCCGCAAGGTGCAGCTCGTCATCGCTGTGGCGACCGTCGGCGGCAGTTGCCTGGCCGCCCCTTTCCAGGAGGAATATGCGCAATTTCGCTAACATAATTTCGGCATAGTACATTGCCGCCGCCATGTCACACCGTTTTGCATGGGTTTGCCGCAAATGTGACCGTCTTGCCGCCGCCTATGGGCGCGGATATAACCCGGTGGATGAATGATCCCCGGCGTCACGCGCCCGCGACCCTAAGAAACCGCAATGCTATTCTCGACGTGCTCCAGCGCGTTCTACCGCCTACTGGATTGGTTCTCGAGCTTAACAGTGGAACCGGCGAACACGCCGCCTTCATGGCCCCACGCCTCGCTCCACGGCAATGGCAGCCAAGCGACATCGACAGCGCCGCACTGGCGAGCATCGCCGCGCACACAGCCGAAACGGACGCGCCCAATCTTCTGCCACCTGTCGAGATAGACGTCACAACGCAAGACTGGCCCATTGAAGAGGCCGCGGCGGTCGTTTCAGCGAACATGATCCATATTGCCCCCTGGAAGGCCTGTCTGGGCCTGCTCGATGGCGCGGCTCGAATTTTGCCTGAGGGCGACGGTATTCTTTATCTCTATGGCCCGTTCAAGCGAAACCGGATGCATACGGCGCCATCCAACGAAGCGTTCGACCAGAGTCTTCGCTCGCAAGACCCCAGATGGGGTGTGCGGGACTTGGAGGACGTGATCGCAGAAGCGGAAAACCGAGGCTTCCACCTGGCGGAAACCGTCGAAATGCCATCCAATAATTTGTCCGTGATCTTCCGGAAACACGCCACAGCATAAGTCACACCATCGAGCAGGCGCTCAGGTCGTAGAACCACGCATTAAGGACGTCCCAACAGACGTTCGATTTCGCGCCGGTCCTTCTTGGTCGGGCGGCCCGCGCCCACTTCACGGCGTGCCGCGCCCAGTTTCCGCTCCGGCTTCGGCTGGGCGTCCGGCGGGTTCAAATCCTGGTACAGGGCTTGCGCTTCCGGCGCGGGCCCGCGCCGGGTGCCGAGCGCGATGATTTCCACGACCCGGACATAGGGGCCTTTTGGAAAGGTCACCACATCGCCCGGCTGCACGGTGTGATGGGATTTTCGAACCACTATCCGGTTGACCCTAAAACCGCCGCTCGCAATCTGTTGCGCGGCAAGAGTCCGGCTCTTGAACAGCCGCGCATGCCAGAGCCATTTGTCCAACCGAAGCTTTTCCGGTACCTGCTCCGTCATTTTGCGCTCGCCATATCGCGCAGCTTTGCGAAGGGCGATGCCGGATCGAACGGCCCCGCGGATTTCCCGCCACGCGACGCCTTGCCGTTTCCACCATTGCGCTTCTTCTGCCGGAATTTAGTTCCCTCGTCCGACTGATCGACGTGATAACCGAGCCCGCGAAGGACCGACGCGAGCGCAGCACCATCGCAACCGGCAAGCGCGATGAATTCCGCATCCGCGGAAAATGGCCCCCGCCGAGCGCGTTTTCGCGCCGCTGCGGCCAACCGCTCCGCACTGTCCAACCGTATCGCCCGATCCCCCAACACGCGATAGCCGATGAAACGCCAGACGTCCTCCGACGCCTCGGCTGCCGGAACCGAGGGCGCCTGGCCGGGACGCGGAGCCGGAACACCGGTATACACGCCAGCCAGTACCGCGCGCAGGCGCAGTGCCGTGGGGCGAAGCAGCGGGGCGAAATACACCGCATGGATACCGAACCGAAGGCCAAGGCGGGTCAGCGCTTTCTTGTCCGCTGCGTCGAGAGCGGAAATCTGATTGCGGGCGGCGATGCTGCGCACCGACCCGAGACTCTCCGCGAGCTGAAAGACGATGCCGCGGGCAGCTGCCCCGAGATCTGCTTCACGTGCCCGAAACAGCGCCGCCAACCGTCGACGGAGATAGGCAGCGAGCCAACGGTTAAGGCGTGCGAGGACAAGATCCCGCGAATTTGAGGCCAGCAACTCATTGCGCAGCAAGACGATATTCGGTGCCAGCGCCGTATCACCCTTTTGCAAGCTCGCGATCTCATCATCGTGCCAGCGAATGCGGCCGCTGCGGGACAGGGAAAAGGATTTATCCTCGTCCGCACAAAGGGCGGCAACCCGCGTATCGACTTCGAGCGCAATCGTGCCCCGTGCCGCCGATACCAAAGTCTGCGTTTCCTCTGGGCTTTGCTCGGCATTTCGGATGAATTTCAGCCCTGCCATCGATCCAGCAATGACACCCTCGACAACGACATCCCCCGACTTCGACACAAAGGACAGCAGCTCTTCATCGCCCTGCCGCCGTTTGGCCAGTACCGGTGCCCGCCGGTCGACGAACCGCTGCAATAGCCGCTGATGCAGGGCATCGGAAAGCCGGTCTTCGATTTCCCGCGCGATCCCCTGCCAATGCGCGCTATCAGACAGCCAATCGGTACGATGGCTGATATAGGTCCAGGTTCGCACATGCGCGATCCGTTGGGTCAGGGTATCGATATCGCCATTGACATTGTCGAGACGCTTAATGTGGTCGCCGACCCAGTCTTCCGGCAGTCGTGCCTCAAGCGAGGAGAGGTGGAGGAAGACCTGCCGTAACAGGCGCACATGAATGTCCGGCATCACCTTGCGGAAATCCGGTATTTGACAGACGTCCCATAACAAACGCACCGCCGCCGGGTTGGTCGCGCGTTCGGCGACGTCCGCATCGGAGGTCAACTCCTTCAACGTCCGAAAATCATCGGCCTCCCGCGCGCGGTACAGCAGTGGCGAAGAGGGCTGCCGGGACAAGCTGTCGAGCAAGGCGCGCGGCGACCGGAAATCGAAATCGCGATTGCGCCAGCTCACCCGGTCCAGCGTGTCGTATTGATGAGACTCGATCGCTTCCACCACCTCATCGTCGAATGCTGGAATATTGTTCGTCACGCCAAAGGTGCCGTCATGCTGATAGCGGCCCGCGCGACCGGCAATCTGACCGATCTCGGCCGGCTGCAACCGGCGCGGCGCCCGGCCGTCGAATTTCCGCATCCCGGCGAAGGCGACATGCTCGATATCCATGTTGAGGCCCATGCCGATGGCATCGGTTGCGACCATGTAATCGACCTCACCGGCCTGATACATCTCGACTTGCGCATTACGCGTCCGCGGCGACAGCGCGCCCAACACGACGGCGGTGCCGCCACGCTGGCGGCGGATCAGCTCGGCCAGCCCATAAACCTCGTTCAGGGAAAATGCCACGATCGCGGTACGGCGCGGCAGCCGCGTCAACTTCTTTGCACCCGTATAGGACAGGGTGGAGAAGCGGGGCCGGGTTTCGAGCTGCGCATCGGGTGCCAGCTGCCGTAGCAGCGGCGCGATGGTATCGGCACCGAGCAGCATGGTCTCTTCCCGCCCCCTCGCATGCAACAGCCGGTCGGTGAAGACGTGGCCGCGCTCGCGGTCGGCGCAAAGCTGAATTTCATCGATCGCCAGGAAATCGACTTCGAGATCGAGCGGCATCGACTCGACGGTGCACACGAACCAGCGCGGCCGGGGCGGCACGATCTTCTCTTCGCCCGTGATCAGCGCCACCGAACGGCGGCCTTTCAGTGCCACGATACGGTCGTAATTTTCACGTGCCAGGAGCCGAAGCGGGAAGCCGAGCATTCGGTCGATCGCCAGATAGGTCTTGCCGGTATTCGTGGGGCCCAAAACGGCCCGCACCCGGCCTCGTTTTTCATGCAGCGCCATGTTCCTTCGAACATTGCGGGATTCTATGATGATAGCAAGGGCTAGTGTCCTGATCGTGAAATTCAAAAGATTGAATTTCTCGTGAATCAGCACACTAACTATTTGAATCTAATGTGATTCAGATCCTAAAATTCGCCGCATAAAATGCGGCAAATTTCAGAATCATCACACTAGGAGCCTGTCCGAGCAATGCTTATGGTCTGCACTGCGTTTTCAAGGGTTTGGGTTAGGATGGCGTCGCGTGACGATGCCGGGGGCATCGTGAGCGGCGCCGGACGACATCCCAAACCCTTGAAAACGCGGCCCTTCGGGTCGACCAGAGAAACGTGCATGCTACGTCGAGGGCGCTTGACGATGCTTCCAGCATCGCCGGCGCACCCTCTCCTAACATGCACGTTTCTCTGGTCGATGCAGGCCGTAAGCATT
>WLWY01000011.1 GCA_012103325.1 Alphaproteobacteria bacterium
AAGCGGCGGAAACTGGCTATCATGCCGCTTTGGATATCGAACCCCGCCATAGTGGCGCACTTACCGGTTTAGGGCGCATTCGTGAGAGCGAGGGCCAACCAGATGAGGCCTTGCATCAATTTCGTGCCTCCTTGGATATCGACTCAGCAAATTTCGACGCGGTATGCGGCATTGCGCGAGCGCTCGGACAACAGGGCAAAACTGAAGACGCTGTCGGTTATATCCGGCGCGCCATTCAAGCAGACCCCGCGCTATCGCAAGCACAAAACGAGATGTTCGCTGCGCTCAAGGCCGGTCAGGAGAAGCAAATTCCGGTGTGGCATTTCTCGATGCTCGCCGACCGAGAACGCAATAACGCCTATCAGCGTGCCATAGAAAAACTGATTGCACCTTCCTCGCGCGTTTTAGATATCGGCACGGGTTCGGGTCTGCTCGCCCTGATGGCTGCTCGCGTCGGCGCAGAACGGATTACTGCTTGCGAAATATCCAAGCCAGTGGCTGAGGCCGCGCGCAAGGTCGTCGCCGAAAATGGTTACGGGGGTGTCATTGATGTTGTTGCGAAGTCCTCCACGGCCCTTCGAATCGGAGAGGATATGGCACAACGCGCGACAGTGCTGGTCTCAGAGATCCTCGATTCCGGCCTGACCGGCGAAGGCGTCGTCAAGTTCGTCCGTCACGCACAACGGGAATTGCTGACGCCGGACGCCCGAATTCTGCCGGCTGCTGCGGATGTAAAGGCCGTCCTTGTCGCGCTTCCCCGCTTGCGCCCAGTGAACCCGGTCGCTGAGATAAGCGGTTTCGATCTATCCGGGTTTGGCCGCTTCCAGACCTTGCACGATTATCAGAGCATCGACCTGAAACGCGAGCCTTGCGAACGGCTGACCGAAACCTTTGACGCAATATCCTTCGATTTCCGCAATCTTCCCCCCGAAGCTTCAACAGAACGGCCGCTCAAAAAGACGATCGACGTCGAAATTGCCGCCGACGGCCAATTCCATGCGATTGCCTTCTGGTTCGACCTCCATCTCGACGACGAGATTATGGTATCTAGCGGACCGGAAGGCGACGTTGTGCATTGGGGCCAAGCAGTTCAGTTTTTTGCAGACGATCTCGCGGTTCAAAGGGGTGACACCGTGCGTCTAAAACTGTATTTCGACGAGATCAAAATCCGTTGGAAGATCGACCGGATCGTCTCCCGGTAACCCACTCGAGCATTTCGCAATCGCGTAGGAAGTCATGGAAGCAATCCACATCGTCGGTGGCGGCCTCGCCGGTTCCGAGGCCGCCTGGCAAATTGCTCAGGCCGGCCATCCAGTCGTGCTGCATGAGATGCGGCCGGTTCGCGGCACGGACGTTCATCTTAGCGATGGGCTGGCGGAGCTGGTTTGCTCAAACTCATTTCGGTCCGACGATGCGGAACACAACGCCGTAGGCCTTCTGCATGAAGAAATGCGCCGCTGCGATTCGCTTATCATGGCAGCTGGCGACGATAATCGGGTGCCCGCCGGCGGTGCGATGGCGGTCGATAGGATCGGTTTTTCCGATGCGGTCACCGCGCGCTTGACCGCGCATCCGCTTGTGACCATAGCGCGCGAAGAACTCACAGAACTGCCGCCGGAATCCTGGCGCTCGGTCATTCTGGCAACCGGCCCCCTCACCTCGCCCGATTTAAGCGCCGCGATCCTAAAACTGACCGGTGAAGACGCGCTCGCATTTTTCGATGCAATAGCACCGGTCATACATCACGAAACGATCGATCTTTCAAAAGCTTGGTTTCAATCGCGCTACGACAAAGGGGACGGTGCCGATTACATCAATTGTCCTCTGAACGCCGCGCAATACGAAACCTTCATCGAGGCCCTGCGCACCGGCGAAGCGATGCCGTTTCATGACTGGGAGAAAGACACCCCCTATTTCGAGGGATGTCTGCCCATCGAAGTAATGGCCGAACGCGGTGTCGAAACGTTGCGGTTCGGTCCCATGAAGCCTGTCGGTTTGACCAACCCGCACACAGGCGGCAAGGCACATGCCGTCGTCCAGCTGCGTCAGGACAACGCGCTTGGCACGCTTTACAACATGGTTGGCTTCCAGACGAAGCTCAAACATGGCGAACAGACCCGCATTTTCCGGGCTATTCCGGGTCTTGAGAATGCCACCTTCGCTCGGCTCGGCGGCATACATCGCAACACCTTCATCAACAGTCCTTTGCTACTCGATGGTACGCTTAGACTGAAAGCCGACCCGCGTCTGCGTTTCGCGGGTCAGATTACGGGGGTCGAAGGCTACGTCGAATCTGCCGCCTGCGGCCTATTGGCAGGGCGTTTTGCAGTCTCCGAGCAAAGCGGCGAACCGCAACAGCCGCCGCCGGCAACGACGGCTCTCGGCGCGCTTCTAAGTCATATCGTTGGCGGTGCAGACGCGGACAATTTTCAGCCGATGAACGTCAATTTCGGCCTCTTTCCCACGATGGAAACTTCAGCCAAGGGCGGAAGACGGGGTCGACGCGACCGCAGAGCTGCCTACTCGCAGCGCGCACTCGCGGACTTAGGCCGCTGGCTTAACCCCGAAGCCCGGCTCGAAGACCAGCCCGTCGCCTAATAACGACCGCACATCTTCTGGAGCGTCAGGCGCCATACCGTCATAGGAGGTGTCTCGGCAAGCCGCGCGTCGAACGGATCGAAGCCAACCGACGACAGCCGACGCAGATGGATTTCGGCGAACCGTGCATGCAATAAAACCGGCACAGCGGAACGTCCGATAGCCGCCCTTCTGGAATGTGCGTTCCTTATGTGACGATCGATCGCGCCCGACAGATGTTCGATTGCCCTGTTGAGATTTTCATGCGGCTTGATTTCAAGCAGGTCGCGGCCGCTGACGTCGAAACGCTGGGTCAGCTCCAAGGGCAGATAGTGCCGTCGCGCGCGAAGATGAAATGGCAGAGCACGGGTGAGACCAATCAGGGACCACGCGATACCCGCATCCCGGGCAGCTTCTGTCGCCTCAACGGAACTCTCCCCGACAATCTCAAGCGCAAGCGAAAGCAAGGGAGCTGTTGTCCCTTCAGCGTAAGAGAGAAGGTCGTCGATAGACTCAGGTGGATTGTCGTCGAGATCGGCGCTTCTCGCGTCGATCAATCGCTCGAAATGGAGGCGCGAAAGTTCGTGCGTGGCGATCGTTTGCGTGAGCGCGTTACCGACGCCATGGCGCAAGCCCTTCCCGGCATAGATCGCATCGATACCGTCGCGCCACCATTGCAGCCGGATTTCGCCAAGTGGCGGCTCGGAGACCAGTTCCCGGGTTCGCGCAATTTCAATATTGAAGGCATATAGGGAAAAAAGGGCATCGCGCACCGCCGCTGGCGCCAACATCGCCAGGATATAGCGGTCCGGATCGTTCGCGCGAACGGAATCGGCGCAATAGTTTGGTTGAAATTCCGTCGTCACGGCACAACTCACTCCCCTGGTTAACCATGTTAAACCGCGGCTTACAGGCGTTTTGTCGTCACTTTATTCATATCACTCTGTACAACACCCGCAGCCTTGCGCATAATTGCGCAGCAAAGCTACAACACTTTGTGGCCGGAAATCAGTCGAGCACTATAGAGGGTGGGAATGTCATGGGCGCTATTCTTGAAAATCTAACACGTACGATCATCGCGGGGGTCGTTCTCGCCGTGCTGCTTTTAGCGATGTTCATGGGCTATGGCGGCGAACTGGACGTGACATTCGGAAAATATCTCTGGCGCTGGACGCATGTATTAAGCGGCGTCATGTGGATTGGCATCCTTTGGTACTTCAACTTCGTGCAAATCCCCAACATGGGCAAGATTCCCGACGAGCAGAAACCGGCTATCGGTAAGGTCATCGCACCGGCAGCCTTGTTCTGGTTCCGCTGGGGCGCCATGCTGACCATCATCACCGGTCTCGGCCTCGCAGCGGCAAACGGTTACATCGTCGATGCGCTGTCGCTCGGCTTGGCAAGCGATGAGCCGGATGCAGGCCACCGGATGATCGGCATCGGGATGTGGCTTGGTGCGATCATGTGGTTCAATGTGTGGTTCATTATTTGGCCGAACCAGAAGCGAGCCCTCGGTATTGTCGACGCCGACGCCGATTCGAAAGCGAAGTCGGCGCGGACCGCAATGCTGTTCTCGCGGACCAACACGCTGCTGTCGATCCCCATGCTCTTCGCAATGGTCGCGGCACAGAACCTGTACAGCATTTCGTAATAGAAACCTGCACGGTTTAGGGAAACGGGGCCTCACGGCCCCGTTTTCTTTGGGGTAGTCAGCTTAAGGCAATTAATGCCGCGGCAACGCGGCGGTCTTCCGCCATCAGAACGTTGAATGTCCGGCAGGCCGCCCCCGTATCCATGGCCTCCAGGACGATCCCCGCCTGCCGCAACCCGTCCCGCAGTGCGATAGGAACCGGTAGATTGCGCTCTCCAACGCCCAGCAATAGCACTTCGACCGGCGGCGTGGTGGCTTGGACATCCGCAAAATTCTCTACCATCACGTCCTCGAAAGCGGCAACAGGCCACGCAACGGTACGGTCCGTAAAAACAAGCACAGAAGTTTCGTAGATGAGACCGGAAATGCGGAACAGTTTCGGCCCGTAGCCGGCAATGACCTGACGATCACCGGGTATCGACGGGGTTATTTCCACGGACGTCTCACGACGCGGTCGCGGCGTCCCCGGTTGCTTCGTCCTCATCGCCGCGTTGCGGGCGAATGTAGAGCAGGAACGGTACAGCGAGTGCGATCGACGAATAGGTTCCGATCAGCACGCCCCAGATAAGCGCAATGCTAAACCCTCGGATAACCTCACCACCGAAAGCGTACAGCGCAAGAAGCGCCAACAGAGTGGTCACACTCGTAACAACGGTGCGCGACAGCGTCTGGTTGATCGAATTGTTGAACAATTCTTCATACGGCATCTTTTTGTATCGCCGCATATTCTCGCGCACGCGGTCATAGACCACGACGGTATCGTTGATCGAATAGCCGGCAATCGTGAGGATCGCCGCCACGGTCGCGAGATTGAATTCCAGCTGCAACAGCGCGAACAGGCCAATCGTTGAAATTACGTCATGGACCAGCGCAATAACCGCACCAAGACCGAACTGCCATTCGAACCGGAACCAGATATACAACAGGATTGCGCCTATTGCGGACAGCACGGCCCAGGTTGCGGCTTCCCGCAGTTCAGCGCCAACTGTCGGGCCGACGAACTCGGTACGGCGATACTCGACGACCCGCGTGCCGAGCGCGGCCTTCACCTTCACGATCGCCGCCTGTTGCGCCTTCTCGCCACCTTCCTGCTTCTGGATCCTGATCAGAACATCGTCAGGGGCGCCAAACTCCTGCAACGCGATTTCACCGAGATTCAAGGCGCTCATATCACCGCGAAGTTGCGACAGATCCGCCGGTCCATCGGTCTTTGCCTCAATGAGGATTCCACCGAGAAAATCGATTCCAAGATTCAGACCCTGCCCCAGGAACAGTCCGATCGACGCAACGAGAAGAAATGCCGAAAACGCGAACGCCATCAAACGCTTATTGATAAACTGAATGTTCGTATCTACAGGAACGAGTTTGAGCATTTTCATAGGACGGTCCCTAAATCGGCAACGCTTGCGGCCGGGCGCGTCGCAACCACAGCACAACAAAAAGCCGTGTCACCATAATTGCCGTAAACATCGAGGTGACCAAACCGACCGTTAGCGTCACGGCGAATCCCTTGATCGGGCCCGTACCGAAGGCATAGAGCAAAACTGCCGCGATCAGAGTTGTGACATTGGCGTCGACAATCGTCGTCAGCGCGCGGCGATATCCGGAATCGACCGCCGAAATGGGAGTCCGCCCATTTCGGACTTCTTCCCGTATTCGTTCGAAGATGAGCACATTCGCGTCGACCGCCATGCCGATCGTCAGAACGATGCCCGCAATGCCTGGCAAGGTGAGAGTCGCCTGCAGGGCCGACAGCAACGCCATGATCAGCGCGATGTTAAAGAACAGTGCAATGTTGGCCATAAAGCCGAACAGGCCGTAAGACACGACCATGAACACCAGCACGAGTATCATACCGATTATACTGGCGATCTTGCCGGCCTCGATGGAGTCGCGGCCCAGTCCGGGACCAACGGTTCGTTCCTCCAGGATCACGAGCGGTGCCGGCAGCGCACCGGCACGCAGTAGCAGCGACAAGTCATTGCTTTCCTGAACCGAGAAATTGCCCGTGATGATCCCGCTGCCGCCCAAAATGGGCGACTGAATACGCGGGGCACTGATCACCTTCTTATCGAGAACAATTGCCAGCAGACGACCGACATTGTCCCGCGTCGTATCGCCAAAACGGCGGCCGCCAAGGGTATCGAACCGGAAACTGACCACGGGCCGGTTATCCTGAAAGCTTGGCTGCGCATCCACCAGATGGTCTCCGCTGACGCGCACCCGCTTGCGCACAAGGAGTTGCAGCGGCCGGCCGTCGGTCCCGATTTCATCGGACGGCAACAGCATCGATCCCGGCGGGACCTTTCCCTGCAAAGCCTGGGAGAGCGAGTTGCTCTGATCTACCAGATGGAAGGTCAGTTTCGCGGTCTGGCCCAGCATCTTCTTGATACGCTCAGGGTCCTTAACGCCCGGCAGCTGGACCAGGATGCGCGCCCTGCCCTGCTGTTGAATCGTCGGCTCCCTTGTGCCGGTCTCATCAACTCGCCGGCGAATGATTTCAATCGATTGCTCGACGGCGCGCCGCGCGATGTCATCGATCGCTTCTTTAGTCAGAGCTAGGCTAAACGCGTTGTTATCGTCGACGGTAACCGCGACTTCCTGTAACGGTGTGCCGATCTGCGTAAATCCAGACGTTTGATGATTCGCTTCGATCTCGGTTTTTATCGTTTCGACCTGGGATGCATCTCGCAACCGAAACACAACACTGTTCTCGACGACGGAAAGCCCTTGGTAGCGGACCTTGGCGGTTCGCAGGGAGCGCCGCGTCGTGTCCGCAATCGCTTCCAGCCGTTCGGTGACAGCGGTCGCAACATCGACTTCCAGCAGCAAGTGCGACCCGCCCTGCAGGTCAAGACCGAGGTTGATCTGCTTCCCCGGCAGCCATTCCGGCACATCGGCAAACAGTTCTTCATCGAAAAAATTCGGTATCGCGTAGAGCAGACCCAGAGCGCAGATGACCGCGATCAGGATCTTGTTCCAATTTGCAATTTGGATCATGAAAGCGGCGCCGTTATCTGCTTATTCGTTCTACTTCTTGCCCATAAGTTTGCCGAGCAATCCGCCGCCGCCACTATCATTCGCCGCTGCCGGTGTCGCGCCTTG
Organism: Alphaproteobacteria bacterium; assembly: GCA_012103325.1. Taxonomy (GTDB): domain Bacteria; phylum Pseudomonadota; class Alphaproteobacteria; order UBA8366. Next base: position 7,334 of record WLWY01000011.1, read on the forward strand.
CGCGCCGCCTTCACGCTGCGTCAACAAGGTGGATATCGTGCCGCGAGCGATCTTCACGCGGACGCCTTCGGTGATTTCCACCATGACATCCGCTTCGTTCAGCACCTTCGTTACCGTGCCATACACACCGCCAGCGGTGACGATTTTATCACCGCGCCGCAGGTTGCCGATCATCTGCTGGTGGGTCTTCATTTTCTTCTGCTGCGGTCGAATCAGCAGGAAATAGAAAACGGCGAAAATCAAGACCAGCGGCAGCATGGCAGTAAAGATGTCGCTACCGCCACCAGCACCACCCGCCTGCGCCCAGGCCGTCGATATAAACATGAGGCTCTCCCTGCATTGCCGCGCAAATGCACGCAGCGGGCGGAATATAGCCGCCTCGCCCGTAATTGCAATCACACGATCCCGAATTGACCGGTCCTGTGCATATGGGTAGGTTCCGCGGCTCTAAAAGGTCAAATTGGGTAGATTTATGCCAGACCAGGAAATCACCGCTCTTCTCACGCGGATCGCAGACAGCCTCGAACGGCTGGCGCCCAAATCGGCACCAATCGCAGACCTCAACGCTGCGGACGCCTTCGTTTGGCAGGCGGAACGGGAGATCCTCGAACCCGTTGCCAAGGTAAATCGGCTCGATCTCGCGTTGCTGCAGGGTATCGACCAGCAACGCGACGCTCTGTACGAGAATACGATGCGTTTTGCCGAGGGCTTGCCGGCGAACAATGCACTGCTATGGGGTGCCCGGGGCAGTGGCAAAAGCTCCCTGGTCAAGGCGGTACACGGCGATATCATTGCCAAGAAGCCTGGAATCGTCGCTCTCGTCGAGATCCATCGCGAGGACATCCCTACGCTGCCGCGCCTTCTGAACTTCTTACGCGAGTCGGACCGGAGAACAATCCTTTACTGCGATGACCTGTCCTTCGACGGCGGGGATGCCAGCTACAAATCTCTGAAGGCGATTCTAGAGGGCGGCATCGAAGGACGCCCGGCCAATGTCATCTTCTATGCAACGTCGAACCGGCGTCACCTGATGCCGCGCGACATGATCGAGAACGAACGGTCCACCGCGATCAATCCGTCGGAAGCCGTGGAGGAAAAAGTGTCTCTGTCCGACCGCTTTGGCCTATGGCTCGGTTTTCACAAATGCGACCAGGATACGTTCTTCGCGATGATCGGCGGCTATGTTCAGCATTACGGCCTCGCCATCGACGAGGAAGACTGGCGCGCGCAGGCCATCGAATGGTCGGTTACCCGCGGCTCCCGCTCAGGCCGGGTCGCCTGGCAGTTCATCCAGCATCTCGCGGGAACTTTGAGCGTACGTCTCAAGTGATGCAGCCTCTCTATTCAAACGGATTGACAAGCACTAGGCCGCAATCTTCAAAATCGCGGGTATTCCGGGTAGCTATTCCGAAACCGTTTGCGCGGGCAATTGCCGCAATTTGACCATCTGGAATGCTCATGCGGCGACCGATGTCGCGTTTGTATCCCATAATGTCAGCGTAGATACGCGCCGCCGCTTCGTCGAAACCGAGAATTCGAGACTCGAACGCACCTTGGATGAATTGTTCGAACCTGCCTTCGAGATTACGACGGCGGCGCCCTTCCGGCAGAACTCTAAGGCCGTAACAAATTTCCGCAACGCTAACCGAAGTCAAATAAAGTTGCACCGTTTCCTGCTCATTCATCCATGCCAATAGCGACGGCGACGGCGCGATCCTCATGACCTCCGATACAACATTCGTATCCACGACAATCATTTAGAGAAGTTCATCGGCTCGTGTGGAACGTGGACATCGAGTTCCAGATCGACGCCATTTTCCGGACCAAATAGCTGCAATGCGAGCTCACCAATACGCTCTGGTGCAGCCACCGCGCGCTTCAGTATCCGGCGGGCCTCCTCTTCCATCGAGACGCCATGCTGGGCGGCACGAACCCGAAGCCGCGAAACGGTCTCACTATCCAGTTTTCGGACGCTTAGATTCGCCATGGCACAATCCCTTGGCCTAAAGTAACATTGCTTGCCAGCACATGATAGCAACGCTAGCGTCTGATAGCAATTGATATCGAAGAAGCCTACGACGCCGATGCCAGATTTGGTAGAAATTTAGCAGGGTTCACGGCCCGTTTGCCCTTGCGGATTTCAAAATGCAGCTGCGGCGAGGCAACGTTACCGGTGCTGCCGACCTTTCCGATGACTTGCCCCCGGCGCACCGTATCTCCCCGCAAAACAGACACCGAGTCGTTGTGCGCATATGCGGTCATGTAGCCGTTCGCGTGACGGACAAGGATCATGTTGCCGAAACCAAGCAGCGCGTTGCCGCTGTACACGACAATCCCGTTTTCCGCGGCGCGCACCGGCGTGCCCCGCGGTGCTGCGATATTGACTCCGTCGTTTCGCAGACCTCTTCCCTTCGGCCCGAAACCCGAAAGCAGCCTGCCGCGTACGGGAAGCAGGAATTTCCGGCTCGACAGCGGCGGCGGCTTGGGTATCGCGGCGACGACTTTGCGCGGCTTCGACGCAATCTGACGCGCTGGTCGTTTTGCCGGCGGCGCGGCATTTGGCCGCTTCACCGGCGGCGGACCGGACCGTACGGATTGTGATTTTGAAGGCGCGGCCTTTGCAGCCTTGGGTGGCTCTACGGAGTCCGGGAGGCGCAGAATACGACCCGCAACAATCTTGTATGGCGGCTCTATGCCATTGAGCTGGACCAGCCGGCTCAACGCCACACCATAGGTTCGCGATATGCCGTAGATCGTATCGCCGGGCCGAATGACGTGGCGACGCGGCTTCGGCAACGTCAAGACCTGACCGCTGCGAAGCACATAGGGTGCCTGTAGATTGTTCAGTCTGATCAAGCCTCGTATCGGTACCTGATAGCGCAGCGCAACGGTGTAGACCGTCTCGCCGGAACGGACCTCATGCGTCGTTGCCGGGCGCAGCTGCGATACGGGTGGTGCGGCTTTCTGCTGTATCGGCGTCCGCACGACCGGCGGAGGCGCCGCTGGCACTGGCGCTGTTGGGCTGCGATTCCGTTCGTCGTACAGCACAACCCGAGCCGGATCCGTGCAGCCGGCAATTGTCAGTATCACCACCGCCGTGGCCAGCATTCGACGTCTCATATTTTCAACCTGGCGTTTCGTCATTCATGCTGGCGGTTTTAGGCCTCCGCGCGACCGTCTTGCTTCGTAACATCCGGCATCCCCGTGACAAGCGGCAGAAACCGGACAGGCCCTATATCATCAACGTCGAAGCCGGTCTCGGTCCGGACTACTTTTATTATACGCTGTTCGCGCCGCTCGTCGCCTATCGGAACGATCATGATACCGCCCACAGCGAGCTGATCGGCGAGCATCTGTGGAATGTCGGGTGCAGCCGCGCTGACGATGACATGCGTGAACGGCGCTTGTTCCGGCCACCCCGCAGATCCATCCCCCGCACGTGTGGTGATGTTATGGCGTCCCATATCTTCAAAGCGCGCTTCCGCATCCCGCAACAACTCGCGATGACGCTCGATCGTATAGACCCGGCGGCAGACATGGGACAGGATCACCGTCTGATAACCCGACCCGGTACCGACTTCGAGGACCTTGACCCGGTCGTTTACGCTAAGCGCCTCAATCATCTTCGCTACGACAAGCGGTTGGCTGATCGTCTGTCCCAGACCAATTGGCAAGGCCGTATCTTCGTAAGCGCGATCCCGAAAGGCATCCGGCACGAAACCATCGCGTGGAACCTTTTCCATGGCCGCAAGAAGAGCCGTGTCGAAAATACCACCCTGCCGCAGTTCGAGGATGAGCCGAACTTTCTTTGACGCTGAAATCATGTCATTTTTTTCTTCAGAGACCGCAATGCGCCACGATGCGTCAGATCCATATGCAATGGTGTAATTGCGATCTCTCGACGGTCGATCGCCTGGTAATCCGTGTTTCCCGCGCGCGGCTCCCGGCTAATGGCCGGACCGATCCAGTAATAAGGATGAAGGCGCGGGTCGACACCTTCCCGAATCGCGTAACCGGCCTTGCGGCGGCCCTGTGCCACCACACTGACACCGGCCACTTCTTCCGGCCGGCAATCCGGAAAGTTTACGTTCATGAATACGTCGGACGACCAGCCGGCGGCTAAAAGTCGGCGGATGATATCGGGTGCGAATTGCGTGGCCGTCGGCCAATGCGCGGCTTTTTCATCGTTCGTCTGCTGGCTCAGTGCGATCGCCGGCAGATCGAGGATCGCGGCCTCCATCGCTGCCGCCACCGTTCCCGAATAGGTCACATCGTCGCCGATATTCGCTCCACGGTTGACACCGGAAAGTACCAGGTCGGGCGGACTGCTGGCCATTATCTTACCTACAGCGAACAGTACACAGTCCGTCGGGCTGCCACTGACCGCAAAACGCTGTTTGGCCAGCTTTCGCATCCGCAATGGCTGCGTCAATGTTAACGAATGTCCTGCCCCGCTCTGCTCGGTCTCCGGCGCGACGACCCAAACGTCTTTCGTCAGCGTACGGGCAATCTTTTCCAAAACCTTGAGGCCTGGCGCGTTAATACCATCGTCGTTCGTGACCAGAATGCGCGACCGTGACAGATCCGTTTCGTTTATCACGCGGCAATCTCGTCGCGTGCGATTCGCTCCAAGCCCCCCATGTAGGGGCGCAATACGTCCGGCACCGTTATCGAACCATCGGCATTCTGATAGTTCTCTAGGATGGCAATCATCGTGCGGCCGACGGCAAGGCCGGAGCCGTTCAGCGTATGCACGAAACGAGTCCCCTTCTCGCCGCGCGGCCGAAACCGCGCCTTCATGCGACGCGCTTGAAAATCACCGCAATTCGAGCAACTCGATATCTCGCGATAAGTGTCCTGACCCGGTAGCCAGACCTCGAGGTCATAGGTCTTACGGGCACCGAACCCGATGTCGCCAGTGCACAAAACGACGACGCGATAATGCAGACCGAGCCGCTTCAAGACCTCCTCAGCACAGGCGGTCATACGCTCCAATTCCGCATCGGACTCGTCGGGATGCGTCGCGCAAACCATTTCGACTTTGCTGAACTGGTGCTGGCGCAGCATGCCGCGCGTATCACGCCCCGCTGCACCGGCTTCCGACCGGAAACACTGAGTCCATGCGGTCATGCGTAGCGGCAGATCAGTCTCGTCAAGAATTCCGCCCGCCGCCAAATTTGTGAGCGTGACCTCCGCAGTTGGGATCAGCCAATAGTCATCGGCCGTGCGGTACAGATCCTCGGCAAATTTCGGCAACTGCCCTGTGCCGTACAGCGCCTCCTCACGCACTAGGACTGGGGTGACGATTTCCTCGAAACCATGCTCGCCCGTGTGAAGGTCGAGCATAAAGGTCGCGAGAGCACGTTCGAGGCGCGCCAGCGCGCCGCGGAGTACGACGAAACGCGCGCCGGATAGGCGTGACGCCGCGTCAAAATCCATGAAACCCAGCGCCTCGCCGAGATCAAAATGCTCCTTCGGCGTGAAAGCGTATTCCGGCTTGGCGCCATGCGAGCGGACTTCCCGATTGTCTTCTTCACTATCACCGTCAGGAACGTCGGTGGCCGGAAGGTTAGGCAATGCCTCCAGGATCGCAAGAAGTTCAGCGTCGAGCGCCTTTTCCGTCGCCTCGTTCTCGGCGATTCCATCCTTCAGGCTCTGCACTTCCTCGATCAGCGCCGATGCGTCCTCGCCACTGCGTTTCGCCGCACCGACCTGTTTGGATGCGGCGTTGCGCCGCGTCAGCATGTCCTGCAATTCGGTCTGTGCCGCGCGCCTGCGACGGTCGAGCTCAAGAATCTGCTCTGAGACCGGCGCCACGCCACGGCGGCCAAGCCCGCGGTCAAATTCCTCCGGCGCTTCTCGGATCAGCCGTAAGTCGTGCATCGGTTTCCCTCGCGATTTGAGCGCGTTTATAGGTTACAGATTACCGTCACGTCCAGAATCGCACGCCCAACATTCCGTCTTAATTAGAAAAACCGGTCAAATTTCCGCCGCTTCCGCCTCGGCCTCGGCTTTTTCACGCCCTTTTTCGACAAGCCGCGCGCACAGGATGGAAATCTCGTAAAGCAGTATGATCGGTATCGCGAGACCAAGCTGACTGATCGGGTCGGGAGGTGTCAGGACCGCGGCGGCGATAAAAGCGATTACGATCGCATAGCGCCTATTCTTGCGCAGCCCAGCAGTGCTCACGAAGCCAACCCGCGTCAGCAACGTCAAGACGACGGGCAGTTCGAAACTCAAACCGAAGGCGAAAACAAGCCGCATGACAAGGGACAGATACTGGTCGACCTTTGGCTCCAGCTCGATTGCGAGCGGCCCTTCCACCGCAGTCTGCTCAAAGCCTGCGAAAAAGCTCCACGCAACGGGCAGCACGAAATAATAGACAAACGCACCGCCGAGAAAGAAAAGGACCGGCGTCGCGACAAGGAAGGGCAAGAAGGCACGCTTTTCGTTCTTGTACAGCCCTGGCGCCACAAACATCCACAGCTGAATGGCGATGATCGGAAACGAGACGAAAGCCCCGACGAAGAAGGCAATCTTGATTTCGGTAAAAAACTTCTCCGTCAGCGCCGTAAAGATAAGGCGCCGCGCCTGCTCACCCTCCCATAAATCGGCAAGCGGCTGAACCAGAAAATTGAACACCGGACCGGCAAAATAGAAGGAGACGAAAAAACAAGCGATAAAGGCACCAACCGCCCACATGAGCCTCGTGCGCAGCTCCACCAGATGCTCGAGCATCGGCATTTTGCCCTGATCGCCAGCGTCATCGCTCATGATTTAGAGCCCTGCCGCTTTGGTCGGGTCCATAAGCGGTTCCGGTTTATCGTCCGTTTGCGGATCGTCGGCAGCGGCGGCGGTATCCGTGGCCTCCTCCGACAAGGATTTCGTCTGCTCTACAGGCTCGGTCATATCGTGAATGGCGTTCGACACCTCGCCGCTTGGGTCGATTGTGTCTTCCAGCTCTTTTTCGATGTCGAGGTCCGCCACAGCCGCCAATTGCTGCTTTATTTCATCGAGTTCGGCTTCCCGGGCGATATCGTCGATGCTGCTTTGAAACTCGCGCGCCATTTCCTTGATCTTGCGAATCCACATCGTCACGGTGCGCAAGACACGCGGGATTTCCTTTGGTCCGACCACGATGATCGTGATCACCGCAATGACAAAAAGCTCCTGCCACCCAACATCAAGCATCGCGGCGCTTCAACATGCCGGCCCGCGCGGGATCGTCAGGATTTCGCCGTGGAGTCTTTCGCCGACGCGGCTTGCTCCGCCGCGCCATCCCGCATCGACTCCGTTTCGATCGATTTCGCGCTGCCCTCGGTGACGGCCCCGTCGTCTTCTTTAACGCTTTTCTTAAAAGATTTCAGTCCTTTACCGAAATCTCCCATGAGGCTGGAAATTTTACCTTTCCCACCGAACAGGACCAGCACGACCACCAGAACGATGACCCAATGCCAAATACTAAATGCACCCATTCGTTTTATCCTTAGCCGTTAAAGGTGGCGCGCCGCCCGTTTCCGTGCCGGATCATCGCAGAAACAGCAACTTGCCGCAACGACGCTCCTTTTCCCTCGTCTATATAGTCAATCGGCCGGAAATACAAAGGCTTGAGCGCTATCCAGCTCAACGGAGAGAATTGAATTCTCCGGTGGAAGAAATCGGCCGGGCATGCGCGAATGCAGATGGAGTTCCTGACCGGTCTGACGGCATATACATAGATGAATCAGGCTTGTCCGGCCCAGCATCCGCGCTGCGATAACCGTGACAGCCCGTTTCGGATCCAAGCCTTCGTGGATCGGCGCAAGGCGCAGAGCCTCCGGGCGAACGAGAACATCCGCCGTCGAACCCTCTGCCATACCCCGTGCCGGAAGATCACCGAATGGTGTTGCCACCATGCCGTTATGGACAATCCCGGGGAAACGGTTCACTTCGCCGAAAAACTCCGCAACGAACGCATTTTCCGGGTGGCAGTACAGCGCGACCGGGGATCCGAACTGGACCAGACGTCCCTCACGCATAACCGCGATCCGATCCGCCATGAACATCGCTTCTTCGGCGTCATGGGTTACCATCAACGTCGCAGCGCCACTTTGCTTCAACGCGTGCAGCGTATTATCGCGAACCTGATCGCGCATCCGCGCGTCCAGGCTGGAAAACGGTTCGTCGAGCAGGATCAATTGTGGCTTCGGCGCCAACGTCCGGGCCAAGGCAACCCGCTGCTGTTGTCCGCCCGACAATTCGTGGGGAAAGCGCTCGGCACAATCGGCAAGTGTGACCTGCTCCAACACCTCTGCCACGCGGGCGCGCCGATCGGCAGCCGACATCCCCTGTAATCCGAACGCAACATTCCCGGCGACGTCCAAGTGAGGGAACAACGCGTAGTCCTGAAACAGGAATCCCACATTCCGGCGCTCCGGCGGCAATTCCCATTTCTCATCGGCAATAACCGCACCGCCTAGCAGGATGCGGCCTGCCTGGATCGCCTCCAATCCCGCCGCGACCCGCAACGCCGTTGTCTTTCCGCAGCCCGACGGTCCCAAAAGACAGACAACCTCACCGGCGGTCACGGAAAGGCTCAACAATTGAACCGCGACAACATCGCCATAACGATGGCTAATCGCCTCCAACGCCAGGACAGCGGGGCTGGGCGAACAATCCGGCGCGTTTGAGGTTTCCGCGTCGGTCATGTCCGGGCCTTATTCATCCAGCGTAATCGCTTCGTCCGGCTCTACGGCCTCGTATGGCTCGTCTTCAGGCTCCGCTTCATCCTCTGCCCCATGTGCCGCAAGGAGCCCAAGCCCGGGCCGCCGGTCAAGCAATCCAGCCGCCTTCAACTCGTCGATACCCGGCAGCATCTTGACGCTTTCCAGACCGAAATGATCCAGAAACTCATCCGACACACCCCAGGTCACCGGGCGTCCCGGCGTGCGCCGCCGTCCGCGCGGACGGATCCAGCCTGCCTCGAGGAGGATATCCAAGGTGCCGCGGCTCGTTGCGACCGCCCTGATTTCCTCGATTTCGGCGCGCGTGACCGGCTGGTGATAGGCGATGATTGCCAAGGTCTCGAGTGCTGCCCGAGACATTTTCCGCTGAACCGTTTTTTCCAGCCGCAAATGGGGACCGAGGTCCGGCGCGGTTCGAAACGCCCACCGCGTCCCGACCTGCACCAGATGCACGCCGCGATTGGCATATTGACCGCGCAAATCCTCGAGCATTCCTGGGATATCCGCATCCTCGGGAAGGCGCGCAGCCAGGTCTCGCTCCGACACGGGTTCGCGCGCACCGAACAGTATCGCTTCCAGCAAGCGGATAAGCTCAAATCTATCCATCGTCGGACACGTCTTGTCGTGCGCGCACATAAATCGGCGCAAAGGTTTGCGACTGATTGAGCTGCAGCTTGCCCTGCCGGGCCAGTTCAAGGCTTGCCGCAAAGGTAGAGGCGATCGCGGACCGCATCACGAGTTCATCGCCCACTTCCTCCGGCAAGAATTGCGCCAATGTCGTCCAATCCGGTGTTGCGCCAAGCAGCTTTCCGAGCCGTTCCATCGCATCGTCCATCGAATACAGCGTCACTGGTTCGATCTGCAAGGTGGAAGTCCCTTGCCGCTCGCGGGTCTGGCCGTAAACGGTGAGCAAATCATAAAGTGTCGCGTTGAAAACCGTCGTGGTATCGACAATCAGCGGGTCAGGCTCGCCACGTGCGAAGAAGTCCTGTCCAAGCTGTGGCCGCTGCATCAGTGTCTCGGAAGCTTTCCGCATCGCCTCCAGCCGCTGCAGTTGAAATGCGAGCCGCGCGGCCAATTCGGCACCGGTTGGTTCATCCTCTTCATCCGACGCGGGGAGCAGCAAACGGGACTTGAGATACGCCAACCAAGCGGCCATCACCAAATAGTCGGCCGCGATTTCCAGCCGCAAGGCATGCGCCCGACGGATAAATTCGAGATATTGCTCCGCCAGCGCGAGAATCGAGATCTTCGTGATATCGACCTTATGGGTTCGGGCCAGCATCAGGAGGACATCGATCGGCCCTTCGAACCCGTCCAAATCAAGGACGAGGCTATCGGCCATCGCGCCCAGGTAATCTGGTTGCGCATCCTCAAAAGGTTCCGAGTCCGTCAGTTCGCCATTCTCAGTGTGCGTGTCTGCCATAAACCTTCCTACTGAATGCCAGCGGCAATCGCAAGAATCTGTATGATATACCTGACCGGCCCGATAACGACCCACGCGAACGGGTCGAAGGTTTGCCCGAACTGGCGCGCCACATACGGTATTACGAACATTATTGCGATGATGATCGCAAATCCAAATCTTTCGAGCCGTGCCAACGGCAATGCGAGTGCGGGAGGAAGCAAACCGACCGCGACCCGGCCGCCATCGAGAGGCGGTATCGGCAGCATATTGAATACGGCCAAAATTACGTTGATTGTCACCATGTTGAGCAGGTTTTCACCAGCCCATACCCGCGCGGCAGCTGGTACGAAAGGAAGGGCATGCACCAGTAAAACCGCCGCATAGGCCAGCACGAAGTTCATCGCGGGGCCGGCGGCGGCAACGAGCACCATGGCCCGGCGCGGCTTGCGCAGGCGATGAAAATTCACCGGCACCGGTTTCGCCCACCCGAAGAGAAAGGGGGACGATGTCAGCAGCAGAAGCGATGGAAGAACGACGGTGCCGAAAGGATCTATATGGCGCAATGGGTTGAAGCTCACCCGTCCGAGCACTTTAGCCGTATCGTCGCCTAGCTTCCAGGCAGCCCAGCCATGCGCCGCCTCATGCAAGGTTATGGCCAGCAGGACCGGTAAAACCCAAACCGACGCCGTATAGACCATACTCCCAAGGTCATCCGGCAAGCGGTGTCTCCCCCGCCATCAGCGCCTCGAAGCGCTGCAGCGCTTCGTCATCCGGGACGGCGGGGTGGAGTAGCGCCGTCGCACGCGCGGCACGGGCTGACGCCGCATCGGAGAGGCTACCGCAATTAGCAGTAACGGCGGTCATCTCGTCCAGAATACCGTTACAGTGGAGCATGATATCGCACCCGGCATCGCGCGCAGCCTTCGATCGCTCACCCAGGCTGCCAGTCAGCGCAGACATCGACAGATCGTCGCTCAGAAGCAACCCGTCAAAGCCGATAAAGCCTCGAATGATGTCGCGAATTACAGTCGGAGATGTCGTCGCGGGCGCCGCGGAATCGATCGCACCAAATACGACATGTGCGGTCATGGCCATCGGCATATCGGACAGGTCGCGAAACGGCGCAAAGTCGGTTTTCTCAAGAGTCACGCGCGGCGTATCGACCGCCGGAAGCGCCTCATGACTGTCCAGCGTCGCGCGGCCGTGCCCGGGAATATGCTTGATGACGGGCAAGACACCGCCCGCCATCACCCCCTCGCATTGCGCCCTGCCAAGTGCAGCAACCGCAGCGGCTTTCGAGCCGAACGAACGGTCGCCGATGATCCGGTGCGTGTCGGGGAACTGCAGATCGAGAACCGGGACGCAGTCAACATTGATGCCGAGCGCCGCGAGCTCATCAGCCAGTAACCGCCCGTTCAGCCGTGCAGCCTCGACCCCGGCTGCTGGATCGGATTCGTACAACGCGCCGATCCGGCCCGCTGGAGGGGTGTCTCGCCAGGGCGGCGACGGCAGTCGCGCGACACGCCCGCCTTCCTGATCAATCAGTACGAATGAATCCACGCGGCCGACGCTATCTCGTAGATCGTCGACAAGACGGCGCACCTGCTCCGGCGTATCGATGTTCCGCGCAAACAGAATGAAGCCAAACGGATCGGCATCCTTAAAGAACTGCCGCTCTTCCTGACTCAGCGACAGTCCCGCGCAACCGAAGATCGCGGCGCTACGTTCCGCTGCCCCACCCATAATTATGGTGCCACGACGAAACAGCCGACCTTTTTTTGCTTCAACTCGTCACAGATGCGCCGCGCCGCTTCCTTGTTCTGCAACGGTCCAGCCTGGACTCTGTAATAGACGCCCTTTTTGCCCAGGTCCGCTTTTTTCACCAACAGCGAAAGCTTCGATAAGACCGGTCCGTGCTGCTTGACATATTTTCGCCATGCAAGCTTCGCGGCCAACTCCGAGCGCAGGGAACCGATCTGAATGCGGTACCCTTTCGCCGGATCAGATTTCGACGCAACCTGCGGTGCACGCGGTGGCGGCGCCTTAAGCGCTGTTTTCAGCGGTTTCTTAGGTTTTGCGGCTGGGGGAGACGGCGTCTTTGGCGGTTCGGGCGCCTTCGCTTCTTTCACCGCTTTCCCGCCCGCTTCCGGTGCAATTGCCGCCAGCGAGGCCACGTCCTGGGTTAAATTCTTGGCCGATTTTTCCGTCTTGCGCGGCGCGGTGATCGAAGGCGGTGGCGGCAATTCAGATGTCGGTGGCGCTTTGGGCACATCCAGTTTCGGCGTCGGGAGGGGCGGCGGTGCGACAGATTTCTTCGCTACGGGTGCGGGCAGCGGGTTTTCCGGCGGCGGCAATAAACGCTCAACTGTGCGCCCTTCCCCGGATTTATCGATCTTCCCGTAAACAAGCTTGTCCTGGTCGGCAATCTGCTGACCACCGGGATTCCTAGGCGCCACCTTACTGGGGCCGTCGGGCTTCAGTGTTGGCGCGGCAAACTCGCTGCCTTCGCGAATGCCCGTGCTGTAGGCATACCAAACGACACCACCGAAACTCACGAGCGTCACGACAGCGAGCGCAATTGGCAAAAAGCGGCGCACCGCGCCTGCAGGCGGCTTGTTTTCTTCGGCGTCGAGTTCCGCCAACTCAGTCTCGATCGAATCGGATTCGTTGCTCATCAACGCAGTTCCTCGACCGGCGTAACGCCCATAAGTTCGAGCCCCGACGCAATCACTGTCCGCACGCCTCGCACCAGCGCCAAACGCGCAGCCGTATGCGCAACATCATTCTCAACAATAAACCGCAACTCGGACTGCTCTTTTCCTTTCGTCCAGAGACCATGAAACGCAGCCGCCAGATCGTATAGATAATAGGCGATTCGGTGCGGTTCATGGGCCTGAGCCGCACTTTCGACGATTCTCGGCCATTGCGCCATCAGTTTGATCAGTGCGAGCTCCGCCTCGTCTTCCAGCAGCTCGAGATTGGCGGCACCGTCATCGCGACTCTCCAGCTCCGGAAACGCATCCGCAGCCATGCGGGCGACCGAATGACAACGGGCATGGGCGTACTGAACGTAAAACACCGGATTGTCGCGCGACTGCTCCGTGACCTTTGCCAAATCGAAGTCCAACGGCGCGTCGTTGCTGCGGGTCAGCATGATGAACCGGACGACATCCGCGCCGACCTCGTCGATGAGATCGCGCAAGGTGACGAAGGTCCCCGCCCGCTTCGACATCTTCACCGGCTCGCCCTTATCCAGCAGCTTGACGATCTGGCAAATTTTCACCTCCAGCGTCGCCGCCCCTTCGCTGATTGCTTTGGTCGCCGCGGTCATCCGCTTCACGTACCCACCGTGATCGGCACCCCAGACGTCAATCAGGGTCTTGAATCCCCGCGCATATTTGTCCTGATGATAAGCGATGTCGGATGCGAAATAGGTCCAGCTGCCGTCGGACTTCTTCAGGGGACGGTCGACCTCGTCGCCGAATTCGATGGCGCGAAACAGCGTTTGGGGCCGGGGCTCCCAATCGTCCGGCTTTTTACCTTTTGGAGGCTCCAGAACGCCGGTATAGATCAAATCCCGGCCGGTAAGGGTCTCAAGTACCGCATCGACTTTGCCCGCCTCGACCAACTGCCGCTCGGACGTAAAAACGTCTTGGCGGACGCCGAGCGCCGCCAAATCTTCCCGCACCAGCGCCATCATGGCGTCGATGGCGTAGGCGCGAATGTCCAGCAGCCATTCGGCTTCCGTCGCGTCCTTCCAACGGTCTCCCTCACGATCCGCCAACGCCGCACCGACCGGCTGCAGATAATCGCCGGGATATAACCCCTCCGGAATATCGCCAATATCATCGCCCAGCGCCTCCCGGTAGCGGAGATGGACAGAGCGGGCGAGAACATCGACCTGCGTACCGGCATCGTTAATGTAATATTCGCGCGTAACGGCGTACCCTGCCTTCTGAAACAGCGACGCCAGCACATCGCCGAATACCGATCCGCGGGCGTGACCGATATGCAGTGGACCGGTCGGGTTGGCGGATACGAACTCCACGTTGACGGCTTCCCCGCCGCCGATATCAGAATCGCCGTACGCCTTGCCAACGGCCAATATCTCGGCAAGACAGCGCCGCCAAACCGCGTCTTCAAGACGGATATTGATGAACCCGGGACCAGCCACGTCAGCCGACACGACGCCTTCGACATCGATCATTTTCTCGACGAGCAGCGCGGCGAGATCTCGAGGCTTCATCCCCGCCGGTTTGGACAGCACCATCGCCGCATTGGTCGATAAGTCACCAAACGCGGCTTCCCGCGGGACATCCACGGCGATGCGCGACAAATCCAGCGCCTGCGGCAACGCGTTATCCGCGGCAAGTCCTTCAACGATCTGGACAATTTCGCTTCGAAAATTGCTAAAAATATTCAACGGCTCAAAACTTTCCTTCCACAATCCGGCGGTGCAGGCGCAGCGCGAATTGATCCGTCATTCCGGCAATATAGTCGCAAACGATCCGTGCCGTACCTTCGGTATCCGGCTGCACCGTTTCACGACGCCATTCCTCCGGCAAATATCGCGGCTCGTTAACTAAATAGGAGAACAACTCAGCCACGATTTCGCGCGCGCGATCAGTTTCCGCGACGACCGCGTCATGCCGGTACATCCGGCTATATAACAATGCCTTCAACGCGCGCTCTTTCTCGCTCATCGCTGGGGAGAACGCAACAACGGGATGGTCCAATTGGCGAATTTCCGGTGCGTTTGACGGCTGCGCGGCCACGAGCCGCTGCAGAGTCTCCGCAATCACATCCTCCACCATTTCGCCGATAAGGCGGCGTACCGCTTCATGAACCACCCGTGTCTCGGCGACTGCCGGATACTGCGCCCGTACCGCCTCAAACACATCTGCGACATGAGGGACACCGGCCAAATCGCTGATGACAAAGATTCCAGCCCGAAAGCCGTCATCCAGGTCGTGATTATTGTAGGCGATGTCGTCGGCAATGGCGGCGACCTGCGCTTCCGGTCCCGGGAACGTGTCCAAATCCAGAGGAAACTCCCGGTCCAGCGCAGCGATGCTTGGCGGTATCGGCTTACCGTCCGAATAAGGCCCTCGTAATGGCCCATTGTGCTTTACGACGCCCTCCAGGGTCTCCCACGTCAAATTCAGCCCATCGAAGTTTGGATAGCGGTTTTCCAACCGATGCAGGACGCGCAGGGTCTGATCGTTGTGATCGAACCCCCCAAAGCTTGCCATGGCGCGATCCAAGGCATCCTCGCCGGCATGGCCAAAGGGTGGGTGTCCGAAATCATGAGCCAAGGCCAAGGCTTCGGTGAGGTCTTCGTCGAGGCCGAGAGCGCGGCTGAGGGACCGCGCGATCTGCGATACTTCCAGACTATGGGTTAACCGGGTACGGAAATGATCCCCCTCCGGAGCGATAAAGACTTGGGTTTTATGCTTAAGACGCCGGAAGGCAGTCGCATGGATTATGCGGTCCCGGTCGCGCTGAAACGGTGTGCGGCGCCGACTTTCAGGCTCATTATGCTGCCGCCCCCTAGATTCCGAGGCTTTCGTCGCATAGACCGCGGCAGCACCATCCATCTTTAACCCTCAACAAACGCCAATTGACATAACCTCTTAGCGCGCTACATAGGCTGTGGTAAACTGCTAGTTGGAGCGTGCCGCATATCACGCTGCGCAGGAGAAAGACATGTCAGACCCGTTTGCATCCGATACCCTGACCGCGGAAGCCACATTCACGATTTCCGAGACGGCAAAGAAGCGTCTTCGCGAAATATTCTCACAAGACGAGAATTCAGAACAAATGTTGCGCGTAAAAGTATCGGGCGGCGGCTGTGCAGGCTATCAATACGGCTTCGATTTCGAAAGCACCGTCAGCGATGACGACCGGATTTTTGGCGATGACGATGTAAAGGTTGTTATCGACAGCGTGTCCATGGACCTGCTTGGCGGATCTCAAATCGATTTCGTCGACGATATGGTCGGTGCCTCGTTCCAGATCAACAATCCCAACGCTACGGCGTCCTGCGGCTGCGGCACGTCGTTTTCGACCTGACCCCGGTGAAAATCGCCACTTTCAACGTCAACTCGATCAAGGCCCGCCTGCCCCGCGTCTTGGAATGGCTCGAAGACGCCGCGCCCGACGTCGCGCTGCTGCAGGAAATCAAAACCGTCCCCGAGGATTTTCCCAGCTTGGAAATCAGTGGGCTTGGCTATGAAATGGCCGTTCACGGACAAAAAAGCTACAACGGCGTCGCGATTCTATCGCGAACGCCCATCGAAGACGTGGTCATGGGGCTTCCCGGCGACGACGAAGATACGCAGGCCCGCTACATCGAAGCGACAATTCAGGGCGTGCGGGTCGCGTCAATCTACCTCCCGAACGGAAACCCGACGGATACGGACAAATTTCCCTATAAGCTCGACTGGATGGACCGGCTCGTCACCTATGTCCGCGATACACTGATACCGCAGGAACGTCCCTTCGTGTTGGGCGGCGATTACAACGTCGTCCCCAACGACGACGACGTTTACGACCCCGAAGGATGGGCGGACGACGCCCTATGTCGGCCGGAATCCCGTGCCCGTTTCCGCGCGATCCTAAATATGGGCGTTACAGAGGCGTGGCGGACCTTGCACAAGGAAATCGGCGCGTACAGCTTCTGGGACTATCAGCGCGGCCGTTGGCAGCGCGACGAAGGTGTGCGGATCGACCATCTCCTGCTCTCACCGCAAGCCGCCGATCGCCTCGTCGCCTGTGAAATTGACCGCGTCCCGCGCGGCAAGGAAAAAGCTTCCGACCACACACCGGTCTGGTGCGAGATTTCGGACGCGGCCTGAGCGGACTGCAGGACTTCTAACTGGAGTTTTGAGATCGGAAGCACCAGCGGCGCCAGACCGCGCGGTGAACACGGCCGAGATTTCGAACATATTGGTCCGCATCGCACACACGGGACTGGGTAAGCGCCTGGCGCAATCGGCCGCGGATTACCGCAAGACGTTCGGCGTCGGAAGCAAGTTCGACCGCACGCGCCACGTAACTGTCGGTGT
This sequence comes from Alphaproteobacteria bacterium, assembly GCA_012103325.1. Classification (GTDB taxonomy): domain Bacteria; phylum Pseudomonadota; class Alphaproteobacteria; order UBA8366. Next base: position 24,532 of record WLWY01000011.1, read on the forward strand.
CATGCGCGATGCACACGCCAAGCCCCGCGGCGTCCAGAGTCGCGGCCGAGCAGCGCGACACGAAACGGTCACCAGCGAGCGTGATCACCGGCACGCCCATGAGCAGCGCCTCATACGTTGTCGTCGCGCCACTGAACGGAAACGAATCAAGCGCAATGTCAATTTGATCATAGGCGCGCAGATGCTCCGAACGACGATCAACCGCATCGAGCACCGTCGCACGATCAGCGCCTATTCCCCGTTCGGCAAGCCGATTCAGGATACGCGTCCGCGTCGCGGTTTCGCTGTAAGCCTCGAAATGCTTTAAGACCAGACGGGACGCTGGTATGGCGTGGAGCAACGCCGCCCACGTATCGATACTGCGGTCGGATATCTTTTGCGGCGCGTTGAACGAACCAAAGGTGACGTAGCCATTGCGTAGGGCCGGAAGCGGACCCTGCGCCGGCGCTTCGGCAGGTATCGTATGGGCGGAGAAAGTCGGCAGCCGGATTACGCGCTCGGAAAATCGCTCCCCGCCGCCGCGCGGCGTCACCACCCGATCACCGATGAAGTAGTCATATTCATCCATTGCCGAAGAACAAATGTCATACTGGTTGATCTGAATGGGCGCCGGCCGATAGCGCGCGATATAAGGGCGGTTCTCGTCGAGATGCCCGGCCAGAATCACAAGGATATCAATCTTGTCGGCGACAATAATTTCGGCGACCTCGACATCGCTCAAGCCGACGGTCGAATGCCAAACGTCGCTTGCTTCTTCGAACAACCGCGTCGCAGCATCGGGCTGGGGAACCTCGGCATAAGAGTAAAGGCGAAAACGTTCCCGGTCGCGCCGCTGATAGATTGGCAGCAGGTTGAAGCCAACCGAATGGGCGCGGAAATCCGACGAAACATAGCCGATCCGCAGCGGCCGATCAGGGTCCGGATCGTTTTCATACACGGTCCTTAAAGGGGCCGCCGGCCGTTGCCGTCCCCAGTCCTGCTGCGCCCGCCAGATCGCCGCCCCATTGTCCGAGTCCTGATAAAACATGGCCAACAGCCGCATACCGCGCGCGCCGTAATGAGTGGGCTGACCTGCCAGCGCTCGATCAAAATATTCGCACGCCGCATCCATTGCACCTCGGCGAAATTGCATGACACCGCATTGGAACAACACTTCGGGATCGTCGGGGGCGACCTCATAGGCTGCCTCCCAAGTCTCTGCGGAATCGTTTAGCCGCCGGATCGCCAGCAGCGCCCGCCCGGCCCCTTTTAGGGCATCGAGATTGCGCGGTTCAGCGGCAAGCACCGACCCAAAGAGGACAAAGGCCTTGTCCTGACGACCCGCGCTTACTTCTTCGTCGGCTTGGGCAAGCAGACCGGCTATGTCAGATACGGGCGTAGACGTTCGATCCATCCTATCGCTGCGCGGAAATGCAGTAGGTGCGGTTCTCCATTCGCACGACTCCGTTCGTATCGGCGAACTGGCGCGCAGCTTCGGTGACCGCCTGCCACGCGGCCTCCCGGCGGTCGCTGGGGAAATGCGCGATCCTGTCCTCCAGCGGCTTCGAACGTTCACGCCGAAACTGAGTGAACTCCTCGGCGGATTCGAAGGTGTACGTGACGGTGAGCCATTCGCCGTTAACGCCGCGAAACCCCGCCGCTTCAAATGTCGCCAATGCCGAACCCACATCGCACAAGGCAAAAGGAGTTCCCGCACCCTCTTGAGGCGGCGGCAGCTCCAGCGCCGCAAGAACGATCCTATTTCCGAGGCTGAGCGCTGGCGCATCTTCAGGCGGTCCCCAAATAGCGGCGGCAATACGCTTCTCCGGCTTCAGCAATGCACGGAATGATTCGAGTGTTGATTTAAGGTCCGACATAAACATCAGCCCCCAACGACATATTATCGCGTCATAAATTCCTTCTGATATATCGAGTTGATCCGCATCCGCTTCGCGAAACGCAATATTTTCCAAACCAAGCCTTGCGGCGCGGCGGCGAGCGAACTCCAACATGCCGGGAGAAAGATCGACGCCATCAACATGACCATCCGCGCCGACCCGCCTCGCGGCGGTCGCCGCCGGTTCGCCAAGTCCGGTCGCCACGTCGAGCACGCGGTCGCCAGGGCCGATATTGGCGAGTTCCACAAGGCGGTCGCTCAATATCTGTGCGCCCCGTTCCAACACGGGGAACCACTTGTCCCAGGCTTCCGCCCGCTTTGGGTCCCAGGGCACCTTCGCCGTTGAGTTCGCGTTCTTTTCTGTCATTTCAGCTTCCCGGCATACCCGTTTCAACAACGGGCTGCGATAGTATCCACAAGCTGAGAACCGTATAGCCGACCATCAGCACCATCATTGGAATCTGACTGTACAACGCCGCACGAGCAGTCGGAAACACCCGTAGCGCCATGATATGTGCGAGATAGACGGCGATGAGATGTCCGCCGACAATCGATACCACCGACAGATACCAAACGAATTTTGCACCGACGATGCCGATATCGATCTTATAGGCCGCGGTCCCGAAAATATCCCAGCCCATCCCGAAGGGATCCGACAGAAGCGGAATGATCTGCTGCCCCGTGAGCAAGAGGTACGACAGATAGTGAGCGACGTGATACGCGATAGCGATCGGCACCAAAGTGAGAACAAAGAATCCAGCGATTCCACGCACCGAAGGCGCACCGCCAGCCCACGCCACAAGAAAGCAAAAACAGACAAATGCACTGGCAAATCCGAGCGGGAACAGGATAAGCGCCACCGTCTTGACCGTCTTATGGAGATTGAGCCCGCTTTCCTGCAGCGCGATCAGTAAGGGACGCAATGTTGCATCTTCGGCAATCCATTGCAGCGTTGCGCCCCACGCCGGTGTCTCCAGAAATCCGTCGAACGTCACGGTGGACAGGATAAGCAGCACGAACGCGGCGAGGGACAAGGATACGGGGCGCGCCGTCAGCAAGCCAACCGCCGGTGGACGCAAGATCCAGTTCCCTGGGGCGCTGTGCTGTCCTGGCATGGTGTCTCCCGCGCCCATCGGCGCGAAGCGCGCAAAGAGGGAGAAAGCAACCGTGAAGGCCTCCCCTCGCGTCAACCATGTCTCGCGACCGTACACCGCCATGCCCCACCACGTGATGATGGAGTAGATGACGACAAGATAGGCGAGTTGGCGCGGCGATTCGCCAACCTCCGAAACCAGCTCAAGCCAGGCAAAGAGCGCAAATAGCGCGACTGCCGGCCACGTCCCAAGCCATTCTGGATACCGCCTATGCGGCGACGCTTGCCCTATGAGCCGCTCTACCCAGCCAAATACGACACCCCACGGGTTGATGACCTTCCAAAGGTCGCCAAACAGTGCGGAAACGATAACCAAACCAATCCACCAAATAATCCAAACCATTGTCGGAGCAAAATTCTTCAGCGGATTCTGAACGCCAAGAAAGCCGGCTGCCAGGACCAGCAAAAAGATCGCAACAGAAATGACCCGCAAAAGAACGGCGGCGGTCATGGCGCCCGCCCCTAAAACCGGTACGGCCGATAAGTTGACCACAGGAAATGTCCGCGTGCCGTCCCCCCGCAGGACGAAGGCCATCACAATGAAAGATAATGCGACCGCCGCACCGGCCCCACCGAGATACAGTCCCAAGGGGGCGGGAAGGTCGTAGCGCTGGCCGAACGCGTGCGCCAGCGCGGGCGAGGCCAAAAACGAGGACAAGCCGAGCGATACGACGGCAGCCGCCAAACGAAATGGAAAGTTCATTACCGCTCCGTCGAAGGATCTATAGACACGACCTATTGGAAAAGAACCGTATGGCAGATCATCCGGCAGATTGCACGCCCCTGTAGCGAAAACGTTACAAGGCCGCTGACAACCGCTCCAAGGCGTCAGCCAGTTTCGCGCGTGTGGACTGCGATGCCGACAGGCGTTCCTTTTGTTCCTCGACCACCGTTTCCGGCGCCTTAGCGAGGAACTGGGCATTGCCAAGTTTCTTCTCAAGCTTACCAATGTCGCCGTCGGACTTGGCGATCGCCGTTTTGAGTCGCGCCTGTTCCTGCGCGATATCGATAACACCGGCAATCGGTAGCGCAACCGTCGCGTCGTCATGCACAAGCTGCACCGCCCCTTCCGGAATGGCATCGCCAGTCGAAACCGAATCCAGACGGGCAAGGCGTTCGATTAAAGTTGAATGTCTGTCAAGCCATGCGGCACTCGGCGCGCTTGCACCGGTCAAAATTAACGGTATCCGCGCTGCCGGCGGCACATTCATTTCCGAGCGTACCGAACGGACACCGGAAATCAGCCCAATGACCCAATCCATTTCTGCCCGTGCCGCATCATCATCCAACGCATCGCCGAATTCCGGCCAGGATTCGAGGATCAGCATGCCGTCCCCTTCTCCACCGAACTGCGTCCACAGCTCCTCCGTAATAAAAGGCATAAACGGATGCAGCATCCGCAGCAGTTGGACCATGACCCAGCCGGTCGCGGCCCGCGTTTCGTCTCGCGCGGCTTCATCGCCGCCACTGAGAAGCGATTTGGAAAACTCCAAATGCCAATCGCAGAACGAGCCCCAGATGAACTGATAGAGTGTTTGAGCCGCGTCGTTGAAGCGATATGCCTCTATGCTCTTTGATATGTCGCGGGAGCAGCGTGCGACTTCGCCCACGATCCAACGGTTCAGCGTTTGCGTACAGGACGCCGGATCGAAACTGGCGACCGGCGCGCATTCGTTCATTTCGCAAAAACGAGCCGCGTTCCACAGTTTCGTTGCAAAATTCCGCGACCCCTCGACCCGGGCCCCAGACAGTTTGATGTCGCGGCCCGGTGCCGCCAGCGCCGCCAGAGTAAAGCGCAACGCATCGCCGCCGAATTGATCGATCAATTCCAACGGGTCGATGATATTGCCCTTCGACTTGGACATCTTCTGGCCGCTCGCATCGCGCACGAGCGCATGGACATAAACGGTCCGGAATGGCACCTCGCCCATGAAATGGATGCCGAGCATCATCATGCGCGCAACCCAGAAGAAGATAATGTCGAAACCGGTCACCAACACATCGGTCGGATAGTAGCGCTCCAGCTCCGGCGTCTGTTCCGGCCAGCCCAATGTCGAGAAGGGCCATAGACCGGACGAGAACCAGGTGTCGAGTACGTCCTCGTCTTGTGTCAGCGGGGTTGCCTTGCCGTAATGCGCTTCCGCTGCCTTCGACGCGTCGGCTTCATCCAACGCCACGAAGATCTCGCCATCGGGACCGTACCAGGCCGGAATCTGATGTCCCCACCAGAGCTGGCGGGAGATGCACCAGGGCTGAATATTGCGCATCCATTCGAAATAGGTCTTGTCCCAGTTCGCCGGCACGAACTTGACCTTGCCTTGCTCGACCGCTTTGATAGCGGGCTTGGCCAGAGTCTTGGCGTCCACATACCACTGCTCGGTGAGATAGGGCTCGATCGGAACGCCACCGCGGTCGCCATAGGGAACTGTATGAAGTTGTTCCTCGACCCGGTCCAGATAGCCAAGCGCTTCCATGTCAGCGACGATGGCTTCGCGGGCGGTAAAGCGGTCCATGCCGCGATATTTCTCCGGCGCATTCTCGTTGATGCAGGCCTCGACATCGAAGATGTTGACCATCTCCAGGTCGTGCCGACGGCCGACCTCGAAATCGTTGAAATCATGCGCCGGCGTAATCTTCACGGCGCCCGATCCCTGCTCCGGGTCGGCGTGCTCATCAGCGACGATAATCAACCGACGCCCCACGAGCGGAAGAGCGCAGTGTTTCCCGATAAGATCCTTATAACGGTCGTCGTCGGGATGAACCGCAACGGCAGTGTCGCCCAGCATGGTTTCCGGACGGGTTGTCGCAACCGTAAGATATCTGTCCGCCTCTCCTTCGACGGGATATTTGAAGTACCAGAGCTTTCCGTTCACCTCTTGCTGCTGTACCTCGAGGTCGGAAATCGCCGTCTGCAGTTTGGGATCCCAATTGACGAGCCGTTGATCCTTGTAGATCAAGCCTTCGCGGTGCAGATCGACAAAGACCTTGCGCACAGCCGCGCTAAGCCCCTCGTCCATCGTGAAGCGTTCACGGCTCCAATCGCAGGAAGCGCCAAGTCGCTGCAGCTGTCGCAGAATCGTGCCGCCGGATGTCGCCTTCCAGTCCCAAACCGTCTCGATGAACTGATCCCGGCCGATTTCCTTGCGGGACGACCCGGCCTCTTCGAGCTGGCGCTCAACGACCATCTGCGTCGCAATGCCCGCGTGATCCATGCCAGGCTGCCAAAGCACATCCCGGCCGCGCATGCGCTCATAGCGGATCAGGATATCCTGCAGGGTATTGTTCAGCGCATGACCGATATGCAGGCTGCCGGTGACGTTCGGTGGCGGAATAACGATCGTATAAGGCTGCGCATTCTTATTGCGGCCACAGGCGAAAGCGCCGAAATCGTTCCAGCGCTCATAGTGTTTGGTTTCGACCGCATCCGGTCGATATGTCTTGTCCAGCATCGCTGAACGTCCTTTTTTGTATTTCGTTATTTGTGCTCACGCGTATAGCCCGGCAACGTCGCACGGCGAACTGTTAATCGTCAGCCTATTTTTTGGACATCTTTTCAATCTCGCGCTGTACAAGCCGTTCCACCATCTCGGGCAAATTCGCCTCGAGCCAGTGACTGAGAAGCGGCCGCATCACTTCCTTGACCAGCGCTTCCAACGTCTTGTCCGCCCGGCCCAAGAGCAAATTCGGATCACCAGCGCCTAACTGCGAAAACGCCGAGGCACCCGCCGCCGTCGCAGAGGCGGAAATGAGCGTCTCGCTTTCCTCAATAACTTCATCAACGAGCGCAATTTCATCAGCCGGCTCAAACTCGTCCATCAGTTCAAGCGCGTCGTCCTCCTCCATTACCGGCTCGGGCTCAGGTTCCGGCTCGGGCTCGGGCTCGGGCTCGGGCTCAGGTTCCGGCTCGGGCTCGGGCTCAGGTTCCGGTTCTGGCTCGGGTTCCGGTTCTGGCTCAGGTTCCGGCGCAGCCTCGGCGGCCTCTTCCGCTTCGCCTTCTTCCCCTTCTTCACCGTCCTCCGAAATAATCTTTCGAATGGAGGCTAGAATTTCCTCCATCGACGGTTCTTGGCCCGCGTCGTCGCTCATCTCTTGCCCTTCCCGTCCAGCACGTCAAACAGTTGGCCTGTGACCCACGCCATATTAGGCAAACCGGTAGTCACTTCCGCTTGGCCGTTCATCATACTATTTCTTCTTCGACCCTTCGCTCTTCGCCGGTTCAGAGTCAAAACCCCAAAGCCTACTGCGAACCCGAAGGTAATGTGCCTTTTGATCGTACAAATCGACCGGCAGCCCTAAGTCGCGCGCCGTCAGCCTCCCCACCGCTGCAAGCAGTTCATAGGCGGCAACGATCGCATTGCGCTGATCCGTCACGAGGTTCACTTGGGCGTCCAACAGTTCCTGCTCCGCATCCAGCACATCCAAGACGGTGCGGGATCCGACAGCCGCTTCCTGCTCGACACCTTCCAAAGCGATTTTCGCGGCTCGAACTTCAGCCTCCCGCGACTTAATACTTGCGCGTTCGGTTAACAGCTGCTCAAAGCCACTCGCTGCATCTTCGATAGCTGCACGGCGCGCTTCTTCGACCTGAAGCCGGTTTTCACCGGCAAGCTGAACCGCTTCGCGGATCCGGCTCGATACGCTACCTTGCTGATAAATAGGGATTGTCAACTCGGCGGTAACCGTAACATCATCGACAGTGCGGTCGGGCGTTCCCTCATTTCGACTGCGCGATGCATCGCCAACGAGATCAACCGAAGGCAGCAGCTCGCCTTTCACACCTTCGACAACCTCCCGAGCAGCGCGTTCATCAAATGTCGCGCTAATCACGGCGGGATTCCCTTCTCGTGCCAGCTCCACGGCGTCCGTAATTTCAGCGGGTAGTGACGGCGGATAGCCAGGATTTGGAACCGTCGCCGGTTTCACACCGACGATCTGTTCGAAAAACGCGCGACTGACCTCCAAATCGCCTTCGGCCTGAATGCGTTCAGCGGTGGCCCGCGCCAGACGCGACTCGGCTTGCGCCACGTCGGTGCGCGTCACCTCGCCGACATTGAACCGATCGCGTGTCGCCTGTAGCTGCCGAGCCAACACCTGTTCGTTGCCGATATTCAGCTTCAGCACGGCTTCTTCACGAAAGACGTTCATATAGGCCGTCACGGCATCGAGCAGCACTTGCTGTTCGGTCGTCATCAATCGGGCGCGTTCGGCACTTATTTCGTGTTTTGCCTGTCTAATTTCGGCTTCCGTCGTTCCACCAGCGTACAGGTTTTGCGTAACCCGAAACCCACCGGAGTAGGTCGTTCGCGTATCGTCCCCGGAACCGAAACCACCGGTACTGTTCGTGCGGCGGCGCAGCTTTGCAACATCCGCAGTAAAGCGAACATCCGGACGCCACCCGGAGACCGCCTGCGGAACCCCTTCGTCCACCGACCGCAGCTTCGCGCGCTGGGCTTCCAAAGTAGGGTTATTCTTATAGGCGAGCGCCAACGCATCCATAAGAGGATCCGCGCCATACGCCGAACCCGTTACCAGGGCCGCGAAAGCCGCCAAGAATATCGAAAAGACGGAAGCCCGCCGCATGATCGTTCCTTTTCCGGCGTGGCTCGCACGAGCAAAGCCACACCCTTTGCTTCTACTACAATTCCGGACCATAGAATCCCGCCAGATTCCCGGCATGGTACTACTGCGGAATAAACCACAAAATATTGACATTAAACAGTACTAAAACACAAAACCTGCTTCGTTTCTAAATTCCGGCAAGACTGGGATCGACGCATCGAATAAAACTCGTTTCGAAACACCTGCGCCTCCGCGTTGCGCCAACGTCGCGCGCCCAACACCATTCTCTCCCCCCAAAACGGCAACAAGACGCCCGCCGTCCGCAAGCTGGCCCGCCACCGTCTCCGGCACATCGTTAATTCCTCCATTAAAGAGGATAACGTTGAATGGCCCTTGCTTGGGCAGGCCCTCGGCAAGACTTCCCTCAACGACGACCACGTTGTCCAGTACCAGTTCCGAGAGCAGTGTCGTCGCCGATGCAGCAAGAGCGGCATCGCTCTCAAGAGCGAAAACGGTATCGCATAGACGAGCAAATACCGCAGCGGCATATCCGCTTCCCGCCCCGACAACAAGCGCAACATCGCCCTTTTCCGGCGCAGCCGCCTGCACCAGACGCGCCAAAATCAGCGGTTCCATGATGCAGCGGCCGGAAGCGATTTCCAAATCCTCGTCGACATAGGCAATCGACCGCAGGGTTTCAGGTACGAACAATTCGCGTGGCAGCGATCCCATGGCCGTTAGCACGGCTTCATCGGTAACCCTGTTCGGGCGCAACTGGCTTTCGACCATGATGCGTCGGGCGTCTTCAAACTTCATCGATGGCTGTCTCCTGGTGGCTCCAACCGGGCTAATTTCCGTCGCTGCACTTTCACGTCATCTTCCAACATCGAAGAAAATGGTTAAAAACATATGGAAGACGCAGAATGCAAGCGACACGGCATTGTTATATCGCCAGCAAGATACGATGACAATCCAACCGTGCGCACCGTCGAGGTCGACTTGACCGGCCTGCGAGCCCGGCCTATATCACGCGCCGTGTATTGTGGTGCGATGGCCGAGTGGTTAGGCAGTGGATTGCAAATCCACGCACGCCGGTTCGATTCCGGCTCGCACCTCCATAGCGAAGACGCAGCGAATGATGGTGCGGCAGGCCTTTGCAAGGTCGCACGGGTCTGATATAAGCCGCGCGCTACTGATCCGCGGTAGCTCAGTTGGTAGAGCAGGTGGCTGTTAACCACCTTGTCGCAGGTTCGAGTCCTGCCCGCGGAGCCAATACAATTAAGGGGTCGAGCGAAGCGGGCTCGACCCCTTTTTTATCCGAGAGCATACCCATTCAGCACGAAATCATTGCTGTAGTGACATATCCCATGCTTGTCTGGGACAAAATTCGCTGGTGCCAGTTGGCGTAGAGGGATCGCCCTACCGGTCAAACATGCTGTATCTCTGCTAGTTCTGTGGCAAGCGAGCCATAAATATGGTCCCCGCTGCGCCTTAAATAGATATGCCGTTCATATGCAATCTGAGCCTTAGCGATAGGTGCAGGCGTAAAAACAAGCCCAGCCTCGGAAAAACGCTTGCTCAAATATTGCAAGACGAGCGTCTCTACCGGGTCAACCGCTTCTGACATACCGCACCCTCTAAACGTGAACAATGCTGCATTCTACAGCTACAACCTGACTACAAAGCCATTCCTAAATTGAGCGTTCACGCTATGAAGGCGTTTTCAATTTGTCTAAGAAATTTGTAACGTAATCCGATATTTGGGCTAGGAATTTTTTCTTTAGCATTGTGAATAATCAGAAATACAGAGTGAAAATTTAACGCGTCCAGAGCTTAATCGGCTTTTCAAACCTCTGATCTGCAGGACGAGTAACCCTTCTATGAATCGTAAAACTTAAAATAGAATCGACCGTCTGACCATCTGACGCCAGCGGCAGATAAACTCTTTCAAGTTCCACGTTAGCGCGGTCAAATCGAATCATCGGCTTACCTCGGCGCCAAGTGGGCTGCTTAGTCTTTACAACATTGATAAGATTTAATTCGACATTGCGACGAAGATCGCCTCGCAAATGTGCGGCAAAAGGCCAGCCTTTTATTGACTCGCCGGCGAACGATTCGATTCTGACTCCGGCGTAGCGATTCCGGAAACGGTAAGGTCTGCGTCGGACGTCGATCAATACAATTCCGTCAACAATACCTGGAAGGTGGAGTGGATCAATATTGTGAATGCTCGGTAGAGCGTCCGCCGCTGCGACTTTGCCGTAGTAAGCGAAAAGTCTGGTTATGTCCGGGTGTATGTCTGGTGGCAGTTCCATTGGTTGGCTACAGAATACAAAAGAAACTAAACGCAATGTTAGAAATTTTTAATCGCCCGTCTACTTTTAACATTACTTTCATGTAATACATTGCATGCACTACGTTTCCTAACAGTGAAATTTAGTTATGACTTAGAGCGGCTGGTCGTAACTCACGCGATTGAATGCACCGATAATGCGGACCAGCGTCTCGTCCGTCCAAGAAATTGCCGTATGCCGACCGGTCTTTCCCATAATGAGGTGACCTTTTTCCTTTAGCCTTCTGCAACGATCGTGTGTCGTCGCATATTTCCAACCCAGACCGTTTGCAAGTCCTTGGATATCGACAGATACCAGTTTCATTTCCAGCTGTCGATTGGCCTCGCAAAACATCGCGGCAATTATTTCGCCGTCGGCACCAAATTCATCGCGAAACACGGAATGTAGACTGGCTGCGAAAGTCGCGCGCGCGCGCGCTTTCACAATATCTTCGCTGGCAATCCCTAACCCGAGAAGGCGCCAGCTATCGTCGGCGACTGTATAGCGGCGAAGATCTTTTTTTGTCATGTCGCGCACTGCGTTGCAGGTCTACGACACGTTATGGGGCGGCTTGGCAGCGTTTATAATTTTGTCATGAATATCTCGTGTCAAAGCCTCGCGTTCCTCACTGGACAAATCAACGCCATGAGCGGCCAGCACGGCATCGACACGGTCGGCGGTATCACGTATGTCGCCAGAAGTTGAACGAGAGGTAGTCGGCCGAGCCAAATCCGGCGGCAGCATCGCGCGAATGCGCGCCGCCCAATCGAGTGCGATATTTTCAAGCGGTCCCGCGCTGGCGGAAAACAGCGTGAAACGATTGGCTTGAGACCCGAGGCGTAAATGCTTGACCAACATTGCGCCACTGTTCGCAATCTTCACGGCACAAAAGTGACCAACCGCATCGATTGGAACGCCTTCGTAAGAACGGGTAAAAAACAACACCCAGCCGTCCTCTATGGGAAACATAGAACCTTCGCGCACTTCGATAGCTATCGTCTGTTCCGGATCAAGACCCCGTGGACAAATCACCGTTTGCGCGCTGTTGTCGTCGACAAGGATGACTTCCGCGTCAACGCCAACATATCCGACGATGGGAACCTGCTTATCCTCCGCACTCGGTAGCAGATCCGCGGGCTCACATTCTAACGCGCGTGCGATCCGTGCCATCCATTCGGTCGTTAACCGCATTTCACCGCGCTCCAGTTTAACGACCGTAGATCGCCCGGAGTTCAACATTTTTCCAAGCTCTGTTTGAGAAATCCGTCGCTGCGTGCGCAAATGTTTTATGCGATTGCTTTCCATAACCCCCTCAAGATAGCGCTTCAGTATATTCGCTACAGGTTTCGAGCCTTTCTTTGAGCAGACTACAAATTATGTGCAAATTTCATTAAACATGACCCCGATTCGGGTACATATCTCAACATAAATTCTCATAACGGCCAGATATCGAGATAAAACACGTTCCCGAAAGAGTGCTCTATCCGTTGTGCGGAATCGGAAAGATCTGGAGTTACCTTCGCCGATCAATCGGCGCCGGTAGTTTGGCCCTCCTCTCCCGCCGCAATCGCCTCTTGATCCACTGCGTCCTGTTCAAAAATCTGTTCCAGCTCTTTCTGCCATTCGCGCGACTGTGCGGCGACCCTTTCAGCGTCGTGGTGCGTTCCATGCTGTTGGATGAGCCGCTCTTCGTCGTGGCGGCGAAACGTTGCTACAACATTCTCTGCCTCATTCGCGGTTCGACCGGTGAATGTAAGCAGATCCCGGGCGGCCTCCAGGCTGGAAGAAAATGTTTCCCTATATATGTAGGTTACCCCGATATCCATGAGCCGATAAACATGTTCCCTGTTGCGGGCCCGCGCCAATATTCGAACATGCGGGAAATGACGGGCCACCGTTTCAGCGGCGCGCACCGACGCGTCAACATTATCGATCGCCAGGACGAAGTAGTCCGCTTCGTCGACTCTAGCAGCCTTAAGAAGATCGAGCCTGGAGGCATCGCCGTAATAAATCTTGTTGCCATACTTCCGCACAAAATCCACTTGCTCCGGGCTGATTTCCAAGGCCGTAAAACCGATCTTTTTTGCCTGTAGCAATCTGCCGACGATCTGACCGAAACGGCCGAATCCGGCAATGACGATTCGATTCTCCTCAACAGCCGGAACATCAAACTCACGCGATGCGGTCTCTTGAGCGTTAAGCATGCGTTCCAAGACAAGAAACAAGAAGGTGGTACAGGCCATGGACAATGTCACCGCCAGGATGAGCAATTCCGATAAAGCCGCCGGCATGACCCCGGAAGAGACGGCTAAACCGAAAATCACGAATGCAAATTCGCCGCCCTGACAGATCGACACCGCGAGGTAGAGCGTCGACCGGCGGTCAAGCCCAACGGCGACTCCAATGCCGACCAGAACCGCGAATTTGCAAGACATAAGCGCGATGACAAGGGTGATTATCAGGCTAATCTCCGTTGTCAGCAGACCAAAATTCACAGCCATGCCAACGGCCATGAAAAACAAGCCAAGCAAAAGCCCTTTGAATGGCTCAATGTTCGCTTCCAAGGCATGACGGAATTCGGAGTCCGCCAGAAGAACACCCGCGAGAAAGGCGCCAAGCGCCATGGACAGGCCGACGCTCTCCATGAGCAGAGCGACACCAATCACCGTCAGCAGTGCGGTCGTGGTGAATATCTCACTGACGCCTGTCCGCGCGACAAGACGAAAGACATGCCGAAGCAGAAAATGTCCAACGAGGATCACCGCCGCCACCATCGCAAAAACCTTCGCGAAGGATTCGAAGCCCGGCGGGCCGCTTGACGCTCCAACACTGGCCAGCAATGGAACAATCGCAATGATCGGTATTGCCGCCATATCCTGGAACAAAAGGATAGAAAAGGCCGTGCGGCCATGCTGGGCGGTAAGCTGGCCCTTTTCCGCCAACGCCTGCAGTGCAAAGGCTGTGGACGATAAGGATAGCCCGAGACCGATAGTAAGCGCGGTTTGCCACGGCAACCCTGCCGCCAGGCAAACGCCGCCTATTGGAATCGCACACAAGACCATTTGCGCGCCGCCGGCGCCGAACACGCCATGGCGCATCGTCCACAGACGCGCTGGCTGCAGCTCGAGCCCGATAATGAACAGCAGCAGAACGACACCGAACTCGGAAAAATGCAGAATGCTGTCAACATCGCCGACAAGAGCCAATCCCCATGGGCCGATTGCAACGCCCGCTGCCAGATATCCCAAGACCGAGCCGAAACCGAGCCGGCTGAAAATAGCAACGGCGATGACCCCGGCAGACAGGTAGATCGCAGATTGGATGAGGAGCGACATCGGCCGCTGTTCCTTTACGCTTTGATTGGTTGGCTATTGAAAACCCAGTATGGACATATCTGGGTCGGGAAACCGGTAACAGAAGAGGCAAACTCAGCGCGGCGGCAATTTCGGATGCGCAGCAAGCCAAGCGCTGACCTTTGCCCGCGCATCGCGCACCTGCTCCACCGTCATCTTCTTGGCGATGCCGTCGCGGAGCTGTTGCGCGATACCTCTGCCCTGCCGCGCCGCGAGGTCGAACCAAAAATAGGCCTGGACCAGGTCCTCGGGGACACCTTTTCCCTGCACATAGTTGAAGCCAAGATTGTACTGTGCGCCTGCATGTCCCTGTTCCGCCAAAGGCCGCCATTCCTTGACCGCCGTTGCATAGTCGCCACTCTTGTAGGCCTTCAAACCCTTCTTCATGTCCTGCGCAAGCGCAGGAGCGGTCAGGAGAATAAAGGCAATGCTGCCGAGGATTGCTTGTCGCATATTGCTTTCCAAATTTCTGCGCCGTTGCAGCGCGCGGCCCCGGGGGCAGTCAGACCTTGATCGCTACGTACTCCGTAATAGAGAATAACGCCGGACTGTGGACATGTATCGGGAGAAAGCAAATGTTTGAAATTCGTCCCCTTTCAAACGCGCTTGGCGCAGAAATCATTGGGTTGGATCTTTCGCAGCCCCTTGATGACGCAACATTCTCGACTGTCCACGCTGCCCATCTGGAACACATGGTCCTTGTGTTCCGCGATCAGCAGCTCACACCGGAGCAGCACATCTTATTCAGCCGGCGGTTCGGCGACTTGTCCGGCCATGTCTTCGACCAATTCCTGCTGCCGGGTTACCCGGAGATTCTCAAGGTTTCAAATAAAAAAAGGGACGACGGCGAATTCGCCGGCCTGCCTCAGGCGGGCCGGCGTTGGCATTCCGATCTCTCCTACACCGCAACGCCGAGCCTTGGCTCTTTACTGTATGCACTCGAAATTCCGCCAGAGGGCGGCGACACGTTGTTCAACAATATGTACCGTGCCTATGAAACCCTGCCCGAGTCGACCAAAGTGCGGCTCGAGGGACGAAAGGCGGAGTATCTGTTAGGCAGTGCACGCAAATATTATACGGCGGAGGAGCGCCCACCCCTCACACCGGAACAGTTGGCGAAAGTACCGCCGGCCCATCATCCCGTCGTCCGCACCCATCCGGAGACCGGACGCAAGGCGCTCTATGTCAGTCACTCCCATACCGTTCGCATTCTCGACATGGATGAAGCGGAAAGCGAGGCGCTGCTGGCGGAACTAACCGAGCACAGCGTGCAACCGGAATTCGTCTATCGCCACAAATGGCGGCTCCGCGATTTGGTCTTCTGGGACAATCGCTGCTGCATGCACATCGCCGAACCGCCGCCGCCGGAGTATGGACGTCACATGCACCGCACGACCGTCGTCGGCGACCGCCCCTACTAAACGTCACAACTATAAAACGCCGCAATCGCGCGCAGACCGGAGAATACCCATGCCACAAATCAATGCGGAACGTCTGCTAAACGATCTGCGCAAGCTCCGCACGTTCGGCGCCGTCGACACGGGAGTGGTGCGGCCCGCGCTCAGCGAGGCTGATATTGAGTCGCGCCAATGGCTCAAGGCGCGCTACGAAGACGCGGGTCTTGATGGGTCAATCGACGGCGTGGCGAACGTATTCGGACGATCGCGCAACGACGGCCCGGCACTGATCATCGGTTCGCACTCCGATACGCAACCGCGTGGCGGTTGGCTCGACGGCGCGCTGGGCGTGATTTACGGATTGGAGATCGCTCGGGCCTGCGCCGAGGACCCCACAACTGCACACCTGGCGGTAGACGCGGTGTCCTGGCAGGACGAGGAGAGCAATTTCATCGGTTGTCTCGGCAGCCGTTCCTGGTGTGGCACCCTCGACCCTGCAGACGAAGCGGCAGCGAGGGGACGCGACGGCACACCGCTCGCCGAAGCGTTGCGCACTTGTGGCCTGCATGACGTGCCTCGACAGCAGATCGAAGACGGCCGTTACGTCGGGTATCTCGAAGCCCATATCGAACAGGGCGCCTATCTGGAAGATGCCGGGGAACAGATCGGCGTGGTCACGGCCATCGTCGGTATTCGCGGGATGACGATCACCTTCGACGGCGAACAGAACCACGCTGGCACGACGGCGCGATGCCGCAACCGCACTCTTCGAGGTTGCCCACCGGATCAACGAGGAGTTTCCCAAAGTCGCGGACGAGCGAACCGTGTGGACGATCGGCAGCGCCAACATAGAACCCGGCGCGTCATCGATCGTGCCGGGACACGCCGAAATGGCCTTACAGTTCCGCGATCAGGATGAAGCGAGGCTCGACGCCTTCGAGGAAATCGTTGGCGGCCTCGTGTCGGAAATCAACGCGCGCGGCAAAATTGAAGCCGCGGTTGCCAGTGCCCGCACACCGATCCGCCCCTCGAATATGGCGGACAATCTGCAGGAACATATCGCACAGGCCGCGGAGACAACGGCACCCGGGAAGTGGCGGCGGATGCCGAGCGCGGCCGGACATGACCCGATGGTGATCCATGAAAAACTGCCGTGCGCCATGCTGTTCATTCCCTCGATCAAGGGGATCAGCCACGCATTCGGCGAGGACAGCTATGACGATGATATCGTTGCCGGCTGTCAGGTCCTTGCCGATGCTTCCGCGTCAATCTTAAAAAACGCTCGCGGCGAAGGTTAAGCGCTACCGCCTGCTTTCGATCGCACGGCATCGGCGCTGCGCCCAACGATCTTTTCGTACATAGCTGGATCGGTGGCCCCTTCGCTGCCGAACACCAGCAGGCGGCTATTACCATCGAGATTGAGTTCCTTCGATAGCGTGTCACTCCCACGCGCGATCAACGCGCCCGCAAGCCCGGCAACCGCCGACTCGCCCGCTACAATTGGCGTGTCTCCTTTAGCGGGCGATGCCAGCAACCGCATGCAATCGGCCGCCGCCGCGTCGGAGATCGTTGCGAACGCATCTGCCCCCGCGTCGAGGATATCCCAAGCCAGCGGCGAAACCTCGCCACAGGCGAGCCCGGCCATGATGGTATCGAGCGCACCCGTGACAACAGTCGGTCCCCCGTTGCGGGCGCTCTGATACAGGCAGTCCGCCTGATCCGGTTCAACGATTACGAAACGCGGCCGCGCCGTACCCCATTGGTCCCAAACATGCGCACAGATCGCGGCGGCCAATCCGCCAACGCCGCCCTGAACGAAGATATGAGTCGGCCGCTCCCCTTCGGGCAACTGCTCAAGCGCCTCCGCCGCCATGACCGTATAGCCCTGCATGACGTCGCGCGGCACGTCCATGTAGCCGTCATAGGACGTATCGGAGACGACGAAGCGGCTGTGGGTTTCGGCGTCGGCGGCGGCGACACGCACGGAGTCGTCGTAATTGCCTGGTGTCCGAACCACCTCGGCTCCCAAAGCCGCGATCGCCTCCTGCCGGCTCTGGCTGACGGTGGCGTGAATATAGATTACGCATCGGCTGCCAAAGAGATTAGCCCCCCACGCGACCGAGCGGCCATGATTGCCATCGGTGGCGCAGGTCACTGTGATCCCGGAAACAATGTCGCGATACCGTCCAGACACAATATCCGCGGCGGTGACATCCGTAGCGCCGGTCCGCTCCGCAATTGCTTTCGCCAGTAGGCGAAAAACGGCATAGGCACCGCCCAGCGCCTTGAAACTGCCGAGGCCGAACCGGCCCCCTTCGTCCTTGTACCAGATACGGTCGAATCCGGCCCGCGCCGCCAGTCCGTCAAGACTGACGAGCGGCGTTTCGGCATAGCCTGGCCAAGCCGCCATTTCGGCCATTGCCTGCGCATGCCCTTGTCTGTCGAGTATGGCTGCCTGTTGCGCGCCAAAGGGTGCCGCACCAACGGCACGCGGATTGGTAAAAACGTCGATGCCGTGGGACGCAAGCGCTCTGGTCATGGGTTTTGAACCGATCGGTACATAAGGCGATCACTCCGCCGGTTTGGGAAGCCGGTCTTCACGGCTAGATTTGCCGCACCATAGAAGAACCATTACCGGACCGCTAGGGCTCGCGCTGCAGCGAATCAGTGCGTTCGTTCGCGCGTCAATCGGCCAAAAATCATGAACTGACCGGTGTCGATATCCGTCAATCGAAAAAAAATAAATACGCCCTATCTGCAAATAAATTGCGCGCCGTCCGCCATGCGTTCCGCGGCTTAAATGTATTTTAATAAAGTTTGTTCATTTTGTTTTTCGTGCTTTTTCAAACTCTTGTGATTGGAAGCGGGATCGAAAAAGCCTAATTTATGGTTAATACAAAAGGAGCGAGAAAAGTGGGACAGGAACGAATTGCAAGAGGGGCTTAACGCGATCGAGGATTGAAGGAGCCGGCATATGGAAGTGTTTGATGTCTTTTCCGATTTCTATAAGCGCGGAAATCAGGAAGAGTTAAGTCTGCAAGACTTTCTCATGGGTTGTCGTGAGGATCCAGCTATGCACGCTACGGCGGCAGAGCGGATGATTGCGGCTGTAGGCGAACCCGAAGTTATCGACACGAGTGCCGATCAGCGACTGGGGCGGATATTTCTGAACCGCACCATAAAACGCTACCCCGCCTTTAAAGACCTATACGGCATGGAAGACACGATCGAGCGTATCGTTGGGTTCTTCCGCCACGCGGCCCAAGGGCTCGAAGAACGCAAACAAATCCTTTATTTGCTCGGACCGGTCGGCGGCGGCAAATCGACCCTCGCTGAACATCTAAAAGCGCTCATGGAGCACGAGCCAATTTACGTGCTCAAAGCAGGCGACCAGATCAGTCCCCTTTATGAATCCCCGCTCGGCCTGTTCGACCGCGCGCAGATGGGCGACCTACTCGAAGACAAATACGGTATCCCGAAGCGTAAACTGACCGGCCTGATTTCACCTTGGGCGGTCAAGCGGCTCGATGAATTCGGCGGCGACATCTCCAAATTCACGATCGTCAAGACCTTCCCGTCGCGGCTTCGTCAGATTGGTGTCACCAAGACCGAACCGGGCGACGAAAACAATCAGGATATTTCCTCGCTCACCGGCAAGCTCGATATCCGCAAGCTGGAACATTTGAGTCAGAACGATCCGGATGCTTACAGCTATAGCGGCGGACTGAATTGCACGACCCAAGGCCTGCTCGAATTCGTCGAGATGTTCAAGGCGCCGATCAAGGTTCTGCATCCCCTGCTCACCGCAACGCAGGAACAGAGCTATACGGGCACCGAGAATATCGGCGGTATGCCTTATCACGGCATCATCGTTGCCCACTCCAACGAGGCGGAGTGGCAACAGTTTCGGAACAACAAGAACAACGAAGCTTTCCTCGACCGGATCAGCGTGGTCAAGGTGCCGTACTGCTTGCGTGTTGCCGAGGAAACGAAGATCTATGAGAAGCTGCTGGAAAGCAGTGCGCTCGGCGAAGCCCAGTGCGCACCGGAAACGCTGAGCCTGATGAGCCGGTTTAGCGTCCTGACCCGATTGCGCGAGCATGAAAATTCGACCCTGATATCGAAGCTTCGCGTCTATGACGGCGAAAGCCTCAAGGATACAGACCCCAAGGCGAAATCGATTCAGGAATACCGGGACACGGCCGGTGTCGACGAAGGCATGACCGGAGTCAGCACGCGGTTCGCGTTCAAGGTTTTGTCGGCGACTTTCAACCACGATTTCGATGAAGTCGCGGCCGATCCGGTACATCTGATGTACGTGCTCGAAAATGCGATCAAGCGGGAGCAGTTTGCCGAAGACGTCGAGAACACCTATCTCGATTTCATCAAATCGGAACTTGCCCCGCGTTACGCGGAATTTATCGGCAACGAAATTCAGAAGGCATATCTGGAGTCCTACAGGGATTACGGCCAGAACCTTTTCGACCGCTATATCTCGTATGCTGACGCCTGGATCGAGGATCAGGATTTCAAGGATCCCGACACTGGCCAGATGTACGACCGCGAGATATTGGAAGCCGAACTCGCTAAAATCGAGAAACCGGCGGGTATTACCAATCCGAAGGATTTCCGTAACGAAGTGGTTAAGTTTGCGCTTCGTGCCCGCGCAGAGCACGACGGTAACAATCCGGACTGGTCAAGCTACGAAAAACTCAAGACGGTCATCGAAAAACGGATGTTCGGCCAGGTCGAAGATCTTCTGCCGGTGATTAGTTTCGGCAGCAAAAAAGACAAGGATACGGACGAAAAACACCACGAATTCGTCGATCGGATGACCGAGCGCGGCTATAGCGAACGTCAAGTTCGGCGCCTTGTCGAGTGGTACATGCGGGTCAACAAGGCCGGCTAGGCAGCACGCTTCAAGGGAAAGGGGTGAACATGCCCCATTTTATCGACCGACGTCTCAATCCGAAGGACAAGAGCCTTGGCAACCGGCAGCGTTTTCTCAAACGCGTCCGGTCGCAGGTCAAGGAAGCCGTCGACAAGGCTATCCAGGGCCGCAATATCGCGGATGCGGACAAGGGCGAAACCGTCACGATCCCGACCAAGGGGATTGCGCAACCGACCTTCCGGCATTCCACGTCCGGCGGGTATCGTGAGCGCGTTCTGCCGGGCAATAAGGAATTCCAAGCTGGCGACAAGATCGAGAAACCACCGGCGGGCGGTGGCGGTGACGGCGGCAAGGAGGGTTCGGATCAAGGCGAAGACGAGGACACGTTCGTGTTCGCGCTTTCGCGTGAGGAATTCCTGGATCTTTTCTTCGAAGATCTCGAACTGCCGGACCTGATCAAGAACAACCTGAAAGAAGTGATTTCAAACAAGTACCGCAGAGCGGGCTATTCCATGGCCGGCTCGCCGTCGAATATCAACGTCATTCAAACCATGCAGCGCAGCCTCGGCCGCCGTCTCGCACTGCGGAGACCGAAAGAGGAAGGCATACAAGAGCTACAGCACGAGATCTTCGCGCTGGAGAAAATCTCGGAGCCGACGATCGAACAATGGGCGCGGTTGAAGGAACTGCATGAAACACTCGAGGAACTGCAGCGTAAGCGACGCGTGATCGCCTACATCGATCCGCTCGATGTCCGTTACAATTATTTCCAACCGAAGCCCGAGCCCAATACAAACGCCGTCATGTTCTGCCTTATGGACACCTCCGCATCCATGGGCGAACGGGAAAAGGACCTGGCAAAGCGCTTTTTCGTCTTGCTGCACCTGTTCCTGAAACGGCGGTATGACCGGATCGATGTGATCTTCATCCGCCATACGCACGAGTCGAGCGAGGTCGATGAAGAGACTTTCTTCTACGCGACGGAAAGTGGCGGCACTGTCGTCAGCACAGCCCTGGTAGAGATGCAGGAAATCGTCGAGAAACGATACCCGCCGTCGGAGTGGAATATCTATGCAGCGCAGGCGTCGGACGGTGAGAACTTTTCCGGCGATTCGGCAAAATGTAACGACTTACTACAAAGCGTATTAATGCCAATCTGCCAGTATTTCGCCTATATCGAGATCCTCGACGAACGCGAAGCGGACATTTTCAACGATGAAACTCAGGGCGCCGAGTTATGGCGTTCCTATCGCCAAGTTTATGACGAATGGCAGAACTTCGCGATGAAACGGATCAGCAGCCCGGCGGATATCTATCCGGTGTTCCGCGAACTGTTCGCGAAGAAGGACGAGAGGGTCTGATTCCATGGCGAAGACCGCAAAGACGAAAATCGCAAAGACAAAAACTGCGAAAAAACCAAAGCTGCTATTCGAGGGATCCAGCTGGGATTTCGGTGCATTGGACCGGACCTACGATGCGGTGGAAGAGATCGCGCTGAACGATCTCGGACTGGATGTCTATCCCAATCAGGTCGAGATCATCTCCTCGGAACAGATGCTCGACGCCTACTCATCGATCGGCATGCCGCTGATGTACCAGCATTGGTCATTCGGCAAGCATTTCGTTCAGGAGGAAAAACTATACGATAAGGGTTTCCGCGGCCTCGCCTATGAAATCGTCATAAATTCCAACCCCTGCATCAGCTACAACATGGAAGAAAACACCATGGCGATGCAGACGCTGGTCATGGCGCATGCGGCGTTCGGGCATAATCATTTCTTCAAGAACAACTATCTTTTCAAGCAATGGACCGATGCCGACGGCATTCTGGACTATCTGGAGTTCGCCAAGAAATACATCGCCAAATGCGAGGAACGTCACGGCCCGGATGCGGTCGAGGAAATCCTCGATGCCGCGCATGCGCTCATGGATCACGGCGTCTATCGTTACCGCCGCCCCCCCGAACCATCGCTTCGAGAAAAGAAGGAACGGGAGCGCGAACGGCACGCCTATGAAGAGCGGGAATTCAACGACTTATGGCGGACGGTTCCCAACGCGGATAAAGGGCCGGAAGACGATACACAGAGGGACGCGCAAGAGCGCAAGAAAAGGCTGCACCTGCCGGAAGAAAATCTACTGCACTTCATTCAGATATACAGCCCCGCATTGAAGACGTGGCAGCGGGATATCCTGCATATCGTCAGTAATATCGCGCAGTATTTCTATCCGCAGAAGCAGACCAAGGTCATGAATGAAGGGTGTGCGACCTTCGTTCATTTCTACATTGTGAACGCGCTCTACGATAAAGGACTGCTGCCGGAAGGGGCGATGCTGGAAATTCTGCATAGCCACTCCAACGTGCTGTCACAGCCGGATTACAACGATCAGCGCTATGGCGGGATCAATCCTTATGCGTTGGGCTTCGCGATGATGGCCGATATTCGGCGCATCTGCGAGAACCCCACAGACGAAGATCGAGAGTGGTTTCCGGACATCGCCGGCAGCGACAATTGGCGCTGCGTGCTTAAGGACGCCTGGGCGAATTATCGCGACGAGTCCTTTATTCAGCAGTTTCTCAGCCCAACAATCATGCGGAAATTCCGGCTATTTTCCTTGGCCGACGATTCAAAAGAGAAGTTCTACTCGGTCTCCGCTATTCACAACAAGCGAGGCTACCGGCAGGTCCGGGACGCCCTCGCCCGCACCTACGACGTCGCCGCGCTGGACCCCGACATACAGGTGGTGGATGTCGATTTGCTAGGCGACCGCCAGTTGCGGCTCAAGCATACCCAGCGCGACGGCATTCCTGTGGACGAACGCGATAAGGAAATGGTGCTGTTTCACCTAAAGAAGCTCTGGGGTTACGACGTCATCATGGAAACTTGATGCCAGCCTAAGGCTGACCACGGCTTCATCAGAATTTCGACGTAATTTGGCGACCAACGCGCACCAACCCTAATCGTCAAGAAACTATCGACGTGCGCCCCCCCTAAACGATAAAGTAGGCGGTATGCGGCTTTGACCTTGCCAGCGCTGGCTGTTGCGAGGCGAAGTTTTTGCACCATATCACTAGTGATTGCGCCGCTGCGGCGCAGCCGCTCAATCCAGGAGAATGAAGCATGACGACGGGGCAAGGGAACGGCCAGTCCAGACAAACGAAATATGTCGGAACGCGCGCATTGCGGCCCGATGGTGTCGATAAGGTGACGGGCCGCGCCAAGTTCGGCGCCGATTTGAACATGCCGAACATGATCGTCGGCAAGGTCCTGCGCAGCCCGCATGCGCATGCGCGGATCAAGTCCATCGATACGTCCAAGGCGGAAGCACTGCAAGGCGTCAAAGCGGTAATCACATCTTCGATTTTTGCTGAACAAACAACCGAGCTCATCCCCGCAGGCGAAATGCAGGTCAACTACCGCGACGTCGCAGGCAACGTTTTGGCAAGCAATAAAGTCCTATATGACGGTCATGCCGTGGCCGCTGTCGCTGCGACAAGCAGCGCTGTTGCCGATGCCGCGCTGGCCCTGATTGACGTCGAATACGAGGTGCTGCCGCATGTTATCGATGTCGTCGAGGCGATGCAGCCCGACGCTCCGGTACTGCATGACGACATGCTTACAGAGGGTGTTGACCCGAAACCGACGAAGGCGTCGAATATCGCCAAGCGGGTCGAGTTCGCGACCGGTGACGTCGAAGCTGGATTCGCTCAGGCCGACGTGGTTGTCGAGCGCGAGTTCAACACCAAGCCCGTTCATCAAGGCTACATCGAACCGCATGCCTGCATTGCAAGCGTATCGGAAGACGGTCAGGCCGAATTGTGGTGCACGACGCAGGGACATTTCGTCGTTCGTGCGCACTGCGCGCGTTTGCTCGGGATGGATATTTCCAAGATTCGCGTCACTTCGTCCGAAATCGGTGGCGGCTTCGGCGGCAAGACGGTTGTCTATCTCGAACCGCTCGCGCTCGCACTGTCGGCACGTGCCGGACAGCCGGTGAAAATGATGATGACGCGGGAAGAAATCTTCCGCGCCAGCGGACCGACCTCCGGTGCCAACATGGTCGTCAAGGTCGGCGCGACGAAAGACGGCAAGATCACGGCGGGCAAGGCGTTACTCCACTATCAAGCCGGTGCATTTGCCGGATCGCCGGTAGGACCCGGTGCGATGTGCGCTTTTGCACCTTACGATTTGGAGAACGTTGTCTCGACCGGTTACGACGTCGTGACGAACCGCCCCAAGGTCGCCGCCTACCGGGCGCCCGGCGCACCGATTTCCGAATACGCCGTCGAGTCGGTGATTGACGAAATCGCTGAGAAAATCGGCATGGACCCGGTTGAGTTTCGACTCAAGAATGCCGCGAAAGAAGGCACACGCGCAGCGTACGGCCCAAAATTCGGACCGGTCGGTCTCGTCGAAACACTGGAAGCAACACGCGATCACGATCACTACAAAGCGCCGCTCGGAAAATATCAAGGCCGCGGCGTGGCTTCCGGTTTCTGGTTCAATATCGGCGGCGAAACCTGCGTCACGCTGAATATCAATGAAGACGGCACCGTCAACGTGCTTTCCGGCACGCCCGACATCGGCGGGTCTCGCGCATCGCTTTGCATGATGGTGGCCGACGAGCTCGGCATCGAATTGGAGAAGGTCCGCCCGATCATCGCCGACACCGCATCCCTGGGATATACTTTCCTAACCGGCGGCAGCCGTGCCACTTTCTCGAACGGTCTCGCCGCGGTCGAGGCTGCAACGAACGCCAAGACGGACCTGCGCGGCAGGGCTGCGAAATACTGGGAAATTCCCATCGAAGCCGTTGAGTGGGAAGACGGGCACGCAAAGCCTGCAGGCGCGAATGCGGGTGATTTCGAGCCGCTCTCCCTCGCTGACCTGGCAAAACTGGCCAACAAGACCGGCGGCCCGATTGCCGGCCATGCGCAGATCAATGCGCAGGGTGCGGCACCAAGCTTCGGCACGCATCTCGTCGACGTCGAAGTCGATCCTGAGACCGGATACGTCAAGATTTTGCGCTATACGGTCGCGCAGGATGCCGGAAAGGCCATCCACCCGAGCTATGTGGAAGGTCAGTTCCAGGGCGGTGCAGTACAAGGCATCGGTTGGGCCTTGAACGAGGAGTATGTCTACGGTGATGACGGAAAGCTCCAGAACACGGGTTTCCTGGATTACCGTATCCCGGTTGCCTCGGACGTGCCGATGATCGACACGATTATCGTCGAGGTGCCCAATCCGACACATCCCTACGGCGTGCGTGGCATCGGTGAAACGCCGATCATTCCGCCAATGGCGGCAATTGCGAACGCGGTTTCGCACGCCCTCGACATCCGCTTTACGGACCTTCCGATGTCGCCGCCAAAGGTGTTGGCAGCAATCGCAGCATCAAACGGCGCCGGAGACGACTAGCATATCCAAAGCGGAAACTAACCTGCCTCTACGCGGGTAAGTTTAATGAATTGTTCCTCGCCGACGCGTTATCGCGTCGGCGATTTTTTTTGCAGGACGATAACCGGTTGAAAAGTAGCCAAAAATTTGTGAATTCGCCAAGTTCCCAATAGGCAACCGCCAAGGTGGCGACTGGTTTACGAATTGTAAAAGACTCTTTGACAATCTGTTAAAGAGGCATGGCCTCAATCGGCTGAGAATTCCACGGAACCACAGAATAATTCAGGCTTTTATGTCCGACAATCGCTCGCAACTACGCAATATTATCGAATCCGGTCGGTCGATCGCCCTGGACTGCTACGCGATTGGCAAGAGCATCAGCGACGACGACTCGGTCGGTAAGCTTTTCAAAAACGAAGTTTTGAAGTGAGCGTCCGGTAAAGCAGCCCTGCCTATGATGACGTTGGACTGTTACGCTCAGGTTTGAGCGTAACGCCAGGGGAGCAGTTCGTCGATCCGATTGATTTTATGGTCGGCGATACAGGCTAGCGTGTCGGTTAGCCAGGCCTGCGGATCGACGCCATTGAGTTTTGCTGTCTCGATCAGCGTATAGGCGATGGCGGCTGATTTGCCGCCGGCCTCGGACCCCATGAAGAGATAATTCTTCCGCCCCAGGGCGATGGGCCGCATGGATCGCTCTGCGGTATTGTTGTCGAGTTCAAGAAAGCCGTGATCTAGATATGGTCGCAGCTTCTTCATGCGGGTCAGGGCGTAGCGAATAGCACCGGCTAAGGGTGATTTGCCGGATATCCGGGTCAATTGGGCATGCAGCCATGATTCCAGGTCGTCGAAGATTGGTTTTGATTGGCGCTGCCTGATCTTCACCCGTTGATCCGGCGATTGGCCCCGAACCTCCTTCTCGACGCCATAGAGTGTGGCGATACGTTTTATGGCTTCCTCGGCAATCGCCGATCCCTGAGCTTTGTGGATATCGACGAACTTGCGTCGGATATGGGCCATGCAGGCCACTTCCGTCACCTTGCCCGTGCGGTACAGGTCATTGAACCCCGCATAGCCATCGGCATGCATGAAGCCCGTGAAGTCCGCTAGATGTTCGCGCGGGCGAACGCCCTTCCTGTCGGACGAGAACTGATACCATGCGGCAGGATGCGCCTCTCCGGCCCAGGGTCGTTCATCGCGGACATAGGCCCAAAGCCGCGCGGTCCTGGTTTTACCGGAGCCTGGGGTCAGCATTTTTACCGGCGTATCATCGGCGAAGAGGGCCTGTCCCTTTAAAACATGGCGCGCGACGGCGTCCGCCAAAGGTTCCAACAGAGCCGTGGATTTGCCAACCCAATCGGCCAGGGTGGAGCGGTCCAGATCGATCCCCTCGCGCTGGAATATCTGACTTTGCCGGTACAAAGGCGAATGATCGGCGTACTTGTTGACCAGCACATGGGCCAGTAGGCCAGGACCGGGCCGCCCGTGCTCAATCGGCCGCGACGGCAGGGCTGCCTGATGGAACGTCTCACAGCAGGTGCAGGCCATGCGCGGGCGAACAATCCGGTTCACGACAAAACGTCCGGGGACATATTCCAGTTCCTCGGTGACATCGTCGCCAAGCGTTTTGAGCGCACCGCCGCATTCCCCACAGGCATCGCCCGGCGACAGTGTTGTCTCGTTGCGTGGGAGATGACCGGGCAGCGGTTTACGTTTGGGCTTGTCTTTTGGCGCTGCAGATTGATCTGCATTTGCATCGTCTGACGCGGGCTCCTGCGCGGACGCCGCAATCTCTTCGTCTTCCAGCGTCAACGCCAGTTGATCCAGAGCCTCCGAGCGCGACCCGAAGCGATGCTGGCGCATCCCGGCCAATTGGTGTTGGAGCTTCTCGATCAACACCGCCTGTGACTTCACTTCCGACGCCAGCGATGCCACCAGACCTTTTAATGCGGCAGGTTCATTCGGGAGGTTCTCAGCGTCGTCGAGCATGCCGGCAATCTATCAGCCGCCACCCCGCATGGGAATCCCCGGAAATTGACAACCCTTTGCTGTGAAACGACTTTACCCAGCCGTCAGGGGACGCCACGTTCGTTGTGGTATGCGCCAATCAATCCCTTCCAGCAGCATCGCCAATTGAGCCGGGGTCAGCGCAACCTTGCCCGCTTTCGCAGACGGCCAGACAAACCGTCCCTTCTCCAGACGCTTCGAGAACAGACATGCCCCTTGCCCGTCCCACCAGATCACCTTGATCAGATCGCCACGGCGACCCCGGAAGACGAACAGATGACCGCAATACGGCGCCGCCTTTAGAACCTTCTCTGTTTGCGCTGACAGCCCATTGAACCCCTTACGCATGTCCGTCACGCCGGCCGCAAGCCAAACCTTCGTGTTCGTGGGAACCGGGATCATCCCGACAAGCACCGGAGCAGACGTACGAGCGCTTCGGGATCGTAAGGGCCGCTAATGCTCAAGCGATGACCTCCGGCAAGCGTGACCTCGATCTTGCCTTCGTCACCAACAGGGCGCTCGGCTTCGTGCTCGACGTGACGCGCAATCTCAACCGGCAGGAAACAGGCGGCGTCATCGACCGTGTCACTTCCCGCAAACCGGGGATCTTTCAGCCAGTTGAAAACCTGATTGGCGTTCACATTGTAGCGCCGTGCAACCTGTGAAACCGAAACGCCCGCAAACCGCGTCTGTGCGCAAATCATCCGCTTCTCGTCTGCACTCCAGCGCCGACGCTTGCCCCGCTTCGCCACATCCTGATCCCCGTTAGTGTCCACCTAAACAAGTGGACACTAAACCTCACTTCTTCTGCACGGCAGAGCGGTCAGGCCGGACGCTTACGATCAAACACCCAACGAACCGGCAGAACGAACACGAGCATAGAGGCAAATTGCACCGCCACTACTTTAAATTCTAATTGTACAGCAGAATTGAAAATTCTCCAGATTATGCCTTGTGGTATCCTGCCCTGCATATCCCCTTCGGCAGACAACCCGAGTGTAGTTGGCCCGACTAAAAATTCAATAAAGTTCAAAAACTTCCACAAATAAAAGCCGGGCGGAAAAGCCTGCTTTACGAACACATCGGTAAACAGCGTGAACGACATCGTGTAGTAAAGTAATGGGCTGAGTTGCAAGCAGGAAAACCAGTACAGATACTCCCGTATATATGGTCTGCTTTGCATTGCAGAACCGTCCCCTTGCGGCCGAGCCTTAAATCGCTCCGAAAGGATATAATCTTTCTTGAATTCGGAATGTGTGGACGAAATAAAGCGTTGGAAGAAGAAATAGAGCAAACCATTCGCTAGACCCAACACCGCAACCATTTCCAAGACTCTCGAAATTTCCCATGCGGAAAGAAAGTTGATCCAAATACTGATTGGCCACATGTTGGTAAACAAAATAAGCGAGTAGAACAGTGCGAACCTAGTGATGAGCCGGTCGGGTAGGTATTCGTATTTACACAGAATCTTTAGTCCGATAAATCCCAAGACTGCCAAAATAAACGCGATCACAAACACTGCCAATAACGACTCGGCTAGAGTGATAACCGTCGCGGCAAGAGACGTTCTGACGGTGGCTCCAGTCGTTTCCCCAAGTTCCACCG
Source organism: Alphaproteobacteria bacterium (assembly GCA_012103325.1). Taxonomy (GTDB): domain Bacteria; phylum Pseudomonadota; class Alphaproteobacteria; order UBA8366. Next base: position 54,102 of record WLWY01000011.1, read on the forward strand.
CAACATAAATTCCAGCACACAGCGCAAAATAAAAAATCACGGGGGATAACGATGAGGCTTTTTCGAATGTTATGCGAATTACCCAGCGCACGCGGCTCGTCCTTCTACTAATTTGCCATACGAATTGCCGGCTGTGATCGGTTCTTCGCGAAAACAGGTCAGTTCTTAACCCAATTGCTTATCCCAAAGTATGGCGCCGCCACGGAACCGGATGTGTTGGCGCATTCGCTATCACCCCCGGTATTCAGTGGTTTTAACGCCTTCGATATGAGGTCTACCTGCTCAAAAATTCCGATCACGGCAACGGGCCATGCCCGCGCAACGCGACGCAAAAACTCCACCTTTCCCTCTACCTGACGGCTCATCAGGCAGGACAGACCCTTATCGTGAAGATCGATTCCTGCACAATCTTCGTTTTCCAACCGCTTGAACTCATCAAGGTTAATCTGAAGAAAATTGAGCGAACTTTCAGGATCCAGAAAAGACATATACCTCAACCTATTTGACCCGAAAGTAAATGTATCAAAAACCATGTCAAACTCACCCTGTTTGATTATATTATCATAATCTTTTGCAGAACCTGGGCGAAGGAACCGGAAATTAAATCCGATATCTTTATCTGAAGATTTCCATTTTTCTTCCAGGGATTCCTTCATTCTTTCCAATTCATTCTCATCAAACAATGACGCTATCGCATGACTGACAAGCACTTTGAGCGTTAGAGAGTTCGGTTGCACGTCCATGAACTGCCGCACCTCTGCAGCAATTTCCGCAACTCGTTCCGGCGCGGTATAATCACTGATGTTCGTGTCGAAGCCGCCAAAGACCTCAAAACTCCCACCGGTAAATGTAACGTTACCGCCCTCACCGGAATATCCGATATAACGTTCTCTAATTTTAGGTACTGTCCAAAGGGACTTCGCAAACAACTCGCGGAACTGTATATTGTCGAACATGTCGGTTTTTTCACGATCCAATTCGGGACTGAAGTTAAATCCAAAATAGGTAAATCCTGTTAGCGCATCGTCGTTTTTAACGACCTTGTAACGGTCCCTAACCGACACCTCTGGAAGTGTCGATAACAAGCCCCGAGGCAGGCTCAAGACGATATCCGGTGCTTTCGAGGAATCACTCAATCCTGTGACCAATACGGACCGCGTATCGTTGTATCGAAAATTCACACTTGAAATTTCATTCTTTTCTGTTTTCGCCATTCGTCGGACCAATTTTGCGTAGGTTCCATTGTCCAGTGCGTTGAGTTGAAACATCCCCGCGGTCGCCGCGTTGTAGGTAAGCGTATCAACACTTTCAGCAGTACGGCTCCCGTCACTTAGTGACAATTTGTAAAACTCTTGATCAGCACCCTCGGGATAGCGGAGGAGAGGAAACGACAGAATTTCCTTTGCCTTGGCGATGGAAACCGAGGCCGGCTGCGTGATTTGAATTTGGTTACCATCGTCTTCGTCTATAACCATCCTATAATGACTATAACTATTCTTGGAGCCAGCCTTCCCTATTTGATCGATCGTGTAACTGATGTCCGTTCCACTTAAATTGCTGCATCGATCGGTAAACCTTAGCACCAATTGGCCGTCCTTCGGCTGCTCACCTTCCTGAAGGCAAATATTCTCAAATTCGACGCCACGGGCACCCTTCTCGATAAAGCACCTTTTCTCAAAAAGTCGTTGTGTAGTAAAATGCGTCAGGATTTGTGCAGGGTATGAATCGTAAGTAATAGGGTTCCAACTGGACGTGTAAAAAGTACTAACTATATTGAGTGCCTTTTCCTGCGCGAATAGTGTGCCGGGACTAGAAACAAACACAGCCATATAGAAGAAACAGGCTATACTAGAAACTATTCTTGTATTTTTGTATTTAAAATTTTTCACTACCATCGTTTTCTCCGAGGAAAAATGGAATTTTCTATCCTTCGAGCTCCAGCGCCTTCAAAACACCATGAAGCACTCGAAGGATCGGAAAATTACCTTGTATCTTACCAAATTTCTTCGGCGGGTATCCGTAGAATATTGCTTCCACATTTTCAGCGTTTCCCCAAAGGCGAGTGTGCGCTTCGATGAAATGCCTTAACATGTATCGATAGCGACCCGCATAGTAAGATCGCTTAAATAAATCAGTGTAAATTGCTACATAAATTCGGTCTTCTCGGGTGAATCCCTCGCCCTCGAAAACTTCATCTAATTGCCGAAAAGTGTTTTCACCCCCATAGGAGTTCCGTATTTTCTTGAGTTCACTCAAAAATTTTTGATCACCGCGAATGGTATCGACTTCCAATATTTCCCATTCAAACCTAGGGCCGCATACTTTCTCGACTGTCCGTACATAGTAGAGTAAAAAATTTTGGATGACCGACTTAGCATCGTAATTGGGGACTGCGTTGTTCCCAGAAATTTTTAAACAAGTTTTTAACTCAATAGATTTTCTCATACGTTGAAGCACCACATCGATTAAACGAACGTCGATAAGATGGAGTCCGATTTCGGGCTTAAAAACTGTCTTTAAAAATTTGTCGGGCTGATGACTAGCACTCTGTTTTTTCCAAAGCTCTATTGCACGGGAATACGAATCCATCTCTGAAATAAAATTTTCAAGTTCCTGCACTTTCTTATTTCGGTATTTTACGGTCGTTTTCGTCAGTTTCTCTTTTTGGATACTGAAGCGTATATCCGTCACCTCACGCTTATATCTGGCCTTCAAGCTGTCGAATAGTTTCTCGTATGCGTCTGGCAATACGGCAAACGCCTTCCTCAAAATGATGTAATCTGCGATATCCGCCGGTAAGTCATATTCTGGGAAAGGGACATCCTGAGAGACCAATACTTCCGGCGACAGTAACAGTATGACTATGGCCAGAGTGACAATCGGTCTCTTGAGCTAGCCTCTTTGGGATTTAGTGCACATAGGAGGCAAATCTTATTTAGATCGAAAAATGAGGAGTCGCACGCGTGGTTCGGCGCGGTGCGCATCCTTGAAGCCAACTCGTGTCAGCACTTCAGCAGCAAAATATGTGTTGTCGTCAAAGGAAAACGGAAAACCCAACTGACGGCACGGATGGCGATATCTTCAATCCGTCCCTGGCAAAGTCCATCACCGTGGTGGGCAGCACCATGCCATTCGAGATACCAATTCTTGCTGTTCTTCTTCCTGACGGGCCTGCCCGACATCGGATCCTTAACCCGAACGCATTTCGGAAACACAATTTTATTGGGACGCTCACATGTGCCGTCCTCCCTGCAGTCTATTTTTTGGACACTTTTCGATTCCGTATTGCTTGATTGGAAATATAAGGTACTTCCCACCCAAACGTACGAAGAGTCGTAGAAGAAAACCTTTGTTGAAATATCATAAAGGCTCACAGAATCTATGGCTGTGACAAATTTGTAGGATTGTTTATCCGCCTCCTTTCGTGAGTATATATGCAATTCCCACCGCAATCCGGCCTTTGATCCATCAGATGGTATTGCGTATTCGGGCAAATGGACCGCTATGGCAAGATACCGTCCGTCCCGCGAGAACTTAGGCTGTGTAAATCTACCCTCTGGATGTCGAACGACCAAATCTCGACATTCTTTATGGTCGTGGAAAATACAAACACGCGGGAATCCTTGTTCGTCGGAATAGCCAACCGCGATTACATTGCCGCTTCGGTCAAAACCTTGAATCGTATCGCAATGTCGTTTTTTGCGACAGAGAAATATCGGTTTTCTTCTTGCCGAGGAGTTTTTCTTTGATAACGAGTAAATACCAACTGCGTCTGCCCAGATTTGGTCATCAGGATCTGAGGCGTCATAGTCGACCGCACTACTTGGAATATTAGCATCCGACTGGACGGAAAGTTCCTCCGAACCGGCAGTGACAGACTTGATTCGAAATTTGCCCGGATTCTTGCTGTCCCTGCCAAGAATTGCGGGTCCGGGAAAATACCCTTGAACGGTAATAACATTTATAGCTTCGCTCGCAGCGAGCATTCCTCTCTTTTTCTGTTTGTCGGGGTCGAAATCCGGTACACTCGGAACCTGGAACGTCTTAGTATTGGAATTGGTCGCAATATTTAACGGCATACCGTACAAACGGATACTCGAGCCCTTGATTCCCGAAAACAACAATGCGTCTTGATTTACATACGGGAACCGAAAATCCGTCTCTCCATAATCTTCGAATGCGTATTCATATTTCTCGAAGACAAACCCGCCGGCAATGAACTCCAACACTTCTGCAGATACCCGCCCCGGTGTCAAAATCGCTGCAGTAACGAACAACGACGCCGAAAGCAGCATGAAATTTGATGCCATGTTGCCTCGCTGTATTATCGGAGACCTACGAACTGACCGTCAAAGGTCTCGATAAAATTAACCTGCTTCGACTCATAGTATATTCCGCCACGACTATCGGGCCGGAGCGGCTCTACCTGTTCAAGAATCACTTTCGTGCCTTCTTTGTGTGAGACCCAATCTTTTTTGAAGTCAATCTGCCAACCTGTGGCTTCTCCCCCCCAGTGCATCTCCAGTCTGACTATCGACAAAGCGGAGTGATCCTGGCTCTCTCCTTGCCTGTTCATGACAAGCAGTAACGTCAGACTGTCCACGCTAGTCAGGCTGTTGATCCGTCCGAAAATTCGAGCGGTAGTAATTTCGAGAGGATGATTGTTCAGGACGGTGCTTACGTCTTTGCCGTCGATGTTGCCCAGCGGTGCAATCAGTTCCCTAGTACCACGCCCGAAAACCTTCAATGCGTATTGTTTTCGAAGCTTTTCTCCTTCGCTTTCCAACTCTTTCGCAATCAAGGATACGAAAGCTAGGTTTTCTGCTCTCGGCCCACGCAACATAGCCCATGAGATGGTCTTCTCGGACTTCTGACCTTTGCCGAACCGCTGCAGTCTTACTGGTTTCTTTCGGAGGTCGTATGCCAGTGCCTGCAAGGAAGAAACATAATATAAGACGTCGCCTGCCATCCGCAGTAAAGGCCTGTCGGAAACATAGTGCCGAATACCCAATTCATAGTCGGAAAGACCTTCAGGCGCGGCACCCCCGATTGATACGATATCTAACGAGTGATCTTTCAGTGATTTGAGATGCAGTACACCGTTATCCGTCATAACCGCGAGAATTTCTCCTCGCGGCAGAAACCCGGTTTGCTTTTTTAAAACACCGATCGATATTGCGCGGATCGAATGTTTAAATTCAGGTATGTGTGGAAACTGCTTTGGATCCCCTACATTCTTAACGCCATGAAATACGAGGACATTTCGATCGGTATAGAGCACCGCAAATGCGGACCCATTCTCTGTTTCGACCGCTTTCTCGGTGTGGAACCAGACTTTGTCGGAGATTTTTTTCCTGGCTAACCGCGCAATCCGATGCTTTTTATCCCGTCCGTTCTCCTTGCAAAAGGCGGAAAATACTGTCCCACGGCGAAAATCCGTCTTAGGATGTGAGAGCATGTAGAAAACTGGGGAAGTCTTCGTTCGATTAATTAATACGTAAGACCTTGAATCGCTCGATATTGAGAATTCAGCATCATCGACAGGGATTAATTCACTGTGTTTGCGGTTCAACCGGAATTTTCTAAGCTCATTTCCTACGAATCTTACAAAGATTGGATCATTAGATCTTTTGCAATCAATGATGTTTTTAGGCGAAGATATTTCCTCATGCGCCGGAGGTCGGGCGAGAAGCCCTTTCTGGTCGCCGGTTTTGATCGGTGCCGTTGCCGATTGAGCCATTCCAGCCGATGGGCATCCTAGCAGAATCACTATTGCAACCAACAACCGCTTGTCGTTAAAGCCAACTGTTTTTGAACAAAGTATCTGTTTCAGCATTTCTCTTTGATCGTCGACCTGCTCGGCATTTTGCCGGTCCTCAGCACGGAAACAGTAGGCGACGGTTACCTCCCCTAATTCTAAACACGCTGCTGCAAACATACCTAGAGTATAGTTACATCCAAAATGGTCAACCAAGTTGCCATGCCTAACATATCTTTACCCGCTACTCGGGAGCGTGTTGACTATGCGGCGGGCAACAGCATCCACCAAGGACAGGTTTGCTTCGTGATCCAGCGAATTGCTAGTTGCGTCGGCGATGTTGAGCGATGCCGAAATCGGACTGAGCGGCAGTCCGCCGACCGATTGGGCGTCCGAATGTGCCGCCCACCAAACACGGCGACCGTCGGCATCGCGCACCAGCTCGGTCACGATCGCAATCTCCCGACGCGACCAGAAGAGCAGATTCGTGCTTTCCGCTCGCTTGACGTTGACGACGAGGTGGAAGCCACACTGCCCGCTCCACGGCATGGCCGTCCGACGGCTGTCTTTGCCGACAGCCGTGTCGCGGACCTCGAAGTTCCGCTCGCGGAGATGCCGTCCGAATGCCGCGCGGACGGCCGCATCGCCTCCGGGACTCTCCTCGAGACCCGCGACCTTACCGAGCGCAATGCATTTTGCCGGCCGACGCCAGTACGAAGGATCTATTTCGTAGTTTACGAGACGGCCCGGCCGCGCGCTCTCAACCTCGCTCGGGCGACCTTCGACATAGCGCGTACCGCCACAGCCGTAAAGAATACCGGCAATCATAAGGCAGGTTACAGAGCCGCGGAGCGCGATTCCTTTTCCGTTCCTTCTGGTCATAGCATGACTTTCCTCTCTGCTCTATGGATTGCCAGCGCATTCGGAGCGAAAGGCGCCGAGCGAAATCGTTCCGGCGGCGCGATTGCCGTCAATTGAGATGAGATCGACGAGGAGTTGCCGGCCTTCGAGTCGATAGGCGACCTCGATCGACCGTGCCTTATCTAGGTTGGGGACGAGCCGGTCTAGACCTCCGAACAAGGCGGCGTCGAGGCTGCGCGGGAGAATCCTGTATATGGAGCCGTCGACGCTGTGGTGTTTGCGGATTGCATCAACCTCCCGGCGTTCCCCTTCCGAGGCAGTACGGGAGACCAGTCGTCCAACGCTACTGTAGCGGACCGTATCGAAGCGCATAGGCACACCCCGGGCACCACCTGCAGCATAGAACTTTGCGTGACCGGCCCGCAGTATCGTCTTCATCCCAAAACATCGCGAGAGCACATCTTGCAACCGGCCGCTGTTTGTCGGCGATGACGGCCAAAGAACGTCGACTTCCGGCCCTCTGCCTTTTTCGGCCTGACGAAGCAGCGACCTGCCTGTTCTCCGGATATCAGGTGTTGCGGAGATTGCAGTCTTTTTATCGTCTGCCCCGCGCCTTCTGGAGCGAATTGCCTGCATAGCTCCTTGGTGTTCATAGAGACGGCGCGGTGCTTGCTTTATGGTATCCGGCTCCGATGGCTTCGCCCTGTCGGGCATTAGCGGGCGTTCAACCCCTAACTTCTCGGACTCCGGTCGGGGGACTTCCGGTTCTGCACGTTTCCCGACCGACGGATGAACCGCCCGCAACTCCTTGCGCAGCGCAGGCATCAGTGGTGGCGCGGGAAGGACGAATGCTATCGGCGGCGGTGTATCCGGCAGAGCCAATGTAGCCGGCGGCGCAACCTCGTTCTCTTTGGATGTTTCCCGACGCTCTTCGAACTCTGGACGGGTCGGTGCGTTCTTGATAGCGAGCGCAAAGATAGTGCCGATTGCCAGTGTCGCCCAGAAAGCTAGTGCTGATTTGCGCTCAGAGATCACGGGCTAGTTCCTGATAAAGGAGTTGCGATAGCCTGTCGCTGCACGCTCCGCTATCGCGGCGAGACGACGCGCCATCTTACGATGGAAGGCCGCCTGTGCTACGGCACTGTCATCCGCTATATTGACAGCCGGTGGATTGAGAATTTCCTCGCGCCGCTGACGGAGATGGGGCTCCATTTCGGCAAGATCGCGCCGACTATCGGTTTTGATCGGTGTTTTGTCGGATGCCGAGCCCAGCCGAGATATTGTATCGGGCGCCCTGACAGGAAATTTCTTAGCGCCCAACGGCGGGACCTCCTGTCGCCCTTTCGGACCGGACTTCGGCGACGCGGCGCGCGCTTGCGGTTCGGCGGCCTTCAAAGTCATCTCATGCGCTGCGTCGGACACTTTTGTTACGGTTTCGGACCAAAGACCCCGAACGCCTTCCTTGACCCGATCGACAATCGGGTCCTCGTTGACCATGATAAGCACGAGACAGCCAGCCACGGTGATTGTTGCGAGAAATTTGAACATGAACTTTCTCCTTCAGTTAGCGAATCCGGACTGCCCCGTCGGTAGTACCATTTCAGGAAACAGCTGGCGGATCAGGGTTTTCAACGCGAGACTGGTTGGGATTGCATAGGCCGTCGTGAACAGGCCCCAAGAGAAGTCCCGGGAGTAGCTGCTCATCATCTCGGCCAACGCAGCGCGCTCGAAGCTGAAGGCCTGCATCGCGAGGTAGGCCTCGGCAACGCCGATGATGGTGGACACCATACCGGCCGCGAAGATGTACGCGGAGCAATCCACTGCCAGCAGATAGGCTCTGCCGGTCTCGTCGGTTCCCATTAGACGCCGATTGATGGCGACTAAGGCCATCAGAACAAGCGCGGAGATCAATCCAAGAAAGGGCCCACCGAGCCGGTTAGCAAGCAATTCCATCACGCCAGCGACAGCGAGTCCCGTCACGAGTTCGGTCGCAGCGAGTAGAACGATTGCTCCGCTTGCGAACCACTTTAAGGCTCGCAGGACAGGTATGGCCGTCCGGTTTGCGGCGGCCAGCATCAGCGCCTCCCGAGCCGGCCGGAATCGATCGCCCGATCCGTAATGCCGATCACATTCTCAAGCCAATACTCAGTGACCGACTTTTCCGCCTTCTGGGCAGCATGAACGATGAAGTATCGTTCCGGATCCTTCAGCATCCGCAGCAGCTTCGGATCCTGGCTGCGGTCGCCGTGATCGGCAGTTAGGACTTCCCGCTCGAGCGACTTGAGCGTAGATACCGTACCGCGCATCTTTTCCGCCCGTTCGTCAATAGTCAGCTCGGCATCGATCATCGCCGCCCGGAAGTCGGCGCCGATGCTATGCAAAGCCTTGACTGTGTCGGCAGCGGCCGGCGCCATGAGCATGGGTGCTAGGGAGGCGCTGAATAGCGCCGTCTTGACGGTCTGCCGGAAAAATTTGTTCATATCGAATCTCCTTTTTAGATCGGAATTTTGTTCACCGTTTTATGATGAGAGAATTGACGATATTAGCGACAGACAATTTCCTCTCGGTGTCCTGGGCGTCGCCAGCGCTGTCGATTTCATCAAGCTGATTTCTCAGGCGCTCGCTCGAGAGTTGGATCACACGAAGCGACAGCTGACGCATCTCTTCCTGCTGTTCAACGATCCGTTCTTCGAGGGCTAGATCAGCAAAAATCCGATTCAACCATTCCTGCCGACTCTCAGGCATGTCGGAGTAAAGCGCCTGGCGCTCTATTTCGAGACCGCGAACCCTCTCGCGGAGCGCAACCAGTGTGTTCTGGTTGCTCCGAAGTTCATCGGTATGGCGACCGGTTTGAACCTCGAGCGCCTCATCGATTACCGAGGTGTCGATCGTAACGGCCGACTCATACCAGAACTTCGCGCTCCGCTGGGCCTCGAAGAGTTGCTTATCCGCAGCAGTCAGGTCTTGGAACCGACGCCTTTCTTTCAGTTGGAGCGCGTTCCAAAACGCCCGCGATGAACGGATCTTCCGCCGCCTCAGGTTAAGCAATTCGACCATCACACCTTCATTACCAAACAGGTCCTCGCGCGCCTCTTCATACTCGACCTCGAACAGAACTTTTTCTCGTTCGCTCGCTGTTTTTTCAACCCGTTCCTGTTTTTCAACGACGGCAGTACTCCGATTCCGGAAGTCGACTTCGGCATCCACGATTGCGGCTGCAAGGCTCGACTTCTGGTAGGATTTGTTGATCTCCCTTTCCATCTTCTGAATCGGCAACTGGGTAAGTCGCTCGGTAATTACCGGATGTTTCCAAGTGGCCTCCCCCGCGGCCGGCATAGCCCAGCCCGCCGTCAGGATGGTGCCCACAATCAAGCATCTGATTATACTATTGCGCATTGTTCCTTCCTTTCAGTTCCTGAATTGAATGCCTGGGCTAGCGATTGCGCTTATTGCGCTCGACTCTTCGGAACTCCATCAGGCTAATGGAGTCCAGGTTCATCAATCCGGGATCGGACCCAGCGCCGGTAATGTACGCCATCTTGTCAACCAGACTGATCTCGTTTGGCCCCACGTAGATCTCGCAGTTCGGGCACAGCTCCCGTGCCGCTCCAAAATCCACAGCCCCGGCCCTGACATCGCCACCGAGCACCTGGTGGCGCGCGGCCCTTAGAAGGTTTCGAAACCTGCGGTCCTGGGCGATTGCTGGGTTGACCCGATCGATTTCGCCTTCGCAATGCTCGTAGAGTGCCGCGACCCGGCGATGTTTCGTCGCCGCTAACGGCCCGTTCGCGACCGACGCCAGGACCTTGGCGTCCTTCGTGCAAGACTCGTAGGATTCAAACTGGGCCCGACGGACCTGTTCAGCTTGGGCAAGGCCTATGCCCGGGCTTTCAGGAAAGCTGAATGTCTGACAGCCGGCCGTGAGGGCCAGCATGGACAGGGAGATCGCGAGAACACTGCCTCCCCGCGTCACGTCTTGGAAATTCAAGCTCGTCATAGCGACCTCACTTCGCTTGGTTGTTGACCTCACAAATTCGTAGGAAAGCGATCCCCGCTTTTTTCAGCCGTGAGCCAAAAGTCACGAATTATTCTCGGAATTGTCAGATACGTGCGGTCGCGGGAGGACTGCCAACCGTTCCTGACATTCATCGTCGACAATCCGGCGCGCCTCCGACGCAGCGGTGACAAGTACGACGACTATCGGCGCCTCACCTTCGTCGGGATGTGCCAGCAGTCGAACGCAAAAGCGTAATGGATTAGCCATCCTCGCGATTCGAGCAGTTCCGATTGGCGGAACGTGCGGTCGCGGCAATCCTCGAATACCGGCAAAGACGATCCGTTGAGTTGGATCCCGAGAATCGTCTCTTCACTAAAATTGGGGTCGCTCACCCCTCGTCGACAAGAACGAGATCGAAGGTTTTCGTTCTTCGCAACAGTGCCGCCATCGTCTACGGCGCTGCCAGAACGATCAGTTGAACCGTGAGCAAAGCATCACTACTTTTACGGAAGAACCGTGGCAGTCGACAATTGCCGGATCGGTTCGCTGCTTTACCCCGAAGAATGGCGAGACGTGGATTGCGGCATCACAACGCGTTCAATCTGTGTGCATGACGACCGGCCAGTTCATGACGCATGTAATTCTGCTGTGCATGTAATTTACGCCGGTATCCCGCGCAGGTCCGCCACATCTCGCTCCGCTCGAAATAGAACGCCTCAGGCTCTTGCGTCCTCAATCCCAACAAGATTCTCTCCAGATAAGCCTTCCGAAACGAAGCATGAAGTTTTCTCGGCTCAACGCCGCCCGCATGGAGATCGTCCACAATTGGATCCAAGGTCGACGCATGGACAGTAGATTGCACCGGCCAGTATCGCAACCAATCTGGCAGCTCGCAGACGGTTTCGGAAAGATCGCGGATACGCGGTCCGAGCCTGTCGAGTGTCGTCGCCGCGATCGAGCAAACTTGGAAAAAATTCGGAAGGACGACTTCAATCTCGACCGCAGTCGCCCGCAACGCCGTCTCCAGTCGGTGAGCCGCCTCGACGCCCGCTGCGGCATAAGCCTCGGCTTTCTTTCACGACTGCGTGAACAAAGCCGGCGATCATACAAGTGAAAAGACGCGTAGCCTGTCTTTCACAATAGTGCCAAATCAGCGTTGATTCAGCTTCGGCACCCGTGGTTGTTAAAGGTTGAGACAAATAGAAACCATTCCTATCGTCAATTTTGTCGAATTAACCGTCATCTCATAGGGCCCTATATTCGAAGAGGTGTAATGAAGTCCACTACACGGATTGGCATCGAAGCCCTCGATGCATACCAGCCGCACTTTGCCCTTTAGAGCATAACGGGCGCTCATCCGAAATAAGTCGCCATAGGTTTCCTCAGCATACTGTATGGAACGCACTTTAGACGCTAGCACCGGCCGGCAGATCCGCACCTGGGATCTCATAGCCTGTTTGATATCTATTATATCATCACTGGATACAACACGGTTTGCACGCCCGATAACCCTCGCCGCGTAAGCATCATCGTTGATTTCCGCTTCCAGGACATGGAAGGTTTTAAAGTGATTGTAGGCACATCTAATTGCCATATGAACAGCTGTATGAAGGCGCCGTCGACGATCACGATGCATCGCGTCAACTTCGACGCCAATTTGGTTGATAGTCTCAAGTTTTGAAATGTCTTCATCAGTTATAATCCACGTCAATCCGTCCTTTTTCTCGACATCAAGAATCCTTGAATTGTGAGAACCTTCAATTTTTATACAGCCAACGTCTCGCGGCTCACCGCCTCCAGCAGCCCGTACAATGTTCTGTTCTGCTGCTATTGCCACCCCTAACTCATGGATTCGTACGTCGATAACGGAGGAAGAAACCGAGGTCAGGTCAGGGCAGTCATAGAATAAGTTTTTCTGCTGCGTCATAGAGTCGTCTCCAAGCTCAATCGCGACGGAGGCAAGCTCCGCCGCGATAGGTTTGTGCCTATCCAGTGTTCACGTGCCGGCGATCTCAACGATTGGGTCGATCGAAAAGATCGGCCCCGGCTCGCCAGTCACCTCACGAAGGAAATCCAGCGATTGAATGCTATAAGCCCGTAGCACCAACCGCTCACCCTTGCCTATCGCGCCGCGCTTATGCACCCCGCGCGAATTGTTGAATGCGAGGAAGCACCCTTGATCGATTGGCACTTCAAATACGTTTAACTCAAGTGAAGCCCTGAACACAGCAATAGCTGCATGAGCAATGAAATCATCGTCACGGACAGGCTTAACGGCAAAACTCGGAAAACGCGTCTCGGCATTGCCATCGTCATTGACTTTAATCACCGAACATGGTCCCGACCATAACTCCTCCTCAAAGTTGAAACTGGTCGGGAACCGGAACCTAAAACGCCTTTCCTTCAACACGTCAACGAGGGCATTAACAAAAGACGTGCTAGCCCTCAAATCTCTGAGGGCATCGATCGTAGGTGCGAAACCGGTTAACGTGTTGGGCGGATTTACAATTCCGTAGAGGCAAATGAACTCAGTCCGTGCAGCGTCTGGAACCGCCGCATCATCAGTGTGGAGGGCGAAATCATCACGTGTCGAGTTTGTATTGCCAACAGAACCTTCAATCGGGCGAAGTTCCATCACCAATTCTCCGCCGTTCTGACAGGAATAATTAAACGGCTCACCCAAAATTTGGGTCATCGCAAGCAAAACGATCCGGGCGCAATTTAGGTCAACCGGAAGACCCGTTATATAGACCGCGTCGTATTTGCCTTGCTTCGCTTTCTGTAGGGCTTGAGAAATACGCGGCACGGCCCTTTTAATGTGCTCAACAAATGCCTTCCCGATCTGCGCCTGACTCGCCGCATCGCTTGGCCAGGTGTTCGCCATCAGGAACTGATCGAGCTCTTCAGTAAGCTGCTCCTTCTCGGCCGCCTCTATTTGACCGAAATAGACGCGCTCATCAAGAAAGACTGGTGTCCCGTTCCCCTCGCGGGCTCCAGCCGTCGGGTTGCCGACAGGACTCGCATTTTCTGGATCGGCGAGATGCGCAACGGTGTCCGAGGCCCAAGGGCCCGAGTCGTTCGGCCGTGCGGCCCGCGAGCGGGCATTGAACGGCAAAGCTCGCCCGGTATTGGGACGGTCGATATAACGATCTATACGATTCCTAGTCTGTCGGTCGATCGACATGCGTCGGTTCTCCTTCTATGGCAGATCGCGGACCAACAATTGGCACCGCGGCTATACCTGCCGTAGGGAAGAGGCCCGCGAAAAAATTACTGACAGTGACTAGTTTTTTTGCTTCTCGCCGGGACTTACGATAAATTTTCGTTGGAATGTAAGTATTTGGACATTGTGACTCTCTGCAATATCGTAGACATCGTCTGAATCCAGATCTTTTTTTGAAATTTTTACTTCGAGAAATCTGGCAGTTTCTCCGACTCTCTTTTTTCCGTGCACCAAATAAAATTTATAGGTGCCATTGACAGAACAAAAGTCACGGATCGTGCAGCGTGTTGCTATGTCGACTATATAAACATCATTGGTGGAATGAAATTTTTCCAGCCTAGTTTCTTCGATTTTTTCAGTATTGTTCCAGACGAGATAAGCGTCGTACATCGAGTTTATCTCTATTTTCGGTCTTGGAAATTCAATTCTTATATTACAGAGAGACCACAAGTTCGCGATCCCAACATTTAGGCTCGGCCACCATCTACCCGTCTTCAAATCACTATCAATGTCAATTTGAGATGGGCAAAGATCCATATAAGAAGCATAATAATCCGTCCCAGCAACCTCTAATTCCGGGAGCGGATCAAAAATATTTAGAACATAACTAGCAATTATAGTTCCTATTATCGCTACAAATATCGCAGTCAATATGTATATTACATGTTTTCCGAATACATTTATTCTATTTCTTCTCCCTTCCGGTTTCCCGTCTCCAGCGGTGTCACCAATGGCATCGCCAAGACCGGCCTCCTTTTCATTTCTATTGGCCTCGCCACGATAATTCAGCGAAACCCACCGATCCAGCTCGCGAGCGTCCGCAACGAATGCTGGATCAGAGAAAAGCGATTGCTCCTCGTCAGTCAATCCGAATTCTTCCAGTTTTTTTCGAAACCAACCCGTGTCGAACGGCTCCGCGCCGCCCTCTTCGCTATCGGGGTCTCCCTTGTTTTCCTTCGGCAGAATGACGACGACTTTGATGCCGCGACGTGCGCATGCGACAAATACATCCTTGCTTTTCGTAATTTTCGTTCGCGCATGCGAAATCCCACGCACCCGGTACTCATTTGAATTTGTACCCTGTTCGATTTTTCCGGTCGCCCAGATCACCCGGTGCAGTGACTGGTCGATCTCCGTATGGTCTACGCCTGCCAAGTGACACTCGCCCTGCCGCGCAATGCCCAAGGCGACAAACATGCCCAGCTGGTAGCTATCGCCAAACATGATGTCGCCTGAAAGAGACAAACGGCCGGCGAAAGAGCCGCCGAGCAAATCGACACACAATGTCTGGATAAAATCGTTTATCCTCCCGCCGAGACCGACCCTCTGATTTCCGCGGACAAGCACCTCTACCTTGGTCAACGGATCTGCATGTCGGTCCTCGTAATTGAGAATTCCGACTGGCCCTTGGGTCGTCGCGATGAATACGCCTGTCTTTTCAGGTTCGGTCATGCTTAGCGTTCAAGAATCTGCCTGTTGGTTCACTTTCCGTTCGACGGTCCGCTTCGTTGTACCCGACTGAACATGAGCAGGAAATCATGGTCGCAAAGCGCGGCAACGGCTGGTTGGTCCCTAGGGAAATATTCTTCAAAGACACCGTCCCCAGGGTCCGGGAACTCCAAGCAGAAAAAATTCGCACCATACACAGCGACCAGCATCCACGTAACATCGACGGCATGGGCATACGAGACGCCCGGCCCCGGGTGCACCCGAACCAGAACTTCCGAGGCGTCGACCGCGCTAAGGCGCCATTCGACGGTCCCGCCACCTTCAAAACTGCGGCTTCCCTGTCGGCGTAGTTCCTCCATAGGCACATCGTCGGCTGCAGCGACTGGACGGGCGATCGCCGCGGAGGCGCTACTACCGCTCAAGATGCCCTCCCACCCTAAATCGCGGAAATCGCGGGAGAACCTCGACGCTTCGGCAAGACTGATTTCGATGCCGAACCTCCGCAGCTTAGCCCAAATGTCACGGGCTGAAGGGCGTGGCGTGTGATCGGAAAGTTCGAACTGCTCGTCCTCGACCAAAAGGCCGACCGCAAGGCTCTCCTCGAACGAAGGTCCGCCCGTAGATGGTGGAGGTTTCGCGGTCATGACGTTTCTCCTTCGTCGTGTCTGACAAGATATCGGGCACAAAATTCTACGACGAAAGTTTCCCGGTCTTTCGAGAACAAATTGGTCAACCCGCTATCCGACCCCTCTCCATCGCTCGCCGCGTGCGAACCGAGAGCACGTATCCGTTCCCCGAATCCTCTCATGCTGGTATAGGCCTTTCCAATTTGCGATGCCGCCATTCGGTGTCCCAAGAGGTCATCCTCATTGCGGGCGCGGAATCCTATCCGCGTTGGCATTTTTAGCTTCTCCCCGAGACAAATCGCGACGCTTAACGGAGACCCTTTCTCTCCCGCAGTATCCCGGACGCGCTTTAAGCCGCGATCGTATCGACCGTAAAGCCAAAGCAGGAGTTCAGAAGCGATTTCGTCCAGCTCCTTGTTCGATTCGTCGACATTCAACGCAATTTCCGCGCCGGCCGGATCACCCGAAATACTTTCGTCCGCCAGAAATTGAAGGAGCAATGGTACGATCGGCAAATCGTCGACCTCTACACCGGAAGTAGCCAGTTGTTTTTCGACCAAAGATTCTTCGCCGAGTGCCTCGAAGTATTTACGTATGTCCTGAAGCAACACGCCCACGTCTCTATCGTGCGGAATTAGGTCGCGGCTGTCGGCTGTCTTGTGCTCCATGGTGAGTTCAATCACGAGGCGACCGACCGGGACACCAAACGGTTCAGAACTGGCCGTCACCAGAAACTCCGAAGCGAGGCCACGCTGCAGGATGACGAGATTCAAATGTAATGACGTGCGCAGTTCCTCGGTCACCGCATCCCAACCAGCCAATAACTCGCCATAATCCGCGACGTCAAACGTCTTCCTTCGAATCGCGTCCTCGCCCGAGCGATTGCCGATCGAACCGCTTATTAAATTTTGCGCCGTACCGAAAGCTAACGCGCGCAGTTCCGTCAGCGGCAACTGTTCCGCAAGTGGGAGCAGCTCCACGAACCGTTTCACCAATTTCAGGCTCGCGTCGTTCCGGAACCACTTCACTTCGGCGGCAGGCCCGGAAAACAGGAAATCGAAGGGGCGGCGATATTGGCCGAGGACTGCATCGATAGCGCGGTTTACCGGATTTTTGGCATCGGCAGCGTCGTCTTCGCCTGTATTGAGCGCCGAGATCGCTTGTTGGCTTTGAATGCGAAAGCCTTCGAGATCGATGACGTTGTATATTCGGCACCGGTTGACAATTCTCACCAATTTCTCGAAACCGCCGGGGATCAGACTATTGCGATCGGTTGGGCCGTCTTTAGCGGTGCCAAGTCGGTGCGGGGAGGGAAACGCCACGACGTTGGTCGCTGTATCATCGGTATTCTTGGCCGCAGATCGCCAGAACTCAAGAATATCCTGGTCATCGAAATCGAACCTTGCCTGGACCGAATCCGCCCTGCCACGCTTTGCCAGGAAGCCTGTAAACTTCTGGACTTGTCGGAGAAAATGAAGCGGCGGCGTGAAGTCTCTATAAGCACGGTAGAGGCTTTGTTCGATGTTGCGCCCGCATTCGGTGACGGCGTCCCGTGTCGGAGGATCGTCCAGAAGTTTCCGAATAATCGCCGGAAATCCCTTGTATTCCGACTCAGCCTCGAGTTCGGGAAGAAACTCGACGAGGAATTCATGAAGCAGGTACAGATGCACCAAGCGTCCGGGGAGGAACCCCCATTCGGCATCGTCAAGAGCGAGCACAATTTTCCCAGTCTCGGGTTCGAACGTCACCCCCTCGGGCATTTCTCTTTTTGCATGAAGCGTATTCAGCCTTTCCGCCACGGTATGCCGATTGATATGGTCAGTCGTCAGGTCGTTGAAGAACATCCACACACAATAATCGTCGAAGCGATGGCAAAGTCGACCCATAAGGATCAGGAAATAGCCCATCTCCAGTGGCAACGAAGCGGTCGCCCCAGTGTCCGGATCTTTAAATGTGAATATCCGGGACCGAACACGCGCCCGCAATGCGGTGACATAGTGTTCGCTCAATTCGGGACGGTAACGCATGGCGTCAACGATCTCGAGTGGCGGTCGAAACGGTGATATCGGACCTTCCTCTAACACTCAACTCCCCCTTGCGCAGTAAGCGGCGGTAGTGCGCCCGCAACCGCAAAACATCTCGTACATAAGACCGTGTAGCCGGAATGACACCGTAGCGGGCCCTCGACCCACCGTTGTAGTGGCTCAATGTAAGTCTCACATTGTAATTATATTTTGCCAGAAGACGACCCAGGAAATGAACACCGATGCGGATGCCGATCAATGGTCGGCGCAGTTCCCTGTCGATGATGCCGTACTCACCCCATGCCGTACCTGGACGGACCTGCATCGCGCCAATCTCATCGACGGGTCCTTTCGCATAAACGTCGAAGCCCGACTCTTGGTGTGCGACCGCGAGCGCGAGGTCCGCCGGTACCTGGTACCGGCGTGCCTCGGCGACGACGATTCTCTTGACCCGTTCCCGATCATAGCGCACGACTTTCTTCGACGCGGCTTCGCTATCGTGCGCGAGAAAGATCGGTGCCAAGAACGCGGCGTAGACAGCCAGCCAACCAATTCGCTTAAAGATCGACTCCCTAGTTCGCATGACGCATCCCCGCCTTCAGCCGCGTCAGCCAGGCGTCATCGAGCGGGACGACGACGACGTTAGCGTTTTCGATTCGCAAGCGAATCCGAAGCACGCTCCCATGTGGCAAGGCGGGATCGACCGCGAGGACGACGCGCGGCGCCTCGGTAAGTGACACGACCGACACGGGGCGCATCTCCCGATCGACGAAGATACCGGAATAATGCACGACGAACGCATCGTTTTCTTTGATGGACACAGCCGCCGAAGCCACTTTCTGGTTCGAAGAGAGGACCGTAGCCGGGAGCTTGCTGTCGAAGCACTTCGCCAGCTCCAGCGGCTTGGGCGTCAGGTTGAGCAACATGATGACGAAACCGATCGTCACGAAGCCGAGCATGGCGGCCAAAACTTCGATGAGCGGGTTTCCCACCCCATAGTCGTCGACCATCGCGATCCTCCTTCAGAGCATTAGGGCACTGCGGTCGATCGCCGTGCACCCTGTCGTAGGGAAGGAACCGGACAAGAATTTCCGGTAACGGCACTGTCAAAGAAAACAGGGTTGGTATGGATAACGCCGGATCAAGAGACTTTCCCGAGCTTACCTCCAGAGTCCTCAATTTCAGAGCCTGGAAAAATGCGTAACGGTGTACCTCTATTTGAGTAGCCCCCAGATTCATAGACGCCTTCTTCCCTAAATTTGAGGCAAGGAGGCCATGATGGGCAAAGGTAATTTCAGCGACGATTTCAAACGGGACGCGGTGGCCCAGATCACCGAGCGGGGCTATCCGGTCGCGGAGGTTTCGCAGCGTCTGGGTGTCAGCCAGCACTCGCTCTATGCATGGAAGAAGAAGTTCTCGCAGCCGGCCGGAGGCGATGCCAAGGACGCCGAGATCCGGCAATTGAAGCGAGAGCTGTCCAGGGCGACCGAGGAGCGCGATATTCTAAACTGCCGCAGCGAACGCCATGTGTTCGAGAGAGTGTAGGCAGGCCACCGCGTATTTCGCCAAGGATGCAAAGTGAACTACGCGTTTGTCGCCAAGCATCGCTCGCTGTTTTCGGTGCGTGCGATGTGTCGTTGCCTGCGCATCCAACCGAGCGGCTTCTACGCCTGGTTCAAGAATCCGCTTAGCAACCGGGCCCGGGAAGACACCCGCCAGACCAAGCTCATTCGCAAGGCCTAGGAGGAGAGTGGCAAGGTGTATGGCTATCGCAAGCTTCATGATGACCTGCTGGATCAGGGCGAGACGTGCTGTGCGAACCGCGTTGCACGTTTGGCCAGGCTGGCGGGCATCAAGGCCCGGATCGGCTATAAGCGTCGACCGGGCAGCTATGGCGGCAAGCCGTCAGTGATTGTCGACAACACGCTGGACAGGCAGTTCAACGTAAACGCTCCTGACAGAGTCTGGGTCACCGACATCACCTACATCAGAACGCTGGAAGGCTTCGCCTATCTGGCCGTCGTGATCGATCTCTATTCTCGCCGTGTTGTCGGCTGGTCCATGCAGAGCCGTCAGACGACGGATGTTGTTCTGCAGGCGTTGCTCATGGCCGTGCGGTGCAGGAAGCCGAAGACCACGGTTCTGATCCACTCGGATCAGGGCTCCCAGTTCACCAGCGTGGACTGGGCGTCATTCCTCAGGGCTCACAATCTGGAGCACTCGATGAGCCGACGCGGGAACTGTCACGACAACGCTGTCGTCGAGAGCTTCTTCAATCTGCTCAAGCGAGAGCGAATACGGCGCCGGACCTACAAAACTCGCGCCGAGGCACGCCACGATGTGTTCGACTACATCGAAATGTTCTACAATCAGAAGCGCAAGCATGTGAGAAACGGGATGCTGTCGCCCGTCGAGTTCTAACGGCAGCAGAAAATGAGAACCGAGGGCGTCTAGAAAACTCGGGGCTATTCACTTGACCTCATTTTACTTCGCCTTCGGAATCTAGCGTTGGAAGGCAAGAATGTCCGAGCGATTGAGGAACTACACAGATTGTTAAAAATCTATCAGCCTGAAATCGACCTTGAAAATGTTGGCTACCTCGTTGCGCCGGCAGAAATGACGCCGGAAGAATGGGCCGAGGAACAGGAGAGGAAAAACCTGACAAGGAAGCCGCCACCGGGGATTGAAGACAAACTGGACGAATAACCGGTCTGAAAGACTGGACTTCGGTGCCACCGCAAGCATGAATGGGGACGCATAAAGGCGCGCCACCGATTCCGGGTCGGCCCGCCGCCCCGGTAGGAATCCTGGGCCGGGCATTGGGCAGTGGAAGCGCCACGACGATCGCGGTGCATCACACGGAGAAACCCAATGGCCCGACTTACCGATACACAGCTCGTTATTCTTTCTGCCGCCGCCAAACATACTGATGGTGCGGTGCTACCCTTGCCGAAATCTCTGAAGCGCAACAAGGGCGCTTCGGCAAACACCATAAGAAGCCTGATAAAACGCGGTCTGATTGGCGAACGGAACGCGGCTCCCGATGACGTGGTGTGGCGGGAAGAAGGCGATAATCGCCTGTCACTCATGATCACCGAAGCAGGGCTTGCCGCAATCGGCATTGATCAACCGGAAACGCCTTCCAGCGCAAAGCCCGATCGAAAAGGCACCAAACAGAATGTGATGATCGATCTACTACGCCGGGACGGTGGCGCCAGCATCGACGAGCTAAGCCAAGCCCTGGGCTGGCAAGCCCATTCGGTGCGCGGCGCCATCAGCGGCGCGCTGAAGAAGAAGCTCGGTTTGACGGTGATGTCTGAAAAACATGCCGAGCGCGGCCGCGTGTATCACATCGCGGCGGAGGGCTGAACCATGTGCCGCAGCGAACCCATCGCCAATTATGACCCGAATGTGAGCGCCTATCTGCAACGCCCCTTGCGCACCTATGAAGAAGCGCTGCGCGATCTGCAGCGCGCCGCGCGCAATCGAATGGGCATAGCGAAACCGACGGCCCAGGATCAATGTTCTCACCCCGCCCGCGATACCGATACTCATGACGATAAGGAATAGTAACATAGAGCGGGAGATCGGCTTGCTGGCCGATCTCCCACGTTCGGCGCTGACGGCGCGATGGCTAACGATATATTGCAGCGAACCACCAAAGGGAATCAGCCGACATCTTCTCATCCGCGCCATCGCATATGAAATACAGGCGAAGCGGTACGGTGGCCTTAAGCCTGCTACGGGTCGTCGGCTCAAGGGCATCGTCAACGGTACAAACAGCGAGCGTAAGACGCCGCCCAGGCTTCAACCGGGCGCAAGACTGGTCCGGGAGTGGCATGGCGTCAGCCACGTGGTCGAGGTGACTACAGATGGGTTCATTTGGAATGGCGACCGGCATCGCTCACTATCCGCCATCGCGCGCGCGATCACCGGCGCGCGTTGGTCCGGGCCACGGTTCTTCGGCCTGACTTCGGTGGATGCGGCATGAGCCGTCGATTGCGCTGCGCGATCTACACCCGTAAATCCACTGACGAAGGACTCGACCAGGCCTTCAACAGTCTGGATGCCCAACGTGAGGCCTGCGAAGCCTATATCGCAAGTCAGGCGGGCGAAGGCTGGCGTCTGATCAGGACACGGTACGACGATGGCGCCTATTCCGGCGGGACGATGGACCGTCCAGCCCTCCAAAATCTGCTTGCGGATATTGGTACCGGGAAGGTCGACACCATCGTCGTCTACAAGGTCGACCGCCTCACCCGGTCGCTCGCCGACTTCGCCAGGATCGTTGAGCTATTCGATACGAACAACGTGTCCTTCGTCTCGATCACCCAGCAGTTCAACACCACGACCTCGATGGGCCGACTGACGCTTAACATGCTGCTGTCCTTCGCGCAGTTCGAACGCGAAGTCACCGGCGAACGCATCCGCGATAAGATTGCCGCCTCCAAGCGGAAAGGCATGTGGATGGGAGGCGTCGTGCCCTTGGGCTATGACGTTGTCGATCGCAAGCTTATCGTCAACGCGGCCGAAGCGGAAACGGTCCGCGCGCTGTTCCGGCTCTACCTGCAGCACGGCAGTGTCAGGCTGGTGAAGAACGAGGCCGACCGGCGAGGTTTAAGAACGAAGCGTCGCCGCCCCCAAAATGGCGCGAGGAGAGGTGGCGAACCTTTTACACCAGGGCATATCTACAAACTGCTGGCGAACCCGATCTATATCGGCAAGATCGTCCACAAGGGCGAGCGTCACGATGGCGAACATAGCGCCATTATCGATCGTGAAACCTGGGACTCCGTACAGGAACAGCTCAACGGACTCCGTACAGGAACAGCTCAACCGCAATGCCGTCATCCGACACCGCAACACCAACGCCAAATCCCCAAGCCTATTGGCCGGGATCCTCTTCGATGAATACGGCGACCGGATGGTTCCCTCACACGCCAACAAGGCGGGTCGACGATATCGTTACTACGTCTCGAAACCGGGAACAGAGAGCGAATCCGATACGGGGTGGCGTTTGCCTGCGCCAATGATCGAAGACGCGGTTCTCATTGAATTGCGTTCTTTCCTGGATGACAGGCTCCGCCTGACTAAAGCCCTTCACCTGACAGGCGCGAGCATGAAGGAGATATTGGCAGAGGCTCGCTGCTTGGGCGATCGGTTCCAAAAAGACGGACCCGCCGAACAGCGCGCCTTCCTTCTTGAGGTGGTTAAAAGTGTCGAGGTCCAACAAAATCGGGTTAGCATCATTCTACGCCCCCAGGTCTTGCATGCGATGCTGAGCCGTGGCCGTTTTGATCATGATAAAGTTAAGACAGTAGCGCATGACGAAGAGGAAATTCGATTAGAAATCCCGGTCAAGTTCAAGCGACGCGGCGTGGAGATGAAGCTCGTCATCACCGACAACCAGAAAAGACTGCCCAATCCCGACCATCATCTGATTGCAGCCGTCGCACAGGGCCGACATTGGTTCGCCCAAATCAAAGACGGTGATGTGAAATCGGTCCGCGAACTCGCCGCAGATCAAGGCGTCAACCAGGGCGATGTCAGCCGAATCCTTCCACTCGGGCTGCTCGCACCCGACATCGTCGAGGCGATCCTTAACGGTCGCCAGCCTACGGAGCTGACAGCCAGCCGTCTCAAACGGATACGCAATCTCCCAATATCATGGGCAGAACAGCGTCGTATTCTCGGGGTCGCCTAAACCCAATCGCCAAAAGTTATGGACTCCGAAAACGGCCTACAGAGACTCCTGACCCAAATGGCGTAGTTTTGGCAAATTAAGCGGTCTCCCGAACCAAAGACATGCGCAGATATCGCGCCAGAGGCCCGGAAACCGGGGACCTTACGGTGAGCAGGTTTATGGACCTCTGTTCGCCCGGAAAGTAGTGGTGGTGGAGCGAGGCGAGAGCGAACCCGTCTCCGCCGGATTTCCCTGTTAAACAGGGAAAATACAGGGAATTTAGTCAGATTCTGCGTTTCGACAGCGAGATTCGGTGTCCAAACTCCGAGGACTCTGCGGTTTATGAGTGAATTTCCCTATACAGCGAAACAGGGAATATCACCTCGCTTTCAGGGAATTTTGTAGGCCTAACAGGGAACTCTTAGATTATCGAGTAGGTTCGAATCAGGAGTGCGCAACACTCATCTCCTACGATCTAAATGGAATTCGCAGGCACCCGAAAAACGATATCAGCAAGACGTTTTCCAAGCTGCGATTTGATCATCCAACATGACCTTCCACATTCAGTCATTTCTGCCAAATGTGTCCTCGATGGTGGTGCAGATACGGGCGATGCTCCGGTCGGACTGAAAACCCTGACTTAGATCGATTGATATCGGTGTCGAGGAGAGTGTGTCCAGCCGACGTCAGAGCTGATGAAAACAATACGCTTCCATCGTCGTCGAATGAAACTAATCCACAATCAAAGGCTGCATCCCAGTGCACGGCCAGCAGGAGGCCGTTAAACGGGTCTAGACGTTCTTCATCCGATGCGCAGGCAGCCCAAGGCTTCATGTGGCTTGCACGAAGAAGCTCGGGCTGGTCGAGGCCGGTCACCGCGCACCGCCCTGCCCAGAAGTCCAGCAACGCCTCGCGAAAGATGTCCTGTCCGATCCGCTGAATGACGGTACGCTCCGCCTCCGTCGTCGTTGGAAGTGCGCGTATCTTTTGCCGGTACGTGTCCAGCGGCGCCGTTGGCAACGATTTGGAGAGCTGGAAAAGGCGTCGAACGAGCTTATGGGCTTGTTCCTGGTTCTCAGCTCCAAAAGCCTGAACCGCCTCATTGGGTAGTTTCACTTCAGCGATGGGCTGGTGGCCCTCACCGATCAGAGCTTGCGCAACGTGCTGTAAGGACGTGGCAGCAATTATGCGATCCTGATTCTCCAAGTCATATGCCAAAAAGCATCGGCCAGGCGCGAAGGTGGCATCCGCGGCGACCCAGCTTGGCTTCGTCTCGCACTCGACATGAAACCCGTTGGTGCGAAGAATATATTCGAGCGCATTTTTTTGAAGCGAACTGAGGGTCACTGCATCGACCTTCGGCGATCGTAACTGCCTAAGCGGCCTCTTGATTCATCATCAACAATTGATTTGGAAGCCATGATTTCTTGTGTGTAATCCGCAATTATTACGATGCCTCAAGCCCCCCAATAAACTCCCGTCGCAATAATCGGCCTTGAACAGTCGAACCGTCCAATGTCTCGACCAGGTAATCGCTGGCACGAATTTCATCAGGAGGCTCAGTCGTAGTAGTGACGATGTATTGGAATGGAGGCTCATCCCCAAGAGCCTCGAATTCTCGAAGTAGTCGAAACAGCCGATGGTACAAGGACAGCCCAAGATCCGCTTCCCGAGGGCTGTCGTGAACAAGAAACGCCGGCAGCGCAGATCGCCCCTCAATACTCATCAAAAGCGCGGTGAGATCGAACAAGACCGCTTTCAACGACGTCATCGCCAGACCGCCGATCTGCACATTCGCCAGAATGCGATCCTGCCCAGATAGCTTTAGATTTGCTGTCGTGCCAGCTCCAAGAAAACCTTTGGACACATAGTTAAAATGCTCATTGAGACGGGTCATCGTCTCTCTATGTTGCTCGCGAAGTTTCTCAATCTGACTTTTGAGCGTCAGATCATCCTTACCGCGCTTGTCCAATTGTTTTTGAAATTCAGCCCTCTTCTGCAGTAGCGTGCTAAGGGCGCTACTCCGGTCGACAAGCTGTTGAGCCGCAAATCTCAGTTGGAGGAAGGCTTCCCTGGCAGATCGATCTTTCTGTCTAATGCCGTTTATTTGTGTACGCAGGCTTTCTTGCTGCGCTGAAAGCATGGACTGTATGCGCTCTGTCTCGCTCTCTTGTTGCCGATAAGTGCCGAGCGCTGAGCTGCATTGATCGATCTGGACTTGATTGTCGCCCTTTTCACTGGAAAGCTGGTCTGCGTCTGTTGGCCGACGCGATAGGGTGCACCCCTCAACTAGAGCTGTGTCGATAGGAACGCGGCAAACTGGGCAAAAATCACCAAGCTTGGCCTTGATACTTGCCGCATCCAAATTCGCTCTCTCTCCTCGCAAGGCTTTGAGTTGCTCTTGGTGCAGTTCGATTAATCCTTTGGTCTTAGCAAGCTGATCCGAGATAACCGCTGATTGTCCAATCGCATCGTCAAGCTGCTGCTGCAGGGCTCTCAGTTGCTCTGTTGACTCAGCCGGCAGGCCTTCCCTGTTAATCTTCGAGAGGTTCTGTTTTGCCGCGTTTTGAAGAGCTGCCGCGCCAAGAGGGTCGGTTGCCGGAACGGTCAAAGTGACGCTGAGCGCTTTAGTGAGCTCATCACCAAGCTGCTCTGTCCTTCGATGACTGTAAGAGATTTCTCGTTCAAGCTCTCCTTCATCTGGCAGTTCGTTCCGCTTCTCGCGAGCCTCCAATTCCTCGCCGGAAATCAGCCGCAGAAAGAGCCGAACCACAAGTAGCGTCTCTTCCTTGGTCAAGCTGCCAAGAGGGGATCGAGTGTTTGCATCCGCGTGGCGCCAATCGAGAAGATGATCAAACCGACATTCCTGGTCCCGACTTGCCCAACCGAGAGCGTAAAGCCACGCGCGCCATTCATGTGTACCGGGAAGAACCTGTTCAAGGTCGCTCGGAACTAACGATGAAGTTATGGCTTCAAGAAGCGGCTCGATGCCTGTTGCAGGATCGTTCCCCTCGACAATAGACTCCAAAGTGCGGTCTTTGATGCTCCAATGCTTTCGCGTTGTGCCAATTGGGCGAATGACGGCCCATAGCGTCCCGCTAATTGAAACCTCCGCGCCTACCAATCCTGATGGAAGCGTATCGGCGATGGAGCGGCGCAAGGCGTAATTTGCGAAGGTCTCTTCGCCCAGACAGTACCGCAGTAAGCGGCAGAACAGAGTCTTGCCAGCTCCGTGCCCGCCACCTGCACGCTGCCCAAGCTCAGCGGCGGGAGCGCCCGGATCAGGCGACCAGATGACGTTCAGCCCGCGTCGCAAACTGATATCCCTTATGGTCTTGCCAGGCTCTTCCCAAATGACGAGTCGACGCACCCACAGGAACGGTTCTGCCCGACTAGGATCTGGCTGAACGGCTTGTGTGGATTCAGGAAATAACTCGGCTTGCTGTTCCATCCTCCACGCTCCTGATAAAGGCGACAATATTCTGCTCCGCCTGTGCCATATCGACAAAGATTAGCAGCGATGCAATCATCGACATTCGCCCCATCATCCAATCCTGGCCGGAGCTTTCCGGGAAATTCGCGCCTATGGACCAATCCCCGGCGATGCTTTCTATGAGTGCGTCGACAGCCTTCAACTGCTGCACCACCGTTCCCCATTCATGATCGACGGCGTTTGGCTGGAATTGCGAGATTGGTACGACGTTTGCGCGCAAGGGCAGCGCGTCTTGTCCCACCAAACGGGACCATTCGCCGTTTTGGCGTTTATCCATAAAGGCTGCTGCGATAGCTGGCCTGCGTGCCAGAATCGTTGCTACGCGAATGGTCGTTGACGCCGCCGGCGTGTCAAGCTGACGCATAGCATCAATCAGAGCGAAAAGCGCAAGATTTTCTGCGGACACACCGGGCGGCGTCGCCCAGGCGCCATCAGGTAGGATTGCAGGATCGATGGGAACCGGTGGCTGCACTGACGCAACTATACGCGTATCCTCCCCGGCCTCCGGTCGTTTCAATCGGTCCCAGGCGGCGATTATTTCGTCTCGTGTTTCAAACCGTCTATCGAAGTTTCTGGTGTCCGCTCGTTTGAGTGCGCCGAACGTCTCAAACCCACAATCCGCGCCCAGAATGTCCGATGGCTCCATCAGGTAGCGCAATTGTTCGACGGTAAGACCGCATAAATCGCGCGCCACGAGTATGTCCAATTCTGAGCGAACCCGCCGCCGTTCGCTCGGCTCCTCAACCGGCGCATCTCGACTGGGATCAAGCCCCAGCAACGGAGCAGTTTGGCTCCAAAAATTGAACATCTCCGGACCAGTCGAGCTCAACAGCAACGCACGAGATGCAATGGCCCGTTCGATTTTCGAATCCTGATAGGTGCGAGGCAATGGTAGACTATCCATAAGCGTAAATGACATTGTCAGTGACACTTTCTTTCGCACCAAAAAATCCATGCAGAAGGAATTGGCGACGCCTAACCAAAAACACGTTAATCGTGCATCTTCCGGGGAAAAGGTAATTGTTGGCACTTTGTGACCACAGACTGCGCCGCCAGGTATAATCGCCGCCACTAAAGACCTTTGGTTCGTAGGGCTCGCTACATCACAAAACCCAATCCGTGGTTTCATCCATCGATCTCGAATTTTGCCCGGAATCTCTTCGACTAAAATTCTCCATTGCGGTGCTATGCATTTCTCTGGCCCGAATCTTAGTTCATCCCAGACCGCCGCACGCCCTCTGCCTGATTTATATGCTTTGGCCCGGTGATCAAATGCCTCCACCATGCGACCTTCATAAATCGGTATGCCCGAAGGATCTTCAGTGAAAAGGCCACGGTCGTTACCCATGTCAATCTCGCGCTGGTATTCGCGAGATGCTGGGCTGGCATCATCTGCTCCAAACTTCAGAAATATCGAATAGAGTTTTTTTACAATCTCTATGTCAAATGGGTGTGTGATTTCGGATATCGCAAGCGCCTCTGGGCTGAATTCTTCCACCAGTGAAACAGGTACCTGCAACAGGCACTCACGCTCGAGAGCCTGTAGTTTTCCGATCGAGTTAACGCCAAACGCCGCATCGAACTCTGTTGTTTGGCCCCCAGCAATCGCTACGTAGAGGCAGAACTTGGCTCTGCTATCGATATCGAACCAAATTTTCTTCGTATTCTCGAACGCAACAATCGTCTGGAGCCGCATATTCGTGAACAGATGTTTCCGAATGGCGGCGGCATTCGCTCCATTATAAAGGTTCTCAGGTACGAACTGCGCTGCTCGGGCACCCGGGCGAATTGCGGTGAGAGCTAGTTCGACGAACAATCTGTATACATTGAAATCACCTTTTCCGAGATTTCCTTCTGCAAACATTTTGTACCGCCCGCTTCGACGCATGAATTCAGCGGCGCGATAAAGCCGGTCACAATAAGCGTCCCATTCTGCCTGCACGCCGGGAAGCGCCTTCAGCTCGTCAAAGCGATATTTCTGTTCTTCAGGAGACAGGAATCGTACCTGCGGATCATAGGGAGAAAAGAACTCTTTTGCGTCCGGGCTCATGGTTTCCCAAGGCGGATTGCCGAGCACGAGGTCGAAGCCGCCATTTGCGAACACCTGCGGGAACTCCAATGGCCAGTGAAACGCGCCTGCGGCCCTGGCTGCGACAACGGCATTACCGATGAGCAGTCTATGTGGCTCCTTCCCCGCTAACATCTCCCATACATCGCGTGTAGTCGGGACGTAGGCTCCGCGGTCGCCGGATAGGCGTGCCGGCGGGTCGACTTTCGGCAATAGGAAAGCGGCAATATAGATATCACAGGCGGTTTCCAGCCGATGGCGGTCTTCTCCGGCGAGGAATGTCTGAAAGGCCTTGGCCTTCGCCTCGACCGCCGAAGAGGTCGTCTTCCTCCTGCGCTTCCAGTTTGCGCGCTGCTTCCATCAAAGCGCGCGGCGGACCAATCAGCCCTAGCTCGCCCTGAGCGCGTGCCTCTCGCTCCGCTTTGTTGCGCTTCCTCCATTCGGACGCCGCCGCTTTCACATCTCCAGTCAGCGGCTTGTAGGCTCCGTCGGAAATGCCCTTTTGAAGCGCATCCAAACCGTAGACGCCGAGAAGGCTGTCGCCGCAGCGGATGTGGGCGTCAAGGAAGGAGAGCGGTTTGCCGGGTTCCACCGTTTCGATCCAAAGCGCCACCTTCGCGAGTTCCACGGCAAGCGGATTCTTGTCGACTCCAAAAAGGCAGCGCCGCGCCGCTTCCCTGAGCCAGTGGCGATAGTCCGATGCACTTGGCGCGCCAGGACTCGCCAATTGCGCACAGCGCGCCGCGACTCGACGGCCGGCTGCAAGCAGGAAATGACCTGAACCGCAGGCGGGGTCGATGATCTTGAGGCTGAGCAACGCCTCAATCGCGGCTCGCCCCTCTTTGCCGTCGACCGTCGCGTCAATCAGAGGGTCGAGCGCCTCATCGAGCAACGCCTGAACCAGACTGTCGGGCGTGTAGTAGCTGGCGGTCGTCTTGCGAGAATTGCCAGCGGCGCCAATGAAGCTGAAGCCTTCCGGACCGCCAAGTTTCGGCGCGAGCTCCAGGAGGCTCTCATAAACGGAGCCGAGTTCCTCAGTCTCCATGTCGCGCCAGTTGACGCGTTCAAGTCCCGCTTCCGTGCGCAGCCACGCCAGGCGGAATATCGCTTCGTAGAGTCGGGCATTCGAAAGCGAGCAATCCTCAAATGATCTCGGCTCGCCATCATTCGCAAACAGTCCCCCAAGCGCAGGCAGCGCCAATACCGGCTCACCGCGCCACAAAGCGCCGAAGAGGATGACCACGCCTTCCCACCCATCGCCATGCCGGTCGCGGACATGGCGCTTCACCGACCGGTCGCGCAACCTCGCTAACGAGTAGCCTCTGGCGTAGATCGCTTTCGCACGCGCATGAGCGCGTGCGGCGTCTGGCTCTTCCGGGGTTGGAAGATGCAAGAGATCACGATCCTCCGCCGTGAAGACGAAGAGGAACCGGTAAATCAGGCGAAGAAGTGCTTCAAGATAGCTTTGAGGAGACAGGCGCCCTTCGTGAAGGTCCGCTCGCAGCGCTTCGTTCGCTGGGTGTTCAATAAAGCCTTCACCAAGTTCGAGCAGCGCCTTTTCGACACCCTCACGTAACCGTTCGCGAGCAGTCGCGCCCTGCTTGCCTCCGGCTTCGCGCCAGTGCTCAAGCGCACAGTCGGTCACGGGCGCGTCGGCAGATCCGAACCGCGAGGCGTGGACGATCATCCAAAGCGCAGAGAAATCCGCCATCAAAGGCGTGTCGGCATCAAAAATGCGCTCGAGGTCTGCTTCAAGGTATGCAGGGCGCGTCAGAGCGGCGTTGTCGCGGTAAAGGCGAAGACGAACCCCATCGCAAACTAAACCCCACAAGGCGCGGTCTTCGACATTTAGTAATTCCTGAAGCATTTGCGACGGCGACCGCGCTCGCCCGCCATCACTAAATGCCTTTGACGAGGCATCGATCTTGTCGTGCGGCGCGAACACAATTGGAACACAGCCCCCAAGAGCCTGGTGCCCAATCGGAAAAAAGCGCCCAGTGCTCTCGATTGGCCCAGTTTGCCCCAAGTCGGTGAACTCAAAAACCTGAGCGAACAAATTTTGAAGGAAGCGCTTCAACGCCTGCGGGCCGCGATCGGAGCCCACGAAACGCGCAAAAAGCGACTGCGCCAAAGGGAACTTGGTCTGAACAACGTCGCGAAGCTTTTCTTTTGGATCGAGGCCGTAGGCGATTTCTTCCTGTTCGCCGGCTTCTCTCGCCGCGATGCGCGCAATCATCTCTGGCTGAAGGATGGCGCCTTCGATGCTGAGCGCGTCGAAGGTAATCAACGGATCAATGCGCCGGGCGCGGGATGTCGCACGCCGAGCCATCAATCGATTACTGGGATCAAAACGTACAGGCCAATGATATCGACAGGCGTTACCGGCTCAACGCGAATGCGGGCGAGGCCGGTTCTCCTTTCGCGCATAGTGGCGGCCCGAACGCGCTCGTGATCGTCGGCAAGTGCTTCCGCACGCACTTTTGCAAAAGCTTCGAGATCAGAATTGAGCCGACCAAGCTGTTCAAGCATGGCAGCGATGCGATGCTGTCGCACACCTTCGGCAAGATCGTTATCAGCCCCGGCATCCAGCAATTGCAGCGCCGCGTCGCCTCGCAAAGCGAGCTTCATGGCCTTGCCTCCTTCCCAGGCCAATGCGCTTGCTTCCTCCGCCAGCATTGCGGGTTGATCGGCCTGAGGGATAAGACGGTGACGCAGGCGTAAGAGCGCCACTACTGTTCGTTTGCTTACGCTGCGCGATAGCCAAGCACCGCAACGCCCAAGAACAGCGATGTCCTTTGGATCGGCATCGCCGTCGAGCGTCCGTTCAAACAGTGTTTCGGCAGTGGCTGCGACCAGCGGGTGGGTTCGGTGGACATGTTCACGATCGGCTCCGGGTCCGAAACTGATTTTCAACCTCTCGGGAACGCCAGATTCAGCCAATCGGTCCTTGAGTCCTTGATGGTCAAACGGATCGGGAAGGCGAAAACGCCATCCCGATTTATCCTTTTCCAAAGGCGTACCGAAGCGAGCAAGAGCTTCGTCGAGGAAGGTCTGTACTGCATCTTCGTTACCCCCGAGGGCCGAACGTGCTTTCTCCCATTCTGGAATTACCGCCTCGGGCTTCAGCGCACGTTGCGCGAAGATCGTCTGAGTCTGCTTTTCCCGCTCACTCGCGTCAGTCCAAGCCCTTTCGATTTTCCGCGCTTCGGGCAACTCGTCAAACAACGCTAATTGGCTATCTGGTTTGATGTTTCCCCGGCGCAGCAGCACGGCTTGCATAAGCGCTTCGGTCATGGCGCGTTCGTCATCTGGTAGCGGCACCGGCACGCCGGTTTCCTTTCGGATCTTTTCCGCTTTTCGAAGGATGACCTGGAGCACGGCGCCATCTACGGGATTGTTCTCACCGTAAAGCAACAGAGACCGCACGCGCCCGCTCTTCTGACCATATCGATTGACCCGACCTTCTCGCTGCTGATGACGTGTCGGGTTCCAACTCAAGTCATAGTGCACGACGGCATCAAAATAGGACTGGAGATTGACGCCCTCAGAAAGGCAATCCGTGGCCACGAGAATGCGGCTTTCCGCCTCACCGAGTTGCTCAACTCGATCACGCCTCGCGTCACTGGCGAGTAGTCCCGTAACCACATCGACGGCAACGCCAGAAAGCGCCGACTCCAGAGCCGCA
This sequence comes from Alphaproteobacteria bacterium, assembly GCA_012103325.1. Lineage (GTDB taxonomy): Bacteria > Pseudomonadota > Alphaproteobacteria > UBA8366. Next base: position 86,969 of record WLWY01000011.1, read on the forward strand.
CCGACGCCCTGTGCGGTCGCGATGAATCGACAGAAGATGACCGGGTTGAAGCCTTCCGCAATGAGCAATCTCACCTCAGCGATAAGCTTCTTGAGCTTTTCGTCACGTTTGGGATCACGCGCTAATCCCTCCGCCTGCAGCATGAGATTTGCGAGGCCAGGGTCGTCGATGGCAATCGGTTCGAAATCATCCGTAGAGAGATCATCTTCGGTGCCATCAAAAGCCCGCGTCTCGATGAGCTTTGCTTCTTCATCACCTATTTCATCAAGCCTTAGGGCCCGCGATCGCAGAGCTTGTAGGGCTGCTACCGGGCTCGACGCTACGCATCGCATGATGGCGAGAGTGCCCCAGAAGGCGAGGCGTCGCCGTCGCTGATCTGCGCCCGCGCGGTCGGTCACTTCCGCAGCGTAGTCAAGAACAGCCTCGTAAAACGAAGCTGCGTCCGGGTGAAGTCTATAGGTCACCTCTTTGGTTTCAGGAATTGGGAAAAGACCCGGCTCCTTCCAGGCATCGATGTCCGCCCGTCGGCGTTGTACAAACTGATCGCCAAGTCGCCGGCGCAGCTCGGCGCGGCGCTCACCTGTGGACTCGTCAATCGATAGAAAATCCGGATGCAGAAGGCCCGTGAGCCGGGCGAAGGCGTCTGTGTCGCCCGAGTGCGGCGTTGCCGTAAGAAGCAAGAGATGGCGCTCTGGTCGTTTCAGAAGTTCGCTGAGAAGCGCGTAACGCTGCTGGCGGCGGCCACCTCCCGCACCCACGCACGCATGGGCTTCATCGACGACCACGAAATTTGGACAGGCATTGACGAATTCGCTACGCCGCCTATCCGACTTCACAAAATCAAGGCTAACGACGGTAAATGGATATGCCTCCATGAGGCTTACGCCGATCGGCAGTCCTCGCTCCAGCTTTGGCGCCGTCGCCGCAGTGACCGCCGTCGCTTCGATACCGAATTTGGAAGAAAGTTCATCAACCCATTGTTCAACGAGATGCGGCGGACACATGACGGTGACGCGGCGAACTTCACCTCGGTCAAGCAGTTCTCTCGCAATAAGCCCAGCTTCGATTGTTTTGCCGATACCGACATCATCGGCAATGAGAAGGCGGATTGGATCCAGCTTCAACGCCATGAGAAGCGGCGCAAGCTGGTATGCGCGAGGTTCAAATGCCAGTCGGCCAAAGCTTCGAAACGGACCGGCACCGCGGCGAAGTGAAAGCGCCAAAGCTTCCTTCAATAGCCGAGCATCAGCACTTGGACCAGTTTGTTCGAGATTTGGTGGAGAGAACGACGCCGCTTGCAGTCCTCTCTCCAGTTTCGGCCATACGACTTGAACATCCGCGTCAATGCCGCCAATCGGCCGAAGAGACAGAGCGTCATCGGTCGCACGCTCGAGGACAACCCACTCGCGTCCGCGCATTCGGACAATAACTCCCGGCCCGACTTGCGGCTCGCTCATGACGCTTTCCCACCTAGTATCTTGCCGAGCCTGCTGAGTGCATCAGCCCATTCATCTTCATCCGACGGAACATCCACAACAGTATAGTCCAAGTCCTCAAGCGTCTGTCGATCCGCCGCGGTCATGCCGAACAGCGCGACCAGCAAGTTCGCTTGCCAAGTGAGTTGCCACCCGGATCCGGACCGCTTGATCTTGGCGGCAGGCAATCCGATCTCTTCGATAAGCGCTGACAGGCGGTCGATCGGTGCCTTTCCCCCGTTCTGCGCGGAAGCGGGCGATCCCAAGCCAGCAAGCAATCTAGTGGACCCCTCCGCGATCGCACAGAGCAACTCAAGCGCATCAGCATCACTTCGATCAATCAGTTCGTGCTCCGGTTGGTTGAAATAAGAAAGGAGGCAGCGGTAACACGCCAATACACAAGTCTCAGCACCTGCGTCTTTCAGATTACCCGCACTCCAGCGATCACCTTCTTTTTCGAAGTGCATCATCATGAGCGCCCGTCTCGCTGCACGGGCAAGTCCGTCCGACTCACGAACGATCCGTCCGAGAACTCCGGCGCCACCTTCAGTCGCCTCGTATATGAGAATTGCCCTTCTGTCTTCGCGGTCAGGCATAGGCTCGGCGAGTACTTCTCCTTCTTCAAGTTGATACTCCGTTACGATTCCGCGCAGCAGAGCGTACTGCACGACTGCCGCCGTCACCGGCGATTTAAAACCGTGCGTCGGCCGAAACAACACAGCATTTTTCCGATCTTCGACCATGGGAACGATACGTTGAGGTCGCGTCCGAGAAGGATCTGTCTCCGCCTCTTCCACCGCATCATCGGATTGATCTCGGTTTAACCAGAGGCCCGTACCCGGCTCTATCATAAAACCTAGCTCGTTGCGTTCCTTTCTTCGTCTGAGGCCTAGGTTCAGACGCTGAAGGGTTGCAGCTCCCGCATAGTCGGCGATCGCTACTTGTGTGCCGTCACTGGCCAAGATTTCGGCGCGGCCCACATCCCAATGGTCGCCTTTTCGCGCCCAGGCGAACGTCGTGACAATTTCGAAGCCCTGGCGTTGGCGTTCTTCATCATTTGCCGTGATTTGCTCGGCGGGCCGCGTAGCAAGGTTTTCGATGCGTCGAACATCTCTGATCGGTCGCCAGCCTTCGGTTGTTCGACACGCGTGACACCGTTCTGGTTGTTCGGAATGCCGAGCGCCGCAAGCCTTGCAAAGCCATACGATCTCCGTCAATAACCGTCCGCCACCTTGGTCGTGCTCGGACGCCGGCAGTTGCGCCCGGACAACGCGATAAGCCCTTCCTTCATGATAAATGCGGCTATGCGGCCCAAACTCGGAGATCCCAACGAAACGTGGGCGCTGAACAAATGCCTGGCGGCGATCTCCGACTTGGCCAGGAATGAACGCCATAAGCGGCAAACGGGGAAAATTGTAACCAGGAAGGAAACCTTCCGTCGCCAAGTATCGGTATGTGTAAAAATCACTTCCCGCCGTCTCGCCACCCGAAAGCAGCGTGTCGATCTGACGTTGCGCCATTTGCTGGAGGCGGTCCGCCGCTTGACGCTCACGCCGGTCGGTAATGCCGAAATTGTCGAGGACGCGCCTCGCTTCATTGCGCTGCGCCTCGGCGGAAGAAAGAAGGCCCCGCCATCGATCGAACGTATGAGTGAAACGGCTAGCTGCATCTTGTGCAATCCGCGTTGCCGCCTCTTGTGGCTTGCCAAACCAAGCCGGGCGTTGAGTCCCATGGTCGATTTCAAGTCGTTCGAAAACGCGCGCCATGCGCGATTGCGCTTTGGCTACAAGGTCTGGACTGGAAATCGCGTCAGTAATCTCCGAACGTAGCGGCCGATCTTCCGGGCCAGTATCAAGCACCTCGGCGATTCGCCCACTTAAAGGTTCGCCCATTTCCGCGAGCCAAATTGCGTGTAAGTGACTTTCGACTAACTCTTCATTAGCGAGGTCGATTGCCGGCGGTTGTACTACACCTTGAATCATGTCCGGCCGATGCGCGAAGAAATACTGATCGTGAGGACTTTGTGACGAACAGTAAGTCAACACAAGTGCAGCCGAACCACCACGGCCGGCCCGGCCACTTCTTTGAGCATAATTGGCAGGAGTGGGGGGGACATTCCGGAGAAAGACAGCGTCAAGCTCGGAAATGTCTACGCCCAGTTCCATTGTTGGTGAACAGAAGAGAACTGGGAGGAAACGCGCCACTTCACCGTGATCGCGCAGAACTGCCCGGTCTTCGTTGAGCAACTCTTGCTCTTTCTCTCCCCACCGAAAGCGGCTCTCTCTGATCTTCCTGCGTTCCGTATCTACTTGAGCGGTATGTTCGCGAGCCTCATCGCCGAATAGTGTGCTACCACCTCGCTCAAGCTCGTTCGCCATAGTCATGTAGAGCACGCGAAAGAAGGCATTGCCCGTCTCGTCGGTCGGGAGACCTCGCGTAAAGCGGATACCCTCCACTGCGAGGCGGAAACCGCACGCATCACCTCCAACCGGTATTTCCGCAAACAGACCAGCACGTTGGAGAGCGCGAGCCATCGTGCGCAGCAAGGCATTGTGCCGGTCCATTTTGAGTCTTTGCCCGTGGACGTTACGCAGTGCCTTGCCAACTGCGCTTTGCACACCCGTTCGGACGAAACGTTCCGATTCGCGAAAGGTCCGGACGGTAGGCGGGCGGCCTACGACTAGCGTACTTGCCTCGCGGATCGTTTCATCCTCCGAAAACCCCCATGGAGGTGAAAGTCGCTGCCGACGCCGTTGCAGTTCTTCGAGACGTTCACGCGACAAAGCATCCGTTCTGACAGCTAATCCTGTCCGAGCCGCGTCAAGCAGTACGCGAAATGCCTTCTCTCGCATTTCGACCCCAAGGCCCCTTAACGGAGCAAGATCGTCAACGAAACGGTTATCGTCGGCACACAACTCAAGCAATCCCGAATAGTGAACCGCAACCAGTCCCATTTGTTCAAGATTAGGAAACGTGTATCGCCAGCCCCGCCTTTGGTCGTACCAAAATCGGTGCGCGAGTATGGCTGCCAGATCGCTTTGCGCGTCGTTCAGCGCTTGCCCTTCCAGATCGGGATCGGCAAGCCATTCACCCGCTCTTTCTGGACGCGCGACATCAAAGCCCAAAATTGCGGCAACCGACCGTCCGACCACCGAATCGGTCAGACCAGCCTCGCCAGCTGCTTCAAGGGCCGCAAGAACTGATCCGCGGAGCAGAGATATGAATATGAAATCGTTAAAATGGCCCGCTTGAAGAGCGGCGTCCTGACGATTGTCAGTGAAACCCAAGACTTTACGACGGAGAATTTCGCGCTGATGTTCCGGGTCTTTCATCCACCGGAGAATAGAGCTGACTAAAACAGTTGTCGCTGAACTGCGACCTTCGGCCGACAGACCCGCCAAGCGATTGATATCGCGACCGTAAGAACGAACATCACCACACGCGGCGCAGAACCGAAACTTGCCCGGTTGGAACCAAGCCGGAAAGCCTCCTGCTCCAACCGAACCGTCGAGGCAAACAAGATGCCGACGAAGGGCAGAAGCACGATACGCTCTCTTTAGTCGTAGCTCTCCAGATCGCGTTTCTTCGATCCAATCATCCGGATACTGACCAACTTCTCCTGTAAAGGACGCCATTTCGTCGTTCGTGACTGGCGTAAGAAAGCCGGCAACATCGGCGTCCTCCTCCACTTCGCCATCGTCGTTGGTTACAGGGGTGTCATCGATGTTTCGGGCAAAAAACGACGGTACGCCGTCTTCGACAACGAAACGAACGGGATGATGTTCCTGTCCACAATTTCGGCAGAAATACGTCGGAAACAGCCGCGCTCGTGTTTCTCTACCCGGGAGGAACACTTGGCCGTCAAAAGTGATATCCCGAATAGTTGGCGCTTCAATTGTGGCGAACAGCCTACCTGCTCCCGAAATGAAGCGATGAAGGCGCACTGGGAAAAACGCTGGACCCTCTCCTCCACCACGCTCAATCTCAGGTTTTCCTGCGGCTTCGAGCGCGATCTCAAGTTTTTTCCAACAAACCTCTACAGGAAGTCCGGCCTCCTCGGCGAGCTTCGAAGCTGCAGTCTCAAGATCGAGGGGAACCGCACGGCGAAGCAGAGCCCCGCTCTCGTCTTCATTTAGACCCAACGTCATTTCGATCCAGACCATGAACGGGTCGGTTTTGAGTTTGGCGTTTGACGCGCCCTCCGGGCCAAATCGCTTGACGGCCGCTTTCAGCTCTTCCCGTGCAAAGTCTGTTTTTGAGCGCGTCGGATCGGTTGACCGTTCCAGTGTCTCTGTCACGACGGAATCGGGCGAAATCTGGACTGCGAAAAGCGTGCTGGCGACTCTCGCCACCTTCTGGCGTCGCGTCGCCTCATCCCCCTCGCTATCGCTTGCCATTGTTGCGGACGTGCCAATGCACAAGAGCGGATGATCCGGACTTTCGAGTCGTTCCCGGACGCGGCGTACCAACATCGCAACGTCCGCGCCTTGGCGACCACGGTAAGTATGGAGTTCATCCAAGACTAGAAATTCGAGGTTCTCGCAATTCGCGATAACATCCTTATCCCGGTCACTTTGTCGGGTCAGGAGAAGTTCGAGCATCATGAAGTTCGTGAGCAATATGTCTGGCGCGTGCCGACGAACGCCCTCCCGCTTTTCTTCACTTTCTTGACCCGTAAAGAGTTTGAAAGTTACTTTCTGTTCGAAGCCTGATCCTCTTACTCTTTTGTCAAGTTCCTCAAGTTGACTGTTGGCAAGCGCGTTCATTGGATAGACCACGATCGCCCTAGTCCTAGGAGGACTGCCTGCTGCTTTAGCTTTCAGGATGTGATCAATAATTGGCAGAAAATAACAAAGAGACTTCCCAGAACCTGTGCCGGTCGTAACAACGAAACTTTCGCGTTGATTTGCAAGTGTAACCGCATCGAGCTGATGTTTGTGGAGCGTAAGCGAACGATCCTCTACCCCGGTAGGGGATGAGTCATCTCGAAAAATTTCAGCACACCCTGGATGCAGTTCGTTTTCATTTACCAGCTGTTTAACTGATTCTCCTGACCGGAACCGTGGATTAATTTGGACCATTGGTTCAGGCCAGAATTGACCACCCGCATATGCCTGGTCGAGTTTTGTACGCAGATCATCCGCACGAATATCCGTAAAGGACCGAGCAAATGTCATGTAGTCTTCGACAACATAACGATCCAAATCAAAGACTGTCATTTATCACCTTCATCTAAGACGTTCTGTGTCTATGATTTTTTAAATTATCAAGTTTCTAGATAAAGTCTCAGAAACAACCCCTCAAACACTAAAACGGGAAACGTAGGAGCATCGGCCCCCTCGGCGTAGCCGACACCAGCAGTCCTTCGGATCTCACATTATTCAATACATGGCGAACACAGCGTTGTCACGTTAAGCGCTCTGACCTCGATCTTTCTGCCGTGCAGCAACCAGGATCCCGATAATCTCCTTGACACGTTATCGCTTTCCACCGGCACTGTCAGAGGAACGTGGGCGTGCCAGAAAATTCGGGTCGCCTGTGGTTTCAAGCGGCAATTTGACGCCATTCAGCGAGGGCGGCCGATCGGCTGAGTTTGAAGTTTTGGCGGCTGTGAAGATGACGTTCCTGGTTAAAATGGTTGTGGACCGAAGCGTGGATTGAGGCGATTTTCTGGAGAGATTTCGCACTCCTGAACTTTGCCATCGCGCGCTCTCGTCGCCGGAACGGCTGGTGTGAATTTTCGGCTCGATTGTTCAGCCAGCGACCGGTCTCCTGGCGCTTGGCGTTTCCGATGATTTTCATTGCCGCCGGGTAGGACCGAAGCAGATCTGTCACGATCACTTCCGGGCGACCGTATCGTTTCATCGCTTTGCGCAAAAACTTCAAAGCAGCCTTGCAATCCCGCCGTTTGGTGACGAATGACTCCAGCACTTCGCCTTTGTGATCGACGGCTCGCCAGAGGTAGTGCGTTTCGCCATTGATCCGCACGAAAACCTCGTCCAAATGCCAGCGCCAAGATGAAAACATTCGATGATGATAGCGCCGTTTTCGAATCTCCGCCGCAAATATCGGGCCGAACCGGTTCCACCAGGCGCGAACCGTTTCATGGCTAATATCGATGCCGCGTTCGTGCAGCAAATCTTCGACCTGCCGCGGCGAAAGCGGATACCGGACATACATCATCACAGCCAAGCGAATGATCTCGGGGGACGTCTTGAAATATCGGAAGGGGTTTCTCATCCCAAAACGTAGCGAAACCGCGACCTTTAGCTCAAGCCCGTTTCCTCTGACAGCCCCAGCGTTAGTGCTCACTGGCACCTTGACGAGATGGTCATCAAGATCCGAGGCCGAAAACATTGGCTGTGGCGGGCGGTTGATGACGAAGACAAGGTGCTCGACTTCCTGGTTCAGCCACGGTGCTGCGCTCGATCGGCGAGGCGATTGTTGCGAAAGCTGTTAAAGAAGCATGGCTTAGTACCGAAACGCATCACCACCGACAAATTCAAATCCTATGCCGTCACCATTCGCAAAGAGCGGCCGTTAACGTGTCAATGCAATGTCAGGTGTTCTGGTCGTCCAGTCATCCGTCCCGCAAAAGGAAGATGCGGTCAAAGCAGTCGAATGTCTCGCTGGTATCGTGATCGGTAGTGAGGGTAGGATTTAAATCTACGACCTTCAGGTCATCGGTTCGATAGTTTGGAAAGTTCACTACGTCATATCAATATGTTAACCCTGAACGACGTACGAAAGTCGCAAATAAATTGCATCGAGATGCGCACGGAATTCTTGGAATTGAGCGGCATTTGCGGGAATGGGTGATAAACGGCCGACAATTCTCGTGATACCAAGCAATCCATTCGCTTTGGCCACCTGGTTCGCTCATCAAACCTGACGAACTCGGCTCGCCGTCAAGTTTTGATTAGGGACGGAGAAAACAAAGTGGGCATTCTAAGCGACAAACAAGTAAGGTTTCCCAAGGTTCGGTCGATATTTGTTTTGGATCGTTCATAGGCCAGACTGAATGAATGTCAAAGACCTGCAAACGTTCGTAACCGTCGTTCAGTCGGGAACCGTAACAGCCGCTGCAACTAAGTTGTTTCTGACCCAGCCTGCGGTCAGCAAAATCATTAGCGGCTTGGAAAATGAGCTGGAATTTGCGCTATTCGAGCGTCGTAAGCGCCGCCTCGAATTAACACAGGAAGGCGTCGCCTTTCTGGCCGAAGTCGAAAGTATGTTGAGCCGGTTCGACGAGCTCACCGATACGGCAGCTAACATCCGCCAAGGCCGGTTTTCGCGAGTCCGGATCGTCGCCATGCCGACGCTCGCCTACGGTCTTCTCCCAACGGCGTTGAAAGCCTTTAGAGACAGGCACGACGACGCCTTGATCTCGGTCGAAGTCAGCAACCGCTCGGAGGTCGCCAGATGGGTCGCAACCCGTCAGTTCGACATCGGACTTGTCGCCTTGCCCGTTGCAAATCCGGCCGTTCTGTCCGAGCCTTTCATCAAGACGAAAACACTCGCCGCCCTGCCCGCGGGGCACCGGTTGGCGAGCAGAAAATCGATAGAGCTCGACGATTTGGCCGGCGAGTCACTGGTCGGTCTGAGCTCTGACTCCGTCATGCAACGGCGCATCAACCGGCAGATCTCAGACAGTGCGAATAAAGCCACCCTGATGATAGACACAACGTCTCTTTTTGCGGTTTGTAACTTCGTCGCTTGCGGACATGGCTGCGGTGTCGTCGATCCGTTCACGGCCTTTGCAGCGAGATCGGACCGGATAGCGTTTGTGCCCCTTGACGCGGAAATCACCCTGGAATACGGCCTCGTCAAACAGAAGGGCCGGGCGCCCGCACCAATGGTCGAGGAGCTTTCGGCAACCATCCAGGAACATGCTTTCGCAGTGGTTCAAAAAGACCTATTGGCGTGACCATCAGGATGAAGACTCGGTAATTTCCAGCATTCGAAACCCGCCGGTCGCACGATCGGATTTCCGATAACCGGTCTTAAGGCCAACCTGATTTGTGATATCCGCCATATAGCGGGTCATCTTCTCGCCTTCGGAGCTCGCGACGTCAACGGGGACAGGCTGGTTTTTTTCGTTGATCATACATGGGATCAAATACCGGTTCGTGCATGAGGCTTCATTGAATACACAAACCGCGATCGCCGTCATTCTGGCGTCCGGATGGAACGGCAGAAGCGGATACCCCGCTCTGGGATAAATCGCATAGTCACCGGACTTCTTCAGCGTCTCGATACGCTGTGGACCGAGGGCTTGCTCCAAACCGGCCATATCGAAGGCAAAATGGCTGAGACCATAGAAAATGGGTTTGCCTTTATAAACCTCGACGGCCCGCAACAGATGATGGTGATGACCAAGGATAATATCGGCGCCAAAATCGATAGCCGCGCGCCCATAACTGAACTCGTAATCCATCAGTTCCGCAGGACGGATGGATTTCCCCCAATGAAAACTGACCGCAAGTGTGTCGCACTCCGCACCTGCAGATGTAATAAGTCCCTCCAGCGCGGCAAGATCTTCACGAAACGGGAAGGTATGAACGCTGGGGTCCGCACCTGGCTCAACCCGCCCGAAGGCTTCCGGGTGAATGAAATAGTGAGTGTGCGCCCGCATGGCGGCAATGCCAGGCACAGTTGCTCGGGCCTCGTAGCCCGCCGGAAATACCGATGCAAATGCGAGGAAACCGACCTTTCGCCCCGCTGCATGTATGAAAGCGGGTTTTCGCGCCGCCGCTATATTCTCTCCGGCGCCGACGGTCGAAATGTCCATGTCTGCGAGTGTACGAACGGTTTCCGTCAAACCATCATGCGATGCGTCAACGGCGTGGTTGTTGGCTAGAGACATCACATTGAAACCTGCCGTCCGAAGCAGACTCGCCCGATCCGGAGTAGCGATCAGACTGAACCCGCTGGCGGTTGGCGTCGTACCTAATCTGGAGGCATACGCACCCTCACAGTTTCCGAAAACGATGTCCGATGCGTCGAAAATTGGCTGAACGAATTCGAATGCGTCAACGTTGTTCTCGTGATTGAGGAACACGTCACCGACGGCCGCGAGTGTCCATGAATCACCCATTGGCTTGCTCCCGTCCGGCGAAGTGGCACGCGGCGTAACGCTTGTTTCCCACTTTCCTTAGCGCGGGAACTTCGGTACTGCATCTTGCCGTCGCGTGCGGACACCGGGGATGGAAATGACAACCCGACGGTGGATCGAGCGGCGACGGCCGCTCTCCCGCAACGATCTCAACGTCCCGGCTCCCGATCCCAATTTTCGGAACCGCCTGCAATAGCGCGACGGTATAGGGGTGTTCAGGCGCCTCGAATATTTCGCGCCGATCCGCCATCTCGACGATACGTCCCAAATACATGACCGCGACCCTGTCGCTCAACCTCTCGACGACACCGAGGTCATGACTGATGAACAGATACGCAATACGCATCTCTTCGCGGAGATCAGCGAAGAGATTCAAAATTTGGGCCTGTATGGAAACGTCCAACGCGGAGACGACCTCATCACAGATCAGAACCCTCGGCGACACCGCTAGAGCACGGGCAATACCGACCCGCTGACATTGCCCTCCTGACAATTGATGCGGCAGACGGTCACCGAATTCAGGCGTCAGCCCAACCATTTCCAAAAGCTCGTTGGTCCGGGACTCAAGATCGCCGTCCGGCACCATTTGATGAACATGCAACGGCTCCGTTATACATTGCCGTACCGTCCGGCGAGCATTTAACGAAGCGTAGGGGTTTTGAAAAATCATCTGCACGTTACGGGCCCAGTCACGTTTCTGGGCTCGGTCAAACGATGTCGGGTGGTCCCCGCCGAGCAGAATGTCGCCGGAAGTGGAAGGGATCAATCCTGCCAGGATTCGCCCGAGTGTCGATTTCCCGCAACCCGACTCCCCGACCAGCCCAAGCACTTCGTTCTCTCCGAGATCGAACGTCACATCTTGTACGGCGTGGACGGTTTGCTCGGGCCTTCTCATCGCCTTGGATATGAAGTCGCTTCCCGAGCTAAATTCCTTGCTGACGCCGCGCGCGCCCAAAACCGCCGTCGACATCACCGCATATCCTCCGCCGGATCGCCGGTTTCGTCTAACGGAAAAAAGCATCGGGCAAGGCGTCCCGATACGGCTCCCTGAAGACCCGGACGTTCCTGGCATTTTGGCTGTGCGTATTTACAGCGTGGACCAAACTTACAGCCTGCAATTCGATCGACGGGCGTAGGAGCGAATCCGGGAATTTGAGGTAACCGCACCAGATCGCGATTATGTGCCGGAACCGATTGCAGCAAGCCATGGGTATAGGGATGTTTCGGTGCAGAGAGAACCTCGGCAGCCGTTCCTTCCTCGACGATCTGGCCCGAATACATCACCACCAGACGGTCCGCCAATTCCGAAACGACGGCGAGATCGTGCGTAATCCAAATAAAGGCGGCCCCGGTCCTTTCACGTAACAACTTTATCTCTTGGAGTATCTGCGCCTGGGTCGTCACATCGAGTGCGGTCGTCGGCTCGTCGGCGATAATCAAATCGGGTTCATTGAGCATCGCCATAGCGATACACACACGCTGCCGCATGCCGCCGGAAAGCTCATGCGGATAGGCATTCAGACGCTCCTCGGGGGATGAGATACCAAGTTTTCCCAGTGCATCGCGACACCGGACACGAGCATCTCGCCTTGCAATCCTGTGATGGGCTGCAATGACATTTTGCATTTGCTTTCCGATCCGCATGGTTGGAGACAGGGTTGTTAAGGGGTCCTGGAAGATCATGGAAATCCGGTTTCCACGAATTTGCCGAATTTCATTGTCCGGCATTCGAGTCAAATCCCGACCCTCAAAAAATACACTGCCGTGGATGATTTCGCCCGGGGGCTCGACCAGTCCGAGTATCGAAAGCCCGGCCACGGTTTTCCCAGATCCGGATTCGCCGACAAGTCCCAGTATCTCTCCTCTCTCTACCTCGAAATCCACATCATCGACGGCGCGCACCATCGCAAAGCCAAGATCGAAATGCGTTGACAGGGACTGCACACGTAGCACGCGCGACGCTGTGTTCGACTTCGAATGTGCGGTCATATTGCGTCTTACTTTTCGGATCTCGGGTTAATCAATTCACGCATGCGGTCGCCGATGATGTTGACGGCAACCATGAGCGCTATGAGCACCAACCCAGGATAAATCGATAACCAATAGTTTCCGCTCAACATGAATGGGTAACCGTTGGCAATCAGAAGGCCCAACGACGGCTGGGTAATCGGGAGCCCGACCCCCAAAAACGAAAGGGTTGCTTCGATCGAAATGGCGGATGCGATTTCGACCGTCGCCAGGATACTGAGTGGCGCCATGCAATTTGGAAGTATATGGACGAACATTATCCGCGAGCGGCTGAACGCCAGGCATTCCACCGCCTCGATATATTCTCGCTCACGCTCGACTAGCGCCGATCCGCGCACAGTTCGTGCGTAACGCGCCCACTGGACGGCAATTATGGCAATGATCACCTTGTCGATACCCGTTCCGACCAAGGCCACCAACATGAGGGCGATCAGAACCGCCGGGAAGGATAGTTGCATGTCAACGATCCGCATCAAAAATGCGTCGACCCGGCCGCCCAGGTAAGCCGATATCAGCCCGATCGCCGTGCCCAGTAAGAACGCAATGGCGGTGGATAGAAATGCTACGCCGAGACTGATGCGCAGGCCGTAGAGGATCGCGCTGAAAACATCGCGGCCCTGGTCGTCGGTTCCCAAAAGGAATAGGAATCCATCGGAATTCCGGCTCATTGGTGGCAGCCGAGAATCGAGGATAAACAGTTGCGCCAGGTCATAGGGGTCTTGCGGAGCGATCCACGGTGCGAGTAGTGCAAAGACGATCGCCGACGACAAAACAGCGAGCGAGACGCCCGCGTAGATGGATCGGGTAAATTCTTTTAGCAATCCAAAACTCTATGAGGTGCCGCTGAGACGAATGCGGGGATCGAGTGCCGCATTGATCACATCGACGATTAAATTAATGACAAGAAACATGACGACAACGAACAAGAGGTAGGCAATTATCACGGGACGGTCGGATACCTTGATTGAGTCGATGAGTAATTTGCCAATTCCCGGCCAAGCAAAAACGGTTTCCGTCACGACGGCGAAGGCGATTAGAGTCCCGAAAATCAAACCGATCATTGTGACAATCGGAATGAGGACGTTTCTGAGGACGTAGGCGAAAAGAAGCTTCGCCGGCCGTATTCCCATGGCCCGAGCGAAACGGACATAATCCATCTGACTGTGCTCTCTCACACCTGCCCGCGTCAGCCGAATGATCAATGCGAGAGGAAATAGCGACAGCGCCATCGCCGGCAATACGAGGTGCGATAATCCATCCAAGGTGAGAAGCGACGTCTCTACTCCAAACAACGCTACCGTCTCGCCCCGTCCACCCGTAGGGAGCCATTTCAATTCCAGCGAAAAGACGATGATCATCAATAAGCCCAACCAGAAAATGGGCACACTGATTCCCAAGATCGAGACGGAAGATAATGTCCGGCCGACCCAGTTATTCTTCCCGTAGCCAGCAATCAAACCAAGCGGCAAACCAAGCGCGACAGCGATCACCAAACTCGCCAGAACGAGTTCGAAAGTGGCGGTGAACCGACTGGCGATCAGCGCCAGAGAAGGTTGCGCGTGGGTGTAGGATGTACCGAGATCGCCGCTTAACGCGTTCGTGACGAAAATCCCGTACTGCTCATAGATGGGGCGATCCAACCCCAACCGCCTGATCGTCTGCTCGACCACATCTGCCGGAGCACTGGGATCAACTAGAACGTAAACGGGATTCCCCAACGCGAACACGCCAAGGAAGATGATGATGGACACGACTGCCAGCGTCACAAATGCCTGCAGGGTTCTATACAGTAGAAACGTGCCCATCATCTATTCTCGGTTCGATCGGGCACTAATTCGCGGGCACCGCGGCATCAGCGATCGTGCTTTGATCGGCATAGATCGTGTAACTCAGACCCTTCCGGGAAGCTACAATCACATTGTTGTAGAAGAGCGGAATGACCGCCATGTCGGCGATTGCCAGGGAAATGGCCTTGGACTGGAGCTTCGCGCGGTCATTCGCCCTGAGGGTGGTCACCGCCTTTTCGATAACAGCGTCGACATTCGCGTTGGAATAACGCCCAACGTTCCATGTTCCGAACCCACGTCCCTTATCAAAGGTGTGGATGGTATGGGTCAAGGTGCCGCCGGCATCTCCACTCGTACCGCTACCGAACGACAGCAGCATTAGGCTGGTGCGGTCGCCCTTCGGATCGCGGATGCGCGGGAACATGACGGCCTTCGGTAGCGCCTCGACTTTCATTTTCAGGCCAAGACGCGCCAACATCTGGCCCAATGCCTGGCAGATGCGCGCATCATTTACGTAGCGGTCGTTTGTGCAGTGAATCGTGAGACCAAACCCGTTCGGGTAGCCAGCCTCAGCTAAAAGCTTTTTAGCCGCACTGACGTCGTACTTGATTCCCGGCAACGCCGCCGCGTGGCCCAAAACATCGGGCGCGACATTCTGGTTGGCGGGTGTTCCCGCACCGTCCATGATCCGGGCAACCAGTGACTTGCGGTCGATGGCCATGGCCATGGCTTTGCGGACACGAACGTCCTGCAGCGGATTTTTGTTCATGGACTCGCCGTCCTTGTCTGTCACGAATGGCGACACGTTTCGACCGACGTCTGGGATCAGAAACATGGTTCGATCGGAGGTGCTGCGAAAAACCTTGATGCCGCTCTCCCGTTTCAGGCGCGCTACATCCGAAGGCGGCACATAGTCGATCAGATCCACGTCGCCACCGAGTAACGCCGCGACACGCGCCGCATCGTCGGAGATGACCCGGAACACCACCTTGTCCCATTTCGCCTTCGGGCCGAAATAGGCCTCGTTGCGCTCAAGTACCAGTCGGTCGCCCGCTTTGAACCGGACGAACTTGTAGGGACCGGCACCGATAGCGGCCTTGCCTGAAATAAAGTCGCCTTGGTTGGCCGAGACGGCAATGTTGGCCGGAATGATCGAAATTTGTGCGACCTGGTGCAGTAATGCGGGGTTTGCCTTTTTTGTCTTGACCCGAACCGTGTCCGTATCGATTGCCGTTACGCTCGCTACACCCCGCAACGCCCCTTTATAAGATGCTGCCGCATTCTCCAGCGTCGAGGCGCGTTTGAACGAGGCTTCCACATCCTTCGCTGTCACCTTCGACCCATTGTGGAACCTGGCGGCGGGGTCGATTTTGAAATCCCAAGTGGTTTCGTCGACAAGTATCCATTTGCTGGCAATCATTGGCTGCGTACGCATGGCGTTATTCAGCCTGACCAACGAACCATAGAGATGAACATTGTAAGCCCGGTTCGGCGTCGACCAGAAAAAATGCGGATCCATGGTCATTTCGGATCGTGTGCCGATCGTTAAAGTGTCCGCCGCCGCGTCTGCGCTCATAACACACGAGACCAGCATTACCGCGGCACTCAGGCCGCGCGTAGCCTTTCTCAATTTTGATAAGGGCATCACGTACAACTCCCTTGTTTGCGAGGTCGTCAAAGGCCTCGAAATTAATTGCGTCCCGATTTCGAAAGCGCGAGCCCGGCGAATGGACGCTTTTCGCCGAGGACGCAGATTTAGGTAGTTCTTGAAAACCTCACGGGTGAGAAGGGTCGAATATCGAGCGGCAACGGAGCATCGCTAAGCAGTGCTGCAATGATCTTCCCGGTGATGGCTGCCTGACCGACCCCTTGATGACCGTGGCCGAACGCAAACAACAGCCGCGATCCGGAGCGCGGCGGGCCGATCACCGGCATTGAATCGGGTAACGATGGACGGTGACCCATCCAATAATCCGCCCCCGCGATCTTTAAATTCGGAATCAGATCTACTGCCCGGTGCAACATCCGGTCGGCCTTGCGAAAATCGGGCGGCGCATCCAATCCCGCGAACTCCACAAGACCGCTTATACGTACACCGCCCTGCATGGGCGTCACGGCAAGCCCAAATTCCGAAAATATCATCGGACGCGGGATTATGACGCCTGGGTTCGGCAGCATGACGTGATAGCCCCGTTCCGATTCCAGCGGGACCCCTGCGCCTTCCTTGCCAAGCAATTGACGCGACCAGGCACCTGCCGCGATGACGACCGAGCCATAACCTCGGCGTTCCTCCGCCGAAACGACATCAACGACTGTCTGTCTTTCACGCACCATTTGAACGGCAACCCGTTTGACGCGCCCTCCCGAACCGGAGAAGTCTTGAGTTAGTTTTTGCGCGAGCCGGCTCGGGTTCAGCGCGTGGCGGGCCTCGCCGAACAGGACCCCGTTATAGAATCCGGCAGCCAAATCAGGTGCCAGTTCGTAAAGCCGTTCGCGATCCACCACCTCAAATTGAACCCCCCGAGCCGTGCGGATCTGACGCGCCCGAGCCGACCCTTCAAATGCGGTTTTGGATGAGAACGGAAACAGCAAGCCCTTGGATGCGATTTGAGAATCGAATGCCGAAGTTTCGACAATTTCGTCATAAGCAGCATGCGCAGCGGATTGTAAGCGATATAGCGCTTTCGAAGTCGCCTCGACGCGCGCGGGCTTTGCCGAACGCACAAAGTGGCTTAACCAGGGCAGAAGCTTCGGCGCATATGACCAACGAATAGAAAGAGGTTCGTTCGCCGCCAACAGCATCTTTGGAAGTTTTTTGAAAACACCGGGGAGCGCCATCGGCACGCATCCACCGGACGACATGATTCCCGCGTTTCCGAATGATGCGCCGCCACCGATATCGCCACGCTCGAATAGGTCGACATCGTGGCCGGCGCGTCGAGCAAACACCGCGCAACAGACGCCGACCAGTCCGCCTCCTATGACCGCGACTCTAGACATCGATTATGTCCCCGCGTCTGAAAAGAGGGAGCGGCGGCTCATCCGACCACCTGCGAGTAGACGCGATGGAAGTTGCGCCAGAATACGTTTTCGATCTGCGCCGCCCCGTAACCATGGTTTGCCATGTGTGCCGCGACATCCCGGACAATCTCCGGCGCAGCAAACTCTTCAAAACAGACCTGCTTCCCATCGTTAAGCGGCCATTTTTCCGTCTCTTTGGCGACTCTCTCGGCAAACACGTCAGTCCGCTCGATGAAGTCCAACGCCAGCCCGACATGCTGGTCGCCGACTAAACTCACTAGATAGTCGACGTGGCTAAAAATCTGCTGAGCGCTGGCGCGGCCGTGTTCGTTCAAGAACGCACCGACCCCATTGACGCCGATCACGCCGCCCGATGCCGCACAAGCCGTGATCTGATCGTCGCGGAGGTTTCGATAATGCGGAAAGACGCCGTGCGCGTTGGAATGGGAGAAGATGAATGGAGCCGTGCCAAGCTCCATTGCCTCCATCGTCGTCCGATACCCGGCATGGCTGCCGTCGACGATGACGCCGGAACCGTTCATCGCACGAATCAATTCCCGGCCGAACGGCGACAGACCTTCGCCAGGGAAGCTCGCACATCCATCGCCAACGCGATTCGGCTCGTTATAAGCGAGAAGCGCGTGATCAAGAGCCAGTTTCGCAAACCTCTCGACATTCCGGACGTCACCGGCAAACGGATTGGTCCCCTGAAAGTTAAAGCTGATCGCTAATTGTTTGTTCTCCAAGGCTTTCGACACGTCGGCGGATGAGCGGGCAACTCTGAATCTGGCCGGATCTTCAGCAGCGATGCCTTGGACCGTTCTAATGAAAGCCTCGGCGATATCCGGGTCATGGCATGTATCATTGGCAGCCGTCACTGATACAAACCGGTATCCCAGGTCGTGGAAACGCTTCAGCGTACCGGCGTCATTGAGGCCACTAAACATCCCGGGCAGGGTCATGTCCCAGATGGTCTCGGCGCCGATCACACGATTTTTGGCAAGCAGTGCTGATGAATCTGAAGGGGATACCTGTGTATCATTCATAGTTCCCGTCCGCCTTCAGAAGTGGATGACCTTGACGCCATGTAGAAATCGCGTGCGTGACTAGCGCCTTCCGACGACGCGCACGCGGCAACCAAAATCCGTTTCGTGCGGCGGAAAGATTGGTTAGGGTACTCATGCTGAAGCCGTCTCTTCTGAGACCCGCATTGCGACCGCATCGAGCATTTCCAACGCTTCTGAAATATGAGTGGGCTCAACAATGAGAGGCGGCATCAACCGCAAGACGTTGTCTCCGGCGACATGGGTAAGGAGCCCCATCTCGCGAGCCGCCGCGACACATTGGTTGTTGGGAATGCAGCACTTCAGACCGACCAGCAAACCGACGCCACGGACTTCGCTGAATACATGACCGTACTTCTTGACAAGATTGGCGAGGCCGGCCCGGAGCAGCGTGGACATGTCGCGGACATGCGCCAAAAAGGATGGTTCGATCATTATGTCGAGCACGGCGTTTGCGATAGCCGTTGCGAAGGGATTGCCGCCAAAGGTGCTGCCATGGGTACCCGGCACCATGCAGGCGCTTATTTCCTTCGTTGCGAGTATGGCGCCGATCACAAAACCGCCACCAAGACCTTTCGCCAGCATCATGATGTCTGGCGCGATATTCGACCACTCATATGCGAACAAGCGCCCACTGCGGCCCATGCCGCACTGAACCTCATCGAAAATCAGCAAGGTTCCTGTCCTATCGCACAGAGCGCGGACCGCGCGCAGATAATCCAAGGGCGTTCGACGGATGCCCCCTTCCCCCTGGATCGGTTCCAACATGACCGCGGCGGTATCGGCGCCCAACGCGGCCTCGAGCGCTTTCAGATCATTGAACGGTACTTGCGAGAACCCCGGAGTACGCGGTCCGAACCCTTCAAGGTATTGGGCGTTATTGGTCGCGGCCAAACCCGCAAGAGACCTGCCGTGGAACGCCCCTTGAACGGTGATGATGTTGACCTTATCCGGACTTCCCGCCGTATATTGGGCGCGGCGCGCCATCTTGATCGCGCCTTCGGCCGCTTCAAGACCGGTACTGCAAAAATAGACGTTGTCCGCGAACGAGTGGGCGGCAAGCCGCTCGGCCAACCGCTCTTGTTCGGGGATGCGGAAGTTATTCGATATGTGCCAAACCCGATCCGCATACCTACAAGCCGTGGCGACCAGATGGGGATGCGCATGGCCGAGCCCGGTGACTGCGATGCCGGAGAAAAAATCCAGATATTTTTGTCCGTCCGATCCGAACAAATAGGCCCCTTCGCCTCGTTCGAACGACAGGTCGACGCGTTTGTGGGTCGGAAACAGCGCGGACGGCATTTCAGCTCCCATGTCCGAGGCTCCCCTCAAACGTGGAAGCACTTGAGCTTGTTAGGCCGGATAAATCGGCGCGCGCACGGAATATGTACAGTGGACTCGACCAAGCCCGATGCCCGTCTTCTTGGGTGGTGCAGACATAGGGACGTGTGTTGCCACGTTCGCAAACGTCGATTTTTTTGCTGAATCCAAAATGCGTACAGTCGTTCTTGTCGGGAAGACGAAACAGCCACACTCTCTTCTCGATGCCACCGTCGCCGAACACTGTGTCGGGCATGCCGATATCGGAAATGTCTATGTCAAAACCGACCGTGGTGGTCGAGAACTTCAGGGCGGCTGCCGAATTGGCGGGACCGTACTCAGGATTCGTACCGTAGATGACGGCTTGTTCACCGAAGGCTGCGGAGACGGACAGCCAAATTTGTGCGCCGGTCGTCGCGTAGTAGTGCCGTTTCTTGAAGCTGTCGAACAAGGCGCCTTTACTAGCGTCGGCGGAGATATATCCTGCAGCAGCCAGATCGGTCGTTTGCAATATCGTCTGATCATTCGCCGAACGAAAGGCGGTCAACAACATCCCAAGATCGTCGATCCCGTAAAGGTCGCATTGATATGTCAAGACAAAGCACTGGCTGCTCCCAGCAACAAAATCACCCTCTTGGGAAAGGGGGCTTGTGCCAATTAGGTCTGGATTCGCGGAGATGCCCATGGATCACGCAGTGTGAATTGCAGTAACCCAGTGAGCGTATCGATACCAATAACAAAATTATAATTCATAATAATTGTATGTTGATAACTTATTTTCATTGATTTCCTCGCTGGAGCCTTGCCTCATTTTCCCCCGCCAAAACCTTGGAGCTCAATAAATTCATAGGTTAGCATTATTGTGCGATAGCCTATCGAAGCCGTCGGAATTCACCTTTCAGATGTTCGACCTCATCCGAGGGCAATGACACGTTAAGTCGGTGGCCGGAGTGGGCAGGGGCCGGTACCGTCGGCGTATGACCCCAATTTCTTTCAAGCGACACCGTTTTCCGCCGGAGATCATCCAGCACGCGGTCTGGCTCTACGCCCGGTTCACGCTGTCGTTTCGTGATGTCGAAGACGTCCTGGCCGAGCGTAGCATCGAAGTTTCGAACGATACAGTTCGGCGTTGGTTCCTGAAGTTCAGGCGGCTGATTGCAGGCAATCTGCGGCGCAGCCGTCCGCACGCCGGCGTGCGTTGGCATCTTGACGAGATGGTCGTAGAGATCCGTGGACGTAATCACTGGCTGTGGCGGGCTGTCGACGACGAAGGTGAAGTTCTGGACTTCCTGGTCCAGCTACGACGCTGCGCCCGATCGGCGCAGAGGTTGCTGCGAAAGCTTCTGAAGAAGCAGGGCTTCGCGCCGAAGCGCAATACCACGGACAAGCTGAAATCCTACGCTGTCGCCATCCGCAAAGAACGACTTACCGCTGTTCACGTACAGGGATTACGAGCGAACAATCGAGCCGAGAATTCACACCAGCCGGTTCGTCGACGCGAACGAAAACAACAGCGCTTCAAGTCGCCGGGATCGGCCCAACGGTTTCTGTCGATCCACGCTGCCGTCTACAACGCCTTCTACGTCCAACGCCATCTTCTTTCCTGACGTATATTCAAGGCGTTTCGAGCCGAGACGTTCGCTGTCTGGAACCAATGTTGGCTTGCCGCCTGATGCGGATCACGATCGAATTCTGGCGACCGCGCCAGTTAACGTGTCAATGCCCTCAGCCCCCCCCTCAATAAGGCAACGCAACATCATCTGAAGCTGCAAGTGCTGCCGTGCCGAAGCTCTCCTGGGGGACGATCTCGCTTGTAGCCCACATCTGAATCACCTTTTCGGCAAACCCGATCGGAAGTAACTCATGGACTGCTCGCTCCGCCTTTTGCGTGATCTTTATCTCTGCCGAACGACGACGCCCATTTTCGACGAACCATGTGTAAAGAGGCAGGTGTGCTTCGATCTCAGGAAGTTTCTCGACCCGACGGGCCAGATTCACGTGGTGAAGAATCTGTAAGCCGGTCGGGTCGAGATCACCCAAATAAAAGGCCCGTTCTGCACATACGGCGGTCATCACCGGGTCCAGACTCAAATGGCTGCGACTAAAACCACGTCCTGCGCCCCAGCATATCGCTCCGTAAACGGTTCCAGCGGATCGAGAACGATTCCAGCGTCGGAAACTTTCATAGCTCGCCTGATTCTCGAGCACTAGGACGGGACCCTTCCCGAAACGCTCATGAACGAGCGTTGGCGTGATTTCATAGGCCCGTATCAACGAGATCGGCACGCGCCCGCCAAAGACGTGTCCCTGACGCAGATCACCATCGAACCGCTTCTCATTGTCGAAAATCTCCAACGCCCGTTCCGGCAGCGGCACATCCGGCACGTCACGGTCGCGCATGGCCTTTAACCAGGCATTTAGTCTTTTCAGATCATCAAGCATCGATCCGCGCGGCAGCGAAGCCGCGAAGGCCAGCTCCTCGATCCAGGCTTCCGGTGGCGCCGCTGCTTTTGGCTGAAGGATGTGTACCAATCGAGCGCTCCGCGGCAGGGGAGGCTGACCTGAGCGGTCGTATCTCGTGCGGGTCAATTCGATGGCGCCCTCATGCTGCAGGGCCTCCAAGGCACTCAGCAGCCTGGTTCGGAAATCCGGTGCTTCGGCATGCTCCGGATGAGCGAGGCGGAATGCGTTCACGAGCGCCTGGAGAGGCAACCGGCTGCGGCCCTCCACGCGGAGATGATCAAGAAAATCATTCACTCTGCTGCGGCCTTGGGCGGCGGGTCCTCAGCCGTTTTCTCGAAAGCGGGACCAGGTTCCTTGATCCAATGCCTCGAGACGCGCACAAGTGCGCGGCCGCGGCGCAATTCCCGTTCCTCCTTAGCCATTTTCACGACATGCGGAAACTCGCCGACGGAATCGAGGTCCTTGACGTTGGTCGTAAACACGAGTTGGACGTCCATGGCGCGAGCGAGTTCGCGCTGAGTCCTGAGGAACAATGAGTGCGTGACCTTGCCGAACGGGTTATCGACCAGGAGTACACCCCCCATCGCAGTGCGCGTGTCGGCCAATCCTTCGGCCCGCAGGCGACTCAATACGAGGTAGAGGAGCAACGCGGCCGTCAGCCCCTCGCCCCCTGACGAAGCGAGGCGGTCGATTGGACAGTACTGAATGTCACCGACATCGTTCGGCTTGAGGATCTCAATTCCGAGGCGATCGCGGTTCATCACCTGCCGCATCTCGTCGATCAGATCGGCGGCGATTGCATGTCCGCTCTCGGGAATGCGGTCCGTTTTAATCAAGCGCTCGATATACTGACGGATCACGTGTCTGCGGGTTTCGACCGCCACTGCGTTGAAGCGGACGGGCATCCGCAGCACCGAATGGCCGCCGAGCCGCTCGACGCGGTCCGGGACGACTCCACGCTCGCAGGCCAGTCGCAGCTTCAGTTGGGCGTCGCGAAGAAGGTCCTCGAGACGCTCGGTCTGATAGTCAAAATCGCTCTGCACACTCGCCTGGTCGTTCTCAACTGCAGCGAGCGTCTGCGCGACTGTTGTAGCGTGGGAATCGGCGTGAGCGATCGCGTCCTCAAGTGGCTTCACGCGGATCAGATTGGAGAGCCGAGCATCTGCTTCCTGGAAGAGATCGGATTGCGCAAACGCTCGGATCTTCTCGAATTCCCGTTCCGCTGTATCGCGGGTTTCCCTCAATGCCTGTTGCGCATCCGAAAGGGCCTTGCGTGACCGTCCGACCTGCCGCTCAAGCTGTTTTTCCTCGACCTCGAGCTCGAGGTCGCCCAGCGGCGCTGTCAGATCTTCCTGAAACGCATTGGCGTGAGTGCGGCTGAGCTTTGCATATTGAATCTGTTGGTCGCGACGCTTTGCCACCGCTTCGCGCTCCTGCTCCAGCTGGGGCAGTTCCGTTTCCAGCACGGTGAACTCCGCGCCGAACCGCTCCAAGGCCATCTCTAGATCGGATCGTGTCCGAGTGAGAAGCGGCCCTAGCAGCGGATTGAGGCGGCCGGCGAGGCCGGTGCGGAAGTGTTTCGCCCTCTGTTCTGCGTCCTTCGCCTCGTTTCTTGCAGCGCCAGCATCGCCAGCTGCCTGTTCCCACTGTTGGGTAGAACGACGCAAGCGGCCCTCCAAATCGGGAAGAGCCGCCCGACGAGACACCTCGACTTGTTCCACATCGGGGTGAAGCCGACGATATCTGGCGAGATTCTCCCCCCGCGTCTTTGCGACTTCGTCCCGTTGCGCTTGCAGCACTTCCACCTTGTCCGCGAGCAGTGCCCGATAATTGTCTCTGAGTTGCCGGTAGCGAACGCGTTGCTCTTCGAGACGCTCGGGATCGGATTTCAGCTCATCTCCCGACCGTAACTCGATGGTCGCCAGCTCTTTCTCAAACTCTTCGATAGTGCGCTCGAGAGATCGAAGGTCCTCGCGACGATCTTCAATCTCTCTATCGATCGCCTCGATCCGGCTTGCAATGTTGCTCTGGGCCGCCCGCGCTTCTTCGATTTCATGTTCAACTTGTTGAAGCTGCGCCCGTTTTTCGGGCTCCTGATTTTCGAATTCATTAACGAAAATCTCCAAATGCTCGATTCGGACCGCAAGTCTACCCCGTTCGTCCTTGACTTGGTCGACCTCGTCCCGGCGGGATCGAATTTCTCCATGAATACCTTCGATTTCGACCTGATGCTCAGTGAGTTGCTCGGCAAGGCGCGCTAGCTGACCATGCAGCTCTGCGCAGTTTGCAGCCAGGCGTGCCAGCCTACCAGCGCCCCAGTCGGTGACCCACGCGCTTACTACCTGTCTTGCTTCGCGCGCTTTTTGGTCATCCTCATCCGCGTTCGCAATTTCCTCCTCGAGACCTTGTATCTGCTTCTGCAAGGTATCCAGGAGTAGGCGTGCTTGCGCTCGGTCATAGGCCTCCGGTCTATCCACCGTTACGACGATCGCGTCGGCCGCAGCCTCTGCCGGCTCGATGGTCGCGCGCGAGATCACAATCGTGCGGGTCAGGCCAAGATTCGAGAAATCGAGTGCCTGGGCCCTCTCATATGCGTCTTTCCCTTGCACGGCTACGCCGGCAAATCGGGCCGGAAAGTGACCCGCGAAGTCACGAATGGCCTCGGGATCGATATCCTGGCCGGCAAGCCAGGATGCAAAGGGCATTGCGCCTCTCACCCCGTGGGAATCAAGAAAGTTGGCGAGTCGCGAGGTATTCTCGTCGACCGCGGCGAGCCCAGTCCGCTGAATGGACTCGGCATCGGCCTCTTTGACCTCTCGCTCCCGCTGCGCACGGCGCGCGGCAGTGCGAGACCTTTCGACGCATTCGGTAAGCGCGGCATCGACCGACGGCGACTCCGGATCGATTGGGGCAGCTGCACACAATTCGGTCAGATAAGGGTCGTTGGCCAGCACGTCTCGCCTATCCTGAGCCTTTGCCAGCCGACTCTGTTCCGATTCGAGTTGGGCCTCTGTAGCTCCTTCTTTGCGTTGCAGACGCTCCTTTTCGTCGCTCAAGGCCGATAGTCGGGATTCAAGCTCCCGCACCGCGCCTTCCGCTCGTGCGATCTGGACGTCGAGACGGCGGTCGTGTTCCAGCGCATCATAGACCGACATACGCGCCGGGGTCCCTTCGGCCAAATAGCCTTTGGCGATCAGCAACGCTTTAGTCTTCTCCGCATGCTCCAACCAAGCACAGATTTCTGCCGCCTGTTTTTGCACGCCTTCCACCTCGCCATTGAGTATTCGAGTGGTTTCTTGTGCTTTCAGGCGCTCCTGCCCGAGCTGCTCGATCGCACGGCGCGTTGCATCAAATTCGTTCCGTCTGTCTGCAATAAATCTTTGAAGCGAGGAATAAAGCGCATCTCCTGCAGCTTCTGCTTCCCTTTTGGGTATGGTGATGGAAATTGTCTCTTGTGCGATCGCACGATCGAGCTCTTCCAGGCGGGCGCTCGCTCCCGCGATGGGTGCCCATTCGCGGGCGGCTTCGTAGAGTTCCTGTTCCAGTCGCAGCTTGTCACGGTGCCGCTCGCTGTTTTCGCAAGTGCGCCGCGCCTCACGCGCCTTCTGCTCTTCCAAGGCGGCCTCGTATACGGCCTGTTGGTCAGCCGTTTCTCTTTTCTGCTTTGATTTCTCGGCGATTCTATCCGCCACTTCATGGACCTGCTCATCCAGCGCGTTGGCATCTGCTTCGAGTTTCCTTGCTTGAGTCAGCAGGGCTCGTTTCAGCGCGCCGGCAACGGCTTCCGCTTTCGCCAACGCCGCCTTCACGCGCCGCGCCGCATCGGCCGTCGGGCAGAAACGGTCGTAGTATTCTACGAGCGACTGAAGCTGCCGAGCTCTCTCGGCGAGCTTGTCCAGGCCGGCGAGCTTATGAAGACCTTCGGAGAGGTCCGCGCGAACATCCTTTGCGCGCCGGTCATCCATAACGACATCGAGAAAGCGGCGAACGAAGTGGGCTTCGTTGTCAAACCGCAAGAAGGCATCGATCCCGCCTTCGTCCTTATTGAGGTCAACCTGCTGGGCGAGGAGCTCGACATCAATCTTTTCCGCTTCCAGGCGAGCTTGCCAGTCTCTCTGGTTGTCCGTTCGAAAAAACCCATGACTGGCGCCACGCAAATGCGCGCATTGCTGCAGCCAGCGGACGACCTCATCGCGGGTGCCCAAGCGAGACTTCTCGTTCTGACCGATTCTTCTCGACGGCAGGTCGTCGAAGCCGAAAATCGTGTCAGGCCGGAAGCTGAAAAAAAAGCGATCAAGATTAACACCCTGCTCGCGCGTGTGCGGAACCACAATCTGGCCCGTAACCAGGCGCGAACCGCCTTCTCGCAACCACTCAACGGCGATAAGTGCGGGTCTCGCGTTGAAGCAGTCCTCGAACCGCTCGTGTCGTTTGGAAAGGGTCCGCAGGAACCGTGAGACGCGAGTGTCAAAACAAGAGAAGAAAAGCGCCAAGGCAGTGGTCTTGCCGCTGCCGTTCATCGCATGCAGGACAGTATCCGCAGGCTCGTCGGTTTCCGGGTGCGTGAAGGGAATGGTAACGCCATCGAAGAAAGCGCCGGGATGACCGACGTTGTCCATGTGGAGACGGAGGAGCTTGTGCATGAATGGTTTATCTTTCAGGCGACGATCTGATCCGCTTCGAGAGCTCGCACCAACCGGTCGTACAGCGTGTCGTCGGCCATCGCGCTTCGCAATTGCAGACGAAAGCGTTCGGTCGGATAGTAGCTTTCCATTTCCCCCGCAACATTCGGCCGCAGCAGATCGTGATCGACCAGTCGGCTGACTACAAGCTTGACCATGCCGTAACGCGAGGACGTGTTGGCGCGTTCCTGTCTTTCGTGATGTTGTTCAGCGTTGGCGGTGACGGAGCGCTCCATACGACGTGGCTTCGCGATAAGGCGCCGCCACGCTTCTTGCAGTACGTCGCTGCGCCGCTCCGGGTCGCCGTCGGTCTCTACCTTGAGCTGCTCGCAAAGCTCGTCGAGGATGCCCTCGATCTGACCGATCGTGAGTTCCTGGATCGTATCCCGCAGTCCGGAAAGATCGTTTCCCGAACGGAAGAAGGCTGCTCCGATCGCGATTAACACCAAGGCAAGAATGCCACGGTCTACCTCCGGCATGTTTCGACGAAAATCCGACAGGCGCGCAGTAAACGCACTGGCTTCCGAACTCGGGCGGAGAATCAGCTTTTGCCTCGTCGTCCCGATGACTTCCAGTTCGAGCAACCGCGCATACGCCCTTACGGTCTCGCGCCATTCCGGTGACGCGTCCCAATGCAGTAACAGCTCGGCATATTCGCGATCCTGTGCCGCGGAAGCCTTCGGTCGCAGCGCTTTGTATACAAGACGCACTGCCTTCTCGGAGCCGTTGAGGTGTGCGGTTTCAGTTGTCATCCCTTTTATCCCTTCAAGCTGCCTCCCTCCAACGGAACATCACATCGTCGCCGATAAAACCGCGATTTCGGTATGCACCACTTAGCTCGACGATGAGGTCGTATGGGTCATCGCTGGCAGCCATGGAGCGGATGGCTACAAGCACAAGACATCGTAGGTCGCTCTCGCTCAGACCCTGGTCAACAGCCAAGCTGAGAAGCTGCGACAATTGCGCCTTCCCCAGTTGAGCCACCTGTAGCGCAAACCATTGCGCGATCCGCTCAAACTGCTCAGGCGGATGTCGCGGCCGAAGCGGCTCAAGCGGTACGATCAGGTCTTCTTCCTCTTCGACCGGATCCTCAGGGCGGTCCGAAGTGGCGATCTCGAACAGCAAACCGATGTCGAGAAGCCTTGGCATGGTGGGAGCTGACAAGGACGCCCAAACGTCCTCGGAAAGAGCAACCGAAACGGCAAGCGGCGCTTTGAGGAGCGGCAGGAGCACCTCCCCTTCTGGGTCGTGGCAGGGCATCGCCGAACGTTCTTCGAACGCGTCGGTGGAGAGTTCGACGAAGCGCTCATTGGCGCGCGAGACTTCACGGTAGAGAGCGCTATGGATGCTTTGGCTCTCCTCGATGGTCTCCTTCAGCCCAAGGCTCGCGCGAAGAGCATCCGCATCGTCTTTGATTACCACCATCTTTTCCGAAAGGCGGCGTAGGAGTTCGTTCTCCTCGGTAAGCCGGCGGTTCAAGTGCTCCCGGGCACCATCGAGTTCGGGGATCACATCGGCGCACCAATCAACCGTGCCGACGGCCCGGCGCGCCCGATAGAGCTTGTCCTGGATGAACAACTTGAAGTTTATGGACCGCACCCGCGCGCGCGCCGCAGCCCCTTGAGCGTCCTCGAACCGTCCGCGCTCGATCGCCTTGCGCATCATGATAAGCTCGGCCTCCTCGAGTAGCTCGTCGGCGACCTCGAGCATTCCCAAAAAAACCATCTGCCCGGCATCGCCTAGCTTGATCCATACCTTGTCCCCGTCCTCTGGATCGGGAATCAAGTTCAGGTAGTGAAACTCATGGAAAGACCAGTTGCTCTTGAGCGCATCAAAATATTCGACGGAGATGGCGCTATAGCGCTTTGCAGCATTACGCAGATGATCGTAAACCTTTCTGGCGAGCTTGAGCGCTGTCTGTTCATCAACCTCTGGGATCATCCGTTCGATCTGGGACCGTCCCGCCGCGACAATTTCTGTTGCATCCGCGCCAGGATTGAAGGCGCTTGCCTCCATAACATGGTCCAGCATCGAGAGCGCGATGTATCGTAGGTCCACCCTGTCCGGCTCGACTCCCAGGTTGCCGAGAACGCGCGATTTAACTCGCTGGTCCGCTTCGAGACGTGCGATGGGTTCGATCAGCAGCAGTTTCTTCTGCTGACCCGCGAGATCACCGTGCCGTGTGGCCGCTAGCTCACTCACCTCGGATCTGCTCCCTAGACGCGCTAATTAAACAACCTTGGTCTATGGTTCGATTTTATTAAGCACAAAACACGAACATTTTAGACCACATGATTTGTTCATGCCAATATGCTTGTAAGTTTTTAGTTGTGAAAAATAAATATAATTATATCTTTGCATGTAACCATCAAGCCCTCAAATTCAATCCAGCTTGTGCATGGAAGCCCCGTCTTTTCAGGCCCAGCCTCGATAACCGTTGGTATCTTGATGAGACATTTGCGGCGATCCGTGACAAGCGGGTGTATCCCTGGCGCGAGCTCTATGCTGAGGTCAAGATCCTGGATTTTGTTATCCGGCGTAGGCGTGATGTGAACGCCGCTAAGAAGCCGATGCGGAAGCTGCTCAAGAGGCAGGACGTTTCGCCGAAAGCGACCGTCGCCGACAAGCCTCCATCCTATGGAGCGGTCCTGCGAGGGTTTAGTCTATCAGGTCGGCGCGAAACAAAAGGGCGGGGCAAAAGAACAATCGGGCAAAGAATTCACGTCAGCCCATTCAGTTAACGCGACAAAACGGACAAAACAGTCGAGAGGAGATCAAGCTTATAGGGCCAACCGCCTTTGAAACTCTCGATGGTTTCCGCGTCACGATCACCGGTGTGATTGATCGTGACCTTTGTGCCGCCTGCCACGGGTTCTATCCGAAACTCTACGAACGTTTCGCCAGCGTCCTGCCGACCGGCGAGAAGCCATGACCACAGCATACGGTTCGGTGGATCGTATTCCAGCAACACACAATGATAGGTGTCGGTGCCGCCCGCACCGTCTTCACACCACATTCTAAAATTCCGGCCGACCTTTGGTTCGAAATCGGTCTCCATCAACCATTCGCCCAGGGCGGTTGGATCGATGAGTGCGCGCCAAACCTTTTCAGGCGGATGCAGATAGACCCGCTCGAAGCTGATATCAAACTTCATCGCTTCGATCGAGATACTCGCCAAGCCGGTCGAGGCGCGTCTCCCAGAATTGACGGTATTGCTCCGTCCACTCGTAAACCTCCTTCAGGGCTTGCGGGCTTGCCCTGTAAAATCGAAACTGCCCCTGCCGCCGTCGCGCCACAAGTCCGCTCGCCAGAAGTATCTGAAGGTGCTGCGACACCGCTCCGATCGTGACATCGAAATGGGGCATTAGCTCCTGCACTGACCGTTCCTGTCCGGATAACAGCTCAAGCAGCCTGCGTCGGCTCCCGTCGGCAATCGCATGATAAACGTCCAAACCCTTGCTCCGCTCGCCTAATTCTAATATTATAGTAATTACTATAATATATAATCTGGGCATACCGATGCAAGCGCTTGCATCTCTAGAGCATAGGAGAGAGCGAAAAATGACGGAATCCCGCCAAGTCGTCTCACACGAAGACTGGGTCGAAGCTCGCAAGCAACTCCTCGAAAAAGAAAAGGCGTTTACGCGGGCTCGTGATGCCCTCAGCCACGAGCGCCGATCACTACCCTGGGAGCGGATTGAGAAGCGCTACGTGTTTGACGGACCGGAGGGAAAAGTCTCGCTTGCCGATCTGTTCGACGGACGCAGTCAGCTTATCGTGTATCACTTTATGTATGGTCCTGATTGGGACGCCGGATGCAAAAGCTGCTCGTTCACCGCCGATCATTTTAACCCGGCCATTGTCCACCTCAATCAAAGGGACGTCTCCATGGCCGCGGTGTCGAAGGCGCCGCTGGCTGTACTGGAAAAATTCAAGACTCGAATGGGTTGGACTTTTAGGTGGGTCTCTTCAAACGAAAATGATTTTAACGAGGATTATCACGTCTCCTTCACCCAGGAAGAGGTCGATAAAGGCGACGCCTATTACAATTACAAGAAACAAGGCTTTCCAAGCACGGAGGCGCCCGGCGCCAGCGTTTTCTTCAAAGAAGCCGACGACACGATTTTCCACACCTATTCCGTTTATGAACGTGGGCTCGACATGTTCATAACCGCCTACCACTACCTCGACCTGGTACCAAAAGGACGAGATGAAGACGGCTTGTCATCCACTATGGAATGGCTCCGCCTTCACGACGAATACAACAGCTAGACCAACACGAGAGTGAGGGAAAACGCCATGTCGCTAACGATTGTAAATGACTATTTTTTCAAGCCCGACGGAAACGTTGATGAGGGTGAAGCCGCAGCGGCTGAGCTGGTTGAATATTTTTCCGCGGAAGTGCCGGAAGTTGAGTCATCGCTTTGGCTTGAAGCAAATGAAGACTTCTCAGCTGGTCCCAAAGGCGCTGACGTCAGACACGAAGGTCACGTCATGGTGGCCGCCGTCGGCCAGGAAGCCCAGAGGAAGTTCACGCCGAACACGTTCAAGCCACATCAATCAGCCCACGACTGGGACAGCGTCACCGGACACCTGGGCCGGCTGGCGGCGAAGTGCGGGAGGCCGTGGGGTCGCTCTTCGACCAGATGCGCTACCTCGGCTACAGCGGGACCGCCAGGATCGAGGACTAGGCCGGGGCACCGCGCTCCTGGATGAACCGGTCCAGCCGCGCGTGGAGGTCACCGTAAACGGCCTCGGCCTCGTCCAGGGTGGTGACGCTGACCGCGACCCCGCCGCGTCTGGCCGCCCGCGTCCGGGTAGCATCTCCACGAACTCGACGCCACCGCGGCTGCCAAGGTCGTGCCGGTACCGCGCTCTGAACGCGTGGCCCCCGTAGTCGAACACCACTTGGCGCGACCTGTTCGGACGCGGGTTGGCCCCGGGCAGTTTCTCGATTGCCTTCAGCAGGAAGCCGACCCACGTGGCCACGCGCCGGACGTGGCGGGTGCCTTGGTACCCGTCGAACAGGTAGTTCACCAGGTGGTCTGCCAGGCGTTCCGTAGACATGCGCTCACTCCTCGCGTTGGGATTTCCGGGCAGGGGATCACGTTCAGAAGGATCGCCGTGACATGTCCGGCCCGTCATCCTGACCGTCACGATCCTCCGCTTCGATTTCCTCTGCGAAGGCCATGAGTAGCAAAGCCGCCGCCCCTTCGTCCGCACCCGTCCTCTTGGCAGCCAAACAAACGTGCGTCTCTCTCAGATACCGTTAGATGCCACAGATGCAGAGATTGCCTGTTTTGCCAAGATGATGGCCGGTATGAGGTAAGCGTCCGGCTCAGCCGACCTACAGCATGACGAATGCCTAAGTATCACCGCCCTCGTAAATCCACATGGGAATCGTTGTGCCAGCTTTTTCGAAGCCGACGCGTTTATAGAACCCTACCGCGTCCGCAACCGCCGTCAGCATATGTTGATGAACATGTTTATATTTCTTGAGCATTCGGGTCATTAAGGCAAGTCCGACACCCTTTCCCTGAGTTTCTGGTTCGACGAGTAGATGGGGATAGTAGACAACAAGATGACCATCACTGATTGCATTTGCTAAGCCCACAAGACGATCACCTTCATAGGCCACAATGAGATGATCGGAATTACCAAGAGCAGCGGCCAATTGGATCGGTTTCTTAGCCGAACTCCAGCCGTTCGCGCTGTAAAGCGCGACAAGGGCTTCCTGATCGGGCACGATTCCTTCAACATATCTTATCGACATGATCTGTACCTCATTCGTACGCTCGGTCACGAGCATCCGGTGATCCTGCCCTACCGTCGTTCGTCGGTTCCCGTTACGCTCGCGTTTGAGCGTAACGCCAGGGCAGCAGTTCGTCGATGCGGTTGATCTTGTGATCGGCGATGCGAGCAAGTGTGTCGGTCAGCCATGCCTGCGGATCGATGTCGTTGAGCCTGGCGGTCTCGATGAGGGTATAGGTGATCGCGGCCGATCTGCCGCCGCGTTGTGACCCGGCGAACAGCCAGTTCTTGCGCCCGACCGCGACGCCTCGTATGGCGCGTTCGGCAGCGTTGTTGTCGATCTCCAAGGTGCCATTGTCGAGATAGGGCCTCAGCCGCTTGAGACGCGTGATGGCATAGCGGATCGCGGCGGCAAGCGGCGTCTTGCCGGATATTTTGCGAAGCCGGGCGGGGAGCCAGGCTTCGAGATCGTCGAAGATCGGTCTAGCTTTGGTCTGTCTGATGCACGCCCGTTCGTCCGGCGGCCGGCCACGCGCCTCTTTCTCGACGGCGTAGAGGTCTGCGATGCGCCTGATCGCCTCGTCGGCGATGGCGGAACCCTGGCTCTTGTGCACGTCGACGAACTTGCGTCGGATATGCGCCATGCAGGCGACTTCTCTCACGCGGCCCGAGCGGTACAATTCCTCGAAGCCGGCATAGCCATCGGCATGCATCCAGCCTTTGTAGTCCGCGAGGTGCTCCTTGGTCCGCTTGGCCTTTCGGTCGGTCGAGAACCGATACCAAGCCGCCGGCGGCGCTTCATCGTCCCAGGGCCCTTCATCCCGGGCATAGACCCACAGGCGGGCCGTTTTGGTTTTGCCTGCGCCAGGAGAGAGCAGTTTCACCGGCGTGTCGTCGGCGAAGATGGCCTGGCCCGCGAGGACATGCCGCCCGATGGCGTCGGCCAGCGGTTCCAGCAGCGCCGCGGATTGACCAACCCAGCCGGCCAGCGTCGAACGGTCCAGATCGATCCCTTCGCGCTCGAATATCCGAGATTGCCGGTAGAGAGGCAGATGATCGGCGTACTTGCTGACCAGTACATGAGCAAGCAACCCGGGGCCGGGACGCCCTCGTTCGATCGGACGCGACGGCAGCGCCGCCTGATGGAACCTCTCGCAGCACGCGCAGGCCGTGCGCGGGCGGACGATCCGGTTCACGACGAAGCGGCCCGGCACATATTCCAGTTCTTCGGTCACGTCATCGCCAAGCCGCTTCAGCGCACCGCCGCAGGAGACGCAGACCTCGCCGGCCGCCAGCACGGTCTCGTTGCGCGGCAGATGATCCGGTAGCGGACGCCGCTTCGGCCGGCGCTTCTCCCCGGCTGGCGATTCTGTATCCTTTCGAGCCGGCGCTTCCGCCGCCCGGGCGATCTCTTCCTCTTCCAGCATCAGTTCGAGCTGGTCGAGACTTTCCGACCGCGAACCGAATTGGTGGCGACGAAGCCCGGCAAGCTGATGCTTCAGCTTCTCGATCAGGATATCGCGGGACTTCAACTCCGACGCCAGAGAGGTCACAAGCCCCTTCAGCACGGCGGGGTCGTTCGGCAGGTCCTTGGCATCGTCGAGCATGACGGCAATCTACCAGATAGGGGTCGCACAGGAATCCCCGCTAATCGACAAGCCATTGCTGTGAAACGGCTTTCCTCATCCCACCGTCAGCGGCCGCCAGGTTCGCCTGGGTATGCGCCAGTCGATTCCTTCCAGCAGCATCGACAGTTGCGCCGGCGTCAGAGACAGCTTGCCGTCCTTCGCCGCAGGCCATACGAACTTGCCTTTCTCCAGACGCTTGCTGAACAGGCAGGCCCCCTGGCCGTCCCACCAGATCACCTTGATCAGGTCGCCGCGACGGCCGCGGAACACGAACAGGTGACCGCTGTACGGATCCTGCCGCAACACCCTCTCAGCCTGCGCGGCAAGCGTGACGAACCCCTTGCGCATGTCCGTCACGCCGCACGCGAGCCAGACCTTCGTGTTCGTCGGAACTGGGATCACTCGGACAGGCTCCGGATCAGACGCCCGAGCGCCTCTGGATCGTAAGGACCGCTGATACTCAGTCGATGACCGCAGACAAGCGCGATCTCGATCTTGCCATCGACAGCACCGCGCTGATCGGCTTCATGCCCTTCGGGCCTAACGATCTCCACCGGAAGGAAACGGTCCGCGCCCGCGCCCTCATCGCCAACTGCGAACCGAGGGTCTTTCAGCCAGTTGAAAACCTGGTTGGCGTTGACATTGTAACGACGTGCGACCTGCGCAACCGAAACGCCCGGAACACGCGTCTGCGCGCAAATCATCTGCTTCTCGTCAGAACTCCACCGCCGCCGCTTCCCGTCCTTCGCCACAAAACCCCGATCGTGTCCACTTAAATTAGGTGGACACTAAATGGCACTTAACCTCCATCACAGAGCGGGCAGACCGAACGCTTACGGTATGAGTGGCGGTTGGGGTAAAGGATACGCAATCATCGATGAGTTGCTCGCAGAGCTACAGGCGGGCAACACATGAGCAATGCGACGACCGGTCAGACCACTGGCCGTGTTCACTGGAGTTTCTGGGTAATCGGTGTGGTTGCGCTGCTCTGGAATGTTGGCGGCGTTGTAAATTTCATCTTGCAGATGATGAATGCCGATATGCTCGATTCTTATCAGGCATCGGAGCGCGCGATCATCGAAGGCCGACCAGTTTGGGCGACGGCCGGTTTTGCGATTGCCGTTTTCGGCGGCGCGCTCGGCGGCCTTCTGCTTCTGCTTAGGAAGTCGGCTTCGTTCTATGTGTTTATCGCATCGTTGCTTGGCGTCATTGTAACAATGATCCATGCTCTTGGTGTCGGTATCGACTTCGGGCCCGGCGAGATCATCGGGATTATTTTGATGCCGCTGTTACTTGCGGCATTTCTGATCTGGTATTCAAAATCGGCTGAACGCAAGGGTTGGTTCGGCTAGAAAACTGAACGGCAGTTGTGGGTCAATTTCGGCCTTTGAACTGACGGGATTTCGACACCGTCGAACTTCTGGATGTGGCTATTAGCGCCGGTTTGGCGGCACGTGGTTCACGTCTCTTCAGCACCCTATTTCGGACATTCCGCGGATGATGCGGCGCAGCGGAATAATATAATACGCCTTGCAAATGACCGCCGAGGCCGCCTCGGTCGGCATAAAAAAACCGGGCCATGAATGACGCATCATCGCCTTCCGTGTCCTGGTGGAACACGGAACCACATCGGAATGAAACCGATACGCAAACCTGTATTACCATTCCGATTACAGACAAGGTAGAGAAGTCATATCTCCAAGCCCTGCCCAATGGGGTTTCGGGGAGAGTGAAATCTCCCTGAATGACGATTCAAAGGCCAGACGCTTTCGAGTGATTGAACGGCGATATGTTCATCTGGCACACAAAGGCTTGATGCCTGATGCGCGCCACGGCGAGAGGGATACAACGGGAGAGCGCAGCGGCTCCCTTGCCAGGATGCGTGTATTACAGCAGTGAGTTTATTTACCTCTGTTCACATTGTCCGATTTTGATCCGTCAGGGTTATCCCGTGCGTATTCACGTCCATTAATATTCGCAACATGAGCGCCGGGATGTTCACCTCGCTTTATCTCGGCGACTACATTTCGACGCGGTACGTTCTTTCGGCCACCGATATCATAATGCTCATTGCGGCCACCAGGACCATCGTTTCGTCCTTTGATGCGTGTCATTGTTGCTCTCCTTCATCTCCACGGATAGTTGGCAACACAGCTCAGCCAAGCTCGCTAGGCGGCGATCCCGCGCCCGAAAACCATCCTCCCTTAAGCCCCCAAACCGTCTTTAAAACCTCATTGAAAGCGTTATGCCTCCAATTGCTGCATGAGACCCATCAGGTCCAGGGAAAGCCATTCTTCTGCATTCTTCCCATCCTCAATGCGCATAATGTCTAGCCAGTGCAACTCTATATGCTTCCCTGTTGGAGGGATGCCTTGAAATTCTCCTTTGTGCACCATGGTGGTCTTGCCGCGAAACGCTACTTTGTCTCCTTCCGCCACGATATCGAGAATATGGTGCTTGGCGTCGAAGGACTTAAAGAAATCCCTGTCTACGCCAACGTGCTCATCACGTCCCATTGGCGGGCCAAGAGGCGAATTGAATCTATGTTCAGGAGACATCATTTCTCTAAAAGCATGCCAATCTTGCGCATCCATGGTGTTCAGAAACTTCTGTGCGAATTCCTTGTTTTCTTCGGTCATTTTCGACCTCATAGAGTTACTTTCTTCCTTCTCCAGCCCAAATTAGCAGGAATCCTGCTCCCGCCTTGAGCCTGTCTGAGGCATCTAGCTGAGTAACACAGCTTGCCCTCGGGCCGGACGGACTTATGCCGGCGTCGGGAGCGGCTTCACTCTCTTGTTCGCACGCGGGAGTACTTCTTTGGTAAGCAACTCCAGCGTATGGCGCATCCGCTCGGGCTGGTCGCCCCAGTCGGTCGGGCTCCACAGTAAGGTGCCGAAGCCGCCGACGGTCTCGTACATCTCGACGATCCTGTCGGTGACCGTTTCGACCGACCCGATGATCCAGCTCGTCCTCATGAAGTATTCCGGCGTCACCTCCTCATCCGACATCGACGGGTCGTGCTTCAAATGCTTGAGGAAGCCGAACGCCTTGCAGAACTGCCACAGATACTCGCGGCAAGCTCTGCCGAGCGGCCCCTCGAAGGCTAGACGCTCGGCCTCCGCATCGGTATCGGCAACCAGTATCTCGGTGTAAAGGCGCCACTTGTTGCGGTCGGCTTTGATTCCTGCGGCTTCCGCAGACTCCGCATAGCTCTCCCAGAGACCAAGTGTGTACGCATCGTTGAAATGAATGCTCAACGGCATGTACCCGCGCGCACCGGCGAGCTTGATCGCCTCCGACGCCGGCAACACCACCGGCATGCCGATCGGCGGATGCGGCTTGGTGAAGGTATGCATGTGATGACGATAGTTGCCCTCGATCATCTCCGGCGGGAGGTACACGTTCCAGTACTTGCCGCTGAACTTGAACTCGCCTTCCGCCGCCCAGATCCCCAGCATGATGTCGAGGGCCTCGCGCATCATGACGTGGTTCTCGCCGTGCTGGCCGTCGACGCCGAACGCCATGAAGTCGCCCAGGTGGTCACCGGCGGCGACGCCGAGCTGCAGGCGTCCCTGCGCCAAGTGATCGAGGAAGGCGACCCGATGAGCCAGCTCGACGGGATGGTGATACGGCAGCAGGTGAGCGCCGGGAGCGAGCTTGATGTGCTTGGTCTGAAGCAATGCCTGAGCAATCGTCAGATCAGGCGCAGGGTTGGGTTCCCAGGCGACAGTGAAATGCTCGCCGACCCAGGCTTCGCTGACGCCGAGTTCGTCGCCCCATCGAAGAGCCTGTAGGTCATACTGGTTCCAGTCGTACGGTTTTCTCTCCGGCGGATGTGACGGTATCATGAAATAGCCGAGGTCCATTGATTCTTCCTCATAGGCCAAGTTGTGTGACCTGGCCGGAGTAGAACGCCTAACCGGCGCGCTCGACGCCCGCTCGCCTATTTATGCCGAATTGCAGCAACAGAGCGTTGATAGAGATCAAGCCGGTTCGGCATCGCTGAATTGTAATTTCCGGTTATGGTTATTAGCGACGGTTCGGCATCACGTAGAAGCATGTCTGTTTGGCGAGACAGGTTCCGCGCTCTGAGCCCATGCGAACCCGGCAAATGCAAC
Source organism: Alphaproteobacteria bacterium (assembly GCA_012103325.1). Classification (GTDB taxonomy): domain Bacteria; phylum Pseudomonadota; class Alphaproteobacteria; order UBA8366. Next base: position 125,421 of record WLWY01000011.1, read on the forward strand.
GCAGGCCGCGAGAACAAGCCCCCAGCAGAATGAAACGGTATTCTGAGTATTTTCCGGGCATGGCAATTTCTTTCTGTCAGGTGTTCTGATCATCCAGCCGTCCGTCCCGCAAATGGAAGATGCGGTCGAAGCGGTCGAATATTTTCTCGTCATGCGTGACGGCGAGGATCGCCGCCTCCTGTTCGACAGCGACCTTGCGCAACAGGTCCATCACGATCCCCGCACGCTCGGAGTCGAGCGCTGCCGTCGGCTCGTCAGCAAGAATGATCCGGGGGCGGTTGGCAAGCGCGCGGGCAATCGCCACCCGCTGTGCCTCACCTCCGGATAAATTGGCGGGCATCGCGTTCTTGCGGTGTCCAACTTCCAGATAGTCCAACAGTTCAATCGCCCGCCGTTTCGATTCATCCTTGCCGAAACCGGCCAGACTGAGAACCACGGCGACGTTATCGGTGCTGTCGAGGAAGGGGAGCAGGTTGTGGAACTGGAAAATGAAACCGACCTTTTCCAGCCGGAGTTTGCGCAGATCGGATCGCAGCCAGCGCCCGTCATAGACGACCTCGCCATCAAGGCTTAACCAGCCGGTGCTGGGCTCCAAGATGCACCCGATGACGTTCAGAAGTGTGGTTTTACCCGATCCGCTGGGCCCAAGCAGCGCCACCACCTCACCGGGGTGGACCTCCAGGCTGACATCGCGCAGAGCATCGACGCGGGTATCGCCGTCACCGAAATGCTTCGAGACATTCCGCACCTGCACAAGCGGGGTTTCGCTGTCGGGATTGCTCATTGTTATCCCCCCAACGCCGTTGCCGGATCGACCTTGAGTGCCAGCCGCACCCCGAGGGCGCTGGAGAGGACGCAAACAAGAATCACCGCCGCTGCCAGCGCGAGCCCATCTTCAGGCAGGAGCACGACACGGCGCGGGAAATAGTCTTTGATGCTCGTGATCAGCAATGCGCCGAAACCGAAGCCGATCGTTCCCATTGCCAGAGCTTGTTGTAAGATAAGCCCGACAATGGTCCGGTCCGGTGCGCCAATCAGTTTGAGGGTGGCGATCTCCCGCAGCTTGTCCATGGTCATCGTGTAGAGGATCAGCGCGATGATGACCGCCGAGACGATCAGAAGCAGGGCTGTGAACAGCCCAATTTGCTTGCGCGCGCGTTCGACGACGGAACGCGTCAGGATGCGTTCCTGCTCGGCCTGGCTCATGGCCGCAAGATGCTTCCAGCGCCGTGCCGCTTCAGCCACACTTTCGGGCGAAACATTCGGGGAAACGCGGGCGATAACCGCGTTGATCGTGTCCGTGTCGCCGGGGCTGCTGCCGCGCGCGATCTCCCGCCGCGCCGCCGGCGGGGCGAGTTCGAATTGAAGCTGTTGGGAATCCTTTAGCGTGATGTAGATGACCGGATCGCCGCCGGATGAGACCTGATCATCGGTCAGGCCGACGACGGTGAAGGTGTCGCGGCCCAGTTCCACACGACTGCCGGTTGAGAGCCCTGTCCGCTTGTCCGCTACCATTTCATAATGGCTCCGGCCAATCGGTCGCCCGCCGGCGATCCGGTCAGGTCCGCCGGGGCGTCCGGGTTCGTAACCGACGACATAAAGCCGGAGTTTTTCGCTGCCGTGGCGTGTCTCAGCGGACTGATAGGTCACACTGCCCGCCGCGCTGACGCCCTGAAGGCGGGCAATGGCCTCCCGCGTATCGCCGGGAATGCGCGAGGATTCGGCAAAAGGCCCGCGCGTACCCGATTCCACGACCCAGACATCGACGGCGGGCGTGCGAACGAGCGTCAGCGCATCTTCGACCAGCCCCCGGTAAATCCCGATCATGGACAGGACGACGCCCAGCAGCAAGCTTAGCCCGAAACAGGTGAGCAGAAAGCGCCCGAGATTGTGCCGGATATCCCGGTAAGCCAGATTCATGGCGAGGTATCCTCCAGCACCTTCGCCGCGCGTCCTTCTCGCAGCCCCGGACGCAAGGTACTGACGACGCGTGCGCCGTCCGGCAGGCCGCTAGTAATTTCAAGCCGGGAATCGAGCGTCCTGTGCCCAACCTTTACCTCACGGCGTTGCAGCGCGCCGTCCTCCACGGTCCAGACCGTGCCGTCGGTTCCGCTAAAATGCTCAACAGCCGTTTCCGGCACCAGAAGCGCCTTGTCGAGTACGCCGGTCGTGATGAAGACTTCGGCCTGTTCGCCGAGATGGAAGCTTTCGGGGCAGCGGTCGCAGGCGATATAGACGCGGCGCTCTTCACTCACCCGGTCGCTTTCAATGCCGATGCGGGTCACATGGCCCTCGAACATCTGCCGAGGCAGGGAGCGCAGACGGACTTCCGCGAGCTGGCCAACCCGCAGATCGCCAGCGCGCGCTTCATCCACATAGGCCAACGCCCAAATCGTTTCCGGCGCCACCAGCGTGAACAGCGCCTCGCCGGGGCTCAGGACCGAGCCCAGCTCCTTGTGACGCTGGACGACAATCGCGTCGTAGGGCGCTCTGAGCACGTGATGATCGAGAAGAACCTTCTCCAGCTCATACTGCGCTTTGGCATCTTCGAGAGAGGCTTTTGCAACCTCAACGTCGCTGATCGCCACGGCCAGCTCAGCGTCGGCGACCTCTTCTTCCATCTGCGCTTCCTCGCCAGCCTCTACCGAGACCGTCCGCCGGGCGACGAGCGTCTGTTTACGCTTGTTGGTCTGCTTCTTCTGAGCCAGAACCGCGCGCGCCTTACCGACGGCGGCCTCCGCCATCTTTACCGTCGCTTCTCCGTTGACCATTCCGGCCCCGGCCTTGGCGACGCGGGCTTCCTGTTCGGCGATGTGTAGGCGCGCCAGGACATCGCCTTCTTTCACCTGGTCGCCATGATCGGCATTCAACTCGACAAGCGCGGCACCGACCTCGAAGCCGATTTTCGAGAGGATGCGCGCCTCTACGGTGCCGAGGCCGAAGACCTGTATCGGCACATTCTCGGCGGGTCGTGCGACCTCCACCGGCAACGGGCGCATAAAGACGAACAGGAACACGGCGGCGCTGGCCGCGCCGATCCCCAGCAGGGGCAGAAGATACCGGAAAAGACGTTTTCTCATGATGCGCCCCTTTCTCCATCGGCGCCCGCCCTTCCAAAAGCGAGGCCCTTCAGTTGCAGTTCAAGAAGGCGGTTTCCTTCTTTTGTCAGGTCGAAGTTCCGGCCACTGATGGACCATCTCACGGCAAGGCCCTGAACAAGGCCAATGATAAGGTAAGCGGCATCGTCCGGGTCGAGATCGTCGCGCAGCTCACCCACAGCGCATGCTTGCGTTACCAGACCGGCGATCAGCCGGTGGAAGCGGCTCATGAGTCCGAAGAAGGCCGTGCGGAGGCCCTTGTTCTTGGTGTGCAGCTCTCGCGAAAAGAGGATGGCTGGAATCGCAGGCGTGGATTGAATCAATCGCAACTGAGCGCCAATGAGTGCACGAATCCTGTCCATCGCCAAGGCGTCGCTGTTGTGAGCCTTCTTCCACCGCGCTTCCATCATCGTCCCAACGCGCGCGGCGACTGCTTCCCACAGATCCTGTTTCTTCGGGAAGTGCCGGAATATTCCCGGTTGGGTCAGGCCCACAGCGTCCGCGATCGTCTCGGTCGTCACCCGGTCAGGACCAAGCTTGTCGGCCAGGCGAAGGGTGGCGTCTATGATTTCGGCCTTGCGGGTTTCGGCTGATTTGCGGATACGCATCGAACATGATCCTAATTAGTGATTAATAACTAACTAGTATCACCTCCGGTGTTTGTCAATTCCTCGACTTCAATTTTGGCCTTGGCCGCGCCCTAATGCAGGAACTGGACGGTTTCAAAACAGAAAATGTTGTATTTCTCCCCTATATGCAGGAAGCGCGGTAAGGCCCAGTCCTGTTAGCGTAGAACTTTGGACGTTCCCGTTTGAATTTGGGGAGAAAACGATGAACAAGCATTTGAAACATATCGCTATTAGTGGCGTTGTTGCTGGATTTTTAACAATCGCGTCCGGATCTTCCTATGCTCTTGTCATGGATTTTGGGACGCAGCCGACAACCTCAACCCCGTCACTTCCGTTTTCTCAAAATGGTTTGACGATGACACCGCTTAACACGGGTAGCGTTGCTGGCAATCACTACGACCATTTCGCAGACTCTTTCGGCAGCCCAGCGGACAATGCCGCCGGCATCCATACAGGCAATAACGCTGAAGAGGTATCTTTCGTATTTTCGGGCGGCGCATTCGATCTGCTGAGCGTTTTCTCGGAAGGGTTCTTGTTGGATCCGGACAACGCCGGGCTTGGTCTGACCGTGACCTTCGCCGCGTCTTCAGGCGCAACGCACACGGTAAGCGATCCCTTCGTTGGCCTTATCGATTTCAGCGTATTGACGGGATGGACAAATATAACGTCATTTAAAATTAGTGCGCCGCTGGGTGTCGGCGCCTGTGAAATCCAAGGGAATGATTGCAGTACCTTCGGCTTTGATGACGTCACGTTTCAGGCACATGTCTCTAACCGGATTCCCGAGCCTGGCACGTTGGCTCTCTTCGGCCTTGGCCTCGCAGGCCTCGGTTTTGCACGGCGTAAAAAGGCCGCCTAACACCAGCTCACACTTTGGCGGCGTTACGGAAGCGGCGGTCTCAATAGTCGGCACAACTCGGCGTGTAATGCAGCGCGACGCGGATGTCGCTTCAAAAAAAGTTCATAAGGTACGGTAGGGCTTGAACGCGGCGCTCACTTTCTATTTAGCGATTGCCGCCATTGAAACCGTGTTTGTAAAAGGCTTCGTCCCAGGACCAAAAGTAATCTGCTCCGCAATTTTCACATTCTGATTTAGGCATTTCTCAAATCTCCTTTGTTGTCGGTTTTCTCAATAGGCGGAGACAGATTTCGTATCATTGCCACCGGTACCCGCCCGAAATCATTCAACGCGCGGTTTGGCTCTGTTGCCGCTTCGCATCTCGGACGTGCGTGGGTTGCGTCCCGCTCCTGGCCAACCGGTCACAGCAGGGACGCTACTTCGTTCCAGTACGCCGCGTCGGCCTCCGTGTCCGCCGCCTCGGCGCGGGCTAGGCAGGTTTCGCGTGCATGGTCGCCGTGGGTCTTGCGAGTCAGCCTTGCGGCTTGCCCTGGCGTGGACATCGCCCGCCACGCGGACTCGCGGCCTTCCAGCACGGCCAGCACCCAGCCGCGCCATCGTAGACAGTCCACGCACGAGAACGTGGCGGCGTCTTGGGAGGTGGTGCCTGCATCTACCAACTCTCTGGCCTTGGCCAGGGCGGTACGGGCGGCCTGTTTCTCGGCTTCCGTCTTGGGAACCGGGTGATCAGGCATCACAGGATTCCGGCTGCACGGCGGCCAGGGCCACCGCTTCCCAAAACTCGGCTTCGGAACCTTCACCCTTCGCCCACGCCATGAGCGACCTCTCGATAGCCACGAGCATGGCTTCGTTACCGTGGGACTGGCGGAGCGATTTGGCTTCTTCGGCGATGGTGTCGGTGATCATGACCCTCACCATAGCGTGCAAGTCTTAACTCTTCGTTAATAAAATGAGAGTCATACGCTGTAGACGTAAAATCTACAAGCGGCCACAGGTCGGGTATGGATTATCGACAGGTGGTCGCTCACAACGTGCGCGCGTTCAGGCAGGAGCGCGTCTGGTCGCAGGAAGAGCTGGCGCACAGGGCGGGCGTGCACCGCACCTACATTTCGCAGGTCGAGCGCGCCGTCACGAACCCCACGGTCACGGTGATCGCCAAGATCGCACATGCGCTGGGTGTCGAGCCCGCCGCTCTGCTGGAATTGCCCAAGGGGCACTAGCCGCGTTCCGGATAAAGATTGTCGGAATCTGCGCAACGACGCATCAGCGCCAGGTCGAACTATTCAGAAAACGACATATCATGGATCAGCGCCTGCGGTGCGCCACCAGCTCTGCTGGCGCCACGCCGAGTGTCGTCGCCAGCTTTTCGAGGATCAGCAGCGTCGGGTTCCGGACACCGCGCTCGATGCCGCTCACATAGGTGCGATGCAGGCCTGATTCGAAAGCCATATCCTCCTGCGACCACCCCTTCTCCAGCCTGAGGCGTCTAAGGTTGATCCCCACCTGCTTGCGGATGTCCATGCATCGCAGGAGGCCGGATTGCAGATTTTTGGTCTACAGACTATGAGTCACAATTCAGTTGACTTCCGCCCCCGCGCAAGCGTTGCTGTGACTATGAACAGTCCCTTCAAAACGGCCCCCAGGATGACGGCGTTGACCACGAGCCAGATCGGCAAGGTCGGCGAGACCCTTGTCGCTTCCCAGCTCATGCTAGCCTCGGGCGGGCGGCTGTCGCCCTTCCTGCCGCTCGCGGACGATGACGGGGTCGACCTCGTTCTGCTCGACAAGGTGACGGCCGCGGCTTTGACAATCCAGATCAAAAGCCGGACCGATGTCGACAACAAGAAAGCCCAAACCGTGGAGTTCAATGTACGGCGCGCCACGTTCACGATCCAGGCCGACGCCTATATGCTCGGGATCCTCCTCGACGCGGCGGGTCAAGGGATCCGGTCTGCTTGGCTCGTACCCAACGCAGAACTCGAAGACGTCTCGAACCGCAGGCCCGACAAGCTGGTGCTGACGCCCAGCGCAAAGTCGACCTCGAACGACCGTTACACACCCTACCGCTGCCGCACCCTCGTGGAAGTCTGCGAACGGCTTCTGGCGGCGATAGACAGCCGGGCCTAATTTGTGGAAAAGGTGTAAAATCAGCGTAGCGTCCGTTGTATGAATGCGAAACCTGCTGCAATTCAGAAGCGATCGATCTAGGTCGAGGGCGTTTGCAGGAGAGGCGTTTACTAGCGGCGACCGACTTCGAACCCTGTTATGATGCGGGCAAATTTATGGACATCGCCATGCCTCGTAAAATCGATCCCCGCTGGGGCGAGATCGTGCCGCAAGAGCCGCCTATATTTATGATCGAAGACTCCGAAGCGAAAGCGCTTGCGGCGTTTCTGGACGTTTCCCGTGAAGAGGATATCGCCTCGCTCAAGGCCGCCGTGGAGGGTATTGGCCAGATATATTTCGCGCGCCGGGCACAGGACGAAGAAGGACCAACGCGCGCCGAACGCAATGAAGCGCTGAGGCGGCTAGCGAAAGCAGAGGATTTTGTCCAGGCACTTGATGCACTCAATCACCGAGCCGAAAGCGCGCTGATGGACGCGTTACAATTGTATTCGGACCGCTCCTGGATGAAAGGTTTGGGTGTGGAAAGTGCATTCCACCTCATTGAAGAGGTAAAGCGCGCCAGTGGCGATGTGGATATTGATATCGCCACTGGCTATATGCGCGCGGCCGTCGAGGAATATCTGCCTCATCTGCAAAGGCAGCGCGGCCCGGACTATGCAATCAATCTTTCGCTTGCCGTCGATGATGTGCTGGATCTCTATCACAAGATAACCGGTAAGGCTCCAACCCACTCGGTGGTTTCCCGTGCCGACAATACCGAAGCGCTCAACTCGAAAGCGGGACGGTTCGTGACGATGGTCTTCGGTCCGATCAACCGAACCCTGAAGAAAAACAATCAGCCAGAGATCTTACCGACACGGATCTTTACCGAAGTCCGCCGGGCGGTCGAGCGCTTTAAGAGCAGCTGAGCCGTTCTCGCTCGCCCCCGGTACAAACTTTCCCATACTCCCACACGAGTTGTCCGGCAATCCTACGATCGTCGGCCTCCGCCGATTGACGAGCGCTAAACCTGCCGATTCCAACGACTGGAAGAGACGCGTAGCGAAACTGCCGAGGACAACATTCATGAGCGATCTATTGCAAAGATTGGAAATAGCCGAGCACCGTATCGATGAACTGAAGCCATACCCGCGCAACGCACGGACACATTCGAAGAAGCAGATCAGGCAAATCGCGGCCAGCATTAAGGAATTCGGCTTCACCAACCCGATCCTGATCGACGGCGTGGGCCGCATCATCGCCGGGCACGGCCGGGTCGAGGCCGCCAAGCTCCTTGGGCGAACGTCTGTTCCGACGATCCGGCTGGAGCACTTAAGCCCGGAGCAGGTGCGCGCCTACATCATCGCCGACAACCGGCTTGCGGAGCTGGCCGGTTGGGACGATGCCATACTGGCGACCGAACTGCAGGTGCTGAGCACGCTGGATCTGGGTTTCGATCTGGACCTCACCGGCTTCGAGACCGCCGAGATCGATCTGTTGATCGGTAGTCTCGAGGAGGATGATACGCCAGATGAACCGGAACCGGCGTTCGAAGGTCCGGACCGAAGCAGGCCGGCAGTAAGCGTGCTTGGCGATCTGTGGCGGCTGGGCGACCACTTACTGCTCTGCGGCGACGCCTTGAAGCGGGAGAGCTATGCAGCGCTGATGGGAGATGAAAAAGCCCAGATGGTCTTCACGGATCCGCCATATAACGTGCCGATCGCGGGCCATGTGAGCGGGCTCGGCAAGATCAAGCACGATGATTTCGCCATGGCGTGCGGCGAGATGAGCGAAAGCGAATTCACCGGCTTCCTGCGCACCGCCTTTAGGCATATGGCCGACTTCAGCCTGGATGGCTCGCTGCATTACCTCTGCATGGATTGGCGCCATGCCTTTGAAATCCTGGGTGCTGGCCGGGCGATCTATCGGGAATTCAAGAACCTGTGCGTCTGGAACAAGAACAATGGCGGCATGGGCTCGTTCTATCGCTCCAAGCACGAGCTGGTGTTCGTGTTCAAGAACGGAACGGCAACGCATATCAACAATGTCGAGCTCGGCCGCTATGGGCGTTCGCGCACCAATGTCTGGGATTATCCCGGCGCCAGCAGTCTGGCGGGCGGACGCGGGCGGGATTTGGCGCTGCATCCCACGGTAAAGCCGGTCGCGCTGGTCGCCGATGCGATACACGATGCGTCGAAGCGCGGCGGCATCATATTGGATCCGTTCGCCGGCAGCGGCAGCACGATACTCGCCGCGGAGAAGACCGGGCGGCATGCCCGCGCCATCGAGTTGGATCCCCATTACGTGGATACGATCATCCGGCGCTTTCAAAAGGAAACCGGTATTGACGCCGTGGTCGCCGATAGTGGCTTGCCGTTCAACGCGCTGGCGTGACGGTGGCGTGAATCCCGGAGCCGGAGAGTCGGGAAAGCAAGTCAGTGATCAGAATGAGCGATGCGGATTGAAGATTAAGAAAGGAGGCATGGCAAATGGCAGGTGATAAAAAGGGCGATCGCCATAAAGATACGGTCAGCGATGAAGAATGGGCCCGTGCAATGGGTGAGGCCGAAGGCTCCAGCAACTATACGGTCGGCTATGGCAGGCCACCCAAAGAACATCAGTTCAAGCCGGGCCAATCGGGCAATCCCAAGGGAGCGCCGAAGAAGAAGAAAATCAGATATTTTTCTTCCGATCAGTTCGATGAGGATTTAATCGCGAGCCTGGAGCAGGAAGTCCCGGTATTTCGCGGTGGCAAACAAACCAAGGTGCCGATAATCCTCGCAATCTACGACCAATTGGCTCTCAAAGCCGCCAAAGGCGACTTCCGATCGGCTAAGCTTGCTATCGACCTTCTTAAGGTAGCTGTTGAAAAAAGAGAAAACAGTTTGGCTTCGCTGATCTCCGGAATTTTGGAGATTGATCGGGAATATATCGATGATGCCGCCGCCAACCCCGGTCGAGCGGAAGAAATTTTGAGGCAGCACGCCGAATTCAGGGGATCGGCCGAAGTCATGGAAGCCTTTCGCAGAGTAAATAGGGTAATGCCAAAGCGGGATAGACTAACCCCTGCTGAAGCCCATTTGGAAAATACGACCGACCTGCCGTGGAATCCTAATGAAGTGACGTCCGGTAGGTCGGGGAAGAAGAAAAGCTAGGCAGTCTTTTTTTTGTGAGAACCGCGCTCGCCAAGCATGTCTACGACAGGAGCGCATGAATAACGCTACCCCAGTGAGCCAATCGATAAGTTTCTGGACTTTGCGGTCCGGGCAAGCGTGTGTGGCCTGTCTTTATGGAATTGGGCCATGGATGCGGATCGGCGGGAACTCACGCAATTGCTTTTTGTCGAAGCAACGGCACGAATAGAGGCGGCGCTTGAATGCGCCATTGCAGGTCAGTCGGCCGAATTGGCCGCCGCTGACTATGTGAGCGTCGCGCGCCGGCTCCGGGCGGTAGCGCACAACCTTGCAGCCCTAGCCGACGCCGCACTGGTAATTGCTGGAAAGCCTGATGACGATCCACGGGGCGGGATCGAAGCATCTTCCTGAAGGACTGGACTTCCTTGGTATAGCAAGCATGAATGGGGGCAGGTAACGGCGCGCCGCCGGTTCAGGGTCGGCCCGCCACCCCGGTAAGACCCGCCATCCGGGCAATGGGCAGTGGGAGCGCCGCGACGATCGCGGTGCATCACACACGGAGAAACCCCCATGCCTAAACTTACCGACACCCAGCTTGTAATCCTATCCTCTGCCGCCGAACGCGCCGACGGTGCAGTTTTGCCCCTGCGCCAGTCCCTAAAAGCCAATAAGGGCGCTTCGGCGAATACGATAAAAAGCCTGATCAAGCGCGGTCTGATCTCCGAACGGCATGCCAAAGCAAAAGACCAAATCTGGCGCGAAGACGGCGATACCCGCCTGACGCTTGTCATTACCGATACGGGCCTCGCCGCGATCGGCATCGATCCAGTGGAAACGCCTGCCGACGCGAAGCCTAATCGAAAGCGCAGCAAACAAACGATGCTAATCGATTTACTAAAACAGGACAGTGGCGCCAGTATTGACGAATTGAGCCAGACTTTGGGCTGGCAAGCCCATTCTGTGCGCGGCGCGATCAGCGGCGCGCTGAAGAAGAAGCTCGGCTTGACGGTGATGTCCGAAAAGAGCGCCGAGCGCGGCCGCGTTTACCGCATCGCAGCGGAGGGCTGAACCATGTGCCGCAACGAACCGATCACCGATTACGACCCGAATGTGAGTCCCTATCTGCAGCGCCCCTTGCGCACTTATGAAAAGGCGCTGCGCGATCTACAGCGCACCGCACGTGTTCGGAAAGGTGTAGGAGAAACGCCGAGCAGGGATCAATGTCCCGGTCAGACCTGTGATGTCGACACTCATGACGATAAGGAATAGCAACGTAGAGCGGGAGATCGGTTTGCTAGCCGATCTCGCCCGCTCGGCGCTGATGGAGCGCTGGCAGGCTACTTATCGTGCCGAACCACCCAAGGGGATCAGCCGGCATCTTCTCATCCGCGCCATCGCATACGAAATACAGATGAAGCGATACGGTGGCCTAAAGCCTGCTACGGACCGCCGGCTCAAGGCCATCGTCAACGGCACGGACAACGGCGAGCACAAAGCGCCGCCTTCACTCCAACCGGGCGCGCGGCTGGTCCGCGAGTGGAATGGCGTCAGCCATATGGTCGAGGTGACTGAGGGCGGGTTCATCTGGAACGGCAACCGGCACCGGTCGTTATCCGCCATCGCGCGCGCAATTACCGGCGCGCGATGGTCCGGGCCACGGTTCTTCGGTCTCACTTCAGCTGATTCGCCATGAGCAGCCGCCTACGCTGTGCGATCTACACTCGCAAATCCACCGACGAAGGCCTCGATCAGGCTTTCAACAGTCTGGATGCCCAGCGCGAGGCCTGCGAAGCCTATATCGCAAGTCAGGCGGGCGAAGGATGGCGCCTGATCAAGACACGATACGACGATGGCGCCTATTCCGGCGGGACAATGGACCGGCCCGCCCTTCAACATCTGCTTGCGGACATCAATGCGGGTAAGGTCGACACTATCGTCGTCTACAAGGTAGACCGGCTCACCCGGTCGCTAGCCGACTTCGCCAGGATCGTTGAGCTGTTCGATGCGAACGACGTGTCCTTCGTCTCGATCACCCAGCAGTTCAACACCACGACCTCGATGGGACGGCTCACGCTCAATATGCTGCTGTCCTTCGCGCAGTTCGAACGCGAGGTTACCGGCGAGCGCATCCGCGACAAGATTGCCGCTTCCAAGCGGAAAGGCATGTGGATGGGCGGTGTCGTGCCCCTGGGCTACGATGTCGTCAACCGCAAGCTGATCGTCAACGACGTCGAAGCGGAAACGGTCCGCGCGCTGTTCCGGCTCTATCTAAAGCATGCAAGCGTCAGTCTCGTGAAGAACGAGGCCGACCGGCGCGGGTTAAGAACGAAGCTTCGCCGCCCGCAAAATGGCGCAAGGAAAGGCGGCGAACCCTTTACACCGGGGCATATCTACAAGCTGCTGGCGAACCCGGTCTATATCGGCAAGATCGTCCACAAGGGCCAACTTCACGATGGCGAACATAGCGCCATCATCGATCATGAAACCTGGGGCGCCGTGCAGGAACAGCTCAGCCGAAATGCCGTCGTCCGCCACCGCAACACCAACGCGAAGTCTCCGAGCCTGCTGGCCGGAATCCTCTTCGATGAATACGGCGACCGGATGGTTCCCTCGCATGCCAACAAGGCGGGTCGACGATATCGTTACTACGTCTCGAAACCAGTGCCAGAGAGCGCATCCGATACGGGGTGGCGTTTGCCTGCGCCAATGATCGAGGAAATCGTACTCACTGAATTGCGTTCATTCCTGCATGACAGGCTTCGCCTGACAAAAGCCTTCCACCTGACAGGCGCGAGCATACAGGAGATGTTGTCTGAGGCCCGCCGCTTGGGCGACCGGTTCCAAAAAAACGGGACAGCCAATCAGCGCAGCTTCCTTCTTGAGGTGGTTAAACGCGTCGAGGTTCAACAAAATCGGGTTAGCATCATTCAACGCTCACAGGTTTTGCATGCGATGTTGAGACACGGCCGTCTTGATGATGTAAAGGCTAAGACGGCGATGTTCAAAGAAGAGGAACTTCGGTTAGAAATTCCGGTCAAGTTCAAGCGGCGCGGCGTGGAGATGAAGCTCGTCATCACCGACGACCGGAAAAGACCCCTGGCTCCTGATCCGCATCTCATCGCGGCTGTCGCGCAGGGCCGACATTGGTTCGCTCAGATCAAGGACGGGGATGTGAAATCGGTCCGCGAACTCGCCGCAGATCAAGGCGTCAACCAGGGCGATGTCAGCCGAATCCTACCCCTCGGATTACTCGCACCCGACATCGTCGAGGCGATCCTTTACGGTCGCCAGCCCACAGAATTGACGGCCAGTCGGCTCAAACGGATCGGCGATCTGCCCATATCATGGGCGGAACAACGTTGCATTCTCGGATTCGTCTAAACCCAGTCGCCAAAAGTTATGGACTCCGAAAACAGCCAACGGAGACTCGTGGCCGAAATGGCGCAGGTTTGGGGAACTGAGGGGGTCTCCCGGATCAAAGACAGACGCTGACATCGCGCCAGGTCCCCAGAAACCAGGGCCTTTACGGCGAGCAGTTTTATGGATCCCGGTTCGCCGGGAAGCGGGTGGTGGAGCCGAGGGGAATCGAACCCCTGACCTCCGCATTGCGAACGCGGCGCTCTCCCATCTGAGCTACGGCCCCTCACCGGCGGGCTAACGGCCCGCACGAAGTGGCCGGAATATGTTAGTCTCACGGTACGGTGTCAAGTATTCGTCTTGCCGGAGATCTACGCATTGAGAGGGTTGCCTAGGTCTTGCTCCAGGCGGTAGTTTCTCCGCCGGCCCCCCTCCAACGACCGGGCGAAAAACACTATGCAATCACTTATTTGGCTGATCGACACCGTCATAAGCCTTTATATCTGGTGCCTGATCATTTCAGCCATACTGAGCTGGCTCGTCGCGTTTAACGTGGTCAATACGCAGAACCGGGTCGTCTATACGATTGGCGAGTTTCTGTATCGGATCACCGAACCGGCATTGCGGCCAATCCGGCGGTTCATGCCCAACCTTGGCGGCATCGATATTTCGCCCATCGTGTTGATCTTGCTCCTTCTTTTCGCTCGAAATCTGTTGCACGAATTTACCGGATTTTGACCGGCTCGCCGATCCGGTGCGTGGCGGACGGCGCCACCGCGGCGATCCGCCTGACGCCAAAGGCAAAGAAGAACCGGGTCACCGGCACTGTCTGCCAGGCAGACGGCTCGTCCGCACTCAAGGTCGAGGTGACAGCAGCGCCGGAGCGCGGCAAGGCCAACGCGGCGCTCATCGCTCTTCTCGCAAAAGCATGGCGCCTGCCAAAATCGGCCTTTACGCTGACAATGGGTACGACAAACCGGTGGAAAACGATCCATATTGCGGGCGATCCCGACACATTGAAGCAAACTCTCGACGAATGGGTGGCGGAACATGACGGATAGGAAAAACATCATCGACGGCAAGGCATTCGCCGAAGGGCTTCGCGCGCGAATCACCGAGGCCGTCGCGACGATCAAACTGGATCATGCCCTCGTACCGGGCCTCGCCGTCGTGCTGGTCGGCGAAGATCCCGCCAGTCAGGTCTATGTCCGCAACAAAGCGAAACAGACAGTCGCCTGCGGCATGCAGAGTTTCGAGCACCGGTTGCCGGTGGAGACGACGCAACAGGAACTGCTCGACCTCATCGACCGGCTGAACGCCGACGACGCAGTGCACGGCATTCTGGTCCAGCTGCCTCTGCCCGACCATATCGAGGAACAGGCGGTGATCGATGCGGTCGACCCGGACAAGGATGTCGACGGCTTCCATGTGATCAATACGGGCCGGCTCGCCACCGGCGCCGCCGCGATGGTTCCGTGCACGCCGCTTGGTTGCCTGATGATGCTGCAGGACCGGCTCGGCGACCTCTCGGGGCTGGAGGCGGTGATCGTCGGGCGCTCGAACATCGTCGGCAAGCCGATGGCAGCACTGCTGATCGGCGCGAACTGCACCGTCACTGTGGCCCATTCGCGCACGCGCAACCTGCCCGATGTCTGCCGCCGCGCCGATATCCTGGTCGCCGCCGTCGGCCGGCCGGAGATGATCCGCGGCGACTGGATCAAACCGGGCGCGACCGTAATCGATGTCGGCATCAATCGGGTGCCCGGCGCGGAAGAAGGCAAGACCCGGCTGGTCGGCGATGTCGCGTTTGCCGAAGCGGCGGCGGTGGCGGGCGCCATCACGCCGGTCCCCGGCGGCGTCGGCCCGATGACCATCGCCGTGCTGCTGCGCAACACCGTGGTCGCCGCCTGCCGACAAGCGGGCATTGCCGAGCCTACGATCTAGCCCAAATAGGCAGAGAGAGAACCGCGCCCAGTGCCATGGCCGCACCGCCAATCAAAAACACCGGCGTATAACTGCCAGTCGCGTTGAAGAGGGCGACCAGCGCGTAGCCGCTCACGGTTTGCGAAATACCGACCGACAGCACCATCCGCCGCCAGACATGCGGCATATCGCGCGCGCCGACGATCTGCCGCGCACGGCCGGCAATCACCGCGGACAGGCCCGGCTGCCCGCCGAAAATCAGCGATGACGCGACGAGCGCTGCACCTACGGGATAAATCACGGGAACCGCGATCCCTACGGCCAGCACGCCGAAGACCAGCACCAGCGCGGAGGCAAATCCGATCCGGTCGGCCAGCCAGCCACACAGATAGGTGCCGCCGACTGCGCCGACGCCGACCAGCACCCACTGAAACCCGCCCTGCCCCATGCCGAGATCGAGCCCGCGCGCGACGTAATCGACCCAATAAATCGAATGCGGCACGAGGCCGACCGCAAAAAGCCCCTGCGCTGCGACCAAGCGAGACGATGCCCAATCGATCGGCGGCGATATATCGCGTTCCGGTGCCGGCGCATCGCGTGCCGCCGCCAACCCCCACCAGCCGATCAGCACGCCGACCGTGCCGACGATTGCGAGCCCCGTCCAGGCCGCAGCCAACCCGAATTCAAGCAAGGTCGGCACAAGCGTGCCCGACATCAGGATCGCCACGCCGACGCCCGTAAAGACGACACCGGTCGCCTTGCCCAGCCGGTCCGACGGAACGGACGTCGTCACCAAGGCGAGGCTGTAGATCATCAGGACGGCCACCGTCACACCGACGAGGGTGCGCCACCAGACGAGCCACAGGAAGCCGAATGGGAAAATACTGGCGACAAGGCAGACCAGCGAAATCAGCAACGCCGCTTTAAGCACCGGCATTGTGCGGTAGCGCCGCCGCAGCACCGGCACGGCGAGCGCACCGAGCAGATAGCCGCCGAGATTGAACGCGCCGACATAACCGGCCTCCGCTGCGGTTAGCGCGCCGTCGAGAATGATAGCTGGAATCAGCGGCGTGTAGGAAAATCGGCCAATGCCCATGCCGACCAGCAGAGTGGCGCCACCGCCGATCGCCAAACGCAGCCAGACCGGCAAGATTACTCGCTTTCAGGCATGCGCAGGCGGACGACGCCCTTAAAATTATTCGGGTCGACCGGCTGTCCCTTGCGGATAATCTCGATACGGCGGGCACGTGCCAGATGCACCATCTGCTGCTTGACCGCATTCATGTAGCGCCGCCAGGCCTGCGGGCCGTCGCCCGGTTTAGCCCGCGCGGCGGCGTAGGCACGCGCCACATCCATCGGCGAGGCGGATTTCCCAGGCTCCAGATCCCGCAGCGTTGCGAGGATCGCGTCGACAATCGGATCGGTTTTCGGTTTCGACGTGGTATCTTCTTGTTCTGTCATAGCCGGGTTGTATCACGCGGAGATATACGAGAGCCATGCCCGTCGACAGTTTGGTAACCGATACTCTTTTCTGGACGCTGGAACCGATGCGGCTAATAATCGCGCCATGATCGGAACAATCGAAAGCCTTGTCCTCGCCGTGGCCGCTTTCGTGGGCGGGCATTTCATCTTGTCCAGCCTGCCGGTGCGACGTGGCCTTTTGGAAATCGTCAGCGAAAATGGGTTCCGCGGGATCTATTCGTTGTTCGCCATATCGACGTTTGTCTGGATGCTATACGCCTACGGTGCCGCGCCCTATGTGGAGCTGTGGCCCTTAACCGAAGGCCTGCGTTACGTCCCGATCGTCGTCTTGCCGTTCGCCTGTCTCTTCGCCGTCATCGGCGTGACGACGCGGACAGCGACCGGTGTGGGTGGCGAGAAACTGCTCGACGACCCGCATCCCGTCCGTGGCATCGCGACCATTACGAGGCATCCGTTTCTGTGGGGCGTCGCGCTGTGGGGGATCGCCCATATCGCAACGAATGGCGACGTGGCGAGCCTGTTGCTGTTCGGCGGGCTGGTCGTGCTCGCGCTGGGCGGCATGATGCATATCGATTACCGTCGCCGCGAAACCGTCGGTTCGGGCTGGGGCCCGGTGGCGTTGAGCACGTCCGCGATCCCCTTCGTCGCCGTCATCCAAGGACGGTCGAAAATCGACTGGGCCGGGATCGGCCTCACACGAGTCTTGGCGGGCCTGGCGGTATATGTCGTGTTTCTAGCGGCGCACGGCTCGCTGTTCGGCGTGCCCGCGCTGCCGTAGACCGGATCGGGGTTTGTCGGAATCGCCTTTGGCGATCCGAAAACCGCGTGAATCCGGTCTACCAACTTGATAATAGAGCAAATTCACAGGATTAGACGGAACCGGAAACGGTTCCGTCTAATCCTGATTTGCTCTGGGCGATACTCAGCCTTCCCGCCGCCGCCCCAGCCGCAGTCGCAGCGCATTCAGCTTGATGAACCCTTCCGCGTCGTGCTGATCGTAGACATCGTCGTCTTCGAAGGTCACATGCTCGAGCGAATACAGGCTGTCCGCCGATGCACGGCCGATGACGGAGACGCCGCCCTTATAGAGCTTGAGCCGCACCGTACCGTTGACCCTTTCCTGACTCTTGTCGATCAGCGCCTGCATCATCTCGCGCTCGGGCGAGAACCAAAAACCATTATAGATCAGCTTGGCGTAGCGCGGCATGATCTCGTCCTTGAGATGCATCGCCTCGCGGTCGAGCGTGATCGACTCGATGCCGCGGTGCGCCGCCAGTAGCGCCGTCCCGCCGGGGGTTTCGTAAACGCCGCGCGATTTCATGCCGACGAAGCGGTTTTCGACCAGATCCAACCGGCCGACGCCATTCGCACCCGCAACCTCGTTCAGCTTGGTCAGCAGTCCTGCGGGTGACAGCGTCTTGCCGTCGATGGCAACAGGGTCGCCCTTTTCAAAGGCGATCTCGATGACCGTCGGTTTATCGGGCGCGTCTTCCGGCGCGACCGTGCGGGAATAGACATATTCCGGCGCTTCTTCGTTGGGGTCTTCCAGTACTTTGCCTTCGGCCGAGATGTGCAGCAGGTTCGCATCGACCGAAAACGGTGCTTCCCCGCGCTTGTCCTTCGGCACCGGGATCTGATGCGATTCCGCATAGGCGATCAGGCTGGTGCGGCTGGCGAGGTCCCACTCGCGCCACGGCGAGATCACCTTGATATCCGGATTGAGCCCGTAATAGCCCAGCTCGAACCGCACCTGATCGTTGCCCTTGCCCGTCGCGCCATGCGCCACGGCATCCGCGCCCGTCTCTCGGGCGATCTCGATCTGGCGCTTCGCGATCAGCGGCCGCGCAATCGAGGTGCCGAGCAGATAGGTCCCCTCATACACCGTGTTGGCGCGGAACATCGGGAACACGTAGTCGCGCACAAAGGTCTCTCGCAGATCCTCGATGTAGATCTCCTTGACCCCCAGCATCTCGGCCTTCTTGCGCGTCGGCTCGATTTCCTCGCCCTGCCCCAGATCGGCGGTGAAGGTCACGACTTCGCACTGATAGGTATCCTGCAGCCAGCGCAGAATGACCGACGTATCCAGCCCGCCCGAATAAGCGAGCACGACCTTGTTCACGTTCTGTGGTGTCGGTTTCTCAGTCATGATTTGGTCCCACGGCAATTGCGGCGGCGCAGTATAGGCATTGCAAGAACACCCGCAAGCGCCGCTTGCGCTGACCGCGAAAACATCGGAATGTCGGGCAAAACCAATTTAGGGAGAACTAGACCGATGACCGACCAGCCCTTGAGCGAGGCCGAATTCGCCGCCCTTCGCGCCCTCGACACGCCGACCGTCTGCAACGCGCTTGAAATCGTCGCACCGGAGCGCCGTGCTATCGGCTTTACAACGACACCGCTGGTCTGTCCGCGGCCGGAACTGCCGCCGATCGTCGGCTATGCCCGCACCGCCGGCCTGCGGTCGATGCGGCCGGCCCAATCCGGGGTCGCCGACCGGGTCGCCTACTACGAATATGTCGCGGACGCACCGGGCCCAACGATCACGGTGATCGAGGATATCGACACGCAGCCCGGATATGGCGCCTTCTGGGGCGAAGTGAACACCAACATCCACAAGGCCATCGGCTGCCTTGGCGTCGTTACGAGCGGCAGCATCCGCGACCTGGACGACTGTGCGGAAGGCTTCCAACTGCTCGCCGGTAATGTCGGCCCTTCGCACGCCCATGTGCATATCGTCGATTTTGGCGAACCCGTGAACATTCACGGCATGGATGTCGAGTCGAACGATCTTATCCATGCCGATCAGCACGGCGCTGTCGTCATCCCGATGAGCGTCGCGCGCGACGTGCCGGCAGCGGCGCAGAAGATCATTGAGCGGGAAGCGATTGTACTGGGCGCATGCAAGGCCCCCGGCGCCGGGATCGAGAGCGTGAAGGCGGCACTGGCGAAAGCGGCGGAGTATCACTGAGACTCGGCCTAAATAACCACTCTACCTGTCATCCCGCACTTGATGCGGGATCCATGTCGATGCCATACGCGGCGTTTCCCTGGATCCCGGATCGGCGGCGCAATGCGCCTTGTCCGGGATGACGGTATTGGTGGTGGAGACGGCGTCGCGTTATCAGCGCGCCTAACCTAAAACGTCTCCGCCCACGGCCGCAGCTCGACTTCCCAGCTCCAGGCGCTACGGTGCTGGCGATGAACGTGCAGATACGTCTCGGCAATCGCATCCGGATCGAGCGTCCCGTCCGGCCCCGCCTTGACGGTACGCGCATCGTCCGGACTGACCATGATGCCGCCATCGATGCAGAAATGCGCGACATGCACGTTCTTCGGCTGGAGTTCCCGGGCCAGGCTCTGCGCGAGCCCGCGCAGTCCGAACTTGCCCATCGCGAAGGACGAGGAATTGGCATAACCCTTATAGCTCGCCGACGCGCCGGTGAGCTGGATCGATCCGCTACCGCGCGCCACCATCTGCTTTGCCGCCGCTTGCGCGACCAGGAACCCGCCATAGCAGGAAATCAGGATCGCCTGACGCACCGCGTCGGGATCCAGATCGGTAACCGGCCCCCGGCCGCCGCGGTTGCTGGCGTTATAGACGACGATATCCGGCTCGCCGATGGCGCCGGTGACATCGGCAAAGAGCGTGTCGACCGACGTCGGATCGGACGCGTCGCAGGCGTAAGCCGTGCCCCCAACTTCTTCGGCGAGGCCCGATAGCTTGTCCGTATTGCGCGCCGCTAGGGCGACGGTCATGCCTTCCTTCGCGAAAAGCCGGGCAAGCGATGCGCTGAGCCCCGGGCCGGTGCCGACAATCAATGCCTTTTCCTGATCCGCCATAATGTTCTCCCTTCCTGTCGATTATGCTTCGAGTCTATCCCGCCGCTGCCGCCGAGCGGCGCTGACGCACACTATCCGATTTAAGCTGCCCACAAGCCGCCATGATATCCTGGCCGCGCGGGCTGCGCACCGTCGCCACGCAGCCGGCATCGCGCAGAAGCTTGGCGAACCGGTCGATGGCGGAATTGCTGGAACATTCGAAGGTCGAGCCGGGCCACGGGTTGAACGGGATCAGATTGACCTTGGAGGGAATGTCCGACATCAGCCGGATCAGCTCGCGCGCATCGGCCAGGGAATCATTCACCCCCTTCAGCATGACATATTCAAAGGTAATCCGGCGTGCGTTCGACAGGGTGCTGTAGTCGCGGCAAGCATCCATGAGGTCCTTGATCGGCCATTTGCGGTTGATCGGCACCAGCATGTCGCGCACGTCATCGCGAACCGCATGCAGCGAGATCGCCAGCATGCAGCCGATCTCCCGCCCGCACCGCCGGATCTCCGGCACCAGGCCCGAAGTCGACAGGGTGACCCGCCGGCGCGACATGGCGAGGCCCTCGTCGTCGATGACGATGCTGAGCGCCTTCTTGACGTTCTCAAAATTGTAGAGCGGCTCGCCCATGCCCATCATCACGATGTTGGTCAGCGGCCGGTTCTCCGCCGCCGCCGGCCAGGCGTCGAGCGCATCGCGGGCCAGCATGATCTGACCGACGATCTCCGACGGCTCCAGATTGCGCACGAGCCGTTGCGTGCCGGTATGACAGAAGGCGCAGGTCAGGGTGCAGCCGATCTGGCTGGACACGCACAAGGTGCCGCGCGGCGCCTCGGGAATGAAAACCGTCTCGGCCTCGTTGCCGTCGGCAAATCCCAGCAGCCATTTGCGCGTGCCGTCGGTCGAAAGCTGCGCCGTCGCGACCTCGGGCCGGCCAATTCTATAGCCATCGTTGAGGCGGGCGCGGGTGGCCTTCGACAAATTCAGCATGTCGTCGAAATCCGTCACACCGCGCTGATAGATCCACTGATAGATCTGCCGGCTGCGGTAGGCGGGTTCGCCCAGCGCCTCGGTCACGGCTTCCAGGTCGGTACGGTCCATGCCCACCAGGTCGGTCCGGTCTTCCGCCACGCTCTCGATTGTGCTCTGCTCGGTCATGGCGATTAGATATAGCCCACGGCGCGGGGATCACAAGCCGCGATTGGCATAGATCATGTCCGGCAACGGCTTACATGCTTAGAATAGACGCAACGCCATCGCGAGAAAGGGACGAAAATGGGCCTAGAAGATTACGAAGCCGAATTATCCTTGCTGGTCGACGAAATGGAAGGCGACCAAGGCGACCTGCATGAAATATTCTTCCGTCTGCGTCAGACGCTAGACACGATGCGCGCGGAAGGCTTGCCGGTGCCCGACGATCTGGCCAAGATGGAGCAAGCGCTTGCTACCGAGTTCGAGGCGGAAGCGAAAGATCAATAACGGCAGTTTGCGTATATGAACGACAATAACCCCTTCGACGGGCTCGCCGCCCGCTACCAGGCCAACCGGCCGGATTACCCGGAGAGCCTGCTGGCAGCACTGTCCGCCCGCGCGCCCGATTCCCCCCTGACGGCGGCGGATATCGGCGCCGGCACCGGTATTTCGACCCGGGCGCTGCAACGCGGGTTGGGTGCGGCGT
This sequence comes from Alphaproteobacteria bacterium, assembly GCA_012103325.1. Classification (GTDB taxonomy): domain Bacteria; phylum Pseudomonadota; class Alphaproteobacteria; order UBA8366. The sequence continues at coordinate 147,516 of WLWY01000011.1, forward strand.
GGACCGTAACGGGGATCGAGCCCGGATCGGACATGCGCCGGCAGGCCATCGAGTCGACGCCGGAAGAAGACGGGATTGCCTACCTCGACGGCAGCGCCGAATCCCTGCCCTTCAGCGACGGGTCGCTGGGGATCGTCAATGTCGGCCAGGCCATCCAGTTTTTCGACCGCCCCGTCTTCTTCGAGGAGGTCCGGCGGGTTCTAGCACCAGGCGGCCTGCTATCGATTATCCAGAACAACCGAGTCTGGCAGCAAAGCCCCCTGCTCGACGCCCACGAATCGCTCATCGAAACCAACGACCCGACCTATTCGCGGAATTATCGCGACATCGATCTGCAGCACGAGTTGGATGCCCTGGAATGGTCGGCGGAGGTCGAACGCATCGACGAAAGCTGGGAGCGCATAATCGACGCGGACCGCTTCGTCGGCATGATGCTGTCGCGGAGCACCATGAAACCGACAGTCGCCAAACGCGGTGAGGCGGCCGTCGAAGAGTCCTTGCGATCCATGGCCACGGAATTCGGCAACGCGGACCGCACAGTCACGATTCCTTATGTCACCGAGTTGTTTTTGGCGACGAAAATGCCAAGCGCTTAACGGGAGCGCCATGTTCCAAATTTCTCCCGTCACGGCCGGATAGAACCGGTTAGGGCCTATTCTTTGGTGGTGCGTTCAACCAGGATATTCCAAAGCGCAGTTTCGGGGCTTCGAATCACAACGCGACCGCGGCTGGCAACGTCAGCACGTTTGAACTTGCTTCGTGGCAATTGACCTAGAATCTAATCTCTGATTTGCATACTCGGATCATAATCATCGAGTGTTTCGTAGAAAGTGTCCGCTGGGCCGACAATCAGCGGATCAGGTTCGAGGGAAACGCCTAAATCGACCCCCGGGTAATTGAGATTCGAAAGAAAATGCCGCATACAATTTAATCGGGCACGCTTTTTGTCGTCGGACCGGATAACAATCCACGGGCAATCGGCTGTGTGCGTATTAAAAAACATCGACTCCTTGGCTTCAGAATAGTCGTCCCACAGATCAAGAGACTCAAGATCGACAGGGCTTAACTTCCAACTTTTTAGAGGATCGCTCCCGCGCGACTGGAACCGCCGCAATTGTTCTTCTCTGCTAACCGAGAACCAGAATTTGAAAATTTGGATTCCGCTTCGCACCAGCATCCGCTCAAATTCCGGAACCTGCCGCATGAATTCCATGTATTCAGCAGGAGAACAAAATCCCATAACCTTTTCGACGCCGGCTCTATTGTACCAGGATCGGTCAAAGAAAACCATCTCACCACTTGTCGGCAACTGCCGTGCGTACCGCTGGAAATACCATTGGCCACGTTCTTCATCGGTGGGCTTTTCCAGGGCAACAACACGAGCGCCGCGTGGATTTAGATGCTCGGTAAACCTCTTAATGGTCCCCCCTTTACCCGCCGCATCACGCCCTTCGAATACACATAAAATTCTCTGGCCTGTGTCTTTTACCCAGTTTTGCACCTTCAGTAATTCGATTTGCAGCTCTTGTTTGCGAACTTCGTATTTCGCTCTCCGCATACGGCGTTTATAGGGATAGTTTTTTGGTAACGGCGCGGCTCGACCCTTTTTTTCAAGTGTCTCATGGAGAATTAGCGCGCTGCTTTTCAATGTTTCATCCAAGGTCTTCGCTTTTGGTTTCAGCGACGGTTTTTTAGACTTGGCTACTGTTTCTTTCTTGGTGCTCAACGCCCCATTCCTCACCGACTTCCTAGAACCCTTACCTTTTCCTGACTTAGATTCTCCCGCCAGAGAAACCTTTGCAGAAACATCATTCATTTTCATGACGCTTATCTCCGTTACCGGCGCTCGTTGGTCACTGGTTGTGGGTTCCAGAAATGAAACCGGAATAGACTGTCCGTGGCCGCGTGCATATTTGCTGCCGTTCAGTCGATTGTTCGCTCAACGAAACGACCTAACAACGCGGACGCTTTGTCGTTCCTCGATTCCCATTCGGAATTTCCCTTTAACCTTTAAATTTTGACGCGACGAGATAAAAAACGGAAAACACACGACTTACGTAAAATTCTCATCCGCCATATTGTGATTACTTCTTTTTGTTGGACGTTTTTGATCGACTCTTTTTTGCTTTCTTTTTGTCTTTCGCCACAATTTTCTTCTTTTCTTTCTTCAACTTCTTTATTTTCTTCTTCATCTCTCTTATTTTTTGTTTAGTTTTTTTGTCTTTCTTGGATAATTCATCCTTACTTGTTTTCGGATCTTTGACTTTACTATCTTTTCCTTTTTTCCCTTTGTCTTTGTTCGTTTTTGAACGGCTGTTTTCTCTAACCTTTAATGGCGCCACGTATTTCTTTGTCCTTTTTCGGACCTTATTTTGGGAAGGTGTATTCGCTAAAAGTGTTTTCGCAGAGGCAATTATCAGCGTGGCTCCCTTCTCACTTATTCCGGGGATAGCCGACAATTCGACTGGCTTCGCTGCCGCTATTTTCGCAATGCTCAAGTACCTTTTTTTCACGAAAGCTGCCGCCAATGAGGGGCCGATCCCTTCAATTTCCGTCAAACTAGGCATTTTCAGACTTCCTTTTTTGGTTTTTCACGCAAAGCATACTCACCGGGTTTCACTGATGGTTTTCAGGTTATCTGAAAACATTCGCTCAACGACGGGGATACGATGCCGCCCAAAACTCAGCCGTTACTAAATCCAAGCGTGGATCGGTATCCGGTCTAGCAGAAAAATTCACGGATAACAGGCTAAGGGAATCATAAGATCCCGCCTTGACCTGGATCAATTTAACGGCTTGCGAGGGGGTAAGAATCCCTGTAAATGCTGGGCTCTATCGTCGATGGACACCCCGCTAGACGCAGACGTCCTAGACCGGCTGGTCGCCGCAGATTGCCACGCGGTGCATCGAGCGGCGTTTGCCATGATAATCGTTGATCGCGAAGTGCTGGGCGCATCGATTGTCCCAGAGGGAGGTCGAGCCCTTTTCCCATTTGAATCGATAGTTGAATTCGGGCCGCTTCGCGTGGTTGTAGAGATACGCCAGCAGCAGGGTGCTTTCTGTTTTCAGAAGCCGCTATTCCTATTCGTTCTTTGCCGCGTTTTGAATATCTTGCGCGCGCCGCGCGCCCGCCGATCCTTCCGGCAGCATCTCCAACGCCCGGGCCGCACGTTGTTTCGCTTCAGAATTCTTGCCGGTGAGAAGCGCTTCTTCGGCCAAAGCCAGCATGACGTTCGCTTGGTCGCCACCGCGGGCATAGGCTGTCGCCAACAACCGCCACAGTAATGGCATTTCCGGTTCATAGCGCACGGCTTGCAGCAGGTTCTCCAGCGCCGCATTGCCTAAGGCCGGATCTTTCGCTTCAAGCTGCGATTGCGCCAGATTGACGCGAATGAGCGCGGCCCACGGCAAAAACTCCAGCGCCTTGTTGTAGGGCGGTATCGACTCCGCAACACGGCCGGCGTCTTGCAGAACATCGCCCTTCAATTCGTACAAAAACGGATCGTTCGGGTGTTCCGCAATAAGGCCGTCGATGAGCGCCAATGAGGTATCGATTTGGTGGAGCAATTTATAGGCAATCGCACGGGCGTAACGGGCGGAGAAGCTGGGATCGTCGGCCTTATACTCGCGCAATGTGCGCGACGGCGGATTGATAAAGCCCTTGAGTTTCGCACGCATCCGATCATGCGCTTCCTGAACGTCGGTCGGGAGCGGCTTGTCCGACAGTGTTGACGTTGCGACGTGATCATTCATGAATTTGATACGATCGCGGGTCAATGGATGAGACCGCAGGTAAATGTCCTGGCTTCCCGTCAGCAACGCCTCTTCTTTGGAGAGCGTGCCCAGAAACTCCGCCAGCCCTTTCCCCGAATAACCGGCTTCATCCAAAAAATTGACGGCCGCCTGGTCAGCCGCCTGTTCCATGGACCGTGTGTAGTGCGCAGCAACGCCACCAAAGAGCGTGGTCAAAACAGCTTTTGCCGTGGAACCGCGTAGATTTTCATGAAGCCGAATAAGATGGCCACCCGAGATGTGGCCCGCTTCGTGCGCGATCACGCCGATGACCTGTCCGGCATGTTCGGCGCGCATCAAGAGTCCCGTGTTGATGAATAAGCGTTGTCCGGCAGCGACAAAGGCATTCAAGGCCGGGTCATTCACAATATGAATTTGAATATCGGCGATATTCAGGCCGGCGGCCTCGAAAATCGGCGCCGAGAATAAACGGATCGTATTCTCAATTTCTGTATCGCGAATAAAGGAAATCGCCTTCGCCGATGTATAACCGGAAAGCGTAATCAGGACGAAACAACATGCCGCCAGAAGCCGGGCAGTCAATTTGGGTGTTTTGAACCGCGCCGGCATACAAATACCCCTCGCAATCAGCCTGTTAGGGCAAGCCTTTTGCAGTGGCGATCAGAAAAAATCCGCTTCCGGCATTGTCTCGACACGGAAGTGGGCATTATCGTCGAGTAAGTCCAATGTTAGGCGTAGACCGGCAAACTACAAGGCCCGTTGACCGACGCTTCTCTAAGAGTCGGTCGCCTAAACCGGCCGATCCCCACAAACCGTCACGCGGTGCATCGAGCGGCGTTTGCCGTGGTAGTCGTTGATCGCAAAATGATGGGTGCAGCGATTGTCCCAGAAGGCGATCGACCCCTTTTCCCAGCGGAACCGGCAGGTGAATTCGGGCCGGACGGCGTGGTTATAGAGATACTCCAGCAGCGGCATGCTTTCTGCTTCGGTCCAGCCCTTGAAGCGGACCGTGAAGGCGCGGTTGACGAACAGCCCCTTGCGGCCGGTTTCCGGATGGGTGCGGATAACCGGATGCTCGATTTCCGTTTCGGCATCGGGACCGGTGCGCACCTTCATCGATGAATAACTTTCTTTGTCGCGATGCATCGCCCGGCCGCGCTCGCCATAGGCGCGCGAGGCGCTGTGGACCGCCGTCATCCCGTCGAGCGTCTCCTTCAGCCCATCCGATAGCGTCTCGTATGCCGCATACATATTCGCAAATTGCGTATCGCCACCGGACTCCGGCACATCCAGCGCATAGAGGATCGAACCTAGCGCCGGCTTTTCATAGAAGGTGACGTCGGTGTGCCAGCCGCCGCCGAAGGTCCGCCCGCTATGATCCTTCGGTTCCTTCAACACATGGATGATTTCGGGGTGGTCGTCGAGACCCGCTGCGAACGGATGCACGTCGAGCTCGCCGAACCGGCGGCCGAATTCGATATGCTGTTCTGGCGTGATGGTCTGATCGCGGAAGAAGATCACCTGATGGTCGAGAAACGCCTGGTGGACCGCGTCGAATTCGCTGTTACTCAGCGATTGGCTTAGATCGACACCGTGAATTTCAGCGCCGAGCGCACCCGCAACCTGCTTGACTTCGATTCCCGCCGATTCCATCCGAACGCCTCCGATCACGACCGTTGCAACTCGGGAAAGGGTAGCGGTCCGGGCGGTTTATTACAAACGGGCGGAGAGGCAACCCAGGGCAATCGCTTGAAAGATACGGAAAGCCCCCGTCTTGACGGAGATCGACAGTCCTATCGCGATTTCATCTCAATCTACAAGAGCCGTCATCCTCAACTTGATTGAGGAACCAGGCAACGCCGAGACGGCACAACGGTCTGTAAGAGGCTTCCCCGCTGATTGCCAGACGCATTCTGTCTTATCATCCTGGCGCGGTGCGTCATGAAGAGCGGCTTCATAGGTTCGGAGCGAACTTCAATCGGGACGGTGGACTTTCAGGTGGCGGACTGGTTCCTCAATCAAGTTGAGGATGACGGCTTGGTGTTTGAGGATGACGGGGCGGGTTGAGGATGACGGGTGGAGCAATCGATAACGGCGAACCGCCTATGCGATTGCCCCGAGAGGCAGCCGCCCGCTACTTCACCTTGCAAGCCTTGTTGATCGCGTTGTGCGCGGCGGTAAAACCAAACAAAGAGTAGGTGTCTTTCGTTTTCGTGCCGCGGCTCGAAACACCTTGGACGATCATGCTTTTGCCGACGCGCATCGCCCTTGTCATGGCGGCATCGTCCTGCGCCGACCGGTTCCAAGCGGTGTCCCCGTCGGTAAACAGCGCGAATTTCTTGCCATCGACCGAAATGGCCGCCTCGCCGTCTTTCTTGAAGGTATAGCCGGACTCGAAGCTGACCTCGTTCACCCGCTTCGGCCGGGCCCAGGCACGATGCGCGATGAACATGCGGATGTCGCCCCGTTTCTTGTATTTGCCTTCGGACTTCGCCGGCTTGCCCCAAACCACGCATACCGTCTTGCCGCTTTCTTCAAACGAATAGGCCTCCCATCCCTTGAACACCCCGAGCGATTTCTCCGCCGCGCTCACGGCAAGCGGCATGGCAAACAAGGCAAACGCCGCAACGGCGCTCGAAATTCGGACAAAACCCAACTGCTTCATCAACTACCGTCCCAAATTAAGTGAAACTCTAACTCTCGGTTCGAGAATACCGGCCGCCATGCGCATGCGGCCGCAGTTCCTCAACCGGTCCGCCCGGCGATGGCGGCCGCGGCGCATGCCGGCCCCGCGTAATCAACCTGTCATACATCAAAATCGCACCGGCGATACCAACATTGACGCAGAATTTTGTCGAAATCTTGACCGTGTGATCGCACCGCGCGACCAGTTCGGGCGACAGAGACCCCCGCTCCGGCCCCAGCACATAAGCGGCCTGTTCCGGATGCGTGAAGCTTGGCAGGTCGACCGCCTCGTCAAGCAGCTCCACGCCGACCAGCTGACAACCGTGCGGCACGGTCAATTCCTTCACCGTTGGGTAGCAATACAGGGGCACATGTTTCGCCGTCGCCGACGTATCCGACTTGTAGAGCGCGCGCACGTCGACGGCCGGCGCGATCGCAAAAACGAAGTCGGCGCCGAAGGCGTGCGCCGAGCGAAAAAGATTGCCAACATTCATCGGTTTCGAGATGCGCTCGACGCCGATTCCAAAAAATCCTCGCATGGCGCGGAACCTTGCATGCGAGCCCTTGACGAGGCAAGTTGCTTCGCCATCTGAACGGCAGGGAATGATCACAAAAACGCTATGAACGACACAAAGACTGCGAACACCATCGTCTCGCTGCCACAAGACACGGCAAATCCCGTCCTGATCGAAGTGACGCGGGGCGATATGGTGGAAAGCATCCATCGCGGCCGCGTCGCCGTCGTCGACACCAAGGGGAAAGTCGCGCTGCAGTTTGGCGATATCGATTCGCCGGTCTATCCGCGCTCCGCCATCAAAGCGATGCAGGCACTGCCTCTGGTGGAATCCGGGGCGGCAGACGTGTTCGGTCTAAGCGATGCGGAACTCGCCATTGCTTGCGCCTCGCACAGCGGCGAATCGCGGCATGTCGAAACCGTGCGGGCCTGGCTGGCGCGGATGGGATTGTCGGAAGACCATCTCGAATGCGGCCCGCATTGGCCGCGCCATCACCAGCAGACCCTGCACGATATGGTCCGCGCCGGGGAGACGCCTGGCGATGTCCATAACAACTGCTCGGGCAAGCATACCGGCATGCTGGCGACTGCCCATCATCTGGGCGAGCCGCTGGCGGGCTACACCAAACCGACCCATCCGGTGCAACAGCGCATTATGGGCATCCTGGAAGCGCTGTGCGGCATCGACCTGTCCGACGCGCCGCGCGGGACAGACGGCTGCTCGGTGCCGACCTGGGGTATTCCGCTGTCCAATATGGCGCTGGCCTTTGCGCGGCTGGGCGCGCCCGACGATTTGCCGCCGGCCCGCGCCGACGCCGCGAAACGAATCCGCAAGGCGGTGGCGGCAGCGCCTTTCATGGTCGCCGGGACGGACCGTTACTGCACGGTGATGATGGAAGCGGCAGGCGAGGCAGTTTTCGTGAAGACCGGCGCGGAAGGCGTTTTCTGCGCCGCCTTGCCGGAATATGGCCTCGGCATCGCCTTGAAATGCGACGATGGTGCAGTACGTGGTTCGCAACTGATGCTGACCGCGATCCTCCGCCGTATCGGTGCGCTCGACGATGCTCTTGCGGCGCAGTTGGATTCGCTGATCA
>WLWY01000012.1 GCA_012103325.1 Alphaproteobacteria bacterium
TTCTGCTTTCCCGTCCCGTTCAAGGTCGTTTTTCGGCACGCCTCGGCAAGCCGGTCGAAAGCTGAGAACATTATCGTCAAGATCCGTTCAGACACGGGCCTGGCGGGATTCGGCGAAGGATGTCCGCGAGATTATGTCACCGGCGAGACCATTCAAACGGCTGTTCGATTTATCGAGCAACACAAGGCTTCGCTTACAAGGGATGTTACAACTGTCGCCGCCCTTCGGGCATGGGTCGACGCCCATCAGCCGGAAATCGATAAGAACCCGGCCGCATTTTGTGCCGTCGAACTGGCGATACTCGACCTCTTGGGCAAAACCGCCGGTGCGCCGGTCGAAGCGATAATCGGCGTTCCACAAATGGCTGCAACCTTCGACTACTCCGCGATCCTCGGCGACGCGCCATATGCCGTTTATTGGTGGCAATTTCAGCGGTATTGGCATGCCGGGTTCCGCGACTTTAAGGTCAAAATTTCCGGCAAGACAGGACGCGACCAGCGGAAGATCGGTATATTTCGACGCCGGACCGATCCCCTGCTGAGAGTTCGGCTCGATGCCAATAATCTCTGGTCTACCGCCGAGCATTGCATTGCCCATATCAATCGCCTCTCCTACCCGGTCTTCGCGATCGAGGAGCCCCTCCGGGCGAACGATATTGCGGGCTTCAGAAGCGTTGCCGTCGAATGCAAGACACGGATTATTCTCGATGAGAGTTTCCTCAGACGGGAACAACTGGATGTCCTGACCGATCCCGACAAATGGCTGATCAATGTGCGCGTCTCCAAAATGGGCGGATTATTGCGTGCCATCGATATCGTCAATGGAGCGACACGGCGCGGCATCGGGGTCATCGTCGGTGCGCAAGTTGGCGAGACGAGTATCCTTACGCGGGCTGCCCTTATCGTCGCGACGACAGCCGGAGACAGACTCGCGGCCCAGGAAGGCGCCTTCGGAACCCGGCTCTTGCAGGAAGATCTGACCATACCCAGTTTGATGTTTGGCGACGGCGGCACGCTTGTTCCCCTTCGCATCATGGATAGTGAGGCGCCTGGATTGGGCTTGGAAATCAAGGAAGGACTACTGTCTCGCCCAGCGCTATGAACGTCTCAACGCCAGCACCATAAAATTTACAATTTCGAGGGAATACATGACCGACGAGCCTATTTACCGGGAGGAGGACGGGCTGTGGATACCGCGGCCGGAAGCCAAGGGCCCGTTTCCCGGCCAGCATGGCGGTGCATTCGGCGCTGCGATTGCAAGCGCGATGGAACGATGGGCATTGGACCACGATGCCGGACGGCCCGTGCAATTCACGCTTAATTTCCTGCGTCCGACACCGGTAGAGCCGATCAGGATTACGGTCGAGGTCGTACAGTCGGGGCGCCGGGTTTCCGTCCTGCGGGGTGAAATTCACGCGGACGGGAAATGCACCGCTTTCGCAACGGGAATTTTCACCCAGCCCAGCCCCGTTCCGACGGTCAAAGGCATCCAACCGGATGTCCGGGACCCCTTGGACTCGGTACCGTTGTTAATTCACAAGCACATCCCGCCTCCCTGGTTTCGTGACTCGGTGGAGATGCGACGCGCCGCCGATGGAACCGTATGGATGCGCCCGACAATTCCGCCCGTTGCCCCCCTGACGCCCCTGGCCCGGGTCGTCGCGCATGCGGATTGGGGTTCCGGTGTCGCGCGGCCCGAAACCGCCGAGGCGCCACAGGTCAGCGGGTTCCCCAATACGGAACTAACGGTGCATCTGGTGCGCGAACCTGTGGGCGAGTGGATCGGCCTACAAGGTGAACCGATATGGCAAAACGATGGAATTGGGTTAACGACGGCGGTGTTGCGTGACGTTACCGGTCCGATCGGCCGGTCAGCGCAGTCGCTTATTCTGCTTCCCTTAACGGGCTCTAGATCGGATCAAGTTTAGACGAACTCATTTTATGAGTTTGGATATTCTTGTGAATCCGATCGTTCCCAATAAGTTAGATCAGATTCACACGGTTTTGGATCGCCAAAGGCGATTCCAAGAAACCCTGATCTGATCTAGATAAGGCCGGCAAGCGCGAAGTTATTGAGCACGATAACCGCGTTGAATGCCACGACTATCGCAACACAGGCAAAGACCGTACGCGCCGGGCGCAACACCACAATCATGGCCGTAATCAAACTTAAGCCGATTTTCGGCACGACCCACCATTCGCCGAGGGAGGACTGCGCCATCGCCATTAACGGGTTTACCTCAACTGCGCCGGCCAAAAGCCCTGCATTGGTGGACATCGCATCGAGAACGCCAACCACGATCACCGATAGCGCGATCAGCGCCGCCCACGGCGCAACGGCGGTCGGTAAGAGAGAGCTGGAAACGCGAAGCGACACAATGAACCTCCCAGTTGGCGGCGATGAAGCCGTTGAATAAGCATCTTAAAGTAAGCGTCCGGCCTGACCGCTCTGCCGTGCAGAAGAAGTGAGGTTTAGTGTCCACTTGTTTAGGTGGACACTAACGGGGATCAGGATGTGGCGAAGCGGGGCAAGCGTCGGCGCTGGAGTGCAGACGAGAAGCGGATGATTTGCGCACAGACGCGGTTTGCGGGCGTTTCGGTTTCACAGGTTGCACGGCGCTACAATGTGAACGCCAATCAGGTTTTCAACTGGCTGAAAGATCCCCGGTTTGCGGGAAGTGACACGGTCGATGACGCCGCCTGTTTCCTGCCGGTTGAGATTGCGCGTCACGTCGAGCACGAAGCCGAGCGCCCTGTTGGTGACGAAGGCAAGATCGAGGTCACGCTTGCCGGAGGTCATCGCTTGAGCATTAGCGGCCCTTACGATCCCGAAGCGCTCGTACGTCTGCTCCGGTGCTTGTCGGGATGATCCCGGTTCCCACGAACACGAAGGTTTGGCTTGCGGCCGGCGTGACGGACATGCGTAAGGGGTTCAATGGGCTGTCAGCGCAAACAGAGAAGGTTCTAAAGGCGGCGCCGTATTGCGGTCATCTGTTCGTCTTCCGGGGTCGCCGTGGCGATCTGATCAAGGTGATCTGGTGGGACGGGCAAGGGGCATGTCTGTTCTCGAAGCGTCTGGAGAAGGGACGGTTTGTCTGGCCGTCTGCGAAAGCGGGCAAGGTTGCGCTGACCCCGGTTCAATTGGCGATGCTGCTGGAAGGGATTGATTGGCGCATACCACAACGAACGTGGCGTCCCCTGACGGCTGGGTAAAGTCGTTTCACAGCAAAGGGTTGTCAATTTCCGGGGATTCCCATGCGGGGTGGCGGCTGATAGATTGCCGGCATGCTCGACGACGCTGAGAACCTCCCGAATGAACCTGCCGCATTAAAAGGTCTGGTGGCATCGCTGGCGTCGGAAGTGAAGTCACAGGCGGTGTTGATCGAGAAGCTCCAACACCAATTGGCCGGGATGCGCCAGCATCGCTTCGGGTCGCGCTCGGAGGCTCTGGATCAACTGGCGTTGACGCTGGAAGACGAAGAGATTGCGGCGTCCGCGCAGGAGCCCGCGTCAGACGATGCAAATGCAGATCAATCTGCAGCGCCAAAAGACAAGCCCAAACGTAAACCGCTGCCCGGTCATCTCCCACGCAACGAGACAACACTGTCGCCGGGCGATGCCTGTGGGGAATGCGGCGGTGCGCTCAAAACGCTTGGCGACGATGTCACCGAGGAACTGGAATATGTCCCCGGACGTTTTGTCGTGAACCGGATTGTTCGCCCGCGCATGGCCTGCACCTGCTGTGAGACGTTCCATCAGGCAGCCCTGCCGTCGCGGCCGATTGAGCACGGGCGGCCCGGTCCTGGCCTACTGGCCCATGTGCTGGTCAACAAGTACGCCGATCATTCGCCTTTGTACCGGCAAAGTCAGATATTCCAGCGCGAGGGGATCGATCTGGACCGCTCCACCCTGGCCGATTGGGTTGGCAAATCCACGGCTCTGTTGGAACCTTTGGCGGACGCCGTCGCGCGCCCTGTTTTAAAGGGACAGGCCCTCTTCGCCGATGATACGCCGGTAAAAATGCTGACCCCAGGCTCCGGTAAAACCAGGACCGCGCGGCTTTGGGCCTATGTCCGCGATGAACGACCCTGGGCCGGAGAGGCGCATCCTGCCGCATGGTATCAGTTCTCGTCCGCCAGGAAGGGCGTTCGCCCGCGCGAACATCTAGCGGACTTCACGGGCTTCATGCATGCCGATGGCTATGCGGGGTTCAATGACCTGTACCGCACGGGCAAGGTGACGGAAGTGGCCTGCATGGCCCATATCCGACGCAAGTTCGTCGATATCCACAAAGCTCAGGGATCGGCGATTGCCGAGGAAGCCATAAAACGTATCGCCACACTCTATGGCGTCGAGAAGGAGGTTCGGGGCCAATCGCCGGATCAACGGGTGAAGATCAGGCAGCGCCAATCAAAACCAATCTTCGACGACCTGGAATCATGGCTGCATGCCCAATTGACCCGGATATCCGGCAAATCACCCTTAGCCGGTGCTATTCGCTACGCCCTGACCCGCATGAAGAAGCTGCGACCATATCTAGATCACGGCTTTCTTGAACTCGACAACAATACCGCAGAGCGATCCATGCGGCCCATCGCCCTGGGGCGGAAGAATTATCTCTTCATGGGGTCCGAGGCCGGCGGCAAATCAGCCGCCATCGCCTATACGCTGATCGAGACAGCAAAACTCAATGGCGTCGATCCGCAGGCCTGGCTAACCGACACGCTAGCCTGTATCGCCGACCATAAAATCAATCGGATCGACGAACTGCTCCCCTGGCGTTACGCTCAAACCTGAGCGTAACAGTCCAACGTCATCATAGGCAGGGCTGCTTTACCGGACGCTCACGCATCGTGCAGCGGTTGTCCCACATCACCACGTCCCCCGGCTGCCAGACATGGCGGTAGCTGCGGTCCGGCTTCGGACAATGGGCGTACAGGTAGTCGAGGATCGGCCGGCTTTCCGCCTCCGTCATGTTCTCGAAGGACGGCACGGTTTCGGGATGGCTAATGTACAGCGCCTTGCGGCCGGTTTCCGGATGGGTACGGACGACCGGGTGATAGGTAAAGGGCACCTCGCCTTCGTGACCGGTGCGACGCGCCATTTTCGCGCCGCTGAACTTCGCGCGGAAGCCCGCAAGATAGCTTTTGAGACCATCCGATAAGGACTCGTAGGCGAGATATTGATTGCACCACATCGTGTCGCCGCCAGTCGGCGGCAGTTCCTGCGCCGCGAGGATCGAAATCGCCGGCGGTTTTTCCAGGTAAGCGGAGTCGGGATGCCAGTACTCCGTCGGCGTGGCTTCCTTGCCCCGGTTGTAGACCCGCAGAACGCCGGGATAGCCGTCGAGATAGGTCAGCATCGGCGTCGTCATCACCTCGCCCCACCGCTGCGCGAAAGACAGAAGGCCGGCATCGTCGATATGCTGATCCGGAAAGGTCAGCATACAGTGGTCCAGAAACGCCTGTCGGATGACACCAAAAGACCGGTCGTCAAGAGTGCCAAGATCGGGCCCGCGGATCGCAGCCCCGATAGAACCGGTCAGCGGCGTGACCTCAACATCCTGCCCAAAAGACTCCGTCGCGGAAGACATTTCGCCTCATCTCCGTCCAGCATTTCGCATTGCCGTGCCGATTATACTACGCTCATGAACGGACCGCGAAGCGGCACACCAAGGGAGGACGGCAAAATGGAACTCGGCTATATCGGACTTGGCGCCATGGGCGGCGCGCTGGCACGGCGGCTCATGCTGTCGCACAAACTTCGGGTGCATGATTTGCGCCCCGATATGGTGGAGGAATTCGCCAAGAACGGCGCGATCCCAACCCAGAGCGGCGCGGCGATGGCGCGCGAATGCGATGTGGTCCTAATCTGCGTACCAAGATCCGCCAATGTCCGCGACGCGATCTTCAGTGAAGGCGGCTTATTGGAAGGACTCGAACCCGGCAAGATCGTCATCGACCAAACCAGCGGCGACCCGGATGAGACCCGCCAGATGGCAGCCGAACTGGCGGAAAAAGGCATCACATTAATCGACGCCCCGGTCTCCGGCGGCCCCGCGGGCGCCGACGCGGGTACCATCGCCATCATGGCCGCCGGGCCGCTCGACATCTTCGAGAAGGTCAAACCGCTCTTCGAGTCGATCAGCCCGAACGTGTTTCACTGCGGCGACACCGGCAACGCGCATGTCGTCAAGCTGGTCAACAACACCATCGCGGCGAGCTGTCGCCTCGCGACCCTGGAAGCGGTCGCCATGGGCCGCAAATACGGCTTGCCGCTCGACATCATGACCGACGTCATCAACAAGAGCTCGGGCAGCAACAACACCAGCAAGAACGCCCTGCCGAAGATGCTGGCCGGCGAGCCGACCTCGAACTTCGGCCTGGCGCTAATGCTGAAGGATGTCAGTCTCGCGACCCAGATGGGCGCGAAATGTGGCGCGCCGATGTTCATCGCCAACATGGTCCGCGGCATGCTGCAGACGTCGGTTTACGAATACGACGACGGGGTCGACATGGATGCGACGATTTGGGCGGTGGAAAAGGCGGCGGATACGAAGTTCGTGGGGTAGAGGTTGGTTCAGGAGTACGGGCTGTTTGAATTGGGGCTCACCCGCCCCTACCACACAGTACCGTCATCCTCGGCTTGATCGAGGATCCATGGTGCAACCGCGTCCAGCATCAACTGGTTCCCCGCCACTCCTGAACTGTCCTCCCGGACAAGGCGCGTAGCGCCGCCGATCCGGGACCGAGAGAAACGTCGCGTCCGGCATCAGCATGGATCCCCGATCAAGCCGGGGATGACGCGTGGTGGGGTGTGATGCACCTGTGGCAACGGCGAGTCGTTGCGTTTCAAATATCCATCAATCCGGCAATACAATCGGCTCCAGCGGGTTCTTACCGAGCACCATATCTGCCCCCTTCTCGCCGATCATCATCGTCGCCGCGTTCAAATTTGCCGAGACCATCGCCGGCATGATCGACGCGTCAATCACGCGCAGCCCCTCCATGCCTCGAACGCGCAGATTGTCGTCGACGACAGCGGTCGGGTCCGTCTCCGGGCCCATCCGGCAAGTGCCCATGACGTGGAACGTGGTGTTGCCGCAATGGCGTGCCGCTTCCAGAAATTCGTCGTCAGTCTGAATGCCCGCATCCGGATAGACCCAGCCGTCGAAATAGAGCTTCAGCGCTTCGGTCTCGATCAGTTTGCGCGACAGCTTCATCGCGCTGACGACCGTTTTTCGGTCCAGTTCGTCGTCCAGATAGTTCGGCTGGATGCTCGGTTTTTCGAACGGGTCGCCGGAGCGCGAGCGAACCCAGCCCTTGCTCTCCGGCCGATGCTGCCATGTCGCGACCGTGAAACCGGGATGATCGTCCAGCAGCCCGTGCACGCCGAGTTTGTAGCTCGCCGGGGTGAAGATGAATTGCAGATCGTTGCTCTTCGAGGCCGGATCGGAGTGCCAGAAGCCGTAGACCATCGACGGGCTGAGATTGAGGATACTCTTGCCACCGACGAAATATTTCACGATCTCGCCGGCCAGCTTGAGACCGGTCGAGCGTTCGTTGATCGTGTCGCTGTTCTTGATCTTGCCGCTGAAGCGCGGCGCGTAATGGTCGCGCAAATTCTCCCCGACGCCGGGCAGTTCATGCGTCACGCCGATGCCGAGTTCCTGCAATAGCGCACCGGGCCCGATGCCGGACAGCTGCAACAGTTGCGGCGAATTGATCGCACCGCCACTCAGGATTACCTCCTTGTTGGCGTGCACTTCAATGATCTCGCCGCCGCGCCCGCCATAGGCATATTCGACGCCCGTGGCGCGCTTGCCGTCGAGGAGCACCCGCATCGCATGCGCCTCGGTACGCAGGGTCAGATTGGGGCGCGACTTGGCGGGATTGAGGAAGGCGCGCGCCGTGCTCATCCGGCGACCCTTATGTGCCGTGCGCTGGACGTAGGAAATGCCCTCCTGCTTCGTGCCGTTATAGTCCGGGTTGCGCGGAATGCCGATCTCCCCCGCGCCCTGCATGAACGCCTCGCAAAGCGGATGATCGTAGTTCAGGTCGGTGACCGTCATGTTGCCGTCACGGCCCCGGAACGTGTCGTCGCCACCGCCAATACGAGTCTCGCAGCGCCGGAAATAGGGCAGCACATCGGCATAGCCCCAACCCTGATTGCCGTTCTGCGCCCAGCTGTTGAAGTCCATGCGCTGGCCGCGGTTGTAGATATGACCGTTGATCGAACTCGACCCGCCCAGCGTTTTGCCGCGCGGCACGCCGATATTGCGGCCGCCGGTCCAGTGGCTCGGTTCCGACTCATACAACCAGTTCACGTTCGGGTCGGTCAGCGTCTTGATGAAACCCGCCGGGATATGAATGTAGGGATTCCAGTCGCGCGGCCCGGCTTCCAGCAGACAGACAGTGTGCTTGCCATCCTCGGTCAACCGGTTGGCCAGAATACAGCCGGCCGAACCTGCGCCAACAATCACGTAATCGAAAGCTTCTGCCACGTTTCCCCCCACCGTCACACCGACGCAAGTATGAAACGCTTTCCAGTTTTCTACAATTTAAACTCGAATGGGCCACCCCCACCCTGTCGTCCTTGGGCTTGACCCACTGTTGTCCGGTTTAATTCAGTGGACGGTTTGCATGGCATTGATTCTACTGGTGACCAATCGTTTGGCGACGTTTTGGACACGGGAAAGGATCAACACCATGCGGCATGAGAATAGCGTATTTCATGATCTGATGAAGCGTGTTCCTTGGGATCGTTTTGCGGCTTTGGTGGAACGGCATGAAGCCGACAAACACGTTCGCCGCCTGAGCACGAAGGACCAGTTCATCGCCCTGCTATATGCTCAGCTTTCCGGTGCGGTGAGCTTGCGCGAGATCGTCGGCGGTCTACAGAGCCATCGTGCCCGGCTCTATCATGTCGGCGGTCGCCTTGTGACGCGTTCGACGCTGGCCGATGCGAACGCGACGCGGCCGAGCGCGGTGTTCTCGGAGCTGTTCACGGCGTTGGTTGGGCGCGCCGGGCGCGGGTTGCGGCGGACGCTTGGCGAGGCGACCTACCTGATCGATGCCAGTCCGCTTGCCTTGAGTGGCCGGGGATCGCAGTGGGCGTATTTTTCGGCCAGGGCCTGTGGCGCGAAACTGCATGTGGTTTACGATGCGGGCGCCGAACACCCGGTCTACGCGGCGGTGACGCCGGCAAAGACCGCCGATATCAAGGTGGCGCAGGAGATGCCGATCGAGGCGGGCGCGACCTATGTCTTTGATCTGGCTTACTACGATTACGCCTGGTGGGCGAAGCTCGACGCCGCGGGTTGCCGCATTGTCACCCGTTTCAAGTCGCACACGCCGCTAACAGAGGCCACCGATCGGGCGGTGCCCGAGGGCGAAGACATCTTGTCCGACCGGGTCGGCCTGCTGCCCAAACGGCAAAGGATGAGCCGCAAAAACCCCTTCTCCAAGCCCGTGCGCGAAGTCACGGTGCGGATCGATACCGGCAAGACCCTCCGGATCCTGTCCAACGATCTGGACGCCTCGGCCCGGCAAATCGCCGACCTCTATAAGCGCCGCTGGGCGATCGAGCTGTTCTTTCGCTGGGTCAAACAGAACCTCAAAATCCGGCACTTCCTCGGCCGGTCCGAGAATGCCGTGCGCATTCAGATCACCGTTGCCCTGATCGCCTATCTCTTGCTTCACCTCGCAAAAGCCGATCAGAAAACCGTCAAATCCCCGCTCGCATTCGCTCGCCTCGTCCGAACAAACCTCATGCATCGAAAGCGCATTGACCGTCTGCTCGAACCTGAACCAAACACACCTCAATGCCAAAATCAGTTGGCCTTCATATGTTAGAGAAATTAAACCGGACAACAGTGGGCTTGACCCGAGGACCCAAGGTCCAACCATGAGACGCCCGTAACGGGGCACCCGGCATCGACGTCCGCGCGACCGGCACAGGCCGCGTATCGCCTCAACTTGGACCCTCGGGTCAAGCCCAAGGGCGACAGTTGGGGGGCGTTTGGCCCCCCAAGGGTGACGAAAAAGAGCGCTGATGGATGCTGGTTCGCGTAAGACGGAACGGCTCGCGCCCTTCGGCCACTTCGCGCCTTGTTTTATGCGCCCGTCACGCGCGCCCATTCCGCGTCGAGACGCGCGCGCAACGCGGCTTCGTCTTCGTTGTTTTCGATGACGATATCGGCCCGCCGTCGGCGCTCGTCGTTGGAGAGCTGTGCGCCGATGCGCTTGCGGATCGCCGTCTCATCGGCGCCATCGCGGGCCATGGCGCGGGAAACCGCGGTATCGATATCGACGACGACGACCCAGGTTTCCTCCACAGCACCTTCCCAGCCCGCCTCGAACAGGACCGCCGCCTCGACGACGACATGTGCATCCGGCCGCGCCGAGAGGATGGAAGCGATCTCCACTTCAGCGAGCCGCCGAATTTCCGGCCAAAGAACGCCCGTCAGCTGGTCGAGCGCCTCGGGATTGCCAAACACCTTCCCGCCCAGGACCTTGCGGTCGATCTGCCCATCCGCGCCGACAACCTCCGGACCGAAGATCTCGACGACTTGGGAAAACGCCTGCGTATCCGGTTCATAGGCGCGGTGCCCCAGAAGGTCGCAATCGATCACCGACGCGCCTTTTTCCTCTAGATATTTCGCGGCGGTGGATTTTCCCGAAGCGATGCCGCCCGTCAAGCCGATGATCATGTCTTGTGCGTCCGTTCTGTAATTCTCGCGGGTATCACAAGCATGCAGGCTGCCGCGTCACAAGTCATTTTCAATGTGATGCCGCGTTAAATCCCAACGACATCGGCGAAGGTCATGCCGGTTCGCGCCCATTCGGCATGGTTCCGGGCGATCGTTTCCTGCAGCGGCACGGGTGGAAGGACTTCACGCGCGAACCGCTCATCCTCGGCGAGGCCTTCGCGCCAGGCATGAACACGCGGATGCAAGCGAGCGAAAGGGTACCCGCCCAGATGCAGGCGGGTCGCGTAAACATACCAGGCGATATCCAGGACACTGATCGCCGCACCCAGGAAATAGGGCGACGTCTCCAGACGCCGCTCCAGATCGTCGAAGGCAGTGCGAAATTTCGCCGCTGAAATGCGCATGGCGTCGTCCGGCAACCCTTGGTCCGCGAGACGTTCGTAGAAATGAAGTTCGTGATCGCGCCGTTCCCGGTCGGGGGCGCCCGCCACCCGTGCCTCGAAATCGCGATAGTGCGCCAGTTGCGCAGGCGTCTTGTTCGAACCCGTGCGGCCGAGAACGAAGCGGAAGCTGAGAGTGCGGAGATCCAGGTGAAGATCGTCTTCCTGCCGCAACAGGGTGGCAATTTCTTCGGCCCTATCCGGGGGAATGAGGCAGGGATCCGGAAACGTCTCGTCCAGCAACGCGAGGATGTCGTTGCTCTCGATATGAACCGCCCCGTCCCACACCACCACTGGCACCAGCCCGCGCGGATTGATGCCCAGGAACCAGTCCGTATAGGTCTCGCTCGCGGCGAGATCCATCTCGTGCCCCTGCCATTCGATCCCCTTGAGATTGAGGAAGATGCGGAGCTTCTGCGAGCAGGACGACATCCGGCCATGGAAGATATGCAGGCCCTCCCACCCCAGCACCTCGCGGGTGCGGATATCGCTGTCGATGAGTTGGACCATCGTGTCACCTGGGTTTGTGGCGTGTGTAACAACTTACGGCTAGTAGACTACGACGCCAATCCCGCAACCTGTCGTCCTTGGGCTTGACCCACTGTTGTCCGGTTTAATTCAGTGGACGGTTTGCATGGCATTGATTCTACTGGTGACCAATCGTTTGGCGACGTTTTGGACACGGGAAAGGATCAACACCATGCGGCATGAGAATAGCGTATTTCATGATCTGATGAAGCGTGTTCCTTGGGATCGTTTTGCGGCTTTGGTGGAACGGCATGAAGCCGACAAACACGTTCGCCGCCTGAGCACGAAGGACCAGTTCATCGCCCTGCTATATGCTCAGCTTTCCGGTGCGGTGAGCTTGCGCGAGATCGTCGGCGGTCTACAGAGCCATCGTGCCCGGCTCTATCATGTCGGCGGTCGCCTTGTGACGCGTTCGACGCTGGCCGATGCGAACGCGACGCGGCCGAGCGCGGTGTTCTCGGAGCTGTTCACGGCGTTGGTTGGGCGCGCCGGGCGCGGGTTGCGGCGGACGCTTGGCGAGGCGACCTACCTGATCGATGCCAGTCCGCTTGCCTTGAGTGGCCGGGGATCGCAGTGGGCGTATTTTTCGGCCAGGGCCTGTGGCGCGAAACTGCATGTGGTTTACGATGCGGGCGCCGAACACCCGGTCTACGCGGCGGTGACGCCGGCAAAGACCGCCGATATCAAGGTGGCGCAGGAGATGCCGATCGAGGCGGGCGCGACCTATGTCTTTGATCTGGCTTACTACGATTACGCCTGGTGGGCGAAGCTCGACGCCGCGGGTTGCCGCATTGTCACCCGTTTCAAGTCGCACACGCCGCTAACAGAGGCCACCGATCGGGCGGTGCCCGAGGGCGAAGACATCTTGTCCGACCGGGTCGGCCTGCTGCCCAAACGGCAAAGGATGAGCCGCAAAAACCCCTTCTCCAAGCCCGTGCGCGAAGTCACGGTGCGGATCGATACCGGCAAGACCCTCCGGATCCTGTCCAACGATCTGGACGCCTCGGCCCGGCAAATCGCCGACCTCTATAAGCGCCGCTGGGCGATCGAGCTGTTCTTTCGCTGGGTCAAACAGAACCTCAAAATCCGGCACTTCCTCGGCCGGTCCGAGAATGCCGTGCGCATTCAGATCACCGTTGCCCTGATCGCCTATCTCTTGCTTCACCTCGCAAAAGCCGATCAGAAAACCGTCAAATCCCCGCTCGCATTCGCTCGCCTCGTCCGAACAAACCTCATGCATCGAAAGCGCATTGACCGTCTGCTCGAACCTGAACCAAACACACCTCAATGCCAAAATCAGTTGGCCTTCATATGTTAGAGAAATTAAACCGGACAACAGTGGGTCGGAGCCCAAGGACGACAATAGAAAGGAACGTCTTTTAGCGCATTAAGAATGCGTCCGCTGCTTCCGTTGCCTTGCCGGCGATGCCCTCCCAGTCTGCCTTTTCCATATCCTGTGCCGTTGCGACCCAACTGCCGCCAACGCAGGCAACGTTCGGCAACGCCAGATAGTCGGCAAAATTCTCCGGCCCCACCCCACCGGTCGGACAGAAAGTGATATCGCGGAACGGCGAGGCGAAGCTTTGCAGCATCGCGCGGCCGCCCGCGGCTTCGGCGGGAAAGAATTTCAGGAAACGGAACCCGGCCCGCCGCGCCGCCATCACTTCCGACGCCGTCGCCACACCCGGCAAATAGAATAGGCCTTCCGCCTGCGCCGACTCGGCCAGCGACGGATCGAAACCGGGGCTGACGGCAAAGCGCGCGCCGGCCGTCTTTGCGCGCACCATCTGCTCGGGCTCCAGGACAGTGCCGACGCCGACAGTTGCATCGGGATGGCGCGCAACGATGGCCTCCAGGGCTGCCCATGCGGCATCGGTCCGCAGGGTGACCTCCAGGACGGGCAAACCGCCCTCGATAAGGGCGCCAGCTGCCGGCACCGCATATTCCAGTTCGTCAAAGATCAACACCGGCACGACCCTGGCACGCTCGAACAGTTCTTTCATGCCTCTCCTCCGGGCATGGCCTCACGGGGCATCACGGCGCCCGGATGCATGATGACCGCGCCGGCAAGCCGATGCGCGCTGCGCGCGGCAGCGACGGGACCGGCACCGGTCAGCCGTGCTGCGAGATAACCCGCGTTGAAGGAATCCCCCGCGCCGGTCGTGTCCACCGGGTTGGGCTGTTCGACTGTAGCAACCTTTTCACGGATGGAGTCAGTCGAGATCAGACATCCCGCGGCATCCATTTTCACGACGGCTTCGTCGACACCCGTAGCGTGCAGCCGGTCGGCGCAAGCCGCCGCGTCTGCGTCGCCAAAGACTTGGCGGTCGTCGTCCAGAGTTGGTGCGGCAAGATCGGTACGCGTTAGCATTTCCGAAAATACCGCCCGCGCTGCTTCTGCGCCTGGCCATCCGCGCGGACGGTAGTTGCTATCGAACATGATCTTGCATCCTCTTTCCCGCAGCGCATCCAGCAACGTGAATAGCTGCTCCTGTTGCGCAGGCGCGTAGAGCGACAACGTGACGCCCGTGAGGTAGATCCAGTCGTAATCAGAAAGCCGCTCGGTTAGGCTGTCGCTCTCCGGCAGCGCCAATAAATCGCGCACCGGCGCCTGATCGCGCCAGTAGAAAAAGCGACGTTCTCCGGCATCGTCGGTCTTGATGGCATAGAGACCGGGCACACGGTTCGCAACCCGGGCGACCATCTCCGTACCGACTCCTTCCTCGCGCCATTGCGCGATCATCCAATCGCTGTACGGATCGTCGCCGAGCGCGGTCACGTAGTCGACCTGTACGCCGAGCCGCGCCAAATAGACCGCCGTGTTCAGCGTATCGCCGCCATAGGAAAGCGTCATCGCCCGGTTGTCGGCGCCACTCAATTCCAGCATGCATTCCCCGATACAGGCCACACGCGCCATCCATTATCCCTTTTCAATTGGTTGTGGGCGCGAATGATCGCGCAAAGAGGCTTCTTCGAAAAGGTTAAACGTGGCCGCCGTCCACCTTCACTCTATCCTTTTCTTTCTCAAGGGTGGTGAAACCGCATATCCACCACTCCCGGCCAAGTTCCCCACCCCGTCATCCCTGACAAGCGGCGCAGCCGCGCAGATCGGGGATCCATCTCGATGCCGGACACGGTTGCACGATGGATCCCGGATCAGCGGCGCTATGCGCCTTGTCCGGGATGACGGGTATTGGTGAAAGAGACCAAGTCGTATGACATGCGAGTGCCCTGCCCTCAAGATGCACACAAATTCGATGACCTGGTCGTGGGCAAGCCCGTATTGTAATTAGGTACGGTACAATGGGGAAAACGATGAGTTTGATAACCGGCGATTTCGTGGCGAAGCTGGCAAAAGTTTGGCATCGCTTCACGTTATCCGACCAGGATAGCGAGACACTGGCAACGATGCTCGCACCGATGGACGACGCAGGCGAAGCCGTCTCGGGTGACATCGAATTCGATATGGAGCCGTCCGACTTCGATATCGCGCTGGAAAAACTGGCCGCACCGCGAGATAAATCATGAGCGACGAACTTGCCGGGCTCGACCTTTGCGATGTCGCCGACCGGATCCGCAGCCGAGACATTTCCGCGACCGAAGTAACGCAAACCGCTATCCGCCGCGCGGAACGTTTGCAGCCGGTCTTGAACGCCTTCATTCAGCTCGAAGCCGACGAGGCCCTGGACGCCGCACGGAAGATCGACAATCGCATCGCGTCCGGCGAGAGCGTCGGTTCCCTCGCCGGTGTGCCGCTGGCACACAAGGACATGTATTACCGCAAAGGCAAGGTCACGACCTGTGGTTCGAAAATCCGCGCCGATTTCGTCGCCGACCGGACATCGACCGCCCTCGCCCGGCTGGAAGATGCCGGCGCGATCTATCTTGGCGGGCTCAACATGTCCGAATTCGCTGTCGGCCCCATCGGCAACAATGTGCATTACGGCGATTGCCACAACCCCTGGAACCCGGACCATGCGCCGGGTGGCTCGTCGAGCGGGTCCGGCGCCTCGGTCGCGGCGCGCATCGTCTATGGCGCGCTGGGGTCCGATACCGGCGGGTCGATCCGCATTCCCTCCGCGATGTCCGGTGTCGTCGGCTTCAAACCGACACAAAACCGGGTGAGCCGCTATGGGCTGATGCCACTATCCTTTTCGTTCGATTGCGGCGGCCCCCTGACGCGCACCGTACGCGATGCCGCCCGCATCATGGATGTTATCGCCGGCTACGATCCGAAAGACCCCACCTCCAGCCGGCGCCCCATCGACGCTTGCGAAGCCGCATGCGGCACGGGCATCAACGGTCTTCGTATCGGCCTGCCGAGCAGCTATTTCTACGACGATCTGCATCCCGGCGTGGCCGCCGCAATGGATACAGCGCAACGGGTCTTCGCACATGCCGGCGCGGAACTCGTGCCCGTCGACGTGCCGAACCACGATCACATCAATCTGATCTGGGCCGCGGCTCTGTCCGCCGAGGCGGCGACGATTCACCGCAAATGGCTGCGCGACCGTCCCGACGATTACGGCCCGATGGTCCGCCGCCGCATCGAATTCGGCCTTTATCAGCCGGCGACGCGGTACCTTGAAGCCATGACCTTGCGGGAGAAATATCTGCGCGAATACTGCGCGACCGCGTTCGCCGACTGCGATGTCTTGCTGACACCAACCATGCCGGTCCCGGCACCACGGCTCGCCGATGTCGACGTTTCCGACGGTGCGGGCATGCCGGAGCTGGTCATGATGGTGTCCCGGAACACACGGCCGATCAGCTATCTCGGGCTGCCGGCGCTTAGCGTGCCGTGCGGCTTCACCGACGAGGGGCTCCCCGTAGCCTTCCAGCTCATCGGCCGCCCCTTCGCCGAAGCGCAGCTCTGCACGCTAGGCCATGCGTACCAACAGGACACCGATTGGCACAGGCGCGTGCCGTCCCTGGCCGGCATTTGAATGAAACGGCCCTCCGCTTCGAATATAGCGACGACTTCATGGCCCCATCTCGGTTTAAGGCCCGTACACCTGCTAGTGTCCTGATCGTGAAATTCGAAGGATCGAATTTCGCGTGAATCAGCACACTAACTATTTGAGGCTCGTGTGATTCAGATCCTAAAATTCGCCGCATTCAATGCGGCAAACTTCAGAATCATCACACTACACCTATCTGCAAATTAAGTCGGCAAAGCCGACTTTTTTGCATCCGCAAGATCGTGATCGCCGAAGTTTTCGTATAGCCAACTTGGATATCTATCAATTAGGGGGCCGGATTTCCGGGAAACCGAGAGGGTAGTCGTCCCTAACGATTTCATTCCACCACGAAAAGGACTAAGCGAAATGCGGATTAGCAATGACAATAGGCGTCTGAAGCTCGACATTTCTTGAAAATCCATAGTCTTGATTTCTGAGACCTGAAATCCACCATCTATAAGCAGCTGATTTACCTCGGAAACGGTATATTCTCTATGGTGTCTAACCGCACTATGTTCAGGTATCGGTGAGTAGGGCGACCAGTTGTTAGGATTTAATCCTATAATTGCTTTTGCCACAGAAAGCCAAGAAGCAATGTTAGGTGTCGATAAGACAAGTAAACCGCCCACTTTAAGAATTCGGTTGGCTTCCTCGATCATGGCCATTGGATCCAGCGCTAGATGTTCCAGAATTTCAAAGCAACAGACGATATCTACGCTCGCATCCGGTAAATCAGACTGCTCAAGATCGATGTCCAAATAGCATATTCTAGCCTTCATCTCTTCCAAGGAAAGTTTCTCTGGCTGAGATAACAAATTGCTTTGTTCTGGGGGAAGCTTAGTAAGCCCCGTGAACTGGCTATAACCCAGATAGTCATATGCCTTTAGCCAAACGTCACTCGGAGCAAAATCGACAAGGTGTAGACTCTTCCTTTCATCTGGTGGGATGCAAAGCAAGGTCGCTTTGATTCGCTTGATTTCAGTACCGCTCAAATATTTCCCGGTCAGATCCCGACTGAGATCGTCTGAATAAACGGAAGAAAGAAGGTTAATAAGTTCGATATCCGAAAGTGAAGCGATAGGATGAGTAGAAACTTTGGGATCAGTCATAAAATATCCAATAGTTCATCCGTGATTTCTGCACGAGTTTGGCTAAAATTGCAGTGTTCGAGAATGCTAGCGCGGCGAGAAACGCCCTTCGTGATCTTCCAGCAACGTATGAGGATCATTCCGGCGATGCCAACGTCGAATATAGAGCAGTGGTGTCAAGTTCCGTGGCCAAAGCGCCGCTACGAGACTACGTACCATAATTTCGAT
The DNA here is from genome assembly GCA_012103325.1 of Alphaproteobacteria bacterium. Classification (GTDB taxonomy): domain Bacteria; phylum Pseudomonadota; class Alphaproteobacteria; order UBA8366. Next base: position 17,956 of record WLWY01000012.1, read on the forward strand.
GATCCCAAAAGTCCTGGACTAGTCGATTGGATGGGCGATGTACCGTTCTGCCCCCAGCGCTTGCGTTGCGGCGGCATATTGGGAATCATCACACTAGCAAAACCGAGAGAAAACGCAGATGAGCCCGAAGTCACAAAATCCGTGCGACCGCCAACCGGAAACCGATACGGCGTACGACGCCGTTATCGTCGGCGCCGGCTTTGCCGGAATGTATATGCTGCACTGCCTGCGCACCCTCGGCCTGTCGGCCCGCGTTTTTGAGGCGGGCGGCGATGTCGGCGGCACCTGGTACTGGAACCGCTATCCGGGCGCGCGCTGCGATATCGAGAGTATGCAGTATTCCTATTCCTTCTCCGATGAGATCGATCAGGAATGGAGTTGGTCCGAGCGCTATTCGCCACAGCCGGAAATCCTCGCCTACGCGAACCATGTGGCCGACCGGTTCAACCTGCGCCGGGACATCACGTTCGATACCTGCGTAACCGACGCCACCTTCGACGAATCCGCGAAACGCTGGACGGTTGAAACCGACCGGGGCGACACAGTCACCGCACAATTCTGCATCATGGCGGTCGGCTGCCTGTCCGCAGCGAACATGCCGCCGTTCGAAGGGATCGACGATTTCGACGGACCGGTCTACCACACCGGCCAATGGCCGCAGGACGGCGTCGATTTTTCCGGGCTTCGCGTCGGCGTCATTGGCACGGGCTCCTCGGCAATCCAATCGATCCCGATCATCGCGCAGCAGGCCGCATCGCTGACGGTGTTCCAGCGGACCGCGAGCTATACCGTGCCTGCCTGGAACGCGAAGATGGATCCGGCGTATGAGCAATCGATCAAAGCCGACTACCCCGAATTCCGCGCCAAGGCGCGCGCCCGGCCGACCGGCTTCTATTTTCCCTTCAACATGAAGCCCGCACTGGACGCGACACCGGAAGAACGGAACGCGAAATATGAAGAGTTTTGGGCCCGGGGCGGATTGCCGTTCCTCGGCGCCTTTGGCGATCTGCTGTTCGAGAAAGACGCCAACGACACGGTGGCCAAATTCGCCCGCGACAAAATCCGCGGCATCGTCAAGGATCCGGCCGTGGCCGACCTGCTGTGCCCGGACAATGTCTTCGGCTGCAAGCGCTTGTGCGTCGATACCGGCTATTACGAAACCTTCAACCAACCGCATGTCACGCTGGTCGACGTTTCGAAAAACCCGATCGAGCGGTTCACGAACAAGGGTGTCGTCACGGACGGCACCGAGTACGAACTGGACGCGGTGGTGTGTGCGACCGGGTTCGCGGCGATGACCGGGTCGTTTGACCGGATCCGGATCACCGGCCGCAACGGGCTGACGCTGGCCGAAAAGTGGCGCGCCGGCCCGCGGACCTATCTCGGTCTCTCGACAGCAGGGTTCCCGAACCTGTTCATGATCACCGGCCCTGGCAGCCCTTCCGTTCTCGCCAACATGATCCCGTCCATCGAACAGCATGTCGACTGGATGATGGATTGCATCGCGCATATGCGGGACGTGGGCGCAGCTACTATTGAGCCGGAAACAGCCTACGAAGACAACTGGGTCGAACATGTAAACGAAGTCTCGAAAGTCTCCCTGCGTTCGACCTGCAGCTCGTGGTATGTCGGCGCCAACATTCCCGGCCATCCGCGCGTCTTCATGCCGTATATCGGCGGCTTCCCAATCTACGTCAACAGATGCAACGATGTGCTGGCGAACGGCTTCGAGGGCTTTACCCTGGACGGCGCGGTAGAAACGAACGCCCCGCCGAAAGTACGCTGGACAGAGCGGTGGTGCGCCGAACTGGACCTGGAAGTCATCACCCCTGCCATGATCGCCGCCGGCCGCGTGCCGGTGGTCTGATGCCTGCGCCATCTCAAACGGATACCGGGTTCCCAACGCATCCCGCTTGGATGGAAATCGATCTTGATGCGCTCGCCGCAAATTACGCCGAGCTACAGCGCCGTGCCGGGCCCAGCATCAAGATCATTGCATCGTTGAAGGCGAATGCGTATGGCCACGGCGCCGTCGCTACAGCGAAGACCCTGTCCGGGCTGGGTACCTTCGCCCTGTCGACCGGATCGTTTCGCGATGCCGTTGCGATCCGAGACGCCGGCATCACGACACCCATCGTGATGTTTGGCGGCAACCTGCCGGACGGTATCGCCGATTATTTGGACTATGACCTGATCCCCACCGTCTACAACATGGCAACGGCGCAGGCGGTATCGGACACGGCGAAAACCCCCGTGCCGGTCTATATCAAGGTCGATGCGGGGATGGGACGTCTCGGCATCGCGTTGCCGGAGGCGGACGCCTTCATCCGTCGCGTCGCCGCCCTGCCCCGCGTTATCATCGAGGGCGTTTACACGCACCTGTCGTTCAACGACGCCGTGGGACAGGAATGGTCGAAACGGGGGATCGACCGGTTCAATGCGCTGATCGCGGGGCTGCGCGATAGCGGCCTCGACATCCCCGTAACCCAGGCGGTGGCCAGTTCGAACCTGATGGTCGGCCATATGGACGGCAGCAACGCGATCTGCCCTGGGCATTTGCTGTACGGCCTACCATCGGTAGCGCCAGACCTCGCCGATATCGCGCCGTTCCAGCCCGTGCTGCGTTCGGTTCGGGCGCGATTGATCCACATCGGAGAATTCCCGGACGACCCCGAATTGAAGACGGGCGGCTACCATGTGAAACGCCAAGGGCCGCGCACCGGCGTGGTGCCGTTGGGTCTGTATGACGGTTACCGCAAGCCACAAGACGGTGCGCCGGCGGCGGTTCTCCTGCAAGGCCGCCGCCTCCCGGTCCTAGGCGTATCGCTAGAGCATCTGACGTTCGATCTGCTCGACCTCGACAATGTTGCCATCGGCGACGACGTCGTCGTCCTGGGCGCCGATGGCGACGACTGCATTACGCTGGCGGAACTGGCCAACTGGCAGGGTTGCCGCGCGATCGACGAGCTGATGAATTTCGACGGCCGGCTGCCCCATCGATATTACGGCTCGACATAGAAGCGAAACGTATGCTTCCGGGTCCCCGGTGAGTGAAAGGGATACACCTTGCCGAACAGCTTGAAATAGCCCGCCCAACCGATGCGCCGGCCATCGCGGTGGCGCATCGAGGCAACGGACGCGTAGTTATCCGGAGACATGAAAGCGATGTGATGGGTGAAGCCCTGCTCGGCCGCATAAACGTCCAGCATCCGGGTCATCCCCGTCGACAGATGTTTGCCCCTGTAGTCCGGATGCGTGAAGGCGTTATAGCCGTAGCAATAGGGTTTCGAGCAGCGTACCCAGAGCCCGTCGAGATGTGGCGCCGTCGCCAGCGTGCGCCAGCCGTATGCGATAAGGCGGTCGCCATCGAACGCAGAAGAACAAATATCGCCACGCTCCAGCGCGGCATCGATGAATGCGCGATCGAGGCTTAGCTCGCTGTCGGCCAACGCTCGATTTAACTCATCACGCGTCGGCTGTCGGACGCTGTATCGCTGTGCTGCGTCAGGGGTTTTCGGACTCAAGGGGCGCACCCATACACCACAGATGAACAGCCGCCGATGCAGTCGGCGCATTACGGCCGCAAAGAGAAAGCGCGCCACACCCCAACGTTGGATTTCGGCGCGATACGGCTCGCGGTCGAGGCGCGATGAGAAAATCGGCTTAGAAAATCTTCCACGCAAAAAAGATCGCTCCCCCCCCCTATTCGATCCAGTACGCTGGACACAGTCACAATCGAAAAGAGGGTATCATGGGCAAGTTGGACGGCAAGGTCGCGATCATTACGGGCGGTGCGGGCGGTATCGGCAGCGCGGCGGCACGGCTTTTCGCGGCGGAGGGCGGCAAGGTCATGCTCGTCGATCTTGACGAGGATGCTCTGCAGAAGAACGTTGCGGCAATCGGAGAGGAACAAGCGGCCTATACGATTGCCGACGTTTCGGATACGTCGGATACGCAAGCCTATGTCGCAGCGACGGCAGAACGCTTCGGCGGTGTCGATATCGCGCTGCTGAATGCGGGGATCGAAGGCAAACTCCATTCGATCACCGATATGCCGGAAGAAATGTTCGACAAGGTCCTCGCCGTGAACGTGCGCGGTGTGTTCCTCGGCCTGAAATATGTCATGCCCGCAATGCGGCAGCGCGGCAGCGGCAGTATCGTCGTTACCTCCTCGACAGCGGGTATCCGTGCCGTCGGCGGCATGTCCGCCTATGTCACTTCCAAGCACGCGGTCGTCGGGCTGATGCGCACGGCTGCGCTGGAAGGAGCGGCAGACGACATCCGTGTCAACACCGTCAACCCGTCGCCCATCGACACCCGCATGATGAGTTCCATCGAAGAACAACGCGGCCTGCCCACCGGCGACCGCTCCAACCGCCCGATGGCGAAGTTCACACCGCTACAGCGCTACGGCGAACCGGAAGAAGTCGCCAGGTTGATGCTATTCCTCGGCAGCGAGGACAGTTCGTTCTGCACCGGCGGCGTCTATATGGTCGATGGCGGGGTGTCGGCGGGACGAGGGTAATCCATTTCTTGTCGTCCTTGGGCTTGACCCACTGTTGTCCGGTTTAATTCAGTGGACGGTTTGCATGGCATTGATTCTACTGGTGACCAATCGTTTGGCGACGTTTTGGACACGGGAAAGGATCAACACCATGCGGCATGAGAATAGCGTATTTCATGATCTGATGAAGCGTGTTCCTTGGGATCGTTTTGCGGCTTTGGTGGAACGGCATGAAGCCGACAAACACGTTCGCCGCCTGAGCACGAAGGACCAGTTCATCGCCCTGCTATATGCTCAGCTTTCCGGTGCGGTGAGCTTGCGCGAGATCGTCGGCGGTCTACAGAGCCATCGTGCCCGGCTCTATCATGTCGGCGGTCGCCTTGTGACGCGTTCGACGCTGGCCGATGCGAACGCGACGCGGCCGAGCGCGGTGTTCTCGGAGCTGTTCACGGCGTTGGTTGGGCGCGCCGGGCGCGGGTTGCGGCGGACGCTTGGCGAGGCGACCTACCTGATCGATGCCAGTCCGCTTGCCTTGAGTGGCCGGGGATCGCAGTGGGCGTATTTTTCGGCCAGGGCCTGTGGCGCGAAACTGCATGTGGTTTACGATGCGGGCGCCGAACACCCGGTCTACGCGGCGGTGACGCCGGCAAAGACCGCCGATATCAAGGTGGCGCAGGAGATGCCGATCGAGGCGGGCGCGACCTATGTCTTTGATCTGGCTTACTACGATTACGCCTGGTGGGCGAAGCTCGACGCCGCGGGTTGCCGCATTGTCACCCGTTTCAAGTCGCACACGCCGCTAACAGAGGCCACCGATCGGGCGGTGCCCGAGGGCGAAGACATCTTGTCCGACCGGGTCGGCCTGCTGCCCAAACGGCAAAGGATGAGCCGCAAAAACCCCTTCTCCAAGCCCGTGCGCGAAGTCACGGTGCGGATCGATACCGGCAAGACCCTCCGGATCCTGTCCAACGATCTGGACGCCTCGGCCCGGCAAATCGCCGACCTCTATAAGCGCCGCTGGGCGATCGAGCTGTTCTTTCGCTGGGTCAAACAGAACCTCAAAATCCGGCACTTCCTCGGCCGGTCCGAGAATGCCGTGCGCATTCAGATCACCGTTGCCCTGATCGCCTATCTCTTGCTTCACCTCGCAAAAGCCGATCAGAAAACCGTCAAATCCCCGCTCGCATTCGCTCGCCTCGTCCGAACAAACCTCATGCATCGAAAGCGCATTGACCGTCTGCTCGAACCTGAACCAAACACACCTCAATGCCAAAATCAGTTGGCCTTCATATGTTAGAGAAATTAAACCGGACAACAGTGGGACAAGCCCAAGGACGACAAGTTGGAGTAGTTTCAATAATGCGGCGGCGGCGGTTCGGGCGTTGCGCCCGCATCGCCCGCCTCTTCCGCGGCTTGGATTTTAGTTTCCAGGCGCGCGAGCTTTTCCGTCAGAGCCTTGATCTCGTTCCATTGCTGAAGCGTCACCTCGTTCAGGTCCTGGATGGTGGCATCCTGGTGCGTGAGATGCGCTTCCAGATCGTCGAGCCGTTGCTGAATATCGTTGCTCATTCTGTCCTCCCTCGAAGGCGCGCCGCGCGCACCCTTGCATAATTGTCCGCCCAGGGAAATCATGATGGGCTAACGGGAGGGCGGACAATTCATGCAAGCGGATTATGTAGTTGTCGGGGCAGGATCGGCGGGATGCGCGGTGGCATGCCGATTGGTCGAGGGTGGCGCGCGGGTGGTGTTGCTCGAGGCGGGACCAAAGGACCGCAACATCCGCATTCACGTACCGGCCGCGCTGCGTCCCCTGCTCAAAGACCCCAAGGTCAACTGGAACTACACCTCGGAGCCTGTCGAAGGCTCCGCCGGCCGCCGCATCAGCCTGCCGCGTGGCAAGGTGTTGGGCGGTTCCAGTTCGATCAACGGCATGCTCTATGTACGCGGCAATCCCGCCGATTACGACGGCTGGGCGCAAATGGGATGCCGGGGCTGGTCCTATGAGGAAGTTCTGCCCTACTTCAGGCAATCGGAATCCTATAAGCAAGGCGGCGATCCGGAATACCGGGGCGGCAACGGGCCGCTCAAGGTCGAGGATTACCGCACTATCCTGCCGCTGACCCACCGCTTTGTTGAAGCGGCACAGCAGGCCGGATTTCCGTTGACGCCGGATTACAATGGCGGCCAACAGGAAGGGGTCGGTTATTCGCAGATGACACGGCGCGGCCGGTTCCGGGGCTCGACGGCGCAGACCTATCTGCGCGCCGTAAAAGGCAATCCCAACCTCGAAGTGATCACCGGCGCGCGGGCCGGTCGCTTGCTGTTCGAAGGAAAAAAATGTGTTGGCGTCACCTATCGCCAGGACGGGCAGGACAAGGAAATCCGCGCCAACAATGAAGTCGTGCTATGCGGCGGTGCGTACAACTCGCCGCATCTGCTGCAAATTTCGGGGATCGGCCCCGCCGCGCATCTGAAAGATATCGGCGTCGACGTCCGGCACGACCTGCCCGGTGTCGGCTCGAACCTTGCCGATCATTTCGCAGCCCGGCTCAAACATCGCGTGCGCGGCGAAACCACCATGAACCAGCTGTCGCGGTTTCCACACGTCGTGCCGGAAGTCGCGAAGTACGTATTGTTCGGGAAGGGCGCGCTGACCTTTGGCGTGACCAGCGCCATGGTCTTCTGCCGCAGCCGCGACGGTCTCTCCAGCCCAGACCTGCAACTCTCCTTCACCCCCGCAACACCAAAGGACATGGGGCAGGGCGAACTGGGGAACCCGGCGTGCAAATGACCGCCCTGCCCGTCCGCGCCGAAAGCCGTGGCACGGTGATGGCGGGCAGCGCCGATCCCGCCGACGATCCCGTTATTCGGCCCGCCTACCTGACCGACGAAAACGATGTGAACGTCCTCGTCGCCGGTGTCGAGATGTGCCGCCGCATCTTCGACGCACCGGCGCTGAAGGAGATCAGCCTTGGCGAATACGATCCCGGCCCCAACGTGCAAACCCGCGACGAAATCCGCCAATTCACCCGCGAAACCGGTGGCACGATCCACCATCCCGTCGGTACCTGCAAAATGGGCGAAGACCCCGCCGCGGTCGTCGACCCGCGCCTGCGGGTACACGGCATCGCGGGCCTGCGCGTCACGGACGCCTCCATCATGCCAACACTCACGACCGGCAATACCAACGCGCCGGCCATCATGATCGGCGAGAAGGGTGCGTCCATGATTTTGGAAGACAACAAAACTGTATAATATGTTGATGCAGAACTGATTTTAAGGGATGCCGATGAAGGTAACTGTCTGTGACTTTCCCGATGAGCGGGAGCGCAAGGAAGCAGCCTGGCAAACGCTGATCGCTTATCTGAGCGCGACGCCATCGGATATCGTCGTCCTGCCGGAGATGCCGTTCTGCTACTGGGTATTCGATGGCGATACAGTCGACCCAACGATATGGCGCGAAACCGTCGAAATCCATGACGCGATGATCGCGCGCATGGCGGAACTCTCTGCCCCGCTGGTTCTCAGCTCACGCCCCGTGGAACGCGACGGGCGACGGCTGAACGAGGCTTTCATCTGGTCGGCGGCGGAGGGCTATCAAGGCATTCGCTCCAAATGGTATCTGCCGGACGCACCCGATGGACGCGAGGCGCTGTGGTTCCATCAGGGCGATCGCAACTTCACTCCGTCTTCGGCTAGCGGCGTAAACATCGGCTTCCAGCTCTGTAGCGAAATGATGTATCCGGAGCATGCGCGCGAAATCGGTTTGGCCAGCGGTCATCTTATCGCGCAGCCACGCGCGACCGGCGGCAACCGCCGTTGGCACATCGCAGCGGCCATGTCCGCGGCAACCTCCGGCGGTTTCGTCGCCTCCGCAAACCGCCGGTCCTTCGACCGGGACTGGTTCTCCGGCGGCAGTTGGATATTCGGCCCGGCCGCAGAGTTGCTCGCCGAAACGACGGACGCAGCACCCTTCGCGACCGCTGACATCGACACCCGCCAAGCCGACCGTGCGAAGAACGAATATCCCCGCGATATGCATCGAACTTACGCCGGCAGGACGGTGTAACAGGAGTGTGCTAAAGAAATGGCTATGCAGATCGAAGCATTGAGCGATGTCATGGCGGCGGCAGTGACCAGCGTCGACCTGAGTAGCTCTGTCACCCCTGACGTCGCCTCCGCGCTTTCGGACGCGGTAATCGATCATCTCGTCCTCTGTATCCGCGATCAGACCATGGCGCCGAAAGCCTTCGCACAGGCGTCACGCATCTTCGGACCACCGAAGCGGTTCGTTCTGCGCCGCGACCGGCTGGACGATGCGCCGGAAGTATCCATCGTCTCTAACCGGCCGCCGTCGCTCGAAGGCAAGCCGCTGGTTCAAGCGAAGCACTGGCATACCGACGATTCCTACTTCGCCGAGCCCGCGACCCTCACCCTGCTGCACGCCCAGACATTGCCTGACGCGGGCGGCGATACGGAGTTCATTAATTGCTATGCGGTTCTGGACACGATGCCTGCCGATATGCGCACGCGGATCGAAGGGCTGCGTGCCGTGCACAAATACAAAAGCCGCCGCAACATGTCCTGGGTCGCGAATCAGTCCCCCGAGGAAAAGGCCGAAACCCCGCCGGTCGATCACCCGCTGATCCGAACTCATCCGCAAAGCGGACGGCAGTCGCTTTACATCAACCCAAACCGGATCGACCATATTGTCGGCTGGAACGATGCGGACAGCGATGCGCTGCTCGACGCGCTGTACGACTTCGCCTTCCAGCCGCAATTTCAATACCGACACAAATGGCTGCCGGGCGATCTGGTCGTGTGGGACAATCGCTGTTTGATGCATCGCGCGAATGACGAATACGACGTGAACCAGTTGCGCGTTATGCACCGCATCATGCTGGAAGGCGAAGCGCCGGTTTAACGATGAGAGGCTTACCATGAGCGACGACGACATTCTTTACGCGGTCGAGGACGAGATCGCGACCATCACGCTGAACCGCCCACAGGCGATGAACGCCCTGACGCCGTCCATGGAAGCGGATCTGCATGCGCTGCTGGACAAAGCGGACGCAGACCGCGCGGTCCGGGTCATTATCCTGACAGGCGCCGGCGCCGCCTTCAGTGCCGGTTACGATCAGGGTGCGGGCGAGTCGGGCCGCAAGAAAACCGACCCGACGGGACTGAGCATCGCCGAATTCATCGAGGTCTGGCAGCGGGGCGACGCGAAGAAAGCCGAAAAATGGGGCCATATGTGGAAGCTGGGCAAGCCGATCATCGCGGCCGTCAACGGCTGGGCGATGGGTGGCGGCTTCTGGTATCAGCTCGCCGCCGACATCACCATCGCATCAGACAAGGCGGTGTTTTCGCAGCCCGAAGTCCGGCATATCTCCAACACGACCTTCCTGTTTACCGCGTTGTGCGGCTGGAAGGCGGCGAACCGCTGGGCACTGACCGGCGATCACTTCGATGCCGAGGAAGCCTACCGGATCGGCATGGTCAATGAAGTCGTACCGCACGATGAACTCATGACACGGTCGCGGGCGCTGGCAGCGCGCATCGCCCTGGTGCCGGAACCCGCCGTCCGCATTAACAAGGCAATTGCGATGCAGGGGATGCAGGCGGCCGGTGTGAATTCGGCCCTGGCGCTCGAAGGCGCGCTCGGCGCGATGGCCCATTCCTCACACAACGAATATCGCGAAAAACTGTTCGAAACTCAACGCACCGATGGCACGCGGGCCTATCTGCAGATGCGCGACGGACCGTTCCAGCCCGAACCGATGGGCCCGCGTTCCGAAGCCGGCCGGGCCGCGAAGAAGAAGGCGTAATCGGCGGGAGCAACAGCCGGTCCGATGCTGGAAGCGGATCAGCGCATAGTTGTTTCTTGCAGCACGCGCAGAACATCGTTTGACGCATCTGTCCCCTTAAATCGATCGAAAACAATTGGCAGCCAGTGCCGCTCGATATCCGATACCTCGGGGTGCATAATCCTCATGATCAAAATATATCTGTCTTGCCCACAGTTGTTCCAAGCTTCATGGCCAAAAGAATCATCGAACAATATGATTTCGCCCTCCCGCCAGTGCCGCACTTCGCCACCAACCATCAGACCAGAATCGCCCGTTGGAATCTCCATCGCCAAATGCAGCCGCAAGAACAAATTCGTAGCGCCACAATGATTGGGAAGCCGCACGCCTGGACGCATCATGGCAAAGAAAGACCGATGCAATGATTTGCTGCTCACAAAGGGTTCCAATAACGCACATAATTGGGGGAAGGAATCCCGGGCGTCCTGCGGAAATTCCATACTCTCGGTCACGACGTCGCGGTGCCGCCAATCCTTCATCGTGCCATGATAACCCGTATGACCATCGACATATCGATGCGGCGCCTTGGCTATCTGAAATTCCCGCTGCAAAGCAGCGAAATTCCGTACAAGTTCTTTCAGTTGGCGGCACGACGCCTCGGAAAAATCTTCAAACTCCCAGTAAGGTCTAGCCTTTAGCCCGCAAAATTTTCGAATATAAGGGTTTTGTGCTGTGCCATTCGGTTGGATCGGTTGGTCGATTGTGTATTGAATCTGCATCAGATTCGGCAGGGATATCACGTGTTCTTTTTCGATTTCCCTGACGATCGCAATAAACGTTTCCTCCGCCTTACGCGCAATATGCTGCCGTTCATCCTGGCTGATTGTTCGTTTTGAAGAGGAGGCTGCAGCGATCAACTATCTGTCTCACGAGTGACGATTTGCAATTACGCGCTCTGGATCGAAATTTTCCATCCATCAGGTTACAACGATTCGCCACCTATGCAATGTGCAGACTTCTTTTAAGCACGCTTGAAGCGACTTCGTTATGTCCGTCCGATGGGACCGCCCACCGAAGCCTGCCGTGCCGAAAAGGAGAAGGAGTGATCGGCGCCTATTTTTTGCGGACGCAGCTGTCCCAGAAATCGTACCAGACAAGGCCGAGGCAAAACACGACGATGACCCAAAACGGCAGGCCACCCCAGAAACCGGCAGCGCCGGACGAGATGCTCTCCGCCAGCCCAACGACGAAGACCATCAGAATAAGCGAGCCGATCAGCCCGGAGATGAGATCAATCCGCCGTTGCGACATCGTCTGTCCTTTCATCCAAAAACTTTAGCAGCCATCCCGCGGTCCGGCAGAGCCGGTCATCTTCTTCAAGACCTGCAACCAGTTGAACGCCGATCGGAAGGCCCCGGTCGCCCGTCAGCAACGGTAAGGTCACACATGGCAATCCGCAGAATGTCCACATCGCGCAAAAGATCGGATCGCCCGTCCGCGCCAACCCGGGCGGTGCCTCACCGGCAGCCGATGGTGTCAAAACGGCGTCGTAGTCGTTGAACAGTTCCGCGAAGAACGATTTCGCAGCCTTCATCGCATCCAAGGAATCGGCGTAGTCCGTGTCGCCAACCGCTTCGGCCTTCTGCAAGGTGTCCCGCATGCCCTCGCTGAGCAGATTCGGACTGTTTTCGAACTCATCAGCCAGATGCCGGCGCATTTCGTAGTGATGAATGACCCGGTGGTGGTCAATGATATTGCCGAGCGAGTCCGGCAGGGCGAGGCTTTCGACCTGATCGCCCAGGGCCTCGCGCAGTTCGCCGAACCCGGCGCGCGCGTCGTCCGCCAATTGATCGTCGAACGGCAGATCGAACCAGAGGAAACGCGGCTCAACCGGCGCCTCGGCCCGGCAACCATCGAGAAGGACGGGCTTGGCCCGGGCATAGCTCGCCGCGTCGGCCGCGTCAAAACCGGTCATCGCGTCGACCAGCAGTGCTACATCTTCCAGGGACCGCCCGAAGCCGCCGATCTGGTCCAGGTTTTTTGCGGTCTGCAACACACCGGCACGGGAAATCATGCCCTGGCTGGGCTTCAAGCCAAACACGCCGCAGAACGCTGCCGGCCGAATAACCGAGCCGGCCGTCTGGCTGCCGACTGCCAGCGGCACCTGCCCCGCCGCGACCGCCGCCGCCGATCCGGAGGAAGAACCACCGGGTGTGTGGGCGGGGTTGTGCGGATTGGTCGTCTTGCCCGGCGTCATGAAGGCGAATTCGGTGCTCACCGTCTTGCCCATGATCACCGCACCGGCTTCGCGCAGCTTGGCGACGACCGTCGAATCCTTGTCCGGCTGATGCCCCTCATGGATCGGCGAACCGTAACCCGTCGGCATATCTGCCGTGTCGAGGATGTCCTTTATGCCGACAGGGATCCCATGCAAGGGCCCCATGGGGCGCCCGGCACGGCGCAGATCGTCCAACGCCTTCGCTTGCGCAAGCGCATGCGCTTCATCCAGATGTTTCCAGGCGTGAATGGCGCCATCCGTCGCATCGATCTGGGTAAGGCAATCCTTCACCAGGTCTTCGGACGTCACTTCGCCAGCCCGGATTTTCGGCGCCAGTTCGGTGACGGTTTCCAAATGCAGCGACATTCAAGTGCTCCTAGGGAACGTATTTGCCGAATAGAGCGTCCGGCAGCCACAGCGCAAGGCCCTGGAACTGATACATCAGCACCATGCAGAAGATAACGATAGCCAAATACGGCATGATGCCTCGGAAGATCTGCACCAGCTCGATCTGCGATTTCAACACCCCTTTCAGATAATAAGCGGACATCGCCATAGGGGGTGTCAGAAAGGACGTTTGCAGGTTGAGCGCCACCAGCATCGCGAAGAAATACGGATTGACGCCGAACGTATCCAGCATGGGCAGGAAGATCGGCACGAAGATGATCAGGATTTCGGACCATTCCAGCGGCCAGCCCAACAGAAAAATGATGACCTGTGCCAAGACCAGAAATTGCCACGGAGCCAGATCGAACGAGACGATCCAAGCCTCAATGACCGAATGGCCACCGAGATAGGAAAATACCGATGCGAAGGTCCAAGATCCCACGAAAAGCCAGCACACCATGGCTGTCGCCTTGGCACAGAGAAAGACGGAGTCCTTGACCTTGTCCCATGTCAGCGAGCGGTATAGGGCCGCTAGGACAACCGCGCCCAGCGCGCCCATGGCAGCGGCTTCCGCCGGCGTCGCCAACCCACCGAGGATCGAGCCCAGCACCAGCATGATCAAAACCGTCAGCGGCACAAAGGACGTCAGCAGATTTATGTAGATTTCGCGTTTCGGGGGAACGTCTTCATCCCTCGGCATCGGCGCCAGAGATGGGTCCATCTTTGCCCGGATAATAACGTAGACGATATAGAACCCGGCCAGCATGAAACCCGGGATCACAGCCGCCGCATAGAGCCGCAGCGGCGACAATTCGGCAATCGCCGCATAGACGATCAGCATGATCGACGGCGGGATCAGAATGCCCAGCGTGCCGCCGGCACAGATCACGCCCGACGCAAACCTTTTGTCGTAATTCGCAGCCGCCATGGCCGGGAACGCCAGCAATCCCATTAACGTCACAACCGCGCCGACGATACCGCTTGCCGTGGAAAACACGGCACAGGTAATCAGCGCCGCAACCGCCATCGAGCCCGGCAGGTTGCGCGCCGCCTGACGCAAGGACGTGAAAAGGCGGAGGACGATGTTGGCGCGCTCCACCACATAGCCCATGAACAGGAACAGCGGGATGGCGACCAGCGTGTCGTTCTCCATCACCGAATAGGTGTTTTGGTTCAGCAGATAGAAGATCTGATTGTCGAAGAGATCGGCGAAAATCTCGATACGGTCGCCGTCGTAATAGGCGTAATAACCGAAGGCAACGCCCATCGCCAGCAGGGTGAAGGCGATGGGGAAGCCCAGCATCACCAGTACGATGAACAGCGACAGCATGAAGATGGCGACTTCGGGATTGGTCATCCTCGTGGCGCCTTCTTCAGATCGGGGTTGAGCTCTTCCGCCAGCAGATTTTCGGTTTCCTTGACGTCCTCATGACGCTGGGTCCACACACCGGTCTTCATCGCGACCAGGCAACGCATGCATTCCGAGATGCCTTGGATGATGAGCAGACCACCGGCTACGGGAATCAGAGTCTTGAAGAAATAGATCTGAATACGGGCCGGACTGTTCCAACTGACTTCCTTGTAGCGCCAAGAGTCGGAGGCAATTTCGGCGCCATACCAAAACAACGCCAGCATGCCGGGAAAGAAAAACAAAAGGTACAAAACGAAATCGATGCGTGCCTGCCAGCGTACCGGGATCAGCCGGTAAACGACGTCGGCGCGGACATGGCCATCCTGCGCCAGCGCGTAGGGTCCCGCCATCAAAAACAGCGCGCCATACATCTGCACCATCATGTCGAACACCCACACGGTGGGGGCGTTCAGGGCATAACGCACAAACACCTCGTACGACACCGACAGGGTCAGAATGACAATGCACCAGGCGAAAGCGCGCCCGACCCAGGTACTGAAACTTTCGATCGCATGAATGCTGGACAGCATCGACCGTCTCCGGCAGAAATTTTTCGCAGGAAAAGAACAGGGACAGTCCCAAGGACCATCCCTGTTCCGGAATTCGATCAATCAGTTATTGATCAAGTTTCCCAAACGTCTCCGGCTTAACCGAAGTGATGCTTGTACGCCAAACCGTAATCCGGCTGGTTCAGCAGCAGATAGTTCATCACCTTCTTGGCATAGGATTTTTGCGACGCGATAACCTTAGCGAAGAACGGGTCTTCGGCGGAAATCTGGTCGACGATGATGTCCCAGGCATTCAACTGATCCTGCATGACCGAATCCGGCGTGCGGTAGACATTCACGCCGCTCTTTTCCTTCAGGCTGATCAGATCGTCGGCATAACGCAGCGTGTTGTGCCAATAGAAGTTCGAGTTCTCGGCCTCCGACGCATATTTCAGGATCGCCTGATGCTCCGCCGGCAGGCGGTCATACGTCTTCTTGTTGAAGGTGATCTCGAACGCTTCCTGCGACTGATGGAAGGACGCCAGGTGATAATGCTTCGACACATCCTGCATGCCGAAATCCTTGTCCGACGTCGGATTGTTGAACTCGGCCGCATCGATCAGCCCGGACTTCATTGCCGGCTGAATCTCACCGCCGGGAAGCTGCACAACGGACATGCCCATTTCCTGCAGCACGTTCGCGGCCAGACCAACGGTACGGTACTTCAGCCCCTTCATCTGCGAGGAGTCCTTGATTTCCTCCTTGAACCAACCCATCGGCTGTGCCGGCATCGGGCTGTTGAAGAAGCTGATCAGGTTCAGGCCCAGGCTGCCCATCAATTCGTTGAAGAGATCCATGCCGCCACCGTAGTGGATCCAACCTAAAAGCTCCTGCGCCGACCAGCCGAAACAGGGACCGGTGCCAAACAGGGACGCTGCCTTCGACTTGGAATACCAATAGGCCGGCACGTAATGCGCGCCATCGAGCACACCGCGATGCACGGCATCCTGCATTTGCGAGGTCTTGACGACCGAGTTCACCGACAGCAGATCGATCTTCAGGTCCTTGCCAGCCATGGCATGAACGCGGTCGACATAACTTTTTGCGTTCTCCAGAAAAATGCCGCCGCCCCAGGCTGCCTGTACCTTGAGGACTTTCGTTTTGGCGAGCGCGATATTCGGTGCGGCAATTGTGCCGGCGACCGCCGCAGTCCCTGCGAGACCGGCGCCTTTCAGAAACTTGCGCCGCGTAGATGTCGTTTTCGACATGTCTTCCTCCTGTATAGCGTTAGATTTTTTTGGCGTTCGATTAACGTGAAATTTCGAATGCGGGAACATTCATAAATTGCGCCTCCCCTGTTCCCAAAGCGGACACTAGAACATGCGCAGAATAATTCAAGCCAGTTGCGTTCACACAAAAGTGTGAGACGGACACCCTTCATTCGTACACAGTTCGAGCAGTCGATTTAACAAGGCCGTATACACACGTAAGCGGAATGTGACCACGCCTTTTACGGCATTTCGGGCACCCTAAACCGGCACATCACCCTTTAGCATAACCCGATAGAGATAGCGGGTCTGGCTATGGTCATAGTCGCCATTGGCCTTATGCAAAAGGCAGCGATTGTCCCACATGACAAAATCGCCCTGCTGCCAGCGATGGCGATACTGGTATTTCTCCTGCGTCGCGTGTGCGAGCAGTTCGTCGAGCAGTTCCAGCGCGTCGCTTTCCGGCATCCCGTCGATTTCCTCGATCCGGATCGGATTGAGGAAATCGACGGGATGCCGCTCTCCGGGTGGGTTCGAACAAGGGGGTGTTTCACCGCGTCGGGCACCTTCTGCTTCGCTTCGTCCGTCAGCCCTATCAGCTTCCGCTCGCTGTGCTTACTTTGATAAACATGCGTGCCCTTGAGATCTGCGATCCGCTGCTTCGTCGCGGCCGATAATCCCTCATAGGCCCGCCGCAGGTTCACATACTGCGTGTCACCGCCCTTTTCGGGCAGCTGGATCGCCAGCAGCACGGTCGCCTTTGGCGGTTCCGCGGCGTTGGAATGGTCGGTGTGGTATCCCGCCCCCGGAATGTAGCGTTTGCCGTCCGGGTAGCGGTCCTGGTTCGACAGGTAATGAATTTCCGGGCATTCCGGCAGCGCGAACTTCGAATTCTGCTGTAGAAACACGGTGCCGAAATTCTGCACACCGGCCAGAAGCTGGTTTGCCGTCAGCGACTGATCGCGGATCACCAGGACCGAGGCGTCGACAAAAGCCTGGTTCAGGCGCGCCCGCGTTTCGTCATCGAGCGGTCGCGACAGGTCGACGCCCCTCACCTCGGCGCCCGTATGTTCCGACAGTGGCGTAATCTCGCAGTTCATCTTTCCATCTTCATCTCGTTTGTACCGAGTTATTCTACGTCATCCACTCAGATGCATCCTAATCGCCGCGGCAACCGACTCCGGATGGGTCAATGGCGACATGTGCTCCGCATCCGCAATAACCTGATGCTGGTTATGCGGCATTTCCCGATGCAGAATTTCCGTGACGACGCGATCCGGTTCCGTCGTCTTCTCGCCGCACAAAATCAAGGTCGATACTACAACGGTCCGACACTCTTCGAGCGTTGTAGGATTGGCGAGGTTCGACAGGAACGTATCGACAACCTGCTTCGTACCGGAGAGAAAGCGGCCGCGTGCCTTTTCGGAGAGGCCTTCCCAGGTGCCAGCACCGTTACGGTAGTCGATGAAGTTACGCCACGCCACCTCGTCACGCCCCGCCCGGCCATTATCGATGAAGTCATGCGCCAGCGCCCGGTACTCGGCGAAGATGTCCTCACGCCCCGCAAGATTGAGCAGCGGCGTCAGCACCGGTTCGATCAGAACCAGTCTCCGAAATAGTTCCGGTCTTGCCAGCGCCAATCTAAAAACGACCGCCCCGCCGAACGAGTGGCCGACAAAATGCACGGGACCGTCACACTCCTGCTCTATCAGCGAAGCGACCAGTTCCGCCTGATCGTCATGACTTGGTTCCGTCGGGCCAGGCCAGTTGTCGGTTTGTCCGAAACCGATGAAGTCCGGCGCAAACAGATGGAAATCGTCTTCGAGGATGCCCGCGACCTTGCGCCATTGTGCACTGGAGCTGCCGCCCGCATGCAGCAGAACGACATCCTCTCCGGCACCATACCTCTCGTAATGAACGGCCAGGCCGTTAAATCTATGCTCGGCCACGGCGCGTTTCCTCAGCCCAGATAAAAAGGCCGGCCTGTATCGCGCAGCCAGATGCGTACGAGGTGCCGCCGCCGGTCGGGTTCCGGCCAGTCGCGGAAGGCGGTGCGCCGGTGAGCCATCCGCTTGTTGTTGACGATCTGGATCTGACCACGCTCGAACTCGAAACTCTTGCCGAGCCCACTGCGCTCCGAAACCTGTTGCAAAGCCTGTATTGCCTCACGCGTGTCGGGTTCCATTTCCTTTCCAGCCAACTCGTATCCATGCTCGACGCGGCGCGGATTGAAATTGGCGAATAGCCGCCTACCATCTGACTCGAACACCGGTTTGTACGAACAGCGCTGATCATCGGGCGCATGTTCCATCTGGCGGTCGAAGTAGAACGGCTCATAGAGGCGCGGAATGACATCCGGAAACTCTTCGAGCAGCAGATTGTAGACCGTCTCAAGACTGATCAATCCGCTCATGCCGCCCTTTCGCGCTGTCTGCAAGCACATGAGGCCGACAAAATCGGGCGGCAGGTTAAACGTATTGTCGCAGTGATAACTCTGCCCGCCATTCGTCTTCGACGAACGGACGCCGCTGCCGGCAAGCGACTTCTTGCCCGTATCAAGGACATCGTAGACCATCGTGCCCTTCCAGCTCTGGGCAACCGGGCGGCTGATCATCGACATCAAAAGCCAATAAAGCTTTTTGGAGATATCTTTCTCCAATTGCTCGACCGGTAGCCGGTCGATAACGGCGAACCCGATACCGTCATAAATCTGATCCCTGACCCTTGCCATTGCGGCGCGGCATGCCGGCATCTCGAAATCATCGGTAACGAGCGCCTCGATTGGCAACGGGTTGGCTCCCAGCGCCGCCGCTGTTCGCGCCACTTCGTCGAGGCAGCCGTCATCGAGCATGACAAGCCCGTCATTCTCCAGCAGCGTATCCGCCCGCCAGGTCATCGGGCTCGAAAGCGGTTGCTCTCTTATCGTCGTCATAAGATCTCTCCGGCCGGTTCGGCGCGCGGCCTTAACTTGCCCTATCTTCGCTGGTCAAACCGAGTTCGGCGCGCATCCGAAATATCGGGTCGTCGGCATCGCGGCGCAGTTGCGCCCACTCGGGTTTCAGCGGCGGCGCGTTACCGACATGCACGCGGGTCGCCTCGAATACCACGATCCGATGGGCAATGCGCCAGTTGCCGTCCCGGCGCTCGAAGCGGTCGACGTAGCGCCCGTAGGACGAAAGCTGCGACGGCTCGGAACCATCCCCGGCGCCGTAGGCCCGCTGCCCCTCGGCGTCGAGCGTATGCGCTGTGACGAAGTAGGTTTCCACGACGGCGATATCCTCAGCGGCGAATTCGATCAGGCAATTGCCGAGGAAGTGCATGCATTGTGGCAATCTTCCCGCGCGGGCCTGTGCGAATTCGATGAAACCGTCCACGCCGCCTTTGTAATCGCCGTGATCGTCGAAGGCGTCCTTGTGATAGGTCTCGCGCACCAAATCCCAATCCGCCCGGTCCACGCCGCGCGCATAGCGCGCCATGACATCCCGGATCTCTTCGCGGTCGATCAGACGTTGCACTGTGAGCTCCAAAGGTCCTCCCTCCCGCCTGCGCGTCAGGATGGCTTGTCGGAGAAATACGAGTCGAACTGCTGCTCGAGCACGCAATAGATCGAGCAATCGTGGCTCGCCCTTCCCCAGGGGGCGATAATCATCACGCCGAGTATGCCGCCAATCACAATCGTTCCCAACAGCATGGCCATGCCCACGCCGACCGTCTTCAGCACGTCGACCCACAGCGGCTCGCCAAAGGCTGTCAGCTTTTGCGCGTCTTCGCTTTCCGGGACGGTTTCCGGGCCTTTCTCGGAGGGCTGTTCGGTCATGCGGACAGGTTGCCTCACTTCCGATCACCCCGCAACCCAAGCGGCTATGCCGGGTCTTTTTGGGCCCACCGGTGTCCATCCGTTATAGTTCTCCTCAAAGCCGCAGAGCGATGGGAGATATTTTGAATGGAACTGAAAGTTACGCGATGCGACATCAAGAACAACGTAGCGACCGTACGGCTGCATCGTCCGGGACGCGGCAATTCCTGGACCCAGCAGATGAATGTCGAATACCGCCATGTGATGGCCGAACTCGATGAAAATCCGGACGTGCGCGTCGTCGTTGTTACGGGCAGCGGGAAACAGTTCTGCGTCGGGGCCGATTTCAAGGCGCTCGACCACTATCGCGATACCGACGATGACTATGTCACGTCGTTGCGCAACGATGACATGGCCCGGCCTGGCCATGGCGTGCGCCCGGAATACGACCACGACATGGTCTGGCACTGGGGGTTGCGCAAACCTGTTATCGCCGCCATCAACGGAGCCTGCGCCGGCATCGCAATGTCCCTCGCCGCCTTCTGCGATCTGCGCTACGCCGTAGCCGGCGCCAAATTCACAACGGCCGCGCCCCGGCTCGGGCTCCCGGCCGAATATGGTCTCGCCTGGGTTCTGCCACGCTTGATCGGCGTCACGCAGGCCGCCGACGTCCTGATGACCGGGCGTATCGTTCTTGCCGAAGAAGCCAAAGAGATGGGATTTCTCAATAACGTCTATCCGGAAGACAGTTTCCTCGATCATGTCATGGAAACGGCCACCTATATGGCGGAACAGGTATCGCCGATGGCGACCACGACGACAAAACGGCAGCTCTACGGCGAGCTGATGCAGCACGATGTCGGTGCGGCCGTGGAAGCTTCCAAACGCCTGATCGGTGAGCATATGCGCAGCGCCGATTACCGTGAAGGCGTCAGCGCTTTTCAGGATGGCCGTGCGCCGAATTTCGAGCCGCCCAAATAATTCATTCGGAGCCTCACATGAGCGTCGAACATTCCGGCGGCTGTGTATGCGGCGCGATACGATTTCTCGCAAACGATGAGCCATTGCGCGTGACGATCTGTCACTGCAAATGGTGTCAAAGACGAACCGGAACCGCGTTTGGCACCGAAGTCGTTTACAAATCAGAGCAGGTAGCGTTTTTCGGCGAAACGACCTCACAATACCGACATGTTTCGGACGAATCCGGACGGTGGCTGGATATCGAATTCTGTGGCCGGTGCGGGAGCAACCTCGGCTTCACGCTCGAAGCGGCACCGGGCATACGAACCCTACCCGCTGGCAGCTTCGACGACCCGGACTGGATTCAAGCCGAGCGTTATGCCTTCCTGCATGTCTACGTCCGGTCCCGGCGGGACTGGTCGGACCTTTCGTCCAATGTGGAAATCTACGAACGGCATTTCCGCGCCTAAATCCAATTCGCGCACCGTTTTGTAACCATATCCCCACGTCCGCTATAGTCCTTTGCGACTTTCACTGGAGGGAAACATGACCGGATCCGAGCAACGCGTGGCGCTGATCACCGGCTGCGGGAAGGAAAACGGGATCGGCGCGGCTACCGCGCAGCGTCTGGCGCGGAACGGCTTCATTGTCGCTGTCTCCGACGTGGCGGCGGCGGGTGTCGACAACGACAACGCGGTCGAACGCGCGGGTACTGGGTGGCAAGGGCTGAACACGCTCGTGGCGCGGGTCGAAGCAGCCGGCGGGACGGCGGCGAGCTTCACCGGCGATGTATCGGCGGAAGACGGCGCAGCCCACCTCGTCGCGAGCACCATCGAGAAATTCGGCCGGCTGGATGTCCTGGTGAACAATGCGGGCGCGCCGCACGGACAGGACCGCGGACAGATTGAAGAAGTGCCGCTCGACGCCTGGGAGGCCGTCATGGCGATTAACATTCGTGGCGTCTTTCTGATGAGCCGCGCCGCCGTACCGCACATGAAGGCGCGCGGCTATGGTCGGATCGTGTCGCTGTCCTCCGTTGCCGGGCTGGAAGCGCTGCCGGAACGTGCCGCCTATTGCGCATCGAAAGCGGCCGTGATCGGCTTCACGCGGTCCCTCGCCTTCGACCTCGCGCCACACAGCATCACAGTAAACTGCGTATGCCCCGGCTCGATCCGCACCGACCGCGCGATCAGCTCGACCATCCGTGCCGGCTATACCGACGTGGATGAAGGTCTGGCAGAGCGCGCCAAATTCATCCCCGTCGGCCGACATGGGAAACCCGAGGAGATCGCGGCGACGATTGCGCACCTCGCCTCGGAAGATGGCGCTTTCACGACCGGCCAAGCGGTGGTCGTCGACGGTGGCGGCCTACCCGCCAGCGCTTTCTGAAACTTCGGAGAAGCCCGTGAACGCAATCAACAACAGCCCGGAGAGGATTTCCGTCATTCCCACTGGCGGCGCGCTGGGCGCGGAGATCACGGGGCTCGATTTGAGCCAGCCAATGCCGCCTGCAACGGTGGCGATCATACGGCAGGCCTTCCTGGACCATTGTGTCGTGTTCTTCCGTGACCAGACTCTTAGCGAACCAGACCAGGTACGCTTTACGCGGTATTTCGGCGAGCCGGTCATTCATGTCCGCGAGCAGGCGGAACGGGCGACGCCGGAAATCATGATGGTGTCCAACGTCAAACAGAACGGCAAGCCGATCGGCGCGCTCGGTCATCGCGAAATCGAGTTCCATTCGGATCTCTCCTACATGCCGAAGCCCGGAACGATCTCGATGCTGTATGCCGTCGAAATTCCCGACCAGGGCGGGGCCACGCAATGGTGCAACGGCTACGCGGCCTATGCTGGTTTGGATGACGCAATGAAACAGCGATTAGCGGGCCTGCGCGCGACCCATCTCCATTTCAGGCCGGAGCAGAACCCCGAAACGGTCACGGATCATCCGGTCGTCTGCACCCATCCGGAAACCGGCCGCAAGACCCTGTTCGTCAGCCCCTACTTCGCCAAGACGATCGTCGGCATGGAAGAATCCGAAAGCCAGGATCTGCTTACCACTCTCTTCGCGTACGAGACCCGACCGGAATATATCTGGACGCATCAATGGCAAGTCGGCGATCTGGTCATGTGGGACAACCGCGCGACCATGCACCGGCGCGAGCCGTTTCCCGATACGCAACGCCGCATCATGAAACGCACACAGATCTACAACGAGACGGTACCGGTCGAATAAAAACCACAGAAACCCTGACCGTTCCGCGCGCCAACTTGGCGTAACACGCGCACTGGCATACCATTCAATGGTAATAATCTGACGAACCTGGAGAGTACCGCGATGCGCCTCGGCATGTTCATGCAACCCGTTCACGATCCGAAGCACGACCTGACCAAGGTCCTGGCGGACGACCGGGAAACGGTCATTCTGGCAGACAAGCTCGGTTACCACGAGATCTGGGTCGGCGAACATACCGCCGCCACGTCGGAACCGATCACCGACCCGATCGTCTTCCTCGCCACGCTGATCGGCGAAACCAAACAGATCAAGATGGGACCGGGCGTCTATTGCCTGCCGCACCATCACCCGGCACAGCTTGCTGGACAGGCCGCCCTGTTCGATCACCTCAGCCAGGGCCGTTTTCAGATGGGTGTGGGCAATGGCAGCCTGTCCTCGGACGTCGAGCTGTTCGAAGTCGGCGGCGACACGGACCGTGGCGCCATGGTGCGCGAGTCGATCGAGCACATCCTCGCCATCTGGGACGGCGAGCCGCCCTACACTCGCGAGGGGGGATTCTGGAACATCAAGATCGAAGATATGGGCCGCGCGGAATATGGCGTCGGCGCGTTCATCAAGCCGTTTCAGAAACCACACCCGCCGATTGCGATCTCCATCATGTCGCCGAGTTCCGGCAGCGCGCGCATGGCCGGCGAGCATGGCTGGATTCCCATCTCGGGCGCGGCCTTTCTGCATCCGCGCTACACGGCGAGCCATTGGGCGGCGTATGCCGAGGGTTGCGAGAAGGCCGGACGTAAACCGGACCCGGACATCTGGCGCGTTTCGCGCAGCATCATCGTCGCACCGAGCGACCAAGAAGCGCACGACTACATCATGAACCCGGACGGCCCGTTGAGCTTCTGGTTCCGCTACCTGCTGTCATCGTTGCGCGCGCGAGGCCTCGCCAAGTTCGTGGCACCCGAAGGCCATCCGGACCCGGATGCGATGACCTGGCAGGAGGTCGCCGAGTATCAGGTCGCTTGGGGCTCGCCCGCGACGGTCGTCGATAAGCTGGTCGCGCTGCGCGATTTGACCGGCCCGTTCGGCGTACTGACCGCGATGGCGCACGAATGGGACGACCCCGCCTTCTGCAGACGCACAATGACGTTGCTGGCCGAAGAGGTGATGCCGGTGTTCGCGCAGCACGCCGACGGCGTCGCCAGCGCGGCCGAGTAACGCCCAAAAACACAAACGAACGAAGGAGAAGCCCGATGGATGTCGGCATGATGATGGTGTTCACCAGTTACGGCCATGAGAACTGTCCCGACAATCAGGTGTGGGAGGAGGAACTCCGGCTTGCCGATCTCGCTGCCGATTTGGGTTTCGACTGCCTGTGGTCGGCCGAGCATCATTTCAACGACTACTCGTTCGTGCCAGACAACATCCATCTGATGACCCATCTGGCGGCGCGTCATCCCAATATCGACGTCGGCACCGCAGCCGTCATCCTGCCCTGGCATGACCCGCTGCGTGTCGCCGAGAATGCTGCCGTGCTCGACATGTTGAGTGGCGGCCGGCTGCGCCTCGGCATGGGACGCGGGCTGGCACGGCGCGAGTTCGAAGCCTTCCGCCTCAGCATGGACGAGTCGCGCGGGCGTTTCGACGAAGCCGCGCCAATGATCGTCAACGCGCTGAAGACCGGTTTCATCGAAGGCGACGGTGAATACTACAAGCAGCCCCGCACGGAACTGCGCCCCCGGCCACAGCATTCCTTTGAGGGTCGTATCTATGCCGTGGCGTCGAGCGAAGACTCCGTCGTCTCTGCCGCGAAACTCGGCGCTCATATCGTCATATTCGCCGACCGTCCCTGGGAAATGCGTGTACCGGTAATCGAGAAAGGCCGCGAACTGCACCGCGAACTACATGGCACCGAACCCCCGGCGATTATGTTGACCGAGTTCTGCGTCTGCGGTACCGACCTCGCCCAAACCGAAGAAGAAGCGCGCCAGTACCAGGGCAAATTCGTGGAGAGCAATTTCTACCACTACGAATTCCTGGGCGAACATTTCGCGACCGTGAAAGGCTACGATTCCTATCAACAGAAGGCCGCCATCGCGAAGGAAACAGGCATGGGCGGCGCCGTCGACGGTTTCATGAAAGCGGCAAGCTGGGGCACGCCCGACAAGATCCTGCGCGGCCTCGAAGACCGCCGCGCCGCCATCGGCGACTTCGAACTCAACGTCGCCTTCCGCTTCGGCGGCACGCCATTAGAGATTTCCGAACGCGGCCTGAAGCTGTTCGCAAAGGAAGTTCTGCCGGTCCTCAAATCCTGGGGGCCTGTTGCAGCGGCAGCGGAGTGAGGCGGCGACATGACTCCCGCCGAATTTGACGTAACCGGTAAGTCCGTCACTCCGGTCATAGTCGATATTAGGAAGCTCGACGGCGGTCTCAGCCTGTAGGGCGCCTAAAACGTCCCTGGCGTTATACCGGTGCGGCCACCGTCGAGCGTTACGACGCTGCCATTGACGTAGGAGGACTCGTCGCTTGCGAGGTAGAGTGCGACGTCAGCCGCTTCCTCGACAAATCCGGGCCGGGCCATCGGAGTCGCACGACGTTGAACATCGCTCATCGGCTGTCCCGCGCGATTGTCGCGATTGAGACGAACGGGAATGCCTTGTTTGCTCTCGCGCAGCGCACCGGAGTTAATGCAGTTTACCCGGATACCATGCCGTGCGAGCCAAAAGCCCATCACATGCGTCAACGGTTGCAGCCCGCCCTTGGCGGCGGAATAGGCAACAAGTGTCGGGTTGCCAAGTACGCCATCGATGGAGCCGTGATGGACGATTGCCGCACCATCCGCCGCTTTCAACGCGGGCAGGAGTTTCTGGCTGCACAGGAAGGGCGCCGTGAGGTTTACTGCAACCTGCCGGTTCCAATCTTCGAGGCCGATATCCTCGAATTCCGCGCGCGCCGCGACAGCAGCATTGTTGAACAGGACATGGATGACATCGCGCCACGCCATGCAATCGCGCGCCATGCGGTCGATCGCGGCGGGCTCGGCAAGGTCGCATTCGATGAAAACGGCGTCACCGCCTTCCGCTCGGACCATGGCTGCGGTTTCCTCGCCCATTTCCGCATCGATATCGACACAGGCAACCGCCGCGCCCTCGCGCGCGAAGAGCAGGCTGGCCGCGCGGCCGACCCCCGACGCCGCTCCTGTAATCACCGCATTCTTGCCATCGAGCCGTTTCATAATTCGCTCCCTTGCACCTGCCGCCGTCGACAGCGATCATCGGCGGCAGGCAACGGGAAGGCAAGTCGGCGCTTTGCAACGGCCTGCCCTATTCACTGCTCTTGGCCCTCGTCATAATCGGTGCTCGGTCGAAATAACGGTGGCCGGCAAGTGGGGCCAATTGGGAGGACGGCATGGATCTTGGTATCGCGGGAAAACGCGCGCTGGTCACCGGCGCCAGCGAAGGCATTGGCGAGGGCGTGGCCCAGGCGCTAGCAGCGGAAGGCGCACGCGTCGCCATTTGCGCACGGACGGCGTCCAAACTCGAAGCCACGGCTGCGCGGATCGCAGGCGAAACCGGTATCGAAGTCGTGGCGATACCGGCCGATATGCGATCGCTCGCGGGGTGCGAAGGCTTCGTCGACGAAGCGGCCGAACGTCTTGGCGGCATCGATATCCTGGTCAACAATGCCGGCGCGTCCGCCTTCGGCGCCTTCGTCGATCTACCGGACGAAGCCTTTACCGACGCGATCAACGGCAAACTGCTCGGCTACATCCGCTGCACGAGGGCGGCTATCCCGCACATGCAGCAGCGGGGCGGCGGCGTCATTCTGAATGTGACCGGCGCCACCCAACAGGCCGTGCCGCTGCACACACCGGGCAGCGCCTGCAACGCCGCCGTCCGGATGTTCAGCAAGGAACTCTCCATGGAACTCGGACCGATGAACATACGTGTGAACAGCCTTGGCCCGGGACGGATCCAGACCGCACGGTCGGATCGCCTGCAAAAAGCGATGGCGGAAGAACAAGGCACCTCGGAGGAGGAGATCCGGCGCGGGCTCGTCAGCACCATCCCCTCGAACCGCCTGGGCACTGTCGCCGACATCGCAGACGCGATCTGTTTCCTGGCCAGCGAACGCGCGACTTATGTGAACGGCTCCGCAGTTGTGGTGGATGGAAGTAAGTCTCTGGTCATCTGAGCCGAAGGGACTGCAGCTAAAAGAAGGAGTCGAACACATGCCACAGCACAGAATACTGACGACGCATGCCGGCAGCCTGCCGCGCCCGGCGCGGCTCGTGGAACTTTATGCGGCCCGAGTCGACGGCAAACCGATCGACGAGGACGAGTTGGTTCGCGAAGGCGAATCGGCAACCCGGTGGGTGGTGGAACAGCAGCGCAAGGCCGGGATTGATATCCCGAGCGACGGCGAACAGTTGCGCGAGGCGTTCTTTCTCTATGTGCAGCGCCGGATGTCGGGCTTTTCGGGTACATGGCAGCGCCCAACCCGAACCGAACTCGATGCCTATCCGGAATTCACAGCGAAGTGGCAGAAGAACTCGGAAGGCCAGATCGCGGTCAGCAACTTCGAGCCGCCAAAAGCTACCGGCCCCATCGCCTACGCTGATATCGACGCCAACGAGGCGGAACTCGATACCTTCGCGGCAGCCCTGAAGGAACTCGGCGGCGAGTTTACCGATGCCTTCATGACCGCCCCGTCCCCCGGCATCGTCGCCGCCGCGATGAAGAACGAACATTACGCGAGCGAAGACGACTATCTCGACGCCCTGGCCGAGGCGCTGCGGGTCGAGTACGAGTCGGCACATCGGCACGGCTATCTGTTGCAGATCGACGCGCCGGACCTCGCTCTCGAACGCCACTTGTCCTATGCGGACCGCCCGATTGGCGATTTCGTGGGTTTCATCGAGCGGGTTATTGCACGGATCAATTCAGCACTCCGGAATGTGCCGCGCGAGCGTGTGCGGCTGCATGTCTGCTGGGGCAATTACGAGTCGCCGCACGACAAAGACGTGGCGCTGAAGGAAATTCTGCCGGCCATCTTGCAGGCCGATGTCGGCGCCTTCCTGTTGCCTTTCGCCAACCCGCGCCACCAGCATGAGATCAAGCTGTTCCGCGACGCGCCGTTGGCCCCCGACCAGTCGCTGATCGTCGGCGTGATCGACACGCTCACCAACTTCGTCGAACACCCGGAAGTCGTCGCCGACCGGCTGGAACGCGCCGCCGAAATGGTCGGCGACCCGAAACGCATTCAGGCCGGCACCGATTGCGGCTTCGACACCTCCGCCGGTATGGGAAGGCTCACCGCCGACGTCGTCTGGGCCAAGCTGAAAGCGATGCAGGAAGGGGCACGGATCGCAAGCGAGCGGCTGATGTAAGGTATTAGATGCGGTGTCGAGATTCTTTACACCCGCCAGTTTCAATTAATTCTTAGCGCGCCTACTTATAGACGATTGTTTTTATTGCCATTTTTCAAGCACCCTCATTCCACGCGGTCTAAACTTTCCTTTTCGGGTGTCGGTATTCTTTACAAAAAATATGACTACGCGATTACCAACTGACACTATCTATCTGAAATTATTAGTGAAATTATTATGGCACAATTATTGCCGGTTGGTTAACGGGCACGGATTTTATCCGTGGGGCAACCCAATAAAAGTATAATTACTCAAGGGTGGGCAACCATGAAACATGCTATTTTTGCGGCAATAGCGGGACTCGGTATCGGTTTCGCCGGCGCCTCGGCACATGCGGTGAGTACGGCCGATCTGAATGCTGGCCTTCTGGCTGACACGGCGGGCTCCTGGTACTTCAATTTCACGGCGAGAGAGCCGACCGACCATCATGTGCCGGACGGCTTCGTGGCGGCAACCGCGACCGACTACACGACGGCGGACCCCGGATCTCTGGAATATAGCGGGCCGGTCCGAGCCGATACGACGGTCGTTGGCGGGATCGAGCTCACGATAACGGGTTTCAGCAGCGCGACGTTGGTCGTGGGCGCCGGTACGCAATCGCAAATCCGTCACGATTATTCCGGCGGCAGTGTCAACAATGGCATCGGGGTCATGTCGACCAGCGGATCCAGCGTGGAGCAGGTCCGTTTCGAAGAGGACGAATTTCTCCGCCTGGAATTTTCCGACATCATCGAGTTGGCCGGCTTCGATTTCGCCAGCGGCAATCACGCCAACTGCAGCGCGAGCACCCGCTGCGGCGGCTTCGAGCTGTATTCCTTCGACGGGGTCACCGCGACGTCGCTGACCGGCGCCACGTTCCACACGCATCTCGACAGCGCTTCGTATGTTGCGTTCGACACCCCGTTCTCCGGCGACGATTTCCTGATCCGCGCGACGGAAACCGGCAACGACAATGATCACGAGTTGGGCTGGTATCTGAGCGGCGTCGCCGGCGACCGGCGGGTGCCGGAGCCGGGCATAATCGCCCTGTTCGGCGTTGGTCTGCTGGGTATCGGAGTTATGCGGCGGCGGCGCAAGGCTGCGTAAACAGCCGAAGCGGTAGAGCTTAAGAGAAAATCCGGTTCTCCCCACCGCGGGAGAACCGGACTCTCCCACGAGCTATCAGCGACACAAAGTGCATCGGAAATGCGATCGCACTGGTCTCGGCATCACGTGAAGAACTGGTTCTCCGGTCGCGATAGCCCTAAATTCTCCCGCAGCGTCTTGCCCTCATACTCCCGGCGCAGAATGCCGCGATGTTGCAGTTCCGGCACGACCTTGTTGACGAAATCCTCCAGCCCCATCGGCAGGTAAGGGAACATGACGGTGAAGCCGTCACAGGCATCCGCTTCGAGCCATGCTTCCATCTCATCGGCGATCGTTTCCGCGGTGCCGGTAATCGCATGGCCCGCATAGCCGCCGAGGCGTTGGGCGAGCTGACGCACGGTAAGGTTCTCGCGGCGGCTGAGATTGATTGCGCGTTCGCGGCCACTCTTGCTCTGATTGCTCTCGGGCACGTCGGGCAGCGGGGCATCCGGATCGAACTTCGAGGCATCGTGTCCTAGCGCAATGGAAAGCGCGGCAATCGCGCTGTCCGAATTGACCAGACTGTCGAGATGGGCGCGCCGTTCCTGGGCTTCCGCGACACTATCGGCGACCACGACGAGCGCCGCGGGCATGATCTTCAAGCCGTTGGGGTCGCGGCCGAGTTTCGTCATGCGGCCCTTGATGTCGGTGTAGATTGCCTTCGCGTCTTCCAGCGTGCTCGCCGATGTGAACACCATCTCCGCCGTTTCGGCGGCAAGCTGGCGTCCGGCGTCCGACGCGCCAGCCTGCACGATGAGCGGCCAACCCTGCACCGGCCGCGCGATGTTGAGCGGCCCGCGCACCGAGAAAAACTCGCCCTTATGATCCAGCGTGTGCAGCTTCGCCGGATCGAAATAATCGCCGCTGTCCATATCGCGGATGAAGGCGTCGTCGGCCCAGCTGTCCCACAGTCCCGTAACGACATCGAAGAACTCGCGTGCGCGGCGGTACCGCTCACCATGTTCCATTTGATCTGTCATGCCGAAATTAAGCGCTGCGTCCGGGTTTGACGTCGTGACCAGGTTCCACCCTGCCCGTCCACCGCTGATATGGTCGAGCGAGGCGAACCGGCGGGCGATGAGATAGGGTGTCTCGAACGTCGTCGAGGCCGTCGCGATCAGGCCGAGATGCTCGGTGACCATCGAGAGCGCCGGCAGCAGGGTCAGCGGATCAAAGGACGTGACCGTGGCGCTGCGCTTCAAGGCGTCTATCGGCATGTTCAGCACCGCCAGATGGTCCGCCATGAAGAACGCATCGAACCGCCCGCGTTCCAGCGTCTGTGCGAAATTGACAAGATGTTTGAGATTGAAGTTGGCGTCCGGCGCGCCGCCCGGATAGCGCCACCATGCCGTATGAATGCTGACAGGACGCATGAAGGCGCCGAGATGGAGACGGCGTTTTACTGTCATCGATTTGCGTTCCCTACGATCCGAGTACCAAGCAAAAGCCGTGACCAACGGCCTATTCCACTCACACCTTATAGGCGCGGCCTGCGGCGGGGAAGGTGTTGAGGCCATCTCCCCAGTACATCTGTATTATCCAAATACGCGATGAACTTGGGGCGAAAAATGCAGATAAAGAACATCCGTGTGTATGCCGTCAGCGTGCCCGTGACCAAAACGGCCCATTTTTCAAAACGTGTGATCGAATGCGTCGACAATACACTCGTTGAAATCGAAACCGACGACGGCACCGTCGGCGTGGGGGAAACGCGAGGTCATGGGGCGGCAGCGATTATCCGTTTGCGGTTCGCGCCCGCTATCGCAGGAATGAACGCCGCCGACAGACCAGCCGTTCGAGCCATCTGCCTGCCGAAGGAGCCGTTCGATTACGGCTATCCGGAACATCTCAGCGACAGAAACGCGTTCTCCGCCATCGATATCGCGCTCTGGGACATTGCGGGAAAAAAGGAAGGCAGGCCGGTCTACGAGATGCTCGGCGGCGCGGTTCGCGATCAGGCCCGCTTCTGCGGCTACGCCTATTCCGACGACCCGCAAGCGGGATATTCCGATCAGGAACTTGCCACGCGCATGGCGCAGACAGCGAAGCAGCAAATTGACGAAACCGGTGCGCGCCTGTTCGAGTACAAGATTGGGCTTCACTCGGTCACCTGTGAAATCGGCATCGCCCAAGCGGTCCGCGCCGCGCTGGGTCCCGATGTCGATATCGCGGTCGACGCCAATATGGGTTTCTCGACGGAACAGGCCGTTGCCTTTCTGGACGGCGTCCACGACACCGGGATTGCAAATATCGAGGAACCGGTCGGAAGCCTTGCCGAAATGGAGGCGGTGCGCGAAGCCACGGGTATTCCCGTCTCCACCCACTGCTACGACCGCGACACGCTGGCGCGGTACCCGCTCATCGATGCCATGGTGGTGGACCCGCAACTGGTCGGCGGCATCACCGGATTTCTCGAACAAATATCCCTCGCAAGCGCCCTCGGCAAAAGGATCTGGCTGCGCGCTCGTTGGGAACTCGGTGTCGCATGGTCGGTGTTCTGTCATCTGGGTATCGCCTGCCCTGCCCTTGACCGGCCCAACCAGGCGCTGATCAATTGGGTCGCGGACGATTTGATTACCGGCGAAGTTTGGACGATCGAAGACGGTGGCGTCCGTCCA
This sequence comes from Alphaproteobacteria bacterium, assembly GCA_012103325.1. GTDB lineage: Bacteria > Pseudomonadota > Alphaproteobacteria > UBA8366. The sequence continues at coordinate 50,259 of WLWY01000012.1, forward strand.
CCCAACGATCCCGGTCTCGGAGTCGAACTGGATCGGTCCGCTATCGCCCAGTATCTCGTTTCTTAATCGTCAGTTCGACGCATTCGCCTTCGGCACCCAGTCTGGCGGGTTCCAGAAAATTTGCGGGCCGAGTTCTTCGACATTATTGATACCGATTTGAGCCATGACGCGGTCCATTTCCGTCTGGAAGATTTCCAGCGCGCGGTAAGAGCCCGCCTCGCCCGCGACAGCGGAGCCGTACAGCGTCGGACGGCCGGACATCACCATATCGGCACCGACGGCAAGCGCTTTGACGATATCGGAGCCGCGCCGCGGTCCGCTGTCGATGATGATCTTGATCCGGTCCCCGACGGCGGCGCGCACTTCCGGGACCAACTCGAGCGGCGCCGGCGCGGAGTCGAGATAGCGGCCGCCATGGTTCGACAGCACGACGCCTTGGAGCCCGTTGTCCGCGGCGATCACCGCGTCCTCCCAACTGTGCAGCCCCTTGACCAACAGATTGCCCGGCCACATGTCGCGGATGCGTTTGATATGGTCCCAGTTCTGCGCGCTTGGTTTGGTATAAGCCGTCTCGACGTCGACCTGCGTCAGCTTGCTCGCCAGTTCCGGCGGGTTGTTCACCTTCCGGAAGGGACCGCGCTTCAGATACTGCGGCGCCAGGACCCGTAGGCACCAGCCCGGATTGGCCAGCACCTGGGCGATCAGCCGCGGCGAATAGCGCAACGGCATGGCGAACCCGTTCCGGTAATTGTACTCGCGGTTGGAACTGACGGGACCGTCGACGGTGACCAGCATGGTCTCGAAGCCGGTCGCCTTGACCCGCTCGACGAAGCGGGCCGTTAGATCCATGTCGGTCCACATGTAAAGCTGGAACCAAATGTTCCCGTTGCCGGCCTCGTAAATGTCCTCCATCGGCGTCAGCGAACTCGTCGCCGCCGTGCACGGCACGCCCATCCGCGCCGCCGCCCGGGCGAGACCGACCTCGCCGCCTTCACATACCAGCCCGGCCGATGCCGTCGGCGAGATGCCGAAGGGCATGGTAATTTTCTGGCCGAAGATCTCGGTCGCCGTCGTACGCTCGGAGACATCCATCAGCACGCGGTTCTTGATCTTGAGCGAGCGATAGACGGCAGTGTTGTGGCGCAGCGCGATCTCGTCCTCCGCGCCCCGGTCGACATACTCGAAGATCCCGCGCGGCAACCGATTCTTCGCCTTCAGCCGAAGGTCTTCGATGTTGTATGCGCCAAGATCGCTGCCAGCCATGCCTCTCACCTCAATACCGCGCCATAATTTCGTCGGCGAATTCCTTGAAATTCTCGCGCGCCACGGCGATCGGTGGGAGCAGGAGGATTTCGTTCAGGCCGCCCACCTCCAACTCGCGGATCTTTTCCAGCACAGCATCCGGTTCGCCAACCAGGCCCCCGCTCGCCTCGATCAGTTCCGGCGTGACGAAGCGGCGCTCGGCCTTTGGCGTGAAGGCAACATGGCCGTGATGTAAATGCTGGTGCCGGCGGTCGATCGGCATCGTCTCGACATAGGCCTTATAGTCGTCCCACAGCGGGCGGATGATGCCCTGGATGAAATCGTCGTTGCCGCGTTGCAGATAGATCTCGTACCAGAAATGCAGGCTCGATACGGCCGGCGCGCCGACGGCTTCGATCACTCGGTCCGAAGTCATGGTTTCGCCGGGTTTCAGGATGCAGGAATAAGTCAGGACCGCCGCCGGGAATGGGTCCCGCAAGGCGCGCCCAGCTTCTTCCGCGCTACGCCGCACCCTGTCGATATTGCGCTGGAAGATACTGACGGGTTCGTTCCCTGCGCCAATCCGCCCGTCGCCATACGCACCGACCGCCGCCAGCGCTTTCGGTCCATTCGCCGCAACGTAGATATCGACGTGATCGTCCGTGTTGATGCATTCCAATTCGCGGTCGAGAAAACGAATCGGTTGGTCCTCATACTCGACCTCGCCGCCGTCGAGCAGGCCACGTACCACGCGCAGATAGTCGCGGAACTTGCTGGGCGGCACCGGGTTCTGTCCCATGATCCGCATCGCGGTGTGACCGGTGCCGATGCCGAGGAAGGTGCGGCCCGGCGCCAGCTTGTTGATCGTCGCGATCGAATGGGCGGTCACGGGTGCGATCCGCGTGCCGGCAATCGAAACGCCCGTGCCGAGGCGAATACGGCTGGTGTGATGCGCCGCCAGCGCCAGGGTGGCGTAGCAATCCGACCAGATCATCTGGGAGTCCGGCGCCCAGCCGCTGTCGTAACCAAGATCCTCCAGGAATGGAAAAATTTGCCAATCGTCGATCTTGGTCGCCACCACGCCGCCGAACATCATCGCCGCGTCTCCTGTCGATTTTGCTCAGCGATACTCGCAGTGGATTGGCGATACATCAATATCCACTGTAGGTATTTTGAGGCCGAAGACATTGCCAACGAACTGGCAGTCCCCCTATCCTAGATCAAACGGGCGCTCCGCCCGGATCAACCTACAATAAGACCTCAGGGAGGAATCATGAGCCCCAGGATCGTTTTCGTGACCGATTTTCCGGATGCCGCCGATGTTGCGCGCGAGATGGCGCCGTCGGGGTTCGACCTCGCAATCGTGCCGGCGCGCAGTGCCGAATATAGAGAAGTCATGAGCGACGCCGAGTACCTGGTCGGCTTCGTCGATGGGCTGGTCGATCCGGAACTGTTCACGACGGGTCCGAAACTGAAACTCATCCAGTTGCTCAGTGCCGGGTACGATAAAGCCGACATTCCATCCGCCCGCGCCGCGGGTGTGCCGATCTGTAACAATGGCGGCGCCAACTCGGTCGCCGTATCGGAACACGCGATCCTACTGGCCCTCGCCGTGTCGCGGCAGCTTATTCATCAGCACACCAACGTTACCGCCGGGCGGTGGCGCGGCAACAGCACACCGCGCGTCCATGAACTACGCAACCGGACCATGGGCATCGTCGGGCTCGGTACCATCGGCAAGAAGACCGCACGGCTCGCGCTCGCCTTCGGGATGAACGTGAACTATTACGATATCGCGCGCCTGACCGAAGACCAGGAAGACGCGCTGGGCGTCCGCTTTCGGCTCTTGCGCGAATTGATGCGAACCTCGGACGTCATTAGCGTGCACACGCCGTTCAACAAATCGACGCACAAGATGATCGGCAAGGACGAGTTCGCCCTGATGAAGCCTTCCGCCATCCTCATCAACACCGCACGCGGCCCGGTCATCGACGAGGTCGCCTTGCATGAAGCGCTGTCAACAGGTGTGATCGCCGGCGCCGGCCTCGATGTCTTTGATCAGGAACCACCGGAAGCCGACAATCCGCTATTCAGCCTCGACAATGTAATCCTCACCGCGCATCTGGCAGGCCCGACCTTCGAGAGCAATACGGGCCGGGTCCGGAACGCCTTCGACAATGTGCAGCGTGTGGCACGCGGCGGGGCACCGCTCTGGGTAATCCCCGAGTTGGAAGAATAACGGCTATGTAGCTATTTATTGGTGTACGACGGATATCGACGGGTGTGACCGCTATACGATCGAGGTAGATGTATCCAGTTCGCTGGACACCTTGTTCAAATTAATGGCGCTCGGTAACGGCAGCGTTTTGAAGACAGTCATAGCCAGGATCATATCGACCGTATCGCCGTCCGCCGCCAAGGGCAGATAAAGCCGCTCAAGTTCCGAAAATTCCTTCTCGAAACTGATAAGCGGTTTTCCACGCCGCCAACTCGGTCGTTTCGATTCAAGGACATCGATCAAAAAGCTATGCACACCGGACTGTTTCTGGTTGTTCAAGTGTTCACCAACATAGCCTCCGGTCAAATTCCGGCCGGCGAACTCCTCGATCCTCGATCCCACGGTACGGCGCCAGAACCGCAACGGGTCATGGTGAACTTCGAGTAACCATAGGTTCGGCAGGAGATGCGGAACGTCGATGGGGTCAAAATCGTCTCTGCTCGGTAGCTTGCCGTTTGGAGAAATCGAGAGCCAATATTCATACAGCGTTATGATGTCGGCATGAGCATCGCTCGGTACAGACATAACCGCCGGTTCCACCTCGTCTCTCGTCCGCAAATCCATTTGCCTTACCCCTTATAGTACGCCGCAGGGAGGGCGTATCATTGCTTGTTCTTTGCATCGGGTCGGGAAACTACTCAAATTGACAACCTTTCTCATCACCCATTTGAACGATATCTATATGGTTTTATTGCAAGAATTCCACATAACAGTAATAAAAATATCTGTAAAATTTTATGCTATTTGAAAATAGCCCCGGTGCGCTCCATTGAATATTTTCAACAAGCAAAGATAGTCTATAAACTTATTTATGTATGTAAAGTTTTATTACGCCAATCGATCGCATATACTAAGGATAGGTTCATTATCCATTGCAGCGTAGACAAGGCATATTGCCAGTATAAGCGGTGTACCGCGGATATTTTGGTACGCTTAAAAGAATACAACCCCCACAACGGACCCGCAGATTAGCAAAATCAAGACGGTACGACGGAACAGCGCCTCGTCGACGCCGCGGAACAGACGGCTGCCCAGGAATATCGCGATGAGATAGAACGGTGCCAGAAGCAGCGCCCGCCATAGCTCGACCGACGTCACCGCGCCGCCATACCATAGTGCCGCAACGATCATGATCGCCCCAACGAAAGCCCATATAATGATATTCGCACGGCTTTTGCGGGCTGCGTCCGGGCCGGCATAAAGAAAAATCGGAACGATCGCACCGATATAAGCAGCGCTCAAGAACCCGCCCGCCAGTGCCCCAACCCCGAAAAGCGGCATCGTGCCGAGAACGCGTTCGTAGCGCCAGCCGAACAGCAGAACGACGGATATCCCGATAACGGCGAAGATAATCGCCTGCTTCATGATCTGTGGATCCGCCACAAGCAGGAGGTAGCTGCCGAACGGAATACTCACGGCCGTTCCCAGGATTAGCGGTATAGCGACCCGCCGAGACACATGGTGAAATGAATCGGGCACAAGCACCACATTGCCGATCAGATCGACCAGCAATATCGTGACAACCGCGGTAACCGGTCCGAACAGGATTGTCATAACCGGCAACATGATCATTGGGCCGGCAAATCCCGCATAGCCGCGCACAACGCCACCGACAATGGCCGCAGCAACGGCGATCGAAAGGGATATGGGGTCGGGCATTATACCAAGGAGCGCTGATATTAACCCTGCGCGGCACGTACGGCGCGGGCGATCTCACCCCACTTGCCAAGATTGTCCGGGTTCTCGTCGATCGACTGCTTCGCAAAATACATAACCACCCGGCTCGCCACGCCCTTGTAACGGGCGATCAGCTTGTCCGCCATATCATCCCAGCGCGCGACCAGACCGAACTGGTCCAACAATTCGTCGCTGACGGTATCGATCAATCCCTCCATGTCGCCAGCACGGAGTTTTTCAGCCAGCTTCAGCCGCGTGCCTTCGTGACCCAAATCATCGAACTGGAACGAATAGACAGGAGTCGACCCGTAGAAACTGATCGCGGATTTCGCCTCTCTTTCCAGCGCTGCCCGCTCCTCATGCGTATCGCCGGCAACGGCGAGAACGGGCACGATCAAATCGATATCGTCCAGCGAACGCCCGGCCTTCTGCGCGCCTTCGGCGAGCTTGGGGAGAACGCGATTCTCGATATAGGGCATGGAGTGCATGGGATGTACGTGCAATCCGTCGGCGACTTCACCGGTGACCTTGAGCATCAGCGGATTGACCGCCGACATATCAATCTTGATGTCCTCATAATTGTGGCGTTCCGGCGCCCAATGCGGCGTCAGCAGGTTCAATTGATAGAACGGCCCTTCGTGTTCCAGCCGCGCTTCGCCGCGAAACGCGGCAAGAGAAGCTTTCACCGCCAACACATAGTCGCGCATGCGCATTGCAGGCTTGTCGAATTCGACGCCGTAGCGGCGCACGATATGCGGCTTTACCTGGCTACCGAGCCCCAGCCGGAACTTGCCCTTTGTGTTGCGTGCCAACTCCCAGGCGATCTGCGCTGTCACCATCGGGCTGCGTGGAAACGCAACCGCGATGCCGGTCGAATAGTCGAGGCTTGGCGCCGCCATCGCTGCGGCAGCGACCATCATCCAGGGCACCTGACCGGACTCGGTGAACAGCAGACCCGACGCACCGATGCTTTCCATGTCGCGCGCAAACGCGCCGATATTGTCCCACGTATCCGCAGCGGTCTTGATGTCGAACTCCATTAAAATCTCCGTTAGAGCGCAGCGTCCGGGCGTGTCAGACCAAAATGATCGCGCAAGGTGTCCCCTACGTAGGCGGTGCGGAATAACCCGCGCCGCTGCAGCAACGGGATCACCTCGTCGATGAAGACGTTCAGCATCTCCGGCAGGACCGGTGGCATGAGGTTGAAACCATCCGATGCGCCATTGGTGAACCAGTCCTCGATCAGATCCGCCACCTGCTCCGGCGTGCCCGCAAAGGTGAAGTGCCCGCGCGCACCGGCCAATCTCGACAGCAGTTGCCGGAGGGTCGGTTTCTCCCGGCGCACCAAGCCGACGATTATTTCTGTCCGACTGCGCGCCGCTTCCACGGTGGCCGGATCCGGAAAATCCGCGACGCAAAGCGGTTCGTCCAGCGGCAAATGCGAGAAGTCGTACCCACCGAAACGACCGGAAAGCCGCTTGCGCCCGACTTCGGGGTCGGCGAGATCGTTCAGTTCCTGCGACAGACGTTGCGCTTCCGCTTCGGTGCCGGCGATCACCGGGCTAAGACCCGGCAGGATGAGCGCCTGATCGGCTTCCCGTCCCTCCTCCGCGACCAGCGACTTCAGGTCCGCGTAAAAGGCCTGCGCGGTTGCCTTCTCCATATGCGCGGTGAATACCGCCTCCGCATGGCGGGCAGCGAAACGCCTGCCCGTATCGGACGATCCGGCCTGCACGAGAACCGGCCGGCCTTGCGGTCCCCGCGGCACGTTCAGCGGTCCGGCCACCTTGTAGTAGTCGCCAACGTGATCGATGGGGCTAATACGTTCGGCCCGCGCGTATTGACCGCTTTCCCGGTCGTCCAGAATCGCGTCATCCGCCCAGCTGTCCCACAGGCCCTTTGCGACTTGCAGGAATTCCTCGGCGCGGGCGTAACGGTCGGCGTGACTGACCTGACCTGCGTCGCCATAGTTGCGGGCAGCCGGAACGGACCAAGAGGTCACGATGTTCCAGCCGACGCGCCCGCCGCTGATGTGATCGAGCGACGCGAACTGCCGGGCCAAGTTGTACGGTTCGCTATAGGTCGTCGATGTCGTCGCGATCATGCCAATCCGGCGTGTCGATACTGCGAGCGCACCCAACGCCGTGATCGGCTCCAGCCAATTGCGTCCGGTACGCGCCACGTCGTCGCCCAACGCAAGTTGATCGGCGAGGAATATGGAGTCGAACAGCCCTGCTTCCGCGCGCTGCGCCAAATCCTGAAAATAGCGGATATCGGTCAGCGGCAGCGGCGAAGCCTTGGGATGCCGCCACGACGCCTCATGATGTCCGCGGCTCTGGATAAACAGATTGAGATGCAGTTGCCGTTTCATGCCGGCAGTCTAGGCGGCACCTCCAGGCAGGTCCACGGGCACGACGAACGAAGCGTCGTCTGTCAGGCGGCCGACAGCCGCCGCGGCGCCTAATCGGGCCGACGGCACCAGAATAGGTACATGCCGTAGAAGGTCCGCGGGTTGGCCTGTTCGAACGCCTGCCAGTTTTCGAGCGCGCCGGGGGACTCATCGTCCGGGAAAGCGTCTGCATAGGCCCGCAAGGTCTCGTCCGGCAGGCTGAACCCGTGAAAGTCGAGCCCTTCGGCGGCCATGAAGTCACGGATTTCCGGAATCGCACATTGCTGTTCACTGACGTGCAAGGCGAGATCGCGAAAGCCGCTCTTGGTGAAGAAATCGGGCGATTTCGTCAGCGCGGCATCATCGTCGCCCGATACGCGGCCCATCAGCGTACGGCGATAGGCGCGCAGCCCGTCGTCGTCGGCGTCCGGACCCGGCCAATCCGGGTCTTCGGACAGAGCCCGGATGACCCGGCGCGAAACAGCGCTGTAAAGCCCGATCAGCATCAGCCCGCCGGGACGGAGCCGGCCGATCAGCGCGCGCCACCCTTCATAGGGATCAGCCAAGTGATGCAATACTCCGACGCATTCGATTACGTCGAAGCGGCTATCGGTCTCGTCGAGACGCAGAATGTCGCCGATCGCAAAGCGCAAATTCTCCACCCCCAGCGCTTCGGCCATGCGCGTGCCGTAGGCGAGACTCGGCGCGCTCAAATCGATCGCCAGCACCCGAGCTTCGGGGCCATAACCGATCGCGGAATTTACCGCCTGACGGCCAGTTCCGGCGCCGGCAATCAGAACGTCGCAGGGACCGTCGATGACGGCAAGCGCATCGGCGGAGAAATGGCCGCGCATGCGGTCCCTGGCGCTTCCCAGTTGTGGCGCCTGCAAGCTGAGCCAGCGCGGATACGGGTCGTGCGTATATTGGTCGGCGACGCTGCGAGAGGTTTCGTCGGTGACCGCTGTCAACTGAAGCATGTGATCCGCATGGGCGGCTTCTATCCGGCGGGCCTCCAGTTCGTCGCGCAGCACGGCACGCAGCGCCCGGGGCGAAACCTTGTCGGCGGCGCGTGGCTCATGACCGATCGTTGAATGAAACGGATGGTAGAGCGACCACAACAGGAACACGCCGCCCGCCGCCGGATCGCCTTCGAACACCGCGTCGATATCCACATTCAGTTCGCCTAGACGCGCCCTTTCGTCCTCATCGACGAAGAAAACATACTCGTTGTTCAGGCACTGCTGGATCAGCACGCAAGCGAATTCATAAACCGGCCGGGCGACAAGCAGTGTCGGCGATAGCAACAGGCGTCGCCGCAGCGCGGTCAGCAAGAATTCGATCTCAATGTCAGCGACGACAGCATGGATCAGAGCCGCCGCGAACAACCGGTCGCGCAGCAACCGTGCACTCTTACGGGTGAGCAAAACCGCCGCAGCGTCCCAGCCGTCGGCCCGGCCGCGCGCCAGCACGTCGGCGAGTGGCGGGTGGCATTTCAAAAAGGCGAGCGCGCCGTTGCACAGCGCCTGCCGGTCGACATTCGCGAACGCGAACGCGGCTTCCAGACCACGCCGCGAAACGTCGGTCTCGGCAGAAATTTCGTAGCGCTGCAGCAGCGCAGCAAGCAGCCGCGCGGCATCCGGAGAATTCGGCCGGGAAGCAAGCGCGCGCGAGCACCGTTCGATCGCTTCCGCCGCCTCGAGTCCCGTCAAGGGCGCATTCACGGTCAACGACACGCCTCCTAGATCAGATCAGGGTTTGTTGGAATCGCCTTTGGCGATCCAGCAACCGTGTGAATCTGATCTAACTTATTGATAGGGATCGGATTCACAAGAGTATCCGAACACATAAAATGGGTTCGTCTAAACTTGATCCGATCCAGGCCGGCAGCGGATATCCGTTTGATTTCGCCCGAGCTGGCAGGTTCGCGATTTAGACAACCGCATCCGTCGATGGGTCGATAAGGTGCATCTTGTCCATGTTGACGGTAAAGCCCATCGACTCGCCGACATTGCTGACCGCCGACGGTTCGGCGCGGGCGCAGATCTCCGTCGGGCCGAGCGAGAAGAAGACCATGGTGTCGATTCCCATTGGCTCCAGAACATTGACGTTGGCATCGATGTCTTGTTGTGCCCCATTGGCATGCTGCCGTCGCTCGGTCACGTGTTCGGGCCGAATACCGAAGATCATTTCCTTGTCGGCATAGGACGCATAGCGCGCCGCGCGTTCCTCCGGCACGGGGAGCGAGATATCATCGTTCAGGCGAACGGCGAGCCCCCCGGCGGTCTTGGTCAGGTTACAGGGCGTGAAATTCATCGAGGGTGAGCCAATGAAGCTGGCGACAAAGTGGGTTCGCGGATTGCTGTACATCTCGTCCGGCGTACCGACCTGCTCGATCACCCCATTGTTCATGACGACGATTCGATCTGCCAGCGTCATCGCCTCGATCTGATCGTGGGTGACGTAGACCACCGTCGTCTGGACACGTTGGTGGATCTTCTTGATCTCGGTCCGCATCTGCACGCGCAGCTTGGCATCCAGGTTGGAGAGCGGTTCGTCGAAGAGAAATACCACCGGGTCGCGAACGATCGCGCGGCCCATGGCGACGCGCTGGCGCTGACCGCCGGAGAGCTGCTTCGGGCGGCGTTCCAGCAATTCGCCGATATTCAAGATATCGGCCGCATTTTGCACGCGCCGGTCGATCTCCTCCTTCGACGTTTTTCGGATCCTCAGGCCAAAGGACATGTTCTGATAGACGCTCATATGCGGATAGAGCGCGTAGTTCTGAAAGACCATGGCGATATCGCGGTCCTTGGGCGGAACCTCGTTGACGACGCGGTCGCCGATCTGGACCATACCGCCGGTGATATCCTCCAGGCCGGCGATCATGCGTAGGGTCGTCGTCTTGCCGCAGCCCGATGGCCCGACCAAAGCTACGAATTCGTTGTGCGCGATATCGAGGTTGATGCCCCGGACCGCTTGAACTTCCCCGTAGTGCTTCCACAAATCCTGAAGTTTTATTGTCGCCATTTCGTGCTCATTCCTCGCGCTATTTGATTGCACCCTGCGTCAATCCAGAGGTGTAGTAATCCATCAGGAAGCCATAGAGTATGACGATCGGAAGCGTTCCCAGCAGACAGGCCGCCATCAACGAACCCCAGAAGTAAATGTCACCGCGGATCAATTCGGTGAAGACACCGACCGACAGGGTCTTCGCGTGTTCGTCCTGGATGAAGACAAGCGAATAGAGGAATTCGTTCCAGCTGAGCGTGTAGGAAAACAGGATCGCGCAGATGATGCCGGGAATAGCCATCGGCAGTACGACGCGGAACAACGCACCCAACCGCGAACAGCCATCGAGATAGGCGCATTCCTCGACCTCGACGGGTATCGTTCGGAAGTACCCCATGAGCAGCCAGGTGACGAAGGGTATCAGGAAGGTCGGGTAGGTCAGAATCAGCGACCAATACGTATCGCGGATCGGAATATAGTCATCGATCGCGTTCACGACGTCGATTAGCGGCAGAAACAGCAGCGTCTGCGGCACCAGATAGGTGATGAACACCGCGACGCCAAACAATTCAACACCCCGGAATTTCAGGCGAGCCAACGCATAGGCGGCCAGGATGCCGACCGTGACCGAGATGATCGTCGAAACCGTAGTGACGATCAGCGTGTTCACCATCCAATGCTCGAAGAAGGAGGTATTCGTCGCCAGATAGGTGAAGTTCTCTACCGCGATCCCAGTCGCCCAGAACGGCGATTCTCCGAGATTGTTGATCTCTTGCTTCGACTTCAGCGAGGTGATGAAAATGATGTAGAAGGGGAACAGGGCGAATGCGAGATAAGGTATCAGGGCGACATAGTTCGCAAACGCCTTGCGTAGGCGCCAGAACGGAACTTTGTTTTCGGCCAGCAACTCACCGCTGCTGGTTGTCATCGCCGTCATTTCATTAGAGCTCATATTCGCTGTCCCGTCGTACGAGTCTCAAAAGGAAGATCACCGTGAGCACCATGATCGGGAATAGGAACAGCGCGATTGCCGCACCCAAGCCGATTTCGTGATTGAGAACGCCGGCGGTGAAAGAATAGGTCGCGAAGAGGTGGGTCTCGTTCATCGGCCCGCCGCGTGTCAGCACGTAGACGATGTTGAAGTCGGCCAGCGTGAATATCGTCGAGAAAAGGATGATGACCGCGAGAACCGGCCGTAAAAGCGGCAACGTGATTTTCCAGAACTTGTCCATGGTCGAAGCGCCGTCAATATCGGCCGCCTCGTAGAGGTGGTCGGGAATCGAAACGAGCCCAGCAAGAATCGTGATGATGAAGAACGGCAGCCCGCGCCAAATATTGACGAAGATGACCGAGGACAGCGCCAGGGTCGGCTCACCCAGGAAATTATAGGGGCCCATATCGAATAGGCTGAACGGCCAAGCGTGCTCAAATAACCAGTTGATGTGGCTGTAGGTCGGATCCAGGATCAGCCACCACGCCAACGTGGTCAATGCGGTCGGCGCCACGAAGGGCAGAAGCATCGCCCCCCGGAGAAACCGCCGCAGTTTCAAGATGCGCAGCAGCAACATCGCGCAAAGCAAACCCAGCACGACCTTCACGACGACCGATATGGCCGCGAACAGCAGTGTATTGCGCACCGTCAGCATAAAGATGTCGTCTTCGAATATTATGTATTGGAAGTTTTCCAGCCCAATAAAATGGGTTTCTTCGCCGATGAAGGCATTGCTAACGCTGTACCAGACCGCCAAACCGAACGGATAGATGATCAGGCAGAACACGATGATCACGGTTGGCAGAACAAAGAAGTACCCGTCAGTGTCGGGGCCTACGCTGCGCCGTAAACGTGATCGGAACGTGAGGGGCGGCGATGTCGCCGCCCCTCCGACTTCAGTTGCAGTTACCATGACTAGGTTACGTTCCCCGTTTTGCTTTGCGAGGGTTAAATCCGAACCACACGCTCAGGGTCCTATTTGAAGCGCCCGTATAGGCGCTTCATCTGCTTCTCGAGTTTCTTGACCGCTTCCTCGGGCGTGGCTTTACCCGTCGCCGCCGCGGCCGCCGCGTCGGGCAGCAGATACTGATCGTAGATCGTCGCGCTGGCCGCCGTCGGGACGCCGGGCCAACCGATCGCATGGGTGTACCAGCCGATGAAGGGCGCGAAGTAGTATTTCGCGTTCGAGGCATAAAGCGGGTGCAGGGCGTGGGTCTTCAGCAGTGGCTGATTGTAGCCGGCGCTCGCGTGCAGATGCTTATCAGCGTTGTCCGCCTGGAAATGGTAGTCCAGGAACTTCTTCCCGACTTCGACGTTCTTGGAGAATTTCCAGATGCCGACACCCTGGTGCGAGGCGGCCATGTGACGGCCTGCCGGGCCCTTTGGCGGCATGATGTGGTTGATCACCTGATGCACCGGCCTTTGGGTGCCCTGGATTAGCGCATTGTCCCGGACCGCCGAGCGATAGGCGCTGACCGGATTGAGAATCATGCTGCACTTGCCCGAGGCAAGACAGACATTGTTGTTACGGTCGTCCCAGGCGAGGACTTCCGACTCCATTGCGTCATTGTACAAAGCCTTAATGTACTTGAATGCCTCGACCGTTTCCTTGCTATTGACGGCGACCGTCTTGCTGTCTTTCTCGACCAGCTTTGCGCCATAGGACCAGAGCAGGCCACGCAGGATCCAGTTTGAATCCGCCCCATGCGAGAGCTGAATACCGACCGGATGGCCCTTTTTCTTCAGCTTGGTACCGATACGCAGCACGTCATCCCAGGTATCCGGCATGTTTTCGCCGATCTCGGAAACCAGATCGGTGCGGATCGCGATCGGGAAAGAGATAAAGAACCACGGTATGGCTTTCTGTTTCCCGTCGCGCCCCTTGCCAAAATCGTTGTTGGTCCAACCGCCGCCGGCCTTGCCGATTTTCTCGTACAGACCGTCCAGGCTCACCAGATGCTTGGAATAAAGGTTCGCGTCCGCGTTGCGCATGACAACAACGTCGTGCCCCTTCTGGCCCTGAATCTCGCCGGCCAGCACCGCCGGCAATTGCAGGTGGGCAACGCGGTCGAGACGCACCTTGACGCCTTCCGCCTTGCCGAATTCCTTCATCTGGCGCAGCAGTTCTTCGTCGGAAGACGGTACAAAATGCGAGTTGACCAATACTTTCAACTCACGCTGTTGCGCAAAGGCGGGGGCTATCCCCGTTGCGAGGATACCCGCAAGACCGCCGGTTGCGGCGGCGGATTGGGTTAAAAATTTGCGTCGGCTACGAGGTGCTTTAAGAATCTCGGCCGTCCGTCCTTTGATTTTTTTGGACATAGCGTGTTTACCCTCCCTGAGTACTGTTTCCGACTTTCAATGAACTACTGTGATCTTTCCTTTCGTGTGATCTAGCAAATCCTGGCGCCTCTTGGTTATCCCCCAATCAATCTGAAACGAAGGTTCCTCCCAATGTGCCGACGCCGATTCACTAGCGTCAATTAACTGCCGTAACTATCGGCGAGCCAAAATCCAACATTCAATTCCCACAGCAGCGTATCGTGCCGCTGCTCGAAACAATTTCGCAGACTGCCATAGGCGCCAAGTCCGGTATGAACCTGACAGACAGTCAATAATCCCTGAGTCTGATCGCGCGCAGGTGCAGACAGACCCGCAATGGTCTTGTCACGCCGGGCACGGTCGATAAATTGGCCGCGCGCCTTGGGATCCAACGTGGCCGTTGGCGGCAGCGTGTCGCTTAACCGCAAGATCCAGCGGGCGGCGCCAATGCGGTCCGGGTCGCTTTCGACCACGCGCGTACCGAGTTCGCGCAGGGGCCCGGTCGCGAGAGCGATTTCACTCTCGCTCAACGGCGTCTTATCGCCGGCGACGGCGCGCGGCAATAGGGTGACATTTGGACCAACATCGACGGTAACGGCAATTAGGCCAAGCTCATCGAGGCGCGATTTGGGTATGGCGACGCTGACCGCGACTTGGCGGCGCTCCGCGGCAACGCGGAGCTCGTTCGCAGCGTCCAACAGAACCCGGCTACCATCCTTTTTAATGCCGATGAGCCGCACCTGCTTGGCATCGGCAAAATTATAGGTCGTCCCCTTGGACGGCACCGACCTTTCTTTTTGCAGGCAGTAGGCGCTGAGCGACGCGATGCATTCATCGTCATGGCACTGTAGCGTCACTTCGCCACCGCTATTGACCAATGCCAAAGCTTGCGGCGCGGCATGCGCGGTTGCGATCGACATCCCCACGAAGAGGAGCCCGATCACGAAAGTCGCCGTGGTGATTTTTTTCATCATGAGCCACCTTCCCTTCAACGCGAAAGGTCGACTCGACTTGCACCGTCGTGCCAGTAAGCCGACTAGTGTCCTTACCGTTAGCTTTGCACGGTGGTCGGACCCAGTCAACTTTAGGCACAGCCCCGCACGATGCGCATCGAAGAATCATTCCGCGGCTGTCGCGGCCTCGCTTGGAATATCGTAGCTCGGTACGACGAGAAGATCGGTCAATTCGTGAATGCTGGCCGCGTCCGGCAAGCGCCGAACCGCATTGGCGATCGCGTCCATATCGATGGCGGGATTGACCATCCTGGCAAGCCCGCGGGCTTTTTCCAAAACGCCGTCATAGGATAGCGTGTTGCCGGGCGAACCCAGCGCTTCGACGACTTCGGCCTTGCGCTCGCTGCCGTCGGCCAGATGCAGAACAACACCGCTCGCCATGTTATCTGGAAGATAAGCGTCGAGCTCCGGATCATGATGCGCCTCAGTCCGGTCGATCAGACCGATAATCGTCGGATCGCGATGGTATTCCGCCTCAAAGGCGCCATAATTCTGCGGCCCCAGGGCAAGCGTTGCCGCGACGATGTAGGGCATGCTGTACTGCGCCGCCATGACCGAATCCGGACGGCGGATCGCATGTTTCTTGATCGCGTTCCCTGGCGAATAGGCATCGATCTTTTGGATCTGTCCGATGTCGAGTGTGAAGCCGTCTGTTGCGATATCGAGGCAATCGATCAAGGAATGAAACTTTCGGCAGCAGGAATAGGGCTTGAAACTGACCTCATGAATCTGCAGCGGCGCGTCCGGCGCTCGGCGTAGAAACTCGGGCCGCGGGTGTTTGCTATAGAGGTGATAGAAAGCGAGCGGCCCTTCCAGCGGCTGGGCTGGCGCGGTCACACCGAGACCCGCGAGATCCGCCGCCAGAACACCATGCATCGCCGGGATGCCTGCATGCATGCGCTTCACCATCGTGCCCTGCGGCTCGTGCGCAAACTGTTGCGATCCGCCGGTCATCGATAGCGCCAGTCCCCAGGCGCGCGTCAATCCTTCCGCATCGAGTCCCTTTAGCTTGGCTACCGCCGTCGCAGCGCCGAACGGCCCGAACAGGCAAGTCGCGTGAAATCCACGCTCAGTCACTTCAGGCGATGTCGACGCCTTGCCGATCCGCGTCATCGACTCGTAGCCGGCCGCAATGGCGGCAAGCATATCGCGTCCGCCGGCGCCCGTCGTCGCCACAGCGGCCAATGCCGCGGAAATGACCACCGCGCCCGGATGGCTGTTCGACGCCTCATGCGTATCGTCGAGCTCATAACCATGCCCCGCGGTGCCGTTGGCGAGCGCCGCAGTGGCGGCGTTGACGCTATCGCCCGATCCGATCAACCGCGCAGCGCCGGACGTATTCTGGTCCCGCGCCCAATCGCGTAATTTCTGACCCCAGGGCTGTATCGAACCGCACAACGCCACGGCCGCATAATCGAGGATCAACCGTTCGAGCTGATCAATGTCGTCCGCTGTCAGCGCGGCCGCATCGAGGGAGATCATTTCCGCCGCGAGTTCGAGGCTGCTGGGCTGCGTGGCCGACATCGTTTTCTCCAAAATTCTATGGCCAAGGACCGTAAAGCTTAGACAGGAAGCCCTGTCGCGGTCCAGAGGGGGCGCTTGACATGCCGTCCGGCTTAGCCCTCCGCCTATTCCTTTCGCACGAACAGGAAATCGCCACCTTCATGGCCTGCCCGCCGGATATCGGAATATTCCGGCGTCTGGTCGGCATTGAGCACGACGTTCTGGCGCACCGTCTCGAACAGCTTAGTACCGTCCAGCACGCCTTCATTGCTACGTAGCGCCTTGAGGAACTGCGCGGCGAAGACCGAGTGCTTGCCGCCACCGGAATCGGCAACGGGCTCCAATCCGCCGGACGCCAGTACGACGCGGGCGCGTTTCTCTGCCATGCGTTCAAGATAAGCCCTGTTGCGCTGCGGCACCTTGATCGAACGGGTCAGCGTGCCGGAGTAGCAGCTGTCGGCAACCACCATGACATGCTTGGCGAGCAGGGTTTGCAGCGCGTTCGTCAGCGTCGCATTCGAAATCCAGCGGGACCGGCGGTCGGATCTCGCATTGACCGGCATCCAGTATCCGGTGCCCGTCTGCTGATCGAGCCAGCCATGACCCGCATAGTAGATGAGCAGATTATCCTCTTCCGTCAGCAGATCGCGGAACTCGTCGAAGGCATCGATGATGTCGGCGCGGGACGGATTTGTTAGGCGCGTCACCTGGTAGCCATAGAGCTCTTCCAGCGTTTTTGCGACGGTTTCGGCATCGGCGACTGCTGTCTTCAATTTCGGCAGCGATTTATAGTCGTCGATGCCAATGACGAGGGCGTAATAGTTGCCGTAAGCGATATCGGGAACGTCGCGCGTGCGGGTTACGGCAACGACATGTTCCGTCTTGTTGCCCTGCGCATCGAACGCGGTGATGCGGATATTGTTCCGGCCCAGATCTATTTGTGCCTCTGCCGAGAAGCGGCCATTGCGCGTTTCGATCCGCCTGCCATTCAATTCGACCCGGACGAGGCTGACGTCATCTTTCGCCACGCCCTGTATGGTGATGCGCGCCGCACGGGTCTCAAGCTTGGCCGCAGCCTGGATCACCGGCGGGTTGGTGTCACCACCAGCACCGGCCTTCGCCCGTTGCTGACGTAATCGCTCCAACTCCAATTGCATTTGCAACTGTTTGATTTTCGCTTCCGCTGCGAGCCGTTGCTGTTCTAGTTGTTGTTGCCTAGAGGCCGCTTCGTTTGTTTTTTGGGCTTCGCGTTCTTTTTCCGCCGCCTGTCGAGCCCTTTCCTCCAGTTCGCGCTTTTGGCGCTCGAGAGCCCGGCGTTTCTCCTCCTGCTCAGCTTTGCTGGTATCGACGACCGGTTTGGGCGGCGCCGTCTGCGCTACGGTCTTCTTTTCCGGTGCGCCCAATTTCAATTGTGCGATATCCCCGTACGCCCCTTCCTTCAACAAGAAGCCTTTCTTGCCAAGACTCGGGAAGTTTGCCGCGATCGTCCCATTCGCCACATCGACCAGGACGCTGAAACAGCCTTCGAAAATGATGTTTTCCTCGGATGCCGACGACGTGACATTGTTTCGGATCGTCACACACTGCTTATCGCCTTCGACCCGCCAGGTTCCGTCCGCGTCGGAGCCCCCTGTTGCCCCCTCCCAGGACCCGTCCGGATGAAAGAAAATTCGCCAGTTGTCGGTTTCCGAACCCGTTCCGTCGGAAGGAAACCAAACATTGTCCAATTCGTTAAAAAGCCGCTGAATTTCCGGCCCCTTTAGCGCCCGGAAGGTATCGGCGGCGTGCGCAGATTGCGCGCCTATGCCTCCTGCCGCAATAGCAAGCAGACAGGCGATAGCCCACACCTTGGCGAAAACGACTGCGGCGATACCGTTGGACCTTTTGCGCTTAGCCATCGACTGGAACGCTCCTTTCGAAGGAGAGATCCTACCATTTTACGCAGAAAAATGTAAGCAGCGGGGCCTGGCCGGCTACCGCGTTAGCGGCCGAAGGGAGGCAGCGTTGGGCGCAGTACCCACGACGATGGGTAGCGCGTCATAAGCGTCCGACCATATGGCCACTCTGGGATAGCTGTCGCGCCAATCCGGCACCAGCTCATAAAACCGCATCATACCCAGCGCCGTCAGCAAGCAGATCGTCTCGAAATTTAACGGCGGAGCAGCCTCCGGCGCGTCCAGAGCGGCATCCAAGTGGGACAGCTCACGCCGCGCCTGTTCGTCCGCAACCTCCAGCAGGAAGTCCGACTGGACATCGTCGGCACGCCGCACCTCGCGCGACCAGACGGTAACGGCATCCAGGAAGGCGAGCGCCTCGGCTTCCGCCGCCAGCGCTTGCCAATTGCCATAGGCCGCCACCGTTGTCGCCTTGCCGCCTTTCTCATCCAGATAGGCGCAAATGTGCCGCGCCTCGGTCAGGACCAATTCGCCACCAACCAAGGCCGGAACCCGGCCCAGCGGCGACAGGGCGATAACCGGATTGTCCGGCGAGCGCAGCGTCACCCATTCCAGTTCCATTTGGTCCGTCAGTCCCGCCAGTTCGGCGGTGATCCGGCACATGCGGGCATAGGGAGAGTTCGGCGTGTAATAAAGCTTCATGAAAGTCCCGCTGTGTTTAACGCCTGATTTCAGGCCGACCAGGTCAGCCAGAGTTCTTTGGGACCACGGAAGGTGAAGTTTGGAAAATAGCTGAAGCGCTGGTCCTTCACGAGATTGAGCGACGGCACCTTTTTGGCGAGGATCTCCAGGGTGATGTTCGCTTCGATGATTGCGAGGCGGCTGCCGAGGCAGAAATGAATACCCCGGCCGAAGGCAATGTGGGTCTTGGCATTTTCACGCTCGATATCGAAAGTGCGCGGATCTTCAAACAGTGTCTCGTCGTGATTGGCTGAGCCAAGCGAAAGGAAGATCTGCGTCCCGGCCGGTATCTTGTACCCGGCCAGTTCCGTGTCTTGCGTCGCGACCCGCCGCCAGCTCGTCTGTGGCGAGTTGCAGCGCAGGATCTCCTCCACCGCATTGGGGATGAGACCAGGGTCCGCGCAGACCGCTTCCCATTGCGTGCGATCGGAAAGCAGGCTGATCAGCCCGTTGCTCAACATGTTGCTGACGATTTCATGCCCGGCAAACGACAGGCCATAAACAAT
This sequence comes from Alphaproteobacteria bacterium, assembly GCA_012103325.1. GTDB lineage: Bacteria > Pseudomonadota > Alphaproteobacteria > UBA8366. The sequence continues at coordinate 69,825 of WLWY01000012.1, forward strand.
GGACTCGACTTCCTTATAGGTCAGGTCGTCGAGATCCGCGTCGTGTCCAGCCAGCAACTCCGACGTAAAGTCGTCGGCGGGCGCTTGGTGCTGCGCTTTCACAAACGACACGCAGTAGCGCCAGTAGGCCAGCATCTTCTCGGCGATGTCGACCTGTTCCGCCTCCGTCGTCTTGCCCCAGGTAAAGGCGAGACGGTTCGTCGTCCATTCCTTGAGTTTCTTATCATCCGTTTCGGGAAACCCAATGAAGCGGAAGATCGTCTCGCCCGGTAGCGGATGACCGACCCATTTCACAAAATCGGAAGGCGCACCGTTCGCGAGCATCTCATCCACCATCGCCTCGCAGCGCCGCCGGATGAACGGCTCGAGCGCCTCGATGCGCCGGCTCGAAAATCCTGCTTGGGTGTGTTTGCGAATACGTGTGTGATCGGGCCGCTGCCGGTTCGACATGACCGCGATGGGATTGTAGTCGGGCACGCCAAGCACCTTCGCCGCCGCATCGCAGATCGGCAAGACCGGATCCTGCACGTTCTCCGACGAATAAATGTCCGGCTTGCGGAAGACGTCCACCACGTCCGCCATCCGCGTCAGAACCAGATAACCCAATTCCTCGGAATAAAAGACGGGCGCGTCACCACGCAGCTTCTCCAACTCGGCATAAGGATCTTGTAGATAATCCTCGGCAAACGGCGAGAATTCATGATCCACCGGACACCCTTTGGGTGCCGGCGCCGTGTCGGTGCGCATCTTGTGGTATGCGGTGTCGCTCATGGCGTTATCCTAACACGGAAATGCACACGAAACGTCAAATTCACCTTGCCGAACGCAAACCCTTCAAAGCCGCCGGTTGGTATGTCGAGGACATCCGAGCGGTTACCGCTTCGACCTGCCGATTAATCTCTCCGGCGTCCCAGCCGAGATGTGCAGAGACAGCTTCCGCTGCCTTGCGGACATACGCTTCCGTCAGCCGGTGCCGATAACCGAGACCGGTTCGGGCAAAAAGAATATCGTCTAACTCGCGTGCATGCTCGTTTTCCACCACGTAACCCAGATGCGAAACCCTCACGCTCTCGTCCCCCGAGATGAGCGGTAGCGCGTTCGTATCTTCCGGCAAGTGACGCGGTCGGTAATCCGGCGTTTGAGCCTGACCGGAGGGCGCTGCTAAGCGCCTGACTGCCGCTGCCATTTCACGCCCGGCGGACCGATGGCTCATCACCGGTCCCGCCGTCATGGCGAGCACGTTGGGCAATCCCTGAGCCGTCAGATCGTGGATCTCCCGCGACCGGTTGCCCTTTGGCACCTTAGGATCGAACGTCAGAGGACGGACGCCAGCCCAGCTGTATATGACATCGGTCTCGTCGAGCCCAAGTCCCGGCAATACATGTTTCGTCTCTGCCAACAGGAACGCAACCTCATTCTGAGTAACACGAATATAGTCGATGTCGCCTTCATAGACGGTTTCCGTGGGCCCGATATGGTGGTAACCGCCCTGACTGGGCAAACAATAATGCGGCTCGCCGATACTATTGACGGCAGCGATACCGTAATCGCGATATTCTGGCGGCAACTGGACGACGATATGCGACCCCTTGGTCCCAATAATGAGCCGTGCTGGTTCCCGCTCCGCCGTGCCCGTCCGATTCACTTGGTCGATCCAAATACCGGCCATGTTCAGAACCACGGGCGCAGTCACCGACACGGCTCCGTCTGCATCTGTCAGCCCGACATGCCAGAATCCTTGCGCGTCGCGCTCGATAAGACTCGCCATCGTGTAGTTGCGAACCGTTGCACCCATGCGCTCCGCGTCGAGCACCGCATCGATGCAAAAGCGCTCCGGCCAGTCGAGCATATATTCCCGAAACATTGCCACCGACAGCAATTGCTCCTGCGCAGCCAGCGCGCTGACAAGCGGCAGCTCACAAGCTTCTCGCGCAGGAAGCCGACGGTAGTCAAGTGGCACGGATTTCGGGCCCAGCGCGCCAAGTATCTTGAAACCAAAGTCGAGGTGCCACGGTTTGTAAGGCCCGTTCTTATAGACCGGAAAGCAAAGCGTGTAAGGCACCAAACGGCTGGACGAATCCGTCGCCAGCTCGGCCCGCGTCTCCATCGACGCCCTGGCCATCGTCAGCGCCGTACGGAAGCGCGACGGGCTGAACAGAAAGTCGCGTACTGGATTCGGGGTTTCGAAATAGCGTAATCCGCAATGCAGCATCCGCGTCGAGCGCCCACTGGACCCCGACGCGAAATCGCCCTTGTCTGCAAGAAGGACCGAGTATCCTTCCGCGGCTAAGTGCTGTGCGCTGCTGGCGCCATTGATCCCACCGCCGATTACAATAACGTCGAAACGCTGGCCGTTCAGATCGCTGCGCTCAGTCACCCGAATGCAAAACCTTCATAGCCGCCGGCCGCCACTTCCTCGCATTTTTGGCAATAAGTCGGAAAGCCGCCGTAATACGGCATGAAGACGCGGGCTTTGCCTTCCACATTTGCACCGAGATACCAGCTGTCCGTCGTGGTCTTGAGACCAATCTTGGAGACTTCCTGATGGTGGTCCCACCACGCCTTCTCGGCGTCCGGTTCGGCCTCGATGGCGGTGTAGTTGCGGTCCTTCATATAGGCGAGGCAGTCAACGATCCAATCGACATGCTGTTCGATCGTCGGAAGCATGTTGGTGAAAACCGACGGGCTGCCGGGGCCCGTCACGGTGAACAGGTTCGGGAAGTCCGTCATCGCAAGGCCCAGATAGCTGCTCGGCCCGTCAGCCCAACGTTCGCGCAAGTTGGCGTCGTCCTTGCCGCGAATATCGACCGCCGTCAGCGCCCCGGTCATCGCGTCGAACCCAGTCGCAATGACCAGCACATCGATTTCATAGTCGCGACCATGCGCCCGGACCGATGTCGGTGTGATCGCCTCGATGGGCCGTTCCTTCACGTCGATCAGGTGGACGTGCTCCTGATTGTAGGTGGCGTAATAACTCGTATCGATGCAGAGCCGTTTGCCGCCGATGATATTCTTCGGGCACAGCTTCTCGGCGACATCTGGATCCTTCACAATTTCACGGATCTTGCCGCGCACGAAATCGGCAACCGTGTCGTTCGAATCCTGATTGAACATGAGGTCGCCATACGACCCCATGAAGGACAAGCCACCCGCATCCCAGCGCCGTTCGTATTCGGCCTGGCGCTGTTTCGGTGTCGCGTCCATCGCATTGCCGACGCGGAAGCGACCATGAATGCCCGGCGGCGTCTGTTTCGCTTCGGTGCGGAACTCGGCGTAGCGGGATTTGACCTTTTTTTCGTATACGGGATCGAGCGGCTGATTGTGCGCGGGTATGGCGTAATTCGGCGTGCGCTGAAACACGAACAGTTCGGCCGCTTGCTCGGCGATCACGGGAATCGACTGGATGCCGGAAGAACCGGTGCCGATGACGGCGACCCGCTGCCCAGTGAAATCCACCTTCTCGTGCGGCCACAGTGCGGTGTGGTAGGTCGGCCCGGCAAAGCTGCCGAGACCCTCGATTTGCGGCCAGTTTGGCTTGGACAGGCACCCCGTCGCCATGACGAAGAAGCGCGCGACGAACCTGTCGCCGTTTTCCGCTTCAAGCGTCCAGCGCGACGTCGCCTCATCATATCGCGCCGAACCAATCCGCGTGTCGAACTGAATGTCGCGACGCAGATCGAAACGGTCGGCGACATGGCCCGCATATTTGAGCAATTCCGGCTGCGGCGAATAGCGCTCGGACCACTGCCACTCCTGCTGCAAGTCTTCGTCGAACTGATAAGAATACTGCATGCTCTCGATGTCGACCCGAGCGCCCGGATAACGGTTCCAATACCACGTCCCGCCAACATCCGACCCGGCTTCGACGACCCGCGTTTTGAAGCCCAGCCCGCGCAGCCGATGCAGCAGATACATCCCCGCGAACCCCGCCCCGACGACAACCACATCGTATTCCCGCTCACTCATCGTGCTGTGTTCTCCTTTGTCTGCGACGGCGCCATCCTAGCGATAACGGCCAAGCCACGCCAAGCGCTGCAACTGTTGGTGTGATTGCGCCCTCAGTTACGCTTGCGGTCATCGAGGCCAAGCTTGCGCCCGATGATTTCCTTCATGATTTCCGAGGACCCAGCGTAAATCCGGCTGATCCGCGCGTCGGCAAAAACGCGGGAGATTTCGTATTCGGCCATATAGCCGGCGCCGCCATGGAGTTGGAGGCATTCGTCGGCGACGAACCCTTCGAGTTCGGAGACGAACAGTTTCGCTTCCGCCGCCATCTCGGCCGTCAAGTCACCGTTCATATGCTCCATCGCACAATGATCGACGAAAGCCCAGGCCGCATCGAGCTTGGTCCGCATCTCGGCCATTTTGAAACGGGAATTCTGAAACGTCCCGATGGCGCGCCCGAAGGCGCGGCGTTCCTGAATGTATTCCATCGTAATCGCGAACCCGTGCTCGGCATGAGCGAGGAACCCGACCGAGCCCATCAGCCGCTCTTCGGCTAGGTTGGTCATCATCAGCTTGAAGCCCTGCTCCGGATCGCCGAGTACGTTCTCCTTCGGAATTTTAACGTCCTCGAAAAACAATTCAGCGGTGTCCTGGGAATGCAGGCCGAGCTTTTTCAATTTCCGTCCGCGCTGGAACCCAGGCATACCATCCTCAACGAGGAACAGGCCGATGGCGTGGGATTTTTCCGGATTGGTGCGCGCGGCGACAACGACCAAACCCGCCAGCAACCCATTCGAGATGTAGGTCTTGGAGCCGTTCAACAGCCAGTGATCGCCCTTGTCCTCGGCTCTCGTTTTGATGCCCGCAAGGTCGGAGCCGGTGCCAGGCTCGGTCATGGCAATGGCGAGGACGGTTTCGCCGGAGACGACACCCGGCATGAAGCGGTCGCGCTGCGCGTCGCTGCCGGACTTGTGGATATAAGGGCCGACGATCCGGTTGTGCAGCGGGATGAACAGCCCTTGCTCGCGCGGGGCGATTTCTTCCGACAGAATCATGTCGTAGCGGAAATCGTCGACGCCGAGACCGCCGTATTTTTCGTCGGCATACATGCACAGGAACCCCTGCTCGCCGGCGCTCCGCCAGATATCGCGGCTGACGATCCCGTCCTCGCGCCATTTTTCGCCGTGCGGGAACACTTCCTTCTCCGCCCAGCGTCGTACCGTCTCGCGGAAAATGCTGTGCTCTTCTTCGTAAATCCGCCGCGTTATCATGCTTCCTCCTTACGGCCCCGGGCGAAGACATTTTCAAGCCGCGCCTCCAGTGCTTGCGGTGTCTGCGCGCGATTCCATTCAGCGGAACGCGTTGTCTCCAACGCCCGGCCATTAGCCAACGTCCCGCCCAGCCCGTCGTCGATGAGCCGCTTAAGGTTTTGCAAAAACACGGGATCTGCCTCGGCTATGTCGGTACCAAGCGCAATTGCTTCACCAAGCAGCGCCTCGGGCGCGACAACGTGGCTCACCAGTCCCCAAGCTTCCGCCATGCCCGCGTCGATGAAGCGGCCGGAGAAAGACATTTCCTTCGCCCGGGAAGGGCCGATGATCCGCGGCAGTTTCTGCGACAAGCCCCAGCCCGGAAGAACACCGACCCGCGCATGGGTATCGGCGAATCGCGCGGTCGTTGAGGCGAGTAGAATGTCGCAAGCCAGCGCAATCTCAAAACCACCGGTCACGGCAACGCCATTAACCGCGGCGATGACGGGATGACGACATCCTTCGATCACCTTTAACGGATCATCCTCCGCCCGCTTCTTGCCGACAGGGCCAAGCGCCGCCGGATCAGCGCCCAGTTCCTTTAGGTCCAGCCCGGTTCCCGGCACCGGTTAGGACCAAAGCACGGATGTCCGGATCCTCATCCAGCGTATTTATCGCCGCAGCAAGCGCCTTCCGCAACGCCCGCGACAGTGCGTTTAGCGCATGGGGGCGGTTCATTGTGACAATTGCTACCGCACCTTTTCTCTCAACCAGAACAAGGTCTTCCGCTTCTGTCATGGACGCCTCTTCGAACTGTTTCTTCAAGCTACCTTAGCCCAATGGCCTGCAACAATTGAAACACGATCCTCGAAGCGTGAAATCGATCAGAAACATCGCTCATTTACAAAAGAACGCATTGAAGGGGCGCAACGCTCGAAATCGATGATCGGAATGAGGCACGTCATGGGTCAACTCATCAACGCGGTTCGCTTTGCCAGAAAGGTTTACCGCCACCACTCAACCATCGCCTCACTCGAAGCCTTGGACGAGCACACACTTAACGATATCGGGCTCCCGCGCGCGGACGTTCTTGCGATTGCAAATTGCTCAGCGTGCGCACCGCAAAAAAAGGCCGAGCGCGAGCGCCAAACAGAGAATCCACCGGCCGCGCGACGGATACAGGAGTGATCGAGCGGTGCAGAACAATATACAGCCCGAGAACAAGGTCCAGCAGCATCGGGCAAACCCGTGGCGCCCGATCATTTCTATGGCGACGGCTATCGAGAACCGCTACGCTCCGGCCTATCCTGGAGCGTGCGAAGTGGGGGTGAGCAAGCGACGCCGGTCTCTTGGGAGATACGGATTAACGAAAAGCGGTGCCTCCAAAATGTCTCTTCCCGAGCCTGTCGAAACGATCACCCAACCAGTACCCCACGCGTCCGCAACGCGCGACCTGAGAAAGACCGGCATTCATCCCGATCACTGGTATCCGCTCGCCCGGTCGCGCGATGTGAAGCGCGGCAAACCGTTCGGCACCCAGTTCGCGGGCGATCCGATCGTTATCGTGAGAACCACCAGTGGCACCCTATTCGCACTGGAAGATCGCTGCGCCCATCGCCAGGTACCGCTGAGCGGCGGCACGGTCGAAGGCGAGTTGCTGCAATGCGGTTACCACTGCTGGACCTACGATGCCTCCGGTGCTTGCGTCAGCGTGCCGTATCTCGACAAGGAACGCACGCTACCGAACGGGGTCCGCGGATATCCCTGCCGCGAGGCAAGCGGGCTCATCTTCGTCTTCACCGGTGACGAATCGAAAGCATCGTCTGCCAAATTTCCCATTGTCCCCGCTTACGCGGACCGGCGCTACAAGACCCGTGTCCTCGACCGCCGAGTCGCCTGCCATTACTCGTTCATGCATGAGAACCTGATGGACATGAACCACCAGTTCCTGCACCGCCGGCTGATGGGCGGTATCAAGACCGTCTTCCTGGAACTGCGGGAAGGCGACGACTGGGTCGAGGCAGATTATACCTTCCGGCGGACACGGGGTAAGCAGCCGCTCGGTGAAAAATTCATGATCGGCCGCGCGACGAAACAGACCGACGACACCCAGCGCGACCTCATGACCATCCGCACCGATTACCCCTATCAGACTTTGAAATTCTGGAAGGCTGGCTCGACGGAACCCGAGCTCTCGCTCTGGAATGTCTATATTCCCATCGACCGGGAACAGCGGATCAATCACACCTATGGCCTGATGAGTATCCGCGCACCGTCCGTGCCCGGTCTCATCCATCTGATGTGGCCTTTTATTGCCTGGTTCACGGATGGCATCTTCGCCGAGGACCGGCATATCGTCGAACAGGAGCAAAAAGCCTTCGACCGTCAGGGTGCGGATTGGAACCAGGAAATTTTCCCGATCATCCAGAAATTGCGCGGTGTCCTGATCAGTCAGGGCGTGCCGATTGAGAATTGATCAATACGAGGCCGATGACAATCGATGAGCGTTAAGCAACCCAACATCCTCTTTGTTCTGACCGATCAGCAACGGCTGGATTCCATGGCAGCCTATGGCAACCGCTGGATCGATGCGCGCCACATGGATGCGCTGGCGGCGCGCAGCTTCGTCTTTGAGAACTGTTATTGCACCCAACCCGTCTGCACGCCCTCGCGCGGTTCTCTCATGACCGGGCTCTATCCGCATGCGACCGGTGTGGTGCGGAACCGGATCCCCCTACCCGCCGATACACCCTCGCTTGGTGAGTTGATGCCGGACGATTATTACAATGCGCATATGGGCAAGTGGCATCTCGGCGACGACGTCATCGCCCAACGCGGGTTCGATACCTGGATCGCAATCGAGGATTTCCATCGCAGGGATTACAGCAAAAAGGAATACCGTAACATCGAACCGGCCTATAACGACTGGCTGCGTGAGCACGGAGTGGAGCCGCCACCTTGGACGACAAGTTACGAGGCCTGGGCCGGTGGTGCGGGATTGACGGAGGAACAAACGCAAGCTGGGTTCCTGGGCCATGTTGCGTCCAAATTCATCCGCGATTATCCCTCCGGTCCGAACACCGGGAAGCCTTGGTTGCTGCAGGTTAATTTCTTCGAGCCGCACCCGCCCTATACCGGACCGCTCAACGATCTTTACGACCACGATGCCATCGAAGTCGGCCCCGCCTTCATGCAGCGGCCGGATACAGGTTCGCTGGTTAATCGGCTGCGCGCCGATTTCTACCTCGGCGGTGGCAACAATCCGCTCGGCCTCGCCGGCGGCGATGCGCACGACACGACGAGCGAAGCGGGATGGCGCAAGCTGCGCACGCAGTACTTCGCCAACGTCACTCTGGTCGACCGTCAGCTCGGCAAAATTCTCGCGGCTCTAGAGGAAACCGGTCAGGCGGACAATACGATTATCGTCTTCTCCAGCGACCATGGCGAGATGGCCGGTGATCACGGCATGTGTGAGAAGCGCAATCTCTACGAAGAAGCATCGCGGGTACCGTTGCTGATTCACGTTCCCTGGCTCAACAAGGGCGCGTCGACCCGAATCCCGGGGTCGATCAGCCACGTGGATATCCTGCCGACACTGCTCGAATTCGCGGGCGCGGAATCTTTACCCAACATCCACGGTACCAGCCGGACCGGCGTGTTACGTGGCGAAGCTGATTTGGGCACCAACGACGTCTTCGTCGAATGGGACGGCATGGGCGACCGCAATCTCGGCAGTCCGGAGATCAACCGCATGGTCTCGATGCCGTGGCGCAGCGTGATCACGCCGGAGCGGTACAAGCTGAATCTATCGCCGGGCGACCAATGCGAACTCTACGACCTCAACAGCGACGCTCACGAAATGAAGAATCTCTACGACGACCCGGCGCACCGCGACCGCGTGCGTGACATGGCCGCCCGTATCCGCATGTGGCAGGCGGCAACGGCCGACACTCTAACCTTACCGGCAGCTTAAAAATGGCGGCTCAGAGTATCGACGAATCTTCTCTACCGTTGAGAATCATAGGGGATTCGCAAGCAGCCACCGAATCCGCTCGTCAGTTGTGCGTTTCCACCACCTTCAGGTTGCGGTTTGGGGAATATTCTGCTCAGTGCTAGTAAAAATTTGCTCTTTTGGGTAATTTTTATGCCGACTACTACAAAATGTGCAAATAAATAGGTGCAAACAGCTGAAAAAAATTGGATTTTTATCCGCTACATTGGTATGCAGATTGCATGAAGCGTTATGCAATCGAAAATACTCCAACTGTCGCTCCTACGCTATGCAAGTACGTATCATCGAACTAAAACTCAGGCGGGAAGCCATGCGAAATCAGAAGAAATCCGGCGATATTATATCAATTCAGCATGGATTCGGATCACATCGCTCGCGCCACGCAGCATTTGCAGTCGAAACGTCATCCATAGCCGGTCAAGCGAGGGTCGGCTTCAAAATCGGTCACTCACATAGTAATTCTATATTCACATTTTGTTGGTATGAAATAGCCCAATCGCTACAATAGTACCATCAGCAGTCAGAAGAAAAAGCAGTGCTCCAAACCGCGTACACACTACCCAAGGTCGTCACCTCCGGAATGTTTCGGAAAATCAGCGAAGCGCTTCAGGCACGAGTCGATGGCCATCCCGCAACGAACGGGATGCCGATGGAATTGGAAGTCAGGTACTATTACAATTACTACATTTCAGAAGATAATATTTCGTTTGATACTTTTTTGACTTTGCTTTCCGTAGCTGTCTCTAAGAAGTTTCCCGAAGTAGATTTCTCACTGGATTGGGTGCGGCAGTGTGATCGGTCGTGCACCATATTTGCAGCGCGTAACGCCGTGGCGCGTCTGCGCGCTCATGTACGGGGCCGGCAGTACTTCAGAACGAGTTTCTGGGATACGCTGTGGAACCTGACCGAGGTTTCACTAAAGAATTTTAGTCTTACCCACGCCGAAATCAGAACCTCGAGACAAGAACTCGACATCTTGTGCTGGCGGTACCTTCTGATCGAGTGCGAAGCACGCGTAAAAACGCTTCAGTCACTGGCGCAACGTCCCAAAACGGCGGCAGCGCGAAAAGCGTTCTCGATCGTGGACGACATGCTTACCGGGAACCCCATTGCCGGAGACGATTTCTGCGGCGGCTCCCATACCTGTTATTCAAGCCCCTTCGCATATTCGGCGTATGGACATTATGCAACCGGGCGCACCATTCGACTGGAGGATGTAGGCTGGTCGGTTGCGGAGTATCGCTCCCTTCGAGCGCAGATTTTCCCGGACGGTTATCCCGAAGAGGAACTTGTTACAAGCGTATCGGAACCGACCGCACCGGCGACCGCGGATGCAGATGAGTTGGTTCTTACGCACGAACCGTCGTTCCAGCCGCCGATGGCAGCACGAGCGTCGCTTACCGAAGCGAACAAGGACCCGCTAACGAGTTCGCTTCTAACCTTCCTATCCGAACTAATCGAATCGACCCTGCCCCCGCCACCCGCGCAGGCGATCAGCGTGCGCTGAACGAAATCGCCCATATTTCGAAGCGGTTCATACACTGTCCTAAAACGGCACGGCGTGCTCGTCCGGGAAGTAAAAGCCGGTACGCTTCAGATGGCGCGGCTCGTCGGGTGAGAACGGGGTGCGGCGGTGCATGATCTGGGCGTTATCCCACATCACCACGTCGCCAACGGTCCATTTGTGGCGATAGAGGTGCGCAGGCTGCGTTGCGTGCGCGGTCAACTCGTTGATAAGCGCCACACTCTCTTCTTCCGACAAATCACCAATCGTTTTGAGATGCAGCGGGCTAAGATAAACTGCCTTGCGTTTCAGGTAGGGATGCGTGCGGACGATGGGATGGGCGCAGTCCAGAATCCGCGCGCGCTCCGCATCGGTCAGTGGCGTTTCGCGCACCGTGGGACGAGGCTCCGCGGAATAGACGGCCTTAACGCCGTCGATCCGCGTGCGAAGCGCGTCCGGCAAGCTGGCATAGGCGCCAGCAAGGTCGGCGAAATGGGTCTCGCCCCCTTCCCGCGGCGCAACCAGACCATACAGCATCGTTCCGAACACCGGCTGCGGTGTGTAGGTCTGATCGGTGTGCCAATCGAGATCATGCACGGTGCGGCGCTCCGCACCCTCCAGGTTGGAGAGTTCCATGACCTCCTTGCGCTTCGACGACAGCAGCGAGGACTGTGCATGCACAAAGAGCGGGCCGAATTGCGCGGCAAACGCGACAAGCGCGTCGTCGTCCAGCACCTGGTCGGGAAAGACCGCGACGCCATGTTCCATCCATAGCGACTTGATCGCCTCGAACGTAGCGGCATCCATCGGGCGGGAAAGATCGACGCCCTCAATTTTGATTGCGAATCCGTCGGTAAGCGGCGTTGTCTGCATGGCGCTCCCTTATCTTCGTCCTATGCCCCTGGATACCAGGACGCCTCGCGACGCTCGTTGAAGCTGGCAAGGCCCTCGATCCCCTCCTCGGTGCGTCGGCGCATCGCATGCGCCAGGGCGATACCAGGCGCCGCCTCATCGTCGACATTGTGGGCCGCGGTCCGCAGGATAAAAGCCTTGGTTTCGGCGATTGCGCTGGGGCTGCATTTCAGCAGCGCATCGATAACCGGTGCCGCCGCCTCGTCCAGCGCGCCGGTGGCGCAAATTTCCTGGACGAAGCCGAATTCCTTCGCGGTCTGAACGGAGAACTTCTCCGCCGTCAGCGCAAAGCGGCGCAAGGCGCGCAATCCCATCGCATCGCAAAGCTGCGGCAGGATCGGTCCGGCGACGAGGCCCCAGCGCACCTCGGTGATGGAGAATTGCGTTTCCTCCGACGCGATGGTGATATCGCACGCCGCCATCATTCCCAGCCCGCCACCGAAACAACCGCCATGCACCAGGGCAATCGTCGGTTTGGGGCAAGCATTGAGGTGGCGCACGGCGTCCGTCGTGATGGTCGACATCGCGAGGTTGGCATCCAGCGATTGCTTCGACAGGTCGTTCATCCATTTCAGGTCCGCGCCGGCCTGGAAATAGTTTCCGGTGCCACGCAGGACGATGACCCGCACCTTGTCATCCACTGCCAAGCGGCCGACGCCGTCCAGCAGTCCCTGAATCATCGCGTCGTTATACGCGTTGTTGCGGTGCGGGCGGTTCAAAGTCACCGTCGCCACGCCTCTGGCATCGACGTCGATTAGGACGGGTTGCTCACTCATACCTTCTCGTTCCTTCCGGTTTTGGTTCGTATTGCTTACAGTTTAGGCCGCGCGTTCTTGGCGGCAGAAGCAGGACGCCTCGATGGGCACATCGGCCCGTGCGACGGCGAGATCGAGACGCTGCTTGATGATCGTCGCTTCCACCGTCTCGCCCCGCCGCATCAGACATTCGTGCAGGCCGTGCAGGCTCCAGACATTGTCCGGATGCTGACAGGCACGGCGCAACGTTTTGTCGAAACCAAGGTCGGCGCGATAGGCCGCCTCCGCTTCCTCGACCCGCCCCTGCTCCATCAATAGCGCGCCGAGCGCATGACGGACCGGCTGCATCCAGCCCCACGGTTCGTCATAGGGCATCGTATCGTCTAGCTCGATCGCTTTGCGCAAATGGGCGAACGCCTCGTCGAAATTACCGCGCCGGTATTCGTACTCACCGTTCAACATCGACTCGGCGACCGCAAGAATATCGAGGCAGGTGTTGTTGAACAGCATACGGCTTTCCGGCACCCGGTCACGGGTAGCGAGAAAGGCCTCGCGCTCGGCTGCAGCGGCCTCGATCTGACCGCTTGCGGCGAAAGCCACGGTCCGGGCGTAGCGCATCATCGCCAGGGTAACGCAGTACAGCTCCTCGTCCTGGGGCAAGGGCTGGGCCATCCCACTTGCCGAACCGAATCAGCACATGCTGCTTGATCGGCACGAAGGCTTCCAGCCAGTCAGCCATCGGCGGCGATCCTGTTTTCAACAGCGCATCCGGCAGAGTCTCGATCATTTCTTCAGCGGCTTCGATGGCCGGTTCGTACTGGCCCAGAAACATCGCGCCATACACCTTGAAATGATAGTTGTGGCAGCGATAGGCCGAATAGAAATTCATCGCGCCCGCTTCCTTCAGGAACTTGCGGTCGGCGACAATGGCGGCCGAGTTGCGCTCCACCACATCCTGATATTGCCCGCACAGCACGTCGATATGCGTCGGCATATGCACCAGATGTCCCGCATCCGGCAGCAGATCGACCAAACGATCGCCCGCCTTTAACGCCTTTTCCGGATGCGGCGACATTTCCATCAGATGGATATACATATGCAGCAGCCCCGGGTGCCGGTTCGCGCCCTTGCCATCCAGATCCCGAAACGCGGTCTCCAGCACCTCGACCGCCTCCAGCGTGCTCGCGCCTTCCGTCGGCTCGCCGGTTTCCAGATCCCACAAGTCCCACGGCGTCCGATTCATGATCGCTTCCGCGAACAGCGCACAGATGTCGACATTATCCCGATGCGCCTGATAGACAGCACGCATCGCGTCAGCATACCCGTCATTCCACGGGCCAAAATCCTCTTCGGATGGGCTTGCGGGGTACCGCTTGGCGAGCGCGCCAACCAACGCTTGTTCGATAGCGCTCGCTCCGGACACCGCCGCCACGGCGGCAGAAGATGACGAGAGAGCCTGAGCTAAAGAACTGGTTTTATCTTCGTCGTCAAAGGCTTCCCATGGTTTGTTATAGTTCGGTCCTATCGCATACGAGACGCCCCAATGCGCCATCGCGCAGTTTGGATCGTGCTCCAACGCGCGTTCGAAGCAGACAATCGCCTCTTCGTGATTAAAGCCGTAACACCAGGCCATGCCCCGGTCGAACCAGAGCTGCGCGTCCGCATTCGCCGTGGTGATCGGCCAGGAATAGGAACCTAGATTGTAATATTCGCCCATGACAGCCTCCTAAATTTTAGCCGCTAAACTGTATCACGGTGGGCATGGACATCGAAGCCGACGCGCGATTTACAGCCTTTATGCCTCACAAAAAACTCGCAATTTCGTCCAATGGTTTTTTCAACAACGATTTCTTCGGCACGGCGGCATCCGCAGCCGGGTGCCCGGCGACGAGAATAAGAAACGGACGTTCCCGGTCCGGACGCTTACACACATCGTTCAGGAATCGCATCGGATTGGGCGTATGGGTCAAGGTCGAAAGCCCCGCATGATGCAGCGCCGAAATGAGAAACCCGCACGCGATGCCGACAGATTCCGAAATATAATAATTCTTGTAGCGTTGCCCCTTGGCATCCTCGCCATAGCGTTCGGCAAATACAACGATCAGCCATGGTGCGATTTCCAGGAACGGTTTGGCGGGATCGGTTCCGAGCGGCGACAGAGCGGCCAGCCATTCCTCGCTTCCCTTGCCATTATAGAACGCCCGCTCCTCCGCTTCGGCGGCTTCCCGGACCTGGCGTTTTAGTTCGGCGTCGCCGATAACGGCGAAATGCCAGGGTTGGTGGTTAGCGCCGCTCGGCGCCTGTCCCGCGGCGCGGATGCAGGTTTCGATTACCGATCGCGGCACCGGGTCACTGACATAATCGCGAATGGTCTGACGCGCGGATATTTCATCCAGATACTCTTGCGCCCTTGCCGTCATTTCGCTGTCTGAAGTGCGGTCTCGCGGCGTAACAGCGACAGGTTCGTACGGGGCACCCGGTGTAAATACGGACATCGGTTTTTACTTTTTTCAATTTCGACCGCCGCAATTCTAAGGACCTCTGGCGGCGCCGAACATCGCAATTTTCGTCGCGGGCTTTCGCATCGCAGCAATTGCCGTAATATGACGGCAGGAATACAGCACACACGGGAGAAGTAAGTCATGGACACAGCGGAACTCGTCTCGCGCTTTTCGAGCGCGATTGCAGAGACGGAACCACAATATGCCCATAAGGCGGCGGTCGCGGTCATCAACGAGCTCAAGGACGACCTCGACGGCGTCGCGGACGCCATGTCCTATCTCACCGGCAGCGGCGGCAATGCGTTGCAAGCATTCTACCGCTCGCCGAACCTCAGCCTGCTCAAGGTGCGTTTCCCCGATGGCCGCCGCACCCCGCCGCACAATCACGGCACCTGGGCAGCGATCCTCGTCCTATCGGGGTCGGAGAAGAACTCGCTCTACAAACGCAATGAGGACGGTTCGCTGACCTACGAACGCTCGGTCGAGCTGGAACGGGGTTCGGTCATCTTCATGCCGGAAGACGCCGTCCATGTCGCGGAATGCACCAGCGACGAACCGGCCATCGGCCTTCATGTCTATGGTGGCAACGTCCTGGGCGTGGAACGGCAGATGTGGGACCCGGATACGGTGAAAGAACAGCCGCTCGACTGGTCGAAATACGAAGATCTGGCGCAACGGGCATCCGCAGCCTCCAAGGCTCCGCTGAGCTAGGAGGGCCTGAACGTGCGGCTCAAGGATCGGGTAGCAATCGTCACCGGCGGCGGCAGCGGCCTTGGCGCGGGTATCGCGCAACGCTTCGCCGCGGAGGGCGCGGCCGTCGTCTGCGCCGACATCAACGAGGCGAATGCGGAAGCAGTTGCGAGCGGTATCGCGGCGGGCCCGACAGAGGCCATAGCGGTCGGCATGGACGTCACGAAATACGACGACGCGGTACGGCTCACAGCGGAAACAGTCCGGCAATTCGGTCAGGTCGATATCATCGTGAACAGTGCCGGGATCGCCAACCACATGCCGTTTCTGGAAGCCAAGCCCGAGGACTTCCAGCGCATCATGCGGATCAACCTCGAAGGCACGCTGTATTGCGCGCAACAGGCCGCTCGAGAAATGGTCAAACGCGGTTACGGCCGCGTCATCAACATCGCGTCGATCGCCGGACTCCGCGCCGGGATCGGCCGCACCGGCTATGGGACGTCGAAGGCGGCGGTAATCGGGTTGACCCGGCAGATGGCGCTGGAGCTCGGACCTCTCGGCGTTACCGCCAACGCGATTGGCCCCGGCCCCGTCGAAACGCCGCTGACCGCGGTTGCCCATTCCGACGTCACGCGCGAGGCCTATCTCGACCTCATCCCCTTGAAACGCTACGGCGAAATTGAGGAGATGGCCGATGCCGCCGCTTTCCTTGCCGGTGAGCAGGCCGGCTATGTGAACGGGCAAATTCTCTATGTTGACGGTGGTTATACAGCGATAGGTATCGCCAGGGAGTAAAGAGGCACGCAGCGGCGAAGGTTCGGTGCAGAGGGAGGAAGCTCATGTCCACGAAACTGAAATCCGTACCCAACGATTTTGACAGTATCGAGGTTCAGCCACTTTCCGACATCATCGGCGCGGAAATTCGCGGCGTCGACCTGAGCAAAGATCTTAGTCCGGCGGCACTCGATGCGGTTCATCAGGTATGGCTTCAGCATAGTGTCATCGTGCTGCGGGATCAGCGGCTCAGCGACGGTGACCTGGTCCGGTTCAGCAAACATTTCGGCGTGCTGGATTTCGGGCCAAACATGGCCTGGCAGCCGGAAGCAAACCGCGACCATCCGGAAATCTTCGTCATCTCTAACGTGGTCGAGAACGGGAATCCCATCGGCTTCCTGGGCGATACCGAAGTCGATTGGCACACTGACTTATGCCACACCGATTTGCCGCCGAAAGCGAGCACGCTGTATGCAATGGAAATCCCCACGGATGGCAGCGGCAACACCGGCTACATGAACATGTACACCTTGCTTGACGCGCTACCGGACGATTTGAGAATCCGACTTGATGGCCTGCAGCTAAAGCACGAAGACGCTCATACCTTGCAAGGCGAACTGCGCTACGGCCTGAACGAGGGCGATCTAAAGACTATCGAAGACGCGCCCGGCCCTGTGCATCCGCTCATCCGCACCCATCCGGAGACCGGCCGCAAATGCCTCTATCTTGGCCGTCAATGGAATGGCGAGCATCGGGCGACATTCGTCGACGGCATGTCCCGCGCGGAATCCGACGCGCTGCTCGACGAGATTTGGACAGTTGCCCGCAAGGAAGACTGCGCCTGGTATCACGAATGGCAAGCAGGCGATTTCGTCATGTGGGACAACCGCTGCGTCATGCACCGGCGCGGTCCCTTCCCGTCAGAGATGCGGCGCATCATGCACCGGACGCAAATCCGGGACACCGCGAAGCCTTTCTAGCCTCATCGTCGAGACAACCGCTACGCCAGACTGAACCCCTCGTAGCCGTTGGCGACAACGTCGTTGCACTTGTTGGTGTAGGCCTCGACGCCGCCGACATAGGGCATAAAGATTCGCGGCTTGCCCGGGATGTTGGCGCCCATATACCAGGAATTCGCCAGCGGATAGAGCGTGCTGTCGGCAACCTCGTTATTGTGCGTGACCCATCCGTTTTCCGCACTAACTTCCGGCTCCATGCGGGATAGGCCGTTTTTGCGCATATGCGCGATCGCGTTCGCGGCAAAATCCACGTGCCATTCGCAGGCCATGATCATCTGGCTTTTTACGCCCGGGCTTTGCGGCCCCGTAATCATGAACATGTTGGGGAAGCCGGCGACCATAATGCCGAGATAGGAGCGCGGGCCATCCTCCCACTTGTCGCGGATGTTGTTACCCTGATC
Source organism: Alphaproteobacteria bacterium (assembly GCA_012103325.1). Taxonomy (GTDB): domain Bacteria; phylum Pseudomonadota; class Alphaproteobacteria; order UBA8366. The sequence continues at coordinate 87,588 of WLWY01000012.1, forward strand.
GGTGTTGATATCGATGTCGCGCATCGCGCCGGTCATCGCATCGAATCCGGTGGCGAAGGAGATCGCGTCCACATCGTAGGCGCTGCCATCGGTCAGTTGCAGCCCGGTTGCCGTAAACTGTTCGATCGGGTTGCTGCGGATATCGACCAAGGTGACGTTGTCGCGGTTATAGGTCTCGTAATAGTCCGTATCCAGAATGAGCCGCTTCGTGCCGATGGGATGATCGTTCGGACACAACAGCTCCGCGGTTATGGGATCCTTGACTGTGGCTCGGATTTTTTCGCGCACGAAATCGGAGGCCGTATCGTTGGCCTCTTTGTTGAGCAGCAGATCCTTATAAGCAAATAGGAACGATATGCTGCCGCCTTCCGCCCATTTCGCTTCATAGTTCGCACGGCGCTCTTCCGCCTCGGCCTCGGCCGCACGTTTATCGGGCGGCGGATAACCCGCGATGCCGAACGGCGTGCTGTAGGCCGCCTTGCGGCGCTCGACATATTCTTCCTTGTGCTTGCGCTCTTTCTCCGGATCGAGCGGCGCGTTGCGCGCCGGCAGCGAGAAGTTTGCTGTGCGCTGAAACACATAGAGATGCTTGGCCTGCTTGGCGATCAGCGGAATGCTCTGCACGCCGGACGAACCGGTGCCGATCACGCCGACGATCTTGCCGGAGAAGTCCACACCCTCCTTTGGCCACAGGCCTGTATGGTATTTTTCGCCCTCGAAATCGTCGATGCCTTCAATCTGCGGGAACCGGGGCGTCGAAAGATTACCCGTCGCCATGATGCAATAGGGCGCGGAAACCGCCTCGCCCTGTTCGGTTGTGATCGTCCAGAGATTGGTTTTACTATCGAACCGCGCGGTCTTGATCCGCGTGCTCAACTGTACGTCGCGCAGGAGATCAAAACGCTCCGCGACATGATTTATATAACGGAGAATTTCCGGCTGCGTGCCGTAGCGTTCCGGCCACTTCCATTCCTGCTGCAAGTCATCGTCAAACGAGTAGGAGTATTCCATGCTCTCGACATCGCAACGGCAGCCCGGATAGCGGTTCCAGAACCAGGTCCCGCCGACCCCGTCACCGGCCTCATAGGCTCGGATCTTCAGGCCCTGCTGGCGCAGCTTGTGGATCGCGTAGAGCCCACCGACACCCGCGCCGATAATTATTACGTCGAGGTCGGATTCATCCATACTCACAGCAGCCATGGTCACTCCGAAAAAATATGGTGCGCTATAGGGCACATATTAGCCACAATATGTCCGGACAAGAAGGCCGTCCTGAATTAGAACACGGGAGTCGATCGATGGCAGAGCAAGCGCAAGGCCCGCTCTCGGGCATTAAAGTGTTGGACGTTACGATGAACCTGGCGGGGCCGGCCGCCGCGATGCATCTCGCCGACTTCGGCGCCGATGTGATCAAGGTCGAGCGGCCCAGCAGCGGTGACGATACGCGGCGCTTCGTGCCCGCCTTCAAAGGCGAGTCCTCGTCCTTCATGATGATTAACCGCAACAAGCGCGGCATCGCCATCGACCTGAAGAGCGAAAAGGGCAAGAACGTCTTCAAGACGCTGGTCAAAGGCAGCGACGTGCTGGTCGAGAACTTCCTGAAGGAAACGATGAACCGGCTCGGCCTTGGTTACGAGGTGTTGAAGGAAATCAATCCCAGCCTGATCTATTGCGGCATCTCCGGCTTCGGACGAACGGGGCCCTATTCCCATCTGGGCGGCGTCGACCTGATCGCCCAAGGCATGAGCGGGCTGATGAGCACAACGGGGTATGGCGGCGAGCATCCGCCGCTTAAGACAGGAGCGCCGATCTGCGACGTCATGACCGGCATGTTCGGCGCGATGGGCGTGCTGGCAGCCCTACAGCATCGTAACCGAACCGGCGAGGGTCAGTTTGTCGATACGTCGCTCATGGAATCCGGGATCGCGGCAACATTCCACCAGTCCTCGCAATATGTCGGTAGCGGCGAAGCGCCGGAAGCGCGCGGCAACGTGCATCCCTTGAGCGGTCCCTACGAAGTATTCCAGACACAGGATGGCTGGATGACCGTGGCGGCCGGCAACGATGAGCGTTGGGGCCGGCTCGCGCGGCTGCTGAGCCGCGAAGAGCTGATCGACGATCCGCGCTTCGCCAAGACACCTGAACGCATGGCGAACCTCGACGCGGTGCGCGAGATCTTGACGCCGTATTTCCTTGAGAAGACCCGCGCAGAATGGATGCCGCTCATGGAAAAAGCGGGCATCCCCGCCGGACCGATCCTCGATACCGCCGAAATGCACGAGGACGAACAGGCCCGCCACCGCAACATGATTGTCGAAGTCGAACACAGTACGGTTGGCAAGATCGATACGCTCGGTCCCGCGGTAAAACTCTCCAAGTCGCCCACCAGCGTCCGCCGCGCAGCGCCACGCCTCGGCGAACACAGCGCGGAGGTCCTATCGGAATATGGCTTCAGCGATGCGGAAATCGCGGATCTGTTAAAAGCCGGGGTGATCGAGATGCCGGAGATGGTGGACGCTTAAGCGCGTTTCAGATCCGGGATGATCTCGGTCGCAATCTTTTCGAACATAGGCCGTTGCGCATCGACGGTCGGGAAATAGAGACCGATTTCGGAGATGCCGAGCTTCAACAAAGCTTCGACTCTGTCGGTGAAGACACGTTCCGACTCGTAGTAGGTAATCGAACCGCCACCCGCGCGCGACGCCGGATCGAACATCAGAAACGAACGCCGCAAACTTGCCGGGTCCCGGTCGAGCGCTTCGCAGGCCGCATCGACACGCGCGATGCGCACCCGTGTTTCTTCGAGTTGTGCCTCAAACTCAGCCTCGAAGCTCATGCTGTTCCAATTGTCGGCAAACTGTGCCGCGATCTTCAGCATCACCGGACCCAGCGCGGCAATAACAAGCGGCGGACGCGGCGTTTGTACAGGCCGCGGATTCATCACCGCGTCCTTCACGCTATAGAATTCCCCCTCGAACAACGTCGTTTCGTTCACCAGCAAACGGTCGACGATCTCGACATATTCGCGAAACCGCGCGACCCGTTCCTTGGCCGCGTAATTTGGGATCCCGATCATGTCGTAAGCCGGATCGATAGTAAGCCCCGTGCCGAGCCCGACCTCGAGACGCCCGCCGGAAATATGATCGACGGTCAGGGCCTGACGCGCCAACATCGCCGGATTCCGCAGTGGAAATTGCGTAACGTATGTCGCAATGCGGATGCGGGTAGTTTCCCGCGCGATTGCGGCAAGCAGTGTCCAGGCTTCGAACCAGGGCAAGATGGGATTGTTCCAGTCGACGAAATGGTCGCCCGTGGTCACTAGATCGAAACCCAGTTCTTCGACATATTTAAAGTTGGCTAGCACCTTGTCCCACGAAGGACCCGGCAAGGTGATGACCTGAAAGCGAAGGTTGTGGGTCATGCTTGCCGCTCATAGCGCCGCGTCAGAATACGGACATGGTCGCGGAAATGCGGACGCACACGAGCGCTCCAGGGCGTGTCGATTGCGGTCTTCCACGCCTTGCTGCGCGTCACCTCGGGCGACTCAAGATGATAGATCGCCGCGTAACGGCGCGCACCTGCCGCCGTTTCGTCAGAACGATACCGCCGCGCCGCCAACGTGCCTGGCACGGCCGTTAGCGCGGGCACATGTTCCTCGTCATACCAGGCGTTGAAGTCGTCTTCGCCCTCCGAGGCAACGTTCATCGCGTTGAGCAACAATCCGCCCGCGCCGGACGGTGCCGCGGCATCGCCCGGCGTAATCTGCGTGCCCTCGAACCGTATCAAGCGAGTGCACATGCTCGTTACGCGCTTCGACCAGACCGTCAGGTTCCCATAGGCAATGGCCTTGTAAGCGTCACTGCGCAGCACATCGCCTCCATCGAGATCGTAGGTCGCGACCGAATAAGTCGGCTCGGCATCGCCGATCCACCGCTCGCACGCACCGAAGCCCGGCACCGCCTGCCGCTCCGGAACATGTTCCAGATCGTACCAATCGTGAAACTCGTCTTCATACGCGCTCGAAAAATCGAACGCAGCGACCAACAGCCCCTTGGCCATGACGTTCTCTCCCGTAATTTCGATGCTATTATTGCAGGCGATCACCGTTTGCACACGGGCCATCAACCGGAAGTCGCGATTATGCCGAAGTCAGCGGATTATCAGGCTTGGTTCTTCGATCTCGGCGGCACGCTTGTGGAAGTCGAAGACGACGAGATTGCCGTGACGTCCGAGGGCAGGATCATTCCTGTGTCCGATGCCATGGACGCCCTTGCGCGGCTGCGGGGTCGCCCGATTTTCATCGTTTCGAACCAGGCATCGGTCGCGGCGGGTACCCTCACGGCAACACAGGCATATGATTTCATCCGACAGGTCAACGATCTTAGCGGCGGCGCGGTGACAGACTTCCGCCTCGCCATGCATCCGCCCGAAGCTAGCCATCCCTGGCGCAAGCCGGCACCGGGCATGCTGACCGATTTGGCGCTCGTCTACAGCCTCGACCTGTCCCGTTGCGCCATGGTCGGCGATTCAATCAATGATGAAACGTGCGCGAGCAATGCCGGAATCGGCGCGTTTTTCTGGATCAACGATTTTCTTGGCATCTACGCCGACTGAGCAATCTCTCGTTCAGGCGAGAATGCGCACCGGCAGCGTGCGAATACCACGGATGAAGTTCGAATAGAGCCGTTCCGGTTCGCCCATCACTTCGATCTCCATTTGGCGGCCCAGAATTTCCTCCCACAGGATCTGCAATTGCAGTTCCGCCAGGCGGTCGCCCACGCAACGGTGGATGCCCGCCCCGAAGGCGAGATGCCGGCGCGGCTTGGCGCGGTCGATAATGAACCGGTCGGCCTGCGGGATCGCGTCTTCGTCCCAATTGCCGGAGACGTACCACATGACGACCTTGTCGCCCTTCGCAATCCGCTGCCCCTGCAGCTCCGCATCCTGCGTCGCGGTGCGGCGCATATGAATGATCGGCGACTGGTAGCGGATGATTTCCGGCACCAGTTTATCGACCAGCGACGGGTCTGTGCGTAGCTTCGCATACTCGTCCGGATTATCGTTCAGCGCCACGAGACCGCCGGACATCGAATTACGCGTGGTGTCATTGCCACCGACGATCAACAGGATCACGTTGCCGACGAATTCCTTCTGCGGCATATCGCGTGTCGCTTCGGTATGCGCCAGCATCGAGATCAGATCGAATTTCGGCTCAGCCTTGGCCCGTTCGTCGAACAACTCGCGGAAATAGTCGCCCATCTTGTCGAGTTCCGCCATGCGTTCTTCCTCGGTCCGGACGATCGCTTCCGGCGCGTCGACATTGGTGATCGAGACGTCCGACCAATAGGTCAGCAGATGCCGGTCTTCCCACGGGAAATCGAACAGCGTCGCCAGCATCATCGTGGTCAACTCGACGGACACCTTATCGACCCAATTAAACGTCTCGTTGCGGGGCAAGCCATCCAATACGGCGGCGGTGCGCTCCCGTATCGTTACCTCCATGTTTTGCAGATTGGTGCGGGCGACGATGGGTGCCACGGTCTTACGTTGCGCGGTGTGCCGCGGTGGATCCATGCGGATGAAACTTGTCGTCCGTGCATTCATCGGCCGCTCCGCCAGCTGAATGCCGCCTAAGCTGGAATCGGACGAATAGGTGTCGTGATCCAGCTCCACGGTCATGATGTCGTCGTACTTCGTGACCGACCAATAGGGACCGTAGGGACTCTGCGGGCAGTAATGCACCGGCGCTTCACGCCGCAGGCGCGCGAACAGGTCGTACCAGACATCGTTCTGATAGAGCCCCGGATCGCTGACGTCGATCGCGTCGAGGGTTTCAACCGAAGCGGTGTTTACAGACATGACGTTCATCTCCTGTGCGAGAGAAGATTACGTCATGCCGCACGGCAACGCCACCAAACCGCCAAGCGTTCTAAGTCCACGCCGGAACCGCACTTCCCAACGCCGTTGCCGGGTAATCCCAACGCGGCACGATTGCCCCGACCATCAAGGGAAAGCCAGTACGCCGCGCCGGTCCCCAGGTCGTATTCTCGACATCCGAAGCGATATCGTCGGCGCCTTCCTGGATCGGGTCTTCCGTTGGCGATGTCTGTTCTTTCGTCAATAGGCGGGCGGTCCGGGCGAGCGAAAGGCGGGCTGACATGACGCGGCCTTGCCTGCGCGCAGCGAGTGCATGCAGCACCGACGCCGCGATCAGGTACCCCGTGCCGTGATCCAACGCCTGCACCGGCAGCGGCACCGGTTTTTCCGCGCCGGCCTGCGCCATGCCATGTTGCGCAATCCCGCTGCTCATCTGCACGAGACTGTCGAAACCGCGCCAGTCCGCCCACGGCCCGGTCCAGCCATACGCATTGTGCGAGACGTCGACGAGACCGGGATTGAGGGCACGGCGTTCCTCCGGGCCATAAGCAAGACCCGGTAGCGCACCCGCGCGGTAGCCATGGACGAGGACATCCGCCGACGACAGCAGCCCTTCGAAAATCTTTCGATCATCCGCATCACGAAGATTCAGCTCGGCACAACGCTTGCCCAGCGTTACTTCCGGCGCGACATTGGCTTCGTCGTAGTTCAGCGGGTCGATCCGCAACACGTCTGCACCGAACGCCGCCAGGAACCGGGTCGCCACCGGCCCCGCGAGAACGCGCGTCAGGTCCAGCACGCGCAGACCTGCAAGCGGCCGCGCGGGATCGATGGGCTCGGATTTAGGTTCCGCGGAATCGTGCTCGGCCCAGGCAACCAACGGCTCCTGCGCCACGGCCCCGCCCTGCGGATGATCGGCCCAGGCATCAAGGCTCCGCATCGTTGCAGCGCAGCCGCCGGCCGCAACGATTGCCGCCTCGAGCTTGCCCACCTCCCAATTCGCGACGGCAGCTGTAACTTCGTCCCGGTCCTCCGCCGTGCCCAGGACGGATAGCGCGACCGCACGATGGTGATCCGCATTGGTGTGCAACCGGATCCAGCCATCTTTCGCCTGGTAGTCGCCAGCAACGGCATCCCACACCGGTGGCATCTCCCAGCCCTCCGGATGGATCGTCATGCCAAACCATAGCGATGCGAGACGCCGGTCGACCGTGACGGGTGCTGCCATCCCGCCATTGGCGGCATAGCGGGAAAGCGCGATGCCCGCGGCCCCGACTGTTGCGGCAGCGAAGTCGCTTACGGCGAACCAGGACGGCAGAATGCCCTCCCCGGTCACGTTCAAGGACCAAGGCTCGGCCGTATCCTCTTTGAATGCCGCTTCGATGTTGGTGATGTATGCCGTCATTTTTTACTCCCGGTTCACTACCGGGTAAAAAAATCAAACCCTTGACGTTTCGTCAATCTTGATCAAGATAATCAATATGTCTGAAACGCAAGAAATTTCGGCGGCGGAAGCGTCGGCGACGCTCGGCGTCTCGCGGGACACCCTTTATGCCTATGTCAGCCGCGGCCTCGTGCGGGCCGCTCAGGACCCCGAGGATGCCCGCAAAAGCCTCTACGACCGGCGCGATATCGACGCGCTGCTGGCCCGCAAGCGGCGCGGCCGGTCGCGCAAGGAAATCGCGGCCTCCACCTTGAACTGGGGCGAGCCGGTGCTGCCGTCGAAGATCACGCGGATTGCGGACGGTGCGTTCTATTACTGCGGCGCCGATGCGGTCGCCCTGTCGCGGGACGCCAGCCTGGAGGATATCGCCCGCCGGATTGCCCGCATTCCCGTTGCCGCCTCTGCCGCCGTACACGACGGGCCTTCGCCGCCCCGTCTTGCGACGCCGCTGACGCGCATGATGCAGGCGATGTCGCAGGCTGCCATCGAACCGCCCGGACAGGACGGCCCGGCGGAGGGCGGCCGGCTTTTGCGGCGGATCGCCTTGAGCGCGGCAGGGACCGACGACCCCGGCGATTTGCTCATTCACGACATCCTCGCGCGAGCCTGGTCCAAAGATCCGCGTGCGCCGGACCTCCTGCGCCGGGCGCTGGTGCTGTGCGCCGACCACGAGCTCAATGCCTCCGCCTATGCCACCCGCGTCGTCGCCTCGACAGGCGCCTGGCTCCCGGCCTGCCTGCTCACGGGACTGGCGGCGCTTTCCGGGCCCCGGCATGGCGGCATCATCGATGTCGGCCGGTCCTGGGTCGGGAAAGCGGCCCGATCTGTCGCCCAGGGCAAACCGCCCGACCTACCGGAAGGCGACGAGCCGCCGCCGGGCTTCGGGCATCCGCTTTACCCCAACGGCGATCCGCGCGCGCTGGAGTTGCTCGACCATTGCCCGCCACCGCCGGAATGGACAGCCCTGATCGATTACCTCGGCGCAACGTACAATCTGCGCCCGAGCCTCGATATCGGCCTGATCACCTTGGAACGGCAATTGAAGCTGCCACGCGGCGCCGGTTTCGGTATCTTCGCCGTCGGCCGGACCGCCGGATGGCTCGCACATATCTTCGAGCAGCGGCGCAGCGGGCACCTCATCCGGCCGCGCGCGTTCTACGGTGCAGAAAACTAAGGGTCGCTCAGACCAGATCGGGGTTTGTTGGAATCGCCTTTGGCGATCCAAAAACCGCGTGAATCTGGTCTTCTTTAATAGTAGCGAGCGGATTCACAAGAGTATCCGAACCCATGTAATGGGTTCGTCTAAACTTGATCCGCTCTAGCGGATTTTCAGCACCGAGGTATGGGCCTTGCCCATGACGCTGAAGGAGATGTTTTTGACGACGAACCGCCGCAGCCAGTTCTTGCCCGAGTCGGCAACGGCGATCACCGAATAATCGTTTCCCATACGAACGATCTGCTCTGCTGGGTCGCCGATGCCAACCTGCACGCCGGCAACCGGGATTTCCATCTTGCCCAGCATCTCGCTCGCTTTTTCAAGGACGCGCTCGGCGCTAGAAATCTCATCCTTCTGCCGCGCAACGGCGAAGAGCGTGATCGGGTCGCCGCTATGTTGCGCCAGAACCGCATCGCGGCGCATCGCATCGAGCGAGCTCCTGGAGCCATCCGTGCAGATCAGGTGCCCTTTTCCGTTCCCATTCCCGTTGCCGCGCGCGACCATGATGGAGCACGGCGCCAGCATGGCGACCTTCTGCGCGACACTGGCATCGAAGAACGACCGGATCGCGCCCCGCCAATTGGTCGGCGCGCCCATGATCATCAAATTATAGGGGCCGAGTTCGTACTGATCGAGAATGCCGCTCGCCGGGTCCGGCGCGGTCTTCAGCTTCAACACGATGCTTTTGCCGCTCTCGTGACGGTATTCCACCTTGTTGTCGCCCAGCGGATCGCCCCAGGTATCGGTGTGGGAAACGACGCTGTTCCAGTGCGCCGCCATATCCTTTTCATTGATCAGCATATCCAGGCCACGTTTGAGATAGGTGATACCCGGCAGTTCCAGCCCCCAATCCAGCATGTTCTCGCGCGCGACCCGGACCTGCAGTCCGCCAGACCGCAAGCCCTGATCGATGGAACGGACGTAGAGCAGAATGATGTCGCACTCGCTACTATGGCCGATCTTGGCCGCAAAGCGCAGGCCTTCGTAGGAGGCGTCGGAGCCATCGATACAGACCAGCATGCGAAACCGGGCGCGCCGTTCCTGGCGCACCGCTTCCAGTTCCGCCTTGAACCCGTGATCGTCCCGCAGCCGTTTGAAGCCCAGCATTCTTACACCCCGAGGAAGGGCCAATAGAGGGAAGCCGCGACCATCATCATGAAGACCGACATCAGAACCATGCGCCATCCGACGATCAGGAAGTCCGTCGTCTTAAGATAGCCCGATGCGTATACAATGGTGCAGGCAGGCGTGCCCACGACCGTCAGATAGGCGAACGCGGATGAAATCGCGGTAATAAATCCAAGCACGAGCGGACTTTCTTCGGCCACGATCGCAAGCTTGAGAACGATCGGGCCCAGCACGGCGACGGCGGCACCGTTGGACATGGTGTTCGTCACCAAAGTGGTCAGCGCCGAGACGGCGGCCCACAGGCCAAGCCCTTCGTTTGCGCCGAGCGGCGTCAACAAGGCCAGGAAATTCTCGGCGATCCATATCGCCGCACCGCTGTCCTTCATCTGCACGCCGAGCGAGATCGCCGCCGCGTACAGCAATACGACGCCCCAGTTGACCCCGCTGTTGATGTCCTCCCACTTGACAAGACCGGAGATCAAAAACAGCGCGGCACCCGTGACCGCCACGGTACCCATGCCGAATTCGCCGGAGAGAAAGACCCAGCCCAGCAGAATCATGCCGAAAAACGCGATGGACAGCCAGTCGCCGGGCTTCATCGGGCCTTGGATAATGATCTGCTGGCGCAATTTCGTAACCGCGCGCGACAGGGTCGGATATTCCGGTTTGAAGGTGCGCAGCAGGATGAAGGTGACGAACGGCAGTTGGATCAGAAATACCGGATACGCGTAGGTGATCCAGGTCACGTAATCGATCAGGAACTTGCGGGTTTCCGGGTTTGTCGGGTCGAAGAAGAACTCCTTCCAATAGCCGATCATGATGGCGTTGCGCGCGCCGCCGGACGGCGTGCCGATGCCGGCGACGGAGCAGCCATAGGAGATCGAGAACAGCAATACCGCCGCCAGCCCCCGAACCTTCTTCGGGTCGTCCGACGTCAGCGTGATCAAGGTGATCCCGACCGGCAGCATCATCGCCGCCACCGTGTGCTCGCCGACGAAGGACGCCAGGATTCCGGAGACGACGGAGATGCCGAAACAGATATTCGACGTCTTGGTCCCCGTAACCCGCACGATCAGCCACGCGATCCGCTTGTCCAGCTGCTGCTTGACGACGGCGACCGCAAGCATCAGCGAGCCCATGATGAACAGGACGGAATCCGTCATCAGGGTCTTCGCCACCGTGGTGGATTCAAGGCCGAGCAGAATGACCTGACCGACGATAATCAACAGCGCCACGGTCGGCAGCGGGATCGGCTCGGTGACGAACAGAATGGTCGCGACCACCGACATGGTCAGAACGATCTGGCCTTCCCGTGTCAGCCCGTCCGGCTGCGGCATTGTCAGGAGGACGAAGCCCACCGCCATGGCGACGAAGAACCAGCGTTTCTCCCAGAAATAATAGAAATTGAGCTGCTGACGGACGACCAGCATGCGCTGATAGCCGCGCCGCCGGACTTTGATCGACCAGGGGTCGTGCGGCTCGTAAGCCCGCAGGCTGTCGGTGACAAGGCTCGCAACCATTAGACAGCGCCCGCCCGAGGGCGTGTGGTGTCCGGTTGCCTCGCATTTCTCTTCAGCGTGCCTTGCCCCAGCTTAATGAACTGGTGTTGGTTTTGCATTGCGAACTGAACTAACTGAACTGGCGTTTCCCGAATAATCCCCAAAACGATATCAATAGTATGCGCCTTTTACTTCGATTTGAATAGTCGATTACAGAAAATTGAAAATAGTTAACTTGGCCGGACGCATTAACCAATTCGGCCTACTTATCGGCCAGCGGTAACGCGCATCCTAATATTGCAACGCAAAGGGAATTTACGCGCGTGAGCGTTATGCAGAGTCGATACGGGAACCGGAAAATGCCGGGTGGACCTTCCATCGGCGCACAAACAGCAAGCAGGGTTGTTGTTTAATCACCTGCGAAACTGTATAAAACGCCTACCAGCAAGATCTGCGCCCGCCCGGAGAAATCCGCGGCGGGCTTTTTCGTGCGCATGCCGAAACGTCGCCGTTGCCTACGCGTACGGCCAACATCCTACCCCCCATCTGTCATCCTTGGCTTGACCGAGGATCCATGTCGATGCCGAACGCGGCGTTGTCCCGGTTCCCGGATCGACGGCGCGAGCACCCAACAATTCTCCCCTCACCCTCACCCTCCCGCTCCGCGGGGGCCTTCCTCTCCCCCGGGCTGAACGGCCTTGATGACCGTTCAGGGCCGGGGGAGAGGGGAAAACATGTCTCCAAAACCTATCGACCCTCAATAGAAGGAGCCCCACCCATGCCCCGACTGCCCGGCGTGCGAGACGTCACGCGCGTATCCACCAACGGCCTGCGCCTGCCGGCCCTGAACGCCCCCGCTCCCGACCCCACGGGGGCGGCGCTGCAGGAGGTCGGGCGGTCGCTGGGCGACTTCGGCGAGGCGCTCGACGATTTCGCCCGCAAGCGCAAACGGCTCAAGGAGGCGGACGAAAGACTCAAGGCGCAGAAATTCGATGCCGACCTGGCCAAGGGGCGCGCCGTTTCGCCGCCGGACGGTTTCTTCTTCGAAGACGCGGACGAGGATGGCGAGGGTGAGACGCGCATCAGCGACGCGGCCACCCCAAGCGCGGACAATCCGCCCCTGCTCTCCTTCGAGGAAGCGGGCGACGCTCACATAAAGCGAATTCAAAACCCCGAGCAGCAGGCGCGTCACCAAAAGATCTTCGATGGCCACAAGAAGTTCCGCCTTATCGACCGCGGCGTCGAAGACCAGAACATCGGCGCCGCCAATCTCGTGTTCCGCGTCGACGGCATCCTCGACCGGCACCGCGAAACCGTGTCCGCCAAACCGGACATGATCAAACTGTCGCTGGAGAAAGGACGCGGCGTCCTGCGCCAGAACAAAGACGATCTGGGCTGGTCCGACGAGACCCTGCGCGAGAAGGAACGAGCGTTCGAGCGCAGCCTCGACGTGTCCCTGCTGCGCGGCCGCATCGCCCGCGGCGAGGCCGTACCGGTACTCGACTTTCTCAAAGGCCCCGACGCCAGGACCTTGCTGGACGAAGACAGCATCGTCGACTTGACCCGGGAGGCGGCGGCGCGCGAAGCGAGCGAGGTAACGGCGATCCTGAGCGATATGGATATCCATGGCGCGGCGATCGAGCGGGCCGGGACCGGCCTCGAAGGCCTGCCGGAGCGCGCGGCCGCGATCCTGCCGCCGGAGTAGTTCGATGACTTCGAGCTGGCCCAGCGCCGGGCGCGGACGCTGTTCGACTTTGGACAGCAGCATGGCGCGTCCTCGCAATCGGAAATCGAGGCAGCCGTGAAAGCACTACGGCCAGCCGAAGGCACGGGCACGGAGGACCAGAAGACGTTCGAGGCCGTCACGGATAAGGCACAGCGCATAATCGCCGAGCGTCACGCCGACCCCGGCGCAGACGCAGAACGCGACCCCCTGGTGGCCGCCGCGAAGGCGAGCGGCGATGCGGAGCGGGCGGTCACGCGGAGCCTGGCAGTACAGGAAAAGCGCGAGGTGCCAGAAGCGCTGCGCAAGGTCCTGCCGAAGGAAGAAGCGCGCACCATGGCGGCCGAATTGGATGGCCTGCCGGCACTGGCCCGTGCGCCGGAGATTCTGAACCAGAAGGAAAAATATGGCAGGCATTTCGACGCCGTACTGGGCGAGATGCAGACGGAGGGGCTGGACCCGGAAACGATCGCCATCGCCGCCGTCGCCGACAACCCCAAGAAGCTTCAGGCGCTGCTGCCGGCCATGGGCGTACCCTATGCGCAACTCACCGAAGGCAAAACCCCGGACCAGATCGCCGATGTACAATCGGCCGTCGAAACGCTGCGGGACGCAATGGTGCAGCAAGGCCGCCTCGATCCCGCCATCGAACCCTTCGTCCTCCAGAAAGCCGCTCTGCACGAGCTCACGCAAACCGGCGACCCGCAGCGCGCCGCAAAACGCGCCATGGAAACCCTCGCCAAACCGGATGTTGTAGCAATAGACGACAACACCCTGATCGGCGGCGCGGGTCGTGACGAATTCCTATCGCCCCTGGGAAGGCGGAAAGGCACAAAGACGCCCGGCGAGGTAAACAGCTTCTTCGAAGATAGGTGGGACAAGGACGATGAGACGTTCGCGGCCGAAGCGGCAAAGTTCGGCCTCAACCCGGACCGTGCGCTTCTGCTGCGGGACATTTTGAAGGCGGGCAAAATGGGATCACGGCGGAAGAAAAAGCCGCCTTGCTGGAACGGACGGAAGGGCGGCCTATCGATTTTCGGCGCTTGATCAACAGCTTCAACGTCGGTGAAAAATCTGACAGAGCGCAGAAAATTGCCGGCGTTATTTCGTTCAAGGATCTTGCGGAAGAAGACAGAGCCCGATCAGCTGCCGAAGTTGGGCGAGAGTTCCTTGAAAACTTGCCCGGTAAATCAAGGAAGCTCCCCAGAAACCCCGGAGCAACTCAAGGCGGTTCGTCTTCAAGAAACAAAAAACGAGAAAACCCCGAAGACGAGTTCAATGTTAAGCTGCCCAATAAATCGGCAACGAAAAATCCGATGACCAAAGCGGAGTTCGACGCTCTAAAGGATAGCGGTGAAATTGATCCGAACCGTATCCGCCCTATGCAGAATACAATAAAACGAGACTTTCAGGATGGCCGCTCTCTCGAGCAGATGGTGAGAGAGCTATTAGATGGCACTGGTGGGCCAATAGAGAAGATAAGGATCGCAGTTATTGGGGAGCATGTGTTTACTCTGGATCACAGGCGACTCATTGCGCACCGTCTAGCCGGTAAAAACATACAATATCGAAAAGCTACACCAGATGAAATAGAGAGGGCGACCAGTGGAGACAAAACCAAAATGACAACAAGAAATACCGGTACATCCATCGAAATAAAGAAAAGGAGAAAATAATGAACGAAGAAGAAAAAAAATATAGAGAAGAGGTTAGCAAACTAATTAGAGGTGTAGGTTCAAGGGAGGAACTCGTTGAACTTACTGAACTGTTAGCGCATGGGTTTGAGAGAGGATTCGAAGAGGAACAATCCGTAACGGATTATCTTGATGGTTATGCCGCGTTGGTTGAGGCTCTAGATAGTTGGTACAAGAACCAAGATCTCGAATTGCCGGAACACCCTACCTGGAATATGATGGGACGTCTCTTAGCTTCAGCCTTTATCCATAGTTGAGGCGAAATGGTGTCAAAAAGACGTATCAGAAAATGAACAACCTTCGACTGTCATAAGCACAGCTTGGGTCAGATCTTGCAATCATACAATTTGTCTGCCGTGTTGTTCGGTCTCGTTGCCATCCTGTATCGGTGAAGCGATTGTGTTATTGCAAGACCTGACCCCCATACTTCCCGGGATGGCGATAGACTAATCATCAAGGGAGCAACGGTTTTTGGTTGGCGAGATAGATATGATTGGCACGTTGATTTGCATGCCGAGCTTCCCGTAATCGGCATCGTCCGGGATGAGGACGCAAAGGAACTTCAGACACACCGGGGAGCAAAAGAGTTCGATATGAGTTCGACCTGGACGGGTCAATTAGAAACGACGATCGCCCTGGAAAAGGGCAGCTTCAAGCTACAGGGAGCAAAGTGGACAGATGACGAATAGAAATGAATCCGGCGTTTCCCTTTTTGGAATCAAGATACGGAGTTCATCGAAACTTTCTTTTCTATTCGCGGCAATAATCGTTTCGTTTGGCATTTTAGCGATTGTCGGTTACCGGCAGATGCCGACCGAGCTAGCGATTCCAAGATGCCACAAGTACGACGATTCCAGGCGATTTTATTCTTATGAGCACGATTTGAACGAGCGATTCGCTTTGGCCTTCGCGACATACCTTATGCATGAAGGAATGCGCGTCAGATTCGATAAAGAAACATCCACCGTTTGGATTGCACCGGCGGACGCATATTGGGCTCCATACATTCGCGCATCGAAAAATGCCGCTGAAGCGCTCCTTTACGGATTGGATACAAAGTCCTCCGTCTTACGCGCAAACAGAGGCGACCGCGCAAAGGTGACATGCGAACAAGTTAAGCTCTTATCTGTAAAATAGATTCCGTGCCCGACGGGTGCAGTGCAAAATTTGGGATCAAAAATTGTGGGGTCAGGTTGTCTAACCGCTTCTGTCAAACCCGGACGCTAGGTTACGGTGTTCCACAGGAAGGTCGGGGTCAGGTCTTGCAGTCCTACATTAGGACCTTATCGCGACAAGACGCACGCGAATTGCGATCTAATAAGTAAATGTATGAATGCAAGACCTGACCCCAGACTCTTGTGTGGTTGGACAGATTTGCCGAGCGAGAAACCTGGCTGATTACCCACTATTTCAACGCCGAAGGGTTAGAGTTGCTCCGGTGAACTGGGCGGCTCATCCGCACCGACCCAACCTACGCACCGCAAGGTTCGCAACGTCCTGCGGTGGGAGCGAAGCAACAGAATTAGAGTACAATTTCTGGGTCGAGCTTACAACAAACGCGGCGTTGCTCCGGTGAATTGGGCGGTTCCATTCGCACCGGGCCAACCTACGCATCGCAAGGTTTGCAACGTCTTACGGTGGGAGCGAAGCAACAGAATTAGAGTACAGTTTCCGGGTCGAGCTTACAACAAGTAGCAGGGGTCAGGTTTTGCAAACAAGCAACTACGTCACCAATTCAGGGCGCCATCGAGACCAAACAACACGACAGGCAAAATGTATGATCGCGAGGCCTGACCATTGGATTCTTCTCCAAGCTTGTTCGTTTCCTATTTGTCTATTGAGAATTTCGCAGCCGCCTCCTTAAAGGCAAAGGCTATCGTCAAATCTGAAGGTCGAAGGTCGTTCCGGTTTGGTTGGCCACGATTCTTTGACGGTCAGCATCCTGCTGTTCGCGCTGTTCAAGCGCCAGTGTCGTCGCGTCGGCGCTTTCCAGCTCATCCAGCCGCCGGACGATGTCGTCCCTACCACTTTGCGCTTCCTGATCCTGCAGCAGAACTTCGCGATCTTCACGACTTAAACGACGCGCGACGATGATTTCGAAGCCGATTTTTTCCGCGGCAGTGGCATCATCGCCTTTGACATACTGTAACGGAAAGCCGTCGGCATCGGGTTTGGCGGTATAGGCAATCCGGGTCGGCCGCTCAGTGGCGGGGCTGTCACTTGGGTCTGCTCTACGCGGGTCAGCGCGCAAGCCCTCAGCTTCATTTATCGCGGTAACACGGCTGGAATCCGGTTCCGGGTGCGCCTGTCCCCGGCCTTCCGCAAGGCCGGCTGGAATCACAGGAGACTCAAATCCAAGCACGAAAACCATGTTAATCAGATGGTGTTAGATTGTTAATTTCGCAAGTTGCGGCGTTAACGTTTGGATCAAATCCGCGTGTTCTATTTGCCTATAAGTGTGAACGTTATGAAGACCTGCTGCGACAACATAATAATGCCGCGGATCCGGCAATTATCGGCATCGGAAATTTGGGGATAGCTCAGGTTGTCTCGTCCCCAGATTTACGGCGCATTACATTGCCCGGTCTTCGGCACCGGGCGTATACTCGCCGAGACCAACCACTTTCCTATGGAACAAAATGTTCAAACTGTATTATTCGCCCGGCTCCTGTGCGCTTGCCTCGCACATCGCACTCGAGGAAGCGGGCGGGGATTATGAGGCGATCCGCATCAACTTCGGGGCCGAGGAGCAGCGGGCACCCGAATATCTGGCGATAAACCCCAAGGGTCGTGTCCCCGCCCTGGTGACGGAAAAAGGCATCCTGACCGAAACCCCCGCCATTCTTTTGTTCATCGCGCAGAGCTATCCGCAAGCCGGACTGGCCCCCCTGGACGACATTTTCAAGCTCGCGCGGCTGCAGGCCTTCAACAGCTACCTCTGTTCCACCGTACATGTCGCCCACGCGCATGGCGGGCGCGGCCATCGCTGGGCCGACGACCCGGCGGCGATCGCGGACATGAAACGCAAGGTGCCCGAAACCGTGGGCGCCTGTTTCGAATTGATCGAAAGCGAGATGTTCGAAGGCCCCTGGGTGATGGGCGAAACCTACAGCCTGTGCGACCCCTATCTCTACACCATCGCGCGGTGGCTCAAGAGCGACATGGTCGACAAAGCCAAACTGCCCAAGACCATGGCGCATATGGAGCGCATGGAAGCACGCCCCGCCGTCAAAACGGTTTTGGAAAATCAGTTCGACTCGTAAGGCGGCATCGAAAGGCGATATCCAGCACCCCCGATCTGGTCTAATCTTCACCGGCACGCAATCTAACGGAGGCCGCCTTGTCGGCATATCGAGCACCGGAGAGCGGGTCGGGACGCCGCCAAGGCGCGCTCGAACTGGCGATCAAGCTGGGGATGATCGGCCTGCTCATCCTGCTGTGCTTTCAGATTGTCGCACCGTTTCTGCTGCCCGTGATCTGGGGCGTCATCCTGGCGATCGCGCTATTCGGCGGCTTCACCTATATCTCAGGCGTGCTCGGCGGACGCGAAAAGGTAGCCGCCGCTCTGATTACCCTCCTGACCCTGGTGCTGCTGCTCGGTCCCGTCGGCGTGCTCGCCGCCAAACTGGTAGAGAACCTGCAGGATTTGGCCGGAAAGCTTCAATCCGGCGCGCTCGACCTGCCGACGCCGCCGGTTTCCGTGCTGGATTGGCCGTTTGTCGGCGAGCAGCTCTACAATTTTTGGAACCTCGGGGCGACCGATATGGAGTGGGCCCTGTCCGAGCAGGCCGACAAACTCCAGGACGCCGGCGGCTGGCTGCTGAACCTCGCCGCCGGGCTGGGCGGCGGCTTCCTGCAGTTCCTGCTGGCGGTGCTGATCGCCGGCCTGTTATTGCCGAATGCGAAAAGCGCCCGACGCGCCATCTTTGCCTTCGCGGACAAGGTGATGGATACGAACGGCGCCTATTTCGTCGACCTCGCGGGGGCGACGATTCGAAACGTGGCGCTCGGCGTCATGGGCATCGCGCTGCTGCAAAGCCTGCTGTCGGGCATGGCGTTCCTGTTCGTTGAGGTGCCGGCGGCAGGTCTGCTGGCCTTCCTCGTTCTGTTGTTCTCGGCCGTCCAGATTGGCCCCCTCATCGTCGTGGTGCCGGTGACCATCTATGTCTTCTGGTCGGCCGAGCTTCTGCACGCGATCCTGTTCACCATCTGGATCGTGCCGGTTAGTTTCCTCGACACGGCCCTGAAACCGATCCTCGTCTCGCGCGGACTGGATACGCCGATGATCGTTATATTCGTCGGCGTCATCGGCGGGACGCTTTCGTTTGGTATCATCGGGCTCTTCGTCGGCCCCGTGGCGTTAGGGATCGGCTACAAAGTTCTCGTCGAGTGGACGAAGAGCAGCGAAACTGCAATTTCCGAAGATTAGGAGCCTGTTCGAGTAATGCTTATGGTCTGCACCGCGTTCTCAAGGGTTTGGGTTAGGATGGTGTCGCGTGGCGATGCCGAGGGCATCGCGAGCGACGCCGGACGACATCCCAAACCCTTGAGAACGCGGCCCTTTGGGTCGACCAGAGAAACGCGCTTGCTGCGTCGTGGGCGCTTGACGATGCTTCCTGCATCGCCGGCACACCCTCTCCTAACATGCGCGTTTCTCTGGTCGATGCAGGCCGTAAGCATTACTCGAACAGGCTCCTAAGACATCATGAAACATCACTACCTTTCGGGGGTCCTCCACCGGATCGATCCAGCACAGAGTCCGGCCCCACTCGTTTTCGACATTCCGCGCAGCGGACGGGACTACCCAAACGACTTTCGATCGCCGGCCGGTTTCAACGAGGTCAAGAGCTCGATCTCGATGTATGTCGAAGAGCTGTTCAACCAGGCACCAGAGCATGGCGCGACGTGGCTCTACGCCTGTTTCCCCAACGGCTATATCGACGCGAACCGGCATGAGCGCGATATCGATCCGGCCTTGATCGACGGCACGCTCGACAACCCGTTCGAGCCGACCGATAAATCGCAGCTCGGCGTCGGCCTGATCCACAGCGTTACAGACGGGAGCAAAGCGCCGTTGCAGCAAACCCCACTCTCGGTGGAAGATCTGCGCCGCCGCTTGGACAACTACTATTGGCCCTATCACAATGAATTAGCAGCGATCCTTGAGGAAATGCGCAATCGTTCCGGCATCGCCTATCACGTCAGTTGCCATAGCATGTCGTCCATAGCCCGCGCCGTTTCCAGGGACGCCGGCGCGCCCCGCTCCGACTTCGACATCGGCGACCGCCACGGCGAAACCTGCGGCGGCGAATTCGTCGATATGGTTACGAGCTTTCTCAGCCAGTTCGGCTACGACGTCACGGTCAACAAGCACTTTGCCGGCGCCGAAAGCATCCACAAGCACGCCAACCCGGCAAACGGCATCCAAAGCCTGCAAATCGAAACCCGGCGCGGCCTCTATATGGACGAAGAGACGTACGAGAAGCGGCCCGAATTCGAGACCGTGCGCGGGCATTTGGGGCAGCTCGCGGCGCATCTCTCGGATTACGCCCGGCAAAAGGCGCGGGACGCGCGCTGAGGATCATTTAAGAGAATTTCATTTCTGTTTGCGTCGCCACGCCATCGCAGAGGCGGACACGATTGAACCGAGCGCCATGACTGCGAAAGCCCAGAACCAGGCGACCGGTTCCTCGCGGCCACCACTCACGTCGATCGCCAGCCCAACGGCAAGAGGGCCGAGAAATCCAAACGTAAACCCGATCAGGCCGAACAACGCCAGCGCCGCGGCCCGTGTTTCTCCCGTTGACTCAGCGACGACACCCCCGGCGATCGCACCCACGTCGCCGTAGCTGGTTACGCCATGAACCAGGAGCAACGCTAGAACGAGCAGATAAGGGCTGGACGCCTGCCAGCCCAGCACCCCGCATACCAGGACCGACGCAAGCGATACCGCAAGAATGACGGATTTCCGACCCCACCGGACGCCCAGCTCGGCAATCGCGAGATTCAGCGGTACAGCGACAAAGACGGACAGGCCTGCGACCGTCGTTGGGTTCCAGTCCAACGCTGCGCCGCCATTCAGCGCCGCGTTGTAAATCAGGAATGGCACGAACCAAACCCGAACGGCGAAAACCTCCCAAAGGTTTCCAGCGTACGCGATGACATATCGCATGATTTCCGTATCGCGGAGCGCCGCGCCGAAATCGGGAAACAACCGGCGCGACCGTGCCTCGTTGCCATCCAGCGGTGGACCGATCAACAAGAGTGTCGGTAACGAGAGCAGCGACCCGATGCCAGCCGCCACAAAGGCAGCCTCCCATCCGAACAGTGCGGAAAGCCCGCCGGCGACCAGAAACGAGCAGCCGCTGCCGACCGCAAAGGCACCGGTGTAAACGGCGCTCGCCCGGGCCTGCGACGCGCCATCCAGACGATCCGCCAGCAATTTCATGCCGACGATATGAATACCAGCGAAGCCCACGCCAGCAACGAACCGTAACGCGAGTCCCCACCAGAACCCATCGGCAAACAATGCGACGCCAAAAGAAGCGGCCATGCTAATCAGTGCCGCGACGGCGTAGACAATTCTGCCGTCGATCCGGTTCGCTGCACCGGTCAGGAAGGGTAGCGCAACGGCATAGCCGGCGAAATAGATCCCGCCAAGCCAACCGATCTCCGATGCATCGAGCTGCCAAAGCGCCGCCAATTCAATCGAGAGCGCCGGAACGGCCATGATGGCCAATTGGCCCAGCATGAGTCCGACGGACAGTGAAGACGTGATCAGCGCCGGCGACCGTCTTGTCAACGTACGATCATGCCGTTACGCAAGCCTTCCGTGTTCCCGGATTTGATGGAATATTGTCCGCTGAATGCATTGTACGGTATCCACACGCAAGAGCGAGCAAATCCGCGTGGGCCCCTTTCAATAACACCTCCATATGCTGTAGGTAACGGGCTGAACAATCCAAACCAGAATGCACGCACGCGCCGGCACCCCGGCAGCCGCGTGCAATTCGCCAATTTTGAAAGAGGTAGCCAGAAATGAAAAACTATGAGCCGAGCTTCGCCAGTCGGTCGAACACAGCAGCGAAAGCTAAGCAGGCTCTGATGGAGAAGGTGCGGAAAATCGATCCCGCCAACGACCCGAAATTTGCCGAAAGAAAGGCCGCCAAACTCAAACTCAGCGTCGAACGGGAGGCGCGCCGGGCCGAACGCAAGGCGGCCAAGCTCGCTGAACAGGCCCGCAAGGCCGAAGAGCAAGCCGCCGAGGAACGCCGCAGGGCCGAAGAGCAGGCCGCCGAGGAAACCCGCAAAGCCGAAGAACTGGCCGCCGAGGAGGCCCGGATTGAAGCCGAAGCCAAAGCGGAGGCCGACCGTGCGGTCGCCCTTCTCGCGGAACAGAAGGCAGCGCGCGACGCACGCTATGCCGCGCGAAAGGCGCGTAAAAGTAAGCGCCGCTAATTGCAGGTCCCGCTGAAAATGAACATCGATGGATAGCCCTTACGAGACGTCGCTTCTGGCAAAGGTGATTTGGTCGGCCGGGATCGTGCTGTGTTTAACGGCGGTCGCCGAGCGGATCAGCACGCGGGTCGCCGGCGTCCTGTCAGGGGCACCGCTGAGCGCCGTGATTATCTATTTCTTCGTCGGGCGGGACATGGGAACGGCGTATGTGGTGGAGAGTGTGCCACACGGGGTCGCCGCCTTCTCCGCGACGCTCGCCTTTGTGCTGGTCTACTACGGAACGTCGCTCCGCTTCCCCCGCATCGCTCCGGTCGCCAGCCCTTTTTTATCCGTCGCGGCGTATATTCTGATCGCCGGCGGACTCGTCGCCATTCCCTTCACCTTGACGACGGCAACGGCGACTACCGTCTGCGTGATGGCTTTTTCCATCTGGCTGTTTCGCCGGATCGAGTTCGTGTCGGTCGCAACGCCCGTACGCTACACCGCCAGGCTAATCCTGATGCGCGGTGGCTTCGCGGCGGGGTTGATCGTCGGCGCTATCGCCCTGGCCGAAATACTATCACCCCGGTGGACGGGCCTCCTCGCCGGCTTCCCTTCCACCCTGCTGCCAACCCTCGTCATCATTCACATGACCTACGGCACGGCGAACACCCATGCCATGATCCGCAACTTCCCGGTCGGCATGGGTTCCATCGTCCTCTACATCCTGAGCGTCGGCTTCACGTTTCCGCTGTGGGGGATTTACGGCGGTACGGCCGCCTCACTGGCGGTTTCCTTCCTCTACCTCACCATTGTCATGCTCTGGATAAAGGCCCGGCCGATCCAACAGGCCGTACGGACACCGCTGCAATAATCAGCTGTCTTTCTCTACCGCCTCCAGGAAGTCGCCGATCAAATCGTCTGCCGCCTTGATGACGTGCTTCGGTCCAGGGAAACCGCCATTCTTCACGTCGTCGACAAATTCCTTGAAACCTGCCACGCGCTCATCCTGAATCGCCTGCTGCATCTTGAAGATCTCGCGATACTGTTTGGAGTGGCGCGGGTATGGCGGCGGATTGTTACCAAGAATATCCTCGGCAAAGAGAAACTGGATATCGCCGCCGCTGCCGGCCCCGATCGACGAGGTCATCAAGGTGGTGCGCTTGCTGATCTCGGCCAGGAGTTCCTCGGGGATGACCTCAACCTCGACGGCATAAGCGCCGGCATCCTCCAGCTCTTTAATCGACTTGTAGACCCACATGGCCTCGTCGAGGGTCTTGCCGACCGCGCGCAGGCCGCCGGTCCAGGTGCTCCGCCGTGGCACCAGACCCGCATGCCCCTGCACCGGGATGCCGGCTTCCGCCGCCGCGGTAATGAAGCGCGGGCTCCATTGGCACATGATCGCATCCGCGCCGATCGCCATCGCGTCATAGCCCAGTCGAACCGCTTCGTCCGCGGTCGCCGCGGCCAAGAGCGGCACCGAGAAGGCCATGAAGGTGTTGGGCGCGGCAGCCCGGAGCGCCGCCGCCGGCTCAGGGTTCTTGGGATCGAAGCGGACTTTCATCGTATCGATGCCGGCTTCCTCGGCCGCGGCCGCTTCATCGGTGGAAAAAGGCAAGGTCTCGACGAGCACGCGCTTGCCCTTCTGGTCCCGCAGCCCCTTTACGGTGTAATTGCGGGTCCCATAGGCGCCCCCCAGGGTCATGATCCGCGTCAGTCCGCGTTTCCCCGCATCACGCGGCGGTATCCCGCCATCACCTGTCGCATGGCTCGCCATGGCCCCTCTCCTCGTCAGCTGCTGCAATTGATGACGAGTCCGAGTTTACGGGACGGGTATCCGATCCTCAACCGGTCAGCGGATTGACGGAGCCGCTCCTCCGTGCCGACATCCAAACAAACGGTCTATGTTCGGCACACCGGACAGTCAACAGGCAGGTTGACTGATTTCTCGTTTTTACCCATGCGGGAATCACTTCTAAGTCTTTCAATTAGAGAAAATAAAAAGGCTCATACAACATATAATACAGGCACTTAACCCTCTGCGACAGATAGAAAGAACTTGTGAAAAAAAATCCATATTTTTATCGAAGTGACAGAGTCAGGTTAACGGAACTGCAACATTTTATGCTCTATATATGTGAGTGTTATACGAAGCATGCACACGCATTAGGAAAGGCAATATATTCGATATCTGAACTCTTCTTTCCAGAAAAAGTCATCCCGTAACATCGGTGTCTAAATCTTCTCGGAAACAGATACGGGTACGCAGTCATCCCAATAGGTGTGGCATTGAACATACAGGATAGAGATTCTAGAACGTTTTGACACTCTACTTTGGACCTTAGAAAGCGCCGTCTCCAACAAATTGAGGCCGCTCCAAAGCATGAAAATGAGGGAAACCCGTACGATGTCCGTTCTTTCACTTCGAAAAATTATGCCGTCCTCATCGTCGCATGACGTCTTTAAACAGATGGTCGACGACATGCCGGTTGCCGTCATGATGTGCGACTTGGGTAGTTTTGAAATCAACTATATGAACAAAACTTCTCTCGAAGCGCTAAGAAGCATCGAAGAGGCTTTACCGGTCAAGGCGGATCAGATGCAGGGGCAATGCATCGATATTTTCCATAAGATGCCGGACCATCAGCGCCGCATGCTGAGCGACCCTTCGAATCTGCCGCATCAGGCCATGATCACGATTGGCGGCGAATGGCTGGATCTTCTCGTCACGGCGATCTACGACGACCGGGGCAACTATATCACCCCCATGGTAACGTGGAGCATCGCGACCGAGAAAGTGCGGCGGGAAGCGGAAACCGCCAAACTGATGCAGATGCTGGACGTGATGCCCATCAACGTGATGCTCGCGGACAAGGACACATTTGAAATCACTTACATCAACAAGACCAGTATCGAAACCCTTAAACCTGTAGCGCATCTGCTGCCATGCAAGCCGGAGGAACTGCAAGGAAAGTGTATCGATATCTTCCATAAAGATCCGTCGCACCAGCGCCGTTTGCTCAACGACCCGGCGAACCTTCCGCATCGCGCGCTCATCAAGCTTGGTGATGAAACGCTGGATTTGAGCGTTTCCGCCTTGTTGGACACGAAAGGCGAATATATCGGCCCGATGCTGAGCTGGTCGCTGGTCACCCAAAATGTTCGCATGGCGAATACTGTCTCAGACGTCGTTGGCGCGGTCGCGTCCTCCTCGACGGAATTGAACCACAGCGCGGAGACCATGAAGACGTCCGTGGAACAGGCGAATGATAGAGCAAGTGCCGTCGCCTCCGCGACGGAGGAGCTTAGTTCCTCCATTAGTGAAATCAGCCGGCAGGTTACCAACTCGACGTCCGTTGCGAATGGGGCCGTCGAAGAGGCTGAGAAGGCCAGCGACATGATCGGTACGCTTGCCGAGTCGGCGCAGGCGATCGGCGAAGTCATCAATATCATTCAGGATATCGCCAGCCAGACCAACCTCTTGGCCTTGAATGCGACGATCGAGGCCGCGCGCGCCGGTGAAGCCGGCAAGGGCTTCGCGGTCGTTGCCACCGAGGTCAAGTCGTTGGCCAACCAGACAGCCAAGGCAACCGAGGAGATCTCGGCCCAGATCACCGAGATTCAAGGCGCCACCAACTCCGCTGTCGATACCACGGTGTCGATTACCAAAACCATCGGAGAGATCAGCGAGATCTCCACGACCATCGCAGCAGCCGTCGAGGAACAAGGGGCGGCAACGCAAGAAGTTGCCTCAAACATTTCAAAAATGTCGGAAGTTTCTGCGGAAACCGGGCGCGCGGCGAATGAAGTTCTGCAGGCGTCAACCGAACTGTCGCAACAGGCCGAATCGCTGCGAGCCGAAGTCGATGAGTTCCTGAAATCGATGGGCAATTCCTAAGTTTGAATTCCGCTGTCTTCTTAGACCGCGGGGGGAAGGGCTCATCGCCCTTCCCCCTTTTTCCGTGCTCGATACGCCGAAAATCATACCGCGACATTGAAGACCGAGCCCGCAGGCGCTGATGGCCCAGGCTATCGATACAGCCCAATCATCGTAGAAGCCTCCAGCGCTAAAAATTCCCAATCCCTTGGCAATTGATGCTTCAGCACCTTGCGGCGCACCGACTGCCATACTGAATAGCGATGATGCGGTCATGAAAGGGCGTCGGCGCGTGCGTCCCGAGGTCGCAAGCGGCTATGGCGGCCCTATCGGAGACGATGGAGATCTCTTTTAGATTGCGCAGACAGGAGGCTATACTGGAGCATACGTAGCGCCTCGCAAGCTCAGCGTCAGGTCATAGAAAGTACGAATGTCATTAGCCAAGCGGGAAACCGAGTATGCGAAATTTGCTTCGGCTACTTGTCATCTTTTTTATTATCACCGGTACGACACATTCCGCTATCGCGGACGCTCTTCCTTTACCGGAGCCAACGACCAGTGAACGATTCAAGGTCGGCCAAGTGTGGACCTATAAGACCCGAACGGTCGAGACGGGTTCGCGTGTCATTATCGGCAAGATTGAAAAAATTCCCCAAATCGGCACAGTCGTTCATGTAAAGCTCGTCGGCCTACACCTAAAAAATCCTCTCGCAGACGGCGGTTACGGATCCGTCATACAGCACCTTCCTGTCTCAGAGGCGGCACTTTTGGATAGCGTTGTAGCACGAACAAGCGACGTTGCGGATCTAACCGGGTTTTCGGACGGCTATGAGACATGGCTCTCGGCCTACCGAAACGAAGGTGCGGGCGTATTTACGGGACCGCTCGCAGAAATAGCCGACATGATGGAGCAGGTTATTAATTCCCAAAGAAAACGAAAATCGTAGCGCCACCATTCATGGCGTCAGGGTAACTTGGACCGGGATCGCAGCAGACTGTCAAAATTGCTACGACTTACGTAACTTACTTACTATCGTTCAAAGACTTCATCGCTTTTCAAACGTCGCGAGCACCTGATCATCGTGAGCGTCCGGTAAAGCAGCCCTGCCTATGATGACGTTGGACTGTTACGCTCAGGTTTGAGCGTAACGCCAGGGGAGCAGTTCGTCGATCCGATTGATTTTATGGTCGGCGATACAGGCTAGCGTGTCGGTTAGCCAGGCCTGCGGATCGACGCCATTGAGTTTTGCTGTCTCGATCAGCGTATAGGCGATGGCGGCTGATTTGCCGCCGGCCTCGGACCCCATGAAGAGATAATTCTTCCGCCCCAGGGCGATGGGCCGCATGGATCGCTCTGCGGTATTGTTGTCGAGTTCAAGAAAGCCGTGATCTAGATATGGTCGCAGCTTCTTCATGCGGGTCAGGGCGTAGCGAATAGCACCGGCTAAGGGTGATTTGCCGGATATCCGGGTCAATTGGGCATGCAGCCATGATTCCAGGTCGTCGAAGATTGGTTTTGATTGGCGCTGCCTGATCTTCACCCGTTGATCCGGCGATTGGCCCCGAACCTCCTTCTCGACGCCATAGAGTGTGGCGATACGTTTTATGGCTTCCTCGGCAATCGCCGATCCCTGAGCTTTGTGGATATCGACGAACTTGCGTCGGATATGGGCCATGCAGGCCACTTCCGTCACCTTGCCCGTGCGGTACAGGTCATTGAACCCCGCATAGCCATCGGCATGCATGAAGCCCGTGAAGTCCGCTAGATGTTCGCGCGGGCGAACGCCCTTCCTGTCGGACGAGAACTGATACCATGCGGCAGGATGCGCCTCTCCGGCCCAGGGGCGTTCATCGCGGACATAGGCCCAAAGCCGCGCGGTCCTGGTTTTACCGGAGCCTGGGGTCAGCATTTTTACCGGCGTATCATCGGCGAAGAGGGCCTGTCCCTTTAAAACATGGCGCGCGACGGCGTCCGCCAAAGGTTCCAACAGAGCCGTGGATTTGCCAACCCAATCGGCCAGGGTGGAGCGGTCCAGATCGATCCCCTCGCGCTGGAATATCTGACTTTGCCGGTACAAAGGCGAATGATCGGCGTACTTGTTGACCAGCACATGGGCCAGTAGGCCAGGACCGGGCCGCCCGTGCTCAATCGGCCGCGACGGCAGGGCTGCCTGATGGAACGTCTCACAGCAGGTGCAGGCCATGCGCGGGCGAACAATCCGGTTCACGACAAAACGTCCGGGGACATATTCCAGTTCCTCGGTGACATCGTCGCCAAGCGTTTTGAGCGCACCGCCGCATTCCCCACAGGCATCGCCCGGCGACAGTGTTGTCTCGTTGCGTGGGAGATGACCGGGCAGCGGTTTACGTTTGGGCTTGTCTTTTGGCGCTGCAGATTGATCTGCATTTGCATCGTCTGACGCG
>WLWY01000013.1:0-127500 GCA_012103325.1 Alphaproteobacteria bacterium
AGGGCATCATTGGCGGCAGCGGCAATGACACGATTGCGGGGACCGCGGGCGACGATACGCTGATCGGTGGTCTGGGAAACGATACGCTCAACGGTATCGGCGGTTCCGACCGGATCGAAGGCGGTGGCGGCGACGACCTTATGATCGCCGGCAGCTTCATTCGCGACGGCGTATTCGATGGCGGGGCGGGCCTCGATACGCTCGACCTTTCCGAACTGACCGAGTCGATTGTCGTGAATTTCGAACAGGGCACGATCTTCGAAGTTGGGACGAAGGCGAGGCTTGCTAAGGAAATCGTCGATATCGAGGGGGTAATTTCCGGCTCCGGTGACGATACGATCTTCGGCAGCGCCGGTTCGAATACGATCGATGGCGGTGGCGGCATCGACACGGTCTCCGCCGGCGGCGGCAATGACCGGATCGTTTTCGATGTGAACGACGCGGAACTCGACGGCGGGTCGGGCATCGATACGCTTGCGGCGTCCGGCGCGGGGCAAAATCTGGACGCGGCGCAACTTGCCAATACCAGCGCCGTCGAAATTGTCGACCTGTCGGGCACGGGATCCAATACCTTCACGGCAACGGAAGGTCTGGTGAGTTCTATCTCCGACACCGGCACTGTCACAGTGATTGGGGATGGTGACGATATCGCCAGGACGCTCGGCGACTGGACGGTGACCGGGACGCTGAACGATCTGGTTGCGCCGAACACGGCGGACCTGCGGGTCGAAACGGAAATACTGGTCAATGACGGCACGATCGGTTTTGCGGACGGGGCAGTGCTCGACATCGGCTCGTTCAGCAACAACGAAACCCTACAAGCCGTGGATGCCGGCGGAACAGTGATTGCCGAAGTCGTCAACAATGCCGGCGGGACCATCGCGCTCGACGCGGACACCGCGAGCGCCGCGCTCACCGTCGACGGTAATCTGATCAATAACGGATTGCTGTCGATGCTGGATGGCGCGGCCGTCAGCACCCTGACGGTTCAAAACGGTACGCTGTCCAATGCCGCCATCGTCTCGGTAGAGGGCGACGCCGCGCTGATCGCCGACGGGATTGCGAACGCGGGCGGTGAGATTAATTTTGTCGACGCGGATGCTTCCATCGTGTCCGGCACGTTGGACAATACCGGCGGGATGCTGAGTATTGTCGATTCCAGTGTCGCGATCGACACGGACATCCTGAACGGCGCCGGCGGACAAATCCTGCTGAACGCCGGCACGGCCACCGCGACTCTCGCTGTCTCGGGCACGCTGGAGAACAACGCCGCCATCGATGTCGAGAGCAGCGGCGCAGTCGCCAATTTGAACCTGGATAACGGCTTGTTGCGAAATGCGGCAATGTTGTCTTTCGACGGCGACGCGCAACTGACCGGCGATACGGTCGTCAATCTGAGCGGCGGTGAAATCGACATCGTTAGTGGAACGCTGACGTCGTCGCTCGACGGGCTGCTTGCGAACGAGGGCTTGATCACCGTTGCCGCCGGAGCGACGTTCGAGGTCAGCTCCGACGAGTCGCTGCCGGTTACCATGACGAATACCGGCGCGCTAACGGTCAACGGCGCGGCCCGGTTCGTCAATTCTGTGCTTGAGCACAGCGGGCAACTAACGCTCGGCGCCGGTGCTGTCGTTACCATCGGAGAAGATGCTTCGATAGACTTCCAGACGGACTTTACCCTGCTCGCCGATCGAATACTGAACGTGGGTGACGGTGTTTCGGGTTCAATCGCGGGCACTGCGACCGTCACGAACCAGGGGTCGATGATCCTCGACAACGGTACGCTCGGCGTCGACGTGATCAACGAAGGCAGCCTGTCGACGGAAAACAACGTCTATCAGATCAACGATACGCTGACCTTGAAGGCCGCCGGATCGATCGATCTGGCGGGATCGAAGACGCTGCAAGGTCCGGGAACGGTCTTCAATCAGGACGATGTCACGTTCGAGAACGACACCATCGACCTGACCTTTATCCACCAGCAGGGCGACCTTAATTTCGCCGGTGTGACGACGCTTTCCGGGGAATTGCGGCTGGAGGGGCCGGATGTCGTTGAGGTGGGCGCGGGCGCCAGCATCACCGGCAACGGCACGCTGGACAACTCCGGCGACCTTTCGGTGCTGGGCGGGACCCTGGACACTGGGCTTCTTCTCAACCGGGATACGCTTTCCTTTGCGGGCAGTGCTGGAACGGTGAGCAGCGACGCGGTCACCAATTTCGCCGGCGCCACGATTGCGTCGTCAGTTGACGTCACGTTCGATCTCGCGGCCGGTCAGACGCTGGACAATCAGGGGCTGATCGACGTCAACGCCGGGACGTTTACCTTCCGTGACGGCATTTTCGCACAGGACAGCGTTCTCGATATCGCGGCCGGTGCCGCGGTATCGATTGCGAGCGGCGGCTTGAACAACACGGGCGATATCGATCTGGCGGGCGTGCTGGAATTCGCCGGCGGGGTATCGACCAATACTGGCAATCTCAACTTTGCCGCGGGCACCTTGGCGCTGTCGGGTAGTGGGGTGTTCAACCAGAATGTCGATTTGACCCTGGATGCCGCGTCGCAGATCCAGCTTGGCGGCGGCACGCTAGATGGCACCGGCTTGCTGACCATCGAAGGTGCGGTCGAATTCAACAATGGCGGCGTGCTGGCGATGACCGCGGTCAATGAGGGCGCGCTGACGACGGAGAATTTCCAGTACGACGTCGCGGGCGTGCTGACGACCCAGGGCAGCGGGTCGATCGAACTCAGCGGTGCGAACCTGCTGGCCGGCGGCGGGACCTATGCTTTTGCCAAGAACGTGGATCTGACGGGCGACACAATTGCGGCGTCGACGACGGTATCGGTCGCGAGCGGGTTCGCCTTGACGGTGTCGGATACGACCGTCGATGGCGAGCTGATCGCGGAAAACGGTTCCAGCGTGACCTTTGCCGACGCGCTGACTGGCGGCGGTTCGTTCCAGCATGAAACCACCGGCTCGGTCCTGACCAAACTCATCGATGTCGCGAGTTTGACGAATACGGGCGATCTTGCCTTGAACGGCGGTGAACTGGCCAGCGCGAACGCTACGAACAGCGGGACGATAGAGGTCGTTGCCGATTCCCTTATCGACGCCAGCGGCGCCTTCAACAACAGCGGAACGATTGCCGTTCAGGCCGGCACGACGCTGACATTCGGCGATGGCACGAATGACGGTTTGCTCTCGAATAGCGGGACGATCGAACTGGCCGGTGTGCTGGAAATGGCCGGTGGCACGGCGAACAACACCGGAATCCTCGACATCACGACCGGCGGGTTGCTCTTGTCCGGCGGGGTCTTCAACCAAGAAGTCGATCTGACGCTCGACAGTGCCGCGCAGGTAGAGCTCAACGGCGGTACGTTGTCGGTCGCGGGCGCGACACTGACCTTGGAGGTCGCCGATGCGCTGACGGGCACGGGACAGGCGCGGTTCTCCGGTGACCTTGACGTCGCGTCGGCCGTTGCGTTTACGCCGACGACGCAGGAACTCGTCTTCGACGGCGGCAATCTCGTCGGCGATGGCACGCTGGTCAATCAGAGCACGGTACGCTTTGAGGCGGACGGCGATATCGCCATCGCCGAGTTCCGCAACGGGGCGGCGGGCACGCTGGACGCGTTCGCGGGGACGATCAGCGTTACGGCAGCGACCTTCGTGAATGAAGGGCTGATCAGCGTTACCGACACGCTGCGCTTCGAAAGCGATGTCGCGAACACGGGCACCCTTGCGCTGGCGGATGGTGGCGAGGCGGTCATCGGCTCGGCCTTTACCTTCGGCGGCGGTGCCATTGCGGTCACGTCCGGCAGCGCGGCGCTGACGCTCGACGGCGGCACGCTCGCCTTGCAGACCGATTTGGCTTTGGACGGGGGCCTTTCGCTGAACGCCGTGGGCACGGTGAGCAATGCGCTTTCGCTCGACACGTTTACCTTCACCAACAACGGGGTTGTCGAAATCGCCGCCGATGCGGAACTCGCGGTCGATGCCGCGGCCGGCGGTACGTTCATCAACCAGGGAACGGTTGCGATCGGCGATGGCGGATCGGTCACCGCGACGGGCACCTCTATCGAGAATAATGGCGGCATCGTCGAAATCGGCGCGGATTTCGGGCTCGCGACGGTCACCGGCAATCTATTATTCGATTTGGGCAGTACGCTGCGCGCCGATCTCGGCGGCGTCACACCTGGCACCGAGCACGACAAGCTGGATGTCGATGGCGATCTGGCGCTCGGCGGCACGCTCGATGTCAGCCAGATCGGGACGTTCTCGGTCGGCGCCGGCGAGAGCTTCCAGATCGTTGAGGTGCTCGGCGGCGGCGCACTGACCGGCAGCTTCGACAATGTGGTCGGGCTGGAGGCGAACGACGATTTCGTGCTCGACCTGACGCAAAGCGCCACCGGCGTTTCATTGGTGAGTCAAGCAGTTACAAATCTGGCTGGGGTCGACTCGCTGACGGGAACCGCCGGGTTCGAAGTGTTCCTTGGTAAGGGCGACGACGATACGATCGAGAGCGGTGGCGGTGCCTACCTCATGCATGGCGGTGACGGCGATGATGTGTTCGTCCTGGCCGATGCAGGTTTCGGCCGGCTCGACGGCGGCAACGATTTCGACTTGGTCGATTTCTTCGGCGATGCCGATGCGAGCTTCGACCTGACGGCGCTGCGCGGCGATCAGCTGTCGAATATCGAACGCATCGATATCTCCGGTACTGACGAAGC
The DNA here is from genome assembly GCA_012103325.1 of Alphaproteobacteria bacterium. Classification (GTDB taxonomy): domain Bacteria; phylum Pseudomonadota; class Alphaproteobacteria; order UBA8366. Next base: position 4,730 of record WLWY01000013.1, read on the forward strand.
CATCGGCGAAATCTCCCTTGTCCTCGATCTTGATACCGTATTGTCGGCGACCGGCGGGACCAATTCGCTCACCGGCACGGAGCACACCCTGATCATCGACGGCGACGCTAACGACACGCTCGATCTCGATGCGGGTTGGACGGAGACGGACACGACGAGCATCCCCGAGATCAACGGCTACAGTATTTATGAAAACGGCGATGCGAAAGTCTTCGTCGACGGCGCGGTGGCCGTAACCGTCGCCTAAACGATTTCCTTACTCGGCGCTAAAGACAGAAGGCGATAAACTGTGCGAAGCTTCGCCAGACACTGGATTTATGGGAGTAAGACAGAATGCCGAAATGGATCGACCACATCGTGGTTCGGGTAAACGACCTCGACCAAAGCCTCAAGGATTATGAAACCAAGCTCGGCATGAAGGCCAGCAAGGGTCCCGACGCCGTGCCGCATCTCGGCATGACGCGCGCCATCGTGCCGCTCGGCGACGAGGGCCGTTTCATCGAGCTGGCCGAGCCGCTGGGCGACGGCGGCGCCATTGGCGGCGCGCTGGAGAAGTACGGCGAAGGCGTGCATCTGGTAGCCCTCGCGGTCGACGATATCGCTGCGGCGACGGCGGAGATGAAAGCCAACGGCGCGCGCGTCATCGAGGCCGGCACGCAGGTCTTCATCCATCCCAAGGATGGCCACGGCGTCATGTATCAGCTGATCGAAAGGCCGTAGCCGCGGGGCAGCCATGCCGCGTAGCAGTACCGCTCTCTTCGAGCAATATGGCCCGATCTACCGCTGGCTGGTAACCATCGCCGGCCTCGCCGCGTTCTTCACCATGGTGTTTTCGAGCACCATGGTGAACGTCGCGATTCCGGACGTGATGGGCGCGTTCGGCGTCGGCCAGGACAAGGCGCAATATCTCTCCACCGCCTTCATCGCGACGACAGTCACGAGCCTGCTGCTCAACAACTGGTTCATCGCCAAGGTGGGACAGCGCCCGGCCTTCTCGCTGTCGCTGCTGCTGTTCTGTTTCGGCAGCGTCATCTGCGGGTTCGGACCGACCCTGGACACGATCATCCTCGGCCGCGTCATCCAGGGCTTCGCCGCCGGCATCATCCAGCCGATGGTGATGGTCGTGCTGTTCCAGGTCTTCCCGGCGGAAAAGCGCGGCATGGCCATGGCGCTGTTCAGCATGGGCGTGGTGATCGCGCTCGGCCTGGGTCCTGCGATCGGCGGCGTCACGATCGACACGCTGAGTTGGCGCTACATCTTCTTCGTGCCGATCCCGGCAGCCCTGCTCAGCCTGCTGCTCGGCGCCTTCTTCATCCCCGATCGTCCGCAGGCGGGCCCGGCCGGACCGTTCGATTTTCTCGGCTATGCCTTCATGTGCGCCGCCGTGTTCTGCCTGATGACGGTGATCGGCAACGGCCAGCGCGACGGCTGGGCCTCGAACGAAATCCTCACCCTGACCGTCATTCTGATCGTATCCTTCATCGGCTTCGTGCTGTCGCAGCGCCGCCCGCAGGGCAATCTGCTCGATCTCAGCCTGTTCCGGAACGCCCGCTTCGCGACGGCGGTGTCTATCTCCTTCCTGTTCGGCTTCGGCAGTTTCGCCACGGTCTACATCTTTCCCGTCTTCGGCCAGATCGTGCAGGGCTATACGGCGACGGAGGCGGGCTCGCTGCTGCTGCCGGGCAGCATCGCGGCGGCCTTCATCCTGCCGATCACCGGCCGCCTCGCCGATATATTTCCGGCCCACACCATCATCATCGCAGGGCTCGTCATCTTCGCAGCCAGCACCTTGATGATGGCGGATTCCGACGTCGACACGGTGTATTGGAGCATCGCGTTCTATCTCTTCATCGGCAGGGTCGGCGTGGCGCTGATCTCGCCGTCGCTCAACAGCGCCGCCTTGGCGGCCCTGCCGGCCGAGCAGATCAACCGTGGTGCTGGCGCGGTCAACCTCTGCCTCATGCTGGGCGGGTCCTGCGGCATCAACACGCTGGTGGTGGTGCTGGAGCGCCGCGTCGAGTTCCATAGCAGCGCCTTCACCTCGACCCAGACATCGGCCAACAACGCGACCTTGGAGATGCTGGACAGCGTGCGCGGCCTGCTGAACGCGGGCGGCGTCCCGGATGCGCTGCTCGACAGCCTTGCGCTCGATTATCTCGGCGAGGTCGTCAACGCGCAGGCCAATACGCTGGGCTTTCAGGACGGGTTCATCGCCATGGGATTCATCAGCCTGTGCTCGATCGTTCCGGTGCTGCTCCTGCGGCGGAAAGGGCGGCAGCCGTCTTGATGCGATTGCTAGTCGCGGTGTAGCTGCCTTTCACGAGCTAGGCCGCGCCTTCACTTTCACCCAGTAATTCCCGGAGGTTCCCTACACTTTGTACGAGATATAGCGCGTATGACCATTAATATCGACGGTCAACGTGTCTTCGGCCCGATCAATGATGATTCCCGTATAGCCTTCGCAGTAGCCTGAGTCGCAGTACCGTTGCCAAGCCTCTTCGACGGCGGCTTCCACGGATCCCGGAGGGTGCTGGGATTTCGTCGTGACGCAACCAACTACGACGAGGCTGAAAAAGATACTCGTTAATGTCATGCATATTTGCTTCATTACATACCTCGCCCTTTTGGATGTCACAGATACTCGCCGTACGTCAAAACTGCTTCCCTTTGACGAGATCGAAGGTCCCTTTGAGCTCTCCGTCTAGGGTGTAGTAGGAAATGCGCCCACCCTTTACGACGATGAAGCGCTGCCGTTCAGTGCCACTTTCCCATTTAAGGTCAAGCACTGAACCGCAGATCGCCCATTCGCCACCCCATGACGATCCTGTAGCGGGCCTCGTACCGTAGCTGTTTCCGTCGGGAGCGTAGTAGACGCTCCATTCATCGGCTTCGACTGTATGTCCGATGACTTTCGTGCGGAGTTCTTCACCAGATAGAACGATTAGGCCATCTGGAGGGGTAGCGAGTATGCCCTTGCAATCAGCCGCGTATGCGCCGTCGCTTGATGGGGCAAGGACAATAGCGGCGGCAGCAACAACTGCAAGGAGGCTGCGGCTAAATTTCTGTTTCATTGTAGGCACCTCGTTTGCAACACGCCGTGTGTATTTGTCACGCTGTCGAAGCAGCACATTGAGCGCGTTGAGGAGCTACCTCAAACGCACCTAGATAGACTGTTTTGTTTCGCGCTGTGCCCGAAATAGGGAGGTGCTTCGTTTACTAGTATAAGATGCGTTTGTGTGAGTATATTAATACCACACGAGAAATTGCAAATTTTCGCGCGATCCTGTCGGTTCTTGCGGCCGCGGCGAAGCGGCTTGATGCGCGCTCCGCTTCTTGCTCAAATCGGGCCATGACCGAAACGCAGAAACAGTCCCTCGACTCCTGGACGTCGCTCGATCTGGTCAAGCGTCAGGCCGAACGCTACGGCGACCGCGTGTTCTGCACCTTCGAACACGACCCGCCACTGACCTTTGCGCAGTTCGAGTCCGAAACCGATGCCTTGGCGTCCGCCTTCGCCGATCTCGGCGTCGGGCCCGGCGACCGGGTGCTGACATTGGCGCTCAACAGTCGCGCCTTCCTGCTGACCATGATCGCGGTGCACAAACGCGGCGCCATCTTCGTGCCGATCAATACCGAGCTGAAGGGCGACTTCCTGGCCCATCAGTTCCGCACCGTCGATCCCAGCATCGTCGTCGTCGACGCGGTGTTGCGGCCGGCCTTCGACAGCGCATCGCTCGGCGAAATGCGCATCGAGACCACGGTGGTGATTGGCGGCGCGGCGGATCCGCTGCCCGGCACGAAGGCGGTCGCCTTTGACTCCTTAGCTGACACTTCGGCACGCCCAGGCGACGTGCTGCCGGCGGCACCGCAGGATATCTGCACGATCATGTTCACCTCGGGCACGACCGGCCCGTCGAAGGGCGTGATGATGCCGCACGCGCATTGCTACATGTTCGGTTTCGGCGCGGGCCGCGCCACGGCGCTGAGCGAGGACGACCGGATGTTCATCTGCATGCCGTTCTTCCACGCCATGGGGCTGACGATCCAGTTCACCTCTTGCCTGATTCACGGCGTATCGGCCCATATCGTCCGCCGCTTTTCCGCAACATCTTGGCTCGACGATGTCCGGGCGTGCGAGGCAACCGTGACCTACGCGCTGGGCGTCATGCCGGAATTTATCTTCCGCCAGCCCGAAACGGACCGCGACAAAGACAACCAACTGCGCCTCATCGTCGCCGTACCCATTGGCGAGGAGTGGGGCGCGCCCTTCGAGGAGCGCTTCGACCTGCGCTTGATGCAGGCCTACGGCATGACCGAATGCAATCTGCCGGCCTTTGGCGATCTGAAAGACCCGGTGATGGCGGGCTGCGCCGGCTATATCGTCGAGGATTTCTACGAGGTCCGCATCGTCGACGCGGAAACCGACGAGGCGCTGCCCACCGGGGAAACCGGCGAGATCGTCGTCCGCCCGACCCGCCTAAGCTGCTTCATGGCCGGCTATTTCGGCATGCCGGAACGCACCGTCGACGCCTGGCGGAACCTGTGGTTCCACACTGGCGACGCCGGCCGCTTCGACGCGGACGGGCGGCTCTTCTTTATCGACCGCATCAAGGACTGCATCCGCCGCCGCGGCGAAAACATCTCCGCCTTCGAAGTCGAGCAGGTGCTGAACAACATGCCCGATATCGCCGAAAGCGCGGTGATCGGCGTGCGTGCGGAAGAGGGCGGCGAGGAAGAGGTTAAGGCCTGCATCGTCGCCGGCGGCGATGCGCCCGACCCGGTCGCGATCCTGGACTGGTGCACCGACCGCATGCCCCGCTACGCCGTACCGCGTTATATGGAGTTCGTTGGGGAGTTGGATAAGACGCCGACGGGGAAGCTACGCAAGCAGGACTTACGGGACGCCGGCGTGACGCCAGCGACGTGGGACCGGGAGACCGTGGGGTACGAAGTGCGGCGGTGATGGGTGGGGCGGTTTATTTGTCACGCCACCCGCAGCCACCCCTCCGACGCGTCACCCTCGGCTTGATCGAGGGTCCATGTCCATGCCAGACACCAGGCATCCTGGTTCCCGGATCGGTGGCGCTACATGCTTGGTCCCTCATAAGAGGGCTCATGTCTTGCAGTCATGCACTTGTTTGGACAGTATTGAGCCGCAAAAGCCGCGTTGAGAAATAAACCTGATGTATGAATGCAAGACCTGACCCCAAACACCCGTTCCGACAATTTCATCGCGTCCGCTACCCGCTGAAAATGCGGCGGCTCACACCCCCTGCTTGCGGCGGCGCATCGCACCCAAGAGAACGACGCCCGATCCGAACAGAACAAGCATGGACGGTTCCGGGACGGCGGTGGCCGCCGTATCGCGAACGAGCCAGCTGCCATCTCGGGCGCTAACGTGAAATCGGGGCCGAGGCGGGGTGGAGTTCGGCAGCACTACAGCGTCTGCGAGATCCTCGCCGAAGACGGTGCGATCAGAATGGACTAATTCCGCGACACCGAACAATGTAAGGTCGCCACCGTCCTCTATAAATCCGCGCGTCTGGGTAAATACACCACCGCCGCCCACGAACCGACTCGTTACGCCGAACAGGTTAATCAGGTCGAGTATCGGGTCAATCGCGGAGCTCGCTTGAAACGGCGGGGCGAACCCGGCGTTCGTGAACAGGGTCGTGACCTCGGCGGTCGTTGCCAATCGCCATCCTTCGGCGCCGAATTGGGCCCGGGCCTGATTTATGGAAAGTCCACGCGATAAAGAGAGATCGAGCCATTCTTGGCCGCTTTCCGTATCTTGCGTGATACTATCGACGCCGGACACACTGTCGTTGGCAGATATCAACACGGCCTGCGCCGAACCGGCCGTTACGCCGATAGCGGCGATTCCCAAACAAAGCCCAACGGCCATTGAAATAACGTTTTTCATTGCTCTTTCTTTCACCGTTGCCGGAATGAAATCAGACCGAGCCGCCGCCGCCGGACCGCTGCCAGCCCCACCAAGCCGGCGGCAAACAGGGACAGCGCGGGCGGCGCGGGGACGGCAGCCGCTTCCTTCGCCGTAAATACTGCCCAGACTTCGAAGATAATAAGGGACGTATTCTCCAACCGGTCCAATCCAAACGGGCCCACTTCGTCAAAGTCGTTAAAGGAGGCATTAAAATTACCCGCCACCATGCCATTCACGAGGAAGTCATTGGCGAATTGGGGAATACGAGCCGAACAAATAATCCCATGAGAACATCCAGACGTTAGGCTGGGTATCGAATCGAATTGTCCCAAAGGTCCATCCACAAACACCTGACCCAACAGAGCTTCACCGGCAGCCTGGGCCGCCGCCGCGGTATCGAACAAGAACTGTGTATTCTGGTCGCAACTACCGAACACCGCGGCGCACGTACCGTCGACAAAGACGACGTCGTAGACCGCACCGTCCACTTCCACGCCCGTGGCACCCGTCAATTGATTACCGCTGAGTTGCAGCACGACCGTGGCATGAGCCGAAGCGGTTATGAGGCCGGCGGCTGAGATCCCCAGCAGGATCGTGAAGACGAATGACTTGATCGTTTGCATGTCTCACTCCGCCAGTTTTGGTTTGTCTGCCGCTTCCTTACGCCGGCGCCGGCGGAACAATCGGTCACGACCAGCGCTGTCCATTTGGCCGGTCGTCCGACGCTATGCCGACGCCCTGATCGGAATAACCGGCGAAAATGGCGGTTTGCAACGGGTTGACGCGCCTTTGTCTGAAACCCGTCCAAGATTGTCCGAAATCCATCCAGGCAGAGAAGAAACCGTTAACGGTTAATCGCGGCAGCCGTTGCAAGGTGTGGGACCGGCGATTGCCGAGTGGATGAACGAGCCCATCATGTTGTGCTAGATTTGTGCGCGAGCAGAGAGGCTCTACGGGGATTGTGCGGCGGTGCGTGTGATGAGATTCTACTTGGCAAGCCTGCTGATTTTTATCGCCGTTCTGAGCGGCGCCCGCGCAGCCGGCACATCCGGCGGCTGTGAGACAGGCCAAACGGGCGCAGGAGCGACGACCGGCGGTCACATGCCGTCTTCAGCGTACAGCCGGGCCGACAGGCTGGCGCCGCTGCCGGTGGCGTTCTTTCTCGACCCGACAGGTGAAATTGGGCCGGAAGACATCGCCCGGCGGAATTTTATGCCTGGACCCTGCAACGGTGTTTTTGCGGCACCCTTACCGGGACAGGTGCTCTGGTTTCGTTTTCAGGTCGCCAATTCGGATGAAAGCGCGCTGCGGCGGGCCATCTCCTTTCAAGAGGCCATTCTCGATGAGGTGGTGTTGTTCGCCCGGGAGGGAGACGGCATGGTCGCCGTCGCGCGCAACGGCCGAACCGTTCCGGTTTCCGCGCGCGCAAGCGACGCGCTGAAACTCTCCCTTCCGCTGACGCTCGCGCCGGGAGACGAACAATCCTTTTACCTGCGTATCAAGGGCGCACTGGCGCCGACAATTACGCCCGCCATCGTATCGCCTGCCTTTCTTGCCGATTGGTCATCAGCGTCGACAATTATGTCAGCTGTTTTGTTGGCATTCCTGTTCGTTCTCCTGTTGTTGAGCCTAATCGTCTTTCGGAAGATTCAAGCACGGTTCTATCGTTACTACGCACTCTTTGTAGGCTGCCAGTTTCTGTTTACGTTGCATTGGGGCGGTTGGCTCAGCGTTATTCCCGGCGTCATGCTGCCGGTTTCCGTCATGGCGCGTGTCAGCGAAGGTTTGGCGGGATCCGCCGTCCTGGCGAATATTCTGTATTGCGGAGTTCTGTTGAACATCGACAGCGATCCGCCCCGGCAAAAATGGGTGTTTATGCCGCTGACGGGGGCGGCGCTGATCGCAGCCGCTTTGGCAATCGTAAACCCCTGGACACTCGCCACGCCCATCCATCTGATCTATGTCATCGCGCCGATGGTTCTGCTCGCCGTTTCCATACTGAAAATTCGAGAGGGCCTGCCGCAGGCGAAACCGGTCTGCGGATCGCTGCTCTGCCTCATCGTGGGGCTGTTTATAGCCACCACGGCATTCTACTGGCCGGCCGATTTCAGCGACACGACGTCGGTGTTTCATACCCTTCCGATAAGGCCGATGGAATGGGGTTACAACATTGCCATCATTGGTGAGGCGATCTTTATGATGATCGCCATATCGGTCCTCGTGGCGGTCGAGCTGTCCGAAAAGCAGGCCGCGATTATCGAAGCAAACTCACTGCAGCACGACTTGAATATCGTCAGGCGTCAGCATGCCGAGGCGCTCAGGCTCACGGCAGCGTCGGCGGAGAGTTCAACCAAGGATCTGCCGCCCTCCGTCGAACACCACCTCGTGGAAAGAGCCAGTGAATGCGTGTTGAACAATATCGCCGAGGAAGGCTTCGGCGCGAGGCAATTGGCTGCCGCCTTGGGCGTCAGCGAAAAAACCCTGGGCCGGCGTTTGAAAGTAACAGGCCATCTGACGCCGGCTGCCTTCATTCGCGCCATACGGCTTGAATTTGCCCGGGATCTAATCCTGCGGCGCCAGCACGACACGGTCGCGCAGATTGCCCATGCCACCGGATTCTCAAGCACCAGTCACTTTGCCAAAATGTTTCGGCAGGAATTCAGCGAAGCGCCAAGTGACCTGCTAAAGTTGTCAGAACCTTGATCAAGTCCTTCACAACCACCGCCGCACCGACGCCTTGTAATCTTGATACGCCGCACCAAACTTGGCTTCGAGATAGCGTTCCTCGTGCAGGATCACGCCGTAGTGCAGAGCCGCCAGATAATAAAAGAGAATTAATAAAAGAGACACAATACTTACCTATGCATCCGCCGCCGGCTTCGGTCCCGGTTTCCGTTTCGTGAGCGTTCGCCCGAGGCGCTTCTCCAGCCGTTTCGTGAACCGGTCTGAGCCCAGGGGGCGGCCGGTGCATTCCGCCGCGCGGATCGCATCGCGGTCGTCTTCGCTCAGGTCCTGGCGCAGGAACGCCGCCCAGTCCGGTGCCAGATCGAGCAGCGGCTTGACCCTCATCAGGCCGTCATCCTTGCCCGAGAGATGCGCCCGCGCGCTCGACCGTTTCCAATCCCGCGCGCGGCGTTTCAGCCCCGCTCGCACCGGGTTCAGTTCCACATAGCGCGCGCTAGCCAGCAGATAGGGCTTGTCCATCGGGAACGACGCGAACCGTCCCTGCTACAGATAGCCGCGCCAGTCCTCGCCCATGTTAACGTGCCGCGTGTAGCTTCGGTGCGCCTCCCCCAGGGCCGCGCGCAGCCCGTCCTGGTCCTTTGGTGCGAGGATGAGATGAACGTGGTCGGGCATCAGGCAATAGCCCCAGACCGCGACCCTCGCCGCCTTGCAGCCTACCGCGAGCAGCCGCAGATAGGTCGCGTAATCGTCGTCGCCGGAGAGCACCGGTTGCCCCGCTGCGTCACATGATGCGGCACGCCCGCCGCCGCCACTCCTGCCAATCGTGCCATAGGGTAAGATTGTGCGGCGGCAAGGGTGGCCTCAATTAAGTTTATGTCCCTGTAACTTCGCGAACGAGGACCTCAGTGTATCGTCGTTTCGATGTGAAAACTGCATTTATTGCGGTATTCGATCAATTGGATTTACGCCGCCGCTGCGCTGCGGTGGCGATACCAAGGAGGCCTATCCCGAAGAGGGCGATCGCGGCAGGTTCGGACACGGTTGTTTGGGCAAGAGAGATGGGCTGGCTAACTGAAACCAAATTGTAATTTCTCCGCCCGCTTATTCTAAAAAGTACAATCATTCTACCCAGATTGTCCGTACTAAATGTAAACAATGCGCTATCAGGGGTGAAGAATTGAGGGGCTGCTCCGACACGAATGAATTCTCCATCGCGAAAACTCGCAATAAAATTCAAGGATGGAGTGTCAATAATCGCGCTTCTAAGACCGAAGTCTGAAAACAGGAAATTAAAGGCGTCAACTAGTACATCCTCTCGACCTATCCCCGTGAGAGACGCGGTATCAAAAAATGCCTCGCCCGCCAGCGTATTCCCTGAGCCACCCGATTGTAAGTAGTTCAGGTCCGCTCTTACCGGAATGGCGTGCGCCATGGGGGCGCTGAACGAGAAAAATCCCAAAATCATCGCACAGCCCAAGGAAGCCTTGGTCAATCGCCGTAGGTTGGCGCAACAATAGTCGATACAGGGTAATATGATTTTTGTTGTTATCAGCATCATCTGCCTCCTATACGGCACCGCTTCCAAGCGAGGCGAACCGCAAAAAAAACCTCTCCCTAATGCAAAGTGTAAAATAACCGTGGGAACACCGCATCCTACGAACGTATGATGTGCGACGCGTGTCCCGAGACGCTATGGCGGCGGGGAAATGGCTAGACCGGATCAGGATTGATGCAAGGCATCATTCCTGTGAACCCGGTCGCTCCTACTAAAGATAAATCAAGTTCACAGAATTGTCGGATCGCCAAAGGCGATTCCGATCAATCCTGATTTGATCTAAAAAAATTGCAGCCGTGGTTTGACCTGACGCCACGCTAACAACATTATGACCTGCGCTAGAACGCCCGCCTATATTGTCTCAGCAATCGCGCCAGTTCTGTCTGGCTGCTGACCGACAGTTTTGCCATCAGGTTATAGAACTGACTGCGAACTGTGCTGAGCGCGACGCTTCGCCGCTGGGCAATATCCTGCAGGGTCAATCCTAAATCGAAGGCTTGTGCAATTTCGGCTTCGGCTGCTGACAGGGCGTAGCTTCGCATAAGCAACGCTGTATCCAGACGGGCAAAAACGGCGGGATCTCGGATCAAAACGATCGCCGTAAATTGGCGATAGGCCGCCATGGCGCCTTGAACGCCTATAGACCGCACGGACACCAGAAGCGGACGATCCTTATTGGGTCGTCGGGCGACAAAGTTTCGCGCCGCCATGTCGACCGCCTCTCCTGCCGCTGCGGACAGCCCCTTCAACGCGCTGTCCAATTTGTCGTTTGCGGCGGTATCGGAAAAGTGCAGTGCACCATTTGCGACGCCGGCGCCTGCGTTGTCCGCGAACAGCGCTGTTGCGACGGCGTTCATATGTCTGACCCGGCCGCTAGGGTCGATGAGCAGTGCGGCTTCGCCTAACGCCTCTAGACCCTCCAGGAACGTCGCCGTTTGGCCCTCCTGACCCTTCAACCGAAACCTGAGGTCCATGGCCTGTTGCACAACGGGCATCATACGCTTCATCAGGGCGAAATCGCTTTCGCCGAAATGCCCTTGCGCCGGTGAGCGCTGTGCGGCGATCACAGCCGTATGGCTATCGGAATTCAGAATATGGCCGGAAACGAAATACCGTAGGCCAAGAGGCGCGAGTAGGTCGCTATAGAATTCGTCCGCGTCCATCTCCGCTTCATTCAAAATGCGGTGGTCGTAGCCGATGTCGCCAACGGGAAGATCGCCGCTAGAGGCAACCCTTGGCGAAATCGCGCCATAGTAGCTGAGATATTCTTGGCTGATCTCAATGTCTATGCGCTTGCCAAGCTCAATAAAGACAGGTGTTTGGGTTTTTTTGTCGATAATTTCGAAACTGACACCCACGCAGCCAAAAAGGTCAGCCATCGCGTCAAGAGTATCCCGCCAACTGCTATCGTCCAGCGCCGATGCGTAGACCTGTTGGACAACGTCGAAAACGTCATCTTCATGTGCCAGGATACGATCTCCTTTGCGTATCTATTTATCGTAACCGTCGGGCGATCCCGCCCTATCTCGAGACGGATGGCCCTGTCACGCCGAGGCTTCAGCGTAACAGACTTCTGCCCCCTCCAGTAAAGCGATCACGCCGGACGGATACACTGAGCTGCCCCGGATTTGACGGACAGTTTATCATGTCCCCGTTATATTTGACTTCAGATCCTTGACCATCCGGCACCCCGGGATGGGAATGCCTGACCGCGTTTCGGCATGCACTTCCTCTATGCGGTGATAGCCACAGGCGACATATAAGGGCAGGCCCGCGAGCGTTGCCAGAAGTTCGGCTCGAGAAAATCCCTCTTGCCGGGCTGCTTGCTCGCAGTTCTTAAGGATCAAACGACCAACCCCACGACGCGCGTGGGTTGGATGGGTATACATGGCCCGGATCCGGGCGGCATCAACGGAGGGATTAAGCAAGGCTTCGTCGCGCTCGAGCGAATGGCTCCCACCATAAAGCGTTGCCCGTCGGCTCCAGCCGCCGCAGCCGACGATGACGCCATATTCTTCGACTACGTAGTAAGTTTGATCTTCGATTAGCTGGCCATCGAGACCCATGATATCGAACGACGCTTCAATTTGCCGTCTGTCAAGAAAAGGTTCTTGAAGCCGGCGAATCGATAACTCCATTAACGCCGCGATCTGAGCTTGATCGGCAGTCGTGGCATGACGGATTTGAAATGCCGAAATCCTGTGGATGTCCGCTGGGGAGGGCAAGTCTGCCGTCCCGAATTTCCGTGTTGGTTCTTTTGGCATCGTGTGCTTCCGGGCCATTTCCAAGTAACTCCTAATATCGCGATCTATTTCGCTTGACCCTCAGATAGCGCCGACTAGTCTATCAATCAAACGGGATGTTTTGTTTATAACGATCAAAAAATTTGATGGATGCGTAAACTCAGTCTTGGGCAACTTCGAACATTCCAGACGGTCGTCGCGCTTGGCGGCTTTACCGCAGCCGCGCGGCAGCTAAGCTATTCGCAATCTGCTGTTAGCACCCAAATACGCGAACTCGAGCGACGATTGGGCGTGCGACTGATCGAGCGGGTTGGAAAAAAGGCCTTCGCAACAGCGGCCGGACTTGAGCTGCTTGAGCACGCACAGCGGATTGATCGGGAAGCGGACGATGCGATTTCAGCGATGAAACGGCATCGCGAAGGTTGGCTAGGTCGCGTGCGTATAGGTGCTCAGCCCAGTGTCGCGGCCTATGTCTTGCCTTGGCTGCTAAAGGAGGTGCGTCAGCAGCATAGCAATATTGAGATCATCGTCCGTACCGACCTCACGGAGGAACTAGCCCCCCTCGTTGCTGACAATTAACTCGACCTTTGCGTTGGAACACCGCCGAACGCTGACAAGCGATTGAAGTTTACCGCGCTTGGCGACGAGCCGCTTTTTGCCATCCTGCCAACGTCAGAAGCGGATGTTCCCAATCCCATGACGCCCGAGGCGTTTGCACAACACAACTTGATCCTCGACGGCGTGAGTTGGACTGACAGGAAAGTCCGCGAATGGTTCCGGACAGCGGGTATCGAACCAAGGCCGAAGATGGAGCTCAATTACATTGAGGCCATCAAAAACGTTGTCGCTGCTGGTCTTGGCGTTTCGATCCTACCGGCGTGTGTACTCGCGGAAAAGCAACGCGAAAAAGATCTCGTCCTGCGCGATCTCGCTCCGGCGATTACACGCCCCATGGTGTTGGTCGAGAGGCGAGACAAGCCCAATGACGCGGCTCTCGGAATCGTGCGAAGTGCCATTCTAGAAAATTGTGGGGACATAATATCGAATTATGCCCGATCCTGGTAGATTCATATTGGAAGTGCTCCGCGCGAGGTATCGAAGAAGACCTCATGAGGTGTCCGATAGCCGAGGTATTTACGGGGTCGATGATTGATTGATTTTGTCGCCATAGGAGTAAAAGGGAAATTAAAGGGACACAAATTTAACTATCCATCCGCCGCCGGCTTCGGTCCCGGTTTCCGTTTCGCCAGCGTTCGCCCGAGGCGTTTCTCCAGCCGCTTGGTGAACCGGGCTGAGCCCAGCGGGCGGCCGGTTCGTTCCGCCGCGCGGATCGCGTCGCGGTCGTCCTCGTCGAGGCCCTGGCGTAGGAACGCCGCCCAGTCCGGCGCCAGATCGAGCAGCGGCTTGACCTTCACCAGGCTGTCGTCCTGGCCTGAGAGGTGCGCCCGCGCGCTTGACCATTTCCAGTCCCGCGCCCGCCGTTTCAGCCCCGCCCGCACTGGGTTCAGTTCGACATAGCGTGCGCAGGCCAGCAGATAAGGTTTGTCCATCGGGAAGGACGCGAACCGCCCCTGCCACAGATAGCCGCGCCAGCCCTCGCGCATGTTGATATGCCGCGTGTAGCGCCGGTGCGCTTCCCCCAGGGCTGCGCGGAGCCCGTCCGGGTCCTTTGGCACGAGGATGAGATGGACATGGTCCGGCATCAGGCAATAACCCCAGACCGCGACCCTGGCCGCCTTGCAGCCGTCCGCGAGCAGGCGCAGATAGGCCGCATAGTCGTCGTCGCCGAAGAACACCGGCTGCCGCCGGTTGCCCCGCTGCGTCACATGATGCGGCACGCCCGCCGCCACCACTCTTGCCAATCGTGCCATAGGGTAAGGCTATGCGGCGGCAGCGGCCGCGTCAATTACGTATGGTGTCCCTTAAACTTCCAGTTACGGATGCGTTGGGGTTGACCTGAAAACCTATAGAACGCGGCGTGCGGCGCTGTTAGACTTTTTTCACCTGAATGAGGAACCGAGGAGCATCCGTGCGGCCCAGCAAGGTGAACATAATTGACGCCGTCGATAGCCAGATTGCAGATGTCTTCGATCCATATATTGTCGGTGACGTGAACGACGCGCAGGTCAAGATCGCCAAGTTCGGCGAGGCTTTCGAGTGGCACACGCATGCTGAGGAGGATGAAGGTTTCCTGGTCTTGCGCGGACGTATCGCGTTGGATTTTCGCGACGGCACGGTCGAACTGGCGGAAGGCGATTTCATCGTTGTTCCGCGAACGGTCGAGCATCGTCCCCGATCCCTTACCGATGAGCCGGTGGTGCTTATGTTCGAGCCATCAACCACGCTTAACACCGGCGACGCTGTCACCGATCTGACTGTCAGCCAACCAAAACGTTTGCGTTCTGGCGCGCCCTAGCCCAACCCAAACGCTGCATACCGCGCCATGACGGGCATACATAGCCTAGCACGGATTTAAGTCAGGCTCTCAAGCAGGGTTTTTGCGGCTTTGAGGTCCATTGTATCGAAGCCTTCCGTAAACCAGTCGTGGACCGGCTGCAGCAGATCACGCGCCTCGGCGGTTTTGCCTTGGCTTTGCCAAAGGCGCGCAAGACTCATCGCGGCGCGCAGTTCCCAGGATTTTGCCGACTGGCCCCGGGCGATCTCCAGCGCTTTCATATAGGCCGCTTCGGCGGCCGCATAATCCCGCCTGTCGTCCGCCTGACAAGACAGGCCAAATTGTCTTTGAATCTCGGCGTTCCACCACTTTTCCTCGCCGAGTTCGACGAAGGTCATGGCCTCTCTTATCGCTTCGCGCCCTTCGTCGAACCGCATGGCGCGATGATACGATTCGCTGATTAGGGTAAGATAAAAGACCTGCCATGTTTGCGAACCCGTTTCGCGGCAATCCGACAGGGACGTCTGAAGTTCGGCAATACCGTCATCATGGTCTCCTGAAGCGGAAAGGGCCCAGCCATGCAGGATTCCCGCCATGGCGATGCGATAGCGAAAGCCGTGTTCTTTGGAGATGGCTATCGCGCGTTCGGCACAGTCGCGCACCTTGTCGACCTCGCCCCGGAGCATGTGCGTATACGCCGCGCTGTTAAGGGCTTGCTCGACGCTGTGCGGATGGTCGAGTTGCTCGGCCAGCGCATACGCGTCCTCCGACGCTTGCAAGGCGGCATCCGGATAGCCCAGAAACCACTCGTTCCACCCGGCAGTGTTAAGCGCGACAACACCGGGATCCAATCCTGAAAGACGGAGATGCGCGTCGTGCTGCGCGGGTTCATGGACTCGATTGCACCGGTGAATAAAGTCCCGCGCTTTCTCGAACTCACCGTAAATACACGCGGAATGCCCCAAACACGCATTCGCCTGGACGTGCAACACCGAATCATTCGTCGCGTTCGCGAGATCGAGACATTGCTGGGCGAAATCCCGCGCGGCGGTCGTATTGCCTCCGATTTGGTTCACGTAGCGCAGACCGACAAGAACATGTTTGAGACGGTTCTTATCGTCGATGCGCCGGCAGAGTTCATGGGCTCGAAGGTAGGCACGTTTGGCTTCGACCGACGCGTAGCCTGTCGTGGCCATCAGGACGGGCCCGAGGGAGATTTGTATATCGAGCTCCCGGGAGAGCCGCTCGCGCGTATTCGGCAACGCCGACAACGCGTCGAGCGCTTTGCGGAGGTGGGCCGTTGCCTCCTGGTAGGAGGACCTCGCCATGGCCATCTCGCCCGCCTTCTGCCAGTAGCTGCAGGCGTGGTCGGGGTCTTCGGCGGCCGAATAATGATAAGCGATCAGTTCCGGTTCCACCTCGGCGGTTTCGGGGAACTTATCGACCAAGGCCGACGCGACGCGCCCATGCAATTCTTTTCGCCGGCTTATGAGTAAATTGTCGTAGGCGGAATCCCGGACGAGCGCATGCTTGAAAATGTAGGTTGCATCCGGCCGCGCACCGGTACCGTAAGCCAATCCCGAATCGATCAACCGGTCCAGCCCTTTTTGGATTGCCGCCTCTTCCATGTCGCAGACTTCCGCAAGCAAGCGATAATTGAACTCGCGTCCGATCACGGCGCCGACTTGGGCAACGTCCCTGGCATCGCCCAGGCGATCCAGCCGCTCCATGAACAGGGTCTGTAGCGTGGGCGGGGAAAATGCCTGGTCGCCGGCGCCCGTACCGCCTGCTTCCATGGCGGCGAGCGTCATTTCCTCGACATACAACGGAATACCGTCCGTCCGATCCGCAATCTGGTCGATAAAGGTGCTGTCGGCGTCGTCTCCAATCACCGCCTGGACCATGTCAGCAACCTGAATGCGGCCCAGCCGGGTCAGCGAGAAGGCCTGTTGGTTTCCGAACGCCTCTGCCCAAGGCGGCCGCCATTCGGGCCGATGGGTGATCACCAGGAGAACGCGCGAACCGGATAAGGCCGGAATCACCTGCTCGAGGAATTCGATGGTCGTCGGATCGATCCAATGCGCGTCCTCCAGCAGGATCAACAAAGGTTCGGCTTCGGCCATCGACCGCAATTGGCCGACCAACGCCTGCAGCGTACGGTCCTTCACTTGTTGCGGCGTCAGATCGAGGGCTTCGACCGGAAGCGATAGTAAGGCGCCGAAAAACAGGACGTTTTCAGCGCTTTCGGAACCGGCACGGTGCAACAGGGTCTGAAGCTTGTCCAATCGTGCGTCGCCGTCATCGTCCGCGGCGAACCCGGCCGCTGTTTCAAGCGCGCGTATGACGGGCTGCAGCGCGCTGTTCACATAAAATGGCGAGCATTGATAGTTTAGGCGGGTATAGGATTCGTCCCCGAGGCGCTGTTCGAGCATGTGAAGCAGCCGTGATTTTCCAATCCCCGCTTCGCCGGATACGAGGACCACTTGACCGTCGCCCGTCTTGCACTGCGCCCACCGGTCCGACAACAGGTCGAGTTCCTGACGGCGGCCGACGAACCGTGTCAGCGGCGAAACGTGACTGGCCTCGAACCGGCTGGATAACGGACGATCGGACTCGACCCGCCAGGCAGGGACGGTGCCGGCGAAATCATCGAAAGATAAAGCACCGAGATCGACCGTGACGAAATGCCGCCGCACCTGGCGAAATGTTTCTTCGGAAATCGTCACCTGATCCGGCAAGGCGCTCTGTTGCAGCCGAATGGCGAGATTTGGCGTTTCGCCCAGGGCAACGGCATCGTTATTTAGAACGACCGGGCCCGTTGCGATGCCAACCTTGGCGCGCAGGGACGCCGCGTTGCCTTCGCGCATCGCGGCGATTGCCTGAACGGCTTCCAACCCCACCCGAACAGCCCGCTCTGCCTGGTTTTCGTGGGCGGTTGGCCACCCGAAATAGACCGTCATTTCGGCGCCGGGCGCGTGGGCAACATGGCCGCCATAGCGGTTTACCAAATTGGTGATGGCTGCCTGATAGAGCGACAGCGTATCGGACAGGTCTTCCGGGTCGAGCCGCTGCGAGAGCGCGGAGGCACCGTCGAGCGTGACGCTCATGACCGACAATTGCCGGCGTTCGGACTGGATCGGCTTGCCTGTCTGGCCGGATGCCGCATCGCGAAGCGTTTCGATCGCGCCGAGAATAATTTTCCGATCGCCCAGCGGCGCGATCCCGATTTCCTTCAAATCCCGGTCGCCGAGGCCCGGCAGCAGGCTGCGGTCGATCCGGTTGTCGACAAAACAATCGACATAGCCCGCCATGCCGATCTCCTGCAGCCATGTCTGCAATGAGTCGGCTTCCGGGCCGGCAGACGGCGGCATCGAGTCGGCTCGCCCTGGCGAAGAGGCGTCAGCGGGTACCACGGGATCGGTTTGAACGATTTCAACCGGCGCAATGAAACGAAAGCCGCGTCGCGGGACGGTTTCGATAAAATCCTGTCGTTTGCCATCGTCGCCGATCGCCTGACGCGCCGCCTTGATCCGGCTGCTGACCGCGGAGTCCGATACGATCCGGCCATCCCACACCGCGTCGAGGATTTTGTCGCGGTTGACCAGCCGGCCACGCTCCTTCACCAGGAACAACAGCAGATCCAGCACTTGCGGCTCAACATGAACGAGAGATCCGCCGCGTTTCAGCTCGTAGCGGGTCTCGCTAAGTTCACACTCGCCAAAACAATAGTGCATGCCCGGCCTCTGCCGCAGGCGGCTCTTCATCGGTTAAGGAGACCCGATACACCGCTGGATGTCCCACCAGAACGTCATTGTCACCAAGAATCCGCAATTTTTCAACGGGACTCCCCATACCATTGACCAGTTGCGGTGTCCGATCGGGTGCATTCCGTCCTTTGTCGTCTAATAAATGGGAGGGTGCTTCAGGATTAATTGCCTGGCGTCGTTCGAGATTCCTTGCGTAGCATTGCACGGGATGATCACTTTTCGACGCATGCGGCTCTTCCGGTTTTTGCCGGGTTTGTCCGGCTTTCTTGTTGCCATCGCTCTCGTGGGCGGTGGCGTTGCGGCGGAACTCGACGTGCGGACGGTTTTGGACGGCAAAATCATTCGCGCCTTGGCCGTCGATCCCGCCGACCCATCGCGCGCTCTGGTCGGGCAGAAGGGCGGTGCCCCGGGGAGCGCGCTCGTCTTAGAAAGCCGCGACGGGGGCGAGACGTGGCGTGCCTTGAATGGCGGCGCGTCTTTGTCGCCGGAGGCTACGGATGTGCAGGCGGTCGCCGTGGTGGGCGGTGACGTCGTTCTTGCCGGAACCTGGAAGCATGGCCTGTTCGTCTCACGCGATAGCGGGGGAACGTTCGAGCGTCACGCTGGCTTCCCCAGCAGCGATATCCGCGATTTCCATGTAATTGCCGATGGCGGGGGAGCCGTCGTCTATGCCGCGACCGCGCGCGACGGGGTGTTTCTTAGCACCGATGCCGGGGAGACATGGCGTTCGCTCGGGCCGGGCCGGGACTTCTTTTGGTCGCTGGCAGGCTTGCGGGATGGCCGCGCCGTCTATGCCGTGTCCCTGGAGAAGGCGGTTTACAGCCTGTTGCGCCCAGCAGGCGACTGGCGGCGGATTTTCCGGGATGACGACGGCTATGCGCTGGCAGCGGGCGCGAACGGTACTGCGCTGGCGATTGCCGCACAAACAGGGGCCTATTTGTCGCCGGACCAGGGCACGTCGTGGCGCCCCATCGCGGCGCTCAAAGGCGAGAAGCTTTCGAGCGTGCTCTATGTCGCCGACGGAACGCCGTTGTTCGGGTCCTGGTCGGATGGACTCATTCGGGTGGACTCCGCGAACGGCGCGGTCAAGCGTATCCTGCCCGGAACGCCGGTCGTGCATCTCGCGGTCTCGGGCGACCGTCTGTTGGTCGGCACCTGGGGGCAGGGGCTCAAGCTGGTGCCGCTTTCCGCTGTTGCACGATGACGTGTGGCTACCGGCGGGTTTTCCTTTTCCTCACCTTGGCGGCGATGGTGTCGCATCCGGTTCAGGCGCGTCCGGCCGCGGAAATCCCGCTGCTGGCCGCGACCCTCAAGGGCGATGTGCAAAAAGTTGCAGCCCTGCTCGCGGCCGGGACAGATCCCAACACCCATGACACCCATCGCAACACTGCGCTGATCTATGCCGCGCGCGACGGCGAAGCGAAGATTGCCGGTGTTCTGCTGAAGGCCGGCGCGGACCCCGGCTGGATCGATGGCGAAAAGGTCACGCCGCTTATCCTGGCCGCCTTCAAAGGGCATTTGGCGATTGTGAAACTGCTCCTCGCCCGAAATGTCGACCGCGCGCATCGCGACCAGTGGGGACGGACGGCGCTGGACTATGCGCTGCGGCGGGGAGACGACGATCCGATTGCGGTGCTGCTGCGGACACGGTGAGGGCCGTGACCCTATTCGTTCGTCATCCCGATCAAGTCGGAGATGACGGTCGGGGAACAGTTAGCCCGTGTGATCGAGGAAGGTGCGCAGCGACTGGCTGCGGGTCGGGTGCCGCAGTTTGCGGATCGCCTTGGCCTCGATCTGACGAATCCGCTCGCGGGTGACCGAGAACTTCACGCCGACTTCTTCCAGCGTATGATCCGTATTAAGGCCGATGCCGAACCGCATACGCAGAATGCGTTCCTCCCGGGCGGTCAGCCCTTCGAGCGCTTTTGTCGTCGCGACACTCAAGTCGGCGCGAACGGCGGAGTCCAGCGGGATCTCGGCGTTCTTGTCCTCGATGAAGTCGCCGAGATGGCTGTTTTCTTCGTCGCCGACCGGGGTTTCCAGGCTGATCGGGTCCTTGGCGATCTTCTGCACCTGCCGGACCTTTTCCAGCGGAATATCCAGGCGTTTTGCCAGCTCCTCCGGAGTCGGTTCGCGGCCCATCTCGTGCAGCAGCTGATGCGAGGTGCGCAGGATCTTGTTGGTCGTCTCGATCATGTGTACGGGCACGCGGATGGTGCGGGCCTGATCGGCGATGGACCGGGTAATGGCCTGTCGGATCCACCATGTCGCGTAGGTCGAGAACTTATAGCCACGGCGGTATTCGAACTTATCGACCGCTTTCATCAGGCCGATATTGCCTTCCTGAATCAGGTCGAGGAATTGCAGGCCGCGGTTCGTGTATTTCTTGGCGATCGAGATGACGAGCCGCAGATTGGCTTCGACCATTTCCTTCTTGGCCTGACTGGCCTCGCGATCGCCCTTTTGAACCGTTTGTGCAACGCGCCGGAACTCGTCCATCGGCATGCGGACCGCATCGGCAATCTCAGCGACCTGCTCGCGCAGCTCTTTGACATCGTCGCGATGCTTGGTCGCGAATTTCTTCCAGCCCTTTGCCTTGACGCGCGAAATGGCGTTTATCCAATAAGGGCCGATTTCATTCCCAAAATACCGCTTCAGGAAATCGTCCCGTTTGACGCCGCAATCCATGGCAAGGCGCAGGAGTTTTCCTTCCAGGCTGGCGAGC
Organism: Alphaproteobacteria bacterium; assembly: GCA_012103325.1. Lineage (GTDB taxonomy): Bacteria > Pseudomonadota > Alphaproteobacteria > UBA8366. Next base: position 26,044 of record WLWY01000013.1, read on the forward strand.
TGCTTGCTGTGCGCACGCACCTCGTCGACGAAGCGCTCGATCTCCGCTTCGCTGAGGCAGATACGGCTCAGCCCGTCCACCAGCTTTTGGAGGTGTTTCTCATAGGTTTTGCTTGTTGCCGCCGGCAGCGTTTCGCCGTTTCGCATGGCGGCGATTTGCTTGTCTCTCAGGCGATGCAGCTTGCGATAGGTCGCGGATATCTGTTTGAGAGTGTCCAGAATCTCCGGCTCCAGGGTCTCCTGGATTGCGGTCAGCGAAAGAGACGGTTCGTCGAATTCATCCTCGTCTTCATCCGCGTCGGGGTCGTTGGCGCAAGGCCTGCTGGTGGCCATGTCAGCCGTATCCAGCGTCTTCGAATGGGTTGCCTCAAGGTCGATGACTTCGCGGAGAAAGATCTCCTCGTTGGTCAAGGCGTCGTGCCATTGTGCCACGGCCAGCATCGTCAACGGGCTTTCGTTTAGCGCGGACATCAGGCGTTCCCGGCCGCCTTCGATGCGTTTGGCGATGGCCACTTCGCCCTCGCGGGAGAGCAATTTGACGGTGCCCATTTCGCGCAAATACATCCGGACAGGATCGTCGGTCAGACCGGACATCGCATCGGGCGTACCGCCCGCGCTGGCGGCGCGCTCCGGCGCTTTCGCGGCGTCTTCCGGCGGGCTGGATTCGTCCGGCGCGTCGTCGTCAACGACATCGATGCCCATTTCCGAGAGCATCGCCATCATATCTTCGATCTGTTCGGAGGATACGCGATCCTGCGGTAGAATCGTGTTGAGTTGGCGTAACGTAATATTGCCGCGCTCCCGGCCTTCGCTCAGGAGTTTCTCGACTTGTTGGCTGGCATCGTCGATGTCTCGTGCCGCCGTTGGATTGCTGGTTTCTTCTTGGGTTTGCGTTCGCTCTATCGCTATGTCCATGGTCGTCCGGTTTATCTCCCTAGGGTCACCGTTCCTGCGGCAGGCGTGTGGGCTTGTATATTTTTTGTGCCTTGCCTGTGCGCCGCAGGCTTGAGCGGCGCAACATTGGCGTCCGAGCACGCATAGGAAAAGAGAATAATTTCGATAATTAATATCGGATATTCGAATACTTGCGGAGGCGACCGGATTCCCTGGCTTGCAGGGGTTAACCGCCTATACGATCATTCCGTCGTCGCGATACTGTGTGACCGTGGCGTCGAGACCCAGCAGGGCAGCTTTTAACACATCGGTCTCTAGGTCGTTGGTATGGACCGCATAAACGGGATAGGTAAACACCGGCACATCGGGTATTTCGCGCAGCAGCCCGTTCTGCAGATAAGGTGTACACACGCAGCGCGGGAAATATCCGGCAGCTTTTGCGCGTGTAAGGTAGTCGATTCCCAGCACGCCAAGGTCGAGAGACATGTGCGGCCGCTTGATGTCGGGATAATTCAGCGCGTGATCGCTGCGGAATTCCGGCCCCCAATTCACGAAGACATAATCGTCACCCATCATCGGGTCCTTGGCCTCCGGGCTGGTGACCAGGATCATGTCGTCATCGAACAGTTTTTGGACCTGTAGCCCCGTGCGCTGTTGCGGCCGATACATCACGGCGATATCAAGCGATCCTTCGGCCAGGTTCCGCATCAAATCGTCGATATAGCCCACTTCGCATTTGATCGAGATCGCCGGCGCCTCCACTTGCATCCAGGCCAGCCAGGCCACCAGAAAGCTGCCCCAAATGCTCAATTGTCCGCCGACGCGCAACAGGGCGGCCTGATTATCACCAACGCCGACTTCCAGACAGGCCTGGTCCCAAATGCGCGCCATCGACATGGCATGTTTGGTAAATTCGCGTCCGGAATTCGTTAACGTCGCGCCGCTTTTATTGCGGGCGAAAACCTTGACACCGAGCTGATCTTCGAGCGCCCGAATACGCATGCTGACCGTCGATTGCGTGACATGGACGCGCTCGGCCGCCGCAACGAAACTGCCGGTTTCGACCACGGCGAGAAAGGTGCGGATATTGGTAATGTCCATCAGCGGCTCCAGCGTTGCCGGGGGAACTATTCGATATTCGAATACTATAACGGAATAAATGCGGAATTTGTCAGTATTGATGCGGGTGGCTAGTATTTTGGCATCCGCCGGTGGCCGGGAAGCCTGATGTCGAACGCCAAACATGATGCAGCACCACAGCAGATGACGCAGGCGATTCGCGGCCGGAAGGCATGGCGAACGGCGACATTGCGGCGGGAAGACTGGCTTGTGCCGGTTCCCGACGAATGCTTGTCGGAGATCGACGCTCTGGTTCGGACCCTGCGTGAGAACCCCGTTCCGACAATCGCGCTTGATATGAGCGACTATCGGCTTGCGGCCTGCGCCAAGATGATGAAAAGACTGCGCGCGGTTCTCGACGGCGGTACCGGCTTTGCCGTGCTCGACAAACTGCCGGTGGAAAAATACAGCAAGGCGGAATTGACCACCGTGTACTGGCTGCTGAGTACCATGATTGCGCGGCCGGTGGCGCAATCCTTCGACGGCGCGCTGCTCTACAACGTGCACGATACGGGCAAGAAGATCGCCACGCGGGTGCGCGGCGATCTGACCAATCAGAAGCTCGCCTGGCACACCGATTATGGGTTCAACCATCCGCCGCCCTATATCGGCCTGCTGGTACTGCGGACCTCCCGGTCGGGCGGCGAGAGTTGCGTCGTCAGCTTGGCAAGCGTGCACAACGAGATGCGCCGCCGCTGCCCCGACCTGCTGGCGCGGCTGTACCGGTCGTACTACTGGAATCGGCAGGGGGAGCATCCGCCGGGTGACCCGATCACCAACGTCAATCCGATCTTCACCTTCGACGGCACGCATCTCGATGCGCGGGTCAACCGCCGGCTCTTGCAGGTCGGCCACGAGCTCATGAACGAACCGATGGACGACGAAGGGGCCGCCGCCCTCGATGCGCTGTACCGCCTCATGGATGACGCAGACATGCATTTCACGTTTCAGCTGGAGGCCGGTCAGGTGCAGTATCTGCACAACTGGCGCTGCGCGCATGAGCGCACGGACTATATGGACTACGAAGACCCCGAAAAGCGGCGGCACCTGGTGCGGATCTTCCTGCGCGACCAGGGCGCGCGGAGCTATATGGGATAAGGGTAATGCCGAAAGTTCTGACACCTGATCAAATCAATGCCTATCGCCGGGACGGCTATTCGTTTCCCCATTTGGCGCTGAGCGAAGACGACGCGGCCCGCCAGATGGAACGGCTCGAAGCGTTCGAGGAGACGTTGGGCGGGCGGCTGGGCGATGTCGGCGGCGCTTCCCGCTTCAAGAACCATCTGCTGCTGACCTGGGTGAACGATCTGGTGCGCCATCCGGCGATCCTCGATGCGGTCGAGGACATCATCGGGCCGGACATCCTGTGCTACACGAGCACATTTTTCGTGAAGGAACCGCACAGCCCGGCGGTCGCCGCCTGGCATCAGGACGCGACTTATTTCGGTTTGCGCCCGCACGAGCACATCACGGCATGGCTGGCGCTGACCGAATCGACGCCGGAAAGCGGTTGCCTTCAGTTCCTGCCGTTTGGTGCGGGAGCCCGGCAGCGAAAACATGCGAACAATGCGGTTCCGCACAGCGTGAATGGCGGCCGGCAGGCGATCGTCGAATCGTTCGAAGCGGACAGCGCGGCAATGGTACCGCTGCGGCCGGGGATGTTCTCGCTGCACAACACCCTGTGCATTCACCGGTCCGCCCCGAACCTCTCCAACAACCGGCGCATCGGCATCGGTATCAGCTACGTGCCGGCCAGCGTGCGCCATATCGGCACGCAGCGCATGTCGGCGATGCTGGTGCGCGGGGAGGATACCTATGGGCACTTCGATTTGGAGTCCGATCCTGCCAGTGATCTAGACGAGGCCGCGCGCGAAACCCATGCAGCCGTCTACCAGCGCTACCGCGCCAACTATAACGAACAACTCGAATGGCACGAGGCGGGGCGGGACGCCTGATTTGTACGAAGGTCTTTCCTTATTTGTCATCCCGCACTTGATGCGGGATCCAGTCGACGGTTGTCCCTTACGAAGGTCCTGGATCCCAGATCACTGACTTTCCTAGCCAAATCGAAGATTTGGAGGAAACTCGCGTCTGGGATGACATGGAATGGTTGCCAATTGGGTCCAAATCATCAGTGCGTCGTGTAGCCGCCATCGATGATCAGATCCGCGCCCATCATGTAGGTCGCGTCGGTCGCCGCGAGATAGAAGGCGAGCTCTGCGATTTCTTCCGGTTCGCCGAAGCGGCCGGAGCGTAAATAGGTGGTGCGCGTCTCGGCATAGCCGGGGTCCTGCTCCAGCCGGTCCAGAATGGGCTGGGTCTTGATCGGGCCGGGACTGATTGAATTGACGATGATGTTCTCCCGGCCCAGCTCGTAGGCCATGGTCTTGGTCAAGTGGATTAGCGCCGCCTTGGTGAGGCCATAGACCGCCCGCTTGTCGAAGGCGACGGAACCCATCTGGCTGGCGATATGGATGATCCGCCCGCCGCCCTGGTTGCGCATCGCTGGCAGCACCGCTTGACTGGCGAAGAAGGCGGCCGAGACATTGACCGAGACGATGCGGTCGAACTCTTCGCGGTTGAAATCGCCGAATGCCTTGTGATCCCGGATGCCCGCATTGTTGACCAGGACGTCGACCCGCCCGAACGTCTCCAGCGCCTTGGCGATCATCGCTTCCGGTGCATCCGGCTCGGCCAGGTCGAACTGCCCGCATTCGATCTGCGCGCCGCCTGGGCTTAACGCGCGGCAACTCTCCACCGCGGTTTGAAGCTGCGCTTCGGTGCCTTCCGCGACGAGGTACAGCGAAGCCCCCTCGGCCGCATAGCGCCGCGCGATTGCGGTGCCAATGCCCTTCGGCGTCGAAGTGCCCGTGATTACCGCGACTTTGCCGCTCAGCCCGTCTTTCAAACCGCTCATGATCTTATTCCTTTCGCATCCATTCGATATAGCTGGCGATGCCAGTTCGCATGTCGACGGCGGGCACGTAGCCCAGGTCACGTTGTGCGGCGGCAATATCCATGGCTTGCCGCGCGTGACCAGCGCGCGTCGCCTCGAAGGCGATGTCGGCGTCCGGCAGCAGGTCGCGTACGATTGCCGCAACCTCCTGGTCGCTCGTCGTTTCCAGATTGCCGATATTGTAGGCGGCGAGTGGTGGGCGCGGCGCGTCGAGCGCCAGGGCAAGCGCCGCCACCACATCGTCGCGATAGACATACTGGTAGCGGTCCTCGCCATCGCCCGGCGCCCGTGTCGGCCGGCCAGCGAGCGCGTCTTCGATCAGTGTTGCGACGAAGGACGACGTTGTCCGCCCCGGACCGTAGACACGGGCGATGCGCAGGGCGATGCCGTCCAAGCCGTGCTCTTCGCGATAGGCATGAATCAGCGCGTCGCCGGCGGCCTTGGTCGCGCCATAGACGTCGACCGGCCGGAACCCACCGTCTTCCGTAATCGGCTGTGAGCCGGTTGCCGCACCATAGGCCGCTATAGAGGAGCAGTGGACGAAGCGGCTTACGTCCTTCTGGCGGGCGAGTTCCAACAGATGCGCCGTGGCCGAAATATTGATCGCGCTGACATCCAAAGGCCGGTTCGGCGCAACCATCGGGCCGGAAATGCCGCCGCAATGCACCACGCCGTCGAAGCGATACCGGCCAAACAAAGCGGATATCGTTTTGCCGTCGCGCAGGTCCCCGATCTCCACCGTGAAGCCGGGGTCGCCGCCCGATGGCAGGGCGAGGTCGAAACCGACAACGGTCCGGCCCTCCGCCGCGAGCCGCGCCGCCAGAGGACGCCCCAGCATGCCGTTCGTGCCGGTAACCAGGATCGTTTGCTGGGGTTCGTGTGTATTGGTCATTTGTTGAGCGTTTCCGAGCGCATGGTTTCACCGCGATGCGATAGGATGACTCGGATGACGGGGCGTTGTCCAAATGTGCGCGCTGGGGAGGCTTCACGAAATAGTGCCGCCGAAACCATTTCACCCCCCATCCTAACCCTGAAATGCCTCTGATGGACATTTCAGCCCACAAGGGGGGAAGGGATAATTAAAGCGGATCAACGGGATATTCTCCTCCCCCTTGAGGAGACCTCTGCGAAACGGGTTCAGGATCGGAGATAATCGTTGGGTTTGGAGGTTGGTGCATAGGTTTGGCGGTTTTTCGCGTTGGGTTTTGGGACGCTCTTGACGAGATCGGCAAGGGACGGTGTCAGGGCATAAGAGTTTCGGCACGTCTCAGGTTCATGGCGATGCACAGGAGATGAAGGTGGGACTGGTTCTTCTGCATCCCCCTGTATCGGGCCCGGCGGTATCGGTAAGACCGCTTCAGAGTTCCGAACAGGCGCTCGACATTAGCGCGGATCGGGGAGATCAGGCGGTTGCGGACCTGTTGCCAGTGCGGCAGCGCCGGTTGGTTCTTATGGCTGCGGTGCATGATCCGGTCCTTGATGCCCCTCGCCTTGAGGCGCCGGCGGCGCTCCTTGTGCTCATAGGCTTTGTCAGCATAGACCGCCCGCTCGTCGCCCTGGATCAGCGCGTCGGCCACTTCGCTCTCATAGGTTTTGGCCGACGTCATCATCGCATCGCGGATCAATTCGGAGCCCTGATCGACGGCGATATGCGCCTTGTACCCGAAATAGGCCGTGCGCCCGCGCCGCGTCCAATCGGCATCCGGATCGAGCGCCGAACGCCCGCCGGAAACACCGGACGGCCGGCTGACCGAAGCCTCGATCAGGGTGGCATCGATCAGTGTGCCCGTCTTCAGCATCAGCCCGTGACGCTCCAACTGCCGGTTCGTTTCCGCCAGAAGCTTCGCCGTCAGTTTCCTCTCTGCCAGCGCCGCCCGGAAGCGCACGAACGTCGTCTCGTCCGGTGTCTCGTCGCTCAACGAGAACCCGCAGAACCGTCGGAACGACAGACGATCCCCCAACGCCTCCTCCAGGTCCGGGTCGGAAAGACCATACCATTGCTGCAGCAAAACCGCCTTGTACATCGACAGCGCCGGATACCCTCTGCGCCCCTTCTTCGAGCGAACCGACTTCAGGAGCTTCTCGAAGCGAGACCAGTCGAAAAGACCTTCGATACGCTCCAGACGTTTATTCGAACCCGCACCCGGCGCCACAAACGCATCCGCAAAGCCACCCTCACCAACCCGCTTCTCACCCATCAAGACCTCCGTCATAGCGATCACTCTAAAGAATCACCGTTTCGACAAAGTTGCTACCAATTTCGCAGAGGTCTCCTTGAGGGGGGAGGACTAAGGTGGGGGTGGACGGCGGTACCAATCGAAATTTTTCGCAGCAGGCTCAAGGGGAAGGGGAAGGCGGCGTGACGATTCATCGACGCGTCTGGCGCATGGCGGGGCCGATCATCCTGTCCAACGTGTCGGTGCCGCTGCTGGGCGCGGTGGACACGGCCGTCGTTGGACATTTGCCGGAGGCCTATTACATCGGCGCCGTCGGTATCGGTGCGATGCTCTTCAATTTCATCTATTTCGGCTTCAACTGCCTGCGCATGGGCACGACCGCACCGACGGCGCAGGCGGCGGGGGCGGAGGATTGGAGCGAAGTGCGCGGTATGCTCGCCCGCGCGCTGTTCATCGCGCTCAGCATCGGCGGGCTGCTGGTCGCGATGCAGTTACCCATCGCAGCGTTCGCGTTCGGTCTGATCGAGGCCAGCCCGCAGGTCGAGGATCTCGGCCGCCGGTATTTCCTCATCCGCGTATGGGCCGCGCCGGCGGCACTGTCGACCTATGTGATTATCGGCTGGCTGTATGGACTGCAGGATGCGCGCATCCCGTTGATCCTGCAGATCACCACGAACACGATCAATATCCTGCTCGACCTGCTGTTCGTGTTCGGTTTCGACTGGGGCGTCGAGGGCGTGGCCGCGGCGTCCGTCATCGCGGAATATACCGGTCTCGCGCTGGGCGTCTATTTCGTCCGGCGGCGCTTGCGCGTCATGAAGAGAGGCGAAACAGCGCCGCGCCTTTTCGATATTCCCAAGCTGCGCCGTATCCTGACCCTGAACGGCTTCATCTTCTTCCGGACGTTGTGCGTGGTCTCGGGCATGGCGATTTTCATGGCTCAGGGTGCCAAGCTCGGCGACCTGCCGCTTGCTGCCAATCAGGTGCTGTACAATTTCCTGCAATTCACCGCCTTTGGCCTCGACGGGTTGGCGCATGCCGCTGAAGCGCTGATCGGTCAGGCCATTGGCCGCCGCAGCCGTGCCGCGTTCGGTGAGGCGGTGCGGGCCGTCCTGCTGTGGTCGGGTGTCGTGGCGGCGATCAATGTCCTGATCTACTGGATTGCCGGCACGGCGATTATCGCGCTGATGACCAACATTCCCGAAGTCCGCGCCGCGGCGGCGGAATATTTGCCGTGGGCCATTGCGATGCCGGCGGTCGCGGTCTGGGCCTACGCCTATGACGGCATCTTCCTCGGTGCGACGCGCGCGGACATCATGCTGATGTCAATGCTGATGTCCTTTGCCGTCTATATGGCGGTGATGTTCCTGCTGCTGCCGGGGCTGGACAATCACGCGCTCTGGATCGCGCTGACCGGATTCCTTGGCTTCCGCGGCCTGACGCTGATCGCGTTTTACCCGCGCCTGCGGCGCGGCGTCGGCGAGGGTTGATTTTCCCCCAATCGTCACCCTCGGGCTTGACCCGAGGGCGCCTTCTGCAAAGTTTGTGAGGGAGCCGCCGTCCACCCCCACCTCAATCCTCCCCCCTCAAGGAGACCTCTGCGAAATGGGTAGCAACTTTGTCGAAACGGTGATTCTTTAGAGTGATCGCTATGACGGAGGTCTTGATGGGTGAGAAGCGGGTTGGTGAGGGTGGCTTTGCGGATGCGTTTGTGGCGCCGGGTGCGGGTTCGAATAAACGTCTGGAGCGTATCGAAGGTCTTTTCGACTGGTCTCGCTTCGAGAAGCTCCTGAAGTCGGTTCGCTCGAAGAAGGGGCGCAGAGGGTATCCGGCGCTGTCGATGTACAAGGCGGTTTTGCTGCAGCAATGGTATGGTCTTTCCGACCCGGACCTGGAGGAGGCGTTGGGGGATCGTCTGTCGTTCCGACGGTTCTGCGGGTTCTCGTTGAGCGACGAGACACCGGACGAGACGACGTTCGTGCGCTTCCGGGCGGCGCTGGCAGAGAGGAAACTGACGGCGAAGCTTCTGGCGGAAACGAACCGGCAGTTGGAGCGTCACGGGCTGATGCTGAAGACGGGCACACTGATCGATGCCACCCTGATCGAGGCTTCGGTCAGCCGGCCGTCCGGTGTTTCCGGCGAGCGTTCGGCGCTCGATCCGGATGCCGATTGGACGCGGCGCGGGCGCACGGCCTATTTCGGGTACAAGGCGCATATCGCCGTCGATCAGGGCTCCGAATTGATCCGCGATGCGATGATGACGTCGGCCAAAACCTATGAGAGCGAAGTGGCCGACGCGCTGATCCAGGGCGACGAGCGGGCGGTCTATGCTGACAAAGCCTATGAGCACAAGGAGCGCCGCCGGCGCCTCAAGGCGAGGGGCATCAAGGACCGGATCATGCACCGCAGCCATAAGAACCAACCGGCGCTGCCGCACTGGCAACAGGTCCGCAACCGCCTGATCTCCCCGATCCGCGCTAATGTCGAGCGCCTGTTCGGAACTCTGAAGCGGTCTTACCGATACCGCCGGGCCCGATACAGGGGGATGCAGAAGAACCAGTCCCACCTTCATCTCCTGTGCATCGCCATGAACCTGAGACGTGCCGAAACTCTTATGCCCTGACACCGTCCCTTGCCGATCTCGTCAAGAGCGTCCCAAAACCCAACGCGAAAAACCGCCAAACCTATGCACCAACCTCCAAACCCAACGATTATCTCCGATCCTGAACCCGTTTCGCAGAGGTCTCCTCAAGGGGGAGGAGAAAAAGTATTTGATCTAAACTATTTATCCCTCCCCCTTGAGGGGGGAGGGCTAGGGAGGGGGTGGACGGCGGGCCGTTTTGCTCTTTCGTAGAGGTCGCCTCTAAAGAGGACAGGTGTGCGGTACGGGTTTTCACATTCTGCAAGCACCTGTTCCGCTCTAACCCTATCGCCACATTGCAAATTCAGCGGTGGCAGGTCATCTTGCAGACCAACGCGTCGGCAGAGCCCAAATACATCCCATGACAGCAGACATAACGCATGCGCAGCACCCGGCCACGGCGGCGCGCCGGCCTGTGCTGCGGAAACGGGCGCTATTGGGTGTGTTGGCGGCGGCCGCGGCGGCCACCGGATTGTTCTTCGTGACCCGCCCGGCTTTGCCGGACGCCTGGGCGACGCCCGGCAGTCCCGAGCTCTATCTGACCGGCGTGCTGGGCGCGCTGCTGACCTTGACACCCTTCGCGTTTTCGCTGGCGAAACGTTCCGGCGCTTCCGAGAACCCGCCGGCCTGGTTCGTCGCGCATGTGATCGCGGCGAGCATCGGCGTGGCACTACTGGTGATCCATTCCGGTGGCCATATCGGACGGCCGCCTGCGCTGCTGTTGGTGGGTGGATTGTTCCTCGTTCTGCAGGGGGCGTGGGCGCGGGTTGTGCTGTCGCACAAGATTTCAGGTGTCTTCGGCGGCAAGTACCACGCCATCATGAGCGCGGGCACCGTGGATAAGGACCGGTTGCGGGACATCATCGCGGCGAAGCGGGACGTTCTGGCGCGGCTCGACCCGGCGGCGGATGAGGCGCTGTTTTCGCCGACACTGTCGCACTGGTGCCGCAACCCTGCAACAACCCTTCGCTATGCGCGTTTGGCGCGCGCGGAGATGGGCCTGATCGGGCAACGCAAGGCGATTTCCCCAATGCTCGCCTATTGGCGGGCGCTGCATATCGCGGTCGCGTTTTTGTTCCTACTTGGGATGATCGTTCATATCCTGACGGTGACGTTCTTCGCCGGCTACGTCGCCGAGGGCGGACCGGTCACCTGGTGGCATCTGACGGCGTGGGGCACGCCATGAGCCAGCTTGCGTTGATGATCGATCTGGAACGCTGCATCGGCTGCAAGAGCTGCGAGGCGGCGTGCAAGCAGGAACACGGCCTCGGCCCGCACGAATACCGCAATAAAGTGCTGTGGATGGAAACGCCCGGCACGCCGCATGTCGATTTGCTGACCGTGACCTGTCAGCATTGCGAGCGGCCCGCCTGCTTGCGCGCCTGTCCGGTCAATCCGAAGGCCATTCACAAGGACCCGGTCACCGGCGTCGTTGCGGTCGATGAAAGCCGCTGCACCGGTTGCGGCGAATGCGTCGTCGCCTGTCCCTATGGCGCGATGGGTTTCGACCCCATCGATCATCACGCGGTGAAGTGCGATCTGTGCGCCGACCGGCGCGGCCGGGGCGAAAAGCCCGCCTGCGCCAGCGTCTGTCCGACCACGGCGATCCGCTTCGGCGAACGGGACGCGCATGTGGCGGCCGCAGAAAGCGACGGACGGACACAGATCGATCACGATCATTTTCTGATGGGGCCGGCGACGGTCTATCTGCAGTCGGACAGATCTCGGGACGAAACCGCCGCACCAAAGCTGATCGCGTTGATGGAAGATGCCTCCAGCCGCGATCCGTTGAAGGAAGTGACGCGGGAAGGGCCGTACGGAGCGGATCGTCCGGACCGAACACCGGACCGCATCGTGCCGGGAAGCTGTAATATCTGTTTCAACGGCTGCCCGGTGAAGTTCCACATCAAGGACGAAACCGTCGTCGGTATCACGGGCAATGACGAAGACCCGATCTTTCAAGGGCACGTCTGTCCGAAGTCGCAGATGACCTTGCAGCTATACAACAACGAACGGCGGCTGACGCGGCCGATGAAGCGGGTCGGGCCGAAGGGTTCGGGACGGCTGGAGCCGATTTCCTGGCAGCAGGCGCTGGACGAGATCGCGGCCAAGCTGCGCGAACTGCGCGACAGGCATGGTCCGGAAACGCTGGCGCTGTTTTCCGGCACGCGGTCGGGCATCATCACCAACCAGGGCTATGTCCGGATGTTCGGGCAGATGTGGGGCACGCCGAATTCGGAAAGCACGGAGCCGTACTGTTCGTCGACCAAGAACCTGACCTTCGGTATGGTCCAGGGCAACCGCGCGCTGCCGAACAGCTATACGCCCAGCGACATCGGCAGCGCCGGCATGTTCCTCTATATCGGCGACAATCAGGCGGAAACGCGGCCGGTCTATTTCGGCATGGTCAATGAGTGGCGCCGCAAGACCGGCGCGCGGCTGGTCGCCGTCGACCCGCGGATGAGTGCCACCGCCAACAAGGCGGACGAATGGCTGGCGATCCGTTCCGGCACCGATCTGGCGCTCGGTCTCGCCATGATCAATCACATCTTCACCAAGGGTCTGCACGACAAACACTTCTGCGAGAACTGGATCGAGGGCTGGGAGAAGTGGCGCGACTATCTCGACGAGAAAGGTTACACGCCGGCCTGGGCCGCGCCGATCACGGACATTCCGCAGGAACGGATCGAACAGTTGGCGGAAGAGGTCGCACAGGCCGATGGCTGCATGATCTATGCGAGCCGCGGCATCAACCAGCATTCCAACGGCACGCAGACCAATCGCGTGCTTATGTTCCTGACGGCGATGACCGGCAACTGGGCGCGGCCGGGCGGCGGCTACTTCAATATCTCAAGCGCGATGTTCGTTCAGGCGAATGCGCCGGAAGCGCGGCAGGTCACGCCGGAACAACCCGCCATCGGCCGCTCGCCGTCGGCCTGGTTGAAGGCGATTACGGACGGCGCGCCGTATCCGATCACCGCAATGATCGGCTCGAACAACCCGTTTTCCAATTGGCCGTCGCAGGAAGCGGTGCGCGACGCGGCACGGTCGCTGGAGCTTTACGTCCATCTCGGTCTGTTCGAGAACGAGGCGCATGAATGGGCGGACTACGTGCTGCCGGTCGCCAGCGGGGTGGAGAAGGGCGGCATCAGCCGCGCGGCCGAGGAGCGCCGCATTGTCTGGAACGACAAGCTGATCGATCCGCCGGGCGAGGCGCGGTCGGATGGCTGGATCTATATCGAACTCGGCAAGCGGCTTGGGTTCGGCGATGTGCTGAAGGACGAGTACAAAGATACCGGCGTGTTCTGGGACGCGATGATGGCCAGCAACGACTATCTTCGTGGCTGCACGGCGGACGCCTTCCGGGCCAGCCCTACGCGCACTTTGCGCTTCCCGATGAGCGAGCCGGACGGCTCCGTGCCGGAGACGCTATACCGCGAAGGCACCACCGCGCTGGGGCAGCCCGACGGCATGCGGTTCCCGACACCCAACGGCAAGCTGCAATTCTGGAACGAAGAACAGGAAGCGGCCTTCGCTGAGTTGGGCCTGTCGGCTTTGCCGGAATTCTATAGCGAGCGCGAGCAGTTGATCGAGCTGCCCTATGTCGAGCGAGAGGGCGAGATGGGCGAATTCGAAACCCCACTGATGTTTGCCGAAAAGCGGGCCTTCGGCAGGACGGCTCGCATCGTTCAGGGCTCGAACGACTCCCCCGGTGCACGGCTGCGGGCGGAGGGCTTCGATACGGAACTCGTCACCGGCCGCCCGCCGGCGCCGCACTTCCATTCCTGGACGCATGATTTCTGGCAGGCGCAGGAAATGTGGCCCGACCTCTATATCCAGATCCATCCCGACAAGGCCGCGACCATCGGTGTCGATGACGGCGGCCTGGTGCGGGTCGAAACGACGGATGGCGAGATCGAGGCGCGGGCCTGGATCCGGGAGGGCATCCGCCCCGATGCGGTCTATGTGCCCATCGGCTGGGGCGACAAACAGCCCTACAATCCGTGGCGGCCGGTCAACTATCTGACCGACCACAACCAGCGCGACCCCATGGCGGACCAGACAAATTTGAAAACGCGGCTGTGTAAGGTGTCCGCGGCGTAGCTGTCCGGAGTCAATGCGCAGCCCTTGACGTCATCCCAGACGCGAGTTTCCTCCAAATCTATGATTTGGCTTGGAAAGTCAGCGATCAGGGATCCAGCGTTTTCGTATGGGACAAACGTTGTCTGGATCCCGCATCAAGTGCGGGATGACTGTTTGGGATAGCTCTCATAAAATTTTTGAATTTCAATAGTGAGCATTGACGCGCGAAAATGGCGCGGACATGAAAATAAAGCGAATACTGGAACGCACTGTTCCAATTTCCAGATACGCGGACCCGTCGATTCCGTCGGGCGGACTCGACACCAGCATCGTCGCGGTTGTGACCGACCGGATCGTGGATGGCGCGCCCATCGTCGGATACGGGTTTGCGTCGATTGGACGCTTCGGGCAGGGCGGACTGATCCGGGAAAGGTTCGCCCCCCGCCTGCTGGCGGCGCCGGATTGTCTTGGCGATCCGCCCGATCCGTTTCGCGCCTGGCGCGTCATGATGACGGGCGAGAAACCCGGCGGTCATGGCGAGCGCTCGGTTGCCGTTGGGACGCTCGACATGGCGATCTGGGACGCGTGCGCCAAGGCGGCCGGGCTGCCGCTGTACCGCTGTATCCAACGCCATCTCGACAGAGAGTCCGAGATCGAGTCGGTCCCCGTTTACGCCGGCGGCGGCTATTACTTTCCCGAAGATGACGGGGCACGGCTGCGCGACGAAATGCAGATGTTCGCAGCGAACGGCTTCACGCACGCGAAGATAAAGATCGGTGGCAAAGCGATTGCCGAAGATGTGCGCCGGATCGAAACGGCGATGGATGTTCTTGGTGGCGGGGACTGCCTCGCAGTCGATGCGATTTATTCATACGACCACGACGAAGCGCTGGCCGCCGCGGACGAGATCGAACAATTCGGGCTGTGGTGGTTCGAGGACATCTGCGACCCGCTCGACTTCGAGACCATTGCGGCGGTCATCGAGCGTTACCGGTCCGCCGTCGCCGTTGGCGAAGCGCAATTCTCGATCCCCGACGCGCGCAACCTGATCCGCTATTCGAGGCTGCGGCCGGATCGCGACATCCTATTGTTCGACATCGCGCATAGTTACGGGCTGCCGGAATATCTCGGCATCTTGCGAATGGCGGAGGCGCTCGGATGGGACCGAAAATCCTTCTTCCCGCATGGCGGCCACCTGTTCACCTTGCATGCCGTCGCGGCCTTGGGGCTCGGTGGCGCCGAGATCAACCCGCACAACTTCCAGCCCTTCGGTGGGCTGACCGACGACGCCCGTGTCGTCGATGGTCACGCGCTGCCGCCCGAACTTCCCGGTATTGGATTCGAAGGCCGGACGGCACTCGCGGACTTGTTTCATGATCTGCTGAAGGAGGCGGGGCGGTAACTGCCGCTGCGCTAGCGCGTTTTCACAAACCTGTCAGAACTTCTTGCCGCGGGGCAGGCCTTTGCTAAATAGACGGTAGTCAATTATCTGCCGGTAGCCGGAATGTTCCTCAGACTCGCCGTCTTAGTCTTCTTATCCGTTTCGTCCGCCGTGGCGGCGGACGATGCTACGCGCTGGCGTGGCGCTGACATCAGCGAACGTATGATCGGCAACACCATCGTCGGGGAAGCGAACGACTTCTTCGGCGCCGCCTTCATGATCTATTTTCACCCGGATGGCACGACCAAGGGGGTCGCAAAGAAATTCGGCTTCACCGTTACGGACTATGGGCATTGGAAAATCGAACGCGATCTGCTGTGCGTGCGCTGGTCGAAATGGGAAGGCCGCAACCGGTTGTGCCGCACGACCGCAGCGAAGGATGGCGAGATCCTGATGTATGACGAGAACGATGCGGTTACTTCGCGTCAGGTCATCCGGAAGGGCAATCCCTATAATCTGTGACGCCGGGCGAGCACAATCCTCCCACGTGTCATCCCGGACAAGGCGCCTTGCGCCGCCGATCCGGGATCCAGGGAAACGCGGCGTTTGGCATCGATATGGATCCCGCATCAAGTGCGGGATGACAGGTTTCGTACGTGAGGGACGTTACCTGTCCAACAGACCGAATGGCCTGCACCGCCATTCAAGGTTACGATGACGAACATCGTTATTGGGTTCACGGGGAGGGATCGATCATGGGCGAGCGGGTCAAGCTGGGCACGGCGTTGCCATTCACGGATATCGGATCATCGCCGGAAGTCGTCGCGTCGTTCGCGCAGGCCGCCGAAGCGCTGGGGTACGATCACCTCACCGGGACCGATCATGTGCTCGGCGTTAATGTCGCGAGCCGGCCGGACTGGGACAAGAACCGCAATACCTCCGCCGATGTGTTCCACGACCCGTTTGTGCTGTTCGGCTTCCTTGCCAGCGCGACACGGACAATCGAATTTTCGGTCCAGGTGCTGATCCTGGCGCAGCGGCAGGCAGCCCTCGTCGCCAAGCAGGCGGCATCCGTCGATATCCTGTCCGGCGGCCGGTTTCGGCTCGGTGTTGGGATCGGCTGGAACAAGGAGGAGTTCATCGCCCTCAACGAAAACTTCCATGACCGCGGCAAGCGTTCCGAAGAGCAGATCGAAGTGATGCAGAAGCTCTGGGCCGAGGAGCACGTCACCTTCAAGGGCAAGTGGCACGAGATCCCGGACGCGGGCATCAATCCTCTGCCGCTAAAGCGCTCGGTCCCGCTGTGGTTCGGCGGCCATGTCGACGCCACCTTGCGCCGTATCGCGAAGTACGGCGATGGCTGGATCATGTTGGCGCACCCGGCCGGCGATGCCGCGCTCGCATCGTTTGAGAAGATGCGCGGTTACGTGGCGGAAGCGGGCCGCGACCCCGGTTCGGTCGGCATCGAGATCTGGACCTCGATCGCGGAAGGCGGGCCGGAAGACTGGCGCGCGGAGGCCCGCTTCTGGAAGGAAGCCGGCGTCACCCACATCACGGTCAACAATGCCCGCGAGCGCGAACATCATAAACGCATCGAAGGCCGCAGTTTCTCCGATCATCTGGCGGGAATCGAACGCTATCGCGACGCCGTTGCGGATATTCTATAGCAGTAGGGTAACGGTTAGGAGTGACCCTGCGCTGCGCTAATTTGCACCGATCAAACGTTGCCGCCGTCCACCCCCACCCTAACCCTCCCCCATCGAGGGGGAGGGGATTAAGTATTTGATTTGGATATGATGGTCTTATTCCTTCCCCCCTTGCGGGGGAAGGCTAGGATGGGGGGTACAACGGTTCAAACGACGCAGCATATGTAATTGCCCTGCAGTAGTGACAATCAGCCGTTGGACCTATTAGGGTCCCGAGAAATTTGTACCCCAAACAAGAAGGACCCGCCCGTGACCGATACACCCCTGCTTTTCACGCCGCTCACCTTGCGTGGCGTCACGTTGCCGAACCGCGTCGTCGTCTCGCCGCTTTGCATGTATTCCGCCGTCGATGGCATCGCCACGGATTGGCAGTTCGCGCATCTGAGCACCTTCGCGCGCGGCAAGGCCGGGCTGGTGTTTACCGAGGCGACGGCGGTGGAGCCACGCGGGCGGATTACGCCGGTGTGTCTTGGCATCTGGACCGACGAACAGGCCGAAGCGATCAAGCCGACGGTCCGCTTCATCGAAGAGATGGGCTGCGTGCCGGGGATGCAGATCGCCCATGCCGGCCGTAAGGGATCGGCCAATCCTCCGTTCAAAGGCGGTACGCCGCTACCGACCGACAATGCGGATGCGTGGGAAACGGTCGGTCCGTCCGCCGATCCGGTGGGCGAGGGGTGGCCCACGCCGCACGCACTGGAAACCGGAGCGATCGCGCAGATCGTTGAAGATTTTGCCGCTGCCGCGCGGCGCGCTGCGGATGTCGGCTTCAAGGTTCTCGAAATTCATGGCGCACACGGCTATCTCATTCAGAGTTTCCTGTCGCCGCTCGCCAACACGCGTAACGATGCCTATGGCGGCGATATCCAGGGCCGCATGCGCTTCGCGTTGGAGGTAACCGAAGCAGTGCGCGCGGCCTGGCCGGACGATCTGCCGCTGTTCTTTCGGATTTCCGCTGTCGACGGGCCGGCGGAGGGTTGGTCGCTCGATGATTCTGTTATCCTGTCGCGTGAACTTGCGGCACGCGGCGTAGACGTTGTGGACTGTTCCGCTGGCGGTGTTCGCGGTGCGCCGGCTTTCCGCTCGACCGATACCGGGGCTCCCTTGCAGTCAAGGGGAGAGCGTCCGCCAGGGTTCCAGGTGCCCTACGTGGAAGGCGTGCGCCGCGATGCTGGCGTCAAGACGATGGCGGTCGGTGTCATCTTCGATCCGCAACAGGCGGAGGATATTTTGCAATATGGGCGTGCCGACCTCGTCGCGCTGGGACGGGAGATTATGTACAACCCGTTCTGGCCGTTGCACGCGGCGCAAGCCTTGGGCACCGACCCCGACAGCGAGATGTGGCCGCACCAGTACGCCTGGGCAGTAAAGCGCCGCGGCGAGATCGCGGCCTACAGCGCAGCGAGTAAGGTTTAGCATCCCTACTAATTTGTCATCCCGCACTTGGTGCGGGATCCAGGCGATGTCTCGTCTGTACCTTCGGTATAGATCCCGGATCGCTGACTTTCCTTGCCAAATCGAAGATTTGGAGGAAACTCGCGTCCGGGATGACGCTTGGTGGAGCGAACAGCGCCTGATCTAGAGCCGGTCGATTCCCGCGCGCGAGCAATCTTCGTCTTCCTGCGCCGTACCGCCGCCGACACCCACCGCGCCGATGACACGGCCGTCCCGCGTGATCGGCACGCCGCCCTGGCCCAGCATCATGTGATCGCCTTCCACCGCGACGATGCCGCGCAGGGTCGGCGTGTTGGCGCGCTCGGTCAGATCGCCGCTCGGCCGGCCGAAGGCCGCCGATGCCATCGCCTTGCCCTGGCTGCCGAAGCCGCCGGCCCAGGTGGCGTTGTCCATGCGCTGAAACGCGACCAGCCGCCCGCCGGCATCGCAGACCGCGACGTTGATTCCGATTCCAAGCTCTTCCGCCTTCGCGATTGCGCCTTTGGCAACGACGTTGGCTTCTTCCAGGGTCAGTGTCATGGGGCGTTCCTCTCCCGTCGAAATTGTTTTTATCGCACCTCAGCGTAACGTTTCGCGTGCGCGGTGCAATTGAAATTCATTCACGTCCGCGGGAGCTCGGCGGACGCGTTTGCATCATTTCCGAGAGGGACCGCCGCGCCTGACCGTCCGAGTCGAAGTTCTCCGCCGATAGCCATTCTTCGAGACGCGCCTTTACGTCCGGCCATTCGTCGTCGAGGATCGAATACCAGGCCGTATCCCGGTTCAGTCCCTTGAAGATCAGGTGATTGTAAAAGGTCCCTTCGTAGCGGAAGCCGAGCCGCCGCGCCGCGCCGCGGGACTTTGCGTTCAGCGCGTTGCAGCGCCATTGCATGCGGCGGTAGCGCAAATCCGTCATGGCGTAGTCGAGCATCAGATACATCGCTTCGGTGGCGGCACGGGTGCGCTGCAGAGCAGGGCCGAACCAGATGTAGCCGATTTCAATGACGCCGTTGCCGGGGTGGATATCCATGAAGCTGGCCTGCCCGCTCGCCGGCCCGTTGGGCAGGGGCCGCAGGGCGTGGAAGATCCGGTCCTGACTGCCGGCGCAGGCACGGACATGCGCGGTATAGGCCTCAAGATCCGGCCACGGGCCTTCCGGCAGATAGGTCCAGATCGCACGTCCGGCGTCGGTCGTATGCGACGCTTCGTAGAGATCGTCGGCATGAACTGCCGGGTCCATAGGCTCCAGCCTGATCTCCGTGCCCTCCAGGGCGGTGCGGGCGGGGACGAGTCCGGAAGGGAGGGGATTGACGGTTCCACCGTTCAACGGGCGCGGAAAAAGCTGTTCGGTCTCGTCGTTCATACGGTCCTCTCTGCAGGCTGAATTAGGCGGACCAATCTCGAAGCAAAGCGGTCTCTTGAAAAGAGCCAATCCATAATTCCGACATGGTCCATTACGGTGCTTGCACAGCAGCCTCGCACTTGCGACGGTGCCCACCAAGAGAAACGAGGGAGCAACATCATGCAATCGATTGAAGGCAAGGTCGCCTGGGTTACCGGCGCGGGAACGGGGATCGGACGGGGCGGCGCCGTTGCGCTAGCAGGCGCCGGGGCAAAGATCGTGCTATCCGGCCGCCGTGTGCCGGAGCTGGAGGCGACGCAGAAGAGAATAGCGGACGCCGGCGGCGAGGCGGTCGTCGAACCTGTCGACATCAGCGATGCGGACGCCGTGAAATCGGTTGCGGCGAAAATCAAGGACCGGTTCGGCCAGCTGGACATCCTCGTCAACAGCGCTGGCCTCAACGTGCCCAAACGCCGCTGGAGGGATGTCGAGGCGGCGGACTGGCATGTCGTCGTCGACGTCGACCTGAACGGAGCGTTCTATTGCTCGCACGCTGCCTTGCAGATCATGCGCGAACAGCGTGACGGCCTCATCATCAATATCTCCTCGATGGCGGGGAAGTATGTCGGGACGGTCTCGGGCGCTGCGTATACGGCGGCGAAGCACGGTGTGAATGCGATGAGCGAGAGCATCAATCTGGAGAACTGCCATCTTGGTATCCGCGCGTGTGCGATCTGCCCCGGCGAGGTGGAAACGGAAATTCTCGACAAGCGGCCGATCCCGCCGACGGAAGAAGACCGCGCCCGCATGATCAAGGAAGCCGACATGGGCGATACGATCCTGTTCGTCGCCCAAATGCCGAACTATGTCTGCATCAACGAGTTGCTGATCACGCCGACCTGGAACCGCACGTACATTGGCGGCAGCGCCGACCGCGCGATTCCCCGCGACGATTAGAAGAAGGGGGCTCGCTCATGGAAGTTGGTATCGTTCTGCCCGGATCGGCGAAAACGCCGCCGGATCTGATTATCGAAGCGGCGAAGGCGGTCGAGGAACGCGGCTTTCACGCGATCTGGGCGCCGGAGCATGTGGTGTTCTTTCCGGAGTATGAGTCCCGCTACCCCTATGCCGAAGACGGCAAGCTGCGCGGGTTCGATGGCGGCATGATCGAACCGTGGACGCTGCTGTCCTTCGTTGCCGCGCACACCAAGCGGGTGCGGCTGGGCTCCTCCGTCTGCCTGATCCCGCAGCGCAATCCGGTCTACACGGCCAAGCAGATCGCCGATCTCGACTATCTGTCCGGCGGCCGCGTCGACGTCGGCGTCGGGGTGGGCTGGCTGCGCGAAGAGTTCGAGGCGCTTCAGGTGCCCTTCGAACGGCGCGGCGCACGGACCCGCGACTACCTGCGTGTCATGCAGGCGCTGTGGACCGAAGAATTGGCGTCCTACGAAGGCGAGTTCTACAGCTTGCCGCCCTGTACGCAGAACCCGAAACCGGCGCAGAATCCGCATCCGCCCTTCATCTTCGGCGGCGAGAGCGAACCGGCCCTTCGTCGGGTCGCCGATTTCGGCGGCGGTTGGATGGGCGCGAGCCTGATGCCCGAAGACATGCCGGAAAAACTCGCCCGGCTCGATACGCTCTTGGAGGAGCGCGGACGGACGCGTAAGGACATCAAGCTGCACGTCCTGCCGAACCAAGCGCCGAAGGCGGACCTGTTTCCCCGTTACGAGGAACTCGGCGTCGAGCAGGTAATCCACCTCGTGCCGCTGAAGCACATCGACGACGTGCAGTCGCGGCTGGATCGGATGGCGCAGATGGCGTTTGGATAGGATTGGTGAGCCGCCGTCCCATCGCATTTCCATCGACATCCAATCTTCCCAAACTTGTCATCCTTGACAAGCGGCGTAGCCGCGCAGATCGAGGATCCATGTCGATGCCGGGCGCGGTTGCACCTTGGATCCCGGCTCGGCGGCGCGATGCGCCTTGTCCGGGATGACAGTATTTGTTTTGCGATAAACGCGGTTAGGGTGTGTGCGGCTGCGTGCGCCGTAGAGGCTTTAACTCTCCGCCCGCTCCGCATTCTTCACAATCGCGTCCGCAATCGCCGGCACCGCGCCGTCGGGATAGTCGTGGCCCATGCCGTCGATCACCAGCATCTCCGCGCCCGGAATCGATTGCTGCACATCTTCCGCGCAGCCGAGTGCGACCAGCGGGTCTTCGCGGCCGTGGATGACGATGGTCGGCGCCGAAATTTCGCTGAGCCGCGCAGCCCGACCGTCGCCCGATGCGATGCTGGCGAGTAGTTGGCGGCTGTTGCCCGCCGGATAGAAGGACCGGTGGTATAGCCGTCCCGCGCGTTCGCGCAGCACAGCTTCGTCGCGCGGGAAACCGGGGCTGCCGATCAGGTGGGAGTTCGCGACGGCTTCGTCCATCGCACCCTCACGGGTGCCGGACGGGTTGCGCGGTTTTGCCAGCCACTCCGCGACGGCGCCTTGCGGCCGTGGCAGGCCGCGGCGGCCCGAGGTCGCCATGATCGAAGCCATCGTCGCGATCTTTTCCGGATGCCGGATCGCCAAAGTCTGCGCAATGGCGCCGCCGTTGGAACTGCCGACGATGTGGGCTTTGTCGATGCCGAGAGCGTCGAGCAAGCCCGCCGCGTCGTCCGCCATATCTTCAAGCGTGTACGGTGCCGCGACTTTCTCCTTAGCGCGGGCTTGGGTGAAGGCGGCCTTGATATCGGCCGGCCCCCAATCGTCATGCTTCGTCGAGAGGCCGATATCCCGGTTATCATAGGCAATGACGCGGAAGCCGCGTTCGACCAGCGCGTCGACGAAGGTTTCCGTCCAGCTTGGAATCTGAACACCCAGCCCGCCGACGAGCAGCAGCGGCGCGCCGTTCTTCGGTCCTTTCAGTTCGTATTCCAGTTCGACGCCGTTCGTTGCGGCTTTAGGCATGATGTTTCCTTCGGTGCTGTCGTTTATTCCGCCGCGTTTCGGCGGCGCGCCAGATAATCGCGGGTGGTTTGCAGATAGGACTCTTCCTGATCGCGCAGCTCCGGCAGGCCGACCAGGGCCGTATAGGCGTCGAAATCGACCATGCCGGGTTGCGCGGCCTTGGTCGTGCCGTCCTTCTTTAGCGTCGCGTACATGCTCTGCAGCGCCTTGGTGACGGTAAAAACACTGGCGACGGGCCAGACGGCCGCCGCGTACCCGACCGCTTGCAGCTCGTTCGCAGTCAGCAGGGGCGAGCCGCCGAAATCCACCATGTTGGCGAAATGCGGGGCGTCGATTTCCGCGCAGACGCGGCGCATCGCCTCGACCGTCGGCGGCGCCTCGACGAAAATCATGTCAGCGCCGATTTCGGCCGCCATCTGTCCGCGCAGGATCGCCTCGTCGATCCCGATCACGCCGAGCGCGTCGGTCCGCGCCATGATCGTGAAATCCGGGTCGCGCCGCGCATCCAGCGCCGCTTTCAGCTTGCCGAGGAACTCTTCGACGGGAACGACGTCCTTGCCCGGCGTGTGCCCGCAGCGTTTCGGAAAAATCTGATCCTCGATGAACAGCCCGGAAACCCCGGCACGCTCGAAGTCGCGCACGGTGCGCCGCACATTGGTAACGTTGCCGAACCCGGTATCGGCATCGACGAAGACGGGGATATCGACCGCATCGCAAATCCGCGCATAGTGGTCGGCCATTTCACTGGCGGAAAGCTGTGAGCTGTCAGGCTGACCTAGCAGAGCGCCCGTGGCCGCGAACCCAGCGGCAGTTACCGCGTCGAATCCAGCATTCTCTGCGATGCGGGCACTAAGCGCATCGTGTACGCCCGGCATCATCAGGAGTTCGGGCGCTTCGATCAATTGTTTGAACCGCGTCGTCGTTCGCATTGTCGATTACCTCTGGTTTGATCCGCGGACGTACTTATCCGAACGTCGCGGTGGCCGCCATGGCAATCGTGCCCTGTGGCGTGACCGCCCACAATTCGCAGCCTTTGTTGTCGTTCGTCGGTCGGCCGACGACCTCGAAGGGATCGTTGTCGAACAGGGGTGCTCGGGCACGCATGTGGTAGCTCGTGAGATCGCGGCCGCCGCTGTTGTCACGGGCCAAATCCAGCAGGCATTGCGAGGAATAGGGGCCATGCACGACCAGGCCCGGATAGCCTTCGATCTCCATCGCGTAGGGGCGGTCGTAATGGATACGGTGCGGATTGAAGGTCAGCGCCGAATATCGGAAGAGGGAAACCGGGCCCGCCGTGATGCGCCGCTTCCAGGGCGTATCGGCGGGCGGGGCTTCGCGCTTCGGCACGCCGCTCTTCTCGCCCGGCTTGACCTCCTCGCGGAAGACGCCGGCGGCCTCTTCTTCCATCGCGAGTCCGTTGGGGCCGTAGATCCGCGAGACGATGGTGGTGAAGATGAGCGCGCCGGTGCTGCCCTCGCGCAACTGGATGTCGGCCAGCTCGGTCTCCCGCCGCAGGGCCTCGCCGACCCGGATCGGGCGGTGAAACACATGTTTCGTGCCGGCGAACATGCGCCGCGGGAAGGGCATTTTCGGCAGGACATCGCTGTCCATCGGCAGCCCGTCTTCGCCCAGCCGGTCCGGCGGCGAGGCCGGCAGGAAGTAGCAGCGGTGCCAGCCCGGCGCGATGGGCTCGCCAGCACCGGGCGCCTTTTCGTCGCGCCCGAAGGTGACGATCATGCCCTTGAGGGGCGCTGCCGTTGCAACGTCTTCCTCCACGGTCTTGGTGCCGATATGCGCCTGCAGCGCTGCGATGTCGACAGTCATTCCTGCCTCCCGATTCCACAGATTCGATAATTGCTTATATGCTGGCACAATCCATCTCGAACGCAAATCATCTCATCTCGAAGGGCAGGCACGCATGGCGGATTCACCAATTCTCATCTGGGGCGCGGGCGCGATTGGCGGCGCCATTGGCGCTTATCTCGCGCGGGCGGGGGAGGACGTGCTGTTCGTGGACCGGGCTGCAGATCACGTCGCGGCGATCAACGACACCGGCATGCGGATTACGGGACCCGTCGACGAATTCACGACGCCAGCCCGTGCCGCGCTGCCGGAAGACGTCGAGGGGACGTTCGATACCGTCTTCCTGTGCGTTAAAGGCCAGGACACCGCCGGCGCGGTGGAAGCCTTGAAGCCGCATCTGGCGACGGACGGCTGCGTCGTTTCGGTACAGAACGGTCTCAACGAAACGGTGATCGCGGAGATGATCGGCGCCGAACGGACGGTCGGGGCGTTCATCAATTTCGGTGCCGACTACCACGGTCCCGGACATATCTTCTATGGCGGGCGCAGCGCCGTCGTCGTCGGCGAAATCGACGGCACGATCACGCCCCGGTCGGAGCGTCTGCACGGGCTGCTCAAGATCTTCGAAGAAGACGCCATCCTGACCGACAACATTTGGGGCTACCTGTGGAGCAAGATGGGATACATCTCGCTGCTGTTCGCAACGGCGCTGGTCGACGCGACCATCGACGAGGTGATCGCCTCGAAGCCGCATCAGCCGTTGCACACCGCATTGGCGCGCGAGGTCATGGCCGTTGCGGAAGCGAAGGGCTTGAAGCTACGCGGGTTCGACCCGTTCGAGCCGGATGGCTTTACTGCCGACGCGGACCCGGCGGCGACGCAAGCGGCCTTCGATAAGATGGTGGATTACCGCAACCGGTCGGAGAAAAAGCATAGCGGCATGTGGCGCGATATCGCCGTTCGCCAGCGCAAGACGGAAGTGAACCATCTCCTCGTGCCGTTCGTCCGCGAAGCCGAGACTCTTGGCGTGCCGACGCCGCTCAACAAACGCATGATTGAGCTGGTCTACGACATCGAGGAAGGCCGCCGGCAGCAAAGCTGGGAAACGTTGGACGTTCTTAAAGCCGAGATGGGCTGAAACTATAAAATCTAGAAAAGGATCTTCAGAATGACGAAACCTGCCGCCCATGTTCTGGCAGCCACCCTCGACGCCCACGGTGTCGACGTTGCCTATTGCGTTCCCGGCGAAAGCTATCTGCCACTGACCGATGCGTTCCTCGATTTCCCGAACATGAAGCTGGTGGTCTGCCGTCACGAGGGCGGGGCGGGGTTGATGGCGGTGGCGCATGCGCGGCTGCGCAACGAGCCCGGTGTCTGCATCATCAGCCGTGGTCCGGGCGCTATGAATACGGCGATCGCACTGCACGTCGCCTATCACGATGCGGAGCCGGTGGTGTTTCTCGTTGGTCAAGCAGATCTCAACGAACTTGGCCGCATGACATTACAAGAAATGAATTATTCCAATATGTTCTCCGATACGGCTAAGATAGTAATTGAAGTCGTTGATCAAAGCCAGATCAGCGAATCCGTGGCGCGTGCGTTCCATGTGGCGCAGTCGGGAACGCCGGGTCCGGTCGTGGTCGTGCTGCCGGAAGACCTGTTGTATGGCGAAACCGACGCGGAAATTCTGGGGCCGCGCAAGCGGGCGGTGACCGCACCGTCACCCGACGATGCAGCACGCGCGCTCGAGATGCTACGCAGCGCCGAACGGCCATTGGTCATCGCGGGTGGACGGCTGCACGGGCCTTCCGCGCTTGGCGATCTGACGGCCTTTGCGGAGACGTTCGATCTGCCGGTCTCGGTGTCGCAGCGGCGGTTCCATATCTTCGATAGCCGGCACCCGAACAGCGCCGGCCGGCTCGCCAATCGGGCCCCGGCGGAATTGCTGAATGTCATGCGCGAGTCCGATCTGCTGCTGGTCATCGGGGAGCGTATCGGTCCGTCGATGAGCCAGGGCTATACCTTCCCGCGCGCGCCGATTCCCGACCAGCCGATGATCCATGTCTGGCCGGACCCGGTCGAGGTCGGGCGCGTCTATCAGCCGACGCTTGGGTTGGGCTGCGATCCGCATGAATTCATCAAGGCGATGCTCGCCGCTGGACCGGGAGCGTCGCCTTCGGGCCGCAAGGAATGGGTCCAGCGGTTGAACGGCGCGCACAAAACGGTGATGGAATGGAATCCGGTTTCGGCCAATGACGGGGTCGTCTTCGGCCATGTGACGGCGGCGATCAACAAGCACCTCACGTCTGACGCGGTGGTCACGACGGATGCGGGAAACTTTTCAAGCTGGCCCGCGCGGTTCCTGCATATGGGGCAGGAGAACCTGTTCATCGGCGCGACGGTGGGGGCGATGGGGCCCGGCGTGCCGTCGGGTGTGGCGGCAGGCCTGTCCTCGCCGGGGCGGCAGATCGTCGTGTTTGTCGGCGATGGCGGGGTGATGATGACGGGCAACGAGCTGGCGACGGCGGTGCAGCACGGCGTACCGATCAAGATCTTCGTCGCCAATAACAGTGCGTATGGCACCATCCGCATGCATCAGGCGAAGGCCTTCCCCGGCCGGGTTTCCGCTACCACGACGCTGCAGAACCCGGACTTCAAGGCCTGGGGGGAAGCGTTCGGGGCGAAGGGCTATCTCATTGAAACGGAGGGCGATGTGGAGCAGGTCGTCGCCGACGCGATGGCGCATGACGGGCCGGTTGTCGTCGAGACGCGCATCAGCCTCAATCATATCTCCCCGGCGGCGCGGATCGACGAGATTGAATCGCGGTAGGCTCTTTCAGGTTCTGTAAACTCGATCAGGAGAGTCTGCCGCTGTACTCCGCGACAGTCAGTTTGTTCGATCCGTCCGTCACGACATTAAGAAACCGTCGTGTCGATTCTTTTTGAGCGGCATCCGATTCTGTTTCCTCAATCCGGTACTCTACAACTTCCTCAATCCAGCACTCTACAACCGGATCGATATATTCTCGTCCTTCGTTACATGCCTCTGCGCGCTGGGATATGCGGTTCCGCTTTTGGACCGTGCCGAAGGTAGAAGTGCTGGCGCTCGTTGCGAACATTGAACATATCCCTTTGTGATCGGTTCTCGTTTCTCAATACGAAGCGATGATCGCAGCTTTTCGTTTCAGCAAAGTGTCTCGCTGCGCAGCAAATTGTTTCAATTGTTTCTCGAGCGGGAAGCACGCCCAAATCTCTCTGAAGTGAAGTGCAACAAGGGCGATACCATCTCGCGGTGCTTTTGAAACAGCTCGATCTTCGTCGCCCGGAATGAGCGTCAATCGATGAAACAACTGAAACAACATAATCGGTTACGCGAAATCAGATTGAAAAGAAGAAATGAGAAAAAGGGGCATGCAACGTTCTTGCACAGGTGAGCCGCAGGAAGGTTGTCGGCTAAGACAACACAAACGGAGTCATACTCATGCGTACGATTAAAAATTTCGACACGTTACCCGAATTTGTCGCGGCACCGGCACAAGGTGCTGCCCTCGCGGCATCGTTTCCATTCGCCAGGCAGACGGCGATGGATTTCGGTCTTGTCCGGTTTGCGAGCCGTCAGATCGCACGGTTCAAAGCGGCCCGAAATGCGCGGCGTACCATCGAAGCGCTCTCGGCGCTCAGCGAGCGGCAGTTGCAGGATATCGGATTGAGCCGGTCCAACATCGTTTCCACGGCCGTGCAGATTGCATCGCGCAATCAAATGATTGACGTGAAATAACATGTCTTATGGCCTTAGTAAGTACCGGTCGCCAATTGATGATTTGTAAAGAATCCTTTTGCGACCGGTACTCGCCATAAGGTCACAGTTGAATATGGGCTGACAATCTGGATGAGGTTCGACGTGCAGATGGCGCGTTTCTGAAACAATTGAAACAAAGCGCCGCTTTCCAGAAACCATACTGAAATCAAACGGCTTTATTCTTGGGTCACGTCCTTGCGAACGGTCTGTGTCGCGAGGCACTGATCGTCGCGTCTCCATGGCGATGTCGATTGCCATACTCCGGACGGAAGGCCGTATGATAGCATTCGTGACCCTGCAAGCGTGTTCAGCGAAATGACGCGGAAATCTGCGAGGAATCGTATGCCATATCTTGAAAAGGACGCGGTAAGTCCTGTTTCCCAAACCCAAGTTCCAGGACAGAACCTGCTCGATTTCGCCGTTTCGAACTCACCGGTGATCTTCTATATCGCTGAAGTCGGCGGTGTTCAGCCGCTCAAATTCATCAGCTCGAACGTGGAAGGGATTACGGGCCACAAGCCGGATATGTTCTTGCAGACGGCGGGCGCCCGGCGAAATCTGATACACCCCGATGATCTGCCGGCGTTTCGCGAAGCCGTGAATGGGTTGAAGACCCGTCGCCCCACCTACGAAGCATTTTCGCATGAATACCGCTTTCGTTGCGCCGATGGCGCGTATCTGTGGTTTCGCGACGAGCTGACGATGACCACCGACAGCAGCGGCTTCGGTCAGGTTATCGGATGCATGATCGATGTGACGACGGAGAAGGAATCTCAAGTCGCGCTGGAAAAAAGCGAGCAGCGCTTTCAGCTTATTATCGAAGGATACCCGCTTCCGGTTTTCGTAACCGACATCGAAACCGGCGAGATTATCTACGAAAGCCCCGCAGCGGCCGAAACCTTCGGGCGGGAATGGAGGGCGCCGGTTCGGCCGCCGGTCATCGCACAGTATGCGAACTTGGCTGACCGCGACCGGTTTGTGCAAATGCTGCGTCGCGATAGTGCCGTAACGGATTTTAGGCTGTATTCGCGCAAAGCGGACGGCACGGAATTTTGGTCCACCATAAATTCACGCCTCTTTCGGCTCGATGACCGCGATATCGCCATTACCAGCATCGTTGACCTTTCCGAGCACCGGCAGCGGGAAGACGATCTAAGAATGGCGCATGAAACATTGGAAGACGCCATCGGCGCGCTGTCCGAAGGCTTTGCGCTTTTCGACAGCGACGACGATTTGGTGATGTGCAATGAGCAGTTCAAGGCGGCCAACGCGGTGTCCGCCGATCTTTATGTTCCCGGCGCACAAAGAAGGGAAATTCTGCAAGAAGCCGTGGCTCGCGGGCAGTTCCCCGATGCTGAGGGAAAAGAGGAAAAATGGCTGTCGGACCGGCTGAAGCAGGGCCGGGCGGTTTTCAACGATGTCTACCAAGCGTCGGACGGCCATTGGTTTGATCGGAAATATCGCCCGACGCGTCAGGGCGGTTTTGTTCTCACATTGCACGACGTGACCGATCAGCGAAATATGGAACAAGCGCTGCGCGATAGCGAGGCGCTCGTCCGCCGTGTCCTGGATAATTGTCCGCTTCCCGTGCAGATGGTCCGGATGGATGGAACGATCCTGTATGAAAGCCCGGCGTCGAGCGCGCTATTCGGGCGGTCTCTCAACCCTGGGGATTCCGTGTTGCCGAGCTATGTCGATCCGGCGGACAGAAAGCCCTATGTCGAGCTGTTGCGGCGAGACGGCCGCGTCGACGACTATGAGTGCCAGCGCAAACGCGAAGACGGGTCCACATTCGACGCGTCGCTTGCGGCGCGATTGATCGAATATCAAGGCGAAGAAGTCGCCGTTTCGAGCACGATCGATCTGACCGAGCGCAAGAGCTAGGAAGCCGCACTTCGGGGCGCGCGCGAAACGCTCGAGGACGCGATCGAGGCCTTGTCCGAAGGGTTCGCGCTTTACGACACGAACGACAATCTTGTTTTGTGCAATGACCAGTTCAAGGACTTTAACGCGCTTTCGGCGGACCTGTATGTTCCCGGCGCCAACCGGCAGGATATTTTACGCAAAGGCGTGGCGCGCGGGCAGTTCCCGGGCGCTGCCGGGCAGGAAGAGAAATGGCTTGAGAGACGCCGGGCCGAGGGCCGGACGATTGCGAACGATTTCTACAAGACGTCCGATGGCCGTTGGTTCGACCGCTCGCATCGCCCGACACGGCAAGGGGGTCTTGTCGTCACGCTGCACGATATTACCGAACAGCGCACGGTGGAGCAGACGCTTCGCGACAGCGAGGCGTTCGTGCGCCGCGTGCTGGATAGCTGTCCCATCCCCATTCAGATGGCCCGAACGGACGGCACGGGACTGTATGAAAGCCCCGCGTCAGGCGCGCTCTTCGGCCGGTTTCTCGGTCCCGGCGAGTCGGTGCTGCAACGCTATGTCGACCCGGACGATAGAGCGCGCTACATAAAAGTTCTTCGCGAAACCGGCCGGATCGACGATTACGAGTGCCTGCGCAGACGCGACGACGAGTCGACCTTCTATGCCTCCGTTTCGGGCCGGTTGATCGAGTATCTGGGCGATGAGGTCATCGTGTCGTGTACGATTGACCTGACGGAACGAAAGAAGCAGGAAGCGGAGCTTCGAAAGGCGCGCGAAACGCTCGAAGACGCCATCGAGGCGTTGCCGGAAGGGTTCGTACTGTTGGATTCCGACCAGAAGTTCGTGATGTGCAATCAACGCTACCGCGAGTTCAATAGTGTATCCGCTGATTTGCTTGTTCCCGGCGTCACGCGGGAAGAGTTTGTCCGATGCGGTTTGGAACGCGGCCAGTATGTGAAGAGCCTTGTGTCGGGACAAACCTACCACTACCCGGACCCGAACGTTGATATGGAGGCCTTGGCGGGGCATTCCGCCGAATTCAAACAGTCCGATGGCCGTTGGTTCTTGGCCGCGAACAGCAAGACGCGACAGGGCGGGTTCGTCGGTATCCGTATCGACATAACGGAACGGAAAATGATGGAAGAGGCGCTGCAGGAAAGCGAGGCCATGTTCCGCCGCGTTCTCGATGCCTGTCCGGTTCCGATCACGATGTACAACCTCGCCAACGCGACGATCCTTTATGAAACTCCGGCGGCGAGAAAGCTCTTCGGCGCGGAAGTAAGAGCGGGCGATGTAAACAGGTCGTCTCGTTGGGCGGATCGGGCGGAGCGCGACCGGCAGCTCGCGCGGCTACGCGAAGTAGGGTATTTGGACGGCATCGAGGTCGAATACAGGAAGGCTGACGGGACGGTTTTCCCTGCCGCCCTGTCGGCGCGGTATATCGGATACCGCGGCGACGACGTTATCGTGACCAGCATCTTCGATTTGTCCGAGATGCGCGCCGTGGAAGATGAAATGGCGCGTCAACGGGATGTCCTGCATCAAAGCGAGAAGCTAAGCGCGATCGGCGAATTGCTGGCTGGCGTTTCGCACGAATTGAACAACCCTCTATCCGTATTGCTTGGTCAGGCGATATTGCTGAAAGACAGCACGACGGATGAAGCCGTGCAGGCGCGCGCGGAGAAACTGTATTCCGCGGCGGACCGGTGCGCGCGCATCGTCAAGACCTTCCTCGCCCTGGCCCGGCAGCGGCCGATTGAAATTGAATCGGCCGATGTGAACGATTTGATCGATGAAGCGCTCGAAGTGACCGCCTACTCCCTGCGTTCGTTCGATATCGATGTCCTGCCCCGATTGGAAAGGCGGTTGCCGAATGTGCTCGCCGATCGCGATCAGATACGGCAGGTCATCACGAACCTAATTATCAATGCGGAACATGCGTTGCAGGATATCGATCGTGGACGCGAGCTGAAGATTCGGACCAGCTATCGAAAGCGGACGAACGAGGTTGTGATCAAGATCAAGGACAATGGCCCGGGCGTGCCTGCCGACATCCGCAGCCGTATTTTCGAACCGTTGTTCACGACGAAGGAAGTCGGCGTTGGAACGGGGATCGGATTAGCGCTCTGCCACCGGATTGTCGAAGCGCATGGCGGGACGATTGTCCTGGAAAGCCCGCCGGGGGAAGGGGCGACATTCGCGCTTCGTCTGCCCGCGGATCCGGACATGAAAATTGAGGAGACGTTGACGCCGGACGCAAGCCCTCAGTCGGACGGCTACAGGATACTCGTAATCGATGACGAGCCTGACGTAGCCAAGGTCTTATCCGAGTTGTTGGCGGCGGATGGCCACACGACAACGGTTGCGTTGTCGGGAGAGGATGGTCTCAGAATTGTCGAAAAACAGGAATTCGATGTGGTCCTCTGCGATATTCGCATGCCGAAACTCGATGGCCCCGGTTTCTATCGCGCAATGGTGCAGATCAGGCCTAACATGGTGTCGCGGCTGGCCTTCGTGACGGGCGACTATCTGAGCCAACATGCTCTGAGGTTTCTCGAAGGGTCGGGTTGCCCGCACATCGAGAAGCCAGCCACGCCAGAAGATCTTCGGCAGTTGATCGAAGATTTATGCGGTGATGGTTAGTCAATGAATTTGGAACGGGTGGAAAATTCGTGAGTAAAAAACTGCATATTGCGATTGTCGATGACGAGCCGGATATCCGGGATACGCTGGAAGAATATTTCAGTCTGAAAGGGTATCGCGTGACGGCATTGGAGAATGCGCAGCGCATGCGCGACCTTCTTGAGGAAAGCGGCGACGGGTTAGACCTGGCAATCGTCGATGTCAGCATGCCGGGCGAAGATGGGCTTTCCTTGACGCGGCACATTCGTGAAACCTGCGACCTTGCGGTCATCATGCTCACGGCCTTCGGCGAATCCGTCGACCGGATTGTCGGGCTGGAGATGGGGGCCGACGATTATGTCGCTAAGCCTGTCGACCTTCGTGAGCTGGAAGCGCGGGTCCGGGCCGTCTTGCGGAGAGCGCGCCGCGCCGCCTCCGGACCCTCCGCGGCGGACGACGGCGCCGCACCAAATGTCGTTACGATGGGACTATGCCAGCTCGATACGGATTCGCGAAAACTGTTCGGCGGCGACGGTGCGGAAATTTCCATCACGGCGATGGAATTCGATCTGCTGCATGCGTTCGCGGGGCACCCGAACCGCGTCCTGACACGGGACCAACTCCTCGAACTAGCCCACAATCGGGACTGGGAACCGTTCGACCGCAGTATCGATATCCGGATCGCGCGTATTCGCAGAAAGATCGAACTGGACCCCGCCAAACCGCAAATCATCAAGACCGTCCGAGGGGCCGGCTATATGTTTCGGACGGTACCGGACTAACGATTTTCGTGGTTAACGCAGCTGTAGTGTTGGCTGCAACAATAGAAACAATTTATCGACATTCTAGAAATAATTTCGAAACCATTAACGCTTAGGGTTACCTCAATTGAGTATTCGCGAACCAGCCAAGGATGCGAAAGATGAGGAACCCAGAGATATCCTACGCCGAGGAAATACGGCGGACCCCGTGCGGTGCCGTCGACGATTATTACTACTACAAGATTGGTAGGCGTATTCGCAGCGAAGCGTTTCATAACTTCATGAAACGGCAATTTCGAGCGATGGCCGCCCTATTCGAGCATGACCGGACTCACGAAAAGATAAGAGCCGAGTGGGGCTAGGAACCGTTGCATTACCATTTCGCGGAGGCCTCAACGGCGGTGCTATTCGTCCTCGCGATTGAACAGGGTAATCATCTGGCCCACATTTTGCTTTTCGGCTTCTGCGAGAATCTGACTGCCGAGCATGATGTCGCTGATGGCGAAGCCGCGATGCCACAGAACGATCAGTCCATCGCCGGGTTCTCGCGCGCGCGCCTTGCCCGCAGCGACTTCGCCAATCTCGCCATGCAATCCATCGCGCGTTAGTTCGCCGCTTTCGATCATGGGAAACAGCTGGCCGCCCTTGCAGCATTGTTCCCAATCGTCGACGACGACTTTGGAGGCGCGCCGAACGGTCTTGGGATCGGTCGCCATGACCCATCCATAGGTAATGAGCAGGCAATCGTCCTTGAGCCACTCGTCCTTGATCAGCAGGGCCGGCTTTTCGAGGCGGGTCGCTTCGATCACGATGTCCGCATCCCGCACGGTGCTTTCCGCATCGTCGACGGCGATGGCATTGACGCCGAGTTTGCTTTTAAGCTCGGCGACGAGTCTCTCCCGCGTTTCAGGCCGTTTGCTGTTTACCCGGACTTCCTCAATATCGAAGAGTTCGTTCAAGGAGGCGATGTTCGCGAATGCGGTGCCGCGCGCGCCGATATGACCGATGATCTTCGACGACGGCTTCGCCAGAAGTTTCGCGCCGACACCTGTTACCGCACCGGTGCGATGCGTTGTGATATCGGTCGCGTCCATGATGGCGCGCGGGATGCCGATACGCGGATTATACAAGGTGAGCATGCCGACTTCGGAGGGCAGGCCGTGCTCGTAATTGTCGACATAGTCGCCGACGACCTTGACGCCCGCCGTATCGATCGGGCCGACCCATCCGACGAGCACGTTGAAATGGCCATTGTATCGGTCGTCCAATTGGATGTGAGATTTCGGCGGCAAGACGACGTCGCGGTTGCCGTGGGCGATCAAGCCTTCTTCCACGCATTTTAGGATCACGTCGGTCGGCGGCATGACGGACTCGACCTCGTCGCGGGTCAGCAATCGGAATTCCACTTTGGCCATGGGACGATCCCCCTGTTAGATGGCGCTTCTGAATTCGGCGCGTGCCGATTAGCCTAAAGCAAGAAATTGTTTTGGGCCAAATGCGGGGACGACCATGCCGCCGAACATTATCCTCATAATGACCGATCAGCAGCGCGCCGACAGTATTGGCGCCCTTGGCGCACCCTGGATGCAGACGCCTCATATCGACCGGTTGGTTGCGGAAGGGACGGCGTTTACGAACTGTTTCGTGACATCGCCCGTCTGCGTGGGCGCGCGCGCCAGCCTGTTCAATGGCATGTATCCGCATGCGACGGGAATCTTCAGCAACTTCCAGCCCTGGAAACCCAACTGGGTGCAGTGGCTGGCGGATGCTGGGTATCACTGCGCCAGCATCGGCAAGATGCACATCAACCCTTACGATGAACTCGGCGGATTTCATCAGCGCTTTCCCGTCGAGAACAAGGACCGGCCGCTGTTCCTCGAGGAACATGACCGCGCCTTCTATGACGAGTGGGACAAGGCGCTGTTCGCCCGCAAGCTCGTGAAGCCGTCGCGCTACACGCGGCTTGCCGAAGACCGCGAGGGGTTTCTGAACGCACTGGGATGTTTCGACTGGCCCATCGATGAGGACATGCACCCGGATTTCTTTATCGGCGATACGGCAACCTGGTGTCTTGAAGACCGCAAGGCGGAGTCGCCGCTGTTTCTGCAGATCGGTTTTCCGGGGCCGCATCCGCCTTACGACCCGGTCCGGCGCTATCTCGACGCCTATGCCGACGCGGACATTCCGGTGCCGGCGGTGGGCGCGGACGAACTTGCGGGGCAACCGCCAATGCATGCTGCGCTGCGCCAGAATATGATCGATTACAATATCGACTCGGTGGTCTGGCACGAGAACCCGACCGGCGAGGAGTTGCTTCGGCTGCGCCGGCATTACGCGGCGAATGTGACCATGATCGATGAGAAGGTGGGGCAGATCATGGAAGTGCTGCAACGGCGCGGCTATCTCGACGACGCGGTTGTTATTTTTACTTCGGATCACGCCGATGCGCTGGGCGACCATGGTCACATCCAGAAATGGACGATGTACGATACGGTCACGCGCGTGCCGCTCGTTGTTTGGTCGCCGGGGCGCGCCGCCGCGGGTCAAGTCTGCGACGGGCTCGTGCAACTGATGGATATCGCGCCGACCGTTCTCGACGCGGCCAGCGTTTCGGTGCCGGATCGTTGGGAAGCGAAGTCGCTGATGCCCATGCTGCAACCGAATGGCGACAGCCACGCAATCCGCGACGTGGTCTATTCGGAACTGGGCCGCGATCATATCCAGCCGCATTCGGAATATCTGGTGATGCGGCGCGACCGCGATTGGAAGATCGTCTACTACCTCGGTGAGGAGGCGGGAGAGCTTTACGATTTGAACGCGGACCCGAGCGAGGTTCGCAATCTTTGGAACCAATCGGACCACCGCGAATTGAGAGAGCGGCTGTTGCGCGAGCTGATGGAGTGGTCCGTGGCCGGCATGCATCGCGGTGGATTGTCCGAAGGCCGCAAGCCCCAGGCACCCCTGCGGATCACAAAATAGAAGGGCGCAACTCCCGCGGGTTTCGGACTGGGAAATGCAAGTGTACTGCAACGAATTTGCCAGTCTTAGCCATTTGGCTATAGAGTTTTATGTCCGGACATAAGCCGCGAAAGACGGTCGACGGAGAAGCCGGACGATAGAAATCAACAGGGAGGGCATTTTGATGAATTTCAAGAAATCGATTCTTACGACAGGGATGACCGCTGTTGCGGCGATTGGCATGCTCGTGGGATCTGCACAGGCGCGCGACGAGGTTCGTGTTCCGACACTCACCGCGCCGTTTGGCGCCGGCATCATGGAGCAGATCGTTATCTTCGAACGCCTGATCGCCAAGCGCCATCCCTGGGTTCGTCTGGTCGCCCAGGAATCGCCGGGGTTCGTCTACAACATCCGCGAGATGGGGGAGAACAAAAAGCGATATAAGACGACGACCTTCTGGTCGAGCACCGGCGGATTGTGGGCGGCGGAAACGGCACAGAAGGGGTTCTTCCCGAAGCCCATTCCGCGGGACGATTTCCGCTGGCTCGTAACCCGGTCCAGCAACTGCTTCTTCTTTGCGACCCTCGATCCGAACATCAAGTCGATCAAGGATTTTTCGGGCAAGAAGATAGCCCTCGGCCGCCGGTCGCAGACCCATTGGGGCCTGTTTACCACCAAGGCCATCGAGGATGGTATGGGCGTCAAGGACGCCAAGCTCGAGTTCCTCGGCAACAACGCCGGCATGGCGGCATTGCTGGACGGTCGCGTCGATGTAGCAGCGATGGGTGCGACGATGACGGCCGATCAGAATGTCGTCTTCCCCTCCGGAACGGTGCGCAAAATCGCCGCGACGGGCCGGAAATATTACAACATTCCGATTCCGCGGGCGGCTGTTCAGAAGATCAACAAGGACTTGAGCGCGCCGTTCGTTTCGCATCGGCTGGCGCCGAACAAGCTGCCGAACCAGGCCGCAGAGCTCGATTGCCTGGGCGACTACGTCTTCCAGGCTTCGCACAAGACGTTCCCCGACGACGTGGCGCACGCGCTGACGACGGTGTTTCTCGAAATCGATACCGACGCCGGCAAGTATCTTGGTGGTGGCAAATTGTACCGCCGCGCGAGCATGTGCGTCGTGCCGGTCGGCATCAAGCCGCACCCGGCCTCGCTCAAGGCATGCAAGGATTTCGGCGTCGAGCCGACGATCCTGAAGTAGAAGCGCATACCGAATGGCGGGTGCCGTGTTCGATTGGGAATGCGGCGCCTGCTCTTTTCGGCGGTAGCGCATTATCGCCGTCCCTCGAGAAAGCGAGCCCTCATGT
The DNA here is from genome assembly GCA_012103325.1 of Alphaproteobacteria bacterium. Classification (GTDB taxonomy): domain Bacteria; phylum Pseudomonadota; class Alphaproteobacteria; order UBA8366. The sequence continues at coordinate 63,867 of WLWY01000013.1, forward strand.
CGGCAGCAACCCTGAGTCAGGCCGCGAAATGGCTGATGACCGTGATCGGCATCGGCACGGTGATCTACCACCTCGTCATGGTGCAGTGGCAGATCCAGGGGTCGACCTTTCACTACATCACCCATCTGATGCTGGCGATCATCATCGCGTCGCTGGCGAGCATCCCGGAAGGCATCGAGAAGTGGGCGCACTGGCGCGGCAAGGTCAAGCTGGTCATGTCGGTGTACTGCCTGACGGCCGGTGTCTACACGATGGTGTATTTCCGAATTCATGCCCTGGATCTGGAGCTGGCGCAGCCTTTCATCACCGATATGGATTATTGGGTGACCGCGGTCGCGGTTTCCGTTGTCATGATCCTGTGCTGGATACACTGGGGCGGTATCATCACCTGCATAACGGCGATCGGCATCGCCTATTTCTTCTTCGGGCATCTTATCCCCGGCACCATGGGGCATCCGGAATACGAAAATAAGTTCATCATGTCGTATATGGGCGCGAGTTTGACGCTCGGCATGTTCGGCACGGTCATCCAGGTTTCCGCCAATATCATCTTCCTGTTCGTCGTGTTCGGATCGTTGTTCCGCTATACCGGCGTGCTGCCGTTGTTTTTGGAACTCGGTAAATATGTTGGCAATCTGGTGCGCGGCGGCGCCGCGTTCCCGGCGGTGATTGGCAGCGGGTTCGTCGGCACGGTCACTGGCGCCGCCGTCGCCAACGTGATCCTGACGGGCAGCGCCACGATTCCAACGATGAAGAAAACCGGGTTCCGGTCGGAGCACGCGGCGGCCATCGAGGCCGTGGCGTCCACGGGCGGTCAGATCATGCCGCCCATCATGGGGTCGGCGGCGTTCCTGATGGCGTCCTTCCTGGAAGTGCCTTATGTCGACATCATGAAGATGGCGGTTATCCCCGCCCTTCTGTTCTATGTTGGCGCCGGAGTCGGGGTCTATTTCCTAGTTCGTTCCGCTGGACTCAAGCCGCCGAAAATGGATGTCGACGGCAAACTGATCCTGCGCGCGTTGCCGGTCTTCGTCGTTCCGATGACCATCGTCATCGCGCTCCTGGTTCAGTATTACTCGCCGGGCTATGCCGCGTTTTATGGCATTCTGGCGATGGTCATCGTCTCCTTTTTGCAAAAAGAGACGAGACCGTCGATCAAGCAATGGATCGAGGGATTGGGCGAAGCCGCGAAAGTCGGCTCGCAATTGGCGCTCATTCTGGCGCTCGTCGGTATCCTGGCGCAGACCTCGCTGACGACCAACATCGCGACCAAACTCAGCCAGACGGTGATTGGCTGGGTTGGTGTCGAGCTCCTGCCGATCCTGATTATTTCGGCAATTATCGCCATTCTGCTCGGCATGGAACTGCCGACGCCGGTGGCTTACGTCATCATGTTTGTGACGGTCGTGCCGCTGATGATCGACGCGGGAGTGGATATCTACGCCGCGAACTTCTTCGCCTTCTATTTCGCGATCCTGTCGACATTGACGCCGCCGGTGGCGCTATCGGTGCTTGCGGCCAGCCGGCTGGCGGGGGCCGGATTCCTTGATTCCTGCAAGCATTCCATCCGGCTTTCTATTGTGGGCTACCTGTTGCCGTTCGCCATGGCGTTTACGCCGCAGATCTTGGGCTTTCCGGACAAGGTGGGCGTCGTCGGCTGGACTGCCATCGGCGTTCTTGTCCTGTCCAGCGTTGCGGGTGGGGCGGGGCTCTACGGCTATTTCTTGAGGCCTCTCGGCGCGTTCGACCGATGTGTTCATATTGCCGCCGCTCTCGTTGGCCTGGGCTATGTGTTCAATACGGAGGCGACCATGCTGTTCGTCTTCTTTGCCCTGTTGGCGATCGGTGTCCTGAAGCCGATGCTGGCGAACATCCGCGATCGGAAGGTCAGTAGCGCAACATGAAAGCCGAAGTGTTGCCCGCGCCGGTAGGGCTTTACGATGTCGATTGCGACGGCGCCACGATTGGGCAGGCGTTGCGGCGCTCGGCAGCGCTATGGCCCGATGACGCGTTCGTTATCGGCGATGGCAGTCGCATCACCTATGCCGCGTTTGATGTGCACGTGGATCGTCTGGCGTCGGGACTGCTAAGACTGGGCGTGACCGCCGGTGACAATGTTGCCTGTTGGGTTACGAACAGCTCCTGGTGGCTGCTCACCTGGTTCGCCTGCTGCCGCATCGGGGCCACCGTCGTATCGATCAACACACGCTACAAAACGGAAGAAGTCAGCTTCATTCTGCGGCAGTCCGATGCGAAGGTGCTGGTTGCCATGCCGCGCTATTGGGATATCGACTATCTCGGCATGATCCGCGAGATGGTGCCGGAGTTCGAGAGTGCCGAGCCTGGTGCCTTAACGTCCCAAAACCTTCCCGATTTGCGGGCGGTGCTGTTGTGGCAGGACGAGCGCCATTCCGGCACATTGTCCCTTGAACAAGTGATGGCGCAATCGACCGATGCTGCTGCCGTTAAAGCGGCGGAAGCGGCGGTTAAACCGGAAGACCCCGTCGTCATTATCTACACCTCCGGAACGACCGGCGTTCCGAAAGGCGCAATGCACTGCCATCGTGTTTTGATCGAGGGTCAGAACATTGCCCGCGCCATGCATATGGAGCCGGGCGACAAGGTCCTCGGCCATATGCCGCTCTATCACGTGGCCGGTTGTGTCGCGACGGTCATACCCGCGATGCAGCATGGCTGTGCGGTTGTCATGATGCCGCAATGGGAACCGGGCGCGGCGCTCGACCTGATCGCGCGCGAGCGGATCAATATCATGGGCGGCATTCCGACGCATTTCATCGATCTTTTGCAGCAGTCGGACTTGAACCCAAGGGATACATATTGTCTCAAATCGGCCTGGATCGGCGGTGCGCCGGTCACGCCAAAAATTGCACGTGCCGTTAAGGAGACGCTGCATTTCGATGCCTTGCAGGCGGTCTATGGGATGACCGAGACGATGGGCGTGACGACATTGAGCGAGTTCGAGGCACCGATTGAAGTGACCTGCGAGAACAAGGGCAAACCGGTTGGAGACTATGAGGTAATCGTCGCCGATCCGGAAACCGGTGCCGCGAGAGCCGTTGGCGAGGACGGCGAAATCTGGGTCCGGGGCTATAATGTGATGCTCGGTTACTACAAGAACCCCGAGGCCACCGCTGACGCCATCACGCAGGAGGGCTGGTTCCGCACCGGCGATCTCGGCCGATATGACGAAGACGGGTATCTGCATATCACTGGCCGCGCAAAAGAGATGTTCATCGTCGGCGGCAGTAATGCCTATCCGGCGGAGATCGAGCGCTATCTCGAAACGCATCCGGATATCGGTCAGGCCGTCGTGTGCGGCGCGCCGCATGAGCGCCTTGGTGAGGTTTGCTTTGCCTTCGTTATGGCAAAGGCTGGGGCAAGGCTAACCGCCGATGAGGTGATCGCATTCTGCCGCGGCGCAATCGCCGACTACAAGGTGCCGCGCCGCGTGGAGATCGTCGAAGATTTCCCCCGCACCTCGACCAACAAGATCCAGCGCTATCTCTTGCAGCAGGAGGTCCGGAGGATTACCGGCAGTTAGGCCGGTGCGAACATATCCTCTTTGGTCTTGGGTGCGACTTCTCCCGGCGCGCTGAGTACCGGTTCGCCGCGGAAGGCCGCGTCGCGCTGCAGGATCGGCATCACCCGGTTGGCAAACAGGCGCATGTTCACCTCCGCTTCCTCGTGCGGCAGTCCGCCGAAGGCGAATTCAGTCACCAGATGGTCGAGACCGGTGAGACGCTGCAGTTCTGCGATCTGCTGCACGCAATCGTCAGGCGTGCCGACGATCTGGATGCTGACATAAAAGTCCGTCGCTTTCTGACGAAAGCTCTCGTCCTTCAGTTTGGTATAGGTCTTGGCCATTTTGCCGTAGGATTCATATCCCTTCACGTTGGCCAGATGGCCGTCCGAGAATTTGTAGTGCGCGTCGATGGAATCCCACTTGGCGCCGAGATATTTCCCTGCGCGTTCCGTGGCTTCCTCTCGGCTTTCGGCGCAGGACACGTTGGTCAGGACGATCGGGCAGCGCGGCGCGTGTCCGACGCTCGTGGTGATGTCCTGGAAGCGATAGATGTCTCCCGCCGCCTTGCTCCATTCGTTCTGCATGATGACGAGCATGCCGAAGCCGAGCTTGGCGATGATTTCCGCCGACTCTGGACTGACCGAGGAGGCGTAGAAACGTCGCTCCGGATGCGAAATCGGGCGCGGCCGGATCGAGGTGCGGGGGATCTGGAAAAATTCGCCTTCAAACTCGAAACTATCCTGGCTCAGCGCCTGCATGACGATTCGTGCCGCTTCGAGGAAGCGGGGACGGGCTTCGTCCATCGGGATGCGAAGCCCTTCATACTCCTTGCTGGCCGCACCGCGACCAAAGCCGAACAGGCAGCGGCCGCCGCACATGATGTCGAGCAAGGCGATCTGCTCGGCGACACGAACCGGGTCGTGCCAGGGCAGGACGATAACGGACGTCCCCAGCGTGATGCGTTTGGTGCGCCCGGCGAAATAGGCCAAGGTTTGCGTCGGCGCCGGCGACATGGCGTAGCCGGTGAAATGATGCTCCAGCGCAAACAGGGAATCGAAGCCCAGCGGTTCCGCCAAATCGCCCATCGCCATATGCTCCATGACGACACTGGCGTCGGAATGCCCCGGCTTCTGGAGCATATTGAGCGCTGTTCCAACTTTCATAACTCTCTCCCTTCCAAACACGGCTGCTTGAGCTCTTGAAAGGTTAGTCTACCCGGACTGGGCTTCGCTAGTGCGGTTGGCGTTTTTATGAAGGTTATGCGATGCGGCGACTTAGTGCGCTGTTCCATTTGGAGAGAAAATCGAAGAGGCGGTTTGGGTAGTCGGGGGCGACTGCGTTTCCGATCGAAGGCCGTGCGGCGAGGTTTTGTCTCCAAGCCTGGCTTTTCGGTTTGTCTGTAAAGATCGAAAAATCGGCAATTTTGTCAAAGACATCGAAGTAACGGAAGATAGGCCCATAGACAGCATCGACCAATGAGAAGCGATCACCGTCGAACCAAAGGCCGTCGCCGAGTTCCTCCTCGACTCTTTGGAACATCTCCGAGAGTTTGTTGGCTTTTTCGCGGAGATCCTCGTTGGATCGTGCGTTATAGAATCCGGCGATCCGATTCAGGATCGAGGAGCCGAACTCGATCCAGCTTCTGTGCCGCGCCCGTGCAAGGGGATCGCCGGGATGAAGCGGCTTCGGCTGCGTCTCTTCCAGATATTCGAGGATAACGGCAGATTCGAAAATCACCGTTTCGGTCCCGGCGTCTTCGATCTTCAGCAAGGGTACCTTGCCGAGCGGTGAGAGTCGGGTGAACCAGTCCGGCTTGTTGCCGAGATCGACATCGATCCGATCGAACGGGACGCCCTTCTCGGCGAGAGCGATCGCCGCCCGTTGGACATAGGGGCATAGATGGTGACTGACGAGTGTGAGTGTGCTCATGCGTTTGTTCCCTTCCTGCCGCCAGGTTGGCGGGATTATGGTGAATGCATTTGCATGTTTATATGTATGCAAATGCATTTATTGTCAATGTTGATGCAACTGCATTAAATCTTTATGGTGCCCACATGCCGAAGAGCGTTGAAAACCTATCGGACGACGATATTGCCGCGTGGGCCCGGTTGGTGCGCGTTTCGCAGACCTTGCTCATGCAGGTGGAGACTGGCTTGAAGGCTGCCGGGTTTCCGCCACTGCCGTGGTACGATGCGCTACTTGAACTGAAACGTGCCGGTGCGGGCGGGTTGCGGCCTTTCCAGCTTCAGGAACGAATGCTTCTGGCCCAGTACAATTTGTCCCGGCTGGTCGACCGGCTCGTGGCATCCGGCTATGTGGCGCGATTGCCGAGTACGGAGGATGGCCGTGGCCAGATTCTGAACATTACCAAAGAGGGACGTGCGCTGCTGCGGCGCATGTGGCCGACATACAGGGCGGAAATACAGGCGCACTTTGCGGAGCGGCTCAACAAGCGGGAAATTCGGGATCTTGGCAACATTTTGGGCAAACTCAGGGAATGACAGAAAAATCCGATAGGACGTCGCATTTCTGCAAGAGGGCTAAGCTATGACGAAAACGCTGGCCTTTTGGGTCATCATGATGCTGGTCCCGCTGGTGCTCCTGATCGTCGCCGTGGAGGGCTACTATTTATATGGCTATCTGAGCCTGCGCGCCGATTATTGCCGCTCCTTCGCCCGGCTGGACGATCAACTGGGCTGGGACTTGGCGCCCGATACGGAGAGCTGCGTCATAGGGCGGGCGTCGGTGTTCGGCGAACCGGCGTTTCGCGCCGACGTTCATATCAACCGTGACGGCGCGCGGGTAGCCGCGCGCGATGAGCCGACCCCGGCGGGTGGGTTGCTGGCGATCGGCGATTCCTGGACATTCGGCTACGGCATTGAGGGGAAAGACACTTTTGCTGCACGCTTGACCGCCGATCACGACCGGCCGACGGCGCTCTTCGCGAGCCCGGCCTATTCCGGCGCGCAGGCGCTTCTCCTGGGCCGCCGTGCGGCGCCGGCGGTGCGGCCGCGTGCGATCATTTATCTTGAGTATGGGTTTTGGGGACGAGCGGTGTGCAGCGGCGACGAACGGCCGACGGCGATGCTGAAGCCATGCTATTGGGTCGATGATCAAGGCACGGCGCATCTGGTCACACCGCCTGCCGAACATGTGCGGCGCATGGCGGCGTTTGGCATGAAACCTGGCGGCATGGTCGGTGCCGGCGAGAAGACGCTCGGCTATTTCCTGGTCAGCCGGCCGGTTGCAAAATTCAGGCAAGCGCTGGTGCGTCTGGGCCTGACGAGCGGTTTTGCCGATGATTTCGCGGCTGTAGCGCCCAAGGAACAGCTGGCGGCGATCAAGCAGGCGCATTATCGGAACCTGACCGAGCTTGCCGCATCGGCGGGAGCAACGCTGGTTCTGATCGATCCCACGGGCGTTTACGACACGATGGTAGCGAACGGCACCAATAGCGGTTCCATAATCTATCTCGGACAGATCCGCTGGCACCGGGAGGTTGGGTTGCCGCTGTCGAAGCTTCCGCCGGCGCAGGCGCGCGTTCCATCGGACGGCCATTTTGGCCCCGGGGCGCACCGACTGATTGCCGCGATGATCGACCGCGCCCTCGACCAAACGGCGAAAAAATAGGCGAGGGCAGGCCGCGCCTGCTTTGACCCCTTGGCGATGTCGGTAAGATGCCCTACCTATTTCTCTTAAACAGTGAGCCAATTAGGAGAAACGCGAATGTCAGGACCGCTTAGCGGATACCGCGTCATCGATGTCACCAACGTGATTGCCGGCCCTTTTGCGACCATGATGCTGGCCGACCAGGGCGCCGACGTGATCAAGGTGGAAGCGCCGCAGCGGCCGGACCACACGCGACACGCGGGTCATGGCAACACGGGCATGACGGCGAGTTTCGTGAACAATAACCGGAACAAGCGTTCGGTGTCGATCGACGTGAAGTCGGATGACGGACGCGATGCCCTTAAGAAACTCGTGGCGACGGCGGACGTCTTTATCCAGAACTTCCGGCCTGGTGTCGTGGAACGCCTCGGCGTTAGCGAAGCCGATTTGCGTGCCGTCAAACCGGACCTTATCTATGTCTCCATGAGCGGTTGGGGAGAGAATGGCCCGCTGTCCCACAAGCCGGTCTATGACCCGATTATCCAGGCCCTGTCGGGTCTTGCCACGCTCCAGGCCGGCTCGGATCAGGAGCGTCCGAGGCTGATTCGCACCATCCTGCCGGATAAGCTCACGGGCATAACCGCCGCACAGGCGGTCGTTGCCGCGCTGGCGGGCCGCGCCAAAACGGGCGAGGGGCAGCACGTCAAAGTCTCGATGCTGGATTCGATCATTGCCTTCCTGTGGTCGTCGGATATGGGCGGGCAGACCTTCGTGGATAACGAGGTCAGCGAGCAGCGGGCGGCCACCTTCATCGATTTAATTTACGAGACCAAGACCGACTACATCACCGTCTCGACAATGACGAACGTGCAATGGGCGGCGTTCTGCAAGACCGCCGACCGCGAGCACTTGCTGAGTGACGAACGCTTTTCGACACCGGCGCTGCGGGACAGGAATGCCGACGAACGGCTCAGCTTGATTCAGGAAGCGCTGCTGGAGCGGCCGGCGGCGGAATGGCTGAAAATCCTCGACGATGCCGGCGTGCCCTGCGCGCCTGTGCTGACCCGCAAGGAGATGATCAGTCACCCGCAGGTCGAAGCCAGCGGCATCGTGATCGAGCATGACCACCCGCATGCCGGCCGGTTGCGCCAAGCGCGCCCGGCGGCGCGTTTCGAAGGGACACCGACAGCCATCCGCAACGGCGCGCCTCTGCTGGGTGAGCACACTTACGATATTCTGGGCGAAGTCGGCTATAGCGACGCGGAAATCGACGCGATGGTCGACGCGGGCGCGCTGCATGCACAGCAGCAGGACAAACCGTAGCGGCGAGAAGCGAGGCCGAGATGACGTATAAACTCTATAACCGAACAGGATCCGGCGGCTTCGTTGTCGAGGCGGCGCTGACGCTGGCCAAAGCGGACTTCGAACTTGTCGATCTCGGGTCGAAGCCGGGGACGCCGCTGCCGGAGGAATTCAAAAGTACAAACCCGTGGGGACAGGTGCCGACGCTTATCCTGCCCGATGGTTCGACGATGACCGAGTGCGCGGCGATCCTGATCCATCTGGCCGCCTGCTTTCCGGAGAAGAAACTCGCGCCGCTACCTGGCACGTCCGCGCATGCGGCATTTTTGCGCTGGACGGTGTTTTCCAGCGTGAATCTTTACGAAGCGATTTTGCGGCGTGGCTATGCCTTTCGGTTCACGAGCGATCCGGACGCCATCGAGGCGACCCGGAGTGCAGCGAACCGGCGCGCCGGCGAAGCCGTGACTGTGCTGGAAGGCGCCATCGAACAGGGACCTTTTCTGCTGGGGTCGTCGCTCTGCGTCGCCGACCCCTACATCGCGATGCTCTTTCTGTGGTCGAGGGCGGAGGTCGACGCCCCGCGTTTGAATACGCTAGCCCAGGGCGTCCGGCAGCACCCCGTCGTCGGTCCGGTCTGGCGCCGTCATTTCGGCGAGCGCTGATTCTGCGGATACCGGACTCTCCCAAACCGTTAAAACCAAGCCTGCCATCTCCATAAGGCTTTCGTGACGGCGCGCATTGCCGTCGGAAACGAAGGCTTGGTGCATGCGCGACACAACGCAAAACAACGCCATGGCGGAAATCGCTTTGGCGCTCGCCATGGGGTTTTTCAGCATCATGGTGCTGACGATGGTCTCGATGGGCGGCGGTGCGGCCACCAGCGCAGTCCTCCGTCGTCGGTCAAGGCTTCGACGTCGAGGTTATCGTCAACGCCGATGGCACCTTCGCGGGTGGCGACGTTGCGGGGGTCCCGGAGCCAGGGACCTTGGCGCTGTTCAGCCTTGGTCTTGTGGGCATTGGTGCAATTCGGCGGCTGCGTAACAGTGCAGTTGTTGCCTAATTGCGACATACTGCTTGGCGGCAGATGGTATATATCCTATCCCTCTGCCGCCGAGCGATTTCCTGACACAGAAACGGCAGAAGCTGGCGTTAGCCAGGTTCTGCCGAAGGCGTTCTGTTATTTCTTCCCCTTCGGGGACTTGCGTAGTTGCACAGTTCCCTACTAACGGCCGCTGCGCAGGAAGGCGATCACGTCGCGTGCTTCGTCTGCCGTCAAGGGGGAGATCGCCATCTTGGTGCCGGGTGAAAATTGGTCTGGAGCAAGCAGGAAACGCGATAGCGTGTTTTCTGTCCAGACGCCTTCCTTGCCACGCAAGGCGGCCGAATAATCGAAAGAAGGATTGGCCGCGACTTCCTTGCCAACGATGCCGTCGAGGCTTGGTGCCAACTCGTTATTGGTCCCGTGACATGCGTGGCAAGACGTGACGAAAATCTTGCTGCCGCGTTCGACGGCAGCGTTGTCTGCCGGTTCGCCATTCGGTGCGTTTATACCGTACCATAGCAAGCTGCCGGTCAGGGATGTGCTGAGAATTAGATACAGACCGATTGCATAATCGATAAGTCGTCTTGGGGTGAATTTATGATCTTCGTTGCCCGGTCGCCGGTGCCTTAAAATGATGACGAAGGCGAATAAGGTCGCCAATCCATGCAGCAGAATTCCATACGCCACCGCAAAGAAAAAAAACGCCAATAAAGCCGCCAGCCATATTAGGGCAACAAAGGCATTCAACAGGCTGAAGCCCCGCCACGCAATCGATGCCAGGGGCGGTATCGTAATGGCTGCGGCCATATAGGCGATGCGTACCACGCTCCTAGTTGCCTGCTTTGGATTGCTTTAAGTGATCAGCCAGTCGCAGGGCGAGGGCTATGATCATCATTGTAGGGCCGGAATAACCGGCTGTCGGAAATGTCGAACTGCCGGCTACATAAAGGTTGTCGACGTTGAACACCCTGCAGTTTGGATCGACCACGCCGTCTTCGGCACGCGCTGCCATTCGCGTGGTTCCTATGTGGTGATAATGGCCGATTGCATGCTCGTCGATATAATCGTCATGTAATTCTTCGACCATAAAGCGGCCAAGACCCAATGCGCTGAGTTCCGCGACGATTTTTTGCTGGCCCAACCGAAAGGTGCGGTAGTCCACATCATTAAGGCGCCACATGAGATCGGCCTGCCGATTTCCCAATGCATCTCGCTTCGCTGAGAGTAGAATTCGGGACTCTGGATTCGGCGCTTGCTCAATTCGATGTTGCAAATTGAAGTATTGTGGCTTCGGGGCGCCACCGGCGGCGCTCCTGGCAAGCCGCGTGGCACCGGGCAAGTCGGAAAGGACCATCGCCAGATCGTCAAGCGATTCCGGATCGAAAGGTTCCCAGAGTTTCCCTTGCAGGCGACGCATCGCGGGTTTAACGCCTTCGTCCGCATAAACCGGCAAAAATCGGCAGTAATATTGTAAAATTCCCATTTCCTGCAGGGCAGGATCGGTAAAGCTGATGTTGGCGTTAACCCCCAGTGATTGCAGATAGTAGAAGTTGTACAGGGAAGGGAAGCTCGAACTCGGGATCATTTTCGTGCCCGAGACATGGACGTGATCCATAAAATAGCGGCCGACATGATCGTATCGGTTGCCGATACCGGTTGGGGATTGAGAGTTGGATGCCAGAAGTAGCCGCGCATTTTCGATGGCGTGACACGCCAACACAAACGTATTCGCCGTAATTTTCACCGTCTTACCGGTTAATGTGCGTGCCGTGACAGCGGTTACGTTGCGACCGGACTCCGATAATTGTATGTCGGTCACACTGAGGTTCAAATAGGTCCGTAAATTGTGCAGTCTTGCCAGTTCATTACCGTAGATTTTCGCAAAGCGTGTCTTGCTGCTGATCTGGAATATCTTGGTCATCAAGCCGGTGGATGCGTCGTCGATCAGCGCGTCCGTGTCCTCGCCGAGCTTGCTCAGCCGCGTTGCCGGATCGAAATAGGCAAATTCGAGACCCAATTGCGCCGCGGCCCGGGTGATGAAGGGGGCCAGGACGGTTTCATCGAAGGGCCAGCGGGGCACATCTAGTTTCGGGCGACCCCGGTAGTCGATAGGATCGTTATATCGGCAATAGCCCCCCCAGTGATTGGTCGTGCCGCCGAAATAGCGCAAGCGGCTCGAGAGCAGGTCATGGTATTTCAAACCGAGATTTTGGCCCGAATAGAGCGCCTGAGTCGGGCCGTCCAGCGATAACCCCCCCGACTCCACCAGTACGACGTCGGCAACCGATGGCGCCAACTCGCGCGCCAAGGTGATTCCCGCAGCACCGGCTCCGATGATGCAGACGGAGGCATTGATCGATTCGCCTACTAGATCGGTCTTGGCATCGATAAAAGTGTTGGTCATTCTAAATTGTTATGCTGACGGAGAATTCCCCGACCGGGCATTCGCGACGACGAAGGCGAACTCGGTCTTTGCGATCCGGAGGGCGGCCAAATCCACGCAATTGTCGGACCTGTAATCCATCTGAATCCATCTGTCGACGACTGTTCGGTCGATGGTTCCTGGGAACTCGATGACGCGCTGCACAGTAGCGGCCAGAATGTCCTCCGCCCGTTTCCTCGGCACGATTGCCAGCCAGCGTCTTGCCGTACGCTGTAAGGCGGGCCGCTTCTTCATGAGCGCTGAGAACGAGGCCAAGCGTTCCGATGCTTCCTGTTGCCTGGAGGGCTCAACCGGAGATGCGGCGAGGTTTCTCCCGCCCAACACAACTGCCTGTGCGATGGCGAGAGAAAAAAAGTATCGCCGAGACAAAAATCTCTCGATGGGGTTTGTTTGCTTGGATTTCAAGTTGGTAAACATAAAAGACATGTCTATGCGATGTCCGCTCAATCAACTCAGAATAGTTGGAAATAGTGCATAGATCAAACTCAAGTAAAAGACCATTGCAATCATCCGCGAGAGCTTATTTCGCAAAGTCGTGGAATGGCCGGCCTCGCCGGAGACGTCAGCTACAACGCAACGGCCCGCCGAAAGGCGGGCTGTTGGTGCGATAGCGTTGGAGCGGTTGCTGTGTCCCGCTGGGAGATCTCGCTGTACTCCGCTAATACAAAGGGCCTGGTTATCCAGGCCCTTTGTAAGCTGCGCAGTAGCTTGATGGTTGCGGGGGCAGGGTTTGTACTTTGTGACCTTTTTGAAAGAGCTCTGAAAAATACAAAGCGGTATAACAATATCGACCCACTAGCCGCCAAGTTTAGGGTCTTTCCGGCGGAGTCCGACGATTGGTGAGTCGTGCGGCTCTGTAATTATCAAGTTTCGATCTCGCGAATAAATGGCAACGCTGCGCATCGTTTGACTGTCCATGGTCTGTCCCGCCATTCCACGGCATGTGTAGAACGCCGAATACACGACCGTAGGGCAAAAAATCCATGTTACGTTAGGATCAACACCGCACGCCTATCGGGAAAGAACCAATTATGCAGATCAGTTTCATCACCGATGCGTCGAAATCTGCGGAACGGCTGTGCGCCAAGGTGGAAACGGTGGGTCTGTAAATTCGAAACACGGAGGGGCGAGCGATGCGCAAAGCCCGGACGGAGAACACCAAGGACATCAACAGCTATTGTTATCAGTGCGTGGCCGGTCCGGATCTGATGAAGATCCGTGTTGAGGATGGCGTCGCGACGGAGATCAATCCGAATTTCGCTGCAGCCGAGGTGCATCCAGCGGGCGGCAAGGTCTGCGTCAAAGCCTATGGGCTGATCCAGAAGACCTACAATCCGAACCGCATCCTGACGCCGATGAAGCGGACCAATCCCAAGAAAGGCCGCCACGTGGATCCCGGATTCGTGCCCATTTCCTGGGACGAGGCGCTGGACACCGTGGCAGGGGAAATGCGCACTGCGCGCGAGAAAGGAGTCACAGACACTTCCGGCTATCCGCGTCTTGCCGCCAGCTTCGGCGGCGGCGGCACGCCCACGGCCTATATGGGCACGCTGCCCGCCTTCCTCGGTGCCTGGGGGCCGGTCGATATGAGCTTCGGCAGCGGCCAGGGCGTGAAATGCTACCACTCGGAGCACCTGTATGGTGAGTTGTGGCACCGCGCCTTCACGGTCGCGCCGGATACGCCGCTCTGCGAATATTTGGTTTCGTTTGGTGCCAATGTCGAGGCGTCCGGCGGCGTTTGTGGAGTGAAAAGGCATGCCGATGCGCGTGTGCGCGGCATGAAGCGGGTGCAGATCGAACCGCACCTTTCGGTCACTGGCGCTTGCTCCGCCGAATGGGTGCCGATCCGGCCCAAAACCGACGCCGCCTATATGTATGTGATGCTGCATGAAGCGGCACGCGAACGGCTCGATATCGACTACCTTAAGCACCGCACCTCCGCGCCCTATCTGATCGCGCCCAACGGATATTTCCTGCGCGATCCCGAAACCCGGAAACCGCTGATGTGGGACAGCCGCGGCGGCGGCGCCGTTCCCTTCGATTGTCCGGATGGCGATCCCATGCTGGACGGTGCTGCTACCGCAAGCGGCATCGAAGTCGGACCCGACGATATTGTTTGGAAACATGATGGTGTGGAATGCCGCACGGCCTTCCAGCATTTGGTCGAGCATGTCGCGCCGTACACGCCGGAGTGGGCGGCGGAAATTTGTGACGTCCCCGTCGACTCGCCGCGCCGGGTCGCCACCGAATTCCTCGACCATGCGCGGATCGGCGAAACCATTGTTATCGACGGCGAGGTCATGCCGTTGCGGCCTGTTGCGGTGGCCCTCGGCAAGACGGTCAACAACGGCTGGGGCGGCTACCAGTGCTGCTGGGCGCGCACCTTGATGGCGTGCCTCGTCGGCTCGCTGGAAACGCCCGGTGGCGTGCTCGGCACGACCGTTCGTCTCAACCGTCCCGCCGGCGACCGCTGGCAGAGCGTCAAGCCCGGCCCCGACGGTTTCATGGAATACCCGATGAACCCGACCGGCAAGAATAGCTGGGTATCCCGGCCGCCCGCGCGCAGCGCTCACCGGACACTCGTGCCGCTGGCCGCCAACTCCGCCTGGAGTCAGGCGCTGGGCCCCACCCATCTTGCCTGGATGATGCAAAACGAAAACTTCGATCACATGCCGGACGCGACGCCGCCCGATATCTGGCTCGTCTATCGGACCAACCCTGTCATTTCTTTCTGGGATACCGATGCCGTCGGGGAAGCCGTTGCGAACTTTCCCTTCACCGTCTGCTTCGCCTATACGAATGACGAAACCAATCACATGGCCGACATCCTGCTGCCTGATTGCACCGATCTGGAAGGCATGCAGCTGATCCGCATCGGCGGTACGAAATATATCGAGCAGTACTGGGACTATCAGGGCTTCGCGCTCCGCAATCCCGCGTCCCCGCCGCAGGGCGAGGCAAAGGATTTCACCTGGATCGCGACCCAGCTCGCCGAGCGCGTCGAGCTCTTGCAGGAATACAACGCGATGATCAACCGCGGCGCCGCGGGTGTGGGCCTCTCGGGCGATGGATACGACTTCTCCCTCGACGAAACCAAAGCGCATGACGTCGAGACGATCTGGGACGCGTCCTGCCGCGCCGCCAGCGCGGAGTTGACGGACGGCGCGGCAACCGACGGGCTGGACTATTTCCAGGAACACGGATTTCGCGTCCAGGATTTCTCACGGCGGCACTGGTACCTGTATCCGGAAATCGTCCGGCAGGGGCTGCGCTTCGAAATGCCCTACCAGGAGCAACTCCTGCGCATCGGCAAGCAACTCGGCGAACGCCTGCACGAACAGGGCATCGACTGGTGGGACAGCCAGATCGCCGAATACCAGCCGCTACCGCCTTGGGAAGACCTGCCGGGGTTGTGGGAAACCGCGCTCGAAAAAAAATACAATGTCTCCATCGACGACTATCCCTTCTGGCTCGTCACCTCCCGCAGCATGCAGTACGCCTGGGGCGGCAATGTCGGCATTCAGATGATCAAGGAAGTCGCCGACAATGTCGCTGGTCATGGCGGCATCATCATGAACCCCGCGGCGGCCCGTAAACTCGACCTCGCGGATGGCGATCTGGTGGAAATCAAGTCGCCGGTCAATGCGACCCAAGGCAAAGTCGTGCTGCGCCAGGGCATTCGGCCGGACACGTTGCTGATGATCGGCCAATTCGATCACTGGGCGACGCCGCTGGCCAAGGATTTCAAGGTACCGAGCATGAATGCCCTGATGCCGATGATGCTGGAACTGACCGACGCCACCGGATCGAGCGCCGACCTGGTCAAGGTCAGTGCCCGCAAGCTGGAAGGTGCGGCATGACCCGGTGGTCGATGGTCGCTGATCTGCGGCGCTGCGTCGGCTGCCAGACCTGCACGTCCGCCTGCAAGCATGCCAACGCCACGCCGCCGCTGGTACAGTGGCGCCGCGTGCTCGACATCGAAACCGGCGAGTATCCCGACGTGCAGCGGACCTTTGTACCCGTCGGCTGCATGCATTGCGCCGACCCGCCCTGCATGCATGTCTGCCCGTCGACCGCGACACGGCAGCGCGACGACGGTATCGTCACTATCGATTACGACCTGTGCATCGGGTGCGCCTACTGCGCGGTCGCCTGCCCCTATCAGGCCCGCTACAAGGTCGAC
Source organism: Alphaproteobacteria bacterium (assembly GCA_012103325.1). GTDB lineage: Bacteria > Pseudomonadota > Alphaproteobacteria > UBA8366. The sequence continues at coordinate 79,990 of WLWY01000013.1, forward strand.
CTGCCGCGCTTCGCCTTCGGAGCGAAGCAGATGCGCCACGAAGCCGCGCGCGAAATGCCGGAGCGGCTCGGCGTAGCGCAAAAATGTACCTTCTGTTCCGACCGCATCGATTATGGGTTGGAAAACGGCCTCACACCCGGTGTGGATTCCGAGGCAACGCCGGCCTGCGTCAATTCCTGCATCGCCGACGCCCTGCATTTCGGCGATGCCGACGACCCGTCCAGCAACGTCTCGACTTTGCTACGCGAAAACCGGCACTTCCGCATGCATGAAGAACTCGGCACGAACCCTGGTTTTCACTATTTGTGGGACGGCGACCGCGAGTCGCTAGATACCGCGACCGGCGATGCCATGGCGGCCGACGACAAGACGGCCTTACGCGGCAATGACACCGGTGCCTACATGCCGGGCGTGATACCTTGGCAACAGACCCATTGGGACTGGCGCGCGGCGGGCAATTTTATCTTCGGCGGTACCGGCAGCGGATTGCTGGCGGTCCTTGCCGCGACCGCGTGGTCGGGCACGAGTCCGCCTGCGTGGCTCGGTCTGCTCGCGCTCGCTTTCATCGGTGCCGGGCTATTCCTCGTCTGGACCGAAATCGGGCGGATGTTGCGTTTCCTGCATGTCGTCCTGAATCCTCAGACGTCCTGGATGACGCGGGAAGCCATGATCGCCCTGCTGGTCTTTGCCAGCGGCGGCGTGGCGTTCTTCAACCCATCGCTCGGTTGGATGACAGTCGCGGGCGCGTTCGGCCTGCTGTTTCTCTACTGCCAGGGCCGCATCCTGCATGAGGCGAAAGGCATCCCGGCGTGGCGCGAGCCGCGTATCGTTACGCTGATATTCGGCACCGGATTGGCCGAAGGCTGCGGATTGCTTCTGATGGCCAGTGCAGCATTGAGTGGCACAGCGGCGATGCCCATCGCCGCGGCTCTGCTTCTGCTGATCGCCTACCGCGCCTTCGCCTGGCGGCGCTATTTGCGGGCCTTGTTGGATACCGGCGCGCCGGCGCGCACGCTCGATATCCTAGCAGGCCTCCGTCTCTGGATGGCAGGGCTCGGCGCCGTCGCGCCGGCCGCGTTGATTCTCGGCGGCGCGTTCCTCCCGGCTTTTGCGCCGGGCCTGTTCGCGCTCGCCGGCTTGACGGCGCTTGCCGCAGGCTGGCTGTTTAAGTTCACGCTCGTCAACGCGGCCTCGCTGAACCAGGGCTTCGCAATCGACCACACCCCGGCACGCGGCAGCGGTCCGACGGGTGTCGGAGTCAAACCTGGCTGGCGCTGAGCTAACTTGATTTGGGTCAAGGCGCAGACGTTAACAGTCAATCAACCTGATGCCTCCTAGCCGGAGAGCTATGCCCCCGGCGAAATCGAGAGGAGCAATCGGCATGCAGGTAATCGAAGGGCAGGTTGCACAGATGCTGCATGAGGAGCATGTCGCGGTGCTGGAATTGCTCAGCCGACTTACCGGTGTACTGAATCGCAATGGCCCGGGGGCGCCGCCGGAGGCGAAGAATCCCGCCATTGGGCAATTGCTCGGCCAACTCGCCGCCGCAATAGAAACCGAGATCAAGACTCACTTTTATTTCGAGGAAACGATGCTGTTTCCCTTACTCGATGCGAACGGAGAAGGGGAAATGCGCGCTATGTACATCGAAGACCATCGCGCCATCGTCCCGCTTGGCGAGAAGGCCGCCGCGATGGCGCGCGCCGTCGGTATTCAGGGTTTTGACCCTCAGACTTGGGCGGCGTTTCATCCTGTTGCAGCCGAGTTCGCGGATCGCCTCATACGGCATGCCGAAGCGGAAGAAGCGGCGCTCGTGCCGCTCTTGGGCGAATTCCTGGACTCAGATGAAGATGACCGCCTCGCGCAGGATTACGAGTCGATGCGTTAGCTTCAGGACGCCATGGCAAGTTGGCCAAGCCGCGCCAGCTTCTCGTGCCGGAACGCCCCCCACAAGGCCGCACCGATCGCGCCGGCATAGATCGAGTCGGGGTGGCTCTTCACGCGGGCGTCGAGTTCCTGTTCCATAACGGTTTCCTGCACGGCCGCGAGCAGTCCTGAATCGAGCGCTAAACCGCCAGTCATCAACACTTCCGTGTCGGCGATCTTGGTGGCGCGCAGAAGCTTCACCAGCCGGTTCGCCATCGACAGGTGAATCCCCTTGAGGATGTTTGGCGTCGAGATGCTGCGCGACACCATATTGATGACATCGGTTTCCGCCAGCACGGCACAGATACCGCTCACCTTCTCCGGATCGTCGGCCTGTTGCGACAGAGGACCGATCTCCTCCTGCGTCACACCCAGATAGCGGGCGATGTTTTCGAGAAACTGACCGGACCCGGACGCGCATTGACTGGTCATCCGGTAGCCAAGCACCTTGCCGCGCTCGTCGACCTGAATAGCGCGGCCGTGCAACGCGCCGACATCGAGCACGGAACGGGCATCGGGGTCCAAATAGACGCCGCCGCGCGCATGCGTCGTCATCGAATAGAAATGCCCCGTGGCGAACGGTAGCGTTTCGGCTTCGCCGGTGCTGGCGATATAGGCGATATCGTCGCGGGACATCTTCGCCTCTTCAAGCATTTCACCCAGCGACCGGTCTGCTAGCGTAAATGGATCGCGCTTGCGAATTCGCTCAAGACGCTTGGACAGCCACGACGGACCTTCCTCGGTCACTTCGAAGAGGACGGTTTTGACCGCCCCGGTGCCGACATCGATCCCGACGGAAACAGTCATGGTTTCATCTCCCTGCTAGTTCGCCAGCGCACGATGCGCGAAGGTCGCCGCGCCGAGCGCTCCGGTGTAAATCGACGCCGGATTAATATTGATCGTGACCTTGCCGTAATTCTCCTCGATCACCTTCTTTAGCGCTTCGACCGCGGCTTCGTTGTTGGCAACACCGCCGGTGAAGGTGAATTGGTCCTTGATCCCGCCGGACCGGGAGATGATCGACATCGCACGAAGGATGATCGCCCGGTGCAGGCCGGCCAGGATATCCTCGCGTTGCTCACCAAGCGCCAGGCGGTCGCGCAGTTCCGCGCCGGCGAAGACGGTGCAGGTCGAGTTGATGCGCACATTCTTTGTCGCCTTCATCGCAAGGGGGCCGAGTTCGTGCAGCCCCATATTCATTTCGTCGGCGATGTAGCCGAGATAGCGCCCGCAACCGGCAGCACAGCGGTCGTTCATCTGGAAGTTTTCGACGATGCCCGCCTCATCGACCTGGATCGCCTTGGTGTCCTGGCCGCCGATATCGAGCACGGTCCGCGTTTCAGGATACATGACATGGGCACCGAGGCCGTGGCACAGGATCTCGGAGCGAATGTGATCCTTGTCGAACGGCAGCGTCACGCGTCCATAACCGGTGCCCACGGTGTAGACTTCTTCGAGCTCGATGCCCAGCGCGCTCGCCAGAGATTCCTTGGCGGCATCGGCGTCGATGTTGAATTGCGGTGCGTTCGCAATCACGCCGTCCAACGCGCGTTGAAAATTCGTGGAGAGATTGTCGCCCGGCGGCCGGTTCTCGACCTCGATGATCGATTTGTCATACAGATTGAGAAAGATGTCGTAGGACAAACCAGCCTCGGCAGCGACTTCTTCGCCAATACGCATGAAGCGCGAACCGGCGATGTCACGGAAGAAGTCGGATCTTCGTGCGGCACCCGGTGCGAAGATCGCAGCACTCTCTTCACGCAACCGGCCGAAGATCGCGTCAAGCGTCTCGCGCACCGCTGCGGCGTTCGCGGGAAATCGTTCCGCGGTTATTAGCTTGGCGCAGGTCTGGTGCAGATCCTCCAATTGTTCGAGGAACTGTTCGTGGCGGAACTTGAGCACCATCTCATCAAGAAACGCGTCGCCTTCGTCGCCGAGGCCGAGGGCGCGGCGAAACAGATTGAGACGTGTTGAGATCAATGCTTCCAGCTTGGCAACCTTTGTCGCGGTCGCGTAGTTGGACTGGGAATTCGTGATCCCTTCACCGAGAATACGGCGTTCCTCATCCAGCAGAACTGCCTTTGTCGTGGTGGAGCCGAGATCGATTCCGACAAAACATTTCATGGCTTCCTCCCGTCAGGCCGCAGCCGCGCCTTGGCGTTTTTGATCGATCATCTGAAAATAACTTTCGAGCCGGTTCTTGATATTCGCCTTCGAGAAATAGCGCGGATCGACGAGGTCCGACTCGACGAACGCCGCCGGCTTCCCGGTGCGGTCTTCGATTTCACGCATGATCAGCAATTGCCCGGCGGAAAAACTGTTACAGCTCTTGATCGAGTTGATCAGGAAGCCATCGGCTTCGTATTCGCTCATATAGTTTTCGATCATCTCGACCCGCTGCGGCAGGTTGCGATTGGTGTAACAACCCAGGCAGTAATCGGCGAGCGATTCCAACGGATGGTCCGGGTCATGCCGGAAGCCGAAATCGTAGACCCCGCCGACTTTCGTGTAGGTGCTGGCGACGACGACGGCACCTTCGTCGTAGAACATCTTCCAGAAGTCGCGGAAGCTGGTCCAGTTCGGCGGGCCTTCGACGACGAGACGGTATTTTTCGGATCCCATGTCGCCCTCGGGCGTGATCGGCCCTTGTCCGTTCGCGATCCGAGCTTCGATTTCCTGGCGCAGCAGCCGGTAATATTCGACCGCATCGTCGGTCCCGCGAAAGGCGGTGAAAATCGGTCCGATATAGAATACGCCGCCGAAGTAGGCGTCGATGGGTGACGGCCTATTTTTCGCGCTTTGCAGCACCCAGACGAGATCGTCTTCCGCCGCGGCGGACCGCCGTAAGTTCTCACGCAGGCGGTCGATATCGAACTTCACACCGCTGATCCGTTCGAACGTCGGAATCACCTCTTCCTTAAGCTGCTTGACGACGAAGTTGCGCATGTTCTCCGTCACCTTGCCGTCGCCCTCATAGGGGACCTGCAGCATGACCGTTTCGCAGCCATACTCGTCGCGCAGCAGTTCGAACCACTTCATGAAGGTGAAGCAGCCGGTGTAGGACAGCAGCAGCAGGTCGGGCGCCGGCAAGGGCTCGCCGTTGGGCGCAATATTGCCCTTCGCCATCATGCCGATATCTGCCTTCACATAGGTGCAGACATCCTCGGAATGACCCATCTTTTCCGCTTCCATGATCATGCCGCGGCTTTTCTGGCGCATGCCGTTCTGGATCGCGTTGATCTCCGGCAAATTATTGACCATGTCGAAGCACATGATCAGCTCATTTAGATTGCCGGGTACATAGGTCGACACGACTTTCCGGCCGGTTTCGGGTGCGCCGGTCAGTTTGCGATAGTTCTCGGCAATCATCGCCTTCTGCTTGAGCATCGAAGGTTCCTTGACCACCTCGATAGGGGTTTTGTCCGCGCTCATGCGTCGCTCCATAGTTTGATTGAATCGGCGAAGGTGCCGGCCTGCTCGCGGATCGGCTGCATCTGGCCGGAGTTCTCCGCATATTTGAACGAGATGTAGGGGATGTTGTGCTTCGTCATTGCCTTGGCGAGCATGGGACGATCAAGCAGGGCCGGATCGCAGAAACTCGGTGCCGCGAAAATCACCCCTTCCGCGGCGTTGTCGCGTACCGACTCGACAAGGTATTTGCCCTTTAACGCGCCATCGGGCTGATATTTTGCCGCCGTCTCCCGCGACCCGTGCAGGAAAGCGGCCGCCAGGTTGGCAATAGGATCACCGTCCAGAGGGATGTCGTCGAAGAGCCACCGGTTCACCAGCATGAAATCGTCGTCGACGATGTAACAGCCGGCCAGTTCGATTGACTTGATCAGATTCAAAGGCGGCTGTTCGCAAAACGAACCCTGCAGAACGATGCGGCAATTGTCCCGCATCGCGCGGTCCTGGCTTTCCGCCGCCGCGAGGTAGTCGACCAGCATCTGATTGTGTTCTTCGACCGGCAGCACCATGCCGGCCCGGAGCAGGAGATAGACTTCCGACGACGGCGCCTTCCAGGGCGACCTGACGCGGAATGCGTACAGATCGCGGATGAGACGCCGGTTTTCATTATACACGGCCACGGACCTGCGGATGTCGTCATCGGTGATGGCGCGGCCGGCGACGTTCTCCAATCCGCTGCGCAACTCCTGCAATTCGTTGACGTAGTAGTTGCCGCCGATTTCATCGTCGTAATTCTGCGGTACGTCGAAATAGCGGACATAGACATCCGGAAACATCAGCTTCCACATGCCGGACAAGTTGCGAATGACGTCGCAGATACTGGGAAAAAGCAGACCGTCGACGAAATCCAGCCGGCCCGTCACCCCCAATTCTATCGTCGAACGTGGGATGCGGCAGATATAGCTTTGATAATAAGCGTCGCCGTGGATCACCTCGAGTTGATCGCCACCGCCGAGAATACCGACCGGTAGCATGCCGCCGGCGTGAATGATCTCGCGTGGCACGTAAACTGGCATGAAGCCGATGACTTTGCGAGTGGAGTCGGCTGCCTTCCAGTCGCCGACCGCGGTGAAATCGAGGTCGTCGAACAGGGCCTGGCAGCGGTTGATAATTTTAGTCGTGCTCATGTGTATCGCTTTCCTGATTCCGGGGTTTCGGATGACAAGAAAAATTGATACTGACGGTCTCCCGGTTTCTTATTAAGTAAAATGGTACTGTAATGCGTATTTAATCGTCAACCGGTTGCGCCGCGCTGCGACAATATGCCCGGACAGCCCCGCATCACGCCGCCTAACCTGTTGACAATTGGAGCCTTGTGGTAAATAGGTGCGTGAATACCTTTATTGGTTTTGGCGGCGCAAATGCATTCCAGTCAATCCACGATCCGAATTCGCACCGCAACGGCGAACGATCTGATCGCTGTCACGGGGCTGGACGGCAAGATCACCGGACTCGCGAAACCGGACTACTGGCGCGACCTGATCCGGCGCTTTGGTGGCCGCAAGCAGGATCGGTATTTCCTGATCGCCGAAGCCGGCACCGAGTTGCTTGGGTTCATCATGGGCGAAATTAGGGCCTGGGAATTTGGATCGCCGCCATGCGGCTGGATCTTCGCCGTCAATGTGGAACCGGACAAGCGGCTAACCGGGGTCGGCACCGTGCTGTTCGAGGCGCTATGCGGCAAATTCCGCGAAAACGGCGTCGCCACGGTGCGTACGATGCTGGCGCGCGACGACACCCTTATCATGTCATTCTTCCGAAGCCAGGGCATGATGGCGGGTCCGTATATAGAGCTTGAGGCCGCGCTTGATTAATCGGACAGCCGGAAGGGCGGGCCAGTGAGATTGCAAACCGCCTCGCGGCTGGCACTGCTCTCGGTTCTTGACCTTGCTGCCGATCCGGCGCGCCAGCGCTCTGCTGGTGAAATCGCGGAGGCTTACCGCGTATCGCTTAATCACCTCGCCAAGGTTCTGCGCGATCTCAATCGTGCCGGTCTTGTCGAGTCTGTGCGGGGGGTCGGTGGCGGCTATCGGTTTTGCGGCAACGCGAAGCGCACGACGTTACTGGATGTCATTCAAATATTCGAAAACGTCAGCGGTGACGCAACGGTTCGCGCCAACCCCATTGATGCGTCTGCGACCGAAGCCGCTTTGTCCCTGATCCTTAAAGAGATCGATGACACCGTCCAGGCCACACTGCAATCCATCACGATAGACACGGCGGTGAAACTTATTCAAAAGCTGCCACCACGCGGTTGATGCAGATCAAGGCGGCGCTTGGGCGTCTCCGTGATGATCCTAGATAGGCAATGCCACTTGAACGATTAGCGGATTTAGTGTGACGCTGGGGCGATGGCCAGCCGGACCGATTCAGATCCGAGTGATAGGGAAACTACTGGTCCTAAATTCGGCGAGGAACCGTGGCACACCCGTAAGGCGGTGACTTAGCAATGTCGGAACACGACGGCCCGCGCAGCGACGCCGGCATCAACCGTGAGCTCCAGCTGTCTGGAGTGCTATCCGTTGCCCCGGATGCCATCATCGCGGTTGGCCGCGACTCGAAAATTCGCATTTTTAATGCAGGGGCGGAGAAACTGTTCGGCTATCTGGCTGCCGACATCATGGGCCAGTCGTTGGACGAACTAATTCCTGCCCGATTCCGAACGGCGCACGCGACGCATATGGAGCGCTTCCAAGCTTCAACAGAGCAAAGCCGGCTGATGGCCGAACGCAGCGTGATTGTAGGCGTGCGCGCGGATGGTTCGGAATTCCCAGCTGAGGCTTCCGTTTCCAAGTTGGAGATGGACGGCGAACTTATTTTAACGGTGATGTTGCATGACGTAACGGCCAGGAAACAGGCCGAGGCTGAACTGATCGCTGCTAAGGAACAGGCTGAGCAAGCGCTCATACAAGCCGAAAAGATGGCCGCGGTGGGTACGCTGGCAAGCGGCATCGGTCATGAAATCAATAATCCTCTTTACGCGATTCTAGGCGCGGCCGAGGCAATTCGCGACGGCGATGACCCGGTTCGCCGAAAGGCGCACGCACAAGACATTATCGACTATTGCAAACACGTCTCGGGGATCATTAAGAACCTGACCAGTTATGCCCGGCCTGCCGAAAGGCACGGACTGGAACCGATTGATGTCAATGAAGTAATCGCCGAGGCCATTGCGATGATCAAGCTGTCGTTCCACTCGGACATTATGGAATTCGATCAGCAGCTTAACCCGGTGCCCGCAATATTCGCCAAGTCTGAAGACGTCCAGCAGGCGTTTTTCAATGTTATCCGCAATGGTCTTCAGGCGATGGGCAGTGAGGGTACGCTGGCAATCGAGAGCGTTTGCGATGCCGGCCGGGTGTCCGTGCGAGTCCGTGACACCGGCGCCGGAATTGCCCCCGAGAACCTGGCCAAAATTTACGACCCCTTCTTTACGACAAAAGGGCCGGAGGAAGGCGAAGGCATCGGGCTTTTCGTGGTCCGGCAGATCGTCGAGAAATATGGCGGCATTATTGAATTCGAAAGCCGCGTGGGCGAAGGAACGGAGTGCACGATCTCATTTCCAATCCGCGAGCCAAATGGAGAGGACCTTTGACATGAAGCACAAGATACTCGTGGTCGAGGACGAAGCGGAAATCCGCAAAACCATATGCTTGCAACTTGAAGGAAGCATCTACGATGTGCTCGAGGCCGAGGATGGAGAGAGAGGCATCGAGTTGCTCGACAACGAAAACATTCTTGAGGTTGTCGTGATCATTTGTGATGTCCGCATGCCCAAGGTTAATGGCATAGAGGCCGTTGCGTACTTCCGCGAAAACTATCCCACCATCCCGATCATCGTGCTGACCGGCTACCCGGACACGCAATTGGCGATCGATTTCATGAAGAGCGGCGTAGTTGAGTTTCTGGTCAAACCGGTGGAGAAAAAGGAACTGTTGGAGGCCGTTGCTAAGGCTGCTCGTCAGCACAGCCTGTTCGGCGCGTCTCCGTCAAGCGTTTGATGTCCGCGTCCTCAAAGGGCGGCATCGTTGAATATTGCGGTCGCCGGACCACTGGCTGATAGAGACCAACCATGTTCTCGAGCTTCCGGCTCTCTCGTTGGTCCATTATCGAAATTGTTTGCCGCTGCGTTGGAAAAAAATCCACCTATTCTTTGGACGGTGTTTATGGACTCCGGTCAGCGGCTAAATTGATTTAGGTCATTTTCAGCTTCTGGAATGGTGGGCACCGTGAGCGGTGGCCCAAATGATAACGACAATAAAAATAAAATCCGGGGCGCCGAACAGGGGGGAGACGAGATATTAAAACGCTCGATATAGTCGAATTCGCCTCCGATCCGGCATTTGCGCTTGATGGAGATATGCGGGTGTTGGGATGGAATGCCGGTGCGGTGAAATTATTGGGATATTCGGCGGCCGAGGCTACCGGCCAGAGGTGCGGCCAGGTATTGCAGGCGTTTTATCCTACCGGGGAACCACTTTGCTCGATGATGTGCGAGGGTCGTGCGTGCATCTCCATTGGCGACAAATGGAACATAGGTGCGTGTAAAATTAGGCACAAGAACGGCCAAATGATTTCCGCCGGAATTAGTACATTGGTGATTCCCTCCGAGGCTAGGGAGCAAGACCGGGACGAACCGGTAGCAGTGGTGTTTCTGCGTGAAGCGGGTTGGGTCGATCCCAAGTTAGTCGGTAGGCAGCCGCTGAGGATCTTCACTCTCGGGCATTTTGGCTTGGCCATCGCTGGCAAGGGATTAGAGGTCGACAACTGGAAGCGTCAACAGGCGGTATTGGTCTTGAAATGCCTCGTCAGTCAACTGGGGCGCCCGGTGCACCGCGAGCGCCTGATTGACTGGTTGTGGCCGGATGCCGATATGACGCGCGGATGGCAACGCCTGAAGGTGACGATTTCGTTCCTGCGTGAAAAATTGCGCGACGGCGGTGCGGCCAGAGAAACCATCGAGACCGTCGGCCAGTCTTATATTTTGCGTCGTGATGCGGTCTGGGTCGATTCGGACGCCTTCGGAGATCTGGTTGCCGCGGGCTGGCGGTCGCTAAGGATCGGCGACGGGTTGGAGGCACGATCCCGCTTCGAAGAGGCGCAAAGCCTCTATCGCGGCGATTACCTGGAAGACGAGCCCTATGTGGACTGGTGCGCGGAAGAACGGGAACGCTTACGCGAGGTCTATCTGGAAATGCTCGACGGTATGGCGAAATGCTATGCCCAGGAAGGCTTATTCATGGAGGCCGTGCAGATCTGTAAGGCCGCGCTCCACAACGATCCGGGCCGTGAGAGTTTTCTCCGCGCCTTGCTCGAAAACCTGGTCAAACTTGGTCAACCCGACTGGGCCGAAGTCCAGTTCAATTCCTGGCGTCGAAGCCTCGATGACGAATACGGTCTCAAACCGACCCCTGAAACGATGCGGGTCTTTGCCCAACTGATCGGCGACCGTTCCAGCGCAAGCTGCTAGGAGCCTGTCCGAGTAATGCTTACGGTCTGCATCGACCAGAGAACCGTGCGTGTTAGGAGCGGGTGCGCCGGCGATGCTGGAGGCATCGTCAAGTGCCCACGACGCGGCACGCGCGTTTCTCTGATCGACCCAAAGGGCCGCGTTCACAAGGGTTTGGGATGTCGTCCGGCGCCGCTCGCGATGCCACCGGCATCGCCACGCGACACCATCCTAGCTCAACCCCTTGTGAACGCGGTGCAGACCATAAGCATTACTCGGACAGGCTCCTAGTCCACAACACCTCATCTCCACATTGACGGTTCGGAAACACCTGGTGTTACCGCCGTGTTACCGCCGCCTACTAACGTTCGCGTAAATCAAAATCGCGATGGTTGGTGGAGGTTTTCACGATGTTACCAGGGCGTAACCGGCTCGTGTTTTGGTTCAATCGAACTTGCCCCGCCGGGGTAAGGCTAAAACGCACGACGGTAAATTCGGAATGGTTGATCCGGGAACGCTGGAATCGTTTGTAGTTCGTATTTGGTTGGAAGGTGGGCCAGGAAATAACCCGACATGGCGTGGTCATGTTCAACACGTTCAAGGAGAGGAAGAGAGTTATTTCCAGAACCTGTCGGAATTGAGGGAATTTCTTGAGCTTATCAGCGGCGTTTCTTTGCCGGTCGGGGATCAGGCGCAAATGAATGGCTAGCAAGTCATTATTTTTAAGGGATCTAGCGATGAATAGAACGGTTTCATCAAGAATTTCATGGTGGGCTGCGTTGGCGGTCGGCGTCGCCGTAATTGCATCACCGGTTGTGGCGGCTGACTTTGGCCCCGTGCCGATGTTGAAGGTCGACGCCAAGAAGGCAGCGTTGGGTAAGCGGTTGTTTTTCGATGCCCGGCTTTCCGGCGACGCCGGCGTCAGTTGTTCCACTTGCCATATTCCGGAGAAAGGGTTCGGTGATGGTTTGGCGTTGTCCAAGGCCTATCCGGGCTCGGATGGATTTCGGAACACGCCGACCTTGATCAATACCGCGCATAAGGCGGCATGGTTTCATGATGGCCGGCTAGGCACCAACCTCAATGACGTGACTCGGGAAATGATTACCGAGACCTATGTCATGAATATGGACATGCGTCTGATGCAAGAGCGCGTCAAGCAGGATCCGGTTTACGTAAAGATGTTCAAGGACGCCGGTTACGGTGAGCCGTCCAACGGATCGGTCCGGAAGGCAATTCCCGAATATCTAAAAACACTGACATCAAGAGGGTCGCCTTTCGATGCGGGAAAAATGTCGGCGGCGGCTCAAAGCGGTTTCGAGCTGTTCAAAGGCAAGGCCGGCTGTTCGCAATGCCATTCCGGTCCCCGTTTCTCCGACGATACCCCCCACAATCTCGGCGTGCCCGAAAACCCGGAAATCTGGTCGAACCCCGCACGGCATATGACCTATGTGGCTTTCGGCATGTTCATGGGCATCGAGAATTACATGAACATCCGCCGCGATGTTGGCGCCCATATCCGCACTCATAAGGCGGACGGCTCGGACATTGGAAAATTCATGACGCCGACGCTTCGCGAGCTGACCCATACGGGGCCGTATATGCACAACGGCGTCATGAAGACGCTTGAAGATGTTGTCGCTTTCTACAATCGCGGCGGCGGTGACGATATCAATAAGGATCCACGCATCAAGCCGTTGAGCTTAAGCCAGGAAGAGAGCGCCAATCTGGTGGCCTTTCTGCAGTCTTTGTCAGGCCAACCCCTGACGGGGCCGGAACATGTCTGGAAAGACCCGATCAACGTTAACTACGCGGTGATCAAAGATTGGCTCAAGCAGAAAAATTAGGATTAGGGCTATGAAAAAAGGCAAAACACTATCCCACGCTATTGTCGCAGCCTCCCTGGGAATCGCGGGCCTTGGATTTGGATTTTCTGCAGCTGCCGATGTAAATCCGCCTCTGGCCGCGCTAGGGATGCCACCGGTACCCCGTGACAACCCGCAAACCCCAGAGAAAATTGAACTCGGCAAGCTGTTGTTCTTTGATTCACGCATCGGTGGCGACGCTTCCGTTTCCTGCGCCGATTGCCATGTGCCAAAACAGGGCTGGGGATTCAATGATCCTATTTCCCGTGGTTACCCGGGTGTTATTCACTGGCGCAACAGTCAGACCGTCATCAATGCCGCCTACCTTGGGAAGCTGTTTTGGGTTGGCGCGGCGAAGTCCCTGGAAGCCCAGGCTCCCGGTGCGGCGCTTGGTGCCGTGTCGGGCAATGGCGAACGGGACATGGTCGAGGCGCGCCTCGCCTTCATTCCCGAATATGTAAAGCGCTTCAATCAGGTATTTGGCGACGACTGGCCGAAAGTGAATAACGTCTGGAAGGCCATGGCCGCCTTCGAGCGGACATTGATCCATAACGATACGCCATTCGACAAATTTATGCGTGGAGACAGGAGCGCGCTTAGCGAAGAACAAGTGCGCGGGTTCCAGCTTTTTCAGGGCAAGGCCAATTGTGTCGAGTGCCACAACGGACCGCTTCTCACCGATCAGAAGTTTTATAATCTGGGCGTCCCCAGGGCCGAGGATTGGTCGGAGAGCGGGCTCGCGCAAATCACGTTCCGCTATGAGCAACTCGCCAAGGGCGTGACCGAAAAACTGTACCGCAAGATCAAGGATGATGCGGGCCTTTACTACCGGACCAAGCAAAAATCCGACATGGGAAAGTTCCGTACCCCACCGTTGCGCTACACCGCCTACACGGCGCCATTCATGCATAACGGCTCCTTCTTCGACTTCGACGAAATTGTTGATTTCTACAACGAAGGCGGTGGGACGAATGAATTCACCGACGGTGTCATGGCGAAGAACAAGACCAAGCTCTTGAAGAAACTCGGGCTGACCGATGAGGAGAAGGCGGACTTGGTCGCGTTCCTCGAGTCGCTTAGCGGTGAGGAGATCAAGATGACGACACCGAAACTGCCGCCCTATGCGCCGCTTCCTGCTGTAGTGCAGGCGAATTGAGGGAATTTGAACAATGACAGATCAAACACAAATGTCGGAAATCGGCACATCTCAAATGCCGTCTAAGGTGGATCATCCAGCCGGTAAATGTCTGATGTCGCGCCGGAAGTTCCTACTGACATCCGGGATTGCGACTTCGACGGTCATGGTTGCCATGAACACCGGCGCGGCCGCGACGAAAATTCCCGCGATGGTGGCCACCTATCCACGCAAGAAAATCGGCAAGCTCAGCGCGCTTAAGACCGATATGCCGGTGGGTTTTGAATACCCGGATGAAGGTGCGTACGCGCAGTCCATGCTGGTCAAGCTCGGCACGGAGGCCGGCGGCGGCATCGGTCCCCGGAAGGACGTTGTCGCCTTCAACTATTTCTGCACGCATCAGGGCGGCGATCTGTCGGGCACATACAAGGCCGACACCAAGTCGCTGGGCGCCTGTCCGCTGCACCTTTCGACTTACGATTTGACCCGGCACGGGATTCTCATTTCCGGTCAAGCTTACCAAAGCCTTCCCCAGGTTCTGCTCGAACTGCAGGGCGACGACATCTACGCCGTCGGCGTGTTCGGTTTGATCTTTGGTCGCTACGACAATTTGCAAGGATAGGGAGACACGAGCGATGTCTACGCCGTACTACATTCCAGAAACCGATGTTCCTCTCCCTCCCAAGGGCGCGGATGTGATCACCACGGCTTGCGACTACTGCATCGTCGCTTGCGGCTACAACGTTTATCGATGGCCTGTCGCGGGTGCGCATAACGGCGGCCCGAAGGCTGGTCAGAATGCCTTCAAGACTGATTTCCCAGTCGATCCATTGGGCCCTTGGGTCGCACCCAACCAGCACAACATCGTGTTGCACGACGGCAAGCCTCATCATGTCGTGATCATTCCCGACAAGGATACGAAATTCGTCAATACGGACGGCGATTCGAGTCTGCGGGGCGGCTGCATAGCTCAGAAATGCTACAATCCGCAAACGCCGACTCGCGACCGGCTGAAATCGCCGTTGATGCGGATCTACGGCATACTGCAACCCGTGCCCTGGGACTTCGCCCTCGATGTAGCGGCCGAGGTGGGCAATTATGTGCGTAAGGCGCACGGTGCAAATGCCTACGGCGTTAAGACGTATTCGTATCAGTACATCGAAAACACGTACGCCATCACGAAATATGCGCTTCGCCACGTCAACACGGCCAATTTCACATTCCATGATACGCCATCCGATGTGTCATCGACGCCGGGTTTCCGGGACGCCGGTTTCGACAATTTCGGACCGGCATACGAAGATTGGATGAATGCCGAAACGCTATTGATCTGTGGCACGGATCCTTATGAAACCAAGACGATCCTTTGGACACAGTGGATCATGAAGGGCATCCAAAACGGTCAGAAGTGTATCATGATGAACCCGCGCCGCACTGCCGGTGTGGCATACGCTGAGAAGAATGGTGGGCTCTGGCTCGATGTCAATCTCGGCACCGACCTCTTGGTCGTAAACGCTATTGCCCGGATCATCGCCGAGAACGGTTGGCAGGACGCCGAGTGGATCAAGAACTGGGTCAACAACAAGTGGGGATCGAGTTCTGGTTTCGGCCAGGGCACTCGGAATACGCCGTGGCAATGGCGTACGACGTGGGGAAAATTCCAGACCAACGGATACGAAGATTGGAAGAAATGGCTCCTGGCGCAGGACGAATTCAAGCCGGAAAACGCAGCGAAGGTAGCCGGGATCGACGTCCAAAAAATCAGGACGGCGGCCGAATGGATGGCCAAGCCGAAAAACGGCAAGCATCCGAAAACTTCCATCATGATCGAGAAGGGCTTCTACTGGTCCAACAACACCGGCAACACTCAGGCGATCAGCGCACTGGCGATTATCGTTGGTGCCGGTGGCAGGCCTGGTCAGGTCGTCGGTAGAGCCGGCGGCCATCAACGTGGCGGACAACGCGGCGGCAAGTATCCGCGCAACAAATCGCCGATGAAGGTGCCGGGGCGAAGACGCCGAGCTTTAGACACCGATACTTGGACCATGTCGGGACATACCCGTTTTGCGCACGTCATTGGCACGACATGGATTCAGTCGATGTGCGGCTCGCAACAATTGGCCAAGCGGTTCGAGGAACTTACCGTGGCCAATCCTCATCAGGTGCGGTCCTACGATAAGAAGGACATTGTCGACACCTTGAAAAGGCGAGCCGACTCCGGCGGCATGGTCGTCGTCAACCAGGATATCTATCTGGTCGATCCGATCGGCAATCGTTACGCTGACATCATCTTCCCGGCCGCCACATGGGGCGAAGATACCTTCATGCGGGCCAACGGCGAAAGACGCCTCCGGCTCTACAACAGATTCTACGATCCGCCGGGCGAGGCCAAACCGGATTGGTGGATCATCGCTGAACTCTCGAAGCGTATGGGTTTCGATGGCTTCGATTGGAAAAACTCCAACGATGTCGCCGAGGAATCGGCACGTTTCTCGCGCGGCAGCCGTAAGGATTTCAACATGATCAAGGTCGCCGCCCATCGCGAGGGCAAGACCTTACATCAGAAGCTGGGCGAGTTTGGCACCAATGGAATTCAAGGCCCGGTGTTCATGCAGGACGACGGAACCCTGGTCGGCACCAAACGGCTCCATGATACGACGCGTAAGCTCCCGGAAACTGGATCGGCCGCGGGCAACGTCTTTAACAAGAAGTTGACCCATTTCAACAGTCAAACCGGGCGCTGCAATCTCCAAAAATCTCCCTGGTCTTTGTTTTCCGATTATTGGGAATGGATGACGCCGAAAGACAATGAATTGTGGTGCACGTCCGGGCGGACCAATGAACGCTGGCAGTCCGGTTTCGACGACCGGCGCAGGCCCTATGTCGTTCAGCGCTGGCCCGACAACTACGTCGAAATGCATCCCGACGACGCCGCGGCGCGCGGCATCGAGAACGGCGACATGTTGATGGTCTATTCCGATCGGGTGCCGTCCCTCAAGGAAACGACGCTTGGCGTCGAAGGCAGCGACTACTCCTTCAGCGGCCAGATGAAGGCCGGCAATGTGGAACTGACCCGGGCGGCCGTCACCGGCGTCGCCATGGTCACACGCCACATAAAGAAGGGGATCATCTTCATGGATTTCCTGCACACGTCGCAACCGGCGAATTCCCTGGAAGGGCGCATCGTCGATTGGATCAGCGGAAACTACAACTACAAGATGGGTGTCGCCAAGGTGAAGAAGATCGGCGAGTCCCCCTACAAGAGAACGTTCCGTTCGATGTCTTTTGCGCCGAGGGACATTACCTGAACGCCTGCGCGGGCCCGGATCTGAACAGTCATGTTCAACCTGGTTCACGAGGGCGCTTTGGTCAGCACTCTTTTCAATTTCTTCGTAGTTGGCTTGGGCTGTCATTGATGAACCATCAACGCAAAAATCCACCGCCTCCGAGGCCATCGCCGAGACCTCACGCAACGCCTGAAGACGTGTGTCGAATGATGGGTGAGATTCTCATCGATGGGGTCGATGTTCATCGTTGCCTGGCGGCTCAGGCTCTCGGGCGCATCGGCGGGCCATCGGCGGCAGGACCTCTAACCGAAGCGTTGTTGGATGAGGACGGCGACGTCCGCACCGATGCCGCCGAGGCGCTTTCTAAGTTGGCGGATTCTCGGGCGGGCAAGCAATTGTTTGAAAATTTGCTTGGCGACCCTTGCACGGAGGTCAAACTCGCGGCGATCGAAACGCTGGCAAAGTTGCAGAACAAGGCAGTGGTTCCTTGGCTCCGGCGGATCGTCAAGGGACGCGACAAGGAAATCGCCTGGGACGAAGACGAATTTTATGACAGTGGATGGGACGATTGGGTCGATGTCCAAATAAAGGCCGTGCAGGCGTTGGCGACGCTAAATGCTTGTGAGGCCGTCCCCGATATTGTCGATGCGATGCGGGAGGAAGACGCCCAGGACATGACCGAGGCGGCCTTCAAGGCTCTGGCGCAAATGGGCAAGCCGGGAATCGACGCGCTTACCTCTTTTCTGGATGAAGAGACCGAACGCCCCCGCCGCCGCGCTGCGGCGGCCTTAGCCGCGTGCGATGACGGGTACGCCACGGAACCACTGTCGCGTGCCTTCGCCGATCCTTCGCCCAGCGTGCGAATGGCGGCCATGCGCGCATTGGCGGCGCGGGCGCCGGCGGACAACCGCTTGGTGGCGTTATTTGACGATTCCGACGAAGCGGTCCGGGCTGAAGCTGTACGGCTTTTGGGCGGACATCATCCTGGCCGTCTCCCGATGTTGCTCGCGGATGAATCTATTGCTGTGCAGATAGCCGCATTGGCGGAGATGGAGGAATTTCCGGACGACGGGACCTTGTTGCACGATATGCGTGTCAGAATGACCGATGGCCCTCCGGCGTTGGCGGCGGTTGTCGCGAGGACTCTGGGGGCGAAGGCGCCTGAGCAAGCGTTAAGTGATCTGACTGCATTGTTGGGGGATACGAAGCGACCCATCGAAGTTCGACTCGGCGCCCTTCAAGGATTGGCCGCTTCGGGCGGCAAGGCGGCCGTTCAGGCGCTCGCCGATGTTATGGACGATGATGCCCGGCCGCTACGCTTGGAAGCGATGTCCGCGTTGGCGCGGATTGCCCGAGCGGGTTCTGCTTGGCCAAACGTTGCTGGAAACGCGCTGTTATTGGCGCTGTCCACCGAAACCAAAGCAGAGGACGCCGACGAGCAACCGGCGGCGGTACAAAGCGAAAAATCCGCCGAACCAGAAGTCGGACCTGATGAGAAAGGTGAAACAGAGGCCGACTCGTTTCCGACATCTACCGTTTCCGCGATCCTGAAGCATGAACCGGATGTTACGACCGAAGGGGTGCTCCAGATGCCCGGCGAAGGCATCGAACTGACGCCCGTGGATATGGAGCGTCTCGCTCTCGCCCGGAACATCAAGGGGAAGAAACGCATGGTATTGGCGCAGGAAGTGAAACGGCATGACGATGTGCGCCGATTCGCGGCACGGGTTCTCGGAGACATTCACCGCGCCGAAGTTGCGTCTGCGCTTGCAGTTGCTCTCACCGATAGGGATGGCGAGGTGTGCCTGGCCGCGGCTGACTCTCTGGCTCGGCTCGGTGAGCATGTGGCGTCGCTTCCCGCCGATGTTGGCGCCGCGTTGATGGCGGCGGTGGAAACTGCGCAACCGGCGTTGAAGCTTCTTTTGATACGCGCCCTGGCCGCCGTTGACGACGGGGGCGTCAGCGACATGTTACGGACCCATTTGTGCGACAAGGACTGTTTCACCCGTGTTGAAGCGATCCGTGCACTGGGCAAGCGGGGACAAGTCGGTCCCGAAATCGAAGCATTACTCGGCGACCCAGATTCGTCCGTGCGTCTTAGTGCCGCCGAAGCTGTTACCGAGGCCGGTGGTGGCGACGCCATCGAGCAGATTGTCGATTTCGCTTTTTCATTCGAGGGCTATCACGGCGGCCAGGCTGCCCGCCTATTGCGCCGGCTGGGTATCGCCGAGGCCAGTGGGCGTTTCATGGAGGTGCTTCGGAATCCGGAGAAAAAACGGACATGGTCCGTCGCCATTGAAGCCTTGGCGGAACTCAACGTTTCACAACAGGGACCGGCCGTTACGGCCGAGGCGAACGCAAGACAACAATAGAGTGGGGAATTATCCATGATGTCCGGAAAATCAATCACCAGCTTCGTACTTGGCGCTTTGGTTCTAGCCGCCGTGGCGGTGCCAGCGGATGCGGCAAGGCAAAAGAAATATAAGGAAGTGGATGTCGCAAATGGCGGTTCGGTCAAGGGCAAGGTGAGTTTCGAAGGCGCGGTTCCCGCCGATGCCGTTGAAAAAATCCTCATCACTAAAAACAACGATGTCTGCGGCACGGGCGAGCGCGAGGTTGTCTGGGTCGACGTCAAGGATGGTGCCTTGCGGGGTGCTTTCGTCTTCCTCGACAAGGTCAAGGAAGGCAAAAAATGGGCCAAACCTGAATTTGGCACCTATTTAGTTGACCAAAAAGGTTGCCGTTTCCGGCCCTGGGCTCAGGTGGTGCGACCTGGCTTCTTCGTAATTCGCAACAGTGACGCCGGCGTTCTCCACAACATCAACGCCCGCGAATTGATCGGTGTTGAAAAAGGACGGGTCGTCAAGAAGACACTCTTCAACTTCGGGCAACCAGACCCCGGCGATATCAAGGAGAAGATCAAGCCACGCCGGTCGAACTATATCGGCATCAACTGCGAGGCCCACAATTTCATGTTCGGTTTCATGTTGGCGCCGGTTCATCCTTACGCCGTAGTTGTGGGTGATGATGGATCATACTCGATCGACAATATTCCGCCGGGAAAATACACCTTGAAGGCCTGGCATCCCCGTTATGGCGTCAAGAAAACCAAAATCACGATAGCTGCTAAGGGGGCGCTGGACGCCAACTTCGCCTTTACCGACTCCAAGTAACCGCTCCGGAATCAGTCAATGAAGGTTGGGACCCGGAAGATGGTGCGACAGTTGCAATCCGGACTCACTGGCGTCAGCAACGGCGTTGTCGCGAAGCGGTGTCTCGCGGCGCTGACGGTGCTCGGGTTCGCCATCGCCGCAACCCCGGCTTTCGCCTTGGAAGAAAATGTCTACCGGCAATTCCTGGGCATCGATTCTCGTCGGTTAATTTGGTTTCTGGCGCAGATGCATCTGTTTTTCGGTGCCTTCGTTCTTGGTGTGCCGCTGTTCGCGGTCATCATCGAAGTCATCGGCTGGAACAACAAGGATCCAAAATTCGACAAGCTGGCCTATGAGTTCACCAGTCTGCTGAGCGTTGCTTATGCGACCACGGCGGCGCTGGGCGGGCTGCTGGCGTTCGCACTTTTTACCCTCTACCCCACTTTCATGGGTTACATGGCCGGCATCTTCAAAGATGTCATGTTCATGTACGCGCTATTGTTCTTCGGCGAGACCTTCGCGCTTTACCTCTACTATTACGGCTGGAACTGGTTAAAGAGTGACAAGCCATTTTCGCCGACCATGCAGCGGCTTTTCAAGTCGCTGGGGCTCGTCGTCGCCGCGTTTGGATTGGTCTTCGCGTTTGGCCTCATCGGCCCCGACATGCGGGTCGACACGCGCTGGTTCATTCTATTGCTCTATATCGCGCCGACGGCCGTCGGGTTGCTGATTATCAAGGATTTGAAATCCTCCCATATTTTCATCGGTATCCTCCTGAACGTCTTTGGCACCGCGATTATGCAACTCGCCAACAGCTGGGCCGGTTTCATGATGAGTCCCACCGGTGTCGATTCAGAAGGTACGTTCGTTGGTACGGTCTGGCAGGCTTTCGAAAACATTCTGGCGACACCCATCGCGATCCACCGCATGCTTGGGAACATGGCTTTTGGTGGGCTGGTCGCCGGCTCTTATGCCGCTGTCAAATTCATCAGCGCCAAAACACCGGAGGAAAAAGCTCATTACGATTGGATGGGGTACATCTCCAACTTCGTCGCCATCGCGGCGCTGATTCCTCTGCCGTTCGCCGGGTATTACCTGGGCCGCGAGGTGTATTCGACCAGCGCCGTCATGGGCAACAACATGATGGGCGGCGACTTTTCTTGGACCTTTATCATTCAGGCGATGCTGGTCGGCTCGCTGTTCCTGATCTCGAATTATTATCTGTGGAGCGGCATGACCCGTATCCCGGGAGCCCAGCGGTACTACAAGTTCATCAAGTACATTTTGCTGGCGGTGATCGTGTCCTTCGCCATTTGGCTGACCCCGCACAATCTGCCCTTGAGCAGTCAGGAAGTCGGAGAAATGGGCGGCAGCCAGTATCATCCCATGCTCAAATATTTGGGCCTGATGCCGGCCAAGAATGCGGTTGTCAACCTGATCATTCTAGCGACGTTCTTCAGTTTCTTGTTGTACCGCCGGGGCAACATGCACGACGCCGTGTCCATCCGCGATCAGGGCAAGGGCGCACGGATCACTATTATCGTCGTAGGTTTTGCGGCCATTGCCCTCGTCGCGCAATACGCGGTGACCATGTTGAATATGGATCCCGCCGATCTCGATCTGCCGGCGGACCGGGCCGAGTTTATTCGCATGATCGGCTATCTTCTGGTCTTCCAATGTGTCGTCGGGCTGATCGCGATCGTCCTCGCCCTGTTCGACAGGGGCAAACTGGGACAGGCGCTTTACTTGAGCGTTACCGCCTTCAACGTCACGATTTTCCTGGGTGTCTGGGGATTCGTGGTCATGGAAAAAGCGTCGCCGGTGCTGCGCAATGTCGCCGTTTCGCAATTCCTGCAATTGATCAGTTGCCTAATTCTCGTCTCCGTTATCGACGTCTTCCTGTTCAAGCGGGCCAAGTCGCTGGGCGAACTTCAATGGGGCAAGATGACTGTGCGCTCGCAATACGCGCTGCTGCTCCTGACATTCATCATCACCATGAACATGGGCCTCATGGGGTTCATTCGGTCCGGTTTGCGCGGCGATTGGCACATCTTCGGGGTCATGCGCGACACGTCGGAATGGGCCTACACGCCGAGCAATTTCGTCATGACTCAGCAGGTTGGCGGCGCTGTATTGCTGTTCATGATCGGCTGCGCCTTCATGTTCTGGCTCGGCGGCATCTCCTCCAACAAGACGGAGGACTGACGGCATGAATGTGACCGTGGCCCGGGTATTCCCGTTTTTGCTTGTCGTGTTGGGAACCTTTCTCTGGATCGGCTATGCCATCACCGACCTCACGGGCGGTGGCCGCAAATCCAGTGCCGCGGTGGATATCAGTCCGGAAGGCGGCGAGGCAATTTACTGGGGCAAAGGCCGGTGCTTCACCTGCCACAGTGTTGGCGGCGAGGGTAGCGCCGTACGGGGGCCCAACCACGGTCAGTTCGGTGAAAAATTCCCGTTATCCATGGGCGCGCGCGCGGAGGAGCGGGCCAAGGAACGGTCCGAGAAGGAAGGCGCCGCGTTCACCGCTGTCGACTATGTCGTCGAAAGCATGGCCAGTCCCGGCGCCTATGTCGTCAACGGCTACAAGAATGAAATGGCCGTCGTCTATGCGCCGCCGATTTCCCTAAATCTCACGGAGATCAAAGCGGTCGTCGCCTATCTGATGTCGCTTGGCGGTGATTTGGATATGGAAGCCATAGACAGCGGGCCGAGCGAAATCACACAGAAATTCTATGCCAAGATTTCAGCCGCCGCCGCGGCCGGCGGTGGCGACCCTGGTCTGGGTGCCGTCGTCTATGAGGACAATTGCAGCGAATGCCACACCTTAAACAGCGAGGGCGGTGAGGTCGGTCCCGATCTCACGGATATCAGCGCCAAGGGGCTGAAGTTCATTTCCACCGCCATTCTCGAACCCGCCAAATCTATGACCAAGGGCTTCGAGACATATGTCGTTGTCGATAAAGAGGGCCGCCAAACCGTTGGTCTGAAGAGCCGTGACGAGGCTGGCGAGGTCGATATCACCAAGGCCAACGGCGACGTCGTCACAATTGCCAAGGCCGACATCAAGGAAATCAAAATCGACGACACCAAAAGCGTCATGCCGGACGATTTGTCCGAGGCGATGACGGTCAAGGACTACCAGGACATTCTGTCCTTCCTAATGCTGCAGAAATCGAAACCGAAGCAATAGGGCGGGAAGGGTCAATCATGAAGAAACTAAAAATTGGCAGCTTCCTATCGGTCGTGATCACTCTGCTGATCGTCTATTCGCTGGTGAAGTGGGGCATACCCGCCGTTTCGCGGGAGGTGACGACGCTGCCCTTCCCGTTACCGGTTCCCGGCACTCTGATGTTCTTCTACATGGTGCTGACGCTTGTCGCCTTGTTCCTGATGGTCACTTTTTCGGAAGAAGGCCTCGAAGATTTCCTGCGTCCGGTAAAGAAGTTTCTGCGCGGCGGCTACGGCAAAATCCCCCGCGCTGTGATCATGCTGGCGATACCCTTGTTGGCCGGCTGGCAGGCCTATGAAATCACCGTTCCCAAGGTGGAAGCACCGGCGGCGCTGCGCATCCAGCATCCGTCATCGAACTTTCCGAAGAGTTTCGAAGCGAAAAAGAACCCCTTCGCCAACCCGACGGACGCCGACATCGACGCCTTCGTCGAACAAGCCAAGGCGAACGAAGTTGAATTTATTCCTCAGGTCCAGGAGGACATCGATCGCTGGTCGGAAGAAGTGGATCCCGAGCACATATTGGAGTTTTTCCCCGTCGCACCAATGAAGGCTCTTTTGGCGCAATTGGAATCCGGAACCGTGGATGAGGAAACGGCGAAGGCGGCGCTTTTGGAGAAAAACCTGTTCGAGGGTCGTGCCTTGTACGCCATGAATTGCCGGGCCTGTCACGGCGACAGTGTCGCGGGCGACGGCCCCATGGCGGACGGTTTCAAACTCAGGCCCATCAACTTCACCGACAATGGCACCGTCGAGACAATCGTCGAAGGCTACACCTTCTGGCGGGTCACGAATGGTGGCCCGGGACTGCCGACGGAGGCGACGCCCTGGGATTCGGCCATGCCCGAGTGGAAGCTCAGCCTCACGGAGGCGGAGCGTTGGAAAATCATCCTTGCCGAGTACGACATGGCCCAGAAGACACCGCGCATTCCGGAGGCTCACTGATGCTACCCGCCAGAAAAATAATGGCTGCGGGCTTCGCGACTCTGGTGTTCGTTTGCGGTTCGGGCGTGGCCTTAGCCGCTAATAAGCCGAGCAAGCCCATGCCCGAAGTTTCCGATGAGCTGCTCGAGCAAGGCCGTGCCATCTATTTTCGGCGCTGTAGTTTCTGCCACGGTTTGTTGGGAGATGGCGAAGGGCCCGCGGCGAAGTATTTGGACCCGAGACCGCGCGACTTCACGCTCGGCACTTTCAAGTTCCGGACCACACAAAGCGGCGAACTGCCGACCAACGAGGACCTGTTCCGTACCGTCAGCCGAGGGTTGCCGGGCACGGCCATGCAGTCTTTCGACAGCGACTTGATCAAGAACGGTCTCAGTGAGGACGAACGCTGGTCGGTTATAGCCTACATCAAAACGTTCGCGCCGGAGTTCGACGACCCGGACCTCGACCCGGTGAAGACCGGCAAAGTTCTCTCGCTGCCAGCCAATCGCGCGCCGCACAACGCCGAAACGATCGCCAGGGGCAAGATTGTGTTCGAGAAGGCCAAGTGCTGGAGCTGCCACGGCAAACTCGGCCGGGGTGACGGCAACAAGGAGTTCCGCAAAGACGATTGGGGCTTTCCCATCCGCATCCGCAACGTCACGCATCCTTGGAAAATTAAGGCAGGGAGCGAGGTCGAGGACATCTACATGCGGTTTACAAGCGGCATTAGCGGTACGCCCATGCCTTCCTTCATCAAGACATTGAACGAGGAAGACCGCTGGAACCTCGCCAATTACATCAAGTCCTTGCAGCACACGCTGAGTAGCCATCAAGCATTGAAGGCGATGCCGGTCGATGGCGCGTTGCCGGAAAATCCGAGAGATGCGGCGTGGGACACGGCGGAGCCTATGGACATACGGCTTGCTGGCCAGGTGATCGCGACCCCGCGCTGGCAGAATCCAAGTATCGAAATGGTCACCGTGCGGGCGCTCTTTAACGACGAGGACATCGCCTTCCGGCTCACCTGGGATGACCCTTTCAAGGACGTCACGCATGATGAAGCAAAAGAATTCGAACCTGTGGAGATTGCCAAGGTAGGCGCCTTCAATTCCTACGTAGAAGCCAATGGCATGGTGTCCAGGGCTCTGGAGACGTTCCGCGATTCCATCGCACTGCAATTCCCGGTGAAGCCGCCTCAAGGGACAAAGAAACCGCATTTCTATCGCGGCTCCTCCTCCGATCAGGTGCATTTATGGGTCTGGAAAGCGGACCTGGACGCGGTGGGCAAGCGCGGTTCGGAAGAAGGCAACGCACGTGGCTGGAAACAACCCATCAAGCCTCAATCCGAAGACGGTCAACAGATCACCGGAAAGGCGGAGTGGGACCAGGGCCGCTGGACCGTGGTCATGAAACGGCCGCTAAAAACTGACGATAAAAACGACGTGCAGTTCAAGAAGGGCGTTTTCACGCCCATGTCCGTCAACGCCTGGGACGGCTCGAACGGCGAGCATGGCTTAATCATGAGCCTCAGCACTTGGCAGTACGTGATCTTGGAAGCCCCGACGCCGATCAACGTTTACGTCTATGCCATTCTGGCCTTCCTAATTGCGGGCGGTCTCGGAATTTGGCTGATGCGCAAAGTGGAGAATGAAGTGGAATCGGTGGAGCCAGACGTTTGAGCCCACTGCCCGACGAATTGGAGGAACGAACATCATGAAACCAATACTCACAGCGGCCTTGAGCACGGTCTTCCTGGTTACCACCGCATCATCCGTTTTGGCCGATCCCGCTGCGGGTAAGGCGGCCTTCGAAGCTAAAGGCTGCGGCGATTGCCACTACACCGCCGGCCCGGCAAAGGAAAAGACTATAGACGACCAATTGGCCAAGAAAGGGCCCGAGCTCTGGTATGCCGGCTCCAAGTTTCAGAAGGATTGGCTAGGCAAATGGCTCGCTGACCCGAAACCTATTCGACCGATGAAGTTCAATGTTCTGACGGAAGAAAATCCTGGCGATCATCCGAAACTGGCTGGCGCCGACGCCGCCTCGGTCGCGGACTTCCTGATGAGTCTTACATCCACCGATGTGCCCGCTGGCAAGGTGAAGCCGAAGAAGAACCCCAAGGGACGTCAGATTTTCATCAAGAAAATGCCCTGCAGCGGCTGCCATCAGTATGCCGGACGTAAAAATAAAATTTCTGGCGGGCGTAGCGGCCCCTCACTGGTCGACGCTGGCGTGCGTCTGAATCCAGATTGGATATTGGCCTACTTAAAGAACCCGAAAGTGTTCAAGCCAGTGAAGATGATGCCGGTATTCACAGGTCTTCTCAGCGACAAGGACATGATGAACGTTGCCCGGTACGTCGCGAATTTCAAACCAAAGAAAAAGAAATAGGGCGGAGATCGACCATGAAAAATCTGATGATAATCGCCGCTGTCGCAGCTCTCGCCTCCCAGCTTGCCATGGCACCGGTTGGGGCCGCGGAAACCGAAAAGGTGTTCAAATTCTATTGCGCCCAGTGCCACGGCCTAACCGGAAAGGGGGATGGGCCAAACGTAACCAAGGATTTCCCCGTCAGCCCGCGCAATTTCACCAACGCCAAGGAAATGAACAAGCTTTCCGACGCGGATTTGAAGAACGTCATCATGGATGGCGGTCCTTCGGTCAGCAAATCACCCATGATGCCGCCTTGGGGCAAGACACTGAACGCCGAGGAGGTCGACGGTCTAATCAAGCATCTCCGTGTGCTGTGCAAATGCAAAGGCAAGCAGGGATAGAAGTTCGCCTAAAGGGAAGTGTTTAGAAAACGTAGAAGTAGAGAATCAAGACGATGACCACAGCATTCACGGCCATCCCGATGAAGATGACGATGTCGGCGAATCGTTTCCGGGACAATGACATGCCGGGATCCTATTCGAACTGCGGGGGCCGTCTATTGATCCGGATCAATGCCACCGGACTTATTCTTGCGGAGGGCTTGGATGACTGATCCCGCTGAAGGACAAGACCGTTTCTCATGGGCCGGGCCGGCTCTGTTTATCGTCGTGCTGGCCCTTATCGCGGCATTCTTCTGGTGGTTCGTGCGGGTCTAGGCGTGGATGAAGGATAGCGAAGCATGGACATCAAAAACTACTTCCTGCCTTTCGTTGCCGCGTTTGTGGTCTGTGCGGCGGCGTTCTTGTTGCTCGACATGGCGGCCATGAATTTGCAGGGCCTAAGCCTGATTTTTAACCAATGACGGGCGCGGGATCGAGGATCAGATGAACGGATTTCGTCCAGTGAAGATCGGAATGACAGTGGCGATCTTCGGGCTCCTCGTCTCCCTCGTATCGTTAGCGCTGCCGGGGTTCGAACAGTCGGCGGTCTATGCAGCCGAGCCGGCAGCGGATGCAGCGCCATCTTTTCTTTACGAACCAGCGCCGAAGCTTACTGCTGCCGACTATCCAACCGTTGCCGGGGTCAATAGCCGCGTCGTCGTCTGGGTGTTCGCCCAACTTCATCTTTGGTTCGCGGCCTTCGTTCTGGCGGTACCGATCTTCGTTTTCATTATCGAAGTGATCGGCATGCGCACCCGCGACAAGCGCTACGACGACATGGCTTACGAGTTTATCAAAGTCTCGATCACCGCTTATTCCCTGACGGCCATCCTGGGCGGAGGATTGGTGTTTTCCCTGATCCTGTTCTACCCGCATCTGTTCACCTATCTCTCGACCATCTTCAGCGAGAGCATGTTCTATTATGCGCTCCTGTTCTTCGCCGAAAGTGCGGTCCTCTACATTTATTACTACGGTTGGCATTGGCTGCAGGGCGGCTTCAAGAAATGGGTGCACCTGACGCTGGGCCTGGTGCTCAACGCCGTTGGCACGACGCTTATGCTGCTGGCCAACGCCTGGCTGACCTTCATGATGAGCCCGGCCGGCGTCGACGCCGCCGGTGTCTTCAGCGGTGACGAGTGGGCCGCGGTACACAATTTTCTCTGGAACCCGATCAACCTGCACCGATTCGTAGCCAACATCGCTTATGGCGGTTCCATCGTCGGCGCTTATGCCGCTTTCAAATTCCTGACCGCAGGGACGCGCCAGGAACGCGCGCACTATGACTGGATGGGCTACAACGCCAACTTTATCGCCATTTGCGCGCTGCTGCCGTTGCCCTTCGCCGGCTATTACCTGGCGGCTGAAATCTACGCCTATAGTCAACAGATGGGGATCACCCTCATGGGGGGGATCTTCGCCTGGCTTTTCATTATCCAGGCGGTGTTGATTGGCACGCTCTTCCTGTCGGCCAACTATTATCTCTGGTGCGGCATGGGGCGCAGCGACGGCGCCAAGCGTTACACCAAATACATCAAATACATCGCCATCGTTTTGGTTGGCGCATTCCTGGTCTGGTTCACGCCGCACACGCTGGTTCTGACCAACGAGGAACTAAAGGCGCTGGGCGGCCCGCATCACAAAATCCTGGGCCCGCTTGGCATCATGCCGGCGAAGAATACGGCGGTGAACGTGATGATCATCTTCACCGCGCTCAGTTTCATGTTCTATCGGCGCTCCAACAAGGTCGCGGTGGTGTCCTGGGAGAAAGCCGGCAACGCCATACAAGTCGCACTTTTCTCGGCTGGCCTTTTGAACATCATTTTTCTCGGCGTCTACCACGGATACTTCACCAATACCGTTTACAAGGTTGCGGCGTCGATCCCGCAAGTATTGACCACGCTGGTAATCATCGTTGCTAGCATAACGCTCGACTCCTTCATTTACCGAGGCGCGCAGGAGGTAGGCCCACTGCGCTGGGGCCGAATACCGGAAAGGGCGCAATACGCGCTGTTCCTGTTGGCCGTCGCCTTCACCTGGCTCATGGGGCTGATGGGGTACATCCGCTCCGGCATCCGCCAGCATTGGCATGTAGTCGATATCATGCGCGATGCGTCATCCGAGGCCTTTACGCCGACGCTGGGTTACGCCGCCAACGTGGTTTCGGTAGCGGCCATTATTTTTATGGCCTTGGTTATCTTCATTTTCTGGATCGCCCAGGTCAGTAGCGCTAAGACGCTGCCCGCCGGATACTGGAAAGAGTAGGCGGTCATGCGGCAATTTCTCACCGTCGTCGCCTTCACATTGTTGACCATCGGCTTTTTTGCCGCGTACTCGAATTACGGCATCCCGCAGATCGAACCGGCGCCGCCGCCAAAGGACGAAAAGCTCGACCTCGGATCCATGACCATGGATCAGTTCGTTGCATTGGGTGAGCGGGTGTTCAGCGGCAAGGGAACTTGCACGCTGTGCCACAATGCGTTGGGCCGGGCGCCCGCGCTGGAGAATATTACCGAAGTTGCGTCGAAGCGCCTGGAAGACCCCCGCTACGAGGGCGCGGCGGAGACTGTCGAAGCGTATCTGATCGAATCCCTGGTTGAACCGTCTGTTTTCGTCGTCACCGGGTTTGGCAAAAAAGGTACGAACGACAAAGAAAGCCCAATGCCGGATGTCTCCGGCGGTGGCATTGGCCTTTCCGAGGCCGAGATTGCGGCCATCACTGCCTATCTGCAGGACAAGAGCGGCGGTGAGATCACCGTTGAAATTCCCAGCGGTATCGAAAACAAGGCGGACGAGGAAACCGAAGAGGGCGAGCCACGTGAGGCGATCAACGATCCCGAAGCGTTGATGGTCAAGTTCACCTGTAACGCTTGCCATATGATCGATGGCAAGGGCGGCGACGCGGGTCCTAATCTCTCCAGAATCGGCGCGATGCGCGACCGAACTTATCTTCGGCGCGCGCTCCTCGACCCCAATGCCGATGTCGCCAAGGGCTTCGAACCAGACACGATGCCGCCGGATCTGGGCGAGCAAATGTACGCCGCGGAGTTGGAAACTTTGCTGAATTTCCTGGCCGGACTGAAGTGAGGAGGCGGCGGCGATGAAAATACCTAGATTGCTGCAGGCCGTGCTGGTCCTCGCCGGGGTCTATTTCGGATTCATCATCGTCTTCGATGTCATTCTCGGTGCCGTGATCCCTGCCAGCCTGCTCGCTATGTACATGTTTTTCACCACCGCCGGCGTGTTCATGGTTTTCACCTACGACGAAGATCAAACACGGGAACTGGTGGCACCCATCAAGGCTTTGGTCGAAGATCCGTCGAAGCGCCTGTGGCGCAACATCGTCTTCGCCATCGTCCCATTGGCGGCAGGCGGCTTCACCTACGTCCAGATGCAACCGAGTTTCGAGGCACCTCTGGAGCTTCGCACCATTCATCCAGCGCCGCCAAGCACGGCCAAGATCTACGGCAAACGGGTCAATCTTCTGAAACTGGAGAACCCGCTTCGTAAAATCGAGAAGGAGGATCCGGAGAAGTTCCGCGAACTGGTGAACCAGGGCGCCGCCGTCTACATCCAGAACTGTCAGTATTGCCATGGCGATAAGCTCGACGGCAACGGACTCTACGCCGCTGGGCTCAATCCGACACCGCTGAATTTCCAGGACGTAGGCACCATCGCGCAGCTCCAGGAATCGTATCTGTTCTGGCGAATTTCGACGGGTGGACCGGGATTACCGAAGGAAGCCGCGCCTTGGATTTCTTCGATGCCGGTCTGGCAGAACTTTCTCAAGGAAGACGAAATCTGGAAGGTGATCCTTTACCTCTACGACTATACCGGCCATCGGCCACGATCCTGGGAGCACGAATGATGGACCGCGGCTCCATAAGGACTGTACTGATACCTGTCTTCGCTGCCAGTTTTGTGGTGCTTTCTTTCGGGCAGGCCATGGCGAAGGACGGCGATGGCGACAAAGGCGAGGCCATCTACGCAAAACGCTGCCTGCAATGTCATGGCGAAGAGGGGGATGGGCTTGGCCCGGCGGCCGAACGCCTCAATCCGCCGCCGCGCGATTTCACGCTGGGCCTTTACAAATTCCAATCGTCGGCCTTTGACGCAGATCTCCCAAACGACGACGACCTGTTCCGCATGGTTCGCGACGGCATGCCCGGCACGGCCATGCCGGGTTGGGGGGACATGCTGTCGGAGCAGGACATGTGGGACGTCATTGCTTACATCAAGCGTTTCGCCGAGCTGGAGGGAACGCCTGAAAAACAGATCGATTACGGTTCCCAAGTACAATCGTCGCCAGAGAGTGTCGCTGCGGGCAAGAAACTCTTTCTTGCCGATGACCGATGCTCGGAATGTCACGGTGTGGAAGGCCGCGGCGATGCAATTAAGAAACTGAAGAACGACAATGGCGAACGGACATGGCCCCGTAATTTGACCAAGCCCTGGACCTACCGTGCGAGCAACGATCCCAAAGACATCTTTACCCGCATATCGGCCGGTATCCCCACGACACAGATGCCGTCTTTCGCCGACCCCAAGAGCAAAAAGAAGCTGAGCATTGAGGAGCGCTGGCACGTCGCCAACTACGTGGCGTCGCTGCCAAAGACGGAAAAAGTGGTGCGACCGGAAAACACGGTCATCAAGGCTGTTCGCGTGGAGAATGAATTGCCGACGTCGCCGGACGATCCTGCCTGGGACAAGGCGTCACCAACAACCTTCTTCATGCTTTCGCAGATCGTTGGCAAGGAGCGCTTCTTCAAAGCCGCCAACGACACGATTAGCGTTCGAGCGCTCTATAATGGCGATAAGATTGGTATCCGTCTGGAGTGGGACGACCGGACCAAGAGCATCCCCGGCGACGCCAAGGCCGAAAGTATCGCCGAGGGTGAGCTCTTGGAAGACGCTGTTGCGGTGCAGTTTCCGGTGAAAATCCCGACTGGTATGGAAAAGCCCTATTTCCTCATGGGCGATGCGGCCAAGCCGGTCACCTTATGGCGCTGGTCCAGCGGCACGACGGAGGAAGCGGAAAGCGCCGCCATCCTCGACGCCGAGGGGATCGATCAGCAGGAAACCCGTGATGCCGCCGCCGGTTTCACCGCCAAGGGCAGCTATAAGGCGGGCACCTGGCGGGCGATCATGACCCGACCGCTGCGTACCGAAGCGGCGGATAAGGATCTGCAATTTGAGGAAGGGCGGTTCATTCCCGTCGCATTTTTCGCATGGGACGGCTCCAACGGAGAAGTCGGCACGCGTCACGCCATGACGACCTGGTATTGGCTATTGCTGAAACCCTCTACTGGCGCCAAGCCAATCATATTCGCCGTCATTGTCGCGCTCCTGATCGGTGGCGTTCTGGTCTGGTGGGCCCGCAGCGCGGCGGCTCGAAGCAGGAGCGCTGCATCATGACGAACAAACAGGCGAACCTGTCCGGTGACGAGACACCGGGTGCCGGCAATCGTGGCGCTATCGTTCGAATGTTCGGCGTCATTCTGGTCATTCTCGGCACCCTGGACATCATGCTGTCATGGCGCGGCGCGTTCGAAATTGTGCCCTTCCACGTAATGCTTATCGCGGCGGGGCTATTGCTGTGCCTGATTGGCGCAATACGCCGTCAAAACCGGCGTTGATACAGATCAAAGCGGCGTTGCCACCCTTGCTGGACTGTGGTGGCACGCATCGGAAGCACCGGCGGGAGGGAAAGCAGAATAATGACCCCATCTATTTCTCCGCAAGTTACCGACACGCTGAGCGACAATAGAGCGGCAGATACGGCGCCCGCGCCGCTGGCGCGCATTCTGGTTGCACTCGACGCGTCCGAACATGCCAACAAGGCGCTTGAAGAGGCAATCCGGTTGGCCAAATCCGCCGACGGCGTCATCACGGGAATTCACGCCTATGCGGCGATGCTGCATGACCGCCGCTTCAAGATGATGGAAGGAGGTCTGCCGGAACGCTATCTGGAAGAAGAGGAGATGGGCCATCAGCGCGAGGTTCATGACGATTTGATAACGCGCGGCCTGAACATCATTTCCGACAGTTATCATGACGCCGGAAAAGACGTATGCGATGCCGCCGGGGTCGTCTTCAAAAGGCTTAGCCCCGAAGGCAAGAACTACGCCAAGGTCGTAGAGGCAGCCCGAAGTGGCGATTATGACGTGCTGGCCATCGGCGCGCTCGGTTTGGGTGCGATTCCGGGAAGTCTCATCGGCACCGTCGCAGAACGGGTCGTTCGCCGCTCTCCCATCGATACCTTCGTCGTTCGCGATCCGCAGAAGGCTGTCGGCGATGGCCCTATCGTCGTTGGTGTCGATGGTTCGCCGCTTTCCTATGGCGCCCTGATGACGGCGCTCGATTTGGCCGCCCGGACCAACACGGACGTTCATGCGGTGGCTGCCTACGACCCCTATTATCACTATGTCGCCTTCAACAAGATCGCCGGCGTACTTAGTGAGGAGGCCGGTAAGGTTTTCCGCTTCAAGGAGCAGGAGCAACTACATGAGGAGCTGATCGACGACGGCATCGCGAAGATCTACCAGTCGCACCTGGAGGTAGCCGAGACCATCGCCAACGATTTGGGGGTCAAGCTCTTTACCAAGCTTTTGGATGGTAAGCCGTATAAGGCCATCCTCGATTACCTGGCCGAGGCGAGCGCCAGCCTGCTGGTGATTGGCAAGACCGGCGTCCATGCGGATGACGAGTTGGACATTGGTGGCAACGCGGAAAACCTGTTGCGGTTGGCGCCGTGCCATTTGTGGCTGACCCAGACCACCTATACGCCACCTCTCGATATTGTCGCCGAGGAAACGGTGGCATGGAGTGTCGAGGCGGAAAAGAAGATATCTCGGGCGCCCGAGTTCGTTCGCGACATGGCCCGGCGTATGGTTCTTCGCCACACCCAAAAATTGGGCCACACTTTTGTCACGTCGGATCTCGTCGACGAGGTTATGGGCAAGGCGATGCCAGGCTTCTCCGGTAATGACGCCGGGAAGGAACGCGAATTGGCGTGGAGCAAGGCCGCTGAAAAACTATTGGCCAACGTGACCGACGCAGCTATCGCCGACAACATCCGGCTTCGCGCCATCAAGCGGGCCCGGCGTGGCCATAGCGACAAGGTGATGCCAAAACATGTGACCCCTTTTCTCGATTTGGCCGATAGTGACCGGCCGGATTGGTCGGCGGCGGCGCTAGCCCGCACCGCCAAGGTGCCGGAAATGGTCCGCGCGACCGTCAAGGCGGGCATTGAGAATTTGGCCCTGGAACGGGGTATCAAGGAAATTTCTTTCGCGTTGGCGGAGGAGGGCGTTGTTGAGGCGCGAAAGGCCATGTGTCCGGTGCCGGCCGCCGAGGACGAGGTCGTCGATAAAGCTGAATCCGCCGAACCAGAAATGTTGGACGGTCCCATTACCTGGTCGCCGGAAGCGGAGATCCGTCTGACCCGTGTGCCGGAAGGCTTTATGCGGGACATGACGCGACAGCGTGTCGAAACCTTTGCCCGCAAATCCGGTGTCGCCACAATCACTTTGGACCTTGTGGAGGAGAAATACGCGTCGTGGGCCGAAGGCTCGGCCAAACGAAAATCGGATATGGCCCGGACGCCGGACGCATCAGCACGCATCGAACGTATTCCAGAATTTATCCGCCCCATGGTGGTTCAGGAGATCGAACGGTGTGCCCGTGAAATGGGGTTGGACATCGTAACCGGTGCGGCAATTGATAAAGCCGGTGAGGCTTGGGAAGGCATGGGCGCCTTCCATTCCGAAGACGTCCCCGACCAGTACAAGAAATGATCGCTGAGAGGCTTTGAAGGATTATCCCATGGAGGACACGCTTGCTCCGCCTTTCCTCGTCGCCCTCAACCTGACACGCCGTTGCAATTTGAACTGTGCCCATTGTTATTTGGATGCCGGGACGCGCGAGAGCGACGACAGCAATGAACTGACTACGGCGGAGGTCAAGAACCTGCTGGACGACATCGTCCGGCTCAGTGACGAGACCATGGTCGTCTTCACCGGCGGTGAACCGTTATTACGGGCGGACCTCACCGAACTCATCGCCTACGCCTCCAATCTTGGGTTGATGGCTGTGCTCGGTACCAACGGCATGGCGCTCAACGACCGGCGAGTGATGGCCCTCAAGGAAGCCGGTCTTCAGGGCGCCGGTATCAGCCTCGATTCCCTGGACGCGGCGGCCCATGACGATTTTCGCGGCCTGCCCGGTTCTTGGATCCGTGCCCAGGCCGCTATCGACGCCTGCCGCCGCAACGATTTGCGCTTCCAGATTCATTTCTCCGTCACCGACGACAACGCCCACGAACTGGACGACATGATCAGCTATGCCCGCGACGTCGGCGCTTTCGTGCTGAATATCTTCTTCCTGGTTTGCACGGGGCGCGGCGAGGAGGTGACGAATATTTCGTCGGAAACCTATGACCGGGTCTTGCGCCGGGTGACACAGGCGGCGCGGCAGGAAACGGATATCATGATCCGGGCAAAATGCGCGCCCCATTTCAAACGCATGGCGTGGGAACTGGATCCGGATTGGCCCATAACCACAGCGCATGGCTATGAGGACGGGGGTTGTCTGGCTGGTACACGATATTGCCGCGTAACGCCGGATGGCGGTGTCACGGCCTGTCCCTATATGGAAGAAAAGGTGGGCTCGGTCCGGGAAAACAGCTTCGCCACGATCTGGCGCGACGCGCCGCAGTTTCAGGCTTTGCGTCAACCCGTTCTCGAAGGCCGATGCGGCGCATGCGAATATTCCAAGATTTGCGGCGGCTGCCGGGCAAGGCCGATGGCGCGCGACGGTGCCCTGATGGGAGAGGACTTTCTCTGCGCCTACCAGCCGCAAGGCGGTGCCGTTATCGAGCCGCTTAGCGCGGTCGGCAGTGCGCTTTCGTGGACGCCGGAAGCGGAAGAATGGCTGACCCGTATTCCCGCATTCGTCCGTCGTTTCGTGCGCCAGAAGGCGGAGGAACATGTGCGTGCCAGCAACGGCCGTGAGGTCACCGGCGACGTCATGTCGGCGCTGGCAAAAACCGCAAGCCGTCGCCTCGGCGGGCAGCGGCCGGTGATGGAAGGCCCAGAACGATGAATGCCGACGCTGTCATCATCGGTGGCGGAGTCTCCGGTTTGGCGACGGCTCATGAGCTGGCAAGCCACGAGCACAGGGTCATTGTTCTCGAGCGGCAAGCCCACACTGGCGGCAATGCGTTGTCCGAGGCGTTTGGCGGTTTTCTCATGGAACACGGGCCGAGCACGATGAATGCCCATATTGCAGCCGCGGGACAATTCTCAACCAGTCTCGGTCTCGATGACCGGCGATGCGACCTCGGCGCTGGCATCCGCAATCGCTATCTCGTGGCGGATGGCAAGCTTGCGGCGATTCCCGTGGGGCCATTTGGCCTGTTGACGGCTGGATATCTTTCTCCCGTGGCCAAGACCCGGCTACTCGCCGACTTATTATTGCCGCATCGAAGCGACGGCGAGGATGAAACGATTATGGCGTTCTGTTCGCGGCGGTTCGGGAGGGAATTTGCCGAACGCGTTATAGACCCTCTTGTCGCGGGTATTTACGCCGGACGCGCCGCCGATCTTTCCGTTGCCGCTATTTTTCCGAAGCTCGTGGCGCTAGAAAAGAAGTACGGTTCGGTAACGCTGGGTGCGATACATCGGCGGCGAGAAGGCGGGAAAATGCCCGGAAGCCGCTTATTTTCATGGTCCGGTGGAATCGGCACGCTGCCGAAGGCGATGTCGCGCCGGCTCGGCAATGCGGTTCGCACGGGCGTCACCGTGCGGAATATTTCGCGCCGCGCCGATGGCTTCCGCATAGATGCAGGCGAGGCAGGTACGCTTAATGCAAAGGTAGTGATTGTCGCGACCCAGCCGCACGTCGCGGCGCGGTTGATCGCTGACGTCGACCCAAAGGGAGCCGATGCTGCGGCACAAATTCATGCGCCTCCGTTGGCTGTCGTATTTCTGGGATTTCCACGCGGGAGCGTCGCACACCCTCTTGACGGCCTCGGGTTCCTTACAAGCGAAGCGGAAAAACGAAACGTACTGGGCGCCCAGTTTTGTTCAACCATGTTTCCAAACCGTGCTCCTGAGGGCCATATTGCCGTTTCTGCCTATATTGGCGGCGCCCGGGCGCCCGATCTTGCTCGCCTTCCGGCGCCGGAACTTGTGAATCTGGCCCGCAGCGAGTTTCGCGATCTCATTGGCGCCACCGGCGAACCGACCGTGGCGCGGGTGCGCCATTGGCCGCTCGGACTGCCGCAATACGGGGTCGGACATCCGGCCCTCGTCGAGAATTTGCGGGCCACGGCAAACCGGCAAGCTGGATTGTTTTTGACAGGAAATTATTTTGCCGGCCCTTCGGTGGCGATATGCCTGGCGGGCGCTCGAGAAACAGCCTTTGCGGCGCATGCTTATTTCACAAAAGATAGGGAACCCGATCCGGTTGCGTACCCCGAGCCCCCGGAAACTTCATCCTCCCGGGTTTTTTTACGGCGGTAAGAATATGACCACACCACCGGTCTGGCATTGACACGTTCCACGACAGCTAAAACGCAAAGACCTACCGAAGGGCAGGTCCGTGCGGCCGTTGCCGGGTTGGTGTAGGCGTTGTTTGAGGCTCCCGCTGGGAGATCTCGCTGTACTTCGCTAATACAAAAGGCCTGGTTATCCAGGCCCTTTGTAAGCTGCGCAGCAGCTTTCCCTCCGGGGGATTTCGGTGTGCTGCCCTAAACGAAACAACCCGGCGTGTGCCGGGTCGTTTCGAAGGGCGCCATCGCCTCAATGGTTGCGGGATGGAACGGCGGCAGGGCCGTTTCATGATTTGAACCTACGCAGTTTGCGCGCGGGCTTGCGCCCGTGCTCAACCTTCGAGCTAAAAACGCTCTTATGAGGTAAGCGTCCGGCCTGACCGCTCTGCCGTGCAGAAGAAGTGAGGTTTAGTGTCCACTTGTTTA
The DNA here is from genome assembly GCA_012103325.1 of Alphaproteobacteria bacterium. Classification (GTDB taxonomy): domain Bacteria; phylum Pseudomonadota; class Alphaproteobacteria; order UBA8366. Next base: position 118,215 of record WLWY01000013.1, read on the forward strand.
GGTGGACACTAACGGGGATCAGGATGTGGCGAAGCGGGGCAAGCGTCGGCGCTGGAGTGCAGACGAGAAGCGGATGATTTGCGCACAGACGCGGTTTGCGGGCGTTTCGGTTTCACAGGTTGCACGGCGCTACAATGTGAACGCCAATCAGGTTTTCAACTGGCTGAAAGATCCCCGGTTTGCGGGAAGTGACACGGTCGATGACGCCGCCTGTTTCCTGCCGGTTGAGATTGCGCGTCACGTCGAGCACGAAGCCGAGCGCCCTGTTGGTGACGAAGGCAAGATCGAGGTCACGCTTGCCGGAGGTCATCGCTTGAGCATTAGCGGCCCTTACGATCCCGAAGCGCTCGTACGTCTGCTCCGGTGCTTGTCGGGATGATCCCGGTTCCCACGAACACGAAGGTTTGGCTTGCGGCCGGCGTGACGGACATGCGTAAGGGGTTCAATGGGCTGTCAGCGCAAACAGAGAAGGTTCTAAAGGCGGCGCCGTATTGCGGTCATCTGTTCGTCTTCCGGGGTCGCCGTGGCGATCTGATCAAGGTGATCTGGTGGGACGGGCAAGGGGCATGTCTGTTCTCGAAGCGTCTGGAGAAGGGACGGTTTGTCTGGCCGTCTGCGAAAGCGGGCAAGGTTGCGCTGACCCCGGCTCAATTGGCGATGCTGCTGGAAGGGATTGATTGGCGCATACCACAACGAACGTGGCGTCCCCTGACGGCTGGGTAAAGTCGTTTCACAGCAAAGGGTTGTCAATTTCCGGGGATTCCCATGCGGGGTGGCGGCTGATAGATTGCCGGCATGCTCGACGACGCTGAGAACCTGCCGCATTAAAAGGTCTGGTGGCATCGCTGGCGTCGGAAGTGAAGTCACAGGCGGTGTTGATCGAGAAGCTCCAACACCAATTGGCCGGGATGCGCCAGCATCGCTTCGGGTCGCGCTCGGAGGCTCTGGATCAACTGGCGTTGACGCTGGAAGACGAAGAGATTGCGGCGTCCGCGCAGGAGCCCGCGTCAGACGATGCAAATGCAGATCAATCTGCAGCGCCAAAAGACAAGCCCAAACGTAAACCGCTGCCCGGTCATCTCCCACGCAACGAGACAACACTGTCGCCGGGCGATGCCTGTGGGGAATGCGGCGGTGCGCTCAAAACGCTTGGCGACGATGTCACCGAGGAACTGGAATATGTCCCCGGACGTTTTGTCGTGAACCGGATTGTTCGCCCGCGCATGGCCTGCACCTGCTGTGAGACGTTCCATCAGGCAGCCCTGCCGTCGCGGCCGATTGAGCACGGGCGGCCCGGTCCTGGCCTACTGGCCCATGTGCTGGTCAACAAGTACGCCGATCATTCGCCTTTGTACCGGCAAAGTCAGATATTCCAGCGCGAGGGGATCGATCTGGACCGCTCCACCCTGGCCGATTGGGTTGGCAAATCCACGGCTCTGTTGGAACCTTTGGCGGACGCCGTCGCGCGCCATGTTTTAAAGGGACAGGCCCTCTTCGCCGATGATACGCCGGTAAAAATGCTGACCCCAGGCTCCGGTAAAACCAGGACCGCGCGGCTTTGGGCCTATGTCCGCGATGAACGACCCTGGGCCGGAGAGGCGCATCCTGCCGCATGGTATCAGTTCTCGTCCGACAGGAAGGGCGTTCGCCCGCGCGAACATCTAGCGGACTTCACGGGCTTCATGCATGCCGATGGCTATGCGGGGTTCAATGACCTGTACCGCACGGGCAAGGTGACGGAAGTGGCCTGCATGGCCCATATCCGACGCAAGTTCGTCGATATCCACAAAGCTCAGGGATCGGCGATTGCCGAGGAAGCCATAAAACGTATCGCCACACTCTATGGCGTCGAGAAGGAGGTTCGGGGCCAATCGCCGGATCAACGGGTGAAGATCAGGCAGCGCCAATCAAAACCAATCTTCGACGACCTGGAATCATGGCTGCATGCCCAATTGACGTGAGCGTCCGGTAAAGCAGCCCTGCCTATGATGACGTTGGACTGTTACGCTCAGGTTTGAGCGTAACGCCAGGGGAGCAGTTCGTCGATCCGATTGATTTTATGGTCGGCGATACAGGCTAGCGTGTCGGTTAGCCAGGCCTGCGGATCGACGCCATTGAGTTTTGCTGTCTCGATCAGCGTATAGGCGATGGCGGCTGATTTGCCGCCGGCCTCGGACCCCATGAAGAGATAATTCTTCCGCCCCAGGGCGATGGGCCGCATGGATCGCTCTGCGGTATTGTTGTCGAGTTCAAGAAAGCCGTGATCTAGATATGGTCGCAGCTTCTTCATGCGGGTCAGGGCGTAGCGAATAGCACCGGCTAAGGGTGATTTGCCGGATATCCGGGTCAATTGGGCATGCAGCCATGATTCCAGGTCGTCGAAGATTGGTTTTGATTGGCGCTGCCTGATCTTCACCCGTTGATCCGGCGATTGGCCCCGAACCTCCTTCTCGACGCCATAGAGTGTGGCGATACGTTTTATGGCTTCCTCGGCAATCGCCGATCCCTGAGCTTTGTGGATATCGACGAACTTGCGTCGGATATGGGCCATGCAGGCCACTTCCGTCACCTTGCCCGTGCGGTACAGGTCATTGAACCCCGCATAGCCATCGGCATGCATGAAGCCCGTGAAGTCCGCTAGATGTTCGCGCGGGCGAACGCCCTTCCTGTCGGACGAGAACTGATACCATGCGGCAGGATGCGCCTCTCCGGCCCAGGGTCGTTCATCGCGGACATAGGCCCAAAGCCGCGCGGTCCTGGTTTTACCGGAGCCTGGGGTCAGCATTTTTACCGGCGTATCATCGGCGAAGAGGGCCTGTCCCTTTAAAACATGGCGCGCGACGGCGTCCGCCAAAGGTTCCAACAGAGCCGTGGATTTGCCAACCCAATCGGCCAGGGTGGAGCGGTCCAGATCGATCCCCTCGCGCTGGAATATCTGACTTTGCCGGTACAAAGGCGAATGATCGGCGTACTTGTTGACCAGCACATGGGCCAGTAGGCCAGGACCGGGCCGCCCGTGCTCAATCGGCCGCGACGGCAGGGCTGCCTGATGGAACGTCTCACAGCAGGTGCAGGCCATGCGCGGGCGAACAATCCGGTTCACGACAAAACGTCCGGGGACATATTCCAGTTCCTCGGTGACATCGTCGCCAAGCGTTTTGAGCGCACCGCCGCATTCCCCACAGGCATCGCCCGGCGACAGTGTTGTCTCGTTGCGTGGGAGATGACCGGGCAGCGGTTTACGTTTGGGCTTGTCTTTTGGCGCTGCAGATTGATCTGCATTTGCATCGTCTGACGCGGGCTCCTGCGCGGACGCCGCAATCTCTTCGTCTTCCAGCGTCAACGCCAGTTGATCCAGAGCCTCCGAGCGCGACCCGAAGCGATGCTGGCGCATCCCGGCCAATTGGTGTTGGAGCTTCTCGATCAACACCGCCTGTGACTTCACTTCCGACGCCAGCGATGCCACCAGACCTTTTAATGCGGCAGGTTCATTCGGGAGGTTCTCAGCGTCGTCGAGCATGCCGGCAATCTATCAGCCGCCACCCCGCATGGGAATCCCCGGAAATTGACAACCCTTTGCTGTGAAACGACTTTACCCAGCCGTCAGGGGACGCCACGTTCGTTGTGGTATGCGCCAATCAATCCCTTCCAGCAGCATCGCCAATTGAGCCGGGGTCAGCGCAACCTTGCCCGCTTTCGCAGACGGCCAGACAAACCGTCCCTTCTCCAGACGCTTCGAGAACAGACATGCCCCTTGCCCGTCCCACCAGATCACCTTGATCAGATCGCCACGGCGACCCCGGAAGACGAACAGATGACCGCAATACGGCGCCGCCTTTAGAACCTTCTCTGTTTGCGCTGACAGCCCATTGAACCCCTTACGCATGTCCGTCACGCCGGCCGCAAGCCAAACCTTCGTGTTCGTGGGAACCGGGATCATCCCGACAAGCACCGGAGCAGACGTACGAGCGCTTCGGGATCGTAAGGGCCGCTAATGCTCAAGCGATGACCTCCGGCAAGCGTGACCTCGATCTTGCCTTCGTCACCAACAGGGCGCTCGGCTTCGTGCTCGACGTGACGCGCAATCTCAACCGGCAGGAAACAGGCGGCGTCATCGACCGTGTCACTTCCCGCAAACCGGGGATCTTTCAGCCAGTTGAAAACCTGATTGGCGTTCACATTGTAGCGCCGTGCAACCTGTGAAACCGAAACGCCCGCAAACCGCGTCTGTGCGCAAATCATCCGCTTCTCGTCTGCACTCCAGCGCCGACGCTTGCCCCGCTTCGCCACATCCTGATCCCCGTTAGTGTCCACCTAAACAAGTGGACACTAAACCTCACTTCTTCTGCACGGCAGAGCGGTCAGGCCGGACGCTTACCAATTGACCCGGATATCCGGCAAATCACCCTTAGCCGGTGCTATTCGCTACGCCCTGACCCGCATGAAGAAGCTGCGACCATATCTAGATCACGGCTTTCTTGAACTCGACAACAATACCGCAGAGCGATCCATGCGGCCCATCGCCCTGGGGCGGAAGAATTATCTCTTCATGGGGTCCGAGGCCGGCGGCAAATCAGCCGCCATCGCCTATACGCTGATCGAGACAGCAAAACTCAATGGCGTCGATCCGCAGGCCTGGCTAACCGACACGCTAGCCTGTATCGCCGACCATAAAATCAATCGGATCGACGAACTGCTCCCCTGGCGTTACGCTCAAACCTGAGCGTAACAGTCCAACGTCATCATAGGCAGGGCTGCTTTACCGGACGCTCACGTTATTTCTGGTTGCGGGGGTAGGATTTGAACCTACGACCTTCAGGTTATGAGCCTGACGAGCTACCAGACTGCTCCACCCCGCGGGGGTTTTATTGTGTGTATATCGTGAAGGGGGCGGCCGGATTTCGAAGGTCCGGCCGCGGAGGGTTTCTGATGCCTGTTTTCTGATCTCTGATCCCCCGGGTCAAGCCCGGGGCAGGCTCTGACACCCGTCCATGGAGGGCCTGGCGGCGACCTACTCTCCCACGCCTTAAGACGCAGTACCATCGGCGCGGAGGGTTTTCACGGCCGAGTTCGGGATGGGATCGGGTGGTTCGCCCCTCGCTGTGGCCACCAGACCGTCGATGGACGGGTGTCAGAGCCTGCCCCGGGCTTGACCCGGGGGAACAGAGGACAGAATTCAGAAGCCAGAATGGCGTTCTTAATCGTCCTCCGGTGTGTGATTGCGGTCAGTTTGTGTGTTGGTGTGTATCAAGTTTCGTCTGTTGCGCCCGGTTTCCCCAGTATGGGGTTTGCCGCTGCGCGCGATGGAGATGACTGACAAAAAATCAAGCCGATCGAGCGATTAGTACCAGTAAGCTTCACGCATTGCTGCGCTTCCACACCTGGCCTATCAACGTGGTGGTCTACCACGGCTCTCAGCGAGACCTGGTCTTGAGGGAGGTTTCCCACTTAGATGCTTTCAGCGGTTATCCCGTCCGACCTTAGCTACCCGGCTGTGCTGCTGGCGCAACAACCGGTCCACCAGAGGGTCGTCCATCCCGGTCCTCTCGTACTAGGGACAGATCCTCTCAAGTCTCGTACACCCACGGCAGATAGGGACCGAACTGTCTCACGACGTTCTAAACCCAGCTCACGTACCACTTTAATTGGCGAACAGCCAAACCCTTGGGACCTGCTTCAGCCCCAGGATGTGATGAGCCGACATCGAGGTGCCAAACACTCCCGTCGATATGGACTCTTGGGGAGTATCAGCCTGTTATCCCCGGCGTACCTTTTATCCGTTGAGCGATGGCCCTTCCACGCGGGACCACCGGATCACTATGACCGACTTTCGTCTCTGATCGGCCCGTCGGCCTCTCAGTCAGGCGGGCTTGTGCCATTGCACTCAGCAGCTGATTTCCGACCAGCCTGAGCCCACCTTCGCGCGCCTCCGTTACTCTTTGGGAGGCGACCGCCCCAGTCAAACTACCCACCATGCAGGGTCCCGGACCCGGATATACGGGCCGCGGTTAGATATCAGAAGTAATAAGGGCGGTATTTCAAGGGTGCCTCCACAGAACCTGGCGGCCCTGCTTCAAAGGCTCCCGCCTATCCTACACATGTCACTCCTAATACCACTGCAAAGCTGTAGTAAAGGTGCACGGGGTCTTTCCGTCTGACCGCGGGTACTCCGCATCTTCACGGAGAATTCAATTTCGCTGAGTCTGCGTTGGAGACAGTGGGGAAGTCGTTACGCCATTCGTGCAGGTCGGAACTTACCCGACAAGGAATTTCGCTACCTTAGGACCGTTATAGTTACGGCCGCCGTTTACTGGGGCTTCGATTCAAAGCTTGCACCTCTCCTCTTAACCTTCCAGCACCGGGCAGGCGTCAGACCCTATACGTCGTCTTGCGACTTCGCAGAGCCCTATGTTTTTAGTAAACAGTCGCCACCCCCAATTTTGTGACACCCATACTCGGTTGCCCGAATATAGGTCACCCTTATCCCGAAGTTACGGGTGCATTTTGCCGAGTTCCTTCAACGCAGTTCTCTCAAGCGCCTTGGTATGCTCTACCAGTCCACCTGTGTCGGTTTGGGGTACGGTCTATAGCTGGGGCTATTTCCTGGAACGTATTCGCTGCCCTCTCAATCCGATAAGAAAGAACAACTTACTACATTCGTCACATCCCAGCAGGCCGAGGAATATTAACCTCGTTCCCATCGCCTACGGCTTTCGCCCTCGGCTTAGGGGCCGGCTCACCCTGCGCGGATTAGCCTTGCGCAGGAACCCTTGGACTTACGGCGAGAGTGTTTCTCACACTCTTTATCGCTACTCATGTCAGCATTCTCACTTCCGATACCTCCAGGCTTCCTCACGGTTGCCCTTCACAGGCCTACGGAACGCTCCGCTACCACTCCAGAAGTCAGATAACAGAAGCCAGAAAGTCAGAGGACTTCCAGGCTTATTGCTTCCGCCAGTTCTTCGACAGACCCACCAACATCTTCGAGACCTCATGGTACTCGTCGCGCCAATGGCGCCACATCGCCTCGTCGATGTAGCCCAAGTCCAGGCAATACCGTGCCCAGACCCGCATCTCGTCACTCGAACCGGTCGCAATCAGAAGATAACGTTTGAATTCTGCCGCCGAACTGCGTTGCTTCGCAAACCCTTCCGCGATATTCGCGCAAATCGATTTGCTTGCCCGTCGAACCTGGTCACCCAGGGCCCACTGCTCGATAGCAGGAAAGTCCAAGCTCGCACGATGGACTTCCAACGATATCCGATAGGCTCGTTTGAAGACTTCAAGGTCTTCGAAACTCTCAACCCGATCCGACATCGTCTCTCCTTTCACAAACCAGAACGGCAAACTGCACATTCTGGTTTCTGGCTTCTGATAACTGACTTCTGGAATCCGCAGCTTCGGTGTATGGCTTGAGCCCCGTTACATCTTCGGCGCAGGACGGCTTAAATCTAGACCAGTGAGCTGTTACGCTTTCTTTCAAGGATGGCTGCTTCTAAGCCAACCTCCTGGTTGTCTTGGCCTTCCCACATCCTTTCCCACTTAGCCATAACTTAGGGACCTTAGCTGGCGGTCAGGGCTGTTTCCCTCTCGACGACGGACCTTAGCGCCCGCCGTCTGTCTGCCATGCTGTACTCATCGGTATTCGGAGTTTGGTTAGGTTTGGTAAGGCTCGCGCCCCCCTAGCCCATCCAGTGCTCTACCCCCGATGGTAAACACATGACGCACTACCTAAATAGTTTTCGCGGAGAACCAGCTATTTCCGAGTTTGATTGGCCTTTCACCCCTAGCCACAGGTCATCCCCCCATTTTTCAACATAGGTGGGTTCGGTCCTCCAGTAGGTCTTACCCTACCTTCAACCTGCCCATAGCTAGATCACTCGGTTTCGGGTCTAATCCCACGAACTGTACGCCCTATTCAGACTCGCTTTCGCTGCGCCTACGCCTATCGGCTTAAGCTTGCTCGAGAGATTAAGTCGCTGACCCATTATACAAAAGGTACGCGGTCACGGGCTCGCTAAAAGCGAGCCCTCCAGAAGTCAGTCATCAGAACCCAGAAGCCAGAAGCCGTTTGAAAGGAGGCGCATCGCCTCAATCCAACGCTTTCTGTCTTCTGATTTCTGTCTTCTGATTTCTGAGCGGCTCACCTTGAGTGAGCCCGCTCCCACAGTTTGTAAGCATTCGGTTTCAGGAACTATTTCACTCCCCTCATCGGGGTGCTTTTCACCTTTCCCTCACGGTACTAGTGCACTATCGGTCGCCAAGGAGTACTTAGGCTTGGAGGGTGGTCCCCCCACGTTCAGACAGGATTTCACGTGTCCCGCCCTACTCGAGCCCACCTATCAACCTGTACCCATACGGGACTGTCACCCTCTATGGTGCGCCTTTCCAGACGCTTCTGGTTGATCGATAAGTGGAACTGGCCTGGTCCGCGTTCGCTCGCCACTACTGACGGAGTCTCGGTTGATGTCCTTTCCTCCAGCTACTGAGATGTTTCAGTTCGCTGGGTTTGCCTCGCATGGCTATGTATTCACCATGCGATGACCCTAATGGGCCGGGTTTCCCCATTCGGATATCCGCGGATCAATGCCTATTGGCGGCTTCCCGCGGCTTTTCGCAGCCTATCACGTCCTTCATCGCCTCTTGGCGCCAAGGCATCCACCAAATGCCCTTCTTATGCTTGATCTTCTATTCAGTCGAATCCATCGCGCACAGGGACAAACCCCACACACAACAGACTCCGCTTGATACAAGTACTGCCGCAATCACGTCTTCACGATATTTTAGAACCGGTGACCATGAACAAACGGTCACGCGTAATTCCTATATTCCAAACTTGTCTGGCACGATCAATCTTGCCGCGAGGGGAGAAGGGGACAGCCCATCTCCGCTAAAGCTGCGACGGGCACGCCTACATCTAACGATCTCCAGGTGGCTAACCACCCGGAGCTCGAAGAGCGTAGGGTGGTGGAGCCGATCGGGATCGAACCGACGACCTCCTGCTTGCAAAGCAGGCGCTCTCCCAACTGAGCTACGGCCCCGATCAAAAACCGGTTCCGGTCTTCCCAAACCAACAGCCCATCAACCCACCCAAGAACAAACAGCCATCAGACTGTCCCTCCGGGGGATTAAACAATCTTCTGATTGTTTAATGGTGGGCCTGGGAAGACTTGAACTTCCGACCTCACGCTTATCAAGCGCGCGCTCTAACCAACTGAGCTACAGGCCCGATATCCGCGCAAAAAAGACGGGACAATCGCAATGCCAAATGCCCCGGCCAAACAAG
>WLWY01000013.1:130000-146318 GCA_012103325.1 Alphaproteobacteria bacterium
TCATCGATACCGACGCTAAGCTTAAGCATGTGCAGGGGCATGAGTGTGAAAACGAAAGTAGTGAGTACGATATTTTGGAGAGCTCAAAATTGCCCGGTCAATTGCTTCCGAACAAGGGCATCGAGGCTGTCAATCAAGGCGCGGGAAACAGTATCGCCTTCGCCCGACATGGCGCTAGAGATAATTGCGTTTGCCGCATCGAGATGCGCGCGCAACACGGTGATATCGTCCGCTTGAAACGAATGATCGCGGCTTTCGATGAAATGACATAGCGAGCCGCCGATTTCGGAGATGAGCGGATATCCAAAGCTGCCGCCTTGGCCGCGCATATCATGGGCGAAGGTGAAAATTTGTTTAATGTCCAAAGCTGCCGGATCGTCGCCGGCGTGTTCGACATGTGTGCGGTTTTCGGAAAGTTCGTTTTTTATGCGATCGACAAACTCAATTCCCAACGCCGCCACGGCCATTTCGGCCCGGGCAAGTACCTCCGGGTCGATCGCGGGCATGCCGCCTGTCTCTCTTTTGACCCTATCCGCCACGGCACTTCGTAACGCTGCATAGCAGCCGTCCAGCATCGGTTTTCCGATGTGAGTTTCGCTCACGCATCGGCCATGGCGAGCAGCTCGTCGCCTTCCATTACCTGGTCGCCCGCTGCAAACCGTACGGTCGAGACGATGCCATCGGCCGGCGCCGCGATAACATGTTCCATTTTCATGGCTTCCAGGACGATCAGGCTTTGGCCGGCCTTGACCTTTTCGCCGTCGGCGACATGCACCGCGACGACGCGGCCGGGCATCGGTGCGGTCAGCTTGCCGCCAAGGGCCTGTGCCGCCGCCGCTTCCATGGGATCGACACGGCCCAGATGGTGATTCTGTCCGTGAACGATAATCTGCATGGACGTGCCGTCGCCAACCACCGTCGCGGCTATGCGGACCCCATCGATCTCAGCAAGCAGCAATCCATTCTCGGTGACGGTTCCGCGAACCACTGCCGTCGTATCCGTAAGGTCGATCCGATAGCCGTCATTCTCCGGCCGGGCGCGCAAGACCTGTTCTATGTCGCCATCGAGAAAGCGAAGTTCGATGTCGCCGCATCCGTTCGCGCGCCAGGCATCGCCGAAAAACCAAGGCGAATGCGGATCGTTCGATATCGCGGTCGCTTGTGTAGCGTCTGATCTGAGCCGCAGCAGTTCCGATAATCCCGCCAAGGCGAGGATCTCGTTGGACGCAGGCGTTGTTTCCGGCACCAGGTCGGCGAGATGGGTTTCGATGAAACCGGTTTCCAGTTCCGCTGCGGCAAAGGAGGGATGCGCGGCGATCGCCGAAAGGAAGCTCAAATTTGTGTTCAGACCGGCGACTTTCGTTTCGGCAAGCGCACCCCGCATCCGGCGCAGTGCGGCCGCCCGGTCGCTGTCCCAGGTGATGACCTTCGCGATCATCGGGTCGTAATACATTGAAACAGCATCGCCCTCGCGAATGCCGGTATCGATCCGTACATTCGCGGAGTCGGCCGGAAAGCGCAGATGATCGAGCTGTCCGGTTTGCGGCATGAAGTTCCGCGCCGGGTTCTCCGCATACAGGCGGACCTCGACGGCATGGCCGGTTGCGATGATGTCGTCCTGGCCAACAGGCAGAGGATCTCCGGCGGCGACTTGCAGTTGCCATGCAACGAGGTCGACACCGGTAATCATTTCCGTGACCGGGTGTTCGACCTGAAGACGCGTATTCATCTCCATGAAATAGAAACTGTCCGGCTGATCGGCCCGTGCGCCCTCGACGATAAATTCGACAGTGCCGGCACCCTGGTATCCGATCGCCTTTGCCGCCGCCAGGGCAGCAGCACCCATCGCATCGCGTACGGCGGTGTTGATGCCGGGGGCAGGGGCTTCCTCGACGACCTTCTGATGCCGGCGCTGAATCGAACAGTCCCGTTCGAACAGATGGACGGCGTTCCCGTGCGCGTCGGCGAAAACCTGCATTTCGATGTGGCGTGGCCGGGTGACGAACTTCTCGATCAGCATCGTGTCGTCGCCGAAGGCGGATTTGGATTCGCGCATCGCGCCTTCCAGCGCCTTTTCGAACTCTGCCGCCGAATCGACCCGCCGCATGCCACGCCCGCCGCCGCCGGCCGACGCCTTGATCAAAACGGGATAACCGATCTTGCTTGCCGTTTCTGCCAGGAAAGCCGGGTCCTGGTTGTCCCCGTGGTAGCCCGGCACGAGCGGGACGCCGGCGCCCCCCATGATCGTCTTGGCGTTGCTCTTCGACCCCATGGCGCGAATCGCCTCGGGGGGTGGGCCGACGAAGACAGCACCGGCTGCGGCAACGGCCTCGGCAAAGTCCGCATTTTCGGACAGGAACCCGTATCCGGGGTGGACGGCATCGGCGCTGCTATTGCGAATCGCCTCGATCAAGCGGTTCTTATCTAGATAGCTGGCTTGCGCCGGTGCGGGGCCGATGTGATAGGCGGTGTCAGCCAGAGCGACGTGACGCGACTGCGCGTCGGCGTCCGAATAGACGGCGACGGTGCGGATACCGAGCCGCCGCGCCGTGAGAATGACCCGGCAGGCGATTTCGCCACGATTGGCGATGAGAAGCGTATCGAACATGGCTCCGTTCTTAGCGCACACCGAGCCGGCGGGCCATAGGCAAAGGTGTTTTCCGAGCGCTGTCGCGTCGCTGATTGCTATTCGATCTGTCGAGAAGGCGGCGAAAGGAAGCGGTTTTCGTGCAAAAGAAAAATAGAACAAAAAAAGAACTTGCGTATGAGAACAAATGAGGTACAGTGGCGATCTGTTTACAACCTGCTGATGCTGTGGGATATGGAAAGGGTTGGTTATGTCGAAGTCCGCTTTACATCTCGTTGAAAAGGAAATCATGGATAAGACGAAGGCGTTGGACGCCGCGCTTACGCAGATTGAGCGATCCTTCGGCAAGGGATCTATTATGAAACTTGGCCAGGAACAGGCCGTTGAAATCGACTCGGTTTCGACGGGCTCGCTAGGCCTGGATATTGCGCTTGGTATCGGCGGGCTGCCGCGCGGGCGCGTCGTCGAAATCTACGGACCGGAAAGTTCGGGCAAGACGACACTGTCATTGCATGTTGTTGCGGAGGCCCAGAAAGCCGGCGGTACGTGCGCCTTTGTCGACGCCGAACACGCACTCGATCCGGCCTATGCGCGCAAGCTCGGGGTCGACCTCGACGAACTGCTGATCTCGCAGCCGGACACCGGCGAGCAGGCGCTTGAAATCACCGATACGCTGGTTCGATCAGGTGCGATCGACGTGCTCGTGGTTGATTCTGTCGCTGCCTTGGTGCCGCGCGCGGAGCTGGAAGGGGAGATGGGGGACACCCATGTCGGCCTGCAGGCGCGTTTGATGAGCCAGGCGTTGCGTAAACTCACCTCGTCGATTGCCCGTTCGCAGTGCATGGTCATTTTCATCAATCAGATTAGGATGAAGATCGGTGTCATGTTCGGCAATCCGGAAACGACGAGCGGCGGCAACGCCTTAAAATTCTACTCCAGCGTCCGGCTCGATATTCGCCGCATCGGTGCCATCAAGGACCGCGACGAGGTGGTCGGCAATCAAACCCGCGTGAAGGTCGTGAAGAACAAGGTGGCGCCGCCCTTCAAGGTCGTCGAATTCGATATCATGTATGGCGAGGGCATTTCCAAGACCGGCGAATTGCTCGATCACGGCGTGAATGCGGGCATCGTCGAAAAGTCTGGTTCCTGGTTCTCTTACGACAGTCAGCGGATCGGGCAGGGGCGGGAAAACGCAAAGCGCTTCCTGCTTGAAAACCTAGAGATATCCGAAGCGATCGAGCGGCGTATTCGCGAGAATGCGGGACTGCTTGCGGAAACCATGCTGAAGGGCGGCTCGGAAGAAACGGCTAAAGAAGACGAAACGGACGATCTGAACCCGCAGAAGGATGCGGTTGGCTGACGAGGCTCCTGATAACTGGGATGGCTTCAGCGAAGCTGTCCCAGGGCCGCCGTGAAGCCCTTCAGCGAAAGCGGTACCCGCATCGGTTTGCGGACACCGTTTTGAAACGCGACTTCGGCTATGCTGCCACTCTTGAATAAGCCGAGCAATTTGTCGTCAATACCGAACCGCACCCGGCATCCTTTCCGGCCGCAGATTTCCAGCGCCATCTCGTAAACCTGCCCTTTGTCGATTTGCAGGGTCAGGCCCGGCGGCAGATAGATGCCGAGCGGCAGGACGAAGACCCCGACAGGCGTGTCGGCGCCGTCCATGTAGCCGAAAACGGCTTGCAGGACGGGCTGGCGGGTTTCCTTCACCACCACGTTTTGAAACATTTGGCAGCCTGAGGGCGCCCCAGTGGGCGTATTGCAGCGAACGCGCCAGTCGCCGAAGATTTTGGCATGTGGATTTTGCGCCCCTGCGGGCGCCGCGGCGAACGGCAATATGACCGAACAACAGACCAGAGCTGCGCTGATGCTACGCCGAAGCCAGCTTGAAGACATGATGGTTCTGCGAACTCCGTTGGTGGGATCCGAGGCTTTCGTCAAACGGCCGGTACCTTACTTGAATTATGACGCAATCTTCCAGTCCGAGGTAGGCAGATTGCAGATTACGGTGTCTTTTTCGGGGCAGTTCCCGGGTGGACAGGAATAGGAAGCGCGGGCTAAAACCCGTTCGCTTCGCTTGCAGCCGCAGAAAACGGGTCGGACCGCTCCGGTTGCGTATCTAAAGAGGGCCAATTCATGCAGAGCGCCAATGACATAAGGACGGCGTTTCAGGATTATTTCAGAAGCCACGGCCATGAGGTCGTGGCGTCGTCGCCGCTCGTGCCGCGCAATGACCCGACGCTCCTCTTTACCAACGCCGGCATGGTGCAGTTCAAGAACGTTTTTACGGGTGCGGAGCAGCGGCCTTACAATCAAGCCGTAACGTCTCAGAAATGCGTGCGCGCCGGCGGCAAGCACAACGATTTGGAGAATGTCGGCTATACGGTCCGTCACAATACGTTCTTCGAGATGCTGGGCAATTTCTCGTTCGGCGACTATTTCAAGGACGTGGCGATCGAGCTGGCGTGGAATCTGGTCACCCGGGAATTTGGCCTCCCGATAGAAAAGCTCCTGGTTACCGTCTACTCAGAAGATGATGAAGCGTTCGGGCTGTGGCAGAAAATTGCCGGTCTACCCGAGAGCAAGATTATCCGCATCCCGACGTCGGATAATTTCTGGGCGATGGGCGATACCGGACCGTGCGGTCCTTGCTCCGAGATTTTCTACGACCACGGCCCGGATATTCCAGGCGGTCCGCCGGGAAGTCCGGACGAAGATGGCGATCGGTTCATCGAAATCTGGAACCTCGTCTTCATGCAATACGAGCAGCTCACCGCGGACGAGCGAGTCGATCTGCCGCGCCCGTCGATCGATACCGGTATGGGGCTGGAGCGTCTCACCGCGACGATGCAGGGCACCAATGACAGCTTCGCGATCGATCTGTTTCGATCCCTGATCGAAGCGTCGGCGCATAATACGAATTCCGACCCGGACGGCGAGAGCGCGGTATCGCACCGGGTCATCGCCGACCATTTGCGCTCGTCGAGCTTCCTGATTGCGGACGGCGTTCTGCCGTCGAACGAGGGGCGTGGCTACGTCCTGCGACGGATCATGCGCCGCGCGATGCGTCACGTGCATCTGCTAGGCAGCGAGGAGCCGATGCTATGGCGGCTGGTGCCGATTCTGGTGCAGTCAATGGGGCAGGCGTTTCCGGAACTGGGCCGCGCGGAAGCGCTGATTACCGAGACGCTGCGACTTGAGGAGAGTCGTTTCAACAGCACATTGGCGCGCGGCATGCGTTTGCTCGACGAGGCCAGTGACAAGCTGGGGGAGGGCGGAACGTTGCCTGGTGACGTTGCGTTCCGGCTTTACGATACGTACGGGTTCCCGTTTGACCTCACACAAGACGTTCTGCGCGGCCGCGGCAAGGGCGTGGACAGCGACGGGTTCGAGGCGTGCATGGCACGTCAGCGCGAGGACGCGCGCAAGGCCTGGACCGGTTCGGGGGAAGCGGCGACCGAAACCGTCTGGTTCGACTTGCGAGAGACGGTGGGGGCTACCGAATTCCTGGGCTATGCAACGGAACGCGCGGAGGGGGTCGTTACGGCAATTGTTACCGACGGCGCGCCTGTGGAACTTGTGGAAGCTGGGGCCGATGCCGCAGTGATCGTAAGCCAAACGCCCTTCTACGGAGAGTCCGGTGGCCAGGTTGGCGACACGGGCATTCTTTTTGCCGCCGGTGGCATGGAGTTCGCCGTTAGCGACACCCAAAAGAAACTCGATGACATGCACATTCATCTCGGAACGGTCCGGAAAGGTACGCTGCAGGTCGGAGACGCCGTTGAGCTTCACGTGGAGGGCGGACGGCGCACACAATTGCGTGCCAACCATTCAGTCACCCATCTTATGCATGAAGCCCTACGCCGCGCGCTTGGCGATCATGTGACGCAAAAGGGCTCGCTTGTCGCGTCGGATTATTTGCGTTTCGATTTCAGTCACCCCAAACCGGTATCCGATGCGGAACTGACCGTGGTTGAGTCGGCGGTGAACGAGCGGATTCGAGGCAACTCGGAAGTCTCAACAAGATTGATGACGCCCGACGACGCCGTCGAGGCGGGCGCCCTGGCGCTGTTCGGCGAGAAGTATGGCGATGAGGTTCGTGTTGTCGCGATGGGCGAGGGCCCGGCAAACGTGTACTCGGTCGAGCTATGCGGGGGCACGCATGTCTCGCGCACCGGCGATATCGGTTATTTTCGAATCACCGGTGAAAGTGCGGTCGCGGCGGGCGTGCGCCGGATCGAAGCGGTGACCGGGGCCGCTGCCGTGGAGCAGGCGAAACAGCAGGCGGCCAAATTGCGGGAAGCTGCGGCGGCACTCAAGGCCGCGCCGAACGATCTTCCGGAACGCATTGCGGGCCTTGTCGAGGAGCGGCGCCGGCTGGAGCGCGAGGTGTCCGAGCTTCGCCGGCAGGTTGCCATGGGCGGCGGCGGACAAGCGGATGAAGCACCGAAAGCGAAGGATGTTGGCGGGGTTGCGTTGACGGCCCGGACGCTCGATGGCGTTCCGGCCAAGGAGCTGAAGCCGCTTGTCGATTCGCTGAAATCTCAAATCGGTTCCGGCGTCGTCGCTGTGGTGTCCGTTATAGAAGGCAAGGCGTCCCTGGTGGTTGGCGTCACGGACGATTTGACGGCTCAGGTCAGTGCCGTCGATCTCGTGCGGGCCGGCTCGGCTGCTGTTGGCGGCAAAGGCGGCGGCGGCAGGCCGGACATGGCGCAGGCCGGCGGCCCGGAAGGGGCCGCGGCGGACAAGGCGATTGCTGCGATTGAAGCGGCTTTGGCCGACCGGGGTTGATCGGTCCGGTCCCGCCGCCTAGTCTTCCGCCGAAATTTTACTGGAGCAGGAAAATAGTATGCGCTTCGAAGGCACAGACAGCTATGTCGCTACGGAAGATCTCATGGTCGCGGTCAACGCCGCGGTCGTATTGGAACGGCCGCTTCTGGTAAAGGGGGAGCCCGGCACCGGCAAGACCATTCTTGCCCAGGAAGTGGCGCAGTCGCTGAACATGCCGCTTATCGAATGGCACGTGAAATCGACCACCACGGCACAGCAAGGACTTTACGAATATGATGCGGTGCGCCGACTGCGCGACAGCCAGCTCGGCGACGAGAGTGTCAAGGACATCTCCAACTACATCTTGCAGGGCAAGCTCTGGGAAGCCTTCGATGCAGACGAGCGGCCTGTTTTATTGATTGATGAGATCGACAAAGCCGATATCGAATTCCCGAACGATTTGCTCCTCGAACTCGACCGGATGGAATTCTTCGTTTACGAGACCCGGAAAATCGTGAAGGCAAGCAATCGGCCGGTCGTCATCATCACCTCGAACAATGAAAAGGAACTGCCGGATGCCTTCCTGCGCCGGTGTTTCTTTCATTACATCGCGTTCCCAGAGCGCGATACGATGAAGAAGATTATCGACGTTCACTATCCGGACATACAGGCTGAATTGGTACGTGAGGCGCTGAACCTGTTCTACGATGTGCGCGACGTTCCGGGACTGAAGAAGCGTCCGTCGACGTCCGAGTTGCTGGACTGGATCAAGCTTCTAATGGCCGAGGATATTCCGCCCGACGTGTTGCGCAGCAAGGATACGACGAAACTCATTCCGCCTTTGTATGGTGCGCTATTGAAGAACGAGCAGGACGTCCAACTGTTCGAGCGCCTCGCCTTCATGGCGCGCCGCGAGCAGAGCGGGAGTTAAGCGTATCCGTTGTTCATGTGACGGTGTCGAAGATCGGGGTTGATCGATGTTTTTGAACCTATTTACCGAACTGCGCACCGCCGGCCTTCCGGTGTCCCTCAAAGAATATCTGACGCTGATGGGCGCGATGAAAGCGCGTGTGATCGACCCGAGTGTCGATGAGTTTTACTATTTGAGTCGGGCGACACTGGTGAAGGACGAACGGCATCTCGACCGGTTCGACCGGGTCTTCGGGCATGTGTTCAAGGGGCTGGAAGCGCCGGAAGGGGACATGCCGGTCGAGCTTCCTGAAGAATGGCTGCGCAAGATTACCGAGAAGCTCCTGACCGATGAAGAAAAGGCGCAAATCGAAGCGCTCGGCGGGTGGGAGAAACTGATGGAGACGCTTCGTCAGCGATTGGCCGAACAGGAGAAACGCCATCAAGGCGGCAGTAAGTGGATCGGTACCGCTGGAACCTCTCCGTTCGGCGCTTACGGTTACAACCCGGAAGGAATTCGTATCGGCCAGGAGGAGTCGCGTCACCGCCGGGCAGTGAAGGTTTGGGACAGGCGGGACTTCCGCAATTTGGACGATACGATCGAACTCGGCACGCGGAATATCAAAATGGCGCTGCGCCGGTTGCGCAACTTTGCGCGCGATGGAGCGGCAACGGAACTCGACCTGTCGGGTACCATCAAGGCGACGGCGCATAATGGCGGTTATCTCGACATCAAGATGGTCCCGGAGCGCAAGAATGCGATCAAGGTGCTGCTGTTCCTCGACATCGGCGGCTCGATGGACGACCACGTCAAGATTTGCGAGGAGCTGTTCTCCGCGACACGCACGGAATTCAAGAACCTCGAATTCTTCTACTTTCACAATTGCCCGTATGAGACGGTCTGGAAGGACAATCGCCGCCGCCACAATGAGCGGATCGATACGTGGGAAGTCCTGCGGACCTATCCGTCGGACTACAAGCTGATCTTTGTCGGCGATGCGACGATGAGCCCCTACGAGATCACCTACCCCGGCGGCAGTGTGGAGCATTGGAACGAGGAGGCTGGTGCTGTCTGGATGCAGCGGCTGCTAATGACCTATAAACATGCTGTCTGGCTCAATCCGCAACCGTCGCGAAGCTGGAGCTACACACCGTCCATCGAAGTGTTGTCTCAATTGATGGAAGACCGGATGTATCCGCTGACGTTGGAAGGTCTGGACTCGGCCATGCGAGAGCTCACGCACTAATGCTGTTGTGGGGCAGCGGGCGACGGCTCCTGATTTTGGGGGCATTGTGCGTCCTGACTGCCGCCTGTGCGGACTTGCCACCGACAAAAACGGCGAACCCACTAAACGTTTCTCCCGACCGGAGCGATATCGTCTCGGTTTGCTACGATGACGGTGATCATGGTCGGGCTGAAATCGAGGCGGTTGCCTTGGAAGCGTGCGGCAAAGGAGCAACGGCCGTGACGCCTTGGCAGGTCGACAAATACTTGAACGACTGCCCGATGCTGAAGAAGTCTCGCATTAGTTTCATGTGCGTGTCGCCAGGCGGCTAAAATGTCACGCGCCTGACGCCTCTTAATCGTTTGTCGGGAGAATTTGTCCAAACAACGTTTCGGCGCTCCGGCTGGTCATTGCCCGAGGCGCTGCAGCGCGTTAATCTGCCGCCCGCCCCGGTTCGTCATGGCAGGCGACGGACCCGACCTACGCAATTTATAGAAAGACACCAATATGCTAGATCTCATGAAAATCGTGCGGACCGAGGCTGACGGCGGCGACCTGGCCGGCCTTCTCGGTGAACTGTTCGAGCCAACGGATGTCCGGCCGACCGGATACCCCGACGCCGTTATCTGGCAGGGTGGAAACCACGACGGGAAGGTAAATCCGATCGCGCATTCGCTGACCGATGCCTATGCGTTGTTGGGTACGATCGCGGCGATCGATGTCCTCGGCCTTCCTTACTACGGCGTTCCGATGTGGTCGCAGTACCGGCACGATACCAAGCTCGAATGCCTGAGTTGGTTCGGAAACATGCCCGCGACGTCGATCAAATGGTCCACGGCCGGTGACGCCTACGTCAATGATGGCAAAGGCGGCAGGGTCGTCGTGATGGGCAAGTCCGGCAATGCGCCGCTGCGGACACAGGCAGGCGTGTTCTGCAACGTCCGCCCTTATGGGCCGATTACCGCGGTGCGTTGCATGCCGTGCCTTCCCTATTCCCAGGACAAGGCCGTGTTCAACGTCGATCCGAAGAGCGGTATCGTTCATTCGGAAATGAACACGCCAGGGGTTCAGATGGCCTATGCGAACCGGCTGTTCCTGAAGATGGTCAATGATAGCGGTAAGCTCGGCCGAGTGGCGTTCAAGCCGACTCAGGCGATGGAAGACGGCATTAATGCCGGGCTTCTGTCATGGCTGCTGCAAGGAACGAAATTCTCGGTTGGCCGGAAGTGGGCGGTCGACGGCTACGTGGAGCACAAAGAAAATGTCGACCGCATCATTGCCTTGCTGCCGTCGGATTTCAAAGAAGGAATGCAGTCCTGGAGCGGTCAGATCGAACAGCACATTGCCGACACCAACTATGGCTTGCTGCTTTGGGATTTGATCGAAAAACAGGATTGTATCGTGCTGGCGACCGACCTCGACGGTGACCGTTTGACCGATTTGCTGGCCGACGTTTCCGACCCGCTACGGCGCTTTGGACAGCTCGTCCTCGACCATGTCGGCGCGGACTCCAAAATGGACAACCTTTGGGGTGAGATGGGCTATACGACCGGCAACGGCCGGGATATGACGTCGGTCATGTATCGTATGGAGGGACCGCCGATTCATGAGCAAACGTTGGGGTCCGCCGATGCGATGCTGCTGCGTCTGCTGGATGGCGACGAGTCGATGGGCGGAACCAAGCGGCCCTACGATCCCCGTATTCACTTCGTCCTGATCCGCGACGCCTATCTCGATGCGAACCCGGACAACAAGGAACTTCGCGCGTGGCTGGAAGCGGCGCTCGATACGTTCGATAAAGTGTATGCGGGCGAGCGGCCCGGCTTTATCGAGGGCTATAAGAAGTTGAAGGACACGATCAAACCGTGGGGAACGTGATCTGCTGACGGTCGATCGTTAGAGCCATTTCGACTCGAGTGAAAACCGCTCTGGCGGCATCGCCTCGAGCATCGGTAAAACCTCGGCCACTGTTGGTGCGATGGTGAACAAGTTCCGGTACTCGGCACGAACGTAGTTCTCCGTGATCTGAGACTCGATTAACGCGGCAAGCGGTTTCCAATAGCCGTCGATATCGATAATGACGATTGGCTTGTCGTGCAGTTCGAGTTGCTTCCACGTCAGGATCTCGAACGTCTCGTCGAGCGTGCCGAGCCCGCCCGGCAGAATCGCAAAGGCATCCGACAGTGTTGCCATCTTAAGTTTCCGGTCATGCATGTTGTCGGTAACGATCAACTCGCTGCACTCGGAGTGCCCGACTTCGCGCTGTTCCAGAAATTTTGGGATCACGCCGATGACTTCGCCGTTATTTTCGAGCGCGGCGTCGGCAACCACGCCCATGAGGCCGACCCGGCCGCCGCCGAAGACAAGGCGGATGCCGGCCTTTGCCAGGGTCGCTCCTAACGCGTGGGCGGCATTGCGGTGGGTCTCGCGAACCCCGCTCGATGATCCGCAGTAGACACAGAGTGATCTGATATTCGTCATGGTCGCGATTCCCACTTTGTGCGAAGCCGTGGCTTTACTTAGGCGACCCGGGGCGATCACGCAAATCGCAATCGGCTGGACCACTGAAGGGTGTTTGTCGTGGAAATTCGTTTTAAGATGATCAAGACACCTTCATCCTTGTTACCGTCTATCCAGGAGTGCAGCCTTGATGCGAAATCGCCGTGGAGCAGAGAAAGCGGGTGCAGGATTTGGTTGGCGTTCCGTGCTTCGGGTAGGCCTTTGGTTTGTCCCGTTCCTCTATCCTGTGGGGGCTGCCGCAGAGGATCACGAGGTGGCGCGCGGCGCCTACGTGTTCAAGGCGGCGGGGTGTGCCGGATGCCATACCAGCGTGAAGCCGAAGGGCAAGTTTCTCGCAGGTGGACGGCGTATGGAGACGCCGTTCGGCGACTTTTATACGCCGAACATTACGCCGGATAAGACCCATGGCATTGGCGAGTGGCGCTTTGCCGATTTCGTTGCCGCCATGCGGGAGGGCAAAACAAGAGACGGTTCGGTTTACTATCCCGCGTTTCCCTATTCGTCCTATACCGGTATGACCGATGACGATCTGCGGGATCTTTGGGCCTATCTGCGGTCCGTGCCTGCCGTTTCGGAGCCGAACCGCGATCACGACCTAATCTTTCCGTTCAATCTTCGGTTCTCCGTGGAATTCTGGCGCTGGCTGTATTTCGATTCGGGGCGCTTCGTACCTGATCCGCAAAAGTCGCCGGAATGGAATCGGGGCGCGTATCTGACGCATGCCCTTGGTCATTGTGGCGAATGCCACACCCCACGCAATCTCATCGGAGGCCTCGATAAGACGCGCGAGTTTGCGGGTAATAAAAACGCTCCGGACGGCAAGCGCGTTTCCAACATCACACCGCATCCGAAGAAGGGCATTGGCAGTTGGAGCAAAAAGGACATTGTGTCATTGCTGCAGGATGGCAGCCTTCCCGATGGCGACTTCGTTGGGGGCGCAATGACCGAAGTCGTCGAAAACGGTACAAGCCATCTGACGGATGAGGACCTACGGGCGATTGCCGAATATCTGAAGGCCCTTCCGCCCGATGAGGGGCCGTCCTGAGCGTGTGCTGCATTGCACTGGCCGCGGCTGCGTATTACGTAGTAAACTGTAGGCGAGCGGTTCGTCTGCGCCGTGGTGGCACGACACAAAATTGAGGCGTCTTGAGACGGTTTCTGATCATCGGCGTTTTGGGATTGGTGGTGATTGCGGTTGCCATTGGTTTGAATTTTTGGCTGAACGGCGAAACGGTCAACGTCGCTGAAACTTCCGCGACATCGCCAAATATTCCGCCGCCGCCCAGCGCGTCCGCGCGGGGCTCTGGAATTCCAGTGCCGGCGCCACCTCCGGTCGCTGCCTATCGCCGGGGCGAGGGGCCTGCGCCGACGGTTCCGGCACGGACGGAAGCAGACAAACCTAGCGGACCAATCAAGCCGGCATTCGACGTCGTCCGAATCAATCCGGAAGGGGATACCGTCATCGCCGGTCGCGCCGCGCCGGGGGCGGAGGTGCGTGTTTACGATAGCGGTAAGCTAATCGGGACCGTCACCGCAGACGAGCGTGGCGAATGGGTGTATCTGCCGACGGAGCCGCTTCCCGAAGGAAAACGTGAGCTTAGTCTTTCTGCGACGAATCCGGACGGTACAGCCTTCGAGTCGGAAGCTGTTGTTGTCCTGTCTGTTCCGTCGCGCACCCCCCCTACACCGGGCGTTGTTGCTGAAAAAGGCGCCACCACGGTCAAGGGACCGCTTGCCGTCCTCGTTCAACGTGACGGAAGCCGACCCAGCCGCGTTCTGCAAAAACCGACGGAAGAGGGCGGCGTACGAAAAGGCAGTCTTTCTGTTGAAGTCGTCGATTACAACGATGCCGGAAATATCAGCATCGGCGGCAAGGGTAAGCCGGGTACCAACGTCCGGGTCTATTTGAACAATAAGCTGGTAGGGCAGGCGACCACGACGGAAGAAGGCGAGTGGCGTGTCGAGCCGGATCAGACGGTGCTGCCGGGAATATACAAGCTTCGCGTCGATGCGATTTCCGGAGGGCAGGTTGTCGCGCGCGTGGAGATACCGTTCTCCCGGGCCGAGCGTGTCGCAGGATTGAATGGCGAGGCACTTGTTATCGTTCAGCCCGGCAACAGTCTTTGGCGAATCGCTCGCCGCACGATGGGGAGCGGGACGAATTTCACATTGATCTACGCTGCCAACCGGGCCCAGATCCTCGACCCGGACCTGATTTACCCGGGACAGGTCTTTGCGCTGCCGCAAACCAATTGACGGCCACGGATATCTACATTTTGGTAAGGAGTTAAGAAGGTAGTGCAGGATGTGCTGAAGACCGTAATGGTTCCGATCCATCGCGAAGGATGGCCGTTTATCGGCGCCTTTTTCGTGGCGGCAATCTTGCTTGGATGGTTTTGGACGCCGCTGCTTGTACCTGGGTTTATCCTGACAGCCTGGTGTGTCTACTTTTTTCGCGATCCGGAACGCGTGACACCAACGCGTGCGGACCTCGTGGTGAGCCCGGCGGACGGGGTCGTGCAGATGATCGAACGGGTTGCGCCGCCGGTCGAACTAGAAATGGGCGATCAGCAACTGACCCGCGTCAGCATATTCATGAATGTTTTTAACGTTCACGTTAATCGGATCCCGATCGACGGGACTATCACGCGCCTTGCCTACCGTCCCGGAAAATTTGTGAACGCATCGCTCGACAAGGCGAGTGAAGACAATGAACGTCAGACGGTGTGCATGGTCACGGCGGATGGCCGCACTGTTGCATTCGTGCAGATCGCGGGGCTGGTCGCGCGCCGGATATTGTGTACGCTAACCATTGACCAGAACGTCCGGGCCGGCGAGCGGTTTGGTATGATCCGTTTCGGCAGCCGGGTTGATGTCTACCTGCCCGACGGCGTTTCGCCTTTGGTATGCGTCGGGCAGACAAGTGTTGCGGGAGAGACGGTTTTGGCTGATTTGACGACCAATACCTCGGCAGCGGAGGGGGATATACGCTGATGTTACGATCCCGCCGTCGAAGACGCCTGCGCGGACCGCGTCGAATACCACGGCTCAAGGGATTGACCATTGGTAAGTTGATCCCGAACATCATTACGGTTTCCGCGGCGTGTGCAGGACTTACGGCCATTCGCTTTGCGGTCGAGCAGCATTGGAATTTTGCCGTGGCCGCGATCATTCTGGCGGCGATACTGGATGCGTTGGATGGCCGTATGGCCCGTATACTGAATGCATCTAGTGACTTTGGTGCGCAGCTTGATTCCCTGTCGGATATCGTAAGTTTCGGTGTCGCGCCGGCGCTTGTTCTGTACTTCTGGTCGCTGCAGGCGGCGGGCGGAGTCGGCTGGGCCGTCGCACTGTTTTTTATCGTTTGCTGCGGTTTGCGGTTGGCAAGATTCAACAGCATGCTCGGCAAGCTGCCGCCATACGCCTACAACTATTTTACCGGGGTTCCCGCACCGGCTGGCGCATTGATGTCGCTGTTGCCGATCGTCGTTGATCTAGCGTTCGGGGTAGAGGCCGCCTCTCACCCGATCGTTGCTGGCGGTTGGGCCATCGTGATGGCCAGCCTGATGGTCAGCCGGGTGCCGACTTTTTCGTTTAAGCGTTTAAAGGTGCCGCAGCCCTACGTGTTGCCCCTCCTCGTCGTGATCGCTTTGATGTTCGCTGGGTTCGCCGGCCGTCCCTGGATGGTTCTGACGCTGGTTGCGATCTTGTATCTGTCGACCTTTCCCTTTTCGATCCGTTCGTTTCATCGGTTGAAGGAGGAAGCCGAGCGGCTTCACGACGACGCCGACGATCCGCCGTTGGATACAGACGATGACGATAGCGATGATACGACTTCGGATTCGCCCCCGCCCGGTCTTCGGTCAGTTTGAAGTAGCTGCGGTTCAACGCATAAAGTATCGAGAATACGCATTGATCTGAATCAATGCGGAAGTCCCGACTGGTTTCCTATTTTTCTTCATCCCGTGTGATTGAGTTTTGGCAGCATCACACAAACGCGAAGGGAAGTAGCGGGATGACCGACGGAGAAATTATGTATCTGGCGCTTTGCAGTGTTGCAGCGTTGGCGTTTGTTCTCGCCTTGGCGTATGCCACGACGGTCGCAAGTGGAGGACCTCAATCAGGCCCTTCCAAATGAGATTCAGGTAGCCTCAAGATTCCGTATTGGCGGCTGGCCCGTATTCAGTTGGCGTTGCTCCAGCCAAGGCAAGGGATGCAGCGAAATCCTCTGCTGTCACTAAGGGAATTGCCTTGCAATACTTCGCGAGACCGTATGCGTCGGTAAGATGCAAATTTGCCG
>WLWY01000014.1 GCA_012103325.1 Alphaproteobacteria bacterium
AGCTGCGCGAAGATCTGTTGCGCATGCTGGCCGCGAATGTCCGCCACCCCCGCGACTTTCACGGCGATCTGGCGGCGCAAATCGGCTCCGTGCATATCGGCGAGCGGCGGCTTGGCGCGCTGATGGCGGAATATGGCGGCACCGTTGTATGCAGAGCTGTCGACGCCATACTCGACGCTTCCGAGCGCCAGGCCCGGGGCGTGTTCAGCGAATGGAAGGACGGGGTCTATCACGGCGAGGCCTTGCTCGACGATGATGGGCGCGGCAACGAGGATATCCGCATCCACGCGAAAGTCACCAAGCAAGGCAGCGATTTGGAAATCGATCTTTCGGACTCCGACCCGCAGGTGACCAGCTTCGTCAATTCGTCCTACGCCAATACGCGCTCGGCGGTCGGCATGGCCATCGCCTTTCTGATCGATCCCGACACGCCGAAAAACGGCGGGACCTTCCGACCGATTTCGTTCATCGCCAAGCCCGGTACGATTGTCTGGGCCGATGAAGGCGCGCCGGTCACGCTCTGCACCAGCCATTGCGGCCAGGAAATTATCGAAGCGATCATCAAGGCCCTAGCCCCCGCCTGTCCGAAACGGGCAATGGCGGGATGGGGAAAACGGTTCCGCATCGCCATCAAGGGCGAAGACCCCCGAAACGGCAAACCGTTCATCTGGCACATGTTCCATGCTCGCCCTGGGGCTGGCGCCTCTTCCGGCGGCGACGGCTGGCATACGGCCGGCGAATGGCATTCCACCGGCGGTCTGAAATTCGGCAGTGTCGAAGTCGCCGAAAGCCGCTTCCCGCTGTTTTTCCAAAAGCACGAATTCCGCCCAAACTCCGGCGGCGGCGGGCAATTTCGTGGCGGCGCCGGTGCCGAGATGGAGCTGGTCGTCGAAACCGAAACCGACTGCATCGCGAATACGGCCGGCGAAGGCGCGCGGCACGGTTCGTGCGGCATGGTCGGCGGCGAGGATAGCTTACCGCATCGCTATACGTTGCGCTCCAAACGCCGGGCAGCGCGTCCCCTGAAGACCAAAGAAGAAGGCATTTCGGTTCGGGCAGGCGACGTCTTCGTGGTCGAATCCGCCGGCGGCGGCGGTTGGGGCGACCCGGCAAAGCGATCACCTGAAGCGCACGCCCGCGACATCCGCAACGGTCTCGTCAGCGACAAGGCATAATCATGTACCGGATCGGGATCGATGTCGGCGGCACCTTTACGGATGTCGTCGCGATAGAAAACACAGGCCGTGTCACCCTCGCCAAAGCCCCTTCGACACCGCAGGACCAATCCATCGGCGTCATCGACGGGCTGAACCGCCTGGCGGAGCGGCTGGGACTCTCGTTGACATCGCTTCTGCAGCAGGCGGAGCGGATTGTGCACGGCACGACCGTCGCGACCAACGCGCTGCTGGAACACAAGGGCGCGCGCGTCGGTCTGCTGACGACGGAGGGGCACCGCGACGTTCTGGAGATGCGGGAGGGCCTGAAGCCCGAACGGTACAATCTCCGCCTCGCCCCGCCAGAACCGCTCGTGCCACGGCATTTAAGGCTCGGCGTCCGCGAACGGCTGGATGCGGACGGCAATATCCGCACGCCGCTGAACCGCCGTTCGCTCAACAAGGCAATCGCCGACCTGAAGGCGGCGGATGTCGAGTCCGTCGCGGTCTGCTACCTTCATTCCTATCGCGACCCAAGTCACGAAGCGGCAACGCGGGCCGCGCTCGCCAAGGCGCTGCCCGATGCCTATGTGTCGCTGTCGTCCGAGGTCCTGCCGCAAATCAAGGAATTCGAGCGCGTTTCGACAACCGTGGTCAACGCATATGTCGGTCCCATTCTGGAGCGCTACCTGACACGCCTTGCCGACCGGCTGCGCGATGCGGGTTACGAAGGCACGCTGCTGATCATCCTGTCGCATGGCGGCGTCACGCCGGTCGCGGAAGCGGTCCGCCTCGCGGCCGGCACGGTTCTGTCGGGACCGGCGGGCGGCGTTGGCGGCGGACGGCATTCGGCGCGTCTCTTGGGTGTCGACAACCTGATTCCATTCGATATGGGTGGCACCAGCAGCGACATCTCGATGATCGTCAATGGCGAGCCAACACTGTCCACCAACCGCGCCGTCGCCAACGAACGAGTCGCCCTACCAAGCCTCGATATCGTGACCTTGGGCGCGGGCGGCGGATCGATCGCGCATGTCGACCCGGGCGGCGTCCTGCATGTCGGCCCGCAGAGCGCCGGTGCGGATCCCGGCCCCGCTTGCTATGGCCAAGGCGGCACCGAACCCACCGTCACGGATGCCAACTTGGCACTCGGTTATCTCGATGCCGAGAATTTCCTGGGCGGACGGCAGCAGCTCGATATCGAAGCCTCGAAAACCGCCATTCGCGGTGTCGCGCAGGCATTGGGCATCGACGAGACGGCCGCCGCCGCGGGCATCCATCAGGTCGTCAACACCAACATGGCGGAAGGCATTCGTCTGATTTCCGTCCGGCGCGGCGTCGACCCCCGCCGTTTTG
Organism: Alphaproteobacteria bacterium; assembly: GCA_012103325.1. GTDB lineage: Bacteria > Pseudomonadota > Alphaproteobacteria > UBA8366. The sequence goes on from WLWY01000014.1 coordinate 2,511, forward strand.
CCTTACTGTCGTTTGGCGGCGCCGCCGGACTTCATGTGACGGATCTCGCCCGGCAATTAGAAATCGGCCGCGTCATCGCACCGCGCGTCGCCTCCGTCCTGTCCGCTTGGGGCATGCTGGCGTCCGATCTGCGCTTCGAAGTCACCCGGACTCATGTCGGCGATATGGGGGCGCTGAATGCCGACGCCCTTCGCAGCCTTTTTGCCGATATGGAAGCGGAAGGGCGTCAGCGTCTCGCCGAATGGTTCGACGGCCCGGTCAAGCTGAGCCGTTTGGCCGACATGCGTTATGGCGAACAGGTCTTCGAAGTTGACGTGCCACTCGACTCGGTCGATTGGGACTCGGAAGATCTGATGTCGCATGTCGCCGAACGCTTCCATGCGCGGCATGAAGAACTCTTCACCTATTCGCTGAAGGATCAGGAAGTCGTCTTGGTCAACGCACGGGTCGCCGTCGTCGGCGTTCTGCCGGAAACGCCGGATGAAGAACCGGTCTCTACCGGCCCCGATGCCGCGCCCGTCGCGCATCGCCGCATCTATCTCGAGGGCTGGATCGACGCACCGATCTACGATCTTGATATCCTGCCGGCAGGCCAGGTGATTACAGGGCCGGCCGTTATCGAGTCGGAAACGACTACGGCACTGCTGCGGCGCGGCGACCGCGCCACCGTGACGCAGCAGCGCTGGCTGGACATCGCCGTCGAATTTGGCTCGAATGAAAATATGAATTGAGAGACTTAGGTGATTTCGCCATGACAGAAACCGCAGCGACACCATCGAACGGTTCCTTCCGGTGGCCCGAAGGCGGCGTCACGCGCGTGCCCTACCGCCTCTATACCGACCCGGATATCTACGCCCAGGAGCAGGAGAAGATTTTCCGCGGACCGATCTGGAGTTTACTGTGCCTGGAGATCGACATCCCCAATCCCGGCGATTTTAAGACCACCTTCGTCGGCGAGATTCCCGTCGTCGTCACGCGGGGCGAGAACGGCGACGTCAATGCGATGGTCAACCGCTGCGCCCATAAGGGCGCGCTGGTGTGCCTGAAGGAGCGTGGCAACCGCGAGAATCTGACCTGCGTTTATCATTCCTGGAGCTACACTCTCGATGGCAGGCTTAACGGCGTCGCCTTCCGCAATGGCATCAAGGGAAAGGGTGGCATGCCGAAGGATTTCGATCCGAAGAAGCACCGCATGGAGCCGCTGCGGGTAGAAGTCTATTGCGGCATGGTCCTAGGCACGTTCTCCGCGGAAACCAGGCCCGCCGCGGCGTATTTCGGAACGGTCATGGACCATCATCTGCAGCGCAACCTGTCGCGGCCGCTGAAGCTGCTCGGCTCGCACAGCCAGATGATGAAGCATAACTGGAAGCTTTACGCAGAAAATGTCCGCGACTCCTATCACGCGACCTTGCTGCATACCTTCTACACGACCTTCAAAGTCAACCGGCTGGACATGGATGGCGGCATCGCCCTGTCCGACGACGGCCGGCACAGCATCAGCTATGCCAAGCGCGCCACCTTGCAGGAAAGCGAGGAATACGCAGCCGCTAACGTGCATTCCGCCCAATACGATTCGCAACTCGCCGCACCGGAAATGCTGGAAACCTGGCCGGAATTCGAAGACGGGATCACGCACAGCATCCAGGCGCTGTTCCCGACGCTGGCCGTGCAGTTGACCCTGAACTCGCTCGCCGTCCGTTACTTCGTGCCACGCGGCATCGACCGAACGGAGTTGTTCTGGCTGTATCTCGGCTACGAAGACGACGATGAAGAGAAAACCCGTATGCGCACCAACCAGGCCAACTTGACCGGCGCCGGCGGTTTGGTCTCGCTCGAGGACGGTTGCATCAACGAGTTCGTCGAGCGCGGCACCCGCGGCAGTTCGGACGATGCGGCAGAGTTCCTCGAAATGGGAGGCCTCGATGTGGCGCCCAGCGAAGGCTCCCGTGCCACCGAGACGGCGATCCGTGGTTTCTGGAAAGGCTACCGTGAAATCATGGGGTTCGAAACATGAGCGCCGAACTCTCCGCCGTCGTCGAACGCGACGAGGCCGTCCTACGAATCCTGATTGAGGACATGTTCTCCGACTACGTCCACAGCATCGATGATGACCGCGTCGAAGCGTGGCCGGAATACTTCATCGACAACGGCTTCTATCAGGTCATTTCGCAGGAAGGCTACGAGGCCGGCCATGCGATCGGCGTCATGCATTGCGACGGCAAGGGCATGATGCAGGATCGGGTCAAGGCGATGCGGCAGGCGAATATCTTCGAACCGCACCGCTACACCCACGTGATCGAACGGCCCCGGCTGCACCGCACCTCGTCAGACACCTTCAGCGCGCGCACGAATTTCATCGTCACGCGCACCATGCAAAACGGTGACATGGAAACATTCGCCAGCGGCAAGTATCTGGACTCTCTCGATGTCTCGGGGAAAACACCGAAGTTCCGCCGGCGCATCGTCGTGCTCGATTCCCGGCGGATCGATATACTGCTCGTTTTCCCGCTATAGCTCCGCTTGGATCGCACCATCCACGACCGTTGGCCCATAACCGGCCAGCGTCGTCCTGATCATCAGCCGGCGGTCATTGATTTCATCGTATTCATGCCCGCGATGTAGAACGGCGCGATTGTCCCACATCACGATGTCGCCAACCGTCCATTTGTGACGATAGGTGTGTTCCGGCCTAATCGTCGCGGCCATCAGCTCCTCAAGCAGTGCCTTCGAGTCCGCTTCGCTCCAACCCTTGATGCGCGCGGTGTGGCTGCCTATCAGAAGCGACTTCCGGCCGTTGACCGGGTTCGCGCGCAGGAGTGACTGCTCGACCGGCGGCATTGCCGCGCGCTGTTCCGCGCTCAACGCTTCCGGCGTCAGCATGGCCCGGGAATGCGCAATGTCGTGAATCACGATAAGGCCTTCGAGTCGTGCCTGCGTCGATGGCGGCAACGACTCATAGGCCGCACGGGTAGAAGCAAACTCCGTATCGCCACCCGCGTTTGGTATGCGCCGCGCCGATAACAGGGACGCCTTTGCCGGTACCGGCTTGAAGGAACTATCCGTGTGCCAAAAGATATTGGCGCGCGTGAACAATGCCTGCTGACCGTTGGGGTCCTTTAAGGTGCCATCGGGCATGACATTCGTAATCCGCGCGACTTTGGTTCCCGCCCCGACAGCACCGGGCAATGTCCCTTCCAGCACTCCGAGCCGCTCGGAGAATGAAATCTGCTCGTCGTCATCCACCGGCTGACTGGGGAAATACAGCACGGAATATTCTTCGAAGGCGGCCTCGATCTCGGCCAAAACCCTGTCGTCGAAGCCGCCCCGAATAGAAAACCCCGATACGCGTGCACCGAAAGCAGGTGTTAACGGTTCAACGGTTAATCCCATGATGTCGTCCCTACTGATGACTTTGCCTCAGCCTATCGCGATCAACAGCGACAAACAATTTCGCGTAATGACCATCGCGTGTGTTGCTGTTACGCTTTCACAACGCAGTCGAACAAAGGACAAAGAGTCATGGGTACCTATCGCCGCATCAATGTCGGTTCCGGCCGGCCCTTGGAACATCTGGCCCACTATTCGCGCGCTCTGCGTGTCGGAGACATGGTCATGCAGTCAGGAACGACGGCCATCGATACCGAGGGCAATGTGATCGGTGTCGGCGATGTCGCGAAGCAGGTCGATGCCATCGTCGAAATTGCGCGGCAGAGCATGGGCAAGGCAGGCGGACGCCTTGAGGACGTGGTGCGGACCCGAACCTACATCACGGATATGAGCGTCGCCGACGATGCGGCGCGGGCGCTCGGCAAGTATTTTTGCGACGTGCGGCCGGCTTCCACCCTCGTCGGCGTGAACCGGCTTGCGCGGCCCGCACAGCTGATCGAAATCGAATTCGATGCCGTCGACGGCGCGGAGAAGAATGCGCAGCGCATTTCCTCAGGCCGTCCCACGGAAGAGGCGTATGGTTACTCTCGGGCCGTCCGCGTCGACGACCGAATCTTCGTCGCCGGCACCACGGCGCTACAGGATGGCGGCGGCGTTGCCAGCCCCGGCGACCTCTACGCGCAAACGCAAATCACGATGGAGACCATTCAGTCGGCGATAGAAGAGGCCGGCGGCACGATGGCCGATGTCGTCTATTCCAAGGCCTTCCTCACCGATGTCACGAACTCCGATGGACATCGGAAAGCACGGCTGGACATCCTCGGCGACTTAAGGCCACCGCTGACGTTGCTTGGTATTCCCGACCTTATGCTTCCGGAGATGATGGTGGAGATCGAAGTGGAAGCCATCATCGGTTCCGCGAACGACCGGCAGATCATCTACACAGAGAATGAGCAGGAAAAGGCGCGCGGCTATTCCCGCGCGGTGCGCGTCGGCGATGTCGTTCATGTCAGCGGCTGCACCTCGATCGATGCCGACCGCAAGGTCCGCGCGCCCGGCGACTGGGCGGCGCAATACGACATGGCCCATGAAGGTATTCAAGCCGCGCTCGAAAAAGCCGGTGCGACCCTCGATGACATCGTCCGGCGGCGAACCTTCACCATCGACAGTGCGGAACAGAACCGTCCGTACGGCGAAGGACCGCCCTGGTTCAAGGATAGCCGTCCGGTATCACTCGGCTGCCGCATTGCCGGCCTCGCCGATCCCGAGATGTTGGTCGAAGTCGACGCGATGGCCATCATCGGCGCGCGCAAGGATATCGAGTGGCTGAGCACAGCCGATGATTAAGCACCGTTGCGAAGAACGAGCCGAAACTCTAGCTTCGTCACGAGAAATTAGAACAGGGAGTATTTTCATGAGCATGGTTCACGTCATTGCCGTCATCACCGCAAAATCGGGCATGCGCGGGCAAGTCCTGGAAATGTTTAACGCGAATGTACCGGCGGTTCATGCAGAAGATGGCTGTATCGAATACGGCGCGACGGTCGACGCGGATGGTGTCGGCGGTTTCCAGACCAAGTTCGGCGAAGACAGTTTTGTCGTCATCGAGAAATGGGAAAGCCTGGACCATTTGAAGGCGCATGCCGGCTCCGACCACATGAAAGCCTACGGCGCCAAAACGAAAGACATGCTCGCGGACCGCGTCATTCACGTGATGTCATCGGCATAAATCCATTTAGGATTTTCCTGTCAGAACCAATTGCGTCTGCGTTACGAGAGCCGCCAACCGGCCCGACTCGGCGAAGATTCGCGTCTGCCAAACCATCGTCGTGCGGCCGCGATGTTCGGGCGTAGCTTCCCCGGTCAAGCAGGTTCCCACAGGTGCGGCAGAAAGAAAGTTTGTTTTACTTTCCATCGTGATCGTGCCCGCACCTTCGGGGAGGTTCAGAAAGGTCGCCATGCCGCCGAGCGTGTCCGCAAAGGCCATTAAAGCGCCGCCATGGGCGACAGCGGGCCGCGTGCAGAGGTCGTCGCGCACCGGCATTTCGGCACATACGCGGTCAAGCTCCGCGCTGACGAAGCGTATGCCCAAAAGCTTGGCGAACGGCACCTGGTTGTCGTTGAGCCGGGTGAGTAAATCCATCGCAAAATCTCCATGTCATGCCGCATAGGAAACCGGCTTCAGATAATGCAGTGTACGGGAGACCCTGCAACTACATGACAGGTAGTTTTGTTCAGTTACCGGAAACGCTGGAAAGGAACGTAAAAATGGAAGACGCCGGCCGAATGCAGACCTTTCGTACCAGTGACGGGATCGACATTGCCTACTGCATCGACGATTTCACCGATCCTTGGAAAAAAGCGGATACTCTGGTTCTGCTGCATTCCGCGATGGCGAATGCGCAGCGCTTCTACGCCTGGGTTCCGAAACTGTCCCGCCACTACCGCGTGCTGCGCATGGATTTGCGCGGGCACGGCGCATCCGAAGTACCGCCGGCCAAGCCGGCCCTGACAATCGCACGCCTGGTGCAGGATACGGTCGAAATGCTGGATCGCCTCGGGCTCGAAAGCGCGCATTTCGTTGGCAATTCTGCGGGCGGATACGTTGTGCAGAACCTTGCGATGTCCCATCCGTCGCGGATCAAAAGCGCATTGCTGTTCGGCTCCACGCCTGGCCTCAAGAACACCCAGGCCGCAAGCTGGTTGCCGCAAGTCGCCGAAAAAGGTCTGCGCACGTTCTTGGCGGAGACGATCGATGATCGGTTCGACCTCGACCAAACCGATCCCGGGCTCGTGGAATTCTTTCTCGACCAGTGCGCCACCAACGATACGGCGTTCATCGGCCGCTTCATCGGGCATATGACGACGTTGGACTGGAGCGACCATCTTGGCGAGATTCGCTGTCCGACCCTGATCGTGATGCCCGGAGCGGAAACCGTCGGCGGCACCGGGAACTACGACGTCATGCGGGAAACGATACCCGACAACGCGTTTCTTTCCTACGAAGGCCTGCCGCACAACATCTGCGATGCGGTGCCGGATCGATGCGTTGACGATGTGCTGGCGTTCCTGGAACGAAGGTTCAGCAATTAGATCGGGGCTTCGTTGCCTTCAAAATTGTTTTGAAAGACTGATCGTTCCGTACCGGTCGGCGCGCCTTTGTTGGCCGAATTCTTTCGTTAGATAAACGTGAGTGAATGCGACGCGGTAACCAGCGTATGAAAATACTGCACCGGCTTGAATGCTCCCGACAAAGGGATTTTTCGACACGCTGTGACTGTCGGTGAAGGTATTTCCGTCGAGAAAAATATTGTGCAAAACGGCGCGTCCTTCACCACCGGCGAACAGGTACCAGCCGAACTCTTTGCCGCCCTTAACCGCTTCCAAGCCCGAAAGCGACGGTCGAATATGCGGAGGGCCGTAATCGAAATCTAAAAATTGGCCGATGCGGAATGTCGCGCCGACGTTCGCAAGCGTGAACACGTTTCCGAGGCTGCCGCCGACATGCGGGATCGCGTCTACTTCCAATCCCGCCAACCGATAGGGTTCGGGCCGCCATTTGCGTTCAAAAAACAAGGCCAGAGCGGGCTCGTTTTTCAACTGGTGGCTCCAGCCGTTGGACCGAGCGACGTTTATGAGATCATGGTAGTTGTTTTGCGTGTCCTCGCCATAAGCTTGCGGGCCGACGATACCAAGGTTGAGCTCGACAGAATCGAGAACATCCAGTTTCAGGCCGCCACGGTACCGTGTGGTTTCCGCATGAAGCGATACGGCACCGTAGAGCCAGCCGGCATAGGGCCTGTCATCGGCAACCAATGCCACCGCATCCGTATCCTCCGGCGTGTACATGTTTTGACCAAGCGCGAAGCCGATCCGCCCGCCGCGAACCGCGGCCAGCGGGTACATGAATTCGAGAAGATCCCGCGCCCAGTCCGGTCCGTCCGTCGTCTTATCCGAAACCCAGGACAGCCGAACGCCATTCGTGTAATGGCGGTCGGTTTGCGCGACCCGGTCGTTTTCCCACTGAAAGCTGACAGTACCGCCAAAATCGTCCGATTCCGCTCTCGCGCCGATAGCCCCCAGGAGACAAAGAACGGCGGCAACCCCAACGGCGCGCCCGATCAAATTGAGTTGCATAGGCTGACTAAACCGGGCGATGTTGATCTCACACGAGTTGCTTGCGGAAGAACGCAGCAAGCGGTGCGAATGACGTTTCACTTGCCCGCGTCGCCTGATCGATATCGACGATCTCGATTTCGCCGCCAGCCTCGCGATAGTTCGCCGCGAACCGTTCGGGTTCGTTCAGGTCGAGGGGCGACTCCGGATCGCGATAGTCATGTATGGGGTCGGGACGTCCCTGAATCCAGATAGCCGGCGGGGTTATGACGGGCTCTCCCCGCTCCATCGCCAACATCGGATTGCCTTCGATCATGGCGTCTTCCGTCCCCCAATAGGTATCGTGGCGCTCCGGAATATTGCCGATCCAGCCCGGCGGATTGGAACTATTCCGCCCGCGCAACGCATACCGGTAACGGGAGACTGGATTGATGACCGGCCAGGTCATGCCGACGCAGCGTACCCGCGCATCAACCTTTGACCCTTCTATTTCAATTGAAGCGTAACGAGGATCTTCCGGACGCATTGCGGCCAGCATGGCCAAATGGCCGCCGCTCGATTGCCCGGTGACCGCGACCCGTTCGGGATCGAGCCGAAGGCTGCTGGCATGCGTCTTCAGCCAGCGGATGGCGTAGTTGATATCGACGAGCGATGTCGGATAACCGTCCGCGGCGTGGCGAAAGTCCAGTGCTGTCGCCGCTATTCCAGCCTCGGCCAAAAATTCGTCCCGTGCCTGGCACTCTTCCAGGCTGCCATTGTTCCAGGCGCCGCCATGAAGATCGACGACAACCGGGAACGGCCCCGCACCATCGGGCCGGAACAGCCGAAGCATCATCGCCCTGTCGCCATGGCGAAGGTACTCGATATCTTCTACCGCAATGCTCTGGACGTCGGTCACCATGGCACCCTCCGTTTGTCAGTTCACACAAAAATCAATTCAGTGTACCGGGCCAATTTGCATGGTCAATGCGCGCGGACTGAATACGATATTGGGATCCTCCGCGCCTTATTGAAGAGCGTCGGAGACATAAGGATTGGAGCGACGTTCTTCGCCGAAGGTCGACATCGGACCATGCCCCGGGACGAACGCGACATCCTCGCCGAGCGGCCAGAGCTGTTCGCGGATCGAACGCAGCAATGTTTCGTGATTGCCACGCGGCAGGTCGGTGCGTCCGATCGACCCCTGAAACAGAACATCGCCGACAATGGCGAGGCGCGATGGCTCGTGAAAGAACACGACATGTCCCGGCGTGTGCCCCGGACAGTGTCGGACGTCGAAAGTCAGTCCACCGACTTCAACCGTGTCGCCGCCAATCAGCCAGCGATCCGGGGTCACCGCGGACGCTTCCGGAAAACCGTATTTTTTTGCCTGCTCCGGTAGCGCGTTCAGCAGAAACGCATCCTCTTCGTGCGGGCCCTCTACCGGTACATCGAGTTGGGCTGCCAATGCCGCCGTACCGGACGCATGATCGAGATGGCCGTGTGTCAGGAGGATCTTCTCGATCCTGACGCCAGCCTCTTCACTAACCTTGAAAATATGTTCTATATCGCCGCCGGGATCGATTGACGCTCCGGTCATCGTGTCTTCATTCCACACCAGCGTGCTGTTCTGCTGGAACGGCGTGACCGGTATAATAGCGCACTTCAGATTCATCTCGATTTCGCTCTGTTTTCTTGATCGGCATTCGAACATATAGCGTCGTAACGTTCTTTTACACAGCTGGAAATACGTTGATTTTTGATCCAGTGATGGATTGAATAATCGGACGATACGCAAACAGAGACGATGCATAAGACGGATGCCCTATGAACTCGAAAAGCTGAATGTCCTTCTTGTTGAGGATAATTTTTCGATGCGCACTCTGTTGCGTGACGTCCTGGCGGCGTTCGGCATAAAGAACGTCGTTTCCGTATCGGATGGCGGCAGAGCGTGGCAGGGGTTGAAAACGTTTCCTGCGGATATCGCCGTTGTCGACTGGAATATGCGGCCGGTTAGCGGCCTGCAGTTCGTGAAGCGGGTGCGCCAAGGACGCGACAGTCCGAATCCGTTCCTACCGGTCATTATGCTGACGGCCTATTCCGAGCGGCGGCGCGTGATGATGGGCCGCGATGCCGGCGTCACCGAGTTCCTCGTCAAACCCGTAACGCCGAAGCGCCTATACGACCGAATTGCGGCCATCGTCGAGCACAACCGCCGATTCATTCGATCTCAAACCTATTTCGGACCCGATCGACGACGAGTCGACAAAGGGGTAGTCGGAACGGACCGACGCGACCAGGATTCCATGACCGTGATCGACTTCGAAGCTTTTCGGTCCGATCCGTAGGACTAGATCAAATCAGGATTGATCGGAATCGCCTTTGGCGATCCGGCAGTCCCGTGAATCCGATCTAGCGCGAAAAACGGCCGACGAGCGGCTGCCCCGTCAGCAAGGAGATAACGTGGGCAAGCGCCAAAACGATGATCAGAATCGCAACGAACTGAATCCCGCCGTAGGGTATCCAGCGAAGTTTGCCAAGTTCGTGTGGTTGCCGCGCCTTGTATGTCGCAAACAGGAACAAGCCGACAGCGGCGGCAAGAACCGCAAGTGTCGCCGCCATTATTCAGGCCATGAAGACCAGGCTATCACGCCTGCTCTTATTCCTGCCCGAGCCAGACCGCGATCGCCTGCTTGGCCGCATCGGCCCCACGCGACGCAATTTCGTCGTCAGATAAGGTGCTCAACGGATGTTGAATCACAACCGGCTGCAACGCTTCCATACCAAGCGCGCCGCGCTGGACTTCCGCTTCGTGCAGGAATTCCGTTGTCACGACCACGGCGGTCGCCCTGTCCTGACCTTCGAGACTGATGGCGTCATGCATACAGCACGACGTGCAGGAGCCTCAATCGCCGATGGCGGTCAGGACAATATCATTTTCCGCTATGATCTCCCCCAGCAGGCCGGGGTCCGCATTCTTCGAGAAGCTTTCCTTCTCGTAGAAATTGACGGAAGCGAAATCGATGTCGGCTTCAAGCGCCGCCGTCGTCGCCCGCAGCAATTTGTTGCCGTTCCATTTGCGATTGCTGAGCACGCCGAGCCGCAGCCCGTTCAGCGCCTTTGGGCGACCGCCGAGCGGTACTGGGTCGACGTCGACGACTCCGCGCGGGTCGTAAACGGCGAGACCACTATTCGGTAAATCTAGGGGCATTTGTCCTCCCGCGTTTATAAAAAACAGGTTCCATCAACACATTGCGCACCGCCACCGGCGGGCGTCTTGCCATTCAGCTCACGAAGCACGGGGCTCGCCATATGCCCCCATCCCGGGATGAAGGCGGAAAACCGGCCCGCCTCCCCGCCGGCACAGAACAGATGAATATTGTCCGGGCTCGGTACAATAGGAATTGGGTCGTCCACGTTACGGCTATACCATTTCGGCAGGCTGCGATTATAGACCTTGCCGTAGCGATGCTGAAACGCCACATCGCCGAACGTCAAGCGCGCCTGATACCAGAGGTAATGGCGAATATCGTTTCGTTTCCACTCCCGCGCCGCCATGACCTTCGCATGTTCCGGCCCCAGCACGACCGCGCAATGCCCGGCGCTGACCGCATTATTGTGCGCGAATGTCGACATCGCCGACACGATACTGTCGAGAATGCCTTCCGGGTCGTCCGCGACATGGTTGGTAACGCTGTGCGGCGGTTCTGCCGGCATCACGAAGACGGTCGAGTCGGTCTCGTCGTAGCCCTTGTCGACATGATAGGGCGCGATGCAGCCGATCTCTTCATTCTCCGCTATGCAGTAGGTGTATTTGCCGGGATGGCCCAAGGTGCTTTTGTCGAGATCGCCCGGCCAGCCGCCGCCGACATTCAGCAACACCATCCGGATCGCCCGCCCGATCGTCGCATTCGCTCTGTTGCCCGAGCCGAACACATTATGCCCGGCATTCATGTCGATTTCCCTGCGGATCGGACCATTCACGACCAGCAGCGGTGCCGCCATGTGCGTCGTCGCCTGCACGCCATGCAGGTTGAACGCTGAGGACGTCAGCGCCAGCATTGCCGCGCGCACGACCGACGCGTAGCTCGGCAGGCATCCCGCCATGACCATATTCACCGCCAAGACATGGCGTGTGAGGCCGCCCCAACGCGGCGGCACGCGGCATTCCAGAAAATCCGCATCGCCACCAAGGGCATCAACCATCGCTTCAACCTTATCGGGCGTTGGCGGCACAACCGGAAAGCCGTCGGAATAGCCTTGCGCGTAATACCACTCGACGAGGTCGGTTCCGTCGGCGATGGAATCTACCGGATATCTACCGGGTAAATTTTCGGTGCTCATGAGGCCGGGGCTCCGGAAGTGCTTGGATTCGGCCATGATTATGGACCGGCGAATTAGACAATAGCAATATTATATGTATAACCTGTATTATTCCGTTTTACGCATTAATAGGATACGCGATGGCCCTCGACCCAGATCTGGCAGATATCGGCGCGCGGCAGCTGCGTGCCATCGCCGCGCTCGCCGATTTCGGCAGCTTCGTCGCCGCGGCAACCCATCTCGGCGTCTCGCAGCCGGCCTTGACCCGCACGATCCAGCAAGTCGAGGCCGTGCTCGGGGTCGCGCTGTTTACCCGCACGACACGCCGCGTCACCCTCACGTCGGCAGGACGTGAATTCGTCCCGGTCGCGGAGCGGCTGCTGGCGGATTTGGCGCTTGGTGTCAGGAATATGCGGGAATTGGCGAACCGTCAGCGCGGCCAGCTTGTCATCGCCTCGCTGATGTCGATCGCCTACACCGTCCTGCCCGCCGTCATTGCCGCCTACCGCAAACGCTATCCCGCCGTGCAGATCCAGCTGCGCGAAAGCGTTCAGTCCCAGGTGCAGGAGGATGTGCGCACCGGGATCGCCGACTTCGGCATCGGCGACGTCTCGGCATTGCATGACGCGATTTCCGGCGAAGATTTGCGGACGGAGCAATTCCACGTCGTCGTGCCGCGCGGCCACCCGATCGCCGTACACGACTCGATAAAATTGGCGGCGTTGCGCGGCGAAACTATTATTTCGCTGCCCTCGGATGCCGGTATTCGCCGCGTCATCGATGCCGCAGCGCTGTCCGCCGGCGTATCCGTGGCCTACGACATTACGGTCAATCAGTTCGCAACCTTGTACCGTTTCATCGGCGAAGGCCTCGGCGTCGCGATCGTCCCCGCCGCCGCCGTGCCCGCCGCGGACGACCCCACTCTGTCCTCGGCGCTCCTCGTCGAGCCGCACATCGCCCGCTATCTTGGCCTGCTGATCCGCCGCGACCGGGCGCCGTCGCCCGCCGCCGATAGCTTCCTGGACCTGCTGCGCCGCGAGTTTGTATCGGAATAATAGATCAAATCAGGATTGATCGGAATCGCCTTTGGCGATCCAGCAGTCCTGTGAATTTGATCTATCTTAATAAGAGCGATCGGATTCACAGGGTTGATGCCTAGCATCAATCCTGATCCGATCTAGTGGCGGAAGAGCGTGGGAGTCGAACCCACCAGGCACGTTGTACGCCCCTCACCGGTTTTGAAGACCGGGCGCCCCACCGGGGAACGATGCTCCTCCGCCGCTGTTTTTATTGGGTTATCGCCGGTCAGTCACGACTCAAATCGATAATTTTATCGCGGGCCGGTCACATGCCACCGAGATTTTCCGTTCATGGGCCCGGAATACATGTTGAACGCGGTCCGCAACGTCGTACCGACCTGCACAGTCCGGCCCGACTTCATACGCCTCGCCGCGTGCGAATAAAGGCCGAGCGCTTTGAGTAGGGCTGCCCTTTGACTAGACTGAGGGAACGCAGCACAGCTTGCGGCAATCCTTGCCGCAACGTCGTAGGCTACAGCCGGCATTCTTGCCGTTATGGTTCCACATCCCGACGACAGGAGAACATCATGCAGTTCGGCCAGTTCGAAATCATCCGCTGGCATCAGAATATGACGCCCCAACAGAGCATCGAGGCCGTCATGGAGAAAATCGAGCTGGGTGACACACTTGGTATCGACGAAATCTGGATTGGCGAGCACCATTTCACCCGGCACGGACTTGTCTCCGGCATTTTCTCGATGCTCGGCAACGTCGCGGCACGGACCAAGAACGCGCGGATCGGAACCGCCATCGTCGTCCTCCCCTGGCGCAGTCCGATTCAAGTGGCGGAAGAGGCGGCGACCATTGACGTCCTGTCAGGCGGCCGGCTGACGCTCGGTGTCGGCGCTGGCTATCAGGCACTCGAGTTCAATGGCATGGGGGCCGACATTACGGAAGCGCGGGCGCGCTTCCGCGAATATGTCGATGTCATTTACGGGTGCTGGAAAGATGAGCCCCTGACGTTCAAAGGCGAATTCATCGACGTTGAAGATTTGAACGTGTTGCCGAAGCCCGTGCAAAAGCCGATCCCCATGCACATTGCCGTCAGCACCAGTCCGGAAAGCGTCGACTTCGCGGCGTCCAAGGCGATGCCGATCATGGTCGGCGGCCCAACCGCCGTCATGGGCCAGGTCCCGCAGGTGCTCGAGATGTGGCACGAGCGGATGGAGCATTACGGACACCCCCACGAACACATCGATCTCGGCGCCGCGCAGGATGTCTATGTCGCGCCGACGATGGAGGAAGCGGAGCGGGATATCGCCGGGCTCGAGGATGTAATCAACGCCGAGTTCCACCGCATTGGCAATCCCAGAGATGCCTCGGGGGCCGTACCGGACGGCTACAAACGCTGGACGCACCGCGACAAGGATCGCGTGGTCGGCGGAGAGAAGGCACGGGAGATCGGCATTCTGCCCCTGGTCGGCACGCCCGAGGTGGTGAGCGAGCGGATCGAGGTGCTCCGTGGCCTGGGGATCAACTCGATCCGCTGCAACTTCGGCAAGGCCGGCCTCGATCAGGGCAAGATGCGACGTTGTATGCACATGTTCGCGGAAGAGGTTATGCCGAACTTCACTAAAGTATGAGGTCTCTCCCAAACTCAGAGCGTGGGATCGGTAAAGGCAGGCATTCTGCTGGGCGACGGTGATTTGTGCCAATGATGATGAACGACCCTGTCGGCGGTCAAGCCGATTAGGTGGGCCCGTGAGCCCGTTCCGGGTCAAAATGCGAAGTCGCAACTGGGGTTCGAAACGTCAACTTCGGGGGCATAAGGAGACATCAGAAAATAGAGTGCTGACTTCTGAAAATAGCCATGGAAGCGGCTTGCAAGATTACCGGACCTGTATGACTGTCCGGTCAGTGAGTTTCGATAGGGAAAGGGATCGACATGCTGGTACGAACGATGGAGCAGATCGAGGCGGAAGGGCGGGTGATATCCATCTCGCACGGCAAGGCGTCGGCGGTGCGTCTGCTGACTAAGGCCGACGGTCTCAATTTCTCCATTTCCGAGGCGCGCGGCAGCAAGGCTAGCGTCTCGACGCTGTGGTATAAAAACCACTGGGAAGCCAATTATGTACGCTCCGGCGCGGCCACCCTCGAAGACTGCACCTCCGGACAGCGCTGGCCTTTGGCGCCGGGCGTGCTCTATTGCGTCGGTCCGCTGGACAAGCACCGCGTCATCCGCGAGGCGGACCAGGAAATTCGCATCATCTCCGTCTTCAGTCCGCCTATCGTCGGTCAGGAGACCCATGGCGAGGATGGCGCCTATCCGCCGAGCGGCGACCTGCCGCCGCGCCAGGGCCGCATGACCGTCACGACCCTGGAAGATGTCCGCAAGGCCGGCTTGGAAGTGAGCGTCAATGGCGGCCGGGCGATATCGCAGCGCTATCTGACCGCCGCCGATCAACTGGGTTTTTCCTTCCATTCGGTGAAGCTGCGGCAAGGCGTCGAAACCGACCTTTGGTACAAGAACCACTGGGAAGGAAATCTGGTCCTCGAAGGCAGCCTGGAAGTCACCGACAAAACCAGCGGCGAGGCCCATCTCTTGGGTCCCGGCGGACTATATCTGGTCGGCCCCAACGACCCTCACCACCTCAAGGCTTTGACCGACGTTCATGCCATCTCTGTCTTCGACCCGCCGCTGACCGGCAAGGAAGATCACGACGCAGACGGCGCTTACCCGCCGACGGGCCCAATTCCGCTAGGGCCAGGCGCGGGGTGATGGCGGCTTAAAGCGGCGCTATCAGATCGTCGTGGGCGACGACACCTGAGGGGTTTCGCCACTTGTGATATGGGTCAAAATGCGAAGTCGCGTTCGGCGTCCCGCACGTCGACTCCGAGGCAAAAGCGGTCGTTAGAAACCCGGGGCCCGTGGCGCTTTCGCCGCTCGGAACACGTCCCAAAGCGGTCCCTGACGAATACCGTTACCTGCGCGTTTTTCGTATCAAGCGGCTTGAATTCTCGACGCAAGGACCTAGTTTTATGACGTCACTGACCCACGCATACGAACCTGGATTGGCCGGGTTGATGTTAGGAGGAAAGGATAGATCATGCTGACGCTGCTCTCCCCTGCAAAAAAGTTGAATATGGCCCCCGCCGAAACGGGTGTCCCGACCACGAAGCCGCGCCTGCGCAAGGATACGCGCGAGCTGGCGACCGTCGCGAAATCCCAGACGGCGAAAGACCTGAAACGCCTGATGCACATCAGCGACAATCTCGCGACCATGAATTTCGAGCGGTTTCAGGCTTTTAATCTCGACAATAGGAGCAACAGTGCGAAGCCCGCCGGGCTCGCCTTCGACGGCGACGTTTATTGGGGGTTGGAGGCGGACAGCCTCGCCGAGGACACGCTCTCTTATGCGCAGGATCATCTGCGCATCCTCTCCGGCCTTTACGGCGTTTTACGTCCAATGGATGCGATCCAGCCTTATCGCCTCGAGATGGGCACCAAGATGGCGAATGGCCGCGGGAAATCCCTCTATGATTTCTGGGGCGCGCGCATCGCTGACCGGCTGAAAGCGGACCTCGCCGGCCATGCTGACAAAACCGTGGTCAATCTAGCCTCGAACGAATATTTCAAGGCGGTGGACACAAAAGCGCTGGGACGGACGGTGATCGGGGCGAAGTTTCTGAACGTGAAGGATGGCGCGGCCCGCTCCTTCATGTATTACGCCAAGCATGCGCGTGGTGCGATGGCCCGCTGGATCATGGAAAACCGTGTGGACCGGGCCGATGGCCTGAAAGATTTCAATGCCGGCGGCTATACAATCGACGCGACCGCCTCAACGGACGATGAGCTCGTTTTCTGCCGGCCGCAACCGCCCCTAAAAGGGTAAGAGCGTTAGATTGCGGTGGGGCGGCGCTAAAGCCGCCTCTGTCGCCATCATGGTTTGCGAGGACTGGGCTGGGGGGCAAAGCAGACATTGGAACCTTGCCTGGAGACTTCCGAAAATGGCCAAGAAGAGACATAGACCCCGTTCGTCGTCTTCGACAGTGCTAATCATATTGACCATAGCGAGTACGAGCGTGTGGAGGCGGTCGCGGGCTCTAATACCAAGGATCGTTGATAGTGACCCATAGAGACGGGTTATCCAGGTTTTCGGTAAGGAGCGCATGGCGCAGCGATGCGGGGCATCGGAAGCCGGGTGCGACGCTGTCCGAAAGCCTGGATAACGCGCCCTTCGGGTCGCGAATGCGGTCCTTCGGCGGGCGTCGGAACGGCTTACCGATGCACCACATCGCCTGCGCCGCCTCTCCTACCCGACGGACCGCATTCGCGATCTCTATGAGTCACTATCAGCGCTCCTTGGTATAAGCGCGTGGTCGGTAGCCTCGCGGCGGCCAGGCAATCAGCGCGACGAGGGGGTAGACGAGCAGGGACGTCCATAGGAATAGATTAAAGGAATTTATATAGCCGATGGTCGTCGCCTGGCGTGTTACCTCGCCCGCGATGCCGGCCAGGCCGGTCGCGCTCTCGGTACTCCAGCCGCCCATCACGCCCGAGAGGCTCAAGCGGTCATTGAACGGGTTTATCCATTGGACCAGATCGCTGTAATTTATTTTCTGGGTGTGGAATACCACCACGAAGCTGGCCGAAATGTAATAGCTGGAGCCGATGCTGCGAATAAAATGAAACAGTGCCATGCCTTCTGCCGACCGGCGTGGGTCGAAGTTCGAGAAGGTGACCAACGTCATGGGGACCCATATCCACCCGACCCCGAAGCCCTGGATCACCATGGCCCAGGAAATCTCGGCCAGCGACACGTTCATATCGAACTGCGCCATCATCAGCCCTGCGTAGGTGTGCGCACCAAAGCCGATGAAAAACAGCAGCCGTGGGTCCCAGCGATGGGCGTAAAAAATCATGATGATCTGGGAGACAACCGTGCCGATGCCGCGCATGGCGATCAAAATGCCGGCGGTAAATTCAGGCACATCGCGGAGCTGTTGCACCATCGCCGGCATCATCACCATGGGGGTGACGAACAGCATGCCGAATATGCCCGCGATGCCGATTCCCAAGGCGAAATTCCGCTCCAGCAGCAGACGCGGGTCCAGGAACGGGCGGTCACTCGTCAAACTGTGCACCAGGAAAATCCAGCCACACAGGAGTGCCAGAGAACATTCGAGGATGATCTCGATCGACTCGAACCATGCCTCCCGCTCGCCGCGGTCGAGTATGAGCTGCACGCAGGCGACGGCAATGGATAGACTCAGAAACCCGGTCCAATCGAGTTTGGGCCGTTCTTCACGCGGCGGGTCCCGCTCGATAAACATCAGCACCCCGGCCAACGCGATGAGCGCAACGGGAATGAGAATGAAGAAGACCCAACGCCAGGAATATTCCTCGCTCACATAGCCGCCGAGCATCGGCGCAATCGTCGGCGCCACGCCCACGCCCAAGCTGTAGATCGCCGTCGCCGCCCCACGCTTCTCGCCGGTGAACTTGTCGATCACAACCGATTGCGCGATCGGCGTGAGCGGCGAGCCGAAGCCCGATTGCAGCACGCGCCAAAAGACAAGCTCGGCAAGCGAGGTGGACAGCCCGCACATCAGGGTGGCGGCGCTAAAGCCCGCGATACCCCAAATCATACAACGGCGGCGGCCGAAACGGTCCGAAACCCAGCCGGCCAAAGGAATGGTCACGGCCGTCGCAATTAGATTGGCGGTTACGACCCAGGCAATCTGATCGGGACTGGCTGACAGCGCACCCTGAATTTGCGGCAGCGATACATTGGCAATGGTTATCGTGGTCGCATAGAGGGTCGTGACCAGCGTGCACGTGATGAGAAGCCACACAGTGTGCTAGACCGGATCAGGATTGATACAGGGCATCAATCCTGATCCGGTCGATTCTAATAGATAGAGCAAACAAACAGGGTAATCGAGAAGCGCCAAAAGCCGAACCGCTTCCAATTTGAACGCTTTACTGTAATGACGTCGCTCATTCATGCGGCACCTCTCCATGGGAAATTGTCCCCGTTCTAAGGTGTCCGTCAAACCCGGGTTAGCTCACTTCTGCCTTCATAGACTTGAAATATAGCGGTTCGGGCTGAGCTGACGGTGAACCCGGCATTCAATTCCACCCAATTTCAGTGACACCAATTACGGTGCCAATTACGGTGATAGTGCATTTAATTGGCAGGGATGGAGCCAGTCACGATGCAAAAGCGCACCACCAGCCCTTTGCCTATTCGGAATTCAGTTCTTCTTCAGGCTGCTCGCTTATTTGCGGCCTTGGCGGCGGGGGCGATCTCAATACCTTATCGAGGTCATCCAGATAAGCTTGCGGCGCGCCCGGAATTTTCGCTGCAACATCCTTAGCCAGCTTGAGGGACAGTATTGCCTCATTTTTCCGTCCGACCCTTTGGGCGATACCGGCGTGGACATAAAGCCCATGGGCGAATTCGAGCAGGATCGAATTGACGCGTTCCTTCGCATTTTCATCCTGAAAACGATCGGTGGCGACTTCCGTCTTGAGCAGCACGCTGTATCGCTTGTTCGCCGCGAGGACCAAACGCCGCGCGCGGTCGAACTCGTCTCGATTGGACATGTCCATCGCGCGATAGATCAGGTAACGCGGAATAGCAAAGGGCGAGGCTGAACGCTGCGCCAAATTGTTTGCCGCGCCAAAAATTCTGTCCGCATCCTCGAAACGGCCCTGATTGCTTATTTCCAGGCCCAACCGGATCACCGCGTTGCCACATACCGATGCATTCTCTCCATAGTGCGACTGGCAAAGGATCACGGCACGCCGATAGGCCGCCTCCGCGCTTTGGAAGTCGCCCGTCGCGTTGAATCGGGCGCCGTCCTTGATAAGGCGCTGATACTCGGACATCGTTTCTTGCGTAGACCTCGGCAGATCGGTCCGCCCGGTTTGCGCATTTGACGGCTCTATTCCCATAACTGCCACAACGGACGCGGCAATAACGGGAATGATCCAGCAGCGGCGGCGTAATCTCAGTGCGAAATTCATCTAATCGTCTTCCGCCTGAAACCGGGAAAAGCTCGGAGTGGAGATACCCGTTGTGTCAGGCGCCGTCCCATCCGCGAGAATTCCCTGAATGCCGCGCTGATAGTAAAGCAGCCCGGGGATGACGACGGTGGGTTTCCCTCTGAACACATCTCCCGGAGCAGAGTTTGTGGCAATCCGGTCGTAACGGCTCAAGATTTCGCGCACGTCGCCCTCATTCACGATCAATTCGTCGTCCGACCTTGGCGCGCGCCGGTTGGGGCTATCTTCGTTGAGATTTCTCTCCTGATTGATCTTGATTTTTATATCGTCTCCTGACGACTCGAGCGCTGCGAGCAACAAGTCGTCCCCGCGCCTGATCGGTACCTCGCGATTTTCCTGCCGCAGGGCGATCTCCTCCCCACCCCCGAACGGGAAGCGAGGTCCAACGCGGGGGCCTTCGATCAAGATTCTGCCGAGTCCGCGGCCAAGCCGGTTTCCGATGGCACCCGTTTCGATGCGGATGGTGTCCAATTGACCGCCATCGACCCCGGAGGAACCCGGAGGCGGGGGCGGTGCCGGGCAAAAGCTCTTAAGGCACCCGTTCACCCGATGTGTCGGCGCGTCAGGCATAATGGTGGCGGTCGCAGCGGCCGGTCCGGCAAAGCCACCTACAGTCGTGTTAAACAGGTTTGCGGTCGGTCCGTTCAAGGTCAACGACGCCACGGTGAGCCCCGACCCCGAGACGGCGCCATTCAACGTCGTTACGCCGGCGTTGACGCTTGTACCCGTATTGACGGCCGTTCCGGTGACATCGAGGGTCCCGGAGATATTCGATACGCCAAGGGTGATCGCGTTGATATCGACGAGTGTCGTGTTACCCGCTCGCGCGATAGCCACGCTGCCAAAGTTGTTGCCGGCAACATCCAGTGTAATGGCATTGACCGTAGCGCCGGCATCGAGAACCGTCGCCCCGGTCACGCGCGTCGCCGCGCTGTCCGTAATGACCCCCGCCGTTGTCAGATTGAAGGCTCCGGCTCTCACGCCGTTCACACCGCCGACTGCACCGATATCGATGCCATCGGCGTCGGTAAAGGTAGCATTCCGTCCGGGTGCATCGATGGCAAGGGTATCGACATCGGTGCTCGCATCGGTGACGTTGATCGGGGCACCGGCGGTGATCGCCAGGCCGGTCTCGATAATCCCGCCCGCCGTCGCTGTCACGCCAGCCCCCGTGACCAAGTGCAGAGCGGTGCCGCCGGGCGTGACATCTGCCGAGACGGTAATCGCACCTGCTGTGCCACTACCGATCCGCAGAAGCCCGGCATTGATCGACTGAAGCTCCGCGTCCGCTAGCTCCACCGTGTTTCCGGCGGCGTCCGCCCCGGATCCAAGATCGATCGCGGCACCGTTGGAGGCAACCAACGTCGTTGTTGCCGCGCCGCTATCCAACGTTCCCGTCAGCACCATCTTGTTGGCGGTGACCGTAAGCGGGTTGCCCGTCGTCGCGAGAGTCCTGGTCGCGGCCACCGTGAACGTGCCGCTGCCGTTGTTGTCCGAGTCCGCGTCGATCGTGGTTACACCGTTCGTGCCGATATTGTCGTTAATCGTCACGCCATTCGCCGCCGTCACGTCCAGAGTTCCGGCGATGGTTGATGCGGCAAGTGTTAGGGCATTGGCGTCTCTGAGAGCGATGTTGCGGCCGGAGGCAATGCCGATGGCAGCAAAATCGTTGCCGGCATTGTCGAGCGTGATGTCGTTGCCTGCGCCCGCCGTCACGGTCGTCGTTCCCGTCACCGCCAGCGCACCGCTCTGGGTCACCGTACCCGCCGCCGTCACACCCAGGGTCCCTGAAACCGTCGACGCCCCCAGCACCAGCGCGTTGGCATCCCGCAAGCTCACATTCCGGCCCGTGGTGATTGCGATCGTCCCGAAGTCATTGCCAACGTTATTAAGCGTAATGTCGTTGCCCGCACCTGCCGCCAGGGTCGTAACTCCCGTCACATCCAGCGCGCCCGACTGCGTCACCGTGCCCGCCGCCGTCACGTTCAGCGTTCCCGATACGGTGGACGCCCCCAGGGCAATCCCATTCGCATCAAGCAAGATCACATTGCGGCCCGAGGCGATGGCAACCGTACCGAAATCGTTGCCCGCGATGTCGAACGTAATGTCGTTGCCCGCGCCCGCGGTTACCGTCGTGACGCCAGTCACGGCCAACGCGCTGGTGTCCGTCACAGCACCGCCTGTGTTGAGATTGAAGGTCCCCGCCGTGACACCCACGACACTGTCCACGGTGCCGATATCCAACCCGTCCGTATCGGTGAAGGTGACGGTCTGTCCCGCAGCGGCAACGGCCAGCGTATCGGCATCCGTGCTCGTGTCGGTGATGTTAATCGTTCCCCCGGCGGAGATCGCCAGGTTGGTCTCGACGATGCCGCCCGCCGTGCCGGTAACGCCCGAACCCGTTCTCAGGTGCAGCGTGTCCGTATTCGCCGGTGTGACGTCCGCGCTGACCGTAATACCGCCCGCGCCAGCAGCGCCGATAGTGATGCTGTCTGCTGTGACGTTGTCGATTTCAGCGCCGGTCAGTTCCAGCGTGTTGATCACATTATCACCGCCGCCTGCGGCGTCACCCAGATCGATGGCGTCGCCCGCCGTCGAAGATTTCAGCGTCACCAGCTGACCCGTCGCCGTGATCGTACCGGCGATATTCAGGTCGTCCGCCGTGTAGCTATGCGCACCGCCGGTCGAGGCGACATCCGCCCCCGCCGCAATCGCGATGCTCGCATCGTTCGCCGCCGCCGCGAGGGTGATCGTCGTCGTCGCAGCGATATCGTTGGCCGCCGCGGTGTTCGACACGTCGATGTTGCCCGTCGTCGCGGTCAGGGCGACGGCTCCGGCGTCGGTGTCGACGCCAACAACACTATCCACCGTGCCAACCGTGAAACCGTCCGCGTCGGTGTAGTCGATATCGCCCGTCGTTGTCTTGATCGCCAGGGTCGTGGCGTTCTGCTGCGCATCGCTGAACGTCACCGCACCAGCCGCCGTCACCGCCAGATTGGTTTCGATAATCCCGCCCGCCGTCGCCGTCACCGAGGAACCGGTGACTAGTTGAACCGTCGTCACCCCGCCGCCCGCACCGCTGCCCGGCGTTACATCGGCCGTGACCGTGACCGCACCCACCGTGCCGCTGCCGACCACCAGCGTATCCGCGGTGATCGCTTGCAGCTCCGCATTCGTCAGTTCCAGCGTATCGATCACATTGTCGCCGCCGCCCGCCGCATCGCCCAGATCGATGGCATCGCCCGCCGTCGCGGACTTCAGCGTCACCATCTGTCCTGTCGCCGTGATCGTGCCGGCGATACTCAGATCGTCCGCCGTGTAGCTATGCGCGCCGCCACCCGACTCAATGTCGGCACCGGCGAAAATCAAGATGAGGCCATTGTCCGCCGCCGCCGTCAGCGCAATCGTCGTCGTCGCGGCGATATCGTCCGCCGCCGTCGTGTTCAATACGGTGATGCTGCCCGTCGTCGCGGTCAGGTCAACCGAACCGAAATCGGTGTCGACGCCCCTCACACCGTCGACCGTGCTGACCGTAAAGCTGTCCGCGTCGGTATAGGCGACATCACCGGTCGTGGTTTTGATCGCCAGGATCGTAACGTCCTGCTGCGCATCGCTGAACGTCACCGCACCAGCGGCCGAAACCGCCAGGTTCGTTTCGATCACGCCGCCCGCCGTGGCCGTTACCGCAGAGCCGCTCGCCAAATGCAGCGTATCCGTATTCGCCGGCGTGACGTCCGTCGATACGACAAGCGCACCCGATGCCCCGCTGCCGACCACGATCGTGCCGGCCGTGATCCGGTCCAGATCGGTATTCGTCACTTCAAAGACATTGGCCCGGGCGGTATCGCTACCCAAATCGATCGCGTCCGCGTCGTTGACCGTTTCCGGCGCCAACGTCACGGTCCGGGTTGCGTTGGTGATGGTACCAACGATATCAATATCGTCTGCCGTCAGCGTAATCGTGCCACTGGTCGACTCGACATCCGCACCGCCGGCAATTGTAATCAGCGCTTCATTCGCCGCCGCGGTGAGAGCGATCGCAGTCGCGGCCTCGATATCATTCGCCGCCGCCGTATCGGACACCGAAAGGGTTCCCGCGTTTGCGGTTAATGAAACCGCACCGGTATCGCTGTCCACGCCAACGACGCTACCCACGGTCCCGACCGTAAAGCCGTCCGCGTCGGTGTAGGCGATATCGCCCGCCGTCGTTTTGATCGCCAGGGTCGTGACATTCTGCTGCGCATCGCTGAACGTCACCGCACCGCCTGCGGTCACCGATAGGTTGGTTTCGACAATCGCCCCCGCCGTGGCCGTCACCGTCGAGCCGGTCGTCAGGTGCAGCGTATCGCCATTCGGCGTTACGTCGGCGCTCACCGTGACCGCTCCTGCCGTACCGCTGCCGATCACCAGCGTATCCGCTGTGACGGCCTGCAGCTCCGTATTCGTCAGTTCCAGCGTATCGGCCACGTTATCGCCGCCGCCCGCCGCATCACCCAGATCGATGGCATCTCCCGCCGTGAAGGATTTCAGCGTTACCAGTTGATTCGTTGCCGTAATCGTACCGGCGATATCGAGATCATCAGCCGTATAGCTGTGCGCGCCGCCCGCCGAGGCGATGTTCGCCCCTGCTGCAAGGGCTATGCTGGCATTGTCCGCCGCCGCCGCGAGGGTAATCGTCGTCGTCGCGGCGATGTCACTTGCCGCCGTCGTATTTGACACGGCGATATTGCCCGTCGTCGCCGTCAACGAAATCCCGCCCGCATCCGTATCGACACCATCCACACCGTCCACTGTGCCGACCGTGAAGCCGTCCGCGTCGGTGTAGGCGATGTCGCCGGTTGTCGTCTTGATCGCCAGGTTGGTGACGTTCTGCTGCGCATCGCTGAACGTCACGGCGCCATCCGCCGACACGGCGAGGTTTGCCACCACGATACCGCCCGCCGTCGCCGTGACCGTCGACCCCGTGGTCAGGTGCAATAAGTTCCCACCCGGCGTTACATCGGCGCTCACCGTAATTGCGCCCGTCGTCGCATCGCCGACGATCAGGCTGCCGGAGGTTATGTTGCCCAGCTCCGCCACGCTGAGGTTCAAGCCGCCACCCGCACCGCCGAGATCGATCGCGCCACCGTCCGACGCGAGGAGCGTTGTGACCGCCGCACCGCTGTTCACCGTGCCTGTAAGCGCCATGTCATTCGCGGTGATCGTCAGCGCGTTGCCACCGGTGATCAGCGCCTTGGTCGCAGCAACCGTAAAGTCACCTGCGCCGTTGTTATCCGTATCCGCATCGATAGTCGTCACGCCAGCCGTGGTGACGTTCATGTTGAACGTGACACCGGCTTGAGCATTCAGTGTCAGCGCCTTGAAGCTTGAATCGTTGGTCGAAAAATCGATTGCCGCGCCTGCACCGCCGGCGTCGAGCGTGACCGTTCCGTTGATGTTGGCGAGGTCCACACCGGAAACGACGTTGTCGACGGTAATACTACCCGAGTTGGAGCCCCCAATCGTGAGGCCGTTTGCCGTAATCCGCTGCAATTCGGCATTGCTGATCGTGGCGTCGCGCGCGGTTGCGCCGACACCGATGGTGCGGCCGTTTGTAACGGTAAGCGTCGTGAGTGCCGTGCCGCTATTCAGCGATCCATCGATCGCGAAGTCGGCAGCGATGATGGTCAGCAATTCGTTCCCGGTATTCACCGTCCTTGTCGCAGCAATCGTGAATGTGCCAAGGCCGTCCGCATCGTTATCCGCGTTGAGCAGCAGCGGCACGGTGACATTGAAGTCGTCGGCAAAGGTGAGACCGTCGGCCGAGGATATCTCCAGCGCCGTGCCCGGGGCAAGGACGACACCGCCGCCGATCACAACCGCATCGATCGCATCCGGCGCGCCGTCCGTATCCGCCAGCAGTCCGATCCCGCCGACAGTGGAGGTAAGGTTGGCGTCCACGAGAACCCCATCGTCGGCACGGGCTGAGACGGCCCGGAAGGACGAGGCATTGTTGGCAAAGGTTACATCCGCGCCCGCGTTATCACCGGCGTCGAACGTTACGGTGGTGGCGATATTGGCCGTAACGGCAGCCGTCAGATTATCGACTATGATGCTTCCGGACGCGGCCCCGCCGAGCGTCAGGTTGTTTGCCGTGATACGCTGAAATTCGACGGCGGTGATCGTCGCATCGCCGGCGGTATCGCCTACCCCGAGAGTACCGCTGTCGGAAACGAGCAGCGATGTATCAGTGGTACTGCTGTTCAGCGTGCCGTTCAGTACAAAATCGTTTGCCGTGACGGTGAGCGTGTTGCTCCCGGTGCTCAGCGTCCTGCCGCCAGCAATTGTAAAGTCGCCGACGCCATTATTGTCCGCATCGGCATCGAAGATCGTCGTGCCCGACGTCGTCACGCTTTGATTCAACGCGATGCCGGCATTGGCGTTTGCCGTCAGGGCACCGAACGAGGAAGCTCCGGTCGCGAACGTGACGGTTTGACCCGCCTTGGTCGCGTTCAGGGTCAGAGCGCCGGATATGTTCGCCGAATTCGCCACCGATATACCGTTCACGGTGATCGAATCATTGGTCGCGTCGCCGATGATGAGCCCGTTCGCCGTAATATTCTGCAACTCGGCGCCAGACAGCGTGAACGCGCCAGCCGTCGCACCCACACCGATGGTACCGCCGTCGGAGACCAGAAGCGTGGTCGCCGCGGCTCCGCTGGTCAAGGTGCCGCTGATCGCGACGTCGTTGGCCGTAATCGAAAGCGTATTGCCCGCCGTCGTCACCGACTTGCCGCCCGCAACGGTGAAGTCGCCCGTGCCGTCATTGTTCGTATCGGTGTCGATTGCAACGGCGCCCGTCGCCACGATGTTTTCGTTAACGGCAAGACCGGCGACCGTATTGACCGTCACACCGGCGGCGGCGACACCCGTAACGCCGGCGACGGTGCTAATATCAAGGCCGTCGGCGTCGGTGAAGGTAACGGTCTGCCCCGCGGCGCTGACGGCGAACGTATCGACATCAGTGTTCACGTCGGTCACGTTGACGGTTCCGCCGGCAGTAATCGCCAGGTCGGTTTCGATGATCCCGCCCGCCGTCGCCGTGACGGTCGATCCGGTCACCAGATGCAAAGCGGTGCCGCCCGGGGTTACATCCGCCGAGACGGTGACGGCCCCGGCCGTGCCATTACCGATCTGCAGCAGCGCGGCGCTGATCGACTGAAGCTCCGCGTTGGAGAGTTCGATTGTGTTCCCGGCGGCATCCGAGACCGAGCCGAGATTGACCGCCGCGCTATTCGAGGCGATCAACGTCGTGTCCGCCGTGCCACTGTCAAGCGACCCGGTCAGCACAAACTTGTTGGCCGTGATCGTGAGGGCCTGGTTGGTGGTCGCAAGCGTCTTGGTTGCGGCGACCGTGAAGGTGCCGCTGCCGTTGTCGTCCGAGTCGGCGTTTACGGTCGTCGTGCCGTTCGTGGTGACGTCGTCGCTGATGGTGATACCGTTGGTTGCCGTCGCATCCAGCGTTCCGGCAATACTCGACACGCCAAGCGCGAGGGCGTTGGTGTCGGCCAGGGCAACGTTGCGGCCGGAGGTTACGATAACGGTCGCAAAGTCGTTGGCCGCATTATTGAGCGTGATGTCGTTGCCGGCACCGGCGGCAATCGTCGTTGTCCCGTTGGTTCCCAGCGCACCCGATTGGGTCACCGTGCCGGCCGTCGTCACGTCCAACGTTCCCGATATCGTCGAGGTGCCGAGGATCAGTGCGTTCGCGTCCCGCAGCGCGACATTGCGACCGGTGGTGATGGCGACCGTCGCGAAGTCGTTAGCGGCGTTATTCAAGGTGATATCATTGCCCGCGCCCGCGGCAATCGTCGCGATTCCCGTAATGTCCAACGCGGCCGATTGGGTCACGGTGCCCGCCGCCGTCACGCCCAGGGTTCCCGCGACCGTGGAGGCACCAAGTACGATCGCGTTTGCATCGCGCAGGTCGACATTGCGGCCCGAGGCGATGGCGACGGTAGAGAAGTCGTTGGCGGCGTTGTTCAGCGTGATGTCGTTGCCGGCACCCGCCGTGACCGTCGTCGTGCCCGTCACCGCCAATGCGCCGCTCTGCGTCACCGTGCCCGCCGCCGTCACATCCAGCGTTCCCGAGACCGTCGAGGCGCCCAGCGCCAACGCGTTTGCATCCCGCAAGGTCACGTTGCGGCCCGTGGTGATGGCGATCGTCCCAAAGTCATTGCCGGCGTTACCGAGCGTGATGTCGTTGCCGGCACCCGCCGCCAGGGTCGTCGTGCCCGTCACATCCAGCGCGCCGGACTGCGTCACCGTGCCTGCCGCCGTCAGGTTCAACGTCCCCGAGACCGTCGACGGTCCCAGGGCGATCGCATTCGTATCCCGCAAGATCACATTACGGCCCGAGGCGATGGCGACCGTGCCGAAATCGTTGCCCGCGATGTCGAACGTAACGTCGTTGCCAGCACCCACCGTCACCGTCGTGACGCCAGTCACGGCCAGCGCGCTGGTGTCTGTAACCGCACCGCCGGCATTGAGATTGAAGGTTGTCGCCGTAACGCCCACGACACTGTCCACCGTGCCGATATCGAGCCCGTCCGTATCGGTGAAGGTGACGATCTGACCCGCGGCAGCAATTGCCAACGTATCGACATCCGTGCTCGTATCGGTGAGGTTCACCGTGCCCCCGGCACTGATCGCGAGATCGGTCTCAACGATCCCGCCCGCCGTTCCGGTAACGCTCGAGCCGGTTCTCAGGTGCAGTGTGGTGACATTCGCCGGGGTGATATCGGCGCTAATCGTAATCGCGCCGGCCCCGGACGCGCCGATTTCAAGCGTGCCGGCGGTGATGGAGTTCAGGTCGGCGGCGGTCAGCTCCAATTCGTTGGCCGTACCGTTATCGGTTCCAATATCGATCGAATCGGCGCCGGAAGCGCTTTTCAGCGTTACCTTCTGCCCCGTGGCGGTGATGGAGCCGGTGATATCGATCTGGTCGGCGGTGTAGGTATGCGCCCCTCCAGTGCCCCGTATATGCGCGCTTCCGCTGTTGATCGCGATCGTTGAATTGTTTGCGGATGCCGTGAGCGCGACGGTTCCGCCCGCCAGGACATCGTCAGCATCACCGACGTTGGTAATAGTGATATCGCCGGTCAGCGCAGTTAGGCTGACGGACCCAGCGTTGGCTTTCACGCCACCCTTGTTGGCCCCGAGGATCCCAATGGTCGCAAACCCGTCCGCATCGACATAGGTAACGTTACCGAGCGGCGTACTGAGATTGATGTTGCTGAAATCGGTCGCCGCATTGTCCAGCACGATGCCGGTCTCCGCATCCACCGCGAGCCTGGTGCCGCTCAACACGCCGGTGCCGCTGTCGATCACGTCCGCCGCGCTCTCCAGCCTGGTTACCAGCGATCCAACCGCAATGGCGTCGGTGATGTCGATCCGCGCGGTGTTGGTCTTGTCACCGAGGACGAAGGTGTTCCCGAGGGAAATGCGGCCGAACTCCGCGGCTGAAATCTCCAGCGTATTGGCCGTAGCGTCGCCGACGGCCCCCAGATCGATGGCCGTGGCGGTGTCGAAGGGTTGAATGCGAACCACGTTCGTGCCGCCGCTTGCCGCGATACTCCCGGTACCGGTGATATCCAGATTGTCGGCCTGGACGAGAATCGTCGAACCGTTGTTCTGGTTCAAACTCACCGCGGCATTCAGCGTCACGAACTGCTCGGCCTGCTCGGTAATGAGGTCAATTCCGGTATTGGCCGTCGTGGTGTTATCGACGGTGATACTGCCGGTCCGGGCGGTCAACGTAACCTTGCCGTTCGTGGACGACACACCCGTGACGCCATCGACGGCGCCCACTGCAAACCCGTCGGCATCGGTGTAGGTAACGTCGCCTGCCGTCGTGGTCAGGGCGACCGTATCGACATCCGTGTTCGCATCGGTAAGCACAATGGCGGCGGATACGGCGAGGTTGGTTTCGATGATGCCACCCGCCGTGCCAGTCACCGTCGAGCCGGTCACCAGGTGCAGCGTGTTCGTATTCGCCGGCGTCACGTCCGCGCTAACAACGATCGCACCTGCCGTGCCGTCGCCGATGGTCAGGCTGCCGGCCGTGACGTTGTTCAGCTCCGTCGCGCTGAGATTGAGCCCGCCGCCGGCCCCGCCGAGATCGATCGCACCGCCATCCGATACCAGCAAAGTCGTCTTCGCCGTGCCGCTGCTCACCGTACCTGTCAGGGCCATATCGTTGGCGGTGATCGTCAGCGCATTGTTGCCGACATTAAGCGCCTGTGCGCCCGCAACGGTAAAATCGCCAGCGCCGCTGCCGTCGGCGTCGGCGTTGATGATCGTCGTCCCTGCCGTGGTCAGCCCGGTGTTGATGTTGACGCCATTGTCGGCGCTCACCGTCAGGGCCCGGTTGACCGACGATGCGGTGCCCGAGAAGGTCACCACCGAAGTCGCCGCGCCCGCCGTCAGACTCAGCGATCCGGTCACGTTGGCGAGGTCCGCGTTCTGTAGATTGTCCACCGTGATCGTCCCAGCGGTGGCGCCGCCGATGGTCAGGTCTCCAGCGGTAATCCGGGCGAGTTCGGCCTTGGAAAGCTGGAAGGTTCCAGCGCCGTCAGCGACCCCAATCGTGTTGCCGTTGGTTGACTCCAATGTAGTGGAAGCCGCGCCGCTCGTGATGTTGCCCTGCAGGTCGATGGCGGCGGCAATGATGGTCAGCGGATTGCCCGAAGTCGACAAGGTCGTGCCGCCGCTCTGCGTGTAGGTGCCGGTGCCGTTATTGTCGTTATCGGCATTCAGCGTGGTGGCCCCGGTCGTGGCGAAATCACCGAACGTCAACCCGTTGGCCGCCGTGAAACTCACCGCGCCGAGCGTTTCGACGGTGCCGGTTGTCGTAAGCGTTCCCGCCATCGTCAGGCTTGCGCCATTGGCGACGCTGACCTTGTCGCCCTGCGAGTCGCCTAAGGTGTCCGCATCGGCCAGGAGCGCCAAATTGCCCACGTCGGTGGTAATATCCACATTCACGAAGATGGTGTCGTCGGCATTCACGGTCAGCGCGTTGAAGGTCGATGCCGCGGTGGCGAAGGTCACGTCGCCGTCATTCACCGTCGCGTTCAACGTGACCGTACCGGTGATGTTGTTGGAATTGGGCGCGCTGATGCCGTTCACGGTGATGTTGCCGTTCGTATTGTCACCGATGACCAGTCCGGTGGCGGTAATACGGCTCAGTTCGCCGCCATCGATGGTGTAATCGCCCGCCGTAGCCCCCAAGCCGATGGTACCGCCGTCCGACACCAAGAGTGTGGTCGTCCCCGCCCCGCTGTTCAACGCACCGGTCAGCACCAGATCGTTGGCGGTAATCGTCAGCGCCGCGCCGCCGGTGGCAAAGGTATCCCCGCCGCTGGCAATCGTGAAGTCGCCGGTCCCGTTATTGTCGGTGTCCGTATCCACGATGGTGGTGCCGGCGGTCGTCAGTCCTGCGTTCAACGCCACGCCGTTGGCGGCGTTGAGGGTCAGTGCGCCGGCGCCGGTCATGGTGCTGCGGGCGTTGAGGGTCAGCGATCCCGCGGAGGCGACGGCCGCGCCCGCGACGAACGTGATGTCGTCGTTGGCGCTGTTGACGCCATCGAAGTTGCCGTCCAGTTCCAGATTGCCGACAGTTGTGGTGACATTCTGATTCACCGCCAAGCCGTCATCCGACCGGAACGTCAGCGAACCGGCGGAGACGCCCACGATCCCCGCCACCGTGCCTATCGCGGTGGCGCCGTTATCCTCGACCAGGACCGTCTGGCCGGCAGCGCTGATCGCGATCGTATCGATGGCCGTGCTGGCTTCCGAAATATCGACGGCGCCGCCCGCCGTCACCGCCAGGTTGGTTTCAATGATGCCGCCGCCCGACGCCGCGTCGGCATCGACGGTCGACGCCGTGATCAGGTGCAAGGTCGTGCCGCCCGGCGTTACGTCGTTGACCACCGAGATGGCGCCCGAATTGACGTGACCGATGGTGATCTGGCCGGCGGTGATGTTGGCCAATTCGGCGACACTCACTTTAAGGATGTTATCCACATCGCTACTGGCAGCGTTACCGAGGTTAATCGCGTCGCCATCCTGCGTGGAACGGATGACCACGGTGCGTCCGGTGTTGGTGATGGTGCCCGATGCGTTGCCGGAGAGATCGTCGGCCTGGATCGTCACCGTGCCACCCGTGCTGCGAATATCCGTATTGGCGCCCTGCGCGAACGTGTTGTTCGCCACGGCGGTCAACAGATTGATGTCGCCCGTGGCGTCAATGTCGTTGGCGATGCCCGCATCGGCCAGCGTCAGATCGCCGGTATTGGTTGTAATGGTGATCGCGCCATTGTCGGTGTTGAGGCCGCGCTCGAAGCTGGCTGCGAAGCCTGTGTCCGTGCCGATGGCGAGCGCAGTCGCATCCGTGTACTGGATCGCGCCTATGGTCGTTGTGGCGGCAAAGACATCGGCCTCGTTGGCTTCCGTCAGGGTGATTGCCGCCTGGGTATCGATCACCAGATTGGGCGAGGTGATTGTCGCACCAGCGGACTGGGTCACGGCGCCGGACGCGAAGATCCGCAGGTTTGTTACGCTGGCAAGAGCCGGGTCGATGGCGCCTTGGACGGTGACGGTTCCGAAACGATTAGCCGCCGCATCGGACCCCAATTCCAGGCGGGTGGTGCCGCCAACAATGAAATCCAGTTCGGCATCCGAAAGCTCAAGCGCCGCGTTACCGAAATTGTCGGCCGCGCCCAGGAGCAAATCGCGGTCCTGTGTGAGAGGCCGCAAGGTAATATCGCCTTCGATCTGCATATTGCCGGCCACGGCCAGGTCATTGGTGGTGATGAGGAGGCTGCCCCCGCTTCTGCCGCGTACGGTTGCGCCCGCCGCCACATCGACGCGCTGGGCGCTTAACACAACGCCGGCGCCGCGCAAATCCTGACTCGCCGCACTATTATTGATGGTGATGGTGCCGGCGTTGGCGGTAACTGTGGTCAGGCCGGCGCCGGCACTCGATGAATCAATCTTTTCGTTCGCCGTAATGTTGCCGGCGGTCGCAGTCAGGGTGATGAAGCCGCTCGTGTTTGCGACCCCCGTGACGCCGTTTACCACACCCGTCGCAAATCCATCCGCATCGACAAAGGTGATATTGTCGGTCGCCGCGATAGCCAGCGTATCGACATCGTTCGCCGCAACATCCAGCGTTGTCGCCGCCGACACCGACAGATTCTGGACCGACAGGTTCGTGGCGATGATCGCCTGGGTATCCGTCAGCGCGCCATTCACGACCAGGTTGAAGGTACCCGCCGTCGCACCGACGATTGCGTTCACCGTATCGATATCCAGATCGTCGGCATCGCGGAAAGTCACGGTCTGAAGCGCCGCGCTGACCGCGAGATTGTCGACGTCGTTGGTGGCGGAATTGAGCGTGGTCGTGCCGGTATTCGTGATCGACAGGTTCGTCGCGACGATATTTTGGGCTTGGGTCAGCGCGCCACCGGCCGTCAGGTTCACCGTCGCCGCCGTGATGCCGGTGACGGTGCTCACCGTGTCGATGTCCAAATCGTCCACGTCGACGAATGTGACTGTCTGACCGCCTGCGCTAATCGCCAAATTGTTAACGTCGGTATTCGCGTTTGAGATGTCGACCGTGCCGCCAGCAGTGATGGCGAGATCGTTTTCGATGATGCGGCCCGCCGTACCGGTCACGGTCGAACCGGTCACCAAACTCAAGGCGGTCACGTCGGCGCCGGCCGTGCTGCCCGGCGTTATGTCCGCACCAATCGTAATCGCGCCCGCCGTGCCGTCGCCGATGATCAGCACGGAAGCGGCAATCGTTTGCAGCTCCGCATTGCTGAGGTCGAGCGCGCCGCTCACGCCACCGAGGTCGATGGTGCCACTGTTCGAGACCAGGAGTGTCGTCGTATTCGTGCCACTGTCGATCGTGCCGTTCAGCACCATATCGGCGGCCGTAATCGATAGCGTGTTGTTCGTCGTGCTGATCGTCGTGCCGCCATTCAACGTGAACGTCCCGGCGCCGTCATTGTTCGAATCCGCATTGATGACGGTCGCGCTCGCCGTCGTCAGGTCGGCGCCAAGCGTAAACCCGTTCGGCGCCGTAAAGGATGCCCCGCCGGGGCTGACAACGGATCCGTTCGCGGCATTCAGGGTTAAACTACCGCCCGCCGTGATGGTAACGCCGGCGGCGAGAGTGATATCGTCGGCATTACCGCTGGTCTGCGCCGTATCGCTATCGGCGTCGATCACCAGCGCCCCCGCGGTGGTCGAGATATTGTCGTTCAGGTTGATGCCATCCCGGGCGTTGAGCGTCAGGCCGTTGCCACCGACGAGCTTTCCTGTGGTGGCATCGAGCGTAAGCGCGCCGAAAGCGTCCACGGTCACTCCGTCGGCGAAGATTACCCGGTCACCTGTAACGGCTGTATCCGCCGCATTGTCCGCATCCCCTTCAAGCGTGAGATCACCCGCGTCCGTCGTCAGATTGACGCTGACCGCAATACCGTCGTCCGCATTCGCGGTGAGAGCGTTGAAGATCGACGCCCCCGTCTCAAACGAGACCGTCGCGTTGTCCAGCGTGGCGTCCAGTGTCACGGTACCCGAAATATTATTCGAGTTCGCCGCCGTGATGCCGTTCACGGTGATACTGCCGTTGGTGCCGTCGCCGATGATCAGGCCGGTGGCTGTGATGTTCTCAAGCTCCGCGCCGCTGAGCGTGAAGTCCCGCGCCGTCCCGCCGATCCCGATCGTGCGGCCATTGGTCGCCCGCAAGGTCGTTAGCGCCGTTCCGCTGTTCAAGCTGCCATTCGTCAGGTCGATATCGGCCGCGACGACGGTCAGGGGGTTGTTCGTCGTGCTGACCGTAGCCACGCTGTCGACGGTAAAGGTGCCTGTACCGTTGGCGTCGTTGTCGGCGTTGAACGTCGTATTGCCCGCAAGGGCAAGGCTGCTACTAAAGGTCAAGCCATTCGCCGCCGACAGGGTCAAGGCACCCGACGCCGTCAGGCCGCCATTCTGCGCGGCTAAGGTCAGGCCGCTGGCGGTCGTCAACGTCACACCGTTCGCGAAGACGATGTCGTCGTTGACATCGCCAAGATTGTCCGCGTCGCCGTCGAGCGCCAGATTGCCGATATCGGTCGTGATATCGACGGCCACCGTAATGCGGTCGTCTGCATTGGCGCTCAGCGCATTGAAGGTCGAGGCCACCGTGGCGAAAGTCAGCGTCGCATTGTCCCGAGTCGCGTTCAGCGTGACGGTCCCGGTGACGTTGTTCGAATTTGCCTCGATGATGTTGTTGACGGTGATATTGCCGCTGGTCGCATCGCCGATGGTGAGGCCGGTCGCCGCGATGTTCTGAAGCTCGGCACCGCTCAACGTATAATCGCCCGCCGTATCGCCGAGTCCGATTGTCCCGCCGTCCGACACCAACAACGTCGTCGCCGCGCCACCGCTGTTCAGACCCCCCGAGGTGTTCAAGTTCAGATCGTTGGCGGTGATGTTGAGCGTGTTTCCACCTGTCGTAATCGTCGCACCGTTAGCGACGGTCAGGTCGCCAGTACCGTCGGCATTGTTGTCCGCGTTGATGGTCATGGCGGCACCGGTCGTCGTGCCGTCGTTGAATGTGATCCCGCTATTGGCATTGAGGGTGAGGGTGCCCTGAACATCGATGTCACCCGTGTTGCCGGTCAGCGTCATCGACCCAGCGCTATCCAACGTCACCGCGTTGAAGGTGATCCTGTCCGGGCCCGTATCGCCGGCGTTGTTGTTCGAGTCGGCGGTGATCGTCATGTCGCCGCCCGTGGTGGTCAGCCCAACGAGGAACAGGATCGTGTCTCTGGCGTTGGCCGTCACCGCATTGAGGCTGCTGGCGCCACTGTCGAAAGTGACCCGGCCGTCGCTACCATTCGCGGTCAGCGTTGTGGTGCCGGTGATGGAAGTGTTGCTGACGTTCTCAACGTCGATAATCGTAATCGTGTTATCACCGATGGTCAGGTTGTTGGCGATGATGCGATCGAACTCAGCATCGGTGATCCGCATGTCCCTGGTGATTCCGGAACCCAGATCGATGGTGCCGCCGTTCGCCCGGGTGATGGTCATATCACCGGCACCCGATGTGATGCTGCCTGACGTGGTGTTGACCGCTAGGTCGGCTGCAATGATATCCAGCTGATTTCCGCCGGATGACAACGCCGCACCGGCGGAAACGGTCAAGGTGCCCGTACCGTCGTTATTGTTGTCCGCGTCCACCGTAAGGACGCCGGCCGACGCCACGTTGTCGTTGACGGTGATCCCGGAATCGGCGTTCAGGGTCATCGCACCTGCGCCGGTGACGCCGCCGCTTGTCGCGTCCAGGGTCAGGCCGGCTGCCGAATCCAGGATCACGTTGGCTGAAATGTCGATGTTATCGGTGCCGGACCCGCCTGCGTCGGCGGCGTTATCGGAATCGCCGTCAAACGTCATGGCGCCTGTATCCGTCGTCACATTGGCCGTAATGTCGATGCCATCTCGCGCATTGGCGGTCAGCGCATTGAAGGTAGAGGCCCCCGTAAACGTGACGATCGAACCGGCCTCGCTGGCGTTCACGGCCAACGTGCCAATGCCGTTGGAATT
Source organism: Alphaproteobacteria bacterium (assembly GCA_012103325.1). Lineage (GTDB taxonomy): Bacteria > Pseudomonadota > Alphaproteobacteria > UBA8366. The sequence continues at coordinate 39,039 of WLWY01000014.1, forward strand.
TGCGCCGGAAACGCTTTCCACTGTGATGTTTCCGCCGTTAAAGGTGAGCGTGCCCACCGTGGTGTTGCCCAGTTCGGAATCGCCGTAGTTCAGATTGGATACGTTGCCGCCGACGGTGATAGTCCGGCCATTGGTTGCGTTGACCGTGACGCCGGCGCCCGCCGCCGTGATAGACCCGGTCATCACGAATTCCGACGCGTCGATGCTCAAAGTGTTGCCGCCCGTGTTCACGGCACCATTGATGTTGATCTGGCCGGCGCCGTCATTGCCGGTGTCCGCATTGAATACCGTCGCCCCCGCCGTCGTCAGATTATCCGAGATGGTCAATCCGGCATTCGCGTTCAGGGTCAGACCGACAGTACCGGTGATCTTCCCGGTCGTAGCGTTCAGGCTTACCGAGCCGACGGTTGCCGCCAGGGTTCGGGCGCCTGTAACCGCGATACTATCTGCCCCCGTAGCGCCATCCGCGTCCGCGGCATTGTCCGCGTCACCTTCCAAATTCAGGTTGCCGGTGGTCGCTGTCAGGTTGGTGGAAATATTGATGCCGTCGTCTGCATTCGCCGCCAGATTAGCGAACTGCGATGCGACGCCCGAAAAGATAATCGCCGTGTTATCCCGGGTGCCGTCGATGGTAATGTTGCCGGTGATATTGCCGAGATCCGCCGTCTGCACGTTGTCGACCGTGATATTACCCGTATTGGCGCCGCCGAAGGTCAGGTTCGCGGCCGTCAGGCGCGCCATCTCGGCTTTCGAGACCGAGAACGCGCCGGCCCCATCACCCAGACCCAGGGCAATGCCATTGGTCGCCTCGATCGTCATGTTCCCGGCACCCGCCGTCAGCGCGCCCGTGCCGGTAATCACCAGGTCCGCCGCTATCACGCCCAGGTCGTTGCCTTGGGTGTCGAAGGTTATCCCGTTGTTGACCGTAAACGTGCCCGTGCCATCCGCATTGGAATCGGCATTGATCGTTGTCGCGCCGCCAATCGTGAGGTCGCTGCTAAGCGTAAAGCCGTCGGCGATGTTAAGGACCAGGCTACCCGTTGCGCCGACGCCGCCCGTCGTCGCCGTCAGCGTCAGCGCGCCCGCGACATCGAGGGTAATGGTCCCGGCGCCGAACTGCAGCGCATCGTCACCCGCGTCGTCGAAATCGTCGAAATCGCCGTTGAGGGACAGCGCGCCGATGTCCGTCGTCAGATCGACATTGACGTCCATGCCCGCATCCGCATTCGCAGTGAGGGCATTGAAGGTCGATGCGGTGCCGGAGAAGGTGATCGTCGATTCGTTCCGGATCGCGTTAAGGGCAACCGTGCCGATGTTGTTCGAATTCGCCGCCGTGATCCCGTCGACGGTGTAGTTGCCCTGATTTGCACCACCCAGGTTCACGATCGTCGCCGTGATGCGCTCGAGCTCGGTACCCGAAATTTCCAAGGTGTCGGCGATGTTATTGACGCCGTCGTCACCCAGATTCAGCGCGTCGCCTGCCGTGCTGGAGGCGATGGTCACGGTCTGTCCCGTCGCGTCGGTCGCGGCGCCGATCGTAATGTCGTCGGCGGTATAGGTGTGTGCGCCCGCCGTCGCCGTCACCGCGGCCAGGGTCAGCGCATTGTTGTCGCCACCCGCCGTCATCGCGACGGCGCCGCCGGCGGTGACCGTGCCCGTTGCGGTCAGATTTCCAGCCACGGTCGTTAGCGTAACGTTGCCCGCGTTCGCCGTTGTCGCCGCGACGGTGAGCGCGTTCGCATCGACGAACGTAAGATTACCTGTGTTGGTCGAGGCGGTGATGGTCCCCGTGAAATCGTTTGCCACATTATCGAGGGTGATCCCGGTCGCGGCGTCGAAGGTCAGAGCGCCAGCGCCCGTGCTAGTGGCCGCCGTTTGAACGACATCGGCATTGTTCTGGATCGTGGTGGGAATTGCGGGAATGTTGGAAATATCGCCGGCGATGGTAACTGTTCCGGTGCTGGCCAGCGTGCCGATGTTGATGACATCCAGGCTTTGACCGCCCAGATTGAGGCGCGCAAGTTCAGCGTTGGTCAGTTCCATCGTGGTGTTGCCGCCGGTATTTGCGACTCCACCTAAATTGATCTGTTGGGTAGCCGTTAGGGTTTGGACGTTAAGCGTGTGAGTGCCCGCCGCTTGATTGGTGCCGAAGCTGCCCGTTGCGGTGTTGATTTCGAGGTCATCCGTGATGATGGTCAGAGCGAGCGTACCGGTCCCGGCTAAACGAATTGTGGCGTTGACGTTCGTCGTGGCATCCACGCCGTTATTGGTAATCGTGACGGCCTCCACCCCTTCAATGGCGCTGTCGATATTAAGGGTGCCGGCGACTGTCAGGTTTATATTGTCGCCGGTCATACCAACGAGGCCATCGACGGTGCCGACAGTCAGGTCATCCACATCTACGAAGGTGCCAAAATTATTGGAGTCGCCCTCGATCGCGACGGTATCGACGTCGTTCGCAGCCGAATCCAGAACGACATTTCTTTGAAGCGATTGGGCGCGCAGGTTTTGCACGGCAATGCTGCCGGCTCCCGTATCGTTGATGGCACCGTCATTGGCAAATAACGTGAGCGTATTTGTGTTCGCCGGCGTGATCGCGGCGGTAACGTCTAAGGTTCCAGTACCATTGGCGCTAATTTGAAGAATGCCGGCGGTGACGATATCGATTTCGCCGTCCGACAGCTCCACCGTATTGGCGGCAACATCCGTCGCCGATCCCAAATCTACGGAGCCGTTCGTGCCGGCGGCCAAGGTCGTCCTCGCCGTTCCGCTGCTGATGGATGTCCCTGCCAACGCCATCTTACTGGCGGTAATGGTGATATCGTTGTTGCCGGCGACAAGCGATTTCGTGGCGGCGAGCGTGAAGTTACCCGTGCCATCGTTATTGCTATCCGCATTTATGGCGGTGACGCCTGCAGCCGTCACGTTCTCGTTAACCGCTATGCCGTCCAGAGCATTCAACGTCAGCGCCGCCGATGCGATGCCCGTAACACCGGCAACCGAACCGACCGTGAGATCGCCCGCGCCGTCGGCCACATTGACCGTCTGCCCTGCCGCACTGATGGCAATTGTGCCGATGGCCGTGGTGGCCTCGCTGGTATCCACAGCACCGCCCGCTGTGACCGCGAGGTTGGTTGCCGTAATGCCGCCGCCCGACGCCGTGTCCGCATCAACGGTGGAATTCGTTACTATGTGAAGCGTTGCCGTGTTGGCCGGACTGATGTCGGCGGCCACCGTCACCGCGCCCGCCGCGCCGGTGCCAAATGTCAGCTGCGACGCCGTCACGAGGTCCAGCTCGGCGTCAGAAATTTCCAAGGTGTCGGCGAGGTTTATAACGCCGTCGTCACCCAGGTTGATGGCGTCGCCCGCCGTGGTAGAGACAATCGTTATCGTCTGACCCGTCGCGTTAATCGCACCGCCGATAGTAATGTCGTCGGCGGTATAGGTGTGTGTGCCCGACGCCGCCGTGACCGCGGCCAGGGTCAGCGCATTGTTGTCGCCACCCGCCGTGATGGCGACGGCGCCGCCGGCGGTGACCGTACCCGTCGCGGTCAGGTTCCCGGCTACGGTGGTTAGCGTAACGTTGCCCGCGTTCGCCGTTGCCGCCGCCACGGTGAGCGCATTGGCGTCGACAAGCGTAAGGTTGCCTGCGTCGGTCGACGCGGTAATCGTCCCCGTGAAATCGTTGCCGACATTATCCAAGGTAATGCCCGTGGCCGCGTTGAACGTTATCGCGCTCATCGAGGCGGCGGCGGTTTGAATGATGTCCGCGTTGTTCGCAATCGTCCGGGTACCGGTGGCCAATTGGGTGATGTCGCCCGAAATCGTAATCTGGCCCGTGGCGCCGGCGGCTCCGATATTCACGATATTGAATATCTGACCCCCGGTCTGAAGGCGGCCCAATTCGTCGTTGGTCAGCTCCATGACGCCGTTGGCGGCAACATCGGCGGCGCCAAAGTTGATCTGCTGACCGGCCGTCAACGTGTTAATGGTCAGCGTATGGCTGCCGGTGCCGTTGGTGCGCCGCAGATCGCCGGTAGCGGTAATCTCCAAATCATCCGCGGTGATTACCACGGCTCGGGTGCCTGCGCCTGTTTCCTGAACGCGGGCGTTGATAGTCGTGGTGGCGTCGACGCCGTTATTGGTGAGAACCACGTCGCGGCTGCTATTAATGAGGTTGTTGATGGCAAAAGCACCGCCGGCGGTCAGGAAAACACTTCGGCCGGTGACCCCGGCGACGCCATCGACCGTGCCGATGATGAGGTCATCCGTATCGACGAAGGTCACGTTGAAGCCGGGAGAGTTGGACGCCAGCGTGTCGACATCGTTGGTCGCGGCGTCCAAAATCGGAGACGCACCGCCTTCAAGCCGCAGGTTCGCGACCGCGATGCTTCCGACGCCCGTATCGGTGATCGTCGTCGCCGACTGCAGCATTACCGTCGTCGCGTTGGTGAAGGTAATGGGATTGGTGATTTCGATGGCGGTAGTGTTGCCGATTTGCAAAACGCCGGCGGTGGTGATGCGGTCAAGCTCGGTGTCGGTGAGTTCCAGGACCCCGGCCGTGTTCACGGCGTCGTTGTTGCCGAGATCGACCGTACCCGTGCTCGGCGTCAGAATAATCCGACCCGTGCCCGAATTGACGGTGCTGGTTGCATCGAGTGCGATATCCGACGCGATGATGGTGACGGCGTCGTTGGTGGTCAGAATATCGGCATTGGCGGCAACGGTGAACACGCCGTCGTCGCCCGCATTGTCGGTATCCGCATCGACGGTCAAGATGTCCGTAGTCAAGTCCTGGTTTACGGTCACGCCCGCTTCGGCGTTGATCGTCAGATCGTCGAAAGCGGAGGCGGCGGTGTCGAACGTCACCGAGGAACCGGCCAACGTCGCGTTCAACGTCACCGTGCCGGTAATCTGATCGACATCCGTGTTGGCGATGCCGTTGACGGTGATGGCGCCGTTGGTGGCGTCGCCGATGGTCAACCCGGTCGCCGTAATGGCGTTAAGCTCCGCCGCCGAAACCGTGAAATTCAGCGCCGTGCCGCCCAAACCGATGGTGCCGCCGTCCGACACCAGCAGCGTCGCCGCCGCCGCGCCTGAGTCGATCGCGCCCGTGCCCGTCAGGATAAGGTCGTTAGCGGTAATGGTTATGGCGCTACCGCCCGAAGAAACCGTCGCCCCCGTCGCGACGGTGAGGTCGCCGTCGTTGCCGGCATTGTCGGAATCGGCATCGATGACGGTCGTCCCCGCCGTCGTCAGGTTGTTGTTGATCGTGATCCCGGTCGCCGCATTAAGGGTCAGCGCGCCCGCACCGTCAATACCGCCCGTGGTGGCGTCGAGTGTGATCGATCCCGGCGCGGTAATGACCTGCCCGGCGGCGAAGGTGACCTTGTCTCCGGTCACTGCTGTGTCGGCAAAGTTGTCGGCGTCGCCGTCCAAGGTCAGGTTGCCCGCCGCGATCACCGGGACCACGTCGACCGCGATGCCATCATCCGCGCTGGCGGTGAGCCCGTTGAATGTGGAAGCGGCAGTGGACAGTGCGATCGTAGCGTTATCGTTAAGCGCGTTCAGGGTGACGGCGCCGGTAATCAACGTCGCCGTAACGCCATCGACCGTAATGACGCCCTGCCCAGCGCCCCCGAGAGAAAGCGCGCCCGCCGCGATCAGGTCAAGTGCCGTATCGGCGATTTCCAGCGTGTCGGCGATATTGTTGACGCCGTCGTCGCCCAGATTCAACGCATCGCCCGCCGTGTCGGATGCGATGGTTACGGTCTGTCCCGTCGCCGTGATTGCACCGCCTATGGTGATATCGTCGCCGATATAGGTGTGAGCGCCCGCCGCCGCCGTTACCGCCGCCAGGGTCAGCGCGTTGTTGTCACCGCCCGCCGTCATGGCAACGGCGCCGCCGGCGGTAACTGTGCCAGTTGCGGTCAGGTTTCCAGCCACGGTCGTCAGCGTAACGTTGCCCGCGGTGGCTGTCGTCGCCGCGACGGTGAATGCGTTGGCGTCGACGAGGGTAAGGTTGCCCGTGTCGGTCGACGCGGTGATGGTGCCCGTGAAATCGTTTGCCACGTTATCGAGGGTGATCCCGGTCGCGGCGTTGAACGTTATCGCGCTCATGGCCGTCGCGGCAGTCTGGATGATCGCCGCGTTGTTCCTGATCGTCCTCGTACCGGTATCCAGGTTAGTGATGCTGCCGGAAATGGTTATCTGACCCGTGCCGGTACCGCCGGCGTCGCCGATATTGATGACATTGAATTCGTCGGCGGCGGTGGAGAGCAGCGCCAGCTCGGCGTTGGTCAGTTCCATGACCCCATTGCCGGGCGTGTTTGCGACCCCGCCCAGATTGATCTGCTGACCGGCGGTTACCGTGTTGATATCCAGAGTGTGGGTGCCCGAATTGTTGGTCCGCTGGAACCCACCCGCGGTGATCTCCAGATCGTCGGCGTTGACCGTAATAGAACGCGTTCCGCTGGCCGTTTCCTGAACCACGGCGTTGACGGTCGTGGTGGCGTCGGCCGCGTTGTTGGTAAGGACAATACTGCGTGCGCTGTTGACGGTGTTGTTGATGGTGAAAGCGCCATTCGCGGTTATTGTAATATTATTGCCGGCAATTCCGAACACGCCGTCCACCGCCCCGATGATGAGGTCGTCGGTATCAACGAAGGTTACGTTGAAACCAGGCGAATTGGACGCCAGCGTGTCCACATCATTGGTCGCAGCATCCAACGTCGGAGCCGCGCCGCCTTCGAGCCGCAGGTTCGCGACGGCGATGCTTCCGGCACCCGTATCGTCGATCGTCGTAGCGGACTGCAGCGTCACGGTCGTCGCGTTGGTGAAACTAACGGGATTGGTGATGTCGATGGCAGTGGCGGTGGCGTCACCGATTTGCAGAACGCCTGTCGTGGTGACGCGGTCAAGCTCGGTGTCGGTGAGCTCCAGGACCGCGGCCGTGTTCACGGCGTCGTTGTTGCCAAGATCAATAGTGCCGGTGCTCGGCGCCAGAATAATCCGGCCCGTGCCAGAATTGAGGGTGCCGGTGGCGTCGAACGCCATGTCCGAGGCGGTGACGGTGACGGCGTCGTTGGAGGTCAGAATATCGGCGTTGGCGGCGATCGTGAACACGCCGTCGTCGCCGGCGTTGTCGGTATCCGCATCGACGGTCAGAATGTCCGTGGTCAGGTCCTGGTTTACGGTCACGCCCGCTTCGGCGTTGACCGTCAGATCGTCGAAAGTAGAGGCAGCGGTGTCGAACGTCACCGAGGATCCGGCCGCCGTCGCGTTCAAGGTCACCGTGCCCGTAATCTGATCAACATCCGTGTTGGCGATGCCGTTGACGGTGATAGATCCGGCGGTGGCGTCGCCGATGGTCAGCCCGGTCGCCGTGATGGCGTTAAGCTCCGCCGCCGAAACCGTGAAGTTCAGCGCCGTGCCGCCGAGGCCAATTGTACCGCCGTCCGACACCAGCAGCGTCGCCGCCGCGGCACCACTATTCAATGTGCTGGTCAGAGCGAAGTCGTTGGCGGTGATCGAAAGCGCATTGCCGCCCGTCGCCAGGGCCGCCGCGCCCGTGAAGTCACCGGTGCCGTCCGCGTTACTGTCGGCGTTGATGGCCGTGGTCCCCGCCGACGTCAGACCGACATTCACTGTAACGCCGTCGAGCGCGGTCAGCGTCATCGCTCCGGCGGTGGTCGAAGCGCCGGTGGCGAACGTGATGGTCCCGGCGGCTCCGGTGGCGACAAGCGCCAGTTCGCCCACCCCGGCATTGGTAAAGCCGTTGACCGTCATGGTCGTGGCGTTGGCGTCGCCGATGGTCAGGGTGCCGGTGGTGGTGATGTTGTCGAGCTCGGCATCCGAAAGATCGAAGGCCCCCGAAGCGGTTCCGCCCAGCCCAAACGCGCTGGCGGTGGTTGAGGTCAACGTGACGGCGCCAGCGCCGGCATTGATAGCACCGGTCGTATTCATAAGGATGTCATCGGCGGCGATCGAAACCGTGCCGCCGCCCGACGCCAGCGTCGTCGCATCGGCAATCGTGAAGTCGCCGACGCCGTTATTGTCGGTGTCGGTGTCGATGGCGACCGCAGCGGTGGCCGTGATCGCCTGATTTACGGTCAATCCGGCCGCTGTATTGAGCGTCAGTCCCGCCGAAGTGATCCCGACAATTCCGTCCACCGTACTAACGGTTAGGTCGTCCACGTCGGTGAAGGCGAAGGTCTGGCCGCCGCTAACCGCGATATTGTCGACGTCGTGAGCGCCCGACGACATATCTACCGCGCCACCGCTGGTGATCCGCAGATTGGCGGTTGTCAGCGCGCCGGCACCGGTATCCGTGATGGTGTCGGCGGAATTGAGAATTACGGGATCGATCAGCGCGGGACTAAAGGCGCCCGCTACCTGAATGTCGGAGCCGGCGACGGTAGTGCTGATCACCAGATCGCCGGCGGTGATGCGGTCGATTTCCGTGTCGGTGATCGAAAGGTTCCCGCCGGCGGCGCCGAGGGTAACCAACCCAGTCGCTGAGGAAATCGTCGTCCGGGCGGCGCCGGACGTCACGGTCCCCGTCGCATCCAGGACGAGGTCGCCGACGATGGTCAACGCGTTGCCGGTGGTGTCGATCGTCACGCCGGCGGCGACGGTAAGCCCTTCGGCGTTGTTGGTGTTGTCGAAATTTGCGTCGATGCTGGTAACGCCGCTCGTCGTTATGTTGTTGCTGACGGTTATGCCGCTATCGGCATTCAATGTCGTTGCCGCCGCCGTGATGCCGACGACCCCCTGAACGGTGCCGACGGTGAACGCGCTGGTGTCGCGAAGCGTGACGGTTTGGCCCGCATTGCTAACCGCGACCGTGCCGAAATCGTTCGAGGCGTTATCCAACTGAACAATATTGCCCGCCGTGATCGCCAAGCCGCCACCGCCCAGATCAACGATCTTGGTGTCCAGAACGTTACCTCCGACGGTGAGCACCAGGTCGCCACCGTTCATTAAGGCACCGTGGGTCCCGGTCCCGCCGCCGCCGATGCCCGTGCCGTTGAACGTATTGTTGAACGTAATATTGTTCGTCTCGGTGACGAATGCGTCGCTTCCCTGGGTTTCGACAGCGAGGTTCACCGCCTGAATCCGTATGGGCGCCGCCAAAGTGCCGATGGTGCCCCGTGTGGCGCCACCGTTCAGAACTTTCAGAACCACCGTCTCGGTAGCCGTTATCAGGGAACCAGCATCAACTCGCCTAACGCCGCCGGCTGGGCCGACCGAGCCTGAATGGCTTATGTTAATATTATTGCCGGTGAGCACATCGAGCGTGATATCACCCGCGTCCCGGTTGGTTTTCGCCGTCGCGTTTTCCAGAATAACGAGGATGTTGTTCGTCCCCGAGTTCAGGGTAGTGCCTGCGGCCTGCGTAATCACGGCCGCTCCGGCGTCGCGGTTGGCGCCCTGGGCCGCATCCGAATTCGCTTCCAGTCTCAGCCGCTCGTTGTTGGTCGTAATCGAGGCGTTAATCAGAATCGAGCGGCCGGCGGACAAATTGAGCCGCCCGTTCGTCCCCCCACCGGCGGCTATAATCGCTTCGTTGATGGTGATGTCGTTGTTCGCTTCCAGATCGACATTCACATCCGCATTCATAAGTGCCGTAATCTGATCGGCATCGAAGGTGACATCGGCGGCCGAACTCTCGGCGAACAGGTTGGTGTTTATGTTATCGGCGCCGCCATTGGCGATCGTGATGTTTTTGGGATCGAACAGGATTGTCCCGCCAGCCCCGTGCGCCGACGACAGGTCGACTTGACCGCGATAGGTCAGCGATTGCTTGCCCGATATTTCGGCGAACCCGCCATCGCCTCCTTCGGCGCCGCCGCTTGCGGTTACGAAGCCATCGAAGTTCGTGACCTCGTCGGCCCAGACGATGATCCTGCCGCCGTCGCCGTTGGTATCGGCATTGGCATTGATTTCGGCATCCGGGCTGACATAGGTCGCCGTCGCGTTACGCTCCTCGCCCTTGCCCTGGAAGTTGCCGCCGACAAGAATTTCGCCGCCGCCCGCATCGCCGGACGCAACGACGAACGCATTGTCGAACAGACCGACATATTCGCCGAGCACTGTTACCTTGCCACCGGCCTCGCCGGTATCGTCGCCGATCGCGCGCAACGTTCCCGACACTTGTGTGATGCCCGGACCCGTGTAGCCGAGTACGATCTCGCCGCCCTGCGTGTCGATGGTGTTGGCCTGGACGATGCCGTCGGTGTTGATGACACTCTGCACGACCGCGCCGACATTGCTCGCCGCGAGAGTCACGATGCCACCGTCGGCGATGATGCTGCCGGCGTTGCCGATCAGCGCCTCGACCGGCGAGCCGTCGGCCTCGGTCGGTGTCTCCCGAACGCCGATGCCGAAGGTGATCAGATTGTCGCCATAGATGTCCAACGTGAACGTCTCGGCCGCGCCCAACGTGACACGGCCGAGTCGCGCGGCGATGACGCCGTTGTTGCGCACCGACGGCGCAACCAGCGCGGCGTACCCCGTGTCGGCAATCGTGATCTGTCCGAAGTTGACGACCGACGCGTTGGGATTGTCCGAAGGAATCGAAAAGTCGAAATTGCTGTTCAGGAAATCTTCGTTGCGGATGTCGGTGGTGGTCGCGACGATGCCGGAAACATCGATGCGCGCATTCTGCCCGAAGATGATTCCATTCGGATTGACCAGCATGATCTGACCGTTGGCTCGGAGCTGGCCGAGGATTTGCGACGGGTCGGCACCGAGAACGCGGTTCAGTGTAATCGAAGAAGCGGATGGCTGATGGAACTGAGTGATCTCATTCGCGCCGATGGAGAAACTTTGCCAGTTGATAATCCCGCGATCGGTGGACTGAAAAATATCGAGCCGGTTGCCGTTTTCCTGAATGTTGATGTTTCCGGATACGACGTTGCCGCCCGAAGGATTGGCGCGTGCAGTATCGGAAAACGAAAAGCCGTTACCGAGCGCAACCGCCGCTGCAAGAACAAACGATATCGCACCCTTGGTTCGCCGGGATACACCGAGCCGCGCGCGCGAGTCCGGGCGCCGCGATACCGAGGCAAAAAGCCTCGACCCCACGCGGGCGATAGACGCAACCGCTCGTGTCACCGCAACGTTCAACCGAACCACTCGATTTCGCTTGAAAAACTGCGGCTATTTTAAGTGTCGGACTGGTGAACATATGGTTAATGACTGGCCGGTACTATCGTGTGAGTTGCGTATCGCAAGCCTGCGCTCAAAAATGAGCGAACGCACCAGAAAAAGACAATTCCGAATAAAAACTTCAGGCGCCGAAATCGGTTAAAATCGCGCGCTCATGAAAACAAAAAATCGCCCGTTCCGGTCCTCTTCATTGCCCGGCGTGCGGCCAAGTGGAACGGCGTATTCCATCCGCAGATCGGACCAGTTGAACAGATTGACTTGCATGCCCAACCCCGTCGATCCGAGCCCCAGTCTGGACCCCGCCGAAGACGAGGTTTCTTCATTCCACGTCACGCCATAATCAAAAAATGCGTAGGGACGGGTTCGTCCGACATGGCGCAGATCGATGCGCCAATCGTAACCCAGTTCAGCGGACAGGGCGCCGCCGAGTTCGCCGGTCAGTTCGCCGGAATTGAACGCGCGGCCGTAGCGCGCACCACCAAGCGCAAACTCGTGCGATGCCGGCAACGGCCCGAAGGCATATTGACCGGACGCCCTCGCCAACAAATCGAAGCGGTGACCGAGTGCGCGGGCATGAACGAGATCCAATGTGAGCATCGTAAAGTCGGGTTCGGAATCGGCCCGCGACGTCGCGTGCACATCGGGATCGCTCGCCGCCAGAATCGGCAGTCCTTGCGTCAGTTCGAACACGCCGCCATTCCGTCCACCGAGGAATCCCGTCTGCGTGAAATTGACAGTGGCGCGCGCCGTCCGAATCCGGTCACGGGAAAACCGATCGCTCAACAACTCGACTTCCGTGTTGAGATAAGAGAAGCCTAATCCCGCCGTCAGGGAGTAGTTTCGCTGGAGCAGAATCGGATAGCTCAGATCGATATCGCCGCTCTCACTTCGAGTAACCGTGTCGAACTCTTTCAGCGTAAATCCCGGATTGCTTTTCGTGATACCGAAGACACCCGCAACGCGCATTCCGTTGACGCCGATCCGCTGCGAATAGCTCAGGCTGGCCGACCTCAATTCCTCGGTCTCATGCGCAATCGTCGCGCTGACGCCGACACGCTCGGCGAAGATCGAAACCGGGCTCAATGAAACGCCGGCATCGTATCGCCACGGTCCGGTAAATTCGGAACCGCGATTGTTGATGCCGGCCTGAGCGCCCGCCAAAACATGCTTCGCCTGCACCACCAGATCGGACGCGCCGCGCGTTTTTTCCGAGCGCTGCAGAACGCCGGTCGCGGTCACGCCGGCAATCTGTCCGGCAAGGAGAAGCCGGCGCTCCAAAGGTGCCAGTCGCAGCGGGCGTTCTCCGACAATCGGCCGAAGCGTGCTTTCGATGATCCGCTGCAACGATTCGTCGACGCCGATGACACGGATGTCATCGATGAACCCTTCCACCACGGCAATCCGGAACACGCCATCGCGCACCGCCTGCGGCGGCACATACGCGAAGCTGAGGAAATATCCGTCCAAGTGATAGCGCGCCTGAATCGCTTCGGCGATCGCATAGAACTGCCCGAACGTGATGGTCTTGCCGAGCAGGTGGCGGTACAACTCGGCAAGCTCCGCCTCGCGATAGGCCGTCACCCCTTCGAGTTTGATCTCCTTCAACTCGAAGGTTTTCTGCAGAAGCGCCGGCGGCGGCTTCACGCCGGCCGGCAACTCGATCTGTAGTTCCAGTTCAGCAGAGGGATCGGGTAGAGACGGCGTCGGCGGCTCACGCCGGCCAGGCTCCACGGCACCAGGAAGCACGGCCGGCGGCGTCTGCACCACGACCTGCGAATGCGCAATATGCGGCATGAGCAGCAGCACCACGCAAGTGATGCTCCGCCACATAGCAAACGCCCAACGGACGGCCACAATACTATTCCCCGCCCGCATTTTCCCCGGACCTTGAAATGCTCAATGGGCAACGTTTTTCTACTTATCGGAGCCGTCAAAATGCGGCCCTTCGTCACGATATTTTACGCATACCGCGTTCAACCAAGAATACACGGATTGAGCAGATTCGAAAGCGCAAAGCTGTAGAAGCAGACGAGGCTTTGTGCGCTACACGGAATTGTGAGGGCTGACGCGACACAGCGCGCCTGTCGGAGCAATGGAACCGATTGCCTCGTCCCGAGATACGGATGTATGAAGGGATATGGACGAATCGCGCATTGTTTCTCTGCTGCCGAGCGCAACTGAAATCGTTGCAATCTTGGGTGCACGGGATCGGTTGGTTGGCCGCTCGCACGAATGCGACTTTCCGCCAAACGTGACGTCCTTACCGGTCTGCACCGCGGCGCGGCTGGACGCGACCGCATCGAGCCGCGACATTGACCGCGCCGTCAAACACGCGCTTAAAGATGCCCTCGCGGTATACGACGTATTCGAGGATCAACTGCAGGCGCTATCACCGAAAATCGTCGTGACGCAGGATCAATGCGACGTGTGTGCCGTTCCTCTCGCAGACGTGGAGACTGCCGTTTCGTCTCTTACCGGCCAAGCGGTGGAGATCGTCACACTGCATCCGAGCGACCTTGACGCCGTCTACGACGATATTCGGCGCGTCGGCACTGCAATTGGCGCTCCCGCAGCGGCGACCGCCGTTGTTGCTGACATGACACAGCGCTGCCAAGCCATCTCAACGAAGGCCGAAACCCTGGATGCGCCGTCCGTCGCCTGTATCGAATGGACGGACCCGCTCATGGCGGCGGGCAACTGGGTGCCGGAACTCGTCAGTCTCGCGGGCGGGCGCGACGTATTTGGCATTCCTGGGAAGCATGCCCCATGGATTACTTGGGAAGGCTTACGAAACGCCGACCCCGATATCATCGTCTTCATGCCATGCGGTTTTGGCCTGACGCGGTGCCGAGAAGAAGCCAAGATAGTGGCGGAAGTTCCGGGCTGGAGGGACTTTTGCGCGGTCAAATCCGGCCGAGTCTACGTCACCGACGGTAATAGCTACTTCAATCGGCCGGGTCCGCGCCTCGTCGATTCTCTGGAAATCATGGCGGAGATACTTCACCCGGAAATATTCGCATTCGGCCACGAAACAGCGAAAGGCGGCAGTGGCTGGGCTAGGAGCCTGTCCAAGTAATGCTTACGGTCTGCACTGCGTTTTCAAGGGGTTGGGCTAGGATGGTGTCGCGTGGCGATGCCGGGGGGCATCGCAAGCGGTACCGGACGACATCCCAGCCCCTTGAAAACGCAGCCCTTTGGGTCGACCAGAGAAATGCGCATGCCGCGTCGTGAGCGCTTGACGATACTTCCGGCATCGCCAGCGCACCCTCTCCTAACATGCACGCTTCTCTGGTCGATGCAGACCGTAAGCATTACTTGGACAGGCTCCTAGGTTTCGTGGTTGAACCCGCATAGCCCGTAGAACAGCACAAAGCACAGCCGGTAACCTTTACTCCATCATTCCCGGCCATATATCAAACGCGCAACCACCCTGAGGAGGCCGCCGGACCATGCCACGCCATATGCCCGATAAAGCATTCAAGAACCCGGACTTCGTCAACAGCCGGGACGGCCGCGTCATGCGCATCATGGCCGAATATCTCGAGCCGCAGAAACGCCTGCGCGATGCGGGGATCGAGGATACGATCGTGTTTTTCGGCTCAGCCCGCACTCCCGCGCTCGACGACGCGACAGGCGCCCTCGCCGCGCTGCGCGAAACGCCGGACACCCCGCCGGAAGTGATTGCACGCGCCGAACGCGGCGTCGAAATGGCCAAATACTACGAAGCAGCCCGCGAGCTTTCCTACAAGTTAACGGAATGGGCTGCGGAATTAGCGCGGGCCCAAGGCGACAGCGGACACCGGTTTTCGGTCGTTACCGGCGGCGGCCCCGGGATCATGGAGGCGGCGAATCGCGGCGCCGCGGAAGCCGGCGGCAGCACCATCGGCATGAACATTTCCCTGCCCTTCGAGCAATACCCGAACGAGTACATATCCGATGGCCTCGCCTTTGAATTCCACTACTTCTTCATGCGGAAGTTCTGGCTGGTTTATCTCGCCAAAGCCGCCGTTGTCATGCCGGGCGGGTTCGGCACCCTGGACGAATTCATGGAAGTTCTGACTCTGGTCCAAACCGAGAAGATTCGCCGTGATCTCCCGATCATCCTGTTCGGCTCGGAATATTGGAGAAACATCGTGGAGTTCGAACCGATGGCCGAGTTCGGCACGATAGACTTAACGGATTTGGACCTGTTCCACATTACGGACTCTGTAGACGATGCATTCGAATGGCTGAAAGATCAACTGTCCGGGTGGGCGGTGGACAACCCGGGCGCGGGCCTTACGACCGATGTAGAGATCGTCGGAAAGCCGGACCGCTAACACGGATCTCAAGACAAGGCACGATAACGCGATGGCGGATGTTCGACGATTAACAGCATCGGATGCGGAAATCTATCGGGAGATCCGGCTGGAAGGGCTTGATCGCCACCCCGAGGCGTTTGGTGCGTCTTTCGATACAGAAGCAACCGAGGACATTGCGTTCTTCGCCGGCCGATTAACGGGCAGCACCGTGTTTGGCGGTTTCGACGGGCAAGCGCTGCTGGGCGTTGCGGGATGTTTCACGACAACGCAGGAGAAAGAGCGCCACAAGGCCACCTTGTTCGGCATGTATGTCCGCGAAGCGGCGCGGGGCAAGGGGCTTGGAAAACTGCTTGTCGAGGCGGTGCTGAAAGAAGCCGGCAACCACGCCGAAATCATTCGGCTGACCGTCGTTACCACGAACGCGGCCGCGCGCGATTTATATGAACGCTGCGGCTTCGAGTGTTATGGCATCGAACCAAAGTCCCTGAAAGTCGCCGGCCGGTATTACGATGAAGCCCTGATGTATAAGCACCTGCGCGGCTAACCGGCAATGGCAAGGTGACCGTTTGAATCCATGCCGAGGGCTGTTCCCCACGGAACCCCGCCTATCACCCTTGGGCTTGGCCCACTGTTGTCCGGTTTAATTCAGTGGACGGTTTGCATGGCATTGATTCTACTGGTGACCAATCGTTTGGCGACGTTTTGGACACGGGAAAGGATCAACACCATGCGGCATGAGAATAGCGTATTTCATGATCTGATGAAGCGTGTTCCTTGGGATCGTTTTGCGGCTTTGGTGGAACGGCATGAAGCCGACAAACACGTTCGCCGCCTGAGCACGAAGGACCAGTTCATCGCCCTGCTATATGCTCAGCTTTCCGGTGCGGTGAGCTTGCGCGAGATCGTCGGCGGTCTACAGAGCCATCGTGCCCGGCTCTATCATGTCGGCGGTCGCCTTGTGACGCGTTCGACGCTGGCCGATGCGAACGCGACGCGGCCGAGCGCGGTGTTCTCGGAGCTGTTCACGGCGTTGGTTGGGCGCGCCGGGCGCGGGTTGCGGCGGACGCTTGGCGAGGCGACCTACCTGATCGATGCCAGTCCGCTTGCCTTGAGTGGCCGGGGATCGCAGTGGGCGTATTTTTCGGCCAGGGCCTGTGGCGCGAAACTGCATGTGGTTTACGATGCGGGCGCCGAACACCCGGTCTACGCGGCGGTGACGCCGGCAAAGACCGCCGATATCAAGGTGGCGCAGGAGATGCCGATCGAGGCGGGCGCGACCTATGTCTTTGATCTGGCTTACTACGATTACGCCTGGTGGGCGAAGCTCGACGCCGCGGGTTGCCGCATTGTCACCCGTTTCAAGTCGCACACGCCGCTAACAGAGGCCACCGATCGGGCGGTGCCCGAGGGCGAAGACATCTTGTCCGACCGGGTCGGCCTGCTGCCCAAACGGCAAAGGATGAGCCGCAAAAACCCCTTCTCCAAGCCCGTGCGCGAAGTCACGGTGCGGATCGATACCGGCAAGACCCTCCGGATCCTGTCCAACGATCTGGACGCCTCGGCCCGGCAAATCGCCGACCTCTATAAGCGCCGCTGGGCGATCGAGCTGTTCTTTCGCTGGGTCAAACAGAACCTCAAAATCCGGCACTTCCTCGGCCGGTCCGAGAATGCCGTGCGCATTCAGATCACCGTTGCCCTGATCGCCTATCTCTTGCTTCACCTCGCAAAAGCCGATCAGAAAACCGTCAAATCCCCGCTCGCATTCGCTCGCCTCGTCCGAACAAACCTCATGCATCGAAAGCGCATTGACCGTCTGCTCGAACCTGAACCAAACACACCTCAATGCCAAAATCAGTTGGCCTTCATATGTTAGAGAAATTAAACCGGACAACAGTGGGCTTGGCCCGAGGGTCCATACTTCAACGAGGACGCTTGCCATCGGCATGGATACTCGGGTCAAGCCCGAATATGACGGAGGGGGAAAGAACGGCATCACCGGCATCGAACGCTCCTCTGACACCCCCAACTTGGCTCAACCCGTCATCCTCAGCACAGATACCGTCATCCTCGACTTGATCGAGGATCCAGTCCGCCGTTCGAAAGGCCACCGTCCCGTTAATACCAAGGAGCGGACCATACGAGCGGCTGTGTGGTTTCATCGTTGTATGGATCCTCGATCAAGTCGAGGATGACGGCGTTGGTGTGTCGGGGATGACGGCGTTGGCTGGTTGGGACGGCGTTGGTTGGTGCTGAGCGAGCCGCGTCCCCTACGCTTGTGCCGCGGACGGCGATATCACACTACCTTTATGCGATGGCGTCCATGATGGCGCGGGGCTTCAAGTAATCGCCCTACCCGTTGTTTTCAGCTGCATATCCGGCTTCGGAACAATAAATATAAAATTTTATCTAAATAAAATTGAAATTAAAGTAAGTATTTCTTTAATTTTACAAGTAATTCGAAACGATAATTCTTGTAACTGTCGTAGAATTTGCTATTATTTGAATGTCATTTCTTCCTGACATACGAGATGATTTGAGTATGACCTCTGTACGAGGCTCCCTCTAAGTCCCCCCGGCTCTTACTTCCTATCCCCCTCCCTCCCTCTCCTCGCAGCCGGGGGGATTTTTTTTGCTACATCGCGCTAATACCGCCATCGATGACCAGTTCCGCGCCTGTCGTGAAACTCGACTCGTCGGAGGCCAGATAGAGTATGGCGTAGGCGACTTCCAAAGGCTGACCGACGCGGCCGAGCGGGATTTGGCGCGCGAACTTGCCTAGCGCGACCTCGGCACCGAATTTCTCCTTGTGCCGGTCCAGAATTGGTGTGTCGATGAAAGCAGGGTGAATCGAGTTGCTTCGGATGTTGTAGCCCTTGCGCGCGCAATGCAGCGCGACCGACTTGCTCAAATGACGCACAGCTGCCTTGGAGGAATTATAGGCGGCCATATTGGCGCCCGCGACGATGCCGGCGACTGATGAGATAGTCACGATCGATCCGCCACCGCTTTTCGCCATCTCTGGTATCGCATGCTTGCAGCCCAAGAAGACGGAATCGAGATTGATTGCGTGGACGCGTTGCCACTCCTCCAGTTCGATATCCTCGACCGTCTTGGTGAGGCCGATCCCCGCGCTATTAAGCAAAATATGGAGCCCGCCGAAAGCATCGACCGTCTGCCGGATGGCATCGATCCATTGATCTTCCCGGGTCACATCATGCCGTAGGAATATCGCCGCATCGCCGATCTCCTCTGCAACCGCCCGGCCGCCTTCTTCGTTTATGTCCGTAACCACCACCCGCGCGCCTTCGCGCGCAAACAACAATGCCGACTCTTTCCCCAATCCCGATGCCCCGCCGGTAACCAACGCGACCTTACCTGCAACTCGATCCACCATGCCGTACTCCTTTCGATGCCAGTGTCTTGCCTGACAGGATACGTTGCAAGGGAGTACGGAGAAACTGACGTTGAGATTAAATTAAGGAAGTCGTCGCAAATGATTGGCGTCTGAATACTTTCGCTTTATGCTGCCGATAACGTGGGAGACGAATATGCGGTATGGATTTATTGCTTGTTTGCTGATGCTTGGTGGTTGCGGAGGCCTCGAAGCCTATGACAGCGCACGCAGCCTGTCGGAGACCATTCACTTCCTTGAGAAGCATAACGGCTTGATGAGCAAGGAAGCCGTCGGGGACAATCCTTACGATAACGATCCGGATTACAGGACAGCGTATTGTAAGATCGGTGATATTCAGCACTGGTCGACCGTGACCGCATGCCTGAATTCGAACGGCAAGCCGCAAATCTAGAACCAGCCCAGCAAGCACCTCTTCGTGGCTCGCGCGGCCTGCGGCTGGCCGGTTGCGCTATTCTGAATTTTCAAGAACTCAGAGGAAGGTCCGAATGCGTCCTTTTGTGACTCTCTTGTTCCTCCTCAGCGGATGCGACGCAGTGGATGCCGTCGAAAACGCGCGCACGCCCTCGGAAGCAATTTACCTCCTGCGCCAGAGCGAGGATGAGAAACGCGTCAACCCGTACGATAACGACCCCAGATATCGCGCCGTTTACTGCTCGGTCGATGGGGTTGAGTTCCGATCCACCGTCAATGCCTGCAGCAAGGCAAACGGCGAAGCGCGGCTGACGAACCAGTAAAAATCAGCCGAGACGAAGCGTTATTTAGCCACCGCTAGAGGTTCCGGAATGGGTTCGCCGCAGGCCAGCTGCGGATCCCGTTGCGTCGACTCCCAACCCGGCATCTTTTTGAGCTGCGCACAATCGAGGCCGATAGCGCCCCGGATATCGGCGCTGGAAATGAAGGTTTCGCTGAATTCGGCTTCGGTAAAATCGACGCTTCGCAAGTCGGCGCCCGCAAAGATAACCCTTCGCAGCTTCGCGCCAACCAGATAGGCCCCCTTCAGGTTCGCGCGAAAGAAACTCACATTGGTCAACGTCGTGTCCGAGAGATCCGCGCCTTCAAGATTCGCCATATTGAAGTTCTTCAGCGCCTTTTCCTCGCCGCGGAGCGAAATACCGGTCAAGTCGGCGCCCCGCAGGTCGGCGCGCTCCAGGTCGCGCGACACCAGGTCCGCTTCCCGCAAATCGGCCTTGGCAAGGCTCAGGCCGCGGGTCAAAGGCCTTTGCTGCATCTGCACGATCTGTTGCGGCGCTTCCGACGGTTCGGTCGTCGTCGGTTCGGTGACCGAAACCGGCGCTGCCGGTGCGACCGCAATTTGCGTATCCGCTTCCCGTACCCATTCCGGCATTGCCGCCACGACAATCGGCTCCGCGACATCGGAAGCAAACCCGATCAATGTCGGTCCATGTTCGACCGAACGCTCCCATATAAACTTGACCGAAACGGTAACCAGAACGACCAGAACGACCCACAGCGACGCATACCGCCAGCCGCGGCGATGGGCGGCGGGCCGGTAGCGGATTTCGAGCCAGACCAGTACCGTCGTGACCAGTGCGGTCATCAGCAACAGCAGCGGCAAGTCCGCCAACCCACTCGCCTTCCATACGAAAATGAGCATGACCAGGGGCGCCAGCCAATAGAACAGGAACCCGGTGAGCAGCTGTGCGAACCGCCCCGGCATGTTGAAGACGAACGGCAAGGGCTGTGTGACCATTCCCGGCGGTATGTTGCGCCAGTAGGCGATAAAAATGTGCATGTAGATAACCAGCCCGATCAGAACGATCGGCCCGACGATCAAGAAGTTCGAGAAATCGATATCCGTGTTGGCAAAGGGCAGCTTTATCTTGTTGTTGTTCTCGACCAACAGCGCGTCCGGCGTCCCCAGGGTCAGGATGCAAAAGAAGCAGTAGCCGACGATGGTGAGCATGACGCGGCGGATCGTCTTCGACGCTTCGTCGTGCAGTTCCTGCCAGTTCGGTCTGTCTCCGACTTCCGACGGGTCCGGTGGCCACCACCAGCGGCGCGGCCATTTCGAGTCGTCGCTCAGACGACCGGCGATACGGCTTATAAGCGGCGCTTCGGTTGTCGCCGCGCTATCGCCCACCGTTTGGCGATCCGTGCCTTCAACCATCGACGCGCCCTCCGTCCCGGTTTATGCCGCCTTGCTCGAAATCACCTTCTGTCCGTTAACGGGATCATACCGTCAGTAAGATCTGATCGCTACACCACCTCATCCGCGCGCAAGGACGCGATTGCCTTTGCGTCATAGCCGAGTTCCGCCAGGATCGCATCGGTGTGCTCACCAATCCCCGGCGGCGGAACGTCCGCACTGGGCGTATCGACAGGCGATTGAAACCCGGCGCCAACCGTACGGACCCTTTCATCGAGCCCCTGTGGTGCTGGCAGATCGAGCAGCACATTGCGGTGCGCGAGCTGTGGTTGCGCGACGGCTTGCGGCACCGTCAGAATTTCCGAGGCCGGCGCGCCCACCTCGGCCAGCTTGGGCACCCAGTTCGCGGCAGTATCGGCCAGGAACAGCTCGTCGAGAATGGCGCGCAGCGCACTGTAGTTTTCCTTGCGCGCCGCATCGGTGGCAAAGCGCGGGTCTTCGATCAATCCTGGGCGGCCAAGCGCCGTGAACAGCCCCCGAACCTGATTATCGAGAAGGACTGCCGTTAGGATATATCCTTCCTTTGTCTTGAATTGCTCCGCCGTCGCCAGCCCCGTGATCGACGAATTGCCGTTCGTCGTCGGCACCGTTCCGGCATTCAAAAAGTTCGCGACCAGAGGACCGAGCTGCGTCAGCGCGCTATCGAGCATCGCCACGTCGAGGAATTGTCCCTCGCCGGTCACTTCCCGGCGGAACAGGGCGCTGGCAATCGCGTAGGCTGCGGTGATCCCGGTCGTCATGTCGACGACGGTGAAGCCGATCCGCGTCGGTCCGTTTTCGGGGAACCCGGTCGTCGACGTCATGCCGGAGGCTGCCTGAATGGCACTGTCGTACGCAGCAGCACCCGATCTCGGACCCTCCTGCCCGTAACCGGATATCGAACAGTAGACGATTGAGGGATTGATCGCCTTGATGGCCTCGTAACCGAATCCCAGGCGGTCAACGACACCCGCCTTGAAGTTCTGAATGAATACGTCGGAGTCTTTGACGAGCCGGTGCACGATCTCCGCGGCGCGTTCGTGCTTGAGGTCGAGCGTTATCGACCGCTTGCCCGCATTGACGCTCATAAACAGCGGCGCCATGCGTTTGTCCAGGAACGCGCCGGACGTCAGCATCCCACGTGCCTGATCGCCGGAACCGCGCACCTCCACCTTGATCACGTCGGCACCAAGCAGGGCGAGTTGCTGCGTCGCGAACGGTCCCGCAAGAACCTGGGAAAAATCCGCGACCCGAATATTCTCAAAAGCTTTCGCCATGCCTGCTCCAATATTTGAACTTCGATGCCTTGACACCCATCGCGGCTATAATGCGATATCGCAACGGTTCGGCAAACCGTCCGCTTCACCCGCGTAATAATACCAAGGATCGTTTTATGAGTTACCGCATCGGCGTCGATATCGGTGGCACCTTCACAGACTTCGCGCTGTATGGAGCGGACGGCGGCACAATGGCCATCCACAAACAATTGACCACACCGGACGATCCCTCCGTTGCCGTGCTCGAAGGGATCGGCGACCTGCTGTCCCGCAACGATGTTGCCATGGCGGCTGTGGACGAAGTCGCCCATGGCACGACACTGGTTACCAACGCCATCATCGAGCGGCGCGGTGCCGTCACCGGGATGCTGGTAACCAAGGGCTTCAGCGATATTCCCGACATGCGGCTGGAGCAACGCTACGACCTGTTCGATCTGCGGCTCGAGTTTCCAACTGCACTCGTCGACCGGCCGCGACGCCGCGAGATCGCGGAACGCATCCGCTTCGATGGCA
The DNA here is from genome assembly GCA_012103325.1 of Alphaproteobacteria bacterium. Lineage (GTDB taxonomy): Bacteria > Pseudomonadota > Alphaproteobacteria > UBA8366. Next base: position 61,863 of record WLWY01000014.1, read on the forward strand.
CCATCGCCGAAGCCGTCGACCTGGACGCAGCGCGCAAGGCGATCGGCGATCTGGTGGAAACGCATGGGATCGAAGCGCTGGCCGTCTGCTTTTTGCATGCCTATGCAAACCCGGCGCACGAGACAGCGGTCGCGGAAATGGCAAGACGTGACTTTCCCGATCTCTACGTGACCGCATCGGCGGACGTGGTGCCGTCGATGCGCGAGTACGAGCGCTGGACCACGGCTTGCATCAACGCCTACACGCAACCCATGTTCGACCGTTATCTCGGCCGGCTGGAAGGCGGGCTGTCGGAACTGGGGTTCACCGGCAAGCTGTACATCATGACATCGAGCGGCGGCGTGCTGGCCCCCGATGCCGCCCGGCAGTATCCCGTCCGCATGCTCGAATCCGGCCCCGCGGCAGGTGTCCTGATGTCCGCGCTGCACGGGCGCGCGATGGATCTGCCGGAACTGCTTTCCTTCGATATGGGCGGCACGACCGCGAAGGGCGCGCTGGTCCGGGGCGGCGCGCCGCTGCGCAAGTACGAGATGGAAGTCGCCCGGGTGCACGATTTCAAGCGCGGCAGCGGCCTGCCGGTCGTCACGCCGGCCATCGACATGATCGAAATCGGCGCCGGCGGCGGCTCGATTGCAGACATCGATGAGCGTGGGCTCCTGCGCGTCGGACCGCACAGCGCGGGCGCCGACCCCGGCCCCGCCTGCTACGGCGCCGGCGGCAGGAAGGCAACCCTGACCGACGCCAATCTGATCCTTGGCTATCTCGACCCCGATCATTTTCTCGGCGGTGACATGGCGCTGGACGTGAAGGCCGCAGAGCAGGCCATTCAGGATACGGTCGCGACGCCGCTGAGCCTCGACCTGCCCCGCGCCGCTTGGGGCATTCACGAAATCATCAACGAGGATGTTGCCCGCGCCTTTCGCATTCACGCCTCGGAGCGCGGTTTCGATTACCGGGATTCGAGCATGGTCGCGTTTGGTGGGTCGGGGCCGCTGCACGCTCTGGCCATCGCCCGCATCTTGAAGGTTCCCCGCGTGATCTTCCCCATCGGCGCTGGGGTGATGTCGGCATTGGGCTTGTTGGCGAACCCGCTGGCCTTCGAATTGAGCCGGTCGCGCATCGCCTTGCTCGACGATCTCGACCGGGAAGCCTTTGCGGCCACCTTCGCGACGCTGATCGACGATGCCACCGGCTTCCTACGGCGCGCCGATATCGCATCCGGCGATATCACCGTCCGGTGCATTGTCGACATGCGCTATTACGGACAAGGCCGGGAGATCGAAATCGTCCTACCGGATACCAATATCGCGGCACAGTTCGACGCACTGACCACATTGTTCGAAGCACGATACGCGGCGCTGTTTTCGGTCAGCACGCCGGGAGGGCCGCTGGAAATCGTCAACTGGAAGGTCGAGGCCACGGGACCCGATACAGGTCTGCAAAGCGGCTACAAAATGACGACCGCGGCTGCCGCGAAAAGCGACGCCCGGAAAGGCATACGCCGCGCCTATTTCAACACCGACGCTTACGATTGCCCCGTCTACGACCGTTACCAGCTCGACGCCGGTGTGACAATCGAAGGGCCGGCCATGGTCGAGGAGCGGGAATCGACCTGCGTCATCGGTCCCGGCGAAACGGCCAATGTAGATGCTGCCGGAAATCTGATCGCTGAGCTGGGAGTGAACTGATGCGGACGGAACCGTCGTCCACCCCCACCTTAATCCTCCCCCCTCAAGGAGGAGGAGAGCAACTTGTTAATCTGTTTTAGTTTTCCCTTCCCCCTTGAGGGGGGAAGGCTAGGAAGGGGGTGGACGACGGCTCCCCTGAAAAAGTTAGCAGGAGGACCCTAGTATGACGGAGCAGACATACGACGCAGTAAGCCTCGCCATCATGTGGGACCGCCTGATCTCGGTTACCGACGAGATCGTCTCGACCCTGGTACGCACGTCCTTTTCGACCATCGTGCGGGAAAGCTACGACCTGTCCGTCGTGCTGCTGGACGCCGATGGGCGATTGATGGCGCAAGGCTCCTACAGCGTGCCGGTCTTCATCGGCACGGCGCCGCGCACTCTGCGCTACATGCTGGACAAGTTTCCGCCGGAGACCCTGCGCCCCGGCGACGTGATTGCCACCAACGACCCCTGGATGGGGACCGGCCACATCTTCGATATCTCCGTCATGCGGCCGGTGTTTCGCGGCGACAGGCTTGTCGGCTACACGATGAGCATTACGCATCTGCCGGATATCGGCGGGCTCGGCTTCGGCGCTTCAGCCACGGAGATATTCCACGAAGGCCTGCGCCTGCCGATCTGCAAGCTCGCGAACGAAGGGGTGCTGGACCCTTTTATCCTGGAGCTGGTCGAAGTCAATGTGCGAGTGCCGGACCAGACAATCGGCGATCTGCTTGCCAACGTCACCTGCAACGAAGTCGGTGGCCGGCAGCTGCTCGACTTCATGGACGAATATGGTGTCGAGGATCTCGGTCCCCTTTCCGAGGCGATCCGTGCCCAGTCGGAGCGGGCGATGCGCGACAAGATCGCCGAGATCAAGAACGGCACTTACCGCCACGAAATCCAGATCGAAGGAGTCGAGGCGCCGATTACGCTTGCCTGCACCTTGGCGGTCGAGGATGAGGATATCCACGCCGACTTCACCGGCACCGGCGGCTGCGTGCGGCACGGCATCAACGTGCCGCTCTGCTACACCAATGCGATGACGCTCTATGCCATCAAGTGCCTGACCGCCGGCAACATCCCGAACAATGAAGGCTTCACCCGTCCGGTCACGGTCAGCGCGCCGGAAGGCTGCCTGCTCAACGCACAGCCGCCCTCGCCCACCGGCGGGCGGCACATCATCGGTCACTTTGTGCCGTCACTGATCTTCGGCGCGCTGGCCGACGCGGCACCGGACAAGGTGCAGGCGGATTGCGGCATGATGGATTTGATGACGATCCAGGGCACCGCCCCGAACGGCCGCGGCATCTCCACGATATATTTCTCCGCCGGCGGCTTCGGCGCCCTCTCCGGCCAGGACGGCCACGACACCGTGCCGGGCCCGTCCAACATGGCAGTCGTGCCAGTCGAAACGTGGGAGACCATCACCGGCATGACGGTGATGGAAAAGCGCTTCCTGCCCGATTCCGGCGGTCCCGGCGCAGCGCGTGGCGGTGTCGGCCAAGCCGTCGTCCTTCGCAATGACAGCGGCCATCCCATGACCGTCTTCTGCATGGCCAACCGCACGGAATTTCCACCGGTCGGCTATCACGGCGGGCAACCGGGCCAGATGCGCGAACATCAGATCAACGGCAAAACCGTGCACCCCAAGGGCAGCTATATCCTGCAGGACGGCGACACGATCACGTTGCAACAGGCCGGCGGCGGCGGGATCGGCGCCCCCAAGGACCGGCCGCGCGAGAAGGTGCTGGCGGACATCGAAGCCGGGTTTGTGACAAAAGAGGGTGCAGATCGGGATTATGGCGTCGAGATCTAATAGGGAAAAAGCGGGGCACTCAAGTGAATGACCAGAAAGAACTGGAGGGCGGCTGCGCCTGCGGCACGGTCCGCTATCGCATGACGTCAAAACCCCTGTTCGTGCATTGCTGCCACTGCCGCTGGTGCCAGCGCGAGTCGGGCGCGGCATTCGCCATTAATGCGATGATCGAGTCCGACCGCGTCGTGTTGCTGCAAGGCATGCCGGAAATTGTCGACACGCCATCGGAAAGCGGTAACGGACAAAAATTCGCCCGCTGCCCGGCTTGCAAAGTCGCACTGTGGAGTACCTATACCGGCGCGGGCGAACTGATCCGCTTCGTGCGTGCGGGCACGCTCGACGATCCCGACCGGGTACCGCCCGACATTCATATCTACACGGCGTCGAAACAGCCCTGGATCATCCTGCCCTCCAATGTTCCGGCGGTTGAGGAATACTATCGCCGCAGCCAGTATTGGCCGGAAGACAGCCTCGCGCGGCGCAAGGCGTGCTATGCCAAACACGGCGCAGGCTGAGCCTCTTTATCGTTTGAAAGGACAAAACCATGCAAGCCGTCCGCGTCGACCCGAACGCACCGGGCCATCTGAAACTGACCGATGCGCCCGATCCCGTGCCCCTGTCGAGCCAGGCGCTCGTCGATGTGAAGGCGATTTCGCTCAACCTCGGCGAAGTGAAGCGAGCGCGGCGCAGCGAACCGGGCACGCTACTCGGCTGGGACGTCGCCGGTGTCGTTGCGGAGAAAGCCGCAGATGGCTCCGGCCCCGCCGTCGGCACGCGCGTCGTCGGCGTCATGAATACCGGCGCCTGGGCGGAACGGGCCGCCATCGAAACCGCCTGGATGGCGCCCCTGCCAGATAGCGTCTCGTTCGAAGTGGCATCGACCTTGCCGGTCGCGGGACTGACGGCGCTGTACAGCCTGGAACAGGCGGGCCAGTTGCTCGGCCGGCGCGTGCTGGTGACGGGCGCGTCGGACGGCGTTGGGCTGTATGCGATCCGGCTCGCCAAACTGTCGGGGGCCACAGTCACGGCGTTGGTCCGGCGCGAGGAAGCCCGCGGCGTAGCCGAAGCGGCCGGTGCGGACCATGTCGTCGTCGGCGAAAACGGAAAGACCGCCGCCGCGCACGCGCCCTATCACTGCGTCTTGGATTCGGTCGGCGGTCCGGTGCTGGCCGATGCGCTCAAGATGGTCGCCCGCGGTGGCATCCTCGTCAGCTACGGCGTTTCCGCCGGCGAAGACGCGCTTATCAATGCCCGCGAATTCTTCATCACCGGGCGGAGCCGCTATTACGGGCTTTATCTCTTCACCGAGTTCGGCCGCAGGCCGGCCCGGGACGGCCTGCGCGTGCTCGCGGACCTCGTCGCCGACGGCAAGCTCGACGTGCATATCGAGGCACGCGCCGACCTTGCCGGATTGGGCGGTCTCGCGGAGCGGCTTTTCAATCGCGAGATTTCCGGTAAGGCCGTCGTACTTGTCGATTAAGTCTGCTTTGACTTAGCCTATACGGAACCACTATCGGGAGCACGCGATATGACAACCGAAATGACGACTCTCAAGCTGAAGAAACTGGCCGATTCGAGCCGCGTCGAATTCGGTCCTCTGGCGCATTACAATCCGCTCATTGCGGATGGCGACACGCCGGTGCGCACGGGCATCCAGACCTCAGCCCCCGGCTACGTCGCGCCGATGCATTGGCATCCCTACATCGAAATCCTGTTCATCATCGAAGGCGAGATGGAAGCCTGGCTCGAAGGCGGCGAGAACGATCCGGTCCGCCTCGGACCCGGCGATTCCGTGGCGCTGCCCGCGAACGTGCCGCATTCCTTCCGCACGGTCGGCGATAAGACGATGCGGCTGCTCGGCATCCATTCAAGCTCGGACCGGACTGTAAATTATCTCGACCGGGAAACGGATGCAGACGGTTATCCGATCCTCTACGCGGAGACGAAGCCGCAGGCGCAGGCAAGCTGACGGCCAGCTTGCTTAACGCCGAACAGCGCGCGTTTTTGCAATCGCAGCGCACCGCTACACTTGCGACCGCGGATGCGGCAGGCGCGCCCCATGTGCTCCCGGTTTGCTTTCTCGCCGAAGCGGCTACCGTCTACATCGCCATCGACGAGAAACCGAAGCGTGTCGCCGGACGCAATCTCAAGCGGTTGCGCAACATCGCCGAAAACCCGCAGGTCGCGTTGGTCGCCGATCATTACGACGATGCCGATTGGTCCAGGCTCGGCTGGGTCATGGTGCGGGGCCGCGCCGAGATCCTCGAAAACGGACCGGAACACACGCGCGCGCAACAGGGACTGAAAGCGCGCTATTCGCAATACGCGGAAATGGCGTTGGAGCGTCTCCCGGTCATCGCCATTCGCATCGAACGAGTCACCAGTTGGGGCGATCTCAAGAGCACAATCAGTTGATTGGCCATCGCTCGAACCCGTCCGATAAGCTGCGGCAACGAAACCGCATTGCAGGGAGCATAGATATGCGCAAGGGATTGCTTACCACCATCGCCGCCGCCGCGCTGCTGACGATACCGTTGGGCGCACAGGCTCAGATGGACGATGTGAAAATCAAAGCCCAGAAGCTGACCGATGGCATTCATATGCTACGGGGCAAGGGCGGCAATATCGGCGTGCTGACCGGCCCGGACGGCACCTTCATGATCGACGACCAGTTCGCACCGCTGACGGACAAGATCCTGGCCGCGATCAAGGAAATCGGTGGCGACGTGCCGCGCTTCATGATCAACACGCATTACCATCACGATCATACCGGCGGAAACGAAAACCTCGGCAATAAGGGCGTTATCATCGTCAGCCATGACAATGTCCGCAAGAAACTGGTCAACGGGGCCACGATCAAGGCCTTCAACAAGGTCATCCCACCCGCGGCAAAAGCCGCCGTACCGGTCATCACGTTTGCCGAGGAAATGACGTTTCATCTGAACGGCGAAACCCTACACGTCTTCCATAGCAGCAACGCGCACACCGACGGCGACAGCATCATCCATTTCAAGAAGGCCAATGTGATCCACGCCGGCGACACCTTCTTCAACGGTTTCTATCCGTTTATCGACACCGGCGCCGGCGGCACGGTGCAGGGCGTTATCGCGGCCGTCGACAAGATGCTGGCGCTGGCCGACGACAATACGAAGATTATTCCGGGACACGGTCCGTTGGCGGACAAGGCCGCGCTTGTCGCGTACCGCACTATGCTGATGACGGCACAGACCCGGCTGAGCAGCTTAAAATCGTCCGGGAAGTCCGCCGCCGACGCGGTCGCCGCGAAACCGCTCTCGGATCTAGAGACCACGTGGGGCAAGGGTTTCCTGCCGACCGACAAGTGGATCACGATCGTCTACGACGGCGTCTAAACCCAGTTTTTCGGACCCCACAAACCAAAACCGCCTCGGCGTGAGCCGGGACGGTCTGCGTTGCGTCGCTACCTTATTTTCATCACGCCGCAACCGTTGCCATTATTTATAACGGCCGATTGTTATCAAATTATCGACCATGAAATTTATTTTTTGCCGCCCGCGCGAGACACGATGAAGTCCCAGCGCGCAGCGACCGTCGCGGGCGCCGCCATAGCGTGATCGTCGTCGAGCCATTGTACGGTATAATCGGCCTCAAGCTTTCTGAAACAGGCATGCGACGCGTCGTCCATCCAATCGTCGGCCTTACCGACCTGTATCAGGCACCGGTCGTTATCGATTTTCTCCAGGCAGGTGTCCATGTCGAAGGGCCGCAGTTCCGCAATACGGGCCAGCTCCGCCGGGCCGTCGAGCCTTTCACGGAACTTTCTGGCCGATGCCAGTTCGCTGTGCGCCCGGTAATCGCTCAGTGCGGGAATCACCCCAGGGAACACCAATCCATCGAAGCTGCCGTCCCGCGCCGCCGCGTAGGCGAGCAGGCTACCGCCATGGTTTCGCCCAATACCGAAGACGCGAATACCGGGCGTCGCCTCCCGAATCTGGGTGATCTCTTCGGCAATTGTATCGGCAACGGCATTGAAATAGGGCGGTCGGGAATCGATCGGGTGCCCCTTTACCGGCGCCAAGACGAGCGCATGCGCCGTCGCGTCTCGCTCCCGCGCGGCGGCCTCGTCTTCCGGAAACGGCAATGCGTCGGCGCCGGGCACTAGAATGACATGGATCGCTGTACTGGGCATTACCTTCGACTCCCACACTCACCGCCGTCCACCCCCACCCTAGCCCTCCCCCATCGAGGGGGAGGGGAAATGTGGTGAAACTCACAATGATATAATCCCTTCCCCCCTTGCGGGGGAAGGCTAGGATGGGGGGTGCTTTGCCACCAAAGCTTCTTTGAGAGAATATGACATGATGCAGCGAAACAACTTCCTGGACGTAATCTATACCCATACGGAGGGGGAGCCGACCTGCATCATTCATAGCGGCATCCCCTACCCGCACGGGCTCGACATTCTCGGCAAGCGCCAGTTCCTGATCGACAATTTTGACCACGTCCGAACCGCGCTGATGCAGGAACCGCGCGGCCACAACGACATGTTCGGCGTTTTCCTAACACCGCCGTCGCAACCGGACATGGACGCCGGCATGCTGTGGATCGACGGCGAACGGTTCGTCGAGATGTGCGGCCACGGCACCATCGCGCTCGCCATGGTGATGGCGTCACACGGTATGATGCGAAAGGTCGAAGAGCCCTCGACCTGGATCAACTTCGAGACCCCGGCCGGCCCTGTGAAGGCCGAAGTCCATAGCGAAAACGGTGCGGCGCAGTGGACCCGGTTCCAGAACGTGCCCGCCTTCGTGTTCGCCCAGGACGTACCCATCGAACTGCCCGGCTACGGCGCGCTGACGGCGGACATCTCCTTCGGCGGCAACTTCTTCGCCGTCGTCAGATGGCCGGATACGGAACGGCCCATCGGCCTGGAGAACGGCAAGCTGCTCTCAGAAATGGGCCTGCTGGTCAAGGAGCAGATCAACGCCAAGATGAACGTCCAGCACCCGGTCGAGAAACATATCCAGGGCCTGCATTTCTGCACTTTCTGGCAGGACGGCGACCGGCCCGACAGCCTGTACAGGAACGTGCATGTCTTCAGCGACGGCAAGCTCGACCGCTCACCCGGCGGCACCGGCACCAGCATGATGATGGCGACCTTCGAAGCACGCGGAAAGATGAAGATGGGCGAGACGATCAAGTCCGAAGGGCTGCTCGGCAGCGGCCAGTTCGAAGGCTGCCTGATCGGCGAAACGACCATCGGCAACCACCGCGCCGTCATTCCCACGGTGAAGGGCACCGCGAAAATCACCGGCTACGCGAAGTGGCTGCTCGATCCCGATGACCCCGTGGGACAGGGGTTCGTTATTCGCTGAACCACCGATCCAACGAGAGAACATCATGAGCAAAGGCAAGAAACACCACTACGAAATCAGTATGGTCTGGACCGGCGCGACAGAAGGCCCGGCGAAGGATTATCACACCTATTCGCGGGAGCATCGTTTCGAAGCGCCCGGCAAGCCGCCTCTTATCGGTTCGGCCGACCCGGCCTTCCGGGGCGATGCCGGCCAATACAATCCGGAAGAACTGTTGCTCGCCGCCCTATCCGGTTGCCACATGCTTTGGTATCTGCATCTCTGTACGGCGAAGAAAATCACCGTCGTAAGCTACGAAGACCACGTCGAGGGCATGATGACGGAGGAACCCCGGGCCGGACGCTTCGTCGAAGCGACGATCAAGCCGACGGTCACCATCGCAGCAGGGGACGATGTGGCACTGGCGGTAGAGCTGCACGAACGGGCGCACAGTGAGTGCTTCATTGCCAATTCGGTCAATTTCCCGATCCACTGCGAACCGACGATTCAGACTCAGGATTGATTCACCTTCTTATGCCCCGCGACGGCGGACTAACTCGCGGTGCAGAATGTAGAGCCCGCTCAGAATGAGGATCACCGTGCCCGCCACGACCCATTGATCGGGCAGATCGTCCCAGAAGATGTACCCAAGTCCGCCGGCCCAGAGGATCGACGAATAGCGGAAGGGCGCGACGAGGCCTGCTTCGGCCATGCGGAAGGTCTCTACCATGCAATAATGGCCACAGCCGGTGATCAACCCGCCGACCGCGATCAGGGCAAAATCTTCGGTGCTCGGCAGCTTCCAGGTACCGGCGACAACGGTACACAGGCCCGCGAGGCCGACCGCGGCCGTCGTCGTCACCAGAATGCCATTGGCGGTTTCCCGCGCGTTCGTCATGCGCCGCGTAAACAGATCGCGCGTGGCATCCATCAACGCCGTCCCAAGCGGCAGCAGTGCCGCCAGCCGCCATAGATCGCCGCCGGGTCGGATAATGACCAGGACTCCGATGAAACCGACCACAACCGCCGCCCAGCGCCGGATTCCGACATGCTCCCCCAGGACCGGTGTTGCCAGGGCGGTGAGGAACAGCGGTGCGACGAAGGTGATCGCGATCACGTCGGCCAAGGGTAGGAGCCGCACCGCATTCATGAACAGGAAGGCGGAGCATACGACACAGGATGCCCGCAGGAGATGGACCTTGGGGTTACCGATCCGGGCGGAGTGACCCCCCCCCGGCACGCCAGATGAAGAAACCAATCGCCACGAAGATGAAAGCCGAACGCATGAACAGGACTTGGCCTGCCGGGTAGCCCGCCGACAGCAATTTCAGGATCGCGTTGTTCAGGCTCATGAAGAAACTGCCGGCGAGCATGAACATGATCCCATACAGCGGCGCGTTCGCCGTCGCCCGGTCCGACTGCATCAATTCGAACCGCCGCGCTGCCGCATCATTTCCCGGCGCAGGATGTACAAACCACTGGCCACCAAAATCACGGTCCCCGCAATCACCCAGGTATCCGGCAGATCCCCCCAGAACAAATACCCCATCGCAACGGCATACAAGATGCTGGAATATTTGAACGGCGCGACGAGACCGGCTTCCGCATGGCGAAAGGTCTCGATCATGCAGTAATGTCCGAAGCCACTGACCATGCCGCCCATGGCGATCAAGGCGAAATCCTTGGGAGTCGGGACAATCCAGCCCAACGGCAAGGTCATCAGGCCGGAGAGGGCCACAGCCGCCGTCGTTGTTACCAGAATCGAGTTCGACGTTTCCCGCGGCGCGATACGCCGCGTGATCAAGTCGCGCATCGCCGCGGCAAAGGCCGAGCCTAGTGGCAAAAGTACGGCCAGGCGCACCACATCGCCGGTCGGCCGCGTGATGATCAGGACACCGATGAAGCCAACGAGGACTGCCGACCAGCGCCGCCATCCGACAAATTCGCCCAGTACCGGCGTCGCAAGCATGGTGATGAAGAGCGGTCCCGCAAAGGAAATGGCAGTGGCATCCGCAAGCGGCAGATACTTCACGCCGGTGACGAACATGAAAGCAGACGCAATCGTGAAGGCAGCGCGGAGTACGTGACCCTGAAAGCTCTCGACACGCGCAGATTTGAAGCCGCCTTCGCGCCAAATAAAATAAGCGATAGGGATGAAGATGAAACTACCGCGCATGAACAGAATCTGGCCCGCGGGGTAGCCCGCTGACATCCATTTCAGAACCGCGTTGTTCAGGCTCATGAAGAACGTGCCTGCGAGCATGAACAATATGCCGCGCAGAGCAGCGGAAGAAGAATCAGGCACGTTTGGCGGCATGCGCTAGGCGCGCAGATTTCTGATGGGCTTCGTCACCGTATCGCTGCCACCGGACCAGAGCGGCAGATACGTCATCTTTATGCCGGGGCCGCCCGTAACAATGGGATGGATATCCGCCGGCGCACGGGCCAGGGGCCGGCCGTCAAGGTCGCCAACGCCTTCATACGGAAAGGGCCGGCGCATTTCGTATAGGTAGGTCTGCACCCGAGTGAGATCCCAGCCATGGTTGGCGAGAGTGTCCGCCATCTCCGGCGATATCAGGAAGACCTGTTCGCCGCGTTCCGGCTTCCGCGTGGCGCTGGTTACGTCAATCGCCGCATTCATGGCGGCGGCAACGGGCTGCAGGACTAGTTCGGGCCCGTCGCGCTCCGCGGCCGGCAGGACTTCGTCCGTGCCAGACACGCCCAGCACCGTGACGGCACTCTCTCCAGCGTCTAGGCCGCGCCGAACGTGCAAAGGCGGAAAGCCAACATGGTCGCCTTCAGCAAAACAGAACGTGTATTTGCCCGGCTGTCCCATCGTCGCCATATCGGCGATCCCGGCGCGCGCGCCGCCAACATTGCGCATCACGAGACTGACCGCCCGGCCAATGCAGGCGTTCGCGCGATTGCCGGGGCCGAGACAATTGCTACCGGCGTTGAGGCCGAGCTGCTGGACAATCGGCCCATGCACACAGACCGCCACCGCTGGTGTCCCCGTCGTGCTCAGAACGCCGAGCAGATTGAATTGCGGTTCGATACAGGCTTCAGCCGCCGTCAATACGACCGGCAGTTCTTCCGGTCGGCAACCGGCGAGAACGCAATTGTAGGCGACGGCCTTCAGGGTGAGTTCGCCCATTAGAGGCATGACATGGCCGAAAGACTGATCGGGTGCGCCACGTCCGTCCAGCATCGCGCTCAGCCGGTCCAGCGTCGGCGGCACCAGCGGCAGCCCATCGCTCAGCTCCACCCCTTCGAGCGCCGCCTGGCACTCTTCCCAGGACAGCGACCCGTCGAAGAGCGGCATATCATGCGGATCGGGCATCAGAGGTTTGCGACGCGGACGGAACAGTCTTCGGTGGAACCGAAAGTCGGAATATAGGCCGAGTGCTTGCCAGGCCCGCCGGCGACCAGGACCTGAATGCGGTCGGGCGATGGGGTCAGGTAGAACTTGCCGTTCATCACATTGCTTTCCCGATCGACCGTGTAGCTGCGCCGTTTCTCTTCCGGTACGCGGTCCACATCGATTGCGGAGGCTTCGTAAATCTTCTCCTGGATGTCCACAATCGACAACCCGTCGCGGTGGATCGTCTGCGCATGCTCCGGGCCGAGCGCCACGATGTAGGGACCGTGACCGTGGAGAATATTGGCGCCAGTCTGAGAAATGGTCCCGGCAATGGTCGTGAGGATGCCGTCGGCGGTCGTGCTGGCATGGTCGTTGATGTTGTGCGGCGGCTCGCAAGACATAACTGTCACGACGCTGTCACCGGCCTCGAAGCCGCGACGTACGTGATAGGGCTCCCAAGGGCTCTCCTCCTCGTTCTCGCCGAAGCAGAATGTGAATTTGGCCGGCGAGCCCTGCGTCGCACGGTCCATCTCGCCCGGTTTGCCGCCCCCGATATTCAAAAGCGTGAGCTGCAACGCCCGGCCAATCGTGGCGTTCGCGCGATGCCCCTGGCCGAAACAGTTGCTGCCGCTATTGATATCGAGCGAGCGCCGCAGCGGCCCGTTGACGATCAGCGTGGGAGCGCAGGGATGGGTCGTCGCGAGAGTCCCGTGCAGGTTATAGGCGGGATTGAGAACGGCCCGGACAGCGGAAACGACGACCGGAAAATATTCCGCGCGGCATCCGGCCATGACCGCATTCGCCGCAATCCCGCGCAAAGTCGGCACAAGGCGGCGCGGCGACATCGGCGGAAACGGCTCATTGTCGCCGCGGCAAGTCTCAACAAAGCGCTCAACCGCGTCCTCCGTCGGCATGACGAGCGGAAGACCATCGCTCCAGCCCTGCTCGATGGCATAGTCGTTCCATTGTCCGGGATCGAAATCGCCAATGTCGAGGAACTCGCCGTCAGACATGCGCAACCCGCACCGAGCAGGCTTCGGTGAAACCGAAGGTCGGAATATAGGCGGAGTGCTTGCCGGGGCCGCCCGCGACCAGCACCTGGATGTCTTCCGGCGAGCGGGTCAGATAGTAGTGGTCGTCGACCGGTTCCTGCTCGCGGTCCTGCTCGTAGTTCGTCCGGTTCTCCGCCGATACGCGGGAAATGTGCACAGCGGACGCTTCGTAGAGCTTCTGCTGGATGTCCGGCACCGTCCAGGCGTCGCGATGGACCGTCTGCGCGTGCTCCGGCCCGAACACGACCGTATAGGGCGCCGTTCCGTAGATGACATTGGCACCGGTCTGCGAGATCGTGCCCGCAATCGTCATCAAAATGCCTTCGCCCGTCGTGCTGGCGTGATCGTTGACGTTATGCGGCGGCTCGCAGGGCAGTACCGTGACAACGCTGTCGTTCGCGTCGAAACCGCGGCGCACATGATAGGGCTCCCACGGGCTCTCCTCTTCGTTCTCGCCAAAGCAGAAGGCGTATTTCGCCGGCGACCCTTGCGTTGAGCGATCCATCTCGCCCGGTTTCGCACCGCCGACATTCAGCAAGGTCAATTGCACCGCGCGGCCAATGGTGGCGTTGGCGCGATGCCCCTGACCGAAACAGTTGCTGCCGCAATTGATATCCAATTGTTTTCGGATTGGACCATTGAGGATCACGCCTGGCGCGCAGGGATGCGTCGTCGCCAAGGTGCCGTGCAGATTGTAGTCCGGATTGAGCAAGGCCCTCACCGTCGAGACGACGACCGGAAAGTATTCCGCCTTGCATCCCGCCATAACCGCGTTCGCCGCGATGCTGTCCAATGTCGGGATGACCCGGCGCGGCGGCATCGGTGGAAAGGGCTCGTTGTCGCCGCGGCAGGTTTCGACGAAGCGCGCGACCGCATCCTCCGTCGGCGCCAGCAAGGGCATGCCGTCGCTCCAGCCCTGGTCGATGGCATAATCGTTCCACTGCGCGGGATCGAGATCGCCGACCTCGATCACCTCGCTTTCAGTCACATCAGTCATAATACTCCTTAAGCGCCGACAGCCTGCTTCAGTTCACCGGACGCCACGCCGATCCGTTCCGCCAACTCTTCGGCATTCAGCCCGCCGATGGGATGTTTGACGATCAGCAGTTTCGGATCCGCCTTACGCGCCTTGGCTTGCGCCCGCACCAGTGGCAGGAAGGTTTCGGTAATAACGATGTAGGTTTCGACGCCGCGTTTTTCGAGTTCGATACTGTCATGGAAACTCCACGACGAGCACGACCCTCAATCCGCCAGAGCGAGTATCGCCCCTTTGTATTTTCCGGCGACCTGCTCGATCAGTTCCGGCGGTGCGGGTTGCGCCGCGCTGTCCTTGAACAGGTAATCAATATTGTCGGTCGCGCGGAACGCGCCCATCTGGTCGCGCACGCCCTCAAGCAGTTCACGCGCGTTCGGTTTCGAGTTCGAGATAATGGCGATCGGGTCGCTGCCCCAATCGGCGGTACCGGCAATTACCGGCTCGCTGCTGTTGTCGGCCGCTTCCGGCAAGCCGAACGATGGATTGACGATACGCATTCTGGTCTCCTTTTGCGAAGACCCACAGCCTAGTACTCTCTGCCGGAAAGAGGCAATACGTATCAGGGAGGAACCGGCATGCGTCTCAAAGATAAGGTCGCCATCATCATCGGTGCGGGTCAGGCGCCAGGCGCCAGCGAGGCAATCGGCAATGGCCGCGCCACGGCGCTGCTTTTCGCCCGCGAAGGCGCCAAGGTCTTCTGCGTCGACCGCAATCTCGATTCGGCACAGGAGACCGCCAACCTCATCGGCAAAGAGAGCGGCGAAGCGGCCGCAACCGCCGCCGACGTGACGGACGAAGACGCTATCGCCGCGGCGATCAGAGGCTGCGCCGACACATGGGGCCGAGTCGACATTCTGCACAACAATGTCGGCATCAGCGTCGAAGGAGGAGACGCCCCCCTCGCCGACGTAACAACCCAGGCGTTCGACCGGATCATGGACGTGAACCTTCTCGGCACCATGCTGGCCTGCAAACACGTCCTGCCGATCATGCGAGAACAAAACGGCGGCACCATCGTCAACATTTCCTCCGCCTCGTCCTACTGGACGGGACACCCGACGGTCCTCTATCCGGCGTCGAAGATGGCGATGGTCAGCTTCACGCGTCAGATTGCCATTCAGAATGCGGACCGCGGCGTGCGGGCCAACGCCATCCTGCCCGGCCTGATGGATACGCCGATGGCGGTCGACCGCCGGGTCGAGGCGCTGGGCCGCACGCGCGAGGACATCGCCGCCGAGCGTGACGCTAAAGTTCCTCTGCTCGGCAAGATGGGCAACGGCTGGGACGTGGCCTACGCTGCGCTGTTCCTCGCTTCAGACGAGGCGCGGTTCATCACCGGGATCGAAATGCCGGTCGACGGCGGTTCACTCGCCCGGGTCGGCTAACCCTCTTCGACGAAACAGAGCGGCCAACGTCCGGTCGGCGCGAGCAAGCCGCCTGCGCAAAAAATCGCGGGTCCGATCCTGGTTATCGCTGTCATCCCGCCGCCAAACGGCAAGGGTCGCGAGGAAGACGGCCGTGAGACCCACTTCCTCGACCTGCCGCCGGCGGCCGCCAGCATCGAGCAACGCCGCCTCGCGCACCCACTGGATCGTGCGCGACAGGTTGAAGATCATCGGAACCCAATGGTGCGGATGCGACAGGTAGGTCTTCTCGCTCAGCATCTGGTGCGTGACCTCCCGATGTTTCGCCAACGCGTCGAACCAGCGCATGAGGACAAAGTGGAGC
The DNA here is from genome assembly GCA_012103325.1 of Alphaproteobacteria bacterium. GTDB lineage: Bacteria > Pseudomonadota > Alphaproteobacteria > UBA8366. Next base: position 77,862 of record WLWY01000014.1, read on the forward strand.
CTGTCGGCTGCCGGCCATTGTGCAAAATCATCAGGCGGTGGCGCCAGCATGGTCTGCCAGGCATGTACGAACCAGGCATCGGCAACCCCGTCGAGATCCCGGTAGTGAGTCTGCAATTCGGCAAGCGGAATACCAAGCTGCTCTGCCACGGCCCGTAGGCGCACAGCGCTCCACCCAACGGTCTCGGCAAGCTCAATCGCGGCATCGACGACGCGTTCTTTCAGATCGCTGCGTGAACTGGATTTTGGGCGTTGTCTCGTAGCGCGCTTCGCCATGGGCAGACCCTGCCTCGTTGCGCCTATGGAAACGAGTGTAGCCGAATTGCTGCCCGATGGTAAGCGGCGCTACTCAGCGCCTGCCGCGATCGCCGCCCGCCGCCGGTTCCCGGGTAGGAGTGCCGCCGCGCCGGCAGCCAACATCGCCGCCGAGCCAAATAGGATGAACAGAAATCCGAAATCGCCATCCTTATCGAACAGCCAGCCCGCCAGATGGACGGTCAGTCCACCGACACCAAGCGCCAACACGAACTTCGCACCATAGGCCAGTGCCCGCCAACGAAACGGCGTGTATCGAGCGACCAACATATTCTCCGCCGCCGCGAAGGCGAGCATGAAGCTCAATGTCAGCAGAACGGCGGTCAGCATTGTCACATCGCGCAGCGACACGATGACGAACAGCAACGGGACCTGCAGCAGCCAAAACACGATGTAAATCGCGCGCGCGGAATAGCGGTCCGCCATCCAGCCGCCCAATATGCTGCTGAACGACGCGAGACCGGAAACTACACCCACGAAGACGCCAATTTCGGTGTAACTTGCCGCCATTGCCGCACTGAGGCCCATTTCAAACAGTTTCGGCATGGTGTTGGTCAGCCCCGTATAGACGAACCCCGTGCAGGCCATCGTGACGGTGAGGACGATAAAGACCCGAACGAAGGCATCCGATTCCGGCGCCTCGGCCGGCGCGCGATCCGACGTGACTTCGCGAATCCAACCCGCACGCCATGCAGACAGCAGCGCCAACCCCGTTACGATCGACAGCACGCCTGGAATGATGAACGCGGCGCGCCACGTCACATAGTCGATCATCAAGCCGACGAAAACCGGCGCTATTGCACTGCCCGCATTCCCGAACACGCCGTTTATACCCAAGGTCATCCCCTGCTTTTTTGCCGATGCGACAATCCAGGCGATGCCGACCGGGTGATAGATCGAGGCGAACAGACCGATCAGGGTCAATCCGACGAAAAGCCCCTCCGGTCCTTCCGCCAAGCCGGTGACGATGGCACCGGCCCCCATACCAATGAAAAAGACCACCATCATGCCGATCTGGCTCCACCGGTCGCCCAGCCATCCCGCAGGCAAGGCCGCAACGCCGAACAGCACAAGCCCCAGGCTCGACAAACCCAGCAACTCGCCATAGGCCAGATCGAACACCTTCGGCAGATACAGCACCGCCGTGGCGTACAGGACGGTAAACATATGCGTGTAAGTGTGCCCGACATTCGAAAAGACGATCGCCGTCAGAGCCTGTCTCTGCTCGCTATGTTCGGTCATTGGTCGGGGCCCTTCGCAAGCTGCCACGCTCGGCAAAATGACAGGCAGAGCGGGTCAGTACAATTAAAAATATAATGGTACCAATAGGTTCCGCATACACCAGACCAATTTTCTGGTGACCGTTCTCAACCCAATGGGGAGGCGGCTTCAAAATAGGCCGCGACGTCGGGGCAAAAAGCGGCAACGACAAACAGTGAACCTGCACGCAACCGATTTACCAGCTTGTCCCACATGCCATCCAAGGGCAGCATAACGAAAATCGAACGTCGCACATGCGGCGTTAAGAAATCGGGGGGATAATGATTTACGATTATATCATCGTTGGCGGCGGTTCCGCCGGATCGGTGCTGGCGAACCGGCTGTCCGCGCGCAGCAGTAATACCGTGCTGGTGTGCGAAGCCGGCCAGGACACGCCGCATGGCAAGGTGCCGGCGGTCATCCTCGACAGCTATCCGGGTACCGCCTATCTCGACACGCGGTTCCATTGGACCGAACTTAAGGTCACGACACAAGTCGTCTCGCACAACAATCCCGACGAAAACCGCCCGCCCCTGCGCAAGTACGAGCAGGCCCGCGTTCTCGGCGGCGGCTCGTCGATCAACGGTCAGTTGGCCAATCGCGGCGCGCCAAGCGACTTCAACGAATGGGACTCGCGTGGCGCCAAGGGCTGGGGTTGGGATTCCGTGCTGCCCTATTTCAAGAAGGTCGAGCGCGATATGGATTTCGACGGCCCCTACCACGGCAAGGAAGGCCGAATCCCCGTACGGCGCATCTTTCCCGACCTGTGGAACGGCTACTCGAAAGCGGCCGGTGAAGCGTTCAAGGCATCGGGCTTCGAATACCTCCCCGACCAAAATGGCGAGTTCAAGGACGGCTATTTTCCGATCACCTCGTCCAACGCCTACGAACGCCGTGTGTCCGCAGCAATCGGCTATCTCGACCCCGGCACACGGTTGCGCAAGAATTTGATGATTTCCACAAACACGCAAGTCCAGGAGCTCTTGTTCGAAGGCACGAAGTGCGTCGGCGTCAAGGCGCTGGTCGACGGTAAACAAACCGAATTTCGCGCCAACGAGGTCATCGTTTCCTCCGGCGCGATCCATTCGCCCGCGCATCTGATGCGCGCCGGCATCGGGCCGGTCGGGCATCTGAAGGATATGGGGATCGAAGTTCGCGCGAACCTGCCGGGTGTCGGCCAGCGCCTGATGGACCACCCCTCGATCGCCTGCGCCTCGTTCATCAAGCCGGAAGCGCGGATCAATGAATATACGCGCCGTCACATTCAGGTCTCCCTTCGCTATTCCTCGGGGATCGGCGACGCCCCGCAGGGCGATATGTTCGCTGCGGCCGTCGCCAAATCCTCTTGGCATGCCGTCGGCGAGCAAATTGGGTCGATGATTATTTTCGTGAACAAGACCTATTCGGAAACCGGACAGGTCAAACTAGCCTCCGCCGACTGGCGCGACGAACCGACGGTGGAGTTCAACCTTCTGTCCGACAAGCGCGATCTCGACCGGTTGGTCGACGGCTTTCGGCGCATGGCGATGCTGCAAGAGCACCCCGCGATGAAGGCGGTTACGAGCAATGTCTTTCCCGCAAGCTACAGCGACAAGGTCAAGCAGGTCGGTCTGGTCAATCGCAAGAACAAGATCCTGACCGGCATCATGGCGAAGCTGCTCGACGGTCCCGCATCGCTGCGCCGGTTTCTGATCGAGAAGCTGGTCATGGAAGGCTTCACCGTCGACGACGTGGTGCAGGACGACGACAAAGCCGAAGCCTTTGTGCGCGGCGCGGCGGTTGGCGTCTGGCACGCATCCTGCACCTGCCGGATGGGCACCGACGACGATCCGATGGCGGTCACCAGCAACACAGGCCGGGTTCGCGGCGTACAGGGTCTGCGCGTCGTCGACGCTTCGATCTTTCCGGTCGTGCCCTGCGCCAACACCAACTTCCCGACTCTGATGACCGCGGAGAAGATTAGCGATGCCATCCTCGACGGGCGCTGACGCGACGCGATGAAGCCTTTATCCTGCCTCGTTCGAATCTCGGTTATGATCGTGCGCAACTAGAGGCAAGAAACGATAGGTACGGGGAATTGGCATGAGTTACGACTATATCATCGTCGGTGGCGGTTCGGCGGGGTCGGTGATGGCAAACCGTCTGTCGGCGAAAAGCGCAAACCGGGTCCTGCTGCTCGAAGCCGGTATCGATACGCCGCACGGCAAGGTGCCGCCGGATATTCTGGATAGCTATCCCGGCACCGCGTACTTCAATCCGCAATTCATCTGGAACGACCTGAAGGTCCATCTGCAACCGGTCTCGCACAACGCGCCGGATCAACGGCCGCCGTTGCGCAAATATGAGCAAGCGCGCGTCATGGGGGGCGGCTCGAGCATCAATGGCCAGCTTGCCAATCGCGGCGCACCGCACGATTACGACGATTGGGAAGCGATGGGGGCCGAGGGCTGGAACTGGGAGTCCGTACTCCCCTATTTCCGGAAACTCGAACGCGACATGGATTTCGACGGCGAGTTTCACGGCAAAGAGGGACGCATTCCGATCCGCCGTCTCTTTCAGGACCTTTGGTCGGAGTTCGCGCACGCATCAGCGGAAGGCTTCAAATCGGTCGGCTTCGATTACATCGAGGACCAGAACGGTAAGTTCCGCGACGGTTACTTCCCGCTAACGATGTCCAACGCCTACGACCGTCGGGTCTCCGCCGCCATCGGCTATCTTGACCCCGCGAGCCGGCAACGCCCGAACCTCGATCTACGTGCCGAGACGCGCGTCCAGGAAATCCTGTTCGACGGCACGAAGGCGACCGGTGTCGTTGTCAATCACAAAGGCCAAACGGAAACGCACCACGCCAACGAGATCATCCTCTGCTCCGGCGCCATACATTCGCCCGCAATGCTCCTTCGGTCTGGTATCGGTCCCGTGGGACATCTGAAGGATATGGGCGTCGAGGTTCGCACCGCCCGCGAGGGCGTTGGGCAGAACCTGATGGAACATCCGGCCATCGCCGTCTCCGCTTATCTGCATCCTTTCGCCCGACTCGATCCGCAGACCCGGCGGCACATCCATGTCGGCCTACGTTATTCATCGAAGTTAGGCGACTGCCCGCCGGGCGATATGTTCGCAGTTTGCGTCACAAAATCGGCGTGGCATTCGGTCGGCGACCGGCTCGGCTCGTTTCTCTCCTGGGTCAACAAATCCTATTCCACCGGGCAGGTCGTTCTGAATTCCGCCGATTGGCGCTCGGAACCAACGGTCGAGTTCAACATGCTGTCGGACCGGCGCGACCTGGACCGCCTGATGGATTGCTTCCGAATGCTGGTTCAAGTCTTCGAAAATCCACAGATGCAAAACGCGACCACAGATACGTTTCCATCAAGCTACAGCGAACGGGTGCGGAAAGTCGGCGTCGTTACGACGCGGAACAAGATCATCACTGGCGTAATGGGCCGGCTTCTCGATGGACCCGGCTGGCTGCGCAGCAAACTTATTCAGTCGGTCTTGACCGAAGGCGACGACCTGCAAACGCTACTCAGCGATGACGATGCACTCGAAGCCTATATCCGCCGCACCGTGACAGGTACGTGGCACGCCTCCTGCACCTGCCGTATGGGCCGTGAGGACGACCCGATGGCGGTGACGGACCCTGCCGGCCGCGTACGCGGCGTTGCCGGGCTACGTGTCGTCGATGCGTCGGTCATGCCACGAGTGCCCTGCGCCAACACCAATATCCCGACCATCATGACATCGGAGAAGATCGCCGATGCCGTCCTTGCGGGGCGTTAGGGCGCCTAAAGTTGAACTTAAAAAATGGATCCGGGCTGCGATGGGAAGTCGCAGCCCGGTGGGAGGGAGGAAAGATCGGACCGGTGTGCACGGTCTCAACGATTACGAATGTAGCGAAACAGGTTTCTTCAAGCAGTGATATGCATCACAGAAGATCTTCTTTTCTAGAAAAGAAATTTGCATAAAATTTTATAAGAATAATTATTTAAAGCTCATATAACTAGATATAAATTTTCATTACTTTATTTATACTTGTTTATTAATACTAAATATTTTGACATTCCCTATATTTTCAACTAATATTTGGAGAAATTATTCAATATTATAGAACGTTGGGGCAAAAGTTCGAAAATGCGCCAGGAAACGGTAGTATGGGCGTATAACGATATGGACGCAGCGCGCCGCCTATGGCCGCGCGTGAAGTCCATTATCGAGCGGCAGGTCGAGCGCGGAGAGCTTGAATTAAGTGTCTCTGATCAGCGCCGCATTATCGCTGCCGTGGTTAACGATTTACTGGAGCAGGAAAAACGGGGAAGACAGATCTGGTGCAAGCCGAAATCAATCAACCGGCTGCTTCGCCGTCTCCGAAAACAGAACACCGAACTCTTAGAACAGCAAACGGCCTGAGTAAGGCGCCTAACGGTCGTTCTCTCCAAAAATTTCACTCGCACCGGCAATCAGCTGACGGCCATCCCCCGTCCGGCGCGTGAATCCGCGCTTATCGAAAAATTCTAGCAGAATAATCGCGAGATTCCGGCCGAGCCCTGAACGCTTGTTGTAAGCGCCAGCGGAAAAATTACCGTCCGGCAACTCAGCCGCCATGTCTTCGCCGATTTGGGCCAACGCGAGAACCGTTTCCGGCAGGAAATAGCGATTGTCCGCCACACGGACCACCAATCCCGCCCGTGCGGCGCGCTGCAGGAAACGTTCGGTCGCCCGCCCGTCCAACGCCACCTCCTCGGCGATTTCCAGCACGCGGGGCGGCCGCAACCCGTGTTCCCGCAGCATTGGCTCGATCTGCGCCCAGAGCGCCGTGTCCTCCGTTGAAAAGGACGGCCGATGTCCCGGCAACATCAAATGCGTACCGTCCCGGGCGATACGTTTCTCGCGCAACAGGTCCAGCGCGAGAGCGCTAAATACAGCCGGCGACGGCGAATGCGGGAGCGCGCGTCGAAGCCGCTCCTCCTCCGGCCCCGGCTGGTCGGGCCGCCGGGTGTGCCAGTCCTTCAAGGTCGCAACCACATCGTCGCGCAGCGCATCCCACGAGGGCCGCGCGATACCGACCGGATCGCGTGGCGGGCCGAGCCGGACCATATCGACGCTGTCCCAAAGCAGTTCCGCTTCCTCCGGCGCGATATTGCGCGCCTGCGCGAAGCGGTTCAGATCGACACCGCCAAGGCTCCCTGCGAGAATTTCCGTCAACGCCTCCGCCGCATCCGGGTTTGCCATCGCCCGAACCATCGTTAGCCGCTGCGGCCGGGCCCGCCCCCGCGCCGGCGAGAACGGATCAACGATCCGTCCGCCGCCGATCGTCCGCTGCGCCGACTGGTCACGTAAAATGAACCGGTCCCCGGCGAGCGCACCAACCGGCCCGTCGAGCACAAGCTGCACGAGACCCGTTTCCCCAGGTGTGATGGAGCCGCCCTCCAAGATCGCCACGCGCCCCGTCACCGCCGCAGCCGCCAGATGGGCATGCACCGGTGTCCAGTGTCGGAACGACCGCTGTTCCGAGCCCAGAATACGGACCATCGCATCGGCGCGGCGTGTCGGCGCGTGCGCCGTTTCGGCCAGGATCCAGTCGCCGCGGCGCACTGATTCCTTGTCGATATCGGCGCCGGTGATATTGAGCGCGCATCGTTCGCCGGCCAGCCCGCTATCCGCCTTGCGGTCCTGCGCGTGGATGGCGCGGACGCGAACCGGGTGTCCTGCCGGAGACAGCAGCAACCGGTCCCCCACCGCAACGTTTCCCGAATAAACGGTCCCGGTAACAACCAGTCCCGCCCCGGCAATGGTGAAGGTTCGGTCGACCGCAAGCCGAAAATTGCCCGCGTTGGAGCGCGCGGCAATTTCCCGCGCCTGCTGCTCCAGATGCGAGCGTAGTTCCGGAATACCCTCACCGTTGATGCTTGAGACGGGGAAAAGCGGCGCGGTCTCCAGTGTCGTTCCTGCCACCAAAGCCTCAATCTCGGCCGTCGCCTCGATCACGCGTTCAGGAGAAACACGATCGATCTTGGTCAAGGCCACGGCCCCGACCGAAACGCCGAGAAGGTCGAGGATCGCCAGATGTTCTTCGGTTTGCGGCATCGGCCCGTCATCCGCCGCCACGATCAACAACGCGAAATCGATACTGCCGACTCCGGCCAGCATGTTGCGGACGAATTTCTCATGCCCCGGCACATCGACGAAGCCCAGCACCGATTCCTCGAAATGCCGGTAGGCAAAGCCGAGATCGATCGTCAGACCGCGGCGCTTTTCCTCCGGTAACCGGTCGGCATCGACGCCGGTAAGCGCTCTTACCAACGACGTTTTGCCATGGTCGATATGACCGGCCGTCGCGACGATCATCGCAGGTCCAACTGGTTGAGTTGGGACGCAAATGCCGCTTCGTCGGCGAGACACCGAAGGTCGAAAACCAGCGCGCCATCCTGCACTCGGCCGATTACCGGCGATGGCAAATTGCGGAAAGCCTCCGTGATCTGCGTCAAGATTCGGCCTTCACCACGCCCCTGCTGTCGGGGACGGATCGATAGCGCCGCACTGTCCAGCCTATCGACCGGCAGGGAACCGCTGCCAATCTGACTGCGACAGGTGATTATTTCGACAGTTGCCACCGCTTCCAACTTGGTGGCCACAACCGGGCACATCCGTTCCGCCACGGCGGCTATATCGGCTGTCGGACGTGACAACAGCCCGATGGTCGGCAAGCGCTCTGCCAGTCGTGCCGGATCGGTGTAAAGCTGCAGCGTGGCCTCCAGCGCCGCGATGGTCACTTTGTCGAGACGCATCGCCCGTTTCATCGGATTCTTGCGGACTTTTGCGATCAAGTCCGCCTGCCCGACGATGAGCCCAGCCTGCGGCCCGCCGAGCAGCTTGTCGCCGCTGAACGTCACGAGATCGGCACCGTCGGCCAGCACCTCTGCCGGCATGGGTTCGTGTGGCAAGCCATAATTGGACAAATCAGCCAGTGCACCACTGCCAAGATCGTTCACGAACGGTACGCCGTTTTCGTGTGCCAGCACCGCCAGTTCTGCTTCTTCCGGTGCCGTGGTAAAGCCCTCGATCGCATAATTGCTCGCATGCACCTTCATGATCAGCGCTGTGTTTTCGCCGATATTGTCGGCAAAGTCGGACAGGTGCGTCCGGTTGGTCGTCCCGACTTCGCGCAAGGTACAGCCCGCCCGCGCCATGATATCGGGAATACGGAACGCGCCGCCAATCTCGATCAGTTCGCCGCGTGAGACAAGGACTTCCCTACCTTGCGCGAGCGTGTTCAGGACCAGCAAGACAGCAGCGGCGTTATTGTTGACGACCGTCGCAGCCTCGGCGCCTGTAAGCCGCTTCAGCAATGGCTCCAGGTGAGAGTCTCTATCGCCCCGCTTACCCGTTTCCAGGTCGTATTCCAGATTGCAGGCACTGGCAGCCTGAACCATAGCCTCGATCGCCGCCGCCGGCAGCGGTGCGCGGCCTAGATTGGTATGCAGAACCGTCCCGGTAAGGTTAAACACGGGAACCAGAGACGGCTTCGATAGTGCCTCCAAAACCGCAATAACGCGCTGGGCAATTGCCGCATCACCGGTTTCGGCGGATGCGGCTTTGGGGTCGGCCGCAATTGTCCGACGCAGCGACGAAAATACGGTGCGCACGGCATCGGTAACCGCCGGACGGCCATGCGCTTCCAGCGCACCGCTTAGATCCGGCGACCGCAGCATCCGGTCCACCGAAGGAATGGTGACCCGGGGATTGGCATCTTCTTGGGGCATTGGCGGGCAAGCTAAGACGCGGGCGAAACCACGTCAATGTTGGTTAAAATTCTATGAAGATTTTGTATCAAAAAGTAAAAAAAATTAACTAAAATCAAAGATTTATTGTAAACGATAAAGAATGCTTTCGAAACTAAACTAGGCTAATGTCCGGCCCCATGATGACACATCAGAAAATCAGGCGCAGTCACGCCATCTTGGCGTTGGCGTTCGCGACGGCACTTGGCGGCTGCGCCGGCGACTTGCCGCAGCGGCACGCCGCGACCGATTTGAAAACCGACCTTTCAGAATCGCTGACCAGAGCCGCGGAAGAGAGTCGCTCACGAGGCGACTTGAAAGGCGCCGCAACGCTTTATCGTCAAGCGCACGCGGCAAATCCGGAGCTTTCCGCACCCCTGATTTTACTCGGGCAGGTGCTATCGGTATCAGGCTCGCCAAATGAAGCTGCCGAGGCGTACCGCAAAGCGCTTATCATGGTACCAGACAACGCGGAAGCTTTGCGCGGCCTCGGGAACGCCCTGGTCGCGATCGATCAGCCCGAGCTGGCGATCGGCCATTACGAACAAGCATTGCGTGTCGCACCGGAAGATTCGCGAATTTACAACGGCCTTGGCGTTTCTCAGGATTTGCTCGGTAAACATGACGCAGCGCAGAAACTCTATCGCATCGGACTGACCTACAAGCCCGACGACATCAATTTGCTGACCAATCTTGGTTTGTCGCTGTCGTTTGCGGAAAAACACGACGAAGGCATCGAAGTATTGCGTGAACTCGTTAAGACGCCGCGAGCGACCGCGCATCATCGGCAGAATCTTGCCCTTGCGCTAGGCCTCGCGGGACGGAGGGATGAAGCGGCTAAAATCGCCCGCATGGATCTCGATAACCGCGCGGTCCGCGCCAATCTGGCCTATTATGCCACATTGCGGGCACTGGCCGACCCCACGCTGCGTATGAAAGCGGTACACGCTCGTTACAGCAAGCGATAAAGCTTCCTATTCCGCCGCGGCAGGTGATGCGCCCCAGGCGGAAATCACCGGATCCCCCTTGATCAACGTGCGGTGCAGCACGCGCGCCTGTGTGTGATCGACAGGCGCACGGGCGTGCATGGTGCAGCGGTTGTCCCACATCAGCAGGTCGCCGGCCTGCCAATCACTATGCGTCCACACTAGATCGTCCTGCGTCGCGGCTTCCCAGAGCTTCGCCAACAGCGCTTCGCTATCCGTGTCGTCCAATTCGACGATATAGCTCGACGGCCATTCATAATGGCGGCCGAGGTACAGCGCACGCTTGCCGGTGACCGGATGAATGCGAACAAGCGGGTGGCTGGGTCCCGTGATGTCATGCCGTGACTTCGGTGGCTTTTTGGTCGGCCGGAGCTTGGCGGAGGTATTGCGGTGGTCATCGTGGACGCAATGTTTGCCTTCGATTGTGGTCTTCAGCTCGTCCGACAGATTTTCGTAGGCCAGATACTGATTGTTGAAGGACGTCTCGCCGCCGCCATTTACCGGAACGACATGCGCATGCAACAGGCTACCCGTCGGAGGGACCTCCACATACGAATTGTCGGAGTGCCATTTCAGGCTAAGGCTGCGGTCGGCCTCCGAGAGGACACCGGCCTTGCCTTGCGAATCGACGTTGGAGATGATCGTAATTCCGGGCCGCGTCGCAACACGGTCGTTCTCACCTGGCTTGACACCGGCTTGCAGAAAAAAATCCCGCGACTTGGCAGCCTGCTGACCGCCGAACAGCTCGGCTGTTCCAAGCAATTGGTCGTCATCCAACTTCAACCCGCGGAACAGCAATACTAAATGATCCGCCCAAATTCGCACGATCTCGTCACGTACGTCATTCGGCACCGGCTGCGTAAAATCGATACCGCGTACCTCAGCTCCCAGAGCCTTGCCGGAAGGGATAACCTCAATTGCGGACAGCGTGTTGACTTCGGTCATGCGATATACACTCCTTCCAATCAGCCGACACGGCTCGGGGTTGGCACGGGCGGCGAAATGTCCGGATCATTCTAGCAATATCGATGCGTTTCGCTCAAATCGCGACCTTGACCGAATGCGCATAGCAGAAACTAAATGGAAAGCATCCCACAATGCCATTCGACACCAGAATATTGAGTCCCACCGTTGACGTCGTCGCACCGGACGGCGAGTCTGAGTGCGTCGTCGTTGCAGAGGGTACCGCGCTGACGATACCGACCGGCGCAAAATTTCAGTTCCGTAATACTGGAACCGCGCCGCTTTGTTTTGTGATCGCTACAATGCCGCCCTGGCCCGGCGAAACGGAAGCCGTTCGAGTTACAGACTATTGGCCTGTGGATAGCGAAGCGTCTTGTTAGCGATACTTTGAGACGAACCCATGAAATGGGTTCGTCTAACCTGACTCGCTCTAGAGGGCCCCGAGGCCGTCCACAATGCTGAGAGCACCGGGACCGATCAGCACGATAAACAGAACCGGCAGAATAAAGATTACCATCGGTATCATAAGTGTCGCCGGAAGGCGCGCCGCCTTTGCCTCCGCCGCCATCAACCGTTCGTCCCGTAACTCGCGAGCCAGAATGCGGAGCGACTGCGCGAGCGGTGTACCGTATTTCTCCGTCTGCATCAGGGTACTAACCAGCGCATCAATGTGTTTGAGACCGGTCCGTTCGCAAAAATTTTCAAAAGCCATACGACGATCCGGCAGAAACCCGAGCTCAATGCCTGTCAGCTCCACCTCCTCCGCCATTTCCGCAGAAGACGGCCGAATTTCATAAGAAACGCGAGTTAACGTTGCATCGAGACTCGACCCCGCCTCCGTGCAAATCACCATGAGATCGAGCATATCGGGAAGCGCCTTAACAAGCTTTTCGCGGCGTTTATCCGTCACGTTCTTCACAAAAACCTCAGGTAGATAAAAACCGACGAGTACAGCACCGATTGCCGCGACGAGTTTCATCTGTGGGTTCAAAGACATCAGATCCAGCGAATAGAACCCAATAACCGCAGCGGCACCACAGCCCAATGGCAAGCACAGCTTGGCGAAAAGATAAACGGCGACGGCGTCGTTCGAGCGATACCCGGCGCGGACAAGCTTCTTCGCCGCGAGTGCGGCTGTCTGCCCGCGCATCAGTTTCAATTTCTCAACCGTACGTTTGGCGAGGCCGACGCTGCGCGATATCTGCGGAGCCCTTCGTTTCGAGGTCGTCAGGTCCTGTTTCAGGGCTTCGCGGCGCTCGGAAAGGGCACCAATTCGTCGCTGAACGGGTGTGCGTTCGAGCATAGCCCGCCACATGGCGAGTACCGCAAAAAAGGCCGCGGCGGCGGCAACAAGCGCAATATGCATCCCGTCTACGGGACCTTCGGACAGGAGCTCTTCAATGTTCATATCTCGAACCTCACCATCCGGAACATGACGAAGCCGCCGCAACACATCATGAACAGACCGCCGACGACCAACGCGATTCCTCGTGGATCGGCAAACAATTTCATGATGTAACCATTGTTTACCAGGTACAGCAGCGTGAACATGACGAATGGCAAGCAGCCCAAGATGTACGCACTGGCACGCGCTTCCGACGAGAGTGCCTTGATCTTCAGTTTCATTTGCCGGCGCCGGCGCAAAATATCCGACAGGTTCGATAAAGTTTCAGCAAGGTTGCCGCCGGTTTCCCGTTGAATCGCAAGGCTGATGCCAAAAAACTTAATCTCCGGCGTATCTATCTTGGGGGATACTTCTTGAACCGCCATTTCAACAGGATCGCCAAGACTCAATCTTTCCGAAACATCGGCGAAGATATCTCTGACGGGTCCGGTAAGTTCCCGCCCAACGGCAATGATCGATTCCGAAACAGGCAAACCCGCTCGAAGGCCTCGGACAATTACGTCGATTCCCTCCGGAAATTCCTGTGTAAACTTCGCCTGTCGACGGCTGATCAGCACGCCAACAAGCACGTGTGGAATCGCAACACCGGACGCGATTCCAAGAAAAACAGCAATCGGCGCCGGCAGCCCAACGAGGCTGTAGGCCGATATGCCTTCCGCCACGGCGATTGCAATCATAACCATGACGTAGTGGCCAAGACCGATCTTCCATCCGGTCCGTTCCAACCGAAAACGCAAATTCTTTGGCCGTGGGATAATCCGAGTTACAAACCGATCCATCGACGTTGCCGAATCTGCCCGGCGCACGTTTGCCACGCCTTCGGCAACAACCCTGACAGAAGCCCGCTGAGCGACACGGGCGAACCGTTGTTCACGGCGTCTCCGCGATCGATTTGTCGCCGAGGCAACGACGAACAAAAAGAGACAAACAGAGGCAATGGCCGACCCGACCAAAGCCATCGCCCGCCAATCACCGCCAAAACTATCCAGGAATTCAATCATATTGCCTCAATCAACGGCCGATCGAGACCGAAGTAAGCCGCTTTCTCCGTAAACTGAGGACGCAGACCGGAGGGCTTAAAGGTGCCCAAAAGCATCCCGTCCCGATCCTCACCCTCATATTCGTATGTGAACAGATCCTGCGACGTGATCGTGTCCCCTTCGATACCGACGACTTCCGTAACGTGGGTAATCCGTCGTATCCCGTCACGCATACGGCTGACCTGCACGATCAAATCCAAAGCGGAAGCGATCTGAGTCCGCACGGCGCCGATCGGCATGTTCATGCCGGCCATGCCGAACATGTTTTCCAGCCTGGTCAGCGATTCACGGGGATTGTTTGCGTGGATCGTCGACATAGAGCCTTCATGGCCGGTATTCATCGCCTGCAGCATATCGACAGCCTCGGATCCCCGGCACTCGCCAAGAATGATCCGGTCAGGCCGCATTCGCAGCGCGTTCTTTACGAGATCCCGGATGGTTACCTCACCGTCACCTTCGAGATTCGCCGGCCGCGTCTCAAGCCGGACAACATGCGGCTGCTGCAGCTGCAGCTCTGCGGCGTCCTCGATGGTCACGACCCGTTCACCTTGGTCGATCATGCGGCTGAACGCATTCAGCAGCGTCGTCTTCCCCGAGCCGGTACCGCCGGATATGAGTATGTTCAGCTGGCATCGTGCGGCGATTTTGAACACAGTCGCCATGGCCTCGGAAATATTCTTCTGCTGCGCCATGATATCCAGGGTGATCTTCTTCTTGGCGAATTTACGAATGGATATCGAGGCGCCGTCGATTGCCAGGGGTGGGATGATGATATTGACGCGGCTGCCGTCTTCGAGACGTGCGTCGACCATGGGGCTGGTCTCGTCGACGCGCCGGCCAATCCGCGTTACGATCCGCGAGGCGATCGACATCAAATGTGCATTGTCGCGGAATGCGATATCCGTCAAGGTCAGCTTGCCGCCACGCTCGATATAAACTTGGTTCGGACCATTCACCATGATGTCGGTGACCTTTTCGTCCGAAAGAATTTGCTCCAGGGGGCCCAGGCCAAGCATGTCGTTGACCAGCGTCGTCACGAGGTCGCGCTGCTCTATCTGATTGAGCTGTATACTTTCTTCTTGCAAAAGCTCGACCACGACTTCGGCAATCTGCCGCGCTAACTCCTTACGAGTCAATTGGGCCGCCGCCGCGGGATCGATCCGCTCCATGAGGATCGGTCGCACGCGAAGTGCGGCCTCTTCGACGCTCGCCTTGCTTTTCGCTCGGCTCGCGGAAACCTCGGCGTCGGTCCGCTCCGGGGACGGCACTGGACCAGATGGCTTCGGACTATACGCCGTCTCTTTTACAGGTTCCGTCTTTCCCGACTGCGTGGACGGTCCACGGGATACAGCGCCTGGCGCCGCGCCCGGTTTGACCCGGCTCGGCGGTTCCACGAACAGTTCGTTCACGATCTCCGTAACAAGGTCGCGTTGCTGCAATAGATTGAGGCTATTGCCCGCCGCAGCAACTTCCCGCTCGGTAATTTCCTTGACCTGGCGGGCCAGGGCTCCACGGCTGAGACCTTTCAGCTGCTGTGGGTCCAATTCCTCCCGCGCCTTTGCCACCACCCGAACTGCGATCGGCGATAGGCCGCTAGCAGCCACGCCATCAACATCAGGGAAGCTCACGACGGAGCTCTCAGTCATTTCTTGAACCATCTGCGTTTGACCGGTTCCACATCCCTGACGATGCCGGAGGCCATACGCCGAAACGACTTTAGCAAAGGCTTGCGGCCGCCACCGGTGGCGGGAACAGCCTTGCCGTTATTCGCCGCGTCGGCCGTTGTACGAGCATCAAACGGCACAACGTGCGCAATCTTGGCTTCGATGCCGCGTTCGAAATCGGGCCGGTCGATCGTGGTTCGGCGATCCTGACCTTCGACGACAACAAATTCGAGCGTGGCGTCAGGCGATGCTTCGCGCACCAGATTTTTCAACCGCACCGTATCCCGCATACCGGGAAGTGAAAGATCACTGACCAACAGAATGTTCGCCATGCGCGACAACAACGAACGCTGACACGTCACCATAGACCGCGGCAGATCAATCACGAGATGATTGAAATCGGGTTGAATCGATGTAAACAACATATCGATTCCGTCTGGGCTGACGAACAGAGAATCTTCGAGCGGCTCCTCGCCGCCCAGCACATAGAGATTTTCGCTTTCATTGACCATCGCGCTGGACACGAACATCGAATCAATCCGGTCCGGCGACTCGAGCGCCTCCCGCAACCCTCTACCCGGCAACAGATCGAGCGCCAATGCGCAGGTCCCGAACTGCAGATCAAGGTCGAGAAGCGCTGTGCGCTGATCATATTCGTGCGCCAGAAGCCAGGCCAAACTTACCGAGACCGTCGTCGCGCCGACGCCACCGCGCGCACCAATCACCGCGGAGGAAACCGACGAGAGCTCGGTAACCTCGGCAACCTCACCGCGCCGGCGCGCAGTCAGCGCGCGCGCAAGTTCCGCTTCAGCAATCGGCGAAACGAGATAGTCGACCGCCCCTGCTTCGGTCAGAGCGCGGTAAAGGGTTACATCGTTAACAGGGCCCGTCGCCACGATGTGTTTTGCACCATGCTCCGCGAGGTGCTGGATGTCGGCAACAGGATCGGGGGAGTCCGTAATATCGACCAACAGTACGGCACAGTCGGGGGCTCCGGCGGCAACGGCCGTCGACAATCCCCCCGGGACTACGGATGTATTCGGTGCGACGCCGCTTTCGGCCAACATTGCAAGCGCTGCCTGGGTCGACTCGTCCTGGGTAAAGGCAACGATATTGCCGGCGACCGTCAACTCACGGCCGGACTCATATCCCACAACAGCCCGATCGACGCTCGCAACCGCGTTCATTGGCCACCCACGAAACCGGTCACGCGATCTTCGTTCAGGAGCTCTGTGACCTTGCCTTCCCGGTATCGACGAATCCCCGCAGCGACCGCTTCGCCATCAGATGGGCCCGGCGTGCTCCCCCGAATCAGATCTCGAGGATTGACGACCATCATCCCGCGGTTTGCAGTATTCGCGCATCCGAAATCGGCCATGGGGGTGTTCCCGAAATCCTGGCCAATCGGCTTGCTCCAGTCCGGACAATTCGGCGGCGTAACGATGTAGCGCTCAACAAGCACGCTAACACGTCCGGGCGTCCCGTTTTCGCCGGTTTGACGCACAGAAAGATGGCGGTAGGCAAGCCGTGCGCCCAGCGCAATCCGCTGCTCCGGCGATCCACCATCAAGCAAAACGGTATCGCCGGGGCCGATCTGAATATCGCTCAGAAAGGCGTTGAGCTTCGCCCGTTCCAAAGTGGACGGATCGCGCGCGCCGTTGCGGTACATCACATCGTGTTCGAACCGCACCAAATCGACTTTGTTCGTCTTGGTATATTCGATTGCAGGTCGATCTGCTGTTGCCTTGCAACCGGCAAGTGCCAGGAGTACCAACAGCGTTGTCAGAATTCGCATCTTCGCCTCCCTATTCCAAGATAAAGCCAACGGGGCCGACCAAACCCGGCATTCCGTCGCGGCCCAATGGCGGCCCGGAAGGACCGGCCGGGCTCGCCTTATGAGTCGCGCCGAAAAGAATTCGTTCAGAGTCATGCGGTGGCCTGAATCCATCTATCGGCGATGCCAGTTGGGTATTCACAGGGCGGACGACATAAGGTGTCACAATGATGACCAACTCACTCTCCGACGATTGAAATTGAGTCGACCGAAAAAGCGGACCGATTACCGGGAGTTGCGCTAGGCCGGGGAATTCTTCAACGGACTGATTGGTCGTGTTTTGCAGCAAGCCGGCAATTGCAAAGCTCTGGCCAGTTCCAAGTTCAACCGTTGTTTCCGCGCGGCGCGTTGTCAGTGCCGGAATCGAAAACCCGGAAACCTGGACCGCACCAGCGTCTGATAGCTGACTGACCTCTGGGCGAACTCGCATATTAATACGGCCACTGCCCAACAGCGTTGGCGTAAAGGCAAGACTGACACCAAATTTTTTGAACTCGATCGTTATGGTGTCCTCATCCTGCGAAACGGGTATGGGAAACTCCCCCCCCGCAAGGAAACTCGCAGTTTCTCCGGACATCGCCGTCAGATTCGGTTCCGCCAGTACCGTGATCAAGCCTTCGTCGTCCAAAGCGTCGATGAGGGCGTTAACGTCCAAAGTACTGCCGTTAAAAGCTGCCGTTATATTGTTTGATGTGGGCGATTGCGCCAACGCCGCTCCTACAGCACCCGCCGGGTTACCAACAGCAATCCCGACAGCCAAACTGCCGGCTGTTTTCACGACGTCCCAGTTAATACCCAGTTTCTTATTCAATTCCCGGCTGATTTCCGCGATACGCACCCGCAGATTCACTTGATTGGGCCCCGTAACGCGAACACGGTTAATCACCTCGTCCTTCTCGCCCAGAACACGGGTCGCCAGACGGCGAAGATCTTCGGCCTGTTCAGCACTGGAAACCGCGCCGGTCATGACAACGGTTCCTTCAACGGAGCGAACGTCAATCATGTCGTCCGGCAGGATGCCCCGGATCATGTCCTTGAGCCGCGTCAGATTGTGCGCAACGACGACCCGTGTATTCAGAATGACCATCTCGCGCTTGTCGACGGCGAACAGCGTTGTTTCGCCGGGACGGCGCCCGAAGATGTAGATCAGGGTCGGCGACTTCAATTGAACGTCAGCGATTCCCGGCTCGGCGATAAAAACGGTATCGACCGGCCGCACGAGCCGCAACAATTGCCCCTTATTGGCTTCGAGCGTAATCGGCTCGGGGTCTGCATCCACAATCCGTACGCGCGGCGGCTCAGTCGCTGCCCCAGCCTGTGCGGCGGAAAGTAGGACAAATACAAGAGTGGCGAACAGCCGTTTCATTATTTTACCTTCCCGATTAGATTTTTAGGTACCGACCCTGTACCCACCGCGGTCTGCTTTGCCGCCGGTTGAATTTTCGCGGCAGTGCCCTTCGGGCTGTAGCCACCCGACGATTGCTTATCGAACTCCCGTGCGGTCGCGGAACCGCCCCGGAAGACTTTGACCACATGGGCATTTTTATTCTTTGTCCGGCGCGGTAGGAGATGGCTCGCCTCGGTATCCCAAGTGAACGTCCGGGCCTTGCGCAGCGTTACCACCTTCTCATCTTCCTTGGCGAGGCTCCGGAGCGACAGTGATAGGCGCCCGATTTCGCTCGCGACGGCGATGACTTCCGCCTGCTTCGGTGTCACTTCAAGAGTCGCGGTTTTTGCAACCACCGCCTTGCCTTCGACATCGTCCGTGCGCTGATCGACCGCCAACACCCGGATATCGCTCAACACCGTTTCCGTCGCACGGCGTACAGTTTCGTCCTCTTCTTGGATGCTGTGAGTCAACAGCATATCGACCTTGTCGCCGGGGAAAACGAAACCGGAGATGCCGGTTGTTGCATTGATCGGAACCGAGATCGCCCGCGTACCGGGCTGCAAGACTGCGGCGAGGAACCCACGATCACCCGGCCGCACGACACGTCCGTCTGTGATCGGCTCGCCGGGCGTAATCTTGGCCCGCACGACAGCGCCGACAAAATCAGCAATCAGCCCCTTACCGGAGGCCTTTGCATCTTTTGACTTGTCTTTGGATTTGTCGCCCGACGCAGCGTTCTTGCGCTTCGGCGCGGGCTTTCCCTTGACGTAATACG
The DNA here is from genome assembly GCA_012103325.1 of Alphaproteobacteria bacterium. Lineage (GTDB taxonomy): Bacteria > Pseudomonadota > Alphaproteobacteria > UBA8366. Next base: position 97,274 of record WLWY01000014.1, read on the forward strand.
TCTCCGACAGCCCCTTCTCCGGCCAGGCTTGCCAACGCAAATCCTTGGCTTTGATGAAACGGCCCGCCGGCAGTTCCTTATTTGCGACCAGGACAAGTACCGTCGACGTCGCTTGGGGCGCGTCCTGCTTGGCGACGCGGGTCAGCGCGCCACGCTGCGTCGCAATCCAGTTCTGCGCAAGATAGAATGTTCCCCCCGCGGCAATCACGGCGAAAGCAAGCAGAATGAGGGTTCGCGCACGCATCTCTTTATCTCCTTAACCGACCCAAAGACGCTGGGCGATCGTCAAACCGCCGACCGCAATCGCCACGCCATAGGGTATTTGTTTGTTGTCGCGCATCCCTTCGCTCCACCCTATTACGGGCGCCATCAACCGGCGTACGGGCAGCAGCCAGAAAATCGACAACAGGCCACCGGCGACACTTGTGATTAATAGAAAAGCCGGCAATCCAGCGGGCTCCGCCCATAAAGCAAGAACGGCAAGCAGCTTGACGTCGCCCCCGCCCATAAGGCCGCCCGCAAAAAGGGCGATGCCAATAAGAAACATGGCCACGGCACCGAGGATCGTAAAACCAACCGGACCTAGTCCATTCAACACCATCCAAATCGGCCAGAGCCCAAGAAGCCCGACCACGATTGCATCCGGGATAACGAAACGGCGCAGATCGACAACCGCCGCCGAAAGCAGCAAACCAGTGAAGACGAGAACGACCAGATCGCGCAGCAGGGCGTCGAACGCCACGACCGCAGCAACGGTTTCGCTATGGGGGTCGGTCAACATTTCTCATCTCAACCGGATAAAATATAAAAAAGAAATTCTTGGCTGGAACGAAATTCCGGGGCGGCGCGGACGCCGCCCCGGCTTCTCGTCGGCAGATCGAACACCAAACGTGGTGTCCGGCCGGCCGCCAAAACGTATGAGGAACTGCTACGGAGCGGAAGCCGAGGCAGAAGCATCCTCCAACTCAACTTTTACCGTGTCGAAAATTTCTACCAGCGAATCGCCCATCGCACCCAAGGCGCCAATCGCGGCCACGGAGACAAGTGCAGCAATCAGGCCGTATTCAATAGCCGTCGCACCAGACTCGTCCTTTAGAAACTCACTTATGATGTTACGAAGCATTTGGGACACTCCTTTAATAAGCTTTGTGCCTGCTTAGAGATCTGCCCTTTGCCTTGAGCAGACCGATTGAAAACAACTTCGATCTCACGTCGCTTCTCGGTGAGAATGCATCTGGATTAAAGTAAAAAAATTAGTATTCGTCAAGAACTATCGTTTTCAATTATTTAATATATTTTAATTCTTTCTATGATTATCAATCTTATATTATTGAAAAATTAGTATTATTATTTATATTATTTTAATTCAACTTATAAAAATATTTTTCTAAAAATAGAACTGATTTTCCATAAAATTTTTCTAAAACCTATAATATTAATTAATTTCAATAGTTTAATATTGATTTTGTTTTCCACATCGAATATACATCCCTCCATCCAGATAGCTGGAAACATCATTGTTAAGTAATAATAACTAAGTAATTTTTTTGTCGTAGGAGATGCTCAGAATGCCCATCGCGCCTGCATCCCCGGCTAGCGAACGGAGCACGTTTAAGTCCTCGATCGGCGCCGTCATCCGCACCCTCAAAGAGGATCGTCCGGATGAAGCGTTTCAGATCTGCAAAACCCTTATAGAGATGTATCCCGACCTGTCTGACGCCTGGTTTCTGTATGGCGTAACGGCGCTGGAAACGGGAGATGTCAATGCGGCTATACAGGCACTGGAGCGGGCAAACACCATGCACGGCGTCCATGCAAGCTACAAACGGTCACTTGCCCGCGCCTACCGACTGGCCGGCCGCACGGACGACGCCGCGACAATTATAGAGCAAGCTCTTCGTCTTGAGCCGGCGCACCCAGAAGCGATCCTAACGCTGGGTGTCATTAGAATCGCACAAGGCAATAAGAATGCCGGCATGCAACTTTGCCGTCGCGGATTTGGTATTACCGCCGGATTGCTCTGGCACCGCAGCCTCATCAAATCCGCCTGCCACGCCGCGACGATGATTGGATCGATACGCCACTGGCTCAACCCCGGCAGCGACCGTATGGCATGGGTCGCCTGGGAACGCGGAAATATTTGCTATCAGCTGGGCGACTGCGACGCAGCCATAGATTTCTGTAGGCAGGCGATATCGCTCGCGCCGGACCAAATGCCAGCCATCGCACGGTTGGCGCGGTTGCTCGTCTCACGCAATCAGTTCGAAACAGCTCTTCCTTATCTGGAGCGGGCGGCAAAACACTACACCGACGATCTGGCCCTGCAGACAGATTACGCTACCGTGCTGACGCACATGTCCCGCTTCGATGAAGCAATCGACATCCTCGAGAGCACTTTTTTAGCCGGCATTGAATCGCCACGCGCGCTTCTGGCACTGGGGAGAGCGCAGGCGGGCACGCATCGGGGAAAAGCGGCGCGAAAATCCTATAAGCGGGCGCTCACACTTGCTCCCAATTCCGCCGCCGCTCATCTCGCGCTCGGTCGAGCGCTGCAAGAAGAAGGCGCAATCGAGGAAGCAAACCGATTTTTCTTCGATACCCTGGAAATCGATCCAGGGCATGCAGAAGCCTATCTGTTTCTCGCCGGCAACCGCGCAATTGCGCGCGGCGACAAATATTTCTCGCGCATGCTCAATCTCCTGGATAGCGGCACAAATAGCCGCGAGGCGCTAATGCGCCTGCACTTGGCCGCTGCAGCCGTATTCGAACAGGCTGGTGACATAGAATCCGCTGTATCGCACTACACCGCGAGCAACGATCTCAAGAGCGTGGTATTCGGTAAAGATCGACAGGCGGCACATATCGGCGAACTTACCGAGGATTTCTTCAAACAAGTCCGATCTTGGGGGCACCCGGAGGAGCATTTGAATCACCCATTATCCGCGTGATTCAACGATTGCTGCTACTTCCTTCTCGAATTTCACTCACTCGTTCAGTATTTCGAGCAAGGCTACGGCCTGATTCCGTGTTTCGTCGCGCGCACCGAACAAAATGGTCACGACCTCATGCTCAGTCTCGACGCGGTGTAGCGTTTCAAGCGCTGCCGCCGGTTCAGGGGTTTCCAGCTCTGCCCGGTATCGATCCTTGAACGCAGCCCAACGCGATGCTTCATGTCCGAACCACTTGCGTAGATCCGTCGACGGCGCAACTTCCTTAAGCCACAGATCAATCGCCGCGGCCTCCTTTGTCATGCCGCGCGGCCAAATTCGGTCGACCAGCACGCGGAATCCGTCGGTTTCCGCCGAGGGTTCATATATGCGTTTTATCCGAAACATGACCCTTATCTAGTAACGATTTCGGACGGGTACAATTTCTAACGTACCTCAGTCGAAACGTTCATCCAGCAACCGTATCGGTTTCTGCCGCGATTCGATCCCGGTCAGATCGGCTAATACGTTCGGTGCAGCGAACTCGACCTCGATCTCGACACCAGCCTTTCGCCGCAGGATCTCCTTGTAGAGATGCTTCAGATCAGGGTCTTCCAGCCCCTCGCGCACCTCGACGATCACCGTCATCACGTCGCGGCCATTGGCCTCGCGCCGCGCGCGGCAGATGAACTCGCCGGTAAATTCTGGCTGTCCGGACAACATACCGCCAATCGCCTGTGGGAAGAAGTTGATGCCGCGCAGCTTGATCATGTTGTCGCTGCGGCCGAGAAATCCTTCGATGCGCCGCAAGTTCAATTCAGATGGGGACGAATCGGTCCGGAAGGCGGACACATCGTGCGTGTTGAAGCGGATGATGGGATAGATATCGTCCTTGAAAAGACAGGTGTTAACCATATCGCCGGGCTCGCCCTCAGCGACCGGCATTCCATCTTCGATATCGCAAATCTCCAGATACTGCGCATCCTCCATAACGTTGAGACCGTTCCGCTCCGGTCCTTCGCCGGCGATCGAGCCCGTATCGCCGACGCCATACCAGTCGAAGACGTCCGCACCGCCCCAGCTTTCCGATAGCGCCGCGACGGCCTCCCGGCCCATATGACCCGAGATCATTCGGATGGGGATATCGCGGCCCGGCTCCAGCCCCTGTTCGCGGGCCACGTCGGCCAGATGCTTAATATAGTCGGCAAACCCGACCAGCACGGTGGCGCCGAACTCCTTCATCATCGCCACCTGCTGAACGGACCGAGTCTCCGCCCCCGTCCCCGCCGGCAGAAAGATCGCGTTGGTCCAGTGCACCACCGCCTCGCGGAGATAATGGCCGCCATTCACCATGCCATGGCCATAGACGGAATGGATCACATCGTCCGACCGTAGCCCCTGCAACAGATAGAGACGCGCAACGAGCAAGTTCTGCACCTCGCGGCTCTTCGGCCCGTACAGCAAGACTTGCGGCCGCCCCGTCGTGCCGGACGTCGTATGCACGATAACCGGCGGGCGTTCCTCGGGTGGATAGAGCTCCATGCCGTGAAAGTCGCCGAACGGCGGATGCGCCTCGATACTGCGCATGATGTCGGACTTGTCGAAGCTGGGTAGCTTGGCGATGTCGTTCAGCCCGCCGATATCGCCCGGCTCAATCCCCTTCCCGCCCCAGTGGCGTTGATAGAACGGTATCTGCCAAGCCCGTTCCAAGACTGCGGCAAAGCGAGTCTCCTGCAGCGCGCGCAGTTCATCGCGGCTGATGCACTGGAAACGCTCCACAAATGCCGGACCGATCGGATAGTCCGCTGCCAGCTGCGCCATATCCGCCGCCGTGAAGTAGGTCGGCATTTCCGCCATCGTCATTTCCCTATTGGACACCCAGCGCATTATAACAGAATGCCCGCCATTGCCTGTTGGAGACTAGGACCCATGAGTACGTGGAAATTGCCCGGTGATGCGAAACTCGCGATGTCCATCGTCGTGAACGTCGAAGAAGGCTCCGAGATGACCATCGCCGACGGCGACCGCGGTCCCGAAGTCGTCGACGAGCTCGGCGTTTCGGTCCGAAAGGCGATCCGCAATTACGGCAATGAAAGCAATTACCAATACGGGCTGAAAGCCGGTGCACCGCGGATCATGCGGCTCCTGCAAGACTACGATATTCGTGCGACATTTACCGCCGCTGCCCTTGCACTAGAGCGTGCGCCCGACCTAACGAATAGCATCGTCGATGGCGGACACGAGGTCTGCAGCCACGGCTGGCGCTGGATCCATCAGTTCCAGATGGACGAGGAACAGGAACGCGAGTTCATTCGCAAGGCGGTCGCATCTATCGAAGAGACGACGGGGACACGGCCGTATGGCTGGCTGTCCCGCTACCTGCTGACCGACAACACGCGCCGCCTGCTGGTCGAAGAAGGCTTCACCTATCACATGGACGATTATTCCGACGACGTCCCATTCTGGGATACCGGCCATGAACGGCCCATCATCGTCCTGCCGTATACGCTCGATTCCAACGATATGAAGATGTGGACCGCGCCGAGCCTGACGCCGGCGGACTGGCTGCAATACGCCATCGACAGCTTCGACTGGCTGTACCGGGAGGGAGAACGTGAAGCCCGCATGATGTCACTCGGTCTGCATCTTAGAATCATTGGGCGGCCTGGCCGCATTGGCTATCTGGAAAAATTCCTCGACCATATTGCAGCGAAACCCGGCGTCTGGATTGCCACACGCAAGGAAATCGCCGACCATTGGGCATCGCAGAACCCTGCATGAGGGCGCCATGAAAGACGTCGTTCCCGCAAGCCTGACACAAGACCCCTGGCCCGAAGTCGCCCGCGCCGTGCAGGCCGCCTGCGACAGCGCTGACGCGGAGGCCGCGCTGCGCGAATGCGTCGAGACGACATTGCGCATTACCGGTCAGACCGGTGCTGAGAATCGACCCGGCGCCCTGAAGTCCGGCGAAACGCAATACTTTGTCGGCGGCGTTTTCCTGGCCGCGCCCGACGGCGCCTCGCATCTGCTGGTCGCCGAATGGGGCTTCCCGCCGGAACAGCACCGCTTGCACTTCCCCCTCGATACCGGTCATCCAGGCTGGATATGGAAAAACCGGCAACCGCTGCTTCTCGAAAACACCGACGAACACAGCGAGTTCAAACAGATCCTGAGAACATCCCGCATGGGATCGGCCATGTACGCGCCGATGCTCTGGGACGGTCAATTCATCGGTCAGATCATCACCGCCGCCCAGGCCCGCAATACCTACAGCCCACCAGACAGGGACAGGATCGCGGCGATGGCATCGATTGCCGCGGGTCTCTACCTCGCGAAGGACGGGCCGGCATGGCTTGCTCAGACATGGCAGGGCGCCACCCAACAATAGATTCAGATCTTTTCCGACAAACGATGAGGACCACCGATGAGCCTTTACCCGCCACCGCAGAATATCGAAACCGAGGTATTCGCCCGCCTTCCCGACGAACTGCGTTTGAACGCGCGGTCCGATTGGGCCGACGCAAGCCTCGGAGGCGCCAAGCTGGCCGGGTTCCTCGAAGGTCCCTCCTTCGATCGCGATGGCAACCTGTATGTCGTCGATATTCCCTTCGGCCGAATTCTACGACTGTCCGCCGACACGGCCGAATGGTCCGTCATCGCGGATTATGACGGGGAGCCGAACGGCCTCAAAATTCACAGCGACGGCACGATCTATATCGCCGATTACCGCAACGGCATCATGAAGCTCGACCCGGACACCGGCAACATCACACCGCATTGCACGCGCGTGAAGATGGAAGGCTTCAAGGGATGCAACGATCTCGTCTTCGCCAAGGACGGCACGATGTATTTTACGGACCAAGGGCTGACAGGGCTGCACGACCCGACAGGCCGGGTCTACCGGCTGCACACGGACGGGCGGCTCGAATGCATGATCGACACGGTCCCGAGCCCGAACGGGCTTGTCCCCGATCTGAATGAAGGGTTGCTCTATATCGCCGTGACGCGCGCCAATGCTGTCTGGCGTATGCCGCTGCCGAAGGAAGGTGGCACTTTCAAGGTCGGCCTCTTTGTTCAGCTGTCCGGCGGGCATGGAGGACCCGATGGCATGGCGCTCGACACCGAAGGCAATCTCGCCGTCTGCCACGCGGGGATGGGTTCCGTGTGGCTGTTCAGCAAGCTCGGCGAGCCGCTGTACCGGGTACGGTCCTGCGAAGGACTGCACACAACAAACTGCGCATATGGCGGACCCGACAATCGTTATCTTTACATCACGGAGTCCGACTCGAATACGATCCTGCGGGCGGAGATGCCGTGGCCCGGAAAAACGATGTACTCCCATATCGGCTGACTTGTAATGGACTGGAATCATCAATACGCCGGCCTGCCAGACCTGCGGGTGCATTACGTCCGGCATGGACAAGGCGATCCGCTGTTCCTGATCCACGGCTGGCCGGAGTTCTGGTATGCGTGGCACAAGAACATCCCAACGCTGGCCAAGAGCTTCGACGTGATCGTTCCCGACCTGCGCGGTTTCGGCGACACGGAAAAGACCGATGGGGTTCCCGGAGTCATGACCTACGCCGAAGACCTTCAGGCACTAGCCGACCATCTCGGTATCGGCCGGTTTGGGGTCGCTACACACGATGTCGGCGCCGGGGTTATGCAGGTCTTCGCCCGGCAATGGCCGGAGCGGCTGACCGGACTATTCCTGTTCAACGCATCACATCCCGGCGTCGGCAAGCGTTGGGCGGAGGCCGACCATCTGAAGGAAATCTGGTATCAGTCGTTCCATCAGCTCGATTTTGCGGAAGCGCTTGTTGGCGCCAGCCGAGAGTCCTGCCGTACCTATTTCCAGTACTTCCTGTCGCATTGGGCGCATGACCCGCACGCCTACGACGACGACCTCGAAGCCTGGGTCGACAATTTCATGAAGCCAGGCAATTTGCGTGGCGGCTTCGACTGGTACCGCGCCACGAACGAGTCGCGTCTCGCCGCAATTCGCGGCGATGTGCCGATCCTGGATAAGATCACCGTGCCGACCCGCATGTTGTGGGGGGCGCACGATCCGGTGCTGAAAGCGGAATGGCGCGACCGGCTGGGCGACTATTTCGCCGACATCCGGATCGACGTTGCCGAAGAAGCGGGCCACTTCGTGCATTATGAAGTACCGGATCTGGCGAACCTCGAAATCGAGGCGTTCTTCAAATCACTCCGCGGCTAAAACCGCCTGCAGCGATGCGACTATGAGCCACATTGATCGCGAAATGGCCCATCCATAAGATGTAGTTCCTCTTACTGAATTGATACAGGGAGGACGACATGATCGCGGCTGCGGACAAGGGCCATCCTGCGACGGCGGGCCAGGAACAGACACCGGCTGTCCTATCGGTCTCCACCATCGACATCCTGGAAATACTGGCAGCGGGCCTGCGTGATTTTCGCGCCGCCCCCTTACAAGGCCTCGCCGTCGGCGGCATTTACACGGTTGGTGGCTGGGCCCTGATCCTGCTGCTTCTGTACTTCGATCTGCCCTTCCTCGTCTATCCGCTGGCCGCCGGTTTTGCCTTTATCGCGCCCTTCATCGCAACCGCGTTCTACGCTATCAGCCGGGATCTGGAACAGGGTCGGACTCCAACGGGAAGCGGTATCGCCGGCGCCGTGTGGGATGCGGCGAAACGCGACGTGCGCTGGATGGCCCTGGTTACCGGTTTCTCCCTATTCATCTGGATGGATATCGCGGCGTTGCTGTTTTTTGGTTTCCTCGGCCTGAGTTCGCTCAGCGCACAGGAACTGTTGCGTGAGATATTCACCACGCCGATGGGGCTGCTCTTCCTGGTGATCGGCAACGGGGTCGGCGCGGTTCTGGCTCTGGCGGTCTTTTCCTTCTCGGCGACATCGTTTCCCATGCTGTTCGACCGCGATATCGACTTCGTCACCGCCATGGTCACCAGTGTAAAAGTCGTGCTGGCGAACCGTCTGGCGATGGTCGTGTGGTGCGGGACGATCGCTGGGCTGATCGGCCTGTCCCTACTCTCCGGCCTTGTCGGGTTGCTTGTCATCCTGCCGATTCTTGGACACGCCTCCTGGCATCTCTACCGCCGCGCCATCGCACCGGCGTAAGTGCATCAACGGACTTTAGCGCTGCCGCAACATGTCCTCGATCAGAATCTGTACGGATAAGGCCGCCTTGAAATCCGGCATCGTATGCGCTTTGCCGGAAAACGCCGCGGCCGCATTGTCGAGTTGCAACCGGTAGCCGTGTTCCCGCGGATCGTCGATGTCGGTCATCGCCTCCTGCCAATCGCCACCGTCGCTCACCCGCAACCGGTTCCAGTCGTAGATCCGGCAGGACTCGCGTGAACCCCAGACTGTAAATTCGACACGGTCCGGGCCGACGCCGCCAACGCTGCCCGCAATCGATATCGGCACACCGCCGCAATCCAGCCCGGCGTGGAGATGCGTTTCGGCACCGTCGCCTTCCGGATAGCGCGCGGCGGTATGTTTCAATGTTGCGGATCCGAACAAGCGCTCGCTCAAATAGACCCAGTGCGACAGCACCTCACGGGTGAAGCCGCCCTGCGCGCGGCGCGACAGCCAACCCGCCGCGCCCATCTGCCAGTCGCGTGGCCAAGTGGAGAAATGGGTCCGAATATCGACGCCTGCCACATCACCCAATACGCCATCCTGCAGCTTCCGTTCAACCAGCCCCACGGCATGCGCCGACGCGAGCGAGAAATTCACGATGCAGCAGCATCCGGATTTCTCTGCCTGCGCCGCCAAATCCCGACTCTCGGCGATATCGACGCCGAGCGGTTTTTCGCAATAGACCGCCTTGCCATGCGCCATTGCGGATAGCGCATGCGCCCGATGGGTCGCCGGCGGGCTGGCGATATAGACGACATCGACCAAAGGATCCGCAACCAACGCCTCCCTCGAATCCGCAATATTCAGGCTGGGATAGGTCGCTTTCGTGTCCACGCATGCAACGCCATCAGGATCCCAAACGGAAACGACCTCGAAATCGCTATGGACGGCCATATTGCCCAGCATGCGTTGCCCCATTACGCCGAGTCCGATCACGGCCACCTTATGCGTCATAACAATTCCTCTCGAAAAATTGCGGTTATCGATATTTCAGAAGTCTTTCGCGCCGGGCCTAACGCTGTCACAATCTGCCGTTCTGTATCATAGACGTTAAACGCCAGAAATCAGGAGTTGCCATCGTGCCCGCGCAAGACCATCCCGTCGAACTGACCGCCCCCGACATTTCCGCGTACAAGGCGGGGAATACAGGCATCGATTACGTCACCACAATGGACAGCGGCAAGCCCGGTCCGCATGTGATGATCAATGCCGTAACCCATGGCAATGAAATTTGCGGGGCCATCGCTCTGGACCATCTATTTCGGAACGGCATTGAACCGACGCGTGGCCGATTGACCTTCGCCTTCGTCAATCATGCCGCCTTCCACCGCTTCGACCCGAAAGCGCCGAGGGTTTCCCGCCTCGTCGACGAGGATATCAACCGGGTGTGGGTCGAGGACCGCCTCGACGGCGACGAAGACAACACCGAACTACGGCGCGCCCGGGAGTTGCGCCCCATATACGATACGGTCGATCATCTGCTCGACATTCACTCCATGGGAACGCTTTCCCCGGCCCTGATGCTATGCAACGGCCTCGACAAGGAAGTGAAAATCGCACGTCAGATCGGCTACCCAGGGCACATCGTTTGCGGTTCAGGGCATGTCCGGGGCAAGCGGCTGATCGAATACACGCCCTTCAACGATACGGCCAACCAAAAGACGGCTTTGCTGGTCGAATGCGGTTATCACTGGGCGCGGGATACGGCGCCAATCGCGCTCGATACCGCACTGCATTTTCTGCGGGCCGTCGATTTCGTCGATCAAGATTTCTTCGCTGCCCATATCAGGGACGCCGACCCAGTGCCACAGCGCGTTCTGGAAGTTACCGGCGGTCTCGTAACGGAGACCGATGAGTTTCAGTTCGTCGAGGATTTCGCAGGGCTTGAGGCATTCCCGAAGGCAGGCAGCGTCATCGCCATCGATGGCGGCAAGGAGATTACAACGCCGCATGACGATTGCATCCTCGTCATGCCAAACCCGCATGCCCGCAAGGGGATGCGGGTGCTGCGTTTCTCACGCGACGTGACCCCATCATGACTGGGGACGACGATGCCCGCGCGATGGCGATGGAAATGGCGCAGGCGCTCGCTCTGCTCGGGCCGGACATGCCCTCTACGCCGACATTCTCGATTCGGTGAAAGCAACCGTCAGTGCCGACGGCGAAGCCGACATTCCGGAGTTGGTGAAACGGCTTAACGCGGCATTAACGGCCTACGCGCCCCGCGATGCGCAAGCGCAGGCCCTGCTCGCCAAGTACGACTGAAATTTGTCAGTAGGTGGCTCTGCCGCCGGAAATGTCGAAGACGGCGCCGGTCGAGAAGGCGCATTCGTCGGAGGCAAGCCAGGAAACAAGGCTTGCGACCTCTTCGACCGCAACGAAGCGGCCCATGGGAATTTTCGAGAGCATGTAGTCGACATGCTCCTGGCTCATCTGGTCGAAGATACGGGTCCGCGCGGCTGCCGGAGTCACGCAATTGACCCGAATGCCGGTGTCCGCCAGTTCCTTGCCGAGCGACTTGGTCAGCGCGATCACGCCCGCCTTCGCAGCGCTGTAGGCCGATGCATTCGGATTGCCTTCCTTGCCGGCAATCGACGCGATGTTGACGATCCGTCCATAATCCTGCGCGATCATCGCCGGCGCCACCGCATTGCAGCAGTAGAAAACGCCATTGAGATCGATATCGAGCACCCGGCGCCATTCGTCCAGCGGGTATTCCCAGACCGTCGCGTTCGTGCCGGCGATACCGGCATTGTTGACAAGAATGTCGATACCGCCCGCCGTTTCAGTCGATTCCTGAACGGCGGAAGCGATCGAACCAGGATCGGTTACGTCCACCTCAACACCTCGCGCGCCAATCCCGAGTTGCGAAGCGGCTTCGTCCATCAGCGCCTTGTCACGATCCCAGAGGCACACCTGCGCGCCCTGCGCTAAGAGCTTCGTGGCAATGGCGTACCCGATCCCCTGCGCACCGCCGGTAACAACTGCCCGTTTGCCGCGCAAATCGTCTGTCATCCTCTTCCCCCTGCCTTATTGGATCTTAGAGCAGATCGGGATTGATTGGAATCGCGTGAATCTGCTCTCAACTATTAAGATAGAGCGGATTCACAGAACCAACCGAACCCAAGTAATTGGGTTCGATCAATCCTGATCCGCTCTAGAGAATGCAAGCACCCTTACTTGATACGCTGCAACTCTCCAGTGATCGATTTTACTTCCTGACCTTCCAGAAACCGTTTGAAGTCCAAGGCCATGCCATTCGCGGTCAGGGTCCGGTTGTAGACTTGCATGTCATAGCTACCTTCATCGGTAACGATAAGGGCATAAACGGAGAGCGTATCGCCACGAATACGCGACCAAACGTAAGGGTCCCCCTTCATCGGGTCGTTGGGTGCCCGATTGCCGAAAACATCCTTGCGCATGACCGACTGGTAGATACCGCCTCGTTTCGTCTTGCGGAAATCGATCGAATAGGACTTTCGCGTCGCCTTGGCGCCCTTTCGAAGCGTAACCGTTGTCCACGCCACGTTGAATCCATGCCGGATCGACTTGATCTCGACATTGATATCGCGGGTTTTTAGACTGTCTGCGCTTGCGGAAACGCTACGGCCGGCATATTCGCCGTAGAAATCTTCAATCTTGCGATCAGCCGCCCAGACGCCGGTCGTCCAGAAAAACGCAATACACACCGAAACGGCTCTTACGAAGGTCATCACATTCCAATCCGGTTACAAAGCTGCATCGTAGAGCATCACCAGAAACGCCCCATTGACGCATCTCAATCAACCACCCACACCAAACACCTTTTTCAGCAAGGCGGTCGATCGTTTTACAGGATTCTCACGAATCGCGGCCTCTTCGCGCGCAAGATACAAAAACAGCGCGTCGAGCGATCGGTCTAGCACATGCTTGGTTAAGTCGGCCTTAACGTCTGGAACGAACGGCACCGACTTATACTGGCCCATCATCGTATCGTAGGCCTTGATCGCCCCCACTTCGGAAAGCGTCGAGTCCACGACCGGCCGCATGCTTTCGGCAAGCGGATTAGACATTTTTCCTTTGAAATACTGCGTCGCGGCATCTTTGGGACCGTCATAGATGCGTTTTGCATCATCCAGCGTCATATCCGTTATCGCCTGCCAGAATACTTCCTTGGCGCGCGGTGTCGCAGCCTCCGCAGCCCGGTTCAACTTCAGCTCAAGATCGTCCGCCAGTCCGGAGGCGCCGACAGACCGCAAGGTCGATTGGACCTTGGCCAAGGTATCGGGCAGGGGAATATGAATCTCCGAGTTCTTGTTGAAGCCATCGGTCTGACCGACCGTGCTGACGACCCGCTCCGTTCCGACTTTCAGCGCTTCGCGCAGCCCATCGGCAATCTCCCCCGTCGCGAGCGACGAGGTTCCGCTCGGCGCCGACTTTGTCGCGTTATCCAGGAGGCCCTTGCCTTTTTCGAGCCAGCTTTGCGCCGACAATTGTGCAGGAGCGATCAACAACGCGGCGGTCGCAATCGCCATAAATCTTATCATTCCAGGAAACATTGCAATATCCTCCCGTTGCATGCGGATTCTGGTACGTCTTTTTCTGAAGATCTTCCCTTATATATTGACCGTGGCTCAGGCATCACAAGGGACGAAACACAGTCAAATAGGCGAGGATTCAGTTTTCGAAATCCACATGCGCCCAATGGTCGAATGCAACCTGAACGCCAGACAACCATGACATAGCGGGCAAGATAAAAGGACACTTAAAACAAAGCACCGTCATTCTTGCATGACTTTCCGGATGGATAGCGGATACCCTGCATCGCCTTGGCGCTAGCATGCGTTCTTATGGAGGCGATGGATTGGCCGAACTCAACCGCTTTGATCAGATACTTTGCGCAACCGAGGCAGTCGAAGTACTGCCGCCGCAATACGCAACCAAATTCGGGCGGATTGAAAACGCATGACCGAACCGGGTCACGCGTCACACGCATCCCTAGGGCCGACAACCTTATCGGCCGGCGTTTTGTCGATCGTTTTGATGGGCGATGCGCTGATCTACGTCGTGCTCCCCATCAATGCGGAGACGTTCGGTATCAGCCTCGTCTGGGTCGGCATATTGCTCTCGGCCAACCGACTCGTCCGCATCGTCACCTATGGCGCAATCGCGCACGCGACGACCGCATACGGCATTCGCGCCGCGACCATCACCGCCTGTATCGGAGGCGCAACCTCAACCGTCATGTATTGGATGTTCGATGGCGGTTGGCCGTTGCTTGCCGCGCGACTGCTGTGGGGCCTTTCATTTGCCGCGCTCACCTTGACGACACTCGCCTACGCCATCGCCGACCGCGAGCGGGCCGGCACCAGGGTCGGATTGAGCCGCGCGATCCAGCAGTTCGGATCCGTGCTCGCACTTACCGCCGGCGCCTGGCTTGCCGGCCAGATGGGCCCGAAGGCGGCGTTCCTGTTTTTGGGGCTCGCGTCGTTCGCGGCACTACCGCTCGCCTTGGCGTTGCCACGAGAAACCGCCAAGGCCCCGCGCGCCAAAACCCAGTGGCTACCGAGCCCGCACCGGCTGGACCTGCTTTTCTTTGCCGTTGGGTTTGCCGTAGACGGCGTCTTCGCCATGACGATCACGATCATATTGGCCGATCTCGTTTCTCTCGAGGCGGCGATGCTCGGTGGCGGTATCGTGTTATCGCTGCGTCGCATCGGCGATGCGGTGGTCGCCCCTCTCGGCGGTATGCTGGGAGACCGGTTCGGTACCGAAAAGTCGTTGTTTGTCGCAACACTGCTTGTCGCGATTGGCCTCGCCGGGATCGCGTTCGGTCACGTGTATTTCGGTTCGGGCTTCGTCATTGCCGGCCGCGCCGCCATTGCCGCACTCGGGCCGGCGACGGTTGCGACTCGAAATCCGCCCGATCAGGTCATGCACCGGATGGCGGTAATGCAGACCTGGCGCGACTTCGGCGCGGCGCTGGGCCCGCTGCTCTCAGGATTTTTTCTAAGTTCCATCGAGATCCCGGTAATTTACGGCGCGCTCGTCATCATGATCGTTGCCGCTCTCGCGTCGCAGATTATTCGGCACGGCAAAACTTAGCCGCCCTATTTTTTCTGGCGACGCCTTCGATACTATGCAAAAACATATCTGCCCATTGATTCAAGGAGATACACTCATGTCGATAAAACGCGCGCTCCAATTCGCAGTTGCTGCCGGAATGTTCTTGTTCGTCGCAGCGTGCTCACCGGAGGTTGGTAGCAAGGAGTGGTGCGAAGACATGAAGGCCAAGCCGAAGGGCGATTGGTCGGCGAACGAAGCGGCGGATTTCGCCAAGAGCTGCGTCCTTTAGGCTCATACGGTGCGGCGATAGCGCCGCTTCCCCTTTCGATGATCCATGCTAACGTTGCCCCAAAGGCGACAATGGCGGCGCTGCCGCGTAGTGCTGGAGGAAAAGGGATATGAGCGAAGCCGAAACGATCTTCGAGGTAAAGGACGGCGTCGGGCTGTTCACGATGAACCGCCCGAAAAAAATGAACGCCATCAGCCAGAACATGTTCGAGAACGACTTCCCGGACATGATCGACGCGGTTGAAGCGGACGCGTCCATACGGTCGCTTATCCTGACCGGGTCCGGCGGCAATTTCTGCTCCGGCGCCGATGTCGGGCGCATGGCCAGCAACAATCCACGCTCCGCAGAAGAACGCAAAGACGGGCTGCGGCAGACCTTGAAGTGGATATACCGGCTCGGCAACCTGGACCGGCCCGTCATCGCGGCGGTCGATGGGATCGCCTATGGCGGTGGGTTCAGTCTGGCGCTGACCGCCGATATTATTCTGGCCACGCCCCGCGCGCGCTTTTGCCTTGTCTTCGGACGGATCGGGCTGATCCCGGATATGGGGGTCACCTACTTCCTGACGCGTGTGATTGGGCCGAAACGGATGAAAGAGCTCGCCTACACCGCACGGTCGATTTCGGCGGAAGAAGCGCTCGAGATGGGAATCGTCAACGCAATCCACGAGCCGGAAGCGCTACTTCCTGCAGCGCGCGAGATGGCGACTCGGTTCACCGCCGGATCGCAGGTCGCAATGGCGCAAGCCAAGCAACTAATCGACCGGTCCCTGAACAGTACGCGAGAGGAAATGCTGGAAGCCGAGGTCGAGGCCCAGCCGCTCTGCCGGGAGACAGATTTTCATGCCGAAGCCGTGCGGCGTTTCGCCAGCAAGGAACCGCGCTTGTACGATTGGGATTCGATGAACTCTGCCGCCGAGGCGGCGGAATGAGCCAAAGCGGCGTCCGCATCGACGCCGCGCTCGCGGAAGCCAAATCCGCGCACGAGTCGGGCGATTTAAAACAGGCGGGCCGCATGTACCGCAAGGTCCTGTCCCAAGACCCGAAATGCGCTCCCGCGCTGAACCTCTACGGAATCCTCGCCAGCCAGCGCGGAGACAACGCAAGCGCTATAAAACGGATCACACAGGCCATCGCTATCGACGGGAGCGTCGTCGATTATCATATCAACCTCGCCGTCGTGCAGGAGACAGCGGGCGATTTGAACGCCGCCTTTGATCGTTACGCGGCTGCACTCGCCATCGAGCCTCGCAACCCGGAACTTCTGGGACGACTGTCGCCAATCGCTCAAAGCACGGGACGTTACGAGGACTTCGTTTCGACGCTCTCGTCGCTGTGCGCGGCAATGCCCGACTATGCGGAAGCATTCTACCTGCGCGGCTTGTCCCTGAATATCCTGCGCCGGATGGATGAGGCTGCGGACTCGCTTCGCAAGGCGGTCACGCTGGCACCCGGCTTCACGCAAGGCTACGCAAACCTGGCAAGCGTCCTGATGGATTCCGGAAAGCCTGCCGAAGCGCTGGCTGCCTGCAACGATTGCCTGCTGCTGGACCCGGCCGAAACCTTCGCCCTGGCGACAAAAGCGATTGCGCTTGCGGAACAGGGCGACTACGAGAAGCTGCGGCCGCTCATGGATTTCGACACGCTTCTCGACGTGCATACGCTCGATCTGCCCCCTGGATATGACAGCATCGAGATCTTCAATGCGGCCTTGAGAGACGCTGTGCTGACACATCCAAGCTTGCGGCTCGATCCAAACCATCGGTCCTGCCACTTTGCCACCCAGACCGACGATCTGTTTCTCGACCCGGCGGAACCCTTTGTCGCCTTCGAGACCATGATCCGCGAGGCGGCGAACGATTACCGGCGCAAACTGGACCGCAATGCGGCGCACCCGTTCCTCGCCAATCCGATGCCAGAGACTGCACTCGTCGGCTGGGCAACGGTGATGCGCGCGCAAGGGCATCAGTCGGCCCATATTCACCCGACGTCTTGGCTAAGCGGCGTGTACTATGTGACCGTGCCGGATCTAGTGCGTCGCGGCGACAATGCCCACAAGGGTTGGATCGAGTTCGGCCGGCCGCCGGAACACTATCCGATCACGGTCGATCCGGATGTGACGTTCCTCGAGCCGGTGGAGGGCAAGCTGATCCTGTTCCCGTCCTACCTTTACCACCGAACCGTCCCCTACGAGGACGACGCGATGCGAATCAGCATCGCCTTCGATTTCGACACGACACTGGCATCCTGAGTTCAGCAGCCGGCAGTATCGTCCGAGGTCTGGCGGAATTGCGGCAGACCATCGTCCAAATGCATCCAGCCGATCCGTTCTTTCGTGAAGACGTGGCACGCCGGCTTGAATGCATCGGGATCGTTCATTGTCGCGACGAACAGATGTACTTCGTCCGGCCAGCGCTCCGCCTCGAACGTCAGCGACGTCCCGCAGGTCGGGCAGAAGCCGCGCGTCACCCCCGGCGAGGACGCATACGTCGCCAGACTATCGCCGTTCCACATGACAGCCCCTGGCCGATAGCCGGCGTAAGTCACCATTGCCGCCGCCGTCGTCCGGCGGCAGCTCTCGCAGTGGCAATGCGCGACCCAGAGCGGTTTTCCCTCGGCACGGAACGAGATGCGCCCGCACAGGCATCGACCTCCATGGCTTTCCGCCGCGGCAGTCACCGGCCCAGCCTCAATATTCGACCGGCGTCGTGTACGCCGGATCGTCATGCAGCGCCCAATACATGTCCGTCAGGTGTTTCGTCACCGGGCCCCGGCTCCCGGTCCCGATCACCTGATCGTCGATCTTGCGGATCGGCATGATGCCGCCCGCCGTCGACGTCATGAAGACTTCGTCTGCACTGCGCAGTTCGTCCGCTTTGATTTTGCCCAACTCCGCCTTGATGTTGGTCTGCTGCGCCAGCTCGATGACCGTGCGTCGGGTGATGCCCTCCAGCACGCCACTGTCAGGCGAGACCAACCGGCCACCATGCAGCGCGAAGATATTCCAGCCCCGCCCTTCGGTAACGTTGCCGTCGCGGTCGAGTAGCACGGCATGATCGAAGCCATGGTCATACGCTTCGAGCAATGCGTCGGAAAAATCGATCCTGGCAAAATTCTTTACCGTCGGATCGATCGCCTCGGGCGGCGTCCGCAGCACCGAGCTGACCATGATATCGATACCGTCTTCCATGCGGTCTTCCGCGATTACGCCGTAATACGGCACCGCCCAGGCGAGGAACCCGTTCTGGCAACTGCGCAGATCCTTCAATCCATCGAGAGCCGATCCCCGCGTCGCCAGAGCATAAACCATGGATTCGCGCAGCCCAGACCGGCGTACGCACTCCATGAGGATATCGCGGATTTCCTCTCGGTCGTGCGGCAAAGTCGTGAATTGCCGCTTCGCGATCGACCGGTCCCAGCGGTCGAAATGATCCTCCATCCGGAAGAACTTGCCCTTGTGGACATGCAGCGCGTCATACGTCATGTCGGACAAAAGGAAGCCGAGGTCGGCGACTGGCAGCCGCATGTTCTCCTTCGCGCAATATTCCCCGTCAATATAGCCGACACCGTTTGGAAACTGTTCCGCTGCATCCGTCATGGGACATCTCCTTATTCCGCGTATCTGCAATGATAATAACAACAGTGCGATATGACTATCGTATTGCGAATCCGCTCGACTTGGATAGGCACGCAGGAGATGCTTGAATTGCAATCTGTAAACATGCCGGAGAAGAACATATGGCTGCCTTGACCATCGAACCGCTGCACGCGGACTTTGGCGCCCGCATTACGGGCATAGATTTAAAGGAACCGATTTCCGACGAACTTCTTGAGGAAATTCGGGCCGCGATCGACGAATACTCGTTCCTCTGTTTTCCAGACCAGTCCCTCGACGACGACAAACTACTAACGCTAACAAAAGCGCTCGGAGAACCGGAACCAAGCCATGTAAAGCTCGGGCAAGAAGGCATCATCGAGTATTTCGGCACCATCGGAAATGTGCAGCCGGACGGCAGCAAAATCGGCAACGACCACAAGCGAACGATTTTCCAAACCGGCAATAACATGTGGCATTCGGATTCATCATTCCGCAAAGTTCCTTCGTTCGTCTCGATCATGTCTGCCCATGAAGTACCCGACGAAGGCGGCTTGACTGAATTCGTCAGCGAACGGGCGGCGTATAACCGGCTTGCCGAAGACGAACAGGCGAAGGTCGATCCGCTGATCGCGATTCACGACTACGTCTTTTCCCGCAGTAAGGTGAGCTCGGACGCCGTAACGCCATCGCATGCGGCCTCCCTACCCCCAGTCGGACAGAAACTGGTTCGGACGAATCCACGGACCGGTGCGAAAAACTATTACGTCGGTTCCCACGCCAAGCAGATCGACGGCTGGAGCCTGGAAGAAAGTCGCCCCTTGTTGGAGGATTTATTGGAACGCGCCACTAAGCCGGAGCACGTTTACGCTCATGCCTGGCAGGTCGGCGATCTCGTGATCTGGGACAATCGCTGCCTTCTGCACCGCGGCAGCGGCTACGACGCCGACAAATACCGCCGCCGCATGCGCCAGACCCGAGTGCAGGGTGCGGGTCCGACATTGGCGGAGTAACGCGGGGCGGGCGATTACAACACGCCACGTTCAACATCCCCCACCCGTCATCCTCGACTTGATCGAGGATCCAGGCAGCGGTGAGAGCGCAGCATCTCGATCAGGCCGGAAAGCCGAGCTGTCACTTAGAGGCAAGGCGTTGCTTCAGGCCAGGAATGGATCCTCGATCAAGTCGAGGATGACGGGTGGAGGGGGAATACTGCGATATGACCCCTCCTTCACCGAAATAGCGACCGCCTGTTTTCACCGTAGGCCAAATGAACTAAGCTTCAACGAAGAGTGGCATAATCAGTCGAAAGGGCCCAGTCGTGAGCGACGCAGCAATGTTGGACGTGGTGGAAACCGTGGATGCACAGGTTCGGTACATCAATGCGGAATGGCGTGACAAGGACGAGTCGCCCCGCATCGGGTCCAAGGAATCCCGACGCGCCAACACCTCCTTCCAGGATGTCAAAGTCCACGATGCGCGACCGCGTCTGACAGCCGGTGAAATCAACCTGGATCAAAACGGCTTCAGCCTCACCGAAAACCGTTCGACGGTAACGAATTTCCGGGACGATGCAGAAGTTGCGGCCAAATATTACGACGAAATGATGTCGCTGATCGCACGCACGACAAATGCGGATCGGACCTTCGTCTACAATCATCTTGTCCGGACCGAAAAGCCGGTGGATTTCAACGACGGCTACGCGCGCTTCGTCCATTGCGACTACAACATCCGAAATCTGGAAGACCGTTCGCTCGAGCTTCTCGAAAAGCACGGCGTCACGCCGCAGCCCGGCTGGACATACGCCTGGTATAATACCTGGCAGCCCTTCGACAATCCGGCCCACCACAATCCGCTTGCCGTCATCGATTGGGAGTCGATCCCGGCCGAGGACATCATCGACTATTATTACACGGGGCGCGGTGGGGACAGTCTGGTCGCGGCACCGGTCTACAGCCCGGATCACCGCTGGTGCTATTTCCCGGATATGACGACCGAGGAAGTGCTGATCATTAAACAACTCGACGGCCGGCCAAATCGCGCCTTCTATTGCCCGCACACCTCGTTCGACAACAAGGTCGTGGCTGAAGACCTGCCGCCACGCCGCAGCATCGAAACGCGCCTCATGGCCGTTTTCGAGAACGAGGCCTAAGGCCTATTTCTTTTTCTGTTTGGCCCAGCTGTCACGCAGGGCGACGGTGCGGTTGAACACGGGTGCGCCTGGCTTCGAATCCGGGTCGGCGCAGAAATAGCCCTGCCGTTCGAACTGCACCGGGGTGCCAACCTCCGCGTCCGCCAGGGCCGGCTCGACATACGAGGCCTCAACAGTCAGCGAGTCAGGATTTAGGTCGTCGAGGAAATCGCCGTCCGCACCGGGATCTTCACGCATGAACAGATGGTCGTACAGACGGACTTCGGCGGGAACGCCGTGTTCCGCCGAGACCCAATGCAGGGTTGCCTTGACCTTGCGGCCGTCCGGCGAATTGCCCCCCTTGGTCTCCGGGTCATAGGTGCAGCGCAGTTCCACGACCTCGCCACTCGCATCCTTGATCGCTTCCTGGCAGGTTACGAAATAAGCGTAACGCAAGCGCACCTCGCGCCCCGGCGTGAGGCGAAAGAACTTGCGCGGCGCGTCTTCCATGAAGTCGTCGCGTTCGACGTAAAGCTCACGCGAGAACGGAACCTGCCGCGAGCCCATATCCGGGTTCTGCGGATGGTTCGCCGCCTCGATCATCTCCGTCTCGCCTTCCGGGTAATTCTCGATCACCACCTTCAAGGGCCGCAAAACCCCCATGCGGCGCGGCGCGCTGGCATTCAGCAGATCGCGAGTGCAATGGTCGAACAGCGCCATGTCGACGGTGCTGTCGCTCTTGGTCACGCCGATCAGCCCCGCAAAGTCGCGAACTGCGGCGGCGGGCACGCCGCGACGGCGCAATCCCGACAGAGTCGGCATGCGCGGATCGTCCCAGCCCTTCACATGGCCGTCCTGAACAAGCTGCATCAGCCGCCGCTTGGACAACACGGTATAGGTCAGGTTAAGCCGCGCGAATTCGTACTGACGCGGCCTCGCGTTCACCGGCAGGTTTTCGATCAGCCAGTCGTAGAGCGGCCGGTGATCGGCGAATTCCAGGGTGCACAGGGAATGGGTAACGCCCTCGATCGCGTCCGACTGCCCATGCGCGAAATCGTAGTTGGGGTAGATGTGCCAGGCGTCCCCGGTGCGCGGATGGTGCGCGTTCAGAATGCGGTACAGCACGGGGTCGCGCAGATTGATGTTGCCCGACGCCATATCGATCTTGGCCCGCAGGACGCATGTCCCGTCCGCGAATTCCCCCGCCCGCATGCGCTGGAACAGGTCGAGGTTTTCCTCCACGGAGCGCTCACGATGCGGGCTCGGCGTGCCCGGCTCCGTTAAGGTACCGCGATATTCGCGCATTTCCTCAGCGGACAGATGGTCGACATAGGCCTTACCCGCGCCGATCAGATGCACGGCCCATTCGTACAGCTGCTCGAAATTGTCCGAAGCGTAATAGAGGTTTTCACCCCAATCGAAGCCAAGCCAGCGCACGTCTTCCTGGATCGACTCGATATATTCAAGCTCTTCCTTGACCGGATTGGTGTCGTCGAAGCGCAGATGGCAGCGCCCCTCGAAATCCGCCGCGACCCCAAAATTGAGGCAGATCGACTTGGCATGCCCGATATGCAGATACCCGTTCGGCTCTGGTGGAAACCGCGTGACAATGCCGTCATGGCGCCCTGCCGCCAGATCCTCCCGCACCACGTCGCGGATGAAATCCGACGCGGTCTCGGTGTTTTCGGCTTCGGTTTCGCTCATTTTGTCTTACTCATCTTGCTCCGACAGGGCCGTGTCTGCCAGAAAAGGGCGGCGGGGCCAAGCCCTGTCGATACCCGTCCCCTTGGCTTTGGACAATCCGCCCCTCATATTCTAGGTTTCGGCCCACTGAATTCCGGTTTCGCGCCGCGATGACGGCGAAGCGCGAAGCCCCGTTTGTCTGGAGAATTGGACACCTTATGGAAAAGATCGCCTTTGATGGCCGCGTCCTGTTTCTATCGCAGGATCCCGACGCGGTGGCCCGCCAGCTAACCGGCACCGACCTCGAATTGAGCGAGGCCAAGCCACTGCGCGAGGACATCTCCACGGACGAGATCACGCCGATCCCGGTCCTGGTCCATTACGACCGCGAGCTCGGGCGCTATGCGCATGTCAGTTTCGAAACCGGCGGCAAACAGCCGATTGGCACGGACGGGCTTTTGAACGGCGGGTTTTCGGTGATCGTCGGCGGCAAGCGCTACGGCAAGGGATCGTCCCGCGAGCACAGCCCGCAGGCAGAACTCTATGCCGGGGTCAAATTGATCGTCGCCGAGACTTTCGAGCGGCTGTACCGCCAGAATTGCGACAATCTGGGCCTCTTCACCTCCACCGATTTCAGGCTGATCGACCGGATCCGGGCGGGCGAAGACATCCCCATCGACGATCTGGTGGAAGGCCGCGAGCCTTTGGCGGCGAAGATTCTGCGCGCCGGTGGGCTGCTCGGCTTCGGACGGGCGATTTCCAAGGGCATCCGCCCCGCCCTCGCCAATCCGGACGCCCTGACCGGCCCGAAGACCCTTGCGGAGAAGATCGTCGCGCGGCATGCGGTCGTCGCGGACGAGCTCGATTGGGATCTGACACCGGGCACGGCTGGATTCGTCCAGCCGGACTGGCGGTATTTCCACGACATCTTCTCGGCGCAGTGCGCCCACATGCTGCATGAGTTCTACGGCCCCGACCTGGACCTGCATAACCCCGAGCGGATCGTCTCCTTCGAGGATCATTATTCCTACGCCCACCGGCCGGAAGTAAACGCGAAAGTCGACCGGATGCCCGACATAAGACGGATGGCCGAAGGACACCGTGCTTTCTGGCAAAAATATAATCTGAAGGATCACGGCTACCTGAAAGGCGAAGAAGGCTCGGAAGGCATCTCGCATGCCATCATGACCGAGTATTACGCCTTGCCGGGTCAACTTCTGGCGGGCACCGACTCGCACACGCCGCATAACGGGGCGCTCGGCTGCCTATCCTACGGCGTCGGCAGCACCGACATGTCGAATGCGCTGATGACCGGTCTGAACCGCATCTCCATGCCGGAATCGGTGCGGGTCGAGCTAAAAGGCAATATCCCCGCCGGTGTGATGGCCAAGGACATTGTCCTCCACGTCCTCGCCGACCCCTTCACCAAGACCGGCGGCGGCATCGGCAGAGTGTATGAATTCGGCGGCCCGGCGGCGGCGCAACTGCCCATCGACGAGCGCACCACTCTGACCAACATGACGGCGGAAATGGGCGGCCTGACCGGCATCTTCGCGCCGGACGAACAGACCGTGCGCTTCCTGAAGGAGCGGCGCGATATCGACTTCACCATCGAGCCCTGGATGAAGAGTGACGAGGGCGCCACCTACGCCCACACCATCGAGATCGATTGCAGCACCCTGTCGCCGATGCTGGCCGCGCCAGGCGACCCGGGCAACGGCATCCGGGTCAACGAACTCAATGAGCCGATTGCGGTACAGATCGCCTATGGCGGCTCCTGCACAGCGGGTAAGCGGGTCGATTTCGACGGCTACCATGAAGTACTGCGCTGGGCCGCCGACCGCGGGCTGAAAGCTGCGGACGGCGTGAAGCTATACCTGCAGTTCGGCACCACCGCCGTGCGCGACTATTGCCGAGAGGTGGGCTATATCGACGCCTTCGAAAAGGTCGGCGCGGAAATCCTCCAGCCCGCCTGCGGCGCCTGCGCCGGCTGCGGCCCGGGCCTTTCGCTGGATACGGAAACGGTCACGGTCAGCGCGATCAACCGCAACTTCCCCGGCCGCTCCGGCCCCGGCAAAGTCTGGCTCGCCAGCCCTGCCACCGTCGCCGCCAGCGCGATAGCGGGCGAGATCGTCTCTTTCGAGGAATTGAAACGCCGGCACGCGTAAGAAAAACAGATAACCGCCCGGTTTACTCCGCCTCATCCTTTGATCTCGCAACAATTTCCGCTTGAAGCGCACAATCAGACTATCTCTGGCCTAGCGGTCTCACCCCGCCGTCACATGCATTAACAAATGCGCCTGATTACAGCGGAATATATCACGGACAAAGTCCAACTTGCTTCCGGTGCTTTCGACTTCGTATTTTTTCTTCAATTACCAACTTCGAGAAAAGAACAATCCACTACCCACCAGAAAACGATAGTCGCTAAGCTCGTTGTGCAAACGCAGCTACGAATTTTTCACAGTGACACGCAATAGTCCAAGACGGTGAAACAAATTAATGGAATACTTAAGAACAATTTAGAAATTTGAGGTCACGCTGCGCGATTACAAATGTTATCGGTCAAATTTTTTTTGAAACTTGAAAATCTCTCTTTATCGACCAATTTTCTGAACTATTCGCATGTGCAGGAGTATTCCGCTAAAGCACATTTTCACCCTCGGGCTGAGCGAGACGCCGCTGCTTAGCTTCGATCAAGGTCTAATAACTATTACATCGACCTCAGTACAAATACACCTAAGCATTTTCGCTAATCAGAGTTTCTTTTCTATTAATTAGAGATCTTTGTATTATTTCGTGCGTTTTGTCTTCAGCCCTATCCCACATAGCTTCATAATGTGCTTCGAAAAATTTACTAGCGCCAGCTCGAACTTCGTATTCAATGACCGGAACAAATTTTCCAATACAACTAAATGTATAAAGCCCATGTGGCCGTCCAATATGATATTGCTCAGTAAAAATTGATTTGTCGAAAATCATGAGAAAGGTCGTGAGCGTCCGGTAAAGCAGCCCTGCCTATGATGACGTTGGACTGTTACGCTCAGGTTTGAGCGTAACGCCAGGGGAGCAGTTCGTCGATCCGATTGATTTTATGGTCGGCGATACAGGCTAGCGTGTCGGTTAGCCAGGCCTGCGGATCGACGCCATTGAGTTTTGCTGTCTCGATCAGCGTATAGGCGATGGCGGCTGATTTGCCGCCGGCCTCGGACCCCATGAAGAGATAATTCTTCCGCCCCAGGGCGATGGGCCGCATGGATCGCTCTGCGGTATTGTTGTCGAGTTCAAGAAAGCCGTGATCTAGATATGGTCGCAGCTTCTTCATGCGGGTCAGGGCGTAGCGAATAGCACCGGCTAAGGGTGATTTGCCGGATATCCGGGTCAATTGGGCATGCAGCCATGATTCCAGGTCGTCGAAGATTGGTTTTGATTGGCGCTGCCTGATCTTCACCCGTTGATCCGGCGATTGGCCCCGAACCTCCTTCTCGACGCCATAGAGTGTGGCGATACGTTTTATGGCTTCCTCGGCAATCGCCGATCCCTGAGCTTTGTGGATATCGACGAACTTGCGTCGGATATGGGCCATGCAGGCCACTTCCGTCACCTTGCCCGTGCGGTACAGGTCATTGAACCCCGCATAGCCATCGGCATGCATGAAGCCCGTGAAGTCCGCTAGATGTTCGCGCGGGCGAACGCCCTTCCTGTCGGACGAGAACTGATACCATGCGGCAGGATGCGCCTCTCCGGCCCAGGGTCGTTCATCGCGGACATAGGCCCAAAGCCGCGCGGTCCTGGTTTTACCGGAGCCTGGGGTCAGCATTTTTACCGGCGTATCATCGGCGAAGAGGGCCTGTCCCTTTAAAACATGGCGCGCGACGGCGTCCGCCAAAGGTTCCAACAGAGCCGTGGATTTGCCAACCCAATCGGCCAGGGTGGAGCGGTCCAGATCGATCCCCTCGCGCTGGAATATCTGACTTTGCCGGTACAAAGGCGAATGATCGGCGTACTTGTTGACCAGCACATGGGCCAGTAGGCCAGGACCGGGCCGCCCGTGCTCAATCGGCCGCGACGGCAGGGCTGCCTGATGGAACGTCTCACAGCAGGTGCAGGCCATGCGCGGGCGAACAATCCGGTTCACGACAAAACGTCCGGGGACATATTCCAGTTCCTCGGTGACATCGTCGCCAAGCGTTTTGAGCGCACCGCCGCATTCCCCACAGGCATCGCCCGGCGACAGTGTTGTCTCGTTGCGTGGGAGATGACCGGGCAGCGGTTTACGTTTGGGCTTGTCTTTTGGCGCTGCAGATTGATCTGCATTTGCATCGTCTGACGCGGGCTCCTGCGCGGACGCCGCAATCTCTTCGTCTTCCAGCGTCAACGCCAGTTGATCCAGAGCCTCCGAGCGCGACCCGAAGCGATGCTGGCGCATCCCGGCCAATTGGTGTTGGAGCTTCTCGATCAACACCGCCTGTGACTTCACTTCCGACGCCAGCGATGCCACCAGACCTTTTAATGCGGCAGGTTCATTCGGGAGGTTCTCAGCGTCGTCGAGCATGCCGGCAATCTATCAGCCGCCACCCCGCATGGGAATCCCCGGAAATTGACAACCCTTTGCTGTGAAACGACTTTACCCAGCCGTCAGGGGACGCCACGTTCGTTGTGGTATGCGCCAATCAATCCCTTCCAGCAGCATCGCCAATTGAGCCGGGGTCAGCGCAACCTTGCCCGCTTTCGCAGACGGCCAGACAAACCGTCCCTTCTCCAGACGCTTCGAGAACAGACATGCCCCTTGCCCGTCCCACCAGATCACCTTGATCAGATCGCCACGGCGACCCCGGAAGACGAACAGATGACCGCAATACGGCGCCGCCTTTAGAACCTTCTCTGTTTGCGCTGACAGCCCATTGAACCCCTTACGCATGTCCGTCACGCCGGCCGCAAGCCAAACCTTCGTGTTCGTGGGAACCGGGATCATCCCGACAAGCACCGGAGCAGACGTACGAGCGCTTCGGGATCGTAAGGGCCGCTAATGCTCAAGCGATGACCTCCGGCAAGCGTGACCTCGATCTTGCCTTCGTCACCAACAGGGCGCTCGGCTTCGTGCTCGACGTGACGCGCAATCTCAACCGGCAGGAAACAGGCGGCGTCATCGACCGTGTCACTTCCCGCAAACCGGGGATCTTTCAGCCAGTTGAAAACCTGATTGGCGTTCACATTGTAGCGCCGTGCAACCTGTGAAACCGAAACGCCCGCAAACCGCGTCTGTGCGCAAATCATCCGCTTCTCGTCTGCACTCCAGCGCCGACGCTTGCCCCGCTTCGCCACATCCTGATCCCCGTTAGTGTCCACCTAAACAAGTGGACACTAAACCTCACTTCTTCTGCACGGCAGAGCGGTCAGGCCGGACGCTTACGAAAGGTCATTGGATCGGTATCGTATATACGTACCTGAAAATTTGTATTCTCCGCAATGATCTTAACTGCATCATCCGTTTTATCTTTTAGCGCAACCTCTAAGCGTCCATTAAGCATCGGATCTTGGAGACGTGCTGCGTCTAGTCTTTCTTGGATCGTGGCAGGTATACCGTTATTAATAGTGTCACGAATGTTGTCTATGGTTTTATGGCCTTCTTCTACTTCCTCTCGAAGCTTCGCAGCCAAGGAGTCCGGATTTAGGAGGAGAACACGCATAGGAATTCGTGGATCACTTATCTTCCCGCGCACCTGCGAGGTGTATTCGGCACTTGGATTAAATAGGCTGTGGAATGCAACGCCCAAAAGTCGAATATCAGCGGATACTTTAACTGCGTCGTCTATGGCCGACCGAAGATCAGCGCTATCCTCCTGCCGACTTTCGTATATTGCCTTTATTCCAGAGCGGCTGCACGCATCAAGTATTTTCAAGGAAGCGGAGTTCTCCCGTAGCTGATAATAGAGTGCTATAGGTAAGGAGAGGCCGATCGCCAAGAATGCGGAACCGACTGCTGCGAGCGCTCCTCCCAAGGCACTTGTCGCGAAATGAGATACTAAAAGTAATGCCACGCCGATAAGGTCCGAAAGCAAAAAAATTGGGCGCGTACTCAGCCAAAAAAGTTCTCCATAGCCCCTGCCAATCTTTCTCATTAGTCGCACTCTCCTCCGTGCTGATACGCGGTGGTTCGAGAACAAACGTAATAAATCTAAGTAGCCGGCTGATAGCTAACCGATTAGCCAAAATAATATTTGTAAAAAATCTCCCAAAACACGCGCCAAAAGTCGAAAAACATAGCACGATCCGCGATTTTCGGCAAATCAATCGACCCAAGGTTGCGAACAATCGAATGATCTGCACAAAATCACGTCTGCATCATTCAGCAAATATACAAACCGCCTTATCGTCGACCGCTTAAAGATGCATCGTATTAGGATTCGCAGCGTGGACAGTTATTCTTGGGACATAGTGGGCAAGATCGTGTCGTTCGAGAAGTTGAAGCAGCGGCACGAATAACGGCGCGTTAATCCGTCATTTCCAGGATGTCGAGACCGTTCACTCGGTCGATCAGATAGATGACGCCGTTCTGGTCGACGTCCACATCGTTGCTCTGCGGGGCGGGAAAGCCGGGCGCAGGTGGCGGGATGTAATAGCCGCGTTCGCGCGGTGCGGTTGGCTCTGAAATATCGATAACGCGCAGCCCGGCGCTGAACCAGCTGCAATAGACCATGTTATCGCGCATATGCTCCTGGAACTGATGTGCGCCGGGCCCGTAGATTTCCGGTTTCTGTTGATTGTAATTCCCGTCCGGGCCGAGATGCGCGCGCGCCCAGGGCGCGTCAAAATCGGTCACGTGGAAGGTCGAGAGCGGCCGGATATTGGCATAGTCGGTGATGTCAAAGACCCACAGGAAGGCATGCGGCTGGCCGTTCGCATGCGGATGTTCCTCGTCAACGCAGATCGCAATGCGCCGCCCATCGATCTCGTGCGGAACCGGCAGAATAGTGTGCGTCGGTTCCGGAAACGGCGGGTGATAATTGTGCTCGGCGATGGTTCGGGGCGTCTCGATCGTCGAGATATCGAGCACTTTGAACCCGGCATGCCAACAGGCGACCCACAACTCGTCGCCAGCGCGCAATCCATGATGCACGCGGTTCTGCACCCCTTTCCAGTCCGGCGTTTCGCCGCCGGCGACATGTTGTCCCGGCATGTGCCAGCGCGATACCTCGCGTACATTCACGGGATCGGCGATGTCGTAAATCACGATGATGTTGCCGACATAGCCTTCCATCTCGGTTGAGATATAGGCGTAGTTTTCGTCGCAGTGAAAACGATGCACGCCGATGCCGCCCGTCCGCTGAAATGCCAGCAGTTTCGGGTTCGACGGATCGGCGATGTCATAAATCTTGAACCCGCCCTCTTTGTAACCGTGTTCCGCAACCGCGTGCAGATCGGGCATTCGATCAAGTGGGGCGTTCAGCAAGGCGGCCAGTTCGGCATCGCTCGGTTCGCGCCCGTCGCGCGCCAGAGCCTCGGCCTTGAGATCCGGTATCCTGAAGCCTTTGCGCAGAAAGTGGCGGTCGAACATTTCGCTGTTCACGAGCATCAGGTCCCGATCGCCAGCGAACCGCGCCTTATGGCTATGCGACGCCGTGCCTTCGAGGGTGATGCGGGCGAGGACGCGCGGCGCGCGCGGATCGGAAACATCGATTAGCGTAGTGCCATGCGGCGGCGCGATATGGCCAACGAGGGCGAGGCCATCCCGTACCTCCACCTGCCCACCACCGGGAATGTCCAGATGCGCCAGAAGGCGTATATTTTCCGCGATTGCCGCATGTTCGGTATCCGTCATAGGCAGCAGAGTGCTCGCCCAGATCAAGCGATGTCAATCGGGGAGTATGAAAGGGTTATCAAGCACGCACGCCTATCGCCTCCCCCCTTCCTTAAAAAGGAGACGCCTGAGAAATATGGTCGCGGATACCCCCCATCCTAGCCCTGAAATGCCTGTGATGGACATTTCAGCCCACAAGGGGGGAAGGGATAACTTAGACAGATCAATAAGTTACTCTCCTCCCCCTAGAGGGGGGAGGATTAAGGTGGGGGTGGACGGCGACTCCATTCACAATTTCGCAGAGGTCTCCAAAATGGAGAAGGAGGAGTGCGACACGCCGTTAATTCGTCTTAGACAGACCGTAAAACTCGACCGCATTATCGCAGGTGATCTTCTTAATCTGCGCTGGGGTCAGACCGACAAACTGCTCTTCGATGTATTTGGTCGATTCCGGCCAAATGCCATCGGTGTGCGGATAGTCGGACCCCCACATCAGTGTATCTTCCGTCATCAGATTGTTCGTGTTGACCAGCATCGGCCCGATCACGTCGTACTGGAACGTGGCCTTGCAGTGCTGCTGCCAGTATTCCGACGGCTTCAGCTTCATGAGATCGCGGAACCGGTCCTCGAACTCAAAATCCATCCGGTCTAACGCGTAGGGTAGCCAGCCGACACCGCTTTCGCCGAGCGATATCCTTAGGTTCGGATAGCGGTCGAAGACGCCCGCGCCGATGATCGCCGCGACAATATGGATGAGGCCCATCTGGAACGCCGAAACGCCGGTGAACATGGCCGCGCGCCGGACCTGGCCGGACGACATTTCGCGGGCGACCGGCGAGGTCGTCGGGAATGTGTGGAAATGCAGCGGCAACTGCACTTCGTTGACGGCTTCCCAGAAGGGGTCCCAGCACGGATGCCACATCGGATCCATGTCCCAGGAGCAGCTTAGCTCCAGCCCGAGTAATCCCATCTTGGCGCAACGATGCACTTCCGCCACGGCAGCGTCGATGTCGCCATACGGCAGACAGGCGAGGCCGATATGGCGGCCGGGGTAGTGACTGCAGAAATCCACGAGCCAGTCGTTATAAATGCGGAACATCTCAATCGCCGCTTCCGGGTCCTGCATCTTCGAGGCAGAACCAAGGATGCCGAAGATGACTTCCGCATCGACGCCGTCGCGCTCCATCTCCTTAAGACGCATATGCGGGTCCGACACCCGTTGGATGCCCTTCTGGCCGTCCTCGAACATGCCGGTCTTCGCCATGATGTCGACGCGCTTGTTCTGGCCCGGGACGAGTTTCTGACCGCCGGGGCCCACGCCGTTCAGCAAACCGAAATTGGCACCCTTCTTCGTAACCCACTGGGGTCCGTCCGGGCCATCCTCGACATAAGGCATGCGATCCTTCATCGCATTGGACGCTTCATCGGTAAACAATGTCTGCGGCATCCAGGGCATGTCCAGATGACAATCGGCTGAAACTCTCTGATATTCCATGGCGGCTCGATGCTCCCTTATGGCGAAAGAATTCCTGTCGACGATAAGACTAGGCAATTAACCGTAGGAAGATCAATCCGGGCCCGTTCCCGTTACGCCGTTTCCACATGAAGAGCGCGAATATCGGGGCGTTTCGTGATCTCCCGAATTAGCGTCCGTAGTGGACCGCCGTCGAGTGGCGAGGTCGTATCGATGGGTCCCGCCGCCTTAAGCGTGTCGTACTCTTTCGGCGCGTAGAACGCCGCCAGCAACAGATCGTCATCCGACGCGAAGGGGCCACGCTCGACGCGCAGACGGTCAAGGGCGGGCGGGACGAGCGCGCCGGGGCGGTCGGTGATCGGTTCCGCGCCGCGGGCGATCCGGTCGAACAGATTGGGGTCGATGTCGCCGGCGATCTCGCCGTAGCCGCCCAGCACGTAGCGGCGGACCTCGTCGGGGACCGTTTCGTATCGTTCGTCGCCCATCACGTTCATGATCGCCTGGGTCATTATGTATTGCGCGAAGGGGCTGACGACGATGGGGTAGCCGAGATCGGCGCGGACCCGGCCAGCCTCGTCGAGGATTTCGTCGAGCCGCCCTTCCAGTCCCAGGGTCGAGAGCTGATATTCCAGGTTCGAGATCATCCCGCCCGGCACCTGATGATGGAAGTGGAACTCGTCATATTCGTTGGGCGATCCGGTCGGCTTGTCGGCGGAGCGCGCGATGATCTCCAGCCTGGCCGCGGCTTCCTCCACCAGATCGAGATCCACCGGCACGTCGAAACCCCGGCGGCGGCAGTTGCGCGTGAACAGCTCGCTCGGCGGGTGCGAGGCGGCGTTTGCCAGGGTCGAGGTCGCGGTATGCACCGTGTCGACGCCGTGGCCGACGGCCTGCAGCGCGACATAGGGGCCGAGGCCGGACAAGCAATGCGTATGGAGTTGCAGCGGCAATTCGCCGATGGCCTCTTTGATCGCCGGGGCCAGGGTGACGATCCGTTCCGGCGTCAGCAGCCCGCTTGGGTCTTTGATGAACACGCCGTCGACGCCGTGCGCGACCAGCTCCTTCGCCTTCGCCGCGTAATAGGCATCCGTGTGCACCGGCGAGTAGGTGTAGACGAGCCCCGGCACCGTATGGAGACCGAGATTGCGCGCCGTGCGGATCGGGATTTCCAGATTGCGGATGTCGTTCAGCGCGTCGTAGGGCGTGTGATAGCGCATGCCGTTGGCAACGAAGCGCTCCGCCGCCAATTCGACCACATCGTCGGCGAAGAACTCGAAGGTGAACAGACTCTGCCCGCGCGTGTGAATGATCAGCGGCGTTTCCGTGACCCATTCGCTGAGAATGCGCATGCGCTCCCACGGGTCTTCGTGCAAGTAGCGTACGCAGACATCGAACACCGCGCCGCCGACCAGATCGATGGCCTCGAACCCCGCGCGGTCGAGCAGCGGCGCCACATCGCGCATCATCCCCGTCGTCATGCGCGTCGCCCACAGACATTGATGCGCATCGCGCAGAGTCAGATCGATCAGATTGACGGTCTTGCTCATGCCGCGCGATCCTTCGCGCGCGCCTCGACCCAGCCGGTATGGATATTGCCCGCCTGAAACTCGGGATCGTCGAGCAGATCGAGATGGAACGGGATCGTGGTCTTCACGCCTTCCACGGTGAACCGGCTAAGCACGATGCGC
Organism: Alphaproteobacteria bacterium; assembly: GCA_012103325.1. Taxonomy (GTDB): domain Bacteria; phylum Pseudomonadota; class Alphaproteobacteria; order UBA8366. The sequence continues at coordinate 131,053 of WLWY01000014.1, forward strand.
GCCTTCGCCAACGCGTCCGCTCTGTCTTCGCCCTGCACGATCAATTTGCCGAGCAGAGAGTCGTAGAAGGTCGGCACCTGGTAACCAGGATAGACATGGCTGTCGAGCCGAATACCTGCGCCGGATGGCGGCCGCCACCGTTCGATCCGCCCGGGGCTGGGCGCAAACCCTTGCACCGGGTCCTCCGCATTGATGCGGAACTCGATGGTGTGACCTACAGGCGGTGGCGGAGCATCGAAGGGGAGCCCCTGCCCGTCCGCGATACGAAGTTGTTCGCCCACGAGGTCGACACCAGTCAGCATCTCCGTCACCGGGTGTTCGACCTGGATACGGGTGTTCATCTCGATGAAGTAGAAACCCTTGTCCGCCGGATCGTAGAGAAACTCCACCGTGCCCGCACCTCGATAGTCGATCCCGCGCGTCAACATGACCGCCGCATCGCAAATCTCCTTGCGCGTCGCATCGTCGAGCACGGGTGACAGCGCCTCCTCGACCAGTTTTTGGTGGCGGCGCTGTGTACTGCAGTCGCGCTCCCACAGATGCACCGCGTTCCCTTTCCCGTCGCCCAACACCTGCACCTCGATGTGCCGGACTTTGGAGAAGTACCGTTCGAGATAGACACCGCCATCGCCGAACGCCGCCGCCGCTTCCGCCGTTGCCTGCTGGAACAGTCCTTCGAACGACGCCGCGTCTTCGACCACACGCATGCCCCGCCCGCCGCCGCCAGCGCGCGCTTTGAGCAGAACCGGAAAGCCAACCTCACGCACCGCATCAGCCGCCGCCGCGGCGTCGGTGAAACTGTCCTCGGACCCCGGCACGACCGGAACGCCTAACCGCATCGCCGCGCGCCGCGCTTCCGCCTTGTCGCCCATCGTGTGAATGGATGCCGCGCTCGGCCCGATGAAGGTCACGCCATTGTCTTCGCAGGCTGTCGCAAAGGCGGCGTTCTCCGCCAGGAAACCGTAGCCAGGGTGGATCGCATCGCAACCCGACGCCTTCGCGACATGAAGGATCGCGTCGCTGTTCAGGTAGCTGCGCAGCGGCGGCGCTGGTCCGATGCAAACCGCCTCGTCCGCCGCCCAGATATGCGGCGAGTTCGCGTCCGGCTCGGAATAGACCGCAACGGTGCTGAGCCACGCCTTGCGGCAGGCGCGGATGACGCGCAGGGCGATCTCTCCCCGGTTGGCAATCAAGACCTTTTGCACGGTGTCTTCCCGGTTTCGACAGGCTGAGTTTCAAGGCAGTATAAGGGGGCATACCGGAATGTGGAGCCCAGCGTGTCCCTATCACCCACCGAAATCGCCAATATCGAACGCGCCATCAAAGACAGCAGCCTGACGGAAGTTCACATTGAACAAGATGGCGAGCGTATTGTCATTGGCAGTGCTGCTAGCGTCGCGCGCCCTCCCCCGGAACCTATTGCCGTCACAGCGCCCGCGGTCGGGACGATCTCCGATGTTTCGAGATCCATTGAGGATCACGTGACAGCTGGCGATCAATTGGCCAGCTTAAATGTTCTCGATACGGCGCTGCCGATACAAGCGCCCACGTCAGGCCGCATCGCGGCGATCCTTGTCGAGGACGGCAGCCTTGTCTCTTATGGCGCAGAATTATTCCTGATCGAACCGGAGGAAACCATATGAACGACATTTTCGACATCGAAGGGCGTTCGATCCTGATTGCTGGCGCCGCCGGCGGCATCGGTTCGGGGATAGCGGCCGAGCTCGCGCGGCGCGGTGCGCGGCTCACGCTCGCCGATATCGATGGTGCAGCAGCGACAAGCCACTGCGAAAGTTTACCTGGCACGGGCCACAAGGCCTGCCGCCTCGACGTCACGGATGAAGCGTCCTGCGCCACCGCCGTCGAAGCCGCTATTTCAAACGGTGGCGGTTTGGATGGAGTACTGAATGCGGCAGGCATTCTCAGGGTTTCTCCAGCGCTCGATCTGCCGCTGGACGACTTCACCGCCAGCATGAACATCAACGTCACCGGCTCACTGCTGCTCGCGCGGCAGGCCGGCAGGGTCATGATCGAACAGGGCGGCGGCCAGATCGTCACCATCGCGTCGGTCTCCAGCATGGTCGCCAATCCGAACTACGCGGCCTACGCGGCCAGCAAGGCGGCCCTGTCGCAGCTTACCCGGGTGCTTGCGGTCGAATGGGCCGAGCATCAGGTGGCGGTCAACGCTATCGGCCCGGCAGTCATCCCGACGCCGCTGTCCGACCCCTTCATGGCCAAGCCCGAATATCGCGCCTTTCAGATGTCCCGCATTCCCATGGGGCGCATGGCGACGGTCGAGGATCTGCTCGGCACGGCGCTGCTGCTGCTTTCGTCGGCGGGTGCTTTCATCACCGGGCAGACGATCTATGTCGATGGCGGGCGTACCCTCGTTTAGACGAGTCCGCGACGGATCAAATTCAGGCTGACGAATACGAGCGCGACAAGCAGCCCGCGCTGGAACAGCGTTTGTGAAATATGCCGCCGCAGCCAGGTGCCGAACAGCAACCCGGCGTACAGCGGGATGCAAGCCAGCACCGATCCGATGATTTCGTCCCGTGCGATCACGCCGGTGATCACCAATGTCGCATAGAGCGGCACGATACCGATCAGGTAGAACAGTCCGATCGTCGAGATGAATTCGTCTTTCGGAAGCTTCAGCGCCACCAGATAGCTGATCGTGATCGGGCCGAACATACTGGAGACGCCGCCGAGCAGACCCGAGACGATGCCAATCACCGGATTGAGCCGGCGCTCGGCTTCCCGCGATATATCCGGCTGGATCGAAAGGAACTGCATCGCAACGAAACAAAGCAGCAGCGTCCCGACGATGACCGCAATCGTGTCGTGGTCCGCGCGGGTCAGGATCTGGGCTCCGATCAAGACCCCGGCAATCATCATGATGACCAGGGGCCAAAACCGGCGCAATGCCGCCCCGTGGCGGCCGCCCTGGAATGTCTGGAAGATATTGGAAAACAAAATGGGTGCCGCGGTAAGCGCAATCGCGGCCGGCACCGGCATGACGGTCGCCATGACCGGGATCGATATGAGCGGCAAACCGAAGCCGATAACCCCCTTCGATATCCCGGCGATAACGAACGCCACGGCAATGGTAAGAAGGGTAAACTGGTCGAATTCTGTGAAAAACATTGGTTAATGGCGGTGGCCTGAAGCGAAAAAGCGGCGTGACGCGCCACCGGCCAACATGAATACACTAGGAATCCCGCGCTTAGAAATTTATATCTTTGAGCGCCCGGTAATGAAAGCAGTACCGGAAACCGACAGTCAGCGCTTTTTGGAGACAACATAATCATGGCGGACGAAACCTGGCACCAAGTGGCCAACACGACGGAAATCAACCCCGACGACCCCAAAAAGGTCACGATCGACGGCGAGGAAATCGCCCTGTTCAACGTCGATGGCGAGATCTTCGCCACGCACAATATCTGCACGCATGCCTTTGCGTCGCTGGCCGACGGGTTCCAGGAAGGCGCGGAAGTCGAGTGTCCGCTGCATGAGGGCCGCTTCGACGTCAAATCCGGCAAGGCGCTGTGCGCTCCGGTCAGCGAGGACCTCAAGACCTACGAGGTCAAAATCGAAGACGGCGCGGTTTTCGTTAAAGCGTAGCTAAACAGGAGAGCGGACATGGGCGGCGTACTGGACGGAATTAGGGTCCTCGATTTTGGGCGTTTCATCGCGGGGCCCTGGTGCGGCGCACTGCTCGGCGATTTTGGCGCCGACGTGATCCGCATCGACAAACGGGGCGGCGGCGAAGACCGTGGCATCTTGCCGATGACCGAAGACGAAACCGGCGCAATGTTCCTGCAGATGAACCGCAACAAGCGCGGCATGACGCTCGACCCGACAAAAGCGGAAGGCCGCGAAATCCAGGAAAAGCTGGTCGCGACCGCCGACGTCGTTCTGGTCAACATGCCGGAACGGGCGCGCAAGGGCCTTGGCCTGGACTACCCGACCCTGAAAGCGATCAAGCCGGACATCATCCTGACCACGGCGACGGCGTTCGGCTCGACCGGGCCCATGTCGACCAAGGTCGGATTCGATACGGTCGCGCAGGCCATGTCGGGCGCAATGTATCTGTCGGGAACCGCCGACAGCGCGATGCGCTCCTACTATCCCTGGGTCGATTACGGCACCGCGACGCTGTGCGCGCTCGGCACCATGGCGGCGATCATGTCGCACAAGGCGACCGGTCAGGGACAGCATGTCCAGGGCTCACTGCTTGCAACCGCGCTCACCAACGCCAACTCGACCCTGATCGAACAGGCGCTGACGCAGGAGAACCGGATCGCCTCCGGCAACCGCGGCCAACTGAGCGCGCCGTCCGACTCCTTCAAGACCAGGGACGGCGAAATCATCTGCGTGGCGATCGGCGAAATCATGCACAAACGCTGGGCGGAGCTCATGGGCGAAGAGACCTGGTTAACGGACCCGCGCTTCAAGGACGACGAGGCCCGCGCCGCGCACGGCGAGATCATCAGCGAGCGGATGCAGGCCTGGTGCGGCGAGCGCACAACGGAACAGGCGCTGAAAGAACTCGAAGCGGTCCGCCTGCCGTCGGCGCCCGTCTTCACGCCGCAAGAAGCGCTCGACAACGAGCATATCCAGGAAGTCGGCTTCATGAAGGACGTCGATTACCCGGGCTTGCCGAAGCCCGCACCGATCATCGACACCCCCGTCTCGCTGTCCGAGACGCCGGGCGGCATTCACCGCCGTCCGCCGAAACTGGGCGAGCACAATGACGAAATCTTAACGGAGCTTGGCTACGATACGGCGGCTATCGCCCGCTTCCGGGAGGTCGAAGCGATCTAACCAAGTAAGGCGGTCCTTTCGCGATGAAAGAGACGCATTTCAAACTGGGCGAAACCATCTACGCGGAAGGCGAAGACAGCGATTGCGCCTACATTATCGCGTCGGGCACGGTTGAGGTTTTACGTACCGCCGGCGATACGGTGGTCCCTCTGGCGCATCTGCAGATGGGTCAGATCTTTGGTGAAATCGGCATCATCCGGAACAAGCCGCGCTCGACCACAGCCCGCGCCGCAGTAGACACGACCCTACTCACCATAACGAAGCATGATTTCGATACGGCCTTCGGCGACAAGAATCCGCTCGCGCTGACCATTCTGCGAACGCTGTGCGAGCGGTTGAGCAGCGCGACACAGCGCATCTACGAAGATCATATACATGCCGACGAGGCCGCGTTATCGGAGATCGCCGAGATCCGCCTCCGGCCCGGCTCACCGGAAATCGCCTCCCAGATCGGACAGGACGGCATCGTTGTCGACAGCTTGCCATTCGTCGTCGGCCGGCGGGCGGACGCCGCCGATGCCGCCAGCAAGAAAGAGGCGGAGCTGCTGTTGCGCGTCACCAAACAATTCGAAATAGCGCCGCGGCACTTCGTCATCGAGGAGCAGAATGGCGGCCTTGCGATACGCGACAATGGCAGCGTCCTGGGCACGCTGGTCAACGGTATCCGCATCGCACAATTCGAGCAGTCGGACAGTGCGCTTCTGAAATTAGGCATGACCGAGGTTCAAGTCGGTGGCTTGGAAAGCACGATCCGATTCAACCTGGTGGTAACGGGCAGCTGAGCGACACTGGCCTTGATTACCGAGAACGAGCGGCAATCGGCTATGCACTGTAGTACGGCTCTCCAGGACTACAGCAATTGCCGATAGCCACCCCGGTGAAATATCAACGGCGCCTCCTTGTCATCGTGCTCAAAGGCCTCCACACGGCCAATTATGATCACATGGTCGCCGCATTCGAATTCCGCGTACTTCAAACACTGGAAGACCGCGAGATTAGGTTCGATCACCGGTGCTGCGTGGATACCACGCCGATAGTCGATGTTGTGCCACTTGTCGATTTCTTCGGCGGCAAACTGGACCGACAAACATCCCTGGTCTTCCCGAAGAACATTTAGGGCAAACCCTTTTGTCGTCGCGATACGCTCGCGCGAGCGAAGCGATTTCCCAAGGCAAAAGGAAACCAGAGGCGGGTCCAACGACACGGAGGCGAAGGAGTTTACCGTGACACCGATCAGACAGCCATCGCTATCGACACCTGTCACCACGATCACACCGGTCGCAAAACACCCGAGTGCGTCGCGCAACTCGCGCGCTCCAAATTGATGCGCCTTACCGCCGGACAGGGTCATGGCACAATTCGATCCCACATTCCCAGGTCGCGCATACATATCAAAAATTAGATAACCAAGATAGCTATTTTCTGCTTGCCGCCGACAAGTGTGAGGATCGGTCAGGACAGGCCGATTCGCATATCTTTCGCTTTTGCCATCGCACCGTCGTACTGATTTACCAACCGTCGCATGAACTCGGTAACAACCAGCAATTCGGCGCGCGACATTCCGGCAAACCAGCGATCATTCACCGCACATAGCAAAGGGGCGAAATTCGTCAGTTTTTCCTGGGCTTTCGTCGTCAAACGAAGCGAAACGGCGCGACCATCATTGGAATCGATCGATTTAATCACCCATCCCGACTGAGTAAGCTGCTTTATCGTTGCCGTCACGTGCGCCGCAGCGACGTGCAAATGCTCAGCAATACTGCGAACCCGGACACTTTCCTTCCGCTCAAGATGCATCAGCGCGGTCAAAACCGAAAACTCGGCAACACTGACTCCAAGCGCCTTTGCAAGTTCGCGCCGCATCGACTGCATTCGGCCGGTCGCCGCACTGAACAAGGCAATCAGTTCTCGAAAATCACGGTCGTCCCCATCGATGACAAGTTCTTTATGGGAAACCGTAAGCGTCGAGCGTTCCGTCACGGTTTCCTTCACTTCCGAATGCGTAGACATGCGCTGTTCCCTATTGCCGAGGCGCTTGGATCGCTTGAATTCCGTCTTTGGGGCCATTGATCCTTCTTTGTATCGAACGGATCGCCAATTTGACACGACAGCAAATTAAATAATATTATTAGCTATCTTACATTGCAATTTAATAAATGCTCTTCACAGCTTATCGACGAATTGGGGAGTTTCGAGACATGGCTCGCAGCGGATCGCAGTTCCTGAGTGGCCTCGATGACGGGCGCACCATATTTATCAACGGTGAAAGGGTGGAAAGGGTCACGGAGCATCCGGCGTTCAAGAATGCCGCACGTTCGATCGCCGACCTTTACGACTTCCAGAGCAAGCCTGAAAACGTGGACGCGATGACGTTCGCATCGCCCAAGACCGACACCCGCGTGAGCCGGATGTGGCAGCTGCCGACCTGTTATGACGATTTGGTCGCGCGCCGCGAAGCGCTGACCGCCTGGGCGGAAAGCCATTTCGGTTATATGGGACGATCGCCTGATCATGTCGCTTCCACACTCGCCGCCTTCTACATGGGCAGCGACGTCTACGAGGAGCATGGTGCCGAGCGAGCGCAGGCCGTGCGGGACTATTACGAATATGCACGAGACCGCGACCTCTACCTATCCTATGTCATTATCGACCCTCAGGGCGACCGCTCGAAGTCCCGCGGCGAAGGCGGTAACGCCGATCTGACCGTTTCGGTCTGCGGTGAGGATTCCGAGGGCATCACGCTGAGGGGTGCCAAGATGCTGGGCACCGGTGCGGTCCTGTCGGACGAAATCCTGGTTTCCACGTTACGGCCGATGAAGGACGGTGAGGAAAAATGGGCGTTCACCGCGATGCTGCCCATGAATGCACCCGGACTGAAGATCCTGTCCCGACGATCTTACGAAGCCGCGGCAACATCGGACTTCGATTACCCTCTTTCGGCACGGTTCGATGAAAACGACGCGCTGATCTTCTTTGACGACGTGAAGGTTTCCTGGGACCGCGTCTTCGTGAACGGCAACATCCGGACTCAGTTCGCGCAGTGGCACAGCACGCCCGCACATTCCTATCAGAACTATCAGGCGGAAATCCGGCTGATGGTAAAACTGCGTTTTCTGGTCGGGCTGGCGCGCCGCATCACCGAGACGACCGCATCGATCAACTTTCCGCAGGTCGTCGAGACGCTGGGCGAGCTTTCCTCGCAGTTGCAGATCATCGAGGCTTTCGTCTCGGCCATGGAGGTGAAGGGTTGGCGTTACGGCGACTATTATCTCCCCGATCGGGAGTTGCTTTACGCCTCACAAGTGCAATCGCAGTCGCTTTATCCAAAGGTTGTTCAGACCCTCCGCGATCTGGCCGGCGGCGGTATGATCATGCTGCCGTCCTCCGTCGAGGATTTCGCCAATCCGGAGCTGGCGTCGTTGATCGGCCGGTCGCAATACTCGCCGACCACGGACTCCATCGGCCGGGTGAAACTGTTTAAGCTGGCCTGGGACGCCGTCGGCTCGGAGTTCGGGTCGCGGCACCATCAGTACGAAATGTTTTATTCGGGACCCAAGGTCGTCACCACCGGCATGGCTTTCCGCACCTTCGACTGGGACAGGGCGACGGCGTTGACCGATCGTTGTCTTGAAAGTTTCGACCTGCCCGCGACGGCAGCGGAATAAATTAGCGACGGGAGTTTTTCAACTATGGCAGATCTGGATATCGCAGGCCTGACAGTACCGCCCGGAACCCGCAGGCGGCATGAAATCGAACTCGTGGAACTGGCCGACGGTACGAAAGTGTCGATCCCGCTCGATATCATCAATGGCGGCGAACCGGGCCCGCGCCTTTATCTCGGAGCCGCGATTCATGGCGATGAAGTGGACGGGGTCGCGATCCTATTCCGCGCACTCGCCGATATCGACCCCGCTCGATTGCGGGGCAGCATCGTTTGCGTCCCGGTACAGCATCCGCTGTCGTTCCATGCCGACCATCGATTGCCGATTTCCCAGTTCATGAAGTCACCGCTCGATCAGGCGCCGGCTGACGCCTGGACCTGCTTTCCCGGGGCGGCGGACGGTAATCTGGCGCAAATTCTCGCCGCCACACTCTTCGACATGATCTCGAAATGCGATTGGGCCGTGGACATTCACACGCCAACACGCGGCGGCCGCTATGTGCCGATCGCGATTCTGCCGCACCCCAGCCTCGGCGAAGCGCACGGCCGGGCCGAGGAAATGGCCCACGCCTTCGGTAGTGGTTGGATCATGCGTACGGATTCTGGTTTTTACGTGTCAGACGGGATCTTGTGTGTGGAGGCGACACGGGCTGGCGTTCCCTGCTTCACGTTTGAAACCGGCGAGGGCGGCAGGCTTGAGGAAGAGGTCGTGGACGGCGGCGCCTCTTATATCCAAAACGTCATGAAGTGGCTCAACATGATCGATGGCGATCCCATCCCCGCACAACAAACCTACGTCATGCGCGAGTTCCTCGGCCTGCGGGCGCAACGCGGCGGGCTGCTCTTCAACCGGGCCAAGCTCGGCGATCTGGTCAAAGCCGGCGACACGCTCTGTTCCATCTTCAACATCTATGGTGACGAAGTGGAAACGATTGTCGCGCCGGAGGATGGCGTTTTCGTCAGGACGACGACGCTTTCCACGGTCTCGCGTGGCGAACGGGCGGCGACTCTGGGCCTGCTGTGAGCGGGACATCCGACCGGGAACGTCTCGCCGCGCGGGTCGACGAACTGCAAGACAAGGTCGTGGCATTCTGCAGCGCATTGGTCAAAACCGACAGTCAGAACCCTCCGGGCGACACGACAGCGCTCGCGGCGATGATCGAAGACCGGTTGCGGGATGTGCCCGGCGTCCAATTGCGCCGCGTCGTAGCAAAGGAGCCGGCCGTCAATCTGGTCGCCAAGCTGTCCGGCAAGGGGCCTGGACGCCGGCTCGTCTTCAACGGGCATCTCGATACCTTCCCGATCGGCGATGCGACAGCCTGGTCGAAGCCGCCGCTGGGCGGCACGATCGAGAACGGCCGGATCTATGGGCGTGGCGCCAGCGACATGAAAGCGGGCATCGCCGCCTCGGTCATGGCGTTTTTGCTGCTGGCTGAGTTTCGGGAGTCCTGGTCCGGCGAGGCCGTACTCGCCCTGGTCGGTGACGAGGAAACCGGCGGCGTCTGGGGCACGCAGTATTTGCTTGCCAATGTCGAAGAGGCGGTCGGCGACGCCATGATCAACGGCGACGCGGGGTCTCCCCTGGTCGCGCGGATCGGCGAGAAGGGCAATCTTTGGGTAAAGGTGACCGCGACCGGAGTACCCAATCACGGCGCGCATGTACATCTCGGGCGCAACGCGATTGAGACTTTGCTCGGAGCGCTGGAACCGATACTGGCGCTACGCGACACACCCTGCCCGCTTCCCGATGCGATCGCGGAAACGATACGCACGGCGAAACCGATCTCGGAACCACTGTCGGGGACCGGAGAGTCCGACACCCTGCAGCGCATCACCGTCAATCTCGGCCAAATCGACGGCGGTCTCAACATCAACACCATTCCTGACACGGCGAGCGCCCTGCTCGACATCCGCCTGCCGCCCGGCGTCGCGATCGCCGAGGTACAAGCGCGGATCGCCGCGGCGCTCGACCCGCTTCCCGATATCAGCTGGGAAGTTCTGTCGGCGTGCGAACCGAACTGGACCAATCCCGATCATGAACTGGTCCGGCTGATCCGAGACAACGCGCGCGCGGCGACCGGCGAGGAAGTCGCCGTCAATCTGCGGCCCGGCTTCTCCGACGCGCGTTTCTACCGTCAGAGCGGTGTCCCGTCGGTCGTCTATGGAGTCGCTGCAAACAATATGGGCGGGGCCGACGAGTACGCGACCATCGACGATTTGCGCGCGGTGTTCGCGGTGCACGCGCTGGCGGCATTCGACTACCTATCGACAGTATCCTAATCGCCCGATCGCCGGATTGCGCGTTACCGCACACCACCCCATACTACGCGCCTTCCCCAACAAGAGCTTATGAGAGGCAGACATGGCACGCGGCATTATTACGGCACCCCAACCCGAGGCGGTCGAAGCCGGCGCCGTCGTCATGATGAACGGCGGAAACGCGGTGGATGCCGCCATCACCTGCGCCCTGGTACAGAATGTCGTCGACCCGCAAATGTGCGGCATCGCCGGCTTCGGCACCATGCATCTGTATCTGCCGAAAAAGAACTTTCACGGCTTCATCGACTTTCACACCCGTGCGCCCGCATCCGTCAAGGAAGACATGTGGGAAGACCTTATCGTTGGCGAATCGCGCGACGGATTTGGTTTCTTCCTGAAAGGACGTGTGAACGAAGTCGGCTACCAGTCGGTCATGGTCCCGGGCAGCCTCAAGGCCTATTACGAGGCCGTCGCCGAGCATGGCACGATGGACTGGAAGGATATTTGCGCCCCGGCCATCAAGCATGCCGAAGACGGTTTTGTCGTCCGCCCCCACGTCTACGATTTCTGGGTCAAGAAACACGATAACGGACGCATTCCCAGCATCGACAAGATGAAATCGACCCCGGCAGGACGCCGTATCTATTTCGACGAGAACGGCGACATCGCGAAAGTCGGCAGCGTCGTCAAGAATCCGGACATGGCCCGCACCTTGCGGCGCATCGCGGACGGCGGCGCGGACATCTTCTATTCCGGCGAAATCGCCGAAGAGATCGCCGCCGACATGGCGCAACATGGTGGCCTGCTGACCTACAAGGACCTAAAGAACTACAAGACCAGCCGGGTCGAGCCGCTGTGGTCGGACTATCGCGGCTACCGGGTTTCCACCAACCAGCCGCCAGGTGGCGGGATCATGGTGCTGGAGATGCTGAACATCCTGGAGAATTTCGACCTCGCCGCCATGGGTCACAACTCGCCGGAATATATCCGCGTGGTCAGCGAGGCGATGAAATACGCGACCATCGATAAGGACACCCGCGTCGGCGACCCGCTGTTCGTCGACGTGCCGTTCGACGAACTGCTCGACAAGAGTTACGCCAGCAAACTGGCAGCGGCGATCAAGGCCGGCGAAATCTCTCATGTCGAGCGGCTGAAAGAAGTCCCTGAATCGCAGGACACCACCCATGTCTGCACGCTCGATGCCGACGGCAACGCGGTTACCATGACCCACTCGCTCGGCATGCCCTCCGGCGTCGTCACCGATGGCCTCGGTTTCATGTACAATGGCTGCATGAGCGTGTTCGACCCCAGGCCGGGCCGCGCGGGATCACTCGCCCCCGGAAAGGGCCGCTTCACCGCCATGTCGCCGACCATCGTCTTCAAGGGCGACGAACCGCATATCGTCATCGGCGCGCCGGGCGGCACGTTCATCACCATGGGCGTCCTGCAAGGCCTCCTCAATAGTCTCGATTTCGGCATGTCGATCAGCGACGCCATAGCCGCACCACGTTTTTCCACCAACAGCGACACGGTCGATGTGTGCAACCGCATCCCGCGCTTCGTCACCGACGAATTGGAGAAAATCGGCTATCCCGTGGCGCGCAGCTACCTCTCCTATCATTTCGCCGGCGTGCACGGAATCCGGATCGACGACGGTGTCTGGACCGGCGCTGCCGACCCGGGACGCGACGGCATGGCGCTGACCGTCTGAACCTTCGCCGAGGGCACCCGAATGACACACGGTATGATTTCCGCACCGCAGCCGGAGGCGGTCGAGGCCGGCGCGTTGATGATGAAATGCGGCGGCAACGCCATCGATGCCGCCGTCGCTTGTGCGCTGGTGCAAGGCGTCGTCGACCCGCTGATGTGCAGCATTGCCGGCGTTGGCATGATGCAGATCTACATGCCGAAAGACGGCGTACATGAGTGCATCAATTTTGCCGGAAAGGCCCCTGCCGCGGCACGCGAGGATATGTGGGCCGATCTGATCGAAGGCGAAACCCGCGACGGCTTCGGCTTCCGGCTACGGGGCCGCGTGAACGAGATGGGCTATCAATCGATCTCAGTGCCGAGCAGTCTGAAAGCCTATTGGGAAGCAGCGACAGCCTATGCGTCAATGGATTGGGCGGATTTGGTACAACCGGCGATCGATCATGCCGAAGCCGGCTTCCTGGTTCGTCCAACAGTGCACGCCTACATTACGCAGCAAGAATCCAGCCTGGGCCGCGTCGACAATATCGACAAGCTGAACGCCTTCGAAGCGACTCGGAAGCTCTTCTTCTCCGAGGATGGCACGTTGCGGGAACCTGGCGCGCGCATTCCAAACCCAAATTATGCGCAAACGTTGCGGCGGATCGCGGCTGAAGGCGCAGAAATCTTCTACTCCGGCGAGATAGCCGAGGAAATCGCCGCTGAAATGGCGAGGAACGGCGGGCTGATCGCGCTGGACGATCTGAATAGCATGACGACAACGCACACGCCGCCGCTGTGGGGCGAATACAACGGCTATAAATTCGCGACAAGCCAACCGCCCGGGGCGGGATTGGTCCTGATCGAGATGCTGAACATTCTGGAGAATTTCGATTTGGCATCGCTCGGACACAATTCGCCCGATTACATCCGTATTCTGGCGGAAGCGATCAAATACGGGATCATCGACAAGGCGGCCTATATGGGCGATCCGGCCTTCGTCGATATCCCCGTCGACCGCCTCACCGGCAAGGCGCACGCTAAGGCCCTGGCCGAAAAAATAGAGTCCGGCGCGCACGCCCATGTCGAACGAATGCCCATTGCTCCGGAATCGAAAGACACGACGCAGGTCTCCACCATCGATGAGCACGGCAATGCGGTAACCATGACCCATACGCTTGGCATGCCGTCCGGTGTGATCAGCGAAAATCTGGGGTTCATGTATAACGGCAGCATGGGCATCTTTGACCCGCGGCCAGGCCGGGCCGCGTCCATCGCACCGGGCAAGGGCTATACCAGTTCGATGACGCCGACGATCGTATTTCGCGACGACAATCCCTATATCGTCATCGGCGCGCCCGGCGCGACGCACATCACCCTCGGCGTCATGCAGGTGATCCTGAACATCCTCGAGTTCGGCATGCCAATATCGGACGCCATCGCGGCCCCGCGTTTCTCCGTCACCAGCAATGCTATCGACGTCAGCAACCGAATTCCGCGCTACATCACCGACCAGGTAGAAGAAATGGGCTATGAAGTGCGCCGAAGTCCGAACAGTTATGGCTTCGCCGGTGTCCATGGCGTCATGAACGACAATGGCGTTCTCTCCGGCGCCGCCGACCCCGGGCGGGACGGCATGGCGCTCGGTGTCTAACCGGGTTAGCGAGTAGATGACAGCTATCTCATCCGACGCGCCGCAACGAAGCCTGTTCCGGCTCGTCCTGACGGTCTTCCTGCCCTTCGCCGGCGGCTATTTCCTTTCCTATCTGTACCGCTCGACAAATGCCGTCATAGCGCCACAGCTCATCGACGAAGTCGGGCTGAGTGCGGGCGATCTCGGCATGATCACATCGGCTTATTTCCTCGCATTCGCGGCGGCGCAGGTACCGCTCGGCCTCCTGCTCGATCGTTTTGGGCCGCGGCGCGTTCAGGCAACCTTCCTGCTGTTTGCCGCGCTCGGCGCCGTCCTGTTCGCTATCGGGCATAGCAAGGAGATCCTTGCCATTGCGCGTGGGCTGATCGGTCTCGGTGTGGCCGGCGGTTTGATGGCATCCTTCAAGGCGATCACGCTCTGGTTTCCGGAACGCCGCTGGCCGCTGGTCAATGGGTGTTTCATGGGGATGGGCGGCCTCGGCGCCGTTGCCGCGACTGCACCGCTCGAAGCGGCACTGGGTTATACGGATTGGCGGGGAGTCTTCCTCGGTCTCGCGGCGATCACGGTTGGCGTCTCGGCGATCATCTTTCTAACCGTTCCCGAAAAGGAGGAACGGCCGAAGCGGTCGTCGCTCTACGCGCAGTTGGAAGGATTGCGCCACATCTATGCAGACCGCCTCTTCTGGCGCTATGCCCCGCTGACCATTACGGCGTTGGCTGCGAATATGGCGATACAATCGCTATGGGCCGGCCTATGGCTGAAAGACATTGCCGGGCTCGAGCGCGTCGATGTCGCCAACTATCTGTTCGTGCTCACCGCGGCGATGACCGTGGGATTTGTCTCGAATGGCGTTGTCGCGGATTTCCTGGAACGGTGGAATGTCGGGCTTGGAAAGATCGTCGGCTGGGGCATGGTGGTCTTCTTGGGATCGCAGGCCGCCATAACCTTCGAGTTGGACCCGACGGGAGTCTGGCCGTGGATCCTGTTCGGTTTGACGATGAATATCGTGGTGCTGGCCTATCCGCTGCTGAGCCGCCATTTTCCGTTGGAATACGCCGGGCGCGTAAATACGGGGCTGAACGTATTGGCATTTAGCGGGGTCTATATTGCGCAATATGGTATCGGCGCCATTATCGATCTCTGGCCGCCGGCGGCCGATGGCAGCTACCTGCCGGAGGCGTATCGCGCCGCATTCGGCACTTTTTTGGCGCTGCAAGCGGTCGCGTTTCTCTGGTTTCTGGTGCCCGCAAAACGAAAGGCAATGGCCGACGACAGCCGTTGATGGACTTGGCATTGGACCTTCCATAGACTTTCCGAGACAGGACACAACCGAGAAGGCGACACCATGCCAGAGCACGATCTGATCCTCTGCAACGGCCAGGTGGTGACGCTGGACAGCGCATCACGAACCGTCGAAGCCGTCGCTGTGACGGGCGGCAGGATTACAGCAGTTGGAACGACCGAGGACGTGATTGGAAGCAAAGGCCGGACGACCCGCGTGATCGACCTTGACGGCCGTACCGCGTGCCCGGGATTTTACGACACCCACGCCCATATGGACCGCGAAGGGCTCAAGGCGCGCGGCGGCTATTCTCTCGCCGGCCGGCATTCGGTCGCCGCCATTGTGAAGGCCGTTAAAAGCGCGGTCGCGCGCACGCCCAAGGGCGAGTGGATCATCTTCATGCCCATGGGGACGCCGAAGCTGAGTTATATCAGCCGGCCCGACCAGTTGGAGGAAGGCCGCTTCCCGACGCGCCACGATCTGGATGCGGTCTCGCCCGACAATCCGGTTTACATCCGCGTGCCGTGGGGTTGGTGGGTGCACCGGCCGTTCGTCTGCGTCGCCAATTCAGCCGCGTTGAGTCTCGCCAGGATCAACCGAGAGACCGAGGCGCCCTATAACGTCGAAATCGTTAAGGATAATGGGGAACCTAACGGCGTCTTCCTCGACCGCTCCTACGCGCCGGTGATCGAGTACACGCTGTTTCGCTGCGCTCCTCGTCTCACTTTCGAGGACCGCGTCGCGGGATGCCGTCTCGGCGCCGCCGCTTATGCCGCTGCAGGTACCACGAGCATTTACGAGGGCCACGGTCTCACTCCGGCGATCCTGGAAGCGTACCGCCGGGTCTACGAGGACGGCGACCTGACGGTGCGGGTCAATCTGCCGCTCAGCGTGCCTGGCGCCTCGGTCGACGACCAGCGAATGGTAGAAATCCTCGATGAATGGTCTGGGCGCCTCGCGGGGCGCGGGCACGGCGACGACATGTACCGAATCGAGGGGATATGCGTCGACGTCGCCAACGACAAGGCCGCCGCGATCATCGGCGAGGACTATCCTTACGAAGCGTTGGCCGGTCATTTCTATCATTCGCTACCGCACGAGCGGTTCGTCGAAATCGGCGTCCAGGCGGCGCGGCGCGGTATGCGGCTGAACTGCCTTATCTGCTACGACCTGGAGCGGGTGCTCCGCGCGTACGAAGCAATCGACGCACAGGTGCCGATCCGCGACAAGCGGTGGGTGATGATCCACGTCATCGAAGCGACACCGGATCAGATCCATCGCATGAAGGCGCTCGGGGTAATCGCCACTGTAACGCCGAACTTCATGTATATGGCAAGCGACCGCTTCAATCTGCACGAGATCGGCGAAACCGCGATGCCGATCCGCGCGTTGATCGATGCCGGCGTGCCGGTCTCGCTTTCATCCGACAACGTGCCCTATTCGATGCTCTGGACGATGTGGGAGGCGCTCGCCCGGTGGGATGCGGATTCCGGGCGCCGTATCGGCCAAAGTAACCTGACGCGCGAAGAGACGCTCAGGATGATCTGCCAGACCGGCGCGTTGGTGACATGGGAGGAAGATCGGAAGGGCACGCTCGAGGTCGGAAAGCTGGGCGATATCGTCGTGCTGGACGACAACCCGCTCACCTGCGAAGAAGACTGCTTGAAGGACATTCGCGTCGAACATACCTTCCTTGGCGGCCGCGAAGTCTTCGGTCCCGGCATGGTCGATCCGGGTCCTATCGACGGCCCGGATCCTGAGTAAGAAGCCGGGCCCGCGTCTTATGCGCGGACCCGGCAACCTATCTCCCTAAAACTGCGCCGTTTCCGTCGATCCGGCCATGGCCGTGGTCGAGGAGCGTCCGCCGGCGGCCGTATCGGCCACCGCATCGAAGTACCCGGTTCCAACCTCGCGCTGATGCCGGGTGGCGGTGTAGCCTTCGGACTCGGCCGCAAACTCGGCCTGCTGCAGTTCCGAATAACCCGCCATGCCACGCTCGCGATAAGACTTCGCCAGCTTGAAGGTCGCCAGGTTGAGGCTGTGGAACCCGGCCAGGGTGATGAACTGATACCTGTAGCCCATCGCCGCGATCTCGCGTTGGAACGTTGCCATATCGTCTTCACTGAGATGGCTTGCCCAATTGAACGACGGTGAGCAGTTATAGGCCAGCATCTGATCGGGATATTCGCTCCGGATCGCTTCGGCATACCGGCGCGCTTCGTCCAGATCGGGTGTCGAGGTTTCGCACCAGATCAGATCGGCATAGGGCGCGTAGGCCAGGCCGCGCGCAATGGCGCACTCGATACCCCCGGTCATCCGGTAGAAGCCTTCCGCCGTGCGTTCGCCGGTGAGGAAGGGCTGATCGCGCTCGTCGATGTCGCTGGTGATCAGCCGTGCGGCGTCGGCGTCGGTACGCGCCATGATGACCGTCGGCACACCCATCGTGTCCGCCGCCAGACGCGCCGCGTTCAGTGTGCGAATAAAGGTCCGCGTCGGCACCAGGACCTTGCCGCCCAGATGGCCGCATTTCTTCTCGGACGCCAATTGGTCTTCAAAGTGGATACCTGCCGCGCCGGCCTCGATCATGGCCTTGGCCAATTCAAAAGCATTCAGCGGACCGCCGAAACCGGCCTCCGCGTCGGCGATGATCGGCAGCAGATAGTCGGTGTCGTCCGTCGACTCGCCATTGGCGCGCTCGAGATGCTCGATCTGGTCCGCGCGCAGCAATGCCTGGTTCATGCTGCTGATGACTTTCGGCACACTGTCGACCGGGTAGAGGCTCTGGTCGGGATACATCGCGCCAGCACTGTTCGCATCCGCCGCGACCTGCCAACCGGAGAGATAGATCGCTTTCAAGCCGGCCTTTGCATGCTGCACCGCCTGATTGCCCGTGAAGGCGCCGAACGTCGGCACATAGTCCTCGGTCTGCAGCAGTTTCCAAAGCTTGCGGGCCCCCATCTCCGCCAAGGTATGCCGGATGCGGATCGAGCCTGTCAGCCGGCGCACGTCTTCCGCCGTATAGTCGCGTTGTACCTGATCCCAGCGGCCCGGATCGGCGCAGGGCCACGAACCTTTGTCGCCCGACGGGCTGCACTGTGCATCGCCATCGGTTTTGAGGGAAATACCGTTATCGGCTCGGGACAGGTTTTCCTCGATCTCCGTCTTCAAATTGCGAATTTGGTCGTGCATGATCTCTCTCATTTCTTGGTTTGGCGGGGCGCCGTTTCAGTGGAGAGATAAAATTACAAACCTGACATGAAATCAATAATGACTTGTTAGACAACGATTATTCGTGTAACAAAAAGAAAATTGACGATTTTCAAACTGTAAATTTTGTAAATTTAGATGAACCGATGGCCGATAAACCGACAAGCAAGACCCTCAAATTAGGCGCTAAAATCAAGCGTTTGCGCCGCGCTGCC
>WLWY01000015.1 GCA_012103325.1 Alphaproteobacteria bacterium
AGGTGCTTGGGCGAGGGCTTCCGGGCGCCTCGGACCACTTCTGACTGCGGAGAATGGCGATGCGTTATCCCACCAACGACCTCGAGAATTTCTGGCTCCCGTTTACCGCCAACAAGGAATTCAAACGCGACCCGAGGCTCGTTGTCGAAGGTAAGGGACTCTATTACACGAGCCACGAAGGTCATGAGATCATTGATGCCGTGTCGGGACTGTTCTGCTCGCCGGCAGGTCAAAGCCGGACCGAAATCGCCGATGCGGTCCATGAACAGATGCTCGAACTGTCCTACATTCCGTCATTCCAGCATGGCCACCCGGCGGCGTTCGAACTGGCGCGGCAGGTTAGCCGCCTGACCCCCGGCACCCTCGATTACGTGTTTTTCGCCAACTCCGGCTCGGAGGCTGTCGAAACGGCGCTTAAGATCGCGCTTCTTTATCACCGCGCACGCGGCGAGGGACAGCGCATGCGGCTCGTTGGCCGTGAACGGGGCTATCACGGCGTGAATTTTGCCGGGTTTTCCGTTGGTGGCATGGTCCGCAATCGCGAGATGTACGGCCTTGGTGTGCCGGGCGTTGTGCATCTGCGGCATACCTGGCTGGAGGAAAATCGGTTCAGCCGCGGTCAGCCAGAGAACGGTGCCGAACTGGCAAATGACCTGCAGCGGTTCTGTGATCTCCATGGCGGCGAAACGATCGCTGCTTGCATTGTCGAACCGGTTGCGGGGTCGATCGGATGTTACGTCCCGCCGAAGGGCTATCTGGAGCGGTTGCGCGAAATCTGCGACGAACACGGCATCCTACTGATCTTTGACGAGGTCATCACCGGTTTTGGCCGCATGGGTACTGCCTTTGCCGGGCAGCGCTTCGGTGTCGAGCCAGACATTATGACGATGGCCAAGGCGCTGACCAACGGTGCGATCCCGATGGGCGCGGTTGCTGCTAGCGACAAGGTCTACAAGGCCATTACCGAAGCATCGCCGGAAAAGGGCATCGAGTTCTATCACGGCTATACCTACACGGCGCATCCGGCGGCCTGTGCGGCGGGTATCGCGGCCATCTCGCTCTATGAACGGGAGAATCTGTTCGACCGGGCGGCGGAGATGGAGGCGTTTTTCCTCGATCAGGTTTTTGCGCTGCAGGATATCAGCGTCGTCACCGACATCCGCGGAATCGGCATGCTTGCCGCGGTCGACATGGCGGCGCAGGATGGAACACCGGGTCTGCGCGGCACACAGGCGGTGAAGGATCTCTACGCCGCCGGCGTGTTCACCAAGGTAACCGGCGACTCGATTCTGATCGCGCCGCCCTTTGTGTCGGAACGCAAAGACATCGAGCGGATGATCGGAACCATTCGCGACGTTATAAGCAAGTACTAGGAAACGGAAAAATGGCTGAGACGCTTTATCATTTCATCAACGGCGAGCGTACCGCGGGAGACAGCGGCCGTTTCGGCGACGTTTTCAACCCGGCAACCGGTGAAGTCAGCGGTAATTTGCCATACGCATCACCGGCCGATGTGGATCAGGCGGTACAGTCCGGGCTGGCGGCGCAGCCGGCCTGGGAAGCGACCGCATCTCCGCGCCGGGCGGCGGTGATATTCAAGTTCCGCGAACTGGTTATCCAGAACATGGATAAGATCGCCGAATTGGTGGGCCGTGAGCACGGCAAGACGATCGAGGACGCCAAAGGCTCGATCCAGCGCGGCATCGATGTGACAGAGTTCGCCTGCGGTATTCCGCATCTGCTGAAGGGCGAGCTGTCGACCAATGTAGGCGGCGGCATCGATACCTTTTCGATGCGTGAAGCTGTCGGTGTCGTCGGCGGAATCACGCCGTTCAACTTTCCGGTCATGATTCCCTGTTGGATGGGCGTCATGGCGATTGCCTGCGGCAATGCCTTTATCAACAAGCCATCCGAACGTGATCCTTCAGCGCCGCTATTCCTGGCCGAACTTTGGAAAGAGGCGGGCCTGCCGGACGGGATCTGGAATGTCGTCAACGGTGACAAGGACGCCGTCAACGCTTTGATCCAGCATCCTGACGTGCCGGCGATTAGCTTCGTCGGCTCTACCCTGGTTGGCGAGCATGTTTATCAGTCTGGCACAGCATTGAATAAACGTGTGCAGGCCTTCTGTGGCGCCAAGAACCACCTGATCGTGATGCCCGATGCGGATATGGATCAGACGGTCGATGCCCTGATGGGATCGGGTTACGGATCTGCGGGCGAGCGCTGCATGGCGGTGTCGGTCGCAGTGCCGGTGGGCAAAGATACGGCGGACGAGCTTGTAAAACGGCTTGAGCCGCGCGTGCGAAGCCTGAAGATCGGTCCTTATAACGATCCGGCTGCGGACATGGGACCGTTGATTACAGCCGAAGCGAAAAAGCGGGTTGAAGGTTACATAGATCAAGGTGTTGAAGCTGGTGCCGATCTCGTGGTGGACGGTCGTGGGACGGCCCTTCAGGGTTATGAAAACGGCAACTTTGTCGGCGGAACGTTATTCGACCGGGTGACGACCGATATGTCGATCTACAAGGACGAAATATTCGGGCCGGTTCTATCGGTCGCCCGGGCAAATGATTTCGACGCGGCAGTCGAGATGGTCAACGGCCATGAATATGCAAACGGTGTCGCGATCTTCACCCGCGATGGCGATGCCGCTCGTGCCTTCACCGACCAGGTCGATGTTGGCATGATCGGTGTCAATGTGCCGATCCCGGTGCCGATGGCGTTCCACCATTTCGGCGGATCGAAACGTTCCAAGTTCGGCGACACGCAAATGCATGGCCCGCAATCGATCAACTTCTTCACCAAGATGAAGACGATCTCCGGCCGTTGGCCAAGCGGCATCCGCGAAGGCGCGCAGTTCACGATGCCGACAAATAGGTAGTTGCGGATTGAGTCGATTAGGGGCAGTTCGCCGTCCGTTTCGACTAAAAACCCACCATCGAGCCGCGCAATCGTTGGGCGTTTAACTTCTCCAACCCGTCACCCCGGACAAGCGGCGCAGCCGCGCAGATCCGGGGTCCATTTTAATGCCGGACGCGGTTGCACCTTGGATCCCGGATCTGCGGCGCAATGCGCCTTGTCCGGGATGACGGCCTTTGTTGAAAAAAATACGCGTCACGTGTGGTCATTCTGTTTTGTGAAAAATTTTTAGAAACGTCTAAGCCCGTCATTGTACATACCCCGACGGTCTGCACGTTCGTTGTGCTCGTCTATGGCTGATTTGTTTTCCTGCAGCCAAGTTTTGGCGCGGGCGTTTCTTGTCTTTGCCTTTCGCCCCATCTTTGCGGTTTGATCGTCAGGTTTGTCGGAGTCCGTCATTTGAGCCTCACGCCTTGATCCGTTCGTTCGTTGGGTCATAGAACGGGCGCAGGCTCGCCGTCGCGGGAATGCGTTCGCCGGCGACATCGATCTCGAAGGTTCCGGCGGAAAGATAGTCGGCGTTCACGCTGTCTTCGTGGTGCACGTAGCCCATGCCGACTGAAGCGCCCAGCGTGTGGCCGTAAGCCGCCGAGGAGATGGCGCCGACCCGCTCACCGTCACGGTAGATGGGTTCGTCGTGATACATCAGCGGTTTCGGGTCCTCGAGCTTGAATAGCACGAGACGTTTCGGTGTCGGTTTGCCGCGCTGTGCTTCCACGGCGGCGCGGCCGATGAAGTCGACATTCTTGTTCCAGCCAACGGCGAAGCCGAGCCCCGCTTCTACCGGCGTATCGACGCCGGTGATGTCGTGACCCCAGTGGCGGTAGCCCTTTTCTGCGCGTAGTGAATCCATCGCATGATAGCCCGCCGGGCGCAGGCCGAAATCCTGTCCGGCTTCCGTTAAAGCCTCGTAGACATGCGCGGTAAACTCGGTCGGTACATAGAGTTCCCAACCTAGCTCACCGACATAGGTAATGCGCTGCGCCCGCACCCGGGCATAGCCGATTTCGATCTCCTGGCTCGCCAGGAACGGGAAGGCCTCGTTGGACATGTTCTTGTTGCCGAGCGCCGTCAGTAGATCGCGGGATTTTGGCCCCATTAGGCCGAGCATCGACATGCCGGATGTAATGTTGGTAACCGTCACGAACCGGTCATCGATATGCCGCGTCAACCAGGCAAAATCATGTGTCGCTGCTGCGGCGGCGGTAACCACGATATACTGATCTTCCGCCAGCCGCGTGACGGTTAGGTCCGCCTCGATGCCGCCGCGTTCGTTGAGCCACTGCGTATAGACCGCGCGGCCCGGCACAACGGCGACGTCGCCGGCGCAGACTTCCTGCAGCACGGCTTCCGCATCGCGGCCTTGCACTAGGAACTTGGCGAACGACGTCTGATCGAACAGGGTGACGGCTTCACGGGTTGCCTGATGCTCGGCGGCGGAGTGCTCGAACCAGTTCTGCCTGCCCCAGGCATATTCGTATTCGGGCGTCGTTCCGTTCGGCGCGAACCAGTTTGGCCGTTCCCATCCAAACAGCGTCCCAAAGCACGCGCCTTCCGCGGCAAGCTTTTCGTGTATCGGAGATCGCCGGGCACCACGCGCCGTGTCCGGCTGTCGGAAGGGCCAGTGCATAGCATAGAGCAGACCAACCGATTCGGTCGTTCGATCGTGAAGATATTTTCGATTGATCTGGAAATCGTGAAACCGCGCAATATCGATGTCGTTCAGGTCCATCGTCGGTGCGCCATCAACGATCCACTCCGCCAGCGCCATGCCGGCGCCGCCCGCCGACTGAATGCCGACGGAGTTGAAGCCGGAGGCGACGAACAGCCGGTCGACGGTCGGCGCTTCACCGAGAATATAACGGTTGTCGGGCGTGAAGCTCTCCGGCCCGACGAGCAGTTGTCGCACTTCTGCGTTTTCCAGGATTGGAATTCGATGCAGACCGTTCTGAAGAAAGATGTCGAACTGGTCCCAGTCCTCGTCGAAAAGCTGAAACTCGAAACCGTCCGGAATGCCGTCACCGCCCCAAGGCTTCGCCGTCGGCTCGAATCCGCCGACCAGCAGCCCGCCGACTTCTTCCTTGATATAGATATAGCCGTCCATATCACGGACTACCGGCTGGCCGCGGATAACCCCTTCGAGCGGTCGGGTTACCATGTACATATGCTCCGCCGCATGCAGCGGGACGGTAACGCCAAGCGGCCGTGCCATGTCCCGCGTCCACATGCCGCCGCACAAAACGACGGTGTCGGCGGCGATTTCACCCTGATCCGTGACGACGCCCGTTGCCCTGCCGTTGCCGGTCAGGATATTCGTGACCTTGACGCCTTCGGCGATAGTCGCGCCGCCGGCGCGCGCGCCTTTTGCCAGGGCTTGGGCCGTGTCGGTGGGGTTGGTCGTGCCGTCGCCGGGCATCCAATAGGCGGCGGTAAGATCGTCGGTGCGCAGCATCGGCGCCCGTTCCGTTACTTCATCAAATGAAATTCTCTCGATCTCGACATCGAAAGCAGCGGCCATCGCGGCCTGCCGTTTCAGTTCTTCCTCGCGTTCCGGCGTGCGCGCCAGCGAGATGCTTCCGGTCTGGCGGTAGCCGGTCGCCTGACCCGTCTCCGCTTCCAGCCTTTCGTAAAGATCCTTGGTGTATTTGGCTAAATTCGTCTGGCTATGGGTGGCGCGGAGCTGGGCCACCAGCCCTGCTGCATGCCACGTTGTGCCGCAGGAAATCTGGCCCTGTTCCAGCAAGACGACATCCGACCAGCCGAGCTTCGTCAGATGATAGGCGATACTGCATCCGGCGATCCCGCCACCGACGATGACTGCGCGTGTTTGCTTGGGCAGAGATTTGGCCATGAGCCCGGATTCCCATTCTAGAATAAGTCGAAATCTTTATAGCGGTTGCTCTAGCAGACGGCGATAGCGGGTTGGAAGCGCCAACTGCCTAGTTTAGGTTCTTGGGATTCTAATGGAGCGCGTGAAATGACTGCAGATACGGGCGAGCCCTTCCTTCTGACGCCAGGTCCCCTGACAACGTCGCGAGAAACGAAACAGGCGATGCTGCGCGATTGGGGCTCGCGCGATGCCGCTTTTATCCAAATCAATCGGGAAGTGCGCGACCGGCTCGTCGCACTCGCGCGGGGTGGCGATGCGTTTACCTGTGTGCCCGTGCAGGGCAGCGGTACCTTCGCAGTCGAGGCGATGATTGCGACCTTCTTGCCGCGCGACGGTAAGCTGCTGATCCTGATCAACGGTGCGTATGGCCATCGCATCGCGAAGATTTGCGACTATCTGGCGCGCGACTACGTCACGTATGAAACCGCCGAGGATACGCCGCCGGATCCCACCAAGGTTGATGCTCAGCTTCGCGACGATAAGAGCATCACTCATGTGGTGATTATTCATTGCGAAACGACGTCGGGTATCCTCAACCCGGTCGCCGACATTGCCACCGTTGTGGCGCAGCATGGCCGCCGATTTCTGGTGGACTCCATGAGCGCCTTCGGGGCGCTGGAAATTGACGTCGCGGCACTGCCGTGCGATGCGCTTTGCGCGTCGTCGAACAAGTGCATTGAAGGCGCGCCGGGGATGGGGTTCGTGATCTGTCGTAAGGACAGTTTGGCCGCGGCAAAGGGCAATGCCCACTCGCTCAGCCTCGATCTGGAGGATCAGTGGAGCGCGATGGAAAAGAACGCGCAGTGGCGTTTTACGCCGCCGACTCACGTCGTAGCGGCTTTCCATCAAGCGCTAGCGGAACATGCAGCGGAAGGGGGCGTCGCGGGGCGCGGAGGACGGTACCGTCGAAATTGCGAAATCCTCGTTTCAGGGATGGAGGAACTTGGTTTCAAGCCACTCCTGCCGGCATCGTTGCAGGCGCCAATCATCGTCACCTTTCACATGCCTGCCGATCCCGGTTTCGACTTTCAGGTGTTCTACGATCGCCTGGCCGAACAGGGATATGTGATCTATCCGGGGAAGTTGACGGTCGCCGACAGTTTCCGGATCGGCTGCATCGGCAGATTGGACGAAACGGTAATGCGTGGCGCGCTCGATGCAATTCGGGATACGTTGGCCGAGATGAACGTAAGCGATAGGGGCCCGGTGGCGGCCTGAGTAGAGGGGTAACGGATATGACTGGAACACCGATCACCGTAAACGGTAAGCAGTATGCGTGGCCGCAGTCGCCGGTCGTTGTCGTCTGCGTCGATGGCTCCGAGCCGGCCTACATGGATGAGGCGATCGCGGCGGGTCGTATGCCCTGGCTCGAAGGCGTGCGGCAAACGGGAACGAACCGTATTGGCAAGTGCGTCGTCCCGAGTTTTACGAACCCCAACAATATTTCGATTGTGACCGGCACTCCGCCGGCGGTGCACGGCATCTCGGGAAACTTCTTCTATGACCCGGCGACGGGCGAAGAGGTGATGATGAACGACCCGAAATTCATGCGCTGCGGTACGTTGCTGGCCGCATTCGCGGACGCCGGTGCGAAGGTCGCAGTGGTGACGGCGAAGGACAAACTGCGGCGACAGCTAGGCCACCAACTCACGGGTGTCTGTTTCTCGTCCGAGAAAGCCGACGAAGTGACGATGGCGGAGAACGGCATCGAGGGTGTCGTCGATATGGTCGGCATGCCCGTCCCCTCTGTCTATAGCGCCGAACTGTCCGAATTCATCTTCGCCGCCGGCGTCAAGATCATGGAGCGGGATCGGCCTGATATCATGTATCTGTCGACGACCGATTACGTACAGCACAAGCATGCGCCAGGCACCGCCGAGGCAAACGATTTCTACGCCATGATGGACGGCTACTGGGCGCAGCTCGATGCGTTGGGCTGCACGGTGGCACTGACGGCGGACCATGGCATGAACGCAAAGCACGATCCGGCAACCGGCGCGGTCAATGTGATCTATCTCCAAGACCTGATGGACGAGTGGCTAGGTGTGGGTAAGGCCAGGGTGATCCTGCCGATTACCGACCCCTATGTCGTGCATCACGGAGCGCTCGGCTCCTACGCGACGATCTATCTCGACGACGCGGCGTCGCGCGCGACGGTAACGGAAAAGCTGGCCGCGATGGACGGCGTCCTGGAAGTGATGAGCAACGAAGTTGCCTGCGCACGCTTCGAACTACCCTCGGAAAGGGTCGGCGATCTCGTCGTGACCGGCGAAAAGCACATGACGCTGGGCAGCAGCGCGGACAAGCACGACCTGTCTGGCCTGACCGAGCCGCTACGCAGTCATGGCGGGCCGACCGAGCAGGCGGTGCCACTGATCGTCAATCGCGCGACGCCGTCTTTGGCCGCAGACGCGCCGCTGCGCAACTTCAGTGTCTTTGATGTCGCGCTAAATTATGCCCAGGCATCGGCAGAACAACGCGGCGCAGCGGAGTAACGACTTACCGGCCGATCAGATCGAGTATGTTGTCCTGCGCAACGCGCTGGCGGGTGGCTGGAGAAAGCTGCCGAAGCAGCCGTTGCACGCTTTCGATTTTCCTGCTGTCGGATTGGCGGCTCCGTTGCGACGCATCGGTGCCGACGATAAACCGCGTTGGATTGTCTTCGATCAAGGCGAGCCAGCGCGGCCACACATCGTTGTCGTTGCGAAAAATCGTGTAATCCGGAGACCGTGGATGGTTGCGCCATGTCCTTGCGCTAAGCTCATAGGTCAGGTTGGCGTGCTGGGCGATCATGCGTTTGGCGATAAAATACGGCGTGTATCCACCATGCGCCCAGATGACTTTCACGTTGGGGAACTTTTCGAGCAGTTTGGAGAATTCGCGCAGTCGCGTGATCTCGCAGTGGATATTGATGGGTACACCATGGCGATCCGCCAATCTCATAATCCCTGTCATCATCGCACCAAGCGGATCGAAATCGGCCTCAGGAAAGCCGCGCGACGGAAAATGCGCAACCGAGATTTCGCCGATACCCTTGGCATGCCCGCTGCTCAGCAAGGCATCGAGCTCCGCCAACAACGCGGTGTCGTCGGACTTCCAATAGGGCCGATAACGCCGTCGCTCCGGTGAAATCGAAACAAACGGTATCAGGCTCCCGGGATGCGCCTTCGCAGATTCAATCAGAGACAGATTGTTACTGGACCGTCCCCAAAAGACGATTGCCTTGGGAAGGTGATGGGTTTCCATGAGGCCGAGATAGGTTTCGGACTGATTGAGATGAACATGGGCATCGACGAAGGAAAGGTCGGTCTCCTTGCCAGCATCCGCCAAGACGGCGGTATTGAGCAGTGAAACAATTATACAAAGGCCAAACCGCTTCATCTTCTCCCACTTCTCAGCAGCAATTTAACGTTGCGTCATTGGTGTCACGATACCGTCATCCTTTCAAGGGTACCATGCACTGTGTCTTGGAGGCTGGGTCGGCGCGGTTTGATCCTTACGAATTTGTTTTTGTTTTTGTCCGGGATGCGCTAACGAATGAACGATTGATATAGACAAAACAACGAAACGTCAGGGAGGATCGTCATGGCGCGCTTTGGGACACTCGCCACAGGGATAATCTCAGCTTTCGCCCTGTTGGGCGTAACGCTGCCACCACTTGCCGCTGAAGCTGCGGAATGCCCGCGCGGCACGCTCGATAAGCAATATTGCGACTACAACAACGACCTCGTTGCGGACTTGCCGGCTGACGAAAGCAAGTGGGTCGATCCAAGCACAATCATCTTCACCTATACGCCTGTCGAGGATCCGGCAGTCTATGCGAAGGTGTGGGACGGATTCATCAAGCATATGTCGAAAGTGACCGGCAAGAAGGTCGTATTCTTTCCGGTCCAGTCCAATGCCGCGCAGCTCGAAGCCATGCGTTCGGGCCGTCTGCATGTCGCCGGCTTCAATACCGGTTCCAATCCGATCGCGGTAAGCTGCGCCGGATTCGTGCCATTTGCGATGATGGCGGCGAAGGATGGTTCGTTCGGTTATGAGATGGAAATTATCGTACCGGCCGGCAGCGACATCAAAACGCCGGCGGATATCAAGGGCCGGACGATGACGTTCACGTCGCCGACGTCGAATTCGGGCAACAAGGCGCCGTCGGCTCTGATGAAATCGGAATTCGGTTTGGTGAAGGATAAGGATTTCAAGACGAATTTTTCGGGTAAGCACGACAACTCGATCCTTGGTATCGCGAATAAGGACTACGAAGCCGCGTCCATCGCCAATTCGGTATGGACTCGGATGATCAAGCGCGGCGTTGTGAAGACGGATGCGATCACGTCGATTTATAAATCGCAGACCTTCCCGACCACGGGGTATGGGCACGCTAATAATCTGCACCCGACGGTGGCCGCGAAAATCAAGCAAGCCTTTTTCACCTTCCAATGGGAGGGCTCGGCCTTGAAGAAGGAATTCAAGAAGGAAGACCGATTCATCTCGATCACGCACAAGTTCGATTGGGATGTGATCCGCAAGATCGATACCGCCAACGGCATCAAGTACACCTGCAAGTAGGGTGATCAACGTCACGGACCGGCGCATTCGGCGCCGGTTCCGTGACGGTAAGCGAATTTTCTGAAATTCGGCAGGGGCCGTCATGCTGCGCTTGGACACGCTGGTAAAGCAGTACAAGACAGGGGATTTGGCGCTGAAGGGGATCGATCTCGAGATCCCGGACGGTCAGGTGATGGCATTGATCGGGCCTTCCGGCGCGGGCAAATCGACCCTCATCCGCTGTGTCAACCGACTGGTTGAGCCGACGTCGGGGAAGGTTTCCCTGAACGACATGGAACTGACCACGCTCAGCCAGGGCCGCTTGCGGAAAGCCCGGCGGCGCATGGGCATGATCTTCCAGGAATATGCGCTGGTCGAGCGTCTGACGGTGATGGAAAACGTGCTTTCCGGCCGGCTCGGCTACGTTAGCTTCTGGCGCAGTTATTTTCGCAAGTTCCCGCAATCGGATATCGACGAAGCGTTTCGGCTTCTTGCCCGTGTCGGGTTGGATCATATGGCCGACAAGCGTGCCGACGAACTGTCCGGCGGGCAGCGTCAGCGGGTTGGTATCTGCCGCGCCTTGATCCAGGATCCGGAACTCCTGCTCGTCGACGAGCCGACCGCATCGCTTGACCCGAAGACCTCACGGCAGATCATGCGCTTGATTCGGGAGCTCTGCGCAGAACGCAAGCTGTCCGCCATCATCAATATCCACGATGTTCTGCTGGCCCAGATGTTTGCGGAACGGATCGTCGGGTTGCAGCTGGGCGAGATTGTCTATGACGGGCCGCCCGACGGGCTGACGCCCGATGTGTTAACCCAGATCTATGGCGAAGAAGACTGGGAGGCCACGATCGAGACCGTCGACGAAGAAGAATTGGAAGATGATCTGGTCGGCGAAGAAACTGCAGCCGGCTCCGATTAGGCGGGCCCGTGACAATGTCACACCCTACTGACTCTTTGACCGGCAGACGCTGGAAACGGCCGCCATTCATTGCCAGCCCTTTGCTCCGTTGGGGTCTGGCGGTGGGTGCGGCAATTTATCTTGCCGTTGCGTTCGGCACGATGGAAGTCAATTGGTCGCGGGTCGCGGATGGATTGCCGCGGGCACAGCGCTTCCTCGCCTCGTTTTTCCCGCCGGACTTCACCTCTCGGGCGGAGGATATCTTCGACGGCATTCTCGAAAGCCTGTGGATGACCGTGATCTCGACGGTTGTGGGGATTGCCATCTCGATTCCCGTCGGGCTCGGCGCAGCGCGCAATCTTGCACCGCGGCCGGTTTATCTGTTTTCCCGCGCGGTCCTTGCGGTTTCGCGAACCTTTCCCGAAATTATTCTCGCGCTGTTCGCCGTCAAGCTCTTTGGGTTTGGGCCCTTCGCAGGCTTCCTGGCGCTTTCGATTGGCACGATCGGATTCTATGGCAAGTTACTGGCCGAGGACATCGAAGACATGGATCCGGTCCAGGCGGAGGCGGTGAAGGCGACGGGATCTTCGTGGTTCCAATGGCTCAACTACGCAGTTCAACCTCAAGTCATGCCGCGCATGATCGGGCTTGGCATGTACCGCTTCGATATCAATTTCCGCGAGTCCGCGGTGGTCGGTATCGTCGGCGGCGGCGGCATCGGTGCGACCTTGCTGACCTCGTTCGACCGGTATGAATTCGACTCCTCTGCTGCAATTCTGCTGATCATTATCGGCATCGTCATGGTGGTCGAATACAGCTCCGGCTATATCAGGCGGTGGGTTCAATAATGCCGTTGGATGTCAAAGACGGCCTTAAAGTCTGGCAACGCCGAGACCGAAACAGCCAACTGGCGATCTGGGCTGTGCAGTTCGCTGCGGTGGCGATCTTCGTCTATTGTTGGCAGTTGATTTCCGACAAGACGATTTGGATGTTCGTGACTGATGCGCCGCGGCAGGCGGCGGACATGGCGAGCCGTATGATGCCGCCAAAGTGGGACTATCTGAGCACGTTATGGATCCCGGTTTGGGACACAATCGCGATTGCCACGCTGGGCACGCTGATGGCTATTGTCATGGCCTTTCCAATCGCCTTTCTGGCGGCCCGAAATACCACACCTAGCAAAACGTTTATTCGCCCCATCGCACTTTTCATTATCGTATCGTCGCGCTCGATCAACTCGCTTCTCTGGGCGCTGATGTTGGTGACGGTCATCGGCCCCGGCGTTTTTGCGGGCGTTCTCGCGATTGGATTTCGCTCCATTGGATTCTGCGCGAAACTGTTGTACGAGGCGATCGAGGAAATCGACGAGACTCAGGTCGAAGCGATAACCGCCACCGGTGCTAACGGTCCGCAAATACTGAATTATGGGATCGTGCCGCAGATCCTGCCGGCGTTCGCTGGGATTTCGGTGTTCCGCTGGGATATCAACATCCGGGAGTCGACCGTTTTGGGGCTTGTCGGCGCGGGTGGCATCGGCTTGCAATTGAACGCATCGATCAACACCGTGACTTGGACTCAGGTGTCGGTCATCCTGCTCGTTATTTTGGGAACCGTGATCGTCAGCGAATGGGTGTCGGCGAAAGTGCGCCACGCCATCATCTGACGTTCGGTCAACGCACCGCTAACAATGCGGCTGCTAGTTCGGCAAATCCCGCGCCGCTTCTGTTCCGGGTGACATAAGTGGGCGCGTCCGTCAGCTGATCGGCGAAGGCTACAACGTTGGCGACTCCGACGGCATGATCGAAATGTGCAAACATCGGCGCGTCGTTCGGCGAGTCGCCAACGAACACGAAGGCGCCCTGTGCCGCGTCCAGATCGGTGTCGAACTGCTCCGCGAAAAGCCGTTTGGTCATGGACAGCTTGTTGTAGTCGCCGAACCAGCCGTTGACATGGATCGAGCTGACTTTTGCTGTTGCGCCGGCTTCTTCGAATAGGGCGACGATGCGGTTGACTTGATCGGACGGCAGGAGAGCGACATCCTCGCAGTAATCGATCGCCAAGTCCGCTTCCCGATAGGCTTGATCGGAGGCCAGGGCGCATCCCGGTACTTCGGCGAGAATACGATCGCGCAACGCGCCGAGCCGTCGACGGTTGTTTGTCCGTGCGCCATCGTCGTGGTGAAACTGTGCGATCATGCGGTGCTGGTCCCTAAGGTAGCGGAAGTACAGCGCACCGTTTTCACCGACGATGCCATCGACGGGCCACATGCGAGCGATGTGATCGCACCAGCCGGCGGGGCGTCCGGTGATCGGTATGGTGAGAAGGCCCGCCTGTTGCAAGGACTCGAGCGCGGCATAAGCCTCCGCCGTCAGATGGCCGTCCGTCGTTAGCGTATCGTCGATGTCGAACAACACGCCTCGAACGGCACGCCTTGCCTTTTCCGAGAAAGTTGAGAGGGGCTTCATAGGATGCGGTCGGGGTAGTCGCTGATGATCGCCTCCGCACCCCAGGAAAACAATCTGTCCGAAATTGCGCGCTCGTTTACCGTATAGACGCGCAGTGGATAGCCGGCGCGGCGCACCTGCTCCGCATCGGATGCGGACAGGCGTTTATGTCCGCTATGCAGGGCGGTGCAATCGAGCTCGCGCAGAATGCGCGCCCAATCGCCTGATAGGCGCGAGATGAGCAGGGCTCTTGGAAGATGGGGCGCGACCTCACGGGCCGCCGCCAGGGACTCCGGCTTGAAGCTCGACAGGACTGGCGGCGGTAAGACACTTGGCCACTGTTCCCGCAGCAACCGTGCGACAGCATGGCCAGTCTCGATTTCTCGGCCGGGCGTTGGTTTAATTTCAACGTTCGCACCGACACCGAGGGTCGCGAGGAGAAGCAGGGTCTCTTCCAATGTCGGAATCGGCTCGCCGGCAAACTGGTCGGCAAACCATTGCCCGGCATCGAGTGATCGAAGATCGGCAAGAGAGTTTTTATCGACCGCGCCCTTGCCATCGGTGGTCCTGTCGAGCGTATCGTCGTGGATCAGCACGGGTATCTTGTCGGATGACAGATGGACGTCGAATTCGACCCAGGGTGCGCCGAGTCTCGCGGCGGTACGGATCGACTCCAGTGTGTTTTCCGGCGCATGGCCGGCGGCGCCACGATGACCAATGACGCGAGGTGGATTCATCGGCCTGCCTTCCTTGCTGATGGTTTGTTCGCGCGTTATAGCCGGATTGTGAGACTGCCGATATAGACAGCATAGCCGGTTAATAGCAGGGCGCCTTCGGCGCGGCAGACCCGCCAGCCGGAAATCAGGATCGGCAGGAGGATAACCGCCGTTCCCAGCATCACCCATTGGTCGACCGTGACGATGTGGTCTGAAAAACCGAGCGGGCCGAAGAGGGCGCCCGTGCCGAGCACACCGAGGATATTGAAGATATTGCTGCCGAGAACGTTGGCAATCGCGATATCCGTATGCCGGCGATAGGCCGCCACCAGCGTTGCCGCAAGTTCCGGCAGCGACGTCCCGAACGCAACGAGCGTCAGCCCGATGATCGACTGCGATACACCGGCGGCTTCAGCGATGACGACCGCCGATTCGACCAGCAAGGCTGCGCCGTATGCGAGACCGGCAAAACCGCCAAGAATATACACGGCGATCGATACCGCGCTGCGGGGAATGCCACTGGTCTCTTCCGCCATTTCTTCATGCAAGTCGGAGGCTTTGTCGCGGTGCCGGGTATCGAGCTGGTAGCTCCACCACATAAACGCGACGAGTAACGCCAGCATCAAAACACCCTGCCAGACGACGATACCGCCCATGAGACCCCATACGCACAACAGAGCGGCCGATAGGATCATAACCGTGCCGTCTCGGCGTACCGCGCGGGGATCGCAACTTAACGGCCGAATTAACGCGCCGGCACCGAGTATCAGCAGCGTGTTGGCGATATTGCTGCCGATGGCGTTGCCTACCGCGATATCGGCGCTGCCGGTCAGCACGGCTTGAATGGTCACAACAAGTTCCGGGGCCGAGGTCCCGAAGCCCATAACCGTAAGACCGATCACCGCTGTTGAGATGTTTGCCCGGCGTGCCAACCCAATGGCGCCGCGCAGCGCGAATTCGCCGCTGAGAATTAAGAGCGCCAACCCAGCGGTGAGAAAAAGGATTTCCATGAAAATTTGAACGCTCTCGTCTCGTCCTGACCGGTCTTCTATGCGGAATTTGGCTGCCAGCCTGTCTTTCGTTCACATGGCGCGGTGGGCCACAAGTTCAAGGATTTGTTACCGTTTGAGGCTCTTCTGGGCGAGATTTTGCGCCAATCTGTCTATACTTCTCGCATGTTTTAGCCGGATAGCATGAATAACTGGTTTCTGTGTGAAACCGGGGAGGGGAGAACGGTATTTCGGCAACGGGGATTTTACTGAATTTGCTCGGCGCGGTGGCACTCCTGCTATGGGGTATGCGCATGGTCCGTACCGGCGTCACGCGCGCGTATGGCGGTGCGTTGCGGCGCGTACTCGAACGTCATCTTGGAAACCGGTTCGCCGCGTTTGGCGCCGGCCTGGGCGTTACCGCTGTGCTGCAAAGCAGCACGGCGACCTGTTTGATGACCGCGTCGTTCGCCGGTCAGGGGCTCGTCTCGGCCGCGCCTGCGTTGGCGATCATGCTGGGGGCGGATGTCGGGACGACCCTCGTCGCCCAGATCTTCAGCTTCGATGTCTCGTGGCTTTCGCCGGTTTTGATCGGCAGCGGTGTTGTGATTTTCTACGCAACCGCTGGGAAACGGGCACGCAACCTCGGCCGTGTTACGCTCGGTCTCGGATTGATGCTGCTTGCGCTCGGGCTGATTGTCGGCGCTTCCGCGCCGATGCGCGAATCGGAAATTGTGCGCACAGTGTTTGCGGCGCTTACCGGCGAGCCGGTCATCGCGGTGCTGAGCGCAGCCTTGCTGACCTGGCTCGCCCACTCCAGCCTGGCGACGGTGTTGTTGATCGTATCGCTGGTGAGTGCGAGCGTCACATCGCTTGAGCTGGCGTTCGCGCTGGTGCTGGGCGCCAATCTCGGTGGCGCTATGCCGGCGTTGGTGGCGACCTTGCGCGGTGCGCCGGCGGGACGACGGGTTGCGCTCGGCAACGCGCTTTTCAAACTGATTGGCGTCGCCTTGACGTTGCCTTTTCTTGGCGAAGTCGGTGTTTGGCTTTCCGAGATCGAACAGGAACCCGTTCGGCAGGTCGTGAATTTCCACACCGCGTTCAACCTGGGCCTTGCTGTATTGTTCATCGGGTTCACGGGAGTGGCCGGGCGGCTGGCGGAGCGTGTGTTACCTGATGAGCCGGCAGCGGCGGACGACTCGGCGCCGCGCTATCTCGACCCCTCCATGATTACCGAACCGACTGTCGCACTCGCGTCTGCGGCTCGGGAAACGCTGCGGATGGGAGATACGCTGGAAGTCATGCTGCGGGAGGTCATCGAGGTCTTTCGCCATGACGACAAATCGCAGATATCGAACATTGCGCGGATGGACGATACGGTTGATGACCTGCACGAAGCCATCAAGCTCTATTTGACCGAAATTAGCCGGGAACCCTTGGACGAGCCCGAAAGCCGCCGATGCGCGGACATCATGTCGTTCACCACGAACCTCGAACATATCGGCGACATCATCGATAAGAATTTACTGGAGTTGGCGTCGAAGAAAGTCAAATACGCGCTGCAATTTTCCAATGAGGGTCTGGCGGAAATCGCGAGTTTGCATGGCCGCGTCGAGGGGAACCTGCAGCTTGCGATGAACGTGTTCGTGAGTGGTGACACGGATTTGGCGCGGTGGCTTCTATCGGAGAAAGTCCATTTCCGGGACCTAGAGCGGCAGGCCGCTGAAAGCCATCACGAGCGGCTGCGCCACGGCATGCGAGAGAGCATCGAGTCGTCGTCGTTACATCTTGATATTTTGCGCGACTTGAAGCGGATCAACAGCCACCTGACATCCGTAGCCTATCCGATTCTGGAGGAGGCCGGCGAGCTGCGCCAGTCGCGACTGCGCAAGAAGCCGAAGCGGTAGCCTTATCGCGGACAGCCGTTATGGCGCGTTACGCAGTCGTCGAAAGATCCGTTGAAAGGGTCTCGGTTTCCCGTGGGGTTTGCCGGAAGGGTTCCGTCGCCTCCAACCGATCGGCGAGTTCGGCAATTCGAGGGCAATCGAGGCGGCTAAAGAAGCCGGGGCGTTTGGCACATCCGAACGACCAGAACACGGCGAGAGATACGTCCGCCTGGGACATCGTGCCACCGCTCAGCCAATCGCCCTCGAACTGGCCGTCCAGCCAGACGAATCCGTCGCGAACCTGTTCTTCGCACGCGGCGATCCAAGGCTTATGCCATTTCTCTTGAGGCCGAAAATGGCGTTCATAGAGAACGGCGACCAGCTTATCCATGACCCCCAGCGTGATCGCAAGGTGGGACAGGACTCGCCGCCGCGCGGCGCCAGTTGCCGGGATTAAGGCGCGTTCCGGTCCGACGGACGCGTCTAGATGATCCAGGATTGCAGCGCTGTCGATCAGCTTCTCACCGTCGTCGAGTTCGAGCACCGGCACGCGCGCGATCGGATTGTATTCCGCCAATGCCTCTCTGGACTCGCCGAACGGCATCATGCTGACATGCTCGTAGGGGATGCCATAGATCTGCATCGTAACCGCGACGCGGCGGACAAAGGGGGAGGCGTAGCGGCCGATCAAACGCATGATCGTATCCTATCGGAAAACACTTATGTGAACATTTAAAGGTTTTGGACGGTGCGTGCGCCCTAATGGGTATCGCGACGGTAATATTCCTTGTTTAGGGGGGTGCCCTTAAGGATCTGTTCGTTAATTCTCCGCTAGTTTGCGTAATATTCCGTATGCGTTTAAGACGTATAGAATGCATTTTCCCTTCAGGCTTAGCACGGCAAAACGGGATCTTTTAATCTGTGTGATTATTGTCGCCGGATTGTTTCTGCTGGCAGGCCATTACGATCTTCTCGAGCGCTGGAATGTTTGGTCGAAAACCCACGAGATGTGGGCGTTCGACGAGGTCGTTGCAGTGTTGGCTTTATGCAGCGGAGGCTTCTCCTGGTTCGCTTATCGCCGCTGGCGAGCGGCCAAGGACCAGCTACGCCAAATCCTCAACATCAATCGGGAACCAAATAAGGAAATTGAGGCGCTCGAGCGGGTGCAAAGAAAACTCAACGAAAGCGAGGAGAGATTTCGGCAAGCGACGAAGATGGCGCAGCTCGGTTACTATATTTGGGATGCCGCTACGGATCGGTGCCATTACTGCTCAGATGAGTATGCTTCCATGCACGGCCTTTCGCCGGAACAATTCATCGCCCAAGCTTCGGGATTGGATGGCGAGTTTTCCTTAACGCACCCGGACGACCGTGACGAAGTGCAAAGTGCGATGAAGGCCCTCCGGGAAGGCGTATTATTCGAGATGGAATACCGGACGATTGCGCCAGATGGCACCGCGCGACATGTGCGGGAAATTGCCCACCCTGTGTTCGATGAAGAGGGCAGGGTCGTGCGTGAGATTGGCGTTTGCCAGGACATTACCGATATGAAGCGCGCCGAAACGCTTCTGGCGCGGGCGGTGGACGTTATACCCGGACTTTTTGCGCTGTTCGATGCCGAGGACCGGCTGGTTGTCTGCAACCAGAAATATCGCGAACTATATGAAACAGAATCAGCGGCCGTTGTGCCGGGTGTCAAATTCGAGACATTGGTACGTTCCTTCGCCGCTGCGACAGGTGTCGGCGATTCGGCTGCTGACACCGAAGATTGGGTGGAAAGACGGCTGGATCGGCGTAACAGCGGAACGCGGTCACAAGAATATCGACGCCGAGACGGCGAGTGGATCGAAGTCAGCGACCACTTCTTGGAGGACGGGAGCGTATTCACCGTCGGCATGGTTATAACCGAGCGCAAGCGAGTTGAAGCGGAACTCCTACAGTCTCAAAAAATGGAAGCCGTCGGTCAGCTGACCGGCGGGGTTGCTCATGACTTTAATAATCTGCTTGGTGTGATTATGGGCAACGCCGAAATACTCGAAGACGAAGTCGGGCAACGCAATTTGTCGGTTCAGGCGATATTCCGTTCGGCGCAGCGTGGTGCGGAGCTGACTCAGCGTTTGCTTGCGTTTTCTCGCCGACAACCATTGCGACCATCGGCCCTGCATCCAGCAGAACTGGTTGATGGAATGCATCAGCTATTAAGCCGTACATTGGGCAAGAAGATCGAGATTGACGTCGATATCCCCGCCTCGCTTTGGCATGTCGAGGCGGATCCAGGCCAGTTAGAGAACGCGTTGTTGAACCTCGCGCTTAATGCGCGGGATGCAATGCCGGATGGCGGAACTCTTCGGATTGTCTTGGCCAACGCCCCGATGAAGACATATGAAAATGCGGAATATGTGGAAGTGACTCCGGGGGACTATGTGTCATTGCGCGTGAGCGATACAGGAACCGGCATGGACAAAGACGTTCTGGAGCATGTCTTCGAGCCGTTTTTCACGACCAAGGATGTTGGTAAAGGCACCGGTCTTGGTCTTTCAATGGTTTATGGCTTCGCCAAACAATCGGGTGGCGATATTCATATCGAGAGCAGCCTTGGTCACGGTACCACGGTGACTATTTTCCTTCCTCGCGCTGGCAGTGGATCCGAAGCTTCTTATATGCCAGCGGTAGCAGTGACAGGAGCGACAGGCCGACAAGTGCGACAATAACTTCCGGTGTCAGTGCCGACGCAGGGGTGAAGGTGGCATTGGAGTCGAACACACTGCCGAGGCCCGCGCCGACTGAAGCGAAAACGAAAGCACCGGGAACGATCCCGATCGCCGTGCCGATCGTGAATATTTTCAATCTGACGCCGAGGAAGGCTGGCACGAGATTGACCACGAAGAACGGAAACAAGGGCACGAGCCGCAGGACAAGCAGATAGCTGAGCGCGTTTTCCTGAAAGCCGGCTTCCATCTTCTTGAGCCATGGGCCTGCCTTGGCCTTTAACGAATTTCCCAAGGCGGTTTGCGCTGCGCCGAAGATGCCGACAGCGCCCAATGTCGCACCCAGGACGATGTACGCTGTCCCGAGTACCGAACCGAACAGGAAGCCGCCGGCAACGGAAAGAATGGCGCCGCCTGGGAGAGATAATGCCGTCACGACGATATAGATCCCGACAAAAGTAGCCACGGCTAGCAATCCCTGATCGTGAACGAACATCATCAAAACATGACGGTTTTCTCGCAGAGCCTCGAAGGTCAGATAGTCTCCCACGCCGAAGCTGAAAGCAGCCGCTATGGCGGCGCCTATGAGGGCGAGAGGGGCGAACCGGCGCGCCTTTGCGATCCATCCGGTTGACGTGAGGGAGGCAGTATCGGTGCTCATGATTTGTCTCCTTGCTTTCCTGCTTTTCTTACGGAAGGTGCTGCATCAGTCCGACGACGCGTTTCGTCCGGTCGGAGAAAAGCGTCGGCGTGAAATAGGCGCTGGCGGCCCGCTTGGAAATTTCCCCACGGGTCGGGTAGGGCGCGATGATCGACGCCATGTCGGCGGCCTTCAAACCCGTCTGAACGGCCAGGACCCAGGGCAGGATCAACTCGCCGGCATGTTTCCCCACGATGGTCGCACCCAGGATGCGGCCCTTGCGGCCCAGTACCGCTTTGATGAAGCCATCGGATGCCCGTTCCGCGCGGGCGCGGTCGACGCCATCGAAGTCCTGTTTTACGACGGTGACGGAAATGTCTTGCCGATGGGCTTCGGCTTCGGACAGACCGACATGGGCCAGTTCCGGATCGGTATAGGTGACCCAGGGGACAGCTTTGTCATCGACCTTGGCGGGCAGGTTGAATAGCGCATTTCGGATCACGATGCCGGCGTGGTAACCCGCCACGTGGGTGAACTGATAGCTGCCGGCGACGTCGCCGATGGCAAAGACCCGTTTGTTCGACGTGCGTAAGCGGCGGTCGACCGGGATGCCTCGTGCAGCGTATTGGATGCCGGCATTTTCCAGTCCCAGACCTGCAACGTTTGCGCTACGACCGGCCGCGATCAGTAAGTGCGATCCCTCAACCGATGTCGTTTTATGATCCCGGTGAACCAAAACGGAAATGCCGTTGCCATGCCGTATGACGCTTTCGACTCTGGCGTTCTCGCGTATGACGACACCTTCCTGAAACAGCCGGCGCCGGACGATATCGACGGCTTCGGGGTCATCCTTGCCCATAATCGAGTCGTTTTCGATCAGCGTCACCTTGACGCCGAGCCGACGGTGCGCCTGCGCCATCTCGACGCCAATCGGGCCGCCGCCGATGATGATGAGATGCTCCGGGCGTTCGACCAGCGAGAAGATCGTCTCGTTTGTCAGGTATGGCACATCCTCCAGACCGGGAATTGGCGGAATGAAAGCGGACGACCCCGTGGCGATGACAAACCGGCGTGCTTTGACCCGGTATTCACCCGCCTCGATCTCGTTGCGGCCGACGAACCGTCCCGCGGCCTGCAGAACGCGGACGCCAAGCCCTTCGAAGCGTTCCACCGAGTCGTGCGGTGCGATTCCGGCAATAACGTCGTTCACATGAGCGTTGACCTTCGCGAAGTCGATCGCCGGTTCGTGCCCGTTTACGCCGAATTTTCCCGAGCGGCGTACCGTTTCGGCGGCGTGGCCCGCGGCGATAAGTGCCTTGGAGGGCACACAGCCATAATTGAGGCAGTCGCCGCCCATCTTCCCTTTTTCGATGAGCACGACCTTGGCGCCCATCTGGGCTGCTCCGGCGGCCACGGAAAGACCGCCGGAGCCTGCGCCGATGACGGCAATATCCGCCTCGATCATTTGATTGCTGATGTTGGGCATTTTGAATCCTCCGATCGAAACGGTTTATTGCCAAGCTGTCTGGGCTTATCCTTCGACGATGATTTTGTAATT
The DNA here is from genome assembly GCA_012103325.1 of Alphaproteobacteria bacterium. Classification (GTDB taxonomy): domain Bacteria; phylum Pseudomonadota; class Alphaproteobacteria; order UBA8366. The sequence continues at coordinate 22,203 of WLWY01000015.1, forward strand.
CGGCGTGGGGTTGAGCGGGCAGGAATACAGGTATTCGCCGGGCTTCAAGGTGACGGTGTAGTCCTTGGTGACACCCGTCGCGAGCCCGCCGCCGGAGACGCTGGGCAGTGACACCCGTCCGACAACGCCCGAGCCGCGCAACCAGAAGCCAAGCTCGTAGGGAACGTTCTTGTTGGTGACCCGGAAGGTGTATTGGCCCGGCTTCAGCTTCAGGACCTGCGATTTCGCGAGCCGCTCGTCGCCAGACCGATCGTTGATTTCTTCGCAATCGGCCTTCGCGTTCGATGTGAAGCCGTGATCGACGCCCTCCGTTTCAACGAACTGACAGGCTGTTTGTGTCAAATTTACGATATTTGCGTTGCCAGCCGCATTTGCGGGTTGGGTTAAGCCAATGGCCGTTATGGCGGCAAAGACGGCTCCGAAAAAGCCTTTGCGAATTAGTGCGGTGTTCATTGCTGTTCTCCATGCTTCATGCGTTAGGCAAAACGATTTGTTTCGTTGCCCAGGAGATGGAGATGCAAGCGACGGGGTTTAAATATAGATTGCCTTCCAATTCGATAGCTTATGGGTATAAAGCGAGCTAAACTGCTGGAATGACGTACTATTTGGGGGAGATGGCGCGGCTTCCCCGCGATACGGGGGTTTGTCATGGAAATGCATCAGGTGCGCTATTTCCTCGCCGTTTGCGAGACACTGAATTTCACGCGCGCGGCCGAGATTTGTAACGTCGCCCAACCCTCTCTCACCAAGGCGATCAAGAACCTTGAGGAAGAGCTCGGGGGCGAGTTGATCCGCCGCGAGCGCAGCCAGAGCCATCTGACCGATCTGGGCCGACTAATGAAGCCGCACCTCGAGAATATCTATATGGCGAGCGAGGCCGCCAAGGCGGATGCCGACGGGTTCCACGCGCTGGAAACGGCGGCGGTCAACCTTGGTGTCATGTCGACCATCGGCCCGGCGAAGATGATCAACTTCATCACCAAGCTGCGCGAAGACATTCCCACGCTGGATCTGAACATCGTCGAGGCGTCCGGGAAGGCGCTCGTCGATTTGCTGTTGAAGGGTGAGCTGGATATCGGGCTGATCGGGCTTCCCAACCTGCCGGACCGGTTGGACGTCATTCCTCTCTACAAGGAGCGATACACAATCGCTTTCCCCGAAGGGCATCGGTTCGAGCAGATGGACACGGTGCCGGTGAGAGAACTCGATGGAGAAGACTATCTCATTCGTGTGCACTGCGAATTTTCCGACCATTTCCAGGAATTGGGTGCGGAATGGACGGTCAATACGAATGTTCGCTATCGCAGCGAACGAGAAGATTGGGTGCAGGCTATGCTCTTAGCGCGCATGGGGTGCAGCATCATGCCGGAGTTTCTGCCGGACCGGCCGGGCGTCGCGACGCGCCCCGTCACCGACCCCAGCGTGTCACGCACGATATCGCTGGTAACCGTTGCCGGCAGGCGCTTCTCGCCGACACTCAACATTATGGTTCGTTTGGCACGGCAGTATTCTTGGCCTGGGGCCGTATAAGCTAAATATCCTGCCGGCGCGGGTCTTTGATCTCCGGCTTTTGGAATGGTGGGGTCTTCGTCGGCGGGACCGGTGGCGGGATAATCTCGATATTGAGGTTCCCGAGTTCTTCCAAGGATTTCGGTGAGAACGGCGTTGCGATCGTGACGGTGGAACCTCGCGTCAGTGCGTCATCCACCGCTTGCTCGAGACGTTCCGCTAACTCCTGCCGCCAGGGCAGGATGTAATAACGCGGTTCTGGCATGTCACCGAGCTGCAGCCACAGATATATCGCCTGTCCTTCTTCGAAGCTCACCCCGAGAACGACGGCGTTCAGCGCTTTGCGGTCGAACCACTCGAAATCTATCGGTTTGGGCCGGCTGAGCAGTTCGATCAACTGGACATAACCCAGTGGCAACAGGAGAGCGGCCGCGATCAGGGCAACGACACGGACGCGTGTGTGTCGCGGCGACCAGATGGCAATGGTCGCGAGTAAAGCGAACAACGCGACGATGGCTGCGAACAGGTAGATCAAGTTCTCCATTACATGGGCTCCGTGATCAGCCGGCGGCGTAACGTCGTAACGCTGTCATCGACCAATTCACCCTTGCTGGTCAAGCGGAAGCGGTATGCGGTTTCTTCTTGATGGCGCCGCTTCAAAGTGACTTGTGTTTTGAGGATCTGATTGGTCGATTCGAACTCCTTTCGAACGCTGACGACGACAGTGACCGGAACGGTCATGTCCTTCGGCAGCGGCCCGTACATGTGGACGTTGACGATATATTCACCGGCGGGGATGCCGCGGCTGTAGGCGACCTCGTAATTTTCGTTTGTCGCATCGCCTTCAATGCCAAGGTCGTCGCGGAGCAGATTGAAAACCTGATTGCCCAGGTTCCAGAAACCGACCGGCGTGGAATCTGGCCCCATAACCCAGAGGTCGACATCGACATGCTGTTCGCTCGGCCAGTGCATCTCGACGATGACGTTGCCCGGCGCCTTGTGGTCTTGCGCTTCGATCTCCGCTTTGCGCAGATGCGGCAGCAGCATAACGACCATGGCGACGAAGCCGATCAGGGCGAGCAGAATGACGTCGCGAAAAATCGTACCCGATGATTCCTCTTCGAAATCGTCAAGCTCGTTCACGCGCTTCTCCAAGTTCGATGATCGCGCCGATCAGGTTGATGGAACCGCTGGTCAGGATGCGGTGGTTGACGGTCAGCCAGACATAGAGCACCGCGCCGACCAGCGTTGTGTAGAGGGCGACGGACATGCCGCTGATCAAGGTCGCGACCATGTTGGCGACACTTTCCACTTCTGTTGCCGCTTTCGGATCGACGCCGGATAGGGCGATGATGAAGCCGATGACGGTGCCGATCAGGCCCAGAAAGACAAGGCCGTTCGCGACCTGGCGGACGACGGCAACGCCATTCGATAGTTTGAGTCGCAGGGCGCTGGCGCCGAGTGACCGGCTTTCCGGCCCGCGCCATAGACGGTCGCGAGATATTTGGCCGCGCGCGTGCCGTCACGAGGCGCGCCGGTCCGTATATCGTTCAATTCGACGCTGGTGCGCCAAACTCGGGCACCGCAGGTGAACAGACCGAAAAGGAACACGGCAAAGATGCTTAGCGACAGTTCCATGGTAATCGGCACGAAAATGCCGTCCATCCAGCCTTGCAGATAGGCTGCGACCAACAAGGCCATCGCGACCAGGTTAACCAACAGGAACCGCAGGAACAGGAGATACCTGTGCGGCTTAGAGATGAGCTCCATTTCTTTCTCGACTCCCGAACGAACCCGCTACCAAGATTGGTGCGCGGCGCATACCATACAAGCGGTGCGAAACAAGTGTAGTGCAAATCAAGAAATTGGGAACAGGCGCAATGGACGACAGCTTTGACGCAATCATTATCGGGGCCGGCATCATCGGATGTTGTGTCGCCTACGAGCTGGCCAAACATGGCAAACGGACCTTGAATATCGATAAGCTTCCGGCTTCCGGTTACGGGTCGACCAGCGGCTCCTGCGCGATTATCCGCACGCACTATTCGACTGTCGATGGTTGCGCGCTCGCCTATGAAGGGGTCTTCGCCTGGCGTCGATGGGCCGACTATATCGGGGTCACCGACGAACGGGGGATGGCGGTCTACCACAACACGGGTTGTGTCGCGATGCGGACCGAGTCCAACGAACATCTGCGGCCGATGTGCGAGCGGCTCGATATCATCGGTATTCCCTGGGAAGATTGGGGTCCGGAAAAAATTCTCGAAAAGTTGCCGTTTTTCGATTTGCGACGGTTCGCGCCAGCGACCCTGCGGGACGATCCCTCCTTCGGCCAGCCTTCCGGTGGCGAGGTGTCGGGGGCGGTCTTCTTTCCCGATGCAGGTTATGTCAGCGATCCGCAACTCGCGACGCACAATGTTCAGTGCGCGGTAGAAGCGGCGGGTGGTGCGTTCCGGTTCAACGCTGAAGTCGCTGAAATCCGGCAATCCGAAAATCGCGTTGCCGGGGTGACCCTAGCTGACGGGACGCGGATCGACGCTCCGGTCGTTGTCAATGTCGCGGGACCGCATTCGTCTCGGCTCAACGCTATGGCCGGCGTGCTCGACGATATGAATATCGAGACCAACGCGTTGCGCCAGGAAGTGGCCCATGTCCCATCGCCCGAGGGGTTCGACTTCGAGCATAACGGCTATGTTATCACGGACAGCGATATCGGAAATTACTGCCGGCCCGAAATCGGCAACCATATCCTGATCGGCAGCGAAGATCCCGAATGCGATCCGCGCGAATGGGTCGATCCGGACGATTTCAACCGTGACTTCACCGATCAATGGACGACGCAGGTGCATCGCGAGGCGCAACGTATTCCGACGCTGCCAATCCCGAGCCGGATGCAGGGCGTCGTCGATCTCTACGACGTCTCGGACGACTGGATTCCGATCTACGACCGGTCGAGCCTCGATGGCTACTATATGGCGATCGGCACCAGCGGGAACCAGTTCAAGAACGCCCCGGTCGCGGGCGCGATGATGGCCGAACTGATCATTGCCTGCGAAGGTGGGCATGACCATGATGCGTTTCCGGTTCAGTATGAATTGCCGCAGACCGGCCGCAGCATCGATGTCGGCTTTTATTCCCGGCGTCGTGAGATCAACATGAACAGCAGCTTTTCCGTGCTCGGCTGAGCGCCGAGAGAATCATGAGGGAGACTTAATCATGCGGGTGACAACAATTGACGATATTCCACACGAAGACCTAGGGGAGGCGACGCCGATTGCCGGCTGGACTGGCGGGTCGGTGTCCCGTTCGCGGCAAACCATTATCCCAGCGGGAGAATCGGAAAATTACAATTGTAGCGTGGTGAATTTTACTAATGGCTCGACGACCGGTTGGCACACACACAATTGCGATCAGATTCTCGTCGTCACTTCGGGTTCTGGGATCGTGGCAACGGAAGATGAAGAAATCGAAATCAACGTCGGCGACGTCGTCCATATCAAGGCCGGCGAGAAGCATTGGCATGGCGCTAAGGCGGGCACGACGATGGGCCACATCACCATTACCGCGGTAGGGTCGAAGGCAACTTGGTTGTAAGCTGATAACGGCTTCAAAGGAGGCGAGTGTGATGTTGCAGGTCGGGATCATGATTGCTATTGCCGCGGCGATGTTCTGGTGGTTACCCCTATGGGCTGCTGTCGTCGGCGGAATCGTTTTGTTTTTCGTTGTCGCTGCAAAGTTGCGCGATGCGGTGACGCGGGGCCGTGTGCATATGATCATCCACAAGGACGATGACGATGAAGCGCAGCGCATCCGAGACCGCGACGCGACCTTCCTGTATGCCATGTGGATCGGTCTGACGATTGCCGGTCCGGCCCATTCCGACGGTGGTGAGTATATTCACCACCCGGGTGGTGGGGATTTCGGCGGCGACATCGGGGGCGGACATGATGGCGGGGGCGGTGGAGACGGTGGCATGTAGCGCCGCCGCATCACAGTCGAACTATCCTTTGCCGAGCAACGGGCGGACTTCGGCGGCGAACCAGTCGAGTTGTGCGTCGCGTTCCTCGGGTGGGCCGAGGAAGTCGAAATTGACGTGCCGGACACCGGCGTCGTGGAACTTCGAGATCGCTTCCGCAACGTCCTCGGGCCGCCCGAGCGCAGCGTATTTCTTGGCCGGTCCCCGGAAATCCATTGCATAGCGCTTGCTGAGCAACTCGGTTGCTTTGTCGAGGGCGGCTTCGTAGCTGTTGTCGATCTGGGCGAAGAGCAGATGCGCGGTGCCAAAAGTTTTGATATCGCGGTTTGCCTTTTCAAAGGCCGGCGCAATCTTATCCAGGCTGTTCTTATACATCTCGGGTGTCACGACATAGGAAATCCAGCCGTCACCCATTCGTCCGGTGCGCCGCAGCGCAGCGTCGGACCGACCACCGAACCATATGGGAGGGCCTTCGGGTGTCAGGGTTGCTGGTTGCATGTGCACTTCCGGAAAGGAATAAAATGTCCCGTCGTGCGACACCGGCTCACCGCGCCATAATTTGCGTACGACTTCGATCCCTTCTTCGAGGCGCGCGCCGCGTTCATTGTGTGGTACGCCGCAGGCTTCGAATTCGCGCGGGAATTCACCGCCGACCCCGACGCCAAAGATGAACCGCCCACCGGACAGATGATCGAGCGTCGCCGTTTGTTTCGCCACGGGGGTCGGATGCCGTAAGGGCAACAGAAAGACGCCAGACCCGACGGTCAGGCGGTCGCTGCAGGCGGCGATTTGGGCAAGCTGCAGGAACGGATCCATTATCGGTGTGGTGAAGGCGATATGATCGCCGACCCAGACGGAGTCGAATTTCAGCGCGTCGAGTTTCGCCGTGATCGCCCGTGTCGCTTCGATCGTCGGAAACCGGGTCATAAGCCCGTAGTGATAAGTCTCGCCCAATGGCAAGTTCATTGCCGGCACTCCCGTGCATTGTTTGTGATTTACCCAAGCATCACATCGGGGACGCGGCCTTGCAATGCGCTATCTCGGTAAAGGGCAGGACAATCGTTTGACACGACGTTAGAGGCCATTCTCTGTGGAGTTCCACCCCAGCCCCCTTGGGCTTGACCCGAGTACGACGGAGGAGGGTAAGAAGAGCGGTATCGTTGCAGCACTACCTGGATAAGGGGCTTCTTTCTGGCCTTAATTGATGGCAGAATGTCCGAATGGGGCGAAAAGTACGGTTTTATTGGGATTGAGCGATATGCGTTACGGTTTTTCCGCGGTGGCCCAGGCAAGTATGTGGATCGCAATTGTGATTCTTGCCCTGATCATGCAGGTCATGCCATTGCTGCTGATTCTCACGCTGTTCAATATGGCGATTGGCGTATCCTCCGCCACGATACTGGTTATTATTCCCATAGCGCTGTTCGGCTCGATTATCGTCGCTTGTACGATTGCGGAACGTCGCCGGCGTTCCATGCTTCCCGCACCGATATCGGCTCAAGCCGGCAAGCCTCATCCCGATACGGCGATGCGACATACGGCCGCCTGCATGCTGCCTTATCTGCGGCGCAGCCGGTTTTTCTAGAAGAAAATTTTCGTCGACACGAGGCGTTTGACAGCGCGTTTCCCTCTCTGTTCAATCGGACAGACGCTTGAATGTAAGGGGGATGTCCATGGCGATCGACGAACGCGGCCTGCCGCTCACGACGGACAATGATGCGGCGGCTGCCGCATACAATACGACGGTCTGGCGGTCGCTGGAGTACCGCGCGGATACCGTAGATCACATGCAACAGGTTCTGGATGCCGATCCGGAATTCGCCATGGGCCACTGCCTGAAAGGATTGTTGCTGACCGGCTTTCAATCGACCCGGATGCGCGCCGCGGTCGGAGAGTGCGTCACGGCGGCGGAAGCCGCATCCAGGCATGCCACGTCCCGGGAGAAGGCGAATATCGCCGCGTTGCGGGCCATGTATGAAGGGAACCGGCGCAAGGCCTGCGATATTTGGGAAGACATTCTTGTCCATCATCCGACCGATCTGCTGGCATTGCGGCACCTGACCCACGCACTATTCTGGAGCGGCCGAAGTTTCGAGCTTCGCGATGCTGTAGCGCGCGGCGTTCGGGCGTGGGACGAGTCGGTGCCCGGATACGGTTTCGTGCTCGGCATGTACTCATTTGGGCTCGAGGAGTCGGCCGAATATGGGCGAGCCGAGGAGAAGGGCAAACGGGCGGTCGAGCTCAATCGCGACGATTTATGGGCCGTGCATGCGGTGGCACATGTTCTGGAAATGCAGGGGCGGCTCGCCGATGGGATCGAGTGGCTGACGGAGTCGGGACCGGACTGGGCCGACAGGAACCCCTTCAAGAGCCATCTTTGGTGGCATCTGGCGCTCTACCATCTGGAACGCGGCGAGTTCGAGCGCGTGTTCAAGCTCTACGACCTCGCGGTACGGACCAAGGGTTCGGATTTCTATATCGAGATTCAAAACGCCAGCGCGATGCTGTGGCGGCTCGATTTCCTCGGTGTCGACGTCGGCGACCGCTGGTCGGAACTGGCCGATACCTGCGAGTCCCGGATCGGCGACATGGGGCTCGGCTTTACCACGACGCATGACATGATGGCGCTCGCCATGGCCGGGCGGTTCGACGCCGCCGACCGATTGCTTGAGGCCCTGCGCGATTATGCTGGGAGCCATGATGATTACGCGTCCGCGACGATGCAGTCGGTGACGATACCGCTCTGCGAAGCCGTGCGTGCCTATGGGTCCAAGGATTACGGCCGGGCGCGGGAAATTCTCGCGGAACGTCGCGATGACATCATTCTGAATGGCGCCAGCCATGCGCAACGGGATGTGTTTGCGCAGGCACTGATCGAGTCTGCGTTGCGCGGCGGAGAGATGGATCTGGCGCGTGCGCTGCTCTCCGCCCGGGTCGAGGAAAAACCGCATGGCTGCGGCAGCTGGCTGAAATACGCGGACACTTTGGAGAAAACGGGCGATGCGGATGGCGCAGCAACGGCGCGTGCGGAGGCCGCGAAATACAGTGTTCATTAGCATTGACCGAGGTTGGTTGGAGGCGTCTTGGCGGTTTAACAACCGCATGAAGCTGTCTGAATAATCCCTTCCCCCTTGATGGGGGAAGGCTAGGAAGGGGGTGGACGGCGATGCCCTTCTAATCAACACTCGATCATGCCCTCTCCAATTGCCAGAAAACTGCGAGGCAATCTCACCGACGCGGAGCAGCGTCTGTGGTACCGCCTGCGTAGGCGCCAGTGCGCCGGGTTTCGCTTCCGGCGTCAGGTGCCGCTCGGTGCCTACATCGTCGACTTTGCCTGCCTCTCGGAGAATCTCGTTATTGAAGTCGACGGTGGGCAGCACGCCGACGATGCGGAACGGGATGCGGTGCGCACGGCTTGGCTTGAAGGAAATGGGTTTCGAGTTATTCGATTCTGGAACAATGAGGTGTTGCGGCATACAGATGGGGTCGTTGAGGTGATTGAGCGGACGTTGCGGGAACGAGGGGTGGTGCAGCCCCCCCATCCTTAAGGAGACCCCTGCGAAATAGTGCCGCCGACACCGTTTCCACCCCCTTCCTAGCCTTCCCCCGTCAAGGGGGAAGGGATAACGCTGGCGGATCAACGGGTTGCTCTCCTCCCCCTTGACGGGGGAGGATTAAGGTGGGGGTGAAACGGTGTTGTTCGCGCTGTTCCGCAGCGGTCCCCTTATCGGCGCGGCGCTACTCCGCCAGAAAATCCCGCACCGTACTCAGGAACCCATCGAGCTGGTCATGGTGCACCCAGTGACCCGCATCGGCGAAATTGACGCAGCGTGCATTCTGGAAATGCGCCGCCCGGCCGTCCTCCTCGGGGTCGCTGGCCCAACTGTCCAGTCCGCGGACGAGCAGGGTCGGGCAGGCGATGTTTGACCATAGTTCCGCGCCTTCCTCCGGGCCCATCCCAAAGGGCTGATTGGCGCGGGTATAGTTGTCGAACTTCCAGCTATAGGTCCCATCTTCGTTCTGGCTGGCGCCGTGGATGGTCAGGTGGCGGGCCTGTTCCGGTGACAGGTGCGGGTTTTCCTCCTGCATCCGCTGGTAGGCTTCTTCGATGTTCGGATATTTACGCGGCATCCGGCCCGACAATTTACGTAACGTGTCGACCCAATTGGTGACCCGTTCCTGGGTCGAGCGCCCAGCGCGTTCGGCGACGATTTCCGGCGGCCAGCCCAACCCTTCGATGGCGACCAGCTTGACCACGTTCTCGGGGTAGACACCGGCGTAGCGCAGACTGATCGCGCCGCCCAGTGAGTGACTGACGATTGTAACTGGTGTCAACGCCGTCTGATGAAGCAATTGCGCGATATCGTAAACATATTCCGAAATCGCATAGCTGCCGCCGATCATCCATTGCGAGTCGCCGTGTCCGCGCAAGTCGGGCGCGATGATGTGATATTGGTCGCGCAGCGCCTCCGCGACCCAGTCCCAATTGCGGCAATGGTCGCGTCCGCCATGGACGAGCAGCAGGGGCGGTGCATCGGGATTGCCCCAATCCACATAGTGGAGACGGAGCCGCTGCGAATAATAGGTGTGGGATGCCGGTCCGGGCAGGGGAGCATGAGGCATAGTTCAATCCCTCGACTAATGAGAATGCCGCGTTACGCTAGATTAGATTTACTCTAGGCCTGTATAACGCCGCCTATTCAGCGGCAGCAAGAGCCGCTTTTACTGTCTCACACTTGTTATGAAGATGACGTTTAAGAATGCCGGCCAACCGGGGGCCATCTCGCTCCGCGAGGGCTTCCAGCATTTCCTCATGCTCGGAAACGGCTTGCGCCCAGCGGGTTGCCGAAATGTTGGCCGTATAACGCGCGCGCCGGATGCGGCCCGAGAGGTTGTTGTACGCCACCGCCAGTGTCGGGTTCCGCGCCGCCTCCAGGATTTTCTCATGGATCTGTTGATTGATCTCGAAGTAAGGCGGCCGTTCGCCGCGGGTATGATGCAGCACCATCTGATAGTGCAGGGCGCGTATCTCGGCCAGTTCAGTTTCGGTGATGCGCGCGCAGGCCAATTCGCCCGACAGGGCCTCCAACGCGCCCATAACGGGGAACAGTTCGTCCACATCCTCCGCCGTCAGCCCGGCGACTCTGGCACCGCGATTGGGCGCTATTTCCAGCAGGCCTTCCGATGCGAGAACCTTGAGGGCTTCGCGCAGCGGCGTGCGCGAAATGCCCAACGTTTCGCACAACACGCGCTCCGGCAACCGGGAACCCGGCTGATAGGTGCCTTCGACGATCATATCGCGGATCCGTTCCGTAACCGTGTCGTGCAGCGATTGCCTCTCGATTGGCGCTATGGTGTCGTTCATGCCCGCGCCTCCGTCAGTGCGGATTCCAGGATGCGCGCGACATGGACCGCCTCGCGGCCTTCGCCGTCGAGGATCTGATGCCGGCAGCTCATCCCGTCGGCGACGAGAATGGTATCGGCACCCGCGTTGCGAACGGCCGGCAGCAGCGACGCCTCCGCCATCTTCATGGATATGTCGTGGTTCTCCGGGCGATAGCCGAAGGCGCCCGCCATGCCGCAGCAGCTCGATTCGATCGTTTCGACGTCGAGTTCGGGAACCAGACGCAATGTCGACTCGACGGCGCCCATCGTGGCAAAGGCCTTTTGATGGCAGTGACCATGCAGCAGCGCGCGGCGGAACGGTGTCTTTTGAAGTGTCAGATCGAGGCGTCCCGACATCTGTTCCCGGGCGATGAATTCTTCGAACAGCATAGCCGCGCTGGCAAGCCGTTCGCTTGCCTCGCCGGGCAGCATGGCCAGGGATTCGTCGCGGAAGGTGAACAGGCAGGACGGTTCCAGGCCGATCACCGGCATGCCTTGCAGGAGGAACGGTTCGAGTGCTGCCAAGGTGCGCAAAATTTCGATGCGCGCTTCATCCACGAGGCCGGATGCGAGGAAGGTGCGGCCACAACATAGTGGACGCTTCCCGGCCGGCGGGGTCGGTAGATGGACCCGGTAGCCGGCCGCCATCAGAACGTTGACGGCGGCCCGCGCGTTTTCCGGCTCGAACCAGTGATTGAAGGTATCGGCAAGGAACACAACAGGCGTGCCATCAATCGGGCCAACGGCCTCCATGCCAGGCTCGAAGACATCGCGGCGCCATTTCGGCAGCGACCGCTTGGCGCTAAATCCGAAGAGCTTTTCGCTCAATCCGGCGAGCCCGGGAAGTTTGTCGCGCAGGTTCAGAAGCGGGCCGACTTTGCTGGCGAGTGGTGCGTACCGCGGCAGATAGGAAACAAGCCGATCATGCAGCGACAGGCCGTGCCGCTTGTTGTAGTGGTGCAGAAATTCGGTCTTCATCTTCGCCATGTCGACGCCGGTGGGGCATTCCCGCTTGCAGCCTTTGCATCCGACACAGAGTTTCATCGTGTCGTACATGTCGGGCGACGTGAAGGCGTCGTCGCCAAGCTGACCGGAAAGGGCGAGCCGCAGCGTGTTGGCGCGGCCGCGGGTCAGGTCCTTTTCTTCGCCGGTCGCGCGGAAGGATGGGCACATGACTCCAGCGTCGAACTTGCGGCAGGCGCCGTTGTTGTTGCACATCTCCACCGCACCGCCGAAGCCGCCCCACGCCGACCAGTCGAACGCGGTATCCATCGGCGGTACCGCGTAGTCCGGCTTGAAGCGGAACAGCGACCGGTCGTCCATCTTCGGCGGGTCGACGATCTTGCCGGGGTTGAACAGCCCGTCCGGATCGAAGCGCCGTTTTACTTCGGCAAACGTATCGGTCATGCGCGATCCGAACATCGCCTCGTGAAATTCGGAGCGGACCAGCCCGTCGCCATGTTCGCCGGAATGCGATCCCTTGTACTCGCGGACGATCTCGAATGCTTTTTCCGCGATCTCGCGCATCGTCTTGGCGCCGGCTTCCTGCTTCAGATTGACGACCGGCCGGACGTGCAGACAGCCAACAGAAGCGTGCGCGTACCAGGTTCCCGTCGTGCCGTGATCGTGGAAGATCTTCGTCAGCCGGTCCGTATAGTCGGCGAGGTCTTCCAGCCGTACCGCGCAATCCTCGATGAAGGAGATCGGTTTCCCGTCGCCTTTCATCGACATCATGATATTGAGGCCCGACTTGCGGACTTCCCACACGGCTTTCTGGGAGGACGGTTCTGCGACTTCCACGACACCGTCTGGAAAACCCAGATCGCCCATCAATTGCACGAGATCACGCAGGCGGCGCAGTAGATCCTCGCGGTCCTCGCCAGCGAATTCGACCAGCAGGATAGCGGCGGGCTCTCCTTTTATAAACTGTTCGATGGTCTGGCGGAAAATCGGAATGTCGCGCGCCAGGTCGATCATCGTCCGGTCGGCGAGCTCGACCGCTGCCGGGCCAAGCTTGACGATATGCTGACTCGAATCCATCGCGGCGTAGAAGTCTGGAAAATGGCAGATGCCCAATACCTTGTGGGTTGGCGTTTTCGCGAGATCGAGGGTGACGCGCGTCGAAAAGGCGAGCGTGCCTTCCGAGCCGACCAGCAGGTGCGCCAGATTGACCGGCGCGTTGCGCCCTTCGGCGACCAGCGCGTCGATGTTGTAGCCGCCGACCCGGCGCATCAGATCGGGGAACCGGGCGGCGATTTCCGCCTTCTCCCGCTCGCCGATGGCCAGCATGTCCCGCGCGAGTCTGGCCGCGTCCGGTCCCATTGCCGCCTCATTGATTTCCGCTGCCAGAGGACCGAAATGCATCGCCGTTCCGTCGGCGAGGATCGCATCGATGGCGGCCACATTGTCGCGCATCGTGCCGTGCACGATGGACCGTGCACCGCAGCTGTTGTTGCCGGTCATGCCGCCAATCGTGGCGCGGCTCGATGTTGAGACGTCGACCGGGAAGGTGAGCCCGTGCGGCGCCAGTTCGTGATTGAGCTGGTCGAGCACGACACCCGGCTCGACGGTCACGCGTTGTGCCGTCACGTCCAGATCGACAATTCGGTTCAGGTGTTTGCTGACATCGACGACGACCGCTTCGCCGACCGTCTGCCCGCATTGCGAGGTCCCGCCGCCGCGCGGCAATACCGGCACCCCAGCCTCGGCCGAGACCTGGATCGCGCGATGGATATCCGCTTCCGTCTTGGGAATTACCACGCCGATCGGTTCGATTTGATAGTGCGACGCATCGGTGCTGTACCGGCCACGGCTGAACGCATCGAACAGCACGTCGCCTTCGACCTCACGGCGAAGCCTCGCGGCGAGGCCGGAATCGCCGATTGTCGTCGTTGTCGATTTCGCGGATGCCATATGCTGTTCCTGAAGTGTGCGAAGTTTCACATCTGTACCGTATCAAATTGTATGCAAAATACAATAATTTATGAATTTTGCCTAAAAACTAATCATTGATCGGTAATAAATTGTATGCAATATGCAAAATAAGCTGGCAAATACCGGTAGAAAACCGGCCTTTCACGAAAGGGAGCACGTAATGCCGCGACAAGGTGGACGACATTTTTTGCAGATTCCGGGGCCGACCAACGTGCCCGACCGGATCCTTCGGGCGATCGATCATCCGACCATCGATCATCGCGGTCCGGACTTCGCCTCCATGGCGAAAGGCGTCCTGACCGACATCCGCACGATCTTCAAGACGGAACAGCCGGTGGTGATCTATACGGCGTCGGGCACCGGCGCGTGGGAAGCAGCCCTAGTCAATGCGCTGTCGCCGGGTGACCGGGTGCTGATGTATGAAACCGGCCAGTTCTCCACGCTATGGCGAAATCTTGCCGACCGGCTCGGGCTGAAGCCTGAATTCATTCCGGGCGACTGGCGGCGCGGTGCCGATGCGCAGGCGATCGAAGCGGTGCTGGCCGCGGATACAACGCATGATATCAAGGCGGTTTGCGTTGTGCACAACGACACCTCCACCGGCATTACCTCGAACGTGTCCGCCGTACGCCAAGCGATAGACAACGCCGGTCACCCGGCGTTGCTGATGGTGGACGTGATCTCCTCGTTGGGTTCGATTGACTATCGCCACGACGAATGGGGCGTTGATGTCACCGTTGGCGGCTCACAGAAGGGTCTGATGTTGCCTCCCGGGCTGAGCTTCAACGCGGTCAGCGTAAAGGCGCGGATCGCGGCGCGCAGCGCACGCATGACCCGGTCCTACTGGGATTGGGAAGAGATGATTCAGGCAAACGAGAAGGGTGTCTTTCCCTATACGCCGGGAACAAACCTGCTGTTCGGCCTACGAGCGGCAATCGACATGCTGCATGAAGAAGGGCTGGATAACGTTTTCGCGCGGCACGACCGGCATGCCGAGGCAACCCGGCGCGCGGTTAACGCTTGGGGGCTGGAAGTGTTGTGCTCGAACCCGGAGGAGTATTCGAGCGCTCTTACGGCGGTGTTGCTGCCCGAAGGAAATGACGCTGACTCCTTCCGGAAGGTGGTGCTGGAGAATTACGACATGTCGCTCGGCAACGGGCTGGGCAAAGTGGCGGGTAAGGTGTTCCGCATCGGGCATCTGGGCGATTTCAACGATCTGATGCTGTCCGGCACGCTGTGCGGTGTCGAGATGGGACTCGGGCTCGCCGGCGTGCCGCACAGCACGGGCGGTATCGTCGCGGCAATGGACTATTTGATGGGACGCCGCCAGAACGCCTAATCCGCATCGGCGAGGATGGCGGCGATGGCGGCGGCGGCCAGGCGCGCCTCCGGCGGGTCGGCGCGGCTGGTCAGGATCGCGGGGACCTTCGCACCCATGACGATGCCGGCGGCGCAGGCGCTCATAAAATAGACCATCATCTTGAACAGGGCGTTGCCGGTTTCGATGTTCGGCGCGAGCAGAATGTCCGCGTTGCCCGCGACCGGATGATCGATTCCTTTGATGCGTGCGGCTTCCACCGAGACAGCGTTGTCGAAGGCGAGGGGCCCGTGAACCAGGGCGCCGGTCAATTCGCTCGCGGCACGGGCAGCCAAAGTTGCGGCATCGACGCTTGACGGCATACGTTCGCTGGGTTCTTCGCTGCCGGACAGGATGGCGACGCGCGGTTCGGCGGTGCCGAGCGCTTGCGCCAGTGTTACAGCGTTACGAATTGCTTCAAACTTTGTCTCCAGATCGGGTGCGATATTGACGGCCGCATCGGTGATCAGCAGCATTTTCTCTGACTCTGGAACCGTCATGTGAAACACATGGGTCAACCGCCGGCCCGTCCGTAATCCTGAACTGCGGTCGAGTATGGCTGTCAGGAATTGGTCGGTAT
The DNA here is from genome assembly GCA_012103325.1 of Alphaproteobacteria bacterium. Lineage (GTDB taxonomy): Bacteria > Pseudomonadota > Alphaproteobacteria > UBA8366. The sequence continues at coordinate 37,944 of WLWY01000015.1, forward strand.
GCACGTGTCCCTTCATGAGGGCGCCGGCTTCTCCACCACCCGCGAGGCGCGCGGCCTTCGCCGCGGCATCCGCTTCGTCTGCGGCATCGACGATGCGCAGGCCGTCAATATCCCAGCCGATGGCGCCGGCTGTTGCGGCAATGTCATCTTTCTTGCCTACAAGGATGGGCATGATCAACCCCGCATCGGCGGCGAGCTTGGCGCTTTCCAATGCGAGTTCCGTCCCGGCATTGGCAACGGCGGTGACAACGGCGGGTTTCTTTGTGGCGCGTTCGAGCAGCGCGGGTGGGCACTCGAAGGGCAGGGTGCTCAGCACGCGGGGGCGCCGTTTTCGGCGAAAAGCGCTTCGCTGAGCCGCGCTGCGGCGTCCCGCATTACTGGCAAATGACGCCGGCAGTCCTCGACCGTCATACGGGGAATTGGCGCATGAATCGCCAAAGCCGCGCGCAGTTGCTGCGATCCCGACGATTCTGGAATGGGCACCGCGAGGCCCACCAGCCCAACCATATATTCCTGATTATTGGTCGCTACGTCATCGTGCCGTATTGCCGCTAGCTCCTTTTCGAGAATTTCAGGATCGGTGACCGTGTGTTCGGTATACCGTTCGAGGGGCGCTGCCGCATAAAGGCGCTCGCGCACCCGTTTCGGCATTCGACTCATAAATAGCTTGCCCATCGCAACGGCATGCAAGGGCACACGACTGCCGACGGTGAAATGCATCCGCAACGGCCACGTGCTCTCGACGCGGTCGAGATAGACCACATTGTTGCCGTCCAGGACACCGAGATTGCAGGTCTCCCCGGTTTCCTTGGCCAGCCATTCGAGAATGGCATGACGGGGTGCCCGTTGCGCGGATGCTTTCAGGGTGTCGGCGGCCAAAGCATTTAAACGAGGGCCGATCCCGTAGTTCCGGCCACCCGGTTCGCGAATTAAAAAGCCTTCCGCTTCGAGCCGTCCGGCGATGCGGTGCACGGTCGGTTTCGGCAGATCGAGGCGTTCCGCCATGGTTGCCAAGTTTATCGGACGGCTCTCGGCAACGACGATATCGAGCAGGGCGAAGGCCCGCTGTATCTGCGATCCCTTATCCTTCGTAGCGCTAGGCGTGTCGTCGCCTACTGAATTGACCTGTTGGGCGGGCATTTCGTTTCCGATTGAAGCACGATGATTTTACGCGCGGGCATCCTACCCAAGGGACAGGTTCGTGCAAGAATTTACCGATAATCGAGCCATTACGTTCCATTTTTTACGCGATCTCATGCTTACGCGCCGATAAAGCGATGAAGGCAGCACCGAACAAGGTATGCCGGCCGAGCCACGCGTCATAGGGGGCGAGGAGCCGCGCTGCCGTCGTCAGCCGTGGATAATAGATCGCACCGCGAACGGTCTCGACCTCTAGACCTGCGTTGCGCGCGAGTTGCTTCAATTCGGTCGCGGTGCGAAATCTTCCGCGGCGCCATAGAGGCGAGCCAAGCCAGGCACGGATTCGGCGCTGGGCGGCCCAACTGCTCCATTTGTGCAGTTCTCCAATGACGAACCGGCCGTTGGGCCGCAAGACCCGCGCCATTTCCGAAATCATGTCTTGGGCATCGCCGACGAAGCAAAGCACTGTTTTCGCAACTACGATATCGAAGCTTGCGGCCGCGAAGGGAAGCCGCTCGCCGCTGGATCGAACGAGATCGAAATGGCTTTCCGAGGCGTTTACGGTGGTATGAGCGGACTCTATCATGTCCGCGCTGGGGTCCGATCCGGTAACGAGCGCACCGCGCTGCGCCAAACCGATGGCGAAATGCCCTTCGCCACAGCCGACTTCGAGGACTCGCTGGCCTTCGACATTTCCGATCAGGTTGAAGAGCAGGCGGTCTTCCAGCGCTTCTGTGATGTCTCCAAGCCCGGACTCCCGCCAACCGCAATAAAGGTCGGGGCCGAACCGATACGCGGGGTCATTGTCTGGTTGCATGTCGCATTCGCACCATCGCTTATTCCTGATGCACTGTACCGTGGCGCGCGTGTCGGACGATTGATCCGGCTCAATCTATGGGGCTATTTCCTCATGCGCCGCTTTGATCGCTTCGAAGGACCGTTCGATGTCATCATCCGTGGTCGCCCATGAGCTGACGCTAATCCGCATGGCTGGCTGGTTCTGCCAGGTTGTTCCGCCGCACCAACAGACTCCCGAGTTTTGGATGGTGTCGACAACACGTTGTGTGCGTTTTTCGTTTCCGAAATGGACGATGACCTGATTGAGAACGACGTCGTTCAGCACGTCAATGCCGCTCTTCCGCAAGTGTTCGGCCAACCACTGGGCCTGGTGACAATTCCGGTCGATAAGCGCGGCGAGGCCCTGCCGTCCTAAGGATTTCAAGGCCGCCCAGACGTCCACCGCACGGGCGCGTCGTGAGCTGTCGGGTGAATAATCGATGGGATCGCGCTGTTCGCTGGCGAGAAGGTAGGCGCCGCTGATCGACATCGCTTGGCGGAGGCTGTCGGGTTCTCGGACGATGGCGATGCCGTTGTCATAGGGGACGTTCAGCCATTTATGGGCATCGGTCGCCCAGGAATCGGCGCGTTCCAGATCGTCCGCAAGCGCTGCAAAGGTTGTTGATGCACGGGCCCATAGGCCGAACGCACCATCGACATGGACCCAGGCGCCCGCTTTATGGGCATGGTCGATAATTGCATCAGCGGGGTCGAAGGCGCCTGAGTTGACGTTGCCGGCTTGAATGCAAACGATCGTCGGTCCTTCAAGCGCTGGCAGTGCGTCCGACCTCATGCGTCCCTGATCGTCGGCTGGAACGACGGTTACCCGGTCACGGCCGAGGCCGAGCAGGGACAGCACCTTAAACACTGTCGCGTGGACTTCCTGCCCGACGACGACATTGATTTCTGGGGCGCCGAAAAGCCCTTGGCTTTCAACATCCCAGCCTGCCTTTTTCAGCACCTGATGCCGGGCCGCGGCCAAACAGGTGAAATTCGCCATGGTCGCGCCAGTGACGAAGGTCCCTTCCGCCGTTGTCGGCAAGGCGAGGGCTTCCTTGATCCAGCGCAGGGAAGCTTCTTCGAACGGTGCAATGGCGGGCGAACTGACCGAGCTGAAACTGTTCTGATCCCACGCCGTGGCGAGCCAGTTTGCGGCAACGGTTGCGGGAAGTGCACTACCGGTGACAAAGCCGAAATACCGTCCCCCGGCACTGGCTATCGTGGCCGGTGACCCGATGTCGTCGAGAAGCGCGATAACGTCTTCGGGTTCACTCGGTAGCTCGGGCATTGTTTCGCCGAGCGCATCCTTAAGCCGGTTTACCGCTTCCGGGGCCGGCTGGACGCTTCGGTCGTCAAGCGTGTCGAGATATCGCGCGGCTCGCGATGCCGCGTCCGCCAAAATGTCCCGATTGTGCCCGCTACTCATCGAAACCGCTTAGCCTGCCATCGCGCTGATTTCGTCATGCAGTGCGCTCGGCAGGGTGATGCCGTCTTGCTCGGCGGCGGCACGCAGCGCAAAGCGGCGGGCGCCGGGGATGCGCGTTCCCTCCTGCCCGAGGATCGCGTCGACCAATGTTTCCAGCCGGTCGGCAAAGGCGCCGCCGGAAAATCGGTCTGGATCGAGGGCGATCAGGAATTGCCCCGTGCGGGGCGCTGGACCTTCCGCTTCGAAAAAGGAACTGGATTCATAGCCGAACAGCGAGCCGGTCAAGGCTGCCGCAAACAGCTCCACCATGAGGACGAGTTGCGCACCCTTGGCATCGCCCATTGGGACCATCGTGCCAGCCATGGCGGCCTTGGCATCGGTCGTCGGATTGCCGTCCGCATCGAGCGCCCATCCTTCGGGGATCGGTTCGCCCTGCTGGGCTGCGACCATAATTTTCCCGCGGGCGACACGGGACAGCGACATGTCGATAACCAGCGGCGGCTCGTTCCGGCGCGGTGCGGCGAAGGCGATGGGGTCGGTGCCGAACAGCGCCTTGTTGCCACCCCAAGGCGCGATGGCTTCCGGCGAATTGGCAAAGAACAGCCCAACGAGACCGGCGCGTGCGAGACGCTCCACGGGTTGTCCGGCCGCACCGGCGTGGTGTGAGTTTGCAATCGACGCCGCCGCGATGCCCGTGGTTGCGGCCAAGTCGCTCAACTGCTCAACGGCGAGGTTCATAGCTGGGTAGGAGAAGCCTTGCTTCGCGTCGATGCGCCGTGCCGCGGTGCCGACCTCATGGCATTCCGGCGTCGCGTTCCCGTCGACCTTGCCGCTGTTCGCCTGTGCCGCATAGAACGGCACGCGCGATGCGCCATGCCCCTTCAGCCCGTCGGCCTCCGACGTGACGATGGCGGCCGCGACCTGCGCGGCGTTGCGCGCGCTCGTCCGGTTGGTGGTCAAGGCGCGAATGATCAAGGATTCGAGTTCGGCGAGCGATAGTGTGATCGTGCTCATGGTCAGGTCTCCAGGACGCGGCGGACATTCGCGGCGGTCAGTTCACTGGTGCGCAGATTGGCCTCGTCGGTGAGGCCGGCGATATGCGGCGTCAGAACCAAATTCGGGGTATTCGCGAGATGACCGCTGGACTCTGCAGTCACCGGTTCCGTTTCGAAGACGTCCAACGCCGCGCCGCCGAGCCGGCCTTCGCGCAGTGCGGCTGTTAGCGCAGTCTCATCGACGACGCCTCCGCGTGCGGCGTTGATCACGATGGCATCCTGTTTCATACGGCTGATAGCGCTGGCATCGATCAGATGGTGCGTGTCGTCGGTCAAGGGTACATGCAAGGTGACGATGTCGGATGCCGCCAACAGCGCGTCCAGCGCCATCGGTTCGACCGCGCCCCAGCGGGGATCGTCGTTGGCCAGGAAGGGATCGTAGGCGGCAATTGCCATACCGAGGGGCGCCACCCGTTGCGCCACGTCGCGCCCGATAGCGCCATACCCGACAATACCCAGACGCCGGCCGCTCGCTTCGCGGCCGATCGTTTCAGTACGGGGCCACTGTCCGGCGATAACGGCCTGTGTGACGTTATATGCCGGGCCGCGGAGCAGCATCAGCATCGTCGACGTGACGTATTCCGCGACCGATACGTTGTTCGCACCAGTTGCCGGGCAGACCTCGATGTTTCGGGTCTCGCATGCGGCGAGGTCGATATTGTCGAGTCCCACACCGAGGCGACCGATCACCTTGAGGGACGCAGCCGCATCGAGCAATGCGCCGCGTACCTGTGTTCGGTTGCGGACGATGATGGCGGGGACATCTTCGAGCATCGCAGCCAGTTCGTCGGGGCGGTCGACGAGGTCGGAGTCGTAAACGACGTCATAGTTGGCGGCGAGGCCGCGGACGGAGTCGTCATCCATGAATTCGGTTATTACGATATCGGCCATCAGGTTTCCGTTATGGTTTTGAGTTCGCGATAGGCGGTGGATTTCAGTTCGATGCCGATCCCCGGTGTATCATGCGGGCGCGCGTATCCGTCCACGATATCGACATCGTCAGCAAAACCGCCCCACGGCTGGAATACCAGCGGGTAGGATTCCGAACCGCCAAGCTGCATGCCGGCGGCCATGTTGAAGCCAAGCTGATGCCCACCATGCGGTATCTGTTTTCGCCGGCTCCAGCCCTGCGCCGTCAGCATTTCGTCGATCTTGAGGTACTCGCTGAAGCCGTAACCAAGGGCGGGATCGATCTGTATCCAGTCACGGTCCGGGCGCATGCCTCCGTAGAGGATTAGGTTGCGCGCGTCCTGCAGCGAAAACAGATTCTCGCCCGTGGCCATTGCGCCGGCGTAATGTTCCGACAGTTTCGATTGCAACGCGAAGTCGAGCGGGTCGCCCGGCTCTTCGAACCAGAACAGACCGAACGGCGCGACGGCGTTGCCGAATGCGATGGCATCTTCGAGTGAGAAACGGCCATTGGCGTCGACGGCCAGATTGGAGCCATCACCGACAACTTCCAGGACGGCTTCGATCCGGCACAGGTCGGTGTCGAGGTCGGCACCGCCGACTTTCATCTTGACCACCTTGTAGCCCTTATCGAGATAGCCGCGCATTTCATCTTGCAGCGGCTCGAGTCCTTTGCCGGGATAGTAGTAGCCACCACCAGGGTATACGAGAACGCGTTCGTCATGCGCACCGCCATTGAACCGGTCGGAAATGATCTGCCACAGCGGCTGTTCCTCGACCTTGGCGATAATATCCCACATCGCCATGTCGATGACCGCTGCGGCCACGGCCCGGTCGCCGTGCCCGCCGGGCTTCTCGTTCTGCATCATGCAGGTCAGCACCTTGCCGGGGTCGAAGTTGCCGCCTGTCTCGTCCATGAGGTCTTCGGGTTGCGCTTCGACGACCCGCGGGATCAGCCGCTCCCGCAGGATGCCGCCCTGGGCGTAACGGCCGTTCGATCCGATGCCGTAGCCAACCACCGGTTTTCCGTCGCGAACGACATCCGTGACGATCGCGACGACACTGGCCGTCATCTTGCTGAAATCGATGGATGCGTTGCGCATCTGCGAGGCGAGCGTGACGCTTCGTTCGCGAATGTCGACGATTTTCATATGCGCCTTCCGAACAATCTATTGCCGATACCGCGAGCGTTATTCGATTAGGCCGGCGCGGCGTGCGAGTGCGCGATAGGTCTCCGTGCGCTGCTCTAAGAAAGCTGGCAGATCGACATAGGGGATGTCCAGCGGCACGAAGCCCAGCTCCTGTTTGCGAGCGATGAATTCGGGATCCCGATTCAATTTGGCGAAGAGGTCGGATATTTCCTGGCGCACCGCTTTCTGCGTGCCGGCGGGGACGGCGATGCCGCGATAGGCTCCGTCGACCATATTCATACCGAGCTCTCGGAACGTGGGAGCATCGGGTATATTGGGATGACGCTCCTCCATGGCGACGCCGAGTATCCTGACGTCGCCTTCGTGCTTCATCGCCACAGTCGTATAGCCCCAGGCGGCATCGACCGTACCGGCGAGGAGAGCCGCGATCGATTCGCCGGTGCCTTTAAAGGCGCGGTAGCCGCTCTCGATGCCGGCGACGTTGTCGAACCGGACCTGCGCCAAGTGATTGGCAGTGCCTTTGCCGGAGCCGGAAATGAGAATTTCTCCGGGCCTTTCCCTCGCGTCTTTTACGAGGTCGTCGAGGGTCTCATAGGGCGAGTCCTCGGCAACGATCAAGGCGTTGGGCGTATAGTGAAATAGATACACGGCGGCGATGTCTTCGGTCTTATAACGTGCGCCGCGCGGCGGCTGGATGATGATATGTGGCAGGTTGATTCCGATGATGGTGTAGCCGTCATCCGGCATATCGTTCATTGCCGACCATACGACGGCGCCGCCACCGCCCGGTTTATGTGAGATGACGAGATCATATCCCGTTAGTTGTTTAAAAACGGGCCGTTGCAGACGGGCCGTAATACCGGACTCGCCGCCGTAGCCGAACGGAATGATGTAGTCGACCGGCTTCTTCGGCCACCCTTCCGCCTTGATGGGCGCGGCGGAAAGGGTGGCGAAGAGGATCGCTATAAACCCAATGACGGTATGGGCTGCTTTGAGGTTCGTCTCTCTTACTCCAATTAGAGAGAGCCCTCAGAACGCGGGTTACGCGCTCCGATAAAGCTTCGTCATGACGAATTCACGATGGCCCAGCGCTTCCGCCGCGGTCAAGCGGCCGTTGCAAGTGCGCACCGTGATGTCGATCAGCCGGTCGCCGGCTTCGTCGAAATTCATTTCGCGACGTAGGATGCCGGACACGTCGAGATCGACATGCTCGCCCATTTCGCGGGCTGTTCGCGGATTGGCGGTCAGTTTGATAACCGGCTCGATGGGATTGCCGATCACGTTGCCTTGCCCCGTCGGGAACAGGTGAACGGCAAAACCCGCTGCTGCCTGCAGGGTGACGCATTCCGCAGCCGCCGAGGACGTATCCATGAAGTACAGGCCAGCACCCTTGCTCGGTGCCTCGGCCGGTTCCAGCACATCGATATAGCTGGTTTTCTTGCCGATCTTTTCGAGGTTGCCAAACGCCTTCTCTTCGATCGTCGTCAAGCCGCCTTCGATATTACCTGCGGTCGGCTGGCTCTCCGAAAGGTCGGACGTTTTATGCGGCTCGATCACCTCGTCCATATAGGCCTGCCAGGTGTTGAAGAATTTCTGTCCGATTTCCGGTGTCGATCCACGCTGCTGACAAACGGTTTCCGCGCCGGTGATTTCCGACGTTTCGCCGAAGCAACTGGTAACACCCAGCGGGTCCATCTTGTCGATGAAGTTGCCGACGGTCGGGTTCGAGCCGAGTCCGGACGTCGTGTCCGACTCGCCGCATTTGACGGAGACCCACAGATCTTCGATGGGGCACTCTTCGCGCTGCTTTTCGCTCGCGTCCTGAGAGAGTTCCTGAGCGCGGCGGCTGGCTTCCATGACGACCTTGTGCTCGCCATTACGTTCCAGCCAAAAGCCCTCGACCGGTTTGCCGGTCTTGGCGATGCCATCGACGATACGGTTGGTCCAGGACGGTTCGATACCGACGACGATGACGGCGGCAACGTTCGGGTTGCAGCCGGTGCCGATCAACGTGCGAAAGTGCAGATCCAGATCCGCGCCGAACTGCAGGCGGCCATAATGGTGCGGCAGGGCAATCGTGCCTTTGACATTGTTGGCGATTTTCTCGCAGGCCGCGTTGGACAGATCGTCCAGCGGCAGAATGACGACATGATTGCGAATGCCGACCCGGCCATTTTCGCGGCGGAAGCCGGTGAAAGATTTAGGAGTAGCCATCTTGCTTACCACTTCTTCGTCTTGAGGTTATGGGTGTGGACGTGATTCCCCTTGCCAATGGCGGAGACAGTCTTACCGATATCATGCCCGTACTTCATGATGTCGGCGCCTTCGGCAATGTCGAACAGCGCGACCTTATGGCCGATCGGTATGGCATCCAACGCCGTAATCGTGATTGTCTCGTCGGTTTCCATGACCCAGCCGGTCATTTCCGTGTTGGCTTCGACCGTTTCAACCACGACGACGCCGACTGAATCGGTGTTGTCATGTACAACAAAATGGGGCGCGCTCATCGTTCCTCCTGTGACATTCGTTTTTTAAAAAGCGGTTTATATCGATCGCACGGATTGTTGGCGGTTGGCCTGCGACCGGATTGTTGCTATGTCTTATATAAGACATATGAATTGCCTTCGTGTCAACGGATCGGCTGTGAACCAAATTTCGACGAAAGATATGCGGCCTGGGAAAGCGGGAAACCCGGCCAGGCAGCCGCTTTACGCGCAAGTGAGAGCACTGATCTTGCGCCGTCTCATCGATGGTGTGTGGCGTCCCGGGACGATGCTGCCCAGTGAGATACAGCTCGGCGTCGAGTTTGGTGTCAGCCAGGGGACAGTGCGGAAGGCACTGGACGCGCTGGCTGCCGAGAACCTGGTAGTTCGCCGCCAGGGTCGGGGTACGTTCGTGGCGGAACACGATCTCGATCGCGCCCTGTTCCATTTTTTCCATATGGTCGGGGAAAATGCGGAGCGGCAACTTCCGGACAGTCGGGTTCTGTCGTGCCGGTACGGCAAGGCATCGGCCACAGAAGCCGCGCAGTTGGCACTCCTGAAAGGCGACCCTGTCGCGCGTATCCGGCGTGTCCGGGTTCTCGGCGGCGTTCCGGCCATCGTGGAAACCATTGTCGTTTCGGAGGCCCTGTTTCCGAATATCGGGCGAGACGGCGACCTGCCGAACACGATTTATGAGCTCTATGAGCGGCGCTACGAGGTTACGGTGGCGCGGGCGGAAGAACGGCTGCGTGCTAAAGCGGCGGAACCCGCCATTGCGGAACTCCTCGAAATTGAACCGGGTACGCCCCTGCTGGAAATCGACCGGACGGCATTTTCGCTGGATGGCGCGCCCGTCGAATGGCGGCTGAGCCTTTGCGAGACCCGCTCACACTATTATCTAGCCGAACTGGTCTAGGCGTTACCTTCCGGCCGCGGCTTGCAGCGCCTGCCGGCGCAGTGCCTTGCCAGGTCGCGCGCCTGTCGGTGCGCCGTCACGCCAGACGGGCTTGCCGTTGACGAAGACAATTTCGATACCGGCCGCCGCTTCCGTCGGATGGTTGAAGTCGGCGCGGTCGATGACCGTTTCGGCGTTGAAAACCACGATGTCCGCATAGTTGCCGACGGCGATCGAGCCGCGGTCAGTCAATCCGAACTCTGCGGCGGGCAAACCGCTCATGCGATGCACCGCGTCCTCCAGCGTAATCAGGCCAAGGTCGCGGCTGTAATGGCCTAGTACGCGCGGAAAAGTGCCCCACAGCCGGGGGTGCGGAAATACGTCGTGCGGCAGCCCGTCGGAGGCCACCATGGCGTGCGGGTACTTCAGCACCCGCTGTACGTCTTCCTCGTCCATCGCGAAATAGATTGCGCCGGCGGGCTGCAGCGCATCGACCGCTTCTTCGAGATCGCAGCCCATCTCCGCGGCGATATCATCCAAATCCCGTCCTGCGACATCCGGGCGGGCTTCCGACCAGGTGACGATGACCCTTCGGGATTCGCCTAGTCGGCTCTTGCTCAGGACCGTTGAAGACGCATGGTAGGGATAAACGTCAAGGGTGACGTCCTGTTCCGTCCGGACACGGTCGATGAGCGCCAGAGACTCTTTCGTCTTGCCAAAGTTCGACGCACCCGCCGATTTGTGATGGGACAGAACGACCTTCGCACCCGAGGCGCGGCCGATCTCGAAGGCTTCCTCCAACGACTCTTGAAGATGTTCGCCTTCGTCGCGCAAATGCGTCGTATAAAGTGCGCCGGCCGGGCCGAGGAGTTCGGCAAGCCGGATCACCTCGTCCGTTGGCGCGGCGTTGGCGGGCGGATAGAACAGGCCCGTCGACATGCCGATTGCGCCGGCGTCGAGTGCTTCCGCCAACTCGGTCCGCATCGCGGCGATTTCATCGTCGGTCGCGCCACGACCCAATTCATCCATTGCTCCCACGCGCAATGTTGTATGACCGCAAAGCAGCGCCGCGTTCAATGCCGGAGGCGTCTCGTCCAGGGCCGCAAACAGGTCGGCCATTTTGGGAAAGCGGTATCCATCGCCTAGCAGGTCCAAAGGCGGCGGCGGTCTGTCGCCGGTGAAGCTCAGCGGCGCGAGGCTGATCCCGCAATTGCCGGCGACGACGGTGGCCACGCCCTGACTGGCCTTGTAGGCCATGTCCGGTTTTGACAGCAGTGCATGATCGTCGTGCGTGTGCACGTCGATGAAGCCTGGCGCGACGATGTTGCCGGCGGCATCGATGCGGTCCGAGGCCGTGTGACTGCTCAGGTCACCGATGGCGTCGATTCGGTCTCCAGTGATGCCGACGTCCGCCGTTATACGGTCCGCGCCGGTCCCGTCGATGAGAACGCCGTTGTGAATGATTAAATCGTGTGCTGTATCCGGCATGACGGACCCTATTCTCCTTGAGACATTGCGCCCTCGGGATACCATATTAGCGTACCGATTCCATCGCTAATCCGGATCGCATTCCACAGCGAATCCCCTTATGGTCCTCATCGAAGACGAGGCTGCATGAATGGTTTCGGGGGACAGATGGCAGTTGAGGACGGACCGGATACGGTGCGCGCACCGAAGATGGAGGCGATAACGGTGGCGCGGGCGCACGGTTGGTTTTGGCGCACACTTCTTGCATCCTGGGGCATCTATCTGGAAGTCGTTGTCGTTGCGGTCCTGGTGAATGTGCTCGCGCTTGCCGGTCCGCTGTTTGCGATGATCGTCATCGATCGCCTTGTTCCGAATTTTGCGGAGCAAACACTCTGGTGGCTCGCAATTGGGGTCGCCACAGCCTTCGGCTTTGGCTTTGCGCTCAATATGTTGCGTAGCATTTTCGTCGATGGTGCCGGCAGCGCCGCAAGCGAGCATATTGGCGAGCGACTGTTTCAGCGCATCCTTACCGCCCGGTTCGCGCACCGCCCCAACGCGGAAGCGGTTCTCGCCGGTATGGCGACTGATTTGGACGATGTGCGCGAAATGTTGAGCGCGGCGCCAGTTCTCGCTCTGATCGATTTGCCCTTCGTGATCCTGTTCATTGCCGTCATCTATGCGCTTGGCGGGCCGGTTGCGTTCCTGCCACTGGCTGCTGCCGCGGTTATCGTTTTTTTCAGCTTGATTCTGCAGTTGTTTTTGATGGCGCCGTCGTCGCGTATTCACGAGAGTACGCGTAGCCGTCTCGGTCTGGCCATGGAAACGGCGACGAGTCTCGAGACCATCAAAAGTGTGGGGCTGGAACGCCACATGCTTGACCGCTGGCAAGATTGTTTGCGCGAGGTGATGAGTGCTTCCCGGCTTACCAAGGGGTTGGCGGCCGGTTTTTCGAACGTTTCCGGGACCGTGACCGCTTTCGCGACCTTCGGTGTCATCGGAGTCGGCGTTTATTCGGTTACCGAGGGGTCGCTGACGCTCGGCGGCCTGATCGCGATGTCGATGCTGGCGGCGAGCGCGATGGCGCCGCTGGACCGGGTCCTGGCGGCGCTGGTCGTATTTCATCGCGCCGGCGCCGCTATCAATTCGATCGATACTCTCATGCATATCCCGGCGGAACGGCCGGCGGGCCAAATTTTCGCCGGACCCAAACGAATCAACGGCGGCGTCGCTTTCCAGCAAGTGTCGTTTCGCTATCCAGGCCAGGAGTCGCCTGCGCTTGAAAACGTTTCGTTCCGTATCGAACCGGGCGAGAAGGTCGGGTTGATCGGGCGAATTGGCTCCGGGAAAAGCACCGTCGCGCGCCTGCTCCTGAGTCTGTACGAGGCGGAGAACGGTGTCGTTGCGATGGCCGACACGGATATCCAATCCATCGATCCTTCCACGCTGCGAGCCGCAATCGGCAGCGTTCCGCAGGATATTCATCTTTTCGAGGGGTCGGTGAAGGACAACATCGCGGTCGGCATGACGGGATACGATGACGATGCGATTCGACGGGCCGCACAGATTGCCGGTGTCGATGAATTTACGAGTCGACATTCGCTCGGCTACGATATGCCGGTCGGTGAGCGCGGACATGCGATCTCCGGCGGTCAGCGGCAGGCAATTGCGATGGCACGGGCGTTGCTGTGTGACCCAGCCCTTCTGCTGCTCGACGAGCCGACCAGCGCCCTTGACAACACGTCGGAAGGCCGGTTTCGGGCAAGGCTGGCAAGTGCGATTTCGGACAAGACTCTTCTGCTGATAACGAACCGCGCATCGATGCTGGAATTGGTCGACCGGTTGATCGTCATCGATGGCGGCAAAATCATCGCGGACGGCGCGAAGCAGGAGGTTCTCGATGCGCTTCAGGGTGGCCATATCAAGCCTACATCGGGGGCTGAACTATGACGACCGCATCGACCGGCACGAGGCGTCGCGCATCCGTTGGCTCCTTCGCGCAGTTATTGCTGCTGGCCGTGATAGCTGGGGCCGGGGCCCTGATGTATCTGGCCAAGGATTTCACGCTTGCCTCCGCCATGCGCGGTACGGGCACTGTTGCCCCATTCGGCAAACCGCGGCTGATGCTTAGTCCCGTTGCCGGCACGGTGAGCACACAGGCACTACAAAACGGACCGGTTGTCGACCAAGGCCAGCTATTGTTTCGGATCGAAACCGCGGAAGAAACAGCCGATGCAGATGCGTTAAGATCGAAAGATCGGGCGGTGCGCGCAATGATCGACCGTCTTGAAGCGGTGGTCGGAGGCGCGGAAGATATCGTGTTCTCCGATGACCTGGTCGGGACAGCGGCGGCGGCGCAGGAGCAAGAGACATTCGACGAGCAGAAGGTATCACTAGTCCAGCAGCTCCAGGTGTTTCGGGATACAGCGGCGAAAAACCGGCTGGAGATCACGGAGCAAAAGGCGGCCGCGGTGCGCTTCAAACAAGCGCGCGATCTGGCAAAGCAGGAACTGGACGTTATCGCGCCGCTGGTGTCCCGCGGCGTTGCGCCAAAGCTTGAATCCCTCCGCCTTCAGCAGAAAGTGCAGGAGCTTGAAGCGAAACGGGAAAGCGCCACGCTCACGATCCCAAGGCTCGAAGCGTCTTTGCAGGAATCCGAGCGGCGATTGAAAGAAACTGTGACGGCGTTCCGTGCCGACGCCCGGAAGGATCTGAGCGAAAAGAACGCGGAACTGGCGGCGGTTCAACAGGCCTTGGCGGACAGTACGGGACGTGTGGTGACGACGGAGGTTCGTGCGCCAATGCGGGGGACCGTCGGGCGCGCAGCAGCGGGAGATGTTCGCGCCGGGCAGGTCCTGGCCGAAATCGCACCGCTCATGGAGGCCTTGTTCGTCGATGTAAAATTGCCGGCATCGGAAAGTGCCACGTTGCGTCCGAACGAGCGTGCAATTGTGAACGTCGGTTCTGCCAATATTCCGAGTGTATTGGTTGATGTCGGCCGGAACACCAATGTAGACCCGCAGGGGCAGCGCTTTCGGCAGGTGTCGTTGCGGATCAATGCCGATACGGCTGGTTTCGAGCAATTGACAACGGCGGGCCTTGAGGTTGGCGTAATCGTTGAAACCCGATTGCCGGTCCTGGACTATATTCTGGATGCGATTGCCGTAGCCCGCGGCGGCGCGTTACCTTGGGACTGACCGGCACGGTTTTAAATGAGGATTAACGAGAAATGGCGAGACGCAAGCCGCTGGCCAAGCCGGCATTTCCCGATATGCAGCCCATCGAAGGTGTCTCGTTTGCGACCGCCGCATGCGGGGTTGCCTATAAGGGGCGAACCGATCTGTTGTTGGCCGAGCTGCGCAAGGGAACGCAGATTGCGGGGGTCTTCACACGGTCGCTGACCGCCTCGGCGCCGGTCAAATGGTGCCGCGAAATTCTTCCTGGCGGCAAGGCGCGGGCCATTGTCGTCAATGCAGGCAATGCGAACGCGTTCACCGGGCGCGCCGGCGACGATATCGTCCGGGCGACTGCGAAACGGGCCGCAGAAGTAATCGGCTGCCGCGATAAGGAAGTGTTCGTCGCTTCCACAGGTGTAATCGGCCAAACCTTTTCGCCGAAACTGATCCCTGGCAAATTGGCCGGTCTGCATCGACGTGTGAAACCGGATGTCTGGACAGAAGCCGCTGCCGCCATCATGACGACGGACAGCGTACCGAAGGGTGTCGTCCGTACGGCCCGAATCGGTGACGCGACGGTGACGATCAACGGCATTGGCAAAGGCACGCAGATGATCCACCCGGATATGGCGACAACGCTGAACTTCGTGTTCACCGACGCCAAGATTCCGGCGGCGGTGTTGCAAAAGGCGCTGACGCACGCAGCGGACCGGTCCTTCAATTGCATCACGATCGAAGGCGATACATCGACCAGCGACTCCCTGTTCCTGTGCGCGACCGGTGCGGCCCGACATCCGCGTATTACGGGTCACCGCGATCCGGCGTTGAAGGATTTCTGCCGCGCCTTGGAAGAAGTCTGCATTGGATTGTCGCAGGCGATCGTGCGTGATGCGGAAGGTGCGTCGCGGTTCGTGACCTTGCATGTGACGGGTGCGGCCTCGATGCGCGCCGCCCGGACTATCGGACGCACGATTGCGTCCGCGACGCTCTTCAAGGTGTCCATGGCAGAAGTTCTGCCGCCCTGGGGTCGCATGATCATGGCAGTCGGCAAGTCGGGGGAGAAGGCGGACCGGGACCGGCTCGATATCGATGTCGGCGGCATGCCGGTGGCGCGGGAGGGAGCGGTGCTCGGCGGTTACGACGCGGCGGGAGTGGAGGCGCACCTCAAAGGGTCGGAAATCGAATTGTCGATCGATGTCGGGGTCGGGCGGGGTAAAGCCACGGTCTGGACGTCCGACCGAGGCAAGGGATATGGCTGAGGGACGATGACCGCGCTGCCGAGCCGCTATTGGCAGGACCTCAGTACGGTCGATTTCGCCGCACTGGACGCGGCGCGGGTGATCGCGGTGCAGCCCGTCGCGGCGATCGAACAGCATGGTCCGCATCTCCCGGTATCGGTTGATGCCTGTATCAACGAAGGCGTTCTAGGCGCTGCGCTTGAGCACCTCGCGCCGGAGCTTCCTGTCCTGGTGTTGCCGCTGCAGACCATTGGCAAGAGCGACGAACACAACCGTTTTCCCGGAACACTGTCCATATCGGCGGAGACGCTTATCCGTCACTGGAACGATATCGGTGATAGCGTCGCCCGGGCCGGCGTCCGCAAGCTGGTGCTGTTCAACAGCCATGGCGGCAATCCCGCCGTGATGGACATCGTCGCGCGTGACTTGCGCATCCAGCACGGCATGCTGGCGGTTGCCGCGAACTGGTACGATCTTGTCGATTTGGAAATGTTGTTCGATCCGATGGAAGTTCGGCATGGTATCCATGGCGGCGAGATCGAGACGTCCATGATGCTGCATCTGCGCCCCAACCTCGTCGACATGACGAAGGCTGAGACCTTCGCCTCCTTCGGCGCGGAGATGGCGCAGTCCTATTCGTTTTTGTTGCCCACCGCGCAGCCGTCGTTCGCCTGGGAGACACAAGATTTGAACAGGGCCGGTGCGGTTGGCAACGCGGCGGCGGCTGACGCCGTTCGGGGAAAGAAAGCCGTCGATGCGGCCGCGAACGGATTCGCGGCATTGCTGGAAGAGGTCGACCGGTTCGACCTCGAGAGTCTGGTCACCGAGGCGCCAGACCGTTAGAAAACGGGATGCAAACGGGGGACGTATCCGTGACGGAAGATAACAAGCAAAAGCCTGACCTGCTCGATGCGCCGTTAAACGTCGTGAATGTCGGTTTGGAAGGCTTCGCGCGGGAGCTGGAAAGCAACGGGGTCCCGACCGTGCATGTCGACTGGTCGCCGCCGGCACGTGGCGACGCGAAACTGGCGGATCTGCTCTCGAAGCTGAGTGAATAGAGCCGGCCGTATGGAGAAGATCGAACTGGCCAATCAGGAAGCGCTGCGGCGAATGTTGACCGCCGATCCGGTGCTGATTGACGTCTTGCCGGCAGGCGAGGTGCTGACCGGGCTTGAGGAGCGCATGATTCTGCATGCAGGGCCGCCAATCGAGTGGGACCGCATGTGTGGGCCGATGCGCGGTGCGATTGCGGGAATCGCCGTGTTCGAAGGCTGGGCCCGGGACCTGGAGGATGGCGAGCGCCTGGCCGCGGCCGGGGAGCTCATGTTCCATCCCAATCACGATTTCGGCGCGGTCGGTCCTATGACCGGGATGACGACGCTCCGCCAACCGGTGATGGTTGTTGAGAACCGGACAACGGGGAACCGGTCCTACTGCACGATCAACGAAGGGCTCGGCAAGGTCATGCGTTTCGGCGGCAATGACGAAGAGGTGCTGGACCGATTGCGCTGGCTGCGCGACGTGTTGGGGCCGGCCATGGGCGCCGCGTTGCGCCAGTCGGATGGGATTGCGCTGAAGGTGCTGACCGCGCGCGGCCTTACGATGGGCGACGAAATGCACCAGCGGAACGTCGCTTGCAGCGGGCTGCTGTTGCGTGCCTTGGCGCCGGAACTGGCGCGCGTCGCGACCGACACGGCGGCGCTTGCGGAATCGCTCGCGTTCATCGCCGGCAATGATCAATTCTATCTGAACGTCGCGATGGCGATGGGCAAGGCGATCATGGACCCAGTGCGCGATATCGAAGGCTCGACGATCGTTACCGCGATGAGCCGCAACGGCACCGATTTCGGGATTCGCGTCAGCGGTACCGGCGATAGGTGGTTTACCGCGCCGGTGGAGATGCCGGAAGGCCTCTATTTCCCAGGCTACGGGGCGGAAGATGCCAATCCCGACATGGGCGATTCGACGATTGTCGAAACGATCGGGCTGGGCGGTTTCGCCATGGCCGCGGCGCCAGCGGTTGCCGGTTTTGTCGGTGCCGGAAATGCGTCGGAAGCGGCGCTCTTTACCCGCGATATGGGCGAGATCACTGTCGGCGAAAATCCGGAATGGACGATACCTTCGCTCGATTATCAAGGCGTCCCGGCGGGCATCGACGTCCGCCTCGTCGTCGAAAGCGGAATCGCGCCGACGATCAATACCGGCATCGCGCATAAGGAGCCGGGCCGCGGGCAGGTCGGTGCCGGCGTCGTGAAGGCGCCGCTTGCCTGTTTCGACGCGGCGCTGGTCGGTATCGCCGAACGTCTGGGTGTTGCGTGACGGCGGTAACCCGGATCGGCTATATCGCCCGCCGAATTTTGCAAAACAGGTATGGCGGCTGCGTGATCGCAGTGTTCGACCGCAGCGCCTATGTCGAGGTTGGCAGGGAGTTGATCTGCCTGATTTCGCCGACGCTGGATGACGGCCCGCTTAGCGTAGCGTGCGGAGATCTGGATGCTCTTCATCCTGGCATGCGCTATGCCCCGAAAATTGGGAACGCCCGAATTTGGCTGCCGCCTAAACCATATGGCTGGACGGCGGACAGTTTAGTGGGTGGTCTTGCCGCTCTGCGGTGCGCGGTTGTCGGCCGCACGCCATCCGCAGGTCTCGGCGCCTTCGTATCGGATGAAGTGTTGAGCCCGGAAGGCGCTCGCGCGCGATTGCCGACTGCGCGTCTTGGCCTTTGGCTTGCGGACTCGTTGGCGGGTAAGCGAGATTCCGTTCCATCGGAAACGGGGAATCTTATCGGGCTTGGGCCGGGATTGACGCCGTCGGGAGACGATTTCCTGGGCGGCGCGATGGTTGCGGCCCATGCTCTGGATCGGGCGGATATCGCAGCACATCTTTACGAGACCATCGAAACGCACGACGTCGGCGCTATCAGTGCCGCGCATCTGGCGGCAGCCAGCGAAGGCGCTGCGAGCGAACCATTGCACTTACTCCTGAACGATGTGCTGTGCGGCCGCGGCGGGGCCTTGCCCGCCCGCCTGACCGCCTTGGATCGAATGGGGCATACCTCCGGCTGGGATGCGCTGGCGGGCGCTGTGATGGTTATGCGTGCAGTTCGCGATACGGCGGCCATGCGAGCCGCCTGATCCCGTGGGCTAGTCGTCGTAGGCGACGAGGGAGGTGAACGGGACATCGAGTTTCTCGCGGCCACCCAGGAAGCTGAGTTCGATGATGCAGGCGCTGGCGCGTACGTCCCCGCCCACCTGGCGGGCCAATGCGATCGACGCGGCCAGGGTGCCGCCCGTCGCGAGCAAATCGTCCAGGACAACGATCCGCTGACCGGCCTCGATGGCGTCGGCCTGTATTTCGATCGTATCCGTGCCGTATTCGAGGTCGTATTCGAAGGAGATCGTCTCGCCTGGCAGTTTGCCCTTCTTGCGCACCATCGCGAAGCCGCATCCGAGTTCGAGCGCCAAGGGGGCGGAGACGAGAAATCCGCGCGATTCGATACCGATAAGCAAGTCCGGTTTTTGTGGCGCTACCGCCTCTGTCAGTTGCGAGACGCAATGCCGCCACGCACCCGGATGCGCGAGCATGGTTGAAATATCGTAAAAAAGAATGCCGGGCTTCGGGAAGTCCGCGATGGCGCGGATATGATCTTTGAGGTCCATGTCGCGATTGCCTGCTTAGAGGGGAATAGACGGCGCAGGACTTTACCTGCGGCGGCGCTTTGCCGCAACGCGCGTGGTCGGCGCTTTTTCGGACCTGCGGAGTGTGGTATTCGACTGCTCAAGGGTAGGGCCTGAATGCGACGAAATGGCCGTTTGGGATGACGATGGACCAGGAACCGGAATGGATCGAAAGCGTCGGCACCGATGGCCGGCCCGTCCTTTCGGCGAAAGGGTCCTGGACGATCGATGCCGTATCCGTTCTCGATAGCCGGATTAAAGCAACGCATTTGAACGGCACCAAGCAGGCAGAACTCGATCTTTCCGGCATCACCCGCCTCGATACGGCAGGGGCCTGGCTGTTGTACCGGACTCGGCGCGACTTCGCCGACGATGGCATTGATGCCCGACTAGCCGGCCTCGATCCGCACTACGCACCGCTTCTCGATCTCGTGGAACAGGCGGACAAGGCGCATCCGGAAATCGAGCGGGAACGCCCGGGCGTGCTCGTGGAATTCGTCAGCCGAGTCGGCAAATCCGTCTGCGAGGCGGCTGAGGAAGGCCTCAACTTGCTCAACTTCCTTGGCCTGACAATTATCACGATGCTGCGCGTGATCGTGCGGCCGCGGCGTATGCGGATTGTCTCTCTGGTCAACCAGATTGAGCAAACCGGCCTGAACGCAATGGGCATCGTGGGCCTGCTGCTATTCCTCATCGGTGTCGTGCTGGCGTTTCAAAGCGCCGAGCAACTGCGCAAGTTTGCCGCCGAGATATTCACCGCCGACGGGCTGGCTATCCTCGTCCTGCGCGAAATCGGAGTCCTTATTGCGGCGATCTTGATCGCCGGCCGCTCCGGCTCCGCCTTCACGGCGGAAATCGGCATGATGAAGGTCAATGAGGAAGTCGACGCCTTGCGCACGACCGGCGTCGATCCGATCGAGGTTTTGGTCCTGCCGCGGATCAACGCGCTGTTGCTGACGTTGCCGCTGCTGACGTTTTTCGCGAATGTCGCGGCGCTGACCGGCGGCACCATTATGGCGGTCGCGACCCTGGACGTGACCTATACGCAGTTCGTGCGCCAGCTTGCCGATGCGATGACCTTGAAAAATTTCATTGTCGGCATGGTCAAGGCGCCGGTCTTCGCGTTTCTGATCGGACTGGTCGGTTGCTATGAAGGGCTGCAGGTCGGCGGCAGCGCCGAAAGCATTGGGCGCCTGACGACGAAATCCGTCGTCGAATCCATCGTGCTCGTCATTATAGCGGATGCGACCTTCTCCATCGTGTTCGCCTATCTCGGGATATAACGGAATGCTCGGAATATAACGGAATGGACACGGACGTGGTCATCAAGGTGCGCGGGCTTCGAACGCAGTTCGGAACTCAGGTCATTCACGACAACCTTGATCTCGATATTCGCCGTGGTCAGGTCGTCGGAGTCGTCGGCGGATCCGGTACCGGAAAATCCGTGTTGCTGCGCACGATACTGGGGCTCAATCGCCCGCGCGAAGGCGATATCGAAGTTCTGGGAGAGGATGCGAGGCAGGCTCTGGATACGGTGCAGCGGCGCACCGGCGTGTTGTTTCAGAACGGGGCGCTGTTTTCCTCACTGACCGTTGCGGAGAACATTCAGGTGCCGATGCGCGAACATCTCGACCTGTCGCGCAGCCTCATGGACGAGTTGGCCGCGCTGAAGATCGGCATGGTCGGCTTGCCGCCGGATGCGGGACCGAAATTTCCCTCCGAACTCTCCGGTGGCATGCGCAAGCGCGCCGGTCTGGCCCGAGCGCTGTCTCTCGATCCGGAGATTCTGTTTCTCGACGAGCCGACGGCGGGCCTCGATCCGATCGGTGCCGCAGCGTTCGACAATCTCATTGCCGAGTTGCAAAAGGGGCTCGGCCTTACCGTCTTTATGGTCACGCATGATCTCGACAGCCTGTCGGCGATTTGCGACAGCATTGCCGTTCTGGTGGACAAACGTGTCCGCCTCGGCACAATGGCCGAACACATGCAGGATGCGCACCCTTGGATTCAGTCCTACTTTCACGGTCCCCGCGCCCGGGCGGCGTTAGATAACAGGCTTTAACGCATGGAAACCAAGGCCAACTACATTATCGTCGGTGCTTTTACGCTCATATTGCTGATGGGCCTGGTGAGCGCTGTCGTTTGGCTCGCCGATATCGAGCTCGATGAAGAGTTCGCGTATTACGATCTCCTGTTCGAAGGTTCGGTCACGGGCTTGAAAACGGGCAACCCGGTCCGTTATCGCGGCGTTCCGGTCGGTGTCGTGACCGATATGAAAATCAACCCGAAGAATGTCGAGCAGGTGAAGGTGACCATCGAAGTTCCGAACGAGACGCCGATTAAGGAAGACACGGTCGCATCATTGGAATTTCAGGGAATCACCGGTATCGCCTATGTACAGATAACCGGGGGAACGCACGATGCGCCGCGGTTGCGGCGGATACCCGGGCGCGGCAATCCGGTGATCAAATCCAAAGCGTCGCAATTGCAGGAAGTTATCGACGCGGCGCCGGAACTCATCAACCGGGTTATCTCACTGGTAGATCGCGCCAACCTGCTGCTTGGCAATGCGAATCAGGAAAACTTCGCCGCGGCGATGTCTAACATCAAGGAGATTTCCGGTTCCTTTGCGGAGGGTTCGGACGATATCCGGAGCCTATTGTCGGGTGGCGCCGAAGCTATTTCCGAGCTGAAAATAGCATCGGCGGAAGTCCGCTTGCTTGTTCAAAATCTGCGGGGGACGGTCGACACGCTGTCGGATCAAGCTAAAGGTACGTTGGGTGACGTCAGAAGTAACGTTAATCTGATCACCGATGATGCGCGCGCGACTATCGGCGAAATCAGCAGTTTAACGAAGACCATGTCCGGCACGATGACGGATATCGGGCCGCAAACGAAAGCGACTCTCGCGGCGGTGAAGGAGGCGGCTGACAGTCTTGACCGGTCGCAGGACCAACTCACGGAGTTGCTGGCCGAGAATCAGGAGCCAATCTCCAACTTTACCAATTCCGGTCTGTACGAATTTACGCAGCTAATGACGGAGATACGGACCTTGGTCACGGCATTATCGCGAATATCCGGTCAGATCGAGCGAGATCCGGCGCGGTTCCTCTTCGGCAATGCGCAGCAGGGAGTTGGGGTGCGATGAGACGGTTTACGAATCAACTAGCGGCCCGGCTGAGCATTGTCGTGGCGGTAGCGGTTCTTGTTGCCTCATGTTCGGTCGAGCTGCCGGGCAGCGGCGCGCCACCCCGCATGTATATCTTGACGCCGAAGAGCACGTTCCCCGACACGATGCCGTCGGTCGATTGGCAGCTTCTCGTCGAGATTCCACAGTCGCCCGCAGGTATCAATTCGGCGCGGATTGCGCTGCGCGATAGCCCAATCGAGATGCGTTATTTTCAGCTTGCGAATTGGACAGATCTTGCACCCAAGATGATCCAGACGCTTATCGTTGAGTCGTTTGAGAATTCCGGTCGCATCGTCGCGGTCGGCCGTGAAGCGATAGGTTTGCGGGCGGACTACGTTCTGAAGACTGAATTGCGTGAATTCCAAGCCGAATATGCGCAGCGCCTGCCGCAGAACACGGACAATGGTCTCGGCAATGTGCCCCCACCGATGATCCGGGTCCGGATCAACGCAAAGCTGATTAAGATGCCGCGGCGGGCGATTGTCGCGTCGAAAAACTTCGAATTTATGGTGGACGTCAAAGAGAATTCGATGGAGGCAATCATCGGCGGATTTGACGATGCGCTCGGCAAGACAATGCGGCGACTGGTCGAATGGACGCTGGTCAATGGCGAAGAAAACGACAACCCAAAAGACAAGGCTTCCCGACGGCGCTAGCGGACACTAGAACGAAAGAGAATCTCAATGAGTCATGTATTTCACCGTAATGCGCGCGCGGTGCCGCCGGTGGCGTCGCATGGTGACGGCATCTATATCGTCGACACGGAAGGGAACCGCTATCTGGATGCCAGCGGCGGTGCTGCTGTGTCCTGCCTTGGGCACAGCCACCCCAAGGTGAATCAGGCGATCAAGGATCAGGTCGATAAGATTGCCTTTACCCATACGGGCTTCTTTACCAATCAGCCGATGGAAGACCTCGCCGACCGGATGATTGCCGCGGCTCCGGATGGGCTCGAGTCGGTTTATTTCGTTTCCGGCGGGTCGGAAGCGATGGAGGCGGCGCTCAAGATGGCGCGGCAATATGTCGTGGAGATAGGCGAACCGCAACGACACCATTTCATCACAAGGCGGCAGAGCTATCACGGCAACACGCTCGGTGCATTGGCCGCGGGTGGCAATATGTGGCGGCGCGAGATGTTCGAGCCCCTGCTGATCGATACCCATCATATCGCGCCGTGTTTCTCCTATCGCGAACAGCGGGATGATGAAAGTGAAGCCGAGTACGGCCTGCGCACCGCGAACGAGCTGGAAGCGAAAATTCTCGAACTCGGTGCCGATTCAGTCATGGCGTTCCTTGCCGAGCCCGTCGTCGGGGCAACGGCAGGTGCGGTCCCAGCGGTCCCGGGATACTTCAAACGCATTCGGGAGATTTGTGACCAATACGGTGTGCTGCTGATTTTCGATGAAGTCATGTGTGGCATGGGCCGAACCGGCACGCTGTATGCCTGCGAGCAGGACGGTGTGACGCCGGACATCTTGATATGCGCCAAGGGGCTGGGTGCCGGCTACCAACCGATCGGCGCGGCGCTGGCATCTACGAAAGTCTACGGCGCCATCCGAGACGGCTCAGGCTTCTTCCAGCACGGCCATACTTATATGGGCCATCCGGTCGCCTGTGCCGCGGCGCTGGCCGTTCAGACCGCGATCGAGGAGGAAGGGCTGCTTGCCAATGTGCGGGCCATGGGTGAACGCCTAAACGATGCGCTGCACGACCGGTTCGGCAACCATCATCATGTCGGCGATATTCGCGGCCGCGGCCTGTTCCGCGCCATTGAATTGGTCGCCGACCGCGCGAGCAAGAAACCGTTCGATCCTTCGTTGAAGCTCAACGCTCGGATCAAGAAGGAAGCGATGGCTCGCGGGATGATGTGTTACCCGATGGGCGGGACGATTGATGGCATACAGGGCGATCACGTCCTGCTTGCGCCGCCTTTTATCATCGACGAGTCCCATGTGGCGGACATAACCGAGCGATTGGGCGACGCCGTCGACGCCGCAATCGAGTCGACGTCGACCTAGGCGGGAAATAAAAGAAGAAGTTTCAACGCAATATGCGTTACGGGCCCGTTGACACGGGTCCAATATTGCTTTTACGTGACACTGTGTAACGGTTCAACCAAGAGACCGCTTATACAGGGGGAAGATGCGTGACCGTTGTCTGGTCTAAAGAACGCAACAATCTACGCGGGTCAACCGCGCGACATCGTCGTTGTTCCCCGCCTTTTAATTCAAAAATTGAACGTCCGATCGGGTCGGTATCCGTGTCCGGCAACGTATGCGCCGCCATGGGCATTCACAGGGGCCCAGACAGTATGAAACAGAACCTAAGGAGACTTTCGATGTCTTTAAAGAAAGCAATATTGGCGACAGCCGCGGTTGTCGCGCTCTCGTTCGCGGCCGTGCCGGTCAGCGCCGAGAAGTTCATCACGATCGGCACCGGTGGTCAGACCGGCGTCTACTACCAAGTCGGCGGCGCGATCTGCAAATTGGTCAACCGTGGCACGAAGAAACACGACATCAAGTGCACGCACACGACCGGCGGTTCCACCAAGAACATCAATGGTATCCGTGCGGGCGACCTAGATATGGGTGTTGCTCAGTCTGACTGGCAGTATCACGCCTATAACGGAACGGCGCCGAAGCAGTTCCCGGACGGTGCGTTCAAGGAGCTGCGGGCGGTCTTCTCGGTTCATCCCGAGCCCTTCACGGTCGTCGCCCGTACCGATTCCGGCATCAAGAGCTTCGATGACCTCAAAGGCAAACGCGTCAATGTCGGGAACCCCGGTTCCGGACAGCGCGGCACCATGGAAGTCGTCATGGAGAAGATGGGCTGGAAAATGAGCGATTTCGCACTTGCCTCGGAGCTCAAGTCCTCCGAACAGTCCGCAGCGCTCTGCGACGGCAAGGTCGATGCCATCGTCTTCACGGTGGGCCATCCGAACGGCTCGATCAAGGAAGCCACCACATCGTGCGATGCGCGCATCGTCAATGCTAATAATGCGGTGATCAAGAAGTTGGCCGCCGACAACGACTATTACGCCATGGCGACCATTCCGGGTGGTATTTACAAAGGTACCGACAAGGACGTAACCACGTTCGGCGTTGGCGCCACATTCGTTTCGTCGAGCAAGACGGATGCCGATACGGTCTATCAGATCGTCAAGGCAGTGTTCGACAACATGAAGCGGTTCCGCAAGATGCATCCGGCGTTCGGACATCTCGAAGAGTCGAAGATGATCGTCAACAATCTGTCCGCACCGCTGCACGAAGGCGCGCTGCGGTACTACAAGGAAAAGGGCTGGAAATAAATCCGGCCACGGGCGGAAACGATAACGTTTCCGCCCGTTTTCTTTTAAGGATTAAGAACGGCCCGTTGTCTGAATGGGCCTATTCGATAGAGCGTACGCAGGAACTCTGGGGAGGCTGCCATGAGTAACGCCGAAAGCAGCGAATCGCAGGTAAGTTCGCAGGAACTGGACGATCTGGTCGCGTCGACGGATACCGGCGGACGTACACCGGATAGCCGGTTTGTCATGCTGCTCCTCTCCGGCCTCGCATTGGCGTGGGCCGTATGGCAGGTCTGGATCGCATCGCCGATTCCCTACCAGATCGGTTGGGGTGTCTTTTCTGGCAAGGAAGCGCGGCCCATCCACTTAGCTTTTGCGATCTTTCTCGCTTATTTGGCCTATCCTGCGACGAAACGGTCGCCACGACACGTCGTGCCAATTCTCGACTGGATGCTGGCGATTCTTGGTACCCTTTGCACCCTTTATTTATTTGCATTCGATTCAGCGCTGAGCGACGCACTGCTTGGATCGCGTCTTTCCGACCGTCCCGGCAACCCGAATACCATGGACATCGTTGTGGCTTGTGTTGGTATGGTATTGTTGCTGGAAGCGACGCGGCGCGCATTGGGGCCACCCTTGATGGTGGTCGCGATATTTTTCCTTGGATACACATTCCTTGGACCTCTCGCACCAGGGTTCCTCGCATGGAAAGGCGCCAGTTTTGGTGCCGTAGCGGATCACCAATGGCTCGGGCCCGAGGGCGTTTACGGCATCGCGCTTGGGGTTTCGACCGATTTGGTTTTCCTCTTCGTGCTGTTCGGTGCGCTATTGGATAAGGCGGGCGCCGGCAACTATTTCATCAAGGTCGCGTTCTCCCTGATGGGCCATATGCGTGGTGGTCCGGCGAAAGCCGCTGTCGTGGCGTCCGGTATGACGGGGCTGATTTCAGGGTCCTCGATCGCCAACGTGGTGACGACTGGTACTTTCACCATTCCGATGATGAAGCGGGTCGGCTTCTCGGCAGAGAAATCCGGTGCGGTTGAGGTGGCCTCCTCCGTCAACGGACAGATCATGCCGCCGGTTATGGGCGCGGCGGCGTTCCTGATGGTCGAATATGTCGGCATTTCCTATTTTGAAGTCGTGAAGCATGCCTTCCTGCCGGCGATCATCTCCTACATCGCGTTGGTTTACATCGTTCATCTGGAAGCGATGAAGACCGACATGCAGGGCCTGCCGCGCGCGCTCGAGCCGAAGCCCTTGAAATGGGCGCTGCTGTCGTTCGGGGTCACGATTTCGGCGATCTTGGCAATTGCCGGGGGCATGTACTATCTGTGGGAACTGTTCGAGCTGTTGGGTTCGACGACGAACCGCTTCATTGCGGTCTTGATCGTTATTGTGCTGCAACTCGCTATCTTCATTCCGATGCGCCGCAGCGCCAGCCCAGGAACCAAGGAACGGTATTTCTCGACCGGTGCGCTGATTCTCGGCAACGCAGTCGTCATCGGGTTCGGTGTCTTCTTTCTGGTCGATCTGATCGGCCAGTTTACGGGCAAGGCATTGACCCCTTGGGTCATCGGTGGGCTGCTCATTGCGTTGTACGTCTATCTGATATCGATCTGCGCCCGGTATCCCGATCTGGTGCTGGACGATCCGAACGCACCGGTGACCAGCCTTCCTGAGCCGGGTCCTACTGTGATGGCGGGGCTGCACTTCCTGTTGCCGGTCTGTTTGCTGATCTGGTGCCTCATGATCGAGCGTCTCTCGCCCGCGCTTTCGGCGTTCTGGGCGGCGGCACTCATGATCCTTATTCTGCTGACGCAGCGCTTCCTGTTCGCTCTTTTCCGCAAGCAAGATCTTGCCGGGCGGCTTACGCAAGGCTTCAACGAGCTTATCGACGGGATGATATCCGGTGCGCGCAATATGATCGGTATCGGCATCGCGACGGCGGCGGCAGGCATCATCGTCGGCACGGTGTCGCAAACTGGCGTTGGCTTGGTCCTGGCGGAGCTGGTTGAGTTCCTGTCGCAGGGACAGATCATGCTGATCCTGGTGTTCACCGCGATTCTGAGCTTGATCCTCGGCATGGGTTTGCCGACGACGGCAAACTACATCGTCGTGTCGTCGTTGCTGGCTCCTGTGATCGTCAGCCTCGGCCAGCAGAACGGGCTGATCGTACCGCTGATCGCAGTGCACCTGTTCGTATTCTATTTCGGCATCATGGCGGATGTGACGCCGCCGGTCGGGCTGGCGTCCTTTGCGGCGGCGGCCGTTTCCGGTGGCGATCCCATTCGGACGGGCTTCGTGGCGTTCTTCTATTCGCTACGCACGGCGCTGCTGCCGTTCCTGTTCATCTTCAACACCGACCTGCTGCTGATGAACGTGTCCGCCTTGGAAGGGGTCTTTATCTTTGTCATTGCGACCTGCGCCATGTTGCTGTTCACAGCCGGCACGCAAGGATTCTTTCTGGCGCGATCCAGGGTCTGGGAGTCTCTCGCATTGCTGATGATCGCTTTCACGTTATTCCGTCCGGGTTTCTGGATGGATTATATCTCGCCGCCGTTCGAGCATGGTGCGCCGAAGTCAATCGTGTCCGCTTTGGGCGCCGCGATACCGGGTTCGGAGATGCGGCTGATCGTTGAAGGGCAGGACGATGTCGGGGACAAGATTACCTTTACGGTCATTCTGCCAGTTGGCAGTGAGGCGACGGGTGAAGAGCGGTTGGCGGCATTTGGTGCCGAGTTGCTGATCGAAGGTGACGAGGTGCTGGTGGACGGTACGACCTTCGACAGCCTGGCGGCAAAGTCAGGACTGGATTTCGATCAGAAAATCCAGACGGTTTTAGTACCGGTTGACCAGCCTTCGAAGTTCCTCATGTTTATCCCAGCCCTTGTTCTATTGGCCTTCATCGTCTTGCTGCAACGGCGGCGCAACGGCGTAACCGCGGGTGCGACGGCACCGGCATAACATTCGACGACAACGGCGGAGGTGCGATCCGTGTATAAGAATATTCTCCTGGCCATCGACCTTGGGGATCCGGATTCCTGGTCAAAATCGCTGCCGATATCGGTGGAGTTCGCGCAGACCTTTGGCGCGACCTTGCGCGTTATGACGGTCGTGCCCGACTTCGGCATGAGCATCGTCGGTTCGTTCTTTCCGAAGGATTATGAAACGAAAGTCCTTGAAAAGGCGCGGCAGACGCTACACGATTTCGTCGACCAGCATGTTCCCAAAGGGATCAAGGTTCAGCATATTGTTGGACATGGCGCTGTTTACGACGAAATTCTTCGGGCTGCCGACGAGGTGTCCGCCGACTTGATCGTCCTGGGGGCAAGCCGGCCGCGTGCGGGGAAATATCTGCTTGGGCCGAATGCCGGCCGCGTCGTCCGCGACGCGGAATGCTGTGTCCACGTCGTGCGCAACTGACTTTGATCTAGCGCAGCACGCCTGGTCACGCGGGCATCAAAATTGTGCGAGTTCTCGGCTACCGCCGTAGTATGCGGATAAGGGCTATGGCACAATAACCGGCCTTATGATTAGGAACGAGCCGGTCTCGCGTGAAACTCCTTTTTTTGTTTGTTTTGAGTACCCTGGCCTTTGTGTCGACAGGCCGCTCGGAGGTCCCTATCCCGGAACTCATAAGCGTCCCGGCAGGGCCGTTTATCCGTGGCTCGGACACGGCGGAGCGGGAAGCGGCCTACCGGCTGGATGAAGCGGCATACGGGCACAGTGTGACGCGTAAAAATCGGTGGTATGAGAGTGAATTCGACCGCGCGTCGGTGACGACGGATGCGTATGAAATCAGCAAAACGCTCATTACCAACCAGCAGTACGCGGCCTTCGTCGCGGCGACCGGGCACAGGGCGCCTGATGTCGATCGGGACACGTGGCGGGGCTACGGGCTGATTCACCCTTATACCCGGACCCGCAGGCATGCCTGGTCGCACGGCACGCCGCCGGAGGGGCGGGAGGATCACCCGGTCGTACTTGTCAGCCACGATGATGCGCGCGCTTATGCCGCGTGGCTCAGCAAGGTTTCCGGTGTAATTTGGCGGTTGGCGACGGAAACGGAATGGGAAAAGGCCGCTCGCGGCGTGAATGGGAACCGTTTCCCGTGGGGAGAAAACTATGATCCGGCACGACTGAACAGTCATGACCGAGGGCCGTTTGATACACTGTCTGTGCACGCTTTTCCCGATGGGGCCAGCCCGTTCGGGCTGTTCGACCCGGCGGGACAGGTGTTTGAGTGGACCGCGACAGCTGCGCGCGGTATAGGCCGCTACATCGTGAAAGGCGGCTCCTGGGATGACAGTGGATGCGGGATCTGCAGGCCTGCGGCGCGGCATTCGCGACCGGAAGGGTTGAAGCATATTCTCGTCGGCTTTCGCCTCGTTCGGGAAAAGCGTTGAAACAGGGGCGGGGCTGACAATTTATTTGTGTGTGACAGACGAAGATAAATCCTCAGCCGTGTGGATTAGGGATGACGAATGAAAGAATTCGACACTGAACTGTTCGTGTCTTTGCCGCGAAAGACACTGGTCGAAATGAGCGACGCTGGAGACCGGGCTCTCGAATGCCATCGTATCTTGAACAACACCGACGATAATATCGTCGGAGAGCTGATCAAGAACATCGATACGTTCTACGAATGGAACCATTATCCGGACGGTGACGTGTACGACAACATCACGCATTCGCAGTATTACTATCATGCCCATCCGCCGGAGGAGAGGCCCGGAGAGCATGGCCATTTTCACACGTTTATCCGGCCCGATGGCATGCCGGAAGGGATGAGCCCCGCGGCCGTTCCGGATTACGAACCGCCGGAAGATCCGGACGATGCGTTAAGCCATATCGTCGCGATTTCGACGGACAGTGCCGGACTGCCGATAAAGCTCTTTACGACGAACCGCTGGGTAACCGGGGAGGTTTGGTACACCGCCGCCGATGTGCATCGCCTTATCGACCGTTTCCAGATCGATCACGCGCAGCCGTCCTGGCCGGTCAATCTCTGGGTTTCTTCCATGGTCCGCCTGTTCGATCCGCAGATCCGCGCGCTCGTGGCAGAGCGCGACAGGGTTGTTGCGGCGTGGGAGGCGGATCACCCTGCATCGAACGTATTTGAAGACCGGGATCTGGAAGTCACGTCGGAGATCAGTGTCGATATCGATGCGCAACGCGTGGCGATCGAGGCAGCGTTAGACGCGCAAAGCGGTAATACCAAGGAACGCTGATAGTAACGCATAGAGACGGGTTATCCAGGTTTTCGGCAAGAAGCGCACGGTGCAGCGATGCGGGGCATCGGAAGCCGGGCGCGACGCTGTCCGAAAGCCTGGATAACCCGCCCTTCGGGTCGCGTATGCGGTCCGTCGGAGGGCGTCGGAACAGCTTGACGATGCCCCGGTA
This sequence comes from Alphaproteobacteria bacterium, assembly GCA_012103325.1. Lineage (GTDB taxonomy): Bacteria > Pseudomonadota > Alphaproteobacteria > UBA8366. The sequence continues at coordinate 69,274 of WLWY01000015.1, forward strand.
TCGACTGCGCCGCCCCTCCTACCCGACGGACCGCATACGCGATCTCTAGGGGTCACTATCAGCGTTCCTTGGTATTAGCGGCCCACTTGCTGCCGGACAGGCAGGCCGCGTTTCAACCAGCCGGGTAACGCACCGTTTCCAAACAGGCCTTCACCGACATCCTGGATGTTGGTGAACCCCTTGCTGGTGAGAAACGCCTGGGCCCAGCGCGAGCGGTTGCCGGCGGCACAGATCACAGCAATCGGGCGACTTTTGTCCCGACCGACCGCTTCCAGGACATCCTTATAGAAGGCGTCGGCGCCGTCCGGGTTATGCATCGTCAGGGCGACGGCACCGGCCGGCATGCCGGTCTGCCGCCACTCGCCCGGCGAACGGATATCGAGCAGCGTGATATGGCCGGAGCGGGCGCGCTGATATGCCGTGTCCGCCGTCAGCAGAGCCGAGTCCGCAAAGGCGCTGCCCGGGATGGTGAAAAACAAGATGAGGAGTAGGGCGTTACGTATCATGAAGACCTGTTCTACCGGCGATCAGATAGGCGATCAAATCACGGGCCCGTGTTGCGTTTGAAGCTTGGCAAAACGGTGTTTCGGTCATTGTGCTTGCTTAATGGTTAATTAAACAATTTTGCGTCTGATAACTCCGATAACGCTAAATTTGAGAAATTGGCAATCCATGGGTGAAGAACTCTCTGTTTCCGATGTCGCGCGGTTGATTGACGATCCGTCTGCTGAGAACCGTGCGAACGCGGCGGAAAAAGTGGCCAGTCGCTTCGAACACGGGGAACTCAGCGACGCTGAGCGCCAGATCGCGGAAGATATTTTCCGTGTCATGGTCAAGGATGCCGAGGAACGAGTGCGCACCGCACTGGTGTCTCATTTGAAGCATGCCCCGGAATTGTCGGCCGATGTTGCGCTGTCTCTGGCGCAGGATGCGAGCGATGCCGTTGCCCTGCCGATGCTCGAATTTTCCGAAGCGCTGTCGGACGACGACCTGATTGAGATCGTACGCACACAAGGCAGCCGACGTCAGACCGCGGTTGCCGGAAGGCCGACGGTATCGGAAGCGGTCGCGGACATGCTGGTCGATCACGGCGACGAAGAGGTGGTCGCGACCCTGGTCGGCAACGACGGGGCCGATGTTGGGGAAGCGACGATGCATAAGGTTGTCGACAAGTTCGGCGACAGCGAACGGGTGCAGACGCCGCTCGTGATGCGCGCGACATTGCCGATAACTGTGTCGGAGCGTCTCGTCGCGAAAGTGTCGGACAAACTTATCGACCGGCTGGTAATGCATCATGAACTGCCCAATGAACTTGCCGACGATATCGTTCTTCAAATTCGCGAGCGTGCGACCCTGGGGCTTCTGACGGCGGATGCCGACGAGCACGACGTTGGGGAACTTGTCGCGGCCCTGGCGCAAAACGGCCGTCTTACGCCGTCCATTCTGCTACGGGCGATCTGTGTCGGCGATCTGATATTTTTTGAAACCGCGTTGGCCCATATGGCCGCGATTTCGGTGTTGAACGCGCGCACATTAATTCATGACAAGGGTTCGCTAGGATTTAAATCTTTGTATCAAAAATGCGGCTTGCCGGACTCCCTGCTTTCCGCCTACCGCATCGCGCTCGATGTTATCGTCGAGACCGAGAAGGAGCGCATCGACGGCGATCCGAATGCGGTTACCAAGCGCATGCTGGAGCGTGTCCTGACGCAGTTCGAGGACCTTGTGGACGAGCATAGTCCCGAAGATGTCGACTTTTTGCTCAACAGGCTGAGCCGCGCGGCCAATGCTGCGTAACGTCTATTTCGCGTCCGGCTGTTGGGACAGAAAATAGTTGAGCCTCTGCCGGCTGTCGGACACATACCGCTTCATCTGGTCGAGAAAATCGTTTCCGCAGAACCGGTACTTCGTGCGCATTTTCTCGATCTTGCCGGGCCGGGCCGCTGCGTCTTGTCTCGCCTGGATGAAAAATGGGAACAAATCGTCGTCATATTTGCGAGCAGTTTTTTGCACCAGGCCTTCGATCGCGCCTTGCAACCGCTGCAATAGTGCCTGTTTGTCCGCCGCCAGCTTGGCATAGGAAGGGCTGTCCGCGCAGATTTTAAGCGCCGCGGACGCCTCTGTCAGTGCGAACAGGTTGACGAGCATCGGTTCCGGCACGATCTGCGGCCGCTTAGCGTGGGCGCTGCCGGCCAGGAGCATCGTTGTGAAGATGAGGAAAACTGTAATTTTCATAGTACGCCCGTATTGATCCCGATGCGTCAGGCTTTAAATCGCCGCACGGCGGGGCATATCATATAACTCTACCCCTACGATGGAAGGGTGTCATGGAAACTGCCAACACTGACGAAAGCGTCGCGCGCCGGTCGCGGATGCTACGCATTCATTTCCTCGCCTTTGCAGGCGTCAGTATCGTCTTGCTTTCCATCGATCTGTCGCTGTTTGACGTGCGCTGGTTCCATTGGCCCGTGATGGCATGGGGCGCGGTTTTGGGTACGCATTTCCTGTACTGCAAGAGCCTTGCCGTGGACGATGCATGGGTCGAGAAGAGAACCAATAAGATCCGCGACAAAAGTTATGATCTAGGTCATATCCGGGATATCGAAGACTCGTATAAAGAATCCCAATCGGCTGGAGAATCGCCGAAAAATTAGACCTATCCCAAGGATCACTATCATCGCTCCTTGGTACTAGCCTGATGAGGGAGCAAGCCTATGCGGGCGAAGGATATCATGACCACGACTGTGGCGACGGTCAGTGCGGATACGTCTGTTGAGACGATCGCCGAGTTGATGCTGTCGCGGAACGTAAGCGGCGTGCCGGTCGTCGACGCTGCTGGGGCCGTACTAGGCATCGTGACCGAAGGGGATTTGATGCTCCGTCAGGACGTTGGCGCGGATAGCGCGCGGCACACTTCCTGGTGGCTCCGCCTCGTGAGCGATAGCAAGACCGACGCGTCGGAGTATATCAAGACCCACGGCACGCATGCGGTGGAGATCATGACGCGCGATATCATCACGGTTGACGAAGAGACTCCCGTCGGAGATATCGCGCGGATCCTTGCGGAGAAGCGTATCAAGCGCGTACCGGTCGTCCGCGATGGCGTCCTCGTTGGCATTGTAAGCCGAGTCAATCTCCTGCGCGGCCTGGCGTCGCGCGAGGAAGCGCCGGTGTCGCCGACGATCGATGACCGGGCGATCAAGGATGCGATCCTGAAGGAAGTCGGCCGCCAGGGCTGGCTAACGCACGGGAGCTTGAATGTCATCGTGACCGGCGGGGTTGTCGAATTATGGGGATGGGTTGATACCGATCAGGAACGCCGCGCATTGATCATCTTGGCGGAAAGTGTGTCAGGTGTGAAAGCGGTGGAAGATCAACTCGGTTCCATCCCACGCTATCTGCAGAGTGACTAGTGTGATGATTCTGAAGTTCGCCGCATTGAATACGACGAGATTTAGGATCTGAATCACACGAGAATCTGCTGTAACCCATTGATCCGCTCTGAGCGTTTATTTGCGGGGCGGACTGGTGCCTGGCGGTAGTTTGGACCAGGGGTTCATGTCACGCACTGGCAGGTTCGGATAAGCCTTGGTAATCGCAACGACGCGAAGCGTGTAGCGCAGCCACAGCAGCACGATGACTATCATGCCGATCTTTTCGATCAAATGCAGCTGGATGATGCGCTGCAGCGTATGGAACCCTGAACCGGCATAAGTTAGGTCAATCGCGACACCGCCTCGCGCATCTTCCACGGTGGCCGCTAATTGGTAGGATTTGCCACTCTCGCCGATCAAATAATAAACGGTGTTACTTGAAAGTGGCGCCGGCAAGCGTCCGTCCGTTGTCAGCATCATTCGATGTCCGGACGTCCAGCGTTTTTCTGCGGCTAACGTTAATCTGTCGGAATTCGTATCAGCAGAAACGACCTCTGCCGTATTGATGTTCAAGTTCGGTACGTCGAACCCGTTGACGGCAAAATGGAGCAAGAGGACAATTGGAGCGCTGATCGCAAAAAGCGCGGAATAGGTGCTCTTGCGGATTTTCAGATAGACGACGCAAGCCAATATCGATGTGCCGTACAGGCCTAATGCCAAATTACCGAAATCGCCTTTATACAGCTCGCTCACAAAGACGGCGTTAATTAGGGCCGCAGGTATCGCAAGAAAGAAGCAGTAGAGAAATATCTCTTTGTCTGCCTGGTCCCGCATCAATTTCGACACAGGGATAAAGTACGGCGTCTTATCGTCGTCCCAGACGTATTTTTTGACGTACTTCTCCCAGATAATCATGCCGTATGATATCCGAATGTTGCGCTATGCCACTGTCTATTAGACAAGCCAGCTCCAGAAATCGAAGGTATGGAATATCAGGACCAGAACGATAAGCATGATGGCGACGGATAGACCGGTAAATATCGCCTGTCCGGCGGTGCCTTCGTCGTGTTTCATCGCGGCATCGTCCATTTGCCGGCTCAATAGTTTGGTACTATTGCCACGTTTTTGCTCATTTGAGCCATCGGAGAACGACGCGTCAATATTCTCCATCATTTCTCGCCGGGCCGTTTTTTCTTCGTCATTTTCGATGACATAACAGGGGAACTGATAGTGCCGCGGGCCAAACAAGGCAAACGCCACTTGTAGCCATATGGCAATCCCGGCCATCGCTGCGACGAGCAGTCCGAAGACCAGGATGGATTTGATCGCCCAGCGGTGGCTAAGTCCGACCAGGGAGGAGGATTGTTCGTTGGTTATGAAGGAGTTCGCGACATATTCATAAGAGAAATAGGCGACAATCAAACAAAACGGGATCATAAACAAAGAGACACCGAATAATTCGATCCAAGCCTGTTTCCGGAAAGTGAGTTTCTCCCGAACCAGGTCGACGCGGACGTGGCGGTTGTAAACGTACCCGTAACCGAGAACCAAAGCGAAATTCGCCACATGGAAGTGCCATTCGAGTTCCTGCAGCAGGGTCGAACGGAACGGAAGCCATTCCAATAAATTCCCATACATCCAGTTACGCGCGTCCGTCCATCCCTGATCCAACATGATGTCGCCGACGAATTTCATCACTTTGCGCTGGAACACGTCCCACACCGTGATGGCGATCATCGGGATCATGAACAGTGTCGCCCATTTGCCGATCGTACTAGCCAAGCGACCAAACTGTTCGCTCAAGCGCAAGGCCAGCGGGATTTGGTCGAGGGACTCGACGTGTACGGATGCTTCGTTCGCCATAATCATCTCCCTCCGGTCAGTGAAGGCCCGGAAGCCATAGTGCAATACTCGGCAGTGTAATGACCAGCCCCAGTGCAATGAGCTGCAAAAGTACAAAGGGAATAATACCGCGGTAAATGCTCATCAAATTGACTTCACGCGGCGCAATTCCTTTCAGGTAGAATAGCGCATAGCCAAACGGTGGTGTTAAAAACGATGTCTGCAAATTGACGGCGATCAACACCGTAAACCAGTAGATCATCGCCCTATTTTCAAGCGGCACGTGGTCACCGAAATTCAAGGTCGCGACGATGGGTGCAAAGACCGGCAAAATGATCAGAGTGATCTCGACCCAGTCGAGGAAGAATCCCAGAACAAAGACGATCCCCATAATCAGGAACAGTAGTCCCCAAGAGTCCAGTCCAGCGCCGAGGATCAGTTCCTCGATCACGTCATCGCCGCCAAGGGACCGGAACACATAAGCAAAACAGGTTGCCGACATGATGATGAAGAAAATGAAGGATACGGTTAGACCGGACGATTGACAGACACCGGTGACCATATCTCTTTTAAGCCGCCCATTCGCGATGGCGATGATCGTCGCGCCGAAGGCGCCAACAGCGCCGGCCTCGCTCGGCGTCGCCCAGCCAAGCAGGATCGAACCTTTGATGAGCGCAATCAAGAATACCGGCGGGAAGAAGCTACGGATCAGCAGCGCCGGCATTTCCGCACGCGGAACGTTCAATTCTTCCGGTGGCAGCGGCGGCGCAATGGTCGGTCTTACGGTAGACGCCATACCGATATAGAAAACATAGCTGAAGGCGAGTAAAAGCCCCGGCATCAAGGCCGCCAAAAATAAATCGCCAACCGAGATCGACAGCAAGTCGGCCATAATGATCAGCATAATGCTTGGTGGGATTAGGATGCCGAGCGTTCCCGAAGCGCAGATCACGCCGGTCGCCAGCTCATGGCTGTACTTCTGCTTCAGCATCGTTGGTAACGCCAAAGCCGTCATCATCGTTACGGAGGCACCAATGATACCCGTCATCGCAGCGAGGATCGTGCCCATCACCGCAACGGCCATCGCCAAGCCACCGGGAACCTTTTTCAGGAGCACCTGACAGACATACAGCATGTCGTTTGCGACACCGCTGCGTTCCATCATCACGCCCATGAAGACAAATGTCGGCACCGCCACAAGGACCAGGTTTTCTGCCGCTTGGCCCCATATTCGTGGGAGAAAATTGAAAAATTCGACAATCGAGAACATGCCCAGCCCGTAGCCGATGAAACCGTACAGCAACGCCAGGCCGCCGAGGATAAAGGCCACGGGATATCCTGTGAACAACAGGAGCGCGAGACTCAAAAACATAAACATAGGCAGAAAATCGATAATGATATCGATGAATTCCATGCGCTTTGCCTCTCCCTGTTCCTGCTTCCACGCCGCCCGGATTTTTTATTGTGCGTACGCTTGGTCCGTTTCCCTGTCGAAATATCAGGGACGAATATGCGGGTTGTTATCTTGTCGGTTCTTTTGCGTCAATCCGGTGCCGCTACACGAAATCGTCAAATGAACGTTTGTCTATCTGTCTCAAGAAAAGCGCTGGAGTCTCACCATGGAGAACTCCAGCGCAATCTCGAGCGCGAACACCAATTCGTGATCGCGAAGATGCTTACTTCAAGTAGGTCCCTTTAAGAGCCTGTGCGTCGCCCCATTTGCTGTAGCCTTTGCGGAATGCATAGAAGTGATCCGCCACCTCTTTGAACAGAGCGTCCTTCGCGGATTCTTCTTTCACAACCTCATTCCAAGCTGCTTCGAACTTGGCGAGAGTCGCATCCGGCCAACGGCGAAGCTTGACGCCGTGTTTGTCCGCCATCACCTGCATGGCTCCAAAGTTCCTGGCTTCGGTTTCGGCATAGGTGTGCATGACGCTGTCGCCCAGACCAACTTGGATGATTTTCTGGTGCTGTTTGGACAGCTTGTTCCAGGAGTCCTTGTTCATCAGCAATTCGCTGACGGAAACCTGCTGATGCCAGCCCGGGAAGTAGTTGTACTTCGCGATCTGATAGAAGCCGAGCTTGGTGTCGATCGTCGGCATCGAGAACTCGGTCGCGTCAATAACGCCGCGTTCCAGAGCCGGGTAAATATCGGCGCCAGGAAGAAGCTGCGTCTGCACGCCCATCTTCTCCATGACCTTCGCACCAAGACCGAAGAAGCGCATCTTCAAGCCCTTGATTTGGTCAAGCGAATTGATTTCGGTCTTGAACCAACCGGACGTCTCGGCGCCAATCGCAAAGCTATCGAAAGCGATCAGGTTGTGCTTGTCGTAGATCTTTTGTTTCAGATCGTTCCCGCCGCCGAACCATTTCCAGCCGAGGAACTCACCGATTTGCGGGCCGAACGGCACCGTTGTGAAGAACGAAAGCGCTGGATATTTACTGGTGTGGTAACCCGGCGTCGTCCAGCAGGATTCAAGTGAACCCTTGGAAACGGCATCGAAGCATTCAAGCGATGGCACCAACGCGCCTGGCTCGAAAAACTTGATGTTGAGCTCGCCACCGGACATTTCCTTGACGTTCGCGACAAACCGGACAGCGGATGTCCCGAGATGTGGTAGCGAACTACCGAAGGTGCTCTGCATTTTCCAGCGTACCTTGGCGGCATCCGCCGGTCCGCTCGCGGCAAGGGCAAGCCCGCCGACCAAACCAACCGCTAGGCTAGCCCTGAGAAGATTTTTGAATTTCATGTGTGGTGCCTCCCTGAGAATGGGTTATCGCGACAGCCGGCCCGGTTACCGCGCTCAATTCCCGTTCCAAATTCCTCAATATTTTTCAAAAAACGAGCCGTAGGTCAGCAAGCTAGCCCACGTTTGCCCTGTTCTCAAGCGAATACAGCATAGCTGACAGCTGTAAATTGCATGCCTGTTCCGCATCGCAAATCGAAGCTTTGTGCGGCCGGTTGCCGTTCTCCCGACCGCTCTCGTCATAGATGGCTTTATTGCCAAGACACGGGGCACGGTATATAAGGCTCGCCGCGAACGGGGAGTAGCTCAGCCTGGTAGAGCACTACGTTCGGGACGTAGGGGCCGGAAGTTCGAATCTTCTCTCCCCGACCAGGTTCGACAAGGGCTTAGCGGTATTCCGCTAAGCCCTTTTTCATTTTCGAAAGCGGTGACGATGCCGCTACTATGAACGTCGTTGCGGATGACGTTATCGGGGGACGCCCATCATGTCGGAACCGGAAGTCGAATGTATCGTTGAATGCGCCAATATCCTGGGCGAAGGGCCGATCTGGCATCCCAAGGAACAGGCGCTCTACTGGTGCGACAATTTGAAGCCATCGATTCAGCGGTACGACCCTGCCACCGGCGCGGTGACGGCGTGGCCGTTGGAGAAACAGGTCGGCTCGATCGTGTTTCGGGAGCAGGGCGGCGTCGCAGCTGGGATGGAACACGGATTCTGTTTCATCTATCTCGACAGCGGCACGATCGAGGAAATCGTCGATCCGGAAGCAGATCTGTCCGGCAACCGGCTGAATGATGGAAAATGCGACCGCGCTGGCCGCTACTGGTGTGGCAGCATGGATGCGGCGCTGAAGAGCCCCACGGCGGCGCTGTACCGCTTTGATCCCGACAAGAGCTGCCACAGGATGGATGACGGGTTCACCGTTTCCAACGGGATCGCGTTCAGCCCGGACGACAAGGTGATGTATTTTTCGGATTCGCGCGCCGATACGGTCTACGCCTACGATTTCGACCTCGCCAGCGGGATGATCGCCAATCGCCGCGTTTTCATTTCCACCAAGGATATCGCAGGGCGCGTCGACGGCGCGACCGTGGATGCCGACGGGTTTTACTGGTGCGCCCACATTCATGCTGGCGAGATTGCCCGGTACGACCCGGACGGTGCGCTCGAACGTACGATCCCGCTGCCGGTCCGGCATCCGACGATGTGTACGTTCGGCGGCGAAAACCTCGACACGCTTTACGTCACGTCGTCGACGAAGTTCCTGGAGCCGGGCAAAGCCGAAAAGCAGCCACTCGCGGGCGGACTTTTCGCGGTCCGTGATGTTGGCGCGACGGGACTGGTAGAGCCGTTTTTCGCCGGGTAACCTGGTAGAGGCACTCGGCCTTAATAGACGAGTTCGTCTTCTTCGCCGCCTTCGGAGAGCATGATTTCGCCTGATTCGGCGAGCTGCTTTGCGATATTGACGATTTCGAGCTGGGCGTCGTCGACATCGGACAGACGCACCGGGCCCATCGCCGCCATGTCCTCGCGCAGGATCTTCGCTGCCCGTTCCGACATGTTGGAGAAGAACAGATCCTTCAGCGTGTCCGACGCGCCCTTCAGGGCGGTGCCCAGCTTGTCCTTGTCGGCCCCGCGCAGCAAGGTCTGCACCCCGCCCGGGTCGAGCTGCGCCAGATCCTCGAAGGTGAACATCAGCGATTTGATCTTCTCCGCCGAATCCCGGTTGCGTTCCTCCAGCAGGGTCATGAACCGGTTCTCCGTGCCCCGGTCCAGAGAGTTGAAGATCTCCGCCATCATCTCGTGGCTGTCCGCCTGGTTCGTCGCCGACAGGTTGGCCATGAACTCGTTGCGCAGGGTCATCTCGATCTCTTCCAGAACCTCGCGCTGCACCGACTCCATGCGCAGCATGCGCATCACCACTTCCATGGCGAAGCTTTCCGGCAAGGCGCCCAGCACGCGCGACGCATGGTCGGGGCGGATCTTCGACAGCACCACGGCCACCGTCTGCGGATATTCGTTCTTCAGATAGTTCGCAAACACCGACTCGTTCACATTGCCGAGCTTGTCCCACATGGTACGCCCGGCGGGACCGCTGATCTCCTCCATGATCTTCTTGACCTGGTCGGTCGGCAGGATCGCGCCCAGCAGCTTCTCGGTGCTGTCCACCGAGCCGTGCAGCGAGCCCGTCGAGGACAGGCTGTCGGCAAACTCGACGAAGACGCGCTCCACCGTGTTGGCCTCGATCGTGCCCAACGTGACCATCGCCTGGCTGAGGTCGCGGACTTCCTCACCGTCGAACCGTTCCAGCAACGGACCCACCCGTTCCTCGCCCAGCGCCAGCATCATCACCGCCGCCTTCTCGGGGCCGGTCAGGCTCCTGTTTACGTTTCGGGACAAAGCAAGGCTCCTACGGCAGCCAATAGGTCGCTAATATCGTGGATTCTATCAGAAAAATGTTAATCATGCATCTACGGCGCGAAATATTTACAGTGGCGCCAGATTGGCAGAAGATGGCGGCGTTGGGGACGCTGGAGGAATTACCGCTGGAATACCGGCAATCGCTGACGCGGCTCAACTTGCTGCCGCTGTGGCCGAGCCTGCGGAACTTCCTGCCGCACGGCAAGCCGATCCGTAATACCGCGCCGGTGGTGTGGCGCTATGACGACATAAGGCCGCTGCTGCTGCGCGCCGGCGAGCTGACGCCGATCGAAAAGGCGGAACGCCGCGTTCTGGTGCTCGCCAATCCTGGTCTCGGTCTGGAAAATGCCCGGGCGACGCCGACAATTTATCTGGGCATGCAGTTGATTTTGCCGGGAGAGACGGCACCGAACCACCGCCACACGCCGAGTGCGATCCGGTTCGCGGTCGAAGGCACCGGCGCCTATACGGTGGTCGAGGGCGAGAAACTGCCGATGGAACGCGGCGATCTGATCCTGACGCCGCCGCAGCTCTGGCACGAGCACGGGCATGAAGGGCAGGGCCCCGTCGTCTGGCTCGATGCGCTCGATCTGCCGTTGATCCACGATATCGAAGCCTCCTATTGCATCGATGGCACTTCCCAGCCCATCGCGAACCGTCCCGATGCTTCGCAGACTGCCTATCGGCGTGCCGGGCTGCTGCCTTATACCGCGCTCGACCGCGTAAAGCGCGACTTCCCTCTGCTGCGCTTCCCCTGGACGGAGGTGCGCGCGGCGTTGGGCGATTTTGCCGGGACGGTCGGGCCGGGCGAGCCAGTGCGTCTGGCCTATGTCAATCCGGAAACCGGCGCGGAATGCCTGCCGACGCTGGGCTTTTCTGCGCTGATGCTGCGCCCGGGCGAGGAGATCGCGCCGGTTCGGCGATCCGCATCAACGATCTTCCACGTCATTGAAGGTTCCGGAGAAAGCACCGTGGACGGGACATCCCTCGCCTGGTCCGAGGCGGACACCTTCGCCACGCCCACTCACGCCGAAATCCGGATCCGTAACGGTTCCAGCGATGCGGCGGCGTATCTTTTTGCGGTCGATGACGCGCCAATGCAGCGCCGGCTCGGGCTCTACGAGGAATTTGCGGATGCCTGATAGCCGTGAAATCCTGATCGTCGGCGGCGGCATCGGCGGACTGGCCGCGGCGCTGGCGTTGGCGCAAGCCGGCGTGCCGTCGCGCGTCCTGGAACAGGCCTCGCGGTTCGGCGAGATCGGCGCGGGCATTCAGCTCGGCCCGAACGTCTTCCGGATGTTCGACCGGCTTGGCATTCGGGCGCGGATCGACGAGAACGCGGTGTTCGTCGAGCAACTCATCATGAAGGACAGTCTATCGGCTGAAACGATTACCGAAGTCCCCCTGGGTGTCGAGTTTCGCGGCCGGTTCGAAAACCCCTATGCGGTGAGCCACCGGGCGGATGTGCATGAAGCGCTGCTTGAGGCCTGCCAGGAGTCGCAGATCGTTGCGTTGGAACATTCGCAACGGATCGCCGCGATCGAGGATACGGGCGATGAGGTCATTGCGGTAACCGACACCGGCAAGACTTATCGCGGCGCGGCCCTGATCGGTGCCGACGGTCTTTGGTCGCGGGTCCGCACACACCTGTTCGGCGATGGGAAGCCGCGCGTCTCGGGCCATGTCGCCTATCGTGCCGTCCTGCCCTTCGATGAATTCCCCGAGGACCTGCGATGGGATGCGGCGACTCTGTGGGCCGGGCCGCGCAATCATCTGGTGCATTATCCGCTGCGCCGGCGGGAGCTGTTCAACATCGTCGCCGTGTTCCATGACGACGCCTATGTCGAAGGGTGGAACGAGCCCGGCGACCGAGCGGCGCTGATGCGCCGCTTCGAGGGTGTCAGCCCGCTGCCGATGAGCATCCTGGAACGAGTCGAGAGCTGGCGTATGTGGGTACTGTGCGACCGCGACCCGACCGATGTATGGTCGAAAGGCCGGATCACCTTGCTGGGCGACGCAGCCCATCCAATGCTGCAATATTTCGCGCAGGGTGCCTGTATGGCGGTGGAGGATGCGGTGTGCCTGGCCGACAGGCTCGCCGCAGCGGGGGGCGATGCCGAAGCCGCCTTCAAGGCTTACGAAAGGGCGCGCTATCTGCGCACGGGACGGGTGCAGTTGATGGCGCGGTTCCTGGGCGACGTCTATCATGCGGAAGGCGTTGCGCGGGAACTGCGCAACCAGATGCTTAGTGGGCGGACGGCGCAGCAATCTCATGACGGGCTGGCTTGGCTCTATGGCGGCCCGTGAATCAGTACCCTGTCAGAAGGAAACCAGCCGATGAAAGTCAAAGACAGCCCGTACATTTTTCGCGCCAGCGAAGCCGAACTGGTCGAAGAGAGCGCGACGCTCAAGATGAAGGAAGCGCAGATGGCAGACGGGATGACCGTGCGCTATCAGGAACGCAGCCCCGGCGGCGCGCCCGACGGGCCGTGGTGCGAGACCGGCCACAGCGCCTATATCGTGTCCGGCCGGCTGCGCTACGAGTTCCCCGACCATGAGGTGGAAATCGGGCCGGGCGATATCGTACACATCCCCGCCGGATACGCGCATCGCCACCGGCCGCAAGCGATCGGCGACGAGCCGGTTAAATATTTCATCACCGAGTTCTCTTAAGGAATGCCGGTCGTCTTGCCTTGCCGGTGCATTATATTCATAAGGACGGGCACGAGACGGTAGCATTGGGAGCTTAGAATAGATGTCCAGCAGCAGTAGCGTCCGGCGCAAGACGGTACCAGTGAAGGTCGGCGATATAACCATCGGTGGCGGTGCGCCCATCGTCGTGCAGTCGATGACGAACACCGATACCGCGGACGTCGGCTCAACCGTGGCCCAGGTGGCGGCGCTGGCGGCGGCGGGATCGGAGATCGTCCGCATCACCGTCGACCGGCCGGAGGCCGCGAAGGCGGTGCCGCATATCCGCGACGGCCTCGACAAGATGGGCATCACCGTGCCACTGGTCGGCGACTTCCATTATATCGGCCACAAGCTGCTGACCGACCATCCGGCCTGCGCGGAGGCCCTGGCCAAGTACCGTATCAACCCGGGCAATGTGGGCTTCCGGGAGAAACGGGACACGCAGTTCTCAACGATGATCGAGGTCGCACTGAAATACGACCGACCGGTGCGCATAGGCGTCAACTGGGGCAGCCTCGACCAGGATCTCGCAACCCATATGATGGATGAGAACGCCAAGCTGGAGTCGCCCAAGGATGCGGCCGAAATCACGCAGGAGGCGCTCGTCGTCTCGGCGATAGAGAATGCGCGGCGGGCGGAAGAACTCGGCATGGGCCGCGACAAGATTATCCTGTCCTGCAAGGTGAGCGACGTGCAGAGCCTTATCGCCGTATACCGGAAGATGGCGGCGAGGGGCGATTATGCGGTGCATCTGGGTTTGACCGAGGCGGGAATGGGGTCCAAAGGGATCGTCGCATCCACAGCCGCGCTGTCGATCCTGCTGCAGGAAGGCATCGGCGATACGATCCGGATTTCGCTGACGCCGGAACCGGGCGGCGACCGGACGCGAGAGGTGATCGTGGCGCAGGAAATCCTGCAGACGATGGGCTTCCGCTCCTTCGTGCCACTGGTCACCGCGTGTCCCGGCTGCGGGCGCACCACCAGCACCGTCTTTCAATCCCTCGCCGAGAGCATCCAAGGGTATGTCCGGGAAAAGATGCCGGAATGGCGCGACAAATATGTTGGCGCCGAAACCCTGAACCTCGCGGTGATGGGCTGCATCGTCAACGGCCCGGGGGAGAGCAAGCACGCCGATATTGGCATCAGCCTGCCGGGCACCGGGGAGGAACCGGCAGCGCCGGTTTTCGTCGACGGCAAGAAGACCGTGACCCTGCGTGGCGCCGATATCGCCGATCAATTCCAGATCATCGTCGACGACTATGTCGAGACGCATTACGAGCGCCGCTGACACGCGACGCTTCCTGGCCGCCCGTTCCGACGCGAAGGGGGCGGAGCGGCTGGCCGCGCATCTGGCTCTGCTCGTCGCCGCTGGATTTGTTCTGACAGTTTCCTTGGAGTCTTGGCTCGCGCTCCCGGCGATGACGGCGTATGGGGTCATCCTGATCGCGCTGTTCGCACCGCTCCACGAAACCCTGCACCGCACTGCGTTCCGCACGCGCCGCCTGAACGATGCGGTCGCGGCGACAATCGGTTTCGTGCACTTCCTGCCCGCCGGCCACTTTCGCCGCTTTCACGCCGCCCATCACCGCCATGTGCAGGACCCGGCGCGTGATCCCGAGCTGGCGGCGCCGAAACCCGCGACACGGGCCGCCTATCTCTGGACAATTTCGACGATCCCATACTGGGGTAGCCGATTGCGCGAGCTTGCCCGCCATGCAGCCGGCCGCGTCGACGCACCGTTCATTCCGCCCGCCGCCCGGCCGATGGTAGTTCGCGAGGCGCGCTGGCATATCGCCGGCTGGGCCGCGGTAGTGGCGCTCTCCATCGCGTTTGGCTGGAGTTGGCCGCTCATATACTGGCTGCTGCCGACCCTGCTGGGCCAGCCCTTCCTGCGTCTCTACCTGATGGCCGAGCATGGTGGCTGCGAGACCGGACCCGACTTGCGCCGCAACACCCGCACGGTGCATAGCAATCCGCTCGTCCGCTTCCTGATGTGGAACATGCCCTACCACATCGAACATCACGCCGCCCCCGCCGTGCCGTTCCACGTGCTACCGGCGATGCACGAGACATTTGACGGCGCACCAATCATCCACGCGCCAGGCTACGTAACCTTCCATCGCGCGACATGGCGTGAATTGACCTTCAGATAAGGCTCATCAGGCGCAGGCGGGTTTCCGTCAGGTGGTTTTCCGGTGCCGTGGATTCGGTCAGGATCGAGAAATGGTTCTGCTCCGGCATCTCGAAATAGTCGACCGGCAGGCCTTGGTCCGTCAGCGCCTCGGCGTAGGCGTTCGATTGGCGGCGGAATTCCTCGCTTTCGCTGGTGCCGACGGTGACCGCAACCGGCGGGCGGCTTGTGGCGGGCAGGAACAGGGGGCTGTTGCGTGCCGCGATGTCGGGGGTCAGTTGCACCGCCTCTTGTACCGAGGTGCTCATGACCGGTTCGATTTCGAAGACGCCGCTGATCGGCACGACGCTCTTCAGCACGTCGGCGGGTACGCCGAGTGCTGCCCAGTCCGTCGCCAGCAACATCGCTGCGAGGTGACCGCCGGCCGAATGTCCCGTGACGTGCAGCCGCTCCGGGTCGCCGCCATGTTCTGCGACATTGCGGTACAGCCAGACCACGCAGGCGCGCATCTGTTCGACGATCTCGTCCAACGTCACGGCGGGGCAGAGCGCGTAGTCGACGATGGCGGAAATACCGCCCGCCTCGACGATGGGGCCTGCCAGATAGCTGAAATCGCCTTTCTCGCGCGAGCGCCAGAAACCACCATGGATATAGATCTCGACCGGCGCGCCGTCGGGGCTGTCCGGCAGGAATAAATCCAGCTTGTCCGTCTCGCCGGGCCCGTAGGCGACGTCGTAGCGCGGGTTTCTCGCCGCCTCGCGATAGGCCGCACTGCGCTCGAAGCCGACATTGACGATGGCCTCGAAATTGGGCGTGTAGGCGCGCGGGTTGAACTGCCGCTCCAGCTCTTCGGCGTCGTAGTCGCGAAAGATCGCCTCGCCCATTATCGTCTCCGATTACACTGCTAGTGGACACAATCTAACATATGATACCGCTACGATCCTCTATCCCGGTTTCTCGGCAGGAGAAGGTTCGCTGGCGATGCGGTGCCATCGGCAAGGACCTTCGACGCTCCGAGAAACCGGGATAGAGGACCCAAAGGGCGGCTTTCCAAGCTCACCGGCTTCGTTGCGCGACACTTGCGATGACCCCGCATCGCGGCGCATCGCTCGCCTAACCGGTGAACTCGGAAAGTCGTCGTAGCGGTATCATATGTTAGATTGTGTCCACTAATTAGATTGTGTCCACTAAGAGGTCGGTTCGCCGTTGACCGTGACCCGGTGCATGACGCGCCGATAGCCGTGGTAGTCGTTGATCGCGAGATGCTGGACGCAGCGGTTGTCCCACACCGCGAGCGAGCCCTCTTCCCAGCGGAACCGGCAGGTGAATTCCGGCCGCGTCGCGTGTTGGCGCCGATAGCCGAGCAGCGGCGCGCTTTCCGCATCCGTCATACCGGCGAGGCGCTTGGTGATGCCTTCGTAGGAAATGTAGAGCGCCTTGCGGCCGGTTTCGTTGTGGGTGCGGATCAGCGGGTGCTCGGCGTCCGGCGGCGCTTCGTTCGCATCATTGACCTGCATGGCGGCTGCGCGTTTCTTCTTCATGTTGTAGCTGTTGACGGTCCGCAGACCGGCCAGCATCGCCTTCATGCCGTCGGACAGCGTGTCGTAAGCGAGGTAGGCGTTGGCGAAGAGCGTGTCGCCGCCCTGCGGCGGGACCTGCTTGGCGTAGAGCATGGTCGCGCGCACCGGCGTCGCGGTGAACATCTGGTCGGTGTGCCACTCACCGCCCAAGGTGTGCACGTCGTCTTCCTTCTTGACGATCTCGAAGACTTCCGGCGTGCCGTCGAGTCCCTGGATATGGGGGTGCAGATGGATGTCGCCCCAGCGCTTCGCGAAGGCGAGCTGCTGGTCCGGGGTGATGCGCTGATCGCGAAAGAAAATCACGCCGTTGTCGAGCAGCGCGCGGTGGATCTGCTGGAAGGTCACGTCGTCGAGCGGGTCGGCCAGATCGACGCCGCCAATTTCCGCACCGAGCGCGCCGGCGATGGGTTTAATCTCCAGAGCGTTGCTGCCCATGACTATCGACCTCCGTTCGGGTTGCCAAACGTCGAGGCCAGTATCCTCAATAGGCGCGTTCGATGCAAAAATCGATCAGGCCGGTCAGCGCGCCCTTGATCTCGGAATCGGGGAATAGGCCCAGCGCGTCGCGCGCGATGGAACCGTAGTGCCGCGCGCGCTCGATGGTGTCCGACAGTGCATCGTGCTGGTTCATCAGGGCGATGGCATGCTCCAGGTCGCCCTCCCGCTGGTCCATCTCTTCGAGCGTGCGGCGCCAGAAAGCCCTTTCCGCCTCGCTGCCGCGGCGCCAGGCGAGCACGACGGGCAGGGTAATCTTGCCTTCGCGGAAATCGTCGCCGATGGTCTTGCCGAGCTTCGTCTGCTCGGCGGAATAGTCGAGCACATCGTCGACGAGTTGGAAGGCGATACCGAAATTCATGCCGTAGCTTTCGAGCGCTTCCGCTTCCGCCGCCGGCCGTTCGGAGACGACCGCGCCGATCTCCGTCGCCGCCGCGAACAGCTTGGCGGTCTTGGCACGGATCACGTCCATATAGGCGGCTTCGCTGGTCTCGGTGTCGTTGGTGGTCATGAGCTGCATGACCTCGCCCTCGGCGATGGTGGCCGAGGCGTCGGAGAGGATCTTGAGCACGCGCAGCGAGCCATCCCCGACCATCAACTGGAAGGCGCGCGAGAACAGAAAGTCGCCGACCAGCACGGAGGCCTGATTGCCCCACACCGCCTTGGCGCTGTCCTGGCCGCGCCGCAGGTCGGAATCGTCGACCACGTCGTCATGCAGCAGGGTCGCGGTATGGATGAATTCGACGCAGGCGGCGAGGCTGACATGCCGCTCGCCCTGGTAGCCGCACAAGGCCGAGGACGCTAGGGTCAGCATCGGCCGCAGCCGCTTGCCGCCCGCCGCGATGATGTGACCGGCGAGCTGCGGGATCAGGGCGACGGGGCTGTCCATCTTGTCGACGATGACCTGATTCACCTTGACGAGATCGTCGGCGACAAGCGCGTTTATTTGATCGAGTGCGGGTTTCGCCCCTTCCCGGCGCGACCCTTCGAAATCGACTACGACCGCCACGTTTTGCTCCTTCCCAGCTGCGCGTATTGACAGACGCGCCCGGAGCATAGTTCAACACCCGCACCGGTCAAGAGTACCGCCGGTTGGAAATGCGGAAGCGACATACAATGAGAGAGCTTTTGCGGACGACGGACCTGGTGCGGCTCTCCTGGCTGACTGCACTGCTGGCCGATCAGGAGATCGAGGCCTTCATCCTCGACGGCCACACCAGCATCCTGGAAGGCTCCGCGGGCGCGATCCCGCGCCGCCTGCTGGTCGCCGACCCGGACTACGATGCCGCGCGACGCATCCTCGCCAATGCCGGTGAGATCGAAAGCCGCGCGCCGGACCTGGACAGCCTGCTCGACGGCCGCGTGACCCTGCGCCAGCCGGAGAACGGCTATCGGGCGGCGATCGATCCGGTGCTGCTTGCGGCGGCGACCCCGGCGGTTGCTGGAGACGTGCTGGACGTCGGTGCCGGTGTCGGTGCGGCGGCGCTGTGCTATTCCGTGCGCGTCCCGGGCGCCCGGGTAACCGGGCTCGAGCTGCAGCCGGAGATGGCCGGGCTGGCAACCGAGAACGCGGCGCGTAACGACCTCGCCGACCGGGTGCGCGTCCTGGAAGGTGACCTGCTGCGCCCGCCGGAAGCGATTGTGCTGTCCAGTTTCGATCACGTCATGGCCAACCCGCCCTACATGCCACCGGACCGCGGCGGCCCGCCGCCCGACCCGTCGAAGGCCACGGCGATGGTCGAAGGCGAGGCGGATCTCGCCGCGTGGATCGAATTTTGTCTCAGCCGAGTGCGGCCGAAAGGCAGCGTCACCCTTGTGCACCGCGCCGACCGGCTCGATGAATTGCTGGCGCTGTTCCGTGAGCGCGCCGGCGGCATTGTGGTCATCCCGCTGTGGCCCGGCGGCGGCCGGCCCGCCAAGCGCGTCATCGTCCGCGCCCGCCGCGACGTACGCGCGCCGCTGCAACTGACTGCGGGCCTGACCCTGCATGGGGAGGATGGGCAATATACGGAGGAGGCGCTGGCAGTGCTGCGCGACGGCGAGGCGCTGGTGGTTTGAGGATGGGGTGGCTTGAAGGTTATCGCATAAGGGTGGAGCTTTGCTGCCGTCCACCCCCACCTCGATCCTCCCCCCTCAAGGAGACCTCTGCGAAACGGGTTCAGGATCGGAGATAATCGTTGGGTTTGGAGGTTGGTGCATAGGTTTGGCGGTTTTTCGCGTTGGGTTTTGGGACGCTCTTGACGAGATCGGCAAGGGACGGTGTCAGGGCATAAGAGTTTCGGCACGTCTCAGGTTCATGGCGATGCACAGGAGATGAAGGTGGGACTGGTTCTTCTGCATCCCCCTGTATCGGGCCCGGCGGTATCGGTAAGACCGCTTCAGAGTTCCGAACAGGCGCTCGACATTAGCGCGGATCGGGGAGATCAGGCGGTTGCGGACCTGTTGCCAGTGCGGCAGCGCCGGTTGGTTCTTATGGCTGCGGTGCATGATCCGGTCCTTGATGCCCCTCGCCTTGAGGCGCCGGCGGCGCTCCTTGTGCTCATAGGCTTTGTCAGCATAGACCGCCCGCTCGTCGCCCTGGATCAGCGCGTCGGCCACTTCGCTCTCATAGGTTTTGGCCGACGTCATCATCGCATCGCGGATCAATTCGGAGCCCTGATCGACGGCGATATGCGCCTTGTACCCGAAATAGGCCGTGCGCCCGCGCCGCGTCCAATCGGCATCCGGATCGAGCGCCGAACGCTCGCCGGAAACACCGGACGGCCGGCTGACCGAAGCCTCGATCAGGGTGGCATCGATCAGTGTGCCCGTCTTCAGCATCAGCCCGTGACGCTCCAACTGCCGGTTCGTTTCCGCCAGAAGCTTCGCCGTCAGTTTCCTCTCTGCCAGCGCCGCCCGGAAGCGCACGAACGTCGTCTCGTCCGGTGTCTCGTCGCTCAACGAGAACCCGCAGAACCGTCGGAACGACAGACGATCCCCCAACGCCTCCTCCAGGTCCGGGTCGGAAAGACCATACCATTGCTGCAGCAAAACCGCCTTGTACATCGACAGCGCCGGATACCCTCTGCGCCCCTTCTTCGAGCGAACCGACTTCAGGAGCTTCTCGAAGCGAGACCAGTCGAAAAGACCTTCGATACGCTCCAGACGTTTATTCGAACCCGCACCCGGCGCCACAAACGCATCCGCAAAGCCACCCTCACCAACCCGCTTCTCACCCATCAAGACCTCCGTCATAGCGATCACTCTAAAGAATCACCGTTTCGACAAAGTTGCTACCCATTTCGCAGAGGTCTCCTCAAGGGGGAGGAAGATTAGGCTCTGAGTTTCCGGGATTGTCCCCTCCCCCTTGAGGGGCTGAACGGCTTTGATGACCGTTCAGGGCTAGGGTGGGGGTGGACGGCGATGGGCTCGAAAGATCTCCTTATCAATCCCCAGGCTTGCCAGCGCTTGGCAACACACCCCGGAACCCCTACATAACCGCGATTACTGAAAAACAACCCACAAAGTGGATCCGGCGCGTGCCGTGGATCGGCGAGAAGATTGCCGATCGTCTGGAACATACGCCAACGGTTGCGGTGCTGCGGCTGAACGGCGTGATCGGGCGTCAGGGCGGCTTGCGCCGCGGCGGACTGACCCTGGCCGATCTGGCCGAGTCCATCGAGCGTGCGTTCAAGATGCCGCGGGTGTCAGCCGTGGCGCTGTCGGTGAATTCGCCGGGCGGCTCGCCGGTGCAGTCGGCCCTGATCGCGACGCGCATCCGTGCGCTGTCGGCGGAAAAGGACGTGCCGGTTTACGCCTTCTGCGAAGATGTCGCGGCGTCCGGTGGCTACTGGCTGGCCTGCGCCGCGGACGAAATCTATGCCGACGGCGCGTCGATCATCGGCTCGATCGGCGTCGTCTCAGCCGGGTTTGGTTTTCCGTCCCTGCTGGAAAAGATCGGCGTCGAACGCCGCGTGTACACCGCGGGCGACAAGAAGGCGATCCTCGATCCGTTCCAGGCGGAAGACCCGACAGACATCGAACATCTGAAGGAACTGCAGGCCGACATTCACGAGCAGTTCAAGGCACATGTCCGCGACCGGCGCGGCGACCGGCTGGAGGCGGAAGAGGACACGCTGTTCAGCGGCGAGTTCTGGACTGGCAACCGTTCCCTGGCGCTGGGTCTGGTCGACGGCATCGGCGATCTGCGCACGGTCATGCGCGAAAAATTCGGCGACAAGGTGCGCCTGAAGGTCGTCGGCGGCCGCAAGGGCTGGCTCGAACGCCGCCTCGGCATCCGCACGGCGTGGGCCGACGATATGCTCGACGCGGTCGAGGCGCGGTCGCTCTGGGCTCGGTTCGGGCTTTAGAGCAGATCAAGATTGATCGACCCATTTCTTGGGTTCGAACGATTTTGTGAATCTGCTCGTTATGAATAGTTGAGAGCAAATTCACGCGGTCCTTGGATCGCCACAGGCGATTCCAACGAACCCCGATTTGCTCTGTGGCGGCATTTCTTTGACCGGCGTTTCCATTCCGCGCTAAACAGTCGGTGATGCTGCTAAAATTCCTCACCCTCGCTGCGGTCATTGCGATCGCCTGGTACGGCTTCAAGCTCGTCGGGCGCATCGGCCAGCAGCACAAGCAAAAACTCACCCGCGACGAGAAGGCGGCGCGCGACGGCGTCGCCGATACAGTGCAATGCCCGGTTTGCGACGCCTATATCGCCGAAGACATTAAGAGCAACTGCGGTAAGGCGGACTGCCCTTATTGATGGTGGCGTTATGCGTCGCCCGCGCTACCCCTACCATCGTCGTCCTTGGGCTTGACCCACTGTTGTCCGGTTTAATTCAGTGGACGGTTTGCATGGCATTGATTCTACTGGTGACCAATCGTTTGGCGACGTTTTGGACACGGGAAAGGATCAACACCATGCGGCATGAGAATAGCGTATTTCATGATCTGATGAAGCGTGTTCCTTGGGATCGTTTTGCGGCTTTGGTGGAACGGCATGAAGCCGACAAACACGTTCGCCGCCTGAGCACGAAGGACCAGTTCATCGCCCTGCTATATGCTCAGCTTTCCGGTGCGGTGAGCTTGCGCGAGATCGTCGGCGGTCTACAGAGCCATCGTGCCCGGCTCTATCATGTCGGCGGTCGCCTTGTGACGCGTTCGACGCTGGCCGATGCGAACGCGACGCGGCCGAGCGCGGTGTTCTCGGAGCTGTTCACGGCGTTGGTTGGGCGCGCCGGGCGCGGGTTGCGGCGGACGCTTGGCGAGGCGACCTACCTGATCGATGCCAGTCCGCTTGCCTTGAGTGGCCGGGGATCGCAGTGGGCGTATTTTTCGGCCAGGGCCTGTGGCGCGAAACTGCATGTGGTTTACGATGCGGGCGCCGAACACCCGGTCTACGCGGCGGTGACGCCGGCAAAGACCGCCGATATCAAGGTGGCGCAGGAGATGCCGATCGAGGCGGGCGCGACCTATGTCTTTGATCTGGCTTACTACGATTACGCCTGGTGGGCGAAGCTCGACGCCGCGGGTTGCCGCATTGTCACCCGTTTCAAGTCGCACACGCCGCTAACAGAGGCCACCGATCGGGCG
This sequence comes from Alphaproteobacteria bacterium, assembly GCA_012103325.1. GTDB lineage: Bacteria > Pseudomonadota > Alphaproteobacteria > UBA8366. The sequence continues at coordinate 92,142 of WLWY01000015.1, forward strand.
GTGCCCGAGGGCGAAGACATCTTGTCCGACCGGGTCGGCCTGCTGCCCAAACGGCAAAGGATGAGCCGCAAAAACCCCTTCTCCAAGCCCGTGCGCGAAGTCACGGTGCGGATCGATACCGGCAAGACCCTCCGGATCCTGTCCAACGATCTGGACGCCTCGGCCCGGCAAATCGCCGACCTCTATAAGCGCCGCTGGGCGATCGAGCTGTTCTTTCGCTGGGTCAAACAGAACCTCAAAATCCGGCACTTCCTCGGCCGGTCCGAGAATGCCGTGCGCATTCAGATCACCGTTGCCCTGATCGCCTATCTCTTGCTTCACCTCGCAAAAGCCGATCAGAAAACCGTCAAATCCCCGCTCGCATTCGCTCGCCTCGTCCGAACAAACCTCATGCATCGAAAGCGCATTGACCGTCTGCTCGAACCTGAACCAAACACACCTCAATGCCAAAATCAGTTGGCCTTCATATGTTAGAGAAATTAAACCGGACAACAGTGGGCTTGACCCGAGGACCCAAGCTGCAGCCGCACCGCGATTTTTTTCATGGTCGCGCGGCCGAGAGATGGATGCTCGTGTCAAGCACAAGCATGACAGTATGGGAGAGGCGTCACGCCCCAAACCCCAACTTGACCCTGGTTCGGGGCATCGGTAGGTTGCGGCGCAATCGCGCGCTTTTATTGGCCGGGTCATGGCCCCAGACATCGCTCAAGACAACAGCTTCCAAGCGCTTATCCTGAAACTGCACGCTTACTGGTCGGCGCGCGGCTGCGTGATTTTGCAACCCTATGACATGGAGGTCGGGGCGGGTACGTTTCACCCGGCGACGACCCTGCGGGCGCTCGGCCCCAAGCCCTGGAAGGCCGCCTATGTGCAGCCGTCGCGGCGGCCGACGGACGGGCGCTATGGCGAGAATCCGAACCGGCTGCAGCATTACTACCAGTATCAGGTCATCCTGAAGCCGTCCCCGGCGGACAGTCAGGAGCTTTATCTCGGTAGCCTGCGGGCGCTCGGCATCGATCCGCTGGCGCATGACATCCGCTTCGTCGAAGACGACTGGGAAAGCCCCACTCTGGGCGCCTGGGGCCTCGGCTGGGAGGTTTGGTGCGACGGCATGGAAGTCAGCCAGTTCACCTATTTCCAGCAGGTCGGCGGCATCGACTGCGACCCGGTCTCCGTCGAACTGACCTACGGGCTGGAGCGGCTGGCGATGTATGTGCAGGGGGTCGAGAACGTCTACGATCTGGCCTTCAACGCCGACGGCGTGCGCTATGGCGAGGTGTTCCTGCAATCCGAACAGGAGTTCTCCGCCTACAATTTCGAGCACGCCGATGTCGACATGCTGCGCCGCCATTTCGAAGACGCGGAAACCGAATGCCAGGCGGTGCTCGATGCCGGCCTTGTACTGCCGGCGTACGATCAATGCCTTAAGGCGAGCCACCTGTTCAACCTGCTCGACGCCCGCGGCGTCATCAGCGTCACCGAGCGGCAGGCCTATATCCTGCGCATCCGGACCCTGGCGCGCGGCGCCGCGGAGCAATGGATTGCGAGCCAGGGGGCGGGATGATGCGTTTGCGTTTCCCCGATGACAGTTTAGTTGCCCGCATTTTGCCATCGGCGACTAAATCCCCAATATCGTCATCCCTGACAAGCGGCGTAGCCGCGCAGATCGGGGATCCATTTTCATGCCGGGCGCGGTTGCAGCTTGGATCCCGGATCGGCGGCGCAATGCGCCTTGTCCGGGATGACGGGTGTGGGGGCTTGAGTGGCGTTGTGTCATGGGCGATGACCTTCCCTCCGACCGGGGGTGCTCGTGCCTGAGCTCCTCCTCGAACTCCTGTCGGAAGAAATCCCGGCACGTATGCAAAAGCGCGCCGCCGAGGATCTCAAGCGCCTCGTCACCGACGGGCTTAAGAAAGCCGGTCTCGCTTTCGACCGCGCCGAGGCGTTCGCGACACCACGGCGGCTGGTGCTGGTGGTCGATGGGCTGCCGGACAAGCAGCCGGATGTGCGCGACGAGCGCAAGGGGCCGAAGGTGGGAGCGCCGGACAAGGCCATCGAAGGGTTCCTACGCAGCGCCGGGCTCGACTCGCTGGATCAGTGCGAGAAGCGCGACACCGGCAAGGGTGAGGCCTGGTTTGCTGTAATCGAGCGGGCCGGGTCGGATTCGACAACGGTTATCGCCGAATTGCTGAACGACGTCTTCGCGAAATTTCCCTGGCCCAAATCGATGCGCTGGGGGACGGAAGCGTTGCGCTGGGTCCGTCCGGTCGAGCGTGTGCTCTGCGTGTTTGGCGGAAGCACCGTCGACGGCTTTGCGTTAAATGCAGTCACAGCGGCGAACGCGACAACGGGCCATCGATTCCTCGCACCGGACGCTATCGAAGTTACAGACTTCGCGGACTACAAGGCGAAACTCGCGGATGCCCATGTCATGCTCGATCCGGCGGAACGCCGCGCAGTGATCGCACGGGATTTGCAGAAGCTTGCAGACGCCGAAGGCCTCACCATCAAGGACGACCCCGGCCTGCTTGACGAAGTCGCCGGTCTCGTCGAGTGGCCGGTGGTGCTGCTCGGTGACATCGATGCCGCGTTCATGGATTTGCCGGAGGAGGCGTTGACCTCGTCGATGCGGGCGCATCAGAAGTATTTTTCGCTGCTCGCTGCCGATGGCAGTCTGGCGCCGCGCTTCGGGTTCGTCGCGAACATGGCGGCAGCGGATGGCGGGGCGGCCATCGTTGCGGGGAACGAGCGGGTGCTGCGGGCGCGGCTCGCGGACGCCAAGTTCTTCTGGGATCAGGACCGCAAGATGCGGCTCACCGACCGTGCCCCGGCGCTCGACGCCATCACCTTTCACGCCAAGCTTGGCACCGTCGCGGCGAAGACACAGCGGGTTGCGGCGCTGGCGGCCGACCTAACGGACAACATCCCCGGCGCCGACCGCGATGCGGCGCGTGGCGCGGCATTGCTGTGCAAAGCAGATTTGGTGACCGGCATGGTCGGCGAGTTCCCCGACCTGCAAGGTACAATGGGCCGCTACTACGCCATCGCCGATGGCGAGAGCGAGGCCGTCGCCGACGCGATTGCCGACCATTACTCGCCGGTCGGACCGAACGACCGCTGTCCGACCGCGCCGGTGTCGGTCGCCGTCGCGCTGGCCGACAAGATCGACACCCTGGTCGGATTCTGGCTGATCGACGAAAAACCGACCGGCTCGAAGGACCCCTATGCGCTGCGCCGCGCGGCACTGGGCGTCATTCGGCTGATCCTGGAAAACAAGCTGCGCTTCAATCTGCTCGCCGCCTTCGCGATCGCCATGCGGCTCTATCAGGAAGAAACCCTCGCGCTGCGCGACACGGCCCATGCGGCGGACGCGGCGCGCGAGACGGCGCTGGACCTGCTGGCCTTCTTCGCCGACCGGCTGAAGGTGCATCTGCGCGAGCAGGGCGTGCGGCACGACCATGTCGCCGCGATCTTCGCCCTGGGCGGTGAAGACGACTTCGTCCGGTTGATGGCACGTGTCGAAGCGTTGCGCGGCTTCCTGGACAGCGACGATGGCGAGAACCTGCTCGTCGCCTACCGGCGCGCGGCGAATATCGTGCGGATCGAGGAAAAAAAGGATTCTTTAGCCTTTTCCGCCGATAGCTATGAGCCGGCAAAGGCGGAAGGCGATGAAGCGATGCTGTGGGATGGGCTGACGGCGGCGCGCAATGCGGTCGGGCCGGCCGTCGAGCAGGAAGATTACGCGGCTGCAATGGGCGCGATGGCGCAGCTCCGTGCGCCGGTGGACCGCTTCTTCGACAATGTCATCGTGAACGCCGACGATGCTGATCTTCGGCATAACCGATTGTGTTTGCTTGCAAATTTGACAGTAGTGATGAGCCAGGTGGCGGATTTCAGTCAGGTCGAGGGTTAGGGGTTTTGATGTTGATGATGCATCGCACCCCCACCCCAACCCTCCCCCCTCAAGGAGGAGGGGGAATTCGTTTGGCCGGCAAAATTCAATCCCCTCCCCCCTGGTGGGGGAGGGTTAGGGTGGGGGGAACCCCCGAATCGTGGAAGTCTCGCTGCCTAAGGCGAAAACCGGGAAGGGTATCCGGAAATGACGAAGTGGGTTTACAGCTTTGGTGACGGATCGGCGGAAGGCGAGGCTGGGATGCGCGAGCTGCTGGGCGGCAAGGGGGCCAACCTGGCGGAGATGTGCAATCTGGGCCTGCCGGTGCCGCCGGGCTTTTCGATCACGACCGACGTGTGCACGCATTACACCGATAACGGCGAGAGCTACCCCGATGACCTGACCGCGCAAGTCGAGGCGGCGCTGGCTTCGGTCGAGGCGGCGGCAGGCGCGCAGTTCGGCGACGCGGAGAACCCGTTACTGGTTTCCGTGCGCTCCGGCGCGCGGGTCTCGATGCCGGGCATGATGGATACGGTCCTCAATCTTGGCCTGAACGACACCACGGTGGAAGGGTTGGCACGGTCGAGCAGCGACCCGCGCTTCGCCTATGATAGCTACCGCCGTTTCATCCAGATGTATGGCGACGTGGTGCTGGGCGTCGACCACTACCATTTCGAGGAATTGCTGGAGCTTCACAAGGAGGAGCGCGGCGTCTCGCTGGATACGGAATTGTCGGCCGACGATTTGAAGGCGCTGGTGGCGGAATACAAGGATATCGTCCTGAAGGAACTCGGCGAGGCCTTCCCGCAGGATCCGAAGGCGCAGCTGTGGGGCGCGATCAGTGCGGTGTTCGGCAGCTGGCGCATTCCGCGCGCGATCACCTATCGCCGCCTGCACGACATTCCCGAGGAATGGGGCACCGCGGTCAATGTGCAGTCGATGGTGTTCGGCAACATGGGCGAGGATTGTGCGACTGGCGTCGCTTTCACCCGCGATCCGTCGACCGGCGAGAACGCCTTCTACGGCGAATATCTGATCAACGCGCAGGGCGAGGACGTAGTCGCCGGGATTCGCACGCCGCAGCGGCTGACGATCCGTGGCAAGGAAGCGACGGGCTCGAAGCAGCCGGCGATGGAAGAGACCATGCCGAAATTGTTCGGCGAGCTGGAGACGGTGCGCGGGCAACTCGAATCGCACTATCGCGATATGCAGGACATCGAGTTCACGGTGCAGCGCGGCAAGCTGTGGATGCTACAGACCCGCGACGGCAAGCGGACCACGGCGGCGGCGCTGAAGGTCGCCGTCGACATGGCGGAAGAAGGGCTGATCGACAAGCGCACGGCGGTCTCCCGCATCGATCCGGCGGCGCTCGACCAGTTGCTGCATCCGACGCTCGATCCCGATGCCGCGCGCAACATCATTTCGCGCGGGCTGCCGGCCTCGCCCGGTGCGGCATGCGGCAAGGTCGTGTTCACGGCGGAAGAGGCGGAAAAGCTCGCCGGGGATGGCGTGTCGGTTATTCTGGTGCGGATCGAGACCAGCCCGGAGGATATTCACGGCATGCATGCGGCGCGCGGCATTCTGACCGCGCGCGGTGGGATGACGAGCCACGCGGCAGTGGTTGCGCGCGGCATGGGGCGACCCTGTGTTGCGGGTGCCGGCGATCTGCGCATCGACTACCAGGCGAACGTCATGTATGTGCGCGACGACACGATCAAAGCTGGTGAGATCATCACCATTGACGGCGCGGCGGGCGAGGTGATCCTGGGCGAGGTGCCGACGATCGAGCCTGCACTGTCCGACGATTTCGAGACGCTGATGGGCTGGGCCGACGAGATCCGTCATCTCAAGGTGCGGACCAATGCGGAGACGCCGGATGAGGCGAAGACCGCGATCCGTTTCGGGGCGGAAGGCATCGGCCTGTCGCGGACCGAGCATATGTTCTTCGACGCCGACCGGATCGTCGCGATGCGCGAAATGATCGTGGCCGAGGATTTGGCCGGTCGCCGCGCAGCGCTGGACAAGATCCTGCCGATGCAGCGCGCCGACTTTATCGAGCTGTTCCGGATCATGAAGGGGCTGCCGGTGACGATCCGGCTGCTCGATCCGCCGCTGCACGAATTCCTGCCGAAGGGCGAGGCGGAGATCGCCGATGTCGCGGCGTCGGCTGGCGTGTCGATTGAGAAGGTACGGCAGCGTGCCTTGCGGCTCGAGGAATCGAACCCGATGCTGGGCCATCGCGGCTGCCGGCTAGCGATCACCTATCCGGAAATCTGCGAGATGCAGGCGCGCGCGATCTTCGAGGCGGCCGTCATTGTCAGCAAGGAGACCGGCGAAACGGTGGAGCCGGAAGTCATGGTACCGCTGATCGTCACCAAACGGGAACTCGACATTCTGAAAGAAATCATCGACCGCGTCGCCGGCGAAGTCGGCCAGGAACAGGGTACCGCACCGCAATATCTCGTCGGCACCATGATTGAACTACCGCGCGCCGCCCTGAAAGCCGGCGAAATCGCCGAAACGGCGGAGTTTTTTAGTTTTGGAACCAATGACTTAACGCAGACGGCGTACGGTATCAGCCGTGACGATGCCGCAACCTTCTTGCCGGATTATGAGAACGCTGGGATTTTTCCCGGCGACCCCTTTGTTTCAATCGATGAAGACGGCGTCGGCGAACTGGTTCGCATCGCCGTCGAGCGTGGCCGTGCGCAGCGGTCTGGCTTGAAGATGGGCATCTGTGGCGAACATGGCGGCGATCCGGCGTCGGTGCATTTCTGCCATCGCATCGCACTCGACTACGTTTCCTGCTCGCCTTACCGCGTGCCGATCGCCCGGCTCGCCGCGGCACAGGCCGCGATCGCTGACGACGAGGTTTAGAGGCGGTCGGAAAAGCGGACGCAGTCGCCGGTCTGTTGCGCGATCAATTCGCCGTCCTGCATGACGACGTTGCCGCGGATAATTGTCGCCATCTGCCAGCCCGTCACCTTCATGCCGGCGAACGGCGTCCAGCCGCATTTGCTTTGTGAGCGTCCGGTAAAGCAGCCCTGCCTATGATGACGTTGGACTGTTACGCTCAGGTTTGAGCGTAACGCCAGGGGAGCAGTTCGTCGATCCGATTGATTTTATGGTCGGCGATACAGGCTAGCGTGTCGGTTAGCCAGGCCTGCGGATCGACGCCATTGAGTTTTGCTGTCTCGATCAGCGTATAGGCGATGGCGGCTGATTTGCCGCCGGCCTCGGACCCCATGAAGAGATAATTCTTCCGCCCCAGGGCGATGGGCCGCATGGATCGCTCTGCGGTATTGTTGTCGAGTTCAAGAAAGCCGTGATCTAGATATGGTCGCAGCTTCTTCATGCGGGTCAGGGCGTAGCGAATAGCACCGGCTAAGGGTGATTTGCCGGATATCCGGGTCAATTGGGCATGCAGCCATGATTCCAGGTCGTCGAAGATTGGTTTTGATTGGCGCTGCCTGATCTTCACCCGTTGATCCGGCGATTGGCCCCGAACCTCCTTCTCGACGCCATAGAGTGTGGCGATACGTTTTATGGCTTCCTCGGCAATCGCCGATCCCTGAGCTTTGTGGATATCGACGAACTTGCGTCGGATATGGGCCATGCAGGCCACTTCCGTCACCTTGCCCGTGCGGTACAGGTCATTGAACCCCGCATAGCCATCGGCATGCATGAAGCCCGTGAAGTCCGCTAGATGTTCGCGCGGGCGAACGCCCTTCCTGTCGGACGAGAACTGATACCATGCGGCAGGATGCGCCTCTCCGGCCCAGGGTCGTTCATCGCGGACATAGGCCCAAAGCCGCGCGGTCCTGGTTTTACCGGAGCCTGGGGTCAGCATTTTTACCGGCGTATCATCGGCGAAGAGGGCCTGTCCCTTTAAAACATGGCGCGCGACGGCGTCCGCCAAAGGTTCCAACAGAGCCGTGGATTTGCCAACCCAATCGGCCAGGGTGGAGCGGTCCAGATCGATCCCCTCGCGCTGGAATATCTGACTTTGCCGGTACAAAGGCGAATGATCGGCGTACTTGTTGACCAGCACATGGGCCAGTAGGCCAGGACCGGGCCGCCCGTGCTCAATCGGCCGCGACGGCAGGGCTGCCTGATGGAACGTCTCACAGCAGGTGCAGGCCATGCGCGGGCGAACAATCCGGTTCACGACAAAACGTCCGGGGACATATTCCAGTTCCTCGGTGACATCGTCGCCAAGCGTTTTGAGCGCACCGCCGCATTCCCCACAGGCATCGCCCGGCGACAGTGTTGTCTCGTTGCGTGGGAGATGACCGGGCAGCGGTTTACGTTTGGGCTTGTCTTTTGGCGCTGCAGATTGATCTGCATTTGCATCGTCTGACGCGGGCTCCTGCGCGGACGCCGCAATCTCTTCGTCTTCCAGCGTCAACGCCAGTTGATCCAGAGCCTCCGAGCGCGACCCGAAGCGATGCTGGCGCATCCCGGCCAATTGGTGTTGGAGCTTCTCGATCAACACCGCCTGTGACTTCACTTCCGACGCCAGCGATGCCACCAGACCTTTTAATGCGGCAGGTTCATTCGGGAGGTTCTCAGCGTCGTCGAGCATGCCGGCAATCTATCAGCCGCCACCCCGCATGGGAATCCCCGGAAATTGACAACCCTTTGCTGTGAAACGACTTTACCCAGCCGTCAGGGGACGCCACGTTCGTTGTGGTATGCGCCAATCAATCCCTTCCAGCAGCATCGCCAATTGAGCCGGGGTCAGCGCAACCTTGCCCGCTTTCGCAGACGGCCAGACAAACCGTCCCTTCTCCAGACGCTTCGAGAACAGACATGCCCCTTGCCCGTCCCACCAGATCACCTTGATCAGATCGCCACGGCGACCCCGGAAGACGAACAGATGACCGCAATACGGCGCCGCCTTTAGAACCTTCTCTGTTTGCGCTGACAGCCCATTGAACCCCTTACGCATGTCCGTCACGCCGGCCGCAAGCCAAACCTTCGTGTTCGTGGGAACCGGGATCATCCCGACAAGCACCGGAGCAGACGTACGAGCGCTTCGGGATCGTAAGGGCCGCTAATGCTCAAGCGATGACCTCCGGCAAGCGTGACCTCGATCTTGCCTTCGTCACCAACAGGGCGCTCGGCTTCGTGCTCGACGTGACGCGCAATCTCAACCGGCAGGAAACAGGCGGCGTCATCGACCGTGTCACTTCCCGCAAACCGGGGATCTTTCAGCCAGTTGAAAACCTGATTGGCGTTCACATTGTAGCGCCGTGCAACCTGTGAAACCGAAACGCCCGCAAACCGCGTCTGTGCGCAAATCATCCGCTTCTCGTCTGCACTCCAGCGCCGACGCTTGCCCCGCTTCGCCACATCCTGATCCCCGTTAGTGTCCACCTAAACAAGTGGACACTAAACCTCACTTCTTCTGCACGGCAGAGCGGTCAGGCCGGACGCTTACTTTGCTTTCGATCCAGTCCTCAGTAATGGTGCGCTTCGCCGCGAGGTCGACGAACGTGAGGTCGCCATCATACCCGGTAGTTAACCGGCCCTTTCCAGCGATGTTGTAGATAGGCTGCGGACCGTGCGCGTCAATCACGGTTTCTGCCGAAACGCTCGTGAGATTTCCGATTGCGGCGATCTTGCTGGCGCGTATGACGACATCGGTTTCCTACCGACCGGAGGGCGTCACGCAAACGCCGCCGCGAACGATCAGATCTTAGGCTTCGGTTATGAATATTCTCCTGGTTACCGACTATGGTGCGCCGAGTACGTCGAAGACATCCCCTTCGGGCATCCGCTGCTCAATATGACGCCGATGCCACAGTGCGTAGAACAGAAGGACCCATCCGGCAAGTTGGGCGCGTTTCTTGGTCGATTTGTACAAAGCCGTCACGCGGTCTGGATGACAGGCTTCCGCGACCGCCGGGCTGGCGGCGACAAGCGGTCCGAGCTTGGTACCGCGCGCGAATATCCACTCTCCGACGGGTACAGTGAAGCCCCGTTTACGCTCGAAAGGATTCGCCTTCGGCATGACGCGGTCAAGCCATCGCCGCAGAATCCATTTACCTCTGCGTTTGTGGATTTTGAGACTGTCGGGCAGGCAGAACACCGCTTTTGCAACTTCAGGGTCAAGAAACGGCGTGCGGCCTTCCATGCCGTGCGCCATCAGGCAGCGGTCGAGTTTCGTCAGCAGATCGTTCGGCAGCCAGTCGGTGATATCGACTGCCTGTGCGATTTGCAAACGGGACCGTTGTGGCTCCGACGCCGTCACCTCAGCCGCGGATATCGCGTCGCGCCAGCCGGCGTCTTCTTCGCGCAGCACGCCTAAGCCTTCGACAATACCCCGCGCGCGCATCATCCGGCCGCCTTGCCACCAGGGCCTCAAGGCGCTGCGATAGCGTCCGTAGCCGCCGAACAGCTCGTCTCCGCCTTCGCCGGAGATCACGACTTTCACGTCGCGAACGGCTTCGCGCGCCAGTTTCCAGGTCGGCAAAATCGCGTAATCCGCCGCTGGATCGTCCATGGCTGCGGCGATTTCCGGCAGCAGGGTCCAAAAGTCCGTATCGGTGAAGTCGATATCGTGAAAGTCGGCGCCTACTGTTTTGGCTAACGTCCGGGCATGATCCCGTTCGTCGGATACCGACGTACCGCTGAATCCCGCGGTGAAGGCAGTCACCGGCCGTTCGTTCAAGCGCGACATCAACGCCAGCATGGTTGCCGAATCAACACCACCGGACAGAAACAGCCCATATGGCACATCGGAACGCTGATGGAGAAGCACGCTGTCCTCTAAAGCCGAGTCCAACCGCGCGACCGCTTCATCGATGCCGCACGCCTCCGGTCCTCCCGCGGGGAGTGCGGCGCGGCGCCGGCGCTCGACGATACGCCCGCCGCGCACAACCAGCGTTTCGCCAGGAAGGACACGATTGATGCCTCGGAATATGGTGCTGCGGCCACATGTGAATTGTAGTTGCAGCAGTTCGTTGCGCCGTTCGGTAGCGAGTTCGGGTTTGATCGCACCAATGGCAATCAGTGCCTGCGGTTCGGATGCGAATGCGAAATGGTCTTCGGTTTCGACATAATAAAGCGGCTTGATGCCGAAGGGGTCGCGCGCGAGGACCAAGCGGCCATCCACCGGGTCATGGATCGCAATCGCGTACATACCGCGCAGCGAGTCCGTGAAAGACAGTCCGTCACGACGGTACAAATGCAGCGGAGGCTCGCAGTCCGATTGCGTTGTCTGTGCCACATCGCCCATTTCAGCGCGCAGTTCGAGATAATTGTAGATCTCGGCATTGGCGATGAGCGCGGCGCCGCCCGGTTCGTAAATCGGCTGATCGCCGGTCTTGAGATCGATCACGGCCAAGCGAGTCTGCACCATCGCGACCGGGCCGGCGAGATACTTGCCTTCGCCGTCGGGGCCGCGATGGCCGAGCGCCCGCGCGAGAGAACCGAGGATGGAGACATCCGGGCCTTTGCCGTTTCGCGTCATGATGCCGGCAATTCCGCACATCAGTTCGTTACTCTCTCAAAAAATTCCAGGTAGCGGGAAACTACGGCGGATTCCGTGAAGTCAGCCTCATAGGCGACACGGCCGCCGCTGACAAGCGCCGCTGCCAGATCAGGCGATTTTATGACGCGCGTAATGGAGTCCGCCAAGCTTTCCGCATCGTCGACTGGGACCAGTAGACCGCTCACGCCGTCCTCGATCAGCGCCGAGGGACCTTGCGATTGTGTTGCCACCAGCGGTCGGTGCTGAGCCCATGCCTCGATGACGACATTGCCCAGGGGTTCGTGGCGGGACGGGCAAACGAAGGCATCGCAAGCTGCGAATAGTGCGGGAACGTCATTCCGCCACCCCAGGAACCGGACGCGGTTGGCAATATTGAGACGAGTTGCATGGGCCTGGAGAATGTTCTTTAGGGGGCCGTCACCAGCCAGCCAGAGATAGGCCTGAGGAATTCGCGTTAACGCTTCCAACAAGACGTCGAATGCTTTGTTTTCATGCAGCCGGCCGAGAGCGAGGAGAAGGGGGGCGTCTTCTGGCGTATCCAGTGTTGCCCGAGGTATGGGTTGCGCCGTTTCGGCGCCGACAAAGTTGGGCAGATACCAAGTTCGATGTGATGGCCAGCCTTCAGCGACGAGATAGTCGCAGATGTCCTTGGTATTTCCGACCAGATGATCGCAACGTCGATAGTTCTCGAGTTTGTAATAACCGCCCAGACGCGCCGCAAAAACATGTTGGCCGATGGGGCAAAACTTTGTCGCTCGGTTCATCCAGCTGAGCAGAATGTCTGGGTCGAAAAGGGATACGGCCCGGCTCAGCCGATGCCCGGTGACCAGATCGAGCATGCCACCGAAGCCCAGCTCGATGACAGATAGTCCCTCGGCGCGCAGCGATGCAGCGCGTTCGGGATGCTGGCGTATTACAATCTGCTGTGTCGTGCCCGCGCGGCTCAAGGCCGGAGCCAATCGCGTGAAGAAGGTTTCCGCCCCTCCATGCACCGCACCAGCCATGACTTGCATAACGCGTGTCATGCAAGCCTCCGGTCGTTCGAATTGGATGCCTCGACCGCACGCTGCCATAGCTCGCGCGCCGCCGATTCGGCCATATCTATCGTGAGGCTGTCCATCAACGTCCCGGTTGTACGGTGATCGTAACCGGGAGCACCGACGATTTCTTCATAACTCTTGGCCGTGCGCACCCATGCCGTATGCTCACCCCAAGGGGCGTAATGCGTCGTATGGCTCGGCCCGAACAGCCCGAGAGTCGGTGTTCCCGTCGCGGCTGCCATATGCATCAATCCGGAATCGTTGCCGATGAATAATGTGCAGCGTTTTAGAACAGCTGCCGCGAGCGACAAATCTGTTTGCCCAACGAAATCCAGGAGACGGTCAGCCGGAATCGAATCCAGTAGCGGCAGGACTTGATCGCGCTCTTCGGTAGCGGCAAGCACTGCAATCCGCGCATCGGGGAGGATACCTGCCGGACCGGTCAGCCGTTCGACGAGGGACGCGAAATATTCGGCACGCCATTGCTTGCCCGGCCAATTTGCGGCGGCGGCAATGGCGAGGACAGGGTGGTTGCCGGGTATCATGTCCGCGGCGCGCTGCTCGTCCTTTTCCCAACTCCAGCAAACCGGCGCGGGTGGCGCAGCTTCAAGGCCTAACGTAGCCGCAAGGTGCCGAACACGATGGCGCTCGAGGTCGGTCGGAGGCGCGATGCGGCGTTCGCGTGCGAAAAGCAGCCAGGAGATTGCGGAGCGGCGCAGGTCGACGACGAGGTCCCAGCGATGCCCGATGCATTGGGACCAAAGTTCGGCCCAATGCGAAGAGCCGCGTCGCTTGCGCATAACGATAAGCCGCTCCAATTTTGGCATTGGCTCGAATAAGGAGGCCGCCGCCGGGCCGGCTGCAACCGTGATACGTGCGCTGGGATAGCGATCGATCAGATAGGACAGTAAACCGGTCGACAGAATCGCATCGCCGATCCGTGTTGCTGTGACGAAGAGAATGTGCATCGCGATATAGAGTATAGCGTTGGGACGCCGCTGGTTACCTGAATCCGTGTTGATTATGCTTGATTAGCCTTGTCAATTTCTCGCAGTGGGCAATATTGATGGACGTAGAGAAGAGGAACGGTATGACCGAGCGTAGCTACGAACAACTTGGCAATCGGGGCGTTGTGACGATTGCGGGCGAAGATCGCAAGGCGTTTCTTCAAGGACTGATTTCCAACGATATCGAGAAAATTGCGGCTGATCGCGCAATTTGGAGCGCGCTTTTGACGCCGCAAGGCAAGTATTTGCACGATTTTTTCGTCGTCGAAATTGGCGATACGCTATATCTCGATTGCGAGGCCGACCGGCTGATGGACTTCGGAAAGCGTTTGCATCGGTACAAGTTGCGGGCGCAGGTGGAACTCGGCATCGGCGAAGACCAAGCGATTTTTGCTTTATTCGGAGACGAAGCGCTCAGTACACTTGGTCTTGCTGACGAGGCAGGTGTCGCGCGAAGTATTGGTGGCGGTATCGTTTATGTCGATCCGCGCCTACCGCGCGCGGGCGCCCGGGCACTTTTGCCTGCTGCTGGCGCGGCTGAATTGATTGAGGGATTGGGATTCTCCGCTGGCTCCCCGAACGATTACGATGCGCTGCGCCTCGCCCTGGGCCTGAGTGACGGCAGCCGCGACCTCATTGTCGAGAAATCCACCTTGCTGGAAAGCAACTTCGATGAACTGCATGGGGTCGATTGGGAGAAGGGCTGCTACATGGGGCAGGAACTGACCGCACGAACGAAATACCGCGGGCTGGTGCGCAAGCGCTTGATGCCGGTTCGTATCGAGGGGCCGGTGCCGGAAACGGGCACACCGCTGATAGCCGGCGATAAGGAGATTGGTGAAATGCGGTCGGGTTCAGGCAGGCGTGGTCTTGCCCTAATTCGCCTTGAGCGTTTGGCCGAGGTCGGCGAGATGGATGTTCTTGCTGGCGAGGCACGCGTATTTCCAGAAAAACCAGACTGGGCCGAGTATTAACACCAAGGGTTATTATCCGCGCTCCTTGGTATAAGCCGCTCAATCTGTGACGGATAAGATCGCAGCGTTTTGCCGGTTTCGCCGCACGACTCTGTAAAAATCGCGTGCTGAGATGCAACACGCATTAGCTTTCTCTTCACTATTAATATTTCAATAAGGAAGTTTCCGCATAAATAGCGCATTCCAAAAGCAAATGACCAATTTTGCTGGAAGAATTTTGTAAAATCCGTCCCGGGCGAAATATTGCGTTATACTAGAGATAGAGTGCGTTCGAACATGCAATTCGCGATCTCTTTGAGCGGTGTATTCTAATGGCAAGATCGCAAGATCTTTCTTTATGTAAGGCGGAATGGTGAGCGGCAACCAGTCCATATCGCTGGAGATTTACGGTCTGAAGGGCGGCCGTTGGAGTATTCACGCCAACTATTCGGTCCAGCAGCGGGAAAAATGCCTTGAAGACGCTAAAGAACTCGATGGTAAAGGGCGTTTCGAGGCTGTTTGCGTCGTGCGAGAAACTTACAGTGAGGAAAGCAATGTTGCGCGCCAGGCCGTCATTTATCACAGCCCCAAGCTTAGCTCGCCGCCGCCGGTAGCAACTGTAACGGAAAACGCTGGCAAAGGAGGCGCACCCACGAAACCAGTGATATCGGCTTCAAGGAACGCTGGGGAAGGAGGAGGCGCGTGGCGCAAGTCCGAGGGCGCTGACAAGAAACCGAAGCAAGACGCACCTCAAACAGAGGAAGAGAAGAAACCCAAGCCCGCAGCTGTGTCTTCCCCGGATGGGCCGACACTTGCCGATGTTTTGCCGCGGTTGTTGGCCGTCGCTGTCGTGAGTCTTTTGGGCGCTTTGGTCGTTGCATATTTGGTCTACATTTTGATCCAGATGTTGCCGTCCTTTGACATCATTCTGGGAAAAACCGTATCGCAATCGATCATCATATCGGTTTTTGTAATCAGTTTTCTCTTTATGTTTATTCCTCTGATGAAGCGTTATGTGCCGGCCATTCAGTCATCCGCAGCCCGTCGAAATACGCAAAACGCTGCCATGGAACCGGCAGTGGATCGAATGCCAATACTGGACTCCGATCTCGACGACGATATCGATACCGATGACGATTACGACACGGAACTTGGTAGTGAAGACGCGAACGATGACAACCAGATTGGAGAGATTGAGTCGGGATTAGGCGCAGGGGATGCGGGTGCCGAGGAGGCAGGGGAAGAGCCCGATCCGGACGAGCCTACCGAGGCGGATGGTGAGGAGGAGCTTGCGCAGACGGGAAGCAAATCATCGTTAAAGAAACCGAAGAAAACCGATGTCAGCGCGGAGATGCTCAAATTCATTCGCGACTCTTTGGAGCCGCTTGCCAAGGCCGGACGTCCTCTGAATGCCTTCAACCGGTTCGGTCTCACCTTATTTTTTGCTGGTGCGGGCGAGTACATGGCGTCGCGCCATAGGTTATCGGAGCAGGAGATAACCGACATTTTGTGCTCCCATGTTCAGATTCTTGGACATACAGCAGATATGGCCCGCGGCTTTTGCGCCAATATCGACGAGTATCTGGTGAACCCAAAATACTTCCAGATGTACGAAAAGGGCCGCAGTGCGCTCGCTGCTCATGCGCAGAATCCGGATGGTGAGCTTGCCATTACCGATGCAATCGATGATTGGAATAAGCCGGCAGAGGTGAAGACGAAGAGCGACAAGGAGTTTGTTGCGGTGCTCTTTACCGACATCGTCGGGTCGACCGCCTTAACCCAAGAGCGCGGCGATGATGAGGCCCAACTCGTTGTGCGCGAACATAACGCCATCGTGCGGGACGCGCTGGCGTTGCATGGCGGAAAGGAGATCAAGCATACGGGCGACGGTATCATGGCGACGTTTTCGCAGATCACCGGGGCCGTCGAAGGTGCAGTCGCCATGCAGGAGGCTTGTCTGCGCGCCAACGGTACGAATCCGGAGCTTGGCCTTGGCCTTTGTATTGGTGTGAATGCCGGCGAGCCAATCCATGAAGACGGCGATATCTTTGGCACTCCGGTGCAAATGGCGGCGCGGGTTCTGAGCAAGGCCGAAGGCGAAGAAATCGCGGTATCGAATCTTGTGCGTGAAATGTGCACGGGAAAGAGCTTCAATTTCTCCAAGAAGGGGGAATACGAGCTCAAAGGATTCCCGGAGCCAGTGCCCATCTATCTCGTCGACTGGCAAGATGCTTCGGATGCGCCGAAACCGGCAAAAAAGAGCGCATAATCAGCGTTTCTCATCGTCGTAATTAATGTGGCATGGCCCAAGGCGGGCCGTGCTGTTATGGTGCCTCCCGAAAATTCAACGTAGGAGGCAATGCCGTGACTGCATGCATGGTAGGCTGGACCCATTCGAAGTTCGGTAAGCTCGACGGCGAAGACGTCGAATCCCTGATTGTACGCGTCGCGACCGACGCTATCGCTGACGCCGGTGTCGCGCCTGCGGACATCGATGCGATTTATCTCGGCTTTTACAATGGCGGGTTTTCACCACAGGATTTCGGCTCTTCTCTCGTCCTTCAGGCGAACGAGGCGCTTCGGTATAAGCCGGCGACCCGGGTCGAAAATGCGTGCGCGACCGGTTCCGCAGCGATCCATCAGGGGGTCAACTTCCTCGATGCCAAACGCGGCCGGTTGGTGCTCGTCGTCGGCGTTGAGAAGATGACCGAAACGCAAGGTGCGGAAATCGGCAACATTTTGATGAAGGCCAGCTACCTGAAAGAAGATTCGGAAATCGAAGGTGGTTTCGCGGGTGTCTTTGGGCGGATCACACAGCAGTACTTCCAGAAATATGGCGATCAGACGGATGCGCTGGCGCAAATCGCCGCCAAGAATCACAAGAACGGCTGCGACAATCCGTATGCACAGCTTCGCAAGGATCTCGGGTACGAGTTCTGTCGCCAAGAATCGGACAAGAATCCCTATGTCGCCGGACCGTTGAAGCGAACCGACTGCTCGCTGGTGTCCGACGGCGCCGCAGCGGTTGTGCTGGCAGATATGGAAACCGCGCTGACCATGCCGAAGGCCGTCGTCTTCCGGGCGATAAATCAGGTTAATGACCTGCTTCCGATGAGCGGGCGCGATATGACGTTCCTTAGCGGTGCGGCGCGGGCCTGGGCCGGTGCGTTGGAGAAAGGCGGGTTGACTCTGGACGATTTGAGTCTCGTCGAAACCCATGACTGTTTCACGACGGCGGAACTCATGGAATACGAGGCCATGGGGCTGGCGAAGCCGGGACAGGGCGCGCGGGTCATCATGGATGGCATCACGGCTAAAGACGGCAGATTGCCGGTCAACCCGTCAGGCGGCCTCAAATCCAAGGGACACCCAATCGGCGCAACTGGTGTATCGATGCATGTCTTGTCGGCAATGCAGGTGCGCGGCGAAGCCGGTGATATGCAAGTGAAAGACGCGAAACTGGCCGGCCTCTTCAACATGGGCGGTGCCGGTGTCGCGAACTACATTTCGATCCTGGAAGCGCTGCGCTAAGCAGCCATTATTGGATCGACAGGGAGAAAAGCAAGAATGGCTGATCGATTTCCCGCGCTCGTACTGACCGAAGACGATGGAAAAGTAGCGAGTGCGGTTACGACTTTAGGCGAAGACGACCTGCCCGAAGGCGATGTGACCGTGCGGGTGACCTATTCCGGTCTTAACTACAAGGACGGCATGATCGTCAACGGAATAGGGCGCTTGGTCCGCGATTATCCTCATGTGCCCGGTATCGATTTCGCCGGTATCGTCGAGTCGTCCGATAGCGAACGCTACATGGCTGGCGATACCGTAGTGCTGACCGGCTGGCGCGTCGGTGAGATGCATTGGGGCGGCTATGCGGGGAAGGCCCGGGTGAAGTCCGATTGGCTCGTCCCGCTGCCTGACGGGCTGACGGATAGGCGTGCCATGGCGATCGGGACAGCAGGGTTCACATCGATGCTCTGTGTCGCGGCATTGGAGGATCATGGGCTGACGCCGGACTCCGGAACCGTACTGGTTACGGGGGCCGCCGGTGGTGTGGGCTCTGTCGCGGTGTCGATCCTGGCCAAGCGAGGCTACACGGTTGCGGCATCGACCGGCCGGGTGGAGCAGCATGATTATCTCCGGTCCCTGGGCGCATCGGAAATCGTCGACAGGGGCGAACTCTCCGAACCGTCGAAGCGGCCCCTTGAGGCGGAACGGTTCGCCGGCGCGGTCGATACCGTCGGTGGGACGACCTTGGCGCGTGTTCTGGCACAGACCCAATATGGCGGTTCCGTCGCCGCGTGCGGGTTAGCAGGCGGTGCTAATCTGGAAACGACCGTACTGCCGTTCCTGCTGCGCAGCGTAAACCTTCTCGGCATCGATTCCGTGATGCAGCCTTATGAGAACAGGACGCGGATTTGGCAACGGCTTGTCGACGATCTTCCCATGGATCGGCTGGACGCGCTCACCGAAGAAATAGCGCTGGAAGACGTGTCGCAGGCAGCAAACGACATTCTGAAAGGGCAGGTACGCGGCCGATTGGTCGTTAAGCTCTAGAGCGGATCAGGTTCAGACGAACCCATTTCATGGGTTCGGATTATCCTGTGAATCTGCTCGCTATCAATAAATTAGACCAGATTCACGCGGTTGTCGGATCGCTGAAGGCGATTCCAACAAACCCCGATCTGGTCTAAGCTTCGTCCCGCGCACGCAATTCCCGGCGCATAATTTTGCCGGTCGTGGTCATCGGCAACTCGTCGAGAAATTCGATCAGGCGTGGGTACTCGTGTGCCGCAAGCCGCGTCTTGACGAAATCCTGAATGTCCTGAGTCAGCCCGTCAGAATTTTCCGTATCGTCGCGCAGGACGATATAGGCCTTGATCGCCTGCGTCCGGATCGGATCGGGTACACCAACGACGGCGGCGAGCGCGACAGCCGGATGCGTCATGAGGCAGTCCTCGATCTCGCCCGGGCCAATGCGGTAGCCGGCGCTGGTAATGACATCGTCGTCTCGGCCGACATACCAGAAATAGCCATCATCGTCTCGGGTGCCTAAATCGCCGGTCTTTAGCCAGTCGCCGGCGAACTTTTCCTGTGTCGCTTCTGGGTTGTTCCAATAACCGAGGAACGCGACTGGATCAGGCTGCTTGATCGCGATGCTTCCGACTTCGCCGTCGGGTAATTCGTTGCCGTCTTCGTCGATAATGCCCACCGTGTGGCCCGGAATAGCACGGCCCATGGAACCGGGACGGACGGGCATGATGGAGGCGCAGTTGCCGACCACAAGATTGCACTCGGTCTGGCCGTAAAACTCGTTGATCGTGAGCCCGAACGTGTCGCGGCCCCAATCGAGCAGTTCGGTGCCGAGCGTTTCGCCGCCGCTGCCGATCGAGCGCATCGCATAGTTCCAGCGCGCGCGCGGATCGGGAACCTGTCGCATCAGTTTGAGCGCGGTCGGTGGCATGAACGCGTTGCGTACTCGATGATCGGCCATCAGCCGGAAGGTTTCTTCGGGATCGAATTTGCGCGCGCGATAGGCAAGAACCGGGATGCCGTGATGTAGCGATGGCAGCAGAACGTCGATTAAGCCGCCGACCCAGGCCCAGTCCGCCGGCGTCCAAAAGAGGTCGCCCTTCTGCGGAAAGAACTCCTGCGGAAATTCGACGCCGGGCAGGTGGCCTAGCAACGTACGGTGCGCGTGCAAGGCGCCCTTGGGTGGCCCCGTGGTGCCGGAGGTGAAGACCAGGAGGGCGGGGTCGTTGGGGGCGGTGGCGAGCGGCGTGAAGCGATCCGAGGCTGCCTCCAGCGCAGCATGGAAGTCCTGAACCTTGTCCGACGGGCCGTCAATCGAGAGAACAAGCTCCAATTCCGGCAGCCGGTCGCGAATATTCGCAATCTTTTCCAGGCTTTCCGCGCCAAGGATTAGCGCTTTGGCGCCGCTGGTCTGCAGGCGGTATTCCAGTGCGTCTTCTCCGAACAGGATGAAGAGCGGGACGGCGATCAGTCCGGCCTTGTAAGCAGCGATATGTGCGATTGCCGTCTCGGGCGCTTGCGGCAGCAGGATCGCGACCCGGTCTTCGCGCGCCAGTCCGTTCGCCTGATACAGGTTGGCGAGCTTGTTCGACAGGCGCTGCAGCATCCTGAAGCTGTAGGTCTCAAGCTTCAAGTCGGCGTCGAGACACAGGAGCGCCGGCGCGTCAGGTGTCGATGCGGCATGCTTGTCGCAAACGTCGACGCCCATGTTGTAGCGCGCCGGGATCGCCCAGCGAAAGCGGCCGCGAACCTGCTCGTAATTGTCGCCCCGTTTCAACACCGCGTAACTCCTGCGACCAACAGATCAGCTCGCGATGACCGCACCGCCATCGACCACGATCGTCTCGCCGCTGATATAGCCGCCGGCGGCGGACGCAAGCATGACGGCGACGCCGGCGATTTCGTCGGATTCGCCAAGTCGGCCGAGCGGGGTTAAAGCCTCCCGTTTCTTGACCCTTTCTTTGTCTTCCCACAACGCGCGCGCAAAATCAGTACGGATCAAACCCGGTGCGATGGCGTTGACGGTTATGTTGTCGCCGCCATATTCGACGGCCAAGGCGCGGGCAATCTGCATGTCGGCGGCCTTGGAGATTCCATAGGCGCCCAAAACGCCGCCGGCGCGCAATCCGCCAACCGAGGAAATAATCATGATCGAGCCGCCGCCACGCGTCGCCATATGCGGCGACGCCATCTGGCAAAGCCAGTGATTGGAGCGGATATTGGTTTCCATGATTCTGTCGAATGCCGAATCGGGGATGTCCTTCAATTTGCCGAAGAACGGATTGACGGCGGCATTGCAGACAAGAATGTCGATGCCGCCAAAGCGCGCCACCGATTGGTCGATCAGCGATTGCAGCTGCTCCTTATGCGAAATATGACAGGGAATTGCCGCCGCTTCGTTGCCCAGTTTTGCCCAATTTTCATTGATATCCTGGGCGACCATCTCGCACATATCCTCCTTGCGTGAGGAAACCACGATGTTGGCGCCATGCTCGGCCATGCGCGAGGCGATCGCACGACCGATACCCTTGGTCGCGCCCGTTATGACCGCGGTTTTCCCTGTAAGATCGAAAAGAGTCATCTGTGCTTCCTGTCTGCCTATGATGTCGGTTTGTTTTGGCGCGGCTTCAAACTGATGGTGCGAAGCGTCGCTTGAGCGTCCTGAATCGTATAGGTCCCACCCGGTTTGGCACAATAGTAGCCGGACAGAATCCGGACGACCGGGGTTCCCGGTCCGCTGTCCCAACGTTGGCTGAATATGACGCAGCTTCGATCGCCGGAGGAAAATCGCCGCCAAATCGCCGGCCCGGCTCCAGTATCGGATTGATAAAGGTCGCCAAACGACGCTTTCAGTTGAACGAGGCCGCGAAAATCGCCGATAAGATCGCGAGGATCGGCTGGTGCGTTGACACCTCGAGACGTCAAGGTTTCGATCAACATCAATTCAGCTTGCTCGCCGAACAGACCGTTCCATCGGCCTCGTTCAATCCGATTTCCCGATGCCGTCCGCTGCGCGACTTGAAACTGCGCCGTTGCTTCACGTAGCGCCGGCTCGGCGAAAATGAGGCGTGTATCGCTCACCGGCAAGGCTTTGTAGGAAATCCCGGAATCGTCTCCGAAAAGCGCGCATCCGGCTAGGGCAAGCCCGACGATTGCGCCGAGAACGACAGGTTTGATTTGAATTCGTTTCATCATTGCGCCGGGATCAAAGCACATTTTCCCCGATGAAACCAAAGTGTGTTTTTGGGTGCGAACGATACATTGCCTCCGGTAGATGGTGGCCGTAAACTCCGCGCGATTTCCCCCTGGACTGTTGGAGAAGCGCCGATGCCGCTTTTCATGATATCGCGATATGGCTAATGGCGGCATAGGCTCCGTGGTGACGGCACCGCATATCATCGTCGTTGGTAACGAGAAGGGCGGATCGGGAAAATCGACCACCACGATGCATCTGATTGCCGGATTGCTGAAGCGGAAGGACCGGGTCGGTTCGATTGATCTTGACGCTGGGCAGGCGACGCTTACCCGTTACGTTGAAAATCGCCGGCGTACCAACTCGGAAAACGGTATCGCGTTGGCGGTGCCTGATCACCGGCGATTGGAATCGAGTAAATTGGATAGCGCTATGGCGGCGGCAGAGGCGGATCGGGTAAACCTCGATACATGCGTTGCTGCGCTTGCGGAATCCAACAGTTTTATCGTCATCGACACACCGGGCAGCGATATCCCTATTTCACGCCACGCGCATAGCCTGGCAGATACGCTAATTACGCCACTGAATGACAGTTACATCGATCTCGATCTTCTTGCTGCGGTGGATCCGCAAACACATCGTGTCCTGCATCCCAGCCGTTATGCGGAGATGGTCTGGGAGCAGAAAAAGGCACGTGCTATGCGCGGTGGCCGTTCGGTCGACTGGATCGTCATGCGAAACCGTATGGGCTCGCTTGCATCCCGAAACAAGGCTGCTGTGGACCGGACCATCGATGAGCTTGCGCGCCGGATTGGCTTTCGCATTGCACCGGGCTTTAGCGAGAGGGTGATTTTCCGCGAACTTTTCCTGCGAGGCCTGACTTTGTTGGATTTGCGTGAGCTCGGGACCGGTCAGCGATTGAACATGTCTCACGTTGCGGCGCGGCAGGAAGTCCGCCAACTACTTCAGGCAATTGGCTTGCCTAGCGCACCGCAACCGGCGCAAAATGAGAGAACGACTGGAAATTTGGAGTTACAAGACCCCATATAAGAGCCATGGCGAAGCTGCCTACATCGACCGAGGACGAGGTTGCCCGGTTTCTGAAGGAGGTTTCGGAAGCGCCGGTTCCGGCGCGTCCGGACGGTGAGCGCGGTCGGTTGGTCTTTGCGATGGATGCAACGGCCAGCCGCGAACCGACATGGGACCGTGCCTGTCATATTCAAAGCGAAATGTTTAGCGAAACCAGCACATTAGGCGGATTGGCAGTGCAATTGCTCTACTATCGGGGGTTTGGCCAGTGCCGGGCCAGCAAATGGGCTGTTAACCCCTCGCAGCTGCTGCGTTTCATGACATCGGTGCGGTGCCTGGGCGGTTCGACGCAAATTCGCAAGGTCTTGAAACACGCGATTAAGGAAAATGGCCGGCAAAAGGTTAACGCGCTGGTCTTCGTCGGCGATGCCATGGAAGAGGATGTCGACGAATTGTGCCACCATGCCGGCGAACTGGGGCTGCTTAACATACCGGTCTTCGTTTTCCATGAAGGTGGCGACCCTATCGCCGAACGCGCTTTCCGCCAGATCTCCCGCCTTTCCGGAGGCGCCTATTGCCCCTTCGATTCCGGTAGTGCACAGCAATTGAAGGATTTGCTTTCAGCGGTCGCCGTCTATGCGGCGGGTGGCAGGCAGGCGATGCTCAGCTATGGGAAAAAGAAAGGCGGCGATGCGCTGCGATTGACGCATCAATTACAAGGCAAAGGCTAGGAGCCTGTCTGAGTAATGCTTATGGCCTGCACCGTGTTCTCAAGGGTTTGGATTAGGATGGTGTCGCGTGGCGATGCCGGGGGCATCGCAAGCGTCGCCGGACGACATCCCAAACCCTTGAGAACACGGCCCTTTGGGTCAGCCAGAGAAACGCGCGTGCTGCGTCGTGGGCGCTTGACGATGCTTCCGGCATCGCCGGCGCACCCCGTCCTAACATGCGCGTTTCTCTGGCCGATTCAGGCCGTAAGCATTACTCGGACAGGCTCCTAAGATGTCCTGGCTTGTTCTTGGCGTTTCGCTGGTCATTGGCGGTATCTTGTTGTTGCGCTGGTTTACCGGTGCGGACCCCAAAACAGTGCTGCGAGTCTTACGGTGGACAGGGGTCGGCTTTGCGCTGATTCTTGCCTTTTTTCTCATAATTTCAGGGCGTTTTGCTTGGCTTTGGGTGGCGCTAATGGGCTTGCTGCCTTGGATCTCGCGATTTCGCATGCTGCGGAATTTGATGCGCGCGGCGCGTGGACCGAGCCAGGGCCGGCAATCGCGCGTCGATACGCGGTTCGTTGCCATGACCTTGGACCACGATAGTGGCGATATGGATGGGGAAGTGCTCGAAGGCCCTTTTGCAGGACGCTTTTTGTCGGATATGACCCTGGATGAGCTGCTGGAACTGCTTTCGGCGGCCGGTGCGGTGGATGGCCAATCGGCAGGTGTCCTGCAGGCCTATCTGGATCGCGCGCACGGCGATGCGTGGCGCGAACGCGCACAGGCGGGTGGTAACCCGCACGCGGCCGCCGACCCGCAAGGGAGGATGACGGTCGAAGAAGCCTATAGGATATTGGGACTGGAGCCCGGCGTGCCGGAATCGGAGGTCCGCAGGAGCCATCGCGATCTTATGAAAAAGCTCCATCCGGACCATGGCGGGTCGGATTACCTTGCCGCAAAAATAAATGAAGCAAAAGAAACCCTTTTGGGTGATGTTAACTAATATTTGAGACGATAGAAGTCTGACCCAATGCGGTTGCGGCCCGAAAGCCGCTATGGCAAACAAGCCCCGTTTCCATCCACCGAGACGAGTGTCGATTCATGTCACAAACGGTACGTAAAGCAATTTTCCCGGTCGGTGGGCTGGGAACGCGGTTTCTTCCGGCAACGAAGGCGATGCCGAAAGAGATGCTGCCAGTTGTTGACAAGCCACTGATTCAGTATGCGGTCGAGGAAGCGCAGGCGGCAGGCATCGAAGATTTCATCTTCGTCACGGGGCGCGGAAAACATGCCATCGAAGACCATTTCGACGTTTCCTTCGAGCTCGATACCATGCTGCGCGAGCGGAAAAAAATGGATCAGTTATCGGCGATAAGCAGTTGGATGCCGTCGCCTGGGCAGATCAGTTATACCCGCCAGATGGAGCCGCTTGGGCTTGGCCATGCTGTCTGGTGCGCGCGTCATCTGATCGGAAACGAGCCCTTTGCTGTGCTGCTTGCAGATGACCTCGTTCTGTCGGAAACGGCCTGTTTGAAACAGATGGTCGACGTGCATGCTGAAATCGGTGGCAGTGTCGTGGCTGTTGTCGATGTCCCGCGCGAACATACCAATCGGTATGGCATCCTCGATGTTGAAAGCGACGATGGTCGGCTTGCGTCGGTCCGGGGGCTGGTCGAGAAGCCTGCGCCTGCGGATGCGCCGTCCACGCTTTCGATTATCGGTCGCTACATTCTGCAGCCCGAGGTATTCGAGTTCCTCGACAAACAAGAAAAAGGCGCCGGTGGCGAAATTCAGCTGACGGACGCGATGGCCGCGACTCTCGGTAACGGCTCATTCCACGGTTTGCGGTTTGAAGGAAAACGTTTCGATTGCGGCGACAAGGCTGGATTTCTTGAAGCGACGATCGCCTTCGCGCTGTCGCGGGACGATCTTGCGCCTGCGGTCCGGGAAATTATCAAATCTTACGCGGACGAATGAGGATCGCGATCCTGTTGAACTTTAGAGTTGTTTTCGAGGAGCTTGGTTAATGCGTATAGCCATGATTGGAACCGGGTATGTTGGACTCGTTTCCGGTGCCTGTTTCATGAAGTTCGGTGTCGATGTCGTTTGCGTCGATAAGGACGAGTCAAAGATCGATACGCTAAAGGCAGGCAAGATACCGATCTATGAGCCGGGGCTGGACGCGCTTGTCGCGGAAGGTTTTGAAAGCGGTCGGCTGACGGTTACGACGAACCTTGCTGAAGCGGTTGACAGGGCGGATGCTGTATTTATCGCGGTTGGCACACCAAGCCGGCGCGGCGATGGCCATGCCGATCTCAGTTTCGTCTATGCGGCGGCGGCTGAAATTGCGGAAGCACTGACCGACTATACGGTTGTAATCACGAAGTCGACGGTTCCTGTAGGGACTGGCGCGGAGGTGGACCGCATTATCCGAAAGGCGCGCCCTGATGCCGATTTCGATGTCGTTTCCAACCCTGAATTCCTTCGCGAAGGCTCCGCGATCGAGGATTTCATGCGGCCGGACCGTGTTGTAATCGGTACCGACAGCGAACGCGCGCAGGAGGTTATGCGTACGCTGTACCGGCCGCTTTACCTGCTGGAAACGCCGATGCTGTTCACGAGACGGGAAACGGCCGAACTGATTAAATACGCGACCAATGCGTTTCTTGCGACGAAGATCACCTTCATCAACGAAATGGCCGACGTCTGCGACAAGGTTGGCGCAAACGTTCACGATGTGGCTCGTGGGATTGGTCTCGATGGCCGCATTGGGCGAAAGTTTTTGCATGCGGGACCGGGTTATGGTGGTTCCTGCTTCCCGAAGGATACGCTTGCATTGGCCCGGACCGCGCGCGAAGTGGGGGCGCCGGTTACGATCGTCGAATCGGTTATATCTGCGAATAGCAACCGCAAGAAGGCAATGGCGGAGCGGGTTATTGCGGCATGCGGTGGGTCTGTCGACGGCCGGACGATCGCGGTACTTGGCGTGACATTCAAGCCGAATACCGATGATATGCGCGAATCGCCGAGCCTTGATATCCTGCCGGCGCTACAGGAAGCTGGCGCGCGGATTTGCGCATACGATCCGGAAGGGATGAAGGAAGCCGCACCGCTATTGCCGGGCGTGGAGTGGTGCGAGGGTGCGTATGAGACGATGGGCGGCGCCGATGCCGTTGTGATCATTACGGAGTGGAACGAGTTTCGGCTGCTTGATTTGGGACGGATTCGTACATTATTGCGCCAGCCGCTGATAATTGATTTCCGGAATATTTACAATACCAATGAAATGGCGGCGGCGGGCTTTGTCTATCACAGTATCGGCCGGCCGGAGCCGGCGACCGAAGCTGCGCCTATCGCGGAGAAGGTGGGATGAAGTCGCACCGTTTCGCACCGCAGATTCTGCGCGAGTACGATATTCGAGGAACCGTTGGCGAGACGTTGTCGGAAGACGATGCTTTTGCCTTGGGCCGCACCTTTGGCGCCAAACTACGGTCACAGGATGGTCGGCTCGTTTGCGTTGGCTATGACGGCCGGTTGAGCTCGCCTGCACTGGAGGCCCGCCTTGTCGATGGCCTTTGCACCAGTGGTATGCGGGTGCTTCGGATTGGCTTGGGGCCGACGCCCGCACTTTATTTCGCGACTCGTGCGATGGCGGCCGACGGCGGCATTATGGTGACCGGCTCGCACAATCCACCGGATCACAACGGCTTTAAGATGATGCTCGGCGCTGGTCCGTTTTGGGGCCAGGATATACAGAACCTTGGCGACGTCGCGGCGCAGGGCGCTTGGGTCGACGGCGACGGTGCTGCGCAGGAAATCGCGCTGATCGACGCCTACGTTGCCCGGCTGCGCATGGACTATACGACGACGCGAGGCCTCAAAGTTGCGTGGGATGCGGGCAATGGCGCTGCTGGTGAGGCCATGTCTCAATTGACGGCGCAACTTCCCGGGGAACATATCCTTTTGAACGCCGAAATCGACGGGACCTTTCCGGCACACCATCCAGATCCAACCGTGCCCGAAAACTTAAAACAGCTGCAGGAAGCAGTTGCGACAGAAGGGTGCGATCTTGGTATTGCGTTTGATGGCGATGGCGACCGGATCGGTGTCATCGATGGAGAAGGCCGGATATTGTGGGGCGATCAGCTCCTCTCGATTTACGCGCGAGACCTGTTATCGCGCCGGAGTGGTGCGACGGTTATCGCCGACGTAAAAGCCAGCCAGGTGCTATTCGACGAGATTGAACGCTATGGCGGCGAACCAGTTATGGCAGCAACCGGACATTCCATCATCAAGTCTCGCATGGCCGAGCTGTCGGCACCGCTTGCCGGCGAAATGAGTGGCCATATCTTTTTTGCGGACCACTATTACGGATTCGATGATGCGCTTTACGCGGCGGTCCGATTGCTCGATATCGTGGCACGTTCAGATCGCAATCTTGCAGCAATGCGCGACGCTTTGCCTCAGGTTGTGAACACTCCAGAGATACGATTCGACGTTCCGGAAGACAGGAAATTCGATGTCGTCGACGAGGTTAAGGCCCGACTTGCGAAAACAAATGCCAACGTAAACGATACCGATGGGGTGCGCGTGCTCGGCGATGATGGTTGGTGGCTATTGCGGGCATCGAATACACAGGCAGTTCTGGTGGTTCGCTGCGAATCGCAGACGGATGATGGCCTGGGGCGTCTCAAAACAGCCGTTGCAGAACAGCTTCGTCTTAGTGGTGTCGACGCGCCCGCATTTTAGATCGAACCAAGTTTAGACGAACCCATTATATGGGTTCGGCTTACCTTGTGAATCTGATCTAGTTCCAATACCCGACTCACGTGACTCAACGCGCTGGCAATCTGTCAGCGCGGCTGCTCTGCTGTCTGGCTTTGTGAAGGTCTGGCATTGTTTAGCTGGTTGGGCGGGATTGCAACGCACGGGATCCTGCGGCGCTCTAGGCGCTTGCACGCCGTCTTTGCCGACGCAACGGTGAGCCCGATCAGACGAGCCCTGTACATGAGCGTGTCGCCGGCACTGAAGGGCGCGATACTAATTCGTGTGTTTTCGGTCAGATGTGGAATCCGCGCAATTGCCTTTCGTACGGCCTTGCGCGCAGGTTCGATGTTGCGGTAGGCGCCGACCTGAATCGACCATTCTTTCAGTTCGCTTGCCGAAGTGCGGACAAGTTTCGGCAGGCGGCGTTGCGGCTTGGATGCCGGGCGCACCGCCGTCACTTGTTTCTTCCGTACAAATTTAGGCCTGGGCTTTTTCGTGGCGATGGCCTGCCTGGTAGATTTGGTGGGCGGTGTTTTCGATCTGGCGATCCTTGTGCTCACCTTCTTGAACCCTTGATCGAGCAGTTTGGCCATATGCCGATCCCGGGACCGCGCCGTGCGGCCGCCAAAAACAACGCCGATCAAACGTTTGTTGTTTCGGGTTACGGACGCAGCCAAATTGAATCCCGACGCCCGTATATAGCCGGTCTTGATGCCGTCGGCGCCCGGGTAAGTACGGAGCAACGTGTTGTGATTTTTATATTTCTTGCCGCGGAAGCTATAGCTATCCCGAGAGAAGTAGCGGTAATGGCGCGGAAAATCCCGCACCAAACGCCGGGCCAGGTTGGCCATATCGCGCGCCGTAGAAAGCTGGCGCCGATTGGGCAGGCCTGAGGCATTGCGAAATGTCGTCCGGCGCATACCAAGCGTTCGGGCTTTCTTCGTCATTTTAAGAGCAAATTTCGCTTCCGTTCTGCCAAGAGCTTCCGCAATGACGACAGCGGCGTCATTGGCGGACTTCGTCACTAGCGCCAGAATTGCCGCCTCTACGGTAATTGTTTCGCCTCGCTTGACCCCAAGCTTCGACGGAGCCATGCCGGCTGCGCGCGCGGATACGGGAAGCGGCTGATCGAGCCGGAGTTTCCCGGATTTGAGTGCTTCGAATACCAGATACAATGTCATCATCTTGGTCAGCGATGCTGGATAGTTGCGCGTATCTGGGTTTGCGGCGTGCAGAACCTGGCCCGTATCCGCATCGAGCACGATCGCAGCGTATCGGGCGAATGCCGGTGTGGCCTGAGTGCCAACCAAGAGAAACACCGCGAGCATTACGCAGAAAACAAGCCGATTCGCTCTTGTATGGTTCGGAACTGATTTCATTCTTTGCTTGGACAACCGATCCTATTTAATCGCATGTTATTATAAATAAATAAAAATTTCATGTAAGTCGAGTCTCCGGAAAACATGCCACAGCGGTCGGTCAGGATGGTTGGCCGGCTGCACTGTTTGTTCGCAACCCGCCGTAATTGCGCCGTTGTTTCGGCATTGGCAGCTCAAATATTCAGTAATTCACCTGATGGCCGCTCCGTTTCGCTGATTTGCGCTTGTGAGTCGCATAAAATCGCCTTTTTTAGAATTTTGTTGCAGTGCACAAAAAAACATTGACAATGTTCTTGGAAGCCCCATATTCGCAGCGATGCTGCAATGCAACATGAACGAATATGAATGTATGGCGCTCTCTCTTGATCGAGCGTTTATCCGAAATCATTGACCACCGGCGAGGAGAACAAAATGCCGCGAAAGCGGCGGCAAAGCCCATCGAAGACGCTGTCGCGGCGGGCAAACAGACCATCGAGCAGGCCGTTAAGGCTTCCACCGAAAACTATGAGCAGGCCATCGCGATGAGTAAGGAACAGGTTGAAAACGCCAGTAACGCCGTTTTCCGCGGCTA
The DNA here is from genome assembly GCA_012103325.1 of Alphaproteobacteria bacterium. Classification (GTDB taxonomy): domain Bacteria; phylum Pseudomonadota; class Alphaproteobacteria; order UBA8366. The sequence goes on from WLWY01000015.1 coordinate 122,717, forward strand.
TGACGATTTCGCCACCATGAACAAGCTAGGTGTCGAGGCCTTTTTGAAGGCAGGAAATATCTGGGCCAAGGGGTATGAAGATCTTGGTAAAGCTTATGTTTCCTTCGCACAGGAATCCGCCGAGCGTGGCACCGAAGTCGCAAAGGCGGTTATGAAGGCCAAGACCCTTCAGGACGTGATTGACGTTCAGACAGATTTCGCCAAACAGCGATTCGACCATATGGTCGCGGAAGGGACGAAAATGTCGGAGCTTTCTGCGAAAGTGGCGACCGAAGCCATGCAGCCGCTTCAAAAGCAGTTTGACAGTGCGGTTTCCAAGATGGTGAAGCCGACTGCAATCTGACCGTATTATGCGCCCCTGAGGCGCTTGCTTGATCATACGGCCCGGCGGAATATTCCGCCGGGCCGTTTTGCTATGGTATTCATGCCCGGACGCGAGAGGGCCGAATTTCAAAGAAGTTTGAGATAATCCCTTTTCCGGCGGCTTTGGAATCCAATATTATGACGGTGCGATAGATGCTAGCGTGTAAGGCAATGAGCGAGCAGAATAACGACACCGGTGGCGACGGCGTTCAGACCGGCGTGGTTGTGAAGACCAAACCGAAGACGAAGAAGCCGTCGATGTATAAAGTGTTAATGCTGAATGACGACTATACGCCTATGGAATTCGTCGTTCACGTACTGGAGCGGTTTTTCAACAAAGGCCAAGAGGAAGCGACGAAAATTATGCTCCACGTACACCAAAGAGGGGTCGGCATCTGTGGCGTATTTACGTATGAAGTAGCGGAAACCAAAGTGAACAGGGTGATGGATTTTGCCAGGAAGCATCACCATCCGTTGCAGTGCACCCTGGAAAAGGACTGAGAGGCCTCGTGTTATCGCGTAACCTGGAAGAAAGCCTGCATCGTGCCATAGCGCTCGCGAGTGAGCGGCGCCATGAATATGCCACTTTGGAGCACCTGCTCTTCGCTCTGACAGAAGACCGGGACGCCGTTGCCGTGCTGCGTGCGTGCGGTGTCGACATCGAAAAGCTGCAGAAGGAACTGAGTGAGTATCTCGACGGCGAACTTGAGATGCTGATCGCGACCCTTGTGGAGGATCCGAAACCGACTGCCGGCTTCCAACGTGTGCTGCAGCGTGCTGCGATCCATGTTCAGTCGTCCGGCCGTGAAGAGGTGACGGGCGCGAATGTTCTGGTCGCGATGTTCTCGGAGCGGGAGAGCCACGCTGTTTACTACCTGCAGGCGCAAGACATGACGCGTTTCGATGCGGTGAATTATATCAGTCACGGCATCGCGAAAGTACCGGGCGAGACGGAGCAGCCGGGTGTCAGCGGCGCGGATGAAGATTCGGCTGCGGAAAAGGTCAACAAGAAAGGCAACGAAGCACTCGACGCCTATTGCGTCGACCTCAATCAGAAAGCGCGTGATGGCAAGATCGACCCGTTGATTGGGCGGAATACAGAAATCGACCGGACCATTCAGGTGCTGTGCCGGCGGACCAAGAACAATCCGCTTTATGTCGGTGATCCCGGCGTTGGCAAGACGGCAATCGCCGAAGGGCTGGCGCGCCGCATCATCAATGGCGAAGTACCCAATGTGCTACAAAACGCGACGATCCACGCGCTCGACATGGGCGCGCTGCTTGCGGGAACGCGGTATCGCGGCGACTTCGAGGAACGGCTCAAAGCGGTTATCAAGGAACTTGAGGAAGAGGAAGGCGCGGTTCTTTTCATCGATGAAATCCACACCGTGATCGGCGCCGGTGCGACCAGCGGTGGCGCGATGGATGCATCGAATCTGTTGAAACCTGCCCTGCAGAGCGGCAGCCTGCGCTGTATCGGCTCCACGACCTACAAGGAATTCCGCAACCATTTCGAAAAGGACCGTGCACTGGTTCGCCGGTTCCAGAAGATCGATGTCAGCGAGCCCTCGGTTGCCGATACAATCAAGATTCTGCAAGGTCTGAAGCCATACTACGAAGAGCATCATAAAGTCCGCTATACGGGGGAAGCGCTACGGACGGCCGTGGATCTTGCGGCGAAATACATCAACGACCGCAAACTGCCCGATAAGGCGATCGACGTTATCGACGAGGTCGGCGCGTCGCAGATGCTGTTGCCAGAGTCGAAACGGAAGAAGACGATCGGCGTTAAAGATGTCGAAGCCGTGGTCGCGATGATGGCGCGCATTCCGCCGAAACAGGTCTCGCGCAACGACCGCGCCTCGCTGGAAAGCCTGGAGCGGGATCTGAAGACGGTTGTGTTCGGTCAGGACAAGGCGATCGGTGCCCTTTCTACGGCGATAAAGATGTCGCGTGCTGGCCTGCGAGAGCCCGAAAAGCCAATCGGTTGCTATCTGTTCTCGGGGCCGACCGGTGTCGGCAAGACCGAAGTGGCACGCCAGCTATCGATGACGATGGGCATTGAGCTGACGCGATTCGATATGTCGGAATATATGGAGCGACATACCGTTTCCCGCCTGCTTGGGGCACCGCCAGGTTATGTCGGTTTCGATCAGGGCGGTCTTTTGACGGATGCGATCGATCAGCATCCGCATAGTGTGCTTTTGCTCGACGAAATCGAGAAGGCGCATCCTGATCTGTTCAATGTGCTGCTGCAGGTCATGGATCATGGAAAGCTGACAGATCACAACGGCAAGTCGGTTGATTTCCGCAATGTAATCCTGATCATGACGACCAACGCGGGGGCCGTTGATTTGGCCAAGCCGGCGATCGGTTTTGCACGGGACGAGCGTATCGGGGATGACGAAGAAGCCATCAACCGGATGTTCTCACCGGAGTTTCGTAACAGACTTGACGCGGTTATCGGATTCGCCGCCTTGTCGCTTGATGTGGTGCATCGTGTTGTCGATAAGTTCATTATGGAGCTCGAAGGCCAGCTTGCCGACCGCAACGTGACCATCGAGCTGGACGAGGAGGCGCGCGCGTGGATCGCAGACAAGGGCTACGATCCAAAATTCGGTGCAAGGCCGCTGGCGCGCGTGATCCAAGAAAATATCAAGAAGCCGCTTGCCGAGGAACTTTTGTTCGGAGAGCTTGCCAAAGGCGGAAACGTTCGGGTGGTGCTCGAGGACGGCAAGCTCAGTTTCTCCTTCACGTCGTCCAAGCCGGGTGGCGGGTCGCGGTCGAAACCAGGCAAGAAGAAGGTTCCCGTACTGATCGAAACCTGATCGGCCGCATTCCGTATCTGGTTGACGTCGCGGCGGAAATCCATTGGAGTTCAACCAATGGGTGAGACCTCTTTCACGTTTAGAAAATTGGACGATCCGGCGGGATTGGCGGCGGACTGGCGCGCGCTCGAAGAACGGGCCGATTGCGCGTTCTTTTTGTCCTGGGACTGGATCGGCTGTTGGCTGGCGACTGTCGAAACAGAGGTCTTTGTTCTTCAAGGATGTGCTGGTGGACGTATCGTCGCGCTTGGCTTGCTCTGTCCGGTTCGTCGCAAGAGATTCGGGTTGTTTATGGATGACTCGCTTTATCTCAATCAGACAGGCGATCCCCAAGCTGACCGGATCGCAATCGAATACAACGGCATGCTACTCGACCGGGAAGCGCCAAAAGATGCCGCACAGGAATCGTTGCGTGCGCTTGTGGAAGGCGATGGGCCGCCCTGGAACCAACTTTTCTTGCGCGGTTTATCCGATAGTTTTACGGCGACGCTAGTCGCCAGCGGCTATCGGGCCCGATTGCGCTCGCAGTCGCCCACTGCTGGTGTCGATCTGGAGTCGCTGCGGCGCGCAGGACGAGGCTATCTCGAGCAGCGCAGCGCGAATACAAGGGCTCAAATTCGGCGTTCGATAAGGCGTTACGAAGAGCGCGGTGCGGTGCGCCTGGATGCCGCGGGCGATGTGGCTCAAGGACTTGAATTTTTTCGGGATATGGACGTTTTTCACCGACGTTATTGGAACGGGCGTGGTGGTCCCGGCGCGTTTTCGAGCCCCTTTGCCGCTGCATTTCACCGTCGATTGATCGAGACAGTATTACCGAGAGGGCATGTCGAACTGTTGCGTCTTTCCGCAGGCGATAACGCGATTGGCTATCTTTACAACTTTATTTATCGAAACACCGTTTCCTACTATGCAAGCGGTTTTGTCTACGAACAGGACAATCGGTTGAAACCTGGACTCGTCGCACACACCATGTGCATCGAACGGCACTTGACCGAGGGGCGGGACCGTTATGATTTTATGGCAGGCGCCGCGCGGTACAAGAAAAGCCTCGGCGAAACCGGGCCGGACATATCTGCATATGTTCTGGAAAGGCCTGGCGCCAAGTTGATCGTGAAGAACGGTCTACGCCGTATCCGGGACTTCGCCAGACGCTAGGATTTAGTGCCGCCGGAGATTACGCGGATAGCGAGAGTACGCTGAGTGTGCCGACGATCCCCAAAGAGACGGCGACAAGACCTGCATAGATGAAGAGGGGGGATACTTTCGCGATGCTGAGTCGCCGCGCGCGTTTGGAACCGGATAAATTTAACGTGGTCATTACGTTGTCCTGTGCTCTTTACCTGACGCTCTCAAACTAGCGGTCAAATGTGTCGAAAGCGGGTCAAGAGAGAGGCCGTTCAACGAAATTACCGCGCACTTGAGTGCGATATTAAGCACGTTTATGCGCACTTTTTGCGCGACATGCTGTGATGAACATCACGATGCCGCTTATTAATTAATATTTCGTTAGGAATTAGTCGTTTTCGGTGCGCCGGAAGGGAGAAAGCTCGTCGAGTGCAACAATTTCGCCGGCTTCGGCCCGGCGTTCCCGGGCCAGATAGTCGGCGACGGCATCGCGGAATCCCTGATCGCGTATCCAGTGGGCGCTATAGGTGCGCTGCGGCAAGTAGCCGCGCTGAATCTTGTGCGGTCCCTGAGTGCCGGCTTCGACAGTCTTTAATCCGCGTTCGATGGCAAAATCGATGGCGCGGTAGTAGCAGGCCTCGAAATGCAAGAACCGGTAGGCGCCTGCGGAGCCCCAATTGCGGCCGTAGAGCGCGTCAGCGCCAATGAGGTTAAGCGCCCCCGCAATCGCACGGCCATCCGCCTCGGCGCGGATAAGAGCAACGCTATCCGCCATCTGGTCGCCAAGCAAGGCGAAGAAATCGCGCGTTAGATAGGGATAGCCCCATTTTCGGTCATAGGTATTGACGTAGAAGCGATGGAACTCGTCCCAATGGTGCGGCAGGATATCGCCGCCGGTAAGGGTATCGATTTGGATGCCGGACTCGGCGACTTTTTGGCGCTCCTTGCGGATATTCTTGCGCTTGCGGCTGGACAGGCTGGCGAGAAAATCGTCGAAGCTCTCATAGCCGTCATTCTGCCAATGAAATTGGTGTCCGTGCCGAATCAGGAAGTCGGCCGCTTCCAGAAAATCCGCCTCTGCCTCGGTCGCAAAAGTGACATGAAGCGATGAAACGCCGTATCGCGTTGCGACTTCGATCAGGCCAGCGGTGAGCGCTGAGCGAATCGTACTCGCCGTTTCCCCTGGCCGTACCAAAAGGCGCGGCCCTGCAACCGGTGAGAACGGGACCGCGGCCTGCAGTTTGGGATAATAACGCCCGCCGGCGCGCTCATAAGCATCGGCCCAGCCCCAGTCGAACACATACTCGCCCTGTGAGTGGCTTTTCAGGTAAAGCGGTACGGCGCCCAGCAAGTGGCCCTGCTCGTCTTCGATCGCCAAATGCTGCGGCAGCCAGCCGCTTTCCTTTCCGACCGAACCGCTGTCTTCCAAGGCGCGCAGGAATGTGTAGCTCACGAACGGGTTGTCGGTTCCCGCGCAGGCATCCCACTCCGCCTTTTCGATGGCGCCGATATTCTCCAGGATTTTGACGGCTATCGGCTCCTGCCCGTCCGGCATGCGAAGCTCCTTCAAAAAGGTACCTTAAGACTAACGGGCCATGCGCGGAGAACAAAGCCGCCGGCGAGAGATTCATCGGTTGGATCGTCAGTCTTATGCGATCTCCGGGTCGACGAAGTCCGTAGCGTCGAAGGGGAAGGTTGGATAGGTTGCTGGCCCGCGTTCGGAGACGAAGCCGAAATTCGCCATATCCTGCATGCGCATGGGGTAGAGGATTCCATCGAGGTGATCATATTCATGCTGCAGAAGCCGGGCGAGGAAATAGGCGGTTGTCATCGTGTATTTTTCGCCATCCAGGCCATAGGCTTCCATGCGCAGTTTTGTAAAGCGCGGCACTTGGCCGTATAGGCCGGGCAGGGACAGGCAGCGTTCCCAATAGAGTTTTTGTTCCTGATCGAGAAAGCTGAGCGTTGGGTTGATGACAACCGTCCAGGGAATTTCCTGCATCGTCGCGCCTGCCGGCATGACGCCGCGCCGCACCCGGAATACGAACATCCGTTTTGGCTCATAGACCTGGGGTGCCGCGATTCCATTGCCGCCAATATCCTCGCACGTTTCGATCAGGTCCCGTGCCAGCGCGGCAATCTCGGGCGCTGTCGGGTCGTCGATTGGCGCGGAAGGTTTTTGCAAAACCTCGTGCCCCATGCGCGCGATTTTTCGAATGGTCATTTCGGATTCTCAGCGTGGCCTCGGTAAGGACGCCAGATTAGTCCGGTAACGCAAAGAGGGTCCATAGTAGGCGGTGCGATTTCCAGGTTCCGTTTCCGTCGGTGAAGCGAGACACGCGGCTATGAGCGCAGATCCATCATTCTTCAGGGCAGGGCTTGCCGCGCCAGATCAACTGGTTTCCCTCTATGTCTGCCGGCAAATTCCGAGGCGGATTATCTCGATCAGCGCAAGCGGTGTCGAGTTGCGGTTGGGTGATACCTATCGCTTCTTTGAAATCAGTGTCAGTGATGTCTGCGCCGTTGAGATCGGCATCTCGGAGGGGTGCGTAGGCAAGGCTTGATTCGCGAAGGCGAGCCTCACTCAAATTGGTACTATTGAACCTTACAGAACCAAGGTTCATCCGACTGAGATTAGCTCCACTGAGATTGGCCTGACTGAAACTGACCTCAACGAGATTCGCACCGCTAAGATTCGTACCGCGGAGATCTGCTTGTTCGAAATGCGTATCTTCTATACGTGCATTAAAGAGATCGGCATTGCGGAGATCTGCGTTGCTGAAATCCGTAAAGAAGAGAGTTGCGGCGCTGAGATTACTATTACTAAGGTTTGCGCCGCCGAAATTTGTGTCTTTCATATTTGCCTGGCGGAGATCGGCCTTACTAATGTCGGCCTCAGCCAGAATTGTGCTGTCAAGAACAGCGTTGCTGAGATTAGATCTAGAGAGCTTAGCTCCTGTGAGATTGGCTCTGTCGATATGCGTTCTGCTGAGGTTAGCCCCTTGGAGATCTGCCCCGCTGAGATTGGTCGTGTCGAGATCGGCCTCGCTGAGATTGGCCCTGAAGAGATTGGCCTCGTTGAGATCGGTCTCTCTGAGATCTGCCCCGCTGAGATTGGTCGTGTCGAGATCGGCCCCGCTGAGATCGGCCCTGAAGAGGTTGGCCTCGCTGAGATCTGCCCCGCTGAGGTTAGCCCCTTTGGAATCGGCCCCGCTGAGATCGGCCCTGAAGAGATTGGCTTCGCTGAGATCTGCCCCGCTGAGGTTAGCCCCTTTGAGATCGGCCCCGCTAAGCTCAAGACGATAGTTTCTCAGGAGCAAATCACCGTAACACAGCCTGCCCATGATCTCCCGGACGTCGCGGCGAACCGGCAGAGTTACGTGGCTCGGTTTCGGCGACGATTTCGAATTGATATTCGAAATAGTTTGCAGGGCTGTGAGTTCGGCCGCCAACGCCGCCGCTCGCGCCGCCGCATCCGCTGGCGGACTGCGGACAAAAGCGCAGAATATCGCAATAACCGAATCGTAATCCGCGCCAGTTGCCTCTTCGCCAAGCTGCGACAAGGCGTAAATTCCACCGAGACGGATCGGTAATTGCGGGTCCTTTATGTTGTCCACGGCGGACGTAAACCGCTCTGTGAAATGCCCGCGTCCGGCAGTGTGCGCTTGCTGATGCGCCGTTACCGCGCGCCAGGCACCAATTACGATGGCAACTATAGAGGCTATTATCAGGCCAAAGTTACGAATGGCCTCGCTAACCGACGATTGCTTTTCAGGATCTATCCCAAGGGTTTGGTACGTAAATATTTCTGCATAGTTGAATGTCGACAGGAACGGCCAGCACCCAACCAAAATAAGGGCGATGACCAACGCCCCCTGGAAAATCAGCGTTGGTTTATCTTCGGATTCCCACATCTCAACAGCCTATGGCCGGGCCAGCTTTGCACGCAAGTCTTGGTAGAGAAATTCGCGCGTCCGTCCGTGAAACGGGACATCCACGATGAATAGTGTAGCGCTATTTTTCTGGGCAGGCCTTGCCGCGCCAGACCAACTGATTACCGTCTCTATCTTGCGGCAGATTTTTGGGCGGGTGTTTTGGGCTCGCGCAAGCGGAGTCGAGTTGCTGCTGGGTAATACCTATCGTTTCCTTGAAATCAGTGTCAGTGATGTCAGTGCCATCGAGGTCGGCATCTCCGAGGATGGCGAAGGCCAGGCTTGCTTCGCGAAGATTAGCCTCACTCAAATTGGTACCACTGAAATGGACAGAACCAAGGTTCGCCCGACTGAGATTGGCTCCACTGAGATCGGCCCGACTGAAACTGATCTCAACGAGATTCACACCACTGAAATTCGCACCGCGGAGATCCGCTTGGGCGAAATACGCATCTTCTATATGGGCATTAAAGAGATCGGCATTGCGGAGATCTGCGTTGCTGAAATCGGCAAAGACGAGAGTTGCGGCCCTGAGACTACTATTCCTAAGATTTGCGCCGCGAAGATTTACGTACGTCATATTGGCTCCGCGGAGATTGGCTTTTCGAAGGTCGGCGTCAGCAAGAGTAATTTTGTCGAGTACAGCGTTGCTGAAATTAGAGCTGGCGAGTTTGGCTCCGGTGAGATTGGAACCAAGGAGATTGGCCCCGCTGAGATTGACCTCGCTGAGATTGGCTCCGGTGAAATTGGCTGTGTCGAGAGAAGATCCGCTAAGGTTGACCCCGTGGAGATTGGCTCCGGTGAAATCGGCTTCGTCGAGAAAAGAACCGCTGAGGTTGGTCCCTTGGAGATTGGCTCCAGAGAAGTTTGTCTCGCGCATGTCTGCGCCCGGAAAGTTTCGCCCGCTCAAGTCGACTTTTTGGAGATCTTGACCTCTTATTGTTACGCCATCTTCCAAGAGTGTGAGAACAATTTGCCGAATAATTGTTTCAGCTTCCGGATCAGGAAGTGCGCGGATCTGTGCGATTTGTGTGAAGAGAGTAGCGACGCGAACGGCGCGATCTTTTGGTCTATCGATTCGGAACTCGATGAAAAAAACGGTGATCGCAACGATGACGGCAATTCCCTCGAACACCTTGAACTTGTTGCGCGGTATCCAATCGAAGAGGCCACCAATTCCCCACGCAATAAACCTATCGATTGGCCGATAACCCTCTTCGATCATATCGATCAAACTAGCCTTCGCATCTTCGTACATCCCCACCTCCTATGCCTATGGTGGGGAAACTCTACGGCTTCTCGCTATCAGTGTGAAACAGCAAGTGTTCGCGCGTTCTCCTCCGAGAAGCGAGACACGCATGATGATTGATATTCCGCTTACGCTTTTTGTCGTCGCGATCACTGCAGCGGTTTGGTTTATCTGGCCGGAGCGCGCCGAATGGTATCGAAAACCCCCGTGATCGTAACGGCTGTAAGGCGCTGTTTTTCTGGGATTGTGTCGTTCGCCTGCCTCGAATTGGGTAGGTCGATCAGCTATGGAGTATCGAAACATGGCTGAAGTCGAAATCCCGCGCCGGTCGATGAATATAGACAATTGCATTCCCTGCCCATGGTGCGGCGACAATCAGGAATTTGACTGGCCGCCAGATGCCTGAAATGGCGATTGCACAGCGTGCCGAAAGTCCTTCGAGATTGTCTCGACGATTGAACGCGGCGTTGAGACGGTCGGCATCATGACGGATGCGGACCGGGCCTACGTTGAATGGCAACAGAACCGATAGCGAGCGGTTAAAGAACATTCCGAAGGAAAAAATAAATCCCTCCGATAACGACAATAGAGAGCGACAGCATCATGAAACCGGTGACCATATTGTGCCCAATTTTCGGTTTCCAAAATTTGAGTGCGATCAACAAGATGAAAACTAATAACCAAATTAGAAGGTACGCCATGGCTGCTACCGTAACGCTTGATGTGTTGGTCGGAAAATTGCGTCTCGATTGAGAGGATAAACGATTGGGATCACTTACTCGAAAATTATTATTGATAATCATTATCATTCGCAATACGATACGGAGATATTATCAACGAAGGGATCATCCAATTGTCACGACACATGAATGCGCTGGAAACGGCGGCTTGGCCGACATTGACCATTGAGCTCGATGCATCGGAGCAGTTGATTGTATGGGCGTTACGACGCTGGGTCGGAGGGTTGCGTCAAAATGACGGGACGCAGTGGACATTGGTCTGGAGGGAGTTCGGCCGGCAGTTCAGCCAACAGGACGGTACGCGGGCGCTTGCCGGGTTCGCGCGTCTGATCGACGGGATTCAGCGCCATGCGCGTCGCGTCATGCGGCTGCATCAAGCCTGCTGCCCCTGCCTGTCTGCTGACGAAGTTTGTCTGGTCGGCCTCATCGCGGCCTGTCAGTGCCCGGCGCCGGCAACCGCCAAGGCGCGGGCAGAGTGGATGGTTCATGCTGACGGTGTCGGCCCTATGCTGGAGGCGGGGACACAGTTTGCCAGCATCATGCAGCGGCATGGCATGACGCTTCCGTGGCGGACGGAAACCGATATAGACGGCAGGGGGGAAGCTGGCTTGGAACGCGCACTCCAAACCGTGCATTAGGATTTGCGTCTCCGGTAACATTCCAAATCCGTTACGAAGTTTGCTACGCTGCCTCATCTGTCGACCGTAAGAGTCGTAGGGGAGGAACATGTACCTGACGCAGGCGTTGAAACGGACGGTTCAGATCGATAGCCGAGGGGTTGCGACGCAATGTGCCGGCCGCGAGCGGACATGGCACGAATGCGGCGAAAGGGTCGCTAAGCTCGCGGGTGCGTTGCGGGGATTGGGCGTCGGCGATGGCGAACGGGTCGCCGTCCTGGCGCTGAACAGCGATCGCTACTTCGAGTATTTCTATGCCGTACCGTGGGCAGGCGGCGTTTTCGTGCCGGTCAATATACGCCTGGCACCGCCGGAGGTTGCGTTTTGGCTGAATGACTCGGGGACGGAAATTCTCTTCATCGACGATAATTTCCTTCACATGCTGGAGCCGCTCGACGGCCAACTCGAAACAGTCCGAGACATGGTTTATATGGGCGACGGGCCGACCCCGGACGGTCTGCATAATTATGAAGAAATATTAGGGGCTGCCGATGCGGTCCCGGACGCGCTTCGCGGCGGTGATGATCTGGCAGGGCTGTTCTACACGGGCGGCACCACCGGCCGGTCGAAGGGCGTTATGCTCAGCCACACGAACCTGATCTGCAACAGCTACAATGTCATTGGCGGTATGCATTTCAGGCCCGGGATACGATGGCTGCACGCCGCGCCGATGTTTCACATCGCCGACGGCCTCGCGGTGTTCGGCGTCACGATGGTTACCGGCACGCATATTTTCATTCCCGGCTTTACGCCCGAAGACAGTTTGCGGGCAATCGAAGATCACGGCGTGACGAATGGCCTCTTCGTGCCCACGATGATGAACGCGCTGGTCAATCATCCCGATATCGAAGATTTTGACCTGTCCAGCTTGAGGGCCGTGACCTATGGCGCGTCGCCGATGCCGGAAGCGGTGATCCGCAGAGCCATGGAGGTGATCCCGAATTGCGAATTTACGCATGCCTACGGGCAAACGGAGTGCGCGCCGTTATCGACGCATACGGGGCCGGAGTACCACGTCTTTGAAGGGCCGAATGCCGGAAAATACAAGTCGGCTGGACGAGCGGCGCTTGGTGTCGAGGTGCAGATTTGCGACGACGATGGCAATGAGGTGCCGCGCGGCGACGTCGGCGAAGTTTGCGTGCGCGGTCCGAATATCATGCTCGGTTACTGGAACCGGCCGGATTTGACCGCAGAGGCGATACGCGATGGCTGGATGCGATCGGGAGACGGCGGTTACATGGACGAAGATGGATTCATCTACATCGTCGACCGCATGAAGGACATGATCATCTCCGGCGGTGAGAATATTTATTCAGCCGAAGTTGAGGATGTATTGCACCAGATTCCGGAGGTTGTGGAGGCCGCGGTTATTGGGCTGCCGGATGAGGAGTGGGGTGAGCGGGTTCATGCGATCGTGCGGTTGCGGGAGGGCGACAATCTCGATGCGGAAAACATCATCGCCCATTGCCGGGACCGGATTGCCCGCTTCAAATGTCCCAAGGGTGTGTCGTTTCGAGAAGAACCCATGCCGCTTTCGGGCGCAGGCAAGATCCTTAAAACGGAGTTGCGGAAGCCCTATTGGGAAGGCAAAGAGAAGCAGGTGAACTAGGTTCGACTGATTCTAGCGCACTTTATTCGATTGCAATAACGGCGTCGACTTCTACGGGAACGCCAAGCGGTAATCCGTGCGCGCCGACGGCCGAGCGTGCGTGCAAGCCCTTGTCGCCGAAAATTTCGACCAGCAGGTCAGACGCGCCGTTGATGACCTTGGGCTGATCGGTAAAGCCCGGCACACCGTTAACGAAACCACCCAACTTGATAATACGAGCGACGCGGTCCAGATCGCCGAGCGCCGCTTTGGTTTGCGCCAGAATGTTGAGTGCGCATACGCGCGCGGCATCGACGGCGTCCTCTAAGGTTACGTCCTGTCCAACGATGCCGGTGTATTTTATCGCGCCTTGCCAGAAAGGAACCTGTCCGGCGATCCACAACTGCTTGTTGTCGATTACGTATGGAACGTAATTTGCGACGGGTGCGGCCGCTTCCGGTAGTTCTATTCCCAATTCCTGCAAGCGTGCATCGATACGTCCGGCCATGAATCTGTCCTCACAATACTGAATCTGCAAAGGCGGCAGTGTACCCGGCCCGATGCACGCGATCCATCGTCCCGTTGTATTCAGGCAGACGCCTCGGAGGCCTTTTCGACGATACAGCGCTGCAAAGCCAGGTAAGCATCCCGGGTGTGGTCGCCAAATAATGGATCGGCAGTATTCCTAAAGGCGGCGTCGATTTCAATCCAATCGTCGTCGGTCAGCACACGGCGGGCGATGGGGAAAACCTCCGATTCCTCGATGCCGATATGATAGTGGTAATATTTGAGGAAACGGCCCGCCGCTGCGCGAAGGTTGTCCGTGGTATCACCCGCGATTGCTTCGCCAACCGCATCGGCGAATTCCCGGGTCAACTGCATAAGTGTTTCGTGTTCTTCTGTGAGGATAATCGCCTGCTCGGCAATGGCGGGATCGCGTGTTATCAGCTTCTCGTAAAGAAGATCTTCTTTGGGGTGGTGATAGTGGCTCGGATAATCGACGCAATACTCGAGCGCAAGGGATAACAACTCGAAATTTGGTGTCTCTCCCTCTTTGCGCAACTTGTCGATTTCGGACTCGATCAGGCTGAGCAATTGAACCTGGTTGGCATGGTCTTGATGAAGGGATTGAAGAATTTTGGACTTCAACGATGCCTCCCCACGGTCGCGATACTGACCGAATCGCACCTGTTTAGCAGATATCAATACCCACCGAATTGATCGATATCAAACAAGCGGTTATCTCCCGACGCGTCTTGTCTTCGGCTTGGCAAATGCGATTGATACGGAAAAAAATGGGGGCGGCGTTCCACCGACCCCCAAGGTCACAGGGAGCTCTATCGAATCCGTGTACTCACGTCACGAGCAGCCGCTGGTTCCGCCGCAGGTGACACATTTCATGCATGTCCCATTCCGCACTAACGTAAAGTTTCCACATTCACCGCACGCGTCGCCCTCGTAGCCTTTGGCGCGAGCCTGCCTGACCCGGTCAAAGGCTTCGTCGACTTCTGAGACAACGGCTTCGCTAACCGCAACGGCGGCCATTGCGGTTTCCGATGTCCCGGTTTGAAAAGCGCCCGTCGCTTCGGCCTGTGCTGTGCCATTTCCCTTCATGCCGCCGGTGATGACCATGAGATTCGAGGAGCGGACGAACCCGGTACTGGCGACGCGCTGAATGGCGGCCATTGTTCTCGCCGAATCATCGGGCAGTTCGCCTTCCTTTTCGCCGTCACCGAGACTGTCCGGCAGAATGTCGTCCGGCTGTGCATGGGAAAGGTCGTTTCGGCCGAGATAGGAAACCGCGACCTCCCGGAAGATGTAGTCCAACACGGATGTTGCCATCTTGATGACATCGTTACCTTCGACGATGCCGGACGGCTCGAAGCGGGTGAAGGTGAACGCTTCGACATACTCTTCCAGAGGAACGCCGTACTGCAGCCCGATCGAAATCGCGATGGCGAAATTGTTCATCAACGACCGGAAGGCGGCACCTTCCTTGTGCATGTCGATGAAGATTTCGCCGAGTTTGCCATTTTCGTATTCGCCGGTGCGAAGATAGACCTTGTGCCCGCCAACAATGGCTTTCTGCGTGTAGCCCTTGCGGCGGTTGGGCAAGCGTTGGCGTTCGCTGATGACGCGTTCGACGATGCGCTCAACGATCCGCTCCGCTGCGATTGGTGCCGCAGCCGCGCGCGGCATGTCGGCGGTGTCCTCGACCAGTGCTTCCTCGTCGTCCAGAAGGGCGGCTTGAAGCGGTTGGCTCAGTTTCGAGCCGTCCCGGTACAGCGCATTCGCCTTAAGGGACAGCCGCCACGACAGTTCATAGGCGCGTTTGCAGTCCTCGACCGTCGCGTCGTTGGGCATGTTGATGGTTTTCGATATCGCGCCGGAGATGAAAGGCTGTGCTGCGGCCATCATGCGAATATGACTTTCCGCTGAGAGATAGCGCTTGCCAATTCGGCCGCACGGGTTGGCGCAGTCGAATACGGGCAAATGCTCGTCCTTCAGGTGCGGTGCCCCCTCCAAGGTCATCGCACCGCAACAATGAGTATTGGCTGCGTCGATTTCCTTTGGGCTGAATCCCAGCGATTCCAGCATATCGAAGTTGAGATCATCGAGCTGCGCCATGCTCAAACCCAAACTTTCGGTGCAGAACGCTTCACCCAGTGTCCATTTGTTGAACGCGAACTTGATGTCGAAGGCGCCGGCCAACGCGGATTCGACCGCTTCTATCGTCTGTGCGGTAAAACCTTTGGCCATAAGGCTTTCATGATTGACCCCGGGCGCGTCCTTAAGCGTTCCGAAGCCGACGGCATAGGATACGATGGCCTCGATTTCACGCTCGTCGTAGCCGAGCGTCCGCAGCGCGTCAGGGACGGTCCGGTTGATGATCTTAAAATAGCCGCCGCCGGCGAGTTTTTTGAACTTAACCAGAGCGAAATCCGGCTCGACTCCCGTTGTATCGCAATCCATGACGAGACCGATGGTGCCGGTCGGTGCAATCACCGTCGCTTGTGCATTGCGGTAACCGTGCTTCTCGCCAAGGTCGAGCGCCCGGTCCCAGGCCTGCGCCGCCGCACTCACCAGGGCCTGATTTGGGCACGAACTGCGGTCGAGTGGTGTCGGATTGATGCTAAGATCTTCATAACCGCCGCTTTCGCCATGCGCGGCGCGGCGGTGGTTGCGGATGACCCGGAGCATCGGCTCTGCGTTTTTGTGGTGTTCTGGAAAGGGGCCAAGCTCTTCAGCCATTTCCGCCGATGTAGCGTATGCGACGCCGGTCATGAGCGCGGTAATCGCGCCGCAAAGCGAGCGGCCCGCGTCACTGTCATAGGACAACCCCGAGCCCATCAAAAGGCCGCCGATATTGGCGTAGCCGAGGCCCAGCGTCCGGTAGTCGAAGGAGCGCTGCGCGATTTCCTTGGACGGGAATTGCGCCATCAATACGGCGATCTCCAGCGTAATCGTCCACAGGCGAACGGCGTGCTCGAACACCGGTATGTCGAATCGGAACGCATCGTCGCCGTCCCCCTGGAACGCCATCAGGTTGAGCGATGCGAGATTACAGGCCGTATCATCGAGGAACATGTACTCCGAGCACGGGTTCGATGCATTGATGCGGCCGGAGTTCGAGCAGGTATGCCATTCGTTGATGGTCGTATCGTATTGAATGCCCGGGTCGGCGGAGGCCCATGCGGCATATGAAATCTGATCCCAAAGGTCGCGCGCCCGGGTGGTCTTCGCGACAGCGCCGTTTCTGCGATTGATAAGGTCCCAGTCTTTGTCGTCGCGGACGGCGGCAAGAAAATCGTTGGTCACGCGAACCGAATTGTTCGAATTCTGTCCGGAAACCGTCAAATAGGCTTCGGAGTCCCAATCCGTGTCGTAGGTTTCGAATTCGATCGAGGTGTAACCCTGCCGCGCGAACTGGATAACGCGTTGTGTGTAGTTTTCGGAGACGTCATGTTTCCGCGCCGCGATGATCGCCTTCTTGAGCGTGGCGTTGGACTTTGGGTCGAACCGCGCCTCGTCGTCCTGGTCGCCTTCCTGACAGGCGTCCATGACGGCGCTCAAATATTTGCTGTTGGTCCGGGAACCGGTCACGAGTGCGGCGACCTTATGCTCCTCGAGCATTTTCCAGTTGATGTAGTTCTCGATATCCGGATGGTCGATATCGACAATCACCATCTTCGCCGCGCGGCGCGTCGTGCCGCCGGATTTGATCGCGCCCGCAGCGCGGTCGCCGATTTTCAGGAAGCTCATCAGGCCCGACGATTTGCCACCGCCAGACAGCGGCTCGCCCTCGGCGCGAATGTGGGAGAAGTTGCTGCCGGTTCCGGAACCGTACTTGAACAGACGCGCTTCCCGGACCCAAAGGTCCATGATGCCGCCTTCGTTGACGAGATCGTCGTCCACCGACTGAATGAAACACGCATGCGGTTGCGGATGTTCGTAAGCGGACTTCGCGCGGGTCAGTTCGCCCGACTGATAGTCGACATAATGGTGCCCTTGCGCCGGACCATCGATCCCATAGGCCCAATGCAGACCGGTGTTGAACCATTGCGGAGAGTTCGGCGCTGCGACCTGGCGGGCCAGCATATGCCGCATCTCGTCGTAGTAGGCGCGGGCATCCGCCTCGGTGTCGAAGTAGCCGCCCTTCCAACCCCAATACGCCCAGGTTCCGGCTATCCGGTTGAAAACCTGCTTTCCAGTTGTTTCGCCGCCGAACCGCTCTTCTTCGGGTAGATCTGCCAGGGCTGCGTCGTCAGGAACGCTTCGCCACAGCCAGGACGGTACGCTATTTTCCTCGACCTTTTTCAGGTGCGCAGGGACGCCGGCCTTGCGGAAATATTTCTGGGCCAGCACATCGCAGGCAACCTGACTCCAACTCGCCGGCACGTCGATCTCTTCGAGGCGAAAGACGATCGAGCCGTCCGGATTGCGAATTTCACTATTGGTCTGCCGGAACTCGATGCCGGCATAGGCTGATTGTCCTTCGGTCGTGAATCGGCGTTCTATACGCATGTAAACTTTACCCCGGCCTTGGTCGATTATTGATGCAAATTATTGAGCCGGCCGTCGCAAATCATTCTGCTTCCCGTCGACCTTTCCTCACCCTGTTCCAAATGCGTTAGACGCTATTCCTACGGGTTGACTCCCGATTCGCGATACCACATATATGGAACAGTCTCTATTTCGCCACAATCTCTTGAGTATTGCAACTACATTTTGTGGTTATTTGGTTGGGACAGGGTAAATATTGTAAAATTCTTGCTCAACGAAGACTCGCGTATAGATCCGATCTGGCAGAATTTGCTAAATTTTTGTGATTTTAGGCTAATATTTGTGCTCCGTGGTCGCTCTTAAGCAAATCTTTGATCTTGCGGCTGAAGCTGCGACGAACGAGAGGGCAATGCTGGACGCCGGTTCTGGCAAGTGCGATATTCGCGCCGCGAATGGCGGCCTGGAGGAGTATTTACAGCAATGACGACTGCGATTACGCGCGTGATCACCTGGCTCAGAGGCGAGCCGGTTGGTACGGATGAATTCGGCAATCGGTATTATCAGGACCGCAAACCGTCTCCAAACGGCCGGCGGCGGCGTTGGGTTGTTTATGACGGTGAGGATGAAGCCAGCAAGGTGCCCTCGGAATGGAATGCCTGGCTGCATCGGACGAGCGATACGGTGCCCAGTGGCGCACCGCGTAGAGAATGGGAAAAACCGCACTCTCCAAACCTAACCGGAACGCCGCAGGCCTACCGTCCCTCGGGCCATACGCTGAGAGGCGGCCAGCGGGCAAGTGCCACTGGGGATTACGAAGCGTGGACACCGGAATAAGGCGCGCGCTCCAATGAATCGCGAAACGGTTCATATTCTTGTCGGGGCGGCAGTCCTGCTCGCGGCACCTCTGCTTCTCATTGTGTTTTTCAGCGGGGATGCCCGAACCAGTTCGGCTGACGGGTATGAATTGACGGCGCGATACAATCGTGTCGACGGCGTGACCATCGGCACCGATGTGCTGCTCGCGGGCGCGCCGGTGGGCAAGGTAACGCAACAGGAATTTGACGCTGAGACGCTGCAGGCGGTACTGACGTTTACATTGCGTGACGACATCCAATTTCCGACAGATACGGCGGCGTTGATCGTGAGTGACGGGCTGCTTGGCGGTAAGTTCATCAAACTGGATCCCGGAGGTGCGGAGGAGATGCTCGCGCCCGGCGATAGCTTCGAGTATGTCCAGGATGCGATCATCGTCGAAGCTCTTCTGGAGAAGGTCGTTTTGTGGGCCGAGGCGAGACGGCTCGAAGCGCGCAAGAAAGCCGGTAAGGAATCGGATAGGGAGGCGGGAACCCCGCTGAAGAAATGAAGCGAAGCGTCATTGAAACTGTCCTCGGTGCAGTCGTTCTGCTAATCGCCGGCATCTTCTTTTTCTTTGCCTATGCCAGTAGCGATATCAGGCCGACTCAAGGTTATGAAATTAAAGCACGATTCAATGCAATCGACGGCCTCACGGTGGGCAGCGATGCTCGGGTGGGCGGCGTTAAGATCGGCACGGTTACCGATCTGAGCATCGATCAGAATACCTATCAGGCCGTGACCACGATGACGATCGAGTCCCGGATCAAACTGCCGGACGATACTGAGGCCGTAATCTCAAGCGACGGTTTGCTCGGTGGCAAGTATGTGCGCCTCGAACCCGGGAAGAGTAAAAAGACCATGGCGGAAGGCAGCGAATTGACGAACACCAAGGATGTCGTGTCTCTCGAAGAGTTGCTCGGCAAGGTCATTTTCCTGGTGACCGATAGCGATGGCGGGTGACGGTCGCGGGATAATGCCGCTGATCGGCCGCGCCGTGATTTTATGAAACAAATTCTTGGGACAATATTGACGATCTCGTTCGCCATAAGCGGGATGCGCGCCTATGCGTTTCCCGGCGACTTGGTCGTAATGCAGGGATTGGACAAAGTAACGGCCCGCGTGTCGACGTTCCCCGCTCCGCTGGGTGCGACCGTGCGCTTCGGGACGCTGTCAATTACGGTTCGGAGCTGCGATCGAACACCACCGGAGGAACCGCCGGAGTCGGCGGCGTATCTGGAAATCCTCGAGATCCGTCCCGATGAGGCGCCGGTTCCGCTTTTTGCCGGATGGATGTTTGCCTCAAGCCCCGCATTATCCGCCCTGGAGCATCCGGTTTATGATGTCTGGGTCCTCGAGTGCAAGCGGACGGCGGCGCCGGAAACGGCACCTGCTCGCTAACTCAACCAGCCTGCGGAACATAGGTGCCCCGGCCGACGGCAACCAGCTTCCCGGCTTCATCATGGACGTCGATGTCGACGACGGCGATCGACCGGCCGGCGCGGCGCACCTGGGCTGTCGCGATAAGTTCGGTATTGGACGCGGGGCGCAAATAGTCCGTACGGAAATTGACCGTCGGCACGCCGGCGCCGGTCTTCATGACCACTGCATAGTCGCCGGCGGTATCGATCAGCGAGGCGATCGCGCCGCCATGCCATTGGCCCGTGCCGGCCCGCCGCTCGAATTCGGGGCGCATCGGCATGCGCAAGACAATTAGATCCTTTTCCGTATCCATCGAATCCACGGTAAGCCCCATGAACGAGATAAAAGGCGAATTATCGAGCAATGCCTGGATTTCCGCCTGGCTCATATAATCACTCATCGTAAAACTGTCTCCATTCCGCGCGATTAGGGGCAGACGACGACTTTGCCGAAGACTTCACGGTCTTCCAGCAGGCGTAGTGCTTCGCGCGCTTCCGTCAGCGGGAAGGAGCGATCGATCACCGGATGCATCCTGTTTTCCTGGATGTAGTCCATAAGCTGGACCAGATCTTCCCGCTCCCAGCTGTTGGAGCCCAGGACCTGAAGCTCAAAGGTCCAGATGTAGCGGATGTCGGTTTTAGGATCGAAGCCGGCAGTCGCACCACAGGTCATCATGCGGCCGCCCTTGCGCAGGCACTTCAGGGACGGAACCCAGGTATCGCCGCCCGTGAAGTTGACCACCATGTCGACGCCGCCGTCATAGCTGTAACGGGTCGGCTTGGTGTAGCGTTTCCAGACTTCTTTCTCGAAGGCGCTGTCGGCGTAATTGATGCCCTCGTCGGCGCCGAATTCCTTTAGGCGCGCGATCTTGTCCTCGGTGCTGGCGCAGACCACGACTTCGGCGCCGAACATCTTGGCCAGCAGGACGCAGCCCGTGCCGACGCCGCCACTCGCGCCAAGCACGAGGCAGCGCTCGCCGTCGCTGATCTTGCCTTGGGTGACCATCATGCGGTGTGCGGTACCATAGGCAACCGGCAGGCTGGCCGCTTCCTCGAAGGTGACGCCATCCGGCATGCGGACCAACTGGTGTGCTGGCGCGCGGCAATACTCCGCCAGCCCGCCGTTCACTGTTTCGCCCATCAGGCCGCCCTCGACCCGGTTCCGGGGGTCGACGAGGACACGGTCGCCGACAGACCAACCAGTCACGGCGGAGCCGACCTCCGCGATCTCGCCCGCGACGTCGAGGCCGCAGATGACCGGCAGGTTAAGCTTGATCCCCGGCATGCCGCGGCGCGTGAAAATGTCGTGATAGTTCAGCGACGACGCCTTGACGCGCAGCACGACATCCTCTGACCCGCATTCCGGATCGGGAAAATTCTCTTCATAGACCAGGTTTTCCGGCCCGCCATGTTCGTGAATAACTGCTGCACGCATAATGTTTCTCTCTATCTTTCTTGGCTAAGCTTGACTGAAGGACACAATGGGCCCGCAAGTGAATTCGGATGCTACCCAGAGTGCGGGATAAGGATGATCCGTGGTCGCAATGCCATTCCCCGCCAGAAATTTACGGGTGGCGTCGAGATCCCGTACCGCAACCCCGAAACCCGCGACATAAGGCATACAAGGCGGCTCCACACCGGGAACCCATTCTTTTAGCCGAGTCTCGGTGACGACATAAACGTTGCCACGATCGAGTTCAAATACTTTGCCACCGGGCACGACGTCTTTCGGACTGCAATCGAGAAGGCGGGACAGACGACCGCAGGTTTCCTCCAAATCCGGCACGCAAAGCACAATTTCGGCCAGCGCGACCGCACCGTTCGGATGGGACAGCAAGTGCGGCTGCCACAGCACGTCGCGGGTAAGATGGTCGATGAATATCAGCTTCGCTTCGGGAATGACGTCCCGATCGACATGGATATTGCGGAACGCGGCGAGGCGGGTTTCTTCATTATTGGGGCCAAACGGCGCGTCGCGCTGCAGCTTCGTCGCGGGTGTCACGCCTTCGATGCGGCTACTGAGGATTGGATAGGATTTATCGGCATCGCCGCTGCCGAAGGCGACGATATGCGATCCCTCGTAACGGTCCAGATAATCTTTTGTCGAGCTGTACAAATCCGGATCGGTGATGCCGATGATTTCCAGATAGCCGTTCTCGAACATCGCGCAATGATTCCCCGATCCCCATTTCTCCACCGGCCCGCCGGCGGTTCGGGACCCGGAATGGAAACTGCGTTGTGTCAACGTGAATCCCAAACGCTGATAGGCCGCTTGGCCGACGTCAAGATCCCGGACGGCAACGCCCGTATGGTCGAGTTCCAGGTTGAGTGCTGTCATCACGCTGTCTCCCTTTGCATTTCTGCCGCGGTCGCCGTTGCGCGCTCGGTCAATTGTTTGCGGTCGATCTTGTTCGTGCCGGTCAGGGGCAGGCTCTCCATGAAGACGACCTGTCTTGGATGCTGGTAGGCCGGCCCGTTTGCCAAGGCGAATGCCTTTACGGATTGCTCGTCCAGCTGTTTGCCGTCCATCGGCACAACAAACGCAGACGGCTTGTATCCTTTGATCTCGTCCGGCACCGGCACCACGCAAGCCTGTTCGATATCCGGATGGCGTTCCAACATTTTCTCGACTTCGGCCGGATAGACGTTTTCGCCGCCGCAGTTGAACATGTCGTCGGCGCGGCCGACAAAATAGTGAAAGCCGTCTTCGTCCCGGCGCATGATATCGCCGGTGTCGTACCAGCCATCCTCGCTCAGCACCTCGGCGGTCTTTTCCGGCAGGTTGTGATAGCCGGGCATGACGGACGGGTTACGGCATTGCAGGACGCCCTGATCGGCATCCAAATCGTCACTATCGACGAGCCGGGCGTCGCAGTCCGGCCTCGGATATCCGATCGACATACCGGGTTGCGGCAGGCCATCCGGATGCACGCCGTAGACGGAAGGCCCGCCCTCGGTGGTGCCGTAGCCGTTCGTGATCAGCGCGTTGGGGAATATATCCCGTAAATCGTCGTACAGTTTCTGGCTGACCGGTGCGGAGCCCATGCGTGCGATCCGAACCGACGACAGGTCGGTCTTCTCCAGCAGTTCGCGTTCCCGCGCGACCATGGCCAACATCGTCGGCACGGAGGTGAGCCAGGTCACGCCATATTTGCCAATCGCTTCGATGTAACCCTTGGCGGTGAATTGCGGCAACAGGATGATCGTCAGATGTGCGCCGATCGCCAGCTTGCACATGGCGAGCCCGTTCATATGGTACAGCGGCGCCGCGACCAGCACGCGGTGGTCGGCATCGGGCGGTGGGTCGATGCGGACATTGACCACCCAAAGATGCCCTTCATGGGTGAGCGGTACCCCTTTCGGCCGTCCGGTCGAACCTGATGTGTAGAGGAACATCGCAACTTCACCGGGTGCTGGCCGGATCGTTTCGAACGCGCCGGGGTCGCAGAATGCATCGAAGCCGTTGGGCCCTTCGTCGCCGAACGTCACGACTGGGATCGCCGAAGGTGCGCGCGACGCCCGTTCCGCGTCGGCAAAGATCATCTTGATGTCCGCATCCTGCAGGATGTAGGAGACGGTTTCGTTGGGGAATTTGTAATTGATCGGTACGGAAACCATACCGGCGCGCATCGTACCCAAATACGCCGTCAGAAACTCGACCCGGTTCGACGACAGAATGGCAATTCGCTCACCAGGCTTTAAGTCCCGCGCCCGAAGCCCGCGGGCGACCGCGCATGCCGCCTTGTCGAGGTCGCCATGCGTATATTCGCGCACGCCATTCGCATCGTTTAAGTCGATCAACGCGATTGCGCTGGGATCTTTACTCCGGTTGACCAGGTCGCCCAGATTGTAAAGCGCACTCATTTTCTTTTGGGCCTCCACCCTCGGCTCTCCCTAATTCTAGAGGGCGCGCTTCGGAATTTGTTTGCAAAGTAGGATCGCGATTACCGTGTGCTTAGGATAAACATCTGCGATTCTGAAATTTTATAGATTTAACCTTCAAGGAAATGCTGAGATTTGGTTTCTGTATTCGGCGAGGCTCAATCGCTCATCGACGCGAGTTCACCCAATGTAACCGGCTTGATCGGTGGTCGGATCCTATAATAACCAACGTTTTCGACCGGTTCACCGTTTGCTTCGGCGATCAGTTCCGCCACCGTGAGACCGCACATACGGCCTTGGCAGGGTCCCATACCGCAACGCGTGAATGACTTTAGCTGGTTGGGTCCCATGGCGCCTAGCGTGATCGCTTCGCGAAGGTCGCTTACGCTGACTTCTTCGCAGCGGCAAACGATCGTCTCGTTGTCCTTCGGCGCGCAGATGTCCCGGGGTGGCGTAAACAGAGCATCGAGCAGAGGACGGATCGCGCTGTGGATTCCCAACTCGGCGCGGATCGGCGTTGCACGGCGGTCCCGCTCGACGCTGTCAATGACGCCATGGCGGTGTGCGGCATCGAGCGCGGCGAGACGGCCGGTAAGCGCTGCCGCGACGGCGCCATCGATTCCGCCACCGTCGCCGGCAACGGCAATCGCATCGCAATTTGTGGCGCCCCACTCGTTGCGGATCGGGCGCCAATATCGCTGCGCTTCATACCACTCATGATCGCAACCGACCTGCCGGGTGATCTGCGTGTTCGGCGCTACGCCAAAGTGCAGAAGCAGGGAGTCGACCGGTATTTCGCTTTGAGAACCGCCGCTCTGGAACGATACGGATTGCACGCGATTATCGCCAATCGCCGCGAGCTTCTCGACACCGGAGTGGATAGCAACGCCAGCGGCACGAATGCTGCGGCGCATCTTCATGCCTTTGCTCAGATAGTTCCGCGCGCGTAATGCTTTAGGCAAATGGCGTGCGGCGGAAAAGTAATCGCCTATCCGCGTTGTTTCCAGAAGGGCCGCCACATTGACGCCTGCGGTGACGAGTTGCTGCGTCACCAGCAGAGCGAGCGGGCCGCAACCGGCGACGACGACACGACCAGAAGGGACGACACCGGCCGATTTGAGCAAAACTTGCGCGCCGCCAGCAGTCATGACGCCGGGCAGTGTCCATCCCGGGATCGGCACGGGGCGCTCCATCGCGCCGGTTGCAATGAGGAGGCGGCGACCCTTAGCTGTCGCGCCTTTGCCATTATGAGAGTACGCGACCATGCCGTCTTCGTCGACGCGCCAGACCGACGCGTCCGGCTTGTATGCAGCGCCGGACTTTCGAAACGCTTGTGCAATCTCGGCACCCTGACCGTAATCCTCGCCAAGCAGTGATAGCGTTTTCGGATGCACGGTTTCGATGCCGCGGTAAATCTGACCGCCGGGTTCGGATTGTTCGTCCAGAACTAATGTGGACAAGCCCAATTCATCGGCAAGCGTGGCGGCGGCGAGCCCGGCGGGGCCACCGCCGATGATAAGAAAGTCGACTGTATCGCTCATGCTTCGAGTCGCCGCTTGCCTTCTTGGCGCCGCACTTTCATGCCGTTTTCAACCCGAACCATGCAGGCCTGGCGGTTGGGAATGCCATCGATTTCCATAAGACAGTCGAAGCACGCGCCCATCATGCAAAACGGCAGGCGCGTCGCCCCAGTGACAGGCGTGGTTCGGCTATGTTCAGCGCCGGCTGCAAGGACTGCAGCAGCGACGGTTTCGCCGGCAGCGACATTGATGATCTCGCCCTCAAAATCGATCGATACCGATTGCCCGTCCGGCTCATGCAGTCGCCGGAACATCGAACCTCCGTGCGCTGAACTGGTCAAAATTCGGCGGTGTGTCGCCTGTCGAGACCCAGCGTGAGATATGGCGCGCGTTGACCGCGCCCAGCGTAACACCGCTGTGCGAGGTCGCGACGTAGGCGCCCGGCATTGTCTCCGACTCGTCATAGATTGCGCACTTGTCGGGCGTCAGCACACGAATACAGCCCCAGTTGCGGACAAGCCGCACATTTTCCAGTTGCGGGAATGCCTTCACGGCGCGTGCGGCGATGTTCCGCGTCACAGGCAAGGTTGTGCCGTCGTCGAAGCCGGTTTCTTCTTCGGAATTGCCGAACATGAATCCGCCTTCGTCGGTCTGGCGGATCGAGCCCAGCGCCATTTCGACAGTCGCTTCGATCCGTTCCGTGACGAGAACCTGCCCGCGCTGTGGCCGAATAGGGGTGTTAAGCCCAACCATCGGTGCCAGTTTGGTAATACCGTGTCCACAGGCGAGCACGATCTTCGGCGCCGTAAATCGGTTTCCCGCCGATTTAGCGACGAATACGCCACCGTCATGCGAAATATGATTGACTTCGTTGCATGGGAAGTAGCGCCCACTCAACTGTGTGAAACCGCGATGCAGGGCCCTGAGCATTTTGAGCGGATTGACGTGACCATCGTGCGGGCCGAAAGACCCGCCGGCAACCCCTTCGCCGACACGCAACCCCGGCACCATTTTCTGAATTTCGTCCCGCTCGATGATTTCGCAGTCATATCCGTCGGCACCGGCCTGCTGACGCATGATATCGATATTGCGGCGGTAATTTTCTCTCTCTTCGTCGCTCAACAGGAGATTGAGGCCGCCGCCGTTCTGATGGTTCACGTCGATGCCGGCGCTGTCACGTAAGTCGGCAGCGAAGTCTTCCCACAAATGCGCCGACTCGCGGCTCCAATCCGCATATCGCTGCAGGCCCAGCCCCTTGGATTGCACCCAGACGAGGCCAAAATTGCCGCGCGCGGCGCGCAACGAACCGTCCGCGCCGTCGAGCATGATTGTGCTGACGCCATCGCGCGCCAGTCCGTAGGCGACGGCCGCTCCGAACATGCCGCCGCCGACCACAATGGTTTCCGCACTATGCAATGATCTTGCCCATCAATCTCGATATCGCATTCTGACAATTTGGCCAAATCATGCGTCCAAACTGCCAATAGCGCAACAGAGCAGCTGATTTAAATGCGTGCAGGCGTTGAATTCAGATTATGGCAGTTCGCGTCGAAAACCCAGCGTTTCCAACAATCTTCCAGGGTCTTCGCCATCTGCTTCCGGATCGAAGCTCGCATCGGCTTTCAAGGCGTCGGCGAGTTGGATCCTGTAGTCTTTGCGTGGAATTTCCCGCGCACCGAACTGATTCAGATGGTCGGTCGTAAACTGGGCATCGAGCAATACGAAACCGCAGCGGCGCAACCGCGCCACCAAATGGACGAGCGCGACTTTGCTGGCATCGCGCTTGCGGCTGAACATGCTTTCGCCGAAAAACGCCCCTCCCAAGGAAACGCCGTAAAGCCCGCCGGCAAGCTCGCCGTCGTGCCAGCACTCGACGCTGTGTGCGTGCCGCATGTGAAACAAGGAGGTATATAACGTGACAATCCGGTCGTTGATCCAGGTGCGTGGCCGGACTTCCGTTGCTTCCGCGCAACTTTCGATGACCTCCTCGAAGGCATGGTCGAACGTTACGTGAAAGCGGCCGCTGCGAATGGTACGTTGAAGCCGTCGCGGAATGTGGAAATCGTCCAGTGGGATAATGCCGCGTAACCGGGGGTCGACCCAGAAAAGCTCCGGATCGTCTCGGTCTTCGGCCATTGGGAACACGCCGATCGCATACGCGCGCAGCAGCATATCCGGCGTGAGTTCGAGCATTTCCATGGCGGTAGACTCTTCGTCTAGAGACCTAACTTGGTCTCTAGCCAGTGAATATCATAGTCACCATCGAGGAAATCTTGCTCCAATACGAGCCTTTGATGCAAGGGGATCGTGGTCTCGATGCCACCGATGACATATTCGTCGAGGGCCCGGCGCAGCCGCATCACGCACTCGTCGCGCGTGTCGGCATGGACGATGAGTTTTGACACCAGACTGTCGTAGTGCGGCGGAACCGTATATCCGGAATAGAGGGCGGAATCGACCCGCACACCAAGCCCGCCGGGGGCATGATAGTCCGTGATCCGGCCGGGCGAAGGCGCGAAGGTTTCCGGGTGTTCGGCGACGACGCGGCATTCGATCGCGTGCCCGCTCAATGATATGTCCGATTGCTCCAGCAAAAGCGGCTCGCCCGCGGAAATTCGGATCTGCTCTCGGATCAGATCGACACCGCTGATCATCTCGCTCACCGGATGCTCGACTTGGATGCGGGTGTTCATTTCGATGAAATGAAAATCGCCATCCTCGAAAAGGAACTCGACGGTTCCAGCACCGCGGTACTTCAGCCGGCCGACGGCCTCGGTGACACGGGCGCCGATTGCTGCGCGCGTTTTTTGATCGAGCGCCGGCGAGGGCGCTTCCTCAATGACTTTCTGATGGCGGCGCTGGATGGAACAGTCGCGTTCGCCGAAATGGATGACCTTACCGAAACCGTCGCCGAGGATCTGCACTTCGATATGCCGCGGCTGGGCGAGGAACTTTTCGATATAGACCGCATCGTCGCCGAAACTCGCCAGCGCTTCGCCGCGGCAATGCGCCAGGACAGCTGGCAATGTCTCCGCCGTGTCCGCAACCTTCATGCCTTTGCCGCCACCGCCGGACGCCGCCTTGACGAGCACCGGGTAGCCGATCTCCTCGGCTATGCGTCTGGCATCATCGTCATTGTCGACGGGCCCATCCGATCCGGGGACGACGGAAAGACCGAGCTCTCGAACGGCTTCCTTCGCGGCAATCTTGTCGCCCATCAAACGGATATGATCGGGGGTAGGTCCGATAAAGACATAGCCATGCTCTTCGACCATCTCCGCGAACGCTGCGTTTTCGGACAAAAAACCGACGCCTGGATGGATCGCGTCGACTCCGGCGATTGTCGCGGCGGAAAGGATAGCTTGGCCGTTCAGATAGCTGTCCCGCGAGGCTGGTGGGCCGATGCAGACGGTTTCGTCCGCCAACCGCACATGCATGGCATCCGAGTCGGCGGTGGAATGGACGGCGACCGTCTGAATGCCCATCTCGCGGCACGCGCGGTGAATGCGCAGCGCGATTTCGCCCCGGTTCGCGATGAGAACTTTCTCGAACAAAATATCGCTACTCGAGGATAAGCAGAGTTTCGCCGAATTCGACCGGCTTGGCGTCTTCGACAAGTATGCTTTTCACCGTTCCGCCACGAGGCGCGAGGATCGGATTCATGACCTTCATGGCTTCCACGATAAACAGGGTATCGCCTTCGGCAACCCGGCTGCCGACTTTCACGAAGGGCTCCGCACCCGGACCTTGGGCCAGATAAATCGTTCCCACCATCGGGGATGTGACTGCACCCGGGTCGATTTCCGAGGCCGCCGTCGGCACAGGCGGAGCGGCGACCGGCGTGGCAGGCATCGCGGCGGCGATGGATCCGCCTCTCGCGACACGGATGCTTCGGTCGCCTTCCGTCACCTCGACTTCGGTGAGGCCGGTCTCCTCCAGAAGTTTGGCGAGCTCGCGTATTTGATCGCTGTCGACCGTGGGCTTTGCCATCTCAGTTTTCGTCCAGTATGTCGTTAAGCGCATCGAGGGCGAGCGTATAGCTGCGCCAGCCAAAGCCGCAGATCACACCCGCTGCGATGGGCGATATAT
>WLWY01000016.1:0-65000 GCA_012103325.1 Alphaproteobacteria bacterium
CCGACCGACTCGTCCAGTGCGGCGTTTGTCGTGGCGATCCGGATACTGCCGTCGGCATCGATACGTTCCTGGAGTTCTATGCGCCGTTCTTTCGGTACCTGTGGCGTCGCTTTCGGGGGAAGATCGAGGCGATAGAGATGGCGCCGGTTCTGCCGCCCGATGGCCAGCGTGTCGCCGAACCCTTCCGTGGTGATCAGCGCGACCTTGGCCAAGCGGCCTTCGACGATTGCATTCGTGATCAGTGTCGTGCCGTGCACCAGGTCGGCGACGGCCTGCCATTCGAGGCCGACCGCGGCCAGTGCCGCATGCAGCCCGGCCTGCGGATCCGTCGCCCGGCTTTGAACTTTGGCGGTGCGCAGTTCCCGCGTTGCCGGGTCGAGTGCGACGACATCCGTAAAGGTGCCTCCGACATCGATACCGACCTGCCAAGTCGCGCCCGTCATTTGTGCGGACCGTTACGCGGGATCTTCATTCGTTCATCTTGCGCTTCGTGGCTTCCCTGTGTCGCAAAGCGTGCGACTCGGACACCTGCAGCGCAACCAAAATCGCCTCTCAGCACCGCATAGTCGCAGGGTAGGTTGATTTTTCTCGATTTAATCGATTCTCAGGCCTTGAAAATAACAATTGAAGACATATGTAATACAATGTAATGGTTTCGAACTCGAATGAATTCAGGGAATATGTCGACATGCCTGGGAAGTCGGTTTCGTTGAGTGTTCGGCTGTCGCCGGAAGAAGCAGCATTTTTGGCGACATACAAATCAGAGGGTGCGACGACGTTAAGCGAGAAATTGCGCGCCATCATTTCGGAAGCGCGGCAGCGCCGTGCGGGAAGCGAAAGTTACGCGGAATGCTTGGGGTTCACGGAGGAATTGCTGGCACCGTCAATGCATCGGCTGCGCGAAGCGGAATCCGCGGAAGGCATGCATTCCGAGCTGCTGCTCAATTTTGTCCATTGGCTGCCAGACATCGTCGCTACGTCGATGGTGAACGTGCCGGAAGCCGCCGATGCGGATGCTGCGGAGCGGCTGGAAAAGCTCGAGGCGGCGATCGCAAAACGGATTTTCGTACTGATCGAGCAGGTGCTGCGGCTGGGTGTTACGGGCGAGAGTCCGTGCTACGATCCTGCAATCATAGCGCAGCGAATGCCGGCGATCATAAAGCTTAACGATATCATCAAACACTCTTGCGACCTAAAATAGGGAGATAGGATATGGCTGAAAATATCGCATCGCGCGTGGGAAGAATGATTAGCGGCACCGCAAACATGCTGGTCGACGCCGTGGAGAATATGGCGCCGGAAATGGTGATGGAAGAAGCCATCCGGGAGATTGACCGTGCCATCGACGATGTGCGGGTCGAACTCGGTCGAACGCTGTCGAAACAGCATATGGCGACACGCCGTCTCGCCGACGAAAACCGCAAGCATGATGAAGTATCGGGAAAAGTGCAGGTCGCCCTGGATAGCGGGCGCGAAGATCTTGCCGAAACGGCGATCGCGCAGGTTCTCGACATTGAGGCGCAGATCCCGGTGCTTGAAGCAACGATTTCCGACACCAGGGATGCGGCGACCGAGCTGGAGGGCTACATCGCGGCGCTTCAGGCACGCAAACGGGAAATGAAGGACGAGCTCGCCGCATACCATGAGGCAAGTGCGGCGACGGCTAGTCCTGGACCGCCCGGCCCGGACGGCGGTGGCGGCGGCGACCCGGTGGGCACGACGGTTCGCAAGGCAGAAGAAGCGTTCGAGCGTGCCCTCGAAGGTGTGGGGGGCGTATCCGTCTCCGGATCGGCGCCTGACAAGGTCGATGCGGCAAAACGCGCCGAGCTGGACGACCTGGCCCGGAAAAACCGCATCAAGGAACGCCTGGAAGCCTTTAAGACGGGGGGTGCGTAGGATTGTTCGAATTCGTCCTCGAAGCTGGTAACCGGCCGTTCGCAATAGCGCTGGGCCTCATGCTGGGGATCGCCGTTCTGGAAGGAACGATGACACTTCTCGGCGCAGGTCTGTCCGACGCGATCGACTCGATGTTGCCGGACTTGGACGGGGATGCGGATGTCGATATTGGTCCCGATATTTCCGACGTCAACGGATCGGGAGCCGATTTCGGCGATGCGTCGATTGACCATGTTGAGGTCGGGTCGCCCAACGCACTGTCGCGGCTGCTGGGCTGGCTGTGCGTCGGAAAGGTGCCGGTGCTGATCCTGCTGGTTGCGTTTCTGACCATGTTCGGACTGACCGGGCTTATTGTGCAGTCGATGGTCCAGGGCTTCTTAGGTTTTTTGCTGCCGTCGAGTCTGGCGTCGATCCCGGCTGTAATTGTGGCGGTGCCCTCCGTGCGTTTCATAGGGAACGGGCTGTCGAAATTGATTCCCAAGGATGAATCGACGGCGGTCGCCAGTGATACCTTCATCGGCCGCGTGGCGACAATAACCATTGGCACGGCCCGCAAAGGCGAGCCGGCCGAGGCCAAACTGACCGACCGCCATGGCCAGACCCACTACGTCATGGTCGAGCCGGACAGCGCGGGAGAAACGTTCGAGACCGGAACCGATGTTCTGCTGATTGAACAGGATGGGCCGCGGTTTGTGGCGGTTCGCAATACCAACGCTGCGTTGACCGACAATTGAGCCGGCCTGACCAGGCCGTAACATCCGGGGATAAAAGGAGGAACGTATAATGTTTTATGGATTGACCGATATTCTGATCATGGTCGGAGTCATCCTTATCGCCTTGGTGACGATGGGGCTGATTTTCTCCCGCCTTTACAAACGATCGTCCAAGGAAGTGGCGTTCGTCCGGACCGGCCTCGGTGGGCAAAAGGTCATCATGAACGGTGGGGCTCTCGTCTTTCCGGTCCTGCATGAAATCATTCCGGTGAACATGAACACCATGCGGCTCGAAGTGCGGCGCGCCGACGAGCAGGCGCTGATCACGCGCGACCGGATGCGCGTCGATGTCTTGGCGGAGTTCTATACCCGTGTGCAGCCGACCATCGACTCGATTGCCAACGCGGCGCAGACACTGGGCCAGCGCACGATGATCCCCGATGCGCTGCGCGAACTGGTTGAAGGCAAGTTCGTGGATGCGCTACGCGCCGTTGCGGCGGAGATGGCGATGGAAGAACTGCACGAACAGCGCGTCAATTTTGTCCAGAAGGTGCAGGTCGCGGTTTCCGAGGATCTGCTGAAGAACGGACTGGAACTCGAAGCCGTGTCTCTCACGGGGCTCGATCAGACCAACCGCGAGTTCTTCAACCCGGACAACGCGTTCGATGCGGCTGGTCTCACTCGTTTGACGTCGGAGATCGAGGAAAAACGCAAGCGCCGGAACGATATCGAGCGGGACACCCAGGTCGCGATCGAGCAGAAGAATTTGGAAGCCGAACGGCTGACGCTCGAAATCTCCCGTGAAACGGAATATGCGCGACTGCAGCAGGAGCGCGAGGTCGAGGTGCGGCGTGCGTCGCAGTCCGCGGAGATCAAGGGCGAGCAGGCTGACAAGGAGCGCGAGGCGCAGGAGGCGGAAATTTCCGCCAGCCAGAAAGTCGAGTCGGCGAAGATTCTGGCCGAACGGCAGGTCGAAGAAGAGCGGATCGAAAAGGACCGCCTGATCAAGGAGCGCGACATTGGCCGGGCAAAATCGGTCGAGACGACGGAAGTCGACAGGGTGAAAACGGTCGAGCTGGCAAACCAGGATCGCGCAATCGCCATCGCCGAAAAATCCAAGGCCCAGTCGGAGGCCGAAGCGGAAGCCGACAAGGCCCGGGCCGGTGCGGTGAAGGCAGAGGAAATGGTGACGACGGCACGGGAGATCGAAAGGGTCGAGCGTGAAAAGGCCGTGGATCTGGTCGAGGCGCGCCGAGCCGCCGAACGGGATGCCATTAAGGTTACAATAGCGGCGGAGGCGGAAAAAGAAGCGGCAGAGGATGAAGCCGGGTCCATCCGGATTCTCGCCAACGCGGCGGCCGAAAAAGTTCGTCTGGTGGCAGAAGGCGAGGCGGATGCCGAACGGCTTCGCGTCGCGGCGGCGGAACTGCGCTATGCGGTCGAAGCCGCCGGCAACCGGGCGCTCAACGAGGCCGAGAATCTGCTCACCTCGGAGATTGTCGAGATGAAGGTGCGGGTCGCGATCATCGAGCACCTGAAGGACATCATCCATGAGTCCGTCAAGCCGATGGAGAAAATCGACGGCATCAAGATCGTCCAGGTCGATGGCCTCACCGGGAACGGTGGAAACGGCGGCGGCGGTGCTGCGAATGGCGGCGGCAGTCTCGCCGATCAGGTCGTGTCGAGCGCCTTGCAATATCGCAGTCAGGCGCCGCTCATCGACGCACTGATGAAGGAGATCGGCCTGTCCGGCAGCGATCTGGACAGTCTCGCCGCCGGCGTCAAGTCGGGTACCGAGGACGCGGGCGAAACGCCGCCGAGCGCGGAATAGTTGCCCTGGTCGCGGAAAATATCAAAGGGCGTGGCAGCTCCGGCAGTAGCGGAGATTGATGCGAACCCCTCGGCGGAATTGCCGGCCACGGCACCCTATATGCCGAAAATTCCGGGTGGATTGAATTGGTCCGCACGGAAGATCGAAACCGCGCAATGGGGTGCCGATAATCCGTATCAGCCGACCATACCTGGCGAAGGCGGCATCGGCGCTCTGAAAATCGTTTTGTGGCTGGGGCTCGGATTGCTTGCGGTCGCTGGCTTGGTGAAAGGTGCGCAAGTCATTCTGGTGGAGCCGGAACACGCTTCGCCGGGCGGACCCTCCGGCGCCGAGCAAAAGCCGCAGCCGTCCGCGGCGGCGTCGAGCGCTGTGAATGCAGCGGTGCTTTTTGAACAGGCAAAAATGTCACTGCATGGCGAGCAGGGACGCACCAAGGATGCAGCCGAAGCCGTTCGGTTGTTCAGGGCCTCAGCGGAGCAGGGACATGCCGGTGCACAATTTGCCCTTGGCGGCCTCTTCGCCAAAGGCAACGGCGTGCCGCAGGATCATGAGCAAGCCGGCGCGTGGTTTTTGAAAGCTGCGATACAGGGGCATGCCGGCGCGCAAAATAGTTTTGGCTTCCTATATTCGCAGGGGCTTGGCGTTCAGCGCGATTCTGCTGAAGCGTTACGTTGGTTTCGCGCCGCTGCCGATCAAAATCATATCTCAGCGCTGTACAATGTCGGCGTGATGCATGCGTCCGGACTGGTGGGCGATATCGACCATGCCGAGGCCGCGAACTGGTATCGAAAAGCCGCCGAGCGGGGCTATGCCAAGGCGCAATTTCGGCTTGGCGAGTACTATTACCGTGGTACAGGCGTGGGACAGGATTTCGATCCGGCGGCGACGTGGATTCGAAAAGCGGCGGAGAACGGATATGCGCAGGCGCAGAACCGTCTTGGCGACCTTTATGGGCTTGGTCACGGTGTCGAGAAAGATTTTGCTTCGGCATATATGTGGTACGAAATCGCGATGGCAGGCGGTGCCGAAAATGCGCGGGGAAACCGCGATCTCATGGCGGACCAATTAACGGCACGGGAAATCACAGATGCCGCGAAACGGGCGCGCGAATGGCTTGCGGCGAACGGGAAATAATTGTCGATGCGATTGTCGCGGCCCGAGAGTCCCTGTAAGGGTTAATACTAAGGAGCGCTGATAGTGACCCCTAGAGACGAGTTATCCAGGCTTTCGGGTCGCGAATGCGGTCCGTCGGAGGGTGTCGGAACGGCTTGACGATGCCCCGCATCGCCGCCGCCCCTCCTACCCGACGGACCGCATTCGCGATCTCTGGGGGTCACTATCAGCGCTCCTTGGTATAAATCCCTCGCCAATTAGCATTGCGATATGGTGCGCAGACTCTTCAACATCTTCAAACTTGGGCAACTGCCCGCCGGCGCGCGAATTGCGGTGCTGGCGCCAGGTGTTGCCTTCTGCCTCGCTTTTTTGCTGAGCGGGTGGCTCTCGTCCGCTGCCGTGGCTGCCATCGCGATCGCGTTGGCCGTGATCGGCGCGGCGTGTCTGCGCGAGCACGCCGACCC
Source organism: Alphaproteobacteria bacterium (assembly GCA_012103325.1). Classification (GTDB taxonomy): domain Bacteria; phylum Pseudomonadota; class Alphaproteobacteria; order UBA8366. The sequence continues at coordinate 6,018 of WLWY01000016.1, forward strand.
AAAACCGCTGGCCGAAGCGCCGCCGGATATGCCTACTGCCGTCCTGGAAGGGATATCGGACGCCGTTTTGATCCTGGATTCGGACCGCGCGGTCATTGTCGCCAACCGGGCTGCGCGCGACCTGCTCGGCGATAACGTCGTTGGCCGCGACCTGGCGCTGTCGCTGCGGCACCCGGAAGCATTGGATGTGGCAAACAAAGCGATCGAGGGGCAGGACGACGGCACAGCAGAGATCGTCATGCACGTCCCTGTGCAACGCGTGTTCGTCGCGCGGGCTGTTCCGTTGCAGATGGCGGGGCAGCCGCGATTCCTGCTTGCGCTGCAGGAAGTAACGGCGGCGCGCAACGCGGAGCAGATCCGCGCAGACTTCGTCGCCAATGTCAGCCACGAGCTCCGCTCGCCGTTAAGTTCGTTGGTCGGTTTCATCGAAACGCTGCAAAATGCGGCGCATGATGATGAAGCGGCGCGCGACAGATTTCTCGGCATCATGTCCGAGGAATCGCACCGCATGGCGCGGCTGATCGACGACCTTTTGTCTTTATCGCGCGTGGAAGCAAACGAGCATGTGCGGCCCGGCGGGCAGCTCGATATTGCGGCGATCCTGACCGGGGTCGCCGATAGCGTGTCGGTGCAGGCGGAAGAGAAAGGCATGGCGATCGAGTTGATCGATCTCGAAGCGCAGCCGACGATTGTGGGAGACCAAGATGAGCTGATCGAGGTCTTTCACAACCTCCTAGTCAACGCGATCAAATATGGCCACGACAATACGACGGTCAGGGTCGCCGTCTCTACCGTCGACCGCATCCCGGAAGTGGGCGGGCGCGGGATTTCCGTGGCGGTCATCGATAAGGGCGATGGGATCGCCGCGGAGGATGTTCCCCGCCTGACCGAACGCTTCTACCGCGTCGACAAGGGGCGGTCGCGCAGTATGGGGGGTACGGGGCTCGGCCTGGCCATTGTTAAGCATATCGTCAACCGTCACCGCGGCCGGCTGGTCATCCGAAGCGAAGTCGGCGCGGGCAGCCAATTCATTGTTTATCTGCCGGTTTTCGCCCCGGCGGCGGACCAGCAAACTCCCTGAGCGATGTAATATTACTGTAACATTGCTGTCATAAAAACGAGTCGCAACGCCCCTAATTTCGCGGCGTCGATGGAATGGTTCATCGATACCCGTTGTTGATAATAGGAATGCGACTTCAATGAATAGAAAATCACTTGTCTTTGGTGCGTTAGGGCTTGTTTTGGCTGCTAGTGCGGCACAAGCGCGCGATCAGATCCGGATCGTCGGATCGTCCACGGTTTATCCCTTTTCCACCGCCGTTGCGGAGACCTTTGGCAAAACGACCAAATTCAAGACGCCGGTGGTCGAGAGCACCGGGTCCGGCGGCGGCTTGAAGCTGTTTTGCGCCGGCATCGGCACGAAACATCCGGATATGACGAACGCCTCGCGGCGGATTAAGAAATCCGAGGTCGAGCGCTGCAACAAGAACGGCGTTACCGGCGTGACCGAAATCAAGATCGGTTATGACGGCATCGTCATGGCGAACTCAAAAAAGGCCGATCGCATGAAGATCACGCGCAAGCAGATCTTTCTAGCGCTGGCCAAGGATATCCCCGCCGGCGAAGGTAAATTGATCCCGAACCCGCACAAGACCTGGAAAAACGTCGATCCTTCGCTGCCCGACGTGAAGATCGAGGTGCTGGGACCGCCGCCGACGTCCGGTACGCGCGACGCCTTCGCGGAGCTCGCCCTGGAAGGCGGCTGCAAGAAGATTGGCTGGATCAAGGCCATGAAGAAGACGGATAAGAAGAAGTACAAGGCGATCTGTCACTCGATCCGCGAAGATGGCGGTTATGTCGAAGCGGGTGAAAACGACGTGCTGATCGTTCGTAAACTCGAAGCCAATCCGAACGCTTTCGGTGTCTTCGGTTACAGCTTCCTCGACCAGAATGCCGACAAGGTTCAAGGCAGTCTGATCGACAACCAGGATCCGACCTTCGAGAATATCGCCGACGGCAAGTACCCCGTTTCGCGTTCCCTGTACTTCTACGTAAAGCAGGCGCATGTGAACAAGATCCCGGGCATCGCCGAATTCATCACCGAATTCACCAGCGACAAGGCCTGGGGCGACGATGGCTATCTGACCGACAAGGGGCTCATTCCGATGCCCGCCGCGGAACGCAACAATTTCCGTACGGACGGAAAGAGCCTGGCCAGCAACATCATCATGTAACTCGGCTTGCGGTTACCGGAACCCCGGGGACGCACTGTCCTCGGGGTTGCCGTTTCCGCCAAACGCTAGAACAAAAAGAATAGATTTTGTCCCTTTCCCTCATACTCGGCACCCTTTCGATCCTGACCGCGATCGGCTTCTACATGGGGCGTTCGCGGGCACTGGTCAGCGCCGACGGCGACTCGCACAGGCTGCATTCCCGGCCGCATTATTACGGATATTACGTGGCGATCTGGTGCGGCCTGCCGTCGATAATGTTCTTCGGGCTGTGGCTGGCCTTCGAGCCGAATATCGTAACATCCCTGCTGATCGACAGCCTTCCAGCGGCGCAACAGCAATTGGGCGATGCCGAGCTTGGCTTGCTGCTCAACGATATCCGGAATTTGGCGCGCGGCGATGTGACGAGCCGGGAGGCGGGGCCGGAACTGATGGCGGCGGCGGGCTATTACAATAGCCTGCTGCAAACCAGTAAACTGGTGCTTGCCGCGATCGCGGCCACGCTGGCCGTTGCCGGCATTACCTTCGCGCGCACGCGGATCGTACCTGAGATGCGGGCCCGCAATTTCGTGGAAAAGGTCACGATGGCCGCGCTGGTCGTCTGCTCGACGATTGCGATCCTGACCACCATTGGAATCGTCATTTCGCTGCTGTTCGAGTCCATCCGTTTCTTTCAGAAAGTATCGCCGATTGACTTCCTCTTCGGCCTGGAATGGAGTCCGCAGACCGCGCTCCGCAAGGATCAGGTCGGCGCGACGGGCCTTTTCGGCGCCGTGCCGCTGCTGGCGGGCACGATGTTCATTTCCCTCATCGCCATGTGCGTCGCGGCGCCGGTTGGATTGCTGGCCGCGATCTACATGTCCGAATATGCCTCGCCGAGAGTGCGCGCCTGGGTAAAGCCGGCGCTGGAAATCCTTGCCGGCATTCCGACGGTCGTCTACGGATTTTTCGCTGCGTTGACGGTTGCGCCGTTTCTACGCGGGACCGGCGCCGATTTGGGGGTCGACATCTCGTCCGAGAGCGCACTCGCGGCCGGTGCTGTGATGGGGATCATGATCATTCCTTTCGTGTCCTCGCTGTCCGACGACGTGATCCGCGCGGTACCGCAATCGCTGCGCGAAGGGTCCTACGGGCTTGGCGCGACGCAGTCGGAAACGATCAAGCAGGTTATCATTCCAGCCGCATTGCCGGGCATTGTCGGCAGCCTGTTGCTGGCGGTTTCCCGCGCCATTGGCGAGACGATGATCGTCGTCATGGCCGCGGGATTGGCAGCGAAACTGACTATAAATCCCTTCGAAGCCGTCACGACGGTGACGGTGCAGATCGTTACGCTGCTGGTCGGCGATCAGGAATTCGACAGCGCGAAGACGCTGGCGGCGTTTGCGCTCGGGCTGATGCTGTTCTGCGTCACCTTGGTTTTAAACGTCATCGCTTTGACAGTGGTGAACAAGTACCGGGAACAATATGACTAGTGAAACCCTCCCGGATAGCGGCACGATTCGCGATCGTAACAGCGACAAGAGCGCGCTCGTAAAGGCCGGTCTGAAGCGCCGCTACGCCGCCGAGCGACGCTTTCGCGCCTATGGTGTGGCCGGTATCCTGTTCGGGTTAGGCTGCATTTTGCTGCTTTTCTATACAATCGGATCGAATGCGATCCCGGCGTTTACGCAGACCATGTTGCGGCTGGATATTACCCTGGATCCGCAGGATATCGATCCGGACGCCATTTCGACGGCCAACTACCGAAAGATCGTTCGTCAGCCGGTTCGGGCGCTTTTCCCCGAAGTCACGTCCCGTCGGGATAAGCGGGCGCTTGCCGCTATGTTGAGCCCCGGTGCCGCCTATGCTGTGCGCCAAATGGTGATCGATGACCCTTCGCTGATCGGGAAAAGGATTTCCATCCTTGTGCCCTTGTCGGACGACATCGATCAGCTGAACAAGGGCGCGATCAAGGCGTCGTCGGATGAAACCGAACGCCGGGTCAGCAACAAGCAAATCGCCTGGTTCGAGCGGCTGCAGGATTTTGGTCTCGTTGAGACCGTATTCAACACAACGCTGTTCACCGCCGGCGACTCCCGCGAGCCGGAACTCGCGGGTATCTGGGGCGCAGTGGTTGGCTCGTTTTTCACCATGATCGTTACGCTCGCGCTGGCGTTTCCCATCGGTGTCGCCAGCGCCGTCTACCTCGAAGAATTTGCGCCGAAAAACAAGTGGACGCAGGTGATCGAGGTCAACATCAACAATCTGGCTGCCGTGCCGTCGATTGTTTTCGGACTGCTGGGTCTGGCCGTTTACATCAACTTCTTCGGCCTGCCGCGTTCCGCACCGCTGGTTGGCGGCATGGTGCTGGCGCTGATGACGCTGCCGACGATTATCATTGCCGGCCGGGCGGCATTGAAGGCAGTCCCGCCGTCGATCCGCGACGCGGCGCGCGGTCTCGGTGCTTCGCCGCTGCAGGTCACCACCCATCACGTATTGCCGCTGGCGATGCCGGGCATTCTGACCGGGACGATCATCGGCATGGCGCAGGCGCTGGGCGAGACCGCGCCGTTGCTGATGATCGGTATGGTCGCCTTCATCGTCGATATCCCGGGCGGCGTAACCGATCCCGCCACGGTCATGCCGGTGCAGATTTATTTGTGGTCCGATGCGCCGGAGCGGGCGTTCGTCGAGCGCACGTCGGCGGCCATCGCGGTGCTGCTCGGGTTCCTCATCCTCATGAACACCCTCGCGGTGTTCTTGCGCAAAAAATTCGAACGGAAATGGTAGAGCGATGCAAGCAGCAAACACGGTGCTGATCGAAGAGGCCGAACCGGCCACCCACACCAATGCACCTCCGAAAGTTAGCGCCCGAGACGTGTGTGTCTATTACGGAGATAAACAGGCGTTGTTCGATGTCGATCTCGATATTCACGCGCATCAGGTCACCGCGCTGATCGGTCCGTCCGGCTGCGGCAAATCGACGTTTCTGCGGTGCCTGAACCGGATGAACGACACGATCGATATTTGCCGGGTCGAAGGCAGGATCGTGATCGACGACGAAGACATCTATGCCCGCCATGTCGATGTGGTGCATCTGCGCGCCCGGGTCGGCATGGTCTTTCAAAAGCCCAACCCGTTCCCCAAGTCGATCTATGATAATGTCGCCTACGGGCCGCGCATCCACGGCCTTGCCAGCGGCAAGGACGAGCTGGACGACATTGTGGAGACCAGCCTGCGGCGTGCCGGATTGTGGGATGAGGTCAAGGACCGGGCTGCGGAGCCGGGCACCGGCTTGTCGGGTGGCCAGCAGCAGCGGCTCTGCATCGCGCGGGCCATCGCCGTTCAGCCGGAGGTGATCCTGATGGACGAACCCTGCTCCGCGCTTGACCCAATCGCCACCGCGCGTATTGAGGAGTTGATCGACGAGCTTCGCGAACAGTTTACGATCGTGATCGTCACGCACTCGATGCAGCAGGCAGCCCGCGTTTCGCAGAAAACCGCTTTCTTTCATCTGGGTGTACTGGTCGAAGAAGGCGATACCGAACAGATCTTTACGACACCCAAGGACGATCGCACGCAGGCATATATCACGGGACGGATAGGCTAATGGCGGAACAACCTCACATCGACGGCCAACACATCGTCAAGTCGTTCGATGACGAATTGAACTGGCTGGATAACGCGATTGCGGAAATGGGCGGCCTCGCCGAAACGCAGCTCGCTGCGGCGATCGATGCGCTGGTGCGGCGCGATGCGGAGAAGGCGGCGGAGATTGTCGAGTGGGACAAGCGCATCGATGCGCTGGAAGATGAAATCAACACCTTTACGGTGCGCATGCTGGCGCTGCGCCAGCCGCAGGCGTCCGACCTTCGTGTCGTCGTTGCCGGTCTCAAGACGGCGAGCGAGCTAGAACGGGTCGGCGACTATGCCAAGAACGTTGCGAAACGCGCGGTGACCCTGACCAAGACGCCGTCGGTCGGCAACGCGCTGAACAGTATCGCGCGTATGAGCGGGCTCGTTCAGAGCATGATCAAGAATGTGTTGGACGCCTATATTGCGCGGGATTGGGAGCGGGCGGAAGATGTGCGGCAGCGCGACGAAGAAGTCGACCAGATCCACACCAGCCTGTTTCGGGAACTGTTAACCTACATGATGGAAGATCCACGAAATATCACCGCTTGCACGCATTTGCTGTTCATTGCCAAGAATGTAGAGCGCATCGGCGACCACGCGACGAACATCGCGGAACATATTCATTTCATGGTTCGCGGCGAGGAGCCGGAAACCGCCCGCGTCAACGAAGACCGGTCGAGTTACACGGTCGTAAAGCCAGAATAGTTGTGAGTTAGAAATTGAAGCCACTTGTACTGATCGTCGAAGACGAAGCGCCGCAGGCGGAGTTGCTGCGTTATAATTTGGAGCGCGATGGATTTCGTACCGCGCTCGCTGGCGATGGTGAAGAGGCCCTCCTCCTCGCCGAGGAGGAAGCGCCCGACCTTGTCATTCTCGATTGGATGCTACCGCTTCTGTCGGGCATCGAAGTATGCCGGCGTCTGCGGCGCAAGGCGGAGAGCGCTAAGCTTCCGATCATCATGTTGACCGCGCGCGGCGTGGAGTCGGACCGCATTCGTGGGTTGGACAGCGGGGCGGACGACTATTTGGTCAAACCGTTCTCGCCCAACGAGTTGTTGGCGCGCGTGCGCGCCATTTTGCGCCGGTCCGATGTGTCGATGGGCAGCGAGGTTATCCAGTATGGCGGCATCTCGATGGATCTCGGCACGCACAAGGTTTTGCGCGACGGCAAGAGCATCCATCTCGGCCCGACGGAGTTCCGCTTGTTGCGGGTGCTGCTCGAGCGCCCGGGACATGTTTTCAGCCGCGAACAACTGCTCGACCGCGCCTGGGGTCGCGACATCCACCTGGAATCGCGCACCGTCGACGTTCATATCCGCCGCTTGCGACAGGCGCTGAACCAAGAGGGCGGTGCCGATATCATCCGCACCGTGCGCGGATTTGGATACGCCATCGATACCGAGAAGGATTGACGCGCCGCCACCCGGACTTAGAGTCAGTCCACAACTGTAATCTCTTGAGGATATGGTAATGGGTGTCGGTGTCGGCTTGGGGATCGCAGAGTTCCCGTTCGCGAGCGCAAAAGGCTTCTGGCAATGGGTCGAGCTTTGCGAAGACGGCGGTGTCGATTCGATCTGGCAGATCGACCGCATGGTGTCGCGGGAACCGTTCCTGGAATGCATGAGCACGATGGCCGCGCTGGCGGGTGCGACGAAGAAGCTCAAATTCGGAATGAATGTCGCCTCGGTCGGATTGCGGGATCCGCTCATGCTGGCCAAGGAGTGCGCGACGATCGATTTTTTGAGTGAGGGGCGGTTGTTGCCGGCCTTCGGTATCGGGAACGCGGTCGCGCCGGTCTGGAAGGCGACCGGCCGGCCGACCAAGGCGCGCGGCAAGCGCACGAACGAAGCGCTCGAGCTCATCCAGCGGCTCTGGCGCGAGGATAGCGTCACCTTCGACGGCGAGTTCTATCAATATACCGACGCCTGCATTTCGCCCAAGCCAGTGCAGAAGAAGATTCCGTTCTGGCTCGGCGGGTCGAGCGAGGCGGCGATCCGACGCACCGCCAAATACGGGACCGGCTGGCTGGCCGGGTTGGAAACGCCGCAAATCGTTGCGCCAGTGATCGCAGGCATCAAAGTGGCGGCGCAAGAAGCGGGCCGGCCCATAGACGCCGATCATTTCGGTGCCGCATTCCCGTTCCGGTTCGGCGACGGCAAGGACGACGCGACGCGCCGTCAGGTGGAGGCGTTCGAGAAACGGACCAAACGCGACGCGCGCGATTACTTTGCCATTGGTGGGACCGAAGAAGTCATCGAGAAACTGCGCCAATTCGTTGCTGCCGGCGCCTTCAAGTTCGTGCTGCGGCCCATCGGGAACGGCGACGAAGAAATGATGGCACACACAAAAACACTGATCGACGAAGTGCTGCCGGAGGTTTACGCGGACGGTTTCGAAGCCTCCGCCGCGGCGTCGTAGACCACACGGCCGCCGACCAAGACCAGGTCGGCCTCGATATCGGGAATTTTCGCCTCGTCGACGGTCAGCGGGTCGTCGGTCAGGACGGCGATGTCGGCGAGTTTGCCCGGCTCCAACGTTCCCTTGATATCTTCTTCGAAGGTGAGATAGGCGCCTTCGCGGCTGGCGGCGGCGAGGGCTTCCTCGCGGCTGATGCATTGTTCGGGCGAGATCACGGCACCGGTTTCTTCCGCTATTCGTGCTGTGGCATGCCAGACGGAATGGAACAGCGACGGTGGGACATTGTCGGTCGCGAGCGACACATGCACGCCGGCATCGATCAGAGACCGCATCGGTGCGATGTGGCCGGCATCGTCGCCCAGTTCGCGGGCGAGCATGGCGCCGTCCTGATAGATGTAGCGTCCGGAATAGACGGTGAGCACGATTCCAAGGTCGCGGATACGGGCGATCTCGTCGGCGGACAGGACGCCGACATGTTCGATGACCCACCTTTTGTCGCCAATTGGCACCGTGCGGTCCACTTTTTCGTAGAGGTCGAGAATGTTCGGCGTGAAGCTGCCGACCCGGATGTCGTGCCGAGCGGCGTCGATCATCATGTCGACCATCACCTCTTCGGGCAGAGCCGCGTCGTAATTGAATCCCGCCCAACCGGAGTAGGGTGCGGTGCCCGCCCGTAGCAAATTCTCTTCCGAATAATCGGACTCGGTGTAGAGGCCGCCGACCCGCAGATATTCATCGCCCAGCCCGCGGCCGGACAGCCAAGCGCCCCAGGACTCGAGCAACCCGCCGACGACATCGCTATCGGGTGCGGGCCAGGACGGGCTGAACATCAGATGCGCGCGCACGCTGGTCGGTCCTTCGTCGCGCAACGCCTGATAGGCGGCCAACACTTCGGCGGCGATGCCGTGCCCTTCGAACACACTGGTCGTGCCGACCGCATTGTATATGCGCATCGAGTCGCGCAGTCCGGCAAGCCTGTCCTCGAGCGTGAAGCGCGGAGTGACCGACATCAGGGTGTGTTCGACAATTGGTTTGTAGTTGAATTCGTGGAATACGCCGGTGGGCTCGCCCGTTGCATGATCCTTATCGATCTGGATCGTCGCGGCGGGCGGAATCGTATCGCGGGTTACGCCGGCGATGCGCAGCGCTTCGGTGTTGGCGATGGAGACGAGCGGCAATGTGTTGCGCCAATGCCCCCAGATCGCGCGGATATAGACCGGATTGTTCGGCGCTACCTCATCAAGTTCGTGCCGGTTCGGCACGCGGCCTTCGCGCAGGATACCAGGCACGCCGGAATAATAGGGCGGGTCGCCAATCGGCATGGTGACGATCCATTCGCCCGGTTTCGCGTTTCGGGCAAGGGCGGCAATGCGTTCGAGAATTTCGTCAACCGATGTGGCGCCGGCGAGGGACGGCAATCGCAGTTTCAGCCCTTCGCGATCCATATGCGCGTGACCGTCGATTAGGCCCGGTATCGCGGTCTTTCCGGCCAGATCGATCCGCTTTGCGTCGGGGCCGGCGGCCTGCGCTGCGGCATCGTTGCTGCCAACGGCGAGGATCCGCCCGTTCGATATCGCGATGGCGTCGGCAATCGTCGATTGCGGATCGAGCGTGACGATCTTGCCGCCGTTCAGGATGAGGTTATCGGGCTGTTCGGTCATGGTTGTTTCGGTCCCTTTTCACATAATGATCCACTGTCGGCGGCGGCCCTGTCGCTGTCAATTGCCCGCTTTGTCCCCGGCAAGATCCTTGGGACGCAGCACGATTATGGCCAGCAGGCCCAGCGCCATCACGGCGGCGATATGCGCGAAGGCGATGCCCCACGCGAAGGCGCTTTCGCCGCCGGCGAGGTCGAGGATCAATCCTATCGCCAACGGACCGACGAAGCCGCCGCTGTACCCCAATGTTGAATGTACCGCCATGGTGGCGCCGCGTTGGCCGGGCAGAGCGCTGCCGACGGTGCCGGCGGTCAACGACGATGAATCGGCCCAGATCAGAATGCCGTAGACGATGCATAAGCCCGCCGCGAGTTCGTAGGACACCGCTGAACTGAAGCCGATGACGGCGGCGACCACCATCGAGCAAATCATGACGATGATGATGTAGCGCCGCCGACCGATCTTGCGCGCCACTTCGTTGCCCGACACGCTGGCCCAGACCCCGGCCAGGCTCAAGGCGGTCGCAATCGCGGCGGGTGCCAAAAGGATTGTCTCACCACCCGATGTCATCAGGGCGAAGGTCAGGAACGTCACGACCCAGGCGCGCAGCGCATTCATTTCCCAGGTGTGAAAACAATAGCCGAGCGAGTAGGCGAGCGCCGACCGGTTCTTCAGGACCGGGCGGAAGTCGAGCAGGGCCGCCTGTTTACCCTCCGGCGGTTTCGGTTTGCGGCTCGGCAGCATCGTCGCCATCAGGATGAAGGCCGCCACGGCGCAGAGACCGCCGAACGCGATGCCCCAGCGCCAGCCGAACCAGCTGGCAATCGTGCTGGCAACGATGAACGAGGCCGCACCGCTGACCCCGACGCTGGCGGCATGCAAGGCAACGCCGCGCGACTGCTGCGGTCCTTCGACGAAATCGCTCAGCGCCTTGAGCCCCGGCATGTACGTGCCGGCCCAACCGACACCCGCGAGCAGGCGAAACGCACAAGCGGACCAGAATCCATCCGCCAGCGTTGCGTAACCCAGCGCGGCGACGGCGGTGAGCGTGACGGCACCGAGATAGATCCGTTTCGGATCCATGCGGTCGGTCAGTGACACCAGGACTGGGACGGTCAGGGTGTAGCTGGCGTAGAACGCGCCGATGATCCAACCGGCTTCGGTGCCGGTCAGGTTCCAGTCGGCGATGAAGGTTGGCAGCAGGGCGGGTATGGCGAAGGCGCCGATCTGCGCCAGGACTTGGGCGGTGCAGACAATCGCGATGATACGGAGGTGGGACATGGTTCGTTAGAATTTGACGGAGGCCCGCGAGCGACTCAAGCGTCGTTCAACCCCAATGCGGTCCCGATCTTTTCTACCGCCTTCAATCCGCTGCCGGTCAGCACGACCGCGACGTTCTCATTTGGCTTTATCGCACCGCTATCCAACAGACGGGTCAATCCGGCCCCAGCCGTGCCCGAGGTTGGCTCGACGAAGAATCCCAGCCCTGCGAATTGCCGGAGCGCGGCGACGATTTCGTCCTCCGGCACCGCCACGATAGCGCCATCCGTTTCGCGAACCGCGGACAGGACTTCGTGCAGCCGAAGTGGCACCGCCGAGGCAATGCCGTCGGCGATGGTCGGCTGCGGTGTGATCGATACGGGATCGTTGCCGCCCGATTCGAAGGCCGCGTGGTAGGGCGCGCAGTTTGCCGCCTGAACGGCGTAGATGCGCGGCATGGTCTCGATCTGTCCGGCGGCCAGCAATTCGGCAAAGCCGATATGGCAGCCCATGATGTTGCTGCCGTACCCGAGCGGCGCGACAACGCAGTCTGGCGCTTGGAAGCCGCATTGTTCCCATAATTCGAAGGCGAGCGTCTTGGTGCCTTCAAGGAAATGGGGCTGATAGTTGTGGCTGGCGTAAAAACAAGTTGCCGCTTCGGCCAGGGCGGCTTCGGCCACGTCGTCCCGGCTGCCCTCTATCGAAATCACCTCGGCGCCCATTGCCGCCATCTGGATTTTCTTCGCCGCCGGCGCCGCGGCCGGCACCATGATGCGGCAGTCGAGTCCCAGTGCTGCCGAATAGGTTGCGACCGAGGCGCCGGCATTGCCCGATGAGTCTTCGAAGATCGACGTGATGCCGACCTGTTTCAGATAGTTCAGCATGACGGCGGTGCCCCGGTCCTTGAAGGAGCCGGACGTCATCAGATACTCCGCTTTCATGTGCACCGCTGTGCCGTTCCATGCCGCGGGTAACAAGGGCGTCCAACCTGCCCCGAGCGTAATCTCCGGCGGTTGCGGCAGCCGCACTGCCACGCCGTATCGCCAGAAAGACCGTTCGTTGCGGTCGATATCGTCCGGGGTCAGACCCGCGCCCGGTGTGAGATTGATGTATTTGCCATCGTCCGGTGCGTTCCACAGCGGTTCGCTCGTCGGCCAAAGGGCGCCAGTGCGCGGGTTGATGTAGGCGGCGTCTTTTTGCGCGGTCACGTCATCAGGCCTTTTTCTTCGATCCAATTCTGGATCAGCGCGGCAATCTCGTCCGAATTGTCGTCCATCATCGGGAAGTGGGAATTGCCATGGATGCCTCTCGACGGCAGGTCGATGACGTCCAGGCTGCCGCCGGCGGCGCGTAGCGCGTCGCCATAGGCGTCGATCCGCGCCTTGTACCCCGTCCAGCGCGGCGAGGCGTCGACATAATCGCCCCATAGCACGAGATGCGGGATATCCCGGACCCGGGTAACGTCGACCTCGTCCGGTGTCGGCGTTCCCGACGGTTCGACACCGATGACCGCGCGCACCTTGTTCGGTGCATGCAGCGCGGCGGTAAAGGCGAAATTGCCGGCCTGACTGTGCGCCATGACGACGGCCGGACCCACCCGGGCAATCAGTTGGTCGTAGGCGGTTTGCGTCGGTGCGTCGTTTACCGTCCAGCGCGGCACGGTCTGGTGTACGAAGGAATCGAAGGCATCGACCGGGAACCGCTGGCCCTCGAACGCGTGCCGGCGATCCGCATTGGCATCCCAGGATCGGTCCGGGCCGACCCGAAACCCTTCCCAGCACTCCTGCTTGGTACGGCCGAAGGGCGGGCCGCCATAGATATCCGGCAAACACGACCAAGAGGCGCGGCCGCGTTCAACCGCGTCGGAGACATAGACGTCGTGCCCGGCTCGCAGGAACGCCATCTGCCATCCGGGCCGTCCGTCCGGCGTGTCTTCCCAGGTGACGCCGGTCATGCCGCCGCCATGCCACATCAGCAGCGGATACCGCGCACGCGGTTGTGCAAGCTGGACGTACTGGACGTACATCTGCTCGATTTCGTGCTCACCGTTTTGATCGATCGTCCGCATCGGACCGCCCGGCGTCAGAATGGCGTCGCGGGGCTCGATGCCGGCGACGGTGACCGTGCGGCCCGGGATGTGAAAGCTCCCGATCCGGGAAATACTCAAGGACATTGTCGGTGCTTGTCTGGGATCAGCGGTGACGGATTATTTGGATGCGCAGTTAATGCATTGCGCGGCGTGCGGGATAGCCTCCAGCCGTTTGTCTCCGACGGGTTCGCCGCAGGTCGCGCACTCACCGTAGGTGCCTTCCTCTATACGCGCCAGCGCCGCATTGATTTGCGCAATTTCCAGCAAGGCTGAACTCTCCAACCCTTCCAGGACTTCGTCAGCTTCCGCCTCTGTCGCCTGTTCGGCGAAATCCGGGTCGGCCGGCTCGCGCAGGTCGTCTTCGATTTCATCGACCTTCGCGCTCAAGGTTTGAACCCGCGCCTCCAGCATTTTTTTGACTTCTTGTAGGTCCGCCATGCTCTTACACCTATCCGTTCCCGCAAGCCTTGCGTGTTCCTCAATCGCTTTTTGCATATAAACTGTAGCAAATTTTTCCCAAGGGGTCCGCTGAAAATATGTCGGGCCTCTATCCGGGCATCACATAACCGGTATAACCGCGGGCTGGATTTGCGATGGCTTTTGAGGCAGGTTCGCTCCCGTGACTTCCCCCCACGCGGCCAGCCCATGAAAATCCTATATCACCACCGGACCGTTTCGAAGGATGGTCAGGACGTTCATATTACGGAACTGATCAACGCGTTCCGTCAGCAGGGTCACGAGGTCATCGTGGTGTCCCCTCCGGCGCAACAGGATGCGGAATTCGGATCGGGCGGGGGGCGGTTCGATCTGATCAAGAAATACATTCCCCGCGCGCTGTACGAAATTCTGGAGTTCGGCTATTCGGTTGTCGCCTACCGGCGATTGCGCGCGGCCTACGTGCAGCATAAGCCTGACTTTTTGTATGAGCGGTACAGCCTGTTTCTGATGGCCGGGAAGTGGCTGAATTCACGCTACGGCATCCCCTACATCCTGGAAGTGAACGCGCCGCTGACGGATGAACGGATTTCCCATGACGGTCTTGTGCTGCACCGCTTTGCCCGATGGGCCGAGAGCAGCGTCTGGCGCGCAGCCGATCACGTTCTGCCGGTGACGGACAAGCTGGCCGATTACGTGCGCCATGCTGGGGTGCCGGAGCCGAAAATTCAGGTCGTTCCGAACGGTATCAACACGGCAATGTTTTCGTCTGACGCCAGCGGCGAAGAGGCGCGGCGCGAACTCGGTCTGTCCGATAAGATTGTTCTGGGCTTTACCGGCTTCATGCGGTCCTGGCACGGGCTGACGCGGGTCGTCGATGCGATGCTGGCAATGCCGGAGCGCGCCGATTTGCACTTTTTGGTCGTTGGCGATGGGCCGGCGCGCGCGGAGCTGGAAGCCTATGCGGCGGAGAAGGGTGTCGCCGACCGCGTCACGACGCTGGGTCTCGTCGCGCGCGACAGGGTCAGCCACTACGTGTCGACCTTCGATGTCGCTTTGCAGCCCAGTGTCGTCGCCTACGCATCGCCCTTGAAGCTGTTTGAATATATGGCACTTGGCCGGGCAATCGTCGCGCCCGACCAAGGCAATATCCGGGAGGTTCTGAGCGATGGCGAAGATGCGATCCTGTTCGACCCCGACGATACCGACGCCTTCACCGCGGCGATCGTCCGACTGTGCCGTGACGACGCCTTGCGCAACCGCCTGGGCGCCGCTGCCGCCGCGCTGATCGAAAGCAAACCCTATACCTGGTCGGCGAACGCTCAGCGCGTTATCGCGTTGGCGGAAAACGACGAAACTTAGTGAGTCATGAGAACCGGCATTGCGCCTTCGTCCAGGATATAGCGGGTCGCGCCGCCGAAAACGAGTTGGCGGAACCGGTTGTGGCTGTAAGCGCCCATCACCAGTAGGTCGGCTGACTCATGTCTTGCCGCGCCGAGGATAGCTTCGCCGACCGTGCGCGATTCGAGACCGACGTTCCGGGTGTTCGCCGTAACACCATGCCAGGAAAGATAGCGTGCCAAATCCTCTACAGGCGACTCGACCTTATTGTCTTCCGCCACCGTGATTGCCGTTACCTCTTCCGCTGTGCACAAGAACGGCAAGGCCGCGCCGACGGCGCGCGACGCTTCGGCGCTGCCGTCCCAGGCAATGGCGATGCGGTTGCCGAATTCTTCCTGGGGCGTTGGGGGTGCGAGCAGCAATGGCCGCCCGCTGTATAGCAACGCTGTTTCGAAGGCGACTTCGTTTTCGACCGCGTTTGCCAACTCGCCGCGCGGTGCGACGATCAGATCCGCGAGCCGGCCGTAGGACGCGGCGGTCTGATCCGAGGCGCCGGTCACTTCGCGCCAGGAGCAAGTCGGGATCTCGGCCGTCGATCCCTGGATCGCAACCGCATCGCTCATGCTATCCGCGAGGACGAAGCCGGCGGCATCGCGCCACTCGTTGAATGCGGCCCGGGCCTTGTGGGCCTGCTCGGTGTTTTCGGTCTCGGCCTGGGCGATGAATTCCTCGACCAGCGCCCCCGAGATGCCTTCGCCGAGATAAGGTATGGCGTCGCGCGGATCGGCGCGCAGGGAAACGACATCGATATGCGCGTTGAAGCGCTTGGCGGCCCCACGGGCCGCGGCAAGGACGGAACTGTCCGATTTGCGCCCGGTTACCGGCGCGAATATGACCTGGATTGTCATCGTTCTACCTTCCTCTCGCTCATGCAGTGCGACTGTTGGAAGGGACTTAGACGAGGATTACGGTTTCCCGGCCATGACCTATGTCAAACCGCGTTTTGGTTCAATTGGCCGCCTTGATCAGCTTGGCCCGGGCGGTTCGGACGGGCTCGCCGTCGCGGATGCGCGAGAAGACGAGATCCATGCCATAACCGCTCAACGTTCTGGCGTAGCTCTGCATATTGTATTGCCCGGTCTTATCGATGCTGAGGATGAAGACGGTCATCGTGTTGTCTTCAATCCGAGCCCACGTATAGGCGTTGCCGGCCAGCGGGTCGCCCGAAGGCGCGCCGCGGAAGACCCCGGCACTTTCGGTCGGCGAAAATGTTGCGGTTTGCGTCTTGCGGCGCACGTTCGGTTTGGCTGGATCGCCGCCGCCGCGGATGATCGTCGTCCAAGTGACGCTGAAGCCGCTTCCGGTGGGCGCGATGATGACGTCGAGATCGCGCACGGTCGTACCGAAATAGATACTATCCTTGTCTTCGGCGAAACCGCTGCCCTGGAACGTGCCATAGAATGCCACGGGGGTAAGATCCTGCGCGTGCGCAGTGCCGAAGGTGAACAGGATCAGGCAAACACCGATTACAGAGCGGCGCAGTGTGCGAAACTTCATTTCAACAATCTCCTGACGGTCATGGCCATTTCGCCTCGGGCGGTAGGGACATCAGAATCGCTTCCGGATTGCCGCCCGTCATGATGCCGAACCGTGTGCCGCGGTCATACAACAGGTTGAACTCGACATAACGGCCGCGGCGGACCAACTGGTGCTCGCGCTCCGCATCCGTCCAGGGCTCGTTCATGCGCCGCCGCACGATCTCGGCATAGGTTTCCAGGAAGCTCGTTCCAACGTCGCGCACGAAACTGAAATCCTCTTCCCAGTCGCCGCTGTCGAGCGAATCGAAAAAGATGCCGCCGACGCCGCGAGGTTCCTTGCGGTGTTTCAGGTAGAAATACTCGTCGCACCATTCCTTGAAGCGCGGGTAATAGGTGTCATCGTGTTTGTTGCAGGCCGCCCGCAGGCCGGCGTGGAAGGTTTCCGTGTCCTCGTCGACCGGCGTCATCGGTGTCAGGTCCGCACCGCCGCCGAACCAGTTTTTCGATGTCACGATGAAGCGCGTGTTCATGTGCACGGCCGGGACGTGCGGCGAACACATATGCGCGACAAGCGAAACGCCGGAGGCCCAAAACTGACCGTCGTCGCCGGCGCCCTGAATTTCCTTGCGAAACTGTTCGGAGAAGACGCCCGATACCGTCGAAATATTGACGCCAACTTTTTCGAAGACGCGGCCGTGCATCACCGACATTTCGCCGCCGCCGCCGTCTTCGCCATCCTCGGTCGGGCGCTTCCATTGCGTACGCTCGAAGCGGCCCGGCGTGGCGTCGCTGGTGTCGCACGCATCTTCGATTGCCTCGAACTCGGCGCAAATCCTGTTCCGCAGTTCCGCAAACCAGGTCCGGGCTTTTTCCTTCGTTTCCATGCTCATCGTTGCTATCGGTTTTTGGTTAAAACTTTGGAAACCCGCCGGTCTGGCGCAGTGCTTCACCCAACACCATCGCCGCGGCGAGCGCAACATTCAACGACCGGGCGCCTTCTGCCATGGGGATCACGACGCGGCCCGCCGCCGTTTCGTGTACTTCTTCCGGTACACCGGCGCTCTCGCGGCCCAGCAACAGGGTGTCGCCGGCCAAGAACTCGAATGCCGTGAATGCGATCGCGGCCTGCGTCGTCAGTAAAATCATCCGGTCGTGCTGTGCGGTACGGAACTTCTCCCAAGACGCGTGACGCTCGACTTTGACCTGATCGATGTAATCCATCCCGGCACGCCGCATCCGGGCCTCCGACCATAAAAAGCCGCACGGTTCGATAATATCGACGGGCACAGCCAGGCACGCGGCAAGTCGCAATATCGCGCCGGTATTTTGCGGTATATCCGGTTGATAGAGCGCTAAACGCATGAAATGCCTTTGTGGGGATCGAAATTCCTGTTCCCGGCTTTGCAAGCCGGACGAATCGCATTATACGATACCGGGCCGGCGGGTCACGCTTGTGTCAATTTGCCGCCTGTGGCTGCCGGGTTTGCTGGTTTAAGAAAGTTAACAGGATGCAAACCTTTCTCGGCGTAACGTTTTTGCGTGGAGAGTCGGCTAGGTTATGATGCGCCGGTTGCTTCGTCTTGGCGGGGCCCTGCGTGACTGAGGGGGTACAAGAATGGCAGATACTGCAGCGTCGCCCGAGTCGGGCGACGAAGACGCCGGACGGCGTGATTTTCTGATTCTGGCTGCTGGCGCCATGGGCGTTGTCGGTGCGGCGAGCTTTGCGTGGCCGTTGATCGACTCGATGAACCCCTCGGCGGAAGTACTCGCATTGTCGACGGTCGATGTCGACCTTGACCCTATTCAGGAAGGCCAGTCGATTACCATCGTCTGGCAAGGCAAGCCGGTCTTCGTACGGCGTCGGACCAAAGCGGAAATCGAACAGGCTTTGAAGGACGACAGCGCCGAATTACGCGATCCCGAAAAAGATGGCGATCGCGCACAGAAGCCCGATTGGCTGGTCATGATCGGACTTTGCACTCATCTTGGCTGCATTCCGCTAGGCCAGAAGTCGACCGATCCGAAGGGTGAGTTCGGCGGCTGGTTCTGCCCTTGCCACGGTTCGCACTACGATACGGCGGGCCGTATCAGAAAGGGCCCAGCGCCGAAGAATTTGCCGCTGCCGCCGTATAAATTTGTCGATGATAAAACAATTCTTATTGGGTAGGGGGCATCGATGAGTACTGGGTCGCAGTGGAAGAATCCGGTTATTCGGTGGGTTGACGATCGGCTGCCGATCTTCACCTATATGGATCACGAATATCAGCAGTTCCCGATGCCGCGGAACCTGAACTACTTCTGGAATTTCGGTGCCTTGGCGTCGATCGTTTTGGTGGTAATGGTCGTCACCGGCGTCATGCTGGCGATGCAATACACGCCGCATGTCGATTACGCGTTCGATAGCGTCGAGCGCATCAGGCGCGATGTGAACTACGGCTGGCTGCTGCAATACATCCATATGAATGGCGGGTCGATGTTCTTTATCGTCGTTTATATCCATATGTTCCGAGGGCTGTATTACGGATCCTACAAGGCGCCGCGCGAACTGCTCTGGATGCTGGGTGTCGTCATTCTGCTGCTGATGATGGCGACCGCCTTCATGGGTTATGTGCTGCCCTGGGGTCAGATGAGCTATTGGGGCGCCACCGTCATTACCAACCTGTTCTCGGCGATACCGCTTGTCGGCGACTGGATCGTGACCCTGCTATGGGGTGGGTTCTCGGTCGATAACGCGACGCTGAACCGGTTCTACTCGCTGCACTATCTGATGCCGTTCGTTCTGTTCGCCGTCGTTGGGCTGCACGTCGTGGCACTGCACGTGTCGAAATCGAACAACCCCGACGGTATCGAGATGAAAGGTCCGCAGGACTCCGTACCGTTTCACCCGTACTTCACGGCGAAAGACTCGGTCGGCGTCGGCGTCTTCCTGCTGTTCTTCGCCTTCTTCGTGTTCTATGCGCCGAACTTCTTCGGTGAGCCGGACAACTATATCGAGGCGAACCCGCTGCAAACGCCGTCGCATATCGTGCCGGAATGGTACTTCCTGCCGTTCTACGCAATTCTGCGCTCGGTCACGATCGATATCCTTTTCATCCCGGCGAAGCTGATGGGCGTGCTCTTGATGTTCGGATCGATACTGATCCTGTTCATTCTACCCTGGCTGGACACGGCGCGGGTCCGTAGTGCGAAATACCGCCCGATCTACAAATATATCTTCTGGATATTCTTTGTGGATTGCATCGCGCTCGGCTGGGTCGGTTCGCAGCCGGCGGAAGGCACGGCCTTGATCATCGGCCAGGTTGCGACGGTCTATTATTTCGCGCACTTCCTGCTTGTGATGCCGATCCTTGGAAAGATCGAAACACCGTTACCGCTTCCCTCCAGTATTGCCGAGCCGGTAACTGGCGGCGGCGGAGGTGCTTCCGCCGGGGCCGCGGCTGCCAAGATGGAGAAGCCGTGATGTTGAAAGCGATCAAAACCTTGGCTGTTATCGTTTCCTTGGGGGTTGCCGGTCCGGCTCTTGCTGCAGGCGGCGTGGAAATCCCAAAGCGGGATTGGTCGTTCCAGGGGCTGTTCGGCACCTATGACCGGGCGGCGATGCAACGTGGCCTGCAGATCTACCAGGAAAGTTGTGCGGGTTGCCACAGCATAAGGCTGATCTACTATCGGAACCTGGCCGATCTCGGCTATACCGCCGAGCAGATCAAGGCGTTTGCCGCCGAGAACGAAGTGGAAGACGGCCCGAACGACGAGGGCGAAATGTATATGCGCCCCGCGGTGGCGTCGGATCGCTTCATCAAGCCGTTCCCGAACGACAACGCTGCACGCGCGGGTAACAATGGCGCGCTGCCGCCCGACCTCTCGCTGATGGTCGAGGCGCGCGTTGGCGGTCCGAACTATCTCTACGCTGTCCTGACCGGCTACGGGGAACCGCCGGCCGGCACGGAAGTGATGGACGGGATGAGTTACAACAAGTATTTCCCGGGCCATCAGATCGCTATGCCGCCACCGCTTTCAGAAGATGGTGTGGAATTTGCCGACGGCACAAAGGCGACGGTTGAACAGCAGGCGAAAGATATTACGACGTTCCTCGCCTGGGCGTCCGAGCCGAATATGGAGGCCCGCAAATCGATGGGGCTGAAGGTGATGCTGTTCCTGTTGGTCTTTACCGGTCTGTTGATCGCCGTGAAGCGGAGAATCTGGGCCGACGTGCACTGATCTCTGTCATATCTTAAAAATCGAAAGGGCTGCAGCATCCGCTGCGGCCCTTTTTGTTTTAAGTTGAACGAGGGTAGGAATCTGATGATGGACATGCCGCAGACCTTCAGATCTCGTTGCTATCGTATCCTCGAGGGCATTCATCCGCCGGGTGTTACCGGCCGCGTCGTCGATGCGCTGCTGATTCTCCTGATATCGGCCAATGTTATTGCTGCGATATTGGAGACCGTTGAAAGCATTTATGCCGCGTATGGCCCGAGTTTCGATCGGTTCGAAATTTTCTCTATCGCTGTCTTCTCGATCGAATACCTGGTCCGGGTTTGGGTCTGCGTCGACGATCCGGAGCGGCAGGACCAGACTCCGCTCAAGGCGCGGCTGCGTTACATCGTATCGCCGTTGGCGCTGATCGATCTGTTCGCCATCGCGCCGGTATTCCTGGGCCTGCTGTTTAACGTCGATTTGCGGTGGCTGCGGCTGTTTCGACTGTTGCGGCTTTTCAAGCTCACCCGGTATTGGTCCGGCTTGAACTTGTTGTACCGGGTGATGCGCGACGAGGCGCCCACCATCGGCGCGGCACTCTTCATCCTTTCCATCGTCATGGTCCTGGCGTCCGGTGGCATCTATCTCTTCGAAAACAAAGCGCAACCGGATGCGTTCGGAAGCCTTCCCGAGGCGATGTGGTGGACGGTAACGACCCTGACGACCGTCGGTTACGGCGATGTCGTGCCGGTGACGCCGTGGAGCAAGGCCTTTGGTGGTCTGATCTCGCTGATCGGCATCGGCATGATCGCCTTCCCGGCCGGTATTCTGGCGGCGGGGTTTGCCGAACAGGTTCGCCGCAGCCAGAAGCTTTATCGGGAGCGTGTGGACGAAGCCATGTCGGAAGGCCCGGTCACGGGTGAAATGGTCGCCGAACTGGAAGAAGCGCGCACCGAACTGGGCCTTAGTGAGGATATGGCCTCGGACATCGTACGCTCTGAGGTCGCGCGTAAGGATGAAGATGCTTATTGTCCGCATTGCGGGGGGCCTTTGCCGCGCGGCGACCGTTGACATGGCGATAACCGTGATCTTGCATAGGATCGACACCCAACGAAAAAGAAATCACAGGAGAAGCGACTCATGAAACTCGGCCTACTTCCCGGTAAGTTCAGCGGCCATTACGGGATCGATATGGAACTGGTGCGCGAGGCGGAGGATCTTGGGTTCGACTCGGCCTGGACCTCCGAGGCGTGGGGCAACGACGCCATAACGCCCGCGACCTGGATCCTGGCGCAGACGACCAAACTCAAGGTCGGCACCGCGATCATCCAGATGTCGGCGCGGACGCCGTCGATGGCGGCCATGACGGCGATGACTCTGCACGATTTATCCGGCGGCCGGTTCATCCTTGGCATCGGGCCGTCCGGGCCGCAGGTTATCGAAGGCTGGCACGGTCAGCCGTTCGGCCGCCCGATCGCTCGCACGCGCGAATATATCGAGATCATCCGGAAAATTTTGGCCCGCGAAGCGCCGTTGACGCATGACGGCCGCCATTATCAGATTCCCTTCAATGGCGAGGGATCGACGGGGCTTGGCAAGCCGCTGAAGAGCATCATGCACGGCGATCCGATGCTGAAAATCTACACGGCGGGAATTACGCCGGCTGGTTTGCGGGTCAGTGGGGAGGTCGCGGATGGCGGTTTTCCAATTTATATGGACCCGACCCAGTTCGATATTTTGGGCGGCCCGCTGAACGAAGGGTTCGCCAAGGCTGGCAACGGCAAGAGCCTGGCCGATTACAGCGTCTCTCCCTTCGTCGGTGTCGAAATCGGCGACGATATCGAAGCCTGCCGCGCGCCGGTCAAACGGGAAATGGCGCTGTATATCGGCGGCATGGGTGCGCGCGACAAGAACTTCTACAATGACTACGCCAAGAAGCTCGGCTACGAAGGGGCTGCCGTTGAAATCCAGGATCATTTCCTGGCCGGACGACGCGCGGAAGCGGAAGCGGCGGTTCCCAACGAGCTCGTGGATGCGGTGGCGCTCGTTGGTCCGAAGGAGCGCGTCCTGGAACGCATGAGTATTTGGAAGGATGCGGCGGCCAAGGGGCATGTCGATACGATGGTGGTCCGCCGTCCGACCCGCGCCGCATTGCAGACGCTGGCGAAAGCCGTTCTGTGACGGGCTATGCGCTTCGCTTCTATCGGGATGTCTTTCCGGCGGGTGCCGGTCCGGTGACGTTGCCCGCCGGCGCTCGCACGATTTACGTCAGGACAGGCGATGCCAGAGTCGACAGCGCGCAACTGGCAGCCGATGACGCCTGCTTCCGAGATCGCGAGACAGAAATCGCCGTAGGTGCCGCCGCGACGCTGTGGCGTTGCGAATTCGCGCCACGCGACGCGCCTCCCGTACTGCCGTCCGGCATCGCGTCGACCTTGCTGCTCGAGTCGGAATTGACGATGTTGCCCTCGGATGGTGGATTGATGATGCGCTGCGACAGCGTTGCCTTTCCGCCGGGCGGTTGCGCCTACACCCACACGCACAAGGGGCCGGGCATACGCTGTCTTGAAAAGGGCGCTATCCGGATCGACAGCGACGGTCACTCCAACCAATTCGCGGTGGAGCAGCCTTGGTTCGAAGCCGGCCCCGTGCCGGTCTTCGCCCAGGCGGACGCCGAACGTGAAACCCGGTTCATCCGCGTCTCGATCTTGCCGCGTGCGCTGGAAGGCAAAAGCTCGATCACCTACGTGAACCCCGAAGACCAGGACAAGCCTAAGCTTCAGACCTATCGCGGCTATTTCGACGAATTCGTCGAGGGGTGAGCGGATTGACCGGCGTATCGTAACCAAAGGTATCCTACGCCACCTGCCTCTGTTTCTCTGGATGCCGCACCCGGCGTCACGGCTCTCTTCACGGAAAGTAACCGCTTGTCCAACGGCCATGCCACCGGCACGCAACTCGTACTAGACTCGCCCGTCGCAACGGTGCTTTGGCGTCTGGCGACACCGAATGTCTTTGCCGTTGCAATGTTGACCGCGGTGACGTTGGCGGATGCCTGGTATGTGGGGCAACTGGGCACCGCGGCTTTGGCAAGCTTGGCTTTGGTATTTCCCTTTCAGACCTTGATGCAAATGATGGCCGGTGGGGCCATCGGCGGTGGCATAACGTCGGCTGTAGGTCGCGCCCTTGGCGCCGGGGCCATCGAACGAGCCAAAAGCACGGCCTGGCAGGCGGTGCTGATCGCGATCATGATGTCCGGGGCTTACATGATCGTTCTGGGGTTGTTCGCGCGGCCCATATTCGAACTTTTAGGGGGCGAAGGGGATGCCCTTGGTGGCGCGGTTACCTACGCCCGGGTCGCCTTTGGCGGGGCGGTGGCTCTATGGTTTGTTTATGTGTTATCCGCAATCCTTCGGGGCACCGGCGACACCGCGACGCCGGCCCGTGCGATCGCCACGGCTGGCATCGCTCAGATTGTTTTGTCCGGCACCCTGACGCTGGGCTGGTTCGGCCTGCCAAGCCTGGGGGTCGTGGGCGCCGCCACCGCGATGGTCATTTGCCATGGTTTAGCAGCGGCCTATCTCGCCATGCATTTATTTGGCGGCAAAGGACGTTTGCGATTGCGCCCGCACGCCCTGGAATGGGCGCCCATCCGCGACATCATGAAAGTCGGCGGCCTCGGCATGATCAACAGCACCTGCATGGCCATGACCGTGGTGGTCGCAACCGGGTTTGTCGGCCGGTACGGTACCGAAGCGCTGGCCGGTTTCGGCCTGGGCGCACGATTGGAGCTGATGTTGGTGCCGATTGCGTTCGGGGTCGGCGCCGCCCTGACGGCCGCGGTTGGCATCAATGTGGGTGCCGGGCAGTTTTCCCGTGCCCGACGCATTGCCTGGACCGGCGCCGGCGTAGCCTTGGCGTTGACCGGCCTGTTGGGGATTTGCGCTGCCATGATGCCCAGTCTCTGGCTCGACCTGTTTACCGCAAACCCCGATGCCTTTGCTTTTGGTGTCCACTACCTCGTTATCGCAGCACCGTTCTATGGCATGTTTGGTGCGGGGCAGACGCTGAATTTCGCCAGTCAGGGAACCGGCCGTATGATTTTACCGGTTAGTGTTTCGGCCATCCGGTTTCTGACGGTCGCGGCCATCGGCGCGCTGGCCGTTTCTCTTGCCTGGGACATTACCGCGCTCTTTATCGCCGTCGCGGTTGGCCTGACAATCATGGGGGTGGGACAGGCGCTCTGTCTTCTGGGCCCCGGCTGGCGCGGAAGCTGACACGGTTAAGGTCGCCCGGTGCATGCTGGCGCATGATTCAGCATCGTGCCTCTTCAATTTTTTGCTTACGTCATCATCGCGATTTGCGCGGTGCCGCTGGCGATCACAAACAAAAGCCAAACAACCGCGAGGCCGAGGGCCATCCGCATGGCGGTTCTTTCGTCGGCGGCTTCCCGGTTTGGTAACGCCGTGAGGAGAATGGCGATGATCGGCAAGGAGGCAACGGCGACATGCGACGAGGCACTATGGTGCAGACTGGCAAACAAGGCGATGGCATCGAAGTTTCCGCCCGTCGCGGCGGCGCTCGGCATGAAGAGGGCACTGGACGCGACGCCGCTGCCGGTGACGTAGGATCCAACGCCACCGAGGACGGCTACCAGAGCGGCTGCCGGGTACAGGCCCAGCTGGGACAGCAGCCCGGCCAGCGCCTGAATGCTCCCGATTTCGACCAGCACCCGCGCCGCCATCAAGAATGAGAAGATGCTGGCGAGCGCGGGCCATGACCGTGCCGCCACATGGCGTAGGAGCGATGGTCCCTCTTCGTCCCGCGCTTGTGCGGATCGCACGGTGATGCAGAGGAGCGTAACCAGGAATAAGGCAATGCCGGGGGAGGAGAGCACCTGAAAGGAAACCCGCTCTGTTTCGATCGCTGGCGCGAAACCGGCCGCATTCAAATGCGGCACGATAAGTTTTTGTAACACCACACCGGCGATCAACAGACCGTAGGGCAGGATCGCGGGCGCTGCGAGGGCCTTGCCCAGGGAACGCCGGGACGATGCGAACCCAATCGAAACGACGATTACCGCGAGCCCGCCGATGACGCCGGCCACCTCCACGCCGATCCAGCGCGACGCCGCGGCGATGCTAACCACCAGCACGGCGCCGACGAGCACCGCATAGACAACATCCTTCAGGCGCGATCCCTGGACGAACGGCAGGCAGAACAAAGGAAGGACCGCCGCGACCGGTCCGCTGGTGGTCAGGATTGCGTCCGCAAGGACAGGCGTCGGCAATCCGGCCAGTTCGGCGCCGAGTAAGGCGGTGACGGATAAGGCGCCCCAGGACATCAGGCTCATGCCTATCAATGTGAGGAAGATGGCTCTGGTGCGGCTCACGACCTGCAGGAGGAGAGGGACCGTGACGAACATCGAGACGCCGAAACCGGTCAACGACTCCATCATCACACCGATCCCGACCGTGATCAGAATGACCGCTCTGGGCGGCGCCAGGCTGAGGGACTCGATGGCGTGGACAAGGGCCTTTAGTCCGCCGCTTCGATTGGTCGCCTCGACGAATAAAAGCCCGGGGAAAATAACGAACCCGACCAGCAATGCGAGAACAGCGGAGTCGGTGATGGCATGGCTCAAATGCTCAGGCTGCGCTGGGGCGAATATGCCAAGGACCCATAGGGCCAAGGCGGTAAGAAGCGCCAAAAGCGCTGCTGTCAGTACGCTTCGCCGCAGGACTATCACGGCAATGGCCGCTACCGCGCAAGGCAACAGCGCTAGATAAGCGACCATTGGAACCACCCTCTCCCCACGAAAAACCTAATGTACGAAATCGGCAGCGGCGCGCCTGTGACGAATGGTATCTTATGGAAAAAGCTGGTGCGCCTCACAGGATAACGTTCGAATCGCTTGTTCGAGATATTCGCAGAGTGGCGCGCGGCCCCTCTGGCAAATGCGTCGGCGCCTTGTTACCTTCTGATTCCCGGGCGTAAAAAAACACCCAACAGTTAATACCTTACGTTATAAGGGTGTAACGTAAATCGGATTGAAGCCTTCGTGGAGAAGCGATATCGTTTATGTTCCGTCAAGCCGGTGCGGAGGAATTATGAACCGGCGATCAAAAAAAAGGCCGGCAGTCGAACCGTGCCATTGTTTTGCAAACAATCATGACCTGCTCGACAGGTCCAGGGAGGAACACACATCATGCGTAAAACGACACAGTTTTTGACATTAACAGTAGCGGCTTCCGCCGTTGCCTTGCTGATGGGCGTCTCCACGCCGATCAGCAGCGCAAAAGCCCAAATGGTGGATGGCCCGGAAGTCACTTGGCGCGTCTCGCTTTGGGGCAAGCGCCGGGCCTTTACGGAGAGTCTCGAATTCATCTCCAAGACGGTGAAAGAGCGCACCGGCGGCAAGTTCAACTTCCAGCTCTATTACGGCGAGCAGCTGTCGAAGAGTAAAGAGAACCTCGACAGTGTCGCGGTCGGCGCTATCGACGCGGCGCTGGTCTGCCAATCCTATCACCCTGGCAAGCTGCCCGCGGCAAACGTTCTCGACATGCCGTTCCTGCCGATCACGAACTTCGACGTGCAATATGAGGTCTCGAGCGCGATCTTCGGCCACCCGGCGGTGAAGAAGGACTTTGCGAAGTGGAACGCGATCATCTTCGCGATCAATGTCCTGCCGCAGTACGAGTACATGGGTAAGGGCACGCCGCCGGCGACGGTCGCGGACTTCAAGGGCAAGCGCCTGCGCGCGCTTGGCGGGATGGGCCGTTCGGCCAAGAAGATCGGTGCGGTTCCGACCACGGTGACGGCGTCCGAGACCTATACGGCGCTGCAGCGCGGTACGGTCGACGCCATCGGCTTCCCGTTCACCTATGCATTCAGCGCCTACAAGCTGGACGAAGTTGCGGATTGGTACACGACCAACATGTCGCTCGGCACGGTCAACTGCCCGATCGTGGCCAACAAGGGCTCGTGGGAAAAGCTGCCAAAGCAGTATCAGGATCTGCTAAACGGTCTCAAGCGGCAAGCGGTTGAATTCCAGTCCGCTGCCTACCAGAAGAAGGACATCGAGAACCTGAAGGTGTGGCCGACGAAGATGAAGGCCATCACGATCCCCGAGGACCAGATGGCAGAGTTCCGCAGGGTCGCGGGTAAGCCGATCTGGGACGAGTGGGTGGCCGAGGCCTCCAAGACGGTTCCGGAAGCGCAGGAACTTCTCGACCTTCTGCTGAAGACCGCAGCGGACGCCCGGAAGAAGTATCCGACCACACGCACTTACGGGAAGTAGGCAGAAACGAGCGATTTAGCTGCCGGTCACCAGTGTAATGGTTCTGAGATTCGCCGCATTGAATGCGGCGGATTTTAGGATCCGAATCAACACACTAGGGCATATCAGGATTGACCGAACCCATTCCTTGGGTTCGGTCGATTCTGTAAATCCGCTCGACCTTAATAAGTGAGAGCGGATTCACGCGATTCCAATCAATCTTGATCTGCTCTAGGTTCTGTACGCACTATGAGGATTCCCTTTACTCGCGCTCTGCAGGGGAAAGACAGTCTTTAACGTTCGAGCTTGTCGGCCTCCAGCGCCACCAATTTGTCGACGAGGTCCTGCGGGACGGCTGCCGATTTATGCGTCGCCTGGTCGGTATTGACCCAGACGACTTCGCCCGTCGCCCGCAGATCTTCCTGCCCTTGCGGATGAACTTCCAACAGGAAGGTCATGGATGAGCGCCCGAGGCGGGAGGTGCGGACAAGCACCTCGATATCTTCGTCGAATGCAATGGCCTGCTGGTACTCGACCAAGGTGCGCACGGTGTGAAAGTCCTCACCCGTGCGCTCGACCTGCCCCATATAATCATACGGCAGGGCGCGGAAATATTCGGTAATCGCCGTATCGTAATAGGTCAGGTAATGGGCATTGAAGACGATTTTCTGTCCGTCTACTTCCGAATAGCGCACGCGAAAGGGCCACGCGAATTTAAAGTCCGACTTTGCCATGGGATCAATCCGGCTTCCGGGCGTGGATGAGCCGTGTCATCCCCGGGACCATCTCGTCTTCTTGAATATCGACGAAGCCGACGTCGCGCAGCCGGGTGCGCAACCAGCCGGGCGTCACCGAACGGGCATCGGGCGTGAACGCCATATGCTGCAATTGCCAAAGCGCGGCCATGGGCGGGCCCGTGCGGTCGTCCTCGACCATGAAGTCGTGCACCATGAAACTGCCCCCCGGCGCCAGGCAATCGAAGGCGTATTCCACAAGGCGCGGCACTTCCGAACCGGGGATGCCACTGAACAGATAGGACATCAGGATTGCGCCTTGCGCCTTCGGCCACTCGGCAATAAGCGCATTCGATGGAATGTAGCGGATCCGATCGACCATGCTGGCTTTGGCTATAAATTGCCAGCCGATTTCCGCCACATTGGGGAAATCGATGATGGTTGAGGCGAGCTTCGGATACGCCTCCAGAAGCCGTATGCTCATCGCGCCGGTGCCGCCGCCGACATCAAGCAAGGTTTCCGCCGCGCTGAGATCAACCAACCGGGCGAGGGTCCGGCCCGGTCCAAGAGAACCGGCGTGCTGGGCTTCGCTATAGACCGATGCCTGCTTTGGGTCGGACATCCAGTGCTGATAGGAATCGACGGCATCGGGATCGAGCGAGCCGTCGAGCACTTCGTTCAATTGCCCGAGGAACGGATACATTTGCTGGTCGATTTGATAGCGGAGATAGTCGCCGAACTCGTATTTGGCGCCCTTCGCGAGAAAGGCCTCCGCCCCCGACGAGTTGGAGTAAATTTCTCCCTCTTCTTCACGGTCAACCAAACCAATGCTGGTCAATGCGGTCATCAGGGTGGTGACCCGGTTCATCGGAATTTCGGCTTCTTTGGCGATTTCCTTCGAACTTTTCGGCCCGTCCGCCAATTGGGTAAAAACGTCGATATGCAATCCGGCAAACAGCGCTTTCGACGCCATGAACCCAAACGCAATACGGGAAACCTCCTCCGCCGTTTCCACCAACTCACTGTTCATAAAAGCAATTCCTTCACTGATCAAATTTACGCGGAAGCGGCAACCTAACACGCGCATCGGGATAAGGCTAAAACGTCCCTGGATTCGGCCGAATCAAGGTTTCCGTCTGTTGAATCAGCCCTGCCGCATATGAGGTTTGGGGCGTCACTTAATATGGAAGGTAATGCCAAAGCATAGCGCTGCCCCTTAACGCTTCAAACTGACCGACCTGCGACCCTGGTCGCGCAGCAGAAAAGCACGGCGTCCAGCAGCCCAGCCGTACAAGGTATCCTATGGGAAATAACTGGCGCGCCCTGGAGGACTCGAACCAAACCGGTAACCCGGCCTGCAGCTGTCTCGTTCTAATTTTCGAAGGCCCCCTACGACGCCCCGCGCAGGGGGATTGGGGAGGGGGGTGCGCGGGGCGCCTAGTGCGACGGTTGCCCGTCGTTCATGCTATTAAAATAGTATGGATTTGGGCCTCTACAAGGGGTAGGGGCGCAATTTTGAGACGTTGGCGCACGCGAATTGCGCGCCCGCCAGGCGAGGAATATCTAGTGTCCTGATCGTGAAATTCAAAGGATTGAATTTCGCGTGAATCAGCACACCAACTATTTGAATCTAATGTGATTCAGATCCTAAAATCCGCCGCATTCAATGCGGCGAACTTCAGAATCATCACACTAGCCCCGCGCGGGATTGAGGCGGGCGGCTTCCGCCATGACTTTCACCGCTTCGTCCTGCTTGGTTCGTACCGTGACGCTGGTCGCTTCGCAGTCGTCCCAGGCCTTGTAGCGTTGCTTGATCCGGGCCGGCGGACCGACCAGGGATTTGGCGTCCACCCATTCGTCCGGCACCGCGTCGGCGGCCTCTTTCTTGCGGCCTTCGAGGAAGAGTTCCTGGATGCGGTCGGCGGCGTCCGCGTAGCCGCGGCGGATCATCATTTCCTTGTGGAAGTTTTTGTTCTTGTGCCCCATGCCGCCGATATACAGCGCCTCGTGCGGCTTCAGGCGATTGAGGGCGGCGCTGACATCCTCGTCGATCTCGACATGGACGGAGGCCTGGATTTCGAAATTGTCGAAGCTTTTGCCGTTGCCGGCGCGTTCGAACCCCTGCTCGAGCCAGCCCTTATATTCGTGGAACGTGCCCGGCGTGTAGCCGAGTGGCAGCCAGCCGTCCGCGACTTCCGCGGTGAGGCGGACCGTCGCCTCGTTGCCGGAGCCGATATAGATCGGAATGTCCGGGTTCATGTGCAGGATCGAAGTCAGCGGTTTGCCGACGCCGAGGCCGCCCTCGCCGTCATAGGGTAATTGGATCTGCTTGCCGTCATGGCTGACCGGACCTTCGCGCCGGAAGATCTTGCGCATGATCTCGACATAATCCTTGAGCCAGTAATAGGGGCGGCCCCAGGGCTCGCCGTACCAGCCTTCGACGATCTGCGGTCCCGACACGCCGAGCCCGGCGAGGAACCGGCCGCCGCCCGTCATTGCATCAATGGTGCCGGCGCACATTGCGGCGTTCGCCGGCGTGCGTGCGGATACCTGCATGATTGCGGTGCCGAGTTTGATGCGCTCCGTCACGGCGCCGAGATAGGCGAGCGGCGTGACCGCGTCCGACCCATACGCTTCCGCCGTCCAGACGGAATCGTAGCCGAGCCGCTCCGCCAGCTGCACGCGTTCCACCGGTAGGTCCATCGCCGCACCGGAATACCCAATCGCCAGTCCGAGTTTCATCGCTCATGCTCTCCCTTTGTTGGGGGCATCATAATCCACCCGAAGGGGATAATGCGAGACGGCGAGATTGGATCGATCCGGCCGAGACCCTCGTCCCGTTCCCGGCTGGCCGGGAGCCCGGCCTTTGAAGTGATCCTGCTGCCGTGGAATTCGAGCTTCAGGTGGCGGCGGAACAAATGTGGTTCGGCCTCTTTGGAAAGGCTTGCGTTCTATAAATGTATGGACGTGCCGATACACTTAATGCGAAAGTGCGCGCCGAGCGTTGGCGATTAAAGTTAGTGTTTTGTCGTATCGTATTTTTGTATTTTCGTTCTGCCTTTGTCTTATAGGCGGGTTATCAGAAGCCCGCGCACAATCCCCGGAATTGCTTGACGCGTACCGTAACTACCAGGCGCTAAGCAAACAGGGTCAATTCGCACAGGCCGAGCCATTCATAAAAAAGGCCGTCGATCTGGCGGCTCAGGAATTTGGTACGGCCAACCAGAATTACGATAATTTACTGTACAGCTTGGCCGGGGTGTATTGGCAGCAAGGCAAGTTTGTCGAAACGGCCAAAGCGACTGAAACGCTGTTGGCTCTTCGCGAGCAACGCTACGGGCCGGATGACCAACGTGTCGCGACGGCGATTAACAACTTAGCGGAAGCCTATGCCAACCTGAATCGGCTGGAAGAGGCAGAAAATCTACACAAGCGCGCCTTGGCGGTCCGGGAAAAAACGCTCGGCCCCGAACACCTGCATGTCGCATTAAGTTATCACAATCTGGCGCAGCTATACGTACAACAGAAGAAATACGGCGAGGCGGAAAGACCCTTCAAAAAAGCACTCGCCATCCGGACCAAACGTTTCGGTCCTGACCACCAACTGGTGGCAGATTCCTTAGAAGGCTTGGCTGCATCCTATCAATGGGCGCAAAGGCATGCCGAAGCGGAACCGCTCCTGCAGCGGCTTATAGCTATCGCTGAAAATCTGCATGGCCGTGGCCACCTACATACCGCACTGGCGGCCTACAATCTGGGCCAGTTATATTTTGCGCAGGGCCGTTACGACGATGCCGAACGTCAATATCAGCGCGCGATAAAGATACGCGAAACTCAAGCGGATCCCGGCCACCCGTTGACCGCCCAGGCGCTTGGCGCTTTGGCGAATGTGTATGTGGCGGCGAATCGCGTCACAGAGGCGGAACCGCTTTACAAACGCGCTCTGGCGATTTTCCGGCAGCAGCTCGGGCCCGAAGACGTCAATGTCTCGCACATCCTCATCAGTCTAGGCGATGTTTTTGTCCGCCTTGAACGAGAGGACGAAGCGGTATCGGTCTTGCAACAGGCGGTAAAAATTCGAGAGGCGCGGTTGGGGCCGCGTCATGTTGAAACCGCCGACGCTGTCTACCGCTTGGGCGATGCTTTTCAGCGGCTGAAACAGCCGGAACGGGCCGAGCCGTATTTGAACCGCGCGTTGTCTATTTTGGAAGCCGATCCTGCGGCGGACCCTATCGTCATAGCGCGAGCGCTGCACGAGTTGGGTTCGACATACAGTCAGTTGGATCGATTTCGTGAGGCTAAGCGCGTTCATTTGCGCGCCTTGAAAATCAGGGAAGAGCGGTTGGACCCGATGCATCTGGAGATTGGCTATTCCGCCAGTGCATTGGCCGTGCTCGCGCGGTATTTCGGCGACAATGAAGAAGCCGTAACGTACGGCGAACTCGCCTTGAAAATTGCGGAACGGTCGAATGGGCCGACCCATAACGCGACCGGCACTGAACTATACAATCTCGCGGTTACGTATGTGAATCTGCGCCGCTACGCTGAAGCCGACGAGGCCTTCATCCGCGCGCTGAGCATTAAGGAAAAGGTCTACGGCAAATCCGACCGGGACGTTGTTAACGTTCTGCGGGAGGCGGCAGAATCCAGTTGGCAGCAAAGAAAGTTTTCGCAAGCGGAAGCGCAGCTGAACCGGGCGCAGGAAATTACCGACGCGACTCACAAGGTTTCGCGCGAAACTAAAGCCAATTTGCTGGAAGGTTTCGCGGAACTTCGCCGCGCCCAGAATCAACTTGCCGAGGCCGCGGGTTTTGCCGCCCGCGCTGTGGCGATGTACGGGCAATTGCGGGACAAAACCAAGGATTATTACGTTAATTCGGTCAATCTATTGGCGGCAATCCAAGAGACGAGAGGCCGCTATGACGAGGCCGAGAAACATTATAGGCGGGTGATCGACCTTTTTAAGAATGCCGTAGAGCCGAACGCTCACGAACTCGCGGCTGCCTATAGCAGGCTCGGCGAATTTCAAAGGTCGCGGGGCCGTCTGGATTTAGCGGAGATCGCCCACCGCAAAGCGGTGGCTGTCGCCGACGAGACCGTGCCAGAGAAGGATTATGCAAACTACACGAATAATCTAGCAATTGTAGTGGGTTGGCGGCGGCGATACGCGGAAGGACTGAAACTCAACCGGCGCGCGACCGCAATCTTCGAAAAACTTTTCGGTGCGGAACATCATAAAACGGCAGCGTCCCGCACGATAGCCGCAAACTTCCTAAACGAGCTGAAACAGCCGCAGGAAGCGGAGAAACTCTATCTCCATATTTTGGCTGTGCAGGAAAAAGCGCTGGGCCCGGACCACATCGATTTGGTGGACACACATGTCAGTTTTGGGCTGTTCCTGCGCAGTCATGAACGCAATCGGGAAGCCAAAACCGCCTTAAGCCGCGCACTCGCCATTCGAACAAAGCATTTCGGAGAAGATCATCCGGAGAATTTTAATCTTTACTCGTATTTGGGTTTGGTCGCGCAAAAACGCGGCATGTTTGCAGAGGCCGAAGAATATGGCCTGCGGGCCTTGGCGATGAGCGAGGCCGTTCACGGCCCGGACCACAAGAACACGGGAATCGCCCACAATAACCTGGCCCATATTTTCCTGGTCTTGGACCGGCCTGACGAAGCGGCACCGCACGCCGAAAAGGCGTTACGAATTTTTACGCAGGTGTACGGCCCCGATCATGAAAACGTTGCGTCTGCGATCGAAAAACGGGCGCGGGTTCACTTGGACCGTTACCAATATGCCGCCGCGGAAGCGGATTACAATCGCGCCTTGCAGATTCGTGAAAAGGCGCATGGTAAAATTCATCCGAAATATGCCATCTATCTTGAAAGTCTGGGCGCCATGTATATCGATACGGGCCGGTATGCGGCGGCGGAAAAGGCATTCACCGAAGCTCTGAGCATTCAGAAAAGCATCGTCGGCGACGGCCACCCAAATGTCGCCTTTGAATTAAAAAGAATCGCGGATGTCCGCGATGCCCAGGGCCGGTACCGCGAGGCGATGGAATTGGACGAACAAGCCTTGGCGATTTACGAAAAGGCGCTGGGCCGGGAACATCCGCGCATTGCCGAATCATACAGCCGCCTGGCCTGGTCCAACCTCAATTTCGGCCGTATCGGTAAAGCGGAAACCTTGAACAAACGCGCCTTGGCAATTCGGGAAAAGGGGTTGGGGCCGGATCATATAGACGTGTCGTATTCCTTAAGCCGGTTGGCCGATATCTACAGGGCGACGGGGCGCCAGGACTTGGCGGTGGCGGCATACAATCGATCGATGTCAATCCGGTCCGCGGTCTATGGGGCGGCACACTATTTAACCCTGGAAAATCGCGTGGCCCTGGCCGGATTCTACATCCGGACCCGCAAGTATGCGAAGGCCGCGATCATTTTCATGGAAAACATTGCCGCCGTTGAAAAACGCTATGGCGCCGACAGCGTGCAGATGGTGAGCCCATTGGTCAATCTGGCCACCTTCCATGAATTTTTGAGACAACCGGACCACGCAGAACGACGCTACCGGCGCGCCCTGGCGCTTTCGGAAAAGATCTTCGGCGCGAATCACGTGTTCGTTGCCACAAGCGTCTCCAATTTAGCCGTGTTCCTGCAGGGACAGGCGCGTTTCGAGGAAGCCGGCGCGCTGTATCAACGGGCTCTGAGAATTCGGGAAACGTCCTTGAGTCCGGAGCACGTCGCGATTGGCATTTCCCGCGAAGTTCTCGGCAAACAGTATCTAGAGCTGGGCCGGTTTGCGGAGGCCGAGATCCTGTTTCAACGCGCTGTGACGGATATGAAAACCGTCAATGGCGCCAACCATCCGCGCGTGGCGGATATCCTGACGGACCTTGGCTGGTTGTATACCTCGCGCGCATTATTTTCCGAGGCGGCGAATGCTTATGAGGAAGCGCTTCGTTTGCGAGAGAAACTATACGGTCCGTACCATCCCATCGTTGCGGCATCGCTGCAGAATTTAGGTCGAATGCATATATTGAGCGGCGATTCCGACAGCGCGGCGGCCTATCTCGATCGGTCGGTATCTGTGTTCGAAAAGCTGAAGGGATGGGATGCTTGGCCGTTGTCGGTTGTCCTGCACTATCAGGCGCTCAATTATCTGACGCTGACGCAGACGGCAGACGCGGATCGCGCAGCCACGCGGGCCTTGGCGGTTGCGAAAGAGATTTATGGTCCAGATCATCCGGCAACCTATGCCATTCAGACAAGCACCGGCATCGTGCGTCATGCACAAGGCCAGGGGGAAGAGGCTATCCGCCTATTGACACAATCGGTGAAAAAGTTGCGCCAGGCTGGGCCACCATACCTAACGGCAACCGTGGCAGCGCTGGAAATTCTGGCAACAGTGTCGGCGTCACTGGGTAAAATGGAGGACGCGGCAGCGCACTATGCGGACGCCTTGAGTCTGCTAGCGGACACTTACGGCGGCGATGCCCCCCGCACTCTCGCAATCCTCGGTCCGTACGAGGCGCTGTTACGCGATATGCGCGCGACGACAAGGCGGCAGCGGTCAAGTCGGCAAAGAATATAACGCAACGCTACCCCGATTGGCCCAGGCCGAAAGTTCCGTAGGGTAAAGGTAGGGGGTTGACTGACCTAATTACACAACCTGACCCTTCATTTTGGGAAGTATCCGCTTGCGGCTATTCGCGCCGGTTTGGCCCCGCCTGATCCATGTCCGCTTTTCCTGCGACAAGCGACATTCAACCGTTAAGCCGATTATCTCGTCTATTTCAGACGCCCGTCGGGTACACTCGATCTGCTTTCGGTTGACGATTTCTCGATTGCCGTACGCGTAGAGGAAAAGAGTGTGCCAAGGTTTTTGGAATCGTTGGCCCGACCAGGCTACGCCGCTATCTTGGCGATGTTTACGCTCGACACTGTGGCGCGGGCGATACTCATTACCGTCGTGCCACTGCAGGCGTACGCTCTGCTTGCGGACGTGCAGCACGTCAGCCTTCTCTATTTCGCCGCGAGTGCCGTCGGGCTCTGTGCCACCCTTTCCGTTCCATGGCTGGTCCAGGCACTCAATCGACAGGGCGCGCTCGCGATTGGCACCGGATGTCTTGTGCTTGCCGTTCTATGTTTCAGCCTTGAACAGCTCTGGGCGCTCGCGCTCGGCCTCGTGCTGCAAATGTATGGCGGCGCCGCGATCACGATCTGTCTCAACCTCTATGTTCTCGAAAATATCTCGAAATTCGCCCTGACGCGGTTCGAGCCCAACCGGATGTTGCTTGCCGGAATCGGATGGATGGCAGGTCCGGTGCTCGGTGTCTTTCTTGCGAGCCACGTGGCGCCATGGCTGCCCTTCTTGCTGAGCGGCGGGGTCTCGCTTTTGCTCCTCCTCTATCTGCAGGTCATTGGTGGGCTGGCCGCGCCCGTCAATCTCGATGTTGTCAGGGCGCGCACGAATCCCGCGCGCTTCATACCGCGCTTTTTTGCGCAGCCCCGCCTCGCGCTTGCCTGGCTGCTTTCTGTCGGACGCGCCGCTTGGTGGAACATGTTCTACATCTACGCCCCTATCTACGCGGTTGCGACGGGTCTTGGCGAAGAGGCCGGCGGGGTCATCTCCTCGGTGGGCTCGGCCGGCTTATTCACGGTCATGTTCTGGGGCTGGGTCGGCCGGCGCAAGGGTATCCGCTGGGTGCTGGTCCTGGGCTACGCGGCGACCGCGGTAACAACAGCGCTCGCTGGCGCAACGATGGGCTGGCCATTGCTCGGTGCGGCATTGCTGGTCGCATCCGCGTTCGCGGCCAGTATCGCGGACGGGCCGGGGAATGTACCCTTCCTCCGCGCCGTCCATCCCTATGAGCGGGCCGAGATGACAAGCGTATACTCGACGTACCGCGAATCCGCGCGGCTCGCGATGCCCGCGTTCAACTCGGTATTGCTGCTCCTCTTTCCCTTGCCCGCCGTGTTCGTCGCGAGCGGCGCCACGATGCTCGCTCTCGCGCAGGTCGCGCGTTTTCTGCCACGGCGATTCGGACGTGAACGCCCGGCTGCCGACCCCACAAACCCCGATCCGGTTTAATCCGCGGCGTCGGCGTGGCTTTCCCGAAGATCGTCCAGCACCGTGACGCGGTGCATGATGCGTCGCTGGCCCTGATAATCGTTCAGTGCATTGTGATGCGCGCAGCGATTGTCCCAGAAGGTTAGCGTGCCTTTCGACCAGCGCACCCGGCAGGTGAATTCCGGCCGCGCCATGTGGTCGTACAGATAGTGCAGCAGGGGCTTGCTTTCCTCGACCGTCATGCCTTCGAAATGCTTGGTGAAGGAGCGGTTTACGTACAGCGATTTGCGGCCGCTTTCCGGATGGATGCGCACCACGGGGTGGACCGCGTCCTGCTCCGCATCTTGGGTGTATTTGAAGGCCATGGATTTATTCTTGGCTTTCATTTCCGGTCCGGTTGCGTTGACGCCGAAGCTCTGCGTCGCGCTGTGCACTGCATTGAGGCCTTCCAGCAGCTCCTTCATGCCGTCCGAGAGGGTCTCGTAGGCCGCGTACGTGCTGGCGAACATGGTGTCGCCGCCGGCCTCCGGCACTTCCAGCGCATAGAGCATGGAACCGAGCGGCGGCTTGCGGACGTAGGAGACGTCGGTGTGCCAAACGTCGCCGACATTGCGCGTGTCTTCCGGGTTCTTGGCGACAAGCTGTACATCCGGATGCCCCTCGACGGTCGGGAAGAAGTCGTTGATATGCGCCGAGCCGAAATTCCGCGCGAACGCCTTTTGGCTGTCCGGCGTCAGGTCCTGGTCGCGAAAGACGATGACCAGATACTCGAGATGGGCACGGTGAATTTCGTCCAGGACGGTCGGCGCTAGCGGTTGCGACAGGTCGACATCGAAGATCTCCGCGCCGATGGCGCCGGCGAGGGGTTTCACCGTGATGTGTTGGTAGGTCATGTTTGCTTACTCCCTAAGCGGACAGTTTTTGCTGCTCGGATAGCCGCTGCTGCGTCTCGCGCGAAACAGGCGCGGTCAGCATGGCGGCTACCGAGTCGATGAGGTTGTCGATAAAAAGCCAAAGGTCGGCGGATGCGCGGTCGTCCTTTGCCATGTGCCGCTCCCGGTCGGCGAGGGCATAGACCATTTGCTTGCTGGCCAGGTCGAGGCGCTGTTCCGTGACCGGCGGCGGCAGGTCGGTCAGAATGGCACGCAACAAACGCCGCGTTGCCGCGACGCCATGATCGAAGCGGCCGCGGATCAGATCGCCGACATCCACATTCGGGTCCGACACGGCCTGTGCCAGGAAACGCACATAGTGGCTGCCGCGCGCCGGGTCGGACAATTGCTCCGCCAGCGGCAGGATCATCGCTTCGACAATCGCGCGGACGTCGCTGTCCCGCCCGGATGTGGTGACCGCTTTCAGCAGCTCGAGGCGGCGCTGATTAATGCCCGCCATACGCCGCTCGAAGATCGCCACCAGCAGCGCGCGCCGGGAGCCGAAATGATAGTGCAGGGCGGCGACGTTCTTCTGTCCCGCCGCGCGGTTGATTTCACGCAGCGAGACGTTGTCCGCGCCGCGCTCCGCGAACAACCGCTCCGCCGCGGCCACCAGCTTGTCCCGTGTTTCCGTCTCGCTCATGGTGTGACTATATTAAATCACACGAATTAATTCAAGCGATTTAATTAAGCGCGCCGCCCAAAATCACCCGGTAGAAAACCGGTAGTTAAAAAAAGCGCCAGCGGACCTATTCGCTGTTCAGAAAACCCTTGGTCATGCGGTCATACTCCGCACCGCGCGTGACCCGTTTCATCAGCTCGCCCGACGCCACGCCGGTGAGATCCTTGGGCGCCACACCTTCACGCAATGCCTTCAAGGTGTCGTGCACCGCCTGAATACCGGCCATGATCGGCATGTGGCCTTGCAGGCCGATGCGGACGCCGAGCTTGCCGAGCATTGCCTTGTCGCGCAACTCCGGTCCCAGGCTGCCGAGGAAGATCGGAATGTTGATGGCGTTGGAAATTTCCTCGAGCTCCGTCGGTGTGTTAATGCCGGTGAAGAACATCGCATCGACGCCCACGGCCTCATAGGCCTTGGCGCGAGCGATGGCGTCGTCGAGGCCCGTGATCGCGGCGGCGCTGGTGCGCCCGGCGACGACGAGGCTTGGGTCCTGCCGTCCCTCCAGCGCGGCGCGCATCTTGCCGACGCCTTCGTCCAAAGAAATGAGTTCCGGCCCGCCGGTCTGGCCGTAGGGCGTTGGCAGAATTGTATCTTCGATTGTCATCGCCGCGACCCCGGCCGATTCGAGCTCTTCGACCGTTCGTTTGACATTCAGCGCATTGCCGTAGCCATGGTCAGCGTCGACCAGCAGCGCCAAATTGCCGGCGCGGCAGATGCGATAGGCCTGCTGTGCAAACTCCGTCAGCGTCAGCACGATCAGATCAGGCGCCCCGAGCACGGAAAGCG
The DNA here is from genome assembly GCA_012103325.1 of Alphaproteobacteria bacterium. GTDB lineage: Bacteria > Pseudomonadota > Alphaproteobacteria > UBA8366. Next base: position 46,289 of record WLWY01000016.1, read on the forward strand.
AACCGATGGAGCCCGCGAACATGCCAACTTCGAACCCGAGGTCTTCGGCGATGCGGGCGGAGACTGCATCGTATACGGAGCCGGGATGAATGCATTGATCGCCATCGAGGAGTGCGCGAAATCGCTCGCGCCGTTCGGTCCAGTGCATGGTTCTATGTCCTTATGGTTGAGCCGATGCCAGGCCGATGCCGCCGCGTATCGCTCCGGCTTCGACGTTGCGCCACAGGACCGCATGATCCTCCGGCAAGGCGCGGCTGTTGGGCATGGAAAGCCAAAGCCGGTGCAGCAGCCGGCGCTGAGCGTCCGCGTCATCTTCATAGGCGGTGCGGGCGTGATAGATCACGTGGTTGTTGAGGAATTGCATATCGCCGGCTTGAAAAGTGAACTCCATGCAGAATTTGCCGGCGAGGGCGGCCAGCATGTCCAGCGCTTCGATCTGTTTGTCGCCGAGTTTTGTGCTTGGGTCGATTTCCTGCGCGGCCTCGACATAGGTGCGTGAATAGTGGCTGGTGAACTGGCCGTCCCGCTGACCGAACACCGGCAGCGGATAAGTCATATTCTCGCCGCCATATTCCTCGCCCTGCCGCGACCGGTGATAGGGGCGGTATAGCAAGCCAGCCAGATCCGGGCGCCGTTCGATCATCGCGTTGTGGACGCGAACGGAGCTCGCCAGCTGGCTGACGCCACCGGCTCTCGACGGACGAACGCAGAGCAATCCAACGACATCGCAACGGTCTGTGTGAAAGCGCAGCTGTCCACTCGACAGCGTCCGCGCTTTTGACGACGTAAACGGCTTTCCGTCGCGCGTTGTCAGCCTGTGATCGAAAAGGGCGTCCGTGTCTTCGTGCTTATCTTCGATATCCCGCATCATCAGCCCGTTATAATCCTGATGCAGCGGGGTTCCGAGATGCAGGCCGATGCCGTACCAAATATGACGCAGCCGTCCGGCATACCGTTCGACCGGCATTTTCGAAAGCCGGGCCATGCCGCACCCGTCCTCCAACTCTGACTGAATGCCGGCGAGTTTTTCGGCCAGCCCGTCGAGCGGGAAATCGTCCTTTGTCATTTCGGTCCACGGTGTGCCGCGTTTCTGTAGAACGGCATCGGCATGGCTGATTTCAGAAATATCCTCGGCCGTCAAATTGAAGCGCCAGCGCGGGTCGCTTTTAATGTCGGCGCCAGCCCAAACGCAATGGCCGGTAATTTTCTGCAGTTGTGGTTCGGTCATTTGTTGCTCATTCCCCCTGCCGAACCGTCCCCATAGGCCGGCGGTACGGACGTCCAGAATTCTTCCTCGCGTGCCGCCCAATCGCGCCGCTTACGATAGATCGTAGAATTGCTGATGGCGAGCAGGTCGGCGGCTTTTGGAATATTGCCGTTGCAATGCCGGATCGCTTCTTCAATCGCTCTTTTTTCGGTCAGCCAAAGCGGCGCAATTGGCCGCATTGGGGCATTGTCAGAAATGGCGACCGTGCCATCAACTGGCAGGTCGCGCAATGTCGCGGGTAACATTTCCCGCGTTACGACAGCGCTATCGTACAGGACGACGATGTTGCGGATCGTATTTTGCAGCTGACGAACATTGCCAGGCCAGGCATAGGCTCTGAATAATGCCTCGACTTCGGTCGAGAACGATGTGAATCGCTTGCTTTCTTCCTGCGCGAATTTAGTCAGCATATGACTGGCGATCGCGATAACGTCGTTGTCGCGCGTTCGCAACGGCGGCAGTTCGATGGGAACAACGTGAAGTCGATAATACAGATCTTCCCGAAACCGGCCGCTTTCCACCTCTTTCAAGGGATCGCGGTTGGTTGCGCAAACAAGCCGGACATTGGCTTTTTCTGCTCTGTCGTCTCCAACTCTTTGATAAACGCCGGTTTGAACGAAGCGCAGCAATTTGGCCTGTAAGCCCAGATCCATTTCGGCAATTTCGTCGAAAAACAACGTACCGCCATCAGCCTGCGCGGCGGCGCCTTTACGGTTTGAGGTCGCGCCGGTAAACGCACCTCTGACGTGCCCGAATATTTCGCTTTCCATCAGCTCCTTCGGGATCGCGGCGCAATTGACGACCACTAGCGGGCCGTCGCGGCGCGGACTTTGGGAATGGACGGCCGCAGCGCAGATTTCCTTGCCGGTACCGCTTTCTCCGGTGATGAAGACGGTTGCGTTGCTTACCGATACGCTGGCGATCACGCGGTACACGCTCTGCATGACCAGCGAAGCACCGATAAATCCGCAACAGCCGGTTTGGGTAAACGCGCCTTCGTAGGCATCGACTTTGCGGCGCAGCGATTGGCGCTCCAACGCGTTTTTGAATGTGGCGGCGAACCGTGCTGCGCTAACCGGCTTGACGAGGAAGTCGAAGGCGCCGGCCCGCATCGCTTCGACCGCATTATCGATCGATCCTTCGGAGGTCATGACGATGACCGAGATCGGCAATGTCTGGTCGTGAATGTATTGCAGGACGTCGAGCCCCGAGGAGTCCGGCAACAGGAGGTCGAGCAAAACAACCTCAGGATGCAAAACTGCAATTGCTTCGATGGCGGAGGAAACTGTCGCTCGATGCGCCGCGTCGCAGGGCTCCTTGCCCAAATATTCAAGATATGCCTGAGCAAGAATGGCATCATCTTCGACAAGAAGTACTTTTGGCCGGGAGATACCGTCTAGCTCGTTCATTGGCATGAGTGTCTTTAGCACCGATCAAACTCAGGACTTATTCATTATTCTATAAACCTCAGGATGATCATGCAATTTTAACGATATGACGTCAGAAATACGCAGGGGCGGTAGAAGAGGGCACGTTACAGGTTTTTTGTTTTTCTCAGCGGCGACTCGACGGAACGTTTCACGCTCTCTTGTTTGCGCATTTGCGAGCGCTGACTGGTGCATAAGGTTGAATGCTATCAGAAGATGGTGGTGTAGAACACCGTGAGTGCAAAGACCGCGCCGCCCGGGTTCAGGTATAGTCGTGCGCGGCTAATAGGGTGCTCATAGCAATAGTTATACAATTTATTGGATATTTTTTACACAAAATACGCAAAAGGTGTAATAATGACGAAGACGTTGGGCAAGATTCTCTGCGCCGAGGACGAAGCGGATATCCAAACGGTTGCCAAGATGGCGCTTGAAACGGTCGGTGGGTTTACAGTTGAGATGTGTGGGTCGGGAGAGGAGGCTGTGGAAAAAACGCCTAATTTTTCGCCGGACCTCATTCTGCTTGATGTGATGATGCCGGGTATGGATGGGCTGGCAACATTCCGCGCTGTACGCGCGCTGCCGGAGTCGCAGAAAACGCCGATCATCTTCATGACAGCGAAGAGTCAAGCTCATGAGGTTGCACAACTGCTTGAGCTCGGCGCGTTGGGCGTTATTTCCAAGCCCTTTGATCCTATCGACTTGTCTCGGCAAGTTACGGAGTTGTGGGAGCAGGACAATTAGTATCGATCAAAAGACTTCGGATGCCCTCGCCGAGCGTTTAAAGGTTCTCGGGGAAAAGTACGCCAAGCAATTTCCCGAGCGGACCGAGGAGATACGTTCGCTTTGGGGCAAGGTTTCAGGCGGTGAGTGCGACCGCGATGCGTTGGATGCGTTATATCGCGTGGTGCACGGTCTCGCCGGTTCCGGAGCAACGTTCGGGTTTCCAAAAGTCAGTGAGACCGCGAAGCAATGTGAATGCGTTTTGCTGGATGGTATTGACTCGGGTCAGTTGGAATTGGATGTCGTCAAACCTCAGATCGACTCCGTGCTGGCCGCGCTCGAGCAGCAGCCGTAGGCGATATTGCCAAACCCCGCGTCCACCGACGTTACGGCTCCTGTTCGGAAATAGAATTTCCTTACCCGGTTCGGCTTGTACACGAGCGCAACTATCCGTTACGCTTGTCTTCAATTGTGAACAAAGTTCCTGGGGCAGATGAGCGATATTTCAGACGGTTTAATCGTCGTTGTAAAACGGGACTGTCCAACTTGTGCGTTGCTCGAACCGGTTTACAGTGAGCTTGCCGGCGGCGATACACCTCTTGCCGTGTTCAGCCAGGACGACCCATCTTTTCCAGAAAGCATCGATAGTGTCGTCGATGATAACGATTTGGAGCAGTCCTACCGCCTCGACATAGAGACCGTGCCCACCCTGATCCGCATGGAAAACGGCCGTGAGATTGCGCGTCTTGTCGGCTGGCATCAGGATGAGTGGCGCGACTTCACAGGCCTGACGTCATTGGGCGAGGGCTTGCCGGATTACCGGCCGGGCTGCGGCTCGATGAGCGTCGAACCCGGCATGGCGGAAACCTTGGCAGTACGCTTCGGCGATACGAAAATCGTGTCCCGTCGAATTGCGGTGGCGTCACTGGAAGATGAAATTGAGGCTTGTTTCGAGCGTGGCTGGAGCGATGGGCTGCCCGTCGTACCGCCGACGGAAGTGCGTGTTGTGCGGATGCTGGCCGGCACGACCCGGGCGCCAGATGAAGTTATCGGGCATGTGCCCCCGAACTTGGTTGAATGCACGGTGGAAAAGGTTGCAATCAACGCGGTTATGGCGGGCTGCAAGCCGGAATATTTGCCGGTTGTTCTGGCTGCGGTCGAGGCAGCGCTAATCCCGGAATTCTGCATGCACGGCATGCTCTGCACGACGCATTTCGTGGGGCCGATGGTGATCGTGAACGGGCCCATCGCAAAATCCATAGGGATGAATTCCGGTGGTAACGCGCTTGGCCAAGGCAATCGTGCGAACGGGACGATAGGCCGGGCGCTGCAGCTCGTCATCCGCAATGTCGGCGGTGGCGTTCCGGGCGGCATTGACCGCGCGACGCTGGGCAACCCAGGCAAATACACCTATTGCTTTGCTGAAGACGAGTCCGACCCGCACTGGGAACCCCTTGCGGTCGAGCGCGGCGTATCGCCTGGTGCGTCCGCGGTCACCTTGTACGGAGGCGAAGGATTACTGGGAAGCTTCGATCAACTCTCGCGGACTCCGGAATCGCTGACTCGTTCGCTTGCGCTGTCGTTGCGGGCCGTGGGCCACCCTAAGAAAGCCAACGCGCATGATGCTTTTGTCGTATTGTCGCCGGAGCATTTCAGAACCTATCGGGAAGCAGGTTGGTCGAAAGCACAGACCCTGGAGGCGTTCGATGAAGCGTTGCAGATACCCGGACGTGAACTGATTCGCGGTGCTGGTGGTGTCGCGGAGGGAATGCCCGAACATTTGGCAGATAAAACCTTGTCCAAATTTAGGGCTGGCGGGCTCAATATCGTGCGCGCCGGCGGTATTGCTGGAATGATGTCCGCGATTATTGGCGGTTGGGCGGCTACCGGTGAACGAGGTAGTGAAATGGTAACCAAGGAGATCGGAACATGAAGGACGGATTGATTTTGCTCGATCCGACCGCCGAGTCGTCGCCGGCACAGCGTGAGCGTCTTACGCCGCCGGCTTCACTCGACGGGTTGACGGTCGGGCTGCTGGATATCGGGAAGGCGCGCGGTAATGTCTTTCTCGATCAGTTGGAAGTGGGCATGGCGGCGCGTGGTTTGACGGTTCGGCGTTATGCCAAGCCGACGAATACAAAGGTCGCGCCAATTGCCATTGCGCAGACGATAGCGACAGAATGTGACGTCGTTGTCGAAGCGCTTTCTGATTGAGGATCCTGTACGTCGTGCAGTTTGCATGACATCGCAGATCTCGATAGCCGCGGTGTTCCTGGTGGCATGATCGCCACGACAGCATTCGAAGAAGCGGCGAAGTCGCAGGGCAAAGCACTCGGATTCAATCCGGCTATCGTCTACGTTCCGCACCCCATTCAAGACCGGACCGACGGCGAAATCTGCGCAATTGCCGATCATGCGCTGGATTCCGTGTTGGAAATGATTACGGCTGTTTAAGTCGTAATTTTCCGGAGTGGGGGGAAATTGCGCCCACTAAAATGCGTGTGCCTGTAACGAAGCGGTGATCTTCGCCAGCACTGTTTATTCTCGCCCGATCCAGCTGACATGTCCGATGCGACGAGAGTTTGTTTCGCACGATTAGGATGAGGTCGTTTCCCACCATGCAATTGTTGGGATGGCTACTTTTAAAATAAAATTAACCAAAAGTTTTACAAACTAAGGAAATGTAAGACAGCAAAACTACTAATAGTTGGATTAATTTTGGTCCCGCCAGTTGAAAATTTTTTCAAGAAAGCGCGTGTCCTGGTCGTAGAAGACGATCAGGCAATGCTTGAATTGATTGTCAATATTCTTGAAACGATTGGAATTGAGTCGGTCACAACTGCAGAGAATGGCGTTCAAGCGTGGCAGCAATTCGAAGAAGGTCAGCAGTTCGACCTAGTGATTTGCGACTGGATCATGCCAGAAATGGATGGTCTCGAGGTTCTAAAGAACATCCGCGCCGGACGCAGCGCGATCCCCTTTATTTTGGTCACGGTGCGCGATTCGGAAGAGGCGATCAAGCGGGCGGTCAATTGCGGCATAACGGCGTTCATCGCCAAGCCTATTGCGGCGGAAGAGTTTATTTCGGTGGTTCTACGAGTGCTCCCCGATGGCACTTCTTCTGGGAATGAAGCCGACGCTTGGGAATTCTAGATCAGATCAAAGTTTATTCGAATCGACTTTGGCGATCCAACAACCGTATGAGTCCGCTCTAACTTATTGATCCACGCTAGTGTGATGATTCTGAAGTTCGCTGCATTGAATGCGGCGGATTTTAGGATCTGAATCACACTAGATTCGTGAGCGTCCGGTAAAGCAGCCCTGCCTATGATGACGTTGGACTGTTACGCTCAGGTTTGAGCGTAACGCCAGGGGAGCAGTTCGTCGATCCGATTGATTTTATGGTCGGCGATACAGGCTAGCGTGTCGGTTAGCCAGGCCTGCGGATCGACGCCATTGAGTTTTGCTGTCTCGATCAGCGTATAGGCGATGGCGGCTGATTTGCCGCCGGCCTCGGACCCCATGAAGAGATAATTCTTCCGCCCCAGGGCGATGGGCCGCATGGATCGCTCTGCGGTATTGTTGTCGAGTTCAAGAAAGCCGTGATCTAGATATGGTCGCAGCTTCTTCATGCGGGTCAGGGCGTAGCGAATAGCACCGGCTAAGGGTGATTTGCCGGATATCCGGGTCAATTGGGCATGCAGCCATGATTCCAGGTCGTCGAAGATTGGTTTTGATTGGCGCTGCCTGATCTTCACCCGTTGATCCGGCGATTGGCCCCGAACCTCCTTCTCGACGCCATAGAGTGTGGCGATACGTTTTATGGCTTCCTCGGCAATCGCCGATCCCTGAGCTTTGTGGATATCGACGAACTTGCGTCGGATATGGGCCATGCAGGCCACTTCCGTCACCTTGCCCGTGCGGTACAGGTCATTGAACCCCGCATAGCCATCGGCATGCATGAAGCCCGTGAAGTCCGCTAGATGTTCGCGCGGGCGAACGCCCTTCCTGTCGGACGAGAACTGATACCATGCGGCAGGATGCGCCTCTCCGGCCCAGGGTCGTTCATCGCGGACATAGGCCCAAAGCCGCGCGGTCCTGGTTTTACCGGAGCCTGGGGTCAGCATTTTTACCGGCGTATCATCGGCGAAGAGGGCCTGTCCCTTTAAAACATGGCGCGCGACGGCGTCCGCCAAAGGTTCCAACAGAGCCGTGGATTTGCCAACCCAATCGGCCAGGGTGGAGCGGTCCAGATCGATCCCCTCGCGCTGGAATATCTGACTTTGCCGGTACAAAGGCGAATGATCGGCGTACTTGTTGACCAGCACATGGGCCAGTAGGCCAGGACCGGGCCGCCCGTGCTCAATCGGCCGCGACGGCAGGGCTGCCTGATGGAACGTCTCACAGCAGGTGCAGGCCATGCGCGGGCGAACAATCCGGTTCACGACAAAACGTCCGGGGACATATTCCAGTTCCTCGGTGACATCGTCGCCAAGCGTTTTGAGCGCACCGCCGCATTCCCCACAGGCATCGCCCGGCGACAGTGTTGTCTCGTTGCGTGGGAGATGACCGGGCAGCGGTTTACGTTTGGGCTTGTCTTTTGGCGCTGCAGATTGATCTGCATTTGCATCGTCTGACGCGGGCTCCTGCGCGGACGCCGCAATCTCTTCGTCTTCCAGCGTCAACGCCAGTTGATCCAGAGCCTCCGAGCGCGACCCGAAGCGATGCTGGCGCATCCCGGCCAATTGGTGTTGGAGCTTCTCGATCAACACCGCCTGTGACTTCACTTCCGACGCCAGCGATGCCACCAGACCTTTTAATGCGGCAGGTTCATTCGGGAGGTTCTCAGCGTCGTCGAGCATGCCGGCAATCTATCAGCCGCCACCCCGCATGGGAATCCCCGGAAATTGACAACCCTTTGCTGTGAAACGACTTTACCCAGCCGTCAGGGGACGCCACGTTCGTTGTGGTATGCGCCAATCAATCCCTTCCAGCAGCATCGCCAATTGAACCGGGGTCAGCGCAACCTTGCCCGCTTTCGCAGACGGCCAGACAAACCGTCCCTTCTCCAGACGCTTCGAGAACAGACATGCCCCTTGCCCGTCCCACCAGATCACCTTGATCAGATCGCCACGGCGACCCCGGAAGACGAACAGATGACCGCAATACGGCGCCGCCTTTAGAACCTTCTCTGTTTGCGCTGACAGCCCATTGAACCCCTTACGCATGTCCGTCACGCCGGCCGCAAGCCAAACCTTCGTGTTCGTGGGAACCGGGATCATCCCGACAAGCACCGGAGCAGACGTACGAGCGCTTCGGGATCGTAAGGGCCGCTAATGCTCAAGCGATGACCTCCGGCAAGCGTGACCTCGATCTTGCCTTCGTCACCAACAGGGCGCTCGGCTTCGTGCTCGACGTGACGCGCAATCTCAACCGGCAGGAAACAGGCGGCGTCATCGACCGTGTCACTTCCCGCAAACCGGGGATCTTTCAGCCAGTTGAAAACCTGATTGGCGTTCACATTGTAGCGCCGTGCAACCTGTGAAACCGAAACGCCCGCAAACCGCGTCTGTGCGCAAATCATCCGCTTCTCGTCTGCACTCCAGCGCCGACGCTTGCCCCGCTTCGCCACATCCTGATCCCCGTTAGTGTCCACCTAAACAAGTGGACACTAAACCTCACTTCTTCTGCACGGCAGAGCGGTCAGGCCGGACGCTTACCTAGATTCAAATAGTTGGTGTGCTGATTCACGCGAAATTCAATCCTTTGAATTTCACGATCAGGACACTAGGCAACAACGAGAAGATAGACGATACCCGCGACGACCAGGGCCATGCCGGCAAGTTCACCGGGCGACGATTTTTCGCGGAAGAACAGAATCGAAATTGCTAGGGTAAAGATGAACTCGATCTGGCCCAGCGCCTTAACGAACGACGCCTTTTGCAATGTGAATGCGGTAAACCAGCCAATCGAGCCTAGGGCGCTGGTCGCACCGACAAATGTACCAACCTTCCATTCTCGAACCATGACGGGGATTTGCGCACGTTCTTTGATCACGATGTAGATCCCCAATATCGTCGACTGCATGATGACCATCGTGAGCAGAGTGAACGCGGCCGGAAACAAGACCGTATCGTCTCCGAATGACAGCGCCGCGCGACGGACGGAAAGCGATGCCAAGGCGAAGCAGAGACCGGATGCCAATCCGACTGCGGCCGACTTGTTCCATATGCGGCTGATCCAGCTGCCATTATCCACGCTGGTCTTGACGACGGTTATGACGACGACGCCGACAACACTGATCGCGATGGCGAGCCAGCCCTGCAGATTAATCAGTTCACCGAAGAAAAGCGCGCCGACAACCGCGGTCAGGAATGCTTCGGTCCGTGCATAGGTCGTACCCACCGCAAAATTGCGGAACGAGAACAAGTAAATGAGCAAGACGGTTGCCACAATTTGACCGACACTTGCGGTCAGGCAGAACGCCAGGAAATACGCCGTCAGTGTCGGAATTTCCCTGTCGTAGGTGTATAGCAGGAAAACGAAGTAAGCCGCGACGAAGGGCAGCCCGTATGCGAAGCGGACAAGCGTAACCGCGAGGGTATTCATATGTTGCGTAAGGTGCTTCTGGCCGCCGGTTCTGACAGCTTGCGCGACGGACGCCATGAACGTCAGATAGACCCAGCCCCAGGTTTCCATACTTTATCCTTTTGCAACCTGGTGGCAACTGCGAGCGCGTCGAATTTTGTTCACAATTAGCGTATTCAAGCCAAATGACGGATCGTTGTGATTGTGACCAAAGCGACCCGTATCTTGCGTTGTTAGTGCAAATTTCCGTTGGTGGCAAAGTATCAAATTTCATCATACTATGAATTAATTTCATATTGCTTTGGAGGTTTTGATCGTGCGCTCGACATTGCCGCCGCTCAACGCGCTACGCACGTTTGAAGCGGCGGCGCGGCTGTTAAACTTTAGCCGCGCCGCTGAAGAACTGCACGTTACGCCATCGGCGGTTAGCCATCAAATTAAGGACCTCGAGGAGCGTATCGGTGTCGCGCTGTTCCTACGTGCGAAAAAGTCGCTTTCTCTAACGGAGGCTGGCGAGATTCTCCTGCAAGGCGCGCATGTCGCATTTGGCGCTTTATCACGCACGATGGACGATTTGCGCGCACTTGCACACGCGCCGGTGCTTACGGTATCGGTTCCTCCTTCCGTCGCCATGAAGTGGCTGGTTCCACGTCTTGAGACATTTCGCGAACGTCACCCCGATATCGACGTTCGGATATCCACTGATACTGAACTGCCCGATCTGGCATCGGGCGATGTCGATATTGCAGTGCATTATGGTGATGGTGACTATCCTGCATTGAAAGCGGAGCTTTTGGTGCCAAATTCCGTTGCGCCGATGTGCAGCCCGAAGTTTCTGGAGGGTGAAACGCCGCTGCGTTGTCCGGAAGATTTGAGCCGCTTTACGTTGCTGCATGACGCCGGCGGCGATGAGTTCGGTAACCCGGCTTATGATTGGGGAACATGGCTGAACGCTCACGGCGTTACGAACGTGGACGCGACACTGGGCTTGCGTTTCAATACGTCGGCAGACGTTCTGAACGCTGCCGTCGCAGGCGCGGGTGTCGCGATTGGTAAAACAGCGCTGGCCGTCGATGATTTGAAGTCGGGCCGTCTGGTCTGCCTATTCGATGCGATCGTGCCAGAAGAGGCCGCATACTATGTGGTTCATGCGATGCACGCAGCCGATCAGGCGAAGGTCACGGCATTTCGGGATTGGCTATTTCGGGAATTTGCCGGCGCCTAAACCGCTTTGGCGCATAACGGGGCTAGCGATCGTGCGATCAGCGCGTTGTATAATTTGCGAAGTGCGAGTTCCGGAAAGTTTTTTGCCAATACTATGTTACGGATAGCCCACCGACTATTTGTATCGACGAATTGCCACTAATATGCGGTAAATGACATTGCTTGCCGCCATTGATCTCTACACTTGTTGTTTGCCGAATTTGATGTGGCGTTCCCGTAGCGACAAAAAAATCCCACGAAATCGATATATTGAGCCAGGTTGATCCAACAGCGCGCCGCGCGCAAAAAGTGAAACGTTAATTTTTAAACCATACTTTCGAAAGTTCGGTCGCATGCCTGATGATTTCTCTATTTATTGTCGTATTAAGGGTGCCTATTAACTGCCTATCGGCGTAATTTTTTATTTTCCACTGAGGAGAGTCGGTGCTGGTTTGGTCCAAGCTTTCAAAGTATTGATGTGGTGGACAAAAAAGGTCATTATCTTAAAGAAGTGAGGATCTTGGCAAGCGGGTGGATTGAATGGCTTTACGGGAAATTGACGTTGATCCTGTGTCTGGCGGGTTGGGCGCGGTCATATTTGGCGCTGATCTTTCGCAAACATTGGGTAATCAGGAATTCGATAAGATCCATCAGGCTTTTCTAAAATTTCATGTTGTTTGCTTCCCAGATCAAAATCTCGAGCCTGATCATTTACTTCAGTTTGCACGTCGATTTGGTCAACCCGATGTGTATCCTTTCATTAAGAATATATCCGATCACGCAGAAGTTATCGAAATTCTTAAAACAGAAAAAGATACAGTTAACTTTGGTGGTGGATGGCACTCGGATACCAGTTATTTGGATAAACCGGCGCTTGGTTCGATGCTTTATGCGTTGGAAACTCCACCGATTGGTGGAGATACAATGTTTGCGAATATGAACCTTGCTTACGAGACTCTCTCCGATGGCATGAAAAAGCTCCTTGATGGCCTTGTTGGTGTTAACAGCTCTGCGCAAAATTATCGCGGTGGCCGGGCGAAGAAAATGAAAGAGCTCGACGGCATGAAGGAAAAATATATCGAGGCGTCTGAAATCTCGGTTGCGGAGCACCCAGTGGTTAGAACGCATCCGGAGACGCGACGAAAGAGCCTTTATGTGAGCCGAGCACATACGTCCCATTTCAAGGGAATGTCTGAAGAAGAGAGTGGACCTTTGATCGATTTTCTTTCCGATCACGCGGTGCGTCCGGAATTTACGTGCCGAATGAGTTGGGAGCCCGGCACTTTGGTCTTTTGGGATAATCGTTGTACTCAGCATTTTGCCGTCAACGATTACAATGGGCATCGCCGTCGGATGCATCGCGTCACCTTGATCGGGGATAGGCCAGCGTAAGGCCGAGGTTCGAATGACACAGCAGAACGCTTTGGAAACCGAAAGAAGCTGGGACGGGAATGATGTTCAGGTCCGTACCCTATTCGATATGAACGCCTTTGCCGAAAGGGAGGCCGCTTCCCATCTCGACATCCTTCATTATTATTGGAGCTCGCTGCAGATAGAGAAGGTGTCACTGCCGAAAGTTCATGAATTTCATCCAAGCGACGTCCTTCCCAAAGCTGCTTTCTCATCGGTTGGATGGGTTGACTCCATCGCTGATGATCCAAGAGATTTCGTTATGAGAGACCATCCGGAAAACCCCGTCTACGGGCTTGGTATCGAGCTGAATGACACGTTCCTGTCCGAGTTTCCAAATAAGATGCACGCCAAATCGCTGCTTTTGGAGTATATTCGCTGCAAGCGCTGGAAAGTGCCGCTTTATCACGAGATTGAACAGGTGATCGGTGGAATCAGCCGGCATTACACGAGGCTCATGCTGCCTTTGGTCGACGAGTCCGGTACGGTGACCCAAATATTCTATGGCGTTTCACCTCTCACACCGCCGACACCACTTTTCATCGAGGATTGATTTTCCCTTCGAATTTGCGAGAGCATTTCTTCCTTGCTCATATAGAACATCTGCATGTCCCGGTTTTCCCCGGAGAGAGGGAACACCCCTTTCAGTAGCGGGGTACTGTGCGCCATGCCGTACCCTTCTAGCCCCATCTTTGTTCGAGATGGTGTATCGGCGATGAAGCCGACATTCCAATCTATATAGAAATGCCGAACCGACAGGTTGCGACATAGACGCGCCATGATCCCGCTAATTTCGCGACCGCGATAATCCGGATGCACCCAAAGCCCGCCCGTATATCCAATATGGCCGGAAAGTGTTGGGACATCCTCAACAACGCAAAGGGCGACCGGATAATGGCGCAGGATTGGTTGGCGGTTGAAAAAGAGTCGATGGCTCCGAACTTCATCGAGCAGATTGTCTGTGACGACAACCTTGTGGGCGATACAGGCAATGATGCTGCCGGCGTTGTTTTCGAAGCGTGCCCAGAAGGCGTTTCCCGGATGCACATGCGAATAAGCCGGGTCATGCGTCGCCGCAACCCGCAGCGTACCGGGCGCCTGCCGCATATGCTGGACCCAGTTGGCGAGATCGCCGTCGACACTCAGGGTAAGGCCCATATCCCATAGCCGTGCTTCGGTATTGTCGACGAATGTTTGAATGTCGGCCAGTTGCGCATCTGTGAGGTAGCTCATCACAAAATACCTAATAAGATATATGTAATAAGTGATAGTATCATGATGTACGCGATTAACAAACGCTATGACCTGACGCCGGCGAGGGACAAAACATGTCTATTTGTATGCTGACGCTTTCGCCTCTTACAGGCTTTGGCTCTGTCGAATTGAGGGAAATCAATCATTAGGCTAAGACCTTGGCAGGGTTAAGCTTCGATCTTATATGCAAACTAACGGGATGCCTGATGAGGGTCCCGTCAACAGCAATCCTTGAACCGCCCGCCTCAAAAGGGGGCCAATGGAAGGATAGAGTCGAAAAATGAATCAGGAAAAGTATACCGAACGTGCGCGGGGATTTATTCAGTCGGCGCAAACGCTGGCGTTGCGTACCAACCACCAACAGCTGACACCGCTGCATATTCTCAAGGTCTTACTGGATGACAAGGAAGGTCTTGCGGCGGGGCTTATCGTTGCGACGGGAGGAGATGCGGCCCGCGCGCTGACGGCGACGGAAGTGGCGCTGAACAAGCTGTCGCGTGTCGAAGGCTCCGGTGCCGGTCAGGTTTATCTTGCGCCGGAAACCGCCCGGCTTTTCGATCAGGCGGAACAGGTGGCGGAAAAGGCCGGTGACAGCTACGTCACGGCCGAACGCCTATTGTTGGCACTGGCTTTGGCGCAAGGAACTGATGCGGCCGATATTCTCGTGCAAGCTGGCGTTACCCCGCAAGCGTTGAATAGCGCTATCGAAGACATCCGCAACGGGCGCAAGGCGGACAGCGCCACGGCGGAAGACAGCTATGACGCGCTCAAGAAATACACCCAGGATCTGACCGAGGCGGCCCGTGAGGGCAAGCTCGATCCAGTGATTGGCCGCGATGAGGAGATCCGCCGCACGATTCAGGTGCTGTCGCGCCGGACCAAAAACAATCCGGTCTTGATTGGCGAGCCGGGGGTCGGCAAGACGGCGATTGTCGAAGGGCTGGCGCAGCGCATCATCAACGGCGACGTGCCGGAAAGTCTAAAGGACAAGCGGCTGCTGTCGCTCGATCTGGGCGCTTTGGTGGCGGGGGCCAAGTTTCGCGGCGAGTTCGAAGAACGCCTCAAGGCGTTGCTGCAGGAGGTGGCTTCGGCGGAAGGCGATATCGTCCTATTCATTGACGAATTGCATACGCTGATCGGCGCCGGCGCGGCAGAAGGCTCGATGGATGCCTCCAACATGCTGAAACCGGCCTTGGCGCGCGGCGACCTGCACGCGGTCGGCGCAACGACTCTGGATGAATACCGGAAGCATATCGAGAAGGACGCGGCGCTTGCACGGCGGTTCCAGCCGGTCTTCGTTGCCGAGCCGACAGTCGAAGATACCATTTCGATTCTGCGTGGCTTGAAGGAGAAATACGAGCTCCATCACGGTGTCCGTATTACGGATTCGGCGATCGTCGCCGCCGGCACTTTGTCCAATCGCTATATCAGCGACCGGTTCTTGCCGGACAAGGCGATCGATCTGGTCGACGAGGCGGCAAGCCGTATGCGGATGGAAGTCGACTCCAAACCCGAAGATATCGACGAACTCGACCGGCGGATCATCCAGCTCAAGATCGAGCGCGAAGCGCTGAAGAAAGAAACCGATGACGCCTCGAAGACACGCCTCGAAGCCCTTGAGGAAGAACTTGGCGGTCTCGAAGCGCGCTCGAACGAGCTGACCGATGCCTGGCAGGCCGAAAAAAATCAGTTGCAGGATACTCAGGGTTTGAAGGAAAGCCTTGATCAGGCTCGGGGTGAACTCGAGCGGGCGCAGCGCGAAGGCAATTTGGAGCGTGCGGGGGAACTCTCTTATGGCGTGATTCCGGATCTGGAGCGGCGCCTGGCCGAAGGAGAAGAATCGGCCGAACATCGCATGCTGAACGAGGAGGTAGGCGCCGACGATATCGCGTCCATTGTCTCGCGATGGACAGGCATTCCCGTGGACAAGATGCTCGAAGGTGAGCGTGAAAAACTCCTGTCCATGGAGAGCTCTTTGGGTGAACGCGTCGTCGGGCAGGAGGAAGCAATTATCGCGATTTCCAATGCCGTTCGGCGTGCCCGGGCGGGTCTTCAAGATCCCAACCGACCGATCGGGTCGTTCCTCTTCCTGGGGCCGACAGGCGTTGGTAAGACCGAGCTGACCCGCGCGCTGGCAAGTTTCCTATTCGATGACGATCAGGCAATGGTTCGCATTGATATGTCCGAGTATATGGAGAAACATGCCGTCTCTCGGCTGATCGGCGCGCCGCCGGGCTATGTCGGTTATGAAGAGGGCGGCGCCCTAACCGAGGCGGTTCGCCGGCGACCTTATCAGATCGTCTTGTTCGACGAAATCGAGAAGGCGCATCCGGACGTTTTCAATGTTCTGCTTCAGGTGCTCGATGATGGTCGTCTCACCGATGGCCAAGGCCGCACGGTCGATTTTTCGAACGTCGTGATCGTCATGACTTCCAATTTGGGCGCGGAAATTCTGGCCAACCAGCCGGAAGGCGAGGATTCAGGCGCTGTGCGCGAACCGGTTATGGCGGTCGTACGGTCCGCGTTCCGTCCGGAATTCCTCAACCGCCTAGACGAGATCCTGCTGTTCCACAGGCTGACCCGTGACCATATGACGGGTATCGTCGATATCCAGTTACAGCGGTTGCAAGGTCTGCTCGACGACCGCAAGATCGTGCTGGAACTGGATGCCGCGGCGAAGACCTGGCTCGGCGATGCGGGCTACGATCCGGTCTATGGGGCTCGGCCGTTGAAACGTGCCATTCAACGCGCATTGCAAAATCCGATCGCCAGCCTCATCCTCGAAGGCAAAATCGCGGATGGCGATACGGTTCATGTCAGTGCTGACGACGATGGGCTGGTGATCAACGGTGAAGCGGTCGCGGCTGAAGCGGCGTAATAATCGCATCGATCGGATGCGCCGGGCCGGTGAAGGAACCAATTCACCGGCCCGATTTTTTGGCAGAGGGTGGGAGAAGAAAAGGTATGCATATCGATGCAAACTTTGATTCCGGAAATATCGAGGTTATCGATGCGAGTAACCCGACAGCAGTGCGGCTTACGATACGCAAGGACTCGAATGCTGACTTCTTTCAGTGGTTTCACTTCCGGGCCAGCGGTGTTTGGAACCTGGACTGCGCCTATCGGATAGAGAACGCGGGCAAAGCGAGCTATACGTCGGGTTGGGAGGGATATAACGCGGTTGCATCCTACGATCGGGTCGACTGGTTTCGCGTGCCAACAGACTATCAGGACGGTGTGCTGACGATCCGCCATAAAGCGGAACGGGATTCAGTTTATTACGCGTATTTCGCACCCTATTCCGCGGAACGTCAGCGCGATTATCTCGCGCGTTGTCTCGCGTCGCCGCGCGTACGTCATGAGGTCTTAGGACAAACGATTGACAGTGCCGACCTGGATCTGCTGATTGTCGGCGCGCCGGGTGAAGGCAAGCGAGTGTGCTGGACGATTGGCCGGCAGCATCCGGGGGAGAGCCAGGCGTCGTGGTGGATGGAAGGTTTTCTTGACCGTTTGACAGATGAAGCCGATCCGGTTGCGCGCGCGGTGCTTGATGCGGCGGTACTCTATGTCGTGCCCCATATGAACCCGGATGGCGCCATTCGCGGCAATTTGCGCGCCAATGCCGTGGGTGCAAACCTGAATCGCGAGTGGGCCGAACCCTCCATGGAGAACAGCCCCGAAGTTTTCCTCACGCGCGCGCGCATGCGCGAGACGGGCGTCGACTTCTGTCTCGACGTGCATGGTGACGAGGGGCTGCCTTATGTGTTTATCGCCGGATCCGATGGTATTCCGTCGCTGACGGAACGGCAGATCGCATTACGTGCCACCTATGACGAGGCTTTATTGCGCGCCAACCCCGATTACCAGACCGAGCATGGATATCCGAAAGCGCCGCCGGGCAAGGGCAATCTCTCGATGTGTACGGCCCATGTTGCCGAGTATTTCGGGGCGCTGGCAATGACCTTGGAGATGCCGTTCAAGGACAATGCGGACGCGGCTGACGCACGTAACGGATGGTCGCCGGACCGCTGCCGGCGGCTCGGCGGCGGTTGCCTTGATGCGCTTTACGCCGTCGCCGGCGATCTCAGAAATTAGGAATCGGGTCTAGCAGGTGCCGCATTTCTTGGCGGTCTGCGTGACTGCCGGCAGCGTCGCGTATTGCCGTTCCAATTCGATGCGGGCCGTACGGAAGCGCTTCAATTCCGCACCGGCCAATTTGCGGCCGCTCGGCAGATTGAGGCGCTTCGGATTCATTTGCCGCCCTGCATGGAGTATTTCGTAGTGCAGATGCGGGCCGGTCGAGCGGCCGGTGGAACCGACATAGCCGATGACCTGACCCTGACGCACACGTTTGCCGCGCCGAATGCCGCGCGCGTAGCCTTTCAAATGGGCATAGGCCGTCTTGTAGGATCCGTTGTGGCGGATACGGACGTATTTGCCATATCCGCCGTTGCGGCCCGCAACCTCGATCGTGCCATGGCCGGCGGCATAAACCGGCGTGCCGCGCGGTGCGGCGAAATCGATGCCACGGTGCATTTTGGTATAGCCGAGGATCGGATGACGCCGCCGGCCGTAACCGGAGGAAATGCGCGCGCCGTCGATGGGCGTCAGGATCAGCGCCTTACGGACGCTGCGGCCTTTGTTGTCGAAATAGTCGATGTCGCCTTCCGACGTGCGATAACGATAAAGGCGGACTTTTTTGCCGCTCAGCATCATTTCGGCGATCAGGATATTGCCTTCGACGACCGCGATGCCCGCTTCGTCGTAGCGCCGTTCATACATGATATCGAACGAGTCGTTGGGTTGGACATCGCGCTGGAAATCGACGTCGAAACTGAAG
>WLWY01000016.1:67500-95115 GCA_012103325.1 Alphaproteobacteria bacterium
CCGGTGCGCTAACCGCAAGGAGGCAGCCGACCACGGTAGGGTCAGCGACTGGGGTGAAGTCGTAACAAGGTAGCCGTAGGGGAACCTGCGGCTGGATCACCTCCTTTCTAAGGAAACGTTTGGCAGGTTGGAATTCTCCAATCTCTGGATGTTTTATTTAGACACAGTAACAAGTCTGGAGAGAGACCAGACATTATGGAGCAGCGGATCGGCGAAGATGACCGGTCCCGCCGTCCACGTATCCCTTCCAAGGTTCAGACATCGGCTACCGGATAGGCCGGTAGGCATTGGTGGCTGAACCCTTGTTTGGCCGGGGCATTTGGCATTGCGATTGTCCCGTCTTTTTTGCGCGGATATCGGGCCTGTAGCTCAGTTGGTTAGAGCGCGCGCTTGATAAGCGTGAGGTCGGAAGTTCAAGTCTTCCCAGGCCCACCATTAAACAATCAGAAGATTGTTTAATCCCCCGGAGGGACAGTCTGATGGCTGTTTGTTCTTGGGTGGGTTGATGGGCTGTTGGTTTGGGAAGACCGGAACCGGTTTTTGATCGGGGCCGTAGCTCAGTTGGGAGAGCGCCTGCTTTGCAAGCAGGAGGTCGTCGGTTCGATCCCGATCGGCTCCACCACCCTACGCTCTTCGAGCTCCGGGTGGTTAGCCACCTGGAGATCGTTAGATGTAGGCGTGCCCGTCGCAGCTTTAGCGGAGATGGGCTGTCCCCTTCTCCCCTCGCGGCAAGATTGATCGTGCCAGACAAGTTTGGAATATAGGAATTACGCGTGACCGTTTGTTCATGGTCACCGGTTCTAAAATATCGTGAAGACGTGATTGCGGCAGTACTTGTATCAAGCGGAGTCTGTTGTGTGTGGGGTTTGTCCCTGTGCGCGATGGATTCGACTGAATAGAAGATCAAGCATAAGAAGGGCATTTGGTGGATGCCTTGGCGCCAAGAGGCGATGAAGGACGTGATAGGCTGCGAAAAGCCGCGGGAAGCCGCCAATAGGCATTGATCCGCGGATATCCGAATGGGGAAACCCGGCCCATTAGGGTCATCGCATGGTGAATACATAGCCATGCGAGGCAAACCCAGCGAACTGAAACATCTCAGTAGCTGGAGGAAAGGACATCAACCGAGACTCCGTCAGTAGTGGCGAGCGAACGCGGACCAGGCCAGTTCCACTTATCGATCAACCAGAAGCGTCTGGAAAGGCGCACCATAGAGGGTGACAGTCCCGTATGGGTACAGGTTGATAGGTGGGCTCGAGTAGGGCGGGACACGTGAAATCCTGTCTGAACGTGGGGGGACCACCCTCCAAGCCTAAGTACTCCTTGGCGACCGATAGTGCACTAGTACCGTGAGGGAAAGGTGAAAAGCACCCCGATGAGGGGAGTGAAATAGTTCCTGAAACCGAATGCTTACAAACTGTGGGAGCGGGCTCACTCAAGGTGAGCCGCTCAGAAATCAGAAGACAGAAATCAGAAGACAGAAAGCGTTGGATTGAGGCGATGCGCCTCCTTTCAAACGGCTTCTGGCTTCTGGGTTCTGATGACTGACTTCTGGAGGGCTCGCTTTTAGCGAGCCCGTGACCGCGTACCTTTTGTATAATGGGTCAGCGACTTAATCTCTCGAGCAAGCTTAAGCCGATAGGCGTAGGCGCAGCGAAAGCGAGTCTGAATAGGGCGTACAGTTCGTGGGATTAGACCCGAAACCGAGTGATCTAGCTATGGGCAGGTTGAAGGTAGGGTAAGACCTACTGGAGGACCGAACCCACCTATGTTGAAAAATGGGGGGATGACCTGTGGCTAGGGGTGAAAGGCCAATCAAACTCGGAAATAGCTGGTTCTCCGCGAAAACTATTTAGGTAGTGCGTCATGTGTTTACCATCGGGGGTAGAGCACTGGATGGGCTAGGGGGGCGCGAGCCTTACCAAACCTAACCAAACTCCGAATACCGATGAGTACAGCATGGCAGACAGACGGCGGGCGCTAAGGTCCGTCGTCGAGAGGGAAACAGCCCTGACCGCCAGCTAAGGTCCCTAAGTTATGGCTAAGTGGGAAAGGATGTGGGAAGGCCAAGACAACCAGGAGGTTGGCTTAGAAGCAGCCATCCTTGAAAGAAAGCGTAACAGCTCACTGGTCTAGATTTAAGCCGTCCTGCGCCGAAGATGTAACGGGGCTCAAGCCATACACCGAAGCTGCGGATTCCAGAAGTCAGTTATCAGAAGCCAGAAACCAGAATGTGCAGTTTGCCGTTCTGGTTTGTGAAAGGAGAGACGATGTCGGATCGGGTTGAGAGTTTCGAAGACCTTGAAGTCTTCAAACGAGCCTATCGGATATCGTTGGAAGTCCATCGTGCGAGCTTGGACTTTCCTGCTATCGAGCAGTGGGCCCTGGGTGACCAGGTTCGACGGGCAAGCAAATCGATTTGCGCGAATATCGCGGAAGGGTTTGCGAAGCAACGCAGTTCGGCGGCAGAATTCAAACGTTATCTTCTGATTGCGACCGGTTCGAGTGACGAGATGCGGGTCTGGGCACGGTATTGCCTGGACTTGGGCTACATCGACGAGGCGATGTGGCGCCATTGGCGCGACGAGTACCATGAGGTCTCGAAGATGTTGGTGGGTCTGTCGAAGAACTGGCGGAAGCAATAAGCCTGGAAGTCCTCTGACTTTCTGGCTTCTGTTATCTGACTTCTGGAGTGGTAGCGGAGCGTTCCGTAGGCCTGTGAAGGGCAACCGTGAGGAAGCCTGGAGGTATCGGAAGTGAGAATGCTGACATGAGTAGCGATAAAGAGTGTGAGAAACACTCTCGCCGTAAGTCCAAGGGTTCCTGCGCAAGGCTAATCCGCGCAGGGTGAGCCGGCCCCTAAGCCGAGGGCGAAAGCCGTAGGCGATGGGAACGAGGTTAATATTCCTCGGCCTGCTGGGATGTGACGAATGTAGTAAGTTGTTCTTTCTTATCGGATTGAGAGGGCAGCGAATACGTTCCAGGAAATAGCCCCAGCTATAGACCGTACCCCAAACCGACACAGGTGGACTGGTAGAGCATACCAAGGCGCTTGAGAGAACTGCGTTGAAGGAACTCGGCAAAATGCACCCGTAACTTCGGGATAAGGGTGACCTATATTCGGGCAACCGAGTATGGGTGTCACAAAATTGGGGGTGGCGACTGTTTACTAAAAACATAGGGCTCTGCGAAGTCGCAAGACGACGTATAGGGTCTGACGCCTGCCCGGTGCTGGAAGGTTAAGAGGAGAGGTGCAAGCTTTGAATCGAAGCCCCAGTAAACGGCGGCCGTAACTATAACGGTCCTAAGGTAGCGAAATTCCTTGTCGGGTAAGTTCCGACCTGCACGAATGGCGTAACGACTTCCCCACTGTCTCCAACGCAGACTCAGCGAAATTGAATTCTCCGTGAAGATGCGGAGTACCCGCGGTCAGACGGAAAGACCCCGTGCACCTTTACTACAGCTTTGCAGTGGTATTAGGAGTGACATGTGTAGGATAGGCGGGAGCCTTTGAAGCAGGGCCGCCAGGTTCTGTGGAGGCACCCTTGAAATACCGCCCTTATTACTTCTGATATCTAACCGCGGCCCGTATATCCGGGTCCGGGACCCTGCATGGTGGGTAGTTTGACTGGGGCGGTCGCCTCCCAAAGAGTAACGGAGGCGCGCGAAGGTGGGCTCAGGCTGGTCGGAAATCAGCTGCTGAGTGCAATGGCACAAGCCCGCCTGACTGAGAGGCCGACGGGCCGATCAGAGACGAAAGTCGGTCATAGTGATCCGGTGGTCCCGCGTGGAAGGGCCATCGCTCAACGGATAAAAGGTACGCCGGGGATAACAGGCTGATACTCCCCAAGAGTCCATATCGACGGGAGTGTTTGGCACCTCGATGTCGGCTCATCACATCCTGGGGCTGAAGCAGGTCCCAAGGGTTTGGCTGTTCGCCAATTAAAGTGGTACGTGAGCTGGGTTTAGAACGTCGTGAGACAGTTCGGTCCCTATCTGCCGTGGGTGTACGAGACTTGAGAGGATCTGTCCCTAGTACGAGAGGACCGGGATGGACGACCCTCTGGTGGACCGGTTGTTGCGCCAGCAGCACAGCCGGGTAGCTAAGGTCGGACGGGATAACCGCTGAAAGCATCTAAGTGGGAAACCTCCCTCAAGACCAGGTCTCGCTGAGAGCCGTGGTAGACCACCACGTTGATAGGCCAGGTGTGGAAGCGCAGCAATGCGTGAAGCTTACTGGTACTAATCGCTCGATCGGCTTGATTTTTTGTCAGTCATCTCCATCGCGCGCAGCGGCAAACCCCATACTGGGGAAACCGGGCGCAACAGACGAAACTTGATACACACCAACACACAAACTGACCGCAATCACACACCGGAGGACGATTAAGAACGCCATTCTGGCTTCTGAATTCTGTCCTCTGTTCCCCCGGGTCAAGCCCGGGGCAGGCTCTGACACCCGTCCATCGACGGTCTGGTGGCCACAGCGAGGGGCGAACCACCCGATCCCATCCCGAACTCGGCCGTGAAAACCCTCCGCGCCGATGGTACTGCGTCTTAAGGCGTGGGAGAGTAGGTCGCCGCCAGGCCCTCCATGGACGGGTGTCAGAGCCTGCCCCGGGCTTGACCCGGGGGATCAGAGATCAGAAAACAGGCATCAGAAACCCTCCGCGGCCGGACCTTCGAAATCCGGCCGCCCCCTTCACGATATACACACAATAAAACCCCCGCGGGGTGGAGCAGTCTGGTAGCTCGTCAGGCTCATAACCTGAAGGTCGTAGGTTCAAATCCTACCCCCGCAACCACCACGCAAAGACCCGCCTTTTGGCGGGTCTTTGCGTTGTCGTCGTCGTGTGGTTGGACTTGAACCTGCGCCCATGAAGGTTTGCGCTGCGACCAGCGGCAGGCTGTTGGTAAGCGTCCGGCCTGACCGCTCTGCCGTGCAGAAGAAGTGAGGTTTAGTGTCCACTTGTTTAGGTGGACACTAACGGGGATCAGGATGTGGCGAAGCGGGGCAAGCGTCGGCGCTGGAGTGCAGACGAGAAGCGGATGATTTGCGCACAGACGCGGTTTGCGGGCGTTTCGGTTTCACAGGTTGCACGGCGCTACAATGGTAAGCGTCCGGCCTGACCGCTCTGCCGTGCAGAAGAAGTGAGGTTTAGTGTCCACTTGTTTAGGTGGACACTAACGGGGATCAGGATGTGGCGAAGCGGGGCAAGCGTCGGCGCTGGAGTGCAGACGAGAAGCGGATGATTTGCGCACAGACGCGGTTTGCGGGCGTTTCGGTTTCACAGGTTGCACGGCGCTACAATGTGAACGCCAATCAGGTTTTCAACTGGCTGAAAGATCCCCGGTTTGCGGGAAGTGACACGGTCGATGACGCCGCCTGTTTCCTGCCGGTTGAGATTGCGCGTCACGTCGAGCACGAAGCCGAGCGCCCTGTTGGTGACGAAGGCAAGATCGAGGTCACGCTTGCCGGAGGTCATCGCTTGAGCATTAGCGGCCCTTACGATCCCGAAGCGCTCGTACGTCTGCTCCGGTGCTTGTCGGGATGATCCCGGTTCCCACGAACACGAAGGTTTGGCTTGCGGCCGGCGTGACGGACATGCGTAAGGGGTTCAATGGGCTGTCAGCGCAAACAGAGAAGGTTCTAAAGGCGGCGCCGTATTGCGGTCATCTGTTCGTCTTCCGGGGTCGCCGTGGCGATCTGATCAAGGTGATCTGGTGGGACGGGCAAGGGGCATGTCTGTTCTCGAAGCGTCTGGAGAAGGGACGGTTTGTCTGGCCGTCTGCGAAAGCGGGCAAGGTTGCGCTGACCCCGGCTCAATTGGCGATGCTGCTGGAAGGGATTGATTGGCGCATACCACAACGAACGTGGCGTCCCCTGACGGCTGGGTAAAGTCGTTTCACAGCAAAGGGTTGTCAATTTCCGGGGATTCCCATGCGGGGTGGCGGCTGATAGATTGCCGGCATGCTCGACGACGCTGAGAACCTCCCGAATGAACCTGCCGCATTAAAAGGTCTGGTGGCATCGCTGGCGTCGGAAGTGAAGTCACAGGCGGTGTTGATCGAGAAGCTCCAACACCAATTGGCCGGGATGCGCCAGCATCGCTTCGGGTCGCGCTCGGAGGCTCTGGATCAACTGGCGTTGACGCTGGAAGACGAAGAGATTGCGGCGTCCGCGCAGGAGCCCGCGTCAGACGATGCAAATGCAGATCAATCTGCAGCGCCAAAAGACAAGCCCAAACGTAAACCGCTGCCCGGTCATCTCCCACGCAACGAGACAACACTGTCGCCGGGCGATGCCTGTGGGGAATGCGGCGGTGCGCTCAAAACGCTTGGCGACGATGTCACCGAGGAACTGGAATATGTCCCCGGACGTTTTGTCGTGAACCGGATTGTTCGCCCGCGCATGGCCTGCACCTGCTGTGAGACGTTCCATCAGGCAGCCCTGCCGTCGCGGCCGATTGAGCACGGGCGGCCCGGTCCTGGCCTACTGGCCCATGTGCTGGTCAACAAGTACGCCGATCATTCGCCTTTGTACCGGCAAAGTCAGATATTCCAGCGCGAGGGGATCGATCTGGACCGCTCCACCCTGGCCGATTGGGTTGGCAAATCCACGGCTCTGTTGGAACCTTTGGCGGACGCCGTCGCGCGCCATGTTTTAAAGGGACAGGCCCTCTTCGCCGATGATACGCCGGTAAAAATGCTGACCCCAGGCTCCGGTAAAACCAGGACCGCGCGGCTTTGGGCCTATGTCCGCGATGAACGACCCTGGGCCGGAGAGGCGCATCCTGCCGCATGGTATCAGTTCTCGTCCGACAGGAAGGGCGTTCGCCCGCGCGAACATCTAGCGGACTTCACGGGCTTCATGCATGCCGATGGCTATGCGGGGTTCAATGACCTGTACCGCACGGGCAAGGTGACGGAAGTGGCCTGCATGGCCCATATCCGACGCAAGTTCGTCGATATCCACAAAGCTCAGGGATCGGCGATTGCCGAGGAAGCCATAAAACGTATCGCCACACTCTATGGCGTCGAGAAGGAGGTTCGGGGCCAATCGCCGGATCAACGGGTGAAGATCAGGCAGCGCCAATCAAAACCAATCTTCGACGACCTGGAATCATGGCTGCATGCCCAATTGACCCGGATATCCGGCAAATCACCCTTAGCCGGTGCTATTCGCTACGCCCTGACCCGCATGAAGAAGCTGCGACCATATCTAGATCACGGCTTTCTTGAACTCGACAACAATACCGCAGAGCGATCCATGCGGCCCATCGCCCTGGGGCGGAAGAATTATCTCTTCATGGGGTCCGAGGCCGGCGGCAAATCAGCCGCCATCGCCTATACGCTGATCGAGACAGCAAAACTCAATGGCGTCGATCCGCAGGCCTGGCTAACCGACACGCTAGCCTGTATCGCCGACCATAAAATCAATCGGATCGACGAACTGCTCCCCTGGCGTTACGCTCAAACCTGAGCGTAACAGTCCAACGTCATCATAGGCAGGGCTGCTTTACCGGACGCTCACCTTTTCGACGCGCGTTAGTTCTGTCTATCGACAAATCCCGGTCGCTTTGCTATAGCGGCCCGTGGGGGCGTATAGCTCAGTTGGCAGAGCAGCTGACTCTTAATCAGCGGGTCCGGGGTTCGAGTCCCCGTGCGCCTACCAAATTCCCGCTTTATATCAATATGCTGGGGCGATCGCTTTCGCCCTATCTACGTTTGCGGCGTGCGGCGTTTAGCGGCTCGCTTTAGAGGTCGCGAACTCCGCATCCGGTTTGTAACCCTGCCAAGCGAACCAGTAGGCGATATGGCCGGGTAACCGCTCAAGCGCTCTGCCATCTTTCGACACCAGGGCTTTTTCTGTCACCGCCCACACCGTGTTATCGGCGCGTACCTTGTCGCGGCTTTCAGCCTCAGCAGCGAACGTTAATCCACCCGACCGGTAGGCGCGGACAGTTCGGCTCGCGGCGTTGCCGATCAGGACAACCGCGTGCGAACCGATGCGGTCGTTGATCACCTTGAAGCCGTCAAACGCCGTGAGCGCCCAGGCTTTTTCCGTCCATTTGCCATCCGCGCCGAGTGCGCGTACCGCATAGACATAATCTTTCGGCTGCAGCCGCCGGTCGGTGACCCGCGCCGGGAACATTAGTTCCGGGCTGGCGAAGTATTGACCGTAGGGCCGGCCCGGCCGGTAGTCGCGGTAATATCCCGTATCATCAGATAGGATTTTGCTGTCGGGATGCGCCTTGAACCACTTGTCCCAGCGGGTGATGACGACTGGCAGGATCTTCAGCTCGATCCCGGAGCCCGTCAGCGGACCGACGACGGGCCGGCCAGTGAACTGGTTCCACAGCGAATTCGTTTCGGTGTCGTACATCAGCTTGTTGGAGCGGAAGAGAAAACCAGACGACCCGAACACAAACGGTTTCTCGCGGCCCGCGACCGTCGTTTCGAACAAGATGCCGGAGCCGCACAGCGTGCAATAGGCGAGGGAGACCGGTTTGCCGCCGATGACATCATTGAACATTTCGTGCCAGTCGAGGAACCGCAACGGGTAGGCCCGCGTGTCGCCGTTGATCGAGATGCCGAAGACCAGCTCGTCCGGCTGTATCTTGTATTCGGCGTCTTTTGGATCGATGAGTTTCGGGTTGGTGAGCGCGGGGATGCCGTCCTTGACGACGCCGCCCCAGGCGATCTCTTCGAGCCGGATCTCATGCTTGATGCCCTGTTTCAGGAACAGCCGGAAATTGGGGTCGATGCGGGCCATCTGATCGGCGACGAATCCGTCATGCCCCTCGAACGCGGTAATCTCTGGGTGGGCTTCCTGCCACAGCATCCAGTCTTCCCATTTTGGTCCAGGATCGGCACCGGTCAGCTTCCGGAGAGTGGCCAGAACGCGCTGCGTGTCGTAGCTGACCCGCAGGTACATGATCAGGCCCGGCACGACGTCCGTTTTACCGCGCGCCTCGATGCGCTGCAGCGCGTCCTGCCGTGACGAGATCGGCGGTTCCAACAAGGCGCCGGTGACGCCCCGTTCGTCGACACGCCGGAGTTCCTCATCGGAAACTTGTGGGTTGAAGACCGCGCGCACGAGCGCATCCGCCTCCGATACCGGTTTTCCGGCCTCCTGTGCAAAAGATGCGGTGATCGGTATCGCAATCGCGACGATGGCGGGTAGAAATTTTCGCATCAGCGGCATGAGACGCACCCGTTCCTTAGCATAGTAAGATCTGTCCCATGTAAGGTGGTCTCGGTAGAACTCGAGAAAAATCACGCTGGTTCACGAAACCGCCAGATCACCGCCGGCGCTCAGCTGAGGCTGCCGGGATAATCCTTCCAGATACTGGGTTCCAGCGTGAGCGCCGTTTCCTGAGGATAAGTCTCCGCCCAGTAACGCGCGACGGCGCCGGCGGTCGGATTCCAGACGCCGGGGAAATCGCGCATTCGGGACAGGAAATCCTCCAGCAGTTTGAGCCGGTTGCACCAGCCGATCGCATGCGGATGCAGGGTCATGTTGAAGTAGCGGCCGCGCCGGTATTGCGCGTCGAACTCCGCACACCAATTGGCGAACAGCGTGTCGGCGTGTTCCAGGCCTGTCCCTTTCTTAGGGAACATCAGGAAGAACTGGTCGTCGAAATGATAGAAATAGGGCAGCGTCAGTATCGCGCGTTGGCTGTCGAAATCGGTCACCCAGTAATGCGGAATGTCGTCCGACAACCCGTTGCCCATGTAGCGGTAACCGGCATCGATCAGCAGGTCCATCGTGTTCGGACTGACCGTGCCGACGGCGAACGGGTCGCCGGCGCGGGGCAGCGAGAACCAGCCATCGGGCCGCTGCCCGGTCAGTTTCGTCAGGATCTCCGTCGTCATGTCGAGTCGCGCTTTTTCATCCTCGCGGCTCAATTCGCTGACGTCTTCATGCTTGAGACCCTGGGCCGCGATTTCATGCCCGTCGTCGCACAGCGCCAGGATCGAGTCGGACAGGATATTGGCCATCGCCGCCGGGACCGTGACGGTCGCCCTAATATTGAAACGGTTCAGAATTGAACGGACTTGATCGAACCCTTCGTTCATCCCAAAGGTCGCGTTGGCATTGCGCAAATCCGCGGCGGTGAGCCCCTGCGGGCCGCTTGCGAGGCTGAGGTCGAGCATCACGGTGACGCAGACGCGGTTGCCGTCGGGCCAGCGGACTTCGCCGTCGGTCAGGCTCTTCTCGTCGGAAATCGTATAGCCGTCTTTCCAGGGCATGGCTCAGGCTCCTTTCGGCGGGAAGGCGTCGAGGCAATAGCGCGCGACCTCTTCGCAGGTTGGGAACCAGACGCCCGGCAAGGTCTTCATGCGTGCGATCAGCCGGTCGAGCATCTCGATCCGCATCGCCCGACCGGACACGAATGGGTGCAGGCAGATATTGAGATAACCGCCCTGCCGGTATTGCTGCTGGAAGGCCGCCCACCACAGATCGAACACCCGGTTGGGGTCGGTGATGCGCTGGGCTGCGTTCTCGCTGCTCAACCAGGCGAAGCTGAAGAACATCGCGTCGTCGATGGCGTAGTGGAAGGGGATATTGAGCAGGCAGTTCTCGCCATCCTCGTCGCGCATGTAATGCGGCAGATGGGTCGGCGAGCCGTGCGAATTGTAGATATAACCTTCCTCTTTCAGCAGCGAGTTCGTGTGCCGGCTCCGCGTGCCGACCGGGCGTTTGCCGACCGTCTTCTCCAGCGCCGCGGTCGACTTCTGGATATGATCATGTTCGAGCTGCATGTCCTTCGGCACATGGTGTTCCCACATATGATCTGCGATCTCATGTCCGCTCTTATGCGCGGCAACGAGCGCCTGCGGGTAGAGTTCGCAAATCCGGCCCGGCGTGAAGATCGTCGCCTTCACCTTGTGGCTGTTGAACAGTTCGATTAGGCGCCAGATGCCGACCCTGCCGCCGAATTCGCCTTGCGCCAGCTGCATCGGCGTTTCGTTGAGGAAGCGCCGGAACAGCATCGCATCGAAATCGGCGGTGAAATTCACCGCGATCTGCGTGCCCTGCGGATAGGCGAAATCGTCGATGAACTCGTGCTGCGCGTCGTAGGTTTTCGCCGCCGTTTCGAGTTCTTCGATCTCACGCGTCAATTGACTTGTATCGGCCATCAAAACATCTCCTTGGAGAATCCTGCCTGCGAAAGCTTAGGGTCTGGTCCTGCATGGAACAACTCGCAATGCGGCGTGGCGGCGCTGTAGTATCCGTCAACAAATCACACCAACAGGGAGACATCTCATGCAATTCGGCGTCAGCGCACCGTTCCGCGGCCCTTTGGCCAAGCCCGACACGCTCCGCCGGATCGCCGAGAAGGCGGAGGAATGGGGCTACGGGTATCTCACCGTCTCAGACCACATCGTCATCCCGAAGACGGTTGAAGCGAAGTATCCCTATAGCGAGACCGGCCGCTTCACCTGGCTTGATGTCGGCGGATCGGACTGCATGGAGCAGTTCACCCTGATGGCTTGGCTCGCCGCCGCGACGAACAGGATCCGCCTGCTAAGCTCCGTTATCGTCATACCGCACCGCAATCCGCTGTTCATGGCGAAGTCGATTGCAACGATGGATGTGCTATCCGGCGGTCGCATCGCGGTCGGCGTGGGTGCTGGCTGGATGCGCGAGGAGTTCGAGGCGCTGGGCTTGCCGCCGTTCGAAGCGCGCGGGCAGGTGACCAACGAATATATCGACGCGATGAAAGCGGCCTGGACCGAAGCGGCGCCGCGCTATGACGGCGAATTCGTGAAGTTCGACAACATCCAGACCGACCCCAGGCCAGTGCAGGACCCACACCCGCCGATCTGGATCGGCGGCGAAAGCATGCCGGCGCTGCGCCGCGTCGTCTCGCACGGCGACGGCTGGTACCCGTTCGGCAGCAACCCGAAATTCCGCATGGACACGGTGGACGCCTACAGCGCGCGGCGCGATAAACTGTTTGGTCTGGCGGACGCGGCGGGGCGCGACCCGGCGACGATCACGCTTGCCTACAACTGCGCCTTCCACAATGAGGCGGAGCAGGC
Organism: Alphaproteobacteria bacterium; assembly: GCA_012103325.1. Lineage (GTDB taxonomy): Bacteria > Pseudomonadota > Alphaproteobacteria > UBA8366. The sequence goes on from WLWY01000016.1 coordinate 79,555, forward strand.
GCGGCAGGACGGCAGCCGGCTCAGCTTCACCGGCTCGCCGGAACAACGCGCGGAAGACATCCGTACCTTTGCCGATGCCGGCGTGAGCATGATGATTCTGAACCTCACGGCGAACGCGGAGTCGGAGATGCTGGACCGGATGGAGGCGTTCTCGAGGGATGTGATGCCGCTGGTCTCGTAATTGTTCTCGTCAGTGACGATCGCGTTTCCACCCCCTTCCTAACCTTCCCCCCTCAAGGGGGAAGGGACAGTAAAAAAAAGACTACGGATTTGGTTTCCCTCCCCCTTGAGGGGGGAGGGCTAGGGTGGGGGTGGACGGCGGTGACCTCTCTCAATTTCACGTGCCGTCTCCGATGCCAGTCAGTGCGCCCGGGCGAAGGCCCAAAGTTCCGGCTCCTTGTGGAGCCTGAGATTGCGGTGGCCCTTACCGGTCGTGTCCTCGACCAGAAAGACGTCACCTGTCTTGAACAACCGCTTTTCACCGTCGCTGACCTCGATTTCCGTCTCGCCCTTCAGGAACATTACGTACTGCCGCTGCGGGGCCGTGTGCCAATCGCCGAGCGGGGGCCTGTCGCCGAGCGGTTCGGTCCTGCGGAACATCAAACCGTACGCATCGATTGCCCGCGTGTAATTGGCGTTGCTGCGGAACTCGACATCCGGCTCCTCGACCTCGTCGAAATGAGATTCGCCGTCGGCGTCGGTATAGATACGGGTGATGTTCATGGCTTGTCCTCCTGGAGAGAGGATAGCGTCTCGCACCGTCCGCGCAATCATACTAGGCTTACCGATACGCACGAACGAAGGAAGAGACCGCGATGCAGATCGTCGACGCCCAAATTCATCTCTGGGGAACCGGCTTGCCGAGCAACCAGTCGCACATACAGGTGACAGCCTTCACCCCGGAAGAGGCCATTGGCCTGATGGACGAGGGCGGTGTCGATGCGGCGGTCATTCATCCGCCGGGCTGGGATCCGAAGTCGACCGAGATGGCGTTTGCGGCGGTGAAGGACTACCCCGGACGGTTCGCGGTCATGGGCTCCTTGCCACTCGACGATCCCGCCTCGCGCGAGAAAATCGCGGACTGGAAAAAAGATGGCATGCTCGGCCTGCGCTACACCTTCCTGACCGATCCCGTGCGGCAATGGGTGGCCGAGGGGACGCTCGACTGGCTGTGGGCGGCGGCGGAAGAAGCGGATGTGCCGATTGCCATGCTGGCGACGGACTCGCTGACCGTCCTCGGCGGCGTTGCGGAACGTCATCCGGGTCTGCGCCTGACCATCGATCATCTCGGCGGCCGCGGCGGCACGACGCAGTTGAAAGACGTGGAAGCCATGGCCCACATCCCAGAACTGCTGGCGCTGGCGAAACATTCCAACATCGCGGTGAAGGCGACCGGCGCGCCGGGCTATTCCAGCGAGGCCTACCCGTTTCCTGCCATGCACACCTACCTGCAACAGATCTACGACGCGTTCGGCCCGAACCGCATGTTCTGGGGCACGGACATCACCAAGATGCCCTGTTCCTGGGCGCAATGCGTGGCAATGTTCACCGAGGAACTGCCCTGGCTCAATGACGCGGACAAGCGGTTGATTATGGGAGAGGCGCTGTGCGCCTGGTGGGGTTGGGATCGCAAAAAAGGAGTTTCCTAATGGCTAATGCAAACACATTGAACAAGCCCGTCGCGGTGGTCGTCGGCGCCACATCCAAATGGCAGTCGGATGGCCGCAATACCAAGCTTGCGCATGGCAAGGCGCTGGACGATAGCGAGTTGCCGGTCGGCGTGCGCTGGGGCGTTGGGGGTGCGATTGCGCAGAAGTTTGCGCAGGAGGGTTTCTTCACCGTGCTGACGACTCGCACAGCGTCCAACGCGGCGGCGCTGGCGGCGGCTATCGAGGAACAGGGCGGCCAATGCATGGTTACGGAACTGGATCTTGTCTCGGAGGATTCCGTCAAGTCGGCGTTTGCGACAATCCGTAGCGAGGCGGGCGATCCGGACGCTCTGGTCTATAACGCCGGTTACCTGGAAGGGCGCGACCTGCCGCCGGAGAAGGAACTGCTGGAGCACATTGAAGTGTCGATGTTCGATACCGCACAGCATATCGCCAGCCGAGGACCGTTCCTCGTCGCGAAGGAAGTCCTGCCCGCGATGCGGCAGAAAGGCGAGGGGTCGTTTCTGTTTTCGAACAACTCCAAATCGCTGCGCGGGACCAAGCGCAATACCGGCGAGTCGCTCTACTACCCCCGCGTGATGATGCGCACCCTGGCGCAGGTGCTGACCGAGGAGTATTCCGAACACGGCATCCACGTCGCCAATGTGGTGATCGACGGCCTTATCGATTCACCGGGCACAAGGGCGCTGCCGAAGGCGCAGGAGAACCCGGATATCGTGATCAACCCGGTCAAGATCGCCGAGGCGTTCTACTATCTGCATACGCAGGACCGGTCATGCTGGACGCACGAGCTTCAGCTCACGCCGTTCCCGACGAAGCCGAGCTTTTGATCACGGCCCGGTTTTCAGATAACCGCCTTTTCGACGAAGGGGCGGTTCTCGACAATCCGGGTGTAGTTGAAGGGGCTTAGGTCGAGCGTGCGGTATTCGCCGTAGGTGATGAGTTCCGACGTGCCGCGTCCCATGGCCGGCGACTGCTGGAAGCCGTGTCCGGAAAACCCATTGACGAAGATAAAGTTCTCGACTTCCGGATGCGGCCCAAGAATGGCGTTGTGGTCGAAGGTGTTGAACGCGTAGTGCCCGACCCAGGAGTTGGTCAGCTTGATGGCTTCGAACTGCGGAATGCGTGCGGCGATCATCGGCCAGGCCTTTTCTTCCCAAATGCTGTGATCCTGTTCGAAATCGTCGTAATCGACGGCCGGGTCGTCATCCGGCGGACAGCCGGCGAGGTAGTACATGCCGTCGCTGCGCATATGCACACCGGACGGGTCAATGGTCAGGGGCAAGTCGCGGTCGAGCGGAGTCTCGGCATCGAAAATGAACGTATATCGCTTGCGCGGTTCGACGGGGATTTTGATCCCCGCCATGCCGCACGTGCGTGCGGCGCGCGGGCCCGATGCGTTGACAACGGTGCCGCAGGCGACGATCTCACCGGATTTAAGGGTTACGCTCTCGACCTTGTTGCCCGCCGCGTTGAGGGTCATCGCGACGACCTCGTTGGTGATGTACTCGGTCCCCTTTTCACGCGCGGACCGCTTCCACCAGTCGAACAGCGTGCTGCCCTCGAAATAGCCTTCATCGACGAGGTTGATGCTGCCGACGATAATGTCGTCGACATTGTAGAACGGGTAATCCCGTTTGATCTCCTCGGCCGACATGATTTTCGTCGCCGCGCCGCAGGCGGCCTGGATCTTTTGGCTTTCCCGCAAACTTTCCGCAAAGGTGTCGTCGCTGGCGAGGTACATGTATCCGAAGCTCTGCAAAGGGACGTCGGGGACCCGCGGGTCCCCGCCCATGAATTCGCGGAAGTTCTTCACGAATTCGGCGCCGAACTGTGATACGCGCACATTGATTTCGTTGGAGAATTGCTGGCGAATGCAACTGTTCGTGCGCGCGGTCGACGTAAACTCGTATGTTGGATCGCGCTCGACGACAAGGATCGACCCGTCGAAGTCCGGGTTGTCGGACAGAAACCAGGACACTGACGACCCGTACATCGCACCACCGACGATCACCACGTCGTAACGTGTCTGTTTCGGCGTCTCCAGAGTGGCCGCTGGACTCATCGGATCTTCTCCCTTGGTTCGCCGCGCTGCGTTTGTATTTAAATAGCAAACGGCTTCGACGCGCGCTGGGCCTATAATAGCCTGCAGGAGGTGCCGTCGAACAGAATGGCGCAACACCAAAAATAGCTTTGGTAGGAGGAGACGAGATGGCAGAGCTGCAGAAAATCGCACTCGTAACAGGCGGGGCACAGGGTATTGGCCTTGCCTGTGCGCAAGCACTGTCGGCGGACGGTGCACAGGTGGCCGTCGCCGACATCAATGGCGATGGCGCAGTGGAAGCCGCCGCTGAAATCGGGGACGGTGCCGTTGGATACCGTTTCGACGCGGGCGACGCCGCACAAATTTCCGCGCTTTTCGATAGTGTCGAAGCGAAGCAGGGAGCGGTTTCGATCCTTGTCAACAATGCCGGTGTCGCGCTTCCGGGCGACTTTCTGGACTTGCCGCTGGAGCAGTTTCAAAAGGTCATCGACGTTAATCTGACGGGTACGTTTGTCGCCAGCCAGCGTGCTGCAAAGGCAATGGTTGCGGCCGGGATCAAGGGCTCGATTGTCAATATGTCGTCGATTAACGCGCAGGTGGCGATACCGTCGATTTCGGCCTATTGCGCATCCAAGGGCGGCATCATGCAGCTCACCAAGGCGTCGGCCTTGGCGCTGGCGCCGCATGGCATACGGGTCAATGCGGTCGGTCCGGGTTCCATCGATACGGAAATGATGGCGGGTGTGAACGCCAATCCGGAAGCCATGGAGATGGTGCTTTCGCGGACGCCGCTCGGCCGCATCGGCGAGCCGCGTGAAATCGCAAATGTCGTCGCCTTTCTCGCCAGTGATAAGGCGAGCTACGTCACCGGTGAAACCATCTATGTCGATGGCGGCCGGCTCGGCATGAACTACACGCGGTAGAGAAATCATGGCTAGCGCAAAGATCGTATTTTTGGACGAAGCGGAGGTGCGGGCTCTGCTGTCCATGGAAGATCTCATCCCAACCATGGCGCGCGCGCTCATCGACTATTCGCAAGGACGCGTCGTGCAACCGGGCCGTCAGATGCTCGATGTTGTGGAACATGGCGGATTTTTTGGCATGATGCCGGCGGCGACGGGCGAGTCCGTGGGTGCCAAGCTGGTCACCTTTTACCCCGAGAATGCCAAGCACGATTTGCACACCCATCATGCCTTGATCGTGCTGTTTGAGGCGGAGACGGGGGAACCGTTGGCGGTGTTGGATGGCCGGCTGATTACCGAGATGCGCACGGCGGCGGTATCGGCGGCGGTTGTCGACAAGGTGGCGCCGGCGAATGCGCGCAGCTTGGCCATTCTCGGCACAGGGGTGCAGGCGCGTGCGCATGTAAGCGCGCTTCGCCTGGTGCGGCCGTTCGACGATATCCGGGTATGGGGCCGATCCACGGAGAATGTGGCGCAATTGGCCGAAGAGGTCGGCGCGCGCGTCCTATCCGCGGAGGACGCCGTTGCGGATGCCGACGTCGTTGTCACCGCGACAGCGGCCAAAGAACCGATCCTGAAAGGCGCCTGGCTGAAACAGAGAGCGGTCGTCGCAGCGGTCGGCTGGAACAGCAATAGTGGACGGGAACTCGACGATGCGGCCATGCAGAACGTCGTCATCGTTGAATCGAGGACCGGAACGGAGAGCGAGTCGGGGAATATCCGCGGATCGGGTGCGGCCATCTTTGCGGAAGCCGGGGAAATCCTCGCGGGCGATAAAACGCTGGAGCCCGGCGCCACGGTGATCTTCGATTCCGTCGGCATGGCGGCCGAAGATGTGGCCGCCGCTAGTTTGGTTTGGGAGACATATGGGCGGGTGGGTTAGCGCCGTCGCACTTTGATTTGTCGTCCGAGATTTTCCGGCAACGGCAGGTGTTTGTGGGCCTCGTAGACCGCTGTGATGCGCTCTTGGACTTCCGGCGGAAAGGGTGCGACCTTGCGAGCAGACATGTCGATATGCAGCGTGATGGTTTCGGCTTCCGCCGCCAGATAACCTTTCTCGGCGTGGTACATCTCCTGCCAATAATGCACCCGTTTTTCGTCGCAGTCGACGAGCCGGTGGCTGAAGCGCAGCGGGTCGCCTTCCATCACTTCCTGGATGTAGTGGACGTGGAAATCGCCGACGAAAGTGCCATTGCCCGAGCGGTTCCGGTATTCCTGGCCAATCCCCAGATAACTGGACAGGGCGCCCGCGGCCTCGTCGAAGGCGAGCACGTAATAGGCGACGTTCATGTGGCCGTTATGGTCGATCCATTCGGGCCGAACCGTTTCGGTATGCATTTCCAGAGGTGCTGGGATATCGACGGTATCGGGCATCAGGCGGGCACCTTCATGACCTTGCCGAGCCCTTCCGGGGTGCCCAGCACTGCGTGCGCATCGCGCACCTGACGGATCCAGTCGACCAGGTCCGGCGCCATAGGGGCGACGCGGCGCACCGACATGTCGATATGCAGGATCATGTATTCGGCGGTCGCGGCGAGATAGCCTTCGGTGCCGTGGAACATCTCCAGCCAGTAATGCACGCGCTTCTCGTCGCAGGCGATAACCTGTCCGGTCATTCGTAACGGGTCGCCTTCCTTGACCTCCTGCCGGTAGGCGATGTTGATGTTGCCCGCGAACGTTCCATTCTTGGTCTGCGCCCGGTATTCCGGCGATAGCCCCATAAAGGCGTCCAGGGTTTCCGACGCCTGATCGAAGGCCAGCAGGTAGTACGCGACGTTCATATGACCGTTGAAGTCAATCCATTCCGGCTTGACGGTCGTTGATGGCAGCTCGAGCGGCGTCGGAATATTCGGTGTGTTCATAAAGGGGACTCGCGCAGGGGAGGGGGTGTCGTGTGGAAGCGGGAACCTATCAATCCAGCGCGCGTTGGAAAAGGGGCCGGAACCGTGCAATTGCTACGCGGGTTGGGATTGCGCAAATCCGTGTTGCCTGCCTAATATTTCAGCTTGAACCGAAACAACGTTCCATCGCGCGCAAAAGGAGACATATCCGTGTCCGACGAAATCAAGATGCCCGTCGAGGGGTCGCATATCATGATGTTCGCCCGCTCTGTCGGTGACGAGAATCCGATCTATCACGATGAGGAGTATGCCAAGACGACGGAGGTTGGGCATGTCATCGCGCCGCCGACATTCCCCCGCGCGGTCGCCCAGTTCGACCCCGACTATTTCCTGCGTTGGCGGCCGAGCCAGTCCTGGTTCGGATCGGGCAAGAACCCGACAGGGCTGACCGAGCCGTCGAAGAGCACCGGCGGACTGCATGCCGAGCAACATTTCGAATATCATCGCCAGCTCAAGCCGGGTGACAAGCTGACCGTGACGGTCAAGCCGGGCAAGACCTGGGAAAAAGAAAGCAAGCGCGCCGGCAAGCTCATGTTCACCGAGACGATTCAGGAATACCGCGACCAGAATGGTGAACTCGTCATCACCTCGCGCGGCGTCGGCGTGAAGACCGAACGCCCGGTCGAGCAGAGCTGAGGGAGGAAACGATATGGCACTGAACGCAAGCCAGTTGAAAGAAGGCGATACCCACCAGGAAATCGTCGTCGACGATCTGACCCGCACACAGCTCGTCATGTATTCGGGCGCATCGGGAGACTACAATCCGCTGCATACCGATGATTTGTATTGCAAGGAAGCTGCGGGTTATCCGGGCGTATTCGCGCACGGGATGCTGTCGATGGGGCTGACCGGCAAGATGCTGACCAATTATGTCGGCGATGGTCGCCTGAAGAAATACGGCGTCCGCTTCACCAATCAGGTCTGGCCGGGCGACACATTGACGGCCAAGGCAACCGTCGTTGAAGTGCGAGAAGAAGGCGGTGAGCAGGTCGTCGACTTGATGCTGGAGACGACCAACCAGGACGGCAAGACCGTCGTGACCGGATCTGCTACGGCACGCGTCGATCCGTAAGGCGGCGGTCGGGCATGTTGCGGGGGCACCAATGATCCGCGCGATGCCCGTTCTTCAGGTTGCCGATGTAACAGCGAGCGAAGCGTTCTATTGCGGGACGCTGGGCTTCACCTCGCACGGCACCTGGGGTGACGGGCCCGACTTCGCGATCGTTCAGCGCGGCCAGGTGACGATCGCGCTAGACCGTTCGCGCGACACCGGACCGGTGCCCGTCAATCAGCATTGGGCGGCGTATGTCTATGTCGAGGATGCGGACGCCCTGTGCGCCGAGTTCAAGGAAAAGGGCGCCGACATCGTGCGAGAACTGGAAGATACCTTCTACGGGTCGCGCGATTTCGACATCCGCGATCCCGACGGCCACCTCATCGCCTTTGGACATGATTTGGAGCCTGACGGCACCGACCCTGGTCTGATGGATGATGGTGCGCTGAGTTAGGCGCTTGTCAGCTCTAGCGTGCGTGCCAGCGAACCTGGCTGTTCGAAGCGACGCAGCGTTTCATAAAGCGGCTCGGTATTTGCGCCGAGGATTGGCGCAACGAGGCCGTCGAACTTTTCGCTCAGATCGTCCCAGGAGAGCGGGTTTTCCGGATTGCCGCGCGAGCGTTCGACGGCCGTGTTCACGGCGCTGTCATCGCTGAGCGTGATGTCCATGATGGCGCCGTAGCGGTCGATGTCCGGATTGACGGACAGGGTGACGCGTTCCATCAGATCGCGGACCTTCGGGTCGGCCAGCCGTTCGGCGGAAAAGTCTGCGAGTTGTGCTGGATAGCCAAGCAGCGTGATCGCGACGCAGAACGCGATGCTGAACTTGCCTTGCAGCGGTTCGGTCGGTGTGGGATGTCCGACGAGCTTGCTGCTGATTGCGGCGACCTGGCAGTGAATTGACTCGACAGATTTTCCTTCCAGTTTGGGTCGCAACTCTCGGGCGGCATCGATATGGCCGTGGATCAGCTTGCCGCATGCATAGGGCTTGAAGGAATTATCGAAGAGACTGTTTCCCGCGGTAAAATCTGCGGCGCCGAGGCGGGCGTCATCATCCTGAACCAATGTGCCGGCAAACGCGCCCTCGGCATCGAAGAGATGCGGTGCCGCCTCGAAACCCCGCGATGCGAGCTCCGCCGCGAGAACGCCTTCCATGGCGCCGTTGCCGGAATGAAACGGCTTTCCCATGGTCCCGAACGAGGCGGTGAGACCGCCCGCCGTCGTTGCTGCGACGCCCAGTGCGTTTGCGGCCTGATCCTGGCTTAACCCCAACAGCACGGACGACGCACTCGCGGCGGCAAGCCGGCCGAAGACGGGCGTGGGATGAAATCCAGCGGCCTGCATCTTGTTCCCGATCCCACCATCACCCAGCACGGCGGCGATTTCGTAGCCCGTGATGAAGGCGTTCAGCGCCTCGGTTTCAGTCGCATTATGCGCCTCCGCCAAGGCTAGCACGGCGGACCAGGTCGGCGAACTCAGATGGCTTGGCGCGTGGCCGCGTGTGTCGTCGAAATCGAGCGCGTGTCCCATCGTGGCGTTGACCAGCGCGGCCAGTGCCGGTGCAGTCTTCGGTCCGCACAGAATGTGCGACACGCCCTCGGCTCGCCAGGCCATAACCGTGTCCCGGACCGTGCGCGATACGGGCTGATCCACGGCCCCGGTCGCGACGCCGATCCAGTCGACCAGGCACCGCTTCGCCATGTCGATGACGTCCGGCGAATAGGTTCGGTCCCTTGCGGTTGCGATGAACGTCGCCGCACGATCGCCCACAGGATTGGTCATGGCGGCCTTACTCGAACTCGACGATCATTTCGACTTCGACGGGAATCTGAAACGGCAGAGAGGCCATGCCGACGGCGGATCGCGCGCTGCGCCCCTTATCGCCGAACACCTCGACCATCAAATCGGAAAAGCCATTGATGACGGCGGGGTGATGCTCGAATTCCGGCACGGCGTTGACCATGCCGAGCACTTTTACGATCTGCTTCACCCGGTCGAGGCTGCCGATCTGTTGTTTCAGCGTCGTCAGCATGTTGAGCCCGACGATACGGGCTTCGGCCTGTGCCTCTTCGACTGTGAAATCGCGCCCGACCTTGCCCGACGAATGGCCGTCGGGCCGGCGCGGCCCTTCGCCCGAAAGGTAGACCAGATTGCCCATGGTCGTCGCGCCGACATAATTGCCGGCGGGGGATAGCGGTTCCGGTAGCTCAATTCCCAGCTCACGATTCTTGCCTCGACGCTCATGGCGTCCTCCCTTGTTGTTTCGAGAGAGTTTGCCTCGTTTGGTTTAAGCCGGCAACGTGTTGAATGTGTTTAGCGGCCTTGGCGATATGTCGCGGTCCGCCCCGTCAGATAGGCGATCGCGGCGATAATTTGAGCGGCCGCAGCGGTGGCGAAAAATATCGGCGCCCCTGTGCTATTGCCCGTATTTGCCGTCATCTCCCATTCCCGCACCACGCCGAACAGGGCGGGCGCGAAGGCGAAGGCGGCATGGCCGATTGCAGTGGATAGGGCGATCGCGCGCGGCACGTCGCTAGCCGCGAACTCGACCTGTGCGATTAAGGGTGGCAAGGAAGTGACGTTACCGATTCCAAGCCCGAGCAGCAGAATGCCGAGTAAAAGCAAGGGGAGCGACAGACCATCCGCGAGGATAAACGCGATGCACCCAAGTATCTGCACCAGGTAGGTCAAAGCGGCGGCGAGACGACGATCAGCGGTATCTGGAAGAAGCCAGCCGAGAAGGATACGACCGGCGACGGCACAGGCAGCAGCGAACCCTGCAGCAAGGCCTGCACCCTGTGCGCCCATCGCGGGGACCAGGAGAGAGAACAGATGCGCAATGATGCCGATCTGCGCGAACAGGCCCATAGCGAAGCCTGCGGTGCAGGTTACGAACGCGCGGCTGGTCCAAAGCGCGCGGCCGGGCCGCTCCGGTACTTTGTTCTGCGCTTCCCTCTGTCGCGTTTCGGCGGGGGTGTCGCCGTCGGGATGCATGCCGAGAGCGTCCGGTGTTTTCGAGAAATAACGGTTCGAGAGAGTCCAGAGCATCAGAACCAAGGCGCACCCAACGAGAATGGTCGCGGTTGAAAATCCGCTGAGTGCGATCAGGAAAACCCAAACCGGTGAAAACAGCACGCCGCCAACGCTCGCCCCGTTATAGGCCATCGAGAGGGCGGCTGGCCGCCGCCGGACGAACCAGGGCGACAGAATGGTGTTGATCGCCATCGCGCTGGTGCCGGCCCAGCCGAAGGCGCTCAAGATCGTTGCGGCGAAGAGTTGCCAGGGCTCCGCTGCATTTGCCCATCCGATGATCCCAAACGCGAGGCTTAGGGCGCTGACTTTGGTCGTCAGGGGAAGACCGAAGCGGGTATAGATTGCCGGCATGTTGGCGATCACGAGTGCGCCGAAGAGGAAATGCGTCGTCACGGCGGCGGAGACGAGTGTGACCGACCAGCCGCGCGTTTCCACCAATGTATGAAGAAAGATCGGCGGGCCGTAAAAGCCAACGCCCCAACCAAATACCGCGACGACGAAAGCGGCCCACATGACGCGCCAGCCAAAGAAAGATTTGTTTGTGGTTGTCGATGACATGTGAAGCTCCTTGCCCTGTCCTTCTAGGACGGGTCGGCGCGGCGTTCTCGCCGGATTCGGACGCCATCGTCGAAAAGCTGTGGGGCGGGCGGCGATGCGGCATTACACTGTTCGCATGTTGGATTTCGAGACCTGCGACCAGGCCCGATTGCGGCGCGATGCCGAATATGACGGCCTGTTTTTCACCGGGGTGAAGACCACAGGGATCTATTGTCGGCCCGTCTGTCCGGTAAAGCCGGCCCTTACCAGGAACGTCGTCTATTTTCCCAGCGCGCCCGCGGCGGAGCGCGCCGGGTTCCGGCCCTGTCTGCGGTGCCGTCCCGAAACGGCTCCGTTTTGTCCGGCATGGAAAGGCTCGAAGTCGACTGTGGAGCGCGCACTAAAGCTGATTGACGACGGTGTGCTCGATAATGGGACGGTGGATCAATTGGCGGAACGGCTCGGGGTCGGGACGCGGCATCTGTCGCGCCTGTTCCAGCGCCATATTGGTGCCAGCCCGCTTCAGGCAGCGAAGACTTTTCGTGTTCAACGCGCAAAGCGGTTAATCAACGAATCCAGTCTGCCTATGACGGAGATCGCGTTCCGGTCAGGTTTTAAGAGCGTACGCCGGTTTAACGCCGTTTTCTTGGAACTATACGGCCGGTCGCCATCGAAAATGCGCAGGCCGGTGAAACCGGCAGCAATTCCAAGACGAAAGATTGAGACTGGCTGGGTTTCTGCACATGTCTGATGCGTCAATTTGCTACGCCTATTACGACAGCCCCGTCGGCCGCCTGCTTCTGGCGGGTGACGAACAAGCGCTTACGTTGATCAGCTTTCCCGCGGGAAGCCGCGCGCGTGGACCGGATCCTGGATGGAGGCGCGACGATGCCATGTTCGCCGCGGCGGTCCGCGAACTTGAGGAATATTTTGCGGGCGACCGTTTGGAATTCTCTGTGCCGCTACAGCTGAGCGGAACCGAGTTCCAGAACGCCTATTGGACGCTGTTGCAAACGGTACGGCTCGGCGAAACCACGACCTATGGCGCCCTGGCTCAGCGCATCGGGCGGCCGAAGGCGAGCCGAGCGGTTGGCGCGGCGAACGGGGCCAACCCCATTCCGATTATCATTCCCTGCCATCGCGTGATCGGCTCGAACAAGTCGCTGACGGGTTTTGGTGGCGGCATCGAGACGAAGCGCTATCTTCTCGACCATGAAAGCCGCATTGCGGCAAATAAGGGGAGTTGAGAGGATGGAAGAGCTGGCGACGGGATATGGTCTGATTGAAGGACCGGTCTGGGACGCAGAGCGCGGGCTGATTTACAGTGACGTGATCAATGGCGGCGTCCGGGCGCTTTCCGAAAACGGCGAGATCAGTACCATTGTGCCGAAACGGCGCGGCATCGGCGGCATGGCGCCGCATGTCGAAAACGGGTTGGTGATCGGCGGCCGCCAGATCATCTTCGAAAGCTTCGATGGCGAACGTTCCGCCACTCTGCTGACACCCGACGTGACCGATGTCGCCATCGGCTTCAACGACTTCACGACCGATGAGACCGGCCGCGTCTGGGTCGGCTCGCTCGGTTTCAGCGTTTTTTCCGGCGACGAGATGCGCCCCGGGCATCTGCACGTCATCGACCTGGACGGCTCGGTTCGCACCGTCTCCGATGGCATTATCTTGACGAACGGCATGGGCTTCTCGCCGGACGGCAAGACGCTCTATCACTGCGACGCGCGTGCCGACCTGATCCGCGCCTATGACGTGACGGACGATGCGGACGTCGCCGGGTGGACCGAATTCACGAAGATCTCCGGCGGCACGCCTGACGGCATGGCGGTCGCCGAAGACGGCTCGGTCTGGGTTGCGATGGCGGATGGCGGCCGCGTGTCTGTGTTCGAGTCGGACGGGTCGCTGCGCACCGAACTCCCGGTACCGCTGCCGATGGTGACCAGCGTCTGCTTCGGCGGCGCGGGCATGCGGGATCTCTATATCGTCACGGGTTCGCGCAACGGGCCGCGGGAGAATTGCGGCACGATTTACCGAACGCGGGTCGATGTCCCCGGGTTGCCGATTGCGCCGGCGCGGGTTGCGTTGGGAATTTAGTTCAGGGGAGCGCTCTGCGAATTAGTGCCAACGACACCGTTTCACCCCCCATCCTAGCCTTCCCCCACAAGGGGGGAAGGGAAAATATAGTTAGATCAAAAGATTATTCTCCTCCCCCTTGAGGGGGGAGGACTGAGGTGGGGGTGGACGGCGGTTCCCTTAAAAATTTTCTGTTGCCTCCTAGAGTGAAGGGAGAAACGATCCCTTGGGATCGCTCCTACTCCTCCGCCAGAATCTCCGCGATCCGGTTGTCGGACACCTTGATATCCACCCCCGCGCGTTCCGTTTGCAGGGTCATGGCGACGCGGGAATCGCGGCCTTCCCAGCCGCGGTTCATCGCTTCGGTCATTTCCATCAGGGTCATGTGTGCGAGTCGCATCGGTACGTCGAACTCGCGGCCGACTTCGCAGGCGAGTGCCACGTCTTTGCGCGCGAGTTTGAGCGCGAAGTCCGGCGGGTCGAACCGGCCGGGCAGGAACTGGCGCGCCATGGTGTCGAACACCCGCCGCCGGCCAAGTGCGCCCTTGCGCAGCGCCTGCCATAGCCCTTCCGGATTGACCCCGGCCTTGACGCCCATCGAGAAGGTTTCGGCGAGCGCCGTTTGCAGGATATAGCCGCTGCAATTGTGCACCAGCTTGGCCACCGCTCCGGCGCCAATAGGGCCGACGTAGTAGGGCGCATCCCCCATGCTATCGAGCACCGGCAGGAACTTGTTGAAGGTCGCTTCGTCGCCGCCAACCCAGATCGCCATCTTGCCGGAACGCGCGCCATCCGGCCCGCCGCTGACAGGCGCGTCGAGCGTCTGCACGTCCTTTTCCAACAGCGCTGCGTGAATATTGCGGATCACGGTTGGCGAGTTGGTGCTGAGATCGAAATAGGCGCTGCCGGGCTTGAAGCCCTCGATCAGGCCGTTCTCGCCCAGGACGACGGCTTCGACTTCGGGCGGTCCGGGCAGGGACGTCAGGACTATTTCGCTTGCCTCTGCGACCTGCTTTGGCGTGTCGGCCCAGGTCGCTCCGGCCTTCAAATGTTCGGCTGCCGCCTCGTAATTGATGTCGTGGACGGTGAGAGAGTGGCCGCCTTTGATCGCGTTCAGCGCGATGCTGGCGCCCATGGTGCCGAGGCCGATAAATCCGACGTTCATTGTGATCTCCGAGTTTGCGATTGTCGTGTAGGCGTGCATGAAGCCTAGCCCCTGGTCCGGACAAATACAAAACGGCACTGCGCTCCGCGTTCCCGCTATACTGCTCGAATGTTAGAGATCACGCCCACAATATCGCTGTCCGAGGACGAGCTTTCGGAACGCTTTATCCGTGCGCCCGGCCCCGGCGGGCAGAACGTCAATAAGGTGGAGACGGCGGTGCAACTGCGCTTCGACGCGGCGAACTCGCCGAACCTGCCGCGCGCCGTTTATATGCGCCTTGCGCCCATCGCCGGGCGCAGAATGACCCGGGACGGTGTCATCGTCATTACCGCGAACCGGTTCCGCAGCCAGGAACGCAACCGCCAGGACGCGCGCGACCGGCTGGCCGATCTGATCCGTCAGGCTGCCACGCCCCCGAAGCACCGCCGGCCGACCAAACCCGGCAAGGCCGCCAAGCAGCGCCGGCTGGACAGCAAGAAGCGGCGCAGTGGCGTCAAGAAGACCCGCGGCCGGGGCGGTATTCCAAGCGACGGATAGCGTATTGGCCTGCTTCGTTTACATACTTGGCAGCCAAGACGGCCCGCGCACCTATGTCGGCTGGACCACGGATCTGGACATGCGTCTCGCGACCCATAATGCCGGCAAGGGCGCGCGCTCGACCCGTGGCCGCGAGTGGCAACTGCTCTATGCCGAGCGCTACAAGAACCGTGGCGAGGCGATGAGCCGCGAATGGCACCTCAAGCGGGACCGGCGCTTCCGCAAGACACTCGTCGGTCAGAATTTCTGATAACCGCCGTCGATCAGCAGCGTATCGCCCGTGTGATAGGCGCTGGCGTCGGACATGAGATAGACCGCGAGGCCGCCGAAATCGGCCCCTTCGCCCCAGCGGCGCATCGGGATACGAGGCTTTACCGCATCGGCGAACTTGTCCCAGTTGAAAGCGCTCTCGGTCATCGCCGTTTCGATCCAGCCGGGCAGGATCGCGTTCGCCGTGATCTTGTAGCGGGCCATTTCGACCGCCAGCGCGTAGGTCATCGAGACCACCGCACCCTTGGTCGCGGCGTAATGTTCGTTGCGAGCCGCGCCGGACAGGGCCGCAAGGCTCGCAGTGAC
>WLWY01000017.1 GCA_012103325.1 Alphaproteobacteria bacterium
GGAAACGAGATGGCCGTGGATTTGCGGCGCGGTGTGCGGCGCGATGAGGACGCCTTGCTGTTCGGCCAGGTGGGCGATGCGCAACGACTCGGTGAAACCGGCGTGCCGGGTGGAATCGAACTGGACATATTTCAGCGCGCCGGAATCGATGAAGTCACGGATCGTAAAGCGGGTCCACTCGCGCTCGCCGTGCGCCAACGGAATGGGCGATGCGTTGGCGAGCCGCACGTAGTCGGCCGGTTGCAGGTGCCAGTGCAGCGGTTCCTCGAGCCAGAGAATGTCGTAGGGGGCGACAGCGTTCGCGAAGGTTATGCAGTCCTCCACGCCATAGGGCGCATTCATATCGAGCATCAACAAAACGTCGGGACCGATGGCATCGCGTGTCGCGCGGATGCGGGTTAGTTCGTCTGCCAGTGCAAGCGCGCCGGTCTTGATCTTGACCGCGTGGTATCCGTTGGCGACATAGCCCGCCACTTCTTCGGCGACAGACTCCAACGGTGCGCCTTCGATGTAGTAGCCGCCGGTGGCATAGGTGAAGACGCTTTGCCGCGCGCCGCCGAGCAGTTTGTAGACCGGCATCCCGGCGGCTTTGCCTTTGATGTCCCATAGCGCGATGTCGATGCCGCCGATGGCGGCCATGGCCTGCGGCCGCTGCGCGCGCGGCAGGGGCGATGGCAGCCCGTCCCACCCGCCAAGTCCCCCGGGCCTTGGACTCAGCGTCGAGAAAAGCCGTTCCCAAATATCGACATGGCCGAGCGGATCCATGCCTTTGACAACCTCGCTGAACAATGCCGCCAGATCGCAGATCGTTTTCTGCGGACCACCTTGTACTTCCCCAAATCCAACGAGCCCGTCATCCGTGCGCACCTCGAACAAGGTCAGGGTTGCATCCCGCCCGATCTCGTGCGCTGTCCAACTTGGTTGCTGCAGCGCTACCTTAAGGGGATGGGTCTTGACCTCGGTAATCTTCATGGGTGTTCCTCTGTTTGGCCCGGTTGCTCTTGCGGGCTTAAGCGGTAGATTGTGAGCGAAAGGTCCACCGAAGACTAGCCGGAAGGGTGAATTTGATGCTGCGTGAAGTCATGGATGTCCTCGAGTTTCTGGATGATGCGCGCAACGGCGCGGAACCGTTTGCGGCGCTCCTGCCGGAAGGACCGCACAGCGTCGATATCACCCCTTTCGAGAGCGATATCGGAAAGACCGATTTCATCAAGATCCTGTTTCCGGGAAAGTCGGGCAAGAGTGCCGGCGGCGACGCGCCGACGACGGGCATCATCGGATCGAATGGCGGCCTACGGCTGCCAGGAGCTTATCCGGGGCTTGCGTCCGACGCGGATGGCTGCATCGTCGGACTCGCCAGCGCGTTGCGGCTGGCGCGGATACATACGAGAGGGCAGGAGTTGGCGGGCGACGTTCTGATTTCGACTCATATCTGCCAGCAGGCGCATCCCGCACCGCATGATCCGTTTCCGTTCGTCATGTCGCCGTTGCCGAGCAGTGAGAAACATCCGCGCCTGGTCGACGAGCGCATGGATGCGATCCTGACGCCGGAGACCTGTAAGGGGAACAAAATGGTTTCGCATCTCGGCTTCGCGGTGACACCGCCGGTGCGCGAAGGCTTTATCCTCCGACCTCACGAGTCCATCCTTCACATTGCCGAGATGGTGACGGGCAAGGCACCGGTCGTCTTCCCGATCACCATGCAGGATGTCACGCCATACGAACTCGGCGTACATCATATTTGCGGCATGGTGCTGCCGAGCATCTTCTCCACCGCGCCGGTCGTCGGCGTGCCGCTGGTAACGGAAATTCAGGCCCATCCCTCGGCGACGGGCGTACAGCAGCCGATGGTACTAGAATCGGCGGCCCGCTTCTGTGTTGAAGTCGCGACCTCCTTCGGCAATGGCGATTGCGAGTTCCACTATCCGGGCGATTTCGAGGGCATGGTTGAAGCCTTCGGCGCGGTGCGCGGCTGGCAGCGCCTCAAGAAGGACGGCTGAACGCGATATGCGGTTCAGCTTCTCCCTTGTGCCGTCGCCGCCGATGTCGGCGTTCGGCGACACCATCGCCCGCGCCGAGGCGTGGGGGTACGATCTGGCATGGGTACCGGACCAGGGCTTTATGCAGGACCCGTTTGTTGCGTTGTCGTACCTGACGACGCGGACCGAGCGGCTCCGACTCGGTGTCGGCGTGACCAATCCCTATCAACGTCATCCGATGCAGATCGCCCGCGCCGCCGCGGCGCTGGCTGATCTGCGGCCGGACGGCTTTATCCTCGGCCTTGGTGCGGGGGAGAAGCGGCGGATAAGGGATCGAGTCGGTGCGCCAACGGGGCCTTTTGTCGATACGATTTCAACGACGATGCAGGTGCTGCGCGACCTGTTCGACGGTAAGCGGGTCAGCGTGTCGACCGGCGTCTTCGAACTGGATGACGTTGCGTTGGAAATCAACGAACCGCCGAGGGTGCCGATCTATCTCGCGACGACGCATCCCGACGCGTTCCGCGCAGCGGGGGCCTATGCTGACGGTGTCATTGTAGGCGATGTGTCCGAGCCGGCGGTGATGGCGCGGATCGTCGGTTGGATTCGAGAAGGGGCGGAAGCGCACGGACGCGATATGAAAGACATTGCCGTCGTGGCGTGGTGCGCGACGATTGTCGCGGACGACCGGGCGGCGGTCATCGAGCATCTACGTCGGCCGGTCATTGGCTCGGCGATCAACGGCATGCATCGCGAGACAAGAGGGCTGATGGATGTCGCGCCCGAACACTTTCCGCAGATCCGCGCGGCGAAGTTCGACCCGGCGCTTGCCCTGTCGGAGGACGCCATACCCGACGACATGGTCGACCGTTTCGCGATTGCCGGACCGGCCGACTACTGCGCCGAGCGCATCCGCGCCCTGCGCGATGTGGGGGTCGATACGATGGGCTTCCGCATGCCGGTGGCATTGACAGGGCTCTATGATTTTGAGACCAACCTTCGCCGATTAATTCAAGACGTCGTGCCTCGGGTAGAAGGCTAAGGCCGTGGAATACGTTTCTGTCGAAGTGAATGGGCACACACGCGTAACCTACACCGATCCCGCAACGCCGCTTGCCGTATTCCTCCGCGAGGAACTGGAACTGCGCGGTACGAAAATCGGCTGCGGTAATGGCGAGTGCGGCGCGTGCACCGTCATTATGGACGGCCGCGCGGTCTGTTCCTGTCTGGTTCCGTTGGGCCGGACCGATGGAAGAGAGATCGACACCGTCGAGAGCCTGGGCGATCCCGATGACCTTCATCCCATTCAGCGCAAGCTCGTGGAACGGGGCGCCTTTCAATGCGGGTTCTGCACGCCCGGTGTGGTGATGTCCTTAGTGGCTCTGCTGCGCGGCAATCCGAACCCGACCGATGCCGAGATGCGTATCGCGCTGCAAGGCAATCTCTGCCGCTGCTCGGGCTACGTGAAGCTGCTGGAGGCTATCGGCGAGATCGTGCGGGAGGGGCTGCATGAACGCTGAGTTTCGTGTGATCGGTCAACCGCGCCCGCAGTTCGAAGGGCCGGCCAAAGTCAGCGGCCGCGCTGAATACACCCACGATCTGACCTTGCCGAACATGCTGCATGGCTCGATCCTGCGCAGCCCGCATCCGCACGCCCGCATCCTCTCGATTGATCTGTCGAAGGCGCGTGCCATGCCCGGTGTGGTGGCGGCGGTATCCGGCAGTGATTTTCCAGATCTGAAATACATCAACGCGGGCCCAGCTTTTGCCGACCGCTATGCGATGGCGCAGGGCAAAGTGCGGTTCGTCGGTGAGGAAGTCGCGGCCGTTGCGGCGGAAACGCCCGGCGAAGCGCAGGCGGCGCTGGCTGCAATCGAGGTCGACTACGAGCTGTTACCGGCTGTCTTCGATGCGGATGCAGCGCTGGCAGAGGATAGCCCTGCAATCCATCACAAGCCGAAGTTGCCGCATAATGTGGCGCAGCAAAGCGTTGCCGATTTCGGCGGTGTGGAAGAGGCGTTCAAGGATGCTGCGCATATCTTCGACGCGACGTTCGAGCACGGCATCGTCGCGCCGATTTGCCTCGAGACAAACGGCGTGTTGGCGCAATTCGACGACGGCGAGCTGACCCTCTGGGCGCCGACCCAGGCGCCGTTTTTCGTGCGCAAAGAAATCGCCCACGTTCTGGAACTGCCGCTGGAAAACGTCCATGTGCGTTCGGTCGTCATTGGTGGCGGCTTCGGTGGCAAATCTCAGGCGCCGGAACCGATCGCCATCGCTGCGATGCTATCGATCAAGGCAGGGCGGCCGGTCAAGATCCTGCTGAGTCGGCACGAGGAGTTTCTCAGCGGAAAATCCGATCATGCCAAGAAGATGCGGGTTCGCTCCGCCATCGCCGCGGATGGCACGATCCTCGGGCGGCACACGGCGTTTCTGGTCGATAATGGTGCGTACACCCATATGGGCCCGGCCTACATCTCGGCTGTGCGGCAACGGACATGCAATCTGTACCGGGTTGGCGCGGCGGGTTTCGATGGCAAGCTCGTGCATACCAACAAGGTGTCCGGCGGTTCCTACCGCGGCATGGGCTCGCCGCAGATTATCTGGGCGATCGAGACGCAGATCGACGAGATCGCGGAGAGCCTCGGCAAGGACAAGCTTGAATACCGCATTGAGATCGCCAACCAGCCGGGCGACACGACGCCGATGGGCTGGGAGATCGGCACCTGCGCGCTGGCGGAATGTCTAGCGGAGGCGGGACGGCGCATCGGCTGGGCGGAAAAGAAAGACAATATGCCGCCGAACCGCGGCATTGGCTTCGCGGCGATGATCAATCCGAGCGTCGGGGTGCTATATGCCGAGGGCAACTTCGCCTGCGTGTCGATCGACCTGCTCGAAGATGGCCGGCTACGCGTCGGCACGCAATCGGCGGATTGCGGCACATCGCAAAACACGGTGATGGGGCAGTTCGTGGCGGAAGAACTGCAACTCGATACGGACCAGATCGACGTCCTGCACATGGATACGGATGAGACGCCGCCCGACCTCGGAAGCGCAGCGTCTCGGGTCACGTTCGTCAGCGGTGCCGCTGCCATCAAGACGGCGAAAACCTTCCGGGCTGAAGTCGCCGCTCGGCTGGCGCGTCACTGGGACGTGCCGGTGGACAAAATCGATTTCACCGATGGCATCGCGAGCTACAAGGACGACAATGCGCGCCGCATGACCTTGGCCGAGGTCGCGGTGTTAGAGGGTGCGTTCCGGGTCGAGGATCGTCATGACATCGACATGCCGCGCCCGGATCCCAAGACGGGCTATGGCCATTACGCCGCGACCTACGGCTTCGGCGCGCAAGCGGCGGAGGTTGAGATCGATCCGGCGACCGGTCATGTCACCGTGCTCAAAGTCGTCGTCGTGCAGGATATCGGCCGGGTGATCAATCCGCTGGCGTTGGAAGGGCAGATGCAGGGCGGCATCATGCAGGGCATCGGCATGGCCCTGCGCGAGGAGCTGGTGTTCGAGCAGGGCGCTCCGGTCAACGCGTCGCTGATCACCTACAAGGCGCCGCGCATTTCTGACACGCCGGAGATCGAAACGGTCTTCATCGAAACCAACGATCCGATGGGGCCATACGGCGCGAAGGCGGGTGGCGAACATTCGATCAACCCGACCCCGGCGGCCATCGCCAACGCTGTGGCCCACGCGACCGGCAAGCGGTTCCGCAAACTGCCGATCACCGCGGCGGATGTGTTGGAAACAACTAAGAGCAGGGCATCGCTCGATTTGAAATCCTGGAAGCGGCCTTACAACCTGGAAGTCGCCACGGCGCGGTCGCTGTATCCCTCGGTCCTGTTTCCCGGGTTGCGTAAGCTCGGTGCGAAGGTCGGGCGCAAGCGCGCGCCGAAACCAAGCTACGATTATTTTCGCCCGGTCGACCTGGATGGGGCGCTGCGCGAACTGGCGATGCCGGGACGTACTGCCAAGGTCATTGCCGGTGGGACGGACTTGCAGGTTGGTATCCGGCAGGGCATCTACGATCCGGATGCGGTTGTCGATATCGCCGGGCTGGAAGAACTGCGCGGCATCGAGATTGCCGACGACAAGATCACCATCGGCGGTGCCACGACAATCGCCGAGATCATCGAGCGCGACGACATCCGCGCCATCCATCCGATGCTGACGGACGGGCTCGCCAAGATCGCGACGGCGCAGATCCGCAACGTGGCGACTATTGCCGGCGACCTCAGCCAAGAGAAACGCTGCTGGTTCTTCCGCAGCGGCGTGCAGTGCTACAAGGCCGGCGGCATGACCTGCCCATGCTACGCGGTGTTGGGCGACAACCGGCATCATTCAATCCTTGGCGCGGGACGCTGTGCCGCGCCCTGCGTCGCCGACGCCGCGCCGATCCTGACGGCGCTCGATGCCGTGGTGATCGTGACGGGCCCGCACGGGACTTGGCGCGTGCCGATGAAGTCGCTCTATGTCTGGTCGGGCGAGACCGTGGTGAAGAAGACCGAGATCATCCGCGCCATCGAGATACCGCGCTTCCCACTGCGCAGCCGGCAGGCCTTCGAGAAGTCGGCCGGGTGGGACGGCGATTTCGCCGACGCCTCCGTCGCCGTGAATCTCGGCTTCGAAGGTACAAATCTCGCCACGGCGTGCATCTCCCTCGGCGCGGTCTCACCGCTGCCGGTGCGTGCGGTCGAAACGGAAAAGGCGCTCGTGAGTGGCGATTTCTCCGACACGGCAATCCGCGCCGCCGCCGAAAAGACCGTGCACGGCGCGCTGCCGCTGTCGGACAACGCGTACAAGACCCATCTGCTCGTGAATCTTACGGAGCGCGCGATCCACCGTTGCCTTGCGGGGTAACAAGCGCCATTTCAATGATCATCGCTACCATCGGGTAGCCTACGCGAGCCGAAGGTTGCCTCATGCCAAGGATCTATCTCGACAACAACGCCAGCACCCCCGTCGCGCCCGCCGTCGCCGCGGCCATGCGCGATGTCATGGCGGGCGATGCGTATGGCAACCCGTCGAGCCTGCATTGGGCCGGTGCGCCGGCGCGGGACACCGTGGAGTCCGCGCGGAAACAGGTCGCCGATATGCTCAGCTGCGCGCCGACCGAAATCGTGTTCACGAGCGGCGGCAGCGAGGCCAACAACCACGCCCTGACCGGCGCGTTCTTCGCCAGCAAGAAGCCGCGCCGCCACATCATTACCACCGCCGTCGAACACCCCGCCATCGTCGAGCCGTGCCGCTTCCTCGAAGGACAGGGTGCAGCGATCACATTCCTGCCGGTCGATGGCACGGGCCGCATCGACCCCGACGATCTGCGCCGCGCGATCACCGCCGACACGATCCTGATCAGCATCATGCACGCAAATAACGAGGTCGGGACGATCCAGCCCATCGAAGACTGCGCCGCCATCGCGCGCGAACACGGAATCGTTTTCCATACAGACGCGGCGCAGTCGGTTGGCAAGATTCCAACGAAGGTCGATGCGCTGGGCGTCGACCTGCTGACCATCGCCGGCCACAAGATCTACGCGCCGAAAGGAGTCGGCGCGCTCTACATCCGCGGCGGCGCAAATCTGGAACCCCTGATCCACGGCGCCGGCCACGAATCCGGCCGCCGCGCCGGCACCGAAAGCGCTCTGCTCACGGCCGCCCTCGGCGCCGCCTGCACCATCGCCCAGGATCTGGCCCCGATGGGGAGCGTGAAGGCCCTGCGCGACCATTTCTGGACCGCCCTGCAAACCCGCTTCGGCAACCGCATCGCCCTCAACGGTCATCCGGACCACCGCCTGCCGAACACGCTCAACGTGTCGTTCGTCGGGCAGGATGGATCGGCGCTGCTGGCAAAGCTCGACGGCGTCGCCGCGTCGACCGGTTCGGCGTGTCACGAGGGGCTGGTGGAACTGTCGCCGGTTCTGGACGCGATGGGCATCGCGCCGGAGGTGGGCATGGGCGCGATCCGGTTCAGTCTCGGGCGCGATACGACGATGGCGGAGATTGAGGCGGTGCTGGATAAGGTGTCAGAGGGGATGCTAAGCACATAGGAGCGGTGTAACCAATTCTCCCTCTCCCGTCGGGAGAGGACGGGGTGAGGGGATGAGATGCTGCACGTTTTCCGCTCATCCTCCTGCTTCGCGGGCTCCTCCTGAACGCCTTTTGGGCTGTTCAGCCCGCAAGGAGTGGGCTTGGTCAAGCCGTTGGATCGGCGCAAGATCATTGAACGTACCTGCTACCTACGCGATAGTGATCGGGCGTTTAGCGGGAGCAGGCATGGTCGAAATTTCGAACCGTGACGATTTAGAGGCATGGCTCGAAGGTAAAGAGCCCGCCATTGCCGTTGCTATTGCATCGCGTGCCGCGTTGCGTGCTATCCCGATGGCCGCTACGTACTTGCGCGAGTCGCCAAAGGATCATTCGGTAGACATTATGTTACCAACATTTCGTGCTAATTCCGTACCGTGGTTTACGGGATATTGGCCAAACCACGGTACGGAAGTTCGCTCTGCTGCTGACGCCGCCGGTTACGTCGCCGCCGTTGGCGCCGCCGCCGCCATCGGTTACGCCGCCGACGTAACTGCCGACGCCGCCTCCGTCAAGGCCTACGGCATCGCAGCCGACGCCGCCGGTTACGCCGCCTCTGCCGCCCACGCCGCCGCCGCCAACGCCACCGCCACGTGGGCGGAAGTTTCAAATGATGCGATGGCATTGGAGGTGGGCCATTCCGTTCAAGAGATTATGGCCAGCGCGCTGTGGAAAACCGGTACCCCGGTGGTCGTGAGCGAGGGCTGGGAGGCGTTAAAGGCTGATCTTTTGTCGCTGGATGAGGACTGGCAGGTTTGGACCAATTGGTATGACGATCGCCTTCGCGGTGGAATTCATGCTGCTAGCCGAGAATTGATCGAAGCGTTGGAACTGAAGCGGGTCTTGATCGAAGATGAAGACTGGAAAAAAGGTCCGAAGCACGTCAATGCGATCATCGCGGCGCTGGAAGCCGATTATCGGGCGCAAACCCCGGCGCAGCGGCCCGCGATCATCGAAGTGGAATACGGCGCGGACGGCATCCTCCACCGCCGTCCGAGCCGCCCGCCCGAGGCGCGGGACGAGACGCAGGAACAACGGCTGCGCGACGCCTGGATCGCGCATGCGGCGCAACTTGCGGCGTTGGAGGCGTTGAACCCGGGCCAGAATGCGCCGGCGTTGGCGGGAACGATGCGGCTGTATCGAGAGGCACTAGGGGCGGCGTATGAAGACATGAACGTCATCGCGCTAGGTGTGCATGGCGACAGCCTGCAAGCGCACGCTGCCCGCGCCGACGACCGCCTGCTGGAGGACGCGGCAGGGGCGCTGGTCGGGATGGCGGCGGCGCACGGATTGTTCGTCCGCCAGTTCGATGCGTGGCTTGACTACCTCAACGACGCCACGCCGGAACCTTCGGACGAGAGGGTCGAAGCGGCGGCCGATCTCGCGCGGTCTGCGCGCGACGTTCCGGAGTTGATCGGCGACGACGTGACGGAACCGCTCAACGATCTCGCCGACGCAGCGATGCCGCCTCTGGCCGCAGACCCGGCGGATCGACCGCCGCCCGCCGTGCAGCGCGAGTTCCTGCGCAGCTTGGGGAATGTGCTGTCGGGGCTTTATACGCCGTTCGTGGATCTCGCCCACGAGGCGCGCGGCGAGGCACGGGCAGGGATGTTGGAAGGTGTCAGAGATGGCACCAAAGGACTGACCCAAAAACTCATCGAGAAGGCGCCGAAAGCGATTGCGTTCGGGGGGTTGGCTTTGGCGCTGGCGGTGGCGCTTCCTGCGGAGTTCGGTTGGCTGATCCCGGTGATCGCGTTATTGAAGCTAAAGTGGAAGTAGGGGCGGCTTCGCCCTTTCCTTATGGAGACCTCCGCGAAATAGTGTCACCGACACCGTTTCACCCCCCCATCCTAACCTTCCCCCACAAGGGGGGAAGGGATAAATCAGGCAGATCAACAGGTTCTTCTCCTCCCCCTTGAGGAGACCTCTGCGAAACGGGTTCAGGATCGGAGATAATCGTTGGGTTTGGAGGTTGGTGCATAGGTTTGGCGGTTTTTCGCGTTGGGTTTTGGGACGCTCTTGACGAGATCGGCAAGGGACGGTGTCAGGGCATAAGAGTTTCGGCACGTCTCAGGTTCATGGCGATGCACAGGAGATGAAGGTGGGACTGGTTCTTCTGCATCCCCCTGTATCGGGCCCGGCGGTATCGGTAAGACCGCTTCAGAGTTCCGAACAGGCGCTCGACATTAGCGCGGATCGGGGAGATCAGGCGGTTGCGGACCTGTTGCCAGTGCGGCAGCGCCGGTTGGTTCTTATGGCTGCGGTGCATGATCCGGTCCTTGATGCCCCTCGCCTTGAGGCGCCGGCGGCGCTCCTTGTGCTCATAGGCTTTGTCAGCATAGACCGCCCGCTCGTCGCCCTGGATCAGCGCGTCGGCCACTTCGCTCTCATAGGTTTTGGCCGACGTCATCATCGCATCGCGGATCAATTCGGAGCCCTGATCGACGGCGATATGCGCCTTGTACCCGAAATAGGCCGTGCGCCCGCGCCGCGTCCAATCGGCATCCGGATCGAGCGCCGAACGCTCGCCGGAAACACCGGACGGCCGGCTGACCGAAGCCTCGATCAGGGTGGCATCGATCAGTGTGCCCGTCTTCAGCATCAGCCCGTGACGCTCCAACTGCCGGTTCGTTTCCGCCAGAAGCTTCGCCGTCAGTTTCCTCTCTGCCAGCGCCGCCCGGAAGCGCACGAACGTCGTCTCGTCCGGTGTCTCGTCGCTCAACGAGAACCCGCAGAACCGTCGGAACGACAGACGATCCCCCAACGCCTCCTCCAGGTCCGGGTCGGAAAGACCATACCATTGCTGCAGCAAAACCGCCTTGTACATCGACAGCGCCGGATACCCTCTGCGCCCCTTCTTCGAGCGAACCGACTTCAGGAGCTTCTCGAAGCGAGACCAGTCGAAAAGACCTTCGATACGCTCCAGACGTTTATTCGAACCCGCACCCGGCGCCACAAACGCATCCGCAAAGCCACCCTCACCAACCCGCTTCTCACCCATCAAGACCTCCGTCATAGCGATCACTCTAAAGAATCACCGTTTCGACAAAGTTGCTACCCATTTCGCAGAGGTCTCCTTGAGGGGGGAGGATCAAGGTGGGGGTGGGCGGCGGCCCCATTCACCAATTTGCCGAGGTCTCCATTAGGAGAGTGTAAAGTCGCGTTCTACTAACCCGACGCCTTATCCGATTTGCCTTTAGGCGTAAAAACCTTCACCGATTTCTTTTTTGGCTTCTTGCGTTTTAGCGGGGTGAAACCGGCTTGATCGGAGGTGCGGTTTTTCGGGCCTCCCGTGCGGGCGGGCTTGTCGCCGAGCTTTAGTTTTCCCGGTTTCTTCTTTTTCGGCTTGGCTTTCGCCCAGCCTTTTTTTTCGTTTCCGGTGTTCTCTGCGCGCGCGGTGGGTTTTTGTTTTGGGCGGTGGTCCGGTTCTCGGGAGGTGTTGTCCGGTGTGGCGGCAGGCGGTTTTGGCGTTGGGGCTGGCCTCTCAGTTCGCGCACGGGGGGCGGGGACTTGGGGTTTTTCCTCGCGTGGCCGCTCCGCCGTGGCTTCCCGTGGCTTGCGTTCGAATTTTCGTTTCGGTTCGAAATTGTCGCGGCCGCCGGGCTTGCGGGGGGTATGCGGTTTTCTGCCGCGCGGTTCGCTTCGCGCCGGGGGTGCGCCTTCGAGGCGTTTTATGGAGATCGTTTTTTCCACCATGCCGTCGGGGCCGACGGCCTCCAGGAAGCGCTCGACGCAATCGGGCGCAAGTTCCACTTGGGTTTCGCTGGTCTGCACCTTGATCGCACCGATGTCGCGTTTGGTCAGGTGGCCGGCGCGGCACAGCATGGGGACGAGCCAGCGCGCTTCGGCATTGTGCTTGTGGCCGACCGAGAGGGTGAACCAGACGCCGTTCTTGAAGTCGTCGCGGCGCTTATCCTTACGCTCCGTGCGGTCGGGCGGGCCGGTATCGAGCATTTCTTCCGGCGCGGTCCGGTCCTTGGCGTAGAGGCGCAGGAAGGCGGCGGCGATCTGTTCGGGGCTGTGGCGGCTGGCGAGGTCGCGGGCGAATTCCTGCTCGTTCTCCCGCACCGGTTCGGTCAGGGCCGGATCCTCGAGGATGCGCTCATTGTCCCGCCGCATGATGTCTTCGATCGAAGGTGGTTTCGCCCAGTCGGCCTTTACGCTGGCCCATTGCAGCAGCCGTTCGGTCTTGCGGCGTTCGTTGTAGGGGACGATCAGCGTGCAGACGCCCTTGCGCCCGGCGCGCCCGGTGCGGCCGCTGCGGTGCAGCAGCGCTTCGCGGTTGCGTGGCAGATCGGCGTGGATTACCAGTTCCAGGTTTGGCAGATCGATACCGCGCGCCGCCACGTCGGTGGCGATGCAGACGCGGGCGCGGCCGTCGCGCATCGCTTGCAGCGCGTGGGTGCGTTCGTTCTGGCTCAGCTCGCCGGACAGCGCCACGACGGCGAAGCCCCGGTTGGTGAAGCGGCTCGTCATGCGGTTGACGGTGGCGCGGGTGGCGCAGAAGACCAGCGCATTTTTCGCTTCGTAGAAGCGCAGCACGTTGATGATTGCGTTTTCCCGGTCGTTCGGGGCAACGGTCAGGGCGCGGTATTCGATATCCTCGTGCTGTTCGCGTTCCGCCGTCGTACTGACGCGAACCGCGTCGCGCTGATAGCGCTTGGCGAGCGAGGCGATCGTGCGTGGCACGGTGGCGGAGAACATCAGGGTGCGCCGTTCGGCCGGCGCGGCGTCGAGGATATATTCCAGATCGTCGCGGAAGCCGAGATCGAGCATCTCGTCCGCTTCGTCCAGTACGACGGCCTTGAAGGCGGTGGTGTCGAGCGAGCCACGCTCGATATGGTCGCGCAGCCGGCCCGGCGTGCCGACGACGATATGCGCGCCGCGGTTTAGGACTTGGCGCTCGGTCCGCATATCCATGCCGCCGACACAGGATGCTATGGTGGCGCCGGTCATCTCGTACAGCCAACCCAGCTCGCGCTTGACCTGCAGAGCCAGTTCCCGCGTCGGGGCAACGACCAGCGCCAGCGGCGCCGGCGCGTGGGAGAAGCGCTCGGCGCCACCTAACAGTGTGGGTGCCAGGTTCAGGCCGAAGGCTACGGTCTTGCCCGAACCCGTCTGGGCCGACACCAACGCATCGGCGTCGCGCAAATTGGGCGCGAGGACGGCTTCCTGGACCGGCGTCAATTCGGCATAACCACGTTTGCTAAGCGCCTCGCCAAGCGGCGGGAGGACGCCTTCGATCTCGTTCATATTTGTTCCGGATACGGGTTTGTGCGCCGGGTTGCGGATCATCGGGTCTTGAGGGCGCATATCGCCACAATCTTGACGGCGGCGGATCGGTTCGTATCGACCGCCTTGTACTGCGGCTTCAAGGTCCTTGTAAAGCGCACGCGACGGCTCAAATAATTAACCACGCCTGCATTGTGGTCGCTTTGGGGGTGCTAGGAGCCTGTCCGGGTAATGCTTACGGTCTGCATCGACCAGAGAAACGTGCATGTTAGGAGAGGGCGCGCCGGCGATGCCGGAAGCATCGTCAAGCGCCCCCGACGCAGCACGCGCATTTCTCTGGTCGACCCAAAGGGCCGCGTTCTCAAGGGTTTGGGATGTCGTCCGGCACCGCTCACGATGCCCCCGGCATCGCCACGCGACACCATCCTAACCCAAACCCTTGAAAACGCGGTGCAGACCGTAAGCATTACCCGGACTGGCTCCTAGGGCCGACTTTTACCGTGCCTGATGCCGTTCCGCCGCTTCCGTCGCCGAGGTCGTCGACATGGTCCAGCTGACGGCGTTGGTATCGATATCAATATCGATATCCGTTTCGGGCGCACGGCGGTCCGGGCCAGCATAGGGGCGGTCGGCACGGCGCCGGTCGGGGCCGAAATAAGTGGCGGACCGGACATAGCGGCGTTGATCCTCGATGACCCTCGTAATCCGGTTATAGAGGGTTTGCGGCGTAATCGGTTTCGCCAGAAACTCGGTGACGCCCGCGTCCCGGCATTGCCTGACCCGTTCGATTTCCGTGAATGCGGTGAGCATGATCGTGGGCACGTACGCGTTCGGCGTATCGTCGGCGTTGCGAACCTTTTTGAGAAATTCGAGCCCGTCCATCGGCTGCATCAGCCAGTCGAGTATGACGATATCGGCGCGGTAATGGTGCAACGCGTGGTATGCCGCCGCGCCGTCGGCTGCCGTTTGGACATTCCCTACGCCGAACGCGTTCAATAGGTCTCGAACTAAGGCACGCATCGACCAATCGTCTTCGATAAGCAATATGTTCAGTTCATCGAGCGAATAAGCCATCCGTTGCCTCTCGCCAAGGCTTGTATTTGCCTGCGGCCGCATAGTTGGTAAATATCGATTAAGCTTAACAGTAATTAAGTATGTTTTATTTTACAAATACTTTTATTATTCTAAATTAATTTTATAAATATAAGAAAAATTAAGTAAAATTTTACCTAAATAGACCTAATTCCACTCTTATTATTTAATCGTAGATAACGTGCGGCAGGAAGCGGGAGCTGTCCTTGGTGATCGGGCTGTCGTCCTCGCGGATGCAGAGGCCGCAGGGCTGGCTGGCAACGAGCCAGGAGCCGATCACTGTGTGGTTGCCCTCGAAGACGGGTAGGGGGTGCAGCGCTTGGACGATATGGCCTTCCTCGCCATAAGGGCCGTCGACGGATAGGGGGGCTGCACCGGGCCGGGTCATTTCGATGTTGGCGCCTTCGCGGGAAAACAGAGGTTTGCGGACCGCGCCGCCCTCAAGGTCTGCTGCGCGCGGGTCGTCGGCGAAATAGGCAGGCAGCAGGTTCGGGTGGCCCTCGAACATTTCCCATAGCAGCGGTAGCAGCCCCTTGTTCGACAGGACCGCCTTCCAGGCCGGTTCGATAAAGGTGACGCCGCTGTCGGGGATCGACTGGCCAAATTCATCAGTCATCATCCATTCCCAGGGATACAGCTTGAACAGGGTCGCGATCCCCATATCGTCGGTATCGGTGAAATGACCGTCTTCGCTGATGCCAATATCCTCGATATAGAGGAAGGCGGTATCGAGGCCCGCCTGCACGGCGCATTCTTCGACATAGCGCACCGTGCCTTCGTCCTCGTCACTGCCCTTGCAGGAGGCGAGATGCAGCCGCCCGGCGATGCCGAACTGGCCGAACGCTTCGACCATACGCTCGTGGATCGAGTTGAACTGGTCGCAGCCGGCCGGAATAATTTCCCGCTCCATCGCCTGCTCCAGCCACAGCCACTGAAACGCAGCGCTTTCATACAGCGCGGTCGGCGTGTCGGCATTGTATTCGAGCAGCTTCGCTGGACCTTGCCCGTTGTAGGAGAGGTCGAGGCGGCCGTAGAAGTTCTTTTCCTTATTCAGCCAACTGGCGCGGACGTAATCCCGGAAGAATTCCGGGATCGCCAGCTTCGCCATGATCTCCTCGCTTTCGACCGCGCGGTCGACGACCTGAAAGCACATCTTCTCGATGTCCCCGGTCGGATCCTCGATGTCGTCTTCGATCTGGCGCAGCGTGAAGCGGTAGCAGGCGGTCTCGTCCCAATAGGGCTCGCCATACATGGTGTGAAAGTTGAAGCCGAGCGCTTCCGCCTGGGATTTCCAGTCGTCCCGCTCGTCGATCGCAATGCGCTGCACGTTAGGTGGTTACCCGCCGAAGCTGCGGACCCTTCCGGCATTTCGCGCCGCTGTCGCGCCAAAGCCGTTGCGGCGTGTCGTGCGGGTTTTCGTCGTCGGCGCTTTGGTCACGCTCGATGGCACTTTGGAAATGCCTGTCTTGCCCGCGACCTTCTGATTGTCGGCGGTACGGAAGTTCCCTGGATTGTCCTTGGAGCGGTACAGCGGCTGCGTGGCGACGCGTGAGTTGCCGGCCAGCATGTTGCCCATCATGTAGCCCATCATCAGAGGCATGAAGACCGAACCGCCGCTGCTGGTTTGCTGCGGGGCCACTTCGCATTGCGCCGCGCCGAAATCCGCTTCACAGTCCGCCGCCGAAGTGTACTTGGGCGAAACGCGGACATGTTCCTGCTTCGCCGTGTTCAGGTGCGCTTCGCAGACCTCGCGCTCGAATCCGGCTTCGTTGATGCACTGCTCCAGATTCTCAAAGATCGCTACTTCCTCCGGCTTGTCGCAGGCAGCTACCGTGAGCACGCTGGCGCTCATCAGCGCCAATTTCAGGGATCTGGATCGCTTCATGGCTTCTTGCCTTTCAAAGTCAGACGTTGCCGGGGAGTGTAAATGTCCGCGCCCGGTGTGCAACTGCTAATCCGGGTGTTTTCTAATTGATTTTTCAGCTGATTGCTCCTGCTATATATCGACAGAGGCAGTCGAAGAAGAGAGAGAAGCAGCCGTTATGGAAGAACAGCGTTTCGGGCCGGATGTCATCCTCGACCGGCCGGCCTATATCGATCCGACCGCGCGTATCTTCGGCAAGGTCTCTGTGGCGGAAGGGGCGAGCCTCTGGCCTTATTCGGTTGTCCGGGCTGAAGTGCATGACATTCGGATCGGCCGGTTCAGCAATATCCAGGATCATGCGGTCCTGCATGTCGGCAGCGGCGGACCGACGATTATCGGCGATTACTGTTCGATCGCGCATCACGCGGTGCTGCACAGCGCGACCATCGGCGACAATTCGTTGATCGGCATCAATGCGACCTTGATGGATGGGGTGGTTATCGGCCGCAACTGCATCGTTGCCGGCGGTGCGTTCCTGTCCGAGGGCAAAGTGATTCCGGACGATTCCATCGTGATGGGAATGCCCGGCAAAGTCGTGCGGACGAAGAACAACTTCCTTCAGACACGCCGCAATGCGCTGATCTATCATCGGAACGCATTGGCGTACGCAAGAGGCGACCATCGGGCCTGGTGCGGCCCCGACTTCGAAATCTGGCAAGCGGAGATATTAAAGACGCTGGAGGCGGAGTTCAGCCGTCTCTATCCGGATACGGCATCGCCTTGAGGTGCACTGGATGATTGGGTGCAAGACGTTAGAACTTTATCAATAAAAGATTGTCATGCTCGATGCGACGGAAAATAAAGGTTGTATTAACCATGAGTTGGCCAAAGCTACCGGATGGCACCGTCGATTGGATGACCGTGTTTCAGCATCCAAAAACGGGCCTTACCTCGTTGATCGATCAGGCGGACACATCGGACAAGCTGTGCGCCTGTTTTCGATACGTGATCGACACGTTGTTTTCGCGCGACAGTGACGAAGGCATACGGCAGACCTATTATAAAATTTTGGACGAGACCTTCGAGGGCGCCTCAGACGAGAAGGCGCTGGGCTCGCAGAAAACCAAGATCAGAATGGTGATGACCCGGGTGATGAACGACCGGATCAAGCTCGCCCGGGAGTATGTGGCGTCGCAGGCCGGCACCGGCGAGGACGAAAGCCGCCGCGAGGAAGACGCAAATCCTGAGGCAGTCGAAAGCAATGCGTCCGAAGCGGAAGCCGCGACCGTCTAACTAAAACTGCCTGCTGCCCTATAGCGCGTTGAGGGCGTCCACGACCTTTTTCGCCACGACAATGCCTTCGCGCCGACGGCGATTGCGTTCGTTGAAGGCACGCTCCGAAGGGATGCGGATTTCATCGACACCCGGTTTTCGCGGTGTCGCTCTGATTGCGTCCATCAAGGCCGCAACCTGATCGTTGAACTGATCCGGCGGGATCAACAGGCCAGGATCGAAGGTGATGAAGAGGAATCCGTAATCCTGGACGTTGCCTCTGGGGATAGCAGCCCCGGCAAGCAGGCCCATAGTTTGGATAGCGAGCGACAGCCCATAACCCTTATGCCCACCGAACGGCAGTACGCCGCCGCGTAGGGCATCCTTGGCGTCCCGTGTCGGCATGCCGCTCTCGTCGACGCCCACACCTTCGGGCAGGGTGGTGTCGAGTCGCGCATGCAACATGACCTCGCCCCATTGCAGCGCCGCTGTGCCCGAATCGACGATGATTGGCCCGTTGGCGGATGGAAAGCCGATGCAAAACGGGTTCGTGCCCAAGGCTGGCTGCGCGCCGCCGGGGGGCACGACATGGGGCTGGCCACAGGCGGTATGGATCGTGACGAACCCTTCCTTAACGATCTTCTCGACGTAATAGGCGTTGCGGCCGCTGTAGTAGCTGTCATAAGCGCCGACGATGGAGAACCCGTTGGTCCGGGCTTTCTCGATCGCGACTTCAGCGGTCTTGTAGACGGCGACGTAGCCGACATTGTTGCCGCCATCCAGCATCGCCGAAACGAGCGTCTCATGGACAATGCTCACAGGCTTGCGCGGCTGCTGCGTTTTCGGATCCGAGGCGATGGCGAGAATGCGCGGCAGACTCGTGAAGGGATAACCGCACAGCGCGTTGTCGATCAACTGCCCCATGATGATGCGCGCATCTTCCTGGCTGAACCCGATGCGCTGCAATGCTCCCTCGCCGAGATCATAGGCCTCCGTCACACTCATTCGCACGGTGCCTGATGGCGTGTCGTCAAGATATTCGCCGTCTGCGTCGGCTGGTGCCATGTGAGAGCGCTCCTTGTTATGCGTTGATGCCGATCGTCTCGGGTTTACTCGACCGGTTGCTCTTCCCCAAATTCCGAAACACGGGCGACCTGATCGTTGTAGTTCGCACGGTAGCGTCCGTATGAATCCGTGTGGTGTTCTTGAGCCGATGCATCGAAATCTGCGTGCGGCGGGGTATCAAGTTCGAAATGGCCGTAATTGTCGACGCCGCGGACCAGCATCGCGGGCGCGCGACGTTCCTGACCCAGATGTCTGCATTGGGCCGGGATATAGCTGACGGCGAAGCCAATGCGGCGTTCGTCCGAATTGTTGGCGGGAGAATGGTGGATCGTTAGCGTGTGGTGCAGCGAAAACTGCCCGGGCTCCAAGGGTGCCGGTACCGCAGTCTGCCTGTCGAAACCTGCCGTGAGTTGCTGACCGCCGGTGTTCAGGATTTTCGTGTCGCTGTGCGCGCGGTGGTCGCGTTGGCCCTGCGCGTGGCTACCGGGTACGAAGCGCATGCAGCCGCTTTCCAGGGTCGCCGGCGACAGTGCGATCCAGGCCGATACGTGCTCGTAGGGGCGCAGGCCGAAATAGGTCGCGTCCTGGTGCCAGCCTGTAATCGCTTCGGTATGCGGTTCCTTGATGAAGAAGGTAGTGGTGTAAACCAGGATGTCTGGCCCGATCAGCGCTTCGACGGTGTCGAGGACAGTGGGGATCGTGACCAGTTCGTGCGCCCATGTAAAAAGCGTATGCAAACGATAGCGATATTTTCCGTCCACCGCGTCCGACGTGATCCGGCCACCGAGACGCTCTTCGAGGTCCTCCAGCTTGACGCGATAGGCGGCGGCTTTCTCGGGGCTTAAGGCAGTCAACGGCGCGTAAAATCCATCTCGCCGATAATCCGCGACGGCGTCCGTGCTAATGCCGTTCATTTGAGGGTCCCTCCATCCAGTACACCCTTTAGAAAATCTCGGATGAGACGGTTGAAGGTTTCCGGGTGCTCCAGCGTTGCCAGATGCCGGGCGGGTTCGAGCCAGTACGGTTCGACGCCCAATTCGTCCGCTATGCGTTGCGAGGTCGCGGTCGGCACACCAGGGTCGTTCCGCGTGGCAACGACGAGCGCCGGCAGGTTCAGTTCGGCCAGTCTCTCCGTCGTGTTTAGGCCGCACATCGCAGCGCTTATTGCGGCGAAACTTTCGGGGGTGAAGCGGCCGATCATGTCATCCATATAGACGTAACCGGGAAGCTGTTTGGCGGCGGCGTCATCGGTGAACCAGCGCGCCATAAGGGGCGCATGCACTTCCGCGATGCCCTTGTCGAGGACAAGAGCGGCGCGCTCGCGCCACGTCCGCAACTGGCCTGCGTCATATTCGGACGTCGTGTTGATCAGGGCGAGAGATGCCACACGATCTGGATAGTCTAGCGCCACGGTCTGCGAGACCATGCCGCCCATCGATACGCCGCAGAGATGGGCCTGTTCGATCCCGAGTGCGTCCAGGAGCCCCACGAGATCGGCCGCCATCATGGCGAGCGCGTAGGCCCCCGGTGGCGCATCGCTGCGGCCGTGCCCGCGAGCGTCGTGACGCAGCACCCGGAACCCGTCGAAGGCGGGCATGTGCAGATCCCAGTACCTGTGGTCGGCAGCGAAGCAATGGTTGAGGCTGACGACAGGTGCGTCTTCGGGGCCGCTCAACGCATAATGCAAGGCAATGCCGCCGATATCGATTTTCCCTGTCGTCATCAGAACATCCCTAACCAACACCTGTGCCGCCGGATTATCGCATTCCGGGGCGAAACCGCGAAACCGCTTCGATCGTCGCCATGGAACGGTGGCTTGTTGCGCCGCGCTGCCTGTCGCATTCTATCGGCAGCATCGACTAGTGTGATGATTCTGAAATTCGTCGCATTGAATGCGACGAGATTTAGGATCTGAATCACACGAGAATCTTATAGTTTGTGTGCTGATTCACGCGAAATTCAATCCTTTGAATTACGCGATCAGGACACTAGGAGGCATCATGACCGGAACCTTTGAACTTCCCCCGCGTGAAGGCAAGCCGCGCAAGCGCGGTCTCACCACGATGATCGATTTTGGCCCGGACGAGATGGGCTGGACCGGCGTGCCGGGCGGGATCGAGGGCCTCCTGAAATGCGCTGCCGACTATATCGATCACGCGAAGATTTACGCGATGAACGGGTTGCTGCTGCCGGAAGAGACGGTGAAGGAGGCGGCGAAGCTGTATCGCGACTACGACTGTCACCCGTTCGCGGGCGGCATGCTGTTCGAATACGCCTACGCCAAAAACCAATTGGACGAATTCGAGGCGCTCTTGCGGCGCGAAGAGCTGTTGGGCTTCGAGATTTCGGAGAACTACATCACGCTGAAAGACGACGAGCGAAAGAGCCTGATCGACCGGTTCCAGAAGGCCGGGTTCGACGTTGTATACGAGTTTGGCCGCAAGGCGCCGACCGAACCGATGAAGCTGGAAGAACTCGGCGCGGTCATCCATTCCGTCGCCGAATGTGGCATCGACCACGTGATCGTCGAGCAGAGCGAAATCGACATGCTGGCCGACTCATCGCCGACCGGCCTTGACGAACTGCGTAAGCAAAACTGGTTCGACCGGATCATCATCGAGGCCGATCCCTACCGGTTCCCGCAACAACATGTCGGGATGATCAAACAGATCGGCCCTGACGTAAGTCTCTGCAACATCGCCGCAGGCCAAGTCATGCGCCTCGAAGGCTTCCGCCGCGGCATCGGCCGGGCGGTGGGTTACTGCATCATGGACGATTTGTTGTAGGCAGCTTTAAGATCCCGTCACCGCATAATCCGAGATCTGCACTTCATGGCCGACATTGGCGTAGTCGCCATCGGCGCGGCGGCGGCGGAATTCGCCCCAATCGATGGCGGTGTAGCGCTTCGCATCGCCTGTGCCGTCGAGGGGGGACACATGCGCGTCGTATGATGGATTGAAGAAGAACGGGATCGAATAGCGTTCGACGCTGTCCATCGCGGCGACGCGGTGAAGGGCGGCACGGTATTCGTCGTTCGACCAGACCTGAACCATGTCGCCGATATTGATCACGAAGGCACCGTCGACGGGCTCGACACCATGCCAGAATCCATCCTTGAATACCTGCAAGCCGCTGACATCGTCCTGCAGCAGGATGGTCACGGCGCCCGCATCGGAGTGATGGTGGATGCCCAGGTCCGCGCCTTCGCTGGCCGCCTCCGGCAGGTCCGACAGCGGGTCTTCAACCGGATAATAGTTGAGACGCAGGAAGCTGGTGTGGCTCGACGCAAAACAACGGTTCAGACTGGCCTTGGGCAAATCGAGGCTCAAACATACCGCTTCGAGCATCGTTCGCGACAGACGTTCGCAGGCCTTGAAATGCGCCCGCATTGCCGCCGGGAAATCTGGTTGGGTTCCTGGCCACGGCGTCTCGCCGGAAAACGGATCGTCCGAGACTGTGCCTGTCTTCGTTTCCGGGCCGATATCGAAGATTTCTTTCTTGTCGCGCTGGTTCTTCGTCAGTTCCCGGTCGAAATAGCCCCAGGGATTGTCGCTCGACCGATTTAGCGCCCGTTTGTCGGCGCGGGGCAAGGAGAAGAAGGCGCGAACCGTTTGCCAGACCGTATCGATATGCGCCGGATCGACACCATGATTGACGATCTGGAAGAATCCCCACTCGCGGCATGCATCGCCGATCTCGCTTGCCACGCGAGCGACGGTCGCGGGGTCGCGCATGCCAATCTCACCGCCAAGGTCGATGACGGGCACGGACTGCCGGACATCGTCGCTCTGGGCGAGGGGGTTAGGTCGGGATTCGCAACGCTCATTCCGGCTGTCCTATTCCATCGAATTCCGGCGCGTAAATTAGTCGTCCGAAAGTGAAATATCCATATGCTGCTGCAACAATCCGGTGGCGCCGCGGTTCTTCGCTGATGTTCACGACGGAGCTGGGCGTGTAGAAAGGCAAGGATGACCTACGAGGAATTCAATGCGTTCTGCGGATCGCTGCCCGCGACCAGCTATGTGGTGCAATGGGGCGGCGCGCATGTCTGGAAAGTGGGCGGCAAGCTGTTCGCCGTCGGCGGCTGGAACAAGGAGGAAGGCACGCCTGCCTACACGTTCAAAGTGTCCGACATCGCCTTTGAAATCCTGCAGGAACAGCCGGGTCTGCGGCCAGCACCCTATCTCGCGTCGCGTGGTATGAAATGGATCCAGCATTACACCAAGCCCGGGCTGGCCGACGATGCGCTGCTGGATTATCTCCACGAGTCACATCGCATCGTCTCGCTTGGCCTGACCAAGAAGAAACAGCGGGAGTTGGGGCTAAATCAAAGCTAAGCCCCGGCAAATTTCGGAAACTCGAAAAAGAAGGTCGTCCCTTCACCGGACCGGGACAGGAAATCGATCGTTCCGCCATGATCGAGGATAATCTTGCGCGTGATGCTCAGGCCCAATCCGGTGCCGTTCTTGCTGCGTGAATCGCTGGCATCGACCTGGGTGAAACGATCGAAGATGCGCTGACGATGCCGCTTCGGGATTCCGGGGCCGCGGTCGCGCATCGATACGCACCATGTATCGGTCCTGTCTTCGACACGGATATCGACACGCTCCCCGTGCGGCGAGAATTTCGCGGCGTTGGATAGCAGATTGGCGAAGACTTGCTCAAGCCGGTCCGGGTCCGCCTTGACGTGGGCTTCGGATGGCGCCGCTGATAGGAAAAAGGTAACGCCGTGTTCCTCGCCGTAATGGCAATTCGTGGTGATGGCTTTTTCTGCGGCAGCGCTCAGATCGACCTTCTTGAACCGATAGTCGGTCTTTCCTAACTCCAGTTTTTCGATGTCCAGCAGATCGTTTACGAGATTTGTGAGCCGCACACTGTTTTGTTCAGCGATTTCGATCAGTTTTTTTGTTTCCGGCGGAATTTCCCCGGCGGAGCCGTTGGCGATCAGACCGAGCGCACCGCGTATCGAGGTGAGGGGTGTCCGCAGTTCATGGCTGATGGTAGCGGTGAATTCGTTTTTCAGCCGGTTCAAGGCCACATGCTCCGTTACGTCCGCCGACGTTCCCCTGTAGCCCCTGAATATGCCGGCATCGTCGAAATCCGGCACGCCACTGACGCTGTAATGCTTGATGATGCCTTCGGATGTGCGTACGGAATACACGAAGTCCCTGAACGGTCTGTGGGCATCAAGGTCCGCACGGTGATTGCGCCAATGGTCGTGATCGGCCAGGTCAATTTTGGCGATCATCCAGCGTGTTTTCCCGAGGATCCAGCTGCTCCGGAGCGACAGGTCTTCGACGCCGGATTCGCTGACAAAGGTAAGCCGGTGTTGCGCGTCGGTTTCCCAGAATCGGTCGGTGCTCGCCGCGGCGAATGCCTGAAAGCGCCGCCGGCTGTCTTCCAAGTCCCGGGTCTGCTTGGCGACATTGTCAGCGAGCGTTTCGCTATACGATTTGAGGGTGGAAACCGACCGGGTCAAAACCTTGTTGATGCCGACAATGGCGGCGATCGCAGCACCGCTGAGGAGGGTAACGCCGAGCAGAACAGTAAGCCATGACCGGACCTGCATACTGTAGTCATTCAGATCAACCGGCACGGTAATCGCCTGGGATGTATAGGCGATTCCGATTGAAACGATGGCGATGCATGTGACCAGCAAGACCAAGATACTTGTCCGTGCGCCGAAAAAGATCGCGGCAAAGACGACGGAGATGACCATGAAAGACTGGCCGCTGCCACTCAGTGCAAAATTGAGAAATCCGCCGAGACCGAGGGAGAACGTTACGGCGATGACGACAATCCCGCGGACTCGATAGGGCAGACGCCTTCGGAAAATCGCGGCGGATCCGATAACGGCAGCGGCGGCAACATGTAGCGCCATGACCGGCTGCCAGCCGATCGAATAGGCGCGAAACAAGCTCGCGGTGACCGCCGGCAGGGCGATGATCGCCAGTGCAATCAGGAGCCGGTCGGCGATCCGGCTCCGCATTTCGCCTATATCCTCAATTTGATTATCTTCAAGGGCTGCGGCTGGTTTCATTGGAATGTCAGGAAAACATCAGACAGTTACGAGCTTCAGGCTCCTTAGTACCACATTCCGTGGTAGCTTAGGCGTCTTGTTTTGCATCTTTTGGTGGTTTTGTTCCGAGCCTTCAAAATGTGTCAGCAGTACAAATTTGTTGCGGCAAGTTCAAACTACTACTTTAACAGAGGGAACCGAAGGGTGTGTTTGGTCCGTCAAATTTTGTGAGGGTTGCTCATGCGCATTGGAGTTTCGCTCCCGGTCCGGGAGTTGGGAGACGATATCGAGGCGATCAAGGATTTCGCCCAGGCAGCGGAAGAACTTGGCCTGGCCCATCTCCGGGTGCCGGATCAGGTCATTCGAGAGGGTAGCGGCCCACTGCATGAGCCGCTGGCCATGATGACTTTTATCGCCGGGGTCACGTCGACCATCGAACTGGTGCCATCCGTTATCATCCTGCCGGCGCGGCCGACGGTGCTGGTGGCGAAGCAGGCGGCGACGCTGGACAGTCTCTCTGGCGGTCGCCTACGGCTCGGCATCGGTATCGGCCGTTATCCGGAGGAATATGCAGCACTCGGTGCGGATTTCCATACGCGTGGCGCCCGCTGCGAGGAACAGATGGAACTGCTGAAGCTGCTCTGGACACAGGAGACCGTCGAATTCGACGGCAAGTGGGACAAGATTTCCGGCGCGGGGATCAATCCGCTGCCTGTGCAGCGGCCGATCCCGATGTGGATCGGGGCCGCCGGTGTGCCGGTCGCGCGGGTTCGCCGGCGGATCGGTCGGCAGGCGGATGGCTGGTTCAATCTGGCGTCTCCGGAAGAGTTCGTGCAGGTCCGCGACGATATCCACCGGGAAGCGGAAGCCGCGGGACGCGATCCGAAAAGCCTCGGCGTCGAAGCCGGCGTCGCGGTCGTCGGTTCGCGAGAGCATGAATGGAAAAGCCGTGTCGCCGGCTGGCGCGAGATGGGCCTAAGCCATCTCTGCCTGCGCACGCTTGGCGGCGGCCTTGCGCCGCACGAACACATCCCGCGCCTGCGGCAAGCTGTGGCGGAACTGCCGTTGGTGTGAGGGACGTTACCCCAGCCGTCGCGCGAACAGTTCCGTCATTTTCTCCCAATGCTGCGCATCCGCTTCTGGTGCATAGCAGTAACGTTTGGGAAAGCAGAAGCCGTGTTCGGTATCGGGATAGACATTCATCTTGAAGGTCACACCGGCGTCGTCGAGATGGGTGCATAAGCGCTTGTTCATATCCATCGGAACGTAGGCGTCGTTCTCGGCAACACCGAGATAGAGTTCACCCTTAACCTGGTCTGCCATCAGGTGTGGCGAATCCGGCTGGTCGGTGTGTAGCTTGCCGCCATACATCGAGACCATGGCGTCGATACGGTCCGGGAACGCGCCGATGGCGGCGAGCGCGAGACGACCGCCCATGCAGTATCCGACCACGCCGAGCGGCCCTTTCCTCGCAAGGTGGGAGGCGTCGACATAATCGATCATCGCCGCCGTATCGGTCACGGACAGGGCGTTGGTGTAGCCGTTGTTCAGTGCGTTCATGAAGAGTTTGACCGGTTCGTAATCATCGTCGAACAGGCGGTTCGCATCGATGTCGACGATCCGGACCATGCGATAATAGACATTCGGCAAAAGGACCAGATAGCCGTGTGCCGCCAAGCGCCGCGCCATGTCGCGCAACTCGTCGCGGATGCCCGAGGACGGCATATACATGAAGATGGCAGGGAAGGGGCCGTCGCTGCCGGGATGGGCGACAAAGGTATTCATCGCGCCGTCCGGGGTCGCGATGTCGGTCTCGAAATCAGTCATATTTTTCGTTCCGGCTGGGCAGCATCACCTCACTACGCATCAGTCTACGCTGCCGGAACGAATCGAACCATCCGCACTACGGTCGTGCGCCGTGCTCCGCTGTACCAGGGGTAATGTGCCTCCGGCGCAAGATCATTTGGCGCGACGGCGTGCCGCGCCGTCCGCCAACGCTTGGTTTTGCAGGGTTCCTGCAAGGGGTCCGATTTCGCCGGTCGGTGAGCCCGTCCGGACAGATACGCTTCAGATAAAGATGATCGAGCGGGCGTTTCAGCTCGAACACCCCATAGACATTGTCGATGCCGTGTTTGCTGGCATACTTCACCGCCCAGGATAGGGCCTGCTCAAAGCGCAGCGTGGTTGCATCGCCGTTGTGTAGAAACTCGACGGTTCCGTCGCCGACACGGTAGGTGCAGTGAATTTCGGTTACCATATCGGTCGCATCCGCTTGAATCAGCGAGCCGTGCCCCGCGAACACGAGGATCCGGTCTCCACCACCTGCGGGCAAGGACGTTACTGAATCGTATAAGCCGACATACATGAATGTCTCGATCTGAAAATGTTGTTGGCGGCTTAAATAAAACATATTGGTTTCTATTACAAATATTTGAATTATTTGTAATAAAGAACAATAATTGTCGAAATTTTGTATAAAATCGTAATCATGATTGAAGATGTGTTCTCATGTCCGGTCGACGACACAGAACAGGGTATCGACACTCTTTCCATCGCTTGACAGAGGCATCGCCATCCGTGTGACTTGGAAGGCGGCACCCGATTTGGCAATGTAGGTTCCGGTCAGCAAGGCGGGGCTCGGCTCGGCGCAGATGAGGCTGTAAAGGGCTTTGACGCGGTCGAATACTTTGCCCAAGCCCATTTCATCCAGATATTTGCCCGTATAATCGGCACCGAATATCTTGGCGACTGAAGTGCCGACCAGCCGGTAGCGGAACCGCCGTATCGGCTCTTCCTCGACGTCGATCAGAACGATGTGCGGCAAGGTTTCGCCACCGACTTCCGTCGGATCGATATCCCGCCGGGCCGGCAGACTCCCTCGCTCGTTCAAGTTTTGCCAGTAGGCGTGCGCTCTCCGGAGCGCCGCATCGGGCGGCAATTCGTCGAGATAGGTCTGCAGTGTTTCGTCCCGCATCACATAATAATCGGAGACGGTTACCTTGCCCGCGGCGAGGTCTCCCGCGAGCTCCGTGTCGCGGCTCTCGAATTCCGTCCTGGACTTCACGGCGGTTGCCTGGCTGCTGGCTGCTGTTGCCAGTCCTCTACTATTCGTGCTGCTGACCATGAAACCCTCTTCGCCACGTCCCAAACCGCCCGGATGACGGGATAGGCCCGACCTGCTCGAGCGTTTTATAGTAACTAAATGGTAAATATTTGGATAAGACCGTACTCCTGGTCCCGGATAAGTTGGATCGCCTGCAATCCATCATACCGAAGCTCAAAAATGGTGCGCCGCGGCGTCCGATGATGCTTAATTGTCCCAAACAGGAGCCGTAGAGGGGAGATGGTCATGGATCTGGGAATTGCAGGGCGCAGCGCGATCGTCTGTGCATCGAGCCGCGGGCTCGGCAAAGGGTGTGCGATGTCGCTGGCAAAGAACGGCGTGAACGTCGTCGTCAACGGGCGTGACGAGGCGGTGACGATGGCGACGGCGGAGGAAATCCGCGACGCAACGGACGTTGATGTCATTCCTGTCATTGCC
The DNA here is from genome assembly GCA_012103325.1 of Alphaproteobacteria bacterium. Lineage (GTDB taxonomy): Bacteria > Pseudomonadota > Alphaproteobacteria > UBA8366. The sequence continues at coordinate 28,158 of WLWY01000017.1, forward strand.
GATGTTTCGACGATGGGCGGCCAGAAGGCGCTGCTGGCGGCGTGCCCGAACCCCGATATCTTGGTCAACAACAATGGTGGCCCGCCATTCCGCGATTTCCGCGATCTTTCGCGGGAGGACATGCTGGAAGGCGTGACCATGAACTTTGCCACGCCGATCGAACTGGTCCAGGCGGTGATCGACAACATGGTGACCCAGCGCTTCGGCCGTATCGTCAACATCACCTCCGTGTCGGTAAAGCGGCCGGTGCCCGGCCTCGACCTGTCGAGCGGCGCGCGGGCCGGCCTGACCGCCTTCTTGGCAGGGGTGGCGCGTACGGTCGCGCAGCACAACGTCACGATCAATCACATCCTGCCGGGCTATATCGATACCGACCGGCTGCGCGGCGCACTCGCTTTCAATTCGCAGAAGAGCAATATTTCGATGGAAGATGCGGCAGCCACGCTGGCGGACGAAGTTCCCGCCAAACGCTTCGGCCAGCCCGACGAATTCGGCGAAGCCTGCGCCTTCCTGTGCAGCCAGCAAGCCGGCTACATCACCGGCCACAGCCTCAATCTGGATGGCGGCTTATATGAGAGCAATTTTTAGGCTGAACCGGTTACGCCCAGAAGCCGGCCAAACCGTCGTAAATAATCAGCTTTAGCGCGAGCGCGATGAGGACGACGCGGAAGGCAGCAAGGAAGATGCGCTCGTCCAATTTGCTCAGGACGGCGCGGCCGACCCGTGTGCCAATGACCGCGGCGGGGACCATGCACAGGATCGTCAGGCCGTATTTCTGAAAGCTGAATCCGATCAGGGTAAAGCCCGCGACCTTTAGCAGGTTGCCGATGAAGCCGAAGAAACCGAGCGTCCCGACGATTTGTTCCTTGTTTAGATCTTTGCGAATGACAAGGACGCCGAGGACCGGCGCGATGACGCCGACGATCATATTAAGGATGCCGGTAACCAGGCCCAGCGGCACGAAGGCCCATAGGGGCAGTTCCCGGCCGCGCATGAACTTCATGTAACGCGTGGCCAGCGTCAGCAGGACGAAACAGCCGATCAGGATCTGCACTGCTTCCGTCGGTAGCCCCTGAAACAGCCAAAGCCCGAGCGCGACGCCGAACGGCAACAGGGCCGCAAAGCGGATGATGATGGGCCAGGACATGTGCTGCCACAGCAGCCAGACCCGCGTCGTGTTCGAGGCCAGCATTACAACGCCGTGCACGGGGATCGCGGCGGCGGGCGACATGATCTGCAGCATAATTGCGATCAGCGCAGTGCCGCCACCGGCGCCGACGACAGCGGTCAGGGCGGAGGTGCAGAAAACGGTCGTAGTGAGAAAGGCGATTTCGAAAGGAGACAATGAACGCGATCTCGAAGGGGAGGTGCCGGAATTGGTATCAGGATTTGGGCAGGAATACCAATCGGGCTCACGGCGAGTGGGTGGACGGGACCAGGCGGTTTATCGCATTCTATGGATAAGAAAACGCCGACCCCGTAGCAGGGAGGAAACCATGCCCAAGGTTCTGACCAAGGAAGCGATTGAGAAGCTGCGCCGTGACGGCTTTCATTTTCCCATCCACGGCATTTCCGAAGGCGAAGCGGCGGATTATCGCCGGCAGCTTGAAGCCTTCGAAGCCGCGAATGGCGGGACGTTGGAAGGAGCCAACCGGTTCAAGACACACCTGTTGTTCAAATGGCTGGCCGACCTCATCCGCGCGCCGCATATCCTCGATACGGTGGAGGATCTTATCGGGCCGGACATCCTGTGCTGGACGACGCATTGGTTTATCAAGGAAGCGCAAAGCCCGAACTACGTCTCCTGGCACCAGGACAACAATTATTGGGGCCTGGATACCAAGGATCTGGTCAGCGTCTGGATAGCGCTGTCGCCGGCGACGCTGCAAAGCGGCTGCATGCGCATGTTGCCGGGTAGCCATCTCAAGCCGCCAATGCCTCATGTGGATACCCGCGCCGAAGACAATATGCTGACGCGCGGGCAGACCATCATGGATGTCGACGAGAGCCAGGCGGTCGATATCGAAGTAAAGACGGGGGACGCGGCGCTGTTCGCCTACGAGATCGCGCATGCTTCGCCGCCGAACAACAGCGATGACCGCCGCATCGCCATCGTGCTGCGCTATATCCCGCCGACGGCGCGTCAAGTATTGGCCGACTGGGATAGTGCGGCCCTGGTCAGGGGCGAAGACAAGTATGGCCATTTCGAGCATGAGCCCATGCCGACCCGAGATCTTGATCCTGTCGCGGTCGCTTTCCATGCTAAGGCAGAGGAGCAGCAGCGGCAGATCTACTACAAGGATACGGAATGGGAAGACACGCGCGTCACCGAGGACGGCGTGGCTTCGCCGTATTGAGGGCGGCGGTGCCGGCATGAATTTCATCGAGAAGCTACGTGCCGATACCGCGCGTTATTGGGACAAGCCGTTTCTGAAAGCGTCGATGGCGGTCTGTGCGTTGGCTTCGCTCGCCGATGGCGAGGTTAGTTTGAGCGAACGATATAGGGTCGACGCGATACTCGATGCGATGGATCGGCTGCAGGTGCACAATCCGGGCAAGGCGGTCGAGATCCTGGACGATTACATCGCTGCCTTGCGGACCGAGCGGACGGCGGCGGAGGGCGTCCTCGAAGGTAAAATATCGCGTTTCGCCGATGACTATAAATCCGCCCGCACCTTGCTCCGAATTGCTTATCTGGTCATTACGGCCGATGGCGATGTGGCGGAACCTGAACGGGCGGTGTTCGACCGAATTTGCGCGACGCTCAATGTAAGTCCCAGCGAGATTTGGGAGAAAATGGTTTAGGCAGACGGTTTACTCGCTATTATTTGGCGGATGGCCGCAGCGCTCGCCGAGCGCTGCGGTTCAATTCTTACGACGCCCGTACACCGGAGAGGAAGCGTTCGACCTCTTCTTGAAGGTGGCCCGCCTGCGTCGACAGTTCTCCGGTCGCAGCCTGAACCTTGCTCGCCACGGATTCCGTTTCTTCGGCGCCCGAGGTTACCAGCGTGATGTTGCTGGAGACCTCCGACGTTCCGGACGCCGCCTGTTCCACGTTCCGTGCAATCTCGCCGGTTGCGGCGCCCTGTTCCTCGATCGCAGCGGCGATGCCTGTCGCGATAGTATCGATTTCTGCTATCACTCCGCTAACTTCGTGGATTGAATCAACTGATTCCAGGGTCGCATCCTGAATGCTCGAGACCTGACTGGCGATATCCTCTGTCGCCTTGCTTGTCTGACTCGCCAGCGACTTGACTTCGGACGCGACCACTGCGAAGCCCTTGCCCGCTTCGCCGGCACGCGCCGCCTCAATGGTGGCGTTCAGGGCCAAAAGGTTGGTCTGCTCCGCGATATCGTTGATCATGCTTACGACCTCACCGATCCGCTGCGCCGCCTCAGCCAGCCCCTTGATCTTGACGTTGGTAGCATTGGTGGTAACGACCGCACGCGTCGACATTTCGGCGCTGCGCGACACCTGTTGCCCAATCTCGCCGATCGATGCGGACAGTTCGTCGGCCGCGGCTGCGACGGTCTGGACATTGGCAGACGCCTCCTCGGCGGCGGCGGCTACGGTGGTTGCCTGCTGCTTCGTTAAATCAGCATTCGACGCCATGGCATTCGAAGAGGATCGTAGCTCGCTGATGGCGCCAGTCACCGCATTGAGAGCAGTTGATACCTGCGCATCGAAATTTTTGGCAAGGTCCGCCATCATTTGTTTTTGTTCTTGTTCGACGCGTTTTTGGGCCTGTTCCTGCTCACCTTCCAGCCGCTTTATTTCGATTGCATTGTCTTTGAAGATCTGGACTGCGCCGGCCATGTTGCCAATTTCATCCTGTTTATCGAGTGCAGGAACCTCAATGGTCAGATCGCCATCTGCAAGGTTGCGCATGGCGCTGGTCATTGCAGACATGGGTTTGGTAATGGATGAGATGATCAGCCAGGTAACCAGGATGGCGACCATAACCGCGACAATCGGCGTATAGAGGCTGATAGAGCTGGCAAGGGCGGCTTCCGTGATTGCAGCATTGGCCGACTCGACATTTTGATCGGCATTGGTGGCCGCGCGCTGGGCCGATATCAATGAATCTTCTGCGGCTTTCACTGCCAGTTGGGCCGGCTCCAGTGCTGCATTGGCGGCAGCTCCTGCGTGTTTCTTGACCTCTTCGCTTTGATTTGCCAAGTCGGTAGATATGGCGTTGAGCGCCGTATCGACAAGGCGGATGTTTTCACGGGCCTTGGCGAGAAGGCTGTTTCCCAGCACCCGATTGTCGTCAGCGTAAGCATCGACGGCCTCGAGCGATGTGGTCTTGACTTTCTCAATATGGCTTTGGATCGCGGCGGTCTTTTCTGCATCAACCTTTGCGAGGCTTTCCAGCGCCTGATTAAGCTCTTTGCCGGCTGCCTCGGCATTTTCCTCGGATTCGTTCTGGAGGCTGACGGCGAGGTCGGTCAGCCAGTACTTTAAGTCACCAAACGCACGCCTGCTTTCCGTCGCAGCCGCGAGCTGCGCGCTGGTCTCGGCGTCCTGCTCCAACGATTGGGCGCCCGCGACCAGCGTATTACTGTTCCGTTTTAGCGCGTCGCTGTTCGACTGCAATGTTTTGTTGTTGTCGAGCAGTGCTTGACTGGCTTCGGTAAGTGCCATCGCGCTGGTTCCGAGCGCTTCGCTGCCGGTAACGATACCTTGCCGCACGTAGAGATTGGACCCTATCAGCAAAACCAGTAACGAGCCTGCCAGTAACAATAGTTTGACGCGTATGGTAAATCTCAACATGAGCAGCTTCCTTTTTTGACCTGGAAATTGGAGAGGCGCCTGCAAGGCGTCTCTCCAATCCATGATCGGTTTTTATTTGAAGATTGCGACGCTGATCGCGCCACCTAGCTCACCAAGTGTGCCGCCCTCTTTCTTGCCGCCCGTGATGTCGCGCTCGCCTTTGGGACCGCCATGGCAAGACAGACAAGATTTCCCGTAATACTCGGGCAGGATGACGCGGAACGCCTTCTTGCCTTTAACGTTGGCTGCTTCGGCGACATGTTTATTTTTCGGGTGATCAGCTGACTTGAACATTGACTCGATGACGTTGTTTTCCCATGCGTCGGGCCGATTGCTACGGTTACGCACGTAACTCTTGGGTGCCGTGAGTTTGAGCGTTGCCTGGCCGCTCACGTTGGCGGTGAAACCCTCGGCGACAAGGCGCGCAAACACGGCCGGCAGAAAGCCTTTCAGGCTAACACCCTTCTTATTGATTGTTCCCTGCGCATTATCCATCACTTTCGCAATCGCCGCCAACTGCGCTTTGATAAGCTTGCCGTGGAGCGAAGCGGGGTCGATGCTGTCGACGTCCGTGCCGGTCGCCTTTTTGTAGTTCTCCTTGGCCTTCGCCACGACAACGGCCGTACTCAATCCTTTGTCGCCAATATTAGCATCGTTGATGTGCTTCTGATTCTTTGAAATCACCGCCCGCGATGCACGCAGCATCGTCGCCAGGCTGACGGCGATCGTCTCGTCGGAATCTGCAGCGACGCCAGGGGCACTGGCAGTGACGAGGCTGCCGATTAGGGCCGCACTGAACAATACTGCACTGATCAATTTCGCTTTGCGGCGGATCACAACTGGTCTCGATGTGTGCCCCGCGTTTGATAAGGATGCCTTATTCATCTCAAGTCTCCTGATTGCAATCCGTTGACAAATTCTTTGTTCGCAAAATATTGGTTAACTAACTGTGTTGTTGGAAAGAACATTTGAGACAGAAGGAAGTAAAAATGTGATTAATTATTGTCGTAATATAAATTTGGATGAGCTTTTTCTTATAACGTAAAAGTATTATTTCAATAAAACTGATCTCTTATTTGTATAGGGTGTCATAGTAAAAATTGTATTTCGTTGAACAATCATTCGTTTATCAATGTGCGTGGTTAGAATATTTCCGAGCCCGTTTACCGGCGTGCGGTATCCGACCGAATTTGCATGACGCTTAATGTAAGCATCGGCGAAATTTGGGGGAGAATAAGAAAGTCGGCAGGTAGACCCTTTCCTCATTTCAAATTTCGTAGGATGGCGCCTCTCGGTGTAGGATTGGTATCTCGCATGACATGGGATCCGTCACCATGATACCGGTAAGGCCGTTGGCCACTCTACCGACCCATGAGGTCACGAACATGCCGCCGCATCTGGGCGACCAGGATTTGTGGGCGGACGATATTGTTTTGATGGAAGGCGCCGCGCGGGAAGGCGGGTCTGCAGCCAACACCACGCTAGCGGCATTTGGAAAATTGGCCGGCGCGGCTGAAACGTTCGAAAAGGCCGATCAGGCGAACCGCCATCCGCCGGAGCTGAAGGCTTTCGACCGGCACGGCATGCGCATCAATCAGGTCGAATTCCACCCCGCCTATCACGAGCTGATGGCGATTGCCATCGAGAACGAAGTGCCAAGCTACGCCTGGAATCATGCCGGGCCTGGCGCCCAAGTCGTACATGCCGCACTGAACTATATGTTCGGTCAGCCCGAAGGCGGCGTGATGTGTCCGATGGCGATGACGTACGCCGTCGTTCCGGCGTTGCGCGGAACGACGGCGATCGCTGACGAATGGATTCCGCGCCTGCGGTCGAAATCCTACGATCCGCGCGACATCCCCGTGACCGAGAAGAGCGGTGCGACCATGGGCATGTTCATGACGGAGAAGCAGGGTGGCTCGGACGTACGCAGCAATACGACGCGGGCCGAACCCGTTGGCGCGGCCACGGGGCCGGGGGCCGAATACCGGCTGACCGGACACAAATTCTTTTGCTCGGCACCCATGTCGGATGCGTTCCTGACCCTGGCTTACACCGAGGGCGGAATGTCCTGTTTCCTGGTGCCGCGCTGGACGCCGGACGGCGAGCGCAACAATCTGTTCCTGCAACGTTTGAAGGACAAGCTTGGCAACCGGTCCAACGCGTCTTCCGAATTGGAGTTCCAGGATACCTGGGGCCTCATGGTTGGCGACGAGGGGCGAGGCATCCGCACGATCATCGATATGGTCCAAGGCAACCGCTATTACTGCTGCGCCAGCTCCAGCGCCCTGATGCGTCAGGCATTGGTGCAAGCCCTGCATCACACAAGGCACCGGTTGGCGTTTCAAAAGAAGCTCGTGCAACAGCCGCTGATGCGGAACGTGCTGGCCGACCTGGCTATTGAGGCGGAGGCGGCGCTCGCTTTCACCTTGCGCATCGGCCGCGCGATGGACGAGGCCACGAGCGACGAAGGCGCAGCGGCGCTGTCCCGGATCGGCACGGCGGTGGGCAAGTACTGGATTTGCAAACGCGCGCCGGGGCAAATTTTCGAGGCGATGGAATGCCATGGCGGTCCTGGCTATATCGAAGACTCAATTCTGCCGCGCCTTTACCGCGAAGCGCCGATCAACAGCATCTGGGAAGGGTCCGGCAATGTCATGTGCCTGGACGTGCTGCGCGCCATGTTCCGCGAGGAAGCCGCAATTCCGGCCGTGCTGGCCGAACTCGATGCGGCGCGGGGTGGCAACGCGTTCTTGGAAGCTGCCATTGATGCGCTGAAAGACGAACTTTCCCAGCCTGAAGATATGGAGTTGCGCGCGCGCCGCGTGACGGAGTTGATGGCTGTTACGCTGCAAGGGGCGTTGTTGGTGCGCCATGCCCCCGACGCGGTCGCCGACGCGTTCTGCGCCTCAAGGCTCGGTTCGCGCTGGACCGGCGCTTACGGCGCGTTACCCTCCGGCGTCGATTTCGACGCTATTATCGAGCGGGCCACCCCTGCGTCATGACAGGCGATTTCATATAAAACAGTTATTATCGTGTTAGAAGTGGCTGGGGGGTGTCGAATTTCTTTACAGGTTTACGCATTTTGTACCTGCTCGGGATGCGAAAAATTTCTAAAATCATTATAATACAATAGTTTGAGGCGTTCCTCGGATTTGGTATGAAATTTGCTGGATATGATGAATAAGAGCCAATTTGGGGTATAATTGTAAGGTTTCCCGACAGTGCTGCATGAAATGTGGGATCGCGGCTTAAACCGAATTGGCCGTTCAGAGGGGTTTGTTGCGCGGGATATGACCGTTCCGCCTGGGAGGTAATGACAATGATAATTAAGCCTTTTGGTGTATCCATCCGTAGTGTCACGATCGCTATTGCGGCACTGGCCGCGTTGATCGCTACGCCGGCTTCGGCCACGCCGATATTGTGGACGCTCGACAATGCGCTGCTGAACAACGCGACACCCGTGACGGGTTCGTTTGTTTTCGATGCCGATACGCTCACTTATAGCAGCATCGCGATTAGCGCCGGCGCTGACAATTTCGACTTTACGAATTCGGCGAGCGCGTCGGCTGCGACGTTTCTGCTTGCAGCGGATGCCCCCGATTTTAGCAGCAGTTCCGCGTTGCGCCTTGATTTCCTCGCGCCGCTGACCGATGCGGGGGGCGTCGTCGGACTGGATTTTGGCGATTTTTTCGGCAGCGCGTTAGTTGGCTGTGCCAATGCCGATTGTTCAGCACAATTTGTAGGCGAAGAGCTACTGTTTGCAAGCGGCACCGTCATTGGCCGGGATCCGAATTCGGTGCCGGAACCGGGTGCGCTTGCGCTATTCGGCCTCGGCGTCATCGGCGTGATGGCGATACGGCGGCGCAAAACGGCCCGTTGAGCTTGCGCCGCTAAAGGCGGTTACGCGATTGTTCCGCATTCTGTGAGGGCCTGATCGAAAATTGCGATGGCCTTGTCGATTTCGTCACGATTGGTGGTCAGTGGTGGGGCGATACGGAAAACGCCGGCCATCCCCCGTCGGCTGATGTTGAGGCACGCGCCCAATTCGAGACAGCGTTCGCTGACGGCGCCACCGATTTCCGACGCGGGTGTCTTGGTCTGACGATCTGCGACCAGTTCGACACCGAGCAGCAGGCCGCGTCCTCTGACATCGCCGATAATCGCATGGCGTTGCTGCAGATCGAGAAGATGTGATTTCAGGTGGTCGCCGAGCTCGCGGGCGCGTTCGGCCAGACCGTCGCGCTGCACAATTTCGACGACCTTGCGTCCGACCGCGGCCGGCAGCGGATCGGCGGCATGGGTGGTGTAGAACAGAAAGCCCTTGTCGTTGCAGTCCTGTTCGATCTCGTCCGACGTGATCGTTGCCGACAGCGGCAGGCCGGCGCCCAGCGTCTTCGACAGGTTGAGGATGTCCGGGACGACGCCATCACGTTCGAAGGCGAAGTTGTTGCCGGTCCGGCCCATCCCGGTCTGCGCTTCGTCGAAGATCAGCAGCATGCCGCGTTCGTGCGCCTTTTCCTTCAGTGCGACGAGATACCCTTGCGGCAGTTCGATGATGCCACCCGAGCTTAGGATCGGCTCGACAATGACCGCGGCCAGCTGGCCGGTACTCTGACGGTCGATGATGTCCCAGCCGAATTCGAATTCCGCCCGCCAGTCGTAATCGCCGTCGCGGTTGAAGGGGGAGCGGTAGGCGTGCGGCGTCGGTAGGGTCAAAACGCCGGGCATGGTTGGGCCATGGCCGCGGCGCGCGCCGGAATAGGTCGTCGAGGCCGCGCCGCCGGTAACGCCGTGCCACGCGCGGTCGAAGGCGACGATCTCGAAGCCGCCGGTATAGGTCTTGGCGATGCGCAGCGCCGCTTCGTTCGACTCGCCGCCCGTCGACAGCGGCAGGACTCGGTCCAGGTTATCTGGCAGCATGGCGGCAAGATCGTCGGTGAAGGCGACAACCGGATCGGACAGGAAGCCGCTATGCAAATGATCCAGATTGGCGGCCATGTCCTCGACGACGGAGACGATTTCAGGGTGGCCGTGACCGAGAATGCCGCTCATCTGGCCGGACGTGAAATCGAGGATCTCATGGCCGTCGCTGTCGTAGATATAGGAGCCCTTGGCCCGCACGATCTGCTTGTCGGCGAAGGAGCCGCCGTAACGGAAGACGTGATCGCTCATCGCATTTGTCCTTTCCGTTCAGGACACTATTCGCGAAACCCCGGCCGGTCCATGGTGAAGACGGTTTCGCCGGTCACTTCCGTATAGTCCTGATAGCCCATGCGGCCGATCGGGTGCAGTTTGGCGATATCGATTTGTCCGCTCGGCAGGATGAATTCATCTTCGATGTGGATGCCGATGACCTCGCCGAAGACCACCGTATAGGTATTTCCGCCGCTCGTGTTGGGAAGGTCGACGGTCTGCAGCAGTTTGCATTCGAAATGGATCGGCGCTTCCTTGACCCGTGGCGGTTTCACGAGTGTCGACGGGATTGGCGTGAGGCCGGCCATCGCCATTTCGTCGACGTCCTTGGCCGTCGTCGCGGAAGATTCGTTCATCGCCTCTCGCGTGTCCCAGGTCGTGACATTGTGAACGAACTCGCCGGTCTCCACGATGTTGCGCAGCGAGTCCTTCTTACTGTCGTCCTCGACCTGCCCATGACCGGCGGAGAACATGACGGTCGGCGGATTGTAGGCGACGGCATTGAAGAAGCTGTAGGGCGCCAGGTTGACGTTACCCGCACCGTCGACGCTGCTGATCCAGCCGATAGGGCGCGGCACGACCAGACTGTTGAACGGATTTTTGGACAGGCCGTGACCGTCCTTCGGCTCGTAGAACATGCGCGCATTACCTTTCATTCATTCGGGAGGCTGACGTTGGAAGCCAAACGGCGGCGACTGTACTTGGTTCGCCCCAGCGCGGGAAGCGTTTCCCGTTGCGGCAGCGACTTGCTTTCGACGCATGTGGTTGCCCATACTAACATGTGACGACGATAGACTTGGCTATGGAGGAGTTCTCATGGAACCGACCGTCACTCGAGTCGACGCGACGCTGGGCGTCACCATCACGGGCGTCGATTTGGCCAATTTGGACGACGCGACCTGGCGCTTCATCGAGGACGCGTTTCATGAATATGCTCTACTGATCTTTCCGGAACAGCACCTATCTGCTGACGACCAAGTCGCTTTCTCGAACCGCTTCGGCGATATCGAGATACTGCGTGAGAATGCGAAGGCGGTCCCGATTACCAATCAAAAACCGGATGGGTCTACATTCAAACCCGACGAGTTCCGCTTCAAGGCACTGCGCGGCAATGAGGGCTGGCATCTGGACAGCACCTATATGCCGCTCGCGGCCAAGGCGGGGGTACTTTCCGCGAAGGTTGTGCCGTCGAAGGGCGGCGAGACTGAGATCGCCGATATGCGCGCCGCCTACGATGCGCTCGACGACGTCATGAAGGAACGTATCAGCGATCTGTCCGCATACCATTCGCTCTATGCGTCGCAGGCCAAGATCGGCCACAAGGTAGAGCCCGGCTCGGGCTACGGCTATCACACCAAGGGCGCACCGTTACGCCCGCTGGTGAAAATCCATCCGGTGACCGGGCGCAAGGCGCTGTGCATCGGCCGTCACGCTTATCGAATTCCTGGTATGGAGGACGATGAGGCGGTGCAGCTGATGGAAGAGCTGATCGACTTCGCCTGCCAGCCACCGCGCACCTATTCGCACCGCTGGACGCCGGGCGATCTGATTATCTGGGACAACCGCTGTGCGATGCACCGGGCGCGTCCGTACGATTTCAGCGAAACCCGCATCATGCAGGCGACCCGCATCGCCGGCGATCCTGCCAGCGAGCTCGCACCGACCGCGATGGACCCTCTTGTCGGCGTGTTCGAGCCGAGCACGACGAACCGGTAGAGGAGCCCCATTTCCCCGAAGGGGATCTAGTGTACTGATCGTGAAATTCAATGGATTGAATTTCGCGTGAATCAGCACACCAACTATTTGAAACTCGTGTGATTCAGATCCTAAATTTCGCCGCATTCAATGCGGCAAACTTCAGAATCATCACACTAGGGAGGGGGAATGGAACGCACGGTTATTCTGACCGGGGATATGAATTTCAAAGGCGTGACCGACCCGGAAAGTATCTTCGCCGAGGTATCCGATATTACGCAGAGCGCCGACATTCTGTTTGGTAATCTCGAATGCTGTTTCTATGACGTGCCCGGCCATGACCCCGCCGAGCGGGAAGGTTTCTATGCGCCGCCCGTTGCCGCCGAAGCGCTGACCTTGGCCGGATTCGATGTTGTTGGCATGGCCAACAATGTCACCTATGGCGAGGCAGCGATCCGCGCGTCGCTGGCGCGTCTCGACGCATTGGGTATCGCGCATACGGGTGCCGGAACCGACCGGGCATCGGCGTATCGGCCAGCGATTATCGAGAAAGACGGCAAGATTTACGGATTTCTCCAGCGCACGTCGGTGTTTTGGCCAAAGAACCATGCGGCAACGGGCAGCGGGCCCGGCGTCGCGGTCTTGCCGGGGCACACTGCCTATCGTCCTCAGATTGACGGGTATGCCGCCAACCGGCCGGGTGTCCCGCCGGAAATCGTCACCTGGACTGACCGGGCCGCGCTTGATGCCTATTGCGAAGCGTTGGCAACGCTCGCAGGTGAAGTGGATTTCGTGGTCGCGTCGCATCACTGGGGCTATGAGGCGGAGGTGCTCGCCTATCAGACGGAAATCGCGCACGCCGCGATCGATGCGGGAGCGGACATCGTGCTGGGGCACGGCCCGCATTACCCGCTGGGAATCGAAATCTACAAAGAGAAGCCGATCCTCTATGGCACCGGCAATTTCTCCTTCGATGTCGGCCACCACGCGAGGCACGGCGACTGGATCGGTTTCTTCACGACCATTCGATTGGCGGCGGCAGGCGTAGAGGAGATCTTCATCCGCTTCGTGCGCCACACCGATCGTAATCAGACGATTCTGCGGCACCCTGCGGACGAGTCGGAAGCGCTGGCCGAACTCGCCGCGCGTTCCTCAATCTTCGGCACCGAGTTGAGCGTCGAAGACGACCGCATCGTCATCTGGCGGCGAAACGGCTAAGTCTGTAATCAGCTTGTAAAGCGCCGCGCGCTCACCCTCTAGGAGACTTCTGCAAAACTGTGAATGGGGCCGCCGTCCACCCCCACCTTAATCCTCCCCCCTCAAGGAGACCTCTGCGAAACGGGTTCAGGATCGGAGATAATCGTTGGGTTTGGAGGTTGGTGCATAGGTTTGGCGGTTTTTCGCGTTGGGTTTTGGGACGCTCTTGACGAGATCGGCAAGGGACGGTGTCAGGGCATAAGAGTTTCGGCACGTCTCAGGTTCATGGCGATGCACAGGAGATGAAGGTGGGACTGGTTCTTCTGCATCCCCCTGTATCGGGCCCGGCGGTATCGGTAAGACCGCTTCAGAGTTCCGAACAGGCGCTCGACATTAGCGCGGATCGGGGAGATCAGGCGGTTGCGGACCTGTTGCCAGTGCGGCAGCGCCGGTTGGTTCTTATGGCTGCGGTGCATGATCCGGTCCTTGATGCCCCTCGCCTTGAGGCGCCGGCGGCGCTCCTTGTGCTCATAGGCTTTGTCAGCATAGACCGCCCGCTCGTCGCCCTGGATCAGCGCGTCGGCCACTTCGCTCTCATAGGTTTTGGCCGACGTCATCATCGCATCGCGGATCAATTCGGAGCCCTGATCGACGGCGATATGCGCCTTGTACCCGAAATAGGCCGTGCGCCCGCGCCGCGTCCAATCGGCATCCGGATCGAGCGCCGAACGCCCGCCGGAAACACCGGACGGCCGGCTGACCGAAGCCTCGATCAGGGTGGCATCGATCAGTGTGCCCGTCTTCAGCATCAGCCCGTGACGCTCCAACTGCCGGTTCGTTTCCGCCAGAAGCTTCGCCGTCAGTTTCCTCTCTGCCAGCGCCGCCCGGAAGCGCACGAACGTCGTCTCGTCCGGTGTCTCGTCGCTCAACGAGAACCCGCAGAACCGTCGGAACGACAGACGATCCCCCAACGCCTCCTCCAGGTCCGGGTCGGAAAGACCATACCATTGCTGCAGCAAAACCGCCTTGTACATCGACAGCGCCGGATACCCTCTGCGCCCCTTCTTCGAGCGAACCGACTTCAGGAGCTTCTCGAAGCGAGACCAGTCGAAAAGACCTTCGATACGCTCCAGACGTTTATTCGAACCCGCACCCGGCGCCACAAACGCATCCGCAAAGCCACCCTCACCAACCCGCTTCTCACCCATCAAGACCTCCGTCATAGCGATCACTCTAAAGAATCACCGTTTCGACAAAGTTGCTACCCATTTCGCAGAGGTCTCCTCAAGGGGGAGGAGAATATCCCGCTGATCCGCCTTCGTTATCCCTTCCCCCCTTGTGGGGGAAGGCTAGGATGGGGGGTGAAACGGTGTCGGTAGCACTATTTCGCAGGGATCTCTTTAGGGAACCGGGCGAGCAACAGTTCCAGCCCGTCCGGGCCGGCCTCGATTTCAACCAAACCTTCGTCGGGCGAGGCAAACTCGACGGAGAGCGGCGGCAGGTCTTCGCCATCGCGCGCAAGCGAGCCGGAGACGACGACATGATATTGACCGCCACCTTCGCTGGCGTCCGGCAAAGTGTGTTTGGCGCCGGGGGCAAGCGTGACGCATTGCGCGAACAGCCCATCGGCCGTGGGCTCGATCAAGGTTTCGGTTTCGCCAGCGCCAGATTTAACGCCGACGACCTGGCGCTGTTGGCCTTTGACCAGGAGGTCCCGGTTTGCCGGGAGGTATTTGGCGCCGGAATCCCAGGCCTGACGCAGCGTGAAATACTGTACGCCGTCATCTTCTGCGATGATCGGGCCGTAGGGTGTGTTGCCGCCGGCATATTGCACGGTCAGCGGATCGACGCGCATTTTACCCACAGTACCGCCGCCATGGACGAAGACCTGGAACTGGTTGGTTTGGTGAAAGTGCGGACGGGTGACGGAGTGCGGCGGCTGGATGACAAGATAGGCCTGCGGCACGTCTTCGCCGGCGACATCCTTGCCGTAACCGGGCGTGCCGGGCTTCGGGGCCGACCCGATGTACTCCCAGCCCTTATAGGGTTGGTCGTCGACCATGTAGGTCGCTTCGGTCTGCTTGGCGGTTTCGGCGTCGGTCGAAATAAGCATATCGGTCCTTCGTGGATGTCCAGGTCGTGTTGTGGTGAGTACAATGCGGTGGCGGGACGATACAAAACAGCGCGATGCCCTGCAAATGGAGGCTTTGGATGAGCGGTAACATGGAAATCGGTATCGATGTTGGCATCTATGGCCGGTTGGCGACGCCCGAGAATGTGCTGGGCCTGGCCCAGTTCGCGGAGGAACGGTCATACCATTCCGTCTGGCTTGCCGATCATGTGGTTTTTCCCGCGACCATCGAGTCGAAATATCCGTATAGCCCGACGGGCGACTTTCCCTCACCGGAAACCGAGCCGCTGCTGGAGCCGATCGCAACCATGGGCGTTTTGGCGGGTGCCACCAAGAGTGTGAAGATCGGCACTTCCGTTTTGGTGATGCCGTACCGCAATCCGGTTGTCCTGGCGCGCATGCTGGCGACGCTCGACGTGTTCTCTGGCGGCCGCGTTGTACTGGGGGCGGGCAGCGGTTGGCTGGAGGAGGAATTTACGGCGCTGCAAACCGCGGACTTCGCCGCGCGCGGAGCGGTAACGGACGAGTATCTGGAAATCTTCAAGGCAGTCTCGGCCGGCGGGAAGGTGGCCTATGAGGGCGAGCATTACCGTTTCGATCCGGTGCATTGCTACCCGCCGTCGGTGCAGCAACCGCACCCGCCCATCCTGATCGGCGGCATTTCGAACCGGGCGCTGCGCCGCGTTGCGGAACTGGGCGACGGCTGGATGTCGGTTTCGCTGGATGAGGAACGGATCCCGGAACGGCTGGAACGGCTCGGCCGGCTCTGCGAGGAACGGGGCCGGCGGCTCGACGATCTTTGGCTGTGCCACAAGCTGTTCATATCGATTGGCGAGGAAGAGGAGGGCGTGCATGGCGGCCGCAAGCTCGGCACCGGCTCGGTCGAGACGATCATCGACGATATAAAACGCTTCCAGGATTATGGCTACCGCTCGATGATCTTCCGCTATCCCGGTGCCGACGCGGCGGAGCAACACCGGCAATTTGATATTCTGGCGGACAAGATTATGCCGCGGGTTTAAATCACTATTGACCTTCCGCCCGCTGGAACGCCTACGTGCTGAAGACATCGATAAAGGCAAGGAGCCACCATGAAGATGAAGCAATCATTTGCCGCGGCAGCGTTCGTCTTCGCTGTGACCTTCGCCAGTGCAGCTATTGCTGCCGGTTCGCATAGCGGCGGGCATGGACATGGCTTCGCCTTTGGCAAGCCGGGGAAAGCATCGGCAGTCAGCCGCACCTTGCAGATCATCATGAAGGAAAATTTCTACGAACCGAAATCCATCGATGTCAAAGCCGGTGAAACCATTCGCTTCAAGATCGTCAACAAGGGTGAGTTGGTGCACGAATTCAATATCGGCACCGCAGCCATGCATGCCAGCCATCGGAAGGAAATGATGATGATGGTCGAACATGGTGTACTCGAGGCCGACAAGATCAACCATCACATGATGAAGATGGACATGGGTGGCGGTAAAACCATGGCGCACGACGACCCGAACAGCGTGCTGCTGGAACCGGGCAAGTCGGGCGAGATTATCTGGACGTTCACGAAGGCGGCGGACATCGAATTCGCCTGCAACGTGCCCGGGCACTACGACGCCGGCATGATGGGCGACATTCGGTTCAAATAGCTACGCGATTTTCGCGAAGCGCGCACTTACCGATCCCAGCGCGCCGAAATCTGCCGTCATTGAGCCTCCGGGCGCGATCGGTATCGGCGTCGCGCAAGTGCCCGTCGTTACCACGTGGCCTGCCTTCAGTCCGATACCGTGCCGGGATAGCTCGTTGGCGATCCAGGCAAGCGCGATGCGCGGGTCGCCGAGGACGTTTGCACCGATGCCTTCATGAGTCTCTTTTCCGTCGACCGTGACCGTAACCTTATGTTGCGACAGGTCGGTCCCGCGCCAGGTTTCAGGCATTGCCGGGCCGAGGACAAAATCGTGCGCACAGGCATTGTCGGCGATCAGTTGCGCGGCGCCGGCGCGTTCCACTGGCTCGAAGCGGGAGTCTGGGATTTCGATGGCGGCGTGCAATGTGCCAACAGCCGCCAGTACCTCGTCGACGGAATAGTCCTGGGTGCGGGGCGGCAGGTCGCGGTTCATGCGGAAGGCGAATTCTGGCTCGGCCACGGCGAGGCGGTTGTGTCCGAAGTCGAGGGTGGCGCCATCTTCGAAGACATGCGCCGCCAGCAGCCGGCCGGCGATCGGCCCGTCGACGCCGATATGCGACTGGCCCGCTGCGCTGGTTGCGGCGATCTTCCAGCCAGCGATCGGCTGGCCGCTCAGCGTTTCATAGTACGCCTGGACGGCATAGCCTTCCACACGGTTGGTGGGACGAAGCGGCGCGGGCAGGGCGTCGATGACCGTACCCTCTTGCCAGCACCGCCAAATACTCTCGGCTGCTTCCTTCGCCTGACTTTCGCTTAGCACGGCGTCAGGCCGCCTTTCCCCGTGTCCGCAATGCGCTGACATCGGGCGTTGCGTCGTCCAAGGGCGGCAATTGGTCGCCACCGGAAATACAATCGTCCTGTCCGAATTTGCGACACAGCACGATCAGTTCGTCCGGCGGTGTCCCGACGACTCGCTCGAAGACTTCATGCGCTTCCAGGAACAGTGCTTCCGTCCGCTCCTTTTCATGACCGCGGCCGTCGCGCACTTCCACCGTCATGATGATGGTGCGCTCCTCCGGCTCCGAGGTATAGGAGCGCACGGCGATCCAGATATGTTCCTTGAACCAGGTGCGGGCAATGCAGCCATGCATCGCAGCGCGGATATCCACCCGCTGCTCACGGCCGAGCCATTCCGGTACATCGATTCTGACGATAGGCATAAGCGCTGCTCCTTCACATAACCAATATCAATCCGGTCCAGCGTAGCAAGGTCATCTATGCCGGGGAAGGCGGAGACGAAATGTTATCCATGCTCCAGGAAAGAACGAACCTTCGCGTTCACGCGGGCGGGAAACTCCCAGAGCGGGAAGCCGCCGGCATTCGGTATCGTGGCGCGCCGGCAGTTCGGCAAGGCCGCTTCAAGCGCGTCCGCCGCATCGAGAAAATCGGGTACTTCATGCTCGCCGTTTACGATCAGGACCGGTATCTCTAGCTCGACCAGGAGCGTGTCTATCGGCGGTAATGGGCGGCTGGCGAGCCCCGAATCCAGCCAGGGCTGCCCACCGAATTCGCCGATGAGCGCGCGGTGTTCGGCGGCGCGGCATTCTTTCGGATTGGCCCGCATGACATCGAACCATTCTCCGTCCTGCCACCATTTTTCCCGCGCGGCCGCAATACCTTTTTCCCGGGCGGTCGTCGCGATGTCGGCCAGCGTGTCGTTCACCGATGGCAACGGACGGCCCGGGAATACAGGTCCTTCGAGGATAAGCGAGCGAAAGATTTCTGGTTGCCGGCAGCCGAGCAATAGGCCAGTGCCGGCACCGAGATGTGTGCCCCAGAAATGAGACTGAGTCACCTGTGCGTGGTTCAACGCACCTTCGATGCTGGAGGCATATTCCTCCAGCCCGTACGGCCCCGGTATATCCGAAGACAGCCCATGGCCAGGCAAGTCGATCAGAATAACTTGGTAGTCCGCCTTGAATGCTTCGATCTGACGGGAGAAAAGCTGCCTGTTCTGCGAAACGCCGTGGACCATGGTGATCCAAGGCGCCTGCGGGCCAGCGACCGTGATCGTCTCGTACCGAGCGAGGGAGGGATGATCGCTTGGCATCGGAAATGGCCTACTTTTCGTCGGCGAGTTTGTTGCGCAGCCACGTTAGAAAGGTGCGCACGGCGGGGCGCTTCTGATCGCCCGGCCGGCAAACGAAATAGAGCGACTGTTCTAGTTCGAGCGTCACCTCGCTGATCTGGACGAGTCTGCCTGCCGAGAGATCGTCGGCCGCGAGGAGACGGCGAACCAGGGCTACGGCTTGGCCGTCGATCGCCGCGGCGATCAGCACGCCGGTGTCTCCGTAGCGGTCACCCTCAAGTTTCCCCTCGCCTTCGCTTGCACCGGCTTCTTCAAACCATGGTTCCCAGCTTGGATTGTAGTCGTCATGGATGAGGGGCATTTTTTTGATCGCACTGGCGTCCAATGGAAGCGGCATGCCATCGACCATGTTCGGCGACGCTACGGCGACCAATTCCTCCGCCGCCAACAGGCTCAAATACAGCCCCTGCCAGTCTCCCTTGCCAAACCGCAGCCCGACGTCGACCGGCGCCGCCTGAAAATCAATCAGGTTGTCGTTGGTGTCCAAGAGAACCGAGAGCTCCGGATGCGCTGACCGAAAATCGGGCAGCCTCGGCACAACCCATTTGAGCGCCAGAGACGTGGGAAGCGAGACGGTAATCGTCTTTTCCGTACTGCGCCGCGTTAGGTCGGCGACCCCGCTATGCAAGGTCATGAACGCTTCCTTCGAGGCGCGGAACAGGGTCGCGCCACTGTCCGTCAGTTCCGCACCCTTTGCGGTACGGCGAAAGAGGCGCATGCCGAGATGTTCCTCCAGCCCGCGAACCTGCCGGCTGACCGCGCCATGGGTCACCGCCAACTCGTCCGCCGCGCGGCTGAAATTTCCATGTCGTGCGACCGCGTCGAAAGCCTGAATAGCGCGTAATGAAGGCAGTCTCATCGCATAACTAGTTGTTACCAAAACTCACAGTATGAGGAATTTATATCGATTGTTCGGATCGTGCAAAAGGTTATTTTTGCTACGTCATTTTGAAATAGGCGAAACAAATTTCGCACGCCGTATTTGTAAATATCACACTGCGCTTGACGAAGGCGCTGGTGGGGCTTGGAGGATGCGATGTTTCTGAAATCTATTAATTCACGTGCCGCGGGTTTGATTGCCGGAGGATTTCTTTTCTTCGCAGCGTCGAATGCCAGTGCCAGTCTGTGCAACGGCTTTATTGCGACGAACTGGAATTTAGTCGACGGACCTCTTGAGATTACCGATTTAAACCAGTCCGGTGGATTTATCGGCTGTTCGACTCAGTCGGTTGTGTCGGGGAACGCGAGCTTTACCACGGACGATTTCGAAAACGGGGCTCCTGTCGTGTTCGAGAATGCATTCAGCTATTCGGTCCGCGCGCTCGACGATGACACGATACGGGTGGAGCGGACGGCGACGGTCGAGATTCCCGATCTGGAAAGCGTCTTCCTTTTCCCGGGTTTCACGCTCGAATTGACCGACATCCAGTGGGTGGGTTCCGACGGAAGCATCCAGGATGTGGACCCACTTCCCTTTCTGTTCTCTATCGGAGTCTCCGGATTTACCGCTGACTCGATAACGTTTGCGCTCGAACGAAATACGATCGGTCAATCGCAGTTCACCAACGAGACGTTCGTTTTGACGTCCGATTTCGACATCGTCGTGACGCACAGCGTTCCGGAACCCGGCACGCTCGCGCTTTTCGCGCTGGGCATTGCATGGCTCGGCGTTGCCCGTCGCCGACGTGAGACGACGGCCCGGAAGCAATATAAAAATGGAGAAAGTTGTGTCATTTGATTTGAGATTTTTGCGCGTTGCCGGCCCGCTGGCCGGCGGGCTTCTTTGCCTTGCTGCCTCACATGCCAGCGCCAGCATTTGCAACGATTTTATGGAAACGAACTGGATAGTGAATGGCGGTTCTATGGAGGTCACCGATTTAAACCAGACCGGCGGATTTATCGGCTGTGCGACACAGTCGGTTCTTTCGGGAAACGCGAGCTTCACGACGGACGAACTCGAAGATGGTGAATTTGTCGTTCTCGAAAACGCGTTCAACTATTCTATCAGCGCGCTCGATGGCGACACGATACGGGTGCAACTGGCCGCTACGGTCGATGTTCCCGAAGAGGATGGCACCTTTCTTTTTCCGGGTTTCACGCTCGAATTGACCGATATTCAGTGGACGGACTCCCCCGGAAGTATCGAGAGCGTGACCTTATTACCATTCTCGTTCTTTGTGGAAGTCACCGAATTTACGGCAGACTCGATAACGTTTGGGCTCAACGAGGGTCTCGACGACGGTTTTTCGTTCGGCCAAAATCCGCCACTCACGGGCGAGACGTTTTTGCTGACGGCCGACTTCGGCATTGTCGTAACGCACGCCGTGCCTGAGCCTGGCACGTTGGCACTTTTCGCTTTCGGTCTCGCAGGCCTTGGTGCCGCGCGGTGGCGTGGGGTGATTTAACTGATCCGCAACCCGCGGTCGCCATCGATGGTGACGTTTTGGTCGCGAAACGTTTGGCGGAGGCTTGAATAACAACTGATCGGTTTGTAGTGTTTCTGCGACGTTCTTTGTGAAGTAGGGAGAATACGCAGATGCCCGGACTTAATTTTGCCCGACTGGCGAGCCTGTTTGCGGGCGGTTGTCTATTCTTCGCTGCGTCTGCCGCGAATGCGAATCTCTGTAATGGGCAGATCTCGACAAGCTGGTCGTCGAATTCTGCCTTCACCGTCAGCAATGACACATCGTCAGGAGGCTTTGTCGCTTGCGCCACAGCGTCTGGTTTTTCCGGTGACGTTGAAACCGAAGGTAACGATGCGGCCTTCGATTATACGGTACGGGCGCTTGATGACGACACATTGCAGTTGCGTGTCCAAAGTTCAATCAACCCTGAGCAAGAGAGCGTCTTTGTATATCCGGGATTTACACTCGAATTGACAGACATTGAATGGGTTGGATTGGCTGGTTCGATCCTGGATGTAACGCAAGTGAGTGGCAATGTTTCGTTCTTTGACGTTGACGAATTTACGGCGGATTCGATTACGCTCTCCTTCGGCGATCTTGTTGTTGCGGCGTCGATCTTTGATCCGGAGACGCGTGAATTTTTTGCCGAGTTCGATATTACCGCTGTGCATGGTATCCCAGAACCTGGCACGTTGGCGCTCTTCGCTCTCGGCCTTGCCGGCCTCGGCATTGCGAGGCGCAGAACGGTTTAGTTGATCCGTAGCCCGCCGGCGCCATCGATGGTGCCGGTGCGGCCGCAGAACTCCTCCTGCATCATCGCACCGACAGTATCGGCATCTGTGACGTTCGCCCAGGTGCGTTCGCCATCGTCCAGCAGGCACGCGGCGTGTGCGGTCGTCGGCATGCCTTCCGGGCTGTACATGACGACGTATGATTCCACCGGCGCGCTGCCGTCATGGTCGATGGCAACTTTACGGCGCGGCGTGGCGTCGACCTCTTCCTGCAGGTCGGCCCAGGCGAACGGTTTCTCCGGCGGGGTCGTGGAATAGATGCACAGCGCATGCTTGGTCAGCAGGCCGCCATTCGCCGTTACCAGACCCCGGCTGCCGGGATTGTCGCGCAGCAGGTCGGCAGTGCGGGCGACGGAATGCATCACGTAGTTGTTCAGCGGTCCGCCGGCGAAGGTCAGCCCGCCGGTGACGGTGAGCGGACGGTCCTGCGGAATGCCGATTTCGTTGGCGGAGACCTGAACGGCGGCGGGGAAGCAGCTGTAGAGATCGATATAATCCATGTCCGACACGCCCAAGCCGGTCAGTTCGAACAGCTTCGCGGCGGCGAAGCGAATGGCCGGCGAGCTGTGCAGATTGTCACGTTCCGAGACGTACAAATGGTCCCAGGCTTCGGTGCCGGCGTGGGGGTAGACCCAGCGGTCCTCGGGGATGCCGAGGCTGCGCGCCCTACCGACCGAGGTGAGGATCAGTGCCGCGCCTTGATCGACGCTGTTGTTGGAATTCATCAGCTTCGTATAGGGATAGGAGACCGGCCGGTTCGACGGGGAAGGGGTGCGGATCTCTTCCGCGCTCAGCGGTTTGCGGATCCAGGCGTTGGGGTTGTCGACCGCGACCTTGTTGAAGCCGGCCCACAATTCGGACACGCGCTTCAGGTGTCCATCGACGCTCTCGCCATTGGCGTGGCGCAGGGCGGTTTCGAACATCGGGTAGAACTGGATTGGCAGCTGGATGCCGCGTTTCATCTCGGCTTCGTGGCGCGTGACCTTGTTGCTGCCGAGATACATTTCCGGTGCATCGCCATCGTCGCGGAGTTCCGGGCTGGCGCCCGGTGCCCGGACGAGCGGGTTCCAGTCGAGTTCCAGCCCCGCCTTGCGCGCCCGCGCCTGGGTGCGGCCGCATTCGCCGCCGGTGACGATAATGATGTCCTTCTCGCCGCTTTGGATGTCGAGGAAGCTGCGGTTCGTCATCGCCTGGACATAGTTGCCGCCGAGCGATGTCATGCCGGTTTCCGCGCCGTCTGCGCCGATCCGTGCCGCGACCTGCCGCGCGGGATTGCCATAGCCCCAGATACCGCGAATGACGCGCACCGAATCCGCTTCCTTCAGAATGTTCGGATTGCCGCAATCTTCCGCCGCCGCCTGCACGGCTTCGACCATCAGATCTAGCGGTTCCCTGGCGGCGGCGGGGTCGTCCTCGCGCTGCTCGACCTGTCCGGTGCCGACGAAAATGGGGGTGCGGTCGTCCGTTGCCATGTGTTCCTGCCTGTTCTTATGAATTGCGTGTGAGATAAAACGGGTGCGGCTGCCCCGGCGTCTTGACGCGCAAGGTATAGACTGACGTCACCGCGCACACGAACAGCGTGCACAGGTCCGGTCCGCCGAAGGCGAAGTTGACCGATTGCTCGGGCACCTTGATCGTCCCGATGTGCGTGCCATCCGGCTCCATGACCCAGATGCCGCCGGGGCCGGTGCAATAGACGCGGCCTTTCTGGTCGACTTTCATCCCGTCGGGAATGCCGGGTGCCTGGCCGCTGAGATCGCAGAAGATGCGCCGGTCGAGCAGGTTGCCCTCGGCGTCGATATCGATGGCGTGAATATATTTCGTGCTGCGCGTGTTGGCGATGTACAGCGTGCGCTCGTCGGGCGAGAGGGCGAGGCCGTTCGGATATTCGACCGTCACCACCGCTTTGATGCTGTCGTCGGGTGCGATGCGGTATACGCGCGCGCCGCCCCACACACCGTCCTCGCCTTCGGGTCTTGGCTGTTCCCGCTCGGCGAAGGGCCTGCGCATCGACGGGTCGGTGAAGTAGAGACTGCCGTCCGAGTGACAGATCACGTCGTTGGGACGGTTGAAGCGCCCGCCTTCGAACCGGTCGACCAGGGTCGTGACGGTGCCGTCCAGTTCGGTGCGGCTGACCCGGTTGGCTTCGCCCTCGCAATGGATCAGGCGGCCCTGTAGGTCGAAGGTCATGCCGTTGGCGCCCTCGGTCTTGCGGATCAGCGTGGGTTCTTCGCCGAGTTTCATCTTGTACAGGGCGCCCGGCCGGATGTCGTTGAAGTACCAGTAATCGTCCGGATGCCACAGCGGTCCCTCGGTGAAGACGTACCCGGTTGCCTGCTGCACGGCGTCGGAGGATTCGAGGATATCGGGCAGGTCGTTCATCGTTCGGTCTTTCGGCTCAGAGTTCCATTCGGTAGGCCCGCGCCGCGGCGCCTGCGAAGAGGTCATGTTTCTCCGACGCGGAGAAGTCGGCGGCAATGCGTTTGAAGGCGTTCCAGCAGACCTGATAGCTGCACCAGCGTTTCTGGACAGGGAAGTTGGACTCGAACATCGCCCGCTCTGGGCCGAAGGCGTCGATGCAGGTTTCCAGCCAGGGCCGCCACGCCGCCGCGACTTCTTCGGAACCCGGTGGCACGCTGCGGTCGCCCTCGAAATCCGGCATGCGGATTGGCAGCGCCCCCAATTTGACGGTGACGTTTTCGCGCTCTGCGACCCGGTGGATACGGGTGCGCCAGTCCGCAAAAACCTCGTCGCTTTTGCCTCGGTACGGTCCGCCGAGGATCGGGCTGCCAACATGGTTGAGCACGATGGTCAGGCCGGGCAGGGCGTCAGCCAGTGCCGCAACCTCGTCGAGCTGCGGATGGTACAGCCAGACATCGAGTTCGAGATCCATGCGCGCCAGCACTGCCGCCGCTTCCTTGGTCGGCGTGGCCACGAGCATGCCGGCCTCCGGCGCGACATTGCGAATACGCTCGTCCGCGTCCCAGCCGGTCGAATAGCGCACGCCGCGGAAGCGGCCGCCGGAGGCGGCCATGTGCTTCTCCAGTAAAGGTTCAACGGCTGCACCTAAGGTCATGTCTACATTGCCGAACATCGTGGCACATGCGCGCGTCGGACCGTAGGTGCCGCTGGCGCTCATCGCCGCCTGGCCGGTGACGAATTCCGTCTCGCCAAGCGATCGCTCGTCCTCGGGACCGTCCTGCCGGTACATGGAATGACACTCGGCGAAGACCGTGGCGACGATGTTATGTCCGCTTGCCAAATCTTCCGCCAACTCCGCCATCTGATAGAGATAGCCGTTGCGCAGCCACAGATGGTGGTGCGGATCTACGATCGGCAGATCCGGTTCCAGGACCGCTTCTGCGGTCCCGGCGAGCCAATCGTCGTCTGGGGCGGTTTGTCCCGTGTTCGCGGCCATCAGTCCGGGGCGTCGCAGACTTCCGTGCCCATGTCGGCTGGGACCGAGACCTCGAGCAGCTCGAAGATGTCCGAGGTGGCGGTTTCGTTGTGCGGCGTGCCACCCGGGATGTAGATCGAGTCGCCCGCGGCAACGCGCTCCTTGCGGCCGCCCGCGAACTCCAGGTCGACCCAGCCGCTCAGCATGTAAACGAACTGCCCCTCGCACAGATGTACATGCCAGCCGGTTTCCTCGGACAGGCCCTGCGAGGCGGAGGTGACCTGCGCGCGGATACGGCCGGCGCTGGCCTTGGTGACACCGAGCTCGCGGTATTTCAGGAAGTCGCGCCGGCCGGGCACCATGACCGGGTCGTCGACTTTGGCAACGGCGACGTCGTTCTCTGCATCGGCAGGTACGGTAGCTTGCATGCTCATGTCACTCTCCTGTTCTGGGGGATGGTGCGCTTGCATGAATGGTAGGGTTTGGCTCGCCCGCATTGCAAGAATTATGGCGGCGCCTCGAACGCAATCGATATAAGCTTTCGTTCCAGCGGCACCCGGGTCGCGCTAATCGGTTGAAGTTGAGGGAGAGAAGCTGTGCCGAAGAACGATGCCAGGCTCGATCACGCGGTCGTCTATATCGGCCGCCGTATGGAAGACACGCATGCGATGTTCACCGCACTGGGGTTCGGCCTGACGCCGCGTGGCTATCAGTCGCTCGGTTCGATAAACCATCTGGCGATGTTCGGGACGGATTATCTGGAAATCGTCGGATTGCCGTCGGACGGCACCGGGTCGCGGCCGGATCTCGACAACGCGCCGGTGGGGATCAACGGGCTGGTGTTCAAATCCGCCGATGCGCAGGACACCCATGCACACCTTCAAGCGGTCGGGATGGCGGGCGCCGCGCCGGTCGAGGCGAGCCGCCCCGTGGAGCTCGATGGCGAGGTCAAGACCGCCAGCTTCCGCAACATCAATGTAAGGCCCGACGCCTTCACCGGCGGCCGCGTCTATTTCTGCGAACACCGCACCCCGGAACTGGTCTGGCGCCCCGAATACCAGGCGCACCGCAACGGCGTATCCCAGGTCGCCGAATTCGTCATCGTCACGGCGGATCCGGGCGCCGTAGCGGCCGATTACGCCACGCTGCTGGGCACCGGTGCTGCTGCATCGAAAGGCGACTGGCTTGTCAAAACGGCGGACGTGCAAATCACCATTCAATCGCCGGCGGCCTATGCCGCGCGCTTTGGCGAGTTGGCGTCGGCGACGACGGAACGATCGACGATTTTCGGCGCAATCAAGTTCCGTACCACGGATCTGTCATTGGTGCGGGCGTGTCTGGACATCATGGACCCCGCGCTGCCGCGTCGGGACAGTGATGGGTGTATTGCGGTACGTCTCCCGAATTTCGACTCGGTTCTTGAATTCACAGCATAAGACTGCCGGTGGGCCCGTTAATTTTCAATCGGTAGGCAACGTTGCGCGCGGCCTCGTGCCATATGATAGACTGACGAATATGACCCTTTCACCGGAAGACGAAGCATTCCGTGCTGAGGTGCGCTGCTTTCTGGACGGCGCGCTGACCGACCCGCTGCGGGACGCGGCGCGCAAACGCACCAGCCTGTGGCAGGATATTGGTTCGTCCATGGCGTGGCAGCGCATTCTGCACGCCAAGGGCTGGGCCGCGCCCGACTGGCCGGTCGAGTATGGCGGCACCGGCTGGTCCCTGGTGCAGCGCTACATCTTCGCCCAGGAATGCGTGCGGGCCGACGCGCCGTCGCTGATCCCGATGAGCCTGCGGATGTGCGGCCCGATGCTGATCGGCTACGGCACCGACGCGCAGAAGGCCCGTTACCTGCCGCGCATCTTGAGCGGCGAGGATATCTGGTGCCAGGGCTATTCCGAGCCCGGTGCCGGCTCCGATCTCGCCTCGCTCAACACGCTGGCGGTTGCGGAGGGCGACGATTACATCGTCAACGGCACCAAGATCTGGACCAGCTACGCGCAGCACGCCAACATGATGTTCGCGCTCGTCCGCACCGAGACCTCGGGCAAGAAGCAGGAGGGCATCTCCTTCCTGCTGATCGATATGACGGCGCCCGGCATCACCGTGCGGCCGATCATCAACATCGCCGGCAACCACGAACTCAATCAGGTCTTCCTCGAGGATGTGCGGGTGTCGCAGGCGAACCGCGTCGGCGACGAAAACGATGGCTGGTCGGTCGCGAAATACCTGCTGGAGTTCGAGCGGTTCTCTATGGGCTCGGTCGAACTGCGCCGCACCCTGGACCGGATCGAAGGGCTCGCGGGTCAAACCCGGACCGGCGGCGCTTCATTGATGGACGAGCCGGATTTCCGGCAACGGCTGGCGCGCCTCAAAATCGATGCGATGACTCTCGAAGCGGAAGAGCAACGGGTGCTAGCCAACCTCAGCGCTGGCAAGCGGCCGGGCACGGTGTCGTCGTTGCTGCGCGTGCAGCATTCGGAAACTCAGCAGCGCGCCGATACGCTGGGGATCGAAACCGCGGCCTATTACGCCGCGCCCTATCAGCCCGAGGCGCTGGAGGTCGGGGTCAACCAACAGCCGGTCGGCCCGGAGGACGCGATTGCGCTGATGCCGATGTATCTCAGCAACCGCATGAAGACGATTGCCGGCGGGTCCGCGGAAATCCAGCGCAATATCATCGCGAAGGCGATCCTGGGGCTTTGAGGGGCAGTTGGCAGGAAAAAGTTACCCCCCATCCTAACCTTCCCCCTCAAGGGGGGAAGGGACTAAACCTTCAGAATTAGCTTCCTATTCTCCTCCCCCTTGAGGGGGGAGGATCAAGGTGGGGGTGGACGACGGCAAAGGCTCTGCTCTTATACGATGATCTTTATTGAGGGTGGGGACCCGTAACTATCAGTGATTGCGTTGTGCGACAAATCCGCCCGAATTGCCAGCGCCAGCACCCGATATGCTAGGGTAGGGGCGTTGGCCATCAGGAGACGAACATGAGCAGGACGCTGACCCCGGAAGAGGTGGAGCGCTACCATCGCGACGGCTATCTCGTCATCGAGGACGCGGTACCGCAAGCGCGCCTGCAGCAGGTTATCGCGGAGACCGAGCAGATGTGCGATGTCGCCCGGACCCTCACCGCGGGCACGGCCATGCTCGATCTCGATCCGTCCCATACGGCCGATAAACCGCGCATCCGGCGCATCAAGTCGCATCACGAGCATTCCGACTTCTTCGCCGAATTCGTCGCCGAGCCGCTGATCATGGACCTGCTCGACCCGCTGATGCCGTCCGGCATCCGCCTGCACAATACGAAGATCAACATGAAGTCGGCCGAGGTCGGCGAGTCGGTCGAATGGCACCAGGACTGGGCCTTCTACCCGCACACTAACGACGATGTGCTGGCCATCGGTATCTATCTGGACGACTGCACGGAAGAAAACGGTCCCATGTTCGTGGTGCCGGGCAGCCACAAGGGCCCAACCTACGATCATCACGAGCACGGCTATTTCTGCGGCGCCATTGACCCGGTTGAACTGAAAGACGAGCTCCCCAAGGCGGTGCCGCTGATGGGACCGGCCGGCACCTTGACGATCCACCACGCCCGCGCCTTGCACGGCTCGGCCTTCAACCGCTCCGGCCGCGCGCGCCGTTTCCTGCTGCAGGCCTATGCCGCGGCGGATGCCTGGCCGCTGGCCGACCTGAAAGGTGGGCTGGATGGTTTCAACGAGAAGATCGTGCGCGGCGAACCGACGCTCGCACCGCGCATCGAGCCGGCCCCGATCCGCATCCCGTTGCCGTTACGGCCGGACGCCGTCGTGGGATCGATCTACAGCAACCAGAGCATCCTGGAGAACAAGTTCTTCGACGACGAATTTCAGAAGCAGGCCGCTGAGACCTAAGCATTCCGGCGCGGCAACAGGACAGCGCACAGGATAGCGAGCGCGCCGCCGACGGCCAGCGTGCCGAAGGCGAACCCCCAGGCATAAGCGCCCGGCGCAAGATCGAGCGTCAGTCCGAAGATGGCCGGCGATGCCGCGCCCGCGCCGATGCCCAGCACGGATCTGAGCCCCAGCGCCCGGCCCAGATATTGCGCCGGAACCGCATCCGTCATCGCTGAGGATAGGACGGAAGAATCGCCAATCGTCGCAAACCCGTAGATTGCGGCAACGATCAACAGCAGCGGAACGCTGACATCCGTCAGCCACCCGATGGACGCGGAACAGAGCGCGCCAAGCAAAGCGAAGGCGATCAGCACGCTTCGCGCGCCAAACCGGTCCGCCGCATAACCGGACAGGAAGGACGAGCAGAAGCCCGAGAGATGGAGGACGAGCGCGATCCAGAGACCGAGCTCGATGGGCGACATCGTGCCCCGGGGAAGGATCGCGGCGGTCAGGAACGCCGGAACCCAGGCCCAGGCCTCGAGCAGCTCCCACGAATGTCCGATATAGCCCAGCGTCAGCAGCTTCGAGCGCCGCTTCATGGCCTTGTCAAATACCGCGCCCTGCGCCGGGCCTTCGTCATGGATTTGATCGCGGGCGCGGCACACCGCCAAATATCCGAACCCCCAACCCAGCACCGTGATCAGCGCCGTCGCGAGGAACGCGGCTTTATAGCCGTACAGTGCCAGCAGCGAGGTCGACAGGAAGATGGAAATCACATACCCCGCCGACATGCCGGCCAGCACCCAGCCGACTGCGGACGCCTTCCTGTCCTGCGGTGTGTTGGCGGAGACGAGCATGATCGCGGGCGTATAGGTCCCGCCCTGGAACAGTCCCACCAGAGATACGAATACAACCGCCGTTTCAAACGACCGCGCGAAAAAGGCGAACAGAATGGCCGCGACTGCGGACAGCATCGTGGCAGCGTTGAATACGCGCTTCGCGCCGATACGGTCGCAAAGATAGGACGCGATGAGCAGCGAGAGCGCGAACGCCGCCGTGAACACCCCTTGCACGATCCCCGCATTCGTCGCGGTCATCTGCCATTCCGACAGCAGCGCGTTCAGACAGGCCGGATAGGTCATGAAGACCGCGCTGGTGCAGACGCGCGCCAGCACGAGAAACGACAGGTTGATCGCGCCGCCTGTGGCGGCATCGCGGGCGTGGGTTGTCATGGAACCGATCCGACGTGAGTTCGGCGTAGAGCGAATAACGCGTAATTTCGGTGCTGGATTAACAACGGTCGGTGTCGTTGAGCAAGTGGGTTGCGACTAGAACATTTTGCAAAACACTTCCTCACCTGCAGGAGACCTCTGCGAAATAGTGCTAATGACACCGTTTCACCCCCCATCCTAACCCTGAAATGCCTCTGATGAACATTTCAGCCCACAAGGGGGGAAGGGATAATTAAAGCGGATCAACGGGATATTCTCCTCCCCCTTGAGGAGACCTCTGCGAAACGGGTTCAGGATCGGAGATAATCGTTGGGTTTGGAGGTTGGTGCATAGGTTTGGCGGTTTTTCGCGTTGGGTTTTGGGACGCTCTTGACGAGATCGGCAAGGGACGGTGTCAGGGCATAAGAGTTTCGGCACGTCTCAGGTTCATGGCGATGCACAGGAGATGAAGGTGGGACTGGTTCTTCTGCATCCCCCTGTATCGGGCCCGGCGGTATCGGTAAGACCGCTTCAGAGTTCCGAACAGGCGCTCGACATTAGCGCGGATCGGGGAGATCAGGCGGTTGCGGACCTGTTGCCAGTGCGGCAGCGCCGGTTGGTTCTTATGGCTGCGGTGCATGATCCGGTCCTTGATGCCCCTCGCCTTGAGGCGCCGGCGGCGCTCCTTGTGCTCATAGGCTTTGTCAGCATAGACCGCCCGCTCGTCGCCCTGGATCAGCGCGTCGGCCACTTCGCTCTCATAGGTTTTGGCCGACGTCATCATCGCATCGCGGATCAATTCGGAGCCCTGATCGACGGCGATATGCGCCTTGTACCCGAAATAGGCCGTGCGCCCGCGCCGCGTCCAATCGGCATCCGGATCGAGCGCCGAACGCCCGCCGGAAACACCGGACGGCCGGCTGACCGAAGCCTCGATCAGGGTGGCATCGATCAGTGTGCCCGTCTTCAGCATCAGCCCGTGACGCTCCAACTGCCGGTTCGTTTCCGCCAGAAGCTTCGCCGTCAGTTTCCTCTCTGCCAGCGCCGCCCGGAAGCGCACGAACGTCGTCTCGTCCGGTGTCTCGTCGCTCAACGAGAACCCGCAGAACCGTCGGAACGACAGACGATCCCCCAACGCCTCCTCCAGGTCCGGGTCGGAAAGACCATACCATTGCTGCAGCAAAACCGCCTTGTACATCGACAGCGCCGGATACCCTCTGCGCCCCTTCTTCGAGCGAACCGACTTCAGGAGCTTCTCGAAGCGAGACCAGTCGAAAAGACCTTCGATACGCTCCAGACGTTTATTCGAACCCGCACCCGGCGCCACAAACGCATCCGCAAAGCCACCCTCACCAACCCGCTTCTCACCCATCAAGACCTCCGTCATAGCGATCACTCTAAAGAATCACCGTTTCGACAAAGTTGCTACCCATTTCGCAGAGGTCTCCTTGAGGGGGGAGGACTAAGGTGGGGGTGGACGGCGGCTCCCCTTACTATTTCGCAGAGGTCTCCGCAGGGAGAGGGTAAAAAGACTACGCGAGGCCGGCGGCGGCCTCCACGTAGATGGCGGCGCCCGTGGCGGCATCGCTATACACGGTGTAGCTTTCGGTCTCATCGTCGCCGTCGGTGTCGAGCTCTTCGGTGCTGATGTCCCAATCCTCGCCGACGACGGTGACCGTGTCGTCTGCGTCGCGGCGGACGATAAGGGTGTTTTCGGTTTCGGTCAGGGCGTTGACGCCGCTGGTTGCGGCGAGGATGTCGTCCAGGCCGATGGTCAGGGAGGCTTCGCCGTCGCGCAGATCGAAGCTTTCGATACCGCTGATTGCGTTGTCGTCCACGGCGGTGAGGTCGAGGTCGAAATCGATGACGGCCGTGTCGGTGCCGGCGCCGCCATCGGCCAGGATGAAGCCGTCGTCGCCGAGAACCAGCCGATCGTCGCCGTCCTCGCCGCGTAAGGCGTCCTCGCCGCCGTTGCCGATAATGACGTCGTCATCGTCGCCGCCGTTGATGATGTCGTTGCCGGTCGTGCCGGAAAGCACGTCCGCATCTGCGGTGCCGTCGATCGTGTTCGCGGCTTCGATCGCGACGCTGGTTGTGGCGACATCGCTCTCGACGCCGTTGGCGTCGGTGACGCTAATCTCGATTTCCCGCACGCCGGGCGCCACGTCGTTCGACAGGCTTGCCAGCTCGACGCTCGAGAGTGCTGCTTCGTAATCTTCCAGGGACGCTTCGCCGGACAGGACCAGCCGGTACACACCAGCGGTTTCGTCGAAGCCCTGTTCGGTGATCGCGATACCGAATTCTTCCAGACCGGCAACCTGCAGGATGTCGCCGTCTTCGTAACCGGAGGCGATTTCCAGCGTGGCTTCGGAGAGCGTCGCGTCGTTCGCATCGGCCAGCGAGATGTCCGGTGCGATGGTGATCGGCGTCAGCGCTTCGCCAACGACGGGCTCGAAATCGATGCGGATGACCAGATCGTTGAAGTCGCGGTCGCCCAGATTTTTCAGATCCTCGAAGCCGATGACGAGGCCGCCGGTCTCCGGGTCGATGTTGCTGATCGTGTGCGACCGGCCGTCGGCGTTCAGCTGAATGGCGCCGTCCGCCTCTGCCGTATGGTACACGTAGCCTTTGACCTGATGCTCCACCCCGTCTTCACCGATGAAGAAGAGCGACGGGTTGACGCTGTCGACGGTGGCGTCGCCGTCGCCGTCGCGGAATTCATAAACGCCTTCGCCCCACTTGTCGTAATCGTTGCGGCGGTCGCCGTTGGCGATGATAAAAAACCCAATCTTGTCGCCGGCAGCGACGTCGAGTGCGAAAGACGATTCGCCGGGGTTGAGATTGCCGCCGGACCGGTTGGCGGAGGCGTTCTCCCAGATCAGCGACGCGTCGGTCAGTTGACCGTCGTCGTCGATCTTGTAGTAGCCGACCGTGTTGCGGTAACCGGCGCCCTCGCTCATGAAGGTCAAGGTGACGGCGTGCTCGTTCGCGAGTTCCAG
Source organism: Alphaproteobacteria bacterium (assembly GCA_012103325.1). Classification (GTDB taxonomy): domain Bacteria; phylum Pseudomonadota; class Alphaproteobacteria; order UBA8366. The sequence continues at coordinate 61,593 of WLWY01000017.1, forward strand.
GTCGGACATCGTGACGCCGTTGATCGACGACTGCGTCGTCAGCGTGTGGCCGATCACGGTGGGCTGGGCCTGCGCCGATTGCGCCGTCAGGTTCGCGACAACCGGGGTGCCGTCCACAGGGGTGGCGGGGGTCTCCGCGATGGGCGTATCGTTCGTGCCGTCATCGTTACCCTTCCCGGCGCTCTTTGGCGCGGGCGCCGACGCGGGGGTGGCAACTTTGCTGGCTTCGAAACCGGCATCGTTACCGAAACCGCCGCCGAGATCGACTTCCCGGCTTTCGATATCCGTATCGCTGATCTCTTCGCGCTCATTGACCTGTTCGGTATCGCCGCCCGCCGCCGGTGCGAGGTCGGACAGGGCCTCGGCCAGCTTGTCGAGGTCGGGCTCGTTGCCGTCGGCTTCGGCCTTGGGTGCCGTTTCGTTTTCTTGCGTGGCGCCTTGCTCGTTTTCGGTTTCGTTCTTGTCGTCGGCGTCGCGCTTTCCGGCCGCGCCCGAGTTGTAAAAGCCGTTCGAGATGCTCTTGACCTCGCCGTAGAAGCCGCTGATTTCGGCGTCGCTGAACAGGACGGCCTCGGACGGCGGCGCATCGAAACCGGTCACGGTGGACGTCTCGTTGGCGTCGCTGAGGACGGTGTAGCCCTCATCCGTGACGACGACGATTTCGCCCTCAAGGATGGTGAACTTGCTCTCTTCGCCGGCCGGCTTCACTTCGCCGGCAACCTTGGTGCCGCGGATGCCAATGGTGGCGACGGTGGTCTTTACCGTCATGTCGAGCGGGTTGACCTTCGCGATCTCGCCGCTCGAAAAGACGAACATGCCTTTCAGGATCGAGAAGGACGAGGAGCCCTCGTGGGTGTTGGGGTCGTAGACGAGTTCGTCGATTGCCAGCCGCGCGTCGCCGCCCAGCGCGAAGGTGGTCTTGTCGACGAAAAGGAGGTCGACCGCGCCGCCATCTGCGGTTTCCACGACATCGCCCTGATAGATCGGGTCGCCAGCCTGCAGTTCTTCGCGGACGCCGCTGGCGCGGGCGACGAATACCGTGCCTGCCGTGCTCTGGGCCTGTCCGATCGGCTGTGCGCCGCCGGCACCCATCTGCGCGAACTGGCCGGCGGCTTCCGGCGGGGTGAAGGAATTAACGAGTTCCGGGCTCAGGCGGCCGCCTTCCGGCGTCATCAGATCGGGGGCGGGGTCGCCCAGGAAATAATCCCGCACGATGACTGTTTCGCCGTCGGGACCGGTCAGTTGCAGGTCGTCGCCCTGTTTCAGGAACGTCGCATCGGTGGCAAACTTACCGCTCGGCAGGGTCAGTGTATCCGGCGACGTGGCGTCGATGACGGTCGTTGCACCGAAGGTTTCGCCATTCTGTGGCGTAAATCCGCTGATATTAACGGGTGCAGACATCGCTTATGCCTCCCTCACAGGGCGCCAACCGGCGGATACAGGTGATGTGCTCGTCTCGATCATGTTTGAAGATTATGTCAATTGCCCGGTTTCGACGTCCTTCAAATGGGTGAAGGATTCGACTAATTTGAATTTTTTCGGACTAAAATAACTAATTATAATCAATAGCTTGTACAATTTTCTTAAAATTTTATATGTATTGTTTTAGATCTCCTCGCCCCCAAGGGCATACCGGTAGTTATCCGGTACTTGGATCGCTACCGGTATGCCGGTCCAGCGGTGGGAGAGGGAGGCACTGGACCTCGGGGGGAATGGATTGCGTCAGCGTTCGTCGCGCATTTTCTCGCCATCGATCGCAAAGACACCGGGCTTTTCGTATCCCAGCGCCGCGTTCTCGGCCGTGACCAGCGTACTGCCCGCAAAAACGGCGACAGCCAGGAACAGAATGCTTAATGCGTCTCGCAGCGAAATCATGCTCAATCTCCTATGCGCCCGCCGTTAAGGTTAATCGACGCTGGCAAGGGAGAAGGTAGAGGACAGCTGTTTCAGCCCTGCTTCGCAGGGACGAATTATTGGTTTCAATTGTTTCAGCGTTAAGCCGCTGGTAGCCGCAGCTTCTCGCTATAGGTTTCGACCACCGTATCGAGGTCCGGGATTCGCGTCGTCACGTCGATGGCACGCACGCCGAACAGCGCCGGGTCGAGCGGCATGTCGGGCTCCTTGCCGGCCGCGAGGTCCTTAGCCATTTGGATGAGCTTGCGCCGGGCGGCGATGATGGCGACATCGGAGGTGCCGAGATGCTCGTTTTCGCGGTCGACGATGGGGCCCATGCTTTCGACGATGGCGCGGTCCTGATTGTTGATGCCGGGCATGCCGGTGGCACTGCCCTGGCGCTGTACCGCGCGGTCGAGGCCGTATTCGTTCGACTTGTTGGTGATCGGCACGTAGCTGCCGGGGATCGTCCGTGGTGCGGCGCCGAGGCCGGTTTCCAGATAGTCGCGCTCTTCCTGGGTCATCGGCGCTTCGGGGTTGTAGGAGGTGCCGAAAACGAAGGTGTTCTCGTCATCGATGGGGATATAGGCGCGCGAGGAAATCGGGTATTTCGGGTGCGGGATGATCGAGTTGCTCGGCAGGACCCACTGCGTGACGCGCCAGTTGTATCCCTGATCGCCAAGATCGCGCTGCGAGCCATAGAAATAGCCATAATCGGTATCGCGCACATCCAGTGTGGGCATCCCATCTTTCTGCCAATTCGCCGACGCGGCGGCGAGGCCGGGCGAGAGCGCTGAATAATCGTCGGTGCGGTGCAGGAAGGTGGTGTGGCAGGTATCGATCTCGCCCTCGAATCCCTGCATGTAGTTGGCATTGTAGAGCCACTTCTTCTGCCAGCGATGCTCCGGCGGCAGCAGCGCCCATTCGAATTCCGGCAGCGGCGGCTTGCGTTCCGCTGGGCCCATATAGACCCATATGTAACCGCCCCATTCGGCGGCGGAATAGGTCTTGGTGCGGACCTTGTGCTTGAAGTCGGTCTCCGGCCGCTCGTTCGGCATTTCAGTGCAATTGCCGTCCACGTCAAACTTCCAGCCGTGATAGACGCAGCGGATGCCGCATTCCTCGTTCCGCCCAAAATAGAGCGAGGCGCGGCGGTGCGGGCAGAGCTCGTCGAGAATGCCGATCCGCCCCTCGGTGTCGCGAAAGGCGATCAGGTTCTCGCCCAGCAGGCGCAAACGGACGGGATCGCAATCGGGGCCAGGGAGTTCTTCTGGGATCATGGCGGGAATCCAGAAGCGACGAAACAATTCGCCCATCGGCGTACCCGGTCCGACCCGGCACAGTAGTTCGTTATCTTCCGGTTTCAGCATGTTGGCCTCGCGGTCCTCGACATGAATATCCTTGTAACGCCAAGAGTTGCGCGTATTAGCGTTCGCTACAAGTACCCCTTGCTGTCTCATTGATGGTCGGCGTTAACAAACTGTTAACGAAGAATTAACCCAACTTACCTTACGCTGTATTTCGAACGCCGATATCGCTTAAAGCGTTTGAAAACAACCAGTGTCGGCATTTGGGCAGAGATCGCATCTGATGGATCGCTCGCAGCTTCGCAACATGATCGATTCCGGCCGCGCTATCGCGATGGATTGCCATGCGATTGGTAAATCGATCCCGGACGACGACGCCATCGGCAAGCTGTTCAAGACCCGCATCATGAACAATTCGGTGCTTATGAAGCGCTATGAGCCGGCGTTGCAGACGGCACGTCAGCCGGTCGTCGTAACCACGCTTGTGTACTTTCCTTACGATTTTGAAAATATTTACGAGGGTGGCGAGTCGCTGAATTTCAATGATGGTGGATTTCACAACGCCCTAACGTTCAAGATCACAAAAGGCAACACCGCATCGGATCTGCAGGAAAAAATCGAAGCCGATATAGCTGTTCTGAATTTGGTCAATTCAATGCACAGCCTGGATCCCTTTTTATTCAAGAGCAAAGCGGAGCAGCGTGACGCTGGTGACAGCATCCACGATGCCTATTACGCGATTTCGGCGAAGGAATGGGACAAGATCCGAATGCCCATCCGCGAGAAGATCCTGAAGCTGGTTACCAAAGCGCTGGGTTCGTCCGGCGGCGATGGCGACAACACGGCACGCGAACAGTATGTCGAGCGTTTCCTGATGAAGATTTGGGAGGCCAAGGACGTTCAGGGTATCGAGCCCTTTATTCAGGCCATGCAGCTCGAACCCGAACGGGCGCCGGAGGTTTTCTTCGCCTGGAAAGCAGTCTGCTATTATCAGGTCCGTTTCGGTGACCTTCTCGAGGCGCTGAAAACCATGTTTCAATGGGTTGGTCATAGCCAACTTTGTTTTCCCGTCGACCATGTGAATTTGGGGGACGAAGAGAAACAAACGATCAAAACGAAACGCAGCATTCTTCGGGAGAAAATGCGGGAAGGCTATATCGGCGCACACAGGGTGCTCAGCGAGTACGAGCACAGCTATAATGAGTTCGTCGACAACGACCGCCCGCAAACATTTATGAGTTTTCTGGAGAACGCCGAAAATTCATACCTTTTGCTGGCGAACCATGTGTCGGTCGCCACGCACAGCGTCAATTTGTGGAAATGGTATGTAGAGCAGTACGGTGGAGAAATGCGCAGCGGACAGTTCAATGAACTGTTCGAAGGTTTGAACAGTTTGTATGGCGTTGCGCTCGAAAAGACGAAAGAACTCGCCTAGCGCGCGTCCGCACGCTTCCCTAGTAACTTTGTAGAATGTAGTTTGTCGCCACCGGCTAGAGGCATGCGAACCCGGAGGAGGCGTGATGGCACAGGCGGCGCAGCAGGTAATACCCAAGACGATCTCCACTGTACGGTTAGGGCGGAGCCTGGCGGGGGAAATTCGCGATATCGACCTGTCGCGGCCGCTCGATGACGCGACCTTCGCGGCGGTGCATCGCGCCTTTCTTGAGAACGAAGTGCTTATCTTCCGCGATCAGGATATTTCCTCAGATGATCTCATGGCGTTCGGACGGCGGTTCGGGCCGCTCAGCGTGCATCCATTTTCGCCGACGATGGCCGAGGCGCCGGAACTGATTGTCCTTGACAATCATCGCGACAATCCACCGCGGCTGACCGATATCTGGCATAGCGACGAGACTTTCCGCGAAACGCCACCGCTCGGCACCATGCTGCGCTCGACCATCACGCCCCGTATCGGCGGTGACACGATGTTCGCCAGCATGTCGGCTGCTTATGACGGGCTGGACGACCGTACGCAGCGTTTTATCTCCGGCCTCGAAGCCGTGTCGGACTTTAAGCCGTTCCGCACCCTGCTTGGCAACGATGCGGAAAGCCGCAAGAAATTGCACGAGCTTGAAGACAAATTCCCGCAGCCCTGTCACCCTATTGTCCGTGTCCATCCGAACAGCGGCCGTAAAAGTATTTTTGTTAATCGCCAGTTCACCATTGGCATCAAAGGCATGAAGCCGTCCGAAAGTGGGCCGTTGCTGGAGATGCTGTTCAACCTCGCCAACCAGCCGGAATATCAGTACCGGCTGCAATGGCAGCAAAACACGTTGGCGTTCTGGGACAACCGGGCGGTACAGCATTATGCCATTCACGATTACTACCCGCAGCGCCGGCGCATGGAGCGGGTGACCATTGCCGGTGACAAACCCTTCGGCATTGATGCGCCATACGATGGCCCGGTTATTGGGCGCCCAGACATCGAACTGATCGACGCCGATACGCCGCCCGCGACTGACGCAACGCCAGTACGCGCGTACAAGCAGCATTAGGGAGTCGGTTCCTCGCGGTTTGTGTTGCGCGGCTAAATCGTCTAGGTGATTGCCATCGGCACACACAAATAAGGCGAGGCATCGGCATGACGAAGAACCGCAAATCCTACGAGGATTTCCGCAGCTACAAATGGTTCGGCGCGGATGATCTGCGCGCCTTCGGTCATCGCTCGCGCGCCATGCAGATGGGCTATGACGCCGCGGACTGGACCGGCAAGCCGATAATCGGCATTGTCAATACCTGGTCCGATATCAACCAGTGCCACGCACATTTCAAGGAACGCATCGAGCCGATCAAGCGCGGCATCTTGCAGGCGGGCGGGTTCCCGATTGAACTGCCGGCGATCTCGCTGTCCGAGCCGGTCGTGAAACCGTCGACAATGCTGTACCGCAACTTCCTGGCGATGGAGACGGAGGAGCTGCTGCGCTCGCACCCGATCGATGCGTGCGTGCTGATGGGGGGCTGCGACAAGACCACGCCGGGCCTGATCATGGGCGCGCTATCGATGAACATCCCCGCGATCTATTTCCCAGCCGGGCCGATGCTGAACGGCAATTGGAAGGGCAAGACGTTGGGCAGCGGATCGGATTCCTGGAAGTACTGGGACGATCTGCGCGCAGGCAAGATCACAAAGGACGATTGGATCGAGGTGGAGGAGGGGATCGCGCGCTCCTTCGGTCACTGCATGACCATGGGTACGGCCAGCACCATGACCTCGATTGCCGAGAGCCTGGGCTTTGTGCTGCCGGGTGGCGCGTCGATTCCAGCACCGGATGCCAACCACATCCGTCTCGCAACGCATAGCGGCCGCCGGATCGTGGAAATGGCGTGGGAGGATCTGAAACCGAGCGACATTCTGACCCGCGAGTCGTTTGAGAACGGTATTGCCGCGGCGATGGCGATGGGCTGTTCCACGAACGCGATTATCCATGTCGTAGCGATGGGGCGGCGGGCCGGATTCGACATCAGTCTCGACGATTTCGATCGGATCGGCCGCGAAGTGCCGGTAATCGCCAACATCCGGCCGAACGGCACGACCTATCTGATGGAGGATTTCTATTACGCCGGTGGTTTGAAGGGCATGCTGAAGCGGATTGAACCGCACCTGCGCACCGATGCCATGACCGTTACGGGGAAATCGATCGGTGAGAACCTCGCCACGGCGGAAGTCTATGACGACGACATTATCCGGACACTCGATAATCCGATCTATGATTCCGGCGCACTGGTGGTTCTTAAAGGGAACCTGGCCCCGGATGGCTGTGTGATGAAGGTCTCGGCAATGGACAGAAAGTTCCTGAATCACACCGGGCCGGCGATGGTGTTCGACGACTACCCGGCGATGAAGGCGGCCATCAATGACGAGAATATCGATGCGACCGAGGACACCGTTCTGATCCTCCGCAACGCCGGGCCGATGGGCGGCCCCGGCATGCCGGAATGGGGCATGCTTCCGGTGCCGACAAAGCTCGTAAAGCAAGGCGTTCGCGACATGATGCGCATTTCCGACGCTCGCATGAGCGGCACCAGTTATGGCGCCTGCGTTCTGCACGTCGCGCCGGAGTCCTATGTCGGTGGACCGCTGGGGCTCGTTCAGACCGGCGACATGATCACCGTCGATGTCGAGAAGCGGTTGATCCAGATGGAAGTCGACGATGCCGAACTCGAACGCCGCAAGGCGGCGTGGAAACCGCTGCCGCCGCGGTTTGAGCGCGGCTACGGCTACGTGTTCTCGAAACATATCGAGCAGGCGCCGGACGGCTGCGATTTCGATTTCCTGAAGACGGAGTTCGGTGCGCCGGTCGCCGAGCCGGATATATTCTGAAGCCTCGTTTGCGCGCAAAGGTTTTTCCCCTCACCCAGCCCTCTCCCCGAGGAGAGGGGACTATGCAGCCGATACAACAAATGAAGCCTCTCCTCGGGGAGAGGGTTGGGTGAGGGGAGAACCGCTAACCTTGTCAGTTCTTTGAAAGTGGAATCCATGACCGACACCCTAACCGCCGAAAACCGCGAGCGTCTCAAGACTGTCAGCGCGGCAACGATCACGACGGCGCTGTTCAAGCGCGGCCTGCGCAACACATTTATTCAGGATGTCCATCGCGTCGGCCCGTCGGGCAGGAACATGGTCGGCGAAGCCTTCACGCTGCGCTATATCCCGGCGCGCGAAGATCTGGATACGCTCGAGGGGTTCAAGGATCCGGAACACCCGCAGCGCAAGGCGGTCGAGGCCTGCCCGCCAGGTCATGTGATGGTCATCGACAGCCGCAAGGATGCGCGCGCCGCATCGGCGGGCAATATCCTGGTGACGCGTTTGATGAAACGCGGCGTCGCCGGTGTGGTGACGGATGGCGGATTTCGCGATGCGCCCGAAATCGCCGCGCTGGATATTCCGGCCTACCACCATCGTCCATCCTCGCCGACAAACCTCACCCTGCACCGCGCCGTCGACATCGACGTACCGATCGGCTGCGGCGATGTGCCGGTGTTCCCGAAGGACATCATCGTCGGCGACGGGGAAGGCGTTGTGGTCATTCCGGCGGCGATGGCGAACGAGATCGCCGAAGAGGCGTTCGAGATGACGGCCTTCGAGGATTTCGTCGCCGAGGAAGTGATGAACGGCGCGACGATTGTCGGCCTCTACCCCGCGACGAAGGACGAGACGCACGCGAAGTTCGCGGCATGGCGAAAAGAAAATGGCCGCTAAGCGGTCTCGATCCGCAAACCGGCCTGATGCAACAGCGGCATCACCATTTTGCCGAAGAAGTCGAGGTCGGGCAGGAAGTCGTAGAAGTTGATTTGCATGCCGTCGCAGCCAGCGCGTTTTAGTTTGATAAACCAGTCGACGATCTGCTCCGGCGTGCCGACGAGATGCACGTTGCCCCCGACGGCCCAGTTCTCCTTCACATGGCCTTTCCAGGAGGACTGATCGCCACCCATGAAGGTTTCGACGAAGTTGTCGAGTGCGACTTCGTCACGCTGATCGAGGATGCGGTGATACTGCGCCCAGGCCTCTTCTTCCGTTTTGCGGCAAATGACATGCGGATTGATCATGATCTTGACCTTGCGCTTCTTGGCGCGCGCGGCCTGACGAATTTTTTTGGTCAGCGGCGGCAGAGTTTTGCAGGCCGCGGCCGCGTCGGCGCCGCCGGGACTGGTGACGAAGATAATGTCGGAATGGCTGGTGGCGTATTCGATGCCGGCGGGCGACGATCCCGCATTGACCATGACGACGGATTTGTTGACCGGCTTCGGCGCGACGAACGCACCGTTGGTATGCCACCACTGGCCTTTATAGCTAAGCTCTTCGTCCTCCGACCACAGCCGCCGCATGATCGTCGTGAACTCGGCGGCCATCGCATAGCGCTTGTCGTGTTCGATGGGATCGAGTCCGAACATGCGAAACTCGCTCTCCTTATACCCGGTGACGACATTCAGTCCCCAACGGCCACCACTCATATGATCGATCACCGCGCCGTACTTCGCCAGATGAAGCGGGTGCCAGCCATAAAGGATGTGCACGGTCGCGATCAGCAGCACGTTCTTGGTAATCGGCGCTAACCCCGCCGATGTGATGAAGGGATCGAGATTGTTCTCGCGGAAATTGATGTCGCCGCCGTAGCCGCCTTTGCCCATCCATTGCGCTAAAGCGAAAACGATATCGAAGCCGAGCCGGTCTGCCTTGCGGGCGCATTTGGCGTTGTATTCGAAATCCCACGACGTCTTGCGCGGCGCTTTCGATGGGCTCCACGCCCCTTCCTGGTGCGGCATGAACAGGCCGAGCATCAGCGGTTGTTTGCTAGCCCGTTCGAAGGCCGTGGACGAGGATTTTGGGCGCGTGGTCATGATGGAGTCTATGCGTCCGACTTACGCATACGCAATACGCAAAGACAGAGCTGTTGTTACGCTAACGCACATACAAGCTTCAAGTGAAACGGTGCAGAACCCTCTCCTTGGGGAGAGGGCAGGGTGTGGGGAGAATTATGGTTGTTGTGTATTCAAGCTATTAACTCACAGACGCTCACCGATCTTCCCCTCACCCCAACCCTCTCCCCAAGGAGAGGGAGATATGACTCTGGCTGACTGGCAGTGTTGGTCCGCGCGGGTATGATGAGGCTAGCGAAATACAAACGATGGGGAGGGCGCACATGGCGCGCATCGACTACGTAGATCCGGCGAACGCAACCGAGCGGACCAATGACCTGCTGAAAAAGCTAGGACACAAGAATATCTTCCGCATGCTGGGCCATTCGGAGCGGCATTTCGAAACCTATGTGCGTATGGGCAATGCGATCCGGTTCAAGGGCTCGCTCGACCCGGTTCTGCGCGAGCTGGCGATTACCCGCACCGGCATCTTGTGCGATGCAGAATACGAGATCGTCGCCCACAAGCGCATCGGCAAGGACGTCGGCGTAAGCGACGAAAAGAACGCCGCGCTGGAAGAGGGCGCCTCATCGGACGCCTTCACCGAGCTGGAAAAGGCCGTGCTGCGGTTCACCGACGACGTGGTGCAAAACGACCGCGCGAGTGACGCGACCCTCAACCCGCTCGCCGAACAGCTCAGCTCGGCCGATCTGGTCGAGCTCTACCTCGCCATCGGCTTCTACATCATGACCTCGAAGTTCCTGCGGACGTTCGATGTGGATATGCAGACGGTTTAACGGAGCAGCTTAGGTCACGGTTCGAACTTGCGCGTGTACAGCTTGATTTGCGCCGCGCGCACACACTTACACCAAACAATCCTAGGCTAAATATTGCCAACGCCGTTGGTTCCGATACCTTTGCGGATGGCGAGAAGCGAGCGAACGTAAATTGAGAATCAGACAGTGCAACGCCCGAACCGAAGACGACTGTATTGTCAACTAGCGATAGTGTGGCGAGAGAGAGTGAGCTGAAGTCGAGACTATCGCCAGATTGGTTGCTGGCGAATGCTGCGGCGACCTCATCGGGGTTCCGCAAGACAGGGATGATGATTTCACAAACTAATCCGTCTGTGCATCCATGCGTCAGTTCCGGTTGCGAATCGAAAGCTCCAGCGGAGGTGTTTATCAAGACTTGCTCCAGCAACGCACCAGCTGCTTGGTTGGCGGCGGTAGCGTTTGGCGGATTTGGAGAAATAATTATTACTGAACTTGTAGTTAAAAATGGTGATGTCTGAGCAGAGAAATCGAAATCTTGTTGTTCGCAATTACCAAATGCGTCAAAGCACGTGCCATCTACGAACGTGACGTCGAATAGGGAGCCACCGATTTCCACGTTTCGTGCGCCCCGTAGCTGGCCATTCGCGTCAACATTCAGGATCGCGGCTTCAGTTGCAGTGGTCAGTAGGCCTAACGCTGCCAATCCGATAAATATCGCGACTGAAAATAGTCTAATTACTTGCATTTTTTTCATTTCAATTAGTTTGAAGAATTTGAGTATAGTTTTTACGGTATAATATTAAAAAAATTATCGCAATAAGGGAGTTTAGTTTCCTATAGAAGTGATATTTCGCCGATGCCATTATGCGAAATGACCGCCCTTGCGACGGGACTTCCAAGTCGCTCGCCGAATGGCTAAGTGCGGCCGATCTGGTCGAGCTTTACCTCGCCATCGGCTTCTACATCATGACCTCGAAGTTCCTGCGGACGTTCGATGTGGATATGCAGACGGGGTAGCGATCGATCACATTCAATCTGCGTTGAATTGGAGACTAATTGCAGCCGCATTTTATTTAATATCGTGCTGCCATTCCCGCTTGAATTTTGAGCGATAGCGTGTCGCGCCGGGGCTGCTGAGGAATTTGGCGACTGTTTCGCCGGTCCAGTTGCGACCCTTGCGGGTGGTGATGCCGGTTTCATTGAAATACGCGGCGATGGCGTCGGGTGTGGTCATGCCCATTGCGGCGGCGCCTTCAATCCGTGAGACAATGTTCCGGACGAACGATTCGATCTCCTCGCGTCGCTGCGTGGCTGTCTTCGGGGGCGAATCTGTGTTTTCGGCGGGTGCTGCGCCTTCGGGGAGTGGCTGGTCCGGGGAGGGAGTGGCCTTTCGGCCCAGGAGTGTGCGGAAAAAACGGCGTATCAAATCCATGGTTCTTCCTCCGCTGTTAGGGTGCCGCCGGCTTCGCCCGTGTTGAGCGTGCCGGCTGGTTCGATTATTAAGACTTCGCATTCCGTGTCGGCGACCGGCTTGTGTGGGACGCCTTTCGGGACGACATGCAATTCGCCCGCTTTCAGGGCGACGTCGCGGTCTTCGTATTTAATGGTTAACGCGCCCTTGTATACGATGAACATTTCGTCCGTATCATCGTGCTGGTGCCAGACGAATTCGCCCTGGACTTTCACCGCTTTAACGTGGAAATCGTTAAGCTGCGCCAGGATATGCGGCGACCAGTGCTTGGCAATCTTGCCGAACTTGTCGTCCAAGTTGATCGCGCTTGGGCTGTATTGCTCGGTCATCGCTCGGTTTCCTTCACGTGCCGGGGCTTGCCGGTATATGGGGTTGCCGCGCGGTGATCCAAGAAAAATGCTTGGTTAATATGTCGCGCTGTCGGATTCTTGCTCCCTGGCGCTAGCTTGGGTTATGGTTATCGGACCCTTTTACCACGCATGGTGCCCGCGCTGCTGTTGTGAGCCGCGGCCACCGTTACACGAGAGGATGTTCATGAGCCAGGTACTCGAAGAATTCGCAGCGGAATGCCGCCAACATTTGAAAGATGGACCCAGCGATACCGCGCTTGAAAAGGTTGTCGGTGGGCTGAAGAAGGTTCTCGTTAATCAGGACGTGATCGAGACCTATTTTCCGCCGGAAAATAAGACCGAGCGCCAGGTGATCTATGAAGATCCGGAAATGGGCTTCTGCATCCTGGCACACGTCAATACCGGCGCAAAAACCAGCCCGCCGCACGACCATGGACCCAACTGGGCGATTTACGGTCAAGTCGAGGGCGAGACCGAAATGACCGAATTCGAATGCGTCGAGCCCCCGAAGGACGGTCTGCCGGGTAAAGTAAAGCCAGTGAAGACCTACAAGATGACCCCGGGCTCTGCGGTTCACTACAATGTCGGCAAGTTGCATGCGCCGGAACGGGTGGCGGCGACGCGCCTGCTCCGCATGGAAGGCAAAAACATGGACGGTGTGACTCGCGACGCGTTCGTGAAGGTTGCGGACTAAGTCAATTCCGGATTGCGGCTTGCCCGCACGGAATGAGAGAGCGGTGGTCCAGACAGGGCCACCGCTTTTAGCGTTCTGGCCTAGACCGGACCGGGGTTTGTCGGAATCGCCTTTGGCGATCCGACGACCGCGAGAGTCTGGTCAACTAACCTGAAAATAGAGCAAATTCACAGGAATAGACGGAACGGGAAACAGTTCTGCCTATTATTGATTTGACCTAGCGTGAGATGGGGAAAGCTGGTCGTATGAAAATTGCCATCGTTGGCGCGGGTATCGTGGGGCTCAGTACCGCCTGGGCGATGATCCGCCAAGGACATGAGGTGATCGTTTTCGATCAGGGTCCTATTCCGAACCCCCGATCTGCTTCGTTCGACCAGCATCGGATGATCCGCCCGCACTATGGAAACCAGACCGGCTATACTCGTATGGTCGGTGAGGCGCACGACGCCTGGCACCGGCTCTGGGATGATTTGGGCGCGAATCATTTCGCTGAAACGGGCGTGCTGGCTGTCGATTTTGGCGACAGCATCTGGATGAAGGCAACGCAGCAAGCGCTGGAAGAAACGGGCACAGCTTTCGAAACCGTCGATCGGCAGGGGATAGAAGCCTACGCGCCAGCGCTTGCCACGCAATCCGGGACCTGGGCTCTGCATGCGGCCAAGGCTGGCGTTCTCTTCGCGGACCGGATCGTCACGGATCTCGCGTCGTGGCTTGCGAGGAACGGGGCAAGCCTCCGGCCCAAAAGTATTGTTTCGAATTTGGATGCGGATGCCGGCCAGTTCACGCTGGGGAATGGGGAACGTGTCGCGGTCGATGAAGTCGTGGTTTCCGTGGGCGCTTGGGTAAGCAGGCTGCTGCCGGCCCTTGCGGATCGCGTGACGCCGGTCCGCTCTGTCGTGGGATATGTCGCGCCGCCGGATGCATTGCAGGCATTGTGGGCTGACGGACCGGCATTGTTTCTGATGACCCCGTCGGCGCATCTTTACTGTCTTCCGCCTGTTTCCGGCAGCGAGCTAAAGTTTGGAGGTGCTCCGCTGTTGCATCCCGGCGACCCCGACCGGCCGGTGACTGTTGACGCCGAAGAACTAAGGCAAATTGGGCACGCGATTTCACCCTACTTGAAAGATCCCAACGGTCACCGAATGATAAAGGGGGCTGGTGCGTATTACGCCGATCCTGATGATAAGAGGTTTATTATCGAAAGATACGGTCGCGCGACCGTAGTCACTGGATGTGGGGGGCGCATGTTCAAATTTGGGGCATTGGTAGGACAGCGTGTTTGCGACCACCTGTGCAATACACTGAGTATCGAAAGGTTGTCGGCTTGGGCGCGCGCTGTTGCGTAAATATTTACCTTTTGTGCCTTATGCCAAAACTGAAAACTGGATGAATTTATTCTTCCAATGCAAAACGGGAAAACGATGCGGATAGGGACACGAAAAAGCGCCATGGCGATGGCGCAAACGGAAGAAGTCATTCGTCAGCTCCAGTCGCACTGGCCCGATTTGTCTGTCGAAGTAGCGGACCAGGAAACACGGGGAGATGACGATCAAAGAAGCAAGCTTGCTGTCCATGGCGGTAAGGGCGGGGCCTTTGTATCGGGCATCCACGAAGGCATTCTGTCGGGCAATCTGCAGATGGGCATGCATTCGCTAAAAGATATGCCGGGCAACGAGGAAACTCCGGGTTTGGTCATCGCGGCCTACATGAAGCGCGATGATACGGAGGATGCACTGCTGCTTCGTAGCGATCTGCAATTGGACGAATTCAAAGCCTCCAAAGGCAAAGGTTTTAAGGTCGGTACGAACGCGGTGCGGAGAGCGGCATTGATCAGGCGTTTGTTTCCCAAAGTGGAGGTTATCCATTTTCGGGGTGCAGCCGATACCCGCATCGATAAGCTGGAAAACCGGATTCCGCAGCCTTTGCCGGAACCGCCCGGTGGATCGGTTGGGCCTGCCGATGCGTTGATCCTGGCAAAGTCGGGTCTGTACCGGGTCGGTCTCGAAAAGCACATTGCGCATGTGTTTTCACGAGTGGAAATGCTGCCGGCGGCGGGCCAAGGAATCGTCGCCGTCGAATGTGCGGAAACGGATTGGGAGACACGGCGGATCTTGGCCGCGATTAACGACAAGGCGTCGGAAGCGGCGGCCCTGGCGGAACGCGAAGTCCTTTGGATTCTCGACGGGCACTGCAATTCGCCGATCGCCGTGCATGGCGAGCTGTCCAGCGGCGCCATGAGTTTGACGGGGCAGGTCATGAGCCTCGACGGTCAGCGGCTGATTGAAAGCAAAACGACGGGACCCGCGAATTTGCCGAAAGATCTTGGCCGTACGGTCGCTATGGATCTTATCC
The DNA here is from genome assembly GCA_012103325.1 of Alphaproteobacteria bacterium. Classification (GTDB taxonomy): domain Bacteria; phylum Pseudomonadota; class Alphaproteobacteria; order UBA8366. The sequence continues at coordinate 76,793 of WLWY01000017.1, forward strand.
GGCAGGGCGCCCATGAGCTCATTGAGGAGTCGCGGGTCGACTGAATTTGCATCGCGGTTTATCGTCGGTTCCAGGATCCCTCTGAGGGCATAGATACCGATGTTTGACTTCCTCGTTGCGCAGGCGGCTTCGCATGCAAATCTGAAACTGCATTGCACCTATGGCCCGGTGTATTTCACCCTTCGGTTTGGTGACAGTTCAATCTATGCGGCCGTCGACTCGTCGGGCGTGCGCCTCTCCGCGACACCGTTGGAATGCGACGCGGATTTTACGCTCGCGGCTTCGGTGGAGGCCTGGGCCGAACTGCGCAAGCCGGTGCCGAAACCGGGCTTTCAGACGCTGTCGGCGATGCGACGGACACGCAACCTCATCGTCACAGGTGATATGACGAAATTCTTCCAGCATATGATGCTGCTGGAGTTGCTGTTCTCCAATCTCAGTGGCGATGGACGTGCCGACGCGGAAGCATTCGACGCCCCGGAGATTGAAGCCGTAAACGGCCGCTATCTGCGACTGAACCTCGAGGGCAAACCGCACCGCCTCTATTTTGAAGAGGCGGGCAAGGGCATTCCGCTGATCTGTCTTCATACGGCAGGCAGTGATGGGCGGCAATTCCGACATATTTTGAACGATCCCGAGATCACCGACCGGTTCCGGGTGATTGCTTTCGACCTGCCCTGGCATGGGAAGTCCTCGCCGCCTGCCGGGTTCGAGGCGGAGGTTTATAAGCTGACGACGGACCGTTATGTGGGCGTCGTCATGGCCGTGGCGGATGCGCTGAAGCTGGAACGGCCTGTGGTGATGGGTTGTTCCATCGGCGGCCGTGCGGTGCTGCATCTAGCATTGCGGCATGGCGAACGTTTTCGAGCCGCAATCGGTCTACAGTCTGCACTTTATGCGCAGGACGTTAGCCTCGGCGATCCGCAGCCGGAGCGCGCGCTGCACCGGCCCGATATTCACGGCGGTACGCTCGCCGGCGCGTCGATGGCCGGGATGATCGCGCCACAATCGCCACCTGCCGAGCGCTGGGAAACGATGTGGCATTATATGCAAGGTGGTCCGGGTATTTTCCTCGGCGATATCCATTACTATTTCAAGGACGGTGACTTACGGAACGGACTGGCAGACGGTTTGAAGGACAGCCCGTGCCCGCTTTACCTGTTGAGCGGTGAGTATGATCCCTCCGCCACGCCTGAGATGGGCCGCGAGGTCGCGCGACTGGCAAATGCCGTCCATTTCGAAGTGATGGAAGGCATGGGGCATTTCCCCATGTCGGAAAATCCGGCGCTCTTCCGGCGTTACCTACTGCCGGTGCTAGACAAGATTTTGGCTGCGTAACGAAACGAGGTTCTCCATGATCGACCCCCGCACCCCCATTCTTGTCGGCAGCGGCCAAGTTTCCGATTTTGACACACCGCCGGAGACCGGCCAGTCGGCAATCGACATGATCGATCGTGCGGTCCGGTTGGCCGCTGCGGATACGGGCGCGGGGGAGGAGCTGCTTCAAGCACTCGACTCGATCTGCATTCTGCGTCTCTACACGGATACGAGCTGGCGCTTTCAGTCGCCGTTCGGGAAATGTGCGAACCCGCCAGCCGCTGTTGCCAGACGCATCGGGGCTGCGGCGGCACGACTGCAATACACCTATCCTGGCGGTAACATGCCGCAATTCATGGTCAACCGCACCGCGGAGGAGATCGCGGCGGGTGAGATCGAGCTGGCGCTGATTGCAGGCGGCGAGGCGCTGCGCACGATGCGCGGCGCGCGCAAGGCAGGTATCGAGATCGACTGGAACGAGGACGCGGACGGCGACTACGCCGAAATCGGCGACCCGCGTGTCGGCGTCAGCGACTATGAGGAACGGCACGGGATGCGCGCGCCGATCATGATGTATCCGATGGTCGAGAATGGCATCCGCGCCCATCGTGGCCGGACCGTGTCCGAACATCAGCAGGCGATTGGCCGCATGATGGCAGGCTTTGCGAAGGTGGCGGCGGCCAATCCTCTCGCGGCACGGCGTGAGGGCTATAGCGCCGCGGAGATTACGTCGGTTAGCGAGGACAACCGGTATATCGGCTTCCCCTACACCAAGTTGATGAATTCCAATCCCTATATCGACCAATCTGCGGCGGTCATCATGACCAGCGTTGGTAAGGCAACAGCGCTTGGCATCGACCGATCGCGGTGGGTGTTTCTGCACGGCTGCGGCGATGCGACCGATCATTGGTTCGTCAGCGAGCGTGTGAATTACCATTCATCGCCAGCGATCCGCATGATGTCGGGTAAGGCCTTCGACATGGCCGGCAAGACCATCGCCGATATGGACCACCTCGACCTGTACAGCTGTTTCCCCTCGGCGATCCAGATGGGCTGTCAGGAAATCGGCGTGGCCGAGGACGATCCGCGTGGGCTGACGGTCACCGGCGGATTGCCGTTCTTTGGCGGACCTGGCAACAACTACGTGACGCATTCGATTGCGGAGATGATGAACAAGGTCCGCGCCCAGCCGGGCAGCTTCGGCCTGTGTACCGCAAACGGCCACAACGTGACGAAGCATGCGGCCGGTATCTATTCGACGACACCGACAGAGGGTCCTTGGCAGCGCGAAAGCCCAGCCACCTATCAGGCGGAGCTGGATGCCATGGCGAAACCAGATCTGGTCGAAGAAGCTAGTGGTCCCGCGAAGATCGAAACTTATACGGTGATGCATCGCCCCGACGGCCCGGAACACGGCCTCATCATCGGCCGCCTGACAGGAACCGGCGCCCGCTTCCTTGCGAATACGCCTACCGATGCCGCGACGTTGCAAGACCTGCAGGACAACGGCGATGTGGGACGGTCGGGGACGGTGATGCACACAAACGGGAAGAACGTTCTTACACTGGGATGAAATAGCGGCTGGCGCGCGCAAAACGGTCGATACGGGACACAATCCTGGTCAAAACAGTTCGTCATTTATGACTATCCTAAGATGAAAATTCGCTTGATGGTAAGGATGAAGAGGCCGTTAAAGCGTTCATCGTCCGCGACCATCCGAAGCTCAACGGGCCGATTGTGTTCAGGCAACCGAGGAAGGTAACGCTCAAATTGCCGTAATCGGCGGCACGAAAAACTGGTAATTTTACTGATCAGCTATAATAAGTGTAATTGGTATAGAGCTTTTTGGAGTATTAGCGGCTTTTGTGGGTAAAAAGACTTTGCCGAGACCTTTAAATCACGGCTTTGAGCTTATCGAGTAACAAGAACTTAATTCTAAAATGCGAAAAACGTCGATCCGGAAAGTGGGCGGCATCATTCCGTCTATATAGACCGTGGGAGGCGGAGGCGATGGCTGACAAACGCTTGCTTATTGTGGACGATGTCGAGGAAATGGGCGAGTACGTTCGCTTTACGGCAGAGGAAATGGGATACGACGTCAAAGTCGTTACCGAGGCTAGAGAATTTATGCGGATCATCGATGGCTACGATCCCACCGCTGTCGTGGTCGACATTGTCATGCCGGATATCGATGGGCTGGAGCTTATCAAGTGGTTGCGAGAGCGGGGCTGCAAGGCCAAGGTTATTGTTGCGTCGGCAGTCAACGAAGATTACGCGAAACTGGCGCGCTCGCTCGGCAAAGGGCGGGGCCTCGATATCTCGATGGTCAAAAAACCATTTCAGATTAATGAGTTATACACCGCGCTTGAATAGCTTTATCACGCTGGTTCTTTTTGTAATTTTTGAAAGTTTAAATTGAGGCGAGGCTCCAGAAAATTGCTGGAGCGGACCAAGTTTAGACGAACCCGCTATTAAGGGTTCCCGGGCAAGAAATCTCATTACATTTCGTAAACCCACAGGCACGCCGGGACGGCCCAGTGTCGAATCTAAAGTACTCATAGTAACGCTAGATTTATATTCGATAATGAAAATAAGTAATGGTAAGTAATATATTTCATCCAATATAATAACGACAGGTAAAAAATATAATTGAAGTGAGTCATAATATATTCTGATTTCAATTTAGCCGATTCTCGTATATGTATTCAAAACGTTGAGGAAAGAAATAATTTTTCCCGATCCTAAGGAAATATTTGAAAGTCCCCGAATGATTGAAATTCGGCCTCCTTGGTGCCGCTTTGCCGTTAATTGGATTTGGTTTTGTTAGACGGTGCACAGATGCGACTGTCTGGGAAACAGCACCTGGTCCGACATGGACGCGGCCGTAGAACCAGTGGTCGCCATGTTCTATTACTGCTTTTGTTTCTGCTCGGTATTCCCAATGTAGCCTACGCTCAGGCCTCTTCGGTCAGAGTTCCAGAGAACGCACATGCCAAGGGTTACGGCTCTGGCTGGGAATGCGACCGGGGCTATCGGGAATCGGCAGGGACCTGCCTGGCAATCAAGATTCCGGAAAATGCCTTCTCGACAAACTCAAGCTATGGAACGGGCTGGGAGTGCAGTTGGGGATATCGTCAGGCCGACGATCGCTGCGCGGCCATAATGATTCCCAAAAATGCTTATCTGAATTCATTTGGCGACAAATGGAAATGCGATCGGGGATTTCGCGTGGACAACGAGACTTGTGTTGCGCTGAGCGTGCCGGTGAATGCGCACATCGACTTCTCCGGCAACGACTGGGAATGCAACCGGCCTTATCGAAAGCAACGTAGTTCGTGCGTATTGCACTGACAGAACGATTCCGAGCGAAACATGGATAGGAAAGAGACGTGATGATCACAGCAGACCGTGGGCGGAAGTATTTGTGCCCGAGTTGCGAGACCAAATATTACGATATGAAGAAAGAGACCGTCACCTGCCCGAAATGCGGTACAAAACCGCCGGCACCGAAGGTACCGCGCTCCACAAGGCCGGTTAAAAAGGCAAGCGGTACGACCTTCCGGAGGTTCTAGCTCGGGCGTCTATATCGGGTGGTCAATGCCCGCCGCCGAGAATTCCCGTCTTGATATTGTAATCGACTGCAACGCCGTAATGCGGATCGTCGTATGAATCGACCATAAGCTGGCCGGCGCGGTTCAGCAGTTTGTGACAGTCCTGCGACAGGTGGCGCAGCTGCAGCGCCTTGCCGGCCGCTTCGTATTTCGAGGCCAACGCTTCGATGGCCTGCAGTGCGGACTGGTCGACGACACGGCTTTCCAAGAAATCGACGATTACCGTAGTGGGGTCGCCTTGCGGGTCAAAAAAGGCGGCGAACCCCTCAGTGGACCCAAAAAACAGCGGGCCTTCGATCCGGTAGACTTTGGCACCGTCCTCGGTGATTTCCGAGCGCGCGTGAATGCGCGTCGCGTTGTTCCACGCGTAGGCGAGGGCGGAGACAATCACGCCGACGACCACCGCGATGGCAAGATCGCTTGCGACAGTTACGATTGTGACCAGGATCATCACCAGCGCGTCGGTCAGCGGAATGCGGCGTAGCACCGTGATGCTCTGCCAAGCGAAGGTGCCGAGAACCACCATGAACATCACACCCACCAGGGCAGCCAGCGGAATCTGCTCGATCAAGTTTGAGGCGAACAGGATGAAGGCGAGCAGAAACAGCGCCGCCGAAATACCCGATAGCCGTGTGCGGCCGCCGGACTTCATGTTGATCATCGATTGGCCGATCATGGCGCATCCGCCCATGCCGCCGAAGAAACCGGTTACCGTATTGGAGACGCCTTGGGCGATGCATTCTTTCGACGCGCCACCGGTCTCATGCGTAATTTCGCTGACTAGATTCAGGGTCAACAGGCTTTCGATCAGGCCGATGGCGGCGAGGATGAGCGCGTAAGGCAGGATGATCCGCAGGGTCTCGAAGGTCAGCGGTACCAAGGGCAGATGGAAGTCCGGCAAGCCACCTTGGATCGACGCCAGGTCGCCGACCCGCGGTACGTCGATGCCAAAGACAAGGACGATAGCGACGACAATCGCGATGCCCGCCAACGGTGCCGGAATAACCGAGGTGATCTTGGGCATGACCCAGATGATCGCCATGGTCAGCACGACCAGTGCCAGCATGGTGACAAGCTGCCAGCCGGCCATCCAGTCGCGCACACCGTCCGGTGCTTCGATCTGAAATTGGGTGAGCTGGGCCAGGAAGATGACGATGGCGAGTCCATTGACGAAGCCCAGCATGACGGGATGCGGTACCAGCCGAATGAACTTACCGAGATGAAAGATACCGGCCAGGATCTGCAGGAGGCCCATCAGCACGACGGTCGCGAACAAATACTCGACGCCGTGCTCGGCCACGAGCGCCACCATGACCACGGCAAGTGCTCCGGTGGCACCCGAAATCATGCCCGGCCGTCCGCCGAACAGGGCGGTGATCAACCCGACCATGAAGGCGGCATACAGTCCGACCAGCGGATGCACGCCGGCGACAAGGGCGAAAGCGACAGCCTCCGGCACCAGCGCCAAGGCCACGGTGAGTCCCGATAGGATTTCCGTCTTGATCCGGCTGGGCGAAAATGTTGCTGGGCTGTCTCCGCCGCCAATACTGTCCGCAAATACCTCAAGGGTCGCCTTGATCACGTCGGGTTCATCCGTATGGCGGGAAGGGAAGCTGAGACGGGCCCTTCGTAGCGTATCTGAAGTCTAATGCAAGACCTAACGGCCGTGGCGCCGCGAAGCGGTGGCTCTTGTTCAATGAAACGCTGCAGGCTTTGCCGCAATTGGGTGATGTATTCGGGTTCGTCCGGGAAATACATAGCTGGCTTCCTATTCGCCGGTAAAGACCGGCGCGCGCTTTTCGACGAACGCGCTGACAGCTTCCTGGCGGTCGCTGGTGGCATTCGAACTGACCTCATAGGCGATCGCCGCGTCCATTACCCGGTTGGCGATGTCGCGCAGTACGAGGTTGACCGCGGTCTTGGTCCATCGTACCGCCCAGCGCGGATTACCGAGGATCTTGCCCACGATCTCGTCGACCTTGGCATCTAGTTCCGCCGCCGGTACTGCGTGGTTGATCAGGCCCATCGCGGCCGCTTCGGACGCCAGCAGCAAATCGCCGGTCAGTAGCATTTCCTTGGCCCGCGCGAAGCCGATCAGTTGTGGCCAGATTACCGCGCCGCCGTCGCCGGCAACGAGGCCGACTTTGACATGCGGGTCGCCAATCCGTGCTGTCTCGTCGGCGATGATGACATCACATAACAAGGCGATCGAGGCACCGAGGCCCGCCGCTGCGCCGTTCAGGCGGCAGACGATCGGTTTTTCGAGCTCGAGCAGTCCGTTGACAATCCGTTTCGCGTCGTTGGCAATACCGCGGAACAGTGCGGTGTCGTCGATCATCGATTGGAACCATTCCATATCGCCGCCGGCACAAAAGGCACGGCCGGCGCCGGTCAACACAATCAGATCGCTATCGGGATCCCGTTGCAGTTCGGGGAATACCCGGGCCAATTCCTCATGCATTTCGAAATCGACGGCGTTGAGCTTTCCGGCGTCGATGGTGACCCGCAGCACCCGTGCCTGGCGCTCGAAGGTGAGACGCTGATAGCTTGAAAAATCCATTGCCCTATACTCCTATTTGGTTGTTTCTGCGCAGCCTACGCGAATTCCGCGGCGCGGGCGCTTCAGATCGCTTGAAGAGCCGGCGCGCTGTGATTTGTCGCGAAGCGAAACTTGGCGAGGAGGGCATCATGAAAATTCCAGAGAATGCAGTCCCGGGGCCGAAGCGGAACTTTGTCGGATACGGGCGGGACGTGCCGAAAGTCGTATGGCCGGGAGAGGCGCGCGTCGCGATCAATCTGGTTATCAATTATGAGGAAGGCTCGGAGGTTCACACGGCTGCTGATGGCCGTAACGAGGCAGCGCTTGGCGAGATTCCCTATGTCATGGACCCGGCCTATCGCGACCTGGCGATGGAGTCGGTCTACGAATATGGCACCCGCGCCGGTATCTGGCGGCTGCAGCGGCTGTTCGACCGTAAGGACATTCCGGTGACTTTCTTCGCCGCCGCGGTGGCACTCGAACGCAACCCGGAGGTCGCTGCCTGGCTGCGCGACAGCGCGCATGAGCCGTGCAGTCATGGCTGGCGCTGGGAGGAGATGTGGCTGCTGTCGCGCGAAGAAGAGAAGGCGCACTTGCATGCGGCCATCAAATCCTTCGAAGAGACCTGCGGCAAGCGGCCGCTTGGCTGGTATTGCCGCTACGGCCCTTCGGTCAATACCCGCGAGTTGATCGTCGAGGAGGGCGGCTTTGTTTACGATGCCGACGCCTACAACGACGACCTGCCCTATTATGTCGATGTCGGCGGTACGCAGCACCTGATCGTGCCCTACTCGTTTACCTACAATGACGCTCCCTTCGTCATGGGGGGGTATGGCAGCCCCGGCGACTTTTACGATTTGGTCAAACGCGGCTTCGACTATCTGTGGGATGAAGGGGAAACCCATCCGCGGATGATGAGTATCGGTGTGCATCCGCGTTTGATCGGACAGGCCGGCCGAATCTCGGCCCTCGCGGAGTTCATCGACTATGCACAAAAGAAAGGTGGTGCCTGGTTTGCCACCCGCCTTGAAATCGCCAATTGGTGGAACGACCATCACACCAATTTTGAGACGTAAATCGAAGAATTGTCTGCATCGCGATGGCGGCCGTTCCTGTGATCCATTAATATTCGGGGCGACTGATCTACGGGGGTGAATGCGCGATGCAATGGCTTTTCGAACAGGCCGAAGCGACCTGGCAGACGCTGCTTGCGCAGCTCGGCAGCCTGGCGTTTTACGGCCAGATTGCCATTGTCGTCGTCGCAGTGCCCCTCGCATGGACTCTGGCGAAGTTCACTACGACGCGCGTAAGGCTGTTCCGAGAAGCTCCGGAAGCCGGCGCGCTGTACGATTTACGCGCCGGGCTGCATCGCTGCCGCGGGCTTGTATTGCCGGTGATGGCCGCAATCGCGCTGAGCATCGCGACGCCGATTAGTGCAGATGCCTTTGGCCAAGCGTGGCTGGTACGGGCCGCCCAGGGTGGCGCCTTCATCTTCCTGGCCTACAGTCTCGCGAGCCACTTCATACAGAATGCCTCGATCATCCTTATTCTGAAGTGGATCGGGATTCCGATTGCCCTGCTGCATATCGTGGGGTGGCTGGACGACGTCACAGCCTATCTCGACGGCATTTCGGTCGAGATCGGGAATATCCATATCACCCTTTACGCGGTTCTACGGACATTCATTTTCGGTGTCATCCTGTTCTGGCTCGGCCGTGTGTCGAACGCAACCGGCCAGCGTGTCATCCGCACCCAACCGTCGCTCGATGTCGGCACGCGCGAGGTCATCGCGAAACTGTTCGAGATCGGCGTCTTTGTTCTGGTCTTCCTGTTGCTGATGAATGTAATGGGCATTGATCTAACGGCGCTTGCAGTGTTTGGCGGGGCTTTGGGTGTCGGGCTCGGATTTGGGTTGCAGCAGATCGCCTCGAACTTCATTTCGGGCATCATCATCCTGCTCGACCGTACGATCACTATCGGCGATTACATCGAGTTGGAAGACGGACGGAAGGGCACTTTGCGGGAACTGACTATGCGCTCCGCGACGTTGGAAACCTTCGACGGCAAGGACATTATGGTGCCGAACGAGCGTTTTATTACGACAGCGTTCGTCAACTGGACCCACTACAATGCCAAGCAGCGCTACTCGCTGAATTTTCAGGTCGCCTACGATACCGATCTGGAAACGCTTTTTGACATTGTCCGCGACGTCGTTGCAAGCCATCCCAAAGTGCTGAGTGGCGACGATCTGCCTATCGCAGAGCGGCCTGATGCGGAAATCGAGAAATTCGGCGACTCCGGCATCGACATCCTGGTCGAGTTCTGGATGGAGGGGATCGACGATGGCGAAAACCGTGTCGGCGCCGACTTGCTGTTAATGATCTGGACCGCGCTGAAAGCCAACGGTATCGAGATTCCATTCCCACAGCGCGAGGTCAAGCTGCTGGGCGACGAGAAGAAGCCAGACTGAAGAAGACGGATCTGCTAGAAGATATACCGGACAGAGATTGGATAGCCTTTGTTCCATGAGTGTGCGTAGTAGCTGGCATGCAGCATTCGGTGATTGTCCACGAGCGCGATTTCCCCCACACCTTCAGGCGCGCGCCAACCAAGCTCAAGCACGACATCGCCGATCAAGTGCGCGATATCCTCGTCTTTGAAAAGCGCGTAGTGCTGCTCGAACGTGTGCTCACCGCGGCCCTCCTTAACCGCCTGCAAATATGCGGCAGCATTGGCAAGCACCAGCGTCTGCGAGCTACGTGGCGCACGCTGTATCGGATCGAAGGGGTCGCGCCAGAACAGAGAGATATTGTCGTCCTGAGTACGGCCTCGGTCGATGTGAAAATCAAGGGAGCTGAATACGTTACGCTGTTCGCTTTGCCGCGTATTATTGGGCAGAAAAGCGTTTTTGAAGGTCAACGGCCCGAAGCGGTCGAGCAGCGCGCGCAAATTTGAATTCAATCGGCGGTCTGCATCGTGAACAGCAAGCTCGACAGGCGTGTCGAATGTGATGGAAAGGCCAAAATGGCGGAACGGGAAGTCCATTGGTAGGCCATCGGGGTGCCGCCCAAAATGCTGATGGATGCGCCGCCCGTATTCGGGGATCGCGATTTCGGCGGAGAAACAGGTGCCATTCAGGCTTCCCGTGATCGACGCATCCGGGTTGCACTCCAGAGTGTCGAGAGCCGGCGCGGCTAGTTCCATTATTCGGTCCGCCGGATGAGTTGGCGCGCCTGTACGAATACGCCGCTACGGAGATGTGCGGCAATTGTGTCGACGTCGTGCTGCAAGGAGGCCAGGGTAGGGCGCTCTTGTTCGAGGACAGGTTCCAGAGAAAATGTGGTGTCCGCATTGTCATCGTCTGAAAAGGTTAGCGCGATGCGCCAGGGTACATTCAATTTACGTTCGATATGTAGCGCTGTGATTGCGTCTGCAAGCACGCGCAGCTGCACCACCGAGTCGCAGTAGAACCAGACGCGCGGCAATTTCCATAATGTGCCGTCGGGGCCATTGTGGCCTTCGCAGGACCAGCAGGGGATGAAGGCTTCGAGCCGTTTCAGTTCGTAGACCAGTGGGGCGATCCCACCTTCCAAGGGATGTTTTTCCGGATCGCTGGACAGCATTTGAGGGATATCGGCGCAAAGCCGCGAACAATGGGCTCCGGCCTTTGGGCAATCCGGTGCACAGACCGGTGTACCGTCTGCATTGCTTTGCAGAATCTCGTCGAGCGCTTCGCGAACGCCGGCGGCGTGTTTTTCGCTGTCCTTGCGCTGTTTAATTCTCATGGCCGACCACCCGTGATCCGATTGATCCGATCAAGTGAGCTCACGGATTGGTGTAACGAAGAAAAGTTAAGTTGAGGTGATGTCTTATGGTTAAGAACGACGAGATCGCGTCAGTGTTTTCAAAAGTTGTTATCCTGGATGGCCGGTCTGTCAGAGGCGCTTCAGCGGCTGGGTTAGGCCATACAAGAGAGTTTGCCATTCCAAGAACCGGCTTGTGGAAAGCACGATCGTATGTGCGAAGGCGACGCGGCGGGCCAGGCGATCGGTGGGCGATAGAGGAGGGACGTTGCCGAACGTAACCGCATCGCGCCAGGACGTGCTTGCGTTAATCGCCTGGTTTGTTCTGCGGCGGCAGAAACGGATATGCGTTCGAGCGACGCGTAGAGCGACGGGCGTATCGTGTAGAACGTGGTCGTATTCCGCGCGCGGGATCGGGCCGTTATACTTATTCTCAAGGGTACGGAGCCGGGCAAGAAGAGACGGCATATCTTACTCCATAGGATTGAAGTAAGATAATAATAGGAATTATCCTATTTATAACATACTAATGAATCCGTTCGATAGGATAAGCGGCACCTGGGCCTTCGCGTTCTATAAGTAAAAATTATAATAACTTAATTTATCAAAAGAGCGCCATAATACACACTAATAAAAGAATTTTATGAGAAAGCTATGCCGGGCAATGCTTCAATGCGCGCTCATCAACTTCAGGCAGCGTTCCTAAAGACGTTCCCATCGGCCTACGATACGACCGACAATGTTGATCTCGTCTACGGTGCGTTCATAGGAGGGGTAGGAGGGGTTGCTGGAGCTGATTCGCACGGTGGGCGGGTCCGACCCTTCGATAAACTCCAACCGTTTGGCGACAAGGCCGATGCCGTCGAACAGAATGAAGATCCCCGGCGGCGAGGGTTCGGTGCGGCCGATATGTACGATGACCTTGTCGCCGGAACGCAGGATCCCCTCCATCGAGTCGCCGTCGATCGTGATGATCCGCAGTTCCGAAACCGACGCGCGCAATTCGGTGCGAAGCCACAATTCCGGGAACGACCAGGACCCTAATTCCGGTTCATCGGACACTATGCTTCCTCCGCCAGATGATGCTCGTACGCCCAATTCTACTATAACGGCGCCATCACCACCTAATGCGGGTATTTGTGGCGAAATTGTCTCGGTTTCGGGGCTAAATTCAGGGGGAAGATCGGGCATATTCCCGAGATGATGTAGCGGGCGAAGGGTCTGCTGATCGACCCTCAGCAAGCCCGCAAGCTTTAATCGATCGTCTTCATCCAGTTTCTGCGGCGAGTTGTACCAGACGAACTGGTGCAGATAGGTCTCGTTGCGGCCGATTTCGAGCGAAAGACCCTTCAGTGTCGCACCATTCATTGCCGGATCGTCAAGGCGCGCGAGAATCACGCGGCGCGCGACATCCAGGTCTTCTTTTGCGGTTCGTTGCTTAGCCATACCCTATTGTCTTGAAGTCGGTAGGAAAAATCAAATAGGAAAATACCTGTTAAATAATGGGATAAAACCTACTACGTGTATTTTATGCCTATCGTCAAGAAAAAACGCACAGCGCCTCGCAAAAAGGGGCCACCTGCGCCGTCGGGTCGGCCGGAAGAGAACCGCCCCGCGATCCGCATCTGCCTGTGCTGCGGGCAGAAGTTCAAATCGAGCGGTTGGGGCAATCGCATGTGCGAACCCTGTCTGGAGGCACCATGGCGGGATATCTAACCGTATTACGGTCTCTCTCAGGACGTCGGCGGCTTGAGACGCGGAAAGCCTGGGCATTGATCGCTCTCCTGTCCGCAGTCGGGTGGGGACTGGTCTTGGCGGTGCTGTCGTGAAATTCGCGTTGCCGCTACCGCCGTCGCCTGAGGCGAAGCAGGATTCTGTCTGCAAATACAACGTTTGGCTGGCCGATGCAGGCTGGCGGCTTCGCACGCAAATCGCTGACCAGGCGCGCGCTGGTTTTGACGGCTCCGTGCCGGCTCCGGTTGTCGTGGTGATCGCGGTGCCGGAAGCCGCGGCCCCCGAACTGAGTGCCCCCGTAGGGCCGGTAATCGGGCTGCTATCCCGCCATGGCGTCATAGCAGCCGAATTACGCGGCCTTACGGTGTACCGGCATGACGGAGACGATGTGGAGATAACCCTGGAACCGGCGGCCCTAAGTGGCGCGGCCTCGTGAGGATCGAGGAGGAAACACAGTGACCGAGCTATCATTACCTGACCCCGATGCCATACTTGCCCGGTTGCTACGCGGCCGACGCTACGACGATCCGTATCCCGTCGAAGACACCGCGTTTCTAAATCTTCTTACAGCTGAAACCGACGACGAAATTCCGGAAGACTGAAGCGCGTGCCGCGGGTTTCCGTCTGGCTGTTTTCGATTGGCCGTTGCCTGCATGACACCGTGCCTCGTTTTGTTATCCCCGCCGCCTACCGCAATTCGGGCGAAGCTTAGCCGCCAACCAATACCCGCTCACCACGACAGGAGGGATAGCCATGCCGACGACAGGCAAACGCAAGAAACAGAAGAGCAAACCGGAGGCCAGCGCCCTGCACAGCGATTTCGGCACGCCTTACCGCAGCCGTCAGGGTCCGGTGGTGATCGAGAAGGTGCCGGCGGATGCGGAGAACACCAAGAACCGAGACCGGGCGCGCGCCATCGAAATCGACGATCCGCTCTATGTCTACCGCCGCAACCGCATCATCTCCGTCGTGCAGCGCGACGCCGGCCTGATCCTGCGTGAACTCTGGAACCGCACCGGCCGTGAACCTCGTGTGGTGGCCCAGTACAGCGACATGATCGCCCGCGGCAGCGTCGAGGCCCTGCGCATCACCTCCGCCGACCACCACCAGCGCTTCGTGGAGGCGGTGAGGGCGGTCGGTCCGATCGGCTCCGACACCATTGTGTCGGTCGTCTGCATGCAGGATTTCATCCCTCGCGGCCACTACGAAATATTGCGAAGAGGGCTGGATATTTTGGCGAAGAAGTTCGGGTTGGAGGGTGGATGAGCGGGTTACCTAAAATACGCGTCATACCGTCGTCGCCGTATAGTCCGGCGACCCATCCCAGGAGAGTTTCCATCTCGCGGCGGGCCGCACGTTCTGAACAAGGTGCGGTTCGAAGGCGACGAGGCAGGTGCCGCCTGGTCTTCTGACGGACGGGTAGACGATGCCGCGCGCGTCTTTAGCGCGTAATCGGTTCGCCAATTCCTGGCCTGCCGGATAGCCAATCGCGGGGTCGGGGTCGAGGCTGGCATAGCCCTCCGATGCTTGGCGCAGATCGTGGAATTCGCCCATGAAACCGGCGAGCAAGGCCTGATATATCGCTTCATCGTGAAACCGGCCGATGTTCGTCAGTTCGCGCGTCCGGTGATAGGCCACCTCGTCGATGGCCGTGAGGTCGTCGAATGCGCCGTACCAGGCGCCGCGGCCGTATTCGTTGAATCGGTTGCCTTCCGGGCGCGTATAGGCGAAGGCGGCGTTGATATGGGTATGGCCCCAAGCTTTCAGGACGAGTTCGCGGGAATCCAGATCGCGAAGGCCGGACTTTTGGGCGCGCAGACGCCGGTTCGTCAGGCCTTCGATGCTTTCGAGGATGGCGAGTTCGTCATCACTGTCGACCAGGGCCCGCAGGACCGGCGGCTTATAGTAGGCGGTCGGGACGAGACGGACGGTTGCGGGTTCGGCGATTTCAACCAGCGCCGGTATCACACGCCGCCTCGAAGCGCGTCCACGTAATCCCGCGTCTCCAGGATGGCGGGCAGGCCGCCCTCGATCATCTTCTTGGCAGGAGCTTTGCCGGCAAAGGTTGGCCCTGCATTGTCCAGGGTGATCCAATCGTCGGCCAAATCGTCGCTAAAGTAGAGATGCAGGGCCTTGTATAGGCCGACAAAGGCGCTGATGCGCGTCAATTGGTCCTTCGACAGCCGTCCCGACCAGCCTTGCGATTTCATGCGGCTCCAGGTCCGTGGTGACACGGCGATCAGTTCCGCGGCGTCATCATTCCTGAGTTTCCAGGCGGCGGCGATCCGCGCATAGGCCTTGGTTGCTACGGTAACGACGCGATGATCGTCATGTCGCTCAAGCCCGTCCCGGACGTCCGCATAAGTCTCTACCGCGATAATGCTCGGCCTTCAGTTTTCGCCAAATGTCTATATATATCACGCCATTTGGCGAAAATCAAGATAAGGCTCTGATGCCGAGATATCCACCCAAATCCGCGTACGCCCTTTCAAATGCGGCAGAATTGACCTCGCTCATTGTTATCACCAGGCCGATAACACGTAATGCGGTCTGCGCAAGCCACGAGAAAGGGACTCTATGTCCGTTCCCATCAGCCGCTACCCTATCCCCGCAATTGACGATCTGCCCGCCGACATCAAGGAGCGTGTGCTGGCGGTGCAGGAGAAGGCGGGTTTCGTGCCGAATGTGTTTCTGGCGCTGGCGCACCGGCCGGCTGAGTTCCGCGCGTTCTTCGCCATGCACGACGCGTTGATGGAGAAACGGGATAGCGGCCTTAGCTCGGCGGATCGGGAGATGATCGTCGTCGCAGTTTCAGCCGATAATAACTGTCTATACTGCGTCGTTGCACATGGGGCGGTGCTGCGCATCCGGGCGAAGAACCCGACGATTGCCGATCAAGTGGCGGTCAATTACCGCAAGGCCGATATCACGGTCCAGCAACGAGCGATGTTGGATTTTGCTCTAAAGGTCTCGAGCGATGCCAAAGCAATCGGCGATGACGATTTCGAAGCGCTGCGGGCGCAGGGGTTTTCCGATGAAGACATCTGGGACATCGCCGGCATCGCCGCCTTCTTTGGACTCAGCAATCGCATGGCCAACTTCCTGGCGCTGCGCCCGAACGATGAGTTCTATGCCATGGGGCGCTGAGGGCGCGCGTTTACGCCGCTTGCGCCGCGCCGCCCTCACGGTTCTGGACGACGTAGATGAAGCTGATCAGCCCGAGATTCATCAGGTTGAACCCGACGCCGGTCAGGAAGGCGTACGAATAGCTGCCCGTTGCGTCGAAGATCGCGCCGCCGAGCCAGCCGCCGAGGGCCATGCCGATAGCGGCGAACAGGTATTGCCAGCCGATCCGCCAGCCGAGCTCATTGATGGGGAACAGCACGCGGATGATCAGCGGGTAGCAGGGCATGATGCCGGCGAAACCGAGACCAAAGAGGAAGGCGGCGATGTAGAGGCCGGTGTGGCTTTCGACCACTGCGAAGGCCACCAGCATAACGGCCTGGCATGTCGATCCGATTAGCAGTGTGCGCACCCCGCCGATCCGGTCGGCGAGCATGCCGAAACCGAGCCGGCTGAAGAACGCGGTGGCGAACAGGACGGACAGCAGTTCTGCAGCCCGCGCCCGCGCGAAACCAAGGTCCGTCGCGTGGCTGACGAGATGGACGATCGGCATGGCCATCCCGGCGCAGCAGCCGATGGTCGCAAGGCAAAGAATGACATGGACGAAGTTGGGCGACAGCCCCAGGACTTCGTGCTTGTTCTCGGTCGCATGCCGCTGGGTGAGAGCGGTGGCCTTCGGTTTGTGGCGCAGCAGCAGGGCCAGCGGCACCATCGTCGCGAGCACGAAAATACCGTAGTAGAAGTAAGTCTCGCGCCAGCCTTCGGCGTCCGTGAAATAGCGTAGTACCGGCGGCCAGAGCGCGCCCGCCACACCCTGACCGGAAGAAATGATGGCGATAGCCAGACCGCGCCGTTTGTCGAACCAGCGAGTCGCATTGGCGATCAGCGGCGCAATTATCGCGGCCTTGCCGAGCAGACCGATCAGCACGCCGTTCGCCACATACAGTCCCCATTGGCCCTCCGACTGGCTCGCCAGAAAGGCACCCAGTGCGATCATAACGCTGCCGAACAGGACCGGATAGACGACGCCGCGCTTGTCCATCCACAGCCCCATGAAGATGCCGCCGACGCCAGTGCCGATCATCAGCAGCGAATAGGCGAAGGACGGTACGCTGCGCAGCGACCCCAGATCCGCGGCGATCGGCTTGAGTGCGATGAACAGGATATTGGGCGCGCCGAGCCCGATGCTATGCAGCGCTAGCGACGCGAATACGATCACCCAGCCATAGGGAACTTCGATACTGTCTTCGTGTTTGGTCATGAGGGCAGGGCTCTTTGGATGATACGAAATGATGTGTGCCGAGCGGCCGCAGCGTGAGAACGGTGTTACGGTATTGGACAGTACAATGATAGAGGATCGAGTGAAGCATCTTGCGGTTCCGATTTGAAAATCAAGCCGTCGCCTGTGCAAAATGCGCCAACACAAACAGGGAAAATGCCGATGATCAAGATCGATGCGGAGTTGGGGGATATTGCGCTGAGCGATGTAGAGTCGCATGCGGCGGCGCTTGAGACGTCCGGTTTCGACGCGGTGTGGACCTTCGAAGCAGCGCACGATCCGTTCCTGCCGCTGATGGCGGCCGCCAAGGCGACCACGACGCTCGAAGTCGGCACCAATATCTCCGTCGCCTTTGGGCGCAGTCCCTTTGCTATGGCGCAAACGGCTTGGGATCTGCAGAAGTTCAGCGGCGGGCGCCTGCACCTTGGCCTCGGCACACAGGTACGTGCGCATGTGGAACGCCGCTTCTCGATGCCGTTTGACCACCCTGCCGCCCGCATCACCGACTATATCCATTGCCTGCGCGCAATCTGGAATACGTTCCAGACGGGGGCGAAGCCGGACCATCGTGGGCAATTCTATCAGTTCAGCCTGATCAATCCGTTCTTCAATCCGGGCCCCATAGACCATCTTGAGATCCCGATCTATCTGGCCGGCGTCAACGAGCGGATGTGCCGTGCCGCGGGGGAGGCGGCGGACGGCTTCCACATCCATCCTATGCACTCGACCGGCTATCTGCGCGATGTGGTGAGGCCCGCGATCGATGTCGGGGCGAAGACGCGCGGCAAATCGGTCGACGATCTTTGCTTGTTCGCGCCGGT
>WLWY01000018.1 GCA_012103325.1 Alphaproteobacteria bacterium
GTGTATCCGCCGGTGTCGAGATGCTGGTTCCTGAAGAATATCTTGGGGCGCAGTACGGACGCTCCCTTGTCGCCGCGCACCGCGAGAACGGTCAACGCCACCGGCTGCCCCCGGTTCGTGACGCGATAGGCAAGGCCGCATAAGCCGCGCGCCGCGCTGTCGACGAACTGTCCGCCCTTCGCAACCGTCGCCTCTATGACGATGGGCTTGGCGGTCTCGAAATTCACCGCAGCGCAGCTTTTGCCTGGAGGCGCGCGCGTCTCGATGACTGTCGTCTCAAGCTCCGCAACCGGCGGCGGTGAAGCAGAGGCCTCGGCCGGCGCCGGGCGACGCTCGACCCAGAAAAGCCAAAACGCGGCGACCACGGCAGCGGAAATTGCAAACCCCGCCATAAGGGCAACAGGCATCTTGCGTCCCACCTGTGATGCGCCGGTGGCGGCCGTGGCCCGTACCGGCAGCGCGGCTACCGGCGGCCTTAGACCAAGCGTCACGAAGGCATCCGTGACGGAAGAAATCGGAACGACGCGCGCAGGGATCGGATCGAGCGGCGTATTTTCGTTCGGCAGGAAAACCGAAATCTCAACACCCTGCCGCGATAGCTCATCGATAAGCGCTGCCGCCCGGTCGAGTTTCGCCGGGACATCGTCGACCGCCAGCACATTCAAGTCCCGATCCACTTCACCTGTCGTCAGAATAGCCGCGCCAGCGCCCTCGCCGCTCAAACCGCCCTGTGCTTGCAGACCGTGCGCGATAAACACACCGAGCTGCCAGCTCATTCCTTCCGAGATGCGCCCCGACACGTCGAGGCGGAAGGCGGAGTGCCCGAAATAGGATTCGATGACGCCGGTCGGGGACCGGACGAACGCTTCATAGGCCGGGCTGACCGGCAAGGATACCGCCTTGCCGTCAAGACAGATGACGGATTGTACGCCCGGGTCCTCCGCCGTAATCCGCTGAACCTCGACCGGCCCGTCCGTTGTCAGGATGAATACGCGGATTGCGGTCAACGCAGGAACACCTCCGCATCGTTGTCGCGCAGCGCCTCGACCAGCGGCGCGCCGGCATCGGCCAGGATTTGAATGGTCCCGTCATGCGCGACCGGCAGGCGGTGTTTTTCGCACCGTCGGCCTGGACGGCACACATATAAAAGCGAAGGCGGCGCGATCAGCGGATCGGCCAGATCGATCACGATATAGACCTGCGACGGTTCGGCCCGCGACGGCCGCAAGGTAATGCGATACAGCTCGCCGTCCCGCTGGGCGACGGAACCGCTGCTGGCAGCGGCAACACGTGGAAATCGGTACTGTGCGGTCTGCTTCAGCAACCGCAGCAAATCCGCCTGGAGTGCCGGTTGCGACTCGAGTGCCGCGGCAAGGTCGGGCGTCATTTCATCTTCCGGCCCCATCACATAAGCGAACAGGTCGGAGAAACCGGCATGCCGTGGCCCGTCTTCGGCAATCGCATCGCTGACGGCATCGATCGTGCTCAACGCATCGAACATGAACGCCGCCGCCTGCTTTTGCTGTGGTTCAAAGCTACTCCAACCAGACGTCATGTGTCCGCTCCATACAACAGGTGAAATTGGCGAAGAAAGACCGCGCGATCCGCTTCGAACAGGCTGTCCCAGCCGGCCTCGCTTTTATCGAAGCGCGCCAAACGGCAATCGAATGCGCCCAGGTGCTCGCGGATCGCGAAAAGCGGTTTCCCACCCACCGCAAACCCGTCGGCCACCGTCTCGTCTCGTAAATCCTTGTCGCGAAACCCACGCCGCGAAATACCACCGAACGCCGATTTGGCCTCCGCAACGAAGGTGCGCAGCGGCGCGGTCAAATTTTCCGTCGTCGCGATAACCGTCATGAAGCGTGCCGTCACGCCATGCCGAGAAAGCGGCTCCACATTGTCCGCATAGTCATCGGTCGCGAGGAAATGCGCGGCGAGCGGACTGTAATCGAGGCTCGGACGAAGCCCCAGCAGGATCGTCATCGCCTCCGCGCGGCCCGCTTCGGCCAGCACATGGAAACTCGCGAGCAGCACCCGTTCGACATGATCCGCCAGCGAACCGTAGCCGGTGCGGCATTCATGGTAGTCCTGGGAAACGCTGCTATCGATCAGAGCCGTGAACGATGCCGCGTCGAGACGCCGGCGAAGCCCTTGCGTGATGCGCGCCTGCGCCGCCCCGAAAACCTCGCACCGCAACACCGACAATGGCAGCCTTTCGCTCAGACCATCGCCCTGTACTAAGAGATCCAGCGTCCGTGCTTCGGCCTTGGTCAGGAAGCGGATTGCATCGGATGGCGGCTGCGCCAAAAGATCGAGCGGGTTTTCCGCCTCCTCGATTACTTCGAGACCCACCCCTCTGTCGCCGGGCTCAACCTCGCCGGCCATCCAATCGGTTCCAAGGACCTTCGTATTTTCAAGCGCGTCCTGATCCTGCGCCGCGGTCATCGCCTGCATGAACCGGAGGAACGCCGTGAAGGCCGACCGGAACGTCTTGAAGTCGGCGCCGTCGTCACCGGCGGACTCGGCGAGCCAGAAGGCCATAACCGCATCGTCGCCGACCGCTTCGGGCGCTGCGTCGCCGGTCGCGGAAAGAAACGCGATCATACGGCGGAACTTGCGCTGATTTTGGGCGCTGAGCAGATTTTCCTTCAGATAGGCATAGGCCGCCGAAGCGAGGCTCTTTGCCGCCTGGCTTGCCACAGACGCCGAGGCATCCGGCGCCCGCACCGCTGCGACGATATCGTCGACCGCGACATAACCGATCGAAGTAACGAGGAACTCCATCATCGCGGATAGGAATGGCATCCGGCTGTAGGTCACGACGAACCCGCCATCGGGATAACTTAGCTCCAACCCCGCCCGCGTCGCCCGAACATCTGATGCAGTACTGAGATTCCGTTCGACATAGGACCGGAACGCAGCCGGTCGCGCCGGTCCGCTGCCCCAGAAGAACGAGGCATAGCCGCCGGCGCACGCGTCCGCAGCCCGGATCAGATGACACAACTCCAACAGCGGCGGCGCATAGACCCGGCAGACCACCGTCCGGGCAAGGTCGCGGCACAGCCCGGGCGAGAATTTCGGGACGCCATCGGCTTCCGCATCCGCGATAACGCGAAAGACGTTTGTCAGCGCGGGGCTTTTCTCGGACTCGAGCAGCAAGCGTTCGGCGACGGCGGCCTTCATGTCAAATCCGCCTCCCCTGCGCCAGCCGGGTCCGGTAGTGGCGCTGCAGTTTGCGCACCTTCTTCACGTACCGCGCCGTCGCCGGAATGATCCGCGCGTTCGGCCACGTGCCCACGGCGGAGCCGCCATTGTAATAGGACAGCGCCAGATCGACCCGCCCGCGATACCGCTTCACCAACCGGTTGAGGAAGTGCAGCCCAAGCCGGATGTTGATGCGCGGCTCCCACAATCGGTCGGGATTGATCCCATATTCGCCCCGCGCAGTCGCGGGCATGATCTGCATGACACCCCGCGCACCAGCACTGCTGCGCGCCTTTGGGTCGAAGTACGATTCGGCATGGGCCACGGCCAGGGCAAGCGACGGGGGGACGCCCATATTGACGGCCTCCCGCGCAACCATCTCCTTCACCGCCGGCCGGTCGAGCGAGCGCCGCGCCTCCGCGGTGGACATACAGCCGCTCGCGCCGAACCCAATTGCGACGAACAGGGCGGCGGCCAACCAATGCGGCGTGCGGTAAAGGGGGTCAGCCATCGCTCAGCCTCGCCGCCGCAACGGAAAATCGTCGAGCGTCCGGCGCGCCCGTCTCACGCGCGAAGCCATCGTGCCATCGAAATCGTCGAGTGTCGGCCTGGCCGCCCGCGGCGGCGATCTAAGCGCCTGGATTGCGGCGCGTGCGTCCGCGTCGAAATGGCGGACCCATGCCTGCACCTCGGCGACGTAGCGGCGCGGCGCCAGACCGCGGAAACCGCTTTTTTCCCGATGGTGCAGCAAAGCCAAATCTCGGCGTTCAGGATAGCGTTTCAGCAGAACGCCAAGTGCTTCGATATCGGCCCGTATGCCGCGCCGCGTATGACGGGTATCCGCGACCGTCGCCACGGCAAGCGCCAACGACGGCGAAACATCGGCGCGCAATGCTTCTTCGATGATGGCGTGCTCCCTTTCCGGCAGCATGGCCCCACGCGCGATGCCGGCGTTCAGCACGAAAATCACGGCGGCAATCGCCGCAACCTGCAAAATGGAATCGACAATCGCGATCGGTTCGCGCGTCATCGCGGCACCTCTTTCAAGGCGCGGAGCCAGTCGGGATCGAGGGTCGACACGATCAGATCGTCGGCCGCAAGCCTGGTCCGCGCCGTCATCGCCTCGCCCAGAGGCAGGGCCGGGTCGATGGCAAGGATGAGACGGCCCGCGGGCGCGAGCGTTGCCGGATCGACCGGCTTCAACTGCGCGTCGAAATACCGGCCCTGGTGATAGACCACCACGGTGTCCTGCGTTTCCACGTCTACGGCCCCGCGCGCCGACGTGGACGGTGCCAAAATCGCTGCGGCAACGGCCTGGCTGCTTTGTTGTGCCGTGCCCATGGAAACCATCGTCAGGACCATGATGCTGAAAAATCCCATCGCGAGCGCCAGCGCGATTTCCGCCATCGGATTGCCTTGCGAACCGTCATGCATATCGCTTTTCCTTTACTCCCGCACCGGACTCTTCTACCCCCGGTTATGAACGGGGGAGGACCGATTTTGCGGCTACAGCAAACGGCTACCGGCTACGCGTTCGCAGGCTCGCAACGAGGGCCCGCGTCATGCGGCCGTCGGTTCCCAGGCCGTTATTGCGCTGAAATGCGGCAATAGCGCGCCGCATTTGTGGATTAAGTATGCCGTCGACTGGTCCGGGGTCGTAGCCCAACGTATGCAGCAGGCGTTGGGCTTCGGCGACCGTTTCGCGCCCCGCAACGCGGGTTGGATGGCGACGCGGTGCCGGGCTGGGTTCCGTCCGCTGCCAAGGGAGTTCCACCGACGCGACCACCGGGGTGGACTCCTGTTTTGGTCCCAAGGCGAGACTGGCCGGTATCGAGTCCGTTCGGATTCTCTCGCGCCACGTCACGGCGACGCCGTCGCGGTCCCGCAAGGACAGGCTCAACTCGACCGACCGGCCGAGCGGCCAATAGGTGCCGATCAGACGATAGACGCCCGGTCCTGTCTCATCGCCGCCGCCGTCGGAACGGACCCGCAGCCCGGAGGCGGACAAAACGCCGGTGGCCCCACGCCGAAACTCATCCGCGACCCGGTCGCGGAGATAGTGCGAAAACGGCGTTTCCGCTGTCTCGCTGCGGTAGCGGATATCGCCGATACGGACCTCTTCAAGCCCATCAACCCGCTGCGCCAGATACTGCGTCGCCGCAGACAGCGCCTGATCCAGGTTCAGCGCCGCCTGCAACACATCGCTGTCCCGCACCCGAAACCGCTGCGCCTTGGTACTGGCCAGCACGGCGCCGTCCCCGGTCGCAACCGCCTTATAGGCGAGGACCATGTCATCGCCGGCGCGCCGCAGCGTGCCGATAACCAGGACATCGGCCCGCGCATTCTCAAGCAACGTTTCCGCCGGATCCCGCGGTCCCGGCACGGCTGTTTGCGAGACGTCCCGGACGAGGGATTTCAACGCGCCCCTCGCCACGAAGACGTGTCGGCCGCTGCTCTTGCGAATCAGCGCGGACAAAAGCGATGCGTTGAATTCATTCGCCGCCTCCGGCGCGATCGGCACGTCCTTCGCCGCGAAGGCCTGCACCGCAATGCGAACCTGGGGCGCATCCGGAACGCCATCGAGTATTTCTTCGGCAAACCGGTCCGCGATCCAGCCGTCAATCGTATTGGCGAGCACCGGGACCGGCGCCGCGATAACCGCGATCAGCAATATAATTCGAAACCCACGCCAGTGCTTCATGGCCATCCCGCGCGATGCGCGCTCCCCATTCTACCAGTCGCCCTTTTTGAAGCCGCGCTGTGCACGCGGACTAATTTTCGCGATCGTGAAGACGTTGCCGGAAAAGTCGATGCGGCCCCGCACGCCCATATGGGCCAGCATCTTCTTCAGGTTCCGGTACAGCCGTCCGCTGCTGGCGCCCGACTCGTACCAGAACTCGTGATGGCGCGTGCCGACCCGGACCGGGCGATGCCGCGCATAATCGCTGAAGACGACGAGATATTCCTCGATCCCCGTCACGTCTTCGGGCGTGAACCCGTCGAGCACCAGCGCGTAGCCGTTCGGTGCGGCGGCGAGCGTCCGGTCGGCGGGCTGCGGCGTCGCCGGCTCGGGATCGCTCACCCAGATCAGCTTCTCGGCCAGCGCCGCGCCCATGTCGCGGGCCAGGATCTGCGCCTCGCGGCCGATAATTTCCATCAGGCAGGGTCGCGCGCAATCGGATGGCGCGCGGCGCAAGCGCGGCGACGCCAGTTCGAAGGTGGCGAGAAGCTGTCCGGTCCGCACGTTCAGCATGCGGCCCGAGACCCGCGCGCCCAGCCAGGTGCCGTAGTCGTTTTCGCGCGCCTTGGTATAGGTCGAGAAGACGACGACGATATCGAGCGGCGGCCGCTTGGCGGTGCGGGCGGCGACAACGATATTGCGGTCCGTGCGGCGGCTGCGGTCCGCGCTCGGCCGGAACAGACCGACCGCGTCGAAAACGTCGAAGCCCGCCTCATGCAGTTGGTCGGACAGTGCTGTCGCCGCGCGGGTCTGAATACGGCTGCCATGACGCACCGACGCGGGATCGGAATCGACTCCGACGACCACGATGTTGGGTTTCCCTCCCGCCTGCGCCGCGTTCAGCAGCAACGCGCAGAGCATAAGCGCCGCCCCCAACACTGCGATCAACCGAATACCGAACATGAAATGCGCTCCCCTTCGCTGACCGGGCCGCGCCCTATTTCACGTTCTTCCAGCTGCCGTCCGGCTGACGGCAGGCAGTGCCATACAGTTTTTCCTCATAACCGCCGACCACGCCCCAGGTCGTATATTCGCGGCAATAGCGGTTCTCCGCGACCTTGTAGGTCTTGGTGGGGACCACCTTGTACGTGCCGCCGGTCTGCGTGTTGCGCCAGGCGATCGTGTTCCCCGTGCGACTAGTTTCCAGCGCCTGGTTGACCTGATACTGGTCGGTCCGATCCATCGACCGGCCGAGATTGCCGCCGATCAGCGCGCCCAGCAGCCCGCCGCCGATGATCGCCACCGTGCGCCCGCTGCCCTTGCCGATCTGGGTGCCGGTCGCCGCACCGATTGCCGCGCCGATCAAGCCGCCAACCAGGGCGTTGTTCGAGCCCTGCCGGTAGCGCTGCGACGGGTAGGCGCTATGCCGCACGATCCGGCGCGGTTGGTAATAATAATAATCGTGGCGGTGATGATGCCGCCGCCAGTGCCGGTGATGCCGCTTCCGCGCGGCCCAGCGGTAGTCGTACTTCTTCCAGTAGCCGTGGCCGTGCCGCTTGTGATCCGCCTTGGCGGCGCTGCTGACCGCCGGCGTGATCATGGCGACGGCGAAGATGCCGATAACGATTTTCCGTAACACCGTCGTCCGTTTGTTCATCACCGCCTCCTTGTTCCACCACGCGCGGGCTCGATCGGCTTATGATCAATCGCCTTATGAAAAGATCAGGGTCTACCGACGTCCCGCCTCATTAATAAAATATATTACATGCATAAATGATGTTATTAATGTTGTCAATTATAATTTCATAACCCCGCCTAGCGGCATACCGGTAGAAAACCGGTCTTTTCTCTTCCCTTGACCGGGGGTAATAGGCTTTAAGCATTGGGAAATTGCCGTCGAAGGAGCCAGCCGTTATGGAATTCGCCCCGCGCATGAGCCGGTTCAAGCCGTCGCCCAGCCAGATCGCCTCCGCCCGTGTCCGCGACCTGATCGCGGAAGGCCGCGACATCATCAAGCTGACGGCGGGCGAGCCGGATT
This sequence comes from Alphaproteobacteria bacterium, assembly GCA_012103325.1. Classification (GTDB taxonomy): domain Bacteria; phylum Pseudomonadota; class Alphaproteobacteria; order UBA8366. The sequence goes on from WLWY01000018.1 coordinate 7,923, forward strand.
TCCCCACACCCGACCACGCGAAAGCCGCGGCAATCGCCTGCATGGACAGGAACGAGATCAAATACACGCCGATCAACGGACTGATCGAAATGCGCAAGGCGGCGCAGCTCAAATTCAAGCGCGACAATGGCCTCGATTACGGCCTCGACCAAATCGCCGTCGGCGCGGGCGCGAAGCAGATACTGTTCAACGCCCTGATGGCGACGGTCAGCGCCGGCGACGAAGTGATCGTCCCGGGGCCGTACTGGGCGTCCTATCCGGACATGATCCAGCTCGCCGGCGGCACCCCGGTGTTCATCAATTGTGGCCAGAACAGCCAGTTCAAGATGCGGCCCGAGCAGCTCGACGAAGCGATCACGCCGAACACCAAATGGCTGATGTTCTGCATGCCGGCCAACCCGACCGGTGCGACCTATTCACCGGACGAGATGCGGGCACTGGCCGACGTTCTGCTGAAACACCCGCATGTCCACATCCTGACGGACGATGTCTACGAACATCTGATTTACGATGGCCGCGAATTCTCGACCTTCGCCCAGATCGAACCGAAACTGTACGACCGCACCGTCACCGCCAACAGTTGCTCGAAAGCCTATTCGATGACCGGCTGGCGGATCGGCTTCGCCGGCGGCCCGAAGGACATCATCGCCAATATGGGCAAGATGCAATCGCAAAGCGCGTCGGGCGTCAGCGCCGTCAGTCAGGCTGCCGCCGTCGCCGCCCTGGAAGGCCCGCAGGACTTCATCAAAGAACGCACCGCCAACCTGCAATACCGCCGCGACATGCTGTTTGAAAAACTGAACAAGGCGGAAGGCCTGTCCTGCGACCTGCCGGAGGGTGCGATGTACATCTTCTGCTCCTGCGCCGGCACCATCGGCAAAAAAACGCCGGACGGCAAGACCATCGAAAGCGACGTCGATTTCACGATGTACCTGCTGGATACGGTCGGCGTCGCCGTCGTGCAGGGCAACGCATATGGGTTGAGCCCGTATTTCCGGGCCAGCTTCGTGGCACCGGAGGAAGATCTTATTCGCGGCGGGGATTTGGTTCAGCAAGCGTGCGCGGCGTTGCGTTAGCCCAACGACGGCAGCTTCAACCCGAACGCTTCCGCACATTCGACCGCACTGTCATAGCCGGCATCCGCGTGGCGCATCACGCCGGTCGCCGGGTCGTTCCACAGCACACGCTCCAACCGCCGTGCCGCATCTTCGGTGCCGTCGGCAACGATGACCATGCCGGCGTGTTGCGAGTAGCCCATGCCGACGCCGCCACCATGATGCAGCGATACCCAGGTCGCGCCGGATGCGCAGTTCAGCAGCGCATTGAGCAGCGGCCAGTCGGAGACGGCGTCAGAGCCATCCTTCATCGCTTCGGTTTCGCGGTTCGGGCTGGCGACGGAGCCTGAGTCGAGGTGGTCACGGCCGATGACGATGGGAGCGGACACCTCGCCAGACGCCACCATTTCATTAAAGGCCAGGCCCAGCCTGTGGCGGTCGCCGAGGCCGACCCAGCAGATGCGCGACGGCAGGCCCTGGAACTGGATGCGCTCGCGCGCCATGTCGAGCCAGTTATGCAGGTGCTTATCGTCGGGCATCAATTCCTTCACCTTGGCGTCCGTCTTGTAGATGTCTTCCGGCTCGCCGGACAGGGCCGCCCAGCGGAACGGACCGATGCCGCGGCAGAACAGCGGACGGATGCAGGCGGGCACGAAGCCCGGAAAGTCGAACGCGTTTTCGACGCCCATATCCTTGGCACCCTGGCGGATGTTGTTACCGTAATCGAGCGTCGGCACGCCGGCAGCGTGGAAATCCAGCATCGCCCTGACCTGGACCGCCATCGACTGTTTCGCGGCCAGCGCCACGGCCTTGGGGTCGCGTTCCTGCCGCTCCGCCCATTCGGCCAGGGTCCAGCCGGCGGGCAGGTAGCCGTGCAGCGGATCATGCGCCGAGGTCTGATCGGTCACCGCATCGGGATGCGCGCCGCGCCGGACCAGTTCCGGAAACACCTCTGCCGCGTTACCGAGCAGTGCCACCGATACGGGTTTCTTTTCAGTACAGGATTTTTCGATGATCGCCAGCGCCTCGTCCAGATCGTCGCTGCGCGCGTCGATATAACCGGTGCGCAGACGGAAATCGATCCGGCTCGGCTGGCACTCGACGGCCAGCATCGACGCCCCTGCCATGGTCGCCGCCATCGGCTGCGCGCCACCCATGCCGCCGAGCCCGCCGGTAAGGATCCATTTTCCGGACAGGTCGCCGCCATAATGCTGCCGCCCGACCTCGACGAAGGTTTCATACGTGCCCTGCACGATGCCTTGCGAGCCGATATAGATCCACGACCCGGCCGTCATTTGGCCGTACATCATCAGCCCGACCTTATCGAGCGCGTTGAAGTGTTCCCAATTGGCCCACTCCGGTACGAGGTTGGAATTGGCAATCAGCACACGCGGCGCGTCGATGTGGGTGCGGAACACACCGACCGGCTTGCCGGATTGCACGAGCAGGGTCTCGTCGTCTTCAAGTTCTTTCAGGCTGTCGACGATGCGGTCGAAGGCTTCCCAGCTGCGCGCGGCGCGGCCGATACCACCATAGACGACGAGTTCTTCCGGCTTCTCTGCCACATCGGGGTCGAGGTTGTTCATCAGCATGCGCAGCGGCGCTTCGGTCAGCCAGCTCTTGGCGTTCAGTGCGGTACCGCGCGGCGCGCGGATGACGCGGCTGTTATCAACTCTGGTTGGCGGCATGGGGCGCTCCTCGCGCTATTCCAATGGTATGGAAATGAAATCGGTAAACCGGTCCGCGGCAATCAAACCTTGTGCTGCCTCGATGTCCGGCGACAGGAACCGGTCCTCTTCCATCGCCGGCACGCGCGCGCGGATCACGCTGCGCGCACGTTCCAGCGCGGGGCTAGAGGCGAGCGGCGCATGAAACTCAACGCCTTGGGCAGCGGCCAGCAGTTCGATGGCGACGATCGCCCGCGTGTTCCGCGCCATCTCCAGCAGGCGCCGCGCGCCGTGCGTCGCCATCGACACATGATCCTCCTGGTTGGCGGAGGTCGGCAGGCTGTCGACGCTCGCCGGCGTGGCACGCTGCTTGTTCTCTGACGCCAAGGCGGCGGCGGCTACATGGGCGATCATGAAACCAGAATTGATGCCAGGCTCGCTTGTCAGAAAAGACGGCAAGCCGCTGATCGAACCGTCCGTCAGCATCGCGATACGTCGTTCCGACAGCGCGCCAATTTCCGCCACGGCGAGCGCCAGGGTATCGGCGGCGAAGGCAACCGGCTCGGCATGGAAGTTACCGCCGGACAGCACCTCGCCTGACTCCGCGAACACCAACGGGTTGTCGGTCACGCCATTCGCTTCGACTGCCAGCGTTGCGGCGGCGTTTCGCAGCAGATCAAGGCACGCGCCCATGACCTGTGGCTGGCAGCGCAGGCTGTAAGGGTCCTGAACCTTGCCGCAGTCGACATGGGAACGCCGGATTTCGCTGTCGGCGAGCAGATCGCGCAGCGCGGCGGCAACGTCCCGCTGCCCGGGCTGGCCACGCAATTCGTGAATACGCGGATCGAACGGCGCGTCCGAGCCCAGCGCCGCATCAACGGACAGCGCGCCCGCAACCAGAGCCGCGCGGAATACTTGCTCAATCTCGAACAGCGCCGCCAGAGCGAGCGCCGTCGAAACTTGCGTGCCGTTGATCAGCGCCAGCCCTTCCTTCGGGCCGAGCACCAGCAACGGGATGCCGGTGGCGGCAAAAGCGTCGGCAGCGGCTCTGCGTTCTCCGTCAATGCTGACCTCACCGACCCCGATCATCGCAGCGGCGAGATGTGCCAACGGCGCCAGGTCACCGGACGCGCCGACCGAGCCTTGCGCAGGGATGACCGGCAAGATATCCGCCGCGGCCATCCGCTCGATGGTCTCGATCACAGGCCAGCGAACACCGGATGCGCCGCGCGCCAGGCTGCCGGCCTTTAATGCCAAAATGAGCCGGACAATGTGGTCAGGCAAGACATCGCCGACACCAACGGCATGGGACAGAATCAAGTTCCGTTGCAGAACAGCCAGCCGGTCTTGTTCGATCTGTGTATTGGCGAGTTTCCCGAAGCCTGTGTTCACGCCATAGACCGGCGCGGCGCGTTGCACGATGTCGTCGATCACACCGGCCGCCGCATCAACGGCAGCTTTCGCACGAGGATCGACACGAAATGCCGAGCCGCCGCAGACCTGCCGCCACAACTCGAGTGACGTCTTGCCGGGATCGATCGAAACCGTGTCCGCCATGGCCGCTCCCCGCCTACCGAAGGCACCGCTCAGGATGATAAGAGCCTAATGAAAGACGGACCGTAAAACGAGGGTATTGTTGCCCCGTGCTGCGGCGGCGCATACTCCGCCGGTGAACCGATCTTGAGGTCATTTGATGGAATTCATCCTTCCCCTCGCGACGCTCGCCGTCGCGCAGCTGATGGCCGTGATCAGCCCGGGGCAGTCGTTCCTGGTGGTTTCCCGCACCGCGCTAGCGAGCGGCCGGAGTGCGGCCCTGACGGCGACGCTGGGCATGGGGATCGGCTCGGTCTTCTGGGCCGGCAGCGCGATGGCTGGGCTCGCGGTACTGTTTCAGCAAGCCGCCTGGATCTATATCGCCCTCAAGATCGCCGCTGGGCTGTATCTGCTGTTTCTCGCCATCAATCTGTGGTGGCATGCGGACGATAAGATGGATGTCGGACAAGCCGGCAAACAGCAACTGCACTTCTCGGCAGCGCTGCGCCTTGGCTTCCTGACGCAGATCGCCAACCCTAAGGTAATCGTCTTCTTCGGCTCGATCTTCGTGGCACTGCTCCCGGCACAGCCGCCGCTTTGGGTGATGGCGGCGACGCTCGCCATCGTATTCGTGAATGAGACCGGCTGGTATGCGATCGTCTCGTGCCTATTTTCCGCAACGAAGTCGCGCGATGCCTATCTGCGGGCCAAACCATGGGTCGACCGTGGCATGGCCGGTCTGCTCGCGCTCATAGGCGGCAAGCTAATTGTTGACGCGCGCTAGCGGCTTAATCGCAGTTTTTGACGAAGCACCGTGCGGCCCGGTAAAGTTTCCCGATAGGCTGGGCCGAGGAGTTAACAGGACATGCATATCGAGTACATCAAGGCAATAACCGAGCGTTACAGCAGGCTCGGATACACGCCCTACAAATGGTACGAGGCCGACTCGCCACCGCCCTTTGCACCGCTTAAGAAACCGCTCAGCGAGTCCAGGATCGGCGTGCTATCGACCTCCGGCGCCTATGCGGTTGGCCAGACGGCTTATTACTACAAAGACGACTCATCGACTCGGGCGATCCCGAAGACGACGCCAAAGGACCGCATTCACTTCTCGCACATCACCGAAAACTATCTTGAAAACCCGCGGCGCGACCCGGCCTGTATGGTACCGACGGACGCCTTGCGCCAACTCGAGGAAGAAGGAGTTATCGGCGAGGTCGCGGACGATATTTTCTCCTGCATGGGCGGGATCTACTCGCAGCGACGCGTCCGTGAAGAACTTGCGCCCGCACTCCTGGAAACCTACCGGGCGCAAAATGTCGACGCCGTATTCCTCATACCCATGTGACCGGTTTGTCACCAGACCGTGTGTCTGGTCGCCCGACATCTCGAAGCCGCCGGTATACCAACCTTCTGCATGGCAAGCGCACTCGATATCATGCAGGCGGGTAACCCGCCGCGCGCAGCCTTCGTCGACTTCCCGCTGGGCCATACGGTCGGCCCGCCCTTCGACCCCGAACAGCAATACAGGATCGTGCGCGACGGTTTTCGCGCATTCGAAGCGATCAGCGCGCCAGGCGAGATAGTACATCTCGATGGTACCTGGCCTTCGGGCGATGACTGGAAAGCGCAAGCGGCCAGGGCAGATGGCGGCGATACGCGGTCGCCAAGAGACGAGACCCCGCGCTATCAAACAGAGGAAGACCGTCGCCTCGCGGAGGCCCACGCCGGCGATTAGCACATATCGAAATTGACTGAATTCGTTTCCGGCGGCCCGCCAGCCGCGTGCCTCAACACGCTGATTCCAGCGAAAAACTTGCCGAAACTGCGATTTTCTTCGACGTATCTTACGGCACGTCGAGAGCGTCACAATATCAAAATATAAGCAATACTGTAATAATAACGATAGACTCGTAGAGTCTATATTTAATGTTTATTACAATAAATATTGTTTATACATTGTATTTTTTATTTTTATTATATTTTATTTTGACTCCTTTATTAAGGAAAGCTAAAACGCCATCAACCTTGATCCAAAGCCAAGGCCGCAACATCGGATGTTTTCAATTAAAACTGCGAAGTGAGTCGGAATTATGGCGAGTTTCACGAACAACCGAGTGCCGGACTACCAAAGTGGCCGCGAGTTATGGGTAGGCGCTAACGAGCAATACACAACGCTGAGAGCGGCCGTTAACGACGCTTTGGACGGCGATACCGTCTTCATCCGCGCCGGCGTCTACGAAAACGACTTTGCGACCATCCGAAACGATATCAGCATTATCGGCGTCGGTGGCAAAGCCCACCTAAAGTCGACCCAACAGATCCCCAACGGCAAAGCCATCCTGGTCACCGATGCTAACACGGTGATCGAAAACGTGGAATTTTCGGGCGCTTTCGTTGCTGACAGAAACGGCGCCGGAATCCGGCAGCAGCTTGGCAACCTGACGATCCGCAACAGCTATTTCCACGACAATGAAATGGGCATTTTGTCGGCTTCAAATCCCACTGCAGTTACTCGTATCGAGAACACAGTGTTCGACCGTAATGGGAATGGCACCAATTTCAGCCACCAGGTCTATGTCAACACCCTTGCATCGCTTGAGGTCACGAATAGCACCTTCACTGAATCCCGGGATGTCACCGATATCCAGAGCCGCGCCTTGAGCACTACGGTTACGGATTCGGTCTTCGACGACACCGACGGGACGTCGAGTTATCTGATCAACCTGCCGAACGCGGGTGACGGAATCATTACCGGCAACACCCTGATCTACGGTGCAAACGCCGGCAACTTCAAGCCGATCAATTACGGAACATCGAGCCAGCTGCATCCGGGGTCGCTGCTCGTCGCCAACAATACGCTCACCAACAACCTGGAATCCTCACTAAACGTCGTCGGCGTGCGAAACGCGTCGAACCAGGAAGTGGTAATCGCGGACAATCTGTTCATCGGCTTCGACGGCATCGTTACGGGCACCGCAACACTCTCCGGGAACACAATGCAGGACCCTCTGAACACAACAGAAATCCTCGGCACGGCGGGTAACGATAACTTAGCGGGTACCGCGATAAACGAGATGATGGACGGGCTCGACGGCAACGACACCATGAATGGTCTGGCCGGCAACGACTATCTGATCGGCGGCGCGGGAAACGATACGCTGTTTGGCGGCGACGGCGCGGACGCGCTGCTCGGTGGCGGCGGCAACGACAGGCTCTACGCCGACGCACTCGATACTCAGGTCAACGGCGGCGCAGGTTTCGATCGGCTGTATGTGCAGGGCACCGAGGGGATGACCGTAGATCTCGCGGCCGCCGAAATCGAATATGCGGTCGGTAACGACGGCGCCGACGTCTTCGATGCATCGAATGCGGCCGCCAAGGTAACGGCCTTCGGCAAGGATGGCGCGGATGCACTTACCGGCGGTGCGGGTGGTGACGTCCTGAAGGGTGATACCGGCAACGACCAACTGATCGGCAATGCGGGCAGCGACCGGCTCTATGGCGGCGCAGGTGCCGATATCTTGATCGGCGGCGACGGGAACGATCGACTCTACGCCGATGCACTCGACATCCAGATCAGCGGCGGTGCCGGTTTCGATCGGCTGCTTGTACGAGGAGCCGCGGGAATAACCATGGACCTCGCGGCTAGCAGTATCGAACTTGCGGTCGGTAACAACGGTGCCGACACCTTCGATGGGTCCGGCGCAACCAGTAGGATCATAGCATCCGGCAAAAATGGCGCCGACACGCTGATCGGCGGCGCGGCCGGCGACATCCTGAAGGGTAATGCCGGCGACGACCAACTGATCGGCAACGCGGGCGATGACAGGCTCTATGGTGGAGGCGGTGCCGACACCTTGAACGGCGGTGCCGGAAACAATTCACTGTTTGGCGGCAGGGACGACGATGTGTTCCTGACGCAGGATACTGGCTTCGGCCGCCTCTTTGGCGGTACCGGTTTCGATACGCTGCGCTTCGAGGGCGCGGACCGGAGCTTCGACCTCAGCGCCTTGTCCGCCGGCCGGATCAATTCGCTCGAAGCCCTCGACATCACGGGAACCGGCGATAACACACTTATCATCGACACCGCCACCGTCCTGACCGCGACACAGGGTGTCAACGGCGAGACCGGCGCGGCCAACAGTCTGATCATCGACGGTAATGCGGGCGACACGGTAAACGCCGACACAGGCTGGACCGACGCCGGCACCGCAACGATCGACGGCCAAGGGTATTCGGTGTACGAGAGCGCCGCAAGTGACGCATCGCTTTACGTGGACAGCAATGTTGAGGTGAATGTCGGATAGGCGACCGACGCGTTTTTTTCAGGCTGCGGCGGACGTTCAAACAAACCGGACAAGGATTGTCTTGGGCTTCCGATCTCCCCTTGCGGCCACTGCCAGCCTGGAGTACCCCTACCACAACGCATCCGGGCGAGAACGTGTGCTGTCTTCGCCTTTTTGAGGCGGTGCCCGCAGTTGCCAAACCCAGGGAGATCGAAACGATGTCTGCGACCGATCCGAACCGTGTGATCCTGACCGGGGAGAACCCGTTTATCCGCTTGAGTGCCGGCGAAGGCGCACCGGAGACCTGTGCCGCCAGTTTCTGGCGCATCCTGTTCTGCCCCGCCGGACCCGGTCACGTGCTCTATTACAAGAGCGAAACGACGAACGACCAATGGCGCATCTATTCCGACAACATCGCCATGGCGCGCTGGCTGCAGAACACCGTGCAGGGCATGTTGAACGCCGAGACGGCAGACATAGGGCTTCCCGTCACCGAGGCGGAATTCAGCAAATCGGGCGACCCGGCCTATTTTTGGACCGAGACGATCCTCTCCGCGGACGAGGAGATCACGATGACCTGGCACGATTTGGGCGATCCGCTGCTGGTCCATACCGCGCCGAACGAGCCAGCAGAGCGGCGCTACGGCGTGTGCACCGTGCTGATCCCCGCACTCGGCGCGCGTCTGGTGCATAACGGCGTACAAGCGGTAGGGCTGCCACAAGCCACCGAACGTGACGGCCGGCCCTTCAGCACCTGCGCGCTAGCCTTTTCCGAAAGCTGGACCGAGGCACGATAAAGCCGTTTAGCCCGTCGGCGGTGCCATGCCGCCCGGATCGGTTTTGTGGACGCGGCGCGTCATGAAGGTACCGAGGCCCGCTGCGCAGACGTCGCCGTTCACGTCATGCACCTCGCAGCGCACAACCGAGGTGCGTGAGCCGGCCCGGACCACATCTGCCGTCGCGGTCATGCGTGGGCCGGTCGCGGCAGCAAGATAATTTACCTTCATCTCCAGGGTCGCCATCGGGCGTAGACGGGTGTCGTAATTACCACCAGCCGCCGCCGTCGCCATCGCGATGTCGATCAATGCCGCCAGCACGCCGCCCTGCACCACTTCGCGCAGATTCCGCATATCGTCGGTGATGTTCAACCCGACGACCGCGTGGCCGTCCTCCATGACCTCGTACTCGACCCCCAGCCACTTGCGGAACCCTTCGTCCGGCATGTGCTTCCCCTCATCGTTCGCTCCTATTGGCGCGTTATCCAAGCCTGCCGGCCAGCCGCCGTCAACGGATTACCGGCTTACGCAGTTGACGCGGACATGGCAAAATAGACTGCAACACGAACAAGCAGGAGAATCGGCGATGACAGCGACCGACATCGTCACGCATACCGACACCAAGGCGCTGATCGAATTCTCCGTCGAGAAGCGGGTCCGCAAAAAGCTGATCCGCGGCAAGACCATCATGTCCGACGTCACCTGCTTCGAGCCGGGCCAGGAAGGCGTAGCGCACAGCCACCCGAACCGCGACGAAATCTTCTTCGTCCTCGAAGGCAGCGGTTCGATGGTGGTCGAAGACGAAGCGATCCCGGTCTCTCAGGGCAGCATCATGCTGATCCCGGCCGGGACGCAACAAACATATGGCGCGGGCGGACAACAACTGCCGCTTCGTTGTCATGTTCACCAAGGGCGCAGGAATCAGCGAACCGCCGCCGTAAGTATCAACGCGTTACGACGTCACCACGAACATATCCGGGGTCACATCGACGCCGGACAGCACGTCCAGGAAGGACTGGGTCCAGTCGGCGACGTCATGGCAACAAAGATCGGCATACATGGCCCGCCAGCGTGCCTTGCGCTCGTCGAGTGGCATATGCAGGGCGCGTTGCAGCGCTTCGCCAGTACTCTCCACATCGTAAGGATTAACGATTACGGCATCAGTCATCTGGCTCGCCGCGCCCGCGAAGCGCGACAGCACTAGTACCCCAGGGTCATTCGGGTCCTGCGCCGCTATATATTCCTTGGCAACCAAATTCATGCCGTCACGCAGCGGAGTGACGAATCCGATCTTGCTGGCGCGGAAGAAGCCGGCCAGCGTATGCCGGGCGAAGCCCTTGTTGAGATAGCGGGTCGGGACCCAGTCGAACTCCGCATAGGCACCGTTGATATGCCCGGCAGCGGCTTCAAGCTCCTGACGGATGTCGACATATTCGGGCACATCCGCGCGCGAGGGCGGCGAGATCTGCATCATCACCACGCGGCCGCGATTCTCGGGATAGTTTTCCAGTAGGTGCTGGAACGCCGACATGCGCTGGATTAGGCCCTTGGAGTAGTCGAGGCGGTCCACGCCGATGATCAGATCGCGGTTACCCAGACTGGTCATCAGGCGCTGGGTCATGCGCGAATTCGCTTCCTTTTCGGAGTAAGCGGTGACGGTTTCCGTATCGATCCCGATCGGAAAGACGCCCGCCCGAGTCTGCGTACCGTAAGCGTTGACCGTCCCGTCTTCTTCAACGGAACCACCGACCTCGCGGTAGATATAGTCGCCGAAGGCGCGGAAATCGCGTTCGGTCTGGAAGCCGATCACGTCGTAGGCGCAAAGCGCTCGCATAATGGCTTCATGTTGCGGCAGGGCACGAAAGATCTCCAGCGCAGGCCAGGGCGTGTGCAGAAAAAAGCCGATGCGCTGCCGGCTGCCCGCCTGACGAAGCAGCCCGCCCAGGGGGATCAAATGAAAGTCGTGCACCCAGATCAGATCGTCCGGCTTGAGCAATGGCAGCAACCGGCTGCACAGCAAATTATTGACTCGGAAATAGCCTTCCGAATAACGCTTGTGAAAGTCGACGAGATCGAGCCGGTAATGAAACAGCGGCCACAGGGTCCGGTTGGCGTAACCGAAATAATATTCGTCGTAATCGCTCTGCCGCAGATCGACGGTGGCGTATGCGACATTGTCGACGGTTGTGGTGTTGATATCCGTTGCGGTGCTGTTGCTGACCTCGCCGCTCCAGCCAAACCAGACACCACCGAAGCGGCGCAGCGCCGCATTCAGCGCGACGGCAAGGCCGCCCTGACTGCCGCGAGTGACGCCTTTGTCCACCGCAACCCGGTTTGAAACGATAACGAGGCGGCTCAAAACGCGGCCTCCCATGGTTTCGACAGTTTCATCGCCGATTTTATCAGGCCGACCATGGAATAGGTCTGCGGGAAATTTCCCCACAGAGTTCGCGTATCCGGGTCGACATCCTCCGACAATAGGCCCATTGGGTTGCGACACGCCAGCATGTTCTCGAACAGCTCGCGCGCCTCTTCGGTTCGGCCGACCGCGATCAACGCATCAATGTACCAGAAGGTGCAGATATTGAATGACGTTTCCGGCATGCCGAAATCGTCCGGACGGTTGTAGCGGTAGAGATACGGTCCCCGCCGCAACCGGTCCTCGACGAAAGCCAAGGTACCGAGGAAGCGCGGATCGTCCGCCGCCAAAAAGCCCAGCTCCGGCATCAACAGCAAGCTCGCATCTGCACCATCGCCGCCGAACACGTCGGTGAAGCTCTCCAGTTCCGCATTCCAGGCGCGCTTCAGAGTCTCGCGCCGGATCCGGTCGGCATGACCGCGCCAATATGTTTCGCGATCCGCAATCTCGAGCCGGGCGCAGATACGCGCCAGTCTGTCGCACGCCGCCCAGCACATCATGCTGGAGAAGGTATGAACATCCTGTCGGGTCCGCAGTTCCCATAGCCCCGCATCCGGCACGTTCCACCGCTTTACCGCCTGCTCGCCAAGACGCTCCAGACGGCGCAGCAAGGTGGTGTCGCCCAATGTGGTCAAACGCTGGTCGAAGAAGCTCTGCGCACAGGCGAGGATCACGCTGCCGTAACCGTCATTCTGAACCTGGGTGTAGGCGCCATTGCCGACCCGCACCGGCCCCATCCCGTTATAGCCCTTCAGCGACGGAATCTCGGATTCGTCGAGCCGGCTTTCCAGCGTGATACCGAAGACCGGTTGCAGGTATCCGTCTTCGGTCGCCGCGACGATATTGCTGATATAGCTGAGATAGCCTTCCATGGTCCGGGTTACGCCGAGCTGATTCAGCGCATGAACGACGAAGTAGGAATCCCGAAGCCAGCAATAGCGATAATCCCAATTGCGCTGTGAGTCCGGCGCCTCAGGGATCGATGTCGTCAGCGCCGCGATAATGGCGCCGCTTTCCTCGAAGCTGGATAGCTTGAGCGTAATGGCGGCGCGGATAACCGCGTCCTGCCATTCGAAGGGTATCGACAAATAGCGGCACCATTCGCTCCAATATTCGTCCGTCCGCTCGTAAAACTCCTTGCCCATCTCGGCCGCGCCTTGGGTCAGACTTTCATCGGGGCCAAGTACGAGCGTAATGGGCGCTTCCAGGACAAAGGGTATTTCATCGTCGATATAAGAGACCGGTGCATCCGTCGTGAGCCGAAGGGTCAAATCCGGCATGACGTAACGAATATGATTGGATCCGCGCGTCCGTTCAGGTTGCCGCGCGCCGTGATTACACGTCGGTCGCAGCCGTACCTGGATGCGCGGCGTCCCGCTAAGCGGGCGGATATGGCGCACCAGCATCGTCGGCCGGAACACGCGGCCAAATTGCTTGAACCGGGGCGCGAAGTCCGTGATCTCGATGGCATTTCCGTTGTCGTCATAGAGATTGGTGATGACGATCGCCGAATTGCGGCGATAGAATTGCTCCGTTCGCATATGCCCAAAGAGCGAGACTTCATAGAATCCCTTCTCGTCCTCGCCACCATTGTTGAGGAGCGAACAGAACACCGGATCGCCATCGAAACGGGGCATGCAGGACCACACGATGCGCGCCTGCGCATCGATCAGGGCGCCGATCGTGCAGTTACCGATGACGGCGAGGTCGAGATTTGAATTCACGGCGTGCTCCGGCTGCTGTCCAAACTGTCCGCCAAATCCTGCAACCACGCGATAACCGATGCGACATCAGTTATGGCATATTGCGCGACGGACTCACTGGGATCACCGACGCGGATAGACACCCCGCCCCGCGCATTGACGAGCCGGAATCCATCCTCGTCGGTCACATCGTCGCCGATGAAAACCGGCATGCGGCCGGCAAACGGCGGTTCTTCCAAAAAGCACGCTACGGCGATGCCCTTGTCCACGGCCTGAGATTTTATTTCAAAAACCATCTTGCCTTCGAGGCAGTGAAGATCGTCCCGGTCCGCGATGAGCGCGAGGACCATCTTGCGGGCGTCGGTTTCGATTGCCGGTGCCTGGCGGTAGTGCAGCGCCAGGGCAGAGCCCTTATCTTCCAGCAACACGCCTTCATGGCAATCGGCGAATTGGCGCAAGGGCCCGCGAATGTCATCCACGACCCCTGCTGTTTCCGCATGGTGCAGCAGGCCCTGCGCATCGCGGCGCTGCAATCCGTGCAAACCGGCGATCGGCAGCCGCAAAGGTGCGAAGATCGTATCGAGGTCATCGATCGCCCGACCGCTTACAAGCGCGAGCGCGCCGCCAAGCCGATCTTCCAGCCGCGTCAAAATTCCAGGCAAAGACGCACGCGGCGCCACCGCATCCGGATGATGCGCGATGTCGAGCAGCGTACCGTCCACATCGAGAAACAGCGCGATATCACGCGTGAAAACGGGCGATGGTCTTGGCAGAGGGCTGGTCCAGTCCAGCGGTCTTATCCTTCAGCGAGTAAAGTCACAGGAAAGCCTTCCGGCATATGCATTTGGACACGCACCGTCCGCCCTCGTGCGATGATACCGGCGAACCGATGCCGGTATCAACGCTGCGAAGCGCAGAAACATTTTCGCGCGAGCTTCCGAGCCAAAACATACAGCAAGATCATCCACAGCTGATTTATTAATACTTTCTATCGCGTTAACCATGAAAAATGCCTTAATCCTTATACTAACTTAAGGATGAATTTTCAGATTTTCTCAATCTTAAACTGGCAATATCCGTTGTAGCGGACCGTAACCGACTCTGGATTGAGCTCATGTCGACATATGCTCCTGTTCACGAGCCAGCGCTTGCCGACACCGAGGGCTCGTTCGATCAGGTCTTTGGCAATCGCGATGTGCAAACGCGGCTTCTCCACTCCGGCAATTTCTGGGCATGGGGCACGCTGCTCGTGCTGCTTTTGCTTACGGGCTTGGCCTATAGCATTACGAAAACGATCACGGAACGCGCCGCGCTGGCGGAGTTCGGATACCGAAACACCGAAGTCATCCACACTATCGAAGATCGGATGACGGCGTACACGCAATCCTTGCAAGGGGGCCTCGGCCTGTTCAGGGCGTCCTCCAATGTCGACCGGTCGGAGTTTCGCACATATGTCGACACGCTTGATCTGCACAACCTGTTCCCCGGCATCCAGGGCCTCGGATATGCGGAATGGGTCACGCCGTCGAGGCGCAACGAATATGAGCGCTCTATCCGGGCACAAGGATACCCCGACTTCAAGATTCGTCCGTCCGGCGTGCGCGACATATATTCCTCTATCACCTATCTTGAACCCTTCGACGAACGCAACCGTCAAGCCTTCGGTTATGACATGTTTGCGCAGGAAACACGCCGGCGCGCGATGGAACTTGCCCGGGATACGGGAGAGGTTGCAATCTCGGGCAGGGTGACGCTGGTCCAGGAAATTACAGAGGACGTGCAGCCTGGCTTCCTGATGTATGTTCCGTTTTACGGCAACGCGACTCCGGACGACATACGGGAACGGCGACTAAAGAGTAGAGGTTTCATCTACAGTGCATTTCGCATGCACGACCTCATGCAAGGCATCCTCGGTCGGCGTTTTGCCGAGGTTCGGTTGCAAATTTACGACGACGGCAATCAAACCGATGGCGCCCTCATGTTCGATAGCGCTCCCGATTCGATGCATAATGATCCGAAATTCGTCACCACCAAGCTCATAACCATCGGGCAGCGAGACTGGGCAATTAGGACATCGAGCCTGCCCTATTTCGAACAGCTGCTCGACCGCCAAAAAGCCTTCATGATTCTCGCAGCCGGCGTTCTCACCAGCGTTCTGGTGTTCGGCATCTTATGGTCCCTCGCCGGCACGCGTCGCCGGGCGCAGAACATCGCAACAAGAATGACGGTATCGCTGAACGAGGCCATCCAGCAGGCGAAAGACCGGCAAGCGCGGATTAGCGCTGTCGTCGAAACGGTCGTCGACGGCATCATCACCATCGACAATCAAGGCAACATCGAAACCTTTAACCCCGCAGCAGAGAAGATATTTGGCTACACCAGCGCGGAAATTACTGGCATGAACGTTAAGAGTCTGATGCCGCAGCCCTTTCGGAAGGAACACGACACCTACCTGAAAAACTACCGCGAGACCAAGAACGCACAGGTTATCGGCAACGACCGGGAAGTCATGGGCCGCCGCAAGGACGGGTCGACCTTCCCGATGGATTTGGCAATCGGAGAAATGGTTATCGACGGCCGACAGATGTTTACAGGTATCGTCCGCGACATTTCCGAACGCAAGCAGATCGAGCGAATGAAGAGCGAATTCGTCGCTACCGTGAGCCACGAACTGCGGACGCCGCTGACCTCGATTGTCGGCTCGCTCGGACTCCTCAAAGCAGATGTGCTCGGTGAGCTCCCCAACAACATCAAATCCATGTTGGAAATCGCGCACAGAAACGGCGACCGGTTGGTCCATCTTCTCAACGACATCCTCGATGTCGAGAAGATGGAAGCGGGGAAACTCGAATATGTGATGCAACCTCTGGACATCACAGGATTGGTAACTGACGCAATCGAGGCCAACAAAGGCTATGCGGATACCTATGGCGTAGTCTTTGCGATTGGCCAGCGGGTACCGTCCGCCATGGTTCAGGCGGACGCGGCCCGTTTGATGCAGGTAATGTCAAACCTGATGTCGAACGCGGCCAAATTTTCGCCCAAGGGGGACGAAATTGAAATCTCCGTTGCGATGTCGGCGGATCTTGTTCGCGTGACAGTGCAGGATAGGGGACCCGGAATTCGTCCCGAATACCGGGACAAGATATTCGAAAAATTCTCGCAGGCCGACTCATCGGATTCCCGGGCCAAAGACGGAACTGGGCTGGGCCTCAACATCACCAAGTCGATCGTCGAAAGCCATGGCGGCAAGATCGATTTCGACTCCGAGATCGGCAAGGGAACAGCCTTCTATTTCGAGCTGCCGCTCTGCCACATTCTGTCTTCACAATGCGCCCCGGAACCGCAACAGCAAGCCGCGATGATCGACGCGCTCTGAGGCTCTGCTCCTTATAGCGCACGGGCGGCGAGACTCCATATTCCACCGCGTAGCGCGTACCGATCTTAATCTCATCCGAACTCGTAACGCCGGAGCTAAAGCCGAGATAGCGCAGCGAGATTGATTTTTCTAGGTATTTGGTGCCCCTGGCCTGACTCGAACAGGCACGTCCGTGAAGACAACAGATTTTGAGTCTGCCGCGTCTACCAATTCCGCCACAGGGGCGCGCGTGTGCGCTGGCGCCATAATAGTGGGGCGGAACGGCGGGTCAATCCGCTTCCTATGCTGTTCGACGGGCGCCGGGTTCGGTATAAGCGCAGCTATGAGCAATCGCCCGCCCTTTCCCGATCCCGAAGACAGCGCCACCGCCTTGCGGCGGGCAGCGCGGCTACGGGAAACCGGCGATGCGGCAGGGGCGGCAACCGTTTACCAGACACTCGTCAAGACCCTTCCCCGCGAGGCGAGGCTTTGGGCAATGCTGGGCGATGCGCTGCGCGATGCCGGCGATCCCATAGCGGGTGCGGACGCGTTGGAGACCGCGTCCATGCTGGCACCCGACGACGATGCCATTGCCGTGGAGTGGGCCCTCGCGCTGCTCGAATCCGATCGTGCGGAGGACGCCTTGCGCCTATTGTCTGCGCGGCAAAACGCCTTGAACGGATCGGAAAGAGCGCAGGCGGTCTTTGCGGACGCCTATCGCACCCTGGGCCGCCCCGAAGAGGCGATCGGCCACTACCGGAAGGTGCTGACGCTTGCACCACGTAACAACAGTGCGCGAATCAGCCTCGGCATTTGCCTGCAGCAAACGAACGATCTCGACGCGGCGATCGAGATCTATCGGGCTGCGGTGCAGCAGGATCCGGATGCGGCCGACGCCCTTACCAATCTCGGGCTGGCGCTTGCGGCAAACGGCGAGGACGGTGACGCACAGACAGCACTCGAACGCGCGGTCGCACTTGATGGGAAAGACCCGGCGAAGCACTGCAATCTCGGTGTTTTCTTGCAAAACCGTGGGGATATAGAGGCAGCGGCCTCATGCTTTGAACGCGCCATCGCCGCCGCCCCTGACGATGCGACAGCCTGGAGCAATCTTGGCAACGTCCGTCAGGACGAGTTGCGCCTGGACGAAGCCCGCGCCGCCCATGACCGCGCCGTCTCCCTCGCACCGGACAACGCCGACCTGCATTGGAACCGCGCGATGACGCTGTTGCTGTCGGGTGATTTCACCGTCGGTTTTGAAGAATACGAATGGCGTGCGCAAACCGCCAACCACGCGCCGCCGCAGCACGAGTCGCCATTATGGGATGGCAGCGACCCGAACGGACGACGCTTGCTGCTGATCGCCGAGCAGGGCTTCGGCGATGCGATCCAGTTCATTCGCTACGCGCCTCTGCTCCGCCGCCGCGGCGCAGAAATCGTACTGCAATGCCACTCCAAGCTTACGGCATTGTTCGCGACCCTGGATGGCGATCCCACGATTGTTGAAACCGGTTCGCCACCGCCACCTGTCGATGCGCATGTCCCGCTGATGAGCCTGCCGCACCTGCTCGAAACGACTCTGGATACCGTGCCAGCCGATATCCCCTATCTGCGGCTACCGCCCGACATTAAGCCACCACCTAGGCCGGATCGCCGCCACCGCATCGGGCTATGCTGGACGGGCAATCCGGACCATCCCGACAATCCGCACCGGTCCTGCCCGGTCGAGGCCTTCGATCCGGTGCTCGCTCGTGGCGACATCGATTGGCGCAGCCTTCAATTCGGCGCCGCCGCGGCCGATGCATCGGGCCGCATCGCCGACGACGCCACCTGGACGGCCTGTCTCGACGGTTTCGCCAACACGGCGGCGGCACTGCAATCGCTCGACCTCGTGATCACTGTGGATACAGCGACAGCGCACCTTGCCGGCGCCCTGGGCCGGCCGGTTTGGCTGATGCTAAAATATGCGCCGGACTGGCGCTGGATGACCGGACGCGACGACAGCCCCTGGTACCCAACGATGCGGCTGTTCCGCCAACAGACCGCCGGTGACTGGACCGATGTCATCGCCCGTATCGAAACCTCGCTTCAAACATGGATGGATACCTGATGCTGCGACGCCTCTACGACTGGACAATGGGATTGGCCGCGCATCGCCACGCGACAGCCTGGCTTGCCGTAATCGCGTTTCTGGAAAGCTCCGTCTTTCCGATTCCGCCAGACATTCTGATCATCCCGATGGTTCTCGCCGCGCCGACGCGCGCATGGCGGGTCGTTGCGATTGCAACCGTTGCCTCGGTCCTGGGCGGCATGGCCGGATACGCGATCGGGCTCTTTCTGTTCGAGACGGTCGGCCGCACCATCATCGAATTCTACGGTTACCTGGACAAGTTCGCCCGGTTCCAGGACTGGTATCGGGAATGGGGTGGATGGATCGTCTTCGCCGGCGGGTTCAGCCCCATCCCCTATAAGGTCATCACGATTGCCAGCGGATCGGTGCAGCTCGACCTCTGGACCTTTATTACCGTGTCGATCATCAGCCGGGGCGGCCGTTTTCTGCTGGTTGCCGTGTTGTTGTGGAAGTTCGGCGTACCAATCCGCGCCTTCATCGAACGATGGCTCGGCCCGCTTACCTTTCTGTTCGTGGTTCTCTTGGTGCTCGGCTTTGTCGTGCTTAAATATCTGGCATAGACAGGCAAACGCATGATCGACCGACCCATCACGATACCGCTCGGGCTACTGTTGATAAGCATCGCCGTCCTGGGCAGCGCCTACGCGTTTCAACATATCGGCGGATTGCAGCCCTGCACCCTGTGCCTCTATCAGCGCTGGCCCTGGTGGGTCGCAGGCGGGTTATCGGTGCTCGCGCTGACTCTGATCCGAGAACGCCGCTTCACCCGTGCCCTTTCCGCGCTTGGCGCCCTTTCCGTTTTGATTGGCATGGGAATCGCCGTCTACCATGCCGGCGTCGAACAGCATTGGTGGGCCGGCCCAACGGCATGCAGCGGCGCGGCAGCGCCAAAAACGCTGGAGGCGTTGCGTGCACAGATTTTCGCCGCCCCCGTCGTGCGTTGCGACGACATTCCATGGTCGCTGTTCGGCATTTCAATGGCAGGCTATAATGCGCTGATCTCCTTGGCGACAGGGCTCGCCATTTTGTGGCTGTTAAGACGGAATACGCGATCGGCATGAGCACGAAGCACCCCCACGGTCCTGCCTATCTTCCTGGCGACCCTGTGCCTGCGGAACAAGTCGCACGCATCGTCCGCGTCGACCAAGCCGGGGAATTCGGTGCGGTCCGCATTTACGCCGGCCAACGCGCCGTGCTGCGACGCGGCCCGGCCGCCGACGCGGTCAAAGAAATGGCAGAACAGGAGCGAGAGCATCTCGAAACGTTCGACAGACTGATCGCCGAGCGCCGGGTCCGCCCAACGGCTCTTGGCCCGCTTTGGAACGTTGCCGGATATGCGCTGGGCGCGACGACTGCATTGCTCGGCGAGAAAGCAGCCATGGCCTGTACGGTCGCGGTGGAAGACGTCATCGACGAGCATTATGCCAATCAGTTGGAAACACTCGGCGACGATGAGCCTGAACTGCGCAAAGTGATCACCGAATTCCGCGAGGACGAATTGGAGCACCACGATACGGCGCTAAAACATGGCGCCGAAGACGCACCCGGCTACCCGCTGCTCTCGGCGACAGTCAAAGCAAGCTCTCGTCTCGCCATCTGGCTGTCGGAGCGGTTCTAGAGCAGATCGGGGTTTGTTGGAATCGCCTATGGCGATCCAACAACCGTGTGAATCTGCTCTCAACTATTAAAATAGAACGGATTCACAAGCATATCCAAACCCATGTAATGGGTTCATCTAAACTTGATCCGTTCTAAATCGGATCCAGTTCCGTATCCCAGTAGAGGAAGTCACGCCAGCTTTCGTGCAGGAAATTGGGCGGGAACTGACGGCCGTTCTCCTGCAGCTGGAATGAAGTCGGCCGCGCCGGCATCCGTTTCGGGCGCATTCCGGCTTGTCTCGGCATCCGGCCCCCCTTACGCAGATTACATGGCACGCAGGCCGCTACGACATTCTCCCATGTGGTCCGGCCGCCGCGCGAGCGCGGGATTACGTGATCGAAGGTCAGTTCATGCGATGGCAACGCAGCGCCGCAATATTGGCACGCGAAGCGATCGCGCAGAAAAACGTTGAACCGCGTAAAGGCCGGCATCCGCAGTGCGGCCACATATTCTTTTAGCGAAATGACGCTCGGCAAACGCAGCGCGAAGGACGGAGAGTGGATGACCTGCTCGTACTCGGAAACGACATTCACACGGTCGGTCACGACCGCCTTGACCGTGTCATGCCACGACCAGAGCGACAGCGGAAAATAGCTGAGCGGCCGAAAATCGGCGTTCAGCACGAGAGCGGGCCATTCGTTGATTGCGACGGGCATACCTTGCTTCCAACCTCAATATGGCAAATTGATATCCGAAATGACGAACGAACACAAGATGTTGTGGTTATTTCGGTAAAATCTTCACGCGCTTGCCATTTTCAGAGCGACGCGCTGGCATGCAGGACGGGCTTGTAGCCGGCGCGTAGCACGGCCACGCTCGACGGCGGCGTCAATACGGTTACATCGGATGCCGATCGCGTGATCGGGGCATCGTAGCCCCGCCAGGACCAACGCCTAAGCCCATCTGCCTGTACGAGATGCGGGACACCATCGACCTCGATAAACGTACCCGGGGGCAAATCGTCGAGCGCCGCCGTCCAGCGCTGTTGCAGCCGTGTTTTCGGATCGATCCGCTCCGCGTGCAGGCAGACATCCATCTCCGGTGCCCGCGGCGGCATGGAAAGGCCCTTTGCCTCACTCCATGCAGCCTGCCAGCGCCGGAAATCGGCGTAGCGGCATTGGTAACAGGGCCGGTGACCGGCGGCGATCGCCACCGCCTCGTCGAAGAAAAACAGTTCGGTCCAGCGCCGCGGCGTCATCACCTCGCGATGCCGCCCCTTGAACTCAAGCAAACAGATCAGCCATGCCTTGAGGACCCAGCGCCGCCGGCCCAGCTGTTTGTGCTCGTCATGCAGCACGCCACGATTGCCGGTGAACAGACCGCGTTCCGGGATCGCGACGATCTCTCCGAAGGGCGTGACCCGGTTCTGTAACGGCATCAGTCGGCGAACGCGGCCTTGAGAAACCCGCCGCCATGCTGCAGACCGCGCGGATCGATGCCGTGACCGAGACCGGGACAGGCGAGCGTCTGCACAGTGAAGTCCGCGGCCTCCAGCCCCTGCTCCGCCTGTGCCATCGACTCGAACGGCACCAGATCGTCCATCTCCCCGTGGATCAGCAATACCGGAGGCTTCGATACCGCTTCCTCGGGAAGGCGCTCCGGCGCAATCAAGCGGCCGGAATAGCCGACGACAGCGGCGACCGACGGTTCCCGGCGCGGCGCGACATAGAGGCTCATCATCGTGCCCTGGCTGAATCCGACAAGTGCCAGCTTGTCCGCACCAAGACCCGCCCGCTCCAACTCTTGATCGATGAACGCATTCAGTGCCGGCGCTACCGCCTGAACCGCAGCGAGTACGACCGTCGGCGTCCGATCTTGCACGCTGAACCATTGATAGCCCATCGGCGACATGTCGCAAGGGAACGGCGCATTTGGCGCGGCGAAGGCGGCATCGGGCAGGATCTCGCCCCAGTGCGGTGCCAGACCAATCAGATCGGCACCGTCCGCGCCCAATCCGTGCAGCAAGATCACCAACTGCTTCGGGTCGCCACCGGAGGCCGGCGCCTGGCGCGGGCCGTCGAGTTCCATGAAGTTTGCCATCGAATACTCTCCCTGTACGGCAGCCGTTACAGCGCCGCCTTCTTATACATATGCCACATCAGCAGCGCTGCGGCACCACGGTGCGGCCGCCAGTCTTCGGCCAGCTTATCCATCGTTGCCCGATCAGGCCGCTCCTCCAAACCCTTCAGCCGCTGAACCGCCACCTGCACCGCCAGATCGTCGGCGGGCCATATATCTTCCCGGCCCAGCGCGAATAACAGGTAGATGTCCGCGCTCCAGCGGCCGAGCCCCTTGCGGGCGACGATTTGTTGAAGCGCAGTTTCGTCATCCAGCGACGGCAGCCCATCCGGGTCGAACCGCGCTTCCTGAATATCCAGCGCCAGCAAACGACCATATTCGATTTTGCGGCGGCTGAAACCGACACCCCGCAACGCCTCGTCATCCAGCGCGAGAAACGAGTCCGTCGTCAGCGGGTCCGCCGCTTCCGCTAGACGCCCACGGATCGCCGCCGCGGACTGAACGGAAACCTGCTGGCCGATAATGATGTTCAGCAGGGTCGCGAAGCCCGGCGCACGGACACGCGGTTCCGGATAACCGACCTCGGCAACCATACGGGCGATATCCCCATCGCGTTCAGCGAGAGTATCAAGGGCAGAAGCGATGGATTTCGGAGTCGTGACCATGGTGATTGACTTAGCCGCTCACGCGCGATACCGCCAGTACGATGTCGCAAGAAAGACCCAATAAGCTCGTGACCCGCTTCGCGCCGAGCCCCAGCGGACGGCTGCATATCGGTCACGCTTTCAGCGCCTTGTTCGCGGTCGAGGCAAGCGGTGTGGAGGGGCGGTTTCTGCTGCGCATCGAAGATATCGATCGGGGCCGCTGCCGTCCTGAGTTTGAGGATGGCATTTTTGAAGACCTGGCGTGGCTCGGCTTGACATGGGAAATGCCGGTATGGCGGCAGTCTGATCATATGACAGACTATGCGTCAGCGCTCGGCCGACTCGACCAGGACGGCTTGTTGTTCCCCTGCTTCTGCACACGTAAAGACCTGCAACAAGAAGCCAGGAACGCCATGAGAGCGCCGCATGGTCCCGATGGTCCGATTTATCCGGGCACGTGCCGCCATATTTCGCGCGGAGAGTCGGAGGACCGCAAATCGGCGGGCGAACCTTATGCCCTGCGCCTCAACATGATCGAAGCCGCCAAGCGCGTCGGTGCTCTCCGCTTTCACGACCGTGGCAAAGGTAGTGTTGAAGTCGACCCGGCCAGTTGCGGCGATGTGGTGTTGGCACGCAAGGACATCGCGACCAGTTACCACCTGGCCGTTACTCTGGACGATGCCGCGCAGGGTGTGACCTTGGTGACACGTGGCGAAGATTTGCTGCACGCGACCCATGTGCATCGTGTCCTACAGGCCTTGCTCGATTTACCGGTACCGGACTATCACCATCACAGCCTGTTGCGCGATCCGTCGGGCCGCCGCTACGCCAAACGCGACCGCGCCGAAACGATCCAGGCGCTCCGCGACGCCGGCCACACGCCCGACGCCGTGCGGGCGATGACAACGGCAAATCTGCAAGAAGGACTCTAGCGATGAATATACAGACTGTTACCGCCGGCGTGCTTGAAATTGCCTATGTGGAATACGGGCCAGCGGATGGCTGGCCCTGCATCATGGTACACGGCTTTCCATACGACGTGCATGCCTATGCTGAATGCGCCCCGACCTTGGCCGACGCCGGGGGGCGGGTCATCGTCCCCTATATGCGCGGTTATGGGCCGACCCGCTTCCTATCGAACGACACGCCCCGTTCCGGCGAGCAGGCGGCGTTTGGTGCCGATTTCATTGCACTGATGGATGCGCTTGGAATCGAAAAAGCCATCGTTGGCGGTTACGATTGGGGCGGCCGCGCGGCGTGCGTAGCGACGGCGCTGTGGCCGGAACGCGTCACGGCCTTGGTCTCCGGCAACTCCTACAACATCCAGAACATCGCACGGTCCCTGGAACCTGCGCCAGCTGCGAAGGAAGCTGCGTATTGGTATCAGTACTATTTCCATTCCGAGCGCGGCCGGCGCGGCCTTACTAAGGACCGGCGCGACGTCACCCGAACGCTTTGGCGCATGTGGTCACCGACCTGGGAATTCGACGATGCCACCTTCGAACAAACGGCCGAGGCGTTCGACAATCCGGACTTCGTCGACGTCGTCATTCATTCCTACCGGCATCGCTACGGGCTGGTTCCGGGCGACCCAGCCGTCGCACATATTGAAACGCGCCTCACAGCCCAGCCACCGATTACCGTGCCGACCATCACAATAGATGGGAACGCGGACGGTGTCGGCGGGGACACGGCGCATCACGCCAAACGGTTTATCGGACCGCATGAGCACAGAATATTCGAAGAGGCCGGACACAACCTGCCACAGGAACGGCCAGAAGCGTGGGCTCAAGCCGTGTTGGATGCACGGCAGATGGGTTAGGACACCAAGTTAGGATCGAATAACGTGGATTTTTGACTATGGGTATTGGGCAATGCGGCCCTCGCAACCAGATGAAGAAATAGAGCTTACAAAACGGGAGAAAAGCGGTGTTAGAGAAACGCGAATTTTACATCAACGGTCAGTGGGTCTCTCCTGCGGCTGCCAATGATTTTGACGTCATCAATCCCTCGAACGAAGAGCCCTGCGCGGTAATTTCGCTTGGCGGCGAGGCGGATACCGACGCGGCCGTTGCGGCGGCCCGGTCCGCCTTCGATGCGTGGAGCCAGACGTCGAAAGACGAGCGTTTAGCTCTGCTCGAAAAATTAGCGGAGATTTATGCCGCACGGTCGGATGAAATGGGCGAAACGATTTCGCTAGAAATGGGCGCACCGATCGCCATGGCGAAAACAGCGCAAGCCGGGTCCGGCATCGGCCATATCAAAAGTTTTATCCGCGCCTTTAAGGCATTCGAACTCGATCGGGAATTGGGTTCGCACGCGCCAAACGACCGTATACTCCTAGAGCCAGTCGGTGTTTGCGGCCTGATCACCCCGTGGAACTGGCCAATGAATCAGGTAACGCTAAAAGTTATTCCGGCTCTCGCAGCCGGCTGCACGATGGTGCTGAAGCCTTCTGAAATCGCCCCTTTATCATCTCTGCTGTTCGCGGAATTCATGGACGAAGCGGGCTTCCCCGCGGGGGTCTTCAATCTGGTCAACGGCGATGGCGCCGGTGTAGGGACGCAGTTGTCCGGTCATCCGGACGTCGACATGATTTCCTTCACCGGATCGACGCGCGCCGGCACCGCGATCACTAAGAATGCCGCCGATACGGTCAAACGCGTCAGCCTGGAACTTGGCGGCAAAGGCGCGAACCTGGTCTTCGCCGATGCAGATGACAAAGCCGTGACGCGGGGCGCGCGTCATTGCTTCAATAACTCCGGCCAATCCTGCAATGCGCCGACTCGTATGCTGGTGGAACGTTCGATATACGACCAGGCAGTTGAATCCGCCGCGCAAGCCGCAGAGCAGACCGCGGTCGATATCGCTTCCAGAGATGGCCGCCATATCGGGCCCGTCGTCTCGGAAGTCCAGTTCAACAAGATCCAGGGCTTGATCGAAAAGGGTATGTCGGAAGGTGCGCGTCTTGTGGCCGGCGGGCCGGGCCGCCCGGAAGGCATGAACCGCGGCTACTTCGTCCGCCCGACGGTCTTCGCCGACGTCAATAATGACATGACGATCGCGCAGGAAGAGATTTTTGGACCGGTTTTGTCGATCATCCCCTTCGATGACGAAGAGGACGCCATCAAAATCGCCAACGATACGCCCTATGGACTAACGGACTACGTCCAGACCCAGGACGGTGCCAAAGCCAATCGGGTTGCGCGGCGTTTGCGGGCCGGCATGGTCGAGATGAATGGCCAATCGCGCGGTGCCGGTGCGCCGTTTGGCGGCTATAAGCAGTCCGGCAACGGGCGCGAAGGTGGCGTCTGGGGCTTGGAAGATTTCCTGGAAGTCAAATCGGTGAGCGGCTGGACCGCCGAATAAGCAACGCGACCAAACGGGAGGATGACATGATCGACATCAATGGGATGGCGCATGTCATCCTGACCGTGAGTCAATTTGACAAAGCCAAGGCGTTCTATTCCCGCCTGATGCCGGCTCTGGGTCTCGAAAACGTCTTCGACGGCAGCAACATGTGCTACTTCGTCGGCGGACGCACAGCACTGGGCATCCAGCCCTGCGACCCGGACCATGCGGACGAACGCTTCGTCCAAGGGCGTGTCGGATTGCATCATATCTGCTTCCGGGCCCGCTCGCGCGAGGATGTCGATAAGGTCGGCGACCTCCTCAAACAAATGGATGCGCATGTTGTCAAAACGCCGCAGGACGGTGCCTGGGCACCGGGTTACTATTACGTGTTATTCGAGGATCCCGACGGCATTCGGGTCGAGGTGAATTTCGTCCCAGGCCAAGGCGTCCTGGCGGAAGACCAGAGTTTCAATCCGTCGGGCGATTTCAAGAAGTAGACTTAAACCTGCGGACGATCGAGGGAGGAAAGCGATGGATTTGACGGTGGTGGAGTACGAGAAGAAGGGCGCCATCGCGTATGTCACCCTCAACCGGCCGGACAAGCTCAACGCCATGAACGAGGCGATGCACCAAGAGCTCGGCCGCGTCTGGCAGGACTTTCAACATGACCCGGCCTTGCGCGTGGCGATCCTTGCCGGCAGCGGCCGCTGCTTCAGTGCCGGCGCGGACCTTTCCGGCGGCGCGCCGACAGAGTACCGCTACACCGGCGATTTTCCCGATATCTCGCGCACGCGCAGCGTCTACAAACCCATCGTCGCCGCGCTGCACAGCCATGTCGTCGGTTATGGCATGTGGATCGCCATGGATGCGGACATTCGGGTAGCCACGGCGGACACCTCATTCTGGCTGCCGGAACCGCAATGGGGGATCGCCACCATTCCCGCCGCCTGGTTTCCGAAGATGATGCCCTGGGCGATCGCGTCGGAACTGCTACTTCTGGCCGACAGAGTCGGTGCGGAGCGGGCGCGGGAGGTTGGGCTCATCAACAAGATCGTCCCCGACGACCAGTTGCTCGCGGAAGCGGAGAAGATCGCGAACCGCCTTGCCGAACTAAGCCCGGAGGCGGTGCAAGGCATGAAGGAGCTTATGGTCCGCGGCACCAATATGGACTACACGGCCGTCGATCAGCTGACGGAATTCGTCCAGAACCGGGTCATGAATTCCGAAGACCGCAAGGAAGGCGGCCGCGCCTTTACGGAAAAACGTGCCGCGCAATGGCCGGGCGCGCAGTGACTTGGCCGTTAACGCATCAGTGTGATGATTCTGAAGTTCGCCGCATTGAATGCGGCGAAATTTGGGATCTGAATCACACTATATTCAAATAATTAGTGTGCTGATTCACGCGAAATTCAATCCTTTGAATTTCACGATCAGGACACTATCAGCCCGGCGAATGATTTTCGTGAACGAATCCGAAGGCGCGCAGCTGGCGCGGTGTATAGATGCTAGCCGCTTCCTCGCGGCTGAGCATGAAGGAGCGTGCGTCCCAAATCTCCGGAAACGCTCTCTTACGCAGGGTTTCCCGCAAATATAGTAGTCCGGAGTCCGCGGACCCGAGCGTGGATATCCTGCCGCCACCGAGAACCCGCGCCACCATCGCGATATGCCGGTCGCGCCAGTTGGCGAACGCCTGGTCGAGTTCCAGCAAGGCCTCGACCAGCGAGGCCGGCCACGCTAGGAGCGGCTGGCTTGCGAACTGCACCAGGAATACGATCGCGCGACGGTGCGGTGCGCCGAGGAAAAAACCAACCTTCTGCCCGGCTTCGCGGCCCATGCGCTTGATCTCCGCGGGCGACACGCCTTGCAGATCGCGCAGGACGCTTGAATCCGCGATATAGGCAGCCATATAGGCCTGCCGATACCGTTCCGCGAAATCGTCGCCGTACCTTGCATTGGGCCGGGCGCTGCGCGGCGCCGGGAACGTCGTGCGTTCGAGCCATTCAATGGCTTTTTCGCGCAATGTGCCGTTTTTGCGAATATCGATCAGGCGCCGTTGCAGGGCGTCCCGCGTCGCGTCCATCCCTTTGAAACCGCGGGAGTCCAGTCGCTCCCGCTTCGGGTCCCACCTTTCGTTCCACTGCGCTTGATATTGCGCCAGCGAATCATATTCCCGCTGGCTGGGGGTGGGACCACTCGTTTTCGCCCGTTTCGCCTTTGCCGCCCGTTTCATAAGCGTTTCATCCAGGGTGCGTTTGCGTTTGCCGTAATCCAGAAGCCCGCCGTCGAGAAGCCCCATCAGCCACTCGACTTCGCGAAACCGGAAGGATTGCGTGCCGCTGGCGCCGAACAGGTGCTTTCTGAAATTATAAAAGCTCGTGGTATCGAGCGTTTCAAGCAGCGGCAGATGCTGGTTGATCAGATCGAGAATTGCTGCCGCCCGCCGTACATGTCCTTCGATGACGGGCACGTCGGACTCGGGCACATAGGGCTGGGAGAGCAAAAGGCGCGCGTACTCCAACTCGCTCAGGATTTGCGCGAACCAGATTTCGAAGGCCTGGTGGGTCCGGATGAAAAACTGCTCGTCCGGATCGACCCGCAACGGGTCGTCATGTGTCTCCCGGGGTCGGACCTCCGGCAGCTGATGCGGCAGAATGTAACGCTCATAATTCATTGGCTGTTTGCCGTTGGTCGCCATCTGGCTCACCTCGTATCTCGATTACATCATTTTCTCGATGAGGATTGCGGCCCGGTCGAAATCCACTTCATCAAGCGACCCCGCGGATTCAGTAAGTTCGTCCAGGATCGCCGCTTGCAGTTTGCCGCGCCTATATGCCTCGGCATAAGGCAGCAGGTGAAACATGACCATGGAGTAGCGCGGTATAAACCTGTCCGGATATCGTTCTTCAAGCTTCCAGGACAGCTCCTTCTTGAGCAGGAACTTCGGGTCCCGGACGGTGTCTCGCATCTCGATATAGTTCTCAAGCGCCATATCGGCGATGGCGTCGGCATCCGGCTTGCGGCCTTCCTCGAATACGGCAAAGACCGCGTTCCAGTCGGTGCCGAAACGTGCAATGCAGCCATCCAGGGCCACGTAATCCTCGAAACCGGCATTCATGCCCTGGCCGTGAAACGGCACGATCGCGTGCGCGGCGTCGCCCATCACCACCGCCTTGCCCTCATGATGCCAGGGAAAGCAGCGGACAGTGCCGAGCATCCCCGTCGGGTTCGCAAAGAAGCTGCTGGTCAGGTCTGCAATCAGCGGTGCAGCATCGGGAAAGTGCCGGTTGAAAAAGGCTTCCACCTCCGTATCGGTTTGCAGCGCAGCAAAGCTTTCTTTGCCTTCGTGAGACAGGAACAAGGTCGCAGTGAAGCTGCCATTCGGGTTCGGCAGGGCGATCAGCATGAACCCGCCGCGTGGCCAGATATGCAGCGCATTCTCTTCCATCCGAAAACCGCCATTGGTCCCGGGCGGTATGGTCAACTCCTTGTAGCCGTGGCCGAGGATGTCCTCATCTTGCGCACCGTTGGTTGCTGTGACGACCGCTTCGCGGACGGCCGATCCACCGCCATCGGCGCCGATCACGACACCACAGGGGACGTCCCTGCGCCCGCCGTCACCCTCGTCGACAAGCGTAAGGGTGCCAGCCCGGAGATTTATGCTCTCACAGCGCCAGCCAAAACGGATCGTAGCCCCTTCGGCTTCGGCGGCATTCATAAGGGTCTTGTTCAACTCCGCGCGCGAGACGGAGTAGATAACCTCCTCCGGCTTGTTGCCGTAAGGCAGCAGGTCCAGGTCGCCACCCTCATGGTGGATCATGCGGCCGCGCATAGGGATCAAATGACGCTGCACCTCGTCCATCAGTCCGACTCGTTCCAGGGCGTCGATGCCGCGGTTGGCAAGCGCGAGGTTGATCGAGCGCCCCGCGGAAATCTCCTTTCGCCGCATATCGGGCCGACGCTCATAGACGGTAACCTCGAAACCGCGCCGGGCCAGATAAAGGCTCATCAGGGCGCCGACCGGTCCGGCGCCGACGACTGTTATGGCGCTGCCGGCGGTCATGAATCACTGCCAGAGCGGTCCTTTAGGAGCGCCTTCAAAATTTCGACGAAGCGGTAACAATCTTCGAAACAGTTATAGAGGGGGACCGGTGCGACCCGGATCACGTCGGGTTCGCGCCAGTCGCCGGTCACGCCGGCCTTCTCAAGACGCCCAAAAATGTCCTTGCCGCTTTCGCCGACCAGTCTGAGGGAGAGCTGGCAGCCCCGTCGATCCGGATCGCGCGGCGTGATCACCACAACCGTTTCACCCAACTCCTCGCGCAGCAGCCATTCCAGATAACCAGTCAGGCGAAGCGATTTCTCGCGCAGCGGCGCCATGTGTCCGGCATCGGCAAACACGTCGAGAGAGGCGCGAATGGCGGCGAGCGACAGGATCGGCGGGTTGGAGAGCTGCCAGCCCTCGGCCCCCGGAATGGGCTCGAACCGCGGTCCCATCTTGAACCGGGTGGCCTTGTCGTGCCCCCACCAGCCGCTGAAGCGGGGCAGTGCGGCATCGTTGTCATGACGGGCGTGCACGAAGCAGCCGCCTACCGAGCCCGGCCCGGCGTTCAGATATTTGTACGTACACCAGACGGCAAAATCCGCCCCCCAGTCGTGCAGCTGAAGCGGAACATTACCGACGGCATGGGCGAGATCGAATCCGACCACGCAGCCCTTTTCGTGACCAAGCCGTGTGATCTCAGCCATATCGAAGACCTGGCCAGTGTAATACTGCACCCCCGGCAGCATGATGAGGGCGATGGACTCCCCTTCCCGCTCGATGAGGTCGCGGACATCTTCGTCGTGGATCAGCTCTTCGCCATCGCGCGGCCTCAACAAACACATCGCCTGCGCCGGGTCGTAGCAGTGAAACTTGATCTGGGATTCCACTGCGTAGTGATCGGAGGGAAAAGCATGGTCCTCGATCAGGATTTTGTATCGATCGTTCGTTGGCCGATAGAAGCTGACCATCATTAAATGCAGGTTGGCCGTCAGCGAATTCATCGTGACGACTTCCGTCGCCTCGCCACCGACCAGCGCCGCCATGTTCCGGGCCAGCAATTCATGGTAGGGCAGCCACGGAAACGGGCCTTCGAAATGACCTTTGACCCCAAGACGTTGCCAGCTTTCCAGCTCGGTGGTGACATAATCGGCAGCGGACCGCGGCTGCAGCCCAAGGGAATTGCCGCAAAGATAGATCTCGTCCTCACCGTTTTCCATCTTCGGGATATGGAACCGGTCCCGGAACCGAGCGAGAGGGTCCCGCTGGTCCAATTGCCGAGCGAAGTCCAGGCCTTTCCGATAGCGAGTAGCTTCAGCTTCTGCGTTCATGTCAAGGCGTAGAGCACAGGCCGGCAGGGCGCCGCATCGGTATGGAATGCGGGTACCTGCAGATTCAACAAATAAAGTCCATCGCCGATGTCATCATCGATGAACGCCATCTCGGTAACCGTTCTGTCCTGCCGCATCTCCTCTGTGGCATCCCGTGTGCCTTTCGGGACGTTCCAGAAGATGTGGTGATTGGTGAGCATTCCCTCATCGCGCATCCGGTCTATAGACGGGATGTCCGCTACGAGATGCCGGACGTTCCGTTCCACGAGATAGGTCATCGCATCCGCCGTGAAGAAAGGTGGGCTTTCACGTTCGCCATATACGGCGGTTTTCTTGAACGATCCGTTGGGCAGAGTTCGCACAACGAGCGCCGTCAATTCGTCCGCGCCGTAACCGGCAAGCGCTGCCGACAGGGCCGCACGGGTGATGACGACGTCCCTCGGCTCAACCGCCGGACGATAAGTCTCGCCAGCCTCCGCCGCTGAAACGGGAGTCACGCTGATTACTACCGCTGGCATGAGGCTTTGCGGCAGCGATTCGAAGACCGCCTGCCCGGCGTGGACGATATGTCCCACCGATTCGGTGTGGGTTCCGTTGCAATGCGGCACCATGGTGATCTCGGAGACGTTACAGCTGCCGCCCTGTCGCGTGTCGCCGGTGAAGCCGTCGCCGCGAAACGGTTGTGCGCGTGCTTCGGCGGCACCGAAAAAGCGCGGCTGCGGGCCGTCGAACTGCAGCGGAATGGCCAGGTTTCTGGGGTTGCTCAAATCCACGCCGTAGGTCTTGCCGGCGATGACCGCACGCAATTCGATCGCAGCCGCCGTCGTCACGTTCGCTCGCCCCGGCCCGGATTGACATGGCCGCATACGGCGCAGGTCCGAAGCTGCGGATCTGTATCGTACTCTTCCAGGACATGGTTCACGCCCTGCTCCAGACCGGCGACCTGCACTTCGCGCCGATGCACAACGGTGTCGCAGGAGTCACAGAACCATTCAAAGCCATCGATCGCTCCCGCTGCACGAGTCCGCTCCACGATCAACCCGATCGTATCCGCCGGACGTTGCGGCGAATGCAGGACATGCGGCGGCAGCAGGAAGATTTCGCCCTCGCGAATCGGGATATCGCGCCGCGTCCCGTCCTCGACCACCTTGAGCGTCATGTCGCCCTTGAGCTGGTAGAAGATCTCCTCCAGCGGGTCGTCATGATAGTCTGGGCGGTCATTGGGTCCGCCGACCACGGTCACGATAAAATCGGTATCGGTCCAAATCGTCTTGGCCCCGACCGGCGGCTTCAAATCGTCGCGGTGCTCTTCGATCCACTTGGTAAGGTTGAGAGGGCTTTGCAGTGGCATTCGTCTGCTCCCTTCGAAGAACCGGGTCACTCGGATTGTATGAGGGGCCGGTTGGAGTGTCTATGCGATACCGGCACCCCGACAACTAGGATACCGGACTATGGGAATATTCCATCCAGTAATGCGTGTTCTCGTGCATGCCGGTCGTACGGAAACCGAGACGCTCGTATAGCGCTTTGGCCCGGTTGGCGGTCAGCACGCGAAGCCGCAGCGGCAGACCGGAAGCTCGCGCCTCGTCGATCAATGCCTGGATCAACTCGCTCCCAGTTCCCCGGTTGCGATATGTCGAAGCAATCTGTATCTCGCGCAGCCAAAGGTGGTTCGGCTCGCGGCTGGTCCAAATCGCGCCGATTCTCTTACCGTCTCGCTCAATGATCCGATAATTTTGGGCCTGCCATTTTTCTTCAAAATGAGCCGCCTGGAAATCGTCGTCCCAGGCGCCGAATTGCTCGAGAACAACCGCTCGATAGGCGTCCCGTTGGAGGTCCACCAAAAACGGCTTGTCCTTGTCGGTTGCGGGGCGAAGATCGATCATCGTCCATCCGAGCCAGGCCGAACCCGCAAATCTTTTTCCATCGGGTAGCCTCTAAGACCGAACAAGATCTCGGGCTCCCCAACGTCGGCCCAGCCTGCTTCGCGATAGAATCGGTGTGCGGTTTCCGTACTCGTCAGCCGCGCAGTCGTGACACCGTTTTCCACAAGAACAGCCTCAATGTGGGCCAAGAGCGCACGACTCACGCCGCAAAAACGATGCGCCGGCGCAACATAGTTGAGCAGCACTTCGCCGCCGTCGCTTATGCAGCCTACACCCGCGGGCTGATCCTCGCGTGCCGCGAGAAAGAGCGTGCGTCGTGGATCCGCTATCCAGCCGGCGACATGCTCGGGCGTCTTGTTGGCCGTCCATCGCGCGATCGTTTCGGGGTCGTCCTTGTGATCTGCCGTGCAAAGTTCTCGAATGGAAGCGCAGAGCACCCCGCAAAGCGTTTCAACGTCTCCCTTGTTGGCCTCGCGAATGCAGATCATGGTCGTCTCTTGCGTCCAGGCTCGCTCACCGTGCCATCAATATATCCTTTGGCGGGATATGGTGTTGGGATACTGGCGCAGACGGTCCGCAAATGTATTTTAGGCAACGGAAGAAAGAGAAGAGTCGGCAGGATACGACTAAGAGCAGACAACAGTTCGTTGCTCTATTAGGTTGATCGTTGATGTTCCGATCCCTGACTCTAGCCGTCGCCCACGCCGAGATCTCTCCGGATGTCCATGAAAATGGCCGCCGGATTCGAGATCTCATGAGTCAGGCGGCATCCCGGGGAGCGCGGCTCGTGCACTTTACGGAGGGTGCGATATCGGGCTACCCAAAATCTCAAATTACAGACTGGGCCGCCGTTGACTGGACCGCACTTCGAAGCGAACTGGATGACATTGCCCGACACGCGCGCAAACTGGGATTGTTCGTGGTTCTGGGCAGCAATCACCCCCTCTCGCCACCAAACCGTCCGCACAACAGCCTCTATATCATCTCGGATACCGGCGCGCTTATTGGCCGGTATGACAAACGGTTCTGCTCCAACACGGAAATCAGCGACTGGTATTCGCCGGGCTTCGAGGCGACGGTGTTTGACGTCGATGGCATACGCTTTGGCTGCGCCCTGTGCATCGAGGTGCATTTTGCCGAACTGTTCGATGAGTATCGCCGGCTCGGCGTCGACTGCATGCTGCTGTCGTCCTATTCGGAAGACCCGATCTTCGAGGTAACGGCACGCGCCCATGCCAGCATGAATGGGTATTGGCTCAGCCATTCGGTTGCGTCTAACTTTGAGAGA
The DNA here is from genome assembly GCA_012103325.1 of Alphaproteobacteria bacterium. Classification (GTDB taxonomy): domain Bacteria; phylum Pseudomonadota; class Alphaproteobacteria; order UBA8366. The sequence goes on from WLWY01000018.1 coordinate 43,074, forward strand.
CCTCTCACCAGCTGCGTCATTGGACCGGACGGCCACGTAATAGCGAAAACGGAAACTGGCCAACAAGGTCTCGCCTTCGCAACCATCGCGCCGGACGATGAGAAATGGATTATCCCCTTACAAAGGGCACGTCCTTGGCGCGGCCGCGCCCGCACAGGCGATATCTACCGGGTAGCGCGCGTCGAGGACTTAAGAAGCACGGATAAAACGACCTTTTAACGCCGCACCGGCGACACCGTATCGGGAACGCTTGCAGCCACGATATCAGCCAGTTTTTCCAACAGCTGTCGACGTGGGTAGGAGTTGCGGAAGGCGATCCGTACGGCTCGGCGCGCCTTGCGGGATTTTTCCTTACGCATGACGATACCGGAGTCGGTCACCCAGGAACCGCGCAGACTGAGTGCCGGCACCAAGGTGACTCCCGCGCCCGCGCCGACGAGAGCAAGGATCGTCATGAGGCTGGTGTGCTGCGTGCTGACCTTTGGGCCCGTGCGAAAGGCGTCGGCACAAAACGAGACGACCTGATCGCTGAGGCAATGGCCGTCTTCGAGAAGGAGCAGTTCCTCGGACGCAATATCCCTCAGCGCGACCTCGTCCTGAGCCGCCAGTGCATGGTCGCGCGGCAAGGCAATCCAGAACGGTTCGTCGAATAGAGCGATCTCCGAGAGGCGGCGGTCGGTGACGTCCGTTGCAGTAATCGCCGCATCGATCTGCCCGTCGAGCAATTGGCGCTCCAGGATCTCCGTCGTGTCCTCCGACAGACCAAGCTCAACCTTTGGCAACCCATGCCGCAGCGACGGCAACAAAGTCGGTGTCAGGTAGGGCCCGATCGTCGGGATCATGCCGAGCCGCAGTGGCCCGGAAAGTGGATCGAGGCTAGCCTTCGCGGTTTCCGTGATCAGATCGGCTGCCGCCAACAGGGTCCGGGCCTGAGCGACGATCTCTTCACCGATAGGCGTGATCCGCACGCTGCGCTTGGTGCGCTCGAACAAGGTGATGCCGAGTTCGTCCTCCAGCTTGCGGATCTGCGCGCTGAGGGTCGGCTGGCCGATGAGGCAGGCCTCCACGGCGCGACCGAAATGACCGTATTCCGCCACAGCCACCATATATTTCAGATCTCGGATATTCATCGTTATTAGCAATTAATATCATAACAATTATCGATTTCAATAAATATTAGAATTCCATCACATTGTGTTCATCAGAGACAACCCAGTGATGGAGACAGTGATGAAAACGATGACCACCAGCGGCGGCGCGCCTATCGCCGACAATCAGAACAGCGCCACGGCAGGGCCGCGCGGCCCGGTCATGATGCAGGACTATCAGCTGATCGAGAAGCTGGCTCACCAGAACCGCGAGCGCATCCCGGAACGGGTCGTGCACGCGAAGGGCTGGGGTGCTTACGGCACCTTGACGGTGACCGAGGATATCTCGAAATACACGCGGGCCGAAATCTTCTCCAAGGTCGGCAAGCAGACGCCGCTCCTCACCCGCTTCTCCACGGTGGCGGGCGAGCTCGGCGCGGCCGATGCGGAACGCGATGTGCGCGGCTTCTCGATCAAGTTCTACACCGAGGAAGGCAACTGGGATTTGGTTGGCAACAACACGCCGGTGTTCTTCATCCGCGATCCGTTGAAATTCCCCGACTTCATCCGGACGCAAAAGCGCCACCCGAAGACCAATCTACGCTCAACCACGGCCATGTGGGACTTCTGGTCCCTGTCACCGGAAAGCCTGCACCAGGTCACCATCCTGATGTCGGACCGTGGCATTCCGAAAACACCGATGCAGATGAACGGCTACGGCTCGCATACCTTCAGCTTCTACAACACGGACGGCGAACGCTTCTGGGTGAAGTTCCACTTCAAGACCCAGCAGGGCCACGCGCACTACACCAACGCAGAAGGCGCGGAACTCATTGGACAGACTCGCGAAAGCTACCAGGAGGAGTTGTTCGGCGCGATCGAGCGGGGTGAGCATCCGAAATGGACGATGTATGTCCAGATCATGCCCGAGGCCGATGCGGACAAAACGTCGTACAACCCGTTCGACCTGACCAAAGTGTGGCCGCATTCGGAGTACCCGCTGATCAAGGTTGGTGAGATGGAATTGAACCGCAACGCGGATAATTACTTCGCCGAGATCGAGCAAGCGGCATTCAGCCCCTCCAATGTGGTGCCGGGTATCGGCTTCAGCCCGGACAAGGTCCTGCAGGGACGCCTGTTCGCCTATGCCGACGCCCACCGTTACCGGATCGGTACCCATTACGAAGCCCTGCCGGTAAATGCGCCGAAATGCCCGGTGCATCACTATCACAAGGACGGTTCTATGCGGTTCTTCCAGAACGACACGGGCAATCCCGACGCCTATTACGAGCCGAACAGTGTCGGCGGCCCGAGCCAGGACGAAAGCTACCGGGAACCGCCGCTGACGGTGACCGGCGACATCGACCGGCATAACCACCGCGACGGGAACGACGACTACGTCCAGCCGCGGGCCCTGTTCGAGCTGTTCGACGCCGGGCAACGGGAACGCCTCTTCTCCAACATCGCGGCAGCGATGGGCGGGGTTCCCGACGAAATCGTCCAGCGCCAGTTGGCCCATTTCGAGAAGATCCATCCCGACTACGCACAGGGCGTCGCCGACGCCCTCGGGGTGACCCTGCTGCGCTAGAGCGCGTAGCAACCCAGCGGCGCCGGAAACGCCCTTCCCCGTTTCCGGCGCCGTCTTTGTTTCCCAGAAACGGACACTGTCATGCAGATCGCAAAACAAAACAAACGCGTCCTACTTCAAGTCGCTGGTTACTTATTTTTTTCCATCGGATTCGTCGGCATGTTGCTGCCGCTCCTCCCGACCACCGTATTCTGGATCATCGCGGCGGCCTGTTTCGCAAAAAGCGCGCCGGACATGTACCGGCGCATCCTGTCCTGGCCAGGCGTCGGGCCGGCGATCAGTGCATATCTCGAACGCGGAGTGATCACCCGGCGCAGCAAGACGCTCGCCCTCGGCGGCATGGGCATCGGTGCGTTTCTGATTGTCGCAAGCCCACTGCCCCCGTATATCATCGCAATCCCACTGCTCGGCCTTATCTTCGCAGCGACCTATGTCGCGACACGGCCTGGCCAACCTGAGACCGTTACAAATTACGATGTAAAAGGCGCCGCTATTCGATGACACAGGACAAGGGCCAGCCGCTTCGGCTCGGTGAGTTCGTCTCGCTCATGGCTCTGATGACGTCTCTGGTCGCCTTGTCCATCGACGCGATGCTGCCGGCCCTAGCCGATATCGGCCGCGACCTTGGCGTTTCCGACGCTAATGAACCGCAACTTGTCGTTTCGATGTTGTTTCTTGGGCTCGCCGTTGGGCAGACTATTTATGGACCGCTCTCCGACAGTATCGGACGCAAGGCGCCGATCTATGCCGGCCTTGCGATCTATCTTATCGGATCGCTCCTTTGCATCTTCGCCTGGAGTTTCACCGCCATGCTGGTCGGGCGCTTCCTGCAGGGGCTGGGCGTCGCCGCACCGCGCATCGTCACTATGGCGATGGTCCGCGATCAGTATGCGGGAAATGCGATGGCCCGTATCATGTCGCTGATCATGGCAGTGTTCATTATCGTTCCCGCCCTTGCACCGGCCCTGGGACAGGGCATTCTCATCATCGCCGAGTGGCGTGCAATCTTCGGCCTACTGCTGACACTCGCGACCATCGCCTTCTTCTGGTTCAGCTTCCGCCAGCCGGAAACCTTGCCACCGGGTCGCCGCCTGCCCTGGTCGGCCAGACGGTTCGCAACCGGCTTGCTGGAAACGCTGCGCAACCGCGTTGCAATAGGTTACGCGGTTTCAGCGGGGCTCGTCTTTAGCGGCTTTATCGGCTACCTGACAACCGCACCGCAGATTTTCCAGACGCAATATGGTCTGGGCGCACAATTTCCGATCTACTTCGGCGGTCTCGCATTGGCAATCGGCGCCGCGTCACTTTTAAACGCTCGGATGGTTATGAAGTTCGGAATGCAGCTGCTGTCTCGCCGTTCGCTGCAAGCACAATGCGTCGTATCGGCCCTATTCTTCGCTTACGCCTGGTTTGCCAGCCCTGGCCTGCCGCTCTGGGCACTAATGGTGTGGGGGAGCCTTGTTTTCTTTTGCCATGGCCTGCTGATCGGCAATCTTAACGCCATGGCCATGGAGCCGCTAGGCCACATCGCGGGTATCGGTGCTGCGGTCATCGGCACCCTCACCAGCATTATTTCCCTCACGCTCGGCACGGCGATCAGTCAGGCCTATGACGGCACGGTGCTGCCGCTTATCGGCGGCTTTGCCGTGCTGGGTCTTGCGGGGCTAGCGGTGATGGCGTGGACAGGACGGCAAGTGAAACAGCCCTAACCTCTCTGCCGAACAAGTGAATTGCACGTTGAACCATTTCGAGTCACGCTCGATAGGTCTGACGGTTTTCATCCGAGCATTGGACGACACCATGACAGTCGCGCGATTAGCGGTATTTTTCGTTTGTGCGTTTTGGATGGCACCGGTGTCGGCCAATCCGCCGGAGCGGGTCGATCTGATGTTGGTGCTGGCCATCGATGGTTCCGGCAGCACGATGGGTGGCGATTTCGAGACCCAAATCGAGGGGCATATTCTTGCCCTCCAAAGCACCGACGTCATCACTGCAATCCGATCCGGCGCTCTCAAGCGTATTGGCGTTTCTGCTATCGTCTGGTCGGACGACCCGCAGCAGGTCCGCTGCGTGCCCTGGACCATTGTCGCCGACGAAACCGATGCCGCACGTGTCGCCGAGCGGCTACGCCGCCGCTGCAAGATCCTTGGCGGCACAACCGCTATCGGCGGCGCCATCCGGAATGCGACCAACCAGTTCGCCTGGAGCAGGCTCGTGTCGGACCGCTGGGTCATCGACATCTCGGCCAACGAACCGGCGAATGAGGGCTTCATTGCACCCTATCGACAAACAGCGCTCAGCCGAGGTGTCGTGATAAACGGCCTGGTCCTCGAGCCGCTTAACGATAAGACCGAATCAGGCGAGCATTTCGACGGCCTGATGACCTACTTCCGAAAGAATGTCATCGGCGGCCCGCGAAGCTTTGCCCTGACCGCAACACGAGACGCTTACGCAAAGGCGCTGATTAAAAAACTCGTTCGCGAAATTCGCCGCGAACGCGAAGGGGTGTGACTGATTGCGGGCTAGGTCCGTTGGCATTGATCTGGATGAGAAGCGCACCGTAACATGGTTGCGACTTTCCCTTCGCACCGGAGCCCACCCGTGATCGATCCGATCCGTCTCGAACTCATCAAAAATGCCTTGGTAATGGTCAGCGACAACATGATGGTGTCGGTGCTGCGCACATCGCGCTCGACTCTCATCAAGTCAAACATGGATTTCTCTGCCTCGATCCTGGACGGCGACGGGAATATGGCGGCGCAGGGGTTGGCGCTGCCGGGGCATCTTGGGGCAACGATGCCGGCGCTGCAGGGGTGTCTCGATTATTACGGAGACGATATCGGGCCAGGCGATATCCTGGCGAACAACGATCCCTATGCCGGTGGCAGCCATCTCAACGACATTTTCATGTTCAAGCCGGTCTACCGCGATGGCGTGCGGGTCTGCTTCCTGGGTCTGATCCTGCACCACACCGATCTGGGCGGGCGTGTCGCCGGTGGTCAGGCCGCCGATAGCGACGAGATCTTCCAGGAAGGACTGCGTATCCCGCCGAGCAAAATCTATGTCGCGGACGAACCGAACGAGACGCTGCTGCGGGTGATTGAGCACAACACCCGCGTACCGGACACGGTATTGGGCGACATCCGCGCGCAAATCGCCGCGCTGATTACCGGCGCCAACGAGATCGAGAAGCTGATCGACACCTACGGCGCGGAAGAGCTGACGACCTATATGGCGGCGCTGATCGACTATACCGAGCGGCTGGTGCGCAACAGCATCCGGGAATTGCCCGATGGCGAGGCCGAGTTCACCGAATACAACGACGATGACGGGGTCGGCGGCGGGCCGGTGACGATCCACGTCAAGCTGACCGTGAAAGGCGACGAAATCATCGCCGATTTCACCGGTACCTCGCCGCAGATGGGCGGCTCGCTGCACACCAATTACTGGTTCACGGCCTCACTCACCTATGCCGCGCTGCGCACCATGCTGCCCGCCGACACGCCGAACAATGTCGGCTTCTATCGGCCAATCACCGTCATCGCGCCGGAGGGCAGCTGGGTCAATCCGCGCTATCCAGCAGCGCTGGGCGGACGCGGTCAGGGCGGCTATCGCGTGCGGACCGTCGTGACCGGCGCGCTGACCAAACTGTTCCCGGAGCATATGCCCGCCTGCCCCGGCGGCAACGAATTCGGCCTGTCGGTCACCGGCATGACGGCCGAGCACAAACGCTTCCTGCATGTCGAGTTCCACAATGTCACCGGGCGCGGCGGCGGCCCGGACGCGGACGGCCAGGACGCGGGACCCTACTGGCTCGGCAATATGGCCAACACATCCGTCGAGATCATCGAAGCGGAGAACCCGCTGATGATCGAGGAATACGGTTTCCTGCCCGACACCGGCGGTCCCGGCAAGTACCGCGGAGCGCTCGGCATGGTGCGGCAGTACCGGCTGATGGCCGACGACGCCATCGTGCAGTTACGCGCCGACCGCCACGTCTATCCTTGTTGGGGCATCTTCGGCGGCAAGCCTGGCGGGCTCTCCCATTCCTACTTCGTCCGCGACGGGAAGCGCGAGGAAGCACCCTCGAAATTCGTACGCCCGATGAAGAAAGGCGAGACCTTCCGAGCCGAGATGGCAGGCTCCGGCGGCTACGGCGATCCGTTCGAACGGGACGCGTCTGCCGTGGCCGAAGATGTCCGCGAGGAAAAGATCTCCATCGCACACGCGGAAACCGAATACGGTGTCGTGCTCGATCCCCAAACCCTCGCCCTGGATGAAGTGGCAACCGCCGCGCGGAGAGCGCAATGAGCGGCTACCGGCTCGGCGTCGACATCGGCGGCACCTTCACGGACATCGTGCTGCTCAGCGCGGACGGTGCGCTCTACAACAAGAAGATCCTGTCGACGCCGGACGATTACAGCCGTGCGATTGAGGACGGCGTGCGGGCTCTACTCGACGCCACGGGCATCCGCGCAGGGGATATCCACGAAGTGGCGCACGGCACGACAGTCGCAACCAACGCCATCATCGAACGCAAGGGCGTACGCGTCGCGCTGATCACCACCGAAGGCTTCCGCGACATTCTGGAGATCGCCCGCTTCCGCGCTCCGCGCCTTTACGACGTGTCTTTCCGCAAGCCCGAAGCGCTGGTCGAACGGCGGCTGCGCTTCACCGTGCCGGAACGCATCACGGCGGCAGGCGAAGTCGACCTGCCGCTCGACGAAGACGCGGTCGCGCGCGTCGCGGAACGGTGCGCGGCATCGGACGTGAGCGCGGTCGCGGTCTGTTTCATCAACGCCTATGTCGACGGACAGCACGAGGAAGCGGCGGCGGCGATTCTACGCGACAAGCTGCCGGGGATTCCGGTTACCGTGTCGAGCGAGCTGGTCCCGCAAATCCAGGAATACGAGCGCACCAGCACCGCGGTCGTAAACGCGTATATCCGCCCGGTCATAGAGCGCTATGCCGAGCGACTCGAAACCCGCCTTGCGGAGATCGGCATCACCGCACCCGTCAATATCATGCAATCGAATGGCGGCGTTCTGCCAGCCAAGATTGCGGCCCGCAAGCCGATCTTCGTAATCGAAAGCGGTCCCGCCGCAGGAGTCGTCGGCGCGCAACGGCTCGGCGCGAAGCTTGGCATCGACGACTGTATCGTCTTCGATATGGGCGGTACGACGGCGAAGGCGACGATCATCGCCGACGGCACGTTCGCTATGGCGCCGGAAACCGAAGTCGGCGGCGACGCGGCGCTTGGCCACCGCATGACCCAGGGCGGCGGCTATATCGTGCAGGCACCGACGATCGATATCGCGGAAGTCGGCGCCGGTGGCGGCAGCATCGCCTGGATCGATTCCGGCGGCGGCATCCAGGTCGGCCCACGCAGTGCCGGCGCTGACCCTGGACCGGTCTGCTACGGTCAGGGCGGCCAAGATGCCACGGTCACCGATGCCAACTTGTTGCTCGGCTATCTGAACCCCTCAGCGCTGGTCGGCGGCGAGTTGTCACTCGACCGCGGCGGCGCCGAACGCACTATCGCCGCGCTGGGCGAGGCCATCGGCCAGACGACGACGGACACGGCCTACGGCATCCACCTGATCGCCAACGCGCGCATGATGCGGGCCTTGAGTTCCGTATCCTCGGAACGCGGTCTCGATCCGGCGCACTTTCCGCTGATGGCCTTCGGTGGCAATGGCGGCGTGCATGTCTGCAACCTCGCCGAGGCGCTCGGCGCGACGACGGTTCTGGTGCCACCGGCGGCCGGCCTGTTTAGTGCGCTTGGCTTGTTATTCGCCGATACGGAGCATCAATGCATCCGCGCCTACTACCAGCCCTTCGACGCGCTCGACCTCGACGCCTGCAACGCCACCTTCTTGGCGCTCCGCGACGAGGCAGACCATTTGGTCGCGGCAGACGGCTACGCGCCGGATGCGCGCCGTCTCGCCTGTTCGGCGGAACTGAAATATGTCGGCCAGAACACGGCTCTGGCGCTACCCGTACCGGACCTGCCGCTGACGTCGGATCGGCTGGCGGCGCTGGCTGAGTCTTTTGCCGTCGCGCACGAAGCGACGTTCGGCTACCGCTCCGATCAGGAACAGGTTCAATTCGTATCGCTCAAAGCAGTCGGCCAGGGGCTTTCCGACACACCACGTCTGCCTGATCGCATAACCCTCAGTCTCGACGCGCTGCCGACGGCGTCTACCCGCAGCGCCTATTACGGCCCCGACCATGGCTGGCTCGACACTCCGGTCCTGCCGCGTACCGCACTCGGAGGCGACCCGCAGGCGGGGCCACTGATCGTCGAGGAATATGACTGCACGACGGTCGTCCGGCCCGGTTGGCAGGCCAGTCTCGATAGCTGGAATAATATCGTGGTCGAGCGAATGCACCAAGATAGCGAACTCCAGAAATAACGAGAGATAAGCGCCAATAAACGTTGCTACATTTAAATTACACATAAAGGGAACTTAACCAGCAAGCCTTCGAGGCAAATATGCGTAAGTCTAATTTCCAAACCTACTTATGGTTTCGTGGCCCATTTCTAGCTGAAGCGAAATTTCAGAACCTTTTTGAAATTGCATTAGGTGAATTTTGTGATTTTTGGCATAACCGTGAAATTGATATTATGGGAGGCATACGCCGAGTTGTTATAGCAAAAACAGACCCACCAAAGTACCTTCTCGATAAGGTGAAAGCCCAACGCAGTTTCAGCCCCCGCGTGCCTTCTATTTGCGTTCATCTTTCAACACCAAAACTTGAGACCGATGAAACATTTTTTATTGGCCTTAAAGACACAAATGGAAAACTATTAGATTGGGGGATCGAGTACCTCCCTGAGTTTGCAAATTGGCATATTCAAAAGGTAATCGAAGAAAGCCTTTTAGCATCAAGCCTTGCGACACCAGGTGCATTAAATGTACTGGACGGCTGTTTTACATATCGTCGGTCACATTACAGCTACTATGAAGGGTGGCGAAACGGATTCGAGTGGAATTTAAATAGAATTTCAATTAGAAACAAAAGAATATTAAAGAACTTCGACTTAGTACCGACATTTAATTGGTTGTCGAAAACAAATGTTTGGAGTGGATCGCGAAGTGCTACAAAAATTGAAAAAGCAATCTGCGCATTTGCATATCTCGGTCGATCCGATTCGGAGGTTGAAGCATTGTTTTGGGCGATGTTTGGCATTGAGGCTCTATTTTCGGATGGAACAAGTGGCGTAAGAGAGAAGCTAAGAAGAAGGGTTCCGGGCTTCATTTCTGGCGTAAGTGCGAAGGATATTTCCCGAATATACGATTATAGATCAACAATGTTTCATGGCGGAGCAAACCTCAGACTTCCAGAGTATGAAGATTTGGATTTTGAAGATCGACAAACGATCAAACAGGAAAAGCTTGTTGATCTAGCGCGGACGATATTAATATCGTCACTACAAAAACTAGCTGCACAGAATGCCGTGGACCTTGTTTATCACGATACTCAAGAAATTATTGAATGAAAATTCTCATTAGAGGAATGTGAATCGCTACCAACTAGAATACCAACTACGGCGTGACGTTATAATTTGATCTGTTTCTATCTTGCTAAGGCAATTTGAGGCATCTAGTCATCAGCACATCGACGACCATCACTTCACCCGTACCCTTACGGATCATCACAGGATTGAGGTCGCATTCGGCCACGAGATCCCCGAAGTCTTGCGCCAATTCCGACAGGCTGACGAGCAATTCCGCGAGTGGCTCGGTATCCGTTTCCGGGATCAGGTTCCGGTAACCGGCGAGGCGTTTGCCGAGGCTGGTGGCGGCGATCATATCCACTGCTTCCTCGTGAGAAAGCGGGGCCAGCCCGAGCGCGCGGTCGGCGTAGAGTTCGACCAGGGTCCCGCCGGTGCCGACGACGATCTTCGAACCGAAGGGCGGTGCTGCGACAAAGCCGGCGACCGCTTCCAGATCGCCGTCGAATTGCGTTTGAAGTTCGTATCCGTCGATCTCGGCCTGCGGCGCTGCCTGGCGAACGTTCGCTTCGATAGTGGCGATCGCGGCCTCCAGCGCCGCCACGTCCTGCACACCGGTAACGACTCCGCCAAGTTCGGAGCGGTGGGCGATGTCGCCTGACGCAACCTTCACGACCAACGGAAACCCGACCTCCGTAGCGCGCGCTGCCGCGTCCTCGCGGTTTCGGACGAGGACCGATTTAACGGTGGGAATGCCATAGGCGTCGAGAAGCCGGACACTCTGCTGCGCCGTTAGTTGACCATCCTGGCGTCCGATCTCTGCCCGCAAGGCAGCAAGAGCTGGATCGTGCAGGTCATCTGACGCGTATCGTTTCGACCGTGCCGACTGTCCGGCATAACAGCTTCTGATGCCTACCAGCCCCTCCCGCAAGCCACGGATGATTGGAATGCCGTTGCTATCGAACGCCTTTCGGATCTCCGGATGAATGTCCTGGGAGGAGGGCGAAATGGCGACGATGGGCTTGCCGGCCTTGGCGGCACTTTGGCAGTAGGCTGCAATGACGGTCAGGTAGTAGTGCAGCGACCGTTCGTTCAGACTCGTTTGACTGTCCTGGATCAACGCCAGAATATCTGTTTCCGGGCTCGCGAGGATGGCGTCGATTCCGCCTTCATTGTTGCGGGTCTCGCGGCCAACGACGGCGCCCAGATCTATGGGGTTCTGGCCCGGCGTGCCCGGGAGAATTTCCTGCAATGTGCGCGTCGTGGCGTCGCTGAAGGTGGTGAGCGTGGTGCCGACCGACTCCGCCACATCGCAGGCGAGCGCCGTCTGACCGCCGGAGATTCCCGCTATCGCTAGCTTGCCTACGCCCGGCTGCCGCCCCCAGGCAGCGAGGCACTGCAGCGACGCGATCAGCTCGTCGTAATCGTCGGCCACGGGGATGCCGCAATCCCGGAAGAAAAGTTCGTAATTATCCGCGGCACTGGTCATCGCGCCGGTATGCGCACGCGCCGCCGCGGCGCCGGATTGCGAGCGCCCGACATTGAGGACGGCGAGAGATTTCCCACTGATGAACAAGGCTTCGGCCGCCGACGCAAAAGCCGTCGGGTCCTTGATGTCTTCCAGGACGATGCCGACGGTCGTGGTGCTGTCGTCTCCGGCAAACCAGTGGAGGTAGTCTGCCGCGGTGATCTGAAACTCACTGCCGACGGTAACGATCTTGGCGAAGCCAAACGGCGCGGCATTGATAACCGAAATCGCCGCCGAGCCTGACTGCGCGATCAGCGACACCGGCCCGCGGTGGAGCGATTCCGTCGGCTTGGCAGGGTAGAGGAAAATATCGTCCGTGCCGTTGATCAGCCCCATGCAGTTGGGCCCATGGATATTCATCCGCGCCGCGCGCGCCATGTTCTGAAACGCGGTCGTTTCTGCGTCCGTGAAACCCGCCGCGAAGAAAATGGCTGAGCGGACGCCCCTGGCGTCGAGCGCCGCCGCCGTCTCCATCGCCGCGCTGGCGGGTACCGACGCCACTGCCAGGTCCACATCGTCAGGCAGGTCCACGATTGACGCCACGGCCGGCAAGTCTTCGATGGTGTCCGCACTGGGATGAACGGGGATGATCGCACCCGGAAAGCCGCGGCTCGTCAGATTGCCGATAACAATATTGCCCTGCGACTGGTTGCGCGACGACGCTCCAATAACCGCCACCGTTTTAGGCCTAACCAGAGTCTCCACGTCTCTTGGCATGGTCAACAAACTCAATCGCTGAAGAAATTCACCGCATTCTGGTAGAACCACTTCTCCAGCACGGCTTCCTTCAGAGGAAGTCCTTGATACTCCGCGATCAGGTTCTCGTAACTGGTATTGAACAGGTAACGGGAGAAGCCGGTCATGATCTTGTCCTGCAGCAAGGTGTTGCCAAACTGCAGGAATGGTTCCCAGCCGGAACCGCTGGTGCCGAAATGCCGCGGGCGATGCGCGGCGGTGTCGCAATACAGGTTCGGGTGACGGCGCAACAAGGCGACCATGTCGCCGACCCACGGCCAACCCGCCAGCCCAGCGATAATCTTCAGCTCGGGGAAATCGACCGCGATATCGTCGAGGTGCCGCGGATGGCTAATCTCATAGGGCCGGTCGTTGGCATAAGTCATCGCCGTATAGACACGGATCGGAATGTCCAGCTCGACGCACTTCGCATAAAGTGGGTAGTAGAGCCGGTCGCTGGCCGGCAAATTGTTGTAGAGCGGCGAAACCCGAAGGCCATTGGCGCCGTCCTCCTTGACCAGCCGCTCGAGTTCGCGCACGCCCCGCATAACATCCCGCGGATTCATCCAGGCGAAGAGCTTGAAACGGTTGGGGTACTCGCGGTGTATTTGGCCGATCTCGCTGTTCGGAACCCCCACCATAAGACCGAATTCGACGTTCGCCTCATCCATATCCGCGACGACCTGCGCGAGGTTCGCTTCCTTTTTCTCCCCCGCTTCCGCCGAACCGCCGCCGAAGATCTTCGCGTAATTGTCAAACCCATAACCCTCCGGCCGGTCCAGTGATCCTGGAAATGGTGTGCCCGGCCGGCCCCGCATAAGCGTGTCGTACTCCTTCGCCAAGCCGGTTTTCGGCGCGCCGATTTCAAGATCGATTATCTGGCCCATGTTGCTTTCCCCCTGTTTCTATCGTGCCGCTTCATCAAATCGGCCTGGCTCGCTAAATCGATCGTAGCAACCGAATGGGGGTCAGCGCCAATTCTGCCTCTTGTTGGCGCTTAAGCCGTTCGCATCGTTCGGACCAGCCCGTAAAGGCTGATTGCGAGCCAAAACACCTCCACCAGCGCCGCCGCGAGATTGAACTCATAAGCAAGCGATATCAGAATCAGTGCCGAGCCCAGCGCGTTCAGAATGGAAAAAAGCGGGCGGGTTGCCGCTATTCGCCCCGATTGCAGTAGCAAATACATGCCGATGATGAGCGCCACGCCGACCGCACCGACGATATCGTGGAATTCCAATTCCTGTCTCCTAGATGGGTTATGCGACGGGTTCGGTTTCGCGCAGCGTCGTGCGATGCATAAGCCGCCGGTGGCGTTCCATATCGAAGGGCGTGGCGGCATGCAGGGCGCGCCGATTATCCCACAACACGGCATCGTGCTTGCGCCAGACATGGCGGTAGACGAAGGCCGGCTGGGTCGCGTGCGCCGTCAACTCGCGAACGAACCGCAAGCCGTCTTCGCGTGACCGGCCGCGGATACCGATCGTAATCTTGGCGCCGAAATACAGCGCGGGGCGGCCGGTCCTCGGATGCCGCCGCACCAGGGGCCAGGTCACCGACTCAGGCATCGCTTCCTGGCGTCCGGGATCGTATTCATCCTCTTCCGCCTGATCGCGCAGATAGGCGCGCAGCCCCGCGACCGAGTGAATGGCCTCGAGCCGGCCATATGCCTCTTTGTCCTCGAGCGACAGCCCGTCATAAGCGCTGTACATGCAGGCGAACAGGGTATCGCCACCTTCCTCCGGGATTTCCTTGGCGTAGAGCAGCGAGGCCCGCGACGGCTCCGAGCGGTGGATATGATCGGTATGCCATTCGAGATCGTCGCTACCGGCTTTCGGCGCGAAGGTCACGGTCTTAGCGCCCGTATTGCCTACAACGAAGATTTCAGGCTGTCCGTCCAACCGCGCATCGATGTTGGCGGTCAGTTCGAGCGGCCCCAGAGCGGCCGAAAATGTGACCTGCTGCGCCGGTGTCACGATCTGGTTCGGAAAGATCAATACGCCGTACGTTTCCAATGCGGTTTCGATCACCTCGATCGTCGCATCATCGGGCGGGGTTCGCATGTCCACACCTTCGACAGTCGCGCCCAGCGCCGCGTCGGTCGGGGTTATCGAGACAGCAGGCACGCCTACAACCCGCCAGCCAGCGCCTCGCGGAGAGCTTCCGTGTGGCTAGTGGCCGCCGCCTGAAGAAACTTCAGGTCCGTTTGCGTGGTCACGAATTTCACTCCTTTGCGGATGAAATCGACCTGGCGCGCCAGATCCCGCTCGCCGCCGAGACCGGGAATTTTGCCACTTGTCGCGCAGGCGGCGATGATGCGGTCGACGGCAGCGATATGTTCCGGATCACCGAACTGACCCGGCTTGCCCATGTCGATCAGCAGATCGTTGCTGCCGATATGAACGACATCGACCCCGTCCACGGCGGCAATGGCCTCGACATTCTCCAGCCCTTCCCGCGTTTCGATCATGCAGGCAACCAAGGTCAGGTCGTTGATCCGCGCCGTGGCCTCGCCGACCGGGATCGGCTCATAATTGAAATTCGGGTAGCCGCCGCCAGCCGAACGCTTGCCGACTGGCGGGAATTTCGCATGAGCCACGCCGCGCCGCGCGTCGTCGGCTGTGTTGACATCGGGAAACACGATGCCGGTGACGCCGTTGTCGAGCAGCAGCGCCGTGTTGGGATCGTCACAGCTTCGGACCCGGACCAACGGTGCGATGCCGCAACCGAGCGCGGTATTGGCGATGTGCCCCACCGTCTCCACATCGAACAACGCGTGCTGCATGTCGATGAACAGGAAGTCGTGCCCGGAAGATTTCGCGATCCTTGCGATATCTCCCGAGCGCGCCATCCGGACGTTCATGCCAAGCGCGACTTCGCCCGCCGCCATGCGCGCCTTAACCGGGTTTTCGTTCACTGCCATCGCGCTGCTACTTCACGGACGAGAAGCTGGTCGGTTGCAGCATGTAGTTCACGACCGACGCGACGATCGCGCCGTCCTTCTCCGTCTCCGCGCGCTTTTCATGCCACTCCGGGTCGGCGGCGAACTTGTTCCATTTTTCTTCGCGCTCTGCCAGGGATTCCCATTCCAGCATATAGTACAAATCCTGGTTCGAATCGCCGACCAGGACTGTCCAAAAGCCAGCCTGGCGAATGCCATGCTTTTCCCAAAGCTTCAGCGTGATGGTGTCGAAGCGGTTCAAAAGTGCGGGCAGCCGGCCCGAAACGCAGTGATAAATACGCAGTTCGTGGATCATGATTCATATCCTCCCTGATTTGATCTCTTGACCTTTCTAGTCCGTCTCGACCGAAATGGGAATGCCAGGGCTGTTCAGCGTCGATACGCCGCGGGAACATTCCTTGCCGCAAGGCCCACCGATGCTATCCTACAAACCATTCCCATTCGGCGACGGAACCGATCGAAATGGCGATTCGGAATATGGCGAGAAGCCGCGTTTATCGACGGCGTTGGGTGGCGATCGTCGCCTCACTCGCGCTGATTCTGCAATCGCTCCTTGCGGCCGACCTGATGGCGGCAGTCGCGACCGGCAGCGGGAGCGATTTCCGGACCATAATGATCTGTACCGGCGACGGTTATCGGCAGATTACACTCGACGCGAACAACAACCCGGTCGCGCCGCTGACAAATGGCGAGGCAGACGACTGCCCCGTTTGCGTTCTCGCATCCAGCTATCCGCTTTCCCTGCCAGCGGCCCTGCGCGTGTCATTCGAAACAGCGCCCTGCGTCAACCTTTCGCCGTTTGATTTACAGACAAACGCGATTGGTTGGGCCTCTTACGCTCGCTACGGCCGCGGTCCACCGCTCTCAATCCGGCTTTAGAGAACGCGTTTTCCGCACCGCCGAAGACTTAAAACTGGCGTGCCCTTCCCAGCAATCGAATACCGGACGTTCGTGGCGGCGGCCTATGCCAAACCGCACACCGAACGGGAGACATACAATGAACCTGTTGAAATTCGTCGCCATAGCGGCAGCCGTCGCGACAACCTTTGCCACCACGACCTTTGCCGAGACCTATAAGGTCGGCGACCTGATGATCGAAGGCGCTTGGGCGCGGCCGTCGATCGGCAAGACCGGCAACAGCGCCGCCTATATGACGATCACAAACACCGGCGGCACAGCAGACAAGTTGATTGCCGTTTCAACGCCGCGCGCCGGCAAGGCGCAACTGCACACGCACATCCGTGACAAGGACATCATGCGGATGCGCCATGTCAAAGATGGGATTCCAGTTCCCGAGAAAGGCATGGCCGCGCTCAAGCCAGGTGGTTATCACGTCATGCTGATGCGCCTGCAAACGCCGATCAAGAAGGGCGAGCAAATCCCGCTCACCCTGACGTTCGAGCGTTCGGGCGACATTACGATCCAAGCGAATGTGCAAATGAAACCGGGAATGAAGGACGGTATGCATAAACACAAATAGACGTCATGGGTGCTTGGCCACACCGGCTCACCGCCCGCCCGGATGCGATCACCTGCTAATCCGCCGAATCTCCTCGGCAGTGACATATTCGTGTACCGAAAATCTTCCAGCCCTTGAAGCTCACTTCTTCAACAACCCCATCGTTTTCATGAACGCGACGTGAGAATCGTAGGCTTCCTTCGCGAGAGGACTCTTGTTACCGATATTTTTCCATACACCTTGTGCGATCGCACGAAGCCTGTCTCGTTCCTCTTGTGACCAGCTAACAACTCTCACGCCAGGCGTGCCGGTACCGTCCCGGTCGGCCTCAACCAATTTGTGGTCCTGCAAATCGACAGCTCGGCTCATATCGGTCCATGCCGCGTAATACCAAGTCTCAAGCGCGGCTTGTCCGTTCGGACCTATTTGATCCCAGATACTTTTCTTGATGACGAACTGCTGCACGATCATTGAGTGAATGCCGGGATAGATCGGAAATTTGGCGATCCTGTTGAACCCAAGCGCGGTATTGTTGGTGTAGGAACTGGCGTCCGCTGCATCCACGACCTTGTTTTCCAACGCTGCGGACAGTTCGTGGAAAGGAATCGATTTCGGTTTGGCGCCAATACGGCGAAACACTTCTGCCGCCATGCCTGCAGGCGAACGAATTTTCACGCCTTGGAAGTCGTAGACAGACTTAATCGGCCGCCTAGAGACAAAGGCCTCCATTATAATCGGTCCGGCGCCTACGACGTGGAGCTGACCGGGATAGACCTTGTCCCATGACTTTTGCAGCAATTCGACGCCGCCTCCGAAGCGGAAAAACATCTGCTTTTGTTCCGGCGAGTCGTATCCGGCCGTCAAATCGCCGAGAACCCCAAAGACCGGATCGCGGTCGGCAAAATAGGCAACAGCGTTGAGGTCCCCTTGAAGAACACCGGCGATAATAGCCTGTGGCGTTTCCCGATGAGGTACAACAGAACTACTTGGGCGGATATCAACCCTGAGATTGCCGTACGTCATGGCCTCAAGCTTTGAAACCCAGGTCTTGTTCAGATAGTTGAGCGCAAAACTACCCTCGGCATTTGATGCCTGTAACTTGAGTACTGTCTGGGCGCCGACTGTATTCGCCACGAAAAGAGCCGCAGCAGCGACGGCGCCAATCAGGAAGCGTTTCATGATGTCCTTCCTCTTCATATTCAAACAGCCACCTCTTCTTGACCCTTTGAGTAGACCGATGAAATAGCCATAGGTCAATGTCGTCAGCCACCACATTTATAGGGCATATTGCTGTAGAGCAGCGCAGCAGCGTAGACGGTTGCTTGCCATGCCTGGCGGTTGATACTCTTGCCCGCAACATCGACACATTCGTCGCCAGCAACCGTTCGGGAGGTCTTCATGGCCAAAGGAATCACCAAGATTGAAGCCGGAACAATTACGTTCACCGTGCGCCAGGAACAATGGGACGCTAATATTCATAACCACGCCGATCAGGGCGTCATCATCGATGTCGAAGGACAGATCGACGGCACGGAAACAGCGCTGCTGCGCTTTACCTGCTTCGATATCGAGCGCAGCTACACCTATGCACCCGAAGGCAGGAACAAGATCTGCCGAATGGATCCGATCGTCGACGGCAACCCGATCGGCTGGACCGTGAAACAGCTCCGCAATCACCTACCGGAAATGCTAACCGCAGCAGGATACGAAGCGATCGCTGAGGCGGTCGATACCCAGTTGGTATCGCAAAAGCTGGACGAGGTGGACATCATCGCCCGCGAGAAGTTCATCAATGGCCGCCGGCTGGTGAAGCACAACCGGGGCACCGATATGTTCGAAGCGGGGATTATCCGATTCGGGCTCGAAATGCGGACCCTGGGCGCGGATGGCGGGCTGGCGATCCACGTACTGACCGATCTGGCCGGCACGCCGACCGCGTCCTATGCCGAAGAAACCGAGGTGCTGGCCTTCGACTGTTTCCGCAAAGCCCCGCATTATCACTACGGCCCGCGCAACAAAAACCATCGGGTCTATTTCGACAAGACTATCGTCAAGGACCCGTTGGAATGGACCTTGGGGGTATTCAAGGCGCGCAAGCTTTCGCAAATGATCGCCGCGGCTGGCTATCCCGGTGTTGCCGCGGACGTCGATGAAGATTTGATTGCGTCGCTCATCCCCTCCATCGAGGCGAAAGCGCGTGAAATGCAGCCGAAGACTGCCGGTTGAACGAGACGCACACTGGAAACTAGCTTCGGCTTACCTATCTCGCGCTGCTGCTGGCATCGCCTGAAGCGTATGTGCAAAACTGCGGCGACCTCGGGGACTGCTAACGCGTGGACCCGTCCAAGTCATTTGCGGACACCACCAGTTCAGCCATCGTGTCGTCCCCCTGCGCCCGGAGACCATTAACGACACCGAGCGCGTCGTTCACCGATTTGTTCTGACTCATTTTCCATTTGCCTTCGAGACGCGTGATCGGAATCTCGATACCGACAATCGCGCGGGCCATACCATCGATGAAACCATCCGGTGCATCGTCGATCTTCCACGGCACGGCATAAGGGCTTTCGAAATGGTCCGTCATTGCCGCCAAATGCGTCTTCAGTTTTTCCGGATCCTCGTACGTCTCCGCCATGCCGTAGGCATGTATCGCCACGTAATTCCATGTCGGCACAGCCTTCCCAGTTTGGTGCTTCGACGGATACCAGTTCGGTGTGATGTAGCCTTGTTGCCCTTGAAATATCAGCAGCACCTCTTTGCCCGCCGTGATCAGGTCGGCATGCGGATTTGCTCGCGCGAAATGACATCGGATGACGCCATACGGTCCCGCATTCGAATCCAGTTCGATCGGCACATGCGTCGCGACGATGCCGTCTGGCCCTTGTCCGACAACGGCCGCGGCGCCAATCTTCCGCATCGTCGTGTGCAGCACGCCAATGTCGTCTTCACGGTTATCTGCGGGTACGTACATTTTCCAGGTCCCACTTCAGAGGTGCGATAATTCGATATTTACGCGACGAAATATATTCCGAACAAGCGCTCATACCAAGGAGCGCTGATAGTGACCCCTAGAAACGGGTTATCCAGGTTTTCGGCAAGGAGCGTGCGGCGCGGTGATGCGGTGCATCGGAAGCCGGGCGCGACGCTGTCCGAAAGCCTGGATAACCCGCCCTTCGGGTCGCGCATGCGGCCCGTCGGAGGGCGTCGGAACGGCTTGACGATGCACCACATCGCCGGCGCCGCCCCTCCTACCCGACGGGCCGCATGCGCGATCTCTATGGGTCACTATCAACGCTCCTTGGTATTAGGCAAGCCAAAGCAGCCTAACGATACACAGTACCGGATCCGTTGAAGCCGGCTGGCTTCCCGCGACATGGTTTGCGCTTCAATTGTTTCGTCGTATTCTTGACAGCGTTGGTCTAATGCTTCGGAGAAGCCCGTGAGCGCAAATAAAGCCACACTCGAACTGAGACCGGAATGTGGGCCGATCGGTTCAGAGATTGCAGGAATCGATCTCTCGGCACCCTTAGACGGCGATACCTTCAACGAGATCGAAGTCGCTCTTTGGCGCTACGCGGTCGTCGTCATCCGCGACAGCAATCTGATGCCGGCGCAACTCGCGGCATTTTCGCGCCGGTTCGGACGCCCGCAGGTCAACGTCCGTGCCGAAGCCACCAATGCCGAGACGCCGGAAGTATTCTGGATTTCGAACATCACCGAAGACGGCAAACCGGTTGGATCGCATGACGCAGGACGTTATTGGCATTCGGATCTTTGCTATCTGGAAACGCCGAGCAAGATGACTTTGCTGAATGCGATCGAAGTACCGGAACGGGACGGTGAAACCTTCGGCGATACGCAATTCGCATCCGCAACCGCCGCCTATGATGCGCTTCCCGATGATATGAAGGCGCGGCTCGACGGGCTAACAGCGGCGAACGGTTATCGCTATATGTGGAACAAGAAAGCCCGAGAATTTGGGTTGCGCCCCGTACTCACCGAGGAGGAATTACAGAAATATCCACCCGACGCAGTGCATCCCATCGTCCGGAAACACCCGGTCACAGACCGAAAGTGCCTATTCGTTTGCGAGGGGTATACGCATCGCATCGTCAATTTGCCGGAAGCCGAAAGCGATACCCTGCTGCAAGAACTCTTCGCACATCTCGCGAATCCCGCATTCCACTACCGGCACAAATGGCGTGTCGGCGACCTGCTGATGTGGGACAATTGCGCCGTTCAGCACAAGGCGACAAACGATTATGAGCTGCCGCTGCGACGACTCATGCAACGCTGCACGATAGAAGGGCCCGTTCTGGCCTGAGCCTTTGATAGGACACTCATGCTACGAAAATTCCTTGTCCTTGCCGTATTTTTGCTGCCGTTCAGTGCGGCGGCATTCGATCTTGAATTCGTCGCGGCCTCACCGGAGATCTATGCCGAGCCGCATGATCTCGTCCTGTCACCCGACGGCCGTTATTTGTATGTGGCTGACAATGGCAACGACCGGATCGCCGTCCTCGACCCGAAGACACTGGAACTCCTCGGCACGTTCGGCGAAGGCGAAGTCGGCGCGCCGCACGATGCCGCGTTCGATGCGCGCGGCCGCCTACTCGTTGCGGATACGGACAACAGCCGCATTACGATCTACGCGGTAAATGGCCCGAAAGGCAAACTGGTTGGTGAGCTGACGGGCAGCATCAGCCGCCCCGAAGGCGTGGCTGTCCATCCGAACGGCCGTGTCTACGCAACGGGCGCCAGTTCAGGCAATATCGAAGCCTTCGAAAACGGCAAGCCCGTCGCGGAGGCCGATGGATTGTCGTCGCCGCACGATGTCGCGGTCGCATCGGATGGCACGATTTGGATCGCCGACGCCAGCAATGACCGATTGGTTCAGATGACGGAGGATTTAAAGGTTCTCCGCACCGTCGGCGGAGACGCCTTCGACTTCAACGGTCCACGCTATCTCGATTTTGACAACCAAGGGCGGCTCTATGTCGCCGACAAATACACCCACCAGATCAAGGTACTCGCGCCGGACACCTCACTCATATTGACGCTTGGCGGCAGCGGAAAAGGGCCAGGAAAGTTCGACCGTCCCGAAGGCGTCGCCATCGATGGCAAGAACGTCTGGTTTTCGGACACTTACAACGACCGCATCGTTCGTTACCGCATCATCGAGTGAGTCGCGGCATTTCCGTGAATTCTGCCCTACATCCCCCATATAGTAGCGCATGAACGACGCACAGGAACCTTGGGGCGAAGACCCGAAACCGCGGCGCAAACTTCCCATGTTCTGGCTGTTTGCGATCGCCATAGCAGGGATCGTTGCACTACTGATATGGCGCTTCCCAACCGCCCTGGACGCGCAGGGCGGCTGGGCGAACCTCGTTTACCTTCTTGCCTTCCTGATCCTTATCGCCGGCGGCTTCTTTCACAAGGGAATCCGAGCGCGCCAGATTCTCCAATATTCGATGATTTGGATCGGTTTCGCCGGCGTTGTCGGGCTCGGTTATGCCTATCGCTTCGAATTGGCCACGGTCAAAGACCGCGTCCTTGGCGAACTTATTCCCGGCGCCGGCGTCCGCACTGCCGGCGGCGAAATTCAGTTTCGGGCCGACGCGAGCGGCCATTACGTCGTCGAGGCGCTGATCGACGGAACGTCCGTCCGCTTTCTCGTCGACACCGGGGCGAGCGACGTCGTGCTGTCGCCAAGAGATGCTGAGCGCATTGGGTACGACATCACCCGGTTGGATTTTTCGCGCCAGTACCGAACCGCAAATGGCATCGTGAAAGGGGCGCCCATAAACCTTCCGAGTGTCCGCGTCGGTCCCATCCATATCCCCAATGTGGCAGGATCCGTAAACGGCGCGCCGCTCGACGCCTCCCTGCTTGGCATGTCCTTTCTCGAACGGCTGACCAGCTATCGCGTGGAAAACGGCACCCTGATCCTGCGGCAATAGCGCTATTTCCTCGGGGCTATTTGACCCGCGAAAACAGAATTTCTATTCTGATAACATGGCTAGAATGAGAGAGTTCGACCCCGAAGAGGCCATCGAAAGCGCCATGCAGGTCTTTTGGCGCGGCGGCTATGGCGACACGACGATGGAAGACATCGTCGCCGAATCTGGCGTCAGCCGCTACGGACTCTATGGCACGTTCGGCAATAAGAAAGATCTGCTCGTCGCGGCGATGCGCCATTACGAGCAAAAGATGTCCGACCTGGTATTGTCGGATCTGCGTAAGCCTGACGCTGGCCGCGCTGAAATCATCGGGCACTGGGCCGCCATGCGCAAACACGCAGAGGACCCGGATTTCTGTAATGGCTGTCTGATCGTAAACGTCGCCGCAGAGGTCGCACCACACGATCCGGACATTGCTGCCGAGGTGCGGCAGTTCGACAAAGATCGTACAGCGCTATTTGCCGCAGCGATCCGTAACGGCCAGAAAGCAGGGGAGATCCCCGCCGATGTAAATCCCGAAGGAGCCGGGAAAATGCTCGTCGCCTTGTCACATGGCGGAGCATTGATGATTCGAGCGGGGACTAAACCAAGCGAACTCGAGGGCGCTATCGAAGCCGGCCTTTATTTTCTTCGACGATCGGAATAATTCGATTGACAACAATATCAGAATACATATTCTGATATTGTTGGTAGTGAACGACGAAAGCCTTTGGGCGATTTTTTTTGCGCATTTACAGAATGATCGTTCTGTAAATGCGTTCTTTGGGAGCAAGAAGCATGGAGACAAGCCTATCCGACCGTTGGGCCGTAGCGCTGGCCGATTTCGTCATCCGACGGCGCTGGTTGGTGATTCTAGCGACTCTTATCGCCGTTATGGCGATCGCCGCCGGTGCCCGGCATCTGGCGTTCTCCAACAACTATCGTGTCTTCTTCGGCACCGATAATCCCGAACTGATCTCTTTCGAAAATTTCCAGGCGACCTATACGAAGAACGACAACATCCTGATCGTCGTGCAGCCCAAAGGTGGCAAACTGTTTACCAGCGAACAGGCGGCAACGGTCGAACGTATAACCGCCGCCGCCTGGAAAACGCCCTTTGCGATCCGTGTCGACTCGATTTCGAACTTTCAGCACAGCTGGGCCGACGGCGACGACCTGACCGTCGAAGACCTGGTTCGCAATGGCGACAAGATGCCCCAGGCAGAGCTCGACCGGCGCACGGCAATTGCCCTGGCCGAACCGCTGCTGCGCGGCAATCTGATCTCCCGCGGCGCCGAGACGACAGGGATCAACATCGTCCTGCAATACCCGGAAAAGAGCCTGACGGAAGTCCCGGCCGCCGTCGCCCACGCGCGCGCGGTACGCGAGGAGATCCTGCGTGACCATCCCGACCTGACCATCGCCCTGACCGGTGTTTCGATGCTCAACAACGCTTTCGCGGAGAGCGGACAGACCGATGCGATGACGCTGATCCCTATTATGTACGGCATCCTGCTCGCGTTCATGATTGTTCTGCTGCGCAGTATCACCGGCACGATTTCGACACTCCTGGTGATCGGATTTTCGACCCTGGCCGCGATGGGTTTCGCCGGATATGTGGGCATCAAGCTCACGCCAGTTTCAATTACCGCGCCGACCATCGTCCTGACGCTCGCAATTGCCGACAGCATTCATATCCTGGTCACCCAGCTGGGCCTGATGCGGGATGGCGCCGACAAGATCACCGCGCTCAAAGAGAGCATCCGCA
Organism: Alphaproteobacteria bacterium; assembly: GCA_012103325.1. GTDB lineage: Bacteria > Pseudomonadota > Alphaproteobacteria > UBA8366. The sequence goes on from WLWY01000018.1 coordinate 67,600, forward strand.
TGAACGCGCTGGCGATTACCATCACCAGCATCACCACGATTGTCGGCTTCCTCAGCATGAACTTCTCCGACGCGCCACCGTTCCACGATCTCGGCAACATTACCGCCGCAGGGATTGCAGCAGCCTGGGCCTTGTCGCTGACATTCCTGCCGGCCGTGATAAGCCTGTTACCCCTACGGGTCCGCGAAACGCAGGGCCGTGGCGCTTGGACCCAACGCCTTATGGAACGCCTGGCAACCTTCGTAATCGGCCGCTATCGCATCATTCTGGTCGTCTTCGGCGCCGTTGCTGTTGCTTTGACAGCGATGATCCCAACCATAAATCTCGACGACCAGTGGGTGAAATATTTCGATCACCGTGTGACGTTCCGCGGCGACGCGGAGTTCGCCATCGAACATCTGTCTGGCCTCTATCCCATTGAGTTCTCCGTCGAAGCCGGCGAGCCGGGCGGGATCAGCAATCCAGATTATCTGAAACACCTGGAGGCCTTCACCGGCTGGCTACGGACCCAACCGGAAGTCCGCCATGTCTATAGCTTTACGGACATCATCAAACGGCTGAACAAGAACATGCATGGCGATGCGGAGAACTGGTACAAAATTCCCGAAGAACGGGAACTGGCCGCGCAGTATCTGCTGCTTTACGAACTGTCGCTTCCCTTCGGACTCGACCTCAATGATCGGATCAACATCGACAAGTCGGCGACCCGGGTGACGGCGACTCTGGACGAGATCACGACGACCCAGCTGCGCCAATTCCTGACCAATTCGGAAATCTGGCTGCAGGAGAACACCCCGAAAGCGATGCACGCCAATCCGACCAGTGCGTCCGTCATGTTTGCCTATATCTCACAGCGCAATATCGAAAGCATGCTACGGGGCAACCTCGTCGCCATCGTGCTGATCGCCGCGATCATGGCTCTCGCCTTGCGCAGCGTTGGCATGGGCGCGCTCAGCCTGCTCCCCAACGCGGTACCGATCATGATGACGTTCGGCCTCTGGGCGATTCTCGTCGGCCAAGTCGGCATGGCCTCAGCCACGGTCACCGCGACCGCGCTCGGCATCGTCGTCGACGACTCGGTTCATTTGCTGACCAAATATCTGCGCGGCCGGCGCGAGAAGGGTCTGAATACGGAAGACGCCATCCGCTACGCGTTCCGCATGGTCGGCCCTGCCATCCTGACGACCACGATGATCCTGACCGCCGGCTTCTCGGTACTGGCCGCGTCGACCTTCAAGATCAACGCCGAAATGGGGCTGCTGACGGCCATGGCCATCGCGCTCGCCCTGATTTTCGATTTCCTCTTCCTCCCCGCCCTGCTGTTGCTCGGCAAAAAGAAAACGGAGACGACAAATGCCCAACTCGCTGCTGCGGAATAGCGGCGCAACCGCCCTCCTCCTCGTCGCGGTCCTCGCGCCTGCCATCGCGGAAACCCCTGAAGAAAAGGGCTTCGCGGTTGCCGCCCGCGCCGACCGGTCCGACCGCGGCTTCAAGGACAGCCAGGTCGAGATGAAGATGGTTCTGCGCAATGCCGCTGGCCAGGAATCGACCCGCACCCTGGCGCTCAACACGCTGGAAATCCCGGACGAACAGGTCGGCGACAAGACATTGATCGTTTTCGACAGCCCCGCCGACATTGACGGTACCGCACTACTATCCCATGCGAAGATTCTGGACGCGGACGATCAGTGGCTTTTCCTGCCGGCGCTGAAACGGATCAAGCGGATTTCGTCCGTCAACAAGTCCGGCCCCTTCGTCGGCAGTGAATTCGCGTTCGAAGATTTCACCGCCCTCGAGCTCAACAAATATACCTACCGGTATTTAAGAGAAGAGAAATGCGGCGCGTTGACGTGCGACGTCGTGGAGCGCAAGCCGCGTTACGAGCATTCCGGTTATACCCGTCAGGTATCCTGGACCGATCAGAAAGATTTTCAGGTCCGCAAGGTCGATTTCTATGACCGTCGCGGAGACTTGCTGAAGACTCTCGAGCAGAAGAACTGGAAGCGCTATCATGACAAATATTGGCGCGCGCACCTGCTGGCGATGCGCAACCACAAGACCAACAAGAGCACCGATCTCGTGCTCGGCGAATTCACCTTCAAGGCAGGGCTGCGGGAGCGAGATTTCGTGAAGAACGTGTTGAAGCGCATTCGATAATGCCGACAAGCCGCCTCCAACGTTTAATCCCCCCGCTGCGAAAAGCGATACTCCTCGCGGCGCTCCCCGCCGTGACCGCTTTCGCAGCGACAGCCGGCGAAGTTCGAACGTCTGGTTTCGTGGCGTCCGAGCTTCGCTGGTTTCCCGAAACGCCACAGTTCCAGGGCCAGTTCTCCGGTGCCGAGCCGTCACTGCTGCTCAACCCGGAATTCCGCTACCGCAGCGACGACAAACGGACGCAAGCGGTCTTCATACCCTTCCTACGTTTGTCAGCACGAGACGATACGCGAACCCATTTCGACCTCCGGGAAGCCTATATCGCAACACGGTCCGGCGACTGGGACGTGCTGGTCGGCGTCAATAAGGTGTTCTGGGGCGTCGCCGAATCGCGGCACCTGGTCAATATCATCAACCAGACCGACGCCATCGAAGATACGGACGAGGAAGACAAGCTCGGTCAGCCGATGGTCAATGTTGGCGTCGAGAAGGATTGGGGTCGGGTCGATCTTTTCGTGCTGCCCGGTTTCCGGGAACGCCCATTTCCGCGCACACAGGGACGGCTGCGCGCCGGGTTGGTCGTCGACGATGATCTGGCGACCTTCGAGAGCGGTGCGGGAAACGCCCATATCGATGTCGCCGCCCGCTACTCCCATTTTATCGGCGACTGGGACGTCGGAGTCTCGGTTTTCCATGGCCTGAGCCGGGAGCCGAGGTTCCTGCCGAGCGCCGACGGCACAAGGCTCGCCCCCCGCTACGACAAGATCACGCAGCTTGGTCTGGATTTGCAGTACACGATCGATGCTTGGCTGTGGAAATTCGAAGGTATCGTCCGCGAAGGCCATGACGACCCGTTCGCTGCCATGGTCGGCGGGTTCGAATACACCTTCTTTCAAGTCGCGGACAGCGATGCCGATGTTGGCGTGCTGGCGGAGGTGCATCTGGACGGTCGCGACGAGAATCGCGCGCCGCCGACAATATTCGACAACGATCTGTTCGTCGGGACGCGCCTCGCCCTCAACGATGTCGACGACACCCAGGCGCTAGCCGGCGCCGTTATCGATGCCGAAGACGGCTCTCTGTCCTTCTTCCTGGAAGCGGAGCGGCGGCTCGGTGACACGTGGAAAATCGAAGCCGAGGCCCGGCTCCTCGGCAATGTCGACGACAAGAACACCCTCGCGCCCTTCAAGCGCGACAGCTTCTTTAATCTCCGTCTCTCACGCTTTTTTTAAACCAGCTCAACCGGCTTGACGCAATCCGAGGACAATCGCCATGTAATCGGGTTCGTTTTCCGGCGTGATGTATCCGTGCCGCACCAGGAAATCAATGATGACAAGATTGCAGTTGAACTTGAAATCAAAGCTGTCTCGGATCCTGGCAGCGACCTCTTCCACTGGCCAAAGCTCGAACCTATCGATCTCTCCATCCCGATTGACCGGGACGAACTCAGCCGGCATTTCCACATCGTAGCAAAAAACCTGATCTGGTTTCACCCCATTCAAGGCCTGATGACAATAGCTAACAACACTGGTGGACCGGATACGGTCTGATATTTCTCTTGGAATTCTTGCCTCTTCCGCACACTCCTTGATCAGATTGTCGCGTGGTGCGATGCCGATTGGCAGCCCACCCCCGACAAAAACGTCGAGCATCCCGGGGAACGTAGGCTTGTCTTTGGCGCGATAGGCGATCCAAATGTACAAGCCATCATCGAGCGAAACAAAACCATTCAAGGCCACGGCCCAGGAACAAGTGCCAAAATGAGGGCGCGACGATCTCTCCATCTGCATCAAGGGTGGATCGCCCCACATCTTCATGACTGGAAAATACTCTCGCCGCCATCCATTGATTGCACCGGTCTCAGCCAAGTCGCGTAGTGGCGCCTTGATCGCTAAGCTTCGCGCCTCGAAATTATCAGTCGCGCTCTTAAGCGTGACCTTCTCCTCATCTAAATCGAAGACATCCGGCCACGCGGCAAGTTGCGCCACAAACTCATCCTGCAACCAGCCGACACGCTGACCCGCGACGTGAAACGGACGGAACTGCGAAAGATCCGCGTTGTTGCATGCCTGAATGTGGTCGAGATACCCCATCGCACCGAGTATACAGTCTCTCTACTTCAGGGCAGCGTTCAATCGGAACGCCGCAGACCAAGGACGATCGCCACATAATCGGATTCGTTCTCCGGCGTAATGTAGCCGCGCCGGACCAGGAAATCGATAATCGCCAAGTTGCAGTTGAACTTAAAATCGAAGCTATCGCGTACCCGCGCCGCCACCTCTTGCACTGGCCACAAATCGAAACTATCGATTTCCCCATCTTGGTTGACCGGCGTAAAATCCGCCGGCATCTCCAAATCGTAGCAAAACATCTGGTCGGGCTTCACACCGTCCGCAGTCTGATGGCAATAGCTGATCACACCGACAGGCCGGGCTTGTCCGGACAGGTCTTCCGGAATTCCCGCCTCTTCCGCGCATTCCTTGATCAAATTGTCGCGCGCAGTGATGCCGATCGGCTGGCCGCCCGCCACCGCATTATCGAGCATGCCCGGATAAGTCGGTTTGTCCTTGGCGCGGTACGCTACCCACATGTGCAATCCGTCAGCAAGGCGGACAAAGCCGTTCATATGCACGCCCCAGCTGCGGATACCAAATGAAGGACAGGCCGCACGTTCCATCTGCAGCAAGGGAGGATCACCCCAATTCGCCATGACCGGATAGGCTTCCTCGCGCCAAGCAAAGATCACGCCCGATTCGGCTAGGGTACGCAACGGCACGTCCATGGCCGCACTGCGGGCTTCGAAATCGTCATGCCTCGAAGCCAGCTCGATACCGTCCGTGCCCACATTGAAAACGTCGGGCCACGCCGTGAGCCGCGACGCGAAGTCCGCGCCCACCCAACCAAGGCGTTGGCCGGCGACGCAGAACGGGCGGAACTGCGAAAGATCGGCGTTGTTGCAGGCGCGTATGTGGTCGAGATAACTCATCGGCACCTAGCGTATCGTTTCACGCCACGTCGGCGAAACGTTCCTCGGATACCAGCACACGATCGACCTCGAAGATGCGATCCAAGCATCGCCCGATATAGCGGGCCAATTCCAGTTCCATGTCGATCATATGAATATCAATCGTCAGCACGTCGCCACTGCGGCTAGCCTTTAGTTGATCCGGGATCAGCCCCCGCTTGGCGAAATAATCGAGAACCCGCGGCAGAACGCCCGGCCCCGCCTGGGCCGTCACGGAAAAACAGGCGGTGTTTTGTTCAGATCGGTGTGCAGACATAACGCGTAACCCTAATACTCGTTTCAGCAATACAAATGGCAACCGGCCGGCCCTGAAGAGGGACCGGGGTCGTAATTCGAACGCCGATAAGGGTTTGCGCAGTCATGAGAGTGCTTATATCAGGGTCTGGCTCGAATTTACAGAGCGAAGATATTTAGCGCTGGAGGCGCTTCGACAATGAAAGTCGCGCGGCTATCGGTTCCGATTGCACTGCTACTGGCCACTGCCTGCACGGCGCCGGAGAAAACCCGCTGGACCCAGCCCGGCAGCGGTACCGGCCCCAAACCAACGGATTTGGCTGCCTGCCGCGCCGATGCCAACCGCCGGGCCGAACGAGAGTTTCAGCTGGAAACCAATCCGCGCGGCGACCGTGATTTCGCCTCGCCAGGCGATTTGCGAACCGAGTTGGCCCGACGTGACGCCAAACGCTACCGCCAGCGGATTTATGACGAATGCCTTCGCAGTTTAGGGTATCGGCGAGAGCAATAGGGTTCGCAAACACGCGATTGGCCGCCCGTTGCGGAGCGTGGTATATGTCCGCGAATTCCTGCGGGACGGCCCGGCATTGGCAGAACAAACAAGCACAAAGCGAAAGTTGCGGCTGGATGAGCCGACGCGGAAACTGGCGCGCCGCATTTGGCGTGACTATGTGCGCCATCATACTCGCCCAATCCTGCTGGCTGTCGTCTGCATGGTCGTCGTCGCCGCGGCCGCCGGCGGGCAGGCGCGGCTGATCGAACCGGCACTCGATCGCGTTCTCGTAACCGGGGACGAACGGTTAGTATGGCTGATACCCCTGGTTTTTCTAATCATCTCGATCATCAAGGGGTTCGGCAGTTACGGTCAGACGGTTTTGATGAACCGCGTCGGCTTGCGCGTCGTCACGACGCTGCAAAGCCAGATGTTCGGTCGAATCGTCCGCGCCGATCTGGCTTTCCTGCATGGCGACGCGACAGGAAAACTGATCTCCCGCTTCACCAACGACGTCAATTTCCTGCGTGAAGCCGTTATCAAAACTGTCACCGGCTCGGTCCGCGACCTGCTGACCGTGGTCGTACTGGTCGGCGTCATGTTCTACACCCACTGGGTATTGGCGACGATGGCCTTTGTCGTTTTCCCGGTCAGCCTCTTTCCGATCATCTATCTCGGCCGCCGGCTGCGCCGCGTTTCCGCGGAGACGCAGGCGGAACTAGGCGTGCTCACGGCGCTGCTGGACGACGTGTTCAAAGGGGTCCGGCAGGTCAAAGCCTATGGGATGGAAGACCATGAACAACGCCGCGCCGACGGCATGTTCGAATCCATCTACCGGTTTATCCTGAAGGCAGCACGGGTACGCGCCCGCTCCTACCCCATCATGGAGAGCCTAGGCGGCCTGGCGATCGCGGCTGTACTGTTCTACGGCGGCTATCAAGTGCTGAACGGCGAGACCACCGTCGGCAAACTGATCGCCTTCCTGACCGCGCTCGTCATGGCGTTTCAGCCCATCCGCAGTCTCGCGAGCCTGAATGCCAGCCTGCAGGAAGGACTCGCCGCTGCCCAACGCATTTTCACGATGATCGACTACCGGCCGGAAATCGTCGACCGCGCAAACGCAAAACCGTTGATCGTGGAAAACGGCGAGGTCCGGTACGACAGTGTTTCCTTCGCCTACACCGAAGATATACCCGCGCTTCGCAGTGTCTCGATAACTGTACAGCCAGGACAGAAAGTTGCCCTGGTCGGCCCTTCGGGCGCGGGTAAGTCGACGTTCCTGAATCTGCTACCACGCTTTCATGACGTAACGGACGGGTCAGTGTCCATCGATGGCCAGGACATTCGCGATATTACAATCGACTCGCTACGGCATTCGATCGCGCTGGTCAGCCAGGAGACCGGGCTTTTCAATTCGACCGTGCGGGACAATATTGCCTATGGCGATCCCAACGCGGACGAAGACGCCATCGTCGCGGCGGCACAGGGCGCGGCGGCACACGAATTCATCAGCGAACTGCCTGAAGGCTACGACACCATGATCGGGGAAGGCGGGTTGCGGCTCTCCGGCGGCCAGCGCCAACGACTGTCCATCGCGCGCGCGATGCTGCGCGACGCGCCAATCCTGCTGCTCGACGAAGCGACATCGTCTCTCGATACCCAGTCGGAACGGTTGGTACAGGACGCGCTCAAACGTCTGATGGCAGGGCGTACCACGATTGTCATTGCGCATCGCCTGTCCACCGTCGTGGATGCGGACGCCATTTATGTGCTCGATCACGGCTCGGTTGTCGAAAAAGGCACGCACAACGAGCTTCTGGCGCGCAACGGGTTGTATGCGGAACTGAGCCGCCTACAACTTACCTCGGAAAATGAGGTAAAGTCGGAGACTGCTGCCGCCCAAGCGCAAATGTGATTCGATGCGTGCGCTTCGTCCGATCATTCGCCATCCACGGATGCAAACGATCCTATGCTGGATCGTTGCCCAGTATATCCGTTTCGTTCATTGGTCCGGCACCTGGACAATTCTAGGCGATGACGAGCTCGCCGCACGCGCCGATGCGGGACAACCGTTCATTTTAGCGTTTTGGCACGGCCGTTTGTTGATGATGCCCTATTGCCGCCGCGTCCATTGGCACGTCAACATGCTGATATCCAGTCATCCTGACGGGCAACTCATTGCGAAAACGGTTCAGCCTTTCAATATCGACACAATCGCGGGGTCTTCGTCGAAAGGCGGCGCCAGCGCGCTTCGCATGCTCGCGCGGGCATTGCGAGACGGCGGCATCGTCGGCATCACACCCGATGGCCCCCGCGGGCCGCGGATGCGGGCGAGCGAGGGCATCGTTGCGTTGGCGCGAATTTCAGGCGTTCCAATTTATGCCGCGTCATACTCGGCGCGCCGCGGCATCGTGCTGGGCAGTTGGGACCGTTTCTTGGTGCCCCTTCCCTTTTCGCGTGGCATATTCGCGTGGCGCGGGCCGATAAATGTTCCGAAAGATGCGGACAGCACAATGCTGGAAAAAAAGCGGCTTGCTGTTGAAAACGCACTCAACGAAACCGCCAGACAATGCGACGAAATGATGGGACGGCCTGTTGTGCAACCGGCCGAAGCCGTGGAGCGTTGATGCCATGGCGGGACTGACGCTCTACCGGGGACTAACGGGTTTGGGCGCGCCTCTTATCAATTTTTATATGCAGCGCCGGCTCGCGAGCGGAAAAGAAGACCCGGACCGTATATCGGAACGGCGCGGCGTTGCGTCACGCCCGAGACCGGACGGTCCACTCGCCTGGGTTCATGCGGCCAGCGTCGGCGAAGCGCAATCGGCGCTGTCCCTGATCACAAAGATGCTGCGGGCGCGTATCGACCTGCACATTCTGATCACGACGGGGACAGTAACGTCGGCAAAGCTTCTGGCCGAGCGCCTGCCGCCCCGCAGCTTCCATCAGTTCGTCCCAGTCGACCATCAACGTTGGGTACAGCGGTTTCTCGATCATTGGGAACCCAATCTTGCCGTCTGGATCGAATCGGAGTTCTGGCCGAACCTGATTGCCGAAACAGCCGAGCGTAACATTCCCACCGTTCTGGCGAATGGCCGGATCTCGCGCAAATCCGCCGCGAATTGGCGTTTCGTTCCCGGCTTCATCAGCAACATCGTTGGCGAATTTCAGCTCTGTCTGACGCAGACGGAGGAAGAGGCGGCGCGGTTCCGGGCGCTCGGCGCCGACCCGGTCAAATGCGTCGGCAATCTGAAGTTTTCGGCCGCCGCGCTGCCGGTGGACGATGCGGAGCTTACAGCCGTCGCAGGCACGATGCAGGACCGACTGCGTTGGCTGGCCGCAAGTACGCATCCCGGCGAAGAATCAATGGCCGTCGAGGCACATTTGCATTTGCGGGATCGCGTTCCCGATTTGCTGACCGTGATCGTCCCGCGGCATCCTTCCCGCGGCGCAAAGATCGCGCAGGAAATAGCCGCCCAGGGACTGCGCGTATCGCGCCGCGGTGCTGGGGAACCAATCAGCCCTGACGACGATTTCCATGTCGCCGATACACTGGGCGAACTCGGACTGTTCTATCGTCTCACCGATATCGCCTTCATCGGCGGCACGATGGATTCTCATGGCGGACATAATCCACTGGAAGCGGCGCAACTCGACTGCGCGATTCTGCACGGCCCCGACATGGCTAACTTCGCGACCGTATCGCAACAGCTCGCCGTTGCCGGTGCTACAAAAGAAATCTCGAACGCGGAAACCCTCGCCGCTGCGGTCGCAGACTTCCTAAACGATCCGGAATCACGTCAAGCCTCGATTACCGCGGCTGCGGACGTCGCACAATCGAACGCATCGGTGGTCGACCATGTCATCGAAGAGTTGCAACCGTTTCTGAACGCGCTGCCGCCAGGAAACTCTGATGCGCGCGCCTGATTTCTTCGCCCGTGAAAGCAGTACCGGACCGCTCCTTGCGCCGCTGTCGAGCCTATATGCCACGGCTTCCCGGCTGCGCTGGCGCTGGATAAAACCCTGGCGCGCGCCGGTGCCGGTAATTTGCGTCGGCAATATTACGGCGGGTGGTGCCGGAAAGACCCCGACGGCACTGGCGCTCGGGACGTTGTTGCAAGAACACGGCCTCAATGTCCATTTTCTAAGCCGCGGCTATCGCGGTCGGTTACGCGGTCCGATCAAGGTCGACCGAAACGCGCACACCGCACGCGACGTTGGCGACGAGCCGATCCTTCTCGCGGAGATCGCCCCAACCTGGGTTGCGCGCAACCGGATCGCCGGCGCAAAAGCCGCTATCGCGGACGGTGCGACAGCCATCGTCATGGATGATGGGCTGCAAAACCTGGCAATCGAGAAGACATTGAGCCTGGTCGTCGTCGATGGTGGTTTCGGTTTCGGCAACAACCGCGTATTGCCCGCTGGCCCGTTGCGCGAACCCATCGCGGAAGGCCTCACTCGTGCCGACGCGGTGATCCTCATCGAACCGGATACGGCCGGCGTGGCGGCGGATCTGGAAGCGTTTCCCCATCCGATCATTCGCGGCCGTCTCATGCCGACGCATTCGGCCCAGCGTTTCGCCGGCCGTAAGGTCGTTGCCTTCGCCGGCATCGGACGACCGGAGAAATTCTTCGCGACGCTGGAAACGCTGGGGTGCATGATTATTACCCGGCGCGGCTTCCCCGATCACCATCGGTTCAGTCCCGACGAGATCATGCGTCTCGTCGAAACCGCCAAGGCAGCGGGGGCCATTCCGGTCACGACGACCAAGGACTATGCGCGCCTCCCCCGCGACTCGCAGGTCATGGTCGAAGCGGTGCCAGTTGCGCTGGAATGGCGGAACCCACAAGAAATCGACTCCCTGATGGGTCCGATCCTGTCCGCCTGATTGGCTACTTTCTGTCTTCTTCGGCGAGCAGGAAGGCCGGATCGACTCGCCGGTCGAACCAATTGATGCGCCAATCGAGATGCGGCCCCGTGGCGCGGCCTGTCGCGCCGATGGCGCCGATACGCTGACCGCGTTTGACAACGTCTCCCTGCTTCACCGAGAGCGAACTGAGATGCAGAAAGGCCGAGGTCAGCCCATGCCCGTGATCCAGGATCAAGGTACCACCGGTATAGTACATGTCCGTATGAGCGAGAACGACGATCCCGCCCGCCGGCGCGACAACTGGCGTCCCGACCGGTGCCGCAAAATCGATGCCGAAATGCGGCCGCCGGGGCTCGCCGTTCAAAATACGCTGGCTGCCATACACGCCGGTAACCTTCCCCGGTGCTGGCCGCGCCCACGAACCACGATAGTGCACCATGGCACTGTCTTTCGCCCGGACCTTCGCAATCGACGCATTCTCTCGCTTAATACGCGCCAGCACCTCCGGCGGCGGGGTGACCATACGCTTGGGTAACCCGTCTATGCGCTGAATTCTGTATTGCCGTTTGCCGACTTTTAGCGTCCGCTCTTCAACGGCACCGCCACGGCGCTCAATGCGAAGCGTTGCTGTCGGCGGTGCGTCCCGCCCGAAGCCAAAGACGAAGTCGCCATTTGGCGAGACCTGAAGCACTTTCCCGTCCAACGCAACCTTCTCGCCAGTTACGGCTTTACCGAAAACCAAACCGCCCTGCGTAAACTCCCCTTTGAGTTCGACCGCATGCGCCGGCACCGCCAAGAATGCGAGAAGACACAATGCAAAGACCTTCACAGCAGCTCACCCTGCTTTCCTCCAGCCGGTTTAGTCGTCCGTTTGGGGCGTTCGCCGGAAACAACGGCATCGATTGATTCATCCTTTGCGAAATCAATTTTTATCGCATCACCGGGCCGTGCGCCCTTGGGAGACGTGATCGGAACACCTTTTTCGTTCCGCACGATGGCATAGCCGCGTGCGAGAACATGTTCCGTCGCGTAGCTTTCCAGCAGTCCGGAGAGGTTCGTCAATTGGCGTCCATAATCGTCGATGCGCCGTTGCATTGTCTGCGCCAAACGCGGCGCCAGCGTGGCTAACGAGCGATCCGCGGTATCGAGAGAGCGGCCGATCGGTGCGGAGGCGAGCCGGTTCGCAAGCGTGGCATATCGATCTTCGCGGCGCGCCAGATGCCCGGTCATCGCGGTCTCCATTGCCCTTGCCTCGCCCTCGACGCGATGTCCTGCGTCATCGATGATCTGCGCCGGGCTTTTCAGCCTTGCAGCTAGCAGGGCGACACTCTGCGCACGATGCCCGATGATGCCTGCCCCGGCGTTGGCGATCCGCTCCGCCGCCGCATCGAGGCGCTGCATCTGCACCCCGAGAAGGCTCGTTACATCCGGCAGCCCGCGCGCCAATCCTTCGATGCGCATCCGGCGCTGCTCGAGCATCCGCGACATGCCGCCGACCATGCGCCGCGCCGCGTCCATGACGGTTTCCATAAGCTCCGCGCGAACCGGGACCGCCATCTCGGCCGCCGCCGTCGGCGTCGGCGCCCGCCGGTCCGAGGCAAAATCGATCAGCGTCGTATCGGTTTCGTGGCCAACGGCGGAAATCAGCGGGATAGTCGA
>WLWY01000019.1 GCA_012103325.1 Alphaproteobacteria bacterium
AACGTAAGCGTCCGGCCTGACCGCTCTGCCGTGCAGAAGAAGTGAGGTTTAGTGTCCACTTGTTTAGGTGGACACTAACGGGGATCAGGATGTGGCGAAGCGGGGCAAGCGTCGGCGCTGGAGTGCAGACGAGAAGCGGATGATTTGCGCACAGACGCGGTTTGCGGGCGTTTCGGTTTCACAGGTTGCACGGCGCTACAATGTGAACGCCAATCAGGTTTTCAACTGGCTGAAAGATCCCCGGTTTGCGGGAAGTGACACGGTCGATGACGCCGCCTGTTTCCTGCCGGTTGAGATTGCGCGTCACGTCGAGCACGAAGCCGAGCGCCCTGTTGGTGACGAAGGCAAGATCGAGGTCACGCTTGCCGGAGGTCATCGCTTGAGCATTAGCGGCCCTTACGATCCCGAAGCGCTCGTACGTCTGCTCCGGTGCTTGTCGGGATGATCCCGGTTCCCACGAACACGAAGGTTTGGCTTGCGGCCGGCGTGACGGACATGCGTAAGGGGTTCAATGGGCTGTCAGCGCAAACAGAGAAGGTTCTAAAGGCGGCGCCGTATTGCGGTCATCTGTTCGTCTTCCGGGGTCGCCGTGGCGATCTGATCAAGGTGATCTGGTGGGACGGGCAAGGGGCATGTCTGTTCTCGAAGCGTCTGGAGAAGGGACGGTTTGTCTGGCCGTCTGCGAAAGCGGGCAAGGTTGCGCTGACCCCGGCTCAATTGGCGATGCTGCTGGAAGGGATTGATTGGCGCATACCACAACGAACGTGGCGTCCCCTGACGGCTGGGTAAAGTCGTTTCACAGCAAAGGGTTGTCAATTTCCGGGGATTCCCATGCGGGGTGGCGGCTGATAGATTGCCGGCATGCTCGACGACGCTGAGAACCTCCCGAATGAACCTGCCGCATTAAAAGGTCTGGTGGCATCGCTGGCGTCGGAAGTGAAGTCACAGGCGGTGTTGATCGAGAAGCTCCAACACCAATTGGCCGGGATGCGCCAGCATCGCTTCGGGTCGCGCTCGGAGGCTCTGGATCAACTGGCGTTGACGCTGGAAGACGAAGAGATTGCGGCGTCCGCGCAGGAGCCCGCGTCAGACGATGCAAATGCAGATCAATCTGCAGCGCCAAAAGACAAGCCCAAACGTAAACCGCTGCCCGGTCATCTCCCACGCAACGAGACAACACTGTCGCCGGGCGATGCCTGTGGGGAATGCGGCGGTGCGCTCAAAACGCTTGGCGACGATGTCACCGAGGAACTGGAATATGTCCCCGGACGTTTTGTCGTGAACCGGATTGTTCGCCCGCGCATGGCCTGCACCTGCTGTGAGACGTTCCATCAGGCAGCCCTGCCGTCGCGGCCGATTGAGCACGGGCGGCCCGGTCCTGGCCTACTGGCCCATGTGCTGGTCAACAAGTACGCCGATCATTCGCCTTTGTACCGGCAAAGTCAGATATTCCAGCGCGAGGGGATCGATCTGGACCGCTCCACCCTGGCCGATTGGGTTGGCAAATCCACGGCTCTGTTGGAACCTTTGGCGGACGCCGTCGCGCGCCATGTTTTAAAGGGACAGGCCCTCTTCGCCGATGATACGCCGGTAAAAATGCTGACCCCAGGCTCCGGTAAAACCAGGACCGCGCGGCTTTGGGCCTATGTCCGCGATGAACGACCCTGGGCCGGAGAGGCGCATCCTGCCGCATGGTATCAGTTCTCGTCCGACAGGAAGGGCGTTCGCCCGCGCGAACATCTAGCGGACTTCACGGGCTTCATGCATGCCGATGGCTATGCGGGGTTCAATGACCTGTACCGCACGGGCAAGGTGACGGAAGTGGCCTGCATGGCCCATATCCGACGCAAGTTCGTCGATATCCACAAAGCTCAGGGATCGGCGATTGCCGAGGAAGCCATAAAACGTATCGCCACACTCTATGGCGTCGAGAAGGAGGTTCGGGGCCAATCGCCGGATCAACGGGTGAAGATCAGGCAGCGCCAATCAAAACCAATCTTCGACGACCTGGAATCATGGCTGCATGCCCAATTGACCCGGATATCCGGCAAATCACCCTTAGCCGGTGCTATTCGCTACGCCCTGACCCGCATGAAGAAGCTGCGACCATATCTAGATCACGGCTTTCTTGAACTCGACAACAATACCGCAGAGCGATCCATGCGGCCCATCGCCCTGGGGCGGAAGAATTATCTCTTCATGGGGTCCGAGGCCGGCGGCAAATCAGCCGCCATCGCCTATACGCTGATCGAGACAGCAAAACTCAATGGCGTCGATCCGCAGGCCTGGCTAACCGACACGCTAGCCTGTATCGCCGACCATAAAATCAATCGGATCGACGAACTGCTCCCCTGGCGTTACGCTCAAACCTGAGCGTAACAGTCCAACGTCATCATAGGCAGGGCTGCTTTACCGGACGCTCACGTTGGTTGGGTTGGCGCCCAACAATCACGACCGTCAATCGTTACGCGCTCCCTCCCCTCACCCCATATCGGGGTTATACACCTTGATCGGGCGGTATTCCTTGTACCCCGGGGCCTGGTCGGCCCACATGACCCCGCTCGCGCAGGCACCGTCCACCACAATGGCCTGGCCGCTTATGAAGCTGGAGCGGTCGCTGGCCAGGTACAGGGCCATCTGGGCGATGTCGTCCGGCGTACCGGCTCTCGGGATCGGTTGGCGCTCGGCGTAATGGGTGGAGCGTTCGGCGACCAACGCATCCGGCTTGCCGACGGCGTTGGTCGTCAAAGGCGTCGGGATGTAGCCGGGGCAGATGCAGTTCACGCGGATGCTGGCCTCGGCATAGGGCATGGCGGCGGTCTTGGACATGTGGATGACCGCGGCCTTGGCGGCGGAATAGACCAGCGGCCCGCGCCCGGCAGTGACGCCCGCCATCGAGCCGGTGTTGATGATCGAGCCGCTGCCTTGCGCCCGCATCACGGGAATGGCGTGCTTCATGCCGAGAAAGACGCCCTTCACCAGCACGTCGAAAGTCATGTCGAAATCTTCGGCCGGGATTTCCTCGAACAGGCCGAGCGCGCCGCCGAAGCCGGCATTGTTGAACATGCAGTCGAGGCGGCCCCACTTCGCGACCGCAGCGTCGACCGTGGCCTTCACCTGGTCCTCCTGGCGCACTTCGCAGGAGACAAACATCGCCGCATCGCCGAGTTTCGCCGCCAACGCCTCGCCGCGTTCACGCTGCATGTCGGCGATGACAACCTTGGCGCCCTCTTCCACGAACAAGCGCACGGATGCTTCGCCGATGCCGCTCGCACCGCCGGTGATGACCGCGACCTTACCTTCCAATTCCGCCATAGCTGATTTCCTTGTTAATTTTGTCTGATGCGTTCGATCCGAACTTCCGATATCCGTGGATCGGTCTATAGCGTCTGAAATCGATCCGCCTCGCATCAGCCACCATATGAACGAGCGCGCCCGGTTGGAAGGCTACGGGCGTGTATTTTTGCGCCTTCGAACGCGCCGGCACTGGCTTCGCACCATGCCCAGAATCGCAACACTAGGACGCGGACTCATAAACCCGAAGCCATAGGCGAATTGCCGCGAGCTTGACGAAGGCGAGGAAGTTGTCAGCGTGCTTCTCATATCGCGTTGCAAAGCGCCGGCAGTGTTTGATCCGTTAACCCGATCGACCGAATAGAGCCCAAACTGTTAGCTGCTGCGAGTTGCACGAATGTCCGCGCTGAATAGTTAGGATGGGTTCAATCCAGCCCTCCCACGCGGGAGCTTCTCTGAAATGCGCTAGCGCTTCGAATAGTCCACCATCAAAGCCCCAAGCTCCTCCATATTTTCCGGGAACCGAGCAAAACTGCGCACTGCTGGAACGCTCGACCATGAAAGCTTTTCTTCCGTCATCAGTTCGATGAAGGGCTCAAACCACGTTAGGTCATCAAGCACAGACGCGCGCAAATTCACTCGGGTGTCTGCGCCTTTGATACGTGTGAATATGAAATTCAAGCACTTAGCGCAAAAGTTGTGCTCTCGCTGTTCAGTCCGCAAGCCCCCAGTCACTAGTTCGCCGGTTACCGAGAAGCCCTCGACTGGAAACATCGCCGTCAAAGAGTAAGCGCTCGCGCAGAGCTTCTGGCAATCGTTGCAGTGACACGCGAGCGTCAGAAGCGGTTGTTCGGTCACGCGGACGTGCACCGATCCGCAAAGGCATGAGCCGTCCAAAGGGAGTTGAGGAGCGTTCATTGTAAAATTCCTGCTGAGGTGGCTTGCTACGTCTAGCAGACATTCGAACCGCTGTCCTAGATGACCGCTCCGTCCCGCATTGCCGACCTACGCGGTCGATTGATCAGCCTCGGAGGGTTTGCCGAAAGCGGTCATCCGCTCCCAATCGTTTATGAGTACACGCCCTAGTGAATCATAAGCGGCGAGGTCTGGGTTTACCCCTGGAATTGGCAGGGAATATAAGCGTCCCCAGGGCTCGTGAGAGACCAGGAGCCGGACAAGCAAAAACAGTACTCGCGGTTTGGTAGCGCTTGTACTGCCGGTCAAGTATGATGAACGATCACGCTTCGTCTGGCGGCTCGCTGGCTGAAGAACTGTTAAATTGTGGCTGTCTGAACGAAAGAAAAAGACTGAGCATGGCCTACCAACTTAAAGATTTGGTCAATCTGGAGCGTTACCCGATTGACGATTTGGAGGGGGCAGGCGCGGCACTGCTACAGTCTTGTCAGGACTCGTTGGCTGACGGTGCGATGTGCCATTTGTCAGACTTCGTTAAACCCGAGGCTCTCGCGGTCATACAAGCCGAGACCAACGCGCGGCGCGATCGAACGTACTGGATGGAGGTCGAGCGGCGCGCCTATTCCTGGCGCAATCCTGATGACTACCCACAAGGCCATCCCGTTACGCTGACCACGCCTAATTCGATCGGCACGATCACGCAAGACTGCTTTCCGAAGCAAGGCGCCTTCGTATCGATCTTTGAACAACCTGCTCTAACCGAGTTCGTGCGCCGTTGTTTGAGCCTGGATTCCCTGCATCCCGTCGCTTGCCCTTACTTAGCGGCCAACGTCAAAGTGATGAGCGAGGGTTGCCGGCATGCGTGGCACTTCGACCAGAATGACGGTGCGGTGACACTCATGATTCAGTCGGCAGCGGCGGGCGGACATTTTGAGTACGTGCCGTACCTGCGTGCTGAAGACGATGAAAACTATGCTGAAGTTGGCCGGTTGTTGTCGGGCGAAGAACGACCTATGCAACGTGCCGACTTAGCAGATGGGAGTTTTTGCTTATTCAAAGGTCGTCGCTCGATCCATCGCGTTTCCCAAGTGACGCAAGGCTCGCCGGACCGTTTATTAGCAGTGTTTAGCTATCACCATATTCCGGGGCATCAGTACAAAGAATCGACCGTCCGTTCGGTACTTGGGCGATTACCGGAGACCTATCCCAATCCAGCTTAAAGGCAGGAGCTGTATCACACTTCAAAGCTTGGGTAAAAAGGGGTCAGAGCCCTTTTTGCTATAGATTTTCTTGAGCGGCGGCGCGCGCGATGGCGGGCGGCGGATCCAGCGGGCGGACGCCTGGCCTTGTCCCATCCCGCCTATCCCGATGGACGCTCTCCACCCGTGTTGTTGTTTAATCGACTGCGATCTTTTAGAGTCGGCCTATCAGTTCGAAATGCGCCCGCCCGGCCCCCGCCGCGGCGGGTTTTCTTTTTCAGGGGAGGCGCTTATGGCATCCGGACGACGGGGCCCCGACGGGTTGACGGATTTGGAGCGGGACATCTGCCATGCCGTCGACAAGGGTCTGACCAATCTGGCGGCGTACCGGCTCGTCCGGCCGGACTCGAAGTCGGCGAACATCACGGCGGAGCACTATATCTGGCGCGTGCGCCAGCGGCCGCAATGCGCCGCCTACCTGAAGGAGCTGAAGGCGAAATCCCTGGCACGCCATCTGAACGCCAAGGACCAGATTATCGAGGAGCTGGCGTCCGTTGCCTTCGCCGACATCTGGGACCTCGTGGCCGCCGGACCGGACGGGATGACGGTCAAGCCGCTCGAAGACCTGCCACAGGCGCAGCGCCGCGCGGTCTCCGGCATGTCGATCAGCCGCACCTACTATGGCGGCACGATCCGCCTGAAAATGCACGACAAGATACGGGCGCTCGACAAGCTGTGCCGGCTGTTCGGCCTTTACGACCAGGCGGACCGGGCGGACAAGGACGCGCCCGCGTTGGGCGACGTCGAGCGCGCGCAGCGGCTCGCCGCGATCCTGCGGCTGGCGGACGGCACGGGGACGGCGAACGGGGACGTGGGATGAGGCGGTTCCCTTGGCGGTGATACGGTAGTACGATTTTGTGCGTAATCCGGCAAACGTCACTGTGCCGGGACATTTGGCGACCCTTACGACTATCGAAAGGATGCGATCATGACCGATGTCGCACGCGCCTTTGAAACCGAGACGACCCCCTATCGTTCGCCGAAGGAGATCGCGATTGCCGGCGCCCGTGCGGCGCGGGCGGAAATTCGGGCCGGGCGGCACCGGGACGTGACCTCCGGCATGGCGCCGGCGATCGTACAAGCCAACCTCGCCATTCTGCCGGCCGAATACGCGAGCGATTTCCTGCGCTTTTGCCAACTCAACCCGAAGCCCTGTCCGCTGATCGGCATGACCGAGCCCGGCGACCCGATGCTGCCGATGTTGGGCGAGGATATCGACCTGCGTACCGATCTGCCCGCCTACCGGGTGTTCAAGGACGGTGTCGAGACCGACGACGTGACCGAAATCGGCGACTATTGGCGCGACGATCTGGTGGGCTTCGCGATGGGCTGTTCACTGTCCTTCGAGGCGGCGCTAATGGATGCCGGCCTGCCGCTGCGGCGTTATGAATACGGCATGAAGGTCTGCGCCTACCGCACGGCGATCGAAACCGCGCCCGCCGGCCCGTTCCACGGTGGCATGGTGGTGTCGATGCGTTCCTTCACGCCGCAAGACGCGATCCGCGCGATCCAGATCACGTCGCGGTTTCCGGACGTGCATGGCGCGCCGGTGCATTTCGGCGATCCAGAGGCAATCGGCATCGAGGATGTCCTGAAACCGGAATATGGCGGCTGGGCCACCATCCCCGAGGGCGACGTACCGGTCTTTTGGGCCTGCGGTATCACGCCGCAAGTCGCCGTCGAATACGCCAAGCCGTCCTTCTGCATCACTCATAAGCCGGGCCACATGCTGATCACCGACCGGCTGAATGCGGAATTGGCGGCGCTGTAGATCGACCGGGCGCCCTCGGCCCGATCGGGGAAGGCTGCCGACAGTTGGGGAAACCCGCTACGGTGCGAATTTTGGTGACAATGCACTTTACTTTCTGCACCCCAAGTTAAGTGCACTGTCACCGAATTCTCTACGAAAATTAGTAAGCCGCGCCGTCACTTCTTCCCGGGCGGCGAAGTGAATGCGGCAATGCAAGACGCGACCTTATTCGTTCAAAGGCTCGAGTTGTAGGACACGCTACGTGAATTCCGTGAATACATTCCCGATGGTGTCGATGACATCAGCAAGATCCGGGAATCTCGACCTCGCTTCGAGCGGCGAAGCGCATTTGGCTAAAGCTGATATGAACCGGGACGCAATGATGGTCTTTCCTGCTACCGCGCCCTGGTAGCGGTCTAGTTTCTTGTTGTAACCAGTCCATCGAATCGGCTGTAACTCGCCGAAGTCGTCCAATAGTGCGTCTCTGCCAAGGTATAACTCGATACTGCAGGCACAGCCATTTATATTCATCCGCATAGGGCCCTGCGGACCTATCGTCGGATAGCACATACCGATTTCGCAATTGGGCAACTGTATCGCCCGGATATTTGCAGGGAGTTCGAAGTCAGCCAAACTGGAAAGCGCTTCCGTGCCTGCCGCATCGTTATCAAAGACGGCGACCATTCGGCCAACCACCCGTGCGCCGGCAAATGCTCTAACTGTCTTCGCCAGTGCGCCGGCGCCACCCTCGATATTCATTCCGTCAAAGTCGAGGAAGCTATAGACCTCTGCTAAGTGCGGCGCCAAGGCCTTGAGCGCGGCCGACAGCACACGCGTATCGGAACGGCCTTCGGTTAAGATCACAATCGGCCCGTAATCTGGATATGTATCTAAATTCTCTCGCCTAAGATTTTCGGATACCCGCTCTTCGGGAGCGAAAATCCCATCCGATACGAGGCCGGTATAGTCGAGGACGACTTCTTTTGCACTCGGTATCGCATCTAACACTGCACGAAGCTGCAGGCGTATATCGGAAAAGCAATCGCCAAACCCATAGCAATCTCCAGCTCCAAAACGTTTCGATCTGCTAAACAAGTTCGCAGCAGGATCGTCAGCCCAATCTTTCTCGTTTCGAAGGTCAATCTTTTGCAATGCCAAACGTCCAATCGCATCGCACCAAAAATCAAAGGTCCAACCATCCATATCCAAACGTTCTCGTTCCGCCTCTTGGATAGCCAATTTCTTCCAATCCGAATCTTCCCGTGATTTTGAAATAGGCCAACCGCGCATGTTTTCCCGCAGTTCGTCGTGCTGCTGCTTTTCGTTGGCGTGACCTTTCGCATAATCCGAGCGTGCTTTCGACGCTGTGTAGCCGAGAGCGTCCAGCCTTTCGCGCATGCCCACCGCATTCGTCGCGTATTCGTAAAAATAGCCTTCGTGTGACCGCGCCTGTTGGGGTTCGGTCCCGTCAGGATCGGGTCTAATCCGACGGTCAGATTCAAAAAAAATCGATGTCACATAACCTGATAGGTCCATTCGCCAATCCTCGGCAGATCGACAAATCGGAAAGCCATCAACCTCTAGCGACCAATCACACATTTTTAAATGCCTATACTTCTGGCGAGTGACAATCAAAAGCTTATTGCGAATTGAATTTCCAGGGACATAAAGACGGGGTCATGAGAAAGACGGCGAAATAAGGTGACAATTAAGGCGACACCATTCTTATCCTTGCAGGCCCGGCGCGGCTTCTCCATGGCGTGATCAATTAAGCACCGCTTCCGCTTTATGCCGCGGGCAACGGAAGGCGTTTAAATCCTAACCGCCACTTTGCTCGCGCACGTCAGCTCCAGGGCTTTCGCGGTGGCGATTTGACTTCGAGCTGAACGCTGTCTTCCAGTGTCTCGTGATAGTGAAGCACACCGGCGCGATGGATCCAGGTGTCGCCGGGTTCGGCGATGAAGGTTTCGCCGGCGATCACCACGCGCATTCTGCCGCTCACCAGGTAGCAGATGGATTCGTGGTCGTCATGGCTATGTTCGGGATCGATCAAACCCTTTTTTCTGTGTACTTCCATCAGCATGGAATCTGCACCGACCATCACCGGCCGAATGCCGATGCCGCCCGTCTCGCGCGCGCCTTCTAGGGCAGAAACAGCCTCGATTGGAACCGAACCACAAGAGATAAAATCCGCCTCAGTTGGAGTAATGCGTCGATCATCCTTGTTCATCTCGTCTCTCCTGTCGTTTCAACCTGCCATTTCCCGAATTACCTACAATTCTGAAAACAAAGGGATACGGTGTAATCGCGCTAGGGTGGCCCCTTTTGATTCAAACCGGATAACCCCAGCCCTTCAATCCCTGACCGCCACCCGCAGATCGATCATGACCGGTGCGTTTTGCGGCAACCGGACCATACCCAGAACGCTGCGCGCATGCCGACCGTTTTCATCGCCAAACGCCGTGATGAACACGCTGGAGGCATAGTCGGCGATCCGGGAAATAAACTCGAAGTCCTCAGTGCAGGCCACATAGGCATTCAAGTGCAGAACCTTCTGCACTTTCTCGAGCGACCCAAGGTAATGTTTTAGCCAAGACAGCGACTGCAATGCGCAAAGCTGCATCTGGCGACCGGCTTCCGCCTCGTCGATTTCCTGTCCGACCTTGCCGGGGTCGGGGAGGACGCCGTCGACCTTGGCGAGCTGTCCCGCGAGATAGGCAACGCCGTTATGTATCGATAAAGGCAGATAATCGAATGCCGGTGCTTCGGCTAACGGCAAAGCCAAGTTTCGTTGCGTCAAGTTTGTCTCCGGATTCATTCTTTTACTCCCGAAAATCGATGCGGTTGCCGTGTTGCCTATAGCCGTATCGGCAATCTACGCTATACGGCAAACAAAATGGGAGAGTGCGATGGTTACGGAGCAGAATGGCGCGACGCCAGACGTCACCATCCTCGGCGCCGGCATCGTCGGTATTACCACGGCGCTGTCGCTGACCGAACGCGGCTTCAAGGTCGCGCTGATTGACCGCAACCCGCCGGCGGAGGGCGCCAGCTACGGCAATGCCGGGTCACTGTCGCCCTGGTCCTGTGTCCCGCAATCCATGCCGGGACTGTGGAAAAGCATACCCGGCTGGCTGATAGACCCCGAAGGGCCGGTGGCGTTGCGCATGGGTTACGCGGCGAAGTTCCTGCCCTGGGCGGTAAAGTTCTTTCAGGCCGGCCAGGAACACCGTCTGCCGGTAATAGCCGACGCGATGATGGCGCTGACGCGGCCAACGGTCACCTTATACCGGCATCATCTGCAAGGCACCGGATCGGAGGAATTGGTGCGCGACTCGGTCTACGTCCACGTCTTCCGCAATGCTGCGGACGCCGACCTATCGAAACTCGGCTGGCGCATGCGGGCGGAACGTCAGGTGCCGCTAGAAGTGGTGAAGGGGGACGCGCTACGCGAAGTCGAACCGGCCCTCTCGCCGGACTTCGAAGCAGCCGTTCTGATCAAACAGCAGGGCCGCGCGCTCGACCCCGGCGGCATCGGCAAGGCGCTAGCGGAGAAAGCGCAAAAAATAGGTGTCGCGTTCCTGCAACGCAGTGTCGAGAAACTCGTCCCCGAAGCGGAAGGCGCTTGGCGGATAGAAACGGATGCCGGCCCACTGCATGCCAAACGCATCGTCGTCGCCATGGGGGCTTGGTCGGGCAAATTGATGCAAGACCTCGGCGTCAAGGCGCCGCTTGAAGCCGAACGCGGCTATCATCTCGTCTTCCGCGATCCCGGCGTTTCACTGAACAACGCCATTATGAACGTCGATGCAAAATTCGTCGTCAGCTCGATGGCAGCGGGTGTGCGCTGCGCTGGCACCGCGGAATTCGCCGGCATCGACGCGCCGCCGGATTATCGCCGCGCCCATGTTTTCAAAAACCTCGCCAAGCAGATGTTCCCCGACATCAATGTCGAGGACACGGACGAATGGATGGGGCCACGTCCCTCGACGCCGGATTCGGTTCCCTATCTCGGCGAGGTCTCCGGTTTCGCCAACCTGTACGCGGCGTACGGGCATGGACACACGGGCATGACCATGGGGCCGAAGACCGGCGAGGTCATCGCGAGCCTGATCGCGGGCGAAACCATGGATGTCGACATGACGCCCTACCGGATCGACCGGTTCGGGTAGCGCCATCACGGTTTGCGTCAACCGGCCTCGTTCGTTATCAAATTACCAGTGCTTTACGTTCGAGAGGAATAACCGTGCCGGCCGAAAAGTCCGACTGGGTCATAGGTAAAATACTGGCGCAGCAGGTACGTGCCCGCGGCGACCAGTCCTTCATCCAGTTCGAGGACGAAGCGCCGTACAGCTATGCCGCGTTCGATGCGATGTGCAACCGGGTCGGCAACGCCTTCGCCGATATCGGCGTGGCATTCGGCGAACCGGTCGCGGTCATGCTGAACAACCGGCTCGAGTGCCTCTGGACCTGGATCGGGTTGAGCCGGATGGGCGGCGTCCATATCGGCATCAACACCGCCTATAAAGGCGCGTTCCTGACCCATGTTCTGACCAACACCAAAGCGCGGATGGGGGTGGTCGAACGCGAGTTCCTGCCGTGGCTTGCCGACATCGAAGACACCGCGCCCGACCTGCGTACGGTCTATGTGCCGGGCGATCCCATTGCGCCGGGCGACATCCCGGATTTCAAGCATATCGAGGTTCGGCATTTCGACGAGTTGCTGCAAGGGTCGCCGGACGAGATCGATGTCGAGGTCACCTACCGCGACACCGGTATGATCATGTTCACGTCCGGCACGACCGGTCCGTCCAAAGGCGTGCTGATGCCGCACGGCCATCTTTATCTCTTCGGTCACGGCATGGAATCCCACATGGGGATAACGGAGAAGGATCGCTACTACATCTGCATGCCGCTGTTTCATGCCCAGGGTATCCTGATGCAGTTCTACGCCACCCTGATCGCCGGCGGCAGCGCAGTACTGGCCAAACAATTCCGCGCCACGACCTGGATCGACGATGTCCGGAAATACGACGCGACCCTGACGAACCTGTTGGGCGTCATGAACGATTTCGTCCTAAGTCAGCCCGCCAAGCCGACGGACCGCGACAACAAGCTGCGCATGATCAGTGCCGTACCGGTGACGGACGATACGCTCGAGGTACTGCGCACGCGCTTCGACGTTCCCAAGTTCAACGAGCTGTTCGGCATGACCGAATGCAATATCCCGGTTATCCGCCCCTTCGATGCGCCGGACGAGGCGAGTTGTTCGGGCAAGGTCTGGGATGAGTATTTCGACGTCATCATCGCCGACCCGGATACGGACGAAGAGCTGCCGATCGGCGAGGTTGGCGAGATCCTGGTCCGGCCGAAGGAGTCGTTCTGCTTCATGCAGGGCTATAACGGCATGCCAGACCGCACGGTCGATACCTGGCGGAACCTCTGGTTCCACAGCGGCGATGCGGGCCGCATGGATGAACGCGGTTTCGTCTGGTACATCGACCGCATCAAGGACACGATCCGCCGCCGCGGTGAGAACATCTCTTCCTACGAAGTCGAAGCGGTCCTGCTGGAACATCCGGCGGTCGAAGAAGCCGCCGCGGTTGCCGTGAAGGCGGACGAAGGCGGCGAGGACGAAGTGCTAGCGTGCCTTATTTTGAAACAGGGAGCCGAGCCGCCCGCACCGGAAACCATCCTCGATTTTTGCACGCCACGCATGCCGTATTTCGCCGTACCGCGCTACATCGAGTATCTGACAGAAATTCCAAAAACGCCGTCGCAGAAGATTCAGAAAAACAAACTCCGCGACCGCGGCCTCGGCGATACGGTGTGGGACCGCGAGAAGGCCGGATACAAGGTGCGCCGATGACCGGCTGGTATCCCAAACGCACCATGGGGTCGCTGTTGGACGATGCCGCCGTTCGCTTCGGCGACCGCGAGGCGCTCGTCGATGGGGACCGCGTTTGGACTTTCGCGCAATGGCGCGCCGAAGCGGACAAGGTGGCGAAAGGCCTAATGGCCCTAGGGGTCGAGCCGGGTGAGCGGGTCGCGGTGTGGATGACGAACCGGCCGGAATGGCTGTTCCTGATGTTCGCCATCGCCAAGGTAGGCGCGTGCGTCGTGCCGCTCAATACGCGCTACCGGACCGACGATGTCGCCTATACGCTGGCGCAGTCGCGCAGCTCGATGCTGATCTCCGTCGACCAGTCCGGTCCGGTCGATTACCGCGCAATGCTGGCCGACGCCATGCCTGACCTCGAAAACGGCAGCGACGGTGCACTGCAACTCAGCGGGTTCCCCGAGCTCCGGCGCATCGTTTTTGCAGGCGACGCGTTATTGCCGAACACGAGCAGCTGGGACTCGATGATAGAGGCTGGCTCGACGGTCAGCGATGTCGATCTGCAGGCCCGCGCCGACGCGGTCGATCCCGACGACATGCTGCTGATCGCTTATACCTCCGGCACGACGGGTCACCCGAAAGGCGTGATGCAAAGCCATGTGGTCATCCGCAACACGCATGAACGGGCGCAGCTACTCGGCATGACGTTCGACGACGTTCATCTTCATTACCTGCCGATGTTCCATCTCTACGGCTACAGCGAGCTGACGATGATTGCCGTGCTGACAGGGGCCAAACAGATTCTGATGGAAGCGTTCGACGCCGACGCAGCGCTCGACGTCGCGGAACGCGATGGGGTCACGATCCTGCACGGCTTCGAGGCGCACTGGCTTGACCTGTTGACGGCGCAGGAAAAGCAGCCGCGCAAACTGAAGCTTCGTTTCGGTACATTGCCCTCCGGCGTCGAGACGACGGTGCCTATCGCCGACAAGGTCCAGGACGTCTTCGGCCCGACGATATCCGGCTACGGATTGACCGAGGGATGGGCTTTTATTACCTGCTCGAACTTCGGCCATACGAGAGAGCAGCGAGTCTACACATCCGGCTACCCGATGAACGACTACGAGTTTCGCATCATCGATCCCGAAACTGGACAGGATCAAACGGCGGGAATACCTGGTGAAATCCTGATCCGCGGCTATGCCGTCATGAAAGGCTACTGGGACAAGCCTGAAGCAACAGCAGAAGCGATCGACGCGGAAGGCTGGTTGCATTCCGGCGATATGGGCTTAATCCGCCCCGACGGCCATCTTGTTTTCCAGGGCCGTTACAAAGACATGCTGAAAGTCGGCGGCAAAAACGTCTCGCCGGCAGAGATGGAGGCGTATCTGCGCGACATGCCGGAAGTGCAGGACGCCGCCATCGTGTCCTACCCGGACCCGCGCCTGACGGAAGTGCCGGTCGCGTTCGTGCTGCCGTCCGGCAACGGCGCCATCGACCCAGATGTCCTCATCGAGCGATGTAAGGGCCGCGTCGCGAGCTTCAAAATCCCGCGTCACGTCATCGAGCTTGAAGCGTTCCCGATGACGCCGTCGGGTAAAATCCGCAAAATCGAATTGCGCGCGATGGCCCTCGATATGCTGGGCGACCCGGCGCGCTAAAGCGCCTTGGACCGAGCGATAGTAGCTGATCGACACGATGCCAGGCACAGAAGAGTAGAAACACAAAGTTAGATGAAGATCCTATGGAGGATCTTGAACGCGAAACTCTTCGAGTATCTCCACGATATCACAAATTTCCTTCGGCACGTCATTGCTTGAGAAATAACTCACAACGAATTTGTGCGTAAGGGAGACTTTGTAATTTTCTTGGAGAAACTCATTTAGTTTCGAAAATATTTCCTTGCCTGGGCAAATGCGTATTCGTTGGTCTATATCTTCCCAACTATATTCAAATTCTTTCATAATCTCCGCGGCGATTGTGGCCTCGTCAACGTGCGGAGTGATTTTTCTTCTATATTCGATTCGTTTAGTTTGATACTGTGCGCCAGTAGTATGTTTCAAAGGGTCCGTAATACTCACTAAAATATCTCTTACGTCTTCAGTGAATTTTACATCTTTTCCGGTCTGACTATTTTGCGACTGTATCCGCGAATTTATAGCTTTCTCTAAAGGCTGAATTTCCAGCAAGTAATTTTCGATTTCCTTTCGTCTTAAAATATGAGTAAAGCTTGTAATCTTACTCAATTTCTTTTCTATGGCGACAATTTCTTCATCCGATTTATAATCTCGATCAAAAATTACACCTTTTAGAATTTTTGAACCAAGCGTATACTCGATGCCTTTTGAATAATCTGACACTCTCTCTGGATTAAACCCATCGACAGATACAACGGCAAAATCCATTCTGCGAGAAACGAGTTCGCGATTAAGTTTGCTAGCAAAAGAACTTAAAATTTGAAAATCTTTTCCCTCTAAGAACAGGCTTCGTCGTGTCTTTGCAAGCTGCGTCAGTGTTGGGTTTAAGTTAGAACCCAAACCTTCAAATAGCTTTCTCAGCCCAGCAGGATCTTTCAGCCTTTTTGCAGATTTCGATTGCTTATTTATAATTAGTAAATTGCTCGGTTCCGCTTCCGAAATTATTTCCGTGGAATGGGTCGCAATTAATATATCTGGGCCCAAATCTTGCAAAAAGCTGAAGAGCTGCCGTTGCAGATCAGAGTGTAAATAGATATCTGGCTCATCTATGATTAACAGTGAATCATTCCTAGCCCGCATTGCGTATGTTAGCATTTGGCACCAAACCTGAAATCCAAATCCGGCCCAGTATAATTCGCGTGGATATCTTTCTTCAGGACAGAACATGAACAAGTATGGTTTTTGGTTTATACGAGTTACTGTTGGTGGCTCTATATCCATTCCTGGCCAGCTAGATCTGATAAGTTCACGAAATTCGTCGAATTCATCAGAAAAATGCCACCAAATATTACGGAAATTTCGAGAAGCCGTGTGGGATAAAAGTGCGAGTCTTGCTGCTTCTTGCTTATATAATTGCTCTTCATGGTCCACCGGGCCTAGCACAGGAACAAACCCGATCCTCACCGGATAGGCGGTACGAAAAGTAGCAGGACTCGTTATAGGTCGGCCTTCAGGTCGACAGATTAAGTAACATGATCCAACTTCCGGAAATACTATTTCCAATCTATTTCGGTTGGAGATCCTAAATTCTATTTTTGCAGGATTTTCTTCGTCATAATCTGTGAAAACATTTTCTGTCGATATAGGTAAATTTTCTAAATTTATCCTGTATCCCCATTCAGAGGATCCGGCGATTTGAAGCGCTTCGGGTTTTCTGGAATTTGCTTTGCGTATTCCCTCTGCCAAAATTCTAAATGCGCCTAATATAGTTGATTTCCCAGCATTGTTTGGGCCAACCAGAATATTGAAGCGTCGCAGCGAAACAGAAAAATTTCGCAACGCCTTGTAGTTCCGAAATTGGACTGAGGCAAAATTACATCGAACAGACATCAAATTTTATCGTCGGTCATCGCCCTCATAATAATAAATATACCACAAAAAAAGAATTACTATAACGGGTATTCTGGATGTCGATCCAATAGTGTCAAGTTGGAATTCGACGATACTTTGTACGTCGGCTCGACCCGCAAAAGTGCCTAACCCGCCCGGTAATACCCGATCGATACGATCCCGATCTCGGCATGATCCGCGGCCATCCTGTAGGCTGCCGATTCCGCCACCCCGTCGCGAAATTCGGGGAGGTCGTCCGGCACGGCGCACCAGCGGTTCCCATCGCCGAGCGCGCGGAACGCATCAGTCGGCTGAAACGCGTAGGTCAGTTTGAGTTGCCAGATGTCATCGTCATCGTCGCCATAGATAAGCTGCCGGGCCAGGCTCAGCCCGAAATGCTCCCCATCGCCCCAGTCGAAGGTGCCCCATTCGAACAGCAGCATGTCGGCATCGTCATGCGGTTCGCAGCCTTCGGCGCGCTCATCGCGATAGAAATCGAAGAACGCCGCGATGGTTGTCGGCAAACGCAAGACGTCGATATTGACGCCTTCCTGGATGAAGAAGGATTTGCACGCATCCAGCGCGGACCTGGGCGCAAACATTAACCGTTAGCTGGTGGCGAGGAACTCAAGAGCGGCGTCGACACCGCCCTTTTCGTGCGGGATGCCTGCGGCTTCCAACGAAGCCTCGGTACCGGCGAGCGCGCCCAGAATCATCGGCTCGTTCAGATAGCCCATGTGACCGATGCGGAAGGCTTTGCCGCGCGTCCTACCGAGACCCGAGCCGAGCGATACATCGAATTTCTCGCGCGCGGTAATGCGCAGCGCATCCGCATCATACCCATCCGCGACGAGAATCGTGGTCACTGAGTTGGAACATTCGTCGGGATTGAGGGCGTTCAGCGATAACGCATTGGCGCGGCTCCAAACCGCAACCGCGCGACGAACGGCCTCCGCCAGGCGTTGATGACGTTCGAACGCATTTTCGAGACCTTCTTCCAGCACCATATCGAGGCCTTCGCGCAGCGCGAACAGCAGATGCTCGGGCGGTGTGCCGCAGAACCAGCGGTAATAGGCGTCCTCCAGCCGACGCTGCCAGTCCCAATAAAGCCGCGGTAATGTCGCCGTCTCGCACGCCGCGAGCGCCTTGGCGCTGACCGCATTGAAGGCGAGTCCCGGCGGTTGCATCAATCCTTTTTGCGAGCCGCCGACCGCCACGTCGATGCCCCAGTCGTCCATGCGGAACTCGGCCGTGCCTAGCGCCGCAACGGTGTCCACCATGTAGAGCGCCGGATGCCCCGCATTGTCGATGGCGCGGCGCATCGCCGGCAGGTCGCTCGTGATACCCGTCGCCGTATCGGTATGGACGGTCAGGATCGCCTTGATCGCGTGCCCGGAATCTTCGCGCAGTTTCTGTTCGATGGCGTCCGGGTCGATCGCGTGACGCCAATCGCCAGGAATTTCGTCGACGACAATCCCGAAGGACTCGGCCATTTCCGCCCAATTCTGCGTGAAATGGCCGTATTGCGGCACCAGGACGTGGTCGCCCGCAGACAGCGTGTTCACCAGCGCCGCTTCCCACGCGCCATGGCCATTACTGGCAAAACAGACGACTTCGCTTTCCGTCCGGAAAATCTTTTTCAAATCCACGAAGCAACTGCGTGTCATATCCAGGAACACAGGATCGGAAAAATCCATCGCAGGCTGCAGCATCGCACGCAAAACCCGCTCCGGAATGTTGGTGGGACCCGGGGTATGCAGAAAGTTTCGACCGGTTGATGGCTTCATGGGTATGTGTCCTTGGAACGGCTAACAAATGCTGGGTCGCGCAGAAGCGAATTTCACACTGTCATATTGCAGGAAACGCCTTAAGGAATTGCTTGTATTGGTTCTTAGCGCGATTCCGGTCGCAGGAAAAGCATTCCAATCTCAAATCATCGGGAGGAACTCTGCCGCCGCTTCTGCGATTGCGTCTTCGACGCTTCCATCGCCAATCAATGGTTGATGGATCGAAAACCAACCGTCATAGCCATTCTGCTTCAACGCATCGATCAACAGCGCCGGATCGATACCCGAGCGGTCGCCCAGCGCAACGAAACGTACCGGCACCGGGCCGCGGCATCGGGTCGGGAAAACCGTTTCCGATGCCGGATCAAGCTGGATATTCTGGAAATAGACGTTGAACATGTGCGGCGCCAGCCGTTCGACCGCCGCCGGCCCGAAATCCTCGCCGCAGGCCAGCATATTCGCGGGTTCATAGGTGACGCCGAAATTGTCCCGCCCAACCCGCTTCAGAACATCGAGCGCGCCGTCTACGGTTTCGAACATCGACCCCCAATGCATCTGATGGCTCAGCCGCATACCCCGCTCCACCGCCTCGTCGGCCGCACGTTGCGCGAAGGCAATGTCGTCCTCACCGTGCATCATGACGCGCAGCAGCGTGCAGTCGAGCGCCTCCGCAAGGTCGAGATACGGGGTGATAAGACGGAGCGGCACCGTCGCCGTGGCATCGTTTATCGCAAGCGCCAGATCGCCGGTCACCATCGAAACGAGAAGTCCCAACCGGTCCAGCATCTCACGCACCTGACGGACCCGCTCTTGCGGGGATTCGATCCCGACGACGGACGCGCGCATGGAAAGTCCGGAAAACCCGGCGGCTTTCGCACAAGCCGCGACGGTTTCAACCGGTACCGCGGCTACGTCCTTTCGTTTGGGCGATTCCGCGATCCGTACCGACAGGGATAGTTTCATCTTCGGTCTATTTACGCGCCTTCTGTTTCGCCGAAAAAGAGCGCGCGGCTTCTTCCAGACGGCCCGACGCGGCGATCAAGGCGTTCAATTGCTTGCCCATGGCCAACGCATCGTCCAAGGGCATATTGACCGACGCCCGGTGCGACTCCTTGGTCAATGCAATCGCGTGCGGATCGCGTTCCAGCAGACGTTCGATGAATTTGGCTTCGATCTCCGCAAGCTCGTCCGCATCCGATGCGAGCCGATTGATCAAACCCATCTCATACAAACGCCCGGCGTCGACCAAGTCGCCGAATACCAGCAACTCCAAGGCAAACCGAGGGCCCACCAGTTTGGACAGCACGGGCGTATTGATCACTGCGGGAAATCCGTTCTGCATTTCCATCGCACCGAATCGGGCGGTGCGCTCGGCCAGCACGAAATCGCATGCCATCGCCAAGGTGAAACCGCCGGCAACCGCATAACCACGCCCGACCGATACCGTCGGCGTCGCTGCGCGGTGCAATAGGTGGAAAATCCGTGTCCAGGCGTTGTCCGCCTCAAGCGCCGGCACAAACGTACCCGCACCGCCGGCGGCATCGAGATCGCGGCCGGCGCAGAACTGGTCGGACACTCCTTTTATGAGAATACAGCGGCATTCAGGAGACGCGTCGCTTTCCGCGATAGCATCGCCCAAGGTACCTATCATGTCCCAGTTCAGCGCGTTGCGCCGTTCCGGCCTGTCGATGATTATCGTCGTCAGATACCCGTCACGCTGGACGCGTATCATGCAACATCCTGTGCTACTTCCTCGTCGCCATCGTCTATGTCCTCGTCCGTCATGGAACGCGCCACCGCTTTTACGGCGAGGAAGATTGCGCGGCGTACGGCGGCATCGGGAATAAGTCGGTAGGTTTTAACGAACTCCTGGACTTCAGGCTCATCGAACGGATTATCGTCCGCCGTAATGACGGGCGGCGTCGCTTGCGATGCGGCCTTCATATCGGTCGGCATGTCATCGAAGAAAAACGAAACCGGGACATCCAGCAAACGGGCAAACTCATGCAACTTACTGGCACTAATACGGTTCGTGCCTTTTTCGTACTTCTGAAATTGTTGAAAGGACAAGCCCACTTGATCGGCAAGGTAGGTTTGACTGTAATCCATCATAATTCGCCGATATCTCAGTCTGCTGCCGACATGGCGATCAATTTCTCGGACCTCTTCTTTCGTCAGCTTATTCGGCTGCTCGGGCATTATAACCTCCGGTTGGAAAACGTAATGTATTGCTCTATAGCACCAAATCGTCTGTTGGGCGATTCTCAATTCACAATATCGAGAGCGAGATACTATTTTACCTTGTTGCCTCTGCTCTCGCTAAAATTCGCATTTGCGGCTTGAGATAGCAATGTTATTGAATGGAATTTGTCCATTTTTTCAATAATTTAACCATAAATCACAACGCTTACTGGGAGATCCCGTATGGAAGACAACCCAACATCGATGCGTGTACCGGAAGCCGGTATCCGCGCTCTGTTCACTATCGATGCGCGCTGGCAGGCGTGGCTCGATGTGGAAGCCGCACTCGCCAAGGCGGAAGCCGAACTCGGGGTCATTCCAGAGGCGGCCGCGGCCATAATCGTGGAACGGTCGCGGCTTGAACTGCTGGACCGTGACCGCGTCGAGGAAGGTCTGCGCCGGACGGCTCATCCTCTGGTCCCCCTGATATGGGATCTGGCGCGCGTCTGCGGCGATGACGCCGGCGGCTACGTCCATTGGGGCGCCACCACACAGAATATTACCCAAACCGGGCAATTGCTGCTGCTGCGGCAGGCGCACTGGATTTTCCTTCGCCAGATCGGCCGTATCTTGACTGGAATGGCAGACCTTGCGGAGCGGACCAAGGATATGGCGCTGCCCGGACGAACTCATGGCCAACATGCGGTGCCCGCGACATTCGGCTTCAAGGTCGGCATCTGGATCGATGAACTTTGCCGCCATACGGAGCGGCTCCGAGAAGCGGAACCGCGCGTCTTCTGCGCGATGCTGGGCGGGGCGGCCGGCACATTCGCCTCCTTTGGTGCACTGGGCCCGGACATTCAAGCGCGGATGGCAGCCCACCTCGACATGGTTCCCATGCCCGTTCCGGCTCGCACGATTGGCGACCACCAGGCCGAATATGTCTGTCTGCTCGGCATGCTCGCCGCGACGAGCAGCAAGATCGCGCGCGAAATCTATACCCAGATGAAACAGGAGTTCGGCGAGGTCGAAGAACCGGTCCCACCGGGTACGGTCGGCAGCAGCACAATGCCGCAGAAACGCAACCCAAAGCTGACGCAGGACATGATCGCGGCGGCGGCCGAGATACGCGCGTTGGTGCCGCTGGCGCTCGAAGCGATGCAGACCGAACACGAAGCCGACCGCACGACGAGCCTCATGATGTCCAGCGCGTTGCAAAAAAGCTGCGAACTGACCGGCGACATATTGAGCCGGATGGAGGCTCTGATCGCCGGCCTTCAGGTCGACGAAGGCCGCATGCGCCGTAATCTCGACCTGTCCGGCGGCTTGATCATGGGAGAGGCTCTGATGCTGTCGCTCGGCGCCCATATCGGACGTCAGGAAGCCCATGACGCGATTTACGATGCCGCACAGGCTGCCGCGACCAGCGACAAATCCTTCGAATCTTTGCTCGCCAAGGAGGAAGCGGTTCGCGCACATCTGAGCGCCGACGAAGTCGCAGCTCTGCTCGACCCGACCGCCTATACGGGACAGTGCGCAGCCATCGCCACCGAACAGGCCGCTCGGGGTCGCGAAATCGCAGCCGACCTGGCAAACCTGCCCGGCTAATCGACAGCCTTGGTGTAGGCGTTATTCAATTAAGGACCGGACAAAGGCCGCCATTCGATCCAGAACGACGTCGCGCGCCTGAATATGCGGCGAATGACCGCAGCCGGCTACGAGCAACGTCGTCACCGGACCCGATACGCCGCGGGCGATGGCGGCGACCTGGGCGGCGGTTCCGTATTCGTCGTCATTGCCCTGTATCGCAAGAACCGGGCAATCGATGGCGGGAAGTGCGTCTTCGATATTCCAGTCCTGAAACCAAGGCGCGGACCACATGTCGAACCAGGCCGTGAACATCGCTTCCGTCCCGACGCCGTGGTATCGCGCCAAGCGTTTACGAAACCTCTCGTCTTGCCAGGCGCTCTTAGCCGCCGCAACACCGGCGCGCGATTCCGGCTCGACGAAGACGTGAGCGGCCTCGGTAACGACGCCCCGAACCCTTGCGCGACCAGCATGCAACAGGGCAATGGTGCCTCCATCGGAATGCCCGATGAGAATGGAATCGGTTACGCCACTGGCCGATAGAAGGGCGGGTAACACCGAATACGCCTCATTCTCGAAATAGGTCAGATCTCGCATCGTCTCGGCCGGCCCGGAACCGCCATGTCCCAACCGGTCGTAAATAAGTGCAGAACACCCCGTCGCCGCGGATAGCGCATCCGGAAAATCCTTCCACATCCCGACGCACCCGAGGCCTTCGTGCAGGAACACGAGGATAGGCGCCGGTTCGCCAAGATTTGACGGTGCCGGAATCCTTCGAACCGCGATGCCCTGCCCGTTCACGTCGATGACGCAATCGCGGTCCCCTGCCATAGCGTTCCCGACGGTGTTAGACGGCATGACCTTGCCGAAAACGCTGCAACCGATACTGGCTAATGTTGCGTCTCCCCATCCCAAACTGCGTCCTGGCACAAAATATAGGAAAACGTCCCCGATGAACCAAGCTCCACACGAATACAACGACACCTTCGATGGATAAATCCCATGCAAAGCCGCTGCATGAAGTCGGGATCGAGCTGGCGCCGGAAACACGACAAATCAGGGCTGAAAACACCGAAAGGCGGCCATCTCACATCACGCATTCGTGCGACCAGTGATCGCTTGACCTTTTACGCAACAGTCGCTACGAGTTTTCGCACAAACAACAACCGACTTCAGTCGGAAAAAAATACGAGCGATGAGACAGGGAGCCAAAGGAATGACAGCGCCGCAGCGCCATCCATTGCATATGTGGGGGCCACTATTCGGTTTCTCTCTGGAGCAACGGAAAACGACGCCGTGACGGTTTCTGTCGATATTTCCACCTACGATACATTCCCGAAACTCCTGCAATACAATGCGCGCGAACGCGGTCAGATGCCGGCGATGCGGGAAAAGGCCCTGGGCATCTGGCAAACCTGGAACTGGGCGGAAAGCGCCAAGGAGATCCGGTCGCTCGCCTGCGGGCTGAAGGCGCTCGGATGCAACGCCGGCGACAAACTTGCGATCATCGGCGACAATCGGCCCCGGCTTTACTGGTCGATGGCCGCCGCACAGTCGATCGGCGCCATCCCCGTACCCGTCTATCAGGACATGGTTGCCGACGAATTGGGATATGTCCTCGATCATGCTGAGATCCGTTTCGCGATCGCCGAAGATCAGGAGCAAGTGGACAAGCTGCTTCTCATTTCCGAAGGCCACGAGCCGCTTCACGCGATCATCTATGACGATCCTCGTGGAATGCGGCATTACACAGAGGACTATCTGAATAGCTGTGATTCCGTCATCGAAAAGGGGCGAGCCTACGACGCAGCCAACCCCGATTTTTTCGACCAATCCGTAGCGGCGACCAAGGGCGATGACGCAGCCGTCATGGCGTATACGTCCGGCACCACCGGACGTCCGAAGGGCGTGGTATTAAGCCACACGAATGTGCTCAAGACGGCCTATAACGCGGCCGTGCGCGAAAATCTGCAGGAAACCGACAACATTCTGGCCTATCTGCCGATGGCATGGATCGGCGATCATATCTTTTCCTATGCGCAATCCTATGTCGTGGGCTTCTGTGTCTCCTGCCCTGAATCGCCGGACACGGTATTGACCGACCTGCGGGAACTCGGCCCTTCTTACTTCTTTGCGCCACCAACGATCTTCGAAAATCTTCTAACGACCGTGATGATCCGGATCGAAGACGCCAGTTGGATCAAACGGAAGATGTTCCACTATTTCATGGAAGTGGCACGCCGTTGCGGGCCGAAAATTCTGGACGGCGCACCCGTTTCGGTAACCGACAGAATTCTGTTCTGGCTGGGCAACATCCTCGTAATAGGGCCTCTCAAGAACAATCTTGGCTTAAGCCGTGTGCGGCTCGGCTACACGGCCGGAGAAGCGATAGGGCCTGATATTTTCAACTTTTACCGCGGCCTCGGCCTGAATCTGAAACAGCTTTACGGCAGCACCGAAGCCAGCGTGTTCGTCACCATTCAACCCGATGGGGAAATCAAACCGGATACCGTCGGCACCCCCGCCCCTGAGGTCGAGCTTCGGATTGCCGAAAATGGCGAGGTTCTGTTCCGCAGCCCCGGCGTCTTTCAAGAATATTACAAGAATCCCGAAGCGACAGCGGAAACGAAAACATCCGATGGCTGGGTGCATACCGGCGATG
Source organism: Alphaproteobacteria bacterium (assembly GCA_012103325.1). Taxonomy (GTDB): domain Bacteria; phylum Pseudomonadota; class Alphaproteobacteria; order UBA8366. The sequence goes on from WLWY01000019.1 coordinate 24,802, forward strand.
CAGGTTTTATCGGCGAGGACGGGCACCTACGCATCATCGACCGCGCGAAGGACGTTGGAAAACTCAACAACGGTTCAATCTTCTCGCCGAAATATATCGAGAACAAACTGAAGTTCTTCCCGACCATTTCGGAAGCCGTAACCTTCGGCGACGGCCACGACTACGTATCCGCCTTTATCAATATCGACCTGAACGCGGTCGGCAACTGGGCCGAGAAGCAGAACATTTCCTATGCCAGCTATCAGGAACTTGCCGCCAGCCCATTGGTTTACGACCTTATTGCCGAACAAATCGCACAGGTGAACGCGGATTTGATGAAAGAAGAAAAGATGGCCGACTCGCAAATTCATCGTTTTCTAATTTTGAATAAGGAATTGGATGCCGACGATGGCGAATTGACCCGAACACGCAAGGTTCGGCGCCGCATCGTGGCCGAGCGTTACAAGGCACTCATCGACGCCCTCAATTCCGATCAGACCCACTGCGAGATCGAAACGCAGGTCACATTCGAAGACGGCCGCACGGATACGGTGAAGGCCGACCTGGAGATTCGGAACGTGGACGTAACATCCAACGAGGCAGGCACATTGGCCCGCCACGCTGCCGAATGACCACCATGGTTGAAGAAACCCAGACATCGGCGGCGCAAGCGCGCGTTTTCAACGAAACGCTGCTATCGGTTGACGATATTTCACTCAGCTTCGGCGGCGTCAAGGCGCTGGACAGTGTCAGTTTCGACATCCGGAAGGGCGAAGTTCGCGCCATTATCGGCCCGAACGGCGCCGGCAAGTCATCGATGCTGAATGTGATCAACGGGTTCTACCACCCGAATGAAGGCTCGATCACTTATAAGGGTACCAAGCGCCCCGAAATGCGCCCCGACCAATCAGCCCAATCCGGTATCGCACGCACCTTCCAGAACATCGCCCTGTTCCGCGGCATGACGACGCTTGACAACATCATGACCGGGCGGAACACGAAAATGCACCGGAACTTCCTCTGGCAGGCGCTTCATTGGGGCCCCGCCAAAGCGGAAGAGCTGGAACACCGCACCATCGTCGAGAACGTCATCGATTTCCTGGAAATTCAGGCAATCCGCAAGACGCCGGTCGGCCGGCTGCCCTACGGCTTGCAGAAGCGGGTCGAGCTGGGCCGTGCGTTGGCGGCGGAACCCGATCTGCTGCTGCTGGACGAACCGATGGCGGGCATGAACTCCGAGGAAAAAGAGGACATGTGCCGCTTTATCCTGGATGTGAATGACGAGTTCGGCACCACGATCGCGCTGATCGAGCATGATATGAGCGTGGTCATGGACATCTCCGACCGGGTCGTGGTGCTGGATTACGGGCGAAAGATTGCCGACGGAACACCGGACGAAGTCCGCAGCAATCAAGGTGTCATCGACGCCTATCTTGGCGTCTCGCACGACTGAGTGGAAAGAAAGCGTAAAGCCAAATGGAATTTCTCGAAGCCATCACGATAGTGCCCATTTTGGGTATTGCCGAAGATTATGTGTTCTTTGGCGAAGTTGTGATCAGCGGGTTGCTTACCGGCGTCATGTATTCACTTGTCGCTCTTGGCTTCGTGCTGATCTTCAAGGCGTCGGGCGTCTTCAATTTCGCCCAGGGCATCATGGTCCTGTTCGCGGCTTTAACGCTGGTCGGCCTGATCGATTATGGCGTCCCGATTTGGCTGGCAATCATCATCACGATGGGGGTCATGGTGGCGTTGGCCTACATCATCGAATATCTGATCCTGCGGCATCTGGTGAATCAGCCGGACATCATCCTCTTCATGTCGACCATCGGGCTGGCGTTCTTCCTCGAAGGATTCGGAGAACTCCTCTGGGGCGCGAACGTGAAGGCTCTCAACATCGGCATACCCGAGATTTCGATGGATGTCGGCGGCATGCTGCTGAACAGTTTCGATATAATCGCCGCTGCGGTCGGCGCGTCCCTGGTCGCGTCCCTCGCCCTTTTCTTCCAGTTCACGCCCATGGGCCGCGCGCTCCGCGCGGTGGCGGACGATCACCAGGCCGCACTCTCCATCGGCATTCCGCTTAAGACGATCTGGGTTACGGTCTGGTCCGTCGCGGGCATCGTCGCGCTGGTGGCCGGCGTCATGTGGGGTGCGAAAAGCGGCGTGCAGTTTTCGCTCTCCCTGATCGCGTTCAAGGCGCTGCCGGTTCTCATCCTCGGCGGGTTCACTTCGGTGCCCGGTGCGATCATCGGCGGCCTCATCATCGGCATGGGAGAAAAAGTCGCTGAAGTGTATTGGGGCCCGGCGGTGGGCGGCGCGATCGAAAACTGGTTCGCCTACATGCTCGCCATGGTGTTTTTGTTCTTCCGTCCGCAAGGCCTGTTCGGCGAGCGGATCATTGAAAGAGTTTAGGAGCCTATCTGTGTAATGCTTATGATCTGCACCATATTTTCAAGGCCTTGGGCTAGGATGGAGCCACGTGGCGATGCCGGAAGCATCGCGAGTGGCACCAGACGACGTCCCAAGGCCTTGAAAATATGGCCCTTCGGGTCGACCAGAGAGACGTGCGACCCGCGTCGTGGGCGCTTGACGATGCTGCCGGCATCGCCGGCGCACCCCCTCCTAACTCGCGCGTCTCTCTGGTCGATGCAGACCACAATCATTACACAGATAGGCTCCTAGCCGATGTTTTACCGCGAAACCGGTCAGTTCAAGACCACCTACAACGCCGATCAGGCGATCTTCCCGATTGCCCAGGATCGATGGTTTGTGACCGCGGTCATCCTCGTGGCCTATCTGATCGTTCCGTTCTACGCCACGGAATATCTGCTGCAGGCGGTACTCATTCCGATGCTGATCTTCACGATCGCGGCGCTCGGGCTGAATATTCTGACCGGTTATGCCGGCTTGCTGTCGCTGGGCACAGGTGCCTTCATGGCGATGGGCGCCTATTCGGCATATAAGATTACGACCGCATTTCCCGACTTGAATATCATTATTGTCTTTTTGCTGTCGGGCCTTTCCGCGGCGGCGGTCGGCATCATGTTCGGCATCCCGAGTCTTCGGATCAAGGGCTTCTACCTGGCGGTTGCGACTTTTGCCGCCCAGTTCTTCCTTCTCTGGATGTTCAACAAGGTGGCGTGGTGGGTGAACTACAGCCCGAGCGGCACGATCACCGCACCGCCACGCGAGATGTTCGGCCATATGATGACCGGGCCGACCGCGACGCCGGAGACACGCTATTTTCTCGTCCTGACATTCTGTGTCGTGTTCGCTTTTATCGCGAAGAACCTCGTGCGCGGCCGGATCGGACGCCACTGGATGGCGATCCGCGATATGGACATCGCTGCCGAAATTATCGGCATTCGGCTTCTCCCGAACAAGCTTCTGGCCTTCGCGATCAGCTCCTTCTATTGCGGTGTCGCAGGCGCGCTCCTGGTCTTCTCCTACCTGGGCAGCGCCGAAACGGAAGCGTTCGATATCGTCGTGTCCTTCGACGTCCTCTTCATGGTGATTATCGGGGGCCTTGGCAGCATTCTGGGGTCGTTCCTCGGCGCTGCCTTCATCTGGCTAACCCCGATCATTCTAACAAACGTGCCGCATCTCGTTGGTCTCGAGATGGCAACGGACGTACAAAAACATATCGAGATCATGATCTTCGGATCGCTGATTGTGATCTTCGTCATCTTCGAACCGGCCGGGCTTGCGCGGCTGTGGTCCATCGGCAAAGAAAAGCTTCGCCGATGGCCATTTCCGTACTAGGAGGGTGTCCGAGTACGGAATTAGGGGTAACGAGAAAAGACGCAATGATAAGCTGACGGACAGCCGGCCTAATCGTTTACCGGCTCAACCGCGGCATGATAGGATTTAGCTCGATACATCAAACGACTAGTACGTTTTTGTGTCGTAATTGAAAGGGAGAAAGTAATGAACTTCAAAAAACTGTCTCTGGTGGCCGCGGGTTTTGCGGTTGCCGTGACCGGCATCGCCGCGACCAAGGTCATGGCGGCTGGCGAAGTCTTTCTACCGCTTCTGGTCTATCGCACGGGGCCATACGCGCCGAACGGTATTCCGAATGCGAACGGTATTCGCGATTACATGACGATGATCAACAAGCGGGACGGCGGCATCAACGGCGTCAAAATCGCTTGGGAAGAGTGCGACACCAAGTACAATACGAAGATCGGTGTCGAGTGCTACGAACGCCTCAAGAACAATGGTGAAAAGGGCGCCGTAGTCGTTAACCCCTACAGCACGGGCATCACCTATCAGCTGATCCCGAAGGCGCCGGTCGATAAAATTCCAATTCACTCGATGGGTTACGGTCGTACGGCGGCGGGCGATGGCACCGTTTTCAAATGGGCCTTCACCGCACCGACCAGCTATTGGAGCCAGGCCACCACCTTCATCAAATATGTCGGCGAGCAAGAAGGCGGCATGGACAAGTTGAAGGACAAGAAAATCGCGCTTGTCTATCACAACAGCGCCTATGGCAAAGAGCCGATCTCCACGCTTGAGCTTCTTTCGAAAAAGTTCGGATACGACCTCAAGCTGCTGGCCGTCGATCATCCAGGTCAGGAGCAGAAGTCAACCTGGCTGCAGGTTCGCCGCTACAAGCCCGATTACATCTTCATCTGGGGCTGGGGCGTGATGAATCAGGTCGCCATCAAGGAAGCGGCCGCGATCAACTTCCCGATGGATCACTTCATCGGCGTCTGGTGGTCGGGTTCGGAGAATGACGTTATCCCCGCCGGCGATGCCGCAAAGGGATATAAAGCAGCGACCTTCCACGCGACGGGAACCGACTTCGGCGTGCATCAGGACATTCTGAAATACGTCTATGACGGCAATCTTGCCAAGGCGAAGGAAAACCACTGGGGTGAAGTCCTCTACAACCGGGGCATCATCAACTCCGTCTACAACACCGAGGCCATCCGCACCGCGATGGGCAAATACGGTAACAAGCCGATCGGTGGCGAGGAAGTCCGCTGGGGTATGGAAAACCTCGATCTGACAGCGGCCAAACTCGAGAAGCTGGGCCTCAAAGGCTACATGAATCCGCACAAAATCACCTGTGAGGATCATGAAGGCGGCGGGCCGGTCACCTTCCAGCAATGGACGGGTTCCGAGTGGAAGATCGTGAGCAAGTGGTACACGCCGATGTACGACATCGTTCGCGGTCAGATCAAGAAAGCCGCGGCGGCCTACGCCAAGGAAAACAACATCACCCCGCGCGACTGCTCGAAAGAAGGCTGAGCGCGAGGCAATAACCAGTAACTGGAACCGTTGGATATGGCCGAGAACGGAAACATCCTGCTAAACGTCAACAACGTCGAGGTGATCTACGACCACGTCATCTTAGTGTTGCGGGGCGTTTCGTTCGAGGTCCCCCTGGGAGGCATCGTCGCCCTCCTCGGGGCCAACGGCGCCGGCAAAACGACAACGCTCAAAGCGATCTCCAACCTGCTGAGGGCGGAACGCGGCGACGTGACCAAAGGCACTATCGAATACAAAGGTGAGCGGATCGACCGGCTAACGCCGCATGAACTGGTCAAGAAAGGCGTTGTTCAGGTCATGGAGGGCCGTCACTGCTTCGAACATCTGACGGTTGAAGATAATCTGATGACCGGGGCCTATACCCGCTCCGACGGGAAGGCCAACGTCGAAGCGGATCTGGAAAAGGTCTATACGTATTTTCCGCGTTTGAAAGAACGCCGCCGCAGCCAGGCAGGCTATACCTCCGGCGGCGAACAGCAAATGGTCGCCATTGGGCGCGCCCTGATGGCGCGGCCAAGCATGATCCTGCTGGACGAACCGTCCATGGGCCTCGCGCCGCAATTGGTCGAAGAGATTTTCGGAATCGTTACGCGATTGAACGAGGACGAAGGCGTGACCTTTCTGCTCGCGGAGCAGAACACCAACATGGCACTCCGATATGCGCGCTACGGCTACATTCTGGAAAGCGGTCGCATCGTGCTCGACGGCGCAGCCTCGGAGTTGCGTGAAAACGAAGACGTGAAGGAATTCTATCTCGGTCTCTCCGGCAGTGGCCGTAAGAGCTTCCGGGATGTTAAACATTACCGGCGGCGCAAGCGCTGGCTCTAAACGCCACGCGCCCAGCGCGCGGAACAAAAAGGGGGGCGCGACATTGACCGAATATTTCGACGAGCTCGAAACCCGCGACCCTGAACAGCGCGAACGCGCGCTTATGGCAGCACTGCCGAAGCAAATCGCACTGGCGAAATCCACCGAGGGCTACGCCAAAACGCTGGCGGAAATCGACCCGGAATCGATCACCAGCCGGGACGCCCTCGCCAGTCTGCCGGTGACGCGCAAGAGCGACCTGATTGATCTGCAGGCGAAGTCACCGCCTTTCGGCGGGCTCAACGCAACCCCCGTGGGCCAGATGGCGCGGCTCTTCCTGTCGCCAGGTCCAATCGCCGAACCCGAGGGACAGAAGGCCGATTTCTGGCGCATGGCGCGGGCGCTCTACGCGGCGGGCTTCCGCGCCGGCGATATCATCCACAACTGTTTTTCCTATCACCTGACGCCGGCGGGATTTCTCTTCGACGGCGCCGCGCGTACCGTCGGCTGCGCCGTTGTGCCGGGCGGCGTCGGCCAGACCGATCTGCAGGTGCAAACCATCGCCCATTTCCGTCCGGACGGTTATGCCGGAACGCCCGACTTCCTTAAACTTCTGCTCGCCAAGGCAGACGAGCTCGGCACCGACATCTCGTCGATCAAGAAGGCGTTGGTCGGCGGCGGCGCGCTGCTGCCCCCGCTGCGAAAAGAATATGCGGAGCGTGGGATCAAGGTGCTGCAGGGTTACGGAACGGCAGACGTCGGCAACATCGCTTATGAGTCGGAAGCCCAGGAAGGCATGATTATCGACGAGGGCATCATCCTTGAAATTGTCCGTCCAGGTACCGGTGACCCCGTTGCGGAAGGAAATGTCGGCGAGGTCGTGGTGACACTCCTCAACGAAGATTATCCGCTGGTCCGTTTCGGAACCGGCGATCTCTCTGCAATTCTGCCGGGGATCAGCCCTTGCGGCCGCACCGCCCCACGCATCAAAGGCTGGATGGGACGCGCCGACCAGCGCACGAAAGTCCGCGGCATGTTTGTCGATCCGGTGCAGGTCGACCGGGTATTGAAGAAACACGCGGACGTTACGCGGATGCGACTGATCATCGACGAAGATGGTGGCCTCGATACAGTAACGCTGCGGTGCGAGACTGCATCCCAGGACGACGGCCTTGCAGCGGCGATCGCGGATTCCTTCCAGTCCGAATGCAAGGTACGCACGACAGTGGAACTCGCCCCATCCGGCAGCCTGCCGAATGACGGTAAGATCATCGACGACATCCGAAAATACGACTGAGTCAAACCGGCAGAGACGCTATCTCTTTTTAAGAACCCACAGAACACCGTATTACAGCGGTGGTTGATCGCGACTTGCGCCAATTCCTTCCTCGCACCAAAGTGACCCGATGAAGAGACTGCTTCCAGAACCTATCGCTTTCAGTGGTGCCATGATTTTTCTGGCGATAGCGGCGATCGCCTTCGCGCTGTTAAATCCCGAAGTGCGTCTGTGGCTGCAAAATACGCCTCCCGGGTTAAACGCCGCCGTTGGCGCCTTCGCTGGCACGGTGATCGGTCTGCTGGGGATCGCCGCCGCGATCATTTATCACGCGCAAATGGAGCGTGACGACAAGACTGCGCGCCAATCCGACGACGCCCGCGTTCTTGCGGCAGCGATCCATGGCGAAATTGTTGCCCTTGCCCAATGGCTTGCCATCCAGGCCAGCCAGAACAATGCGGACGGGCGAAATGATCTGTACCGGTCGAACGAGATCATGGACGGATCCGACTCTGCGGGGTTTTCATCACGATCAGTGTACGAAACCAATGCAGGGCGATTGGATCTTTTGGGGTCCGACCTCGCGGCAGCGGTCGCCTATTGTCACGCAATCTTCGAACAGGCGGAATGGCAGCATAACGCCATGCTCTCCCGCGGTACCGGGCGCAGCGGCAACCTTCCTGCCGTCGAAGAGAAAATGCGGGCGACGGCAAGCTATCTCGCCGCGTTCGTTTCCGGCGGACCTGCCGAAATCGACGCAGCGGGGCGACAAGCGCTGTTCGCGCAACCCGCTGGACGGACCGACGATTAATACCAAGGGGCGATGATAGTAACCCATAGAGATCGCGCATGCGGTCCGTCGGGTAGGAGGGGCGGCGCAGGCGATGCGGGGCATCGTCAAGCCGTTCCGACGCCCTCCGACGGGCCGCATGCGCGACCGGAACGGCATCTTGGCGCGGCTTTCGGACAGCGTCGCGCACGGCTCCCGATGCCCCGCATCGCCGCGCCGCACGCTCCTCGCCGAAAACCGCGCTAAGCTGTCTCTATGGGTCACTATCAACGCTCCTTGGTATAACGCGGCGAAAGCGGCATAGTCCGTTTGACATAATGTTGCCTCAATCCAGGCCTTAATTCGCCACAGACCTTTGTTTTTATAAAGGCTGCTGAGACCTCCCCTCTCAGTCGGGACTGATCCCATCAGTCTCGCTCCGCGGTCCATTTAGACCGCACCTTGGGAGCGATCGCCAGCCCACCCCTGGCGGTCGCTCCCTATTTCCATTTTCAAACTTCACCAATACGGGACGCTATCGCGCCGCCGATGTGGTATATCTCGGCTCGGTCATGAACTCATAAACTGCGCTGATCTTGATCGCATTTTATGAGTTCATGACCTAGTCCAACCCGTCGCGCAGCAGAGACATGCCGAACACCGCAGCACCAAGTTTTTCCGGCGAAAACCTACTTTGCATCCGCGGCGAACGGACCGTGTTCGCGGGGCTTAGTTTTGCCGTTCCGGCTGGCGGTGCACTGATTCTTAGAGGTCCTAACGGCAGTGGAAAGTCGAGCCTGCTGCGGTTGATGGCGGGCTTGCTGCAGCCCATCGACGGCGCGTTGCTGCGGGATGGGATTCCCGTGCGCGACGACCCGGAAGGTCATCGTTCGTCGCTGCATTATGTTGGCCACAAGGACGCCATCAAACCGGTGCTCACTGTCGCTGAAAACCTGGCATTCTGGTCCGGCGTCAACGGCGGGACCGGTTCCGTCGATACGGCCTTGGAGACCTTCGGGCTCGCGGCGCTGGTGGATACCGCTGCGCGGCTCCTTTCAGCCGGACAGCAACGGCGTCTGAACCTCGCCCGAATCATCGCAAGCCCGGCGCCGTTATGGCTGCTTGACGAGCCTACCATCGCCCTGGACAGCGCGTCCGTTTCGGTGATGGTGGATCTGATCGCCGCGCATCGCGCGACAGGTGGCATCGTTGTCTTGTCCACCCATATCGACCTTGGTATTCACGACGCGGTGGCTCTGGACCTCGACCGGTTCGCCCCGGAGGTTTCACTTTGATCGGCGCATTCCGCCACATTCTCGCGCGCGACCTCCGCATATCCCTGCGTCAGGGATCCGATATCGTCGTCGTGGTCATGTTTTTCGTCATTACGGTGGCGCTTTTCCCGTTCGGTGTCGGGCCGGAGGGCAATATTCTGGCGCGAATCGCCGCCGGTGTGGTTTGGGTCTGCGCGATGCTGGCAACCCTTCTGTCGCTCGACCGAATGTTCCTGAGCGATTACGACGACGGCTCGTTGGAACTGCTGGCGCTATCCGCCCTACCTTTGGAGGCAATCGTTCTGGCCAAGGCGACAGCGCATTGGCTGGTCACCGGCCTGCCGTTGATCGCCGCTGCGCCCGTGCTCGCCATGCTCCTGAATATGGCCGCAGAAAGTTACGTCACGTTATTTGCCGTCATGCTGCTGGGCACGCCGACTCTCAGCTTGATCGGCGCGATTGGCGCCTCGCTAACACTTGGCGCGCGGCGGGCCGGCGTCCTGGTTTCGGTTCTCGTTCTACCGCTCTATATCCCGGTCCTGATCTTCGCCGTCGGCGCCATTGACGCCGCGGCGATGTCACTGCCGGTGCGGCCGCATTTGTTGTTTTTGGGTGCGATGCTCGCGGGCGCGCTCCCCTTGGCACCGTTGGCCAGCGCCGCCGCCATCCGCCAAGCGTTGACCTGAATTACACGGCTCCAGTATCGCGGCTAGAGCATATCAGAATCAGACGGAACCGATTTCGGTTCCATCTGATCCTGTGAAGATGCTCTATTTTGAAACAGGTAGACCGGATTCACGCGGTTTTCGGATCGCCAGAGGCGATTCCGACAAACCCCGATCCGGTCTAACAAGCGGCACTTTGTTCCTCGGCGGTATATTCGGGCAGTTCGAAATAAAACGTCGTGCCGACGTCGATCTCCGTTTGAAAATCGATCGTCCCACTATGTTCCTTGATAATTTCGGCTGTGATGTTCAGCCCAAGCCCCGTGCCGCCGACTGTGCGCGTATTGGACTGATCTGCTCGGGAAAAACGTTCGAAAATTTGGTTCCTAAATTCTTCCGGGATACCGCAACCAAAATCCTTAACCGAAAAACGCATCCGGCCGTCATGTCTCGCAACCGAGATTTCGACATCCGAATTTGGGGGCGAGAATTTCGCCGCATTTGACATCAGGTTGGAAAACGCCTGCATCAAACGATTTTCATCCCCCTTTATCATCGCGTCCGGCAAGCCACTCTTGATGATGAACGTCGTACCGTATTGTTGGCCATAGCCTTCATTCGCTTCCACCGCCAACTCAACCAGTGACGCCACTTCCAGCGGCTCGATATTGTATTCCAGCTCGCCTGCCTCGATCTTCGAATAATCGAGGATGTCATCGATCAGGATCGCAAGCCGGTCGGTATTCCGATACGCGATATTCAGCAGCTTCTTGACCTCTTCCGGAACAACGCCTTTCGTGTCCGAACGCACCAAGCCAAGCGCGCCTTTGATCGACGTCAGAGGCGTCCGAATTTCATGGCTCATCGTTGCAACGAATTCAGATTTAGCTTCGCTGGCGATTACAAGCTGCTCATTCGTTTCAGTGAGACGCGCGGCCAGCGCTTCGTGTTGGTCGAGGAGCTCCTTGAGCTTCTTATTTTGTCCCGACATATAAAAAACGAACGCAACCGGCAGAGAGACCAGAGCCGAAATGCCGACGAGGATGATCTCGTCCAGCTCCCAGGCTTCGTACTGGCGCGTTAAATCATAAACGGCTTCATAGACGTCGAAACTGATCAACAGCACCGCAAACGCGATTGTCGTAAAAACTGCAATGGCGACTGGCACGTTACGTCCTTGAGATGCCTCATTCACTATCGTTTTACGAGATTTTCATTAACGCATTAACAAAACCCACGCCTCTCAAGGACGTTGCATCGTCAGCACGGAACATCGCGCAGAAAATCATTCGTATCCCGAAGGCATCCGACTGTAACGCAGTTCGGGCAACCTAGTGGACACAATCTAACATATGGTAGCGCTACGATCCCCTATCCCGGTTTCTCGGCAGGAGAAGGTCTGCCGGCGATGCGGTGCCATCGGCAAGGACCTTCGACGCATCGAGCAACCGGGATAGGGGACCCGCAGGGCGGCTTCCCGTGCTCACCGGTCGCGTTGCACGACGCTTGTGATGGCCCCGCATCGCGGCGCATCGCGCGCCTAACCGGTAAACTCGGTAAGCCGTCGTAGCGGTACCATATGTTAGATTGTGTCCACTAGCGCCCAAATTCGATCACATGGAGCGTCGAAGTCTCCTAAATGGGTGGCCTACCGGGCCGTCGCGAGACGCCCAATCGGCCGCTCGTCAATCGGCCAGTGCAATATGCTGGACGCAATACCAAGCGCGATCGATACCCACCAAACCGCATCGTACGATCCAGTCAGGTCAAACAGATAACCGCCGAGCCAAGCGCCGGTGAAACTGCCCAATTGATGGGTAAGAAACACGATGCCCAGCAGCATCGACGCATGCTTCAACCCGAACATCTGCATCACCAACGCGGAGGTCAAAGGCACCGTACTCAGCCACAACAACCCCATTGCGGCGGAGAAGATCAGCACGCTCGCGACGGACGGCGGCGTCAGGACAAACACCGTAATGACGATGGAGCGGCCTAAATAAAGGCTGCTGAGCAGATATTTCTTGCTGAACTTGTCGCCCAATGCACCCGCGAATAGAGCCCCGATCACATTCATCAGCCCAATCAGGCCAAGCGCCCAGGCGCCAAGTTCGGCGGTCAGCCCAAGATCGATGACATACGACGGCAGATGCGTCGCGATGAAGGCGACATGGAAGCCGCAGACGAAATATCCGGCGTTCAAAAAGAGAAAGCTGGAATGACCCGCCGCTTCACGCAGCGACTCACGGACGGTTTGAGGCTCCGCACTGGTATCCGCAGGGGGCTTGCCAGCCAGCGCCGCCGCCAGTGGCACCATGATCAGAGAGATGGATCCGAGGAGCAGGAACGATGTGGACCATCCGTATTCCTGAAGAAAGGCCTGACCGAGCGGAACCATCGCGAACATGCCGAACGACCCACCTGCCGAAGCGATGCCCAGCGCAATCGCGCGCCGCTCCGCCGGGACGGCACGTCCCACCGCGGCCAAGACGATCGAAAACCCGCACCCGCTGATTCCAACGCCGACAAAGATGCCTGCCGTGACGTGCGCAAACAGCGGCGTGGTTGCGTAGGCCATAAGGAGCGTCCCGGCCGCGAAAATCAGCCCACCCACAACGATGACCCGGCCCGTACCGTATTTATCGGCAATCATTCCCGCGAACGGCTGCGACACGCCCCAAAAGAGATTTTGCAGTGCTATCGAAAACGCGAATATCTCGCGTGACCAATTCATGTCGATTGAAATTGGCTGCAGGAAAATGCCAAAACTAGAACGAATACCGAACGACAGGAGTAAAATAATACCGCCGCATGCAATGATCGTTGCGGGTCCGATACGCCAGGTTGTCATGTTCGTTTGCCCTTCTCGTCCGCGACAATCACGAGACGTGTGCCATATTTTGCTGCCCTAGGCAGAGGATCATCTTCGCACACGACATTTATTGGCCGCAAAGACAAGTACCCTGTATTTTCTGCCACACTTCTAATGCGGATCATTGCGGTGGGTTCCGTTATTTCGCGGCAGCGTTGGTCGCATCTCGCGCCGCCTTCAATCTGCCAAGCAGGGACGACCAGTCATCGTCGCCGATATTCTGAACGAAGGCGGACTGTGCGGCGTGCCACAGCGGCTGCGCTCGATCCAGCGCGTCGTATCCAGCATCCGTCAGCGACAACAGACGCTGCCGTCGGTCGCGGCCCGGCGCACTGACCAACAGACCTTGTGAAACGAGAATCCGCACATTCCGCGTCACCGTCGTCTGGTCCATACCCATGCTTTCGGCGAGGCGCGAAATGCCCACCGGCTCTTCGCGCGCAACGTTCATCAGCAAGCTGTATTGCGTGGTCCGAAGACCGCAAGGCTTGAGCATGGCGTCGTAATACTGCGTTACCGCGCGCGCCGTCTTTCGCAACGCGAAACAGGCGCAGATTTCGGCGCTTGATTCGATCGAACGGATATCGCGATTACGTTTCATTTCTATGTATATACATATAACTTAGTAACCGTCAATAAAGTCATGGTGATGGATAGGATTTTAACGTGGTTTTCAGGGTAAATGCGTCGTTATGCGCAGCCGCCCCGCAACGCATTGCCGGGGTGCGACGAAAAGAGTTTTGGTCCCGTGCCGCTTCACGATTATATAGAGCCCTATGCATAGATTCGCGAACCCGAACCAATTCCTGCGTATCGCCAACCCGGTTCTGCCGTGGGTCGCCTGGTTGGCGGCGTTGAGCATCGGCACGGGGCTGTATCTCGGCCTGATCCAAGCCCCGCAGGACTACCAGCAGGGCGAAACCGTGCGAATCATGTATGTCCACGTCCCGGCCGCCTGGATGGCCCTGTTCGTATATGCGTCGATGGCGATCGCAAGCGCCACGGCGTTGATCTGGCGTCATCCTCTCGGCTTTCTGGCAGCGAAAGCAAGCGCCCCGATTGGCGCGTGCTTCACCGTTATCTGCCTTGCCACCGGTTCGCTGTGGGGCAAGCCCATGTGGGGAACCTGGTGGGAATGGGACGCGCGAATGACATCTGTCCTGATCCTGCTGTTCCTCTATATTGGCTACATGGCCCTCGTCGACGCCTTTGATGAACCGACCCGCGGCCAGCGCGCCGCGAGTATTCTGGCACTGGTCGGCGCCGTGAATGTGCCGATCATCAAATTCTCCGTGGACTGGTGGAATACCCTGCATCAGCCCGCGAGCGTCGTCAGATTGGACGGCCCGGCCATTCACCCGTCGATGCTGTGGCCCCTGCTGATCATGGCGGTCGGCTTTACCGCGTTCTATTTCGCCGTGTTGATCGTGCGATTGCGCAGTGAGATTGCGGCAGCGAAGATCCGAAACATTCGCATCGGTCAGGTGCACGGCTGATGGAAACGCTGACCGAGTTTTTCGCCATGGGTGGGTATGCGCCCTACATTTGGCCCGCCTATATTCTCGCCGCAATTATCCTGGTGACATTGCTCGGCCTGTCGCTTCGCGACTTGCGGCGCAATGAGAACACATTGAAAGCGTTGCGCACTGAGCGGCGTGGCCGCACTGGCGACGAGGTGTCATCATGAGCGCAAGCAGCCCGATGCGCACGCCCGCAACCCGCAAACGGCGACGCCTCTATGCCGTATTGGCTGGACTGACCATGCTGGGTATTGCCGCGGCCTTGGTCCTGACGGCCTTTCAGGACAATATCGTATTTTTCTACAGCCCATCCGACCTGACGGAAAAGGAATTGCGTCCGGGCCAGAACATACGTCTTGGTGGCCTGGTTGAGGAGGGCAGCGTGAAAAAGGCGGCGGATGGCGTTACGACCGAATTCGTCATCACCGATTTGAGTAAAACCGTTCCCGTCCGCTACGGCGGACTGCTGCCCGACCTGTTCCGGGAAGGCCAGGGCGTTGTCAGTCAGGGAACGCTTGGCCCGGACGGCGTGTTCGTCGCATCCGAAGTACTGGCGAAACACGACGAAAAATATATGCCTCCGGAAGTCGCGGATGCGCTCAAACGTTCCGGCCAATGGAAGGAACCGACAAAGTGATTGCGGAAATCGGACACTTTGCCCTCGTGCTGGCGCTTTCCATTGCGCTGATACAAGCAATATTGCCGCTCGCAGGCGCGGCGCGCGGCAATTACGGCTGGATGGCAACCGCGACACCGGCGGCAGTCGCCCAGTTCCTTTGCGTCGGCACGGCCTTCGGTTGCCTGCTGTACAGTTTCGCCGTCAGCGACTTTACCGTCATGAACGTGGCGCAGAACTCCAACTCGCTGCAGCCAATGATCTACAAGATCTCCTCGACATGGGGCAATCACGAAGGTTCGATGGTGCTCTGGGTCCTCATCCTGACGCTGTTCGGCGGCATGGTCGCGATCTTCGGCAGCAATCTGCCGCCAACGCTGAAGGCGCGGACGCTCTCCGTGCAATCGATGATCGCCTTCGCCTTCCTGCTGTTCATCTTGATGACGTCGAACCCGTTCGAGCGCATCAGCCCGCCGCCCATCGACGGCCGGGATCTCAATCCGCTGCTCCAGGATATCGGCCTCGCACTGCATCCGCCGATGCTCTATTTCGGCTATGTCGGATTCTCGATCGTATTTTCCTTCGCTGTCGCCGCCCTAATCGAGGGCAAGGTCGACGCGGCCTGGGCGCGGTGGGTGCGGCCCTGGACGCTTCTGGCCTGGATCTTCCTCACCGCCGGCATCCTGCTCGGCAGCTGGTGGGCCTATTACGAGCTCGGTTGGGGCGGCTGGTGGTATTGGGA
>WLWY01000020.1 GCA_012103325.1 Alphaproteobacteria bacterium
ACCCGCGCGTTCGGGCGGAACCGCCGATATCTTGTGTGTGCAGACGATAGACTCTACGCTTTTCGGTGCGCACCGCGCTGACATTGAACGCGCGACGAATGGAGAGGCTCCCCAAATGGCAACGAATGATGCATGGCTCGCGCTCGTAGAAGAAGAAACGCTGGAGCCCAATCTCCCGATTTGCGACCCGCACCATCACCTCTGGGAGTTCCGCCACGAGCGGGTCGAGCCGCGCTACCAGATGGACGAAATCCAGGCGGACCTGAATACCGGCCATAATATTGTCTCGACCGTCTTCATCGAATGCCGAGCCATGTATCGAGCAGACGGACCCGAGGCGCTGAAGTTTGTTGGCGAAGTCGAATTCGTCAACGGCATAGCGGCGATGAGCGCATCGGGTCTCTACGGCCCGACGAGAGTTGCCGCCGGGATCATCAGTTCAGCCGACCTCATGATGGGCGCCGCCGCGGGCGAGACCCTGGATGCACAGATTGCTGCCGGCGGCGGCCGCTTTCGCGGCATCCGGCGCAGCGGCACTTGGGATGCCAGTGATCAAGTCCGCAATTCCCGCGCCGACGCCACACCGGAACTGTTTCTGGACAAAAAGTTCCGCGAAGGCTTTGCCGAATTGGCGCCGCGCAACCTGACCTTCGAAGGCTGGTGCTATCACCCGCAAATTCCGGAACTGACCGACCTTGCCCGCGCCTTTCCCGATACGACGATTATCCTGAACCATCTCGGCGGCCCCGTCGGCATGGGCCCTTATGCCGGCAAGCAGGATGAATATTTCGGGAAATGGCAGTCGGATATCGCTGAGCTGGCAACCTGCCCCAACGTCGTCGCCAAGCTCGGCGGCATCAACATGGATACCAACGGTTATGATTGGCATCTGAACCCCAAACCGCCGACGAGCGAGGAACTGTGCGAGGCGACACGCAAATGGTACGAGCACATGCTGGAGAATTTCGGGGTCGACCGCTGCATGTTCGAGTCGAACTTCCCCGTCGACAAACTGTCGTGCAGCTACAACGTGCTGTGGAATTCGTTCAAGCGCTTGGCGGCGAATTATTCAGCCGACGAAAAAGCGAAGCTGTTCCATGACACGGCGACGCGCGTGTATCGCCTCTGAGTAATTCGATTAGAGCCAATGCAATCGTCGTAGCAGAAACAGCTCCGCCACGCCGAATAAGACCAATAGCCCGGTTACGGCCGCAAACGCCCAAGGCCAATCCGCAGCAGGTATGCCGGCAACGTTAATGCCAAGCAGCCCGGTAATCAGTGTCAGCGGCAGGAAGATGCCGGCAACAATCGACAGCACATACATGTTCTTGTTCATGCGTTCCGACAGATTGCTCGACAATTCGTCCTGAATGATCGCAGCGCGTTCGCGCACCATATCGATATCTTCCACGAATAGGGTCAATCGATCCGCGCTGGAGCGAATATGCTGCCGCTCGCGTGGGGGTATCCAACTGATATCCTCAGCTGCCAAAGCGGCCATGGCCTCGCGCTGCGGCGCAATGTAGCGGCGCAGTCCGATCACTTCGCGACGCAGGGCACGTAAACGGGTTCGCGTTTCATGCTCATTCTCGTCCAGAATCATCTCTTCAAGCTGATCGACCTGATCGCTGATATTGGACACGACGTGGCTCATGCGCTCGCTGAGGCTGTCGGATAGATCGTCGAGGAGTTCGGCGCCGTTCTTCGGTCCGGTGCCGTCATGTAGATGCTTCTCGACATCGTTGACAGCCCGCAGCCGCCGTCGCTGCGTACTGACGATTATCCTGTCATTCGCCCAGATCCGGATCGACACCATATCGGCTGGGTCCGCGCCCGGGTTCATGTTTACGCCACGGAGATTGAGCAACAAGCTATCGCCGAGCATCATGCAGCGCGGCCGCGTTTCGTCGGCAAGCAGTGCCTCGACGACAACTTCCGGAAACCGGCTTTCTTCGCGCAACCAAATCTTGGCGGCGAATTCGAGCATGTTCAGTTGGATCCACACACAGCGGTCGCCGGCCAGGTCCTTTGGCAACAAGGCACCACTCATTTTCTCGGCGGCACCCGTCCCGTCCAGATAATGGGCGGTGATCCAGCTATCGTCTCGCTGCATTTCAGGAGCCCGCTACTGCAGCGGAAAGCCGTACAGTTTCGCCGCATTCTCGCAAATCACCTTGCGCCGCGTCGCCTCCGGCAGATGCCCAACCTCGCGTTCCAGGAATTCCTGCGAGTCCGGCCACACACCGTCCGGATGCGGGAAATCGGATCCCCACATCACATTCTCCTCACCCAGCACGTCGAGCAGGCGAAGCCCGATATTGTCGGATTGATAAGTCGCCTTGCACTGCCGGTGCCAATAGTCGGACGGCTTCATCTTCAAGGTCAAATCCTTGAACTGATCTTCCCACTCAAAGTCCATATGCTCGAGGACGTAGGGGATCCAGCCAATGCCGCTTTCGCCGATGACAAGTTTCACATCCGGGTATGTTTCCAGCACACCGCCGAAGATGACCTCCATCAAAACGCGCGACATGCCCATCTGGAAGCTGGTGATCTGCACCGCGAAGGCCTGGCGTTGCTGCATCGGCGCGAAACCGGTCGTGTCAACTTTGCGCTGCCCGATCGTGTGCACATGAACCGGCTGTTTCGCCGCGCTCGCCGCTGCCCAAAGCGGGTCCCAGTCGGGATGGTAAAGCGGCAGCATGTCGAGGCTGTTGGCGATTTCGATTCCGCGCACAGCGCCCCGCGCCGCAACACGTTCGATCTCAGCGACGGCCGCCGGTACATCGTGATTGGGAACACAGGCAATGCCGGCAAATCGGCCCGGTTGCGCATCGCTGAAATCCGCCAGCCAGGCATTGTAGATCGTCATCATCTCAATCGCGGCTTCCGGATCGCCAAGACGATTGCTAGCGCCCAGAATGCCGTACAGCACTTCGCCCCGGACCCCGTCGCGGTCCTGGTCCTTGACCCGCAGGTCCGGGTCTGTCAGCCGGCGGATGCCCTTCTTACCGTCCTCGAACAGGCCCGTTTCCGCCATCCGATCGGAGCGATAGATCTGGCCGGGAACGTATTCCCGCCCGGCCGAGCCCATGCCGTTCATCAACCCAAACTCGCCGCCGCCCTTGCTGACCCATTTGGGCCCCTTTTCGCCCTCGGTCACATAGGGCATCCGGTCTTTCATTTGCCCGGAGGCATTGGAGGTGAACAGGTCGGGCGGTAGCCAGATCAAGTCGACATGACCGTCCGCGGATATGACGTCGTACTTCATTTGAACCCTCCCCACTGCAAACGCCGCGGCCGGGAAAGCCGGCTGAGGCGTATGAGCTACATGTCCGAGTAGCGCTTCAGGTGATAGTTATGATCACCGAACAGCGTATCAATCATGGTCAGCCTTTTGAAGTAGTGGCCGACATTCATCTCGTCGGTCATGCCCATGCCGCCATGCAGCTGAACAGATTGCTGGCCAACGAAGCGCGCGCTCTCTCCGATCTGCACTTTGGCCGCCGACGTCGTTTTCGCCCGCTCCAGCGCCTCGGATTCGTCGAGTTTCATGGTCGCCAGGTAGCACATCGAACGCGCTTCCTCGCATTTGATGAACATGTCGGCCATGCGGTGCTGCACCGCCTGGAACTTGCCGATCGGCTGACCGAACTGCTCGCGTGTCTTGAGATACTCATTCGTCGTATCGAGCAGCACATCCATGCAGCCCACGGCTTCCGCGGATACCGCTGCGATACCATGCTGCACGACCGTCTCTATAAGCGACAAACCGTTGTCGACTTCGCCCAGCACGGCTTCCGCCTGCACATTGTCGAATGTCAGTTCGGACGCGCGCAGCCCGTCGACGGTCGGATAGTCGCGTCGCGACAATCCATTTGCGCCACCATCGACGAGGAACACAGTGATGCCTTTCGCGTCGCGCGATCCGCCACCGGTCCGCGCCGAGACGACAATCTTGTCGGCGGCGGCGGCGTGGAAGACGACACCCTTCTCGCCATTCAGAACGTAACTATCACCGCTTTTCTCCGCCTTGAATTCGACATCGTGCAGATCGTAGCGCGACTGCCTTTCGGCATAGGCGAAAGCCATCTTCACCTTGCCTTCGGCCAGTTTCGGCAGTAGATCCTGCTTCAGCGCCTCGCTGCCGCCTTGCAGCAGGAAGTTCGCGCCAAGAACAACCGTCGCGAAATAGGGTTCGACGACCAGGCCGCGGCCGAAGGCTTCCATCACCACCATGGTTTCAACCGGACCGCCGCCGAAGCCGCCATATTCCTCCGGCAGGGACGCGCCGAGCCAGCCAAGCTCGGCCATCTTGTTCCAGTTTTCCTCGCTATAGCCGTCGCTCGATCCGGCCAGTTCGCGCCGCTTGTCGAGATCGTATTCCTCGCGAATAAAGCGATCGACGCTATCTTTGAGTAGCTGTTGTTCTTCGTTGAGTGAAAAGTCCATTTGCTTCCGCCACGTCCAAGTTACAGTTTGCGTTAGAGGCCAAGAACCATCTTGGCGATGATATTTTTCTGAATTTCGTTGGTGCCGCCGTAGATCGACGTCTTGCGTATGTTGAAATAGGCCGGCGCCAGCGGCGGGGCCTCCGCGAAGCCGACAGGTTCCTCGTTCCAGCCATACTCCATCGCCTCCGGCATATAGGGATTGGCGTAGTAGCCCATCGCCTGCATCAGCAATTCGGAGATACGCTGCTGAATTTCCGTGCCGCGCAGTTTGAGCATGCTGACTTCCGCCCCAATCGGTGCGCCGCTTGCTGCCGTCATCAGGTAACGCAGGTCGGTATATTCCAATGCCTGCAATTCGATTTCCACTTTCGCCACATCGCGCTTGAAATCGATATCGTCCATCAGGGTCTCGCCGCCCGCCTTGATGCCGCCCGCGATTTCCTTGAGACGCCCGACCTTCGCTTTCGAATTGCTGATCCCGGCCGTGCCGCCGCGCTCATGCTGCAACAGATATTTAGCGTAGGTCCAACCCTTGTTCTCTTCGCCAACGCGGTCTGCCACGGGGACCTTCACATCAGTAAAGTGGACCATGTTGACTTCATGCCCGCCATCGATGGTGATGATCGGTTTCACCTCAATACCGGGCTGGTCCATGTCGATCAGCAGGAACGAGATGCCTTCCTGTCTCTTGCCTTCATTGCTCGTCCGCACGAGGCAGAAGATCATATCGGCCCATTGCGCCAGGGTCGTCCAGGTCTTGGTCCCGTTGACGATGTAGTGGTCGCCATCGCGGACGGCCTTACATTGCAGGGACGCCAGATCCGAGCCTGATCCGGGTTCGGAATAACCCTGGCACCACCAATCCTCGTTGTTCAGGATGCGTGGCAGATACTTCGCTTTCTGCTCATCCGATCCGAAAGTATAGATCACCGGGCCAACCATCTTGGTGCCGAACGCGATGACACGCGGCGCACCGGCGCGGCCACATTCTTCATCGAAGATGTAGCGCTCGACCGTCGACCAGCCGCAACCGCCATACTCCGCGGGCCAGGCAGGCGCCATCCAACCCTGCTTGGCCAGTATATTCTGCCAGCGGACGTGATCGTCCCGCTCAAGCCGCAACCCGCCCTTCATCTTGTCCTGGATATCGGACGGCAAATTCTCTTCGAGGAATGTTCGAACTTTCTGCTGGAATGCCAAATGCTCACCGGAGAATTCCAGGTTCATAGTTGCTCCCTCGGTCAAAGCCGCCTTAAATGTGCGGCTGGATTATCGCTCTTGCATCTCCGAGTATGACTATTGAGAGCCGCTAATCAACTATCTCACGAAAGGGAACGCGCGATGCGTTACGAGGCGCCGTATAAGGGCCTGAAAGTCGTCGATTTGAGCCAGGGCGTGGCCGGACCCTATGTGGGAATGCTGCTGGCCCAATACGGTGCCGATGTCGTCAAGGTAGAGCCCCTCGGCGGCGACTGGTCGCGCTATATCAGCAAACGTTACGAAGACCATTCGGCCTTTTCCGTCCCGGCAAATCTCGGCAAACGGAGCATCGCGCTGGACGTGAAAGCGCCAGAAGGCGTCGAGATCATGAGCCATTTGCGTCGTGGACGCCGACGTGTTCATCGAGAGCTTCCGGCCCGGCGTCATATAACGCCTCGGCTTCGACTATGAGGCGGTCAGCAAGGTGAATCCCGGCATCGGCCGCGTGCCAATCCCGAACGTGCCGGGCATCGAACCGATCGTTTAGGACACGCCGCTCGCCAAATCGCCGACCGTCGGCGAACATACGATGGAAATATTGCAGGGACTCGGCTACGACATAGACATCATCGTGGCCCTGGGCGAAAAGGGCGCCACGGGCGGGTAGTGCTGCCGAACCGAGGGAACCATTCTGCTTATCGTCACCGTCACGCTGCCGCTGTTCTGCCTGATCCTGGCGGGGTATTTCGCCGCGCGCCGCAAGATGATCGACCGGCCGGGTATTCAGGGCCTGAATGGGTTCGTGTTCTATTTCACCCTACCCCTGATGTTGTTTCACACCATGGCGACGGCCCCGCTGCGCGAGAATTTCGACGGCGCCTTCGTCCTCGCCTGTTTGACCGCCGCAGTCGCCGTGCATCTGACCGGCATGGCCATCGCGCGCTGGGTCTTCAAACGTTCGCTGACCGAGCAGGCGATTCAAGGCATCGCCTGCTCGTTCGGAAACACGGTGTTCATCGCGCTACCGATCGCCACCGAACTGTTCGGCCCTGCGGCGGCGTTGCCGATGGCGCTGCTGATCACCATCGAGAACGGCATCATCATGCCGTTTACCGTCGCGCTGATCGAAATCGAGCGCGTCGACCGCGGCGCCCTATGGCGGGTACCACTAGCCGCATTGACCGCCATCTTGCGCAACCCCATTGTGATGTCGGTGCTGCTCGGTGCCACTGTGGCTATGTTCGATATCGACCTGCCCTCCCTGCTCGACGGTCTCGTCGTTCTGGTCAAGGGCGCGACCGTGCCTTGCGCCCTGTTCGCGATGGGTGCCACGCTCGCCGGATTACCGCTGTCGGAGCGGGTATGGGAAACCAGTCTGCTGGTCACCCTCAAGCTGTTCGCCTACCCCGTCTTCATGTTCGCTGCAATGGCGCTGCTGCCCGATGTCGATCCGGTCTGGCGGTCGGTCGCGGTACTGTCGGCGGCCATGCCGATGGGCGCGAACGTCTATCTGATCGCGGCACGGTACAAAACCTATGAGGCGCGGTCTTCCACTGCGGTGCTGCTGTCTACAATGTGCTCTGTGGTCACCGTTTCCTTCCTGGCGCTTGCGCTCGCCGACGGACCGTTGAAATGGTGACCGAAGCCGCCACGATGAAAGAAAGCCCATGACCCTGCAAAGCCTCGATCTGATCCGCGATCTCATCGCGTTCGACACCACGAGCCGAGAGTCGAACCTCGAATTAATCGACTATGTGGAAGCCTATCTCGGCAAGCTCGGCGTCGACTGCCTGCGCGTCTATGACGACGAGAAGCGCAAGGCAAACATCTACGCGACGCTCGGCCCGCAGGACAATCCGGCATTCTGCTGAGCGGGCACACCGACGTTGTCCCTGTCGATGGACAGGACTGGACCAGCGATCCCTTCACGGTGCGCGAGGCCGACGAACGGCTGTATGGCCGGGGTACGGCGGACATGAAAGGCTTCATCGCCATCGCGCTCGCCTATGCGCTGGAGATGCTCAAGCGTGGGCTAGAGACACCGATCCACCTCGCTTTCTCCTATGACGAGGAGGTCGGCCATCTCGGCGCGCGGCGACTGGTGGAGATCATCCGCGACATGCCGGTGCGGCCCGCGATGTGCATCGTCGGCGAACCGACCGGCATGGACGTCATCGTCGCGCACAAGGGCAAGGCCAAGATGCGGGTGCATGTGCGCGGGCTGGAGGCGCATTCGAGCCTCGCCCCGCAAGCCGTCAACGCAATCGAATACGCCGCCGAACTGATCGCCTACATCAAGGGGATGGCGCGGCGCATCGAGAAGGAGGGCCCGTTCGACGACAAATTCGACTTGACCCATTCAACCATTCAAGTCGGCGTCATCCAGGGCGGCGTCTCGCTCAATATCGTACCGAACAGCTGCGTGTTCGAGTTCGAAATCCGTCACCTACCGGATGACGACCCGAGCGCTTACGTCGCCGAGATCGAAGCCTTCGCCCGCGAGCATCTCGAACCGGCGATGCAGGCGATCGATCCTCGAACCGGCTTCACTTTCGAGGATATCGGCACCAATCTCAGCCTCAACATCGATCCGGGCGAAGACATCGTCGCCCTAGTCAAGCGGCTCACCGGCCGCAACGACCACGGCAAGGTCGCGTTCGGCACCGAGGCCGGCCTGTTCATGGAACGCGCCGGTATCCCCACCGTCGTTTGCGGCCCCGGTCACATCGCGCAAGCGCACAAGCCGGACGAGTTCATCGCCCTGGAGCAGATCGCGAAGGGCGAGGATTTCATGCAGCGGCTGATGGACTATGTGTGCGGCGACGCCTGACGCGCCAGTATCCTGATCGTGAAATTCAAAGGATTGAATTTCGCGTGAATCATCACACTACTATTTGAATCTAGTGTGATTCAGATCCTAAAATCCGCCGCATTCAATGCGGCGAACTTCAGAATCATCACACTAGCCGCCAACCCGATCCGCCATCGTATAGGACCGCAACGACTCCGCCACCGTGATCCGGAAATCCGCGAAGATCTCCGACTTGCCGCGCGCCTGCGCCGCCGCATGGTTCGCCGTCCCGTGCCAGGCCGCAACCGCCTCGGCGTCACGCCAGTAGGACAGCGAGACATACTTGCCCGGCGTCGCCAGGCTTTCGAACCGCTCGACGGAAAGGAAACCGTCAACCTGTTCCAGCTCCGGCCGCAAGGCGGCAGCGAGATCGAAATAATCCTGCGCCCTGCCCTCCTTCGCCGTTACTTCGAACACCACCACAATCATCGCATCCCTCCCTTGAAACCGGTCACGACGGCGTTATTCGACGTCGTGTCGTTTGCTCTGCCAGTATAGGCTCGATTCAGGGAGGCCCGGAATGCCGAAGCTCTTCGCCGTCATATTCGCACTCTTTCTGCTCGCTCTCCCCGCGCGAGCCGCGCCCAACGCCGTCGAGGCGATCTTGATCAAGCAGTTCCTGGTCTGCGAAGGCAATTTGGCGGCGGGATGCGAATCCTTCGGGAAAACCGCCTTTTCCGACGCGCTAATCGTCTTCACCGGCGCGGTTGAAAACGGCAGCGCCGCAGCGCAAAACAATATCGCCATGCTCTACGAAACCGGCGCCGGCGTCGCGCAGGACAACGTCAAAGCCGCCGAACTCTATCATATCGCCGCCGAAGCCGGCGTCTCCATCGCGCAATACAACCTCGCCATGCTGACTGTCACCAAACACGTCATCGGCGAGGTCACGGATCAACAGGAACGCGACACCGACATGGCGACGGCGTACATGTGGCTCACCTTCGCGAGCGAAAAAGGCCTGAAGCTGGCCATCGAAAGCCGGCAGGAGTTGATCGAATTTATGAGCGAAGGTTCACTCAAAACGGCGAAAAATCGCCTAAGGAAGAGGCGTGAAAAATAGGCCGGCTCACCGCTTTGATTGCTAAGTTTGAGTGACCATAGGAATTTATCGACTGATCCGGCATGATTGTGGCCTGCGAACCGGAAATTGGGGGCAGGCCGCATGTTCAAAAGGCTGACGGTCGATCAAGTGGAAGGCTACCGACGCGATGGGTTTCTCGGCGCGCAGCCGGCACTCACCCCGGCGGAGACCGCGCATTACCGGGACGCGCTCGAAGCCTTCGAGGCGGAACTTGGCGGACCGCTTACCGCCCAGCCTCCGATGTTTTCCCGCAAACTCCACATCCGGTTTCCCTGGGCAGCCGAGTTGGTGCGCCACCCCGCCATCCTCGATGTGATCGAGGATCTGATCGGACCCGACATTCTGATCTACAATGCCACCTTCTTCATCAAGGAAGCCCATACCGACGGCGTGGCTGCGTGGCATCAGGATTCGACCTATTTCGGTCTCGATCCACACGAGCATGTGTCGGCCTGGGTCGCGCTCTCCGATGCCTCGGCGGAAAGCGGTTGCATGGAATTCATTCCTGGCAGTCCGGATTGGGGCCAGCTTCATCACGCGGCCAAGGCGATCCCGAACAGCATCAATTTGAACAGCCAGACAGTAGTCGAAGACTTCAAAGCCGACTCCACCGTCGCAGTTCCGCTAAAGGCGGGCGAGTTCTCCTGCCATCACACACTTGTCCTGCATAGTTCGGGACCCAATAAGGCGGACGACCGTCGCATCGGCTTCGGCATCAGCTATATTCCCACCCATGTGCGTCACAAGGGCACGCACCGCGTCCCGGCCAGCCTTGCGCGGGGGACAGACCAGTACGGACATTTCGAACGCGAACCAGACGGCCGCGACCTGAACCCGGCCGAGGCCAAGGTCGCGCACGAGGCGGCCTTTGGCGGGTATCGGACCGCCCGCGAAGAACAAATGGCGTGGCATGTGGCCACTTATGGAAACGCGGACGCCTAACGCGCAAGTGTCAACGATTGAGGACCGAGCGATGGCAGGAAAAAAAGCCCTTCGAACCGTGCAATACGGCGCGCCGACCGACAAATGCGCCATTACCGTCCGGCTCGGGGTCGAGAAGGGTATTTTCGAAGCGTAAGGTTTGGACCTGTCAGTGCAAGTCGTCTTTGGTGGCCCGGAAATCGCCGCCGCTTATGACAGCGGCGACCTGGAGATTGGCGAGTTCGGTTCGCCCCCTGCGATCAACGCCATTGCCGCCGGGAAGCGGTTCAAGATAGTTGGCAGCGGCTGCCGCCAGCGCGCGCACCTGTATTTCTGCGTCCGCAAGGGGATCGACGAGTATGCCGCGCTCAAGGGCAAGAGGGTCGGCGTGCTCGGGATCGGCAGTTGTTCGGACTGGATCACGCGCAAGGTCGTGGACCATCACGGACTCAACCCGGACAGGGACATCGAAATCGTGCCGCTGCTGGGCGACTATCCCCGGGTCGTCGATCTGGTCGCCGACGGCACGCTGGACGCCTGCATGATCACTGAACCCAGTGTCGCCATCGGCGAGGAACGTGGGGTTCTCGATTTCTGGGCCGCCGGGTTTGAAGACGCCTATCTGCCGGACTACCAATGGATCGTCCGCGTTGCCCGCGACGAGCTGATCGAGCGCGACCCGGAATTCGTCCGTACCGTGCTACGCGGCTGCCAGAAATCGGCCCACTACGCCGCCACCCATACCGACGAATGGGTCAAGCTGGCGGCAAGGCAATACGGCGCGAGCGAGACCGCGGCGCGCCGTGCCGTAGACCGCGAGCGCCCGCATTTCGAACTCGATTGCCGCCTAGACATGCAGGGCCTGCAAGCCGCCGCCGATTTGCAGTACACGCTCGGCGGGATCAAGAGCCCAATCCGCGCCGAAGAACTCGTCGACCCGCGCTTCCTACCGGATGGCCAGATCGCAGCGTGAGATGGCACCGTTATGCTGCGCGTCTACGAGACGTCCTTACAGCGTCCGATTAAAATTAGTCAGGTATAGTTTCACCACAATTCAAAAAACTCAGAATACCAAGCTTAAAACACAATGACGTCGCCCGATCTATTTATATGACCAGACTCTAAGTACCCGTCTTCGGAAAATATTGATAACGTATGTTTATTGTCGAATGTTAGCGACAAACAATACGGCTCTCGAGCAATTGCCGTAATACTAGACCGCACAATTTTGTGGAGCCTAGTTAGGTTGATACCTTCCTGAATTTCCAGGAACTCTTTATTCCCACAAGCGTCAATAAACTGCAGGCGATGTTCAATGACTAGTGATGTAAAATCGACAAAATTAATGTCCACCGAATATGGCTGAAGTACTACTTGGGATACCGTTAGGCCAACTAAAAACTGAAGTGTATCCTCTGTGGGAAATTCCCTCATCAAAGTACCTTTGAGTTTCCAGAGGCTACTCCGACCGCAACTTATACCGCTGAATCTTCCCCGTCGCCGTCTTCGGGAGTTCCTCGACGAAGTTGAACCAGCGCGGGTACTTGTACGGCGCAAGGTTCGCCTTCACGTGGGCGAGTAATTCGCTGGCCAGCGCGTCGCCCGCATCCGCCGCATCGTTCAACACAATATGCGCTTCCGGCTTGATCAGCTCGTCGGCGTCGGGGCGGCCGACGATGGCGGCTTCCAGGACCTTGGGGTGGGCGACCAGTTCGGCTTCGATCTCGACTGGGGAACACCAGATGCCGCCGACCTTCATCATGTCGTCGCTGCGGCCGTGGCAGACGAAGTAGCCGTCCGCGTCCCGGCTGTAGGTGTCGCCGGTGTTGACCCAGCCATCGACGATCGTGGCCGCCGTCTTCTTCGGGTTGTTCCAATAATATTTCAGGTTGGAGCCGCCCTTGATGCGCAGGCTACCTGTCTCGCCTGCGAGAACTTCGTTGCCATGCTCATCGAGGATCTGGGCTTCGTAGCCGGGCACGATCTGACCGCTGGTGCCGGGGCCGATCGCTCCGGGGCGGTTGGAGATGAAGATGTGCAGGATTTCCGTCGTGCCGATGCCGTCTAGGATGTCGAGGCCGGTTTTGTCCTTCCAGCGCCGCAGGATATCGGCCGGCAGCGGCTCACCGGCGGACACGCAGTTCTTGACCGACGACAGGTCCCATTCAGCAGCTTCGAGCGCCTGAAGCTGTGCTGCATAAAGCGTCGGAACCCCGAAATAGAGCGTCGGCTTGTAGCGCTGGATCATGTCGAACATGGCGTCCGGCGTTGGGCGCGCCGGGAACAGCACGGCCTGCCCACCGGACCACAGCGGAAAGGTCATCCCGTTGCCGAGCCCGTAGGCGAAGAACAGCTTGGCGGCGGAAAAGCAGATATCGTCCTCGGTCACGCCGAGCACGTCTTCGCCGTAGAGTTAACTGGTGACAACCATATCCTGATGGGCGTGCACCGCAGCCTTCGGGAGACCTGTCGAGCCGGACGAGAATAGCCAGAAGCAGTCGTCTCCGGCTGCAGCCGGTGCAGGATCAAGCGCTGCCGATGCCGCCGCGACGCGCGCCGACAGCGTGTCGCCCTCGCCCGACATGAGGAACACGTGGGCCGGCTTATGCGACGATTGTTCCAGCGCCGGTTCGACTTCAGTGGCAAATTCCGCGGAATAGATTACAGCCGTCGCGCCCGAATTCTCGATCATGTAGGCGTAGTCGCGGGCGCGCAGCAAAGTGTTCAGCGGTGCCGGAACGAAGCCCGCCTTAATCGCCCCCCAGAAAGTGTAGAAGAATTCCGCGCAGTCCTTGACGACCATCAGCACCCGGTCGCCCTTGGCGAGGCCAAGCGCCGCCAGCGCGTTGCCGCAGCGGTTTACGTTTTCAGCCAGTTCGCCGTAGGTCACGTCGCCGGCGTCGGCGCGGATCGCGACTTTACCGGCCCGGTCTTCGTCGAGATGGCGGTCGATAAACGGTACGGCAACATTGAAAACCGGCGCGAAATCTATCCGCGCCGGTGAAACCGATCGATCGATGCTGACGGTGTTATCGCGCATCCGGTATTCCTCCCGATGGATCCGCGCGCTTCGTCGCGCGTGTTATCGACCGGGAGGGTAATCCCGTTGCGGTTGCGCCGCAACGGCCCTTACGAAAGGTTGATTACGCCGCAATCTTGCGCGGCACGAAGACCTCGGGCTGGTCTTCCGGGTTACGGATCGAGCGCGCGTAATGCTGCGAGCAATAGGACTGTCCGTCCTGCCGCTTTTTTCCGCAATATTTGTGGTCTGGCGTCGCGGAATGCGACCACATCGGCCACAAGCACCCGCCGCCGATATATGTCTCGGACATTGTTCTGCTCCAAATTAGAATCGTTATTAAATCGTGTGTTGCAGATATTTGTTGCGTTGCAGCAAATTTGCAAGGTCTAGCACTGCGGCGAACCGCCGCACCGTAAATTATTCGAATTTTTAAGTTTCGATGTCGAGCAGCGCGTCGTCGATTTCCTGCTGCACGCGGATGACGGCCGCATTGGCGCGATAGAGGTTAACCGCAACGATCTGATTGACGGCCTCTTCGGCGAAATCGACGTTCGGGAAGGCGGACAGGCCTGTCGGGCTCGAAGGGTCCACACCGGTAACCGTCGCGGGGTCCTTGTCCCGCACCTCCGCGGAGACCCCGCCGCCGGCAACTGAACGCTGCGTGACCTCTTGCGCGGCAAAGGTACCCGCCGGCGCTGGCGCGCCAGCCGTCGTCGGGCGACTCGTCAGCGCGTTGGCGATATTGTTCGCCGAGACGCCGATGCGCTTGGTGGCCGCCGTCAGCCCGCTGAGCGCTGTGGAAAGGACTGGGTTCATAATGCCTAAGTTTAGCAAAAATTGACCTCCGCCGGGGTGATATTCGTCACACCGGCACGAGTCCCGCGGATTCCTTCGGCTTTTAGGACCTTTTACGGGGAAGAGTTGTTCCGCAGGTCTTCCCCTCACCCTGCCCTCTCCCCAAGGAGAGGGTAAAAAGGGCTCAGTTTCAGAAGCTTAGCCCTCTCCTTGGGGAGAGGGAGGGGTGAGGGGAAAATCACTCGACATTAATCGATGCCTCGCATTGGCGGCTTGGCAGCACCAATGCTACCGTTTCCAGGGGATAGGAGGCCCAAAACATGGTTAAAGACCCAATCAGCTTTTTCAGCGAGGGACACAAGCTCGACGGCGATCTGTATCTGCCGGACGGTCTGGAGCAAAACGATATACGGGCCGGCGTGGTCCTGTGCCATGGCTATACCGGCGTGAAAGACCTCTATCTACCGGACAATGCGCGGGTGCTGTGCGACGCGGGCTATGCCGTCTTGACCTTCGACTACAAGGGCTGGGGCAAGAGCGAGGGCGCGCGGGACCGTCTGGCGCCGCACAGCCGGGTTGCCGACGTGCAGGCGGCAATGACCTTCCTCGGCGCCCAGCCTCAAGTCGACGCGAACAGCATCGGCCTGTATGGCACGAGCTACGGTGGCGCCACCGTCGTGTGGACTGCGGCCATCGACGAACGGGTAAAGTGCGTCGTCAGCGTCGTGGGTGTTGGACACGGGCAGCGCTGGATGCGTAGTGTGCGCCGCCCGGACGAATGGGTCGATATGCTGGAACGCTCCGAAGCGGACCGCATCGAACGAACGATAGCCGGCGAGTCGGAACGCGCGGACCGCGGCGAGATCCTGCTGGCCGACCGCCAATCGGCGGCACTTGCCGCCGCAGCGCGCAAAGACAATCCGAACGCCATCAATACGCTGCCGCTCGAATATATCGACGAGACCTTGCAGTTCCATGCCGAATGGGTCGTCGACAAGATTGCGCCGCGCCCGGTGCTGTTCATTACCAGCGACGACGACCGGCTGGTCCCACCGGAAGAATCGGAATCGATGTACGCCAAAGCGGGCGAGCCGAAGAAGCTCGTCGTGCTGAAGGGCTACGGCCACTACGAGGTCTATGTCGAGCCTGCTTTTAGCGAGGTCATGGCGCCGACCTCGGAATGGTTTCAGGAATACATGCCGCCACATCCGAAACCGTAGCGGCGGCGTCAACAATTCCACGCTTCACCTAAAACGGGGATCGGCGTAGGCTCGGTTCCGGACAATGCAGCGAAGGAGGACCCCGATGAACATCCGGCTCGCTCTCGCAACCGCCGCCCTTATCGCGGCGCTTCCCCTGCACGCGGCACAGGCCGCACCGCAAATTCTCGGCCTTCTGGCGGACAGCGCCGTACCGTTTCATTGTGAAGACGGGATGTGTACCGCCGAAGTCAGCGCTATCTGCTTGCAGCAAGAACGGGACTTGCCCGCCTGGGGTACGGCTTATCGCGCCACCGAGCCGGAGCGTCTCTCGCTCACGGGCACGCGCGCCGATGGCAGTGCTGCGAGTATGCCGATCGGCGAGATTGCGGATTTTGAAAGCGCGCGTGGATCTTGGGCGGTGACAATCCGCGTGCCTGAAGCGGCGGTTCGTGCGCTCGGCCTGACAGATGCCGCACTCACGATCGAAGGCCGTGTGGCCCTCGCCCCGGTGCCGGAGCCGGGCGACCCGCTGCCACAAACGGCCGGAGAGATTGCCGCCGCCGTGACAGCGTTCCGCAAACCGCATCAGTCCATTGTTGGCGACACAGCGCCCGGCATGGCGGCAGCGCATGTAATGAACGAGATGATCAACACGCTGCCCCACGTTACTCTCCATCCGGACAAGCGGGGCGGTGACCTGTGGCGTAAGACGTTTGGTAGCGATGCGCACGACCAACCCGGCATGCAGCAGGCGGCAACGTTCTACGACATCTGCGCGCAGAAATTGATCCTTGTCGACCCGGTTACCTTGCGCCACTGCTTGCGGCTTGGCCATGACGACTTCGTCACCAAGGTGAACGTTCGTTATTGGGACGCGAGCAAGCCTGGAGTCTAGTGGAACCGAACGTATTCGTAGTCCAGCGGCTGACCATGAATGCCGCGCCGCGGCGGGGCGATCCAGGACGCCATCTTGCCGGGTTCTATTACCGGGATCATGATCGATTGGATATATTCATGATCAGCGGCGGTCGGTAGCCACGCGTCCTTGCGCTGCTCCCATTCCGCGTCGTCGATAATTTTGCCTTCCGGCGTCGCATGCATCGCGGTGAAAGCGCCGATGCCGCGATTGAACGCCTCATGCGGCAGGGTCAGTTTGAAATTGATATCGTGCTCGCGGATGATCTTATTGAACCGGTCGACACCGCGCTGGCTGTCTTTCGTGTAGTCGGCCCGTAAGCGCTCGTTGCTCGCGGTAATCGCTGGCACCTCAAGCGAGACAATCTTGCCGTCCTCGAACGCCGGCACGGTATAGACCTCGCCATCGAGCTGGTGATCGTCGTCGATCTTACCCTCCTGGAACCGACCCTTCAGTCCCATGGAAAAGTAGTTAGCGGCATTGGTCGAGCGCTCCTGCCCGAACAGGTCGAGACAGATCGAATAGTGAAAGTTCATGAACTTCTGGATCGTCGGCAGATCGATACCGCCGAACTTGCGTACATCGTCCGTGTCGTGTTCGCGCATCAACTCGCAGGTGCGCTGCACGATCCGCGCGATGCCCGTTTCGCCAACGAACATGTGATGCGCTTCCTCGGTCAGCATGAAGCGGCAGGTGCGCGACAGCGGATCGAAACCGGACTCCGCCAGCGACGCCAGCTGATACTTGCCATCCCGGTCCTGAAAGTAGGTGAACATGAAGAACGACAGCCAGTCGTTCGTCTGTTCGTTAAACGCCTGCAGGATGCGCGGCTTGTCCGCGTCGCCCGCATGGCGTTCCAGCATCATGTCCGCTTCTTCCCGCCCGTCCCGGCCGAAATAGGCCTGCAGCAGATAGACCATGGCCCAGAGGTGGCGGCCCTCTTCGACATTCACCTGGAACAGGTTGCGCAGATCGTAGAGCGACGGGCAGGTCTTGCCGAGCTGCCGCTGCTGCTCGACCGAGGCCGGTTCGGTGTCGCCTTGGGTCACGATCAGGCGACGGAGCTCCGAACGGTATTCGCCGGGCACGCTTTGCCACGCGGTTTCGCCCTTATGGATGCCGAAACCGATGCGGCGGTCTTCCTCCGGCGGCGCCAGGAAAATACCCCAGCGATAATCGGGCATGCGCACATGACCATAATTCGCCCAGCCGTCCTTCTCGACGCTGATCGCGGTGCGCAGATAGACGGACAGGTTGTCGCTCTCGACCGGCCCCATATCCTCCCACCATTTCAGGTAAGCAGGCTGCCAGCGCTCCAAGGCGCGCAACAGACGCCGGTCGTCGGCAAGGTCTACGTTGTTCGGGATCGTTTCGTTATAGTCGATACTCATCGCACGGACTCCATTTTCCAAGTTCGGTTAGACGCGCTTTCTGTCGAATGCCGCCTGCTTCCCCGTTCCAAACAGTTTCAACGCCCCCTCTTCTCCGACTGCGTTCGGCCGCTGGAAAATCCAGTTCTGCCATGCGGTCAATCGTCCAAATATCTTCGTCTCCAGCGTCTCCGGCCCCGCGAAGCGCAGGCTCGCCTCCATGCCGGTCAGCGAATCCGGTGAAAAGCTCTGCCGCTCCTCGATCGCGATCCGTACTTCATCTTCCCAATCGATATCGTCGGGAATGAAGGTGACCAGGCCGAGTTCTTCGGCAACATCTGCCTCCAGATCGTTGCCGATTTCATCGCGCAGCGCCGCAATGGCATCTGCATCGTCGAGCAGGCGGGTCTCCAGCCGAGTCAGGCCATTGCCCATCGGCAGCGGTCCGAAATTCATTGCGGTCGCGCGTACCGTGGCCGGCGGCAGGTTCGACTCCTCGAAGGCCCCGTCCAGCATATAACTGCGGTCTGCCGCGAGCGCGAGTTCGAGCAACGTCCCGGTGAAGCACGACCCTGGCTCAATCAACGCGATCAAGCTGCGCGATGAGACGTCCAGGCGCTTGAAGGTCCGCTTCAGGAAATGAGTAATCTCGTTCACCAGCCAATCCGAAGCGTGCGCTTCCAGCACATCGTCATAGGCTGCCACCAACGCACCCTCCCCTTCGGTACGCAGTACCCAGGTTCCCAATTCCGGTTCGTTGGCACGCAGATGCAGGATCGCGTCGTCCAGATCACGCGCCAGCGCAAACGGCCAGAATGCAACACCAGCCGCGTGGAGTGCAGAGAGATCCGCGGGCGGCTTGGTCTCAGGACCGCGCACGGTGAATTGCGCCGCGCTGTTTTCTCGGTCGAGCGCAATCGTCACCGTGTCGTATCGGATTTCTGTTTCGCTGATCTCGCGGTTCAACGGTGTCAGCGCGACCCCTACAGCGTCGGTTGGCCGGTCGGCCCCGGCCGCAAACGCCGTGGCCCGTTCCACCGCCACCTCACGCAGGCGCGAGCGCGGCACCAACTCATCGACCAGCTTCCAGTCGAGCGCGCGTTTACCGCGCACGCCTTCGGTTACGGTACAGAAGAAATCGGCCCGGTCGCGCCGCACCCGGCGTTTGTCGACAACCCGTGTAAGCCCACCGGTTCCCGGCAGAACGGCGAGCAACGGCACTTCTGGCAAGGAGACGGCGCTCGACCCGTCGTCGACCAGCATGATGTAGTCGGTCGCCAGCGCCAGCTCGTATCCGCCACCGGCCGCTGTGCCATCGATTACGGCGATATAACGCTGACCGGAATGTTCACTTGCATCCTCAACACCGAGCCGTGTCTCATTGGTAAACTTACAGAAATTGACTTTCTCTTCGTGGCTCGACTGACCCAGCATGGCGATATTCGCGCCGGCGCAGAACACGCGCTCCATTCCTGACGTCACCAGCACGGCGCCGACCTCGGGATGCTCGAAACGGAGGCGCTGGACGGCATCGTACAGCTCGATGTCGACGCTCAGATCGTAGGAATTGAGCTTTAGCGCATAACCGGGTTTGAGCCCGCCATCCTCGTCCACATTGAGGATCAGTTCAGCAACGGGGCCGTCTACCCGCAAAGTCCAGTGTCGATATTTGTCCGGTTGGGTCGCAAAATCGATCATCGCCACACCGCCAGTATCTGGAGACCAAGGTCTAAGCAATCAACGGATACCGCGCAATAGACAAGATGTCACGTGGATCGAGCGGTCCGCAGGAGCCGGAAGGGATCTGGCAAACGACCCAAGACCCGGCCGGCACGGGCCATGACCTTCGGCACCTGCAGGACCTCTGCGACCCGGCGGTCGAGAAATGCCCAAGTGGCTTGGAAATCGTCGCTGTTGTCGTTCAGCCAGCACATCAGGGTCGCCGAATAAACGCCGGCCAGCAATGCCCTTTTGGTATAGAAATTGTAGTCCGTCGAGGTATCGCCGGCCGCGTGCCACATCGCATCGACGGTGCGGTAAAGCAGGCGTGTCGCCAGCGCCGCATGGTGCGGCAAGGCGAGCGTGGCCAAGCCCCGCCGGACAGCCTCGCGGTGTGGCGCATTCTGCTCCAGCCGGACGCGCACGGCAGTGATGATCCGTTCGCGCACCTTCATCGTATCCAGGTCCCGCCGCGCCAGCTCTTCCAGCATAATCTGGTCGGCATATCGATTATGGGCCGCGATCATTGTTGGTGCGCCGCCGGGGAAAAGCCGCTTCACCGCCGCGGCGTCATGCCCAGCATCGACCGCACCGCGCGCCAGCGCCGTCACGCTCCAGCCGTCGAAGGGCACGTGAGGCAGCGCCGCCAGCAGGATCTCGTCGCGCATTTCATCCCCGGTCGTCATGCGGATTCCCTTTCCGTTTCCTCTTCGTCGTCCTCCGACGCCACATAGTGCCGCAGTTCCTCGCGGAACATCAGCATCGACATATCGGTCATCCGCGCGGGATAGAGAATACCGTCGAGATGATCGCATTCATGCTGCACCACGCGGGCATGGAAACCCTCCGCCATCTGCTCGATCCTCTCGCCATAGGGCGTGGTTCCCGAATAGCGGATAGAGGTCCAGCGCGGCACCAACCCGGTCAGACCTGGAACCGAGAGGCATGCTTCCCAATCTTCGTCCTGATCCTCGCCAAGCGGCACGATCTCCGGATTGACAAGGACCGTCAGCGGAACCGGCTCTCCGTTCCCGGTCTCCCGGTGCCCGGGCACCTGGAACATGACGACGCGCAACGGTACATGGACCTGCGGCGCCGCCAGCCCCGCGCCGTCCGCATCGGCAAGCGTTTCGATCATATCCCGGACTAAGCCCCGGATTTCCGGTGCCGTCGGATCGGCTACGGCCTCCGCAGGAGTCCGCAGGACCGGGTGTCCCATTCGTGCGATCTTCAATATAGCCATTGCCGCTTAATATGGGTTTGCAGGGCCTTCTGTCAAAGGCACTTGAAAACCCCGCAAAAACCATTATGAAATAGCGCTCTGCAGCCTTCACAAGTACGTACCGCTGTGATATAAGCCGCAGCCCATTACCGGTGGCAAAATCTAGAATTCAGGAGATTCGTTATCGTTCAGGTAGTCGTACGCGACAATAATGTCGATCAGGCCCTTCGCGCACTGAAAAAGAAAATGCAGCGTGAGGGCATCTTTCGTGAAATGAAACTTCGCCGGTCCTACGAAAAACCGTCCGAGCGCCGCGCCCGCGAGCAGGCAGAGGCAAAACGGCGCTATCGGAAACTGATGCGCAAGCGGCTGGAGCGCGAAGGCTACTAGCCTCACGGTATCTTCCGCCGGATCGATTACGCGTCCTCGAAGCCGTTTCGGGGGCGCGTTGTTGTTTTGGTACGGAATAGAACAGAAGCCGATCTCGCCCTGCGGGCACCGTCTCACCGAACCCTAATACGGTTTTCACTAATACCCACGGAATCGCCGTCGCGATTCACGTCAACGTGACTTGCCGGTGACAAAACACGCCTCATACACTCGTCCGTATGAAACAAGTACTGCCCGCCTTACTGCTATTTTTCATCGTTCCGTTCGGCGCTGCGACGGCGAATCCTTCTTACTGGAAGAGTGAGTGGCCGAAAACGGATTTCACGAAGCATAGTGTTGCGTTCGAGGAAATCCTCTCGGGGGGACCGCCAAAGGACGGCATTCCCTCTGTCGACAACCCCAAGTTCGTGCCCGTGGCCAAGGCGCAGGATCTGACCGATACCGAACCTGTTATCGGTCTTACCGTCAATGGCGTCTCGAAGGCGTACCCATTACGCATCCTGATCTGGCACGAAATCGTCAACGATACGATTGGCGGCGTTCCGGTCAGCGTAACCTTTTGCCCCTTGTGCAATACTGCGGTCGTATATGACCGCCGGCTCGATGGCAAGGTGCTGGATTTCGGGACAACGGGCAAACTGCGCAACTCGGATCTCGTGATGTACGACCGGCAAACCGAATCCTGGTGGCAACAGTTTCTCGGTCAAGGGATTATCGGTGAAATGACCGGCAAGACCTTGAAGGCGATGCCGGCACGGCTCGAGTCCTGGGCCAAATTCAAGGCACGCGCACCGCAAGGGCAAGTCCAGGTTCCCCGTTCCAAA
Organism: Alphaproteobacteria bacterium; assembly: GCA_012103325.1. Classification (GTDB taxonomy): domain Bacteria; phylum Pseudomonadota; class Alphaproteobacteria; order UBA8366. The sequence goes on from WLWY01000020.1 coordinate 21,971, forward strand.
GGCATGCGGAATTACGGCGGAAACCCATATGCCGGTTACGACTCATTGCCGCGGCCATTTCTCTATTCGGGTGAGATGCCAGCAAATGTCGCGCCGCTGTCGCGGGTCGTATCGACCTTGGACCGAAGCCAGGCATGGAGCCTCGATCTGCTACGCGAAAAGAAGGAAATCCGCCTCGCCGATGGATTGATCTTTCGCTGGACGCCGGGACAAAACTCAGCGCTCGATTCTGCGGTGATTGCGAAGGGAAGCGACGTTGGGAATGTCACCGCCCAGCGCGACGGCAAGGACATTCCCTATTTCGTCGATTTTGCCTTCGCGTTCCACGCCTTCTTTCCAAAGGCGACGATCCACAGCAACTGACTCCGACGAACTTTCATTGAAGCCAAGCGTTGCCTAAAGCAGATGCCCGGTGAGATTCAGGGGCTCTTCGATTTTCTGCCAGTTGTCGCCAACCGCAACCAGGCAGGTCAATCCGCCGGGTTTCGTGAATATGATCGTCCAGGTTCCTGCTTTGGACGCAAATACTTCAACGAGATTTCCATCCGCCGCCAGACCAGCAGAACGCCGCTGTTCTTCGAATCCTGAGCTCAGTCTCTTCACGATGTCGGCGCGCTTGCCGCATACCGACTGAGCGATGGATGGCGTTGCAAAGAGCGCTATCGCTAACGCGGTGCCGAGTGCCATTAAAGTTGAGCGCATTATGCTCCTCCTTTCGGGCGTCAGCCCGATAATTTATGCGCACCTCCCAACGTCAACGCATATGCAGTGAATAGGTTTCTTATCGTTGTCACTTCGATGCTATTACTTCAAATAACAATGTACTCAAATCATACTGCTAGAAAATACTAACCGCAGTGATATCGATCACATGTTTGGTTAACATTCACTAGATCAAGTAGTCTCCAGTAATCGTTTTGTATACTACAAAATATAACCAGAAACGATTTTGATTTTTTCACCGTAATACAAAAAGGTTAAAATTTGCATTACAGAAGAACCTGCCCACAACATAAAGTTAGGGTGGCTAAGCGGTTTTTCTTTGGAAAACGCCTGTATCGCGGCAATCGCAGACCGAACCGGCTAAAATAAGGCGTTTGCTGGCTACATCGTGCCGAGTGCGTTCACGATATCTTCGGACATCGCCTTTGCATCGTCGAAGAACATCATCGTATTATCGCGATAGAACAATACGTTATCGACGCCGGCATAGCCTGGGCTTAGGGACCGCTTGACGAACAGGACGGTCCCTGCGTTCTCGACATCGAGGATCGGCATCCCGTAGATCGGACTTGCAGGGTCGGTCTTGGCAACCGGATTGGTGACGTCGTTGGCGCCGATGACGAAGGCGACATCCGTCGACGCGAAGTCCCGGTTGATCGACTCGAGTTCAAAAACCTCGTCATAGGGCACGTTGGCTTCCGCCAGCAACACGTTCATGTGCCCTGGCATGCGGCCCGCCACCGGATGGATGGCGTAGCTGACCTTGATCCCTTCCGCTTTCAGCAATTCGGCCATCTCCCGCAACGCATGCTGCGCCTGCGCCACGGCCATGCCGTAGCCTGGGACAATGATGACGCTGCCAGCGTTCTTCATAATGAACGCCGCGTCCTCGGCGCTGCCCTGCCGCACCGTCTTGTCACCGGTCGCCACTACCCCCGCCGCTGCGTCCTCACCGCCGAAACCGCCGAGGATGACATTGAAGAAGGACCGGTTCATCCCCTTGCACATGATGTAGCTGAGGATCGCACCGGACGACCCGACGAGGGCACCGGTAATGATCAGGGCGGGATTGGCGAGCGTGAACCCGATTCCGCATGCCGCCCAGCCGGAATAACTGTTGAGCATCGAAATGACGACGGGCATGTCCGCGCCACCGATCGGAATGATGATCAACAGCCCGATGGCCCCGGACAGCAGCACGATCGCCCAGAACAGCATCGGGCTTTCCTCGCCACAGAACCAGACAACGAGGCCGACAAGCAACAGGCCAAGAAAGGCGTTGAGCGCGTGTTGGCCGGAGAACACCACCGGCGCGCCACTGACCAGACCTTGCAGCTTGGCAAATGCCACGATAGAGCCGGTGAAGGTAATCGCGCCAATCGCCGTGCCTATACTCATTTCCACTAGACTGGCGACGGCGATATCGCCCGCCACACCAATCCCATAGGCGGCCGGCTCGTAGAACGCGGCCGCGGCGACAAATACAGCCGCCAGGCCAACCAAACTGTGAAAGGCGGCAACGAGCTGCGGCAGCGCCGTCATTTCGATCTTCAGGGCAATGACGGTGCCAATGGCGCCACCAATGACCATGCCGAGCAGGATCATCGTGAAACTCAGCACAGTCGGCGCCGCAAGGGTTGTCACCACGGCGATGACCATACCGGCGATGCCGTAGATGTTGCCCATACGCGCCGTCAGCGGCGACGAGAGCCCCCGCAGGGCCATGATGAAACAGACGCTGGCCAGGAGATAGGCGAATGCCGACAGGTTCTCACTCATGATGTCTGGCCTATTTCTTCTTTTTGAACATCGACAGCATGCGCTGCGACACAATGAACCCGCCGAAAATATTCACCGAGGCAAGCACGACGGCGATAAAGCCGAACACCTTCGAAAAGCTCATATCAACCGGCCCGGCGGCGATCAGCGCGCCGACGATAATGACCGACGAAATTGCGTTCGTGACGCTCATCAACGGGGAATGAAGGGCGGGCGTGACGCTCCATACGACGTAATAACCGACAAATATGGCGAGCACAAAAATCGAGAAGTAAAAGACGAACGTGTCGGCACCACCGTGGTCGGCCTGCAAATTCAGTTGGCTGACCCGGGCCATAAGCGCTTCGGCTTCGGTCGCCAGCGCCTTGGCGTTCTTGGCCAGGCCCGATGCTTGCTCAACGATTTTGTCGGTTTCCACTGCCTAAGCCTCCCCTTCGCCGACCATCTCCGGTTCCGGCTGCCGCACTGCGCCCGACGGCACCGCTTCATTGACGACACTTCCGTTGCGCGTCACCAAGGTACCGGCGATAATCTCATCTTCCGTATCGATCTTGAGCGATTGCGCGTCTTCGCCGATCATCGGCGTCAAGAAATTCAAGATATTGCGGGCGAACAGCCGGCTTGCGTCATCGGCGAGACGCCCCGGTACGTTGGCATGACCGACAATCTTTACGCCATTCTTGGTGACAACCTTGCCCAGTTGCGAGAGCGGGCAGTTTCCGCCTGCTTCAACCGCCAGATCGACAATAACCGAGCCCGGTTTCATGGTCTTGACCATGTCCTCGGAAATCAGCACCGGCGCCGGACGGCCTGGGATAAGCGCGGTACAGATGACGATGTCCTGTTTCTGGACCGTCTCTGCAATCAGCGCTGCCTGCTTTTCTTTGTAGGCATCGCTCATTTCCTTGGCATAGCCGCCCGCCGTCTGCGCCTGCGCGAACTCCTCGTCCTCGATGGCAACGAACGTGCCACCCAGCGATTCCACCTGCTCCTTGGTCGCCGGCCGAACGTCGGTCGCCGAAACCACCGCGCCAAGCCGCTTGGCCGTCGCAATCGCCTGCAGTCCCGCAACGCCAACCCCCATAACCAGCACACGTGCCGGCGGCACGGTCCCCGCAGCGGTCATCATCATCGGGAAGGCACGGCCGAATTCCGCCGCAGCATCCAGCACGGACTTGTAGCCTGCGAGGTTGCTTTGCGACGACAGGATATCCATGGACTGCGCGCGGGTGATACGCGGCATCATTTCCATTGCGAAGCCGGTGACGCCGCTGGCCGCCAACGCGGCAACAAATTCGGGCTCGCTGAGCGCCGACATCTGGCAGATCAGGACCTGCCCCTTGGAGAAATTCACCAATTCGTCGATTTTCTCGCCTGCAATCATCGGGCGCTGGATCTTGAGAACCACCTCCGCGCCGTCGAGCGCTGCCTGCACATCCTCGGCGATCGTCGCGCCCGCTTCACGAAACGCCGCATCCGAAACGGAGGCAGACGTTCCCGCCCCTTTTTCGACGATAACGTCGGCGCCTAAGGAAACGAATTTCTTGACCGTTTCCGGCGCCCCCGCCACGCGGGTTTCGTTGAGCCGCCGCTCTTTCAGAATAGCGATTTTCATCTATGGCAATCCCGCCTTTGCCCCCTGGTAAGGCATGCAAAATACAGAAAGCCGCGCGGTTGCCAAGAGGCAGGCTGCGGGTTTACACGCCATTGTGTCCCGAAGACGCCATAAAAGCGCACAAGGAGACCTTTTCAGCGAAAATTATCCGTATAGCAGTATGCTATTCGGCTGCCGCAGGCGCCTGCCGGCCCCGTCCGACAAGGACCTCGTTACCCGGCGCCGGCTGACGCGGAACGTTGCACGCCATCACCAGGGATACCGCGGCCATCGCCGTGCCGGACAAAAACACGGCAGCCGGCGATACGAGCCAAAGCGCGCCGAAGGCCGCCGGGATGACGACGGCGGCGATATGGCTAATCGTAAAGCTGACCCCCGCGGTCGATGCGATGTCGGCGGGGTCTGAAATCTTCTGGAAATAGGTCTTAATCGCTATCGCGAGCGCGAAAAACACGTGATCGGCGATGTATAGCCCCGCCGCAACGGTCGCGTTTTCGACAAAAGCGTAAGCGGTAAAGATCCCAATCAGGCCGAGATATTCGAATATCAACGCCTTGCGCTCGCCCCAGCGGCCGATCAGCCGGCCGATGCGCGGCGCCAACCAGACATTGATCGCCGCATTGACCAGGAACAGGATCGAAATCGCACCGACCGAATAGCCGAATTTCTCCACCATCAGGAACCCGGCGAACACGACGAAAATCTGCCGCCGCGCGCCGGACATGAAGGTCAGAGCGTAATACAGCCAATAGCGGGTCCGAAGGACCATATGCTTGTTCTGCACAACTTTTTGTGGGAATTGCGGAAACCCTGCCCAGCAGAAGAACGCCATCGCCGCCGCAAACCCGCCGCCGAGCAGATACACCCAATGAAATTCCATACTCAGGAAATCGAAGGACAGCCAGATCAGCCCGAACGTTACGATCGACGTGAACGAGCGCACCGCGATCAAGCGGCCCAACGTCTCCGGCGTCTTTTTGACTTCGATCCACTGCAAGGCCAATGACGACTGCACCGTCTCATAGTAGTGGAACCCAATCGACATCAGGACGGTGGTGCAGTACAGGCCCAGCACGGTCGGAAAGAAGCCGGTCAGCGCAGTACCGATGCCCAGCAGGAGCAGCGAGATCAGCGCAAGCGGCTGCTCCCGGACCACCAGCAGCAGGAAGACGACGGAAAAGGCCAGAAAGCCCGGCACTTCGCGAAGGCTTTGCAAGATGCCCATCTCCAGGCCAGTAAAGCCGGCACGCTCAATCGCGAAGTTATTGAGCAGCGCATGCCAGACCGCGAAGCCGAGCGTAGACGTTGCCGCCATGACGTAGAGCAGCATTTCGGGCTGCCGCCAATTGTGCAGCCAGGCAATCCATTCCCTATTCATGTTGGTCTACCTAGTACGGCGGCCCTTTGAGTTCCACCGTATTGCCGTCCGGGTCCTTGATGTAAATCGACGGCCCATCGCCTTCCGCGCCAAAGCGGGATTTTGCCTCGTCTGCCGGAACTCCGTGCTCCGCCAGAAATGCCTGAATCGACGCTTCGTCGAATGTCTCCAGGCGGAGCGCAACGTGATCCATATTGCCTGGCCCGCCCGGAGGCGGGTTCTCCTTGGCATCGAACAGATCGATCATTGCGCTACCGGCTCGCATCTGAACCAAACCGATAGACTCGACCTGGCGTTCTACGGTGCAGCCCAGCACATCGCAGTAAAACCGGATCGCCCGGTCGAGGTCCGCCGCGCGGAGAACGACATGATCGATGTTGCGGATCGCGATGGCACTCATGGCCTACTCCTAGTCGGTATGCTGCTCGAGAAACGCGCCCACCGTGCGGTTAAACGCGTCCGGTGTCTCGAAATAGGGCGAATGCCCCGCCTCGGGTAACTCGACCAATTCCGCACCGGGCATCAGCGCCGCAACCTCACGGATCGCCGCCGGCGGGAACACAACATCGTTCTCGCTGGTAATCAACAATGTGGGAACGGACAGGCGCGAAAGCGCGTCTTCGGTCACCGGATTATCCCGTCCCGCCATTTGCGCGCGCACCTCGGGTGTGAGTTGGGCATTCAGCGAACTGATCTGCGCGTACAGAAATGCCAGATCCGGATGGTGCTCGATAAACCCGGAATACAACGCCACATTGCCGAACCCTTCGGACGCAAACCGCGTACGGGCGACCTTGATGTTCTCGGCCACCAGCGGCGTCGAGACACCGCCCGAGGTATTGCTGAGCACCAAACAGGATACCCGGTCCGGCCGTTCCAGCGCGGCTTGCAGCCCGGTCCAGCCGCCCATCGACTGGCAGACGATCGCGGTGCGCTCGATGCCTTCCGCATCGAGGACCGCCATTAGGTCGTCGCTAAACTTACCCCGATCGAAGTTTTCCGGCGCGCATTGGCTGCGCCCATACATGCGATGATCGAACATGATCATGCGATAACGTTCCGAGAACACCGGCACCTGCTGCCACCAGCTTGCCGCATTGCCGCCCGCGCCATGGGCGAAGGCGACTGCCGGTCCACCGCCAAGCGCCTCGTAATAAATCGAAGCACCGTCCGCCTGCACGAACGCCATAGGTTACGCCAGGCTCGCCATGACGTGGCCGACCAGATCGTTCGCCTGCGCGTCATGGACCCAGCGCGCGACCATCACAAGGCGATGCGCCGGTTCGATCCAGACGATGTTCTGGCCCGCGCCGAGCGCAAAGAAGCTGCTCTCCGGCGCTTTTTTGTAATGCGCACCGTGGGTGTTGAGCCACCACAGATAGCCGTATGTCGATTTGATGTCGCAGGGCGTCGAGAGCGCATCGATCCAGCTTTCCGGTAGGATCTGATTACCGTCCCAGGAACCGCGCTGCAGGATGAGCTGCCCGACACGTGCATGGTCATGGCTGTTGATCCATAGGCCACCACCCCAATGCGCGCCGCCCGGCACTGACGCCATGACCTTGCCGTCGATTTCGAAAAACGAGTTGCGGTAGTGCTGCCATTGCCAGCTGTCCGACGCGCCGATCGGGTCCATGATCCGCTCTTTCAGGACTTCCGGCAGCGGCCGTCGGAATACCTGCATCAGGCACAGGCTGAGCCGGTTGACGCGGACGTCGTTGTATTCCCAGAACGTGCCGGGCTTCTGCAGCTCCCGCTTCGTGCCCTTCTTCGTATTGTCGACATTCACGCCGAGCCTGCGGTTGTGGTCGACGCGGTCGGGCTTGTCCCACAACGAGCCTTCCCATTCGCTGGTCTGATGCAACAGATGCCGCCAGGTAATGCTTTCATTCTGCGGTGTGTCGAACGCCGCGTCGATCGCGTACTCGCGCACCGGATCGTCGACATCCTTGATCAGCCCGTCTGCAACGGCGATGCCGGCCAAAATCGACAGATAGCTCTTCGTCGCGCTGAAGGTCATGTCGACACGGTTGGAGTCGCCCCAAGACGCCGCTATCGCGCCGTCCTTCAGGATCAACCCGTTTGGCCCGCCCCGGTCCTTGGTCGGTCCCAGGACTTCATTCCAGGGTGGCTTCTCCGCCGCTTTCTGTACCGATACCAGCCCACCACTCAGATCCCGCGGCCACGGCGTTTCCGCCGACTCCGCGAAGGCGACCGCCTCGGCCAGCTTGGCTGCATCGAAACCCAGTTCCGCCGGATCGGCTTGGCGCAGACCGCCCAGTTGCACGTCATCCATCGTTGCTCTCCATCATCAGGCCGCGATTATCGGCGCTACAGGGCTTCGTCCCCGGTTTCGCCGGTACGAATCCGCACAGCACTCGACACGTCATACACGAATATCTTGCCGTCGCCTATTTTGCCCGTCTTGGCGGCGTTCTGAATCGCTTCGACCGTTTGATCGACGACCGCATCCGCGACGACCACTTCGATACGGATCTTCGGCAGAAAGTTCACGACGTACTCCGCGCCGCGGTAGATTTCCGTATGCCCCTTCTGCCGACCGTACCCTTTGACTTCCGCCGCCGTCATGCCCTCGACACCAATACCGGTCAGCGCCTCGCGCACCGGATCAAGCATATGCGGCTTTACCACAGCCATTACCATCTTCATGGCTCATACTCCCCTTTGCCAACGTCAGTCCTATAGGTCGTAGCCGCGTTCACCGTGCGAGGTGATGTCGAGGCCTTCGATCTCCTCCTCATCCGGAACCCGCAAACCGAACATCGCCCCCGCGATCTTGATGATCACATAGCTGGCGAACGCCGACCAGGCGGCGACCGCCCCAATACCGATAAGCTGCACGCCCAACTGCTTGCCAATGGTCATGCCTTCGGCGAGCCCCAGGCCCTGAAACATCGAGGTCGCCAGGAACGACACCATGACCGTGCCAAGCGCACCGCCGACGCCATGCACCGCGAAAACATCCAGCGAGTCGTCGATCTTGATCGTTTGTTTGATCCAGGTCGTCATCCATTGGCAGACGATACCGGCGGCGACGCCGATGATGAGCGCACCGACTGGCCCGACGAAGCCGGATGCCGGCGTGATCGTCGCCAACCCGGCAACCATGCCCGTGACGATACCGATGAGGCTAGGCTTGCCGAACTTGATCCATTCCACCGCCGCCCAGGTCAGCGAGGCCGCCGCTGCCGAGATATGGGTGACGACCATCGCCATCCCGGCGTTGCCATCGGCCGCAAGCGCGCTACCCGCGTTGAAACCAAACCAGCCGACCCACAGCATCGCGGCACCGATCATCGTGATACCTGGATGGTGCGGCGGGCGAATTTGATCGGGAAAGCCGCGGCGTCCACCGATCATCTTGGCAAAGACCAACGCGGAAATGCCAGCCGTGACGTGCACGACGATGCCACCAGCAAAATCCATCACGCCCATATCGGCAAGCCAACCGCCGCCCCAAACCCAATGCGTCACCGGGGCGTAAACGACGATCAGCCACACGGCGCTGAAAAACAGCACCGCGCTGAACTTAACGCGTTCCGGATAGGCGCCGACAATCAGCGCCGGGGTGATGATCGCGAAGGTCATCTGAAAGGCGAAGAACACGGTCTCCGGAATCGTACCGGACAGCGTATCCGGCCCGATGCCGGCGAGGAATGCCTTCCCCAAACCGCCTACGACTGCATTCGCACCGCCGCCATCCCCGAAAGCGAGGCTATAGCCAACGGCAAGCCACAGGATCGACGCCACGCAGCAGATCGCGAAGCAATGCATCAGGACGGAAAGCACGCTGCTGGCCCGCACCAGACCGGCATAGAACAGGGCCAGACCCGGCAAGGTCATGAACAGGACCAGTGCCGTGGATGTCAGGATCCACGCGGTGTCGCCACTACTCAACGTATCCGCGGCCATGCCCGTCCCAGGCCACAGCACCGCGACGGCAAACGCAAGTGCCACCCCGCGATTCCAAAGATTCGCAATCGTCATTCCACCCTCCCAAACGCGATATGCTTTTTATACGCAGACCATAAGGGAGAAGGACGATTGCTTCTAGTCCACCCGCACTAGCAGCTTACCCCTGTTCCGCCCTTCGTAGAGCATTTCGATCGCACCGCGGGCGGCGTCGGCACCGTCCAACACATGCTCGTTATAGGCCAGGCGACCGTCCCGAACCCAATCCGCAAGTTCCGCGAGCGCCTCGCCGTACCGTGCCTTGTAGTCGAGGACGAGGAAGCCCTGCATACGGGCGCGGGCGACCAGCAGTTGGCGGTGCACGCGGGGTCCCAACGGAATCGGGTCCCAATCGGTTAGCGCCGCCGTACCGCAGATGGTGATGCGAGCGCCCTGCGCCAGGCAGGTCAGAACCGCATCGCTGATGGGGCCGCACGTATTATCGAAATAGCAATCCACACCGTCGGGACAGGCCACTTTGACCGCTTCCGCCACGTTCTCATTCCGATAATCGATCGCTGCGTCGTAGCCGAACGACTCCCGGCACAGCGCCACCTTCTCGGGGCCGCCGGCGATCCCGACTGTGCGGCAGCCCTTGATCTCCGCGATCTGGCCCACGGCGGAGCCGACGGAACCGGCCGCCGTAGACACAACCAAGGTCTCGCCAGCTTCTGGCTCACAACATTCCAGCAGTCCAAAATACGCCGTAATCCCATTCAGCCCCAACACGCCGAGCGCCAGCGACGCGGGAAGGTCCGTTTCCGTAATTTTGCGGTCCACATCGCTGCCATCACTGACCGCGAAACGCTGCCACCCAAACATGCCCGAAAGCGTATCGCCCTCAGCATAGTCCGGGTGTCGGCTCGCCACGACATCGCCAACCGCGAAGGATCGCATGGTGGCACCGATCGCGACTGGCGGCAGATAGTTCGGCGCTTCATTGACCCACCCGCGCATCGCCGGATCAACCGACCAGTATTCGCATTTCACCAGAAACTCGCCGTCGGCCAGTTCGGGCACCGGCGCTTCTTCCACGGCAAAATGATCCGCGACCGGCACCCCCTTAGGCCGCTTGGCCAGCACGACGCGGCGGTTCACTAGATTGGTGGTCATAGGCGATCCTCTCTCGGTCAAGCGTATAATCTCTCGCTGCGGTTCCTTGGACAAGGGCGGAACTTCTCGCAAACGCCGACACAACGGGGCAGACTCGTGCTTGCTGCCAAACATCCCGGTTCCGAAACTGATGATGTCCTCGAACTCCACCGCCAGTCCGCCGCTACCCACGGTCACCGGAAAACACTTGATTACCGTGTTTGCAATCGGCGGGCTTGGCCTGATCGTCCTCTATTTCACTTACCCGCTTCTCGTACGGCAAGGCGCCCTGGAATGGATCGCCCCCGCGCGCGCCGATATCGTCGCTGGCTTTATAGCCTATGCCGTGTTCCTCGCGGCGTGCTGGATCTTTGTCGTGCGGACCGCCACGAATGGTTGGGCGAGTGTCGGGCTGCGCCGATGCGACCCCTCGCTCTTCTGGATCGGCGGTTTTCTCGCCTGCTTATGGATCGGCGTATCTTCCGCCTTATATGCGGCGTTGGGGATCTGGGAGCTGGCGTTGGCTGCCGGTGCCAGCCTGATCGCGCCGTTCCGCGATGACCCTGTGGCGATGACCGGTCTCTTTATTCTTGCCGGCCCGATGGCGGCACTTGTCGAAGAAATCCTGTTCCGCGGTCTGCTCTATGGCTGGCTGCGGCAACGGATGGGGATCGCTGTCTCGGCAATCGTCAGTGCGCTGCTGTTCACCGCGGCTCATTTCTACGTCTTTGTCGCAGGGATTGCGTTCGCTGTTGAAATGGCTGTCCTGGCCGTTCTGCTGGCCCTGCTATACGAGCTCAGTCGGTCCCTCTGGCCTGGAATCCTGGCCCACGCACTGAACAATGTGCTGCTGCTCACCCTCTATCTTTATCAGGGTTAGCGCGCAACACTAGGCGAAACAGTCTAGTTATCGGGAGCAACAGAATGTCCGAAACGGGATCACGGGATCTCTTATCCAAGATCGAGGCTGCACGCAGAAAAGTACTCGACGAAGGCAGGCCTGACGCCGTCGCCAAGCGCCGGTCGTTCGAAATGATGACCGCGCGGGAACGGGTCGCGGTACTGGCCGATGAAAGCAGCTTCCGGGAATTTGGCAGCCTTGTGGAACCGCACCGCGACAACGAACTGAACCGCGATCTCGACGCGCCCGCCGACGGCATCATCACCGGCACCGGCAAGATCGAGGGCCGCTACGCCAATATCGTGGCGCACGACTACACCGTCTATGGCGGCAGCAGTGGCAAGGTTGGTGGCCTCAAACTGGCGCGCGCCGTACAGCGTTCCATCGACCGCGGCATGCCGCTCGTCATGCTGCTGGAAGGTGGTGGGCATCGTATTCAGGACGGCATGAACGCAGCCCACTTCGCCGGCGCCTCCCCCGTCTTCCAAAATATGGCCCGGACGTCCGGCTGGATACCCACCGTGGCGGCGATGATGGGTCAGGGCTTCGCCGGCCCAACGAACTATTCCGCACTGTCCGACTTCGTGGTCATGGTCGGCGGCAAGGCGACGATGGGCATGGCGGGCCCGGCGCTGGTCAAGGCCGGCACCGGCGTCGAAATTTCCAAAGAAGATCTTGGCGGCGCAAAACGACAGGCGGCGCAGCAAGGCATCGCGGACCTCGCCGTCGATAGCGAAGAGGAATGCCTCGCAATGGCGCGCAAATTCCTGTCCTACCTGCCCAGCAACGCCCGGGCGCCGCTGCCGATCACGACCTGCGGCGACCCCATCGACCGGCGCGACGACAGCCTGTTCGATCTTGTGCCCGCCGACAGCCGCAAAGTGTACGACGTACGGAAGGTCATCGGCGTTCTCGCCGACAAGGGAAGCGTCTTCGAACTGAAGCCCGACTTCGCGCGCAACATCGTCACCGCCTTCATGCGGCTCAACGGGCGCCCGGTCGGCGTCGTCGCCAATCAGACCCTGCGCAAAGGCGGTATCCTGGATACGCCGTCCTGCGAGAAGGCAGCGCACTTCATCGCCATGTGCGACACGTTCGGCCTGCCGCTAGTGTTCCTGATCGACGTTCCAGGCTTCTCGATCGGCCCGTCGGCGGAAGAGAGCGGCCTCGGGCGGCGCAGCGGCCGCCTGTTCTATGAACTCGGGATCGCGACGGTGCCTCGGGTGTCCGTGGTGCTGCGCAAGGGCTACGGCGGCGGTTACTTCGCCATGGCCGGAGGTCGCAGCTTTGAAGCCGACGCCGCCTACGCTTGGCCTACCGCCGAGATATGCGCCATGTCGATCGAAGGCGCGGTGGATGTCGCCTTCCGGCGCGACTATCAGGATGCGGACGATCCCGCAGCGGTACGACAGAAGATGATTGATCGGATTAAAACACAGACGGAATCCATTGGTGCTGCAAGAGATTTTGGCATTGA
>WLWY01000021.1 GCA_012103325.1 Alphaproteobacteria bacterium
TCGCGCGGCACTCCGAGCGCCATCAGCACCAGCGCCGCGGCCGTCCCCGCGCGGTCCTTGCCCGCCGTGCAATGCACCACCACCCGCTCGCCATTGGCGAGACGGCACATCAAGGTGCCGTAGCCTTTTGCATAGAGGAACGGATAGTTGCGGTAGTTTTCCACGAGATAGGTCCGCGCGGTTTCCGCCGCATCAGGCGCCGGCTCGAAGGAATCGAGAAATGACGCGCCCGGCCTCTCGTCGAGCCCCAGCTCCAACACCTCGACCTGCTCGTGACCGAGGAAGCGCGACGGCTCGCGCTGCCGCTCATCGCCATAACGCAGATCGACCGCCGTGTTCAAACCCAACCCGCAAACCGTTTCCACATCGGAGTCCGTAAGCGACGACAGCGTGTCGGAACGAAACACCGTCCGCCACTTCACCGTATCGCCCGCCGCGGTTTCATAGCCACCCAGATCGCGGAAGTTCGTTATTCCTTCAAGTTCGATGCGCCGTTCCATCGCGGCCCCCTCTTCTGCTGTTGCGCGGCCATTCTATACGAAAAAATTCGTTACGATTTTTCGTCACGCGCACCGACAGCTAGAGATGACGCATGACGAAAAGACATGAACGTATAGATTGGTACGGTTCGACTGTCTGTACATCAAACATTGATTATTTGGCGATTAAGGCGTGAAATCGGAAAGAGAAAACCCGTCTGATAGGTTTGGAAGGAGGCCTCCAATGAGAAAATTTCTGAACGTTCTGGCTTGTGCCGCGCTCTTGCTCGCCAGCGGCAGCGCGTTTGCGGCTGACTCGACCTGGCGCTTCGCCAGCAAGATGCCGCCGGACTCGCCGGAAGGCAAAGTATTCTCACGCTTCGCCGATCTTGCAAACAAATACTCCGGCGGAACGCTCAAGGTCGTGGTCTATCCCAACGAGCAGTTGGGCAAGGTCGACGCGGTCCTGGAACAGCTCAAGCTCGGCACCGTACATATCTACGGCGAAGGCTCCGCGTTCATGCGCAAATGGGTGCCGGACATCAACTGGATCAGCGCTGCCTTCCTGTTCGACGACCGCGACCATTGGGTCCGGTTCATGAACAGCGATCTCGCGAAAAGCTGGTACCGGCAGGCGTCCGAGAAGGCGGGCATCGTGGTGCTCGGCGACCCGACCGTCGTGCTGCGTGGCCCGTACCGCGTGATGGTGACCAAGCGGGACGTGAAGAAGTTCGACGACCTCAAGGGTCTCAAACTGCGGATGCACTCATCGAAGACCGCGGTGGCGACGTGGACCCATCTCGGCACCGACGTGAAGAACCTCGCCTGGACCGATGTGTATCAGTCGATCGACAAAGGTATCGTCGAAGCGGTGAACAGCCCGATTGCCCTGGTCGAGGCGATGCGGTTTTACGAGGTAGCGCCGCACGTCATTCGCCATGACGAGTATTACCAGTCGATCGGCTTCATGATGAACAAGAAGGCCTATGACAAGCTGGACGATAAGCAGCGGGCCGCGCTGAACCAAGCCTATACCGAGGCCGGCGCCTACAGCCATAAAATCATGAGCGATGTCACCGGCGCATCTATCGACCGTATGAAGGCCAAAGGCGTCACGTTCGTCGATGTGGACCGCAAACCATTCGTCTCGTCGATGCGCGCGTTCTACGACAAATTCGAAAGCGAAGGTAAACTGCCGAAAGGATTCCTGACCGCGGTCGAGGCCGCCCGCAGGAAGTAGCGTCTTGGATGGACAGATCGCCGGCCGGTCGGCAATCGGACGAATTGTCGACCGGCTCGATCGCTTTCTGGGCGCGTGCGGCAGCACCTTTCTGGTGTTGGCCAATATCTGCCTGGCGGTGATGCTGATCGGCACGTCGGCGACAATCATTCTACGGCCGTTTGGAATTTCGTTCTACTGGATCTGGCCCTGGACGATGGTGTTCTTCGTCTGGATGACCTTCTTCGGCCTCTTCGCCGTATATCGCCTGAAGAAGGATATCGCGGTCGATTTCGTCGTGCTGCATATCGGACCCTGGGCGATGGCCGCGACCCGCTATTTCGTCGCCTTGGTGATCATTGCCGTAATGGGCGTGATCCTGTGGCAGATGCCGGTCATCATCGAAGCCCAGGTCGGACCAGTCGAAGGCGCTATTCTGCCCGGGGATACCGAAATCGAGCGCTACACCCTGTCCATCCCCCTGGCAATTTCCTGCGCCCTGATCCTCCTGGAATCGGTGCTCGAAATTTGCAAGGCGCTGCGCGGCGTTCCCGAAACCATCCCGTCGCATCTTACCGACCCGGAAGGCTGACGGCGCATGGCCTTCGTTTTGTTCCTCGTCTTCATCGCGCTGATCATGGTGCGCGTTCCTGTCTCCATGGCGATTGGCGCCGCAGTGCTGCTGGCGTTCGCCATCAGTCCGTTTTCCGATGCCCTGTACGTCGTGCCGCAGCAGATCCTGGAAGGCGTCAATAAGCCGTCGCTGGCCGCGGTGCCGTTTTTCATCATGGCCGGAAATCTGATGAACGCGGTCGGCATCACCGACCGTATTTTCACCTTCGCCGACGCGCTGGTCGGTCACTTCAAGGCCGGGTTGGCGCAGGTCAACGTGCTGTCTTCGATGATCTTCGCCGGCGTTTCCGGCGCCGCCGTCGCGGACTGCGCAGGCCTCGGCGCCATCGAAATCAAGGCGATGCGCGAACGCGGCTACAAGCCGGAATTCGCCGCCGCCATTACAGTGTGTTCCGCTGTCATCGGGCCGCTAATCCCCCCATCGATCGGTCTGGTGATTTACGCGTTCTTGGCCCAGCAATCGGTCGAGCGGATGTTCCTCGCGGGCGTCGTACCGGGCGTCCTGGTCGGCGTCACCTTGATGGCATGCAACCGTATCCTGGCGACGCGGCACGACTTTCCAACCCAGGCGCGCGCGCCGCTGAAGATGGTCCTGCGCACGGCCGTCGACGGCATCTTTGCGCTGGTCGCGCCGGCAATCATCGTCGGCTCGATCCTGACCGGCTGGGTGACGGCGACGGAAGCCGGCGTGCTCGCCTGCCTCTACGCCATCGCGCTGGGCGTCTTCGTATACCGGACACTCACCTTCGCGCGCCTATGGACGGCGCTGACCGAGACGATGCTGATGACGTCGGTGATCATGATTATCATCGGCTTCTCGATTGCCATGGGTTGGCTTCTCGCCATAGATCAGATTCCGCAGAAACTGGGCGAAACGATCTTCGCGCTGACCGACGACAAGAACGTGTTTCTCGGCCTGGTCCTCATCTTCGTACTGCTCGTCGGGACTGTGGTCGAAGGCGTGCCAGCAAAACTGCTGCTCGTCCCGATGCTACTGCCGGTCGTCGATTCCTACGGCGTCGACCGCGTCCATTTCGGCCTGATCATTCAACTGTCGCTGCTCATGGGCATCGCCACCCCCCCGATGGGCATCGGGCTCTACATCATGGTCGAAGTCGGCAAGGTTCGGTTCGAGAAGGTGTCGCTCGCCGTACTGCCCTTCCTAATCCCGCTGATGCTGGCGCTCCTCCTGATCACTTACGTCCCAGACCTCGTGCTGTGGCTGCCTAATCTGGTCCTGGGGCCGGATGTATCCATTATCAGCAAGTAGCACGGAGAGGTTCCGCATTTGCCGCCGCGCGTCAAACCGTGGCAAGCTTCCCTGAAACGGGGGAGTAGATCAAAATGGCCGAGACGGTAAAACCCAATCCTTACTGGTGGGAAGCAGCTCCGCGGACCGAGACGGACCAGCCATCCCTGCCCGACAAGGCGGACGTTGTGATTGTCGGCGCGGGCTTCACGGGCCTTAGCGCTGGGCTGACCCTGGCGCGGGCGGGACGTGACGTCGTCGTGCTGGAGAAGGACCGGCCAGGCGAAGGGGCGTCGAGCCGCAATGGCGGGATCGCCAGCGGCAACCTCAAACTCGGCTTTGGCGGCATGGTCAAGGCCTACGGGCTGGAGCGCGCCAAACAGATCCATGCCGAGGGTGTGGAGGCACGCCTCGATCTGGCGCGGTTTATCGAAGCGGAGAAGATCGATTGCGACTGGAAGCTTGTCGGCCGCTTCACTGGCGCGATGCGCCCCAAGCATTACGACACGCTGGGCCGCGAGGCCGACTTGATGAACAAGCACCTCGACCTGGGCGTGGAGATGGTACCCAAAGCCGAGCAGCACCAGGAGATCGGCAGCGACCTCTATTTCGGCGGTCAGGTGCGGCACGATATCGGCGGGCTGCACCCGGCGAAATTCCATCAGGGCATCCTGGATAGGACGCGCGAGGCTGGCGTCGCCGTTTTTGGCCGGACACCGGTGACCGGCATTCAGGGCGATGGCGACGGGCATGCGGTCACCACCGAGCGCGGCACTATCCGCGCCCGCAATGTGATTGTCGCCACGAACGGTTATACGGGACCGGCGACACCGTGGCTGCGCAAGCGCGTCGTGCCAATCCCGAGCCAGATCATCGCCACCGATCCGATCCCCAAGGAGACCATGGACCGGCTGATGCCGAAGCGGCGCATGCTGGGCGAGACGCGCAATCTTTATCACTATTTTCGCCCCTCGCCGGACGGCACCGGCATTGTGTTCGGCGGCCGCGCCGGGGCACTGACCGACGACCCGATGAAGAAGCTTGGCCATCTGAGCCGCAACCTGATCGAGATCTTCCCGGAACTGGATGGTATCGGCTTCACGCACAGCTGGTGGGGCTATACCGGCTTCACCTTCGATTTTCTGCCCAAGCTGGTGGTGCGCGAAGGTGTGCACTACGCCGCCGGCTTCTGCGGTTCCGGCGTAATCTGGGCGCGCTGGCTCGGCGCCAAAGCGGCACAGGACATTATCGGCAACGCGCCCGCCGATACCGCCTTCCGCGCCGACGATTTCTCGACCCGTCCGCTCTATTACGGCCGCCCCTGGTTCCTGCCCTTCATGGTCGGCTGGTACGAGTTCAAGGATCGCGTGGGCTGGTAGGGTGATGCGATGAGCGAAAGCGTGCCGGGCACCGTGCTGACCGATCTGGTCGTGCCGCCGGGCGAGCCCTGGTCGGGCGTGGTCGAGCGGGGACGGCATCTGCGGATCGTCGATCTGGAAGGGCTGCAGGCCGTCGACTTCCTTTGCTACAACGCGCAGGATCCCGCCGAGCGCTATTGCGCCGCCGACACGATGAAGATCGCCGGGAAGATCTTTCTGGAGCAAGGCACGGTGCTGTACTCCAACCTAGCCAATCCGCTGTTCACTATTGCAGATGACAGTTGCGGGCGGCACGACACGATCGGCGGCTGCTGCAGCCTGGAGAGCAACCGGGTCCGCTACGGCGCGGAAGACACACCGAACTGCCGCGATAATTTTCTGCGCGGGCTGGAACCGCACGGACTGGGCCACAAGGACGTGGTCGCGAACATAAACTTTTTTATGTACGTGCCGGTCGAGGCGGACGGCACGATGGCGATCGTCGACGGGCGCTCCAAGCCGGGCGATCATGTCGATCTACGGGCCGAGATGGACGTGCTGGCGGTGTTGTCAAACTGCCCGCAGATGAACAATCCGGCCAGCGGGTTCAACCCGACGCCGATCCGCGTCATGATCTGGGAGCCTGTTTAGCGGGCGAGACTGGGGAGGGAGCGATGCAGGTACCGGCTGATCCGTTCGATCCAAAACACTTCGAAGCGGTCCGGCGGCCGCTCGATGAAGCCTCGACGATGCCGCCCTGGGTCTACACCTCGGATGAATTCTACCGGCGCGAGGTCGACCGCATCTTCATGAAGGTGTGGAACTTCATGGGCCATATCGACCAGGTGTCTAAGTCGGGCGACTATGTGGCGCTGGAGTTCGCGGGTGTGCCGTTCATCATCTGCCGTGACGAGGCGGGCACCCTGCGCGCCTTCGCGAATTCCTGCCGGCACCGCGGCTCAAAGGTGGCCATCGGTTCGGGGAATACCAAGGAGTTCATGTGCCCTTATCACGGCTGGTGCTATTCGCTGAAAGGCGCGCTAACGGCGACCGTCGACATGGATGCGACGAAGAATTTCCAGCAATCGGATTACGGACTGATCCCAATTAATGTCGATACGTGGGGCGGCTTCATCTTCGTCAATTTCGATCCCAGCTGCGAAAGCCTGCAAAGCTATCTCGGCGACCTGCCGGACAACCTCGCCTCGCACCGGTTGGAGAACATGGCCAACACGCGCACGGTCGAGTTCGAACTGAACCATAACTGGAAGCTTTTCGTCGAGAACGCCAAGGAGAGCTATCACATTGCCGTGGTGCACCGCGAAACGATCAATCAGGTCGCCTCGGTCTATTCGGCCGACTACACCGTGTCGGATACGGCGGGACAGTATTGCACGACCTATTGCAATCACGACGGCAGCATGGCGCTGCTCAAGGAAGACAAGGGCTTTCCCAAGATCGAGTCCCTGGAAGGCCGCTACCAGACAGGCACCTATGCACCGATGATCTATCCCATGACCTATCTCGCCTGCACCATCGACACGGCCTGGTTCCTGCAGCTCTTCCCGATGGGCCCGGACAAAACCAAGCTCATCCACGGGGCGTGCTTTCCGAAAGACCGGCTCGACCGGCCGGACTTCGAGGAAGTCGCGGCCAACTATTACAAACGATGGGACCGGACGATCATGGAAGACATCGAAGCCGGCGATCATCAGCAGGTCGGCATCGCCTCGCCCTTCGCGCAATCCGGCCGGTTCTGCTTCCGCGAACCGCTGGTCCACCAGATTGACAACTGGGTCCTCGACAAGGTGCTTGACTGATGCCGGCAAATAAACTGAAACGCGCCCGCATGCCCAAGGATTGGGCGCCGCCGCCGAAGAAGCTCCGGCTGCATATCGAAAACGTCGCGTCCATGGCGCTGGTCTACCAGATCATCCCCGAACGCTACGCAGCGGCCGCCCAGCGCCACAAGCAACTGGCCCGGCGGATCGACGCGACCGTCGCCGCCGACCCGAAGGGATTCGACAAGGCGATCGCCGATGCCGACATCCTGGTCGGCTGGCGCTTCGACCGTGAGAACCTTGCCAAGCGCGCGCCGAACTTGAAATGGATTCATATGACCGGCGCCGGTATCGAACACGTGCTGCCGCTGGATTGGTTGCCGCCGGGCGCAGTCCTAACCAACAACCGTGGCGTTCATGCACCGAAGGCGCGGCAGTTCGCCATGACGGCCCTGCTGATGCTGAACGAACGCATTCCCGAACTCATCACCGAGCAGCGCAAGGCCCGATGGTCGCGGCTGTTCGCCACCGCCATCGAAGGCAAGACGGCGCTGATCATCAGCGTCGGCATGATGGGCGATGCCGCCGCCCGCGCGGCGAAGAGTCTGGGGCTGCATGTGATCGGCATCCGGCGCAGCGGCGCCCCGAACCGTTACGTCGACGAGATGTTTACGCCCGACCGGCTCGACGACCTTTTGCCGCGCGCGGACTTCGTGCTCGTCAATGCGCCACTGACGGCCGAAACCGAAGGCATGTTGGGGCGACGCGAGCTGGACCTTATGAAATCGACGGCCGGATTGATCAATATGGGCCGCGCCCGCGTCGTCGACTACAAGGCGCTCTCGACCAAGCTGCGCAAGGGCGAGTTGTCCGGCGCGATCCTCGACGTCTTCGACCCCGAACCGTTGCCCAAGACCTCGCCACTGTGGAAGGTTCCGAACCTGATCATGACGCCGCATGTCTCGTCCGACGACAACGACAATTACGCGCCACTGACCATCGACCTCGTTTTTGAAAACATCGCCCGCTGGTATGCCGGCAAGACGCTGAAGAACGTCGTCGACCCCGACCTGCAATATTAGGAAACCACCATGGCGTTGCATTTTGAGCGTGAAGAATTCGCCCGGCGTATTGCCAATGCAAAGAAAAGCCTTACGGCACAAAACCTCTCGGCCCTCTTGGTCTTCGCGCAGGAGAGCCATTATTACCTGACCGGCTACGACACGAGCGGGTATGTCTTCTTCCAGTGCCTTGTCCTGACCGCCGACGAGCAGCCAATCACTCTGCTCACAAGACGGCCCGATCTAGAACAGGCCCATCGTACCTCCATCATCGAAGACGTGCGCATCTGGTACGACCGGGAAGGCGTAAACCCATCGGACGATCTGAAAGAGATCCTGCGAGAAAAAGGCCTGGCCGGCGAGCGCGTCGGAATCGAGCTCGACAGCTATGGTTTGCGGGCGCACCACTATATCCAGCTCAAAGATAGCCTGGATGGTTTTTGCCACCTCGAAGACGCGTCGTCGCTCGTCCGAAGCCTCCGGCTCGTCAAATCGCCGCCGGAAATCGCCTATGTCCGCAAGGCGGCCGAACTGGCCGACAACTCGTTGCTGGCCATGCTTGATACGGCTGGTCCCAACGCATTTGAAGGCGATATCTCGGCGGCCGGGCAGGCTGCCATTCTGTCGGGCGGCGGCGACCCGCCCCCATCCGGTCCCGTACTCGGTTCCGGCGAGCGCGCGCTGTTGATCCGTTCGGCGACCGGATATCGAGATCTCGACCCCGTGGATCAGCTCACCTTGGAGTTCGCCGCGAGTTATCGCCACTACTGCGCCTGCCTGATGCGCACCGTCGCGATCGGTACGGACCGCGCAAAGCATCGCGAGATGTTCGACGTGACGCAGGACGCCATCGCCGCCATGACCGACGCGGCCCGGCCCGGCCGTCCCTTGGGCGAAATCGACGACGCACACCGCCGCGTGTACGACGAGACGGGCTACGGCGATTTCCGCATGGCGGCGTGCGGCTATTCGCTGGGCGCCAGCTTCCGTCCAACCTGGATGGACGTACCGCCGATGCTGTACAGCGGCAACCCGCTGATCGCGCAGCCCGGTATGGTGCTGTTTCTCCACGCCATCCTAATCGACAGTTCGGCCGAATTGGCCATGAGCCTTGGACACACCATCGTCGTCACGGATGCCGAGGCAGATATCCTCAGCCGATTGCAGCCGGAATACACGGTCTGCGGCTGACTTCCCTTATTTCTGAAATAAAATAATTATATCTTTCAATTTACTAATTGAAATTGTCGACAATTAACAATATCGTTCGATTTCTTGTTTCCATTGCCCTAGCCCGGTCATCGATGACACAAACACGAGAAACCCTGCACGTTCTGCGTTCGCAATCTTTGTCGAGCGTGATCCAGAACGAAATCGAGCAGCGCATTCTCTCGGGCGCGATCGCAGCGGGTTCCCGTATCAATGAAAACGGCCTCGCGTCCGAACTCGGCGTCAGCCGCGGGCCGATCCGCGAGGCCTGCCGCGGTCTGGTCGAAATGGGGCTGCTGACAGTGATCGTGAACCGCGGCTTCTTCGTGCGCGAAGTCACCTGCAAAGACGCTATCGACGTGTACGACGTGCGGGCCAGCCTGATGCGCTTGGCGGGCGAAACACTGGCGCGCCGAATTACGGACGCGCAACTCGACCTACTCGACCGGCTCGTCGCCGACATGGATGCCGCCGAAGGCAGCAACGACTTCGAATCCTTCTACGATCTAAACCGGGAATTCCACGACCGGATCGTCGATTTTGCCGAGAACGACCGCTTGCGCGCGCTCTGTGACGGGCTGGTCAAGGAACTGCATCTCTATCGCCGCCGCAGCCTGCTGCAGGGCGGCGGCCTCAGCGTGTCCAATCGCGAACACAAGGAGATCGTGGATGCGCTGCGCACGCGCGATC
The DNA here is from genome assembly GCA_012103325.1 of Alphaproteobacteria bacterium. Classification (GTDB taxonomy): domain Bacteria; phylum Pseudomonadota; class Alphaproteobacteria; order UBA8366. The sequence continues at coordinate 9,680 of WLWY01000021.1, forward strand.
CCGCCCGTGCGGGCGGCGCGTTGGAAAAACACATACTGGCCGGTAAAGGGCGGTTCCTCGCCGCCGCCGAGCTGGAATAAACGCCTAACCAGGGAGATATTTCGTGAAGTTCAGCAATTTTCTGTTCCCCCAGGCCGACACGCCTGACGAAGACGGCCAAGTCATCGACGATACGTTAGCCGAAGCCATCCTGTGCGACGAGTTGGGCATGGAAGCGCTGTGGCTGGCGGAGCATCATTTCGACGGCAACTGCGCCTATGTCGATCCGGTCAGCTTCGCCGCCGCGCTCGCCACCGCGACGAAACAGATCAAGCTCGGTTTCGCCGTAGCCCAGATGTCGCTGCATCACCCGATCCGTATGGCGGAACAGTTGGCCATGATCGACCATCTGTCCAAAGGCCGATTGATCGTCGGGCTCGGCCGCGGCACCTCACACAACATCTATGACTATCGTGGCTACGGCATTGCGCCGGAGGAAGCGCAGGAGCGCTTGCTCGAAGCCGAAGAGATTATGATCAAGGCCTGGACGACGGAGAATTACGAGCACAAGGGCAAGCATTGGAATCTGTGGCTGCCGATCCTGCGGCCACAGACCTACACCAAGCCGCATCCCTATATGATCCGCGCCAGTTCCGGCGAAGCTTCAATGGTGGATTTGGCGCGGCAGGGACGGCCCTTCCTGATGAACGTCCAGACCGACGACGTTACGAAGCACCGCATGGATCTCTACCGCAAGACGATGCGTGAGTCCGGCTTCGACGACGCGCACGTCGCGCAGATGGTCGACGAAAGCTGGGTCTGGCGCAATATCTTCATCGCCGACACCGACGCGGAAGCGGAACGGATTGGCATTCCGCTGTTCGAAGCGCAGCGCGAGCAGCGCGCGAAGATGCGCAACCGTATCCTGGCGGAACGCGGCGAGAGTATGGCCAAGCCCGGCGAAGCCGGCATCGCGCCCGCTGCATCGGCAGCGCGAAATGTTATCGAGCACAGCCTGATCTGCGGCTCGCCCGCGACGGTCGCCGAGTGGCTGGCAAAGATCGACGCCATCGGCGTCGGCGGCATCATCCTGCAGTTCCGGGTCGGACCCGCTCCTTACGAGGTGACGGAAAACAGCATTCGCCTTTTCATGGACAAGGTGGTGCCAGAACTCGGGAAGAAGGCAGCCGCCTAATGCCGAAGCCCTACCGCTTGCGGTTACCGGGGCCGACGACGGTTCCGGAGCGCGTGCGCAACGCGTTGGCGAAACCGGTTGTCAATCATCGGGGACCGGAATTCGGCGCGGTCGTCAAGGAGATCGAGTCGCACCTGCGGAAGATCATGGGAACGGCGAACCCGGTGCTGTTGTTCGCAGCGTCGGGCACCGGCGTCATGGAAGCGAGTCTGGCCAACACGCTTGGGACCGGCGACAGGGCTCTATTCCTTTCCAATGGCCAGTTTGCAGAGCGTTTCGCCGCCATCGCGAAAGGCCTCAATCTGCAGGCGGACTCGCTCGAAGTCCCGTGGGGCAAATCCGTCAACCCGGCGCTACTTGCCGCCCGCCTCGCCGAGACGGACTATCAGGCGGTTATTGCCATCCACAATGAAAGCTCGACCGGCGCAGTGGCGGACCTCGAAGCGATCGGTGCGGTCGTGCGCGGTACGCCGGCGGTGCTGATTGTCGACTCGGTGAGCGGACTGGGCGGTATCGACATGCAGCAAGACCGCTGGGGCGTCGACATATTGCTATCGGCATCGCAAAAGGCATTGATGTGCCCGCCGGGCCTGGGCCTGATCAGCGTCAGCGAGAAGGCTTGGAAGATCATCGACGGCAACGCGCCGCGCGCGCGATTCTACTGGGATTTCCGCAAGGCGCGGGATAATGCCGTGGACGGGCAGACAGCATTCACGCCCGCCGTCTCGTTGGGCTTCGGCCTGTGCGAAGCCTTGCGCATGATCGACGAAGAAGGCTTGCCGAACGTGCTCGCGCGGCATGAGAGACTGGCGGCAGCCTTGCAAGCCGGCGGCGCGGCGCTAGGTCTGCCAGTCTTCACCAAATCGCCGATCCGTTCCAACACTGTTACGGTATTGCAGCTGCCAGAAGGTAAGGATGCCGGTTCCATCGTGCGCCATCTGTACGAAAATTATGGCACGGTCATTGCCGGCGCGCGTAACAAGCTCGACGGCACGGTCATCCGCTTCGGCACTATGGGCTATGTCGACGACGCGGACATCATCCTCGACCTAATGTATCTGGAACGGACGCTGCTCGATCTCGGCTGGCCCGTCGTGAAGGGCGCCGCACTCGCAGCGGCAAATGAGTCGTTCAGCCGGACCTGACTACTCCGCGGCGACCGGCACGTCCTTTTCGTCGAAGACCGTGTCGTACTGACGATCCATCGTGATGGGCGACTCGTAAAAGGTCAGCCCCGGCGGGTGCCCGTACTTCTCCGTCATATAGGCCTTCCACTCATCGCTATAGGCCGCTTCCGCCGCAGCGCGCGATTCCCACAAATAGGCACCGCCGCCAAGGCCCTCGTTATAGAGAACGTTCTTTCGCAACAGTCCCTCAGTGGCCATGTAGCGCGGGATGGAGTCCCGAAACATCTGCACCGCCGTCTCGCGATCCGTGCCGTCCGGCAGACGATAGGTAACGACCGCTATTGTCTGAGTCATTCCGACCTCCTTCGTCGTACGTGGTGACAGCTTCGTCGAGAACCGACCGTTCGGCAACACCTAACTTCTTCGATAAAATGAAGGGGAGCTAGCGCGCCCTTGCCGATCTTCGTAAGCTTCTGCAAACGATCCCACTGCAAGAAAGGTTTCCCCATGGCGTCGAACGATGACTGGCTCGCTCTGACGACCGAAGAAACGCTTGAACCCGATCTGCCGATCTGCGATCCGCATCACCATCTTTGGGACACGGGCTACGAGCCCGGCGTTGCCTTCCGGGCCGAACAGGTTGCGAACCGCTATCTGCTGGACGAGATTCTGGCCGACACCAGCAGCGGCCACAATGTGGTCTCCACCATCTTCATCGAATGCGCCTCGATGTACAAATCGACGGGACCCGAGGCGTTACGGCCGGTGGGCGAAACCGAATTCGTCAACGGCATCGCGGCGATGAGCGCGTCCGGCCAATACGGGCCAACGCGGGTCGCCGCCGGTATCGTTGGCTTCGCGGATTGCAACTTAGGCGACGCGGTGGGCGAGGTGTTGGACGCGCATATCGCGGCCGGCTGCGGTCGTTTCCGCGGCATCCGGCACGCAGGCGGCTGGGACGCCAGCCCCGACGTGCGCAACTCGCATACCCATCCGGAGCCTGGCATGTTCCGGGACGCGACCTTCCGCGCCGGCTTCGCGCAACTGGCGCCGCGCAATCTCAGCTTCGAAGGCTGGTGCTACCATACGCAGTTGGCTGATCTCACCGACTTGGCGCGCGCCTTCCCCGACACCACGATCATCCTCAACCATTTCGGCGGCCCGCTCGGCATCGGCCCCTATGAAGGGACCCGCGAGCAAAACCTGCCGCAATGGCGCAGCGACATCGACGAGCTGGCGAAATGCAAAAACGTCGTCGCCAAGCTCGGTGGCATCAACATGAAGGTCAACGGCTTCAATTGGCACAAACAAGCCAAACCGCCGACGAGCGAGGAACTCGCCGCCGCGACGCGGGTCTATTACGAGCACTGCATCGACCGCTTCGGCGCCGACCGCTGCCTGTTCGAGTCGAACTTCCCCGTCGACAAGGTAACCTGCAGCTACAACGTGCTGTGGAACACGTTCAAGCGCATCGCGAACGGCTGTTCGGCAAGCGAGAAGGGGGCGCTATTCCACGATACCGCGGCACGGGTCTATCGGATCGACGGCAACGCGTAGCAACAGTGCCGGATCAGGCGACCCGTTTGGTCAAGGCGATACGCTGGGTCGGTTTGAACCCAGCGTGGTAGAGGAAGCCCAGCAGGTCGAAATTGTTGAGCGCAACCGTCGTCTCGACGCTTTCGACCCGGAGGCCTCACAGATTGATCAGCAATTGGGCCAGCAGGGCTCGCGCAACGCCGTGACGGGCAAAATCCGGATGCACACCAACAGTATCGATGACCGCGACGGGGGCGGCGCGGCCAAAATCACCGAAATCGAGCCGGGCCATCAGGAAGCCGACGACGATATCGTCGCTCCTTGCCACTAGCGAAACCCGAATCCCGGAATCGAGCAGCGCTTCGTCCACTTTCGCAGCGATGTAATCGCGGCGATCGCGCCCGGTCAGCTTTCGGTCGATCCGAACGAGCGCGCCCAGGTCCTGTTTTTCGAGAGACGCTACTTCGATAGCGCCGCTCGGCAGGGCCTCGACACCGTCAGCCCGGTCCGGATCATCCGTATCGTCCAAATCATCTGCAAGAGAACTGCCGTCCCCCATCTCGCCCAACCGGTCGACCGCACCGGCAATGATGTGGCGTTGCGCTTTGACGAAATTGTTGTCTCCAAGGAACTTCGCCATGGCGTGATCTGTCCAGACAATCGAGGTTTGCAGTGCCTCGATGCCGCGGCGGCGCATTTCCCCTTCGAGCGCAGCGAGCAGCGTCGCACCATGCCCTAAATGCCGACACGCCGGTGCAACATCGATGACTTCGAGCACGACCGCCATCGTTTCATGGCCAAACTCGCCGCTTAGAACGCGAGCCAGCAGGACGGCTTCCAAACCTTCCGACCCGTCAATGCCGAACTGGACATGCATTTCGGGATCGCGCAGCGCCGCCGCCAACCGTTTCTCGAAATAGCCGCGGCGCGAATGGCCAACGATCGCACGATCGATCGCGACCGTACCGTCGAGATCATCCGGCGCGAGGCGCCGAACCGGGGTAATCGGCTTGTCATCGCTAGGTTTTAGTCGCTCCGACATTTGTGATGCCTCTCATAACTATAGCGCGCTTTCGGCATCGTGCTGACAGCATGGATGAGGGATCATTGATCTATCGCAATTACCGCCCCGGAAAGGGTGCTTTGCTTACTTCCTAAGGAGAAATATGCCGGTCGATCGCTTCCGCGACGAGGTCGGGATGCGTGAGCGGACACATGTGTTCGGTGTCCGGCAGCGTAATGAACTCGCAGTTCGGGATCGCCTCGGCGACCAGTTCGACCATACGCAGGTCGAAATGCGTCGGACGCTCGCTGCGGATCGCCAGGGTCGGGACGGAGATCGTCGCGAGCTCCGCCATTGTCGTCGGATTGCTCTTATTCGCATGAATGTTCGCGACATGGCCTTCCGTGCGACTCAGGAAATTATCCCGCGTTTTTTGCGGATAGCCTTCCCAGGTGCCGGGACCGTTGCGGAAATCGAGGAATCCCTGCCACGCCGCCTCCGGACCGCCAGCCTCCAAACTCTCAAGAAATCCGTCCCACATGTGTTTGACTTCCTTGATGGCTTCGGTCTCGTCCCGTTCGAACAGCAGGCTGCCGATCATAGGTTCGATGACGACGAGGCTGCGTACCGTGGACGGGCGTTTCAACAGGTGCCGGATGCCCGATGCACCGCCATAGGAATGCGCAATCATGTGAACGGAATTCGTCCCGACCTCTTCGAGGACGGCATTGATCAGATCGCCCTGATCGTCATGCGTCAGCGTTTTCGGATCCGGCCAGAAATCCGTACGCCCATGCCCAAACAAATCCGGCGCGATGACGCGATACCGTTCTTCGAAATGCGGCGTCACCCCGCGCCACTGCCCGCTCGTACTGCCGGCCGCGTGCAGCAGAAGCAGCACATCGCCCTCGTCGGAATCTCGGTAATTGACGGACGCGCCGTTGTATTCAAATGTGGGCATTGCTGGATTCTTTCCTGTGGCTGGCGCGAACGGTGAAACCCGGAACGCGAACTTCAGAGGCGAAGAGATTTCCTTTATTCCCCCGTCTGCGTCAAGCGTGTGGCGAATAGATGTTCCACGCGGGTAAGATCGGGGGATAAGGGGGTCGCCATGCACATCAAAGACAGGATCGGTATCGATGTCGGCCGGCGGCTGTCCGTCGAGGATGCCGTGCAATGGGCCATCGACAACGGCGTCTCCTATATCGACTGCCAAATCGACCTGGAACCCAATGCACTGGAAACCTTCGACGACGCACGCTGTGGTCCCATCCGAGACAAATGCGCGGCCAACGGCATCCATCTTGGTCTGCATACCCTATCGGCGGTGAATATCGCCGAAGTTTCGCCCTTCGTCAGGGACGCCGTCGACGCCTACCTGAAAGGCTATATCGAAGCCGCCGCGCGCCTCAAGGCGGAATGGGTCGAAGTCCATGCGGGTTATCACTTCACCTCCGACATCGAAATGCGCATGACGGCAGGGCGCGAACGGCTGAAACGCGCAACCGGTTATGCCGAAGAAAACGGCGTCAGGCTGTTGCTGGAGAACCTCAATTGGGAGCCGGAACACGCGGAGGTGAACTATCTGGCGCACACGGTCGAAGAGTGCCGCTATTACTTTGATGCCATCGAGTCTTCCACCCTATCATGGGTTTTCACGATCAACCATGCCACTCTCGTGCCGGAAGGCATCGCAGGATTTCTCGATGGCATGCCGACCGAACGGATGGCAGTGGTGCGCCTTGCGGACAATCATGGGAAATACGAAGAACATCAGTTCCCCGGCGAGGGTATTATCGACTTCACCGACATGTTCCGGCGTGTCGAGGCAACCGGCTTCACCGGCCATTACATGAGCGCCTACGGCTCGCTCGACGATATGCTGCGGGGCCGCGACTATCTGGTCGCGCGGTATCCTGGTTAGGCTCCTTTGACCGCAAAGAAGCAGATCGTCAGGTAAACCACCGCATAGACCATCGCAAAAATATCCCGCAACTCGCCTGTTTCGCCGAGCGTCGTCGGGAAAAAGATCATGTAGAGATAGACAAGCAACACGGCGATCAGCAGCGCGGCCAACGGCGCCGACAAAATCACGACAAACAGAACGGTCCCGCTTTCCAAGGCGCGTTTGAATTCGTCCATCGTCATCCCCATGGAAACACACGCGGCGGCGGCAACGATGCCTTCGCGCCGATGGCCTCCGCGATCCGCAAGCCTTCGTTCCATTTCGCCATCCGCTCGGAGCGCGCGAACGACCCGACCTTGAGCTGATAGGCGCCCCAGCCGACGGCGAGATGCACAATCGTAACATCTTCGGTTTCGCCGGATCGAGCCGAAATTACCGCCCCCCAGCCTGCCACCGTTGCCGTATCGAATGCCGCGCGGGCCTCGGTCAAGGTGCCGGCTTGGTTGGGTTTTACAAGTACCGCGTTGCAGGCGTGTTTTTCGATTGCGGTCTGCACCCGGTCGGCATTGGTCACCAGATAGTCGTCCCCGATCACCTGCACCCGGTCGCCTGCGGCGGCGGTAAAGGCGATCAGACCAGCTTCGTCGTCTTCCCCCAGCGGGTCTTCGACTGAGACGATCGGGTAGCGGTCGAGCCAGCCCGTCAGCATCTCCGACAATCCATCGCTGTCAAGCGCGCGCTCTTCCAGCCCGAGCCGGTATCGGCCGCCGGAGCCGAATTCCGACGCGGCAATGTCGAGCGAAATCGCAACCTGATCGCCAGGAACCAGCCCCGCCGCCTCGATTGCGCGGACCATCATATCGAGCGCCGCCTCGTTGGTATCGAACACCGGCCAGTAACCGCCCTCATCCGCGACACCCTGCAGCGCACCGGCAGCCGCCATCAGTTTGCCGGCCGCGATGTAGACACGTGCGGTCCAATCCAAGGCCTCCTCGTAATCTGCCGCGCCGACCGCGATCACCATGAAGTCCTGTACGTCGACCCGCCGGCCCGCATGCGCGCCACCACCGAAAATCTGAATTTCGGGAAGCGGCAAAGTATGCGCAGAGATGCCCCCCAACCGCCGCCACAATGGAACCCCTTCCGCCGCCGCGGCCGCGTGGGCCACCGCCATCGACGTCGCGACCAGGGCGTTGCCGCCGAGCCGCGATTTGTTCGGCGTCCCGTCGAGTTGTATCAGCGCCGCATCGATAGCCGCCTGATCGTCCGCGTCGGCGCCGGTAAGCGCCTGGTCGATTTCATCGTTCACGGCACGAAGGGCCCGGCGCACGTCGTAGCCGCCGAACATCTCGTCGCCATCCCGTAAGTCGACCGCCTCGCCACTGCCCGTCGAGGCGCCCGCCGGCGCGATAGCGCGTCCAAGGGCGCCACCCGCCAGCTGTATCTCCACCTCCACGGTTGGACGGCCCCGCGAGTCCCAGATTCGTCGTCCCCGCACATCGCGAATTTCGGTATCGGTCATATCGCGAGTTCCTCTTGCCATGCGCCGCTAACGTCGGACAAACGCGCCACGGGTTCCGCAAGCAACGCACGCGCGACACACCGAACCCGTTCCTTGTCCGCATCGTCGGTCAAATACTCGACCGGCGACTTGCCGTCCACCCGCGCCAGTAGCAACCCGGGCAGCAGATGCGCGGCGCGCCTTTCCAGCGCGGCGGGGTCTTCCCAATCGACCTTAGCCAGATACGAACCGGACAAGTCACCGAACGCGTGGAGAAAACCGCGCGCCGACGACGGCGTCCACAGACATTTCAGCAGCAAATGATTGAGACAGAACGCCAGATCGAAGGCCGGATCGCCATACCATGCACACTCCGCATCCAGGAACATCGGCCCTTCTGGTCCGAGCAGAATATTCTTCGGGCTAACATCGCCATGCACCAAAGCGTGTTTGGTCGTGGCGGTAGTGTCTGCCAGGTCGCCGAGCACATCGGCTAAGTCCGGATGAGCGCGGCCCGCCGCAATGAGATAAGGCTCCAGGCGGATATCGTAGAAGACGGAATCGTTGGCGAATTGCTGCGCGACCGCTGCATCGCCAGCCGTCGCCGCGTGAATTCGGCCCAGCCGGTCTCCGACCAACTTCGCCGCCTTCAGATCGACCCGGCCGTCCCGCAATTCGTTCTTCCACAAGAGAAAGCGTGCAGGATCGCAATACTCCATCGCGAACAGGCCGGCAGCCGCATCGTGGCCTAATATGCGCGGCGCGCTGGACGGCACGACCCGGTTCGCCAGTTCGATCCAGGCAACCTCGGACGCGTTACGCCCGACGGGAACTTGCCAGTCGGCCTCGACCTTCAATTTCGAGAGCGCACGCTTCACACATATCGTGATGTTGCGAAGGCGCACCCGCCAAATGTCCGACGAGACACCACCGGTCAAAGCCTCGTATTCGGGTATCTCATCCGCATCGGCGAGCCCCATTTGCCGCAGGGCGTCGGTCAAATCCTGATGGTTTTGCGTCAAATGTTGCGTTCTTTGAGCTCGCGCGCGAGCTGTTCCGACTTTTTGCGAATATGAGGCATGTGAGGATTGACCTCGAGGCCCCGCCGAAACGCCTCAAGCGCCGCTTCGTGCTGGCCAAGCGCATCGAAGATCAAACCCATCCCGACGATCGCCCCGAAGTGCCTCGGCTCCAGCGCCAAGGTCTTCTTCACGTCGGCGACGGACGCGTCATAATTTTCCATCAGATAGAACAGCGTGGCCCGCTTGTTCCAGGCTTCCGCCATATTGGGCGCAAGCTCGATCAAAGCGTTGAAGCTTTCCATCGCCAGCTCGAAATCGCGCGCGCCGAGCGCAAACGTCCCCTGCTTCATCAGCGCGTTCAAATCTTCCTTTTCGGAATACATCCAGAGGTCCCAGATGCGTTCCTGAATCCGGGCCGCTTCGTGCGGGTCGGCCGTTTTCTGCAGGCGCGCGAACAGCGGATCGAGACGCGGATCGTCCTGCCCCGCGATCGCAAGGCTGCCGCCCAGAGGCGCGAACAAAAATACGATGAGCATTAAAACGTACCGCATGGTCGAATTATGAGCCCCTGAACGCGCATCGGCAAGGCCGGCGCGGCGACATCCCGACGTCGTGATAGCGCCACGCAACGGGCGCGCGATAGAATAAGGTTATGTCAGATTCAGACGACTCATCAGCCAGCCGCATTGCAGCACGCAATCGGTTTCTTGCCGCTTGCAGTCTCGCTGGAGCGGCAACGACGGCCCATCAAAGCGTCCGAGGGGCAACAAGCGCGGAGGACCCATGCTGGATCGATATCGCGCGGCTTGGGTCGCCGGACGCGCCGAACGTCCTGATCCTCTGCTGCGGCATGAACGGCATTGAAGGCTATTGCGGCTCGACGATTCTCACCGAATGGCTGTCTCAAGGCATGCAGCGTCAGGTACCGCGCGATGTCGGCCTTGTCATGATACACACGATACTGCCCGCCGCGCTGACGATCGGCGGCGTCGCCGCGCCGGAAAAAACGCCGATCCGCAGTTGGAGTGATAACGTCCTGTCCGCCGCCGCGCGGCGTTTCGCGTCCTATGCGGCGCGAACCGGATTGAAAACGCCGAACGCCATCGCCGACGACGACGTATCCGAGACTGAAACCGCCTGGATGAGGGAGGCGAGCGATACCGTCGCCACTGAGGTCGTGGAACACGCCAGTCGCGTTTCAATCATCGAATTTCACACGGGCCTGCGGCCCGAGGGCGAGGTCGCCCTGTCCTCCTGTCATCCCGCCGGAACGGAAGCAGACCTGCGGATCAGATCCTGGTTCGGCGACGAGACAGGCACGCAAAACGACGGCCCGGCGATCCTCGATATTTTCGCCCTTGGCCTGGGAGAACGGTTTGCCGACCTGGCCCTGACGGCCGCACATGTCGAGTTCGGAACTTATACGATGCGGCGGATTCTAGATCTGGACGCCCGCGGCAGCGCGGCCGAGCGGCGGGCGGATATGCGGGGGCTGTTTTCACCTGACTCCGAGCCGTGGCGAAAAAATGTTAGCGCCGAGGGCACGCGTATTATCGGAATGGCCTTGGAGAACCTCGCGGCTTCGTGACCGGTGCTTGCCGTCCTGCCGCCAGGCCGGTAAATAGGCCCCAAGGCTATACAGCTAGTGGGCATACTCTACATGAGCAGAAAAGACCGCAGGCGTCAGGAAAAACGGGCGCGTCAGGCCGCTAAAAATCCACGCTCGGTTAGCATTCCCGACGCGCTGGGACTGGCAAGCCAGCTCTATCAAAAAGGCGAACTCGCGCAAGCTGCCGAGATCTGCCAAAGCGTCGTCCGCGCGGCACCCGGCCTGTACGACGCACAACAGTTTCTTGGGGTTCTGAGCGCCGAGCTCGGCCGTACAGATGCCGCCGTCGACGCATTCCGCGCCGCCGCCGCTGCAAAACCGGACGATGCGGGGGCGCACTTTAATCTGGCGAACGCGTTTGGTGAGGCGGGACAGCCTCAGGAAGCGGAAACATCCTACATCCGTGCCGCGGAAATCGCCCCAAACGACGCCGATATACACGTCAACCTTGGTGCAGTGCGTCGGGACTTGGGGCGCCTCGACGAGGCGATCGAGAGTTTCCGGAGAGCGGTAACCCTGAACCCAAAGCTGGCATGGGCGCACAGCAACCTCGGAAATGCCTATGAGGAGAGTGATGCGCTGGATGAGGCCATCGAAAGTTTCAACACGGCCATCGAGCTGGCCCCCGGCGTTTCGGAAATCCACGTGAACCTGGCCTGCGCTCTACAAAAGCAGGAACGGTTCGACGATGCCGCTACAGCGTGCGAAAGGGCGATCGAACTGGCAGCGGAGAATGCGCAAGCGCATAACCGGCTCGGAAAAGTTCGTGAAGCGCAGAGCAAGCCCGAGGAAGCAGTTACCGCGTTCCGGCGTGCAGTCGAGATTTCGCCGAACGACGTGGCCATGATTACGGACCTCGGCGTCGAGCTACGCGCGAATGGCGACGTTTCCGGAGCCATCTCATATTACGAGAAAGCGCTGTCCCTGGATCCGGTCAACGCGCGTGCCTATTACAGCCTCGGCAACGCGCTCAGCGAATACGGCAAGATTGCCGAGGCCGAGGACACCTACCGAAACGCCATCACGCATCAGCCCGACAACGCCGCCGTGCACAACAATCTGGGTTATGTGCTCATCGAACTGGGGAAAATCGAGGAGGCCGCCGCCGCCTTTCGGCGTGCCGTCGAAATCGATCCGCAGCATGCTTCGGCGCATTTCAATCTGCACGCCGCAGTCTACCGCGACGACGATCTGGACCCCGCCATTGCCGCGCTGAAGGCGGCGGTCGATTCCGATCCGGAGAACGGGAAATCTCACTTCTTCCTCGCCATGTGCCAGGAGCAGCAGGGCGACGATCAGGCAGCCATTGCGAGCTTCGACAAGGTGCCGCTCGACACCAATGGGTACAATTACTGGCTCGACAGCTGGGACTATGCCTTTCGCAACCTCAAGCCGCCGACGCGGGTCTTCGGTACCGGCCCGGAAACCCATGCCCATGCCCAGGACTCCGCGACAATCGACGGGCTGACTCTAGAATTCGGCGTGCGGTTCGGCACCTCGATCCGGCAAATTGCGGCGCGAACGAAAGACACGGTCCACGGTTTCGACAGTTTTCAGGGACTACCGGAAGCTTGGCACGAAAATCCCCTCGGCGATTATACGACCCATGGCGAACTGCCGGCGGTACCGGACAATGTTCAGCTCCATGTCGGCCTGTTCGACGAAACGATCCCGCCCTTCATCGCTGCCCATGACGGCCCGATCCGTTTCATGAATGTCGACTGCGACATCTACAGCTCGACGAAGACGATCCTCGACCTGCTGCATGACCGGATCGTGCCTGGCACCGTCATCGCGTTCGACGAATATTTCTGCAATCCCTACTGGCGCGAGGACGAGTACAAGGCGTTCCAGGAAGCGGTGACCCAGTATGGCTGGCAGTACGAGTATTTGTCGTTCTGCCCATTCGCACGGCAGGCAGTTGTGCGGATGCTGCCATAATTCAGCTCAGCTCACATCGTTCGATATCGCTGCCTTAGAATTTATTCCTTTTAAGAGAAAACCTCGTGAATCTGCTTCCCCTGCGCTTCTTCAACCGCAGGCCACTTTGCGAAAGCAAACCACCAAACCACGGCTATGTTTAGAACGGGCACGAACAACAAGAGGCTCCACCAACCCGACCGGCCAGCCTTGCGAAAAACCCGCGCCGACATCCATAAAATTAAGATGGCAGAGGGCACGACGAAGGCGAGGCCAGCGTAAAGCGCTTGTTCTGACTCGGCATCCATTTCGATACTCTCCTTCTTCGCTTGTGTCGCGTTACGGTGCTGGAATTCGACAAAGATAGGTTACGTTCACCCGCTTTGATTTGAGCCAATACCACGTATACAGCAGGGAAAAAACGGGACTGAAAAAGAGTGTTACGGTACCGCTGAGCGTAAGACTGCCAAACTTAAAAATAATCCCAAAATAGATAAGCCAGTAAAGCCAGGCCAACGCGATCATCAGTTTCGGTACAAAACCGTACTTCATCGGCAAAAATATCAGGAACGTGCTGCTCCAAGCCATCAAGAATAACGTCAGGATGGTCACGCCGTCTGACGTTAATCCGTATTCCTGCTGAAAAATTTCATTGTAGAAAGGATTAAAGAAATTAACGGCATATGAAACGAGGCCGGTAGCGCTCAAAGCGAAAAAGGCAAGAACCCAGCCGTCCAATCCATAGTACCGATTCCGAGCCGCTTCCTCGCGTGAAACGGAGAGCCATGACGTTCTTGAAAACGCACGCCACGATGTCTCCTCAGCCGGTCCCTCAATAGCGGGCCACTTTCCGAATGCCAGGACCCCAACGAGAATCGGAATCGCCACATAACCGACAAAGGGAATAACGACCATAAGTGACAAGGTCGGCTTGAAACCTGCGCGCGATAAGCTCCGCCAAAGCGGATATAAAAAGAGGACACCGAAAAAAACCGACGTAACGAGGCCCGACAGCAATAAGCCAAAGAGATCTTCACCCGCCAACTCACTCATGCCGACGTATCCCTAAATCGCGATTTCGTTTGCGCGGCCATAGTGGAAGTACAACACACACAACCATCGAACCTCCCGCATTTCCCCAGCGACCCCATTATATATGGTTGATTAACGCATGGCCTTAATTCTGTAAAGGTTGTCTTTTCGTTCAGGCGTTGAGGTCGCGCGACAGGCGGTTGTACGGATGCTGCCATAACGGTTTATCGTAAACAGCCCTGCAGCCAAATTCGGGTGAGCCCATAGCTGTACAGGTGGAAGTCATTTGACCGATCGTTCCAAAATTACCACAATGATGCGATCTTTGAGGAAACCGCATGCCGTGGGAAAAGAAATACGACGAAAATGAGGTGCTCGAACGGGCGATGAACGCGTTCTGGGCGCGTGGCTATGAAGCCACATCGATGAGCGACCTGGTCGAAGCGACCGGCATCAACCGGGGCAGCATTTATGCCGCCTACACAAACAAACATGCGCTTTTCATGCAGGCGTTACGCCATTTCGACAAGGTTCACCGGGTCAGTTTTTTCGACGAGATCGCCCAACGGCATACGCCGAAGGATGCGATCGTTGCCGCGTTCGAGGGCGCGGCGAGAAATACCGGTCAGGGCGACACCCCGGCGGGTTGTCTGCTGGTGAACAGCGTGCTCGAACTCTCGCCGCACGACGCTGAGGTGCGCGACCTCATCGATGACAGCCTGCGGGAAGTCGAAGGGTTCTTCTTTTCGATGATCGAAGCGGCCAAGCGGGAGGGCACAGTCGAAAAATCACTTGCATCCCGAACGACGGCGCAAGCCCTTCTCGGGTTGTTTCTAGGATTGCGCGTGCTGACGCGTTCGAAACCGCGGCGGCCCGTCATTGACGCCATCACATCTCAGGCCAGGATGATGCTGGGATAAAAAAATTTGGCCATTTTGGAACAATCGTTCAACACAACAGTGGAGACGAACAATGGCATCACGAGTAGTGCCGGTATCGGAGGGGGCCTCCCCCGTTGCAGGGGTCAACGAAAGATTGCAGCAAGCGCGCGAGGGATGGTGGCAAGACACCCAGATGTTCGGTGTCATCGGCCGGGTTCCCAGCCTTCTGAACAGCATCGTTCCGGTGTTCGAGAGCTTTTTCGGTGGCGGCCGCATCGAAGCGCATATATTTGAGATGATGCGCCTCAAGACCGGCCAAATTAACGACTGCGCGTATTGAAACACCGTTCGTACGGACGCCGTGAGCGCCCAAGTAAAACAGAAGGAAGACGCTGTTCTTGGCGGCGGCGCATCATCCCTGACGACGCGCGAGGCCATGGCAGTGGAGCTTGCCGAGCGCATTGCCGGCGATCCCCATAGTGTGACGGGCGATTTCTGGGAAACGCTTAAAGGTGAATTTACCGACGACGAGTTGGTCGAGCTGACATTCGCCTGCAGCATTTTCAACTGGGGAAACAAGTTCAACATCACGATGCAGCTCGATACCGATGGCACAACCTATCCCAGCAGTATGGAATATCGCGAAGTCGCAAAGTAACCAGTACGACTTTGTTGCAATCAGTGTTTCGAAAAGGCCCCTGGCGCGCAATCGCCGGGGGCCGATTCCCGGGGAAGATAATGCCATGAGCGGATTTGAAATTGTAACCGATACAGAGGCTTTCGATGAAATCGTCGGCGGCGAAGACCCGGTGGTCGCCAAGTTCCAAACCAAATCCTGCGTCATTTGCCGGCGGCTCGAACCGGGATTGAAACAGCTGGCGGACCGGTCATCGGGGAAACTTCGCATCGTGGATGTCGATGCGGAAGAAAACGCCAAACTGGCCGAGCGATACAATATTCGCAGTGTGCCCACCCTGATCCTGTTTAAGGGCGGCGATGAGCGCACGCGTTGTCAGGGCTTTCAGTCAACCAGCACGCTACGCGAATGGGCCGCGCCGCACCTTGACGCCTAAGTTACTTGCCGCGTGCGAGGTCCCTCAAAGACACTCCTGCAGCGCCGGGCATGCGGCGGCGAGGGCATCCGATCCCTTCGAGCCGACCGTCTGCATGATCCACCATGCGGCGCAGAGGTTCGATGATAGCAGTGTCGGCTTGATCGACTCCCGCAACTCAAGGATCGCGGGGATAGTGAGCATTCCGGTGCCGGTCATCACGACGGCATCGCACGCATCACCGTCGATCTTGGCGAGCGTTTCGGCGACTTCGTCGCTTTCCATTTCATAGGCACGGAATTCCTCCGACATCATGATGACCTGCGTCAGGTCGAAGCCGCAATCTTCCCAATACCCGGCAGCGCGCTTCGTGAGCCATTCGGGATAGGGGGAGATCAGCGCGACCTTGCGCGCACCGAGCGCCTCAAGCGATAGGCGGATCGCACGGCAGGCCGTCGTCGATACGGTGCCGGTCGCAGTACTCAATTTCTCGCACAGCGCATCGTCCCCGGCCTTCAGCAAGCCGTAGGACGCGCCCGTCATCGCGGCCAGATAGGCGTTCAGTTCGATCGCGCCGAAAGCCTTCGCACAGGCGAGGAAGACGTCCGGATAACGTTCGATCCGCGCCTGCAAATCGAGCTCGGGCGTATAGGGAAACCGCGCTGCATACAGCGCAATATCGTTGCCGACGAGGTGGTGCAGCTCCGGCTCGACCGTCGGGTTGGAGGTCGGCACCAGCACGCCGACCCTCGCCAAGGGCCGCAACTCCTTGAACGAAGACATATCTACACTCCCTTATCGCCGATGAAGGCACCGTCGCTGGCCAGCCTGTCCTGCAGCGCACCGACATCGAGCGCCGCGGGTGCGTCGCCGGATTGCCGCGCCATGGCGGCGGCCGTGCCCGCTGCCTGCCCCATGGCGAAACACGGCCCGCTGACCCGCAGGGACGCCTGCCCTTCCTGTGTCGTCGAGGCGCAGCGTCCCGCCACCAGCAGATTGTCAACGCCGGTCGGCAGAGTCGTGGAGAACGGGATCTGATGATACCCGCGGCCACCGAGGAACTGCCACTTGACGTCGCCGAGCACGTGGGTTTCGAGCGGCCAGCCGCTGCACCCGATACTGTCGTCGAAGTCGCGGCAACTCAGCACGTCGTCGCCGGTCAGTTGATAGGGGCCGACAATGCGGCGCGTCTCCCGAATGCCGATCTGCGGCGCAAGTTCCAGCATGTAGGAGTCGCCGAAGCCCGGCACCATGTCTTTGAGGAAGCGGAAATACTCCATCGCCTGCCGCCGACCCTCGACTTCCGCGAATCCGAGATCGTCCCAGTCGGAGCCGTCCACCGGCGCGCCGTCGCGGCTGATCTGCGTCAGGTTGGCGCGCCACTCGCTTTCGTGCGCCTGCGCATTAATAATTCCCGCCTTGCGCGGCAGGGTGTATTTCCCACTCGCATTGCCCTCGGCGATCAGCGCCTTGAGGTTGGGACGGCCCTCGGCCATCGCCACGTCAGTGTCGACATTGGCGATCCGGAACATCATCGTCGGATAGGCCATGAACCCGTCATCGCCGCCCTTTTCGAACGGCGCGCCGCTCCAGGCGGCGAGGTCCGCGTCGCCGGAGCAGTCGATGAACATCTCCGCCGCAATCGCCGCGCGGCCCGATTTCGTTTCGATCAGGACGGCTTCGATGCGTCCGTCCGTCGTGACCGCGCCGACGGCGAACGTATGGAACCGGATATCCACGCCAGCCGACGCCAGCAGCTCGTCCGCCGCTACTTTGTAGGCTGCCGTATCATAGGCCTGCGCGCCCGTCTTTAGCCCGTCCGGTCCCTGGACGAGGTGCGGCTCCTTGAGCCCGTCGAGATGCGCCAGCCGTTCCAGTATGTCGTCGGCGACGCCATGCACGATCTGCTGTACCGAACCGTTGATACAGGCATGCAGGCCGCAGAAGTTCGTGACCATCGCCGCAGTCCCCATGCCACCGAGGAAACCGTAGCGTTCCAGCAGCATGGTCCGCGCGCCGGTCCGCGCCGCCGCCGTCGCCGCGGCGATCCCAGCGGGACCGCCGCCCAGCACCAGCACCTCGGTCTCAGCGACAACCGGCACCTCTCGTGACGGCTCCGTAATCACCCGCATGCAAACCCCGTTGTCATTTGTCATA
The DNA here is from genome assembly GCA_012103325.1 of Alphaproteobacteria bacterium. Classification (GTDB taxonomy): domain Bacteria; phylum Pseudomonadota; class Alphaproteobacteria; order UBA8366. The sequence goes on from WLWY01000021.1 coordinate 27,600, forward strand.
ATAAGCGTAATCAATAACGCAGAGTACCGGGAGGGACCTTATGAGCAAAGTCATCTATCAGGGCTACGACGCCGAAACGCTTGAATTCCAATACAGTCCGCGGTTGGCCGTGTCCGACGCCGACACCATCCTGGCGCGCTGGGCCTCCCGCAGCGAAACATATTCGAACAGCGCCAATTGCGATCTCGACATCGCCTATGGGCCGAGCGCCGGCGAGAAGCTCGACCTGTTCAAACCGGCGGCGGACAACGCGCCGGTCATGATCTTCATCCATGGCGGATACTGGCGCGCGCTCGATAAGAGGGACCACGCCTTCGTCCTGCAGCCCTTCGTCGAAGCGGGCGCGCTGGTCGCGTCCATCAACTACACGCTGTGCCCGGAAGCGACGATCGATGAAATCACGCGCCAGGCCCGCGCCGCCTGCGCCTGGGTGTGGCGCAACGCCGCCGCGCATGGCGGCGACCCGAGCCGGGTCCACGTCACCGGGCACTCGGCGGGCGGGCATCTGACCGCAGCGATGGCGGCAACGGATTGGCCTACCTTCGAGTCCGGACTGCCAAAGGACATGCTGAAAAGCGCAACGCCGATTAGCGGCCTGTTCGACCTGGATCCGATCCTGCTCGTCTCGGTCAATAACGACGTGCATCTCGATCCGGCCGGCGCGGCACGCAACAGCCCGATCAAAATGGCGCCCGGCCACGACATGCCGATGACTATCGCCGTCGGTGGCGCGGAAACCGAGGAGTTCCGGCGCCAATCCCGGACGTTCTGCGACAGTTGGGGCGGGAAGCTTGGTCGTGTCGATTATCTGGAAACCGACGGGCACAACCATTTCTCGGTTATCGAAGCGATGACCGAGGCCGGCAACCCGATCACGCGGAAGCTGCTCGACCATATGGGATTGTGATTGGAGCGGTTGGTTCTCTTCCTGCGGGGACGCTGTGAAAGAGTGGTGCAAGCACCCCCATCCTAACCTTCCCCCTCAAGGGGAAAGGGATAAAGAAGACGAAACGACCGGTCATTTCCCCTCCCCCTTGAGGAGGGACGGATAGGGTGGGGGTGGGCGGCGGTTACGTCTAACTTTTCCGCCCCCTAAGACACAAACATCTCCGGCGTTGCCTTCACGAACCACTCTGGCAGTTCCCACGGCTTCAGCACATGCTTGCCACTCCACGCCGACATGGCCTGCAGGACGGGGATCAGTTCAGCGCCACGCCGGGTCAGATTGTATTCGTAGCGCGGCGGCCGGTCGGAGTAGCGCTCCCGAGTCACGATACCCTGCGCTTCCAGCTTCTTCAGCCGATCGGCCAGGATGTTGGTGGGGATGCCTTCCGGCGACTCCAGGAATTCGCCATACCGGCGCTTGCCACTCATCAGGTCGCGGACGAGGACCAGCGTCCACTTGTCGCCGAACACGTCGAGCCAGGAGGCGATCGGGCACCGCGTGCGTTTGGAGCGTATTTTGCGTACCGGCATGAAGGAGCCTATCGTTGTGGATCTGTAACTTGCATTTCAAAAGTATATATGGCAATTTCCCCGTCACTTGCCATTGAGAAGTTACAGGCAAGCCTCCGGCTTGAACAGGCGTCCGATGAAACTCGAGGAATTCAAGGCCCACTGCCTGTCGAAAAACGGCGTCGAGGACTCCTATCCGATGCGCGGCGAGTGCGTCTGGATGAAGGTTGCGGGCAAGATGTTCGCGCTCACCAATGTGCGGGACTTCAAGATGAACGGCGAGATGGTCGCACCGTTCCATTTCATCAATCTGAAATGCGATCCGGAGAAGGCCGTGGCGCTGCGGGCGCGACATCCGGCCATTCAGCCGGGCTGGCATCAGAACAAGACACACTGGAATTCCCTGCTGATGGACGGGTCCCTGGACGACCGGCTGGTCGCCGACCTCACCGATCACGCCTATGACATCGTGGCCGCCGCCCTGCCCAAGAAAGTACGGGAGCAGCTTGATGGATGATCAGGGAAATCCGGCGTTCGAGCGCATCGTCGCGCAATTCACGGCAGCCCATGCCGACGTCGTGGCCGGGAAAATGATGAGCGCGCCCGGGCTTAAATGCAACGACAAGGTCTTCGCCTTTCATACAAAGGACGGCATGGGCTTCCGTCTCGGCCCGACCTTCGACCCCAAGGCCTATGGCCTGCGCGAGGCCGCACCGCTCAACCCGTTCAAGACCAAGGGCCCGCTCAAGGGCTGGTACGTCGTGAACGCGAATGAAATCGACCAGTGGGAGGGACTTGCCGAACAAGCCCTCGCCTTCACACGGACGCTGTAACCATGACCCATCTCGACCCCGCGACACGGACCTTCCTCGCCGATCTCAAGACCAACAACAACCGAGAATGGTTTCAGGACAACAAACCGCGCTACGACGACGCCCGCGCCGACATCGAATCCTTCATCGCCGCGCTGCTGGCCAAGATTGAAACTTTCGACCCTGCTGTCGCCGGGCTCGACCCGCGCAAATGCGTCTTCCGCATCCATCGCGACACGCGCTTTTCAACGGACAAGACGCCGTACAAGACCAACCTCGGCGCGCATATGTTGATGGGTGGCAGCAAGAGCGTGCACGAGCGCGCCGGCTATTACATCCAGGTCGAGCCGGATAATTGCTTCCTCGCCGGCGGGGCACACCAGCCGCCCGGGAAATGGATGGGCGAAATCCGCCGGCACATCGATGCCAACGCCGCTTCCCTTCGGAAGATTTTAAAAAGCAAAGCGTTTCGGGACACGTTCGGCGAGATCGAGGGCCAAACGCTAAAGACCGCACCGAAGGGCTACCCGAAGGACCACCCGGACATCGACCTGCTGCGCTACAAGAGCTTCCTCGCCGTGCACCAGATGCCGGACGACACGGTGTTCGCCAAGGACCTGCTGAAACATGCGACGGGCGTCTTCAAGAAGCTGAAACCATTCGACGATTTCCTCAACGGCGCGACGGGCGCATAATAGGGGCAACGCCGCCTTGCCTCACCACCGCAGTCCTTTCCGCCCATGCCGCATCTCGACCCGAACACCTTCTCGTTCATTGCCGACCTCGGCCAGAACAACAGCCGCGAATGGTTCGAGGACAACCGCGCGCGCTATGACACCGCGCGGAACGACTTCATCTCCTTCATCGGCGTGCTGTTGATGGAGATAGAAACCTTCGACAGCAGGGTCGCCGGCATGGACCCGCGGCGGTGTATCTTCCGCATTTACCGCGATACCCGGTTCTCCAACCTCAAGACGCCGTTCAAGACCAACTTCGGCGCCCGCATCCTGCTCGGCGGCAGCAAGAATCTGCACCAGCGCACCGGCTACTTTATGAATATAGAGCCGGGAAACTGCCGCCTCAGCGGCGGCGCGTTCCGCCCGGAACCGGAATGGCTGCATACCATCCGCCAACGCATCGCCACCGACAGCACCAACCTGAAACGCATCCTCGACGACCGCACCTTCCGCAAAACCTTCAACGGCCTGGAAGGAGAAGCTGTCAAAACCGCCCCGCGTGGCTTCTCCAAAGACCATCCCGACATCGTTCTGATCCGGCAGAAAAGTTTGATGGCGCGGCATCCGCTTGACGACGGGGCGATGTTCACGCCGGGATTCCTGAAGCACGCGGCGCGGGTCTACGAGGCGCTGCTGCCCCTCAACGAATATCTCGACAACGCGCACTGATCGTCTACTCAACCGCGATCCGCCCCGCATACCCCCGCAACGTCTCCAAATCCGGATCCTTTTTCGGCCAGGTCAGACCAACGCCGTCATCCGTGTAGCGGGGCAGGACGTGGACGTGGAAATGCGGCACCGTCTGCAGGCCTGCCGGCTTATTGGCCTGCAGTAAGGTAAGGCCCTCCGGTTCGAAAGCCACCTGCACGGCCTTCGCCACCTTGGTCACCGTGCGGAACAGAGCGGCGGCAAGGTCCTCGTCCAGATCGAGGATCGTTTCCGCCGGTTCCTTCGTCGCAACGAGCACGTGGCCCGGGTTCACCTGTCCCGCATCCATGAAAGCGAAAGTGTGTTCGTCTTCGTAGACCTTGGCGCAGGGGATCTCGCCGGCGATGATTTTGCTGAAGATGGTTTCAGTCATGGCTCTGTTTCCTGTGTCGGAGACCTCTACGAAGGGTGGTGCAGCCCCCCATCCTAGCCTTCCCCCGCAAGGGGGGAAGGAACAAGTTTCTCTAACCAAAATCTTATTCCCCTCCCCCTTGATGGGGGAGGGTTAGGGTGGGGGTGGACGGCGGCTGCGTTCTGCCCCTTCGCTTCGGTCTCTATTGGCGCTATTTGGGATGACACTATAGGCGGCAACGCACCGCAAAATCCGTTCGCCCGAAAAGAATCAGACGATTGGGTAAAAATCCGTCGCCGGGACGTTTACACTGCGGGGAGAAGCGATGGAGGGTACCGGCTATGTCCCGTTGCAAAGGCATCGCGCAGGGCGCGTTTGGGCGCGCGGCGCTGCTGGAGATCGACCGGCCGATCGTCGGGCATGCGCATCCGCATTGCCATGTGCTGGTCAAGATCTCCGGTGCGGACAGTTTCTTCCGGGTGCGGGGCCGCGACTATCCGCTGGACGATGCGAGTGCCGTCGTGGTCAATTCCTGGGAACCGCACGGCTATCCCCGCGCGCCGGCGCAGGGCGCGGCGGTGATATTGGCACTGTATATCCGCACGGCCTGGCTGGAGGAAGTCGAGCCAACCTTCGCCGTCTGCGACAATCCGGATTTCTTCGCGCAGACCGGGTTCGCGTTGCCGGCAGCGGTCCGCGCACGTGCCCAGGATCTCGCCGACGCATTGACCGCACCCTCACCGGCAGACCGGGCGTTCGAGGCGCTGATGGGCGAGGCGATGATCGCGGTCATCGACCGGTTCTCGCGCTGGCGCGAATTGCGGGGAAGCCGGATGACCGGGCATCGGCGCATCCCGGATTTTCGCATCCGCCGCGCCATCAGCTTCCTGCACGACCATATTGGGTACGGCTTTACCGCCGACGATATCGCCCGCGCCGCCGGCCTGTCGCGCCCGCATCTGTACACGCTGTTCAAGCACCATACGGGCCTGACGCCGAATGTGTATTACGGCGCGTTGCGTATGGAATCGGCGTTCGCCGACCTGCCGGATGCGGAACCGTCGATTGCGGCGATTTCCAGCAAACTGGGCTTTCGCGCGCAGGGGCATTTTACCCGCTTCTTCCGCAACAATCTGGGCATCTCGCCGCGCGAATACCGCAATCTGCTGCACCAATAACCGCCAGGCTCCCTTCTCGGTGCGAGGCAATCGCCGGGGCCGCGGTCAGGTGCGCAAAGCCGGATTTGCGTAACCGCCTCACCCATTGGCGATAGCGGCAACCGGCCGCGCGAGGTCCGGCGTACCGGCGAACGCCGCCTCCAGGGCCTTGGCGATTTTGAGCATGGCGGCGTCGGACCGGCGGGGGCCGACGATCTGGAAGCCGAAGGGCATGCCTTCCTCGTCCTTGCCGCAGGGCAGGCAGACGACGGGATTGCCGGTCGTCGATAGGGCATTGGTCAGCCCGGCCCAGGCCACGTATGTCGCCTGCTCGGCTCCGTCGATAACCGCCACGTAGTGGTCCTCTTTGGGAAAGGGCGAGACCGTGGCGCCCGGACAGATGAGCACGTCGTAGTCGCCGAAGAAGCGGTCCATCTCGCGATGCAGATTGCCGTGTTCCTGAAACGCCCACGCGATATCTTCCGTCGAGAGTTCCAACGCCTGCTCGTAGTTGAGCCGCACATTGGGGCTCAGCTTGTCCTTATGGTTGGCGTAATGATCTTTCTGGCTGCCGAGATATTGCAGGCCGCGGATGACCCAGTTGACCCGCCCCGCCATCGTCAAATCGGGCTCCGCCATGTCCGCCCGGCCGAACAGATCCTGGATCCGCCCTACCCGGTCGTCGAAGACGCGGCGGATCATCTTGGATGTTGGGGCAAAGCCGAGATCCGGCGAAAATGCGACTCGGATCGATTTGAGATCCGCCGCTTCCAGGTCGAGAAAATCAGCCCGGTCGCGCGGATAGCTCATGGGATCGATGGAGTGATCGCGGGCCATTGCGGCGACCAGCAAGCCGACATCGTCAATGCTGCGGGCCATGGCGCCTTGCAACTGAAAGGGCCAGAACGGATAAATCCGGCGCTCGAAGGGGATCAGTCCCGGGGTCGGCTTGAGGCTCATGACACCACAAAAGGTCGCGGGCACGCGCAGACTGCCACCGGTATCGCTGCCGGTGGCAATAGGCACCATATTCATCGCCAGTGCCGCACCGGAGCCGCCCGACGAGCCGCCACTGGTGCGCGCAGGATCGAAGGGATTCACCGTCGGACCGAAAACGAAATTGGTCGTGTTGTTGCCAGCGCCGAATTCGGTCGTGTTGGTCTTACCGCAGATCACGGCACCCTCCTCGCGCAGGAACTGCACGACAAGGTCGTCGCGGTCCGGGATGTGGTTTTCATAAATCAGCGAACCGAACGTGGTGCGCATCCCCTTCGTCAGGCTCATATCCTTGATCGCCAACGGCAACCCTGCAAGCAGCCCCACGTCTTCTCCGGCCATGATCCGCGCTTCCACGGCGCGGGCCGTGCCACGAGCTTCGTCGAAGCAGGTCGCGGTGAAGGCATTGACTGCGGGGTTGGCGCGCTCGATTTGGGCGATGAAAGCGTTGAGCACTTCCGGCGGCGACAGCTCCTTTGTCGCTACCCGGTGTCTCAGTTCGCTTGCGCTCTGTTCAATGAGGGCCATGCGGCGATCCCAATTCGATTGGAGACGATTATGTCATGAACCCGATATTAACAGCATTCACCACGACCGGCTCGGTACGTAGAATCCCCAATGGGGATTCACCTAACTTTCGACATCTAAAGAGCGAGCCTAAGTTTAGGCTCGCGGACAACGATGGCGCCCGCGCCACCGCGCAACATTCATATTTGGCACTTCGAAACGGCCCCCGGCGGGGACGTCGAGGATGGGTATGTGCAATGACTGACAAACGATTGCTGATGGTAGACGACGAGCCGGCACTCGGCGAGATCGTTCGCTTCGTGGCGGAAGACCTGGGCTACGACGTCCAGATAACAACCCACGGCAAAGAATTTATGCAGGCGTTCGAGAGCTTCGAACCGACAACGATCATCGTCGACATCGTCATGCCGAACATCGATGGCATCGAGCTGATCCACTGGCTGCACGGACATGATTGCGACGCCAAGATCCTCGTGACCTCCGGCTCCAGCGAAGCCTACGCGAGGATGGCGAGAAACCTTGGCGACGCTCGGGGCCTCGACATCTCGGTTATCGAGAAACCGTTCAGAACCGCCACGTTACGCGCGTTGCTCGCGTAATCGGAATTAAGGGTCGGTAGGCGCCGAGTTTGCCCATTTGAAATCTGGGATTGCCGCCTAAAACGGGTATCATGGCGCGTAGGAAAAACCATGCGGAGCCATCATGCCGAAGAAGAAAATGCATATCGCCCAGTTCCTGGTGCATGGGCCGACCTATCACAGCCTTGCCATGTGGCGGCATCCCAAGTCGGAGATGACGAAGGACAACTGGGCGCGGCCGGAACTCTATCAGCACATCGCCAGAACGTGCGAGCGCGGCATGTTCGACATGGTCTTCTTCGCCGACCTGAACTACATCTCCGACACCTTCCGCGGCTCGCTGGAACCGGCGTTGCGCTATGCGGTGCAGGCACCGGAGCACGACCCGGTGCCGCTGCTGTCCTATATGGGCGCGGTGACCAGCCATATCGGGCTCGGCGCGACGCTTTCCGTCAGTCATCATCATCCGTTCTATATGGCGCGCCTTTGGGCCACGCTTGACCATCTGACCGGCGGACGCGCGGCGTGGAATGTCGTGACGTCGGTCAACGACAATCAGGCCGCCAACTATGGTGCGGAACGCGAACCGACCGATACCCGCTATGAGAAGGCCGGCGAGTTCATCGACGTGTGCCAGCAGCTTTGGAATAGCTGGGATGAAGATGCGGTCGTCATGGATCGCGAGAACGCCATATTCACCGATTCCACAAAAGTGCGGCGGATCGAATTCGAGGGCGAGTTCTACAAATCCCGTGGGCCGTTGAACGTCATCCGGTCGCCGCAAAACGGCCCAGCCCTTCTGCAAGCGGGAACCTCACCGAAAGGCAAGGCGCTCGCGGCAAAATACGCCGATGCCATCTTTGCCATCCAACCGCACGCAAGAGATGCGGCCGCCTATTACGTCGATATCAAGGGCCGCATGGAAGCGATCGGCCGGGATCCCAACACCTGTAAAATCCTCTATGGCATGCAGCCGATCATCGGCGAGAGCGAGGCGGAAGCGGCAGAAAAGCAGGAATTCCACAACAGCCTGGTGCCCGAAGACGGCGGCATGGCGATCCTCTCCGCCCATCTCAACTTCGATATGTCGACGCTATCGCCCGACGTTGAAATGGCAAGCCGAACCGAACCCGAATTGCAGCGTATGAAACCCCGATACACCAAGCCGTCCGGCGGGTCTTACACGGCGCGGGAAATTGCCACGCGGCACGGGCAAAGCGTCAGCCTGCCGCAATTCGTCGGTACAGCAAAAAGCGTGGCCGATCAGATGGAGGCCTTTGTCGATACGGTCGGTGGCGACGGGTTCATGATTTCCCCGATCTACTGTCCCGGCGCGATCGAGGAATTCGTCGACCTCGTCGTCCCGGAACTGCAGCGCCGCGGACTGTTCCGCACGGCGTACAGCGGCACGACGCAGCGCGCCCATTTATTGTAGGACGATTAGGTCGCGTTGAAGGCACCCCCTTCCTAGCCTTCCCCCCTCAAGGGGGAGGGGAATCGAATGCATTTTCTATACCGTCCCTTCCCCCTTGAGGGGGGAAGGCTAGGAAGGGGGTGGAAGGCTCGAACGACCGTAAATCCCACCTAGCTGAAATGCATCGCGCCGTTAATATCCAGCACCGCGCCGTTCACATAACTCGCCGCCGGAGAGACCAGGAACGCCAGCGGGCCAGCGATTTCTTCCGCCTGGGCCATGCGCTTCATCGGAAACATTTCTGGCTCGAAGGGCTCGCCCTGAGTCATTGGTGTCGCCACCGGTCCGGGGGCGACGGCGTTGATCGTGACATTGTGCGGCGCGCCGCGTCGCGAGAACCAGCGCACGAAGGAATGGATGCCGCCCTTCGACATCGCGTAGTGCGGTGCTGCCCGCACTCCGCCGATACGACCGGCGATGGAGCCGATCAGCGCGATCCGTCCCCCCTTGCGTTCGACCATGCCGGGGAAGAAGGCGCGGGTCAGGTTCAGCGGGCCTTGCAGATTGATGTTGAAGACGCGCTCGGCGACTTCATCCCAGCCGTCGTCGTTCCAGTCGTCGAACGGGCAAATCGCCGCGCAATCGACCAGCGCGTAGACATCGCCACTAGATGCGGCCCAGGCTTCGACGGCCGTCCGGTCGGTGACGTCGAGCGCCGTTGCTTTGGACTCCCGCCCCTGCCCGCGCAGGAAATCGGCCAGCGGTTCCGGCGCTTCCAGATCGGCCACCATCACGTCCGCGCCCATGCTCGCGACCAACCGTGCGGTTTCCGAACCGATGCCGCCGCCAGCACCACTGATTGCGATCCGCCGGCCCGAAAGATCGAATGCCTGAACCATAACCTGCCCCCTATAAACTGTAGTTTCCTTCGCGCACGATGAACGCCTCGACGGTTTCCTCGCCGAGCAGCTTCACCGCCTCGATGCGATGTGCGCCGTTGACGAGGATAAAGCCTTTCTTGGCGTCGCGGCGCACCTGGATCGGCACCTTCTGCCCGTCCTCCAGAATGCTTTCCGCAATCTCGTTGATCTTTTCCTCTTCGAGCGCATTGCGCCGTTTATTCGGTATGTAGATTTCTTCGAGCTTAATAAATTCTGATTTCAGCATCGCCATCTTTTTAGGCCTTCTTCGTCATGCTGAAAAACCCCGTTCCAGCAACGGTTCATCGTCGATGACTCGTTGATAGGACAGCCGGCTGAGATCGATGGTCTGGTAGCCGCCGTCGAGCAGTAGCTCCTTCATCGCGCGGCCGATCGCCGGGCCTTTCTGCAGGCCCGCACCGGAAAAGCCGGTGGCGACGTAGAAGTTCTCCAACCCGCCGATCCACGGCCCGATGATCGTGTTGCCGTCCATCCGGTTGTAGGCGTAGTGCCCGGACCAGCTGCGCATCACCTTCAGGCTCTCGAATTTGGGCACCCGGTGTGCCACGGCCGGCCACATGATCTCGTCGAACAGATGGTGCCTGACCTCCCAGTCAAAGCCACCCGGCACGTCGACATCGGTCAGCCCGACTGTATAGCCCGCGCCTTCCTGCCGGAACGAGACGTGCGAGGGGTCCTTGGTCAGCGGCATGGTTTCCAGCTCGGCACGCGTCTCGACATAGAAGGTCGAGCGGCTGAGCGGCTCCACCGGCATCTTCATGCCAACCATCTCAGAAATCTCAGGCCCCCAGGCGCCGGCCACATTGACGACGATTTCCGCATCGATCTTCTTGCCGGAGTCCAGCACGACGCGCTCGACCTTCGTCGCGTTTGCCTCGATATCGACGACCCGGTCCTGTACATATTCCACGCCCAACTCGCGCGCCTTACGCCGAAAGCCCAGCACCGCCGCGTGCGGATCGATGAAGCCGTCCTTCGGGCCATGCAGGGCGGCATCGATATCGTCGACTCGCATCGACGGGAAGCGCCGTTTCACTTCATCGCGGTCGATCATCTCGTTCGGCGCGCCGAGCGATTTCTGCAGCGCGCAGTTCGCCTCCGCGTCCGCAACTTCCTGTGTACCCGCCAGCAGATGCAAGTAGCCGTATTCGAGGAAATCGAAGCGGCCTGGCTGCCCGCCGACGTCCACGAGATTGGCGAAATCCTTGTAGAATTCCTGCCCGAACTTGGACATCTCGATGTTTTCCGCCAAGCCATGCATCATCCGTACGCCGCCGGACGAACGTGGCGCCGCCGCGAATTCGTAACTCGGATCCGGCTCGATCACACAGACGTCGCCCGCCTTGCCCGCCATGGCGAGGTGATAGGCGATGCTGGAGCCCATGATGCTGCCCCCAATGATCACGATGTCCGCCATAGCCCGGTCCTTCTTATGCCCATACAGACCGCCATGATCCCGCCGCGCTTGCGGTCGGGTCAAGATTATTCGTCAGTTGGCGCGACGAGCTGCATTCGCTAGCTTAGCGCTCTTTCTTAGAAGCGCGGAGAAACCATCCCATGACCGACCTGCACCAAGATGCCATCGTGATCGACGGCCTGATTATCTCGAACTGGAGCCGCGCCGTTTTCGAGGACATGAAGCGCGGTGGCCTGACGGCGGCGAACTGCACCTGCTCCGTCTGGGACGGGTTCAAGGGCACGATGCAGAACATCGCGCAGTGGAAGGGCTGGTTCGAAGAGCATGACGATCTGCTGCTGCAAGTCTTCACCACCGAGGACATCCGCCGCGCCAAGCAGGAAGGCAAGGTCGGCATCATCCTCGGCTGGCAGAACACAGGCGGGATTGAGGATCGCGTCGACTTCCTGCAGCTCTTCAAGGAGCTCGGCGTCGGGGTGATGCAGCTCACCTACAACACGCAGAACCTTGTCGGCACCGGCTGTTGGGAAAGCGTCGACAGCGGCCTGTCCGATTTCGGCCGCGAGGTGATCGAGGAGATGAACCGGCTCGGCATCCTGGTCGACCTCTCCCATGTGGGCGCGCAGACCAGCGAGGATGCCATCCTGCATTCCAAGAAGCCGGTCGCCTACACCCATTGCGCGCCAAACGGCCTGAAGGACTATCCGCGCAACAAGACGGACGAGCAGTTGCGCTTCATCGCCGACCGCGGCGGCTTCGTTGGCGTCTGCACCTACCCGCCCTTTCTGCCGTGGGGCACGGAGACGAACATCGAAAACTGCATCGAAGAGTTCGACTACGTGATCAACGTGGTCGGCGAAGACTGCGTTGGCATTGGGACCGACTTCACCCAGGACCAAGACTCCGCCTTCTTCGATTACCTGTCGCTCGATAAGGGACACGGTCGACGGCTGGTCCCGAAACGGCCCGGCGGCGTTGTCAAAATGCCGGATGGCCTGAGCACAATCGGCGAGTTTCCGAACCTCACCGCCGCCATGGAAAAGGCCGGCTGGCCCGAGACGAAAATTCGTAAGGTAATGGGCGAAAACTGGCTGCGCGTGCTCAAGGAAGTCTGGGGCGCTTAGAAAAGGGGAGACCGACATGACCGTTACGAAAAATCACGTCAAACAACAGTTGGAAGCGGGCAAGCTGGCGCTTGGCTTCGGTGTTTTGCAATCGCGCAAGGTCGATATCGCCAAGATCGCCAAAACCTGCGGCTACGACTGGTTGTTCGTCGACCTGGAACACAGTTCGATGGATCTCGATACGGCTTCACAGATCTGCGTGGCGGCGCTCGATATTGGCGTCACGCCTCTGGTGCGCGTGCCGGGCCATGAGCATTTTCACGCCGCGCGCATCCTCGACAACGGCGCAATGGGCATCGTCGTCCCTCACGTCGATACGGTCGAGGAAGCCCGCGCCGCCGTCGACCATGTGAAGTTCCCGCCACTCGGCCACCGCTCCATGACGGGCGGATTGTCGCAACTCGGCTTCGCCAATCTCGGCGTCGCGGAGCAGCCCAAGGTGATGAACGAACAGACCATGGTCGTGATCATGCTGGAAACGCCCACGGCAATCGAAAACGCTGACGCCATTGCCGCCATCGAGGGCGTGGACGTGATGCTAATCGGCACCAACGATCTCGCCGCCGAAATGGGCATCCCCGGCCAGTTCGACCACGAGCGCATCGAAGCGGCCTACGACACGGCCCTTGCCGCTGCCAAGAAGCACGGCAAGCACGTCGGCCTCGGCGGGATCTACGACGAGGCGCTGGTGACCAAGTTCGTGAACAAAGGCGTCCGCTTCATCCTCGGCGGTGCCGATCTCGGCTTCATCATGTCCGCCGCGAGCGCGCGCAGTCAGTTTCTTCGGGGTCTCGAGACCGGCTGATCGCCGCAAGCCGGGCGACATGCTCGGACATCAGGTCAGTCGCGTCCACGTTTGGCCGCAAGATATCGAACCGGATAGGACCGGCGGACTCTGAGCCGGAGAGCCGAGGCAAATCGAGCGTCGTCCCGGCGATGAAATCATAAATCCGCGTACAACTCATTTTTGCCACCTTTCCTCGCTACCGTAGCCATTATGTACGGCAGCGGCGGCGCGATCTTTGATTCATGTCATTTTTTTTGCAACGCCGTTGTGTGAAATCAGCAGATCGGGCAATGTCAGTCTGAAAACGCGTTAACCGAGTATCAACCAGGGGGTATCCATGCGCCTTATCGTTCTCTCCTTCATCTTAGTTTTCAGCACCTTATCGACCGTTCAGGCTGGCGAAGGCCTTGTCGTGAAAAACAGCCCCTACAGCGTCGGGGAAACCCTGGACCGGCTCGAAGCGATCTTCAAGAAGAAGGGCATCACGGTCTTCGCGCGGATCGATCACGCGGCGGGCGCGGCCAAAATCGGCAAAACCATGCCGGCGACTCAGGTGCTTATTTTCGGCAATCCGAAGCTCGGTACGCCGCTAATGGAGAGTCAGCGCAAAATCGGCATCGCCCTGCCCTTGAAGGTTCTGGCCTGGGAAGCGGACGGCACGGTCAAGATCGCCTATACCAAGCCCTCCCAGCTCGCGCGACGCTACGGCGTCGTCGACCGCGACCCGGTTCTGGCGAAGATGTCCGGCGCGCTCGACCATCTGACCAACGCGGCAATCAAGCAGTAGAGAGGACCATCCGTCACGGTATGGCGCAACCGTCACGGATTGAGTTCGACTGACAGTGAGGACTAAACGATGAACCGCCTTGCCGCGCTGCTTTTTGCGCTATTTGCGTTTCCCGCGCTTTTTCAAACGATTGAGTTCTTGGTCCCTGGCGCGGTCAAGCTCAACTTTATTTCAACGGCCGTTGCTTCAAGCAAGGTCGTGCTGAAGCCGGTTCCTTTAAATCCAACCGATCGGAATTTGCAACTTCCGACCAAGAAAGCGACGTTGCTCTATCCCAAGGAACGTCCGGCGTGGTGCGATGAAAGCGCGAACGTCTGCTACGGGCCGAAAGACAAAGGCAAAATCCTTTTCAATGCGGGCGGCGGTTCCATGCGGCCCCACGCGTGGCCTTATTTCAAGGTTTCGAGCGGCGGCACCCCGGCGGAGGGAAAGGCGTGCGAGAGCCGCCATTTCAGGAAAGGCCTCACGGGTGTCGTGGTATTCGACTGGAAGTGGGACAGGAAAGCGAAGAAGCGAAAAAAGAGATGGCTATGCCAGCCGATGCTTGATGGTAAGGCGCATCTCCATGTGCAAGTGAAACCAGGCCATACCTACAATCGCTGTTTTCACGCGTGGCTGTTCGGAGACTTCATTGTATCTTCGCCGAAGGGCACGCCACTCGATCAGCGCCCCATTCTGCTGGCCTACAAGGCGAACAGCGGGTCCAAAACAGGAGTGGAGCCGAATGCCTGCATTGCATCCCGCAGTGGCCGGAACCTCACAGTTTACGGCATTGTCGTTAAAAACGTGGAGAAAATTAGCGGCCGTTGGACCAAGCCGAGGATAAAAGATCCATACTATCGGTGCATTCAGCCGGGAATCGGCGCGCTCAAGGTGGTGAACAGCGATTTTGAAAACTGCCCTCATGGCGTGCAAGGCGGCGGTACGGAATGGCACATCTACAATTCCAAATTCCTCAACTGCTCTTATGCGGGAACGGGGTACAATCACTGCCTTTATGGTTCCCACGGCCTTAACAAAATCACCGTGACAGGCAGCACCTTGCAAACCTGCGGCGGCCACGCCTTCAAGGGTATCGCCAAGGAGGCTGTAATTGAAAATTCCCGCCTCGAAACCGGTGTTCACGAGAAGTGCGATTCAGGGACCGTCTTTCACAATTCCTACGGTGGGAAAGTCACGCTCGATTCCGTCCATATCGTCAAAGGGAAGGACAAGGGCAACCCCAATATCTTCGGAACCGGAGACGGCAGTTCGAAACGATGCAAGGGCGTTGACGGCTATAGAGGTATCTGGACGCTGAAGAATGTCGAGATTACCGATAATGGTATCAAATTCCGCGGCAGGCGCGTGCTGGAAATTAAGGGCGGCTGCAAGAGATTGAAGCGGAGCAAGTGGATAGACAAAGGCAACGCCACCTATAACGGTCGGCCGCTCGCATTCAAGAACGCGTTCCCCAAGTTCCCGAAGTAGCCTAGAGTATCCGTCTTGATCAAGCGAGTTTTGGTGTCCAAGTACGATCGGCTTTGATGAGAGCGTTAGCGGTTCGCTCGTTCGAGCAGCACGTCGGCGTGGCAGGGATGGTCTCCACGACACCAGCACACGAGGTTCTTGCCACGGAGCCGTTCCAGATTCGCCATCGCGTGCGCCAGCACCTGCTGCTGCTCTGCAACAGTGACATCGCAGCCCGTACAAAGCCTGCCGCCCATAAGGTCCTTATAGAGTGCGACGCAGCGCTCGGCGGTGCCGTCGCGGCCGATCACGAACGGATTTCCCCATCGGGTCGGGCGTCCGACATAGACCGCATCCGCCGGCATCCGCCAGCCCTTCTTGCGCGAGCGTTGTATGCGTTGGGGCATGTGTCCGGTCCTGTTCGTTCAATTCTCCGGCGTTTGTTCTTCCAGCCGGACGCCGCCACCCTAAATTTTAAGGGCGTTTCCGCGCAAACCATTCCAGAATACAACTAAAATACATTGTAATCATTAAAGTTTTCGATCTCGCAATCACCCGTTGGTAGCGCGAAAACTAGTTCGCCGCTGACTTCCGACAACCCATTTGTTCTTTTTTTGTTCTTATCGATGGGGAGCGATGTACATGGAGGACTACGCCGACACCAAAACCGTGATCAAGCTGTTCGCGTGGATCGCGGCGCTGGAAGCCGAGATCGCCACGATCCGGCAAATCGCCGAACAGGACGACCGGAACGCGGTCGCCGCCAACGCCTACGACGCGATCCGGTCCCTGGAAAGGCTCATCGTCGAAATCGCCCTCCCCCTCCGCCAGCCACCCCACTTCGCCTGGGACCTGCTGATCCAATACGGCCAGCAAGACTTCGCCGCCCACGACTTCAAACCTGCGGAAGCGCCGACGAATGGGCCCTACCTGGACGCGATTTGGGAGCGGGAGGAAAAGCGGCGGAAAGGGTCGCAGAAGAAGAAGTGAGGTACTCGCTGTTTCCAAGAAATCTGCGGAACTAAAGTGACAATACTCTTAACTAAAGGCTATCCCAATAAAGTGCACGATCGCTGTCGTTCAAAGTTCTTTCGTAGCGTCGATGCAATGTATCCGGTAACGGCAACGATCAATCCGAAAAAGAAGCCACAGATAGATCGAACTCCTACATCCAGCGTCTCTGCCTTTTATCCCATCCCTTCGCTACGCCATGCGACCTACATTGACGGTTAATGTACCGAAGTTGCGCTCGAAATGTCTCAAGAGCGTGTATAAGAATAACGCGATGCCGACCATCTCCATCGTTTCTTCACACGTCATCAGCAAGAAGTAAATTAGATCGGGCTTGCTGGTATGCACTACGCTGGCATAGTAACCGATTTGCTCTATGCGCAGCCCCCCCAACGCCTCGAAACCCAAGGCGCCACCCGTAAAGATGGCGCCCGATAAGATCAAACGGTTGCGGGTCGTTGAATCGGTATGGCGCAGAAAACTGAGTGAACAAAGAAAAACAACCAGCACGAACAGCGACCCGGGAACGATCCAGGTAAAAAACAAAAGACCGGAACCGGTTATCCACTGCCGCGTAATGGGCGCCAAGCGTTCGTGAACGGAAAACATTTCATCATAGGTCAAACAAAGGAACAAGAAGCCAAAAACAAGAAAAAAGACCCACCCGCGCTTATTGGATTTCCGATACCCTTGATACAAAACAAATAGGACCACGGAACTGCAAAATATGGCGAAAGCGGAGAACAGAGATGGAATATTCTTTTCTATATCCATATTAAAAATGCGCCTAATTCCAAAAATTACGGCATCGCCCGTTGTGATATGGATTACATGCCCCAGTAAGCTGGCCAGGGCGAGAAACAGGATAATACAGAGATGCAATTGGAATATTCTGTATGGCGAAAAACAGACAGCCATTTTCTTTTCTCCCGCAAGACAATAATCCCAACTTGTTCATGACCTTTAATTCAATCGTTACAATCCAAAACCAGCGTCAAAATTTTCGGGAAGGTGTTTCTCTGAAATATTGAAACTTTTGAAAGATCATGTACAGAGATGGTTATCGTTTTTGGATCCGCTCAGGTCATGAATTTTGCAGGCTGTGCCGGGTCTGGTCTTGAAATCTTAAATTTCTCAGACAACGCCCTTTCATCACCCTCCACGCAGCCGGCGAAGTGTCTTCTTCTGCCGCGCCTTCAGGTCACGCAGGCGGCGTTTATCGACGGCGCGGACATTGTCGCCGTCGAAGCGTTCGCGGCGTTGCAACGCTCTGATCTCGGCATTCGTGTTTTGACGATCCTGCTGCAGCGCGCGGCGTTCAGGCCGAGAGAGTGGGGTCTTCGAGGTGACGCTTGGGTCTTTCGGGCCGGACTCGTAGCGGATGAGGCCGGGCGGTTGCGCCGATGGCCCGCCGCCCAGGGGTGCCACCTCGCGTGGCTCGGGCACAAAGGTCGTTTTGGGCGCAGGCACGCCGGGGCTCCAGATCGGGGTGTGGTTCGGGCTGGCGCAGGCCGCCAATGTCATAAGCGGGACGACGATGAGCAGGCGCTTCATAGCGCCGTGTCGGCGATAACGGCCTGGCCCTCCAGCGCCGCCGGCGGCGGGCCGCCGGTCGCCCAATCGAGCAGTTCCACCGTATGTACCACCGGCAACGCGCCCGCGGCGATCTGCTGAATGCAGCCAATATTGCCAGCGGTGACGATGTCGGCTCCCGTACGGGCGATGTTTGCCAGCTTGCGGTCGCGCAGCCGCGTCGCGAGCTCAGGCTGCAATAGGTTGTAGGTGCCGGCCGAACCGCAGCAGAGATGCGCTTCCGGCACGGCGCGCACCTCGAACCCCGCTTCGCTTAGCAGGGCCTTTGGTGCCTCCGTGATCTTCTGGCCATGCTGCAGGGAGCAGGCGGCGTGATAGGCGATCGCGAGCCGGGGTCTTGCCAGCACGGGGCCGAGCCCGATTTCCGCCAGGTACTCGGTAATGTCACGAGTCAAGGACGACACGCGCGCGGCATCCTCCCGCAGCGCCGGATCCTCGCGGAACATGAACCCGTAATCCTTGACCGTGGTGCCGCAGCCGGACGCGTTGATGACGACGGCATCCAGACCCTCGTCGTCGATCTCGCGGGTCCAGGCGGCGATGTTGGCGGCGGCCTGCGTATGGCTGTCCGTGGTGCGGCCCATATGGTGGGTCAGCGCGCCGCAACAGCCGGCGCCACGCGCGACGACGACCTCGATACCGCGCCGCGTCAGCAGCCGAACGGTGGCTTCGTTGATCGACGGGCTCAGCACCTGCTGCGCGCAGCCGGTCATCAGGGCGACGCGCCCCTGCCTTTTCCCTTCCGCTGGAACGATCTGCGGCCGGTCGACCGGCGACGGCGACGGAATGCGAGCCCGCGCCATCGACAGCATGCCCTTCAACCGGCCCGGCGCTAGCGCCGCGAACGGACGCGCCACCCAGGCGCCGATCAGTGCGAGGCGGAACAGCTTAGGGCGCGGCAGCAACCAGGCGAGCAGGTTGCGCAGAATCTGCTCCGCCACGGGCCGCTGGTAGGTTTCCTCGATATGATGGCGCGCATGATCGACCAGGTGCATGTAATGCACGCCCGACGGACAGGTCGTCATGCAGGAGAGACAGGACAGGCAGCGGTCGACATGGCGCACGACCCGCGCCGAGGCCGCCTTGCCGTTCTCTAGCATCTCCTTGATCAGATAGATGCGCCCGCGCGGACTGTCGAGCTCGTCGCCGCGTAGCACATAGGTTGGACAGGTCGCGGTGCAGAACCCGCAATGCACGCAGTTGCGCAGAATCTGGTTGGCTTCCGCAATGTCCGGATCGGCGAGCTGGGCCAGGGTGAATTGGGTCTGCATGATTCCTGGTCTCAGACCCCCGCATACATGCGGCCGGGATTGAGCACGCCGCGCGGGTCGAAGCCCTCCTTCAGACGCTGGCTGAGCCGAGCGAGACCGGGGTCCTGGGGCTGAAAGACCGGAATGGCGCTACGCAGCTCCGCGGGCGCACGGATCAGGGTCGCGTGGCCGCCGGACGCGCCAAGCGCCGCCCGGATGCGCGCATGGTCGGCCTCGATGGGCACCGCCAGCCAGACCAGCCCACCGCCCCAATCGAGGAACGCCTCGCCGCCAAGGGCTTGGCTTAGTTCCATGGCGAGCGCAGCACCGGATTGCGGCGGCACTGAAATTTTCCAAACGGCGCGCGTGTCCCCCGCCACAGCGAAAGGACGCACATCGCGAACCTCCCGCCAGAACGCGCCCGAGTTATGGCCGTGCAGCTCTTCGGTCTCTCCGAACGCCGCGAGCTGAGTGCGCAGCGCGTCGCAGCGGTATTCGACGGAGGGGCCCGGTCCCTCGACGCGGATGGCGGCAACCGATGCGCCGGAATCCTTGACGTAGCCGACGCCGGATTGCGCCGCGAGAGGCTGCGGCAGCCATGCGGCGGCGGACACCTCGTAGGGACTCTGCAGTGCCTTGGTCATCGCCGCCGTCGCCGTTTGACCGTCGCAGCCGAAGACCAGAACCGTCCGCGTTTTGGCGGCGGCGGGCAGCACCTTGACCGTCACCTGGGTCATCGCGCCGAGCGTGCCCCAGGACCCGGCCATCGCCTTGCACAGATCGTAGCCGGTCACGTTCTTCACCACCCGGCCGCCCGACTTGAACACCTCGCCCCTTCCGCTGACCGCGATAAAGCCGAGGAAGTGATCGCGCGCGGCACCCGCCTTGATACGGCGCGGTCCCGCCAGGTTGGCCGCGAGCACGCCGCCTAGAGTCCCCGCCCCTTCGGGCTGTCCCAGCAACGGCCCGTAATCCGGCGGCTCGAACGCGAGCTCCTGGCTTTGCTCGGCGAGGGCAGCGTGGATATCGGCGATGGGGGTTCCCGGCCCGGCGGAAAGGACAAGCTCCTCCGCCTCGTACAACGTGATACCGGTGAGCTGCGACAGATCAAGCGTATGGGCGGCGTTGCCGGGCCGGCCGATGGCGCGCTTGGAGCCGCCGCCGACGAGTTCCAGCGGGGTTTCCTCCGCTGCCGCCCAGGCCACCGCTTCGCGGACCTGATCGACATTCTCCGGTTTCAGCAGAGTCGCCATGGCGTGTGTCAGAACCGTGGCAGGTCGGGAAAGCGCATCTGCCCGCGCTTGATATGGACGCGGCCGAGCTCGGCGCAGCGGTGCAGCTCGGGGAAGACCTTGCCGGGGTTGAGCAGCGAGTCCGGATCGAAGACGCATTTGACCCGCTGCTGCTGGTTGAGATCGTCCTCGGTGAACATGGTGCCCATGAGGTCGCGCTTTTCGACGCCGACGCCGTGCTCGCCGGTCAGGACGCCGCCGACCTCGACGCAAAGCTTGAGGATCTCGGCGCCGAATTCCTCAGTCTTTTCCAGCTCCCCCGGTTTGTTGGCATCATACAGGATCAGCGGGTGCAGGTTGCCGTCGCCGGCGTGGAAGACGTTGGCGACGCGCAGGCCGTAGATCTCCGAAAGTTCCGCCATGCGGGACAGGACGCGCGGCAGTTGGCTGCGCGGGATCGTGCCGTCCATGCAGTAATAGTCCGGCGAAATGCGGCCAATCGCGGGGAACGCCGCCTTGCGCCCGGCCCAGAAACGGGCCCGCTCGTCCTCGCTGTTGGACACGCGGATCGATACCGCACCATTGTCCTTCGCAATGCCCTCCACGGCCTCGATCAGATAGTCGACCTCACTCTCCGGGCCGTCCAGCTCGACAATCAAAAGCGCTTCTACATCAAGGGGATAACCTGCCTCGACAAAGGCCTCCGCGGCGGCGATGGCGGGCCGGTCCATCATCTCCATACCTCCCGGTATTATACCGGCCCCAATCACCCCCGCCACGCACGCGCCGGCGGCTTCGTTCGAGGGGAATCCGACCAGCACCGCCCGCGCGATTTCCGGCGCCCGCAGGAGGCGCACCGTTACCTCGGTCACGACGCCGAGCAGCCCTTCCGAGCCAGTCAGCAGGCCGAGCATGTCGTAGCCTTCGGAATCGAGATGCTTACCGCCGATGCGGATCACCTCGCCATCCATCATCACAACTTCAAGGCCGAGCACGTTGTTCGTGGTCAGCCCGTATTTCAGGCAGTGCACGCCACCGGAGTTCTCGGCGATATTGCCACCGATGGTGCAGGCGATCTGGCTCGACGGGTCGGGCGCATAGTAGAAGCCATCGGCCCGCACGGCATCGGTGATCCCCAGATTGGTGACGCCCGGCTGCACCACCGCACAGCGGTTGTCGTAGTCGATCTCGAGGATCCGGTTGAACTTGGCGAGGCCGAGGATGATGCCATCGGCGAGCGGCAACGCGCCGCCGGACAGCGAAGTGCCAGCACCGCGCGGCACGACCTTGACCCCATTTTCGTGGCAATAACGCAGGACGCGGCTTACTTGCTCGACCCTCTCGGGCAGGACGACGATCAGCGGCAGCGTCTTGTATGCGGTCAGCCCGTCCGACTCATAAGGGCGCAGGGCCTCCTCATCGACGATGACACCCTCGCCGGGCACGATCTCCCGCAGCGCAGCGGCGATTTCCGGCCGCCGCGCCATAACGCCGTCGTCGGGCTTGGGCATCTCCATGGCACATCACCGCGTCAGCTGCGATCCAACCGGTAATACCGCGTTGCAACCACTCGAGAAACAAAAAACCGCGCGAAAGCGCGGTTCTGCTACCGTTATCTTAGGCTGTCAGCTCAGCCTTGGCGGGCCTTGAAACGCGGGTTCCGCTTGTTGATCACGTATACGCGGCCCCGGCGGCGCACCACACGGCAATCCTTGTGGCGGGTTTTCATCGATTTCAGCGAACGTACGACTTTCATAACGCAATTCCGTCGAATAACTGTGGGGCCAGTTGAACGCGCGGAAAATAGGGATCGCACCGCCCTATGTCAACGCGAATTGTGTCAGCCCGACAGCTTAGCGTATATCCGGTTTCGGCCGCCGAGCATGCACCCGCAGGAAGCGCAGATGTCCCGCCTTCATCGCCTTCATGCGGTGCTGCCAGATTTCCGCTTCGTGCATCATCACATCGACAAACCGCCGGTCGATCGACTGATCATCCAGCGTCTCGGCGAATTCCGCCCATCCATCGCGGACCCGATCCCGGTATTGGGAGGTCTCGTCCTCAAAAGCGATAATCTCGAAGCCCAGTTCGGCTAGGCAGTTCTTATAATCCTCCGCGGTCCATGGATTGGATGCCACTGGCTCCGATTTGGACCAGGTCTTGATTTCCTGAGTCTCTTCTGATTCGGCCGTCCCGTAAATCAGATCGGTAAAGACGAGGTGACCGTCGTCTTTTAACGATTTCCATATTTCGGAGAGCATATTCTGTTTGTCCAGAAACTTATGAAACACCTCATGGCCGTAGACGCATTGATACCGATCCACACGCAGGACAAAATTGTGGGCCAGAAAATGGGAAACCGGCGCCTGTTTTTCCAAAGCCAGATCTGCGGCACGCGCAGCACCCATTTTCGCAATGCCTTCGTGCATTTCAAGCCCTTCAACCATCGCATCCAATGCGACAGAAATAGCCCGATTGCTGCCACCAAGACCGGCAGATAAATCTAGGGCAACCGAGCCAGGCCGCAAATCCACACCGGCGAGACACTCTTTCGCATATTCTTCGCCGCCCGGCACGATCTGCCCCTTGCCCCAAACGCGCTCTTGGATCGACATTAGCAGTTCGAATTCCGTTTTATTCGATTCTGCGGCCGCAATCGGTTCGTCGATCTTGATTTCTGCGGAAGAAGGTCCCTTTTCCGCTTTCCGCTGGCGTTTCAGCAGCGTTTCCGCATCAATACCTTCCCACCACGCCTGAAACCTGAGTTTCAGCGGGATGTAATTGCTTTTTTGGGCACGCCTGGCATCCGCCGCCGATACGGCGGCAGCGGGCTGCGCACGCCGTTTTTTCGCTGCTGCGGCCATCCTACATATTTGGGTAGCGCATCATAAAATATCGTTAACGCCAGAGGTTCCAATTCATCAAGCAAATAGTCGCAACCCGCCAGAATCCGCCGCAATCTGCTGGCGCGGGCTTATTCAAGCAATTAGGTATGGCCTATGAGCGAAGCCCCCGTTGCGCCAGATGCCAAGCGGACCCTCAGCGCTCGCGGCCTGTCGAAGATCTATCATAGCGGCGAAGTAATCGTCCGCGCACTCGACAATGTCGATTTCGACTTGTTCCGCGGTGAAATCGTGGTGCTTCTCGGCCCTTCCGGCAGCGGCAAATCGACGCTCCTCAACATCGTAGGCGGGCTTGATGCGCCCAGCAAAGGTCAGGTCTTTTTCAAAGATCAGGAGTTAACGCGTTTTAACGATCGCGCGCTCACCGCCTATCGGCGCGACCATGTCGGATTCGTCTTTCAATTCTACAATCTGATCCCCAGCCTCACTGCAGCGGAGAACGTAGCCCTCGTCACCGAGATCGCGCCCGACCCGGTCGCGCCGGCGGACGCCCTGGCTCTGGTTGGACTGGCGGACCGTATCCACCATTTTCCGGCACAGCTATCGGGCGGCGAACAGCAGCGGGTCGCCATCGCCCGCGCCATTGCAAAACGGCCGGAAATCCTGCTCTGCGACGAGCCGACCGGCGCCCTGGACAGCAAGACGGGCGTTATCGTGCTGGAAGCGCTGGAGACGATCAACCGGGAGTTCGGCACGGCAACCGCGCTGATTACACACAATGCCGATATCGCCAAGATGGCCGACCGTATCGTGACGCTGGGCGATGGCCGCGTGACCAGCGTACAGGAAAACGAAAATCGCCTGCCGGCCGCACAGATCGAGTGGTAGGCGATGATCGGCCCCTTAAACCGCAAGCTAGTCCGGGATCTGTGGCATATCCGCGGATTGGTCATCGCCATTGCCTCCGTTATCGGCGCCGGCGTGGCTACCTTCGTCATGTCGATCGGCATGGTGCAATCGCTCGACGAAACGCGGACCGCCTATTACGAGCGATACCGGTTTGCCGATGTGTTCGGCGCGGTCAAACGAGCCCCGGAACACCTGACCAGGCGGCTCTCCGAGATCGACGGCGTCAAGACCGTCGCCACGCGCATCGTGAAAGACGTTACATTGGATATTGCCGGACTGAACGAGCCGGCAACCGGCCGGCTGATTTCGGTTTCAACCCTCGGACGGCAGGCCTTAAACGATATCCGGATCCGGCGCGGCCGCGGTATATCGCACGGACGCCCGGACGATGCCGTCATCAGCGAGGCGTTTGCTGAAGCGCACGGTTTCGAACCCGGCGATCATTTTTTCGCAACGATCAACGGACACCGGCGGCGATTGGACATTGTCGGAATCGCCCTGTCGCCGGAGTACGTCTATTCGATCGCGCCAGCCGCGCTGATGCCGGACGACAAGCGGTTCGGCGTCATCTGGATGAGCCGCGAGGCGCTGGCCGCTGCGTTCGACATGGACGGCGCCTTCAACGACATCGCCATTTCGCTGCTGCGCAACGCGGTACCAAGGGCGGTCATCGCCGATATCGACCGGCTTTTGGATCCGTATGGCGGCACCGGAGCCTATCTGCGGCGCGATCAGGTTTCGAACTGGTTTCTATCCAGCGAAATCGAGCAACTGCGCACGATGGCGACGTTGATACCGACGATATTTCTTGCCGTTTCCGCGTTCCTGCTAAACATGGTGATTTCGCGCCTTGTCGCGACGGAACGCGAACAAATCGGTTTGCTGAAGGCATTCGGCTACACCAATGCGGCGATCGCCTGGCACTACGTAAAGTTCATCCTGGCCATGGTTGCGCTCGGTCTTGTGCTCGGCAGCGCCGCCGGCGCCTGGCTGGGCCGCGAGTTGACCGAAATCTATACCCAGTTCTATCGCTTCCCATTTCTGTATTTCCGGCTGGACGGTAGTGTTTTCGCCGGCGCGGTACTGATTAGCCTGACCGCCGCGCTCATCGGCGGCGCCGGCGCGGTCGGCCGCGCGATCCGTTTGCCCCCGGCCGAGGCGATGGCGCCGCCGGCACCGCCAACCTATCGACGCGGACTGTTGCAAAGCCTTCCGATCGTAAAGGCGTTGGATCAGCCGACGCGCATGATCTTGCGGCACGTCAGCCGATGGCCCGTACGATCCGCTCTGACGACGCTCGGCATTGCCCTTGCACTCAGCCTTTTGCTGAGTTCGCTCTTCTGGCTGGACGCAATCGAGATCATGATCGATACGCAATATGAGCAGGCCGAACGTCAGGACATTACGATCAGCCTGACCGAAGCGCAGTCCCGACGCGCCATACACGCGCTATCGCATGCGCCCGGCGTGACTGCCGTTCAACCGTACCGCGCCGTTCCGATCCGCTTGCGCTATGGGCACAAATCCCGGCTGGTAACGCTGACCGGCGCAGTGCCCAACGCAAGCTTGAACCGCGTGCTCGATGCCAGCGGTCGGGCCGTTTCGTTGCCGCAGGAGGGGCTCGTGCTTTCCGCCAATCTGGCCGATTTGATCGGCGCCGCACCGGGAGACATGGTAACCGTCGAGGTTCTGGAGGGACGCCGGCCGATCCGTCGGCTGCGTATCGCCGAAACATTCGAAACTTATCTCGGCACGCTCGCCTATATGCGGATCGATGCACTGAACCGCTTATTGTTGGAGGGACCGACGATATCCGGAGCGTATATTCTCGCCGACCCGCAGATGCGAAAGGTGTTGCACCGAGAATTGAAGGATATACCAAAAGTTGCCGGGGTTTCCCTTCGCGAAACGGCCATCAATGCCTTTCGCGACACGATTGGCGATACGATGAACGTTGTGGTCGGGTTTTATGTTCTCTTCGCAGGCCTGCTGACGTTCGGCGTCGTCTATAACAGCGCCCGTATCTCGCTTTCGGAGCGTGGCCGAGAACTCGCCAGCCTGCGGGTGCTGGGTTTCACCCGGTTTGAAGTTTCCTACATTCTGCTCGGCGAACTCGCGGCGCTGACCGTCATCGCGTTGCCATTGGGTTGCATACTGGGATATGGCTTGTGCTGGATCATATCATCCGCTGCCGAGACAGAGCTTTATCGAATCCCCCTTTACGTCGACCGCACAACCTTCGGCTTTTCCATCATCGTCGTATTGATCGCGGTCATCATTTCAGGGCTGATCGTGCGCCGGCGCGTCGACGGCCTCGACCTGATCGCCGTGTTGAAGACCAGGGAGTAAGTTTTGATGTCCGCGATGAGCCGCCGCATCATATTCTGGGGCGTTTTCGGCATTCTTCTGATTGCGGGGCTGGTCTACGCTTTTCTGCCGCAACCAATTCCCGTCGACCTCGGCACGGTGACGGTCGGCCCGATGCGCATCACCATTAACGACGAAGGGAAAACGCGAGTCCGAGACGTATACACCGTATCGGCTCCCCTGGCTGGCCGCTCGATGCGCATTACACACAAGGTCGGCGACCGAG
>WLWY01000022.1 GCA_012103325.1 Alphaproteobacteria bacterium
AGGAGCGATCAGATCTGCGATCATCCGGAAGCCCCCATCCGTGCGGTGCCGCTCATATCCCCTCCATATTTTTGATATTTTCTGTAGTCTGCGTGTTAACCAAATGCGCGTCTGTGACACGGGTCACAGCGAAGATAGAGGTCAGTTTGAAACCGGGGAGAGTGATTTGGTTCAGCACATTAACTATGAGCGGCATGGCCATGTCCGGCTGATTACCATCGATCGCGCCGACAAGATGAACTCTATGGATTTCGCGGCGAGCGACGAGATCACAGAGCGGTTCCGTGAGTTCGATGCCGACGCGGATGCGCGCGTCGCTGTCGTTACCGGGGCGGGCGAGAAGGCGTTCTGTGCCGGCGCAGACCTCAAGACCTACACGATGAATTTTGCGCGCTCGGCCCCGCATGAATTCCGCCAGCGCTTCACCGATGGGCCGGGTTTCGCCGGCATCACCCGCAATCTGCAGATCGATAAACCGATCGTCGCGGCGGTCAACGGTTATGCGGTTGGTGGCGGGCTTGAACTCGCGTTGGCTTGTGACATCCGGTTTTGTGCGCCGCATGCCATGTTCGGCGACCAGGACGTCAATTGGGGCTTCCATGCTTGTGACGGCGGGTTGATCCGTCTGCCGCAGATCGTCGGCATGGGCAACGCCATGGAAATGATCCTTGGTGGCGAGCTGATCGATGCCGAACACGCCTACCGCATCGGTCTCGTAAACCGGATTTATCCAGCGACGGAATTGCTCTCGGAAACACTGGCTTATGCCGAAAAACTCGCGACACGCGCGCCACTGGCGCAGCGTTTCGCCAAGAATGTGATGATGAAAGCGGCAGACTTGCCGATGGACGAAGCGCTATTGCTTGAAAGCCGGTCTTTCCGTGACCTGGGTGATACCGAGGACCTGCAGGAAGGCACCGCGGCGTTCCGCGAGAAACGGCAGGCGGTCTTCAAGGGACGATGAGGGATATGCTTCTATTCCCAGGCGCAGTTTATTAGGCTGGTGCCGCAGAAGTACTTCGAAAAGGCGCCTGCGCCGGAAAGAGAGACACCATTACGGAACAACTTCCTCTGAGCGGTATCAGAGTCATGGATATCGGCCAACTCATTGCGGGGCCGTTCGGGGCCACGATGCTGGGCGACTTCGGCGCCGAGGTGATCAAGGTCGAGCAGCCGGGCGTCGGCGACGCGCTGCGCGGCACACCGGTAGACGGCAAGGCCAACCGGTCGCCCAACTGGCTGGTTGAAAGCCGCAACAAGAAGTCGGTTACCTTGAACATGCGTGTCGAGGCTGGGCAAAAAATTATACGTGAACTTGTGAAGCACACCGACGTTCTGTTCGAGAATTTCACGCCAGGCACCTTGGAACGCTGGAATCTCGGTTGGGAGGATTTGCGTGCGATCAATCCGCGCCTGATCATGGTCCGCGTTTCCGGCTATGGGCAGGAAGGGCCCTATTCGAAGCGCTCTGGCTACGACCGCATTGCGCTCGGCTTTTCCGGTTATATGTACCCGACAGGATTTCCGGACAGGTTTCCCGTGCGGCCGGCCTTTCCGACGGCGGACTACAACACCGGCACTTTCGGTGCGTTGGCTGCGATGTTTGCGCTCTATCAGCGGGATATGCAGGGCGGGCCGGACGCCGAGGGCCAGTTGATCGATTTGGCGCTTTATGAGGCGCCGTTCCGCATCACCGCCGACATGATGCACAAGCACGCGCAAACTGGCGAAAACCGGGAACGTATCGGCAATCGCAATCCGACCTTTACACCCGCCGGCACGTTCGAGACGAAAGACGGCCGCTATGTGCAGATCGCCGCCGGCGGCGATCGCGTGTTTCGCCGCCTTGTCGAGGCGATGGGCATGCCGGAACTGGCGGAAGACCCTCGTTACGCAAAGAGTCGCGACCGCATCGGGCGTGCCGACGAGATGGAGCAGCTTTTGGCGGACTGGATCGCCGAACGCGATTTCCATGACATCGAGGAGCGGCTGATCGGCAACAACGTGCCGTTCGGCGGGATTTACGCCGCGAGCGATATCGCTGAAGACCCGCACTACGCGGCGCGCGAAAACATAGTTGATATCCCGGATGCCGAAGTCGGTTCCGTGCGGATGCCGGCTCCTTTGCCCAAGCTGAAAGGCACGCCGGGCCGTATCACTCACGCGGGCCCGCCATTGGGCCAGCATAATGCGGAGATTTATGGCGGGATGCTGGGTATGACGGATTCAGAGCTGGAAAACCTGGCGGCCGATGGCGTGATTTAGAGGCGTGTGGTGTGCTTTAGATCCATGGTCGGGGGCCGGCCGTAATAATGAAAGAGTTCCTCGCCTCCTGTCGCCATAAGTTGGGCAATCCCTTGATCAGGGGGCTTTGTATCACCGGCGGCGTTTTCGGTGTCTATATCCTTTCGGCGGTCGCGATGTACGTTGCCGCGCCGCGCAGCAAGAACGATCCGATCTATTTGCTCACCGACATCACCCGACGGGAGCAGATTCTCGGCGCGTCGGCGATATTCGGGATCGTCGTCTTGATTCTGTTGATCCGGCATTTTGGGCGGAGCGGGCAGGCGTTAGACTTTGCGTCGGACACGACGGTACGGCGTGGATGTATCTTGCTGCTGATTCTCATTTCCATGAATGGGATTGGAGCGTCACTGTCAGCAATTGTAACGGAGCTGAATAGCCAGTTTTGGACTCCGCTGTTCGGTTGGGTTGCGGTCGTGTTGGGACTGCAAGCGCTCGTTCTCTACGGCCTTCTCCGTTGGACCAAACGCCCTTGGGTGCATCTTGTGCTGATGGTGGCGTTAAGCATGATCAATCTGGACGCGCTTCATCTCTCCCTGCTCGGCGACTTCCTGACGCAGCCGGAAGTCGTCCGCATCCCGATCATCACGTTCCTTGTGCTTGGACTCGTCTCGTTGTTCGGTGCGGTTGGCAAGGGAATGGTCCCGGCGCGCGTGGTCAATGCGATCCTCGTTTTGACGATGCTTGGCCCTGCGGCGTCGCTTGGGTTCACATTGTTTGCAACGGCGCCTGCAGACGCAAAACGTATGTCGCCATTCAGCGGCATCGCCTTCCATACGAGACCTAATATTCACATCGTCGCATTCGATGCCTTGAGTCCGGTGTCCCTCGCCAAGAAGCATTTGGGGCTTGCGGATGTGCCTTATGCTCGATTGCTGGCCGGTGAAGGGCGTGTTGGCTTCAAGAACGCATTTGCCAGTCAGGCACCGACCCAACCATCCCTGAATAGTCTGATGCGTCTCGCTCACGCCGACTTTGCCAATGAATGGGGCCTCTTTGCCGGGCGCGCGGACGGTCCCGTAACGCATATCCTTCGGTCCAACGGATACAAAGTGTCCACGGGGTTCGAACAGCTTTTGTTCGGCGATAAAGGGCGGTTTGTGGATGCCTATCTGCCGGAGCCGACGCAGTCGGTGCGCAACAGCACGTTGTGCGCGCTCGCTGCCGACAGGCCGTTAAAGTTTTTCGGCTTTTGTGCCCTTGGCGCAACCTTTGGATCGCCTGCGCATGACCGGCCATGGCCTGAGAAGGTCATAGATGTCGTGCGCCGGTCCGGCAGCATCTCCGAGGCGGGACCTGAGTTTACGCTTCATTACATCTACGATCCGATTGGTCATACCGGTGCCGGTTTCCGGAGTACCGATCGAGAAGCGCTGGCGCGTTACGCCGCGTATTATCATCGCCGCTCGAAGGAGGTCGTTCGGATCATGGAGCAGGTGCAAGAGATCGTCCGGAACGACAAGGCGCCGTCGATACTGATCCTGATGGGCGACCATGGCCCCTATGTGAGCCGGACGGTTCTGCTCGACGAGGAAAAGGCATTCTTTGTGCGAGACCGATACGGGATCTTCGCCGCGGTCTTGGTGAATGAAACCGATTGCACGGCGAAACAGTTGCAGCACTATTCCGCGCCATATGCGACGCCGGCACGGATCCTTGCGGGCGCGATGCGGTGTCTGGCCCGCGATCCTGCGCGGCTGGATGCGGCGATGAAGTTTAAAGAGGCCCACGCCTTCGAGAATTTTCTGTACGAATGAGGATTTGGCTGGGGCGACGATCAATGGCTATCCTATCCGGGTAGCGGTGGCTGGCATCGTACGTATGCAGCAAAGGAGGACGTATCATGGGCGCATCTGTTTTTGCCGGGGCGGCATTTTGGGACAAGGCGGCGAGCGGGACGCGGACACAAGGCCTGTTCAGCCTCGAGTCGGGGGCGGACGAATGGCGCGCCGTGACGGATGGGTTGCCAGATCCGGTGGAGGTACGCTGCATCGCGCGGCGCGATGCCTCGACGATTTATGTCGGCACGCAAGTCGGGCCCTATCGCAGCACGGATGGCGGGGCGAGTTGGGCACTGATGGAACTGCCGTGCTCGCCCGGTCCGGATGCGGTCGTCTGGTCGATCCTGCCGTTGAACGATGGCGGCTTGCTGGTCGGCACGCAAGGCACGCTGATTTATCGCAGCGACGATGAAGGTATGAGTTGGCGACTGCTGTCTGTGCCGCAGCCGGCCGGAGCGGTGCAAATGGGCTTCCCGCTGCGTGTGATCCGGATGATCGCGGATCCGAGCAATGCCAAAGAAATATACGCCGGGCTCGAAGTCGGCGGCGTGGTGCGCAGCCTCGATGGTGGTGAGACCTGGACCGATATCAGCGGCGGACTGATGACATACGTTGAACAGGACGCATTCAAGAGCCGCATCGGTAGCGATCAGGAAGGCATGATGGACAGCCACGCGCTAGCGATCAGTCCGGCTAGACCCGGTATGATCTTCCTCGCCAACCGCATGGGGCTTTTCCGCAGCCGGGACAAGGGCGATAGCTGGGAATTCATGGATGTCGGGCGATTTTCACCGCTGACCTACGCGCGTGACGTTATCGTTAGTCCGCATGACCCGAACACACTTTTCGCCGCGCTTAGTATTGCCGCGTTGAGCGACGAAGGCTCGCTCTACCGTAGCCAGGATCTGGGCGAGACCTGGAGCCGGTTCGACAGCGGGGTGTCGATGGAAAGTACATTGATGAATATCGGCCCCAGCCCATCGAGCCCGGAGCGGGTCTATTGCGCAGCGCGTCAGGGCCAGGTGTTCGGCACCGAGGATGGCGGCACGACATGGCGGACCTTGCCACTGCCGGCCGGCGTCTCGGGCGTCTATGCCGTGGCCTGCGCTTAAGGCGGAGGCCACGGCAGTTGCGCGTTATTTGTGTTGACCGAGGTGCGTTTCAACGAGGGTTGCAAGCAGGACCGGCGTCTCCTGCATCGGGTAGTGGCCCGCATTGTCGATATAGGCGAACCGGATCGCTGGCAGCCACCGAGCGACGGTTTCGGCGTAGTAGCTTTCCTGGAAGCCGGGTAGGTCGTTGCGGCCGCCGATTACGAGGGTCGGCGTGCCAACGCCCGCGGCTTTCAGGGCGGTAGCGAAATCTTCGTCGATCCACATGTCGAAATAGCCGCGCAGGGCATCCGGACGTGATGTCGTGCGGTTCCGGTTCGTCTTAAGCCGGCCCCAAGCGCCGTTCAGTTTGCCGCCCGTCAGGCCGACGAAGGCATTTCGCGCCGTGGCGTCATCGGTGATCGCCGCGGTGAGGAAGGCGCGGTCCTCGTCACTGGCCGGATAGCCATTGGGTGTTACCGGGGTTATCGCGACGTAGCTTTTGATGCGGCGCTTGTCTTGCCAGTCATGTAGAAGCGTCTTGAACCCAGCCATGCCGTTCATCGAATGGCCGACGAGATGAAAGCGTTTCCACCCGAGGTGATCGGCCAGCCGCATCGTATCGGCTGCGATTTCGTCGGTGTTGTAGTTGCCGTTGAGCGCCTTCAACGCGCCATAGCCGCGCACGTCGGCAAAGGCGAACGTGAACGTATCCGTGTCGAGCCACGGACGGACGCTGTCGTAATTGGCGCTGTCGCCCATCCAATCGTGAAAGACGATAACCTTCTCCGGCCCAGAGCCATAAAGGTCGTGTCCTAGAATTGGGTTATCGCCCGCGACAGCCGGTTGCAGGTGAATGCTCAAGGCAAGGGCGGCCGGTAGTATAATTCGCGTCATCAATTTTCTCTCCTGTCGGTATGTGGTTGCTGATGTGCCAACAGAAATGCATATTGCCTTTGTTTAGAACAAGTACGCACATTTTTTACAGGTAGTATCAATTTTGATACTGTAGGAGAATAGTTTCATGCGTAAACCACGCCATACCGACATCGAGCTCTGTCCAGTCGAGGCTGCCTTGAACCGGATTGGCGGCAAATGGAAAGGCCTTATCGTTTTGCGCCTCTTGCAGCGAACCTGGCGGTTTAACGAATTGCTTCGCAGCTTACCCGGCTGTACGCAACGCATGCTGACCAACCAACTGCGCGAGATGGAGGAGGACGGGCTCGTTCATCGGAAAGTCTTTCCCGAAGTGCCGCCGCGGGTCGAATATTCGCTAACGGAAATCGGACAGGATCTCGCGCCGACGATCCGCGCGATGTGCGAATGGGGGCAGAAGCACATCCACGGCGTAGAGCCGGACTTCGAGTCGGTTCTGCAGTCTGCGTCTTGATGCAGTAGCGCTACGACGCCCAGCGGTGTTTCGCATTGTAGTTTTCAGCGAAGCGTGAGATTTCGTCGTCGAACTCCAAAGTCAGGCCGATTTCGTCGAGCCCGTTGAGCAGACGGTGTTTGTCGAAAGGGTTTATTTCGAAAGCATATGTCGTCTGGTCAGGGCCGGTCAGGCTTTGTTCGTCGAGATCGATGGCGATCTCTGCGCCCGGGCTGTCATGCAGCTGACGGCGCAGGGTTTCGCAATCCGCCGAAGACAGGCGGATCGGCAGGACGCCGTTCTTGATGCAATTGCTATAGTGAATGTCGCCGAAGCTGGGCGCGATGACCGAACGGACGCCGTTCGCTGCTAGCGCCGTGACGGCGTTCTCGCGAGACGATCCACAGCCCCAATTGATATCGGCGACGAAGATACGGCCATCGCAGTACGGCGCCTTGTTGTAGACGAAATCTTTTTCCGATCCGTCTTCGTTGAAGCGCAGATCGTGGAACAGGAAGCGCGGATAGTCTGGGTCGGTGCTTGGACGACGCAGGAAGCGCGCCGGGATGATCTGGTCGGTATCGCAATTGGCAATGTCGATCGGCACGGCGACAGAGGCGAAGGTCTTGAATGGTTCCAGTCCTTTTGCTTTTGCCATGATTACGCCTCCTCGACGAGTTTGCGCACGTCCGTAAAGCAACCGGTTACGGATGCTGCCGCTGCCATGGCCGGACTGACCAGATGGGTGCGGCTGCCGAGGCCTTGGCGGCCGCGGAAGTTCCGGTTGCTGGTCGAGGCGGAACGTTCGCCGGGAGCCAGCATGTCGCCGTTCATGCCGACGCACATCGAGCAGCCGGGTTCGCGCCATTCCATGCCTGCATCGGTGAAGATACGGTCGAGGCCTTCCGCTTCCGCCTGCTTCTTCACCAGACCCGAGCCGGGAACGACCAGCGTGCGCACCTTCGCGCGTCGGCCGTTCGCGACTTGAGCCGCGGCCCGCATATCCTCGATCCGGCTATTGGTGCAGGCGCCGATGAAGACGGTATCGACGGAAATATCCGACAGCGGCATGCCCGGTTTGAGATCCATATAGTCGAGAGCGGCTTCCATGTCGGCGCGCACCAGGGGATCAGACTCGCCGCTCGGGTCGGGGATGGTGTCCGTTACCGGCAGAGCCCATTGCGGGCTATTGCCCCAAGTCACCATGGGCGCGATGGCATCGCCGGCGAGGGTGATTTCCTTGTCGAAATGCGCGTCGTCGTCGGAGGGCAGGGTGCGCCAATAGGAAGCGGCGTCGTCCCACAGCTCGCCTTTCGGGGAATAGGGCCGGCCGGCGCAATATTCGATTGTCTTGTCGTCCGGCGCGATGATGCCGGAGCGCGCGCCGGCTTCGATGGTCATGTTGCAGACCGTCATGCGGCCTTCCATCGACATGGCCTCGATTGCAGAACCGGCATATTCGATGGCATAGCCGGTGCCGCCGGCGGCGCTGATCTCACGGATCACCGCAAGGATGACGTCCTTGCCGCTGACGCCGAAGCCGAGGCGGCCGGTAATGTTGATGCGCATCATCTTCGGTTTCCGCTGCCACAGCGATTGCGTCGCCAGAACATGCTGCAGCTCGGTCGAGCCAATGCCGAACGAGATGCATCCGAGGGCGCCATGCGTCGAGGTATGGGAGTCGCCGCAAACGAGGGT
Source organism: Alphaproteobacteria bacterium (assembly GCA_012103325.1). Classification (GTDB taxonomy): domain Bacteria; phylum Pseudomonadota; class Alphaproteobacteria; order UBA8366. Next base: position 8,244 of record WLWY01000022.1, read on the forward strand.
GATGCCGGGCAGGGTGATGCCCTGTTCCGGTCCGATAACGTGAACGATGCCGTGCCGGTCGTCGGTCATGGGGAAGTGCGTGAAGCCGAATTCGGCCGCGGATTTTTCGAGAACCTCGACCGTTTGCCGCATCTCGCCTTCGGGAATGTCTTCCAGCACCTTCGCCGTGGTGGGAATGCTGTGATCGGGGGTCCCGAACAGCTTGTCCGGCTCGCGGATCTGCAGCCCTTTCGCCTTTAGCATACCGAAGGCGCGGAAGTGCAAATCATGGATCAAGTGCCGGTCGATATAGAGCAGTACGTCACCATCGTCGCGCGCCGTAATCACGTGTTCGTCCCAGATCTTCTCGAAGAGTGTCTTGCCCATGAGTTTTTTACCAATTGTTCGCGACCATTGAGACGATACTAGCCGCCCGTAGGCGTGCTTAGAAGGTCGGATGCGAAATCGGGATCAGTCTATTGTCGGGGACGCGCGACGCGTGTCCTGTATCGGCGGTCACGGAAAATCGCCATAGGAGCAGAAGACGCAGCAATCCCCAGTCAGGGGCTTCAGGACCACACCGCAGCCTTTGCAGTCATAGAAATACTGACAGGCGTCGGTCGGCATTGTCTCTGTTTCGACGTGACCACAATCGGGGCAGGTTAATGTCGAGTGCGTTTCTACTTGCGACATAAGTGTGTTCCATTCGAATATCGCGAACATAGTTGTGCGGCCCTTATACTGCGATCTGTAGCAGCTACAGAGGCAAGTGGAATTCGACATTATGACCAAACAGGATGAGCGAACGCTGTCGATAAGAATTGGTGGCTTGGCGAAGCGGACAGGCTGTTCCATTGAAACGATCCGATACTATGAGCGCGTGAGTATTCTTCCCGCGCCGCCGCGGACGGCATCTGGGCAGCGAGTCTACGACGCTGGACATTTGCGGCGTTTGAACTTCGTACGGCGGTGCCGGGACCTTGGCTTTTCACTTTCGGACGTTCGTGTCCTGTTGCACTTGTCTGACCGTGAGGGGAGCGCCTGTGCCGATGTGCGTCGGTTAACGCTGGATCATGCGAAGACGATCAGGCGAAGGATTGCGGACCTGAGGCGAATGGAACGCGTGCTTTCGGGAATGGCCGAACGATGCGGCGGCGTGGCCGATTGCCCTATCATTGATACGCTGTCGTCGAATGATCGAATTCAAGAATCAAGATAACGGAGCGCGAACTTCCGGTCAGCGGCCGAATGCGTAGCTCTGCGTGGAGCGTGCAGTGGCGGCGGCCTTGAGCAAACCATCCTTGCGCGCAACGGCGCAGGTTCGCCCCTGAGACCAATCATCGCCGACGGTAACGTCGTGGCCCTTGTCTCGAAGTTCATCGACCGTCTCATCGGCAAACCGTCCTTCGACCGTCAAGGAACTCAGCTCGGCCCGTTTCGGATAGAACGAGCCCGGGAAGTGGGATGTATTGAAGGTCGGCGCATCGACAGCTTCCTGCAGGTTCTGGCCGTGATGAACGTGGCGCAGGAAGAACTGCAACGCCCATTGGTCCTGCCGGTCCGCGCCGGGCGTGCCGAACGCCATGTAAGGTTTGCCGTTCTTGTTCGCGAAACCCGGGCTCAGCGTGGTGCGGGGCCGCTTGCCAGGGGCGATGCCGCCCGGCGTGCCTTCTTCCAGCGTGAAGATCTGGCCGCGGTTGGATAGCGCGAAGCCAAGGTCTGGGATCGTTGGGGAACTGCGCAGCCAGCCGCCGCTCGGTGTGATCGACACCATGTTGCCGTGCTCGTCTGCGACATCCAGATGGACGGTGTCGCCCGTTGCAATCGAAACGGCGGGGGCGGAGTCGTGTGCGGGCACAAGCGTTCCGTCATCCAGAACGGATAACCTTTGCCCGTCGGGGAGCCCGTAGACGACCGGGCCGCCATAGCCGGGAATGCTGCCCGGCCGAATAGCGTCCGATGCCGTCTTGCCGATCAAGGCGCGGCGTACGGCGTTGTAATCTTCGGACAGCAGGGTATCCATCGGCACGTCGACAAAGTCCGGATCGCCGTAGAACTTCTCACGGTCGGCAAAAGCGAGCTTGGTGCTCTCGGCAACGTGATGGACGAATTCGGTGCCGTTCGGATCCATCGCATCGAGATCGAAGCCGCGCAACAAGGCGAGCTGTTGCAGGAAGACCGGGCCCTGACTCCACGGTCCGCACTTGAATACGGTGTAGTCGCCATACTCGAGCGACAGCGGCGCTTCCACGCTGGCCGACCAGCGGGCGAGATCGTCGCCGGAAAGGAACCCGTTATGCCGCCGTCCGGACGTGTCGAGAAATTCGTTGTCGCGGCAGAAGCGGTCCACGGATTCGGCAACAAAGCCGCGATAGAACGCATCGCGGGCGGCTTCGATTTGCTTTTCGCGATCGCTGCCGACGGTTTCCGCCTCGCGCAGGATGCGCTCGAACGTGTCTGCCAGCACCGGGTTGGAGAAGATCTGGTTCGGTTTGGGAACGTTGCCGCTCGGGCAGTAGACCGCGGCGGAACTCGGCCAGTGCTCGACGAACAAGTCTTTCAGGGCATCGATGGTCGCGACGACCCGCGCCGCGATCGGATATCCGTTGCGGGCGTGGCCGATTGCGGGTTCAAGAACGTCGCGTACCTTCATCGTGCCCCAGTCGCGTAACAAGAGCATAAATGCGTCGAAGGCACCCGGTACGACCAGCGGCAGCAGCCCCGCGCCCGGCACGATATCGAGCCCGAGATTACGGTACGCGCCAACGTTTGCATTTCCGGGTGCGACACCTTGTCCGCAGATCACCGATACTTTTTGTGTTTTTCCGTCGCACAGAATGATTGGCGCGTCACCCGCAGGGCCGGCCATGGAAGGCTCGACGACCTGCAATGTTAGGCCGGTGGCAATGGCCGCATCGAAGGCGTTACCGCCTTTCTCCAGGATCGACATGCCCGCCGCCGTGCCGGACCAATGGGTCGACGCTACCATGCCGAAGGTGCCGGTTAGTTCCGGCCGCGTCGTGAAGGGCGGCTCGCCGGGCAGAGTGCGGCTTGGCGGCGTTGCGCTGCCACGGAACAGGTGTTCGATTTCCTTAGCGCTAAGAGTCATATCAGGTGTCCAACGTGTTGGTGCGTTCCCAGTCACTCAGATGCCGCGAATAGTCGTTCCACTCATCGGTTTTTATCTTCACATAGGCCGAGACGAACTCGTCGCCCAGCGCTTGCTTGAACATCTTGCTCCGATCGAACGTGCGAATTGCGTCGATAAGATAGAGCGGCAGACGCTTAGCCCGGACTTTATGGCCTTCGGCATACATGTCCACATCGGTTCGTTTGCCTGGATCCAGCTTGTTTGCGATGCCATCCAACCCGGCAGCCAGGTATGCGGCCTGCATCAAGTACGGGTTGGCGGCGCCGTCGGCGAGACGGAATTCGAACCGGCCGTCATCGGGCGTGCGCACCATATGCGTGCGGTTGTTTCCGGACCAGGTTATCGAATTCGGCGACCAGGTCGCGCCAGAGTTCGTGACCGAGGCGTTGATGCGTTTGTAACTGTTCACTGTTGGGTTGGTCAGGGCGCAGAGCGCCTCCGCGTGTTTGAGCACACCGCCAAGGAACTGATGAGCAAGCTTCGACAGCCCAAGATCGTCCTTCTTGTCGAGGAACAGGTTCTTTTTGCCCGTCTTGTCCCACACCGAGGCGTGCATATGGCAGCCATTGCCGGTCAGGTGCAGGAACGGTTTCGGCATGAATGTCGCGCGCAACCCGTGTTTCTCGGCGATCGACTTGACCATGAACTTGAAGAAGGCGTGTCGGTCCGCGGTCACCAGGGCGTCGTCGTAATCCCAGTTCATTTCGAACTGGCCATTGGCATCCTCATGATCGTTCTGGTAGGGCCCCCAGCCGAGGGTCTGCATGGCGTCGCAGATTTCAGCGATTACCTCGTAACGGCGCATCAACGCGGACTGGTCGTAACAGGGCTTGGGATCGATATCGCGGAGGTCCGAGATGTCCGCGCCCTCAGCATCGATCAGGTGGTATTCGGCCTCGACGCCAGTCTTCATGCGGTAGCCCTTTTTAGCGGCTGCCGCGATCGCGCGTTTGAGAACTACTCGCGGCGCCTGATCGACGCTGGTGCCATTCATAACGAGATCGCCGGCAACCCAAGCGACTTCCGGTTTCCAGGGAAGCTGCATGACGCTTGCCGTGTCCGGCACCGCGAACATGTCCGGATGCGCCGGGGTCATGTCCAGATAGGCGGCGAAACCGGCAAAGCCGGCGCCAGCTTTTTCCATATCCGGTGCGGCGGCAGCCGGCACCAGCTTGGAGCGCTGAACGCCTTTCAGGTCGGTGAAATTAAACAGGAAGTACTTGATCCCGTTCTTTTTGGCGAAGGCTTCCAGCTTGCCGGCCATGATTTGTCTCCCCGTTTATCGTTTTTGTCAGCTTCGGCCGGGAATCCAGTCGGTTCCCGCCAGTGGCACCTGCGCCATTGCGGCGGCTTCTACGGTCAACGCGACCATGTCCTCAGGCTCGAGATTGTGAACATGCGACTTTCCGCAAGCGCGCGCCAAGGTTTGGCATTCCATGGTCAAGGTCGAAAGGTAATTGCGCAGCCGCCGGGCACCTTCCTCGGGGTCGAGCCGTTTTTCGAGCTCGGGATCCTGGGTCGTAATACCGACGGGACAGCGTCCAGTATGACACATATGGCACGCACCGGGCGCGGTACCGAGGGCGGCGTAATCTTCTTCATAGAGTGGCGCGTTGCAGTTGAGCGCCATTAGCGCCGCCATGCCGATGGAAACGGCGTCGGCGCCAAGCGCCAGCGCCTTGGCAACGTCGCCGCCGGTGCGGATGCCGCCGGAGACGATCAGTTGCACCTTGCGATGCATATCGAGCTCCTTCAGCGCGTCGACCGCGAGCCGGACCGCTGGAAGAGTGGGGATGCCGACATCTTCGATGAAGACGTCCTGGGTTGCCGCGGTGCCGCCTTGCATGCCGTCGACGACCACCGCGTCCGCACCGGCCTTGACCGACAGCATGACGTCGTAGCGGGTGCGCGTCGCGCCGACTTTGACGTAGATCGGTTTTTCCCAATTGGTAATCTCGCGCAGTTCGCGGATCTTGATCTCCAGGTCGTCCGGTCCCGTCCAGTCGGGGTGACGACAGGCGCTGCGCTGATCGATGCCGGTCGGCAAGGTGCGCATGCCGGCGACGCGGTCCGTGATCTTCTGCCCCAGTAGCATGCCGCCGCCGCCGGGCTTAGCCCCCTGGCCGACGACGACTTCGATGGCGTCGGCCTGTCGTAGCTGATCCGGCGTCATACCGTAGCGCGACGGCAGATATTGATAGACCAAGGTCTTGGACGCTTCGCGCTCTTCTTGCGTCATGCCGCCATCGCCGGTCGTCGTACTGGTTCCCATGGCAGTCGCGGCGAGACCCAATGCTTTCTTAGCGTTGGCGCCCAGCGCGCCAAAGCTCATGCCAGCGATGGTGATGGGAATGTCCAGCTTGATGGGCTTGGAGGCATGGCGCGCACCGATTGTTACGTCGGTATCGCAGCGCTCGCGATAGCCTTCCAGCGGGTAGCGCGACATGGAGGCGCCGAGGAACACCAGGTCGTCGAAGTTCGGTACGCTGCGCTTCGCGCCTGCACCGCGAATTTCGTAGATGCCTTCCTTGGCGGCGCGTTGAATTTCCGCAATCACGCGGGGCGGGTAGGTGGCCGAGGTTTTGTTGTCGTCGCTCATGCCATTCCTTCGCTCAATAGCTGCCGGCGTTGTCGATATTAAAATTGTAGAGCTGCCGGGCGGAACCGTAGCGCCGGAAACCGCTAGCATCGGTGTCCACGCCAGCGCTTGCCAGCAAAGCTTCTAGCTCCGATTTATGTGTCGATTTCATTTCTTTCTCAACGCAATCCGCACCGAGACTGGCGACCGTGCCGCATACAAATATCTGGGCTTCGTATAGTGAGTCGCCGAGATCGGCGCCGACATCACCCAGTACGACGAGCCGGCCCGCCTGCGCCATGAAAGCAGCCATGTGACCGACCGAACCTTGTACGACAATGTCGGCGCCTTTGAGTGAGATTCCACAGCGTGCGCTGGCATCGCCCTCAATCACCAACATTCCGCCATGTGCGGTCGCACCTGCGGACTGGCTTACATCGCCTTTGACGCGTACCACACCGGACATCATGTTCTCGGCGACACCGGTTCCCGCATTGCCGACCACGGTGACATTCGCTTCCTGGTTCATGCCGGCGCAGTAATAGCCCGTGTGGCCGTCAATCGTGACGTTGATGGGATGCGTCAGTCCGGCTGCCAGCGCATGCGCACCGCCGGGATTGAGCACCGAGAACTCGGTTTCCCCATTGTCGCCTTCGCGCATTTGCAGACGACGATTGAGGTCGCGCACCGCGACCCTGGCAAGGTCTATGGTCTCCATTTAAGCGCGGCCCCAGCTATAGACCGTTGCCGGTTCCGGTTCCCACACGGTCGCACGTTCGACGCCGGGAAGCTGTGCCAGGGACCGGAATTCCGACGCCATCGCAACCCAGTCGTCGGTTTCGGCCATGACCGCGGGTTTGCAGGCGATCGGATCGCGCAGGACGGAGAAGCCGTCGCGCGTTCCCACGGCGAAAGTATAGAAACCGTCCAGATCGCTGATTGCCGCTTCGAGCGCCTCGGCAATGGTGGCGCCTTGCCCCAACCGCCAGGTCAGGTAACCGGCAGCAACCTCACTATCATTATCGGTCTGGAAGGTGATGTCGGCATGGTCACGCAGCCAGTCGCGAAGCCTGTGATGGTTGGAAAGCGATCCGTTATGGACGAGGCATAGATCGTCGCCGGTATTGAACGGATGCGCGCCCTCGGTCGTCACTGCGCTCTCCGTCGCCATGCGGGTGTGGCCGATGGCGTGGCTGCCGGTGATTTGCGGCACACCGAAGCGCGACAGGACGTCGGCGGGCAGCCCGACTTCCTTATAGATTTCGAGGCTGCTACCCGAACTCATGATGCGCAAGCTGGGCTTATTGGCTTCGACCCAACGCCGGATGGCAGCGGCATCGACCGCGGCGCGCAAAATGGCGTGGCTGGATATGCGTTCCACGGTAACGGATACGCCCAGGTCCCGCTCAGCCTCGGCCGCGATACCGTCCCAATCAAAGTGTAGGTCGGGGTCGTAGAGTGTGATCTTGGCGCCATCGGCTTCCGCGTCGCGGTAGACCGCGACACCAGCGCTATCTGGCCCACGGTCGGTCATCTGCTCCAGCATAGGCGAGAAGTAGGCGCCCAGCCGGGTGCGAATTTCTGGGTTCTTGAGATAAAGGCCGACAATGCCGCACATGCGCGTGTCCAAATTACACTGTTGTGATTCCGGGCATATTATGACGATGAATTCGCATTCCGAAAAAAGAAAACGCCAATCGCATCGAACCAAATCTCCCTAGTCGGTCATGAAGATCCCAGTCCCCTCGTAGGTTGGACGGCGTTCGAGCGTGGGATTTCTGTATAGGGCGGTGGCGCACGGCGCGTTGCTTTTGACCAACCGACAACATCCGCTAGACTCCATCGGCTGATTTCTTGATCAGCACCTAGCGAAGAACCGAGGACCGAAAGCATGAAACTCGCCGTTGAATTCCCCGCGGTATCGCACCGCGAAGGCCCGAAGATGGTCGCGCGGATGGCGCGGGGCATCGAGGAAATTGGATACGACCATATCGAAATCTTCGATCACGTAGTCATGGGATACAATGTGGAAGGCCGCGAGAAGTCGCTTTATTCACCGAAGATGCCGATCCTGGAAGCCATCACGACACTGTCCTTCGCGGCGGCCGTGACCGAACGGGTGACGCTCGGCACCGAAGTGCTGGTGCTGCCGCAACGTCAGCCTGCCCTCGTGGCGAAACAGTACAGCACGCTCGACGAACTTTCGGGGGGCCGTGCGCGGCTTGGCGTTGGTGTCGGCTGGCAGGAGTCGGAATTCGAGGCGTTGGATGAGACATTCGAAGACCGGGGCAAACGGACGGATGAGGCCATCGAACTGATCCGGGCCTACTGGCGCGACGAGCGGGTCGATTTCGAAGGCGAACATTACAAAGCCGAGGCCATGGCGATGGAGCCGAAATCGCCGCAGGGTGGGGATCTGCCAATCTGGGTCGGCGGCAATACGCCGCCGGCGTTCCGTCGGTGCGGAAAATATGGCGATGGTTGGCTCGCGAGCCGGGTAACCGATGCCGATTTCGCCAAACGCTCGATGGATGCGATCCGCGAGGCGGCGGTCGCCGCCGGCCGCGATCCCGATGCCATCGGTTGGCAGAGCATGATTGCGCCGCCGCCGCGTCCCGGTGACGAAGCCGGCAAGCGGTTCTATGCTGAGCCGGATCAGGTCGCAGCCCGCGCGGTCGATTTGAAGGAGATGGGCTTCGAATATGTCGCGCTCAATGCGACGGCGATTTTCCAGTCCGGGTCCCGCGGTGTCGAACCGATGCTGGACACGTTGCAGATGTTGCATGACCGGCTTCGGGCGGAGGTGGGGTAGTGGCTATCGAAGAAATTCCCCTGGCCCATGCGCTGGGTGCGGAGATCCGTGGCGTCGATATCGCCGGCACGGTTAGCGATGCCGACATCGATGCGATCCGTAAGGCCTGGCATCAGGCGCACGTTATTGTTTTTCGGGATGTCGCCTGGACGCCAGACCAGCATTGCGCATTTTCGCGGCGGTTTCGGGATCTCGACGATCATGCCGCGACGCCGCATGATCGGCTGGATGGCTATCCGGAGCTGTTGGAAGTGACCAACAAACCGAAGAACAACCAGCCGTCCCAGACGCGCAATGCCGGCCGCAACTGGCATTCGGATTACTCCTACACCAACCGTCCTGCCGCATCTTCGATGCTGTATTGCACGGAGAAGCCACCGGTCGGTGGCGATACGATGTTCTGCAATATGGCGCGGGCCTACGACGATTTGTCGGACAAGATGAAGGACATCGTCGCCGGCCTGCAATCGGTCTACGATTTCAATTTGGTATCGGGTACGGCGAAACGCGATCCAGTGAAGATGGCAGAGCTGCTCAAGCTAAACCCGCCGATTGCCCATCCCTGCGTGCGGACCCATGACGAAAGTGGTGTGAAAGCGCTCTATGTCAGCGAACGTACGTCGCATTTCGATGGCATGACGCGCGCGGAAAGCGTGCCGCTGATTCAATTTCTTTGTGCCCATGCGACGCGGCCGGAAAACGTCTATCGCCATCAATGGCGCGTTGGCGATTTGGTCTGCTGGGACAACCGTACGACTATGCACCTGGCCCTCGGCGATTTTGATTCGTCATACCCGCGCCATATGCTGCGCACCACCTTGCGGGGTGAGAAATCGGGTTATGTGGTGCCGCCACAGGGCGTTGGTTGACAGCCTACAGCGAATACGCAAGCATCTACGCGTTAACCGAGAAAACACGAACGGGCACAAGTCCGCAATGCCGCGCAACAGCCTTGCGGCTGGCACCTGTCCTTGCGCGAAAAGCGATGCCTGGCGGCAAGGTCACACTAGAGGGGACTTCAAATGAAACAGAAGACGATTGCATTCGAATTACGTTCGAGCCGTTTGCTCGTTGGTGCGGCGGCCCTAGCAGCTGTTTTCGGCGTCACGGCGGGCGTTCAAAGCGCGCAGGCGCAGAAGACGGTCACCGTTGTCCTTTCAGAAGAGCCGGAAGGTCTCGACGGCTGCAACTCAAACCGTTCGACGGTTGGCCGGGTTGCCAAGCAGAACATCGTCGAGACGCTGACGGAAATCGATCCGAAGGATGGCAGCATTACGCCACGTTTGGCGACATCCTGGAGCAAGATCAACGACACCACTTGGCGGTTTGAACTTCGCAAGGGTGTTAAGTTTCACGATGGCGCGTCGCTAAATGCGGAGACGGCGTCGAAGGCCATTGCGCGGACGATGGACTCCAAACTGGATTGCGAGACCCGCACGAAGTCGTTCGGCGACCTTAAGCTGAGCACAAAGGCGGTTGGCAGCCATACGCTGGAAATCAGCGCGAACAAGCCGGTGCCGATCCTGCCGACCCGCATGGGCGTGGTATCGCTGTCCTCGCCCAACACGTCGATGGACAAACTGGTGTTGAACCCGATCGGAACCGGACCCTATGTCTTCGACAAGTGGACGCCGGGCCAAGAAATCGTCTTGAAACGCTTCGACGGATATTGGGGCAAAAAGCCGGTAGTCGAAGGTGCGCGCTATATCTGGCGCTCGGAATCGACGGTCCGCGCGGCCATGGTGAAAGTTGGCGAAGCCGACATCGCGCCGAACATCGCGGTGCAGGACGCCACGGATCCCAGCATGGATTTCAGCTATCCGAACTCCGAAACCACCCGGCTGCGGATCGATGTTACCCGTCCGCCACTCAACGACAAGCGGGTCCGTTTGGCGCTGGAATATGCGTTCGACCGCGACGCGCTGCGCGGCAGCATCCTGTCGAAAGATATTGAGCACGCGACGCAAATCGTTGTGCCGAGCATCAATGGCCACAACCCCGCAATCAAGGTGCGCAAGTACGATCCTGCCGAAGCGCAGAAACTGATCGCAGAAGCGAAGGCAGCAGGTGTGCCGGTAGATACGGAAATCGAGATCATCGGCCGGACGAATATCTACCCGAACGGCACCGAAGCGATGGAAGCGATGATGGCCATGTTCCAGGCCGCCGGGCTGAAAATGAAACTGCGTATGATGGAAGTCGGCAGCTGGCTGAAATATTTGAGCAAACCGTATGACGAGAACCGCGCGCCGATCCTGCTGCAGGCGCAGCACGACAATAACAACGGCGACGCCGTGTTCTCGATTTTCAACAAATACGCTTGCGGCGGCCTGCAGTCATCGATTTGCGACAAGAACCTGGATGCCATGGTCGCGAAGGCGGGCACGTTATCGGGTGACGAACGCCGCAAGACGTGGCAGGAAGTTAACCGGGTCATCAACGAGGACCTCGTCGCTGACGTCTGGATGTATCACATGGTCGGGTATTCTCGTGTCGGAAATCGGATCAATTTCACGCCGAGTATTTCGACCAACAGCGAGCTGCATCTCGAGGATATGACGTTCAAGTAGGACGGTTGAGCTTCAAATTGGGCCGCCCGGTTGTGAAGCCGGGTGGTCCCTTCTTTTTTTGAATTTGGTCGGGTGACGCGGAAAAACCCATGGCGCACTTTCTAGGAAGGCGGGCGCTGCATAGTGGCATCGCGCTGATCGGGTTGATCCTTGCGGTGTTTTTTCTCGTCCGTCTCACGGGCGATCCCACCGCGCTATACTTGCCGATCGACGCCTCCCTGCAAACGAGGATCGAGTTTGCGAAGAAGCATGGCTTCGACCGCCCCGCGACAGAGCAGTTTCTCGTTTTCCTGAAGGATGTTTCCGAGGGCGACCTCGGATACTCCCTGCGCAAGCAACGGCCGGCGATGGAACTCGTCCTGGAAGCCTATCCGACAACATTGGCTCTGGCCGGTGTCGCCATGACTCTGTCCATTGTGCTGGCCGTTATCGTCGGCGCACTTGCGGCCTATCGGCCCGGCGGCGTTTTCGACCGGGTCGGCAGCATGGCGTCGCTGGCCGGCGCCAGTGCGCCCGATTTCTGGGTCGCGATTACCGGGATCCTGGTCTTCGCAGTAACCTTGCGTTGGCTGCCTACATCCGGCACTGGTGACCTGCCGTATTGGATACTGCCGATTGTGGTGTTGATGCTGCGACCCTTCGGGCTGATGGTCCAAGTCGTCCGGGCATCGATGCTTGGCGCCTTGTCATCTGCTTATGTGAAAACGGCGCGCGCTAAGGGCGTCGGTGAAACAGCGGTGATCTTCGTGCACGCGCTACGCAATGCGTCTTTGTCGGTCGTAACGGTCGCTGGCGATTTGACTGTTGGGCTGATCAATGGAGCGGTGATCGTTGAGACCGTGTTCGGCTGGCCCGGTGTCGGTAAGCTAATGATCGACTCCGTGATCCAGCGCGACTTTCCCACCGTGCAGGCGGCAGTCATGGTGACCGCTACGGCGATTTTCCTGCTCAATATTCTGATCGATCTGCTCTATGTCGCACTCGATCCGCGGATTCGTCACCAATGAGCACGGCAGAACAGGAAGCCCTCATCATCCGACGCCGTTCGTCATGGTGGCAGTTGCTGCTGCGCGACCGTTTCGCGCTCGTCGCGGCGTTGTGGCTGATCTGTCTCTTCGCCTGCTTTCTGTTCGGACCGGAACTCTTCGGCAAAGCCGCCACGACGCTGAACCTGCGCGCCCGAAACATGCCGCCCGGATCAACGGAACAAGGCTGGCTGATGATCCTCGGCGGGGACGCGCTGGGCCGCAGCATCCTGGCGCGTCTGATCGTCGCCGCACGGAACACCTTGGCCATCGCGCTGAGCGCCGTCTTCCTGGCCATGATCGCGGGTGCCGTGTTGGGCATGATCGCGGGATACTTCGGGCGCGGAATCGGTCATGTTATCATGCGGTTCGCGGACATTCTTCAGAGTTTTCCGTCGCTGTTGTTGGCGGTCGTAGTCCTGTATGTCCTGGAACCGAGCGTTCCCAATCTGATTATCGTACTCGCGATCACCCGCCTACCGGTCTACCTGCGGGTAACCCGGGCCGAAGTGCTGGAGATCCGTGAGCGTGTTTTCGTCGACGCTGCGCGTGCGCTTGGCAGCAGCCGGTACCACATTTTGCGCCGCCATATCACACCCGTCATCGCGCCCACGCTACTGACCATCCTGACGGTCGATTTTTCGATTGTGATGTTGGCCGAGTCCGGTCTCAGTTTCCTTGGTATCGGCATCCAACCACCGGAAATCACCTGGGGGCTTATGGTCGCCCAGGGTCGTAACTATCTGAGCCAGGCATGGTGGCTCGCCTTCTTTCCCGGGCTGGCGATTATGCTGGCGACATTGTCCGGCAACATCCTGTCGAACTGGCTGCGTATCGTCAGCGACCCGGAACAGCGCTGGCGGCTCGAAGCGCCGGGGAAGAACGATGCGTGATCAGCCCGTACTGGACGTTGACGATCTTCGCGTAGAATTCCGCACGGGCCGGGAAACGATCCATGCGGTCAACGGCGTATCCTTTCAAGTCGCCACAGGGGAAACGGCGGCTATTTTGGGCGAAAGCGGCTCCGGTAAAAGCGTTACCGCTGCGGCGATCATGCGGCTGCTGCAGAGCCCGCCCGCATTCGTGACCGGCGGCGCGGTGCGGTTCAAGGGCAAGGACGTGCTAGCCATGCCGATTGCCGACTGGCGCGATTCATGCGGCCGTGAAGTCGCCATGGTGTTTCAGGACGCGTTGATGTCGCTCAATCCGGTGTTCAGCGTTGGATGGCAGATAGCGGAACTGTTCCGCGCCCACAGCATCGCGTCTGGACGAGCGGCCGATGAACGTGCGGTCGAGCTGCTCGACCGCGTTGGAATCCCGGACCCGGCACGCCGGGCCAAGGATTATACGCATCAGTTCTCCGGCGGCATGCGCCAGCGGGTCATGATTGCCATGGCGATTGCCCTTGGCCCCGACCTACTGATCGCCGACGAGCCGACGACAGCGCTCGATGTGACCGTGCAGGCCCAGATCATGGAGTTGCTGGAGGGGCTACGCGAGGAAGCGGACATGGCGATGATCCTGATCACGCATGATCTCGGCGTCGTCGCCGATGCCGCGGACAATGTTGCGGTCATGTATGCCGGCCGGGTGGTTGAGCGCGGTCCGGTTGGCGATGTTCTCCGAAGGCCGGGCCATGCTTATACGCTGGCACTGCTCGATTCCGTGCCTCGCGTGCAGAGCAAGGGCGGGAAATTGCGCCCCATTGTTGGATCCCCACCGGATCTCGCGCGTATTCCAACCGGTTGCGCATTCCATCCGCGATGCCGGTTCGCCACCGACATCTGCCGTCGCGAGGCGCCCCCGGCTGTCGCCGTCGCACCGGGGTGTAGCGCCGAATGCCACCACGTGGAGCGCGTGTTCAATGACGGATGAAAGCGCGCCGCCCGTTCTTGATGTCCGCGGTCTGGTGAAGCATTTCCCGGTCGGACGGGGTCTCTCGTTCAAGCGGCCGGCGGGTGTGGTCCGGGCCGTCGATGGCGTGAGTTTCGATCTCCGCACAGGAGAAACGCTCGGTCTCGTCGGCGAAAGCGGATGCGGTAAATCGACGGTCGCGCGTACGCTGCTCCGGCTTGAAGAGCCGACGGCGGGCGCGGCCCTGTTTCACGGCAAGGACATATTCTCGGCCGGTCCTGCTAAATTGAAGGAAATCCGTCGCCGACTTCAGGTTATTTTCCAGGATCCCTACGCGTCGCTGAACCCGCGTATGACTGTCGCGGAGATCATCGCCGAGCCCTGGGTTATCCACCCCGATGTGGTGCCCGAAGCCGAACGCTCGGACCGGGTGCGGTCGTTGTTGGAAAGTGTCGGTTTGCGGCGCGAACATGCCGAGCGCTATCCGCATGAGTTTTCCGGCGGACAGCGGCAACGCATCGGCATTGCCCGCGCCATGGCGCTCGACCCCGAGGTGCTGATCTGCGATGAACCGGTTTCCGCCCTCGACGTGTCGGTGCAAGCGCAGGTGGTGAACCTGCTGATGGAGATTCAGGAGCGGCTCGGTATTGCCTATGTCTTTATCGCCCATGATTTGTCGATCGTGCGCCACATGTCGCACCGGGTCGCGGTCATGTATCTCGGCCGCATCGTTGAGATCGGCACAGAGGAACAGGTCTACAACCATCCCCGTCATCCCTATACCAAGGCGCTCTTGTCCGCTGAGCCTTCGCTCGATTTTTCCAGCGACCGGGAGAAACCGAAACGCATCATTCTCGAAGGGGAAGTCCCGAGCCCGGCCAATCCGCCGTCTGGCTGCCGGTTCCGGACCCGATGCTGGAAGGCGCAGGAAATTTGCGCTGGCAGCGCGCCAAAGCTGGAGGAGGGGGCCGATCACCGTGTCGCGTGCTATTTCCCGGAAAACAGCGCCGCGCCGATGTAGAACTCGCTGGCATGGGGGATGAGTTGCAGCACCGCGACGGCACCCCATATTAGCAGGGTGGCAACGAAGGGGACCCATCGATGGGCGACGATTGGCAATTTCAGGTGCGGATTAACCTTGATGATGCGCGTGCGGAAGCGGCGCGCCGCGACCCGGGAGACCCGTCGCTCCAGCCGCTGGCGGCGGTGCTTGCCAAGCACAATGCGACCCTGTCGTGCCAGTACGATGCCTTTGCCGGCTATGTTGCTCAGGCTGAGCAGGACGGCATTGAAAAATACCCGCTTTATGCCTGGACCAAGGCGACGATTGAGGAACCGGCTAAGAAGGCGAAATATCTGAAAGCCTTCACGCTCTATGTCGATGGTGATGAGGTTTACGACCGGGAAAAGGCGGACCCGTTGGAAGCTGACCTGCAGCCGCTGATCGAAGACAAGCTGATCGAGAAGCTGTCCAAGCACGACACCAATCCGGCGAACAACCCGCAAGCACCGAAAAAATACCGGCAATAGGCAGGGGCCTGCGACAACAACCCGCGTCGTGCCGCATTGAGCCGGCCCGGTTCAATGAGATAGTGTGTCCGTCAATTCACCCGTGATCACTCAGCCGGAGGCTTGCCCCATGTTCGATACCGACCAATTCATTGAAGACTGCAAGCGCGCGCTTGCCGAAGATGGCAGTCATAAGGCTATACGCGAAGTAGTCGCCGAGGCGGTGGCGGATCCGGGCGGGATTGTAAAAGCGCTGGGGGAGCCAACGGAGGCTGGATTCACGCCGCTTCATCACTCCGACGACCTCACAATCCTTAACTTCGCCTGGGCGCCGCTGATGACCTTGATGCCGCACAATCACAATATGTGGGCGGTTATCGGCATCTATGGCGGGCGCGAGGACAATATCTTCTGGCGCAAGACTGAAGGTTCGATCGAGGCGGCGGGCGCGGAAGCCTTGTCGCTCGGTGACGCGGCGCCGCTCGGCAAAGATATCGTGCACTCCGTGACCAACCCGATCGAAAAGATCACGGCGGCGTTGCATGTCTATGGCGGTGACTTCTTTGCGCCGGGGCGCAGCGAATGGGATCCGGAGACGCTTCAGGAACGGCCCTTTGACGTAGAGCGCAGCCGTCGCCTGTTCCGGGAAGCGAACGATCGCTTTGCGGCGGTGGCGTAGCGCTTTTCCGGTGTGAGAGGGCGCCGCCGACGCCGAGCGTACCGCACCCAATGAGAAGCAGCCCGAGGCACTGAAAACTGTCCAGCCCGTGCCCGTATACGGCCAGGTCGACAAGCAGGGCCGTCGCTGGATAGACAAAAATCAAGACGGCGATAAGTGCGGAACCAAGCTTCGGCAGCGCGCCGTAGAGCAGGATGTAGACCATACCTGTATGAATGATGCCGAGGCCAGCCAGCCAACCCCATTGCGGCATCGCGATGGTGCTCACCGACAGCGGCAGCAGGGGGGCGAGGATCACGATCCCGGTCATGGTATGAACCCAGGCCACCAGGTGCGGCTTTAGCGTACTGCCGAGCGATCGCGTGGCGAAGATGGTCACGGTATAGAACAGGCTCGCCAGAACGGCGAACCCTGCGCCCAACAGAAGATCGCCCTCACCGTTAAAAATTTGCCGCACGTCGAGTGCCAGCAGGAAGCCCACGAACGCGAGGGCGATCCATCCCAGTTTTGCCGCTGAAACAGCTTCTTTCATAACGAAGATGCCAACCAGCACGATCCAGAACGGTTGAATGTGATAGGTGATGGTCGCGAAACCGATCCAGGTAAGGCGGATGGCCTCGAAAAAGAGAACCCAGTTCAGGACCATGCACACACCGCCGCCGATGGCGAGGGCAAGCACTTTGCGCGTCCAAACGGCGCCACGAAAATATCCGGCGACGCTGCAATAGGCGGTGAGGAAGGCCGCACCGAACACGCAGCGCCAAAATACGGCCTGCTGCGAAGAGATATCCGCTTCGAGCAGAAAGATGCCGAGCGTCCCCAGCAGCCCTTGCGCTGCGAGCGCCTTACAGACAGCGACGCGATTGATTCCAATTTCAGCCATGGTTGTCCAACCGATTGGTATTGTTGGAGGCCATTTAGCGTGTTTTGTTTATTAAGAAAAACGAATATAATTGAAATTAGATTTCGATTTTCGAAAGATATAACATGCGCCCTCTGCTGTCTTCGGAGCATCTCGCGACCTTCCTTGCCATTGTCGAAACCGGCAACCTTGCGCGCGCGGCGGACCGCGTCGCGCGCAGTCAGTCGGCCGTCAGTATGCAGCTGCAGAAACTCGAAACCCGCATCGGATCGCGTCTTCTGGACCGCGATGCGCATAGCATTCGGCTTTCGGAAGCAGGAAAGATCCTGCTGCAGCACGCCCGCCGGTTCCGCAATCTCAACGAAGAAACCTGGACTGCCCTGACGGAGCCTTTGCTGGAAGGCCGGGTCCGTCTCGGAATCCCCGACGACTATGCGGTAAATCTGTTGCCGCCCGTACTCGAGGCCTTTGCTTCACGGCACCCCCGGGTGGCGGTCGAGTTGGTTTGTGAACAAAGCGACATGCTGTTCGAAGGACTGGCGGCGCGCCGGATCGATCTTGCTGTTTACACGCAATCCGATGCGCGGCCGGGTACGTTGCTGCGGTACGAACCGCTTGTCTGGGTCGCGCCCCCGCGCGCGAAAACGGAGGAAAGCGACCCGCTGCCGCTGGCTCTGTATCAAGAAGGGTCGCTGGATCGGGAGTATACGCTTCGGGCCTTAGAGGAGGACGGGCGGCGCTACCGCATTGCCTATTCCAGCCCGAGCATCGCCGGCCTGCTCGCCGCGCTCCTAGCGGGCCTCGCGGTTGCGGTCATGACGCGGTGCAGCGTTCCCGAAGATCTTCGTCTTCTGGGCGCGGAAGCAGAGCTGCCGGTGTTGCCCCCTTTGGGGGTCGCGGTGGCGCTGGCGCCAGGGTTGCAGAATCCGTCAGCGCAGCGTCTGCACGACGAAATCACCCTTGCCTTATCGGCGGTAGAAACGCACCCTCCGAAAAATTGAGCAGCAGGAAGAGGCACATCATGAGCGATGCCACGGTAGAAAAATTCTCGACAGCGGACTTTCCGCTGCAAAGCGGCGAGACGCTTGCGGAACTTGATATTGCCTACGAGACTTACGGCGACCCGGCGAACGCCCCGGCCAACACAATACTGCTGCTGCATGGCTATACATCGAACCCGCATGCGGGTGGTGGCGGTCCGCGGAACCCGGGTTGGTGGGAAGGCTTGATCGGTTCTGGCTGTGCAATCGATACCGATCAGTACTTTGTCATCAGCCCAAATATGCTGGGTTCGTCCTATGGGACCACGGGACCGGGAAGTAAGGCCCCGGCGACCGGGCATCCTTATGGGCCGAGCTTTCCGGACATCTCGACTCGCGACATGATCGATGCGCATCGTCTGCTGCTCAATCACTTTGGCGTACGGAAGATGGCGGCGATTGTTGGCTACTCCTACGGCGGCTATCTGACCTTTCAATGGGGCGTTACCTATCCGGAACGTATGCGCTGCCTGGTGCCGGTAGCGACCGGCTTCACGGGACGGGGCGACGAAAGTTCCGTTCGCGACCTTGAGCGTCATTTCGAAGCGGCACCGGGCTGGAACGGTGGCGACTTCTATGACGATGACGAAGGGATTGAGGAAGCTCTGATTGAATTCCGCACCAACGTTTTGCTGAGCTATGGCGTCGACCGGGAACTTTGGGATAAAGGTTTGTCCGAAGAAAAGGTCGCCGCGGGGCTGCGGAAACAGGCCAAGGCCTGGGCGAAGACGTTCGACCCGAACTCGCTGATCGCACTGCGCCGCTGCGCGGTTCGTTTCAACGCCAAACCCGAGGCCGCGAATATCAAAGCGCCGTTGCTGTATATTCTGGCGACGACCGACAAGCTATTTGGCCCCGAACTTGGCGAGCCAACCGTAGAGCATATCCGTACCGCCGCCGGCTCGAAGGCCGAGTATTTCGAACTCGACTCACCCTACGGCCACCGCGCACCGTCCGTCGATTGGGAAAAATGGGGCGATGCCTTGCGTCAGTTCCTGGACACGCATGCGATGATACGGGCGCAAGCGGCCGAGTAGGGTGCCGTCCTAAAACGGCCGGTCGCCGTGGATACAGGTGCGGTGCATATGCCGCGTATAGCGACCCATATCGTAAGGCTCGGCATTATGCATGACGCGGCGATTGTCCCAGATCACGGTGTCGCCGACCCACCATTTGTGGCGATAGATAAATTGCGGTTGCAGGCAATGTTCGAACAGCGCATCGAGTAGTCCCTGGCTTTCCGCCTCGTCCATCCCTTCCACATGGGTGGTATGACCCGGATTGATGAAGAGCGTCTTCCGTCCCGTGTCGGGATGGGTACGGGCGATGGGGTGGTAGGTCTCCTTCAGCGCGGCGAACTGCTCCTCTGTCAGTGGCGGGCGCGGACTGCCCTCGGCCATCACTTCCAGATAGTGTTTGCGGAAGGTATGGGCGGCACGCTTACCCTCGATCCGACTTTTCAGATCGTCGGGTAACGTCGCATACGCCTGACCCAGATCGGCGAACAGCGTATCGCCACCTTCGGGTGGCACTTCGATCGCGTGGACGATCGTCCCGAGATTGGGTTCCTCTTCGAAACAGAGATCGGAATGCCAGTAGCGGCCAGCATCTGTGATGCCGACATTCTCACCATTCTCCTTGCGGTTCGAGAGGATGACGATTTCCGGCTGGCCCGGCATCAGCACCTTGTCCGGCGTCGAGGGACGGCGCCCCATCAAGGGGCCGAACCGGCGGGAAAAGGCGAGTTGCGCTTCCGGTGAGAGCGGAAGATTGCGGATCGTGATGACGCCATGATCGAGGAACGCCTGATGCACGGCTTCAAAATCTTCCTCGCATTCCGGGTCCGCGCCCAATATCTCACCGGCAAAGCCGTTCGGCGCCTGTCGCACTTCGATACTCATTTGCTTCTCAATCCGTCTCTGCCACGCGGTATTGGGATCATAACGTCTTACGCATTAAACAATGACGTGGCGGCCGTTTCGAACCCCAACCGGTCGTAAAACGCGTGCGCATCGGCGCGGCCGATCTGCGACGACAAGGCGATCGCACCTCATCGGATGAAATCTCGTAACCCAATTGTGCGAGCAGCGGATGGATGGCGTCGAGATCGTCCGCAGTCATCTCACGAATTGTGCTGGCGCCGCCCAAGGCCCTCGCCGCCCGATCAATCGCCGCTGCCGAACTCGGGCGTGCGCTTTTCGACGAAGGCGCGCATGCCTTCGCGCGCATCATCGGACAGGAAGACTTGGCGCTGGGCGCGGTATTCGTAAGCAAGTCCATCGGCGAGCGACTCCTGGGCGCCGAGATAGACGCCTTGCTTTATCCGGGCCAGGGTTTCCGGCGGGCCTGCAGCCAGCCGCTGCGCGAAGCGCGTGACTTCGCGGGCGAATTCGTTATGCGAATAGACGTGATTGAGTAACCCAAGGCGCAATGCCTCCGCGGCGTCGAACCGGTCGCCCAGCATCATCAGCTCCATCGCCTTGGCCGTGCCGACGAGTTGGGGCAGCAGTGAGAAGCCGCCCCAATCCGGCACCAGGCCGATCTTCACGAAACTCTCGGCAAAGATCGCGCGGTCGCTGGCGAGCCGCATGTCGCACGCCAGGGCAAGGTTCATGCCGCCGCCGGCAGCCGCGCCGTTTATCGCCGCGATGATCGGCTGGCGCATGCCGCGCATGGTCTGGATGACCCGCGCGGCGCGGGTCATGCGGTCCTCGACCACCTCGGTGTCGTTATCGTCCTGCAGTACCGCCATGCTGACGATGTCTCCACCGGCACAGAACGCCTTGCCCGCGCCGGTGATCACGACGCACCGCACCGTGCTGTCATCGGCGAAGGATTCCAGGGTCTCCAGCAGGCGTTCCCGCATCCCGTCCGCGAAAGCGTTCATGGCTTCCGGCCGGTTCAGGGTGATCGTCCCAACGCCGTCTTCGATGTCTACCAGCAGTCGCTGTTCATTCATCTTTGCCTCCGCGGCTATTCCTTGGCATGCTCTACAAACGGTACAGGCAAGCGCCGGTCCGGGAAACCTCTTCGGCGCGGAAAAAGGGGAGTTAGTGCCGATGCTAGCAAGAAACAAGAGCACCACGGGAGAGTGGCTCGTCGCGTCCGCCATCGTGGCGATTATCGCGGCGACCGTCTTTGTTGCATATTTTGCGCGTGGCCTGGGATAGACGTCGTTTTTGCCGCCGTCTTGGCGTTGGGAAGCGGCACCACGGGATTCATTTGATTGAGATCACTAGCGCGCCTGCGTATGACTGAATTTCGTTGGAGATTTGGGTTAGACCTGTCCATGTTCGCGGGCTCAATGGATCGTGTAAATCGTTCGATATTTTCTGCCAATGAATCGCACCGGATCGAAAATACGAATAATAGAAATTGAGAAAATAAACCCTCATTGAGGGCGGTTTCTCGGTTAGTCACCGCGAATACAGTTCGGTTTCTCAGACTAGAACGGGAAAAAATAGGCATAGTCGCTTATCGCGATAATGCCAAACGAATCTAAACAACGTTATCGGGAATTACGATAACTGACTGATTTTAATTCCACAAATAACCCATTTAGGGGCTTGCTCTGTGACGTAGATCACATACGTTCCAGGAAAATTTAGATAGCATTTTATTTAAATTCGCGAAAAATGAATTTAAAACGCGCGAATTGCGTTGAACGTTAACAACTCCCGCTTTTGGAGTCTTAATCATGGCGATCCCGATGCATCCTGGTTTGGGTGCTCATCAGGTCAACACGCGGTCTGCGTCCGAGGCAAATGAGGTATCGGTTATCGATAGCTCTGCGCGTGCGGCGGTCGTGTTGCCCGATGCGCGGTTCGCAGGCGATACGCAGTTTCTCCAACAGGGCGGCGATTTGCTGCTGATCGCTCCGGACGGCGACGTTCTCATTGTGCGCGATTATTTTCTGTCTGATCCGCCCCCTGATCTGTTGACGCCGGAAGGGAGCCGACTAACGCCGGCCCTGGTGGATTCGTTCACGGCGTCGGAAGCGGCTGGACAATACGCGCAAGCTGGGGAAAGCGCGGAGATCCCCATCGGCCAGATCACCGGTGCGAGCGGTCAGGTATTCGTGGTCCGGGCCAACGGCGTTCGCGAGGCCATCGCTGTAGGCGACCCCATCTATACGGGCGACGTAATCGAAACGGCCGATGGCGGCGCCGTCGATATGCTGTTCGCTGATATGACAACCTTTGCCTTGGGCGGCGGCGCCCGGTTTGTCGTGGATTCGTTTGTTTTCGATGCAGACACCATGGAAGGGACGTCGTCTTTTACAATTCTAAACGGGACGTTTGTATTTGCGGCCGGCGAAATCGCGGCGATCGATCCCTTCGCAATGACGATCAACTCGCCGGTTGCCACTATCGGCGTGCGGGCTGCGCGCGGCGCTGGTGAGATTAATGCTGCGGGACAGACCAGCAGATTTACCGTTTTCGACGGAGAGATGCTGGTTGCCACCGATGCCGGCAGTGCTGCGCTGACCGAGCCGCGCGAGACGGTATTCGTGACCCGTTTCGATGCGCCGCCGTCGGAGATTGTCATTCTCACGGAAACCGAGATCGACGGATTCTATGGCAGCCTTAAGCACATATCAGACAATTATTATGACGCCGAATTTGGGGATGGCCGGGAAGCCGGCGGTGATATCGGCGCCGGCAAAGGCGGGTTGAACCTGGATCAATTGGCCGAAACCCTATCGGAGGTGGCGCCGGCTGCGGGGCCGTCCGACGAGACCGGCGGGAGCGACGCGCCACCAAGTCTAGGTTCCCTTTTCCGAACGGATACGACACCCTTTCGCACGGGAGGCGAGCCGATATTTGGACTGGGGACCGGTGACCCCATAGGCGGTGGAACGCCAGTAAGCGGAGGGGCGCTGGGTGGCGCCGAAGGCGGCGGAACCGGACCTGCCGGCACCGATGATCCAGTCATTGATGTTGCAGTGAGTGAGCAAGGTTCCGGCGACGGCAGTGGCGAGGGTGGCGGTGCGGGCTCCGGCGACGATGGCGGCGCGGGTTCTGGCGACGGTGGCGGTACGGGCTCCGGTGACGGCGGCGGCGAAGGTTCTGGTGACGGTGGCGGCGAGGGCTCCGGTGACGGCGGCGGCGAGGGCTCCGGCGACGGCGGCGGCGAGGGCTCCGGCGACGGTGGCGGCGAGGGCTCCGGCGACGGCGGCGGTGAAGGTTCTGGCGACGGCGGCGGCGAGGGCTCCGGTGACGGTGGCGGCGAGGGCTCCGGCGACGGCGGCGGCGAAGGTTCCGGTGACGGCGGCGGCGAAGGTTCTGGCGACGGCGGCGGCGAGGGCTCCGGCGACGGTGGCGGCGAGGGCTCCGGCGACGGCGGCGGTGAAGGTTCTGGCGACGGCGGCGGCGAGGGCTCTGGTGACGGCGGCGGCGAGGGCTCCGGCGATGGCGGCGGTGAAGGTTCCGGTGGGTCGGAAAACGATACAATTGCTGGTTCGTCGGGCAACGACGCGATCGTAGGCTCTACTGGTGACGATACGATTTCTGGTGGTTCGGGCAATGATCGCCTGCGGGGTGGGGCAGGCAATGATGTGTTTCTCGTATCCGGTTCCAACGATGGTTTCGATCGGATTTCCGGTGGTGAAGGTTTCGACCGGGTCGTCGGCAGTGATGGCGACGACGTTATTGGGCTGTCGCGTTACGCGGACGTTGACTTTGTCGAGGAGATTGATGGCGGTGCGGGGACGAATGTCATCCGAGGAACGTCGGGTGGAAATAGGCTGGATTTCGGCGAGACGCGGTTAATCGGGATAGCACGAATTGAAGCGGGTCCGGGTAACGATGGCGTTGTCGGCTCTGCTGGAGACGATACGATTTCTGGTGGTTCGGGCAATGATCGTTTGCAGGGTGGGGCGGGCGATGATGTGTTTCTCGTGTCCGGTTCCGGCGATGGTTTTGACCGCATTTCCGGTGGCGAGGGTTTTGACCGGGTCGTCGGAAGTGATGGTGACGACGTTATTGGGCTGTCGCGTTACGCGGACGTTGACTTTGTCGAGGAGATCGTTGGCGGTGCGGGAACGAATGTTATTCGGGGCACTTCCGGCGGCAATCGGCTTGATTTCAGTGCAACTGTACTGACCGACATCGCGAAGATCGAAGGCGGTGGCGGTAATGATGCGATTACCGGCTCTGCTGCGAATGACACGATCGACGGTGGGTCGGGTAACGACCGCTTGAGAGGCGGTGCCGGCGACGATGTCTTTCTCGTATCCGGTTCAGGCGATGGTTTCGACCGCATTTCCGGCGGTGCAGGCCTCGACCTTATTTTGGGCAGTGGCGGCGACGATGTTATTGGGCTGTCGCGTTACGCGGATGTCGACACTGTCGAGGAGATCGATGGCGGTGCGGGAACGAACGTCATTCAGGGCACTTCCGGCGGCAATCGGCTTGATTTCAGTGCAACTGTACTGACCGACATCGCGAGGATCGAAGGCGGTGGCGGCAACGATGCGATTACTGGTTCTGCTGCGAATGACACGATCGTCGGTGGGTCGGGTAACGACCGCTTGACCGGTGGCGCGGGCGACGATGTTTTGATCGGCGGTAGCGGATCGGACCGGATGTTCGGTGGCGAGGGGAACGATAGGTTTTTCATCGAAAACGATAACTTCGCATTCCTCGACGGTGGCGCGGGAATCGACACCGTCGCGTTCGATTTTGCGCTGGATCTCCGCAACGTGGCGAATAACAACCTGCGCGGTATCGAGAGTTTCGATCTCGGTAATGGCGGGAACGCCACGCTGACAATCGGACTAGACGATATCCTCGCGGCGACGAACGGTTTTAATGCGCTGACCGGCAGTGAAAATACGCTGGTGGTACGCGGCGGCGATGACAGCGATGCGGTGGACATTGTCGGTGGGGATTTCGATGTGAGCGCTGATAGCCTGGATACGGACAACGATGGTACCGCAGAGGGATATACGGTGTTCCATGACAGTGCATCCGGTGCGACCGTCTACGTCGAAAACGTGGCATAGCCATACGGGCTGCTGGATTTAGCATTCGGTCTGAGCCTGTTTTCGTTTAGCCTTTATGAGCGGCCGCGAGGCAGCGCGGGCTTGTGGAGGATCGGGTGCGTGTTCACAGCTTTCTAAACGCGTTCGACGTTCTCTTGTTGGATGTCAACGGAACGTTCATGTTCGGTCAGGATCGGTTCGGCCCCGATCAAGACTATGCTACGACCTATCGAACACTCGGCGGTCGAACGCTGTCGGACGGCCGCGTCGATGAACTTGTCGGTGCTTGCATTGAGCGCCTCACAGTGGTCGGGCGCGACTCCACGCGTGACGCCGACTTTCCCTCGATCACCGAGGTGCTGCGCGAAACCGCGGCGGCGCTCGAAGCCGATCAATTCGCTTTCATTGCTCGGGTTATTGCCGCCCATGAGCTTGGCATGGTCCCGCCGTCATTTGCAGCGGCGCTTCACGTGCTTGCGCAAAATCACCGTCTTGTCGTCGTTTCGAACATATGGTCCGAGAAGGCCCCATGGCATCGCACTTTTCAGGAAGCGGGAATAGAGGATTTGTTCCAGGCGTTCATTTGGTCGTCGGATGGCCACGCGACAAAGCCAGCACCTGAATTATTCGAGCGTGCAATCGCTGCGGCCGGTGTGCCCCGTAACCGGATCGCCTTCGTTGGCGATCATCCCCGGCGCGATATCGAAGGGGCCGTCAGAGTAGGGCTCGCAACCGTCTGGATCGATGACGGGACGCGCCGTCCGCCATCGGTCTCGCCGGGGCTCACGATCGGGTCGCTGCTTGAGCTCACACCGGCAGGTTGAGTCTGTCTCGGCTTTTGGGAAACGTGTACCGCTCTATGTGCCCCCGGTCATCTGAAACGCCGCCCAGAAAATTGGGTGGGAGTATTTTGCGCGTGTCGACAATTGAGCCTTTTGCAATGCTGTGCGCTGGTCCATCGTTCTTAAATTCCGATAGAACGCGATCATGAGGTCGCGAGTGGAATCATCGGGTACGTTCCACAGGCTGGCAACTACTGATTTCGCGCCGGCGTAGAGGAACCCGCGATTAAGGCCGATGACGTCGTCGCCGTTCTTGACGTCGCCAAGCCCGGTCTGGCAGGCGGATAAGGTGACCATGTCGGCATTAAGGCGTAGGTCGTAGATCTCTGAAATTGTAAGGCTACCGTCGTTTTCGCCATCCGGTGCTAGGAGCATCCGGGATTGCATAGGCTCGTCCGGGTTGAACTCGCCGTGACTTGCAAAATGCAGGAAGCGGAATGCGCCTGCCGATTTCTTCGCGACGCTCTCCGACGCGGTCTTTCGGAACAGTACTTGTGAGTCGCTCCACAGGCCCGCGATACCGTTGGCTTCCTGCTCCGCGCCCGGCAGATCGAGCGACGCGTCGCCGAGGTCCGGGTTGCCGAAAACCAGCATGTCGGCGGTCGGCTTGTTCTTCTTGTCCAAGAACCAGAGCGTCGAGGCGGATGGAAGGAGTCGCACAGTGTGGTTTTCGATCAACGGGTCGCGGCCAAGCGCGTTGAACGGCAGGTAGTGCAGGGCGCCATGCGGCACGATGGTGAGATGGCGAACGCCCTTAAGCGACCCCTTAATCGGCGCGATAAGTCGGCGGTACAGCGAGTTCGCTGCCGGCCGCCAGTTGTTCGACTGGTAGTCGTCGATAGCGTCACGGAAGTCCGCGACGTCGTCGTGTAGGTCATCGGCGGCGAATGGCACCGCCTTGACGCTGTCCTTGCGGACGACAAAGACATAGGCCTCGCTGTCCTGATAGAAGTACTCGATCAATGCTTCGTCGGGCCCGAGCAGGCCCTGAATTTCCTTCACGGAGGAAGCCGAGACGGTGACCAGCGATCCCAGCTCGGCGGATGTCGCCTTGATTTTTCCGAGGGTTTCTCGTGCTGAGCGGACTTTGGTACTTTTCGTGGAAGGGGCAGCAGTGCGGCTTTCCGCTTCCAACTGCCTGTGTTGGTCGAGCAACGCCTTCGTTTCCGCGTTGCCGGTGCCGCCTTTGAATTCGGATTTTGATGCCAGCAAATCGACGAGGGCCCGCGCCTTGCCACGTTCGACATATTCGAACGCTTCTTCGTAACGGCCTTGCGCGAACAGTAGTTTGATCATGTCGGCATAGACCACGAGTTTGTCACCGACAAAGCCCAACTTGTAGCTCTCCTGCGCGAGCTGCGAACGCTGTGCCTCAAGCAGTTCGATGGCGCGTTTCAGGAAGCGTTCGGCGCCTGTCTCATCTTTTTCTGCGAGCGATATCTGCGCGCGCTCGTGCAGCAGGCGGAAATAGAGACTGGCGAAACCCTTCGCACGTTCTTCGGCGAGCAATTCGTCGAATCCTTTGCGGGCTACATCGAGACGGCCTGTCTTGAAGGCGCTGCGATAGAGCATAATCTCGGCGGGAAATTTGTTCGCGAAACCGATATCGTCGAAGGTCGTTCCTGAAACCGAGTAAGTGATCGCGTCCAGCACGGGCTTTTCGATGAGTATCAGTCCCGAAGCAAAAGCATCCCTGGCTTTCATTCCCGCACTTCGATCGTCTCGGGTCGAAATGTCATACGCTGCCTCGTAATCGCCGGCGACGTAGTAGCTTTGTGCAAGCCAGCGGCGAACTATCGCCAACGCAGGGGCGTGATCGATCGCAGATTTTCCCGACTTGTCGTAGATCGTGCGCAGGCGGGCGCGCATTTGCTCTGCCCGGGCGCCGTTCCCGCGCAGCGTTTCGATTGTCGCTACGAGACCATAGGGTTCGGCTGAAGCGATCTGGCGGCTATATTTGGCGTTGTAGCCGTCCTTGGCGTTAGGATTGTTCAGGCCGAGTGTCGTGATCGACGTGAACACTGAAAGCGCCTGGTTGAGCTTGGCTCGGGGATCTCTTTTGGTCGCCGCATACGCTTTTTCGGCATATCCAAGGGCGCTTTCGAAGTCCCCGATTTCGATGAACTTGTTAGCCTCTATGCTGTTGAGCAGAATATCAATGTAATCTTTCGTATAGGTATAAAGGCCACCGGCTGAGAAATCTTCCGTGTAGGCACGTTTCCAGAGCGGCGCCATGCATTCGTCGACTTTGGAAATCTGCTGCATAGACAGAAACGCGTTGCAGACATTGTAGTGGTTCATAACGGACAGGCTTGTATAGTCCTGGCCTTTTGTCTCTGTCGCGATGCTCGAATAGTCGCCCCGCAGTGATTGCCGTCCTACTGTTCCGACGCAAGCCGCCAAGGAAAATGATACCGTCAGGGCGATCATGCCTGTTCGCAAATTCAAGAATTTTCCAGAGCGGGTGCGAGGAAACCTCATCGAACACTCCTAAACCCAACGTCGGTGTGTGATTAGTCCAACCGAATATTTTCCCGGTTTGGTTAATATCCGGTTTAAAGGCGGATTACTGTGGGCTACCGCGTTTGTTGGGATTTGACCCGGTCGCTTCTTCTAATTACGGCGCCTGATAGCGCCGATACCGATGAGACCGGCGAGGAAGAGCGCGAGGGTGCCCGGCTCGGGGACGGCCGAGGCGGCAAGCTGCTCGTTGCCGATGGGCGTGCCACGCAGTTCAAAGGCGAAACCGTCTGCGCCTGTGTGATCCTCGAACAGAATTTGCAGAAAATGCGTGCCGCCAGCCAAATCGGGCAGCAGGACGTTGTACTCGAAATTGAGATCGTCGACGAAGCCATTGTCTTCCGACACGCCGAAGACATACTCACCGTCGAGCCATATCAGCAAGCCGCTGCCGGTACTAAAGCGCAGTTCCACATCGGTCCAGTTGTCGTGGCCAATCTCGAACTCATAAACGACGGCGACTTCAGATCCGTCCTCACGATCGGCCAGCACATCAACCAGGTCTTCCCAATTGTCTGGCAGGTTCTCCGGATTATTCAGCCAGTCGCCCAGCGTTTCCGCCGCGGCCGTTAGATCGGGCTCCCGCGCGATTGGCGGCGTGTCCGCACAGGGCTCCGCCAGGCACATAAAAACACCGCTGTCGCTGGCGTCGTCCAAGATCGGTCCCAGGTCGACGGCCATTCCCTCACTGTCCGGACCCTCCGATACGCTCCGCTTCAGCAGGACCTGACGGTCCTCGAACGCCGGAACGTTAGAGGTCTGAGGGGTCGGGTCGGTCGATGCGGCGGCAGGCGTGCTCGGGGATGAGTTGGTCCCGCGTGTGCTGGCAAAGCTCGTCCGGCTGTTCGGCGTGCCATTGCGTGGCGATGTCGACGGTCCGCGCGCCGCGCCATTATTGTCATTCGACGTATTGGTTCTTGATGTCTGAGAGCCAGCGCGACTGAACTGCATAACGCGCTGCGTATTTCGCTGCTCGGGTCCTGCAGCCGGATCTATGTCTCCCAACAAACCGGCCAAGGTCTCCATGACCGCCGGGCTAAGTTCAAGTTTCTCCAGATCGAATGGCTCTGCGATAATCGCTGAAATCGCCCGGCCAGTGGGAAGATCAGTGAAATCGACGCGTAGGACCCCATCCTCGACAATCGCCCAGCCTTCGATGCCCAGTCCGAGCGCGGTGTGCCGGACTTCCGGCTCTTCGTTGGATACGACCTTTTCGCCACCGCTCGTGAGTTTCACGCGCTCGCGGTCGACGCCGGCGTTGCCCTTGATCGGCGCGCCGTTCAGGTTAATGTCGCCGCCAAAGGGGTTTTCCAGCGGGTCCTCGTCATTGGCTGCGTCGCGAACGATCATCACGCGGTAGAGACCGTTGGGCAGTGTTGCTTCGAATTTTTCGACCGCAGTGATGCCGTCAGTGAGTGCCGTTGAGCCGGAAACCGCTACGGCACTGTCGTTGATTTTCAAGGCCTCCGGCGCAACGGGTGTAAATCCTGTATGGACTTGCGCGCCCTCCGGGCCCAAATCCCAACCCATCGCGCCCGGTGAGAGA
>WLWY01000023.1 GCA_012103325.1 Alphaproteobacteria bacterium
AAGCTAATCGCCATGAACTGGCCGAGACCCGGCCTACCCCTGCACTTTCTCAACGATTGAGGCCTAGTATGGCAGAGATCAAGGACCCTATCGCCTTCGAACTGTTCAAGAATACGATCTTCTCGATCGCCGACGAGATGGCGCTGACGATCTGCCGCACGACCTATTCCGGTGTGCTGCGCGACAATATGGATTTCTCGACCGCCTTCGCGGACGCCAACGGCAAGCTTGTGGCGCAGGGCCTGACCCTGCCCGGCCATCTCGGCTCGATCCCGGATGCGCTGGACGTCGTCGTGGAACGCTTCGGTGACGAGATGCAGCCCGGCGACATGTACATCATGAACGACCCGTTCGATGGCGGCATGCACTTGCCGGATATTTTCATCTTCAAGCCGATCTTTAAGGAAAACCGTCGGCTCGCCTTCGCGGCAACGATCTGCCATCACGCCGATGTCGGCGGACGTGTGCCGGGCTCCAATGCCAGCGACTCGACAGAGATCTATCAGGAAGGGCTGCGCATTCCGCCGCTCAAGCTGTACGAGGCAGGCAAGCGCAACGACACGATCTGGTCGATCATCGAAAAGAACGTGCGCATCCCCGTACAAGTATTCGGCGATCTGCGCGCGCAACTTGCCGCATGCCATATCGCGGAGACTCAGTTCCTCGAACTGGTCGATGAGTATGGCGAGGAAACTGTCGATATCTATATGGCGGAAGTCATCGATTACGCCGAACGCCTGACCCGCGCGGCGGTCGCCGACCTGCCCGACGGCGAACACAGCTTCGAGGACTGGATCGACGATGACGGCATCGACATCGACAAACCGATCCGCCTGTTCGTCACCGTCACGAAAAAGGGCGACGAGATGACGTTCGACTGGACCGGCAGCGCGGAGCAGGTCAAGGGCGCCATCAACAACACGCTCTCCTACACCAAGGCAGCATCCTACACCGCGGTCCGCTCGATCCTGCCGGACGGCATTCCCAACAATGAAGGCGTCTTTCGCGCCATCCAGGTCAAAGCGCCTTCGGGCACCATCGCCAACGCCGTATTGCCGGCGGCCTGTGCGGCGCGCGGCCTGACGGGGTTCCGCATGGTCGATTGCGCGTTCGGTGCGCTAGCGATGATGGTTCCGGACAAGGTCGGCGCAGCGTCGGACGGCGGCAACACGGGCGTGTCCATAGGCGGCTATGACAAGAACCGCAAACCCTACATCTTCGTCGATTTCACTTGCGGCACCTGGGGCGGGCGGCCCTGGGCCGATGGCTTGCAAGGCAACTCCAACATCTTCGCGAACATGGCGTCGCAATCGATCGAAGTGATCGAGGCCGAACAGCCCATGCAGATCCTGAGTTACGAATTCCTGACCGACAGGGCCGGGGCCGGAGAGTACCGCGGCGGCGCGCCCTACAAGCGCGACTACCGGTTCCTGGAGAAAGAAGCGATCCTGCAGGTACGGTCCGACCGCCGGGCGATCAAGCCGTACGGGCTCTACGGTGGCCGGCCGGGCAAGCCGTCGATGAACTACCTGAACCCCGACGGCAACAACCAGATCCTGACAACGAAGCCGACGATGAACATCACGCGCGGCGACGTGTTCCGTCACGAACTCGCCGGCGGCGGCGGATGGGGCGATCCGTTCAAGCGCGACCCGGAGGCCGTACTGCAGGATGTGCGCAATGAACTGGTCAGCGCCGATGCTGCGCGCGAAGAATACGGCGTTGTCGTCGATGTGGATGCCTGGGCCGTCGACACGGCCGCGACCGAAGCCTTGCGGGCACAGCACGAAGACACCGAACTGCAAACCGTTGTGTGGGACTGAGCCGTCATGAGCCAATTTAGAGTCGGCGTCGATATCGGCGGTACCTTCACCGATATCGTGTTCCTCAGCGAAGACGGCCAGGTCCGCACAAAGAAGGTTTCTTCGACGGTCGATGATTATGCGCAAGCCATCGTCGACGGCCTGGCACAGGTCTTCGAAGAGCAGAACTTAAGCGGCAAGGACATTGCGGAACTGCTGCATGGCACCACCGTCGGGTCGAACGCGATCCTGGAGATGAAGGGCGCGCGCACTGGTCTCATCACGACCGAAGGATTCCGGGATGTGCTGGAGATCCGCACCTTGCGCATGCCGCGCCTCTACGACCTGCATTGGGAAAAGCCGCCGCCCCTGGTCGAACGCTATCTGCGCCGCGCTGTGAAGGAGCGGATCGACACCGACGGCAATATCGACACGCCGCTCGACCTCGCTAACTCCGAAGCAAAAGTCCAGATGCTGCTCGACGAAAAGGTCGACGCGATTGCAGTGTGCCTGATCAATTCCTATGCCAACCCAGTGCACGAACAGGCGATTGCCGACATCATCCGAGCCAAGGCACCGGACCTGCCCTTCTGCATCAGCTTCGACGTGCTACCGGAAATGAAGGAGTACGAGCGCACCTCGACGACGGTCATCAACACCTATGTCATGCCGATCGTGAAGGGCTATTTGGAGTCATTGCGTAGCGAGCTCGACGAGGGCG
This sequence comes from Alphaproteobacteria bacterium, assembly GCA_012103325.1. Lineage (GTDB taxonomy): Bacteria > Pseudomonadota > Alphaproteobacteria > UBA8366. The sequence goes on from WLWY01000023.1 coordinate 2,524, forward strand.
GCATTCCCGCTCCCTTGCTGTTGATGCAATCGAACGGCGGATTGATGACCTCCGAAGCGGCAACCCGCCTTCCTGCCAACATCATCGAGTCGGGGCCAGCGGGCGGCGTCATCGGCGCGCAGGCCCTGTCGCGCAAACTCGACATGCCGGACATCATCACCTTCGACATGGGTGGCACGACGGCAAAGGCGTCGCTTATCGAAAGCACCGAAGTTACCCGCTCGCTCGAGTATCAGGTCGGCGGGGGCATCATGATCGGCTCGCGGCTGATGACCGGCGGCGGCTATACCTTGAAGGTACCGGCCATCGATCTCGCGGAGGTCGGCGCCGGTGGCGGTTCGATCATCAAGATCGATGCTGGCGGCTCGATGCAGGTCGGTCCGCAAAGCGCCGGCGCCCATCCGGGTCCGGTCTGCTACGACCTCGGCGGTACGGAACCAACGGTGACCGACGCCAATGTCGTGCTCGGCTACATCAATCCGGGCCATCTGGTCGGCGGCGCGGTCAAGCTCAACCCGGACAAGAGCCGCAGCGTTCTGGAAGAAACGGTGGCCAAACCAATCGGCCTCGATGTCGCGCACGCAGCGTATGGCGCGCACCAGATCGCCGCCTCGAACATGATCCGCGCCCTCAAAGCGGTGTCCAGCGAGCGTGGCCGCGACCCCCGCAAATATGCGATGCTGGCCTTTGGCGGGAACGGCCCTTTGTTCGCCGCCGGCATGGCGAAGGCGCTGCGCATGACGCGCATCGTCGTGCCGCCTTCACCCGGCCTGTTTTCGTCATTCGGTTTGCTCTACGCGGATGTGGAACATCATTACTCCCGCACGGTCCGGCGCGTCCTGCGGGACAGCGACCCCGCCGACCTGACCACCGTATGGCAGGAACTCGAAGAGGCCGCCCGGAACCAGCTCGAATCCGACGGATTTACCGAGGCGCAGATGCGCTTTCAGCGCGCCGCCAATATGCATTACAAGGGACAGATTTTCGAACTGAACACCCCCGCGCCGGACGGCGTGATCGACGCCGCGGCGGTCGCAGCGCTTGAAGAGGCCTTTGGGCAAGAGCACGAGCGTACCTACGGACATCGTGCCGGCCCAGAAGAACCTGTCGAGTTGGTCAATGTCATGCTTGTCGGACAAGGCATATCCGACAGGCCCCGGGTGCCGGACCGCCTTATCGGCGACAGCGAAGAGGCGATAGACGCGCTGCCGTCCCGTCAGGCCTATTTCGGGCCGGATACCGGCTGGATCGAAACGCCTGTGCTGCGGCGCTCAGATCTTGCTTCCGCAAAAACCGGCCCGTGCATCGTTGAAGAATATGACGCGACGTGCTTAGTCCCGCCGGGGGCCATTGCGGGCCTCGACCCCTTCGGCAATATCGTCGTCGACCTCGAATAGCAGAAAGCAAGCAATGCCGTACAAAACATTCGGGTTTACCGAAGAACAAATTCTCATGCGCGACAACGTCTTAGGTCTTCTCGCGCGCGTGCTGCGGCCGGAAAAAATTGCTGAACTCGAGGAAAATTCGGAATACCCCTATGAGGCGTTCCGCGCTCTCGCCGATGCAGGTTGGCTCACGCTGCCGTTCGACGAAGATTATGGCGGCATGGGCGCGGGGTACAAGGATTTCGCAGTTTTCATTGAAGCGCTCGGCTATCATTTCCCCGGGATCCGTACCGCCTACATGACCACGGTCGTTTACGGCGGTCTTTACATTCAGAACCTCGGCAGCGACACGCTAAAAGAGGAATTCCTGCCCAAGATCATGAAGGGCGATATCCGCATGGCCGTGGCCATGACGGAGCCGCAGAGCGGCTCCGATGTCGCCGGCATCCGCCTGCGCGCAACCCGGGACGGCGACGATTACGTTCTCAACGGGCAGAAGGTCTATATCACCAACGCACATGAATCAGATTACCTCGTTGTCGCCGTCAAAACCGACCCTGATGCGGGGCGCAAGGGCATCAGCCTAGTCATCGTCGACACGACCGATCCCGGTTTCGAGGCGCGGCCGATGGACCCGCTCGGCAGCCGCTCGACCTTGCTGAACGAGGTTTTCTTCGACGACGTCCGCGTGCCCGCGTCGCGGTTGCTGGGTGAGGAGAATGGCGGCTGGCGCGGTCTGATGCAGGGCCTCAACCTGGAACGCATCCTGATCGCTGCCGCCGCTTCCGGGCAATGTCTGAAAATTATCGAGGTCGCCAAGAACTTTGTCGAAGACCGGAAGGCATTCGGCAAACGTATTACCGACTTCCAGGCCGTCGCGCATAAATTCGCGGAGATGGCGATGATGACCGAAACCGCCCGGCTGCACACCTACAACACCGCGGCGATGCTCGACGCCGGCGAGGACGCGGTCATCGAAACGGCAATGGCGAAGGTGATTGCATCCGAAAATAATTTCAAAGTTGCCGATTTGGGCATGCATATCATGGGCGCTGCCGGGTATGTGCAGGGCGACATGCAGCGCCTGTTCCGCGATGCCCGCCTCGGCACCATTGGTGGCGGCACGAGCGATATCCTGCGCAACGTGATCGCGCAACGTATGGATCTTTAACGTCAAACATGCGCCGCGCCGTCCTCCTGGTTCTGCTTGCGACGGCTCTCCCCAGCCTCGCGGCCGCCCAGATCAAGGACCATGCGGAGGTCTGCTTCGCCGGCACCGGCAAGTTCGAACTCGATATCAGCTTCTGCGGCCTCGCGATCCAATCGAAGAAGCACCATGGACCGAGCCTCGCGACCCTGTTCACCTATCGCGGCCGGGCCAAACTCGAGTTGGGCGATCTGACGGGCGCGGTCGCCGACTTCGACGCGGCCTTGGAACAGAACCCCGCCTCCGCACTGGCGCATAACGAGCGCGGCCGCGCCCGTCACAAGGCCGGCGATAACCAGGCCGCGATTGCGGATTACAACACGGCCCTTCGCCTCTCTCCCCACTACGGTGCGGCCTATCGGAATCGCGGGACCGCGAAAATTTTCTTGGGTCAACTCGAGGCTGCCATCGCCGATCTCGATGCCGCCAGCGCAGCAGTCAATTACGATCCCGCAAGTCGGATTTTGCGGGGCATCGCCCGCTATTTCCGGGGCGATTTCGAATCCGCGATCCCCGATCTCGGTGCGGCGATTTCGAAAGCCTACCCCTATCCGCAAGCGGTGCTTTGGATTTACCTGGCGCAACGCCGTGCTGGGCTGGACGCGAAAGAACCGCTTACCGCGAACGCCCAGGAAATGTCCGAAGGCGCCTGGCCGGACCCGCTGATCGAGGCGTATCTTGGCGAGCGCACGCCACCGTCGGTTCTGGAAGCAACGCAGCAGCCGCGCGATACGACCCGACGAAGACATCTGCTTCAGGCTCACTTTTATCTGGGCCAATTGGCGCTGGTGAACAGCGATCTCGCAGCCGCACGGCAACATTTCGAAGCGGCCACTGAGATCGAACTCTTCGACGCCATCGAGCGCGCCGGGGCGAAACTGGAACTAGATCGCCTGGAACGCTAGGGTGATGGGAGCCGTTTAAGGAAAAGACCTCAGGAACCCGCGATGACTTATCAACATATCGAAGTAAAGCCGATCTCCGGCGCGCTTGGCGCGGAAATTGCCGGTGTCGACCTGTCCCAGGATATCGGCAACGCCGTCTTCAGCGAAGTTCAACAGGCGCTGCACGAGAACCTCGTGATCTTTTTCCGCGACCAGGAATTGACGCCCGAGCAGCACAAGGATTTTGGACGCCGCTTCGGCACGCTCAACATTCATCCGCAATATGTGCCGCTCGACGGCCATCCGGAGATCCTGCCGATCCTGAAGGAGCCGGAGGACACGCTCAATATCGGCGATGTCTGGCACACCGATGTCAGCTTTCTCGAACAGCCGTCGATGGGATCGATCCTGTACGCCCATGAGGTGCCGGACGCCGGCGGCGATACAATGTTCGCCAACCAGTATCTCGCCTACGAAACCCTCTCCGACGGCATGCGCGAGATGCTTGACGATATGACGGCGGTCCACAGCGACCGGATACTCAGCAACCCGGCCAGCGCCAAAAACCGGAATGACGGCCGGTCGACCGTCATCAAAGAGGATGCCATGACGGAAGAGGAAATCACGAACGAGCATCCGGTCGTGCGCACCCATGTCGACACCGGGCGAAAATCGCTTTACGTCAACGACCCTTTCACTGTCCGCTTCTCCGGCATGACCGAAGAAGAAAGCCAACCGCTTCTGCAGTTCCTATATGCACATGCGACGCGGCCGGAATTCACCTGCCGGTTCCGCTGGGAGAAGAAGTCGGTCGCGTTCTGGGACAACCGCTGCACGCAGCACTACGCGTTGAACGACTACCAGGGACAACGGCGCAGCATGCACCGGGTCACCGTTAACGGCGAACGCCCGATTTAGGCCGCAAAGTCGCGCAAGACCTGTCCCGGTCCACGCGCGAGTTCGACATAATCTTCACCGTCGAAGACCTGGGTGCCGTTGATCCAGACTCCATGAATGCCTTTCGGCTGGCGGATCGTGCGCGGCCCGCCGCCCGGCAGGTCGGCGACACGCTGCGGATCGCTTACACCGATTGTCGCCGGATCGAACAGCACCATGTCCGCGTGCGACCCCGGTGTCAGACGGCCCCTTCCCTTGATGCCGTACAGATCGGCAGGGTGGCTGGTCAGCCGGCGCACGCCTTCGGCCAAGGTGAACACGCCCAACTCACGCACCCAGCGCGAGAGCAGATGCAGCCCGTACCCAGCATCGCACATGTAGATGAGATGCGCCCCCGCATCCGACAGTGAGACGACGCCGCAATCGTGGCGTAGAAGCTGCCCGACCCCTTCGTCGCCGACATTGAGGAACTTGCCGAGAAACGCGGTTTCCAAGTTCTCCGACAGCGCCAGATCGAACATGACGTCCATCGGGTCGGCCGACTGCTCCGCCGCCAGATCGGCGATGGTCCTGTTCTGCAAATGCCGATTCTCTTCTTTCGCGGTCGCGGCGATGAAGACCCGGTCCCACGTCCCCTTGAAGATCGTGCCGACCACCGGGTTCTTCAGATCCTCGCGAAAACGGTCGCGAAAGCTCCGGTCCTTGTAAACCGCAACCAGCTCTTCGCGGGTCGCGGCTTTGATGTCCGTGAAGGAAGCATGACTGTGGAACGGGTAAGCGTTTGCCATGGTGAAGTCGAAGGAGAGCGGCTGACAGGGAATTTGGATGTAAAGCTCGTTGCCACGTGCGCGCGCCGCAGCGCAGTCCTCGAACCAGCTCATGCCCAACTCCGGATCGCTCGCATTGTACATCGCGGCGCCGGTGGTCAGGAACATGCGACGGCCAATCTTCTCGACGATCGGCTCCATCGCTTCAACGGTGCCGCGGCCGCCGGCAGACATTTGCACAATGCCCTTGCCTGCCTCGCCGACGGCTTCCGCCAGATGGCCGAATTCCTCGACCGAAGCGATGGTCGACGGCATCGGTATGCCGCCATAACCGGAATGGTTAATCGAAAAAGACGAAGCGAAGCCGACCGCGCCGTCTTTTAGTGCCCCTTCGACAAGGCGTCGCATCTCCGACAATTCGCCATCCGTCGGCGTCTTCCGGACCCAGGCCTCGTCCCGCATTACAGCCGTGCGCACCGCGGAGTGCCCTATGAACACGGCCATATTGGGATAAGGACCGGTTCGTTCCAGGGCTGCCATATATTCGGGAAAGGTTTCGAACTGCCAGTCGATACCAGCGCGCAACGCGTCCAGGTCCATGCCCTCCACGACGGACAGGTTATTCATGATGTAGTCGCGGACGTCCGGCGGGCTCGGCACAATGCCGAAACCGCAATTGCCCATCACGCAAGTCGTGACGCCGAGCGACGGGGAGGGCGAACAGGTCCGGTCCCATGTCACCTGCGCATCGTAGTGGGTGTGCAGATCGACAAATCCGGGCATCAGCGCCAGGCCATCCGCATCGATCGTATTCTGCGCAGCCAGCACCTCCTTACCGATATCGACTACCTTACCGTCCGCAATCGACAGGTTGCCCGTTACCGGGTCCGCACCTGTACCGTCAAAGATCTCCACATTCTTGATCAGCAAATCGACCATAATGCCCACCGCTCCCTGCTCGCTGCCCAACCATGCGTCATGGCGCCAAAGGTCCGGACATTTAATCAGTCTGCTCCATACCGCGCAAATCCGGCGCCGGAAACGACCTATGTGTTTTGCGCATGGCAGCCGTTCAGCTGCTTTTGGGATGTAACCAAACTCCTGGAATCGCTATTCTGTCGTGACTGCAGAGGGTCCTTCGCGAAAAGGTAATCACCCATGGCGACCGCCGAAATCGAGCCGTCCGGCGAACAGCCGGATAGCCGCTACGCCTGGCGACGGCTGGCGACCGCGCTCGGCCTGAGCACGATCGGTGGCATCGGTCTGTGGTCCGTCGTGGTCGCCTTACCGGCGATCGAGACCGAGTTTGGGGTCGACCGGGGCGGCGCGTCGATTCCCTATACCGCCACGATGATCGGGTTCGCAATTGGCGGCGTGCTAATGGGCCGGTTTACCGACCGCTTCGGGGTTCGAGCGCCCATCCTGCTCGGTACACTGTCGCTCGGCCTTGGCTATATCGCGGCAGCAAGCGCCGAATCGATGTGGCAGTTCATTCTCGCGCAGGCCGTATTGATCGGCATGTTTGGCAGTTCCTCCACGTTCGGGCCCCTGGTCGCCGACGTGACGCTGTGGTTCGTTAAGCGGCGCGGTATCGCCGTCGCCATCGTTGCCAGCGGTAATTATCTCGCGGGCACGATCTGGCCGCCGATCCTGCAATACGCCATCGAGACGGTCGGCTGGCGCATGGCGCATGTCGGGATTGGCGTATTCTGCCTTGTGACCATGCTCCCGCTCGCCCTGTCGCTGGGCAGGCACAGGAGCGCCGATGAAACCAGTGTCCTGGCCAGCGGACGACACCTACTCGCCACGATGCATATCTCACCATCGAAATTGCAAGCGCTGCTCATCGTAGCCGGGATGGCGTGCTGTATCGCCATGGCGATGCCGCAGGTCCATATCGTTGCCTATTGCGGCGATCTTGGATACGGCGTCGCACGCGGTGCGGAGATGCTATCGCTGATGCTCGGGTTCGGGATCATCAGCCGGTTGGTGTCGGGCCTGATCGCCGACCGAATCGGCGGTGTCCGCACCCTGCTCCTCGGCTCGACCCTGCAGTTTATGGCGCTGCTCTTCTATATCCCGTTCGACGGACTGACGTCGTTGTACATCGTCTCCGCCTTCTTCGGACTGGCGCAGGGCGGCATCGTGCCGAGCTACGCGCTGATCGTGCGGGAGTACTTCCCGGCGCGCGAAGCGGGCGCCCGTGTCAGCCTCGTCCTGATGACGACCATCGTCGGCATGGCGATTGGCGGCTGGATGTCGGGCGAGATATACGATCTCACAGGATCGTATCAGGTGGCATTCCTCAACGGCATCGCCTGGAACCTGGTCAATATGTCGATTGCGTTCTGGCTGCTGGCCGGACGGAACCGCCCCACGCGCGCGGCGGCCTAAACAAGGCCTTAGGCTTCCGACGCGCCGTAATACAGCGTGACGACATGCTTCGCCTCGGCAAAGAACAGCCATCGTTCGACCAAAACCCCGACGGCAGCTGACAACACGGCGAGAACCGCCGCAATCACCGGCAATAACCCGGCTAGGAACATCGCGGCCAGCGTGAGAACAAACGGGATTAGAATGCCGAGAGCAAACGCGACGCGGCGCAGCTTAATCGCGTGCTTACGGGCAATCTGGTAGCCCATCTCCGACATCAGATAGTTCGTTCCGGTATGCGGCGGATCGAGAAGCCGAACCTTGCCGAGATGCCCCAGCCCCGTCGCGCTTTCAGCCGTGCTCTCGCTGCTGCGGCGATCGATGGAGCGCCAATAGCTCAGTTTGGCGAACGTTGCCAAAACCAGCAGAACCAAAGCGATATTTTCCAACTGCAACGCAACACCGAATAGAGAAGCCAATCCGCTAGCCAGCAACGCGCCCGTCGCCAAGGACAGTACGAGATAGACGGGCGTTACCCAGGGATCGTTCCAGGCACGCACGGTTCGAAGCGACGCGTAAATCATCGACGTCGTATAGACCGTCGCCATGCAGGCGATTGCGCCCAACACGCCCGCAACCGCGTAGATCCCGCCGATATCTTCGAAGACGACCCAACCCAATGCAAACAGGCCGGTCGGTCCGAAGGTGAGAATAGCCAAGACCCCTTCCCGACTGAGCCAGGAGGATCGCCATTGCGTCAGTGCCCGCCAGGCGCGTTCGGGATGGCCGAGATGGAACGTCGAACTCAACAGACCACCGACGATCAGTACAAAGGCGATGCCGACACTGGTAACCGCGAATCCACGGTCGACCGGCAAAGTGCCGAAGGCGGCAAGGATGCCAAGCAAAGTCAGCAGGCCGTAACCGGCCCCGGTCGCGGTGGTGAAAAAGATGACGGAATAGGCGGGATGCATGATCGGTTACCGCGACAGCAGATCGTCGACCCAGGCGAGGAAGCCGCCTTCCGCTTTCGGCAAAGCGATCGGTGCCGGGGAATCTTCCGCGCGATCCCGGCGCGGGCGGGGCGGAAGATACTTGTTCGTCGGCTTGCATTCCTGTTCCGGCATCAGGTCAAAGCCACCGCGTTCCGCGGTCAGTTTCGAAACGTCGGATTTGGGATCGTTGAAGTCGCCGAAATGCCGCGCCGAGGCGGGGCAAGTAGAGACGCAGGCCGGAACACGGGCGACCTCTTCCAAATTCTCGTTGTAGATACGGTCGATGCACAGCGTGCATTTCTTCATCACCCCGGCATCGCCGTCATATTCGCGCGCGCCATAGGGGCAGGCCCAGGAACAGAGCTTGCAGCCGATGCACATGTTTTCATCGACCAGTACAATGCCGTCGTCGGACCGCTTGTAGGACGCGCCAGTCGGACAGACCGTCACGCATGGTGCATCGTCGCAATGCAGACAGGATTTCGGAAAATGCACGACCCTCGAGTCCGCGCCAAGGCCAACCTCGAAGGTATGAATGCGGTTGAACCAGACGCCCGACGGGTCCGAGTCGTAGGGCTTGATATCAGTCAACGGCGCGTGATAACCGCCGGTGTTCCACTCCTTACAGTTCACCGCGCAGGCGTGACAACCGACGCAGATGTCGAGATCGATGACGAGGCCGAGCCGTTTCGGCGTCGGTTGCGCGGGCAGGCTGGTCATTTACGGAACCCCGCACCATAACGCAGGACCGCAGGACGCGCCTCGGCCTGAGGTGGAGTCGCGAGTGTTTCAAACTGAGGCGACGTTTCCGCCACCTCGTCCGGTTCGGTCTTTTCCATCCGCACCCGCAAATCGTACCAAGCCGCCTGCCCGGTAATCGGATCGGAACTGGAATAGCGGTAACCGCCGTCTCGTGCCGGCAGCAACTCGTCGATCAGATGGTTCATCAGGAACGCGGTCTTAGCCTCCGGCGCATCGGGCGCGAGGTTCCAGGCACCCGCGCGCTTGCCGATCGCGTTCCAGGACCACACCGTGTTCGCGTTGACCCCCTCCATCAGCCGGACCTGCGCCTTCACCTTGCCGTTGCGGCTGCTGAGCCAGACCCAGCCATCGTCTTCGACGTCGATTGCCGCCGCCTGGGCCACCGGCACATAGAGACGGTTGGTGCCGTGTATTTGGCGCAGCCAGGCATTCTGCGATCCCCAGGAATGGTACATCGCCATTGGCCGCTGCGTCACCGCATGCATGGGGAAGCCGTCCGCGCCGTCATCCTCGAACGGCGGATACCAGATCGGCAGCGGGTCGAAATAGGTCTCGATACGGTCCCGTTCGCGTTCCGGCGGCTGCACCGTGCCGTGCCCGCGCGCCGACAATCGGAAGCGCTGAATCTCCTCGCTATAGAGCTGGCAGATGATCGGTTCGTCGTCGACGACGAACCCCATATCCTTGGCGAAGGCAAGATAGTCCCGGTTCACATTGCGGAAATAGCGCTGAGACACCGGCAGTTCGCCACGATGGAAGCACTGGTTTTCAATGTAACGGTCGAGCTGATCGGGATTGGGCGCGCCCTTGCCGGACTCCGTCCCCTCAGCCCCGCGCCAGCCCGACAGCATGCCGATCCCCGGCCGCCTCTCATGGTTGGTCATGTAATCGCGGTAACCGCCCGGATATTGCGGGTGTCCCTCTTCATCGACCATGCCGGCCAGCCCCAGCCGTGCGCCGAGATCGAGCAGCACGTCCTGAAACGGCCGCACGTCTCGGTCCGGTTTCATGACCGGCTGCCGGATTGCATCAGCCCAGCCATCGGCGTCCGATATCGGCCGGTCGAGCAGCGAGATGCAGTCCCAGCGCTCCAGATAGGTCGTGTCCGGCAGGATCAGATCGGCATAGGCGACCATCTCCGAATAGAAGGCGTCGGAATAGATGATGCGCGGGATCTTATATTCGCCGGTGTCAGGGTTCGTGTCGGTCAGCATGCGCATCGTCTCCGCCGTATTCATGGAGGAGTTCCACGCCATATTGGCCATGTACATGAACAGCGTTTCGATCGGGTACGGGTCGCCGGCCCAGGCATTGCTGATGACCATATGCATCATGCCGTGCGTGGCCAGGGGCGCTTCCCAGGAAAACGCCTTGTCGATCCGCTGCGGTGTGCCGTCTTCGTCGACCAGCAGATCTTCGGGCGATCGCGGGAAGCCTAAATGCGGCCCGCCAAGCGGCTGGTTCGGCGTCACCTGCTCCGCACGGCCGGACGGTTTCGGCAGGGAAGCAAGCGATTTCGGATAGGGCGGCTTGTAGCGCATGCCGCCCGGGCGGTCGATGCTACCCAGCAGGATCTGCAGCAGATGGATCGCCCGGCAGGTATGAAAGCCGTTCGAATGGGCCGAAATCCCGCGCATCGCATGCATGCTGACCGGACGGCCGATGATCTGTTCGTGCCGGCGGCCGGTCCAGTCGGTCCAGGGTTCGTCGATGACGACCTCGTGCGCGAAGGCCGCCTCGGCGAGCTCCGCCGCAATGCGTCGGATCGCCGCCGCCGATATGCCGATGCGATCCGCCACCGCATCCGCACTGTAGGAATCGTCGAGATAGCGTTCGGCCAGGATCTGAAACACCGGCTTCGCCGACTGCCCGTCCGGCAGTGTGTAGACACCTTTCAGCGCCGGCGCCGGGTCGCCCAAGGTCGCGGCGACCGCCCGATCTTTCTCGCGGTCCCAGCACAATACCTGCCCGTCCGCGTTGCGCGCGAACAACCCGTCCTCTGCGGTGCCCGGCGCGTCGATCACCAGCCAGGGCGCATTGGTGTAGCGCGCCAGATATTCGATATCGACCGTGCCCGCGCGCAGCAGCTCATGCACCAGCGCCAGGACGAACAGCCCGTCGGTCCCCGGCGTCACACCAACCCATTCGTCGGCGATGGCGGAATAGCCTGTCTTCACCGGATTGACCGACACGAACTTCGCACCGCGGCCCTTCAGCTTGCCGAGGCCGATCTTGATCGGATTGCTGTCATGGTCCTCGGCGACGCCGAACATCATGAAGTAGCGCGTATGTTCCCAATCCGGCTCGCTGAATTCCCAGAACGCGCTGCCCATCGTGTACAAGCCCGCGGCCGCCATATTTACCGAGCAGAACCCGCCATGCGCCGCGTAATTCGGCGTGCCGAACTGCTGCGCCCACCAGGAGGTCAGCGCCTGGCTCTGATCGCGCCCGGTGAAGAAGGCCAGCTTGCGCGGATTTGTCGCCCGCGCCCGCGCCAGCCAGGCCGTCGCGATGTCGAGCGCTTCTTCCCACTCGATTTCCTTGAACTCGCCGCTGCCACGCGGTCCGACCCGCCGCAGTGGCTTCTTCAACCGCGCCGGCGAGCGATACTGCATGATCCCCGCCGACCCTTTCGCACACAGCACGCCGCCATTCACCGGGTGGTCCGGATTGCCGTCGATGTAACGGATATCACCGTCCTTCAGATGCACCCGTATCCCACAGCGGCACGCGCACATGTAACAGGTCGTATATTCGACCCGGTCGGCGACCGACGGCGATAGATCGACGTCATGCGTACTATCCGGCGGCGCGGTCATCCTGCGTCCCGAGCGGTCGGGCCCAGCGCGCGGCGGTCTAAGATTTTCATACTATTGGCTTAACTCTGAGTTCCGAAGAATCGCATTATAGTGATGATTATTCTTTTGGAAATGAAACAGTACGTTTCATTTTTCGCTATTTTCACATCAATGCGACCGTGTACATCGCGTAACACGCACTCATGATGTCTAAGTTTTAAGCGCTCTGAAATCAAGAGATATGGCCACAATTACGGTCCTTCACTCGACTCTGGCGTCCGCGCATCCTAGCATTCCCAGCATGGGTGACTGGTCGGAGCGAGGGAGCGTGCGATGCATGAGACAGTGATACGCAGCGGAACCATCGTCGATGGAGATGGCGGCCAGCCTTACACGGGCGATCTCGCAATCGATAATGGGCGCATCAGCGCGGTCGGCGGCAAAGCCGGGCCGGGCCATCGGGAGATCGATGCAAACGGCCTGCTGGTGACGCCTGGCTGGGTCGATGTGCACACCCACTATGACGGCCAGGCAACCTGGGATCCCATCCTCGCCCCGTCGTCCTGGCACGGCGTGACCACGACTATGTTCGGCAATTGCGGTGTCGGCTTCGCCCCCGTGCGCAAGGCGCATCACCGCGAGCTTATCGACCTCATGGAGGCCATCGAGGAAATCCCCGGCACGGCCCTGGCCGAGGGCGTCACCTACGACTGGGAGAGTTTTCCGGAATTCCTGGATGCGCTCGAGCAGCTGCCCCGTACCATCGATATCGCGGCACAGGTGCCGCATCATCCGCTGCGCGTTTATGTCATGGGGGAGCGCGCTCTGCGCCGCGAGCCGGCGACCGCCGAGGACATCAAGGCGATGCACGACATGACCGAGGAGGCCATGGCTGCCGGCGCCTTCGGTTTCACGACGTCGCGCACCAATTCGCACAAGACCCTGACCGGCGACTTCGTGCCGGGCCGCTATTCGGAGGTCGACGAACTGATCGGGATCGGCGCCTGCCTCGCCAAATTCAATTACGGCGCGTTCGGCATGAACAGCGATTTCGACGACGAGCAGGGCGAAATGGCCTGGATTACCGAACTGGCCCGGCAGACCGGGCGGCCCGTCTGGTTCCTGATCACTCAAAACATTCGAGACCCCGAGCGCTGGAGGCGCCTGCTGGCGGGCATTCACGCGGCCCGGGCGAGCGGCGCACCCGTTGCGGGACAGGTGGCCTGCCGGCCGGTCGGCGTCTTGCTGGGCGTCGGCGTGACGCTGACACCGTTTTCCGCCCGCGAGGCCTTTCAAGAACTGCGCGAACTGTCCGGCGAAGAACGCCTGGCGCGGATGCGCGACCCGGCGATGCGCGACCGCATCCTGAAGTCGGCGGATTCGGAGGCAGCGATGGACCGGTTGTCGCCGTCGCGGGTACGCGCGATCACTCGCTGGGACCGGATGTACACCTTCGGCCCCGACGCCGACTACGAACCTGCCGACGAGCGATGCGTCGTGACCATCGCGGCGAACAGTAACCGCACCGTCGAGGAGGTCGCCTACGACTACATTATCGAAGGGCTGGACCGGTTCCTCTATTGCCCGGTCTCGAATTACGTGGATGGCAATCTGGAGACGACGCGCGAGATGTTCCTCGATCCGGGCACACTGTCGGGGTTGAGCGACGGCGGCGCGCATGTCGGGTCGGTCGTCGACGCGAGCATGCCCACCTACCTGCTGACCCATTGGGCCCGCGACCGCACGCGCGGGCCGAAACTGCCGCTGGAGACGGTGGTCAAGGCGCAGACATCGGAGACTGCGGACTTCTTCGGCTTCACCGACCGTGGCCGGCTTGCGCCGGGCCTGCGCGCCGATGTCAACATGATCGACCATGAAGGACTGCGCATCCACGCGCCGCATCTGGTGCACGACCTGCCGGCCGGCGGCAAGCGCCTGGTTCAGGGGGTCGACGGCTACGTCGCCACCTTCGTCGCCGGCGAAGCGGTCTTCGAGAACGGCGAACATACGGGCGCCCTCCCTGGGCGTCTGGTCCGCGCCGGCCGGGCCTGACAAAGAGAAGATGACTCAATTGGCGTCGCGACAGGCCTAGAGCAGACGCGCGAGCGATGGATCCATTTACGCAGGGCATGCTGGCGGCGGCGTTGCCACAGGCCACCGCCCGTAAAGGCGCGGTGGCACTGGCCGGCATTTTCGGCTTCGTTGCAGGACTATCGCCAGACCTGGATGTGTTAATCCGGTCCACCGAAGACCCGCTGCTGTTTCTTGAGTACCATCGCCAGTTCACCCATGCGCTCGTCTTTATCCCAATCGGCGGCTTGCTCTCGGCGGTGCTGCTGCATTTCCTGATCGGCCGCCGCTGGCGCCTGCCATTCCTCCGGTCCCTGATATTCTGCACGCTCGGTTACGGCACCCATGGCCTACTCGATTTCGCGACATCCTATGGCACCATGCTGTTCTGGCCATTCAGCGACGAGCGGTATGCCGCCAGCATCATCTCCGTCATCGACCCCGCCTTTACGTTGCCGGTAGCCTTACTAGCCGTCGCCGCAGGAGTCCGACGATCCCCGATCTTCGCCCGCATGGCACTGGGCTGGGTAGCCTTCTATCTGACCTTAGGGTTCGTGCAACATGAAGCGGCGCGCGGCATGGCGGAGGAACTCGCTCGCGCGCGTGGCCATCAGGTCGTCCGGCTAACGGCCAAACCCAGCTTCGGCAATATCCTGATCTGGAAAACGCTCTACGAGACGGAGGATCGGTATTATGTGGATGCGGTGCGTCCTGGCCCAGCGCCAGCAATCTTTCCCGGCACCTCGGTCGCCAGACTCGATACGGCGCGCGACTTTCCTTGGCTTGACCCGGCAAGCCAGCAATTTCGGGACATTGAGCGATTTCGATGGTTTAGCCAGGGCTACGTTGCCCGGAACCCGTCGGCACCTGACCAAATTATCGACGTTCGCTATTCCTTCCTGCCCAACGACATCAAACCGCTCTGGTCGATCGAACTGGCGCCGAAGGCTGAGCCTGACGCGCATGTTCGCTTTCGAACCGACCGCGGCGATGCCCGCGCCGGTATCGCCGCACTTTGGGCTATGGTCACGGCGGAAAGAAAATAGATGAACGATCAAACAATTCAATTCGCCTGGGGTCATATCAACATCAATGTCAGTAATCTGGAACGCTCGATCGCGTTCTACGAGAAGCTCGGCTTCGAGGTTTACCGACACGGTATCCCGTATCTCGACCTAACGAGGGACGCAGACACGACGGCCGTGCCCGACACGAGCGCCCGCGCACTCGGCCTTCCGGCTGAAACTCAGGGTCGAGCCTGCATCATGCAGTTGGGCCGCGGCTATCCCAAACTCGATCTCACGGAATTCGAAAACCGGACACCGAAAACGCCGCTCAGCAACGGCGACCTCGGGATCGTCCGCCTCTGCCTCGTATCCCAAAATCTTGAAGAAGATTATGTGCAGCTGCGCGCAGAAGGAGTCACGTTCCTATCCGCCCCGCAACCCTGCAAAGGCGACATGGCGGACATCGCTATCTGCAGAGATCCCGACGGCACGCTCATTGAACTAATCCAGGCCCATCGCGACAAATGGCCGCCCTTGACCCCGAAGGGCAGAAGAAGAGACTAAACTAAGCACAACCATACGCGATCCCGTTAGCGCAGGAATGACCCATGCCAGACAAAAACGCTCCCGAACATTACGAAGTCATCGTCGTCGGCGCCGGTGTTGCCGGCATCTACCAGATCAAGCGGCTCGCCGACCTTGGCGTGAACGCCACGTTGCTGGAGGCCGCCGCGGACCTCGGCGGGACCTGGTACAACAACCGCTATCCCGGCGCCCGCTTCGATTCGGAGAGCTACACCTATGGCTACTCCTTCTCGAAGGAAGTGCTCGACGAATGGCACTGGAAGGAAGCGTTTTCCGGACAACCGGAGAATTTGAAGTATCTGAACTTTGTCGCGGAAAAATTCGACCTGCGCAAGCACATGCAATTCAACAGCCGGGTCGAGGCGGCGCATTTCGACGAAGGCGAAAACATCTGGCGGCTGCATGTCTGCGATGGGCGCGAACTGACCTGCCGGTTCGTCGTCATGGCGCTCGGCTTGCTCTCGATACCGACCCTGCCCCGATTGGCCGGCATGGAGGATTTCAAGGGCGAGTCCTTCCATACGTTCGACTGGCCACACGAACCGGTCGACCTCACCGGCAAGAAGGTCGCCGTGATCGGCACCGGCGCCACGGCGATCCAGGTGATCGGCGAAATCGCCGACAAGGTGGGCGACCTGACGATCTTCCAGCGCCGGCCCAACTGGGCGGCGCCGCTCAACAACTACAAGGTCTCCGACGCGAACATGGCCGCGATCCGCACGCGCTATGACGAGATCTTCGCGACCTGCGCCCGCACCCCCGGCGGATTCGAGCACGAACCGGACCGGCGCGGCTTTTTTGAAGTGTCCCGCGAAGAGCGCGTAGCGATGTGGGACCGGCTCTATGACGAGCCAGGCTTCGGGATCTGGCTGCAGAACTTCCGCGAGATCTTCACCGACGAAGAAGCGAACGCGGAATTCTCAGAATATATCGCCGGCCGCATCCGGCAGCGGGTGAAGGACCCCGCCACCGCCGAAAAGCTAGTCCCGCGCGACCATGGGTTCGGCGTCCAGCGCGTACCCTTGGAAACCAATTATTACGAAGCCTACAACCAGCCGAATGTCCATCTGGTAGATCTGGGCGAAGCGCCACTCGACCGTGTCACCGCAACGGGCTTGCGCACGACGGAGCGCGATTACGATTTCGATGTGATTATCTACGCGACCGGCTTCGACGCCATGACCGGCGCCCATGACCGGATCGACATCAGAGGTGTCGGCGGCGCACGGCTGCGGGACAAGTGGCGCACCGAGATTTCGACCTTCCTCGGCATCTTTATCCACGACTTCCCCAACCTATTCATGCCGAACGGTCCGCAGAGCGGTTCCGCTTCGACCAACTATCCACGCGGCATCGAAATCGGCGTGAACTGGTGCACGGCGCTGCTGGAACATATCTGGGCGCACAAGTACGCCCGTGCCGAAGTGACGGCGGAAGCCGCGGCGCGCTGGACCGACCACGTGGAAAAAATGTACGAGGTCATGCTGATGCGGAAGGCGAAGTCCTGGTTCACCGGCTACAACTCGAACGTCGAAGGCCACGAGGAAGGCACGATTCGGTACCTCGTCTACAATGGTGGTATGCCCAAATACGTAGCCGCCATCAACGACGTCGCGGCGGAGGGCTATAAGGGCGTCGCCTTCTCCGACGGCGGGCCGTCAGGAACAACGCGCGCCACGCTGGAGAAAACGGCTTAGGTAACAATCCCGCTCTTTCAGGACAGCCGATGCTTATGCAATCGTGGGATCAATTGGCCAGTCGCGACACGCTTGACGCCGTCATCGGCCGCTGCCGCACACACGGGATGCAGCGCGAGCAATAACCGCCCGGCGGCCGTGCCCCCCCAGAACCAGTCGGCGACAGAACGGCTTGTCGCATTGCCGGGTTGGGCGGTGGCAGCTTCCATGTAGTAGGTCTTGAGATCCTCCGCTGCACCACGGAAGCTTTGGCCAAGGGTGAGCGTATCGGAGGGATTGTCGGCGGCACCATTACCCTCCAATAAATCGTGCAGGAACCGCGCAACCGTTTCGATCGGTACACCGGCAGCGCCCAGTCCGGTACGCCCGCGTTGCTCCACGGCCAAAGCTTGCCAGGGTGACAGCGTGCCGATCTCGCTCAACACGTCGGCGAGCAAGGCAGGGTCGTCGCTCGGCGGCGCGGGCGGCAGCGGGATCGGGCAACTCCATCCGGTCATGTCGGTCGGGCCGTCACCCGGCGCATCGTCCGGAAAGTCGTCCAGGATCGGCGGACCGTCCCCGCGCTCCAACAGCGCCAGCGCACTGCGCAGCACGCGCGCCTGAAATTCTGGTTCGTCGGGCGCGCCGAATGGCCGGCCAAGTTCGAACGGCACCCAGAGGAAGCGCGGCGGGCGCAGCCCTTCGGTGTTGGCACGGACGAGGCTGATCCCCGTCGTCGCGACGCCTTCTTCTTCGATGTAATGGGCCAGCGCGCCGACGGCGCGCGTGCAGTTGGGTCAGACCGGAACCAGGATCGCCGCGTTGACCCCGTCCTCCTTGAGCATCCGCCCGACCTCCCGCGCCGTTGGCTCGAACGCCGGGGCGAGCTGTCCCGCGCCATTGAAAGCGTAATGGAAGGACGCAACCGATCCGATCTCGCCGGCGGCGTCCATCTCGCGCAGCCGGTCGAGCGGGAACACCACGTTGATATCCTGCTGAAAGCCGGTGCGGTCGTAATTCACCGAGGCCTGTGTCATCACCAGATCGGCAAGCGCCACATCGCCCGGGATCACCCGATAGCTGAGATCGCTGAGATCGAAATTGCGGTCGCCACGCCGGTGCAGCCCTGCCGAGGTAACGATCGCCACCCGCCGCTCCGCCAGTGGCGGCCCGGCAACGAAGGGTTGAGTTTCAAAGGGCGGGCAGTCCTTGTCGAGAAGATGCTGCGCGGAACCGGAATCGAGATCGGTGAGACGGACCATGGCGCGGAAACTATCAAGCGGCGGCGGGTGCGGCAACGGCCCCCAAGGCTATGAATGCAAGAGACCTAGTCTTCCGCCCGCGCCCGTAACTCTTCCACCGCCTCCGGATTGACCAGCGATGACAGGTCACCCGCCGGTTCATCGAGGATAACCGACCGCACGACACGGCGCATGATCTTCATGTTGCGGGTCTTGGGCAGGTCGGACACGAAGATGATGTCGCGCGGCCGGTAAGAGCGGCCGAGCGCTTCGGTCACGGCGTTCGACACCGCACCGCGCAGGGCATCGTCCGCGATTTCGCCCGGCATCGGCACGCAGACGCAGCAGAGCGCCGCGCCCTTGACGGGGTCGGGCACGCCGATGACCGCGGCCTCCGAGATGCGGCCGCTCGACATCAGCGCCCCCTCGATCTCCGATGGGCCGGTACGTTTGCCGGAGATGTTGATCGTATCGTCCGAGCGTCCGGTGACATACCAGTAACCGTCTTCGTCTACCATCGCCCAATCGCCCTGCCGCCACATGCCGGGGAACATTTCCCAATAGCTTTCCAGATAGCGTTCGTCGTCCTGCCACAGGCTGCGCGTGTTGCCGATCGACGGCGTGATCATGACCAACTCGCCCAGCACTCCGGGCTTGGCCGAATTGCCGTCGGCATCGACGATGCGCGCGCCGGTGCCCAGCATCGGGCCAGAAAAAGAGCACGGCTTCATCGGCTCCAGCAGGGCGCTGGCGACGATGCCGCCGAAACATTCGGTGCCGCCGCAATAGTTCAGGATCGGCGCGCGACCGCTCCCGACGCGCTCGAACAGCCAGCGCCAGGCATCCAGAGTCCAGGGCTCGCCGGTCGATGCCATAATCCGCAGCGCGGAGAAATCAAAACCGTCGACCTCGTCGCCAAAGCGCATCATGCCGCGCACCGTCGTCGGCGCGATGCCGAGCCACGTCACCGCCTCGTCCTGCATTACCCGCCAATGCCGCGTCGTGTCCGGATAATCCGGCGTGCCCTCGAGCAACACCTGGCTACCGCCCATGAAGGTCGTTGCCATGGCGGTCAGCGGGCCAACGAGCCAGCCCATATCGCTGACCCACATCATGCGGTCGGTCTGCTTGAAGTCGAAGCTGAGGCCGATATCGAGCGCCGTCTTCGCGACGCTACCGCAATGGGTGCCGATGGTGCCTTTGGGCTTGCCGGTCGTGCCGGAGGTGTAGACGAGGAAGGCCGGATCCTCGGCTTCCATCACCTCGGTCGGCGCCTTGTCCGGCTGGCCCGCCGTGAATTCATGCCACCAGTAATCGCGGCCCTCGGTCAGATCGCAGGCGACCCGGTCGCCGAGCCGCTGAACGACGAATACGTCGCGGACTGTCGGGCAGTCGCCAATTGCTTCATCCAGCGCGCCCTTCATGGCAATCGGCGCACCGCGCCGCAACGTACCATCGACGGTCACCACCGCGCGGGCCCCGGCATCGTTCAACCGTACCCGGATCGGCTCCGGGCCGAAGCCGGAGAACAGCGGCAAAACGATGCCACCGATCTTGAGGATCGCGAACATCGCGGCGAAGCCTTCCGGCACCATGGGCATGTAGAGCCCGACGATGTCGCCCTTGCCGTACCCACGTTCGCGCAGCGCCGAGGCAAAACGGCAAATCTCGGCATCCATCTCACGATAGGTCAGTTCGCGGCGCGCGCCGTCTTCGCCGTCCCAGACGATCCAGGTCCGGTCCCAGACCGGCGTGTCGCGATGGCGGTCGATGCAGTTCAGCACCACATTGGTCTTGCCGCCGGCGCACCAGACCGGCCATGGCGCGCCCTTCGAAGTGTCCAGAACCTGATCGCAAGGCTCGTAGAACCGCACATCCAGAAAGTCGAGCACCTCGCCCCAGAACCAGGCGGGGTCGTCGTCGGCGCGCTTGTTCAATTCATTGCGGTCCTGGGCACCCGTGCGGTCGAAAAACGCCTGCATAAGGCTCGCCTGGCGCAGCGCCTTGGACGGGCGCCATGCAATTTCCGCATCCTGCTCGGTCATAGGCCTATTTCCCTAGTGTTCACGATGCGCAACATAGCGGATCCGCGGACGCGATGCGCGTCATGCGACACCCTATCGCAGCTACGGTTCGAGGGTACGCATGTAACCAATCAGGTCGGAGATTTGCTCTGTCGATAGTTCGAAAGCGGGCATTGCCTCGTGCCCGACGACGATACCCTCGGCGAGCGCTTCCTCGAGATTCTCAAGCGGCCATTTTTTGTGGAACGTGCGGAACGGCGGCGCCGGTTCGAGGGGACTTTTCCCCACGGTCTCGACCGCATGGCATTTGGCGCAGAATGTCTGCGCAATATGCTCGCCTGCTTCCAAATTGGGCGCACCGCCAGCGTAAGCGAACCGCGAAACACCGACCAGCATTACCGACAGCGCCACAACTATTTTTAGATACCCAGTCATAATAACTCGCCTCGTCAGAACCTATCGTCCTTATCATTGTATTCGATGGACCGCCGCGCTGGAATTGACCAACTTTTGGTACAGTATTAAGTAACCGAACCAGTCATGAGGACACGATGCATCATTTTCACGGCAGCTGCCATTGCGGCAATCTCGAAGTCGACTACCACACGACCGTTGCGGCCGAGGACTCAGCGGTGCGCGCGTGCCAATGCTCGTTCTGCCGTAAGCACGATGCGCGGGCGATTTCAGACTCCGCCGGATCGATCGAAATAACCGCACATGACCAAAACTTGCTGGAGCGCTACCGCTTCGGGCTGGCGGTGCTCGATTTCCTGTTCTGCCGGAAATGCGGCGTATACGTGTCAGCCTATACCGAGGAAGACGGCGAGGCCTACGCCAACGTGATGGTCAATGTACTCGACGACAGAACCCGCTTTCCACAGCCGAATGCCGTGCACCTGGATGGCGAGACGAAAGCGGACAAATGGCAGCGCCATAGCGAACGCTGGACGCCGGCTACGCTTCGGATTGGAACCGCTAGCAACTAAGCCGGCGGCGTATCAGCAGCAAAGGTCGTGCGGTGCATCAGGCGGCGCTGCGGCAGCTCGTAATCCTGGATCGCCATGTGCTGCACCGTACAATTGTCCCACATCAGCACGTCGCCCGCCTGCCATCGGTGCCGGTAGACATATTCGGGCCGGATGATGTGGTCGGCCAGCGCAGCGATCAGCCGCTGCGCCTCACCTTCTTCCATACCGACGATCCCGGTGCAGTCGTCGCGCATCACGTAGAGGCATTTGCGGCCGGTGTGCGGATGCGTGCGCACGAGCGGATGCGTGACCGCCGGGAACCGGTCCCGCTGCTCCTGCGTGATCACCTGCGCCCGCTTGCGGCCCGCGAAATCAAACACTGATTTGCGCCCGTCGATCTGACGTTTCATCGCATCCGGCAGATCGTCATAGGCGGCATGGGTCGCCGCAAAGCAGGTATCCCCCAGAACCAGTCCGTCCTGATCCGGCACCTCGCGCGCGCAAAGGATCGTGCCGCGCGGCGGCTTCGCCGTGTAGCACATATCGCTGTGCCACCGGGAACCGGCTGCCTTGACGCCGATTTCGCGCCCCCGCTCCTCGACGTTCGAAATCACGACCACGCCCGGATGATCCGCCAACCCATGGTCCTCGCCGAAGACATTGAAGGCAATGTTGCCGAAGCGCTGGGTAAAGGCCAAAAGGCCCTCCGGGGACAACGGCTGCTCCCGGAAGAAGATGACGCCATGGTCGTTGAAGGCGTTTTCAACAGCTTCGAAATCCGCATCGGCAAGCGTTTGGTCAAGATCGACGCCGCGTATTTCCGCGCCGACCGGTGCCGCTGTGGGAATAATCTCGATACCCATGGGACCTCCCTCCTTCTTGTCTCGCACCCAATCGTAGCCTTCCTTGGCACGCAGGGGAAATCGCCCACAAAATCATTGCGTGCGGCCAATCCATCACGATGATGGCAACATGAAAGACCCCGAGCACATCCCGGCATTAACGCCGCGCGGCCCAGGCCATCAGTTCGTGTTTTACGGCGACAGCTGCTCCGGCGTGCCGAACGCACCGCACGAGGAGACCTTCGCCGCCGTTAATGCTGTCGTGGACAGGCTCTCGCCGGCCCCGGATTTCATCGTCTTCCCAGGCGACGAAGTGATCGGCCTGACCGCCGATGCCGACGCACTGCGCGCGCAATGGCGGCACTGGCTCGACGTCGAAATGGCCTGGCTGAACCGACAGAAGATCCCGCTCTACCACGCGACATCGAACCACACGACCTACGACACGATGAGCGAAGGCGTGTTTGCCGAGATGCTGCCACACCTGCCGCGCAACGGCCCACCGGATCAGGAAGGCCTGTCCTATTTCGTGCGCCGTGGCGATCTATTGATGGTCTTCGTCCATACCAGTTGGTCGGGCCTGGGGGGCGAAGGCCATGTCGAAACCGGCTGGCTGGCCGAGACATTGCGGCGACATGCCGACTCCCGCTACAAACTCGTGATCGGTCATCATCCGGTCTTCCCGGTCAACGGTTTTTCCGGCGCCTATCAGCGCGAAATCGGTCCGGAACACGCGGCCACGTTCTGGTCAATTCTCGTCGAAAATGGCGTCTTCGCCTATCTGTGCAGCCATATCCTCGCTTTCGACGTCCAGGTACATGACGGTGTGCTGCAAATCACCAGTGCGGGTGCGGGCACCGCGCACCGCATGCCGGAAGGCGAAGAGTATCTTCACTGCGTCCAGGCGGCGCTTGATGATGAGGGGTTGCGCTATCAGGTCCTCGATATCGAGGGTCAGGTGCGGGAACGCCTATCGTGGCCGCTCGGGCTCCCACCGTCTTCCGATTGGGTAACGCTTTCAGCCGGAGAACAGGACGCGCCCCTACAAGACGCCGAACCGCGCATGGTCGCCTGGCGCTTCGGGGGATGCGCAAGCACCTCGGCCGCACAGGCACAAACCCTGCTGTCCGCCTGGTCCAACGGCCCGGATTTGACGCCGCTCTGGATTGGGCTGACCGGCGCGGAACAGCGTCTCACTGTCATGCTCGCCCCCATCCCCGGACGCAGTCCGCACGCCTGGTTCGGCCCCGGCCTTGCTGCCGGCGCGCCTTTCGACATTCAGCTCGCGCTTCATACCAATATGGGGCCTGGCGGTGTGTTATGGCGCTTATCCGATGCGTCCCCCTGGAATTCGCTCGACGGCGCCTCGTCTTGGGGTCCAGAGCGGTTGGTCTGGCCGGCGCGATGGACCACCGGCTGTGGGCAAGGCGGCCAATCGGATCGGCCGTTTTCTGGTGAAAACCTTAATGTTACATATTTCTCAACCGCAACGGTTTGAGATGCAATCGATTGCCCGGACACACGGTTGACGCCATATTACGTGCATATCAATGAGGCAACCGCACGATGAAATTGATCCTTTCGATCACGGTGAACGGAACGGCGCGGCAGGACGCAGTGGCGGACAATATGCTGCTGATCGACTACCTGCGCGATATCGTTGGGCTGACGGGCACCAAGATGGGCTGCGACGGTGGGGAATGCGGCGCCTGCACCGTGCTTGTCGACGGCAAACCGCGGCATAGCTGCCTCGCCCTGGCACAGGCCTGCGGCAGCACCCATGTGGAGAGTATCGAGGCGCTGGCGGACCACAGTCGTCTATCGCGGTTGCAGGCGGCGTTCCATGAAAAGCTTGGTGCGCAATGCGGGATCTGTACGCCGGGTATGGTGATGGCGGCGGAAGGGCTACTGCGCCATAACCCATCGCCCAGCGAGGAGGAGATTCGCGAAGGGCTCGGCGCGAATATCTGCCGCTGCACCGGCTACGTGAAGATCATCGAAGCCGTCCAGGCGGCGTCTGCCCCATGAGCGACATCGTGCAGCCGTCACACCCGATCGGGCAGCGCGTGCCCATGATCGATGGCCCGGACAAGCTGACCGGGCGCGCGCGCTACACCGCAGACCTGCCGGCTATCGGCGCGCTGTCTGGCAAGATTCTGCGCAGCACTGCCGGTCACGCGGAAATCGTTTCCATCGACACCAGCGCGGCGAAATCCATGCCGGGTGTTATCGCAATCGTGACCGGTGACGATTGCGACAAGACATACGGAGTCCTGCCAGTCGCGATGAACGAATATCCGCTGGCGCGCGAGCGAGTGCGCTATCGCGGAGAACCGGTTGCAGCGGTTGCCGCCGTCGACGATGCGACCGCCCTGGCGGCGCTCACTCGGATCAAGGTGACCTACAGGGAACTGCCCGCTTACTACACCGCACAGGAAGCTATCGCGGCGGACGCTATCGCGCTCCATGAGAAACGGCCCGGAAATGTGGAACGCCAGACGGAGTTTGATCTCGGCGAAGTGGATGCAGGCTTCGCAGAAGCAGATCTGGTGCGCGAAGACACCTATCATTGCGCGGAAATCTGCCAGGTGCAGATCGAAACCCATGCGGCGCTCGCCGACTACGATGTCGAGCGCGACCAGCTCACGGTGCATTGCAGCACTCAGGTGCCGTTCTATGTGCATTTAATGCTGTCGCGCTGCCTCGATATGCCAAAAGGGCGCATCCATGTGGTCAAGCCGCATGTCGGCGGCGGTTTCGGCTGCCGGACGGAGACGCTGAATGTCGAGCTGATCTGCGCGATGCTGGCGCGAAAGGCGGGCGGCGCGGTGCGCATCGTCCTGACCCGCGAGGAAACCTTCATCACCCATCGCGGCCGCCCGGAAACTCATATCCGCATGAAGGTCGGCCTGAAGAAGGATGGCCGTATCACGGCGGTGGAATGCGAAAGCCTGCAGCGCGGCGGCGGCTATAGCGGCTACGGCATCGTCACCAACCTGTATTCCGGCTCGCTGCTCTACGCGCTCTACGATATCAAATCGGTGCGCTATACCGGCACGCGGGCGCTGACCAACACGCCGCCCTGCGGTGCGATGCGGGGGCATGGCACGGTCAATATCCGCTTCGCCTTCGAAGCGCTGCTCGACACGATGGCGAGCGAACTGGGATTGGATCCGTTCGCCGTGCGGCGCGCCAATCTGCTCAAGGCGCCGACCTTCACCGAGAACGATCTGATGGTGAAGAGCTATGGCCTGCCGGAATGTCTTGACTGGGTTGAAGAAGCCAGCGGCTGGCAAAAACGCAAGGGCACCTTGCCGCCCGGTCGGGGGCTTGGCATGGCCTGCTCGCACTATGTCAGCGGCGCGTCGAAACCGGTGCACTGGACCGGCGAACCGCATGCGGTGGTCAATCTCAAGCTCGATTTCGACGGCGCCATCGTGCTGCTGACGGGGGCCGCGGAAATCGGCCAGGGTTCGTCCACCGTGCTGGCGCAATGCGTCGCGGAAGTCATGGGTCTCGACATGTCGCGCATCCGGGTCGTTGCCAGCGACAGCCGCGTGACCCCGAAAGACAACGGCTCCTACTCGTCGCGCGTCACCTTCATGGTCGGCAATGCGGCTATAGAAGCGGCGGAGAACCTCAAACAGATCATGGTTGAAGCGGCAGCGAAGAAACTGGATGCACAACCGCAAGACATCGAATGTCTGGGTGAGGTCTATCGCGCCGCCAGCCAGGATCGCGGCATCGATTACGAGGCGGTAGTTTCGGCGGCCTTGGAAGACACCGGCACGATCACGACCAAAGGCACTTTCTCGACGATCCCGGAATCGCACGGCGGAAAGAAGTATCGCGGCGCGGCCATCGGCGGCACGATGGGCTTCAGCTACGCAGCCCAGGTCGTCGAAGTCACGGTCGACCCCGATACCGCCGACATCAAGATCGAGAAGGTCTGGGTCGCGCACGATTGCGGCTACGCGCTCAACCCGCTGACGGTCGAAGGCCAGGTGCAAGGTTCGGTCTGGATGGGCATGGGCCAGGCGATGTCCGAGGAAACCCGCTTCCACAACGGCATGCCGATCGCCGCCAACATGCTCGACTACCGCGTGCCGACCATCGTGGAATCGCCCGATATCGAAGTGAAGATCGTCGAAAGCGTCGACCCGAACGGCCCGTTCGGCGCTAAGGAAGCGGGCGAAGGCTCGCTCAGCGGCTTCCCCGGTGCGGTCGCCAACGCCGTCGCCGATGCGCTGGGCGTGCGCGTGACCGAACTGCCGATCACACCGGACCGGCTGATGGCGGCCATCGAGGCGTATGAAAAGGAACAGCGCGTGCGTCAGACGGCGGGTGCGGCCTGATGAATATTTTCGTTAGCCGCCGTCCACCCCCACCCTGGCCCTCCCCCATCAAGGAGACCTCTGCGAAATGGGTAGCAACTTTGTCGAAACGGTGATTCTTTAGAGTGATCGCTATGACGGAGGTCTTGATGGGTGAGAAGCGGGTTGGTGAGGGTGGCTTTGCGGATGCGTTTGTGGCGCCGGGTGCGGGTTCGAATAAACGTCTGGAGCGTATCGAAGGTCTTTTCGACTGGTCTCGCTTCGAGAAGCTCCTGAAGTCGGTTCGCTCGAAGAAGGGGCGCAGAGGGTATCCGGCGCTGTCGATGTACAAGGCGGTTTTGCTGCAGCAATGGTATGGTCTTTCCGACCCGGACCTGGAGGAGGCGTTGGGGGATCGTCTGTCGTTCCGACGGTTCTGCGGGTTCTCGTTGAGCGACGAGACACCGGACGAGACGACGTTCGTGCGCTTCCGGGCGGCGCTGGCAGAGAGGAAACTGACGGCGAAGCTTCTGGCGGAAACGAACCGGCAGTTGGAGCGTCACGGGCTGATGCTGAAGACGGGCACACTGATCGATGCCACCCTGATCGAGGCTTCGGTCAGCCGGCCGTCCGGTGTTTCCGGCGAGCGTTCGGCGCTCGATCCGGATGCCGATTGGACGCGGCGCGGGCGCACGGCCTATTTCGGGTACAAGGCGCATATCGCCGTCGATCAGGGCTCCGAATTGATCCGCGATGCGATGATGACGTCGGCCAAAACCTATGAGAGCGAAGTGGCCGACGCGCTGATCCAGGGCGACGAGCGGGCGGTCTATGCTGACAAAGCCTATGAGCACAAGGAGCGCCGCCGGCGCCTCAAGGCGAGGGGCATCAAGGACCGGATCATGCACCGCAGCCATAAGAACCAACCGGCGCTGCCGCACTGGCAACAGGTCCGCAACCGCCTGATCTCCCCGATCCGCGCTAATGTCGAGCGCCTGTTCGGAACTCTGAAGCGGTCTTACCGATACCGCCGGGCCCGATACAGGGGGATGCAGAAGAACCAGTCCCACCTTCATCTCCTGTGCATCGCCATGAACCTGAGACGTGCCGAAACTCTTATGCCCTGACACCGTCCCTTGCCGATCTCGTCAAGAGCGTCCCAAAACCCAACGCGAAAAACCGCCAAACCTATGCACCAACCTCCAAACCCAACGATTATCTCCGATCCTGAACCCGTTTCGCAGAGGTCTCCATCAAGGGGGAGGGGGAAATTAGCTTGATTTGCTTTCTTAATCCCTTCCCCCTTGGTGGGGGAAGGTTAGGATGGGGGGGATTGCACCACTCTTTAGAAAATCTCGCGGGCGCCGCCTGATGGAAGCGCTGCCCAAATTTCGCCTGCATCGTCCCGACACGCTCGACGAGGCGCTCGCGACCATCAAGGCGGAACCGGACGCGCGGTTCGTCGGTGGCGGGACGGATCTGATCGTCAACATGCGCCGCGGTCTGGTCGAGACGCCGGCTCTGATTGATCTCAACAACGTCGCCGAAATGCAGAATATCGCGCATGATGGAGACACCCTCATCATCGGCAGCGCAGTAACACTCGACGTGCTGGCGGGCGACAAAACTGTCGTGCGCGACTTCCCGGCCATCGCTCAGGCAGCGGCAGAGGTGGCAGGGCCAACACATCGCAACGTCGCCACAGTCGGCGGCAATCTGTGCCTCGACACGCGCTGCATTTTTTACAATCAAAGCGGCTGGTGGCGCGAAAGCAACGATTTCTGCCTCAAATATCGTGGCGAGATCTGCCACGTTGCACCCAAGAGCAAGCGCTGCTTCGCGGTGTTCAGCGGCGATCTTGCCCCGGCCCTACTGATTCACGAGGCGACAATTTCCGTGGCCGGTCCTGGCGGCGAGCGGCAGCTTCCGTTGGCGGAACTCTATAGCGGCGACGGCGCGGACTATCTCGCCCTGCATCCGGGCGAGATCGTTACATCGGTCGCCGTGCCAAAACCTAATCTGCAGTCCGCCTATCGAAAGGCGCGGGTGCGCGGCTCCATCGACTTTCCACTCGCGGGCGTCGCGGTTGGTCTGCGCATGGCAGACGGCAAGATCGCCGACCTCCGCGCGGCGCTGACTGCCTGCGATACCAAACCGTTCAGCGTGGGCGGCCTGGATACCTTCTTGGGCAAATCGGTCGACGAGTCGATCGCGCAGGACTTTGGCGAAATCGTTCAGCAGCAGGCGCGGCCGATGCGCACCACCATGTCAACGCCCTGGTACCGTCGCCGCGTCGTCGCCCGGCTGGCGCGGCGGTTGTTGTTGGAATTGGGCGCCTCATAGGTTCTTTCTAAATTCACCGCTAGCTTGCCAATCGGGACCAATCGGCAACGGGAAAAAGAGGAGTTTTAGATTCATGAAACCTGTCTGCTTAGTCATTGGCGCCGGCGCGGGTATCGGTGGCAACGTCGGAAAGCGCTTTGCGCGAGAGGGCTATCATGCGGTCCTGTGCCGACGCACGGATGAGGACGGCCTGAATAGGCTCGTGGCGGACATCGAAAGCGAAGGCGGTTCGGCGTCGGGCTTCCTGCTCAACGCCGTCAAGGACGATACGATTGAAGAACGGGTAGCCGCGGTTGAGGCCGACATCGGGCCCATAGAGGTCGTCGTCTTCAATTTGGGCGCGCAGGTTGGGAACCGGTCGCTCAAGGAGACCACCTACAAGACATTCGAAATGGGCTGGCGCATGGCGACCTTTGCCCTATTCCGCGTTGCCTCGGTTGTGTGTCCGCTGATGGAAGAACGCGGCCGCGGAACAATCTTGGTGACCTCGGCGACGGCAGCAATGCGGGGCAACAAGAGCCAACATTCCCATGCCGCCGCCATGGGCGGGCGCCGCATGCTTTGTCAGTCGCTCAACGCGGAGTTCGGACCGAAGGGAATTCATGTCGCGCACATCCTGATCGACGGGTCGGTCGATGCACCCGATACTTTAGGTAAGATGCTCGGCCCGGAGAAGTTCCAGGAACTTCGGGAAACTCGTGGCTTGGAACATGATGGGCTTATCCTTCCCGCCAAGATCGCGGATACCTATTTCCACATCGCCCAACAACATCGGTCCGCCTGGTCTCATGAAGTCGATATCCGGTCGTTCACTGATTTGCCGTGGTGGAATCACTGACGCAGATATGCCCGGCGTGCGTCGGCGTGGACACCCGCGCTGCCGATGCTTGGCGTTTATTCATCCGGATTCTTAAACAGCGAGCGCCTGTCCGAGCGCTTGTCCTTCCGGATCGGCCAAAGCTGCCTCGCGCGCCGACCGCAAGCGTGCCGCATCTGTGGCGGCTCCACCAAGCGCCGGTGCGACGATGGTGTCGAACACCTGCTCGAAATTGCCATGCCCGCGAGCCTGAGTTTCACCATAGCCCTTCAACAAATTTGCGCATTCGGCCAATTCGACCGCAAAAGCGTAATCGCGCGGTGCCAGTGCGACCAGCGCGGCAAGCCATTTCTCCATTAGCGCCTGTTCCTGGCTGAACCGATAGGTGCGCCGACGCCAGAAGCGCAGCTTGGCCAGCAGCCAGAGTTGCAGGAACCCAAAGATCGTGTCGGTGCGCACGCGGCGCGCCACATGCAGGCGCGCCGTCAACCCGCGCCGAGCTGCCCAGCCAGACAACGCTGCACCCAGCCCCGGCGGCAGCAGCGATGCGACCTCTTCAACGCCGGGCTTGAGGAACTCCGTCACGCGGACCGGTTCGTCCGCCTTCGCGCCGACTTCAGCACGGACTCGGTTATAGCGGTCGGCCCGGGTCTTCAAATCGGCGACTCGGATGACATCCTCATAGGACATCCACAGCGCCAGATAGCGCGCGACTTCGCGGGTCAGCTTCCAGCTTTTCTGCTGGCTGTCCACCGCGAGAACGGTTTGGAGCCGGTCGAGATAGAGGCGCGCGTATCGCATATCCTGATAGTCGGCCAGTTTGGACACGCCATGCGCAGCGAACTCCGCAACCGGCGCCGGGAAATCCAACTCGATGCGCTGTTCCGGCGGTGCGGTTTCAACGGCCTCCGCTTTCGGTTCCTCCGTATCGCGCGCCAGGGAAAGTCCGGCCGCGAAACCCCGTAAGTTGGCATCCACTGCGACGCCTTGCGCGCGGATCGCGTCTTCATAGGCGGAGTCCGGCAGCGGCAGCTTGCCCGAACCGGCGATCATGCCGAGCAGGACCGCGTTCAACGCCGTGCCGTTCGCCTCGGCCGTTTTTGCCAAATCGTGCAGCATGGCTGAATCCGCCATCTCCCGCGCAGCGGCGAGCACCCGATCGCTGTCATGCACGCCGTCTCCCATCGCCGACTTCTCCGCGATGGCGTAGATCCGGTGCGTCGAGGCAATCAGGGTCGTGCGGTCCGGGCTGACGAACCCGTTCTCGATGGCGCGGCCGGCTTCGAGCAGCTCCGAGGCGACCACCACGTCCATATTGCCCGGCCCCGGATAGAGCGACATGACCGGCATCTTGCCATTCAGCTCAGCCGTCTCCGTGGGAAAGACTTCGAGGTAATAGGTCGTGGCGCCGGTGCGTTGGGCCACGCCGGGAATGGATGTGCTCTGCACCGGCAGATCCGCCGCGGCCGCTGCGGCGACGAGCCAGTTCGTCAGCAGCCCCCCGCCCTCTCCGCCCAGCGCGCCGATCAGAATGGTGATCGGCCGCGGCTCGTTTTCGAGGATCGTCACGCCACCGCCGCGGGACGCCCTTGCAGGAAGCCGATGACGGCACGGCGGAACCGGTTCAGCAGACGGTCGAACGCGGAGGGGTTCTGCACGATATCGGCGCGGTAGAAGCTCGGACACAAAGTCGCCGCGTCCGCCGTCTCGCCGCACAGCCCGCAGCCGACACAGCCATTGTTGACATGCGCGACCGGATCCTTGCGCAGGGGATCTGGGTTCGGCTTGATGGTCAGCGACGGACAGCCCGACAGGCGGATGCAGGAGTGATCGCCGGTGCAGACATCGTCGTCGACGCCGAAGCGGGTACGGATCAGCCGCTCGCCGCGTTCCAGCTGCTTGCGCAGCAACGGACGGATACGGCGTTGTTTCGCAAGCTGGCATTCGCTTTCCGCGATAATGACCTTGAGCCCCTTGGTTTTGGTCGACAGCGCCTCGCGCAAGGTCTTCATCATATTGCCGACCTCGTAGGTCGTGACCGTGCGCTGCCACTTCACGCCCAGCCCCTTAAGCGCATCGCGGATGTTCTGGCCGGTCGGCTCCGAGCGGAAGTTGGTGCCGGTGGACGGGATATGCTGCTGTCCGGTGGCCGAACTGTAGCCGTTATTCATGATCACGAGCACGGAGTCGCTCTGATTGAACACCGCACCGGCGACGCCCGAGGTCAGCCCATTATGCCATAGCCCGCCATCGCCCATGATGCTGACAA
Source organism: Alphaproteobacteria bacterium (assembly GCA_012103325.1). Lineage (GTDB taxonomy): Bacteria > Pseudomonadota > Alphaproteobacteria > UBA8366. The sequence goes on from WLWY01000023.1 coordinate 34,747, forward strand.
CGCGCTTATCGCCGAAGGCAGGCGCGACACCAGCGGCGCTGGCAAGACCCAGCCCGTAGCCGAGCACCGAATTGCCAATATTGAACGGCGGCAAGGTCGAGAAGGTGTGGCAACCGATATCGGCGCTGACATGAATATTGCCGACTTCCTTTTCGACCAGCTTGATCGCGGTGAAAACCGGCCGCTCCGGGCAGCCGGTGCAGAATCCCGGCGGACGCACCGGCGTCGGCGCGCCCAGCAGTTCGATGGCGTGTGTGCGGTTAGCCGCCACAGCATCGCCGCGCCGCGCGACATCGGTATGGTCGAGGCCTTGCGGCAGCGACCCTTCGACGAATTTCTTCAGGCCATCGATAACCACCGCCAAGGTGTACTCGCCCGCCATCGGCAGCACGTCCTTGCCGACGACGCGTGTGTTCAAATCCGCCTTGCGCAGAATGACGTTGACCGCCTGTTCCAGATAATCCGGATTGCCTTCCTCGACCATCAGTACCGCGCGTTTGCCCGCGCAGAATGATGTAATTTCATCGGGCACCAGCGGATAGGTCACGTTCAGCGCCATAATCGGCAACCGCGACTCCCCGAAAGAATCCGCCAACCCAAGTTGTTGCAGCCCCCGGATGACGGAATTGTACAGGCCCCCCTGAACGATAATGCCGACATCCTCACATTCACCGGAGAACACCTCGTTCAGCTTGTTCTCGCGGATGAAGTCGACCGCCGCCGGCAGGCGATAGTCGATTTTGTGTTTTTCCTGCGCGTAGGTCGCCGGCGGCAGACAGATACGACTGTAATCGAACGAGGGATCGGTCAGTACCGCATTGCGCGAGACCTTGGCCGGCACATTGTCCTTGCACTCGAAGCGGCCATGGACGTGGCAGGCGCGGATGCGGAACTCCATCATCACCGGCGTGTTGCTGGCTTCCGACAACTCAAACGCCTTCTCAACCATATCGACCACCAGCGGCAGATGCGGCCGGGGATCGAGCAGGACGATCGAGGATTTCATCGCAAAGGCGTGGCTGCGCTCCTGAATGACGCTGGCGCCTTCGCCGTAATCCTCGCCGACGAGCAGCAGCGTGCCGCCCATGACCCCGGCGGAGGCCAGGTTCGACAAGGCGTCGGAGGCGACATTGGTGCCGACGACCGACTTCCAGCACACAGCACCGCGCATCGGATAATTGATCGACGCCGCGCACATCGCCGCCGCCGCGGCCTCGTTGGAACAGGCCTCAAAATGAATGCCCATATCGTCGAGCAAATCCTGCGCGTCGGTCAGCACGTCCATGACATGCGACACCGGCGCCCCCTGATAACCACCGACATAGCTGACGCCGGACTGCAGCAGCGCCTTGGTGATCGCGAGAATACCTTCGCCATGAAAGGTATCGCCCGCGCCGAGACGCAGCGACCGCACTTCTTTTTCAAAGGAGCGTTCCATCGACATCCTCCCGTATTCTTCGTTGGCGGGAGTTTAGAGCACTATCCGACCCTATGCGACCATTTGGCCGGAGATATTCTCCCCTCACCCGCGCCCGAACAATCGCCGAATGACAGACCAAAGAGCGTTGAAGAAAAGCGACCCACCCGCGATCTCCGTTGTCTCCACCGCACGCCCTTCAAGCCGCGCCTGCAGGTTGGCCGAAAAGTCCGCTGTCAAGCGAGACGCGAGATCGTTGACGATGCCGCCGCGCGCAAACTGACCCAACGCGCCCGTCAGGGCATACGCGACCGTCACGTCGACCCTCGTTTCCGCGCCGAACGGAACGACGGTGAATGTCACCTCGCCGCGCACGCTGGACCCGCTGCCGCTGTCCCGCCCCTGCCCGGATATCACGCCGCTGCGTTGCGTGTCGTCGAGCGTCACTTGCGCCGTCCCGGCGAAGGCGGCGGCGATGGGGCCAAGCTTGATCGCTACCTGGCCTTCGACATGACCGTCTGTCGGTTTAGCGGTCAGCGAGACGCCCGGCATGCAGGTGGCAACCGCTTCGATGTCCTGGAACACCGCCCACACCGCATCCGTCCGGTGGGCAACGGTGAAGGACTGAAGCAGCTCGGGTGCGCCGGAGGGCATGGCGGCCGGCGGCGCAGCCGGCGCGGGCGCCGGCATGTCGCGTTCGACCTTGAAAGCTGGTGCTTTCTCCACCTCCGGTACCGTCTCTCCAAGGCAGCTCCTGACCGCGCGCACGATGCCGACATAGCCGGTGCAGCGGCAGAGATTGCCGCTCAACTCCTCGCGGACCCGCGCCTCGTCCGCGTCCGGTAACCGGCTCACGATATCGTGGGACGAGATCAGCATGCCGGGTGTGCAATAGCCGCACTGCAAGGCGTGCTCTTTGGTAAATGCCGCGCGAAGCTGCGCCATACGGGGGTCGTCGTCGAAGCCCTCGATGGTCCGGATTTCCGTGCCGTCGCACGCCACCGCGAGCGCGATGCAGGACCGCGCCGGGGCGCCGTCGATCATCACGGTACAGGCACCGCACACGCCCTGCTCGCAACCAAGATGCGCGCCGGTCAACAGTAAATCTTCGCGCAGAAAATCCGCCAGGCTGGTGCGCGGTTCAACCGTCCCCCTCACAGCCTCGCCGTTCACGGTCAGGGCGATGCTCTTCATGCCACCCGAACTCCCGCGATCATCGCGGCACGCTTCGCGGTGACGAAATGGACCTGACGGTCATACGCGTCCATGTCGCCGCCTTGAGAGTCGATTGACGCCCGCACGCTTTCGTCCCCGTATGCCCCGTCGATGACAATCGGCCGCGCGTTGGTCGCACCGAGCACCGTCCGCACGATCCCGCGTTCCGGGTCCTGCAGAACCGCACCGATGGCCTCGGCGAAATCGCCCGCCTTGCGGCAGAATTTGTAATAGCCCCAACTGGCGGCGGACGACAGGGTTGGAATCCACACGCCGCGCAGGATTTCGCCAACCTCCAGCGCAGTTTCGAATGCGCCGGAGAGAAACTCGGACACCGGCACCCGCCGCTCGCCGGACGGACCCGCGATCACCGCATCCGCGCCGAGCGCCGACAGGCACGTTACCCAATCCGCCGCAGGGTCGGCATGCGCCAGACTACCGCCGACGGTGCCGCGATTGCGCACCGCCCGATACGCGATCCCGCCGGCCACGAACGCCAGCGCGCCGTTGGTGACGTCCGGCACCGCACCATCCTCGATTTCGGCATGCGTCACGCAGGCGCCGAGCCACAGCCCATCGCCCTGCCGTTCCGCCGTCTTCAGTTCCGGGATGTAGGTGATATCGACCAACAGTTCCGGCTGCGCCAGACGCAGGTTCAACATCGGCCCGAGCGACTGCCCTCCAGCGAGGACGCGCGCGCCCGCGCCGGACAATAGCGCGATGGCATCCTCCAGGCTCGCTGGCCGTTCGTAGTCGAACGCGACCGGCTTCATGTGGCGGCCGCCTGAATCAAGGCCAGCAGGCGGCGCGGCGTAATGGGCAGGGCATCCACCTCGACACCTAGCTCCTTCAGCGCATCGTTGATGGCGTTGCCGATGGCTGCCGGCGGCCCGATGGCGCCACTCTCGCCGATGCCTTTCTGTCCGAACTCGGTATAGGGCGACGGCGTCTCCATATGCAGGATACGAACATCGGGCACCTCGACCGGGCCCGGCAGCAGATAGTCCGCCAGCGTCGACGCCAGCGGCTGCCCCTGCGCGTCGAACGGCATTTCCTCGTACAGCGCCGTGCCGATGCCTTGTGCCGTGCCGCCGCTGACCTGACCGTCGACAATCATCGGATTGACCAGCACGCCACCGTCTTCGACGATCGCGTAGTCGAGGATCTCGACATGACCAAGCTCCGGATCGACCGCGACCAGCGCGGCATGGGCCGCGTAGCTGAAAGTCCCCGTATCGCGGTCCGGCTTGTAGCCGACCGTCACCTCAAGGCCGGCCGGGTCAACGTCGGGTGGCAAATCCTGCGGCTTCAGGTACCAGACCCGGGCGATTTCGGCGAGGCTCACCGTGCCGCCGGGTGCAACAACGTTTCCGTTCTCGATCTGTACTGACTCGACATCCGTCTGCAAGAGCGTCGCGCCAATTCGGGCCGCCCGCTCACCAATCGCCTGGCAGGCCCGCGCCACCGCACCGCCGGACATCACCATGCAGCGCGACCCCCAGGTGCCGGTCGAATAGGGCGTATATTGCGTATCGCCATGCACCAGTTTCACCGCATCGATATCGATGCCCAAGACCTCATTCGCCACTTGCGCCAAGGTCGTCTCCAGCCCTTGGCCGTGGCTATGCGCACCGATGCGCAGTTCCAACTCACCGTCGGGCGTCAGCCGCGCACTGCACTGCTCGTGCCCCGGCACCATCGGGATCCCCCAGCCGGAATAGACCGAGGTTCCGTGCGCGCCCTGCTCGCAGAAGATGGAGAGGCCGACGCCGATCAAACGGCCGTCCGCCTCGCCCTTTGCCTGCCGCGCACGAATCCCCGGCACATCGATGGCTTCGACCGCGCGGCGCAGGCATTCGGGGTAGTCGCCACTGTCGAAATGCTTGGCGGTGATGTTGTCGAACGGCATTGCCGACGCCGGGACGAGATTAAGCTGACGGACCTCATGCGGCTCGCGTCCGACTTCGCGGGCGATAGCGTCGATCATCAGTTCCAAGGCGAAACACACACCGGTGCGCGCCACGCCGCGATAGGGCAGGATCGGCGGCTTATTGGTCGCACTCGACCATGTCGTGCAGCGGAACCCTTCGAAATCATACGGCCCTGGCAGAATGCTGCCGACTTGCGCCGCTTCCAGACATGCCGAAAAGGGGTAGGCGGAATAGGCGCCGGAATCGACATGCGCCTTGGCCTCCAGGGCGATCAGGCGCCCGGTCGAATCGGCATGCGCCGTCACCACGTAGTGATGCTCGCGACAATTCGCGTTGGCGCTCAACTGCTCGCGGCGATCTTCCAGCCAGCGCACCGGATGGCGCACCTGCATCGCCAGCCAGCATATCGCCACTTCTTCCGGCAGCAGGATGCCCTTGTACCCAAAACCGCCGCCGACATCCGGTGCAATGACCCGGATTTTCCCATGATCGATGCCGAGGCAATCGGACAGGCCCGTGCGCACGATATGCGGCATCTGCGTGGCGCTGTAGACGACGAGCTGTTCCAGGCGGTTGTCCCACTGCGCCACCACACCGCGCCCTTCGAGGGGCGCCATGCATTGCCGCGCCGTACGGAATTCGCGCATGATATGAACCGTGGCCTTTTCCGCGACTGTATCGAAATTAGGGTCGTCGACCACCGACTCCAGAAAGACGTTGTCGCCCCATTGTTCGTGCAGCAGCGGCGCGTCCGCCTCGCGCGCCTGCAGCATGTCATGCACGGCGGGAAGTTCGTCGAAGTCCACCGCTATTGCCTGCGCAATATCCTCAGCTTCAGCCCGGTCACCGGCCACGCACATCGCCAGTAGCTCGCCGACATAGCGCACCTTGCCGTCGGCGAGCGCCGGCTGTTCTGAAACCTTGAAGCCCGGCAAGGCCGTTACCGCCCGGATTGCCTTCACGCCCACCATGTCGGCGGCGATGGTTACCTTGGATCGCAGCGCGTCTGGAATATCCACCGCGCGGATGTGGCCATGGGCGACGGGACTGCGCAGAAACGCCACATCCTTCATGCCCGCGAGCTTGATGTCGCCGATGTACTGACCACGGCCACGCATATAGCGGTCGTCTTCGCGGCGCGGGACGCTTGCGCCGACCCCCGTTCCCTCTACCCCGTCCATGCGCTACGCGGCGGCGTCGAGTTCGGGCAGGATTAACGCATCCGCATCGAAACGCTGGCCCGCACGCAAGCAGAACTTCGGCTGCAGCGACCGCTCGGCAGTTACTTCAGTACCTTCATTGTCGCGCAGCACCCATTTGCCACGATTGTCCGACAGCACGCTGACATCGGCGACAGTACCCGGCTTCAATGTCCCAATCTCATCACCCATTTTCAGCATGTCGGCGCAGTTCGACGTCACCATCGGCACGATTTCCGGCAAGGTCAGGCCGAGCGCCAGGAGTTCCGTCATACCAAACGCCAAGCTGAATCGTTCGCCGCCGGCGAACAGATGGTTTTCCTCTTCATCCGAGTGCTTTTCCGGCGTGCCGGGCGGCGGCGGCACCTTGGTATTGTAACCATGCATATCCGCACCCAACGTATCGGGCCGCACACCGGCGTCGAGTACCCGGTGCGCCATGTCGAAACTGAAATGAGAGCCGTGACCGATATCGACCTTTATGCCACGGTCGATGGCGTCGCGTACCGACGGATGCAATTCGCCGTTCGTGCCGACGAAGCCGCCCGGATGGCGGGTAAACGGGTGAGCCAGGATATCGCCCGGCCCGAGCAACTCGACCATGTCGGGCACGATCGTGTCCGGGTCGACGCCACCACCGGCGTCATCGGGCAAAGGCCAAAGCTGGCCGAGATGTACATAGACCGGCAATTCGGCCTCGGTGCCGATCTGTTTGGCCAGTTTCATGACCTCGTTGCCCCAGCGCGTGTAACCGCCGATTTCCGCGTGCGCTTTGATGCCTTTCACCAGATCGCGGTTCGCGTTGATTGCGCGCACCGTACTGTACACGTCCACGCCCTTAGGATTGTAGAGGTCCGGATAGTAATGCCCTTCCAGCCCACCCACGACATAAGCGGAAATGAAGGCCACAACGTGGCTTTCGGCGGGCTCGCAGATGTAGTGGCGGAACCCGGCGAATGTCATACAGCTCGGGCCGCCTTGGTCGACCAGCGTGGTCACGCCGGAATGCACGCCCACCATGTCCGGGTTGAGGCCAAAGCGGCCTCCGACATGCTGGTAGACATGGGCGTGAGTATCGATCATGCCCGCCAGAACGACATCACCGGACACGTCGATTACCTGCGCAGCGGCGTGGTTTGGGATATTCGCCTCAATGGCGGCGACCTTCCCGTCCGCAACGGCAAGATCGAGCGTGCTGTCTAAATCCTGAGTCGGATCGACCACATGACCGCCTTTCAGCAGCAGATCGTATTTTTGTTCCATATCCCAAGCCCTTTTCCATCGTACACGCCAAAGCGGGAGCTTACCCCAAGGGCCGGAGGGTTGGGAAGCGGTTGCAGCGATTGCCCTTGCTTAAAGGCGTCAGGCGCGGCTACCACAATCTGAATGAACGACGTCTCCGCCAGCGCGGCCAGTCGACAGAAGGTCCTGCGCGGCATTCTGTTCATGTGCCTCGCCATCACCATCATGCCGATGATGAACGCGATCGCGAAATATCTGGTCGCGGACTATCCCCTGCCGCAGGTTGTTTGGGCCCGCTTCACCGGACACTTCCTCTTCATGATCGCGATATTCTGGCCGCGTTTCGGCTGGCGTCTCTTCGCCACGACGAGGCCAGCGATACAGTTCGGCCGCTCCGCCGTCATGTTTGCATCGAACGGGCTGTTCATCGTCGCCCTGGCGACCATTTCCTTGCCCACATCCTCCGCAATCATGTTCACCGCGCCGTTGATGGTGACAGCGTTGTCGGTCCCCTTCCTGAGAGAACGAGTCGGACCGCGCCGCTGGGCGGCGGTCTTCCTGGGTTTCGCCGGAGCCTTGCTGATCATTCGCCCCGGCATCGGCGGCATGCAGATCGGTGCGCTGCTGACCTTCGGTTCCGCTGCCCTGTTCGCCATCTATCAGATCATGACGCGCAAGGTGGGCGATGACGATCCAGCCGAAACCTCCATCGTCTATATGGCGCTGATCGCCGCTGTTGCGATGAGCGCAGCGGCGCCGTTCTATTTCGAAGCACCGAAGGAAACCCTGCACTGGTTCCTGTTCGGCATCGTCGGCTGCCTGGGGGGCGTTACACAGTTCTTCGTCATTAAGGCTTTGCAGATCGCCCCGGTCTCGACGGTCGCGCCGTATCTCTATGGCGAACTGATCGGCGCCACCTTGCTGGGTTTCGCGATATTCGGCGACTTCCCGGATTTATGGACCTGGACGGGCGCCGCGATTATCGTCGCGAGCGGTGTTTATGTCGCCTATCGCGAGGGTCTGGCGCGTTAAAGTACCGAGAATACTGCGTCGATGCCCAGATCGGTGAGCGGCAGTTCCCATTCCTGTTTCCGGCTGCGCAGATTAAAGCAGCAAATTCTCGTCGGCAGCGACGGCAGCGACTTATCGTAATCGTCCATACCGGAAATCCGCTTCACCTGCGCCTTGGCCCAACGGACCTTATCCTGCAGCTTGGTCTGGCGAAGCTTGCTAAAGCCCACGATGACCCGGTCTTCATCAAGAACCTCGATGCCCCGGCACCAGCCCAGCGGATACTCGCTTTCAACGATATCTCGGAGATTGACGATTTCCGTGACCTGACAGGTCTGCGGATCGGCAATCAAGACATTGCCGTCCACCGCTGTGAAAAAGAGCTTGCCGTCGTGCAGCAACCCGTCATGGACGACCTGCACCGGGTGGAACCCTTCACCCGACAGGTCAATGCGCTTTTCTCGGTCGGTCAGGCATACCGCGTCCTTCAGGTCGCACCGCGTCGTCCATATTTCATCACCGAGGGTGAACACGAAGTTCGGGTGTGCTTGGTGCGGCTTGGTACTGGGCATCTTGCGATAATCTTCATCCCGCGAGAACCGCGCCCATGTGTCGGCACCCAGCACGTCCCATTCGTTCAATAGGGCGCCATCCGTATCGACTTCGACGATGATATCCAGACCAGTAACAGCGACCAGCAACGTACCTCGGTCCGTCGGCATCACGTGGTGCAAATCGTTGAAGCACGGGAGCGAAACGTAATGCTCAATCTCAAAATTGGGCAACCGGTAAACGATGACTTCTGTTTGTGTGCAGGTGTACAGCCGGTCTCCCACCAACGTCCCCGCCTTGAACAAAACCGATGGCTGGTCGGGACAGGCCTCGGGTGGGGAGAAATAATCATGGACCCTGACAGCTTCTCTCGTTTCCGCGTTCGCCTTGACAACAACCGCTTTCACATAACGCTGCCATTCCTGACTTTTGGCCGCGTCGGATCGCATCTCGCCACCCAGAATGTAAAGATCGCGCATCAACAACAACTCTGTAATTCGAGGAAAGCTAGACTGAAACCACCTTTGCTGCGCTTTATGGCAAGAGTACCGGCGCATCGCAAGCACCGGTCCCTACAGCGTTTTGCTCGCGTTCTCACGGCATTCGGTTGCGAGAACCAGCTAGGTGCCTTAATGAACACACAGACAGTGCCGTACAGACACGGCGTGTGCTCGTCCGTCCCGGTAAACACATCAGAAGATGGTTAAGAAATGAACAATGCCGACCTCATCGTAAAGACCTTAAAAGCAGCCGGTATCGATTACGGGTTCGGTATCCCGAGCGGCAATGTGCTGCCACTGATGGAAGCCATGCGCACCGGTGACATGGAGTTCGTCCTCACCGCGCATGAAGGGTCCGCTGGATTTAGCGCCGATGTCATGGGCCGGCTCACGGAGAAGCCAGGTCTTTGCATTGCAACGCTGGGCCCCGGCGCGACCAATCTTTCGACAGGCGTCGGAAATGCCTGGCTGGACCGCTCGCCGCTGATCGCGATCACGTGCAACCTAAATACCGATCAGCTCGGCCGCCGCATTCAGATGTATATCGACCACGAAGCGCTGTTCAAACCGATCACCAAGGCCAGTTTCGCCCTGCGGCCCGGCAACATCGTCGAAACGTTGGAGAAAGCCGTCAAAATGGCTCTCTCCGAACCCCGTGGGCCGGTGCATATCGACCTTCCCGAAGACGTGGCGCTGGCGGCCGCAACAGAAACAGCGCCCCGCAGCATCACGCAGGCCGCCTATTCGGCCGCCCCAGCAGACTCGGCCCTCGCAAAAGCAGAAGAGCTGATCGCCAAGGCGAAATACCCAATTGCCGTGCTCGGTTCGTCCGCCATGCGCATGCAGAATATGGATCTGCTGCGCGACTTCGTGGAGCGCAACGGCATTCCATTCGCCACGACGACCATGGCCAAGGGGCTGATCGACGAAGATCACGCGCTGTCCATCGGTTGTATCGAACGGGCGCGGCGTCAGGTGCAGCGGGCGTTCCTGCGCGGCGCGGATCTGATCATCGGGTTGGGTTACGACACAATCGAAGTCGAATATGAGGCGTGGATCGGCGATGTGCCGCTGCTGCAAATAGATATCGAAGCCGTCGACACCGATGGGTCGGTTGAAATCGCCTGCGAAGTTACCGGCGATCTCGATTCATCGCTGAGCCAACTCAACGCGTTCGATCCGGCGCAGAACGATTGGACCGACGACATAATTTCAAGCCATCGCAAAGCCTTCCACGACTCATTGCGGCCCCCGAGCGAAAACTTCGCACCGCACCATGTGATCGATATCGTCCGCTCCGCCCTGCCGCGCGAAGGTATCCTGACTTTCGACGTCGGCGCGCACACCCATCAGATCGCGAGCCAGTGGACCGCGCACAGCCCACGCAGTTTTCTCATCACCAATGGCTGGTCTTCAATGGGCTTCGGACTGCCCAGCGCAGTCTCCGCAAAACTGGCGCGGCCCGATTTGCCGGTGGTCTGCATTCTGGGCGACGGCTGCTTTCAAATGACCTGCGGC
>WLWY01000024.1 GCA_012103325.1 Alphaproteobacteria bacterium
TCGGTCACAATGACGAGCTTGAAATGCGATTCCGAGCCTGGCGGCACGTTGTGCATGTGGCTCTCATTGATGACGTCCAAATGCGCGGGGGTCAGCGACTCCGCGATTTTCCGCTCGATGGTTTCCTGTACGGTCATATTTTCGGTCTCCTGCCTGAAAATGGCGGCGGCTCTATTTTACGAATTTTGCGAGATCCTTGCGAATCTGTGCTTCGAAGGCGTCGTTGAATTTGCGCATCAGGTTCTCCGTCAGGGAAAACCAGACTTCTTCGCGTTCCAGGAGGGTGGCGTCTTCCGGCACGGTGCGGCTCTGGTTCGCGGCGGCGGCGACCCGCGCCTTCAGCCTGCGATTGGGGTTGGTGGCTTCGATCACCATCTCGATCCGCCCGTCGTAGCGCCACGCCTGATCCGTCGTGAACGCGCCAGTCAGACCGCCCTTCTTGTTCAGCTTGGTTTCCGTTGCGGTGGCCTGGTGGATAATGACACGGGCCTGGCCGCTGCTGCCGACCGCGGTCAGCCGGTCGGCGATCCAGCGTTCCGCCGCAACGGCGGGAGGCTGCGGGAACTCATGCCCGACATGGGGTTCGGTTAACGGCGGCTGATAGCGCGGCGCATAGACGATTTCCGCTACGTCGAGCTTGATCGGCGGCAAATGCGTGAAAGTGATTTCCGGAAAACGCGGCGGTGCGACCGCCGCGCAGGCGGTCAGGGAGAAAGCCGCCAGCAAGACCATAAAGCGCCAACCCTTCAGCCGCATCGTCCATCCTTTCGTTCGTGAAATCGCTCCCCTCAATATGCGCGCCGGATATCGAGGCTTCAAGCCGTATGAACCGGCTCCAGCGACAATGGATCGAAGATCTGTTCCGCGTTGCAGAACTGGCAGGTCACGGTGATCCGGCCGTCGATGGTCATCTCCTCGCGCTCGACGTCGCTTAGCATCGAGACCGCCGCCTGCATTCGGTCCCGCGAACAATTGCAGGCGAATTTCAGTGGCCGTGCGGGAAAGACCCGAACTCCATCTTCGTGAAAGAGCCTGAACAGCAAGCGGTCCGGCGCCAGATCAGGATCGCAAAGCTCTTCCGGCGTACAGCTGCCCATCAGCGTTAGCGCCGTGCGCCAGCCCTCTTCGAGTTTGTCGCGCTCGAACGGATTTTCGTCTTCCGGCAACCGCTGCAGGATGATGGCGCCGCCGCGCCAGCGGTTCTCCGCATCGCGGCAACAGGCGAGTTTGACCGCCGCGGTGTACTGGCTGGATTGCTGAAAGTAATGATGCACGCAGTCGGCCAGGTTAGCACCCTGCAAATCGACGATGCCCTGGTGCTGCTCGGTGTCGGGTCCTTGATCGACCGTGAAGGCGAGACGACCCGCCCCCAGGAGCCGTGGTATCGGCGCATCCGACACCCCGTCCGGTATGTCGTCTTTCACGTCGGCGTAGCCGCGGATCGCTCCGTCCGTGGTGACGTCGGCAACAACCAATTTCACGGGGCCGTCGCCGCGCGCCTGTAAGCTGAAGACGCCGGAAAATTTCAACCCGGCGGAAAGCCCGGATACGAGCGCCAGGGCCTCGCCCAGCAGTACCGCCACCGGTTCCGGATAATCGTGTGCCGTCAAGGGCGTATCGAGCGCCGGGCCGAGCCGGACCAGCCGGCCGTGCAGCCCGTTCGCATCGATCATGAACGGCCGGATCAAATCGTCAGCGTCGTCGGCAAGCGCCGTGTCGCTCACGAAAGGCACCACGCAAGGATGCCCTTTTGCGCGTGCAAGCGGTTCTCCGCCTCGTCCCACACGACCGACTGCGGCCCGTCGATGACGCTGTCGGTGACCTCCTCGCCGCGATGGGCGGGCAGGCAGTGCATGAAGATCGCATCCTTGTCCGCACACGCCATGAGCCGATCGTCGACCTGATAGGGGCGCAGTAGATTGTGGCGCGTCTCGGTCGCGGAATCGTTCATCGACACCCAAGTATCGGTCACGACGCAGTCGGCGCCGTCCGCGGCTTCCCGCGAGTCGGTGGTTTGCCGGATGCGTCCGCCCTGAGCATTCGCCCAGGCAAGCACTTCGGGATCGGGTGGCAGTTCCGGCGGGCAGGCGAGGCGTAGCTCGAAGCCGAACCGGACCGCGGCCTGGATCCAGGTCAGCGCCATGTTGTTGCCGTCGCCGCTCCACGCCACGACCCGGTCGCGGATCGCGCCGCGGTGTTCCTCGAAGGTCATGACGTCAGCCATCAGTTGGCAGGGGTGGGTGTTGTCGGTCAGCCCGTTGATCACCGGGACGGTGGCGTGCTCGGCCATTTCAGCCAGATTGTCCGCCGCCGTGGTGCGCATCATGATGATATCGACGAAGCGAGACAGCACGCGTGCGGTGTCGGCGACCGTCTCGCCCTGACCGAGCTGCGCGTCCTGATGCGTCAGATGCACGGTATCGCCGCCGAGCTGGCGCATCCCCACGTCGAAGCTCACCCGGGTGCGGGTTGACGGTTTTTCGAAAACCAGCGCCAGAAACTTGCCTGTCAGCGGCCGCATATTCTCCGCCGTGCCGTCCTTGAAGGCCGAGCCGAGAGAAAGGATCTCCCGTAACGCGGACTCCTCGAAAGGCTCGATGTCCAGAAAATGCTTAGCCATCACCGGCGCCCCAGTTCTTGCCGACCGCGTCGATGATGTTGATCGCCTCGGTAATATGGCTTTCGTCGATATTCAGGGGTGGTAACAGGCGCGCCACATTGTCGCCGGCCGGAACCGTCAGCATGCCCGCCTTCTGGAATGCGACGACGACATCGCCCGCCGGAACGACGCATTTGATGCCCAGCATCAGGCCCGCGCCGCGCACGGACTCGTAGACTTCCGGATATTTCGCAACCGTTTCGGTGAGTTGATCCCAAAGGATGCGTGCGGTCCGGTCTACCTGATCGAGAAAGCCGTCTTCCAGCAGAACGTCGAGCACCGCATTGCCGACAGCGACGGCCAGCGGGTTGCCGCCGAAGGTGCTGCCATGGGTGCCCGGGACCATGCCCTTTGCCGCTTCTTCGGTCGCCATGAAGGCCCCGATCGGGAAGCCGCCGCCGATCCCTTTGGCGATGGCCATCACGTCCGGCGTGATCCCGGCCCATTCATGAGCGAAGAACTTGCCGGTCCGGCCGTTGCCGCATTGAATTTCGTCGAACAGCAGCAGGACGCCGAACTCGTCCGCGATTGCTCGCAATTGGCGCAGATATTCCAAATCGGCCGGCCGGATGCCACCTTCGCCCTGCACCGGTTCGAAGACGATGGCAGCGGTTTCCGGACCGATGGCCGCCCTCATCTCGTTCAAATTGCCGAACGAGACCTGATCGAAACCGTCGACCGCGGGGCCGAACCCTTCCAGGTGCTTGGGGTTTTTCGCCGACGCGATTGTCGCCAGCGACCGCCCATGGAAAGAGCCCTCGACGGTAACGAACCGCCAGCGCTCCGGCGCGCCGTTTGCGGAATGGTACTTCCGGCACAGCTTCAGCGCGCCTTCCATTGCTTCAAGGCCGGTACTGCAGAAGAACACCTTGTCGGCGAAGGTCGCCGCGGCCAGACGGTCGGCGAGCCGGGTCTGATCGGGAATCTCGTACAGGTTCGAAACATGCCACAGCTTCGCGGCCTGATCCTGCAAGGTCTTTACCAGATGCGGATGCGAATGCCCGACGGCGTTCACCGCAATCCCGGCGGCGAAATCGAGGAATCGTCGCCCGTCCGTCGTGTAAAGATAGGCGCCTTCGCCTCGTTCGAACGTAAGATCGTAGCGACCATATGTCGACATTACCGCGGACATCGCAGAGCCTCCTGATTGGCCTGTAACAGGCGTTTCAAATGAGAAAGGCGCGGAGTATCGACGCTAGTCCGGAGTGTGTCAACTTCCGGTAGGCCTAAGTATTAAAGCAACCCATGCGCGGTTAACTCGCGTGACAAAGCGCGCGGCTTCGTAAAGCGATGCCCGTGAAATCCCAGCCGCTGCGCGGCATCGATATTGTCCATGCGGTCGTCGATGAACAACGCGTCCGTCGGATCAATATCGTAGCGCTCCAGCAGGATGCGGAAGAGTGCCTCATCGGGCTTCTTCTCGCCCTCGAAGCCGGAGACGACAATGCCTTCGAAGAGGTCGAGGAAATCGAACTGGTCGCGCGCGTGCGGTCAGGTTTCGACCGACCAATTGCTCAGGGCGAACAACGGAGTGCCTTTGGATTTGAGCGCGCGTAGAATATCAACGCTGCCGTCGATGGCACCGGTAATCATCTCCGGCCAGCGCTTCCAGTAAGCCTCGATATAGTCAGACATATGCGGGTGCTGTGCGGTGAGCATCGGCACGGCTTCTTCGAACCGCAGGCCGCCGTCCAGTCGAAGGATCCAGTCGATATTGCAGATTTCGGCGAGGAACCGCTCCATTGCGTCCTCGTCGTCGAACATTTTCCGAAAGAGGTGCCGCGGATCCCAGTCGATCAGGACGCCGCCGAGATCGAAAACGACAATTGTCGGCGCACTCACGAGACCGCGGCACCCGCCTCGACGAAGGCGCGGAACATCTGCTCGACCGGCTCCCGGTTCAGGTCTCGCGTGATCATGACGATGCGGCTGCGCCGGTCGTCGTCGGGCCAGGCGTCGAGCATCGCTGGCGGGTGGAAGATGTGCTGGACGCCGTGCACGGCCACGGGTTGGTCCGTGTCGGTGACATGAAGGATGCCCTTCACCCGCAGCAGCGCGTCGCCGTGCACCGAGATCAAGGCTTCCATCCAGTCGGCGAACGCATCCCATTTCATGGGTGCGTCCGCGGTCAAACAGAAGGACCGAATGCGATCGTCGTGGCGGTTGACGTCGTGGTGATGGTGGTGCCCGTCATGGCTCTCTTCCTCTGCATACGCTTCCTCGCGCAGCCAACGTGCGACGTCGGGCGATTTCGTCGCCGGGTCGTAAAGGCCCAGACCGAACAGGCTGTCCGGTGCGACCGCGCCATGCGAAACAGTCTGGATGGAGGCCGCCGGATTGATGCTGCGCAGACGATCGGTCAGCGCCTCGGCAGCCTCGTCGGAAATCAGGTCCTGCTTGGTGACCAGCAGCCGGTCGGCGACGGCGGCCTGCTTGACCGGCTCGAACTGTGTATCCATTTGCGACAGCCCGTTGACCCCATCCACTGTCGAGATGACGCCATCGAGCCGATAGCGCGCGGCCAGTAAGGGATCGGTCATCAAGGTGTGCAGGATGGGCGCGGGGTCCGCCAGTCCCGTCGTTTCAATCACCAACCGCGCGAATTCTGGGACCTCTCCCGTCACGCGGCGGCGGTACAGGTTCCGCAGCGTGTCGATCAGGTCGCCGCGGATCGTGCAGCACAGGCACCCGCTATTCAGCACAACGACATCGTCGTTGGAGGACTCGACCAGCATGTGATCGAGGCCGACTTCACCGAACTCGTTGATGACGACGGCGGTGTCGTGCATCGCCGGATCTTTCAGCAGGTGCGACAGGACAGTGGTCTTGCCGCTGCCGAGAAATCCCGTCAGCACTGAAATCGGCAGCCGTTCGCCGGCCTCGTGAATTTGCACTTCGGTCATGGGGTCGGTTATCCGTTCGGTCGGCAGTCGGGGCAAAGCCCGGTGACTTCGATCATCTGCCGCTGTGCCAGGAAGCCCAACTCGCCCGCACTGCGCTGAACCGCGTCATTGATGCTCGGGTCGTCGAGCTCCGCCGCCGCGCCGCAACTTTCGCAGATCAGGAACTGACCGGTGTGGCGTTCGTCCGGGTGCGTACAGCCGACGAATGCATTCATCGACTCGATCCGGTGGATCAGGCCGATCTCAATCAGAAAATCGAGCGCCCGGTATACCGTGGGTGGCGCCGCACGCGGATATTCCGATTTCAGCGCTTCCAGGATTGCGTAGGCCCCGATGGGCTGGTGGCCGCTCCAGATCAGGGTGAGGACCCGCTGTCGGATCTTCGTAAACCGCATGCTGCGTTCCGCGCAAATCTGGGTCGCCACGTCGATTGCGGTATCGATGCAGTCCTGATGGTCGTGCGGTTCGACCGTGAAGGCGTGCGGCAGTGGCATGACCCCTATATAGCACTCGTACGGGCCGCGTTACAGGGGCTCGGGATCCTGCGGTCTGATGGAGCATACCCCCCATCCTAGCCTTCCCCCTCAAGGGGGGAAGGGATAACCAAAAGATCGTCCAGAATATCCCCTCCCCCTTGATGGGGGAGGGCCAGGGTGGGGGTGGACGGCGGTTAGGTTGCCCTGTCGCACAGCGCCGCAAACCTGCATTGCACACCCGCGACGAATTAAATATGTTGCGCCGCAACAAAATTATGAAAGGGTCGATGCATGGATGACGTTCGCTTGAACGAAGCGCTGGAAGGCTATCATATCGATGAATTGTCGGTCGGCATGACGGCGGTGTTCGCCAAAACCATAACCGAGGCCGATATCGTTCTGTTCGCCGGCACATCGGGCGATATGAACCCGATCCATGTCAACGATGCCTATGCCAAGGAAACCCGGTTCAAGGGCCGCATCGCGCATGGATTCCTGACCGGAAGCCTGATTTCGACCACGCTGGGCATGAAACTGCCGGGTCCGGGCTGTATTTATGTCAAGCAAAGCATGAATTTCCGGGCGCCGGTCCGGCCGGGCGATACGGTCGAAGCGCGGGTGACCGTGACCGATATCGACCTTGAGACAAGGCGGATTACGTTGGATACCGTTGCATCGGTGGGCGATACGGTGGTGATCGACGGCGATGCGGTCATGATCGTGCCCAAGCGCCGTTAGGCTGCGGCAGAGGGCGCGATTTACTAAACGCCGAATACCCGCTACACAGCGCCGAACAGGTTCGAAAGCGGGTGGTTGGCATGCAGATTGTCCGAAGTTACGAGAACGTCCCGGAAGGCGCGCGCAATGGCGTTGTCGTGCTGGGAAATTTCGATGGGGTCCATCGCGGTCACCAGGCGGTCATCGGGCATGGCATCGAACTGGCGCGGGAAGCCGGCATACCGCTTGTCGTCCTGACTTTCGAACCGCATCCCCGGACGTTCTTTCGGCCGCATGATCCGCCCTTCCGGTTGACGCCGTTTCACAACAAGGCGCATCACATTGAAGCATTGGGCGTGGATGCGCTCGTCGTGCTGACCTTCGATGAGGATTTATCCCTTCTCGAAGCACCTGATTTCGTCCAGCAGGTGCTCATCGACGGCTTGGCGGCCCGGCATATTGTGGTAGGGCTGGATTTTCGCTTCGGCCATCTACGGAGCGGCGATACGGCGCTGCTGGAAACGCACGCAGAAAGCGGCGGCTATACGGTGACGACGGTCGCCCCGGTCGCATCCGCCGATGCGGAAATTTATTCGTCGACCCATATCCGTGAGAATGTGGAGGCCGGCAAGCCGGGCCACGCGGCGGCCATGCTCGGCCGGCCGTTTGAGATCGAAGGCAAGGTCGAGTCCGGCGATCAGCGCGGCCGCACCTTAGGCTTCCCGACGGCGAATATCGATATCGGCGATTATATCCGCCCTGCCCGCGGTGTTTATGCGGTCCGGGCTGGGATCGAAAAAGGCGATGAAGTCGTCTGGGTGGACGGTGTCGCGAATTTCGGCAACCGGCCGACGATTGGCGGCGATAGCTTGCTTTTGGAAACCCACCTGTTCGATTTCGATGAAGATATCTATGGACAGATATTGCGAGTCGCCCTGATTGAGTTTTTGCGCCCGGAACGGAAGTTCGACGGTCTCGATGCGCTAAAAGCGCAGATTGCCGAAGATAGTGCCACCGCACGCCGGATTTTGATGGTTCGCGCTGCCGGAGCAACTTGACCTCAACTAGAGGCATGCATAGGATCGCGCGCCCGCCAATAGGCGGAAAAAATTGATGTTTCTCGCGATGATGGAGCCCGTGCAATGAGCGCGGATTACAAAGATACGGTCTTCCTGCCGAAGACCGATTTCCCCATGAAAGCCGGGCTGCCGAAGCGGGAACCCGAATTGCTGGCGCGGTGGGAGAAAATCGACCTCTGGGGTCAGCTTCGCAAGCAGTCCGCGGGGCGGGATCCGTTCATCCTGCATGACGGGCCGCCCTATGCGAACGGGCACCTGCATATCGGACACGCGCTCAACAAGATCCTGAAGGACGTCATCAACCGCTTCGAGCAGATGCGCGGCCGCGACGCATACTATGTGCCAGGATGGGACTGCCACGGCCTGCCGATCGAATGGAAGATCGAGGAAAAGTACCGCAAGGCGGGCAAGGACAAGGACGAGGTGCCGATTGCGGAGTTCCGTCAGGAATGCCGCGAATTCGCCGATCACTGGATCGATGTTCAGCGCGAAGAATTCAAGCGTATGGGCGTGATGGGCGAATGGGACAACCCCTACACCACGATGGCCTACGACGCGGAAGCGCAGATCGCTGCCGAACTGATCAAGTTCGCTGAAACGGGCCAACTGTACCGGGGCTCCAAGCCGGTCATGTGGTCGGTGGTGGAGCGGACGGCGCTGGCCGAGGCGGAGGTCGAGTATGCCGACCATACCTCGTCGACCATCTGGGTGAAATTCCCGGTCACGAAAGCCTCTGCTGATTTGGACGGCGCTTCCGTCCTGATCTGGACGACGACGCCATGGACCATCCCGGCCAACCGGGCGGTTGTCTATTCTTCCGCCATTACCTACGGGCTGTACGAAATCACCGCGGCGCCCGACGACAATTGGGCGAAGGCCGGTGACAAGCTGATCCTCGCCGATGCGCTCGCCGAAAGCGTCAAACAGGCGGCGCGCATTGAAGAATGGACCCGCCACGCGGTGGTCGATCCGTCGCGTATCGAACGGTGTGCGCATCCGCTCCGCGGTCTCGACGGAGGCAATGGCTATTGGGACTACGACGTGCCGATGCTGCCGGGCGATTATGTCACGGACGAGGCGGGAACCGGGTTCGTGCACACTGCACCCGGGCACGGCGCGGATGATTACAACACCTTCACCCAAAACCGCGACGTGTTTCTGGCTGTCGGGTTGGAGCAAGTCCCGCACACGGTCGGTGAGTATGGCGAGTATTACGACAACATCCCGCTGCTCGCCGGCAAGCGCATCTATGACCAAAACGGCAAGAATGGTGATGCAAATCAAGCCGTGATCGATCTGCTGGTGCAGGCTGACGGTCTGATTGCGCGGGGCCGGCTGAAGCATCAGTATCCGCATTCCTGGCGTTCCAAGGCGCCGCTGATCTTCCGCAACACGCCGCAATGGTTCATCACCATGGGTGACGATCAGGGCGATGACGGTTTGCGGGCCAAGGCGCTGAAGGCCATCGACGAAACGGAGTTCTATCCGGCGAGCGGCCGCAACCGGTTGCGCGGCATGATCGAACAGCGCCCGGACTGGGTGATTTCGCGGCAGCGCGCCTGGGGCGTGCCGATCACCGTCTTCGCACATCGCGAGAGCGGTGAGGTGCTGGTCGACAAGGACGTCAACGCCCGCATCGTCGATGCTTTCAAGGAACACGGTGCGGATGCCTGGTTCGACGGCAAGCCCGAACAGTTCCTCGGCGACAAATATAACGCTGCCGATTACGAGCAGGTGACCGACATTCTGGACGTCTGGTTCGATTCCGGATCGACGCATAGCTTCGTATTGGAGCACCGCAACGATCTACGCTGGCCGGCCTCCCTTTATCTTGAAGGTTCGGACCAGCATCGCGGCTGGTTCCATTCTTCGCTGCTCGAAGCCTGCGGGACGCGAGGCCGTGCGCCGTTCGAGGCCGTGCTGACGCATGGGTTCGTCATGGCCGAGGACGGCCGCAAGATGTCGAAGTCGCTTAACAATACGGTCGTGCCCCAGAAAGTGACCGACCAGTACGGCGCAGAAACCCTGCGCCTGTGGGTCGTGGCTTCGGATTACTCCGAAGATCTGAAGATCGGGCCGGAGATCATCAAGCGGTTGATCGATTCCTATCGCCGGATGCGCAACACATTGCGGTGGTTGCTGGGCAATCTCAGCACCTATGACGCCGCGGCGCGGGTGCCGGTGTCGGAAATGCCGGAACTGGAGCGCTGGGTCCTGCATCGATTGCATGGGCTCGATAAGGCCGTGCGCAAGAGTGCGTCGGAATACGATTTCCACAGAATTTTCCGCGAGCTGCATGATTTCTGTGCGGTCGAGCTGTCGGCATTCTATTTCGATATCCGCAAGGACAGCCTGTATTGCGACGCCGAGGATAATCCGACGCGCCGCGCAACGCTGACCGTGCTGGACGAGATCTTCAACTGTCTGACGGCGTGGTTCGCGCCGATCCTCTGCTTCACGGCGGAAGAAGCATGGATCGCCCGCACCGGCGAAGCGGCGGACAACAGCGTGCATCTGCGGCAATTCCCGGATATCCCCGACGAATGGCGTGACGATGCCTTGGCCGATAAATGGAACACTATACGGCAGGTTCGCCGGGTCGTGACCGGCGCGCTGGAAATCGAGCGCGCGGAAAAGCGCATGGGATCGAGCCTGCAGGCAGCGCCCACCGTCTATTTGAGCGCAGAGGCAATTGCCGCCTTCCAAGGTGTCGATGCGGCGGAAATCTCAATCACGTCAGGTGTGACGCTGGTCGAAGGAAGCGCTCCAAGCGGTGCCTTTACACTGGAAGACGTGCCGGATGTCGGCGTCGTCGTGGATCCGGCAGACGGCGACAAATGCGAGCGTTGCTGGCGCATCATGCCGGATGTCGGATTGGACACTGGGCTGCCCGGAATATGTGGCCGCTGCGCCAGTGTGGTGCGGACGTTGCGCCCGGCGGCGGAGTAAAACGCCATCCCTTTGTTCCGACTTGGGATCAGTGTCGCTGTACTCGTCATCGCAGCCGATCAGCTGTCGAAGTGGTACATCCTGAACGAGGTAATGGCGCCCCCGCGCATTATTGAAGTAACGAGCTTCTTCAATCTCGTGCTGGTCGGCAACCGTGGCGTCAGCTTCGGACTGTTCAGCAGCGATGCGGCTTGGGTGCAGCCGGCCTTTGCCGTTTTTGCCGCGGGTGTTTCAGGATTTCTGGGTGTGTGGCTGCATCGTGCGGAGAACAGGTTGTTGGCGGTGTCGCTCGGCGGTGTTATCGGCGGCGCGCTCGGCAATGCGGTCGATCGGCTTTGGCATGGCGCGGTGATCGATTTCCTCGATTTTCACGCCACCGGCTATCACTGGCCCGCGTTCAATATTGCGGATTCCGCAATAACCGTTGGTGTGGTATTAATTATTCTGGAAGGGTTGTTTGTGGACCGGAAGGAAAGCAAATAACATGCAGCGCTATTACAGCGGTAGCGGTGATGGGAGGCGGAATTAATGAGAATTCGTAGCCTTGTATCTTTTGTTGTTGGTGTTTCCGCACTCACCTTGCTTGCCGGATGCAGCGACAGAAGCGGTAATATTTTGGGGTTCGAGAAATCGTCGCCGGACGAATTCGCCGTGGTCAAGCGCGCGCCGCTGACCTTGCCGCCGAACTTCGGCTTGCGCCCGCCGCGGCCCGGTGCGACGCGCCCACAGGAAGTGTCGGCGCGCTCGGAGGCAAAGAAGAGCCTGATTCGCACGGAAGCCAAGCCGCAACGCACGCGGCGGAACGTCCGGGCGGAGGAGGAACGGCGCGCCGCCGGCCGTTCGGGCAGCGAGGTCGCGCTGTTGAAACTGACCGGTGCGATCAATGTCGACCCGGAAATCCGCGATGTCATCAACCGCGAAGCCGCCGGTGCGGCGAGCCCGGAGGATACCAGTTTTGTGGACTCCTTGCTGTTTTGGCGCGACAAGGAGAAAAAGGCGGACAATTTCCGCACGGTCGTCGACGCGAAGGGCGAGTCGCGCCGGTTGCGTGAAAATGAAATTCTCGGCAAGCCGGTTACCGAAGGCGTGACGCCGACGATCAAGCGAAAAGAAGCCGGATTGCTGTTTTAGGGTCCATTTGTGATCAAATCGCCGTGCGCGGGGGCGGATAACCTTGAGCGCCGGCAGCTAAAGCCCCATCTTCTCCCTGACGGTTTCAGCAGTTTCTGGAGTGCTCTATGCAGCGGCGCGCCCTTTCGCGTTTATTGACGGTTTTCCTGTTCCTCGCCGGTGTGCCCTCGGTTGCCGGTGCGGCCGTGTTCAAGCCCGAATCCTTTACCCTCGACAACGGGATGCAGGTGGTCGTGGTGACCAATCACCGCGTGCCGGTCGTCACCCACATGGTCTGGTACAAGGTCGGTGCCATGGACGAGCCGCCGGGCAAGTCGGGTCTGGCGCATTATTTCGAACATCTGATGTTCAAGGGCACGGAAAAACTCAAGCCCGGCGCGTTCTCGGCGACGGTGGCGCGCAATGGCGGGCGCGAGAACGCCTTCACCTCGCAGGATTATACGGGGTACTTCCAATCCGTGGCGGTCGACCGGCTGCCGTTGATGATGGAGATCGAGGCCGACCGCATGACCAACCTAGTGCTCACCGACGAGATCATCGAGCCGGAGCGCCAGGTTGTGATCGAGGAACGGCGCAGCCGTACGGAGAGCGATCCGTCCGCCATCCTGGGCGAGCAGCTCAACACGGTTCTGTACCAGAACTACCCCTACCGGATTCCCATAATCGGCTGGCGGCACGAGATCGAAAACGTGACGCGCGAGGATCTGTTGTCCTTCTACCGCGACTGGTATCGGCCGAATAACGCGATCCTGGTGATCTCCGGCGACATTACGATGAAAGAGGTCCGCCCGCTGGCGGAAAAATATTACGGCGTCATTCCGTCCCGGCCTTTGCCCAAGCGAGTCGCCTGGGTCGAGCCGCCGCTGAAGGCGGATCGGAAAGTCGTGCTTGAACATGCGCGCGTGCGCCAGCCGACCTGGTCCCGGCGGTTTGTGGCGCCGAGCCAGATGTACGGCGAAACCGCGCTGGCCGATCCTTTGCAGGTCCTGGGCGAAATCCTGTCCGGCGGTGCCACGAGCCGGCTCTACCGCAAGCTCGTCGTCGAGCAGAAGATCGCCGTCAGCGCCGGCGGCTGGTACAACGGCCGCCGCCGGGGTCCGGGCGTGCTCGGTTTTTATATCTCGCCAGCGCCGGGCAACGAGACTGAAGCGGTCGGTGCGGCGATGAGCGCAGAGATCGATCTGCTGGTGGAGAAGGGTGTCACGGACGACGAAGTCGCGAAGGCCATCCAGCGGCTGCAGGATTCGGCGATTTATGCGCGCGACTCCTACAGCACGCCGGCGCGTGTCCTTGGCGGTGCGCTCGCCATCGGCCGCACCGTTGCGGATGTGGAATCCTGGCCGGCGCGGATCGGCGCGGTGACCACGGAGGCCGTGAACAAGGCGATCGCCAGGGTGCTGAAGGACCGTAAGTCCGTAACCTCGCTGTTGCTGTCCAAACCGACGACCTGACCAGGGGAAACCGAATGCAATCGCGCTTCCAGAATTGGCTTTCGCCTGCCGGCTTAGGCGCTGTGCTGCTGGGACTGGCCGTCCTGCTGTTATCCGCCGCGCCGGGCCACGCGGTCACGGTCGAGCGGGTGGTCAGCCCCGGTGGCGTCGAGGCCTGGCTGGTGCGCGATCACAGCGTGCCGATTACGGCGATCGAGTTCTCGTTCCGCGGCGGGGCGGCGTCCGATCCCGCTGGCAAGACCGGGTTGGCGAGCATGACCACGAGCCTGCTCGACGAAGGGGCGGGCGAGCTCGATAGCCAGGCCTTCCAGGGCCGGCTCGAGGATCTGTCGGTGCGGATGAGCTTCAACGCCGGGCTGGAAACGGTGCGCGGCAGCTTCAAGACCTTGAACCGGAACCGCGACGAAGCCGTGACGCTGCTGCGCCTGGCGCTCAACGAACCGCGCTTCGACCCGGAAGCGATCGAGCGCATGCGGCGGCAGATCACCGCTGGCCTGAAGCGCAAATCGACCGATCCGAACGTGCTGGCAAGCCGGGTCTGGCGCCGCGCCGTCTTCGGCGAACACCCTTACGCCCGGCCGGTCGATGGTACGCTGGGATCGATCAAGGACATCTCCGTGCAGGATTTGCGCGGCTTTGTCGCCAAGCGCTTCGCGCGGGATAGGCTGATCGTCGGCGTCGTGGGCGATATCACCCCGGACGTGCTGGGTCCGATGCTCGACGACATCTTCGGCGGTCTGCCGGCCACGACCAGCGCGTCGGGCCCGTCGGACGTGGCGACCGGGGCCGGCGGCGAGACCTTCGTCGTGCAGATGGACATACCGCAAAGCGTCGTCGTGTTCGGCCATGAAGGCGTGCGCCGCAAGAGCCCGGACTACTACCCGGCCTATGTGATGAATTACATCCTGGGCGGTGGCGGGTTCTCCTCGCGCCTCTATCACGAGGTACGCGAGAAGCGCGGCCTCGCCTACAGCGTCTACAGCTATCTCAATCCGATGAAGCACGGCGCGCTGATTACCGGCGGCGTCGCAACGCGCAACGATCAGGTGGCGCAGTCCCTCGCCGTGATTCGCGAGGAGTGGGGGCGGATGCGCGAGGCGGGGCCGAGCGCGGACGAACTGACCCACGCGAAGACCTTCCTCAACGGCTCGTTCCCACTGCGCCTCAGCAGCACCGGCAGCATCGCGCGCATGCTGGTCGCCATGCAATATAATGATCTGGGGCTCGACTATATGGATCGCCGCCAGGACTTCATCAACGCGGTCACACTGGCGGACGTGCAGCGCGTGGCGCGCCGTATGCTCGACCCGGATCAGCTCACCGTCGTCGTTGTCGGCAGCCCGGAAAGCGTGAAGCCAACCGCCAAGGCGCCGGACATCGAAAGCTAAGGAGGGGCGGGAATGACAGCTCACACCGCGCAATGCGCTTGCGGGTCGCTGCGCGTGACCTTGCAGGGCGATCCGGATGTGGTGGTCGCCTGCAATTGCACCGATTGCCAGCGTCGCACCGGCAGTCCGTTCGGGGTCGGTGCCTATTATCCGAAGGCGCGCATCGTCTCGATAGAAGGCGATACCGGAAGTTTCGCCCGGCAATCCGATACTGGACGAACCCTGACCAACCAGTTTTGTTCGAACTGCGGCACCGCAGTGTACTGGACTCTGGACATGCGCCCCGACCATATCGGCGTCGCGGTCGGTTGTTTCACCGACCCGTCCTACATGCCGCCGGCGCGTGTCGTCTGGGGCAAGAACAAGCACCACTGGCTGGACTTCCCCGACAACATGCCGGTGTTTCCGGAAGCGGCGTCCTAGGTTATGGGTCCATGACCTAAAGTAAGGTCGGTTTAAAGCGCGTCCACTCGCTGCGCGATCCGCTTCAATGCATCGGCATCGATGACGCCGAGCGCGTTCTGTTCCGCTTGGGTAAGCTGTGCGAAGCGAATCCCCCAAAGCAGCGCGGAGAAAAAGCCGCGGACGGTGCCGTTCTGCTCTGCAGAGCTATGTTGCGACGCAATATAGGGGCCGTTGGTTTGTATTCTGGTAATGTCGGACACGATGCTTCTCTATTCTTTGTTACGGTCGGTTTTGCGGCAAGCTGGGGGCTCCCCTAGCTTGCGGAGCTGACCTGTGTGAATCGGGTCAATCCTCGGCGTAAAACGTTAAATTTTCCCTTAACCTCTGAAAATAAAACATAAAACATCTCTCTCATCTCCGCTCTCTTGCGGTCGCGGCCCAGGGAGATGTAGTGGTTCAGGTCGGCGTCCGTCGGCGGCGCCCACGCTGGGTCTTGATGAAATTTTGCCATTTTATTTTCCTCATTTAGCCGTTGCAGGCTGAAATATCTGAATATCAATATATGCTGCGTCGCAGCAAAAATAACCGGCAAATGAGGCATGGCAGCCATAACGTGGCGGCATGGGGTGCCGTTAAAGGGACGGGTCCTGCCGTCCTGCGAGACCGTAATTCTACTCAGCTACTCCCGCTGTCGCGTTTGAATGTTGAATCCACCGATCCACCGAGAAATCCCACACTGAAACAAATGAAACCAAACTCTTCGTTCCACGACACATTACGGAAACAGCTCCTCCTCTAGTTTGCAATCCGTCAACCCGGCGCTCTCGCCGGAGGCTTGTCCTGCAAGCATCAATGAGGAAAGCAATTGTGATGAAGAAAATGCGCTTAACGTTATCATTCGCCATGTTGCTGGGGTTGCTCGTATCGGCCGCGCCAAGCGGGGCCGTTGTTATCGGTTACGCATTCAACGGCACCGTCAGCAATTCGGGCGTTCCCGGTGTATCGGCTGGCGACACGGCCAGCGGTGTATTCACCTATGACACCGCCGTCGTCGACTCCGATCTCGGCAACAATTCGCTCGGCAGATTTCTGTCCGGAACGACCATGTCCATGACGATCAACGGCATGACCTGGAGCCTCGGAAACGGGGTCGGGATTGTTCAGGACCGCACCGCGCCGGATGTGAATCCGGATACTTTTTTCCTTGGTGATAACGAAATTACCGGACCGGGTGCGGTTAGCGGCGTCAGCACACTTGGCATACAGTTCGTCGCGCCAAATACGCTCTTCGGTTCCGATTCCTTGCCGTCGATTAGCGAGCTGCTGGCAATGCTCGGCGATGGCGACGACACGGCCACCCTCGCGCTTATCGGCAATGAAGTCCTGAGCGTCGATATTCGCTCGGTAAGGATCGTCCCCGAACCCGGCGCGCTGGCCCTCTTCGGTCTCGGCCTTGCGGGGATCGGGTTTGTAAGGCGACGTAAGACTGATTGACGCTCCTCCTTTTTAGTCACCCCTGACAAGCGGCGCAGCCGCGCAGATCCGGGGTCCATGTCGATGCCAGACGCGGCTCAGCATGGACCCCGGATCGGCGGCGCGGTGCGCCCCGTTCCCCGACACCCTCGGGTCAAAAAGCCCGAGGGTGTCGGGGACGATGACGGGCACCCTGGGCGATAATGTCGTTGCGACGCAGTTGATTACTACGCTCGCCCCGTACCATTGTTTGCACCCACCCACACCACACGCCTAAAGTCGGTGACGTCGTCCGTTCCGCGTCACAACAGGGTGTCATTCATGAGTTTCGAACGTGTGCTGGTCGCCAATCGGGGCGAAATTGCTATTCGTGTCATTCGCGCCGCCAATGAGGCGGGGCTGGGGGCCGTGGCGGTCTATTCGGCGGACGATGCGGCCTCGCTGCATACCAGGATGGCGGATGACGCCGTCGCGCTGAGTGGCACCGGGGCGGCGGCCTATCTCGATGGGGCGGGGCTGATCGCCGCGGCGAAGCAGGCGGGTTGCGATGCGGTGCATCCGGGGTACGGATTCCTGTCGGAGAATGCCGGTTTTGCGCGTGCCTGCGTCGATGCCGGACTGTGTTTCATTGGGCCGGCGCCGGAAACGCTCGATCTGTTCGGCGACAAGGGCGCGGCGCGGGCGCTGGCGGAGGGGGCGGGCGTGCCGATCCTGCCGGGGACGAAAGCGTCTACTTCCTTGGATGACGCGCATTCCTTCCTCGCCTCCCTGGGCAAGGGTGGTGCGGTGATGATCAAGGCGGCGGCGGGCGGCGGCGGGCGCGGCATGCGGCCCGTCACGGACGCAGACGATTTGGCGGCAGCGTATGAGATTTGCCAAAGCGAAGCCCAGGCGGCGTTCGGCAACGGCGATTTGTATCTCGAGCGCTATCTACCCCGGGCGCGGCATATCGAAGTGCAGATTGCCGGCGACGGCACCGGCGCCGTGTGCCATTTCGGCGAACGGGATTGCAGCATTCAGCGCCGCCATCAGAAGATCATCGAAATCGCCCCGGCGCCGAACCTGTCCGGCGACTTGCGCGAACGTTTGACGGACGCCGCCCTCAAGCTTGCCGCAAAGGCGCAGTACCGGAATGTCGGCACTGTCGAATTCCTCGTCGCCGAGGACGATTTCTTTTTCGTCGAGGCGAACGCCCGGCTGCAGGTCGAACACACGGTGACCGAGGCGGTGACCGGTGCCGATCTGGTGCGGCTGCAATTCGACCTCGCGAATGGCGCCTCGCTTGCGTCGCTGGGCCTCGACAAACCTAGCGCATCCGAGCCGCGCGGCTTCGCGGTGCAGGCGAGGGTCAATATGGAAACCATGGGTGAGGACGGCAGCGTGCGCCCCAGCGGCGGGCGGCTTGCCACCTTCGAAATCCCATCGGGGCCGGGCATCCGCGTCGATACGTTCGGTTATGCCGGCTATCAAACCAGCCCAAATTTCGATTCCTTGCTCGCCAAGGTGATCGTGCACGGCACCGGCCGGGACTTCGCGGACGCGGCACGCAAGACCGTGCGGGCGCTGTCCGAGTTCAAGATCGAAGGCGTGTCGACCAACGTGCCGTTCCTGCAGGCCGTGCTGCGGCACGACAGTTTCGTTGGTGGCGACACGCATACCGGCTTCCTCGACGCAGAAATGCCGGCCTTCGTGAACGGCGAGACGGTCAAGAAGCGCTATTTCGAAGCCGAGCAGAAATCGTCGGCACCGAGACTCGACGCCTCCGACCCGCTGGCGATCCTCGAACATGGCCGGTCCGCGGCCGCGTCCGACAGCGGCGAGGCCGCCCCGGCCACCGCGCCCGACGGCACCGTGCCCATCGCGGCCCCCATGCTCGGCACCATTGTCAGCGTCACGGTACAGGAAGGCGATACGGTCCATAGGGGTCAGCAGATCCTCATCATGGAGGCGATGAAGATGCAGCATGTCGTCGCGTCCGACGTGAACGGCTACCTTCGGCGCATCGCCGTGACCGAAGGTGAAACGGTCATGGAAGGGCAGGCGCTCGCCTTCGTCGAAGAAGCGGAGATCGACGGCCCGGACGTGGCGGCCGCGGAAGAAATCGACCTCGACGAGATCCGCCCCGACTTGGCGGAGGTCAACGAACGGCAAGGCCTGACCCAGGATGCGCAGCGGCCGCGGGCGGTCGCGCGGCGGCGTAAGACCAAGCAGCGCACCGCGCGGGAAAATGTCGAGGATCTTTGCGATCCCGGCTCCTTTGCGGAGTACGGCTCGCTGGTGCTGGCGGCGCGGCGTCAGAAGCACTCCATCGAGGATCTGACCAAGCGCACCCCGGCGGATGGGCTGATCACGGGGCTGGGCCGCGTCAATGGCGACTTGTTTGCCGACGAAGACGCGCGCTGCCTGATCATGTCCTACGACTACACGGTGCTGGCCGGCACCCAGGGCAAGATGAACCATAAGAAGAAGGACCGCATGTTCGAGTTGGCGGAGAAATGGCAGCTGCCCATCGTTTTCTTCGCCGAAGGCGGCGGCGGCCGGCCGGGTGATACCGACGTGCCCTTCGCGGCCAATCTGCACACGCCGGCGTTCAATTTGTTCGCTAGGCTGAGCGGGCTGGCGCCGCTGGTGGGCATCACCTCGGGCCGATGCTTTGCGGGCAATGCGGTCATTCTCGGCTGTTGCGACGTGGTCATTGCGACCATGAACTCGACCATCGGCATGGGCGGTCCGGCGATGATCGAAGGCGGTGGACTCGGCGTATTTACGCCGGAAGAAGTCGGCCCGGTTTCGGTGCAGTCACCGAACGGTGTCATCGATGTCGTAGTCGAAGACGAGGAAGAAGCCGTCGCGGTCACGAAGCAATATCTCAGCTACTTCCAGGGCGCGGTCGAGGAGTGGGACTGTCCCGATCAGCGGCTGCTGCGCCGCGCGATCCCCGAGGACCGGCTGCGCATCTACGACGTGCGCACCGTGATCGATACCATGGCGGATACGGGATCGGTCCTGGAACTGCGCAAGGAGTTCGGGCTCGGCATGGTGACGGCGTTGGTGCGGATCGAGGGCCGCCCCGTTGGCATCGTCGCCAACAACCCGGTGCATCTGGCCGGCGCGATCGACTCCGACGGGTCGGACAAGGCCGCGCGCTTCATGCAGCTCTGCGACGCCTACGACATCCCGCTCGTCTTCCTGTGCGACACGCCGGGCAACATGGTCGGGCCGGAAGAGGAGAAGACGGCGCTGGTGCGGCATTGCTGCCGCGTCAACATAATCGGTGCGAACGTGACCGTACCGACCTTCACCATCGTGCTGCGCAAGGGCTATGGGCTGGGCGCGCAGGCCATGGCGGGCGGCGGCTTTCATTCGCCCTTCTTTGCGATTTCCTGGCCGACCGGCGAGTTCGGCGGCATGGGGCTGGAGGGCGCCATCAAGCTCGGCTTCCGCGACGAACTAATGGCCATCGAGGACCCGGACGAACGCATGGCGCGCTACGAGGAACTGGTCGCCGGCATGTACGCACAAGGCAAGGCGATCAACGCCGCCAGCCTGTTCGAGCTCGACAACGTCATCGACCCCGCCGATACGAGAGAGTGGATTATGTCCGGCCTCCGCGCCGCCCCACCGGTACCGAAACGCCAGGGCAAGAAACGGCCGTGGATCGATACGTGGTAGGGGGCGTTCTGCGCGTCGCGCCGTGAACCGGACCTAATGTGGGAATGCATGACCCGACCCTGTTGCCACCACTTGCGGTGACGATTGGCGATACGGGTTGTTTGTTGCACCATCCGCAGCCACGCTGCCAGTGCGTCACCCTCGGCTTGATCGAGGGTCCATGTTTATGCAGAGCGCTGGTGCCAAAGAGTTCTTGTAATTGTGTGAATGCAAGACCTGACCCTTCTTCCTGTTCCTGGGTCGCTTCCTGTCACCCGACCCAAGCGGCTATACGGATGGGCTCAATATGTATGTCTATGCGACGAACGATCCGGTGAATTTCGCCGATCCAAGTGGGCTGGCAGCAGCAGCGGTTGTGAATGTGGCGAGTGATGCATGGGACTTAACGGCGCCGGTGTTGGACGCCGTTGCTCAAAGAGCTAATGCGACTGTAAATGGAGCTTTTTCAGTATTCCCTGGGGTTGGGAACTCCGTTCGCGCGTTGGCGCGAGGAACGGGGGTATTGGGTGCGGAAGAATTTAACCGTTTTACCGTAGAAACCGCGATCTTAGGTCTAGCTTTAGCTGATGCAGCCAGTTGGAATTTTGGGGTCAGGTCTTGCATTCATACATTCATTTTTCTAGGATCGTAGCATGGCCCGACCATTGCGGATCGAATTTGCTGGCGCGCTCTATCACCTGACCGCGCGCTTCCGTTGGCGCACGCACGCCTACTGCCTGATGGACAACCATTATCATCTGCTGGTGGAGACGCCCGCGCCGAACCTGAGCCGCGGCATGCGCCAGCTGAACGGCGTCTACACCCAGCGTTTCAACCGCCGGCACGGCCGGGTCGGTCACCTCTTCCAAGGCCGCTTCACGGCGATCCTGGTGGAGCGCGACGCCTATCTTCTGGCGCTGGTGCGCTATGTGGTACTGAACCCGGTGCGGGCCGGCATGGTGCGCCGCGCGCAGGACTGGCGCTGGAGCAGTTATCGGGCGAGCGCCGGGCTCGCGGCAGCGCCGGCCTGGCTGGAGACCGGCTGGCTTCTGCGCCAGTTCGCCCGGACGAAGGCCGCGGCACGGACGCGCTATCGGCGCTTCGTCGCGGAAGGCCGCAACGCCCCGCCGGTGTGGGAAGGCTTGCGCGACCAGATCTATCTAGGCGGCGAAGCCTTTGCCGACGCCCTGAAGGCCCGCGCGGCGGGCGAAGAGATGGCCGAAATACCGCGGGCGCAGCGCACGGCGCCACCGCCCTTGGCCGCCCTTGGCCGCGTTTGCCGCCGAGAGCGGCAGCCGGCAAGAGGCGATGGCGCGTGCTTATCTTTCGGGCGGCTACACGATGAAGGCCATCGCCGCCCATTTCGGCGTGCACTACGCCACTGTCAGCCGCGCCGTACGCGCCTACGAAGCGACGGCAATATAGAAATGTGTGATTGCAAGACCTGACCCCTAACTTCCTGACCCCTAACTTCCGTGGCCCCTAAATTTGCGACGCCTTGTCTTACGTGTGTCCCAACGGCGGGCCGGTTCTGCCTTCGGGGAATTGGTCCATGGTCTCCGAATTGCCCAGCCAAGGATGCTTCCATTTTTCAAATACCGAGAAAGAGGGCGCGGGAAATTCTGGGTCGGCGAAGCCGCCCACGGCGACGCCGATATGGCGCGGGAAACGACTCGCCAGCCAATACAGGTTGGAACCGCAATGTGGACAAAATCGGAAGGTCATCGTGTAGCCGCTGTCGGCGGGCCGCGCGAAGGATTTGCTGTCCCCGTCGATTTCGACCCGATCCGCCGCGAAATAGGTGCCGGCATGAAGCGGCGCGCCGGTGCGGCGCTGGCAGGCTTGGCAGTAACAGAGATTGACCCATTCGGGCTCGCCCGTTGCCGTCAGCCTCAACTTGCCGCAGTGACAGAGAGCCGTTCGCACCATGGCAGATTCTCGCTCCATATCAATGTGTGTCTCCGTTGGGCCGTGCGCGATTGTGGTCGGGTCGCGATTTTCATTTATACTCAAAAAGAGCATAAATGAAAATCGCCGATTTTCGAGCCAGACGGTCCATCTCGACGACACCGACCGTCAGATGAAGGGTCCGGCCCCAGCCGATAGTGGACTCTTCATACATAGCCCCTTGTTCTCTGTGCGAAATCGATGTCGGTGCTCGGCATGTCGGTTGTTGGGTGAACTGCGGTTGCCATCGGCGACGTAGCGCCAAGCGGTTCCGTGACGGATTCGGTTTGTCGGATCGATCGCCCTCATTGAAGCTTCGTGTCGGATCTTCGTCATGCTGGACAGATCCGGACGAGGATTGCACTCTTTATAGCGGGACCCACGCTACCACCGGATGCACCGACCATGCCGATGATACTTGCCGCGAACGCTAACGCCCAGGGCAGTCATGTCGGGGAGTGGCGGCATCCTGATGCGTGGAACAAACCGGCCGCGAACATTGCCAATGCGATGCGGCTCGCGCAGATCGCCGAGGCTGGCAAGATGGACCTGCTCTTTCTCGCCGACGGCAACGGCGTCCGGAATATGGACAAGGCGGACCTGTTCGCCGCCACCTCGCCCTCCGACCGGCCGGGCGTGTTTGAGCCGGTTACCTTGCTGTCGGCGCTGGCGATGGTGACGCAGC